>JACKDW010000009.1 GCA_020633295.1 Myxococcales bacterium | reverse complement strand
GAGCCCCGCGGCGTGGGCGACCCCCAGCCCTCGACCTGCGCAGACGAACACGTTGACGATCTCGTCCCAGGCGCGCGCCTCGGTCGCGAGCCAGCGCGTGAGCGTGGGGCCGGAGACGAGCTCCATGGCCAGGTACAGGCGCCCGCGCGAGACGCCGACCTCGTGGACCGCGACGACGTTGGGGTGGTTGAGCCGCGCCATGGCGCGCGCCTCTCGGCGCATGCGCTGCTGCGCGCGCTCGAGGCCCTCGCGTCCTGTAAAGCGCGGCTGCAGCAGCTTGATCGCCACGCGGCGATCGAGCTCGAGATCGCGGGCGAGGAACACGACCCCCATCGCGCCCGCGCCGAGCCGGCGCGTGATCTCGAAGCGACCGATCCGCGTCGCGTCGGGCCGGTCGTCGCGCGCGCTCGCGTCGTCGGGCGACGCGTCGCCGCCCTCGCCGAACAGGCGCGCCTTGACCTTGTTGAGCATCGCGCCCTGGTCGATGGCGAATACGCCCTGCGGGTCGCCGACGACGCTGACGGCGGTGTCGAGGAAGGCCGAGAGCTCGGCCCGCGAGCGTCGACGGTCGCCGGCGGTCACCGTGGCCTCCGAGGCGCGCGCGCGCGTCGACGCGGGGCGCCCGAGACCCGCCGGCCGGGAGCTCGCCTGCGCGTCTCGGCGCGGCCAGGCGGTGTATCTGATACGCTCGGCGTATGACCGAGGATTGGGAGCTCCTGAATCGCTGGGTCACCGGTGACAAGCGCGCCGGGAACGCGCTGCTCGAGCGGTACTTCGGGATCCTGTCGCGGTTCTTTCACAACAAGGTCGCCGACGCCGAGGACGTCGCGGACCTGATCTCCGAGACGCTGCTGGCGTGCACGAAGAACAAGGAGAGCATCCGGGAGGGCAAGAGCTTCCGCAGCTACCTGTTCGCGACGGCGCTCAACCAGCTGCGCGGCTACTACCGAAAGAAGCGCAAGCGCGGGCGCGAGCGCGACGACTTCCTCGACTTCTGCACCGCCGATCTGGATCGCGCGCACACCATGACGTCGATGATCGCGCGCAAGCGCGAGACGACGCTGCTCGTGCAGGCGCTGCGCTCGATCCCGCTCGAGTACCAGATCGCGCTCGAGCTGAACATGTTCGAGGGCCTGACGGGGCGCGCGATCGGGGAGCTGCTCGGGGTCCCGACGGGCACGGTCCACAGCCGTCTGCGCCGCGGTAAGGAGCGGCTCTCGGCCGAGGTCGAGAAGCTCGCGGCGAGCCCGGAGGAGTACCGCTCGACGATGACCGACCTCGCGGGCTGGGCCCGGCAGCTGCGGGACAAGATCGACGCGACGAGCTGAGCGCGCGCGCGATCGCGGCCGCGCGACCGGCTGGCACGCCTGGCGCGAAGTGGTCGAGGCGCCGAGGCTCGGCGCGCGCGCTGTCCGTCGCGTGCTCACACTGCTGTCCTAGGAGTCACGTTGCGAGAGGAACTCATCCACCGCGCCGGCGATTTTTCGGCGCGGCGCCGCGGGGGCGCGCGTACGTGGTTCGGCCGC
This sequence comes from Myxococcales bacterium, assembly GCA_020633295.1. Taxonomy (GTDB): domain Bacteria; phylum Myxococcota_A; class Polyangia; order Nannocystales; family Nannocystaceae; genus JACKDW01. The sequence goes on along the minus strand of JACKDW010000009.1, from coordinate 369,555 downwards.
CGTTCGAGCGCGCTCGCGGCGCGACGTCGGCTGTCCGAAGCGCCAGGATGATGCTAGCGTGAAGAGATACGCGCCTCGCGCGGCCTGCACCATGACACATCGACGCCGCCGCCCTCCCCTGCTGCTCACGCTCACGCTCGCCGCGGCCTGCGGCGACAGCTCCGGGGGGACGACCGGGACCGACGAGACCGCGGCGAGCGAGGGGCCGACGACGAGCGGGAGCGACGGCGCGACGTCCGGCGGCCCGACGACCGACGCGTCGACCTCGTCGTCGGGCGCGCAGACGGAGCCCTCGGGCTCGATGTCGGCGAGCGAGTCGGGGATGGCGACGAGCGCCACCGGCACGATGCCGGGCACCGGCTCGGGCGGCGGCGGCGTCGTGATGAACTGCGACGAGCTCTGCGAGCTGGCCGTCGATCTGCTCACCGCGACGTGCGCGGCCGACGGCTTCGAGGGGTTGGATCTGAACCTCGGCGGCCTCAGCTGCGTCGCGTTCCTGGCGATGCCCGACGCGGAGCTGTGCAGCGCGTGCGTGGCGGAGCTAGGCGCGACGGACGATCAGTGCGTCACGGTCGCCGACGAGTGCTTCAACGGGTGACGCGCGGCGTTCAGCGGCGCGTCGCTAGCCAGCGCTCGAGCGCCGCGAGCTCGCGCTGTCCGGTCAGGCCCTGCTCGCGCAGCGCGGCGACGTCCGCCTCCGCGAGCGCGCGCGCCCGGGCTCGCGTCACGCGATCCTGGTGAAGCGCGCCTGAGCCGGGTCCGGCGTCACGGCGAACAGCGGTCGGATCGCGCGCGAGAGCACCCTCCGCGCCGCGATCCCGCGCGCCGCGTAAAACCACTGTCAATTCCCGGCAGGCGGCCCCGCGCGCGCCGGCTTGGGCGTACGGTAGGGACATGGGACTCCTGCATCGCCTGTTCTCTCGCAACGCGGCGGCGATCTGGCAGGCCGAGACGCGGCTGCTGCACCGCCTCGGCTACGCCCGCCCGCCGCACGCCGTGCAGTGGATCAGCACCTCGATGTGCGACCTCAAGTGCCCCCACTGCTACTCCCACGCGGGTAAGCGCCAGCCGGGGGAGCTGACGGCGGAGGAGGCGTGTCGCCTGCTCGTCGACGAGCTCGTCGCGCTCGACCGCCCGAACTTCGTGATCGCGGGCGGCGAGGCGCTGCTGCGACGCGACTTCGAGTCGATCGTCGCGCACGTCGCCGCGCGCGGGGTGCCGTGGGCGCTGCACACCCACGGAGGTCGGGTCGAGCCGCTGCTGCCGGTGTTCGAGCGCTACCCGCCGGTGATGGTCGCCGTCAGCCTCGACGGGCCGCGCGACTATCACGATCGCTTTCGCGGGCGCCCGGGCAGCTTCGACGGGGCCGTGCGCGCGATCCGGGCGCTCAAGCGCCTGGGCTGCCCGGAGGTCGTGGCGGGCACCACGATCACGCGCGACAACGCCGATCGCCTCGCGGACATGATCCCGACGATCCTCGACTCGGGCGCGGACTCCTGGGGCCTGCACCTGGTCACGCCCGAGGGCCGCGCCGGACGTCACCGCGACGCGCTGCTGGCGACGCCGGCCCAGCTGCGCCGGGCCGCCGCGCTCGTCCGACGCCTGCGCGGACGGGTGCACGTCGAGTGCGACAACGAGTGGGGCAGCGCGGGCGCGGACGACTGCTTCTACCGCGACCAGCCGTTCCTGTGCGGCGCCGGGCGCTTCGTCTGCGTGGTCTCGGCGACGGGCGAGGTCATGCCCTGCACCACCACCGACCCCGCCGAGAGCCAGGGCAACATCCGCGATCGTCGGCTGCGCGACATCTGGGCGCAGGGATTCGCGGAGTTCCGCACCCCGGGTCACGCGCGCCGCTCCGACGGGCTCGACTGCTGGCTGCAGACGCGCAACCAGCACTCGTGTCGCGGCCCGGCGTTCTTCTCGGACCCGCTGCTTCCAGATCATTCGAACCTGTCTGCCATGCCAGGTGGTCTGGTCACGCTGCGCGCGGAGGTTGGACGATGAGCGCGCGCGCGCGCGGCCCGGGACGACGCCCCCGGATCCTCCGCAGCCGACTCGGCGCGTCGCTCGTGCGCGGGCTGGCGATCGCGCAGGTGGTGCTGCTCGGCGCTCAGAGCGACGAGGCCGACGCCCGCGTCGGTGATCCGCAGCGTCCGCCGCCGCGCGATCCGGACGCCGCGGACGACGAGCTGCGCGGCGCCGGTCTCCCCCACGCCGTCGCCCAGCGCGTGCAGAGAGGAGCACCTCGCGGCCGCCGGCGCGCGAGGCCGTGACGCGGCCGGGCGCTGCGTGTGCGCGCGCGCGCTGCACGACGGTCGCCCGCTCGACGCGCCGACGCTCGCCGAGCTCGAGGGCGATCGCGACGCGGCTGCCTCCTGGGCTGCGCGCGCTGGTGGGCGCCGAGCTGCGCGCGCGCGCCAGGGCCGGCGCGGCGCCGCTCGTTCAGGACGAGGCGCTGCTCGCCGCGCTCGCCGAGGCGGAGGCCGCCGGGCTGTTCGACGACTGGGTAACGGCCTTCCTCTGGGGACATCTCGAACGCGCGCCGGCGCCGGTCGCCGAGCCCGCGCGCGTGACCCGGCGCGAGCTCATGCATCGACTCCACGCCCACGCGCGCGTCGCCGCCGCGATGACGCGCGCGCGCGCCGAGCTGCAGGACGTCGCGTTCGTGCCGTGGCGCAGCAAGGCCGCGCCGCCGCCAGGTTGGCGTGAGCAGCGTCGCGCGCTGCAGCTCTCGTCGGTGCTTGCCCGTCACGTCCGCGACGGCGACGCCGGCACCTGGTCGCGCAGCGTGCTGATCGAGCTGCGCGTCGCGACCGGCAGCGCGCCGCTCACCCGGGTCCGCGCCGGCGCGCCGGAGCGCTTCGCGGCGGGGCAGCGCGTGCGCGTCGATCGGCTCGACCTGCTCGAGAGCTCGGCGGGCGAGGTCGTGCTCGAGCACGCGGAGCTGGGGCGGCTGACGATCTCCGCTGACCAGCAGCTGTCGACGTGGCAGCTGCCCGCGCTGCTCCTGGCGCCCAACGATCCCGCGCGCGCGCGGATCGAGCAGACGATCACGCGCGCGCTCGCGGGGGACGAGCGCGCCGCGCTCTCGCTCGAGCGCACGCTGGTCGTCACGCACGCGATCGTGCGCGCCGCGGTCTCGGCCAACGCGGCCGAGCCGGGCGCGCCGCGCCTGCGCATGATCCTCGCGCTGTTCGATGACGCGGTGGTCCGGGCGCGCGAAGACCCGCCCTCGCTGGCGGCGCTGCGACGACCGTAGCGGCGACGATAGCGACCGCCGACCCGCCGCGTCGCAACACGAGCGCGGCCCACCACGCGGGGTCGTGGTGAGCCGCGGGGCGCCAGGCTCGGCGTGTTCAGACCGGTCCGTTGCTCGGCGGCGCCGTGAAGCGCGGGGACTCTGTCTTGTCCTTGGCCTTCGACTTCGACTTGTCCTTCGACTTCGACTTGTCCTTCGCCTTCGACTTCGACTTCGACTTGTCCTTGGACTTCGCCTTGCTACGCGCCGCGTCTCGCCGCGCGCGCTCAGCATCCCGGTGTGCACGCTCCGCGTCTCGCCGCGCGCGCTCCGCCGACTCACGGCCCCAGTCCGCGCCGTGCTCGCGCGCCACGTCACGGGCGCGCTCCGCCTCTCGTCGGGCGCGCTCCGCCTCTTGGCGGGCGCGCTCCGTCGCCTCACGGCCCCAGTCCGCGCCGCGCTCGCGCGCCACGTCACGGGCGCGCTCCGCCTCTCGTCGGGCGCGCTCCGCCTCTTCGAGGGCGCGACGCGCCGCCTCGCGACCGACGCGCTCCGCCTCGCGACCCGCGCGCTCCGCCTGCCGCTGGAGCTCCTGCGAGTCGCGGAGCAGCTCTCGCTGGGCCTGCTCACGCGCTCGATCGAGCGAGGCGCGCTCCCGCGCGAGCTCACGGGCCAGCGCACGCTGACGATCCGCGTCGGTCTCCTGGGCCATGCGCTCGGCGATCCGCGCCATCGCCCTCGCCTGGGCCGCGACGCGCCGCTCGATCTCCCGGGCCTCGCGCTCGAGGGCCGCGCCCTCGCGCTCGATCCGACGCTCGACCGAGCGCTCGACCTCTCGCTGCGCGCGCCGCTGGCTCCGCTCGATCTCGCGGGCGCGACGCTCGACCTCGCGGGCGCGACGCTCGACATCCGCGAGCTCGCGGCGCTGCTCGGGCGTCAGGCCGCCGTCGAACTTCCAGTGATCGTCGAGCTGGTGCCGGTGACCGTCCGGCCCGATCAGCTGCACGCGGCCGTCCTCCTCGACCAGGATCGTCACGCTGTCGCCGTCGCGGGTGTAGCGGTAGACGAGCGGCGCGCGCCCGCGGCTCGCGTGCGCCTGGGCGCGCGCGCTGTGGACCTTCGGGCAGTCGCAGTCGCCCTCACAGTCGTCGTCGAGGTGAATCTCGAAGTTGAGGTCGCCGAGGTCGCCGAGGTCGAGGTCGATGTGCTCGAGCCCAGCGATCGCCGCGCGGGCGACGTGCCGCTCGACGTCGTCGAGACCGTGCAGGTCCACGACGATGTGGTGCTCGCCGCGCGAGCCGCCGCCGCGGCCCTCCATCGCCTCGAGCTTGCGCGCGGCCGCGTCGAGCTTGCGCTCGACCTTGCGCTGCCGCGCCTCCGCCCGCTCGGCGAGCTTGCGCGCCTTTCGCGAGACACGGTCGAGCTGCCGCTCGACGCGCTTGCGCTGGCGATCGCCCGCGGCGCCCAGCGCCCGCGTCGAGTCGGCGAGCGATCGCGTCGCCAGATCACTCGCGGCGCGCGTGACCTCATCGGCGCGATCGGACAGGACCGCCGGGACAACTTGGTGGGCCTCCGGGAGCTCGGCGGCGGTGAGCCGCGCCAGCAGGAGTTCGGGGGCGATGGGCGCGGGCGCGGGCGAGGCCGCGACGCCGCAGTCCGAGACGCCCCCGCGCGCGACGCCGTCCGAGCCCAGCGCGCCGGGAGCGATCAACACGACCGCGGTGAACATCCCCGCGCTGACGAGCGTGGAGCTCCAGGGCCGCCTGGAGGTCGCCGCGGCGTCGTCGGGCGTCATGTGGAGCAGCCGCTGCACGCGGGCGCCGAGCAGGCTCGGCGTCCGCCCGGCCATGGCCGGCACGGGCAGCCGATCGCGCTCGCGCGCGGCCCAGCCGGCGACCTCGGTCAAGCACTGCGCGAGCGCCAGCGGCTCGCGCGTGTGCGCGGCGGCCCAGGCGTCGCACAGGTACTCGGAGTAGGTCGAGATCTGGCGCGTGGCGATCCGGTTGAGCGGCTGGAAGAACAGCGCGCGCTCGAGCACCGCGCCGAGCAGCTGCCACGTCGGATCGCGGCGGACCACGTGGGCGAGCTCGTGGGCCAGCAGGCTCTCCTGGGACGCTGGCCCGAGGGCCCGGAGCACGCGCCGCGGCACGCAGATCTCGGGCCGCACGACGCCCGCGGCCAGCGGCACGTGGATCTTGTGCGTGCACGAGAGCCGGACCGCGTCGCCGACGCGCGCGGTCTGGCACAGGCGCTCGAAGATCTCGCGGATCGAGCCGCCGCGGATCGTCCGGCGCCCGCGCAGCCGCCGGATCAGGCGGACCCAGGCCCAGGCGACTCGCAGTAGACCCAAGAGACAGCCGGTGATCCACACGCCGACCAGCAGCGCGCGCCAGTCGAGCCCGCGCGCGCCGTCCACAGGGGCGACCGGGGCGGCGGATGGGGTCGACGCGACGCTGGACGACACGCTGGCGATGACCGGCTCGAGCGCGGGGGGCTGCTCAGCCGTCGACCCGTCGACATCGGCGATCAGCGCGAGCGAGACGGTCTCGGCGACGACCGGCGCGTCGCCGAGGGCGCGCGCGACGACGGGGGCCGCGGGCGCGAGCGACGACTCGCGCGGCTCCTCGCGCAGCTCAACGACGATCGGCGCGGGGTCCTCAGGCGCGACGGAAGACGTCGCGGCCTCCGGGCTGAACGCGCCCGCGAGGTAGAAGCGCCCGCCGAGCGGCTCGACGGCCCCGCTGACCTGCAGGCTCGCCGTGACGACGCCGGCCACGAGCGCGGTCTTCCACACCGCGCTCGCCAACGCCGGGCGCGCCCGCAGCCAGCGATCGCCCGCGAGCGCGAGCAGCAGCAGCGCGCTGCTGTGGACGAAGTAGGTCGCTAGCCAGTCGAAGATCGCGGTGGTCATCACGCTTCCTCCTTCGCGGCCCGGCGCGCCGCGTCGATCTGTCGTTGCAGCGCCGCGAGCTCGTCGGCGTCGACCTCGTGGGCCTGGAGCAGGTGGCTGACGAGCGCGACCTTGTCGCCGTCGAACAGGCGCTCGGCGAGCTCGGCGACCATCGAGCGCGTGACGAGCTCCTCGCTCACCGTCGGGCGGTAGACGAAGCGCCGGCCCTCGGTCCGGTGCTTGACCACGCCCTTGCGCTCCATCTTCTTGAGCATCGTCGCTATGGTCGTGGGCGCGAGCCCGTGGCTCTCGAGCAGCGCCTCGTGGACATCGTTGACGGTGGCCTCGCCGGCCCCCCAGAGCACACGCATGATCGTCAGCTGCAGCTTGCCGAGGTGTTCTGTCGCGGTCACCGGGTCCTCCTCGCGAATTCGCGCAAGTTTAACTACCGGGTTAGTACTACCTTGGTAGTACTAGAGCGTCAAGCGGTTTCTTGGCGACTCGCGCGCTCGCCGCGGCGCGCACTCGCGCCCGGGCTCCACATAGACTTATGCACATGACCCTAGCGACATATTTGCCGGCGAGCACGCGGACGCGCGTCTGGGCCCCGCTCGCGCTCCTCTGCGTGAGCGCGTGCTTCCTCGACGGCGGGGGGTCGGGCTCCACCTACGGGATCACCGGCAACGGCGAGACCGACGCGAGCACCGGGGCCACCTCGACGGGCGTCAGCGCCTCGAGCGATCCCGCGGGCACGTCCACGGGGGACGACTCGAGCACCTCGGCTGGCCCGACGACGACGAATGACCCGACCGCGCCGACCACAGACTCGACCACCGACCCCACAGACCCGACCACCAACCCGACCACCGACCCCGGCGCCTGCCCCGGCGAGTGCTCGCCAGGACAGGTTGAAGAGGGCGCGCCGTGTGACCCCTGCGGCGTCGAGACGCGCAGCTGCACGGACCAGTGCAGCTGGGGCGCGTGGAGCTGCGAGGACGCCGAGCGCTGCGCGCTGTGGTCGCTCGCGAACGGCGCGGTCACGTGGACGACGACGCGCTGGAGCGAGCTCGGGGGGCAGCCCGACGCGCCGACGACCCCGATCGAGGCGGCCTTCGACGCGACCGCGCACCAGCTCGCGGTCGTGCTCACCCACGAGAGCTTCCACGTGCTCGACGTCCCGGGCCAGCAGTGGATCGACATGGGCGCGCGCAGCAGCCTGTTCCCGCAGCTCGGCGACGCGACCCTGCGGGCCGCCTACTCGACGAACCCCGGCCTCGCGGAGCAGGCGCCCGTGAGCGCCGTTGAGGACGTGGCGCTGCTGTCCGCGGACTCGGTGTGGGCCTACACCGGCTTCCACGCGCCGACGCTCGGTCACAACTTCCTGTTCCAAGAGCCATGCTGTAATGAAAACGCCAATTGGCAGGTCCCCGAGGCGCCCGCGCCCGGGGACCTGCGCGCGTACTGGCTCGACCTCGTCGGCGCCGACCTCTGGGTCGACGTGCAGTGCGACGGCACCCCCTTCGCCTTCTACGGCGCCGCGCTCACCGACACGACCGCGCACGTGCAGGACATCGGCTACTGCTTCGACTTCCTCTACGAGACGGGGTTCAGCGACTACCCGCCGCTCGCGCTGCCGGGCGCGCCGAGCTCGGGCGCGCTGCTCGGCGGCGCGTTCTATCAGGGCAAGGCGATCTTCCTGGTCGGCGCCAACACGTCGAGCTGAGCGCGGTCAGGCGCGCGCCCCGGACGTGCTGGGCGCGCGCCAGATCGCCTCGACGTTGACGAGGAAGCCGAGGCCGACGAGCGAGATCATCGCGAAGCGGAGCTCGGGCAGCGCCGAGGCGAGCGCGTAGGCGACGGCGCAGGTGAGCGCGGTGATCAGCAGACGGCGATCGACCGCGATCGCTAGCACCGCCGCCGCGCTGAAGGCGACGAACAGGCTGTGGACCGCGAGCGCCGAGGCGCTCGCGCCCGAGAGCGACATTGCGAGCGCGCTCAGCAGCACGCCGACGCCGAGGTAGAGGAACGCCCCGGCCGCGCGGCGGTTGATCGCGGTCCGGCGGATCGCGCCGCGCGCGAGCCAGAGCGCCGCGACGATCGCGACCAGGAGCGCGAGCGCGAGGCCGACGAAGCCGAGCCCGACCTCGCGCGCCCCGAGCTGGGAGAGCAGCAGCGGCGACATGATCCACAGCGACGCGAGCGACCAGGCCACGAGTCGACGCGCGCGCATGCCCGCGCTCGGATCATGCTCGCGCGCGAGCGCCTGCAGCAGCGAGAGGCGACCGCGCTGCTCCTGCGCCTGCGCGAGCTGGGCGTCGATCCGCGCGCGCAGCTCGCTCGAGAGCTCGACGCCGGACGCGAACGCGGCCGCGGCCGCCGCGTTGTCGCGCTGGAGCTCGTGGCGGACCATCGCCTCGACCGCGCGCCGCGAGCCGACGCGCGCGGTCTTGTCGCCCGGCGAGGCCGCGAGCGCGAGCTGGAAGCCGAAGCGACACTGCCCGAACAGGTTGTAGATCGCGTGATCATCCTGGCCGCGGGCGCCCCCTCGCGCGAGCGCCCGCTCGAGCGCGGCGAGCCGCGCGTTCGCCTCGGCCATGAGCCGATCCACGTGCCGCGTCCGCAGGTAGCGCTCGAGCGCGCGGCGGAACGCGGCGGCGCTCTCGGGTCGATCGTCGGGGTCGCGCGCGAGCGCGCGCGCGCACAGCCGCGCCAGCGTTGGGGGTGTATCAACGGGCAGGTCCGTGACGCCCGCTAGCGTGCGCTCGACGACCTCGGTGAGCGAGTCGCCGACGTGGGGCGGCTCGCCCACCAAGATCTCGTGGAGCAGCCCGCCGAGCAGGTAGACGTCAGTGCGGGGCGACTGCTGCGAGGCGTCCCCCTCGAGCATCTCGGGCGCCATGTAGCCGGGCGTCCCCGCGACCTCGCCCTCGACGGGCGGTCCGCACAGCGCCGCGCCCTCGGTGCCGACGACGCCCGCCGCGATGCCCCAGTCGAGGATGTAGACCTCCCCGAAGGCGCCGATCATCACGTTCTCCGGCTTGAGGTCGCGGTGCAGCACGCCGCGGCTGTGGGCGAAGCTGATGCCGTTGCACACCTGGATCAGCACGCGGAGGTGCCACTCGAGCGGATCGCTGACGTCGAAGCGACGCGCGAGCTCGGCGGCGTCCTCCATCAGCACCCCCCACTCCAGGCCCTCGATCTTGCGCAGGATGATCTGCGGTCGCCCGGCCTCGTCGCGACGGATGTCGTAGACGGGCACGATGTTGGGGTGCTCGAGCGCGCCGGTGACCTGGGCCTCGCGCACGAGCGCGCCCGTCAACGCCGCGTCGGCGTGGTGCTCCGGCGCCACCGACTTGAGCGCGACGCTTCGCGCGAGCGCGGGCTGCCGCGCGAGGTACACGACGCCCATCCCCCCGGTCCCGAGCAGCGCCTCGGGGATCACCGCGGAGCTGTTCGAGACGACGCGTCGCGCTCCCCCGGGAGCGCGCGCGAGCATCGTGCGCGGGCGCCCACGCGGGCGCGACACCACCCGCGTGGCGCGGTCATCGATCGAGATGGCCTCGGCCACGGGGCCTGGTTCTGAGCAATGAGCGCGCCGGAAAAAACCTACACAATTTCAGCGCGGCGCGGGTCTCCGTCGCGAGCCTCCGCGACAACGGTGCGACGCGCGGGCGACCGCGCGCTCGCGCCCGCGCCATCCCGTGTCCCAACAGACTTGTCGATCAATCGTCGTCGGGGACGCGGACGTCGATCGCGTACTGAACCACCCAGCTGCTGCCGTCCTCGAGCGTGTAGCTGACCTCGACGCCCTCCTCCGGGGACGCCTCGAGCAGACCGCCGACGAGCTCGGGGCGCCGCTCGCTGGCGACGATCTGGAACGTCCCCGGCTCCAGCGGCGTGAGCTCCGGGCAGCCGCACCAGAACCCGCAGCCGCTGGCCCCGACGAGCACGCCCGCGACGAGCGCGAGCACGCCGAGCGCCGCGCCGAGCGCCACCGAGATCCCGCGGGGCCTCACTTCAGCCTCCGCAGCTCGACGCCCGCGTCGAGGTTGAAGCTCGTGCGCCCCTCGCTGAGCCACATCTCCTGCTCCCAGTACGCCTCCTCGACGACGCGATCGCCGTCTCCGTCGATCGAGGTGAGCTCGAGCTTCCAGAACGCCTCGTCCGTGCACGAGCACGCGCGGGCCGGGCGGATCGTCCGCGTGAGCCCGAGCCCGAGGACGAAGCAGATCGCGACGAGAACGCCGGTGTGTTTCCAGGTCATGGGACCTCCTGGCGTGATCGTCTCCGCCGCCCGCCGGCGGTTCAATTCGCGAACAAAAATCCGCGATGGAGGCCCACACAATCGGCGCCCAACGCGCAAGTGACATCAGGCTGGTCAGGAGCGCCGGCAAAGCTGACACGACGCTGTCAGCAAGTTGGCCCACAACGTGTCCTGCGGCCCGAACTCGCCCGTATTATTGGCCGCGAGGGAGACGGACATGGCACACGCTGCGCTTGACGCGTTTCACCCGGCGGTCTCCGAGTGGTTCTCGGAGCGCTTTGACGCGCCTACCCCGGCCCAGGTCCGCGGCTGGTCGGCGATCCGAGCGGGGCGCCCGACGTTGATCGCGGCGCCGACTGGTTCGGGCAAGACGCTCGCCGCGTTCCTGACCGCGATCGACGGGCTCGTGCGCGAGGCCTGCGCGGCCGGCGAGGACGGCCTGCCCGATGAGACACGCGTCGTCTACGTCTCCCCGCTCAAGGCGCTGAGCAACGACATCGAGCGCAACCTGCACGCGCCGCTGCAGGGCATCCAGCGCGCGCTCGCGCGCCGCGGGCTGCCCGAGGCGGCCGTGCGCGCCGCGGTGCGCACAGGCGACACCCCGGGCGCCGTCCGGCAGTCGATGCTGCGCCGCCCGCCGCACCTGCTCGTGACGACGCCCGAGTCGCTCTACATCCTGCTGACGAGCGCGCGCGGGCGCGAGATGCTGGCGACCACGCGGACGATCATCGTCGACGAGATCCACGCGCTCGTCGGCAACAAGCGCGGCGCTCACCTGGCGCTCACCGTCGAGCGCCTGGCCGCGCAGGCGCGCGCGCGCGTGGGCGCGCCGCCGCTGCGGATCGGGCTGTCGGCGACGCAGCGGCCGATCGAGGAGGTCGCGGCCTACCTCGTCGGCGCGCCGGACGCGGTCGAGCCAGGACCTGCCCAAGAGGACATCTCGAACATCTCGAGCGCGCCGGAGATCATCGACGAGGGTCACCGCCGCGCCGCCGACCTCGCGCTCGAGCTGCCGCGCTCGCCGCTGACCGCGGTCATGTCCAACGAGGTCTGGCAGGAGGTCTACGACCGGCTCGCGGCGCTGATCGAGGGTCACCGGACCACGCTGATCTTCGTCAACACGCGGCGCATGGCCGAGCGCGTCACCCGGCACCTCGCCGAGCGCGTCGGCGCCGATCGGGTCGGCGCGCACCACGGCTCGATGGCCAAGGAGAAGCGCCTGCGCTGCGAGCAGCGGCTCAAGGCCGGCGAGCTCGCGGCGCTGGTCTCGACCGCGTCGCTCGAGCTCGGCATCGACATCGGCGCGGTCGACCTCGTGTGCCAGCTCGGCTCGCCGCGCTCGATCGCGGCGTTCCTGCAGCGCGTCGGTCGCTCGGGGCACGCGGTCGGCGAGACGCCCAAGGGGCGGCTGTTCCCGATCACGCGCGACGACCTCGTCGAGTGCGCCGCGCTGCTGGACTGCGTCGGCCGCGGCGAGCTCGATCGCGTCGAGATCCCCGACAAGCCGCTCGACATCCTCGCGCAGCAGATCGTCGCCGCGGTCGCGGGGCGCGAGCCGCTGCGCGCCGCGAGCCAGGGCGACGCCGACCACAGCTGGGGCGAGCGCGAGCTGCTCGAGCTCGTGCGCCGCGCCTACCCCTACCGCGGGCTCACCGAGGAGGAGTTCGACGCGGTGGTCGAGATGCTCGCGGACGGCTTCACGACCCGCCGCGGCCGGCGGGGCGCGCTGCTGCACCGCGACGCGGTCGGCCGCCGCCTGCGACCGCGACGCGGCGCTCGCCTGACCGCGATCACCTCGGGCGGCGCCATCCCCGACACCGCCGACTACGAGGTGCTGCTCGAGCCCTCGGGCGTGCGCGTCGGCAGCGTGCACGAGGACTTCGCGGTCGAGAGCATGGCCGGCGACGTGTTCCAGCTCGGCAACACCTCCTGGCGCGTGCTCAAGGTCGAGCCCGGGCGCCTGCGGGTCGAGGACGCTGGCGGCGCGCCGCCGTCGATCCCGTTCTGGCTCGGCGAGGCGCCCGGGCGCACGCGCGAGCTCTCGGCCGCGGTCGCGCGCCTGCGCGTCGACGTCGGCGAGCGACTCGCGCGGGGGGACGGCGGCGCGATCCGTCACCTCACGGGCGAGCTCGGGCTCTCGCTGCCGGCGGCGGAGCAGCTCACCGAGTACCTGGCCGCCGGGCAAGCCGCGCTCGGGGCCATGCCGTCGCAGGACACGCTCGTGCTCGAGCGCTTCTTCGACGAGAGCGGCGGCATGCAGCTGGTGCTGCACTCCCCGTTCGGCTCGCGGATCAACCGCGCGTGGGGCCTGTCGCTGCGCAAGCGCTTCTGCCGGCGCTTCAACTTCGAGCTGCAGGCGGCCGCGACCGACGACGCGATCGTCATCTCGCTCGGCGAGGTCCACAGCTTCCCGCTCGACGACGTGTTCCGCTTCCTGCACCCCGACGGCCTGCGCGACCTGCTGATCCAGGCGCTGCTCGACGCGCCGATGTTCGAGATCCGCTGGCGCTGGAACGCCGGGCGCGCGCTCGCGGTCCCGCGCCGCCGCTCCGGCAAGCGGGTCGCGCCGCAGCTGCAGCGCATGCTCGCCGACGACCTCGCCGCGGTCGTGTTCCCCGACGCCAACGCGTGCCTCGAGAACATCACCGGCGCGCGCGAGGTCCCCGATCACCCGCTCGTCACGCAGACCATCGACGACTGCCTGCGCGAGGCGATGGACATCGAGGGCTTCGAGGCGCTGATCGGCGCGATCGTCTCGGGGCGCAAGCGCCTCGTGACCGCCGACCTCACCGAGCCCTCCCCGCTCGCGCACGAGGTGCTCAACGCCAACCCTTACGCGTTCCTCGACGACGCGCCGCTCGAGGAGCGGCGCACCCAGGCCGTGCGGACGCGCCGCTGGCTCGACCCCGCCGAGGCCGGGGAGCTCGCCGCGCTCGACCCCGCGGCGATCGAGACCGTGCGCGCGCAGGCCTGGCCCGAGGCCGACACCGCCGACGAGCTGCACGACGGGCTCATGCAGCTCGGGTACATGACCGAAGAAGAAGGTCTCGCCGGGCGCGCGCGCGACGATCGCCCGTGGGCGCCGCTGCTCGCCGCGCTCGAGCGCGCCGGCCGAGCGACGACGCTGACGACGCCGTCGGGCGCGCGCCTCTGGGTCGCGGCCGAGCGCCTCGAGCTGCTGTGGGCCGCGCTCGGCGGGGCCCTCGTCTGCGCGCTGGCGCGCCCGCTCACGCCCCCGTGCCGGCGCGGGCAGGCCGACGCGGCGCCGCGCGACGAGGACGAGGCGCTGCGCGAGCTGACCCGCGCGCGCCTCTCCGGCCTCGGGCCGACGACCGCGGCCGCGCTCGCCGACGCCATCGGCGCGCGCCGCTCGCTGATCACGGCCGCGCTGCTGGCCCTCGAGACAGAGGGCTACGCGCTGCGCGGGCGCTTCACCGCGCGCGCGCGCGCGAGCCGGGGCGAGGATCGAGCCGAGGATCGAGACGAGGACCAGGCCGAGGATCAGGCCGAGGACGCGGAGACCGCGGAGTGGTGCGAGCGCGGGCTGCTCGCCCGCATCAACCGCTACACGCTCAAGCGCCTGCGCGCCGCGATCAGGCCGGTGCACTGCGCGGCGTTCATGCACTTCCTGACGCGCTGGCACGGCCTGAGCGGGCGCGCCGAGACGCGCGCCGACGGCGTCGAGAGCCTGCGCGCCGCGATCGAGCGGCTCGAGGGCTTCGAGGCGCCCGCGGTCGCGTGGGAGACCGAGCTGCTGCCCGCCCGGCTCGAGCGCTACCAGCCGGGCTGGCTCGATACATTGTGTCTCTCAGGACATTTCGCGTGGGGGCGGGTGCGCGCCGCCGCGCCGCGCGGGAGCCGACGCTCCGGGCCCGTGCGCTCGACGCCCATCACGCTCGTCGCGCGCGCGCGCCTCGACCTCTGGCTCGACGCGAGCGAGGAAGACGACAGCGCGGGCGACGAGGCGGGCGACGACGACGCGCCGCGGCTGTCGACGGACGCGACCCGCGTGCTCGCGGCGCTGCGTCGCGGCGGCGCGTCCTTCTTCGGCGGCTCGTGGCCGCGACCGGGCTGCTGCGCGCGCGCGTCGAGGAGGCGCTCGGCGAGCTGGTCGCCGCCGGCGAGGTCACCTCGGACAGCTTCGCCGGCCTGCAGGCGCTGCTCGGGCCCAGCTCGCGGCGCGTCGCCGGGCGCGCCGGCGGACGCGGTCGCGCGGCCCGGGCCCGCAGGGCGCTGCGCGACACCCCGCTCGATCGCGCCGGTCGCTGGTCGACCTTCGCGCCGCGCTCACCCGACGCGCTCGATGACGACGACGCCGCGGCGCGCCTCGATCCGGACGACAGCGAGCGAGCCGAGGAGGTCGCGCGCGTGCTCCTGCGCCGCTACGGCGTCGTGTTCCGTCGGCTCACGCTGCGCGAGCGCAACCTGCCGCCCTGGCGCGCGCTGCTGCGGGCGCTGCGACGGCTCGAGGCCCGCGGCGAGATCCGCGGCGGTCGCTTCGTCGAGGGCGGCCGCGTCGACGGCGAGCAGTACGCGCTGCCCGAGGCCGTGGGCCTGCTGCGCGCGGCGAGGCGCGAGCTCGAGGAGGCGCCGCGCGACGGCGACGAGCTCGTGTGCGTGTCCGCAGCCGACCCGCTCAACCTCGTCGGCGTGGTCCTGCCCGGCGAGCGCGTGCCCGCGGTCGCGGGCAACCGCGTGCTCCTGCGCCGCGGCGAGCCGGTCGCGGTGCTGCAGGCCGGCGAGGTGCTGCACCTGGTCGAGCCCACGCCCGAACAGGCCTGGGCCGCGAGCACGGCGCTACACCGCGGCGCCAGCGCGCCGCGCCCGGTCTGAGCTGAGCGCCACGTCGACGTCGCGCGCGACGGCGGGCCCGTGTGCCCGCCGTCGGCACATCGCGCCATCGGTCGCGCGCGACCGCACGGCTCACGGCTCACGGCTCATCGTCGTCGATCTCGCAGTTCGGGTTGGGCTTCAGCGCCTGGTGGGCGACGAGGCACACGTCCGCGAGCTCGTTGAACAGCGCGTCGCACCACGGCTCCTCGCGGTCGGTCAGCCCGTTCTCGTCGTTGTCGAGGCCGTCGTCGCAGTTGTTGTTGAAGTAGGCCTCGCACTGCTGCAGCTGCTCGTTGCAGGCCTCGGACTCGGGCAGGCGCGTGTTGACCCAGCCGAGCATCTCGAGCGGGTTGGAGTAGCGCGCCTCGAGGAAGCGCAGCAGCGGCGACGGGATCACGAGCCGGCTCGTGCCCGCGCGCGTCCACCTGCGCTGGCCCTCGACGTGCCAGGAGTAGCCGCGGTCGTCGTCGAAGTTGTCGTCGGTCGGCTCCGCGTTCACCGGGATCAGGTACTGCGGCAGCGTGCCGGAGATGGTCGCTATCGGCGACATCTCGGCCAGCGGCACGGCCCCGAAGGTCTGCGTCGCGGTCGCGTCGTCGCAGCCCAGGCCGCTCTCTTCGAAGGAGAGCACGCGCACCCCGCCCGACTCGTAGCCGAGCTGGATCGAGTCGATCCCCAGCAGCCCGCAGTCGCGGCTCGGGCCGTTGATCGAGATGTCGCAGAGCGCCGGATCGCAGTGGATGACGTCGGTCTCGCAGTCGAGGTCGCGGCACAGCGGCGCCTCGTTGCACGACAGCAGCTCCCCGTCCTCCGCCGTGCCCGTGCCCGTGCCCGTGCCCGTGCCCGTGCTCGTCCCCGTCCCAGTCCCCGCGCTCCCCTGCTCCAGCTCGTAGGCCTCGCAGACGTCGCGCAGCACCCCGTCGATGCCGCGCAGCTCACGATCGGCGCGCTCGTTGAGCGCCACCTGCAGGTTCTCGAGGTCAGAGTCGACGGCGCCGTCGATGATCAGCATCCCCTCGGACCCCAGCTCCCAGTCGATCTTGAGGTCGGCGATGATCTCGCGGATCGACTCGATCGACTGCGGCTGGTCGTCGAGACACCCGTCGACCTCCGCGCGCAGGCCCGCGAGCGCGGCGACCTGCGAGCGCCGGACGAAGCGACAGTCGGCGTCCTCGGCCGGATCGTCGTGCAGCCCCTGGATCGTCGCGCAGTCGCTCGCCGTCTCCATCGCGTCGAGGCAGGCCTTGCTCGGCGCCGCGATCGCGTACATCACCGCGGTCGCCTCCGCGCCGAAGTACGACGACGTGCACCACTCGCCGGCGGCGAACGCCGCGACGTAGCTGCGCACGTCGGCCATGACGATCGTCAGCTCCGAGGTCACCTGCACGCCCGCGAGCGCGGCGTCCGAGGCGATGCTGTCGTTGAGCGCCGCGCACGCCTCGCGCCCGGTCTCGGTGCACAGCGAGGCCGACTCGATCGACTCGAGCAGCGTCAGCAGGTTGGAGAGCTGCGAGCCCTCGTCGAGCAGCGTCGACTGGCAGCGCAGCTCGCACTCCGTCTGGGCCTCGTCGATCGTGTCGGTGTTGCTGCCGCCGAGCGCCGAGGGCAGCAGCCCGCAGCCGCGCGCGGTCACGCACGCGCGCTTGCACTGCTTGTCGGTCGGGAACGAGAGGCACGCGCCCAAAGTCAGCCCCGCGCCCAGCGAGAGCAGCCCGACCGCCGCGCCCGTCGTCAGCGCGAGCGCGGCGTGACCGCGCCCCCGTCGTACGGCCCTCCTCGAGATCATCGCGCGCCTCCCAGCAAGAGCCCGATGCCGATGAACAGGTTGGCGTCTTGGAACGCCGTCGTGCCCGTGAGCCGCAGGCGGTCCTCGACGCCGGTGTAGCCGATCATGATCGTGCCGCCGACCTCGACCGCGCCCGTGATCCCGGTGACCGCGAGGTCGAGGAACAGGTCGAGGTCGGGGTCGAGCACGCCGTTGCCGGTGTTGCCCCGACGAAATTGCCCGGCCGTCTCCGGGATGCGCGAGAGGTCGACGACGCCGACGTTGAACGCGGGGGCGAGGCGCGCGCGGAACTCGAGCTCGGGACGCGTCGCGCGGGTGCGGAACTCGAGCATCGGCCCCGCCAGCAGCGAGAAGCGTCGCCACAGGCGCAGCTCGTCGGCCTCCGTGCCGGTGCCGCTGCCCGTGCCGCCGAGATCCGACCAGTCCGAGCGCGTGCCCTGGTAGTCGGTGAGCGAGAAGCCGCCGTGCAGCCCCGCGCCGAACCAGCGCGCGCGTCGGGGGTACCAGGTCGCGCCGACGCGGCCGCGCAGGTAGAAGCGCGCGGCGGTGCCCGTGTCGCCGAGCGCGTCGTTGAACGCCCCCATGAACGGCCCGCCCGAGATCGCGAGGTCTCCCCAGACCTCGCGCGGCTCGGCGGTCGCGTGCACGCAGATCCAGTTGCGCCGCGGCCACCCGTTCGCCCCGTCGCCGTCGCTGTCGAGCACCAGCAGGTACCAGCCCGGGCGCGGCGCCTTGAACACGCCCTCGTAGACGGCGGCGTTGGGCGACGCGCTCGAGTCCGAGGGACGCGCGCTGCGGCCGAGCCAGAGCTTGCTCGAGCTCTCGGGCAGCTCGGCCCGCGTGTCCTCGCGCGGCTGGCAGAACACGCGGTCGAAGGGGCCGAACTCCGAGCTCGAGACCACCGAGAGCCGAAGGCCCTCGCGGCGCTGACTGAGCACGTCGTCCGGATCGAGCTGCGGCGGCGGCGACGAGGGGTCGATCACCATGCCGGCGCGGATCGTGATCGGCGTCCGGTACGAGACCTCGCGCTGATCGAAGATGAAGCGCAGCTCGCCGACGACGTCGAACACGCGATCGAGCAGCGTCACCAGGATCGGGTCGCGCACGCGGGGCGAGTCGAAGCCGATCGAGTCGACGTGGATGAAGCGCTCGAGGTCGAGGCTCTCGCGCCCGTGGTAGCCGCGCGCGAACAGGGTGCGGACGTCGATCTTCGTCGCCTTCAGCGAGTACGACCAGCGCGACGCGGCCGCGCGCGCGTCGGCGGGCTCGCTGGAGCCGTCACCCCCGCCCTGCGGCGAGCACTGCAGCTCGAATGAGAGCAGCGTGTCGATGCCCTGTCGCCACGCCTCCTTGGCCGCGGTCCCGACGAGCTCCATGGCGTCGGCGCCGGTCTCGGCGCCCGTGGTCCGACCTTCCCCCGGGTTCATGCGCGTCTTGAGGGCCGCGAGCGCGTCGGCGGCGGTCGCGTAGGCGGAGAAGTTCGCGTACTGGCGCGCGTCGCGATGGGCGCGATCGGTCTCGATGATCCGGCGCACGCGCTCGCGCAGGTCGTCGGCCCACATCGGCGAGCTCGCGCAGCTCGCCCCCTGCGTCACGCCGAGCACGGCGACGCGCCGCTTCGGCGGCTCGCTGAAGTCGAGGCTCAGCACCGTGCACTCGTGGGCCCGGCGCATGTGCGCGGGCGCGGCCGCGGCCGGCAGGCTCTCGCGGTGGCGGATCTCCCACGCGTCGCGCCCGACCTCGCTCGCGCCCACGCGCCGCCGCTTGATCGCCACGACCTCGTGGTCGGGCACGCGCGCGCGCGTCTGGTCGAGCGCGACGGTCAGCGTGCGCTCGTGTCGCCGCGCGCCGGGCAGGCGCGTCTCGACGCCGCGCGCCTCGATCGCGATGCCGTCGACGTACAGGCGCGTGTCGTCGCCGGCGACGTAGGAGAGCTCGAGGCAGGACATGTGCACGGGCTCGACCCACACCGCCTCGTTGCGGCTGATGATCCCGTGCCAGTGCAGCGGCAGCTCGAGGTTCTCGTGGACGCCGACCAGCGTGACCGGCGCGGCCTCGGGCACGACCAGCGCGAGGAAGCGGTGCGCGCCGATCTTCATGGCGTCGGCGCGCGTGAACGTCCGCACGTGCGTGTACGTGCGCGTGCCGATGATCGCGGTCAGGCTCGCGAGCCCGTCGGCGCGGATCGTCAGCACCCGGGTGCCGCGCAGGCGCTCGCCGGCGACGCCGAGGCACTCGAGGAAGTCGGCGTCGAAGGGCAGCACCTCGGGCGACGCGTCAGCCTCGACGCCGGCGAGGAACTCGCCCATGAGCTCGCCGTGCCGCAGCTCGCGGCACGACGGCCCGAGCCCGCTCCAGCCCCCGTCGGGATCGTCGGGGTGCCGGAGCTCGGCGCGACGCGAGGACGCGGACGCGCCCTCGGGCAGCGCGGCGAACTCCTTGCCGCGCGCCTGCACCCAGGTCTGGATCCGCTCGAGCTCGGTCGTCGTGGCCCCGGCGGTGAAGCGATCGCTCCCGGGGTCGACCAGCCGCGCGAGCGCGCCCGCGTGCCAACCTGGCGAGGCGGCCAGGCGAGCCATGGCCGCGGCCAGCTCGGGCGTGTTCTTGGGCCCGTGCAGGCAGGCGTCGTGCAGCAGCACGCGCTGATCGGCGTCGAGCAGCGACAGCGTCCACATCACGTCACAGCGGTCGGGCAGCGACGGCGCGGCGACCGGGGCCGCTTCGCTCGACGACGACGCCGTGGACGACGAGCTCGATCCGGCCGGCGCCGACGCGGCGCGCGCGGGCGCGGGCGCGAGCACCACGAGCGCCAGCGCGACGAGCACGGGGAGCGCGACGGCGATCAGCGCGGCCGCGCGGCTCAGTCCCAACGAAACGCCGCGTAGCACGGCAGCTCCTTCCCCTTGCTCTTGACCACGCTCGCGCGCACGGACCTCGCGCGCCCCTTCGCCTCGCGCAGGAGCGCGTCGCTGCAGCCCGAGCACGTCTTCACGGTGACGCCGCCGTCGACGCACGCGTGCGCGCGCAGCGAGTAGCTGCCGCCGCCCGTGGGCGCGTCGAGCTGGGCCTCGATCGCCTGCTTCAGGCCCTCCGGACAGGCCCGCGTCGCGCTCGCGCACGAGGACTCGGACGTCGCGGGCGTCGACGTCCTCGACGTCTTCGACGACTTCCTCGTCACGCTGGTCCCGGGCTGCGCGTCGTCCTCTGCGGGTGACGCGTCGCCCGTCGCGTCGTGCGTCGCGCTCGAGTCGGAGGACGGCGCGACCGCGGCGAGTTCACCGGGCTCTCCGGGCAGATCATTCGGAGGCGGGTCGACGCCCGCGTCCGTGGGCGCCTGCTCGGGCCGCGACGACGTCTCCCCCGGTGCAGGTTCGGGCGAGGCCTCGGGTGTCCTGGACGGATGGTCCGGCGCCGCCGCGCTCGCCGCGGCGTCGTCGCCGGCCGCGCCCGCGCCGAGCCGCGACAGGCCGTAGATCCCGACGCCGACCGCGAGCGCGAGCCCCAACCCGATCGCGGGGACCACCCAGGCGCGCGCGGCGGGCGGGCTTGAGGTGACTGTTGGGACAGGATCGTTGACGGCCGGCGGCCACGGCGAGACGCCCTCGCCGTCGCTCGCCCGCGCGTAGAGCTGCAGGCTGGCCCAGTCGAAGCTCGCGCCGTCGTCGACGGCGACGCGCGCCGCGATCACGGCCTCCTCGACGGTCTGCTCGCGCTCGAGCAGCGCGCGGTACAGCGCCCTCGCCATGCGCACGGAGCCCGCCGTCGACAGCGGGTAGCGCGAGGCCACGACCGCCTGCACGCCGGCTTGGTGCATGCGCTGGGCGACGCTGCCCGCCCGACTCCCTGGCGCGCGCGCGCTGCCGCTGTCGCAGGCGGCGACGACCACCAGCCGCAGCGCGCCGGCGTTGTTCGAGATCAGCTTCTGCAGGCTCGCCGGCGCGATCGCGAGCGTCGCGCCGGGCTCCGCGTCCTCGCCCGCCGCGAGCGCGAGCCCGTAGCTGCCGTCCTCCGTGACCGCGCCGTGGCACAGCAGGTGGAGGACCTGGAACGGCCGCCCCGCGCCCTCGGCCTCCGCGAGCGCCTGGGCGACGCGCGTGTAGGAGGCGTGGGGCAGCACCTCGAGGTCGACCTCGCGCGAAGGCTCGCGCGAGCGGATGGCGTCCTCGTGCTCCGACGCCGGCACGTCGCCCGCCCACGCGAGCAGCACGCGACGCGACGCGGCCGGGGCGGTCACGCGCGGCGGGACCGTGGCGGTGCCCGGCCACTCGTAGCGGATCACTACGTGGTCGAGCGCGCCGAGCCGCTCCTGCGTCTCCTTGATCGTCAGCAGCTCCCACGGCAGCGCGAACAGCTCGGCCGCGGCCGCGCGGATCGTGACGTAGACCGTGCGCGCGCCCTTGGCCGCGACGATCGCCTTCGAATGATGGGCCCAGCCAGCGGGCTCGAGAAACTCGCTGAGGAGCGCGCCGAGCTCGTCGAGCACGCGCTGCGGCGGGCTCGGCTCGCGCAGCGCCGCGAGCGTGTGCATCAGCGACGCGTCCCACGGCAGCTCGCTCGGCCGCAGCACGACGCCGCGCTCGTCGAGCACGTTGTACAGCTGACGCTCGAACCGAAACGCGAAGGGATCGTGGCTCTCGTCCTTGCGGACGAACCAGAGGAGAATCCGGATCGGCTCGTCTACTCCCGCCACACGCACAATCCCAAGTCGCGAGCCCACCCCGCGACCGCCTCCCGCGACGGGTCGATCACCTCGTCGTCACCGCAGCGTATCACCGCCGCGACGGCCCGCGGCGGGGCGGCGCCTCGCGGATCGAGCGAGTCCTCGAGCGCGAGCGCGCGCGGGCGCGCGTGCACAGCTCCGCGAGACGTCGCGCGCGCGCGCCTGAGGCGGCGTACCATCACCCCGTGCAGCGCTCGTCCTCGCCTCTCCTCGCGCCGCCGCGCGGCCGCGTTCGCGGGACGTCGCGCGCGCGCCCTCGTGCTCGCGCTCGTCTGCTCGCTCCCCGGCTGCGGCGGCGCCGAGACCCGGGGGGGGCGACGCGCCTGTCGCCCAGGCCGCCCCGCGACCGCCGGCGCGCGCGTCCAGCTCGCGCTCGAGCTCGGCGGCGGCGCGTGGCTGCTGCTGCCGAAGGGCGACGGCGACGGCTACAAGATCAAGCTCGCCGACCGCGACGTCGGCAAGCTCAAGATCGAGGCCGACCGCGTCAAGTACAAGGACGCCGCCGACGCGCTCAAGGCCAAGGTCAAGCGCAAGGACGACGGCTTCAAGGTCTACAACCCCGATGACAGCGTGGCGCTCAAGGTCAAGGTCAAGGGCGACGGGTACAAGCTCAAGGGCGGGGACGATCAAGAGCTCGGGCGCGTCGAGGGCAGCCAGATCACGCTCACGAGCGGCGCCGAGATCACGCTCGAGCACAACGAGGGGCGCTGGATCGTGCGACGCGACGGCGCGCCCGAGGGCGGCGTCAGCGACGCGGTCACGGCCGGCTCGGCCGTGTTCCTGGGGCTCACCGAGCTGACGCTCGAGCAGCGGATCGCCGCGATGGTCTTCCACCACGAGTTCCACGGCGCGCGCTGAGGCGCCCGCGACAGGACGAGACGAGACGAGACGAGGTAGCCGTGAGACGCTGCAAGGAGATCGCCGGTATCCTGTTCAAGCGCCCCTGCAAGGAGCCGGCGGCCTACACGTGCACGAGCTGCGGCAAGCCGATCTGCGAGGCGCACGCGCGCCCCGGCGGCGGCGCGCAGTCCTGCGTCTCGTGTACGCGCGAGGCCATGCGCGACCCGAGCCGCCGCGGGACGTACGCGCACCTGCGCGAGGATCCCTACTTCTTCTGGTACTTCCACGAGGACGCGTGGTTCGGCGAGCCGTACGGCGACGAGGACTACAGCCTGTTCGAGACGGGCGCGAGCGACTTCGGGGACATGGTCGAGGACAACTGGGAGGGCAGCTGAGCTGCCGAAGGAGGCCCCCGCCCCGATCCTGATCTACGCGCTCGGCGGCGGCCTCGGCCACGCGGTGCGGGGGGCCGCGCTGGCGGCCGCGCTCGAGCGCGTCGGCGCCCAGGCCTCGGTCCTCGTGCCCGCCCGCGCGCTCGCGGTCGCGCGCTCCCTGGGGGGCGCGCGCGCTCGCCTGCCCGCGGCCGCCAACCGGACCCGAGGGCCTGGCGCGCCTGCAGGGCGAGCGTCGACGAGGCGCTCCGCCGCGCGGGCGCGCGACATCTCGTCGTCGACAGCTTCCCCGCGGGGCTGCTGGGCGAGCTGGGCCCGACGCTCGCGCGCCGGCGGCCCGCCGGCCTCCGCGTGAGCGCGCTGCTCCGGGCTCCACCGCGGCGCGCGCGCGCGCCCCGAGTTCGCGCGCGCGCTCGCCCGCTGCGACGCCGCGTTCGATCTCGAGCCGCATCTTCGCTGGCTTCCTGGACATGTTCTCGATGACATCATCCCGTTCGGGCCCGTCCGGCGCCCGCTCGCGCCCGCGCGCGCCGCCCCGGCCCTCGACGCGCTGCTGCTGCCCGGCGAGCCGGCGCTGCTGGCCCTGTGCCGCGCGCTCGCCCGCCGCCTTCGCGCCCGCGGGCTGCGAGTCGGGCTCGTGTGGCGCGAGCAGCTCGAGCCCGACACGACCCTGCTACCCGCGCCCTCGCCCGCGCCCGCGCCGCTCGACGCCGGGCTGCTGCTCGGCGCGCGCGTCATCGTCGGCGCCGCCGGCTACAACCTGACCTACGAGGCGCTCGCGCTGGGGCGCTGGCACGTCGCGCTGCCGCGACCGCGACGCTTCGACGACCAGCGACGGCGCGCCCAGGCGCTGGCGCTCGTCCCCCGCAGCCCGATCGAGCTCGAGCGCGTCGTCGTCCGCCTCGCGCGCAGCGCGGCGCCGCGGGAGTCGGCGACCGTCGTGCGCGAGGTCGACGAGCTCGCGGTCGCGCTGCTCGACCGCGAGCGCCGCGTTCGCGCGAGCTGACTCGCGCCGCCGGGTCCAATGTGGCTCGAGTGACAGGCGCGAAGCCGACGAGCTCACGACGTCGGCACGACCGGCAGGCGCCGCGGCGCGCCGGTCATCGACCTCGGCGCGCGCGCCCCCGCGGCCGCCGCGTCCGCGAGCGCGTCGTGCAGCAGCGTGTTCTCGGGCGTGTACATGTCGCAGGCGTGGCAGGCCGGGAGGCGCTCGACCAGCATCTCGCGGCGGAGCTGCTGAAACGCCGGGCCCGTGAACACCTCGCGCGCCGACTGCCGCGCGAGGTCGCCGAGCGGCTCGATGCGACCGTTGGTCATACAGCACAGGTAGACCTTGCCGTCCCAGGCGACGAACATGTGCAGGTACGGCGCGTAGCAGGGCCGCGCGCGGTAGTAGCCGCCGGCGTAGCGGCCGTCGGCGGACTCGCGCACCGCCTCGGCGTCGGTCCCGAAGGGATACACGCGCGGCGCGTCGATCGGCATGCCCGCGGCCTCGCGACGCGCCCGCACGATCGGCGCGAGCTCCTCGTTGTAGGCGCGGATCAGCCGCTTCGACAGCCGCAGCTCGTCGCGCTTGCTGTCGACGGGCATCGGCACCACGTCGGTCGCGCCGTGCTCGGCCGCGAGCGTGATCAGCTCCGGGTAGTCGCGGAAGTTGTCCCGCATCATCACGAAGTTGACGCGCAGCCGCGTGCGTCGACCCCGGCGCGCGCGCTCCCGCGCCAGCAGGCGCAGCGCCCTGAGCGTGCGGCGGAAGCTGCCGGGGATCCCGCGCACGCGCTCGTGCACGCGGGCCGTCGCGCCGTCGAGCGAGGTCGAGATCGAGCTGATCTTGTGGCGCATCAGCGCCTTGGCGCGCGCCTTGTCGAGCAGCGTCAGGTTGCTGGTGAACGTGACCTTGAGCGAGGCCGCCGCCGCGCGCCCGACCAGCGCCTCGAAGTCTCGACGGACCAGCACCTCGCCGCCCGAGAAGTGAACCTTGCGACAGCCGAGCTGCGCGAGCTCGTCGATCACCTCGAGCATGCGCGCGCCCGCGAGCTCCGGCGGGCTCCAGCCCTTGCCGTAGCGACACATCACGCAGCGCAGGTTGCAGCGCGCCGTCAGCTTGATCTTCACCGAACGCAGGTAGCGCGGCGGCTCGCCGCGCACGCTCGCCGCGAGCGGTTCGAGCAACGCGGGCTCCTCGAGCAGCGCGGGCACGTCGTACACCCGACCAGCCTACCCGATCGCGCGCGCGCGCGGATCGGCGCGTGAAACCGAGCCGGCCGCGCCGCCGCTGGATACGACTATAATGAGCTCGTCGAGCCGCGCGCGAGCCGTCGCGCCTCCGAACCCCATGACTGACACCGAAGACGCCCCGCGGCCGTCGTACGAGGAGCTGCAGCGACACTGCGACGCGCTCACGCACGAGCTGAACGAGTCGAGCATCCGCTTCGAGCTGATCCTCGAGGCCAGCAACGACGGCGTCTGGGACTGGGACCTCACGCGCGACGAGGTCATGTTCTCGCGCCGCTGGAAGTCGATCCTCGGCTACGAGAGCGACGAGGTCGAGGACCGCTCGGCCGCGTTCTTCGCCCTCATCCACCCCGACGATCAAGCCGCCGTTCAGGCCGCCGTCGAGGAACACCTGCAGCGCCGCGTCCCCTACGACGTGCAGTTCCGCATGCGCGATAAGTCAGGTGGCTACCGCGAGATCCGGGCGCGGGGCCAGGCCACGTGGGCCGAGGACGGCACGCCGCTGCGCATGGCCGGCACGCACACGGACATGACCGAGACCAACGCGCAGGCGCGCGAGCGGCTGAAGCGCGAGGAGCTGATCGAGCTGCAGCGCGCGACCATCCGCTCGCTCGGCACCCCGCTGCTCGACCTCGGCGAGGGCGTGCTGTGCCTCCCGCTGATCGGCGCGATCGACCACGATCGCGCCGCCGAGATGACGAGCGCCGTGCTCGAGCGCGTCTCGCGAGACGGCGCGCGGGCGCTGATCGTCGACCTCACCGCGGCGGTGATCGCCGACGAGGCCGCCTCGGCGCGGCTGCTCACGCTGCTGCGCTCGGTCGCGCTGCTCGGCGCGCGTCGTTCGCTCTGCGGCCTCAGCCCGGAGCTCGCGCGGCGGCTCGTCGAGCAGGGGAGCACCGAGCAGCTCAAGGGCGTCCCGGTGCACCGCACGCTCGGCGCGGCGCTGCGCGCCGCGCTCGCGTGATCTACGTTGATGTCCTTGCAGACATGTTATCGCGGGCGCGCGCGTCAGGCCGCGCCGCGGTTCGAGGCCGCGAGCATGCGGTAGCTCGCCATGATGCCGAGCAGCGTCGACTGCCCGTCGAGCTGGCCCTCGAGCCCGACGCCGGTCCAGCCGCCGCGGCCGCGCACCCGCATCATCCGCCCGGTCTCGAACTCGACCCGGGCCGCGCGCGGCTTCACGCTCCAGCGCCGCACTCGCAGGCCGCCGACCCGCTGGTTCGCGCGCAGCTTGGCCTGCGGGTCGAAGGCGCGCCCCTTGGGCGGCGACAGCGTGACGATCAGGCGATCGATCAGCTTGTCCTTGATCTTGGTGTACTTGCGCTTCGCTCGCGTCTTGCGCTTGAAGCTCGTCACCCCCTGCACGCGCACCGCGGTGCCGTCCTGCAGCCCCAGCTCGAGCTTGAGCCACTCGTGGTTGCCGTCGGAGTGCGTGTAGGCCGAGAAGTCGACGTCGACCTTGACCGGGCGGTTGCTCCGCAGCTCCGGGCCGAGCGCGCGCAGGACCGAGTCGACGACCTCGAGCTTGCGATCCTCGATGTCGGCCGCGCCGACGCGCTGGTACAGCAGCATCACGCCGATGAAGCCGAGGAAGAACACCCCCATGAACACGAAGGGGGACTCGAAGGCGAACATCGTGATGAAGAACAGCACGATCGCGCCGGTGATCCCGACGACGAGCACGATCTTCTTGCGACGCTCCGCCTGCTTGTCGTCGCTGTGAATCTGCTCGCAGCGCGCCAGCACCTCCTGCAGCGGCGCGCTGATCGAGAGGTCGACCTTCGGCGCGTCGTGCAGCTCGGCCAGGTTCGCCATCTCGCGCTCGACTCTACGGGATCGCGCCAGGCGACACCAGCGCGACGCCGCGCGACGGGAGCGCGCCGCAGCTGCTATCGTCGCGTCGCGTGCCCGCTCCCGCCCTCGCCCTCGCCGCGCGTCCGCTCGCGGGCCTGCGCGTCGCCTACCTGGCGTTCGAGTCATTCCCCAACGCCAAGGGCTCGGGCACGCGCATCACCGCGATGACCTCGGCGCTCGCGGGCGCGGGCGCGGAGCTCCACCTCGTCACGCTCCCGAGCCGACGCGCGACGCCGCCCGGCGCCGCGCCCGAGGGCGTCACGCTGCGGCCGCTGCACGTCCTGCACGACAACTTCCTGGCCCGCGCGCTCGCGTTCCAGCGCGCGGCCGCGCGCGCCCTGATGGCGCTGCGACCCGACGTGGTGCACTTCCGCGGCGTGTTCGAGGGCGCCGCGGCGCTCTCCTACGCGCGCGCCCGCGGCGTGCCGGCGATCTTCGAGGTCAACGGGCTGCCGAGCGTCGAGCTGCAGTATCACCACCCGGCGGTCGGCGAGGCGCTGGAGCTGCAGGCGCGCCTGCGCGAGCAGGAGCGCCGCTGCCTCGCGGCCGCGACCCGCGTGATCACGCAGAGCGAGACGACGCTGGAGTTCCTGCGCGGTCGCGGGCTCCCGCTGGCGACGCCCGCGACGGTCATCCGCAACGCGGCGGACCCCGAGCGCTTCCGCCCCGCCTGTCCCGAGATCCCTGCGCGAGGGAGCGCGCCCGAGGTCCTCTACGTCGGCACGGTCGCGCCCTGGCAGGGCGTCGCCGAGCTGCTCATGGCCACGCGCCGCTGCCTGCGAGAGCGACCGATGCGGCTGACGATCGCGGGCCCGGCTCGTCGCCGCTGGCAGCGCCAGCTCGCGCGCGCGTGCCGACGCCTCAAGATCACCGACGCCGTCGAGCTCACGGGCCCCCTCGGGCGCCGCGCGCTCGCGGATCGGATCGCGCGCGCGACCGTCTGCGCCGCGCCGCTGCGTCGAGACGTCCGCAACAAGCACCAGGGCTGCTGCCCGATCAAGCTCTACGAGTACATGGCCGCGAGCCGGGCGATCGTCGCGACCGACCTCCCGTGCGTGCGGGAGATCCTCCGCCACGATCAGACCGGCGTGCTCACCCCGTCGCCGCGCCCGAAGCTGCTCGCCGAGACGCTGCTCGAGCTCCTCGACGCGCCGGCGCGCCGGGCCGCGCTCGGCGAGGCCGCGCGCGCCGAGGTCCTCGCCCACGCGACATGGCCGAAGCGACAGGAACAACTCGTCGCGCTGTACCGCGAGCTGACGGGCGCGTAGGCTCGACGCGGACGTCCTCGATCGTCGCGCGAGCCGGTGAGCGGACGTCATCATCGGCGCCGCGCGAAGTCTCCCGCTCGCGGGATGCACCCTCCGACCCGGTTCGCGGCTCCAACAGATCTGGGCGAGTCTCAGTCTCCGCCCGCGCCATGCTTCGGTCTGGCTCGAGACGACGATTATCAGGCGACGGCCGCGGCCAGTCGCCCCGCGTGCTGACCGGCGCGCGCGGTCGCTATCGCATCCTCGATCCGCTCGCGCGCGGGCACTTCTGCGAGGTCTTCGACGCGGTGACGCTCGACGACGAGGAGCGCCTCGTCGTCAAGGTCCCGCGCCCCGACGGCGCGCTGACGGACGACGCGCTGCTCGCCGAGGCCGAGGTCGCGGGCGCGCTCGAGCACGACAACGTGATGCCGCTGGTCGACACCGGGCGCCTCGACGGCCGCGTCGCGCTCGTGTTCCCCCGCGGCGCCGGCACGGTGTGCGAGCAGATCGCGGTCGGCATGTGGCCGTCCGCCGCGATCGAGTTCGCGCGGCAGCTGCTCGCCGGGCTCGCGCACGTGCACGCGCGCGGCTACGTGCACGGGGACATCAAGCCCGACAACCTGATCGTGTTTGGTGACGACCTCCTGCGCATCGCGGACTTCGGCTTCGCGCGCCGCTGGTCCCCGGCGGGGGTCCGCACGGTCCCGCTGACCACCGAGTACATGGCGCCCGAGCGCCAGCAGGGGCAGGTCTCGCCGCGCTCCGACGTCTACGAGGCCGCCGTCGTGATCGTGGAGATGCTCTCCGGCTGGCTCGTGGGTGACCCGTCGTGCCCGTCGCTGCAGCGCGCGATGCCCCAGGCGCGCTGGGCTCGCGAGCTGACGCCCGCGCTCGCGCGCGCGCTGTCGCCCGAGCCCGCGGCGCGCTTCCTCGACGC
Source organism: Myxococcales bacterium (assembly GCA_020633295.1). Taxonomy (GTDB): domain Bacteria; phylum Myxococcota_A; class Polyangia; order Nannocystales; family Nannocystaceae; genus JACKDW01. Next base: position 340,316 of record JACKDW010000009.1, on the reverse strand, counting down.
CGGCGAGTTCGCGCGCGCGCTCGAGCAGGCGCTGCGCGGCTGGGTCGTCAACTGACTCGTCCCGCGCGGCCGACCAGGTCGTGACGACGCCACGAGCCGCCCTCGCGATCGGCGTGGGTCGGCGTGGGTCGGCGGGCGCGCCCCGTCGACAACGCCCGCGCCGCCGTCGATGAGACGCGCCGCCTAGCTCGCGCGCGTCGCCCCGCGCGCCCGCGCGTAGAGCTCGGCGTAGGCCGCCTGCTCGTCCGCCGGGGCGTGCGCCGCGATCACGCGCGCGCGCGCGGCCGCGGTCATCCTCGAGCGTGTCTCTTCAGGCAGCTCAAGCATCTCCTCGATGGCGCCCGGGAGGCGGTCGAGCTCGTCGAGCGGCAGCAGCGCGCCGTGCTCGCCGTGCGTGATCAGATCGAGGTGCCCGCCGACCGCGGTCGCCAGCACGAGGCGCTCGGCGGCCATCGCCTCGAGCACCGCGTTCGGCGTGCCCTCCTGCAGCGAGGGGAACACCATGAGGTCGCAGAGCGCGAGCAGGCCGCACAGGCGCGCGGGCTTGCGCGCGTAGTCGAGCGCGTGGATCCGGGCGTGGGCCTCCGGCGCCGCGCGGGCGAAGGCCGCGAGCGCCTCCTCGGCGTCGCGTCGGACCCCGCCGATCAGCAGCAGGTGCGCGTCGCGTCGCCGGCAGACCTCCGCGAACGCGGGGAGCAGGTAGCGCATCCCTTTCTTCTCCCGCAGCTCGCCGGCGAAGCCGATGACCGTGGCGCCGGCGAGCCCGAGCGAGGCGACGAGCGAGTTGTCGCGCGTCTCGGGCTTAAACACGGTCGCGTCGACCGAGTTCGTGATGTGCGCGACCGGACGTCCGAACACTCGCGACGCGCGCTCGCACAGCGCCCGCGAGACGCCGGTGACGAAGCTCGCCCGCGTCAGCGCGTGCTGTAAGAACGGCAGCTCGCCCGCGCGAAACAGCCCGCGATCGAGATCGTTGCCGCGCAGGCTGACGATCGACGGGAGCCCGCGCGCGGCCGCGGCGATCGTCGCCACGTAGCCGGCCCGCGTCGCGTAGACGCCGTGCACGAGGTCGAGCGCGTGGGCGTCGATCAGCTCCAGCGCGTGGTCGGTGAGCGCCATCAGCGTGTCGCCCTGCGACGGCAGCGGGCCGACCAGGTGCAGCGCGACGTCGCCGGCCTCGTGCTGCTGCCGCCGGGCCGCCCGCCCGCCCGGCGGCGCGTCGCTCGAGAGCGCGAGCAGGTGCACGCGCCCGGGGGCGCGCGCGGCCGCGTGCGCGGCGATCGGCGAGGACGCGACCGCCAGCCCGCCGCGATCAGGCAGCGCCCGCTCGGCGATGATCAACGTTCCCGGCCCCGCCCCGTGGTGCATGCCGTCACTGTCGCGCCTGACGGCCGCGAGGGGAAGCCCCCGCGATCGGGATGGCCGGGAACTCCGTGCACAGCCAACGACCCGTCGCGGCCGAAATTCACCGCGCGGTCGCGGGACCCGGTACAGTGGGCGGGCGCCCGCTCCGCGGCGCCCGCGAGGAGATCGTGATGCAAGCTCCACCCACGCCCCCGCGCGCGCTCGCGCGCCGCTCCTGTCCCCGCGCGCCGCTCGTGCTCAGCGCCTCGCTCGTGGTGCTCGCCTGCACCGGCGGCGCGGGCGAGACCGAGAGCGGGACCGACAGCGCGACCGCGCCGACCTCCGCGACCAACGGCATGACGAGCCCCTCGAGCGGCGCGAGCACCACTTCGGGCGGCGAGACCGGCGGCGCGTCCGACATGACTGAAAGTACATCTTCAGAGACGACGACGACGGGCGACGCGAGCGCGTCGTCGGACGTCAGCGCGTCGAGCGACGGCGGGCCCAAGCTCGACGTCGGGGCGCCGGACGCCGGCGAGCAGGAGACCGAGGGCACCACCGGCGACGGCTGCACCTCGGTCGACCTGCTGTTCGTCATCGACAACTCGGTGTCGATGGGCGACTACCAGAACGCGCTCGGGCTCGCGTTCCCCGGCTTCGCCGACGCGATCATCGAGTCGCTGCCGCCCGGCACCAACCTCCACGTCGGCGTCACGAGCACGACCATGGGCTACTCGAGCCTCGGGATCACGCAGAACTGCGTGGCCACGGGCGACAACAACGTGCCCCAGGACGGCTTCTACGAGACGCCCGACATGGTCAACAACGGCCTCAACGGCGCCCAGGGGCGGCTCTTCGATCCCGGCGGCGGCGTGTACTACTACGACATCGACACCGACGCGGACCCGGCGGAGGTCCAGGGGCTCAAGGACTGGTTCGCCGACGCGGCCAAGGTCGGCACGGGCGGATCGCAGATCGAGATGGCGACCGCGCCCGTCGGCTGGGTCGCCGACCCGGCGAACAACGCGAGCAACGCCGGCTTCATCCGCGACGAGGGCGCGGTGCTCGTGCTGTTCTTTATGCAAGACGAGGCCGACCAGACGCCGCTGACCATCGAGGGTGCTCCCGGCGGCGTCCACGTCCGCACGCGCATCGCCGCAGCCAAGGCCGCCTGCGGCGGGACCAACTGCATCATCGGCGGCGGCTTCCTCAACCAGTTCTGCTACGACCAGACGCCGATCAGCGACCTGCTCGAGAACCTCGGCGCCCCGCCCGAGGTCACCGAGCTGCCTGACGAGAACCTCGCCGAGGACTTCCCCGACCAGGCGGCCGAGGAGATGAACCAGCTGCTCCGCGACACGCTCACGGGCGTCATCGCCCAGAAGTGTGACGAGATCCCGCCGCCGCAGTGAACGACGCCGCGGGCCATACCCGCGATCCTCGGGCGTGTACTAGCCGTCCGCGACCTCCGGCAGCGCGCGCGTACGGCCGCGCGCGAGCGCGACGATCTCGGCGAAGGCCTGGCGCAGCTGCTGCTCGCGACCGGCGATGACGCGCGCCCACACGGCGCGGCCGCCGAGCCACCCGACCGTCGCGCCGAGCAGGATCATCGGCCCCAGCGCGAGCATCAGCACCGCCTTCACGACCAGCGCCTTGAGCGGGATGACGCTCATGATCCCGGCGAAGCCGCCCATCCCGGCGGCGCCGCCGACGGTCGCGCGCGCGTCCACGGGCGCCGCCTCCTCGAGCCGCAGGGTCGTGGTCTCGCCGTGCTCGACCACGCTGAGGTGCACACGCCGGCCGCCCTGGGCCTTCGTCACCGACCAGATCCGCGAGGGGCCCTCGCGCTTGAGCTCGCCGGGGTCGGCCAGCGAGCGCCGCAGGACCTCGATCATCTGGGTGAGCGTCGCGTCGTCGATCGTGCCCTCGACGACCTCCTCGAACATGAGCTCGGTCTTGCCGCCCAGCCACCAGACTGGCCGATTGCGCACATCGGCGATCGCGACCTCGGAGGCGGCTCGCTTGACCAGCGCCTTGGAGATGCCGAGCTCGTGGACCACCTCCTCGAGCTCGGCCTCGCTCATGGAACGGGCGTCGCCGCGGTCAGCTTCGCGCGCCTGCAGCTCCAGGGCCCGCTTGAGGATGAGGCCCACCTCGCGCTCGTCGTAGCGGCGACCGTCGCTCACGTCGTACGGTATCACCCAGGGCGCCCGCGTCTGACAAGCCGCGCGCTCGCGGCCGCGCTGCCGGGGCGCGGTGTACCATCACGGGCGATGCCCTCGCGCCCGGTCTCGCCCGCTCGCTCGCCGCGCTCCCGCCCCTCGACGCCGCCACGCGGCCGCGCGTGGGCGCGTCTCGTGCCCGCGGCCGCGCTCGCCATCGGGCTGATGGCGTCGTGTACCAAGAAGCAGGTCAACACCGCCCCGCCCGTCGCCCCGACGCCCGCGCCCGCGTCGACGCCGGCCGCCGCCCCGGCCCCGCGCGTCTCCGACGACCCCGTCGTGCAGAAGATCGTCGAGCTCGCGCGCGCGGACACCCAGGTGCACGCGCTGCTCGAGCAGCTCACCGAGCGCTTCGGACCCCGGCTGACGTCGTCGCACAACCTCATGGCCGCCGAGCGCTGGGCCCGCGACCAGCTCGCCGCGTGGGGGCTGCCGGCGCGCCTCGATCGCTGGGGCGAGTTCCCGGTCGGCTTCGATCGCGGGCCGCAGTCGGGCGGCATGGTCGCGCCGGAGCGCGTCGACTACGAGTTCACCACGCGGGCCTGGACGCCCGGCGTGCTCGGGCCCGCGCGCGGACGCGCGGTGCTGCTGCCCGAGACCGCGCGCGAGGTCACGCGCGACCCGAGCCGCTACGCGGGCGCGTGGGTCGTGCACCCGCCGCGCCCCGATCCCCGCGCGGCGGCGGCCGCCGCCGCGTCGCCGCAGAAGCCCGGGACGAAGCCCGCGGCAAAGCCCGCGAAGCCCGCGAAGCCGCTGAGCAAGGAGGCGCGCGAGAAGGCCGAGAAAGCCCGCGACCTCGCGCTGCGCGAGGCCGGGATCCTCGGCTTCGTCGCGCCGGCCTGGGACTCCGCGGGCGAGCTCGTGCACACGGGCGGGAGCTACAAGATCTCGTGGGGAGAGCTGCCCCAGGACGTGCAGCTGCTGGTGCGCGGCGACCAGCACCAAGACCTCCACGAGCGGCTCCAGCGGGGCGAGGAGGTCACGCTCGAGTTCAGCGTCGACAACCGCTTCTTCCGCGGGCCCGTGCCCCAGCACAACGTCATCGCCGAGCTGGTCGGCAGCGAGCGGCCTGACGAGTACGTCATCGTCGGCGGCCACCTCGACAGCTGGGACGGCGCGACCGGGACCGTCGACAACGGCACCGGCGTGGCGACGACGCTGGAGGCCGCGCGCCTGCTGGTCGCCGCCGGCGCGGCGCCGAGGCGGACGATCCGCTTCATGCTGTGGAGCGGCGAGGAGCAGGGCCTGCTCGGCTCGCGCGCCTACGTCAAGGACCACCCGGACGAGATGGCGCGGATCAGCGCCGTGCTCGTGCACGACGGCGGGACCAACTACCTCGCCGGCCTCGACGTCACGCCCGAGATGATGGCGGACATGCGGCGCGTGTTCGCGCCGGTGCAGCAGCTCGACCCCGCGATGCCCTTCGAGCTCGTCCCCGCCGAGAGCCTCACGCCGGGCGGCAGCGACCACTCGCCGTTCATCCAGGCGGGCGTCCCCGGCTTCTTCTGGCGCCAGGAGGGGCGCTCGAACTACCGCTGCATGCACCACACGCAGCACGACACGCTCCCGGCGGCGATCCCCGAGTACCAGGCGCACTCCGCCATCGTCGTCGCGATCGCCGCGTATAACCTGGCCAATTTGCCAGGTCTACTCGATCGCAGCAACAGCGCCCCGCTGCCCCGGCGGGTGCTCGGCGTCGACCTCGACGGCGCGCGCGTCAAGACGGTCTACGACGACAGCCCGGCGAAGGCCGCGGGCCTCCGCGCCGGCGACGTCGTGCTCGCGGTCGCCGGCGAGAAAGTCTCGGGGACGCGCGACGTCTTCCGCGCGGTCCGGCGCGCCGGGCCCACGCCGACCATCACGCTCCAGCGCGGGCGCGGGGACGCGGCGAAGGAGCTCGAGATCAAGCTGGACTTCTCGGCCGACCCCGCGGAGGCCGAGCGGGCCAAGCGGGCCGAGACGCGTCGCGCTCGCTTCGGCGACGACGCGCTCACGCCCCCGACGCGCGAGCGGCAGGCGCCGTTCGGCGACGACGAGGCGAGCTGTCGCCCCGCGGCGCCCGGGCGGCCGCCGCCGCACCTGCCCGCGCCGTCGATCGCCGCCGAGTAACCGAGCTGTCGGCCCCGCGGCGCCCCGGAAGAACGCGCGTGCTTCAGCGCGCCGGCGCGCCGTCGCGCCGGCGCGACGGGCCGTACCGACAGGCCGTACCGACGGGCCGTACCGACGACCTGTCGCGCGGCGGCGCCGAGCGGCCGTCCGCGGGCCGTCGACCGCGGCCCGCGCCGCCGGCCGGCGAGCTCGCGCCCTGCTTCACGGCCTTTTGACCATGCCCATACGGACATGTCTTTTTATTCATATTAACTTGACCGGCCCAACCGCGGCGCCTCTAATCGTCGGACGATGAAACGCCGCCCGCTGAGCTCGCCCCTGTCCTCTCGTGTCCCTCTCCTCGCCGCGAGCGCGCTGCTCGTGGGGCTCGCGGGCGAGGCCCGCGCGGCGACGCCGACCTTCTACACCGACCTGCCGACGCTGAACGCGAACCTCGGCGCCAGCGTCACCGACGACTACTCCAACGGCGGGTACGTGTTCATCCAGAACAACGCCGTCATGAGCGCGGTGCTCGGCGAGACCGACTACGAGACGACGGGCTTCCAGAACCTCAACATCGTCAGCGGCGGCCGCTACTGCGCGGGCTGCAACGGCTCGTTCCGGCTGTCGTTCACGACGACCTCGGTGGGCACGAACGAGGGCGTAACCGCGGCCGGCTTCAACATCCCCACCCACAACATGGGGGTGCCGTACTTCGCGTTCATCACCTACGCGGACAACACCACGGACAACATCGCGCTGCCGGCCGCCGGCAGCTTCTGGGCGGTCTCGGCCCCCGAGCGCATCGTCAGCATCCACGTCGGGCTCAGCAACGGCGCCACGACGACCAACGGCTCGTTCCAGCTCGACAACCTCATCGTCGGCGAGCTCGCCGAGACCTGCGGCAACGGCAACGTCGGCGGGAACGAGGAGTGCGACGACGGCAACGACATCGACGACGACGAGTGCACCAACGCCTGCACGCTGCCGGTCTGCGGCGACACGATCGTCCAGGACGGCAACAACGAGGAGTGCGACGACGGCAACGACGTCGACGAGGACGACTGCACGACCCAGTGCCTGCTCCCGGTCTGCGGCGACGGGATCGTCTGGATGGACAACGAGGACTGCGACGACGGGGGCGAGTCCGACGTGTGCGACGCGGACTGCACCGCAGCCGAGTGCGGTGACGGCGTGATGAACGCGACCGCCGGCGAGGAGTGCGACGACGGCAACGACGTCGAGGATGACCTGTGCGACAGCAGCTGCGTGGCGGCGAGCTGCGGCGACGGCGTGACCCAGGTCGACAACGGCGAGGAGTGCGACGACGGCAACGACGACGACTCCGACGACTGCACCACGCAGTGCCTGCTCCCGGCCTGCGGCGACGGCGTGGTCCAGAACGGCGAGGAGTGCGACGACGGCAACGACATCGACGACGACGGCTGCCAGAGCGACTGCACGCTCCCGGTCGGCGACGGCGACGGCGACGGTGACGGTGACGGCGACGGCGACGGTGACGGTGACGGCGACGGCGACGGCGACGGCGACGGCGACGGCGACGGCGACGGCGACGGCGACACGACGGGCGACAGCGGCACCGGCGGCGATCCGAGCGCGGGGCCCGGCGAGACGACGGGGAGCGACAGCGCGACCACGGGCGACGGCGAGACCGATCCGAGCGCGGGGACGGGCGACACGGACGCCGAGTCCGCCGGCGAGGACAGCGGGTGCAACTGCGCGACCGAGGACCGCGGCGCCGCGGCGCCGGCGGGGTGGCTCGCGCTCCTGGGGCTCGGGCTGCTCGCGCGGCGACGTCGACGCGACGACTGAGCGCGCGACGGGGGACGCCAGCCGGCGTCCCCCGCGGGTGGCGGCGTCGCGCTGCGCCGCGCGGGCGCGGCGATAACCTGACCTGAGGACCTGAGCGATCGGGGCGCGCCGGCGCGGCGCTCCCGGCTACTCGCAGGCCACGGCGACGAGCTCGCCGCCGCTCTCGACCGAGTCGTCGCAGGCGAGGCCGCACAGGATCACGAAGGTGTACGCCCCGCTCGTGACGACCACGAAGCCGTCCTCGTCGGGGCACGAGTCGACCGCGAAGTACGGGTCGCCGGCGACCTCGATCATCACGCTGTCGAGGTCGTCGACGCCGAGCTCGATGGCGTACTCGGGCAGCGCCGGGAGCACGCAGTAGCCGAGGCGCTCGAGCGCGCCCAGCGCGACCGCGAGCTGCGACGCGGTCTGGGCGTTGAAGAACACGTCGGGCTCCGGCTGCGCCAAGCCGCCGGCGATCGCCATCGCCGTGAGCAGCTCAAACGGATCGACGTCCGGCTCCCACGGCAGCAGCGCGTCGGGGAGCTCCGCCTGCACGTCGACGCCGACCATCAGCGTGAAGATGCCGCTGCCGCGCGCCTCGATGACCGCGTCGACGGCCGACGGATCCGGGGTCGTGAGCCCCGGGCCCGGGTTGTTGCCCTCCTGCTCGGCGGCGCAGTTGGGCGCGCCGTCCGTCAGCACGACGATGAACTGCGCCCAGGTGCCCTGAAACTGCGCGAGCGTGGCGGTGGCCGCCTCGATCGCGGCGGTCAGCGGGTTCCCGGCGCTCGAGTAGAGCGTGTGGATCACGGGTGACGCCGGCGGCAGCGCGTCCATGATGGGGTCGTGCGCGAGCTGCAGCGGCAGGACGTCCGGGGGCTCCGGGTTGATCGAGCACACGCTCCAGCTGTTGGCGATCGGCATCGCCTGCGGCGAGAGCACGAGCCCGGCGAAGACCTCCTCCTGGAGGTCGAGCAGCGCGCCGTCGAGCGCGGCGTGGACGCCCGCCCACCGCGGCTCGAGCCCGTTCTGCCCCTGCCACTCGCGCGTGAACATCGAGCGTGACTTGTCGACGATGAACATGATGTCGGGCGGATCGACGACCACGTCGACGCTCGGGCCCTCGCACAGGCCGGTCCCGGTGCTGCTGCCCGCCGACGTGGTGCTCGTCGCCCCCTCGGTCGTGGCCGGCGACGACGACCCGCTGGCGGTCGCGGTCATCGGCGCGCCGGTGGTCATCGCGTCTGTGGACGTCCCCGTGGGCGCGATCGTCGTGCCGGCGCTCGTCTCGTCGCCGACGTCGCTCTCGCCCTCGAGCGGCGGGACGTAGTCGGGGTTGGCGACCACGCACCCGGTCGAGATGATCCACAACAGCCCGACTGCCCCGATCCGCCCGCGCACGTCCAGGAGCCTACCGCGTGCCGGCGCGCGTCGAGCTGGCGATCGGGACATGCTCTAGCGGGCCGCGAACGCTGCGCGCGGCCCCGGGTCACCGCGCGACGCGACCGGCAGACCCTGCGCGGCGCTCCCCGCCGGTCCGCCCGTGGTGTACTCAACCTGCATGCGCCGCTTCACCCCGCGCCGCGTCCTCGCGCTCACGCTCGCGCTCGCGCCGGCCTGCGGCGACGACGACGGGCGCGGGAGCGAGGACGCGGCGACCGACGGCGCCTCCGCGAGCGCGGGCACGACCGGCGGCGAGGCGAGCGACGCGAGCTCGTCCGCGGGCGATACCGCGAGCGCGTCGACGGGCGCCAGCGGGGACGCGACCGAGACGTCCGCCGAGACCGGCGACACCAGCGACACCGAGACGACGGGCGAGCCGACGCCCGACCCGGGCGACCCCTTCGCGCCGGCCCCCGAGCTCCCGCCCCTGCCCGAAGATGTCCTCGAGGACCTGCGCCAGACGATCGACGGGATCCTCGACGGGCCCTCGGTCGCCGGGACCACGCAGTCGGTGCAGATCGTCGACCTCGACAGCGGGCAGCTGCTCTACGAGCGCGACCCCGACCTGCCGCTCAAGCCGGCGTCGAATACCAAGCTGATCACGACCGCGACCGGGCTCGACACGCTCGGGCCCGATCACCGCTACGTCGCCGAGGTCTACGCGACCGCGGCGCCCGATGATCAGGGCGTGATCGACGGGGACCTCGTGCTCGTCGGCCACCACGACCCCACCTGGTCCGACTGGATCTACGTCGATCCGGGCTTCCCCCTCGACCAGCTCGCGCGGCGCGTCGAGGCGCTCGGCGTCACCGCGGTCGCCGGCGCGCTGCGGGTGCAGGGCGAGTTCCTCTGGCAGGGGGACAACTTCAATTCCTACGACGCGGCGACGCACCGCGCCGCCGCGGCCGCGCGGTGGGTCGACGCGCTGCAGGCCCGCGGCGTCGTCACGGGCCCGGCGACGACCGCCAGCGCGTTCGCGCCGCCCGACGGCGCGCAGCTGCTGACGAGCTGGGGCTCGCCCGCGCTCGCGACCTGCGTCTACCCGATCAACGTCAGCAGCCACAACGAGTTCGCCGACATCAGCGCGCGCCACCTCGGCTACACGCTCGCCGGCGAGAGCAGCTACGCGGCCAGCGAGCTCGAGCTGCTCAGCTGGCTCGCGTCGATCGGCGTCGACACCGGGCCGCTCGCGCTCCACGACGGCTCGGGCCTCTCGCACGACAACCGCCTCACCGCGCGCGCGATCGTGCAGGCGCTCGCGGCCATGGACCGCTCGGAGGGCGGCGAGGCGTGGGTCCGCAGCTTCGCCGTCGCCGACGTGCGCGGCACGCTGGCGAGCCGCATGCAGCACCCCGACACCGCCGGCCGCTTCTACGGCAAGACCGGCACGCTCACCGGCGTCATAGCGACCTCGGGGGTGCTCTATCACCGCCACGACGGGCGCCGCTACCTGCTCTCGATCCTGATGAACGAGGTCGCCGACGCGAGCGCGGCGCGAGCCGTCCAGGACGAGGTCGTGATCGCGGTCGCCGGCGACCTGCGCGGCTGGGCCACGAGGCCGGCGCCGCCGGTGCTGCAGCGGGTCACCAGCGACGCGCCCGGGGTCGCCGCGATCGAGTGGCAGGAGCCCGCCGGCGCCGACGGCTACGTGGTGTGGCTGAGCGCGGACGGCCGCGTCTGGCCGCGGGAGCAGGCTCGCCTGGTGCCCGCCGGCGCCCAGCACCGCGCCGGTCAGCTCCCCTGGGACGACCCCGAGCTCAAGGCCGCGTACGTCCGCGTCAGCGCGCGCGACAGCGCGACCGGAGCCGAGAGCGACCCCTCCGACGTCTACGCCGCGCGCCCGAACGGCGGCGCGCTCTCGGGGCGCCTGCTGATCGTCGACGGCGACGATCGCTGGCAGGCCGACGCGGGGATCAGCAACAGCCGCGGCGCCGGCGTGACCTTCGTCGTCGACCACGCGCGCGCGCTCGGGGGCCGCGCGCACGACAGCGCGGCCAACGAGGCCGTCGTCGACGGGCTCGTGACGCTCGACGACTACGCCGGCGTGATCTGGTCGCTCGGCGAGGAGAGCACCGAGCACGCGACGTTGAGCGACGTCGAGCAGCAGCTCGCGCGCAGCTACCTCGAGCGCGGCGGCGGGCGCATGCTGATCTCGGGCGCCGAGCTCGGCTGGGACCTCGTGGAGATGGGCTCGCCCGAGGACGCCGCGTTCTTCGAACAGGTCCTGAGGGCCATGTACCTCGGCGACGACGCCGAGACCTACGCGCTCGAGCCGGCCGCGGGCGCCCCCGGCGAGCTCGGCGCGCTGCCGCTCATGCAGTTCTACACGCCGGGCGCGATGTGGGCGAACTACCCCGATCGCCTGGCCCCGGGGACCGGCGCGGTCGCGCTGCTCGAGTACGTCGGCGGCCTCGGCGGCGCCGCGGCCGTGGGCTACGCGGGCGAGTACCGCGTGGTGACCATGGGCGTCCCCTTCGAGAGCGTCGACAACGAGCCCGACCGCGCCGCGCTCATGGCCGCCGTGCTCATGTTCCTCGGGCTGTGATTCGCCTCCGCCCGGGCGCCCCCGCCGAGCGGCGCGCTACTGCTTCGCCTCGATCGTCGCGTACGCGTTGCCCTGCGTCAGGAACTCCGCGCCCGCCTCGGCGCCGTTGAGCTCGGCGTCGAAGAACGCGGCCGCGTAGGCGCCGACCATGCTGCGGCCGACGCCGACGTCGAGGTAGGTGAAGGGGGTGCCGTCGGTCTGCCGGGTGCCGGCGCCGCAGCCCGGCGCGTAGTCGGGCGTGATCCCGCAGATGTCCGAGAAGCCCCAGTGGCCCGCGTCGCTCACCTCGAGCAGCCAGGCCGGCGGGTTGGCGATGGTGAAGTTGTTGCGCAGGATGTTGTTGCCGATCTCCTGGATGCTGTTGTCCTCGACCGCGAGCACGAAGAACAGCGGCTTCTGGATGTTCGCCAGCTTCGGCCCGGGCAGCAGCGGGTTCTCGATCGGCGCGGCGATGATGAAGCCGGCGCGCACGCGGTCATCGGTCTCGGCGACCAGGCCCGCCGTCGTCGCGCCGTAGGAGTGGCCCATGACGCCGACGCGCGTCGCGTCGAAGCGCCCGCGCACGGCCGCGTCGACGACCATGTTCGCGGGGTCGAGCGCCGCGTCGAGCACCGCGCGGACGTCCGCCGCGCGCGTCGCCAGGAACTCGCCGTTGAGCGGCGCGTTGTCGCCGTCGAGCGCGTTGAAGATCGTGTTGCCCTCGTGGTCCGGGGCGATGACCGCGAAGCCGTGACTCGCCAGGCGCTCGGCGACGCTGAACTTCGAAAACCGCGTGCAGCCGTGGCAGTGCGAGAACGCGATCGTCGGCCACGACTCCCCGGCCGCCGCCGTCGCGGCGAAGGCTGACGAGGTCTGCCGGCGCGTGCCCGGATCATCCGCGGTCGCCAGCAGATCGACGAAGCGATCGCGGTCGGCCCCCGCCGGCACGAACTCCTCGATCGGGTGCCCCGCCGCCGCGGCCTCGGCCGCCGAAGCGTCCGCCGGGTACCAGACCTCGACCAGCAGGCTGCGGCTGCTCGCGCTGTCCTCGACGGTGAAGCGCACGTTGCCCACCGGGTGCGGCCCCGGCTGCTCGTAGTCGGGGAGCTCGGCGCCGGTGGTGCCGGCGTCCGTGTCGGTCGCGTCAGTGCCGTCGGTGGTCGCGCTGTCGGTCTCCAGCGGGATAGTGGTGCTGCCGGCGTCGCCCTTGCACCCGGGGAGCGCGAGCGTCAGCGTGAGGCCAAGGAGCGCGGACAGACGAACGAAGGCGCGAGTCATGCCCCGACATAGCGCATGTTCGGCCGGTCGGGAACGCGGGACGCCGCGCCGGGCGCGTCAGGGGAGCAGGCACAGGCCGACGCCGGCCCAGAGGTCGCAATCCCCCGGCTCATCGAAGAGCGCCACGCACTCGTCCCCGGGGACCTCCTCCGCCAGGGCCGCGCACGTGTCCCCGGGCTGCGTCGTGTCGCACAGCGGCGCGCAGCAGCCCCGCCCTCGCTCATGGTACCGAGCACAGCCCCACCGGCCCCGCGCACTCCACCGGCTCGTCGCTGAGCGGCACGCACTCGACCCCGGGGACCTCCTGGGCCAGCGCCGCGCAGGTGTCCCCCGGCTGCTCGAAGTTACAGAACGGCGCGCAACAGCCCAGCGCCCCCCCGCAGGCCGGGTGCGGCAGCGTGGCCGTGTTCGCGCACATCAGTCCGGGGTTGCACACGTTGGCGAACTCGCACGGCGTGCCCGCCGGCCCCATCCCGCCCGACGCGTCCAGCACGCACACGTAGCGATCGCCGCTCGGCTCGGGGATGCACACCTCGCCGCCCCAGCAGTCCTGCGCGAGCGGATCGCAGCCCGTGAAACACAGGTTGAGCACGCCGTCCCCCGAGATCACGCAGCTCGTGCATGACGGCGCGCACACGGGCTGCTCGGGCGTGCCGGCGCACTGGGCCACGCACACGCCCACGCCGTCCTCGTCGACGTTCCAGCAAACATGACCCTTTGCGCACGTATCCGCGCCGCTCTGGGCCCCCTCGCTCTCGCAGGGGTCGCCGTGCTCCCCGTCAGCGGTGACCTCGACGCACTTCGCCGAGTCCCAGGCGCCGTCGCCGTCCGAGTCAAAGGGGACGCACTTCTCCCCGTCCGGGCAGTCCTGCGCGAACACGTCGCACTGATCATTCGACGACGGCATGTCGGTGTCGCAGATGAACTCGCAGCCGGTGGTCTCGACGTCCGACGTGGCGCTCGTGCCCGCGCTCGTCCCCTCGCTCGTCCCCACGCTCCCGCTCGTGCCGGCGCTCGACGAGCCCGCGACGGTCGTCGCGCTCGACGTCGGGGTCTCGCTCGAGCTGCCGTCTTGGGTGCTGCTGACGCTGTCCGATCCGCCGCTGCCGGCCGCCGTGGGGCCGCAGCTCGCGAGCCACAGCAGCGCGCCAACGATATACACCTGTCTCTTGATTCTCGACATCACGCGCTCCGATCATGCTGGGTCAGGGCAGCTCACACACCCCCACGGGCGGGGCGCAGGCGTCGGGGACCTCGACGTAGGGCACGCACGTGACCCCGGGGACATCCTCAGCTTCGGCCGCGCAGGGCTCGGGCTCTGTCGGGCGGCACAGCGGCGCGCAGCAGCCCTCGGCCCCTCGCAGCCACGGAAGCGCTCGACCGGCGCGCAGGTCGAGGACCGCACGTGCCAACCGCCCCGTCGCTCCGACGAGTCGAGCACGCACAGGAACGCGTCCTCCCCGGGGACACACTTCTCCCTGTTCGCGCAGTCCTGCTCGACGGGATCACACATCCGCAGGCAGCGGCGTTGACGATCAGATCTCGGCGACGGCCGGCGAGCCCGCGCCGCCCTCCGCGTCCTCGTCGAGGTTCCAGCAAAGATGCGCAGGCGCCGCGGTCGCTCGCGCACGGCTCGCGCCGTGCTGGCGTCGCCGATCACCGCGCGCGCACCCAGGCGTCCCAGGGGCCGTCAGGGTCGTAGGGCGCGCACTTCTCGCGCAGCGCTCCTCGGTCGTCGACGCGTCCGTCACAGGCCGCGGCTCGCGGCGTCGTCGTGCCGGTCGTGCTGGTCGTGCCGCGCACACGCTCGCTCCCGTCCAGCGCGCCTGCCGCCCGCGCTCGAGCGCGGTCGTCGCGAGGCCCGGCGTTCGCGGTCCGCAGGCCAGCGCGAACGCGAGCGCGGCGACGAGCGGCGCGGACTCGAGTCACGTGGCCCATAACACCCGAACCCGCTATTTCACACAATCAGATCTGCGCATTTTCTCTCGTTGTCCGCGGCGACTCGCGGCCCGGCGCGCGGTTCTGCGCCCGCGCTCGGCCTCCAGAACATGTCCTTATGAACAGTCGAGCGGCGCCGGCCACCCGCGTTCACGCGCTCGCGCGCCGTTATCAATCACGACGCGCGGCTGACGCAGTCGCGCGCGCGCCGGAGCGCACTGCTCGCGAAGGCAGCGCTGCACGCTCGCCCCCGGCGTCGGGTCGGCGGGCGAGATGAGCAGCGGGCTGTGGGCGCCCTCGAGCACCTGCTGGAACTCGGGCGACACGCCGGCGAGGCGCAGCTGCGCGCCGCGCTCGGCGAGGTCGCTCGCGAGCTGCTCGAGCGCCTTCACGGCCGCGAAGCGGAGCTGGTGCGCGTGCGAGAGGTCGAGGACGACCACCCTCGAGACCCCGGGGATCAGCCGGGTGACCTGCTCGACGAAGTTGGGCACGGCCGCGTAGTGCAGGTCGCCGCTGACCACGACCACCACGACGCGCGGGCCGTCGTCGGGTGAGGTCGGCAGGAGCGCGCCGTCGGCCGGGCGCAGCAGCTCGACGCGCGGGTCGCTGGTGTTGCGCAGGTGGATCACGATCGCGAGGCCCGCGCCGCCGAGGATGGCCCACTCGAGCGGGAGCACGAGCGTCGCCAGGAAGGTCGTCACGAGCAGCAGCCGGGGCTCCGGCGCGGTGTTCCAGAGCCGCTGAAGCGGCGTGCGGACGATCATCCCCGTCGCGGTCACGAGCAGCACGCCCGCCAAGCTCGCCTGCGGGATCGCGCTGACGAAGTCTGCGCCAAAGAACAGGATCGGGACCACCGTGAGCGCGGCGATCAGCGCGGCCCGCCTGGTCGAAGCGCCACCCAGGCGCAGCAGCGCGGAGCGAGTGAGGCTCGCCGACGCCGGGAACGCGCCCGCGAACGCGCCCGCGACGTTGGCGGCCCCCTGCGCGCGAATCTCCCGCTGCATGTCCGTCGCCTCGCCGCTCGCCTTCACCGACACCGTGAGTTCGAGGGTGCCGAGCAGCGCGATCGCGGCGGCCGGGAGCGCGAGCTGGCGGACCACGTCGAGGCTGAGCACGGGCAGCGCCATCGGCGGCCACCCGCTGGGGACCACGGCGCGATCGGACACGACCGGGAGCCCCGCGCTCGCGTCGAGGCCCATGACGAAGGCGACGACCGTCGCGACCACGACCGACGCCAGCGCGACCGGCCACCGCGGACGCAGGCGCTTGCCGAGGAAGATCGCCGCCGCGGTCGCGACCGACACGCCCACCGCCAACCACGCGGGGTGATGACCCGAGATGAACGCGCCGACGATCCCGGAGAGCTCGTCGTAGAGGTTGCCGCCCCCGAGCGGCGCGAGGCCGATCGCCTCGTCGAGCTGGTTGACGCCGATGAGCGTGCCCGCGCCCGCGGTGAAGCCGGCGAGCACGGACTCGGGGAAGAAGCGCAGCAGCTTGTCGGCGCGCACGTAGGTGGCGAGGACGCGCACCAGGCCCGCGAGCAGCGTGAGGGTAGCGAGCACGCCGAGCCCGCTCGCGCCCACGAGCCCGTTCGCGCCGAGCCACGGGGTCATGGCCGCGAGGATCAGCAGGCCCGTCGTGTTCGTCGGCCCCGTGATGATGTGGGGGCTGCGCCCGACTAGCGGCGCGACGAAGCCGGCCACGGCCGCCGTCACCAGGCCGTAGGCCGGCGGGACGCCCGACATCATCGCGTAGGCGAGGCACTGCGGCAGGCCGACGAGCGCGACCGTGAGACCTGAAGCGACGTCGGCGCGCCATCCTCCTGCTCGCGACCGCGAGGCGGTCACCCAGGGACCTCGCGATCGGGCAGCGACGCCGCGCGACCGAGACGCGCGAGCGCATCGCGGGTCGCCGACGCGCGCGCGCGCCAGGGATCCGCGCACGCCCCCCACGATCGGAGCTGGGCGTCGCTCTCGTCGACGATCGCCACGAGCGCCGCGGTGAGCTCGGCGAGCGTGTCGAAGCGCGCCGCGGCGCGCAGCAGGTGCTGCATCATCAGCGCGCGGCCGCCGAAGCCGCGCGGGAGTCGAAACGCTCGCCCGACGCGGGCGATGTCGTCGCGACCGAGGAAGACGCCGGCGCGCGCGGGCGTCGTCAGGAAGCGCGCGATGTCGCGGAGA
Organism: Myxococcales bacterium; assembly: GCA_020633295.1. Taxonomy (GTDB): domain Bacteria; phylum Myxococcota_A; class Polyangia; order Nannocystales; family Nannocystaceae; genus JACKDW01. The sequence goes on along the minus strand of JACKDW010000009.1, from coordinate 323,484 downwards.
TCGAGTTCGGGGTCGTCGAGGTCGAGCGTCTCGCCCAAGGCAGGTCCGGGCTCCCGCGCGTCCGCGTCGCCGAGCGCGTCTCGGTGCATCCGCACGAGCTGCTCGATCTGGCGCACTAGCGCGCTCGGGAACGGACGTCCGACCCGTCGCGCCGCCGCGCCGAAGACCGGCAGCCAGCGGAGCGCGTGCGCGTCGAGGAGCCGCGCCTGAAGTCGCCGGAGCTCCGCCACGACGACGCGCTTGTCGTCCTCGAGCGCGTCCGCCTCGGCGCCGCTGAGCACCGCCAGCGCGCGCAGCTCGGTGGCGAGGTGCTCTGGCTCGTCCTGCGTCGGATCGACGCGGTACCCGATCGCCGCGTAGGTCTCGCGGACCCGCGCCGCGCTCTCTCCCCCCGCCCCGGCGTCGGCGTCGAGGAACAGCCCCTCGAGCGGCGGGACCGAGAACCCGAACACGTGCTGGTGATCGGCCGCGAGCTCGTCGAGCTCGCGCCCCGCGATCGCGGCGGCGAGCGCCGGGCTCGCCGACGCCGGCCCCATCAGCTCCGCGGTCGGGCCGCGCGCGAGCAGCTCCGCGAGCAGCACGTACGCGCGCCCTCTCGCCTCCGCCTCGTCGCGCCCCGCGAGCGCGCGCTCGCTACTCGTCGCGCCGATCGTCGCGCCGATCGTCGCGCCGATCTTCGCGCCGATCTTCGCGCCGAGCTTCTTCGCGCCGAGCTTCTTCGCGCCGAGCTTCTTCGCGCCGGTCTTCGTGGGCATCGCCTGCTACTCCGCAGCCTCCGCCGAGCCGTCACGACCGAAGGGCCGCTCGGGGAGTCGATAGGCGTCGTCCACCGGCTTGAGCGGACGCTTGAGCCACAGCGGCCGCCGCGTGCCGTCCGGGCTGTGGTCGACGGCCGAGCGCGTGAGCGCGAGCCACTCGCGGTACACCTCCATCGACCGCCTGGTGTCGACCTTGACGTCGCCGTGGCGCTCGTCCGGCCTCGCCTTTCGCACGCTCACCGCCTTCTGGTGCCAGCAGTGCGCGCCGCTTACGGGGTCGGGGTGCACGGCGTGCGTGAGGTTCTGATGCACGCCGACGTCCTCCCACCAGATCCGGCTGGTGTCGGGGTCCGGCGACCTCCAGGCCGCGCCGCCGTGCACGATCGCCAGGCTGTGGTCCTCGCCCTGCTCGTCGAGGGTCACGAGGCTCGACATGCCCGCGCCGATGTTGTCGCCCTCCTGCAGGCGCCAGCGCCCGAGGTGGTGGCTCATCGCTATGATGCCGGGCTTGATGCCCTCGGTGACCCACACGCGATCGACGAAGAAGCCGATCTCGGTCTCGACGCGCAGGAGGTCGCCGGTGCGCACCTCGAGCCGCCGCGCGTCGATCGGGTGCATCCACACCGGGTTCTTGTGGCTGATCTCGTAGAGCCACTTGCAGTTGGCGCTGCGCGTGTGGATGAGCGTCGGCAGCCGGAAGGTCGGGAGCAGCAGCATCTCCCCCTGCGCGCGGTCGATGCTGCGCGGGCTGACGTGACTCTCGAGCGGCCACGGCATGCAGTACTCGAGCTCCCGCCAGCCCCAGTCCCACAGCGTCGGGCTGAACATCTCGAGCTTCTTCGACGGCGTCTTGAAGCCGACCTTGGTCTCGCCGTCGATCACCACGCCCTGCTCGGCCGGCGCCTCGTAGGGGACGTAGTGATCCTTCACGACCTCGAAAGCGCCGTACTTCTTCATGTACGCGAGCGGCGTCAGGCCCTCGGCCGCGGCGGCGGCGGGCAGGCCCGGCACCGAGTGGTCGAAGATCCAGCCCCAGTACTCGTCCATCGAGATCGGCCGGTCGGGGTCATTCGGGCTCTGGAAGTGCTCGCGGATCCCGAGGCGCCCGTCGGGATCCATCTCCCAGGACAGGTCGATCCAGAACTCGGCTTCCTCCCAGACCTCGCCGGGGTTCGCCTCCCAGGTGCGGCGCACCGGCGCGCCCGCGCGCTCCATCGCCACGCGGCGCACCGGCTGGCGAAAGCCGATCCACTGCCCGGCGTGCGTCTCCTGGCTCATGATGTCGTGGCGCTCGGCGGAGTGCCCCATCGGCAGCACGTAGTCGGCGAACCAGGCGCTCTCGTTCCACGTCGGCGTGAGCGCGACGTGCAGCTTGATCTTCTGCTCGTCGCGCAGCGCCTTGAGCCACATGAACCCGTCGGGGTTGATCCACATCGGGTTGTAGACGCGCGTGAAGTACACGTCGACGTCGCCGCGCCCCTCCTCCAGGAAGTGCGGGAGCAGGAAGCTCATCTCGTACATGGCGAACGGCCACTCGTGCGGGAGGTGCAGCTCGTTCCACGCGTTGAAGGGCCGCGGCTCCGTGATCGCCTTGGGCACGAACTTGTTCCAGTTGTTCATCGCCGTGCCGCCCTCGGTGCCGACGCTCCCCGTCAGCACGTTGAGGAAGTACAGCGCGCGCGAGACCTGCCAGCCGCCGCGGTTGCCCATGGTCGCGCTGCGCCAGGTGTGCGTCGCCAGCCGCGAGCCCGCGTCCGCGACCGCCTCGGCCGCCTCGCGCACGCGCTCGACGGGCACCTGCGCCTCCTCGGCGGCGCGCGCGAAGGTGAACTCGGCGTAGAGCGCCTTGAGCAGGCGATCGAAGTCGGCGAAGGACCAGGCGCCCTCCCGTCGCTTGCGCGCGGTCGCCTCGGCCGCGACCTCGCGCGCCGCCTCGCTCGCCTGGGCGGTGAACTGCGGCGCCATCTCGAGCGTCTTCTCCCAGTTCACCCAGCGCCGGACGAAGTCGTGGTCGTAGCGACCCTCCTGGATCAGGTAGCTGGCGATCGCCAGCAGCACGACCGCCTCGCTCCCGGGCCAGGTCGGGAGCCAGACGTCGGCGCGCGCGGCCGTGTTGCTGAGGCGCGGGTCGAGGACGATGAGCCGGCCGCCGCGCTGCTTGCTCTCCATGATCCGCTGCGCGTGCGGGTTGAAGTAGTGCCCGCTCTCGAGGTGCGCGCTGATCAGCAGGGTCGTGCGCGCCTTGGCGTAGTCCGGGCTCGGGCGATCGGAGCCGGTCCACGCGGTGTAGCCCATGCGCGCGTTGGCCGAGCAGATGTTGGTGTGGCTGTTGTGCCCGTCGACGCCCCAGGCCTGGACCGTGCGGTTGGCGAAGTGGTCCTCGCCGGGTCGACCGACGTGGTACATGATGCCGTCGAGGCGCCGCTCACGGCTCGCGCGCATCTTCGCGGCGATGTCCCGCAGCGCCTCGGCCCACGAGACGCGCTTCCACTTGCCCTCGCCGCGCGCGCCGACGCGCTTGAGCGGGTACAGGATGCGCTCGGGATCGTAGAGCTGGTTGTGCGTCGCCGGCCCCTTGGCGCAGTTGCGACCGCGCGAGCCCGGGTGCTTCGGGTTGCCCTCGAGCTTGCGGACGTCGTAGGTCTCCTTGTCGACGTAGGCGAGCAGCCCGCACGCGCTCTCGCAGTTGAAGCAGATCGTCGGCACGAGCGTGTAGCGACGCGCGACCCGCTTCGGCCACGACTTCGAGTCGTACTCGACCCAGTCGTCCCAGCGATCGGGGGGCGGGTACTGGGAGATGCGCCCGTCGCCGTGCTCCACCACCTCGAGCTTCACCGGCCGCTTGTCCGACGCGTGATAGCTCGGCATGCGCATCTGCCCCTGCGCGCGGCGCTCGGCGGCCTGCTTGACCGCCGCGACCGGGTCCGCGGGGACCTCGGTGTCGGTCTTCGTGAACAGCAGCAGCCGGGAGAGGAAGGACCGCGTGTCAGCGTACGTGCTCATGAGTTCGGCACCTCCTGCGGCGTCATCACGAACGCGTGCTCGTAGGCGTAGAGCCCGACCGCCGTCAGCAGGCCGGCGGCCGCAGCAGCCAGCGGCGCGCCGACGAAGAGCAGCGCGAAGGGGATGACGTGCCCGACCGCGACCGCGCCCCACCAGAAGACCGTGGCGTAGCGGCCCCGCGTGATCTCGTGGGACGCGCGCGCGGCGACCTCGCTCGCGTGCGGCATCCCCAGCTCGCCGACCAACATGAAGAGGTCGACGCCGATGGCGACCGCGAGCGTCTTGACCGCGAGGCTCGAGAGCTCGGGCGACAGCGTCGCGAACGCGCCGATCGCGAGCACCGCCGCCGCGCCCATCATCAGCGCCTGCACCAGCAGGTGCACGGGCAGCAGCGAGCTCTGCCACAGGTCTCGACCTTCGGCCTGGCCGAAGAGGAAGGCGGTGTAGACGGCCGCGCCGATCGCGAACGGCGCGCCGATCCAGGTCAGCCAGGGCCGAGCGAGGGCCGCGACGGCGGGGTCGAGCCAGCCCACGAGCGCCGCGCCCTCGGCCGCCAGCCACAGCCCGCCGAGGGTCGAGAACCCGATCAGCGCGACGGCGCCCCGCGCCAGCCACGAGCGCCACTGCGGGCGCAGTAAAATGTAGAGGAAGCGCCACGGCTTCTCGAGGTCGTAGACGAGCAGCGCCGTGGTCAGCCCCATGAACGCGACGCTGAGCGCGGCGCCGATCGTCGCGACCGTGGCCTGGAACGGCGCGAGCCCGAGCGCGAACGCGAGCGTGAGGAACAGGAACACGCCCGCGCCGACGCCCTTGGTGACGAGGTACGCGGGCACCGGCCAGTGCCAGGGGATCTTGTGCTGCGCGTTGTAGCCGACCTGCACCATGTGCGAGGCGCGTCGCTCTCCGACCTTGAGCGGGCCGCCGACGGGCTCGCCCTGGGGCTGCGGCGCGCGGAGCCGGACCCCCTCGCGGTTGTTGAGCACCGGCAGCGAGCGCCGCGGCTTCGCGGGCGCGTGGCCAGAGCCGCCGCCCGCGTGCAGCGGGATCACGTCAGCCCACATAAAGGTCTCCGGCGCGCGCTCGGTCGCCGTCGGGGTGAGCGTCACCTCGTGCCCCTCGACGTAGAAGACCTTCGGCGCGGTGCCCTGCTCCGGCTTGCGCACGGTCACCTTGCTCTTGGCGAGCACGCGGCTGATCTCCGACGCGGGGTCATCGAGGTCGCCCGCGATGATCGCGTGGGTCGGGCAGACCACGGCGCAGCTCGGCTCGAGGCCGACCTCGACGCGGTGTGAGCAGTAGTGACACTTGGCCGCGGTGCTCGTCTCCGGATCGATGTAGATCGCGTCGTAGGGGCACGCCTGCATGCACGCCTTGCAGCCGATGCACGCGTCCTTGTTGAACTCCACGATGCCGTCGTCGCGCTGGTACATCGCGCCCGTCGGGCAGATGCGCACGCACGGCGGGTTCGAACAGTGGTTGCAGCGCGTGACCTGGAAGTGCCGCTTGACGTCGGGGTACGTGCCGACCTCGGTGTACTTCACCCAGGTGCGGTTGACCCCGAGCGGCACCTCGTTCTCGCTCTTGCACGCGGTCGAGCACGCGTGGCACCCGATGCAGGAGGTGTTGTCGATGACGAAGCCGTAGTTGGCCACGCGAGACTCCGATCAGCCGAGGCGCGCGGGACGTGCCCCGCAGTCTCGCTCGACGTGCTCGAGCACGGGGTCGATGAGCACCGCCTCGCGGGTCCGCTCGTCGGCGAGCAGGTAGGTGTACGTGCAGGTTTCACGATCGAAGAGCTGGCGGAAGATCATCGCGTCGACACCTCGACCTTCGAGTAAGTGCAGGTCGCTCGCCATCGTCGTTGGAGCTTGAAATCACGGAAAAATCGAAAATTGCGGAACACTGTGTGGTGAAAAACGTCGCGACGCAGCTCGCGAATTTCCCGACAAACCGGGCGCCTCACGCGGCCGATTCCGCGCGCGGGCGAGCGCGCCGCGAACGAACATGTTTCTTCAACCATATAGAAATCAGGCACCGGGAGCGCCGCCGCGACGCGGCCGCGTCGCGCTCACACGACCGGCAGCGCGTTCGCTCGCCAGCCGAACACGCCGCCCTGCATCGACGCGCAGGCCGTGAAGCCGGCGCGCTCGAGGGCCCGGACCGCGCGTCCGCTGCGTCCCCCCGACGCGCACATCACGACGATCGGCGCGCGCCGATCGAGGCCCTCCGCGAACGCGAGGAAGCGACCGAGCGGGACGTGCTCGGACCACGCGACCTTCCCGTGGACCGCGAGCTCGGCGGCCTCTCGCACGTCGACCAGGCGAAGCCGGCCCTGGTTCTCGTGGACCCAGCGGGTCGAGACCTCCGGCACGCCGCCGCGGCGGTCCACGGCCGCCGCGAGGCGCTGGACGTCGGCGACGCGATCGTCCGCGCGCTCGCTCGAGGTCTCGAGCTCGCCGCCGGGGTTGTGGTCACGGGTCGCCGCGCTGGATGTATCGGTGCGTTGCAGCATTGTGTCGTCCTCTCGTGGTTGGTTCGCTCGACCGCGATTGCATGGCGCGGGCCAACGCACCTGCCCATCAGGCCAGCACCGCCCGCCAGCGCTCCGGAGGCCGCGTCGCCCGTGCGGTCCGCCGCGGATGCCCTCGGGCGCGCTGGAGGAGGCCTGTCGTTGTTCGCACGTCGGGCGTTCGTGTCGCGACTGTCTGCAACATGGCCATCCGCGCCCGCTCGCCGCTCTGCTCGCGTGATCCATCCGCGCGGGCTGTCTTCGCGTGCAGGCTCCGCGCGCTCAGCCGGCGCGACGCGTCGCGCTCGGCAGCCCCGCCGCCCGGTCATAGAGCGCGCGAAACACCGCGCGCAGGTTGCCCTCGTGGCCGGCGAGCAGCGCCCGCAGGCTCGCGTCGTCGGGCGCGGACGCGGGGTCGAGCGCGTCGACGAGCTCGCGCGCGAGCGCGTAGTCCGGGGCGCAGGTGTACAGCCGACGCGCCCGCCCGCCGACGTGGCGGGCGACGACCACCGCCCGCGCGCGCCCGGTCGCGAGCGCCAGGCGAACGCGCCACGCGGCCCGACGCGGCGCCGCCTCGAGGCCGTCGATCAGCAGCGCGCGCTCGCGGTTAAACATGCTCCTCGAGACATCCTGTCCGCCGGGGCCGACGCGCGCGTAGCGGGTCGGCACGCCCGCCGCCGGCAGCCGCCGCGCGAGCTCCTCGAGCAGCCGCGTCTTGCCGGCGCCGTGCGGGCCGACGACCTCGAGCCAGCCGCCGGCGCGCACGCGCTCGATCAGCGTCGCCCAGTCCGCGCCGCGCAGGCGGTACGGCAGCCCGTCCATGCGCTCGCTGCGGTACGGGTTATCCCGCGGCCGCACCGAGCCGCAGCTCCTTCCCCGTGGGCGAGATCGTGAGCTCGAGCTCGGCCTCCTCGTCGTCGGGTCGCAGCGTCGCCCGCAGCGTCCACGTGAGCGAGATCAGCGCGCCGGAGAAGCTGTACGGCCCCTCCGGCGCGGTGATGCTGAACTCGCGCGCGTCCTCGGCCGCGAGCGCGTCGAGCGAGGACTCGCCGGGCCGCCGCAGCGACGCGAGCTCCAGGTTCACGACGAGCTCGTGATCGTCGCTGCCCTTGCCCCGCGTCGTCCAGCGCAGCTTGATCGCGCCGCCCACCGGCGCGCCGCGACAGACCCACGTGACCACGCCCTCGATCGCGTCGCCCGGGCGAAAACATGAACCATCGACCAGATCGAGCATCAACATCAGCGCCGCGCCTTTCGCCGCCAGGGCTCGACGCCGATCTCGTACTCCTGCTCGATGTCCGGCCACCAGTCGACGTCGACCTCGAGCTTGATCAGCCACACGACGCGGTTGTGCGCGCCGTGGAAGCTGTGCATCGTGTCGCGCGGCAGCTCGACGCGCGCGCGCCCCTCCATGACGCGGCCGTCGCCGGGCACCGCCGCCAGCTCCGCGCGGTGAAACACCTCGGCGTCGGTGATGGTGTCCGTGCCGCGCGTGTAGGTCGACTCCTCCTGGCCGACGAGCTCCAGCTGCACGGAGTTCAGCGGCGTCCAGCTCTGCACGCGCCAGCGCAGCGAGACCGACTCGCCGAGCGGCACGGTCGGGCGATCGAGCGTCAGCTTCACGCGCGGGCCCATCCACTGCAGCAGCGACCACAGAAACCACCAGCTCATGACGAAGCCGACGCCGAGGAACACCAGCGCCATCAGCCACACGCCGACCGAGCGGCTCACCCAGGCGGCCTGGGCGATGCCCACGCCGGCGCCGCCGAAGGCGAGCGCGAAGCCGCCGATGAACAACGCCATGAAGCTCGCGGACTCGCGCGGCTCGAGCACCAGCTCGCCGTCCTGCTCGAGGCGCGCGCGCCAGGCCTTGCGCGAGGGCAGCGCGCCCTTCGGCGTGCCCCGGGCCTTCAGCGTCTGGATGATGATCCCGAGGCCGACGGACGCGAACGCGAGCGGAATCAGCGCGAACAGGATCGACCACGACATGGACTTGTCGAGCACGAGCTGCTCCGGCGCCGCCGGGTCGAAGAAGCAGGTCACGCGCGCGCCGACCGGGTAGTGCAGCAGCACGCCCTCGGAGTACGAGCGGATGCTGGTGCCGAAGCTCGAGAAGCCGATGCGGTCGCCGTGGAACTCCTGCCCGTCGACGACGTGCACGTAGCGGACGCGCGGGCGGTACATCGTGTCGCCCTCGGAGTCCTGGTAGCGCTCGATCTCGGTCCCGGTGACCGTGCACTCGCCCGCGACGTAGCGCCGGGCCTCCGCGCGCCGCGTCAGCGTGTCGCCGATCGTCGCGTAGGCCCCGAGGACGCCGACGAGCATGAAGATCAGCCCGAACAGCAGCGGCCCGACGATCCCCGCGCGTTGACTCGCCATGCGACACGACCGTAGCAGAGGGGGGCGCGCGCGGGTCTACAACAGGCGCGCGGCGTCACGAGTCGCCGCGCGCGATCATGCGAGGCGTAGCGCCGCGCACCGCCGCGCTCCGCGAGCACCTGCATCTCGGGTCATCCGCTTCGCGCCCGGGACTTCGACGCGTCACGGCGGACGCGAACGCCCGCGCGAAGCTCGACCACGGGCGTCACCTCGACGGTCAGAGCGAAGCGGGCGACGCTCCACGCGTCTCCGCGGCGTCGAAGGGGTCGGGCGGCTCGGCGCCCGTCATCTCGCGGCGGCGCGGGCGCCCGCGCACATCCGCGCCACACCGGTTTCACGGCCGACGAACACCGTTCGCGTGACATCACACAAGTGGGGAAGTGTATGACTTCGGTTGACTCGCCCCCGCGGATCACGAATACAGCGTGCAGCGAATCGTGCCCCGGAGAGACCGCCGCGACGTGGCGAAGTGTCTCTTTGGACATGTTTCCACGCGCGCGTACGCGCGAGATTGCGACCACCGATGCACAAGCTAGCGCGAATCGTCGGCCTCGCGGCCGGCGCCCTCCTGTTCACGTTCCCCGGCGTCAGCGACGCCAGCCACTGGCCCTCCGCCTACGATCACTGGCAGATGGACGAGGGCAACTTCTGGCTGCTCCATACCGTCGAGGACAAGTCCGAGCACCGCGTCGACTTCGTCGAGGTCACCGAGAGCGGCTACTACGGCGGCGGCTGGTACAGCAGCCACGTCGACGGGCTGCTGATCGGAGACGACACGCCCGTGTGGGATCACGTCAACTCCCTCGCGATGTGGACCCACGACGGCGAGCGCTGGTCGACGCTGTTCGACTTCGGCGCCGCGATCGGCGAGTCGTGGCCGCTGCGCGTCGACGCCTGCGACGCCTACACGGTCACGCGCGCGCCGGGCTTCACGGTCGACGCGCCCGCCGGGCTGTTCAGCGACCCGCAGCAGTTCTCGCTCGCGCACACCCCCGACGCGAACGTCAAGTGCGCGGGAGAGCCTGTCCAGACGGTCAGCTTCGCGCGCGAGGTGGGCGTGGTGCACCTCGACCGGCCGTCGTCGACGAGCGCGCTGATGTTCGCGCGCGTCGCCGGCGAGGTCGTCGCGCAGGCCCCGGGCGAGACGCGCGAGGACGACGCCGGCGTCAGCTACACGCTCATGCTCGTCGACGACGCGCTCCAGCAGCCGCCGCCCATCCAGTGCCTCGTGGCGCCCTGCCCCGCGCGCGCGGCCACGCTGCGCTTCGCGGTCATGATCGAGAACACGAGCGGCGCGGCGGTCGAGCTGCCCTGGCTGAGCACCCAGCGCGTCGAGCTCGACCTGTTCGACGACGAGGGCGTGAACGTGGCCAGCTGGAGCGACGACCGCCTGTTCGGTCAGGGCGGCTACGTGCAGTCGCTGCAGCCCGGCGAGCGCGTCGTGTTCTTCCGCGAGCTGCCGCTCGTGAACACGAAGGACGGTCCAGCGCGCGGCCAACCGCTCGTCGGGGAGTTCGAAGTCGTCGCGTTCCCGGTCGTCAGCGCCCCCAAGCTGTGGACGCTGCTGAGCGTCGCGCCGCCGTACTGACGCGCGCGCCGTTTACGACGCGGCGGCGCCGCGCGGCGCCGCCCTCGTCCGGCGCGCCTCAGCGGCCCGCGCTCTTGATCTTCGCGCGCACCTCGACCGCCCACGTCTCGATGCCCATCACCGTCGACTGGGCGAGCTCCGGGCTGCTCGCGAGCTCGGTGATGATCGACTCGAGGCGCTGCCGACCGCGGCGCAGGTGCGTGTAGACGGTCGAGCGCGGCAGCTCGAGCAGCTCCGCGATCTCGGCGGCGCGCATACCCTCGAAGTAGTTCAGCTCGACGACGATCTGCTGCGCGAGCGTGAGGCGGCGCAGCGCGTTGACGAGGAGCTGGACCTCCCGCGCGCGCGCGATGATCGAGCTCGGCGAGCGCCCGAGCGTGTCCGCCACGCAGACCTCGGCGAAGTCCTCGAGCTCGCGCCGGCGCTTGGCCTGCGTTCGGTAGTAGCCGCGCAGCTTGTTCATCGCGATCGCGAACAGGTACGAGCGGAACGAGCGAGAGCGCGCCGCTCGCGACTTGCTCGCGGCGCAGCCCAGGAAGGTCTCCGAGACCAGCTCCGTCGCGTCCTCGACGTCGCGGACCTTGTTGAGGAAGAAGCGCATCAGGATCGCGAAGTAGCGGGTCGCCAGCTGCTCGGCCGCGCGCTCGTCGCCGTCGCGCCAGGCGAAGAACACGGTCCAGTCGTCGACGAGCTCCGCGGCCACCCGCCCAGTCTCGCGCGCCCGCGGCGTCCCTCGCAACGTGCCGGCGAGTCCGCCGCGCGAATCCCAGAACATGTCCATACGTACACTCTCTACGCGCCGCCCTCGGCGCGCGCGTCAACGCCCTGCGCTGCGCACCAGCGCGTGAGCTCGTCCAGCTCGTCCAGCTCGCCCGCCTCGCGGTAGTAGCCCGCGGCGGCGCGCACCAGCGCGCCCGCGCGCGCCCGCGAGCGCGCGCCGTCTCGCTCGACGAGCGCGCGGGCCAGGAGCACGCGCAGCCCCGCGAGCACCTCGGGGAGCCCCGATGATCGCTCGAGGATCGCGACGCCGCGCTCCGCCAGCGCGATCGCGTCATCGAGCGCCCCCTCCGCGCGCGCGACGTCGGCGTACACGAGCAGCGTGCGCGCGACATCGGGGTGCTCGGCGCCCAGGGCGGCCTCGCGGATCGCGAGCGACCGCTGCGCCGACGCCCGCGCGCGCGCGTCGTCACCCCGCCCGTGCTGCGCGCTCGCCAGGTTGAGCAGCGCTTGCGCGACGTTCGGATGCTCAGGGCCGAGCGCGCGCTCGAGCACCTCGACGGCGCGCCGGCCCGTCGCCACCGCGCCGCGCAGGTCACCCTGGCCCTCTTGAATCGCCGCGAGGTTGCTGAGCACCTTGGCGAGGTCGGGGTGCTCCGGGCCGAGCGTGGCTTCAAAGATCTCGCTCGCGCGTTCGAAGTACAAGACCGCCGCGTCGAGCTCCCCCTCGCCGTAGAGCGTGGCGCCGACGTTGACGAGCACGCGCGCGACGTCCGGGTGGCGGTCGCCGAGGACCTGGCTGCGGATCGCTAGGACCTGCTCAAACAGCGCCCGCGCCCCCGCGCGGTCGCCCGTCTGCATGTGGTTCACCGCGAGGTTGTTGAGGACGACCGCGGTGTCGGGGTGGTGCTCCCCGCTGGTCACCCGCCGGATCGCGAGCGCGCGCTCATAGGTCGCCTGCGCGCCGGCGTAGTCAGCCATCGCCTTCTGGGCGTTGGCGAGGTCGATCAGCGCGCTCGCCACGAGCGGGTGCTCGGGTCCCAGCGCCGCCTCCCGCAGCGCCAACGCGCGCTCCGCCAGCGCCTTCGCCTCCGCGTGCTCGCCCGCGCGCTCCTCGATGATCGAGCGCGACGTCAGGCGCCCCGCGCGACGCAGCTCGATCGGATCGTGCGCGAGGTGCCCGACGGCCTCCGCGCTCCGCGACCAGATCCGCGCCTCGGCGGGGCGCGCGAGTCGGTAGCCGGTCACGCGCGCGACATCATCGGCCGCCGCCGCCGCGACGCTCCACACGCCCGCGCGCGCCGCCTCGCTGTACACCTCCGCGCCGAGCGTCACGCTCGCCTCGTACTCGCCGAGCTCGGCGAGGTGCGCCGCCCGGAGCCGCCGCGTCTCGACGATCAACGGCGGCCACGCGAGCGCCTCGGCCCGCCGCGACGCGGCCTCGATCAGCGAGGCGCGAAGGTCCTCGTCCCCGGCGTCGATCAGCGTCCAGGCCCGCGCGAGCTCGGCGCGAAGCCCATTGAACTCGGCGCGCGCGTCCTCCGGCGGCAGGGCGGGCATCGCGGTCAAGAACGCCGGGTCCGTGCACGGCGACACCGGGTCGAGCGCGGACGCGGCCGTGATCGCCTTCTGCACGACCTTCGGGTTCGCGCGCGAGAGCGCCTCGACCAGCGCCGTCAGCTGCAGCGCGCGACCGTCGAGACACCACCGAGCGCGCTCGAGCGTCTCGGGCTCAACGCGGGCGCGCACGGTCGCGTCCAGACAGACCTCGACACGCGCGCGCTCCCACTCCTCGACGTAGCGATCGAGCCAGGGCGTGACCTTGTCGGCGGTCCCGGCGGCGAAGCTCGCGCCCGTCATCAAGATGCCCTCGCGGACATCCGCGTGCTGCCCCGCACGCCACCGCTCTCGAATGCTCGCCCCCTCGCCCGCGCACGCGGCCGCACGCTCCGCGCGCGCGTGGTGTCGCTGCAGCGCCATCGCGCCCACTGAGAGCAGCGCGAGCGAGACGACGCCGAGCGCCGCGCGACGCCTCCGCCGCGCGCGCGCGCCAAGAGCCGCGCGCAGCCGCGCGAGCAGCTCGTCCATGGACGACCAGCGCGCCGCCGGATCAACCTCGAGCCCGCGCGCCACGATCGTACGCACGACCGCCGGTACACGCTGCGCCGAGGGCGACGCCTTCAGCCCGTCGCGGACGCTGCGCTCGAGCTCGAGCAGGGAGTCGCCGCGAAACGGCGGCTCCCCGTGCAAGGCGGTGTAGAGGGCCACGCAGAAGCTGAACTGGTCGCTGAGGTGATCGCCGCGCTGCCCCGAGAATTGTTCGGGCGCCATGAACGCCGGCGTGCCGCACAGCTCGCTCGTCATCGTCGTCTGCGTCGACGCGCCGACGCGCGTCAAGGGAACCGTCGGCAGGTGCGTCTCGGCCGTCTCGTGAACGCGGACGAGCCCGAAGTCAGAGACCTTGATCGCGCCGTTGTCCCCGAGCAGCACGTTGTCGGGCTTGAAGTCACAATGGGCCAGGTTGGCCGCGTGCGCCGCCTTGAGCCCCTCGCCGGCGGCGAGGAACACCTCGACCACCGCGCGCCAGTCCCGTGCCGCGGGGGTGTGGAGCCAGCGCGCGAGCGTCGTGCCCGCGACGTACTCCATGACCAGGTACGTGCGCCCCTCGTGCTCGCCGACCTCGAGCACCCGGACGACGTTGGGGTGGTCGAGGCGCGCCATGGCCCGCGCCTCGCGTCGCATCCGACGCTCGATCGCGTCGCTGCCGGGGTCGCGCGCGAGGTTGGGGTGCAGCACCTTGAGCGCGACGAGGCGGTCGAGATCGGGGTCGCGCACCAGGTAGACGACGCCCATGCCGCCCGCGCCGAGTCGCCGCACGAGCTCGTAGCGCCCGATCCGGACCTCGCGTCGCGGCGCGCCGATCATCCGCCCGAGCACGCGCTCGAACGCGACCTGGCGCTCGAGCGGCGGCACGCCGAGCGTGGACTCAGGCGTCACCAGGGTCGCCTGGACCGCGAGCGCGCGCGTGTCGTCGTGGGTCATCGTCTCGATGGGCCGCTGGCCTCCGATCGAGGAATCACGACCGGACGAGAAATTGGTCATCGCGGGCGAAATTTGTCCACGCGCCCGCCGAGCGCGCTCGCGGGCGAGGCGGCGGCGGCGCGTAACCTTGCTATTCGCACATGTTTCCCTGGACCGCCTCGTAGTGACCCGCGACCTGCGCGGGCGTGAGCACGAAGTCGTAGAGCGCGACCTCATCGAGATCGCCGATGAGCCGCTGCGCGGGGTCGTAGCCGCTGTTGACCCCGTCCTGCTCGTGGCCGAGCGCGAGGTGCCCGCCCGGCGTGACCGTCTGCCCGGTCTGCAGCGTCGTCGCGTACGCGGGCGCGCCGTCGACGTAGATCTGCGTGTCGCCGTCCACGCTCTGCCAGGTCACGACGACGTGGTGCCAGGCCCCGTCGGCGACGTCGAGCCCGGTGGGGCCCGTGGCGGTGCCGCGGATATAGACCTGCAGGTCGTTCACGTCGTACACGAGCACCTCGTTGTTCTGGGCGTTGACCGCGTACGAGAACGGCGTGCCCTGCCCCGCGACCGCGGAGTTCACCCACAGCTCGATCGAGAGCGCGTCGGCCGGCATGATGTCAAAGGTCGGCACGTTCACGCGCGAGAGGTTCATGCCGCCCAGCGTCGCGGCCGTGTCGCCGTCGCCGGAGACGCCGGGTGCCCCGAGGGTCACGTCGAGATACGTGCCGTCGCTGCCGCCGATCTCGTCGACGGCCGTCATCATCCCCTGGAGCTCGCCGAGGCGCCAGTAGGCGATCGGGCCGTCGAGCAGCACCGCCGCCGCGCTGCAGTTGGTGCAGCTCATGTTCTGATCGTCGGGCAGGTAGCCGTCGTCGCACTGCACGCCGCAGGCGCCCGCCGTGCACTCCGCGACGCCGTTTGGGGGCGCCGGGCACTGGACGCCGCAGTCGCCGCAGTGATTGACGTCGAGCTGGGGATCGACGCAGGCGTTGTCGCAGACCTGCTCGCCCGGCATGCACTGCAGCTCACACTGGCCGTCGACGCACTGCTCCTGGCCGACGCACGCGACGTCGCAGGCGCCGCAGAAGTTCGGGTCGCTCTGGAGGTCGACGCAGGCGTCGTCGCAGGCGGTCAGCCCGGGGTCGCAGTCGAGCGCGCAGGCGCCGGCGTTGCACACCTGGCCGTTGTCACAGGCGATCCCGCAGCCGCCGCAGTGCTGCGGGTCGGTCTCGGGGTTCACGCACGCGCCGTCGCAGAGGACCTCCGGGTCGGCGCACATCACCTCGCAGGAGCCGAGCACGCAGATCATGCCCTGCGCGGTGCAGTCGTTGCCGCAGCCGCCGCAGTTCTCAGGATCGAAGTCGACGTCGACGCAGCCGCCGCCGCAGTCCTCGAGCGGTGGTTCACAACCTGCTCCTGTGGTCAGCGGAGACGTCGTCCCGGCGGAGGGGTCGCTCGTCGGCCCCATCGTCGTGCTCGTGCTCGTGCCCGTCTCGCCGTCGCCGGTGGTGCCGGCCGTCATCCCCGCCGTCGTCGCGTCGCCCGACGGGTCGGTCGCGCTCGCGTTCGTCGTCGCGTCGCTCTCGCCCTCGCTCGTGCTGCCCTCGCCGCTGTCGCCGCAGCCGATCAGCGCCGCCGCGGCCGCGGCCGCGATCCTCCCCGTCCATCGCCCAACCTGCATCTCAAGCCCCTTTTCATGGCGGCGGCGCGCGCCGCCCCGTGATTGTGCCACGGGCGCGCGCCGGCCTTCATGTGTCCTTTACGACCTGTGGGCGACAGCGCGGGGTCGCCGAGCATTATGTCTATTAAGGCATCTTCGGCGTGTGGGGCGTTTCGACACGCCCGCGCGCGATCACGACGCGGGCGCGCGCCACTCGAAGTCGACGCGCTTGATCGTCTCGGGCTCCTCGGGCTTGTCCCCGTCGCCGCGCGGCACCAGCGAGATGTCGTCGGCGAGCGCGACCGCGTCGTCGCTGCACACGCCGAACACGGTGTGGACGCCGTCCAGGTGGGGCGTCGGGTTGAGCGTGATGAAGAACTGCGAGCCGCCCGTGTTGGGCTGGCTGCGGTTCGCCATGCTCAGGATGCCCGGGCGATCGTGGATGACCTCGGGGCTGAACTCGTCCTCGATCACGTACCCGGGGTTGCCGAGCCCGGTGCCGGTGGGGTCGCCGCCCTGGATCATGAAGCCAGGGATGACCCGGTGGAAGATCGTGTCGTCGTAGTAGCGCCCGGTCGTCCAGGATGGCGTCTCGCCCTCGGGGACGGTCGCGGACGGATCACGGTACGGCCGAAGCCCGCGGGCCAACCCGATGAAATTAGCGATCGTCTTGGGCGCGCTGTCGAGCAGCAAGCGACAGTCGATCGTCCCGCGCTCGGTGCGGAACAACACCCACAGATCGCCGCTGCCCTCGATACCGGCGAGCGCCTGCTCCAAGGTGAACTCACCCTCCACGGGATCCCCCTGGGCCGCGCGATAGGCCTGGATCTGGGCGGGCGACATGGCGGCCGGCGCCGGATCGCCGGGCTTGAAGGCCAACGCCTCGCCCGCGCCCTCGTCCCCGCCCTCCGCGGCGCCCTCGCCCTCGGAGTCCCCCTCGGTACCAGGCTTTCCGGCGCGCACAGCCGCGATCCGGGCGGCGCGGGCCTCCTCCTCAGCGGCCAGTTCCTCGGCCAGCGGAGGTGGCGGATAGAACACGCAGCCGGCCGAGATCGCGCACAAGCCCGCGATCCACAGGATGCCGAGGCTCCAGCGCGTGTGGACACGCCGCATCGGGGAACGCGGCGCAGAGACCGCGACGTACGCAGCAGGCCGCTTGACGGTGCACGAGGCCCTCACGGCAGGGTCCAGACGAACGATCCGGGCGCGGGCTCTCAGTGCAGGAAGCATGCGTGGGCTGGAGGTTGGCCGGTGAACGGGCGCTTGACAAGGCCTGGTGTTCGGGGCCAAAACTGCCGGCCCGGTGGGGTGATTTCCGAAACCTCACCCGCGACTTCTTCGGACCTGGCACGGGTTCACGCCCGGGCCCCGAGCGACACCACGACACGACGTCCGCGTCGCCCAAACTTCCGTTTTTCCGACCTTCGGATCTTCCGAACCGAACCAGCAGAGCAGGCAGCAAGTGGCGAATCACAAGCAGGCAGCGAAACGAAACCGGCAGCGGATCAAGCGACGCTCGCGGAACCTCCTGCACCTCAGCAGCATGCGGACGTACATGAAGCGCGTTCGCAAGGCGCTGGCTGATAAGGACCTCGAGGCCGCCCAGGCGGCCCTGCCCCTCGCGCTCAAGGCGATCGGCAAGGCCAACTCCAAGGGCGTGATCCACAGCAACACCGCGTCGCGCTACACCTCGCGCATCCAGCTCGCGGTCAATCGCGCCGCGCACAAAGAGGCCTGAGCACCGTCGCTCGGCTGCCGAGACCCGCGTACCGATGGTACGCGGGCTTTTGTGTTCCTCCGGCGTTCACGGCCGAGCTAGCGAGCCAGTGAAGCCGCCGAGCTAGCGGCGCGGCGCGACGCCGGGCAGAGCCTGGCAGACCTCGAGGATCCAGCGCTGGATCGCCATGTAAGGCGAAGCGTAGGCCACGTAGGAGCCGCCCTTGAGGTCGTGGTCAAGACGCACGAGCCCAGCGTAGGCGGCCCGCAGGCGCGCCTCGGAGAACTGCTGAGCCTGCTCGGAGTACTTGTTGGCGATGAAGGGCGGCAGGCCGAGGACCGCGGGGACCTGTCCGCGGGGCGCCACGCTGGCCGCGAACACCAACCGCATGTGCCGCGCGAGCAGCGCGAACAGTCGCATCGACGTCCCGGTGTCGCGCTCGCCGGCGCGGAACATGGCCGCGAGGATCGCCAGCGCCTCGTTGTGGCGCCCGCGCCCGACCGCGTCCGTGAGCGCGAACACGTCCGCCTCGCGGGTCTTGGCGACGACGGCGGCGACGTCGTCCTCGGAGATCGAGGGCCGGTCGCCGACGTAGAGGACGACGCGCTCGATCGCCTGCAGCAGGTCGGTCTGCTTCATCCCGACGGCGGCGACGAGCGCCTGCGCGGCCTTCGGCGTGATCGAGCGCTGGCGTCGCTGGACCTCGGCCGCGGTGTAGTCCACGGCGTCGCGGTCGTGCGAGAGCGCGGCGAACTTGTGGGCCCAGCCCGACTTCTTGGCCGCGTTGACGAGCTTCGAGCGCCCGTCGATCCCGGCGCCGTGGATCACGAGCACCGTGCTCGGCGAGGGATTGGCGATGTACTCGGCGAGCGCGCCGAGGGCCCCCTCGCGCGTGGACGTCGGGCCGTCCTCGTCGGCCGCGGTCCGCTTGCTGCCGAGATCGTCCGGGTTGGCCAGCTCGACGAGCCGGAGCCTCGACATCATCGGCAGCTGCGCGCAGGCCTCGAGCACCTGGGCGGCCGAGCGCACGTCGACGCCGTCGAAGCGCTCGTGGTTGAAGGCCGCCATGGAGGTCGCGGTGGCGTCGTCGGGCGGGATGATCGTGTGTCGGATCTGCTCGAGCGCGCCGCGGATGGCCGCGGGCTCGTCGCCGTAGAGCACGTACACCGGGTCGAGGCGCCCGGCTCGGAGCGCCGCCTGAAGGCCGTCCGCCCCCTGGTCGCCGTCGCTCGCGCGCCGCGCCGCGCTCACGCGCCCGCCTCCTTCTTGCGCCGCCGCAGGGTCGCCACGATCTCGACCTCGGAGGTCATCGGCATGAGGTCGAAGACCCGCACGCGCTCGAGCGTGTATCCGGACTTCACGAAGACCTCGAGGTCGCGGGCCAGCGTCGCCGGGTCACACGAGACGTAGACGACGCGAGCGGGGCGCGTCGACGCGAGCCACCGCGCGGGCTGCCGCCCGAGCCCCCGTCGCGGCGGGTCGAGCACGACGACGTCGTAGTCGTGCCCGCGCGCGCGATCGGCCCGCGCGAGCTTGCCGAGGAAGCCCTCCGACTTCCCGTTGCGCGCGGTGACCGGCAAGCCGAATCGCTCGACGAGTCCTTGGAGACAGGCGATCGCCTCGCGGCTCTCGTCGATCGCCCACACGCGCTTGGCCGTCCCGGCGAGCGCGCGCGTGAAGTTGCCGGCCCCGGCGTAGAGCTCGAGCACCCGAGCCCCGGCCGGCTCCGCCTGCGCCGTCACGTAGCGCACGAGCGCGCGGTTCACCGCGCCCTGGGCCTGGGTGAAGACGAACGGGCTGACGAGGATCGGCACCGGCTCGCCGTCTCGCTGCGGACCGTCGATCTCGAGCTTGGCGCGCCCGATCGCCTGGCGCTGGCGACCGCCGCGAACGCTGAAGCCGACCAGCACGTCGTCGAGCACCCCCGCGAGCGCCGCCGTGAGCGCGTCGGTCAACCGCACGCCGGGGAGTCCGAGCGCCGCGCGCTCGCCGTCGCTGAGCCCGAGGATCTCGCCGCGCGCGGGCAAGAGCGGCAGCAGCCCGCGGACGCGCTCGGCCGCGTGCTGGAGCGGCGCGTCGAGCACGGCGCAGCGCGGCACGTCGACGATCTCGTGGCTGCGCGCGCGGCGAAACCCGAGCCGCCACTGGCCGTCTTCGGTCTGCTCGTAGTGCAGGCGCGCGCGACGACGGTAGCCGAGCGCGCTGGGGGACGGCGCGGCCGCCTCGACCTCGACGTCAAACCGCCGCAGCTGCCCCTGCACGATCTGGCGCTTGAGCTCGAGCTGGGCCGCGGGGGCGACGTGCTGCCAATTGCAGCCGCCGCAGGTCTCCGACAGCGGACACGGGGGGCTCACCCGCTGCTCGCTGGCCATGGCGACCGTCGCGGTCACGCCACGGATCAGGCGCTTCTCGGTCTGTGTTCGACGGACCTGCACGATCTCGCCGGGGAGCGCGCCATCGACCAGCCACGTGCGCGTCTCCGGGTGCTCCCCGACCGTCGCGCCGTCGGCCTCGTTGATCCGCCGTCCGACCCCTGCGCCACCGTGCGCGACGCCGAAGATCCGAACCGGCTCCGTGGGGGCTTCCTGCTCGACCGCGTTCACGCCGCTCATTGGCGGACAATACTCGATCTCACCGGCGCGGTCTCGCGCGAGCGCCGGCCCGCTCTGTCATACTCGGGAGCCCGTGGTCGTCGTGAGCGTCCGTGTGTGCACCCTGCTCGGGCTCCTCGCGCCCGCGGCAGCGCCCGCCGTGGCGCCGGAGGACGCGCCGCAGTCCGCGGCCTCGACCTCGTCGCCGTCCTCGTCGCCATCCTCGTCGCCATCCTCGTCGCCATCCTCGTCGCCATCCTCGTCGCCATCCTCGTCGCCATCCTCCTCGTCGCCTTCCTCTTCCGATTCCACCACAGAGCCCCCGCGGTCGAGCACGCGCCGCGTTGTGCTGCTCGTCGAGTCGACCACGCCGGCCGCCCGCGTCGATCTCGTCCGCGAGACGTTCTCCGCCGAGCTCGCCGATCTGAACGCCGAGGTCATCGTGATCCTGGTTGAGCTCGCGGACGCGAGCCCGGCGGGCTGGGAGGCCGAGGCGCGCAGGCTCGCCCGTGAACAGGACGCCCGTCTCGCCGTGTGGTTTGTGCCGGCCGCCGAGGGCAGCGTCGTGCTCCACACGCTCGACCCACGTAGGCAGCGCCCCAACCCGCGACCGGTGGGCGCTGTGCCCGGGAACCCCGACGCGATGCTCGACACCATGGCGACCATCACGCGCGCCGCGCTCGTCACCCCGCTGCCCGACCCGCCCGTCGAGACGCGGCGACGCGCGCCGCCCGATCGCGTCCCGGAGACGCCACGACCGCCGCCCCCCCAAACCCCGCCCGTCTCCCGACGACCGACGCGGCCGCCGCCGACGCCACCCCGGCACCACGCGCGCGTCGCCGTCGACTACCTCGGCAACCACCTGGCCACGACCGTACCCTGGCAGAGCGGCGTGTTCATCTCCGCCGCCTGGCTGTCACCGCGCGGGCTGTACATCGGCGCCGGCTACCAGGCGGTCGCGCCGATCGGCGTGCAGCAGGACATCCCCGGTCCGCCCTTCATCACCGGCGCGATCCGTCGCCACCCAACCCACCTCACGATTGGCTACCACCGCGTGTGGAGCTTCATCGGCTTCGAGGCCGACGCGAGCCTGGTCCTCGACCCGATCACGATGAACTTCAACGCCCACTGCGAGACCGGGGCCGACGAGTCGGGGCTGTGCCCGGACAACGAGAACGACAACGTCTCCTACGACGTGCGCCTCGAGACGCCCACGCTGTTCGGTTACGGCTTCGCGCCGCGCCTGCGCGTCATCATCAAGCCGACGCCGATCTTCGGGCTGCACTTCGGGGGCGGCGTCGACGTGTTCAGCGACACGGCGTTGACGATCCGCTGCACGGCCAACTGCGCGCCGCTCGAGCTGCCGCTGCTGACGCCCTACAACGTCCGCCCCGTGTTCCAGGGCGGACTCGTGTTCTTCCTGTGAGGCGCGCCCGAGCAGCCCGAGCGAGCAGCTTGAGCGCTAGGTCTCCTCGGCGTCGACGTCGATGACGCGGTCCTTGGCCCGCGGACGCGACCCCAGCATGCTGCCCGTGGCGCCGCCCTGCTGTTGCATGTTGTTCGCCATGTTGACCGCGTTCGCCATGCTCGCCATCATCGACAGCGGACCCTGCTCGCGCGGCTTCGGCAGCAAGAGCGACAGCAGCGCGAACGCGAAGGCCGAGCCCGCGAGCGCGTACTGGACCGCGACGACCTCCGTGACCACGCCGCAGCCGATCGCCAAGAGCCACGTGAAGCCGGTGATGTACGCCATGCAGCCTGAACCGCGCTGGGGGCCGAGCAGGCCCATGAACGCCAGCGCGCCGCCGCCGATCATCACGAGCGACGGCACGAACACCGGCAGCCCGAGGCTCGCCGGCAAAAACAGGCCGACGAGCACCACCGCGAAGCCGAGGCCGAACAGCATCGCGCGCCTTCGAAACGCCTTCTTGAGGCGCTCGACCCCGGCCGGGCCCATCGCCTGCATGGCGGCGGCCATCTGCGCGGCTGCGGCCGCGCGCGCGTCTTGATGGGCGTTCCTCCCTGAACCGTCCTCGCTCACAAGCGTCCCTCTTCGGGCGTCCGTGCCCGTCGCTACGAGTCAAACCGCCGGATGATGTCGCGGCTGATCACGATCCGCTGGATCTCGCTCGTGCCCTCGAAGATCCGCGTCACCCGGACATCTCGCAGGTAGCGCTCGACCGGGAACTCGCGCGTGTAGCCGAAGCCGCCGAGCACCTGGATCGCGCGATCGCAGGCCGCGTAGGCTTTCTCCGTCGTGAACAGCTTGGCGATCGAGGCCTCTCGGGTGAACTGAAGGCCCTGCTCCTTGCGCCAGGCTGCCCGAAGGACCAGCGCCCGGGCCGCCTCGAGCTCCGTCGCGCTGTCGGCGAGCATCCACTGGATCGCCTGGAAGTTCGCGATCGGCTGACCGAACTGCGTGCGCTCGAGCGCGTAGTCGCGGGCGCAGGCCAGCGCCGC
This sequence comes from Myxococcales bacterium, assembly GCA_020633295.1. Classification (GTDB taxonomy): domain Bacteria; phylum Myxococcota_A; class Polyangia; order Nannocystales; family Nannocystaceae; genus JACKDW01. The sequence continues at coordinate 301,078 of JACKDW010000009.1, read as the reverse complement.
GCTGCCGCAGCCGAGCGCGAGCCCGGAGATGCCGATGCGCCCGCCGTCGAGCGCCATCATGGCGACGCGGAAGCCCTTGCCCTCCTCGTGCAGCAGCGCCTCGTCCGGCAGCTCCACGTCGTGGAACTCGAGCGGCGTGGTCGTGCTGCCGTGCTGCCCCAGCTTGTGTTCGGGCTTGCCGCGCACGAGCCCCGGGGCGTCGCCGCGCACGAGGAACGCGCTGATGCCCCGGGGGCCAGCGGCGTCGTTGGTCCGGGCCCAGACCACGAACAGCCCGGCGTCCGTGCCGCTCGTGATCCAGAGCTTGGCGCCGCTGAGCACCCAGCCGCGCTCGGTCTTGCGCGCGCGCGTGATCATGCCGCCGGGATCGCTGCCGGCGCCCGACTCGGACAGCGCGAAGCCCCCGACCACGTACTCCCCGGAGCAGAGCCTGGGGACGTGCTCGGTCTTCTGCTCCTCGGTCCCGAAGTAGGTGATGACCTCGGCGACCATGTTGCTCACGGTCATCGCCACGGTCGTGCTCGCGCACGCGCGCGCGAGCTCGACGACCGCGAGCGCGTAGGCGACCGCGCCGGCCTCGACGCCCCCGAGCTCCTCGGGGACGTTGATGCCGAGCAGCCCGAGCTCGGCGGCCTGGGCCAGGCTGTCTCTCGGGAAGCCGCCCTCGCGATCGAGCTCGGCGGCTCGCGGCGCGAGCACGCGCTCGGCGAACTGCCGCGCCGAGTCGGTGATCAGCTGCTGCGTCTCGTTCGGCGTGAAGTCCACGTGCGCCCGCGCTCGCTTGTCGCTGCTGGCCCTGGGGCCAGACTAGAACGCCTCGCCGACCTTGCCGCTGTAGGTGTGCGTGTACTCGACCTCGGGCGGCGGATCGAACTCCCACTTGTACGCCGACTCCTCGACGCAGCCCGGGAAGATCACGGCCTTGCGCGCGCTCCCCCCCTTCGGGACCTTGCGCTCCTCGATGTCGACCTGGGTCAGCTCGGCGCCGATGACCTTGCCCTCGACGTTGATCGTCACCGAGAGCGTGAAGGTCCCCGCGATCCAGCGGTTCTCGAACTCGTCCATGTCCTTCTGCAGGCAGCGGCCGAAGTCGCGCTCATAGACGTTCTCGATCGTGTCCTTGATGTTCTGCAGGGTCTGCGGCGCGACGCTGCCGCCCTGGTCCTCGACCTCGGCGCCCTCGACGGTCTCCATGTCGTCGTAGTTCTCGCCGTCGTACTGGCTGAACAGCTCACCCTCGGCGGTGTTCTGCTTCTCCGTCCGTCGCTTGCTGGCGCAGCCCGTGGCGAGCGAAGCCGCCACCAGACCCACCACACATGCACTCACAATTCGCGTGCCGCTCGTCATCACGTTGTCTCCTCCGTTGATTCTCGGCCCTGGGGCCCGCGCGGCGCAAGCCCCGAACACCCCAAAGCCCGTGTGTGCACCAGCCTCCCGCCTCAAACGGATTAGCGGCCCTTCAGGATCCAGGAGGAGATCACAACCCGCTGGATCTCGCTCGTGCCCTCGTAGATCTCGGTGATCTTGGCGTCGCGATAGTGGCGCTCGACCGGGTACTCGGTGATGTAGCCGTTGCCGCCCAGCACCTGAATCGCGTTCTTGGCGATCTTGTTGGCGGCCTCGGACGCGTAGAGCTTGGCCATCGCCGACTCCTTCGAGTGGCGCTGGCCCCGGGCCTTCTGCCCCGCCGCGCGATAGGTCAACCACCGCGCCGCGTCGAGCTCCGTCTCCATGTCCGCGAGCATGAACGCGACCGCCTGGTGCTCGGCGATCTTCTTGCCGAAGGTCGTGCGCGTCGTCGCGTACTCGGCCGCGAATTCGAAGGCCGCGCGCCCGATCCCGAGCGCCTGGGCCGCGATGCCGATGCGCCCGCAGTCGAGCGTGGACATCGCGACCTTGAAGCCCTCGCCCTCCTCGCCGAGCCGCTGGGCCACGGGCACGCGGTGGTCGGTGAAGAAGATCTGGCACGAGTGGCTGGCGCGGATCCCCAGCTTGTCGTCCTTGGGCCCGCGCTCGACGCCCTCCGCGTTCATGTCGATGATGAACGCGGTGATGCCCCGGTGCTTGCGCTCGGGCGCGGTCATGCACAGCAGGATCCCCGTGTCGGCCTGCGGCCCGTTGGTGATCCAGTTCTTGACCCCGTTGATGACGTAGGAGTCGCCGTCGCGCACCGCCCGGGTCTTCTGCGCGGCCGCGTCGCTGCCGGCGTTGGGCTCGCTGAGCATGAAGCAGCCGAGCTTGTCGCCGCGCGCGAGCGGGCGCAGCCACTCCTGCTTCTGCTCCTCGCTGGCGAACTTCACCAGCGGGTCGCACACGAGCGAGTTGTTCACGCTCATGATCACGCCCGTCGACGCGCAGGCCGTGCTGACCTCCTCCATCGCCAGGACGTAGGAGAGCGGATCGAAGCCCGAGCCGTCGTACTCGGGGTCAACCTCGATGCCCAGGAGCCCGAGCTCGGCCATCCGCTCGACGAGCTCACGCGGGTAGCGGGCCTCGCGGTCGAGCGCCGCGGCGATCGGCTTGACCTCGCGCTCCGCGAATTCGCGGGTCATCTCGACGATCTGCTGCTGTTCTTCGGAGAGGGAGAGATCCATGGGCGAAACCGCTCGTGTGCCTTTGTGCTGCTCGTGCTTGGTGGGGTGCTAGGTGCCGGTGAACCCGGCCGCGCGCTTCTCGAGGAACGCGGCCATGCCCTCGCGCTGGTCCTGGGTCGCGAAGAGCGACGCGAACGCCTCGATCTCCGCCTGGTTCGCGCGCGCGAGCACCATGTCGGCCCCCGCGTGCAGGACCCGCTTGGCCGCCGCGACCGCGAGCGGCCCCTTCTGCGCGATGGTCTCGACCGTCGTCACGGCCGCCGCGACGACCTCGCCCGCCGGGAGCACGCGGTTGACCAGCCCGATCCGCAGGGCCTCGTCGGCGCGGATGATCGCGCCCGTCATGCACAGCTCGAGCGCGCGCGCGAGGCCGACTCGACGCAGCAGCCGCTGCGTGCCGCCGAAGCCGGGGATGACCGCGAGGTTGACCTCGGGCTGCCCGAACTTCGCGTTCTCGCTCGCGTAGATGAAGTCGCAGGCGAGCGCGATCTCGCAGCCGCCGCCGAGCGCGAAGCCGTTGACCGCCGCGACCACCGGCAGGGGCAGCGCCGCCAGCTTCTCGCCGAGCGCGTGCCCCTCGCTCGCGAACGCGCGCGCCTCGTCCACGCTCATCGTCGCCATCGCGGCGATGTCGGCCCCGGCGACGAAGGCCTTGGGGCCCGCGCCCGTGAGCACGAGCCCGCGCGTCTCGCCGGGGAGCGCGAGCAGCCCGTCGACGACCGCGGTCAGCTCGCGCACGACCTCGCGGTTGAGGGCGTTGAGCGCCTTCGGCCGATTGATCGTGACGAGCCGGACCGCCGCGCCCGCGCCGCAGTCCTCGACCTGCAGATGTGTGTACGTCATGGAGATTCCTTCCCTGAATCCTCGCGTGGGCCCGCCGGCGGGGCCTCACCGCGTCGAGTAGTCGTAGAACCCGCGCCCGGTCTTGCGCCCGAGCCAGCCGGCGGCCACGTGCATGCGCAGGTTGTTGGCGGGCCGGTACTTGTCGTCGCCGAGCTCGCGGTGCAGCACCTCGGCGATCGCCAGGCAGGTGTCGAGGCCGATCAGGTCGGCGAGCTGCAGCGGTCCCATCGGGTGGTTGAGCCCGAGCTTGGCGCCCGTGTCGATGTCCTCGGCCGTCCCCAGGCCCTCCTGCAGCGCGAAGCAGGCCTCGTTGATCAGCGGGATGAGGATGCGGTTGACGATGAAGCCCGGGCAGTCCTTGCTCGTGATCACCGTCTTGCCGAGCTTGCGCGCGAGCGCCGACGTGACCTCGTAGGTCGCGTCGCTGGTCGCCAGCCCGCGGATCAGCTCGACGAGCTTCATGACCGGGACCGGGTTCATGAAGTGCATCCCGACCACGAGCTCCGGGCGGCTGGTGACGGCCGCGAGCAGCGTGATGCTGATCGACGAGGTGTTCGACGCGATGATCCGCCCGGCCGGCATGGCCTCGTCGAGCGCGCGGAACAGCTTCTTCTTGAGCTCGATGTTCTCGGTCGCGGCCTCGACCGCGAAGTCGGCGGGCGCGAGCCCGGCGATGCTCGAGACGGGCGTGATGCGCCCGAGGAGCTCGTCGCGCGCGCTCGCCTCGAGCTTGCCCTTCTCGACGCGCCGCCCGAGCTGCTTGGCGATCCCGGCCTTGCCGCGCTCGGCGTGCGCGAGGTCGAGATCCGCGAGCAGCACCTGGTAGCCGGTCTGCGCGGCGACCTGGGCGATCCCGCCGCCCATCTGCCCGGCCCCGAGCACGCCGATGGTCTTGATCGAGTCGAGCGCGTCCGCGCCTGTCTTGGAGTCCGTCATCGTCTCGCCTGCTCTCGCTTCGAAAACTGAGTCAACCGTAGGTCCCAGCGGTCCTGTCTCTTGTGTCAGCTCGCGCTCGCGGCCGGGTTCTCGATCAGCACCGCGACCGCCTCGCCGCCGCCGATGCACAGCGAGGCCACGCCGTAGCGCTTGCCGGTCTGCTTGAGCGCGTACGCGAGCGTCGTCAGGATGCGCGCGCCGGAGCAGCCGATCGGGTGCCCGAGCGCGACCGCGCCGCCGCGCACGTTCATGCGCTCGCGCGGGATCTCGAGCTTGTCGCCGTTGACCAGCGCGACCACGGCGAAGGCCTCGTTGATCTCCCAGAGGTCGATGTCCTCGACCTTCATGCCGGTCTTCTCGAGCAGCGCCGAGATCGAGCCGGCGGGCGCGGTCGTGAACCACTCGGGCGACTGCGCGTGCCCGGCGTAGCCCTTGATCACGGCCAGCGGCGTGACGCCGCGCTTGTCGGCCTCGTCGCGCGACATCACGACCAGCGCCGAGGCGCCGTCGTTGATCGTCGACGCGTTGCCTGCGGTGATCGTGCCGTCTTTCTGGAACGCGGTCCGCAGCGAGGGCAGCTTCTCGACGTTCCCGCGCATCGGCTCCTCGTCGTCGCTGACGAGCACCGGGTTCCCGCGGCGCTGGGGGACCGAGACCGGCACGATCTCGTCCTTGAACAGCCCCTCCTTGACCGCGTTGATCGCCCGGCGGTAGCTGTCGGCGGCGTACTCGTCCTGGCGCTCGCGCCCGATCCCGCACTCGCGCGCGCACAGCTCCCCGGCCAGCCCCATGTGGAAGTTGTTGTAGGGGTCCCACAGACCGTCGTGGACCATGCCGTCGACGAGCGTGCCGTTGCCCATGCGATAGCCGGTGCGGGCCTTGGGCAGGTAGTAGGGCGCGTTCGACATGCTCTCCATGCCGCCCGCGACGACGATCTCGGCGTCGCCGGCCTTGATCGCCTGGGCCGCGAGCATGACCGTCTTGAGCCCTGAACCGCAGACCTTGTTGAGCGTGACGCAGCCGACGCTATCGGGGATCCCGGCCGCCTTGCTGGCCTGACGCGCCGGCGCCTGACCGACGCCGGCGGGCAGCACACAGCCCATCAGCACCTCGTCGACCTCGGCGCCCGTGATGCCCGCTCGCTCGAGCGCGCCCTTGATGGCGACGGCGCCGAGCGTCGGCGCGGTGAGCGAGGATAACGATCCCTGGAAGCTCCCGATCGGGGTTCGGGCGGCACTTGCGATCACGACGTCACGGCTCATGAATGTCTCGTCTCCGGCTGCGGGCGTTCGGCACTCGGGACCACATCACGCGCCCGTGTCGGCTTCGGCACGACCCCGTGGCGCTCCCGCGAATGCACCGCGCAGAGGTCCTGATTTGCTCCGGACACGGCGAATTCGAGCGTTTTCTTGCCCACGACCGAAGTCGTCGTAACACGAGCGCGCGCGCTGTCAATCGCTTATTCCAGCCGATTGTGCTCCCTCACGGGCGTCGGATTCGTGAACTTGGCAAACTCGCAAAACCGGTTGACTCGAGTCGCGCGTTTCGGTAATCACCTTCGCCCCTGCCGGGGTAGCTCAGCTGGTTAGAGCGAGGGATTCATAACCCCTAGGTCGGCGGTTCAAGTCCGCCCCTCGGCACTTCCGCTCACGCAGGAGCGACCCAGAAGCCGGCCTCGTGGCCGGTTTTTCTATTCGTCCCGCAGGAACGCGGCCGCGCGCCGGATCACGTCGGGGCGCCACTGCAGCCAGCTGTGCGCGCTCGCGATCAACACGGGATCCAGCTGCGGTCGGCTGCGCAGGCGCGTCTCCTCGACGGCGACGAGCCCGTCGTTGTTCCCCGGGATCTGGGCGACGTAGCCGCGCTCGCCCGAGGGGCGCCCGCCGGCGATCAGCAGGACGCTGGCCGAGTCGGGCGGCTCCGCGAGCGCGGCGACGCGACCGGGCTGCAGCTCGTCGGCCGCCCGCCCGTACATCCAGTGAAACGGTCGCCAGCCGTGCATCTGCGCGGCCACGAACGCGCCCTGGTTCGGCGGCGCGAGCATCACCACCCGCTGCGCCTCGGACTGCGCGCCGGCGCGCGCCGACGCGAGGTAGGCCCGCGCGACGAGACCGCCCATGCTGTGGGTCATGACCCCGAGGACAGGCCAGCGCTCGTCACCACGCGCGCGCTGCCATTCGGCGACGAAGTCCGCGAGCCGCTCGCCGTGCTGCTCCAGCGTCGCGCGCCGCGTGGCGTAGCCGAACGGGCGCGCGTCGAAGCCTCGCCGCCGCAGCGCGAGCGCGGTCGGCAGCAGGCCCGCGCGCGAGCGCAGCGCGCCGTGGATCAACACGACGGGCAGCCCGGCGCGGCTCACTTCGCCTCGGACTCGGGCTCGGACCACGCGCCGCCGAGCCAGTGCTTCCCGCCGCTCGGGGCCGCCGCGGCGCGGGCGGCCAGCTGCTGGTAGGCGATCCACAGCACGAACAGCAGCCCAACGGCGGCGAGCTGCGTGACGCGGAACGGGCCGAGCGCGCCCTCAGGGGCGCCGAAGCGCAAGGACTCCTCGACCAGCATGCGCCCGGCGAGGTAGACGCCGGCGACCGCGAAGAACACCTGACCCGAGAACCGACGGCGCCGACGGACGAAGCCCGCGAGCGCGAGCGCGAGCAGGGCGAAGGCTGCGGTGTAGAGCTGGCTCGGGTGCACGGGCGCCGAGGTCGTGTCGGGCAGCCCCCGCAGCGCGTCCATGGCCCGGTGGTGGAACTCGAAGACCGTCGAGCCCTCGGGGTAGACGACGTGCAAGCGGTAGCCGAACTCGCCCGGCGCGACGTACCGACCGAAGTCGGCTCCGGCCAGAAACGCGCCGACGCGCTCGAGCACGACGCCGATGGCGAAGGCCGGCGCGCCGCAATCGAGCGCGGCGAACCACGGGATCTTCGCGCGACGGCACAGCAGCCCGCTGACGAGCAGCCCGGCGAACAGCGCCCCGATGATCGACGAGCCGCCGGCTTTGAGGCTCAGCAGCGCGCCGGCGTCGAATCCTCCCGGCTGCTGCAAGAGCCACATCGCGCGCCCGGTGAGCACGGCCGCGAGCACGCTCGCCACGTAGATCGTGCCGATCCGCTCGCTCGGCAGGCGATCCGCTCGCGCGGCGCGGAGCGTCAGCACCCAGCCCAGCAGCAGCGCCAGGCCCATCAGCACGCCGTACGCCTGGACGTCCCAGCCGAGCCCGGGGAGCGTGAACAGGACGGGATACATCGTGCAGGAATCCTAGCAGGTCGCCGAAACCGCGCGTCGAGTTCCGCGGCTGGCCGGGCGACCCCGCGTCGCGCGGCTAGCCGTCGGCGTAGACGGCTTCTTCCTTCTCCTGGGCCTCTTTACACTGAATACACAGCGGGGCCTCGGGGCGCGCCTGCAGGCGCTTGAGCGCGATCATCTCCTCGCACTCTTCGCAGACGCCGAAGGTGCCGTCCTCGATCTTGCGCAGCGCGAGCGCGATCTTGTTCATGAGGTGCTGCTCACGCCCGCGCAGGCGGAACGAGAAGGCCTGCATGTACTCGCTCGACGCTTGATCCACCTCGTCGAAGCGGTCGTCTTGGGAGAGCTCCATCTCGGTCGAGAGCGTCTGTTTGGCCGCCGTCACCAGATCGGCCTGCTTCTTGAGGAGGAGCTCCTTGAACTGCTTCAACTGCGCCTGCGTAAGTTCCATCGTGTCTCCCCGCCGATGAGGACCGGTGTCACGCGATGGGCAAAAACACCCAAAAGCGGCGCAGTAGACTAATCCAAATCGACGCGTCAGGTAAAGACCCCGCGGGCGAAAAACGCGAGCAACTCGTCCACGAGCTGCTCGATCTCGGGGAACGCGTCAGCCGTCTCCGGCGGCCCGGCGCTCGAGTCTGCGCGCTCGTGCTGCGCGGAGCCGGCGCCTGTGTCCCCGCCCGCCGTGTGTTGGCGCGCGTCGATCATCCGCCTCAGGATCTCACGCAGCGCGCCCAGTGCGGCCACGGCGATCGTGTGACGGTCACACTCGCGTGCCATTCCGAGCGCGTGCCCGACCTCGATCGCGCGCTCGACGAGCGTGATGATCTGGTCGAAGAACTGCTCGACCTCGACGCGCGTGTCGGCGTCGAAGGACATCGGATCTCGCAGCATGATCGCCGCGAGCTGCTCGTGCTCGAGCACGACCGTCATCACCCGCCGGAAGTTCGCGCGCATCTGCTGAAGCGGCGCGCCATCGCTCGGGTCAAGCGAGATGCGTCGGACGCTACCTCGGATTAATTCCAAAAACGCGTCGCGCAATTCGGCGAAAATCTCTCGCTTACTGTTGAAGTACAGGTAGAAGGTGCCGCGCGCGATCTGTGCTTCATCAATGATGTCGCCGATCGACGCCTCGTGATAGCCTTTCTGGCTGAAGACGCGCCGCGCTGCGGCCAAGATCGCCGCGCGTCGCTGCGCCCGTCGCTGCTGCGCCCGCGTGGATCGTCCGTCGGCGGCGTCGTCGGAAGCGCGACCACGCCCGCGCGAAGAGGGGGACATCGTCGTCTCCACCTCGTCTTCGGGGTCTTTTGCGGTCGCTCGTTTACGGTTCGAATCGCGCGCGCTCATCGGTCTCGAGTTCAGCCGTTCGTTGTAGGCACGAAGCTGAGCCTGAGCGCGGAACGATACACCAGGAACTTACTCTCACCTGGTTGACAGGCAAATTGGGCTCACCTACCCTAAAACACCAGGAACATCAGGGGAGATCAACCTTCATGGCGTCGAAATCCGATAAGCGCAAGCAGTCACTTTACTTCCCGGAGAGCATGCTGAAGGAGATTCAGGGCGAGGCTGCGCGTCAGGATCGATCGCTCTCCTGGATCGTCCAGAAGGCCTGGAAGATCGCTCGTCGGGAGATCATGAAGTACCCGAGCGTGAACGACATCCCCGACGACGAGCCCGACGACGACAAGGGCCGCAAGGAAGCGCAGTCGGCCAGCTGAGTGCGCTGACTCGACCGGCGGTCCCGCGAGCGTGAGCGCGACGCGAGACCCCCACGGCAGCCCCGGTGACCGGCGGCTGCCGTTGTCGATCCGACGACTCGATCACGCTTCATGTCAGGCGCGCGCGTCATCCAGCTCGACCGCGACGGGGTGCAGCTGCACCTCGAGCTCAGCGGGCCGCCGCCCGCCGAGGATCGCCACGCGCTGCTCATCCTCGACGGCATCGGCTGTTCGGGCTGGGCGTTCAAGCAGATCATCCCCACCCTCGCCGCGCGCCACCCGGTGCTCCTGATGCACTACCGCGGCCACGGGCGCTCGACCGTCCCGCCCAGGCCGTGGAAGCTCGGCATTGAGGTCCTCGCGGACGACGCGGCCGCCGCGTGCGCGCGCGTCGGCCTCGAGTCGGTCGTCGCGATCGGCTTCTCGATGGGCTTTCAGGTCGCGCTGGAGCTGTTTCGCCGCCACCGCGAGCGCGTCGCGGGGCTCGTCTCGCTCGCCGGCCCGAGCGGCCGCGTGCTCGACAGCTTCCAGCGCACGCACGTGTTCGGCTACGCGCTCCCGCTCGTCTCGCTCGCGACCAAAGCTGTCCCTGAGACCACCTCGAAGTTCTGGCGCGCCGTGACCTCGCACCCGCTCGCGCGCGAGATCGGGATGCGCTTTCAGGTCAACGCCGAGCGCCTCGACGCCGCCGATCTCGACATCTACCTGCGACAGGTCGCCGAGGTCGACCCCGAGCTGTTCACCGAGCTCCTGGGCGCCGCGCACCGCCACTGCGCCGACGACCTGCTGCCGCGCGTCAACGTGCCCACGCGGATCATCGCCGGCGCGCGCGACAGCTTCGTGCCGCTCGCGACCATGCGCGAGCTCGCGTTCTCGATCCCGCACGCGCAGTGGCAGGTGCTCACGGACGCCACGCACGCGCTGCCGGCCGAGTTCCCCGGCCGGATCGCCGACGAGCTGCTGCGCTTCGTCGCCGAGAGCGTCGGCTGACGCTGCCGCTACTGCCCGCTGGCGCCCGCGGGTGAGCCGGTGGGCCCCGACGCGCTCGCGGCCTCTTCCTTCTCCATGACGTAGCGGACGAGGCGCTTGAGCGTGTTGTTGCGCTCGATGTTGCCCAGCAGCTTGACGAGGTCGTCGTAGGCCTTGGGGTCCTTGATCAGCTTGCCGGCCGAGCCCTCGCCGCGCTCGATCGCGGCGATGACCTTGTTGAGGTTGTCGACCGTCTCCTCGAGGTCCTTCACCATCTTGCCCTCGTCGTCGTAGAGGAGCTTGGCGACGACGCTCTTGTTGTTCGGGTCCTTGATCTCGGTGATGACCTTCTTGATCTGCTCGAGCACCTCGCGGCCCTCGGCGACGATCGGCTGGATGTTCTGGTCGAGCTTGCCGAGGCTGCTGTTGGCCTTCTTGACGAAGCGGTCGAGCCCGCCGGCGGTGTTGCGAATGCTGCGCAGCGTCGAGCCGAAGTCGACGACGTAGGCCTCGTCGTTGAGCAGCGCGCCGACGAGCCCCTTGCCCTCGGCGACCTGCCGCGAGACCTCGTTGGCGTTGGCGAGCAGACCCTGGACGTTGCGCACCGTGTTCTCGTCGGCGAGCGCCTGCGCGAGGTCGGCGACGCCGCCGAGGATCTCCTCGACCTTGACGAACATGCCGTCGACGCGATCCTTGACCGCGTACAGGTCCTCGATGAGCGAGGGCGTCGACTGGATGCGCCCGCCCGGCTGGATCGGCTCGCCGCGTCCCGCCGAGATCTGCACGAGCTGGTCGCCGAGCACGCCGTTTTGCGAGACCGACGCGCGGCTGTCGTCGCGGATGTGCTGCAGCGACTCGGTGAACACCTCGAGCGCGACGCGGATGCGCTTGTGCTGCGTCGTGTAGGCCGCGCACACGCCGTTGGATCCGGTCCAGGTGACGTTGCGATAGCGGCGACGGAACCCGCGCGTGACGCAGACCTCGCCCTCGTTGCAGTGCGAGTCGTCCGAGCACGGCGGGTGCAGCTCGCGGTTCGACGAGAACGGCTCGAGCTCGGCGCACATGCCCTCGGGCGCGCAGAACATGGTGCGGTCGCAGGCGTCGGTGCGCGAGCCGGAGTAGCGCCCCTTGTCCTCGGTCGCGGGGTCGCAGAGGTAGTCGGGCTCGACGAACTCGCGGCTCTTGACCACGCCGATCTCGATGCCCTCGATCTGCACGGGGCTGCCCTTCTTGAGGCCGGAGATGCTGCGGAAGTCGGCGTAGATGACGGACTTCTGCTTCCACGCGCCGCGGCCCTGGCCGATGATGTACAGGGAGATCCCGAACATCACGCCGAGCACGACCACAAACAGGCCGACGATGAGGTTGAGCCGCTGCTCGCTCTTACGCGCCATGTCCCTCGTCTCCCTCCTCGACCCTGCCCTCGATAAAGTCCTTGACCGCCGGCTCGCTCATTCGATGCAGCTCGTCAGGGGTGCCCTGAAACGGGAAGTGCTTGTCATGTAACATGGCGATACGGTCAGAGACCTCGAAGGCGAGCGGCATCTCGTGCGTGACGACGATACTGGTCACGCCGAGCTCGCGCTGCAGCTTGAGGATCATGTGCGCGATTACGTTGCAGTTCATGGGGTCGAGCCCCGTGGTCGGTTCATCGTAGAGGATAACCTCCGGCTTGATCGCGATCGAGCGCGCGATCGCGACCCGCTTGCGCATCCCGCCGCTGAGGCTCGCGGGCATCCGGTAGATGAGGTTCGGATCACTTCCGAGCCCGACGAGCTCGAGGCACTCAAGCGCGCGCGCGAGGATCTCGGCGTCGCTCATCTTCGTGTGCTCCTTCAGCGCGTAGCCGACGTTCTCGAGCACGTTCATGGAGTCAAACAGCGCGCCGCCCTGGAACACCATCGACATGCGCCGGCGCAGCGCGACGAGCTGGCGCTGGCCCATCTCGCCGACGTCCTCGCCGTCGAACAGCACCTCGCCCTGCTCGGCGCGCAGCAGCCCCGTCATCAGCTTGAGGCACACGCTCTTGCCCTGGCCGCTGCCGCCGATGACCGTCAGCGTCTCGCCGGTGTACACCTGCAGGTTCATGTCGCGATAGACGACGTGCTCGGCAAACGCCTTGTGCACGCCTCGCAGCTCGATGATGGTCTCGGGCATCGCCGCAGGTGGTCTAGACAGGCAAGAACATCATCGTCATGACGAAGTCGGTGAACAGGATGACGATCGAGATGGCGACGACCGTCTTGGTCGTCGAGATGCCGACGGCCTCGGTGCCGAACTTGGTCTCGAAGCCCTGATAACAGCCGATCAGGCCGACGAGCACGCCGAACACCAGGGACTTGAGGAGCCCCGAGATGTAGTCAAAGGGCGTCAGCTGGGTAACGTAGGTCTCGTAGAAGTAGGCGAAGGGGACATCGAACACCATGTCGGCGATGACCCCGCCGCTCGCCATGGCGATGATGTTGCCGAGCACGGACAAGAACGGCAGCGCGACCGTCGCGGCGACGATCCGCGGCCACACGAGCTTCTTGACCGGGTCGGCGCCGAGCGAGGCGATGGCGTCGATCTGCTCGGAGACCTTCATCGAGCCCAGCTCGGCGGTCATGCCGGTCGCGATCTTGGCGCCGACGGTGAGCGCGAGGATGACGGGCACGATCTCGCGCACGAGCGCCAGCGAGGCGGCGGAGCCGACCGCGTTCTTGGCCCCGAACCACATCAGCGCCTCGCCGAACTGATAGGTCAGCACCATGCCGATGAAGAGCGACATCACGAAGGTCAGCGGCAGGCTCCGAACGCCCTGCGCGACGATCTGGTAGAAGATGTCGTAGATGCCGTAGGGCCGGCGTACGCCCTGTCCGAGCGCGATCAGCAGCAGGCGCACGAGGCCGCCGGTCCACTCGATCGCCTCGCGGATCGACTCGCCCATGGACGAGATTCTCGGCAGCGGGGATGACTCGGCCACGACTCCGCTCACCGAATTGGGTACGAGAAGCCAGCGACGACCCGGTCGAAGTCGGGCTTGCCCTGGGCGAAATGAGCCGGCGGCGCGAGCAGCTGGAAGTCGAACAGGCAGCCGTCCTTCTTCAGGATGACCAGCTCCATCTGCATCTGCTGGACGCCGTCGAGCTCGCCGACGACCACCGTGCGTACCGCGTCGCGCCCCGCCAGCGGCTCGACGGCCTGCGAGACCACGTTCCACTCGCGGAAGTCGATGCGCAGGTGATCGGCGAACTGCTCGATCGAGCTGTCGCCGTGCTTGCCGCACTGCGAGTCGAGGTGGATGACGGCCGGGTACTGGCTGTTCGCCCACACGACCTGCGCGCCGGGCTCGTTGAGCGGCTGCCAGTCGCCGCCCGGGAGGCCGAAGCGGTAGGTCGCCTCGGCCGGCGCCGCGCCGCGGGTCTTGGCCGCGACGTAGATGTCGCCGTGATTGATCCACCCGGTCGCGCAGCCCGACACGAGCAGCAGCGACCCCGCGAGCCCGCCGAACACACGCCCCCGCAGGCCACGCGCGCCGCCGTGACGGTCGCGTGTACACCGGGTGACGGGAATCCTCCTGGAGTTCGAGCCGACCACGCTCGGGGAGTGTAACAGCGTCCGGCGGCGCGGTCGGGAGCGGGCGCAAGCGCTCCGCGAACCGCGCGGACTCACCTGCGTTCAGCGCGATTCTCCCGCGCCATCTCGCTCCGGCAGGTTCTGCGTCAGCGGCAGCCACACGTCCCCCGCGACGATGGAGTGTCCAGCCCCCAACACGGTGATCAGGGACGCGCAGTCCGCCCGGGGATCGACGCCCGCAGCCCCCGTCATGCGCACGTCGTGACCCAGCAGGAGCGTCAAGACGCCCGGGTCGGGGTGACAGTAGGAATTACTCATGCCGGCCGTGATGATGACGATCGCCCCCGCGTCGAGTGTCGCCAACACCGCGCTATCGGTCCCGTCGCGCGCGCCGTGGTGGCTGGCCCACAGGACATCGACGGGGTGACAGCGCGCCGCCGCCTCGGCGACCGCCGCGGCCGGGAGGTCCCCCGGCGCGAGCAGCGTGACGCCCGCCACACGTACGCACAGCGCGATTCCGCGGGCGTTCTCTGGGGTCGTTTCGGCGGTCGCGGTCGGATCCCCGGTGACGACCTCGAGCTCGAGCCCCTCGGCGACCCACCGCGCGCCCCGCGAGACGCCGTGGCGACGATCCCCCGTCAGCTCGAGGTATCGCGTCAGGGCCGCGGTTGACGGCGCGTGATCGAGGCCGCGATCCCAGAAGGCCGCGACCTCGATGTCGTCGAAGGTGCCCAAAAGGCCATCCTCCCCGGCGACCGCGCGCGTGACCCCGCCGACGTGATCGGCGTCGAAGTGCGTGTGCACCCAGAGCTGCACGCGACCGATCCCGTGCTCTCGCAGCGCCCGCACGACGACCTCGGCGCCCGCAGACGGCCCCGAGTCAATCATCACGACCTCCCCCGCGGTGCCGACGACGAGCGCCGCGGAGCCCTGGCCGACGTCGATCCAGCGGATCCCAGGCGACTCGGCGCGCGCGACCCGGGCGCTCAGGAGCGCGAGCGTAAGGACCATCAGCAGGCACGCGAGCGCGCGCGCGCGCGGGAGAGACCTTCGCGAGGATGTCACGAGTCTACGCTCGGACCGACGCGCGCTTCGTTGCGGACCGACGCGCGCGTAGCTCTACGCAACGCTACGCAACACCCGAACGCTACGAAGATCTACGAAGATCTACAGATTTACCGCAGATCGACGCAGATCTACGCAACGCTACGCAACCGCGCACGCCCGCGACCGACCGCTCGGTGATGTTCGTCCTGCTCCTCTGGCTGTCCCTCTCGCCGCCCGCCCCCGCTTCGCATGACGCACCGCAGCGCGCGTCGCCGTCAACGCTTCGACTGCTACACGGAGGATCGCGCGCCCCCGAGAGCTGGCTCGCGGCGACTGACGACGGGCTGTGGCTGTGCTGGCGCGCGCCGACGACGAACGTGGAGGACGACGCGAGCGAGTGCTGGTCCCGGGTGATCGCGGCGCCGTCCCGTCTCGCGTTCGACGACGAAGAGGAGCCCGCCGACGAGGACGCGCGCGGGCGCGTCACGCCGCCGCCGCTGCCGAGCGCGGCCCGGGCGGCGTTCCTCGATCCGACGCTGCTCGTGCTCGCCGATCCGGGCGGCGCGCGCTGGATCGTTCAGCGCCACGATGATCGCGCGCGCCCGCTGGCGGCGCTCGGACGTGACGCGCCGGAGCGAGCGCGCGTCATCCCGTTACGACGCCCCGAGTCCGTCTCGTGCAGCCCCACGGGTCAACTCCCCGCGCGGCTCGGCGAGCGCTGGCGCTGGCTGCCGGCGGCCTGTGAGTCCACGGAGGCGCGCGTCTGCCTCGGGCGACGTCCGCCGCGCCCGCGTCGACCGCTCGGGCTCGCGTTCTCGATCGGGATCGAGCTCCGCACGGCGCGGCGTGACGGCGGCGACGCGGTGCAGATCGTCGAGCTCGCGCGGGACCTCGAGCTCCTCGTCCTCGCGCGGGTCGAGTTCGATCCGCTGGCCCGACGCCGCGCGCGTCAGGCCTACGCCGAGTTGCGTCGAGCGCAGGGCGACGCGCGCGAGCTGCCGCCGGCCGTCGCGAGCGCGTCGGCGCTGCGCCGCGCCGAGCTCGAGGCGCTGCGCGCGTCGCTGTGCCGCGCCGCTGGAGGTCCGCTGTGACATGTGTATTGATTCACCTCGTCTGGAGCGCGCTCGTCTGCGCCGGCGAGCCGCCGTCGCCGCCTCCGCCCCCCGCGAGCCAGGCGCGGGTCGCCCCTCGTCCACCCCTCGACGTCGACGCCTGGCTCCGCGACCAGCTCGTGCGCGGACCGAGCGTCGCCGACGTCCAGCGCGCAGCCGTTAACCGTCTCGCGGTCGACCCGACGCTCGCGCGTCGCTGGCGTCGCCGGGCGCGAGCCGCCGCCGCGCTCCCGGTGCTCCGCGGTGAGTACGATCTACGCACCGATCAGGGCTGGAAGCTGGACCAGGAGGCAGGCCTCGCCGACGAGCTCTCACAAGACAGCGGCGCCGGCCACGGCGTGTCCGTGCGCGCGACGTGGGAGCTCGATCGCCTCATCTTCGATGACAACGAGCTGCGCGCGGCTCGAGCCGCGCTGGACGTCGAGCGCGAGCGCGAACGCGTGGTCGTGATGGTCACGCAGCTGTACTTCGAACGGCTCCAGCTCCTGCTCGAGCTGCAGGTCTCGCGTGACGTGCAGGGTCCTCAAGAGCGCCCGCGTGGACCGACGGAGGGCGGCCACCCGGCCCGCGAGACGCTGCAAAAGCACCTCCGCGTCGCGGAGATCGAGGCTGTCCTTTCAGCCATGACAGGACTCTCGTTCACGCGTCCCGCGGCCGCGCGGTCGGCTGGTCGCACCAGTCGACCAAACGACGAGCGCGCGCCCTCGAGCCAACGCGCGCCGCCGCGAACGCGTGAGTTCGAAGCGATCAACGACGCGTCTTGATCTGCCTCAGGACGAGAAAATCAGGCACACTCAACCTCTCGCGGTGAGCTCTGCAGCGCGCGGATCAGCTCGAGCGTAGGTGTGTAGCGCAGAGCGATGCACACAAGTCTCGGGAAAACGCGCGCAGCTACTTTCACAGTGCAAGCCACCGCGCTGACTGGGCGATTCAGCGCCCCTTTTCAACAGACTGAAATCAGTGATAATTTCGCAAAATCGAGATACGGGTGGGACCCGTGCCTGGAGATTGCATGGCTAACGCGGACAAAGAGACGAGGACGACCGGAATGTACGCTGTCCCGACCACTTCTTCGAAGCCTGCCACGTCCACGCGCGGACTCAGCATTCTCGCGCGCTCGCTGTTTCGGCAGATGCGCGAGCAGGGCTACTCGTCCGCGCAGATCATCGGGCTCTCATCCGAGCTGCTCGATCTCGTCAGCAGCGACCTCCGTCAAGACGGCGACGAGCTCGCGGACGCGGCCGAGTAGCCGCGCCCCTCTCGCTCGATCGTCTCGCTCGAACTGCTGCGTCACCCGCGACCTCGGCGACGACGGGCTCACGGATCCCGAGCCGTCCGCCGGGGTCGCTGACGTCGTCGTCGCGGGCGGGAAACTCACGCGCTCTCCCGTTTACGAGCCACAGGCGCGTGGGTATTGCTCACGGCCATGAACCCGTCCGGGGAAGACGCGCTCCTCGCCTCGCTGCCCTCGCTCGCGAGCCTCGACGTCCACAACCGCCGCGTGCTCGTGCGCGTCGACTTCAACGTCCCGCTCAGGCCTGATCGCACGGTGCGCGACGACACGCGGATCGTCGCCGCGCTGCCGACGATTCGCGCGCTGCGTGAGCGGGGCGCGCGGTTGATCCTCGCCTCACACCTCGGGCGACCGAAGGGTCAGGTTCAGCCCGAGCTGTCCCTCGAGCCTGTCGGGTCGCTGCTCGCGGAGCTGCTCGGCTGCGAGATCCGGCTGCCCGACGAGGTCATCGGCGACGCGGTCCGCAAGCTCGTGCTCGACACGCGCGCCGGGCAGATCGTGCTGCTCGAGAACCTCCGGTTCCACCCCGGCGAGAAGGCCAACGATCCGGAGTTCGCGGCGGCGCTGGCCGACCTCTGCGATCTCTACGTGAACGACGCGTTCGGAGCCTGCCATCGCGCGCACGCGTCGGTCGTCGGCGTGCCGGCGCGCGTGCACGAGCGCGCCCCGGGGATGCTGCTGCGACGCGAGCTCGAGGCGCTCGGCCGCGTGGTCTACACGCCGGAGCACCCCTTCGTCGCGGTGGTCGGCGGGGCCAAGGTCTCCGACAAGCTCACCGTGCTGCTCGCGGTCATCAGTCGGCTTACCCAGGGCGACAGCCTGCTGATCGGCGGCGCGATGGCCAACACCTTCCTGGCCGCGCGCGGGGTCAAGGTCGGCGCCTCGCTCCACGAGGCCGACCGCCTCAGCGACTGCCGCACGGTGATCAAGCGCGCCGAGGCGCGCGGGGTTCACATCGAGCTGCCCGTGGACCTCCGCCTCGGCACCAACATCCAGGGCGCGTCGACGCGGACGATCGCGGTCGAGGATGACACCGAGCTGGACGACAACGAGATGGCGCTCGACATCGGGCCCGACTCGGTCGGTCGCTTCGCCGCGCGGATCCGCACCGCGAAGATGTTGTTCTGGAACGGACCCATGGGCCTGTTCGAGAACCCCGCGTTCGCGCGCGGCACCCTCGGGGTCGCGGAGGCGGTCGCGGCCTGCCCGGGTTATACCGTCATCGGCGGCGGCGACAGCGTGGCGGCCGTGCGCGAGAATGGACTCGCCGAGCGCGTGGACCACATCTCAACCGGCGGCGGGGCCTCCCTCGAGATGATCGAGGGCAAGACGCTGCCCGGCGTCACCGCGCTGCAGCCGTCCTAGACGCGCCTTCCCACCCGACAATTTGGACATCGAGGATCGCCCGTGACGCACACCAACGAACGCCTGCGCTGGGTTATCGGCAACTGGAAACAGAACAAGCTGCGCTTTGAGGCCCGCGAGCTCGCCGAGGCCGTGGCCCAGGGTCGCGCCAGTGCCGTGGGCGCGGCGGAGGATCGGGTCCGCGTGGGGATCGCGCCGACGTTTCTGTGCCTCGACCTCGCGGTCCCCTTCGCGCCCCCTGGCGACGCGCTCTGGCTGTTCGCGCAGAACGTCGGGGCCCAGGACTTCGGCGCGTTCACCGGCGAAATCGGCCCAACGATGCTGCTCGACGCTGGCGTCAACGGCGCGATTATCGGGCACTCGGAGCGTCGCGAGCACTTCTGGGAGACCGACGAGGACATCGAGCGCAAGCTGCGCTGCGCGCTCGCGGCCGGCCTGCAGGTCGTTCTGTGCATCGGCGAGCCGCTCGAGATTCGCGAAGCGGAGCAGCACGAAACCTTTGTGATTTCGCAGCTTTCAACAGCGTTTTTCAACATTCCACCTGAGCACATCACCGAGCGACTGGTGCTCGCCTACGAGCCGATCTGGGCCATCGGGACGGGGAAGACCGCGACGCCGGCCGAAGCCAGCGCCATGCACCATGCCATCCGCACCTGGATGGGTGAGACCTTCGGCGCCAACGGCCGCGACAGATCGATTCTGTACGGTGGTAGTGTCAAACCTGCGAACGCCGCGGCGCTGCTGGCCGCGCCCGACATCGACGGGTTCCTCGTTGGCGGCGCTTCGCTTGACGCCGCGTCATTCCTCGATATCGTGCGGACCGCCGCTGGCGGGTAGGACCCCGCGACCATGTTCGAAATCCTCGTCACGATCGTCACCGTCATCTTCGCGATTGTCAGCTTGCTGATGATCCTCATCATCCTGCTGCAGTCGGGTAAAGGCGGCATGGGCACCGCCCTCGGCGGCGGCGCGAGCCAGAGCGTGTTCGGCGGAGGAGGCAGCGCGGATGTGCTCGCCAAGGCGACCCAGGTGTTCGCCGCGAGCTTCATGATCTGCTCGATCTTCCTGGCGTACGCGAGCGCGAACAACGAGTCGAGCCGACTGAAGGAGAAGAGCCAGGAGCTCGAGGGGCAGAGCGATCTGCTCGGCGAGGACCAGCCCATCGACTACGAGCGCCTCGGCAACTGGCAGCCGCTCCCCCCCGCGGACGCGGCCGTGGTCGCGGACAACCCTGCGGCGATCGACCCGCTGACCAGTGACGCCGAGCCGCCTGCCGAGCCGCCTGAGCTGGAGCTCGCGCCGACCGGCACGCCGCTGCTGCCGCCCACGGACCTGAAGCTGAAGACGCCCTTCAGCGACGGCCCGGCGCCGACGGACGATCCGAGCGACGCGGACGCGCCAGCTCCTGAGGTTGACGCCAAGGCCCCCGCCGCGACCGATACCAAGGCTGCGGACAACGACGCCAAGGAGCCCTAGGCGAGCCGAGGTTCCCCTGCTGGACTTCATCAAGGTCGAGGGGCTCGGCAACGACTTCCTCCTGCTGGACCTGCGGGACGAAGCGACGATCGACCTCGAGGCGCTGGCCGTCCTCGCGCGGCGACTCTGCGATCGCCGCCGCGGCGTCGGCGGCGACGGGCTCTTGCTGGTCATGGCGACGACGAACGAGCGCGCCCTCGCGCGCATGATCGTCATCAATCACGACGGCTCCCGACCGGAGATGTGCGGCAACGGCATCCGCTGCGTCGCGCTGCACCTCGCCCTCGAGACCGGCGCGCAAGACTTCGTGGTCGACACCGACGCGGGCGCGCTCCGATGCGAGGTCCAGGCGCTCAACAGCTCCGCGCGCGCGGGCCAGGTCCGCGTGTCGATGGGGCCAGCGCGTCGAGGAGGCGAGCGGCGCCCCGAGGCGGCCCCGACCCGCGTGTTCGCGGCCGTCTCGATGGGGAACCCCCACGCGGTGACCTTCGTGGACGCGCGCGACGATCCGGAGGTGCTGGCGCGCACCCTCGGCCCCGGCGTCGAGCGTGATCCGCTGTTCCCGGATCGCACCAACGTCGAATTCGTGCGGCAGGAGGCCGACGGCACCCTGACGACGTGGGTGTGGGAGCGCGGCTGCGGGATCACGGACGCCTGCGGAACCGGAGCCTGCGCGACGGCGGCCGCGGCCGTCGACGCCGGGCTCGCGCGACCCGAGACGCCGATCCGCGTGGCGCTCCCCGGCGGCCCCCTGACGATCGTCGTCCCGAGGGCGACGGACGCGGACGTGATCATGACCGGGCCGGCGCGCGAGGTGTTCCGCGGCGCGGTGCCCTGGGCCTGAGCGCGTCTGTCCACGCTACAGGTCGAGCTGCTCTTGGCCGTCGTCTGCGCCGCCGCGACGGGAGGAGCGCGGCATCGGGACGCCGAGGTGCTTCGCCGCCTTGCGCGTGCCCATGCGCCCCCGGTGGGTTCGCAGCAGGAACCCGCGCTGGAGCAGAAACGGCTCGTAGACGCCCTCCAAGGTGTCGCGCGGCTCGCCGAGGCTGGCCGCGAGCGCGTCGATGCCGACGGGGCCGCCGGAGAACTGCTCGAAGATCATCGTCAGCAGCCGGCGGTCCACGGCGTCGAGGCCCTCGCGGTCGATGCCGAGATCGTCGAGCGCCGCGCGGGCGTCCGACGCCTCGATCTCGGTGCAGCCGGCGACCTGGGCGAAGTCGCGGACGCGACGCGTCAGGCGAATGGCGATCCGCGGGGTGCCGCGACTGCGGCGCCCGATCTCGCGCGCGCCCGCCTCGCGGACGGGGAAGCCGAGGATGTTGGCGGTGCGCTGGACGATCGCCGCGAGCTCCTCGTCGTTGTAGAACTCGATGCCCTCGAGGATCTGGAAGCGATCGCGCAGCGGCCCGGAGAGCAGCGCCGTGCGCGTGGTCGCGCCGATCAGCGTGAACGGCGCGAGGTCGAAGTTCATGGTCCGCGCGCGCGTCCCCTCGCCCACCGGGATGTCGATACGCCCGTCCTCCATGGCCGAGTAGAGGCTCTCCTCGACGGTCGGCGTCAGGCGGTGGATCTCGTCGATGAACAGGACGTCGCGCTCCTGCAGCGCGGTCAGGTGCCCCGCGAGCACGCCCTTGTGCTCGATCGCGGGACCCGAGGTCACGTGGATCTGCACGTCGAGCTCGTTGGCGAGGATGTTCGCCATGGTCGTCTTGCCGAGGCCGGGCGGGCCGTGCAGCAGGACGTGATCGAGCGGCTCGGCGCGCTGCCGGGCGGCGGTCACGAAGACCTCGAGCTTGCGCTTGAGCGCGGTCTGCCCGATGTAATCAGCGAAGCGCTGCGGCCGGATTCGACGCGACGCGTGCACGGTCTCGTCGGGCTGGGCGGCGCCGTCGAGCAGCGCCTCGTGTCGGCTGCGGCCCGCGGTCCCCCGCCCCTGCGTCTCGCCGTCGTCGTGCCGCTTGCGAATCCCCACCGCGTCCTCCTCGCCGCGTCGGCGCTCGCTCAGGGACTCACTCCCACTCGATCGTCGCCGGCGGCTTGCTGCTGATGTCGTAGCACACGCGGTTGATCCCGCGGACCTCGTTGATGATCCGGTTGCTCATGATCGCCAGGACCTCGTGCGGCAGGCGGGCCCAGTCGGCCGTCATGGCGTCGGTGCTGGTGACCGCGCGGATCGCCAGCGCGTGCTCGTAGGTGCGGCCGTCGCCCATGACGCCGACCGTGTTAACCGGGAGGAACACGCCGAAGACCTGCCAGAGGTCGCGGTAGAGCCCGGCCTTGTGGATCTCCTCGAGGATGATCGCGTCGGCCTCGCGCAGGATGTCACAGCGGGCCCGGGTGACCTCGCCGAGCACGCGCACGGCGAGCCCCGGCCCCGGGAAGGGGTGGCGCCAGACCATCTCCTCCGGCAGCCCCAGCGCCAGGCCGACCCGGCGCACCTCGTCCTTGAACAGCTCGCGCAGCGGCTCGACGACGCCCATGCGCATGCGCTCGGGCAGCCCGCCGACGTTGTGGTGGGTCTTGATGGTCGCCGACGGCCCGCCCTTCGGGCTCACGCTCTCGATCACGTCCGGGTAGAGCGTGCCCTGGACGAGGAAGTCCGCGCCGCCGATCTTGCTGGCCTCGGCTTCGAACACGGCGATGAACTCGGCGCCGATGCGCTTGCGCTTGACCTCGGGATCGGTGACGCCCTCGAGCCGCGCGAGGAAGCGCGCGCCGGCGTCCGCGACGATCAGCGGCCGGTGCAGGCGGCCCCGGAACATGGCCTCGACCTGGGCGCGCTCGTCCTTCCGCAGCAGGCCGTTGTCGACGAAGATGCAGCGCAGGCGCTCGCCGATGGCGCGCTCGACGATCATGGCCGCGACCGAGGAGTCGACGCCGCCGCTGAGGCCGCAGATGACCGTGCCCGAGTCGCCGACCTGCCGGCGCACGGCCGCGATCGCCTCCTCGATGAAGGAGGCCGTGGTCCAGTCGCGGGTGAAGCCGGCGCGATCGAGGAAGGCCGCCAGCAGCTCGCCGCCGCGCGGCGTGTGCGTGACCTCGGGGTGGAACTGCACGCCCCAGAAGCCGCGCTCGGGGTCGTGGATGGCCGCGTGCTCACAATTGGCCGAGCGCGCGACGGTCTCGAAGCCCGGCGGCAGCGTGGCGACCTTGTCGCCGTGGGACATCCAGACCGCGACCTCGCCCCCGACCTCGAAGGGCGCCATGGGCCCGCGGGCGTGGTCGACGGTGATGGTCGCGGCCCCGAACTCGCGCTCGCCCGCGGCCGCGATGGTGCCGCCGAGCGCGTCGACGATCACGTAGAGGCCGTAGCAGATGCCGAGCACGGGGACGCCGAGCCCGAGCACGCCGGGATCGACCTGCGGCGCGCCGGCCTCGCCGATCGAGGACGGGCCGCCGCTGAGGACGATCGCGCGGGGGTTGTGCGCGCGGATCTCCTCCAGCGTCGTGTAGTGCGGGAGGATCTCGGTGTACACGCCCAGCTCGCGCACCCTACGGGCGATGAGCTGGGTGACCTGGGAGCCGAAGTCGAGGACGACGAGCGTTTGATGGGCAGTCATGAACCGCGTCACTCCATGCGGTAGTTGGGCGCTTCCTTGGTGATGATCACGTCGTGCACGTGGCTCTCGCGGAGCCCCGAGCTCGAGATCCTGCGGAACACGGCCTTCTCCTGCAGCTCGGCGATGGTCGCGGTGCCGCAGTAGCCCATGCCCGAGCGCAGCCCGCCGACCATCTGGTACAGGCTCTCGGCCAGCGGACCGCGGTACGGGACGCGGCCCTCGATGCCCTCGGGGACCAGCTTGCGCTCGCTGGTGACGTCGCCCTGGAAGTAGCGATCCTTGCTGCCGGCCTTCATCGCGCCGATCGAGCCCATGCCGCGGTAGACCTTGTAGCTGCGGCCCTGGTAGAGCACGAGCTCGCCGGGCGCCTCGTCGGTGCCGGCGAACAGCGAGCCGATCATGACGCAGTCGGCCCCGGCGGCGATCGCCTTGACGATGTCGCCGGAGTACTTGATCCCGCCGTCGGCGATCAGCGGCACGCCGGTCTTTCGGGCCACGGTCGCGCACTCCATGATCGCGGAGATCTGCGGCACGCCGACGCCCGCGACGACCCGCGTCGTGCAGATCGAGCCCGGGCCGATGCCGAGCTTGACCCCGTCGGCGCCGGCCTCGACGAGCGCCGCGAAGGCCTCGGGCGTGGCGATGTTCCCGGCGATGAGCTGGAGGTCACGGAACTCGGCGCGGATGCTCCGCACCGCGGTGAGCACGTTCTCGGAGTGCCCGTGCGCGGTATCGATCACGACGACGTCGACGGCCTGATCGACGAGCGCCTGCACGCGCTCGATCGTCCCGGGGCCGACCCCGACGGCCGCGCCGACGCGCAGGCGCCCGCGCTCGTCCTTGTTGGCGTTGGGGTGCGACTCGGCCTTGAGGATGTCCTTGACGGTGATGAGGCCGAGCAGCGCGCCATCGCCCCCGACGACCAGCAGCTTCTCGATCCGGTGCTTGTGCAGCACCTGCTTGGCCGTATCCAGCGAGATGCCCTGCTCGACCGTGATCGGCTCGCGCGTCATCACGTCGCCGACGCGCTGGTCGAGCTTGGTCTCGAAGCGGACGTCGCGGCTCGTCAGGATGCCGACGGGTCGTCCACCCCGCACGACCGGCAGCCCGCTGATCGCGTGCGCGCGCATGAGGCCGAGCGCGTCCTGGAGCGTCTGCTCAGGCTCGACCGTGATCGGGTCGACGACCATGCCCGACTCGGACTTCTTGACCTTGCGAACCTCGCGGGCCTGGGCCTCGGGCGGCATGTTCTTGTGGACGACCCCGAGCCCGCCGTTGCGCGCCATCGCAATCGCGGTCCCGGCCTCGGTCACCGTGTCCATGGCCGCTGACAGGATCGGGATCTTGAGCGCGATCCCGCGGGTCAGACGGGTCGAGACGTCGACGCCAGCGGGCAACACGGTGCTGTAGCCGGGGACCAGGAGAACATCGTCAAAGGTCAACGCTTCGACGACCTCGGGGACTTGAACGCGGACGGGCATGAATTTCGGGGGAGTATAGGGGGGCGGTTCCGTCCACGGGTCACGCCGTCACAAGCGCGCGCCGACGGCAATGTGCGAATGCACACCCCTTCCCGAGTCACCCGGCAGCGGCGCGCCCCGTCGATCGCGCGACTCGGCGGCCCGCCGTCCTCTCGACGCCGCCGCCGCCGGACATGGTCTAGAATGCTGCCTACGCGTGTGGTGCTCGGCCGAAAGCGACGCGAGGGGGCCTCGCAAGCACTGGGTCCATCCACCGCCGGCTCGCGCGCGCGGGCGGGTCTGGCAGCCGAGGACTACAGTGTGTGTCCTCCCGGGAACCCATGGGTGACAGCAAAGTCGCAACCGAAGTCGTACGGGTGCTGACGCCGCTGCTCGGACCCCACACGGCGCGGCGCGCCCTCGCGATGGTGTGCAAGCGGGCCGGGAAGGACTCCGGCTCGCTCGGGCCCGAGGACCTGCCAGTCGCCCATCAAACGCTGCGCCCGATGCTGCGCACGCTCGTCGGCAAGGACATCGCCGTCAAGGTCCTCGCGGACCTCGGCGCCCAGGGAGGGTCGTAGAGCGACCGGGGAGAGCTTCAGTGACGAGTCTGCGCGCCATCACGATCATCGGGTTCTTCGTCGTCATGGAGCTGGCGGTCGCGGTCGAGACCTACCTGACCAGCGGCAGCGTGCTCGTCCCGCGGCTCTCCGAGGTCCTCGCGGTCCTCGGCACGGGCCTGGCCGCGTTCTCGCTGCAGGCCGACGACCCGCCGCGCCGCCCGTGGCTCGTGTTCTTCCTCGCCATGCTGACCGTGCCGACCGCGCGCCTGGTCGGCATGCTCGAGCTGTCGCTCGCCGGCTTCCCGGTCAAGGTGCTGATCCTGATCGTCAGCAACGTGGCGATCGTCGCCGCGCTCTACCTGTTCACGCGAGTGCTGCGCGCCTCGGGCTTCGCCCCCGACTGGGATGATCCGGAGGCCCGCGGGACTCGCAACATGCTCATCGGCTTCGTCAGCCTCCTCGGGCTCGCCGCGCTCGCCAATCAGTACCTCGTGATCACGCGCGCGACCTCGGCGGCGAACCTGACGATCCAGACCGTGAGCATCTTCGCCGACGCGGCCATCTGCGCCGCCGGCCTGTACCTGATGTGGCTCGTCCGTCCGCTCATGGGCGGCAGCGTGGCCCAGCCCTACCTGCTCATCGCCATCGGCGGCGGCGTGTTCATCGTCATGGACTTCATCCAGTCGATCCAGCAGGTCGCGACCCAGGACGAGCTGGCCTCGCCCGTGCTCACGGGCATGGCGCTGCTCGGCTGGAGCTGCTTCGCGCTCGCGGGCTTCGCCCAGCGCCGCCTGCTCAAGACCGCGGACGTCTGAGCGTCTACTTGCAGGCCGCGAGCGAGCCCTGGGCGAGCTCGATCGCGGCCGCGGGCGGCTCGATCGACTTGAAGTCCTTGAGCGCCTTGCGGGCCGGCTTGCAGCGCTTGGCGTCGGCGAGGATCGCGATCTTGCGCAGGTGGGCGGCCGCCAGCTTCGCGTCGAGGGTCAGCGCCTTGTCGATCCGCGCGAGCGCCCCGTCGTCGCCGTCGAGCTTGCCCTGGCCGGCGAGGCCGTCGGCCAGGTCGACCCAGACGATCGCCTGGTCGGGCAGCGCGGTCGAGAGCGCCTCGAGGTGGGGCATCGCCTCGTCCACGCGACCGGCCGCGACCAGCGAGCGCGCGAGCCACTGGCGCACGTTGGGCGCCTCGGGGTGGGCCTGGTACGCGAGCTGAAACTCGACCACGGCCGCCGGGTACTTCTCGGCGCGCATCAGCATCTTGCCGAGGGTGAAGCGCACGGTCGGATCGTCGGGCTTGAGCTTGGCGGCCGCCGCCGCGCGCTCGATCGCGGCGTCGAGCTGGCCGCGCTTGAGCTGCAGCTGGGCCAGCGCGAACAGCACGTCGACGTCCTCCGGCGCGAGCTCCAGCGACTGCTCGAGGGCCTTGGCGGCCGCGTCGAGCTCGCCCTTCTCGATCAGCGCGCGGCCGAGGTTGTAGTGGGCGTCCGCGAAGTCGGGCTTGGCCTGCAGCGCCGCCTGGAACGACGCGATCGCGGCGTCGAGCTCGCGCTTGTCGAGCGCGATGGCCCCGAGCGCGTTGTGGGCGGCGAAGAAGTCGGGCTTGAGCTCGAGCGCCCGCTGGTAGGCGGGTACGGCCTCGTCGGGTCGCTCGAGCACCGAGAGCGCGACGCCGCGGGCGTAGTGCAGCTCAGGATCATCGGGGGCGCCGACGAGCGCCTCGTCGACGACCGTGAGCGCCTCGGCGGGCCGCTCCTGCTCGAGCAGCGTCAGCGCGCGCTCGAGCGGCTTGGCCTCCGGCAACGACTCGTCTGTCTCTTCGGTCTTCTCGGGCGGCTCGCTCTCGCCGCTGCCGGTCTTGCACGCGGCGGGCGTGAGGAGCAGCGGCGCGAGCAGGAGCGGCAACGCGAGCGCGCGAGCGCCTTTCCGGTAACGAAGCAGCAGCGAGGCTCGTGGCATCCCGAGGACTTTACCCGCGCGACAGCGGGAAGTCAGGGACGACGGCCTCGCGCCCGCTCTTGAGCCGGAACGTGATCGAGATGGTCCCGCCGCCGCCGGGGCTGACGCGCTCGCGGATGTCGGCCAGGGCCGCGCCGAGCTCGCTGCCTCGCTGGATCCGCCGGTCGAGGATCCGCACGATCTGGGCGTCCTCGAGCAGCTCGATGCCCCGCCAGCGAATGATCGCCGAGCCCGGCACGACCGCCTTGACGACGTACTGATCGACGCCCGGGCGCTTCTCGAGCCGGAGCCCGAGCAGCTCGTCGCCGTCGATCACGAGCTGCTGCTCGGCGGTCGCCGCGGTCGCGGCCAGCGAGAGCTGGAGCACCTCGCTGCCCCGGAGCACGGTGATCGCCAGGGTCTGCCCGGGGATCAGCGCGCGGACGCTCCGCACGAACTCATCGGCGAAGCTGTTGTTGGCCGCGATGCCGGTGCCGAAGGAGTCGTAGCGCTTGCCGCGGAACGCGACGATGACATCGCCGACCTGGACCCCGGCACGCTCGGCCGGCTGCCCCGGGAACACGCGCTTGATGATGAAGCCGTTGCGGAAGCCGTGCTCGCGCGCCGTCTCGCTGAGCGGTTGGTTGACGTCGATCTCGACGCCGATCTGCCCCGAGGCGTGCACCGTGCCCTCTTCGAACGCGCCGATCAACGCGCGCACGTGGTCGATCGGGATGGCGAAGGCGATGCCCTGCCCGCGCGCCGATTTGGCCGTGGTCACGCCGATGAGCTCGCCGTCGAGGTTGAACAGCGGGCCGCCCGAGTTACCCACGTTGATCGAGGCGTCGAGCTGCAAGAGCGGGAACTGACGATTGGACAGCACGTGCGTGCGATCGACGGCCGAGATGATGCCGCGCGAGACGCTGTGCTCGAAGCCGAGCGGCGTGCCCACCGCGAACACCGAGGTGCCGACCGGCAGCTCCGAGGACCGACCGATGCGCGCCGGCGGGAAGCGCTCGGCGCTGTCGGCGGGCTGAAGACGCAAGAGCGCGATGTCGCGCGCGCTGTCGGTCGCCAGGATGACCGCCGGGAGCTCGCGGCCGTTGCTGAAGCGCGCGACGATGGTGCGAACCTGCTCGCCGATCCCGCGCGGGCCGCCCGTCGCCGAGGCGATCACGTGGTAGTTGGTCAGCACGGTGCCCGTGTCGTCGACGATCACGCCGGCGCCGATGCTGCCGCCGCTCGACAGCGTGACGACGGAGTCCCGGGTGCGCGCGATGGCCTCGACGAGCGAGTCTCCCGAATTGTCGGCGGGAGTGTCCGCGGAGGGCGTCACCGGGCTGGCGACGCGCTCCTCGTCCGCGCAGCCGCAGGGCTCGACCGCCGCGACCGGGGCCGGGGCGCGCTCCTGAAGCCTTCCCTGTAGCCCGAGATAGACGGCCGCGCCGCCGAGCAGGACGCCCGCGACCGCCGTGCCGGTCGCGATCCAGATGGGGTAGCTGACCGAGGAGTCGAGGCTGGAGGGCAAGCGCCGTTTCGCGCGCGACGGGTCGTCTTGCATCGCCATCGCCAACAACCCTGACACGGGGGGGATTCCCGGACAAACGGTCGCAGCGCCGCGAAACCGCGTTGACTCCGGGGGTTACCGGCAGTACATCCTCGACAGCACAGGTTCATTTCAAATTGAACTGAACTCCCGCCCGGTTCGCCCACTACGGCCGGCTCGGCGGCCGATGCGTCTCGTCGTCGCAGCGTCTTCTCGCTCGTATCGCCGTGAACAACGACCCTCTTGTAGATTCGGCCCCACGGCCGACCGCGCCCGCCGAAGTCGGCGAGGGCGTGAGCGACCCCGAGGCCGACCGCCTGCTCAGCGAGGCCCAGGACGAGCTCGCGCGCACCTTCGAGGGTATCGCCGAGTTCTGGGGCTTCACGCGCACCCAGGGGCGCATCTTCGGGCTGCTGTTCCTGTCCCCGGAGCCCATGGATCACGGCTCGATCCGCGCGCGCCTCCAGATCTCGGCCGGCTCGACGAGCATGACCCTGGCGGCGCTCCAGGACTGGGGCGTCGTCCACCGCGACGGGCGCATGTACTGGGCCGAGACCGACCTGTGGAAGCTGATCACGGCGGTGTTCCGCCGGCGCGAGCGCGAGAAGGTCGACGACGCCATCGCCCGCGTCCGCCACGCGCTCGACCTGCTCGCCCGCGCGCCGGCCGGCGATCCGCGCGTCGCCTTCGCCCGCGAGCGGCTCTCGTACCTGCTCGACTTCTTCACGCTCGGTCGCGCGCTGCTCAACGCCGTTGTCGGCCAGAGCGCCGTCCGCGGCATCCTCACGAGCCTCGCGCGCCACGCGGCGAAGCTCAAGCGCATCCCCCTGCTCGACCCGCACAAAGTCCTGCGCCATGTCGGAATCCGCTCTTGATCCCCGGCCCGCCGGCCTCGACCACCACCGCGCGTCGTCGTCTCCGCGCGAGCCGCACGCCCGGCTCCTCGGCCGTCCCGACGTGCCGGTCCTCGCCACGGCGTTTGAGCTCGTCCGGGACGGCCTCGCCGTCGTCGAGTCGACCCTCGCCGAGTTCCTGCAGTCGACCATCCGCGTGATCCCGCAGCTCGGCGGCCACCTCGTGTTCGCCGGCGGCAAGCGCCTGCGCCCGATGATCACGCTGCTGGCGGCGCGGGCGGTGGGCGAACGCGAGGACGAGCGGTCCTGCCTGGCCCACGCCCACACGGTCGCCGCGGTCGGCGAGCTCCTGCACACGGCGACGCTGCTGCACGACGACGTGATCGACGGCGGCGCGTTCCGCCGCGGCCGCCCGGCCGCCCACCACGAGTTCGGCAACGGCATGACCGTGTTGACGGGGGACTACTGCCTCGCGCGCGCCGTTCAGGCCATCGCGTCCACGGGCGAGCTGGCCGCGATCCGCTCGTTCGCCGACATGGTCACCCGCATGGCCGAGGGCGAGGTCGACCAGCTCTGTGTCGCCGGCGACTGCGAGGTCGACGAGGCCCGCTACTACCTCGTCATCGAGCGCAAGACGGCCGGCCTGATCGCCTGGTGCACCTCGATCGCCGGGCTGCCGTCGCCCGCGCTCAGCCGCGCCCTCGAGTGCTTCGGGCGCGAGCTTGGATTCGCCTTCCAGATCTCGGACGACGTGCTCGACTACACCGGCGAGCTCGCGGTCGCGGGCAAGCTCGCCGGCCAGGATCTGCGCGAGGGCAAGCTGACGCTGCCGCTGCTCATGGCGATCGAGCGCGAGCCCGCGTTGCGCCACGAGGTCCGCGAACTCCTGTCCCAAGGGCCACCCGTGGACGAGGCCGCGCTCGCGCGCGTGGTCACCCGGGTCATTGCCCTGGGCGGGGTCGAGCGCGCGACCGCGCGGGCGCAACACCACGTCGAGCGCGCCCTCGCCCACCTCATGACCCTCGCGCCCTCCCCGGCGCGCGACGCCCTCGAGCACGTCTCGCGCCGCGTCGCCCAGCGGGCGCGCTGACACCTCCTCGACTCCGGACTTCCACCACGCGACTCCTCCACGCGACTCCTCCAAGCGACTCCTCCACGCACCTCGACCTTCGATCGCCCATGACCACCACGCCCCCCCAGCCCTCCGCGACCGACACCGGTGAGCGCGTGCAGGCCGTCGATGAGCACGGCGAGCGCGTGCAGCACATGTTCTCTGACATCGCCCACGGCTACGACCGCGCGAACCGGATCATGAGCCTCGGGACCGACGTGCGCTGGCGTCGCCAGGCCGTCTCCGACCTGCTGCCGCCCGCGCTCGCGGCCGCAGCCCAGGCGGCGGGCCGGCGCGCGCGGCTGCTTGACCTGTGCGCCGGCACGCTCGACTCGACGATCGAGATTCATCGGCGCTTCCCCGAGGCCGACATCATCGCCGGCGACTTCTCCATCGGCATGCTCGAGACCGGCCGCGCCAAGCTCAGGGGCTTGGCCGCCGAGCGGATCACGACGCGCGACATGGACGCGCACTCGCTCCCCGAGGAGGACCGCGACCTCGACGGGATCTTCTGCGCCTTCGGGGTTCGCAACCTCAGCGAGGTTGAGCGCGCGACGGCCGAGATGGCCCGCTGCCTGCGTCCAGGCGGCCGCCTGACGGTGCTCGAGTTCTTCCGGCCCGAGGGTCTCGTCACCCGCGTGGTCCACACCCTGCACAACCGCACGGTGCTGCCGCTGGTCGGCTGGGCCTCGACCGGCAACCTCGGCGCGTACCGCTACCTCCCGCGCAGCATCGGCGAGTTCCTCTCGGTCGCCGACTACCGCGCGCTGCTCGAGCGCCACGGCTTCGTCGACGTGACCTGCACGCGCCTGACCCTCGGCATCGCCTCCATCGTGCGCGCGACCCGTGGCCCGACGGAGGCCGCGTGACGACGATCGTCGTCTGCGTCACCGGGGCCAGCGGCTCCCGCTACGCCCAGCGAACGCTGCAGCTCCTCGCCGCGGTCCGCGACGCGGGCGCGCCGCTCACCGTCCACTGGGTCGCCTCGAGCAACGCGCCGATCGTGTGGCAGCAGGAGCTCGACGAGGCGATGCCCGCGCAGCTGCCCGGCGCGCGTCGCTGGGATCGCCACGACTTCTCCGCGCCCTTCGCCTCGGGCTCCAGCGCCCCCGACGCGGTGCTCGTCGTCCCCTGCTCGATGTCGACGCTCGCGCGCGTGGCCCACGGCGGCGGGGATGATCTCGTGACGAGAACGTGTGAGGTCGCGCTCAAGGAGCGTACGCGGCTCATCCTCGTCGTTCGCGAGACGCCGCTCAGCCTCGTGCACCTGCGCAACATGGTCGCGGCGACCGAGGCAGGGGCCGTCGTCCTGCCCGCCGTGCCCTCGTTCTACGGCTCCGTCCGCACCCTCGAGCAGGCCATCGACACCGTGGTCGTGCGCGCCCTCGATCGCGCCGGCGTGCGCGTGCCCGACGGCCTCATCGAGCGCTGGGGCGCGCCCGTTCGTCCCGCCCGAGACCCCCTGACCCAAGCCAGCCCGTGAGCGTCATGACCCCCTCCGCCCGCTTCGCCCAGATCCGCGACAAGGTCCGCGCCGGTGTCCCCCTCGATCTCGAGGACGGCGTGTTCCTCTACCGCAGCCCCGACCTGCTCGCCCTCGGCGCGCTCGCCAACGAGGAGCGCGAGCGCCGACACGGCGATCGGACCTTCTTCAACATCAACTTCCACATCAACCCGACCAACGTCTGCGTCGCGGACTGCAAGTTCTGCTCGTTCGCGCGGCTCGAGCCGGGCATGCCGCAGGCCTACACGATGGACCTGGAGCAGGTGCAGGCCAAGTTCCTCGAGCGCCAGCACCAGCCGGTCACCGAGATCCACATCGTCAACGGCCTGCACCCCGGGGTCGGCTTTGACTACTACAAGGACTGCCTGCGGGTGCTCAAGCAGGTGCGCCCCGACATCCACCTCAAGGCCTACACCGCAGTCGAGATCCACTTCTTCGCCGAGCGCTACGGCATGACCTACGAGCAGGTCTTGCGCGAGCTGATCGACGCGGGGCTCGACTCGATGCCCGGCGGCGGCGCCGAGATCTTCGCCGCGCGCGCGCGCCGGAAGCTGTGCCGCGACAAGGCCGACGCCGGGCAGTGGCTCGAGGTCCACCGCACCGCGCATCGCCTGGGCCTGCGGACCAACTGCACGATGCTCTACGGCACGGTCGAGACGCTCGAGGAGCGCGTCGACCACATGCTGCGGCTGCGCGACCTCCAGGACGAGACGGGCGGGTTCCAGACCTTCATCCCGCTCGCCTTCCACCCCGACGGCAACTCGCTGGGCAAGCTCCCGGGCCCGACCGGCGTCGATGACCTGCGCACCTACGCGGTCGCGCGCCTGATGCTGCACAACATCGAGCACATCAAGGCCTACTGGATCATGATCGGCCTCAAGACCGCGCAGATCGCCCTGTCCTTCGGCGTCGACGACCTCGACGGGACCGTGCAGGAGGAGAAGATCTACCACATGGCCGGCGCCGAGACGCCGCAGGCGATGACGCGCGCCGAGCTCGTCCGCCTGATCCGCGAGGCCGGTCGCACCGCCGTCGAGCGCGACACGCTCTACAACGTGCGCTGGATCGACGACGGCGCGCCGCTCGACGACATCCGGATCGCCGCGAGCGTCCCCTACTCCGGTCACGCCCCGGTATCCGCGCCCGCGCGCGGTCTGCCCATCGTCCACTGAGTCCCGCGACTCGATCGCGCCCCTCCAGCGAGTCCCACACCATGAACCTCCGCGAGCCCGCCCACGCACTCGCCGCGCGTCCCCCCGGAGAGCCGTCCGTGCACCCGAGCACGCGACTGCGCGTGTGCGGCGTCGAATTTCTCAACGCGTGGCCGCTCGTCGAGCCGATCCACGACATCGAGGTCGCCGCCCCGCGCTTCGCGCCTGGCCTGTTTCATGGCGTGGAAGACGCCGGGACGCGCGCGCTGTTCGACCCCTCAACGGCCCTGCCCTCCGAGTGCACCCGGCGGCTGGCCCAGAACCTGTGCGACATCGCGCTCGTGCCCGTGGCGAGCTACGTCGCGCACCCGCACTGGGACATCATCCCCGAGATCGGAATTGGCTGCGAGGGACCGGTCGAGACCGTCATTCTCGTCTCGGACGTCCCGCTCGAGCGCGTGGCCGCCGTGCACCTCGACGCGGCCTCGCGCAGCTCCGCGACGCTGATCCGCGTGCTCCTGCACCAGCGCGGCCTCCGGCCGCGCTTTCAGGTCGCGCCCCACCGCGAGGGCGTGGCGCGCGTGCGCGATCGCGACGCGGCGCTGGTCATCGGCGACGCCGCCTTCAACCTGCGCGCGCGGTTCGCCCACAGCTACGACCTCGGCGCGCTCTGGTACGAGGCCACCGGCTTGCCGTTCGTGTTCGCGTTTTGGGCCGCGCGGCCGGGGCTCGTCGCGACCGCGCCCCACCACGTCGCCGCGCTGCTCGCCGCCCGCGAACGCGGCCGCGCGCGCACGGCCGCCTACGCCGAGCGCTACCGCGATCAGCTGGTGCGCGTCAGCGCCATGAACCCTGCGGTCTCGCCCGACGAGGTGCTCCCTGCTGCGGCCTACCGCCGCTACCTCGATCACACCATCCGCTACGAGCTCGACGCGCGCGCGCGCGCCGGTCTCTCGCGGTTTCTTCGGCTCGTGCGCGAGCTCGGGATCGACACCGACGCGCCGTGGGCCGCCACCGGCGACGGGCCTGGCGAGCGCACGCGATAGCTCGCGCGCGTGCCGGTCCGCGCGCCCTTAGGGGTCCGTGTGTGTGCGACGTCGACATCCGCGCGCGTGCGGTTGGATGACTGTGACGACACACACGCCCTGGCCTCTTGGCCTCGTCGCGGGATTCCGTATGAAGATACCTGACGCGGTGTCAGCACGCGGACGCGGCGTTGAAAGTTCTGGGCATTTCGTAGTAGAGCGCGCCCAGACATTGTGTCGCACCGTCTCGCAGCCCGATCGCTTCCCTTGCCCGACTTGCCCCAGGACACGTGCTCGCGCGCGCCGTATTCCAGCACACGGAACGGACGCGTCGCGTCGTGGACGCGGGGAGTCCCGCGATCGTGGGGTGTCCGCGCGAGCCGGCGTTGCCTGACTCGGTGTGCTCCCTAGTCCACCGAGGTTCGAAGCCCCACGAGTTTGTTCCCAGGTTCCAAGGATCGCCCATGGCCATACACAAGATCAGAAAAGGCCTCGATCTCCCGATCTCTGGCGAGCCGCGCCAGACCATTGAGGACGCGCCCAGCACCTCCCGCGTCGCGCTGATGGCCAGCGACTACATCGGCATGAAGCCGCGCATGGCCGTCAAGGTCGGCGACGTGGTCAAGCGCGGGCAGCTGATGTTCGAAGACCGCAAGGCCGACGACGTTCGCTACACCGCCCCCGGGGCCGGCACCGTCGTCGCCATCAACCGCGGGGCCAGGCGCGCGCTGCAGTCCCTCGTGATCGAGCTCAACGAGCGCGCCGGCGGGCCCTCGCCCGACGATCAGGTCGTGTTCGAGCACTACACCGGCAAGCCGGTGACCGAGCTCGGCCGCGAGCAGGTCCAGGCGCTGCTGTTCGAGTCTGGCCTCTGGACCAGCTTGCGAACGCGACCGTTCTCGAAGGTCCCCAGCCCCAACAGCAAGCCCTCGGCGCTGTTCATCACGGCCGCCGACACCAACCCGCTCGCGCCGCGCGTCGACGTCGTGCTCGAGGGCCACGAGGACACGTTCTGCGTCGGCCTCGAGGCGATCAAGCGGCTGTGCGAGGGCCCGGTCTACCTGTGCAAGGGCCAGAACTCGCGCGTCGGCGCCTACGAGGTCGAGGACATCCGCGTCGAGGAGTTCCAGGGCGCGCACCCGGCCGGGCTCGTCGGCACGCACATCCACTTCCTGCAGCCGGTCCACCTCGGCAAGACCGTCTGGCACATCAACTACCAGGACGTGCTCGCGATCGGGCGGCTGTTCACCACGGGCCAGCTCGACGTCTCGCACGTCGTCGCGCTCGCGGGCCCGGCGGTCAAGAAGCCGCGGCTGCTCCGCACACGGATCGGCGCCAACCTCGACGAGCTCACCGACGGCGAGCTCAAGTCCGGCGAGAACCGCGTGATCTCGGGCTCGGTGCTCTCGGGGCGCAAGGCCGACGGCGAGGCGCTCGGCTACCTCGGCCGCTACCACCACCAGATCTCGTGCCTCGCCGAGGATCGCGAGCGCGTGTTCTTCGGCTGGCTGTCGCTCGGCGCCAAGATGTTCTCGCTGATCCCGACGCACATCGGCCGGTTCGTGACCAAGAAGTTCGACTTCACGACCACGACCCACGGCAGCAAGCGCGACATGGTCCCGATCGGGCTGTACGAGAAGGTCATGCCGCTCGACATCATGCCGACGTTCCTGCTGCGCTCGCTGATGTCCGGCGACCGCGAGCGCGCCATCGACCTCGGCTGCCTCGAGCTCGACGAGGAGGACCTGGGGCTGTGCACCTTCGTCGACCCGGGCAAGAACGACTTCGGTCAGATCCTGCGCGAGCAGCTGACGATCATCGAGAAGGAAGGCTGACCTGATGAAGGCTCTACGCAAGGCGTTCGACAGGCTCGAGCCGCTGTTTCACAAGGGCGGCAAGTACGAGCGCTTCTACGCGATCTACGAGATGTTCGACACGATTCACTTCACCCCCGGTGAGGTGACGAAGGGCAACTCGCACGTCCGCGCCGCGCTCGATCTCAAGCGCATGATGTTCACGGTCGTCATCGCGCTCATCCCCTGCATCCTGTGGGCGATGTACAACACCGGCTACCAGATCCACTGGGCCATGGCCGGCGGCGCCCCGGCGGCGCAGTCCTGGCAGTCGGCGCTGTACGCCATGCTCGGGCTCGGCTTCGACCCGAACAACCTGCTCGCCAACGTCCTCCACGGCGCGCTCTACTTCCTGCCCGTCTACGCCGTGACGATGGCGGTCGGCGGCTTCTGGGAGGTCCTGTTCGCGGTCGTGCGCAAGCACGACGTGACCGAGGGCTTCCTCGTCACGGGCGCCCTGATCCCGCTCATCCTCCCGCCGACCATCCCGCTGTGGCAGGTCGCGCTCGGCACGAGCTTCGGCATCGTGCTCGGCAAGGAGGTGTTCGGCGGCGTCGGCATGAACGTCCTCAACCCCGCGCTCACGGCCCGCGCGTTCCTGTTCTTCGCCTACCCGGCGCAGATCTCGGGCGACACGGTGTGGCGCGCGGTCCAGCCGACGATGCTCGCCGACGGCATGTCCGGCGCGACCTGGCTCGCCGCCGCGGCCGCGGAGCACGGGGCGCTCGACGCCGCCGTGGCCGCCAACAAGCTGACCTGGTGGGACGCGTTCATCGGCCTCGTGCCCGGCTCCATGGGCGAGACCTCGGTGCTGTGCTGCCTGATCGGCGCGGCGGTGCTCATCATCACGGGCATCGGCTCCTGGCGGACGATGCTCGGCGTCGTCATCGGCACCTTCGTGATGTCGAGCCTGCTCAACCTCGTGCCGAGCGAGACCAACCCGATGTTCGCGGTGCCGTTTAGCTGGCACGTCGTGCTCGGCGGCTGGGCCTTCGGCACCGTGTTCATGGCCACCGACCCCGTGTCGTCGGCCTTCACCGAGAAGGGCAAGTACCTCTACGGCATCGGCATCGGCGTGATGGTCGTGCTCGTGCGCGTCGTCAACCCGGCGTACCCCGAGGGCATGATGCTGGCGATCCTGTTCATGAACATGTTCGCGCCGCTCATCGACCACTTCTACGTGCAAGCCAACATCAAACGGAGGAAGGCGCGCCATGGTGGATAAAACCAAGACCGGCTACATCGTCGGCTTCGCCGCGGCGGTCTGCGGCGTGTTCGGAGCCGTCGTCTCCATCGCCGCCGTCCAGCTCAAGCCGCAGCAGGTCGAGAACAAGGTGCTCGACCAGCAGAAGCAGGTGCTCTCGGTCGCCAACCTGCTGCCCGAGGGCGGCGGCGACAAGGCCGCGATCAAGCAGCTGTTCGACAGCAACATCAAGGCCGAGGTCATCGAGCTCCACTCGGGCAAGCCGGTCGACGGCGTCGACGTGGCGACCTTCGACCAGCAGAAAGCCAAGAAGGACCCCGCGAGCAGCGCGCCCGCGCCGACCAACAACGCGAAGATCCAGCGGCTGCCCAAGCAGGCCAAGGTCTTCCAGGTCATGAAGGACGGCAAGGTCGACGCGATCGTCCTGCCGATCGAGGGCTACGGGCTGTGGTCCACGCTCTACGGCTTCCTCGCGCTCGAGGCCGACGGGACCACGATCAAGGGCATCACCTACTACGAGCACGGCGAGACGCCCGGGCTCGGCGGCGAGGTCGACAACCCGCTGTGGAAGGCCAAGTGGCCCGGTCGCAAGGCGTTCGACGACCAGGGCAAGGTCGCCATCGCGGTCGCCAAGGGCGACTTCAGCGACAAGGCGGCCCACCCGTACAAGGTCGACGCGCTCTCCGGCGCGACGATCACCTCTAACGGCGTCACCAACATGCTCCAGTTCTGGCTCGGCGAGCACGGCTTCGGCCCGTACCTCGCCGAGTACAAGAAGGGCCACAAGTAGAGGGAGCTCGCCAGCATGGATAAACAAGCCAAAGCGGCGCTGGTTGACCCGCTGTTCAACAACAACCCCATCGCGCTGCAGGTGCTCGGCATCTGCTCGGCGCTGGCCGTGACCACGAAGATGGAGACCGCGCTCGTCATGTCGGCGGCGCTCACCATCGTCCTGATCCTGTCCAACGTCTCCGTCAGCCTGATCCGCAACTACATCCCGAGCAGCATCCGCATCATCGTCCAGCTGACGATCATCGCGTCGCTCGTGATCGTCGCGGACCAGGTGCTCAAGGCCTACGTCTACGACGTGGCCAAGCAGCTCTCGGTGTTCGTCGGGCTGATCATCACCAACTGCATCGTCATGGGCCGCGCCGAGGCCTACGCCATGGCCAACGGGCCCAAGCTCTCGGCCTGGGACGGGCTCGGCAACGGCCTCGGCTACAGCGTCGTGCTGATCGTCGTCGCGTTCTTCCGCGAGCTGCTCGGCAGCGGCAAGCTGCTCGGCGTCACGCTGCTCTCGCCCGTGACCGAGGGCGGCTGGTACCAGCCCAACGGCCTCATGGTCATGTCGCCGAGCGCGTTCTTCCTCATCGGCCTGGGCATCTGGGCCCTGCGCAGCTGGAAGACCGACCAGATCGAGGAGGAGGAGTAAGCCATGGAGCACTATCTCAGCCTGTTGGTGAAGGCGATCTTCGTCGAGAACATGGCCCTGGCGTTCTTCCTGGGCATGTGCTCGTTCCTCGCCGTGTCCAAGAAGGTCGAGACCGCGATCGGCCTCGGCGGCGCGGTCATCTTCGTGCTCACCCTGTGCGTGCCGATCAACAACCTGATCATCAACGGCCTGCTCAAGGAGGGCGCGCTCGCCTGGATCAGCCCGACCTTCGGCGACGTCGACCTGACCTTCCTCTCCCTGCTCGCGCAGATCGGCACCATCGCCGCGCTCGTGCAGATCGTCGAGATGGTCCTCGATAAGTACATGCCGTCGCTGTACAACGCGCTCGGCGTGTTCCTCCCGCTGATCGCGGTCAACTGCGCGATCCTGGGCACCTCGCTGTTCATGGAGCAGCGTGACTACAACTTCGCCGAGTCCTGCGTGTTCGGCCTCGGCTCCGGCATCGGCTGGATGCTCGCGGTCGTCGCGCTCGCGGCCGTGCGCGAGAAGATGCGCTACAGCCACGTCCCGCCGGGCCTGCGCGGCCTCGGCATGGCGTTCATCGTCACCGGGCTGATGGCCCTCGGGTTCCTCGCGTTCTCCGGCATCCAGCTGTAGACCGCACGGACCTCAACGCGTTCCCCCAAGGAGACACACGATGGATATTGTGACAGTCGGCATCGGCGTGACGATGTTCCTGTTCGTCATCCTCGCGCTGGTCGCCGTGCTCATGATCGCCAAGTCGCGCCTCGTCAACAGCGGCGCGGTCACGATCACGATCAACGGCGATCCAGACAAGGCGCTGCGCGTGCCTGCAGGCAGCACGCTGCTCAACACGCTCGCGGATAACAAGATCTTCATCCCCTCGGCCTGCGGCGGCGGCGGCAGCTGCGGCGTCTGCAAGGTCGAGGTGCACTCGGGCGGCGGGTCCATCCTGCCCACCGAGAAGACCCACATCTCGCCCAAGGAGGCCCGCCACGGCTGCCGGCTCTCCTGCCAGGTGAAGGTCAAGCAGGACATGGAGATCGAGGTCGAGCC
Source organism: Myxococcales bacterium (assembly GCA_020633295.1). Lineage (GTDB taxonomy): Bacteria > Myxococcota_A > Polyangia > Nannocystales > Nannocystaceae > JACKDW01. The sequence goes on along the minus strand of JACKDW010000009.1, from coordinate 260,693 downwards.
CGAGGTCTTCAGCGTCAAGAAGTGGAAGTGCAAGGTCCGCTCGAACCACAACGTGGCGACCTTCATCAAGGAGCTGATCCTCGAGCTGCCGCCGGGCGAGGCCGTGCCCTTCCGCGCGGGCGGCTACATCCAGATCGAGTGCCCGCCCCACGTCGTCAAGTACAAGGACTTCGACATCGAAGAGGAGTACCGCGAGGACTGGGACAAGTTCGACATGTGGCGCTTCATCTCGAAGGTCGACGAGGACGTGACGCGCGCCTACTCCATGGCGAACTACCCGGAGGAGCGCGGCATCATCATGCTCAACGTCCGCGTCGCCTCCCCGCCGCCGCGCCAGCCCGACCTGCCGCCCGGCAAGATGTCCTCGTACATCTTCAACCTCAAGCCAGGCGACGAGGTCATCATCTCCGGGCCGTTCGGCGAGTTCTTCGCCAAGGACACCGACGCCGAGATGGTGTTCATCGGCGGCGGCGCCGGCATGGCGCCGATGCGCTCGCACATCTTCGACCAGTTCCGCCGGCTCAAGACCGATCGCAAGGTCTCGTTCTGGTACGGCGCCCGCTCCATGCGCGAGGCCTTCTACCAGGACCACTTCGACAAGATCGCCGAGGACTTCCCGAACTTCGAGTGGCACCTCGCGCTCTCGGACGCGAGGCCCGAGGACAACTGGACCGGCTACAAGGGCTTCATCCACCAGGTGCTGCTCGACAACTACCTCAAGGACCACGAGGCGCCGGAGGACTGCGAGTACTACATCTGCGGGCCGCCCATGATGAACGACGCGGTCTTCAAGATGCTCGCGGACCTGGGCGTGGAGCCGGAGAACATCCTGTTCGACGACTTCGGCTAGCCCGAACGCGAGCCCACGTAGCGCGACGCCGCCCCCGCCCGGGGCGGCGTCTCGCGTTTAGGGGTATACCGGTGCGGCCATGTCCGCCGTCGATCCGCTCGAGGCCAAGCTGGGCAAGCACGCGCGCGTCCTGCTGCCGCTGATGCTGCTGGCCTTCCTCGCGCTGAGCGCGTGGCGGATGTGGCCGCGCTCGGGGCTCGAGCCCGCCCGCTTCGCCGGCGCGACCATGGGCACCACCTACAACGTCACGGTCGCCAGCGCGCCGCTGACGGAGGAGCAGCGCGCGGCGATCGAGCAGGCGATCGCGCGCGAGCTCGGCCTCGTCGACCGCCAGATGTCGAACTACCGCCCGGACTCGGAGCTGAGCCGACTCAACGCGGATGAGACCGGCGCGGTCACGGTGCCGCGCGAGCTGATCGAGGTCCTCGAGATCGCGCGCGAGGTCTCGGCGCTGTCCGAAGGAGCGTTCGACGTGACGGTCGCGCCGCTCATCGACGCCTGGGGCTTCGGCCCCGGCGGCGAGGTCCAGCGCTCGCCGGACGCCGCGACGCTCGAGCAGCTGCGCGCGCACACCGGCTACACGCGGCTGCGCGTCGACGCGGGCGCGAGCGCGGTGCAGAAAGCCCACCCGCAGCTCTCGATCGACCTGTCCGCGATCGCGCCGGGCTACGCGGCCGATCGCATCGCCGGCGCGCTCGACGGGCTCGAGCAGCGCCGCTACATGGTGGAGGTCGGCGGCGAGGTCCGGGCGCGCGGTCGCAATCATCGCGGAGAGCGCTGGCGAATCGCGATCGAGCGCCCGCGCCCGCGCACGCCGGGCGCCCCCGAGGACCACGGGCCGCGCGAGATCCACACGATCGTCAAGCTCGACGATCACGGCCTCGCTACCTCGGGCGACTACCGACAATTCCGCGCGCTGGACGGGGCGCTCGTCTCCCACACCATCGATCCCCGCACCGGTCGCCCGGTCGCGCACGGGCTCGCCTCGGTCACGGTGGTCGCGGCGGACGCCGCCCGCGCCGACGCGCTGGCGACCGCGATGAGCGTGCTGGGACCCGACGAGGGCATGGCGCTGGCCGAGCGCGCGGAGCTGGCGGTGCTGATGCTCGTGCGCGGCGAGGCCGACGCGCTCGAGGAGCGCCGCTCGACGGCCTTCGATCGCTTGCGCGACGCCGCAGACTGACGCACGGTTGGGGGCGACGGGCCGACGCGTGCGCGGGCCCGCGGAGTCGCGCGTGGGCACCACCATCCTCCTCTCCATCGGCCTGATCGGCGCCATCATGCTCGGGATGGCGGTCGGCGTGGTGTTCTCCAACAAGCCGCTCAAGGGCTCGTGCGGCGGCGTCGACGGCGGCGGCGACTGCGAGTGCAGCCCCATCGATCGCGAGCGCTGCGCGACCGAGTCGTAGCGCGACCCGAACGCGACGCGGTCACGCCGCGACGCGCGTTCGTCCGCGCGTTCGTCCGCGCGGCGCCCGAGTCAGAAGCGACCGCGCAGCGTCACGCCGCCGAGGTCGAGGCCGAGGTTGAGGTTGGCGCGCGCCTGCTCGTCCTGCGCGGGTCGGCTGCCCCTGCGGAAGCGGATCAAGAGCATCGCGCCGACGGTCGCCGCGATCGCGCCGCCGGTCAGCGCCGCGACCCCGCCCCACTTGGTGTCGAGCACGAAGCGGCAGTCGCCGTCGGCGTCGACGTCGGCGCCGTCGCAGCGCGGCTTGAACGGCTCGCCGTCGAAGCCGATCAACACGACGCCGCCGGCGAACAGCGCGAGCCCGCCGCCGAGCAGCGCGCCGCCGATCACCCGCAGCTTCGGGTCCGCGGGCGCGCGCTCGAGCGTAAAGCGCAGGACCTCGTGCGCGCCCTCCTCGACCACGACCTCGCGCTCCTGCCCAAGATGACCGTTAAGACTGACGCGCACCGAGTGCGAGCCCTCCGCGACCTCGGCCTCGTAGGGGGTGCTGCCGACGAGCACGTCGTCGATGAACACGAGCGCGCCGCGGGGCTCGCTCTCGACGAGCAGGCCGGTGTTGACCTCCTGGTCGAGCATCTGCAGGCGAGACTGCAAGAACGCGCCCTGCGTCTCGAGCTGCTCGCCGACCTCCTGCAGCCCGCAGATCTCGCAGGTCTGCTCGGACTCGACGGCGACCCGGCCGCTCTCGATCTCGACGAGCTCCAGGCGCACGGCGTAGTCGCGGCTCTTGATGTCGACGCGCGCGCGCGTGTAGTGGGTCGCGCCGCTGCGCTCGGCCAGCGAGCGCGCGAGCGCCTCGGACGAGCAGTCGACGCAGGCCTCGCGCGCCGCGTCGACGTCCGACTCCGGGACGAGCGCGACCTCGCCGCGGCCCATGCCGACCCGCAGCCGCGTGAGCAGCTCTTCACGCGCGACGTCGTCGATCTTGTCGCCGGCCGTGATCGGGAGCACCGCGATCCGGATCTGCGGCTCCTCGTCCGCCGCCTGGTTCGTCGCCGCTGCGGCCGCGTCGTCGACGAAGGACAGCGCCGTCAGTGGCAGCAGCGCGCCGACGATGAGCGCGCTCCGGATCGAGTGCCGCACGCGACGAGGCTATCCCGCATTGCCGACGACGTCATCGCCGCGTCCGCGGGCGCGCGCGTGGGCGCACCGCGCGGCGCAGCTTCGCCCGCCGCCGCGCCGGCGCGCGAACACGCGCGCGCGCCGGAGTACGCGTGGATCCGCAGGGAGTGCGCGCAACCTGTCCTAAGAGACGCAATGGTTTTGGCCCGCGCGGCCGCGCGAACGCGCGATGCTCCGCGCGGCGCGTGGGCTCGAAGTGCGATCGAGAATGCGCCACAATGAGTGTCGGCGAGCTCGCGCGCCGCCCCGAGGACGATGCAGCAGCGGTCCAGCAATCCCGATCGTCACGCGCGCGACGGTGCGGACCGCGACCCGCCGGGGAGCGCCGAGGACTCGATGACGGCGCGGATCACCGCGCCGCCGCCCCGCCGCGGCCCCGCGGCGAAGCCCGCCGACACCGGCACGGACATGGTGCTCTCGGCACCGCCGACGCGGCACACGACGGGCCGGCGCATCGTCAGCGGGTCGTCGAGCAGCGGGCTGCGCACGAGCAAGCCGCGACAGGTCCGGCTGCTCCCCGGGAAGCGCGTGCCGGGCACGCGCTACCGCCTCGTGCGCTGGCTCGGCGAGGGCGGCATGGGCGTGGTCTACGAGGCCGAGCACGAGGACATCGAGCGGCGCGTCGCGCTCAAGATCCTGCGCCCGGAGGCCAGCCTCGACGCGACGCTCAAAGAACGCTTCCGCGCGGAGGCGCGCGCCGCCAGCCGGATCGGCTCGCCTCACATCGTCGAGATCTTCGACTTCGGCGAGCTCCCCGACGGTCGCCTGCTGTTCGCGATGGAGCTGCTCGAGGGCAAGGGACTCGACGTCGCGCTCGAGCGCGGCCCGCTCGACCCGTCGCGCGCGATCGGCATCCTGCGCCAGATCTGCAAGGGCCTCGCGGCCGCGCACGAGGCCGACATCGTCCACCGCGACGTCAAGCCCGACAACGTGATCCTCGTCGCCGCAGACGACGGGCGCCCCGACTTCGCCAAGCTCGTCGACTTCGGCATCGCCACGGTCATGGCCCAGGAGGGCGACGACACCGGCGCCGGCACGCCGCTGTACATGCCGCCCGAGCAGATCAACGGCGAGGCCTTCGACGGCCGCCTCGACATGTACGCGGTCGGCTGCCTCGCGTACGAGCTGCTCGTCGGGGCGCCGCCGTTCGGCGGCGAGACGGTCGACGAGATCATCACGGCGCAGCTCGAGTCGGCGCCGCCGTCGATCGTCAACCAGCGCCCCGACGTGCCGGTCGCGCTCGAGGCCGTGGTCCTGCGCTGCATCGCCAAGGCGCCGCGCGATCGCTACGCCGACATGCACGACCTCGAGGCGGCGCTGTGCGAGGCGCAGATCGAGTCCGAGCTGGCGACGCCGTGGGATGATCTCCCGCTGCCGCGCGTCACCGGCGAGCGCCTGGATCGGCTGCGCCGCCAGATGCCGCAGCACGCCGCCCCGGAGCCGCAGCGGCGCTGGGTGTGGCCGGCGATCGCGGCCGTCAGCATGGCGATCGCGATCGTCGTCACGATCCTGCTGCTCACGTCGAAGCCCGAGGTGACGCCCGAGCAGGAGAACGTCGTCGAGACGCTGACGAACAAGGCGCGCGAGTACGGCGCGAAGGCCAACTGGGTGTTCCCGCCCGAGTCCGACAAGTCGGCGACGGCGCTGATCCAGGTGCTCGCGCTCGAGAACCTCGAGGACGCGTCGACCGAGCTCGCGCTCGAGCGCGCGGGCGCGCTGCGGCGAGAGTTCGCGACCACGCTCATCGGCCTCGGCAACAAGTACTGGGCTGACGCCGAGGGCAAGGCCTACGCGCGCGACTACTACGCGCAGGCCTACCTGTTTAACCCCGAGAACCCGACGATCCGCGAGCGCAGCGGCTACACCGTCGGCGAGCTCGCCGAGCTGCGCGAGAAGGCCAAGAGCAAGCAGTTCTCGGCGCGGGAGGTCAAGCAGGGCCGGCTGTTCAGCGCGCTCGCCGAGACCGACGAGGGCAAGCGCGCCGAGCTGGTGCAGGAGATCGTCGACAGCGATGAGCTGCTCTCGGCGAGCAACGGCGATCGCCTCATGGCGCTCGCCGGCGGCGGTCGCAAGGCGACGCGGCGGCGCAAGCCCGACGCGCGTGAGTCCGACAGCGGCGACGGCGACGACGACGACGACGGCGCGACGAGCCGCCCGCAGCCGAAGACGACGAGCGACCCGCAGGCTGATCGACGCCAGCGCGAGGCCAACAAGGCGCGCTCCCGCGAGCTCGCCAAGGAGGGCCTCTCGGCGCTGGGCAAGCGCAAGTACCGAAACGCGGAGCAGCTGTTCAACCGGGCGCTCGACCTCGACAGCCGCAACACGACCGCGCTGATCGGGCTCAGCGATCTGAACTTCGAGGAGCAGAAGTTCTCGCGCGCGATCGACTTCGCCGAGCGCGCCATCAAGGTGGCGCCGCGCAACGGCGGCTACCGGATCAAGCTCGGCGACGCCTACTTCAAGGTGCTCAAGTACTCGAAGGCGCGGGAGCACTACGAGCGGGCCCTCGAGCTGGGCCACCGCGACGCCGCGCAGCGGATCAAGAAGGTCAAGGACAAGACCGGCAAGTGACGCGGACGTGATGTCGCAGCGCGTGCGCGCGGGCTGGAGTTCGGGTAGCGTTCCCAGCATCGATGGCGTCCACGACCCCTGAGGCGGACCCGCGCGGCCCGGCGACCCCGCCAGGCGCCTGGAACGCGCTGCGGACCTTCTCGAGCCTGGTCAAGCTCGGCCACACGATCTTCGGCCTGCCGTTCGCGCTCGCGGCCGCGACCCTCGCCCATCAAGCCGCGCGCGCGAGCGGCAGCGAGGGGCTCACGATCGCGCGCCTGCTGTGGATCCTGCTCGCGTTCACGGCCGCCCGCACCGCCGCGATGGGCTTCAACCGCGTCGTCGACCGCTCGATCGACGCCGAGAACCCGCGCACGGCCGACCGCGAGCTGCCGCGCGGGGCCCTCAGCGTGCGCGCGGCCAGCCTGCTCACGGCCCTGTCGGCGGCCGCGTTCCTCGGCGCCGCCTGGGCCCTCGGACCGCTCCCGGGGGTGCTCGCGCTGCCGTGCCTGGCGCTCGTGCTGGTCTACAGCCTGTTCAAGCGCTTCAGCTGGAGCGCGCACATCGTGCTCGGCTGCGCGCTCGCGCTCGCCCCGGGCGGCGCCTGGATCGCCGTGACCGGCAGCTTCGCGGGCTGGCCGGTCCCGACCCTGCTCATGGTCGCGGTCGCCACCTGGGTCGCCGGCTTCGACATCATCTACAGCCTCCAGGACGAAGGCTTCGACCGCGCGCGCGGCCTGCACTCGATCCCGGTGCGATTCGGCGCCCGCGGGGCGCTCGTCCTCAGCGCCCTGCTCCACCTCGGCACCGTCGGCGCGCTGGTCGCCCTGCACGCGCTCGCCGGGCTCGGCCTGGTCCACGGGCTCGGCGTCGCGCTCATCGGCGTCATCCTCGTGTACGAGCACTGGATCGTGCGACCGGGCGACCTCAGCCGGGTCGACAAGGCCTTCTTCGACCTCAACGGCTACGTCAGCATCGCCTACCTCGCGTGCGTGCTGCTCGACGCGCTGCTGTGACCGGCCGGGGACGCCGAACTTCGGGCCCGCTGGGTAAACGAGGTACACTTGCCGCGCGGGTGCGGGGCGTTCGACATAGCCAACGGGCACAGGCCCAGCAGCGCGTGCTCGGGCGAGCGCGCGCGGTGTTGGGGCCGCTGCTGGGGGTGTTGATCGCGTCCGCGCCGACGCTGGCGAGCGCGCGAGAGCAACGCGCGAGCAAGCAGGAGCTCACGGAGTCGGGCATCGAGGATCCGCGACGGCGCGAGCTGCCCTCACGCCACCGCCTGCGGCTGGTCCTGCACGCCGACTACGTGCGCCTGAGCAAGGCGTGCAACGGCGCCGGGGAGTGTCGTCGCTTCCACTACGCGCCGCTGATGCTCGACTTCGGCTATCAGCTACAATTCCTCAAGTATCTGATGTTCCGCCCGTCCGTGGCCGCGGGCGCGAACGTGGCGAATTCACGCAACGCGATGCCGGCGATGCTGAAGCCCGCGCTCAAGGCCGGCTTTCAGCACCGCCTGTTCGGCCTCGCGCTCGGCTACAGCTACACGTGGCCGTTCCCGGCGACCATCGACGCCACCGGGAACGCGGTCCCCATCGGTCAGCCTGTGCTGTGGAACCAGCACGCCTTCGACGCCGAGGTCTCGTTCACGAGCCGCATCGATCGCACGGCCATCACCTTCGCGATCACGACGAGCGCCGTGAACGCCAACCTCCTGCACTTCGACATCGACAAGACGCGCTGGTTCTTCCGCCTGGGCCTGACCGGCGGCGTGTTCTTCGACGTCGGCAAGAACCGCAAGCGCAAGCGCAAGCGCTGACGCGGCCTTCGGCTCAGGTCTCGGCGGTCAGCAGGCGGATCGTCGCGAACACGCCCCCCTGGGGATCCTGCAGCACGCACAGGCGACCGCCCGGCGTGTCGAAGGGCGGCGCGAGCACGACGCCCCCGGAGCCCTCGACGTCGCGCGCGACGGCGTCCACGTCCTGCACCGCGAAGTAGACCATCCAGCACGGCGTCGCGCCCTCGGGCGGCTCGTGGTGCGGCGCGAGCATCCCGCCGAACGAGCGCTCGCCGACGCGGATCTCGGTGTAGGTCCAGCCCGGCATGGGCAGGTCGCGGTAGCGCCAGTCGAGCAGGCTCGCGTAGAACTCCCGCGCGACGCCGACGCGCTTCGTCGTCAGCTCGTTCCACACCATGGCACCTGGCTCATTGAGCAGCTCTGTCCCGGCCTGCCCGTCGGGCTGCCAGAGCGCGAAGTTGGCCCCTGTGGGGTCGACGAGGAACGCGAGCCGGGCGACGCCGCGGATCGAGAAAGTCTCGACCGTGACCGACGCCCCGAGCGCGCGCGCGCGCGCCTCGACCGCGGCCGCGTCGTCGACGTTGATGTAGCTGTTCCACACCGGCGGGATCCCGGCCTCCTGCATCTCGGGGCACATCTGCCCGACGCCGGCGACGCGCTTGCCCCCCCGCGTGAACACGGCGTAGGGCAACCGGTCCGTGTCGGGCATGCGCTGCACCTCCCAGCCGAGGCGCGCCGCGTACCAGCGCGCGGCCGCGTCCATGTCGTGGGCGGCCAGATCGGCCCAACAAAACGCTCCGTGCTCCACGCTCACCATGTGCTCGCTCCTCGTGTGTCCCCACCGTAGGGCCCCAGGCGAGAAATTGCGGTGCTCCGGCACGCGCGCGCGACCGTGGGGAGTTCGCCGGCAACCTGCTAGCATCCGCGCTGCGAGAGCCCATGGCCGAGTACAAGCAGCAAGAAGACCACGTGCCCGCCGACGCGCGCATCGAGACGCTCGCCATCCACGGCGGGCAGCACCCCGATCCCGTGACCGGCGCGGTGATGCCCGCGATCTCCCAGTCGTCGACCTACGCCCAGCGCTCCCCCGGCGAGCACACCGGCTTCGAGTACAGCCGCACGCACAACCCGACCCGCTACGCGCTGGAGCGCGTCGCCGCGGCGCTGGAGGGCGGCCGCTTCGGCTTCGCCTACGCCTCCGGCTGCGCCGCGACCATGACGGTCATCCAGCTGCTCGACGCCGGTGACCACGTCGTCGCCGGCGACGACATGTACGGCGGCACCTTCCGCATGTTCGACAAGGTCATGCGTCGCCGCGGCACGCAATTCAGCTACGTCGACCCGACCGACGCCGCGAACATCGCCAGCGCGCTGCGCCCCGAGACGCGCCTGTGCTGGCTCGAGACGCCGACGAACCCGATGCTCAAGATCTCGGACATCCAGACGATCGCGGCGCTGTGCCACAACAACGGCACGCTGCTCGCCGTCGACAACACCTTCATGACGCCGGTGTTCCAGCGGCCGCTCGAGCTCGGCGCCGACCTCGTCGTCCACAGCACCACGAAGTACATCGGCGGGCACTCCGACGTCGTCGGCGGCGTCGTCGTCACGCGCGACGCCGGCCTCGCCGAGCAGCTCGCGTTCTTGCAGAACTCGTGCGGCGCGGTCCCGGGCCCGCAGGACTGCTACTACACGCTCCGCGGGCTCAAGACGCTGCCGCTGCGCATGCGTCAGCACGCCGAGAGCGCGGGCGTGGTCGCGCGCTTCCTCGAGGCGCACGACAAGGTCGAGCGCGTGATCTACCCGGGCCTCGAGAGCCACCCCCAGCACGCGCTCGCGCGCGCGCAGATGTCCGGCTACGGCGGCATGATCTCCTTCTACCTGCGCGGCGACCTCGACGCCGCGCGCCGCTTCCTCTCGGCGGTGCGCGTGTTCACGCTGGCCGAGAGCCTCGGCGGCGTCGAGAGCCTGATCGAGCACCCCGCGATCATGACCCACGCCTCGGTGCCGCCCGAGAACCGCAAGAAGCTGGGCATCGACGACGGCTTCGTGCGCGTCAGCGTCGGCATCGAGCACATCGACGATCTGCTCGGCGATCTGAAACAGGCGCTCGCCAAGGTCTAGTCGCGAACGCCACGTGACGAACTGACCGAAGAACACTGGCTGAAGAACAGCTGAAGAACACTGGCTGAAGAACAGCTGAGGAACAGCTGAAGAACACTGGCTGAAGAACACTGGCTGAAGAACGACTCGAGGGCGCCCGCGCAGCGCGGACGCCCTCGATTGTCCTGTCCCTCAGGACAGGACCAGGACTAGGACTCGAGGTCTTCCTCGGCCTCGGGCGCCGGGGGCGGCGGGTTGGCCTTGAACGTCCACGAGAAGGTCGCCAGACCGTCGCGCTGATCCTCGGGCTTGAGCACCAGGCCGTCGATCGCCTGGACGATGCAGTCGCCGAGCTCGACCGGCGCGGTGGTGCGCTCGGTGTCGACGGCGGGGTTCATGATCGTCCCGGTCTTCTTCTCGACCGTGAAGTTGACGACCACGTCACCGCCGAGGTTGGCGTCGTTGACCAGCGCGGCGTCGTAGCAGCGCTTGATCTCCGGGTTCTTCTCCGAGACCAGCGCCTCGGTGTCCTTGCGGTAGTCGTCCGGGCCGCGCGCGATGCAGGTGCAGGCGGGCGCGAAGGACGAGGCAACGAGCAAGCATGTGATCAGGATCGGCTTACGCATGATGTCTACCTCGCAACCTTCTGGGTCTTCTCCTCGACGACCCGCTCCTCGCCGGTCTCGGGATCGATCTCGACCTTCTTCTTGGTCACGTCCTGCTCGAGGATGAGGAACTCGACGCGGCGGTTGGCCTCCTTGCCCTCCTCGGTCGACTCGTCCTGAAGCGGGCGCTCCTCGCCCCAGCCCTTGTGCTCGAGCATCTCCTCGGCGATGCCGTGCTCGACGAGCCACTTCACGACCGAGTTGGCGCGCTTCTCCGAGAGCTTCTTGTTGTACTTGTCGGAGCCCTCGCTCGACGTGTGGCCCTCGATCGAGATCTTCTTGATGTGCGGGTTCTCTTTGATGACGGCCGCGATGTCGGTCAGCAAGCTGTCCGACTCAGGCAGGATCGTCGCCTTGTTGAACTCGAACTGAATCTTCTCTTTGAACTCGATCTTGTTGTCCTTGATCTCGACTCGCTTGGGCTTCGGCTTCGGCTTGGGCTTCGGCTTCGGCGGCGGCGGCGGCGGATCACCGGCGATGACGATCGGGCTCGTGCTCTCGAAGGGGATCGGGGCGCAGCCCGCCGAGATCGAGAGCGGGAACGCCAACGCCACCAGCAGCGCTGTAGCCTGCTCCAGGCCACCGCGCGCGCGTCGGGGATTGCTTCGGTCGGTCATAGAAAGTCTCCGTGACGGGTGTGGTCGCCACTGTAGTACAGCGCACGTACCTTGTCTGTCGTCGTTACAGGCACATACAGCAAACTGATCGTAAACGACAACCATCTCCATATGCGCAGAATTAGCCGCGGGAGTACGCGGCTGTTATCAGGGACAGCCTCAAATCGAGTTTTTATCCTCGCGCCTTCGAGCCCCTACAGGTAGCCTATCCCCATGTCGCTCTCCGCAGGATCGCGTGTTCGCGCTGTTTACGGCGTTTCTCTCGCGCTTCTCGGCGCCTCGGTCGGTGTGTTCGCGATCACGCCAACCGCGCAAGCAGCCGAACCCCCGGTCGCCGCGCAGCCCACGACGGCCACACCTGCTCCGAGCACCACAACGACAGGAACCGCGCAGCCCCAGCCCGCGCAGCCACAACCTGGGGTCGCAGGGCCACAACCAGTCCAGCCACAGCCGGCTCAGCCCCAGCCCGCGCAGCCTCAGCCCGCAGTTCAGCCTGCGCAACCACAGCCTGCGCAGCCTCAGCCCGCGCAGCCTCAGCCCGCGCAGCCTCAGCCCGCGCAGCCTCAGCCCGGTGGGCTGTCAGCCGACGACTTGATGGGACCGACCGCGGGCACGCAGCCGCCCTCGCAGCGGCCGCAGCGGCGCGAGATGACGGAGGAGGAGCGTCTCGACGCCGAGGACGCCGCGCGCGCGGCCAAGTTCCGCGATCTCTATCGCCCGCGCAGCAACCCGCTGCGCTTCAACTTCATGGGCCGCGCCGTTTACAGCCACGTCGGCAACAACCAGCGCACGGCCTCGGGACGCGCCGGCGGGCTCGAGCTCGACTTCGGCGGGACGCTCAACCCCTTCGGCTTCGCGCTCACCGTGCAGGCCAAGGCCGCGCTCATCAGCTTCCCCGAGGATCGCAAGACGCAGATGCTCGCGCTGCTCGGCGGCGGGCCCACGGTGTCGCTGGGTCGCCTCTCCTACGTGCAAAACGGCTTCCTCGATCTGCGCGTCGGCTACGACATCCTCTACGCGCCGACCCGCCAGCTCGACCGCGTGGGGCAACCTGATCCAAACGCTGACGTGCAGGCCCGCGTGCCCCACGGCCCGCGCCTCAACCTCAACATGGGCCTGATGCTCTACCAGGCTGGCTCGCGGCGCTACTTCCAGGGCTTCGGCGTCACGGTCGGCTACCAGGCGCTGGTCGGCAGCCTCGGCGGCGAGATGCCGTTCATGCACATGCTGACCTTCGGCGTGAACTACTGGCTCGGCTGAGCGCGCGCTCGGGCTCGCGCCCGTCGCCCACGTCCTCATCCTCGGGCTCGCCCTCCTCGACCCGGCGAAGCTCCTCGGCGCGGGGACCGTGGGGCTGCAGGAGGTTGTTCATGTCGTGCGGCCACGTGGCCACGCCTGTCGAGAGCCGGCGATCGACGCCCGAACCAGCCCATTCGCCACATCGCGTGGACGAACAGCGACACGACCGCGAGCATCACGAGCGTCCCGAGCACGACGACCAGATCCAGCACGGGTAGACTCTAGCCGCGCGCGCGCGTCGTCTGACAGGTCACGGTCGCTCGCCGCGGCGGTCGACGTAGTCGACGCGCTGCAGCTGCTTGTTCTTGAACACGAACACGTAGTCGAAGCGCGCGCCGGCGAAGCTGTACATCCAGTACGTCGCCTGCAGGCCCTCCCGTCGCGCGGTCGGCGGGCCGAGCGTCGCCGCGACCTCGTCGAGCGACGCGCCGCGTGGGAGCTCGACGCGCCGGACCTCGCCGTCCGCGTCGCGAAACTCGACTCGCTCAACCTGTCCCGGCGCGCAGGCGCTCGCCGACGCGATCAAGACCGCCGCGATCACGAAGGCGGGCCCGCGTCGTCCAGACACGCGGGCGCGATGACGCCCGTCGCTCACACCGACTGCAGGATGCGCTCTTTCTGCTTGGCGAACTCTTCGTCCGTCAGCAGGCCGGCGATGCGCAGCTCGTTGAGCTTCTCGAGCCGCGCGACGACATCCTCGCCCGATCCCTGCGGGACGGGCTGCGGACGCTGGGCGTAGGGCTGCGGCGGGTAGCCCGGGTGCTGCACGGGGTGCCCGTAACCCCCCTGCGGCGGGTAGGCGTGGGGTGCCTGGTAGCCGCCCGCGGGCGGCAGCATGTTCACGACCACGGGGCTCGGGCCGAGCGTGTAGCTGCCGTTGAACCGCCGGTCGAACTCTTGCTTGTCCATCAGCGCCAGGATGATGAACTCGATGAAGCCCAGGATGCTGGGGATGAACGTCCAGCAGAACAGCAAGTAGATCAGCCCCGCGCCGGTCTGGCCCAGATAAAACTTGTGCACGCCGATACCGCCCATGAACAGCGCGAGGATGGCGGCGACGTTCTTGTCCTTCATTGAGCATCCTCCCCCGGAGCAGCGGCCGGGAGCGCGTGCCGTCGATCATCGAGCGTCATGCTGCCCGACATCGACGGCCCGACCTCGCCCGACAGCCGGTACACCCACTGGCCGGTGTCGAGGTCGAGGTCCTCTATCACTTCCCCTGAATTCTTCATGGCGAGCAGCGTCGACAGAACCGCATCCTGCACCCACCGCGTCGCGCGGACAAGGTGTTCGAAGGTCACACCAGCGCCTGGGATGTCGGGTCCGGACAATATCGACCGCAAGCGACGCGAGCGCTCGGCGAGCAGCTTCGGCTCGACCTCCGGCAGGCGAGGCGCGGACGCCGGGTTGACCTCGGCGTAGCGCTTGAGGCCGCCGAGGTACGCGACGCCTATGCCGGCGGAGACGAACACGGTCGCGATCAGGCTGACCGTAAAGGTCATCGAGAGCAACGCGCTCAGCAGGATGCCGCCGCCGATCATGCCGGCGCCGCCGATCATCATCATGCCCCAGGGGACAGGAATTCGCTGCGAGGCGCCCTTCAGCAATTCAAGCGTCGGGCGCGCCGGCGCGGCGTTGGCGACGCCTTGCTCGCCGATTCGGGCTAGCGCGGCTCCACCCTGCGAGGCCGCGAGATCGCCGATGCTCTGCCGGGCCATGAACTCCTGAACTCGTAAGCCTCAGATCGCTGCGTGCAAGGGGCCGCGTCCGAGGACCGTAGAAGAACGTTCCTGACCCCGGCCCAGGGTAGCAGAAGGCCACGAGATCCGGCTGTCAATCACGTCACGGCGCGCGATCGCGGCGCCTCGCTGCGGTCCGGCGCGCACTCGAACGCGCGGACAGCGTCCGCACGCGCGCTCCGCATACTGAGACGGGGCGATCACGGCGCGTCCGCGTCGTCGTCGAGGACGCTCGGAAGCGCCGGCTCGTCGGGCGCCCGCGTGGTGTCGCCAGCTCCGGGCGAATTCCCTCCGTCGCTCCCGGGGCCGTAGATGTCGAGGACCGCGTCGCCGGCGGGGGCGGCGGGCTCCTCCCCCGGTCCCGGGGCCGGCGCGTCCGCGCCTCCATCCGCGCCCGGGCCGTAGAGGTCGAGCAACGTGTCTCCCGGTGGTTTCGCGGCTGGCTCGGCGCGATCGACGGGCTCGGTCCCGGAGATGAAGTACTCCTCCATGATCGAGTCCGGCGGCGGCGCGAGCAGCGTGCCGTCGGGCTGCGGGATGGCATCCGGCGCGAGCAGCCCGGTCGCCTTGTCGATGGAGCGCACGAGCACCGACGCGGGCGGGACGAACGCTGCGGGCGGCTGCGACTTCTCGGCGGCCTGCATCACGTCGAGCCAGATCGGCAGCGCCGCCCGTCCGCCGCTCTCGCCCTTGCCGAGCTTCTTGGGCACGTCGAAGCCGACCCAGGCCACGGCGACGTGACGCGGCGTGAAGCCGGCGAACCAGGCGTCGCGGTGCTCGGCGGAGGTCCCCGTCTTGCCTGCGACGGGGCGGCCGAGCTTGAGCGCGCCGCGCCCGGTGCCCTCCTCGATCACGCTGGTCATGAGGCTCGTCAGGATGAACACGACGTCCTCGCGCAGCGCCTGCTCGCCGCGCTGGACGGGCTCCCACTCCGGTTGACCGGGGGCCTCGATGCGCCGGATCAGGATCGGGTCGACGTGGTTGCCCCGCCGCGCGAGCGTCAGGTAGCCCGCGAGCAGCTCGGACGGCGCGACCTCGCTGGTGCCGAGCGCGAGCGAGAGGTTGGGGCTCAGCTCGGAGCGGATCCCGGCGGCGCGCGCGAAGGCGTGCACGGCCTCGATGCCCACGGCGTCGAGCAGCTTGATGGCGACGGTGTTGACCGAGTGCGTGATGGCGACGCGCATGCGGATGTCGCCGCGGTACTGGTCGACCTCGTAGTTCGTCGGCCGCCACTTCTCGTAGATCTCGGGGGAGTCGGAGATCAGCGAGGCGGCGGTGTAGCGCTCGCTGGCGAGCGCGGCGCCGTAGACGAAGGGCTTGAACGAAGAGCCAGGTTGCCGGCGCGCGTCGAGCACGCGGTTGAAGTCGCCGCGGCGCTGGGTGTAGCCGCCGATCATGGCGAGCACCTCGCCGCTCTCGACGTCGGCGATGACGAGCGCGGCCTCGGGGCCCGAGTCGATGACGCCGCGCGCGACGTCGGCGCGGGCCGGGCTCTTGTCGCTCGCCTCGTCCTTCTCGGCCTCGTCGTCGGACTCCTTCTCCGACTCCTCCGGCTTCTCCTCCGACTTCTCCTCCGACTTCTCCTCCGACTTCTCCTCCGACTTTTCGGGATCGCCAGCGAGCGCGATGACCCGCACCATCGTCACGCCGGTCTCGGGGAATTGCTCGGCGATCGACTTGTCGGCCTCGTCGTAGCGCTCCGGCACGCGGAACACGATCTTGTGGCGCTGCTCGCCGATCGTCCCGAACACCTCGTCGTCGGCGAGTTTGAGCGCGGGATCGCGGGGGCCGATGACCACCGGGTAGGTCTTGCCCGCCGCGATCGGGCCCTTGTCCTTGGCCCGCACCTGCTTGAGGCGCTTCTCGGACAGCGGCTTGACCTTGTGCCCGTAGCCCTGGCGCTCGTCGAGCGCGATCAGCCCGCCGCGGACGGCCGCGCGCGCCTTGTTCTGGAGATCGAGATCGACGGTGGTCGTGACGATCGCGCCCAGCCTGTCGAGCTTGTCCTCGCCGTAGACGCTGACGAGCTTCTCGCGGGCCGCGTCGACGAACTCCTGGGCGCCCTCGACCGTGACCGCCTCGCGCGGCGTCTCGAGGATCTCGAGCGGGCTGTCGATGGCCTCGTCGGCGTCGCGGGCGGTCGCGAAGCCGTGCCGCACCATCTGCTGGAGCACGTAGATCTGCCGGACCTTGGCCTTGCGCGCGTCCTTGTAGGGCGAGGCCTTGCTCGGCGCCTTCGGCATCGCGGCGAGCAGCGCGGCCTGCCCCAGGCTGATCTTGCGCACGCTCGTGCCGAAGTAGAACTGGCTCGCCTCCTCGACGCCGTAGCGCCCGTGCCCGAAGTAGATCTCGTTGAGGTACAGCTCGAGGATCTCGTCCTTGGTCAGCGCCTTCTCGAGCCGCCGCGCGAGGATCAGCTCCTGGACCTTGCGCTCGAGCGTGCGCTCCGGGCTGAGCAGGAAATTCTTGACGACCTGCTGGGTGATCGTCGAGGCGCCCTGACGGATCGAGCGCGTGCGCAGGTTGCTGATCAGCGCCCGCGACATGCCCATGTAGTCCATGCCCTCGTGGTGGCGGAAGTCAGCGTCCTCGGCCGCCAGGAACGCGAGCTCGACGTGCTTCGGGATGTCCTCGATCTGCACGAGGGTGCGCCGCTCGCTGTACAGCTCGCCGATCACGGTGCCGTCGCGCGCGGTGATCTTCGAGACCTGCTTCGGCTTGTAGTTGCGGATCGCGGCGACGTCGACGCCCTCGACGCCGCGGCCGTAGTACCAGAAGATGCCGATGACGCCGGCGACGCCGGACAGCGCGCCGAGGAAGCCGAGGATGATCAACGCGATCAGCAGGCGCCGAAGGACGCGGAACAGGATCGCGCGGCCGCGACCTGGACGCGCGCTCGCGCGGGGCGGCGGATCGGTGCGCGGCGCGACGCCGAGGTCGCGGTAGGAGGGCGCCTTGCGCTTCGGGATCACGCCCTCCGGACCGACCGAGCGCGTCGTGCCCGTCGAGCCGGTGCCGCCGAGCTCGCTGCCCTCGGCTTCGTCGTGCACGATCGTGCCGGCGACGATCGAGGGGCCGCGGTCCTCGTCGTGGCTCGCCGCGCCGTCGGCGGAGCGCTCGACCCGCTGGCGCTTGGCTCGCGCGTCCGCGCTGAGGTGAAACTCGTCGGTCTCGTCGTCCTCGGTCCGGAACTCCCCGGTCTCGATGTCCTCGAGGTCAGCCGCCGAGCCGAGCCCGGTCTTCGGGTGCACGCCGGTGATCGCGTCGTCCGTGGCCGGGTGCACGCCGGTCACCGCGTCGTCATCGTCGTCCTCGCGTCGCGCCTCACGCTCACGCTCACGCTCACGCTCACGCTCACGCTCAGCGGATCGATCGCCGAGCGACTTCGTCCATTCCGGGTCGTCGGATCGCATCAGCGCCACTCCTTGGACCTACGGGGCCCCCGCAGCTGGGGCCCGCGCCGCG
Organism: Myxococcales bacterium; assembly: GCA_020633295.1. Classification (GTDB taxonomy): domain Bacteria; phylum Myxococcota_A; class Polyangia; order Nannocystales; family Nannocystaceae; genus JACKDW01. The sequence goes on along the minus strand of JACKDW010000009.1, from coordinate 243,017 downwards.
ACGTCGACCTCCGGCGCGAGCAGGTGCCTGACCAGCCGATCATCGAGGGCGCGCGCGTACCAGCGTACGCGCGTGCGCACGAGCCAGGCGTTGTCCCCGTCCCCCGAGCGGCCGCGCGTCGCGAGCCACCCGCGCTTGCGCTGCAGGAGGTCGTGCAGCGTGATCCCGGCGGAGACGGAGAGGTTGAGGCTCTCGGACATGCCGACCATCGGGATCGTGAAGCGGTGGTCACAGGCGGCGAGCGCCTCGTCGCTGAGCCCGGTGGATTCGTTGCCAAACATGACGCAGAGCGGCCTGTCGATCGGGAGCTCCGCGAGGTCGATCGTGTCTCTCCCATGAACGCACGCCCCGGCCAGTCGCATTCCTGACGACCTGATTATGGCCAGGAAATCGCCGAGATCACGGTAGTGATGGGTCTCGACCCAGTACATCGCGCCCTTCGTCGTCTTCCGCGCGCGCAGGATCCCGGAGATGTCCGAAATCGCGTGTACGGGGCCGCAGCCGAGCGCTTCCGCCGTGCGCACGATCGCGGCCGCGTTGTGCGGATCGTGGGGCCGCTCGACCGCGACATGCAGCGTGCGCACGCGGTGCTGCAGGACCTGCTCGATCCGCTGCTGGCGCGACTCGGTGACGTACGGGCGAAGTCGCTCCAGCGCGCGGCGCGGGCCGATCCCGTCGATCAGTCTCGTGAGCTGGTGGCGTTCCATGGTCATGCGCGCGCGCGCGACCATCGTCGCGGCGCGCCGGCTGCGTCCGCGTCACCAGGGGAAGCGGCCGGCGATCCCGAGTAACACGAGGCCCGCGCCGCCGACAAACCCGCTCGACACGCGACCGGCGGTGGCGTCGCCGCCGATCGGCCGACGCGTCGCGTAGAGCCACCCCGCGGTCGCCGAGACGTCGAGGTAGCGCAGCACGGGGACGTTGAGTTCGAAAGCCGCGAGGCTCCCGGCCGGCTCGATGATGTTGAAGCCGAGGTCGCCGCGATGCGCGTGCAGCAGCGCGAGCTGGACCTCCGGGACATCCACGCCGACGCGCGTCTCCCACGTGTCGCCGAGCGGCCCGGGCCGGTAGCGGTAGCCGGTCTCGGCGAAGCCGCCGCTGTCGTGGGCGAAGCGGATCGCGCCGTAGCCCCCCGCCCCGCCCAGGTCGCGACGATCGACGAAGCTGTACTTGGGCGTCGCGAGCGTGCCGAAGCTCGCGGGCAGGTCGTCCGGGTAGGCGACGAACTGCGCCTGGGTCCGCTGCATCGTGTAGAACACGTCGAAGTAGGCGGGGTCGTAGTCGTCGGATCCGTAGGTGAACTCGCCGACGAAGCCGAGGTGCACGCGCCGGCGGCGACCGAGCGCGAACTCGAGATCGAGGCCGGCGTGCAGCCCCCGCCCGAGGCCCGGCAGCGCGTTGAGATCGAGGTACGGGCTGATCCAGTAGCGCCAGCGATCGGTGAAGCGGTAGCTGAGATCGAGCCCGACGGCCGCGACGCCGCGATCGCCCATGCGCTGGAGGTAGTTCTGCGCGTCGACGACGAACGCGTCGGGCGGGTCGGCGGGGCGCGCGAGGCGAGGCGCGAGCGGATCGCCGACGACGGTCAGCCCGAGACCCGCGCCGGCCCAGTGGCCGCCGAGCCGCGCGCCGAGCGGCTGCTGCCCCGTCAAGTCGGCGACGAACAAGCCCAGCTCGACGCCCGCGGGCTGCTCGAGCAGCAGGCCGTCGAGGCGCAGCGCGAAGTCGATCCCCGTGCGCCGCCTGTCGACGTCGAGGCTGTTGGCGTAGCCCTGCACCAGGCTGCCGTGCCCGAGCTCCACGCGCCCGAGCTCGCCGGCCCGCAGGTCGACGCTGAATTGTCCGTGGCGCGCGAACACGAACGCGTCCTCGTAGCGCAGCGCCTGCAAGATCGTGATGAAGTCGCCGGGCTCGTCCCAGTCGGTCCCGCGGATCACCTGCCCCTGCTCCGGCGCGCGGTCGACCATGCGCAGGCGAATGTCGGCGCCGAGGCGGAACTCCAGCGGCACGATCTCGCGCAGATCGAAGTTCACCGACGGCTCGATGCTGAACATCGGATCCTCGGCGATGAACCCGGGCCGCGCGCCGAGCCGCGCCTCGCCGTGGAATTTTCGATCGCCGCGCTCGCCCGGATCCTGCACGCGCTGGTCGCCCTGCACGAGGACCTCCTGGGCGCTGGCCGTGCACGGGGCGAGCGCGAGCAGCCCGCCGAGCGCGACGCGGATCGCGGAGCGGGACGTCACGCTCCCCATCATGCGCTGGTTCGCCGAGGCGAGCAAAGGAACCGCGAATGCGCGAGGGGCGACGTCCCGGGACGCACGCCGGCGCCGCTCGCCCTCGTCCCGACCCGCGCCTAGCCGCGATCGAACAGCATGTCGTCGACGTCCATGGCCGGCTTGTCCTCGCTGGCGCCGTCGGCCGGATCGTCGCCCGCGTCGCCGCCGTCCTCGCGGTCGTCGTCGTCGTCGGGCGCGTCGTCCCCCGATGGCCCCTCGAACAGCTCCGGCAACTCGAAGTCCGCCGCGCTCGCCAGCAGCCCGGTGGCCGCGCGCTGCGTCTGCGTGCCCGCCATGATCCGGCGGATCTCGGCCTTGCACTCGTCGGTCGAGACGGTCAGCTCGCTGGTGTCGAGCACGATCGGCACGTCCTTGAACTCCTGGTACAGCGCGTCGTCGATGCGCCCGCGCTTGGCCATGATCTCGAAGTAGCGGTCGAGCTTGGTCTGCATGCGCGGCGTCAGGCCGCCCTCGCACCAGGAGTCATGGCGACGCACCGGGCTCGGCAGCATGAGCGCGAGGTACATGGCCTCCTTCGGGTTGAGCTCGCTCGGGGACTTGCCGAAGTAGTGCCGCGCGGCCCGGGTGACGCCGTAGACCCCGGGGCCGAACTCGATGATGTTGAAGTAGATCTCGAGGATCCGCGCCTTGGGCAGCGCCTGCTCCACGTACCAGGTCAGGAACATCTCCTGGAGCTTGCGCGAGAGCGTGCGCTCGTGGCTGAGGAAGGTGTTCTTGACCATCTGCATGGTGATGGTCGAGGCCCCCAGGCGGATCTCGCCGGCGTCGAGGTTTCGCCGCAGCGCCTTCTCGAACTGCGACGGGAGGAAGCCCTTGTGACGCCAGAAGCCGCCGTCCTCGGTCGTGCGCACCGCGTTGTCGAGGTAGTTGATCTCGGCGAGCGGCGTGAACGTGCCCGAGCCGGGGCGCAGCTCGACGGTCTTGATCGCGCCGGTGCGCATCACGGTGCGGTGCACGAAGGGGCCCGAGAGGCGGCTGACGGCCATCAGCGGCGGGGTCGAGAGCACCTTGCAGCCGCTGAGGCCGACGCTGCCGTCGAGCTTGAGCGCCTCGAGGTCGGCGTAGTCGACGTCGGCGTCGACCGCCGCGGAGAACTGACCGCCGAGCTTGAAGCCGTCGAGCCCCGGCACGAGCTCGTAGGGCAAGGCGTTGAGCACGTCCTGGCAGGCGACCTTCGGGACCTCGAAGTGCAGCTTGTAGCGCCGGCCCGCGCGCTCGGGCGGGTGGACGAGCGTGCCGCGGACCTGCAGCTGCACGCCGCCGCGCTCGATCGTCGCCTCCTGGATCTCGACGGCGCTGGCGCCAGGATCGACCTCGGCCTTGAACGCGAGCGAGAAGCCGAGGTCGGGCACGACGCGGCGCGCGAGCAGCCGGTGGGCGACGTTGATCCCGGCGACCTCGAGGTCGCCGGCGAGCTCGGCCTTGCCGTCGGCGAAGGTGACGTCGAGCTTGCCGCCGACGGTCGCCTTCTCGGAGTCCTTGACCGGCAATCGCGTGAGCACCTGCGGGATCTTCCCGAGCTCGAAGGCGCTCATCTCCAGGCTCAGGCTCCCGCTCGTCAGGTCTCGACGCACTGGGCCCTTGAGCGACCACAGCTTCGGGACCTCGCCGCTGTCGTTCTCGCTGTCGGAGAACCCGCCGGCGAGCTCGACGGTCAGCTCGCGCAGGCGCTCGTCCTCGATCGTCACGGCGCCGCGCACCCCCGCGACCGAGATCTTCGGCGTCACGCGCGTGCCGGCGCCCTCGATCTCGAGGGTCAGCGGGAACACGGGCGCGCGCGCGCCGTCGTCGCGCGCGCTCAGCACGACGCGCGTCGCCAGCTTGCTCGCGCGCAGCGGACGTGCCCCTCGAGCCAGCTCCGCGGAGACGTGGCGCAGCGTGATGTCGACGGCCTCGCCGTCGAGCTCGAGGCCGGCCGAGAACTCGCCCTGGACGTGGTGCTTGCCGTCCTCGAGGGTCGCGTCGGCGTCCTTGAGCGTGAGCTCGAGGCGCCGCGTCTCGAGCGTGAGCGCGGCGTCGAGCGAGCCCTTGACCGCGTGGGCGCCGGCGGTGACGTCGAGCGCGACGTCCTGGAGCGTGACGGTCTTCGCCTTGACGCGCAGGCGCCCGCCGCCGCCCTTGTCACCGTCGTCGCGCTCGCGCTTGAGCACGCGCCCGGCGAGCGCCTCGCAGTCGTCGAGCGCGCACGCGATCGTCCCGCCGCGCGCGGCGACGCCGGTGACCTCGACGCGCCCGAACCACAGCGCGCCGCCGTTGAGCTCGACGTCGATCTGCTCGACGTTCACGTGGGCGCCGGCGTCATCGACGATGTCGAGGTCGCGCAGGGTCGCGTGGCCGTAGCCGAGCTCGAGCGCGCCGAGCTTGACCTCGCCGCCGGTCCGGCCCTGGAGCCGGCGCACCAGCTCACCCTCGAGGTAGCCCCCGGCCCAGCTCGGGTAGGTCGCCACGGCGACGCCGCCCGCCGCGAGCAGGAGCCCGCCAGCGCCGATCAGCCACGGCCAGATTCTTCGCTTGTTGCTCGCAGACACGACGTTCTTGTCGACGCTCCTCGCGGATACGGCCACGCGCGTCCGAAGCGGAGCGCGCGATCTCGTGGGCCGACGCGACAGGACGCAGCATATCGCCTTCACCCGCCGCCTCCAAACACGCCCGAGCGCGCCGCAGGCTTCCCGTGTGGAGACGACGCACGCGCGCTCGACTTCGCCCCGCGCGCGATCCCGGCGCGACATCGCCCGCGCGCGCGACGACGGACATCCGCGCGCGCGAGCCCGCATGACCCTTTGGTCATCTTTAATAGGATCCGCCACGACGGCGCGCGCGAGCCGAGGATGACGAACGAGCACGCCCCGCGACGGCGCGCGCGAGCCGAGGACGACGAACGAGCCCCGCGACAGCGCGCGCGAGCGCGCGCGAGCACGCGACGCGCGCGAGCCAGAGGACGACGAACGAGCACGCCCCGCGACGAGCGCGCGCCGACGACGACGAACGAGCACGCCCGCGACGCGCGCCTGAGGACCGCGACGACCCACGCGCGCGCCGTGACGACGAACGAGCACGCCCCCGCCCGCAGCGCGGGCGAGGGCGTACCTCATGCCATCAAGCCCGGGCCGCGCGCGTCAGGGCTTGGTCGCCTCGCCCTGCACGCAGTGAATGGCGAAGAACAGCTTGCCGTCGTCGTGGCGCACGCCGCCGACCCAGAGCAGCCCGCCGCTGGGGAACTGCAGGCGCGTGTCGACGAGCGAGCCCTCGCCGGTGCGCGAGGTCAGGTTGGCGCGCAGGCGCAGCTTCTTGGTCTCGGGCTCGCTGCCGAGGAACTCGAGCGTGAGCTTGTGACCGGACTTCATCGCGGCGACCGCGGGCTTGTTCAGCTCGAGCTTGAACTGCTTGGTCTCGAGCAGCCGGAAGCTCTTGTAGGCCGCGAACTGATCGGCGGAGAGCTGGTCGGCGAGGAACTTCAGGTCGTCGGGGATGCTCCCGTCACCTGTCTTGAGCGCCAGGACAGAATGGACCTGGCACTTGGCGGTCTCGGCCTCGGCCGCGGACGCCACCGCGGGCGTCACCAGGGCCGCGCTCAGGCCGAAGGCCGGCAGGAGCGCCAGCCCCAGTGTAGATGCAAGCAGCCGGCGGGTTCTCGTTCGGGTGTTCATAGCGCGCGCTCACTATCCGCAGGGTCATCTTCTTCGGTCACCCAGATCACCGTCACGGTCCCCGTCTTGCCCTCGATCTGACCGATCTGGCCGCCGTTGCCGCCGAACTCAATCTGCTCGATCTCGGCGGCCTCTTCGTTCGGCTGCGGGAACGGCCCGACCACCGACGGCACCGCGGCCTCCGGCCGCCCGGCCTTGGCGATGCTGGGCGCCTCGTCGGCCGCCACGTCTTTGACCTCGTCGTCCACCGCGTTGGGGTTCACCTGGGCTTCTGCCGCAGTCTTCGACGCGAGGTGAGCCTTGTTATTCGCGTCGATATCCGTGACGCGGCCGGTGCTGAGGATCAGCGCCGCGACTGCCGCGACGCCGCCGACGGCGAGCGCCGGCCGCCAGACCGGCTGCATAAAGGCGACGAGACGCGACCAGATCGAGACGCGCGTGTCCGCGGCGCTCTGGAGCCGGGCGTCGTTATCGATCGTTCGCTCGATCTCGTCCCAGATCTGCTCAAAGCGCGCCTCCGGCACTCGCGCGGCTTCCTCCTCGAAGCTGTCGCAAATCGCCTGGCGCAAATGCCCGAGCTCTTCGAATTGCGCCATCGCGTCCGGCTGCTCGGCCAAGAACTGCTCGACGAGCTCGCGCTCGCTTGCGGACAGTTCGCCATCGAGCAGCGCGCCGATCTGCGTCTCGGAGACCTGTTGTTGGGCCTGTGTCATGAAACTGCAGCCTCCCGGGCCTGCATGTTCTTAGACTTCCGCGAGCGGATTTTATTGGGCTCCTTTTCGCCACCGCGATAGCCGAGCCGCTCCTCGAGATGTTTCTGCATGTTGCGCCGGGCGTGGAACAGCCGGCTCATGATCGTGCCCTTGGAGCAGCCCATGGCCTTGGCCATCTCCTCGTACGACATGCCCTGCAGCTCGCGCATGACGATGACCGCGCGGTGCTTGTCGCTGAGGTACTGCAGGCCGTCCTGGACGGCGAGCAAGATCTCTCGGCGCTGGAGGCTATGGGCTGGATCGCCCATGTTCGTCAGCGGCTTGATCGCCGTGCCTGCAGGCTCCTCATGCTTGTCGTCGTGTCGCAGCCCGTCGTCGAACTCGAGCGCGCGGTGGCGCTTGTTCTTGCGCAGGTGGTCGATGCACAGGTTGGTCACGATGCGGTAGAGCCAGGTGTAGAAGCTCGAGTTGCCCTCGAAGTTGCCGAGGTAGCGGTGGACCTTGATGAAGCTCTCCTGGACGACGTCCAGCGCGTCCTCCTGGTTGCGCAGAAACCCGTACGCGACCTGGTAGACTTTGCGCTGGTAGCGCTGCATCAGGTACTTGAACGCTTGCCGATCGCCTTGTCGACAGGCTTCGACCAACTCGTGGTCGTCGGCTTCTGGAGAAACCACGTGTGCCTTCGTCCTCGGACGGCCGCTCAGACCGCCCTATTCAGGGAGCGCACGGGGCGCGGACGCCGTGCGGAATGCGTTCGAGCGCGGAACATGACGGGGTGACTGGGAGAGCTGGGCAGCGCGCGCGTCCTCGTGCTGGGGTCAGTGTGGAGGGGCGAGTGCATGGGAACCAGAGACGCGCGCCACGGACTCGCGCCAGGTGACTGACCCCGCGCAGGCGGTTATACCCGACTTCCAGGACGCGCGTGGCGTTACTGACGCGATGGCGAGACCTCCGCACGAGATCCTGCGATTTTTGACGCGTGTACGCCGTCTCGTCGTCCGCCACGCCCTGGCGACGGCGGCGCTGCTGGCCATCGCGGGCGCGCTCGTCGTGATCACGCTGGCCGCGATGATGGCGGGCTGGAGCGCGCGCGGGGACCTCGTTGCCCCGGCGGCGGTGATCCTCGGCCTCGCGGGGCTCGTCGCGGGCGTAGCGCTGCTGACGCGAAGGCTGCTTCGAATGACAGGGAGCCCGTTGCGTGTGGCCCGGACGGTCGCCCGTCGCGTCTTCGCGCCCGACCCTGGCTTGTTCCAGGATCTGCTCGGCGCGCTCGAGCTGTGGCTCGAGCAGACGCCCGAAGCCCGCTCGCCGCGCGACGCCGCGTCGACGCGCGCGCCCTCGGGCTCGTCGCCGGCCCTGGCGGGCGCCTACATCGAGGACGTCTGTCACCGGATGCGCGCGCGCGACCCCGCGCCGGAGGACGCCACGCCGCCGACCCGCGTCCGCGCGGCCGCGCTCGCGCTCCTGGCGAGCGCGCTCTTGCTGACCGGCGCCGCCTTCACAGACAACTTCGCGAGCGGCTTGCCGCTGCTGCGCGCGGGCGCCGATGGTCGCCCGACGCCGCCCCCCCAGCCGCCGTGGACGTCGCTCTCGCTGCTGCTCGACTTCCCGGAGCACACACGCCGCGCGCGTCGGCTGCTGCGCAACCCCAGCGGCGCGCTGCGGGTGCCGGCGGGCACGACGATCACGGTCGAGATGATCCCGCGCGACCCCGACCTGCTGGAGCACCCGGAGCGCCTGCAGCTGACCGTCGTCGGCGATCGGGGCGACGCGCCGGGATCGGAGGCGACGGTGTCGCGCGTGCCGCTCGCGCGCGCGCCCGTCGAGCGCGCGCCGGAAGATGTCTCTTCAGACAGCGACGAGGGCGCGCCCGACAGCGCCCCGCCGCGGGCGTTGACGGCCCAGTTCACGGTGCGCGGCCCCGGCAGCTGGTTCATCGACGGCGACGAGCGCCACCGTCACCGCTACGAGCGCTCGCAGCCCTCGCCGATCCAGCTCGAGCCGGACGCGGCGCCGGAGGTCGAGCTGCTGCCGCTGCCCGAGAGCCGCAGCGCGCCGACCGAGCTCGACTCGGTGGACATCCGCTTCAAGGCGCGCGACGACTTCGGGCTGGCGAGCGCGACGCTGGTGTTCGAGCGCCCGGCCGCGGACGCGCGCGGCGAGCCGACCGTCGCCACCGCGCGCCTGTCCGTCGGTACACCTCCGGACGGCGCGCGCTCGTGGTCGCGGCGCTACACCTGGGACCTCTCGAAGATCGCGATCGAGGAGCGCACCGAGCTGACCTACTGGATCGAGGTGCGCGACAACGATCCGGGGCTCGGGCTCGAGCCCCTGCCCGACCCGCCCGGCAAGGTCGCGCGCTCGGCCCGGATGCGCCTGCAGGTGCGCGACGAGGAGAGCGAGCACGCGGCCAACATCGAGGGGCTGCGCGAGCTTCGCGACTTCGCGGTCGACCTGCTCGCGGCCCGCATGATGACGGTCGCGTTCACCGACCCCGACGAGGACGCCGCGGACGCGGACGAGCCGGTCGCGCCCGCGCCGACGCGGCTGCGCGTGCGTCGGGCGCGAGACCTCAACAGCGCCAGCGGCCAGCTGCTCGCGTCGCTCGGGCTGCTGATCGACGCGCTCAGCGTCGACGCGCTGACGCCCGAACGCGACGTGGTGACGCTCTCGGCGATCCACGGCCGCCTGCTCGCGCTGCACAAGCTCGAGCTCGAGCTGCACGCCGAGGTCGCGGCCGATCTCGACCGCCGCGCCGTCGCCGAGGAGCTCGCCGACGCGCTCGAGTCGCTGCTGCCGCGGCTCGGGCGGCACAACGACAAGGAGGTCGCGCAGCTCGAGGACGAGATCATCCGCGTCGACGACCTGGTCGACAACCAGATCATCGCGCGCCTCGAGCAGCTGGTCGCGCGCCTGCAGGCCTCGCAGCAGCGGCTCATCGAGCTGCTCGAGCTGCTGCGCGCGGGCGACGAGTCGGCGCGCGGCGAGATCGAGCAGCTGCACCAGCGCATCAGCGACGACCTGCGCCGGATCGCGGAGGCGCGCTCGATGCTGCGCAACGAGGTCGGCGAGGAGTTCATGAACCTCGACGCGTTCCAGGCGCTCGAGGAGCAGATCCGCGATCAGGACGTGCTCGAGCAGGTCCGCCGCGGCAACGTCGACGGCGCGCTCGAGCGGGCCCGCGACGCGATGGACGAGATCCGCAGCATGCGGAGCACGATCCAGGAGCGCATGATGCAGGAGGACGATCCGGACGCCCGCGTGTCGCCGGAGGAGCAGCGCCGCATCAAGCTGCTGCGCGAGCTCAGCCGCCTGCAGGACGAGGAGACGAGCGTGCGCGGGAGCAGCGAGTCGCTGCACAACCGCTGGCGCGACGCCGTGGCGGCGCAGCCGCTCCCGGACTCGCAGCGCGCCGAGCTCGAGCGCGCCGCGAACGGGCTGCGCGAGCGCCTCGACGCCATCAACGACGCGCGGGTCGGTCGGGACGGGCGCCGCGGCATCGAGGACGCCCGCGAGGCGCTGCGCGAGCTCGAGCGCGCGGTCACGAAGGACGCGGTCACGAAGGACGCGGTCACGAAGGACGCGAGCGCGCGGTCCAACGACGACAGCGAGCGCGTGAGCGCCGACGACGCGCCGACGTCCCTGGCGGAGAAAGACGGGCTCAACAAGGACGCGCTCGAGGATGACGCGCGCGCCGCCTACGGTTCCTTCGGGCAGGCCGCCGCGCCGATGACCAAGGACGCGGCGCCCACGACCGCCACGGCGCCGATGGCCACGAGCGCGAGGCGCCCGACCGCCGCGACCGCCGAGTCGCCGCAGCCCGAGAAGATCCGCGCGGCGCCCAAGTCCGCGGGGGCGCTCGAGAGCTACGAGCTCGCGGACGAGCTGACGCGCGCGCTCGACCGCGCGCTCGAGGGCGCCGAGACCCGGGAGCGCGAGGGTCAGGCGCTCAAGCGCCTGCGCGACGAGGCCCGGTCGCTGCGCGACGAGCTCGGGCGCGCGCTCCCGAAGCCGGGCGAGGTCCTCGGCGAAGATGAGGCCGGACGCTTCTCGGAGCTCGAGACGCTGCAGGAGGGCCTGCGACGGCGCGCGGACGAGCTGCTCGGGAACGAGATCGCCGCGCAGCTCCCGGAGGAGGGCAGCGCGGCGCTGCGCCGCGCCGGACAGTCCATGCAGCAGAGCGCCGAGCGCCTCGGCGGCCTGCGCAGCGGCGAGGCGCTCGACGTGCAGCAGCGCGCGCTCGACTCGCTGCAGCGCGCCATCGACAGCCTGCGCCGCAGCTCGCCGCCAGCGGGCAGCGTGTCGCGGGAGAACGCGTCGACCGAGTCGGAGCGCGACCGGAGCTTGCGCGACGAGCTGCTCGACGCCATGCGGGAGGGCGCGCCGCGGGGCTTTGACGCGCCCGTGCAGCGCTACTACGAGGAGCTGCTGCGATGACGCGACGACCCGCCCGACACGGGCTGTCCGCGCTCACGCTGCTCGCAGCGCTGCTCGCCGCGCTGCTCGCCGCGCCGGCGGTCGACGCCGCGCCCGTGGGGGTCGTCGAGCACCGCGTGGTCACCCTCCCCCCGCAGGTGCAGCGCGCGGCGGAGGCCGTCGACCAGGCGCTCGCCGCCTGGGACCTCAAGGCCGCGCGCGCGGCCCTCGAGGCGCTCCCGGCCGGACCGGTGCGCGACGCCAAGGGCGGCGCCGTCGCCTTCGTCGAGGCCGACTACGCCCGCGCCGAGGCGCTGCTCGCGGGCGCGCTCGCGTCCCCGGAGTTCCCCACCGAGGGACCCGTGCTCGAGCTGACGCGGCATCACCTCGAGCTCGCCCGCGGCGCGCAGCGAGCCCTCGCGGCGCCCGTCGTGCTCCGCAGCCCCGACGGGAAGATCGAGCTCGTGTGCGCGAGCGAGCGCGACAGCCTGCTCGCGCCCTACCTGTTCGCGGCGATGGCCGACGCCCGCGCGGCGCTCGGCACGGAGCTCGGCGTCTGGCCCGACCACCCGGTGCGCTTCGAGATCCTCGACGCGCCCGAGAAGCTCGCGCTCGTCACCCCGCTGACGAAGGACAACGTGTACACGACGGGCACGGTCGGCGTGACGAAGTACCGGCGGATCATGATGATCACGCCGCGCGTCATGCCGCTGGGCTACCCGTGGATCGACACCGCGGTCCACGAGTACGTCCACTACCTCGTGACCATGAGGACAGGTAATGAGGCGCCGGTGTGGGTCCAGGAGGGCCTCGCCAAGCTGTTTGAGCAGCGCTGGCGGCGGTCGGGTCCGACGCCGCTCGATCCGCCGAGCGCGGCGCTGCTGCAGAGCGCGCTGCGCAAGGACGAGCTCGTGACGCTCGACGAGATGTACCCGTCGGTCGCGATGCTGCCGTCGCAGGAGCGCGCCGCGCTCGCGTACGCCGAGGTCCAGACGATGCTCGGGCTCCTGCAGGAGCAGCGCGGCGGCGCCGGGCTGGGCACGCTGCTCGACGAGATCGCGCGCGGGGCCGACGCCCGTGACGCGCTCGCGACCGCCTGGGGAGATCGCTTCGATCGCTTCCAGGAGCGGTGGCGTGCGCACGCGCGCCGCGAGGCGACCGGCGCCCTCAAGCACGCGCGCTCGCGCGACCTCCGGAAGATCGAGTTCATCGAGCCGGGGGAGGCGCGCGCGCGCGACCCCGACGCGCCCGATCCCGACCTGCTCGGCGACGTGTTCTCGCACCTCGGCGGCGGCGCTGCGCGCCAGCACGCGCGGCTCGGCGTCCTGCTGACGCTGCGCGGTCACCTCGGCGCCGCCGCGCGCCAGTACGAGCGCGCGCGAGCGCGACGAGCGAGCGCGGCGCGATCCGACGCTCGCGCGGCGGCTCGGCGGTTTCTACCTGCGGATCGGCGAGCCCGGAACGCGCGGTCCTGCTGCTCGTTTCGCCGGGCGGGACGACCCCGACCAGCCGAACATCGCGGCGGCCGAGGGCCGCGCGCGGCTCCGCGCGGGCGACGGCGGCGGGCGCCCGCGAGGCGCTCGCGCGGGCGATCCGCGTCAACCCGTTCATCCCGACGGTCCACTGCGATCTCGCCGCGCTCGCGAGTGATCCCGAGGAGCGCGCGCGCGAGCGGGCGCTGTGCAAGGAGTGACCCCCGCGTGCCTCTGAGGACCTGTCTGAACACTCATGTCCAGAAGCGCGCGGGCGCGCGCGCCGTGGCGCCGCCGCGCGGGCTCCAAACCGAGCGCGCGGGCGTCCGCGCGCCCGGGTTTCCTCCCGTTTTTCGCCGCAGGACGCGGGATTGGGTGTAGCATCTCGAGAACCTCGACTCCGGCGCTGTCACGCTGTCACATTGCACGGGTGAGATGGACGCGACGACGCGCCACGTGACGCGCGGGCCACGGAGGGCGGAATGCTGACACTTACGAGAAAAGTCGGGCAGAAGATTCGAATCGGAGACGACATCGAGATCGTCGTACGCGAGATCCGCGGTCGTCAGGTGCGGCTCGGCATCTCCGCTCCGCAGGGGCTCGCGGTCTACCGCGAGGAGCTCTACCAGCAGATCAAGAAGGAAGGTCTGCGCGAGGGCTCCTCGGTCGGAGGTCGCGCCGCCAAGGGTCCGAAGGACGACGCGGCGGCGACGGACGAAGACGAAGACTAGCCGCGCCAGCGTCGGTCGCGGCGCGGGAGGCTGAGCGCGGGGCTCCGCGCGGACGCGCGCGCGTCCGCGCGAACGAGCGCCGCGAGCTTCACACGAGGCCGCGAAGCCAGAAACCGGCGTAGCGGGCTCTCGACGAGCTCTGGCGCCAACGTGCGCTCGGGACGCTCGCGGCGTCGCTCCGCGGGCTGCTAGGCCTCGTCGACGCTGAGGTTCCAGTGACCGCCGCTGCGTGTCGCGCTCGCGGTCCGCATGCACGCGAGCCAGCTCTCCGCGCGCGCCGTCGCCGTGACGCCGAGCAGCGTCCGTCGGGCGCCCGCCGGCGTGCGCGCCCCGGTCTCGATCAGCACCCGCCGCCCCTCCTCGAGGCGCCGCAGGATCCAGGGCAACCAGGGGCTCGGGTCCTCGACGGTCAGCAGGATGACGCCCTCGTCGGAGAGCTGCGCCAGCCGGGGTTGTACGGTTTGCGGCGTGTCGCCCTCGCGCAGTCGCACGATCGGGAGGTCGAGCGCCTCCGCGAGCGCCTGCCCGAGCCCGACGCCGCGCAGGACGTAGCAGAGCGTCCCCGCCGAGACCGTCGTCACCAAGCGATCGCGCTCCGCGTGCCCGCGCCGGGAGAAGCGCTTGAACAGACCTCGGGCGTCACGGCCCCGCGACCCGCCGTCGGGCTTGCCGCCACGCTCGCCGCTGGGCGCGAACGCGACGACCGAGCTCGTCTTGTGCAGCGAGGTCACGGTGGCGACCCCCCGATGCTGGCCGAGCGCGACGGCCTCGTCGGGCTCGTCGACGTCGACGTCGATCTCGTCCTCCGCGAGCCCGGCCCGCGAGACCTCCTCGGCGTCGACGATGACGACGAGCTCGTCGCGCTCGCGGTCCTCCTCGTCCTCGTCGTCGCCGTCGAGCACGCCCGAGACGACGCCGCGCGCGCGCGCGTCGTCCTCCTCGTCCTCGAGATCGTCGACGGGGATGTCCTCGACGAGCTGCGGTCGCAGACGCGCGCGGAGCGAGATCTTATCGGTGGCGGTCTCGGTCACGACCTGCCACGATCGGCTCCCGGCCGCGAACTCGAACTCCACGACCTTGCCGACCACGAGCTCCGCCTGCTGCTCCTCGCTGAGGACGTCGAAGAGCGCGTCGAACACCGCGTCGCCCTCGAGCTCCTTGCCCTGCTCCTGCGTCCCGCGATCGGTGATCACGACGACCGGGCGATCAGTCTCAATGATCACCTGGGACGGCCGCTTCACCAGCGCGCGCTGGAGGAGCTGCGACAGCAAGCTCATGTGTATACAATAACAAAAGTGCACAATTAATACGCACTGAAATGCGCATTCTCGTCTGGCGCAGGCCGCGCGAGAACGCGGACGTCCGCAGCTGCTCCGCCGGCCTCGCGGACGATTCGATCACTCCCAGCGGGTCGACCGGCCGACGGTCCGCAAACGGGGTCCCGTACAATCCTCGCGCCGCCAGCCGCGCTGGTGGACCACCGTGCTCGAGCTGCTCCCGATCGACCTCACGCGCTGGCGCCTGCTCGCCGAGCTCGTGTTCGTCGTCTACGCGATCGCGGTCACGATCCTGATCATTCACGAGCGTCGCCACCCTGCCGCGACGCTCGCGTGGCTCGCGGGGCTGATCTTCCTGCCGGTGCTCGGGATCTTGCTGTACGTCGCCTTCGGCCGCGTGCACGTCCGACGCGCGCTGCGTCGACGGCGTAAGCGCGCGGCCAACCCGACCGAGGCGACGCGCGACCAGGCGGTCATTGAGACATGTCCTGAAGATCTTCCTGAAGCGACGCGCGGGCTGATCAAGCTCGCGCTCAACACGGCCGCGGCGCCGCTGCGCCGCGCGGACGAGGTCCGGATCTTGACCCCGCCGCGCGTCGCGTTCGCGGCCATGGAGGACGCGATCCGCAGCGCGACGCGGACGCTGCACCTCGAGTTCTACATCTGGCGCGACGACGAGACCGGGCGCCGCTGGGTCGAGCTGCTGGCCGAGCGCGCGCGCGCGGGCGTCGAGGTCCGCGTGCTCGTCGACGGCTTCGGCGCGCTCGGGCTGCCGCGCCGTCACTTCGAGCCGCTGCGCGAGGCCGGCGGCGCCGCGCTGCTGTTCGCGCCGCTGCGCCTCGCCCGGATCCGCAAATTCGGGCAGCTGCGCAGCCGCATCAATTTTCGCAACCACCGCAAGCTGCTGACGATCGACGGGCGCGTCGGCTTCCTCGGCGGCGTCAACGTCGGCGACGAGTACCTCGGGCGCGGCCCGAACGCGCGGCCGTGGAGCGACCTGCAGGTCCAGCTCACGGGCGACGCGGTGCTCGGCCTCGACGCGATCTTTTATGAGGACTGGGTCAAGGCGCTCGAGCGCCCCCAGCCGCTGCGCTCGCTGTCGGAGACGCTGTCGGAGACGCTGTCGAGCTCGCTGACGCGCGGCCTCGCGCCCGAGGACTCGCACGCGTCCGCGAGCGGCCCGACGCGATCGGGTCGATGGCCGCGCAAGGAGCTCGCGCTGCGCCAGGGCCTCGACGACCTGCTCGGGCGGGCGCGGCACGGGTCGACGGGCGCGCTCGTGCAGATCATCCCCAGCGGCCCCGACCTGGCGTTCACCGCGACGATCGCCGCGCAGTACGTGGCCGCGATCGCGAGCGCGCTGCACCGCTGCTGGATCGTCACGCCCTACCTGATCCCCGACGACGTGCTGCTCGCGACGCTGCAGACCGCCGCGCTGCGCGGCGTCGACGTCCGCGTGATCGTGCCGGCCGCCGAGCACAGCGACAGCCGCTTCGTCGCGCGCGCGGCCGCGAGCTACTTCGACGCGCTGCTCAACGCGGGCTGCCGGCTGTTCGAGTTCCAGGCCGGCATGCTGCACGGCAAGTACCTGCTCATCGACGATCGGCTCGCGGCGATCGGCTCGCCCAACATGGACATCCGCAGCTTCTACCTCAACTACGAGGTCGCGGGCCTGTTCTACGGGCCAGAACTCGTCGACGTGCTCGCGCGCGAGTTCGAGGCGACGCGGACGCGCGCGCAGGAGGTCACGCTCGAGTCGCGCGAGCACCTGCCGCTGCGCCAGCAGCTCGGCGAGTCGTTCGCGCGCCTGCTGTCACCGCTGCTCTGACGCGCGCGCGGCCACGTCCGGCGGCGCGAGGTCGCCGGGCCGCACGAGCGCGGTCGCGACCAGGCTGACGACCAGCATCAGCGCGCCCGCCGGGACCACGAGCACCGGCAGCCCGGGGTCGGTGGGCCCGTGCAGGAGGCCGCCGGCGACGAAGCCGACGCCGACCAGCAGCGCGCCGAGCCAGGCGGCGACGCGCACCCGCGTCGCCCAGGCCGCAGGCGTCCGCAGGCGCTCGAGCGCGTAGGCGAGCGCGACGTTGACGAGCCCCAGGAGCCCGCCGTGTGCGTGACCGAGCCGCAGGAATTCGCGCCGGAGCTCGTCGTCGACCCAGCCGCCGAGGCGCAGCCCGATCATCGCCTCGAGCCACAGCCCCATGGCCAGGAACACGGCGACGAGGCCGACCGAGAGGCGGAGGTGACGCTCGGGGCTCACGCCGGCACTCTAGCCCAGGCGCGCGGGAGTCGGCGAGCGCCAGCTACTCGCCGATCCACAGGATCACGCGCTCCTGCTGCTCCTGCAGCTGCTCGCGCCGCTCCGGGCGCGCGGCGAAGGCCCCTGCGCCCAGCGCCGCGCGCAGGCGATCGATGATCACCAGGCGCTCGCTCGGCTCGGCGAGCGTGTCGAACTCGGCGAGCGCGGCGGTCACCTCGGCGCGACGATCGGGCGCGACCGCGGAAGGCTCGGCGGCGAGGCGCTTGAGCGCGCGCCAGGCCATCCAGCGCAGCGCCGGGTACTCGTCCTCGAGCGCGTCGACGAGCCAGGCCATGCGCGCGCCCGCGTCGGCGCCCGTCGCCTCGGGTCGCGCGAGCGCGTGCGTGGCCAGCCCGCGCTGGATCGGGTCGCCGCCGACCAGGTCGAGGACCACGCGCGACGCCCAGGACTCGACGGCCGCGGGCGCGCGGGTCGGCGACGTGCCCGCGAGCCCGAGGCCCGCCATCGCCTCGGCGGCCCAGGTCCGCGAACGGTCGACGTGACACTGCGTGCACGCGTCGGGCTGGTCGCCGCGGCCGACGAGCGCGCCGGGATCGGGGCTCGTGATCCGGTGGCTGATCATCCCCTGCAGCAGCCCGTAGGTCGTGCGGGGCATGTGACACTGGTAGCAGGTGACGCGCCCGCCGTGCCCGCCGTGCCCGCCGGGGCGGTCGCCGCCGCCGAGCGCGTCGCGGTCATGGCACGAGAGACAGGCCGCGTCGCCCTCCATGCCCGCGCGCACCTGCAGCTCCGGCCGCGCGCCGTGCATGTCGTGACAGTGGTTGCAGCCGAGCCCGCCCGGCGCCTCCTCCTGATAGCAGGGCGAGAGCAAGAGGCCCTGGTACTCGTAGGCGCTCAGGCGCGGCGTGCCGTCGGGCCAGAAGCGCTGGGCGAACAGCGCGCGCGTGCCCTCCGGGTCGCTCGCCACGGACGAGCCCAGGAAGATCGGCCGCGAGACGTCGGCGAGCGCCTCGCCGGGCACGAAGCCGTCCCCCTCGCGCAGCACCGCGTCGACGTCGGCGGAGATCCGGTTGCCGTGACAGCGCCCGCACACGCCGCTCTCGGTCCCCGGGGACAGGCGCCCGGGGTGCGCGATCGAGCCGTCCCCGGGGTCGCGCGCGCCGAGCATGCGGCGCAGCGGGTTCTGGTGGCGCGCGACGTGGGCGCTGCCGTGCCCGTGGCAGGCCTCGCACGCGATCCCGAGCTCGCCGACGCGCGTGTGGTACTCGCCGCTGTCCTGCAGGCCAGGTACCGGATCGGTGTTGTGACACAGCGCGCAGTTGTCGTTCCAGCGGCTGAGGTGCCGCAGGTACTCGCTCGCGTCCCCGTGCGCGCCCTCGGGCTCGAGGAACGCGGCGTTGAGGTGGATCCACCGGCGCTCGCCGATGTGCCACGCGACCGGCAGGCGCCACACCTCCTCGGGGCCGCCGCCGCGATCGAGGCGCGCGAGGTACTGCTGGTAGCGATGGCTGCCGACGGTCATCACGACGTCGGCCTCGAGCGTCGGCGGGCCGCCGCCCGCAGGCGTGATCACGATCCGCGGCGCCGCGGCGCCGCCGGTGAGCGTGGCGCGAAAGCCCAGGTAGTCGATCGACTCGCCGGCGAAGGGCGCGAGCACGACCTCGGGCGGGCCCGCGCGCTGCGTCATCGTCCGGTGATAGGTGCGACGCCAGCTCTCGTAGGCCGCCGGGTGACAGCTGCGGCACGCGCTCGAGCCCGCGACCGCGCTGCGCGAGCGATCGAGCGAGCCCCACGCGTCGCCGTCGAGCGCGGTCGCCAGCAGCCCGAGCCCGACGAGCGCGAACCAGGCGATCGCGGGGCCGTACAGCCACCGCCGCGCCCGCGCGCCGTCGCTCTCGTGATCGCGCACGCCCTACTCTACTGCGCCGACCGCCGCCCCCGCGACCGCGTCTCAGCCCTCGAGCATGCGGATCGTGACGTCGC
This sequence comes from Myxococcales bacterium, assembly GCA_020633295.1. Taxonomy (GTDB): domain Bacteria; phylum Myxococcota_A; class Polyangia; order Nannocystales; family Nannocystaceae; genus JACKDW01. The sequence continues at coordinate 224,221 of JACKDW010000009.1, read as the reverse complement.
GGTTGTACAGCGTGAAGACGACCGGGCGACCGTCGGTCGGCACCGCGACCGGCATCCCCGGGTTGAGCGGCCGCCCCTGGAACAGGCTGCCGTTCTGGCTGTTCAGGTCCGCCGCCCACAGGCGCCCGCGGTGCACGTAGATCGCGGCGTGCAGCCGGCTGAGGCGCGGCGCCGCGAGCACCACCTGACAGGACTCGTGGCGCCCGAGCACGAGCGGCCCGTGGCGCATGTCGAACCGCTGGCTGCGCTCGCCGCCGATCGTGACCTCGGCGACGGGGCGACGCAGCGGCTCGAACAGCGGCATGCTCTCAGCTGGCTCATAGAGCTGGTCGGTCTTGGCCGCGCGCTCGAACGCGGTCGCCATCTCCAGCGAGCTGTGGTAGCGGAGCCGCGGCTCCTTGGCCATCGCGCGCTGCATGAACGCGTCGAGGTTCGGCGTCAGCATCCAGCTCGCCGAGCCCTCCTGGTGGAGGACGCCGGTGTGGAGGCGGCGCGGGATCTGCAACCCCGGGATCTCGCACTCGAGGTGCTGCCGCAGCAGGTCGGGGATGGTCCGGCCCTCGAAGGGGCGGCGCCCCGCGAGCAGCTCGAACGCGATGACCGCGAGCGCGTAGCGATCGGTCGCCGGGCCGACGTGCTTGCTGTCGCGGAACTGCTCGGGGCTCATGTAGTACGGCGTGCCGAACACCGATCCGGTCGCGGTCGCGGTGTCCTGCGCCAACCACTTGGCGATCCCGAGGTCGATGATCACCGGGTCCCAGCCGTCGACCGAGGCCCGCAGCAGCACGTTCTCGGGCTTGAGGTCGCGATGCACAATTCCGAGCCCGTGCAGCTCGTCGAGGCCGTCCCCGACGCCCTTGAGCAGGCGGTGCACCGACCAGCCGTCCCCCGGCCCGATCACGTCGGCGGGGCTGAGCCCGTCGACGAACTCCATCGCCATCCAGGTGCGTCCGTAGTCGTCGACGCCCCACTCCTCGACCTTGATCACGCCCGAGAAGTGGGCCCCGGCCATGCGCTCGGCCTCGCGCCGGAACCGGATCGCGGCCTGCGAGCCCTCATTGAGCTCGGCGCGCAGCCACTTGACCACCAGGAGCCGGCGCTCCGCCACGTCGACGCAGAGCTGCACGTCACCGACCGACCCCTCGCCGAGCGAGCGGATCTTGCGATACGGGCAGGCCGGCATCAGCGTGATGGTACTACATCTCGCCTGTCTACAGCTTGATGTGGAGGTGCGTGTACGGCTCTGTGTACAGCGCGAGGCGCTGCTTCCCGACCTTGATCGTCACCAGCCCCGGCGTCTGGATCGTGACCTCGACCTGCTTGCCCGCGGCCGCGAAAACGCTCTCGCGCTGGCCGTTCGGCGCGTCGATCTCGATGTCCTTGCCCCCGCCCGCAGCCTCGAAGGTCAGCACCGTGTTGGAGTCCTCGTTGAACTTCACGGGGTACGGGTAGAAGGCGCGAATTCGCTGCTCGAGCTGCTGCGCGCGCTGCTTGTACTCAGGCCCGCGGTAGGGGTAGCGCTCGCCCTGGCTGTCCGCCTGCGCGCGCGCCCACGCGAGCTCGCTGAGCGCCTCGCCGTAGCGGTTGATCTCGCCGTCGGGGTAGTCGACCACGCCGTCGCGCTTGAGGATCTTCGCGTCCTTGCGCGAGGGCTTGGGCGCCGGCGTCTCGGCCAGCAGCGCCGCCATCGCGACGTGGACCTCGGGCTGCTCGTAGTTCGACGCCTGCGCGCGCGTGAGCGTCTCCTTGGCCGCGTCGAGCTGCCCCGCGTCGATCAGGTTGTGCACCTTCATGCTGTACAGGATCGCCTCGATCTCGGCGCGCCCCGCCGCGCTGTCGGGGGTCGTCTCGACGATCTTCAGGCCCGTGTCGACGTCGCGCTGACCGGCGAGCGCGAGCGCCCGCAGCAGGCGGATCTTGTTGCTCTCCGGCTCGAGCTTCATCGCCTTCGTGAACCACTCGTCGGCCACGGCCGGCTTGCCGGCGTGCATCTCGCTGGTGCCGCGCGCCTGGTACATCGTCGAGAGCAGCTTCTCGAATTGCGGCTTATGGCTCTCGGGCAAGGTGTCCGTGTGCTCGGGCCCGAGGAACGGCTCGATCCGCGCCATCGCGCCGTCCGTGTCCTTGCGCCGGTACTGCTCGCGCGCGACCTGCAGCTGCAGCGTGTACCAGCGCTCGCCGCCGCTGCCGGGCGGGAAGATCTTGAGGAAGCGATCGGCGAGCGCGACGTCGCCGGTCGTCAGCGCCTTGAGCACGACCTTCTCGCGCACGCGCACGAACGCCTCCTGCGCGAGCGTGTCGCTCTCCTGGATCAGCTTGGCGGCGTCCTCGACCGCCGCGACGCTCGCGTCGCCGTCGCCCAGCGCCGCCTGCACGCGCGAGATCGCGAACCAGGTGTCGGGCTGCGGCACCAGCTCCACGGCGCGCTTGTAGTCGTCGAGCGCGCCCTGCAGCTCCTTGGCGTTCTCGCGCTCGGCCGCGCGCTCGAGCAGCACGACCGCGAGGTAGCGACCGCAGAGCGAGCACGCGCCGAACTCGCTCTCGCCCGCGAGCACGCCGACGGCCGCGTCCGTCTTCCCCTGGGCCTTGAGCGCGCGCCCGAGGCCGTCCTTCGCGGGCTCGGACGAGCCGTCGAGCGCGAGCGCCTCGCGAAACAGCTGCTCGCCCTTGACCGGGTCTTTCTTCACCTGCTTGCGGCCGAGCTCGACCTTCATCTCGACGAGCTCGCGGCGGGCGAGGTCGGCGTCGTCCTTCTGCGCGGCGATCGACTTCTGGTACAGCTCCTCCGCCTTCTCGTCGTCGCCCTGCGCGTGCGCGCTGCGGGCTCGCTCGAGACGGGACGCGCAGCCGGTCTGGGTCGCGGCGATCAGGAGGGCGATCGAGACGCCCCCCAACAGCCAGCGGATCCGACGGTCGCGAGGATGGTCAACACGTGCGGTGATCGGAATATCGTTGCTCCCAGACATGATGTCAGGTGCCCCGAATCTCTCGCGCGAACATGGTTTCGGCAAGCGAAAATGCGCGAGTTTCGGACCGGCGGCCGCCTTCGATCATGGAGCAGAATCGCGCGACGGCGACCGTGAGTCTCCTTGCCTTCGTTCTATCATGTCGTAATTATTTGAAATTTCCCCCACCGCTGCGCGACTGCGTAAACCCGCTCACGGTGACGGACGAGTCCGCTCCGCGTACCCTGGGCTCCACTCGCCTCGGGCCACAACATGCTGAATTTGAAGTTTCTTGGCACAGGGAGCGCGCTTCCGGAGAAGGTGCTCAGCAATCGTGATCTCGAGCGCATGGTCGAGACCAGCGACGATTGGATCACCACGCGCACCGGCATCAAGGAGCGTCGTATCGCGCGAGACGACGTTTCGACCTCCGATCTCGCGGCCGCGGCCCTGACCGAGGCGTGCGCGAACGCGGGCGTGGAGCCCGGCGACCTCGACGGCATCATCCTCGGCACCTCGACCACCGACACCCTGTTCCCGTCCACGGCCTGCTGGGTGCAGCAGCGCCTCGGGATCAAGGGCATGTTCGCCTTCGACGTCAGCGCGGGCTGCTCGGGCTTCCTGTACGCCCTCGAGATCGCGAGCGCGCTGATGGCCGGCGGCCGCGGGCGTCGATTCGGGGTGATCGGCGCGGAGGTCATGAGCAAGGTCGTCAACTGGCGCGACCGCGGCACCTGCGTGCTGTTCGGCGACGGCGCGGGCGCGGCGGTCATCGGTCCTGGCTCGGGGGACAGCGGCATCCTCGCGTCGAGCTGGGGCGCCGACGGCAGCCTCGCGCCCTGCCTGTACCAACCCGCAGGTGGAACCCAGCGCCCCGCGACGCTCGAGACGGTTCAGGAGAACCTGCACACGGTGCACATGCAGGGGCGCCACGTGTTCCGCCACGCCGTCGAGGCCATGGCGAGCGCGGCGCTCACGGCCATGGACCGCGCGCGCCTCACGGCCGACGACGTCGACGTCCTGATCCCGCACCAGGCCAACATCCGCATCATGGAGGCGACCCGGCAGCGCACCGGCGTACCGGCGGAGCGCATGTTCTCGGTCGTCGACCGCTACGGGAACATGTCGGCCGCGACCATCCCGATCGCGATCCACGAGGCCAAGCAGGCAGGGCTGCTCAAGGACGGCTCGATCCTGCTGACCACCGCGTTCGGCACCGGCTTCACCTGGGCCGCGCACGCGATCCGCTGGTAGCCGCCAGGCGAGCTCGAGGCTCGAGCCTAGCGGCGCTCGAGCCTAGCGGCGCTCGAGCGCGCTCGCGGTCAGCAGCACCAGCGCCGTCCACAGCAGCGTCCCGATCAGCAGGTGGATGATCTGCATCCAGCCGGGCGCCGAGAGCATGATGTTGACGACGCCGGCGGTGACCTGCGCGACGACCAGCGCGCTCACGGCGAGCGCCCAGCGCTGGACCGCGCGCCGGGTGTCGCGGGTCGCGATCGACTGCGAGGCGAACAGCACGAGCGCGCCGACGCCGACCGCCAGCATCGGGTGCATGATGCGGAGGCGCTCGAGGAAGTGCGCGCTGATCGACTGGTCGCGCTGCAGACGCTCGACGATGGGCCCGTGGGCCACGGGGTAGAGCGTGTCGCCCAGGGCCGTGACCGCGCCCGTGATCCCGACCAGGATCAGCCCGAAGAGACAGCCGAACAGGATCAGCGCGACGCGACCCCGGCCGTCCGCGCCCTGGCGCGGCCTCGCGGGCAGCGGGCGCGCGCCGGCCCAGCACGTCAGCGCGAGCGCGCCCGTCAGGAACGAGGTGTTGATGAGGTGGATCGCCATGACCACCGCGCGCGCGATCGAGTCGTCCTCGGCCACGAGCCCGAACTTGACCAGGCCCGCGCCGACGAGCGCCTCGGAGATGGTGAACACGAGCGTCCAGACCGCGCCGATCCGCGCGAGGTGCCCCCGCGGGAAGCGTCGCAGCGCCCACACCAGCAGCGCGAGCACGAGCAGGCCGTAGACGCCGGACGTCGCGCGGTGCGTGAACTCGATGATCGTCTCGAGCGCCGGCGCGCGCGGCACGAGCTCGCCGTGACACGTCGGCCAGTGCTGACCGCAGCCGGCGCCCGAGCCGGTGATGCGCACGTAGGCGCCGAACAGCACCACGAAGATCGTGTAGACCAACACGCCCCAGCCGAAGCGCGAGAACGGGGTCTCGCGGGCCGGCACGCTCTCGTCGCCCGTCGACTCGTGCACGCTCAAGACATACGCGCTTTTCTGCGCCGTCGCCAGGATCCCGGCGCCCGCGAGGCAGCCTGTCGCGGGCGCCACGGAGTACGCTCACGTCGTGCCGCCGACTCGAACCACGCTCGCCCGGCGCGTCTCGATCGCGCGCGCCGGGGCGCTCGCGCTGCTGCTGCTCGAGCTCGCGTGCTCCCACCGCGGCGACGACACGCCCGCCGAGCCGACGGCCGCGACATCTCGGCGCGCGAGCGGAGCGAAGGAGGGCGACGCGAAGGTGGGCGGCGCGAAGGAGCGCGGAGCGAAGGAGCGCGGCGCGAAGGAGGACGCGCCGACGCGCGAGCCCGACGACGCGCCGCTCGACGACGACTGCGAGCAGGCGCGCGAGGGCCAGCCGTGCCGCGCGTCGCACCAGCACTGCCCGCTGTCATGCGACGACGCCTGTCAGCCGTGCTCGCTGCTGATCTGCACCGACGGCGCGTGGTCGCTCATCGAGGAGTTCCCCGAGCCAGGCTGCGACGAGTAGCGCTCACTCGGCGCGTTCGAAGCTCGCGCCGCGCCACACGTAGTGCTGCTTCTCGATCGTCCCCGGCGCGACTTCGAAGTACGTGAACGCGCCCTCACGACCAGGCTTTAAGGACAGGCATGTCCCGGAGCCGACGCCGTGCACGAGCGCCGGCCCCTCGGGCCCCGGGAGCACGCCCTCGATGTGCTTGTGCTCGTGCCCGTGGAGGATCAGCTCGGCGCCGTGGCGCTCGATCACCGCGCCGAAGCCCGCGAGGTCGAGCAGGTCGTGACGGGCCTTCGACACGCCCGGCATCACCGGGTGGTGGATCAGCACGATCCGCGCCCTGCCCTCGCGCTTGAGCGCGTCGAGGATCTTCGCGAGGCGCCCGAGCTGCGCGTCGCCCAGCGTGCCCGTGGCGAACAGCGGGAGCGTGGCCACGGCGGTCGAGAGGCCGACGAGCCCGACGCCGGGGAAGCGCTGGACGAAGGGGTAGTCGGCGCCAGACGCCCGCTCGCCCTCCATGAAGCCGCTGAGGTAGGTCTCGAAGCGGCGCGAGCGGACCGAGCCCTTGGTGTACGCGTCGTGGTTGCCGGGGATGACGGTGACGGCGACGCCGGCCTCCCCGAGGCGGCGCTTGACCAGCTCGAACTCCGCCTCGAGCGCCAGGTTGGTCAGATCTCCCGTGACGATGAGCCGGTCGGCCTTGCGCGCGCGCGCGTGCTCGATGATCTGATCAAACAGCGCGTCGCTGTGCATCCGCCGGCGCTTGAGCGCGAGGTTGACCCCGCCGGTCAGGCGCTTGTTGAAGAATCTCCACGGGCGCACGCCGGTGAGGTCGAGCAGGTGGATGTCCGAGCAGTGGATGAAACGAAAGGACATTCGCGCGAATGACGTACGCCGGGCCAGGCTGATTTACCCGCGCGCGAGACCGGCCGCGGGCGCGCGTCCCGGTTGTAGCAGCCAGGGGGGCTTTCGACTACAGTCCGGGCATGGGCGCTCTCTCCCCTGATGCCTCTGAAGCCTCGCCAATCACCACGCCCGGGAGCTCGATCCTGGAGCGAGGCCGGACCCACGACTGCGGCAGCCTGCGCGGCGCGGACGCCGGGCGCGAAGTCGTGCTCTACGGCTGGGTCCATCGTCGTCGCGACCTCGGCGGTCGCATCTTCATCGACCTGCGTGATCGCGCGGGGCTGACCCAGGTCGTGTTCGGACCCGACATCAACGAGGACGCCCATCAGCGCGCCGACGCGCTGCGCAGCGAGCACTGCATCGGCGTCGTCGGCACCGTGATCTCGCGGGCCGACAACCAAAACCCCAACATGGAGACCGGCGAGATCGAGGTCGAGGTCAGCGCGCTCGAGGTGTTCTCGACGTCGGAGACGCCGCCCTTCAGCGTCGCCGACGACGACCGCCTCGACACCAGCGAGAACATCCGGCTCAAGTACCGCTACCTCGACCTGCGTCGGCCCTCGCTGCAGCGCAACTTCATGCTGCGCTCGAAGCTCGCCACGCTGACCCGGCAGCACCTCGCCGAGGAGGGCTTCCTCGAGCTCGAGACGCCGTTCATGGTCAAGTACACGCCCGGCGGCGCGCGCAACTTCCTGGTCCCGAGCCGCCTCAACCCGGGCACCTTCTACGCGCTCGCCGAGTCGCCGCAGATCTTCAAGCAGCTGTTCATGGTCGCGGGCCTGGACAAGTACTTCCAGATCACCCGCTGCTTCCGCGACGAGGACCTGCGCAACGATCGTCAGCCCGAGTTCACGCAGATCGACGTCGAGCTCTCCTTCGCCACGCCCGCGCGCGTGTTCGCGCCGATCGAGCGCCTGATCCAGCGGCTGTGGAGCGAGGCGCTCGGCGTCGAGCTCACGCTGCCGCTGCCGCGCATGACCTGGGCCGAGGCGATGGGCCGCTACGGCAGCGACAAGCCCGACCTGCGCTTCGGGCTCGAGCTGCACGACGTCACCGAGATCGGCAAGACCTCCGGGTTCCGGGTGTTCGCGCAGGCCGACTACGTCAAGGGCCTGTGCGTGCCGCCCGAGCACGCGACGTCGCTGACGCGCAGCCAGCTCGACAAGCTGACCGCGTTCGTCAAGAAGCGCGAGGCCGGCGGCGCCAAGGGCCTGGCCTGGGCGCGCGTGCAGGAGGACGGCTCGTGGAAGGCGCCCTTCGCCAAGATGATGACGCCCGAGAGCATGCAGGCGATCACGACGCGCATGGGCGGGGCGCCCGGCGCGGTGCTGCTGTTCGTCGCCGACGACTTCGAGACCACGCACACGGCCCTGTGCGCGCTGCGGCTGCTGCTGCGCGACCAGCTCGGGCTGCTCGACGGCGCGCCGCCGTGGCGCTTCCTCTGGGTCACCGACTTCCCGCTGTTCGAGCGCAACGAGAAGGGCGTCTGGGTGTCGTCGCACCACCCGTTCACCTCGCCCAAGCCCGAACACGTGCAGTACCTCGAGAGCGACCCCGGCAAGGTGCTCGCCAACGCCTACGACCTCGTGCTCAACGGCAACGAGATCGGCGGCGGCTCGATCCGTATTCACAGCTCCGAGATCCAGGCCAAGGTGTTCAAGGCGCTCGGGCTCTCGCCCGAGGAGATCGAGGCGAAGTTCTCGTTCCTGCTCGAGGCGTTCCGCTACGGCCCGCCGCCCCACGGCGGCATCGCGCTCGGCCTCGACCGCGTCGCCATGCTCGCCGCCGGCGCGTCGAGCCTGCGCGACGTGATCGCGTTCCCCAAGACGCAGCGCGGCCACGACCTGATGACGCGCTGCCCGGGCCCCGCCGACGAGGCCCAGCTCGCGGAGCTGTTCATCCGCCACCGGCCGCTGCCGGGCGAGGACGAGGGCTGAGATCCGAGGGACATAAACCAAGGAACAGGAAACCGCGCACCGAGCAGGACTGAGCCGTGACCGCGCCCGCCCCCAAGCTCCCCGGCGCCCTCGCCCGCGTGGTCGCGGCGCTGCTGTGCACCTGCTGCATGGTGCTCTCGTCGCCCGACGCCGACCTGTGGTGGCTCTGCTTCGTCGGCTGGGTCCCGTGGCTGTACGCGATCGAGGGGCTGCAGCCCAGGCACGCGTTCTGGGTCGGGTGGCTCACCGGCACGGTCACCGTGTTCTGGGGCTTCATCTGGCTGACGCAGCTGCTGATGCGCTTCGCCGGCTTCGGGCCGGTCGCGGCCTACCCGGTGCACCTGCTGTTCGCGCTGTTCCAGGGCCTGCAGTGGGCGCTCCCGGCCGCGCTCATCGTCTGGGCGCGGCGCCGGACCGGGCGCGACGTCCTGCTGATCGCGCCGCTGGCGTGGACCGCCGGCGAGGCGCTGCTGCCCCACGTGTTCCCCTCGTACATGGCGCTGGGGTGGTGCCGCGCGCCGCTGTGGCTGCAGACGGCCGAGCTCGGCGGCGTGACCACCATCGGCTTCATCCAGCTGCTGATCAACGCGTCGCTGTACGTCGTGCTCCGCGACCTGCTGTGGGGTCGCGGGCTCAACCGCCGCGCCGCGATCACCTACGCCGCGGTCATGACGTTGACGCCGGCGTACGGCGCCGTGCGCATGGCGCAGATCGACGCGATCATCGAGCAGGCCCCCAAGGTCAAGTTCGGCGTCGTCCAGGGCAACTTCGGCATCACGCAGTGGGCGAACTTCCGGGTCAAGCCGCACATCCTCGCGGCGCTCCAGCGGCAGTCGGCCGAGCTCGAGCACCAGGGCGCCGAGATCCTGCTGTGGGGCGAGACCGCGTACCCCTACTCGCGCGCGATCGGCCGCAAGAACGCCGAGGACTACCCGCTCGGGAGCCGCCGCCGCGTGCGTCGCGGGTTCACGACGCCGCTGATCTTCGGCGCCGTCACGCATGACCTCTCGGTCAGCAAGTACGCGTTCAACAGCGCGACCGTCCTGCACCCCGACGGGACGATGGGCGAGCTGTACGACAAGAACTTCCCGCTCGCGTTCGGTGAGTACATCCCGATCGTCGACCCCGACTGGTACCTCTCGAAGGTCCCCTCGGCCTCGTACATCAACCCGGGCGAGCGCCCGCAGGCGCTCACGGCGCTGGGCTACCGCTTCGGCCCGCTGATCTGCTACGAGGACATCCTCCCGCGCTTCGCCCGGAACACCGCAGGCGAGGGCATCCACGCGTTCGTCAACATGACCAACGACTCGTGGTTCGGGAAGACCAAGGAGCAGTACCAGCACATGGGGCTCGCGGTGCTGCGCACGATCGAGAACCGTCGCGCGCTGCTGCGGGCCGTCAACGCCGGCGTCAGCGTGTACATCGATCCCAACGGCCGCGTGCTGCAGGAGACCGAGGTCACCGATCCCGACCTCGCGCGCCGCCTGCTCCCGCCGACCGGCTTCGTCGCCGAGGTCCCCATGATCGGGCCCGAGGTCGTGACCACGCTGTACACGCGCACCGGCGAGCTGTTCAACGGCCTGGTCATCCTCGCGCTCGTGTTCATCAGCCTCCGGCGCAAGGAGCAGCCCGCGAAGTCGATCGCGACGGACCCGAAGGACGACGCGAAGGACGACGACGGCCACGCACACGGCCAGGAGCACGCCCAGGAGTCGGGCCGCGACGCGGATGAGTCAGCCCCCGGGGCCGATGACGATCGCTGAGTCGCGCCCCCCCGAGCACGAGACGCCCGCGCGCGCGAGCCCCCCGGCGCGGCGCGGCGCGCTCTCCCGGCTGCTGCGGGCGGCCGCGCTCGCGCTCACGGTCGCCTCGGTGCTCCCGCTCGCGGGGCGCTGGCACTGGACCTTCGATCTGTTCGCGCACTTCCCCGCCTACTACGCCGGGCTGCTCGCGATCGTGATGCTCGCGCTCGCGCTGCGCCGGCAGGCGCTGCTGTGCGCCCTGCTCACGGCCCCGCTGCTGCTCAACCTCGCCGCGCTGGCGCCGGTGATGCTCGGCGCGGCCGCGCCGGCGGGCGCCGGACCGCGCGTCCGGATCCTCCACCTCAACGTGCTCGGCCCCAACCGCGACACCGCGCGCGCGCTCGCGGAGCTGCGGACGCGCGAGGTCGACCTGCTGGTGATCGAGGAGCTTCGTCCCCACTGGAGCGCGGCGCTGCGCGAGCTGCCGGGCTACTCGTTCGTCGTCGACCACCCGCGCGCCGACAACTTCGGGCTCGCGCTGCTGCGCCGCGACGACGCGCCGCTGCGGATCGACGCGGCCCAGGTGATCGAGGAGCCCGGGCTCCCGCCGATGATCGACGCGACGATCACCGCGCTGCCCGAGGGCGACGCGGACCCGAACGCCGAGGCGCTGTCGCTCTCGCTGCTGGCCGCGCACCCGCACCCGCCCGCGCCGGCCTGGCGCTTCGCGGCCCGCGACGCGCTGTTCGACTACGCCGCCGCGTGGGCGATCCGCGAGCGCGCGCGCGGGCGCGCGCCGGTGCTCATCGGCGACCTCAACGCCACCCCGTTCTCGCCCGTGCTGCGACAGCTGTGCGCGCGCGCGGGCCTCGTCAACTCGCAGCGCGGGCATGGCTACCAGGGCACCTTCCCGGCGACGCTGCCGGTGCTCCCGATCCCGATCGACCACGCGCTCCACGACCCCAGCCTGACGACGACGCGCCGGCGCGTGGGTCCGGCCGTCGGCTCCGATCACCTGCCGCTCGAGCTCGAGCTCGCGCCCGCGCGCGCGGCTGGATCTGGTTGACGCCGGGCCCGGGCCGCGCGGAGACTCCCTCGCCATGGCCCCGTCGCCGCTGCGCACGCTCCTGGCCCCCGCGGGCTCCGCTCTCGCCGATCTACAGCACGTCAACCGCGGCCGCGTGCTCGCGCTGGTCTCGGCGCTCGCGTCGACGCGCGCGCTGCCCGAGGACGACGCGCTGCTGCTCCCCGAGCCGATCCTCCACCCGCTGCTGCGCCCCGTGATCGCCGACGCGCTGGGCCTCGAGCTCGGGCAGGTCGCCGGCGTCGCCGCGCACGCGCTGGCGCTCGACGGCGCCGCGCTCCTCGACGAGGACCGCTGGCGCGCCCGCGAGGACGAGCGGGCTGCGGCGCGCGAGGACGACGACGACGACGACGACATCGAGCTGCGCGAGTTCCACGACTTCACCGGCGCGCTCGCGCTGCGCCGCGCGCTCGCCGAGCCGGGCCGCGCGCTCCCGACATGGCTCTCGGAGCATATTCAAGACGACGCCGACGCGCTCTGGCTCGATCGCCTGCCGATCGACGCGCCGCTGCGCGACGCGCTCGACGGCGAGCCGCTGGCCGAGGCGCCCGACGCGATCTCGGCCGAGCTGCTGCGGCTCGGGCCGACCATCGAGCGCCTCCACCGACTGCGAACGCTCCGCGCGCCCACGGTGATCGTGACGAGCCTGCGACGCGCCATCCAGGAGAGCTTCGATCGGGTCTGCTTCGCGGCGCTCCTGGGTCAGCCGCTGCGCGCGTGGACGACCTTCGATCAGCTCGTGACCGGTTCGGGGGAGTTCGCGCTCACGCCCGCCGGGCCGCCCTCGCCGCTCGCGGCGCTCGAGGCCGACGTCGACGCGACCACCCCGCTCGCGGTCGCGCTCGCCGGCCGCGCGCGCGTCCTCGTGATGTTCGCCCACGCGAGCGTCGTGCTCGACCTCGACGGGCGCGTGCTCGACCAGTTCCCGACCGCGGGCCTGCGCTTCATCGCCGCGTCGGAGACCGGTCAGCACCTGATGTTCGTCAGCGGCGGCGGCCCGTGCAGCCGCACGGTGTACTTCTCGCCGTCGCCGGTCGTCCGCGACGCCGACGCGCGGGCGTGGGTCGCGGGTCCGCTGCCGGCCGGCGTGCCGCGCCAGGTCGTCGGCAACGTCGCCGATGTCCGCTGGAGCGTCGTCGCCGACCTCGAGCGCGCGCGCGGCTGCCTGCTGCTCCCGGGCTGCATGAACGACGCGCCCGACCTCTGGACGGACCCTGGGCATCGCGTCGTGTGGATCGACGGCGAGCGGATGCTGCTCGAGATCGCGAGCGGCGAGCCGGTCTTCGACACCGCGCGCCTGCCCGAGGACGAGCTCGGCGAGGACATGGACGAAGACGAGCTGCTGCCGCCGCGCGCGTTCACCCGCGCGCGCGACGGTCGGTTTTTGTTCGCGCGCGCCGGCCAGCTGCTCGTGGAGCGCCCGGGGCAGACCGAGCTCGCCGCGGTCGCGTCATACCGACAGGGCACGGCGCTGAGCTTCGACGCCGACGGGGAATTTTTCCTGCTCGCGCGGCCCGACGCGGTCGAGGTCTCGCGCGTCGACGCCGACGGGGTGACGTTGATCCACCGTCTCGAGCTCGCGCCTCTGCGCGCGCGACTCGACCCCGCGCCGCTGCGCAACGCGCTGCGCGGCGAGGGCGTCAGCCCCCTCAGCGCCGACGTCTGGCGCGCGCTGCTGGGCACGGTCGGCACGCTCGACGATCTCGCCACGACCTCACCCGCGTCGCTCGCCCGCGACGTAACGACGAGCCTCGAGGCCATGTACGCCTCGGAGACGCTCTCGGAAGCCCAGGCCGCCGCGCTGATCGCGATTTGCGAAAAGATTGCCGGGACTGATCTGGGTCGAAGCGGGACTGAGTAGCCGTGGGGGCATTGCGTCGCGCTCTCTGGGTACGCGGAGACCAGAAGCGCGACGTTGCTAGGGATGTCCCCAAAAGGAGACATTCATGGCCCCCGAGTTTACGAAGTGCATTGAGTATCTTGTCGAGTGCGATGACGCCATCTCCCGCCGCCGCTGGCAGGAGGTTCGCCAGCGGCTCACGGTATTCAATCGCAGCGTGCGTCGCGCGTCCCAGCGCGCCTGCCGACAAAACGGCGGGATCAAGGTTGATCTAAAGATCCTGCTCGATGAGATCCGAGCGCGACGCGTGCAACTCGAGGGCGTCGAGTCGGCGCTCGAGCGCGGACGGATCGAGGTGCACCCGACCGTCGAGGTCCAGGACCCGGGTGATGTCTACAACGGTCTGATGCCGACGGTGATCGTCACCGGCGTGCGCCTGGTGATGAACTAGCGCGCGCTCGGCCGGGGGTCCTACTCGGCCCCCGGCCCAACCCTGTGATGGCGTGCGCATGGTGATGAACGAGCGCGCGCTCGAGCCCACGCGCCGGGGGTCCTACTCGGCCCCGGGCCCAACCCCGTGATGGCAGGTCGCCTCGGGCGGCGGCGCGATCCCGGGGACCGCCTGGTTCTTCTCAAAGAAGAACGGCTCGCGCTTGCGCGAGCGCTCGCCGAGCTCATCCATGGTGCGCGCGTCGAAGACGCGCCCGCCGAGCACCGTGTAGCGCGCCGAGTCGGTGTTGCGGATGTCGTCGAGCGGGTTGGACTCGAGCACCACCAGGTCGGCGAGCTTGCCCTGCTCGATGCTCCCGATCTCGGCGTCGAGCCCGACGTACTCAGCGCCGTGCAGCGTGGCCGCCCGCAGCGCCTGCAGCGGGGTCATGCCGCCCTGCGCGAGCATCCAGATCTCCCAGTGCGCGGCCAGGCCCTCGCGCTGCCCGTGGGCGCCGATCTGCACCTTGCCGCCGGCGTCGACGAGCTGCTTGGCCAGCGCCGCGGCGCTGATGTGGTTCCAGTCGTCGTCGGGCGCCATCGTCCGCCGCCGCGCCTTCGGGTCGATGGCGAAGCGCGGCACGAAGCGCTGCAGCCGGTCGTGCTCCCAGACCTCGGTGTGCGCGTACCAGTAGTTCTCGCCCCCGAGGCCGCCGTAGGCGACGCCCAGCGTCGGCGTGTAGCCGACCGCGGTCTTGCCCCAGAGCTGGAACACGTCGCTGTAGGCGCGCGCGACGGGCAGGCAGTGCTCCACGCCGGTGTGGCCGTCGACCACCATCGTCATGTTGTGATGGAACAGCGAGCCGCCCTCGGGCACCACCATCACGCCGAGCTCGCGGCCCGCGGCGATGACCTGCTGCCGCTGCTCGCGGCGCGGCTGGTTGTAGCTCTTCACCGAGATCGCGCCGACCGCCTGCATGCGCCGCAGGTGCCCGCGCGCGTCGTCGAGATTGTTGATGTCGGCCTTGAACGGCGCGAGCGCGCCGTAGAGGATCGTGCCCGTCGAGAAGATCCGCGGCGCCGTGATCAGCCCGGCGCGCTGCAGCTCCGCGGCCGCGAAGATCGTGTCGGTGTCGTTGGACGGGTCGTGCACCGTCGTCACGCCGAACGCGAGTTCGGCGTAGTGCAGCCAGTTCTGCTGCGGGATGATGCCCTGCCGCCCCTGGGCCCCGTGGGCGTGGACGTCGACCAGCCCGGGGATCACGGTCGAGCCCTGGGCGTTGATGACGTAGGCGCCGTCGGGGACCTTGAGCTGCGCGCTCGGCCCGACCGCCTCGATCTTGTCGCCGCGGATGACGATCGTCTGGTCCTCGAGCACCTCGTCGGGCGCGGCCCGTCGCATCGTGATGACGCGGACGTTGGTGATGGCGACGACGCCGGTCGGCGCGTCCGCGGGCTGCGAGAACGAGATGTTGCGCCCCTGCCCGATCGCGAGCGGCTCCGGCGGCTTCGCGTCGGCCTTGGCGCCCTCGAGGAACGGGAACAGGTCCTTGAGCTCGCGCGTGAACAGCTCGGGCCCGTGCACCCAGTGCAGGCGCTGGCTGTCGCCCGACCAGTGGATGAAGTGCCCCGCCTCCTTCGTCACCGTGGCGACCGGCACGCCCTTGACCTTGGGCCCGAGCTTGACGGGCTTGTCGCCCGTGGCGGTCAGCGGCGCGACGTGGACGTTGTGGCCCTCGACCCACGCGACCCAGCGACCGTCGGGGGACACGCGGAACTCGGTCGCCAGCTCCGACGTCAGGTGCGCGCGCACGTCGCGACCGTCGACGCCCTCGCCGAGGCCCAGGCTCATGAGCTTCACGCTGTCGTTGCCGTCCTTGTCCGTCTCCTCCTCGAGGTAGTAGAGCCGCTCGCCGCTCGCCGCGAATTGCGGCGTCTGGCCGTTGGCGCTCACGCGCACCGGCGCCTGCTTCTTCAGCCCGCGCACCGGCGCGAGGTAGAGGCCCTGGTCTCGAGACCAGGTGGGGGAGCGCATCCAGCCGCCGCCGACCTTGTTGTAGACGACCGACTTGCCGTCGGGCGTGAACTCGGGCTCGACGTAGTGACCTGGCTCCTGCGTGACGACGCGGCTGCGACCGCCGCGCGCCGGGATCACGCGCACCTCCCCGAGCTGCTCGTCGTCCCAGGTCGTGTAGACGATCGACCTCCCGTCCCGCGAGAAGCGCGGGTAGAACTCGAAGTGATCGGTCTGCGTCGTCAGGCGCTTGGGTGTCCCGTTGGGCAGGTCTCGCACGTAGAGGTAGCCGAGCGCCTGGTACACGACGCGCGCGCCGTCCGGCGAGACCTGCGGCCAGCGCAGCATCTTGACCGCGACCTGCGGCGGCGCGACGGGCACGAGCTTGCGCAGCGCCGCGGCCACGCGCCGCGTGCCCGCGACGTGGAACGGGATCTCGCGCGCGGCCCCGTCGGCGAGCGTGACGCGGTGCAGCTTGCCGCCCGCCCACACGACGATCGCGCTGTTGTCGGGCAGCCACGCCATCGTCGGGTAGACGCCGTGGATCGCCCAGGTCTCCTGCATGTCGCGGTCGAGCCCGGCGTACAGCGGGCGCTCCTCGCCCGACGCGAGGTCGACGACGTAGAGCACCGACTGCGTGCGCACGCGGCGGACGAACGCGAGCTTCGTGCCGTCGGGCGACGGCGTGGGCCGGATCGCGCCGCCGGGGCCGCCGAGGAAGCGCTCCGTGCGACCTGTCTCGAGATCCAGGCGCTCGACCGCGTAGATGCCCGGGTTCGGATCCTTGTTGTACTCGAAGAACTTGCCCGGCGTGGCGTCGCGGCTGAAGTAGACGTAGCGGCCGTCGGGCGAGAACGCCGGCTCGCCGAGGTCCTTCTGGTCGTTCGCTTTCTTGGTCAGCTGCACGCCCTCGCCGCCCGACGCGTGGTACAGCCAGAGCTCGCCGGCGCCGAGGCTGCGGTGCTTGGTGAAGTGCTTGCGCGCCGCGATCATCCGCCCGTCAGGCGACCACACCGGGCTGTTGAGCAGGCGGAAGCTCTCCTTGGTCACGGGCCGCAGGTTCGTGCCGTCGCGCCGCATCACCCAGATGTTGTCGCCGCCGCCGCGATCGCTGGTGAACGCGATCCAGTTGCCGTCGGGGCTGTAGCGCGGCTGCATGTCCCAGGAGATGCCCGAGGTCAGCGCCCGCGCCTCGCCGCCGGTGATCGGCATGGCGTAGATGTCCCCGAGCAGATCGAACACGAGCTCGGCGCCGTCCGGGCTGACATCGACGCTCATCCAGGTGCCCTCGGTGGTGTCGATGGCGATGTCCTGGAAATTGGGGCCGTCAACCCCCGGCGGCTTGTCGACGTCCCACTTGGCCTCGTCCTCCTTCTCGGGCGTCTCGCAGCTGCGCGCGCACATCCCCGGCTCGGGCGTCGGCAGCGGCGTGACCGCCTCGCCGCCGCCGGCCGTCGACGCGGTGCAAGACGCCAGTCCGCACAGCGCGAGGGCGGTCAAAGACAGGCGAGACCAGGGGAAGACGCGTGCGGGCATGGAGCGAGACGATCGCACTCGCCCGCGCGGGATTCAACACGCCAGCGACGTCATCACGGCTCAAGCTCACGGCTCAAGATCACGGCGAGGCAGCGAAACCCACGCGTGATGTCACGGATCGTCGGGGGGCTTCTGGCCGACCCAGCAGGCGTCGACGGCCTCGCGCGACGGGGCCGCGAGCACGCAGCGCGTGACCTTGCCCCAGCGCAGCGCGCCGGCGTCGAGGCGATGGTTCTTGATGTTCTTCTCGCAGCCCTTCAGGTACGCCGGCTCGAGCGTGCCGTCGTCGGCGACGCGGCCGTTGAGCTCCATGATGTGCGTGCACAGCTGGCGCGTCGTCGGGCGACAGGCGGTGACGACCAGCGCCAGCGAGCTCGCCAGCGCGATGCGTGGCAAAACCGCGCGCCCGAACGCTCGACGGAGGAGCGCGCGCGCGCGCGGCTTCACGGCGACAGGGTGCGTCGTCATCCCGATGGTCCTGGTCCCGCTCCTCATCCCGCGCCTCACTCCGCACCTCACTCCGCACCTCACGAGTTCGGGCGACGGTAGCGAGCGCCGCGGGGCTGCGCAAGCGCGCGGAGCCTGGGATCTACTCGCCGCCCGCGAGCGCGCGCAGGACCTCGCGCGCCCCCTGATCCAGCAGCGCGCCCGCGAGCGCGTGCCCGAGCGCCGCCGCGTCGGCGCGCGGGCCCTCGAGGTCGGCCTCGTAGTACGGCGCGCCGGAGGGGTCGGCCACGACGCCGCGCACGCGCATGCGCGCGCCGTCGAGTACGGCGAGGCAGCCCATCGGCACCTGGCAGCCGCCCTCGAGGCGAGCGAGGAACGAGCGCTCGGCGGCGGCCATGTCGGCGGCGTCGACGTCCCGCAGCGGCGACACGAGCGCGCGCACGCGCTCGTCCGCCGCCCGACACTCGAGCGCCAGGATGCCCTGGGTCGCGGCCGGGCAGAACACCTCGGGGTCGAGCGCCGCGTCGACGCGATCGCCCAGGCCGAGCCGCCGCAGCCCGGCGGCCGCGAGCAGGATCGCGTCGAACTGGCCCTCGTCGAGCTTGCGCAGGCGCGTCGGCACGTTGCCGCGCAGCGAGATGACCTCTACGCCAGGGTTGAGTCGACGCGTCAGCGCGGCGCGCCGCAGGCTCGTGGTCCCGACGCGCGCGCCGGCTGGCAGCGACTCGATCGTCACCGGCTCGCCCGCGTCGCGCAGCGCCTGCCGCACGTCGGCGCGCACGACGAGCGCGTCGCGCGAGTCCTCGCGCGCCGGCGTGCAGCAGATCATCAGGCCGTCCGCGAGCGCGCCGGGCAGGTCCTTCATGCTGTGGACCGCGAGGTCGACGGCGCCGGCGAGCAGCTGATCCTCGATGCCGTTGACGAACAGCCCCTTGCCGCCGATCTGGTGCAGCGGGCGATCCTGGATGCGGTCGCCCTCGGTGGTGATGTGGACCAGCTCGACCTCGAGCGTCGGACCCCAGCAGGCGCGCAGCTGATCGCGGACCCAGTGGGCCTGCCAGAGCGCGAGCTTGGAGGCGCGCGTGCCGATGCGGACGACGCCGCGCAGCGGTTCAGTGAGTTCGAGCGGCCAGCTCTCGCTGTTCATGGGGTCCTCTCCGTCGGCGATGGTCCGCGATGATCCGATGATCCGATAGTCCGATGATCCGATAGTCCGATGATCCGATAGTCCGATGATCCACGAAGACGCTCGCGCCGCGGCGTGGTTGTACGACAGCGCGCGGCGAGCCGCGACCCGCCAGGCTCACGAGCTCGACTCGACGCCGGCGGCCGCCGGCACCGCCTCCTCCGCGGCGGCCTCGCGCTCGCGCTGCTCGCCGCGCAGCTCAAACAGCACCTCGCAGGCCTCCACGAGATCGTAGCTGACGCGCTGCTGGGCCGACGAGGCCGCGCGCAGCTGCGTCATCGGGCGGTGCAGCATCTTCTGAACGACGCCGTGGACCACGCGCTGCACGGCCTTGAGCTGGGTCTTGTCGAGCGTCGCCAGCTTGCCGCTCGCGCGCTCGAGCTCGGCCTCGACGATCGCCTTGGCGTGCTGCTGGAGCTCGCGGATCAGCGGGCCGATCGCGCGCGAGCGGTGCCAGGCGACGAAGCCCGCGACCTCCTCCTCGACCAGGTCGGCGGCGCGCTCGGCCTCGGCCACGCGCGAGCGCATGTTGTCGTGGACGATGCCCTGCAGGTCGTCGATGTTGTAGAGGAACACCTGACCCAGGCGCGTGACCTCGGGGTCGACGTCGCGGGGCACCGCGATGTCGACGAGGAACACCGGCGCGCCGCGGCGCGCCCGCATGACCCGCTTCATCAGCGGGCGATCGATGACGGGTTGGCTCGCGCCGGTGCTCGAGATGACGATGTCGGCGCGCCGCAGCTCCAGCTCGAGCTGCCCCCAGTCGGCGTAGCGGCCGCCCAGCTCGCGCACGAGCGCCTCGCCGCGCGCCTGGCTGCGGTTGACGACGGCGAGCTCGGTCACGCCCGCGGCCTTGAGGTAGACGCCGGACTGCTGCGCCATCTCGCCGGCGCCGACGAGCAGCGCGCCGCAGCCCCGCAGCTCGCCGAAGATGCTGCGCGCGAGGTCGACCGCGACCGAGGGCACGGAGGCCGCGCCGCGGGCGATCTCGGTCTCGGTGCGCACGCGCTTGGCCCCGCGGAACGCGAGCGTCAGGCAGCGGTCCAGCACCGCGCCGATGGTCCCTGTCCTCCGCGCCAGATCAAACGCGTCCTTGACCTGACCGAGGATCTGCGGCTCGCCCACGACCATGCTCTCGAGGCTCGCGGCGACGCGGAAGATGTGCCGCGCGGCGTCGTCGTGACCGCGGATGAACGCGTGGCTGCGGAGCACCTCGCCCTCGACGCGGTGCACGCGGCCGAGGTAGTCGAGCACGCGGCCGCCGGCGCGCGACCACGAGGGCCCGACCGCGTAGACCTCGACGCGGTTGCAGGTCGAGACGATCATCGCCTCGCGCAGCTCGAGCTGCCGGACCATGTCGGGCAGCGCCTGGACGACGAGCTCGCCCGAGGCCGCGAGCCGCTCGCGCAGCTCCACCGGCGCCGTCCTGTGGTTCAGCCCCACGGCGAGCAGCTCATCGCTCATCCGCGCACCCCGTAGAACGACAGCACGATGATGATGCTGAGCAGCGCGATGATCGTGAGCCCGGCCGCCTGACGTCCGCGCATCCCGAAGGCCGCGCGCGTGACCAGCAGCGTCACGCTCGCCAGCCAGGCCGCGCCGCCGGCAGCCAGCTCGAGCCAGCGCGGCCCCAGCATCTCGGGCCCGCCGAGCTGCAAGATCCACAGCACGCCCGTGACGAGCGCGAGCGTCAGCACCGGCGTGACCAGGAGGATCAAGCGGTGATGCATGCGATCGAGCCCGAGCAGCGAGATGCCGCCGGGGCGCGGGCGGAAGATCTTCTGACGCAGCCGTCGCTCCATGGCCAGGTACACCGCCGCGACCCCGGCCGCGAGCGTCAACAGGGCGATGCCCGCGGTCGCCAGGCCGATGTGAGACTTGGCGAGCAAGCTCGTGGCGGCCAGGTGGTTGCTGGCCGGCTCACCGAACAGCACGCCGAGCACCAGCCCGATCAGCGCGACCGGGGCCAGGATCGCGCCGAGCGAGGGCACGTTCTTGCGCAGCGCGACGACGACCACGAAGTACCCGAGAACCGCGCTGAGCGCCGCGAAGCTGACGACGAGAAACACGGAGGCGAACGGGTGATCGCCCTCCACGCACTGCGCGCCGACACAGCCCGTGTGCAGCAGCCCCGCGATCGCGAGGGAGATATCACCCGCGCGTCGCGACCGCTCGCGTACGCCGGAGCTCGAGGGCGACCCCGGGGACGCGGTGGATGAGTTCGTGCCGTAAAGAAAGGTCGTCGCGCCGTAGGCGAGCGCCGCGAGGATGAACAGCGGGTAGAGCATGGCCGGTGACAACCGCTCCGGCGAAGCGAGTGCCCCGCCGGCGAGAACTGTAGCAGGACCGCGAACGCGTCGCGGCGCCCGGCGAGCCGACGGGAACCCTGCGCCGCGCCGCGATCGGCCCGGATCATCCGCCGGCGGCGCGGTGCAGCCCGTCAAGGGTCGCGAGCAGGCGTCCCCACGTCGCCGCGTCGAGCGCCGTCTCCGTGCCGTTGGGTCCCACGGGAGAGGCCAGGAAGCCGGGTTTCACGGTGTACGCGGCGTCGCCCACGATGACCGCGGTCTCAAAGTGGTCCGCGCCGATCTGGGCGAGCTCCTGGGTCGTCCTGACGCGCCCGAGCACATCATTCTCGTCCGGGTCCGCGCCGTCGATCTTGTCGAAGAACACCGCGGGGTTGATGAACAGGTCGACACGCGTGCTCGCGCCGGCTAGCGGGACGCGCAGGAGATCGCGGTCAAGCTCGACCTTCCCCATCGACATCCACGCGTCGACCATATTTTGGGAGACAAAGATCCGGCTCGTCACACGTCCAAGGGTAGACGCATTACAGGGCGGACAAAACCCGTCCCGCGCGCGCGACCGACACAGCAGCTCCAGGGCTTGCGGATTCGCTCGCGCGCCGTCCGCCGTGCCGCTTGCGATCGCCCCCGCCAAGGCCCATGCTGGGGCGTCCCATGGCATCGGCACTCATCCAAGACACCTCCGACGCAACGTTCAACGACGACGTGCTCCAGTCCGACAAGCCTGTAGTCGTCGACTTCTGGGCGACCTGGTGCGGTCCCTGCCGCGCGATCGCGCCACACCTCGAGGCCATCGCCGAGGCCCACCCCGGCGTCAAGATCGTCAAGCTCAACGTCGACGACAACCGCAAGACCGCGTCGCAGTACGGCGTGACCAGCATCCCGCTGCTCCTGGTCTTCAAGCACGGCGCGGTCGTCGACAAGATGGTCGGCAACCCCGGGCGCCGCGGACCGATCGAGCAGCTCGTCACCAAGCACCTCTAATCGCGCGACGCAGACCTGATCCCGCGGCCCCGCCGCGGGATTTGACGTCCGCGCTCACGCTCGCGCGCGACGTAGCCTGTCCCTAGAGACATTTTAAAATCGAACGCGCCCCGGTCGGCGAACCGACGCTCGGGGCGCGCGGCGACGCTCGGGGCTAGAACCGGAAGCCGAGCGCGGCGCCCTTGAAGCCCTGGGCGAAGACCGGACCGACCTGGAGGTTGCGCAGCCCGGCCAGCGCCTTCTCCTGACGGATGAAGCCCTTCGCCTCGGTGCGATCCTGGTAGACGATGATCGCCAGGACACCGAACAGCACCACGGAGCTGGCGAGCGCGATGTCGCCGCCGATCAGCATGCTCCGGTAGTCCGAGCCGGCCTGGGCGACCTCCGAGGCGAGCTCGGTGTAGGTCTCGGATTGCTTGGGGTTGGAGGCCGTGGCGCCCGAGGCGTTGAGCGCGTCGACGGCCGTGTTGTACGAGCCGCGGCGCGCGAGGCCGGCGCTGTAGAGAATGCCGGTGGCGAGCAGACCGCCGGCCGTCAAGCCGAGCGCGACCCAGGCGCGGGGCTGCCAGTAGCCGAAGAACGGCCCGAGCTTGCACGACGGGCGCAGATCCTTGGGATCGTCCTTGGACTTCCGCTTCTTGCGCTTCTCGTTGCGGCAGAACTTCGGGTGGTCGAGCTTGAGGTTGGCCGCGATGCCGTCCATGCCGATGGGGCCGGTCGGGTTCGAGCGGACGTCGTTCTCGACGCCGGCCAGCTCGGCCTCCTGCGCCGCCTTCTCCTCGGCGGTCAGGCCGGCGTCGAGCTCGGCGATGAGCTTCTCTTCCTCGGGGGTGATGGGCGGCGGCGGCGTGACGTAGTCGTTGACGCCGGTGGCCACCGCGCGCGGCAGCATCAGCGGGAGGATCAGGTCGTCGCTGGACGGCGAGGCGCTGTAGTCGACGACGCGCTTGTTGTTGATCAGGTCGAACACGACCACGCGCGTCGCCTGCCCCTCGTCGCTCGACCCGTATGTCCCGAAGATCAGGTATGTGTAGGGCGGCTGCTGCTTGCCCTTCTTGTTGAGCCACAGGCCGACCTTCGACAGACACTCGTCGGTGACGGAGTCGTCCTTGGCGCCCTTGCAGCTGACCTTGCCGGCGGCGGTCGCGATGTCGAGGGCGACGCCCTTGACGATGAAGCCCGCCTCTTCGAAGTTCTGCTGGATCGAGACGCGCAGCTCGTTGCCGTTGCCGCCGAAGCGCATCAGACCGACCTGCCCGTCCGCCGGTTTCGGGGCGCCCGCGCTCTCGGCCGGAGGAGCGGCCGCCGCAGGCTCAGCGAGCACCGGCAGCGGCGCGAGCGTCACGGCCGCGCACAACAGGCCCACGAGGGCACCACGAAGTCCCTGCGCAGGGACGAGTCGAGACGGGGGTCGGGTCGGGGCGAGCTTCATGGGGATTGCCAGCGGCGAGAGTGCGGCGAGAGTGCGTTCGTGCGCCTCAAACAAGTTTTCGAGTACCAGATGGGATCTTCGCCAGGGACGTATGAAGATCGAAGCGAAGATCGAAGCGAAGATCGAAGCGAAGAACTGGAAGGCGAGTTGTTTGAGGTGACAAGTGAGTTCAGCGAGCTCAGGGAGTTCAGGCCGCACCCGCTCGGGGCGGCATCATAACGGCCTGCACGCGCGCGCTCAACCGCCGAACCGCGACTTCGCGCGTCGCCGGGTCTGCTCTCCCGCCCGCCCCGCACAGTCCTTCCATTACCGCTCACCGCCGCGGTCCTTTCGCGTCCCCACGAACCTGCGCAGCGCGAGCGCGAGGGAGCCCAGACCCGCCGCGAAGCCGAGCGTGACCATGAGCGCGAGAAACGGGCTGGATGGGCCCGTGAACAGGATCTCGAGCAGCGATTTCGCCAACACGCCCGCCCACCCGAGGGAGACGAGCACGCCGACGAGGGGTCGCCGTGGGGGCGCGGCCACGCTCGCAACAAGGGCCGCGAGCGCGAGGGCCCCGGGCAGCAGCGCGGCGCCGCCGAAGGTCCGGAGTGACCCAACCAGCGCGAGGGCCCCGGCGAGCCAGACGAGCCGCGAGATCACCTCTACGCGGTCGGCCGCTTCCCCACCTTCCGGCGCCACGTGCTGGCCGATCCAGCGCGGGACGCTGCGGGCCATCGCCGCCAGCAGACCCACGAGCACGGCGAGCAGCCCCGTCGCCACCAGGGTCTCGGCCTGCGAAATCTCGAGGTTCAACGCGCGATGGGCGAGCTCGCCGAGGGCGAGCGCGAAACGCTCCAGGGCCAGCTCGTAGCCGTCGAGGACCACGCCGTGGGCGTTCGCGCCGCGATAAAACCAAAGCTCCGGGCGGATCCAGGACAGGCCGGAGAGGTTGCCCGCGAGCGCGAAGGTGCTCGCCACCACGAGCAACGCGGGAAACCCGCAGAGCCAGCGGGACATCCTGGAGCGCGCGCTCGCGTCGCGGCTCGCCGGGCTGAGACCTGGGGCCGCGACCACGGCCAGCGCCGCCATCCATCCCGTGACGAGGGCCCAGTCCCCGAGGCCATCGCCGCCCCCGGGACCGAGATTCGACCACGCGGGCACGCTCGGGTGAAGCCCGTCGCCTGTGAACGCGAGGCCGACGATGAGGGTGAGAACACCCACGGAGAGCACCGCGCCGATCCCGGCCGAGACGTCGGTGATCCCGTCGAGCATCCGCTGGCTCCGACCACCCGCCAGCAGCACGAGCCCGAGGACGCCGAGCAGCGCGAGCAGGTTCCAGGCGTTGTAGCGTTGCTCGCGCGAGACCACGCGACGTCCAACCGTGTCGTCGCTGCGCGTCCACCCGAGCATGGGCGCGAGGCCCACGCGCTCGCGCCCGCGAACTTCGAAGTAGCCCGACCAGCGCCCCGTCAGGCCGAGGCCAGCGCTCGACTCGGTGACGTACTTGTTGGAGCACTGCTGCTCCATCACGCCGTCGGGCTCGAGCGGCCGCGGACCGGGGGGGATCCCGGGGCAGCGAAATTCGACCCGCGCGCGCTGCCCCGTCGAGCCGGAGCGCACGATGACCCGGTGATGCTCGCGCTCGGCTGGCTCGCGATCGAGGCTCTCGCGCACCGGCGGGGTCACGACGGCCTCGACCGTCGCGTTCGCGAAGGCCGCGCGCGCGCGCGCGGGACCGTCCGCGAAGTGCTGCTCCGCGATCGCGTGCAGCGTCTCCTCGAGGATCTTCGCGTAGGCCTCGGGCCCGTAGCCGCGGGCGCCGTCGGGCGTGACGAAGTCGTTGATCGGCACGTCGAACGGCCCGTAGCCGTCGATCATGATCGCGGTGGTCTGATACGGGTGGATCCCGAAGATCGGCCCGGAGTGCGCGAAGCCGCCACTGTCGGCGCCAGCGGTTTCGAACTCGGCGCCCCGCGTGCCCGCGATCGCGACGACGCCCACGGCCGCCGCGACCAACGCGGCGCGCAGCCACCCGCGGCCGCGGACGGCCCTCGGCGCGAGCAGCAGGCCCATCGGCAGGAGCGCGGCGAGGGCCCACCAGGTGCCCGGGAACGCGATCAGCAGGGCTGCGGCGCAGCGGGCCGCGACCGCGCCGATGAGGACGGCGGGCAGCAGCATCAACGCGCCGAGCATCCCGCGCGCCCACGGAGCGTCGGGCGCAGGATCGTCGCGGCGCCCTGTCCACGCGCGGCCGCGCACGATCGCGAGCGCGCCGCAGACGATCGCCACGACGATCGGCGCGCCCCAGCCGCGCGCGATCGGCAGCGCCGGGCCCGTCAGCGTGAGCAGGCCGAGCGCGACGACCAGCGCGCCGACGCCGACCGGCTCCCCCGCCTCGCGCGACCCGTCCAGGCGGGTGGTTGTCGCGCGCTCGCTCGCCGATGCTCGCTCGGACGACACCCGCACGTTGTATCAGAGGCGGCGCGTCCGCGCGCTGACGCGAAGCGCGGCGTCGATCGCTCCCGGCGTCATCGTCGATCCTGGCCTGGCCCGACGATCCAGTACGCGATAGTCTGGCCGGCACATGCCAGCCCTTGGTGACCAGCCGGAAACGCTCCCGCTGCTCCCGCTGCTGACGGTCCCCCTGTTCCCCGGCACGTCGTCCTCGCTTGACGTCGGTCGCGGGACGCCGGCGTCGATGGCCATCCAGCACGCGTTCAACCGCTCGCGGCGAGACCGCAGCGGCCGCATGGTCGCCGTGGCCACCATGCGCGAGAGCATGACCTCACCGCCGCTCGAGCAGCTGCACCCCGTGGCGATGCTCGGCGAGATCGCCCAGATCCAGCCGGGGATGCCCGGCCGGCTCAGCGTGCTCGTCCGCGGCCTGCACCGGATCAACCTGCTCGCGGTCTCGAGCGAGCGCGAGTTCCAGCTCGCGCGGATCGTCCGCACCCACGAGCCCAACGACGAGCCGACGCTCTCCTACGCGCTCTCGGGCGCGCTGCAGGACCTGATCAAGCAGCACGACAACCTGCTGCCCGCCAGCGCCAAGACCAAGGCCCGCAACCAGGCGCTGCAGACGATCCTCGCGCAGCGCTCGCCGGGCCTGGTCGCGGACCTGTGCGCGGCGCACATCGAGATCGAGGTCGCCGAGCGGCTCGTCGTCCTGCAGGAGGCGACCATCAGCGAGCGCCTGCGCAAGGTCATCGAGTTCGTCTCGCACCGCTGTAACGTCCTGCAGGTCAAGCGCGATCTCGATCGCTACGTCCGCGACCTGCTCTCGCGCCACGAGCAGGAGTCGATGCTGCGCCACAAGCTGCGCGCGATTCAGTCCGAGCTCGGCGAGGCCCCGGGCGTCAGCGAGGAGCTGCGCTTCCGCGAGCTCGAGGAGCGCCTGCGCGACGCCGAGCTCCCCCCGGAGGCCCGGATCGCGGCGGACCGCGACCTCGCGCGCCTGCGGCGGATGAACCCCCAGAGCAGCGAGGCCACGACCACCCGCACCTACCTCGAGTGGCTCAGCGAGCTGCCGTGGAGCGAGTCGACCGCGACGCCCGAGAAGCTCGACCTCCGGTCCGCGCGCGCGCTGCTCGAGAAAGAGCACTACGGGCTCGAGAAGGTCAAAAAGCGCATCTTCGAGTACCTCAGCGTACGCAAGCTGGCGCCCAACAAGCGCGGGCCGATCCTCTGTCTGGTCGGCCCGCCCGGCGTCGGCAAGACCTCGCTCGGGCACAGCATCGCCGAGGCGCTCGGGCGCAAGCTCGTCCGCATCTCGCTCGGCGGCGTGCGCGACGACGCGGAGATCCGCGGCCACCGGCGGACCTACGTCGGCGCGCTGCCGGGTCGCCTGATCCAGGCGATGAAGCGGGCCGGCAGCATTAACCCGGTCATCGTGCTCGACGAGGTCGACAAGCTCAGCGGCCCGAGCATGCGCGGCGACCCGGCCTCGGCGCTGCTCGAGGCGCTCGACCCCGAGCAGAACGACGCCTTCAGCGATCACTACCTCGCCGTCGACTACGACCTCTCGCACGCCATCTTCCTGTGCACCGCCAACGATCTGCACGGGATCCCGGGCGTCCTGCGCGACCGCTTCGAGGTCATCCAGCTGACCGGCTACACCATCGACGAGAAGATCCACATCGCTCGCGACTACCTGCTCCCGCGCGGGCTCAACGAGCACGGCCTCGACGCGCTCAGGGTCGACATCCCCGACGAGGTGCTCTCGCTGCTGGCGACCGGCTACACCAACGAGTCCGGCGTTCGGAACCTCCAGCGCGAGCTCGCGTCGATCCTCCGCGACGTCGCCATGCACATCGCCGAGGGCAAGCAGCCGGGGCTGGCGGTGACGGCCGAGGACGTCGCGCGGATCCTCGGGCCGCCCAAGTACCACCCGCAGCTGGCCGAGAAGGAGCCGCGGCCGGGCGTCGTCACCGGCCTCGGCTGGACGTCGACGGGCGGCACGCTGCTGTTCGTCGAGGCCATCCTGACGCGCGGCTCCGGCAAGCTGCGGCTCACCGGGCGGCTCGGCGACGTCATGAAGGAGTCGGCCCAGGCCGCGCTCAGCCTCGTGCGCAGCCGCGCGCGCGACTTCGGGATCGACCCGACCTTCATGCAGCGCGAGGACATTCACATCCACCTGCCCTCCGGCGCGGTGCCGAAGGACGGCCCGAGCGCCGGGATCGCGGTCACGACCGCGATCATCTCCGTGCTCACGCGCCGGCGCGTGCGCGTCGACGTCGCCATGACCGGCGAGATCACGCTCACCGGTCACGTGCTGCCGATCGGCGGCGTGCGCGAGAAGCTGCTCGCGGCCCACCGCGCCGGGATCCGCGAGATCATCCTCCCGGAGCGCAACCGCAAGGACGAGCCCGACATCCCGCGGCGCGCCCGCGAGGACCTGACGATCCACTACGTGCGCACGATCCACGACGTGCTCGCGCGGATCCTGCTCCCCGAGGACGAGGACGCGGCCGCCTGACCGGCGCGTCTAGACATGTCTCATAAGACTGCTCGATGCGGTCGAGGAGGTCACGCGCCGACGCGCCCGCCGAGCTCGCGGCGCGCGTCGACGGAGCGCGTCTCCTGCCCGCGGCGGGCGCGGGTCCTCAGCCGCCGCTGAAGAACACGCCGCGGAGGTCCTCGGTGGTCGCGATCGGCCCCGCGTTCCCGCCGGGCGCGCGCCAGGAGGTCGCGCGGAACTGGTAGTACATGCCCGGCTCGAGCGGCCCCTCGTAGGGCACCGACACGACCTCCGCGCCGCTGACGCCCGGGATGTTCGGACCGTCGCAGTCCGCCATCTGGTCCGAGAGACACCAGACGCGATCGCCGTAGGCGTTGTAGACGACGACCGTGTAGAAGTCCTCGCTCGAGTCGTCCGCCCACTGCAGATCGGGCGGCGCGCTGACGGGCTCGGCCTCGTCGACGCCGGGCCCGATGACCGCGAGCGCCTCGGTGATCTTGAACGAGTCGCTGAGCGCCACCGCGTCGCCGGGCGCCGTCATCTCGACCGTGACGATCTGCGTGCCGGCGATGTTCGGATCGGGGTCGCGCACCAGGTCGTCGTTCTCGAACGCGGCCAGGACCACGTAGCGACCGGCCGGGACGTCCGCGATCATGAACTCGCCCGTGACGTCGGGCGGCCCCGACAGCGGCGTCCGCAGGCCCCGCGGCACCTCGCCGCGCACGAAGGTGTCGCTGAAGGTCGACTCGACCACGAGCACGACGCTGGTCGCCGAGCCGCCCGGCGCGTTGACGATGTTGATCGAGCCCGAGATGCTCCCGAGCGCGTCACTCGACTCGGCCAGATCGACGTCGACGAGCGGATCGCTGGCGACCGTCGCCGACGCGGGCACGAGCTGCACGCCCGCCGCGTAGCCGCGCACGTCGTAGCCGCCGGCGGGCACGTTGAAGATCGTGTACGCGCCGCTGAGGTCCGAGACCGCGCTCTGCCCCCCGCCCGCGCCCTCGGCGACCACGAGCACGCCGGCGGAGCGCTCGCCCGCGAGCACGGTGCCCGAGATCGACGCGAGCCCCTGCTGATCCGGCGGCAGGGCGATCAGCGCGATGTCGGTGATCGCGGTCTCGATCACGTAGCCCTCGTCGAGCGCGACCGCCTCGCCCGACGTGATCGGCAGCGCGGTGCGCAGCCCGCCGGGGAACGGCTGATAGCCCGCCGCGCTCGAGCGCAGCGTCATCACGACGTCGGGGATCGGCACGCCGTCGTCGTCGCGCGCGATCGGGAGCTCGAGATCGTAGGCGCCCTCGAGCCCCGTGATCTCGACGTCGGTGAGCGCCGTCGACTGATCGTCGAGCGCGAGCACGAGCGCGCCCTCGATCCCGATGTCGCTCTCGGAGTCGAACACGCGCCCGCGCAGCAGCACAGGCAGGTAGCACGCGTGCCCGCCCGCCTGGAGCTCGGCGCAGGTCAGCCCGCCCGCGCACAGCGAGTCCGCAGGATCGCAGGCGCCGCCCTCGCCGATGCCGCACAGCCCCTCGCCGTCCGCGATCTCGCCACAGACCGCGGCGCCCTCGCAGTACTCCGGCGTCACGCCGGGATCGCACTCACCGCCCAGCGGGACCTCGCACACCCCGTCCGCGCTGCACAACGCGTCGTCGAGGCAGAAGTCGTCGGCGCCGACCTCACACGGGCCGCCCGGAGGATCGAAGCACAGGCTCTCGCCCCCGGACGGCGCGCACACGAGCCCGTCGGGACAGCCGTCGGCGGGATCACACTCGTCGCCGGCGCCCTTGGGGTTCGGCCCGCAGGCGATCACGAGCGCGACCAGGGGCGAGAGCCGGGTGAGCGAGGTTCGAACGCGACGTAGCTTCACGGTGAGTCCTTTCACGGGCGCGCCCGCTCGCGCGCCTCGTCCCTACGACGTCCCCGCGGCGCGCAATTCCAAGGCGCGGGGCCGGCGGCCGCCGGCGCCGCGCGGCGCCGAGCGGCGCCGCTCACTGACATGTCCGCTACAACCTGTCTGCTCAGACTCTTACGATCACGTCGCGCGCGTCGTGGCGAATCGCCTCAGCCGCGTCTTCGCTTGGAGCACACACGCCCACCAAATCCGTGTTCTCCGCGAGAATTCGCCGAACGAGGATGGAAGGACTCCCGCGCGCGCGGTCTCAGAAACGATGCGTACCGTCTCTCGCTGGCTCCCGTCCGCGCTCCTCGGCCTCGCGCTCGTGCTCGGCTGCGGCGACTCCAACTCAGGCACCTCCACAGGATCGACCGCCGGCTCTGACAGCGCCGGCTCCACGACAGCCGGCTCGAACTCGAGCACGCGCACGTCGGGCGACACGACCGCAGGATCGACCCCGTCGGGCACCGGCGGCGACTCCAACTCCATGACCGGCGGCACCGGCGACACCGGGACCTTCGACGACACCAGCACCGGCGGCACCGGCTCGACCACGCCCGACCCCTTCTGTGGCGACGGCGCCGTCGACCCCGGCGAGGAGTGCGACGACGGCAACATGGAAGACGCCGACGCCTGCTCCAACGCCTGCACCATCGCCGAGTGCGGCGACGGCATCGTCCAGGACGGCGAGCAGTGCGACGACGGCAACGACGAGCCCGCTGACGCCTGCCTCAACTCCTGCGTCCTCCCTGCCTGCGGCGACGGCATCGTCCACGACGGCGAGCAGTGCGACGCCGGCGACGCCAACGGCCAAGGCATGGCCTGCAAGGCTGACTGCTCCATCAACGTCTGCGGCGACGGCGACAAGGGCCCCGGCGAGGGCTGCGACGACGGCAACCAAGTCGACGACGACGACTGCACCAACACCTGCAAGCTCGCTTCCTGCGGCGACGGCATCGTCCAGGACGGCGAGCAGTGCGACGACGGCAACATCGCCGACAACGACGCCTGCCTCCAGACCTGCGTCAGCGCCGTCTGCGGCGACGGCTTCGTCCACGACGGCGTCGAGCAGTGCGACCTCGCCGCCCAGAACTCCAACGCCGGCGCCTGCACCCTCACCTGCCAGAACGCCACGTGCGGCGACGGCCTCCTCCACGAGGGCGTCGAGCAGTGCGACGACGGCGACAACAACGGCGACGGCAACGCCTGCCACGCCAACTGCGTCCTCGACGTCTGCGGCGACGGCGTCCTCGGGCCCGGCGAGCAGTGTGACGACGGCAACCTCAACGCCGCCGACGGCTGCTCCATCCTCTGCAACCTCGAGCTCCTCTGCGACGGCAAGCTCTGGACATGCGGCAACGGCATCGACGACGACATGGACGGCCTCATCGACCTCGATGACCCCGAGTGCATCAGCCCCTGCGACGACGACGAAAACTCCTTCCAGACCAACCTCCCAGGCCAGAACCAGGACTGCAAGCAGGACTGCTACTTCGACAGCAACTCCGGACAGGGCGACGACGGCTGCATCTGGAACCTCAAGTGCGACCCCGAGAACCCCGGCGCCGACGTCGGCTGCGAGTACAACCCCAACCTCAACCCCAACCAGTGCAACCTCGACCTCAACCCCAACTGCCTCGACTTCTGCGTCCCCCTCGTCCCCAACGGCTGCGACTGCTTCGGCTGCTGTGAGGTCAACGGCGAGTTCTACTACCTCGACTCCAACCCCGAGTGCTCGCTCGACAACCTCGACGCTTGCAACCACTGCACCTTCTTCCCCCAGTGCAACAACCCCTGCGTCCCCGAGGACTGCGAGCTCTGCTTCGGCCAGAACCCCGACGACCTCCCAGACAACTGCGTCGAACCCAGCTGCCCCGATGACCAGCTGTCCTGCCTCGACATCAACGACTGCCCCATTGGCTTCTTCTGCCAGACCGGCTGCTGCAAGGAGATCAGCCCAGGCTAGCCGCGGATCGTGACGACGCGGCGGGAGCTCTGCGGCGACGCAGCGCTAGGCGACGCGCGGGCTCCCCGCGCGAGCGCCTGCGCGCCGCGCCGCGATCCCGGGAGCGCGGGCGCCCGTCGCCCGCCGCGTTGACGTGGTCATACAAACATATCGCGACGCGGCGGATGGAATTCGCCGAACAGACACGGTCCCACGAACATGTCGACACGGTCTATCTTCTCCTCCGCGCGCGCGTATTGGCTCTCGCCGCTGCTCGGCGGCGCGCTGCTCGCCTTCGCCCAGCCGCTGACCGGATGCGGCGGCAACTGCTCCGACGACGGCTTCGGGCAGGATCTGGAGTCCTGCAACGCCGCGTCCGCGAGCGAGTCGAACTCGGACTCCGACGCGAGCGCCGGCCCTGACTCGAACGCCTCCGACTCGAGCGCCTCCGACTCGAACGCCTCGAACTCGATGACCGACTCGGGCGGGACCGACTCGGGCAGCGATTCGAACGCCACCGACTCGATGACCGACTCGATGACCGACTCGGCGACCGAGGGCGTGAGCCAGAGCGACACCGACTCGACCGCCGGCGGCGGCTGCGACAACGGCGTGCAGGACGGCGACGAGACCGACGTCGACTGCGGCGGCGCCTGCGGAAACACCTGCCTCGATGGTCAGCTCTGCATGATCAACGGCGACTGCCTCTCCGACCTCTGCGACGGCGGCGCCTGCCAGGCCGATCCCGCCTGCTCCAACGGCGAGCAGGACGACGGCGAGACCGACGTCGACTGCGGCGGCTCCTGCGGTCCGACCTGCCTCGACGGTCAGGGGTGCTTCTCCGACGACGACTGCGTGTCGCAGTACTGCAACCCCGACAGCGACACCTGCGAGCAGCCGGCCTGCGACGACGGCATCCAGAACGGCGACGAGACCGACGTCGACTGCGGCGGCTCCTGCGGGCCCACCTGCCAGGTCGGCGAGCTGTGCACGATCGGCGACGACTGCGTCACGATGCTGTGCGAGGGCGGCACCTGCGGCGCGCCCGGCTCGTGCAATAACGGTATGCAGGACAACGACGAGACCGACGTCGACTGCGGCGGCTCCTGCGGGCCCACCTGTCAGAACGACCAGGACTGTAACGTCGACGAGGACTGCGTGTCGCTCCACTGCGCCCAGATGAGCGACACCTGTCAGGCGCCGGCCTGCGACGACGGCGTGCAGAACGGCGACGAGACCGACGTCGACTGCGGCGGCTCCTGCGGCAACACCTGCGAGAACGGCGACCACTGCCTCGTGGACGGCGACTGCGTCTCGAACGGCTGCAGCCCGGACGAGGAGTGCATCCCGCCCGAGTGCGTGATCCAGGACGGCGAGAACGACTGCAAGGGCTGCATCAAGACCAGCTGCTGCGACGCGGTGGTCGACTGCCTCGAAGACGTGGACTGCACGTGCTGGCTCAACTGCATCCAGCACAACAACGACTTCGACCCGTGCAAGGTCGAGTGCGGGATCAACGGCAACCCGGGCCCGATCACGGCGTGCGCGAACAGCAAGTGCAACACCATCGACGCCTGCGCCAAGCCGTAGCGTGAGCGCGCGCGCGCGGCGGTCGGCGCCGCCGCGCGGGCGACTGCGACGCCTCGCGAGCGCCTCCGTCGACCGGCGATGGCTCGGGTGACCGAAGGGTCACTCGCGTGGGTCGAGCTCGTCGCAGGCGACGCGGCCCGACCGCGCCAGCGCGCGCGTGACCTCGCCGCGCACGTCCCCCTTCGGGTAGCGACGCAGGTACAGCTGATAGGCGCAGCTCGCCGCGGCGCGCTCGCCCTGGCGCGCGAGCTGCTGCCCGAGGTCGAGCAGCGCGGTCGAGCTCTCCACTGCGTCCGGGTGCTCGAGCACCATGGTCCGCAGGGTCGCCACGGCCGCCGCGCTCGCGCCGGCGGCGAGCTGCTGCTCGGCGACCGCAGCCAGGCGCGACGGGCTCGCGTCCGCCGGCGCGATCGGGACCGCGCCGCCGTCCCCCTCGCGCTCGATCCACGAGGCCGCGCCGCGCTCGAGCGTGAGCTCGACGCGATCGCCCGCGACGACCATCCGCATCGCGCCCTCGCGCAGGAGCACCGCGCGCCCCGGCGTGTCGACGCGCAGCGCCGCGTCGCCGTCGTGGGCCGCGACCGCGAAGTGATGCTCGCCGTCCCCGACGCGGACGCGCCACGGAGCCTCGATGTCGACGCGCGCCGGGCTGGTCACGGTCACCGGCTCCGCGAGCGCGACGGCGGCGGGCGCCCTAACGCGCGACGCGCCCGGCTCCGCCGCGTCGCGGTCGGGCGCCGGCGCGCTCCAGACGAGCGCGAGCCCGGCGGCGAGCAGCAGACCGACGCCCGTGGCGCGCAGCCCGAGCTGACGCCGACGCTCCCGCGCGCCCTCGTGGATCACGTCCAGCGCCGCCGCGGTCTGCGGGACCGACTGCGCGCGCGCGGCCGCGATGAAGTCCGCGAGGCCCGGAGGCGGCTGATACTCGCTCATGGCTCCCTCCGGGCCACGCCGAGCGCGTCGCAGAGCAGATCCTCCGCGCGCCGCGTGCGATAGGACAGCGTGCTCACGCCGACGCCGAGGACCTCGGAGGCCTCCTTCAGCGGCATCCCCTCGATCGCGCGGGCGACGAATGCCTCGCGGTACCTGTGCGGCAGCCGACCGAGCGCGTCGTAGAGGCGCTCGAGGTGGCGACGGCGCGAGACCTCGTCCTCCGGCGTCTCCGGCGACTCGTCGAACCGCGAGAGCCCGCGCAGCTCGCGAACCCGGCGCCGGCGGCTCGCCTCCCACCACGTGCGGACCTTGTTGACCGTGATCGTGTGCAGCCAGGTCTCGATCTTCGCGTCGCGGCGAAACCGCGAGAGCCCGGCGAAGGCCGCGATGAAGACCTCCTGGACGAGGTCGTCGACCGCGGTGGCGTCGCCGGTCATGCGCAGCGCGTGCCGGGCGACGCGCTCGCGGTGGAGTTTGAACAACCTCGCCTGGGCGCCACGCTCACCGCGCTGGGCCGCGCGAAGCAGCGCGGCGGGCGTGAGCTCGTGGGCCGCCGTCTCGCGCTCACGCGCGCCGATCGGCGTCGGCGCGGCCAGCGGAGTCGTTCGGGACCGCGGAGCCATCAGCGGTGCCATTGTAGCGCTGCCCACAAACATGAGACCGCGCTGCGGCCGTGAATTCTCATCGCGCCGCCGAGCGCGCGCGGGTTGGAAGGAGAAACGCGAAGGTCAACCCAAGGACGAAGCGCGCCCTCCCCCAGCGGATCTGCGCGAGGTCGCCCCTGACGGTGAGGCGCGAGCTGTTGAGCTCCACGCCCGCGTGCAGGCCGAACATGAAACGGCTAAGCCGCAGCTGGGCGAGCACCCCGAGCTCGCCGCTGGCGAACCACGTGGACGCGCGCCCTGAATCGCGCGCGTGCACCCAGACCGCCTGGGGCAGCGCACGACCGCCGAGCCACACGATCGCGGCCCGCCCCGGGAGCGTGGAGCCGGCCGCGAGTCCGGCGCCGAAGCGCAGGCTGTGCACCGCGAGACCGTCGCGCATCGTCGCCATCCACGCGACGCCGCCGAGCGGCTGGAGATGCTCGCGCAGCAGCCACGCGCCGCCACGCGCGTGCAGGCCGCCCGCGACGTCAGCCGCCGGGGGAGCCGCCGCGCTGAGCGTCGAGCCGAGGCCGATCCACAGCGTCGGTGGTTCGCGCGCGGGCGGAGGATCCGGCGGAGGATCCGGCGGAGGATCCGGCGGAGGATCCGGCGGAGGATCCGGATCCCGCTCCTCGAGCTCGGGCGACACGACCTGATTGATCAGCAAGGTCAGGCGCGCCGCGAGGCCGCGGCTGCGGCTCTCGGGATCCTCCCCCTCGACCTCGAGCCGCCGCGCGTGAACCTGCCCTTCGGGACCGGTCAGCGTGATCTCGGCGAACGCGCCCTCACCCGCGACGGCCGGCTGCTCGCGCACGTCGACGCGCCACTGGTCGAGCGTGGGCCCGAGCCGCACGCGGAGACCTCGCGCGAGCGCGCCGGCGTCGAGCGAGACGGCCTCGACGTACACCCCGGTCGCGACCGGGACCTCCTCCTCGACCTCGGGCTCGCCCGCGTCCGGCTCCTCGACGCCCCTCGTGGGCTCCGGCGCCGCGGACGTCGGCGCCTGCGCGAGCAGCGTCGCGAGCAGCGTGGCGTGGAGCGTCGAGGGCATCCCACGATGGACTGCCACGGATCGGCCGGTATAGGAAGTGAGCGCGGCGCCTCGCGGCCCGCAAGAACCGAGGCGCCGCGGTGCAAATCGTCAACGCCCCGGGTCAGCGGGGCGGCAAGCGCTCGATTCGACGCGCCGCGAAGGGGTGGCCGAGCTTGGCCGCGCGCTCGTACTGCGCGCGCGCGCGATCGTTCTGCTCGAGCTTGAAGTAGGCGTCGCCGAGGCGCAGACGGTAGTCGGCGTTGCGCGGCGCGAGGTTGACCGCGCGGCGGGCGTAGCTCGCGGCGCTGCTGAACTTCCCTGAATCAAAGCTCAGGTTGCTCAGGCCGATGAGCGCCTCGGCGCTGCCCTCGTCGAGCGCGAGCGCCTCGTCGAGCAGCCGACGCGCGGTCGAGCGCTTGCCGCTCTTGTAGGCGGCGTCGGCTTTCTCCACGAGCTTCACGGCCGCCGCCGGGTCGCGCGCTGCGGATGGGCGCGCGTCTGCCGTCGCGATGTCAGCCTCGGAGCCCTCGCCGATCGTCGGCACGTCCGCCGCGTCCGCCGCGTCCGCGACCTCCTCGGGGACGATGTTGGGGTCGGCGGCGGCCTCGTCGGCTTCGCCGTCATGTGTCCCATTCGCCACGTCGGCGCCCGCGTCCTCGCTCCCCGGCGACGCCGCGCTCTCGGGCGCCGGCGGCTTGGGGGCCTCGACCGCGGGCGTGTCCTCGCGGGCGTGGTTCGGACTCGGCTGCCCGGGCGCCGCGGCGCTCGCCGGCGTGACCGCGACGACCGCGTCCGCGACTGGTTCCGGGCGCTGCGAGCCGCTCGCGAGCAGCCACACGCCGAGGGCGATCATCGTCGACGCGATCCCGATCGCCATCATGCGCGCGCTCGAGGCCGAGAGCGAGTTGGCCTCGGTCGTCCGCAGCCAGCCCGGGATCGGCCTCCCGCCGTGCGAGATCTCTCCGGTCGCCATGCTCGTCCCTCGATATGCCTCAAGCGCCGTGATCGTTCCAGAGAGAATGTCACGCGCGCCGAGCCGCCACGCGCGCGCCGGCCTCTGCTATCGTGCGAAGGATGCGTGTGCAGCGGTTGCTCATGTGTACGTTCATCGTTCTCGGCGCGTCTGTGGAGGCGCGCGCGGGCGTGAGCGGCTCCGCGCAGCCGAATTCCGTGGTTCCTGGCCTGGACGCGCGCTCCCCCGTCGAGCCCGAGGGCGCGGCTCCTGACGCGAACGAGGATCCTCCCGATGGTTCGGAGGAAACACCCCTCGACGATCCCGTCGATGACCCTGCTGATCCGCGGATCGATCCTGCGGACGGACCGCCCGCTTCTTGGGAGGCCGGCGTGAGCGGCGACGCGACGATCGGGGACGGCGGCGTGATCGTCCTCGACGCCCTCAGCTTCTCCGGCGACGCGGGCCCGGATGTCCTCGACAGCCTGCGCGCCGCGACCTCGCGCGGACTTCAAGGCGGCGGCGCGACGGTTCGCTCCGCCGAGGCCGAGCGGACGCCGTGCGTCGACGCGGCGTGCACCACGGCGCTCGCCCGCGACCACGACGCCGGGCGCGTCCTCAGCGGCGGCTTTGAGGTCGTCGAGCGCGACTACGAGATCACCCTCCGACTCCACGACGGCGAGGACGGTCACGTGCTCGCAACGGTCGAGAAGACCTGCGCGATCTGCAGCGTCCCGGACGCGGAGGCCATGGTCGAGGCCGCGACGACCGAGCTGCTCGCCGCGATCCCCGAGCCTGAGTCCGAGCCCGAGCCCGCGCCGCTCGTCCTCCGCAGCGACCCCCCGGGCGCGCGCGTCTACGTCGACGGCGTGCTCGTCGGCACCGCGCCGCTCGAGCGGCTCCTCGAGCCCGGCGATCACCTCGTCGAGGTCCAGCACGACGGGTACATCAGCTACTCGCAGTTCGTGTCGATCGATCCGGAGCGCGCGCCGGAACCTCTGACGATCGCGCTCGCCGAGGAGCCCTCGCGCGTCCCCTTCTCCGCGCTCGGCTGGACCGCGGTCTCGCTCGGCGCCGGCTCCATCGTCGCCGGCGCCGTCCTGCTCGCGCTCGACGAGCAGCCCTACAAGGCGCAGTGCGACGGCGCCGACATCGACCCGCTCGGGCGCTGCCGATTCCAGTACAACACGCTCACCGGGGGCGTCGTCTCCCTCGTCGTCGGCGCGGCGCTCGTCGGCGGCGGCGCGGCGCTGCTCGTCCTCGGCAAGCGGCGCGCGCCCGAGCGCGACGCGAAGGGGCGCGCCCGCGCGAGCCTGCGCCTCCGCGTCGGCGCCCGCGGGGTCGCGCTCGCGGGGCGCTTCTAGGGCTCGCCGACGATCCGACGATCCAAGGAGTCGACTCGAGATGCCGAGCAGCGAAGCAATCCCGGCGGGCGCCAGCGGCACGCGGACGCGGTTCGCGGGCTCGCTCAAGGACGTCTCGATCGGCGACCTGTTCCAGACCCTCGAGATGAGCGGGAAGCCGAGCCAGGTCGAGCTCGACACCGACATCGGCGAGGCGACGGTGTGGTTTCGCGAGCGCGAGATCATCGACGCGGTGTGCGGCGACGCGACCGGCGCGGACGCGATCTATCGCCTCGCCATGGCCGACGACGGCAGCTTCGTCGCCCGCTTCCGCGACGACGACCGCGCGCCCCGGCTGCATGGCGCGCCGCAGCGCCTGCTGATGGAGGCCGCGCGCCGCCGCGACGAGTGGTTTCAGCGGGCCGGCGACGGGCTGCGACCCGACACGCGCCTCGCGGCCAAGCGCGACGGGCTCGTGACCACCGGCGACGGGCTCTCGATCGGCGAGCTCGCGCTGCTCGCCCGGCTCGACGGCGCGACGCCGCTGGTCGACGTGATCCCGCCCGGCGACGACGACGCGACCCACCTGTTTGAGCAGATCGAGAACCTCCGCGAGCTCGACCTGCTCGTTGAGGCAGATCCCACCCAGTCGCGCAGCGCCGGCGCGCGCGTCGAGCTCGCGCCGCCGCCGATCCCCGAGAGCTTCTGGGTCCGCGGCTACGCGACCTACGTGACCTTTGAGCACACGCCGGCGCGCTGGGTGATCCGCTGCGCCGCGCTGCTGCTGATGCTCGTCACCGCGATCCTCGGGCTCGCGCTGTGGAGCGGGCGCGTCGCGCTCGCCGGGCAGCTGCTCGGCTGGGCGCTCTTGCTGCTCGGCCACGCGACCACGACCTTCCCGCAGCTGCCGTTTCGCACCCCGGCGCTGCTGCTGTGCGAGCCGCTGCTGTTCGTCGCCGAGCTGCTCGAGCGCGTCGGGATGCAGTTCTCGTTCACGGAGCGGGGGCGCGCGCTCGCCCAGGCCGATGACCTGGCGGCGACGCAGTAGCCCGCCGCGCGCCTACGGCTTACAGATCTTGCGGTTCTCCGAGCCGCCGCCCGAGGACGCGCACGTCCAGTCGGCGAACATGTACTCGCTGCAGTAGCGGTCGGGCTCGCCCTCGTAGCCGGGCGCGAGATCGGCGGCCTCGCACGAGAGGAAGCAGCGCTTGGTGTCCGTGTTCTCGAAGGGCGAGCAGACCTGCAGGACGCCGGTGCGGCACTCGCCCGGGATCGCGCAGCAGTCCGCGTCGGACTGACAGTCGTGGGTGCAGTAGCCGTACTCGACCTTGTCGACGCAGACGACCTCGCCGGCGAGGTCCTCGTGGGCGACGTTCTCGTAGCAGTCGGCCGGGCCCACGCAGGGCGAGCCCGCGTTCTCGGGGCCGGGGTCGCCGCAGGCGAATCCGAGCGCGCCCGCTGCCAGCGCGCCGATGAAGAGTCCTGCGGTCGTGAGTCGAGGGGTCCAGGGCATTCGGGTCTCCGGTCTGAGCGCGCGCGCGCGGCGAGCGTGTACGTGTTGGACGACGTCCGGCGGCGTGATTCCAAGCGCGCCGGCAATGACATGCTCGTCAGGACATATACACTCGAGGCATGAGCTGGTCGCCGCACTCGAGCCCGCGCGCCTACGGGGTCGAATTCACGCTCGCGTTCGCGCTGTACCTCGGCCTCACCAACGGGCTGATCATCGGGCTCTCGCTCTGCTACGCGGTGCTGCCCTGGTACCTCTCGCTGCCGCTGCGGCTCGCGTTCGTGCTCGGCGCGCCCTACCTCGTGGTGCTCGCGCTGGAGGAGTGGGCGCGCGGCTTCTCCCGGCGCATGGCGGTCGCGCCCTGCATGCTCGTGGCCGCCTTCGCGATCTTCTTCCTCAGCGGCGCCAACTACCTCAGCAACTACGTCTGGCTCGCGCGCGGCGACAACGTCGACGGCGTCACCGTCGCCAACGCCAACGAGTACCCCTACGCCAGCTACATGCGCCTGGAGGGCGCGGAGTTCCGCAAGGACATGGCGCTGTTCCACAAGTGGTACGGCGACGAGGACACCTACTACTACTGGGCCGTCCCGATCGTCGATCACGCGTGGAAGGAGGGCGACTCGATCCTCGTGTGGGCTGTCTACGACGACCGGACCTACTGGGCGATGAACCGCGCGCCCGAGGACGTGCCGCTGCAGGGCTTCGTCGAGTCGCGGCATCGCGACCTGCGCAGGACGC
The DNA here is from genome assembly GCA_020633295.1 of Myxococcales bacterium. Lineage (GTDB taxonomy): Bacteria > Myxococcota_A > Polyangia > Nannocystales > Nannocystaceae > JACKDW01. Next base: position 183,154 of record JACKDW010000009.1, on the reverse strand, counting down.
TGCGCAAGCACGAGCGCGCGCTCAACCCCTTCGCGATCGCGCTCGAGCTCAGCGACCTCCCCTACGGCGCGCAGCTGGCCTACACGTGGCGGGGGGTCCGCTACATGTTCTGGCTCGTCAACGGCATCCTCGTGACGATCTGGTTCGTCCTGATCCTCAAGCTCGGCGACTGAGGACGCCCGCGCGCCGCGAGGCCGCAAAAAAACGACCCACGTTCGGCACGTGGGTCGCGGGGGGTCGCGTCTAACACGCCATAGCAGGCGCTTGCATCCAGACGTAAGACCGCGCCGGCCGGGGCGAATCCAAAACCCCGAAAAATTCCTGACGCGCGAATCGACGCCTGGAAATCCCCTCGCGCGCGTCGTCACAATTGACGCGATGCACGCACGTCTGCTCGGTCCGATCCTCCTCGCGCTCACCCTGCTGCCGGCGTGCAAGTCGTCCGATCCGCTCGGGACGCCGACGGACTCCGGATCTGACACCGGGTCGACCGGCGCGAGCCTCAGCGGCGTCACGACGCAGACCGCGTCGAGCACGACCGCCGGCACCGGCGGCTCGAGCTCCGGGGACGCGAGCAGCGACGCGGGCACGACCCAGGGCGTCGGCGAGTGCGCGGTGATCGAGTGCGAGGGGGAGGTCCTCGCCTGCGGAGACTGCGTGGACAACGACAGCGACGGCAAGGTCGACCTCGCGGACCCCGAGTGCGTCGGTCCCTGCGACGATCTCGAGGACACCTTCGCGACCGGGCTGCCCGGCGACAACATGGACGCCTGCAACCAGGACTGCTTCTTCGACGGCAACAGCGGCAGCGGCGACGACAAGTGCACGTGGAACCTCAAGTGCGACCCGGCGAACCCCGGCGGCGACGACTGCCCCTACGACCCCGACTTCAAGAACTGCCCCGAGACGCAGAGCGAGGAGTGCCTGATGAACTGCGCGGTGCCCTCGGGCTGCGACTGCTTCGGCTGCTGCACGGTGCAGGTCGGCGACATCAGCTACGACATCTACATCGGCGACGCCGACTGCTCGATCGCCACCATCGACCAGTGCCAGTCGTGCACGAAGACCCTCGACTGCGACGACGAGTGCGAGCCGGAGAAGTGCGAGCTGTGCTTCGGCCAGGACCCCGAGGACCTGCCGCCCGGCTGCGACGGCGGCGAGTGCCCGGAGGGCGTGCAGACGTGCACGATCGACAGCATGGGCGGGAGCGAGTGCGCGGCGGGCTACTACTGCTTCCTCGGCTGCTGCGAGCTCGCGCCCGGCTAGACGTCCTCGACGCGCTTGTTTTCGGGCGAGGCGCGCTGGCAAGCTCGCGCGTGTCCGAGATCACCTGCGCGACCTGGCTCCAAGCGCTGGTTTGCGCGCCGCTCGACCGCCCGCGGCGCGAGTCCGCGCTCCCCGCCGCCCAGAGTAAAAGCGACGCGTACTCCGTTGGATTCTCCGCGTCAGGCGCAGTCTTATGAAGTGATATGACCCGCAGCACGCGAAGCGTACTCACCTGGAGCCTCCTCCCCTGCCTCGGCGCGCTCGTCAGCGTCAGCTCGTGCGCCGACCAAGACGTCGACGTGTCCGAGCCCGTCGAGAAGGGCGGCGTCTGTGACTACCTCGGCGACCCGGCGGACCCCGAGACCCGCGTCTGCGCCGACGGCTATGTCTGCGAGCCCGTGGCCGGCGCGGAGAACTACGTGTGCAGCACCCCGCTGCGGATCCGCGGTCTGATCCACGACGCGCTCGACGGCCTCGCGCTGCCGGACGCCTACATCACCGTGCTCGATCAGACGGGCGCCCCCTCGAGCGACGTCAGCGTCTCGGCGATCGACGGCTCCTACGAGCTGCTGGTCTCGGCCTATCGCAACGAGGCCGGCGACATCCCGAACGACGCCATCTACAAGCTGCAGGTGTTCGCCGCGGACTACCAGCCCTTCCCCTACGGCGTGCGCCCGGCGCTACCGATCGACACCGGCGACGCCAAGGTCGAGACCGAGACCTTCGTCGACCCCGACACCGACGAGGAGCGAGTCGTCGAGTACCTCGTGATCGACAACCCGACCACGTCGGTCGACATGATCCCGCTCCCGCCGAGCGAGCGCGGCGGCGCGACGATCTTCGGCAACGTCGGCGGCGTCCGCCCCGGCGGGACGCTGGTGGTCGCCGAGGGCGGCGGCGCGCCGGCGCCCTACGGCATCGCCGACCTGTCGGGCGACTACGTGGTCTTCAACGTCCCCGAGGGCCAGACGACGGTGAAGGGCTACCGCCGCGGCCTCGAGCTGGCGACCGCGAGCGTCAACGCCGGCGGCGTGCTCACCGAGGTCAACCTCGCGGCCATCGCCGAGGACTATGAGGGGCTCGGCGCCGTCTCCGGCACGGCCAACATCGTCAACGCGCCCGGCGGCAGCGTCACGAGCGTGGTGCTCGTCCCCAGCAGCGTGTTCAACGACATCTTCGAGCTCGGCCCGGTGCCCTTCGGCCTGCGCGTGCCCGACCCCGGCCTCGGCCCCGACGTCTCGGGCAGCTTCCGCTTCGCCGGCGTGCCCGAGGGCACATACAAGGTGCTCGCCGCGTTCGAGAACGACCTGCTCGTACGCGACCCCGACACCAACATCGCCGGCACCGCGATCCAGGAGGTCACGGTCGCGCCGAACCAGAGCGTCGAGGTCGAGGAGAACTTCAAGGTCACCGAGGCGCTCGCGGTCATCAGCCCCGGCGCCGACGACCCGGAGGAGGTCTCGGACAACCCGACGCTCGTCTGGGCCGACGACTCGAGCGAGGACTTCTACGAGCTGGTCGTCTACAACGCGCTCGGCGAGGTCCAGCTCGACGTGGGCGACGTCCCGCGCGTCACCGGCAGCGCGACCGTCGAGTACGTCTACGACGGCATGCCGCTGGTGCCGGGCATGTACTACCAGTTCCGCGTGAACTCGGTGAAGGGCGACTCGCCGATCTCGCGCACCGAGGACCTGCGCGGCGTCTTCATCGCCCGCTGAGCGACGCGACAGGACGCGCCGCCGCTGTCGCGCCGCCGCCCTCACGGCGGCGCTGGCAATTCGCGCCGCGACGTCGCGGCGCGCCGCGTCAGAATTGACCGGAGAGCGACACGCCGCGCGCGCTCACGCCGAGGCGGAGGTTGGCGCGCGCGGTGTCCCTGGGCGTCGACTTGCCCCCGCCGCGCTTGCGCCCGAGCACGAGCAGCGCCGCGCCGCCGCCGACGAGCGCCGCGCCGAGGATCACCCCCGTGACGCCGCCCGCGAGCGTGTTGTACTGGAATCGACAGCGGCCCATCGCGTCGATGTCCTCGCCCTCGCAGCGCGCCTTGTAGGGGTTCTCGTCGATCGCGATCAGCGCGATGCCGGAGATCAGCGCCGCCGCGCCGACGGCCACGCCGGCCCAGCCGAGCGGCTCGTAGGGGAAGGTCGAGGCCTGCTCCTCGAGCGTCACGTCGATCGGTTCGGGCGCGCTCGCGGGGTCGATCGTCACGAAGCGCGACTGCAGCACGTAGCCGTCTTTCTGCACCTCGACGAAGCGCTTGCCCTCGGGCAGCACCTTCTCGAAGGGCGTCGTGCCGACCTCGAGGCCGTCGACGTACACGGTCGCGCCCGAGGGCGAGCTCGTCACCCGCAGCGGCGCGGGCTCGATCGGACCCTCGATCGCGTCCGCGGTCGACGCGGCGTCCATGGCGGTGTCGTCCCCCTCCACGCCGTCACCGGTCGCGTCGGGCTCGCTGCCGTCCGCGCCCGCCTCGCTCGCCTCGGGCGCGGCGCCCAGCGTCGCGTCGGCCCCGTCGTCCGCCGCCGCCGGATCCGTCGCCGGCGCGTCCGCGGCCCCTGGGCTCGGCTGCGCGAACAGCTGCGTCAGTGCAAACACGGTGCTCACTAGCATTCGTCACGTCCTCCCACACGCGCACGAGAGCGCTCTCCGTCGCGCGTGCGCGCGCGCGTCTCCGACCTGTCCCAATGGCCTAATCCACACAGTCGCCCATCACGCAGCTCTGCGTCGCCAGGCACTGGGTGTTGCAGTTGCCGCAGTGCAGCGGGTCGTCGTCGAGCGCCGCGCACGAATTCCCGCAGTCCTGGTGCATCGGCGGGCACTGGTTGTTCCCCATGCACGCCCCGTTGCCGCAATTTTGGTTGTTGTTACAGCCGTTGTCGCACATGCCGCAGTGATCGGTGTTGTTGCTCGTGTCGACGCACACGTCGCCGCAGCGCTCGAGCCCCGGGCGGCAGTCGCACACGTCGGAGTCCTCGTTGCACAGCTCGAGCACCGGATCGCACGCGCCGCCGCACGGCTCCCCGTTCGTGGTGGCGCCCGTGTCGGAGCTCGACGAGGTCATCGCCACGGTGGTCTCCATGACCGTCGTCGCGCTCGCGCTCGTGGTCGTGCCGCTGGTCGTCGCCGAGCTCGTGAGGCTCTCGGTGGTCTCGCCGACCGTCGTGACCGTGCCGGTCGGATCACCGGTGCCCGGGCCGGTATCTGTCGAAGAGGTCATATTCGATGACGCGGCGGTCATCGTCCCCTCGGTCGTCGACGTCGTGCTCGTCTCCGGCGCGGAGGTCGACGAGGTGCCCGAGCTCGTCTCGCTGTCGCCGAAGCCAGGCGTGGGCTCGAGGCACGCCGAGGCGCTCGCGAGCGCGAGGACGAGGCCGAGCAGCGGCACTGCGCGCACACTCGAGTTCATGGCCCGAGAGTACCGCGACGCCGCGCACATGTGTCCCTACAATCACCTTCGATCACGGGCTTTCTTCACGCGCGATCAGAAATCCCCGCGCGCGCGCTGTCCAACCTGTGATGAGCTCCATGTATCGAACGATTTCGCCCGCGCTCCTGATTATCGCGCTCGTGTTCGGCTGCGGTGACTCGAGCGAGGGCACCGCCGCGTCCAATTCTGCCTCGGACAGCCAGGGCGCGACTACGACCGCGGGCTCGGACGCGAGCACGCGCACCTCCGGCGACACGACCGCAGGATCGACCCCGTCGGGCACCGGCGGCGATCCAACTCCATGACCGGCGACACCGGGGTCATCGACGACACCAGCACCGGCGGCACCGGCTCCACCACGCCCGACCCCTTCTGTGGCGACGGCGCCGTCGACCCCGGCGAGGAGTGCGACGACGGCAACAGGGAAGACGCCGACGCCTGCTCCAACGCCTGCACCATCGCCGAGTGCGGCGACGGCATCGTCCAGGACGGCGAGCAGTGCGACGACGGCAACGACGAGCCCGCTGACGCCTGCCTCAACACCTGCATCCTCCCAACCTGCGGCGACGGCATCGTCCACGACGGCGAGCAGTGCGACGCCGGCGACGCCAACGGCCAGGGCATGGCCTGCAAGGCTGACTGCTCCATCAACGTCTGCGGCGACGGCGACAAGGGCCCCGGCGAGGGCTGCGACGACGGCAACCAGGTCGACGACGACGACTGCACCAACACCTGCAAGCTCGCTTCCTGCGGCGACGGCATCGTCCAGGACGGCGAGCAGTGCGACGACGGCAACATCGCCGACGACGACGCCTGCCTCCAGACCTGCGTCAGCGCCGTCTGCGGCGACGGCTTCGTCCACGACGGCATCGAGCAGTGCGACCTCGCCGCCCAGAACTCAAACTCCGGCGCCTGCACCCTCACCTGCCAGAACGCCACGTGCGGCGACGGCCTCATCCACGAGGGCGTCGAGCAGTGCGACGACGGCGACAACAACGGCGACGGCAAGGCCTGCCACGCAAACTGCGTCCTCGACGTCTGCGGCGACGGCGTCCTCGGCCCTGACGAGGAGTGCGACGACGGCAACCTCAACGCCGCCGACGGCTGCTCCATCCTCTGCAACCTCGAGCTCCTCTGCGACGGCAAGCTCTGGACATGCGGCAACGGCATCGACGACGACATGGACGGCCTCATCGACCTCGACGACCCCGAGTGCATCAGCCCCTGCGACGACGACGAAAACTCCTTCCAGACCAACCTCCCCGGTCAGAACCAGGACTGCAAGCAGGACTGCTACTTCGACAGCAACTCCGGACAGGGCGACGACGGCTGCATCTGGAACCTCAAGTGCGACCCCGAGAACCCCGGCGCCGACGTCGGCTGCGAGTACAACCCCAACCTCAACCCCAACCAGTGCAACCTCGACCTCAACCCCAACTGCCTCGACTTCTGCGTCCCACTCGTCCCCAACGGCTGCGACTGCTTCGGCTGCTGCGAGATTGACGGCGAGTTCTACTACCTCGACTCAAACCCAGACTGCTCCCTCGACAACCTCGCCGCCTGCAACCACTGCACCTTCTTCCCACAGTGCAACAACCCCTGCGTCCCCGAGGACTGCGAGCTCTGCTTCGGCCAGAACCCCGACGACCTCCCAGACAACTGCGTCGAACCCAGCTGCCCCGATGACCAGCTGTCCTGCCTCGACATCAACGACTGCCCCATTGGCTTCTTCTGCCAGACCGGCTGCTGCAAGGAGATCAGCCCAGGCTAGCCGCGGCTCGTGACGACGCGAGACCGCGATCGCGGTCTCGCGGTCTCGCTATCTCGCGGTCTCGTGGTCTCGCGGTCTCGCGGCCTCGCGGTCGGTAGCCCTTAACGACAGAGACCGCGACCTCACGGTCGCGGTCTCTGGTTTCATTTCGGCGCGCGCGGAGGCGCGGGCCTCACTTGCCCATGGCGTTGGCGTAGGCGGCCGACAAATCCGGATCGCCGGCGACCTCGCGCAGGAGCTGCTGGTACTGCTCCGGCGTCACGCCAGCCTCCTTGACGATGTCCTCCGCCTTGTCGGGCTGGGCCTTGATCTTCTTCGCGATCGCGGCCGCCTGCTCGGCCTTGCCGCCGCTCGCGCCGCCGCTCGCGGGCACGGAGAGCGCGAGCGCGACGACGGTGATGCTCATGAGAATGCGCTTCATGATCCGGCTTGCCCTTGTCCTCCGGGGTTGCCCTTGGGCTTGCCCTTGTCGGCCGTCGGCGAGCGCGTCGCTCGAGCCGAGGCCCACGCCGAGCGCCAGCGCGGCCGATAGAATCAAGGGGGGTGCTCGCAGTACGCGGTGGATGCGTGACATCGAGCGGTAAGACGACGCGGCCGGCGGGAACTCTAAGCGAACTCCGCGTTTAAAGAACTCCGCGTGCTCGCGCGAGCGACCGCCCGTCCGGCGCGCGCGACCGCTCAGCCGATCTCGACCTCGCAGCAGCCGACGAAGCAGAAGAAGCCGTCGGGGCAGTCGTCGTTGCCCATGTCGTCGACGGTGCACGACGGCTGGCCCTCCTCGCACTCGTTGCCGTCGCACTCGGGCGGCAGGTCGTCGGGGTCCTGGCCGAAGCACAGCTCGCACATCTCGGGCTCACACGAGTCGTCGCAGTCGAGGTTCTTGGTGCAGGACTCGCACTGGTCGATCATGTCGAGCGAGCAGTCGGGATCGCCGAGGTAGATGTCGTAGCTCATGTCGCCGACCGAGACGGTGCAGCAGCCGAAGCAGTCGCAGCCGTTCGGGACGGCGCAGTTGGCCGCGCACGCCTCGTTCTGCATGTCCGGGCAGTTGTTGAAGTCCGGATCGTAGGGGCAGTCGTCGCCGCCGGGGTTCTCGGGGTCGCACTTGAGGTTCCAGTTGCACTTGTCGTCGCCGGCGCCGCTGTTGCCGTCGAAGAAGCAGTCCTGGTTGCAGGGATCCATGTTGTCGCCGGGGATCCCGGTGGTGAACACCGACTCGTCGTCGTCGCAGGGGCTGATGCACTCGGGGTCGGCGAGGTCGATCTTGCCGTCGCCGTCGTTGTCGAGGCAGTCGCCGCACTCGTAGAGCTTGCCGTCGCAGAGCTTCTCGGTGCAGCTGCCGACGCCGCCGGACGTCTCCGTGTCGGAGGTGGGATCGGTGGTCCCGCTCGTCGAGGTCATCCCCGCGGTCGCGGACTCGGAGCCCGAGGGATCCGAGGAGCCGCTCGACGTCGAGCTCTCGCCGCCGCCCGTGCTCGTGCTGCCGCCGGGCCCGGCCGTCGTCGCCATCTCGGTCGTCGACGTCTCGGAGTCGCTCGCGCTCGAGGTCGAGGTCCCGGAGTCGCCTGAGCAGGCGAAGCCCACAAACATGGCCGTAAGCACAGCTGTAACAACGCGGAGATGATTCATGCCATCGATAGGACTCCATCCGTGAACGAGATTCCAACTCGCAAGGCGCCGCATCGCGGCATAATCCCCCGGCCATGGCGACGGTTTCGCGCGACGAGAGCCGCAGCGCGCGGCGGCCACCGGACCGCCGGCCGGCGCTCGTCGACGTCCGCCTCGAGGTCGGCGCGCTCGCCCGCAGCGTCGCGTTCTACCGCGATCGCCTCGGCATGTGGCCGATCGCCCGCAGCGCGGGCGACGGGCGCGAGCGCTGCACGCTGGCCTTCGCCGACGGCGCCCGAGGGCGCGACGACGATCACGCTCGAGCACGCGCCCGCGCGCGCACCCGCGCCCCTCGTCACGAGCGACGCGGACGCGTACTGGAAGGTCGGCGTCACGGTGTCCCAGCTCGATCGCGCGCGCGCGCGGCTGCTCGCGGCCGGCGTCACCGTGAGCGCGCCCGCCCAGTTCGAAGACATCGGCTACCTGTGCCACCTCCGCGATCCCGACGGCTACGCGATCGAGCTGCTGCAGCGCAGCTTTGAACCGCCGCGCTCCCCTCGCCCGCCCGCCCGCGACGACGACGGCTCGCCCCTCGGCGAGCCCGGCGCGCTCGGGCAGATCACGCTGCGCGCCCGCGATATCGCGGCCAGCCGCGCGTTCTACGAGCGGCGCCTCGGGATGCGCCTGCTCTCGATCCAGCCGGTGCCCGCGCGCGGCTTCACGCTGTACTTCTTCGCGTACACGGACGAGCGCCCGCCCGACCCGGAGCTGCGCGCGGTCGGCAATCGCGAGTGGCTGTGGCGACGTCCGTACACGACGCTCGAGCTGCTGCACCGACACGCCGAGCCGCCCCCGTACCGTCTGCACGACGACCAGGCGCTGGGCTTCCGCGCCCTGACGCTCGCGCCGCCGCAGCCCGACCACGACGGCGCGCCCTGCCGCGATCCCGACGGCGTCCGGGTCCTGCTCGCTTGACGACGCCGGCGCGCGGCCATCACACTGCCCCGGCTCCGTGCCGAACGACCCGCACCCCGCGATCCCGATCGTGAGCCTCGAGGAGCTCGGCTGGGACGATCGCCTCGCCGCGTCGCTGCGCGCGACCCAGCGCCCCGAGTGCGTGCCCGCGCGCGTGGCGGTGGTGTACCAGGATCGCCTGCGCGTGCTCGGCGAGCGCGGTCCGCTGTGGGCCGAGCTGAGCGGGCGGCTGCGCCACGACAGCCGCGGTCAGCCGCTCGCGCGCCCGGCCGCAGGCGACTGGGTCGCGCTCGAGCGCAACGAGGGCGGCGGCATGGCGACCATCCACGAGCTGCTGCCGCGCCGGACCCAGCTCGTGCGTCAGGCCGCGGGGCGGCGCACGGCGCCGCAGCTGCTCGCGGCCAACGTCGACGTGATCTTCGTGGTGACCTCGTGCAACCAGGAGCTCAACCCGCGCCGCGTCGAGCGCTACCTGACCGCGGTGCGCGACGGCGGCGCGAGGCCGGCGCTCGTGCTCAACAAGAGCGACCTCGTGGGCGACCCCGCGCCGCTGCGCGCGCGCCTGCGGGAGCTCGCCGGCGACGCGCCTGTCCTCACGGTCAGCGCGCGCGCGCGCGACGGCGCCGCCGAGCTCGCGGCGCTGCTCGCCCCCGGGCGCACGGTCGCGCTCGTCGGCTCGTCCGGGGTCGGCAAGTCGACGATCATCAACTGGCTCATCGGACATGAACGTCAGGCCACTGGCGAGATCCGCGAGGCCGACGACAAGGGGCGCCACACGACGACCCACCGCGAGCTGATCCCGCTGCCGCGGCGCGCGCTCGAGCGCGCGGGCGGCCCCGCGCTGACGATCGCGGGCGTGCTGCTCGACACGCCCGGGATCCGCGAGCTGCAGCCGTGGACCGACGAGTCCGAGGACGACGCGGGGATCCAGGAGACCTTCGCCGAGCTCGACGCGATCGCGCGCCGCTGTCGCTTCGGCGACTGCGGCCACGGGCGCGAGCCCGGCTGCGCGGTGCGCCGCGCCGTCAAGTCCGGCGCGCTCGCGGCCGATCGCGTGGCGAGCTACCGCAAGCTCGCGCAGGAGTCACGGGACCGCGCCGAGCGCAAGCGCGGTCGCTCGCGCCGCGAGCACTCGAGCACCGGCCGCGCGCCGCGGCACTCAGGGCGCGAGTCCTGACCGCGCGGGGCGGCTTCGTGTCGCGCGCGCCCGATCCGGCGCGGGCCGCTAGGAGCAGCCCTTGTCGCCCTTGGGGCACTTGAAGCGCACGTGGATGTGATCGACGTGGTTCGGGTAGTGCTGCACGACGCCCGCGTCCTCCCACCGACCCGAGGGGTACTGCAGGATCGTGCGCAGCGTCGTGCGGGGCACCCCCTGCTTGCGCGCCCAGGCGTACAGCGCCCGCTGCAGCTCGTAGTCGAGGAAGATGACCTCGACGCCGCCGTCGTGCTTGGCCGTGGCCGCGAACTCCTTGATCATCGTCCAGGTCGCGTCCATGTCGAGGTTGCCGGCGCTGCCGGGCTTGAACTCGTCGGGGTACCCCGAGGGTCGCTTGCTGTAGAACAGCCCGATGTCGATGTCGCGCCCGGACTGGTGCGAGCGGTGCCCGGAGAGCGGTCCGCCGAGGCGCGACGAGAGATCGCCGATCGCCAGTCGGTGCGCCTTGGGGTGCTGCGTGCGCACGGAGCCGATGACCTCGCGGACGTAGTGGACGAGCTGGCTCGTCCCGTAGGTCCGCTCCGGCCTGCGCAGCAGGTAGCCCTTCCCGGGGCGCAGCCGGCTCGCGTTGACGAGGCGGCCCTGCTGGGGCACGCCGACGCTCTGACCGAGGATCTCGGGCGCCTTCGCGGCCTCGCTGCGCGGGATCAGCAGCTCTTGCCCGGGCATGATCACGCTGCCCTCGAGGCCGTTGTGCGCGCGGAGGTCGGCGACGCTGCAGCCGTACGCGCGCGCGATCCGGCTCAGGCTCTCGCCCTTGCGCACGCGGTGGCGTACCGGCGCGCTCGCCCGCGCCGCGCTCCGCGGCTCACGCTCCGCGAGCGCGCCGCCGGGCCCGCAAGGGGGGATCGCCAGGGCCTCGCCGCGGCGAATCTTGGCGCCCGTGAGCCCGTTCGTCTCCTGGATCGACTTGATCGAGCAGCCGTAGGCGCGCGCGATCCCGGAGAGCGACTCGCCCTTCTTGACCACGTGGGCGGTGTAGTGACGCGCGTACTGGGCGTTCGCGCGCGCGGGCGTGGGCGCCACGAGGACCGCGAGGAGCCCGATGAGGCCCCCGGCGACGAGCCCGGTCGCGAGCGCGACCGCGGGCGTCCGGCCGCGCCGAGACGGGCGGGACGGCGAGCGAGTGCACGGGCTGCGACGCGAGTTCGACACGGTCTTGAAAGTATGGCGTCGGTCGCCCGGAGACCGCAAAAAACCGCGGGATTTGGCGGGCGCGCCCGCGAGCGACCAGGTTCGCCGCGCGGTGACAGATCGCGGGGGCGGTTCTGCTAGGATGCGAGCTCGCATGAGCCGCAAGCCGCCGTCGACGAGCACGATCCAGCAACCGATGACCGACGAGGATCGCGTCGACCTCGGCGCGATCGCCTTCGTGTTCCTGGCCTGCAGCGAGCTGACCGACTGCGACCTCTCGTCGGCCGAGATGGGCGCGATCGTGAGCCGGATCCACACCTGGCTGCCGGTCGGGGACGAGCCGGCGGTCGAGCGGGCGCTCCGCGCCGCAGTCGCCGAGTACGAGGCGCTCGAGACGGCCGAGGCGCGCCTCGACCAGCTGGGTGCCCACGCCGCGCGACTCCGGGCGCGCCTCAACCACGAGCAGCGCACCCGGATCATCACGGACCTCATCACGATCGCGGAGGCCGACGGCCGCGTCCTCGACGCGGAGCGCGGATTCATCGAGGCCGCGGCGCGAACGTTCGAAGTTGACCTCTGCGCCTGTGACCCCCGCGCCAGTGACCCCCGCGCCTGCTCCTGATCGACGCGCCCCGAGTGGCGCGCGCCGTGCTTCGCCGGCGCCGCGCGGACGAGCGCCGCGTGGACGAGCGCGCGCCCCCGCGCTGGCGAGGAGCGACTTCGGCCAGGTCGCGCGCGGCCCGTGGCGCGCGCAACCTGATACCGTACGATCGACCGCAGGCTCGCCGCACGCGTCCGGGCGCGCGGCGTTCTCGTCACGGCGATGGAAGACGACAGGCACAGGCCACGCGCGAGCGGGCTGGCGGAGCGGGCGACCGCGTTGACCGGGGAGCTCGCGGCGCTCGGGCGCCGCCTGGGACGCGCGCGCGCCGACGCGGAGCGAGCCCGCCGGCTCGCGGCGATGTCGAGCCAGCTCAACGAGGCGCTCGACGAGGAGGAGATCCTGCGCATCGTCGCCGCGCACGTGCTCGAGCTGTTCCCCTCCGATCGCGTCAGCGTCGCGCTGCTCAACGATCCGCCGACCTCGCTGACCGTCCACGCGCTCGAGGGCTCGGTCGCGCACGTCCCCCAGGGCACCGACGTCCCGGTGGGCAACTCGGCGATCGGCGCGGCGATCCAGCGCGGCGAGACGGTGCTGGTGCCCGACACGGCCAACAGCCCCTACGACGAGTCGCGTCGGCTGGCGACCGGCGGCATCGCGTCGACGGCGTGCGTGCCGCTGATGATCCGGCGCCGCGCCATCGGCACGCTCAACGTCGGCTCGCGCGAGCTCGATCGCTACGACGACGATGACCGTCAGCGGCTCGAGCAGACGGCGGCGCTGCTGGCGTCGAACCTCGAGGTCCGCCGTCAGATCGGGCGGGCCCAGGCCGCGCTCGCGCAGACGCAGGAGCACGCGCGCCGGCTCGCCGCGCTGAGCGACCTCGGTCAGGCGCTGAGCGTGGCGACGACCGAGGAGGAGCTGTTCAAGATCACGACGCGCTACGCCGCGAAGATCCTGCCGGCCGACCGGGTCAGCGTCGCGCTGATCAACGACGAGGAGGACGCGCTGCTGCTGTACGGGCTGCGCAGCGCGATGGGGGCGGTGCAGCTCGGCACGCTCACGCCGCTGGCGGGCTGCGGGCCCGGCGAGGCGGTGCTGCAGCGCAAGACGCTGCAGTTCCGCGACCTGGCGAACTCCGGGCTGCGCGAGGGGCCCCGCTTCGCCCGCGCCGGGCTGCGCACGAGCCTGCTCTCGCCCATGTTCGTCGGCGACCGCGTGCTCGGCAGCGTCAACGTCGCGAGCTCGAACCCCGACGCCTACGGCAAGCGCGAGGAGGACCTGCTGCAGCACCTCGCCAGCTACATCGGCATCTCGCTGGTGAACATCCGGCGCACCGCCGAGCTCAAGCGCGCCAAGGATGCCGCCGACCTCGCGCGCGCCGCCGCCGAGTCGGCGAACGCCGAGAAGAGCAACTTCCTCGCGCGCATGAGCCACGAGCTGCGCACGCCGCTCAACGGCATCCTCGGCTACGCGCAGATCCTCGCGCGCGACAAGCACCTCAAGCCCAACCACCTCAGCGGCGTCGACGTCATCCGCCGCAGCGGCGAGCACCTGCTCTCGCTGATCAACGACATCCTCGACATCGCCAAGATCGAGAACCGCAAGCTCCAGCTGCACATCACCGAGTTCTCGCTGCCCGAGATGCTGTACGGCGTCGCCGAGATCTTCCGCGTGCGCGCCGGGCTCAAGGGCATCAACTTCACCTACAAGGCGATCAACCAGCTCCCGCGCGTCGTCAAGGGCGACGAGCAGCGGCTGCGACAGGTGCTGCTGAACCTGCTCGGCAACGCGATCAAGTTCACCGATCAGGGCGGCGTGACCTTCACCGTCGAGGACGTCGGCGAGGACATCCTGCGGTTCAAGATCGACGACACCGGCGTCGGCATCGAGAAGTCCGACCTCGACGTGATCTTCGAGCCGTTCCGCCAGGTCGGCGTCCCCGATCACATGTCGCAGGGGACCGGCCTGGGCCTGGCGATCTCGCGCGAGCTGGTCGAGTTCATGGGCGGCGAGCTGCGCGTGCAGAGCCGCGTCGGCGAGGGCAGCTCGTTCTGGTTCGACATCCGCCTCGAGATCTCGAGCCGCGGGCGCATCGTCACGGGCGCGTCGGTGCGGACGGTCAACGGCTACGTCGGGCTGCCGCGGCGCCTGCTGATCGCGGACGACGTGTGGGAGAACCGCGCGACGCTCACCGACATGCTCGGGCCGCTCGGCTTCGAGCTGCACGAGGCCGAGAACGGCCTCGAGGCGATGCGCAAGTGCGACGAGGTCAAGCCGGACCTGGTGCTGCTCGATCTCAAGATGCCGCACATGAACGGGCTCGAGACGATCATCGCGCTGCGCAAGCGCGAGCGGACCCGCGCCATCAAGATCATCATCATCTCCGCCAGCGCGTTCGACCTCGACCGCACCGAGAGCATGGCCGCCGGCGCCGACGGCTTCATCGCCAAGCCGTTCCGCATGTCGCAGCTGCTCGATCTGCTCGGGACGCTGCTCAAGCTGCGCTGGACCTACGAGGACGCGGACGGGCGCTCGAGCGAGACGCCGCCGCCGGACGAGCACGACGGCGCGCCGGAGCCGGAGCCCGCGCCCGACCCCGAGGACGTCACGCCGCCGCGCGCGTCGCTCGAGCCGCTCTTCGAGCTCGCGCGCCGCGGCGACATCCAGGAGCTGTCCAAGCGCGCGCGCGAGCTCGAGGCCGAGGACGCCCGCTACAGCGCGTTCGCCCAGCAGCTCATCGCGCTCGCGCGACGCTTCAAGCTCAAGGAGCTGCGCAGCGTGCTCCAGGAGGCCATCGACGCGGGCGAGCAGCCCGCACCCGAAGGGGATTCGCAGTCATGACAGATGCCAACAGCGGCGGCGTGGTCCTGATCGTCGACGACACGCCCACGAACCTCGAGGTCCTGTTCGAGACCCTCAGCGCCGACGGCTTCAAGGTGCTCGTCGCGGTCGACGGCGAGAGCGCGCTCGAGCAGGCCGCGCTCGCCAGCCCCGACGTGATCCTGCTCGACGTGATGATGCCGGACATCGACGGCTTCGAGACCTGCCGGCGGCTCAAGGCGAGCGAGGAGACCCGCTCGATCCCCGTGATCTTCATGACGGCGCTCTCGGAGACCGTCGACAAGGTGCGCGGCTTCGAGCTCGGCGCGGTCGACTACATCACCAAGCCGTTCCAGCAGAAGGAGGTCTCGATCCGCGTCGCCACGCACGTGCGCATGCGCAACCTCCAGCGCGAGGTCGAGTCCGCCAACGCCAAGCTCGCGCGCAACAACACCTACCTCGAGCAGCGCATCGCCGAGCGCACCGTCGATCTCGCCGAGGCCAACGCGCGCCTGCGCAAGCTCAACCGCTCCTACAGCCGCTTCGTGCCCTCCGCGTTCCTCGACATGCTCGGGCGCGCGAGCATCAACGACATCCGCCTCGGCGATCAGGTCGAGACCGTCGCCACGCTCATGTTCGTCGGCATCCGCGGGTTCACGCGGCGGACCGAGACGCTGAAGCCGGACGAGCGCCTGCGCTTCCTCAACCGCTACATGAAGCGCGTGGCGCCGGCGATCCGCGAGCACAACGGCTTCGTCGACAAGTACGTCGGCGACTCCGTGATGGCGCTGTTCCCCCACGCGCCCGAGGACGCGGTGCTGGCCGCGAGCGCGATTCACGTGGCGCTCGAGGACTTCGACCTGAGCTCGATCGGGATGTTCGACGGGCGCCCCGGGAACCTGCGCGTCGGCATCGGCCTGCACCGCGGCGGCATGCTGCTGGGCACCACCGGCGAGGACGAGCGCATGGAGTGCACGGTGATCTCCGACGTCGTCGACTGCACGGCGCTGCTCGAGCGCCTGACGAAGCGCTTCGCGGTCGACACGCTGCTCAGCGACCCGATGCACCGCACGCTCAGCGAGGAGGTGCGGGCCGACACGCGCAAGATCGCCAAGGTCCGCTTCGACGCGAACGGCGACCCGATGGCGATCCACGAGCTGTTCGCCAACGACGAGGGCGATCAGCGCGCGCTCAAGCGCGAGACTCGCGAGCTGTTCGAAGCGGCGCTCGCGGACTACGAGAACAGCGACTTCGCGGCCACGCGCAGCGGGCTCGGCAAGCTGCTCGAGCGCAACCCGCGGGATCGCGTGGCGCGCCGCCTGTTCCGCCGCGCGCAGCACTTCCTCGGCGAGGGCGCGCCGCCTGGCTGGTCGGGCATCTACGAGGTGCCGAAGCTGTAGCGCGCCGGCCTCGCGAATAAACATGTCTCTCTAAACATGTTCATTCGCGCTCCTCCGCCTCGCGCGAGAGCAGCGCGCGCTTGCGCGCGGCGCCCCAGCGGTAGCCGCTGAGCGCCCCGTCCTTGCGGACCACGCGGTGACACGGGATCGCGACCGCGACCGGGTTGGCGCCGCAGGCCCGGGCGACCGCGCGGCTCGCCGTCGGCGCGCCGATCGCCTCCGCGAGCTGCTGGTAGCTGACCGTCTCGCCAGGCGGGATCGCGCGCAGCGCCCCCCACACGCGCAGCTGGAACGCGGTCCCGCGGATGTCGAGCGGCACGCTCGCGCCCGCCGCGGGGTCGTCGACGAGCGCGACCACGGCCGCCACGAGTTCGGAGAACGCGGCGTCTCGCGCGACGCGCTCGGCCCTGGGGAAGCGCGCCCGCAGGGCCTCGACCAGCGGCGCGGGCTCATCCCCCAGGGAGACCGCGCACACGCCCCGGTCGGTCGCGGCCACGAGGAGGACGCCGAGCGTGCAGCGATCGATCGCGAAGCGGACCCGCTCGCGCGCGCCGCCAGCCCGAAACGCCGAGGGCGACATGCCGAGCACGCCCTCGGCCTGGTCATAGAAGCGAGACGGCGAGCCGTAGCCGGCCGTGTAGATCGCGTCGGTCACTCGCTCGCCGCGCTGCAGCGCCGCCCGCACTCGACCCGCGCGCACGCCGTCGATGTAGGCCTTGGGCGTGACGCCGGTGATCGACTTGAACACGCGGTGCGTGTGCGACGGGCTCCAGCCGGCGCGCTCGGCCAGCGCGTCGACGCTGGGGGGCGCGTCCGCGTCCTCGATCCAGCGGCACAGGCCCTCGACCACGCGCGCCCTCCGCTCGCGCAGCGACGGCTGTCCGGGCGCGCAGCGACGGCACGGGCGAAACCCAGCCGCGCGCGCGGCCGCGATCGTGTCGTGGAAGGCGACGTGCTCGCGACGCGGTCGACGAGCGGCGCAGGAGGGGCGACAGAACACGCCGGTGGTGGAGACCGAGTAGTAGAACGCGCCGTCGTGCGCGGCGTCGCGTCGCACGACGGCGTCCCAGCGCGCGTCGACCTGCGAGCGCAGGGCCGCTCCCCGCCCCACGCGCTGCGCCCCTCGGCTCGCGTCTGTTGGTGCTCGCGTCATCGGGTCCTCAGCGGAAGATCGACACGCCGCCGTCGGCGAGCATAGCGGCTCCGGTGACGAAGGAGGCCGCGTCCGAGACGAGGAACAGCGCGCACGCGGCGAGCTCCTCGGGGGTGGCGAGGCGACCGAGCGCGTGCAGCTGCGCGACGCCGGCGCGCAGCTCGGGCGTGCTGGCGACGCTGCGACCCATCGGCGTGTCGGTGCCGCCGGGGAGCAGCGCGTTGACGCGGACGCCCCGGCGCCCGTACTCGCTCGCGAGCGCGCGCGTGAGCCCGAGGACGCCGGCCTTGCTGGCGGCGTAGGCCGACATGCCCGGCATACCGACGGTGTGTCCGACGAAGGTCGAGGTGAACACGATCGACCCGCGACCGCGGACGGCCATCACCGGCGCCTGGTGGCGCGCGGCGAGGAACGCCCCGGTCAGGTTGACCGCGAGCGTGCGCTCCCAGCCGGCGAGCGTCAGCTGCTCCAGCGGCCCGAGCTCGCCGAGCGCGCCCGCGTTGTTGAACGCGATGTCGAGCCCGCCGTAGCGCTCCTGGGCCGCGTCGACGAGCGCGCGCGCGTAGTCGTCGTCGGCGACGTCGCCGGCGAGGTAGCTCGCCTCGCCGCCGTCCGCGGTGATCTCGTCCACGAGCCGCGCGAGCGCGTCGCGCCGGCGCGCGCCGACCACGAGCTTGGCGCCGTGGGCCGCGAACAGCCGGGCGGCCGCGCGCCCGATGCCCGAGCTCGCGCCGGTGATGATCGCGATCCTGTCCTGTAACGTCCTCATCTGTGTCCTCGTGCTCTGCTGACGGTCGTCCGTCGTCGTCGTCGCGGACGCGTCGGGACCGAGCGAGCGCGATGGTGGAGCAGGCGGCGCGCGGCGACGCTCCGGATCCTGCTCTGGAATTCACTTCTCGCCGCCGGGGCCCCCGCGCCACCTCGGGCCGCGCGCGGCGATTGCCACGGGGGCGCGCTCGTGGTCCCATCGAGGCGTGCCCAGTCCGCCGCCCCCCCCCGGACCGCGCGCGCGCGTGCAGCCCTACCTGTTCGCGCACCGGGCCCTGCCGCACCTGTTCTTCAAGAACCCGCCCGAGATCATGAACATCCTCGGGCGCCCGGACGCGCACGAGTTCCTCGAGGGCGCGTGGGCGCTGATCGGCCAGGAGGTCGAGGCGGCGGACCGAGCCGCGTTCCTCGACGTCACGATCGAGTACGAGGGCCTCGAGGGGGACGCGTTCGTCGTGCTCATCCGCCTGCCCGAGCCGCGGCGCACCGGCGAGGCCTACTTCGCGATCCCGACGGCGCGCTTCGTCGCCGCGGGCCCGGGGCGACCGGCGTACTCGCGCTACTTCACCGTCGGTCGCGTCGACGACGCGCGCGGCCGCTCGCGCCCCGTGCTGATCGAGTGGGGTGCCGACGGCGCGTACACCGACCACGGTGACCTCGAGGACCACGACCGCGAGACCGTGCTCGACGCGCTCGCGCGCGCCGTGAACGCCTGAGCGCGGGCGCGGGCGCGTGACGAGGGCGACGGCGGCGGGCTACAGCGTCGCCAGCAGCGGATCGTCGCTGAACACCGCCGCGAAGCTGGGCCGCGCCCGCAGGCGATCGTAATAGGCCCGCAGCGGGTGACCCGGCGTCGTGGACCAGGCGTCGAGCAGGCCGAGATCGATGAGCCGGTAGAGCGTGCTGACGGCGATGCAGTCGGCGAGGCTGTAGTCCTCGCCGAGCAGCCACGGGCGCGCGCGCACCGTCTCCCCCATGGCCTCGAGGTACGCGCCCCAGCGCCCGAGCGCGTCGGCGACGACGCGCTCGTCGTAGACCTCGGCCCGGAAGCGCTCGAAGAAGCTGGCCTTTCGCTCATATTCTTGCCGGAGCGCCGGGTAGCGCGCCGCGTGCTCGCGCGCGAGCGTGATCTTGCCGGCGAGGATGTCGGCGGAGCGCTCGCCCTTGAGCCCCTTGGTCCACACCGAGTAGCTAAACAGCATCACGGGGAATTCCTCGAGCTCGCGCACGCGCTCGCGCAGCGCCGGATCGGGTCCGTACAGCGGCGGCCCGGCGCGCTCGTCGAGGTACTCCGCGATCCGCAGCGAGTCCCAGACGACGCGCGCGCCGTCGACGAGCGTGGGCACCACGCCGCGCGGGTTGAGGCGGATGTACTCGGGGGCGAAGGTCGCGTGGTGACGGATGTCGACGAGGCGCCGCGTCGGCGTCAGGCCCTTCTCGGCGATCACCAGCGAGATGACGCGCGACCAGTGCGACGTGGGGAAGTAGTGCAGCTCCATGGTCCTCCGCTGCGCGCGGTCAGCCGGGCGCGCCCACGCGCTCGCGCCCGTGGGGCGCGGTGAAGTCGATCGTCGGCCCGAGCGGCACGATCCGCCGCGGGTTCACCGACTCGTGGCTGCGGTAGTAGTGCTCGCGCGCGTCCTCGAGCACGCTGGCCTCGGCCACGCCGGGCGTCTGGTAGACGTCGCGCGTGTAGGCCCAGAGGTTGGGGTAGTCGCGGAGCCGCCGGACGCTGCACTTGAAGTGCAGGTTGTAGACGGCGTCGAAGCGAAACAGCGTCGGGAACAGGCACAGGTCGGCGGCGGTCAGCGTGTTCCCGACGAGGAAGCGCTGCCCCGCGAGCAGGCGCTCGAGCTCGTCGAGGCGCGCGAACAGCTCGGTGACCGCCTCCTCGTAGGCCTCCTGGGTGCCGGCGAAGCCGGCCCGGTACACGCCGTTGTTCACCGGCTGATAGTTGGCGGCGATCATCGCCTCGACCTCGGCGCGGCGATCCTCCGGGTACAGCTGCGGGCGCGCGTCGGTGAACGCGTCGAACTCACGGTCGAGCATCGCGATCAGCTCGGACGACTCGTTGTTGACGATCGTCCCGGTCTCGCGGTCCCACAGCGCCGGCACGGTGACGCGCCCGGTGTAGCTCGGCCGCGCCGCCGTGTAGACCTCGTGGAGGTAGCGCGCGCCGTGCACCAAGTCCGCGCCCGGGGCGAAGGACCAGCCCTGGTCGCCCATGAACGGCTCGGCCTGGGTCACCGAGATGACGTCGTGCAGGCGCTTGAGCGAGCGGACGAGCAGCACGCGGTGCGACCAGCCGCAGGCGTTCTGGACGTACAGGTGATAGCGGCCTGCGGCCGCGGCGAAGCCGGTGCTGCCGTCCGCGCTGACGCGGTCGCGAAACGAGGTCGCGCGCCGGACGAAGCGCCCGCGCTCATCTGGTTGCAGCGCCTCGTTGGTCCACACGCCGTCGACGACTCGTCCCACGCGCGCATGGTACCGCGTGCCGCCGCGGCGCCGCCGACGCGAGCGGCCGTCGACAACACGTGACCGTACAGCCACGTTCTCCTCGCCCGTCGAGGGCGCGCCACGATCGGGGCCAGCGCGCGCGCGCGCGACCGCGAGCGTCGGCGCGGCGGGTGCCCGGCGTCGCGAGGAGGTCCGCGCGCGCGCGCGGAGAGCGCGCGCGCCGGCGCCCGCGACGGCCGTTGTATATTCACCGACATGCGCGCCCGCCCCCGCCTCGGCATGCTCCTGTCGCTCCTGCCCGCCGCCGCGATCGGCTGTACGCCCGGGGGTGACGACACGCGGGGTGACACCAGCGAGGGCGCGACGACGCTCACGACGGCCGCGAGCGCCCCGTCGACCGCGACGGCCGGCTCGAGTACGGGGGACGCGACCGAGGACGCCAGCGCGGGCGAGACGAGCGCGTCCACGAGCGCGAGCGCGACGACGACGACCTCCAGCGCGATGACGACGACGACAGCGACGAGCGGCGACGCGACGGGCTCGAGCGGCGCGAGCGTCGGCGCGACGAGCGAGGGCGACACCAGCACCGGCGGCGGCTCGCGGTGCGTGCACGAGGTCCTCGGCGGGCCGTTTGAGGTCACCCCGCAGTCGACCGCCCACGAGTTCGCGCTGCCGATGCAGCCGGACACGCCGTACAGCCGGCTCGAGGTCGAGCTCGTGTTCACGCTCACCGACTGGGGCGGGAATTGCTACAACCCCTACTATGATCCGCCGAAGCTCGTGCCGGTGTTCCACAAGCTGCTGACGCTGCAGCGCGGGACCCACTGGTGTAAGGGCGGCGACCTCGGGGCGCTCGAGCTGCGCGGGCCGAACAAGAACTCGCTCAACGGCGAGGTGTACTTCAAGGAGACGCCCTGGGGCGGCAGCGGCTGCGGCCCGGAGGTCACGCCGCACGCGATCTTCGGCAATCAACCCGGCCTCCAGCTCGCGGCCGGCCAGACGCACGCGCTCCGCTTCGTCTACGACGCGGCGCTGAGCGAGATCACCGCCGAGTTCAACGGGCAGCTCTTCACGGGCACGCCCCACCCCGACGCGCAGCTGCTCGCGCAGGCCGGCTCCCCCCTGCACCTGGTGCTGAGCTTCGAGAACTCCTTCGAGTGCTACGACGCCCAGGGCGACCCCGACGACAACGCGGTCTGCTGTCACGCGCCGTCGTGGGGCTGGATCTACGACCAGGTCGAGTACACGCTCTGCGACTGAGTCGCGGCGGCTCAGCGCGCGGTGGCGCGGGCGCGGCACCGCGCGCGCGCGCGCGCGGCCGACTCGGGCGCCTCGCCGATCCAGGAGACGCGCCGCGCGGTCGACGGGCACCACCGCGTCGCCCGCCACAGCGCGTCCACAAGCGCGTCGTCGTCGACGAGCACGGGGTGTCGCTCGACCTGTCCATCGGGACCGGCGACAGAGATCAGCGCGTCGCCCCCCGGGGTGAACGCGAGCCCGCTGATCGGCGCCGGGCGTTCGGGCAGCTCGACGGGCGCGGGGGACAGGTCGTCGTCGACCGCGCGCACGCGCAGCGCCCCGTCGGCGGTCCCGACCGCGAGCGCGCGCCCGGCCGGGTCGATCGCGAGCGCCGTGATCGACGGGCCGCCTGCCCGTAGGCGCGTGAGCTGCAGCTCGCCGTCGACGTCGCGCCCGAGCGCGAGCTCGCCGAGCGCCGTGCCGACGACGAACCACCGCCCGCCCGGGGCCGACACGAGCTGCTCGGGGGCCCCGCGCAGGGGCGCGGTCCCGTGGCGAGCGCGCGTGGCGTCCGCGCGCGCCCGCGTGACGCCCAGCGCCGGCCCCCGCTGCACGGCGAGCAGCTCGCCAGCGCCCGTGAACAGGGCCAGGAGGTCCGCGCCGTCACGCCGCGCGACCGCGCCGACGGGCAGCGGCGGCCACGACGACGCCGACTCGATTCGCGGCGACCCGTCGGCGATCAGCACGGCCCCGGCGGGGCTCACGAGCGCGCGGACGTCGGCCGCGACCGCCCGCGTCGCGCGCGCGGACGAGCTCCGGCGCGTCGCCCCTCGCGCCCAGCGCCACAGCGCGCGCCGTCGGGTCGCACGACCCACACCGCCTCGCCGCCCTCGGCGTACCCGGCCGCGAGCGCGCGCGGCGTGTACCGCGTGTCGACGCGGCGGCGCAGCAGCTCCTCGAGCGCCTCGGCGTCGTTGTAGCGCGCGAGCACGCGTGCGCTGAGGTCGAGCTCGAGGAGCTCGCCGTGCCGCGTCAGCACGAGCATCCGCGCGCCGCCGGGGTGGAGCTCGAGCCGCGCGACCTGATCGCCGTCGTAGGAGCCGGTGACGCAGGCGACGTCGGTCGGGCCGAGCGCGTGGGCGCCCCCGCTCCCGCGCCCGCTCCCACGCTCGCTCCCACGCTCGCTCCCACGCTCACTCCCACGTTCACTCCCACGCTCACTCCCACGGTCCGTCAACGGCCAGACGATCACGACGCGCGGCGAGCCGGCGGTCACGAGGTGCGCGCCGTCGGGCGTCACGCGGGTCCAGGTCGCCCGGTTGGGCGCCGGCGGCGGGACGAAGCCGCCCGAGACGCACGAGCGGCGGTGGGGCGGCGGTCGATGATCCTCCATGCGCCCGATCGTGCGGGCGACCGCCGGCGCGCCGGCGGTCGACCACACGCGCGCCTCGCCGTCGCGCGCGACGCTGACGAGCCGCGTCCCGGCGGGGTCGAAGGCGAGCGCGGTGACGGGCGCGGCGTGACGCCCGAGGGTCATGAGCTGCGGGCGCGACGGGGCGGCGCCCCCGTTCGTACCTGTCTCACTCGACATATCGACATCGAGCCCGCGCCACAGCAGCACGACGCCGTCATCGGCGCCGCCCGCGAGCGCGCCCCCGTCACGGCTGAACACCAGGCGATCGGGCGGCGCGTCGGGCCGTGGGAGGGTCACGCGGCGCGCTCCATCACCCTCGGGCGCGTACAGCTCGAGCTCGCCGTCGGCGGTCGCTACGGCCCAGCGGCCGCCGTCGTGAACCGCCGCCGCGTGGAGCCCGAAGTAGCGCTGTCCGCCGAAGCGCGTCAGCTCGGTCGCGCGCAGCGTCGCGTCGGGACCCGCCGTCCACGTCCACACGCGGGCGCGCGCGACGTCCAGCGCGAGCCTCCCGGGCTCGGCGTACACGGGCTCGGCGAAGTCGCTGCGCGCCCATGGATCGAGCGTCCAAAAAGCCAGGCCTCTGCCCCAGGCCGCGACGATCGAGTGCGCGCCGACGCCGAGCGCCCCGCCGCGCGGCTCCGCCTGCGCCGCCGAGACCCGCTCCTCGCGCGCGAGCGCCGGGGCGTCGCCCGCGAGCGACCAGACCCGGAGCAGGCCGTCACGGTACAGCGCGGCGCCGTGCTCCGCTCCGGGCGTGAACGCGACATCCACGAGCGGCGCCGGCTGTCCCTCGAGCGCGCGCGCGAGCTCGATCGACGCGCCGTCGACCGCGTCGAACCACCGGATCCCGCCCGCGACCGAGGTGACGATCGCGGCGTCGCCGGGCGTCACCGCGATCGCCGGGAGCGGTCGCCCGTCGTCGCCGTCACGCGCGGCGAGCGGGAGCGGGCAGTCGAGGCGGACGGGCGCGTCCTCGGGCCCGCGCCAGCGGTGGCACTGGCCGTCGGCGGTCCGCGTCACCACGAGCTCGGCTCCCACCGCGAGGGCGATCGGCGGCGCGCTCGGCTCGCGCGCGTCTGGCTCGAGCACGGCAGTCGCGATCGGCCGCGTGAGCGCTTCGAACGCGGCGGCTCGCCACCCCACCGTCTCGGCCGGCGCCTCGACCTCGCGCAGCAGCGCGGCCGCGCTCGTCGCGTCGTCCTCGCGCGCGCGCGCTCGGCGACCTGGCTCGCGTCGCGGGCGGCCCTCGCCTCGAGCTTCGGCCCGCGCCGCGCTCGCCTGCGCCCGCGCCTCGCTGACCTGCGCCCGCGCCTCGCTGGCCCGCGCCGCCGCCGCTTGCCGACGTGCCTCCGCAGCGCGCCGCGTGCTGAGCATCGTCAGCGCCGCGAGCGTGACGACCACGACGCTGACGACGACCCCGGCGAACCGGCGCGCGCCCAGGCGCCGAGCCGCGCTCGCGCGGATGAACGCGGCCTCGAGCCGGTTGACGCCGAGACTACATGTTCTTCGGGTCATCTCAACGAGCTGCGGGAGCCGCGGGTCGGCGTGCCACAGGCGCGCGCGCGGGCGACCGGCTTCGTCCCAGAACACCGCCTGACGCCAGCACGCGCGCTGCAGCGCGACGCGGGCGCCGTGCTCGTCGAGCCAGCCGTGCACCCGCCCCCACGCGCGCACGAGCGTGTCGTGAGCCGGCTCCACCGTGTCGCCGCGCCCGCGCCCGCCGCCGCGCACGAGCAGCCGCGCCGCGGTCATGCGCTCGAGGACCACGCGCACCCGCGCGCTCTCCTCGGGATCTTCGAACTCGAGCTCGCGCAGCTCAACCCGCCTTCGGGCCAGGTCCCCGCCCTCGGTCGCGACCATGCGCAGCATGACGCTGCGGATCGTCACCCGCGACGCCGCGTCCGAGGCCTCGAGCAGCGCGTCGGCGCGGCTGCGCAGCGCGCCGACGACCCCGCCCACGGCCCGGTAGTCCTCGATCCGCAGCGCGCGGTCGCCCCGCGCGCGGGCGAGGTGCGCCCGGTACAGCTCCGCGAGCGCGAACGAGAGCAGCGGCAGCGCCCCCGGCGTGTTGACGACCTCGAGCACGAGCGCCTCGACGAGCGAGGGTGGCTCAAAGAACAGCACGCGCGCCTGCGCGGGGCCCTCGATGACCTCGCGCAGCTCGTCCTGGCTCAGCGGCGGGATCACGAAGCGCGCCGCGGCGAGGCGCGGCGCGATCGCGGTCTCCCCCAGCTGCGGTTCGAAGTCCGCGCGCGTCGTCGCGACCACGGTCAGCGGCGCGCCGGCGCCGCCCTCGGCCGCGGCGAGCAGCGCCTCCAAGCCGGCGAAGAAGCGCCCTCGGACGGCGGGGTCGCGGCACATCGTGAAGCACTCCTCGAGCTGATCGAGCAGCGCGACGACGCGCTGCTGGGGCGACGCGCGCTCGCGCAGCGCGGCCTCGATCGCCGCGAGCGCGCGCTCGGGCGCCGCGCCGGGGCGCAGCGGGCCGACGACCGCCCAGGCCTCCGGCCGCGCCCCCAGAAGCGGCGCGAGGCCGGCCTTGATGACGCTCGACTTGCCGGTCCCCGAGGCGCCGACGACGAGCACGAGCGGCGCGGCGCCGCGCTCGAGCCGCGCCTGCAGCTCGCGCACCACCGCGGCGCGCCCGAAGAACAGCGGCGCGTCGGCGAGCTCGTAGCTGTCGAGCCCGCGCCACGGGTTCGTCGCCTCGCTCAGCGCCGGGTCCTCGCGCGGCGCGGGCGTCTCTCCTGGCACATTGAACAGGTACTCGCCGCGGTCGTGGCGCGGCAGGTGCCAGAGCCCCGGGGTCTGGGCGGCGCCGCGCGCCGCCGCCGCGAGCTCGACGACGTCGCGGACGTGCCCGTACAGCTCGGTCGCGGTGACTACGCCGTCGCGGCGGCCGTCGGGCCCCGGACGGTCCGCGCCGCCGCGCAGCGCGTCGAGCAGCGCGGCGGCGAACGGCGAGTGCCCGGCGCTCACCGAGCGCGCGCCGATCGTCATGCCCGAGAGGACATCCAGCGCGCGCTGGTCGTCGGCCGAGGACGTCAACACCTGCCAGGCGCGCCCCTCGAGGAACCGCGCGTAGCGGGCGCGGTACAGCGGCTGTCGCCGCGGGATGAAGCTGCGCGTGGTCGACCAGCGGAACGCGCCGGCGAAGCAGCAGTCGAGCACGAGCAGGAGGTGGCGGCAGGGCAGCTCGGCGAGCGCCGCGTGGACCCGCGCCATCGGCAGCCAGGTCTCGGGCGCGTCCGCGCGCGCGTCCTGGGGGATCAGGTAGCCCTCGGGCGCGCCCTCGCCGTCGAGCGCGACGCCGTGGCCGGCGAAGTACACGAGCAGGCGATCGTCGGGGCCGACCGCGGCCGGGAGGCGCTCGTCGAGCAGCGCGAGCAGGCGCGCGCGCGTGGCGTCGCGGTCCGTCGCGGTGAGCAGCGCGTAGCCGTGGTCATCCGCGAGCGCGCGGGCGAGCGCGCGGGCGTCCGCGACCGCGGTGCGCAGCGGCGCGATGCCGCCGCCGTACTCGTCGACGCCGATGATCAGCGCGTGGCTGGTGCGAAACCCCAGCACGTCAGCCAGCGCCCCCGCGCGTCCGCCGGCTCACGCGTCCTCGAGCATCATCTCCGCGCCCTTCTCGCCGATCATCGTCGCCGCCGCGTTGGTGTTGCCGGCGACCAGCAGCGGCATGACGGAGGCGTCGACGACCCGCAGGCCCGAGAGCCCGCGCGCGCGCAGGCGCGGGTCGACGACCGCGTCTTCATCCTGTCCCATACGACATGTTCCTGCGCAGTGGTAGGTCGTCTCGACGGAGGCCCGGATCCACGCGCGGCGATCGGCCGGCGAGCGCGGCGCCTGGGGCGGCCGCAGCAGCGCGCCGCGGTACGGAGCGAGCGGCGCGGCGTCGAGGATGCGGCGGCCCTCGTCGAAGCCGCGCGCGAGCCGGTCGAGGTCGTCCTCCTCGCGCAGGAAGCCCGGATCGATCCGCGGCGCCCCGTCGGGCTCGCGCGGGTCGAGCGTCACCGACCCGCGGCTGCGCGGCGTCACGAGGCAGATCGAGAGCGTGAAGCCGTCCTCGACGGGGAAGCTCGCGGAGTCGTAGATGTCGCGGGCCCAGCCCTGGACGACGTGGAACTGGATGTCGGGGCGATCGGCGTCGTCGCCGACGCGCGCGAAGCCGCCGCAGCCCGGGATCGCGCTCGCCATCATCGAGCTGCGCGTGAGCTCGTAGCGCGCGAGCTCGACGAGCCGCGAGCGCAGGGACTGCAGGCGGTTGTAGGTCACCGGCAGCGGGCACGCGTGGCAGATGAAGCACTGCGGGTGGTCCTGCAGCCCGCGCCCGACCCCCGGCAGCGCGTGCACCACCGGCAGCCCAGCCGCGCGCAGCTCCGCCGGCGGGCCCACACCGGAGCGCAGCAGGATCGCAGGCGAGTGCACGGCCCCCGCGGCGAGCACCACCTCGCGGCGCGCCCGGATCACCCGCGGCGCCTCGCGGCCCACGCGGACCTCGACGCCCACCGCCCGCCGGCGCTCGAAGACGACGCGGCGCACGAGCGCGCGGGTGCGGATCGTCAGCCGGGGCTCGCGCGCGACGGGGCGCAGGAACGCGACCGCGTTGCTCTGCCGGCGCCCGCGCTTGATCACGACGTCGTACACGCCGACGCCGACCATGTCGCCGCCGTCGTTGAAGTCGTCGACGCGCGGGTAGCCGGCGGCCTCGCCGGCGTCGACGAACGCGCGCCAGATCGGCCCGACGTGCGGCGCGGGGCCGACGTACATCGGCCCGTCGTCGCCGTGCTGCTCGCTCGCGCCGCGGTGGCTCCGCTCGGAGCGGCGGAAGTACGGCAGCACCTCGTCGTAGCTCCAGCCGGTCGCGCCCATGCGCGCCCAGTCGTCGAAGTCGCGCCGGTGGCCGCGGATGTAGACCATCGTGTTGATCGAGCTGCTGCCCCCGAGGACCTTGCCCCGGGGATAGAACAGGCTGCGCCCCGCGAGCGCCTCCTGCGGCGTCGTCCACATGCGCCAGTCGAGCGGGCCGTTGTTGAGCTCGGCCGAGATCGCGGGCACGTGGATCAGCGGGTTGCGATCCTTGCCGCCCGCCTCGAGCAGCAGCACGCGCGCGTTCGGATCCTCGAGCAGGCGATTGGCGAGCACGCAGCCGGCCGAGCCGGCGCCGATGATGATGTAGTCGTAGACCTCGTGCCGCACCCTGGTCGCGAGGGTACCGGATTCCGCGCGGCGCCACGGGAGCGAGTCGTGCGCGCGGCTCCGCGCGTCAGGGCGCGGGCGCGGGCGCGTCGCCCTGCGGCCGCTCGAGCGCGGCGACGTGGCGCAGCGACTCGGCGACGTCCGGGTGATGCGGACCGAGCACGCGCTCGCGCAGCGCGAGCGCGGCGCGTGCTCGCGTGAGCGCCTCGTCGCGGCGCCCGAGGCCGTCGAGCACCGTCGCGAGGTTGTCGAGCGTCGTGGCCACGCCGGGGTGGTCGTCGCCGAGGCTGCGGCGGCCGACGAACAGCGCGCGCTCGATCTGGGCGCGCGCGCTCTCGAGATCGCCGCGGCGCTCGTGCACGAGCCCGACCGCGTTGAGCAGGCGCGTCTCGAGCAGCCCGCCCGCGCCGAGCTGATCGACGGTCGCGCCCGCCATCGCGCCCCAGCGCAGCGCCTCGTCGTGACGCCCGAGGCGGTAGCCGATGACGACGACGAGCTCGGTGCGCGCGCGCGCGAGCACCTCGTAGCTGTCGCCGCGCTCGGCGGTCACCGCCGCCTCGAACAGCCAGCGCTCGGCGGCCTCGTAGTCGCGGGCGCCGGCCGCGAACGCGCCGACGAAGTACAAGACCTCCGCGGTCGTCGGCTCGTGCCCGATGTCCCGCGCCCACTCGAGCGCCCGCTGGCCGCGCTCGAGCCCGCGTCGGTAGTCGCCCGCCTTGAGCAGCGCGTCGAGCTCGTCGACGCGCGACTGGATGCTCGAGAGCTTGGCCTGCAGCGCCGGCGAGCGCGGCCCGCCGCCGCGCAGCGCGAGCTCCGGGTTGCTCGCGCACGGCTCGAGCGCGCGGAGCCGGTAGGCCGCGGTCACGGCGTTGTCGATGAGCCCCTCGGGGTCGGCGAGCAGCGCGTCGCCCAGCGCCCGCAGCTCCCCGCGCCCGCGATCGAGGCACGCCATCGTCAGGTAGGTGCGCTCCGAGGTCGACGCCGGATCATCCGCCTCGCGCCCGCCGTCCGCGAGCTCGCCGCCGGTGTCCTCCCACGCGTCGACGCAGGCCTCGCGGCGCAGCCCGAGCCACGAGCTCGCGTAGCCGTCGAGGCGCGCGGAGACCTGCGCGGCGACGTCGCCCGCGTAGGCGCGCCCCGTCCCCGTGAACGCGCGCGCGAGCGCGTCGCGGCGGGCGTCGTCCCAGATGCCCGCGAGCTCCGCCTCGACCTCGCACAGCCCCTCGCTCGCGCGCTCGCTCGGCTCCGACGTCTGGAACACCATCAGCGACGCGAGCAGCCCGATCAGCCCGGCGCCGGCGACCGGCGTCAGGCTGGCCCAGCGCGGCACTCGCAGCTGGTCGAGCGCCACGAGCAGCTCGGCCATGTCGGGGTAGCGCTGGCTCGGCTCGCGCGCGAGCCCCCTCATAATGACCCTTCGGACACGTTTCGGTACGCGCGCCCGCCCCGGCGGCTCCTGGATCGCGCCGGCCAGCACGCGCGCGCGCACCTCCGCGATGGTCTCGCCGGCGAAGGGCCGCTGCCCGTAGAGCGCCTCGTACAGCGCGACGCAGAAGCTGAATTGATCGCTGCGCGGATCCGCCGGCCCGCCGAGGTGGCGCTCGGCCGCCATGTACGCCGCCGAGCCCGCGGCCGCGCCCGTCGCGGTGATGCGCGCGCAGCTGCTCGGGTCGAGCGCCGATCCGACGCCCGTCGCCGCGGCGCGGTGGGCCGCGTGCGCGAGCCCGAAGTCCGCGACCCGGGCCCGCCCGTCGCGGCCGATCAGCACGTTCGCGGGCTTGAAGTCGCGGTGCACCAAGCCGGCCGCGTGCACGCTCGCCAGGCCGTGACCTGCCTGTAGGAACATCTCGATGACCGCGCGCCACGGCCGCGGGCCGCCGGCGATCCAGTCGCGCAGCGTGGTCCCGTCGACGAGCTCCATCGCGACGTAGACCTGCTCGCCGTAGGCGCCCGCGTCGTAGACCGTGACGACGTTGGGCGAGGACACCTTCGCCATCGCCTTGGCCTCGCGCAGCAGACGATCTTGCCCGGCGTTCAGGTCGACGCTGCCGCGCAGCTCGGGGCGCACGAGCTTGATCGCGACGCGCCGGCCGAGCTCGGGATCGACCCCGCGGTACACGAGCCCCATCGCGCCGGCGCCGAGCCGCTCGTGGACCTCGTAGCGGCCGATCTTCACGGGCTCGACGGGCCGCTCGAACAGCCCGCCGCGGACCGCCGCGAAGATCCGCTCGAACTCGAGGGGGCGCGCCGCGTCGGCGCCGGTGTGCCGCGGGGTGCTCATGGGACGGGCGACCTCCTGTTCAACGTCCGCGCGCGGCGCTCGATCTGGCCGTTCTCGCGCGCGCGGCCGCCCGCTGGCGCGCGAAGATTTTTTTTCCCGAGCCCGTGATGGTTCGCCCCGCGAGCGGCACTTCACGATCGAGGCGGGGCTGAGCCCGCCCCTCCGCACCGCTACCGCTTGTCGCCGGACGCCCGACGACCGCGCGCCCGTGGGCCCGCGGCCCGGCGTCCAGGGAGCCCTGTCATGTCCACCACGAACGCACACACCCACACCGACGTCCCCGAGCACTCCTCGCTGTTCGCGCTGCAGGAGCTGCAGTCCCTCGAGGCCGAGCGCGTCGCCGCCGAGCGCTCACAGCGACGCGCGCGCGAGGAGGCCGAGGCCGAGCGCCACGCGGCCGAGGAGCTGCGCGCGCGCGCGGAGACCGAGGCCCGCGAGCGCGCGCGCCAGGAGCTCGAGCGCCAGACCGCCGAGCGTCAGGCGAGGCTCGCCCAGGAGGAGCGCGTCCGGCTCGCCGAGGTCGAGGCCCGCGCGCGCCAGGAGGAGGCCATCCGCCTCGCCGAGATCCAGGCGCGCATCGACGGCGACCTGCAGGCCGCGCGTCGACGCCAGCAGACCCGCGGGCTCCTGACCGTGGTCGGCACGCTCGCGGTCTGCCTGGTGTTCGGCGGCGTCGCGCTGCGCTTCTTCACCCAGCTCCCGCAGGGCGAGACGACGGCGGTCACGGCCGACAGCAGCGCCGAGTTCGAGGCGCTCGCGGCCGAGGCCGCGGCGCTGCGCGGCGACCTCGACCGCCTGCGCACGGAGCACGGCGAGCGCGAGCGCACCCTCGACGAGCTCGAGCGCGCGCGCGCCGAGGAGCGACGCCTCGCCATGGAGCGCGCGCGCGACGAGGCCGACGCGCGGCCCAGGCCCAGCAAGCCCAAGCGCCCCAAGGACGGCAAGACGCCTGAGGTCAAGAAGCCGCGCGGGCCCAAGATCTGCAACACCGACGATCCGCTCGCGGGCATCAACGGCGACTGCTGAGTCGCCGCCGACGCCGGAACCTCGCCCGCGCGCGCGAGACGAGCGCGCTCGTCTCCTGCGCGCCGAATTCACGGCTACGCCTTCAGCACGAGCTTGCCGAGCTTCTCGCCGGTGAACAGGCGGTTGAAGGCCGGCACGAAGTTCTCGAGGCCAAGGACGATCGTCTCGCGGTACTTCAGCTCGCCGCGCGCGAGCCGAGGGCCCATGGCCGCGAACGCCTCGCCGTAGCGCTTGGCGTAGTCGAACACCACGAAGCCCTCCATGCGCCCGCGCTGGACCAAGAGCGCCATGTAGTTCGCCGGGCCGCGCATGGACTCCATGTTGTTGTACTGCGAGATCGCGCCGCAGATGACCACGCGCCCGCGCATCGCCAGGCGCGTGAGCGCGATGTCCAGGAGCTCGCCGCCGACGTTGTCGAAGTACACGTCCACGCGCTCCGGGCAGGTCGCCTTGATCCGCGCCGCCACGTCCTCGCGCTTGTAGTCGATCGCGGCGTCGAAGCCGAGCTCCTCGACCAGGTGGCGGCACTTCTCGGGGCCGCCGGCGATGCCCACCGCCCGCGCGCCGTGGAGCTTGGCGAGCTGCCCGACGACCGAGCCGACCGCGCCGGCTGCCCCGGAGACCAGGACCGTCTCGCCGGCCTTCAGCGCGCCGACGTCGAGCAGCCCGAAGTACGCGGTCAGCCCGGGCGCGCCGAGCACCCCGAGGTACGCCGAGAGCGGCGCGAGCTCGGGATCGATCGCGTGCAGGCCGCGGGTCGACACGCGAGCGTAGCGCTGCACGCCGAGCAGCCCGGTTACGTGGTCACCCTCGGCGAAGTCCGGGTGGCGCGAGGCCAGCACGCGCCCGACCGCGCCCGCGCGCATGACCTCGCCGATCCCGACCGGCGGCACGTACGACGGGACGTCGCGCATCCAGCCGCGCATCGCCGGGTCGAGCGAGACGAACATCGTCTCGACGAGCACCTCGCCCTCCTCCGGCGCGTCGACCGGGCCCCGGCGGATCTCGAAGTCCTCCGCGCGCACCGATCCCTCGGGTCGCCGGGCCAAAATTACCTGGGTGTTCTCGCGCTGCATCGCCGGGATAATACCTCCCGGCGGGCGCCTCACGTCGAGAGGTTCGGGCAGCGCGCGAGCGCCTCGGCGTAGTGATCGCGCACGCGGGCCAACCGCATGCGGCTCAAGAAGCCCGAGTAGGTCAGGTAAGAGACGATGAAGCGGCGGTCCTGCGCCCACGGGGGCATGTGCAGCGGCGGCACCACGAGCCCGCGCTTCGACAGCCGCGCGAGCGCGGGGATGTCCTCGAGGTCTAGCTTGCCGCAGAACAGCAGCGGCAGCAGATCGGGGCGTCGCAGCTCGACGATCGAGCTCATGAAGTTGTGCACGCGGACCATGCCGTCGAGGTACACGCCGTCCTTGGTGCACGGCGCGCCGCCCGTGATGAGCCCGCCGCGCACGATCCTGCGCGCGTCGTCGAACGCGTGCGACGGGTCCTCGCTGCGGTCGAGGTGATAGCGGTACAGCTCCATGAAGTCGGCGCCGTCGATCGACGCCTGGATCGCCAGCGCGCGCGTCGCCAGCCGGCGCAGGCGCGAGGGGCCGAGCGATCCGCTCATCAGCTCCGAGAGCACCGCGAGGCCCTCCTGCGTGCGCGTGATCCCGGCGTGGTTGACCTTGAGGCTCGGCAGCAGCCGCTGGCGGCGAGCGTTGAGCGACGTCGCCACGTGGACCATGGCCTCGTGCATCACGAGCTGCTGGACGTCTTCCTTGGTGAAGCTCGCGTTCTTGCGGATGCGGATCTTCGTGGGCGAGGCCGAGGCCTTGGCGGCGATCTTGCCGGTGAGCACGACCTTCGGCGCGTCGGCCCCGAGCATGTTGTCGACCGCCGCGCGGATCTCCTTGGCCACGTGCGCGGGGCTGCGCGGCTCGGGCTCCGAGCCGAGATCGACCGCGCCGAGGCGCGAGAGCGTGCGCTCGATCCTCCGCGCGAGATCGAGGGAGGTGGACTTGCCGTCGAGCAGCGGGTCGGAGGGCGCGCCGTACAGCTGCTTGCTCAGCTCGAAGAACCGCCGCGTGCCGACGCTCTCCAGCAGCGCGGCCGTGAGCGCGATGGACCGCGCCTGGCGGCGCAGGTAGGCGAGCTCCGGCACGTCGCCGCGCAGGCGCGGGCGCACCTCCTTCACGAGCTCGTGGATATGCGAGAGATCCGGCTGGCGGTAGACGACCCTGGGCAGCTCGGCCGCGCCCTTGGCGAAGAAGCGCTCGCGCACCGCCGGCGCCCAATTGATGCCGCGGAGGACGTTCAGCGACCCCGCCGCGCGGCTGAGCAGCTTGGAGGCCTCGACCAGGCGGTCGTTGATGGAGATCGCCACTGCTGCTCCTGTCCCGTTGCGGTCCCGCGCGCGGAAGAACCGCGCTATGGTGTCACTCGATCCACCCCGCGCGTCAAGCGATTCACCGCCGCTGTCGCGCGCGACGATGACGAAGCTCGAAACGCTCCCCCGACGCCCGAAACCGCACGACGAGCCATGAAGATCGGAATCCTCTCTCGCTCGGACAAGAACCCCAGCGTCCGCCGCCTCATCGAGACCTGCGAGCGCCGCGGCCACGAGGCGGCGGTCTACGACACGCTGAAGTTCAACATGCTCATCGAGCGCGGCAGGCCGAGCCTGACGTACCGCAATCAGGCGATGCCCGCGCTCGACGCGATCATCCCGCGGATCGGCGCCTCGGTCACCTTCTTCGGGCTCGCGGTGGTGCGGCAATTCGAGCAGATGGGCGTGTACACGCTGAACACGTCCCACTCGATCGGGGTCTCGCGCGACAAGCTGCGCGCGAGCCAGACGCTGAGCCGGCACAACATCGGCATCCCGCCGACGGCCTTCGTGCGCGATCGCTCGGGCGTGCTGCCCGCGATCGAGGCGGTCGGCGGCACCCCGGTGATCATCAAGCTGCTCGTCGGGACCCAGGGGATCGGGGTGATCCTCGCCGACACGGTGCGGGTCGCCGAGGCGATCATCGAGACGCTGCAGAGCAAGCAGCAGAGCGTGCTGATCCAGAAGTTCGTGGCCGAGAGCAAGGGCAAGGACGTCCGCGCGTTCGTCGTCGGCGACCGCGTGATCGCGGCCGTGCGCCGCCAGGCCAAGGGCGACGAGTTCCGCAGCAACGTCCACCGCGGCGGCGTCGCCGAGCTCGTGCAGCTCGACGAGCAGTACGAGCGCACGGCGATCCGCGCCGCGCAGATCCTCGGGCTGCACGTGGCCGGCGTCGACATGCTCGAGGGGGCCGACGGGCCGCTGGTGATGGAGGTCAACTCGTCGCCCGGCATCAACGGCATGGAGTCGGTGACCAACGCCGACCTCGCCATGCCGATCATCGAGATGATCGAGGAGCACGTGCAGTTCCCCGCCATCGACCTGCGTCAGCGCCTGACGCTGGCCAAGGGCTACGGCGTCGCCGAGGTGCCCGTGGGGCCAGGTTCGCCGCTGGCCGACAAGACGATCATCGAGCTCGACCTGCGCGCCCGCGACGTGCTCGTGCTCAGCATCCAGCGCGGCAGCGTCATGATCCCGACCCCGGGCGGCGACGAGCGGCTGCTGCCCGGCGACGGGGTGCTCTGCTACGGCAAGCGCGCGACGCTGCGCGCGCTCGCGCCCCGACGCGCGATCGACCCCGAGGCGTAGCGGCGCGCGGGCGCGCTACGCCGGCGGCGCCGACACGAGCCCGACGTTCTTCGGCCCGCGGAACGGGAAGCGCACGCGCGTCGCGGTGACGCCGCGCTCGCGGTACATCGCCTCGATCGCGCGCAGCAGCTCCTCCTGGCCGAGCTTCTCCGGGACCCAGAAGTTACAGCACGGGATCAGGATCGTCGGGCGCACGAGCGCCGCCTCCGCGACCGCCCGCGTCGCCTGGTCCGGGTGCAGCCCGACCACCAGGTCGTAGAAGTCGGCGCTCTCGGCCGAGAACTCGCGCGCCCGCCCGGGGACGCCCTTGAGCGTGTTGCCGCGCGGGTCGATGACCTCGGCCTCGTAGTTGAAGCGCTTGCGGAGCACGCGGCTCAGCACCCCCTGCCCGCCCGCGACGTCGGCGACGTAGCGCACGTCTCGCCCGTAGCGCTGGGCGATGAACTCCGCGACCGCGTCGAAGCGACCCGGCGCGCCGTGGGTGCGATGTCGCGTCCGCCGCTGCACTGGACGCGGGAGTATAGCGGACGCGACGTCCGCGCCCGCGCGCCCGCCTGGTCGTAGCGACCTGTCGAACGGGACGGTCGTTCGCAGGGCGCGGCGCCTCGACGTCCGCGGGGCCGCGCGCGAGCGCGCCTCCCCCTGCGCCCGCCTCCCCCTGCGCCCGCGCCGGGGCGCCCATGGGCGCGCGCTCCTCCCGACGCTCGCGCGCCGCCGCGACGACGCCGTAGAGGCCGCCCCGCGTGCCGGCGAGCGTGGCACGACGCTTGCTCACCGCGCTGAACGTAGCTGGCTCAACGAGCACCTGTAGCGCCAGCGCCGGAGCACCATCATGTCGACTCGTCCACGCACGATCCCCGCGCTTCTCCCCGCACTCACCGTCGCCGCCGCGCTCGCGGTCATCACGGCGCCCGCCAGCGCGACCGCCGGCACGCAGTCGATCGACTCGAGCGCGGCGGGGATCGGCGCGCCGCTCGGCGGGCGCTTCGGCCACGCGCTGCACGACGGGCACACGCGCACCTTCGTCGTCTACCCGGGCGGGCAGCCGAAGCGCCACTACTGCCCCGCGACCAGGGGCGACATGACCATGAGCGAGTCCGAGACGCTGCTGCGCTACTACGATCACAACTGGAACCAGTGGTCGGCGGCGATCAACCTCGGCGACGCGTTCACGCCCCCCGACTCGCACTCGTACCCCCAGCTCGTGCAGGGCGGCGGCGGCAACCTCGTCGTGATCAGCGGCGGCCACCAGTCGCCGCTCGTCGATCGCCGCAGCAAGGTGCCCTCGTGGTCCGGCAAGATCCTCACGGCCGGGGAGTGGACCCAGGCCCGCAGCGCGCTCGGGGATCACGCGGCGGCCAAGTGCGCGACCTACCCGAACGCGTTTCGCAGCGAGCACGGGAGCAACGGCACGCTGTGGGTGTTCTGGCGCCAGACGTGGAAGCAGCTGCAGTCCGCGCCGCCGGCGGATCCGGTCTGCGCGAGCGTCGTGACGCTGACGGCGAGCGACCACCACGAGCCGATCTACTACGCGTACTCCACCGACGACGGCGCCCACTGGAGCGCGCCGCAGCTCGCGATCGACCCCGACCCGAACGGCGACGCGGACAAGTGGGACACGATCTACGTCGACGGCATGCTGCACCGCGGCGACGAGCTCCACATCGCGTTCTCGAACCGCCAGGACCACAACAAGAAGTTTCAGCACCACTACTACGCGCGCTTCAACCTCAAGAACAAGCGCTTCTACTCGCCGACGAACGTCGACCTCGGCGCGACGATCACGCAGGCGGAGATGAACAACAGCGCCTACAAGCTGCGCTACGACACGCGCCCGTCGCCGGAGACGCCCACGCCCTACGCGGTCGCGATCGGCGTCGACCACCGCGGGCGCGTCAACCTCGTGACGTCGGGCTTTCAGTACGTCGCCGGCCCGAACGGTCAGCCGACGCGCAAGACGCTCTCATGTGCCTGCTCCGAAGATCCTGTCCCGAAGCGCATGGTCCGGCACGTCCGCTGGGGCGCCGGGAGCTGGCAGGCGCCGGCGCTGTACTTCGTCAACAGCGGCGATCACGTCGACCCCTACGAGGTCCGCTTTGACCCCGAGCACGACGTGATGGACCTCTACTACCGCTCGGCGTCGGTCTGCGCGACGAGCCCGTCGTGCGCGCGCTACCCCGAGATCGCGCTCCGGCGCGCGACCCGGGACGCGCGCGCGCAGCCGGTGAAGTGGACGACGTCGACGATCGACGCGCAGTCGCAGGCCACGCGCGAGCGCTTCCTCGGCTTCGGCTTCGTCCGCGACGCGCCGTCGCAGTCGCCGGTGCAGGCGACCTACCTCCGCGGCGAGTACGTGGATTGGCAGTGCCCGTCGCCCTACCTGCTGCGGAGCTGGAACGGGAAGTTCTGAAGCGCGCGCCGGATGATCCGCGCCGCCGGGGAGGCGCCCCCGACCACCCGCGCGCGCCCCACACAGAGCTCGTCGCGCGGCGCTCGGTCACGGGCGCGCGCGGGCGCGCGACGCCGGCGGCGCGACGCGTCCGCTCACCTCGTCGCGTCGCGACGGCTACACTCAGCGCCGTGAGCGACGGCGCGAGTCGTGACGAGCGGGGCGCCGACGTCGAGGCGACGCAGCTGCTCGACACCGACGTCGAGCGCTCGCGCGCGACCGGTCACGCGCTCCTGCGCGAGCGCTTCGCGGCCGCGCGCGCCCCCGCCACGCTGGGGCGCTACCGGCTGCTGAAGACGCTCGGCGCGGGCGCGGCCGGGGTCGTGTGGGCGGCCTACGATCCGCAGCTCGATCGCCGCGTCGCGATCAAGCGGATCGACCTCAGCGGAGCGCCGCGCCTGCGCCTGCGCTTCGTCCGGGAGGCCCGCGCGATCGCGCAGCTGTCCCACCCCAACGTCGTCTCGATCCACGACGTCGGGGGCGAGCGCGGGGGCCGAGCCGCGCCGCTCACGGCCGAGAGCGAGCGCGCGTTCCTGGTCATGGAGCTGGTCGACGGCGTCGACCTCGCGCTGTGGCTGAGCGTCAGCGAGCGCGGCGTCGACGAGCTCCTGCGCGTGTTTCGGGCGGCGGGTCGCGGGCTCGCGGCGGCCCACGCCATGGGCATCGTGCATCGCGACTTCAAGCCGCAGAACGTCCTGGTCGGCGCGCGCGGGGAGGTCAAGGTCGCGGACTTCGGGCTCGCCACCGACCGCGCCCAAGCCGAGGACCCCGCGCGCGAGGCCGGGTCCTCCCTCGAGCGGCCGTCGGTCTCGCTCGTCGCCGACGTCACGCAGCTGACGCGCACCGGCGCGATCCTCGGGACGCCCGCGTACATGCCCCCAGAGCAGCACGAGGGCGCCGCGGTCGACGAGCGCGGGGATCAGTTCAGCTTCTGCGCGGCGCTGTTCGAAGCGCTCTACGGGCGCCGCCCGTTCGCCGGGGCCGACCTCCGGAGCCTGCGCGCGTCGGTGCTCTCGGGCCGGCTTGATCCCCCGCTGGCCGATCCGCGCGTGCCGCCGCGCGTGCGAGCGGCTGTCCTCAAAGGCCTGTCTCGATCACCAGACGATCGCCACCCGTCGATGCACGCGCTGCTCGCCGAGCTCGAGCCGCCGGCGCGCACGCGGACGTGGCGCTGGTGGGTGGCGCTCGGCCTGCCCGCGCTCACGCTCTCCGCGGGCGCCTGGCTGTGGGCTCGCGCGCCCCGCTGCGTGGTCGCGCCGCTCTGGGACGACGCGCGCGGCGGGGCGCTGCGGGCCTCGTTCGCCGCGTCAGGCCTCGAGGGCGCGGAGGGCTCCGCGGCGCGCGTGTCCGCCGAGCTCGAGCGATGGGCCGCGCGCTGGGTCGACGCGCGCGCCGGCGGCTGTCGAGACAACGCCGCCGGGACCTGGAGCGACGCGCTCTACAACCGACAGATCCTGTGTCTCGAGCGGCGGCGGCTGAAGTTCGACGCGCTCCGCGCGGCGTTCGAGGACGCCGAGCGCGAGACCGTGCTCGCCGCGGTGGACGCGGTCGAGTCGCTCCCAACGCTCGAGCGCTGCCAAGACGCGAGCTTCCTGCTCGCCGCGGTCGAGCCGCCCGCGACGCCCGCGCTCGAGCGCGAGGTCTCGCGCCTCCGCGCGGCGCTCGAGCGCGCGCGCGCGACCAGCGTGAGCGATCGACCAAGGCGCGGTCTCCAGCGCGTCGCGACGCTCGAGCCCGAGGTCCTGGCGACGGGCTACGCGCCCCTCGAGATCGAGTTAAACATGGCCTATGGGACATTGCTATCAAGCGCGGGTCAGCTCGCGGCGGCCGAGCGCGCGCTGAGCCGCGCGTTCTTCGACGCGCGCCGCGAGGGCGACGACGAGAGCGCGATCACCAGCGCCGTCGAGCTCAGCTACCTGGTCGGCGCGCGCCTCGATCGGATCGACGAGGGCCTGCGCTGGGCCGAGCACGCGGCCGCCGAGGTCGAGCGCGCCGGGAGCCCGATCGACCAGGCCAGGCTCGACGTCCACCGCGGCCTCATCCTCGAGCTCGCGGCGCGCTACGACGAAGCCGAGGAGGCCCAGCGCGCGGCGCTGGCGATCCTAGAGCGCGCGCGCGGGTCGGACTCGGCGCTGCTCATCGACGTCTGGAGCAACCTCGGCACGCTCGCGCTGCACGGCGGGCGCGTCGACGAGGCGCTCGCGCACTACGAGCGCGCGCTGGCGCTGGCCGAGCGCGTGCTCCCCCCGCAGCACTTCGAACGCGCCGACCTGCACGTCGGGCTCGCGCAGGTCCACGTGGCGGCCGGCCGCTACGACGCGGCCGAGCGCGCGCTGCAGCGCGCGCTGCAGCTGCGGCTGGCGGCGCGGGGCGCCGACAGCCTCGAGGCCGCGACCGTGCACAACGAGCTCGGGCTCGTGTACTTCGGCCAGGCGCGCTACGCCGCAGCGCGCGACGCGTTTCAGCGCTCGCTCGAGATCGCGGAGGGCAAGCTCGCGCCCGATCACGTCGACCTCCTGGCCACGCTCAACAACCTCGCGAGCGTCACCTACTTCCTCGGCGACTTCGCGGCGTCCGAGCGCCTGCACCGTCGCGTGCTCGCGCTCCGCCGCGCCCGCGACCCGCGTCACCCCGAGGTCGCCGTCTCGCTGCAGAACGTCGGCTACGTGGTCGCAGGGCAAGGTCGACATGAGGAGGCGCTCGCGCTGTACGACGAGTCGCGCGCGCTGCTGGTGACGGCCCTCGGCGCTGACAGCCCGCAGCTGGCGAGGAACGCGATCAACGCGGCGCGCTCGCTGCGAGCGCTCGATCGACTGGACGAAGCGCTCGCGCGCCTCGAGGAGGCCGCCCGGCTGCGCGCGCCCAGCGGGGACGAGCCGCCCCACCCCGAGCTCGTGACGACGCGGATCGAGCAGGCGCGCGCGCGCGCGGCGAAGGGGCTGCCCGAGGAGGCCGAGCGCGCGCTGAGCGAGGCGCTCGCGCTCGCCGACCGGCTCGATCCCTCGACCCCGCAGGCGAGCGAGGCGCTCGTCGCCTACGCGGAGCACTGCGTCGCGCGCG
Source organism: Myxococcales bacterium (assembly GCA_020633295.1). Classification (GTDB taxonomy): domain Bacteria; phylum Myxococcota_A; class Polyangia; order Nannocystales; family Nannocystaceae; genus JACKDW01. The sequence continues at coordinate 142,205 of JACKDW010000009.1, read as the reverse complement.
GGCGCCTCGACGAGGCGGCGGCGCTGGCCGAACAAGCGGTCTCGCGTCTCGAGGGCGCCGGTCGTCGCGAGCTGCGAGGTCGCGCGCGCTTCGTCCTGGCCCGGGCCGCGCGGGCGCGCGCGACGAGCGAGGACGCGCGCGCCCGCGCGCGGGCGCTCGCCGAGGACGCGCGCGAGGACCTGCGGGCGATCGGCGACGCCGGGCACGAGGCGCGCGCGGAGCTCGAGCGCTGGCTCGTGGAGGTGAGCGCGCCGTGACGCCCCGCGTCGGCGCGACGCCGACGCGCGCCCGCGCGGCTCGCTACGCCGGCGGCGCCCCGATGCGATACTCACTCGCCACGTGGTGACCGAGACCCTCAACGACAGCCTCGACGCCTCCGAGGGCGAGGCCGCGCGCCCGCGGCGGCTCGCGCTCGTCGTCGTGTGGTCACGCGACGAGCCCGACCGCATAGGCGAGCTCGCGCTGCTCGAGCCGCGCGCGCGGCCGTGGATCCTGGGTCGCCAGACCGACGATCAGGGGAGCGCGGCGTCGCTGCTCCAGCTGCTGCGGCAGCGCCCGGGCGTCAACGAGCGCACGGGCCCGCCGCGCTCCCCTCGAGTTTCGCGGGAGCACCTAGAGCTCCGCCCGCACGGCGCCGAGCTCCTCGCGGTGCGCAACCTCAGCCGTCGGGCGATGTGGGTGAACGGCGAGGAGCGACAGGCGGCGGACCTCCGCCCCGGCGACGTGCTCGAGCTGCACCGCGTCATGACGCTGTGGTGCACGACCCGGCCCGCGCTGCTGCCCGAACGCCCAGACCTCGAGCTCCCCGCGCACGCCTTCGGCGGCCCCGACGTCGGCGGCATGGTCGGCGAGAGCCCGGTGATCTGGGAGCTGCGCGCCCGGCTCGCGTTCGCGGCGCGACGCCGCGCGCACGTGCTCGTCGGGGGGCCTAGCGGCAGCGGCAAGGAGCTCGCGGCCGCGCTGCTGCACGCGCTCTCCGAGCGCCGCGAGGGGCCCTTCGTCGCGCGCAACGCCGCGACGCTGCCCGCCGGGCTCATCGACGCCGAGCTGTTCGGCAACGCGCGCAACTACCCCAACCCGGGCATGCGCGAGCGACCCGGGCTCGTCGGCGCGGCCGCGGGCGGCACGCTGTTCCTCGACGAGCTCGGCGAGCTGTCCCACGAGCTCCAGGCGCACCTGCTGCGGGTGCTCGATCACGGCGAGTACCAGCGCCTCGGCGAGTCCGAGACGCGTCGCGCCGAGCTGCGCTTCGTCGGCGCCACCAACCGCGCGCCCGCCGAGCTCAAGCACGACCTGCTCGCGCGCCTGCTGATCCGCGTCGAGCTCCCGGGGCTCGAGCGCCGCCGCGAGGACATCCCGCTGCTCGTCGTCCACCTGCTCCGGCAGATCGCCGCGGGCGATCCGGGCGTCGCGGCGCGCTTCTTCACCGACCGCGACCCGCAGGGGTGGCCGCGCCTGCGCGCCGCCGTGATCAGCGAGCTGCTGACGCGGCCGTACGCGACGCACGTGCGCGAGCTGCAGGAGCGGCTGTACGCGTGCATGCTGGTGAGCGCGGGCGACACGATCGAGCTCGCGCCGGCGGGGGACGCCCTCGACGACGACGCGCCCGGCGACGGCGACGTCGATCCCGCGAGCCTGAGCGCCGCGCAGATCCGCGCCTGTCTCGAGGAGCACGGCGGGTCCCAGGCCAAGACGTGGCGCGCGCTCGGCCTGCGCAGCCGCTACCAGCTCGCGCGCCTGCTCCGCAAGCACGCGATCACGCCCTGACGTCGCGCGTCCGTGATCGCGGGCGCGGCGCGTCGCTCACTCGTCCCAGAGGTTCGCGAGCGTGTAGGGGCCGCCCTCGAGCGCCCAGACCTCGCCCGAGAGGTAGCGACGGTGGCGCTCGAGCGTCGCGATCGCGCGCATGTCCTCCTCGCCGAGCCGCAGCTCGCCCGCCGCGAAGTTCTCGCGCAGGCGCATGGGGTGAACGGACTTGGCGAGCGCCGAGGTGCCGCGGCGCAGCGCCCAGGCCAGCAGCACCTGGGCCGGCGTGGCGCCGTGGGCCGCCGCGATCTCGGTGATCAGCGGATCCTCGAGCAGCACCGGCTCGCGCTTCGCCCGGAGGTGCGACGGCCGGTCGCGCGAGCCCAGCGGCGAGTAGGCGGTGACGTGCACGTCGTGGCGCGCGCAGAACTCGAGCAGCGCCGTCTGCTGGAGGTACGGGTGCAGCTCGATCTGGTTGACCTCGGGGCGCCGACGGGCCCGCTCGAGCAGCGCGCCGAGCTTGCGCGCGCTGAAGTTCGAAACCCCGATGTGGCGCGCGAGGCCGGCGTCGACGACGTCCTCGAGCCCGGCCCAGGTCGCGCGCAGCGGGGCCTCGTCGAGCGAGCGCATGTCGGCGGCGCTGCGGGGGAACGGCACGCCCTTCACCAGCGCGACCGGCCAGTGCACGAGGTACAGGTCGAGGTGCTCGAGCTGGAGGTCGGCGAGCGTCCCCTCGAGCGCCGGGCGCACGTCCTCGGGGCGGTGGCGATCACACCACAGCTTGGACGTGATCCACAGCTGCTCGCGGGTCACGAGGCCCTCGGCGAAGCACTCCGCCAGCGCCGCGCCGATCTCGGCCTCGTTGCCGTACACCCACGCGCAGTCGATGTGGCGATAGCCGACGCGGATCGCCTCCTTGACCGAGGCCGCGACCTCGCCGGGCGCGGCCTTCCAGGTCCCCAGCCCGAGCGCGGGCATCGTGTCACCGTTGGCAAGCTCGATATTCGGGATCATGTCCCTGCACCTGTACTCCATCCACGACGACCGCGCTCGCGAAATGTCGCCGACGCCCGCGCTCAGTCGTCCTCGCCGTCGCCGCGGCGATACGCGGCGGGGATCTGGGCGCGCAGCTCCTGGGCCCAGTCGTCGAGGTGCTCCACCGTCGACTGCACCAGCGCGGCCTCGCGCTCGAGCCGCTCGCACGCGGCGATCACCGAGAGCCTCGCCTTGCGCAGGCGCCCGTACATGCCGCCCTCCGAGAGCCCGTACATGCGCGCGAGCTCGCCGGCCGTCCAGCCCTCGAGGTGGTAGAGCTCGAACGCGATCTGAAGATCGAGCGGCAGCGTGCGCAGCGCGGCGAGCAGGAGCTGCTGCTCACGCCGGCGCGCGACCACGGCGCTGAACGACGGGCCCAGATCGACGACGCTCGTCGTCAGCGGATCGAAGCGCTCGAGCGCGCGGCGCTTGCTCCGGAAGTGCGCGAGCAGGACGTTGCGCGCCGCGCCGAACAGGTACGCGCGGAAGCTGGCCTGATCGCGCACGCGCTCGCGGCCCTGGCAGCAGGCGAGAAATGTCTGTTGAATCAGGTCGGCCGCGTCGTCGCCGACCTTGTTGTAGAAGAACCGGCAGATCGCGTCGAAGTGGCGGGCGAGCAGCTGCTCGCCCGCCGCGCGGTCTCCCTCGCGCCAGCGCTCGAGCAGCTCGGCGTCGCTCGGGGCGGCGGTCACGACGGCATCATACAGCCCCGGAGCGCGTCTGGGGGCTCCCCGGGAGCAGGCCGTTGGAGACCCCTGCGGGACACCCCGTCGTCGCTGGTCTCGCATCGGCGCGCGACGTGGGCGCGGCGACCTCGAGGGAGATCCAGGGCCGCGCCTCGAGCACGACGGACGCGCGACGCGACGTGGATACGACGTCCTCCGCTCGAGCTCGGCGGCGCTCGGCGAGGGCCGCGCGCGCGGACCCTCGCTCGTCGGCGCCCGTCCCCGTGCGCGAGGGCCGGCGACGCGGAGGTCCTCCGCGACGCTCGCCGCGCCTGACCCGGATTGAAAAAACATGTCTTTTTGGACATGTACAAATCAACCTCCGAGCTCTCCGCGCGTCGACCGGTGTACGATGCGGCGGTACGAGGTGGTTTATGAGCAAGCTGGATTGGCTGGGGGCGACCCTCCTGGGGGCGGCGCTCGCGGGCGGCTGCGGTGACGACAGCAGCGCGACGAGCGACGCGAGCGCGACCGACGTGAGCACAGAGACCGACGCAGACCCGTCCACCACGGCGGGCGCGAGCGCGACCGATCCGGCGACGACCGAGGGGACGAGCGGCACGGCGACCGCGGGGCCGACCGATGCGTCGACCGACGCGACCGACTCGACCAGCGACCCCACCGACGCGACCGACTCGACCAGCGACCCCACCGACGCGACCACCGGCGATCCGAGCGAGACCACGGGCGCGCCGGCGGTCTGCGGCGACGGGCTCGTCGAGGGCGACGAGGCCTGCGACGACGGCCCCGACAACGCGGACGACGCCGCCTGCACCTCGCAGTGCACGATCGCCGCGTGCGGCGACGGCTTCGTGCTCGCCGGGGTCGAGGAGTGTGACGCGGGGCCCGACAACGCGGACGACGCCGCCTGCACCTCGCAGTGCGCCGCGGCGTACTGCGGCGACGGCCTCGTGTGGGCGGGGACCGAGGACTGTGACGACGCCGACGAGCTCGACAACGGCTGCACCAACGAGTGCGCGGAGCAGCGAGCGCGCGAGCTCGCCGTCGGCCACTTCCACGTCTGCGCGATCCTCAGCGGCGGCGCCGTCAAGTGCTGGGGCGCCAACCACCTCGGCTACCTCGGCCTGGGGGACACCGAGCGGCGCGGCGATGAGCCCGACGAGATGGGCGCCAACCTCCCCTTCGTCGACCTCGGCGCCGACGCGGTCGCGGTGAAGCTGGAGGCCGGGAGCGGGAACACCTGCGCCGTGCTCGAGGGCGGCGCGCTCAAGTGCTGGGGCCGCAACGACTACGGGCAGCTGGGGCTGGGGCACGCCGAGAACGTCGGCGATGAGCCCGGCGAGATGGGCGACGACCTCCCGACGGTCGACCTCGGCGCGGGGGTCAAGGTCGTCGACGTCGCGGCCGGGCACTACCACGCCTGCGCGCTGCTGGAGGGCGGCGACGTCAAGTGCTGGGGCCACGACAGCGGCGGTCAGCTCGGGCTGGGCGGGAGCCCGCAGGCCTGCGGCAACACCGACTGCCGCGGGGTTGTCCCCGAGGACATGGGCGACAACCTGCCGACCGTCGACCTCGGCGCCGGGCAGAAGGCGATCGCCATCACGGCCGGGTTCTCCGCGTCCTGCGCGCTGCTCGAGGGCGGCGACGTCAAGTGCTGGGGCGCGGGGCTCACGACGGGGCAAGGCGACGGCGTCGCCAACGTCGGCGACGACCCGGGCGAGATGGGCGACAACCTCCCGCCGATCGTCCTCGGGGCGCCGGCGCTCGACGTCCACGCGGGCATCGGTCACGTGTGCGCGCGCCTCGATGGGCTCGGCGTCAAGTGCTGGGGCGGAGGAGCGCAGGGCGCCCTCGGGAGCGGCTCGCTCGCGAACATCGGCGTCGCGCCCGGGGAGATGGCGGCGCTCGATCCCGTCGACCTCGGCGGGCTCACCGACGCCGCGCTCACCTCGGGGCGCTGGACGAGCTGCGCGCTCTCGGAGGACGGCGCGATCAAGTGCTGGGGCTACAACAACTACGGGCAGCTCGGCCTCGGCGACCTCCTGGACCGCGGGGATGAGCCTGGCGAGATGGGCGCCAACCTCCCCCTCGTCGATCTCGACGCGATCGCGGTCCAGGTCGACACGTCGTTTCACGCGACCTGCGCGCTGCTCGAGGACGGCGCGATCAAGTGCTGGGGCCGCAACCTGAACGGCGAGCTCGGCCAGGGCGATACGGTCGATCGCGGCGGACAGCCGGGGCAGATGGGCGCCAACCTGCCGACGATCAAGCTGTACTCCGAGACATGGTGAGACGATCGGTCGGGGACGCGCGCGGTCGCCCCCGCTCTCCCCGCGGCCGCTGGACGCGGGTCCTCGACGGCGCCCCCTGGAGCCCGAGGTCGCGCCGACGCGCGTGAACGCGGCTTCGCGGTCGGCGTTCGCGAGCGCGGCGAGCGAACGAGCGGCGAGCGCCCTGCCCCCGCGGCCGAAGCCGAGCCCGGGGGCCGCCGACGCGGCGGTCGCGAGCGCCGGATCTTCCACTATGATGCGTCCATCCCACGCGACGCGATCACGACGACGTGGCCGGCGAAGCCGCGGAGGTCACCGCCACCCCGATGACGGACGAGACGACGCGGATCGTGGAGTCCCTGCGCGCGAGCGGGCAGGCCGAGCAGGCCGCCGCGCTGGCGCGCGAGCGAGCGCGGGGGCTCGAGGACCGGGTGGCGTTGACCGCCGCGGCGCGGCTGCGCAACGCCGACGCGGTCGCGGCGATCGCCGCCGACGTGCTCGCGAGCGCGTCGGGGCCGGCGCTCGCCGAGTGGGTCGGCGGCTTCCTCGCCGAGCAGCCTGAGACCGTGGTCGACGCGGCGCTCGAGCGCCTGCGCGGCCGCGGCGTCGAGGCGGCGCCGGGGCCCGTGGAGACCGCCGCGCTCGTCGCCCTCGAGCGCACGCCGAGCTCGCGCCTGCGGGCCAAGTGCCTCGTCGATCGCTTCCTCGCCAAGCACTTCCCGGCGCGGCGCGAGCAGCTGACGCGCGAGCTCGTCGCCGCCTGCCTCGCGCGCGTCCGCGCGGGCGCGCCCGAGGACATCACGCTCGAGCAGCTCGTGATGCTCCCGGCCGCGGCCGTCGACGCGCTGCGGGCGGCCGCGGGCGCGCGCCAGGCCGCGCTCGACCAGCGCCTCGACGCGCTCGCGCTGCAGGTGCTCGACGCGCTCGCGCAGGAGGCCTCGCTCAACGTCAGCCGCGCGGCCGACTCGCTCGGCAACCGGCTGTACGGCGAGTCCTCGCACTTCGTGCTCGAGTTCCTGCAGAACGCCGACGACGCCGGCGCGCGCGCCTGGGCCATCCGCTTCGAGCCCGATCGCGTGGTCATCCAGCACGACGGCGCGCCCTTCGACGCCCGCGACGTCGTGGGCGTCACCGGCATCGGGCAGTCGACCAAGCGCGAGGGCCAGATCGGCACCTTCGGCATCGGCTTCAAGTCGGTCTACCAGGTCACCCGCTGCCCGCGGATCTCGTCGGGGCTGTACCGCTTCGAGATCCGCGACTACGTCAGCCCGCACCCGTTCGCGCGCCGCCCCGACGCGCCGCCCGGGTGGACCGTGTTCGAGCTGCCGCTCGACGAGGATCGCCGCGCGGTGATCGGCGCGCTGCTCAAGCAGGCGACCGAGCTCGACCCCTTCGTGCTCGTCAGCCTGCAGTCGGTCCGCGAGATCACCTTCGAGAGCCGGCTCGCGGCGCGCCCGCGCGCGGTCGTGCTCCGCGTCCACGACGACGAGGCCGCGGGCGTGCACACCGTCCGCCGCGAGCCCGACGGCCACACGTGGCGGCACGCGATCGCGCGCAGCGACGACCCGCGGGCGATGGTCGCGGTCGAGCTCGACGCGCGCGGCATGCCCACAAGGCCAGGTGATGAGGCGCCGACCGTGTTCTGCTTCCTGCCCACGCAGGAGTGGTCGGGCCTCGGCTTCCGCCTGCAGGGCGCGCTCGAGCTCAAGATGGACCGCGAGCACGTGAAGTGGTCGTCGCCCCAGAACGACCGCCTGCTCGCGCGCGTGCCGGCGCTGCTCGCCGAGGTCACGAGCAAGCTCGCCGCGCGGGCGGCGCGCCGGCGGCCGCGGCCGCGCTCGCGGTGCTCCCGGCGCGCGCCGACAACCTCCAGGCGAACTTCCGTCGGCGCCTGCTGCCCGCGCTGCGAGACGCGCTGCAAGGCCGCCCTTGCCTCCCCTGCGCCGACGGACAGGTTCGGGCGCCGCGCGCGGTGATCGCCTACGCCCGCGAGCTGGCGCCGCTGCTGGGCGACGCGCCGATCGACGCCCACGCCCTCGGCGCGCCCGCGCCGGGCGAGCTGCTCCACCCCATCGACCCCGGGCTCGACGAGCGCGCGCGCGGGCTCGCGGGGGAGCTCGGCGCGCGCGAGCTGGGGCTCGCCGAGCTGCCGCAGCTGCTCGCGCGCTGCCTCGACGAGCTCGAGCCCGGCGGGCGGCCGCGCGCCCCCTGGATCCCCGCGGTCCTGCGCGCGCTCGACATCCCGAATGTACTCGCGCTGCACGAGCTGCTGCTCGTCGAGCTGCTCCGACGCGAGCGCGCGCGCCCCCCCGCCGACGATCCGAGCGACGCGCGCGGCTTCATCGACGCGCTCGCCCGGCTCCCGCTGATCCCCGACGAGCGCCTCGGGCTGCACCGCACCGTCGACGCCGGACTTCGTCCCGTGTTCGCCGGCGCGCCGCTGCGCGACATCTACCGGGGCAGCGGGGCCGCGCGCGTGTTCGTGCACCCGGCGCTCGATCCGAACACGGAGTCGGGCGACGGGGGCCGCGGCGCCGCGCCGAGCAAGACGCTGCTCGCCCGCCTCGGCGTGCGCACGCTGACCTACGCCGACCTCCTGCGCGACCTCGAGGCGCTGTTCTCTGGTCACGCCGTGGTCACGCGGGCCCAGCTCGACGCGGCGCCGCTGCCCGCCGGCGACGCGCGCCTCGGGCGGCTCTTCGCGCTGATGGTCACCTGCGAGCCGAAGCTGCTGCGCCGGTTCACCCGCCTCCCGCTGCTGCCGGCCGACGACGACCGCTACTACCCGGCGGCGCGCGGGCCCAAGGATCTCCGCGGCGTGCTCGCGGTCCCCGAGCACCCGCTGACGACGCGGCTCTCCGCGCTCTACCGCGGCGTGCGCCCGCTGCTGCGGGTCAGCGGCGAGACGCGCGCGGCCGTCGGCATCCTCGAGCGCGTGCGCGCGCCGACGCTGAGCGTCGCCACGCTGCTGCACGACCTCGAGCACGCCGCGTCCGCGCCCGAGGGCAACGCGATCCGCTCGCTGCTCGCGCCCGAGCGCCTGCCCGAGGCGCTCTCGCTGCTCGCGGACGCGGCCGACTCGCTGACGCCCGAGGAGCTGCGCCGCGCGCTCGCGCTGCCGATCTTCCCCGACGAGGACGGGCTCCTCGGGCCCATCGGTCATGTCCGTGAGACCATCTCACAGGAGCGCGTCTACGCCTGCGGCCCGCGCCTGCGGCCCTACTTCCAGCGCGGCGCCGGCGGCCCGCGCCTGCTCGACGAGCGCGCCCAGGAGCGCGTCGCGCCGCTGCTCGACGCCGCGGCGGGTCACCGCCTCGACCTCGCCGCGCTCATCGAGCACATCCTGCTGCGCGCCTACCGGGCCGAGGAGCGCACCGCCGAGCAGCGCCGGCGCGCGCTCGTCACGGTCGCGCAGATCTTCGCGCGCTGCCCGGAGACCGAGCGCGCCCAGATCCGCGAGGTGCTGCGCCGCGAGTCGGTCGAGCTCGAGGACGCGCGCGGGCGGCTGCGGCCCGCCGCGAGCCTGCTGCTGCCGACGCCCGAGCTCGCGCCGCACGTCGCCGCCGCGCTCGGCGAGACGCCGCGGCCCTCGGCCGCGTACCCGGAGGAGATCCACCCCTTCCTGCTCGAGATGGGCGTGCGCGCGCTGCCGTCGCCCGCCGAGCTCGCGGCCCGCGTGGCCGCGCCGCCGCGCGATCGGGCCGCGCTCGTCGGGCTCGCTACCCTGTGCGCCGCGCTGCACCGCGAGCGGGGCGACGCGGTGCTCGACGATCCGCGCCCGGCCGGCGAGGGGGAGGAGGCGCCCGGGGTCGGCCTCGGCATCGCGCGCGCCGCCTGGCTGCTCGACGGGCGCGGGGACGCGCGCGCGCCGGCCGAGCTGTTTCGAAGGACACCCGACGTCATCGAGCTGCTCGGCGACCGCGGCGAGCTGTTCCTCGACCTGGAGGTCGAGCACGCGCTCGCGGGGCTGCTCTCGCGCCTGCCGCTGCGCGGCCCCGACGACGTGACGCTGGAGAACGTGCTCGCGCACGTCGAGCACTGCCGCCGGGGCGGCGCCGCCGTGCCGGCGCGGGTCTATCGCTGGCTCGAGCGCGCGCACGTCACCGGGCAGCTCGAGCTCGCGCGGCTCGCCGGGCGCCGCTGGGTGTTCACCGACAACAACCGCTTCTTCACCCACGAGCGCGTGTTCGCGGTCGCGGCCCCCGAGCTGTTCGGCCATCACCGCGGCTACTGGTGGACCGGCGGCAGCCTGTGCCCGACGCTCTGGCGCCAGCTGATCGCGCAGGAGGTCACGACGGAGCACGTCGCGGAGTTCCTGCGCGAGCTCGGCGAGCGCGCGCGGCAGCGCGGCGACGCGGCGCTGCTCGCCAGCGACCCCGAGCTGCCGCACCTGCTCGAGGCCTGCTACGCGCGCCTGGGCGCGGCCGAGCCCGGCCCCGCCGGAGGTCTTCCGGGAGGTCCTCCGGGAGGTCCTATGGGAGGTCCTCCGGGAGGTCCTCCGGGAGGTCCTATGGGAGGTCCCTCGGAAGCGCTCCCCGCCGAGCTCCCGATCATCCTGTGCTCCGAGCGGGGGCCCGAGACCGACGGCGCGCCGCGCCTGCTGCCCGCGAGCGCGCCGCTGCTCTGGCGCAGCGACACGCCCGCGCTCGAGGCCCGCTATCACGGCGTCGGCCGCTTCTTCGTCGCGCTCCGATCCTCGCGGCGCTTCCTCGAGGTCGAGCGCTTCCTCGAGCGCGTCGGCGTCGGCTTCCTCGGCGACGCGCAGCGGGTCCGCGTGGCCCACGAGCGCGGCGTCGACCGCAGCGCGGAGCACCAGCCCGCGCTCGCCGAGCTGCAGCGCCAGCTCGCCACGCTGTGCGACGTGCTCCCCCGCGTCGAGGAGATGTACCGCAAACGCGAGGGCGCGACGCCGGCGTCGCGCTGGGTGTACCGCAAGCGCCTCTATCAGCTCGCGCGCACCGGCGCGCTGCGGATCATCGAGCCGCTCATCGTCGAGTACACGCTCGACGGCGTCGGCACCTACCGCGACCCCGACGCGCGCGCGGCCCACGACGCGCAGAACAACGCGCTCTACCTGATGGGCGACGTCGCCGAGCGCGTGGCCCACAACGGGCTCGCGCTCGCCAAGTGCCTGGTGCCGCTGATCGTCACCGGCGCCACCGAGTCGCTGATCCCGACGATCCAGCTGCTGCTGCAGCTCGGCGACGACGAAGGCGCGCTCCAGCGCTATCTCGACGAGATCGGCTGCCCGCAGGCGCGCCCGGTGTACGGCCCGCGCGAGCGACTGCTCGAGCGCGTCGGCGCGCTGCTGCGCCCCGAGGTCGGGCTGCGGCTCGCCCGGCGCTACCCGGCGCTCGCGCGCGCGGAGCTCTCGCGCTGGCGCGCCGGCGGGTGGCTCGACGCGCTCGAGCTGCCCGACGAGGGCGAGCTCGACGAGCCGACCGCCGCGCTCGCCGCCCGCGCGCTGCTCGAGCACGCGGGCCTCGACCCCGACACGCAGCCGGCGCTGCTCGAGGCGCTCGCCCGCGTGCTGCGAGCGCGGTCGCTCGAGCGCGAGCTCGACGCGCTCGTGCCCCAGGCGCGTGCTCCGGGCGAGCACGCCCAGGCCGCGCCCGAGGTCGTCAGCGTCCCGTTCCGCATCTCCTACGACCCGCCCGCGCTGCCCTGGCCCTACAGCTACGTGGTCTTTGAGCCAGCCGATCACTTCGACCGCGCGCGCCACCTCTGGGTTACGCGGCAGCCGCCTGACCTCTCGAGCTACCTGCGGGGGCGACCGTCCGACGCGCGCGTGAGCTTCGAAGGCGTGTTCGCGCCGGGCGCCCACCCGCTCCCGCTCCCGCTGTTCAGCGTGCTCGAGCGGCCGCCGATCGCCGACGGCGACGCGCGCGTGCTGCTCGGGCCGCTGCGCCACGGCGTGCGCTGGATCGAGGTCGACGCCGGCTCGCGCCCGCACGCGACGATCCGCTACGCCGCGCGGCTGATCGACCAGCCGACGCCCGGCCCCGACCCCGCGCCGAGCCTGCGCGCGCCCACGGTGCCGCGCGGCGCCCTGCCGGCGCCCCTGCGCGCGCGCCTCGACAGCGTCGCCACGCTGCGCTCGACGTGGACGCAGGTCGGCGCGGTGCTCGAGTTCGTCAGCAAGCGCTATCGCTACGACCTCGAGGCGCACGAGGACACGCTCGCCGAGCTCGCCGCGCTCACGCGCGCGCCTCGGGGGGCGACCGGCGGCAACCTGATCCTCGACGCCGTGCACGCGCGCGCCGGCGACGATCACCTCGGGCGCGGCGCCTGCTTCGAGCTCAACAGCCTCGTCCTCGAGCTGCTCCGCCACCTGCGCGTCCCGTGCATGATGGCGAGCGCGTGGGTGCTCGACGGCGCGCTCGTCGAGCGCCCCGACCACGCGTTCGTGATCGCGTTCCTGCCGGTCGCCGGCGGCGTCGTGCCCGTGCCGGTCGACGCCGCCGCGGCCGCGGGCGACCCCCGCTTCGCCGCCCCGAACGCCGCCGCCGACCGGGCGCCGCAGGCCTTCCGCGACTGGGACGCGCGCGTCCGCAGCGGCGAGACCATCACCGTCGACCCGATCGAGCTCGAGCACAAGCTGCTCGCGGCCCAGCAGCGCGCGCTCCAGCGGATCATCGAGCTGTACTGCGAGCACTTCCGCGTGCGCCCGCCCGCGCCGCTGCGCCGGATCGCCGCGCGCCCTGAGCTCGACCCCGGCGACCGCATGGCGGCGACGCGCGCCGCCGCGGCCGCGCTGGCCCGCGACGCGCGCTTCGTCGATCTGCTGAAGCTCGTCAGCCGTGGGAGCGAGGACGCCTGGGCGACGGTGCTCAGCCGCGGCATAACGGCGATGGCCGCGGACGAGCGCCGCGCCGCGTTCCTGCACGCGCTGGTGCGCGAGGGGCTGGTCCACGTCACGCCCGAGCTGCTCGAAGGCGGCTGACGGCGCCCGCGCGGCGCGAGGCCGAGCGCGGCGCGTTGAACATGTCTAAAAAGACATGTATAAGAATTCCTCGTGGGCCGGCGCAGGATCCTCGTTCCACTCGCACGCTCGCGGACGCGTGAGGCGTCGCGGTCGTCCTACCCCGTGACGGGATCATGACGACGCGCGCGGCGCTGATCGACGCGGCGCGGACGCGGCTGCGCGAGCTCGGCGTCGACGAGGCGACGCAGCCCGTCGTCGCGCGCGCGCTGCTGTCGCAGGTGCCGGAGCACGTCGCCGAGCTCGAGCGAGCCGCGCGCGCGCGCGACCTCGCGGCGCTCCGTCGCCGCTGCCACAAGCTCGACGGCGCGGCCGCGATGTTCGGGCTCGATGAGGTCCGCGCTCGCTGCCGAGCGCTGCGCGCGTCGCTCGACGACCCGGCGCGGGTTGAGTCGGCGCTCGAGCTGCGCCGCGGTCCGCTCGCGGCGCTCCTCGCGGCCGTCGAAGACGCGCGGCGAGCCCTCCGCGAGTGGGTCGATGGGTGATCGTGGGTGATCGCGGCGACGAGCCGCGCGCGCCCGCGTTCCACGTCGTGGGGCTCGGCGCCTCGGCCGGGGGCCTCAGCGCGCTCGAGGCGTTCTTCGCCGCGACGCCCCCGGACCTCGAGATGAGCTTCGTCGTCGTGCAGCACCTCTCGCCGGCGCACGAGAGCAAGCTCGCCGAGCTCCTCGCGGGTCGGACGGCGCTCGACGTCGTCCTCGCGGAGGACGGCGCCGAGCTGCGCCCGGGCGTCGTGCACGTGATCCCGCCGGCGACGCGTCTCGGCGTCGCCGAGGCGCGCCTGCGGCTCGCGGCGCAGCCGCGCGCGCACGGGGTCAACCATCTCATCGACGAGTTCTTCCGCTCGCTCGCCGCCGAGTTCCGAGAGCGCGCGGTCGCGATCGTCCTCTCCGGCTCCGGCTCCGACGGCGCGCTGGGGATCCGCGACATCAAGGGCGCCGGCGGCCTAGTCCTGGCCCAGGATCCCGAGACCGCGCAGTTCGAGAGCATGCCGCGCGCGGCGATCGCCGGGCGCGTCGTCGACTTCGTGCTCCCGCCCGCGGACATGCCCGCGCGTCTTTGTGAGTACGCGCGCTACCCGGGCCGACGCGACGCCGCGGCGCCGCAGGTCGGCGAGGATGAATTGCTCGCGCGCGTGCTCGATCGGCTCGACCAGCGCACGGGGATCGACTTCTTCGGCTACCGCGAGGGCACGCTCCTGCGCCGGATCGAGCGGCGCATGCAGCTCAACCACGTCCGCACGCTCGACGCCTACGCGCGGCACCTCGACGAGCGCCCCGAGGAGCTCGCCGCGCTCGCCCAGGACGTGCTCATCGGCGTCACCCGGTTCTTCCGCGACGACGCCCCCTTCGCGCTGCTGCGCGACGCCGTCGTCCCCCAGCTGTGGCGCGACGCGCAGGCGCGCCCCGACGAGCCCGCCGAGCTGCGCGTGTGGAGCTGCGCCTGCTCCACGGGCGAGGAGGCCTACTCGGTCGCGATGCTGCTCCTCGACGCCGCGCGCCAGCTCGGCGTCGCGCCGCGCTTTCGAATGTTCGCCACGGACGTCGATCGCCAGGCGATCCGCGTCGCCAGCATCGGCAGCTACCCCGAGAGCGTCAGCGCCGACATCCCGCCGGAGCTGCTCTCTCGCTACTTCACGCGCGTCGGCGCGCGCTTCGTCGTCAACGATCGCGTCCGCAAGAACATCATCTTCTCGGCCCACGACGTCACGCGCAACCCGCCGTTCAACCGCATCGACCTGCTGCTGTGCCGGAACCTGCTCATCTACCTCAAGCCGGAGGTGCAGCGTCACGTGCTCTCCTCCGTGACCTTCGCGCTGCGCGCGACCGGCTTCCTGCTGCTCGGCCCGAGCGAGTCGCTCGCGGAGTACGCCCCGCACTTCGACACCATCGATCAGCGCGCGAACTTGTTTCGCCTGCGCGGCGGCGCCAAGCCGCCGCTCGTGCGCGCGTACGTGTCCGCGACCGCGCGCGCGCGCCTGCCACAGCCGCCACGCGGACCCGTGGCCGCCGTGAGCGGGGAGTATGAGCACCGCGTGTTTCGCGAGGTGATGGAGGCGCACGCGCCCGCGACCGTCATCGTCAACGATCAGCTGAGCGTCGTGATGACCTTCGGGCCAGTTCACGAATTCCTGCGCGTGCCGCCCGGGCGCCTGACGCCCGCGCTCAGCAGGATGGTCCAGGGCACGCTCGGCGCGACCATCGCTAGCGCGCTGCACAAGGCCAAGCGCACGCGCGCGACGGTGGAGTACCGCGACGTCCGCGTCGTCGAGCGCGATCGCGTCCGCCGGCTCAACCTGCTCGTGACGCTGGTCTCGACCCAGGGCCACGAGGCGCAGCTCTACGCGCTCTCCCTCACGCCCAGCGACGGCGACGGACCCGCGACGGCGGCGGTCGACCTCGGCGGCGAGACGCTCCGCTACATCGCCAACCTCGAGCACGAGCTCGAGTTCGCGAAGCGGAGCCTGCAGGACACCATCGAGGCGCTCGAGACGACGAACGAGGAGCTGCAGAGCACCAACGAGGAGCTCCTGACCGCGAACGAGGAGCTGCAGAGCACCAACGAGGAGCTGCAGTCGGTCAACGAGGAGCTCTACACCGTCAACGCCGAGCACAAGCTCAAGATCACCCAGCTCACGGAGTCGAGCGACGACTTCGAGAACCTGCTCGCGGTCGCCGGGCTGCACGCGATCTTTCTCGACAGCGCGCTGCGCGTGCGCAGGTTCTCGCGCGGCCCGGCGCCGTTTCACCTCGTCGAGGCCGACGTCGGCCGCCCCATCCACCACCTCGCGCTCGAGCTCGACTTCCCCGACTTCGCGCTGACCATCCAGGAGGTCCTGCAGACGCTGCTCCCGGTCCGCCGCGTCTGCGGGGCGCCGGACGGCCGCTCGTTTCGCGTGGACGTCGTCCCGTACCGCACGGGCGACAGCGAGATCCGGGGCGCGGTCGTGGCGATGGTCGACATCACGGCGCCGCTCGACGAGACACCTGAGCCGAGGGGCTGACGCCATGAACGACGACGACGCCAGGACGCTGCGGCAGCAGGCCGTGGACAACCTCCTCAGCCGGCGCGACGCGAGCGCGTCGTCCCGCGACGCCGAGCTCGAGGAGCTCAAGATCTATCACGAAGAGCTGCGGATGCAGGAGGAGGCGCTGCGCGAGACCAACGCGCGCCTGGTCCGCGAGCTCGAGCGCTCGCGCATCCTGTTCGAGGACGCGCCGACGCCCTACCTCGTGCTCGACCAGGGCGCGCGCGTCGTCGACGTGAACCACGCCGCGCTGCGCGAGCTCGTCGTCGACCGCGACGACGTGCTCGGGCGCTCGCTGGTGCACTTCGTCGAGCCCGCGTCCGCGCCCGAGCTCGTGGGCACGATGCGCGCCGCGCTCATGTCCCACGAACCGCAGCGCTGCGAGGTCCGTGCGCCGGGGCGCTCGGGCGACACGCGGATCTGGGAGCTGCACCTCAAGGCGATCCACGCGCTCGAGAACGCGGAGATGCGCTGCCTCGTCGGCGTCTCCAACCTGACGCAGGTCCGCCGCGCGCAGGAGGAGCTGAAGAGCGCGCGCCTCGAGGCCGAGCGCTCGGCGCACCTCCGCGGCCGCTTCGTCGCCAACCTCTCCCACGAGGTGCGCACGCCGATCACGCTGATCCTCGGCTACGTCGACACGCTGCTCGAGATGGACTTCGACGCCGAGGTCCTCCGCCGCCTCCGCGTCGTCCGACGCGCGGGCGACGGGCTGCTCACGGTGCTCAACGACGTCGTCGACTTCGCGCGCATCGAGGCCAACCGCCTGCAGATCGCGTCGGACCCGTTTGACCCGCGCGACGCGGTCGAGCAGGTCTCGCGGCTGTTCGAGCTCGCCGCGCGCAAGCGCGACATCACCTTGACCCGCGAGCACCGCGGGCTCCCGCGCTGGCTGCTCGGCGACGCGAGCAGGCTCGGCCAGGTGCTGACGAACCTGCTCTCGAACGCGCTCAAGCACACGCCCGCCGGCGGGCGCGTCGAGGTCGCGACCGCGTACCGCAGCGGCAACCTCGTCGTGTCCGTCAGCGACTCCGGACCCGGTGTCCCCGAGGACATACAAGAGCTGATCTTCGAGCCGTTCCGCCAGGCCGAGGGCCCCGACGCCGAGCGCCACGGCGCGGGCCTCGGGCTCGCGATCTCGCGACAGGTCATGAACTTGATGCGAGGCGAGCTGTACGTGCGCAACCTCGCCGACGGCGGCGCCCGCTTCACCATGCAGCTCCCGCTGCCCAGGGCCCCCGCGCCGCCGCCCGCGGCGTTCGCCCGGCTCAAGAGCGTGCCCTCGAGCTGCACGATCCTGATCGTCGACGACGACGAGAGCGTGCGGACGCTGATGGGCGTCATCGTCGACGCGCTCGGCTGCGCCTACGACGAGGCCCGCAACGGCGCCGAGGCGCTCGAGCGCATGCGGTCGCGGGAGTACGCCGTCGTGCTCATGGACATCCAGATGCCGGTCCTGGGCGGCATCGCGGCGCTCCGCCAGATCCGCCAGACGCCGGGCCTCGATCGCGCCTACGTCGTCGCGTTGACCGCGTGCGCGCTGCAGGATGAGCGCGCCGAGATCTTCGCGGCGGGCTTCGACGCGTGCCTGATGAAGCCGATCGACCTCGCCGAGCTGCGCGCGCTGATCCGCGGGCGCGTCGGCGACCAGCCCGCGCCGGACCCGGATCCCGCGTGAACGCGCGACGCCGCGGCGCGCGAGCTCACAGCGCCTCGTCGTCGAAGCCGAGCCGTCGCAGACGCGCGACGTTGACGAGCGCGAGCCCGTTGCGCCCGTCGAGCTCGAGCACCCGCGAGTAGGCCGCGTACGCGTCGTGGAAGCGAGAGTCTCGCACCGCGCGCGCGGCGTGCTCGATGATGTCCTCGACGCTCTCCGCGGGCGAGAGCTCGACGGGGCGCGCCGCCGCGTCGTCGCGCGCGCCCTCGTCGCCGAGCTTGGCGGCGTCGAGCAGCACGTGCTGCCAGCTGCGGCTGATGTCGCGATCTTCGCCCACGGCGCCCGGCGCCCGACACACGACGGTCGCGTCGTCGAGCTCGAGCACGCGCCGGAACGCGTCCTCGCCGCTCCCGCGCGCGTCCCGAGCGCTCCACAGCTGGCCGTCGAGGATCGTGACGCTCCCGAACAGCTGGTCTCGACGCCAGACCTCGAGGCGCACCGAGTGCAGCCCCATGCACGCGATCTGCAGGTACTCGGGCACGGTGAACTCAAAGTGATCGTGACGCGGCGCCGCCGAGTCGAGCGCGTCGAGCAGGCGCGCGCTCGAGACCGGCTTGTCGAGGAGCACGAGGTTCGGCTCGATCCGGACGCTCCTGCGGAACGCGTCGATGTGCGCCGACACGAGCACCACGCACTCGGGGGTCCGGTTCGCGCGCAGCTCCTCGAGCACGTCGAAGCCGGTCCCGTCGTCGAGCACGAGGTCAAGCACCGCGACGTCGAACTCGCACATGCGCGCGAGCAGCTTCCCCTCCTCGGCGTTGTCGACGCTGATGACCGAGAGGTCGGCGCTCGTCGCGAGGGTGCGCGTAAACAGGGCGCGCGTCGCCAGTTCGTCCTCCACCACAAGCGCGAGCCTCGCCATACGCACTACTCCTCTGCCCTTAGGGGCGCGTCGCGGCGCGTGGATCTCGCCCCCGCGTCGGCGCGCGCGCGGGATGCGTACCACCCGAGAGAACGTGACACCGATCTGTCACAAATACATGTCTTATAAGACATGTTTTACATAATATCTCGCGGCGCCCACGCGACAAGCCCCTGGCGTTACGTCACCTATCGCCGCGCGCGGCTCGTGGGGAAATTTCCAGTCTCGACGTCCGCGCGGCGGAGCTCAATACTAATTGAAGGTAGTCTTCAGGCTCGTTGGTGTTATCAACCCGGCGGGCGCGCAACTCGCCCGCCCTGATGCCCCTGTCGAGATCGACGCCGCTCGCCTATGGGCCCGTCGACCCTGAGCTGCTCCAGGGGACACCATGAACATGCTCGCCAGCACGCGCATCGCGCGTGGCTTCAACCACAACGTCGTCTACGAGGGCGTCCTGCTGCACGTGCAGACCGAGGCGAGCGTGCATGACGACGCGCGCGTCGACACCCACGTGTTCGTGGGCGGTCGCATCATCGTGTCGCGAACTTCGAAGCTGGCGCGTGAGCCAGCCGCCGTCGCCTGTCACATGAAGGAACAGCACCGCGCGGTGCTCCGCGATCTCCTCCGCGGTCAGCTCGCGCTGCCGCGTGATCTGTTCTCCGCGCCCGCGCGCGTGCTGGCGCAGCCCGTGACGGCGCCCGCTCGCCCTGTGACCGCCCCGCCTCCGCGCCCGCCGTCGACGCAGGCGGCGCGGCCGAGACCCGCGAGCGGCATGGACGTGCAGCTCCAGCTCGCGCTCCTGCACCTTAGCGAGCTGCTCGCCTGGACCCCGGTCGACGTCCGCCGCCTCGGCACCGCGCTCGCGGTGCTCCGCGGCTGCGAGCTCGAGACGCACGTGTCGCCGCCGATCTTCGAAGAGCTGCTGACGCTCCAGCGCCGCGTGATCGCGTCGCTGCGTCGCGGCGGAGACGTCGCGAGCTCGACGCCCGCGCTCGTCCGCGACCTCGAGGCGCTCGCGCGCCGCCTGCCGGCGCCCGTCGACATCATCGACGCGACGCCCCCGTCGCGGCCCGTTCGGGTGCACTGAGGCGCGCGTCGGGACCGCGTCACTCGCACAGCTGCATCGTGCAGGCGCCGCCCTCCTCGACACAGATCCCGCAGCTCGGGTTGCAGCAGACCTCGCCGGGGCCGCAGACGTCACCGCCGTCCCCGCACGGCGTGCCGCTCTCGGGGCTCTCCGTGTCGCCGCCCTTCTTGCAGGCGCCGACCGCGAACGCGGTCGCGAAGGCGAAGACAAACACCAAGGACGACTGGATCACGCGCGCTCGCGGCATACCGCGACTGTACCAGCCGGCCGGCTCGCCCGGGCGCGCGAAAAAAACCGCGAGCGCGCCGCTTGCTTTTACCAATTTCCTATTTTACTAATTGACTAGTAAATTATGCCTCCGCTCAAGGTCACCCTCGACTTCGATCGCCGCATCCCGATCTACCGTCAGATCTACGAGACGGTGCTGGCCGCGCTGGCCAGCGGCGCGCTCGAGCGGGACGAGCAGCTCCCCACGATCCACAAGCTGGCGGGCGAGCTCGGGGTCAACCCCAACACGGTCTCGCGCGCCTATCGCGACCTCGAGCGCGACGGCCACATCGTCGCCAGGCGCGGGCGCGGGACCTTCCCCGCCAGCGCGAAGCCGAAGCCGCCGCGCAAGCAGCAGCGCGAGTCGATCCTCGCGCGGATCTTCCAGCGCGCCCTCGCCGAGAGCGCGCGTCACCGCATCGACGTCCAGGACCTCGCCGACTACTTCGAACGACGCTTCCGCACGACCCTCCAAGGTGACGACCGTGACAGCAAGACCAACAATGGCTAAGGCGTACTCTGTCTTTGAAGACACGTGGAAGACGAGCCTCGGGCGTACCGCCGCGATCCTCAAGGCGACCGCGCGCACGCTCCAGCAGCACCCGCGGCTGCTGTGGTTCCCGCTCATCGGCGTGGTGGGCAGCTTCGTCGTGCTGCTCAGCGCGCTCATCCTGCTCGCGGTGTTCGCCGCGATCCTGCACGACCCGGCGACCTTGGGGCTGCTCGCCCACGCCGCGCTCGACGAGGGCGAGGTCGTGCTGCGCAGCCAGGGGCTCATCGGCCTGCTCGCGCTCTACGCCATCCAGTGCGTCACCATCTTCATGGGCGTCGCGCTGACGCACGCGTCGATGGAGGCGCTGAGCGGGCGCGAGTGGTCCATCGAGGGCTCGCTCGAGCACGCGCACGACCGCCTCGAGCAGATCCTCGGCTACGCCGTCGCCGCCTGGCTCGCGGGCGTGGTGCTCGGGCGGCGGCGCCGGAGCGGGCGGCGCGGCGGGCTGCGCCGGCTGCTGGCGTTCACGTGGCGCGCGGCGACCTACCTCGTGCTGCCGGTGATCTCCCGCGAGGGCCGCGGCGCGGTCGAGGCGATCCAGCGCTCGTCGTCGCTGGTCCGCGAGACCTGGCGCGAGGGCGTGGTCGGGCACCTCTCGCTGCGCTGGGCCTGGCTGCCGATCGCGTTCATCGTCGTGTTCCCGCTGATCGTCTGCGGCCTGCTCGAGGTCGAGGAGCCGCTCTTGATCATCGCGGTGCTCTGCACCTCGGTCACCGCCGCCTCGATCGCGGCGCTGTTCGTCTACACCGTCGAGGTCGTGTTCCGCTCGGCGCTGTACATGTTCGCGACCGAGGGCGTCATCCCCGAGGTCTTCGACCGCGAGGAGCTGCACTGCGTGTGGTGCGTCAAGCCCAACGCCGAGGCCGAGCGCGACGGGGACCAGGCTGACGAGGACGAGGCCGACGAGGCCGACGAGGCCGACGAGGCCGACGAGGACGAGGTCGGCGAGGCCGGCGATAAAACCTGACCCTACGGGCATCTTCACCGACCTCCTCACGGGCGTCGAGGCGACGCCGTTGAGCACCTGGGACCCCGCGCGCGCGGGGTCTCGCGCTGCGGGCTTGCGCGTCCGGGTGAATCGCGTATCCTCTCGCCGAGGCTGCAGGGACGCCTCGACCCGCCGAAAGCCGCGCGCGCCCTGAACGTCCACGAGACGCTCGACAACTGCATCTCCACGGCGCCCTCAGAGCGGGATCGGGCCCACCGTCAGGAGCACAGTCATGGTCGAAGCGAATCCTGCACTCTCGAGGCTCAAGACGCGCGCGCGTCTGCTGCACCAGCGCGCGCGCGCGCGCGACTTGGGCGCGCTCGCGCGCCTCTCTCGACACCCCCTGCTCCGCGGCCCTGAGGGGCCGCGCGCGCAGGACATCCAGCGTAAGCACTGCCTCGACGTGATCGCGCGCGAGTTCGGCTTCCGCGGCTGGCAGCACACGACGCGCGTGCTCGGCGGAGACCTCGAGGAGCGCGACGTAGGCACGCTGCTGTGCCCGCCCGCCTGCGCGGGCTTCACGAACACGTGGTTCGCGCGGCACGAGGACGCGCGCGCGCACCTGCGCGACGGGTACCTGCTCGGCTACCGAACCCACGCGTTCATCGTCAGCGCCGCGTACATCGAGGCCATGGGCCTCGACCCCGTCCACGAGGACTGGGACGCGCTCGCGCGCGACTGGCTGCGGCCGCCGGCGCCAGCCGCCCGCGCGCGCCTGTACGCGCGGCTGATCGCGCTTCGGCCACCGGAGGGCGCTCCGATCGCGTGCGCGTGCGCGTGAGCGCGTCGTGTCCATAGCCGCTGGCTCGCCCCCGCGCCGACTCGAGCTCGACACGCGCTCGAGCCGGCGGGCTGCGGGGCGAGCACGGCGGGTGACCTCGAGGTCACCCTCGTCGATGACCTCGAGCTCGCTCGCGACGCGGGAAGCGTGGCCGATTAGACAGCTTTCCGAGCTGTCGTCGGGCGCCCGAGGCGGCCGCGCAGCCAGCGAAACGCGCGTCGGCTGACCCACCCCGCGAGCGCCGGGCTCGCGCGCTGCAGCAGCGCGAGCGCGCGCGCCTCGGGGCCACGAGGATCAGCCCGCAGCCGCGTCGCAGCCCGCGGAGCGCCACGAGGGCGCAGCGCTCGACGGGGATGCCCGCCGGCACGAGCGCGCGCAGCGAGTCCGCGTCGGCGCCGGTGACCGGCAGGCCGCGGCGCATGGGCGTGTCGACGATCCCGGGGCACACGACCGAGACCTGCACGCCGAGGTCGGCCGCCTCGGCCCGCAGCGCCAGGGACATGCCGACCACGCCGAACTTGCTGGCGACGTAGGAGACCTGCCCTGGCGTCGGGTACAGCCCCGCGATCGACGCGACGGTGAGGATGCGCCCGCGCCCGCGCGCGACCATGCGCGGGTAGACCGACTGCACGCAGTGGATGACGCCGCGGAGGTTTACGTCGAGGACGCGGTGCCAGTCCGCGTCGGTGAACTCGTGGACCTCGCCCGTCTGCACGACGCCGGCGCTCGTGATGCACAGGTCGATGGGCCCGTCGCGCCGCTCGACCGCCGCGATCGCGGCCTCGACGTCCTCGCGGCTTCGCACGTCGAGCGGCTCCCCGCGGCAGTCGAGCGCGCGCGCGGCCTCGGCCAGGCGCTGCGCGTCGGCGTCGAGCAGGACGACGCGCGCCCCGTCCGCGCGCAGCGCTGCGGCCATGGCCCGACCGATGCCGGAGGCGCCGCCCGTGATCACGGCGAGCTGACCGGCGAAGAACCCCCCGAGACGCGTGGTTGGCGGCATGTTTCGTTATAGCGGAGGTTCGCGCTACAAGTCACCGTGATGCCGGACGCGCGCGGTGCCGTCGACTTTGACGTGGTGGTCGTCGGCGCCGGGATCTCCGGCGTCTGCGCGGTGCACTACCTGCGGACCCGCTGCCCGGCGCTGCGCGTGTGCGTGCTCGAGGCGCGCGCGCGCGTGGGCGGCACCTGGGATCTGTTCCGCTACCCCGGCGTGCGCTCGGACTCCGACATGCACACGCTCGGCTTCTCGTTCCGCCCGTGGACCGACGTGGAGACCATCGCCGACGGGCCGCGCATCCGCGAGTACATCGAGGAGACCGCGCGCGCCGAGGAGCTGCACGCGAAGGCGCGCTTCGGCCGACGACTGCGTCGCGCGCGCTGGTCGAGCGACGCGAGCGCGTGGACGCTCGAGGTCGACGGCCCCGACGGGGCCGAGCGCTACACCTGCCGGTTCTTGTGGGGCTGCACGGGCTACTACCGCTACGAGGAGGGCTACACGCCGGCGCTGCCCGGCCTCGAGCGCTTCGCGGGGCCGGTCGTGCACCCGCAGCGATGGCCCGAGGGGCTCGAGCTCGAGGGTCGGCGCGTGCTCGTGATCGGCAGCGGCGCGACGGCCATGAGCCTCGTGCCCGCGATCGCGTCGCGCGCCCGCGAGGTCATCATGCTGCAGCGCTCGCCGACGTACCTGTTCGAGCGACCACGTGAGGACGAGGTCGTGCGCTGGCTCAACCGGCTGCTGCCGCCGCGCTGGGCGGCTCAGCTCGCGCGCTGGCGGAGCATCGCGCTGAACATGACGCTGTACGAGGCCGCGCGCCGCTGGCCCGCGCTCGTGCGGCGCTTCCTGCTCACGCGCGTGCGTTATGGGCTGCACCGCCGCGAGCTGCTCGCGCCCCACTTCACCCCGCGCTACGCGCCCTGGGATCAGCGGATCTGCCTGATCGCCGACGGCGACCTGTTCGCCGAGCTCGCCCGCGGGCGCGCGCGCGTGGTCACCGATCACGTCGCCGAGATCGACGCGCGCGGCGTGCAGCTGCGCTCGGGCGCGCGCGTCGACGCCGACGTGCTCATCACCGCCACCGGGCTCGAGCTACAGGTGCTGGGCGGCGTCGCGGTCGAGGTCGACGGCGCGCCGGTGCACCCGGGCGAGCGCATGCTGTACAAGGGCGCGCTGGTCGAGGGCGTGCCGAACCTGGCGATGTCGCTGGGGTACACCAACCTCTCGTGGACGATCCGCTGCGAGCTGACCTGTGAGTACGTCTGCCGGCTGCTGAACCACATGGGCGCGCGCGGCTACACGCGCTGTCGCCCGGGTCCGCCGGCCCCGGACGTGCGCCGACGTCCGCTGATCGGGCTGCGCTCGGGCTACGTCGAGCGCGCCCGCGGCGTGGTCCCGGAGCAGGGCACGCGCGGCCCGTGGCGGTTCCCGCAGAACCTCCTGGTGGATCGCCGCCTCGTCGGGGGGCCGCTCGAGGACGGCGTGCTCGAGCTGTCCTGAGGGGCCGGTGAATTGACGCGGGGACGCCCGCGCCTTGGCGCGCGCGCGACGGGGGGTCGTGCTACCGTGGCGGCGTGCGCCTCTGCCCCGGCTGTCGTCGTCACGTCCACGCGAGCGAGCTCGAGTGCCCCTTCTGCGGCGCGCGCGTGCGCCTCGCGTCCTGGTCGCCCGCGCGGCTCGTGACCGTCGCCACGACGGTCGGGCTGCTGACGAGCTGCGCCGGCGGCGGGGACGAGACGACCTCGACGAGCGACACGTCGCCGACCAGCACGATCGGCGAGTCGACGACCTCGGCCGGGAGCGCGACGACGGCCGGCGACACCTCGTCCTCGAGCGCGACGACGACGGGGACCGCGAGCGGCTCGAGCGGATCGACCTCCGCGACCTCCGCGACCTCCGCGACCTCCGCGACCGCGACCAGCACGACCAGCGCGACGTCGACCAGCGGCACGACGCTCGACACGACGTCGACGGGCGAGATGACGACCGACGCGACGACCGGTCACCCCGACACGACCGGGAGCACGGGCGCCACCGACAGCGACAGCCTCGGCACGATCCCGCCCTACGCCGGCGCGGCGCCGGACGACGATCCCGACGCGCCGGCGCCCGACGCCGAGCCGCCCGGCGCCTACTCCAAGCCGTGAGCGCGCCGCGGCGAGCTCACGGCGCGATCGGGAGCGGGCTGCCCGGCCCGTCCGGCTCGAGCGCGCGGCTGGTCCGCGGCGGCTCGACGTGCACGCGCGCGCCGTCCGAGACGCGCTCGAGCACGAGCTGGAACAGGCCGCTGTCGAAGGGTCGCCCGGTCGCCGCGCGCACCTGCTCGACGCGCTCGCGCAGCCCCTGGGCCCGCAGCTCGAGCGCGCGGTGGTGACAGAACGGGTTGTTGCCGGGGCGCCCGAACAGCGGCTCGGTCATCGTCGTGCAGCCGGCCTTGCAGGTGTCGGCGTAGTAGCAGCGCGCGCAGTAGCCCCACAGCGAGTCGCGGCCGCGCGCGCGGAAGAACCGCAGCGCCGGCGCGCTCGACCACAGGTCCTCGAGGTCATGTTCCGCGAGGGAGCCCGCGCCGTTGACCGCGCCGTCGAGGCTCGGGCAGCCCTTGAGCCGACCGTCGCTCTCGATCCCCAGCGTCGCGCGCCCCGCCGCGCAGCCGCGGTAGTGGCCCTCGACGTCGAAGGGGCGCCGCAGCGGGTGCTCGAGCGGGCCGAAGTAGCCGACGCTGTTGCCGGGGTACAGCAGCACGCCGAGCTCGCGGCAGCGCGCCAGCGCGCGCTCCAGGGTCTCGAAGACCTCGGGGATCATGTAGGGCTGCAGCAGCAGCTCGGGGTGGTCGGCCGCGTTGCCGTGCGCGACCGTGATCTGCACCTGCCAGGCGTGCGCGCCCGCGGCCGCGACGAGCTCGAGCAGCGGCAGCAGCTCGTCCTTCGTCCACGCGTTGATCTGCGTGTTCACGGCGACCTGGACGCCGAGCGCCCTCAGCCGGCGCATCGCCGCGAACGCGCGCGCCCAGCTGCGGGCCCGACCGCGCAGGCGATCGTGCGTCTCCTGCAGCCCGTCGATCGAGATCGAGACGCTCTGGACGCCCGCCGCCGCGAGCGCCTCGGCGCGCGCCTGCGTGAGGTTGTAGCCGCCGGTCGTCAGGATGCAGGTCATGCCGTGGGCCCGGATCGCGCGCACGATCGCGGGGCAGTCGTCGCGCAGGTAGGCCTCGCCGCCGATGAGCGAGACCTCGCTGACGCCGATCGCGGCCAGCTGGGCGACGACCTCCAGGCAGCGCGCGGTGTCGAGCTCGCGCGCGCGGGCCTTCCCCGCCCGCGGCCCGCAGTGCAGGCAGCGCTGGTCGCAGGCGAGCGTGAGCTCCCAGACGGCGATGCCCGGGCGCGGCGCGTCGCCGGCGAGCGCCGACACGGTCCGCGTGCGGCGGGGCAGCTCGCGCTCGCCGCTGACCAGCGGGAGCCGGATCCGTGGGCGCGTCTCGGCCACGGCGCAGGGTAGCACGGGCGCGCGCGGCCATGCGCGTCCTTCTACCTGTCTCTTCCACAAGACCCTTCTACAAATCCACTCTACATGTCTCTTCAAGCACCTATCACGCCGGCGGCGGGCCTGGCTCAGCGCGCGAGCAGCAGCGCGAGGTCGCGGACGTTGGTCCCGGTCGCGCCGATCCGCAGCAGCGCGCCGGCGGCCTCCAGCGCCGGGTAGCTGTCGTTGCGCTCGAGCGCCGCGACTGGATCGAGGCCCGCCGCGTCGATCGCCGGGGCCGTGTCGCGCGTGACGACGGCGCCCGCGGCGTCGGTCGGCCCGTCCTCGCCGTCGGTGGCGAGCGTCGCGAACACGGCCTCGCGCGGCGCCGGGCCGCGGCGGGCCTGCAGCCGCGCGAGCTCGTTCGCGACCGCGAGCGCGAGCCCTGGTTTCGTCCGCCGCGGCCCGGACCGCGCAGCGTGACGGTGGTCTCGCCGCCGAGCACCGCGCAGCGGCGCGCGCGCCGCCGTCGCGGGTCCAGTCGTCGAGGGTCCGCGCGAGCGCGGGCGCGAGCCCCTCGCCTCGCCGGTCAGGACCGCCGGGGCGTCGACCACCTGGTACCCCTGAACGCGCCGCGACGCGCCGCGCGGCCGCGACCGCGTCCTCGACCGCGCCGACGCAGGTCCTCGGATGCTCGATCGGACAGCCCGGCGGCGACGCGACGCGCAGCGCCTCCCGCACGCGCGGGGGCACGCGCGACGCGAGCCTGAGGCGCTCGATCGTCGCCCACGCGCCTGCGGGATCACGGGCGCGCGGCGCCGTCGGCCCGGAGCCGACGTCCTCCCAGCGCGCCGCGTCGACGTCCGCGAGGATCAGGCTGTGGGCCCGCGTCCGCGCCAGCGCGCGCGCCAGCCCCCCGCCCTTGATCACGTCGAGCTCGCGGCGGATGTGATTGATCGCGTGAATGTCCGCGCCGGCGCCGAGCAGCGACGTCGTCAGCGACTGGAGGTCCTGCACCGTCACCGGGGCACGGGGCGCGCAGACCAGCGAGGACGCGCCCCCGGAGATCAACACGAGCGCGCGCGCCTCGGGTCCGACGGCGCGCGCGTGCTGCAGCACGCGGGACCCGGCGATCCGCGAGCGCTCGTCGGGGACCGGGTGCGCGCCGCGAACGAGCGCCAACGGCCCGAGCGCCCCCTCGCGCGCGGCCTTGTGGACGACGACGCCCCCGACGACGCGCGCGCCCAGCACCTCGAGCGCTGCGGGCCATGGCGACGCTCGCCTTGCCGATCGCCAGCACGTGCGCGGGCGCGTCGAGGGCCGCGAAGGCGCGCGGCGACGCCTCTCTCGCGCAGCGCGTCGCGCACCCGCGCGGCGGGCTCGACGGCCGCGAGCGCCTCCTCGAACATGTCCGAGAGGACCTGTGACCAGGCGCGCGCCCGGAGCGCGCCTGGCGGCACCAGGCGCGCGCGCTCGATCATCGCGCCCTCCCGCGGCGTCGGCGAGCGCGCCAGGGATCGCGGGCTCCCAGGCGCCCAGCGACACACGCGGTCACGAGGAGCCGCGCACGCCCGCCGCCGTGAGCGCGCGCGAGGCCGGGCCGAGCATCAGCGGCGACGCGAGGCGCATGGCCCCGCGCTGAACCTCGAGCGTCCAGTCGGGCGCGGTGAGCAAGGGCTCGCGGCAGCGGCCGCGACCGAGCAGCCCGCGCGGGCCGGAGAAGAAGGAGCGCGCGTCCGCGAACGCTCACGAGCTGGCCCCGCGCGTCCGCGAGGCGTCCACGTCGGCGGCGCAGCGGAAGCTGTTGTTGCTGTACACCGCGAGCGGCCGCGACTTGCCGCGCGCGTACAGCCCGTAGGCGGAGCAGGCGCTGCGCGAGCACCACCACGATCCGCCGCGCGCGACCCTGGCCCAGCCGCTCGCGGGGCCCGCGGGGTCGGTGACGCCCGCCGCGTCGCGCTCGTAGGTGTCGCGCGCGTACCAGTCCGAGACCCACTGCCACGCGTTGCCCACCGGATCGTAGAGGCCCCACGCGTTCGGCGGGAACGCGCGCACAGGCGAGAGGTACAGGTAGCCGTCGAGGCGTTCATTGCGGTGATGGTCCTCGCCTTGCCAGAAGTTCAGGCCGAAGTCGCCGCCCGGGCGGCGCGGCGTGTCCCCCCACGGGTAGCGCGTGCCCGTCGAGCCGGCCCGCATCGCGTACTCCCACTCGGCCTCGGTCGGGAGCCGCCGCCCGTGGTGCTCGCAGAACGCGACCGCGTCGAACCAGCTGACCATGACGACAGGCTCGTCGTCTCGCTGCGCGAGCCGCTCGGCCCGCGCCGGGCCCCAGGGCGCGCGCCACGACGCGCCCTCGACCCGCTCCCACTCCCAGTCGTCCATGCCCTCGACGGCGGTCATGCCGTAGCCGAGGCGCTCGGCGCTCGTGCGGTAGCCGGTCGCGTCGACGAAGGCCCGAAACTCCGCGACGGTCACGAGCGTCGGCTCGAGGCGAAAGGCCGAGACCGTCACGCGGTGCGCCGGCGTCTCGTCGCCGTGGCGCGCCGCGTCGCGCCCCATCACGAAGTCCCCCGCGGGGATGTCGACGAGCGCGCGCCCGGCGGGCGCGGGCGCGACGGGGGCCGCCGCGACGACGGCAGCGGACGGCGCGGCGGCGGGCGGCGCGGCGGCGGGCGTCACGGCAGGATCATCGCGGTTGGGCGCGGCGTCCGAGCAGGCCGCGCTCAGCAGCGACGCGAGCGCGGCGAGACGCGCTCGCCGTCCTAGCCCGCGTCCTCGTCCTCGTCCTCGGCCTCGTAGTACTCGTAGCACCACTCGAAGCACTCCTTGGCCGCCTTCGGGAATTTCTTCGGGCACAGGGTGTCGGGATCCTTGTCGCCCTCGTAGTCCATGAGGCACTCGCTGATCGCGGCGCACTGCGGGCACTTCTGCTTGCGGTCGCGGGTGAAGGCGCGCTCGCAGTCCCGCTCCTGCTTCGCGCAGTCGACCGCGCGACACTTCGTGCGCGCGTCGAGGCACCGCGCGCGGCAGGCCTGGCGGGCCGCGGCGCACTCGCGTACGCAGTCCGCCGCGCCGCCCTCGCAGCGCTCCTTGCAGCTCGTGCACTCGCTCGCGCAGCTCGTCTGACACGCGCTGCACGGGGGCCCGCACGCCGCGATGCACTGCTGCCCGTCGCCCCAGCAGCCCGCCGGGTCGGAGGCGCAGTTCTGGTCGAACTCGACGAACTCGCACTCGGCGACCTGCTCGTCGTCGTCATCGTCGTAGCCCTCGTCGGCCGCGACCGTGAAGCGGTGGCCGCAGTCCTTGATGTACGCCTCGATCGCCTCCGCGTCGGACACGGGCCCGTCGGCGTCCGGGGGCTCCGGCGGTTCTGGATCCGGCGGCGCGATGGCTGTCGACGGTGTGGGCGGCTCGAGCGGCGCTTCGTCCGGTGGCGACTCGACCGGCGGGGTGTTGGGCGGCGCCGGGCGCAACGCGGTCGACGCGGTCGCGCTCGCGTGCTCGCCCGCATCGGCGGGCGCGGCGACCGGCGCCGGCGTCTCGCCGGCGCTCGAGCGCGGCGCGTCGCCGGCCTGGGTGCAGGCGCAGAACAACCCGAGGACCGCGAGCAGGAGCGACGGGGAGCGTGGGCGCGACATCGCGTCGAGCATACGCCTCCTGCGGCGCGGGTGAGCGACCAGCGCGGGTGAGCGCGCGAAACTCCGTCCCCGGCGCCCCTAGCCCTCGCCCGCGTCCGCCTTCGCGCCGTCGTCATCGCCGCGCGCGCCCGCCAGCGTCGCGCGCAGCGTCTCTGTCAGCGCGCCGCGCTCGATCGGCTTCACCAGGTGCGCGGCGGCCCCGATGTCGCGGCTGCGGCCGACGTCGTCGTCGACGCTGACGACCACCGTCGGCACGCCGCGCGCGACCAGATCCGTCAGCGTCTCCCACCCGCGCGCGTAGCCGACGTCGATCAGCGCCGCCGCCGGGTTGTGCTCACGCGCCAGCGCGAGGCCCTCGGCCACGCGCGCGCCGGGGATCGGGAACAGGCCGGTGGACTCGAGCGCGCGACACAGCAGGTCGAGCGCGCGCGGGTCCTCGTCGAGGCACAGCACCGCGTCGCCCGGGTGCGCGCGCGCGGCCTCGATCCGCTCCTCGTGGCGCTCCTCGAGCTCGGCCGAGGTCGAGCGCACCGGCAGCGTCACGGTGAAGATCGAGCCCTCGCCCGGCGTGCTCTCGACCTCGATCGAGCCCTCCATCATCTCGACGAAGCGCGCCGACAGCACGAGCCCGAGGCCGGTCCCGCCGAAGCGGCGCGCGATCGAGCTCTCGGCCTGCACGAAGGGCTGAAACAGGCGCGCGAGCTGCTCCTGCGTGATGCCGATCCCGGTGTCCTGCACCGAGATCTGCAGGCTCGGCGCGCCGTCGCGCTCGACCCGGCTCGCGCGCAGGAACACCATCCCGTCCTCGGTGAACTTGTTCGCGTTGCTGAGCAGGTTGAGCACGACCTGGCGCACGCGCACGGGGTCGGCGTGCACGCGCCCGATCTGCTGATCGATGTCGAGCACGATCATGTTGCCGCGCTGATCCGCCGCCGGGATCACGAAGCCGGCGATGTCGTTGACGAGCGCGGAGACGTCGAACCACTCCCGCACCAGCCGCATGCGCCCCGCCTCGATCTTGGCGAGGTCGAGGATGTCGTTGATCAGCGCGAGCAGGTGCCGGCCGGAGCTGCGGATCCGGTTGAGGTCGGCCGCGACGCCGACGTCCTCGGAGTCCTCGATCAGCAGCTCGCTGTAGCCGATGATCGCGTTGAGCGGCGTCCGCAGCTCGTGGCTCATGCCGGCGAGGAACTGGCTCTTGGCCTCGTTCGCGCGCTCGGCCTCGCGGACCGCCTCGCGCAGCTTGTCCTCGGCCGCGCGGCGCCGCTGCAGCTCCTCGTCGCGGCGCGCGAGCGCGGCCCGGGCCGAGCGCTCGCTCACCCACGAGCGCTGCAGCGCGGCCCGCAGGCGCCGCACCGCGACGCCGACGAACACGGATGTCCCGAGGAACACCGTGACCTGCGTCGCCCACAGCTCGAGCGCGCGCGCCGGCGCCTCGACGCCGCCGCCCGAGCCGAGCAGCAGCGCGGTCGAGGTCGCCGCGGCCGCGAGACCGACGACCAGCGCGCCGCGGAGCCCGACCGCCAGCGACGCGCTGACGATCACGAGGCACAGCGCGTACAGGCCCGGGCTCGCGAGCCCCGCGCCGGCGTACGCGACCAGCCCCACGCCCGCGATCGAGAGCGCCGCGATCGCCAGGACCAGCGCCGGGCGCCGCCGCAGCAGCGGCAGCGCGCACACCAGCAGGACGACGCCGAGGCTGACGACCGGGCTCACCAGCTCGCGCGCCGCGAGCCCGCCCGCGCCCGCGACCGCGACGCTCACCGATCGCTCCAGCCCGGGGGCCGTGCGCGGCCTCGTGGGCCCGCGGGCGCGCGCCCGCGACGAAGACGAGAACGAGGACGAGGACGAGGACGAGGACGAGGACGAGGACGAGATCGAGGCGTCCGAGCGTCGCGCGCGGCGCTGACCTCCGCGCGATCGCGTCGCGCTCTCGTCGGTCCCGCGCTCACGTCCCCTTCAACCTGTTCGTTAGAGCACACCGTCACGAGCACGAACTCTGGCCGACGCCATCAGAACAGCAGCATCTCGCCGGCGACGCAGTGGTCGCGCGCGTGGTCGGGGACGCGCTCGAGCTCGAGCGCCTCGTCGAACTGGAAGTCGACCCACACGCAGAGGTCGCCGGCGCGACCGCGCAGGCTGAACTTCTTCACGCCCTCCTCCGGGCGCGGGACGATGCGCACGGAGACGCCGCGCAGGACCACGGGCGACGCCAACCAAAGCGTCACGCCGTAGTCCATGAGCCCGCCCTTGATGCGCCCCAGCAGCTGGTTGGCGAGCTCCGCGACCCAGTCGTAGAGCTGCTCGTCCCGCAGCGCCGGCTCGGTCCCGGCGAGCGGGTGCGTGGCCGCGATCGCCTCGGGCGGCGCGGTCACGCCGAGCACGCCGCGGACGCGGTCACCGGAGAAGCCGATGACCGAGACGAGCCCGCCCTCGGGCTCCTCGGCGCCGTCGCCCGCGCGGGTGAAGCCGCCCGGCAGCATGGCCTCGCAGGCCAGCCACGAGAGCTCATCCAGGATGTCCGTGACCATCTTCATCGTGCACGTCCCCGCTCAGCGCGCGAGCTTGTCGACCGCCTTGACGAGCAGCTGCGCGTTGAACGGCTTGACGATCCAGCCCTTCGCGCCGGCCTCCTTCGCCTGCTTGATCAGCGCCGGCTGGCCCTCGGTCGTCAGCATGACGATCGGCACCGCGAGCCCGTCGGCGCGCATCCGCTTGATCATCTCGATGCCGTCCATGCGCGGCATGTTGACGTCGCAGATCGCGATCGCGATGTCGTCGTGCTCGCGCGCCTTGCTGAGGCCGTCCTCGCCGTCAAACGCCTCCACGATGTCGTAGCCAGATGGTGCAAGCGCGAGCCGGACCTGCTGACGTACGGTCGCAGAGTCATCCACCACGAGCACTTTTTTCCCCATGCGCCTCTCCTCCGGCAAATTTTATCACCGGGCCGCGCGCCCGCGGCGGCGATTCGCGGACGCGCGTCTCGACGCGCGCCTCGCTCACGCGATCGCTACGACATGTCTGATAAGACATCAACTTGCATCGCGCGCGCCGACCGGTTCCGCGCGCGCGCGACCGCGCGCGCCGGCGGTCACGGGCCGCGAGCGTCGCCACCACGCGCTCGACACCCGGGATATTTGCCCGCACGCTCAACGCGATGAGCCGCTGGCGCCTGCGCGCGGCCGGACGCACCGAGCGCGGCCCGGTTCGCGCCCTCAACGAGGACGACTACCAGTTCTACGCGCCCCACGACCTGCTGGTGGTGTGCGACGGCATGGGCGGGAGCTGCAACGGGCGCCCGGCCGCCAAGGTCGCCAGCTGGGCGACGGTCGAGCGATTTCAGCGGGGCGACCCGGCCGGCTGGGACCCGGGCGACGAGGAGCCCGACGCCGCGCGCCTGCGCGAGGCGGTCGCGGCGGCGGACCACCGCGTGCGCCGGGTCGCCCGCTTCCTCACGGGCGCGGGCGCGGCCATCGTCGCGCTGCACGTCGCGGGGGACCGCGTGTCGATCGCCCACGTCGGCGACTGCCGGGCGTATCGGTGGCGCTGCGGCGCGCTGACGCAGATCACCGCGGATCACCGCCTGTTCGCGTATCTGCGCGCGAACGGGATCGAGCCGACCGCGGCGCAGCTCGCCTACGCCGGCGTGCTGGTCCGCGCGCTCGGCTTCGGCGACGCGCTCGAGGTCGAGCTCCACGCGGCCGACATCGCCCCGGGCGACCTCTACGCGCTGTGCACCGACGGGCTGCACGAGCTCGTCTCGGACGACGAGCTGGCCGCGGCGCTGGGCCGCGTCGACGCGGACGCGCGCCAAGACGCGCCTCGCCGCGTCGTCGACGAGCTGGTCGAGCGCGCGCTCGAGCGCGGCGCTCGCGACAACGTGACGCTGTGCGTCGCCGGCTTCACGCGCGACCCAGCGCCCCAGGTGAGCCACGGCGGCATGGCGCCGCCGCGCGTCCCGTGGCTGTACAATCCGTCAGGTCCGCTGCCCGACGTCCCGCGCGCGCTGAGCGAGCTCGAGCCTCACGAGGTGTACGCGCGCTTCGGCGAGCTGTACCGCCTGATCATGGGCGACGACTGACGCGCGCGCGCCATCCCGCGCCAGGACGCTATGCTGTGGCCTCGCGCTCGACCGCGCCGCCTGTCGGGCGCGCGAGGGGACGCGCGCCGACCTCTCCTCCAACCTCTCCTCCAACCGCTCCTCCAACCTCTCTCGACAAGG
Source organism: Myxococcales bacterium (assembly GCA_020633295.1). GTDB lineage: Bacteria > Myxococcota_A > Polyangia > Nannocystales > Nannocystaceae > JACKDW01. Next base: position 107,893 of record JACKDW010000009.1, on the reverse strand, counting down.
CAACCCATGAAGGTCCTCGCGTTCGCGGCGAGCTCGTCGCAGCACTCGATCAACAAGTCGCTCGTGCGACACGCCGCCGAACGGCTGCGCGCGGAATTCCTCCCGGACGTGGAGCTCGAGCACCTCGCGCTCGAGGATCTCGAGCTGCCGGTCTACAGCGTCGACCGCGAGCGCGAGGGCGGCGTCCACCCGCGCGCGCGCGCGTTCTTCGACGCGATCGGCTCCGCCGACGCGCTGCTGATCTCGTACGCCGAGCACAACGGCAACTACTCGGCCGCGTTCAAGAACCTCTTCGACTGGGCCAGCCGCATCGACCCCAGGGTGTTCCAGGGGAAGCCGACGGTCGCGCTCTCGACCTCACCCGGCGGCCGGGGCGGCGCGAGCGCGCTCAAGCTCGCGCTCGCGGCCGCGCCGCGCTACGGCGCCGAGATCGTCAGCAGCCTCTCGATCCCGCGCTTTCACGACAGCTTCGATCGCGAGGCCGGCGCGCTGCGTGACGCCGCGCTCGCGGGCAAGCTCGGCGCGGCGCTCAAGCGGCTCGCGGATCACCTCGCCCCGACGCGTCGCCAGGACGCGATCACGCCGGCGTTCTCCGCCGCCGAGTGGGACGAGCGCTACGCCCAGCCGTTCGCGTCCTACGGCGCCGAGCCCAACGACTTCGTCCGCGCGGTCGCGGGCCGCGTGCCGCCGGGGCCCGTGCTGGTCATCGCCGCCGGCGAGGGGCGCGACGCGGTGTTCTTCGCCGAGCGCGGCCACGAGGTGACCGCCGTGGATCTGTCCCGCGTCGCGCTCGACCACGCCGAGGCGCTCGCGCGGGAGCGGGGCGTCACGCTGACGACCGTCGCCGGCGACCTCGCGGACTTCGACCTCGGCGAGTCGCGCTGGGCCGCCATCGTCTCGGTGTGGGCCCACGTCCCGCCGGCGCTGCGGCGCACGGTCCACGCCGCCTGCGCGCGCGCGCTCCAGCCCGGCGGCGTCTTCATCCTCGAGATCTACGCGCCCGCGCAGCTCGAGCTCCCGGGCGCCGGCGGGCCGTCGGTCGTCGAGCTGCTGCTCGACGTCGACGCGGCGCGCCAGGAGCTGCAGGGCCTCGAGCTCGAGCTGTGTCAGGAGACGCGGCGCCTCGTGGCCGAGGGCCAGCACCACCGCGGCGTGAGCGCGACGACCCAGGTCCTCGGCGCGCGTCCGGCTTGACCTTCACGACATGTCCTGTAAGTCATACCCAATACGGCGCGCCGGCGGCCGCCCCGGCGAGGCCCGATGACCCGAACCGCCGCACTGCGCTCGCTGCTCGCGGCGCTGACGCTGTCGGCCTGCGCGAGCGCGAGCCCCGTCGACGCGCTGCTCGACGAGAGCCGCCGGCTGTACGAGATCGGCGCGCTCGACGGCTGCGCCGCGCGCCTGCGCGAGGCCGCCGCGCTCGCGCCCGCGGACGCGCTCGAGCTCCGCCTCACGATCGCCGAGCGCATGTTCAAGGACGCCGGCGACCTCGTGGCCGCCGCGGCGCTGCTGGACGCGATCGAGGCCCGCGCGCGCGACGACGATGACGCGACGCGGCGCCGGGTCGCCGAGCTGCGCGCGGCGATGGTCCCGGGGCCCCGGGCGACCGTGATCGCGTGCCTGTCCGTCGGCGACCGCGACGCCGACGGCTACGACGACGCGACCGACAACTGCCCCGACGAGCCGGAGCGCTTCAACGGCTTCGAAGACGACGACGGCTGCCCGGACGCGGACCCCGAGCCCCAGGCGAGCCGGGGGCGCGCGCTCCGACGATACGAGCGCGCGGGCGCGCTGCCCGAGGACATCCTGGCGCGGCTGCGTCGGCGCGGGAAGGCCTAGCAGGCCCCGAACGCCCGATGTCGTTGTCGCCCGCGCTCGCCGTGGACCCGCGACGAGCTCGTTCTGGCTTCCTGGCCTCCTCCGCCGCGTCGCGCTGGCGACCACGCGGCGTATCTCGGCGGCCCGAGGCCGTTCAGCGCGAGCGTCGGCGTGGGCGCGCGAGCCCGAGGATCGCGAACGCGAGCAGCAGCGGCGCGCCGCCGCCTCGACCCGGCGCGCTCCGGCACGCGCAGCCCTCCTCGTAGGCCGCGTCGGCGCCGTAGACCGGAGGGAGCGCGGGGCCGCCGTCGGTGCCCGAGGCTGATCCGCCGGAGGCCGTCGCCGAGCCGGCCGACGCGTCGCCGCTCGAGCTCCCGCCGTCGCTCTCGTCGCCCGTCCCGCTCGCGCCGCCCGTCCCGCTCGCGGTCGCGGAGCCGCCGTCGGTCGCCGTGCTGGGATCGCCGGTCAGCGTGTCGTCGCCGCTGCCGTCGCCGGTGGTCGCCTGCTCGTCGACGTAGAGGTCGGCCTCGACGAGCCACTTCAGATCGCCGTCGCCCCAGGTCTGCTTGTCGTCGACGTTGTCGGGCGCCGCGTCAAAACCTGGCTTTTGATACACGCCGTTGACGTTGGCGACGAACAGCCCCGCGCGCGCGTGCTCGTCGGGCGCGGTCTCGGCGTTGGCGGTGAGCGTCAGCTCGACGCGCTTGCTCTCGCCCGGGCTGAGCGGGCCGAGCTCGAGCGCGAAGCTCGAGCCGAGCTGCTCGGGCGGCAGGTTCTCCGGCAGCTCGTTGCTGTCGTTGGGGCACCAGTCGCCGCCGCAGGCGTTGTCCGGCCAGTTGTCGAGGATCAGCCAGTCGCTCACCGACCAGTGCCCGCTGAGCTCGCCGCCGACGCGCACGCCCTGGGCCACCGCGGTCTCGTCGAGCGCGTTCGAGACGGTGAAGTCGACGCGGATGTCCTGCCCGACGTAGGCGTCGAAGATCCCGGCCGACGCGCCCTCCGGGTTGAAGTCGGTCGCCTGCCCGTCGATCGGGAGCACGGCCGCGTCGAGGCTCAGCAGCGGCCACGGCTGGATGACCTCGGGGCAGTCGAGCGCCGGCAGGCTGTTGTAGGCGCCCTGCGAGATCCAGTAGCCCGGCGAGGGCGAGCACGGGCCCTTGAAGGGATCGGTGATCGAGCTGTAGTCGGCGGTCTTGCGCTTCTCGAAGTGCAGGTGCGGCCCGGTCGAGTTGCCGCTGGAGCCGACCATGCCGATCTGCTGTCCGCACGCGACCGCCTCGCCGTTCTCGACCGTGACCGACCAGGTCTTGAGGTGGGCGTAGAGCGTGCGCGTGCCGTCGGGGTGCGTGATCTTGATGTGGTTGCCCCAGCCGCCGCCGCCGCCGCAGTCGCCCGAGTTGCACATGTCGGGCTCGCCGTCGTGGGTGGTCTCGACGACCCCCGCCGCCGCCGCGAACACCGGGCGCCCCTCGGCCATGGCCTGCCACGAGCCGAGGATCGCGAAGTCGGTGCCCTTGTGCCCGCTGTAGGAATTGCCGCCGCAGTTCCAGTCGCTCGCGCCGCCCTCGTCGAAGTAGGCGGTCACCACCCAGCCGTAGTTGGCCGAGTCCCCCGGGTACGACAGCGGCTCGGCCGAGCTCGACGCCGGCACGAGCAGCGCGGACGCGATCGCGAGCGCGCCGGCGGATCGACGGAGGCGTCGCGCCCGGCTCACCGCGGCTCCTCCGGGAGCGTCAGCGTGATCTCGCCCTCGGCCGCGTCGTAGCGCGCGGTGCGGAGGTCATCCCAGCGCAGCGCGTCGGCGTGGGTCGGCGGCGTGACGAAGCCCGCCGGCCTCTGACCAGGCGTATAGGACAGGTCGTGATTGGCCAGCGGGATCGGCTCGTCCTCGCCCGCGAGCGCGACGAGCTCGATGACCGGGAGGCCGCCGCCGCGCGTGACGATGATCGCGTGCCGGCAGTCGGGGCTCACGCCGGCGACGCGGTCGAGCGCGCGCCCTGGCAGCGGCCGCTCCCGCAGCGCGTCGCCGTCGAGGATCCAGAGCCCGCGCGCGCCGGGATCGTCGGCGACGGTCCGCGTGAGCGCCCACAGCTGGGGGCGCGTCTCGCAGCTACGCAGCCCGCGGGCGACCTGATCGGCGACCTCGACGAGCGCGCCGGGTCGACCGACGTGCAGCGTCCCCGTCCAGGCCGCGCCGGGCTCCCGACGCAGCGCGACGATCCACGGGCCCGCGTCGTCCGCGACCACGTGGTGCTCGAGCAGCTCGTCGAGCTCAAAGCGCCCCTCGTTCGTCTGGATCGCGGCCGAGTGCACCACCGGCGCGTCCCCGGCGGAGCGCGCGGTGGCCTCGCCCGCCGCGCGCTCCTCGGCGAGCGCGACGAACTCGTCGTCGCCGTCCCGATCGACGGGCGACGGCGTCGCGCGCTCGTGATCGATCGCGTCGCAACCAACGAGCGCGACGACCAGCGCGACTGACAACAACCGGAGCACGACGCCCATGGATACGCAGGAACCGACGCGAGCGCAAGCGCTCCGGCGCGCCTGCGGGGCGACCCCGCGCCGTCGCCAAGCCGCGCGTGATGGACCATGATGTCCGAGTCGACGCGGAGATGGCTCGCCGCCCCAAGATCCCCAGCACCCCCGCGCTGCGCATGCTCACCGCGCGCGGCGTCGAGTTCACGCTGCACCCCTACGAGTACGTGGAGCACGGCGGCTCGGCCGCGAGCTCGGCGGCGCTTGGGGTCGACGAGCACCACGTGGTCAAGACGCTGATCTTCGAGGACGCCGAGCAGCAGCCGCTGATCGTGTTGATGCACGGCGACCGCTCGGTCTCCGCGAAGCAGCTCGCGCGCGTCCTGGGGACCCGCTCGACCCGCCCGTGCGCCCCGGCCACGGCCGAGCGGCACTCGGGCTACCGCGTCGGCGGGACGTCCCCCTTCGGCGTTCGCAGGCGCATGCCGGTGTACGTCGAGCGCAGCGTGCTGGCGCTGCCGCGCGTCTGGATCAACGGCGGCGCCCGGGGCCTGCTCGTGTCGCTCGCGCCCGCCGTGCTGACCGAGCTGCTCGCCGCCACGCCGGTCGAGGTCGCGCGCTAGCGCGGCTTCGCGTCGCTGTCCCCGAGGACCGCTTCGAACGACGCCGGCGTCGCGTCCACGCCGGTGCGAACCGTGGTGCGCACAGTCGACGCGCGGCCGCCTGGGGGTGCTGAACCCCGCCCGCGGCCTCGAAACGACGATCGTGACCTCTCGCATGCGAGCGGCCCGCTGCCGACGAAGGCCGGTGCGAATACAATTTTGCCGCGGTCGGTCGCGGACGCGACTCGCTCGTATGCACGCTTCGAGCTGTCTCCCCTGCACGAGATCACCGGATGCGCACGGCGGGGCGCCGCGACGAGTCGTCGCCGACGACCGACCGCGACACGCGACCGCGACACGCGGCGCGCCGGCGACCCGCGCAGGCGCGCCGCGCTCGCGCGCGCCATCCCAGGTTCTCGACACAAAGGCGACACCGTCACCATGGCCAACGATCTCGAAAAAACGCTCAAGGACGCGCTGACCCTCATCGGCACGCACGTCAGCAGCGACCCCGGCTACCAGCAGACGCTCCAGAAGCTCACCGCCGAGTGGGACGCGCTGCACGTCACGCTCGACTCCGACGCGGCGAGCAAGGCGGAGAAGGACGACGCCAAGCGCCGCGTCGAGGCGCTCGCGAAGGGGCTGCCGGCGATCGCCACGGGGCTGCGCGACGCGGCGCTCGCGTTCAAGCGCGGCGACGCGATCTCGGGCAGCGCGGCGATCGTCGACATCTGCGCGTCCGTCGCGAGCACCGTCGGCGCGCTCGCGAGCTCGGCGGCCGGTCCCCCCGGCGCGCTGATCGGCGCGGTGCTCTCGATCGTCTCGATGATCCTCCGGCTGTTCACCGCGCCGCAGAAGTCGCTGACCACCCAGCTCGAGGAGCTCATCCGCGGGCTCGCGTCGGAGCAGCAGATTCAGAACCTGTGCGGCGCGATGCAGGCGCTCGCCTCGTTCCGCGCCGCGATCTCGACCCCGGGCACGCGGTGGGAGTGGGAGCGCTACGCGCAGCTGCTCAACGTCATCGACGGCAACGCGATCAACAAGATCCGCGCCGCCGCCGAGTGGATCCGGGAGCCGCGAAACCAGTCGCAGCCGCTCTGGGGCCAGGTGTTGATGGCGCAGTGCGACGCCTACAACAACCTGCTGGTCGCGCTCGTCGACGCCGTCGCCAGCCTCGATCGCAGCGATCGCCACGGCGAGCGGGCGCAGGCGATCGCCAACCTCAACGCCGAGTTCAGGAGCAACCACGCCGCGCAGCTCGCGTTCCTGCGCGGGATCCTGCCCGCGGCGCGCGAGCGCGGCGTCCACTGGCACATCGGCACGTGGCAGAACAACACGATCTCGCGCGAGCGGTACCCGGACTCGGGCCCGCTGTACGCCCACGACGCGACCACGCAGGTCCAGCTCGGCGGCGAGCAGCGGATCCTCGCGGTCACGAACATCAAGTCGGACGCGCCGCCGGATCCCTACCCGTACGTCGCGGTGTTCTGCCTCGAGCCCGTCTGGGACCACATCAAGCACCGCCCGACGGCGCCCTACCGACCCAACAGCCGCGCCTACGGGCTGTTCGGGCGCTGGCCGCTCGCGCACCACACCGAGTGGCTCGAGCTGTCGCGGGCGTTGAATCCACCGGCGCCGCTCGTGGGGCTCTACGATCTGTGCGCGACGCCCGGTGACGCGCCGCACGAGGCGTACGTCTACGCCGCGCTCGGCGATCGCGTCGAGCGTCTCGTGCACGGCGGCAAGCACTCCGAGGGCGAGGGCCTCACGCTGCGCGAGGGGCTGCGGCTCGCGGTGCCCGACGGTCGCACCGCCGGCGCCGTCTGTGCCGCCGCGCGTCCGCTGCCGGTCGCCGAGGACGACCGCGCGCGGCTCGAGGGCGCTCCGTGGCTCGCGTACGCGGGCTGCGACATCGCGCCGGACCGCCGCGCGCTCGCGGGCGCCTACGAGTGTCACCGCCACGACTTCAGCGCGCAGAAGAACGACTGGCACTACATCACCATCACCGCGCTCGACGAGCGTCGCTACCTCTGGACGAACAGCGCCGGCGTCTCGTGGACGCTCTCGCGCACCGACGACCCCTCGCGGCTCGAGGTCGGTCAGGACTACCCCTACAAGGAGCACCGGACGCTGACGGTCGTCCGCGGCGACGACGACGAGATCGTCGCGGTCATCGGTCCCTACGAGGAGCGATACGAGCGCGCGGGCGTGCACCGGGAGATCCGCGCGTTCATCCCCTCGAGCGACGCGCCGCAGGCGACCCCGACCGCGTCCCACGTGCTCCGGGCGCCGCTGCACCGCGGCGAGATGACCGGGCTGCGCTGCGATCGCCGGCGGCTGTGGGCGTTCAACCAGACGAGCGTCGCGTGCACGACCCACGCCTCGGTCCTGCGCTTCGCGGCGGGCGAGCTCGCGGCGCCGCGGTGGCTCACGTATCGCGTCCCCGAGGAGCTGATCGGCTGGTTCTACCTCGACGGCGATGGCCGGCGCGTCCACGACGGCCTCATCGACCTCGCGCCCTGCGACGACGGCACGCTGCTCGCGGTCGTCTCCAACACCCGCGACGACTCGTGGCGCGTCGTGAGCCAGTGGCACGACAACCTCGTCTACACGCTGACCCCGAGGCTCGATGACGCGGCGGGGACCTTCACCGTCTCGGGCACGACGCGCGACGACTTCGGCCACGAGATCGCCACGCACGGCTGGACGCAGCTGCCTGACATCAAGGCCCACCGCGTGCTCAAGCAGCCGCTGTACTGCTGGCCCTCGCTCGAGGCGCAGCTCGCCGCGCTGGCGTGAGCCCGCGGCGCGCGATCACACGTCGTACACGACATGTCCTGTCGCGCGGCGCGTCAGCCCGCAGCGAACAGCCGCGCGAGCGCGTCGGCGCGCTGCTCCATGGCCCAGCCGGCGAACTGCGCGAGCGCGTGCACGTGCCCCCGGGGCGGCCGCGTGATCGCGGTGGGGATGTTCGGGAAGCTCGGCGGGATCCGCAGGCTGACCGCGGGGTGCAGCGCCGCGCGCCAGCGCGCGGCCGGGCTCAGCAGCAGCCAGAGCACGCGCACGCGTCGTCCCCCGGTGACGGCGTACTTCGGGTTGTCGACCACGCGCAGCGTCTGCTCGACGACGATCGGCTCGCCCGCGGCCTCGCGCGCCCCCATCGCGCGCGTCAGCGCCAGGAACTCGCCGTCGTCGGCGGCGAACACCTGGTTGTGGGCGTAGTCGGGGTTGCCCTCGCCCGGCGCGTCGTAGCGCGCGTAGCCGCCGTGCTTTTGGTTCCACTCGCGGATCCCGAACAGCGAGCCGACCTGGCGCTCGACGACGATGTCGTCGCCGCGCCGCTCGAGCGCCGCCGGCGAGCTGACGACCGCGATCACGCGATCGATGTCGCCGTACGAGAGCAGGTTGGCGACGCCGGTGCTCTCGACCGATCCGCCGTCGACGTAGACGCCGCGGGCGCCCGCGGGCGGCGTCCACAGCGGCGACGCGTAGGTGTACGTGGGGCTGAGCAGGTGGAAGTCGTGGTCGCCGAGCAGATCGGCGTAGTAGACCGAGGTGACCCCGAGGATGTCGCAGAGGGACATGGGCGCGCGCTGGCGGATCTGCATTGCGCCCGGCGCCCCGGCGATCCACTCGCCGTCGAAGGCGTAGCTCGACACGCCGCCGCCGCCGACCTCGCGCCCGTCGAGCGTGCCGATCCCCGCGCCCATCACCCCGGAGAAGCTCGGGGTGAATTGCACCGGCGCGAGCACCTCCTCACCGCCCTCGGCGCGCACGCGCAGCGCCCCGTTGACGATCAAGAACGGGCGCGGCATCGCGTCGCTGGTCCGCACGACGTGGCAGGTGCGCCCGGCGAGCGCCGGGCTCTCGCGCTGGATCGCCGCCGCGGCCTGGGCGTCGGCGGCGAAGAAGTCGGCCGCCGCGTGGGCGTCGTCGTACTCGCACAGCCCGTAGCGGCGCAGCAGCGCCTCCGAGACGCGCCGCGTCCACACGCGATCGCTGGGCACGCCCGCGAGGCGATCTTCCTGCATGCCCTTGAGCAGCCCGCGCGCGCCGAGCTCGAAGCACGACGCGGCCTCGAGGAAGCTGCCCGGCGTCACGCTGTCGATCGCCTCCGGCGCGTCGCCTCGCCGCCAGCGCAGCGCGCCGGGATCGCTGAGGTGGGTCCCGAGGAACACGCGCTCGTCGTGCGAAGGCGGCAGGTAGGTGAACGGCACCGAGAACCAGGCCCCGCCCGAGACCGCCGAGATCGCGCGGATCTGCGGCAGGTAGCCGAGGTGCTCGAGCGCCCGCAGCACGCCCATCGCGGTGACGGCCGCCCGGGTCCCGCCGCCGGAGAACGCGACGCCGACGCCCGTCGCCGCGGCCTGTTCGGTGAAGCGCGCGACGCTCAGACCGTCGCCGGTCAGGGTCGCGCGCGCGGTCACGACGTAGGGCTCACCCATCGCGCGATGGTTTCACACCCCGCGGCGCCACGCGAGGAGCGCGACGGCGCGCGCGCGCGCGCGTCACGAGCCGACGCGTGTCTGACGGCGCTCCGCGAGCTTGGCGAGCTGAGACATCTCCCCCGCCAGGTACGCGAGCGCGTCGTCGTGACTGAAGATCCCGACGAGGTGACCGGCCGCGTTCACCACGGGGATCCGCCCCACCCCCTCGCTCCGCATCGCGTGGATCGCCCGGAAGACGTCCTCGTCCTCGCGGATCGTCACCAGCCCGCGCGTCATGATCTCGCCGACACGACGCTCGAGCAGCTCCGCGGGCGCGTCGGCGACGACCTTGACGACGATGTCACGGTCGGTGGCGATGCCGACGGGCACGCGCTCGTCCGCTGCTGACACGACCACCACGTCGCCGACCCGCTGGGCTCGCATCCGGCGAGCGACCTCAACGACCGTCTCCGTCTCGCTGGCGACGACGACCTCGGGTGTACAGATGTGTCCAACGTTCATGACGCGGCTCCTCTCACGCGCGAGCTTGGCACACGCGCACGAAGGCGTTCAAGCGCGCCGACGAGCGGCGCGGGCGCGTCGCGCCTGGCCCTTGGAGCCGCCCCAGCGCGAAAAGGGTGCGAGAACCGTCGGCTCCCCGACTGCACCGTTTTGCCCCGGGCCGTGATCCAACAGGGCGCCCGAGCGACGCGCGGTCGCGGCCAGGACGTATAAGCTCTCCGCGCACAGCAGCGCTCGCCGCCGACGCGCGGGCCCGACTCGCACCGTGAGGCCATGTCCGCTCCGAACCCCACCCCCGACGCCATCGACCGGCAGTGGACCCGGCGGCTCCAGAACAAGCTGGCCCGCCACGTCGGCGTCAGCCGTCGCGACCGCGAGGAGATCGTCGGGAAGATGCTCAAGCGGCATCGCTCGGACGCGGTGAGCTACTGGGTCGAGCTGTTCCTGTCGATGGGGATCGCCACGATCGCGCTCGTGCTCAACAGCACCGGCGTGGTCATCGGCGCGATGCTGATCTCGCCGCTCATGGGCCCGATCGTCGGGCTCGGGATGGGGCTCGCGATCGGCTCTCCCTTCCTCACGCTGCGCTCCCTCCTGCGCGTCTCGGGGAGCATCGTCGGCGTGATCCTGATGGCGGCGCTCCTGACGATCATGCTGCCGTTCCAGGAGGTCACGCCCGAGATCGCGATGAGGACCTCGCCGACGGCGCTCGACCTGATGATCGCGGGCTTCTGCGCGCTCGCGGCCGCCTTCACGACCGCGAGGCTGCACTCCGACACGGCGGCCGCGGCGGCCGGGACCGCGATCGGGATCGCGCTCGTCCCCCCGCTGTGCGTCTCGGGCTTCGGGCTCGGGATCGGGCAGCGCGCGGTCTTCGGCGGCGCGCTGCTGCTGTTCACGGCCAACCTCTGCGCGATCCTGTTCATCTCGGTGGTGCTGTTCGTGGCGCTCGGCTTCACGATGGTCGACGTCCAGCGTCACGAGGACGAGGAGGTCCTGGACACCGGGCCGATCGCCCAGGCCGCCACCAAGATCCGCGCGTTCTTCGGCTCGCGTTCGGGCTCGGTGCTGCGCTTCCTGATGCCCGCGCTCCTGATCATCACCGTCTACGTCCCGCTCCGCGCCGCGCTGGAGGAGGTCGCGTGGCAGGTGCAGGTGCGGAGCGAGATCACGGCGCTGCTGGCTGAGTTCGCGCCGCAGGGGCGTTTCGTCCGCACGAACTTCACGGTCGAGCAGCGCAAGGTCGTGATTCGGCTCGTGATGATGGGCGCGCCCGACCGCGCGCGCACGCTCGAGAACGAGCTCACGGCGAGGGCCGCCGCGATCGCGGGCGTCGTGCCGTCGGTCGAGGTCGTCGCGGTCCCTGACTTCGCCTCGCTGCAGCAGGTCGCCGACTCGATCACCACGCCGCTGCCGTCGCCGACCGTCGAGGCCCCGCCCGCGCCCGACCTCCCTGACATCGCGTCGCGCGTGACCGGGCTGTTTCAGGCGCGCTGGCCCGAGGCGGCGGGGACGCTGCTCGCGTGGAAGCTCGAGCTCCACGACGGCGGCGCCGCGCTGGAGCTGACGCACACGGGCGCGCCGCTGGGTCCCGTGGCCGCGCCGCTCCTCGCCGACAAGCTGTCCGAGGCGCTCGAGAGCCCCGTCAGCGTCCATGACCTGGCGATTGAGACAGGCACGTGGGAGGCCGGGGACGACGTCACCACGTGGCTCCCACGCCTCGCGCACAGCCTCGAGGCCGCGCGGAGCAGCGCGCGCCTGCGCGCCTGCGTGACGCTGGGCCCGATCGTCGAGCGGGTGCGCGTCGAGCCGCCCCCCGCTCCTCCCCCGCCTCGTGGCCGCAAGAAGAGGCGCCGGCGCGCCCCGCCGCCGGTCGAGGCGCCGCGCTTCGAAGAGCGACCCGAGCCGGGGGGGCTCGCCGCCGACGCGATGCTCGCGGCGCGCCCGGGCCCCAACGTCATCCTCACCGCGGGGAAGCGCTGGGCGGTGACGCTGACGACCGACGCGTGCCCGACGCGCGACGCGGACCCTCGCGCGCCCACGAAGGACGGGGAGTCGTCCGCGACCGAGAGCCGCGACGCCCCGCGCGAGCCCGCGCCGCGCGACTCCTCCGCCGCGCTGGCGACGGACCCTTCGACCGAAACGCTCGCGCCCAGCTCGCAGTGGGAGTGAGCCCCGCCGAGGCACGCGCGCCGAGGCCCGCGTCGGCGCGCGCTACGGCAGCTGGGTGATGGGATCGCGCGTGCACAGGTCGCCGTCCCAGGTCTTGTAGCCGCCGTGATCGATGACCTCGAAGTCCGCGGGGCGGATGCCGACGAGGTCGAACGGCCCGAGGTTGTCGGCCCACTTGTTCGTCGTGAAGCGGTCGCTCTGGGCCGTGAGCGCGATCTGGCCGCCGTCGGCGAGGAACATGCCGTACTCCTGCAGCGCCCGCGCGACGACCTTGGCGCCCTCGTTGGGCAGCGCGTTGAGGTCGTAGTCGGGTCGCAGGCGCAGGTGCACGCCGTAGGGCGGCGCGTCGTCGCCCCCGCCCGTCGGGAAGGTGCTGTGCGTGCACGGGGGCACGTAGACGAGGTGCCGGATGTTCGCGTTCGGCAGGATGAAGCGGATCGCGTGATCGATCTCGCCGGCCGCGACCTCGTCGGCCGAGAACAGCAGCGGCGCGATCGGGAAGCCGGCCGCGTCGGCGCTGGTGCAGCCGTCGCCGCGCCCGGTGTCGCCGTAGACCTGGTCCATAAACCAGAGCGCGAGGCAGCCGCCGTAGAAGGTGTTGCCGTCGTAGTTGGCGCGCCACATCTCGTAGAGCACGCACGAGTCGCTGTCGCGCACGATCAGGTGACAGTCGCCGTCGTTCTGGCACTCGTAGCCGTCCTCGCCCTCGATCGCGCCGCCGGCCGGGATCGGCATCGGCACGTGATCGCAGTCGGGCGAGTAGAAGTCGCCGGTCTCCATGAAGTCGAGCTTCGGCGTGTTCGCGTCGGCGTCGAGCACCTCGATCGAGAAGTCGATGCGGAACTCGTCGCCCGCGCCCCAGCCCGCGTCCTCGAGCCAGCTGATGATCGCCGACGAGTCGGGGTGCACGGCCGCGTCCTTGTGGTTCTCGTACCAGATGGAGCCGTCGGGGAAGTAGTGCCCGTCCTGCAGGCAGCCCTGGTTGCCGCCGCCCGTCGTGGGGTCGTCGGTCGTCGTCGCCGGGTCGGTCGTCACCGCCATCGTCATGCTGGCGTCGGTGGTCGCGGGATCGGTCGTCGTCGTCATCGACGTGCTCGCGCTCGTCGTGACCGGGCCTGCGGTGGTGCCGTCGGTCGCGCCGTCGGTGGTCGGATCACCTGACTGCGTGCTCGAGGCGCTCGTGTCCGTCGTCGCCTGTGTCGAGGCGTTCGTGCTCTCGGTGCCGCTGTCGCTGTCGCCGCAGGCCGTGAGCGTGAGCGTGAGCGTTACCGCGACCGCGAGGCCGCGCCGCGACGAGTTCGTGCAATGAGTCCAGTCCACGTGTCCCCCTCCCGCGGGCCCGCGCGGGCCCGTTCAACATGTCTGATGAGACATGTACCACAACACCACACCCGCGGCGCGCTCACGCGTTCGCGTCGTCGAGGCGCGCGATCAGCTCCGCGAGCGGGGCGCGCTCGTCCGGCCGCGCGCGTCGGCGCGCGCGCTCGAGGGGCCCCCGCGCCGCCTCGCCGTAGCGCAGGAGCGCGTCCGCGGCCTCGCGCGCGACCGTGGGCTTGCGATCGCGCAGCAGCTCGATCAGCTGCGGGAGCGCGGGCTCGTGGCGCGCGAAGCTGACGATCCGGATCGCCGAGCGCCGGACGTCGGCCAGCGGGTCCACGAGCAGCGCGCGCGAGGCCTCGAGGTACTCGGCTCGCTCGACGCACGCGCGCAGCAGGCGGTGGGCGTGCAGCGCAGCGCGGCTGCGGGTCGTCGAGGAGCGCGCGCAGCAGCGCCGCGAGCTCGGGATCGCGGGCGCCCGCACGACCGGCGCGAGCGGTCAGCGTCGAGAGCGCCCGGCGACGCGCGTCGAGGGCCGTGGGCCCGGCGTCGTCAGGCCGCTCCGGCTGCTCGCCGCGCGCGATCGCGAAGCAGCTCCTCGCGCGCCGGGTCGTCGCTGCCAGGCGCGCGAGGCGGCCGGCGTCCGGATGGCGCGCGCGCAGCTCGGCGAGCCGCCGCTCGTCCTCGCCGAGCGCCCGCGCGGCTCGGATCACCGCAGGCCGCAGCTGCAGACCTCGCTGATGTCGGCGCGCTCGGCGCGCGCCCGCTCGCGCAGGCGCCGGAGCCTGCGGTCCTCCAGGGCGGGTCCCCGCACGAGCGCGAGCAGCCCCACTCGCCCGCGAGCGCGCGCGCTGACGTGCTGGAGCACGAGGTCGGCGTCGTAGCGGTGGATCACGTCGGCCAGCGAGGCGCCGCGCGCCTCATCGGCGCGCTCCAAAGCCAGATTGATCGGCAGGTGGTGCGCGAGCGCGGCGCGCTGGCGCCGACGCGCCGGTAGAGCGTCGCCAGGCGCTGCGCGCCACCTCGCGAGCGCGACGCCGGCGAGCGCGGGCTGATCGTCCAGGAGCTGCGCGGGCGACGCGCGAGCGCGGCGACCAGCGGCGCGACGGCCAGCGCGTTCAGGCTCACATGGCCTTCGAGACACGCGTCGAGCACCGCGTCATGACCCGCGGGCTCAGGCCCAAGCAGCGTCGCGGCCGCGCGACGGCGGCGGCTGTCAGGCGCGTCGGGGTCGGAGAGCGTCGCGAGCAGCTGGCGCCTGCGGACCACCGAGCGCGGCCGCTCGCGCGCCGCGTTCGCGCGCAGCGCGCGCGCCGACGCGCGCGCTCGGCCTCGACCTCGGTCCACGGGCGCGCGTCGATGGGCTGCAGCGCCTCGAGCCAGTCGAGCAGCGCGCCGCGAGCGGCGACGTCGGCCCGCAGCGCCAGGTCGCACAGCAGCCGAACCGTCTCGCGCGAGCTGGCCGTCCAGCGCTCGCGCAGCGCCGCGATCGCCTGGGGTCGTCGCGCTGCAGCGCCTCGCGCAGCGCCGCGCGGTCGGCCTCAGGCGCGGTCGGGCCGTGGGCGCCGGCGGCCGCGAACGCGCTCCGCAGCGCGCGCGCGATCAGCCCGCCGGGTCGGGCGTCCGCGCCGCGCGGCCACGGCCTCCTCGGGATCGACGCAGGTGATCACCGCGCCGCAGCGGACGCAGCAGCGCGAGGCGGTCAGGCTCACTGAACCAGGCGCGCGCGGCAGGCCGCGCAGCCGCGACGCGATCCAGGCGAAGCTCGATCGGCGCGCGCGTGTCGAGCGTGAGCGCGACGGCTCGAGCGCGCGGGCTCGCGCGCGCGCGCGCGGGCTCATCGCCGGCGCGCGCCGCCTGGTCGAGCAGCGATTCAACATGGTCTCCGAGCCAGGCTCGATGATCCCGGGAGAGCGCGCCCCGGATCCACCAGAGCACCGCCAGCGCGGCCTCGGCCCGCGCCGGCTCCTCCGCCCGCGCGAGCGCCTCGCCCCAGCGGGTCGCGTGGGTCGCGAGCGCGGCCCGGGCGTCCGGCGGGATCGCGGGGTCCTCGAGCGGATCGACGAGGCCGCTCAGACAGGACTCCAAGACCACGTCCTCGGCCGCGGCGTCCCACCCGGCGCGCAGCCGCTGGATCGCGGCGCGCAGCGGCGGCAGCGGCTCCTCGGCCGTCTCCGACCTGTCCTGAGTACCATCTCGACGCCGGCGCGCGACGACCGCGGGCGCGACGCGCTCTCGGTCTTCGCGTCGAGGCTCGCTCCCGCCACGCGCGTCCCGGCGCGCGGCGAGCTCAGGCGCGAGCCAGCGAGCGTCCGCTGCGCAGGCGCAGCGCCCCGCGCTCGAGCTGCTCGAGCAGCACGTCAGCCCAGGCCGCGCCTCGCGCACCACGCTGCGGACCGCCTCCGGCGCGAGCGCGCCGTCGAGCGCCTCGAGCAGCAGCGCGCGTCGCCGCGGCTCGTCGGCGGCCGACACCGCCGCGCGCACCGTGGCCGCGTAGGCGTCGCCGAGGAGCTCGCGGAGCGCCCGCGTCAACGCGGCGCGCAGGCCAGGTTGTCTGGTGCCCGAGCCACCACAAGAGGCGCGGCGCGACCGCGGGCGCGCCGGCGCGCGCGAGCGCCTCGGCGGCCGACTTCTTGATGTTCATCACGGGGTGCTCGAGGCACGCGGCGATCGCCGGCGCGGCCCAGCGCGCGCCCATCGAGGCGAGCGCCGCGAGGGCCGGCCGGATCGTCTGGACGTCGTCCGCGCGCGTCGCCGCGATCAGGTTGATCGAGAGCGCCTCGGCGTCGGCGTCCGCGAGCAGCCCGATCGCGAGCTTGCGGACGTGCGGATCGGGGTGCCGGGTCAGCGGCGCGCAGCGGCGAAACGCGCCCGGCAGCGCGCCCAGCGGCCGCAGCAGGCGGAGGAGCACGGCCTGCTCACCCGGGCCCAGATCACCGCGCTCGAGCAGCTCGAGCGCGAGCGCGCCGAGCAGGCGGCGGCCCGCGTCGGCCGGGCTCGTGGCGTCGAGCAGGCAGGTCGGGCGGATCCGCCGGCGCTCGTGCAGCCGCGCGCCGAGCTCACGAATTGCCCGCTGAACGCGCTCTGGCACCGTCTGCTGCTCCTCGCCGCGCTCGTCGAGGTTGAGCGTCGCGCGGGTGTCGAGCTCGGTGACCAGGCGCAGCAACAGGTCGCGCAGCTCCGAGTACACGCGCGCGTCCCCGATCCCGCACAGCGTCACGAGGTAGTCGCTCGCCGAGATCCGGGTGACGGCGTGGCGCAGCAGCGACAGCTCGGCGGCGTTGGGTCGCGCGCCGAGGTCCCGCGCGATCGCGGGCGGCAGCGCCCGCGGATCGAGGTGTCGCAGCAGGCGATCGCGATCGGCGTCGCGCTCGGCGGCCAGGCTCCACAGCAGCTCGAGGGCCGCGCGTCGGTGGGGCCGGAGCCAGCGCGGGAGCTCGCGCTCGTCGTCGCCATCGTCGTCGCCATCGTCTTCGTCACCGTCGTCGCGGACGCCGAGCAGGCGGCTCAGCGTCGCTACCGTGGCCGCGCCCCCGAGCGCCCGCAGACACGCGAGCGCGGCCGCGGGTTCGCGCTCGAGCCAGCGCAGCGCGACCTCCTCGGCGTCCGCGTCTTCCTCCGCGTCTTCCTCCGCGTCTTCCTCCTCGGCGTCCGCGTCTTCCTCCGCGCCCTCCGCCGAAGCTTCCTCCGCGACTTCCTGCGAGCCTCCCTCCGCGCCTTCGACCACGCCGGCGCGACGCAGCGCGGACAGGGCGTCGAGCAGCGCGCGCGCGACCTCAGGCTCGCCGGTCCGGCGCAGCGTGACGCGCAGCAGCGCGCCGGCGCCCAGGCGCCGCGCGCCCTCGGGGCGCGCGCCATGCAGACCACGAGCGGCGCCAGGCGGGCCCACGCCAAGCTGTCCGATGGAACCTGTCGAAGACGATCGAGCAGCGCGTGCCGGCAGGTGTGCACGAGCGGCGCGAGCGCCTCGGCCGTCAGCTCGTGGTTGCCGAGGTACACCTCGAGCAGCGCCGCGAGCTGGGGCGCCCGCACGAACACGCCCCGGCGATGCAGCGCGCGCAGCAGCGCGACGCACGGTCGGCCCAGCAGCAGCGGATCGGCCGCGCCGAGCTCGAGGGCCGCGACCAACTCCCCGGGCCCGCCGAAGTCGCCGAGCAGCTCCATGGCCCGCGCGCGCACGGACGGGCGCGCGCTCGAGTCCTCCATCACGCGGCGCAGCGGACCCTGGATCCGGGCTGCGGCCGCGCACCTGCGCGCCGGCGGCCACCTGCGGGCGCGCGCGATACAGCCGCGACAGCGCCTCGCGCGGGTACGGGAACACCTGCGCCCAGGGCTCGGCGAGCGTCTCGAGCACGGCCTCGAGCAGCGCGGTCTCCTCGGCACGGACGGCGCGCGCCTCCACGACCGACGCGTCGAGCGCATCGTCAACTTCCGTATCCGCATTAACCTCGGCGCCGGCGTCCCGTTCCAGCGCCGCCGCCGTCGGCGTCACCGTCCGCGTCGTCGTCGCGCGCCCCCGAGCCGTCGTCGTCCGCCGCCGCGTCAGCGCGCGCGAGCAGCGTCAGCAGCACCTCGCAGGCGCGCGCCGGGCCAGCACCGCCGCCGCCAGCCCCGCGCGCGTGTGCTGCAGGGCCGCCCGCCGCAGCGCGAGTTCGGGGTGGCGCGCGAACGCGTCGACGACCGCCTCGGGATCCGGGCTGCGCCGCAGCTCGAGCCCCGCGAGCGCCTGCAGCAGCCACTCCCGCGGGACGTCTTCGACATGCTCGAACAGCCAGCTCGGATCGCACAGCAGCTGCACGCGCAGCCACTCCGTCGCGATCGCCGGGGGCAGCGAGGCGCGGCGCCACGCGGGCAGCGAGCGCGGCGCCGGCAGCCACGGCCACAGGCGCTCGTAGAGCGACGCGAGCAGCCGCTGGACCTCCGGCGCGCCGTCGAGCTCGCGGGGCAACATCGCCGCGAGCGCGCGCGCGTCCTGCTCGCGCGCGTCGGCTCCGCCCCGCAGCGCGTGAGCGCGGCGATCGAGCTCGAGCGTCCCCAGCAGCGTCAACGCGGGGTCCTTGGCGCCGCGCGCGAGCAGCCGCGCGAGCCCGTCGAGCGTGAGCGCGCCGGGATCGCGCGCGAGCCAGGCGACGAGCTCCCCGGTCGCGCCGCGCCGCAGCATCGCGGAGACCGAGGGCGAGGGCGAGGGCGAGGGCGAGGGCGAGGATCGCGAGGCGGCGGGCGGGGGGGCCGAGGTCATCGCGCGCAAGCATACGCCCACGGGATCACGCCGGCGCGCGGTCCCAGCGACCGCGATCGAGCAGGCGCGCGCCCGATCGCTCCACCGTCTCCCGCGCCCGCGCGGCGCCGCGGGGCTCCTCGTCCTCGACCCGCCCGCCCCGACGTGAACGGGCAGGCGCTCCGCGTTGACGACCTCGACCGTCCCGACGCAGCTGCCGCGCTCCCGACCTCGCGCTCCCGACCTCGCGCTCTCGACCTCGCGCTCCCGACCTCGCGCTCCCGACCTCGCGCTCCCGACCTCGCGCTCCCGACCTCGCGCTCCCGAACTCGCGGTCCCGAGCTGCGGACGAGGTGCGACGATCGATCCCGCGCGCGTATCATGCCCGCGATGTCGACCCTCCGACGCTTTCGCTATGTCGGTCCCGCCGAGATCCGCGAGCGCGAGCGCGACTCACCGGCCGGCGCGGTGATTGATCACGTCGATGATCTTCGCGCCTGGCTCGCGACGCGAGCGCCGGGCGAAGAGCCCACGCTGACCTACGTCGTCACGCCCGACGGACGTCTCCGCGTCGCGGAGCGCCGCTCGGAGCACGTCGCCTGCGCCGGCGGCCAGGACGTGCTCGCGGCCGGCGAGCTGACGCTCGCCGAGGCGGGACCTTTGCGCGTGGTCGAGCTCAGCAACCAGTCGACCGGCTACTGCCCCGCGCTCGACTGCTGGCGCGCGCTGGCCGAGGCGCTCTTGCGCGTCGGGCTCCCCCACCCTGACGGCTTCACCTTCGCCTGCGAGTTTCGCCGCTGCCCCGCCTGCGCCGAGCGCAACCTCGTCAAGGACGGCTGGCTCGAGTGTGCGCTGTGCGGCGCCGAGCTCCCCGCCGCGTGGAATTTCGACGACTCGCCCGGCGCGTGAGCCGAGTCGCGGCCGCAGGATCGTCGGCGCGCACGCGGCTGCGCACCTCCGCGATCGCGACGATATGCCCGACGGGACATGACTTGACGATACAACGACGCGGGCCGCGGCTTGACCAGGGCGCCGCGAGCTGGTCTACAGGGGGCGCGCTCCGGCGCCCTCAGACCATGCACGCTCCTCGACGCTCGCACCTCCTCGCGCCCGCCTGCGCGCTCCTGCTCGCGACCCCGCTCGACGCCCGCGCCGCCCCGCGCTTCGACGACGCGCTGGACAACCTCGGCGCCCAGGCCTGCGGCGGCGGCGGCTGCTGGACCAACTACCTGCGGGTCGCGGATCTCGACCTCGACGACGACCTCGACATCGTGTTCGTCAACTACTCCGGCTTCTTCTCGATGGGCGCGCCGCAGCCCCTCGTGACCATGGTCAACAACGGCGACGCCGTGTTCACGGACCACTCCGACACGATCCTCGGCGGCTACACCGAGCGCCTGCGCCAGGTCGCGATCGGCGACGTCGACGGCGACGGCGCCCCCGACATCGTGGCGCCGAGCGCCTGGGGCGACGCCAGCGCGCTGTTCATCAACAACGGCGACGGCACCTTCGACGAGGAGGGCGCCGCGCGCCTGCCCGCGACCTCGGTCTACGCCGGCGCCGTCCGGCTCGGCGACGTCGACGGCGACCACGACCTCGACATCGTGATCGGCGACGGCTACGCCCAGGGCGCCGGGCACCCGACCGTCGCCGCGCTCTGGCTCAACGACGGCGCCGGGGTGTTCGAGGACGCGAGCGGCGGCCTCCCGACCGACAAGCAGGGCTACGACCCCGACGACATCGACCTCGTCGACATCGACCGCGACCTCGACCTCGACCTCCTGATCAACGTGCACGCCGGCAAGTCCTCGCTGTGGCTCAACGACGGCGGCGGCGGCTTCACCGACGCCACCGATCAGCTCGCGGACATGCCCGGCCCGCCCAACCAGGGCGGCGCCTACCACTACAACATGAGCCCCTGCGACGTCGACGGCGACGGCGACCTCGACCTGTGGATCGACAACACCGGGCCGGGCTACACCGAGCAGCTGATGATCAACGACGGCGCCGGCAACTTCACCGACGAGACCGGCGCGCGCGTCAGCGGCAACCCGGGCTCCGACGACAACGGGGTGCTGTGCGCCGACCTCGATGACGACGGCGACCTCGACGCGGTGGTGCTCGCGCTCAACTTCGGCCAGGCGACCACCGAGCGCCTGCTGGTCAACGACGGCGACGGCAACTTCACCTACGAGAGCGGCGCGTTCCCGAACGTGCTCGATCCGACGCTGTGGGGCGAGTTCGGGGACCTCAACGGCGACGGCAAGCTCGATCTCGTGACCGGCCAGGGCGAGGGCAACCCCGAGCTCAACCGCGTCTACCTCGGCAACGCCGCGCTGCCCGCCGACAGCAACCCGCCGCGCTTCCCGATCGTCGAGGCGCTCGGCGACATCGAGACCGACACGCCCCGGGACGTGCGCTTCGCGGTCGTCGACAACGCCGTCACCGACGGCGGGCCGCGCCTGCTCGAGGCCTCGGTCGAGTACGAGCTCGACGGCGAGGCCCAGCCCGCGCTGACGGCCTGGGCCATGGGCGGCGATCTGTTCGTCGCCGAGTTCCCCGGTCTCCAGGCCGCGGCCGTCGTGACCTACCGCGCCTGCGCCACCGACCTCGCCGGCAACGTCGGCTGCGCGGAGGAGCAGTCGTTCACGGTGCAGGACGAGCCAGGGACCACCGCCTCGGGCTCGAGCGGCGATCCGAGCGAGACCGGGGACCCGAGCACGACCGACGGCGATCCGACCGCCGGCCCGACGACCGCGGACTCCTCGCCCAGCACGAGCGACGGCCCGACGACCGACGGCGACGACGACGATGACGACGACGGCACCGACTCCGAGGCCGGCGCCGACACGGACGGCTCCGACGGCGGCTGCGGCTGCGCGAGCGGGGACGCGCCGCAGGGGCTGCTCGCGCTCGTCGGCCTGACGCTCCTCGGCGTCGGTCGACGGCGCCGGACCGCCCGCGTGAACACGGCGGGTCGCCGCGTCGCTTAACCCACGAGCGCCCGCAGCACCTCGCGCTCGAGCGCCTGGCGGGACGCGCGGGCCGACGGGGTCGGCGAGCTCGGCCCGTCGTCGTCATCGGCCAGGTACGACTCGACATCGTCGTAGGCGTAGAGCTGCAGGATGGTCGTGTCGCCCAGGGAGAACTCCGCGCTCCACTCGCCCCGCTCATGGTCAATGAACCAGGTTGGCTCGGCGAGCGCAGCGGCCGGCACGCGCGGGGGGAGCTTCAGATCGACGTCGGCGCTGTGGTGCTTGCACTCGAGCTCGACCGCGACCTCGAGCGCCCCGGTGAGCGCGTACTTCGTCAGCGACTTGGCGACGAGCTTGTCGACATCCGGTCGCGCGGGACGCCGAGACGCCTGCGGCGACGACGCGCACGGGAGCTCGCCGTACCGTCGCGCGACCGCGTCCATCCGCGTGATCAGCGTCTCGACGGGCCGGTCGCCTCGCAGCGCCGCGCCCGCGAACCCGCGCGCGCGCAGCTCGTCCGAGAGCCGCCGTGTGTGCTCGCGGCGCGCCTGCTCGAAGCGCCCGGCCGCGCGGTCCTTGCCGCGCTCGACGGGGAACGGCGCGCTCGTGATCCCGTAGGGCGTCTTCACGATCATCAGCTCACGGGCGTCGCTGGGCGCCTCGAGCACGACCCTGACGACGCGCGGGCGCGTGGGCAGCACGACGCTGACGCTCGGCTCACGCGGATCATCGCGGGCGAACGGCCACTCGTGGATCGGATCCAGGCGCTGCGAGGTCACCCGCGCGAGCTCGAGCTCCTCCTCGTGCGCGTCGCTCGTGTGCCAGACCAGGATCGGCACGCTCGGACGGAGTAGAAAGCGCGCCCGGTAGGACTCGTCCGGCAGCGGCTCGAGGCTCTGCAGCTGGATGATCGTCGGCGGCTGCTCGTCCATCCCGCGCTCGCGGAACTGCTGGGCGGCCCCGAACTCGGCGGCGTGACGGACCGCGCGATCGAAGGCCTCGTCCTCGGCCGTGTACAGCGAGAACGGGTCGATCGAGAGGTCCTGCTCCTCCTCGTAGAGGTTACCGAGCTTGAAGCGGAGCATCAGCTCGTCGTGGTGCTCGTAGGTCGGCGCGCACGCGCAGGCGAAGGTGAGCGCCAGGCACCAGGGCAGCGCGCGCGGTCGGGAGCGGAGCACGGGATCAGGAGACCGCGTCGCCGCCGAGAAGTTCCTGCCGCGGGTCGGAACATCCGCGCGCGCGAGATGTCCTGGAGTCCATGTCATGGCTCGCGCTCGCGCTCACGCTGGCCTCCGCGCCGGAGAGCCGGCGCGCGCGCCGAGGACGTCATCGCGACGATCTACGAGGCCGAGCGCCGCCACGTCGCGCAGGCCCGCGCGCGACTCGATCCCGTGACGCGGGCGCACGAGCTGCGCGCCCGCCCCCGCGGCGCGCTCGCCCGAGCGCGCGCTCGCGCCCTTCGCCGGCCCGGCGCCCGCGCACGAGCCCGCCCGCCGCGACTACCTGTGGGCCTACGCGCGCGCGCTACGAGGCGCGCGCTACGACTACGAGCTGCGCGCCGGGTCGTTGTACGAGGCGATCTACCAGAGCGAGGACCGCGGCGACCGAGTCGACGCGGCGCGCCTTCGGGCGAAGCAGCAGGCGCTGCTGGACCGCGAGCGCTGGGCCGAGCTCGAGCTCGAGCGAGTCCTGCGGGCGCTGCTCTCGGGCCCGCCGCGCTGCGAGCTCCCGCGCGCCGAGATGTACACCGAGCTCGCGCTGTCGCTCGCGCGGCGCGGGCTCGCGGACCAGGTCGCGCCCGTGGCCGCCGAGACGCTCGAGGTCTGCGCGCGCAGCCGTCACCGCGCGCTCGTCCACCTGCTGCTCGCCGACGCGCTCGCCGACACGCGCCCCGCGGAGGCGCGGCCCCACTACGACGAGGTCGCCGCGCGCGGCGACGGCCTGCTCCGCGCCTACGCGCTGTACCGTCGGGCGCTGCTGCGGCTCGACGCGCGCGAGTCGGAGGCCGCGCTCGCCGACCTCATCGCGGTCGTGCGCGTCTCCAACAACCACGCGCGCGGGGTCCAGCACTCGCCGCGCGCGTCGCTGCTGCGCAGCGCCGCGCTGCGGGTCGTCCCGTGGGCCTTCGCCGCGTCCCGACCCGCCCGCGCCGCGCTCCCGCTGTTCGAGCGCCTGACGGAAGAGTCCGATACGTCGACGCGCATGGCGACCGCGACCGCAGACGTCTATCGCCTGCTCGACGATCCAGCCTCGTCCGCCGAGCTCTACGCGCAGCTGCTCGCGCGGGAGCCCGCGGACATCCACGCCTGCGACTGGCGCTACGGCTGGGCGCTCGACCAGATGGCGCGGGGCGACGACGCGACGCGCTGGCGCGCGCTGGTCTCGCTGCGCGACGAGGCGGCGCGGAGCGACGCGCGCGACCTCCCACGTCGCTTCACGCGCTCCTGTCACTATCACGCCGGCAACCTCGCGGCCGCGCTCGCGCTGCAGTGGCACGCGCGCGGCCTCGCGACGCGCGACCCGGTCACGCTCGCGCGCGCCGCCCGGGCCTACCGCCTGTGCCTTTCAAACTTCGCCCACGTCCTGAACCTCGCCGCCGTCGCGGCGGACTACGATCGCCTCGAGCGCGGCGAGCCGCCGCAGCGAGCGCTCCGTCACGGCGCCGCGTTCTGACGGGCGCGAGAGCAGCTCGCTGCTGGCCGCGAGCGACTCCAGCCCCAAGAGTCGGCGCTCGGGTTCTCCGCGACGCGCGGCTGCGCATCGACTCGGTGCACGTGTGCCGAGTCGCGAGCCCGCGTCCAGGGTCGAGCCCGCGCGAGCGCGACCGGGCGCGCTGAACCAGCCGCGCGGACGACACGGTCGACGCGACTCGACTCGCAACCGCTGTTCCGCCCCCGCTGTCGGGCTGAGGCCCGAGCGCGCGAAGTTTGCAGACTCCCGCGTTGCTGCGCGGACTCGCGCTGGGGTATGGTCGCGCCCCCGCACCGCCCCGCAATGCCCGTTCAGACCCCGTTTCACCCGCGAACCTCCGCCCTGTGCTCGAGCCTGTTCTGGAAGGAGTGGGCCGGGTACCACGCGGTCCGCTCGTACGACACGTGTCATGAGCGCGAGTATCACGCGATCCGGCACGCCGCCGGGCTCATCGACGTAACGCCCCTGTACAAGTACGACGTGACGGGGCCCGACGCGGCCGCGCTGCTCTCGCGCGTCATGGTCCGCAACATCGCGCGCCTCAAGACCCGGCAGGTGACCTACTGCTGCTGGTGCGACGACGCCGGCAAGGTCATGGACGACGGCACGGTGTGGAAGCTGGGCAAGCACCGCTACCGCGTGACCGCGGCCGAGCCCACGTACTCGTGGCTGCTCGAGAGCGCGCGCGGGCTCGACGTGCGCGTCGAGGACATCACCGATCGGCTCGCCGCGCTCGCGCTCCAGGGCCCGCGCGCGCGCGACATCGTGGTCGCCGCGATCGAGCCCGAGGGCCGCTCGCTCGCCGAGCTCAAGTTCTTCCGCCTGGCCCGCGGCACCGTCCGCGGCCCCCGGGGCGCGCACCCGGTGATCGTCACGCGCACCGGCTACACCGGCGACCTCGGCTACGAGCTGTGGGTCGACCGCGAGCACGCGCTCGACCTCTGGGACGCGGTGTTCGAAGCCGGGCGCCCCCACGGGATCTGGCCCGCCGGCATCGACGCGCTCGACGTCACGCGCGTCGAGGCGGGCTTCATCATGAACGGCGTCGACTACTTCAGCGCGCACCACTGCCTGCTCGAGACGCGCAAGTCGACGCCCTACGAGCTCGGCCTCGGCTGGACGGTCGACCTCGAGCGCGCGCCCTTCATCGGGCAGGCGGCGCTCAAGCGCGAGCGCGCGCGCGGATCGAGCTGGGCGCTGGCCGGCGTCGTCTACGACTGGGACGCCTACGAGGAGCTGCACGCGCGCTTCGGGCTCCCGCCCCAGGTGCCCTCAGGGGCATGTCGCACGGGCGTGCCGATCTACGGCACGCTCGGCGCGGCGCGCCGACAGATCGGCTACGCGACCACGACCGCCTGGTCGCCGCTGCTCAAGCAGTACCTCGGGCTCGCCACGCTCGAGGCCCGGCACGCGAGCGTCGGCGCGCGCGTGGACGTCGAGGTCACCGTCGAGTACCGCCGCCACCGGATCCCCGCGACGATCGTCGAGACGCCGTTTTACAACCCCGCGCGCAAGCGGGCCTAACCCCGATCCCGGACCGGATCCACCTACCGCTCACCGCACCGCGAGTCGCCAACGATGGGGCAGTCCACCACGCTCAGCTTCGCCAACCCGGCGCACCCCGACTACCCGGCCGAGTCGGGGCGGCCCGCGCAGTCCCGCTACGACGCGATCATCGTCGGCGGCGGGCACAACGGGCTGATCTGCGCCGCCTACCTCGCGCGCGCCGGCCGGCGCGTGCTCGTGCTCGAGAAGCGCCCCGTGCTCGGCGGCGCCGCCGTCAGCGAGGAGGTCTACCCGGGCTTCGTGTACTCGGTCTGCTCCTACGTCGTCAGCCTGCTGCGGCCGCACATCATCCGCGACCTCGAGCTGCCGAAGCACGGCCTCGAGATCATCCCGCTCGACTGCGCGTTCTCGCCGCTGCCGAACGGCGACTCGCTCGCGCGCTGGGCCGACGGCCAGCGGACCTACCGCGAGGTCGCCCGCTTCAGCCGCAAGGACGCCGACCGCCTGCGCGAGTTCAGCCTCGAGATGACGCGGCTGTGCCGCTTCGCCAAGGGCATCATCGATCACCCCGCGCCCGACCCGACCTCGATGCGCCCGCGCGAGCTCGCCGGGCTGCTGCGCATGGGCGCGGCGATGCGCGACGCCGACCGGGCGACCCGCTACCAGAACCTCAAGCTGCTGACGATGAGCGCGGCCGACTTCCTCGACCAGTGGTTCGAGAGCGACGTGCTCAAGGCGCCGATGTCGGTCAGCGGCATCATCGGCACCTTCCTCGGCGTGCGCTCGCCGGGCACCGCCTACGTGCTGCTGCACCACTACTTCGGCGAGATCGACGGCGCGTTCCGGGCCTGGGGCTTCGCCAAGGGCGGCACCGGGATGATCAGCATGGCCTGCGCCCGCGCGGCGCGAGCGCGCGGCGTCGAGATCCGCGTCAACGCCGGGGTCGAGCAGATCGAGCTCGACGCCGACGGGACCGCGACCGGCGTCGTCCTGCAAAACGGCGACGTGATCAAGGCCAAGGTCGTCGTCTCCGCCGTCGACCCCAGGCGGACCTTCTTCGGGCTCGTCGGCGAGCAGCACCTCGACAGCGAGTTCGTGGCGCAGATCCGCCGCTACAAGCTGCGCGGCAGCTCCGGCAAGGTCAACCTCGCGCTCGACCGCTTCCCCGACTTCGCCTGTCGCCCGGGCCAGGGTCCTCACGTCCAGGGCGACATCGCGATCGCGCCGAGCGTCGCGTACCTCGAGCGCGCCTACGACCAGGCCAAGTACGGCGACTTCTCGGAGCGCCCGTTCATCAACGTCGTGTTCCCCTCGCTCGTCGACCCCTCGGTCGCGCCGCCCGGCAAGCACGTCATGTCCTGCTTCGTCCAGTACGCCCCCTACGACATCAAGGAGGGCCCCGAGCGCTGGCCCGAGCGCCGCGAGGCCTTCGGCGACGCGGTCATCGACACGCTCGCCGAGTACTGCCCCACGCTCAAGGACTCGATCCTGCACCGCCAGGTGCTGACGCCGTGGGACCTCGAGCAGGAGTTCGGGCTCACCGAGGGCAACATCTTCCACGGCGAGCTCAGCGTCGAGCAGCTGCTGTTCCTGCGGCCCGCCGCCGGCTGGTCGCGCTACCAGACGCCGATCGCCAACCTCTGGATGTGCGCCTCGGGCACGCACCCCGGCGGCGGCATCATGGGCTCGCCGGGTGAGCTGGCGGCCAAGACCATGCTGCGGGCAGGTGCGCTGTGACCACGACCCCCGACATCATCGTCATCGGCGCCGGCCACAACGGCCTCGCGTGCGCCGCCACGCTCGCGCGCGCCGGCCTGAGCGTGCTCGTGCTCGAGGCGCGCGCGCAGATCGGCGGGCTCGCCGGCGCGTTCGAGTTCCACCCGGGCTACCGCGCCGCCGGCGTGCTGCACGACACGACCCGCGTACGACCTGGCCTGATCGACAGCCTCGCGCTCGAGCACCACGGGCTCCGCCTCCGCGCGGGCCGCCCGGACCTGCTCGCGCTCGGCGACGGCGAGGGCCCGGCGCTGCGGCTCGCGGGCGACCCGGCCGCGGCCGCGGCCGCGATCGCGACGCGCAGCGATCGCGACGCGCGCGCGTACCTCGAGTACCGCGCGCTGCTGCGGCGCGTCGGCCCCGCGCTCACCAGCTTCTTCGACCAGCCGCCGATAGACCTGATCGACGCCGGCGGCGGCGACCTCGTCGCGCTCGCGCGCCTCGCCGTCAAGCTGCGCGGGCTGGGCGCGCACGACATGATGGAGCTGCTGCGGGTCGCGCCGATGTGCGTCGGCGACTTCCTCGACGAGCACTTCGAGACCGACGCGCTCAAGGCCGCGCTCGCGCTCCCGGCGGTCAGCAGCACCTTCGCGGGGCCGCGCTCGCCGGGCACCAGCGCCAACCTGCTGCTGTGGGAGGCGGTCGCCGAGCGCGGCGTCGAGGGCGGCGGGCCGGCGCTGATCCTCGCGCTCGAGAAGGCCGCGCGCGCGTACGGGGCCCAGATCCGCACGGGGCAGCGCGTCAGCAAGCTGCTGCTCGACGACGCCGGCCGCGTCGAGGGCGTCGCGGTCGAGGGCGGCGAGGATCTGCGCGCGCCGATCGTCGCGTCGTCCTTGGATCCAAAGACCAGCTTGCTCGAGCTCGTCCCGCTCGGCGCGCTGCCGCGCGAGCTCGAGCGCGCCGCGCTCAACTACCGGGCGCGCGGCACCGTGGGCCACGTGCTGCTCGCGCTCGACCGCCCGGTCCGCTTCACCGGCGCCCGCGAGGCCCAGGACGTCGCGTTCGCGCGCACCGGCGGGCACCTGCTCGAGCTCGAGCGGGCCTTCGACGCGGTCAAGTACGGCCGCATCTCGGAGACGCCGATCCTCGACATCCACGTGCCCACCGTCGAGCGCCCCAACCTCGCGCCGCGCGGGCGCAGCGTGCTCTCGATCCTCGTCTACCACGCGCCGGGCGAGCTCAGCGGCGGCTGGACGGCCGACGCCGAGCAGACGCTCGGCGAGCGCGTGCTCGGCGTGCTCGAGCCGCACGTGGACGACCTGCGCGCCTCGATCGTCGCCCAGCTCGTGCGCTCGCCCGACGCGCTCGCGCGCGAGTACGGGATCGCGGGAGGTCACCTGCACCACGGCGAGCACGCGCTCGACCAGCTGCTCGTCCGCCCCGCGCCGGGCTGCACGCGCTACCGTACGCCGATCCCCGGGCTGGTCCTGTGCGGCGGCGGGACGCACCCCGGCGGCGGCCTGACCTGCGCGCCCGGGTATCAGGCGGCCGGCGCGATCACGCGGGGCCGCTGACCCGCGCGCGCTGAGCTCGCCGCGCGCGTCGGCCCGCGCGAACAACCTGTCCTCGAGGACCTCTTGGTCACGGCGCGCGGGCGCGTGCGTATGCACGGCGCGCGGCGAATCGACACGACGTGTCAGAACGATACGCGCCCGCCGACGCGCGCGCCGCCGACGTCGACGAGAACGCGTGTACACACGCGTTCAGCGTGGACCGCCGGCGCGCGCTCGTTGGCACACGCGATGCATTGATCCAGTGACAACGCCGCCGCGCCCTCACGTCGACGCGCGCGGCGGCTCGCGAAAGGAGTCAACCACAGCCAATGAACTACCCCAGCAGCTACCCCTTCCCGCACGACGCCCGCCTCGCCGCGTCACGGCCCAGGCCCAGGCCGCTCCGTCGCCCCCCGGGTCCGCTGCGCGCCGATCGTCAGATCCGCGCCTTCCGGATCGCCATGTGGGTCTTCTGCGCGATCGCGGTGGGCGTCGCCCTGCTCGCGGCGCTCGCGGTGTAGCGCGGCGGCGCGTCGCCCCGGCGACGCCACCCCCCCGAACCACAGCGCAACGCCAACCAAGGAGAAACCCGACCATGAATGATAACTGTAATTCGACCGGACACGAGAACGCGATGAGCCTGCGCGCGCGCGACATCATGACGCGCCGGCAGCCCACGCTGACGCCCGAGATGGACGTCTACGCCGCCGCCGACCTCATCGTCACGCAGCGGCTCGAGGGCGCCTCCGTGGTCGACGAGCGCGGCGCGCTCGTCGGCGTGCTGACCGAGAAGGACTGCATCAGCGCGCTCACGCGACCGCTCGTCGACCGCGTCCCGATCGCCACCGTCGCCGACGTCATGAGCCGCGACGTGTACTCGATCGCCGAGGACATCAGCTTCCTGACCATCGCCAACGTGTTCGCGCACAAGCCCTACCGCTGGCTGCCGGTGATCCGCCACGACGGCGTCGTCGTCGGCTGCGTCGGCCGCCGCGAGATCCTGCGCGCGATGATCGGCGCGATGCGAGTCCAGCCGGGCTACGGCGCGTCGTTTCTGTACCTCAGCGCGGTGGAGAGCGGGCCCGTGCTCGCGATCTAGCGAGCTCGACCCCGCCTCCGCCCCCTACCTGCCCGAGACCGCCCGAGACCGCCCGAGAGACCGCCCCGCAGCGCCCGTCGCGTCGCCGACGCGACGGCGCGCTGCGGTCGCTCGTCGCGAGCCGCGCGACCCGACGACACGGGCGCGGCCGGGACCGCGCGCTCGGGCGCCGCGCGGAAGGACCTAGCTGCCCATGAGCCAACTACATGAAGAAAGAAGCAGCCTCAGCGCCGAGACCCTCGACCTCCACCGCGCTCTCTCGAGCCTGATGGAGGAGCTCGAGGCGGTCGACTGGTATCAGCAGCGCGTCGACGCCTGCGCCGACGAGGCGCTGCGCTCGATCCTCGCGCACAACCGCGACGAGGAGATCGAGCACGCCGTGATGACGCTGGAGTGGCTGCGCCGCAAATCTCGGACCTGGGACGCGATGCTGCGCGAGTACCTGTTCGTCGAGGGCGATCCGCTCTCCGACCACGCGGGCGCGCGCGCGTCGACGGACGCGACTGACAAGACCGACGCCGACGCCGACGCCGACGCCGACGCCAACGCCGACGCTCGCGGGTCCGACGGCCTCGGCGTCGCGCGGGCGCTCGCCGCCCAGCAGTCCAAGGAGGACGACGTCGAGCGTTCGGTAGGTCATCGACTCGCCGAGCGAGAGCGTCACCGTCGCGTCGACCCTGCGGCGGTCATCCTGCTCGAGGATCGGGGGGCGTAGATGCGACGCGGCCCCGGTACGTACAAGGAGCCCAACGCGCTCGGGTCGCGCGACGAGCCCGACGCGCCGACGCCCACGCCGACGCGCCCGAGCCGGCCTCTGGAGGCGCCGCCACCGTCGCCACGCGAGGCCCCGAGACCCCCGCCGATGCGGGCGCCCGGCGCCCCCCGTGACCCCGCGCCACGCGAGGCGCCGATCGAGGCCCCTCCGCCGCAGCCACCTGCGATCCAGACGCCGATCCAGACGCCGATCCAGACGGGCTGACGTGATCGTCGTGCTTTAATCGCCGCGCGCCAGGGACCGGCGCGCGACGAGAGATGCCGAGCCGACACGAGTTCGTGCGCCGCCTGCAGGGGCGCGACCCGACGAGCTTCGCCCGCCGCCTGCTCGCGGCGAGCGGCCTCATCGACGCGAGCTCGGCCGGGCTCGCCGAGCCCGCGCCCGGCGAGCCGCGCGAGTGGCCGCCGACGCGCGCGCGTCCGTTCACCGTGGCGCTCGTCGAGCTCGCGCCCGGGGACGCGCCCGTCACCGACGACTCGCTTCATCGGGCGCTCGCGCGCGTGCTCGCCGATCCCCGCCAGCACGGCGCCCGACCGCCCGCCGACGAGGCCCTCTGGGTGATCGCCGTCGACGCCGTCGACGCCGAGGGCTCGCGCCGCGCGAGCTGCTGCCTCGGCGTGACGCGGATCAACGGCGCGATCGACAGCGTGGTGATCCACGAGGCGATCTGCGACGCACCACGGGCGCTGCGGGACGAGCACCTCGGGCGCCTGCACGCGCGCTACCTGGGCCGGCTGAGGGGGCCGCGCTGGCGCGAGGCCTTCACCTCGGCGCCCGAGCGCGCGCGCGCGCGACAGCTCGCCGAGCTCTACGCGCGACCTGTCCTCGACCTCGCGACGACCCGCGCCCTCGCCCTCGAGCTGCTCGACGCGCTCGCCGGCAGCTTCGGGATCGAGCGCGGCCTGGACGGCCGACGCGTGCGCCTGCAGTCGCTCCCCGCCGCGCTTCGGTCGGCGCGGCGCCAGCTCGCCGACGCGCGCGTGCTCGATCGTCGCGGGCGGCTGATCGGCTACCTCACGCTCACGCCCCGCGCCGCGAAGGCGCCGACGCGAGGCTCACGAGACCCGCTCGACAACGTGCTCACGCTGCAGCCCGCGCGCGGTGGGCTGCTCGTCGAGCTCCGTCAGGGCTACGCGCGCCTGCGGGGCCGCCTCACGCCGCGAGCCGGGCGCGGGCGCTTCGACGGCGACGCGGGCGTCGTCGCGCTAATCGCCCAGCTGTTCCTCGCCCGCCCGATCGCCTTCGCCGACGCGCGCCCGCTCGCGCGCGCGCTGGCCTCGCGCGCGCGCTTGCTTCGAGCCGTCGCGCTCGCCGAGAGCGCGGACGCCGACTCGCGCGACGGCGCGCGCACGGTCGTCGCGCGGCCGCTGCGGACGCTGCACGCGACCCTGCGCCGGGCGCTGCCGGAGTTCTGGGCCTGAGGGCTTCGCCGACGCCTACGCGCAGACGGTCACCTACGGGCTGACCGCGGCGCGCTGGCTGTCGGGGGACGGCGCCGCGCGTCGCTTCGCCCGCGCGCGCGTGCACGCGCTGCTGCCCCCCACCAGCGACTTCCTCCGCGCGCTGCTCGACGCGCTCGTGCGCGGCCGCTTCTCGGCGGCGCTCGACTGGCTGCTCGACGACCTCACCGACGCGCTCGCGCGGACCCGCTTCGACGCGCTGTTCCGCGACGCGCACGAGCCGTTCCTGCGCTTCTACGAGCGCTTCCTCGACGCCTACGACCCCGCGCTGCGCGAGCGCCGGGGCGTCTACTACACGCCCGACGCGGCGGCCTCCTACGTCGTGCGCGCGACCGATCGGGCGCTGCGCGAGGTCCTCGGGCTCCCGCTCGGCCTCGCCGACACGACCACGTGGCGCGCGTACGCGGCCGCGCGCGGCGTCGAGCCGCCGGCCGGGGTCGACGTCGACGCGCCGCTGGTGCAGGTGCTCGACCCGGCCCTCGGGACAGGCGCGTTCCTCGTCCGCGTCCTCGACGTCGCGCGCGAGACCATGACGCGCGCGTGGGCGGCGGAGGGCCGAGGCGCGCCCGCGATCGCGGCGCGCTGGCGCGAGCACCTGGGCGCGCGGCTGCTGCCGCGGCTCGCCGGCTTCGAGGTCATGCTCGCCCCCTACGTCGTCGCGCACCTGCGCCTCGGGCTGCAGCTCGCGGCGGCCGGCTTCCGCTTCGGCCCTGGTGAGCGCCTGCGCCTGTTCCTGACGGACGCGCTCGACCCCTGGGCCCCGCCGGCGACCGCCGACTCGCCGACGGCGAACGAGGCCGCGACGCCGGGCCGCGCGTCGAGGCTGCGAGCGGCGCGCGCGTTCCGGCGGCGACGCTGGCGACGAGACGCGCTGCGCCAAGCGTCCCGAGCCGCGCTCGCGAGCCGCCGCGCGCGTCGGCTCGCGGCCTGGATGCACGAGGAGGCCCGCCGCGCGCACCAGCTCAAGCGCGACCGCTCGATCACGGTGGTGCTCGGCAACCCGCCCTACGGCTCGTCCGCCCGCGTCAGCGCCTGGTCGCGTGACCAGGTCACCCGCTACCGCGAGCTCGCCGGGCGCCCGCTGCGGCTCGCGCAGGGCAAGTGGCTGCTCAACGACTACGTGCGGTTTCTGGCGCACGCCGAGCGCCGGATCCTCGACGCGGGCGTCGGCGCGCTCGGCTTCATCACGGACCACAGCTACCTCGACGGCGACACCTTCCCGGGCCTGCGCCACAGCCTGCTGACCAGCTTCTCGCGCCTCTGGGCGCTCGACCTCCACGGCAACCTCAAGCGCCGCGAGGCGCCGCCGGGCGCGGCGCCCGACGAGAACGTGTTCGAGATCCAGCAGGGCGTCGCCGTGCTCGTCGCCGCCCGCGGGCCGCAGGCCGACGGGCTCGGCGAGCTGCGCGTCGCCGAGCTCTGGGGCGCGCGCGCCGACAAACTCGCCCGGCTCGCGCGCGACGGTGACGGGCCGCGCTGGACCGCGCGCGCGCGCGAAGGCGATCGCTACCTGTTCGTGCGCCCCGGCGCCGGCGCGGAGCGGCGCGAGGAGTTCGCGCGCTTCGACGGGATCGACGATCTGTTCTCCGGGTCAGGTCGTCCGGCGCCCGGCTTCTTGACCACGCACGACGAGCTCGCGATCGCGTTCACGCACGACGAGCTCGCGGCCAAGGTCGCGGTGATCGTCGAGAGCGCGAGCGAGGCGGCCGCGCGCGCGCGGCTCACCCTCTGCCGCCAGCCGCAGTGGTCCTACGCGCGCGCGAAGGCGGCGCTGCGCGAGGGCGCGTGGCGCGAGGCGGTCCGCCCTTGCCTGTACCGCCCCTTCGATCGGCGCTGGACCGCCTACGACCCGAACGTGCTGGTGCACCGGCGCGCGCGCGTCAGCCAGCACCTGCTCGCGCCGGGCAACCTCGCGCTGCTGACGACGCGCGTGACCAAGGGCGACGACTTCGCGCACGTCTTCATCACCGACGTGATCGCCGAGGTCATCTGCCTGTCCTCGAAGACCTCCGCCAACGCCTTCGTGTTCCCGCTCTACCTCGGCGGGTCGGGCGAGGCGCGCGCGTGCGGCCTCGACCCGGCCGCGCTCGCCGGCTACGCGGCGCTGCTCGGGACGGCCCCGGATCCGCGCGCGCTGCTGGCCTACGTCTACGCGCTGCTGCACAGCCCGTCGTACCGCGCGCGCTACAACGGGCTGCTCGTGCGTCAGCTCCCGCGCGTCCCCAGGCCGCGCGCGCCGGCGCTGTTCGACCGCCTGGCGCGGCTCGGTCACGCGCTGATCGACGCGCACCTGCTCCGCAGCGCGCCCGCCGAGCCGCGCTTTTGGCTCGCGGGCGACGGCGCGGCCGAGGTCGCGCCGAGGATGCCGCGCTACGACGAAGCCGGTCAGCGCGCGCGGATCAACCCGCGCCGCGCCTTCACGCCGGTGCCGCCGGCCGTCTGGGCGTTCAAGGTCGGCGGCTACGCGGTCTGTCGCAAGTGGCTGGCCGCGCGGCGCGGGCGCGCGCTCACGCCCGACGAGGTGAGCACCTTCCGTCAGGTCCTTTGGGCCATCTCGCTGACGCTGCGCGTGCAGGCGGAGCTCGACGCCGCGATCGCGGCCGCGGGCGGCTGGCCGGGCGCGTTCCAGGCGGCGCCGGGCGACCTCGAGGCCTGACGCGCGAGCCCCGGATGGGGGCTCGCGCGCGCCGGTCAGCTGAGGCCGCAGCCGGCGTTGTTGGCGACGTCGAGCAGGTTCTTGACCGCCTCGTGCTGGCCGCTCGCGTAGGCGCCCTGCACCATCGCGACGACATCCTCCGGGCGGTACAGGTAATTCACGTCCGGGTGCCGCGCGCTCAGCAGCGCCGCGACCGCGTGGCGCAGCAGCGCTCGCTCGCCGCCGCCGCCCAGCGTCAGCGCCGCGTGGAGCTCGAGCTCGCCGTCGACGCTGTTGCTGATCCCGAACACCTCGTCCACGAGCGCGGCGGGATCCAGCGCGCCCCACTCGTCGCCGTGCTTGCCCAGGTTCTTCCAGTAGCCCGGCGTGCAGCCCTCGCTGATCGCGTCGCACTCGCCGTCCTGGCAGCACGGCTCGCCGCCTGTCTCCACGCACAGCCCGTAGTAGGGCGAGTACCAGATGTTGAAGTTGTGCATGTCCATGCCCTGGAGCTTGACCGCGTAGGTCCCCCCGGGGATCGTCTCGCCCTCGGCCTGCGGCCAGAACACGTCGACGAGCGCGGGGTCGTCGGTCTCGGCCGAGATCACGAAGCGCTCGTACTCGCGGTGGCCCGTGGGGTTGTCGTTGGTCGCGACGATCCGCGCGGCCTCGGGCAGCTCGAGCGGGCCGACCACGTCGTAGAAGACGTCGGGCGAGCGGCGCATGTGCGCGATCGTCGAGTCGTCGTTGGGCGCGCCCGTGAGCCCGCCGCCGCCGACCGCGACGCCCTCGGGCTCCGGGTCGCCGTGGATCGCGGGCAGGAACGGGTAGCCGTCGTTGGGCGTGTTGGGGTCGTCGGTGTCGAGGTTGCGATCGAGGTCGCCGTCGACGAGCGTGAACTCGCCGAGGCCCTCGGGCACGCGGAAGAAGAAGTCGAAGGTGCCGTCGTAATTCGACGGCCCGTCGAGGCCGGTCTCCGCGTAGTCGGGCCAGACCGCGAGCGCGTCGCCGAGCCCGCCGATGCTCGCTATGAACGCGAAGGGCTGCCCGGGCGTCGTCAGGATCGAGGTGTCGGCGCGCGTGCCGACCTTGAAGCCGGCGACGCCGTGGGCCTGCGGGTCCGTGATCTCGACGTCGAGGCGGTAGTAGTAGCGCCCGTCCGAGCGCCGCGCGCTCTCCGAGACCGGGGTCGAGAGCGGGTGCCAGGCGTTGTCGGGCATGCCGACGCTGCTCTCGGTGAGCACGAGCGCGGCGCCCGTGCCGTCGGCGTTCGGCAGCTCGTAGAGCTTGTACGCGAGCTGCGGGGCGAGCTGCGGGCTGCCGAGGTCCCAGTGGTGCAGGCCGTCCGCGTCGGTGTCGGCGGTGTCGCCGTCGAAGATGAAGACCTCGAGGTCGCGCACGTCGCCGTCGGCGATGACGAGGAAGCTCATGTCGATGTCGGCGATGGTGCCGGTGCCCGTCGTCGAGATCGCGAGCACGCGCGAGTCGTCGACGGCGCAGCTCGGGATGCAGCGCTCGATCTCGTCGACGAGCGCGGGCGCGTCGCGGAACACGGGCGAGCGGGCCGGCGCCTGCTCGTCGCAGGCGCCGCCGAGGACGGCGGCGAGGGTGACGAGCGCGAGCGAGAGCGCGGGGAGGAGGCGTGGTGTGCGGGACATGATCGTCGTTCTCCGTGGTCGAGAGTCGGTACGGAGCGCGGGCGAGCGCCGCGGCGGCGCCCGTCTCGGTGGCGCCGCGCGAGGCGTCGCGCGCTCTCCCCCCTGAGGTCCGACGGGCCCCGCGATCAATTGCGGCGCGGCTGGTTTTTTTCTTCGTGGTCGGGCGCGCCCGTCGAGGCCCCGGTCGGCGCGCTCATCGACGCGCCCGGTCCGGCGAGCCCCAGCGACGGGTCCGCGACCAACCAGTCCGCGATGATCCGCCCGTACTCGGCGAGCACGGGCGCCGGCGGGTGCACCTCGTAGAACTCGGGCGCGCGCCCCGGGACGTTCATGACGAGCACGTGCTCGGAGGGGAGGTCGTCGCAGACCGCGACCGGGAAGCACCTGCGCATGGCCGGGATCGGGATGAAGCGGAGCGGGATCGATCGCGCGGCCGCGCGCGCCCGCAGGCGCGCGACCGCCTCGACGCTGAGGCCGACGACCGACTCTGGCTGGACGTCCACGCCCGGGAGGATCACCAGCGCGGCGTACGATCGGTAGAGCGCGCTCCAGCGCAGCGCGGCCGCGTTGAGGGGTCGAGCCGACGCGTGCTCGCGGACGAAGTAGGGGTCTTTGTGCACGAAGCGGAGCACCGCGTCCTGCGGCGCCTGGTCCTTGACGAGGAACGCCCGGCGGTTCTCGTTGAAGAGCTGGACGAGCACGAGATCGGGGTCGAGGCGCTCGAGCGAGCGCTCGGCGACGCGCGTGACCTGCAGCAGGTTGTAGGCCGACGTCCCGAAGTTCCAGACCTCGACGCGGCGACCGAGCGCCGCGCGCTCGTTGAGCGCCCGCTCGAGCGACGCGGCCATGGTCTCGTCGTCGTCGACGCCGGCGCCGTAGAGCGTCGAGCCGCCGACGAACACGATCCGGAAGACGTCGGGCGCCTTGCGCAGCGGGTGCGCCGGGCCGCGCGCGCCGTGCTCGTTGATCGTCACCCGGTAGCGGCGCCCCGTCCCGGGCTCTGACCCGCGCGGCCGCGCGTCGCTCTCGAGCGCGCTCCGGGGTCGGAGCTCGTAGTGCAGCACCGGGTCGTCGGAGAGCTGATGCACCGGCACGTCGGAGCCCTGCTGGTAGACCGTCGCGCGACCGCCCTCACCCCGCCCGCGCCAGGCTCCGCCATCGGCTAGTCGCGCGCGCGCGCCGGGTGATCATCGGACGCGGGGAACAGCTCGAGCAGCGCGACGTACAGCTCGTCCCAGCCGACTCGCTCCAGCCGCGCGGTCAGGCGCACGAGCGCGGCCGAGGCCGCGATCTGGCGGCGCGCGTGATCGAAGGGCTCGCCCATGGCGACCAGGCGATCGAGGCGCGCGAGCGCGGTCAGGACCTCGTGCTCGGTCTCGAGATCGTCGCGCGCGGCCCCGCGGAACAGCTCGCGCTGGACGTCGAGCGTGGGGCCGGCGTGGCGGGCCCAGGGCTCGCCGTGGCCGACGACGAGCTGGCGGAACGCGTGGAACTGCAGGCCGCCGCTGAGCCGGCGCACCAGCGCCTGCAGGGCCGGGTGCAGCAGGTAGTAGCGCGAGCGCGGCAGGCGACGGCGGAAGCCGACGGCGGCGTCGTGCGGCTGGCGAAAGCGCTGCAGCTGCCGCTCGGAGCCGGGCTCGCGCGCGATGATGCCGAGCAGCCCGCAGTCGTAGAGCTCGCGGAACGGGTGATACACGTCGTCGGAGTCGCGGCCGTGCAGCTCGAAGTACGCGCGGTCGAGGCCGTGGAACTCGCACCAGATGTCGACGACCTCCTCGCGCGTGAGCACGTTGTAGGGCAGCAGCGCGAAGAACCGGCTGCGCTGGTCGCGGTCGCGCAGGACCTCGAGGAACACGCGCATCTCGTCGAACACGTTCGACGCGAGCATGCTCGCGCTGGTCTCCTGGACGATCTGGCGGAACAGCGACGCGTCGAGGCCGCGGCGGTTCCTCGAGATCTCGGAGGCGATGATGACGAAGTCGCGGGGGCGCCCGAGCGTGTGCCGGTGCAGGTAGTCGAAGGCCGACTCGCTGCGGCTCGCGCCGGCGCGCGCGAGCTCCTCGGCGGTCGTGCCGATCAGCCCCTCGACGTTGACGAACTCGCGCAGCGGCAGGCGCTCGTAGTAGTAGGTGAGCTTCTCGAGCAGCTCCTCGAGATCGCGCTTGGAGTAGCGCAGCGTCGAGGTCGCGCCGAACAGGTTGGTCTTGATGTCCGACTCGTAGCTCGAGAACGCCTCCTCCCGGATCGTCGCGTAGATCTTGACGTGCCGGTTGGTGTTCATGACGTCCCACGCGGCCTCGAGCATGCCGGCCTGCATGCTGACCCAGGCGTCGCGCGGGAGCTTGCGCAGCGCCTGATCGAGCTTGTCGACGAACACGTACATCGCGCTGTGCAGCGTCCGGATCGCGCGCTCGAGGAAGCCCTCGGTCTCGTCGACGACGCGGTTGAGCTGGCCGACCGAGAGCGAGAGCAGCTCCTTGACGACCACGGTCGGCTCAGCCCGCTTGCCGAGCGCCATCGCGCGCAGGCGCCGGGGCAGCTGGTCGAGGTCCTCGCGGTCTTCGTCGGTCGCGAGCGTCGGGTGGTGCGAGAGCACCGCGAGGCGGAAGCCGAACGCCCAGATCCGCTTGCACGCGCCGTGATCGGTGATCAGGTCGACCTGCGCCTGGCCGACGCTCGGGAGGTCGCCCATGAGGTCGAGGTACGGGCGGCCCTCGGGGATGAACTGCACGGCCGCGTGCTTCTGCTTGCGCCCGCCGTCGAGCGCGGCCTGGTACTGCTCGCTGAGCATCGAGCGCTTGTAGGTCAGCAGCAGCGTCTTCCCGAGGCCCTTGCTGCCGGCGACGAAGTGCTTGCCGGGCCCGCGCAAGAACTCGCTGACGACCGCGTTCTCGAACACGACCTGCTTGAGCGCGCGGATGTCGATCTGGTTGGCGTCCGAGGCCCAGCTCTGCACCGGCACCTCGTCCTCGAACGGCGCGCGCGGGGGCGGCGGCTCGGGCGTCGCGGCGCGCCCGCTCGCGCGCGGGGTCACGAGCGCGCGCAGGCCCTCGAGCAGCTCGTTCGCGGACGGGAAGCGCAGCGCGACGTCGCGGTGCGCAGCGCGATCGAACCAGCGATCGAAGCCGCGGGGGACCTCGATCAAGCGCGACGCCGGGGTCGGCGACTCCTCGCAGATCTTGTGCGTCAGCGCCAGCAGCGACGGCGCGCGGTACGGCCGCTGGCCCGTGAGGCACTCGTAGATGATGACGCCGAGCGACCACAGGTCCGCGCGGTGATCGACCCGCTGCGGGTTGCGGATCTGCTCCGGGCTCATGTAGCTGAGCGTGCCGAGCGTCGTGTGCTCGCCCGTCAGCGCGCCCGCGGCGTCGGGCGCGAGCTTGACGACGCCGAAGTCGAGCACCTTGGCGACGCCGTCCTGCTCGTCCGCGAGCAGGAACACGTTGCCGGGCTTGAGGTCGCGGTGCACGAGCCCGAGCCGGTGCGCGCGCGAGATGGCCGAACAGACATCCTCGAGGATCGCGAGCGTGCGCGGGAGGCTCAGCGGCCCGCGCTCGATCCTGCGCGCGAGGTCCTCGCCGCGCAGCAGCTCCATCGCCATGTAGGGCACGCGCGTGTCCGGATCGACGTTGAAGTCGAGGATCTGCACGACGCTCGGGCCGCGCAGCTTCGCGGCCGCGCGCGCCTCTCGCATGAAGCGCTCGCGCGCCGCGTCGGTGGCGACGAGCTTGGGGTTCATGAGCTTGATCGCGACCGGCTCGTCGAGCCGCAGATCGGTCGCTCGCCACACGCGCCCCATGCCGCCCTGATCGAGGAAGCCGTCCAGCCGCCAGCGGCGATCGAGCACGTCGCCCTGGCGAAACGACGCGCTCGCGCCGCCCTCGGCCTTGCCGCTCGACGTGTCGGACGTGTCGCGCGGGGCGAGCTCGGTCTCCGTGATCGGGACCATCGCGCGCGAGCCTACCGCATGTGCGATCTGGGCACGAGCGCTCAGGCGCGGCCGGGACCCGCGTTCGCCGGACCCCGCCGGGGCTCGAGCTCGCCCGTGACGCGCGCGCGCGCGCGAGCGCTTCGGCGCCGCCGCCCCGCGTCGACGGCCACAGCGGGCCGCTTCGAAGGGCTCGCCGACGACGCGACCGACGAAGGAAGGCTCACGCGGGCAGGCCCACGGACCAGGTCACGACGATCGCGAGCGGCTTCGCCTGCGCCGGGAAGCGCCTGCGCCGGTGCGCCGCGAGCACGCAAGACTCGGCGAGCGCTCGAGCGTGACGAGGGCCGCACGCGGACCCGTGACCTCGAGCGGTCCCCGCGAGCCGCGGCGCCCGGGCGCGGCGCGAGCTCGCGGGCGCGCACGCGCACGCGAGGGTCGGACTCGCTCAGGCCGGGATCCGGGTGTCCTCGAAGGCGCGCGCCTCGATGTACGCGCGCATGGCCCCGAGGTCCTTGGCGCAGGCCTTCTTGAACGAGCCGACGAACATCTTCCCGAGCAGCTTCCACAAGAGGCCCGGCGCGTCGATCGAGGCGTTGAGGGTGACCCGCGTGCCCTCGTCGCTGGACTTGAAGCGGTAGACGAAGCGATAGGCGCCGCGCTTCGACGAGCCCTTCCGCCCGTCGACGAACAGCTCGACGCGCCGCGGCGGATCGCAGCGCGTGACTTCGAATTCCTCGGTCGCCTCGGCGCCGAACATCTTTCGAGTCTCACGCCAGCGCGTGCCGACGCCGAAGCGACCGTCGGTCAAGCGCTCGACGCGGACGAAGTTGGGCATCCAGCGCCCGACGTTCTCGAGATCGGTGGCGACGGAGAACACGGCGTGGGGCGCCGCGACGACGCGCTCTTCAATGGTGAACTCGATGGCCATGCTGGAGTCCCTCCCTACCGAGACCGACGGCGTCGCCCAGCATATCGAGTCCCGCGTGCCCAGGCGATCGCGTCGTGGGACGTCGCGCGAAGCTCGCGCGCCCGCGAGCGCGTGTAGATGCAACGGCGATCTCCCGCGAACGCGCCAGAATTCGGCCGATACGACGGTGCGGGACCCGCGAGTCGATCGCGGATAACGCGGTTGGCGTGGGCTCGCGAACCGTTCTGGCAGCGAGTGAAGGCGCTGCGATCGCGAGCGCCGCGGTGGACACCCGCGGCGATCGTGTGGCACGTCAGATCTCACGGGGCGCCCCGCGCCGCGCGAACGCGACAACAGAGCACGACCGGACGCGCTCCGGATCGAGAGGAGGACCGCCGTGAACCACAGCCGGCTGCACCAAGTGTTTCTCCGCGACCTGTACCGCGCGCGCCCGCCAGCGCCGGGCGACGAGGGGATCCGCTTCACGGCGGTCCACGGCCAGCGCGAGTTCACGGCGCTCCCGGGCGCGAGCGCGCTCCCGGGCGAGCCCGCGGTCTCGCGCCTGGCGAGCAGCAGCGACTACCGCGTGTACGTGGCGCTTCGGTCAGGTCAAGTCGCCGCGGTCGCCTGCGTCCGCCTCGACGACGCCGGCTGGCGGCGCGCCCCCGCCGAGCTCTACGAGCCGCGCGTCGCCCGGCTCGTGCACCTGAGCGCGCGCCCGGAGCGTGGCGGCGGCTCGCTGATCCCGGCGCTGCTCGAGCACGCGTGCTGGTCGCTGCGCCGCCGCGGCTACGACCGCTGCGAGGCGCGCGTCTGGACGGCGAACGCCGACGACGCGGCCGCGCTCGAGCGCGCTGCGGGTGGAGCCCGCGCGCGCGCGCGCGTCGACCTGGGCGCGCGCGCGCGCCGCTCCGCTGGGTCCGCGACGGCCGGATCGCCGCCCCGCCCCCGCCGCGCGGCTGCGACGGCCTCGGCCGCGCGCGCGCGGACCTGTCCTGATGGGCTCATCCGATCCGAGCTGGAGCGGTTGACCGAAAGCGCCGCCGCGGGCATGCCTGCGGGCCATGAAGCTCGACGGACGAGTCGTATGGGTCACGGGCGCCTCCTCGGGCATCGGCGCGGCGCTCGTGCCGGCGCTGATCGATCGCGGCGCGCGGGTGGTCGCGTCGGCGCGCAGCGAGGACAAGCTCGCGGCGCTCCTCGATGAGCACGGGCCCGAGCGCGTCGCGACCGTGCCCGTCGACCTCACGCGCCCGGAGACCCTCGCGGAGGCCCACGCCGAAGCGGAGGCCGCGTTCGGCCCCGTCGACGTGCTGCTCAACAACGCCGGCCGCTCGCAGCGGGCGCGCGCGCTCGAGACCACGATGGAGGAGGTCCGCGCGCTCATGGAGCTCAACTTCATGGCCCCGGTCGCGCTCACGCGCCTCGCCGCGCCGGGGATGATCACGCGCGGGCGCGGCGTCGTCGTGATCGTCGGCAGCCTCGCCGGCTACATCGCCACGCCGCTGCGCTCGACCTACAACGCGAGCAAGTTCGCGGTGCGCGGCTGGTTCGACGCGCTGCGGGCCGAGCTGCACGGCACCGGCGTCGAGGTCTGCGTCGTGATCCCGGGCTACGTGCAGACCAACATCGCGCGGGCCGCCGTCGCGGGCCAGGGCCGCACCCACGGCGTCGCGGACGCGGGCGTCGAGCAGGGCATCTCCGCCGCGCGCTGCGCCGCGAAGATCGTGACCGCGATCGAGCGCGGCACGCCCGAGCTGCACGTCGGCGGCAAGGAGCTGATGGCGCTGCCCGTCTCGCGCCTCGCCCCCGGCCTCATGCGCCGGCTCGCGCCCCGCTTCGCGCCGAAGTGAGCCGCGCAGCTACCTGTCCTGAAGGACCACTCGCTCGGCGACGGGCGCTCGCGCCCCGCTACTCCGGGTAGCCCGTGATCTCGCGGATCGCCTGGTACAGCGGCCGCAGGCGCGCGTACATCGGCAGGTAGACGCGGCGGTAGAGCTGGTCGTAGACCGCCTGCGCCTCGGCGCGCGGCTCGAACACCACGCCCGGGCGCGTCATCGCCTTGATCGCGGCCGGGAAGTCCGGGTGGATCCCGAGGCCGACCGCCGCGTCGATCGCCGCGCCCAGGGCCGAGGCCTCGTCGACGTGCGGGCGCGCGGCGGGCAGCCCGAAGATGTCCGCGGCGACCTGCATGGCGACGTCGCTGCGCGAGCCGCCGCCGGCGATCCGCAGGCGGCGGAGGCGGACGGCGCTGCGCCGCTCGATCTGCTCCTTGGCCGCGCGCAGGCCGTAGACCAGGCCCTCGAGGATCGCGCGGTAGAGGTGCGCGCGCGTGTGCACGTCGCCGAAGCCGATGACCGCGCCCTTGGCCTCCGGCCCGGGCTCGGGGATGCCCGGCGACCAGAACGGCTGCAGCGTCAGGCCCATGGAGCCCGGCGGGATGTCGCGGACCAGCTCGTCGAACAGCGACTCGGGCGCGACGCCGCGCGCGGCGGCCTCCTGGCGCTCGCGCAGCCCGAACTGCTCTTTAAACCAGCTGACCATCCAGAAGCCGCGGTACAGCATGATCTCGTTGTTGTACGCGTCGGGCACCGCGGCCGGCCACGGCGGCACGAGGCGCACGACCTCGTGGTAGCGCGTCGTCGTCGTGTTGACCGTCGCGGTGGTCCCGAAGCTCAGGCACGCGACGTCGGGGTCGAGGCCGCCGCTGCCGAGCACCTCGCAGGCCTTGTCGGCGGCCGCGGCGATCAGCGGCGTGCCGGCGGGGATGCCCGTCGCGCGCGCGGCCTCCTCCGTGATCTCGCCGAGCCGGCCGCCGGCGGGCACGAGCTCGGGCAGCTGCTCGCGGCGGATGCCGGCGGCGCCCCACTTCCAGTCGCGCGGGCCCGCCCACTGCTGGCGCTTGTAATCAAAGGGCAGGTAGCCGACCTGCGCGGCCACCGAGTCGACGAAGCGCCCGCACAGCCGGCGCACGTGGTAGCCCGACAGCAGCAGCACCTTGTGCGCGCGCGCGTGGATCTCGGGCTGGTTGCGGGCGACCCACATGCCCTCCGCGTTCTCCTGGAAGCGGCGCACGAGCGGCGTCGCGCCGACAGTCCGAAACAGCAGGCCCCAGGCGCCGCCCACGGGCCGCAGGCCCTCGGTGCGTCGCTGGTCGAGCCAGGTGATCGCGGGCCGCAGCGCGTTGCCCTCGGGGTCGACGTGCACGA
The DNA here is from genome assembly GCA_020633295.1 of Myxococcales bacterium. Lineage (GTDB taxonomy): Bacteria > Myxococcota_A > Polyangia > Nannocystales > Nannocystaceae > JACKDW01. Next base: position 63,230 of record JACKDW010000009.1, on the reverse strand, counting down.
CCGTGCCGCGCTGCGTCGTCACGGCGACGCCGGTGATCTGCCCCGGCTGCACGACCCCCTGCGCCCACAGCTGCTGGGTCGCGGCGCACAGCTGGTCCCAGTAGTACTCGCCGCGCTGCTCGGCCCAGCCGGGGTGCTCCGAGAAGTACGGCTCGAGCTCGACCTTGACGCGATCGAGGAGCTCGCCGCGACCGTTGAAGACGATCGCGCGCACGCTCTGGGTGCCGTTGTCGATCGTCAGGATCAGGTCATCCGGCCCCGCCATCCCGTGAACCTACACCCGCGCGCGCGCCACGGGAAGCGGCGCCAAAGCGACCCGGCCGCTACGTCGTCGTCCAGGCGGGGACGCGCTCGCGCGGCGGGACGCTGTACCGCCCGCGCCAGAGGTCCTGGTAGCGCGCCAGCTCGCGATCCCAGCGCGCGTCGTCCCAGCCGAGCGCGGGCTGGCAGCACGCGCGCACGCGCCCGAGCAGCGCCGCGCCGCCCTGAGCCACGCACAGCCCGATCCTCGTGCGCCGCAGCAGCAGGTCGTCGAGGTGCACCACCGCCTCGTGGCGCGCCGCCCACTGCAGCTCAGCCCAGGTCACCGTCGTGCCGGGCACGCGCTCGAGCGGCGTCGCGGCGCCCTCGACCGGCTCGGCCGCGCGCACGACCGCGGCCGCGTCGGCGCCGTGGCGCCCGAGCAGGCGCTGCTGCCAGCCCCTGGGGTCGAGCGCGGACTCCCCGGGCTCCGCGAGCGTCTCGGCGATCGCCTCGATCAGCGGCGCCGGGTCGACCGCGTCGAGCACCGGGTGATCGGGCTTGAGCGTGTCGACGCGCACCTCGTCGCCGAGCACGTCGCGCGCCTTGTTGAGGGCGTCGAGCGCGATCAGGCGGAAGGTCGTCAGCTTGCCGCCGGTGACGGTCAGCAGCCCGCGCTCGATCCAGACGGCGTGGTCGCGCGACTCCTTCGACGGGTCCTTGTGCCCCGAGCCGATCACCGGGCGCACGCCCGACCAGGTGCTTACGATGTCGTCGAGCGTCAGGTGGCGCGTCGGGAACAGCAGCGTCATCACCTGCATGAGGTAGGCGACCTCCTCGCCGCTGATCGCCGGCTCGCGGTCGAGCTCGTCCGGGTGATCGAGGTCGGTGGTGCCGATCACCGTCACGCCCTCCCACGGGTAGATGACGAGCGGGCGCCGGTCGACCGGGTGAAACAGCGTGACCGGCTGCGGCAGCGGGACGCGATCTGCGGGAAAGGCCAGGTGACTGCCCCGCAGCGGGCGCATGCGCGGGCGCAGCCCGAGCGCGACCCGCAGGCGATCGGCCCAGGCGCCCGTGGCGTTGATGACGACGCGCGCGCGCAGGCTGTAGCGCGCGCCGGGCTCGGCGAGGTCCTCGACCGCGAGCGTGACGGCCTCGGCCTCGGGCGCGCGCGGCGTGACGTCGTGGACGTGCACGTAGTTGAGCGCGACGGCGCCGGCCCGGCGCGCGTCGGCGAGCACGCGCAGCACCAGGCGCGCGTCGTCGGTCTGCGCGTCGCGGTAGACGTAGCCGCCGAGCAGCCCGTCCTCGCGCAGCGCGGGCACCCGCGCGAGCACCTCCTCGACGCTCAGCTCGTCGGAGCTGCGCATGCCGGCGAGCCAGTCGTAGATCCGCAGGCCCATGTTGAGCACGCGCGGCACCGGCTGCGCCTTGTAGCTGACGATGAGGAACTGGTTCGGCGTCACGAGCCCGGCGGCCGCGCGCACGAGCTCCTCGCGCTCGCGCACCGAGTCGCGCGTGAGCAGGAACTTGCCCTCCTTGAGGTAGCGCAGCCCGCCGTGCACGAGCTTGGACGAGCGCGACGACGACCCGCTGCTGAAGTCCTGGCGCTCGAGCAGCAGGACCTTGAGGCCGACGCGCGCGGCCTCGTGGGCGATGCCCGCGCCCGTGATGCCGCCGCCGACGATCACGAGGTCCCACAGCTCGTCCGGCGCGAGCGCGTCGGCGATCGCCGCGCGTCGCCGCGCGCTCGCGGTCTCGCCGGCGCCCGCCATCACGGCACCAGCTTCCCGGGGTTCATCATCCCCTGCGGATCGAAGTGCCGCGCGAGCGCCTGGATCGCGGCGATGCCCGCCGCGCCCTTCTCGGCCGCGAGGTGCTCGCGGTGATCGAGGCCGACGCCGTGCTGGTGGCTGATGGTCCCGCCGACGCGCACGATCGCGTCGCTGACCGCCTGCTTGAGTCGACGCCAGCGCGCGCGCGTGGCCTCGGCGTCCGCCGCCAGGCGGAACAGGAAGGTCGAGTACACGCTCGAGCCCTGGGGGTAGAGGTGCGAGAGGTGCGTGAACACGACGACGCGCTCCCCGTCGACCGCGAGCGCCTCCTTCGCCGCCGCCTCGATGGCCTCCATCATCTCGGTCACGCGCGTCCAGGTCGTCGCGGTCTCGGCCGTGTCGGCGCCGTAGCCCTGGGACCACAGCGCGTTGCGGAAGTACGGCCCGCGGAAGCGGTGCTTGACCCACGAGTTGCCGATCGCGCCGCCCGTCCACACGCCGCCGCGCCGGCGCAGCGCGCCGGTGGCCGCGCGCTTGAGCCGACGCACCTGGTGCTTGGTGCCGGTGCAGCCGTAGACGACGAGGCAGCGGCCCTCCCCGACCCCCTGCGCGCGCAGGAAGCGGTCGAGCCACTTCACAACACCTGGCTTTCCGGCCAGCACGAGCTGGGTGCGCGTCTCGACCGCGTTGCTCACCCGCAGCATCGACAGCGGCAAGCGGGCCTGCGCCAGCTCGCGCACGCCCGCGACCGCGTCCTCCCAGCTCGGCATGAACACGGCCTGGAAGGTCTCCGCAGGCGGCAGCGGCGTGACGCGCACGGTCGCCTCGGTGATCAGGCCGACGCGCCCCTCCGAGCCGAGCACGAGCTCGCGGATGTCCGTGCCCGCGCCGGTCGCCGGGTACGCCGGGATCTCGAGGGCGCCGCCGGGGCACTCGACGCGCCCGCCCGCGAACAGCTGCTCGATCCGGCCGTAGCGCAGCGACTGCTGCCCGCTCGAGCGCGTGGCGATCCAGCCGCCGAGCGTCGAGTACTCATAGGACTGCGGGAAGTGCCCGAGCAGCAGCCCGTGGGGCCGCAGCTGGTCCTCGATCACCGGGCCGGCCGCGCCGGCTTCGAAGGTCGCCAGCAGGCTGCGCGCGTCGAGCGACTTGAGGCGCCAGAGGCCGCGCAGGTCGATCGTCAGGACCGGCGCGTCACCTGCCTGCGGGGTCAGGTGCCCGACCACGCTGGTGCCGCCGCCGTAGGGGATCACGCGCGCGCCGCAGCCGGCCGCGTAGTCGAGCAGCGCGCGCACGTCGGCGCTCTGCTGCGGCCGCGCGACGCCGTCGGGGAAGCTGCCGACGGTCCCGTAGCGCAGGTCGACCCAGTCGGGGAACGACTGCCCGCGGGCACACAGCGCGCGCGTCTTCGGGTCGACGCGCACGAGCGGGTGGTCGGGCAGACGCGACGCCGGGGCGCGCGCGGTCACCTGCTCGAGCGTGGCGTCGCGCGGCGGCTCCGCGTCGCCGAGCGCCTCGCGCAGAAACGCGAGCGCCGCGTCCGACAGCCCGTGATCGATCTCCTGCTCACCCCAGCCGTTCCAGCGTCGCATCGGCAGACTCGGGGTACCCCGCGAGCCCGAAGCGCGCAAGCGAAATCCCCCGTTCTCAGGCGCCTACAACGTTACACGGGGATTGCCGCGTGGCGGCGCGCGATCGCGGACGCGCGACTCGGCGGCCGAACGCGTTCGCGGCACGCCACCGGGAGTCGCTCGCGTCGCGGTGGCGGCCTCGAGGATCGCGATCGATCCTCATGGCGAGCACCGCGACGGATCCGACGGAGGCCGGCCGCGCTCAGGCGCCCTTCGCCGCCCAGTAGAACGACGACGGCGCGTCGCACAGGCCGATGGCGTGGGACTGCATGTTGTACACGTCGTAGGTCGCGCCCTCGACCAGCAGCTGACCCTGCTCGCCCTCGGGGAGCACGAGGCTCTCGTCGCCGGCGTCGAACTGCATGTTGTACTGCTCGTCGTCGCCGCAGCAGCCGTCGCACGCGCAGGTCTCCACGAGGTTGCTGGCGACGGTGATCTCGGAGACCTCCGCGAGGCCCGTCGGCCCGCCCGCGTAGTAGACCGGCGGCGCCCCGGGGGCGTCGAGGTCCCAGACCGCGAGGCCGTTGAGGGCGCAGACCTGGGGGTCAAAGGTCGGGGTCGTGTGCAGGATGATCCGCGGGCACGCGGGCACCTTGGGCATCCAGCTCGGCGGCGCCTGCAGCTCGAAGGTCCACGGATCGGGGACCAGGCAGTTCGCGCCGCAGGGGCACATGTCGAGGTGCCACACGTCGACGCCCACGGCGTCGAGACGGCCGGTGAACTCGACCTTGCCGCACGACTTGTCGGGCGTGTCGGCGTCGTACAGCGCGGCCTCGAGCGAGTCGGTGCCGACGAACTCGCACACGCCGTCCCCCGTGGTCCCGGAGGTCTCGCCGCCGGTGGTCGGCTCCGTCGAGCTCACGGTCGTCGCCTCCGTCGTCTCCTCGCCCGTGGTCGGCGTCGCCGTCGTCGTCGTCGTGTCCGGTGAGCTCGTCATCGGCTCCGTGCTCGAGACCGTGGTCGCCTCCGTCTCGGACCCGCCGGTCGCGGACGTCCCGGCGGTCGTGCCCGCCGTCGTGCCCGCCGTCGTGCCCGCCGTCGTGTCCGTGCCCGCGCTCGTCGAGTCGCTCGCGCTGTCGGTCGCGTTCGTGATGTCGTCGCCGCACGCGCCCAGCAGCAGGCCCGCGCAGACGAGCGCGAGCGTCCGCGTGGCGCGAAGCGGGCGCTCCAGGGTCGTGGTCAAGGTCGGTAAGGAAGTCATGCTCACGGTGTACCACAGCGGGCCGCGCGGGGCCGCGAGCTCGCGCGTCGCGTTCGCGGCCCACCAGTCGCTTCCGCCAGGTTATGATCCAGCGCGAGGGGCCCGGCGCCCCGAGGCCTCGAGATGCACACGGACCCACCCACGCGCAGCCGCGTCGCGCTCACCGTCCCGGCGGCGCTCGTCGGCTGCGTCCTGCTCGCGTGTGGACCCACGTCCCCGAGCTCAGACCCGGCGGACCCCGCCCCGGTTTCGCCCGCAGACGCCAAGACGTCACCGCGCTCTCCCGCCGCGCCCGCGTCGGACCCGAACGACGCGAGCGTCGAGCAGGAGGCCGCGATTAACCTGTTCCAGGCCCGGCTCGAGCAGATGTTCCACGCCCTGCCCCCGCCGGAGGCCCTCGAGCACGCGATCTCGTGCCCCCCGTTCGTCGCGCCCAAGGACGGCAGCATGACCGTCTCCGTGATCGAGCGCGGCCTGCTCGAGCTGCTCGCTACCGGGCGCCCGCCGCTCCCCACGAGCGAGGAACAACCTGACGGAAAAGACAGCAAGAAGACGAAGACAAAGGCGAAGGCGCGACGCGGCGACGCGGCGACCCCCGAGGCGCCGCCACTGGCGCGCGTCGACGCGCTCGCGCCCCTCAACACGCCGGTGTTCATGACCCTGCGCGCGCGAGCCCGCGAGCGCGCCGGCGAGCCCGCGCCCCCGGACGTCGCGGTCGATCCGGCCGCGCTCGCCGACACGATCGCGGAGCTCATGCGAAACGAGCGCCTGATCGTGGTGCTCGGCGACCTCAAGCCGGCGCCCAGCGAGGAGAAGCGCTTCCGCGGCGGGACCCTGCGGGGTCACGTCGTCTTCTACAACGTCGCCAGCGGACGCCCGTTCTGCTTTGAGCCGTACACCGCGACCACCGACCGCAAGGACGCGCCGCCCGAGCAGGAGCCGGCGACCTACCAGCAGCTCACCGAGCGCGCGCGCGCGGCCGTCGACGCCGCCGTCGATCGCCAGATCCGCGGCCTGAAGGTGCGGTGGCCGTGACCGCGTCGTCGCGGCTGTCTCGGCGCACGCTCGGCGTCGCCGCGCTCGCCCACGCCGCGACGTGGACGCTGCTCAGCCGCGCGGCCCGGGCCGACGCGCTCACGCTCGAGCTCCCGGCGCGCGCGCGCGTGCGCGAGCTCGTGCGCGCGCTCGACGAGCCCTCGACCGCGACGCGACGCGGGCGGCTCGACCCGGTGGTCTGGCAGTCGCGGGTCGAGGCGCTGCTTCACGCGGCCGCGCGGCCGCTGCCCGAGCTGCTCGCGGCGCTCGAGCTCGACCGCCTGCTCGCCGACCTGCAGGCCGAGCTGCGCGCCCGCGGCCGCGCGACCCGGCGGCTGCGCCCGGGCGGGGACGACCTCGAGCTCAAGCTCTTCGCGCTCGCGCCCGGCCGCGCGATCGTCCCGCACGGGCACGACAACATGCAGAGCGCGTTCCTGGTGCTGCGCGGCGAGGCCCGCGCGCGCCACTACGATCGCCTGCACGATGAGCCAGGATACGTGGTGCTGCGACCCACCATCGACCGCGCGCTGCGTCCCGGCGAGAGCACCTCGATCTCCGACTTCCGCGACAACGTGCACTGGTTCACGGCCGGCGACGACGGGGCCACGCTGCTCAACGCGCGCGCCGACGCGGGCCTCAGCGGGCGCGCCCCGGGCCGCGCCCCCGGTCGCGTGTACCTCGATCCGGAGACCGGCGAGCGCGAGCGCGAGCTCATCCGGGCGCCGCGCGTGCCGCTCGGGCGCCTGCGGGCGAAGTACGATCGCGGCTGAAGCCTCAGGCGATCGTCCACTCGTACAGCGGGATGTCCCCGACGTCGTAGGTGCCGCTGCCGTCGAGCACCACGAGCACGCGGTCGAAGCGGACCAGCTCGCGCGAGTACAGCTCCTCCGAGTACTCGAGCTGCTCCGGCGGGATCGTCATCTCGACCGCGACCGCGCCGATCGCCCGACCGCGGATCTTGAAGCGCCCAGCCGCGCTCGTGCGCGTGTGATGCTCGCCGACGGTGACGCCCACGCCCGCGCGACGACGCTTGCGCAGGTACTCGTCGGGCACGAGGCGACCGGTGATCGTGAAGGCCTCGGGGACCGGCGGGACCTCCTCGCGCCCGAGGATCCAGGTGCCGCCGGTCTCGGTCGTGACGACCACCAGCGGGCCCGCCGGGCCGCCGCCGTGCGCCGTCGCGAGCGTGAAGTTGTCGCCGATGGAGACCTCCGCGACGACGCGACCCGTCTGCGGATCGCGGGCCGCGAGGGCGCGCCTGCTCCCCTCCATGTAGACCCCGTCCGCGTCCGCGACGAGGGGGCCGACTCGGGCCTTCGACGCGCTCCACAGCTCCGCGCCCGAGGCCAGCGAGTAGGCGCGGAGCGAGGCCAACCTGGAGCCCTCGCGCGGCGTGTCGTAGGCGAACAGGCGCCCGCCGGCGATCGCGGCCGGCGCCCCGTCGCCGCGCCAGCTGCACTCGCCCCGCCCGCGCCCCTGCACGCGCCCGCTGCCCTCGCCTGTCGCCGCGTTGATCACCGCGTGCTGCCCGTCGGGCGCCTCGACCACGAGCACGCCGTCGCCCGTGGCGACGCCGCAGTGCTCGCCGACGCTGACGCCGGACCACGCGATCGCGCCGGTCACCGGGTCCAGCGCGACGAGCCCGCGATCGCCGTGCACGTAGCCGCGATCGCCGTCGAACCACAGCGCGCTGACCCGCGTGAAGGGGGCGTCTGTCCCTCCAGTCAGGCGCCACAGCTCGCGGCCGTCGACCAGCGCGAGGCCCACGACGACGTCCGCGGCGTCGCCGTAGAACTCGGCGACGAGCGTGCGCGGGCCGACGAAGTGCTGGTAGCTGCGACCCGAGGCCACCGGCGCGCTCTGCCACTGGATCTTGTAGCTGCGCGGATCGACCGAGATGAACGACTTGTCGCCGCTGTAGCCCGCGCCCAGCAGCACCATGCCCTCGGCGATCCAGCGCGGCCAGTAGTCGCGCAGCGCGGCCGGCTTCGCGCTCTTGTCGACGCCGGTCGCGAGCTGCAGCGCGCGGGCGCCCGCGAGATCGAGCGCCACGACCTCCTCGCCGAGCTGCCACAGGTGGGTCGGCGCGGGGTCCTCGTCGCTCACGTAGTGCCACAGCGGCGCGAGGTGATCGAGCGCGCGCGCGGGCCTCCGCGGCGGCGCGCGCTTCACCATCACGGGCAGCTCGCGCGGCGCCGGGTCGAGCGGGCGCCAGGCGCCCTCGTCGACGTCGCGCGTGGCCTGCCGGGCGGCGCGACGCAGCGGAGGCCGCGCGTCTCCGGGCTCGGCGCCGCGAGCCCGGACGCGCCGGTCTCTTGGGACACGTCGCCCTCGCGCCCCGCCGAGGCCGCGGGCGTGCGATCGGCCCAGCTCCCGCCGCGCGCGACGAAGGTGGACTCGCCCTCGCCCGCGGCGGTGATGGTCCACTCGGCGACGTCGCCGACCAGATCGAGCACGCCCTCCGGGCTCGCGCCGCGGGGGCGCCCCCCGACCTCGCAGGTCCCGTCGCGCGGCGTCGCGCCGCTCCAGCACGCGCGGCCGTCGTCGATCGGCTCCGCGCCCCAGGGGTACGCGCCCCCCCGGCCCCGCGCGATCCAGTCCCACTCCGCCGCCGTCGGCACCCGCTTGCCGAGCCAGTCGCAGTAGCGCTCGGCGTCTCGTCCCGAGACGCAGTTGACCGGGTGCGCGCCGCGCTCGCCGTGCACGAGGTTGCACCGCTCGCCGCGCTGCGCCTGCGACGTCGCGCAGGCGCCCGCGTCGACGCAGCTGGCGAAGGCCGCCGTCGTGACCTCGGTCGTGTCCACGCACAGCGTCGCGACCTCGCGCGCGCCGAGGCGCCCGCCCTCGACGCGCGCCATCCCCTCGGCGCACTCCGGCCCGGGCTGCTCGCTCGACTCATGGGGCGCGCAGGAGCCCGCGAACACGACCGCGAACGCGACCGAGAACGCGACCGAGAGGAGGCCGAGGTGAACCGCGACGCGCGGCCCTCCTGTACACGACTGAGACGACGCGCCGCGCACCACGACGGCGACGGTAGCACGCGCGCGCCCGCCCGTGACGCCCTCGCGCACGCCGTCCGCGTGACCCGCCTCCGCGTTTGCTGGCTGCCGGGGCGCTCGCATGGAATGCTCCCGGGTGTACGCGCGTCCCCTGAGGCGAGATTCCCGATGCCGACGAAAATCTCCCGCGCCGAGGCGCTCCGGCGAATCCGCGAGGAGGGCGGCGCCCCCGCGTGCCTGATGTGCGCGATCGCGGCGCGGCGCGTCGGCGACGTGCACGTGATCGTCGAGGACGAAGACACGCTCGTGATGCTGCCCCGCTACGTGCGTCGCTGGGGCCACGTCATGGCCTTGCCCAAGCGCCATGTCACGAGCTACGCCGAGGTCGACGTCGAGCTGTGGACGCGCACCGCCCAGCTCGCGCACCAGGCCGCGCGCGTGGTCGAGCGCGTCATGCGACCGCGGCGCTGCTACCTCGCGTCCACGGGCAGCTCGGCCGGCGAGCTCACGCAGACCTCCCGGCACCTGCACATCCACGTCGTCCCGCTGTACGAGCCGGACGACAAGCCGAGCGACATCTTCAGCTGGGCGGGCGGCGTCTACGTCGGCGCCCCCGACGAGTGGGCCGAGCTCACGCGCCGCTATCGCGAGGCCTGGGATGACTGCTGGCCGTGAGCGCCGGCCGACGCCCGCTCGCGCGACGTGACGCGCAGGCGCGCGCGCACGGCCTCGAGCGGCTCGTCGAACCATCGCTCGAGCGGCTCGCCGAGCAGCGTCGGCACGCGCCGCGCCAGCGCGCGACCGCGGCGGATGTTGGCGAGCGCGCGCCGGGCTCGCCACGGCCGCGCGAGCGGCCCGACGACGTACAGCAGCCGCAGCCACAGCGCGCTGCGCCTGAAGTAGCCCTGCTCGAGGATGAACGCGGTGATCAGCAGCTCACCCGGGATCGTCGTGTCGGTGTCGAGCACGACGTGAAACACGTCGTGCAGGCAGATGTAGCGGGCGGCGGCGCCGATCGCCTCGAGATCCTCGCGGGCCTCGTCGCTGATCGTCGCCGGCACGATCGCGTTCGCCTCACAGAACTCGGCGACCGCGCGGCCGAATGTCCACGAGGGCAGGCGCGCCAGCGCCGCGAAGTCGATCCGCGGCGCGTACACCTCCTCGCCGTGGCGCTCGGCGAGCGCCCGCACGATCTGGTTCGCGCGCGCGCTCATGACCCCCCCGAGCATCCTCGACTGCAAGACCGCCGCGTCGCCGACGCGCGCGGGGTCGGCCCGCGCGCGGCGGAGCCGAGCGAGGCGCGCGCGCCAAGGGGCCTTCTCTTCGCCGTTCACGTCGCCATGGTACGGGTCGCGCCCCGTGATCTGACGGCGCGAGACGAGCGTCGTGCGCTCGCCGCCACGACCGCGCCCTCGCGGCGCCTCGACCGGCCGACCGCGTCATCGGAGGGCCCGAGACGTCCACGCCGAATGTCCCGAGGAACACCTCGTTGTCGACGACGCGCCGGCCCTCAACGCGACGCGGCGTCGCGCCGTCCTGTTCTCCGCGGGTCGCCGTGGCATCCACGAGTCGAACGGTCCGCGCAAACTATGCAAAAAAATTCGGCCGCGAGCGCAACGCGCACCAGCCGACGTGAGTCGCCATGTCGGCTGCCCCGAATCGCCACGCCGCGGCGCCCCTGAATCGTCTGTACATGTCCACATGAACATGTACGAATTATTCGGTGCCATATCTAAAACAGGCAGCGCGTCTCCTCGTCGTAGACGACGACGCGATCTTTAACCAGCTCTTCGTCTACGCGCTGAATCACCTCGGGTACGAGGCTGAGGGCGTGCACAACTCGGACGCGGCCGTCGAGGCGCTCGCGCGGCGACACTTCGACCTCGTGTTCGCCGACGTGCATATGCCCGGGAACCGCCAGCTGCAGCTGCTGCGGACCGTCGTCGATCACCACCCCTTGCTACCCGTGGTGTTGATGACCGGGTACCCGGAGATGAATACGGTGATCGAGGCGCTGCGAGCCGGCGCCGCGGACTTCTTCGTCAAGCCCAGCGACACCGAGGATGTCGAGAGCAAGATTCGCCGTCTGCTCACGGCCGCCGACCGGCGGCGGCGAGCGAGGCGCGCGCTCGACGAGCTCTCGACGATGGGGGAGCCGACCACGGACGCGTGATCCGGGCGCTCCGCGCAGACCCACCGCTCACGGCTCGAGCAGGCGCTTGAGCGCGGCGCGGAGCGTTTCGAATGCGAACGGCTTCTGCAGGAACATCACGCCGCCGCCCGTCTGCGCGGGGTCGACCGGCGGGCTGTGACCACGACCGCTGATCAGGAGCGCCGGGAGCCCCGGCCGCAGCGCGCGGATCATCGCCAGGCTCGCCACGCCGTCCAGTCGCGGGATCGAGAGCTCGAGCAGCGCGCAGACGAAGTCGTCGGGCCGCGCGGCGAAGCGCTCGACCGCCTCGACGCCGTCGCGGGCGGTCACGACGTCGAAGCCGAGGTGCCGCAGCAGCCCGCTGGTCACGGCGAGCAGCCCCGGGTTGTCGTCGACGACGAGGACCCGCCCCGCGCCCGACCAGGGCGTCTCGCGCTCGCGCTCTCCCTCGCCGCGCGCGCGCGAGGACGGCGGCAGCAGCACGCGCATCGTCGTCCCCGCGCCGACCTCCGCGTGGACCTCGATCGCGCCGCCGTGGGACTCGACGATCCCGAGCACCGCCGAGAGCCCGAGGCCCCGCCCGCGCTGCTTGGTCGTGAAGAACGGGTCAAACATGCGCGCGACCACGTCGGCCGACATCCCGCAGCCGTCGTCCTCGACGGCCACGAACACGAAGTCGCCGCCGCTTCGATCGCCGCGCTTCGCCGCGCGCGCGAGCGCCTCGCCGGAGCGCGCCGCGACCCCGGTGGTGATCGCGACGACGCCCGCCCGCCCCTCGAGGGCGTCGATCGCGTTCGTGATCAGGTTCAGGAGCACCTGGCGGAGCTGCGCCGGGTCGGCGTCGACCGACGGGAGCGCGTCGCGCAGCTCGAGCTTCAGCTCCACGGCGCCGGTCAGCGGCACCGAGAACAGCTTCTGCATCTCGACGACGAGCTGGTTGAGGTCGATGGGCTGGATCTCGACGTCGTGCTCCCCCGCGTAGGCGAGCAGCTCGTTGCACAGCGACGCCGCGCTCTCGACCGTCGCGACGATCTGCCGAAGCGGATCGCGCGCGTCCTCGCGCCGCTCGAGCGTGTGCATCGCCAGCTGCGCGTTGCCGACGATGGTCCCGAGCATGTTGTTCACGTCGTGGGCGATGCCGCTGGCGAGCACGCCCAGGCTCTTGAGCTTCTCCGCGTGGTTGACGCGCCGCTCGTACTCCAGGCGCGCCTCCTCGGCGACGCGCCGGCTCGAGATGTCGATGAAGGTGCCGATGAACTCGACGACCTCGCCGTGCTCGTCGCGCGAGAACACGACGTTGCGCGACAGGCACCAGCGCCACGCCCCGTCGTTGTCGCGAAACCGGTACTCGATCTCGATCATGTCGTCGTCACCGGCGGCGGCGACCTCCGCGAGGTGGGCGTGCACCCGCGCGCGATCGTCGGGGTGGAACAGCTCGAAGAACTCCTCGGTCGTCCGCGCCTGGAGCCCCGCGAGCGTGTGCCCGGAGAGCCGCGTGTACTGGCGATTGATAAAGACGACGCGGCCGCCGCGAAGATCGTAGATATAGACGCCGTTGAGCGACGAGTGGATGAGCCGCGTCAGGAAGCGCTCACGCTCGCGCAGCGCCGTAACCTCGCGCTCGACCCGCGCGAGTCGCTCGGGCGTGCCCTCTACGTCGTCATCTCGCCCGGTGCTCCCCATACCCGCGAGGCTCAGGCGACGCTACGCGACGCCGTCGGTCACGCGAATTCTCAACACGCGCAGGCTCCCCGCGCAAGCCGTGGACATCACGCCGCGCGTGGGGGCGCTCGCCCCGGTCACGCCGGGCCGTGAGCCCACCAATTCACATCACAACTTCGAGAATCATATTACATGAACAAAAAGTCACATGTACCGAAGACCGCGCGTCCGCGACGGCGCGCCGGCGCGCGTCAGCGCGGGGCCGGGGGCGCGCCGCGCAGCGGCGCGCGCGTGACGATCAGCGGCGGCCCGCGCCCGTCGTACCCCGCGAGCGCGCGCTCGATCGCCGCGAGGTTCTCGGGGCTCGGCTGGTAGCGCTCGTTGTCGAAGGCCAGGCTCGCGCGCCACCGCTCGATCAAGTTCGGCGCGTCCACGACCGCGCGCCACGCCGGCGCCGACGCGGCGCGCACCGCCGGCGTCGGCAAGCCCGCGAAGGGGCCCTCGCGAAGGCGGCGCAGCATCGCGCGCTCCTCCGCGACGAGCTCGGCGAGCGCCGGCGTCGCGAGCGACCACGAGGCGATCATCGCCGGGTTGCACAGCACGTACTCGCGAAACGCGATCGCGGCCCGCGGCCCGTCTCGCGCGTGATACACGGCGCCCAGGCGCTCCGGGTGGGCCGCGACCTCGGACAGCGGGACCGCGACGCCCCGCAGGTCGACGGCGGCGAGCGGCGCGTCCTCATACGGCATGAACCGAAGGACATACGCGCTCGAGTCGAGCTCGACCGCCACGAGCGCGTCCCCGTAGCGCCGGGCCGCCAGCCCCAGCGTCGTCGCGTACGGGCTCGTCCAGGCGTAGCGGCGCCGCTGCAGCTGCGGATCCTCGACGAGCGCGCGCGCGATCGCGGCGCCTGGCCCCTCCGCGTCCTCGGCCAGCCGCGCGAGCGCGCGGTTGAAGGGCGACGGGCGCCCGTGGGTCGTCGAGGTGGCCACGAGCAGCGCTCTCGAGGCGCGCAGCGCCTCGACCTGCTCCGCGGTGGTCCACGTGTACACGACGCCGCGCGCGAAGTCGTCGTGATACACGGCGCGCGCCTCGAGCTGGCGCGCGAGCGGCGGCTCCGCCGCGGGCGCCGGCGCGACGCGCTCTTCACGTGGCTCTTGAGACACCTTATAGCTCCGCTCAGCAGACCCCTCCGCGGCCGCGTGCTCCGCTCGCGACGGCCCATCGGACGCCGGGGCCCCGCCGGGCATCGCGCCGCACGCGAGGCCGATGACGACGCAGAGCGGGACCGCAGCCGCCGCCAGCGCGCCGCCGCGGCGCCTCACGCCGCCTCCTCCTCGCGCGCGCCGCGAGGCCCGGCCGCGAGCGCGACGAGGCCCAGCCATGCACACGCGCCGCCGGCGATCCCGAACCAACCGACCCACGCGGGCGCGCCCATGTGGTCGGCGATCAGCGCCCCGACGACGCCGCCTAGACACTGCCCGAGGGTGTGCGAGAGCAGGTCGACGGACGCGACCCGCCCAAGCAGGTGGTTGGGCGTCAGGCGCTGCATCAGGGTCGACGCCGTGACCCAATTCGCGCCGCCGCCCGCCCCGAGCAGCAGCGCGGCCGCGAGCGCGACGGGCGAGTTCGTGGCCGCGATCAGCAGCGCGGTCGCGGCCAGCGTGAGCAGCACGCTCCCGTGCACGCCCCGGCTCGTGCCCGAGAGCCCAAACCACGTCCAGACGATCGGCCCGACGCCCGTGCCGACCGCCCGCGCGCCGTGCAGCCACCCGAGCGCGACCGCGACCGCGCCGGGCAAGACCTGGGGGTCCTCGGCGACGCCGTGCAGCAGGATCCACGCGCCGCCGCTCGCTATCGCGACGGGCAGCTTGGCGAGCGCCGCCTGCAGGATCGGCCGCTCCCGCCACGCGACGCGGAGCGCGACCGCGAGGCCGCCTCCGCCCGGCGTATCACCTGCGACTTCAGACAGGTCCTCGATAACAGGTTCGAGGCGCGGCAGCGTCGCCAGGATCCCGGCCGCGATCACGAAGGTCGCCGCGTCGATCGCGAGCGCGACCACCGGCCCGAGCGCCGCCGTCGCGACCCCGCCGACGGCCACGCCGGCCGCGAAGATCACGCTCCACGTGACGCTCAGGATCGTGTTCGCCCGCTCCAGCTGCTCACGCCCGACCAGCTGCGGGATCGCGGCGCTCGCCGCCGGCTCGATCAGCGCGCCGAAGGCCATCCGCAGCACGAGCAGCGCCTGCACCAGCCACAGCGACCCCTGGCGCGCGCCGACGATCATCCCGACGACCGCGAGCGCGCGCAGCAGGCTGGCGACGACCATGATCGCGCGGCGATCGACGCGGTCGGCGAGCCGCCCGGCCCAGGGCGCGATCACGGCGCGCGGGATCGTGTGGGCGAGCAGGACGATCGCGACCGCGATCAGACCGGTCCCTTCGGCCAGCGCGAGCGTGCCCACGGCGACGTACGTGAACCAGTCGCCGAACATCGAGATCGCGTCCCCGATCCACAGCCGGCGGAAGCCCCGGCCGAGCGCGCTGCGTGGCCCTGACACCCGCGCAGTATAGACACGCCGGCGGCGCGCCACGCCCCGTCCGCCCGGTGTATACCGAGCGACGTGGGCTCACCTCCTGACATCGCGCCGCCGCGCCAGGCGCTGCGCGTCGCGCTGCGCCGGTCTGCGGGCGCAGGGCTGCTCCTGTGGCTCCTGCTGCTCGCGCCGCTCGTGCCCGCGATCGCGGCCGCGACGATCGACCCGCTGCCGCTGCTCCCGCGGCTCGTGCTGCTCGGTCCGCTGGTCGTCGTCCCGCTCGGGCTCGCGCTCGCGCTCGGCGACGCGCTCACGCCCGCGGCCGAGCTCGATCGGGCGCGCGCGGCGATCGTGGCGACCCTGGTCCGCGCGCAGCTGCCCGCCGCGGCGCTCGCGGCCGTCGCCTTCCACCTCCCCACCGGTTGGCTCGCCGCCGGCCTCGCGGCCCCCTGGCTGCTCGTCGCCGGCCTCATCTCCCTCCTCGGGCTGCTGCGCTTCCACGCCCGTCGCCACGAGCTGCGCGCGTGGGCCGGGGTCCGCGCGTCGCTCGACCGCAGCGCCGTCGACATCGGCCTCGTGTACCTCGCCGTCGGCGGCGCCTGGCTGCTGGCCGCCAACCTCGGCATGCAGCCCCTCGGCTTCCACGAGCCGCTGGTCACGCTCACCGCGTCGCACTTTCACTTCGCCGGCTTCGCCGCGCCGGTGATCACCGGGCTGACCGGCCACGCGCTCGCGCGGCGCGGCGCCGGCCCGGGGGCGCGTCGACTGTTTCGCGCCGCCGCGATCCTCGTCATCCCCGGGCCGATCATCGTCGCCATCGGCATCACCGCGTCGCCGCTCGTCGAGGTCATCAGCGCCTGCGTGCTCGCGGCGGCGCTCGCCGGCGTCGCGCTGCTGCTGGTCTTCGCGCTCGCCCCCGCGACGCGGCCGCGGCTCGCCGGCGCGCTCCTCGCGATCGCGGGGCTCTCGGTCCTCGTGACCATGGCGCTCGCCTGCCTCTACGCCTGGGGCGAGTACAGCGGCCTCGCGCACATCGAGATCCCGCAGATGATCGAGCTGCACGGCACCAGCAACGCGCTCGGCTTCGCCGCGCTCGGGCTGCTCGGCTTCTCGCTCGCGGACGACGCGTGAGCGCCATGCCGGAGTGAGTCAGCGACGCGCCTACCGGCCGACCGCCCCGCCGGCGCGTCGACGCGCCGCGGCGCGTCGACACGCGGGCCCGGGGCATGCTCACGACATGTCCTTATAGTCATATGTTGCAAAGCGACGCCGCGGCGCGAGGGCGCGCCGCGCCCGTGCTAGCGTCCCGGCCATGCGTAGCCTTCAGTGGGGGCTCGCGCTGGCCCTGGTCGCCAGCGCGTGCGGGGATGATCAAGGCGACACGGCCTCGGCCGGCGGCGACAGCGAGACCGAGGCGTCCGCGGGCGAGAGCGCCTCGGACAGCGCGACCGAGAGCGCGGGCGACTCGGACAGCGGCGGCGACGCGAGCCAAGGCGGCGACTCGGCCGGTCAGGGCGAGGCGCGCTGCGACAAGGTCGATCTGCTGTTCGTGATCGACGACAGCGGCTCGATGGAGGAGGAGCAGGACAAGCTCACCGCCGCGTTCCCGGACTTCATGATCACGGCCGACGCCGAGCTGATCAAGGACAAGGGCGTCGACTACCGCGTCGGCGTCATCTCGGTCGACATGGTCGGCCCGTCGGGGCAGAACCTCCGCGGCCGCCTGCAGCACGCCGCCGACCGCCTCGCCTGCGACGACGTGCCCCCCGGGCGCTGGATCGAGGCCGGGCCGCTCGGCGACGTCGCCACGCAGTTCAAGTGCGTCGCGTCGATGGCCGGCGGCGCCGGGCTCGAGATGCCGCTCGAGGCGCTGCGGGCGTCGCTGACCGACCGCGTCCACGACGCCGAGGCCTACAACGCCGGCTTCCTGCGCGACGACGCGCTGCTCGTCGTCATGCTCATCACCGACGAGGACGATCAGTCGGTGCTCAACGTCGGCGAGGACTGGGACGGGCTCGTGTCGCCGGGCCCGATCACGCCGGTGCCCGTCTACTGGGACCTGCTCGTCAAGCTCAAGGGCGGCGACCCGGGCAAGCTCGTGCTCATCGCGCTCTCCGGGGCCGAGGCCGAGACCTGCTCGAGCGTCGACGGCGTCGCTGATCCGGCGCCCCGCGTGCACGAGCTGCTCGAGCTCGCCGCGCCCAACAGCCACTGGGGCCTCATCTGCGACGACGACTACGCGGCGCCGCTGCGCGCCGCGCTCGACGTCATCCAGGCCTCCTGCGACGGCTTCGGCGACTAGCGCCCGATCCGCCTGACCGTTCGGACATCATCACGCCGGCGGCAGGCCGTCGCTCCCGCGCGCGAGCTCGCGTACCGCTGCGGCCGCGCGGAGGTCCACGGCGCTACATGTAGAAGCCGAGGCTGAGGTTCACCCACAGCCACCAGTGTGGGTCGTCCTCGCCCTCCGCCAGCGCGTTGCCGTACTCAGGGTTGAACCACGGGTGATTCCGTCCGGTCGCGGCGTCGAGGTAGATGTACACGTAGCGGTTGGCGATCAGCACGCCGGTGGTGTTCATCTGCGAGTAGTCAAAGCCCGCGTCCGGCTTCCACAGGAAGCTGTGGTCGTTGTAGAACATCACCCACTCGAACACGCGGCCCGACAGCGGCAGGCGATACGCGATGTTGCCGACCACGATCGCGCCGCGCCGCGCCACGCGGTAGGGCGCGTCCCAGGCCCCCATCGTCAGCCACGTCCGCGGCTGCCCGTCGGGGTTCTGCGGGCGGTTGTCGTAGTACAGCCCCTCGAGCTGAAAATTGAAGCCGCGGTACCAGCCCGTGTAGTGCAGCGCGGCCGCCCAGCGCGTGCCGAAGCGCTCCGTCTCGCGGTTGTACAGCCCGCCGAACTGCCCCGACGCGCCGATCTCGGTCTTGTCCTCGCCGCGGTGCTTCCACTCGTAGGCGATCCGGCCGACCGCGGTGTGCTTCTCCTCGTTCGACTGCGCGCTGGTGACCCCCGAGTCACCGAGCTCTGTCTCATCAGTCAGCACGACGTCATAGCTGTAGCGCGCGCTGTCCTGGGTCGCGCCGAACTGCGACGGCTCGGCCTGCACGTAGTAGGCGAGGTGCGCCGTGAGCCCGCCCTTGTGGAACATCGACTTGAGCCCGAGGTCGTAGTCGTCGGCCAGGCCGACGTAGTACGGGAGCGTCTCGAACCAGTTGTGCGAGGCGTAGGGCAGGATCCCGAACGGCACGCGATGGACGCCCGCGTCGATCTCGAACACGTCGCCGTAGCGGTAGCCGATGTAGCCGTGGTGCACCGTCGCGTACTTGCGATAGAAGCGGTAGTCCGCCGAGACGATGAATCCCTTGTAGATGCCGTCGAGGCCGACCGCCACGCGTTCGAACAGCGCCTGCGGGCCCTCGGGGCCGTCGCCCTCCTGATTCGGCCAGGCGCGGTAGTTGACGCTCATGCTGATCGAGCCGGTCACGCGCACCTCGAGATCCTCGACCAGCTTCTCCCGCCCCTTGAGCAGCTTCTCGCGGGGCATGTTCGGGGTCTCGGTCGGGATCGGCGGGCCGCGCCCGATGCTCCCGGTCTCGATCTTGGGATCAGGCGGGTCCTCGCTATCGCCCGCCGTCGCCGTCCGGGTCGAGCCGGCCTCGGACGCGACGTCCGACGCGTCCTCATCCTCCTCGACCTCCTCCGTGTCGTCCACGGGGCCCTCGACGTCGCCGTCGGGCGCCTCGTCCTCGTCCTCGCCGGCGACGCCCTCGTCGCCCGGCATCGACTTCGACGGGCGGGCCTCCGCGACCGCGCTCGGCAGGCCGACGCAAGCCGCGAGCGTAGCGACGCTCACGCGCGCGGCGAGGAGTGGATAGAAGTCCATGGCTGATCGCGTCGGGAGAAAGTACGTGTCCCTCGAGGCAGCGTTCCTCTGGCAAGTATCGCTGGCTTTTCCCCGCGGGCGCACGCGGGCTGAGCCGCGCGCGTCCCCGCGCGCCCACGCGCGCCCGCGCTCGCGAGCGCCTCGCCGCGGCCGCGCGCAGCTTCGCGCGGCGCCCACGCGACGCCGTCGCTGGTACCCTGCGCGCGTCGGAGCGTCGCCGTGCGAATCGGAGTCCTCACCGCGTCAGGTCCTAACAACACCCACGAGGGACGCGTCGCGCTCACGCCACCCGATGTTCGTGAGCTGCGCGCCGCGGGCCACGATCCGCTCGTCCAGCGCGGCGCCGGTGAGCGCGCCGGCTACTCGGATCAGGAGTACGTCGACGCCGGCGCCGCGATCGTCCATCACCGTCTCGAGGCGCTCGCGCGCGCGCAGCTCGCCCTCGGGATCCGCTGGCTCGAGGCGCCGGAACTCGAGGTCCTGTCCCCAGGGACCGTTTGCTTCAGCCTCGTGCGCCCCGCGCTCGCGCCCCGAAGCCTGCGCGCCGCCTACCGCGAGGCCGGCGCCGTGGCGATCAGCGGCGACCGCCTCGTCGACGCGCGCGGCGAGCTCCCGATCCGCCAGCGGATGAGCGAGCTCGCCGGCGCGCTCGCGCCTCAGCTCGCCGCGCGCATGCTCGAGAGCACGCGCCCCGGTCGCTTCGGCGTCCTGCTCGCGCGCGTCCCCGGGGTCGCGCCGCCGATCGTCTCGATCATCGGCGCCGGCACGCTGGGCGCGACCGCGGCGCGCCAATTCGCGGGGCTCGGCGCGATCGTTCACCTGCTCGACGTCCGCTGCGACCACCTGCGCGCGCTCGCGTCGCGGCTGCCGGCCAACGTGATCACGCGAGAGTCCAACGCCGGCGCGATCGACCAGGTCATCCGCTTCAGCAACGTCGTCGTGCTCGCGGTCGAGGACGCCGACGGCCACGCGCCGACCGTCATCACCTGGGACCACATCACGGCCATGCGCCCGGGCGCCGCGCTGCTCGACTTCAGCGTGCAGATCGGCGGCGCGTCGGCGAGCTCGCGCCCGATCGCGTCGCCCGACGAGGTCTACGAGAAGCTGGGCGTGCTGCACATGACCATGCCCAACACCCCCGCGCTCGTCGCTCGCACCGCGAGCAAGCGGCTCTCGAGCGCGCTCGTCCCCTTCATCCTCCAGCTCGCGCGCGAGGGCGAGCCGCGCCCCGCCTGGCGCGGGCTCGAGGACGCGGAGCCCACCCCGTGAGCGTCTCCGAGCTCTACGCGCGCAAGCGCATGCGCGAGGCCGACGTCGCCGCGCGCGTCCCCTCTGGCGGCTTCGTCTACATCTCGGGCAACGCCGCGACCCCGCGCGCGCTGCTCGAGGCGCTCGCGGCCCGCGATGACCTCGAGCGCCCGGTTCGCCTCGGCCACGTGCTCCTGCTCGGGCGCGACCCCTTCGCCGGCCGTGAGCACAGCAACTTCCGCCACCACGCGTGGTTCGTCGGCCCCGCCGATCGCGTGGCCGTCAACGCCGGCCTCGCCGACTACGTCCCGGTGCACCTCCACGAGATCCCCGGCGTGATCCGTCGCGGTCCGCCGCTCGACGTCGCGCTGATCGCCGCGTCGCCGCCAGACGAGCACGGCTTTATGAGCCTCGGCGTCGAGTGCATGGCCGCGCGCGCCGCGATCGAGCGCGCGCGCGAGGTCTACGTGCAGGTCAACGCCGCGATGCCGCGCGTGCACGGCGACGCGTTCGTGCACGTGCGCGAGGTGACGGGCGTCGTCGAGCGCGACGAGCCGCTCCCCGAGCTCGTCCCGCCGCCCGCGACCGAAGTCGAGAAAGCGATCGCGGCCCACATCGCCGCGCTGATCCCCGACGGCGCGACCCTGCAGCTCGGCATCGGCGGCATCCCTGACGCCGTCCTCGGCCTCGTCTCCAACCCCGCGCTCGCGACCGCGCGCGCCGACCTCGGGATCCACACCGAGATGATCAGCGACGGCCTGCTCGCCGGGGTCGAGGGCGGGCTGATCACCGGTCGTCGCAAGTCGCTGCACGCCGGCAAGATCGTCATCACCTTCGCCATGGGCAGCCGGCGGCTCTACGACTTCCTCGCCGACAACCCCGTCATCGAGGCGCACCCCTGCGACTACGTCAACGACCCCGCGGTGATCGCCAGGAACGATCGCATGGTCGCCATTAACTCCGCGCTCTCGGTCGACCTCACGGGCCAGGTCAACGCCGACTCGCTGGGGACGCAGATCTACAGCGGCTTCGGCGGACAGCTCGACTTTATCCGCGGGGCCGCGGCCGCTCGCGACGGGGTGCCGATCATCGCGCTGCCGGCGACCGCCAAGCGCGGCGCGCTCTCCCGCGTCGTCCCGCTGCTCGAGCCTGGCGCCGGGGTCGTCACGACCCGCGCCGACGTCCACTGGGTCGTGACCGAGCACGGCGCCGCCAACCTCCACGGCCTCTCCCTGCGCGAGCGCGCCGCGGCGCTCATCGAGCTCGCGGCGCCGCAGTTCCGCGACGAGCTGCGCGCGGCCGCCCGCGAGCGCAAGCTGCTCGGGTAGCGCCGGCCGCGTCGGCGCGCCGACGCGCGCTGTAGCGCCGCGGGCCGTCCGCGCGCGCCGCCGAGGCTGCACGGGCGCCGTGCTACGGTCTCGCATGATCACACGCGCGCCGATCGCCGTGACGCTCTCCGCCCTCCTCACCGTCGCGCTGCCGGCCTGCGGCGAGTCCGCGACGCCCAGCGCCGCGCCGAGCGCGAGCGAGAGCAAGTCCGCGCCCGCGCCCGTCGCCGAAGCGCCCGCGAAGGCGCCTCGCGCGAAGGGGAAGTGGGGAGGGTTCCCGCCCGAGGCGCGTCGTGACACGCCGCCCGAGGGCATCTTCGAACACGCGCTCGCGGAGGGTGCCAGCGCCCCTGACTTCACGCTCACCGGCTCGACCGGCGCGTTCACCCTCACCGACGCGCTGTCGAAGACCGCGTACGTGGTGCTGGTCTTCTACCGCGGCGCCTGGTGACCCTACTGTCGCAAGCAGCTCGGGCAGCTGCAGGCGTCGCTCACGGAGCTCCAGCGTCATGACGTGACGCTCGCGGGCGTCTCGGGCGACCCGCTCGACATCGCCGAGGCGCTCGCGCGCGACCAGGAGTACTCCTTCGCGGTCCTCAGCGATCACGCGCGCGAGGTCATGCGCGCCTACGGCGTCGAGGATCCCGCCAACGAGACCGCCTGGCCGGCGATCTTCGTGATCGGTCCCGAGGGCAAGGTGCTCAAGCGCCTGATGCTCGAGACCTACAAGGAGCGCCCGCTCGTCGACGCGATCCTCGAGTCGCTGCCCGCCGAGGGCGCGCCGAGCCCCTGACCGAGCTCAGTAGCGCACGAACTCGTCGCCCTCGCCGTCGCCGCGCCCGCCGAACACGGTCTCGCCGTAGCGGCGATCGACGCGCCGCAGCGTGCCGTGCACGCGATCCCAGAACGTCAGGTGCTGGCCGAAGTTGCAGTGGAAGTGCCGGTGATGGTCATCGTGGAACATCGAGCTGGGCTGCCACGGGATGCGCGAAGTGAACTTCACGCCCGAGTGATCGATGATGTTGTACACGAGCACGTACACGAGCATGATCGCGAACATCGGCGCGTAGATCGGGATGATGAACAGCAGCGCGTAGTTCGCCACGACCTGCATCGCCAGCTCGACCGGGTGCAGCGCGACCGTCACCCAGGGCGTCGTCGCCACGTAGCGGTGGTGAATCCGGTGATACGCCTTGTAGGCCCAGCGGATGTGCGAGGCCCGGTGGATGTAGTACGCCCAGCCGTCGCTCCAGAAGAACGCGAGCGCGGCGCTCAGCAGCAGGTACGCGAGGCCGTACTCCGACCAGTCGAAGTACAGCCGCGTCCACCCGCCCCGCGCCACGTAGGTGATGAAGGTCCCGGACATGACCCCGCCGATCGTCATGTTGACGGTCGACAGCCGCATGGCCTCGCGGTTGAGGCGGTCGGGCAAGAAGCGCTTCGGCTGACACTTCCAGCGCGCCGCGTCCTCGCGCCGACGCACGTAGTAGATGTAGTGCAGCGGCAGCGCGGTCGCGAAGAAGATCACGAGCCCCGCGACGACCGAGATCGCGACGAGCACGATCCACTGCGCGAACAAGCCGCCTGGCTCTGAGGCCACGGCCGCCTGCCACGCCGCCCACTGCTCCGCCCACGTCCATGGCCCCTGCGACATGCGGCCCATGCTACCGGCTCACGCGCGCGTCTCGGCCCGGCGCGCCGCCGAGGCCCGTGCGCCGGCGCACAACGTGTGCCGCGCGCCACACCGACGCGCGGCGCGGACTCCTCACAGTTCGTCGTCGCCCACGCGCACGAGGTACCGCGCCGGGCCGTCCTCGCGCGTCTCGTTCGTCACGCGGATGTCGACGTCGAGGAACCGACCGATGACCTCGATGTTCGTCGTCGTGTGCAGGCTCGGCGTGACCGTTCGGAAGCTGCCCGCGCCCGCGAGCGCCATCGGCAGCAGCAGCTGATCCGCGAGGTGCTCAGCGACGGGGACGTCGGCGTCGAGGTACGCGCGCGCCTCCTTCATCGCGGCCTCGGCGACCTCCTCGGCCGGCCGCCCGCGCGCGCCGAAGTCCGCGAACACCTCCGTGCAGCGCTCGCTCTCGACCTCCACGAGCACCGCGTTGCCCGGGCCCACGCTCTTGACCTCCCGCGAGCGCAGCGCGGCGCGCGTGAGCCCGAGCCCGTCGCGCAGCGCGAGCAGCTCGCGATCGGCGACCCCCTTGGGCAGGTTGGCCCACAGCGCCTCGGCCCGCACCTGCTTGAGCTCGCCGCGCTCGCGCAGGTGCAGCGGCTGCCACGACACGCCGCCCTCGAACTCGACGACGAAGCGGCCGCCGCCCGCCGGGTAGAAGCCGTGACGCTCGATGCTCGCGCGCACGCGCACGCCCATGCGCTCGATCAGCGGGAGGAACGCGCGCGCGATGAACTCGAAGGGCGGCGCCTTGGGGTTGTGCGTCCCGCCCTCGAAGACGACGCGCGAGCGCCCCGGCGTGAGCGCGAGCGGCCACAGCACCGTCTGGAACACCAGCGTCGAGCTCCCGGCCGTGCCGACCGCGAAGCGGTACTCGCCGTGGCGGATCTCCTTCGGCGTGAACTCGAGCGCGCTCGAGCGCAGCTCGTCCCCCGTCACCGTCGCGTCGCCGATCTCCGTCGCCGCGCGCACGGCCGTGAGGTGCTGCCGCAGCAGCCCCGGCTTCGATCGCCGCGCGCGGATGTTCTTGATCCGCACCGGCGCCCCCGTGATCAACGACAGCGCCAGGGAGCTGCGCAGGACCTGCCCGCCGCCCTCGCCGGCCGCGCCGTCGATCTCCACGAACGCACGCTTCTGACCACCGCGTCTCGCCATCGCTCGTCTATCCTTTCACGCACACGACCTGGCGGAGCGTGTGCACGACCTCCACGAGGTCGGCCTGCGCCGCCATCACCTTGTCGATCGGCTTGTACGCCGCCGGCGTCTCGTCGATCACGCCCTCGTCCTTGCGACACTCGACCCCCGCGGTCGCGCGCGCGTGGTCGTCGACCGTGAACCGGCGCCGCGCCTCGGTGCGCGACATGGCCCGCCCCGCGCCGTGGGAGCACGAGCAGAAGCTCTCGGGGTTGCCCTTCCCGCGCACGATGAACGAGCGCGCGCCCATGCTGCCCGGGATGATCCCCAGCTCGCCCGCGCCCGCCCGGACCGCGCCCTTGCGCGTCACGAACACCTCCGCGCCGTAGTGGCGCTCACGCGCCACGTAGTTGTGGTGGCAGTTGACCGCGGACGACAGCGTGCGAAACGACGGCACCCCTGGAGCGCCCCGCACCGCCTCGACCACCGCCTCCATCATCAGCTCGCGGTTCGTCCGCGCGAACTCCTGGGCCCAGCCGACCGCGGCCACGTAGTCCTCGAAGTGCTCGCTGCCCTCCTCGAAGTACGCGAGGTTTTGGTCCGGGAGGTTGCGCTGAAGCCTGCGCATGTCCTCGCGCGCGAGCTCGATGAAGTACGAGCCGAGCCTGTTGCCCACGCCGCGGGAGCCCGAGTGCAGCATGAACCACACGCGCTCCTGCTCGTCGAGACAGACCTCGATGAAGTGGTTGCCGGTCCCGAGCGTCCCGAGGTGCACCACGGTGTTCGCCTTGGCGACCTTCTTGTGCTGCTTCGACAGCCGCTCGTACGGACGTTTCAGCCGCTTCCAGGCGTCCGCCACCCGCGGCGGCGGGGAGCCCCACGAGCCGCGATCCCGCCGGCGCCCGCTCGTGCGCCCGTGCGGCACCGCCTGCTCGATCGCCGACCGGATCCCGCCGAGGCTGTCCGGCAGCGCGCGCGCGTCGAGGGTCGTCTGCACCGCCATCATCCCGCAGCCGATGTCGACGCCGACGGCCGCCGGGATGATCGCGCCGCGCGTCGGGATCACGCTGCCGACCGTCGCGCCGATCCCGTAGTGCACGTCGGGCATCGCGGCGACCCACCCGTGGACAAAGGGCATGCGCGCGACGTTCTCGAGCTGCCGCAGCGCGCTGCCGTCGACCGGCACCCCGCGAGTCCAGCGCTTGATCGGCACCCCGCCGTCGGGCTGCTGCAGTTCGTACGGGGTCTCGGGATCGCGCTTGGCGGAGGACATCACGCCCCTGCTGTGCAGCGCCCGTGCCGACGCGGCGTCGGGCCCAACCCCTGCATACACCGCGGCCTACGTCGACGCGAGACGGCACGGCCGACGAGGCGCCTATCTGGAATGATAGATTTCTCGCGTACATAATCGGGCGGTGAAGCGCACCGTCGTCCTCGGGTTGCTCGGCACCACCCTCGACATCGGCTCCTCGCGCGGGCGCTGGGAGCGCTGGCGACCGACGATTGATCTGTGTCGCCATGACGACCTGGTCGTCGATCGCCTCGAGCTGCTCGTGCAGCCGCGCGCGCGCGCGCAAGAGCTGGCGAGCGTGATCGAGCGCGACCTCGAGAGCGTCTCGCCCGAGACCTCGCTGCGCCGACACGACGTCGAGTTCGAGGACCCCTGGGACTTCGAGGAGGTCTTCGGCACGCTCCTCGACTTCGCCCGCAGCTACCGCTTTGACACCGCGCGCGAGGACTACCTCGTGCATATCACCACGGGCACCCACGTCGCGCAGATCTGCATGTTCCTGCTCACCGAGTCGCGCTACCTGCCCGCGCGGCTCATCCAGACCTCGCCGCCGGGGCGCGACCGCGACGGGCGTCCAGGCCCCTACCACGTCATCGACCTCGACCTCTCGCGCTACGATCAGATCGCGTCGCGCTTCCAGCAGGCGCAGCGCGAGGGGCTCGAGTTTCTCAAGGCCGGCATCGACACGCGCAACGCCGCGTTCAACCAGCTGATCGAGCGGATCGAGCAGGTCGCGATCCGCTCGACCGCGCCGCTGCTGCTCATGGGCCCGACGGGCGCCGGCAAGACCCACCTGGCCCGAAGGATCTATGAGCTCAAGCGCGCGCGACGGCAGGTCGAGGGCCGCTTCGTCGAGGTTAACTGCGCGACGCTGCGCGGCGACACCGCGATGTCCACGCTCTTCGGCCACGTGCGCGGCGCGTTCACGGGAGCCGGCAACGCGCGCGCCGGGCTGCTCAAGAGCGCCGACGGCGGCGTGCTGTTCCTCGACGAGATCGGCGAGCTCGGCCTCGACGAGCAGGCCACGCTGCTGCGCGCGATCGAGGACAAGCGCTTCCTCCCGGTCGGCAGCGACCGCGAGCTCGAGAGCGACTTCCAGCTGATCGCGGGGACCAACCGCGACCTCCGCGACGCCGTCCGCGACGGTCGCTTCCGCGAGGACCTGCTCGCGCGCATCGACCTCTGGACCTTCCGCCTCCCCGGCCTGCGCGACCGCCTCGAGGACATCGAGCCCAACCTCGACTTCGAGCTCGAGCGCTTCGGCGCCCGCGTGACGCGAAAGATCTCGCTCAACCGCGCCGCGCGAGCTGAATTCCTGCGCTTCGCCACCTCTGGCGAGGCGACCTGGTCCGCGAACTTCCGCGACCTCGGCGCGGCGGTCGAGCGCATGGCGACGCTCGCCCCCGGCGGCCGGATCAACGAGGCGATCGTCGACGAGGAGATCGAGCGCCTGCGCGCGTCCTGGGGCGTCGGCGACGCGGCCGACCCGGGCGCGGCCGACGACCTCGCGGTCCTGCGTCGCTACCTGTCTGAAGAGTCCATCGACGAGATCGATCGCTTCGACCGCGTGCAGCTCGCCGAGGTCCTGCGCGTCTGCGGCGTCTCGCGCAGCCTCTCGGAGGCCGGCCGCCTGCTGTTCGCGGCGTCGAGGCGCCGGCGCAAGTCGATCAACGACTCGGACCGCGTCCGCAAGTACCTCGCGCGCTTCGACCTCACCTTCGGCGAGCTGCGCCCCGAGTCGTGAGCTCAGCGCGCGACGCCAAACCTGGCCACATAATCATGTTGATTCTCAGGGCGCGCGCTGACGAAGGCCGGCAGCGCCGCGCAGGCGGCCTCGGCCTCGCGCAAGCGCGGGAGCGCGTCGAGCGAGACGTCGTACAGCCGCGCGTTGAACAGCTGCGGGACCAGGAACACGTCCGCGAGCGTCACCGACGCGCCCGTGAGGAACGGCCCCGACGACGCCTTGGCGATCGCCTCGAGCGCCCCGAGCCCTCGTCCAATAAAGTGCCGCGCCCAGTCGCGCGGAGCGCCGCCCGCAGCCTCGACCTGGGCGAGCACGTAATTGTTCTGCAGGGGCTGCACGCCCGCGTTGATCAGCTCCACAAGCTCCCGCACCCGCGCGCGCGCGCGCGCGTCCGCGGGCAGCAGCGCGGGCTCGGGGAAGCGCTGCTCGAGGTACTCGAGGATCGCGACGGACTGCCCCAGGCGCACGAGCTCGCCGCGCTCGCGCCACTCGAGCACCGGGACCTGCCGCGCGGGGTTAATCTCGGCGTACGCGGGCCGCTCCTGATCGAGCGCGCCCGCGCCCCGCGAGACGTCCACGAGCACACGCTCGACCTCGACGCGCTTGAGCGCGATACCGACGCGAACTCGCCACGCGCTCGAGCTCCTGGGAAAGTCGTACAGCCGCATCACCGAAACGTAGCACGCGTCGCGCGAGCCCCGTCGGCGCGCGTCTCCCCGCGCGGCTGCTACACTCGCGGCGTGCAGGGCATAGCGAACACCTCCGTGCTCCTCCACGATTCGCGCTACCTGACGATGCGGCTCGTGGACGACGGCGCGCTCGCTATCCTCTACGCGCGCAGGACGACGGAACCATTCCCGTCGATCGACGTCACGACCGCCGAGCTCACTGCGGTCCTCAACGCGGTCGCTCGCGTCGTCGACCGCTCTCGCGCGGGCGTGCTCTATGACCTCCGGGCGGTCTCCGGGCGGAACGAGGAGAGCTTCGACCGCCTGTTCTTCGCGCGCCGCGACGAGCTCTACGGCGGCTTCCACCGCGTCGCGCTGCTCGTCCGCAGCTCGGTCGGCCGCATGCAGGTCGAGCGCCTGTTCACGAGCCCGACGCTGCGCGTACGCGCGTTCCTCGACGAGGAAGGCGCCCGCGGCTACCTGTACGAAGAGACCGACACCTGGTGACCGACCCGCGGTCACCGGGCGACCGCGGCGCAGCGCGGGAGGGCGGCCTCACGACGGCGAAGCGCGCGAACGCGCAGTAAGACCATTAAGACATATGAATAAAAAAACTTCATAAAAGCGTTTGACAGCGACACCGACCACGGCTACACATACTTCGTGTCGTTGAATTGAACTCGCGGCACGGAACCTCGTCATGAAACGCACGCACACAGCTCGATTTTCGCGCCCGACCGCGATCGTCGTCGTCACCGTCATTACCGACGTGATTGACGATACGCACGTCTGCTGAGCGTTTCCCGGCGATTTTCCTCCATCAAGAGCCGCGCCGGGGACGCCCACACAGGGCCCCCGGCGTTGTTGTTTCTGGCGCCCGGCCCCGGAGCCGCAGACCCTCCGCTGGCGTAGCTCAACTGGCAGAGCACCTGTCTCGTAAACAGGAGGTTCCCGGTTCGATTCCGGGCGCCAGCTTCCCGCGCTGATGTGGCTCAGCGGTAGAGCGTCTCCTTGGTAAGGAGAAGATCGCGGGTTCAAATCCCGCCATCAGCTTCAGCATGCGATGATTGAATCGCATCACTTTATCAACGCACTCTCGAACTGACAGTTCGGATTAGAGGCAGGATCATGAAGACGCGACTCGATACCGTGTCCGGCGACGTAGGCTACGTCGCGCGCGCCGGACACGGGGCGTTGGCGCAACGGTAGCGCACCCGGTTGTCAGCCGGAAGGTTGCGGGTTCGAATCCCGTACGCCCCGCTCTCACTCAAACTCCTCCCCCTCCCATCCTCCCCCACGGCGCCAGGTCGCTACGGCGCGACCTGGTCCCTCGCACACCCGCACGGAGCTCGTCATGAACGCACAGCTCGATACCAAGCCCCGCGACGTGGTCCACGTCGCACGCGGACGAACGCGAGGGGCGTTAGCGCAGCGGTAGCGCATCCGGTTGTCAGCCGGAGGGTCGCGGGTTCGAATCCCGTACGCCCCGCTCGCCCACGAGGACCGCGACGCGGTCCTCGCTGGCACAAGCGAGACGAACTTGACATCACATTGGGCCCGTAGCTCAGCAGGAGAGCGGCTGTCTTACAAACAGCGGGTCGGGGGTGCGATTCCCTCCGGGCCTACTTCCCACGACGACGCGCGCGCGTCGAAATTCCGGTCCGTAGCTCAGTGGTCAGAGCACTCGCCTGATAAGCGGGGGGTCGGAGGTTCAACTCCTCCCGGGCCGACTCTCGATATCCAGACAACCACCAACCGGCTCGTCAGCGGTCTGATCTCTCGTCTGATAAGCGGGGGTCGGAGGTTCGACTCCTCCCGGGCCGACTCCTCACGCGGCCAGCCTTGCGACGCGACACCCCACGACTCGACTTCATCACCACCCGCCCCGGTCCGTAGCTCAGCGGGAGAGCGCTCGCTTCACACGCGAGAGGTCGGAGGTTCGATCCCTCCTGGGCCGATTCATCAGAAACCACCGTATCGGTCCGTAGCTCAGCGGTAGAGCACTCGCATGACACGCGAGGGGTCGGAGGTTCGATCCCTCCCGGGCCGACTCTCTCATCCTCATCCCTTCTCATCCTCATCCCTTCTCATCCTCATCCCCTCTCATCCTCATCCCTTCTCATCCACCCTCCCTCCACGAAGCCACGACGAGCAGCACCATGAACGCCGCGAGCAGCTCCTGTGACTCGAGCGCGCATCACCATCCCTACGGTGTGCGTAGCTCAATGGTAGAGCGCCGGATTGTGATTCCGGTCGTTGCGGGTTCGAGTCCCGTCGCACACCCTTACATCTTTACCGGGCCGACCCGCGATCGCGGGTCGGCGAGCGTCACCCAGCACGCCCCGGTAGCTCAGCGGTAGAGCGGTGGATTGAAGTTCCACGCAGCGGCGGTTCGATCCCGCCCTGGGGCTCTCCTCGTCCTCTTCACCCATCTCCTTGCTTCAACCCCTCATGCGGAGCGAGCGTCATGCGTAGCGTCCAGCCATCCAGTGAGCGTGTCACGCGTCGTGAACGACCCGACGCGACACGTGTGCTCGCCCGCCGCGGTCCCGCTTTTACCGGGCCGGCTCGCCACGCGCGAGCCGGCGAACTCGGCCCTACGCCCCGGTAGCTCAGCGGTAGAGCGGTGGAGTGAAAATCCACGCGTCGGCGGTTCAACCCCGCCCTGGGGCGCTCTGCCCCCCAACCAAGTCCCTCGTCGCTGCCACGGCAGCCCCCTGTAACCCTTCACGCGGAGCGAAGACCCATGCACAGCATCGTACACATCCGCGAGCGCGGCGCCCGGTACCGGGCGGAGCTGCGCGCGTGCGGTCTCGTCGCGCGAGGCCACGTGTTTACCGGGCCAGCTCGCGTCCACGCGGGCTGGCGAACTCGGCGTCACGCCCCGGTAGCTCAGCTGGTAGAGCGGTGTGCTGAAGACTCACGCGTCGGCGGTTCGAACCCGTCCCGGGGCACACCAAGACCGTACAAACCCCGCGCGAAACGCTAGGCCCACGCGGCGCGCGCTCGAGAGAGCGTTCTCGCGGCGTGGGCCTGCAGGCTCTCGCAGAGCCGCGCGCGGCCGCGAACAGCGGTCGCTCCGCGGGCAGGTAGCACAGAGGCAGTTGCGTCCGGCTTTTACCCGGAAGACGGGGGTTCGACTCCCTCCCTGCTCGCACCGCCAGGGCCCGTAGCTCAATTGGGAGAGCGGCGGCTTCTTACCCCGCAGGTCGAAGGTTCAATTCCTTCCGGGCTCGCTCCCACTACCACCACGTGTTGACGAACCTCAACGCGACGGACGCTCGAACTCTCGAGCGTCAATCCTCCTGGGCCCGTAGCTCAATTGGGAGAGCGGCGGCTTCTTACTCCGCAGGTCGAAGGTTCGATTCCTTCCGGGCTCGCTCCCTACCAACACCACACGTGAAGAACGACGCGCGAGACGCCCGAGCGCGCTCGGGCGTCGTCAATTCAGCACCCTGAGCTAGTGAGCTCGCAGGAAGGCGCCGACGCGCTCGACGGCGGCCTGCGCCTCGGGGAACACGCCGGTGAACAGCTGCCAGACGTGGATCATGTCGGGCCAGACCTCGAGCGTGACGTCCACGCCGCGCTCGCGCGCGCGCTCGGCGAAACGAACCGTGTCGTCACGCAGGAGCTCTGCGTCGCCGACCTGCATCAGCAGCGGCGGGAAGCCGGCGGGATCTCCGTACAGCGGCGACGCCAGGGGGTCACGAGGATCCGCGCCCGCGAGGTACAGGGCGACCGCCTCGGGGATCATCTTCAAGCCGATAACAGGGTCGACCTCGGCGCGGGTGCGCATGGAGTCCCCCGTGAGCGCGCAGTCGGTGTACGCCGACAGGGTGACCGCGGCGTGGGGGAGCGGGATCCCGCCCTCGCGCGTCCGCAGCATGCACGCGAGCGTGAGTCCCCCGCCCGCCGAGTCCCCCGCGATGAAGACGCGTCCGCCAGGCACGGCGTCGATCGCCGCGTCTCCGCGGGGGCCGTGCGCTCGCAGGTATTGGTAGGCCAACACGGCGTCCTCGACTGCGGCGGGGAACGGGTGCTCCGGCGCGAGGCGGTAGGCCGGCACGAGCACGCTGCAACCCGACGCGCGCGCGATCGCGGCGACGAGCGGGCGGTGGGACGCCAGGCCGCCCGCGAGATACCCGCCGCCATGGAGGTACAGGAGCCTGCGCGCGGGGTCACTCGCGCGGTCGAGCACCCACTCCGCAGCCAGCTCGCCGATCCGCGCGTCCAGGATGGTGATGCCCTCAGGGACAGGTATGAACCCGCCGTCGGTCGCGTCGCGCAACCCGGCGAGATCGAGCGCGCCGGTCTCGGTTCGGGCCTGCTCAGCCCAGACGCGGATCGAGCGCAGCGCGCGGGTGAATTCGCGAGAGGGCATGGAGCAGAGCCGGGCGTCCCGATCGAACGACTACGCACGCGACTCGACCGCCTAGTCGACGTCGATCATCTCGTACGCGTACAGGCCATTGGGATCGTTGAACGAGGCGAGCAGACGCGCTTGCTCCGCGAACAGCGCGAGCACCTCAGAGTACGGTCCACCGCGGGCGACGCCGCCCTCCTCGATCGACTCGCCGATGATCCACGCGCGGGCAGAATTGAAGAGCTCCTTGGCGAGCCGCTCCTTGAGCTCGAGCTCCCGCTCCACGTACTCGACGCGATACGCCCCCTCCTCGAGCTCCGCCCGCGAGGCCGCTGACGCCACCGCGCCGTCGAGCCCGCCGAGCTTGTCGACGAGACCGCGCTCGTGGGCCGCGGTCCCGCTCCAGACGCGCCCCTGCGCGATCTTGTCGACCTCCTCCGGCGTCATCCCGCGGGCCTCGCTGACGCGATCGAGGAAGTCACGGTAGCCGTTCTCGATGCCGGTCTGGTACGCGGCGGCGAGCCGTGGATCGAGCGCGCGATCGACTCGCATGCCCGCGCCGGGCGCGGTCGCTACGCCGTCGACGCGCGCGCCGAGGTACTTCTCCATCGGCTTCTGGAAGGTCGGGAACATGCCGAAGATCCCGATCGAGCCGGTGATGGTCGTCGGGCTCGCCCAGATCTCATCGGACGCCGTGCTGATCCAGTACCCGCCCGAGGCGGCGACGCTGCCCATCGACACGACCACGGGCTTGCCCTCCGCGCGGGCCAGCTCGAACTCGCGGCGAATGATCTCGGACGCGAACGCGCTGCCGCCTCCGCTGTCGACCCGCAGCACGATCGCCTTGATGTCGTCGTCGTGTCGCGCCTTGCGGATCAGCGCGGCGGTCGAGTCGCCGCCGATCGAGCCGGCCGGCTGCTTGCCGTCCATGATCGTCCCGCGCGCGACGATGACCCCGACCGCGGGGCCGCGCTTCGGCTTCGTCGCGTCACGCTCGCGCATCTGCGCGACGTAGGGCCCGAGCGCGACCTGGTGGAAGCTGTGCTTCTCCTCGTGGTAGCCGACCAGCTCGATCATCCGCTTCTGCACCACGTCGCGCTGCGCCACCTTGTCGACGAGCCCGGCCGCGAGCGCGGCCTGAGCCGCGTCGCCGCGCGCCTCCTGGAGGTGGCGCTCGAAGTTCTCGGCGTAGTCGGTGAGCGCGTTCGGCTCCAGCCCGCGCGCCGCGGCGACATCCGCGATGTAGGCGGCCCACAGGTCGCCGAGCCACGCGAGGTTCGCCTCGCGCGCGGCCGGGGACATGTCGTTGCGCAGGTAGGGCTCGACCGCCGACTTGAACTTGCCGACGCGGAAGATGTTCCAGTCGACCTCGAGGCGATCGATCGCGTCGCGGTAGTAGGTGCGATAGCGTCCGAAGCCCTGCAGCTGGAGGCCGCCCAGCTCGTGGACGAACACCTCGTCGGCGAGCGCGGCGAGGTAGTAGCTGCCCTGCGAGTAGTTGTCGGCCGTCGCTATGAGCGGCTTGCCGCTCTCCTTGTAGTCACGCAGCGCGTCCGCGACCTCCTGCAGCTTGCTCAGGCCGCCGCCCTGAAACTTGCTCAGGTCGAGCAAGAGCGCCTTCACGCGCGCGTCGTCCTTGGCGAAGCGGATCGCGTCGAGGACGTCGCGCAGCAGCGTCTCTTGCTGGCCCTCGCCCGTGATCGACCCGAGCAGACGATCCGACGGGTCCCCGCTCTTCTGCTCCACGAGCGTGCCCTGCGGCGCGACCACCAGCGCGGTCGAGTCGTGGATCTCAGGGCCGTCGCTCGAGCAGACGGCGACGAGCGCGGCGATGACGATCCCGAGCACGAGCAGGTTCACGAGCACGCGCCGGAGCCCGTTGATCGCCCACCACACCCACACCGCGACGCGTCGCCCGATCCGACCGACCCCGTTCAACCGACTCGCGCGCTTCAGCTCTGTCATGGCGATCTCCGACCGTCTCTCCGCTCCGGCCTCCGCACTCTACGACGGAATCGCTCGCGCGGATCGACCTGATCGCGCGCGCATGACGAATCAAAGCAGACCAGGGAGTGAACCAAAATTGAGCAGTCGGTGCTACATTCAACGGTATGGCCCGAACGCCGACGCGCGCCAGCTCCTCGAGCAAGCCACGGCGCGCGCGCAGGCCCGCTCGCGTCGACCGCGGCTCCGTGCTCATGGCGGTCGGGGAGCTGCTGCGCCAGCAGGTCGACCTCGACACGATCCTCGCGCAGGTCATCGACGCAGTGACCGAGGCGATGCGCGCGGATCGAGGGACCTTCTACCTCGTCGATCGCGCGCGCGACCAGATCTTCAGCAAGGCCGGACACTACCCCGAGATCGGTGAGATCCGGCTGCAGATCGGGCAAGGCGTCGCCGGCTACGTCGCGCGCACGGGGCAGAGCGTCAACCTCGAGGACCCCGTGGCTGACCCGCGCTTCCTCGGCGACATTGACGACCGCACGGGCTACGCGACGCGTCACATCCTGTGCGCGCCGGTCAAGGATCGCGCGGGCGAGCTGCTCGGCGTCATCCAGCTGCTCAACAAGCGCGCGTCGAGCGACGCGCGCGCCCCGGCAGGTTTTGACGAGGACGACGAGGCGCTGCTGCGCGCGCTCGCCAGCCAGGTCGCGATGGTCGTCGAGAGCACCAGCCTCTACGCGCAGATGCGCGCGCCGACGCGACACCCGCTCGACTACCGCTTCAACGGGATCGTCGGGCAGAGCCCGGCGATGCGGCGCGTCTACGACATGGTCAGCAAGGCGGCGGAGACCGACGCCACGGTGCTGGTCACCGGCGAGACCGGGACCGGCAAGGGCCTGCTCGCGCGCGCGATCCACTTCAACGGGCCGCGCCGCGCGGGCCCCTTCGTCGCGGTCGACTGCGCCGCGCTGCCGGCCTCGCTGATCGAGAACGAGCTGTTCGGCCACGAGCGCGGCGCGTTCACGGGCGCGGATCGACGCTACGTCGGCAAGTTCGAGGCGGCCGACGGCGGGACCGTGTTCCTCGACGAGATCGGCGAGGTCCCGCTCGGCCTGCAGGGCAAGCTGCTGCGGGTGATCCAGGAGCGCGCCTTCGAACGGGTCGGCGGCAGCAGGACGGTCACGGTCGACGTCCGGATCATCGCCGCGACCCATCGTGACCTTGAGAACATGGTCGCGCGGCAACAATTCCGCGAGGACCTGTACTACCGCCTGCGGGTGATCGCGCTGCAGATGCCCCCGCTGCGCGCTCGCGGCCGCGCCGATCTCGAGCAGCTCGTCTACCACTTCCTCGGCCTCTACGCGGCGCGCCACGGCAAGTCGGCCCGCGCGCTGACGCCGGCCGCGCTCGACCGGCTCGCCGCGCACGCGTGGCCCGGGAACATCCGCGAGCTCGAGAACTGCATCGAGGGCGCGGTCGTCCTCTCCGATCGCAGCGCGCTCGACGAGGACGACCTCCCGCTCGTGGCCGCGCGCGGGCGCGAGGCGAGCCCGACGCCGGGGCCGGCGACGACGCGCGCGGCGCTGGCCGAGCTGAGCTGGGACGAGATGGAGAAGCTCTACATCGAGGCCGTGGTCGCGGCGCACGGCGGTAACCGCAGCGCCTCCGCGCGCGCGATGGGCATCGGGCGCACGACGCTGCTGCGCAAGATCAAGCAGCTCGGGATCGACGCGTGAGCGGCCACAGGGTCGATCGAGCATGTTTATTGTTTCATGTTGCGAGCCGCGCGCTGACGTGCTGCCATCGCCGCGATGCACCGCGCGCGCGCCTCTCTCCTCGTCGTCGCCCCCCTCGCCTTGCTGCTCGGCCTCATCGGCGGCGCCGCAGGCTGTGACAAGCCCGCGTCGTCCTCGTCGGGCGCCTGCACCGCGAGCTCCATCGGCGCCTGCGCCTCGGAGCACGCCGAGCGCTGCGGGATCCAGATGAGCTGCACCGACCAGATCCCGCGCGAGCTCCGGTGCACGCCGCCCGACACCGCGCTGCCGATGGCGTGCGAGTGCATCGAGGCCGGCGCGTCCAAGCAGAAGGTCCAGCTCGACGCGCCGCTCGGCAACGACCTCGCCGAGGCCGGCGGGCTCGCGTCCGCGCGCTGCGGCTGGACGCTGCAGGTCGAGTAGCCGCGCGTCGCCGCGCGTCGCCGCGACCGCGACCGTCGCTGCGTCCGTCGCCGCCCCGAGCCGGCGCGACGGACGGCGTCGCGCCCGAGGCCCGTGAACGGGCGCTCGGGCCGGCGCGCGCTCGCCCCTGCTGTAAAACCGAGCGGCGAACTGTTTTATTTTGGTACATACGAACTGTTTTGATTCATCATTCCGGAACACCTGCGTCGTGGTGGAGCGCCCGCATCAGGTCACCGTCGCGCCGCCGGCTGGCACGGATCGTGCGAAGCCAGTCGGCGTACGCCGCATGCCTCTTCAGACAGCTCGCGGCGAGGACAGGTGCGATATGTCAAGCGTTCACAAGCTCAAGACCCCCGAAGGACCCCAGCTCAAGGCCATCAACGGCGGCGCCGCGCGCCGCGAGACGAACGGCTGGCGGGCTGGGAGGCCGGTCGAGGACCCGGAGAAGATGAAGCGGTGGGGCTTCGTCACCGCGAAGCCGTCGGAGTACTTGATCCACATGCGCCGCGGCCGGATCCGACGCCGCACGAGCGGCCAGGGCGCGAGCTGCTGGAAGTGGCCCTGGGACTCGGTCGCGGTGATCCCGACGACCATCAACCGCCTACAGTTCACCGCCGATCAGGTGACGCTCGAGAAGGTCGGCGTCCAGGTGACGGGGCTCGCCGTGTTCCGCGTCGTCGAGCCGGAGCTGACCTTCCGGATGCTCAATTTCTCGTTCTCCGAGCGCGCGAGCGAGAAGCTCATCGACATCCTCGGCGAGATGTTCGTCGGCGCGACGCGGCGCCTCGTCGCCAACCTCTCGGTCGAGGAGGCGCTGACGAAGCGCAAGGAGGCGATCGGCCAGGCGCTGATGCAGGAGCTGGCGCCGGTGGTCGCCGGGCGCGGCACGACGGACGACACGACCGCGGCCGGCTGGGGCGTCGTCCTCGACACGGTGGAGATCCAGGACGTCAAGGTCCTGTCGGACACCGTGTTCCGCAACATGCAGGCGAAGTTCCGCGCCGAGCTGGCGATGCGCGCGCGTCAGGCCGAGCTCGCCTCGGCCAAGGAGATCGCCACGCAGGAGGCCGAGAGCACGCGCGAGATCGAGGAGGCGAAGATCGCGGCGGAGACCTCGACCCGCGAGATGCGGGCGCAGGCGGAGAGCCGGACGTCGGAGATCGAGGTGCGCGAGCAGACCAAACGCGAGGCGC
The DNA here is from genome assembly GCA_020633295.1 of Myxococcales bacterium. Lineage (GTDB taxonomy): Bacteria > Myxococcota_A > Polyangia > Nannocystales > Nannocystaceae > JACKDW01. The sequence goes on along the minus strand of JACKDW010000009.1, from coordinate 25,338 downwards.
TCGAGGCCCGCGCGCTGCAGGAGCGGATCGCGCGGGAGCAGGCGCGTCGCGTCGCCGAGCTGCGCGCCGAGGCGGAGGTCACTGGCGAGGAGGCGCGGCAGCAGGAGGCCACGCGGCTCGAGTCGATCGAGCGTGAGAAGCGGCTCGCCGCGGTCGAGCTCGAGGCCGCCGAGAGCCGCCATCAGAGCTCCATGCGCGCCGCCGAGCTCGACGCCGCGCTCGAGCAGCGCACCCAGCAGGCGTCGATCGATCGCGCGCAGCGCGAGAGCGAGGCGTCCGCCGAGCTGCGGGCGCGCGAGCTGGAGCTCGAGCGCCGCGCCGGCGAGCTGAAGAACTCGATGGCGCGAGCGCGACGGGAGATCGAGAACCTGATCTCGGACGACCGCATCCGCATGACGCTCGCGGAGCGCCTGCCCGCGATCGCGAGCGCGTTCTCGCAGACCTTCGGCGAGGTCAAGCTGACCGCGATCGGCGGCGACGCGGCCGACCCGACCATGATGATCGCCAAGTCGATCGGACAGGTCGTGGAGCTCGCGCGCGGCTTCGGGCTCGAGCTGCCGAGGTCCGCGGACGCCAGCGCGTCGCGGGGCGCCGAGGAGCGCGGCCAGTAGCTCGAGACCGCAGCGGCCCCGCCCGTCCGGCGCGGGGCCGCTGAACCAGCGGCCGCGGGCCGCCGCGTGACCGCGAGCGCGTCGCGGGTGTCTGAGGTCCCGTCGTCAGGGGGGAGTCTGGCGACGAGGGCGTTGGGCGTCCGGGGGGTGTTCGCGGCCACGCGGCGGCTCGGGGCCGCGCGCTCGTGGGCGCTACGCCGACGACGCTCGCTACTCCATCAGCTCGAAGTCTTCCTTGCCGACGCCGCAGTCGGGGCACGCCCAGTCGTCGGGGATGTCCGCCCAGCGCGTCCCGGGAGCGATGCCCGAGTCCGGGTCTCCCTCCGCCTCGTCGTAGACGTGACCGCAGATGCTGCACTCGTACTTCTTGTAGTCAGACATGACGGGCTGCTCCCACCATCCATAGCAAAGCCGACCGGCGCGACCAAGCGCCGCTCACTCGTCGAGGCGACTCGCTCGCCGCATGAGCCGACGCGTCGCGGGTCCGTCGTCGGCGGTCTCCTCGAGGTCCTCCGCGCGCTCGGGCTGCTCGGCCTCGGCCTCGGCCTCGAAATTCACGAGGTCGTAGCCGAGCGCGCCGAGGGGCGCGCCCGCGGACTCCTGCGCGCGCGCGCGTCGCTGCTCGAACCGCGGATCCCACTCCGGCGGGATCGGGCGCCCGTCCGCGCGCGTGTAGCCGAAGCCGCCGTCGGACAGCCCGAGCGCCTCCTGGGCCCAGACTCCACCTGCTCTCCAGACCAGCTCACCGGGGCACAGGGACTTGCAGTCGCGCGCCTGCCTGTGCGCGTAGATGTACCGGATCGCGCCGCCGCGGCCGCGCGCCTGCGCCAGCGCGTAGCGGATCGATCGCCGCAGCCCGTGCTCGGCGGCGGGCGAGAGTCGCGACGGCCCGCCGCCGCCGCGCCAGTAGGAGCTCGGCTCGCGCTCCGAGAAGCGGAAGTTGCCGGCGACCGCGATCGCGATCGTGTCGCGGTTGAGCGCGTTGGAGGACCACAGGTACGCGGTGAGCGGGTGGATCAGGAACACGCGCCCGTCCTCGTGTACTCCGAGGTGCGCCGTGACGCGCGGCCAGGCGCTCTCGGCGAAGCGATGTACGCCGAGCTGGTGCAGCGTGATCCCCGTGATCGTCGACCACACGCGCTCACGCTTACGCTTTTCCGGCGAGCTCTGCCGCGTGAGGTCAGCGTCCGGCGCGTCGTGGGTCATGCCTTCATGCTACCGCGCTCGCTACGCGGCGCGGAGGCCCCGTCGCCGGCGGCGCGGGGCCCGTCGCCGCGCGGGCGAGAGCGCGCGGCGCTGCAGTGCGCTCTCGCGCGCTCGCGCGTGGTCGCGCCGGCACCTGACGCGCGCGCTCTCTCGCCGCTCACGCGACGCCCGCCATGCGCAGCGCCTTGCGAGCGCGGCGACCGAGCGCCGCGCGCGTCTCGGCGTAGATCGTCGTCATCACGTCGTCGAGCGAGTCGGGCTCGATCCAGGCGTCCGCGAGCGCGTCTGGGGGCGCGACGCGGCGGAGCAGGCGGAACACGTGGGCCGCGACGAACAGGTCGTCGATCAGCCCGTAGGGCCCGAGCTCCTCCTCGGGCAGCAGGTCGCGCGGGACGACGAAGTACGCCAGCGCCGCGCACGCGAGCCCGCGCGCCTCGCGATCGAGCCGCTCGTCGGAGAACAGGCGCGAGTAGAACGCGAACACGTCGCCCGCGCGGAGGATCGAGCGCGCGCAGGTCCCCGCGTAGCCGTCGACGAACTCGCGCAGCGCGGTCAAGTAGCTGGGCGGCTCGAACGACATGTCTCGAGAAGCATATCGTTTCGAGGGGCGCGCGACACCGGCCGGGCGCCCGCCCCCGGGGTCACGTCCCGTCGCGCGCGAGGATCCAGCGATCGATCGCGGCGAGCTCGCCCGCGCGCTGACCCGGCGCGTTGGCGAGCCCGGCCCTCGCGGTCCTCGCCAGCGCGATCGCCCGCTCGCGCTCGGCTCGGGCGACGCCGGGCTCCTTCTCCGCGAACGCGCCGGCGGTGTCGAACAGCGCCCGCGCGTAGGCGAAGCGCATGCGCGCGAGCTTGTGGTGCCCCGGCGTCAGCGCGGCCTCGGCGATCTTCACGGCCCGCGCGAGCAGCCGCCGGGCCTCGATCGACTCGCCGGCCTTGACGCGCGCGCTCGCCAGGTCCGCGAGCGACTCCGCGACGCTGACGTGTTCGGGGCCGTACGCGCGCTCTCGCAGCGCGAGCGCGCGCTCGAAGCGAGGCAGCGCGTCGTCCACTCGCCCACGCTGCAGCTCGACGCGGCCGATCCCCGCGAGCGCGTAGGCGAGCACGGGGTGGTCGGGGCCGTGCTGCGCCTCCCAGCGCTCGAGCGCGCGCTCGAAGTACGGGCGCGCCTCGGCGAAGCGCCCGAGGCCCGCGAGCGAGAGGCCGATGTGACAGCTGGGGTTCGCGGTCGCCACGTGCTCCTCGCCGAAGGCGGCCGCGTTGATCTTCAGCGCCCGCTGGGCGGCCGCGAGCGACTCGTCGTACGCGGCGAGCTGATCGAGCGCGCTCGCTAGGTTGAGGAGGTTCGTCGCGACGTTGGGGTGCTCGTCCCCGAGCGCGCGCTCGAAGATCTCGAGCGCGCGCCGGTAGTGCTGGATCGCCTCCTCGTGCACGCCCTTGTCGTCGAGCACGTTGGCGAGGTTGTTGAGCGCGCCGGCGACCTCGGGGTCATCGGGTCCGTCGAGCGTGATCGTCAGGTCGAGCGCGCGTCGGTACTTCGCGATCGCCTCGTCGTAGCGCCCGAGCGTGTACAGCAGCGTGCCCGCGGTCATCACGACGCGCAGCTCCTCGTCGGGCAGGTCGCCGCCCCGCACGGCCGCGAGCCGGGCGACCTCGGCGAGCACGAGGCCTTCCTCCGCGCGCACGAGGTCGTCGCCGACGAGCGTCGCGAGCGACGTCCAGCCGCGCACGAGCGCGGCGTCGTTCCCCGCGCGCGAGGCCAGCTCGATCGACTCGCGCAGCGTCGCCTCGGCGGCCTCGTAGCGCCCGAGGTCGCGTTGGCGCCGGCCGTAGGCGAGCAGCGCGTCCCCGAGCGCGCGCGGGTGCTCCAGCGCGCGCGCGCGCTTGACCATATCCTCCTCGATCGCCAGCGCGTCGCGGTAGCGCCCGAGGTGCCCCAGCGTGCGCGCGCGCGTGAGGCCGGCCTCGAGGTCGTCCAGCTCCACGCGGATCAGCGGCGTGACGCCGTCCTCGACCGCGCCGAGCGCCTCGAGATCGGCGCAGGCCTCGATCGACGAGAGCTCGTAGGCGGCGTCGAGCGCCGACTCGATCGCGCGCTCATCGGCGCTCGCGAGCACGTCGCTGAAGACGCGCAGCTCGTCCCGCCAGCGCCCGTAGCAGCGCATGCGCTGATCCAGCAGCGCCTCGGACTGCACCCCGTGCACGCGCGTGGCCTCGCACGCCTCGACGCGCGCGGCCAGCCACTCGCTCGTGCGCCGGTCGAGCAGCCGCTTGACGCGCTCCCAGGTCGCGACCGCGTAGGACAGCTTGGAGTCCTGGAACACGCGCGCGAGCGCCTGGCGGCGCGGCTCGTCCCAGACCCCCGCGAGCAGCTCCTCGCCGTCGCTGCACAGCGAGCGCTGGCCGTCGCGCCACTCGGCCACGCCGAACGCGGCCGCCGACGCGAGCGCGGCCGTCGACGCGACGCCGATCCAGCGACGACGACGACGCCGCGTCCGGCCGCGCAGCGTGTCGATCACGACCTCCATCGAGGGGTGTCGGCGCGCGCGGTCGGGCGAGAGCCCGCGCAGCACCAGCCGCCGCAGCCAGGCCGGCGCGCGACGCCCCCGCGGCGGCGGCTCGACGCGCCCGTTGATCACCGCGGACGCGAGCTCGGGCAGCGTTCGCCCCGCGAACGGGCGCTTGCCGTAGAGCGCCTCGTAGAGCGTCACGCAGTAGCTGAATTGATCCGAGCGCGGATCGAGCGGCAGCGCCGAATGTTGCTCTGGGGACATGTACGCGGGCGTGCCCATGGTCAGCCCGGTGCGCGTCATCGACTCGGAGTTCAGGCGCGACTGGATCCGCGCCATGATCTGGGACTCGCCCGGCGAGATCTCGGGCTGCGAGCTGAGGCCGAGCGCGCTGTCCTCCCCGACCCCGCGGACGAGCCCGAAGTCCATCACCCGCACGTCGCCGCGCGCCGAGATCATGACGTTGTCGGGCTTGAAGTCGCGGTGGATGAAGCCGGCCTCGTGGACCGCGAGCAGCCCGCGCGCGGCCTCCGTGAAGACGCGCACGATCTCGCGTACCGTCCGCGGCTGGCGCTTGAACCACTCGCCCAGCGTCTCGCCCTCGATGTACTCCATCGCCAGGAACACGCGCTCGTTGAACGTGCCGACGTCGTGGATCGTGATGATGTTGGGGTGGTTGAGCTGGGCCATCGCCCGCGCCTCGCGGACCAGCCGCCCGCGCGCCTCGGTCCGGTTCGCGCGCCGCCGCGTCTCGCGGTTGATGAGCTTGACGGCGACGCGGCGATCGAGCTCCGGGTCGTAGGCGAGGTAGACGATGCCGACGCCGCCGGCGCCGAGCGTGCGCAGCACGACGTAGCGCCCCAGCGACGCGCCCGGCTGGAGCTCGAGCGCCTCGCCGCGCTCGCGCGGCTCGCTCAGCAGCTCGTTGTACAGGTTGTCCTCCCCTGACGCGCGTGACGTTTGGTTCAGGTCGAGCTGCGTCTCGGCGTCGCCGAGGGGCGACAACCCGTCCGAGCCCGCGCCTTTCCCTGCACCCCGCACGCCTGCTCCCTACAATACCTGGGAGCGCGCGCGCCGAGAACGGTCGCAAGCGCGCGGGCGCGGGCGAGCGGCGTCATCCCGCCCGCAGCGCCTCCGCGACGCCCGGCACGAGCTCGGCGCCGACCGGCACCGTGACGCTCGATCCCTGGAAGTCGTCGCCGATCGGCTCGTACGCGCCGCCCAGGCACTCGCTGAGGAACGCCTCCGTGATCGCGTTGAACGACTTGTTGTTCTCGGGCCGCGCGAAGCCGTGCCCCTCGTCCGGGTACAGCGCGTAGGTCACCGGGATGCCGCGCTCCTGCATCGCCTTGACGATCTGGTCGGCCTCGGCCTGCTTGACCCGCGGGTCGTTGGCGCCCTGTCCGATGAGCAATGGCCGCTTGATCTGGTCGACCTTTGTGATCGGCGAGCGCGCGAGCAGCTGCTGGCGCCCCTCCTCGGTCTCCGGGTCGCCGACGCGCTGGGCGAAGGTCGCCTTGAGCGAGGCCCAGTAGGGCGGGATCGACTGCAGCAGCGTGACCAGGCTCGACGGGCCGACGATGTCGACCCCGCACGCGAAGGCGTCGGGCGTGAAGGTCAGGCCGACGAGCGTCGCGTAGCCGCCGTAGCTGGCGCCCATGATCGCGACCTTGTCCGGCGCCGCGACGCGCTCGTCGACCGCCCAGCGCACCGCGTCGATCAGATCGTCGTGCATCTTCCCGGCCCACTCCCGATCGCCCGCGTTGGCGAACGACTTCGTGAAGCCCGTCGAGCCGCGGAAGTTGACGTCGAGCACCGCGTACCCGCGGCTCGCGAGCCACTGGTGGTACGAGTCATAGCCCCACCCGACGCGCCCCCATGGGCCGCCGTGGACGAGCAGCACCATGGGCACCGGCGCGTCCGGGCGCCCGTCGCCGTCGGGATCGGCGGCGAGGGGCAGGCTGAGGAAGCTGACGAGCTCGAGGCCGTCGCGCGCCTTGATGACGACCGGGTGCATCGGCGTCAGCGGCTTGTCCTCGAGCGCCGCGCGCGAGGAGAACAGCAACCGCGCCCGCTTGCCCGCGCGATCGTAGACGTAGTAGCGCGTCGGCCCGTCGTCGCCGTAGTACGCGACGAGCCAGGTCTGGTCGTCGAGCGTCTGATCGATGATCGCGAAGTCGTCGTCCTGCACGGTCTTGAGGTAGTCGAGGTCGGGCCTGACGACCTCGTCGATGACCTGCCAGCGCACGCGCTCGCGGTCGAAGGTGACCGCGAGCGGCTTGCCCGTCTTGGCGTCGCGCAGCCAGCCGGCGAGGTTGACCTGCGGGTCCTCGGCGATCACCGACTGCTTGCCGGTCTTCATGTCGTAGGCGACCAGCGCGCCCGTCTCGCGCCCGCGGCTGTCGCTCATGTAGAGCGTCTTGCCGGCGCGATCGTAGCCGTAGGCCGAGGTGTCGAACATGTCCTCCTTGGGGATCGTCGTGAGCGGCTGGAAGCGCTTGCCTCGCTTGATGAGCCACTCCATCCCGCCGTCCGGCGTCGAGCGCATCGCCAGCCGCGTCTTGAACGCGTCGTCGAAGGAGTAGCCCGCGTACTTCTCGGTGTTCTTCTCGACCAGCGCGCGCGCGCCGGTCTTGACGTTGACGCGGTAGACGTCGTGATAGGCGGGATCGCGGTCGTTGAGGCCCACGAGGAGCTCGTCCGGGAAGTCGCGGCTCATCGAGGCGAGCTGCGCCTGCACGCCGTCGATCGGGGTGAGGTCCTTGGTCTCGCCGCCCTCGGGGTCGGCCGCGTAGACGTGCCAGTTCTCGTCGCCGCCCTTGTCCTGGATGTAGATCACCCGGTCCCCGCCCCAGCTCCAGAGCGCGACCCGAACGCCGCGGTGTGTGTCGTGGGTGATCGGCTTGGCCGCCGCGCCGCCGTCGGCCGCGTCGCCGACCCAGACGTTCATGACCCCGTCCTTCGGCGCGAGGTACAGGATCTTCGAGCCGTCCCCGCTGAGCTGCGGCGCGACCTTGTCGGGGTTGCCGAACAGCAGCTCGCGCGACAGCAACGACGCGTCCGCGCGACTCGGCGCCGCGGCGGCGGGCGCCGAGGTCGGCGTCTCCGTCGTCTGGGCGCGGTCGGCCTGGTTCGCGCAGCCGAGCGGCAGCGCGCAGGCGAGCGCGCACGAGAGCGCACGGGAGCGCGCGCGGGAGGGCGTAGGAGCAGGGATTGAGCGGTTGGTCATCGGTCCTTCGCGGTCGCGGCCGCGCGACGCGTGTACCGCATACGAGTCGCGCCCGCGAGCGGTTGTTTCGCCCGGGCGACGCGCGCCGTCTCCAGCGACGCCGTCGCCCCGCCGGAGACCCCCGCGCGCGAGGAGTCCACACGCCTGCCCGAACGACCACCTACGTCGAATACGGTCAGAGCAGACCGCACACCGCGTCGACCTCGGCCAGCCCCGCCCCGTCGTCCTCGCGCGCGCCGCAGGCGTAGGCGCCGTCGCACCAGGCGCTCGCGGGACCGGACCCCGTGCGGCAGCGGGCCTCGCAGCGCCGCGGGGCGCCCGGCGTCTCGGGCGTCACGCAGTCGAGGCCGGGCGCGCAGTCGTCGTCGCACTGGCAGACGACGCGCGTGCGCTCGCCCAGCGAGAACGCGGGCGCGCAGCTGCCCCCGAGGCAGGTGAAGCCGTACGGACAGTCGCGGTCGTCCCCGCACTCGGGCCCCGGCCCGCAGTGAAGCTCGAGGCTGTCGGGCACGCTCGCGCAGCGGCCCGCGCAGTCGCGGTCGAGCTCGCAGGGCGCGGCGCAGGCCGTGAACGCGCCGCCGAGCCCCTCGCCGCCCAGGCACGCCTGACCGCTCGGACAGTCACAGTCCATCGCGCAGCTCTCCACCTCGAGGTCGCAGGCCCGCGGCGGCGGCGGCGTCACCTCGACCTCGAGCGCGAGCGCCCCGCCGGGCGCGTCGTCGCGGACGGTCCACGCGCCGGGCTCCGGGAGCACGACCTCGATCGGGCGCCGGATCTGGATCGCCAGCTTGGGGCAGTCGACGTCGAGCTGACGCCACGCGCGGGAGGCGAAGCGCAGCTCGTGGACGTCGAGATCGAGCTCGACGCGCGGCGACGCGCGCTCATCACAGCCGCCCACCACCATATCGGCGGCGAAGCGATAGGTGCGCTCGCTGTTAATCAGCCCCGCGCCGAGGGGCTCCATCGAGGCGAGCGCGTCCGACGGCAGCTCGACGAGCGACCAGCGCGGACACAGGGCGGGCTCGGTCGTCCCGGACGCGCTGGTCGACTCGCTCTCGTCGGTGGTCGCCGTGCTCGCGCCCACGCCCGTGCTCGCGCTCGTGCTCGCGCTCGTGCTCGCGCTCGCGTCGGACGACGGCCCCGCGCTCGAGCTCGGCCCAGCGGCGGTGCTCGCGTCGGTCGAGCTCGTCGTCGACCCCCCTTCGGGGCCGCAGGCGCTCGGGAGCACGAGCGTCAGCGCGAGCGCGCCCGCGCGCGCCCGCTGCTGCGGCCCCCCTGAGTGCACCCGACGCACGCCCGCACCATACCGCAGACGCGCCGGTTCGCGTCGCCGGTCGCGGCGACTCAACCGAGACCGAAGAGCGTGTACTTGGTCTCGAGGTACTCCTCGATCCCGTGGCGCGAGCCCTCGCGCCCGAGCCCCGACTGCTTGACGCCCCCGAACGGCGCCTCGGGGGTCGAGAACACCCCCTCGTTGACGCCGACCATGCCGTACTCGAGCGCCTCGGACACGCGGAACGCCCGCCCGAGATCCCGCGTGTACAGGTAGGCCGCGAGCCCGTACTCCGTGGCGTTGGCCGCCGCGATGACCTCGTCCTCATTCGAGAAGCGAAACAGCGGGGCGACCGGGCCGAAGGTCTCCTCGCGGGCGACGAGCATGTCCGCCGTGACATCCCGCAGCACCGTCGGCTGGTAGTAGGTGCCGCCGAGCTCGTGGCGCCCGCCCCCGCACAGCGCCGTCGCGCCCCTGGCCAGCGCGTCGCGGACGTGCTCCTCGACCTTGTCGAGCACGCGCGCGGCGATCAGCGGCCCCTGCTCGACCCCGTCGTCGAGCCCGTCGCCGACCTTGAGCCGGCGCGCGCGCTCGGCCAGGCGCGCGGCGAACTCGTCGTACACGCCCGCCTGCACGTAGAACCGATTCGCGCACACGCAGGTCTGCCCGGTGTTGCGGTACTTCGACGCCATCGCGCCGGTGACCGCCGCGTCGAGATCGGCGTCGTCGAACACGATAAACGGCGCGTTGCCGCCGAGCTCGAGCGAGACGCGCTTGACCGTGTCGGCGCACTGCCGCATCAGCAGCCGGCCGACCGCGGTCGAGCCCGTGAACGAGAGCTTGCGGACCGTCGGGCTCGCCGTCAGCTCGCCGCCGATGGTCGCCGCGTCGCCCGTGAGCACGTTGAAGACGCCCGCCGGGATGCCGGCGCGCTCGGCCAGGCGCGCGAGCCCCAGCGCCGTCAGCGGGGTCTCGGGCGCGGGCTTGACGATGACGGGGCAGCCAGCGGCCAGCGCCGGCGCGCACTTGCGGGTGATCATCGCGGCCGGGAAGTTCCACGGCGTGATCGCGGCGGAGACCCCGACCGGCTCGCGGGTGACGACGATGCGGCTGTTGGGCCAGGGCGACGGGATCGTCTCGCCGTAGACGCGCACCGCCTCGGCCGCGAACCAGTCGATGAAGCCGGCCGCGTAGCGGATCTCGCCGCGGGCCTCCGCGAGCGGCTTGCCGCACTCGCGGGTGAGCGTGCGCGCGAGCGGCTCGACCGCGTCGAGCACCTCGGCGTGCCAGCGACGCAGCGCCGCCGCGCGCTCCTTGGCCGTGCGCGCGCGCCAGCTGCGAAACGCCGCGCTCGCGGCGTCGATCGCCGCGCGCGTGTCCTCGGCGGTGACCGCCGGCACGCGCGCGAGCGGCTCGCCGCTCGCGGGGTTCGTGACCGTCGTCAGCTCGCCCGACGACGAGCTCGCCCAGGCGCCGGCGACGAAGTACCGCTCTGCGGGGATGTCGAGCTCGTGCGTCATACCTGCTCCTTCGGGCATCCTCTAGGTCGCGGCGGACTCGCGCGGGGGGACGAACAGCGCGTTGACGTACAGGGTCAGCGCCTGCTCGCGCAGCGCGGGCGGGAGCGCGTCGAGGATCTCGTTGATCGTCGAGCTCGCCTCCAGCGAGCCGCCGATCTCGACGCCGGCCATGGCCATGAGCTGCGTGAAGGTCTCCTGGTCGAGCTCGAGATCCTCGCCCGCGCCCGAGGCGAGGCTCGAGACCACGCCCAGCAGGTTCTCGACGAGCTCGCTGCGCTGACGCCCGCGCGCGGCCGCGGTCGCGGCCGCGAGGTCCTTGAGGAACGGCTCGACCTGCCCCGCGAACTTCGGGTTCACGGCCAGGTGGACGTTGGCGGGCGCGCCCTCAAACGAGAGCTGCGGGTGCGTGAACCACCCGCGCGCGCGCAGCTCGTCGATGATGTGGAACGCGCACAGGTCCTCGCGATCAGACGTGAACGCGACGAGGTTCATCTCGCTGTCGCCCACCAGCCGGAGCCCCTCGATCGCCTCGATCCCCGCCTTGAGCCGCTTCGTCGCCGCGAGCAGCGAGCGCGCCATCTCGAGGTAGCCGTCGTCGCCGACGTAGTGCAGCACGCTCCAGGCCGCGGCCATGGGCCCGACGGACTTGGCGCTCTGGACCGCCGGGTTGACGATCGGGTAGCCGTACCAGCGCGCGAACGCGAAGATCTGGTGTCGACGCAGCGCGGCGTCACGGTACAGCACGATCGACGCGCCCTTGGGCGCGAACGCGTACTTGTGGAAGTCGATCGAGATCGAGCTGACGCCCGGCACGGACAGATCGAACTCGGGGACCGGCTCGCCGAGGCGGCGGAAGTACGGGAGCAAGAAGCCGCCCATGCACGCGTCGACGTGCAGCAGCAGGTCGCGCTCGCGCGCAAGCTGCCCGAGCTCGACGATCGGGTCCACGACGCACTGCGGGTACGAGACCGCGGAGCCCACGAGCAGCACCGTGTTCTCGGTGACCGCCGCGCGCATCGCCGCGACGTCGGCCTTGAAGCTCACGGGATCGACGGGCGTGACGACGGCCTTGAGCCCGAGGTAGTGGGCCGCCTTGTGGAACGCCGCGTGGGCCGTGACCGGCAGGATCATCTCGGGCGCGCGCACCCCTCGAGTCTTGCGCGCGTAGTCGCGGGCGGTCTTGACCGCGAGCATGATGCTCTCGGTCCCGCCGCTCGTGAAATTGCCGACGACCTCGGGCCCGCCGCGGAGGTGCGCGGCGGCCATGGCGACGAGCTCGTTCTCGAAGCGCACCGCGCTCGGGAACACGGTCGGGTCGAGCGCGTTCTCGGACAGGTACATGGCGTAGGCGCGCTTGACGACGGCCTCGACCTGCTCGCTGAGGTCGTAGACGTAGGCGAGCGTGCGCCCGTCTCGCCAGCGCACGTCGTGCTCACGGAACGCCTCGAGCCGCTTAAACAGCTCGCCCTCGGGGATACCCTTCGCCGGAAGCTTCACGTCCTGTACTCCTCACTCCGGGCCAGGCGTGACGCGCCCGGCCGCGGGCGAGCGCACGATTGCAGGTCGCCGACGTCGCTGTCAACCGCGCCCCCGCGCGGGGACCTCCCCGCTCCGCGAGCGACCGCCGAGCTCCAGCACACGACTCGAGCGCCGCGACACATCGGCAGCCCGCGACGACGCGCGCGCGCGTTCTCGCGTACACTCTCGGGCTGTGCCGAGTGCCGCTCCGCTCCTCTCCTCGCCCCTCTCCAAGCTTTCCTCCAAGCTTTCCTCCAAGCTTTCCTCCATGCTTTCCTCCAAGCTCAACGCCAGGCTCACCGCCACGCGCACCTCGCCGCGCTGCTCCTCGCGCACCTCGCCGACGTCCTCGCGCGCCCGGCTGCGCGCGCGCGCGCTGACGACCGCGCTCGCGCTCGCGCTCGCCGGAGCCGCGGGCGCGTGCGTCGACTACGGCCCTGGGCTGTGCCTCAACCAGCTCTGCGCCGCGGGGCTCTACGTCAAGCTCGTCGACGGCGCGGACGCGACGCTGTCGCCCGGCGACTACACGATCGAGGTCGCCCAGCCCGGCACCGAGCTCGCGCACGCGTGGAGCTGCACCGTCACGGACGACGCGGCGTCGATCTACGACTGCGAGCAGAGCACCGAGCTCGGCGACGAGCTCGTGCTCGACGCCTTCGTGCAAGAGACCGAGGACGACACGATCCTGTGGGTGCGCACCTACACCGGCCCCGACGAGGATCGCAGGTACTCCGGCCCCGAGGCCCTCACCGTCACCGTCACGCGCGCGGCCGCGTCCGCGCCCGTGATGAAGGAGTTCTCGCCCACCTACGAGCTGGCGTCCGAGAACGGCTGCGCGATCTGTGAGACGGCTGAGGGTGAGCTCGACGTGGCCGCGCCCGCGACGACCGAGGGCTAGAGACCCCAGCCTGACCGCGTGGCTATACAACGACCCCGTGCGCTCGTGCTCCGCACGGCGAGCTCACACGTGCGCGCGCGCGCGACCAAAGACATGTCCATATAGACATGAACGTGAGCGCGACGCGGCATGGCACGCGCCTTGCTCTTCACACCGCGTGGGCCCTATCCCGTCGCCGCGGCCGGTAGACGCCGCGGCGACGCGCCGCCCACGAGGACGCTATGAGCACCCTACCCCCTCGCGCACGGAGTTCACGCCGCGACGCGCCCCCCGAGACCCCGCAGGCCGTCGAGGCCGCGCGCCGCCTCGGGCGCTACGAGATCATCGAGCCCATCGGCGCGAGCGAGCGCGGCGTCGTGTACGCCGCCTACTCGGCGGCGGCGCGTCAAGTCAGAGCGATCGTTTGTGAATCAAGAGACAGGTTCAGGATGTACCCGAACCGTGCCCCTGCCCGCCGCGTGAGCGCCCCTCGGTCCACGATCGACCGCGGGCGACCACGCTCGACCGCCCGCTGTCATTCCTCCAACCTCACGCGGGCGGCTCAGCCCTGGTTCGCGTGGGACGTCGGGAGCGACGCGGTTCACAGGGCGATCCACGATCGGGCTGGTCCGAGCAGGGCGCGACGCCGACGCCGCCATCATCGCCGACTGGCGTGTTGCGAGCAGCTCGCCGACGCCGCGAGCCGTGCTGAGCGCGTCGACGTCCTGCGAGGGCGGGCGTAGTCTCCGAGGACCTGCGCGTCCATGGACCAGCTCCGGCGACTCCCGCCGCCGACCCACCCGCCACAACCGTGTTGTTCCGGCTTGTCGAGCCGAGCGCGCGGCTTCTGGCGACCGCTGGCGCCGACGCGTCGCGCCCCTGGGTGAGGAGGTGCGCCCGCCCGCGGGGACGCTCCTGTTTCACCTGCTCCTCACGCTCGCGGCGCTCGTCGTCTTCGTGCTCGCGTGTCGCGGAGAGCGAGCGGGCTGGCTCCGCGGTCGCGCGCGCGCGCGCGGCGAGTCGCGGCGGTGATTCCCCATGAGCAGCGTCGCCGTCGCGATCTTTCTGGTCACCTACGCGCTGGTCTCGGCGCGTCGTATTGGCCACCTCGGGCTCGACCGCCCAGCCGCGGCGCTGCTCGGGGCCGTCGCGTGCGTCGCGTTCGGCGTGCTCTCCCCGGCGGCTGCGGTCGACGCGGTCGACGGGCACACGCTCCTGCTCCTGTTCGGCGTCATGGGCATGGGCGCGTTCCTCGTGCTCGACGACTTCTTCGCCGTGCTCGAGACGCGCCTGTCCCCCCTCGCCAGGACGCCGCGCAGGCTGCTCGGCGTCATCGTCTGGGGCGCGGGGCTCCTCAGCGCGTTCATCACCAACGACGCGGTCTGCCTGCTCGGCGCGCCGCTGGTCGTGCGGCTGATCCAGCGCAACGCCATGCCCGCGGTCCCCTTCCTGCTCGCGCTGGCGACCGGCGCGAACACGGGGAGCGTGGCGACGCTCGTCGGCAACCCGCAGAACATGCTCTGCGGGCAGCTCGGTGGGCTCGAGTATCTCGAGTACCTCGTGATCGCGGCCCCCGTCGCGATCATGGGGCTCGCGATCAATCACGCCGTCCTCCTCCTGGTGTATCGCGGCGCGCTTCGAGAGGTGCGCTCGCGCGAGCGCGCGCGACCACCCGCGCGCCTCACCGGTCGTCACGGCGTCACGCTCGGCGTGATGATCGCGACGGCCGTCATCTACACGCTCGGAGGGTCGCTGGCGTGGACCGCCGCGGGCGGCTTCGTGTTCTTGATGTTGGTGCACCGGCGCGACGCGAGCGCGGTCTGGCGGCACGTCGACTGGTCGCTGCTGTTGTTCTTCGCGGGGCTGTTCGTCGTCACCGAGGGGCTTCGGCGCAGCGGCGCGACCGAGTGGCTGTTCGCGGCGCTCCCCGTCCACACGTCTGGAGGCGTCGTCGGTACGCTGACCACGGCAGGCGTGTTCCTCGTGGGCTCGAACGTCGTCTCCAACGTCCCCTTCATCCTGATCGTGCAGGACCGGCTGATGACGCTGGACGACCCCGCGGCGGCCTGGACGACGCTCGCGGTCGTCTCGACCTTCGCGGGGAACCTGACGCTGCTCGGCTCCGCCGCGAACGTGATCGTGGCCGAGGCTGGCCGCGAGCTCGGCGGCTTCGGCTTCTGGCAGCACCTCCGAGTCGGGCTCCCTGTCGCGCTCTTGACGACCGCGATGGGGGCGCTGTGGCTCGCGCTCGTGCTCTGACGCGCTCGCGCCGCTTGAGGGCGACCCGAGCCGACGCGATACTGCGTCGGATGCTCACCCGCGCGCTCGCGTCGTCGCTCACGATCGCCTGTCTCGGCGCGAGCTCCGGGAGTCAAGGGTCTACCTGTAGCCCGACAGCGACGCGCGAGGCGGGGCGCCGAAGCGGACCTCACGCGAGCCGAGTCAAGGCAGCGAGCGCGGCAGCGACAGCGTAAACGTCGAGCCCCGCGCGGGCTCGCTGGCGACCGTCAGGTCACCGCCCATCGCGCGCGCGAGCTCGCGGCTGATCGAGAGCCCGAGCCCGCTCCCTCCGTAGGTCGCGTGGATCGACTCATCGGCCTGCTGAAATGGTTCGAAGATCTGCTCGAGCTTGTGCGCTTCGATTCCGATGCCCGTGTCCGCCACGAGGAACTCGACCGACGACGCGCGGTCTCGGACCGTGAGGTCGATCGCGCCGCCCTGCGTGAACTTGCACGCGTTCCCGAGCAGGTTGATCAGGATCTGGCGGAGACGCGTCCCGTCGGTCTCGAGGTGCTCGACCTCGCTCACCACCGACACCGTCAGCTGGTTGGCGCCGCGATCGACGAGCGAGCGGACCGTGTCGGCGAGCTCGCGGAGAAACTCGCGCAGCGGGAGCCGCTCGCGGGTGAACTCCATGCGCCCAGCGCCGACGCGCGTCAGGTCGATGAGGTCGTTGACCAGGCGCAGCACGTGCGAGGCGGCCCGCAGGAGCCGCCCGAGCTCGTCGCGGTAGCGATCGTCGTCGGACTCTTCGGCCATCTCGATCAACAGCTCCGCGTAGCCGATGATCGCGTTGAGCGGCGTGCGGATGTCGTGGCTGATCGTGGCGAGCAGCGTGGTCATCGCCGCGTTGGCGCGCATGGCCGTATCACGCGCGGTCGCGAGCTCCGCGTTGACCCGCCGGAGCTCAGCCTCCGCGCGCTTTCGCTCGCTGACATCACGCGCCAGCGAGAGGACGAAGGTTGAGCCGCCCAGCTCGATTCGCCCGTGACGCACCTCCGCGTCGAAGGTGGCCCCCGACTTGCGTCGATAGGTCGTCTCGACGCCGATCCGCGCGCCTCCCTCGAGCGCGCGCCAGAGCCCGCCGAAGTCTCTGGCCTCATCGGAGGTGTCGTAGTCGGAGATCGTCTTCCCGCGCAGCTCGTCGCGCGTGTACCCGAGGCTCTGGCACGCGCGCTCGTTAACCTCGTAGACGCGACCGTCCGCGCCGTGGATGATCAGCGGATCCGCGGCTTGCCACATCAGGCTGCGCGCGCGTGACTCGCTCGCGCCGATCGGGTCTGCGGGCGCGCTCGCTACGTCCCGCTTGAGCGCGATGAGCTTCACGGGCAGCTCGTGAGGGCCGCGCACGCCCGCGATCGTGCCCTCCTGAAACGAGAGCGATCCGTCCGGTCGACGACCGATGATGCTGCCGCGCCAGACGCCACCACGCGAGATGGTGTCCCAAATCGCCTGGTAGTAGGCGTCGTCGTGGGTCCCGGCGCGGAACAGCTCGCGCGGCGTCCTCCCGATCACCTCGCCCGTCGAGAAGCCCGTGAGTCGCTCGAACGCGTCGTTGACGTACTCGAGCCGCCCGCGGAGGTCGGAGATCTCGACGGACTGGTCCATGAGCTCGAGGACGCGGAGCATCGCCGCGCGCGCGGGCCCGCGGTGACGCCGGACGAGCGCGTCGAGATGCGCGACGAGGGCTACGCGGTCACGCGGCCAGTCGAGCAGCTCGTGCGCGCCGGCGTCGAGCAGCGCGCACGCGGTCACGGGGTCGCGCAGGACGGCGACGCGGACGCCGGCGCCGGTGTACCCACGACACGCGTCTGGGCCCGCGTCGATGAACACGAGATCGGCGTCGCCTTCCCGAATGATCGCGACGCCGAGCTCCGTGAGCGCCGCGCTCAACGCGTCGCGCAACGGCTCGTCATCGGAGACGACTCGAGCGTCCACACGCCCTTCTTACCAACACCTCGGGACCCGGCTAAAGGGGCGAATTCGCAACGTCACGTGCAGCTCGTCGAGACGCGTGGCGGCGGCGTCGATACGCCGCGAGCCGCGGCGGATGGGCGCCGCGGCTCGATATCGCGTGCTCGCGAGCGTCTGTGACGACGCTCGTACACCGCCGAGCGAACGGTGAGCGACTCGTGACCGCTGGCGTCGGCCCGGTGGCGCGCTGCGCCATCGGGCCTGCCCTCGGCGCGTGACGCCGTTCGGGGAACGAGCGTGATCAGTCGTCGTCCTCGTCGTCGTCGCCGTCCTCGTCGTCGCCGTCCTCGTCGTCGTCCTCGTCGTCCTCGTCGTCGTCGCCGTCGTCCTCGTCGCCGTCGTCCTCGTCGCCGTCGTCCTCGTCGTCGTCGCCGTCGTCGTCGCCGTCGTCCTCGCCGTCGTCGCCGTCGTCGTCGTCGCCGTCGTCGTCGTCGTCGTCGTCGTCGCCGTCGTCCTCGTCGTCCTCGTCGTCCTCGTCGCCGTCGTCGCCGTCGTCGCCGTCGTCGTCCTCGTCGCCGTCGCCGTCATCGCCGTCGTCCTCGTCCTCGCAGTCCTCGCAGTCCTGGTCGTCGAGTCCGTCGTTATCCTCGTCGACGTCGACGTTGCCGTTGCGCGGCTCGCCGTCGAAGCCGTCTCCGGTGTCACAGCCGGCGACGCCAAGGCCAAGCGCGAACGCGAGCGAGAACGGGGAGATGAAACACTTCTTCAAGAACATGGTGGCTCCTGTACGCCGCCGACCTCGCGCCGGCGCTCATCTGTCCGTCACCCGCGGGGAGCGAACCTTACACCCCGAGTGACAGACAATTCGCCGTCGCCCCAGGCCCGCATCAGGAGGCCCGTAGACGGGAGCGCCCGGTGAATGTCCTGTCTTTTTGAACATATCCAAAGACCTGCTCGCGCCGCCCCGGCCGCGGCGACCCGCGCTCAGCGGGCCGACAAGCCGCCGACAGACGGCCCGGGGAGGTCCCGCCGCCGGCGCGCGGTCGCGCGCGCGGTCGCGCCGCGCGGGTCGGAGAGCGTATGCTCGCAGGGCCATGCTCCGCGCGATCGGCCTGAGGCTGCTGACCTTCGCGCTGCTGTGGTTGACGTGGATCCTGGGCTCCATGCCCTGGGAGTCGGCGCTGCGCGCCGTGGCGTCGGCGGATGTCGGCGCGCTCGACGGGGTCTACGCGCTCGGCGGCGTCGCGCTGTGGACCGGCCTGGTGGTGTTGACGGCAGGCACGACCTTCGGCCTCCACATCAGCGCTACGACCTTCGCGCTCGCCGAGCTGACGTTGGGCCTCCGGGCCGACGGCGCCGCGCGCTGGCGGCCGGCCTCCCGCCAGGCGGCGATCTATGATCTCATCGCCGCCGCGCTGCTGATCGGGT
Source organism: Myxococcales bacterium (assembly GCA_020633295.1). Classification (GTDB taxonomy): domain Bacteria; phylum Myxococcota_A; class Polyangia; order Nannocystales; family Nannocystaceae; genus JACKDW01. The sequence goes on along the minus strand of JACKDW010000009.1, from coordinate 6,972 downwards.
GGGGCGCGCGCGAGCTCGACGCCGCGAGCACCGACGCGCGCTTCTTCGGCGGGATGACCCTCGGCGTCGGCGTGTACTTCGCGGTCGCCGGACTCGCGCAGCTGCTCGCGCTGCGGCGACGCGCCGAGCTGCGCTCGATGAGCGAGTGGGAGAGCCACAGCCTCACCCTCGTGTCGCTGACGGTCGCGGCCTTCGCCACGCTCTCGGTCGCGGGACTCGGCGCCGCTCGAGCCGTCGATGTGGTCATCGGCGAGCTGCGCCACGTCGACGCGCCGCGGCCGCTGTACGCGGGCGAGCGCGTCCGCGTCTGCACGATCACACCGTGCCAGGGGCGGCGGGCGTTCATGACGACCTTCCCGCCCTCGGGGCTGGTCTACGTCGAGCTGCAGCAGTTCTCGGACTGTGACAGCCGAGCGCTGACGCCCGAGGGCGCGCCGCTGCTCACGGCCGACGGCGCGCCGGTCGAGTTTGAGCTGCTGCGCTTCGGCGGGATCGACCACGCGCTGTGGCTCGAGGGCGCGCCGGGATCCGACGCGCGCTTCGCCGTCGACGCGTGCGCCCACGCGGTGACCGTGCGGAGGGGCGAGTGAGCCAGCTGGACGCGCTCGTGTGCCCGTCGTGCGCCGCCGCGCTGCCGCTCGCGGCCTCCACGAGCGCCGCAGGCGGGCTCGCGTGTCGACACTGCGGCGCCGAGGTCGAGCTGCCCCCGGAGTACGTCGAGGCCGCGCGCACGCTCGCGCGCCGCGTCGACGCGCGTCGCCAGCTCGAGCCGCTCTGGTCGCGGCTCACGTCGCCGCCCTCGTGGCGCTGGACGATCGTCGCCGGCCTCGCGGTGTGGCTGCTCCCGCCCGCGGCCGTGGCCGCGCACATCTACCTCGACGACGCCGCGTACACGCTGGCCTCACGGCTCGCGTTCGCGGCGATCCCGGCGCTGCTGCCTGGCGGGCTGATCGCGGTGGTGCTCTCGATCTGGGTGACGACCGCCATCGACAACGCCGAGGCGATGGCCGCCGCCGCGCCCGAGGACGACGGCGCGCCGCCGCGCTGCCGGGGATGCGGCGCGCCGCTCGAGGTCCGCGACGAGGACCTGATCGCGAGCTGCGGCTACTGTGGGGTCGACTCGATCCTCGCGGGCGTCACGCTGCGCGCGCGCACAGGGCGAGACCGTGAGCGGCTCGCCCACAGCCTGCGCACGCTCGAGGACGCCATCGCCCGCGTGCGCGCGCGTCGACGGCTGTCGCTGCTCGGCGCCGCGCTCGTGCTGTCGCCGCTGCTGGCGCTCGGCTGGGCGCTGCGCTGGGCCTACGGATAGGCGCACACCCTCCGTTATGCCGACTCGCTGCTGCGCCCCTCCCCGCTCGACGTCGCGGCCGCGTTCACGGCTGCGCGCGTCGAGGCGATCGCGTGTATCGTGGTCGCCGCACCGATGGAAGACGAGTACGCCCAGTCCGAGCTCCCGTCGCTCTCGCTCGGGCTGTTCGGACATCCGGGGAGCGGGCGACGCACGCTGCTCGAGGCGCTCCAGCGCGCGCTCACGGCCCGCGGCTGGGGGACGCTCCGTCACGCGCCCCCGCTCGCCACGAGCACGCCGAGCCGGCTCGGCAACCCCTCACGGACGATCACGAACCGGCTGCACGTGACCGGGAGAACCGCCGCGCGCCGCTACCTCTGGTCGGTGCTCCCGACGGCGAGCAAGCAAGTGGACCGCTTCCTCGCGGGGCTCGAGATGGTCGAGGCGGGCGTGCTCGTGATCTCCGCCGAGGACGGCGTCATGCCCGAGACGCGGGCGCAGGCGCGGCTCGCCGCGTACATGGGCGTGCGCGACTGGGTCGTCGTGGTGACGAAGCTCGAGCTCGTCGAGGAGGACGAGGAGCTGCTCGAGCTGATCGAGGTCGACGCCCGCGAGCTCCTCAACGACAGCGGGGCGCGCGGCGACGAGGCGGTGATCGTGTACACCTCCGCCGCGCGGGTGCTCGCCGCGCCTGCGGATCACGACTCGCGAGCCTTCCGCGCGCTGCTGCGCACGCTCGAGGCCTGCGACGCGCTGCCGATGCCGGCGCGCGAGCGCGAGGCGCCGCTGTGGATGGCGATCGAGTCGGCGCTCGCGCAACCTCGACGAGCCGCGCACGACAAGCCCAGGACGTGGGTCGCGGGCCGCGTGCGTCAGGGCGCGCTCACGCCCGGCGCGTCCGTCGAGCTGCTGGGCGGCGGCGTCGCGTGGCCAGGTCGCGTGATCGAGCTGCGCTCGACCGGCTCCGCGCGTCAGCGCGTGCGGGCGGGCGAGCCCGCCGAGGTCCTGCTCGAGGGCGAGGGCGACAACCTGGAGGATCCGGCGCTCGACCGGGTGCACGTCGTCTGCGCGCCTGGCTCCGCGCGCGCGCGCGACCGGATGTTCGTCGAGGTCCAGGTGCTGCTGCCCGACGCCCTCGATCCCGACACGCGCTACCGCGAGGGTCTGCAGGCGACGCTGCACATCCACGCCACCAAGGTCGCGTGCGTCGTCGCCTACGAGCGCTCGTTCCCGCCCCCAGCGACGACGCTCCAGCACTGGATCTGGCTCGACGTACCGATCGTCTCGGAGCCCGGGGACCGCTTCCTGCTGCGGGAGAAGGACGAGGTCGTCGCCTACGGGCGCGTGATCGAGGCGACGCGGCCGTGGGTGCCCTGAGCCCGTCGTAGGCCGGCGCCTCACCCCGGCCCGAGCACGCGGATCGTGTGATCGTCCTCGCGCGCGTACAGCAGCCCGCCGGGCGCGAAGGCCAGCGCCCTGGCGCGAACGCCAGGCACGCGCGAGCGCTCGCGCCGCGGCAGGTGGACGAGCTCGACGACGCCGCGAGACGCGAGCGCGACGTGCTCGCCCGCGTGATCGATCGCCATCGCGTCGGGGCGCGCCACGCTGCAGTCGACCTCGGTGTAGTCGGGGCCCGGGATCCCGCCAACCTCGAGGACGTCGGGGCGCTGCCACGCGAGCACCGGACACCCGAGGCTGGCCGCGATGGCCACCGGCGACCGCTGGTAGATCGCGTCGGGGTAGCGCGGCGTCGGGATGAATCGACCGAGCGCCGGATCCAGCCAGCGCCAGCGGTCCCCGTCGAGCCGCTGGAGCGCGCGGGCGTCACGACGCGTCGGCGCTGGCTCGTGCAGCTGGCCGCGCGCGCGATCCCACAGCCGCACGCTCGCGTCCGCCATCGGCAGCGGGATCCAGCGGCCGTCCGCCGAGATCACGGCGCAGGTCGGCGTCACCGAGGTCGCGCCGAGGCAGCGGCACAGGAACTCGCGCGGCGGCTCGGACCGGTGCAGCTCGATCAGGACCCAGCGGCGCGTCGCGCCCCGCGAGTGATACGGGAGGCCGCGCGGGATCTCGTCCGAGCTCAGCACGAGCGCCTGGTTGTCCGACGCCAGCGCGATGAAGCGCTCGTCCACCACGAGCTCGCCGCTCGCGCTCCGCGAGCCGCAGGGGAGCTCGGCGCCGCGCCACAGCACGCGTCCCGTCTCGGCCTCGCGGACCAGGGCGCCCCCGCCTCGCACGGTCGCGACCCGGGCGCCGTCGTCGCTGACCGCCATGGCGTCGATGTCGCCCGACACACGAAAACGCGCCGCGCGCTGGCGCGCCGCGGTCGTGAAGACGGACAGGTAGCGATCGTCGTCGAGCTCGCCGTAGAACACGCCGCTCCGGCTCAACGCGCGCAGCCGCACGCCCGCGCCGCGCGGCCAGACCTCTCGCTGCATGAACGCTCGCATCGCGCGTCGACCGAGACGCGGGATGATACCCCAGCGCGCGTGACGAGCGGCTCACCGCGCTCACAGGGCGTGAGCGCGGCGCCGGCGTGGTGACGATCCTGCGCGTCGACGCGGCGCCGCTGCGCGACGAGACGCTCGCGCGCGAGCCCGTCCGGCGCGCGTGACGAGTCCCCAAAGCCATGTATGAAGGGTCCCGCGAGCGCGCGCGGCGGGGCGTCGCCGCGCGCCGCCGCGCGCCGCAACGTCGAGGTACTGGATCCCCCGCCCGCGTCGGGCGAGAACTCAAGCGATGGAGGTCGAGCGCCCGAGCGACGACGCGATCGCCCGGGCGACGCACCGGCGCGCGCGCGCGGTCGGGCGCTTGGCGTCCCCGCTCATCGCGATCGTCTACGCCGCGTTCGCGCTGCTCTACCTGATCGCGCCGCCGCTGCAGCCGGGCACACCGTACGCCGTCGGCTCGGCGTCCGCCGCCGCCGTGTTCCTGATCGTCTGGGCGCTGCTCGATCGCGTCTCGGATCGCTGGGTGAACCCGCTGTTCTTGGTCCTCGGGATGACCGGGATGGGCTTCGCGCTGTGCTTCCCCGCGTTCAGCGGCGACCCGGCGCAGACCGTGGTGCTCATCATCTCGATCCTCGGCATCTCCGCGCTGCTCCCGGTCACGTGGATCACCGCGCTCACGTCGATCACCGGGGTCATCGTCTGGTCGCAGACCGCGGCGGGCTACGAGCCCGCGGCCTACACCCACTGGGCGATCAACCTGGCCTCGAGCTCGGCGCTCGGGCTCATCATCACGGCCTCGCGCGCCCGGCTGCTCGCGCGCCTCGAGCTCGGCGCGCTGACCACGGCCGCCGCGAGCGAGCGCCTGCGCGAGCAGGCCGAGCACCTCGCGGCCCAGTCCGAGGACCTCCGGCGCGCGCGCGACGAGGCGCTCTCGTCGACGCGCGCGAAGAGCCGCTTCCTGGCGACGGTGACCCACGAGCTGCGCACGCCGCTGAACGCGATCCTCGGCGGGAGCGAGCTGCTCGCGCTCAGCGAGCTCGCGCCGCAGCAGCGCGACTACCTCGAGATGGTGCGCAGCTCCGCCGACGCGCTGCTCGCGGTGATCGGCAACATCCTCGACTTCTCGAAGATCGAGGCCGGCAAGCTCGAGCTCGCGCGCGCGCGCTTCGAGCTCGAGGGCGTGCTCGAGGGCGCGCTCGAGATCGTCGCCCACGCGGCCGCGGCCCGCGGGCTCGACCTCGCCACGCGCCTGACCGACGACCTGCCGACCTGGGTGACCGGCGATCCGAGCCGCCTGCGCCAGGTGCTGCTCAACCTCCTCAGCAACGCGGTGAAGTTCACGGACGCGGGCGAGGTCACGCTGACGGCCGCGGTCGCGCGCGAGGACGACGACAGCCTGTGGATCTCGATCGTCGTGCGCGACACCGGCATCGGCATCGCCGAGCAGGACCGCGAGCGCCTGTTCCAGGTGTTCACGCAGCTCGACGACACGGCGTCGCGCAACCACGGCGGCACCGGCCTGGGGCTCGTGATCACGCGTGAGCTGGTCGAGGCCATGGGCGGGCGCATCACCTTCGAGAGCGTCGCCGGCGAGGGCACCGCGTTCACCGTCCTGCTGCCGTTCGCGCGGGGCTCGTGCGAGCGCGCGCAGGAGCCCGCGCTGTCCGGACGCGCGCTGCTGCTGTCGCGCCGGCGCGCGCGCACGCGGCTGCTCGCGGCGCAGCTCGAGGGCTGGGGTCTCGAGGTCGAGGTGACCGACACACCCGCGCTCGCGCGCGCGCGGCTCGAGGCGACGCACGACGGCGCGATCGCGCTGGTCGATCGGGAGCTCGTCGACGACGCCTGGCTCTCGCGTCAGCGAGCCCGAGCCGCGCGGATCATCGCGTTCACGACCCCGAGCGCGTCGCCGACGAGCCCGCCGCTCCCAGCAGACGAGCGACTCGTGGCGCTCGCGTGGCCGGTCCGCAGCAGACGGCTGCGCGCCGTGATCGTGGACCTGCTGTCGGCGACGTCGCGCCTCGATGAGCGCGCGCCCGCGTCGACGTCCCTGCCGCGCGCGCGCGCCGGCGCCACGGTGCTCGTCGTCGAGGACCACCCCGTGAACCAACGGGTCGCGCGCGGGCTCCTGCAGCAGATGGGCTACACGGTCGACGTGGTCGCGAGCGGCGAGCGTGCGCTCGAGCAGCTGACCCGCCGGGCCTACGACGCGGTGTTGATGGACTGCATGATGCCGGGCATGGACGGCTACGAGACGACGACGAGGATCCGCGCGCTCCCGGACGAGCGCGCGCGCACGCCGATCATCGCCATGACCGCAAACGCGTTCCGCGAGGATCAGGAGCGCTGCTTCGCCGTCGGGATGAACGACTTCATCGCCAAGCCGATCCGCAGCGACCACCTGGCCGAGACGTTGCGCCGCTGGATCGCGTGACGCTCGACCCAGCGACGCGACCACGAGCGCCGACGACAACGGCCCGATGACGCGACGCGCGCGGCGTGCATCATCGGGCCCGTTGCGTTGTGAGTGTCAAGGAACTCCAGCGCGCTCAGTCGTCGTCGCCGTCGTCCTCGTCGCCGTCGTCTCCGTCGTCTCCGTCGCCGTCGCCGTCTCCGTCGTCTCCGTCGCCGTCGTCTCCGTCGTCTCCGTCGTCTCCGTCATCGTCGTCATCGGCGTCGTCTCCGTCGTCGTCGTCGCCGTCGTCTCCGTCGTCGTCGTCGCCGTCGTCATCGTCGTCGTCGCCGTCATCGTCGTCGTCGCCGTCATCGTCGTCGTCGCCGTCGTCCTCGTCGTCGTCGCCGTCGTCTCCGTCGTCCTCGTCCTCGTCCTCGCAGTCCTCGCAGTCCTGGTCGTCGAGGCCGTCGTCATCCTCGTCGACGTCGACGTTACCGTTGCGCGGCTCGCCGTTGAAACCGTCTCCGGTGTCACAGCCGGCGACGCCGAGGCCGAGCACGAACGCGAGCGAGAGCGGGAACATGAAACACTTCTTCAAGAACATGATGGGCTCCTGTGTGCCGCTGGCCGCTTGCCAGCGCTTATAGGTAGGGAGCCCGCGCGGTGAGAACCTTACATCCAGGTCGAAAAAAAACTCCTCACGCCCTCGGCCGGCTCGAGCGGCAGTTACTACTGTACCGCCACGCACGTGTTGTCCTGGCACATCACGAGGGGCGGCTCCTGCCCGTCGCACGTACAGCCGGCCTCGCACTCTTGTCCGACCCAGACCTCGACGAGGC
>JACKDW010000008.1 GCA_020633295.1 Myxococcales bacterium | reverse complement strand
GGGCTACACATGGGAGGCCACGGCGAGCGTGGCGCTCGAGGCGTTCCGCGCCGTCACCGACCGCGACGCGTCACGTCGCGGCGCGCGTGCGACGGGCTGAGGGCGCGCGCCCGGCTCGATCGCCGCCGCGCGCCGTCTGCTTGGATAAACACCGAGCACGGTCTATGCTGGCGGTTGATGGTGGCCGCCCGCGCTCCCCGTGCCGCTCCGGCGGATCATAGCGAGGACGGGCCCGACGTGCAGGGGCCGCTCGACGCGCTGCTGCGGGTCCTCGCGGCGCTGCGCCGCCGCTGGCCCGTGGTCCTCGCGACCGCCGCGCTCGCCATGGTCGGCTGCACGATCGCGATCTTCTCGCTCCAGCCGATCTGGCGCGCGTCGGCCACGATCGAGCTCAAGCACACCGGCTCGCAGGTGCTCGACAAGGTGCGCGGCGTCGACCCCGAGGAGGATCGCCTCGGCGCGGACGTCTACGCGCGCTACTACGGCACGCAGAAGGCGATCATCCACAGCCGCACGGTCGTCGCCACCGCGCTCGACGGCCTCGGCCTCGTCGACGACCCGGAGTTCCTCGGCGTCGACGGGATCCGCGACGAGGCCGAGCGCCGGCGAGCCGCGGCCGACGTCGATCCGGTCGAGCGCCTGCGTGATCTGCTGACGGTCGGCGAGGTCCGCAACTCGCGGATCGTCAAGATCTCGGCCGAGTACGGCGACCCCGAGGTCGCGCGCGACATCGCGAACTCGGTGACCCACGCCTATATCAACCACGTCAACGGGCAGCGCACCGACACGGGCGCGCGCGCGAAGCAGAACCTCGAGAAGGAGCTGAGCGACGCGCGCGAGCGCCTGCAGAAGAACGAGCAGGCGCTCGAGGCGTTCAAGCGCGAGCACAACATCACCTCGATCTCGCTCGCCGACCGCCAGAACCTGATCACGCAGAACATCCTGACGCTGAGCACCAAGACGAAGACCGCGCAGGCCGAGCGCGTCGCGCTCGAGTCGACCTACACGGAGGCGCGACGGCTCTACCGCGAGGGCAAGCTGATCAGCGCGGCGCTGCTGCCCGCGAGCGAGCGCGTCGCGTTCGACGAGCTGGTCAGCGAGCAGCTCTTGGCCGAGCGTGAGTTCGCCCAGATCCAGGTCAAGTACGGCGAGAAGCACCCCGACCACAAGCGCGCCAAGACGCGCCTCGACCTCGCCGACAAGCGGCTCGCGAAGATGCAGGACGACCTGCTCTCGCTGCTCAAGGCGCGCGTCAACGCGGCGCGCGCGACCGAGAAGCAGCTCGACGCGGCGCTCGAGGAGGAGAAAGCCCGCGCGCTCGCGTTCGGGCGGCTCGAGCCGCGCTACCTCGAGCTCGACCGCGACGCGACCAACGCCGAGAAGACCTACGCGCTGCTCTCGCGCCGCGACGCCGAGATCGACCTGACCAACCGCGTCGAGAGCCCGCCCGTCGAGATCCTCGACCTCGCGACCAAGCCGCAGCTCCCGGTGCGCCCGCGCAAGGTGCTGCTGCTCGGCGTCTCGCTCGTCGGCGGGCTCATGCTCGGCATGCTGATGGCGGTGATCGTCGACGCCCGCGACGAACGGGTGCGCAGCGCCGCCGACCTCGAGCGCGCGCTGATGGGCACCGGGCTCCCGGTGCTCGGTCAGCTCCCCGCGCTCCCGCTCGACGCCAGCCTCGGGCTCGGCAACACGCGCGCGCAGAGGCGGCAGCGCGACCTCTACACGCACCTGCACCCGCAGTCGCTGATGGCCGAGCGCTGCCGCGCGCTGCGGGTCCAGGTCGCGCACCAGGCCGACAACGCCGACCCGCTGGTGCTGCTCGTCTCCTCGCCCTCGCCCGGCGACGGCAAGAGCTCGCTCGCCATCAACGTCGCGCTCAGCTTCTGCCAGCTGCGCAAGCGCGTGCTGCTGCTCGACGCCGACCTCCGCCGCCCGCGGCTGCACCACGCGTTCCCGCCGCCCGCGGGCTGCGAGGACGTCGGCTTCGTGGACCTGCTCAAGCGCGACGCGACGCTCGACGACGCGGTCCGCGGGTCGCTCGAGGGCGCGCCGTCGCAGCTCTCGGTGCTGACCTGCGGCGCGCCGCCGGACAACCCCGCGCAGCTGCTCGACGACGAGTCCGTCGTGCGCACGCTCGTCGACGAGCTGCGCGCGCGCTTCGACGTCGTCGTTATCGACTCGCCGCCCGTGCTGCTGTTCAGCGACGCGCTCAGCCTCGCGACCCACGTCGACGGCGTGTGCCTGCTGGCCCGCTGCAACTCGACGCGCCGCTCCGAGATCCAGGCGACCGTCGCGCTGCTCGGCCAGGGCTACACCAACGTCCTCGGCGTGGTCCTCAACGAGGTCGCGCCCGAGCAGCTCAAGCGCCGCGACAGCAAGTACGAGTACTACGCCTACGCCCAGCCGCCGGTCGGCTCGACGAGCACGTAACCTGGTCCTTGGGTCACGCACGATCGTCGAAGCGGAGGGGCCGCGCGCGAGCCGGGGAGGCGCCGCCTGAGGACGGCGAGCGCCGCGACGCTCGTCCGCTCCTCCCGACCAGACGCTCGCCGCCCGCAAGGCAAAAGGGCCCGCTGCGTTAAGCAGCGGCCCGCCGCCCGCAGACGAACGACGCCCGAACCAACTGCTCCTACCGCCGTCGAAGCGGAGGGGCCGCGCGCGAGCGGCCCGAAACAACTTCTCGTGTTGACGGACCCCTCACCGCGAGGAGCGGGGCGCGCCGCGCCGCGCGCGAAACCACACGAAGAACGGCACGAGCGCCGCCAGCAGCAGCGTGATCATCCACAGCGAGTTGCGCAGGTACAGCACCGTCGAGTTGCGCACGTGCGTCAGCAGCCCGACCTCGATGATCAGGAACACGCACGCGCCCACCACGTCGACCACGCGCCCCGCGAGCCAGCGCTCGCACCAGCCGTGGATCAGCCCGATCACGAGCAGCAGCGCCGGCGCCCCGAGCACGCCGAAGTTGATGAACGCCTCGGCCACGACCGAGAAGCCGATCCCGCCCTGGCGCGCGAAGCGGTCCGGCGCGGTCTCGCGGGTGATCCAGATCGACGAGACGAAGCCCCAGCGGCGCTGCGAGAAGCGCAGGTTCGGGACCACGCGCGCGACCGCGTGCACGTAGGTGGAGCCGTAGAAGTAGTCGTAGCGGCTCGGCACGATGTCCATGGCGCGCACGACGGTGTCGAGCGTCGAGCCGACCTCCTCGGCGACCTTCACGACCGCGGTCGCGTCGGCCGACGACGACACGAAGTCGCCCACGATCTTCGTGCCGCGAAACGCCTTCACGCCCGCGAAGGTCATGACGAGCGCGACCACGAGCACCGTCGCGCGACGCCAGCGCAGCGGCTCGATCAAGCAGTGGTACACGAGCGCGCACACGAACACGACGACCGCGATCTGGCTGCGGTCGCCCTGCACCACCAGGCTGAGCAGGTACAGGACCACGAGCGCCGCCGTGAACACGCCGGGGAACAGCCGCCCGCGGCCGAGCGCCGTCGTCACGACCGTGAGCGTGAGCCCGGCGAGCGCGCACAGCTGTCCGATCCCGAACACGTAGATCAGCGGGTCGCCGGAGCTCACGCCGACGGTCCGCTTGATCTCCATGTACTCGAGGTCGAGGAACGCCCGCGGGCCGATCTTCGCCAGGAACACGCCCTGCAGCACGAGCCCCGCGACGAACAGCGCGCCGCCGAGCCAGGCGAGCACGCGCAACTCCTCGCGCGTGAGCCGGCGCCCGAGCAGGACCGGGACGTGCTCGAGCTCGAAGCGCCGACGGCCGCGCGCGATCGCGTAGCCGCACATCCACCCCAGCAGCGACGCGGCGCTCATCGCCCACGCGAGCGGCACGAGCTCGGGGGCGTACCAGCCGGGCTCGTAGGTGCCGAGCGACCCGAAGTGAAACAGCGCGAAGGTGACGGGGAACACGAAGCCCGGCCACAGCAGCGCGAGCTGCCCGCGGATGGCGCCGAGGCCGATGAACGCGGCGCCGCCGATGAGCAGCAGCGTGCTCGAGAGCGCGAGCCCCAGCGAGTTCGGGCTCGTGATCTCGAGGTGCCAGACCAGCAGGCCGTAGCCGCAGAGGGCCGCGAGCGCGAGCGCGAAGCCCAGCACGACCGAGAGCCGGGCGACGAGCGCCTCGCCGCGCGCGCGCGGGCCACGGCCGGCCGCCGCGCTGAGTTTGTTCGCCGCGCCCATCCGGGGTGATTGATCATACACCGGCGGCGCCCGGGCGTGGCGCGGCGGCCGGGCCCTCGCCGGCGCAGAAGCGTGTATCGTGGGCCGATGACGCGGCCCACGGGCACCTCGAGCGAGACCGGCGCGCGGCGGATCGCCGTCGTCGGCCTCGGGTACGTCGGCCTACCTGTCGCGCGCGCCATGGCGCGCGCGTTCCCGGGGACGGTCGGCTTCGACATCGACGAGGCGAAGGTCTCGCGGCTGCGCAGCGGCGACTCGGTCGACGGGCCCGTCCCCGAGATCGAGCGCGGGCTGCTGCCCGTGACGACCGACGCGCGCGCGCTCGCCGACGCCAACTTCTACATCGTCGTCGTGCCCACGCCGGTCGACGCGGCCCGGCGGCCGAACCTCGAGCCGCTGCGGCGGGCCTCGCGGCTGGTCGGCGAGCTGCTCAAGCCCGGCGACATCGTGGTCTACGAGTCGACCGTGTACCCGGGCGTGACCGAGGAGACCTGCGGCCCGCTGCTCGCGGAGCGCTCGGGCCTGCGCTGCGGCGTCGACTTCCACGTCGCCTACTCGCCCGAACGCATTAACCCTGGCGACGCGCGGCACACCTTCGAGTCAATCGTCAAGATCGTCTCGGCGCAGGACGCCGCGACGCTCGACGCGGTGGCCGAGGTCTACGGCGCGGTCGTCGAGGCCGGGATCTACCGGGCGCCGAGCATCCGCGTGGCCGAGGCCTCCAAGGTCATCGAGAACATCCAGCGCGACCTCAACATCGCGCTGATCAACGAGCTCGCGGTGATCTTCCACCGCCTCGGCATCGACACCCAGGAGGTGCTCGCGGCCGCGCGCACGAAGTGGAACTTCCTCGACTTCCGCCCGGGGCTCGTCGGCGGTCACTGCATCGGCGTCGACCCCTACTACCTGACCACGAAGGCGCAGGAGGTCGGGCTCAACCCCGAGGTGATCCTGAGCGGGCGGCGGATCAACGACTCGATGGGGACCTTCGTCGCGCGCCAGACCGTCAAGGAGCTGAGCCAGGTCGGCGCCGAGCTGCGGGGCGCTCGCGTCGCCGTGCTCGGGCTCGCGTTCAAGGAGAACGTGGCCGACGCCCGCAACTCGCGGGTCCCCGACCTCGTCCGCGAGCTCGCGGAGTTCGGCGTCGACGCGCTGGTCTACGACCCGCTCGTCGAGCCCGCGGTCGCGCGCCGCGACCACGGGATCGAGCTGGTCGGCCGCGACGGGCTGCGCGAGCTCGACGCGGTGGTGCTGGCGGTCGCCCACGAGGGCGCGCCCGCGCTCGCGCTCGAGCTGCTGCGCGCGCCCAGGGCCCGCGTGCTCGTGGACGTGAAGTCGATGATCGACCGGGCCGACGTGCCCTCACACGTCCGACTGTGGCGGCTCTGAGCCCGGGAGCCAGGTCGCCGGGCGATCGCGCGACGGGTCGCGCCGACGCAGCGTCACGACGAAGCCGCAGCGCAGGAACTCGAGCCGATCGTGCTGGTCGATCAGCCAGTGGAACGCGCGGCCGAGCTCGAACAGCCCCGGCGCGCGCTGGAACCACGTCGGCCCGTTGTTGACGAACACGAACTCCTCGACCGAGAAGCCGTGCAGCGCGGCGAGCAGGAAGACCGCCGCGCGGGTGTTGACGCGGTAGCGCGTCGGGTACACGTCGCCGGCCTCGCGGCTGTCGGCGCGCAGCACCCGGGCCGCGAGCTCGTGCAGCCGGTGCGGCGTGAGCATCGCGGCGATCGACTTGTACGACCAGGCGTTGGGCGCGAGCGCGACGACGCGCCCCCCGGGCCGGACCACGCGCGCGAGCTCGGACAGCACCGCGTCGGGGCGCTCGATGTGCTCGAGCACGTACTCGCTGCACACGAGGTCGAAGCGGTCGTCGGGGAACGGCAGCGCCGCCGCGTCGGCGCGCACGAACACGCCGGGGTAGCGCCGGCCGGCGTCCTCGTCGAGGTCGACCCCGATCACCTCGGAGGTCGGCGGGAGCAGCTTCAGCACGCCGCTGCGGTCCCAGCCGCAGCCGAGGTGGAGCACGCGCGGCGCGTCGCCGGCCGCCCGGCCGAGCCGGTCGCGGTAGACCGTGAGCCCGCCGCGGCGGGCCGCGAGCACGCGCCGCGTGTAGCGAGCGTACGACTGCCACAGACCCCGCATCGGCACGTCGCATGATAACGAGCGGCCGTCGCCGACGCTAGCGAGACGCGACGTCCGCGAGACGCGATCGATGGATGTATGTACCGAGAGTCACCTGGGCGCGCCCGCTCCTGTGCTAGGCTGACGCGCACGTGTCCACGCTCGCCGGCCGCAGCCTGCTGTTCGTCGTCAACACCGAGTGGTTCTTCGTCTCGCACCGCCTCCCGCTCGCGCGCGCGGCCCTCGAGGCGAACGCCCGCGTGACGCTGGCGGCCGGCGGCGACGGCGAGGCGCTGCGCGCGACGGCGGAGGGACGCGCCATCCGCTTCGTCCCGACGCCGCTGTCGCGCAGCGGCGTCAACCCGCTGCGCGAGCTCGGCGGGGTCCTGACGCTGCGGCGGCTGTACCAGCGCGAGCGCCCCGACCTGGTCCACCACGTCACGAGCAAGCCGGTCATCTACGGCTCGCTCGCCGCGCGCGGGCTGCCGCTGACGGTCCTCAACGCGGTGAGCGGGCTCGGCTACGCGTTCACCGGCCGCGGGAGCTCGCCGCGCCGCGCCGTCCTGCGCGCGACCATGCAGCGGCTGTACCGCGCCGCGCTCCACCGGCCGCGCACGTACACCGTGTTCCAGAACCAAGACGACCTCGAGCTGTTCATCGGCCTCGGGCTCGTGGACGCCGCGAGCACCCTGATGATCCGCGGCTCGGGCGTCGACTGCCGCCGCTTCGCGCCCCGCCCGGAGCCCCCCGGCGTCCCCGTGGTCGTGCTGCCCTCCCGGCTGCTGCGCGACAAGGGCGTCGAGGAGTTCGTCGCGGCCGCGCGCCTGCTGCGACGCGAGCGCGCGCCCGCGCGGCTGGTGCTGGTGGGCAAGCCCGACCCCGGCAACCCCAGCTCGATCGCGCCGGAGCGCGTCGCGGCCTGGCAGCGCGAGGGCGTGATCGAGTGGTGGGGCCACAGCGACGACATGCCCGAGACGCTCGCGCGCGCGCACGTCGTCGCGCTCCCGAGCCACCGCGAGGGTCTGCCGAAGATCCTGCTCGAGGCCGCCGCCAGCGGCCGCGCGCTGGTCGCTACCGACGTGCCCGGCTGCCGCGAGGTCTGTCTCCACCGCCATAACGGGCTGCTGGTCCCGCCCCACGATCCGGCGGCGCTGGGCCGCGCGATCGCGACGCTCGCCGGCGACGCGGCCCTGCGCGCGCAGCTGGGCGCGCGCGGCCGCGCGCTCGCGCTCGCGGAGTTCTCCATCGAGCGCGTGGTCGCGGCGCACATGGAGGTCTACCGCGCGCTGCTCGACGGGCGACCCGGGCCGCGCGCGCGCGCCGGGGGATCGTCAGCGCCCCGCGAGGAGCTGCCCCTCGTACCAGCGCACGGTCCGGCGCAGGCCGTCCGCGAATGACACGGCCGCCTCGTAGCCGAGCCCCGTCCGCGCGGCCGTGATGTCGGCGAGCGAGTCGCGGATGTCGCCCGCGCGCGCCGGCTCGAAGCGCGGCTCGACGCTCGCGCCCGTGATCTCCCGGAGCGCCGCGATGACCTCGAGCAGGCTCGTCCGGGCCCCGCACGCGATGTTGAACGCGGCGCCGCTGACTCCTTCGGCGACGCACGCCTGGAGGTTGGCCGCGACCACGTTGTCGATGAAGCAGAAGTCCCGGGTCTGCCCGCCGTCGCCGAAGATCGTCGGTCGCTGGCCCGTGAGCGCGGCGGTGATGAAGCGCGGGAGCACGGCGGCGTACTGCGAGTCCGGTCGCTGGCGCGGGCCGAACACGTTGAAGTAGCGCAGCGCGACGGTCTCGAGCCCGTAGCAGCCCGCGAACACGCGCGCGTAGTGCTCGCCGGCGAGCTTGGCGACGGCGTAGGGCGAGCGCGGATCGGTGGGCAAGCTCTCGACCTTCGGCAGCACGGGCGTCTCGCCGTAGACGGAGGACGACGACGCGTACACGACGCGGCGGACCCCGGCGTCGCGGGCCGCGAGCAGCACCGTGAGCGTCCCGTGCACGTTGATCTGGTCGCTCGCGGCGGGGTCGGCGATCGAGCGCGGGACCGAGGGCAGCGCGGCCTGGTGCAGCACGTAGTCGCAGCCGCGGACCGCCTCGTCGACGAGCGCGCGCTCGGTGATCGATCCGCGCAGGATCGTGATCCGATCGGCGCATGCCTCCAGGTTCTGCTCGCGGCCGGAGCTGAAGTCGTCGAGCACGCGGACCTCGTGGCCGTGCTCGAGCAGCGCGTGGACTAGGTTGGAGCCGATGAAGCCGGCGCCGCCGGTGACGAGGTATCGCGC
Source organism: Myxococcales bacterium (assembly GCA_020633295.1). Classification (GTDB taxonomy): domain Bacteria; phylum Myxococcota_A; class Polyangia; order Nannocystales; family Nannocystaceae; genus JACKDW01. The sequence continues at coordinate 362,549 of JACKDW010000008.1, read as the reverse complement.
CATCACCCGCTATCTTCTCGATCGCCGCGCGCGTTGCAACTTATCGGAGCGCGCGCCCGGTCACGCGACCGGCCCCGCCGGTCGCGTCGGCTTTCTGCGCGGCGCGGATAACCTGGGTAAGCTCTCGCGGAGCATGCCGTCGCTGCGTCGCAACTTCGCGTGGAGCTTCGTGGGGCAGTCGGTGCTCGCGGCCTCGCAGTGGTCGATGGTCGCGCTGCTCACCAAGCTCGGCCCCGCGGAGCTGGCCGACAACAACCTCGGCGTGTTCGCGCTCGGCCTCGCGATCGTCGCGCCGCTCAACCTGCTCGGCATGATGCAGCTGCGCCCGGTGCTCGCGAGCGACGCGAGCCGCCGCCACGCGCTCGCCGACTACGTCGCGCTGCGCGTCCTGACGATGGTGTTCGCGGTCGCGGCGTCGCTCCTGTTCATGCTCCGCTACCCGCCGGGCGAGCTCGCCGCGCTGCTGCTGATCGCGTCGTGCCGCGCGGTCGAGGGCGTCAGCGACCTGCTCTACGGGCTGTGGCAGCGCGCCGAGGACATGCGCCGCGTGACCGTCTCGCAGACGCTGCACGCGCTCACGTCGCCCGCCGCGCTCGCGGCCGGGCTGATCCTCAGCGACGGCTCGCTGTGGATCGCGTGCGCGGCCTGGCTCGCGACCCGCGTCGCGGTGCTCCTGATCCACGACGTCCCCTGCGCGCGCAGGACCGCGCGCGCCGACGCGCGCGCCCACCCCGAGGCCGCGCGCGGGCTGACCCGCGCCGGCGTGACGGCGCTCTCGATCCGCGCCGCGCCGCTTGGCGCCGTCGCGGGGCTCGTCTCGTTCAACACCAACATCCCGCGCTACTTCATCGAGGCGTGGCACGACGCCGCCGCGCTCGGGGTGTTCGTCGCGGTCGGCTACTTCACCGTGGGGACGCTGCCGATCGTCGGCGCGCTCAACGCCGCGACCATGCCGCGCGTCTCGACGATGTGGTTGAACGGACAGCTTCCGGCGCTGCGCCGGCTCGTCGCGCGGATCGTCGGCCTCGCCGCGCTCCCGGCCGTCGTCGCGTTCCCGCTGGCGATCGCGATCGGCGGCCCCGTGCTCGCGCTGCTGTACCGGCCGGAGTACGCGCGCCACGTCGAGCTGCTGCTGGTGTTCGTCGGCGTCGCGCTGCTCAACAGCGTCGCCGGCGTCCTGCGCATGTGCGCGACCGCGTTCCAGCGCTTCACCATCCAGGTGCCGATGACGATCGGCGCGGTCGTGGTCACGGCGATCGCGGGCGCGCTGTGGATCCCGAGCTCCCCGCTGCTCGGCGCGGCGGCGGCGGTCGTCGCCGGGCGCGGCTTCATCGTCGTGACGAACGCGGCCGTGGTCGCGCATGCGCTGTGGCGCGCCCCGCCCCCGCGCGAGCGAGGGGCGACGTCGTGACGAACCGCGCCCGACGCACGCGACCGGGGCCGCTCGCGCGGGCCCTCCTGGCGCTCGCGGTCGTCGGGCCCGCGCTCGCGCTCGGCGGCGTCCCCCCGATCATCGTGCCGGTCTTCACCGCGCTGGCGCTCGCGCTGCTCGTCTCGGTGAGCGCGCGACGCGGCTCGCTCGAGTGGCCGCGGGGCGCCTGGATCGGGCTGCTCGCGGCGGGCGTCACCTTCCTCCAGTGGCTGCCGCTACCGCCCGCGCTGCGCGACGCGCTCGCGCCCGGGCTCGCGGCCGACGTCCACGCCGCGCTGGTCGGGACCGCAGCGCGCTGGCGGCAGCTCTCCGTGCTCCCCGGCGCGACCGGCCTCGAGGCGGCGCGGCTCGTGGCCTTGACCGCGCTGTTCGTCGCGGCCGCGCGCTTCTCGTGGCGACGCGTCGCCGCCCACGTCGCCGTCGCCGGCGCGCTCGTCAGCGTCGTCGGGCTGCTGCAGAAGCTGCTGGGTCTGCACCGGATCTACGGCGTCTACGCGCCGCGGGACCGCGACCCCGCCGCGAGCCCCGCGCTGCTCACGAGCTTCGTCAACCCCAACCAGCAGTCCGCGCTGATGCTGCTCGCGTGCTTCGCCGCCGCCGCGCTCGCGCTCGACCTGCGCCAGCGCGCCGCGGCCAGGCCCGAGGCCCGCGACCGGCTCCACGATCGCGCGCTGCTGGCCGTGGCCGCCGGCGCCGTCGCGCTCGTCGGCCTCGCGCTCTCGCTCTCGCGCGGCGCCTTCTTGACGCTCGCCGTCACCGCGCCGCTCGCCGGCCTGCTCGCGCGCGGCCGCGGGGGCGCGCGACCGCAGCGGAGCGTCACGCTCACCGCGCTCGCGCTCGGAGTCCTGTCCCTTGGAGCCTATGCCGTGAGCCGCGGCATGCTGACCGCGCTCGTCGCCGAGACGCCCGACGCGGCGCTCGTCGAGAAGCTGCGACCCGCCCGCGAGGCGCTCGCGCTGCTGGGGCGCAGCCCGTGGCTGGGGATCGGGCGCGGCGCGTTCATGGAGCTCCGCAGCCTCCTGCACGCGGGCGCCGGCGCGACCGACTCCGCGACCGTCTACACCCACATCGAGACCGCGCCCGTGACGATGCTCGTCGAGTGGGGCCCGCTCGCCGGCGGCGCCGTGCTCGTCGGCCTGACGGCGTGGTGGTTCGCGACGCTCCGCGCCGCGCGGCACCCCGGCGAGCGCGTGGCGCTGTGCGGGCTGCTCGCGATCGCGGCGCACGGGCTCGTCGACTTCTCGCTCGAGTTCCTCGGCGTCGCCGCGCCGGTCTGCGCGCTCGCGGGGGCGCTCGGCCAGCGTCGATCGACGCGGCTTCACGGGCCGCGTCGGCGCCTCGCGCTCGCGCTCGGCGTCGCGCTGCTCGTCGGCGCCGCGGCGCTCTCGCTCCGCGCCGCGCCCCACACGTTCTGGTCGCGCGAGGCGGACGTCGCGTCCGCGCGCCAGCGCCACGCGTCCGCCGACGCTTCGCTGTCGTGGCGCCCGCTCGACGGCGCGCTGCACCTGGCGCTCGCGCGCGTCGCCGCCGAGGACGGGCGCTGGCGCGACGCGGCGACGCGCGCCGAGGTCGCGGCGCGGCTGCTCCCGGCCTCGGTCGACGCGCGCATCGTCGGCGCGGTCGCGACGCGCCAGCTCGGCGAGGCGGATGAAGACGCCGCCGTCGCCCTCGATCACGCCGCGCTCGCGCGGCTCCGCGCGCCGCCGAGCCCCGACTTCGTCGACTACCTCGTCGCGCGCTACCCCGATCCCCGCCGCTTCGCCGCGGCCCTCGTGCCCGACGAGCCCGAGGCCTGGCGGGCGCTGTTTACCGGGCTCGCCGAGCGCGCGCCGCGGTACGCCGAGGCGGTCGCGCGCGAGCGCGGCCGGGCGGGCCCGGACGACCCCGACGTCCTGGCGCGCCGCGTCGAGCTCGCGCTCGCGGCCGACAACCCCGCGCTCGCCTACCACCTCGCCCGCCTGCTCGCGCACCGGCGACCGCGCGCCGCCGAGAGCCACCTGCTCGTCGTCAAGACGCTCGCGGCGCTGCGCCCTGCGGACCACGGCGAGCGCCAAGAGCACCTCGAGCGCGCGCTCGCGGCCGGGGTCGACGACCCCGGCGCGCTCGAGGAGCGCTGGCTCGCGCTCTGGGTGCACGCGGACGAGGTCGACGCGCGCGGCGTGCAGGCGCGCGTCGAGTCGATGCTCCGCCGCCCCGCCCCCCGCGAGACGCGAGGGCGACGCGAGCGCCTCGCGCGACGCGTCCGCGACCGACTCGCCCGGGGCTAGCCCGCGCGCGGCCGCAGCACGCAGCCGCCGACGTGGCGGCTCGACCACTTCGCGTGCATGGCCGCTGTGACCTGCTCGATCGGATAGATGGGTCCGACGCGCGGACGCAGCCGCCCGGCGTTCACCCAGGCGAGGATCCGCTGTAGCCGCGCGACGCGGATGCTCGGGTCGCGGTGCGTCGAGATCACGGTGGGGCAGCCGAGCACGTCGAGGCCCTTCATCATGATCAGGTTGGTCGGCAGCGTGTTGGCCCGCGGCGCGCCCCGCAGCCCGCGGCCGCGGGCGACGAAGGGCGTCGAGGCCCAGCCGACGATCAAGAAGCGCGCGCCGAAGCGGACGCAGCGCAGGCTCTCGAGCGAGACGTCGCCGCCGACGCCGTCGTAGACGACGTCGACGCCCTGCCCGCCCGTCAGCGCCTTGACCTCGTCACGGAAGCGCCGCACGCCCGCGCCGGCCTCGCGCGCCGCCGCGTCCGGTTCAACGGAGATCACGTGATCCGCCCCCTCCGCCGCGACCTCCGCGAGCTTCTCCGGGGAGCGGCCGGTCGCGATCACGCGCGCGCCGACGAGCTTGGCGATGTGCACGGCGGCGAGCCCGGTGGAGCCGGAGGCGCCGTGGATGAGCACGGTCTCGCCCGGCTGCAGCTGCCCGCGGGCCACGAGGCAGTGATAGGCGGTCTCGTAGTTGCCGAGCAGGCAGCTGCCCTGATCGAAGCTGAGCGGCGCCGGCAACGGGACGAGCGCGGCCTCGGGCGCGACGGCGTAGGTCGCGAAGCCGCCGTAGCGGCGGTGGTCCCCGCGCGAGCGCGGCCCGGTCAGCGCGCCGTCGGCGATCACGGCGTCGCCGACGCGCGCGCGCGTGACGTCGGCGCCGACCCACGCGACGCGCCCGCTGTACTCGATGCCCGGCGTGTACGGCGGCTGCGCCATGTGCTGGTACTGACCGCTCGTCATCAGCAGGTCGACCCAGCCGACGGCGGCGCTCTCGACGGCGATGACCACGTCGGCGCGCGCGAGCGCGCTGACATCGGGGAACGGCTGGTCCTCGAGCACGAGGTGCCGCGCGATCGCGTCGACGGGATCCTCGCCGAGCGCGGTGAGGACGACGCGTCGTCCGGGCGGGTACGCCGGGGGGATGGTGCTGGGCTCCACGACCTGGTTATAGCCTCCCGGCCTGACCGCGCGGTCGGGCGGAGATCTTCGCCATGCTCCAGCGACGACGTGACGAGCGGGTAACAACCCCTGCGCCGACGCGAATCATCCGGGGGGTTCCCGGATATCTGGGCGGGTCTGTCACGCGGGTCGCCAAACTGGCGCGTTCCAACGCAGAGCTTTGCGGTTGACGCGTCGTAAGTTTTCCTTCGATATTAATTCGAGGTCTGTGGCGTTCGTGGGCAAATATCGCGTCTCGCTCGTGATCGTGGGAATTCTCCTCAGTGGGTCGTATTGCGACACAACCGTCGACGCCATCGAGGACTACCTCGACGCGCGCGATGATCGCGTATCGGCCTTCTGCGGCTGCTTCGGCCCGCTGATCGGCTACACGAGCGAGGCCGGCGAGTACGGCTCGCGCGAGGTCGACGCCTGCGTCGAGGGCGAGCAGTACGAGTCGCCGCAGCGCAGCTGCATCACCGCGATGTACGAGGCGGACACCGAGTACCCGCCCGACATCGCCTTCGACTGCCTGACGTCGGCGGAGTCCGACTACACCTCCTGCCTGCGCTCGCTCTCCTGCGACGACCTCGCGGGGCTCGAGGAGTGCATCGCCGAATTCAATGACACCCGCGACGAGTGCCCGCGGATGTCGAGCAACGACGAGAGCACCTTCGAGAGGTGCACGCGTGTCTAGCCGCGCGCGCGCGACGCTCGCTACCGCGCTGCTCGCCGCCGTGGCCGGGCTCACCCTGCCGAGCTGCCGCGACGACACGCGCGCGCTGGCCGAGGACTACGTCGCCGCCGTCAACACGCGCGCGGCCTCGTTCTGCCGCTGCTTCGCGCCGCTGGTCGGCTACCGCTCGACCGACATCCTCGGCTGCGTCGAGAGCGAGCGCTTCGAAGACGAGCAGCGCGCCTGCGTGATCGACCTCCTGATGTCCGCCGAGGGCCCGTCGCCGGACGAGGCGATCGCGTGCCTCATGTCCGTCGAGCTCGACTACGCGTACTGCCTCGACGCGCTCTCCTGCGACGACCTCGACGGGCTCGCGCGCTGCATGACCACCTACAACGACGACGCGCGCGCGTGCCCGAGCCTGTCCGAGCGCGACCGCCAGCAGTTCGTCAACTGCCACTTCGTCGAATGAGCGCTCGAGACTCCGCACGCCGAGCCGCCGGCCCGCTCGCCTGGGCCGCGCTCGCCTGCGCGCTGACGACCTGCGGCGCGCAGGACGACGACGCCGGGCCCGCGGGCTACGCGGTCGACCTCGCGGACGAGATCCCCATGACGGGGCGGCCCGACGCGCGCTTCGCCGAGGTCGACCTCGTCATGCGGCAGTTCATGAAGTGGCGCTGCGTCGGCGCCGGCACGCTCGCGATCGCGTACAAGGGGCGGCGCGTGTACAAGCGCGGGTTCGGGCGCATGAGCGGCCGCGCGAGCGAGGCGCTGTACGAGGGCTGCGGCGACGACGAGTCCAACCCCTTCGATCCCGACGCGGCGCTCGTCAAGCCCGACACGCCGATGTTGATCGGCAGCCTCTCGAAGGCGGTCACCGCCGCGGTCGCGCGCTGGCTGATCGACGAGCGCATGCACGCGCGCGGCGTCGAGCTGCCCGACTGCACAGGTCCGCTGTGCGCCTGCAGCGACCCGCCCTGCCCCGCGACCGCCGCCGACGTGCCGCTGCTGCTCCCCGAGATGGACCTGCTGCCCGAGCACCTCGCGTCGCTGCTGCGCGGCGACGCGCCGCTGCCGGTCCCGCTCAACGACGGCGAGCCCTGCGTCAAGGGTCACGATCCCGCCTACGCCGACCCGCGCTGGGCCGACGTGACCGTCGGCAACCTGATCTCGCACCAGTCAGGCCTGCGCCGCGACACGCCGAGCTGGTTCGCCGACGAGGACGACGTCATGCACAACCTCGCGCGGCTGCGCGGCTACGACCCGGGCGACGAGGAGGCGTGGGCGGCCGAGCACGCGCTCGTCAAGCTGCGCGATCCGGCGGTCGCCGGGCGCGTCGACACCTCGACGGTGTGGCTGTCGAAGCGCTACGGCGGCGCGCCCGTGTACTTCGTCAACAACCACAACGCGCGCGCCGGCCACCGCCCGATCGACGAGCCGCTGATGCTCGCGGCCGGCCTGTGCCTCGAGTTCAACCCCGGCGTCACCAACTACTACAACCAAAGCGGCGGCCCCTACGAGCCGATCGACCGCGTCGGCTCCTACTCGAACTCGGCCATGACGCTGCTCGGGCGCGTCATCGACCACATCCAGCGACAGCGCGCCGACTCGACCTACGCCGCCGAGCAGGGCGACCCGCACAGCCACTGGGGGACGGCGCTCGAGGAGTTCTTCCGCGAGCAGCTCGACATCGAGGGCGGCGTCGAGACGCCCGAGGGCATCTACCCCTACCAGCGCTCGTCGGCCTGGCGCTCGCCGGGCGAGCAGCCCACCCCGCGGACGTGGGCGAAGGGCACGTTCTACCCGGACGGCAGCCCGCTCCACCGGCCGTTCTGCGTCATGCAGGACGGCGAGTGCACGTTCACGCCCTGGCTCGAGGGCAAGCAGGACGACATCCAGCTGCGCCCGGCGCGGGACCTGACGCGCGCCGAGGATCCCGAGCGCGGCTTCGAGACCGTGCCGCTGTGGGCCCAGGAGCACCCGCTCGGCGTGGCCGCGGGCGGGCTCGCGGTCGAGGCCCCGGTGTACCTCGAGTTCGCGCGCGAGCACGGCATCTCGGGCAGCTCGCACGCGCTCGACAACGGCAACGGCGACGCCCGCAGCGAGGGGCGGCCGGGCAGCCACAGCGGCGCGCTCATCGGCGGCTTCGCGTACGTCTACCAGCAGACCGGCGGCAGCGCGCTCACCTACCTCCCGCCGATCATCGACGGTCACCTCGTCGACGACTTCTTCAACCTCGAGCGCGTCATGATCACGACGCCCGTCGGCGTCGACTTCATCGTCGCGCTCAACCAGCGCGAGGACCCGCGCTGCGTCGCCAACCTGTGGGAGAGCGGCGACTGGTGCTCCTGGGAGTACTCCGTGATCTCGCGGATCATCTCCTACGGGCTCTCCCGCGTCGACTGGGACGCGGTCGCGGCCGACCTCGCCGCCGAGGCCGAGACCGTGGTGGGCATGGCCGTCGACGCGCGCGGGCGCGCGCACTACTGGTTCGCGGACGACTCGCACGCGCGCGACGACGGCGACCCGTCGCGCTTCGAAGGGCCCGGCGGCGCGCCCGAGGACAAGTCCAGCGGCGCGCGCCTCGATCGCTACTCGCTGCCCTCGACGCGCGTCGGCGGCGACATCGTCGGCGTCGCCATGGACGCGGCCGATCGCGTGTTCACCTGGTACGACGACCAGCGCGTGAGCGCAGGGACGCCGCACGAGCTCGCCGCCTACCACGACCCCGTGCGCTTCGAGCTCGCGCCGGAGCACGACGTCTACGACCTCGTCGGCGTCGCGATCGACCAGCGCGGCGTCGTCCACGCCTGGTACGCCGACGGCGCGCGCAGCGAGGGCACGGCGACCGCGCTCGCCCGCGACGGCGCCCACGACTTCGCGCCCGCGACGGGATATGCTCCCGAGGACATCTCCGCGATCGCGATCCAGCGCGGCGCGGGGCCCGACGGCGTAGACCTCGTGTGGACGCGCTACGGCGACGGGACGGTCTCGCGCGGCACCGTAGACGATCTCGCGGCCTACGACTGAGTCGGGCTCGACGCGGGCCCGGGGCTCAGTCGCCCGCGCCGTCGAGCGCGGTCCGAAGCGCGCGCGCGAGGAGCTCGGGCGTGAACGGCTTGTGCAGCACGAGCTCGTCGCGCGCGAGCGCGCTCGCCTCGTCCGGCTGGCCCGTCATGAACACGACGCGCAGCCCCGGGTCGCGCGCGCGCGCGCGCGCGACGAGCTCGCGCCCCTCGACGCGCGGCATGACGATGTCGGTCAACAGGAGCCGACGGGCTCGCCCTGCGCGAGCCGCTGCAGCGCCTCCTCGCCGTCGCTCGCCGTCACCACGCGGTAGCCGAGCCGCCCCAGCACCTTGGCCACGAGCCCGCGCGCGAGCGCGTCGTCGTCGACCAGCAGCACGGTCTCCCCGCCCGCGCCGGCCGCCGCGGGCGTCGCGCGCCGCGGCTCGTCCGGCGCCGCGTCGTCGATCCACGGCAGCAGGACCGAGAAGGTCGCCCCCTGCCCCGGCGCGCTCACGGCCTCGATCGAGCCGCCCGCGCCGCGCACGATCCCGAAGGTCGTGGACAGGCCGAGGCCCGTGCCGCCGCCGCGCTTGGTCGTGAAGAACGGCTCGAAGATCCGCTCGCGCGTGGCCTCGTCGAAGCCGCAGCCGGTGTCGGAGACGCGCAGCTCGACGTACTCCCCCGGCGCGAGCGTGCCGAGGCGCCGCTCGGCGTCGGCGCCCCCGATCCTGCGACGCGCCGTCGTGATCTCGAGTCGACCGCCGCGCGCGGCCATGGCGTCGCGCGCGTTGACGATGAGGTTCATCAGCACCTGCGCGAGCTGGCTGGGATCGACGCGGACGGTCGTCGACGCGTCGCACAGGCGCGTGACGAGCTCGATGTCCGCGTCCAGCAGGCGCTCGTACATGCGCGCGAGCTCGGCGACCGCCGCGTTGAGCTCGACGAGCTGCGGCGACGTCACCTGCTTGCGCGCGAAGATCAGCAGCTGGTTCGTCAGCGCCGCGGCGCGGCGCGAGCACGCGATGATCTCGGCGAGGTTGCGCGCGGGCTCCCCGTCGGCGGGGAGGTCGAGCTCGAGCAGCTTGGCGTAGCCGAGGATCGTCGAGAGGATGTTGTTGAAGTCGTGCGCGACGCCGCCGGCGAGGCGCCCGATCGCCTCCATGCGCTCGCCCCGGTTGACCCGCACCTCGAGCGCGCGCCGATCGGTGATGTCCTCGGCGATCCCGTACCAGACGTCGGGCTCGTCCGCCGAGGGCGAGGGGCCGAAGCGCACCTGCACCCAGCGGATCGCGCCCCCGTCGACGACCACGCGGAAGCGCTCGGCGATCGACGTGCGGGTCCTCGTCGCGCGACGGATCGACGCGAACTGCGCCTCGAGGTCCTCGGGGTGCACGCGGCTCCAGATCGCGAAGGGGTCCGACAGCACCTGCTCCGGCGTCACGCCCACGAGCGCCGTGACCCCGCGGCTGATGAACTCGACCTGCGGCAGCCCGTCGCTGCGGAACACCGCCTTCACGACCGCGCCGGGCACCGCGTCGGTGATCCGGCGCAGGCGCTCCTCGCTGCGGCGCAGGCCCTGTTCGAAGCGCCGGCGCTCGCTGACGTCGTAGACCACGCTCAGGTGCGTGTCGTCGCCGAAGACGTCGAGCCGGCGCGTGACGATGAAGACCGGCAGGCGCGCCCCGTCGGGGCGGATGATCGTGAACTCCGACGGCGGCGGCTCCTCGCCGGACCGCAGCGTGGAGTAGCGCGCGCGCACCTGCTCCTGCTCGTCGTGGACCACGAGGTCCCCGGGGAAGCCCCCGAGCACCTCCTCGCGCGAGCGCTGCAGCAGCTCGCACAGCGCCGGGTTGGCGTAGGAGAAGCGCGCGGACTGGACGACCGCGATGCCGATCGGCACGCTGTCGAGGAGCTGCCGCGTGCGCGCCTCCTCGGCGCGCAGGAACTCCTCGGCGCGCTTGTGCGCGGTGACGTCCTTGATCGCCACGTAGACGCGGGCGCCGGTGGTCTGCGCCGCGATCTCGGTGTGCCGCTCGCCGTCGGAGCGCGTGAAGCGGACGCTGCAGCGACCGATCCCGCCGTCGTCGCGCGTCGGCAGCAGCCCGCGACAGCGCACGCGGTCCTCGGGGTGCACGCGCTCGTACCACGGTCTGCCGATCAGCCGGTCTCGAGGACAGCCGAGCAGCTCGCACAGGCTGTCGTTGACCTGCTGCCAGCGGCCGCGCGCGTCGACCTCCGCCATCGCGATCAGCCCGAATTCGAAGAACCGCCGGTAGTTGCGCTCGCTCTCGGCGAGCGCTCGCTCGGCGCGTCGCGCCTCGGTCCGATCGATCACCAGGCACAGGCCGCGCTCGCGCGAGACGACCGTGGACGCCACGAGCACCTCCGCGCGCGCGCCGTCCGGTCGCACCACGGTCGTCTCGAACGTCCCGAACGCGCCCCCGAGGCGGATCTGCGTCGCGCGCTCGTCGCTCGCGGTGTAGCGCTCCGGGGCGATCAGCGCCCGCCAGGGCAGGCCGTCCGCGAGCGCGGCGCGGTCGCGCCCGACCAGCGCCAGGAACGCGTCGTTGGCCTCGCGGATCGTGCCGTCGGGCCCGGCCGTGAACACGCCGACGATCCCCGCGTTGAACAGCGCCGTGTAGTGGGTCTCGAGCTGGTGCAGCGCCTCGGCGGTCTGCCGGTGCTCCGCGACCTCGGCGCGCAGCTCCTCGGTGCGCTCGGCGACCCGCCGCTCCAGGCTCTCGAGCGCCCGCGCGAGCGCGAGCTCGGTCCGCTTGCGCTCGGTGATGTCGTCCGTGAGCCCGACGGCGTGCGTGATCTCGCCGCGCTCGTCCTTCACCGGGAACGCGCGCATCTGAAACCACCGGTACTCGCCGCCGAACGAGCGGTTGCGGAACTCGACGACCCGCGACTCCCCGCGCAGCAGCCAGCGCTGCGTCGAGAACAGGTCCTGCGCGTCGTCCGGGTGCGCGCCCGCGTCCGCGTCCGCGTGGTCACGCTCGAGCGTCGACAGCGGTCGACCGAGGAGCATCGTGAACGCGTTGTTGCGGTAGATCAGGCGCGGCACCGGCGTGAGCGCGACGATCCAGAACGCGCTCGTGATGTTCTCGGACAGCAGGCGGAACCACCGCTGGCTCTCCCGCAGCGCGCGCTCGCTGGCGATCTGCTCGGTGATGTCGGTGTACGTCGACCGGTAGCCGAGGACGCGCCCGTCGTCGGCGCGCGCGTAGTCCCACTCGACCTGCAGCGTGACGCGCTCGCCGTCGGCGCTCGCGAGGTTCGTCGTCGGCGTCGGCGAGCTCGCGCCCGCGCGCAGCTGCTCGGAGGTCGCGCCCGCCGGCTCCGGCGCGACCTCCCAGATCTTGCGCCCGAGCAGCGCCGCCGGCGCCCGCCCGCGCTGACGCGCGAACGCCTGGTTGCAGTAGACGATCGTCCCCTCGCGATCACACTCCTGGACCCCGTGTGGGAGCGCGTCGATGAGCGATTGCGATCGTCGCGCGTCCGCTAGCTGCCGCTCGAGCGCCTCGACGCGCCGACGCAGCGCGTCGAGCTCGGAGGCGGGATCAGGCGCGGTCTCATCGGGCATGTTCGTCGAGTCGGAGGACGCCGACCGTCAGAGTACAACTCGAGGCCCCACGCCGCAGGCGCGCGCGGGCAAGTATTGTCACGAGGATCCCCGCGAGGATCACCTCGCGCTCGCCACAGACGCCCGGGGCATCACCCCTTCGCCGTCGCGCGATCGCGCGAGGCCGCTCGATCCATCGCGGGCTCTCCACGCGGATTGCTAGGACATACTCCCAAGGACACCTGTCGCAAACCCGTCACGACGGGCCGACGCGCGTCTCACGGTTGCGCGCGAACGCGATCAGCTCGGCCTGCGAGCGCACGTTGAGCTTGCGATAGATCGCGCGGAAGTGGTTGCGGACGGTGTGCACGCTGATCCCGAGCGCGCTCGCGACGTCGGTGACCGCCGGGGTGCTCGAGAACGTCTCGACGACCTCGCGCTCGCGCTCGCTGAGCGCGTCCCACTGCGGCGACGGCTCGGCCGCGGCCTCGGCCTCCTCGCGCTCGCGTCGCGCCTCCTCCGGCGTCGGCTCGCCGCGGCGGGAGAGCGTCGGGAGCAGGCTGTTGAGGGTGTCGAGCGCCCGCAGGGCCTGGGACTCGATCGACGCGCGCGTCAGCAGCTTCTGGATCCGCGCGTGCAGCTCGTCGAAGTCAAACGGCTTGACGAGGTAGTCACCCGCGCCGTGACGCAGCGCCAGGACGGCGCTGGAGACCCCAGGGCGCCCCGTCATGATGATCACCGGCAAGCTGGGGTGCTCGCGCTCGACGTACTGCAGCAGCTCGAGCGAGTCGTTGCCCGGCATGTGCACGTCGGCGATCAGGAGGTCGACCTCGGTGCGGCGCAGCTCGGCGATCGCCGAGCGCGAGTCCGAGACGCTGCGCGGCCGATAGCCGAAGCGCCGCAGCAGCTGGCAGAGCGCGCGGGTGAAGCCGGGGTCGTCGTCGGCGACGAGGACCCGCGGCGTCTGCTCGTCGTCCGCGTCGAGCGGCTTCTCGCCGCCGGTCGCATGAGTTACATGACCCATTAGTCAGCTCAATTAACAGGTACTGTAGCATATCGCGCGACCTGTCCGACGCGTCAACAGCGGAGCGCCGCCGAGCGCCGGCCGGAACGCCGCGCGAGTGCGCGAACACCACACCCACACTGTGAACAAAGTTCGTCCGCGAGGATGTCAGCGCAGGACCCTCATCGTACCCAGCGAGACGCCAAATTGTTCGTGGGTGCCGACCTCCCGGAGCAACGCGGCCGGGGAGATATCACCGGCGAGCAGCCGGCGATACGCCGCGAGGACGCGTGCGGCCTGCTCACCCCGCTCCCACACGAACTCGACCCGCAGCCGGCGGACGCCGGCGCGAACGAGCGCGGGGACCAGCGACGCGGCGCTCTGGGCCCGGGCGTTGAACACGGTGTTCCGGCATCCGACATCGACGATGACCGGGTGCTCGTTGTGTCGGTGATCACGCAGCGCGACCCGGTGGCGATCACAGGGACGCCCGCATGAGCGGACGTCTCGTCCGCGCGAGAGGTTGGCCGCGTACACGCAGTGCTCGGTGTGGAAGGTCGGGATGTGCTGGTGGATGACGACCGTCGTGCGCGCTGGCGGCGTGCGCTCGAGCAGCGCGAGCAGCTGCGCGCGGTCGAGGTCATGCGCGGCCGTGATCGTGTCGAGCCCGAGCCCCTCGAGAAGGTGGCGCGCCGTGACCGAGTTCGTGACGTTGAGCGAGAAGTCGCCGTGCAGCGCGAGCCCCTCGCGCGCCGCCGGCTCGCGCCGCGCGAAGTGCATGATCGCGCCCCAGTGACGCAGCAGCACCGCGTCGGGCTCGAGCGCCGCGACGCGGCGGTCGAAGCCCTCCTCCCCCGGCGTTTGTACGCGCACGGTCGCGAGCGTCACGTGCACGCCGGCCGCGCGCGCGCGCGCGGTCGCCTTGCTGAGCCCGACCATCTCCATCCAGTCGAGCTCGACCGCGCGCGCCCCTGACTCGAGGACCGCGTCGAGCTGATCGTCGGTGCGGCACAGCGGGATGAGCTGCGGCGGCGCCTCGCCGCGCGCCGACGTCCAAACCTGCGGGCCGCGCACGCGCTCGAGCCCGGGCTCGGCCGCGAGCGCCCGCGCCGGGCCGCGCTCGACCAGCGGCAGCAAGCGCGCGACGAGCTCCCGCCGCAGGCGCTTGAGCGCCGAGACCGGCGCGTGCAAGCCCGGCTCGAGCGCGCGGACGTCGAGCGTCTCGAGGCGAAAGCAGGTCCCCCCGAGCGCCCCGAGCTTGTCGCGCAGCAGCGCGCCGTCGAGCCCGCGCGCCCGCGCCCGCGTCAGCGGCTGCTCGAGCTCGACGCGCGCGCTCGCCCAGCCCGCGCGCGCGCGTCGATCCGCAGCGGCGCGCCGAGGCGCCCCTCGGCCGTGAGCGCGAGCGGGATCCGCCCGGTCGGCTCGTCCTTCGCCAGCGACTCGGCCGCGCGCGCGTTCTCGGGATCGCTCGTGATCCACACGCGGTCGCCCGGCGAGACCCGGCGCAGGTCGGGCCCCGGTCGACCGAAGCCGAGCGCCCACCCCTCCGCCGGGGCGCTCGTCTCCCCGGCGCGCTCGGAGACCGCGAAGCTCGAGACCGTGAAGCTCGAGACCGTGAAGCTCGAGACCGTGAAGCTCGAGACCGCGGCGCTCGAGACCGTGAAGATCGATCCGCCGGGCTCGTCGCGGTCCTCGGGCGCGCCCGCGTCGAACACCACGCCCATGCCCGGGCGCGGGGTGACGCGCGCGCGCCCGGCCCCCGTCGCGGCGCCGGGGTCTCCGCCGAGCGCCGGCAGCGGCGACTCGAGGGCGCCCTCGCCCGCGCCCGCGCGCGCGAACTCGGGGACCGGGCCCACGATCACGGTCGCGCCGCGCACCTCGAGCACCTCGCCGAGCAGGTGCCCGCGGCTCTTCGGGAACCGCCCGTCGACGAGCGTCTGGTGGTCGCGCCCGGCGAGGAAGCCGTCGCCGAAGCCGCGCGAGTAGGCCAGCGTCATGCGCGTGAGGTCCGTCGAGAGCTGCTCCTGTGAGCCTGTCTCTTCAGCCTTGCCAGCAGCGATCGCGTCGACCCAGCGCCGCAGCCCCGAGACCGCGGTCTCGACGTACGCGCCGCCCTTGAGCCGCCCCTCGATCTTGAGCCCGTGCACGCCGATCTGCATGAGCGCCGGCACGGCGCGGTGGCCCGCGAGGTCGCGCGGGCTCAGCAGGTAGCGCAGGTCGCCGGTCGGCACGCGCTCGCCGTCGACGATCAGCTCGTAGGGCAAGCGGCACGACTGCGCGCACTGGCCCCGGTTCGCCGAGCGCCCGCCCCAGGCCTCGCTCGTCAGGCACTGCCCGCTCCAAGACATGCACAGCGCGCCGTGAATGAAGACCTCGAGCTCGACCGCGCTCTCGCGGGCGAACGCCGCGATCTCGGACACGGTCAGCTCGCGCGGCACCACCACCCGCGTGACCCCGAGCCCCTCGGCGAAGCGCGCCCCGGCCGGCGACGAGATCGTCATCTGCGTGCTCGCGTGCAGCTCGAGCGCCGGGCAGATCGCGCGCGCCAGCAGGCACACCGCCGGGTCCTGAACGATGATCGCGTCGACGCCGGCCGCCGCGATCGCACGGATCAGGCGCTCGACCGCCGGCAGCTCGCCTTCGAAGATCAGCGTGTTGAGCGTGACGTACGCGCGCGCGCCCGCTCGGTGCACGCGCGCGACGACCTCGGGCAGGTTCTCGAGCCCGATGTTGCGCGCGCGCGCGCGCGCGTTGAAGCCCTCGTCGAGCCCGAAGTACACCGCGTCCGCGCCCGCGCCGAGCGCCACCGCGAGCGCGTCGAGATCACCCACGGGCGCCAGGATCTCGGGCCGGCGCGCGACCGGGGCGGTGAGCGTGGGCGGGAGCGGTCGAGCCGGCATGACCCCGGTTCAAGCAAACCCGCCGCGCGTCGGCAAGTCGCCGCGCCCTGGCGAGCCGCGCAGGTTCACCGCGGGCCGCTACCGCGCCCCGGGGCGCGACAGCGTCGCGAGCGGGTACGGACCGCTCGGCAGCCGCCACGGCGGGCCCGCGCCCGGTCCCGGCGCGGCCGGCTCGAGCGCGCCCGCGGTCACCACCTCCGAGACCGTCAGCGCCCCGCCGGAGAGCGCGAGCGTCGCCGAGTACTCGCGCTTGTTGCCGCCGTCGCTGTCGAGGAAGCGCCAGCGCCGGTAGAGCCGCGGGCTGCAGGCCGGCGCGCCGTCGGTGACGTGGCAGAACACGAGCCCCTCGGCGTCGGTCGAGTCCTCGCCGGGCAGCTCGTCGTCGCCGCGCGCCTCGAGCTCGGCGTAGTCCCAGTCGCGCTCGTAGACGTGCTCCTTGAAGTCGTAGATCATCACCTGTCCAGAAGGACTGGTGATGACGCGGCCGCGCAGGTCGTCGACGTCCTCGTCGACCTCCGAGCCGTGCTGCCCCATGAGCGCGTGCTCGAACAGGGTCCACCCGCCGTCGACGCGGACCGCCGGGTGCCAGCAGCTCAGCTGCGACTCGCCGACCTCGATCATCGCGAAGCCCGGCGCGGACGCCATGGTCGCGCTCTTCTCACACAGCTCGCCGTAGCACATCGACTCCTTGGCCGCGTACTCGCACACCGCGTCGAGGTCGACGAGGCCCGCCTTCATGATCGCCAGGCCCGGGCCCGACGTGGCCCCGGGGACCGACGCCGGCGCCTCGGCGCCCGAGCTCGCCAGCTGCTCGCGCAGCGCGTCCCGCCGGGCCTCGACCGTCTTGTTCGCGCGCAGCGCGAGCGACTGCTCGTAGTGCGCGAGCGCGACCGAGGGCTGCGAGCGCGCCTCCGCGACGCGCCCGAGGTTGTACTGCAGCATCCCGCGCTGGCCGGGCTCTTCGGCCAGGCTCAGCGCGCGCAGCGTGTGGGCGCGCGCGACGTCGTGACGACCGGCCTTGAACTCGGCCCAGCCGAGCTCGGAGAGCGCGGCGCGGTGGTGCGGATCGATCTTCAGCAGCGCTTCGAACTTCTCGATGCCCTCGTCGTGACGCCCCGCCTTGACGTGCGCGCGACCCTCGTTGAGCGCCGCGAGCAGCTGGGCGCGCGTCTCCTGCAGCGTGGCCGCGTCGGCCTTGGCCAGCGACTTCGGCCGCCCGTCGCCGGCGGACTTGAGCACCGCGCCCTCCTCGGACGCGGCCTTCGCATCGGGCTTCGCCGCCATTTCGGTGAGCGCCGGCGTCTCGGCGTCGGCGCTCGATGAGTGGGCGACCGCGCGCGGCGTCGGCGTGGCGTCACAGGCGAGCAGGAGCGCCGCGAGCGGCGCGAACGAGCGGATCCGGGGCAGCAGCACGGGCCGCAGGGTAGCCCACGGCGCGCTGGCGCGACTCCGCGCGTCAGCTCAGCGCGGCGCAGCAGCGCGGCGCAGCAGCGCAGCGCAGCGCAGCGCAGCAAAGCGCAGCGAAGCTCAGCCCGCGGTAGGCGCGGGCACGCGCCGCAGCACCGAGGCCTCCAGCGCCTGCGGCAGCGCGGTGTAGCGAGTCAGGAACACCACGTCGGCGCCGCCGGTCGCGAACATCGGCGCGTAGTCGTCGCGCGCGTTGTCCGTCAGCGTCAAGAGCCGATCGCCGGCGAACGGCGCGACCACGATCTCGCCGTCGCCTTCGTCGTCGACCACGCTGAACACGATCGCGCCGCCGTCGTCGCGCACCGACGGCGTCCGCGGCTCGCGGCCGGCGTACACCGGCAGCGGGTCGCGCAGCTCGAGCAGCTCGACGCGCGTGTCGGTGCCGGTCGCGAGCCGCTTCGCCCGCGCGCCGCCGGGCGCGTCGAAGCGCGCGCGCGGATCGATCGTCACGGCGTAGATCCACCAGCGCCGCCCGTCGCCGTCCTCGCGCGGATCGATGGTGCCGCGCGCGACGACGTACAGGCCCACGCCGTCGGGCGTGCGCGGCCCGACGAGGACCTGCGAGATCCACTCGGCGCCAGGGAACGCGTCGACGGGCGCGACCAGCACGCGCCCCGGCTGCGCGCGCGCGAGCAGCCCGACGCCGACGCCGCTCGAGATCTCGGTGTAGTGCGTCTGCGTCTTGCCGCGCCAGTCCTGGACCAGCGTCGGCGCGACGATCTCGATCTCGAGGGGCGCGACGACGAAGCCGCCGTCGATCCAGCGCGGCGCGCCGAAGCGATACGCGCTCGCCGTCGCCAGCTCGCCGACGTCCTCGCCCGCGCCGGGCTCCTCGAGATCGCGCGCGTCGCCGTACCGCGTGACCACCACGCGCGCGTGCCCCTCGCGATCGCACCGCTCGGTGCGCTGGCTGTAGACGGCGAGGCCGCCGGAGACCGCGACGTCGTTGTGCAGCCGACAGCCGTCGTAGGCGGGCCACGGGGGCGGGCGCGCGTCGCCGAGGGTCCTCCACCCGCAGCGGCCGGCGCCGTCCACCGCCACCACGCGATCGCGCGGACGATCGCCGCGCGTCGGGACCCGCGCGAGCGCCGGCGCGATCGGGGCGTGGTCGACCACGTCGTCGTGCAGCCACGCGAGCTCGCGGTCGTCCTCGAGCGTCGCGAGCCGCACGCGATCGCCTGGCGCGGCCCCCCGCGGCATGCAGTGCAGCCGCCACGGCTCGAAGCCGAGGCCCTCGAACGCGCGCGCGCCGTCGTAGCCGAAGGTCTGCGCGCGCGCCTTGACGAGGATCGCGCCGTCGGCCAGCGCGAGCGCTCGGGTGTCCTCAAAGACAGGACTTATCAACTCGGGCGTGGGGCTGCCGCGCTCCCCCTCGGCCAGCGCCCGCGCGGCCCCGCGCTCCTGCCGCGCGATCGCCTCGGCGCGTCGCGACTGGTGGACCGCCGCGCGCTCCTTGTCCGCCCGCGTGACGAGCTCGATCGGGCTCGCCTCGAGCGTGCGGTGGATGCCCTCGCCGACGGCGTCGTTCGAGCACGCGCCGCAGGCCGCGAGCGCCAGCGCGAGCGCCAGCGGTCTCCACCGCGCGACGGGTCGACGCGAGGCCACGCGCGCACCGTAGCAGACGCCGACCGCTCGCGGAGCTTGACACATGTCCTAACAACCACGCGCGCGCGCGACCGAGGTTCCCGCGCGCCCGCGCGGCCCGACGCGCCGTCGCGGTGGACGCGCGCGTCGCCGCCCGACGCGGATCGATCACGGTACGACAGCCGCGACGGGCAAAATGTTCCGTGTTGCGACGCGCGGGAATTGGCGAAGACTCAGTTGGAGACCGCGCGCCGCGGCGAGCCCCGGCCCGCCGCGCCCCGCCCCCGAGCCCGCGCCCGAGCCCAGCGTCCAGCCCGAGATCCACGCCCCTCCCCGCCCGTTGATACGCGGGCGATCCTGACCCGCGGCGCGTACCGCCGCGCGCCGCCACGCGCGTCGTGTATGCTCCCCTTCCGGGCAGCGCCCGCCGCGTACCTCCGCCGCCGCCGCGAACCTCGACCTCCGCTACCCATGGCCACACCTCCCTCGAACACCAAGGCTCAGCTGCAGGCGCTGCAGCGCGATCTCGACCAGCTCGTGCAGCAGATCCAGCGCGTGATCGTCGGGCAAGACGCGATCATCCGCGGCGTCGTCACCTGCCTGCTCGCCGGCGGTCACGGGCTGCTCGAGGGCGTCCCCGGCCTCGGCAAGACGCTGCTGATCCGCACGCTCGCCGAGGCCGTGCACCTCTCGTTCGCGCGCGTGCAGTTCACCCCCGATCTCATGCCCGCCGACATCGTCGGCACCTCCATGCTGGTCGATGTGCCAGGTGGTGGCCGCCAGCTCGAGTACCAGCCCGGGCCGATCTTCAGCCACATCGTGCTCGCCGACGAGGTCAACCGCGCGACGCCCAAGACCCAGTCGGCGCTGCTCGAGGCGATGGCCGAACACCAGGTGACCGTGGGCGGCAAGACGCGCCCGCTGCCGCGCCCCTTCATGGTCCTGGCGACCCAGAACCCGCTCGAGATGGAGGGCACCTACCCGCTCCCCGAGGCCCAGCTCGACCGCTTCCTGTTCAAGATCCGCGTGCCGTTCCCGACCGAGGACGAGCTGATGAAGATCCTCGATCGCACCACCGGCGCGGCCTCGCAGGAGGTCAAGCCGGTGCTCGACGCCGCGCGCATCATGGCGATGCGCGAGCTCGTGCGCGCGATCCCGGTGACCGACTCGCTGACCCGCTACGTCGTCCGCGTGCTGCGGGCGACCCACCCCGACGACAAGCACGCGCCCGAGCTGGTGCGCCGCTACGTCCGCTTCGGCGGCTCGCCGCGCGGCGCCCAGGCGATGCTGCTCGCGTCGCGGATCCACTGCGTGCTCGAGGGCCAGAACATCTCGCCGTCGGTCCACGACGTGCGGGCGATCGCCCACTCCGCGCTGCGGCACCGCGTCATCCTCAACTTCGAAGGCGAGGCCGAGGGCGTCGACATCGAGGAGGTCCTGGCGCAGGTGCTCAAGACCGTGCCGACCGACTGAGTCTGAGTCTGAGTCCGATTCCGATCGAGTCCGCTCCGCCGCCGCCGTCCCCGACGCTCCCCGCCATGGCCGCCCGCCCACGCCTGTTCGGACGCCGACGCTCCCGTGACGAGCCGTCGCCTGCGCGCGGCAAGAGCGGCGCGCGCGCGGCCGACGGCGAGCTGTTCGACGAGGCCTTCCTCGCGCGCCTCGAGCTGCTGCAGGTCATCGCGCGCCGGCTGTTCCGCGGGCGCCAGCGGGCCGAGCGAAAGACCCGCAAGGTCGGCAGCGGGCTCGAGTTCGCCGACCACCGCGAGTACTCGCCCGGCGACGACATCCGCAACCTCGACTGGAACGTGCTCATGCGCCTCGACCAGACGCTCGTGCGCCTGTACGAGGAGGACGAGGACCTGCCGATCCGCATCGCGGTCGACGTCAGCGACTCCATGGCGACCGGCGCCGCGATCCAGAAGCTGCGCTACGCCCAGCAGGTCGCGGCCGCGCTCGCCTACGTCGGCCTCGCCAACCTCGACCGCGTGGGCCTGACCTGCATGAGCGGCAAGGTCCACACCACGCTGCCGGCGGTGCGCGGCAAGGGCCGGATCTTCCGCGTGTTCGAGTTCCTCAAGGGCGCGCCGCGGGGCGGCCCGACGGACCTGCGCGCCGCCTGCAAGCGGCTCGCGGCCGAGAGCCAGCAGCCCGGGCTCACCGTCGTCATCAGCGACTTCTACGACCTCGACGGCGCCTTCGACGGCCTCAACCTGCTGCGCTTCCGCAAGCACGAGCCGGTCGCCATCCAGGTGCTCGACCCCGAGGAGGCTGACCCGACCGGCTCGGGCCTGCGGGGCGACGTGCGCATCGTCGACTGCGAGGGCACAGGCGAGCAGGACGTGACGCTCACCGCCGCGACGCTGCGCGCCTACGCGGCCGCCCACGCGCGCTTCTGCGAGGCGCTCGAGAAGAGCTGCCGCGGCCGCGGGATCCCCTACTTCCGCGCCGAGACGAGCGTGCCCTTCGACGACCTCGTGCTGCGGCTGTTCCGCCAGGGAGGGATCCTGCGGTGACCTTCGCCGGCTGGGCGCTCGCCGAGGTCGCCACGCTGTTCGCGGTCGGGGCGCTCGGGATCACGGGCCTGTACCTGCTGCGGATGCGCCGGCGCCGGGTCGTCGTGCCCTTCGCCGCGCTCTGGGATCGCGTGACGCGGGAGAGCGACACGCGTCGCCTCTGGCGCAAGCTCCGGCGCGTGCTCTCGTGGCTGCTCCAGCTCGCCCTGCTCGCGCTGCTGTGCGTCGCGCTGGGCGACCCCAGGCCCGACGTGTGGCTGCGCGACCCGGTGACGCTCGCGCTCGTGATCGATCGCTCCGCGAGCATGGCCGGGCCGGCGGCGGACGCCGACGGCGACGCGCGCACGCGGCTCGACGCGGCGGTCGAGCGCGCCCGCGCCGAGCTCAACGCGCTCGGCCCGGCCGACCGCGCGCTCGTCATCACCGCGGGCGCCGAGGTCCGCGTGCCGGGGCCGCTCTCCGGCGATCCGGGCCAGCTCCTGCGCAGCCTCGACGACCTGACCGTGCAACCAGGTGAGTCGGACCTCGCGCGGGCGATCGCGCTGGCCCAGAACGCGGTGCGCGGGCAGGAGGGCGCGCGCGTGCTCGTGCTCACCGACGGCGCGCTGGATGTCCCGGGGGCCAGCGCGCTGCGCGGGTGCGTCGGCGACGCGCTGCCCTGCAAGCTCGCGATCTTCAGCGGCCCCAACGCCAACCTCGCGCTCACCGCCTTCGCCGCGCGCCGCTACCCCGAGGACCGCGAGCACGTCGAGGTGCTCGCCGAGGTCCAGAACCTCGGCGACGCGCCGGCGACCGCCGTGCTCGAGGTCGAGGCCGACGGCGTAAGCGTCGGTCGGCGCTCCGTCGAGCTCGCCGCCGGCGAGTCGCGGCGCGAGATCATCCCCAAGGTCGAGGCCGCGCGCACGCGCCTGCGCGCGCGCCTGCTGCCCGCGGGCGAGCTCGCCGAGGGCGACATCACGCGCGGCGGCCTCGGCCCGGCCGACGACGACCTCGCGCACGCGATCGTCCCGCCGCTGCGGCCGATCAAGGTCGCGCTCGTCAACGACGGCACGAACCTGTTCCTCGAGGCGGCCTTGCTGACGCTCGAGGATCACATCGAGCTGCGCGGCGTGCCGGTCGCCGACATGATCGCGGGCGCGCCCGCGATCGACGAGGCCGACCTCGTGATCTTCGACATCGCCGACAACCCGCTGCCCGACCCGCTCCCGGCGCGCAACCTCGTGCTCTTCGACCCCGCGCGGCGCGAGGGCTCGCCCTCGCCGATCAAGAAGCGCGCCGACATCCCGCGGCCCTTCCTCACCGAGCAGCTGAGCGAGCACCCGCTGCTCGAGCACGTCGTGCTCAAGGACATCAACATCGCGCGCGGCACCAGCTTCGAGCTCGAGGCCGGCGACGAGGCGCTCGTGCGCAGCCTCGGCGAGCCCGTCGTCGTGCTGCGCTCGGGCCTGCGCTCGGTGCTGGCGATCGGCTTCGACCCGCGGCAGTCCGACCTCCCGCTGCGCGTCGCGTTCCCCGTGCTCGTGCACAACATCATCGAGTACTTCGAGCGCGCGATGCCGGGCTTCGTCGCCAGCGTGCCCGTGGGCGCCCGGCGCCCGCTCGCGCTCGCGGAGCTCGGCCTCAACCCCGAGGGCCTCGGCGCCGTCGCCATCACCGGGCCCGAGCGCGACGAGGACGCCGCGGAGGAGCCTACGGAGGACGAGGATGGGGCCGGCGCGGAGACCGAGCTGCGCGCGCCGGTCCAGGACGGGATCTTCCGCATGCGCGCGATGGAGCCCGGCGTCTACCGGATCCGCGCCGTCGACGGGCCCAACGCCGGCGCCGAGGTGCTCGTCGCGGTCAACCAGGCGAGCGTGCTCGCCTCGGATCTGCACAACCGCGTCGCCGCGCTCGGCCTGCCCGAAGACACCGGCGCGCCCGCGCCCCCCGAGCCCGCGCCGGTCGGCGACGGCCCGCTGTGGTCGCTGCTGCTGCTCGCGGCCGCCGCCCTGATCGCGCTCGAGTGGGCGACCTACCACCGGAGGGTGACGGTGTGAGCGACCGACGGCACCCGATGCTCGTGCCGGGGCTGCTGCTCGCGCTCGGGCTGCTCGCCGCGCTCGCGCTCGAGCGGCTCGCGCCCGGCGGCGAGCCGTGGACGATCGAGCTCCCGGCCCAGCTCGCCGCCTACCTCTCGAGCAGCGGCGACCGCACGCTCGTGCTCAGCCGCCCGCGCACGCTCTGGCTGACCCCGCTCGCGCTGCTGCCCTTCCTTATCGCGACGGCCTGGCGCTCGCTCGTCGACCTGCCGTGGTGGCAGGTGCTCGCGCAGCTGCTCATCCGCCTCCTGCTGCTCATGGCGCTCGCGCTCGCGCTCGCGTTCCCGAGCCTCGAGAGCCCGATCCGCGGCAAGACCGTGGTGCTCGCGGTCGACCTGTCCGAGAGCATCGACGAGGGCCAGCGCGCGCGCGCCGAGGAGCTCGTGCGCCAGGCCGCGGAGGCCGTCGCCGCCGAGGACGCGGCGCTCGCCCGCGAGGACCGCACGCGCCTGCGGCTCGTGACCTACGCCGAGCGCGCCCAGGCCGTCGACCTCGAGGCGCAGCGCGAGCAGGACGCGGGCGCGGGCGCGAGCTCGCTGCTCACGCGCGACCCCGATCACGCGCTCGCCAGCGATCACGCCGCCGGCCTGCGGCTCGCCGAGGCGCTGCTCGACCCCGAGACCGAGGGGCGGATCCTGCTCGTCACCGACGGCGGCGGCACGCCCGACGAGCGCGGCGGGCTCTCCACGGCCGTGCAGGGCCTCGAGCGCCGCGGCGTCACCGTCCACACCCGCAGCTTCCCCGCGAGCGTGCGCGGCGACGTCATGGTCGCCGGCGTGCACCTGCCCGAGGAGCTGCGCGTCGGCCAGACCTTTGACGTCGCCGTCGATTTGGTCGCGAGCGAGCCCGGCACCCTGACGCTGCGGCTCGACAAGGACGGCGCGCCCAACGAGCTCGCGCCGAGCCTCGAGGTCCAGCTCCGCGGCGGTCGCCAGCAGGTCAAGCTGCCCGCGCGGGTCACCGCGCCGGGGGCCGTCGTGTTCACCGCGAGCCTCGACACGCGGGGGCTCGCGCCCGAGCGCAACCGCAGCGCGCTCAACGATCACGCCGCAGTCGTCGGCGACGTGCGCGGGCGCCCGCGCGTGCTGCTGGCGACCAGCGAGGGCGACGGCGCCGCGCTCGCCCGCGCGCTGCGGGCCGACCACCTGCACGTCGAGACCACGGCCGCGAGCGCGCTGCCCGACAGCGTCGACGGCCTGCGCCCCCACGACCTCGTCATCTACTCCGACGTGCCCGCCGGCGCCGTCGGCAACGCGCAGCGCCAGGCGCTGACGCGCTACGTCAAGGACTTCGGCGGCGGCTTCATCATGGTCGGCGGCGAGCGCTCGTTCGGCGTCGGCGGCTGGGGCGGGACCATCGTCGAGGACCTGCTGCCGGTGCGCTTCGAGGGCGAGCGCCAGAAAGAGCAGCCGACGCTCGCGCTGCTGCTCGTCATCGACAAGAGCGGCTCGATGAGCAGCGAGGACCGCATCGACCTGGTGAAAGAGGCAGCCAGGCTCACGGCCGCGACGCTCGACCCGACCGACGAGCTCGGCGTCATCGCCTTCGACTCGCGCGCCTACGTGCTCGTGCGCCTGCAGCCCGCCGCCAACCGGATCCGCATCGCCAACAAGATCCGCTCGCTCCGCCCTGGCGGCGGCACCAACGCGCTGCCGGCGCTGCGCGAGGCCTACCTCCAGCTCTCGGGCTCGCGCGCGCTCGTCAAGCACGTCATCCTGCTCAGCGACGGGCAGTCGCCCGAGGCGGGCATCGGCTCGCTGCTCGCCGACATGCGCGACGCGGACGTCACGGTCTCGACCGTGGGCGTGGGCGCCGGCGCCGGCAAGGACTTCCTCGCGCGCGTCGCCCGGCGCGGGCGCGGGCGCTACTACTTCAGCCACGACGGCACCGACGTGCCGCGGATCTTCAGCCGCGAGACCCGCGAGGTCACGCGCAACGCGATCGTCGAGCGCCGCCTGTACCCGCGCGTCGCCAAGCCCGTGCAGGCGCTGCGCGGCATCGACTTCAGCGCCGCGCCGGGCCTCTTGGGCATCGTCCCGGTCAAGCCCAAGAAGCTCGCCGAGGTGCTCCTGCGCACCCAGCTCGGCGACGCGCTGCTGGTCCGCGGCCGCCGCGGCCTCGGGCGCACCGTCGCCTTCGCCAGCGACGCGAAGCCGCGCTGGGCTGCCCATTGGGTCACCTGGAGCGGCTTCGCCAAGCTCTGGAGTCAGCTCGCGCGCGACACCATGCGCCAGGGCGCCGGGCTCGTCGGCGGGGCGACCATCGCGGTCACGCCCGCAGGCGAGCGCGACGCCTGGAAGGTCAGCGTCGACATCGACGCGACCAGCGGCTTCGCCAACGACCTCCGCGGGGTGCTGCGCGTCGTCGACCCGGCGCAGCTGCCCGCGGGCGCGCCCGACGACCGCGCCGCGGCGCCCGACGACCGCGCGGCCGACGACAACGCGCTCGAGCTGCCCCTCGAGCTCACGGCGCCCGGGCGCTACGAGGCCACCGTGCACGGGGTCGAGAGCGGCCAGCGCCTGCTCAAGGCCCAGCTCCACGACGAGGACGACCCGAGCCCGACGCCGCGGCTCGTCGCCGAGGCCGTCGCCCAGGTCTCGGTGCCCTACCCGCCCGAGCTCTCCCCCGAGCAGCTCGCGCCCGATCCGACCTGGCTCTCGGCGCTGGGTGGCGCCCGCGCGACCCACGACGGCCCGATCGGCGACCTGCTGACGACGCCCGGCGAGTCGGGCGGGCGCACCCACGCCAAGCCGCTGTGGCCGCTGGTGCTGTGGGGCCTGGCGCTGCCGCTGCTGCTGCTCGACCTGCTGCTGAGGCGCGTGGCTTTTGGGACACGTCGTCTGGCGCGCGCGTAGCCGCCGGGACGCGCCTCGGCGCGTCCGCTCGAGCCCGACCTACACGCGCACGCCGAGGTACGCGAAGCCCGGGACGAGCACGCGGTCGACCGCCGACATCAGCTCCGCCTCGATCACCGCGCGCGGCGGCAGCCCGTGCCCCGGGTAGCCCTCCTCGGGTAACGTCGCCACCCGCTCGCGCCACGCGCTGCGCTGGGTGTCGATCAGCGGCGCGACCCACTCGCGCGCCCGGGCGCGCAGCCCCGCGGGGACCCACGCCAGGTGCGCCCAGCCCAGGCGCGCGTGCTGGACCTCATCCGCGAGGTGACGCCGCTGGACCGCGCGCAGCTGCGGGCTCTCGACGCTCGGCACGCACGCCTGCAGGAACACGACCGCGAGGCTCTCGTTGACGCAGCACATCCCGATCACCTGCAAGAGCGCCTCGAGCTCCGGCTCCACGCCGTAACGCGGCGCGTCGAAGGGCGCCGGCGTCGGCGTCGGCACGCTGCGCCCGCCGTACAGCGCCGCGAGCTCGAGACAGAGCTGCGCGTGACGCCGCTCGTCGGCGAGCGCCTGGGCGGCCAGCTCGCGCACGACCGGCGCCGACGGGGCGCTCGCCAGCGCCCGCTCGATCACCGCGAAGCCCGAGCGCGCGCCGAGCTCGGAGCGGGCGCGCCGCGCCCAGTAGCGCGCGAGCGCGTGGCGCTGCTCCGGCCGCAGCCGCGCCACGCTCTCGTCGAATTGCGGGACGGCGGCGCTCACAGGATCAACGGGTACGGCTCCCGCGCCGGCTTCTTCTTCGTCCCGGCCGTCTTCTTCGACGTCTTCTTCGATGTCTTCTTCGACGTCTTCCCCGCCGTCTTCCCCGCCGTCTCCTCCGACGTCTCCTCCGCCGTCTCCTCCGCCGTCTCCTCCGCCGTCTCCTCCGACGTCTCCTCCGCCGTCTCCGCCGACGTCTTCTCGGTCGCCTTCTCCGTAGTCTTCTCGGCCGTCGGCTGCTCGGCGCTCGAGTCGGCGGGCTCGGACGAATCGGCGGGCTCGGACGAATCGGCGGCCGGCTCGCTCGGGTCGCTCGACGCGGCCGCGGGCGTCACGTCCTCCGGCGTCTGCGCGGCCCCGTTCGCCCCGTCGCGGCTCGGGGCCTGGCTCGGCGCCCCCGCGTCCGTGGTCGTCGTGCACCCGACGAGCGCGGCGCCCACGACCACCAGCGCGTGCACGAGACGATGGGCCCTCGGATCTTCGCTGTCCATACGCGCGACCGCACGGGATCGTAGCACCACGCCGCCGCGACGGGCCGAAAATCCGCGCGCGGGCGCGAGCGCCCGGCGTGTCGCAACACCTGTCTCTATGGTCACTTATATACGAGCAGCGCCAGCGTCACGAGCCACGCGAGCGCGCCGAGCCCCGCCAGCAGCGTGAGCGCGCCGCCCGGCGGGGCGTGGTGGCGCGCGCGGACCCGCAGCCCGCGGGACCGCAGCAGCGCGCGCGCGCCGTAGCCCGGCTCGCGCAGCGAGAACACGCGCGCGCGACCGCCTGTCCGTACGACCAGCAGCTGGCGCGCGAGCTCGTCGTTCGACGCGAAGCCGCCCGGGGCGTAGAGCTCCCACAGCGTCAGCGCGTCGCCGGGCGTCAGCGAGACGCGCTCGTCGCCGCGGACGAGCGAGACGCCGCGCGCGTCGACCCGCAGCGACGCGCCCTCGGCCCGCGCGTCGAGCCGCCCAAGCCGCCACCGGCGCGCGCGCGCGAGGATCACCAGCGCGGGCGCGACCGCGACGAGCAGCGGCAGCAGCAGCCAGGCGAGCGCGCCGACCCAGCGGTCGCCGCGGCGACGTGGTCCGCGCTCGCTCGACGCCCGCTCGCCCATCGACGTGATCCTACGCGCCGCGCCGGCCTCACGCCGAGCGAGTCGCGCGCCGGCCCGCGCGGGTCATCGCGTAGGAGATGCCCCGCTGCAGCGTCCCGCAGGTCACGAGCCGGTCGAGGCGCGCGTCGAGCTCCACCAGCATCACCGCGACCTGCGGGCTGACGCCGGTGATCACCGCCCGCGCGCCGAGCAGCCCGAGCGCGCTCGCCGAGGCCAGCAGCACGCGCGCGAACGCGGCGTCCAGCGTCTTCACGCCGGTGATGTCGATGATCACGTACTCGGCGCCGCGCCCGGCGGCGCCCTCGAGCGCCGCCTGCTGAAACCGGATCGAGCGCTGCTCGTCCATCTCGCCGATCAGCGGCATCACGAGGATGTTCTCGGCGATCGGCAGCACCGGCGTCGAGAGCTCGTCGAGGCGCCGCTCCTGCGCCTGGATGACCTCGGAGAGCAGCGCCTCGCGCTCGCGGGTGCGCTCCTCCACGCGGGCCTCGAGCTGCGCCCGCTCGCGCGCGAGCGCGGCGTCGAGCCGCGCGTTGCGGAGCGCGGCGCCGGCGAGATCGACGAGGTTCTCGAGCGCGAGCACCAGCGAGTCCCCCGCGACCACGCGCCCGTGGTGCACGGCCTTGCCGGCGGTGTTGCCCGCGACGAGGTAGCCCGCCGGCGCGCCCTCGTGGTCGCGAATCGGCAGCCACGCGTACTCGTCGAGCCAGAAGCGCTCGCCGAGCTCGTCGCGCGCGCCGTCGGACGCGACGCGCAGGCGGCAGCGCGCCTCGGGGGCCAGCGCCGCGAGCGACGGGTCGGCGAGCGGCAGGCGCTGGGCCGACACCGCCGCGAGCGCGTCGTCGTCGTAGTACCCGTCCCACGCGATCGGGCGCAGCGCCTCGCCGTCGCGCACCCCGAACACCGCGCGCTCGAGGTTGAGCGAGTAGAGCGCGAACTCCACCGCGGCCGCCGCGATCTCCTCCGCGCCGAGCTTGCCCTGCAGGCGCTTCCCGAGCTCGGTCAGCGACTGATAGATCGAGCGCTGCGCGTCGAGCTGCTGGTTGCGCTGGAACAGATCGCCCTCGACTCGCAGCAGGCGCATGACCTGCTCGCGCAGCTTCTCGACCTCGGCCGTCGGGCCGTCGCTGGGCGGGCTCATGCTCACAGCACCGCGAGCACCACGGAGGTGTAGTTGTGAAACATGTTGGTCTCGCCGACGGGCGCGATCTCGCCGCTGATGTACGCGCCGGTCCACGGCACGCCCGCGGGCGCCGCCCGCTGCGTGCGCCGGATCAGGTCGAGCTTCGTGGGCTCGTTCAAGAGGAAGCGGCCTCGTCCCACGCACTCGAGCTGCATCATCAGCTTCGGCGCCCGATCGCCCAGGCGCTCGCGCAGCGACGCCGCCGCCCGGTCCGCGGCCGCGCAGATCTTCTCGGGCTCGCGGCGCGCGAGCCAGATGCTCGTGCCCTCGGGGACCTCGGCCTGGATCATCAAGCCCGAGGACTCGAGCTCGCGCCCGACCATGTAGCGGATGCACAGCGGGTCATACTCGCTCGCCAGCTCCTCGGGCAGCTCGAGCCCCAGGCACAGGTTCGCGACCGCGATCAGCCAGTTGCGCGACTCCTCCTCGGTGATGAAGCTCGAGATCACGTCGAGCGCCGGCTTGCCGTCGAGCTCGTAGATCCAGTTGTCCTTCGAGCGTGTCACCGTCTGCCGCAGCCCCAGCGGGTAGCAGCCGTGGGTGACCGTCGAGAGCACCGCGTTCGGCCCCGAGATCAGCGCGCACACGGCCCCCTGCTCGTGCACGTCGTCGTCGTGCAGCTGGTAGGTCCGCTGGCTGTGGATGTCGTTGCTCGAGCCGCCGCCGAGCACCGGGAGGAATCGATCGAGCTCGAGGCCATCCTCGAGGCCGGCCGCGAGCGCGGTGTAGTTGAGCGTGTAGGCGTCGCCGAACAGCAGCAGCGCCACCGCGTCGTCCTCGCAGCGCGGCCGCAGGGCCTCGCCGAGCGCCCGGCCGGCCGCCCGCGGATCGCTCGCCATGTCAGCGACCGCGACGTTGTGCACCCGCAGCTCATCCGAGCGGATGACCGTGACCTCCACGCAGTACGCCGACTCGTCCGCCGCGCCCGCCGTGATGCAGCCGGCCACCGAGGTGCCGGTGAGCGGCGCGCCGCCGGTGACCGCCCGGATCTCGGGCAGCAGCAGCCTGGGGTCGTGCCCCACGGTCATGAACACGAGCACGAAGTCCGGCTCGCGGACGCCGGCCGCCGCCAGCGCCTGCTCCGCGGCCTCTCGCGCGGCCGCGCGCGTGTTCCTGTTCTTGCTCAGCCCGACGCCGACGCTCGTACCCATCCCGACACCCACCGATCGCGCGCGATGGTTCCAACGCCGCGACACGCTGTCAAGAACGACGCGCGCGCGCTCCCGTCGCCGGCGCGCGGCCGTACGCGCGACGGGCTCGACCGCGCCGCGTCGACGCGCGCCGCCGAGCGCCGCGCGCGAGGACCTTAAAAACATGTCTCTAAAAACATGTTCAAGCGCGCCGGTGCGCGAGCGCGGTCCTCGACGCGCCGGCGCGAATCCGCGTCGCGCTGACGGCCTCGCTCACTCGCCCGCGAAGTCGTCGGCGCGGTGCAGCAGCTTCACGCCGCCCACGTCGACCTCACGCGCGCCCGCCCCACCGACGTGCCGGATCCGCTCGATCGCCGACGCGGGGCCCGGCAGCGGGCTCAGGATCCAGTAGCCGTCGCGCTCCGAGAGCTCGCGGACCACGGCGGGCCGCGAGACCCACGCGCCGTCGATCAAGAACTCGACGCGCTCGCCCGCGCCGCCCGCCCCGTCGTCGAGCGCCATGTCCATGGTCCACCACTCGCTCCCGCCGCCCTCGTGGTACGCGCCCACGAGCACCGGGTAGCGCGCGCCGGGCTCGGTCGCGCCGAGGTCCCAGGACGTGAGCGTCCGCGCGCGCTCGTAGGTCTTGTTCCACGTCCACGGGCCGAGCCACGCGGGGCGGCAGTAGCTCATGTAGTCGAACTCCACGCCGGGCTCGTGGAGCTGCCGCGAGCGCAGGCCGAGGCCCCAGGCGCCGATCTTGCCCTCGGGGTCCGGGAAGCTCGGGTCGTTGCCGAACGAGCCGCCGGACGGGCAGAAGACGTGCATCAGGCCCTGCGTGTGCCCGTGCTCGTGCACCATCGTCTCGAGCGAGAGCCCCGTGATCTCGCCGTCTGGCTTGTAGTACATGCTCGAGGCGACGCGGAGGTTGGCCTCGCCCATGCTCGGCCCGGGGATGTTGATCGCCTGCCCCAGCAGGCCGCCGCCCTCGGTGCAGCCGGTGAACTGACAGCCCTGATCGAGCAGCGCGTGGTAGTAGACGTTGTCCGCCGGGCGCTCCGCGGCGCGCAGCTGCGCGACCGCGGTGAGCAGCGGGCTGAGGCCCGAGAAGATGTCGCCGCCCAGCGACTCGGCGAACACCAGCGGGCTGTGGAGCTCCAGCAGCACCTCCTGCACCGGGTTCGTCTCGAAGAACGCGTCCTCGATGCGCGCGAGGTCCTCGTCGGTGACCTCGGCGACGATGTCGCTGCCGTCCCCCTTGTAGTGGATCGGCACGATCATGATCTTGAGCTGCGCCGGGTCGGCTTCGAAGCCGACCCAGTTCGGCCCGTCGTCCGGGGTCCGCCACACCGCCGGCTCGCCCTGCCCCGCGCCGGTCGGCTCGTACAGCTCGACCTGGAACTTGGCGCCGGGGACCGCCTGGCCGTCCTCCGCGCGGAGGGTGAAGGTGAAGGTGCTGTCGAGCGACGCGGGCTCCGACGAGGCCTCGACGAGCAGCGCCTGCGTGAGCGTCTCGTCGCGACCGTCGAGGTACGAGAGGTGCAGGCGAGCCTCGACCTCGCGCGGGGACCAGTCGTCGGGGACCGTGAAGTGCACGCGCACCACCGCGTCGCGCTCCTGGACCACGAAGCTCGTGCGCCCTGCGGGCTCGACCCAGTCGCCGCCGCGCGCGATGTCTTGACCTGTTCCCTGGTTCAGCTCGACCGAGGTGATCGAGATCCCGGCGGCCGGGACCCACGCGGGGGGCGCCTCGGTCGTCCCCGCGCCGTCCGACGCCGAGCCGACCGAGCTGGCGCCGTCCGTGCTCGCCTCGCTGCTGTCCGCGCTCGACCCCGCGTCGCCGCTCGCGCTCGCGCCGGAGTCGTCGCCGCACGCCGAGAGGCACAGCGCGAGCGTGGACAGGAGGGACACGGAGAGCTGCAGCGAGCGCGTCGTCACGGGTGCCCCATAAACCCCCGCGTCCATTCGCCGCAAGCTCCACATTGAGCCCTTCCTCGTCGAGCGCCCGGGAGGTCCACGCCGCGCCTTCAGGCGCTCGCGCGACGATCGCCGCCGCGAATCAGCGCGGCGGGTCTCGTTGTATGCAAAACGCACGCGAGCGCGCGGTCCTCGGGTCCGGTATCGTCCGGCGATGTCCCCCGGACACTCGCCCGCCGCGACGCGCCCACGACTCCTCGACCCGGACCGCCTCGACGCCTGGCTGCGCCGCATGCCCAAGACCGCGCTGCACGTGCACCTCGAGGGCACGCTCGAGCCCGAGCTGGCGTTCACGCTCGCCGAGCGCAACGCGATCGAGCCCGGCTCCCCGGCGTTCCCCTACGCCGATCTCGCGGCCCTGCGCGCGGCCTATCGCTTCGCCGACCTCGGCGCGTTCCTCGACGTCTACTACGCCGCCTGCGGCGTGCTGCGGACCGCGGACGACTTCCACGACCTCGCGCGCGCCTACGGCGATCGGGTGCGCGCGGAAGGCATCCGCCGGGCCGAGCTGTTCTTCGATCCGCAGACGCACACCCGGCGGGGCGTCGGGCTTTCGACCGTGGTCCGCGGGCTGTGGAGCGGCCTCGCCGACGCGCGCGCGCACGGGGTCGACGTCGCGTTGATCGCCTGCTTCCTGCGCGACGCGCCGGTCGGTCACGCCGATGATCCCGCCGCCGCCGACGCGGGCTTCACAGATCCGGCGCAGGCGACCGCCTGGGCCACGCTGCGCCAGGTGCTCGAGTACAACCAGCGCGCGCCCGCCGACGAGTCGATCCTCGGGGTCGGCCTCGACTCCTACGAGACGCCCTACCCGCCCGAGCTGTTCGCCGCGGTGTTCGCCCGCGCTCGCGCGGCCGGGCTGCGCTGCACCGCGCACGCCGGCGAGGAGGGTCCGCCGGCGTACATACGCGCCGCCATCGACACGCTGGGCGTCAGCCGGATCGATCACGGCGTGCGCTGCACCGAGGACGCCGCGCTGCTCGAGCGCCTCGCCGCCGTCCACGACACCCCGACCGTGGTCGCGGACTTCGGCGAACCCCACGCGATCCCGCTGACGGTCTGCCCGCGCTCCAACTACGCGCTCAAGGTCTTCCCCGACCCCGCGCGGTCCAACCTCCTGACGCTGCTGCGCGCGGGCGTGCAGGTCTGCGTCAATTCAGACGACCCGGCCTACTTCGGCGGCTACGCGCTCGAGAACTACCGCGCCGTCGTCGACTGGCTCGACCCTTCCTTCGAGGAGCTGCGTCAGCTGGCCCGCAACGGCGTGCACGCGAGCTGGATGCCGCCCGCGGCCAAGACGACGCTGCTCGCCGAGATCGACGCGTGGTTCGCCGCGAGTCCGTAGCCCGCGTCGCCCTCGAGATCGCCGGACGCCGCCGCGCGCTCCCGCCCGCCCGCGACGACATCGGCAACAACAATTGACCATGGGACAGGCGGTCCCGCGGGCGCTACGGTCCCGCGATGCCGATCCACGCGACCACGACGGGCACACACAAGGCCTCGCTGCTGCTCTCCCTCCTGCTGGCGCTCCCGGCGTGCGGGAAGGAACCGTCGGCGGACGCCGCGAGCGCGTCGAAGGAAGCCGCGCGCGAGCCCGCGGTCGCCCCCGAGCCCGACGCCGCGGTCAAGCGGCCGGGCTCCAAGCTCCGACCCGCGCGCGCGGACGTGCCGCTGCCCGAGGCCAACCACGCGTGGCCCGCAGAAGATGGCCTTTTAGACATCAAGATCTCGACGCGCGGGCTGAGCGTCGGCGACGAGAAGCTGCTGCTCATCGACAACGGCGAGATCAAGCTGCAGGACATGAAGGGCCCCCACATGGTCCCGGCGCTCTACGAGCGCCTCAAGGCCCACGTCGACGGCGGCGGCGCGGCGCTGCAGCACTCCTACGACCCCGGCACCAAGGCGAGCACGCTCGGCAACGTGATGTACGCCGCGGCGCGGGCCGCCTACAAGGGGCCCCACCGCGTGATGGTCAAGGTCGGCGAGGAGGAGGGCGCGCTGCCGATGCACGTCCCGAGCTTCGACCGCGCGCTCTCGGACGCCGACGCCGCCTGCCGCCTCGAGCTGACGCTCGACATCATCGGGCACACGCTCAGCACCATCGACGATCGCGACGAGGCCGCGCCCGTGCCCCGCGTCCCCGACGGGAGCGGACGCCAGACCTTCGACTGGGCCGCGTTCGACGCCAGGGTCGCGGAGCTCGCGAAGGCGCACGAGGGCGCGACCTGGGTGACGATCAAGGTCGGCCCCGGCGTGCCCATGCGCGAGCTGGTCCGCGCGCTCGACGGGCTCATGGGCCCGAGCTGCGACGACCCGGTCAGCGGCGAGGGCTGCTGGTTCACGTACTTCGAGTTCGACTTCCTCTGAGCCGCGACCGCGTCGCTCGGCGCGACTCGCGATCACGCCGGGTGCGCCACGAGCCAGGCCGTGATCGTCCGCCGCAGCGGGTCCTCGCGCCGCTGCGCGCCCTGCTTGAGCAGCTCGCGGGCTTCCTCAGCGCGCGCGCGGGCGGCTCGCGCGTGCCCGCCCGCGAGCTCGAGCTCGGCTTGCTCGAGCGCGAGCTCGGCCGCCAGCCGCGAGTCGTTGACCACCTCGCGGCCGCGCTCGAGCTGGCGCGCCGCGTCGTCGAGCCGGCCCTGCGCGCGATCGAGTCGCGCCC
The DNA here is from genome assembly GCA_020633295.1 of Myxococcales bacterium. GTDB lineage: Bacteria > Myxococcota_A > Polyangia > Nannocystales > Nannocystaceae > JACKDW01. The sequence continues at coordinate 327,255 of JACKDW010000008.1, read as the reverse complement.
GCAGCAGGCACGGCCGCGCGAGCTTCTTGCTCTTCGGTCCGTAGGCTTTCTCCGCGACCGTGATCGCGCGATCGATGTACTCGGCCGCGCGCGCGCGCGCCCCCTCGCGCAGCGCGAGCTCCCCGAGCACGCGCAGCGGCTTGACCAGCGCCTGGCTCGGCGCGCCGCCGGACTTGGCCTCGCGGATCGCCAGGGCGCGCGCCGCCAGCCCCCGCGCGGCCTCGTCATGATCGGCGCGCAGCTCGACCTCGGCGAGGTTGGCGAGCGGGTACGAGGTCAGGAAGTGGTCCTCGGCGAGCGCGCGCCCGAGGATCTCGATCGCGCGCTCGTAGTGCACCCGCGCGTCGTCCAGCGCGCCCTGCTTGTCGTGCAGCATCGCCAGGTTGTTGTGCGTGATGCCCTTGTGCGGGTGACTCGGGCCGAGCGCGACCTCGGCGACCCCGAGCGCGCGCTCGTACAGCGCGCGCGCGTCCTCGTACCGCTCCGCGCGCGAGCGCAGCATCGCCAGGTCGTTCAGCGGCTCCATGAGCGCGACGTGCTCGACGCCCAGGGACGCCTCGAGGATCTCGATCGCGCGCTCGAGGTTGCGCGCGGCGTCCTCGTCGTGCCCGCTGTAGGTCATGTAAGACTCGCCGAGGTCGGTCAGCAGGCGGGCGTGCGCCGGCTTCTCGAGCGCCTCGAGCCGCTCGAGCAGCGAGAGCCCGATCCGCCCCCAGTCCTCCAGCGACTCGAGCTCGCGACCCGCGTGCGGCACCGCGCGCAGCATCGCCGGCACGATCTCGGCGCGCAGCGAGTCGTCGCCGACCGCCTCCGCGTGCGTGTAGGCCTCGGTCAGCGACGGGACCGCGCCGTCGCGCACCTCGACGAGCGCGGTCTGCAGGCGACCCTTGCGCAGCAGCGCCTCCGCGAGCAGCTGCCGGACCGCGAGCGCGCGCGCGTCCTCGACGACCGCGTCGGCCTGCTCGACCCCCGCCTGGAAGCGACCGAGGCGCTCGAGGCCGCGCACGCGGTCGAGCCGCGCGTACGCGGCCGCGACCGCCTCGCGCTTCTCGGGCGGGATCGGCCGGGCGCCGCGCGTGAGCAGCTCGACGTCGGCGCAGCGATCGAGCGCGTCGAGGCTCGCGACCGCCGGCACGACTCGCTCGAGCTCGTCGCCCTCAACCTGTCCCAAGAGCGTCACGAGCGCGGCGAGCTCGTTCTTCTCGCGCTGCAGGCAGCCGAGCTGCAGGTCCAGCGCGCGGCTCGTCTGCTCGCCGCGCGCGTGCGCCTCGCAGGCGCCCGCGTGCAGCGCGGTCCAGCGCCCGACGTGGTCGCCGAGCGCCGACTCGACGCGGGTGAACACCTCGTCGCCGTAGCCCGGCGCCGCCGCGACCATCGCCTCCCGCATCGCGTCGCGCGCCGGCGCGTTCCAGACGTCCTCGAGCGCGGCCGCGGAGCTCGAGCACGCCGTCTCGCCGTCGCCCCGGAGCTGGTTGCCGACCGCGATCCCGACCCCGAGCAGCCCGACGGTCCCGACCGCGCTCAGCCAGCGACGACCCGCGCGAGCGCGGCTCGGATCGAGCGCGGCGAGCAGCGCCGTCATCGACGGGAACCTGACCTCGCGATCCGCCGAGAGCCCCCGGCGCACGAGCGCGTCGAGCCGCGCGGGAACGGGGCTGCCGCGCGGCGGCGGCGGGATCTTGCCCGCGAACATCGCGTGCGCCAGCTGCGACACGCCCTTGCCCTGGTACGGGCGCTGGCCGTACAGGCCCTCGTACAGCACGACGCAGAAGCTGAACTGATCGGTGTGCGCGTTGAAGTCGCCGTGCAGCAGCTGTTCGGGCGCCATGTAGGCGGGCGTGCCGACCATCATGCCGTCGTGGGTCACGGCCTCGTCGAGCGAGCCCGAGGCCGAGAGCTCCTCCTCGCTCGAGAGCTCCTCGACGGTCGGCGTGCGCCCCTCGGCCGCGCGCGCGAGCCCGAAGTCCGCCACGCGCACGCGCCCGTCCTCGCCGACGAGCACGTTGTCGGGCTTGAAGTCGCGGTGAACGATGCCGACGGCGTGCGCGGCCTCGAGGCCGCGCCCGGCCTGGACCATCAGCTCGAGGAAGCGCGCCCACTCGCCCTCGTGGGCGCGGGCCCAGGCGCGCAGCGTGCAGCCCTTGACGTACTCCATCGCCACGAACATGCGCCCCTCGTGGATCCCGAAGTCATAGATCTGGACCACGTTCGGGTGCGAGAGCTGGGCCAGCGCCTGCGCCTCGCGCTGCATTCGCGCGCGCCCCTGCGAGGCGTCGCCGACGCGCTCGCGGAGCAGCTTGATCGCCACCCGACGATCGAGCCGCTCGTCGTAGGCGGCGTAGACCGAGCCCATGCCGCCCTCGCCGAGCAGCTCGAGGATCGCGAAGCGCCCGATCCGGATCGACGCGACGCGCTGCGCCGGTTCAGCGCGCGCGTCGCTGTCGCGCGCCGTCGTCACGCGGCCGCCGAGCGGCCGCGTCGCGTCTTCGGTCTCGCTGACTCCGTGCACCAACGACCCCGGCTGCGATCACTGTATCGCGCGAGCCCGTGAGCCGGGCGCGGCCGCGCGCGCGACGGTGATTTCGACGACCGGCGCTCCGCCGACGCGTGGCCTGGCGAAACCGCGCGAGCCCGACGACGACGGCGACGTGTCCGTAGAGACACGCTGTTCCGAGGCCGCGCGCCGCCGACGACCGCGTCGTCGATCGCGGCGCTCGCGAGCCGCCGAGGAGCTCGGCGCGAGCGGGGCCGCGGCGCCGCGGCGCCGGGAACTCAGGCGCTCACGCGCGGGATCGAGACGCGCCCGCCGTCGTGCAGCGGCTCACTCCCGGCCCTGGAGGTAGAGCGAGAACGGGATGTTGCCCTCCCCGCCGACGAACTGCGCGTCCGGGACCTCGATCACGAAGGTGTGCGGGCCCGCGTCCCGCGGCCCGATCGAGATGATCCGCGTGTCGATGACGTCGCCCGGGCACCAGTTGCTGAACGACTGCCACGCGGCGTCCGACTTGGGGCTCGGCCCGTAGATCCCGTTGCCCTGCGTGTTGTACATGCGCCACGGCTCGCAGCTGTCGCGCCCGGGCTTGTACTGATGGACGAGCTTGTTGTCGATCCCCACGTAGTGCTCGCGCCGGTTGTACTCCTCGCCGCCCTGGTTGGCGCCGTGGTTGGAGGTGATGAGGACGAGCTGGGTCTCGACGGTGTCGGCGTCGAGCGAGAACTCGATGGTCTTGCGCGTCACGCCGAGCTCGTCGGTCGCGCCCTCCTGGTAGTTGTTGAAGGCCTCGTAGGTCGCGAGCGGGGTCGTGAAGTCGAAGGCCTGGGGCTCGAGGTCGCTGGAGGAGTCGAGGTAGAGCGCGCCGAGGAACACGTCGTTGCGGCCCGCGCAGCCGGCGACCTCCGTGTTCGCCGCGTAGGGCACGCCGAACACGCTCAGCTCAAACCAGAAGTCGTACTCCGCCTGGACCGCGGCGTCCTTGAGCAGCGGGACGAGGTTCGCGATGTCGAAGCTGTACGGGACGACATCTGGCTTCTTGTTCATGTCCATGAACGGCGTGATGAAGCGCGCGATCTCGTAGCGCGTGACCTCGGCGGGCGCGTATGTGTCCGCGCCTTTGGGCACGAGCGAGAGGAACACGCCGCCGATGCGATCGTAGTTGTCACACAGCGCGCCGATATAGACGCGCATGTCGAGCGTGTTCTGGATCGACTCGAGCTCCCCGTCCTCGAGCTTGGTCGCGTACAGCGCGTTGCTGTGGCGGATGATGCCGTCGGGGACCGGCTCGTCGACGGTCCCGGCGTACCCGTCGTAGAACACGACCTGCTTGATCAGCTCCAGCTCCACCGGCTCCGGCGGGGGGCCCGTGGTCTCCGGCTCCGTCGTGTCTGTGTCGGTGTCGCTCGCGTCGGCGCTCGTCGTGCTGCCCGCGCTCGTCGAGGCCGCCGCGCTCGTGCCGGCGGTCTCCGCGTCCGTCGAGCTCCCCGCGTCCGTCGTCGAGGGGCCGGTGTCCGCGCCCCCCGAGCACGCCGCGGCGACGAGGAGCGTGAAGAGACAGGCGCGAGGGGTCAGGGAGAGCGTCGACATCGCGCGTCAAGGATACGCGCAGCCAGCGGCCGGCGGCGGGGAATGTCGTCGCGGCGACCCCGTGTTCGCGCGCTGCCCCAGAACATCGTGACCGCGGCGCCCAAGGGCGCTCGGCGTCGCGCGTGACCCAAGAACGTCCCCGCCGACGCGCGTGAGTCGACGCGCGCGCGACCCCCTCGACCGGCGGCTCCGCGTCCGCGATCCAACAATTCCAGCGCGCCGTGATCGCAGCACGGCGTGTCGCGTCACCTGACCGCGTGGCGCGGTCCCTCCGTCGCGGCCGTCGGCACAGCGACTCGGAGCCGAGGTCCACCGCGCGCGTCCGCGACACATTCACATAGCCGGACACCATCGCGTTGTTCGCCGCGAGGTCAACCGTCTCGGCGGCGATCGCTACGCGTCGCGTGGTGACAGCCGCGCGCGCGGCCGCGAGCATCCGCGCGCGCGCGCCCGGCATCGGCGCGCACGCGGATCGCCCGCGCCACGCCCGACGACCCGCGGCGCGACGCTGTCGGGCCACGCGCGGCGGAAACAAACGCGTCCCTCAAGACATATTTATTGCAACCGCGCGACGATCAGAACATGACCTAAGAAACACTTTGGAGAAACACCGCTTCACGCGGTCTCTCCGCTGGAGATGGTAATCATGCGACGAAATACGCTCACCAGCGCGCTCGCCCTCGCCGTGGCGTTGGCCGCGCCCATCACCGGGTGCGGCGATGACGAGGCCGGCGCGACCAGCGACAGCGACAGCGCCGACGGCTCGTCGACCGGGGACGACACGAACACCTCGCCGCCGACCACGGCGGGCCCGGGAGACGGCGACGGCGACGGCGACGGCGACGGCGACGGCGACGGCGACGGCGACGGCGACGGCGACGGCGACGGCGACGGCGACGGCGACGGCGACGGCGACGGCGACGGCGACGGGGATGGCGACGGAGACGGCGACGGCGACTGCGTGGTCGATGATGACTGCGCGGCGCTCGCGAACAGCTGTAACACCGCGAGCTGCGTCGATGGCGTGTGCGTCTTGAGCCCGCTCGCTGACGACACGCCGTGTCCCGACGACGACCTGTGCAACGGCGACGAGACCTGCCAGGCGGGCGCGTGCGCGCCCGGCGAGGCGCCGCTGTGTGACGACGGCGAGTTCTGCAACGGCGTCGAGGCCTGCGACGCGATCATGGGCTGCGTCGCCGGCGTCGCGCCGGAGGTGGCCGACGACATCGACTGCACCGTCGACAGCTGCGACGAGGAGCTCGACGAGATCGTGCACGCCGCGGACGACGGCCTCTGCGGCGGCGACGACGTGTGCGGGATCGGGAGCTGTGACGTCGACCAGGGCTGCCTGATGGAGGACAACCCGTACCTGGTGTGCTTGACCGGCGATCCGGATCCGTCGGTCGTGTTCAACGACATCGAGTCGACGTACTACTTCTCCAACAACCTCAGCAACATGATCTGGCACGTGGGCTCGAACCAGATCCTCGGCGGGCACTACAGCCAGCTCGGCTACTACAGCTTCCCCGCCGAGATGAGCGGCTACTCGCAGTTCCCGACCCAGGACATGTCCGAGCGCTACGCGCGGCTGATCCACATCCCCGCGACCAGCCTCGTGATCCACGGCGACACCCAGTTCGCGCCGACGGCCGCGCAGGTGCGCGTCGGCTCGATCGACAAGGACACCGGCGTGATCAGCGGGATGCAGGCCGCGAGCTTCAGCGACAACTTCGCGGGTTCGTGCAACCTGTTCTCGAACAGCAACACGCAGTTCTTCTGCTACGACGGCGCCGGCATCCGCGTGTACGACACCGAGGAGGGCTCCAACGTGTTGACCTACGTCGAGACGATCGCGCTCTCGCAGCCGCTGTTCGAGGCCTGCGCGAGCTTCTGCTTCGGCGGGACCTTCGCGTGGGACGGCAAGTACTTCTACTTCCCCTACGACGGCAACGCGAGCAACGAGCGCCGCTACACGGTCTACGACGACAGCGGCGTGTTCGTGCAGACCTACCAGGCCACGGGCGCCGGCGCGATCGACGGGACGTACTTCGACTGGTCCGTCGGGCACTACGCGATCCACGACGGCTACGGCGGGCGCTCGGGCGGCGCGATCTATACGTGGGGGAACAACGGCGACGACTCGCAGTGCTACGGGCCGAAGTCGAGCGAGCACGACTGAGCGCGCCCGGCCGAGCCCAACCATCGACGGCGCGTCACCTCGCGGTGGCGCGCCGTCGTCATTCGAGACCCGGCGCGCCCCGCAGCGCGTGGGAGGAGCGCGACGGCGCGCGCGTCAGCTTCGAGGGAGCCGGCGCGCCGGAGCCGGTCCCGGTGCGCCCGTCGCCCACAACGGCGCGGGTGCGGCCAGCTCGTACACGCCTTCAAGCGTTCGCTCGCAACCGCGCGACCAGCTCTCCGTCTGCGGGGAACCGCCCCCCTTCGCCCCAGCGCGAGAACACGAGGATGCCGTCGATACGCACATCAAACACCCCGCTGTGGCCTCTGCTCAGGGTTACGCGGGCCGCGAAGGCCTCCTCGAACTCGGCGGCCAACCTGGCCGCGCGCGGGCGATAGTCGCCGCGGACGGCCGCCTGCTGCTGCGCGCGCGGACGCCGAACTACACGAGCGAGTACATCACCTACAACGGGCCTGGGGAGGACCTGCGGATCGCGCTTCGTCCCGCCGAGGGTGACGGTCGGACCCGAGAGGCGCGAAGCCGGGCTCGTTTTGTCGTCCGCGACGCGCTCTCGCCGTTGCGGGTCGACTCGCTGCCCTCGATATCCATTCGCCTGTTCAGCCGCACCTTCGGGCGCTACGTGGCGCGAAACGCTGCGGGGGACGGGCTCAGCGCCTCGGCGGATCAGACGGAGGCGACGATCTGGACCATCGAGAGCCTCCCGGGCGGTCGCGTCGCGCTGCGGGTTGGCCGACGACCTCTCTACAAGGCGCCGGAGGATCCGACGAGCGCCGAGCCGCCGGGCCAGTACCTCAGCATCAGCGCGACCGGCGTCATCGGTATCTCGAGCCAGATCGACGCGGACTCGACGCTCCGCGTCATGGACAACGGCGACGCAACGCTCTCGATCCACACCAACCTCCCGGACGGTCGCGGCCTGCGGCTGCGCGACAACGACTCCTTCGACGCGCCGGTCGTCGTCGACACCCTCACGGGCGGCAACACCTGGGAACGCTTCGTCGCGGTCGCGGTCCCCTAGCGGCTCGCCGACCTCGAACCGGAGCGATCGCCCGACTTCGGCCCGAGCGTCGCGCGTTCACCCGACGCGCGACGCGAGGCCGACGCGGAAGAGCGATGCTGGGCGAGCTGGGGACGCCGAGCGCGACGCGCTGCCGTCGCTCGCTCACGCGACTGGAGAACTCGCGGAGCAGGAATCAGCGAAGCCGCGAGAACGCCGTCACCTCGAGGAGTGGCCGGCTCCTCTACTGCTCGAAGCAGTACAGGTGGAAGTACTGCGAGCACGACGTCGCGGTGTTCTGCGTCCACGTCTGCGACAGCTGATCGGCGTCGCCGACCATGCCCGACGCGCCGCCCGACGCCGTCCAATTCTGACAGCTCGTGTTCTCGTCGACCGGCGTCCCGTCGGCGCGCGTGTTGGTCCAGGTGTCGGTTGGGAGGAACGCGGCCTCGCCCGTCTCGTCGATCAGGATCCGGCGATCGAGCTCGCCGTCGATCAGCTCGTCGTAGCTGTCGGCCACGAGCCACGTCTCCTCGTTGCGCGTGTTCAGCAGCAGGTACGGGACCGTCGACTTGACGAAGCGCGTCGAGGGCGAGCTGGTGTCATCGCTCAGCCACGCCATGAACTCGCCCGGCAGCTCGTTGGCCTCCGCGAGCCCCTGGCAGATCGCGTCGGCGCCCGCGAGCCCGCCGAGGTCGCCGGTCTGCACCGAGCTCGAGATGAACACCAGGCGCGAGCGCTTGCTGCAGTCGGTCGCGCAGCGCTCGTCGCCCGCGGGGCCCGCGTCGCACTCCTCGTCGGGATCGAGCACGCCGTCGCCGCAGCTCAGCTGCGCGCCGTCGCTGTCGGTCTCGGTCGTGCTCGAGTCGCCGCCGCAGGCGAGCGTCGCGTGGCCGAGCGCCAGCGCGACGATCCACCGCACGCGCGTGGGGAGACGGGGTTGGGACGCGATCATCGGGGCATCGTACAGCGGTCGGCGCGCTCGTTGTATCTACACCGCTCGCGCGCGCCCGTGCCGCGGGCGCGGTTCCGCGAGCGCCCTGCGCCGCGCCCTCGGAGCGCGAAGCGGCGCGACCGCGACGCGCCGGCGCGGCGCGTCGCGTCGCCCCGGAGAGCCCGCGCGCCCCTGCGTGACGGCGCGAGCCCGCGCGCGCCTCGACGCGGGCCGCTCGCGGCGCTGTCGCGCGCGCGCGCCGAGCCGTCCGCGCGGCCGCGACGTCGTGTGGCACAATCACGGCGCCGATGCCCGAGCGCGCGATCCAGTGTCCCCAGTGCGGCGCGCCTGCGCCGTTTCGCGGGACCTCGCTGTCGCTCGTCTGCGAGTACTGCGGCAGCACCGTGGTGCGCACCGGCGCCGACGTCGAGCTCGTCGGCAAGATCTCGGCGCTCGTCGACAACGGCAGCCCGATCCTGCTCGGCGGCAAGGGGCGGCTGGACGACGCGCCCTTCGAGATCATCGGCCGGCTGCAGATCCGCTACGCGCGCGGGACCTGGAACGAGTGGTACGTCGAGTTCGGGCGCGGCGGCAACGGCTGGCTCAGCGACGCCCAGGGCAGCTTCGCGATCACTCAGCGGCAGGCCAAGTTCACGATCGGTCGCAACAACAAGCAGAGCACGCCGACCTTCTCGGGGCTCAAGGTCGGGCAGCGCCTGCAGGTCAGCCGCTCGCCGATGGTCATCACGGACAAGCGCGCCGCGCAGTACGTGGGCTCCGAGGGCTGCCTGCCCTTTGATACCCGCGGCGGCGAGACCTACTACAGCGTCGACCTGCGCGACGCGTGGGGCGCCTTCATGACGCTCGACTACGGCACCAGCGGTCAGCACCACGAGCCCGCGCTGTTCAGCGGGCGCGCGGTCACGCTCACCGAGCTCGGGCTGCGCCCGCTCAGGAAGTACGAGGGCTGGCGTGACTGACGAGGAGCGCTATCGACCCGGGGCAGCGCCGCCGCCCAAGCTGTTCCGTGAGCCAGCCAAGACTGACAGCCTGCGGTGCCCCAGCTGCGGCGGCGCGATCCAGCTCAAGAGCTTCGGCCAGCGCGAGCAGGTCACCTGCGCGCACTGCGGGAGCACGCTCGGCCCCGACGACAGCGGCGCGCTCGAGCTGCTCCAGCGCGCCGCGCGCGAGCGCCGGGAGTCGGCGCTGCCGCTCTACGCCCGCGGGACGCTCGACGGCGGCGAGTGGGAGATCATCGGCATCGTCTGGCGCGAGTGCCCCGGCGAGTTCGGGGTCTCGTACCCCTGGCAGGAGTTCCTGCTGTTTAACCCCTACGCCGGCTACCGCTGGCTGATCTTCTCGATGACCGACGCGCACTGGTCTTTGGGCCAGGCGCTACCAGGCGCGCCGCGGATCGGCCGCGACGACGAGTCCGACTGGGGCTCGTCGCTGAACCGCGCCGAGTACGAGGGCGAGGTCTACCGCCACTTCCAGCGCTCGCAGGCGCGCGTCACCTACGTCGAGGGCGAGTTCCCCTGGCAGGTGCGCGAGGGCGACGAGGCCGAGATCAACGACTACATCGCGCCGCCGCGCGGCATCTCGATCGAGCGCACCCGCGGCGAGAGCGGCGAGGACCTGCAGTTCACGCGCGCGCGGCACGTCGACGTCGCCGAGGTCTGGGCCGCGTTCTCGCCCGGCGGCGCGCCGCCCAAGCCGACCGGCATCGGCATGCTCGAGCCGAACCCCTGGCCCGCGACCGTGCGCGCGACGTGGATCTCGTTCGCCGCGCTGATGGTCCTGTGGCTCGCGGTCGCGATCGCCTACGGCTCCGGGCGCGAGCGCAAGCACCTCAAGACCTTCACCGCGCGCGCGCACGAGACCGTCAGCGAGCAGCTCACGATCGGCCAAGAGGGCGAGCGGACCTCGCTGCAGCTCGCGCTCAGCTCGCGCTCGCTCGACAATTCCTGGGCCTACGCCGAGGTCATGCTCGTGAACCTCGAGACCGAGCAGGCCTTCGCGCTCGGCGCGGAGATCAGCGCCTACAGCGGGCCCGGGTGGAGCGAGATCGACGACAACGGCGTGATGCGGGTCAACGGCGTCCCGGGCGGCGACTACCTCCTGCAGGTCAGCTTCCAGGCCTCGGAGCCCAAGCCCTCGGGCGCCGCCTCGACGTACGCGCCGAGCGCTGAGCTGCAGCGGATCCTCGACGACGTCGGCGATCTCGGCGTGAAGGCGAAGCTCTACGGCACGATCTCGGAGACCGGCGGCGGCCCGCTCGACGACGTCGACGTAAGCGTCCACTGCACGTGCCTCCCGAAGATCCTCCGGACCAAGACGAACGCGTACGGCATGTACCAGTTCAACGCGCTGCCCGCCGGCGAGTACGTGGTTCGGGCGCGCAAGGGCGCCGGCGAGGTTCGACAGACGCGCACGCTCACCATCTTGGACGAGAACGTGAGCTTCTCGCTCAACCCCGCGCTCGAGATGACGCCGGTCGACGCAAGCGTCGCGCTGCCCGTGACCAAGGACGGGGCGAAGCCTGACGGCGCGGCGGTCGACGCCGCGAGCGAGCTCGCGACCACGGCCGACGCGCTCCCTCCGGAGAAGCGCTACCTCGAGCGCGTCGAGCTGAAGCTCACGGTCGTGCAGGACGTGTTCTTCTGGCGCTACGTGCTGCTGCCGCTGCTGTTCCTCATCGCGTTCCCGCTCTACGCCGCGTTCCAGCCGAGCCGCTTCGAGGCCCGGCGCTGGCGGAGCAGCGACTACGGCTGACCGACTCGCCCCCTCGACCAAGCTCCTCGCACCCGACGCGCTCCACGCGAATCTTCGCACCCGACGCTCGCAATAAGACTCGCAATACCCGACTCGTAATACCGGACACTCATTACCGGAATCCCCGTACCGGACTTTACCGGGTCAAAGAGACACTTCACCACCCGCGACCACAGGACCACACGTGCTCGGCGCGATCAAATTCAAGGGCTTCTTGCTGACCTACTGGCTCGTCGCCGGCGCCAGCCTCGCGCTGCTGCTGCTCGGCGGCCCCCGCGGTTGGCTCGGCCCGGGGGGCTCGCGCGGCAAGGTCACCAAACAATCCAACAAGGACACCGTCCGCAGCCGCGGCCCGACCTTCATCTGGGCTGGCGGATACCACGGAGGCAAATGATGCTCACGGCGCTCTCCAGCACTCACCGCCTGACCGCGACCCTCACAAGCCTGGTCTTCGAGCCAGCTGGCCCGCCAGAGCCGTCGGGCGGCGCGTTCGGCCCGGCGTTCATCGAGAATCTGGTGCAGGCGCTGATCTTCAGCGCGCTGGGCATGGTCCTGTTCGCGCTGTTCTGGTTCATCGCCGTGCGCGTGACCCCGTTCAGCGTGCGCAAGGAGATCGAGGACGACCAGAACACCGCGCTCGCGGTCGTGTTCGGCGCGATGATCATCGGCATCGCGATGATCGTCAGCGCGGCGATCCTCGGGTGAGCCCACCCGACTGTGGGCTCCCGCCCCCTGCGCAAATTTATGCGCGACGCCCCCAGGTGGATCTACGCCGTTGATCATAACTGTCCACCAATTAGTATTGATGTATCGATCTCGTCACGCGGCTTGATCGGCGTGGGAACGATCAGGGCCAAGGCCGCGTGTGCGCGTCTCGTTGGGGGAGAGCGCGTCATGAAATCTTCAGCAGCGCTGCCTTCGGTCGGCGGCGGCTACAACCACAACATCATGTTCCGCGGCCGCGTGCTGCACGTGCAGACCGAGCGCGCCGCCTCCGTCGCGCTCCGCGTCGACACGCACCTGTTCTTCGCCGGTCGCATCCTCGCGACCCGACGGCGAACCCTCGCGGACTCGACCACGTCGCGCGAGCTCCAGCTAGCAATGAAAGCGCAGCATCGGGAGCTGATTCGCGACCTCATCGGCGGTCGCGTCGTCCTCCCGGCAGACTTTTCGTCGGGTGTCGCGGCCCCCGACGCCGCGTCGCCCGGAGATGAACTCCGGGGCAGGCTGCCTGTCGCGCGCGTCTCGCCGCCGGCAGCGCCGCAGCGCTCGATCCCCCCACGGCGCGCGCGCGAGTCGAGCGGCTCGCTCGCGACGGTGACCCCGCTGCCGCGCGCGTCGACGACTTCGCGGCGCCCGCTCCCCCCCCGACTCGACGCCGCGCTGTCGAGGATCCGCAGCGCCCCCGGAGCGCCTGATCGGGTCGCCGCGCTGCGGCAGGTCGGCGTGGCGCTCGCCGTCCTGCGGGGCGCCGAGCTCGACGTGGGCGTCGAGCTCGCGCGCGACCTCGAGCACCTGCAGCAGCGCCTGCTCCTCGAGCTCACGCGCTCACGCGCCGCGCCGTCCGCTCCGCTCGACCAGTCGATGACCCACAGCTGGCTCGCGCTCGCGAACGACCTCGAGCGTCGCCTCGCCGGCTAGACGAGGCGCGCCCCGGCCCCCCGGCGACGCGCGAGCGCCCCGGGAGCGCGCGCCAGCGGGTCTACGCGGCGCGACGCGTCGCGACGCGCGCGTGTTGTAGAGTCGGGGCTCGTGCCGGCCCCGACCAAGTCCGATCACGCGCGCGCGCGCCTGCTGCTGTTCTCGGTCCTCATCGTCGCCACCTGCGGGCTGATCTACGAGCTGATCACCGCGACCATGGCGAGCTACCTCCTGGGCGACTCGGTCACGCAGTTCAGCCTCGTCATCGGCGTCTACCTCAGCGCGATGGGCCTCGGCTCCTGGCTGAGCAAGTACGTCACGCGCCGGCTGCACGACCGCTTCATCGACGTGCAGCTCGTCATCGCGGTCGTCGGCGGCTGCTCGGCCGCCGCGATGTTCTTCGGCTACGGCCACCTCAGCTCCGTGCGCCCGCTGCTGTTCTCGATCCTCGTCGTCGTCGGCACGATGGTCGGCCTCGAGATCCCGCTGCTGATGCGGATCATGAAGGACGGTCAGCAGCTCAAGGACCTCGTCGCGCGCGTGCTCGCGTTCGACTACATCGGCTCGCTGCTCGCCAGCCTGCTGTTCCCGCTGCTGCTGCTGCCCTACCTCGGGCTCGTGCGCGCGAGCTTCCTGTTCGGGACGCTCAACGCCGGCGTCGCGCTGGCCTGCGCGCGCGTGTTCCAGGGCCAGCTCGCGCGCCCGCGCCTGCTGCTCGCGCGCGCGCTGCTCGTGTTCGTCGCGCTCGCGTCGCTGCTGATCCTCGGCGACCGCCTCGAGCGCTTCGCCGAGAACGACCTCTACGAGGACCCGGTGCTGATCTCGCAGAAGAGCGCCTACCAGCGCCTGACGATCACGCGCTTCGGCGAGGACATGCGCCTGTACATCAACGGCAACCTGCAGTTCAGCAGCGTCGACGAGCACCGCTACCACGAGTCGCTGATCCACCCCGCGGTCGCGGACTTCGGCGCGCCGCGGCGCGTGCTGGTGCTCGGCGGCGGCGACGGGCTGGCCGCGCGCGAGCTGCTCAAGCACGCGTCGATCGAGCGCGTCGACCTCGTCGATCTCGACCCGGCGATGACGACGCTGTTCCGCGAGCACACCCTGCTCACGCCGCTGAGCGGCGGCTCGCTCAGCGACCCGCGGCTCACGGTGCACAACGCCGACGCGATGCGCTGGGTCGAGGAGCACCGCGCCCGCGGCGGCGACCCCTACGACGTCATCGTCATCGACCTCCCTGACCCCAATAACCTGTCCCTCGGCAAGCTGTACTCGCGCACCTTCTACCGCCTCGTCGCCGGCGCGCTCGCCCCCGGCGGCACCGCCGTGATCCAGGCGACCTCGCCCTACCTCGCGCCGCGCTCGTACTGGTGCGTGGTCAACACGCTCGAGGACGCCGGGCTCAACCCGCGCCCCTACCACGCGCACGTGCCCTCCTTCGGCGACTGGGGCTTCGTGCTCGCGAGCGTCGATCGACGCCCGCCGCCGCGGCGCGTCCCCGAGGGCGTCGCGCTGCGCTTCCTCACCGACGAGGTGCTCGCCAGCTTGTTCGTGTTCCCCGCCGACCAGGAGCGCCTCGACGTCGAGGTCAACCTGCTCAACAACCAGATCCTCGTGCACTACTACGAGGAGGACTTCGACGCGATCTCGCCGCTGCGCAGGCGCAACGGCTGATCACCGCGAGCGGCCGCCGATGAGCCCGATCTCGAGACGAGCGCTGACGCTGGGCGCGGCCGCGAGCGCCGGCGCCGGGCTGCTCCCGGCCTGCCCAGGCGCGCCCGCCCGCGCGCCCGTCGTCACGCGCTTCGTCGGCCAGGACCCGCGCGCGGGCACCAGCTGCGCGACGGCAGCCTGCGCGCGCGCGGTCACGAGCGCGCGCGCGTCGGCGTCGCGATCGTCGGCGGCGGCGTCGCGGGCTCGCCGCGGCCTGGCGCCTCGAGCAGGCCGGCGTGCACGACTTCCGCGTGCTCGAGCTCGAGGACGCGCTCGGCGGCACCGCGCGCGGCGGCGAGCTCCCGCGCTCGCGTCACCCGCTCGGCGCCCACTACCTCCCACGACCCGAGCCGCGGTTTCACGCGCTCGAGCGCCTGCTCGAGGACCTCGGCGTCATCATCGGCCGCGACCCCGCCGGCCGGGCTGAGTACGCGCCGTCGACGATCGTCGCCGCCAGCGTCGAGCGTCACCAGCTCGATCGGATCTGGTACGCCGGGATCTCGCCCGAGCACGGCGCGACCCCGGCGGAGCAGGCGGAGGCCGAGCGCTGGTACGCCCACCTGCGCGCGCTCGACCGCGAGGGCCCCGACGGGCGTCGTCAATTCACGCTGCCCTCGTGGCGCGCGAGCGCGGCGCTGCGCGAGCTCGACGCGATCAGCATGCGCGACTACCTCCAGCGCCTCGGCGTCACGAGCTGGCGGCTGCGCTGGGAGATCGACTACGCGTGCCGCGACGACTACGGCTGCACGCTCGAGCAGACCTCGGCCTACGCCGCGCTGCACCACTTCCTCGCGCGCGGCTACGACGAGGATCGCCCGCGCCCGCTGCTCGCCTGGCCCGACGGCAACGCCGAGCTCACGCGCCGGATGGCCGCGCGCCTCGGCTACATCGCCGCCGCGCCCGTCGACCCCCACGCGCGCGTGCGCACGCGCGCCGCGGTCGTCTCCATCGATCCGGACCGCGGCGCGCTGCGGGCCGTGCTGCGCGGGGAGGACCCCGAGGATCCGGGCGAGCTGGTCGAGCTCAGCGCGCGCGCGATCCTCTGGGCGGCGCCGCGCTTCGTGCTCCCCTACGTGCTCACGGCGCGCGGCCGCGATCCGCTCGCCGGCCACCGCGGCCCCGCCATGAGCTACTCGCCGTGGCTCGTCGCCTCGGTGGAGCTGCTCGATCGACCAGGTGGCATCGGGAGCCCGCTGGCCTGGGACAACGTCCCGGTCCAGCGCGACAACCTCGGCTACGTCGTCGCCACCCACGGCGAGGACCGCAGCGACACGCGCCCGGGCGCGGTCGTCACCTACTACGAGCCGCTCACCGCGGAGACGCCGGCGGTCGCGACCCGGCGCGCGGAGCTGCTCGCGGGCGACCTGTCCCGTTGGTCCGATCACGTCGTCCGTCAGCTCGCCGCGATGCACCCCGGGATCGAGCGCCAGGTCACGCGCGTGAGCGTGACGCGCTGGGGCCACGCGATGATCCGCCCCGTGCCCGGGCTGCTGTTCGGCGACGCGCTCGCGCGCGCGCGCGCGCCGATCGGCGTGGTGCGCCCGTGCGCGACCGACGTCACCGGCCTCGCGCTGTTCGAGCAGGCGTTCTACTCCGGCGTCGAGGCGGCCGAGGAGGCGCTCGCGCGCCTCGGGCGCGGCGCCGCGAGCATGATCCCCTGAGCGACGGCGCGCGCCGAGGACGTCGAGACCGACGCGCGAGCCCTCGACGCCGCGCGCTAATTTTTTTGGTCCGCGTCGCAATTGAAACGCCCGCCAGATCGAATGTTTAGGTAGCGCGGGCCGACACCC
Source organism: Myxococcales bacterium (assembly GCA_020633295.1). GTDB lineage: Bacteria > Myxococcota_A > Polyangia > Nannocystales > Nannocystaceae > JACKDW01. The sequence goes on along the minus strand of JACKDW010000008.1, from coordinate 311,130 downwards.
CGCGCGCCGAGAGAGCCCCGATGGACGCGCTGATTCACCTCGCAAATGTGCTGTTCTTGGCCTCGTACGTCGTCCGCGGCGTCGTCTGGCTGCGCGCGTTCACGATCGTCGCGTTGCTCTCGCTGGTCCCCTACTACCTCGTGCACGGCCTCGTCGCGCCGGCCGTGTGGAGCTCGGTGTTCGTCGCCATCAACCTCGCGCAGCTCCTCCACCTCGTGAGCGAGCGTCGCGCGGCCGGGCGCGAGCGGGCGCCCGCGACCGCGACCGCGACCGCGGCGACGGCCTCGCGGCGCTCGCCGGCCGCCTGTCCGAGACCGGGCGCGAGTCGTCTGGATGCTCGATGTCGCGCGCGCCGACCGTGGCTCCGCTGGTCGCCAGCGCGGCGCGTCCTGCAGGCGCGCCGGCGTGCTCCGCCAGCGCCACGCTGCTCGTCGCGCACGCGTGAGCGAGCCGAAGGTCGACCCCACGATGGCGAGCGCGCCGCGGCTCGAGGTGTGATGAGCTCATGGGGATGCACCACTGGACCCGTCGATCGGCCGCCGCGCTCGCGCTCGCCCTCCTCGCGCTCGCCTCCTCCGCGCCCGCCGCGGGCTGCGGCGCCGGTGACCCCGCGACCGACGTCATCGGCGCTGAGGAGTCGATCGCGTTCGTCATCCCCGGCGCCGCGGACGTCTCGCTCACCCGCGAGAGCATGGCGAGCCGCGTGCCCGGCGGCCCGCAGCTGCTCACCGTGTACAACAAGGCCTACGGTCGCGAGCTGCAGTACCGCGGCTACTGGCTGCGCGACGTGATGGCCGCGGTCGGGCTCGACCCCGACGGCGTCGACGAGCTGCTGTTTCACTGCGCGGACGGCTACGCGCCGCGGCTCGCCGCCGACCAGCTCGACGCGCTCAAGCTCTTCCTCGCGATCGAGCAGGTGGGCGGCGAGGCGGGCCCGCGCTGGGACAACATCGCGGTCGGCAAGGAGACGCTGTCCCCAGGGCCATATTACGTCGTCGGCGAGCAGCCAGGCTCCTACGACGCGTTCCCGTGGCCGTTCCAGGTGTTCAAGATCGAGGGCCTGCGCGTCGACGACACGGCGGCGAGGATGTACCCGCAGGGCGCGCCGGCCGAGAGCGCGATCACGCGGGGCTACGCGCAATTCCGAGAGCACTGCGTCGTCTGCCACTCGGTGAACCTCCAGGGCGGCACGCTCGGCCCCGAGCTCAACGTCCCGCGCAACATCACCGAGTACCGCGACGACGCGACGCTGCGCGCGTTCATCCTCAACCCGTCGTCCTACCGCGCGCGCAGCCGCATGCCGCCCTTCTCGCAGCTGACGCCCGAGCAGCTCGACGCGCTGATGGCCTACCTCGCGTTCATGAAGGATCACAAGCAGACGCCGGGGCGTTGATCCCCGACGACGCGCGACGCTCAACGACTTGACTTGACTTGACTTGACTTGACTTGACCTGACTTGACGCGACGCGCCCCGCCCCGCCGCTCGGCGTCGCGCTCGCGCGCCGGATCTCCGACCGCGCGCGTCGTCGTGGTAGGTTGCGAGTGAGGACGCGCGTGACCGAGACCGCCCCCACGCGCGCCGCGGCCGCGCGTCGCTACCTGATCAGCCCGGCCTTCGACCTCGGGTGGTTCGCGCTCCCGGGCGTGCTCACGATCATCGCCGCGCTGCTCATCGCCGCGCTCGACCCTGGCGGCTCCGAGCGCGGGACGCTCGCGCTGTGGATCGTCGGCGTGCTGCTCGTCGACGTGACCCACGTCTACGCGAGCCTCTACCGCACCTACCTCGATCCGGTCGCGCGTGAGCGGCACCGCGCCAAGCTGCTGCTGACGCCCGCGCTGTGCCTGTGGTTCGGGATCGTGCTGCACTACGAGGCCCGGCTGCTGTTCTGGGGTGTGCTCGCGTACGTCGCGGTGTTCCACTTCATCAAGCAGCACGTCGGCTTCGTCATGCTGTACACGCGCGCGGGTCATGAGTCGGCGCGAGATCGCCGGCTCAACGCCGCCGCCGTCTGGGCCGGGACGCTCGGCCCGATCCTCTACTGGCACACGCAGCTGCCGCGCGAGTTCGACTGGTTCACGCGGGGTGACTTCCTCGCGCTCGGGCCGCGCTGGCTCGGACCTGCGCTGCTCGCCCTCGAGCTGCCGATCTGGCTGGCGTTCCTCGCCCGCCGCGTCGAATTATGGCGTAAAGGACAGGCAAATTGGATGGTGCCGTTGCTCGCGCTGCTCCCCGCGATCAACTGGCACCTCGGGATCGTCGTGTTCAACGACGACCGGATCTTCACGATCACCAACGTGTTCCTCCACGGCGTCCCCTACCTCGCGCTCGTCTGGGTCACCGGCGGGCGCGAGCGCGTCGCGCGTGGGCTCGGGCGCGCGCCCGACGGCGGCGCGCTGTGGACCGCCGCGCTGGCGCTGTGCTTCTACGGGCTGCTGCTCGCGCTCGCGCTCGCCGAGGAGTCGCTGTGGGATCGGCTGGTCTGGCACGACCACCCCGCGCTCTTCGGCGCGAGCTCGCAAGAGCTCGCCGAGGGCGGGGTGCTCGAGGCGCTCGTCGTCGCGCTGCTCACCGTGCCGCAGGCGACCCACTACTTCCTCGATCGCTGGATCTGGCGGGTCGGCCCGCAGAACCCGGCGCTCGCGGGCCAGCTCGGGTTTCCCTCCAGGCCCGATCCTGCGCCTGCGGCTCCGCGCGCGTGAGCACGCGCCGACGCCCCCGCCGGGTGATACGCTCGTGTCACAGCGCTGTCGCACGGACCGCCTGCTTCAAAGTTCATGGTGACGATCGCCCCGGAGAGCTTGACCGCTGGCCTGCTCGTGGCTGGCGCGGTGATCCTCGCGGTCTCGATCGCGCAGACGCGGCGCCTGCTGCCGCTGATCAAGCGGCGGCCGTGTCGCCCGATCTGGGGCGTGCTGCTCGGGCTCATGGTGGCCTTCGCGCTCGCGTACCTCGCCGCCGCCGCGCTGCTCTCGCGCGGGCTGACCGGCCCGTTCATCGCGCTCAGCGGCGTCACCTGCTGCCTCGGCGCGCTGTTCACCTTGCTGGTCGCGCGCGTCGGCCACACCGCGCTCGCGGACCTGCGGAGCGAGACCAGCGACCTCGAGCATCGGCTCCAGGGCAAGGAGAGCGCGCTGCACGATCTGCGCGAGTCGGAGTCGGCGGTCGCCGACGCCAACGCGCGCATGGCCGAGCTGTACGCCGAGCTCGAGGACCTGCACGAGCGCGCGCTCGTGGCGACCCAGGCCAAGAGCGAGTTCCTGACGCGCATGAGCCACGAGCTGCGCACGCCGCTGCACGCGATCCTCGGCTTCGCCGAGCTGATCGCGCGCGGCCGCTCGACGCCGGCCGAGGACCGCGAGCACACGCAGATCATCGTCCGCAGCGGCACGCAGCTGCTGCAGATGATCAACGACGTGCTCGACATCTCGAAGATCGAGTCAGGCCGCGCCACGCTCGAGCGCGCGCGCGTCGATCTCGACGAGCTGCTGCGCGCGACGGGCGAGCTCTTCCGCGTCCGGGCCGAGGAGAAGCAGCTCGAGTTCGAGCTCATCCGCGAGGACGGGCTGCCCCGCTTCGTGCTCGCTGACGGGCAGAAGCTGCGCCAGGTGCTCATCAACTTGATCGGCAACGCGATCAAGTTCACCGCGCGCGGGCGCGTCTCGATACGCGCCCGACCGCGCGACGAGCAGGAGGGTCGCCTGCGGATCTGCTTCGAGGTCGCGGACACCGGCGAGGGCATCGACGGGACCGAGCTCGATCGCCTCTTCGATCCCTTCACGCAGACCGAGTCAGGTCGGCGGGCGCAGACCGGCTCGGGCCTCGGGCTCGCCATCAGCCGGCAGTTCGTCGAGCTGATGGGCGGCGCGCTCACGGTCGAGAGCGAGCGCGGCGTCGGCACGCGCTTCGCCTTCGAGATCGACTTCGAGCGGACCACCGCGCCCACGAGCGCCGCGACCGACGCGCGTGAGATCGCCGGGCTCGCGCCCGGGCAGCCGCGCTACCGCGTGCTGATCGCCGAGGATCACCGCGTCAACCGCCTGCTGCTGATCCGGCTGCTCCGGCCGCTCGGCTTTGAGCTGCGCGAGGCCGCCGACGGGCAGGAGGCCGTCGAGCTCGCGCGCGAGTGGTCGCCGCACGTCATCTTCATGGACATCCGCATGCCGGTCATGGACGGCTACGAGGCGACGCGCCGGATCAAGAGCGCGCTCGCGGAGCCGCCCGTGATCATCGCGCTCACGGCCGGCGTGTTCGAGCACGAGCGCGCGCGGATCGACGCGTCCGGCTGCGACGGGCTGCTGAGCAAGCCCGTGCGCGCGCGCGCGCTGCTGGACATGCTCGGCGAGCGGCTCGGCATCACGTGGACCTACGGGCCGCCGCGCCGGGACGAGGAAGACGTCCGCGACGCCGCGGGCTAGGAGACATGACCTTTCGAACATCTTGAAGACGCGGGCGTCGAGCGCCGCGCCCGCGCGCGTCACGGGCCTGGCCCGAACGTCAGCGCGACGCGCACAGACCACGCTCGCCGCCGGCCTAGCGCCCGCGCGCGTACAGCACCCAGTCGCCGGCGCCCGGCGGGGTGAAGGTCGGCCCCTGACCCGCGTCGCTGACCTCGGCCGTGCGCGGGTCGAACCACCACGCGACGTGCGGCGCCGGCAGCTGCTCGACCGTCACCGGCATGCCCTCGCGCAGGTAGACCACGAACTCCTCCCCGGGCCGCGCGTAGGCCCAGGCCGGACCCTCGACGAGCCCGTCCGCCGGCGTCATGCCGACGAGGTCGACCTCGAGCTCCTCGACGAAGCGCCGCGTGTAGCCGACGAAGCGCATGCCGTCGGAGGTGTTCGGGTTGGCGAGCACGTCGGCCTGGTAGAGCGAGCCGTTGAACACGTCGACGTGCGCGCCGGCGACCAGCGCCGCCCAGGCCTTCTGGCGGATGAACGCCGCGGCGGGCTCGCCCGCGCAGCAGTCGTTGTCGGAGATCAGCGGCACGCTCCACGCGAACTGCTCGCCGGCGAGGCGCGCGTGCATCTCGGGGATCGACTCCTGGTTCTGCCCGTTCTGGGTCGGCGTCATGTGCCCCGCGACCGTGCGGTGCTCGGGCAGGTCGACCGGCATCACGAGGTGGCGCTCGAAGCCGAGCTCGTCCTCCTTGGCGTGGACGGCGGCCGCGATCGCGGCGTGGAACACGTCGGCGGCGCTCGCCTGCGGGCTCGAGTGGTCGCCCTGCTTCTTCTCGTTGCAGGTCTCCCAGATGATGTTGGGGCGATCGCCGATGGTCGCGACGACCTCCTCGACGAACGCCTTGTTGCGCGCGAACACCGGGCCGCCGACGTCGAGCCACTCGGCCTCGCTGCTCCAGTCGACGCCGTTGATGTTGTTCGGCCCGCGGAGGTAGTCGCGCTCGCCGTAGCCGAAGTTGAGCCCGTAGCCGACGTGCCAGCAGTCGAGCAGCATCACCTGCATGACGATCCCGCGCGCGGCCGTGTAGTCGATCCACATCGAGAGCAGGTCGAAGTACTCGGGGTTGAACTGGTCGAGGTCCAGGCGCGGCGCGCCGTCGAACGCGACGCCGGGCCCGGGGCGCAGGTAGGGGTGCAGGACGTGGCGGTCCCAGTTGTCCTCCTGCAGGCCCTGCTTGCCGAGGTTGCCCCAGTTGATCCAGATCCGGAACAGGTCGATCCCGTGCAGCTCGGCCGCGTCGACGAAGGTCTTGCCGAACAGCACGTAGTCGCCCGCGTAGGTCTCTCCGGTCATGTTGATGGCGGCGCCCGGGTAGTAGCCGGCGGGGTACCAGGGCGCGTCGCCGCGGGCGAGGCGATGGGGGTCGTCGGGGTGCACGCGGGGGACCTGCGTCCACGGGTCGACGCCGGTGCCGTCGGTGTCGCTCGTCGTGTCTCCCGTCGTCGGCGAGGACGTCGGAGAGGACGTCGGAGAGGAGGTCGGAGCCGACGTCGCGGAGGTCGGAGACGACGTCGCGTCGCTCCCGAGAGTGCTCTCGCCGCTCGTCGTCACCCCGTCGCTCGCGGCGCTCGTCGTCGCGCTCGCGCCCGTCGTCGCGCTCGCGCCCGTCGTCGCGCTCGCGGCGTCGCTGGTCGACGCGCCGCCGTCGTCACCGCACGCGGGCAGCGAAAGGAGCGTGAGGAGGCCGACGAGCGTCAGCGGCCGCGGGGCGAGTGAGGGGTCGAGCGCGCCGAGAAACATGCACCTGCAAGTGTACGGCTGTTCGCGCGTGCCCGCGCGCGGCATCGCGCGCGCTCACGCGCCGCGCGTGGGGTCGACGACCTGCCCCAGCAGCACCAGCGCGCCCGTCTCGCCGTCGCGCAGCGCGAACACGAAGGGCCGCGTGAACGCGACGCGCGTCGGCCCGGAGCGCAGGCCGACCACCGCGGCCGCGGCCGCCGTCGCCTTCGTCCCGCGCTCGTCGACCTCGACGAAGGTCGAGACGTAGAGCTCCTCGAGCGCGAGCGGCTCGGCGGCGAGCCCCGCGAGCGCGCGCGGGTCTTCGAACAGCGGCGCCATCCCCAGCCGCGTCAGCGCCCCCCGCAGCCCGACGGTCTCGCCCGCGAGGGTGAAGCGCGGCAGCACGACGAGCGCCCGCCCCTCCTGCAGCCCGCCCCACAGCGCGTCGAGCAGCGCCGGGGTGAGCCCCTCGCCGGGCGGTCGCGCGCGGGCCTCGGGCGGCGGCAGGATCAGCCCCAGCGAGTAGCGCCCGCCCTCGTAGGGCAGCTCGAGCATGCCCCAGCCGTCCTCGCGCCAGCCGTAGCGGAGCTGGTCCTCGAGCATCATCAGCGGCGTCTCGACGCGCGCGCCGTCTCGCGTCTCGAACTCCCCGCGGACGGTCCGCTCGGGATCAAAGGGCCGCGCCCACGCGCCCGCGAACGCGAGCGCGCTCGCCAGCACGACGCGGGTGTCCACGCTGATCGCGTCCGCCGGCAGCAGCGCCGGGATCTTCGAACGCGTGCGCGCCGAGATCCACGCGTTGATCGTCTCGCGCGCCGCCGCCGGCGCGCCGCGGAGGTCGAGCGCGTCGGGGCGCACGCCGAAGCGCGCGTCGACGGCGGCGACGTAGCGCGCGTCGAGCCCCAGCGAAGGATCCACCCACACGTTGACCGCGCGCGCGAGCTGCTCGGAGTCCGTCGGCGACGCGCGGCCGCGCAGCTCGGCGCGCGAGCGGGCGCCGAGGGCACGCTCGATCGATCGCGCGGCCGCTCCGCGGGCGCCGATGTGCGTCAGCGTGAGCGCGTCGCGGAGGACGAGCGGGGAGATCGCCGCGTTGCCCTCGGGCGCCATCGCGTCCCACAGCGCGAGGGCGAAGGCCGCGTCGGCGCCGTCGACGTGCGCGGTCTCCAGCGCCGTCGCCCGCCCGGCGCAGCCCGAGCCGAGCGCGACCGCCAAGAGGAACGCCGAGCCGAGCGCCGCCCGCACCGCCTCGAGATAACAAGTCCGCTGGAACATGTCCAACGAATCACGCTCGCGCGCGCTCAGCCGGACTCGGCGATGCGCTTGAGCCGCGCGACCGCGTTCTCGTGGCGCCGGATGATCGCCAGCCGGATCATCGGCGCCATGATCGAGAACATCAGCCCGGCCATGCACGAGCGCTCGACGAAGCGCACGCGCGTGCCCCCGTCGATCGGCGTCAGCTCCCAGCGGCTCGTGATCGTCATGTCGCCGATGCGCGAGCGGTACGCGAGCCGACGCGGGGGGCGGAACTCGGTGACCTCGCCGCACAGCGACGCGAGCCGCCCGCCGATCTGCAGGACCTGGTGGTAGGTGCTGCCGACGCGCGGCCCGGCCGACGTCGCCTCGGACTCGACGAGCCCGTCCATCCACTCCTCGAGGCGCTCGTGATCGAGGATCAGCGGGAGGATGTCCTTCGGTTCACGTTGGATCACGATCGAGTGCTCGGTCTCGATCACGGACGGCCGCGCGTCCGTGGTCGCGCCCGCCTGCGGATGGCTGACCGGAGAACCCACCGAGGATGATCGTAGCAGCGGCGGTTGTGACACGCAGCACCCGCATTCGCGAACGCCGCGCCGCCGCGCGCCGCCGCGTGTAGGATGCCGGCCCGTGCCGCCTCCCCACACCGCGCGCCGGACCGCGGGCCCGAAGCGCGAGAGCGACGTTCCCACGCGCCTGCCCGACCGCGTCATCGCGCGCGCGCTGAGGCTGCTCGGGCCGTGGCGCTGGCTGACGCGGCCGGTGTTCGTCGGCATGCACCTCGTCCCGTCCGCGCGGCCGCTGCTGTTCGTCGGGAATCACACGCTCTACGGCGCGCTCGACGTCCCGCTGCTCTACGCGGAGCTGCTGCGCGTGCACGGCATCGTGCTGCGATCGCTCGGCGACCACCTGCACTTCCGCGTCCCGTACTGGCGTGACCTTTTGACCATGTTCGGCACGGTCGACGGGAACCCGGAGAGCTGCGCGGCGCTCATGCGCGACGGCGAGTCGATCCTCGTGTTCCCCGGCGGCGGTCGAGAGGTCGCCAAGCGGCGCGGCGAGAAGTACACGCTGGTGTGGGGGGAGCGGCTCGGCTTCGCGCGGCTCGCCCTCGAGCACGGCTGCACGATCGTCCCCTTCGCGGCCGTCGGCGTCGAGGACGGGCTCGACATCCGCCTCGACGCGAACGACCTGCTCGCGACGCCGGTCGGCCGCTGGATCGAGCGGCTCGGGCTGCGCACCGACGTGATCCCGCCGCTGACGACGGGCATCGGCCCGACGCCGCTGCCGAGGCCGCAGCGCCTGTACTTCCAGATACGGCCGCCGATCTCGCTCACGGCGACGCCGGCGCCCTCGCGCGAGCGCTGCGTCGCGCTCCGCGACCAGGTGCGCGCCGAGGTCGAGGAGGGGATCGCGGAGCTGCGCGCGTTCCAGCAGCGCGACCCACGACGCGTGCGCGCGCCGTGGCTGTTCGACCGCCCGCGATAACTCGCCCCAAACGCGCGCCGACGCCGAATTCTCGCGCACGCGCCACGCGCGCACACGTCCGCAGATCGTCGATGTTTACAGACGGGAAACCATGGGCTCGACCGGACCGAGTAGGCTGACTCACGTCCGGCCGCGGAACCGCTCGGGCTGTTTATAGGGTCTAATCGGCGCCCGGAGGCCTGACGAGCGCGCGCCTCCTCGCGAGAACCAACCCAAACCGACCCCGTTCGGAGTATCTCTAGCCTGCCCATGCGCCCCCGATCCGCACACCCGCTCCGCCTCATGGCTTGCGCACTCGCCTGCGCCCTCGCGTCCGCGCCGACGGCTTGCGGCGGCGACGCGGACGCGGCGTCTGGCAAGGGCGACAAGAAGGGCAAGGGCGGCAAAGGCAAGGGCGGCAAGGGCGGCAAGGGCTGGGGTGGCAAGGGCGGCCGGGGCGGCAAGGGCGGGTTTGGCGAGGACGAACGCGAGCCGCTCTCGGTCCCGGTCACGACGCTGACGCCGACGACGATCGAGCGCTACTACCGGAGTTCGGGGACGCTCCAGGCCAAGCGCACCGCCGACCTCGTGGCGGTGCAGTCCGGCATCATCCTCGACCTGTTCGCCGAGGAGGGCGACGCGGTCGAGGAGGACCAGCGCCTCGCCAAGCTCGACGGGCGCTCGTTTCGGCTCCAGGCCGCGCTCGACACCCTGTCGGCGAACAACGCTCGCCGCGAGCTCGAGCGCCTCGAGTCGATCCGCAACAGCGACGCGATCGCCAAGCAGGAGCTCGACCAGCAGCGCTTCGCGCTCGAGTCGGCGCTCGCCGCCGCGCGCGTCTCCAAGCACCAAGTCAGCCTCACGGAGGTGCGCGCCCCCTTCGCCGGGACCATCACCGCGCGGCACGTCGACATCGGCAACCTCGCGACCGCCGCGAGCCCGCTGTTCAGCGTCGCCGACCTCTCGGCGCTCGACCTCGAGCTGCACCTCCCGGAGGCCGAGGCCGCGACGGTGACCCTCGGCGCGCAGGTCGACATCGAGCTGCTCGACAAGAGCACCTTCGCCGCCAAGGTCCTGCGCCGCGCGCCGATCGTCGACGCGCTCACCGGCACCGTGAAGTTCACGATCCGCGCAGAGGACTACCCGAACGCGGCGATCCCCGGGGCCTTCGCGCGCGCGCGCGTGCTCGTCAACACCCGGCAGAACGCGCCGAGCCTGCCCGTGACCGCGGTCTTCAACCTCGAGGGCGCGCCGCACGTGTACGTGGTCAAGGACGGCAAGGCGCGCCGCGTGCCCGTCGAGCTCGGCCTCGAGGGCGAGGACCGCGTCGAGATCGTCTCGGGCCTCGGGGCGGACGACCCCGTCATCGTCGACGCGCGCGACGGCATCGCCGAGGGCATGAAGGTCACGCCGGTCCCGGAGGGCGAGGAGCCCGAGCGCGGCGCGGACGCGGAGGCGAACGCGGCGGACGGCGCGGACAAGAAGCGAGGCGACGCGCCCGCGAAGGCGCCGGGCGAGCGCGCCGGCGGCAAGGCCCGAGGAGCCTGACCGAGAGCGCAGGTTCATGGGCGAGCTCGAAGACGAACACGCCGACGGCGACGACGCGCGCGCGCGCCTCGAGGACGACGAGGACGACGAGGACGAGGTGCCCGCGCCGGGCCGCGTCGGCGGCGGCTTCATCGCCGGCACCGTGTTCCGGCCCGTGACCACCACGATGGTCACGATCGCGGTGCTGGTGTTCGGCGTCGTCGCGCTCCTGCGCCTGCCCGTCGACCTCCTGCCGAGCCTCAGCTACCCGAGCATCACGGTCCAGACCGACTACCCCGACGCGGCGCCGACCGAGGTCGAGGAGCTGATCACGAGGCCGGTCGAGGAGCTCGTCAGCGCGATCCCGGGCGTCGTCCACTTCGAGTCGGTCTCGCGCGAGGGCACCAGCGAGGTCGTGCTCGACTTCGCCTGGGGCACGAACATGGACCGCGCCATGGACGACGTGCGCGAGAAGCTCGACCGCCTGACGCTGCCCCAGGGCGGCGAGCGCCCGGTCGTCCTGCGCTACGACCCGTCCCAGGAGCCGATCATGCGGCTCGCGCTGGTCGCCGCCGACCCGGAGGCCAAGCGTCGCGCGACCGACGGCGCGCGCGGAGCCGAAGACGCGGCCGGTCGCGCCCGCGAGCGCTCTGGCAGCGCCGACGCCCGCCCCGCCGATCTCTCGCTCCTGCGCCGGCACGCCGACACCCAGGTCAAGCGCGCGCTCGAGAAGATCCCCGGCGTCGCGGCCGTGCAGCTCCACGGCGGCGACGAGGACGAGGTGCTCGTCGAGCTCGACCCCGCGCGCCTCGCCGCCCTGAGGATCTCGGCCGACGAGGTCGTCGCCGCGATCACCACCGACAACGTCAACCGCCCCGGCGGCGCGCTCAACGAGCGCGGCAGCCGCTACCTGATCCGCACGGTCCACGAGGCGCGCACGCCCGAGGCGCTCGGCGAGACCATCATCCGCAGCTCCGGCGGCGCCGAGCTGCGCCTGCGGGACGTCGCCCGCGTCCGCCGGGCGCCGGCCGAGCGCGAGGAGCTCTCGCTCGTCGGCCCGCGCGAGGCGGTCGAGCTGGCCGTGTTCCGCGAGGGCGACGCCAACACCGTCGCGGTCGCCCAGGCCGTCAGCGAGGCCGTGCAGGCCACCACGGGCGGCGCCGGGCCGCTCAAGCTCCCCGAGGGCGAGTCGCTCGTCATCCTCAGCAACCAGGCGCAGTTCATCGAGTCGGCGATCCGCGAGGTCGAGTCGAACACGCTGATCGGCGGCGGGCTCGCGATCCTCGTGCTGCTGTTCTTCCTCCGCGACCTGCGGGCGACCGCGGTCATCGCCACGACGATCCCGTTCTCGCTGCTGGCGACCTTCGTCCCGCTGCAGCTGCTCGGCGTCTCGCTCAACCTCATGAGCCTGGGCGGGCTCGCGCTCGGCGTCGGCATGCTGGTCGACAACGCGATCGTCGTGCTCGAGTCGATCGCGCGCGTGCGCGAGACCCAGGACCCCGAGGGCCTGCGCCCGCGCGAGACCGCGATCGTCGGCACCGTCGAGGTCGCGCCCTCGGTCGTCGCCTCCACGCTCACGACCATCGCGGTGTTCCTGCCCATGGCCTTCGTCGAGGGCGTCGCCGGCCAGCTCGTGCGCGACCTCAGCTACGCGGTCTCGTTCAGCATCGCGTCCTCGATGCTCGTCAGCCTCACGCTGGTCCCGGTGCTGCAGAGCTTCGGCGGCGCCGCCGAGCTCGACGGCGACGCGCCCGCGCGCCCGGGCCCGCTCGCGGCGGTGTTCGTCGGGCTCGGCGCGGTCGTGTTCATCCCCGCGCGCGCGCTGATCTTCGTGCTCGGTCGGCTGCTGCACGTGCTCGCGCGCCCGCTGACCTTCGCCTACGAGGCGCTCGAGCGGCAGTACCCCAACGCGCTGCGCCTCGCGCTGCGCATGCGCGCGGTCATCCTGCTCGCGGTGCTCGGGCTGTGCGTGTTCACCTTCGGCCTGGCCCAGGACCTCGGCCGCACGCTGCTGCCCGACGTCCAGCAGGGCGAGTTCTTCGTCCAGATCGCGCTGCCGCAGGGCACCTCGATCGAGCGCTCGACCGAGCTCACGCGCCGCGTCATCGACAGCGTCGACGGCGCGCCCGGGGTCGCGCGGGTGTTCGCGCGCGTCGGCAGCATGACCGCAGGCGACAGCGCGTCCGGCTCGATCACCGGCACGCACCTCGCCCAGGTCAACGTCCGCCTCGACGCGTCGCTCGACGAGCCGTCCGCAGCCGCGCGCGAGCGCGAGCTGTTCGCGCGCATGCAGGCCTCCGTGCTCGAGCCGCGCGCCTCGGTCCGGCTCGGGCGCCCCGCGCTGTTCTCCTTCGACGCGCCCATCGAGCTGCAGATCTTCAGCGAGGACACCGAGGGCTCGAAGGACCACGCGCGCCGCCTGCTCACAGACCTCGCCGAGATCGACGGCCTCGTCGACACCGCGCCCGACGACCTCGCGGGCCGCCCCGAGGTCCGCGTCGACTTCGACCGCGAGCGCCTCGGGCGGCTCGGGCTCACCGTCGAGACCGCCGCGAACGCGGTCCAGCGCGCGCTGCAGGGCGAGGTCGCGACCAAGATGCACGCGAGCGACCGCCAGCTCGACGTGCGCGTGCAGCTGCCCCGGGTCGACCGCAGCGACATCGACGACGTCGCCAAGATCCAGGTCGGCGTCGTCGAGCAGGTGCCCGTGATGCTCTCGGCCGTCGCCACGCTCGAGCCCGCGATCGGCCCCGCGGAGATCCGGCGCATCGACGGCCGACGCGGCCTGCGGATCCGCGCGCGCCTCGCCAGCGCCAACCTCGGCGGCGTCGCCGACGAGGTCCGCGAGGTGATCGCGGCCCACCGCGGCGACGACCCGCAGGTCTCCGCCTTCGTCGCCGGGCAGGCCGCCGAGATGAGCGGCTCGCTGCGCAGCCTGGTGATGACCGCGCTGATCTCGATCTTCCTCATCTACGTCGTCATGGCGTCGAGCTTCGAGAGCCTGCACCACCCGCTGCTGATCATGTTCACCGTGCCGCTCTCGCTCGTCGGCGCGATCCTGGCGTGCGTGCTCACCGACACGCCGATCTCCGCGATGGTCGGCATCGGCGCGATCATCCTCTGCGGCATCGTCGTCAACAACGCGATCGTCCTGCTCAACACGGTCAACCACCGCCGCGGCCAGGGCATGGACGTCGAGCGCGCGCTGCTCGTCGCGGGCGGCCTGCGCGTGCGCCCGATCATCATGACCATGGCGACCACGGTGCTCGGGCTGCTGCCCATGGCGCTCGGCTTCGGCGACGGCGCGGCGCTGCGGACTCCGCTCGCGCTCGCGGTCATCGGCGGGCTGCTGGTCGCCACGCTGCTGACGCTGTTCGTGATCCCCTGCGTCTACAGCCTCGTCCCCGGGCGCACCAAGAAAGCCTGGGCGGAGCTCAAGGGCGAGGGCTGAGCGCGGCGCGTCACTCGTGGTCCGGCGACTTCGGGCCGTAGCACTGCGAGTCGTCGCCCTCGACGCCCCAGCTGTAGACGTCGCCGCCCGAGCGCCCGCCGTAGCCGTCGTGGGTCGCGTAGCGCCCGGCCGACCAGTCGAAGTAGGCGCTGTCGATCGCGCCCGCGCCCGCAGCCTCATAGGTCGCCACGAACACGCCCGACGCGTCGTAGACCGAGTAGCGGCGATCGGCCGCGGACTTGCCGTCGTACGCGAAGTAGAAGTACAGGCCGTCCCACGCGAACGTCCCGCCGTAGCACAGGTTGCCGCACGGCTCGACGAGCGGCTGCGACAGCGCGATCGACTCGACGTAGGTCAGCGCGCTCGAGCCGACCGCGGTGTCGTACACGCGGATCGCCGCCCCGTCGAAGCAGAAGAACCGCGTCGCGCTGTTCGAGAACAGGTTGCAGGTGCCGTTGAAGCCGTCGCTGAAGCTCGCCGGCTGCGTCCCGTCGATCACGCCGGTGTTCTTGTGAATGCTGCCGATGTGCACCTCGCCGGCCGTGGGCGCGACGTGGGTGTTGCCGTGGATGACGAGGCTGGTCCCGGGGATGTGGATCAGCCGCGTGTAGCGCCCGGTCTGATCCTCGCTCGGGAACTGCGAGTAGCCGTCGAGCTCGACCGGGAACCGGTAGTGGCCGAGCTTGCTGAAGTGCCCGCCCAGGAGCTGATCGGACGGCGCGTGCCAGATCATGTTGCTGAGGTTGTTGGCGAAGTAGTAGGTCGACTCGATCTCGTCGAAGACGACCGAGGGGTCCGGCGCGCCGCTCAGGCACACCAGGTACGGGTTGTCCTCGAGCACGCAGCCCAGCGCCGCGTCGCACGCCCCGAGCGCGCACAGGCCGTCGCCGCACAGCGAGTCGTCGGCCTTGTGCAGGACCTCGTCGAGCGCCTCGTCGCAGAAGTCGACCGTGCACTCGATGTCATCCGAGAGCGGCGGCGCGACGCCCTCCTGGCAGCCCAGCGCCGCGTCGCAGCCCTCGACGCCGTTGCAGAACTCGCCGTCGTCGCACTCGAGCGCCTCGCCCGCGACGCACACGCCCGCGTGGCAGGTCTCGTCCCCGTTGCACAGGTCACCGTCGGAGCACGGCGTGTCGTCGGCGGCGGGGCTCCGCGCGCACGCGCCGTCGACACAGATCGCGGTCGAGCAGGGATCCCCGGGCGCGGTGCAGTCGTCGTCGGAGACGCAGCCGCCGTCGCCGTCTCCGTCTCCGTCTCCGTCTCCGTCTCCGTCTCCGTCTCCGTCGCCCTCCCCGTCACCGTCTCCGTCTCCGTCTCCCCCGTCGCCGTCGCCGTCGCCGTCGCCGTCGCCGTCTCCGGGCCCCGCAGTCGGTGCCGTGGTGTCGGAGTCGTCCGTCGAGGTCGCGTCGCCCGAGGTGGTGCCGGTGTCGTCATCGGCGCAGCCGCCGAGCGGCGCGAACGTCGCTAGCGCGACGGCCAGCGCACCGGTGAGCCCGTTTCGTCGCGCTGGGCCGGTCTCCTGCGCGCGCGGAGCCGCCTCGGTGACGCCTACTACCACATGTCTTTTAAGACATATTAAACAAACTCGTGCACGCGTCGCCGCGAGCCGCCGCGTCGCGCGGCGAACGTGCGCGCGCCGACGGCTCGCGGCGCGTCGACGCGGTGAACGCTCGCGCGGGCCGCTCGACGCCGGGCCGCCGGACCGCGTCCGTCGTCGCGCGCGTGACCGCCACCGCGCGCGGCGGCCCGGCGCGTCCGTCGTCGCGCGGTGGTCGCCCGCGCGCGGCCGGCGCGTTGGTTGATCAAGGCGCCGCGGTGCCCCGCGAGCGCCGCTGTAGTCCGGTAGAGCCGATCTCCGCAGGCGCCCGCCTCCGCGCGCCGCGGCCCGCCGCGCGCGCAAGCGAGCGCCGTCATCACGATGAACTTCTACGCATGTACAAACAAACAGGATTGAGCAGACATGATGTGGCGAAGTGACTCACGCGCCGCGCTCGCGCGCGCCTCCGAGCCCCGCGCCGCGCGCTCCCGGCGACGACGCGCGCCGCAGGGCTTCGGTTGCCCCGAGCCAGTGGCGTAAGCTCTCGAGGAGCGATGCCCGGTGGTGATCCACAGCACGCGCCGGCGCGAGCGGCCGACGCGAGCGCGAGCGAGGACGTCGCGCGCGCCCCTCCGGACGCGGAGGAGCGCGCGACGCCGGAGCGCGACGCGGAGCGCGGCCCGGCGCTCGAGGTCGCCGATCCCCTCGCCAGCAACCCCAGCCTGACCTACAACCCCACGACCGAGCTCCGGCCCGAGGACCTCGCGCTGCTCGACGGCTCGTTCCTGCAGGACGGCGGCGGCGCGGCCGAGCCCGACGGCGGCGGCTGGAGCGAGCCGACGGAGGGCCCCGAGGAGGAGTTCATCGACCCGTCGATGCCGCCGCCCGTCGACCGCCGCGTCGGTCGCTACGAGCTGACGGAGTTCCTCGGCGCCGGCGGCATGTCGGTCGTCTACGGCGCGTACGATCCCGAGCTCGACCGCAAGATCGCGGTCAAGCTGCTGCTGACGAGCAACACGGAGAAGCGCGCCCAGATCCGCCTGCTCCGCGAGGCGCGGGTGCTCGCGAAGGTCTCGCACCCGAACGTCGTCGCGGTCCACGACGTCGGCGTGATCGAGCACCGCCTGTACGTCGCCATGGAGTTCATCGTCGGGCCGACGCTCGGCGAGTGGTTGGCCGAGAAGCAGCGCCCGCGACGCGAGCTCCTCGAGACCTTCGTGCAGGCGGGGCGCGGGCTCGCGGCGGCCCACGAGGCCGGCCTCGTGCACCGCGACTTCAAGCCCGACAACGTGCTCGTCGACGTCGCGCAGAACCAGGCGAAGGTCATCGACTTCGGGATCGCGGTCCGGGGCCGACGCGAGCAGGAGGACGAGGGCGGCGCGCGCGGCGGGATGACGCGCCCCGGCGTCGTCATGGGCACGCCGCCCTACATCGCGCCCGAGCAGCTGCTCGGCGGCCGCGCCGACGCGCGCAGCGACCAGTTCAGCTTCTGCGTCGCGCTCTACGAGGGCCTGTACGGAGAGTCACCCTACGACGCCCACGACGACCTCCAGCTGCTGATCTCCGCGGCGTGCCGCGGCGAGATCCGCGATCCGCCCCAGGGCACGCGCGTGCCGAGGCGGCTGCGCAAGCTGCTGCTGCGCGGGCTCTCGCCGGACCCGAAGCACCGCTTCCCGTCGATGGACGCGCTGCTCGGCCAGCTCGAGCGCGACACCTCGCGAATCCGGCGGCAGTGGATCGGCGTCGCGGCGGCGCTCGGCGCGGCCGGCGGCGCCGTGATCAGCCTCGCCGGCGACGACGGACGCCCGGAGTGCCAGGGCGCCGAGGCCCGGATCGCGACGATCTGGAGCGCGCCGCAGCGGGCGCAGCTCGAGCAGGCGTTCCAGGACGCGGCCGGCGACGCCGGCGCGAGCACCTGGTCGAGAGTGCAGACGCGGATCGACCTGTACACCAGCGCGTGGATCGGCATGCACGGTCAGGTCTGCGAGGCGCACCAGCGCGGCGAGCTCTCCAACGAGCTGCTCGACCGCTCGATGGTCTGCCTCAACCTCCGCTTCGGCGCGCTCGCCAGCCTGCTCGAGACGCTCGCGGAGCCGTCGCAGGAGATCGCCTTTAACGCGCTCGTCGCGATCAACGAGCTCTCGCCGCTCTCGGGCTGCTCGCGCGCCGAGATGCTCGCGCACGGCGAGCTGACGCCGACCGACCCCGCGGTCGCCGAGATCGTCGCGACGATCCGCCAGGAGCTCGCCAACGCGCGGATCAAGGAGAGCACCGGGCAGTACGCGGCCGCGCGCAAGGCGGTCGACCAGCTGCTCGAGCGCGCGCGCGCGACCGAATTCGCGGCGGTCGTCGCCGAGGTGCTCGCGCTCGACGGCGACCTCAAGAGCGTGCAGGGCAAGTACACCGAGGCGGTCAACACCTACGCGGAGGGCTACTGGGAGGCGCTCGCCGCCGGGCACGACGAGCTCGCCGCCGAGCTGGCGATCGCCATCACGTCGGTGCTCGGGAGCCGGCAAGAGCAGCACACGCGCGCGCTGAGCTGGGCCAAGCACGCGATGGCGCTCGTGCGGCGGACCGGCGAGCGCTCGCTGCTCCACGCGCGCCTCGAGAACACGCTCGGGCTCGTCGAGCGCGGGCGCGGCAAGCTCGAGCAGGCGCTCGAGCACCACGAGCGCGCGGTCGCGATGTTCGCCGAGCACAAGGGCGAGGGCGGCACCCACGAGGCCGACGCGACGCGCGAGCTCGGCGTCGCGCTCGCCAAGCTCGGGCGCGAGGACGACGCCTTCGCGCGCTACGAGGAGGCGCTCGCGATCTACACCGACCAGCTCGGCCCCGAACACCCCGACGTCGCCCGCACCAAGCTGACGATCGGCGAGCACAAGCTCGGGCGCGGCGAGCTGCGAGAGGCGCGGCGCCACATCCAGGAGGCCTACGACGTGCTCGCGCGCGTGTTCGGCCCCGAACACCCCGACGTCGCCGACGCGCTCACCCACCTCGGCAACATCTTCGCCGCCGAGAACCAGCCCGTCCGCGCCCGGCGGACGCTCAAGCAGGCGCTCGAGATCCGCGAGAAGCGGCTCGGCGCGGACCACCCCTCGCTCGACAAGCCGCTGCTCGATCTCGCGGCGCTCTCGCTGCGCGAGAAGGCCTACGCCGACGCCGAGACCTACTACCGGCGCGCGCTCGAGATCGAGGAGCGCCGGCTCGGACCCCAGAACCCGCGGCTCGCCGACGCGCTCGTCGGGCTCGGGACCGTCACCATGTACCGCGGCAAGGCGAGCGCCGGCGTCCCGATGATCGAGCGCGCGATCGCGCTGCTCGAGGCCAACGCCGCGCCGCCGCAGGACCTCGCGAACGCCAAGTTCGCGCTCGCGCGCACGCTCATCGGCATGAAGCGTCACCAGAGCGAGTCGCTCTCCGTGGCCCGCGCGGCCGAGTCCATCTACCGAGAGGCCGGCGCCGCCGACAAGGCCGACGAGGTCGCCGCCTGGATCAAGCAGCACGACGACTAGCCGCGCGCGCGTCGGCGCGTCTTGGCCTCGGCCTACGCGCGCGCGTTGGCGAAGCGCTCGATCGCCGGGCGGTACTTCTCGCGCGCGCCGCCGATGACCGGCACGCCGTGGGCCGGGAGCACGTGCTCAAACTCGAGCGTGAGGATCGACGCGAGCTCGTCCGCGCGCGGCTCGGCGGCCTTGAGCCAACCGGGGCCGAGGTTATACGGCTTGATGAAGCCCATCATGCGCATCATCAGGGTCGCGGGCCAGTTGAAGAAGCGGTCGGCGCGATCCCAGTTCTGCAGCGAGTCGCCCGTGACGAGGATCCCGCCGTCCCGGTCGAGGCGGAGGACGCCCTCGCCCGCCTTGCAGTCGAAGCAGATCAGCGCGGCGCCCTCGAGCGGCAGCGCGGTGCTCTCGTCGGCGTACACGTCCGCGTGAAAGTACCCGCGCTCGGCCGGCGTCTTCATCGCGTCGAAGCCCGGCGCGTAGACCATGCCCTTGACGGCCCAGATCTTGGCGTCGTAGCGGCGCTTATAGAAAGGATCGTCCATGCCGTGGAAGCCCGCGAGCCGGACCACGTGCGCGACGGTCCCGAGCCGCTCGAGCGCCGCGAGGCCCGCGTCGTCCAGGCGCATCGAGTTGACGAGCGTCAGCGCGCCGCCCTGGCGGATGACCACCATGTTGCGGCTGAAGCGGACGGGCAGCGGCCCGGGCATGCGCAGCGAGCCCTTGACGACGAAGATGTCCGGAAACACCTCCTCGAGCGCGCCGTGTGGATAGACCGGAGGTTCCTTGTGCTCCGCCATGACGTCCTTGTCGTGTCGTGTCGCGCCCGGGCGGCGCCCCGCTCCGTGGGGGCCGCGCGAGCCGCTAGCCCAGCGGCGGCGCGACGCTCTTGAGCTGACCGCCCGTCATGTCGCTGTAGACGTAGTGATCGCCGGGGAGGCTGATCATCTGCGCGGCCGGGACGTTGAGCGGATCGATCTTCCAGGCCCAGCCGCCCTGGTCGACGAGCCACACGTAGCCGTCGACGTCGACGCTGACGCCGATCGCGGTCGAGCACTGCGCGAGCTGGTGCTTGGCGACCAGCGTGCGCGTGGCCGAGTCGACCTCGACGAGCTCGCACGGGCCGTTCGAGGCCACCCAGCCGTGACCGTCGTGATCGATCGCCATGCCGCGGTGACAGGCGGAGGTCCCGGCGACCGAGATCCACTGCCCGCTCTGGATGTCGTAGGTCGAGACCGGGCCCGAGCAGCCCGCCATCCACGGGTTGCCGTTGGGGTCGACGGTCATGCCGTAGGTCTGGATGTTCGCCGGCTGCGCGATGCGGGTGGCGTCGACGGGGTTGTTGTTGGTGTTGACGCGCACCAGCTCGCCGCGCAGGCCCGTGAACCAGGGGCGCCCCAGCGGGTCGAGCGCGCCGCCGTAGGGCGCGTAGCCCTGCCCGTTCCAGCCCGGCACGATCACGATGTTCTCCTGCACGCCCGTGGCCCCGTCGAGCATGACGAGGTGACCGTCGCCGTTATTGGCGAGGAAGCCGAGCCAGACCTTGGCGTTGTCGTAGGAGCAGGTCGCCTCGTTCCAGTCGCCCAGCGTCCACGTGATGCCGCGCGGGCCGCCGGTGTAGGAGCCGCCCCAGGTGTTGTGCACCACCGTCCACACCATGCACTCGTCGGTGCCCCACGCGAGCGTGTCGTTGCCGTTCTGCGACGTCGTGATCACGCCGTCGTTGTTGGCGTCGATGCAGTCGGCGAGGTTGGCCGCGACCGCGGTCGAGCGCCCGGTGCCGCGGTTATTGACCACGACGAAGCGCCCGTCCCCCGAGACCGCGGTCCGCGACGAGCTCTCGGTGCCGCCGCTCGGCCCGGTCGCGTAGCGACCGACCGCGACGACGGTGCGCGTGTCGATCTTGGTGACCGTGCCGTCGCTGGTCGTCGGCACCCAGATGAAGCTCTCGTCGATGTCGTTGCCGCCGCCGCCGATGCCGTCGCCGCAGCCGAGCTCGAGATCCGGCGTCGGCGCGAGGTCCAGCTTCGGGATCGTGTCGACGCCCGAGTCGTCGCTCGTCATGCCGGCGGAGCCGGAGGTCGAGTCGCCCGAGTCCGTCCCGCTGTTGTTCGAGTCGGACCCGCTGTTGCTGTTACTGTTGCTGTTGTCGTCGTCGTCGTCACCGTCGGTGGCGGTGATCGTCAGCGTGATCCCGCTGTTGCTGCCGCCGCTCGCCGACGCGGTGGAGTCCTCGCGCCCGGAGTCGCCGCAGCCCGCGAGCGTCACGCCGAGGAGCAGCAGGGGGAGCGCAGACGCGCCCGCGAGAGTGACAGGGAGCCGCGGCGATAGTGACATGACGATGGTGTTGCACACGTCGCCGTGTAAACACAAGCGACGCGTGTACCTCCATTCATCACGTCCCACGCGCGCCCGCGAACGCGGCAGGGCCGGGAGAATCCTCGAGCTCCGCACGCATCACGGCCCAGAACGACGGCCATGGCGACCCGAGCCCCGGCGCGGCCGGAGTTCGCGACGCACTGTCACGTTCGCGCGCTACTGGATAATGATGTTCGAGATCTGCCCGCCGGTGATGTCCGAGTACGTGTAGTGGTAGCCGGCGATGGGCAGAAATTGCTTGTTCATCGGGTCAACCGGGTCAATTTTCCAGGCGCCCTGGTCCTGATCGACTACCCAGACGAAGCCCTCGGTGTCGACGCTGACGCCGACGGGCGTCGAGCACGGGTTGAGGGAGTGAAACTGCACAACGGTGGCCGAGTCGCGCTCAATCAGGACGACGCCGCAGGGGCCGTTGGACGCCACCCAGACGTTGCGACCGTGTCCGCGCCCACTCCGCGGTAGCACGTTGGTGTTCGGCACCGCGGTGAACTGCTGGTTCTCGGATCGAAGCGGGTGACCGGACCCGAGCAACCGCCCATCCACACGCCCCTCGGGGTCGGCCCGTCAGGGGTCCTCAAATTGACAGCTCACGTTGTTCCATGTGCCGAGCGTCCAGATCACACCGCGCGGCCCGACGATCTGCCCTTGCCCGCTCGGTAAAATCGTATTCCAAATCACACACTCATCACCTCCCCACGCGAGGATGTCGCCCGGGTTCTGTGACGTCTCGATGGCGTTGTTGGTGTTCTTGTCGACGCAGTCCTCATTCATTCGCCGCGGTCACCGTCACGCGACCGTTCCCCCCGGTCATCGTCGGTCGTGCTGTCGCCACACGCGCCGGCGAGCGCGAGGCGAACGAGCCAACCGCGACGACGCGGTTGTTCGCGCGACGATCGGCGCAGAGCTCAAGGGAAGGGTTCATGCGCGCGAAACAGCATGAAACCCCTTGGGTCCGGGAGCGGCTCCGGGTTCATCCCCGTGCCGCGGAGTTCACTCGTCGCCGCTCGACGCGGGATCAAGACTTGACTCACGCACGTCGCGTCACGGGAAACCTCTCGCTCCGTGAGCTTCGCGGATTTCCCTGTCTCGAGCGGGCAATCCGCGTCACGCCAGCGCGCGCTCGCGCGATTTTTTGACATGCTCAACCAGACAGAACCTGTCTCGAAGGCGGTTCTGCGGCGAGGCCCGTCTCCGCTCGCCGTCGATCCGCGTGATCGGCCGCGAGACCGGGTGGATCCACCTGGTCTTTCTGTGATCACAGGGGAGAACCATGGTACCCCTGTCGGCATGAGTGAGCGCATGATGGACACTGGACTGTACTCGCGGCGCGTCGTCGCCGGGCTGTTCTCGGCGTGCCTGGTCACGCTTGGCTGCGGTGACGACAGCTCCTCGGCGTCGGACTCGTCCGTCGAGTCCGAGTCGGACACGCGCGATCCGAGCGCGGGGCCCACCACCGATCCTTCCGCAGGATCCGAGACCGAGGGCGCCTCCAACACCGACCCCACGATCGGCGAGAGCGACAGCGACAGCACCACGGAGGGCGTCGGCGACGGTGACGGCGACGGCGACGGCGACGGCGACGGCGATGGTGACGGCGACGGCGACGGCGACGGCGACGGCGACGGTGACGGCGACGGCGACGGTGACGGCGACGGTGACGGCGACGGCGACGGCGACGGCGACGGCGACGGCGACGGTGACCCCTGCGAGCCCGGCGACGGCATGGGCGGCGGCGGCATGGTCGAGAAGAGCTACCTCTGGGTCGCCAACTCGAACCAGAGCACCATCTCCAAGGTCGACACGCTGTCCGTCGTCGAGCTGGCGCGCTACCGCAGCGACCCCAGCGCGGGCGATCCCTCGCGCACCGCGGTCTCGGCCGACGGCCGCTTCGTCGTCGTCAACAACCGCGCGACCGGCCGCGTCACCGCGATCGCGGCCAACCTCGAGGACTGCGTCGACCGCAACAACAACAATTCCATCGAGACGTCGCAGAGCCCAGCCGACATCCGCGCGTGGAACGGCAACGACATCAACGGCGCGACCGACGAGTGCATCGTCTGGACGACGGTGCTGCCCAAGAGCCCTGACCACATCGGCGCCGGCCCCCGCGGCGTCACCTGGACGCTCGGCTCCTGGGACTACGACTCCTGCTCCTTCGTCGATCCGAAGGTCTGGGTCGGCTACCGACCCGCCGTCGGCATCTCGCGCATGGCCCGGCTCAACGGCACCACCGGCATGGTCGAGACCGAGGTCGAGATCAACCCCTGGAACGTCGGCAACACCCAGTGGGGCCCCTACGGCGCCGCGCTCGACTACGACTTCGACACCCAGGAGGACTTCGTCTACTTCACCGCGCTGCGCGGCAACGTCTACCGCATCAACGGCGCCGACAACTCGCTGGATCAGTGGACCTCGCCGCAGACGACCCAGTCCTACGGCATGACCGTGGATCCCGAGGGGCGCGTGTGGATGGGCGGCTGCTCCGGCCCCGTCACCCGCTTCGATCCCACGAACCAGCAGTTCACCGCCGTCGCCGGCACCCAGGCG
This sequence comes from Myxococcales bacterium, assembly GCA_020633295.1. GTDB lineage: Bacteria > Myxococcota_A > Polyangia > Nannocystales > Nannocystaceae > JACKDW01. The sequence continues at coordinate 287,284 of JACKDW010000008.1, read as the reverse complement.
TGCCACCGCGGCGTCGCGGCCGACACGCTCGACAACGTGTGGATCGCCTCCAACGGCCCCTGCGGCGTCGTCCAGGTCGACCGTGACTCCGCCACGCTCGTCCAGTTCCACAACCTCACCCCGTGCTCGACGCCCGTCGGCGTCAGCGTCGACACCGAGGGCTACGTGTGGGTCGTCGACCAGAGCCAGGGCGCGTGGAAGATCGACCCGGCCGATCCGCAGAACAAGCAGTTCCTGCCCATCTCGGGCAACCACTACACGTACTCGGACATGACCGGCGGGCAGCTCCAGAACATCGTGCCCCAGTGATCGCGCGCGGCGTCAACGCCGCCATCTCACGACGCCGCGTGGAGCTTCGCTCGCGCGGCGTCGCGCCGTTAACGTGGGCTCGCGGGTCGGTTCTACCGGGTTGTTTCACGCACATATCGCGAACAACAGGGGTGGAATCATGCTATCCCAAGGGACATGGGGGAGCGTTCTATGCACACAGAAATCTACTCACGGCGCGTCATCGCCGGGCTGTTCTCGGCGTGTCTCGTCACGCTTGGCTGCGGTGACGACAGCACCGCCTCGGTGTCGGACTCGTCCGCCGAGTCCGAGTCGGACACGCGCGATCCGAGCGCGACATCCGACCCGTCGGCGGGCTCCGTAACCGAGGGTGGGTCCAACACCGACCCGACCGTCGGCGAGAGCGACAGCGACAGCACCACCGAGGGCGTCGGCGACGGCGACGGTGATGGTGACGGCGACGGTGATGGTGACGGCGACGGTGACGGCGACGGCGACGGCGACGGCGACGGTGACGGCGACGGCGACGGCGACGGTGACGGCGACGGCGACGGTGACGGTGACGGCGACGGCGACGGCGACGGCGACGGCGACCCCTGCGAGCCCGGCGACGGCATGGGCGGCGGCGGCATGGTCGAGAAGAGCTTCCTCTGGGTCGCCAACTCCGATCAGCACACCATCTCCAAGGTCGACACCCTGGCCATCGTCGAGCTGGCCCGCTACCGCAGCGGCCCGCCCGGAGAGGCCGGGAACCCCTCACGCACTGCGGTCTCCGCCGACGGTCGCTTCGTCGTCGTCAACAACCGCCAGAGCGGCCGCGTCACCGCGATCGCGGCGAATCTCGAGGACTGCGTCGACCGCAACAACAACAACGCCATCGAGACATCGCAGAGCCCGGCTGACATCCTCGCGTGGAACGGCAACGACATTAACGGCGCGGCCGACGAGTGCATCGTCTGGTCCACCGTGCTGCCCAAGAGCCCCGACCACATCGGCGCCGGCCCGCGCGGCGTCACCTGGACGCTCGGCTCCTGGGACTACGACTCCTGCTCCTTCGTCGACCCGAAGCTCTGGGTCGGTTACCGCCCGGCGGTCGCGGTCTCCCGCATGGCCCGCCTCAACGGCACCACCGGCATGGTCGAGACGGAGGTCGAGATCAACCCCTGGAACGTCGGCAGCAGCACGTGGGGCCCCTACGGCGCCGCGCTCGACTACGACTTCGACACCCAGGAGGACTTCATCTACTTCACCGGCCTGCGCGGCAACGTCTACCGCATCAACGGCGCCGACAATTCCCTCGATCAGTGGACCTCGCCGGGGACGACGCAGTCCTACGGCATGACGGTCGACCCCGAGGGGCGCGTGTGGATGGGCGGCTGCTCCGGCCCCGTCACCCGCTTCGACCCGGAGAACCAGCAGTTCACCGCCGTTCCTGGCACGAGCTCGTGCTACCGCGGCGTCGCGGCTGACACCATCGGCGGCGTCTGGGTCGCCTCCAACGGCCAGTGCGGCGTCGTCCAGATCGACCGCGACTCGGCCACCGTGATCCAGTTCCACACGCTCAACCCCTGCACCACGCCGGTCGGCGTCAGCGTCGACACCGAGGGCTACGTGTGGGTCGTCGACGAGTGGCAGGGCGCCTGGAAGATCGACCCGGCTGACCCGCAGAACAAGCAGTTCCTGGCCATCGCCAACGACCACTACACCTACTCCGACATGACCGGCGGGCAGATCCAGAACATCGTGCCCCAGTAGTCGCGCGCGGCCTCAACCCCGCCCACCGGCCCGACGCCGCGTGCAGCTTCGCTCACGCGGCGTCGGTCGTTAACCGAGCCGGCCGGCGGGCCGTCTCACCGGGGATATCACCCGTGCTTCTCGCGTACATACGGAGTGGAACCATGCTATCCCAAGAGACATGGGTGAGCGGATAATGGTCAGTGGTTTGTACTCGCGGCGCGTCGTCGCCGGGCTGTTCTCGGCGTGCCTGGTCACGCTCGGCTGCGGTGACGACAGCACCTCCTCGGTGTCGGACTCGTCCGTCGAGTCCGAGTCGGACACGCGCGATCCGAGCGCGGGGCCCAACACCGATCCCTCCGCAGGATCCGAGACCGAGGGCGCCTCCAACACGGACCCGACCGTCGGCATGACCGAGGGCGGCACCACCGAGAGCGTCGGTGACGGTGACGGCGACGGCGACGGTGACGGTGACGGCGACGGCGACGGCGACGGCGACGGCGACGGCGACGGCGACGGTGACGGCGACGGCGACGGTGACGGTGACGGCGACGGCGACGGCGACGGCGACGGCGACGGCGACGGCGACCCCTGCGAGCCCGGCGACGGCATGGGCGGCGGCGGCATGGTCGAGAAGAGCTACCTCTGGGTCGCCAACTCCGACCAGCACACCATCTCCAAGGTCGACACGCTGACCGTCGTCGAGCTGGCCCGCTACCGCAGCGGCCCGCCCGGAGAGGCCGGGAACCCCTCGCGCACCGCGGTCTCCGCTGACGGCCGCTTCGTCGTCGTCAACAACCGCCAGAGCGGCCGCGTCACCGCGATCGCGGCCAACCTCGAGGACTGCGTCGACCGCAACAACAACAACAGCATCGAGACGTCGCAGAACCCCGGCGACATCCTCGGCTGGAACGGAAACGACATCAACGGCGCGCTCGACGAGTGCATCGTCTGGTCCACCGTGCTGCCCAAGAGCCCCGACCACATCGGCGCCGGCCCCCGCGGCGTCACCTGGACGCTCGGCTCCTGGGACTACGACGCCTGCTCCTTCGTCGATCCCAAGCTCTGGGTTGGCTACCGCCCCGCCGTCGGCGTCGCCCGCATGGCCCGCCTCAACGGCACCACCGGCATGCTCGAGACCGAGGTCGAGATCAACCCCTGGAACGTCGGCTCGTGGACGCAGTGGGGCCCCTACGGCGCCGCGCTCGACTACGACTTCGACACCCAGGAGGACTTCGTCTACTTCACCGGCCTGCGCGGCAACGTCTACCGCATCAACGGCGCCGACAATTCCCTCGATCAGTGGGCCACGCCCGGCGGCACCGAGTCCTACGGCATGACCGTCGACCCCGAGGGGCGCGTGTGGATGGGCGGCTGCACCGGCCCCGTCACCCGCTTTGACCCGAGCAACCAGCAATTCACCGCCGTCCCCGGCACCAACGCGTGCTACCGCGGCGTCGCGGCCGACACCATCGGCGGCGTCTGGGTCGCCTCTAACGGCACCTGCGGCGTCATGCAGATCGACCGCGACTCCGCCGCGGTGATTCAGTTCCACACCCTCAACCCCTGCTCCACCCCCGTCGGCGTCAGCGTTGACACGGAGGGCTTCGTCTGGGTCGTCGACGAGTACCAGGGCGCCTGGAAGATCGACCCCGCAGATCCGCAGAACAAGCAGTTCGTCCAGATCTCGGGCGACCACTACACCTACTCCGACATGACCGGCGGGCAGATCCAGAACATCGTGCCCCAGTAGCGTCGGCGCCCTGGTGGCGGCGTACTCAGCGCCGCGTGATCGGCTCGATCGCGCGGCGTTGGCCGTTCGGGGTAGCGCGTCCCGGGCGACCGAGACCTCGAAGCCAATCCGAAGTCGTAGTGGGGATTACTACGAGTACATGCTCGCGGTCGCGCGTCGCCACTCCGCGGCCTTCTAGGTCCATTTGACCGGGCCGATCCACGCACCTCGGACGACACGCCCCCGAGGAAACATGCTATCTCGGGGCCATGAGTGATCGGGTGATGAACACTGGTTTGTACTCCCGGCGCGTCGTCGCTGGGCTGTTCTCGGCATGCCTCGTCACGCTCGGCTGCGGTGACGACAGCGCGGGCTCGGCGTCAGACTCGTCCGTCGAGACCGCGTCGGACACTCGAGACCCGAGCGCGACCTCGGATCCGTCGGCGGGCTCCGTGACTGAGGGCGAGTCCAACACGGATCCGACCGTCGGCGAGAGCGACAGCGAGAGCACCACCGCAGGCGACGGTGACGGCGACGGTGACGGCGACGGCGACGGCGACGGCGACGGCGACGGTGACGGCGACGGTGACGGCGACGGTGACGGCGACGGTGACGGCGACGGTGACGGCGACGGCGACGGCGACGGCGACGGCGACGGAGATGGCGACGGCGACCCCTGCGAGCCCGGCGACGGCATGGGCGGCGGCGGTATGGCCGAGAAGAGCTACCTCTGGGTCGCCAACTCCGATCAGAACACCATCTCCAAGGTCGACACGCTGACCGTCGTCGAGCTGGCCCGCTACCGCAGCGAGCCGCAGAACGCCACGGGCGACCCCTCGCGCACCGCGGTCTCCGCCGACGGCCGCTTCGTCGTCGTCAACAACCGCGCGTCCGGTCGCGTCACCGCGATCGCGGCCAATCTCGAGGACTGCGTCGACCGCAACAACAACAACGCGATCGAGACCTCGCAGAACCCGGGCAACATCCTCGGCTGGGCCGGTCCCAACGTCGACAGCGCGCAGGACGAGTGCATCGTCTGGTCCACCGTGCTGCCCAAGAGCCCCGACTTCATCGGCGCCGGCCCGCGCGGCGTCACCTGGACGCTCGGCTCCTGGGACTACGACTCCTGCTCCTTCGTCGACCCCAAGATCTGGGTCGGCTACCGCCCCGCCGTCAACGTCGCCCGCATGGCGCGCCTCAACGGCACCACCGGCATGCTCGAGACCGAGGTCGAGATCAACCCCTGGAACGTCGGCGACAGCTCGTGGGGCCCCTACGGCGCCGCGCTCGACTACGACTTCGACACCCAGGAGGACTTCGTCTACTTCACCGGCCTGCGCGGCAACGTCTACCGCATCAACGGCGCCGACAACTCGCTGGACCAGTGGACGTCACCGCCGCAGACGCAGTCCTACGGCATGACCGTCGACCCCGAGGGGCGCGTGTGGATGGGCGGCTGCTCCGGCCCCGTCACCCGCTTCGATCCGTCGAACCAGCAGTTCACCGCCGTCCCGGGCACGAACTCGTGCTACCGCGGCGTCGCGGCCGACACCATCGGCGGCGTCTGGGTCGCCTCCAACGGCCAGTGCGGCGTCGTCCAGATCGACCGCGACTCGGCCACCGTGATCCAGTTCCACACGCTCAACCCCTGCTCCACGCCCGTCGGCATCAGCGTCGACATCGAGGGCTACGTGTGGGTCGTCGACGAGTTCCAGGGCGCCTGGAAGATCGACCCGGCCGATCCGCAGAACAAGCAGTTCGTGGCCATCGCTAACGATCACTACACCTACTCCGACATGACCGGCGGGCAGATCCAGAACATCGTGCCCCAGTAGCCGAGCGGCCCACGACGCGACGCCGCGTGATCGCCCCGATCACGCGGCGTCCGTGTATCCGCCGCCCTGCTACCGCGCGGCGTTCTCAGCGGAGCGCTAGACGTCGTCGGCGGACTCGATCAGCTGCTTGAGCTTGTTCAGCTGCTCGAGCTGACGATCGCGCATGAAGCCCTGCGAGATGACGATCAGCGACTGCCACACGGGGTTCTGCCCCTGCAGCTCGTTGCGGATCGTGACGCGCGTGCGCATGCCGAGATCTTCGAAGCGCACCGCCGCGTTTCCGCCCACCGAGTCGCTCTCGATCGTGAACGCGTAGACCTCGTGCTTGCGCACCTCGGTCACCATCTCGGAGACGACGACCTCCTCGCCGTTCTCGTCGAACACGAGCCTGAACTGGCTGCCGACCATGCCCGGCTCGCCGGCGATCGTCTCGACGCGCTGGAGGTTCGTCATCCACTGGCTCATGCGCTCGCCGTCCATGAACACGCGCCAGGCGGTCTCGACCGGGCGCTCGACCTCGACGGAGGTCTCGTAGGACAAGGTCGGGATCACGAGGCCGGCGGCGAAGAACCCCAGCACCAGCACCAGCACCAGCCCCAGCACGAACTTGAGCACCTTCTTCATCGTCGTCGCCTCCGTGGTCGCTCGCGCATCGTACCTCCGGGGCGCGGGCCGACGCGAACTTCCTGCACGGTCAACGAACATTGTTCTTCCGGGAGAGCCTGGCCGTGCGCGGCTCCTCCCTGGGCGCTTGAGATCCCGCGCGTCGCGGCGACCCGCGCCTGTATGTACATGAACACGAAAACATGCTCGAAGCGTCACCGCCGACGAGTCACGCGGCCGCGGTCGAGGCCGGCGGCGGCGAAGCGATGGATCGATCCGGAGCAGGCCGGACGGGTACGAGCCGAGGCCGAGGCGACGAAGCGCCGGGCTCGAGTCGCGCCTACGGATCGATCCGGAGCAGGCCGGAGGGGTACGAGCCCGAGGCCGAGGCCGCGAGCGCGTCGATCATCGGATCGAGCGCGGCCCGCCGCTCGTCGGCCGACCATTCGAAGGCGGCGACCGGCTCCCCGCGCGCGAGCCCCGGGAGCACGTAGGCGCTGTCGAGCGCGCGCAGCAGCTCGAGCGAGCGCTGCAGCTCGAGCCGGTTGCCGCGGAACGGGTAGAAGCTCAGCAGCGACTCGACGCGCTCGAACGACGCGCGCGTCAGCGTGTCGCCGGTGAACAGGTAGCCGCGCCCGCCGTCGTGGGGGTTGCGCCAGAGGTACGACATGACGCCGGGCGTGTGCCCGGGCGTGTGATAGGCGACGAGGTCGCGCCCGAGCGCGGTCTCGGGCTCGGAGAACGCGCGCGTGGGCGTGACGCCCTTGAGCTCGCACGCGCGGCGCTCTCGCTCGTGGGTCATGACCGACGCGGCGAAGCGCCGCGAGAGCGACTCGACGTAGGGCGAGGCCTCGTCGCGGTGGTTGAGCAGTATGCGGTTGATCCCGCCGAGCGCGCGCAGCTCGAGCGCGGCGTCCTCGTCCTCGAGCTGCGAGGTCGAGTAGATGAAGACGTTGCCGCCCTCGCGCCGCTGGAGCAGGTAGCCGACGGTGTTGACGCCGGAGCCGATCGACTCATCGCGCGTGGCCCAGAGGCCAGGCATCACCTCGCGCAGGCGCTGGCGCCCGTGCGCCCCCGGGAACGGGCGCGCGCGGGGGAACGGGCGGGGGGGCGGTGACATGGTCGAGCTCCAGCGCGCCGCCGTCGCGGCTACAGCGGCGTGAGCTTGACCTTCAGCTCGTTGCGCCCGGGAAGCAAGAGAATTCTCCGCCGCTCCACGCGGTAGCCGGGCGCGCGCAGGATCACCTCGATCGCCTGCGAGTGCGTACGCATCGCGATCGTCGGGAACCGCTTGGCCAGGAAGATGTCGCCTTCGCGCACGCCGGGGCAGCGCACGCACTCAAGGGTCAGGTCGACCGGGAGACACGGGACGTGCAGCTCGGCCGGGCGCGGCGTGACCGCGAGCGTGACGACGTCCGCGCTCGCGCAGTCCTCCGGCGTGAGCCAGCGCGCGCCGGTGTAACGCGGACCCGTGACCCGGATCAGCGTCCGCTCGTCGCCGATCGCGACGCGCGCGCGCGACGTGAGCACCCGCGGCGCGCCTGTGCCCACCGTGAACTCGTGGTGAGACAGCGCGGCGACGGGCATCCCGGTGACCTCGACGTCGCACACGCCGGCGGGGTCGGCGGCGAGCAGCAACCATCCCACAACACGTAAGCCAAGCATGCGGCGATCATTTCACGCCGCGCGCGACGCCGTCAATCGCGTCCGCGTCCGCGCTGGGTCCAACCCGCCGTCGCGCGCCGCTCAGCGAGCGCGCCCGCGGAGCTCGAGCCACAGCGAGCGCGTCACGCAGCGGGTGTAGTCCGACAGCGTCCAACGCAGCGCGGTGAGATCGAGCGTGCTCGTCGCGACCTCGAGCAGCCCGAACGGCAGCATCGTCGAGATCGGCCCGCGCGCGTACTCGAGGAGGAACGTGCCCGGCGCGAGCCGAGAGTGGTTCGCGCGCCCGGGCGCGAGGTACGAGCAGTCGCCGGGCGCGTGTCGCTGCGCGCGGAGCTCGTCGGCGGCGTTGGTCCACAGCTCGCCGGTCAGCACGAAGTCCCACAGCTGCGGGCGGTGGCGGCCCGAGAAGCCCTCGCTCCCGCACGGGCAGCCGAACAGCATGATGTACTCGCCGAGCGAGGCGTGCGCGAGCAGCATGGTCCCCAGCAGCCCGCCGGCCTTGCTGAAGATCCAGCGCGGCTGCGGGTTGATCGCGCCGGGGAAGCGCGCCTCGAGCCCCGCGAGCGCGGCGGGCACGATCGCGTCGATCGTCTGGTGCTCGGCGAGCACCTCGGCGACGAGCTCGCCGAGCTCGCCTGGATCGATTCGCGGCGCGGGCATGGCGGGGCTCAGTGCGCGGCGCGGCGCGGGTGATACCGCCCGCCGCAGAAGTCGTCGAAGAAGCGCGCGAGGTCGGGGTGGATGATCGGCTCGCCGCTGTCGTCGGGCTCGAGGTTCTGCTCGGTCACGTAGGTGCGGTGCCGCGAGCCGTGCACGAGCACGTGGTACCAGGGGCGATCGCGCGGCGGCTGGCTGGCGCGACACATGTGCTCGTACCACTCCTCGGTGTGCTGGAAGGTCGCGTCCACGTCGACCACGACCCCGCGGTAGCCGATGCTCTTGTGGTGCACCGCCTGGCCGATCTGGAATTGCGCCCGCGCGGTCAAGCCTCGCATGCGATCACGCTAGCGACCGCCCCCCGCTGGCGCAAGCAAGCCACGTCACACCCCGTCGCGCAGATCCGCGCCCGCGCCGCCCTGGCGTGTATCTGCACGTGACGACCGCGCGCGCGGGGCTGCGGAAGCGCGTCGCGGTGTATGCTCGACACCCCGGTGCGCCCCCTGCTCTCCTGTCTCTACGGGCTGCTGGCCGCGCTCGTGCTGTTCGCGACGCTCGCGCTGCTCCGCGTCGACGCCCGCGAGCCCGAGCACATCATCCGGCCGGGGCGCGAGGCGAGCGTCCAGCAGCTCCTGCGACCCGTCGCCGAGCGCGGGTTCGCGGGCCTCGCTATGGCGGGCATCCGGCTCGAGCGCGCCGAGCTCCGGGTGTTCCTCCGCGCCCCGGGCGACGCCCCCCAGGCCGCGCAGGCCGAGCGCTGCGAGGGCCCCGACTGGCTGCGCTCGCCGGGCGCGCTGCGCCTGTCATTTACGCCAGGTCGCCAGCTCCCGAGCGTCGCCAACAGCCGCGTCGCCGACGGCCTCGAGCTGACCTGGTACCTGTGCGGGCCGGGTGGCCAGGGGAGCCCCGGCGCCGACGCGCTCGCCGACGAGGGCGCGGCGCTCGTCCGCGCGCTCGCCGAGCGCCACCGCGGCGACATCTGGGAGCCGCGACGCGAGCGCAACGAGCAGGGCGAGGTCGAGGTCGGGCTGCTGACGCCGGCCTCGCGCGCGCTCGGGCTCCCCGCCCGCGCGCTCGTCCTCGCCAGCTGGGCCAGCGCGCTGCTGCTCTCGCTGGTGATGGGCGTCGCGCTCGCCCGCGCCGGCCCCACCGCGGCGAGCTCGGCCGCCCGCGCGCCGACGCGGGCCTGGCTGCTCGCGACGCTGATCGTCGCCGTCGGCCTCGCGCTGCGGATCGCGCTGGCCGCCCGCCTGCCCTTCGACGTCGACGAGATCTGGGCGGTGCCGGGGCGCACCCCGGTGCTCAACGCGGACCACGACCTCTGGCTGCACCCGCCGCTGTACCGGGCCGCGCAGCAATTCTACGCGGGCGCGATCGGATGGCGCGAAGGCCAGGCGCTGTGGATCCTGCGGCTGCCCTCGATCGCCTTCGCCGGGCTCACGCTCGCGCTGCTCGCCGTCAGCGCGCTCCGAGCGACGCGCTCGAGCTGGGCGCTCGCGCCGATCGCCCTGCTCGCCTGCGCGCCCGCGCTCGCGCGGGACAGCGTGCTCGCGCGCCCCTACTCGCTCGCCGCGCTGCTCGTCGTCTGCGTGCTGACGGCGCTCGCCGCCCGCGAGCCCGACGCTCAGGAGCCCGCGGGGACCGTGGCGCGCCGCTGGGCGCTGGCGCTGCTCTCGCTCACGCTCGCGGCCTGGACCGACCTCGTCGCCGGGCTCGGCGCGGCGCTGGTGTGCGCGCTCGCGTGGTTCGAACAGCGGCGCGCGTGGCCGGCTCGCGAGCTCCGGCTGTGGGCGCCGGCGATCCTCGGCCTCGCGCTCAGCCTCGGCGTGCTCATCCCCGGTGGTCTCGCCGCGCTCTCCGGCCCCGCGTCCGCGCCGGTCGGCCGCGACGCCGCGTCGCTGCTCACCGCGCCGGCGGTCATCATGAGCTTCGCCGCGACCGGCCTCGAGCACGCCAGCGTCGCGCTCGCGATCGTCTGCGGCGCGGGGCTGCTCGCGCTCGCGGCCCTCGGCGCGCGCGCGGGTCGAGCCCTCACGGCCGCGCCGCTGCTGGCGACCGCCTTCGCGCTCGCGCTCGCGCTCGCGGTGCCGACGCGCCCGCGCAACTTCCTGTTCATCCCGGCGCTCACCGCCTTCGCCGTCGCGCTCGCGCTCGCGATGACGACGACACGCGCGCGACGACGTGGGTCGGCTCAGGACGCCGGACGACCCGCGATCGAGAACTCGAAGTGATCGGGCGCCTCGTCCAGCTGCATGCCGACCACGGTGAAGCGGGATGAGGCGCCCGGCTCGAGCCGCTTCGCGTCGGCGTAGGACGACTGCACGCCCAGCAGCTTGCCGTCCTTGTCGACCGCCGCCGCCTCGATGCTGATGAACTGCGCCGCCTGATCGCCGTCGTTGAACACCTTGCCGTCGATCTTCCACGAGCTGCCGAAGTCGTTGCGCGGCTCGCCGGCCTCGACCCGCAGGTTGTCGACGAAGCCGAGCGCGCCCAGCGGCGGGCGGTTCACGACCTCGTACTTCAGCTCCTTGTAGGCCGGCGGATCCTTGAGCAGCACCTTCACCGGCACGCGCGCCCCGGGCTCGATCATGTCGCGCGTCGCGTAGCCGTGCTCGACGGCCAGCTCCTCGCCGTCCTCGCCGATCAGCACCACGTTGACCTTGACCTTGCCCAGCGGCGACGCCGAGGTGTTCGTGACGTAGCCGAGCACGTACTGCGAGCCGATCGACGTGTTGATCGTCCGGTGGTGTTCGAAGCTCGAGCTCAGCGGCCCCGAGGACGCCGGCGGGGGCGTGTACGTCCGCGTGGACGTCACCGCCGGCGGGCTCTCCTTCGTCACGGGGGGCGGCGCCGTCGCGGCGGGCTGGACCACCGCGACCTCGGGCGGCGGCGGCGACTCGCTCACGCCCACGAAGAACAGCGCGCCGGCAGCCACGGCGCCGATCAGCAGCATCGCCATGACGCCCGCGACCGCGACGATCGCGACCGTCTGCGGCGAGCTGCCGCCCTGCGGCTGCGTGACCACCATCACCGGCGACACGCCCGCGCTCGCGGGTCCCTTCAGGCGGTAGCGCACGCCGCAGTAGACACACTGGTTGATCCCGTTGGCGTCGGTGATCGACGTGTCGGCCGCGTTGCACGAGGGACAGCGGATCAGCTCGGTCGGCATGGACCCCGACGATAGCGCGGACGTCCACGCTTCGACCAGCCACGAGCGACCCGACCCGCCGCCCGATTGGCCCCAGCGCGGTCCAAAAAACGGCGAATTCGCTGAGGATCGTCAGGGGGCAGACGGCGCGGGCCCCCGGGCACCACAGGCCGCGCGCTCCCGCGACGAGCCGAGCTCGCACACCGAGCGCGGCTCGATCAGCCGGCATCCGACTGCCGTGACCTCGAGGTGATGGTTTGCCGCGCGTCCACATCTTCGAAGCCGGCGCAATCCTCCGGCAGGCAGCAGCAGCGATCATCGACGTCGGGGACGCCGTCGGCGTTCTCGTCCGGAGGGCTCACCTCCGCGACAGACAGCGCGATGCTAGAGTTCGAGCGCGCGACGACAAAGGATACGGGCACGGACCGCTCACGCGCGCATGAAGACGCTCCGACGCACACTCTCCGCCGCGTTGACCCTCGGCCTGGGCGTCCTCGCGCTCGCCGCGAGCCTGCGCCCCGCCGTCGCCGAGGCCTTCTGCGGCTTCTACGTCAGCGGCGCTGACAGCAAGCTCTACAACAACGCGACGAGCGTGGTGCTGCTGCGCGACGGCACGCGCACCGTGCTCTCGATGCAGAACAACTACCAGGGGCCGCCCGAGGACTTCGCCATGGTCGTGCCCGTGCCCACCGTGCTGCGTCGGCGCGACGTCAAGGTGCTGCCGCGCGACGTCTTCGATCGGCTCGACGCCGCCTCGGCGCCGCGGCTCGTCGAGTACTGGGAGCAGGACCCGTGCCCCGAACCGGTGCACGGGGTCAGGCTCGCCGGCGAGTCGAAGTACGTCGTCGACGGCGCGTCGGTCATGAGCCCCGCCTTCGGCACCCGCCGCGGTCCGCCCCCGAGCGTCAAGATCGAGGCCGAGTTCGCGGTCGGCGAGTACGAGATCGTGATCCTCAGCGCGAGCGACTCGCTGGACCTCGAGCGCTGGCTGCGAGCCAACGGCTACGCGATCCCGCCGGGCGCCGCCGAGGTCCTGCGCCCCTACGTGCACGGCGGCATGAAGTTCTTCGTCGCCAAGGTCAACACGCGCAAGGTCGAGTTCAAGGACGGCCAGGCCACGCTCTCGCCGCTGCGCTTTCACTACGACTCCGTGCAATTCAGCCTGCCCGTGCGCCTGGGGCTGCTGAACTCGAGCGGCGCGCAGGACCTCATCGTCTACATCCTCTCGCGCGCGGTTCGCTACCAGGTCGCCAACCTCCCCAACGTCGCGATCCCGACCAACCTCGAGGTCACCGAGGCCACCCGCGCGCGCTTCGGGGAGTTCTACGCCGCGCTCTTCGATCGCGCGCTCGAGCCCGACCCGCGCGCGGTCGTCACCGAGTACGCGTGGACCACCGCGATCGGCAAGTGCGATCCGTGCACGACCAGCACCCAGCTCGAGGACCTCGTGACGCTGGGGGTCGACGTGCTGCCGACCTACGCGCGGCTGCTGCGGAGCTCCATCCCGCCCGCGCTCGAGCAGGAGATCCTCGGGCACTTCGCGCTCACGCGGCTGCACGCGCGCTACACCCCCGACTCGCTGCGCGACGACCTCGTGTTCCAGGCGGGCGTGCCGATCACCGGCGGAAGAGAGCTGCACGATCAGACAGGCGCGATCGAGCGCGGCGCGAGCGTGGCGGAGCGCAACCGCTTCCAGGCCCGCTACATCGTCCGCCACCCGTGGACCGGGCCCGTCACCTGCAGCGACCCGCAGTTCGGCGCGTGGGGCGGGCCGCCCAGCGGCGCGCTGCCGCCCGCCCCGACCAGCTCGGCCGAGCTCCTGTCCGCGCCGCGCGGCGCTCCGCTCGAGAGCTTCCTGGTGGAGGCGCAGTCCGCGGGCGAGCGCGCGCGCCGTGACCCCGCGGCCCTGCCCGACGACGTCGCCGCGCTCCCGACCCCCGGCGAGCTCAACCGCGACGGCTGGCTCACGGCCCCATCGGCGGGCTGCGCCAGCTGCCGCGCGAGCGAGCGCGACGACGCCGGCGCCGCGCTGCTCGTGCTGCTCGGCCTCGTCGCCGCGCGCGGGCGACGTCGCGTCCGCCCGCGCGCGCGGTAGCATGGCGGCGTGACCTCCCCCGTGTTCCGAAGCGATCCGCGCCCGGCTCGACCGAGCCGAGGTCCCCTACCGCCACGTGCACCACGAGCCGACGCCGACCAGCGAGGACTCGGCGCGCGCCCGCGGCGAGCCCCTCGAGATCGGCGGCAAGGCGCTGCTGCTCAAGGCCGGCGCGCGCTTCTGCCTGCTCGTCATCAGCGCCGCGCGCCGGGCCGACTCCCGCGCGCTGCGCCGCGCGCTCGGGGTCCGCAAGCTGCGCTTCGCGTCCCGCGAAGAGCTGGCCGAACAAACAGGTCTCGTGCCTGGCGGCGTGCCGCCGTTCGGCCGCCCGATCCTGCCCTACGAGCTCTACGTCGACCGCAGCGCGCTGGCGCACGAGCGCATCGCGTTCAACGCCGGCTCGCTGACCGACTCGATCATCCTCGCGACCGCGGACTACCAGCGCGTCGCCGAGATCACGGAGATCGTCGACGTCGCGCTGCCGCCGTCAGGCGAGTGAGCGGCGCTCACCCGCCGCAGAGCGCCCGTCCCAGAGTGAGCGACGCTCACCCGCCGCAGAGCGCCCCGTCCCAGAGCGCCTCGTTGTTGCCCTCGTCGCACTCGGTCTGCACCGGCATCATCATGCCGTCGTCGTCGACGCGGACCGCGAGGCCGTCGGCGCCGATCGACGAGATCTGCAGCGTGAACAGGAGGCCGTCGGTGCCGGTGCCGCCGAGCACCGCGCCGTTGACGAGCTGCGTCTCGATCACCTCGTACATGTCGCCGTCCTTGCGGTACAGCGTCACGGGGATGTCGGGCAGCGAGTCGACCGCGCCGTAGTTGAAGACCTGCACGGCGACGTTGACGACGCTGTCGTCGAGGCAGCCGGCGGCGCAGACGTCGACGATCTCGACGCGGAGGTCGACGGCCGCGTCGTCGTTCGTCGGGCGCGCGCGGTAGATGTTGTAGATCTGCCACCACGGCGCTGGCTTCTCGGGCACCTTGCCGTTGGGCAGCACGTTGGTGACCGAGAAGTCGTGGGTGTTCCAGGTCGGGCCGCTCGGCTGCCAGCCGTCGCCGTTGTGCCCCATGACCGTGAGCGCGCCCCAGTCCTGCTGGTACGAGTTGCTCGTGAACAGGATCTCGGCCGAGCCGTCCTGGTCGACGTCGGCGACGGTCGGGTACTCGAACACGGTCCCGGAGTTGTGCCCCGGCTGCGAGAAGTTGACCGCCCCGGTCGCGCCGTCGAAGATCCACAGCGTGTCCTGGTCGGCGAACAGGATCTCGTACACGCCGTCGCCGTTGATGTCGTAGCCCGAGCAGCCCGCGAGGCCCGAGGAGTCGTTGATGTTCGCGCTGCTCCACACCGCGGCGCCGGAGAGCTCGCGCATGTGGAAGGTGCCCTGCGAGCCCCAGGCCAGCTCGCTCTCGCCGTCGCCGTCGAAGTCGCCGGCGCACACCGGGCCCGGGCGCGCGAACGCGGCGTCGTTGGCGAGGAAGATCTGCGAGCCGTCGTGGTTGAACACGCCGAGCTGGTTGCCGCCGATCATCACGACCTCGGCCTCGGGGTCGTCGTCGGCGTCGACGATCGCGACCCAGTGGCCGTAGTTCCCCACCACGGGCGCCATCCACAGCAGCGTGCCGTCGGGCGAGTAGACGCGGTTGGTGATGATGATCTCCTGCACGTCGTCCTGGTCGAGGTCCGCGGCCACGGGCGCCCAGTAGGGGATGCCGGCCGAGGCCTGGAAGGTGCGATCGAGCGAGCCGTCCTCGCCGTTGAGCAGGTGGTTGGAGAGCAGCACCTCGGGGGCCCCGTCGGCGTCGACGTCGGCGGTCGCGAGCATCGGGTAGGTGAACGTGCTCGCGACGACCGAGGTCCACTTGACCGCGCCGGTCTCGCCGTCCAGCGCGACCGCGCGCTTGCTCTGATCGACCGTGACGACCTCGGTCTTGCCGTCGGCGTCGACGTCGGCGAGCACGAGCGCGCCGCCCTGGTGGCTGCCCGACCAGCTCCAGTGGATCGCGCCGTCGGCCCCGTTGAACGCGTAGACCTCGTAGGTGCGGGTGCCGACCACGATGTCGGGGATGTCGGCCGAGTCGATCACGCCGTCGTTGTTGTCGTCGGTCAGCTCGCCCACGAGCGGCGTGCCGTAGGAGCCCGCGTTGCTCGCCGGCTTCCACTGCCACTCGATCGCCACGTTCCACGGGTCGAGCACCTCGACGTCGGGCGCTACGCAGTCCTCGTCGACGGGGACCATCTCGGGGCTGACCATCTCGAGCTCGCACTCGAGGTCCACGCAGTCGGCGATGCCGTCGCCGTCGCCGTCGGGGAAGCCCTCGTCGATCTCGCCGTCCATGTTGTTGTCCTCGCCGTCGCACACCTCGTCGGGGACGCACGCGCCCTCGATGCAGCTCTCCCCGAACGCGCAGGGGTTTTCGCAGGCGCCGCAGTGCTCGGGGTCGTCGTCGGTGTTGATGCAGGCGCCGCCGCAGTCGGTCAGCCCCTCGTCGCAGGGCGAGACGCACTCACCGCTGTCGCAGGCCTGCCCGGGCGCGCAGGGGCGATCGCAGCCGCCGCAGTGATCCGGATCCTCCATGATGTCGACGCAGTCGACGTCGCACATCTCGGTCCCGGGGACGCAGCCGCCGGTCGTCGGCATCGCGTCGGTGATCGTCGCGGGGTCGCCGACGGTCGTCCCGCTCGTGTCCGACTCGCTCGCGCCCGAGCTCGGCCCGGCCGAGGCGTCGGAGTCCGAGCCGGAGTCCGTGGCGCCCGTGGAGCCGGAGCTGTCGGTGCCGCCGGACATCGAGCCCGAGTCGCTCGCGGTCTCGGTGCCGCCGGTGTCGTCGCCGCAGGCCGGCGCGAGCGCGAGGAGGAAGAGGGACGAGAGCCACGACGCTTGGGTACGGACGCGGAGGTTTTTCACAGATGTCTTATAAGACAGGCCACAGGGCCGCGCGCGCGGTCCGGCGCGAACGCCCGCGCCCGCGCGTCCGCCGCGCGCTCGCCCGCGCTCACCCGCGCTCACCCGCGCGTGCGTCAGTCGTCGAAGCGGCGCACGAGCGCGTGGCAGTAGGGCTTGCTCCCCTTGCGCTCGTAGTAGTCCTGGTGGAACGCCTCGGCCTCCCAAAACCGCGTCGCCGGGCGCAGCTCCGTCACGACGTCGTAGCCGCGAGCCTCGAGCGTGGCGATCAGCGCCTCGCTCGTCTGCTGCTGCGCGGGCGACGTGTAGAACACGACCGAGAGGTACTCGGGGCCGATGTCCGGACCTTGCCCGTTGGCCTGGGTCGGGTCGTGGATCTCGAAGAAGCGCCTGGCGATCTGCTCGTAGCTGACGCGAGACGGGTCGTAGCGCACGCGCACGGTCTCGACGTGCCCCGAGGTCTGGCTGGCGACCTGCTCGTAGCTGGGGTTGTCGACGTGCCCGCCCATGTAGCCTGACTCGACGCTCTGGACCCCGTCGAGCTGCTCCATAAAGTGCTCGACGCCCCAGAAGCAGCCGCCGGCGAAGTACGCCAGGCCCTCCTCGTGCCCCGGCTCCGCGCGCGTCGTCGGCTCCCCCTGCGGCGCGGCCTCGGACGGCGCGGCGTCGGGCGGCGCGGCCGCGGCGAGATCGGCGGAGCTGCCCCGCGTCGGCGAGCAGGCGACGAGCAGCGCGGCGGCGGCGAGCAGCCCCGTGGCGGACAGCAGGGAGAGCGAAGAGGAGGGAGCGCGGGTCGGCATACGCCCTTGAGAACGGGCCAGGCGGCGCCGCGTTACAGACGAGCCGACGCCCGGGGTCGGACGTCGGCTCGGCGCGGACGCGCGCGTCCGCGGTCGTCATGGCCGCCGGGGCTCAGCCGGCCTTCGGCTCGAGGAACACGTCCCACTTCTTGGTGATCGTGTCGTCCTCGACCTCGATCGAGAACAGCTCGTCCTGGAACAGCAGGCGCGTGCGCCCGTACTTCTCCTGCTCCTCCGGCTCGCCCCACTTGGCCTTGAGCAGCGCCAGCAGCTCGTCCTTGGCCGCCGGGTGCGGCTCGAACTCGAGGCCGAACCACACGCGCGAGACCTTGTTCTCGTCGTTGAAGTCGAGGTGCACGCGGGTCCAGTACGAGCCCCACTCCGTCGGCAGGAACTCGAGGTGCATGCTCGGCTTGGGCTCGCCGAGCACGCCGAGGTCCTTGCCCGAGAACTTCTCGAGCCGCGCGCGGTCCTTCTCCGCGTCCTCCTTGGACTTCTCGCGCAGCTGCTTGGCGTAGTTCTTCCGCACGTCGTCGGCGCTCGAGCCGAGCAGCGCGCCGGGCTCGAGGAACGCCAGCGCCTTGCCCTCGCCGAGGAACTGCGCGGCCGGGATGTAGGCGGTCAGCTCGACGTCGAGCTCGTCGCCGAAGCCCTCCTTGAGCGACGCGCGCACGCCCTCGGCCGGGTTGAACCACCACTGGACCGGCTTGCCCAGCTCCTCGCCCTCCTTGGGCTCACCCCACTTGGACTTGATCAGCTCGAGCGCCTTGTCCTTCGGCAGCTGGAAGCGCATGCGCTGCAGCAGCCCGGTGTCGTCGTCGAACGAGCTGTAGAAGCGCATCGTGCCGTACGCCTCGTCCTTGATCGTGTCCTCCTCGGGCATCGCCGGGACCAGCTTCTTGGCCTCCTCGCCCGACATGCCGAGCTTGAGGCCCTTGTAGACCTCCGGCACGGTCGGCGCGTCGCCGACGATCAGGGTAGCGATGTCCTTCTTCTCGACCTTCGGCTCGGCCGTCTCGGTCTTCTTGGGCTCGGGCTTCTCCTCGCTGTCGCAAGCGGCCAGGGACAGGGAGAACGCCGCGAGCAGCGGCAGAATCAGCTTCGTGCGGGCCATCATCCTCTTCACTTGGTTGGGTCCGTGATCGCGCCAAGGGCGTCGATGCGGGCGAACGGTAGGGATGGGCGACCGCGGCCGTCAAGCCCGCGGCTCCGCGAATCAACGGCAATTCTCGCTGCCGTCGCGGCCAGTCGATTTTATCGGTATTTGAATTTACATCGATTTCAACACGTATCACCAGGGGATCTCGTGCACCTCGACCGCCGCCATGTCACATGACCCTTCGGTCAGGAGCTTGGCCTCACCGGCGCAGCGGCGGGCAGCCCTGGATCCAGAACTCGACCTCGCCGGTTCCGCGCGCGCCCCTCGGGCGTCTCGTTGCTCTCGAGCGGCACCTCCTCCCCGAAGCCGCGGGTCACGAGCCGCTCTGGCGCGATCCCCTGCTCGACGAGGTACCGGCGGATGTTGTCCGCGCGCCGCCGGGTCGGGCTGTGACCGTAGCGGTCGCTGCCCTGCTGATCGATGTGGACGTCGATCGAGAGGCGCACGTCCTCGTGCGCGGCGAGCAGCCGCGCCAGCTCGTCGAGCAGCCCGGCGTAGCGCGGCAGCACGTGGTGCCTGCCCGGCTCCCAGTCGAAGCGCCCGGACAGCTTGATCTGACAGTCCTCGACGACCAGCTCGGTCGCCGCGAGCTCGCAGCAGCGCGCGACGCAGCGGGCCAGCGGCCCACGGCGACAGTCCGCGTCCTCGCGACACGCGAGCCGGCCGCGCAGCTCGCCGGCTCGCCGCAGCGACCGCCCTCGCACACGCGCCCTGGGCCGCAGGACGCGTCCTCCGTGCAGCCGCCGCAGGCCCCCGCCGCGCACACCAGCCCGCCCTCGCAGGCCGGCGTGCAGGTCGTCGGCGCGCCCGACGACGACTCGCGCTCCTCGTCCGCACCGTCGCCGGGCGCGTCGGCGCCACGCGCCGCGGACTCCGGCGCGGGCGCGTCCGGGACCCCGGCGCGTCGGCACGCGCCCGTCACGACGACTAGAACGAGCGCGAGCGCGAGGAGGAGCGCGAGCGAGGACGACGGGCGCACGCCCCCAGGGTACCCCGCGACGGCGCGGCCGGGGCCGACGCGACGCCGCTCAGGGCAGCTCGACGTGATCGGCCGGGACCGTCGAGCCCTGCAGCTCAAACTCGAAGTAGCCGCCGTAGTCGGGGTCGTAGTTGTCCACGAGCGAGCCGCTCGGGACCGCCCCCCATGTCCACTCGGCCAGGCCCTTCTCGTTGATCATCGTCAGGTGCAGCTCGACCGTCTCCGGATCGCCCAGCTCCGTCAGCGGCACGCGCAGCTCGACGAAGCCGCTCGACTGCGCGACGTCGGCCTGGCCTATCGCCCAGGCGTCGACCCACGCGTTGCCGCTCCACTCGAGCGCGCCGGTGAGCCCCTCGTCGAGGCGATGGCGCACGTGCCAGCGCGCGGCGAAGGGCAGCGCGGGCTGCTGGGTGTTGTAGGTCACCCCGCTCGCGCCGCCGTTCGCCCCGCCGAGGTAGGTCAGCACCCACTTGAGGTTCTGGTCGGCCATGCCGTCCTGGAGGTCGGCGCCGGCGTAGCCGAGGTAGAGGAACGCCTTGTCCCAGGCGACGTAGCCGGTGAAGCCGCCCGTCGAGCTCGTGAACGTCTCGTCGGCGGTGAAGTCGTTGACCCCGTCGATCTGGATCGGGTGGTAGTAGCGGACCGTGAAGCCCGCCGACGTGTACTCCTCCGCGAGCGCGACGTCGTCGCCGCTGCGCGCGTCGGTCGTCACGCGGATCTGGTAGCTCGCCGTGCTCGCGAGCAGCAGCGCGGGCACCAGCGTCCACTCGGTCAGGTCGGGCGAACCGACGGGCGGGTCCGTCATCTGCATGCAGGTCGTGAAGCCGTCGGCCGAGACCTGCACGCTGCCCGAACAGCTGTCGTCGTCGGTGTTCGTCGTCAGCGAGCTCGCCTTCATCGCCTCGCTGAAGGTCACGACGATCGGCGCGCTGTAGTCGATCCCGCTCAGGCCGTCGGCCGGCGCGGTCTCGATCACCGTCGGCGCGACGCCGCCGGTCGGCTCCCCGGTGGTCGACGGATCGCCGGTGGTCGGATCGCTCGTGCTCGTGGGCGCGCCTGTCGTCGGCTCCCCCGTGCTCGGCCCGACGCTGGTGTTACCTGTCCCCTCGGTCATCTCGACCTCGGTCGCGCCGGCGGTCGTCTCGGTGCCGGCGCTCTCGCTGCCCTGGCTGGCCGCGCTCGTCTGCACGGGCCCGGACATGCTGCCCACCGTCGTGACGCTCGACGTCCCGCTGTCGGTGCTGCCCGCCGTGAAGTCGTTGGTGGTCTCCTCGCCGCCGCCGCTGCAGGCGAGCGCGAGCGCGGCGGGGACCAGGAGCAGCGCGCGGGCGATCAGAGCGGCGCGCGCGGGGACGGTCGAGTCAAGCGCAAGCGAGGGCATAGAGCGGGAGTATACACGCGTGACGCGAGCTCCCGCGCCCTTCCGCGAGCTCCCTGGGGGCCGCTAGGGGAGCGCGATCCGGATCCCCTCGATGTCCCCGGTGAACACGCGGCTGCCGCCCGCGAACGCGCCGACGCACAGCGGCTGCTCGTTGGTGACGATCCCGAGCGTCGCGGCGGGGCTCTCGGCCACGAGCTCGCCGTCGACCTCGAGCACGAGCCGCTCGCCCTCGGCGTCTCGCCACACCCGCGCGTGGTGCCAGGCGCCGTCGACCACGCTCGGGCCCCCGCTGACGCCGGCGTTCTCGCAGCCCGTCAGCGCGTCGCAGGCGCCCGTGACGAGGCCGCAGTTGAGCTGCTGCCCGGGGCACTGCGACATCAAGAAGCGCAGCGACCCGTCCTCGACGCGCAGCCACCACGACGGCTGGGTGTTCACCGCGGTCTTGCTGACCAGCGTCCCCGATCCGATCGCGCCGCCGTCCGCGTGCGCGGTGGTGCGGAAGGTGACCTCGATCGCGAAGCTGTCGCGGCGCTCAAAGTCGACCGCGCCGCCGGTCGGCCCGGTGCAGGCGTAGGCGGAGCCGCCGAGGTGCAGCGCGGTCGAGTGGTGCTCGCCCGCGACCGTCGTCACGGTCCCCGTCGTCTTCAGCGCGAGCGGGAGGCCCCCCGCGCCCGCGAGCGACGTGACCTCCTGCCCGGGCGCGAGCTGTTCGAAGGTGTAGGTGACGAGCGAAGCGTGATCGATCCACTCGGGGCGCGCGCGCAGCAGGTGGAGCCGTCGGTAGGCGGAGAGCGAGGGCCCGAGGACGTGCCCGCCCTCGTAGAGCATGCCGACGCGCCCGTCCGCGAGCGTGACGAGATCGGAGTAGGCCGCCCACCCGCCGATCATCCGGCGCGGCCGCGACCAGGTCTCGCCGTCGTCGCGGCTCGTGTGCACGCGGATGTCGTGGCGCCGCCCGGCGCTCGTGCCGTACTGTCCCGAGGGGAAGGAGAACAGCACGCGCGGCTCGTCGCCGTGGCGCGGGCCGCCGGCGCGGTAGAGCAGCGCGCCGTGCACGACCGGGCCGCGGAACTGGCTCGTGCGCGCGAAGGTCGGCGCGTCGGAGTACGTCCAGTCGGTGTCGACGCGCCCGACCTGGCGAAAGCCCAGCGTCTGCTCCATCTCCTCCTGCGCGAGCGTACGCTGGTAGCGCGCGTTCACCAGCAGCCGCCCGTCGGAGAGTTCCGCCGCGGTCGACTCGTTGACGGCGAGCGGGCTGCTGCTCTCCTCGGCGCCGATCGACCACGTCGCGCCGTGATCGTGGCTGACGAGCAGGTGGGCCGAGCCGCCGTGCTTGGCGGGCACCACGAGCGCCCCCGCGTCCGGGCCGCGCTCGAGGCGAATCCCCGACCCCGGCCCCAGCAGGACGCCGCCCCAGCCGTCGACCGTGACGTCATAGGTGATCTCCTCGCGCGCGCTCCAGCTCTGCCCGCCGTCGTCGCTGAGGTAGATCGCGTGGCGCTGCGCGCCCTTGCACTCGCAGCCGCTGCCCTGCTCGCAGGGCGTCTCGAGCACCATCAGCGCGACGCGCTCGCCGTCCGCGATCGGGATCGGGTTCCCGGCCTTGCCGTCGCCCACCGTCGCCACGATCTGCATGGGCGACCAGCTGTCGCCGCCGTCGACGCTGCGCTTGGAGACCACGTGGATGCGCCCGAAGTCGCAGGTGTCGTCGACGCGGCCCTCGGCGAACGCGACCAGCGCGCCGCTCGCGACGCGCACGATCGCCGGGATGCGGAAGCCCGCGTAGCTGAAGCCCTCGGCCGCGTCGACGCCGGCCGCGAACACCTCGCGGTCGTCCCACTCCGGCGTCGGCTCCGGCGCCTCGATCGCTCCTGGTCGAACCGCCAGGTCATCGAGCGCGCCCCACAGGCGCCCCTCGTCGCCGACGCCCAGGAGCCAGAGCGGCGCGTCGGAGGCGAGCGCGCCGCTCGTGTCCGGGGCGCGCGCGACGTCGAAGCCGTCGACCACGAGCGCGAGCTCCCCGAGCGCGCGGTCACGCGCGGCGCTGACCTGATGCCAGCGGTCGTCGCTGATCAGCGCGCTGCTCACGACCTCGCTGACCTGTCCCTCCGTCCATACGGAGAACACGAGCGCCCCGTCGCGCACGCGCAGCGAGAAGCCGCGGTCCTCCGGCGCGCCGCGGCTGACGACGACGCCCGCGCCGGCCTCCCCGCCCTGCCCGTGACGCGCGGTGCGGAGCGTGAGGTCGACGCGGAACGAGTCGTCTTCGCCGAAGTCCACCGCGTGCGCGTCCACCAGCTCGACGACCCCATCCCGGCCGCGCGCCGCGATCGCGGCCTCGCGCTGCCCCGATACCCACGCGATCGTGCCCTGTACATCCCCGCCCTCGGCGAGCGGCGCGTCGATCGCCGCGCCCCCGAGCGGCTCCGCCTCGAAATCCCAGGCGACGCCCGCCGGCGGCGGAGGATCCGATGGAAGATCCGATGGAAGATCAGGAGGGAGCCCGCCGCCGGTCCACGTGTCCGCGGTCTCCGACGCGCCCGTACACGCGCCCCCGCAGCCAGGGTCCGAGGTGACGCTCGCGTCGCTGGACTGCGATCCCCCGGCGGTGGTGTCCGGGCAGCTCGTGTCATCGTCGCAGGGCGCCTGCCCGCCGTTGCAGGCGAGGCAGAGCGAGAGGACGAGCGAGAGGACGAGCGAGAGGGGGAGTGAGAGGGGGGAGTGAGAGGGGAGTGAGAGGGGGAGCGAGAGGTCGAGCGAGCGGGGGAGCGAGAGGACGAGCGAGTGGGGGAGCGAGTGGGAGCGCGAGCGGGAGAACCTCACGGCGACGGTTCATAGAAGCGACGCCGCGAGCCCGTCAACCACCCAGCCCGCGCCTGCGTACCGCCGAACGCCGCGACGCCGCGTTCGCGCCCGAGGCCGTCTGACGTCGCGCGCGATCCTCTGCCAAACTGTAGCGACGCGACCCCGCGCGAGCGCCCATGCAATTCGTCCAGGAGAGCATCATCCCCGCCCCCGTCGAGGCCGTGTTCGGCTTCCACGAGCGCCCCGACGCGCTCGCCCGCCTGACCCCGCCCTGGGAGCGCGTTACGGTCATCCAGCCGCCGACCAGCCTCGAGGTCGGCACCGTCGTGATCCTGCGCCAGCGCCTCGGGCCGCTGCCGATCACGATCGTCGCCGAGCACGTCGCCTACGAGAAAAACGTCCGCTTCGAAGACGTGATGCGCAAGGGCCCGTTTCGCCGCTGGCACCACAAGCACCTGTTCTTCCCCCACCCCGAGGGCTGCCGGCTGCGCGACGAGATCGAGTACGAGGCGCCGCTCGGGCCGCTGGGCCGGGCGGTCGACGGCCTGCTCGTGCGCCCGCGCCTGCAGAAGATGTTCGACTACCGCCACGAGATCACGCGCGCCGCCGTCGTCGACTAGGCGAGCAGGCGCCCGTGCTACGATCCTGCGGTGACGCGCTCGTTTGTTTTCGCCCGCGCTCTGCCGTGCTCGCGCTGCTCGCCTGCGGCCCCGATACGAGCGACACGGACGCGACGGACACGAGCGCCGAGCCGGCCACGCCGCTCGAGGAGCTGCTCCAGTGTGAGCCGGAGCTGATGCCGCGCTGCGAGCACGAGCCCGGCGACCCGAACTGCTGCGCGCTGGTGCCGCTGCCCTGCACCACCGAGGCCCTGCGCGCGGGCCAGCCCGGGACCTACACCTTCGACTACTTTATCCCGGAGAACGCTGAGTCACCGCACCGCGACACCCTCGTCATCCACGACGACGGTCGAGTGTCCGCGATCTGCGAGTCGCTGTTTACCGAGCGTGTGACGGTGAGCGGGTGGCGCTGCGACTTCATCCCGCCGCCCGACGGGCACGTGCTCTACAACCTGTGCGCGTGCGGCGGGAGCGGCCGAGTCGACTGTATCGTCGCCGACCCTGCGGTGGGCCCGGGCAGCGAGTGGACGAGGGTGCTCGACCACTGCGAGCCGTCGCTGTCCTGCCCGGACGACCGATAACGCGCGCTTCATCAACATGTCTATAAGACCATATTTTGTTGCGACCGCGCTCGCCGTGACCGGGCTGCTCGCCTGCGGCCCGGACGCGTCGGGCACGGACGCGACGGACACGGGCGTCTCGCCGCCCACGCCGTTTGCGGAGCTGCTCGAGTGTGAGCCCGAGCTGAGCCCGCGCTGTGAGCATGAGGCGGGCGACCAGCTAGAGGACTTCCTCCCGCTCCCCTGCCTCACCCAGGCCCTCGGGGAGGGGCAGCCCGGGCGCTTTCGCGTCGAGTTCGCCGCGGGGTCGGACCACACCTCGCCGCATCGGCGCACCCTGGCGATCCACGAGGACGGCAGCGTCTCGACGATCTGCGAGTCGCTGTTCACCGGCGACGTCATGACGACCGGTTGGCGCTGTGACTACATCCCGCCGCCGAGCGGCTTCGTCCTGTGGACCCCCTGCCAGTGCTGGAGCGACGACCAGGTGTCCTGCTACGTCGGAGCGCCCGACGCCGAGTCGCCCTCCGAGCTGATGACGGTGCAGACCCGCTGCCGGCCCACGCTGACCTGCCCGAACGGGTAGGTCACGAGACCGCGGCTACCCGCGCGCCTGCGCGCTCGCGGGCGGCGCCTCGGCCAGCCCCAGCTGCCCGAGGATGAACGCGTACTCCTGGGCGCGCTCGCGGTACTGGCGGTAGCGCCCCGACTGCCCGCCGTGACCCGCGTCCATGTTCGTGTGCAGCAAGAGCGGCGCCTCGCCCTGCCAGTGCACCCGCAGCTTCGCCACCCACTTCGCCGGCTCGAAGTACTGCACCTGGCTGTCCCAGAGGCCCGTCGTCACCATCATCGCCGGGTACGCGCGCGCGGTCACGTTGTCGTAGGGCGAGTAGCCCAGCATGTAGTCGTAGTAGCGCTTGTCCGCCGGGTTGCCCCACTCGTCGTACTCGTTGGTCGTCAGCGGGATCGTCTCGTCCATCATCGTCGTGACCACGTCGACGAAGGGCACGTCCGCGACGATGACGCGGTAGAGCTCGGGGCGCATGTTGGAGATCGCGCCCATCAAGAGCCCGCCCGCGCTGCCGCCCGTCGCCGCGACCTTGCCCGGCGCGGCGTAGCCCTCGCGCACGAGGTGCTCCGTGACATCGATGAAGTCGTTGAAGGTGTTGCGCTTGCGCAGCAGCTTGCCGTCCTCGTACCAGGCGCGCCCGAGCTCCTCCCCGCCGCGCACGTGCGCGATCGCGTAGATGACGCCGCGGTCGAGCAGGCTGAGCGAGTAGGCGCGGAAGTACGGATCGACCGACGAGCCGTAGGAGCCGTAGGCGTACTGGTACAGCGGCGCTCCGCCCTCGCGCTTGGCACCCTTGCGGTAGACCAGCGAGACCGGCACGCGCGCGCCGTCGCGGGCCGGCGCCCACACGCGCTCGCTCACGTAGTTGTCGGGGTCGAAGTCGCCGAGCACCGGCTGGCGCTTGAGCTCGCGGCGCTCGCGGGAGTCCATGTGCAGCTCGTAGATCGTCTCGGGCGTCGTCAGCGAGGTGTAGCTGTAGCGCAGCCAGCTCGCGTCCTGCTCGGCGTTGATCGAGAGCTCGGCGGCGTAGGCCGGCTCGTCCGAGTCGATCGTGAAGAACTCGCCCGGCGCGCCGCCTTTGCCCCACGGCGCGACGCGGACGCGCAGCAGCGCGTCCGCGCGCTCCTCGAGCACGAGGTGGCCCCTTGAACGCGTCGAAGCCGCGCAGCAGCGTCCCCGGCCTGTGCGGCACGAGCTCGCGCCAGCCCCCGCGCATGGCCGTAGGGACATCATTGTCGGCGACCGCGAGCAGGCGGAAGTCCTTGGCCTGCCAGTTGCTGCGCACGATCCAGCGCCCGTCGATGTGGTCGGCCTCGTACTCGTGGTCGCGCTCGCGCGGCGAGAGCACGCGGAAGGTCGCCGCCGGATCGGCCGCGGGCGCGAAGCGCAGCTCGTCGGAGACGGTGCTGCTCAGCTCCAGCGTGACGTACTCGTGATCCCCGGTCTCGCCGACGGAGAGGTAGAAGCTGTGATCGGGCTCCTCGTGCACGAGCCGATCCGCGGACGTCGGCGTCCCGAGCGCGTGCTGCTTGACGCGCACGCCGAGCAGCGTCACCGGGTCCTTCTCGACGTAGAGGATCGTCTTGTTGTCGGCGTACCAGGCGAGCGACGCGGTGCAATTCGGGATCGCGTCCGCCAGCACCTCGCCGGTCTCGAGGTCCTTGAAGCGCACCGTGTACTGCCGGCGCCCGACCGTGTCCTCGGCCCAGGCGACGAGCCGCCCGTCGGGGCTCACCGCCCAGTCGCCGACCTGGAAGAACTCGTGCCCGGCCGCGAGCGCGTTGCTGTCGAGCACGAGCTGCTCGGGCGCGTCTTGGGAGCCGGCGCGCCGCGCCCGGATCGGGTACTCCTTCCCCGGCTCGAAGCGCGTGTAGTAGTAGTAGCCGCGATCGCGGTACGGCGGCGTCGACTCGTCCTTCTTGATGCGCCCGACGATCTCGTCGAACAGGCGCTGCTCGAGCCCTCGCAGCGGCGCGAGCACGGCGTCGGTGTACGCGTTCTCGCGCTTGAGGTACTCGAGCACCTTGGGATCCTCGCGCTCGTCATCGCGCAGCCAGTAGTAGTCGTCGACGCGCACGCCGTGGGGCGACGTGATCTCGTGGGGCCGCGCCGCCGCCACCGGCGGGCGCACCTCGGGCGCGCGCGCCGAGGCGCGCGCCGCTTTCGCGGGCTCCTCGAGCTTCGCGGGCGCGCGCTCGGTCTCGCGCGGACCGCAGCTGAGCAGCGCCGCGCACGAGAGCCCGAGGAGCGTTGAGCACGAGATCAGGGCCGAGGGCGTGCGGAGCGGCATCCGCCCCATCGTAGCCCAGCCCAGGGGCGTCGCGCTCGAGGAGCTGAGACGGCGACCCCGGGCGCCTGAGGACGTCGGCGAGCCCCGCCGGCGTGGGCGATACTCGGCTCGACATGCCGACGCTCGCGCTGATCCGCCCCGCGCGCCCGGACGAGCTCGAGACGGTGCAGCGCCTCGAGGTGCGCGCCGGGCAGCGCTTCCGCGCCGCCGAGTTCGCGACGCCGGCGCTCGACCTCGCGGCCCTCGCCGACGCGCCGCCGCTGCCCCTCGCCGTCCTGGAGCGCGCCCGCCGAGACGGCGCGCTCTGGATCCTCGCGGGACCGCAGGAGGACCCGCGCGGCTTCGCGGTGACCTCGATCGTCGACGGCCACGCGCACCTCGACGAGCTCTCGGTCGCGCCGGAGCACGGCGGTCAGGGCCACGGCTCGCGCCTGCTCGAGCACGTCTGCGCGATCGCGCGGGCGGCCGGCCGTACGCACCTGACCCTCACGACATTTCGCGCCGTGCCCTGGAACGCGCCCTTCTACGCGCGCCGCGGCTTCACGGCGCTGCGACGCGGCGCGCTCGGGCCCGAGCTGCGCGCGCGCGTGGACGAGGAGCAGGCGCGCGGGCTCTCGGCGCGCCACCGCGTGTGCATGATCCGGGCGCTCGGCGACTCGCGGTAGCGAGCGCGAGACGAATCCGCGCGGCCGTCGGCGCGCCGCGCCGCGCCGACGACCGCCGGGCCCCGTCCGCCGCCGCGGGGGTAGAATGGCCGAGAGGACAGTCGGGCGCGCCCCGACCGCGTGCCGCCATGAGCCGTGATCTCGACACCCCGCAGGAGCGCCGCGCCCGGCGTCGCCTGCTGATCATCGGCCTCGCGCTGCTCAACCTCGAGCTCGTGCTCGCCGACCTGATCATCTCGCGCTTCGAGATGCTCTGGACGCTCGTCGGCTACGTCGCGCTCGCGCTCGCGCTGTTCGCCGTGGTCCGCGCGGTCGACCGCCGCTACGTCGCGCGCTGGCCCGACATCGACGCGGGCCCCTTCCTCGGCGTCGCGCTCGTCCTCGCGATGTTCCTCAGCCTGCTGCCGGGCGCGTTCTGGATCCCGGAGTACCTCACGCTGATGACCGGCGGCGAGCAGCGCGAGCTCGCCGTCGCGAGCGCGCCGGAGCACGCCGGCGCGGGCTACCGTCAGTTCGACGGCGGCGCGCTGCGGCCGGACCTCCTCACCGAGCACGAGGTCGCGTACCGCCGCGGCGACGCGAGCTCACGAACGCTCTACAGGATCGCGCCGATCGTGCCGCCCGGCTGGACGAGCGCGGACCCGGTGCCGCTGTGGGCGGGGACGACCTCGACGCGCTTCTCCTTCGCCGAGTGGGCGCGCCACGAGCGGCCGCTGCAGGGCGTGCTCGAGATCAAGGATCTCCACTACCGCCGCGCGATCAAGTGGGCGGGCGCGCAGCACGGCCTCGAGGAGCAGGCGGGCGCGCCGGTGCTGCGGCTCCAGCTGCGCACGTACGCCGAGCTGCGACGGGACGCCGCGCTCAAGTCGTGGCTGCTGCTCGCGCTCGCCAACGCCGCGTGGGCGTGGTTCTTCGTGTGGTTCGGCGGCCTCGATCGCGCACGCGGCCGCGCGCGCCGCTGATGCGCTACGCGTCCGCGCGCGCGGAGGCGCCGCCGGAGCGCGACGGCGCGCCGTCGACGACGACGATCGCGCCCCGACGCGCCTCTTCGCTCCGCAGGCGCGCGCGGGCCCCGGGACCTGAACCTGACCGTGAGGCCCGATCGAGATCACGGGCCGCGCGCCGTGAGGACGCGCGTCGCGGGTCGCATTTGCACCGCCGCGCGCAGCTCCGCGCCGCTGCATCGAGCTGTCCCAAGATGTTATTTTCGCCGGACCGGCGCGCTCTCAAGGCCTCCGGGGGGACTTCTACGATGCGCACGCGAAATCAGGTTCTGCTTACGATTTTCTTTGGGCTCGGGCTGCTGCCCGCGTGTAACGGGGGGGACAACACCACCTCCGACTCCGACACGGACGACACGGACACCGACACCGACACCGACGACACGACCGCGGGTCCGGCGACGACCACCGGCGACGGCGACGGCGACGGCGACGGCGACGGCGACGGCGACGGCGACGGCGACGGCGACGGCGACGGCGACGGCGACGGCGACGGCGACGGCGACGGCGACGGCGACGGCGACGGCGACGGCGACGGCGACGGCGACTCGCTGTGCGAGCGACTCGGCGGCATGGAGGGGATCAACACCCTGCACGTCGACTTCGTGACCAACAAGGTGCTGCTCGATCAGCGGATCAACGGCTACTTCCTCAACAGCGACGTGGACGGCGGGAACCTGATCGGCTGCCTCGACAAGCAGATCGGCGAGGTCGCGCAGTGCCCTGGCGTGGTCTACGACTGCCTCGACATGGCCAGCGCGCACGCGGGCCTGGGCATCTCGACCCTCGACTTCGGCGACCTCGCCGAGGACTACTCGCTCGCGCTCGATGACCACCAGGCCGGCGGCGCGCCCAACCTGACCGACGGCGACAAGTCCGCGATCCTCGACACGCTCGCGTCGATGGCCGGCGACATCGTCGAGGACGCCGACAACAACGTGACCGTCTACCAGCGCGTCGGCCGGAAGCCGGCGATCCAGCAGCTGATCGGCGCGCCGGACGCGGACGGCTCGTTCGTGTTCGAGGTCGCGAACGACATGGCGATCAACGGCTTCTTCGGCGCCGCCGACTTCGCGCGCCTCAACACCTGCCTCACGCGCCAGGTCTCGAGCATCGACGGCCCGATCAAGTACGGCATGGAGGTCGACTCCCCGGGCCCGATGATCGACGAGGGCGTCGCGCTCGACAGCCCCTGCCTCGACATGTGCGCCGCGCA
The DNA here is from genome assembly GCA_020633295.1 of Myxococcales bacterium. GTDB lineage: Bacteria > Myxococcota_A > Polyangia > Nannocystales > Nannocystaceae > JACKDW01. The sequence goes on along the minus strand of JACKDW010000008.1, from coordinate 256,577 downwards.
CGCGGGCCTGATTAACCCGGGCAACGGCGACGCGCCGATCTACGCGGCGGACTTCGGCGCGCTCGCGGGCGACCTGATCACCGCGATGACCACCGCCGGCGTCCCCGACGCGGATCAGATGGCGATCCTCGGCGTGCTCGGCCCGATGTGCGTGCAGATGGTCGTCGACGCGGGCAACTGCCCGGGCATCGTCGTCAACGAGGACGAGGTCACCGTCTCGATCGACGACTTCAACACGCCGATCCCGGACGACGGCTACGACGGCACGCTCGACTCGATGGCCTGCGCCTCGCTCGAGATCGTCGACAACGACGACGGCATCAACTGGGTGCAGGACGTGACCGTCGAGCTCGGGCTCATGCACCCGTGGGCCGGCGACCTCACGATCAAGGTCGAGAGCCCCGTGGGGACCGTCCTGACCCTGATGAGCCGCCCCAACTACGCCGAGTCCGCCGACGACGGCGAGGGCTGCTGCGGCACCCCGACGAACTTCGTGCCCAACTTCCCGGTCTCGTTCAACGACGCCTTCGCCAACAACCCCGAGATGATGGTGGGGCTCGACATCTGCAAGGACGACAACAAGTGCGAGTTCTACCCGAACCCCGACACGGGCCCGGGCGTCGCGTTCTCCGACTTCGCCGGCGAGCCCGCGATCGGCACGTGGCGCGTGTGCGTCGGCGATAGCGTCAACATGGACATGGGCGCGTTCAACTCGGTCGCGCTGACCGTCGTGAAGAACGACTTCAACGCCTGCCAGCCGCAGGAGCCGTAGTCGCGCTCGCGCGCCGTCGCGGGGCCTCGGCGATCGCCGCGGCCCCGCGCCGCGTTCGGGGCCCGTCGGGCCGCGGGGGACGACGCCACGCCGACGCGCCGCGCCGGCGAGCGTGTAGCAGCGCGGCCGCAGCGCGTGTATCAGCGCGTGTATCAGCGCGTGTATCAGCGCGTGTATCAGCCCGTACGGCAGCCCGCGCGACAGATTTGCCCCGCGAGCGCCGAAGCGCGCACACTCGCACCATGTCACGCACCGACACGCCCGACGACCCGGCGGCGCAGGGCATCACGCGCACCGCCGACGCGGTCGAGCGTCTCGACTTCAACGCACGCTATCGCCGCGGCGCGCCGCTCGGCGAGGGCGGGATGGGCTCGGTCTACCTCTACGAGGATCGCCAGATCGGGCGGAGCATCGCGCTCAAGCGCATGCAGCCGGAGGCGCAGTCGCGGCCGGAGAGCCGGCTCCGCTTCATCCGCGAGGCCCGCGTCCAGGGCCAGCTCGAGCACCCGTCGATCGTGCCCGTCTACGATCTCGGGATCGACGAGCGCGGCGCGATCTACTTCACGATGAAGCGCGTGCGCGGCGTGACGCTGGAGGAGATCGTCGAGGGGCGCGCCGGCGGCGACGTGGCGTACACGCGCCGGTTCTCCGACCGTCAGCTGCTCAGCGCGTTCGCGCGCGTCTGCCTCGCCGTCGACTTCGCCCACGAGCGCGGGGTCGTGCACCGCGACCTCAAGCCGAGCAACATCATGCTCGGCGACTACGGCGAGGTCTACGTGCTCGACTGGGGCGTCGCCAAGGTCCGCGGCGTGCCCGACGACCCGCCGAGCGCCGCGACGCCGACGCCCGCGCGCGACGCTGTCGACGTGACCACAGGGCCAGACTCGATCCTCGGCACGCCCGGGTACATCGCGCCGGAGGAGCTGCGGCGAGAGGACGCCCGCGGCCAGCCGACCGCCGACGTCTACGCGCTGGGCGCGATCCTCCACGAGCTGCTGACGGGCGCGCCGCTGCACCAAGGCACCTTCGCGGAGCGGATCCGATCGACGCTCGAGGGCCCCGACGCGCGCCCGCGAGACGCGCTCGAGCCCGAGCTCGCGGCCGTCTGCGCGCGCGCGACGGCTCGTGATCACGCGCGCCGCTACCCCTCAGCCCGCGCGCTGCACGACGCGGTGGAGGCGTTCCTCGACGGCCAACGCGACGGCGAAGTGCGACGCCGCCTCGCCGGCGAGCACGCCGCGCGCGCGCGAGCAGCGGCCGCGCGCGCGCTGCGAGGCGAGCTCGAGCTCGACGAGGAGCTCGCGGAGCGACGCGCCGCCATGGCCGAGCTGGGGCGCGCGCTGGCGCTGGAGCCCGAGAACCAGCGCGCGCTCGAGACCATGGTCCAGCTGCTCGTGCAGCCGCCGAACGCCGAGCCGCCGGCGGTCGCGGACGAGATGAACCGCGTCATCGAGGAGCAGCTGCGGCGCATCGCGCGGGTCGCCGTCACCGTCTACCTCGGGCTGTTCCTCTACATCCCCGTGCTGCTGTGGGCCGGCGTCCGCGACTCGGCGTGGATCATCGCGCTGTTCGTGTTCTCGGGCCTCGCCGCGCTCACCTCGGCCTGGGTCGCGCGCTCCCACAACCCGCGGCGCAAGCTCGTCGTGCCGCTGATCTGCTCGACGCTGGCGATGACGATGACCGCCGGGCTGTTCGGCCCGCTGGTCTCGATGCCGGCGTTCGTCGCCATCAACGGCACCGCGTACTTCGTCTACACCGAGCGCCGCCGCCGGGCCGCGCTCATCGCGATCATGCTGCTCGCGATCGCGGTGCCGTTCGCGCTCGAGCTCGCCGGCGTGCTGGCGCCGAGCTACGCGTTCGAAGACGGCGAGATGCGCGTGCTGCCCCGCGCGATCGCGCTGAGCAAGGCCGCGGCCTACGTCCTGCTGATCGCGAGCGCGGCGACGAGCGTGTTCATGGCGACCGCGATCTCGGTGCTCGGCGTCGACAGCCTGCACGCGGCGCAGCGTCGGGTGCACCTCTTCAACTGGCACCTGGGACATGTCCTTCCGCGCGCGACCAAGCTCGGCACGCGGGCGAGCGCGCGGGGCACGAGCGCGTAGCCGGCGCTACGGCGCGACGCCGGCCTCGTCCGCCGCGGTGTCGAACACCGTGAAGATGTCCTCGACCGCGACGCAGCGGCCCCGGCGCGCGGCCTCGACGATCACGATATCAGCCCGCGCGCCCACGCCTCCGGCGCACAACCGCGCGCCACGGCGAAGCCGCCTCTCGCCCGATGAACGCGGTCGCGGCGGGCCACGCTGCGCGACTTCGCCGACGACGCGCGGCGCGAAATCAGCACGCGACGCGCCGCGTGGACGCTCGCCAGCGGCTGCCCGCGCCGCGGTACCATGCTCGCCGAGGCTCGACGCATGCACACACTCCTCCCTCGCCTCCGCGCGCGCGCGCGGGCTCGCGTCATCATCGCGATCACCCCCGCGCTCTTGCTGCTCTCGCTCGCGACCGGTTGCAAGAAGATGGGCGACATGTCGATCCCGCCCGCGGAGGCGCCGACCGCGGACTACGGCGGCGGCTACGGCGGCGACGAGATGGCGATGGAGGAGGCCGCCGGCGACGCGGTCTACGACTTCGAAGACGACGACGTCGACGGCGAGGTCCTCAGCCCGGAGGGGGCCAACATCGCGTCGCGCGGGCGCTCGTCGCACGGCTCCGCGTTCGGGAGCTTCAAGAAGGAGCGCGCCGAGGCGCCGCCCGAACCGGCGGCGCCGTCGAAGGACAAGCCGAGCGCGAACAACGAGCCGAGCGGCGGCAAGCAGAGCGGCGGCCAGGCGGGCGGCGGCGAGGGTGAGCAGGCCGAGGCCAAGCCGTCGCCCCAGCCCGAGAAGCTCGCCCGCCAGGTCATCTACACCGCCGCCATGACGCTGGGCGTGTTCGACGTCGACGAGGCCATGCGCGCCGCGGAGCGCGTGCTGACCGACGCCGGCGGCTACGTGCAGTCGATGTCGCGCGGCGTGCTCGTGATGCGGGTCCCCGCCGCCGAGCTCCGCCGCGTCATGGACACCTACGCCGAGCTCGGCGTCGTCGAGTCGCGCGCGCTCCAGGCCCGCGACGTGACCGACGAGTACGTCGACCTGCGCTCGCGGATCCGCGTGCTCCGGGAGACGCGCGACCAGCTCGTCTCGCTGCTGAAGAAAGCCCACAACGTCGAGCAGGCGCTGGCGATCCGCGCCGAGCTCGACCGCGTCAACATGGAGCTCGAGCGCGCCGAGGCGCGGCTGCGCGTGCTCGCCAGCCTCATCGCCTACTCGACGCTCACGCTCACGATCATCGAGCGCGGTCCGCACGTCGACACGCCGTCGAGCAACGACCCGTTCCCGTGGGTCGACGGGCTCGGCGTCGAGGCGACCGAGTGGCGCTGAGCCGCTGAGGCGCCGCGGGGACCGGCGTCCCCGCCCGGCGTCCCCACGAAGACCGCCACGACAGCCGCCGCGCCGCGGCGTACCCTCTCGGCCATGTTCGGGACCTGGCTCGAGTCGCTCCAGTCCAACGACGCGCTGATGCAGGCGCTGCTGACGGTCGCGTTGGCGTTCGTCCTGCTGATCGCGCGCGCGGCGGTCGGCCGCGCGCTGCGGCGCGCGCAGCTGCCCGCCGAGCTGCACCGCCGCTGGCTCGTCGTCGCGCGCAACAGCCTGCTGCTGCTCCTGCTGTTCGGCGCCATCGCCATCTGGGCCCAGGAGCTGCGCACGCTCGCGCTCTCCTTCGTGGCCATCGCCGCCGCGATCGTCGTCGCGACCAAGGAGCTGCTCATGTGCCTCAGCGGCACGCTGCTGCGCTCGAGCTCGCGCAACGTCTCGCTCGGCGATCGCGTCGAGATCGCCGGGGTCCGCGGCGACATCATCGACCTCGGCGTGCTGACCACGACGCTGCTCGAGATCGGCCCCGGCGCGCGCACGCATCAGCGCACCGGTCGCGCGATCGTCCTGCCCAACAGCGTCTGGTTGAGCGCGCCCGCGATCAACGAGACCTTCACCAGCCGCTACGTGCTCCACACCGTCACGATCCCGGTCAAGCTCGCCGAGCACCCTGACTGGGAGCGGCTCGAGCAGCGCCTGCTCGCGGCCGCCGAGGCCGAGTGCGAGGAGCACCTCGAGGCCGCGCGCGACGAGCTGACGCGCCAGGACGAGCGCCAGGGCCTCACGCCGACGACGATCGAGCCGCGCGTCGCCCTGCACTCCCCCGAGCCCGGGCGACTCGATCTCGTGCTGCGCTTCCCCGCGCCGAGCGCCCGCCGCGGGCGCGTCGAGCAGGCGATCCTGCGGCGCTACTTCGCCTCGGACGCCGCGTGAAATACACTCGCCCCGTGCCCAGACCCCGCGCTCCCCTGCCCCGCCGCACGCTCCTCGCGCTCGCGCTCGCCCTCCCCGCCCCGGCGCTCTCGGGCTGCGCGGGCAGCGGCCCCAAGGCGTGCACCGAGATCGGCTGCGGTCCCAGCCTGTCGATCCAGCTGACCAAGCTCAGCGCGTGGGCGCCTGGCCGCTACGCCTTCACGATTAAGCACGACGACGCGCAGACCGAGTGCGCGGTCGAGCTGCCGCTGCGCTGCGACGCGCCCGCGCCCTGCGGCGGGGCCGAGGTGCAGCTCGGGCTCAGCGGCTGCGCGCTCGATCCGGCGGAGCACGCGATCACCGAGATCGAGTTCATCAACGCCCCCGCGCAGGTAAACATCAGCGTGTCCTACAGCGCAGGTGATCAGGCGCCCGGCGTGGGCGCCGACGCCGACGCCGACGCGGGCGCCGACGCCAACGCGCCGGAGGGCCTGGGCGACGCCGAGTTCGCGCCCACCTACCGCAGCTCGCGACCCAACGGCCCCGAGTGCGACCCCGAGTGCAAGAGCGCCGCCGCGCAGCTCGTGATGAAGCTGCGCTGACCGGCGCGAGCGGTCACGCCGGGCTCGCGCTCACAGCCCGGCGCCGCCGTCCCAGTCCCCCTGGGCGCGCGCGCGGATGATGCGGTACTCGGCGTAGAGCAGCGCGGCGATCAGCGTCCACACCAGCCCGAGGGCGAGGAAGGCCGCGAGGTCGATGAGGCGATGTCCGCTGGCGAAGGCGATCTCTGCGAGAAGCATGGCTGAGTCTCCAATCTGACTGATATGACAGGTTCGTGAAGGGCGCGACGCTCAGGCGCCGTCGCGCGCGGCCTGGCCGACGCGCGCGGCCTGGCGAGTGGTCTTCGTGCTCCGGGCCTCCCGGGGCTGCTGGGCGCGGCGCGTGACGGCCTTGCGCGCGCCGGCCTCGCGCGCCCGCTTGCGCTCCCACTTCTGCAGGCGCTGCTTCTTCCACAGCTTCACGTCGCGCTCCTCGAGCAGCGGCAGGCCGTGGCGCGCGCGCTGGTAGTTCGGCACCTGGGCCTCGGGGTCCGTGGCGCAGCGCGTGGTCTTGATCGTGCGCTCGTGGCCGAACTTCTCGAGCTGGACCTCGGGGATGTAGTAGCCGCGCGCGCGCACCTGCTCCGGCGACGGGATCGAGTACCAGAGCTTGACGATCTCGACCTTCTCCGGCGCGTCGCCGCCGTGGTCCATGGCCCAGCGGCGGCAGTGGTAGCGCCCGTGCCACTTCAGGTACCAGCTCTCGACGTCGTTCTTGCGCATGGTCATGCGCCGGTTCATCTTGCGGATCCGATCGTTGAGCACCCAGGGGATCGGCTTGCGCTCGGGCGCGTAGACGTCGGTCTTGAGGTCGTGGACCACGCCGTCCTTGTCGGTCACGAGCACCTTGAGGAACACGTTGGCGCGCGGCGGGTTGGGGGCGAACATGTTCCAGCCCTGGGCCGTGTGCGTGGTCACCAGCCACGTCCGAAACGGCTCGTGCGTCTTGGCGCGGAAGCTCGAGAGGCAGTCCTTGTCGGGCAGGATCCAGCAGGCGACCGCGGTCACGTGGTAGATGACGAGCGACGCGGCGAGGAAGCGCCCGAGCGGGCCGTAGGCCCAGGGGCGCTCGGGCAGCCCGCCGTCGCGGCCGCTCTCGCGCATGTCCCTACGGCCACGTCGTCGCGCGTCGACGATCGCGCTGACGATCAGCACGGCCGCGGCCGCGGCCCACAGCGTCCAGCGACGCCCGGTGGCGACGCCCTCGACCTTGAGCGCGATCGCGAGGACCGCGAGGCCGAGCGCGCTCAGCAGCGCCCACTCCGGCACGCGCGCCGCGTCGCGGTGCAGCTGCGGCAGCGTCGGATCCTCGGTCGGGATCGGCTCGTGGTGCGCGAGCGCGTCCGCGGGCAGCCAGCGCCCCAGGCCCACGCGGTCGAGCCCGCGGGCGATCGCCCGCAGGATCGACGCCCACTCCGCGCCCGAGAGGAACACGGTGTAGGTCAGCAGCATGATCGGCGCGAACATGCCGATGTTCATCAGCACCAGCAGGTGGCCGTGGAAGAAGATGCCGATCGTCAGCCACACGCGCCGCCCCATGAACCAGGAGCAGAACCAGTCGAGGTCGAGCGTGTACTGATGGCCGCGGATCGTCGGCCGGAACGGGCGGTGGCGCAGGCGGTGGTAGCCCCAGCCGATCAGCGCCATCGCCAGGACCCAGACCGCGCCGAACAGCCACTGCACGGCCTGGAGCGAGACGCCGAAGCGCGCGTTCCAGTGCACCGGCCAGGCGACCTCGGCGACCGCGAGCGCGAGCAGCCCGAGCAGCGTCCACAGCCCCCGGATCGCCCACGCGCGCGCGCGCGACTGCGGCGCGAAGCGCTCGCGCGCGGCCCAGCGCAAAATCAGCCCGACGACGACCAGCGGGAAGCAGATCTGCCAGACGTGCACCACCCAGGTCATCAGGCGGAACATGTTGGTGCCCAGCAGCGACGACAGGTACTGCGGCGGGACCCGGTAGAAGTGGTCCATGTTGAGCGCGTAGTACAGCGTGTCGCCGCGCCACCACACGCTCCCGGTCTTGGCGCAGCCGGTGAACATGTAGATCGTCGCCAGCTGCAGCATCATCAGCAGCCGCGGCCAGGCGGGGATTCTCCGGTAGATGGCCTCGAGGCCATATGGATGCTGCTCGCTCGGCGGCGCGCCGGCGCCTCCCCCGGGGCCGCCGCGCTCGCTCAGCCGCCCGCGCGCGCGCAAACGGCGGCAGCGCAGCCAGTTGTCGACGCTGTAGGCGTGCCCCGAGCGCGCGAGCACGAGGTAGAAGAAGAAGCAGAAGTAGACGAGATCCGTGCCCTCCATGAACAGCGGGTTGCGGTCCATGATGCTGAGCATCAGCAGCCAGCTCAGCGCGCCGGTCAGGCGCGCGCGCCAGCCGATCATGAAGAGGATCGTGATCACGTGGAACACGGCGAGGTGGGCGTAGAACGCCGCCGGCGAGTCCCAGAACATCAAGAGCGAGTACTTCGGCCCCTTGAGGAACTCGCCGAAGGCCGCCCACGACGTGAAGCCGCCGGCCTCGCCCTCCATCCAGTTGCCGAAGCCCGCGAACTGCTTGCTCGCCAGGCTCTGACGCGCCGTGTCGGTAAAGAAGATCCCCTCGTCGGTGAACAGGTACTCCCAGTGCTCCGCGAGGCCGTCGACGTTCAGGATCACGAACAGCGCGAACAGGACGCGGAACAGCCCGATCGTCCGCGGGTCCTCGGTCCGCAGCCACAGGCGGCGCCAGCGATCGGCCTGCAGGATCCACAGCAGGAAGAACGTGGTCGCGCAGGCCAGCAGGAGCCAGCCGATGGTGGGCGAGAGCGCGACGGCCTGCTCGTTGAAGACGCGCGCGGCGAGCAGCGGCCCTGCTCCCCCTGCGAACACCCCCGAAATCAGTCCAAGCATAATTCGGGGCTAGACCATTCAAGATTCGCACCGATCGCGCGATCGCCCCCGCGGTCGCGAGAATTCGCCACGATCGCGCGTACGCGGTCTGAGCCCGCGAGCGGCGCCCCGCGACCGCGCGACATTCTCCCCACCGACCGGGGATGATTCCCCGCGCGCTCCCTCGCCCGACGCGCGCCGCCACGAGCGGCCTGCGTACCTGAATCACCCGCAGCCGCGCTCCTGGGACAGGCTGCTCGGGGGCCGCTATACTCCACACGCTCGCGCGGCATCGCGCGCGCTCCCTGACCAAGGAGACCCTCCTGTGAAGTGGACCGTCGGCCTCGATCTCCGCCCCCGTTCTGAAGGACCCGTCGTCTTCGCCAAGTGGCTCGCAGGCGCGGCGTCTGGCGACGAGCTTCACGGCGTGCACGTGCTCGAGCAGGAGAGCGCTCAGTTCGCGCTCGGCCTCCAGGCGATGGGCGACCTGCAGGGCCTCGAGAACCTCTTCGACCCCAACGCGCTGCGCGAGCAGGCCAACGACGCCGTCGAGTCCTTGATCAAGCGCACGGGCGCCGCCGCAGCGTTCGCGAGCACCGAGATCACGCTCGACAGCAGCGCCCAGGCCCGGCTCACCGCCGCCGTCGACGCGACCCCGGGGTCGGGCCTCATCATCGGTCGTCGGGCCAAGCGCGGCGAGGACCGCATCGTCCGCCTGGGTCGGGTCGCGCGCAAGCTCCTGCGCCGGCTGCCGGGGCCGACGATCGTCACCCCGCCGGACCTCGAGCCGCGCCTGATCGGCGCCGGGCCGATCGTCGTCGCCACCGATCTCGCCGACGACGCGATCGCGGCGGTGCACTTCGCCTCCACCCTCGCCCAGCGCGTCGGGCGTGAGCTGCTGCTCGTGCACGTGGTGCCGATGCCCGAGGACTGGGTCCACCAGTTCGTGCCCTCCGAGAAGATCGAGGCCGTGCGCCAGGAGCTGCAGCGCAACGGCGAGCGCCGCCTCGCCAGCTGGATCAAGCACAGCGACATCAAGGCCCCGCACACGCCGCTGGTCGTCCAGGGCGAGGTCGTGCACCAGCTCGTCGAGCTCGGCGCGCTGCAGGACGCGCCGCTGCTCGTGTGCGGCTCTCGCAAGCTCGGGCCGTTCGCCCGCATCTTCGTCGCCAGCATCGCGAGCGAGCTGACCGCCGCGGCGGGTCGCGCCGTCGCCGTGGTCCCGCCCGACTACGTGCCGTCGGTGGGCTGAGCCGCCGCGCAGGCGACCGCGTGATCGAGCGCGGCGGCGACCTCCACGGGGAGCTCGTCGTCGCGCTTGTTGTACTGCGCCTGCAGCTTGAGCAGCACCCTGTGCAGCGCGGCGTCTCCGTCGACCACGAGCTCGTCGCCGCACACCGTGAAGAAGCCGCGCGAGACGCTGGCGCCGAGCCGCCGCTCCGCAGCCCACAGCGCCCCCAGCGGCGGCCCGCCGAGGATCACGAGGCTGGCCTCAAAACCAGACGCGAGCGCGCACGCCTCCGACAGGAACCGCAAGAGCGTCACGCTCGCCGCGGCCGAGCCGGCCTCGAGCACGAACACCGGGCGCAGCTCGAGGGACTCGAGCGCGCGGATCGGGTCGTACATGTCCTTGAAGAAGCTGCGCACGCGCTCCCACCGCGGCATCTTGCGCCGCCGCAGCCGCGCGCTGCGAGCCACGAGCATCTCCAGCTGCCCGAGCAGCTGCAGGTCCGCGATCAGCTGGTCCTCGGTCTCGAACAGGTCCGCGCGCGGCAGCGCGGCCGAGAACCGCTCGACCAGCCCGACCTCCTCGGCGGCGGTCAGCTTGAGCGGGCTCAGGCTGTCGAGCGAGAGCCCCAGCTCCGCGCCCGACTTGCTCGTGCGCGAGCGCTCGTCGCCCAGCGACACGCTCCCGCGCGTCTGCAGGAAGCTCTGCCGCAGCGAGACCACGGCCTCGCGCAGCGCCGGCAGCTCGCCGAGCCCGTGCAGGACCGCGGCGAGGTAGAGGCGCCGGACCATGCGGTGCACGAGCGCGGTCGGGCTCATGGTGCTGGCCACAGGGACATTGACGACGAGCCAGGCGGTCACGAGCGACTCGCCGTGCCCGCCCCGCGCGCCGTTCAGCGCGAGCCGCCGCAGCGCGGCGAGGGCGTGATCACGGGCGCCCTCGGCCTCCTTCGAGAGCACGACGACGTGCCGCCGCAGACGACGCTCGGAGACGGGGTGCGCGAGCGCCCCGTAGATCGCCTGGGCTGGATCCGCGAGCGCCCCCTCGCCGTGCGCGCGCGGGAAGCCGTCGGGATACGCGGCGTGCAGCCGCGTGATCCAGAGGTTAAGCAGCGCGTCGATCATGCGGGCGCCCCCTCAGGTTCGGGCTTGCTGGCGACGACGACGCTCGAGAGCGCGGGCGCGTCGCCGAAGGGCCGCCACCGGGCCGCGTCGGGGAGCTCGTCGCCCCGCAGCACGAGCAGCGCGGCGTCGCTCATCCTGTGGTCGTCGAGGAACACGCTGAAGGCGCGCTGCATGGCGGGATCTCGATAGCCTGTACGATAGGCCAGCTCCCAGAACCTGCCGGCGCGAGCGGGATCTTCTTGGAGCGCGACGCGGAGCTGGGCGATCGCGTGCAGGGTCTCGGGCGTCCACTGGTCAGTGCCCTCGAGGCGCTCGTAGAGCCCGAGCGCGCGGCGCTTGTGGGCGGGGTCGTCGCTGTGCTGGAGCGTGTCGGCCGCGAGTCGCCGAAAGTCGGGCTCGGCGTCGAGTACTTCCAGCTCGATCGCGCGAGCGAGTTTTTCTAATTGCGGCCCCGGCAACGTCGAGCCAGGGAGCAGCTGGACACATCGCAGCAGCGTGGCGAGCTCGCGCCCGTGCGGCGGACCGTCGAGTAGCTCGTCCGCGTGCTCCTCGAACTCGCGTCGAATCCGCTCGGACAGCTTGGCGACCGTGAAGTTTCGATGGACGTACGCGCGATGCTTCTGGAAGTCCGCTGCGAGTCGAAGGAGTCGTGTGTGCTCGCGCATCATGCACTCGAGCAGCGATAGGAGCCGCCTGCGGGCGGCGGGCGGCCAGGCGACAGGGGGGGCGCCCGGTATCGTCACGATTTCAGCGAGCACCTCGTCATCGACGCGCTTCTGAGTCCCGGAGAGCACGTGTTCGAGGTACGGCGCGACCCGCTGCAATCTGGCTCCGAAGCTCTCCCCCCAGCGTGTCCGGGCATCGAACACGACCTGCAGCAATCCGCCACCGCTGCTAAATCGTATAAATTGCTCGTCCGCGCGGATGAGCGTCAGGGAGAGCGCGTCCGCCTCCTCCTCCCACCCACTCGACCGCACGAGCGCCACGACCTTGGCGTACACGCGCTCCACCCACGCGCGGTCGACGTCATCGTCGAGCAGCGCGTCGTACTCCGCGAGCAGCTCCCGAACCTGATCGGGAGAGAGCGGCTCGCGCTGCTGCTCCAGGCGCGCGAGCTTCAGCTCAAACAACCCTCGCGGATCCACCGGCGTCGACTCCAGCCCGCGCGTCGCCGGGGTCGCGCTCGCCTTCTTCGTTCGCCTCGGCGGGGACGACTCCAGGCCCAGCGCGGGCCCACGGCTCACTGAGGCCGCGCTCGACGTCGCGGACTTCGGCGGCGCGCTCGGGACCGGGGGTGTTCGCTCGCCCCGAGGGCTCGACTCCGCCATGTCCGGGATCCCCCGCGTCACGGCTCGCGCCTCAGCGTCCACAGCGGTCTGCGCCCGCGCGCTCCCCGAAAAAGCTGTCTCCTCCGAAAGATCTGGGAGCCCGCGCGTCGCCGACTCCGCCGCGTCGCTGAAGCTCAGCAGCGCGTCCGCGTCCCACTGCGCGTGCTCGAGCTCGTCCTCGTCGAGCCCGGCCTCGAGCTCGTCCTCCGCCGCCTCGACCGTCCCGTCGATCCCGCGCTGCTGCAAGACGCTCGACCTCCCGGCCGCGCGCTGCTGCGGGCCCAGCTTCGCGCCCAGCTCCTCCATCGGCGTCTCCATCGTGTCGAGCGACACCGCGTGCACGCCCCGCGGCGGGTCGGCGAAGCGGTGCGCCTGATGGAGGAACACGCACATCTCCTTCTTGCTCTCCAGCGGCGTCTGCTCGTCGCCTCGCGCCGGCATCACGCACTCGATCACGTCGCGCAGCAGCGCCTCGGGCCAGCGGCGCAGGCCCTCGCCCACCGCCGTCAGCGCGCTCACGACGCTCGCGAAGCGGGCCGCGTCGCGGAGGTACAGCGTGTGGAGCGACGGCCACACGTGGCGCGCCGTGACGATCACGAGCTGACCCAGGAAGAAGTCCTCGTACTCGCGCGCGCCCCGGGGCCTGCGCCCGTCGAAGCGCGGCTCGTACGGGTCCGTGCGCGCGCGCTTCCACAGCCGCGCGCGCGCGTCCTCGATCGAGAGCGCGCAGCCGTCGGCCGCCGCCGCGAGCGTCGTCGCCAGCTCGTTGAGCACGCGCTTGAGCCGGCGCACCGTCATCGTCACCGGGAACGCGCGCGCCAGCAGCACCGCGACCCCGGTCTCGAGCCACGCGCCTGGCCCAACGAGCAGCTCGGTCGCGCCCGGCATCAGGCGCTCCTGCAGCGCGACCAGCCGGTGGTTGAGCGCGGCGCTGCGCGCCAGGCTCGAGATCCCCGGCAGCTGCACGCGGTGGCGGATGTACTTCTCGAGCGCCTGCGCCGGGCCCAGGCGCTCGACGCCCACGTAGTCGCGCACGCTGGCCGCGAACGCGACGTCCAGCACCGCGCGGTCGGCCGCGATCACGAACGACAGCCCGGCGCAGCTGACGAACTGCTGGATCGCGTCCATGACCGCGCGGGCGCTCTCGGGCGTGCAGCGGTCGAGGTCGTCGACGAACACGACCGCGAGCCGCCGGGGTACGCGACGCCGTCGCAGCCGCAGCGGCGGATCGCCGCCGAGCGCGACCTCGACGACCTCCTCGGCCCCGGGGTCGTCGCGCCACCCCAGCTCGCGCTCGACCCACGCGCGGAACTGGGACATGCGCGCGAGCTGCTCGCCCGCGCCGAGCTGCTCCGCGGGGCTGCTCCCCCACGTCCGCAGGATCCGCACGGTCTCCTCGGGGTCGTCCTCGGTCACCGCGCGCGCGACCGCGTGCAGGACGCCATCAACAATATCGGCGTTGCGGTCGGAGGCGATGAACCAGCTCGCGCTGACGAGCTCGATGTCGGCGTCGACGTCGCCGGCGATCGTCTCGAGCCGGCGCTCGAGCATGCGGCAGAACGAGCTCTTGCCGCGACCCCAGGGGCCGTCGACGTGGATCACCATGGGCCCCGCCGCGCGCACGAGCGTCGCCGCGATCATCTCGACCTGGGCGCCGAAGCCGAGCAGGTCCTCGTGCTCGCCGAGCGTGGTGATCGGCGCGTCGTCCAGCAGCTGCACGCGCGCGAGCCAGCGCCACGCGCTCGACGTCGGCGCCCGCGAGCTCGCGCTCAGCTGGCCCTGAAGCCACTTCACGAACAGCGCGCGCTCGAGCTCGTCCTCGAGCGTCGCCTCGGGGCCGAGCGCGTCGCGGACGCGCTCGCGCACGCGCGCGCAGTGGCCGATGTAGGAGGAGTCGCGCGCGCGCGCGACCAGGCGCCGCGCGAGCTGGCGGTTGTCCACGCTCGAGAGCACGCAGGTCGCGTCGCCCGGCGCGAGCACGGCGAACACGCGGCGCAGCTTGGCGAGCGGCCGCGGCCCGTCCACGCGCGCGGCGAGGCGCCGCTTACAGGCCTCGTAGCGCTCGCGCAGCGCGGGCAGGCGCTGCTTGAAGCTCGGCCAGGTGTGCGCGCGCGCAGCTCGCCCGAGCACCGCGACTGGCTCAGGGTCGCCGTGCAGCGCAGTGGTGTCGACGCGCTCGCCGGCGCCGGCGCTCGCGACCGCGGTCGCCGACCACAGCCGCGCCTGGCTCTCGGGCCTGGCGAACACCTCGTCCGAGAGCCCGCGCGCCCACTCGACCTCGGCCTTGTAGCTCGCGCGCCGCGCCGCGTCGCGCGGGCCCTGGCTCTCGACGTAGCGTCGCCACTCGCGCTGAAGTTCTCGATCGCTGAGCATGCGCGGCCGGTCCCCGGCGACTGTATCACCAAGCTCCGCGCGCGCGCCGGCTCAGCGCCCCGGCAGCGTGAACACCGGCCGGTTCACGCCGATCTCGAGGCCTCTGCAGTTGCGCTCGCGGACGCCGTCGAAGCGGCGCAGCCGCGCGAGCGCGGGCGCGTCGAGGACCCCGAGCTGGCGCAGCGTCTCGATGACCACGACCCGCAGCGCCCGCGCGCCGCCGTCGGCGATCTTGAGCGCGACGCCGAGGCCCGCGGGGTAGCGCGCGCAGGGGAACACCGCGATCGAGTAGACCGACTCCGCGCCGATCTTGCACACCAGCGCGCCCTCGGCCGCGCGCATCACCGCGGTGTCGAGTCGACATGTTCCTCCGACCATCTCGGGGTGCGCGGCCATGGCCGCGGTGATCCGGCGGATCGCGGCGGCGAGCGGCGCGTCGGCGAGCGCGTCCGGGTTCGCCAGGGTCGCGGCCGCGCGCGCGAGGCCGTCGATCGCCACGCCGAAGGTCGGCGCCGAGCAGCCGTCGACGCCGAGCCGCGTGATCGCCTCGGGGCCGGGGAGCCCGACGAGGCGCGCCAGCAGCCCGCGGATCTCTCGCTGCAGCGGGTGCGTCAGCGCGATGTAGTCGTCGATCGGCCAGCCGCGTCGGCGACAGGTCAGCAGCATGCCCGTGTGCTTGCCCGAGCAGTTGTTGTGCACGGGCCGCGGCTCCTGGCCCTCGCGGACCAGCGCGCGCGCGGCCTCGACGTCGATGGGCGCGTGCGGCCCGCAGCGCAGGTCGTCCTCGCGCAGGCCCGCGCGCGCGAGCAGGGCCGAGACCCCCTCGGTGTGCCGCGGCTCCGCCGTGTGGCTCGCGCACACGAGCGCGAGCTCCCGGGGCGAGAGCGCGAAGTGATCGACGGCCCCCGAGAGCACGCAGGGCAGCGCCTGGATCGCCTTGATCGTCGAGCGCGTGCTCGAGAGGAGCGCGCCGTCGCCGAGGCTCGTCAGCGTCTCGCCGTCGGGCGTCTTGACGACGATCACGCCGCGGTGCCGGGCCTCGACGATGGTCCCGCGCAGGACCTCCACGAGCGGCGCGTCGACAGGGAGCTCCGCGGAGTGATCCGCGGGATGATCCGCGGGGTCGGTCACGGGGTCGATCACGCCGCGATCGTGCGGTCATCGGCGGCGGCGCGTCAAGCCGAGCGCCGCGAGCACGAGCAGCGCGGCGCCCCCGGGCCCGTCTCGCGAGCCCTGGCCGCAGGCGCAGCCCTTGTCGTCGCCCCCCGAACCGCCGGCGCTCTCGGTCCCGGCCTCCGAGTCGCCCTCGCTGCCGAAGTCGACGCCGGTGTCGGCCTCGCCGTCGCTCGCCGAGCTCGAGGTCTCGGGCGGAGGGCACGTCGCGTCGCCGCCCTCGCAGTCGTTGTCGAGCCCGTCGCCGCACAGCTCGGGCTTGCCCGGCGCGACCAGGGCGTTGTCGTCGTCGCAGTCGCCCGCGCACAGCAGCACGCCGTCGCCGTCCGCGTCGACCTCGTCCTCGCCGAGCGCGTCGTCGCAGTCGTTGTCGAGCCCGTCGCACAGCTCCTCGGCGCCGGGGTGCACGGACGCGCGCGCGTCGTCGCAGTCGTCCCCGCCGCACAGCGTGTCGAGGTGCCCGTCGCCGTCGACGTCGGCGCAGGTGCAGTAGTCGCCGACCGCCGCGCGCCCGTCGATGAGCCCCCAGCCCACGTCGTTGTCGGGCGTCTCCGCCTGCGTCGCGGTCGCGCGCAGCAGCGCGCCCATCGTCTCCGGGGTCAGGTCGGGCTTGGCCTCGAGCAGCAGCGCGGCGAGCCCGGCCGCGAGCGGCGTCGCCAGGCTCGTGCCGTTGGCGGCGCCGTACTCGTCGACGGTCCCGGGCGCCGCGATCTTGACGTCGACGCCGCGCGCCGAGACGTCGGGCTTGATCCGGCCGTCCGTCGTCGGGCCGCGCGAGGAGAACTCAGCGACCTGTCCGTTGGGCAAGAGCGCGCCGATCGAGATCGCGCCGGCGGAGTCAGCCGGCGCGCCCAGGGTCGTCGGCTCGGAGCCGGCGTTGCCCATCGCGACGAACACGATCAGCCCGTTCTCCGCCGCGACGTTGACGGCCTGGGTCGTCACCGCGGTCTGGCCGTCGAAGTCGCCGGGCGTGTACCAGTCGAAGTAGCCCAGCGAGGCCGTGAAGATGTCGGCGCCCTGCTCCTCGATCCACTCGATCCCGGCGACGAAGTAGTCCTCCTCGGCGGGCACCTCCTGGCTCACGTCCTCGGTCTTGCTGAGGATCACGCGCACGCCCGGCGCCGCGCCCATGAACACCCCCGGGACCGCGCCGGCGGCGGTCGAGAGCACGAGCGTGCCGTGGCTGTACTGGCCCTCCGGGTCGCCGGGCTCCTCGCCGACGTCGTCGTCGCCGCCCACGAAGTCGTGGCTCGCCACGACCTCGAGCTGCTCGAACGCGACGTGGTCGAGCACGAAGCCGCTGTCCTGCACGCCCAGCAGCACGCCGTCGCCGGTCAGCCCGCACAGCTGCAGGTAGACCGCGCCCATGAGGTCGAGCTGCGCGAACGACATACCGAACAGCGCGTCGTCGTCCGCGCGCGGGAGCTCGCGCGTCACGAGCGGCCGCTGCCGCCAGGCCTGACGGACAGGCTCGACGCGCTCGACGCCTGGGAGCGCGGCGACGGCCTCGCGCTGCGCGGGCGTCACGTCGACGCTCACCGCGTTGAGCCAGCGCGAGCGCACGCGCTCGCGCGCGCCGGTCGCGAGCACCCCGGCGACGCGCGCGGGATCGACGGGCAGATCGCGGACGTCGACGGGCAGCGCGCGCCGGCGACGCGCGCGCGCGCCCGGCGCCGCAGGGCCAGCGCGCGCGTGTCCGTTCAGGCAGCTCATCCGCGCGCCGCTCGAGCGCCGACGACAGCCCAGCGCGCCCGCGCCCTTGCCCGTGAAGAACACCCAGACGGCGCTGCGCGCCGCGTCGTCCGGGCTTGCGAGCGCGCGCTCGTCGTCCGCGCCCGCCCGCGCCGCCTGCGGTGTCGAGAGCGCGAGCGCGAGGCTCCCCGCCGCGATCACGCGCGTCGCAGTCGCGAGCCGTCGCCCGCGCGCGTCCCTCCAACCGTGTAGCTCTCGCATCCCGCTCCCCCTCCAGGCCATGATAGCGGGCGAACGAGGCGACGGGCGCGCGACCGCGATTGTCGACGCCTGCGGTGAGATTTATCATCTCTCGGGTGCCGCACATCTCGCGCAAGAAGCTGACCTACAAGGTCGACGCGTCCCTGCGCGAGTACCTCCAGCAGTACGGCCGCGCGCTCGCGCTGCCGATCCAGTACCGCGACCTCAAGCGCTACAAGGACGCGGTCACGCTCTATGACAAGAGCAACCGCGACACGCTCTGGGTCTCGCTGATCTACCCGCCCGAGGACCTCAAGCACATCCACGGCGCGCTGAAGGAGATCTACGCGATCCTGCGGGCCAACGGCGACCTCTCGGTCATGCAGCACCTCTACGTCGACCGGGTCGACCTGTGCCTGTACGGCAACACCAACCCGTTCCGCGTGCGCATCGTCAACCGCATCAACGACAACTTCGACTACTTCTACATCAAGAACGCCGACGCCTCGCGCGTCTACGGCCTCGAGCTCGAGGGCCTGCTCTCGCCGAACCGCGTCAGCTACGTGGTCCACGAGGAGACGCTGATCGAGGAGCACATCGCCGGGATCCCCGGCGAGGAGTTCATCCAGAGCTACCTGCAGCCCGGCCGCGTCGAGAACGAGACGCGCCTCGCGAAGGAGTTCGTCAAGTTCAACGAGCGCTGCTTCGTGCGCCTGCTGGGCGACATGCACTCGAGCAACTACGTCGTCGAGATCCTCCCGGACTTCGACGACGTGCACTACCGGATCCGCGCCATCGACTTCGACCAGCAGTCCTACGAGCCGCGCAAGTCGATCTACATGCCGCAGTACTACAAGAAGAACATGCCGATCATCGAGGTCGGCATCCGGCACATGAACAACACGACCGTGCGGCAGTACCAGAAGGAGGAGCGGGCGATGATCGCCAGCCGGATCCGCTACTCGCTGCGCCAGGTCATGGACCTGATGGCCGTGATGTCGAGGACGCCGCTGTCGAAGCCCGAGTACGTCGAGCAGCTGCGCCGCGAGCTCGCGCAGCACCACAAGTGCGACGCGTTCCTGCGCTGCAACACGATGGGCGCGATCGTCCGCCAGAGCCTCAAGCTGCTGATCGAGAACAACTGAGCGAGCACCACGGAGGGACGCATGCCAGCCGAGATCATCGAGGCGCCGGAGGGCGCCGCGGGGGCCACCGAGACCGACACCGGCGACGGCGACGGCTGCGCCTGCGTCACGCTCTACGCGCCCGTCTGCGGCGAGGACGGCGAGACCTACAGCAACAGCTGCGCGGCCGCGTGCGCCGACGTCGAGGTCGCGCACGAGGGCGAGTGCCAGGGCTGCGGCTGCGCGGCCCAGGGTGACGGCGGCGGCCTCGGCCTCGCGCTCGCGCTGCTCGTGTGCGCCGGGGTTCGCAACCTGCGCCTTCGGACAGCGCGATGACCGACGCGCGCGCTCCCGACGACGCGCCCCGATGCGGCGCCTCGCCGGCGGCGTCGCGCGCGTGCGCGACGAGGCCAGTCGACGCGAGTGGGAGGTCGCGCTCGCGCCCTTCGGCTCGCCGCGCACGCCGTGACGCGGGCGCTGTACGCCGCGGCCAGCCCGAGCCCGCGCGCGGGCCCGACCGCGCGTCCGCGCGAGCCCCAGGTCGACGTCTCGTGGCTCGACGCGATCGACTTCTGCAACGCCCTGTCCGCGCGCGCGCGCCTGCGGCCGTGCTACACGCGGGGCGACGACCCCGACGGGCTCGACGTCTGCTGGGACCGCAGCGCCGACGGCTTCCGGCTCCCGACCGAGGCCGAGTGGGAGTACGCCTGCCGCGCTGGCACGAGCGGGCCGCGCTATGGACCGCTCGACGAGATCGCGTGGTACCGCGACAACGCCGGCGAGCGCGTGCACGACGTCGGGCTGCGCCGCGCCAACGCCTGGGGGCTGCACGACATGCTCGGCAACACCTGGGAGTGGTGCTGGGACCTCTACGACACGCGCGTGTACGGGCCGTATCGGGTGTTCCGCGGCGGCGGCTGGCTCGATCCGCCCCGCGGCTGCCGGGCGTCCTGTCGGCGCAAGAGCCACCCGACCTTCCGCATCGACGACCTCGGCTTCCGCCTCGCGCGCTCGCCCGGCGCCGCCGCGGCGACGCGCGAGCCGTCTGGCTAGTGTCCGAAACGCCAGGTGAGACGTCCGCGCCCGCGCGGCGCCGCGACGCGTGAGAACTCCATGAGGTTTTCTTCGCCGAGGGCGTAGGGATCGGGGCGGTGGTCCGACTGTCCTCCACGCGATGCTCCACGGCGCTCAGCGACCTCTTCCCCCTCGAGGAGGCCCTCGACCGCTCCTCGGCGCTCCACAGCGCGCAGGCCACAATTGACGCCCGCGCCCGAACGCCCGGCGGACGAGGCCGCGCTCGCCCGAGGACGGCTCAGCCTCGCGACCAGTCGACGCGGAGCTTCCCGGCGTGGGTCAGCAGCCCGAACATCTCGAGGCGGATGTCGGTCGCGCGCGAGCGCAGGAGCTCCTGGCCGAGCGAGAAGCGGACGCGGTCGACCGCCTCGAGGCGCGTGATCGTGGAGCGCTCGCGCGAGCGCGTGTCGACCAGCTCGTCGTGCTGCACGCGGCGCTCCTCCAGGGTCACGAGCGGCCCGACGCCCTCCTCGACGACGTACCCGCGCAGGCGCGCCTCGCTGCGCAGCCGCGACCGCTTGTCGAATTCCCACTCCCGGGTCAACGCGCGCCCGCGCGCGTCCGTCGTGCCGACGACGAGACGCACCGCCCGCTGCGTGTTCTGGCGATCGTCGACCGTCACCAGCGGCGCACGGGGCGGCAGCGCGGGCCCGGGCACGTCGAAGAACGCGAGCCGGAGCGCCGAGAGCAGCTGCGAGAGGCCCTTCTCGAGCGCCTCGGGCATGTCGCTTGGTTCATCCGGGAAACGGAGCAGGACGCCGCGCGCGTCGACCGTGATGTCGACCTCGGTGCCGGTGAGATCCTCGGTCACCTGCGGGATGACCCTCCGGAGCGGGGAGCCGACCGCGAGCTTGCCCCAGTCGAGCTGCACCCGCTGGGCGCGGGCGACGAGCTGCGCGGACCCGTCCACGGCGGCGACGACCGTGCATTCGAACTCCGCGCGGATCAGCTCGACGATGCGAATCACGCCGAGATTGGCGAGGTTGAGCTCGGTGCGGTGGCGGTACAGGACCTCGGCGCGCAGCCGCTCGCCCGGCGCGAAGCGATAGCGCAGGGTGACGCCCGCGCTCGGCGGCTCGAGCCGCGTCAGGCCGGGCCCGCAGCCGACGAGCGCGAGCGACGGGGCGCCGAGGAGCGCGGCGCGGAGGAGACGGCGGCGGCCGAGGAGGCGCGAGCGTGGGGTCACGAAGCTCGAGACGTCGCGCGCCGCCCGTCGGCGCATCCGCCCGCTCACGCGCTGTCGCCCCGGGCCGTCGCCAACGCGAGCCGCTCGAGCAAAATCGCGCGCTGGTGGGCCCGCAGCAGCCGCTCCAGCGGGGCCGAGAGCTCGTCGCGCAGCGGCCCCGCGGCCGCCTCCACGAGCATCGTCAGCGCGGCGTGCTCGAGCTGCGCGGGGTCCCGCGCGAGCCGGGCGAGCACGTCGCGAAACGCCGCGAGCGCCCGCGCGCGCGCGCCCGCGCGCAGCAGGCAGTCCGCGCGCTGCTCGAGCGCGACGATGTAGCGCCACGCGGAGTGGCCCTGGTAGTGCTCCCGCGGCACCGCGGCGTAGGCCTCGGCGGCCGCGGCCCAGCGCTCCATGTCGTGCAGGCAGTGCGCGCGGTACAGCAGCGCCCAGCCGTTGCGAGGCTCGAGCGCGACGGCGCGATCGTAGCGCTCGAGCGCCTCCGCGGCGCCGCGCTGCGGGTTGAAGTAGTGGAGGTGACCGAGCACGAACCACGCGTCCGCGCGCTCAGGCGCGAGCGGCAGCAAGGCCAGCGCCGCCGCGCGACCGTCCTCGAACAGCGCGCGCACGACCTCCGGTCGCGCCTTGGAGCGCTTCGCGCTCTGCATGCACTCCAGCGCGCTGATGGCTCGCGAGTGCAGCGCGAGGTAGCTGCGCGGGCGCAGCTCGAGCGCGCGCTGGTAGACCCGATCGAGCGCGCGCCACCCCCGGGGCTGCGGGCGCCAGGCGCAGACGCGCTCGAGGTGAATAGCGAGCTGCCGGAGCCGCTCGTCGGGCTCGAGCGCGAAGCCCTCGGTCGCGCGCAGGTACGCGCGGAGGCCGAGTCGCTCGATCGGCTCGAGCTCGTCGTGCGTGACGTGGCCTTGCAGCCACCTGGTGAGTTCGTCGTGGGGAGACGCGTGCTCGGTCGACGCGCGGCGCGGCGACGGACGATCTCTACGGCGGGTGCGGGCGCGGTCGCGCTGCGAGAGGCGACCGCGAAGGACAGGAGAGCGAGCGCGGGGCACGGGGACCTCCGGAGGGGTGAATCGAACCAAGGGACGCGGCGTGACGGAGGGGCGCGCGCGCGCCTCCGTCACGACGAAGGACCGCGGCGCGCGGCCGCGTGTCGTGGACAGCGAGGACGAGGACGAAGACGACGACGCGCCGCTCAACACGATGGGTTGGCGGGAGGCGGTCACCGTCGGGCTGCTCAGTCCTTCATCAACGCGATCCTGCTCGGCGTTCGAATCACCCCGTCTCGACGCGTCGCCGCGCGGGGAGGAGGCGCTGGGCGAAGCCTAGGGGAGCTCCACGTCGCCCGCAAGCCCCGTCGACGGCGCGCCCGCGACGGCGCCCGAAACATGTCTCTTCGGCGTGATTGGATCGTCCGCGCTCACCCGCGCCGCCGGAGCCGCGCGATCGACTCGGCGACCGGCCGGCGCGGCTCCTCGAGGAGGACGACGAAACGCCGCCTACGCGACCTCGTCAGGTGGCCCTCGAAGCAGCTCTCCGAGCAGGCGGCAGACGTCGGTCGAGGTCAGGATGCCGACGAGCTTGTCGGCGCGGGTCACGAGCGCCGCGCTGACGCGGCGCTCGACCATGATGTCGGCGACGTCGGCGAGCGGCGTGTTGAGATCGACGATCAGCGGATCGCGGGTGCACACGTCGCCGACCGTGATCGCGCGGCCGTCGGCGCCGAGCTCCGTCGCGACGCGCAGCTCAGCGCGGTACAGCAGCCCGTGCAGCGCGTCGGCGCGCGTCACCGGGAGGTGCCGAATGTCGTGCTCATCCATCATCGCCTCGGCCTCGTCGAGGCCGCGCGCGGCCGCGATCGAGTACGGGAACGGCGTCATGTGATGCTTGATTCGGGGGATGTTGTCCGCTGGCGTGCGCATGCGCTCCCCCCTCGTATACCACCGCGGACGCGCGCGCGAACAGCCCGCGCGCGCTCAGGGGAGGTCCGCGACGCCGCGATCGACCTCGGCTCGCCACCCGCAGGCGGCCGCGAACGCCATCTCGAGACGATCTTGACCCCAGAACAGCGCCGGCGCGCAGCCGGGCGCGTGGACCTCCATGGTCGGCACGCCGCAGACGCCCGCGGCCTCGGCCTCCTCGGTGTTGCGCCGCAGCGCCTGCTTGATCTCCGGCGACTGGGCCCGCTCGAGCAGCGCGCGGGCGTCGAGCCCGAGCCCCTCGAGCAGCGGGCCGAGGGCCTCGGGCGTGTCGACGGGGCGATCGTCGACCCAGATCGCGCGGTACAGGTGCGGCGTCACGGACGGCTCGGCGAGCGCGACGCGAAGCGGCAGCACGGTGCGCACGGGGAAGCGCGAGGGGAAGCGCAGCGGCACGCCGCGCAGCGCGGCCCAGTCCTGCATGTCGCGGCGCACGTAGGCCCGCTTGGTCGCGTGAAAGGAGTGCAGCGGGACGTCGGGCGTCCCGATCGCGCGGAACAAGCCGCCGAGCAGGATCGGCGCCCACTCGAGCGCGACGCCGCGTCGCGCCGCGAGCGGTGCGATCGCGGTCTGGGCGAGGTAGCTGAACGGGCTCGCGAAGTCGTGGAAGAACCGCACGCGGGTCCCGGGCGTCGCGCGCTCGCGGGCGCCCGCGCGCGCGCGCGTCTCGTCGTCGAGCTGACGCGGCGACGCGCCCCGTCCGAGCGCGGCCAGGACGAGGTGCATGCGATCCTGACCCCAGTACAGCGTCTCGCCGCCTTCGTCGTCGACGACCACGAACGACGGCACGCCGAACGCCCCCGCACGAGCTGCCTCGGAGGTCAGCTCAAACAGCCCCGCGCGCGCCTCGTCGCCGCGCCAGCACGCGGGGTCGAGGCCGTGCGCGCGCGCGATCGCGTCGAGCTCGCGCGGGTCCGCGACGTCCACGCCCTGCACCCAGTAGGCCCGAAACAGCGCGCGCGAGAGCGCGGGCCGGCGCTCCGGCGGCGTCGCCACGAGCAGGCGCATCGCCGAGACCGTGCGCCGGGGGTGCTCCGCGGGCACGCGCAGCGGCGCCTCCCAAAGCGACGCCCAGCGGCGCATGTCGAGCGCGTTGAGCCGCGCCCTGGGTGCGCTCATCTGCGCGCCGGGGTCCTGCGACGCGCCGTGCTCGCGAAACAGCCCCCCGAGCAGGATCGGCCGCCACGAGCACGCGACGCCGCTGCTCGCCGCGAGTCGCTCGACGCGAGTCGACGCGAGGTAGGCGTAGGGACACACGACGTCGTAGTAGAAGCGCAGCTCCATCGCGCGGTATTGTGACCGCGGGTGGTCCGCGCGTCCATCCCCGCGTCGTCGTGCACTCCGCAGCCACAAGCGCCCGTCGCCGTGAGTCGCTTACGTCGACGACGCGGATCCTCGCGCCCAAGATTCGCCACCGCAACCTGCTGCGCAAGCGCGCCACGGCCCGGCAGCTGCTGCGCGTGACGCTGAGCGCGGCGCCGGTGGTCGCCGCGCTCCTGATCGCCGCCGCGCTGCTCAGCGGCTCGCCCGCGCGGGCCTGGCCGGCCTTCGTGATCGCCGCCGCGAGCCTCGTCTACTGGGTGATCTGCGGCGTGTGCCTGCGCTGGCTCAAGCGCGGACACCTCGACGCCGCGAGCCGGCTGTTCGTGCTCGGCGGGCTCGTCGTCACCGCGCTGGCGACCGCGCTCAGCAGCGCCGCGCTCGCGCTCGCCAGCGCGATGGGCTTCATCGTCTTCACGCTGATCGCGATCGCGCTCGAGCTCGCCGATCGCCTCGGGCGCTGGCTCGCGCTCAACGTGGCGCTGCTCGCCGCCGCGTTCGCGTCGCGCCTGCTCACGCCGCTGCCGCCCGCGTCGCTCGGCGCGCTCGAGCCCGCGCTCGAGCTCGCGCTCGCGGCCGGGATGATCGTGCTCTGCGCGCTCATCGGGCGCATGACGATCGTCAACCTCAACGAGGCGATCGCCGACACCGAGCGCAGCCGCCTGGAGCTCGAGCGCTCGCAGCAGCTGATCATCGAGGCCAAGGACGCGGCGGTCGCCGCGAGCAAGGCGAAGAGCGCGTTCCTGGCCAACATGAGCCACGAGCTGCGCACGCCGCTGAACGCGATCATCGGCTACAGCGACATGCTGCGCGACACCCTCGTGGTCGACGACGACGCGATCGACTCCGCCGACGCGCTCCAGGAGATCAACCGCGCCGGCAACAACCTCCTGCAGGTCATCACCGACATCCTCGACGTCTCGATGATCGAGTCGGGGCGCGCGGACCTCTCGTCGGAGTGGTTCGACGTGCAGCAGCTGCTCGACGAGCTCGCGATCGAGCTGCGCCCGGCGCTCCAGCGCACGGGCAACCGCCTGCAGCTGCAGGCCGAGTCGCGCCTCGGGGCCATGTACGCGGACCGCCGCAAGCTCCGCAAGCTGCTGCTCAACCTGCTCGACAACGCCAACAAGTTCACCGCCGGCGGCGAGCTCGAGCTGCGCGCGCGCCGGTTCGAGCTGCGAGGCGCCCCGCACGTCCGCTTCGTCGTGCGCGACTCGGGCATCGGCATCCCCGAGCCCGAGCTCGCGCGGCTGTTTCAGCCGTTCACGCAGGCCGACGAGAGCTCGACGCGGGCCTACGGCGGCGCGGGGCTCGGGCTCGCGATCACCGACCACTTCACGCGCCTGCACGGCGGGACCATCGACGTCGAGAGCGCGCAAGGGGTCGGCTCGAGCTTCACCGTGACGCTGCCAGCCGAGCAGCCCGGCGCCGAGTGACGGCGCGCGAACGCGACGACGCGGGCGCGCCACTCGTCGTCGGCGGCGGCTCGGCGCGCTACGCCGCGCCCGTGCGCCGGCCGTCGACGACGCGCGCGAGCCCGCCCGGGTTCTCGTCGCGCAGCTCGACGGGCAGCAGCGCGGGCGGGAAGTCCTGGTAGCAGACGGGGCGCAGGAAGCGAGCGATCGCGGCGGTGCCGATCGACGTCGCGCGCGCGTCGGTGGTCGCCGGGTACGGCCCGCCGTGCTGCATCGCGTGACAGACCTCGACGTCGGTCGGGACGCCGTTGAAGAGCACGCGGCCCGATCGATCCGAGAGCGCGCGCGCGAGCCCGGCGGCGCCCTCGACCTCCTCGGGCTCGGCGTGGATCGTCGACGTGAGCTGTCCCGGGAGCCCGGCGGCGATCCGCTCGAGCGTCGCCAGGTCCGGGCACTTGATCACCACCGTCACCGGCCCGAACACCTCCTCGAGCAGGCGCGGCGCGCTGTCGAAGGTCTCGAGGTCCGTCAGCAGCCCGACCGGCTTCACGGAGCACGAGCCCGTCGTCGGGTACGGGACCGCCGGCCCGCCGGCGATCATCGTGATCCCGGCGAGCTGCCGGTGCAGCGCGACGCGCTGGATGTAGTCGATCCAGACGCGCTCGTGCAGCATGATCCCGACCGGCTGCTGGCTGAGCGTGCGCGCGAGCGCGGCCGTGAATTCCTCGAGGCCCTCCTCGCCGACCACGAACACGAGGCCCGGGTTCGTGCAGTACTGACCCACGCCGAGGCTGACCGCCTGCCCGAGCCGCGTCGCGATCTCGGCCGAGCGCGCGCGCATGGCCCCGGGCAGCACGAACACGGGGTTCACCGAGCCCATCTCGGCGAACACGGGGATCGGCTCCGGGCGCGCCGCCGCCAGATCAAACAGCGCCCGACCGCCCGAGAGCGAGCCGGTGAAGCTGACCGCGCGGACCCTCGGGTGCTGCACGAGCCGCGCCCCGAGCTCGTGCCCTCGCCCGTGCAGCAGCGAGAACACGCCGGGCTCGACCCCGACCTTGTCGATCGCCGACGCGACCGCCCGCGCGGTGAGCTCTGCGGTCCCCGGGTGCGCCGGGTGACCCTTGAAGATCACCGGGCACCCGGCCGCCAGCGCCGACGCCGTGTCGCCCCCGAGGACCGAGAACGCGAGCGGGAAGCTGCTCGCGCCGAACACCGCGACCGGCCCGAGCGGCTGCAGCATGCGGCGCACGTCGGGCCGCGGCGCGGGCGTACGCGACGGGTCGCCGTGATCGATGCGCGCGTCGAGGTAGCCGCCGTCGCGCACGACCCCGGCGAACATCCGCAGCTGACGCGCGGCCTGGTCGCGCTCGGCGGCGAGGCGCTCGCGCGGCAGCGCCGTCTCGCGCTCGCAGCGATCGAGCAGGACGTCGCCGAGCGCCGCGAGCTCGACCGCGAGCGCCTCGAGCAGCTCGGCGCGTCGGCCTCGCGCGACGCTGAAGCTCGACGCGACGCTCGCCGCCGCCGTCACGGCGCGCTCGAGCTCCGGCGCGCCGGCGTCGTGGTACGCCGGGTCGAGCCGCGCGCCCGAACGAGGATCGACGCCGTGGAAGGCTTCACCGCTCGCCGACCGCGAGCGCTCGCCCGCGATCCAGTGCGCGCCCAGCAGCGTCTTCGCTGCCCGCTCGTCCGGCTTCGCCTCGTCCGTCATCGTCCCCTCGCCTCCCAGCTCACCGCTCGGCCCGCCGCCTCGGCCCTCGCCCGCGACTCTCCCGTGAGCCCGAGCCGCCGCGCCCGCGAGGGCGCGCGGCGGAATTCGACGAACATCATCAACCTGATAAGTGTCATGAACCCGGGAACTGTGTCTATGCGCGAGCCCGACAGGGGCCGTCGCGATCCCGCGCTCGAGAGCTCGCCCGGACGCGCTCGCGCGCCCGCGAACGCCCGCCGCGCGCGCGTGATGACGACGACGCGGCGCGGAGCGGCTGCCCGCGTCGACGCGCGCGCGTCGACGGACATCGCGTGCTCGCGCGCGACCGAATCGCGTCTCGTCGCGCTCGTGCGCGCAAGCTTCGCGCGTCTCCGGAGGACCCTCACAACATGTACATCAGGACATCTATCTCAGGGGCCGCGAGCGTCGCGCGCGCGTCGACGACAGGGCGCGCGGCGCCCGCGCGAGCGCGCGCCCGGCCCGCCGCGCGCCTCGCCACGCGTCCACGCGCCAGCCCGGCGGCCGCGGGCGGGGGCGCGCGCGACGTCTCGCGACTGCACCGCGCCGCCCGGCCGGGCGCGCGGGCGACGGCGAGCGCCGCCCGAGCCCCCCCGCGCGACCCCGCGCCGCGGTGCGCTCGACGTGCCCGCAGCGATGCGCCGCGGAGTCCCGCGCGGGGTCGCGCGCGCGCGACCCCGCGCCGTCCGTCACGACATGATTCTTTGGTCATATTTCGAGCGTTCACCGCCGCGCGGCCCGACGCCGTGCTCGCGCCGCGCCGCCGCGAGCTCGCGCGCGCGCTCGCCTCGCGCGTCCGAAATGATCGACCATCAGCCCATGCCCACGCGAACGCTGCCCCTGCTCCTCGGCCTCGCGCTCTCGCTGCCCGCGAGCGCGGCCGCTGCCGACATCCCGCCCGAAGAGCCCACGCCGACCAAGAAGGGCTGCTCGGTGAACTCGGCCGATGATCCCGCCGGCGCGCTCGCTACGCTCTCGGCGCTCCTGCTGCTGACGGCGGCGACCGGTCGTCGTCGACGCGCGCGCGAGCAGCTCGCGCGCGGGTAGCTCAGCCACGCTCGCGCGCGAGCGTCAGAAGTACGAGCGCAGCTCGAGGAACACGCTCAGGGGCGCGACGCCGAACTCGGAGCGCAGCGCGTCCACGACCGTCGTCGTCGTCGTGCCGGTGCCGACCGGGTTCGCGACCTCGAGCGTGCTCGTGCTCGCGCGCTTGCCCCACGGGACGTACATCCCGAGGAGCAGATCGACCTCGTCCGAGATCGAGAGCATGAGCAGCGGCCCCGCCATGCCCGAGCCGTCGCCGAGGTTCAGGATCGAGAACGCGTTCAGCGTCACGATCGGCACCGGCTGCAGCCCGGCCGTCAGCCCGAGGTGGTGCTGCCCGAGGTACGGGATGTCGTCGGGGTACAGCGTCGTCAGCTGGCTGATGTAGTCCGCGGCGCGCCGCGCCCCGCTCGAGAAGAACGCGTACTCGGCCGCGATGCTCGCGTTGTGCCAGACGAAGCCCACGTCGAAGCCGGCCGCGACGCGCCCGTAGATCGCGCGGTCGCCGTCGTTCATGGCGACGACCGAGCCGTCCGCGCCGAGCTCGGGCGCCTCCGCGATCTTCCCGTCGCCGTCGTGATCCGGGAGGCCGGCGTGGCCCTCGGCGCGCAGGTTCACCGGCCCGATCGAGCCCTGCACCGAGCCGCCGGCGATCCAGCGCTGCGCCAGCTTCCCGCCCATCGCCGCCCACTCGACGCCCCACTTGACCGCGCTGATCCGCGCCGTGATCGCGGACTGCCGCCACGCCGGCTCGCAGCTGCCCCGGAACTTGAGCGGGTCCTGGCTGCAGCCGCCGGCGTAGCCGAGCGCGCCGACGACCTCGAGGCTGCTGAAGTTGCCGAGCAGCACCGAGACGCTGAGCGCGTCGACGCCGGGCTTGTAGATCCGGTTGATCGCCGTGGCCGAGTACGGCGCGAACAGGTCGTTGGGCGTGAAGAAGTTCGAGACAGTGTGGTTTACCGGGAAGCGCCCGACGAGGATCGAGACGCGCCCGGCCTCGATCCCGAGCGCGAGGCGATCGAGCCCGAACTGCCCCCCGACCGAGTCCGCGCGCCAGAACGGCACCGAGAGGTAGCCCAGGCGGTACGCGCTCTCGGTCGAGCCCGCGGTCGGGACCGCGCCGCTGAGCCCGAAGCTCGGCGCGCGCGCCAGCTCGAGGAACACGTTCGACTCGATGGCCACGACGTCGTTCCAGCGGTGGTCGACGAGCATGCGGAAGATGCCGGCGAACAGCGCGTCGTCGACCTCGAGCGGTTCGGGCTGATCGAAGCCGTGGAAGAACGCGCTCGTCAGCCGCGCGCTGCCGGTGAGCACCTCGCGGGCGAGCTCGCGTCGTCGCCTCGCGCGCGCGGCTCGCTCGTCGCGCTCCGCGGACTCGCCTCCCTCGCTCCCGTCACCGTCGCGCCCGTCACCGCCCTCGCGCCCGTCGCCGTCGCCGTCGCCCGACCCCGCGCCGTCCTCGTCCTCGTACTCGTCGAGGATGTCCCCGAGGTCACCGTCCCACTCGAGCGAGGAGCCGTCCTCGACCTCCGGCGTCGCGCCGCCCTCGCCCGCAGGCGCCGCCTCCGCGACTCCCTCGCCCGCGCCGTCCGCCTCCGCGACTCCCTCGCCCGGCGCGTCATCGCCGGCGCCCGCGCCTGTCTCGGAGAACAGATCGATCGTCTCGGCCCGCTCGCGCCCGCCCGTCGGCGCCGGCGCGACCGCGACCCCCACGAGCGCCGCCCACAGCGTGACGGCGCAGCCCGGCGTCACGCGGGCGCCCCGTGCTGATCGCGGCGCTCGTCGCGATCGACGCGCCCGTCGACCATGTGGATGATCCGGCGCGCGCGCGCCATCACGCGCGGGTCGTGGGTCGAGAAGATGAAGGTCGCGCCGTGCTCGCGGTTGAGCTTCTCCATGATCGTCAGCAGGCGCTCGGCGGTCTCGGAGTCGACGTTCGCGGTCGGCTCGTCCGCGAGCACCACCGCCGGGTTGGTCGCGATCGCGCGCGCGATCGCGACGCGCTGCTGCTGCCCGCCCGAGAGCTCGTCAGGCCGGCGGTGCTCCATGCCCTCGAGCCCGACCTCCGCGAGCAGCTGCATGACCTTGCGCTGGCGCTCGGCCTTGGGCGCGCCCTTGAGCGCGAGCACCATCTCCGCGTTCTCGTAGGCGGTCAGCACCGGGATCAGGTTGTAGGCCTGGAACACGAAGCCGATGCGATCGCGCCGGATCCGGCTCAGCTCGCCGCGCCCGAGCTTGGTCAGGTCGCGCCCCTCGAGCAGCACCCGCCCCGCGGTCGGGTCATCGAGCGCGCCGATGATGTTGAGCGTCGTCGTCTTGCCCGAGCCCGACGGCCCGATGATCGCGGTGAACTCCCCGCGCTGGATCTCGAGGTCGACGCCCCGCAGCGCGCGGACCTCGACCTTGCCCTGCGTGAAGACCCGCGTGACGCCCTCGAGCTTGACGATGACCGCGTCCGTGTCGTTGTTCATGTCCACCTCTCCGTTCGCGCGCGCTCACACGAGCTTGATCGACTCCACCGGCGCGACGCGCCCCGCCTTCCACGCGGGGTAGAGCCCGGCCAGCAGCGTGACGACGATGACGATGACCGCGATGTAGATCAGCTTCTCCGGGTAAATGTTGACATACATCACCGGCGACAAGGTCACGCCCGAGATGTTGTAGCCGTCGCCGACCATCCCGGACATGTCCACGCCTGCGGTGCTCAGGTAGTAGTACGGCCCCGCGGTGATCAGCCCGGCCGCGGCGAGGCCGACGAGCGCGAGCCACAGGCTCTCCCACATGACGAGCCCGAAGATCTGCGCCGGGCGGAAGCCGACCGCGAGCATGATGCCGAATTCGCGCAGCCGCTCCATCACGCTGACGAACAGGCTGTTAAAGATCCCCGCCGCGAGCAGCAGCATGATGACGAACTGGAAGAACAGGTTGCCGCCCTCGTCGATGGCGACGAAGCTGGCGATCTCGGGCTGCGTCTGCGTCCAGGGCAGCGCGACCGCGGGGCTGCCGAGCTCGTCGAGCGACCGCTGCAGCGCCGCCGCGATCGCCTCGCTGCCGCGCTGCTCGCCCACGAACACCGCGATCTGCCCGGCCTCGTCGGCGCCGTAGCCGAGCTGCGCGCGCGCGCGGCCGAGCGGCAGCATGAAGAACGCCGCGTCGAGGCCGTCGTCGCCGGTCTCTATGATCCCCGAGACGCGCGCCATCCCGGAGGTCATCTCCCCGGACTTGTCGGTCATCGTGTAGACGACCTTGCGCCCGAGCCCGGCGTGGAGGTTCTCGGCCAGCGTGGCGCCGAGGATGACGCCCTCGTCGTCCGCGCCGGTGAACAGCGCGCCCTCGCGCAGGCTCGAGAGCAGCCCGAAGGTCTCGGGGGTCTCCTGCGCCGGGTCGAGCGCCACGAAGAACGCGCCGTAGCTCTTGCGCGCCGTCGCCAGCATCGCCGGCCCGGTGATCCGCGTCGTCACGGTCACGACCTCCTCGGCCTCCTGGGCCCGCGCGCGCAGGCGCGTGACGTCGTCGACCGTCTTCTTCAGCGAGGGCGTGTCGAGGTACTCGGCGTGCTGGATCGTCACGTGGCCGGCGCCGTTGCGCGCCGCCATGTCGATCATCTTCCCGTAGCTGTCGTCGCCGAGGCCGATGAAGATGACCGCGAGCATGACGCCGAAGGCGTAGCCCGAGAGCGTGATGATCGTCCGCCGGCGGTTGCGCCAGAGGTTGCGCCACGCCAGCGTCGCCAGGTTCACGCCGCCCATGGCCGCCTCGCTCGTGTGGGGTGATTGCGCGCGCGCGTCATCGTCGTCACCGGTGCCGCATGGCCTCCACGGGCCGGATCACCGCCGCCCGCGTCGCCGGGTACGCGGCCGCGAGCGTGATGATGATGAGCATCATCGCGATCGGGTAGAGGTAGGTGCCCAGCCCGACCTCGGCCCGCCAGATCGGGTCGAGCGCGAGGCCCATCACCGAGATGTCCCGCGCGATCGCGGTGAGGTCGATGCCCGCGGTCGTCAGGTAGGCGAAGCACGGGATCGAGAGCAGCGTCGCGACCGCGACGGCGAGCAGCGCCTGGATCAGGCTCTCGAGCATGATCAGCGTCAGCACGCCGCGCGGGCTGACGCCGATCGCCTTGAGCACGCCGAACTCGCGCACGCGCTCGAACACCGCCATCAGCATGGTGTTGAGCAGCACGATCCCGATCGCCATGTAGATGATGCCGTACATGAACAGCATCGCGCCGGTGATCGAGTCCATCATCGACGCGAGCATCGGCATCAGGTCGCGCCAGGTCTGGACCGACTCGCCGGCGGCGATGCCTCGGACCTCGGCGGCCGCCGCGTCGAGCTCGCGCGCGGGCGGCCGCCGCACGATCAGCTGGTGGGCGCCCTCGGGCACCACGAAGAACTCGCGGAACGCGTCGGCGGTCATGAACACGCCGGCGCGGTCGACCCCGTCGGCGATGTTCTTGAGCACGCCGCGCACGACGAACAGATCGTTGGCCATGGAG
Organism: Myxococcales bacterium; assembly: GCA_020633295.1. Lineage (GTDB taxonomy): Bacteria > Myxococcota_A > Polyangia > Nannocystales > Nannocystaceae > JACKDW01. The sequence continues at coordinate 223,498 of JACKDW010000008.1, read as the reverse complement.
CCGTCCGAGGCCTGCGAGAGCACGACGAGCTCGTCGCCGACCGAGACCGCGAGCGTGCGCGCGAGCCGACCGCCGAGCACGACGCCCTGGGGCTGCGCCGGATCGAGCCACGCGCCCTTGATGACGTGCTGGTAGACCTCGCTCACCGACTTGTCGCGCGCGACGTCGACGCCGCGCAGCTCGACGCCCGCCGAGGCGTCGCCCGCCGCGGCGAGCCCCGAACCGATCAGGCGCGCGGCCGCCGGGTAGCCGGCGTCGTCGAGCTTCGCGAGCAGCCCGCCTGGGTCCTCGATCAGCGTGTAGAGCGACGGGTCGCGCTTGTACTCGGGCGCGAACACCTGCATGTCGCCCATCTCGAGGTCGAGCATGTTGCGCTCGAGCCCGCCCATGTAGCCGGCGACGAGCCCCGTGTAGAGGATCATCATGAGCAGCGCGAAGCTCATCGCCGCCATCGTCACGAGGCTGCGCCGACGGCTGCGCCAGACGTTGCGCCACGCGAACACGACGGGGTTCAACGGGCCCTCCCTGGCGTCCGCGGCGTCATGATGTCCTCCGTGGTGTCGGCTGCTGCTCGCGGCGGCTCCGCTAGATCGACTTGAGCCGCTGCAGCGTGAAGAACGACGGCTCGAGCGCGACGTCGAAGGCCATCTTCTTCCACGCGACCTGCGTGTACTCGCCGCTCTGATCGAGCGGGGTCATCTTCATCACGGTCGGCATCGTGCGCCCGCTGACGGTCTTGTACTCCTTGAACTCGAGCTTGCGCACCGCCGCGCCGTCCTCGTCGTAGAACACCTGGCTGACCGGCAGCAGGTCGGCCTGCCGGATCGTCACGGTGACCTTGCCCCACACGACCGCCGCGTCGGGCTTCGGCGTGAGCGTGAACTCGTAGGTCGCGGCCCCCTCCGCGTCGCCGCGCCCGGTCAGCGCGACGTCGAAGTCGTCCGAGTAGCGCGAGTCCTTCACCAGGTCGTCGTTGGTGAAGTGCGAGCCCATCCACGAGGCGCCCATCATCGCGCCCGAGATCTTGATCGTCCGCCGCGTCTTGTTGAGGTAGGTGTACAGGTCGTCGCCGGCCTTGAGCGTCGCGGTGCCCTTCTCCTTCATGGGGATGAGGATGCGGACCAGCGAGTACTCGGTGCCCAGCGACCACGACTCGAGCACCATCGTGCGCGACCAGTGCTGGGTCTTGACCTTCATCTCCATGACGCCGTGGCTGCTGCGGCCGCGGTAGAGGTCGTCGACCCGGTTCATGACGTAGCGGAGGAACTCCGGGGACTCGGGCGACGGCGCGTCCGCAGGCAGCAGCGACTCGGCGGGCGCGTCGCCGTCCCCGGCGGGCGCGTCGCCGTCCCCGGCGAGCGCGGGGCCGCCGAGCAGCAGCGCGCACGGCAGCGCGACCGCAGCGAGCAGGCGCCGGACCGCGGTCCGGCGAGAGACCATGACGTGATTGCCTTGCATGCTCATTTCTCCTCTCGGCCGCGCCCATCACGGCCGAGGCCGTCGATGAGCAGGTCAGCCAGGATCGTCGCGTAGCGCTCGAGCGAGAGCCCTCGACGCACGCGCTCGTCTCCAACCAGCGAGCTGAAGTAGGTCAGGCCGCCCAGGACCTTGACCCGATCGCGCAGCTCGACCTCGTTCCAGCGGTGGTCCCCCGCGGCCTCGTCGATGAGGTGCGCGAGGAAGTCGTCGCGGTGCTGCTCCCCTTGACTGAGGACTTCCTTCGGCATCTCGTCCTGGATCTGCAGCAAGACCGACGGCTCCTGCATCAGGCGCGAGGCCAGCGGCATCTCGTGGGCGAGGACGAACACGGCGACCAACCACCGCTTGAGACGGACGCCGGCGGGCAGATCTTCGGTGTAGAGCGGCTTGATCCGGCCGAGGAAGCGCAGCTTCTCGCGCGCGGCCGCGGTCACGAGCAGGTCGACCTTGTTCTTGAAGTAGAGGTAGACGGTGCCCTTGGCCACGCCCGCGCGCTCGGCCACCTCGTCGATGGTCGACTTCCGGTAGCCGCGCTCGATGAACAACGCCGTCGCCGCGTCGACGATCCGCGCGCGCTTGCGCGCCTTCGCGTCGGCCTCGGGGTCGGTGACATCCGGGCCCGCGAGCTCGCGCAGGATTCGCTCGGCGTCTTCGAGATGCCAGGACACCAAACCAAAATGACCACTTTCTAAAAATCGGTCAACGTGGAAAATCTCTCACTCTACAAACAGCTATTTTTATTCTGTTTTTGAGCATGACCAAAAGTTAACCAAAGGTCACCGTGAACCCTCACGGGGTCGAGCGCGCGAATGCGCGAGTCTGCGCCCGTGCGTTCGCAGCTTCGGTAGACTGGGCGAGATGACACGCCTTCGCGCCCCCACGCCGCGCCAGTCCGCTGCACACCTGTTCAAACCACTCGGCGCCATCGCGCTCGTGCTGCCGATCGTCGGCTTGATGGGCTGTGAGGGCCCCCACAAGGATCTGGCCGAGTGCGCCATCTCGTCGCCGAATTGCGGCGGCTCCGACGGCGACACCGACCTGACCGCAGGGACCACGAGCGGCTCGTCGATGAGCGACACCTCGGGCGGACCAGGCGGCAGCAACCCCAGCGATCCCAGCGATCCCAGCGATCCCAGCGGGGGCAGCTCCGGCACCAACTGGCCCGACCCGGTGCCGTGCGACGGACCCCCGGACTGCACCGACCAGAGCGGCGGCGACCTCGGGCCCGTGACGATGCCCTTCTTCCGCGGCCAGGTCTGCGTGCCGTCGACCGTCGGAGCCGGGGACGCGGTCCCCGTACGCCTGACCGCGTGCACCCACCCCTGCCTCGCCGTGAACGCGTACGCGTTCAAGCACATGTTCCGCTGCGACCTCAACAACGACCCCGCGTGCGAGCTCGCGGCCAACGTCCGCTACCCCGGCGTCACCGGCCAGAGCTGCCCCGACGACGTGTTCGGCAAGTTCGACGACTCGTACTGCGACGACTACGGCCCGCTCGACATCATGGTCGGCCCGGTCTCGCTCGGCGGCGAGCCCTACGAGGGCACCGCGTCCCTGCTGATCCCGTTCTTGACCAACGACGACGCGGGCGCGATCGAGGGCGGCAACAACAGCGCCGACGCGGTCTGGGGCATGATCGAGCAGTACGAGCAGCCCGCCGACCGCAGCGTCACGATCACGTTCAGCGCCGGCGCGCAGACCCCGGCCGACTGCAGCCAGGACGGCGCCTGCGACTGCTACAGCGTGGGCTACTGATCGGATCCGTCCAGCCGCGCGCGCCGAGCGGGCCGCCGCGCAGGCGGCCCTCGGACGTTCGGGCGCGTATCGTCGGACACGCCCCAAGAACCATGTCCTGACCGCCGGCCTCCGCGCGAGCGAAATCAGGTGTCCCAGAGGACACTCGCACGACGAGACCTCGCGGCCAGGCTGTAGCGAAGCGCCCCGGCGACTAGATCGAGATGCACACCTTGCCGAAGTGCCGCCCGCTCGCCAGGTGCTCCAGGGCCGCGCGCGCCTCGGAGAACGGGAACACGCGATCGATCACCGGGCGCAGCGCGTGCTGCCCGATCGCGCGGCACATGGCCTCAAAGCCCTCTCGGTGCCCGACCAGCACCCCCTGCACGCGGATCTGCTGCATCAGCACCGGCGTCATGTTCAGCTCCGACGCGCCGCCCGCGAGCACGCCGATCAGGCTGATCTGTCCCCCGGGCCTGACCGCGCGGATCGACTGCTGCAGCGTCCCCGCGCCGCCGACCTCGACGACGTGATCGACGCCGTCGCCGCTGAGCTTGCGCGCGACCTTGCCCCAGTCCGGCGTCGTCCGGTAGTTGATCGTCCGCCACGCGCCCATCGCCCGGGCGCGCTCGAGCTTCGCGTCGCTGCTCGACGTCGCGATCACGCGCGCGCCGAGGAGGCAGGCGAACTGCAGCGCGAAGATCGAGACACCGCCTGTCCCCTGGACCAGAACAGTGTCTCCGGCGGTCACGCCCCCGAGCGTCACGAGCGCGCTCCAGGCCGTCAGCGCCGCGCACGGGAGCGTCGCCGCCTCCGCGTCCTCGAGGTGCGCGGGCACGGGCGCGACCCCGCGCTCCGGCAGCACCACGCGCTCGGCGAGCATCCCGTCGCGCGGGCCGCCCAGCGTCGACGAGAGCGCGGCCTTGTTCGGCTGTCCGCTCGGCCAGTCCTGCGCGAACATCGAGGCCACGCGATCTCCGACCTTGACGCGCGTGACCCCGGGGCCGACCGCGACGACCTCCCCCGCGCCGTCCGAGCACGGGATCAGCGGCAGCGGCTGCCTCGGGTTGTAGTGACCGCGCACCATCAGCAGATCGCGGTAGTTGAGCGCGACGGCGCGCACGCGCACCGCGACCTCGCCCGGGCCGGGCTCGCGCGCCGCTCGCTCGGCGAGCGACAGCTTATCGAGCCCGAAGCCACCCTCGATCTGAAACACGCGCGCGGTCGTCGTCGGTTCGCCGGTCATGGCCGGGAGCGTACTACCGCGCGAGCCCGCGTTGGAGCTCGACGACCACGCGATCGAGCGCCTGCGCCGCGTTCGGGAGGATCCCGCCCATCGTCAGGAAGCCGTGCGCGAGCGCGCCCTCCTCGCTCAGCACCACGTCGACCCGGTCCTCGCGCATGCGCTCGGCCACGCGCAGCCCCTCGTCGCGCAGCGGATCGAAGCCCGCGAGGATCATCCGCGTGTGCGGCAGGCCCCGCATCGTCTCGGTGAACATCGGCGACATCCTCGAGTCCCGGCGATCGTGCCCGCGGGGCACGTACGACGTCATGAACCGCTCGATCGCCTGCGGCGTCAGGTAGAACTCGACCTCCGGCACGGCGCGCGAGGGGCACGAGCCCGTCATGTCGGTGCCCGGGTAGATCAGCAGCAGCATGCACGGCGTCGGCTCGCCCGCGTCGCGGGCGCGCAGCGCGGTCACCAGCGCCAGGTTCCCGCCCGCGCTGTCGCCCCCGATCGCCACGCGCTCGGGCGTGCCGCCGAACATCTTCGCGTGCGCGCGGATCCACTGAAACGCCGCGTACGCGTCGAGGGGCGCCGCCGGGAACGGGTGCTCGGGCGCCAACCGATAGTCGACCGCGATCACCACGCAGCGCGCCCCCTTGGCCATCCGGCGACACACCGCGTCGTGGCTGTCGAGGTCGCCCATGATGAAGCCGCCGCCGTGCATGTACACGAGGATCGGCAGCGCGTCGTCGGTGAACTCCGGCGTGTACACGCGCACCGGCACGCGGTAGCCGTGCGGACCCGGCAGCTCGCGGTCCTCCACCGCCGCGAGCCGCACCGGCAGCACGTCCATCACGGCGCCGCTGATCCGGTACGAGTCGCGCAGCTGCACGAGCGGCATGCGATCGAGCCCCGGGAGCCCGCTCGCCCGCAGCAACGCGAAGTACGCCGCGGTGTGGGCGTCGAGCACCGCGCCCGTGTGCGGGTGTCGAGTCTGGCCGCGGGTCGTCCGCGCGAGCACGCGAGGCACCACCAGGGAGCCGCGGATCAACGTGGTCGAGAGCCGGGCGAGGATCGATCCGTGCACGGACAATGTATGCCCTATCTCGCCGCAGCTTGGCACCCACGCCGCGCGCTCACGCCCGCGCGCGCGAGAACGCCGCCCCCGCGAAGGCGGAGGCGGCGTCGAGGCTCGACGGCGCGAAGTCGGCTACGCGCCGCGATCGATGCTCGGCTATCTATCTACTCGCTACGCGCTACGCGCTCACGCTCAGCGGCGACGCCGACGGAGCCCGAGCAGCGCCAGGCCGAGCAACGCGAAGCCAGCCGCGCCGCGATCGTCCCCGTCGGCCGAGCAGCCGCAGCCCTCGTCCTCGGAGCCGTCGGTGCCCGACGCGCCCGCCGAGTCACCCGTCGTCTCGTCCACCGGCCCCTCCGTGGTGCTCGTGGTCGAGTCATCGCCCGTCGAGGTGCCCAGCGTGTCGCCGTCGGTGCCCGTGTCGGAGTCCGTCTCGGGACCCGCAGTCGGATCGGGCGTGCCCGTCGTCTCCGGCTCCGGCGGCTCGGGCGGGCCCGCGAAGTCCATCTGCTCCGGCGCGAACGCGAGCGCGACGCCCTCGTTCAGCGGGAACGGGACCTCGAGGCTCTCGGCGAGCTCGAGCCCCTGGATCTCGACCGTCGGGATGAACCGCAGCGTCGCGCCGACGTCGACCATGCCGTGCACCGTGCCCCACGCCGGCGTGGTCTCGCCGGGCGCCGGGTGATCGAGATCGAGCGAGACGACCTCGCCCTCCTGAACGACGGTGGCGTCGACGGGCCCGTCCATCTGCGTCTGCAGCTCGACGTCGTTGCTGGTGTAGTTGACGCCGAACAGCTCGAGCTCGACGTCGAGCTTGATCGAGCCGTCAAAGGGCCCGACCGTAAATGGCTCATCGAACACGTTGAAGCCGATGATCTCGGCGAGCTGCGTCGGCGCGTCCCCGTTGCCGGCGAGCAAGTACGGCGTGTACTCGCCCGCACCACCGAACCTACCGGGATACCAACGGTCTCTGCGTCGCGGGAATTCGCGTTCCACGTATGTACGAGCGCCCGTGCGACTCGCTCGAACGCATGGTGAAGATCAACGCCGCGCACAGCCGGTGACACAGCGCGTGCCTTCTCGCAGCACGCTGGCGGGCGAGCGCGCCGCGGCATCGTCGTCCGCCTGCTACGCTCCGCCGTCATGGCTCTCCGCGTCTTCTTCTCGACCTTCGGCCTCGTCTTCCTCGCGGAGCTCGGGGACAAGACACAGCTCGCCACGGCCGGCCTCGCGGCGGAGAGCGGGAACCGATGGCTCGTGTTCGCGGCCTCGGCGTCCGCGCTCGTCGTCTCGAGCTTCCTCGCCGCCTTCGCGGGCGCGTGGCTGCACGGCCGCGTCGACGCGGCGCTGATCACCCGAGTCGGCGGGGCGCTGTTCGTGGTGATCGGCGGCTGGATGATCTACTCGAGCTTCCAGGGGAGCCCGGGCTAGATGAATCAACCCTTCGCGCGCCACGACCTCACGACCGCGCGTCCGCCTCGGACGCGTAGTACAGGTACACGAGCAGGATCGACGCCGCGCACAAGAGGTGCCACAGCGCGTGCCCTTGCAGCGGGCTCGTGGGCGAGCACAGCGTCCCGCTGAGATCGAGGTACCAGATCCCGAACGCGGTCGCGAGCGTCGCCGCGCCCGCCACCAGGTACACGCCCGCGCGCGCGACCGCGTAACGCCGCCGCACCCACAGCTCCGCGACGATCAGCGTGAGCACGGCCAGCGCGAAGCCCTCGCGCCGCAGCGTCGGCACCACGACGAGGCCGTAGCCGATCAACGTGAGCAGCGCGACCCACGAGACCACGAACGCGCGCACGCTCAGCGCGCCCGCGCGCAGGAAGCTGTAGAGCGTGAGGAAGGTGGGGATGACGTACATCCCCATGACGTCGAGCCACTGGCCGACGAAGGTCATCGACGAGTGATACAGCCAGCTCCCGCAGCCGAGCGCGATCGCGGCGCCGCCGAGCAGCCCGCGGACCAGCGGGTTGTCGCGCAGCAGCACGCGCCCGCCCGCGACCGCCGACGGGCCCACGGCCGCGCTGGCGATCATGCATCCGACGAGCACGAAGCAGAGGTTCGACCAGGTGTTCGCCGGCTGTCGCACGAAGCCGTCACGGAACTCCTCGCAGAAGCAGCTCGCCGGCATACACGACGCCGGCGCCCACCGCTCCCACGCGACCGGCGTCTGGCTGACCAGCGCCAGCGCGCCAGCGCACGCGAGCGTGCCGAGGAGCGACCACGCCAGCGCGCGTCCGCGTCCGCCCTGCCGTCTCGCTGCGCCCATGGGAGCAGTATGCCGACAATTCGCCGGTCTCGCGGGCCCACCTCGCGCCCGCTCGGAGCCTCGCGGTTTCGTCACGCACGACGCGCGCGAACGGGTATCGTGGATCATGCGCTCGAGTCATCGCTCCCCAAACGCGCTGCTCCCCGCGCTGGGCTCGCTCCTGCTCGCCTGCGGCGGCCCGAGCGACGCGACGGGCACAACCGAGGCCGACGCGACGCAGACCGACAGCGACGCCGCGTCGTCGACCGGCGAGCCCGACACCGGCGGCGCGTCGACCGGCGAGACCACCGGCGCGCCCGCCTGTGACGGCGCGTGGTCGCAGGGCGGCGCGATCGCGACGCCCACGCTGCCGCCGGGCGATCCGGAGGCCGGGCGCGTCGCGCTGCTGACCGAGGACTACGTCAGCTGCGGCATCCCCTGGAACCTGTTCGCGATCGCCGGCGGCGCGCTCGGGGACGACACGCCGCTGCCTGGCCGCGAGGGCAAGAACGCGCTCGTCGGTCACGGCTGGAACGTGATCGAGCTGGGCGACGGCAGCGAGCTGGTCGTCTCGAACTGTCTGCAGTGCCACGCCGGCGAGTTCAACGGCGAGCTCATCCTCGGGCTCGGCAAGGCCAACCACGACGCCACGGGCGAGCTCGAGGCCGCGCTCGGCACCCTCGGCGACCTCCCCGAGACGACCGAGGCCAACGCCGCGTTCAACAAGTTCAAGGCGCGCATCTTGAGCCTCAGCGAGCACTCGACGATGAAGACGGTCGGCGCGAACCCGGCCATCATGTACGCGCTCTCGCTGCTCGCGCACCGCGACCCCGACACGCTCGCGTGGAACGACGAGCCCAGCTACGCGCTCGACCCCGAGCGGCTCTTGCCCTCGGATCCGCCGCCCTGGTGGCGCGCGTCCAAGAAGGCGAGTCACTTCGCCAACGGCATGTCGCGCGGCGACCACCGCGGCACGATGATCCTCGCGTCCTCGCTGTGCACCGACACCGTCGCCGAGGCCGAGGAGCTGCTCGACTACTTCCGCGACATCCAGGCCTACCTCGAGACGCTCGAGGCGCCGCCCTACCCCTTCGCGATCGACGAGGCGCTCGCGGCCGAGGGCGAGGTCGTGTTTGAGTGCGCCTGCGCCGGCTGCCACGGCACCTACGACGCCGACCCGGCGGCCGAGAGCTACCCCAACCTGATCATCCCCGTCGACGTCATCGGCACCGATCCGCAGTTCGCGACCTACGCCGGCGAGGGCGGGGCCTACCACTTCCTCGAGACGTGGTTCAACGAGTCGTTCTACGGCGGCGTCAGCACGGTCGTGACCAGCGACCCCGCGCCGGGCTACACGGCGCCGCCGCTCGACGGCGTCTGGGCGACCGCGCCGTACTTCCATAACGGCTCGGTGCCGAGCATCGAGCTCGTGCTCAACAGCGCCGCGCGCCCGACCTACTGGCGGCGCGTGGACTACGACAGCACGAACTTCGACGAGTCGGCGCTCGGGTGGCCGTGGGAGGCGACCGCGAGCCAGGCCGAGACCGCGCAGTCGCAGCGTAAGTACGTGTACGACACGACGATCTTCGGCTACGCGAACACCGGCCACACCTTCGGCGACGAGCTCGACGAGCACGAGCGCGCGGCCGTGCTCGAGTACCTCAAGACGCTCTAGCCGCGCGCGGCCGCGGAGCGCCGACGCGCGCCGACGCGCGCCGCGATCGAGATCCAGAAAACTGCGAGCGCCCGTGATCACATCGCGGCGGGTCGGCATTCCCAGGTTGTTCGACGCCGCGTGAGCCGTCCGGTGGCTCCTGGCGCGTTCAGAAAGCGCTCGCCAATCATGCTCCACAACATCCGATCGACCGCGTCTCGCTTGCTTGGCGCCGGCCTGCTCATCCTGGGTCTCACGGCGGCCGGGGAGGCGCGCGCCAGCGAGTGGGACTGGGTCGAGTACTACGTGATGCTCGACGGCGACCCCTGCGACGACCTGACGGCGGTCGGGACCTGCTACGTCGACGGCGTCAAGGGGCCCTGCGCGGCGCCGCCCGGCTCCAACGGCTCGTCGATCTACGGCGGATCCGGGGGCGTCATCATCGGCAGCCCGGGCCCCGACTTCATCAGCGTGGGCGGGCTCGGCGACACGATCATCTGCGGTCTCGGCGGTGACGACGTCATCTACGGGTCCAAGGGCGACGACACGATCTACGCGGGCCCGGGAGACGACTACGTCGAGGCGCTCGCCGGCAAGGACATCATCTACGGCGGCCCGGGCGACGACATCCTCTTCGGCCAGAATGGGAGCGACAAGATCGACGGCGGCGTGGGCCACGACGAGATCTACGGCGGCCCGAACGCGCTCGCCGAGTACCTGACGGGCGGGCCGAGCGGCGACGACTACGTGGCCTGCAGCATGGGCGAGGAGGACGGGCCCTGCTACATCCGGGGCAGCTGGAGCGGCCAGGCCGCCTGCCTGAACGCGACCGAGAGCGAGCAGTGTGTGTCCTCCGGGTCAGGCTCGAGCTTCTCCGACGGGATCTGCACCAATCACCCGCTCGAGGAGGACTGCAACGGGATCTGCGAGGCCCTCGAGGACGGCTTCACGTCGCCCGACTGCGACTTCACCTGCGATCCCGCCGAGGAGAACATCTCCTCGCCCGACTGCCCCGAGGTGCCGCCGAACAACCAGGCCTGCCTCGATCAGCAGGGCGGGCCCGACGACTGCCCCGTCGACGACGGCGGCGGGCTCGGCGGGTACGGGGACTAGCGCGGTCGACTCGACGCTCGCGGTCCCCGCGACGTGTCACGCGAGGCGCACGATCCAGCGTCTCGCCGCGACGCCGCGCGTGCTCGCGGGGTCACGGTCCGCCGGCGCGACGCGGCAGACGCGGCTCGCCGTCGTCGATCCGCGGAGGCCGCGAGCGACGCGGGTGAGTACGGCGTGCACGCGCGCCCATACACACGCCTCATCGGACATCTGCACGAAACCCGCCGTCTCCGTCGCGCTCGACCGATCGCGCAGGACGCTCGCGTTCACGCGGTGTACGCGGGCGCGCGCGCGGGGACGCGGGGACGTGCGGAGGCGATGGCGCGTGGCGGGTACAGGTCGCCGTCGCCGCGCTGGACGAGCCTGACCGAAAGGCCACGATCGAGGCGTCCGCGCGTCAGCGGATCTCGGGCGCGTCGACCAGCCCCTGCGCGTCCTCGAAGGGCAGCGCGTCGCGGAGGAACACGCGATAGCGGGGGCCGCCCTCCTGCTCCGTGAAGGGGATCGAGCCGTGCGAGCGCCACAGCTCGCCGTGCGCGCCCGAGAGGTACTCCTCCCAAATCGCGATCAGCGGGGGCGCCTGCTCGGCGTCGACGCGCGCGCTCTGACCGGGCTCCATCGGCACCGCCTCGGGGTCCTCGAAGGCGAGCGCCGCGAGCGAGCTGCCCAGCGGCCACAACGCCGTCGGGACCGCGTCGAAGGTCGGATCCCCCTCGGCGATGCGCACGGCGAGCACGCGCAGCGCCCCGTCCGACGGCGCGCCGGCGCTCCACAGCGCGTCGATCCAGCCCTGCTCCGCGTCGCGCATGGCGTGCACCTCCTCGCGCACGCCGAGCGCCCCGCAGCCGCCCTGGCACACCACGAGCTCCTGGCCGTCGAAGAACACGGTCGTCGGGAGGTCGAAGTCATCGGGCGACGGCAGCCAGTAGCCCGTGAGCGACCGCGCGCTCCACTGTCCGTAGAAGAAGCTCGCGGTCAGGCCCTCGACGTCCGCGGGCGTCAGCTGCCCCGCGCGGTAGCGATCGACGCGCGTCGGGTTGTTGGGACCCGACACCCAGTAGCCGCAGTCGCCGAACACGAACAGGAAGCGCGCGCCGTTCTCCCACAGCGTGTAGGACACCGGCTCGACGCGCTCGACGCTCGTGGGCAGGTACATGGCGAAGCGCAGCGCCGACGAGCCGTCACACAGCTCGACCGGCGGCGCCGCCGTCTCGCCGCTCGACTCGCCGCTCGTCTCGCCGCTCGTCTCCGTCGTCGCGCTCGCGCTGCCCGTGCCCGCGTCGCTCGTCGAGCCGCCCCCGTCATCACCGCAGCCAGGCGACGCGGCGATCAGGAGCGACGCCACGACGACCGCGCGCGCGCGCGTCGGGTCGGCGTCTCGGGTCTCGCGTCGTGCGTGCATGCGCTCACCACGAGCATGCGGCGCCCGAGCCGTCCTGTCCACGCCGCTTCAGCCGGCGCCGCGCGGGCGTGGTCCGGCGGCGCTCGGCGAGGGCGCGCGGCGCCACGCGCCCGACGCGACCTTGGTGCTCGATCGGCCATGTCGATCGCGGCCGCGCGAGGCCCCGCCGCCCTCGCGCGCGCGGGGCCTCGCGCCCGCGATTGATGTCGCCAGCGCGAACGCTTCGCTGCTACGCTCGCGCGTGGAGGCGTGCACGTGGGTGGCGAGTCCGACGCGCTCTCGCAGCGCATCAAGTCCCTCGAGCGGACGAATCGCGTGCTCGAGGGGCGGCTCGCGCGATCCGAGGAGAACCGTCGCCGGCTCGAGGAGCTGAAGGAGCGACACGAGACGCTGCTGCGCACCGTCATCGCCGAGCTGCGGGCGACGCGTGCGGACGTCGAGAGCGCGAACGCGGAGCTCCAGCGCCACATGGAGGAGCGCCTCCACGCGGAGAAGATGGTCGCGCTCGGGCAGCTCGTCGCCGGGATCGCGCACGAGGTCAACAGCCCGCTCGGCGCGATCTCGGCGTCGACCTCCAACATCAAGGCCGCGCTCGCGGAGTCGCTGTCGGCCTTCCCGCGCGTCTACGGGCAGCTCGACGCGGGCGGCAGGGGGCTGTTTCACCTCCTCGTCGCCAGGGCGACGGCGACCTCGCTCGGCGTCTCCACACGCGAGCAGCGTCGGGCGCGACGACGACTCACGAGCGAGCTCCGCTCGCGCGGCGGTCACGACGCCGCGTCCGTCGCCGAGTCGCTCGTCGACATGGGGATCCTCGACCCGCCCGCCGAGCTGCTCCCGCTGCTCACGCGAGCGGACGCCGCCGAGGTGCTGACCACGGCGGCGAACCTCGTCGCGCTGCAGCGCAACAGCGCGAACATCGAGTTCGCGGTCCAGCGCGCCTCGAAGGTGATCTTCGCGCTGAGGCGCTACTCCCACCCCACGGGCGGCAGCGAGATGGTCCGCGCGAGCGTGACGGAGGGGCTCGACTTGGTGCTCACGCTCTACGCGAATCAGCTCAAGCGCGGCGTCGAGGTCACGCGCAGCTTCGAGCCGGTTCCAGACATCCTCTGCGCGCCCGACGAGCTCTACCAGGTCTGGACGAACCTGATTCACAACGCGATCCAGGCCATGGACTCGAGGGGCCACATCGAGCTCCAGGTGACGCGCGAGCGCGACTCGATCGCGGTCCGCGTGATCGACTCGGGCCCCGGGATCCCGCCCGAGATCCAGCCCAGGATCTTCGAGCCGTTCTTCACGACGAAGCACGCCGGCGAGGGGAGCGGCCTCGGCCTCGACATCACGCGCACGATCATCGAGCGTCACGAGGGGAGCATCTCGTTCGAGAGCGCGCCCGGTCGCACGGAATTCAAGGTCCTGCTGCCCGCGCGGTGAGTCGCGTAACGGCGCTCGGCCCGAAGAGCGCCGCGGGATCGCGGCGCGCCGCGACGGCACACGCCGACAGGACGCGCAGCTAGCCTCCTGCGCCGCCGCTGCGCTACCGTGCCCCGGTGATGACGCGCCACGCCGCCGCGCTCCTCGGGCTCGCGCTCGTCGCCTGCCAGGCCGCGTCGGCCGAGCTGCCCGAGCACGACGCGCGCGAGCTCGTTCCGCTCGAGTTCGCCCCGGCGATCCGCGGGCGCGACGGCGGCTACAGCAAGTGGTTCGCGGGGCGCTCGGTGTGGCTGTTCGGCGACACGCCGCTGGACGTCGACGCCGTCGACGGCGCGCGCTGGCGCACCAGCACCTTCACGACGGTCGTCGACGACGACCTGGCCGACGGGCTCGGCCCCTTCGTCGAGCCGCTCGACGACAACGGCGCCCCGGGGCAGCTCATCCCCTTCACCGCCGACGAGCTGGCCTACAACCTCAGCCAGACGGCGCCCGCGTGCACGGAGTCCTGCGAGCCCACGTGGGTGCTGTGGCCCGGCGATCTCGCGGTCTCGCCGGCGGGCGACTACGCGCTGGTGTTCTACTGGAAGATCCGCGACTGGGAGAACCAGGGCACCGGGATCGCGCGCTGGACCCACCCCGACGCGCCGCTTCAGCGCCTCATGTTCAACACCGTGCCCGACGAGCCCACCATGCTGTTCTCGCGCGAGGAGCACGAGCTGGGGACGGCCGCGCTGGTCGAGGGCGACACGCTCTACGTCTACGGCTGCGAGCACCGCGGCTGGTTCGAGTTCGACTGCGTCGTCGGCCGCGCGCCCTTCGCGAGCGCGCTCGAGCGCGGCGCGTGGGAGTTCTGGGACGGCGCCGCGTGGTCGCGCGAGCTCGCCGACGCGGTGTCGGTCATGGACGCCGCCTCCATCGTCACGGTGCACTACAACGCGCACCTCGGGCGCTACCTCGCCGTCTACGCCAAGGGCGACGACGAGGCGATCGCCCGCACCGCGCCGGCGCCCGAGGGCCCGTGGTCCGACGAGGAGGTCGTGCACAAGGCGATGGGCCACGAGGACGGCTCGCCGATCTACGACGTGATCGCGCACCCCGAGCTGTCGCGCGACGACGGGCGCGTGCTGTACCTCAGCTACTCGCGCGGCACCGGCTTCCTGCAGAGCGAGATGCGCCTCGTCGAGCTGACCTTCGCGCCGACGCGCGCGGGAGACTGACCATGTACATCGAACCAACTCAGACCGCCGCCGCCGCGTTCTTCTCCGCCCCGCCCCCCGGGCCGGTCGTGATGCTCAACCTGCTGCGCTTCCGCGAGCTCGCGGACTACGGCGCGCACCCGGAGCTCGCGCCCGACGCCCCGATCACCGGCGCCGCGGCCTACCAGCGCTACGTCGAGCACACGGCCCCGTTCTTGCTCGAGGTCGGCGGGCGGCTGCTCTACGACGGCGACGGCGGCCCGCTGCTCATCGGCCCCGAGCGCGCGCGCTGGGATCGCGTGCTGCTGGTCGAGCACCGCAGCGCCGCGGTGTTCCTCTCGTTCGCGACCAACCAGGGCTACCTCGCGGGCATGGGCCACCGCGTCGCCGCGCTCGCCGACAGCCGCCTGCTGCCGACGATTCGGCGGTGAGCGCCGGGCGCCGGGCGGGAACGCGGTCACGCGCCGGCGCGATTCATCAATGAAACCGGGCGGCTCGACGCGCGCGTGGAGTACGGCGTGTACACGTCCGAGGCGTTGATGCCGATCTCGAGCGGCTGGCCGCCGAGCACCGCCTCGATCACGTCGACCTCGAATTCCTGGCCGAACAGCGTGACCTTGATCGTGATCTCGGTGTCCGCGATCACGCCGTAGTCGATCTCGCCCTGGCCGTCGTCGCCGATCAGCGTGATCGTGCTGTCGTCCCACTCGTACTCGCCGTTCCCCGGCATGTCGAGCGTCAGCTCGTCACGGATCCCGGCCGTCAGCCGGATCTGTAGATCCGCGTCCGCGGGCACGAAGTCGGAGTCGTACATGAAGTTGTTGATCTCGTGCTTGTCGAGCACAGGGTGAAAGCTCGCCTGGGTCGGCTCGGCGCTGACGGTGCCAGACACGCAGACGAGCGCCGCGGTCAACGCGGCGGCGGACAGGTTCATCGCAAGACGCATGGTGGTGCTCCTCAAGGGCAGACGCCGCGCAGTATATCGAGCCCGCGTAGCAACATGTCCCAAAACACATCATGCCCTATAGGACATGTTGTTTTTCAGCTGGCCCGGCCAGCCGGTCACCGCAGCGGCGAGCGGGCCGGGAGATCCGGCGCCACGCGCTCGGCCCGCCCCACGAGCCCGCGCGCGAGGAACACGAGCTGCGCGACGAAGCCGTAGGTCAGGCCGACGACGACGCCGCCGTCGACGATGGCGCGCCACGGCGGCGGCGCGCGCCGGACCAGGATGATGATCGCGATGATCCCGAGCAGGAGGCTCCACGACGCGATCAGCCGGCGCCGCGACGCGTGCATGAGGCCCATGCAGTACAGCGGCGCGAGCAGCACGAGCAGCGGCCGCGGCCGCGCGGCGAGCACGAGCGCGCGCGTCACCACGCGCGGCGCGAAGCCCCGCTGAAACCCGCGGTACCCCTCGAGGAAGGTGTTCAGCAGCACCCACGCCGCGTAGACGCAGGCCTGCGACGTCGTCAGCGCGCCGTCTCGCAGCGGCTCGAGCGCGATCGGGGTGAGGCGATAGATGCCCTGCGCGACGAACAGCAGCACGCCGCCCACACCCCACAGCACGATCCCGGTGGCCAAGGCGCCCCGCGGACGCCGGTCGACCGCGTCGTGCGCAGCGGGCGAGGGGTTGATCGGCATGGGGCGGTGGGACTGTAGCAGGCGAGCCTCCGCGCGCCGACGCTCGCGCCGGTCGCAGCCGCGGTGCGAACTCACGGCGCGGCTACATGAGCGCGCGACGCTTGAACTCCTTGCGCAGCTTGCCGATCGCGCGCTCCTGCAGCTGCCGGATGCGCTCGCGCGAGAGCGAGTAGCGCTCGCCGATCTGCTTCAGCGTCATCTCGGGCTCGCCCTCGAGGCCCATACGCTTGCGCAGGATGTCCGACTCGATCGGCGGCAGGCGATCCAGCATCTCGCGCAGCGAGCTGATCAGCGTCTCCTCGTCGAGCAGCGTCGAGGGCTCCTGCGCGTCGTCGTCGGCCATGAGGTCGAGCAGGCTGATGCTCGAGTCGCCGGCGACCGGCTGATCGAGGCTGAGCGGCGCCTCGACGAGGGACCAGCGCATCCGCCGGATCCGCTCGACGGTCAGCTCGACCGCCTGCGCGAGCTCGACGTCCGACGGCGCGCGCCCGTGCTTCGCCTCGAACTCGCGACGCGCGCGGCGGACCTTGTTGTAGGCGTCGATCATGTGCACCGGCAGGCGCACGGCGCGAGCCTTGTCGGCGATCGAGCGGCTGATCGCGTGTCGGATCCACCAGGTGCCGTAGGTCGAGAACCGGAAGCCGCGGCGGTGGTCGAAGCGATCGACCGCCTTCATCAGGCCGATGTTGCCCTCCTGGATGAGGTCCTGCAGCGGCATGCGCCCGTGCGCGAAGCGCCGCGCGATCGTGACGACGAGCCGGAGGTTGGCCTTGACGAACTTCGTCTTCTCGGTCCAGAGGTTGTGCGCGTCGCTGCGGCACTGCGCGACGTACTTGAGGAACGGCGCGCTGCCCTTGCGGGGGAGCTTGACGTTCATGCTCAGGCCCTCGCGCTGCCCGCCCTCGATCGCGGTGAGATCCGCGAGCACGCGATCGGAGACGAGCGCGTCGACGTCGACGTAGGCGATCGCCTCGGCGAAGCGCACGGCGGACTGCTCGAACGCGCGCTGGTTGGCTACGAGGTCGCGATCACGCAGCTGACGGGAGGCCCCGAGCAGCTCGCGCATCTCCTGACGCGGGAGCTTGTCGGCGTCGAGCAGCTCGTCACAGAGCGCGCAGACGCCCTCGACGAAGGGCGGATAGGTCAGGATCGAGCGCCAGTAGACCACGCGCAGCTCCGCGATACGCCGCGCCGCCGCGAGCTCCTCCTCCTGCGTCATCACGTCCACGCTCGCCATGTCGCGGAAGTAGGTCGCGAGATAATTCGCGCGCTGCTCGTCCTCGCTCCCACTGCTCGCGGACGTCCGCTCCTCCCCCGAAGCATCCTCGGCGCTGCGTTGCCCGCCCGGTTTTCGCGCCGGCGTGACTGTAAAGTTCGACTTGCCGCGTCGCATGTTGATAGCCCCTCGCCTTGTAGGGATCGCCGGCCGCGTAGGCCCTCCGAACACAACGACGCCGGCTACAATCCAAGCGGCTCGTGGTCTCGGTAGGAATACACCGCGAGCCAGCATCAGGGTCTCGATTCTTGCGATCCTTGTCAACGCCGCGGGCGAGCACGCGCCGACGCGCGACCGAATTTGACGCACGCCGAGGCGATTCAACGCGGTCGGCGCAATCGCTTCGTGCACGCGCGAGACACGGCGCGGTGGGGACCGTCGACCGCGACGCGAAGATCCCCGCGTGGGAGGCGGCCCGACATGAATGTGCCAGTGCCGCGCGATACCGCGTTCGCGCACGCGGCTGCCCGCGCACAAACAAAGACGACCAGCCCGGTCTCGGGCTGGTCGTCGCGGGGCGAGTACGACGCCGTGGCGTCATCCGCTACATGAAGTCTTCGTCGTCGAGGTCGTCCCAGCTGCCCTCGTTGGCGCTCATGCTGCGACCGCCGTGCTGACCGCCACCCTTCTTGCGCCGTTTGCGGTCACCGCCACGGCCCGCGCCGACTTCGTTGAAGTCGTCGCGTGGGCGTTCGCGTTCGCGTTCTCGTCCTCGATTCCGCTTGTTGCGCACGCGGTCGGGCTTGTTGTTCTCAAACCGCGGTCCACCGGCACCGGCACCGCCACCGCCACCGCCACCGCCGCCGCCGCCACCGAAGCGCGACCCGCCGCCGCCTCCACCTCCGCCGCCGCCGAAGCGCGAGCCACCGCCCCCGCTTCCGCCGCCGCGCCGCGGACCCGAAGAGCCGCTTGAGCGAGGTCGACCGCCACCGCGACCGGGCGGGCCGTCTCGCTGATCCGAGAACGACCTCCGCGGACCGTCGGATCGCGAGTCACCACGATCACCGCGGTCACCACGGTCACCGCGGTCACCACGGTCACCACGGTCACCGCGGTCACCACGGTCACCACGATCACCACGATCACCCCGGTCACCGCGATCTCCTCCACGGTCACCACGCTGAGGACGACCACGCGTGTCGGCCTCGTTGCAACGGATCTGACGTCCGTCGAGCGTCGCGCCGTTCATCGCCTCGAGCGCCGCCTTGGCGGACGGCTCATCCGCGAAGGTCACGAAGCCGAAGCCGCGACTGCGGCCCGTCTCCCTGTCCTTCACCACGAAGGCGTCAGCGACCTCACCAAATTCTGCGAACGCGGAACGCAACGACGCATCGGTCGTCGCCCACGCAAGACCCCCCACGAACAGCTTCACTTCTCCCTCTTCTCAACTCAACGATCGCCCGCGTCTTCCGAGCGACGCCACATCGTGTTTGTTTTGGCCAACATCGGCCTGATCCAAAGCGCGACTCCACTTCGAAGCGTCTTCGCGCGGCGCCGAAGCACGACCCGCGACGGACCATCGAGCGTGGACTCGAGCCACCACAGTTTAGGGGTACCAGCGACGCCCGCGCTTGTCGACTGCTGATGGTCGCCGCTCGCGTTCGAAGCGTTCGTTTGCGCGTTTCCCGGTGTGGGCAGGCGGTGCAGCCGGGCCGCTTCGGCAGTACAGTGCGTGCGTGCCGGTCGTCAGCGCGAGCCGTCTCTCCCGTAGCTTCGGGGTCAAGGTCGTCCTCGAGGACGTCACGGTCGCAATTGACAACGGCGAGCGAGTGGGTCTCGTCGGGCCCAACGGCAGCGGAAAGAGCACCCTCGCGCGCATCCTCGCCGGCGTCGACCACCCGGACGCCGGCGAGGTGATCGTCCGCCGCGACGCCGCCGTCGCGTACCTGGAACAAGAGCCGCGCTTCCCCGCCGGGCTCTCGGCGCGCGAAGCCGTGCTCGCGGGCCTCGGCCCCTGGAGCGAGGCGCGAGCCCGCTACCTCGAGGCGACACGCGCGCTCGAGCGCGGCGGCGCGGGGGAGGATGACCTCGAGCAGATCAACGCGGCGGTCGCGGCCCAGGCCGCCGCCGCCAGCGAGGTCGAGCGCCTCGGCGGCTGGGACCGCGAGCACGAGGCCGACGCCCTGCTCGACCGCCTGGGGATCGCCGACCCCGAGACCCCCGTCGAGACCATGAGCGGCGGGGAGCGGCGGCGGGTCGCGCTCGCGCGGATCCTCGCCAGGCGGCCCGCGCTGGCGATCCTCGACGAGCCCACCAACCACCTCGACGTCGCGACGATCGAGTGGCTCGAGCAGTACCTCGTCGAGCAGTACCCCGGCGCGCTCCTGTTGATCACCCACGATCGCTACGTGCTCGATCGCGTCGCCGGTCGCACCCTCGAGCTGGCCCGCGCGCGCGTGCACAGCTACGAGGGCGGCTACGAGGCGTACCTCGCGGCGAAGGCCGAGCGCGACGCCATCGCCCGCCGCACCGAGGCCAATCGCCAGAACTTCCTCCGCCGCGAGCTCGAGTGGCTCCGCCGCCAACCGAAGGCCCGCACCGGGAAGCAGAAAGCGCGGATCCAGCGGATCCAGCGGGCCGCGGGCGATGAGACGGGCGCCCGCGCGCAGGCGAAGGCCAACTTCGCGCTGCAGGCCGCGCGCTCGGGCAAGACCGTCCTCGAGCTCCGCGAGCTGCACTTGGAGCTCCCGGATCGCGTGCTCGTCGACCGCCTGACCCTGGCGCTCGGCAAGCGCGAGCGCGTCGGCGTCATCGGGCCCAACGGCTGCGGCAAGACCACCCTGCTGCGGGCGCTCACCGGCGACCGTGCGCCCGACGGCGGCGTCGTGGTCCGCGGGCGAAACACGCGCGTGGCCTACCTCGACCAGACCCGCGAGGGGCTCGACGACAGCAAGACCGTCTTCGACAACGTCGCCGCCTCCGGGAACAGCATCGAGCTCGGCGGGCGCACGCTCGACCTCGGCCGCTACCTCGAGCGCTTCCTGTTCGACCCCTCCGGATACGCCCAGAAAGTCGGCACGCTCTCGGGCGGCGAGCGAGCGCGCGTCGCCCTCGCAAAGCTCCTGATCGGCCGCCATAACCTCGTTCTGCTGGACGAGCCGACCAACGACCTCGACACCGACACGCTCGCCGCGGTCGAGGAGATGCTGCTCGAATTCGAGGGCGCCGCGATCGTCGTCACCCACGACCGCTGGTTCCTCGACCGCGTAGCGACCTCGATCCTCGCGTTCTCCGGCGACGGCGTCGTCGAGCACTACCAGGGCAACTACAGCACCTACCTCGCGCTCGCGCCCTCCCCCGCGGCGCGCCAGAGCCAGGCGAGCCCGCGCGAGGCCAGCCCCGCCGCGCGCCCTGAGTCCACCCCTAAGGCTCGCCGCCTGACCTACGCCGAGCAGCGTGAGCTCGACGGGCTGCTCGATCAGATCGAGGCGGCGGAGGAGCGCGTCGCCGCGCTCGAAACCGCGCTCGCCGATCCTGCGCTCTACGAGGACGGCGGCGCGCAGATCCGCGCCCACACCGACGAGCTCGCCGAAGCCCGCGCCGAGGCGACCCGCCTGACCGCGCGCTGGGAGGAGCTCGAGGCGATCCGCGAGGCCTCGGAGGCGTGACGCGCCGTTCACCAGCGTCGCGTGGACACTCGCCGCGGGCTGCTAGGGCGTGAAGCGCCCGACCCAGACGTCGTTGAGCGTGCCGTCGCTGCGGTAGCGACCGGCCACGATGATCTCGAGGTCGACGGTGGTCGTGACCGCGAACGCGATGTCGTTGGACGCGCTCGCGTTGTAGAGCCGCTGCTCCCACAGGATCGAGCCGTCGTCGCCGTCGAGCTTGATGATGAGGATGCGGTTGCCGTTGTCGGTCACCTCGTGGCCCGTGACGATCACGCGCCCGTCGGCGTCGACCGCGATCCCGCGCGCCTCGGCGCCCAGCGCTGGCTCCCCCTGCGCCGTGAAGGTCCACTCGAGGTCCCCGGCCGACGAGTAGCGGCGCGCGATCATCTCGTTGACGCCGCCCGGGTTCTGGTAGCCCGCGACGAACACCGCGCCGGCCGCCGCCGCCGCCGCCGCCTCGAGGCGCGCGAAGGTGTTGTCGGGCCCCCACGTCCGCGTCCACAGCTCGTTGCCGTCGGTGTCGTACTTGCGCAGCCACGCCTTCGACTGGTTGTCCGCGCCGCCCTCGGTGCCCGCGACGTACACGTTGTCGCCCGCGTCGATCGCGACCGCGCGCCCGTGATCCCCCTTGTTCGCCGCGCCGTTGTGCGTGCGCGTCCACAGCGTCGTGCCCTCGCTGCTGTACTTCCGCAGCCACACGTCGGCGGTCAGCGTCGCCGTGCGCGAGTGCGCCGACACGATCACGTTCTCCTGGGTGTCGAGCGCGACGTCGAAGGCCGCATCGTCGCCCGCGCCGACGGCGTCGTGATGCAGCTGCGTCCACAGCTCGACGCCGGCGGCGTCGTACTTCCGCAGCCACACGTCCGCCGCCTGCACGTCGACGACGCGGATATAGCCCGCCGCGTAGACCGAGCCGTCGGCGGCCACCGCGACGCCGCGCGCGAGGTCCGTGTTCGCCTGCGTGCCCGCCTGCGTCACGCTCCACGCGATCGACGAGTCCGCGTTGTACTTGCGCGCCCAGATGTCGCGCGCGTCGATGGCGTCGTTGACCGCGCCGACGAGATAGATCGCGCCGTCCCCGTCGACCGCGACGTCGAGCGCCTCGTCGTTGTTGTCGGCGGCGCCGTTGTGCAGATCGGACCAGATCAGCTTGCCCGAGACCTGACAGTCGTCGTTGCAGCCGTCGCCGTTAATTGAGTTCCCGTCGTCACACTCCTCGGCGGGCGCCTCGAGCTCGCCGTCGCCGCAGAAGCCGCCGTCGCTCGTCGTCGTGCCCGTCAGCGCGACGCTCGTGCCGCTCGTGCCCGCGCTCGTCGTCGCGCTCGTCGCCTCGCCGCTCGTGCTCGTGCCGACGCTCGAGCTCGCGTCGCCCGTCGAGCTGGTCGCCGCGCCCGTCGAGCTCGCGCCGACGCTCGCGCCCGCGCTCGTCGTCGACGACGTCGTCGCGCCGCTCGTCGTGCCCTCGCCCGTCGTGCCCTCGCCCGTCGCGCCGTCGGCCCCGGCCGCGCAGGACAGCGAGAGCGCCGCGAGCACCCCGAGCCAGGAGTCCTTCACAACATGTACTATACGACAGCTCGTCGACGCGCGGGCGCGCGGCGGACCGCGCCGCACGCCGCGCGCGCCCAGGGGCGAGCGCGCCGCCGCGCTAGCGCAGCCGGCCGCCCTGCCGGATGTACGAGTCGAGATCGCGCAGGCGCCCGACGATCTCCGCGACGCGCGTCTCGAGCTCCCGCGTCTCGCCGAGCTTGCTCGCGGCCGACTGCACCAGCGGCACCAGCGTGCGCTCGACGATCGCGACCTGCTGCGCGAGCAGCTCGGTCACGCCGGGCGGCGGCTCGTTCTTGACCTGGACCTGCAGCCGGGGCTGCGACAGCGACTGCATCGCGCGGGTCAGCTGGATCAGCTGCGGCCGCAGCCAGGCCGGCATCGACGACGACGCCTGCGCGGCCGGCTTGGTCTCGGTCTCCTCGCGCGCGGCGACCCCCTGCTGCGCGAAGCGGGCGAGCTCCGTGAGCTTGGCCGTGTGCGCGCGCGTCTCTCGGTGCGACATCGCGGCCGTCTCGGCGGCGCTGTCGAGCGCGCCGCGGATCGCCTCGAGGCGCTCGGCGACCACGCTGAGCTGCCCGAGCACGCGCACCGCCGGGTCGTCCTCGGCGCCGCCGAGCGACTTCGTGCGCACGTACTCCTTCTTGATGTGCTCCCAGCGCTCGTGCCTCTCGGGCGACAGGCGCCCGCGCAGCTCGGCGAGCTTGAGCGTGTTCTGCTCGGCCTCGGTCGTCAGCGTCTGGGCCTCGCCGAGGTAGTGGTCGTCGATCAGCGCCTCGACCTCGACCGCCGTCATCGCCGGGACGACCTTCTCGGCCAGCTTGTTCATGTTGCGGTAGCTGCCCTGCAGCTTGAACGGCGGCTCGCGGCGATACGCGTCGTCCATCGCCGCCGACTGGATGTACAGCAGGTTGACCTTCAGCAGCACGTCCTGGCACGCCTTGAGGTGCCGCAGCGTCGCCAGGATCTCCTGGATCTCCGCCGCCGAGTAGTCGTGCGAGAACTCCGAGCTGGCGACCTCCTCGCCGCTCGCCATCCGCACGAACTTGTAGAGGTCCGTCATCTCGCGCCCGGCCAGCGGCGCGAGCGTCGGGTTCGACGTCAGCGCGTTCTCGATGTAGCTGAGCGCGAACTGCTCCTCGCGGCCGCCGAGCACGTCGCCGAGGTTGTAGGTGTCGGCGCGGTTGGAGAGCATGTCCGGGATCTGGAACGACTCGCCCGACTCGGTGTACGGGTTGCCGGCCATGATCACGCAGAACTTCTTGCCGCGCAGGTCGTAGGTGCGCGTCTTGCCCTTCCAGACGCCCTCGATCCGGCGCGTCGCGTCGCACAGCGAGATGAACTTCTGCAGCAGCTCCGGGTGCGTGTGCTGGATGTCGTCGAGGTAGAGCATCACGTTGTTGCCCATCTCGAGCGCCAACCCGATCTTCTTGACCTCCTCGGCCGCGGTCGCGTTCGGGGCCTCGGCCGGGTCGAGCGAGACCACGTTGTGCCCCAGCGCCGGCCCGTTGACCTTCATGAACACCAGCCCGAGCCGGTTGGCGATGTACTCCATCAGCGTGGTCTTGCCGTAGCCGGGCGGCGAGATCAGCAGCAGCAGGCCCATCTGGTCGGTGCGCTTGTTGGCGCCCGACGCCCCGAGCTGCTTGGCGAGGTTGTCGCCCACCAGCGGCAGGTAGACCTCGTTGACGAGGCGGTTGCGCACGAACGAGCTGAGGATCTTCGGCTTGAACTCCTCGAGCCGCAGGCGCTCGCGCTCGCGCTCGATCAGCGCGGTGCGCAGCTTCCGGTACGCGCGGAAGCCCGGCACGCGCGCGCGCGCGAACCGGCCGAGCCGCGAGAGGAACTCGTCGAGGCGCAGCTCGAGCGTGCGCTCGCGGATCCGCGGGTGCTGGCCCAAGAGCCCGGTCACCTCGGACGCCGAGATCGCGGTCTGCACGTCGCGGTCGAGGCGGCGCTCGGTCACGATCATGACCGCGGCCTCCACCAGCACGTGCTCGCTGCCCTTGGGCGCGTCGTCGCGGGCCGCGAAGGCCTCGACCCAGGCGCGCGCGAGCGCGAAGCGCTCGCCCAGGCGGCCCTCGAGCGCGCGCAGGTCGTCCTCGAACGCGCGCCGCTTGTTGGTCGCGTCGAGCGCCTGCATCAGCGCGTCGACCAGGTCCTGCGCGGTCGCGCTGGTCGTGAAGCGCGGGCGCTCGCTCCCCAGCTCCTCGACGAGGTAGGCGCCGGCCTGCGCCGCGTCGCTCTCGTCGTGCGCGATCCCGAGCTCGCCCAGGAACGTCGAGATCGCGCGCGCGAACTCCTCGGCCAGCGCCTCGATCGCCGGCGACTGCCCGAGCGCGTCGCGCAGCCGGATCACGCTCTGGGCGCGCCGGTGCCACGCCTTGCGCTCCTCCTTCGCGTCGCACCACGCCCAGAACAGGCACGCCCACGCGCGCGGCGTCGAGGCCACGCGCAGGAGGCCCGCCGTCGCCCACATGCGCAGCAGCTTGTCGAGGATCAGCGCCGCGTCGGAGTCGTGGAGCCCGCGCTCGTAGCCCTCGTCGTAGCGCGTCGCGGCGACCTTGCGCACGATGTCGAGCAGCCCGTTGCCCTCGCGCCCGGCGTCGTACAGCGTGTTCAGCGTCAGCTCGCCCTCACCCGAGTCGGCCGCGAACAGCACCGACGCCGCGAGGTACTCGCCGCGGTAGACCGTCGGCGTCTCCGAGACGATCTGCTGCTCCCAGAAGTCGCGCGAGCCGGCGAAGCCCTCGTCGGTGATCGGGTCGAAGTAGTCGGTGCCGCCGAGGTGGAACGCCATACCCTCGCCGTGGCGCACGATCGTCAGGTCGAGCACCTGCGTGTTGACGCTGAAGCGGTGGCGGCCGAACTTGATGAGGTTGCCGCCCTCTTCGAACAGGTCGGTCTTGTCGCGCAGCGCTCGCAGCGCGTTCTGCTTCGACGACTTGATGCGCGAGGCGATCTCCTCCGCCTTCACGCTGGCCTCGAGGTTGCCGAGCCGCTCGACGAGCTCGCGCACCTTCAGGACCATGGGGTCGGCCGCGAAGTAGGCGTTGAGCTCGTCCGCCGTCTTGAAGCTCTGGGCCCGGCGCGCGATGCCCTGCAGGATCCGCTCGGCCGCGCCGAGCAGGTTCTGGACCCGCGCCTGGCGCTGATCGAGCAGCGCCTGCTTCTTGGCCTGGAACGCGTCGTGGACCTCCTCGCGCTTGGCCGCGAGGTCGCCGAGGAACTCGTCGAACTCGCTGAAGCGACCCTCGAGCTCCTCGAGCTGCACGAGCAGCGCCGTCAGCTGCTCGTCGCACTTCTCCGGCGTCTCGGCCATGCCGAGCGCCGACGCGACTGACTGCGAGAACAGCTTGAACTGGGCGGCGAACTCCGCCCGCCCCTCGCTCGTCAGCAGCTCCTTGCGCTTGGACTGGAAGGTCGCGCGCACGCGGCCCTGGTGGGCCATGACCTCCGAGATGTCCTCGAGGATCTTGGTGCGCGCCACCGCGTCGCCGACCTGCAGCCCGCTGACGACCTCGGCGAGCACCTTGAGGCCGTCGCCGAGGCGCTCGACCTCCTCCTGCAGCGGCCCGAGCTCGAGCGCGTTCGTCGACGCCTCGATGCGCGCGAGCACGTCGTCGAGGCTGGCGCCGATCGGCGCGAGCGCGTCGCCGCCGACGAGGAACTCCACGCACGCCTTGCTGACGCGTTCGAACTGCTCGACGAGCTCTTTCTCGAGCTCGTCGAGCGCCGCGAGGTCGATCGAGCGGACGTCCCGCAGCGTGATGACCTGGCCGCGCTGCGATCGCAGCTTGGTCAGCGCGGTCATGTACTGGTCGACGGACTTGAAGTCCGAGACGCGCAGCGTCTTGACCAGCGCCTCCTGCTGCGCGCGCGCCTCCACGAGCGCCTCGCGGGCGCGCTTGCGGATCGCGACGACCTTGTCGAACTCGTCGATGATCAGCTCGCCGGTCGCCCGGATCTCGGTGATCACCGGCGCGAGCGCGCAGGCCTCCTCGCGCGCGAGCCAGTCGAAGTTGTTGAGCAGGTGCGTCGCCGAGGTGATCAGGTCCTCGTACGTCACCCGCCGCGGGTCCTCGTTCTCGATCAGCCGCAGCAGGCTGTAGGCCTCGGAGATGCCCTTGACCAGCTCGGCGTTGCCGACCTTGGCGAGGAACGAGTCGTCGGTCGGCGCGGCCGCAGCGAACGCGGCGCTGACGAAGGGCGTCTGGTACAGCCGCAGCTGGTGGACCTTCGTCGGCTCCTTGGGGTCGAGCAGCACCGGCAGCTTGCCGTCGTCGTACCGGCAGTAGCCGCGGCACAGGATCGGCTGCGCGACCTCCTTGCGGATCAGGTTGTACGCGAGCAGCGCGTAGCGCCCGGTGTCGCGCCGGTGGTAGACGTACATCACGTCCTCGCCGTTCGGCGAGTCCACGCGGGCTTCGAACTCGAGGCCCTCGATGTCGACCGCGAAGGTCGTCGACTCCCCCGACGTCAGGTAGAAGCCGCCCGGGAACACGATGCCGTGCTCCTCCGGCAGCAGCTGGCACGCCTGGCCGATCGCGTCGATGCGCACGACCTCCTTCGTGCGCTCGTTGAACACGAAGTAGCGCCAGACCTCCTCGCGGTACGGCAGCACGCGGATGAGGATCAGCGGGCCGATGTCGTCGTACTCGATGCGCGCGTCATCGAGCGTCTGGTCAGGCTCGTTGACGGGCTCGCGGTAGACGCCGAGGCCGTCCTGGGTGTTGTCCTCGACCTTGATCGTCAGGTCGCCGCCGACGGTCTCGACGAACACCCGGTCCTGGATCGAGACGTGCGGGTGCACGCCGCCGCGCTGGTCCTCGCGCGTCGTCTCGGTCCACTCGATCTCGTGCGAGGGCACCTCGGGGAATTCGCGCTCGCCGCGGTTGTCGATGAACTGCAGGCCGTTGCCGCCGGGGTCGATGTTCCAGTGGAACACCCGGATGTTGCGCCGCGGATCGGGGCCGATCTGGAACACGACGAACAGCTTGGTCGGCGTGACCTTGAGCCGCAGGACCCGCGCGTTCTTGGTGTACTTGTAGAGCTCGACGAACAGCTTCTCGAACTCGGGGTCGTCGAACAGCCCCGGGATCGCGTCGAGCGGCGCCTCGTGGAAGCTGTGCCCGGGCGTCTCGCTCGCCGTGAAGGTGCGCAGCGTGAACACGTCCTCGATCTCGGGGACGCTCTTGAGCCCGAGGAACACGTTGAACGCGAACAGCGAGTACTTGCCGATCTGGACGACGTCGCAGGGGTCGCAGTTCTGCTTGGTCGCGACCGTCTCGCCGCCGAGGCGCACGAGCTCGGTCCCGCCGAAGGTCTCCTTGCGCTGCTCGTTGAGCGCGCCGCAGCGCTTGGCGAGCTCGCGCCCGTGGCCTACGAGGCGCCCGCGGATGACGTCGTAGCTGCCGCCCTCGAGGGTCGTCTCGCCCTCGCCCTGTTGCTCCTGAGTCTTGTCATCCGCCATGCGACCGCTGCCCGTCGGATCCTTGTTCGGCCCCCGTTGATTCGCGCTGCGCTGCGAACGTCAGGCGACCCGGGGCCGCCCCCTCAGGGGGCTGGCCGCGGGTCGCCGCGGACGTCCGGCTCAGTCGAGCCCGAGCCGCTTCGCGCTCTCGATCAGCTTCGTGAGCTTGTCCTGCTCGTCGTCGCCCGCGTTGGCGAGCAGGTGCGTGAGCACGGCCGAGACCGTCAGCTTCTGCACGCCGTCGGCCGACAGCGCCGGGCGCGTGAGGACATCCTTGAGGTCGGTGGCGAAGTCGCGCGAGCCGTCGCGGTAGCCCTTCGTGGCGCCCTGCAGCGCCTCGCTGTTCTCGATCATGCCGTCGAGCGCCTGGCCGCGGCCGACCGCGTTGATGAAGCGCTCGAAGAACTCGCCGTCGCCGCCGACGATGTTGAACTTCGCGTTCGTGAACGCCTGGGCCAGGACCTGGGCCTGGAACTCGGCCATCTTCTGCTGCGCGGCGATGTTGGCGAGCTGGACCTCCTTGTTCTTCTCGAGGCTCATGCGGAACTCCTCGTGCTCCTTGCCGCCGGCCGCCATGCTCTCCATGATGCGCGCCTTGTACTCGAGGCCCTTGGCCTCGGCCTCGAGCCGCTTCTCGATCGAGATCGCGTGCGCGATGCCCTGCTTCTCGACCGCGGCCGCGTCGGCCTCCTTGACCTTCGCGTGCGCGAGGCCGTCGACCTCGACGTGCTCGGCGTCGATCCGGTGACGCTCGTGCATGACCTTGTTCTCGGCGGCGCCGCGCTTCTCGATCGCGCCGGCCTCGGCCTCCTCGACGCGGACCTTCGCCATGCCCTGCTTCTCGATCGCGACGGCCTCGGCCTCGGCGACGCGGACCTTCGCCATCCCGTCGGCGGCCGACTCGGCCTGCCGCCCCTCGGCCAGGCGGATGCGCGCCTGCGCCTCCTTGTCAGAGGCCTCGAGCTGCGCCTCGGCCATGAGCAGCTTCTTCTTGGCGTCGAGGCGCGCCTCCTCGTGCCCGGCCTCGGCGAGCTTGACCTTGAGCAGCTTCTTCTCCTCGGCGGTCGCCTCGGCCTGGATGATCGTCGCCTCCTTCATGCGACGCGCCTCCTCGACCACGCGGAGCTTCTTGATCGCCTCCTCCTGCTCGGCGACGGTGCGGTCGACCGCGACGCGCTCGCGCACGACGTCGGCGATCGCCTTGCGCTCGATCTCGATCGCCTTCTGCTTCTCGATCGTCTGCAGGTCGACGGTGCGCTCGCGGGCGATGCGCTCCATCTCGCGCGCCTTGGTCACGCGCTCCTCCTCGACCGCGAGCTCGCGCTGACGCGCCTTCTCGGCGATCGTGATCGTGCGCAGCTTGTCCTGCTCGGCCTTGCCGATCTCGGCGTCGTTGGCCTGCTTGACGAGCATCGTCTTCTTGGACTCGTCGCTCGCGACGCGCGCGGCCTCCTGGCTCT
The DNA here is from genome assembly GCA_020633295.1 of Myxococcales bacterium. Classification (GTDB taxonomy): domain Bacteria; phylum Myxococcota_A; class Polyangia; order Nannocystales; family Nannocystaceae; genus JACKDW01. The sequence goes on along the minus strand of JACKDW010000008.1, from coordinate 193,926 downwards.
CGCGGGTCTGCGCGACCGCGATCTCCTTGTTCTTGCGGGCCTCGGCCTCCGCGCGCTGCTGGTCGAAGCGGAACACCGCCTCGTCGGCGTTGAGGTTCTGCGAGCCGAGCTCCATGCGCTCCTTCTGGCGCAGCTCGTTGGTCTTGACGTTCTGGGCCGCGGTCATCTCGGTGATCTTGCGGATGCCCTGGGCGTCGAGGATGTTCTGCGGGTCCATCTTCGAGAGCGGCGTCTGCTCGAGGTAGTCGATCGCCGCGTCGTCGAGCACGTAGCCGTTCAGGTCGCGGCCGATGACCTCGATGATCTGGTCCTTGAAGTCCTCGCGCCGCGTGTACAGCTGCTCGAACTCGAGGCGCTTGCCGACCGTCTTGAGCGCCTCGGAGAACTTCGCGTTGAACAGCTCCTCGAGCGTGCGCTGGTCGGACGCGCGATCGCAGCCGATCGCCTGCGCGACCTTGAGCACGTCGTCCTTGGTCTTGTTGACCCTGACGAAGAACGTGACCTTGATGTCGGCGCGGATGTTGTCGGCGCAGATCAGGCCCTCGTGCCCGCGGCGGTCGATCTCGATCGTCTTGACCGAGATGTCCATCTGCTCCGCCCGGTGGATCACCGGGATCACGAGGCCGCCCGTGAAGGTGACCTCTGGCTCCGCGCTGATCTTGTTGATGATGAGCGCGCGGCCCTGGTCCACCTTTCGGTAGAGCTTGAAGATCATGTAGACGGCGCCCATGAAGATCAGGAATATGAGCGCGCCTAGTACGATGAGGGGGAGATACTCTTCCATCGTTGCGTTGTCCTGTGCTCCGCGGCGTCCGTGTCAGGCGCCGTGCGTTTGACGAGTTTGGTTGCGGGGGAGCGAGCGCGGCCGACTCGGCCGACGTGCGAAGCGTGACCCGTTGCGCCCGCCACGGTAGCAGCTTTTCGCCGCTGGAGGATCCGCGGACGAGAGCGCGCAGCGAGGGCGCACAATCGCGTCGCCGCGGTCGTAATCGTCACGCGTCGCGCGTGTTTGACCGCGGCGGCAGCAGGTTGTCCATGCCCTCGATGATGAAGGCCTCGCGCTCGCGGTCGTACGCGACGATCACGGCCTGGGTGCCGCGCTGGATCTGATTGGCGTCGTCGCTGCGGACCTGAATGAGGTGCTCGCCGCCTGTCTCGTCGAGCAGTGTCGCCTGGCCGAAGCGCGCGTCGACGCGCCCGGTCGAGACGGTGCAGACCTTGCCCACGAGGTCGCGGTTCGAGGTCGCCTGGTGCACGCGGAACACCGGGAACAGCGGGCGCACGGCGGCCGAGGTGATGAGGCTCCCCAGCACGAACGCGCCCGCGAGCGCGGCCGTGCCGACGAGGAACCCGCTGACGCCGAGCGTCCTGGCGAGCACCATCGCGTAGTAGCAGATCACCCAGGCGAAGCCGACGAGCAGGCTGAGCACGACGGTCGCCGGCACGCGCCCGATCCCGAGGAAATTGAGGAGGCTGAAACCGCCCTCCATCGCGCCCTCGGCCGCGCCCTCGACGGCCTCGGCCGCGCCCTCCGCCGCGCCCTCCGCGACGCCCTCCGCGACGCCCTCCGCGACGCCCTCCGCGACGCCCTCCGCGACGCCCTCCGCGATCCCCTCGGCCGCGCCCTCCGCCGCGCCGTCGACCACGTCAGCGTCGAAGTCGAGCACGTCGAGGCCGAGCGCGCCGATGAGCACGAAGACCCAATAGATGATCACGAAGATGAGGAGGATCGAGTAGACGATCGTGGGGTACGAGGTGATCCCCGCCGTAAAATTTTCCATCAGGCCGCTCCGTTCAGAATATCCACTGCCCCCCCGCGAACAAGAGGCCGCGGCATTTCTTTCGCGGGCCGCTGGCGGGCGCAGACGAGCGGAGCGAACGCGAACGCGCGCACAGGCGAGCCCGCCGCTTCAGCGGCGCGATTCGGGTAGAATTCACGTGCCGCCACCGCTGGCGGCGCGACCACGGATTGGCGCGCGAGTCCAACGCACGCGTTGGGGATGTTTGCGGCGCTTGATCACGTGGAGCCGGAGAGCGAGAGAGCCGAGGACCACAGGCTGCGCGAGGCGTCTCGCGCTGAGCTCGATCCCGCGTCGCTGTCGCGCCGGCTCGCGCTCCGCAACGTGCTCGCCGGCCTGATCCTGATCGTGCTGATCGCGTTCGCGTTCGTCCTCCGCCAGCGCGCGCTGGCGCAGCGCGGCGAGCTCGTGGCGCAGCTCGCCAGCGCGAGCAAGCAGCGCGCGCAGCTCATGGACATCGGGCTCATCACCCGCGAGATCGTCGATACACGCGGTTCAGCACGCGAGGACGCGCGCCGACGTCTGCAGGCGGTCAGCGACGCGCTCGAGCGCGAGCAGCAGGCGCTGCTCTCGGGTGACCCCGCGCGCGGGCTCACGGGCGTGCTCCCGCCGGACGTGCGCGCGCTCTACCTGCGCCCGCCGACGCTGCTCGACGCCCAGCTCACCCGCTACGTCGGCGCCGCGCGGACCCTGGCGAACGAGCCAGGTGACGACGCGCTCGCGGCTCACCCGAGCCTGGAGTACCTCACCGGCCGCGCGCGCGCGGACGCGCTCGCCGATCTCGAGCGAGTCATGGACGCGCTCACGGCCGCCGACCAGGCGTACATCGCAGAGCTGCGCGAGCTCGACGAGGGCGGCGTGATCGCGCTGGTGCTCGGCGTGCTCGCGGTGTTCCTGCTCGTCGCGCGGCCGGGTCGGCTCGCGCTGGCCGGGCAGCTCGGCGAGCTCGAGTCCCGCGCGGAGCGGCTCCGCAGCAGCGAGCAGCGCTTCCGCAACATCGCCGAGGTCTCCAACGACTGGTTCTGGGAGCAGGACGAGGAGGGGCGCTTCACCTTCGTCTCGGCCGGCGTGGCGACGACCGGGGCCGACGCCGCGACCGAGCTCATCGGCAAGCGCTGGGAGGATCTGATCGAGCCGGAGCCGGGGCGAGACGTCGTGGCGCTCCTGCGCGAGCGCGCGGCCGACGGCGCGCCGTTCTCGAACGTGGTCTGTCGCGTCACGCTCCGCAGCGGGCGGCGCCGCTCCTGGAGCCTGAGCGGCACGCCCAACTACAGCGCCGAGGATCGCTTCCTCGGCTACTCGGGCTCGGGCACCGACGTGACGCGCCTGCACGAGCGCGAGCAGCAGCTGCGGGCCGCGCACCGCGAGACCAAGGCCGCGCTCGAGAAGCTCGAGCGGCTCAACACCGAGCTCGAGATGCGCGTGGAGGAGCGCACCTTCAACCTCGCGCAGGCGAACATCGAGCTGCGCAGCCGCGAGAACGCGCTGCGGCGCGCGAAGGAGACGGCCGACGACGCGAACCAGGCCAAGTCGCGCTTCCTCGCCAACATGAGCCACGAGCTGCGCACGCCGCTGAACGCGATCATCGGGTACAGCGAGATGCTGCTCGAGGAGCTCGAGGACGGCGACTTCGACCCGGCGTCGCAGGCCGTGGACCTCGGCAAGATCAAGGGCGCCGGCACCCACCTGCTCGGGCTGATCAGCGAGGTCCTCGATCTCTCGAAGATCGAGGCCGGCAAGATGACGCTCGACCCCGAGGTGTTCGCGATCGACTCGCTGCTCGAGGGCGTCCGCGCCGTGGCGCGGCCGCTCGTCGCCACCAACTCCAACGAGCTCGTGCTCGACTGCCCCCCCGAGCTCGGCGAGATGTACGCGGACGCGACGAAGCTGCGGCAGTGCCTCTATAACCTGCTGAGCAACGCGGCGAAGTTCACGGGCAACGGGCGCGTGACGCTCCGCGTCCGCCGCTACGTCGAGCGCGGGCGCGATTGGCTGCGCTTCGAGGTCTCGGACACGGGCATCGGCATGACGCCGGCGCAGCTCGAGCAGGTGTTCGAGGCGTTCGTGCAGGCCGAGTCGTCGACGACGCGCAAGTACGGCGGCACCGGCCTCGGCCTCGCGCTGACGCGGAGCTTCTGCCGCATGATGGGCGGCGACATCACGGCGCAGAGCGAGAAAGGCGTGGGCTCGAGCTTCACGATCACGCTGCCGGCGGTGTATGTCCCAAGCGACAGCTCGTAGCCGCCGCGCGCGCCGAGCTCGACCGGCCGCTCAGCCCTCGATGGAGATCTCGACCTCGCTCCACAGGCGCTTGAGCGTCGTCAGCGAGCGCGTCTGCCAGTGGTACTTGCGGCTGCCGAGCACCTGCAGCTTGAGCTGGCTCTTGGAGCCAGCGAGCCCGAGCACGAACTTCGCGACGAGCCCGAAGCCGCGGCTGTTGAGCATCCGCAGCTTGCGGAAGTCGAGCACGAGCGGGCTGACCCCGGCGGCCGCCGCCTCCTGCAGGATGTTCCCGATCGGCTTGTAGTGCTCGGCGTGGGGCATCCGCAGAGCGCCGGCGAACTCGATCCGGCCCTCCTCGCGCGCGTACGTGACGGTGTAATCAGGGTCCTCGACTTTCATGTCGGCGCCTCGCGGCATGGTACCGCGGCGAGCGGCCGGCCGCTGGACTGGCGGCGGCGCGAGTCCGCGCGGCGTCACGCTCGACGGGTCGCGAGTCCGCGCGCGCGCGCTCGTTCGCGCTCTCACGACGGCCGCGTCGCGCCGCTCGAGCGCGCGCCGACGCGCGATCGCGTCTAACGCGCGCGCCGGCGAAAACCTGTCGCGCGTTGTGAACCAACCTGCCGACCCAGAGACTAGCAGGGCGGAGGAACCACAATGTCCCTGGCCTATCCCCCTGACAGCGCGCGCGCGCGCACCCCCCTGCGCCCGGAGCTGGCCCTCGGCACGCCCGTCTGGCTCGCCGCGCTCGCGATCTTGATCGTCAACGACCACCTGCTCAAAGGCGCAGAGATGCTGCCCGCGCCGATCACCGGCAAGCTCAGCGATCTCGCCGGCATGATCGTCGCGCCCGCGCTGCTCGCCGCGCTCCTGCGCGTCCGTGCGCGCGGCTCGCTCGTCGCCTGCCACGTCGCGGTCGGCGTGGTGTTCGCGGCCATCAACCTCTCGCCCGCCGCCGCCGCGCTGTGGTCGGGGCTCATGGGCGCGGTCGCGATCCCGTGGGCGATCACGGTCGACCCGACCGATCTCGTCGCGCTCCCGCTGCTCGCGCTCTCCTACGCGCTGATGCTGCCCGTGATGGAGCGTCGGCCGTCGGCGCCGCCGCGGCGGCTCGCCGAGTCGGGCGCCGCGTCGATCGGGCTGCTCGCCTGCGTCGCCACGAGCCCGCCGCCGGAGGACTGGGAGGGCACCGACACCGACTGGATCGGCGACGAGAGCTACACGCCGATCACCGCCGACGTCTACATCAACAACCCGAGCGAGACCGAGGACCTCGTCATCCGCGTGCGCGAGCTGAGCGACGCGGCGGTCGGGAATTGCAGCGTGCTCGCCCAGGACCCCGGGCAGCTCGTGACGCCCCCGCTGCTGGGGCCGACGACGACCTGGACGCTGCCGCCGGGCACCAACGCGGCCGTGCGCGACGTCAGCCGCTCGGCGGACTGTCACGCGGTGCTCGTCGAGATCGACGGGCTCCCGCCCGCGCTGCTGTTCTGGCTCAACGGCACGATCCGGCAGACCGAGGTCGAGGGCCTGATCACCGACCCCGCGCAGCACACGGAGGGCGCGGTCGTCATCGACCGCGACGCGATCGGCCTCGCGGCGTACCAGGCCAACAGCCCCGAGATCGTGTTCGCCGTCGCGACCGAGCCGAGCGAGCTCTCGCAGTCCCCGACCTGCGAGCCGCTCTCGGAGGGCGCGCGCCTCGACTGGACCAAGGCGCCGTCGGGCATCAAGCGGATCACGCACGTCGATCTCAGCCTCGACGGCTGCGCCGGCCTCCACCTCGACGACGGGGTCGGCGAGCCGCCGCCCGAGGCCGCCGACACGCCCGTCGACTGGTACGTCTGCCTGCCGCCCGCGCTCGAGTTCCCCTTCGTCGCCGGCGACCGCGTGAGCGTCAGCGAGATCAACGGCTTCGGCGGCAGCCCGCGGCTCAACGTCGAGCTGGTGATCGACCCGGAGAACCCCGCGCACACGCACAGCGTCGAGCTCGTGCTCGGCACCGGCGGCGAGCCGCCCTTCGTCAGCGGCACGGTCATGGACTTCCAGGCCGTCGACGCCTGCGGCCCGGTCGTCGAGCCCAGCTGCGGCACGATCGTCGAGCGCGGCGAGCTCGCGGTCCGCTTCCTCGCCGCGGAGATGTACACGCTCGCGGCCGGCACGGGGATCACGATGGGCGACGACGCGGAGAGCGTCGAGCTCCACCTCGCCTACGCCGAGCGGCGGCTGTTCTACAACGGCGCCTGCGCCAACCCGCCCTACGAGCTCGGGCCCGACCTCGAGATCGCCGCGGTCCACCGCGCCGCGCTCTAAGGATCCCGCGCGACCTGGCCGCTCCTGTCGGAGTGGCCAGGTTCGCGCGTGCGCGCGCGATCACGACCTCCCGCACGTCATGACGTTTTTTTTGATTTTCGGCTGAACCACGCGCGCGACCGGGGGACTACCCGGTCGAGGTCGCGAGCGCCCAGCCCCGCGACCCCCTGAACTGGAGACCACTACGATGAACACCTTTCACAAGCACCTCGGCACCGGCCTCGCCGCCCTCGCCCTGACCGCGCTCGTCGCCTGCGGCGACGACGGCTCCTACGGCAGCGGCGGCAGCGATGGGAGCTTCGGCGACTCGGGCGGCGATCAGGACCCGGGCGTCGGCGTGGGTCAGGGCGGCGCCCAGGACTTCGGGCAGTTCCGCCAGATCCTCGAGGACGGCGGCATCCCCGGCCCCGAGGTGCTCGACGACGTCGGCTTCTTCAACGAGCACAAGATCGAGATGCCGGCCGCGGACTGCGGCGAGAACGTGTGCCTGCACGGCCTGTTCGGCCGCATGGGCAACATGATCTCGGGCTCGGACTGCAACATCGTGCTGCTCGGCATGAACACGCCGATCAACCCCGACGAGCTCGAGCGCCCGCCGCTGAACCTGGCGATCGCGATCGACACCTCGGGCTCGATGAAGGGCGACCCGATGGACTACACGGTCGAGGGCCTCGTGCGCATGCTCGACGCGCTCGAGCCCGGCGACTACATCTCGCTCGTCGCGTTCTCCGACGTCGCCACCGTCGTCGCCGACCACCTCGCGCACGACGACCCGGCGCTCGACCAGGCGATCGCGTCGCTGTACGCGAGCGGCTCGACCAACGTCTACGACGGGCTGCGCAGCGCCTACGATCTCGTCGGCGAGCACGCCGCGCCGGAGCTGCAGAACCGCGTCATCCTGCTCTCGGACGGCGTAGCGACCGCGGGCATCACCAACGACGACAAGGCGCTCAACCTCGCCACGAGCTGGGCCGACGCGGGCGTCGGGCTGACGACGATCGGCGTCGGCACCGACTTCGACGTCGAGCTGATGCGCGACCTCTCGGAGACCGGCGCGGGCGCGTTCTACTTCCTCGAGAACCCCGCCGCGGTGCAGGAGGTGTTCATCGAGGAGGTGACCTCGTTCCTCGTGCCGCTGGCCGAGGAGCTGCACATCGACATCGACATCAACAACGCCGACTACCGCCTGCGCGGCATCTACGGGACCAAGCTGTTCGAGTTCTCGGGCGCCGGCGCCGACATCGACATCCCGACCGTCCAGATCGCGCACCGCACCTCGCCGAGCGACAACGACAACGGCCGGCGCGGCGGCGGCGGCGCGATCGTCGTCGAGCTGCTCGAGGCGTCCTCGCCGTCCGGCGACGGCAGCTCGGTCGGTCAGCTCGACCTGCGCTACCGCGACCCGGCCACCCAGCAGCTCGTGGAGCAGAGCGTGCCGATCAACTCGCCGCTGACCTTCGACTCCCCCGACTTCTACTTCGAGAGCGCGTCGGCCGAGAAGGGCTTCGTCACGCTCAACGTCTTCGTCGGCTTCCACATGGCGGCCTCGCGCGCGGCGGTCGGCGACGGCCGCGGCGCGCTCGTCGTGCTCCAGGGCCTCGCGCAGAACGTCGAGCTGTGGCTGCAGGAGAACCCCGACTTCGATATCGAGGATGACCTGAAGTACATCTACATGTTCATCGACAACCTGATCGCCGCGGGCGCGCAGAACCCCGCCGATCAGCAGACCCAGCCGGTGCCGCCCGAGCCCTGGCCGCAGGACTAGGCGCGCCGTGACGACGCCACGCCACGCGCCGGCGCGGCGCGCCCTCGGGCGCCTCGCCGGCCTCGCCGCGCCGTGCCTGCTCGCCTGCGGCGTCGGCGGACAGCACGAGTTCGACGACTACCTCGACCCCTTCCGCGCGGATGTCTACGTGCATAACGGGACAGGCGACTCAGTCGAGCTGCGCGTGCACCCGCTCGCGCCCGCCGCGGGCTTCGACTGCGACGCGATCGCCGGCGACCCGACCGCGCTCGCGTCCGGCCCGAGCTTCGACGCCGCGCCGCTGCGGCTGCTGTCGCCCGGCGCGACCGCGCCCGCGCGCGCCGAGGAGCGGGTCCGGGAGTGCCACGCGGCGCTGCTCGAGATCGACGGGGACGCGCGCCTCGTGCTGTTCTGGTACGAGGGCCTGTACCCCGTGCGCTGGGTCGACGGGCTGATCGAGGATCCGGCGGACCACGGCCCCGGCGCGGTGCTGCTCTCGCGCGACGAGGGCGGCGCGCTGCGCTGGGACAGCCTCGGCGAGCCGCTCGTGTACGCGCTCGTCGACGACGACGCGTGAGGTCGACGGGCGACGCCGCTCGCCCGTGGACGCGCCGGCGCGCGCCGACGCGCGACGCCGCCCGCGCCCGCGGTATGTCGGGACAGGTCGCGAGACGCGGCGCAAAACATGCTCGCGCGCCGGTATGCGCATCCCCACGGGTCGCGCGCCAGCGCGCGCGCTCGGGGAATGCATGTACATGACTGTTTGAACACATTTCACGCCACCGCGGCACACCGCCGCGCGAGCGCGCGAGCGCGGCCTCGCGCGCCGGCGCGCGCCCGCTCGCTCGACGCGCGCACATGCAGATTTGAGCGGAGGCCCGCCCGTGAGTACCGTGCAGCCTCGAGCCGCACAGCCCCCCGCGCGAGGACGCGCGACCCCCCAGCGCGGCTCGAGGCGTGACGCATGCTTGAGGACTTCGAGGAACAAACGGTTGCCACGCGCGACTGGTCCGTCGCCGCGCAGCGCGAGCTCGCGGGCCGGGTCGTCCGCGGGGAGCTGAGCCTGGACGCCGCGGCCGCCAACAACTGGCTGCCGGTCGCGACGATCGAGCAATGGATCGTCGAGTACGTGCTCTACGAGGAGCACTGGGCCGGACAGGAGGTCCCGATCGACCGCTCGTTCTGGGGCCAGCTCGACGCGCTCAGCGCGGCCACGGTGCTCGAGCACGCGCACACCGGCCGCAAGACCTGTCGCGTCATCATCGAGAACGACGACGGCGGCGGCGCGCTCTGGGTCGAGGACGGCGCGCTCGTCGACGCGGTGTTCGGCGAGCTGCGCGGCGAGCCGGCCGCGTTCGCGCTCCTGTCCCTCGAGAAAGGTACCTTCGGGATCGTGTTCGGCCCGCCGGCCGAGCGACGGACGATCACGCGCGGCACGATCGCGCTGCTCGCCGAGCAGCGCCGGCGCGCGGCCCGGCGCGCCGCGCTGCTCGAGTCGCTCGAGCCGCGCGACCGCGTCGTCGTGCCGCAGATGAACGCGCAGCTCCACCTGCTGACGCTGGAGCAGCGCGAGCTGATGCTCCACTTCGACGGCGCGAACACGATCGACGACGCGCTCGCGCTCACCGACCTCGAGCCGCTCGAGGCGCTCGAGGCGCTGCACTTCCTGATCGAGGAGAGCTACTTGGTGCCCGGCGTGTCCGAGGTCGGGCGCACCGGCTACAGCGACCTCACCAGCGCCTCGAACACGCTCCGGATGCCGGAGCACTTCGCCGAGGAGAAGGAGGCGGTCCCCGTGTCCATCCCCGCGCGCCCGGTCCGCGCGGGCCCGTCTCGCCTGCTGATCGGCGGCGTGATCGCGATCGCCGTGCTCGGGTGGCTCGGGCTCGCGGCGGAGGAGCTGCTCGGCGGCGAGACGCGCGACGCGGTCGCGCGCGCCGGCGACGAGGCCGTCGAGACGCCCCCGCGCGCCCCCGAGCGCGCGGTCGTCGCGACCGCGGACGCGCCCGCGCCCTGTCCCGAGGGCATGGTGCTGATCGACGGCGGCCGCTTCTTCATGGGCAGCGACTCGGAGCACCCCGCGATGTCGCTCGCGACGCCGGTGCACAAGGTCGAGCTGACGAGCTTCTGCGTCGACGCGCACGAGGTGACGGTCGCCCGCTATCACCGCTGCTCCGACGTCGGTGAGTGCGAGCGCCCGCACCGCAAGAGCTTCTGGCCGCGCGGCGGCACGCCGATGAAGGAGTGGACGCGCGCGCGCGAGCTGCACGCGCCGCTGTGCAACGAGGGCAAGCCCGGGCGCGAGCAGCACCCGGTCAACTGCGTGACGTGGCAGCAGGCCGACGCGTTCTGCCGATGGGAGGGCAAGCGCCTGCCGACCGAGGCGGAGTGGGAGTACGCGGCGCGCGGCAACGACGGGCGCGTGTTCCCGTGGGGCGACGCGCGCCCGACCGCGGAGATGACCAACGCGTGCGGACGCGAGTGCGCGCGCTGGCGCGAGGAGGTCGGGCTGCCGGAGCTCACGCCGATGTTCACCAGGGACGACGGCTACCCGGGCACGGCGCCCGTGGGGCGGTTCCCCGCCGGGAGCACGCCGACCGGCGTGCACGACGTCATCGGCAACGTGTTCGAGTGGACATCCGATCGCTTCTACGCGTACAGCTTCGAGGACACGACCGAGCCGGCGCGCGACCCGAGGGGGCCGGACCAGGGCGAGCGACGGATCATCCGCGGCGGCGCGTTCAACAGCTTCCTGCCCCAGCACACCGACCCGGCGCTGCGCTTCCCGATGCACGAGGAGGCCTACACGCACGGGATCGGCTTCCGCTGCGTGTCGGCGCCGCGCTGACGCGCGCGCCGCTACGGCGCGTGGTCGGCCGGGTCGACGCCGAGCACGAGATCGGTGCCGCTCGCGGGCGCGTGGCAGTCGACGCAGAGCTGGGTCTCGCCGCCGCCGTCGCCGCTGACCGCGATCGAGCCGTCCTCGTTGACCCGCGCCCACCACCAGTCGTTCGCGGCCGGCGCGTAGCCAGCGGGCCCTTTGTGCATGACCGTAAAGCCATCCACCATCGTCGCGGCCTCGTCGGCGAAGTGCCGCTTGACGATCGTCGCGCCCTCCGGGAAGGCCACCGGCGTCGAGTAGTCGGGCGGGTCGATCTGGAGGTACAGCGCCGCGGAGGCGGCGGTCACCCAGATGTCGACGCGCGCCGCGACGTGGGCGCTCGGCACGGGCGCCGCGTTGACCTTCGTGAAGCCGCCCTGATCGAAGGCGAGGATCTCCCCGAGCACCGCGTCCTCGTCGATCGTCCCCGCGGACGCGTCGCCGCAGGCCGTCGAGAGAACCGGTGCGAAACCCGCGAGCATCATGAGCGCGGGGTGGCCGCGCCGTCGAAGCGCGCTCACCGTGGAGCCAGCCATCGCGGCGAGTCTACGACGCGCCGCCGACCCCGCGGCGCGGTCCCGAGCGTCGGGAGAATTCACCGGGCAGAGACCTGCAATGGCGGGTCTCCGCGCGCCTGGACTTCGTGTATTCATGGCCCCCACGGGCGGCTGGGCGTGATCGAGTGATCGCGCCCTCCCCAGGGCCGCGCGAAATTTTTCCAGTTCGCAAGAACCTTCCCTCAGAGACATCTTCCATGCTGAAAGACCTTGAAGCAGTCCTCGCCGCCGCCGCGATCGCGGCCGCCCCCCTCGCCATGGGCGCCTGTGACGGCGGCGATGATGGCGAGACCGAGTCGGTCACGGACGCCGGCTGCCCCGGCTCCACGGGCGGCTGCCCCGGCACCACCACGGGCTGCCCCGGCACCTCCGCCGGCTGCCCCGGCACCTCCGCCGGCTGCCCGGCGACGGAGCCCCCGACCAACGCGGACGATCTGCTCGCGTGGCTGGAGGCCGAGAGCTACAGCGGCTGGGCCTCGGAGAGCGCCGTGCACGCCTCGAGCGGCCCGCACGGGAACGTCAAGATCTTCATCAACCAGACGCTCGACGACTCGCTCGGCGCCGCCAACGCAGAGCACCCCATGGGCGCCGCCGCCGTCAAGGAGCTGTACGACGCGGACTCGACCACGCGCATCGGCTGGTCCGTCGAGATCAAGACCGCGGCCGACAGCAACATGGGCATGAACTGGTACTGGTTCGACTACAAGAACGACGCGCTCAACATGGAGGGCATGGGCCTCGGCACGTGCATCGGCTGCCACGCGAGCGGCGCGGACTACGTGACCGTGACGTACCCGCTGCAGTAGCGCGCGCCGCCGCGAGCGGTCGAGACGAGCGCCGCGCCGGCATGCGCCGGGCGGCGCTCGCTCGCGATCGCCACCTGACCGAACAGACCCGTCCTGACGGTCACCAAACCAAAGGACAGGTCGTCGTCACGGCTGCCCCGGCGAGTACACCGGCCAGTGGAACCACGCGAGGTAGCGATGGTCGTGGACCTCCGCGCCGATGTAGCCGCGCGTGAGCAGCTCGTCCTGCTCCCGGACGCCGACCGCCGCGCCGACGATCTCGGCGCACAGCGACAGCCCGATCCCGTGCCCGCCGCGCGTGAAGCCGCCCTGGTAGAGCTTGGAGAGGTCGCCGCCGAACGCCTTGATCAGCTGGAAGTTGTGGTCCGGCAGCAGCGTGTTCTCGACGACCCAGCGCACCAGCCGATCGTTGACGCGCAGCGCGGTGATCCGCACGCGATCGTCCCCGGCGAAGCGCGCCGCGTTGTTGACGTGGTTGTAGAGCACGCGATCGAGCGCGGCGGTCTCGGAGTCGTGGTGGGTGACGTTGCCGTCGAACTGGCAGTCGAAGGTGATCGAGACCAGGCGCTCGCCGAGGCGGAACACCGAGCCGTCCCACTTGGCCACGAAGTCCTGCATCGAGCTGCTCTTGATGTGCTCGTCGACCTCCCGGCGCACGGGATCGAGATCGATGATCGCGTTGCGCATGATTCGTGCGTGATCGCGCGCGCGCAGCACCATCGTGCGCGTCTCGTCGTCGGACACGTGCACGCCCTTGCTCTCGGAGACGGCGTAGCCAATCAGGGCGAGCAGCGCGCCGCTGCGGATGTCGTGCAGCGCGCCGCGGACATCGCGGGGCGGCACGCCGAGTTCGAAGGTCGCCGCGCCCATGGCCCGGACGTTGAGGAGGAAGCGCGGCTCGCGAAACGGGCCGAGCGCGTAGCGGCGCAGCAGCTCGGCGAAGGGGACATCGAGCACGTGATCGCGGATATCAAGCCACAGCGCGTGGGCCCGCTTTACGCCCTCGTAGACGCGCTGAAACAGCTCGACGTCGGAGTCGACGAAGCGGTTGAGCCGCACGCCGAAACCGCCGCCGTCGTAGCGCGTCGGCTCGCGGCGGGCCTCGAGGTCAGTCGGCGCGAGGTTGAGGAATTGCTCGTTCACGGTCATGGTCACGTTCACCTGCGGGCGCGTCACGCACTATGGCATGACCGAGCGTCGGCGCGCGGATTCGGCCCGCCGCGTCCGCGTCTCAAACGCGCTCCTCGTCAAGCGGGGACCCTTCGTCCAGCTCGAGATCCGAGAGCGCGTCGTCCCAACCGTCGAGCGCGTCATCCCACCCGTCGGCCGCGAACAGATCGGGCTCGCCGGTGGGCGGCTGGATCGCGGGCGCCGCGACCGGGATTCCAGGGGCTCGAATCGAGGGTGCCGGCGGAGCGCTGAGTGATGCGGCCGGCGGGGCGATCGGGGGGTTCGCAAGAGACGGCACGCTCGGCACGCTCGGCACGCTCGGTACGCTCGGTACGCTCGGTACGCTCGGCACGCTCGGTACGCTCGGTACGCTCGGCACGCTCGGCACGGCCTGCCTCGGCGCGCTTGGCAGGGTTGGCACGCTCGGCGCGGTCTGCCTCGGCGCGCCTGGCAGGGTTGGCACGCTCGGCGCGGCCTGCCTCGGCGCGGCCTGCCTCGGCACGCTTGGCACGCTCGGCGCGGTCTGCCTTGGTACGCTCGGCACGCTCGGCGCGGCCTGTCTCGGCGCGCTCGAGATACGCGGCACGCCTGGGGTGGTCGCGCGCGCTGTCGGGGGTTGAACAACCGGCGCGGCCGCCTTCGGCGACGCGACGACTGCCGGGCGCGGCGCCACCTGCTTGCCGGGCGCCAGCTGCGGGGCGGCGAACGAGGGGGCGCCGAGGCGGGAGAACGAGCCCGAAGCGGAGGGAGATACGCCGCGAGTGGGCAGCCCCCCTGGCAGCGGCCCGGATCGCGGGCGTGGCGCGGCTGCCGGGCGCGGCGGAGCACCAGCGCCGAACAAGGAAGCCGGACGCGGCGGCTGGACCGGAGCCGGTTTGGCGGGCGGCTTCGGCTTGCCGAGCGTAAACCCGGGAGGCTTCGCTGGTGGAGCGCCGAACGCAACCGGGGGCGGGCGCCGCTCGACCGGCGGTTTTCGCGGCGTTGGCTCGGGCGCGCTGAGCAAGGACGACGTGAGCGAGTCAGACGGGGTGAGCACGGGCGGCTTCTCCGGCGCCGGCTCTTCCGCAGCCTCCGCGTCCTGCGCCACCACTTCCGCGAGAGCCGCGACTTCCTCGGGGACCTCCGTCGCGCGCGTCGTCTCCACCTCCGCGCGGATATCCACGGCCTGCTTGGGCGTCTCGGGCTCAGGGCTCGGCTTCGTGTCGACCGCAGCCACGAGCTTCGTCGCGCCGACCTCGTCGGACGCCGCGGGCTTCGTCGCTACTTCCTCAACGGGAGCCACAGACTTCGTCGCCGCCGGTTCCGTCGCGCCGACCTCGTCACGCGACGCCGCGGGCTTGGTCGCAGGGGACGCGGCCGGCTTCGTCGCGCCGACCTCGTCACCCGACGCTTCGCCCCCCTGGGCAGCGCGCTCGGCCGCCCGACGCTTCGCGCGCTCCTCGGCCTTCTGCTTCTTCCGGGCGGCCCGACGCTTCTGCTTGCGCGCCTTGCGTCCACGCGCCTTCTTTTCCTTCTTGGAACCCGCGTCCTCGCCCTCATCGGCATCGACCTCGTCAGCGGTCTCCTCCTCGGTCGACTTGTCAACTTCCTTCGCGGCTTCCTTCGCGGCTTCCTTCGCGGCTTCCTTCGCGGCTTCCTTCGCGGCTTCCCTGACTTCCTCCGTGGCCGCCTTGGCCTTGGCCTCCTGGATCTTCCTGGCGTGGGGCTCCTCGGCCTCGGTCGCCTTGGCCTCCTCGGGCCCGGCCGTGTTCGCGTCGGCCGACTCGGACCTGGGCTCTGCGGCGACGACCTCGGTCTCGGCGCGGCCCTGCTGGGCGTCGGCGCCGCGACGCCTGCGATCGCGCTTGCGGCCGCGCTTCGCCTCGGTCTTTCGGAACGCGCGCAGCGCTTTCTCGGTGCGGCGGACGAGATCGGCGACCACCTCGTCGTGGTGCGTCTCGTCGTCGAGGACCTCCTGCGCGCGCTCGAGCAGCTCGCTGGCCGCGACCGCGTCGCCGGCGCGCGCGCGGGCGTAGGCGAGCCCGGCGAGCACGCGCGGGTGACCGCCGAGGACCTCGCGCGCGGCCTCTATGTGCTCGCTGGCCTCCTCGGGCTTGTTGCGCGTGTGCAGCAGCGCGATCCCGAGCGCGAGCTGGTCATGCGGCCGCAGCTCGCTCTTGCCCTTGAGCGCGCTGAGGAATTGGTGGGCCTTGGTGTGCTCGCCGGCCAAGACCTGCGCCTGGGCCCGGATCGCCAGGAGTTCGGGCCGCTGCGCGTCGCTGGTGAGGCGCGCGACCTCGGCGAGCTCCTTGTCGGCCTGGGCCCCGTCGCCCCGCAGCAGGTGCAACCGACCTTGCTGAAGAGGCAGCCACGCGTGGGGCGCGAAGTGCCGCACCAGCGCCTGCGTCGGCAGGCTCGCGAGCAGCTCCCCCGCCCTGCCCTGATCGGCCGCGAGCACCTCTCGCTCGCGGCGCGCGAGCGCGCCCTGGATGAACAGCGGCGTGGCGACGAACGCGAGCGCGGCGACGGTCAGCGCGATCCAGAACGGCGGACCTGGCGGAACGACCAGGAGCGCGACGAGGATCAGCCCGCTCGAGATCCCGGCGCGGATCAGCACCCCCGAGCGCGGCCGCGTCGAGTGAGCCCACACCTCGCGCCAGGCCTCCGGGGGGCGGTCAGCCAGGATCAACGTTCCAGCGGGGTGCGTGGTGGAGTCGCTCACGCGGGAACCGTGCCTCACCGCGCGGCGTCGAGCAAGACGGCCGGCCGGACCGCGCCCGCCCGCGCCCTCGGGGGACCTCGGCGGGAACGAAGTCGGCTGGGGACCGTGCAACCAAGTCGCGATGGCGACGATGGATCGACGGACCTTTCTCGCCTGGACGGCGCGCGGCTCGGCCCTCGGGCTGGGGCTACGACCCGCGCTCGCGCGCGCGGCCTCCGGCGCGCTGCGCCTCGACGGCCTTCGCCACCGCCAGGCCGCGCCCGGCTTCGAGGGCGAGACCTGCGCCTCCCTGGCGCTCGAGTTCCTCGGCCACGCGATCAGCCCCGCCGACATCTTCACGTCCTCGGGGGTCAGCGCCGCCCTGGGGCGCGGCTGCTCGCCGGCGGAGCTCGACACGGCGCTGACGGCCATCGGCGTCGACACGGGCGTCGTCTGGCGACCGCTGCGACCCGACGAGGACCCCGTCACCGTCGCCCGCGCGGGTCTTCACGAGCTCGTCGGCGAGCTGCGACGCGGCCGGCCGGTGATCGTCTACCTCGGCGCGGGCGCGGGGGACTCCCCGGGCGCGCCCGGCTACGCGCTGATCGCCGGCGTCGAGGGCAATTCGGTGCTGCTCCACGATCCGGCCCGACAAGACGGCGCCTGGTCGCGGATGCCGAAGTCGACGCTGTACGAGCGCTGGCCAGCCAGCGGCGACGACGACGCCCGCGGGCTCGTGACCCTGCGCGCGCGCCCCGTGGGCGTCGAGCGCCCCGAGCCCGAACCGGGCGCGCGCGCCCTCGCCTACGCGCAGCACGTTCGCGAGCTGCGCGCGCGGATCAACCGCGAGCTCGCCGGGCGCTTCCTCGTCGTCGTCGAGCCGCCGTTTATCGCGATCACCGACGGCGACGCGGACACCGTGCGCCGCTACGTCAGCGGGACGATCCGCTGGGCCGTGCACCACCTGCGCAAGGACTACTTCCGCAGCGACCCGACCGAGCTCCTCGACGTCTGGCTGTTTCGCGACCACGAGAGCTACGTCGGCAACACGCGCCGGCTGTTCGACGAGGAGCCCGAGACGCCCTACGGCTACTACGACCCCGCCCACGCGGCGCTCATCATGAACATCGCCACCGGCGGCGGCACGCTCGTGCACGAGCTCGTGCACCCGTATATGGCCGCGAACTTCGCCGCCTGCCCCTCGTGGTTCAACGAGGGCCTCGCGTCGCTGTACGAGCAGTCGTCGGAGGAAGGCGGGCGCATCGTCGGCCTCACCAACTGGCGCCTCGAGGGGCTGCAGTGGGCGATCCGCCGCGGTCGCGTGCCGAGCTTCCAGACCCTGTGCAGCACCGGCAAGCGCCCGTTTTATAACCGCGACCCGGGCACGAACTACGCGCAGGCGCGCTACCTCTGCTACTACCTGCAGGAGCGTCAGCTGCTGCGCAGGTACTACCACGCCTTCGTGCGCGCGCAGCTGCACGACCCCACCGGCTACGAGACCCTGCGCGCCGTGCTCGGCGTGTCCGACATGGACGAGTTCAAGGCTGAGTGGGAGCGCTTCGTGCTCGGGCTGAGCTTCCCCTGATCGGCGCGCCGCGGCGCTCGCCCGTGACGCGCTCGAGATCGGGTAGCCTCCAGCGCACCATGACCGCTCCGAACCCGATCAACATCGGCATCGATCCCGAACAGCGCGCGCGCATCGTCCAGGGGCTCGCGCGCCTGCTCGCCGACAGCTACACGCTCTACCTCAAGACCCACAACTTCCACTGGAACGTCACCGGCCCGATGTTCCGCACGCTGCACCTGATGTTCGAGGAGCAGTACACCGAGCTGTGGCAGGCCGTCGACCTCGTCGCCGAGCGCATCCGGGCGCTCGGGGCCCCGGCGCCGGGCTCCTACCGCGCCTTCGCCGAGCTCACCTCGATCCCCGAGAGCGACGGCGTCCCCGGCGCCCGCGACATGATCCGCGAGCTCGTCGACGGCAACGAGACCGTCGTCCGGACCGCGCGCTCGATCTCCAAGATCGTCGAGGAGGCCCAGGACGAGGTCAGCGCCGACCTGCTCACGCAGCGCATGCAGGTGCACGAGAAGAACGCGTGGATGCTGCGCACGCTGCTCGAGGAGTAGCGTGACGCCGGGCGCCGATCAGCGCCGGCGACGACGACCGAGCAGCGCGCCGCCGAGCAGCAGGCACGCGAACACCACCGGCTGCAGGCCGCCGCCGTCGGCACGACAGCCGCAGCCCTCGTCGTCGCCGTCGGCGTTGGCCGTGTCCGTGCCGTCGTCGTCATCGTCGTCGTCGCCGTAGCAGCGCGGCTGCGGGCTGTCGACGCGCGCCCCCGCGTTCCACTCGCCGATCAGCTGCTCGATGACCTCCGTGTTGTCGAGCAGCACCTGCGGCGTGCCGACCGGCGGCACGAGCTCGACGCGCTCGGCCCAGGGCATCGACTCGGGCGCGACGTCCGGCCACGTCTGGAACACCTTGACGTCGACGGGCGTGAAGCCCGACAGCGTTACCGTCGTCGCGCCGGCGCAGGGCGTGTAGACCGACGCGAGGCTGCTGCGCAGGTCGATCTCCTCGAGCCCCGAGGTCTCGTGGAACACGGGATCGACCGTCATCTCCGCGGGCGACAGCGTGGTGTACAGGCGCGTGAGGTACGGGTGCGAGCCGAGCATGTCGACGGCGTGCTTGCCGGGCTGGATCACGCGCTCGTCGAGCTCGGCGGCGAAGGCCGCCGCGTCCCAGGCGGCCATGTCGACGAGATCCGCGAAGCACTCGACGCACGAGTAGAACGCGTCGGGCTCGACGCCGTCGGGCACCGGCACGTACTTCGCCAGCAGCCCGGGCACCAGCGCGTGGTAGCTCTCGCACACGTCGCCGACGCAGCGGAACAGCTCGGCCGCGTCGAGCAGCGAGACGACGGTCAGCGGCGTCGCGCCCTGGAACACCCCCGCGTCCCACAGCTCGCTGTAGACGCCCTCCGTCGGCACGACCTTGCTCTCGCCCGCGTACTCCGTCACGAACGCGTGGCCCTCGGCCTCGGGGCCGTCGACCGCGAGCGTCACCGCCTCCTTGTAGTTGCCGGCGAACTGGAAGTGATCGAGCTTGAGCGGGTTGACGACGACGTGGCGGTAGTTGGTCGGCGCGAAGCGGTCGTCGCCCAGGAAGAACGCGCGGATGTCCATGTCCTGCTGCGCCGCGATCCGCGTCAGCCGGATCGGCACGCACGGCTCGTTGCCCGGGTACGTCAGCACGATCGGGTGGATCTCGCCGACCGAGCTCCCCTGGGTCAGGCGGAACGCCACGAACAGGTGGCCCTCCTGGATGTACTCGTCGAGGATCGGCGCGGCGTTCGGGTCCTGGTAGTACGCGTTGTCGCCGAGCCAGGTCATCAGGTCGTCGACCGTCTGGCTCTCGAGGATCGCGTAGTCGAACGCGCCCACCGAGTCCTGCGCCAGCACCGTCGTCCCGCCCATCATCGGCGGGTCCTCGCCCCCGGGGCCGCCGCTGCCGCCGCCGCTGGTCCCGGCCCCGGTCGCGCCGCCCGAGCAGCTCGAGCCGTCGTAGCCGCCGTAGTCGCCGCCGCCGTAGTCGCAGGCTTCGAAGCTCGACTGGAAGCCGTAGGCCGGCACCGTCGCGTTCTGCACGTTCAGGAACAGCCGCTCCGAGCCCACCGTGATCTCCGGCTGCGCCGTCACCGGCACGATCCACGCGAAGCGCGACGCCTCCGTGTTCGGGTCGTACTGGATCTGGATGTGCGCCTCGACCGAGTCGGCCGTCACGCGGAACAGGATCACCTCGCCGGTCTGATCCACCGGCATCGGGTCCTGCTGGTTGTCGCAGAACATCCCGCCGCAGGCCGTCGCCTCCGCGGGCGCGGCCAGCCACGCGAGCGCGGCGACGGTGAGCGAGAGGCTCCCAGTGATGATTAAACGTTGCATGGGTATGGGTTCTCCAAGGGCGACGAGTCGACGCCGCGACGTAGGGGCGCCCGCGACCGCGGGTCCGCACGAGCATCGCCCAGCCGCGCGCGCCCGCCAAGCTCACCCGGCGACCGTACGCTGTTATCTTCCTGGCCTTTTCGACACCTTGACCGCGCGCCGGGGCCCCTACCCGCTGGACCGCGCGGCATCACGCCTCCGGCGCAGCAGCAGCAGCCCGCCGAGCGAGAGCCAGGCCAGCGCGCCTGGCCACGGGCGCTCATCCTGGGTGCAGCCGCAGCCGCCGGCGCCGCCATCGTCATCGCACGCCTGCGCCGCGCGCGGCGCGGGCGGGCTCGCGATCTTGCCCCCGTTCGCCTCGTTCCACGTCTCGATCAGCTGCTCGATGACCGGCTTGTTGTCGACCAGCACCTGCGGGCTCCCGAGCGGCAGCACCTGCTCGATCCGCTGCGACCACGGCATCTCGTCGGGCGCGATGTCCGGCCACGTCTGGAAGTTCGTCAGCCGCATCGCCGGGAACTCGGCGACCTCCACCGTCGCCGCCCCCGAGCACGGCTGGTTGTTGATGGCGATCTGGTTGGTGCGATCGACCGCGTCGAGCCCGGAGGTCACGTGAAACACCGGATCGATCGTCATCTCCGCCGGCGAGAGCGTGGTGTACAGGCGCGTCAGGTAGGGGTGCGCCGTCACGATGTCCACGGCGTGCTGCGCCGGCGCGATCACGCGCTCCTGAAGATCCGTCGAGAAGCTCACGGCGTCCCACGCGTTCATGTCGACCAGGTCCTGGAAGCACATCACGCAGGAGTAGAACGAGCCCGCGTCGACGCCGTCCGGCACCGGCACGTACTTCGCCAGCAGCCCCGGGACCAGGGGGTGCAGCGCCTCGCAGGTGTCCCCCTGGCACTCGTACAGCGCCTGCGACGCGAGCATGTCGACGACCGTCAGCGGCGTCGTCGACAGGAAGTCCGCCGCGTCCCAGGCCGGGTTCACGAGCGTGTCGGTCGGCACGACCGCGCTGGATCCCGCGTACTCCGTGACGAACGCGTGGCCGCCAGCCTCGGGCTCGTCGATCGCCAGCGTGACGACCTCCTTGTAGTTGACCGCGAACTGGAACCAGTCGAGCTTGACCGGGTTGAGCACCACGTGCTGATAGTTGGTCGGCGCGAAGCGGTCGTCGCCCAGGAAGAACGCGCGGATGTCCATGTCCTGCTGCGCCGCGATCCGCGTCAGCCGGATCGGCACGCACGGCTCGTTGCCCGGGTACGTCAGCACGATCGGGTGGATCTCGCCGAGCCCCGAGCCCTGCGTCAGGCGGAACGCCACGAACAGGTGACCCTCCTGGATGTACTCGTCGAGGATCGGCGCGGCCACCGGGTCCTGGTAGTACTCGTTGTCGGCGAGCCAGATCATCAGGTCGTCGACCGTCTGGCTCTCGAGGATCGCGTAGTCGAACGCGCCCACCGAGTCCTGCGCCAGCACCGTCGTCCCGCCCATCATCGGATCGCCGTCGCTGCCCTGCATCCCCGCGCTGCTGCCGGCCCCGGTCGCGTTGCCGTAGCCGCCGCTGTCGCTGCAGCCTCCGCCGCCGTAGTCCCCGCCGTAGTCCCCGCCGTAGCCGCAGGGTTCGAAGTTGGTCTGGAAGCCGTAGGCCGGCACCGTCGCGTTCTGCGCGTTCAGAAACAGCTGCTCGGAGCCCACCGTGATCTCCGGCTGCGCCGTCACCGGCACGATCCACGCGAAGCGCGACGCCTCCGTGTTCGGGTCGTACTGGATCTGGATGTGCGCCTCGACCTCGTCAGCCGTGACGCGGAACAGGATCACCTCGCCGGTCTGGTCCACCGGCATCGGCTGCTGCTGGTTGTCGCAGAACATCCCGCCGCAGGCCTCCGCCTCCGCGGGCGCGGCGAGCCACGCGAGCGCGGCGACGGTGAGCGTGAGCGATCCAGTCGTAATTAAGCGTTTCACGGGCGGCGTCTTTCCGTTCGCGGCGGTGACCACAGCGGCGCGGCCGAGGACCTGAGCTCCCGCGAACGCGAGCTCGGGCAAGCATCGCCCAGCCGCGCGCGCGCGCCAAGCCGCGCGAGCGCATGTACAGCGTTATTACCTGACCGCTCAGACACCCGCCCCGTCGGGGTCCTCCGTGCTCCCGCCCGTGTCGCGGCGTCCCCGGTCATTCGAAACAGGGGCACCTCGCCGGTCTGCTCCACGGGCTGGTCGTGGCGAAACAACCCCCCGCTGGCCCTCGCCTCCCGCGGCTCCCCGGCCCACGCGAGCGCGAACGACAGCAGACCGGCGAGCGTGTGACGACGCATGCCGACGAGACTCTCAATCCGCGTCGACGCGGGCAGCGAAAATCCCGGGCGCGTCCGGGCGCCCGTGAGAGTGGTCATCACGATCGCCCCCGCGGGCAAGCCGCGACTCCCGCCGGGCCGAGCGATCCTGGCCCTTCGGACACAACCTGTAACAACCGCGCGACCCCGCCGCGCGCCGCGGTGATCGGCACGGTCGGCGGCCGCACGCGGGCGTGACGACCGTCTCCACGCGCCCGCGCGCACCGCGAGCCATGGTCGCGGCGTGTTGACCTCCGTCCACGCGGCCCGTACGCTTCTGACCCGGATTCCGGCCGCTCCGGGGAGCACAGCGGCCAATTCGCCCCTCGCGCTCCCCTGCTCGCGACACACGTAGCGCGCGAATCCGAGATCTTTTCCGAGAGTTTGGCATGACCGCATCGAGCAAGCGACCGAAGACGTCCACAAGCAAGCCCGCGGCTAAAAAGAAGACCGCGGCCAAGAAGAAGACCGCGGCCAAGAAGAAGACCACCGCGAAGAAGACCGCGGCCAAGAAGAAGACCGCGGCCAAGAAGAAGACCACCGCGAAGAAGAGCGCTGCCAAGAAGCTGCCCGCGAAGAAGACCGCCGCCAAGAAGAAGACCGCTGCCAAGAAGCTGCCCGCTGCCAAGAAGCTGCCCGCTGCCAAGAAGCTGCCCGCGAAGAAGAAGCCGCCCAAGGCCGCCGCCGCCCCTGCGGTCAAGCGAGCCTCGGGCGTCGGCGACGACCTCAACAACTTCATCATCGTCATCCTCGACAGCTGTCGCTACGACAGCTTCATGACGGCGAAGAACCCGATCATGCGCAAGCTCGGGGAGGTCGAGCGGCGCTGGAGCTACGCCTCGTGGACGGCGCCCAGCCACTACAACCTGCTGACCGGGCTCATGCCGCACCGCTCGCCGTCCAACGTCTACGCGAGCGAGTACTACAAGAAGGACTTCCTCAAGTACAACGAGCGACTTGGCACGAAGGACATGTCCTTCCGCTCGCTGATCCCCTCGCTGTACTTCCCGCTGTACCTGCAGAAGCTCGGCTACCGGACCTGCGCGCGCGTCTCGCTGCCGGTGCTGAACCCGAAGACGATGATCAACCACGGCTTCGACAGCTTCCGCCTGATGCAGAAGCACAACGACATGGCCGCGATGCTCGACGACATGCGCTTCGGCGGGCGCCCGAGCTTCTGGCTGCTCAACGTCGGCGAGACCCACTACCCCTACGCGCTGCCGAGCGAGCCGCAGAACGACTGGCCGCGGATCAGCGGCGTGCACGGCGTGTTCAAGCACCTCGACGACCACGTAGTCGGCGGCAAGCTCAAGGAGAGCGAGCCCGAGCGCTTCTTCGACCAGGAGAAGCTCGACCGCCTGCGCGCGCGGCAGATCGAGACCATCGACTACCTCGACTCGGTGATCGAGCGCCTCTACGACACGGTGCCGAAGAACACCTGGATCACGATCACCGCCGATCACGGTGAGCTGTTCGGCGAGGGCGGCTACTTCGGGCACGGGCCGATCAACCACGAGAAGGTCTTCGAGGTGCCCTTCGTCGAGGGGAAGCTGCGATGACCCTCGGGCTCCTCGGCTACATCGGGCCCGGCGCGGGCTTCGTGTTCACGGGCACGTTCCTCGCGCTGCTCGCCGCGCTGTTCTCGGGCGCGGTCTCCCTGATGATCTGGCCGGTCCGCGCCGTCCGCCGCCTGTTCACGGGCGCGCGCGCCTACCGTGACGCGAAGGTCAAGCGCATCGTCTACCTCGGGCTCGACGGCCTCGACCCCAAGCTGTGCGAGCGCTACATGGCCGAGGGCAAGCTGCCCAACCTCAAGAAGCTCGCGGACAAGGGCGCCTACAGCCGCCTGCGCACCACCTTCCCGTGCCTCTCGCCGGTCGCGTGGTCGTGCTTCGCGACCGGCGGCAACCCGGCCAAGCACAACATCTTCGGCTTCCTCAGCCGCAACCCCAAGACCTACGCGCCGGAGCTGTCGTCGTCGCGCGTGCGCCCGCCCTCGCGCGTGCTGACCATCGGCAAGCTCAAGATCCCGCTCGGCCGCCCCGAGGTCGAGATGAAGCGCAAGAGCGTGCCGTTCTGGAAGCTGCTCGGCGAGCACGAGATCCACTCGACGATCCTGCGCGTGCCGATCACCTTCCCGCCCGAGGCGTTCAAGGGCCACCTGCTCTCGGCCATGTGCACGCCCGACATCCGCGGCACCCAGGGCAGCTTCTCGTTCTACTCGACCGCCTTCGACAAGGTGGATCAGAGCAACGGCCTGCGGATCCCGCTGCGCAAGACCGCCAAGGGCTTCGAAGGCGAGGTCCACGGCCCGCCCGACCCCGAGAGCCCGACCGGCGCGCCGATCAAGATCCCGCTGACGATCAAGGTCATCGCCGGCCGCCGCGGCGCGCCCGCTCGCTACGAGCTGCGCGTCAGCGGCCAGAGCCACCCGCTCGAGAAAGGCAAGTACAGCGCGTGGCTGCCGATGCGCTTCACCAGCGGGATGCTCGCCTCGGCCAAGGGCATCGCGCGCGTGCTGATCACCGCGACCGAGCCCGACTTCGAGCTCTACATGACGCCGATCAACATCGACCCCGCGAGCCCGGCGCTGCCGATCTCGTACCCGGAGTCCTACGCGATCTACCTCTCGAAGCTGATGGGCAGCTACGCGACGCTCGGGCTCGCCGAGGACACGTGGGCGCTCAACGAGGGCGTGATCGACGAGCAGGCGTTCCTCGACCAGGCGTTCCTCAACCACGAGGAGCGCGAGACGATGTTCTTCAACGCGCTCGAGAAGACGCCGCGCGGCGTCGTCGCCTGCGTCTTCGACGCGAGCGACCGCGTGCAGCACATGTTCTACCGCTGCTTCAACCCGGAGCACCCGGCCAACAAGGAGCGCGACGTCGAGCCCTACAAGCTCGTGATCGAGCAGCTGTACCAGAAGATGGACGACCTGGTCGGCCGCACGATCGCCAAGCTCGACGACGACACGCTGCTGTTCGTGCTCTCGGACCACGGCTTCGAGACCTTCCAGCGCGGCGTCAACCTCAACTCGTGGCTGCGCGACGAGGGCTACCTCGTGCTCAAGGACGGCGCGACCGAGAGCGGCGACTTCTTCGAGAAGGTCGACTGGACCAAGACCCGCGCCTACTCGGTCGGGCTCGGCGGCGTGTACCTCAACCGCGTCGGCCGCGAGTCCAAGGGCGTCGTCAAGAAGGGCAAGGAGGCCAACGCGCTGCGCCAGGAGCTCGCCGACAAGCTCACCGGCCTGCGCGACGAGGCCCGCGGCGCCGTGGCGATCCGCAAGGTCGAGCTGTCCGCGAAGCTCTACCGCGGGCCCTACCTCGACGGCGGCCCCGACCTGCTGATCGGCTACAACCGCGGCTACCGGGCGTCGTGGAGCGCGGTCACGGGCGGCGTCTCCAAGGACGTGTTCGAGGACAACGACAAGGCGTGGGGCGGCGACCACTGCATCGACCCCGAGCTGGTCCCGGGCGTGGTGTTCTGCAGCCGCCCGCTCGCCATCGAGAACCCTGGCCTCGAGGACATGGCCCCGACCGCGCTGTCGATGTTCGGGCTCAAGCCGCCGCGGCACATGGAAGGTCGCGTGCTCGTCGGAGCGTGATGCGGAGGTGCGGAGCGTGAAGCCAGAGGCGAGGGCGCCCCGCGCCCGCCGGCTCGCCGGCGCGCTGACGGCCGCCGCGCTGGCGACCGCCGCCGGCGTGGCGTCCGTCGCCGCGCCGCTCGCGGTGCCGCTGGCGACCGTGAGCAGCTGCGGGCCGAGCCGCGCGCCGAAGGTGCTGGTGCTCGGCTTCGACGGCATGGACCCCCAGTTCGTGCGCCGCCATCGCGACGTCCTGCCGAACCTCGCGCGGCTCATGGACGAGGGGGGCTTTCGCGAGCTCGAGACCGTGATGCCGCCGCAGAGCCCGGTCGCGTGGTCGACGGTCATCACCGGCATGACGCCCGGGGGCCACGGCGTGTTCGACTTCGTGCACCGACGGCCCGAGACGCGCGCGCCGTTCTCCTCCATGGCCGAGGTCACCCCGACGAGCTGGACGCTGAACCTCGGCGACTACTCGATCCCGCTGCGCGGCGGCGACACGGTGCCGCTGCGCAAGGGTCAGGCGTTCTGGGAGCTGCTCACCGACCGCGGCGTCGAGGCCCGGATCCTGCGCATGCCCACGGACTTCCCGCCGCTCGAGTCGTCGACGGCCGCGCTCGCGGGCATGGGCGCGCCCGACATGCTCGGGACGTTCGGGACGTTTCAGTACTTCACCGACGACCCCGACGAGTACCTGCGCGCGGAGGTCTCGGGCGGCGAGGTCCAGCAGGTCACGCTGCGCCGCGGCGCGTTCCAGGCCGCGCTGCGCGGGCCCGTCAACGGCATGCGCAAGGACGCGCCGCGCGTCGAGATCCCGATGCGCGTGGACGTCGAGCGCGCGCGCCCGGGTCACCGCGCCGCGCGGATCCAGCTCGGCGACGAGGTCGTGGTGCTGCGCGAGGGCGAGTGGTCGCGCTGGGTGCCGCTCGAGTTCGAGCTGATCCCGACGCTCAAGAGCGGCACCGGCATCGTGCGCCTGTACCTCCGCGAGCTCGCGCCGCACTTCAAGCTCTACGTCAGCCCGATCAACATCGACCCGGTCTCGCCCGAGGTCCGCGTCAGCAACCCCAGCGACTACGCCGCCGAGCTCGCGGCCGCGGTCGGGCGCTTCTACACCCAGGGCATGGCCGAGGAGACCAAGGGGCTCTCGGCCCACCTGCTGACGCGCGAGGAGTTCGCCGAGCAGGCCCACGAGGTGTTCGACGAGACCATCGCGATGTACGAGCACGTGTTCGCGGGCTGGGACGCGGGCTTCCTGTTCTACTACTTCTCGACCACGGACCAGGCGGCGCACATGCTCTGGGGCGAGCACGAGGACATGCTCGTGCCGATCTACGAGAAGGCCGACGCGGTGGTCGGCTGGACGCTCGAGCGCCTGGGCCCCGACGACACGCTGATGGTCATCTCGGACCACGGCTTCGCCCGCTTCGACCGCGAGGTCCACCTCAACCGCTGGCTCATGGACGAGGGCCTCCTGGCGCTCGACGACCCGCAGAACGTGAGCGAGACGCCGGGCTTCCTGCACGTCGACTGGTCCCAGACGCAGGTCTACGCCATGGGCCTCAACGGCCTGTACCTCAACCGCGTCGGCCGCGAGCGCGAGGGCGTGGTCACCGAGGACGAGATCGCGGCGATCGAGGCGCGGCTCGAGCAGCGGCTCCTGGCGCTGCGCGATCCGGAGACCGGCGCGCAGGTCGTCGAGCGCCTGTACCGGCCGCGCGAGTACTTCGCGGGCGACGAGTTCGAGTTCGCGCCGGACTACCTCGTCGGCTTCGCGCCGCCCTACCGCATGTCCTCTGCGACAGGTCTCGGCGCGGTCCCGGCCGCGGTCATCGAGGACAACGAGGACGAGTGGATCGGCGACCACTGCATGGCGCACGAGCGCGTCCCGGGCGTGCTGTTCACCAACCGCCTGCTGCTGGACAAGTCCGACGGCAGCGGCCCGCGGCTGCACGACATCCCGGTGACGGTGCTCTCCGCCTACGGCGTCCCGCCGCCCGAGGGCATGGTCGGCGAGCCCGTGATCGACTTTGAGCGCCCGCCTCGGTAAGACGGGCGTCACCACCGCAACCGCACACCGCAACCGCACACCCGCACAAGCAACCCGCGAGGCAACCCGATGGCGCGCAGCAAGACCGTGAAGCTCGACATAGCCCTGTTCAACCGCATCAAGAAGTGCGCCGACGTCGCCGGCTACTCCTCGGCCGAGGAGTTCATCGTCCACGTGCTCGAGAAGGAGATGGAGAAGCTCGAGGACGCGGACTCCGACGAGGAGATCGCGCGCCGCCTGCAAGGGCTCGGCTACATCGACTAGCCCCGACCCGATCGACCCCCGCCCGTGTACGCGCTCGGACGCATCTTCGGCGCCGTCTTCGACGGCTACCTCGCCGCCTTCGGCTGGCTCTCGCCAGCCTGGAGCCTGGCGCTGCTGTCGATGCTGCTCGGCGTGCTGATGCTCTACGCGTTCAAGTGGGTCGGCAACCCGAGCGCGCTCGAGCGCTCGCAGGCGCGGATGCAGGCGCACCTCATGGAGATGCGCCTGTTCGACAACGAGCCGCGCGTGGTGCTGCGCTCGATGGGGCGCCTCTTGTGGTGGAACCTGCGCTTCTTCCTCGCCAGCCTGCGCCCGGCCGTGCTCGCGACGCTGCCGATGGTGCTGCTGTTCGTGCAGATGGAGCACTACTACGGCGTCCGCGCGATCGAGCCGGGCGAGACCGTGATCGTCACCGCCGAGCTGGTCGGCGGCGATCCGACGCTGCGCGAGGCGATCACGCTGACGCCGACCCGCGGGCGCGCGCGCGTGACCTCGTCGCCCGTGCGCGCGCGGACGCCAGGGCCGCTCGACAAGGTGAGCTGGCAGGTCCGCGGGCTCGAGCAGGGCGAGGAGCTGCTCGTGCTGCGGGTCGGCGAGCGCACCTACGGGAAGTCGCTGACGATCTCGACCGCGCCGGCGAAGGTCTCGATGCGCCGGGTCTCGAGCCCGTACGAGTCGCTGCTGTACCCGATCGAGCCGCCGCTGCCGGGGGGCGTCGCGCGCGGCCTCGAGGTCGCCTACCCGCGCGTCGACGTCGCGCTGCTGGGCTTCGAGCTGCACTGGCTGATCTGGCTGGTGCTGATCTCGGTGTTCGGCGCGTTCCTGCTGAAGTGGATCGTCGAGCGCTTCCTGCCCGGGGCGCTCTCGCCCCGCGGCGGCGCCCCGCGGCGCGTGATCGGCTGGCGCGCGCGCGCGCTCCAGCTCGCGCGCGAGACCGTGTTCGTCGCGGTCGCCGGCGTCACCGTGCTGCTGCTGTGGCTGATGCTGCGACCCGACCCCGCGCAGGAGCTGGCGAGGGTCATCACGCCGACGCCGCCGGTGCAGCCCGTGTGGCGCGCGCACAAGATGTCCCAGGCGCCCGATGACGAGGAGGCGCCGGACGAGAACGGCGAGGAGCCCGGCGCGGGCGAGCCCGCAGCGCGCGACTGGCCCGACGTCATCCTGATCACGGTCGACACGCTGCGCTCGGATCGCGTCAGCGTGTACAGCACGGCCCACGTGCGCACGCCGAACTTCGACCTGATCGCGCAGGAGGGCACGCGCTTCGAGTGGTCGACGACCGCGTTCCCCAAGACCACGCCGGCGATGGCCTCGCTGATGACGGGCCTGTGGCCGCACCACCACGGCTCGCGCGACGTGTGGGAGCCCGTCAAGGACGGCACCTTCCTCGCGGAGGTGCTCCAGGCGCGCGGCTACCAGACCCTCGGCGTGAGCTCGAACTCCGCCTGCGGCTCGCGCCAGGGCTTCCACAAGGGCTTCGATCGCCTGATCAACCGCGACCGGCTCAAGCGCCCGGACGCCGACGTGGTGACGGACCGCGCGATCCAGCTGCTCCGGCGCGCGCGCAAGGAGCAGCCGCTGTTTCTCTGGGTGCACTACGTCGATCCCCACTGGCCCTACGGGCCGCCGCGCGTCGCGGCCGAGACCGCCGTGCGAGCGCCGCGCTGCCGCCAGCTGCTGCAGCAGAAGCGCGCCGGCGGGATCGAGTTCGGCCAGGTCGTCGGCAACGACGAGAACATGGCGCGCGCGGCCTACCCCGACTGCGCGGCGCTGTACGACGCGAGCGTGCAGTTCAACGACGCGGAGCTCGGGCGCCTGATCGAGGCGCTCATCGAGCGCGAGCGCTGGGAGGACTCGCTCGTCGTGTTCACCTCGGACCACGGCGAGAGCCTGGGCGAGGACGAGTACTACTACTCGCACGGCGCGAGCGTGGACGACGCGAGCATGCGCGTGCCGCTGCTGATCCGCGGCCCGGGCGTGCCCGTGCGCCACGTCGACCACGGCCTCGTGCAGAGCGACGACGTGATGCCGACGATCCTGCGGCTGGTCGGCGTGCCCGAGGAGGAGTGGCCGGAGATGGACGGCAACGACGTCTCGTGGCGCTGGAACGACAAGACGCCGCGGCCGATCGCGCCCGAGGAGTACGCGATCGCGGAGTCGAGCACGCTGATGATCAACGGCGTGCACGACTTCCTCGCCAGCGGGCGCAAGGGCAAGCGCTACTGCGTGCACGAGACGCGCTACTCGATCTGCGTCGGCGAGCCCGAGGACGGGGGCGAGCTGGCCGAGCCCGCGGGCAAGCCCGGCGCGGCGAAGGAGCCCAAGAAGCCCAAGAAGACGAGGCCGAAGCAGCCGGTCCCGCTCGAGCGACCCGAGCCGATCACGACCTTCCACGACCACACGGTCGACCCCCTCCAGCAGCGCCCGCTCGCGCCCGAGGAGGTCCCGCCGGAGGTCGAGCGGCGCCTCCGCGAGGGCCTCAAGCGCTGGCCGTTCGGCAGCGTGCGCCGCCGGATGGTGCGAACCGAGCGCTACAAGCTCGTCGAGATCCCGCAGCTCAGCGGCGGCTACAAGCGCGTGCTGTACGACCTCGAGGCCGACCCGAGCGAGCTCGAGGACATCAGCGCCGCGCGCCCGCGGGTCGCCCGGCGGCTCTCTCGCCTGCTCGAGCGCTGGCTGGCGGATCAGCCGATCTACGAGAGCAAGGAGCTGACGCCGGAGGAGATCCGCGAGCTCAAGGCGCTGGGCTACATCGGCGACTGACGGGCCCGAGCCGCGGGCGGCGGCGGGGCCGAGCGGGCGGCGACGGTCGCGGAGCGCCGAGAGGGAACATGTTTAATAGAGCATGTCTTCGCGTGCTCCCGCGTGTGACGGTCATCACCGCATGCGCCTCGAGACATGTCGTGTGGATCTCCTACGATCGCGCCATGCCGCGTAGACCTCGCTCGCCACTCCGCACGTGCGCCCTCACCCTCCTCGCCGGCGCGCTCGCCTGCGGCGGCGGCGAGGGCGAGAGCGACACCGACGGCGGCGAGCTGTCGGGGGACGGCCAGGTCTACGCGCCCTTCGACACGCTCTGCCTCGCGACCTTCGACGCCGAGGCGACCGCGGTCGACGTGTTCGGCGACGAGCTGTTCACGATCGCGTCCGGCTCGCGCTACCTGTTCACCTTCGACCCCTTCGACGACGTGGTCATGCTCCACCTCTCGAGCGCGGGCCCGGTGGACTTCCTCGTCGAGGCCGAGCCCGGCGCTGAGCCCTACACGCTGAGCTGTGCGGAGGGCGCGACCGAGCGCTTCGTCGGCGTGTTCGCCGACGTGACGATCTACTCGGACGCGCAGCTCTCCACCGAGCTGTGCAGCCTCGAGGCGGGGACGCTCTGGCCCAGCGCCGGCGGAGGGAGCTCCGCGGAGGGTGATCTGCTCGCCGACCCGTCGATCTACTTCGTCGAGTACGACGGGCTCGCGGACCAGTGCGGCGGCGCGGGCAGCGGGTACATCGCCGTCAACTTCGTGTCGCTGCTGGGATCGATGCGCGCGCCCGTGCCCCTCGCGGTCGTCGAGGGCCCCGCGTGAACGAGGGCGCGCGCCGGTCCTGCGCGCTCACGCTGGCCTGCGCGCTCACAGCCTGCGCGCCGACGGGCGGCGGCGAGACGAGCGCGACGACCGACGCGCCGTCGAGCGGAGAGGTCTCCGAGGACACCTCGTCGAGCGCGAGCGCGACGGGCGACGCCACCGGCTCGACGGGGGCGGCGACGGACGTGAGCGCGACGGCCGACGCGACGGGGTCCACCTCCGACGCGAGCGCGACGGACTCCGGCACCGGGACCACGGATCCCGCGGCGCGGTGCGTCGACGGAGAGTGTGACCTCGAGGCCTGCGCCTGCGCGCTGCTGCCGGAGGGCGTGGAGCGCCTCGACTGCGGCTACCTCTACGTGCAAGATCCCGCGCCGCTGTGGCAGGCCGCCCACGACTGCGCGCTCGCGGCCGCCGATCAGCAGCAGGCGTTCAAGCTCGTGTACGAGCTGCAGGGCATCGACAGCTTCGTGGGTCGCGCCCTCACCGGGCACTCGAGCGGCGGCTATGTGCTGCAGGAGCTGCGCTACGACTCCTGGGGCG
Organism: Myxococcales bacterium; assembly: GCA_020633295.1. Taxonomy (GTDB): domain Bacteria; phylum Myxococcota_A; class Polyangia; order Nannocystales; family Nannocystaceae; genus JACKDW01. Next base: position 161,466 of record JACKDW010000008.1, on the reverse strand, counting down.
CGCCGATCGCGGGGACGAACACCTGCGAGACGATCGCCGCGCTCCCGAACTGCGACGTCGACTCAAACTCGATGTGCCTCGAGTGCGTGAACCCCGGAGCGGCGACCACGCTGTGCGACGGGCCGTGACGTAGGCGAGCCGGGACGAACCCGCGCGTGGGCTCACGCGCGCGCTCAGCCGCCTGGCCGCGCGCGAAAAGACCCGAAAAAATAAAAAAAAGAAATGCCGATGCGCGCTCCGCGAGCGAAATAAAACTCGCGGTCGAGAGTCCATCCGTGCCCTGCGGCGCGCGGTCGAGAGATCGAGTGTCGTGATATTTACCCTGGAGGCTGTCCACAGTCCATGCCGTCGCCCATCGCCACGATCAGCGCTCTCCACCGAGACACGCACGCGCCGCCGGTGCGCGCGCGCCTCGGCCCCGCGAACGCGACCCCGGTTGGCGCGGGCGCGACGCGGGCTCCTGGCCCGGCCTCCCCGCGCCCTGGAGGCAGAGCATGATCAAGCCGACTCGACGACGACCCAAGCGCCCTCGCAACGAGGGACAGGACAGCAGCGCGCGCCCCCCCGACTCGCGAGCCGCCGCCCCGAACACCAAGGGCGAGGGCGCCCCGGGAGAGCGCGCGCGCCCGGACGCCGAGCGGACGAGCGGCCCGACGAGCGCCGCGCCGTCGCGCGCGGTCGTGCGCGACGAGTCGGGCGCGATCGTCGGGGTGCAGCGACGCTCCGGGCCGAGGATCGTCGGCTTCCAGCCGGTGCCCTCGCCGGGGCGCAAGCGCGAGGTCATCGTCACGGCGCCCGCGGGGCGCAAGCGTGAGGTCGTCGTCGCTACGCCGCCGGAGCCGGGGCCCACCGGTCGCGCGAGCCGCCAGAAGCAGCGGGAGAGCGCGCGCGTCATGCCGCAGAAGCGCCCGCACAAGCGCCGACAGCGGACGAAGGAGCGCAGCGCGAGCGGGACCGCCGAGATGCGCCCCGAGAAGAAAGTCATCCGCGTCGACGGCACGATCACGACGCGGGACCTCGCCCAGCAGCTCGGCAAGAAGTCCGGCGAGGTGCTCCGGGCGCTGTGGCGCCTGGGCCTGCGCGACCGGACGATCAACAGCGCGATCGAGCTCGAGGTCGCGACGCTCGTCGCCGAGGAGTTCGGCTACGCCGCCCGCGACGTGGCGGTGCACGAGCGCGACATCCTCGGCGCCGAGGAGGACGCGGAGACCGGCGAGCTGCGCGGGCGCGCGCCGATCGTGTGCGTGATGGGGCACGTCGATCACGGCAAGACCACGCTGCTCGATCGCGTGCGCGAGACCGAGCTCGCGCGGCGCGAGGCCGGCGGGATCACGCAGGGGATCGTCGCCTACCGCGTCGCCGCGGGCGCGCACGGGCTCGTGTTCCTCGACACGCCCGGGCACGCGGCGTTCACCGCGATGCGCTCGCGCGGGGTCGACGTGACCGACATCGTCGTGCTCGTGGTCGCGGCCGACGACGGCGTGATGCCGACGACGGTCGAGATCATCGAGCGCGCGCGCGCGTCGGGGGTGCCGATCGTCGTCGCGATCAACAAGGTCGACCTGCCCGGCGCGAACCCGGGGCGCGTCAAGCAGGAGCTCATGGCGCACCGGCTCGTCGGCGAGGAGTTCGGCGGCGACACGCTCATCGTCGAGCTCTCGGCCAAGACCGGCGTCGGCATCGACGCGCTGCTCGAGACGCTCGCGCTGCAGGCGGAGCTGATGGAGCTGCGCGCGCGCGTCGACGGGCCGGCGACGGGCGTCGTGCTCGACGCCCAGATCGATCGCGGGCTCGGGCCCGTGGCGACGGTGCTGATCACCGCCGGGACCTTGCGTCGAGGACAGGTCGTCGTCGTCGCCGAGCGCAGCGGCAAGGTCCGCGCGCTCCACGACGATCGCGGCGTCGAGCGCGAGGAGGTCGGGCCGTCGACCCCCGCGCTGCTCAGCGGCCTCGACGGGCCGCCCGCCGCGGGCGATCGCCTCGTGGTCGCGGTCGACGAGCGCGCGGCGCGTCAGCTCGTCGAGCTCCGCGCCTCGCAGCGCGAGCGCGTCGCGCCCACGAGAGCGCCGCGCACGCTCGCCGACACGCTCCGGCGCGCCCGCGCGAAGATCCTCACGGTGGTGCTGCGCGCCGACACGGGCGGGGCCGCCGAGGCGCTCGCGCACGCGCTGCGCGAGCTCTCGCGCGACGAGGTCACGCTCGAGGTGATCGCCGCAGGCGTCGGCGCGATCACGCCGGGCGACGTCGCGCTCGCGGCGGTCAGCGACGCGCGGATCCTCGGCTTCAACACGCGCCCGATCGGCACGGCGCGCCGGGACGCCGCGCGCGAGGGCGTGGTGATCCACTGCGTGGACATCATCCACGACGCGCTCGACTGGGCGCGCGGCGAGCTCGCGGGGCAGCTCGAGCCCGTGCGTCGCGAGCAGGTCGTCGGCGAGGCCGAGGTGCGGGCGCTGTTCCCCGTGCAGGGCGGCGTGGTCGCCGGGTGCCGGGTGCTCAAGGGCGAGGTCACGCGGCGCTCGAGGATCCGCGTGCTGCGAGGCGGCGCGCAGATCTACGAGGGGCCGATCGAGTCGCTGCGCGTGCACAAGGATGACGTCGCGCGCGTGCGCGCTGGGAGCGAGTGCGGCGTGCTCGTCGGCGGCGCGCGCGAGCTGGAGCTCGGCGACATCTTCCAGGCCTACGAGGTCGAGCTCGTGCGCCAGACCTTCCCGCCGGCGCCGTGAGCCCAGCCGCGGCTCAGGGCGGCGCCCAGCCGCGGCGCCGCAGCGCGAACTCGAAGCCGCTGCGGCGCTGCAGCGCCTCGACGCGCGCGTCCGCGGTCTGCAGGAAGATCGTCGATACCCCGCGCGCCTGGGCGTCTCGCACGCGCCGCAGCGTGAGCGCGCGGCCGAGCCCGCGTCGACGCGCCTCTGGCTCAATGACCAGGTTATAGAGACCGGCGAAGTCAGGCCCCAGCATCGTCGTGGCCCCGCCGACCACGCGCCCGCGCCAGCGCGCGACGTAGTGCAGCGCCCGCCAGACGGCGTCGCGCCGCTGAAAGCTGCGCCGCAGCAGCGCGCCGTAGCCCGGATCGGGCTCGTCGTCCGCGTAGGTGCGCATGAACGACGCGATGTAGGCCTCGAGCTCGAGCTCGTCGCGCACCGGCGAGACCGCGTCGTCGAGGTCGACGCGGGCCGCCGCGCCGCCGCGCCAGACGCCCCACCAGTGGACGAACAGCGACGTCCACCCGGGCCCGGGCTCGCCGGCGCCGACGACGAGGACCGGCCGCAGTCCGTGGGGCGACAGCGCCCGCCTCGCCGCGTCCGCGCCGCGCGACCAATCCGCCTGATCGGACATGTCACGCCGGAGGTGATTCCACTCGGGGTCGTCGACGCCCTCGGAGCGCGCGAGCAGCCCGCCCGCGGGGCGCTGGTGCGGCATGTACAGGTGGGCCATCGCGTCGTAGTGGGCGCGCTCCAGCGGGCACAGCGCGAGTTCAGGTGAAGAAGCCGGAGAAGACAATTTCACGCTCCCTGCGGTGACGGTCGCCGAACACCTCGAGGATCCCCTCCGGGGTGTCCACGCGCGGCCCGGGGAAGATGATCAGCGGCCACGGGAGGCCGAGGTAGCGCTCGTGGACCGCCTGGGCGCAGCGCTCGAAGGCGGTCTGCCCGTCGTGGCGATCGCCGATCACGTAGATGCCGAGCGCGGCCATCATCAGGTACTCGAGGATCACGGACGGGCCGCCTGTGCGCCCCTCCTCGGCCATCGCGCGCACCTGGGGCCACGTGATCGCGCCGTGCCCGTCCCACCGCAGCGCCCCGCTCGCCGGGTCGCAGAAGATCAGGCAGAACCTGCCGTCCTCGTCCACCGCGCCCGTGAGCGGCACGACGCCGCCCCGACCCGACCACCGCGCGAGCGCCCGCGCGGCGACGACGGGGCGCTCCATCGCCAGCACCATCCGGTTAAAGATCGCGTCGAGGAGCGCGACGGGTCGCCCCGCGAGGCGACCGCCGACGGTGATCCAGTAGCTCGCCCAGGTCGCGTGCGCCTGCCCCTCGAGCGCGAGGGAGGCGAGCAGCGCGGCCGCCTGCCCGGTGTCGTGGGCGTGCAGCCGCGCGCCGAGCTCGAGCAGCGCTCGCTTCTGGTTGTCGCCGGGGAACACGGGCCGCAGCCAGGGCGGGAGCCCGGCGAGCAGCCGCTGCCGCGCCCACTGGGCGAACTCGTCGGGGCCGCGCGTCGCCGCCCGCAAGAGCTCGATCACCTCGGTCATGACGTCGCGGACGCGGGCCTCGATCGACCCCCGCAGCGGGATCCGGTCGTAGGCGTAGCGGCGATAGACGCGCGCGTTCTCGGCGCCGATGAGCCGCAGGGGGCACAGCCCTGGGAGCAGGTGCAGCTGCGTGAAGTAGGCCTTGTTGCCGGAGCTCGAGAAGCCGTCGTTGAGCAGCGTCATCGGCCCCGAGCGCGGGTGAAAGCCGCCGCTCGCGATCAGCCGATCGAGCAGCTCGAGTCGCAGCAGGTCCTCGGGGTAGAGCCACGAGCCCGGCTGCTCGGCGTAGATCACCATCGGGTGCAGCTCGAGGACCCCGAGCGCGTCCGGGTCCACGCCGATGTCCTGCATCAGCCGCCGATAGTCGCGCGCCTTGGTCGGCGCCTGCACGTGCGCGCGGAGTGCCGGCATCGAGCGGATGACGCTCGCGGCCTGCTCCTCGTGTCCGATCGACGCCGGTGCGCTCGCCATCGTGGACGCGCCCCGCGGCGGGGTGCCTGAGCGCGTCAAGGTCACCGTAGCACTCGGAGGGGGCGCGTGACAGGGGTCGACGCGCGAGTCGACTCGCGGCGCCGGGAGACCGCGAGCGCGGGGCCATGAACGCGACGCTCGGCGGACGCGCTCGCGAGTCGAGGCGGCGCGGCCTGGCGCGCCTGGGCACAACCGCTCGCGGCGGCGCGGAGGACAACATGTCTATTGAGACACATTAATCCCCGGCGGCCGTACGGCCGCGCTCGCGCTACGCGACGGCGTCGTCCGCGGCCGCGTCCGCGAGCTCGACGCCGACGATCACCTCCGTGCGCGGCCCGAAGTACACGGTGTACGCCGCGCCCGGGAGCAGCGCGTTGTAGAGCGCGCGCGAGTGCTCGAAGGCGCGCTCGCCGATCATCAAGCGCGACTGCACGGTCGTGTGCGCCTTGCCCTCGACCACCGTCGTCCGCGTCTCGATCCGCTTCTGCGCGCGACCCGAGTGACGCGCGACCGCGCCGCCGCGGACGTCGCGGATCACGTCCATCACCCGCCGCGCGACGCGGACCGAGAGCCACAGCCCGACGCCCGCGAGCAGCGAGACGAGCCACCAGACCTCCGAGATCGGGTCGGCGCTCGCGACCAGGGCGGCCAGCAGCAGCGGCGTGACGCCGACGAGCAGCAGCCAGAGCGCCTCGCGGAGCAGCCGCCGGAGCAGCAGCCGCCGCGCCTGCTCGGGGTGCAGCTGACCGCGCTGGTTGGCGAGCAGCGCGGCCTCCGAGCTCCGGAGCGCGTCCCGCAGCGCCTGGCGCTGCGCGGGCCTGGAGTCCTCGTCGTCGACGCGCGCGGCGCTGAGCAGCTGCCCCGAGGCCGCGAGGTAGTGCCACGTGTAACGACCTGGCTCGAGGCACACGCCGTAGTCACCCCAGAAGCGGCGCTCCGGGACGTCCGCGTAGTAGCCGTCGCGACGCCACGCGACGGCACAGGTCGCGCGCGCGAGCTCGCCGCGCCGGAGCTCCCGCGACAGCGTCACCGCGCGCGGGGCCTGCAGGCACACGATCCAGGCGAACGCCAGGACGACGGCGCCGAGCAGCGCCGCGCCGACCAGCGCGCCCGCGGACACGCCCGGCGACGAGGCGCCGCCGGCCTCGCGCGCGCGCTCGAGCGCGCTCATGACGAACACGAGCGCCGCGAGGAGCAGCCCGCCGCCGACGAGCGCGGTCGCCAGGATCGCGCCGAAGCGCCGCTGCGCGAGCGCCTCGCGCTGCGCCGGCGAGAGCTCGCCGGCGGCGTTGGCCGCGAACGCGTCGCGATCTTCAAACGGCGGGAGCTCCTTCGCCATGGCGTGAACGCGCCCCTCTCAGCACTCGATGATGTTGACCGCGAGCCCGCCGCGCGCCGTCTCTTTGTACTTCGTCTTCATGTCGGCGCCGGTCTGGCGCATGGTCTCGATGACGCGGTCGAGCGAGACGAGGTGCGTGCCGTCGCCCTGCAGCGCGAGCCGAGCGGCGTTGATCGCCTTGACCGCGCCCATCGCGTTGCGCTCGATGCAGGGCACCTGCACGAGCCCGCCGACCGGGTCGCAGGTGAGCCCGAGGTTGTGCTCCATGGCGATCTCGGCGGCGTCCTCGACCTGCTGCGGGCTGCCGCCGCGGGCCTCGACGAGCCCGGCCGCGGCCATCGAGCAGGCGACGCCGACCTCCCCCTGACAGCCGACCTCGGCCCCGGAGATCGACGCGTTGGTCTTGTAGAGGACCCCGATCGCGCCGGCGGCGAGCAGGAAGCGGACGACGCCGTCGTCGTCGGCCCCCGGCGAGAAGCGCGTGTAGTACGAGATGACCGCGGGGATGATGCCGGCGGCGCCGTTGGTCGGCGCCGTGACGACGCGCCCGCCCGCCGCGTTCTCCTCGTTGACCGCGAGCGCGAACAGGTTGACCCAGTCGATCGCGCGCAGCGGATCGTTGTCGCCGCCCGCCTTGAGCCGGCGGTGCATCGCGGCCGCGCGGCGACGCACCCGCAGCCCGCCCGGCAGGATGCCCTCGCGCTGACAGCCGCGCTCGACGCTCGCGCGCATGACCCCCCACAGCTCGAGCAGCCCGCTGCGGATCGCGTCCTCGTCGCGCCACACCAGCTCGTTGCGCAGCTGCACGGTGCTGACGCTGAGGCCGTGCTCGCGGCAGCGCGCGAGCAGCTCGGCGCCGCTGCGGAACGGCAGCGGCAGCGGGGTCGCGTCGGGCACGATGCGATCGGCCCGCGCCGCGTCGTCGTCGATCACGAAGCCGCCGCCGATCGAGTAGTACACGCGCTGGCGCAGGAGCTCGCCGCCGTCCGCGAGCGCCGTGAAGCGCATGCCGTTGGGGTGCCCCGGCAGCGACTGGCGGCGGTGAAACACCAGCTCCTTGTCGCGAAAGCGCACCTCGTGGACGCCGAGCAGGTTGATGCGCCCGCGCTCCAGGATCTCGGCGGCCCGCGTCGGCACGCGATCGGGCTCGACGGTCTCGGGCTCGGCGCCCTCGAGCCCCAGGAGCACCGCGGGGCCGCTGCCGTGCCCGCGCCCCGTCTGCCCGAGCGATCCGAACAGCTCGCACTTGATCGCGGCCGCCCGCGTCAGCAGCTCGTCGCGCTGCAGTCCGCAGACGAAGCGCCGCGCCGCTCGCATGGGCCCGACGGTGTGGGAGCTCGACGGCCCGATGCCGATCGTGAACATGTCAAAGACGCTGATGGCCACGCGAGACCTCGCCGCTGTTGCGCCCACGCTGCTACGCCGTCTCGCCGGGGCGGTCAAGCCAGCACCTCGCCGCGGGCGCGCGGACGCGCGGGCGCGCGCGGACGCGAGCGCGCTCGCCTGCCGCCGGCCTCGAGGTGGTACAAGAGCGTCGTGCGCACGTACGGAAATTCCCGAGGGCGGTGTCGGCTCGCCGCGCTGGCGTCGCTCGTGAGCCTGACCGCGACGACGATGGCCTGCGACAGCCTGTTCCCGCGCGAGCCCGACAAGAAGCCGCCGGCGCTGCCCGAGGCCAAGCGGGCCGAGCCGGTGAAGCAGGCCCCGACCACGACCCCGCCGACCCAGCCGACCCCGCCGGCCGACCCCGGCGCGACCGCAGCCAACCCCGACCCGCAGCCGACGGCGAGCGCCGCGAACCCGCCCAAGGTGGCCCAAGAGACACGCTTCAAGCTGATCGCCGACGACGCGTCGCCGGCCAACACCGGCGGCCTGCAGTGGGCCTTCGGCGCCAGCTCGCCGAACCCCTCGTGGTCGCTCGACAGCGCGAAGATCGCGTACCACGACGGCAACTGCGTGTCGGTGCGCGGCCCCGACGGCGCGCTCGTGACCTCGCTGCGGCTGCCCGGGGGCAAGCGCGGCGGCGGCGACTCCTCCGGCGAGTGCTCGTCGCCGAGCTGGTCGGGGGACGGGAAGAAGATCGCGGTCGGGCACTCGTTTCACGGCCCCGGCGCGGTCTTCGACGTCGCCAGCGGCAAGCGCGAGGCGGAGCTGAAGTTCGGCGACAGCGGGCTGTGGTCGGTCCAGTTCACGCCCGACGACGGCGGCGTGCTCGGGCGCGTGCACCAGTCGGGCGTCGCCATGATCCGCGCCAAGGGCAGCCGCGAGCGCGTGGTCCTCGTGACCGACAAGCTGCGCGAGATGAAGGGCTACTTCCCGACGATCAGCCCCGACGGCAACCACTTCGCGCGGGTCGTCGACAGCGAGTCGGGCATGCTCGAGCTCGCCACGCTCGACCCCGCGAACGCCGAGAAGGTCAAGGTCGCGGACCCGTGGGAGGACGCGGTCAAGCACGACGCGCTCGTCGCCACGCGCACGGCGCTGATCGTCGGCGTCATCCCGGAGTACGCGTGGTCGCCCGACAGCGCGCGCGTCGCCGCGATCCGCACCGAGAAGTGGTACGGCGGCTACGACGACTACGACTACGGCCACGGCGCGCTGGTGATCATCGACGTCGCGACCGGCAAGGACACCTCGTACCCGCTCTCGGTCCGCAACCCCTCGTGGTCGCCGGACGGCAAGTGGATCGCGGTCGAGGCCGAGCAGCCGGGGATCTGGCTGGTCGACGCGAGCGCGGCCCAGCCGACGCTCATCAAGCTGCACGACAAGGGCGTCGAGCCGCGCTGGTCGCCCGACGGGCGCAAGCTGCTGGCGATCGATCCGGCCACGAACGAGGGCGTCGTGCTCGAGCTCGCCACCTGAGCCGCCGCGTGACCATGGACGGGGGCGCGTGAGCGAGAGCCGGCGACGCCCGGGCGGGCGGGCGCTCGCGGTCGTCGACGGGGCGCTCGCGCTGTGCCTGCTGAGCGTCCCGCTGGTGTTCTCGACGGGGCTGCGCAGCTTCGCCGCGGCCAAGCTCGCGGCGCTCGAGCTGCTCGTGGGCGCCGCCGCGCTCGCGCTCGCGCTCGCCGACGCGCGGCCGAGCGGGCCGCTCCCGCGCGCGTTCTGGGCTCGCGTGTGTATATGTCCTGTTGACCATACTGTTGAACCCCGGGCCCGACGGCCTCGCCGCCGCGCTGCAGCGCGTCGCGTGGCTGCTGCTCGTGGTGCTGCTGTGGTGGCGCGCGCGCGCGCCGGGCTCGCGCCTGCGCCCGCCGTGGCTCGCGCTGTGGATCGCGGCGCCGCTGCTCGTGAACGTGAGCTACTCGCTCGCGCAGGCGGCCGGCGTCGGCGTGCTCGAGGCGACGCGCGCGGCCTTCGGCGGCGCCCACGGGCGGCTCGTCGGGACCGTGGGCAACCCGAGCGAGAACGGCTGGTACCTGGCGCTCGCGACATGTCTCTTGTGGGGCTGGGCGCGCCGCGATCCGCGGCTGCGCGCGCGCCCCTGGATCGCGTGGGCGCTCGCGGCGATGAGCCTCGGCGCGCTCGCGGTGATCGTGTGCGCGGGGGCCCGCGCCGCCGCGCTCGCGCTCGCCGTCGCTGGCCTGTGCTGGCTGCTGCGCCCCGGTCGACGGCGGTCGCTCCGCGGGCTGCTCGGGCTCGGGCTCGCCGGCAGCGCGCTCGCGTGGGGCCTCGCGCGGGGCGGCGCCGCGGCGCTGGCGGGGCGCGGGTACCTGGCGCAGCTCGGCGCGCGGATGCTCGCGGGGGGCGCACGGGCTGCCCAGGGCCCCAGGGCCTACGCCCGCGACGTCGCGGGGCCCAGGCGGCGCTGCTGCGCGAGCGGCCCGCGCTCGCGCGCTGGTACTCGCAGATCGAGCACGCGCACTGCGACGGGACTCGAGCTGCTGCTCGAGTACGGCGCGCCGGTCGTCCTGGCGATCGCGGCGCTGATCGTCGCGCTGCTCCGAGAGCCCGCGCGCGCGACGACGACGACGCGCGCTGCTCCCCGCGCTCGCGGCCGCGGCCCCGCTGACGCTGCTCGGCTACCCGCTGTATGAACCTGTCTCTTCCGTCATCATCGCCGTCGTCGTCGCCGTCACGCTCGCGGCCCCCGCCCCGACGCCCCGCCGCCCGTGATGACCCCGCGCGCGCGGCTGGGCGCGGATCGCCTGGGGGCTCGCGGGCCTCGGGCTGATGGCCGGCGCCGGGCTCCAGCTCGCGAGCGAGCGCGCCGTGACGACCGCGCTCGCGGCCCTCGAGCGCGGCGACGCGGACGCCGGTCGCCGCGCGAGCGAACGCGCCGTCGCGCGCTGGCTGGCGCCGACGCGCGCTTCGTGCACGGCAACTTCGCGCTGCTCGCCGGGCGCCCCGAGGCCGCGCGCGCGTCCCTGTCGCGCTCCTACGCCCTGCGCCCGCGCCCGGAGACCGCCCAGAACCTGGCGATCGTCGCCGAGGCCTGCGGCGATCCGGAGGCCGCGGCGCGCTGGCGCGCGACGGCCCGCGCGCTGCGGGGAATCGAGTGAGCGGCGCGCCCGTATACACTCTCGTCCGCGCGCGCGCGCCAGCGACGGCGCGCGCGTCGACGAGGAGCAGCGCATGAACGAGGTCAAGCCCGGCGACGTGATCGACAACCGCTACCGGATCGTCGGCGTGCTCGGCCGCGGCGGCATGGGCATCACCTACGAGGCCGAGCGAGACGGCGCGCGCGTGGCCCTCAAGCAGCTCGTGCTGCGCGGCATGGGCGAGTGGAAGACGCTGGAGCTGTTCGAGCGCGAGGCGAAGATCCTCGCGCAGCTCGATCACCCCGCGATCCCGCGCTACGTCGACTCGTTCGAGACCGACGGCCCCGCCGGCCCGACGTTTTGGTTGGCGCAGGAGCTCGCGGCGGGCCGCTCGCTCGCGCGCTGGGTCGCCGACGGCTGGCGCCCTGACGAGGCCGAGCTCACCCGCGTCGCGCTCTCGCTGCTCGAGGTGCTAGGGCACCTGCACGAGCGCACGCCGCCCGTCATCCACCGCGACATCAAGCCCGAGAACATCATCCGCGAGCCGAGCGGCGCGCTGCGGCTCGTCGACTTCGGGGCCGTGCGCGACACCTACCGCTCGACCGCGCTCGGCGGCAGCACGGTGGTCGGCACCTTCGGCTACATGGCGCCTGAGCAATTTCGCGGGCAGGCCGCGGCCGCGAGCGACCTCTACGGGCTCGGCGCCACGCTCGTGTTCCTGGCGACCGGGCGCTCGCCGGCGGAGCTGCCGACCGCGCGCCTGAAGATCGACTTCCGCCCGCACGCGCGGCTCTCGCCCGCGTTCGCCGCGTGGCTCGAGCGCCTGATTGAACCTGCCCACGAGGACAGGTTCACCAGCGCGCGCGAGGCCGCCGACGCGCTGCGCAACCCGAAGGCGCTCGCGCCCGCCCCGGCGCGCGCGGTCGCAGCCGCTCCCGCGCGCAGCGGCGTCCCTGTGTTCGCCGCCGCCGCGATCGCGGCGCTCGCCCTCGGCGGCGGCATGTTCCTCCTGCTGCTGTCGAAGGACTCCGGCCCGCAGCGCGAGGCCCCGTTGTCCGCGGCGCCCGCGGAGGCCGAGTCCGCGGTCGAGGGCCAAAGCTCCAGCGTCACGCCGCCGCCGCCCGCTCCGCAGGCGCCCCGGGTCGCGCCGCCGCCCCGCGACGGCCCCTGGTGGCCCGAGGAGCGCGACCCGAGCGACGCCCGACTCGCGCGCGCCTGGTCGACCGAGATCGGCTACACGACCTTCCGCAGCACGATCCACGCGGTCCCCGGCAAGGACGGGCCCACGGTCATCGTCAACTCCAACGGCTCGAGCTGGGGCAGCCACCGCGACGATCAGGACGGCGTGTACGTGCTCGACGCGCGCACCGGCGAGCTCCTCCGGCACGTGCGGCCGACCGGCGGCGGCGAGAAGGACACCAACGGCGTCGCGCTGGCCGACGAGTACATGGTCTTTGGGACCGATCAGGACTTCGTGCACAAGGTCTCCCTGGACGGCGAGACGCTGTGGAAGTCCAAGCTCGACGGCGACCCCGAGGGCGCCCCGGCGCTCGCCGACCTCAACGGCGACGGCGCGCTCGACGTCGCGGTCGGCAGCGAGGGCGGCACGCTCTACGCGCTCGACGGCACGAGCGGCGCGCCGCTGTGGACGCTGAAGGGGACGCGCGGGGACTACGGGCAGTTCGGCTTCATCGGCGCGCCCGCGGTCTTCGACGTCACCGGCGACGGGACCCCCGACGTGTTCGCGGCGAGCCGGGACGAGCGCATGCGCGCCGTCGACGGGCGCAGCGGCGCGCTGCTGTGGGAGCACGCCGGCGGCTCCGGCATGCACGGCGCGCCGATCATCGTCGACGTCGACCGCGACGGCGTCGCGGAGGTCGTGTTCACGGCCGCGTACTCCAACGTCTTCTTCGCCGACGCGCGCACGGGCGCGCTGCGGGCGACGGCCGAGCTCGAGCACCCCGGCGGCGGCATCGAGGGCCTGTTCGGCCCGGTCGGCTGGTACCCCGAGGCCGGCTGCGCGCTGGTCGGGACCGCGTGGTGGTCGGCCGGCGAGGCCATGTACTGCGTCGACGCGAACGGCCAGCCGAGGTGGCGACACACGGTGTCCTCGCACAAGATCAGCAGCGGCGCGGTGATCGGCGACGTCGACGGGAAGCCCGGCGCCGAGGCGGTGTTCGGCACCGAGGCCGGCAGCGTCGTCGCGCTCGCGCCCGACGGCGCGCTGGTCTGGAGCTACGACGCCGGCGGGCCCGTCGAGTGCACGCCGACGCTCGCCGACCTCGACGGCGACGGCCGCACCGAGCTGCTCGTCGCCGCCAACAACGGGAACATTCAGGCCGTGCGCACGCCCGGCGCCGCGCCGCCGACGATCGGCTACCACCGCGGCAGCCCGCGCAACGAGGGCGTGCTGACGCCGATCGGCCCGCAGTGACGCTGCGCGCGGGCTCCTGACCGCGCGGGTCCCTGACAAGCGCGCGAGCTAGAGGAGCTAGAGGAGCTCGCGGATCACCGCGTCGACGCACCAGTTGCCGTGGCTCTCCGCCGCGATGGCGAACAGCTCCGTGAAGCTGGGGACCTGGCAGTCGCCGATCGCCGGCACGCGCACGTACGAGCTCTCCGCGTGCGCGGAGCTGGTGTCGATCGCCATCCCCATGGCGCTCACGAGGTACGCGCCGCCCTCGAACACGAGGCAGAAGCGCGGCTCGTGGATCACGATCGGCTCCTCGAGCTGCAGCGCGTGCTCGCCGACCGTCGCCAGCGAGGGCTCGCTCAGCGCTCGGCTCTCGAGGACCTGCAGCGGCGCGCCGCCGTCGGAGCTCATGACGTGCAGCTTCAGCGACTCCGCGAGCGGGCCGACGACGCCCCAGAGCTTGTAGTGCAGCGAGATGAGCTCGTAGGGCGGCGGCGTCGCGGGCTCGAAGCACTCGGCGGCCAGCGTCTTGATCGGGATGCCGTTCTCGAGTTCGCCCTGCGGGTGACACCAGAACGGCAGGTCGCACGCGGCTTCGTCGTTGTAGTTGATCAGCCACTCGGTGGCCGGCTCCTGCGGGCCCGTCGAGCCCTCGCTCGTCGCGCTCGTCGCGGTCGTCGGCGCGGCGTCGCTCGAGCTCCCGGGCCCGCCCGTCGCGTCGCCCGTCGTCGGCGCGGGGCCGGAGCTCAGCGCGTCGCTCGTGCTCCCGTCGCCGCTGTCCGTGCCCGGCCCGCCGCCGCTCGTCAGCCCGCTCGTCGCGTCGCTCGTCGAGCCGGGCGCGCTGTCAGAGAGCTCGCCCGGCTGCGTGTCGCTCGTCCCCGCGTCCGGGCCGCTCTCCCCCCAGGCGGGGTTCTCGCGCTTGCAGCCCGGCGCGCCGCACACGACGAGCGCGAGGACGACCCGCTCGATCCACCGCCGCGCCACCACCCCCGACCGCACGGGGCGAGTATGGCACTACAACATGAATTTTAGGACCTGTTTCAAGGGACGCGTTGAGGTGAGCGCGCCCACGCGCCGCGCGCGTAACGAGTTCGTCACAGCGCGCGGCTCCGGTCACGCGCGCGCCGACTCGCGCCCCCAAGCAACATGGTTGATGGTACATTCACGTCACATGGAGGCGTTCTTCAGCGCGCGCTCGCCGGAGGAGCTCGAGGCCGCGCGCGCCGCCATGGCGACGCGCGACCTCGCGCCGCTGGACGCGAGCGCGCGCGAGCGCGACGCGTGGACGCTGCTGCGCCTGCCGACGCCGCTGCTGCACCCGGGGCTCGCGGCCGCCGCCGCCACGCGCCTCGGGATCGCGCGCGCCTCGGCGCTGCAGCTCGCGCGCTGCGAGCTGGTCCGCGTGGGCGCGCGCGCGCTCGAGCCGGTCCCGGACGCGCAGCAGCGCGCCGAGGACAACGCGCGACGGCTCGCGCGCCTCGATCCCGAGACGCGCTCGCGCGCGCTGCGAAGCGAGCCCCTGACGCGCCGTTCCACGACGCGCGCCTGTTCGCGCAGCCGCCGGGGATCGATCGCTGTGGACCCCGCGCGCTCGCCGACTGGCTCGGCGCGGACGGTCGGTCGTTCCTGATCGACGCGCTGCCGATCCCGCCGAGCGCCGCGACGCCGCCGCGGCCGGGGCTCGACGGGCAACCGGTACCCGCGGACGCCGAGCGAGCGATGCGCGAGCTGATGTGGCGCGCGAGCGCGCTGGACGACGCCGACGCCGACGCCCCCCCCGACGCCGACGCCATCGCGTCGCTGCAGCGCGCGCTCGAGCGCTACCTCCACGCCCTGCGCCCGCGCCTCTTCGATCCCCCGCACCGCGCCGCCGCTCGCCCGCCGCCGCCGCTCGAGGTCCCCGGGCCCTGGCCCGAGGACGTCGGCGACGAGCTCGGCTCGATCCTCGCGTGCGTGTGGGCGCGTGATCGCATCGTCGTGCAGCGGCGCCGCGAGCTCGTGTGGATCTACCCCGACGGCGAGGCCGAGCAGCTGCGCTTCGAGGGCGCCGTGATCGGCTGGATCGACCCGCGCCTCGGCGTGTGCGTCGCGGCCACCGGCGACGGCCTCGGCGTGTACGATCTCGGGGAGGATCGCTGGCTCGATCGCTTCCCCGACCGCGCGCCTCGCTGGCTGTTTTGGGAGGACTCCGGGCGCGCCTACCTGCGCGACGGCCACGGCCGCGTGCACCCGCTGCTCGAGGTCGAGGGCGAGGCGGCCGTGCTCGAGACGACGCCCGACGCCCGACGCCTGTGGGTCGAGGACGACGCGGGCGCCGGCGGGATCTTCGACACCGAGACCGGCGCGCTCGTCGGCGCGCCGCCGCGGCCGACCGAGTGGCTGATCGACCAGGTCCCCATGCTGACGAGCAGCGGCGCGCTGCTGCGCCCGCCGACCTTCGCCGCCGACGAGAGCGCCGACGTCGCGGACCGCTGGGACGCCGCGATCGAGTCGCTCCACACCGCGCGCGAGCCCGCGAGCGCGCTCGTGGTGACCCCGCGCGACCGCTGCTGGTTCCTGCGCGCGGGCGTGCTCCTGCGCGGCGACCGTCCGCACGCGCAGATCGGCTGGCCGTACCAGGCGGCCGCCTTCGATCGCGAGGGCGAGCGCCTCGCGCTCGTCGACGACGCGCGCGTCATCATCGTCGACCCCGAGTCGATCACGATCGAGCGCCGCGTCGCGCTGCCGCCGGCGCGCTTCCGCGATCCCTGATCGCCGCCGGACCGCCGACGCCGCGCGCCCCCGCCGGTGCCGTACACTCGTAGCTCGCCTCCCGTGCGCCCGCGTCCACCCTCCCCCGCCTCGCGCTCGCGTCACCGCGTCGGCCTCGCGCTGCTCGCCGGCGCGACGCTCGTCGTCGGGGCCTGCCGCGCGCGCTACGAGGGCCCGCCGGTCTCGCTCGAGCGCGTCGACCCGAACAAGCCGCCGGCCGCGGGCGAGGCGGCCGCGGGCCCGACGCGCAGGGAGTGCCCTGCGGACGACGCGGCCGGCTGCATCGCGCTCGCCATGCGCTACTACGCCGGCGAGGACGTCGAGCGCGACGCGGCCCAGGCCGCGCGCCTGTTCGAGGAGGTCTGCGAGGCCGGCGTCCCGCGCGGCTGCGTCGGGCTCGGCGTCCTGCTCGCGACCGGCGACGGCGTCGAGCTCGACACGCCGCGCGGCCTGACGCTGCTGCTCAACGCCTGCAACGCCGGCGACCCGCTGGGCTGCTCGCGCCTCGGCATCGTCTACATGCAGGGCGAGGGCCTGCGGCGCGACCCGGCCCGGGCGACCGAGCTGTTCGAGCTCGCGTGCTCCGGCGGCGAGCTCGAGATCTGCGCGTCGCTCGGCTCGATGTACTTCAGCGGCGTCGACGTCCCGCGCAACCTCGAGCGCGCGCACCTCATGTTCAACAAGGCCTGCCTCTCGGGCCACGCGGACGCGTGCGTCGGCGTCGGCGTGCTGCTCGCCAACGGCGACGGCGTCGAGCAGGACATCACGCGCGCGCGCGCGATGTTCGACCGCGCGTGCCAGCAGGCCAACGCCGAGGGCTGCCTCAAGCTCGCGCTCATCCTCGACGAGGGCATGGGCGGCGCGCCGCCGGACGACGCGCGCGCGCGCGAGTTCTACGCCCGCGCCTGCGAGCTCGGCGGCTCGCAGGCGTGCCACAACCTCGGGCTCATGTTCATGAACGGCGAGGGCGGCTCGGCCGACGCCGAGCGGGCGCGCGGGCTCTTCGATCGCGCGTGCCAGGCCGGCGAGACGCGCAGCTGCCTGCTGTTCGGCATGAACCTCACGAGCGACGCCGACGAGCCCGGCAGCCAGCCCGACTACGCGCGCGCGCTCAGGGCCTACAACAAGGCGTGCATGGGCGGCGAGGCGGTCGCGTGCCGCCAGCTCGCGGTCATGTACTACGAGGGCCTCGGCGTCGCGCGCGACCAGGGCCGCGCGCGCGCGCTGTTCGAGACCGCGTGCGACGGCGACGTCGCCGAGAGCTGCGTCGCGCTCGGGCACATCCACATGACCGCGCCCGGCGGCCCCGCGGTCGCGGAGGCGATCCGGCGGTTCGAACGCGCGTGCGCGCTCGAGGAGCCGGTCGGCTGTCACTCGCTCGCGACGCTGCTCCCGAACGAGCCGGCCCGCGCGCGCGAGCTGCTGCAGCGCGCGTGCGAGCGCGGCTTCGACCCCTCGTGCTACGCGCTCGCCGAGCTCTTGTCCGAAGGGACAGGCGACCCCGAGGCGCGCGCGCGCCAGCTCGAGCAGGCCCGCGCGCTGCTCGACCGCCTGTGCCACGACGGCCACGCGCAGGCCTGCGGCGACCTCTCGCGCGGCGAGGCGGTCCCGTGAGCGCGCGCCCCTCGTACGCCGCCACCGCGACGGCCGCGGCCGCGCTCACGCTCGCGTGCTGCGCCCCCCCGCGCCCCGAGCCGCGGCCGCCCACCCCCGACAGCACCCCGATCGCCGCGCTCGAGCAGGAGTGCGAGCGCGGCGAGCTCAACGCGTGCGTCGACCTCGGCCGCCGCCTCCTCTACGGCAAGAGCGTCGAGCCCGACGAGGACCGCGCCTACGCGCTGCTGCGCGAGGGCTGCGAGCGCGGGCTCGTGCGCGGCTGCGTGGGGCTCGGCTTCATGATGCGCGACGGCCACGGCATGCCCCGCGACACCGCGCGCGCCGAGGCGATCTTCACCTGGTCGTGCGAGCAGGAGGAAGAGCTCTCCGGCTGCGTCGGCCTGGCCAGCATGTACCTCGAGGGGATCGGCGTCGACGTCGACCCGGCGCGCGCGCGCGACCTGTTCGGGCGCGCCTGCGAGGGCGACGTCGGCGCGGGCTGCCGCGGCCTCGCGCTGCTCGCCTACCAGGGGCTCGGGCGCGACAAGGATCTCGACGCGGCGCGCGAGCTGTTCGAACGCGCCTGCGAGCACGCCGACCCCAACGCCTGCCTCAACGTCGGCGTCATGCACCGCGACGGCGCCGCCTCGGGCGCGCCCGACCTCGCCGCGGCCGCGCGGTGGTTCGCGCGCGCCTGCGACGAGGGCGTCGCCGAGGCCTGCACCGAGCTGGGGAGCCTCTACCTCGCGGGCACCGGCGTCGAGCAGGACCCCGCGCGCGCGCTCGCGCTGAACCAGGAGGCCTGCGGCTACGGCCTCGGCAACGCCTGCCACAACGTCGGCGTCATGCTCTACACCGGCGAGTCCGCGCCGCAGGACCTCGTCGCCAGCCAGGCCGCGTTCTCGCGCGCGTGCGACCGCGGCCTGCCCAACAGCTGCCAGAACCTCGCCAGCATGCTGTACAGCGCGGCGCCGGGCGAGCGCGACGACCCGCGGCTCGTCGTCGTCCTCGGCCGCGCCTGCGACGGCGGGCTGTTCCCGAGCTGCGAGCTGCTCGCCGATCTCCACGCCAACGGCGAGCGCGCCGAGCAGGACTGGGCCCGCGCCCGCGCGCTGCTCGTCCGCGCCTGCGACGGCGGGCACGAGAGCGCCTGCCTGCAGCTCGCGTACGTCGACACCCAGGGCTTCACCGAGCACCCCGACCTCCCGCGCGCGCGCGCGACCTTCGAGCGCGCGTGCTACTCCGGCGCGCCGCTGGCCTGCCTCGGCTACGGCATCCTGCTGGCCAATGGAGCAGGTGGCCCGCTCAACCTCGATCGCGCCGCGCAGGTGTTCGAGCGCGCCTGCAACGCGGGCGTCGCCCGGGGCTGCTACAACCTCGCGCAGCTGACCAAGAGCGCCGCGGAGCTCAGCGCCAAGGCGGGCGAGGAGGAGCGGCGCGCGCGGCAGCAGGAGCGCGTCGACGAGCTGCTGCGCCGCGCCTGCGAGCTCGTCGACGCCGACGCCTGCAAAGAAGCCGGGCTCCCGGTCCCGGAGGCCGCGCCGCCGCGCGCCGGCTGACGGGTGTCCATACACCGATCGCGCGCGCGTGGTACCGTCCCCTCGGAGCCGCGCCCCATGCAGACCCGCACCTCACCGCTCGCCCTCACCCTCCCCGTCCTCGCGCTCGCGCTCGCCTGCGGAGACGCGGGCGACGACGCCACGACCGCGGGCGGCAGCGCGAGCGCCGGCACCGGCGAGCCCTCGACGGGCGCGACCACCCAGCCCGCCGCGACCGCGGGCGGCACCGAGACCGGCGCCGGCACCGACGCGTCGACCTCGACCGGGGGCGAGAGCACCGGCGACGCGACCACCGAGGCGCTGACCTCGATGGGCGCCAAGTTCGACGTCGGCGCGCAGCCGGACGTCGGCGACGTGGGCTGCGGCGGCGGCGGCATGGGCGACGTCGAGTTCTCCTACATCTACATCTCCAACACCGCCCAGGGCACGCTCAGCAAGCTCAACACCCAGACCATGATCGAGGAGGGCCGCTACATCACGCGCCCCGACGGCGTCGGCAGCCCCTCGCGGACCTCGGTCAACCTCTCCGGCGACGTCGCGGTCGCCAACCGAAACGGCGGCATCACCAAGGTCTACGCGCGCGTCGACGACTGCCTGGACAGCAACGGGACGCCCGGCGTCCAGACCTCGCAGAGCAAGGACGACATCCTCGCGTGGGGCGAGGAGGAGTGCGTCGCCTGGCACACGCCCTTCGACTACACCACGCAGCGCCCGGTGCAGTGGACCGCCGGCGAGTTCAACAACGCGACCTGCGCGTGGGAGAACCAGATGCTGTGGACCTCGGGCGCCAAGAACAACCTGCTCGACGTCCTGCTGCTCGACGGCGACACCGGCGAGGTCGTCAACATGGTCTCGATCCCCGAGGTCCCGCCCCTCAGCTTCGGCGCCTACGGCGGCGCCGTCGACCTCGAGGGCGACTTCTGGATCATGACCTACACCTCGGGCTTCCCGCTCATCGAGGTCGAGCTCGACACCTTCAACTACACGATCCGCTACGCGCCCCAGGAGGTCCACGGCTACGGCATCACCGTCGACCACTTCGGCAAGATCTGGATCGGCGCCGACGTCGGCAACACCGCCCGCTACGACCCCGAGACCGACACCTGGGAGCTGGTCCCCGGCGTCACCGGCCTCGGCATCCAGGAGCACCCCGACGGCTTCATGTGGATGGGGACCTTCCCGACCACCGGCATCCAGGCCATCGACGTCGAGACGCTCGAGCTCGGCCCGTTCATCCCGCTCGCCAGCCCGTCGCAGACCAAGGGCGTCAGCATCGACTTCTACGGCTACGTGTGGCTCGTCGACATGACCGACAGCGCGTGGCGCATCGACCCCGACACGCTGCAGTACGACGTCTACACCGGCCTCAACCAGCCCTACACCTACAGCGACATGACCGGCTGGGGCCTGACGAACGTCGCCAACCCCCAGGGCTGAGCCGAGGGGAGCGCGCGCGACGATGTCACGCGGCGACCAGCTCCGGCGGCAGTGGCTGATCCTCGACGAGCTCGCGCGCGGCCGCGTCAGCCGCCGCGCGCTCGCCGAGCGCCTCGACGTCTCGCGCAAGACGATCACGCGCGACTTGGAGGCGCTCTCGATGTTCCCGATCGTCGAGGAGCGCGACGGCGTCGACGTCTACTACCAGCTGCTGCGCGGCGCGAAGCCGCCGCCGCTGCGGCTCGAGCCCGAGGAGCTCGCCGCGCTGCTGCTCAGCCAGCGCACGCTGCTCGCCGCGCTCGAGGGCGCGCCGCAGCGGGACGCGGCCGCGGCCGCGCTCGACAAGCTCGCGCTGCTCCAGCGCGAGCACGGCTACCGCCGCGCGCGCGCGCTGCCCGAGGTGTTCTTCAGCAGCTTCGACAAGCCCGAGGTCGACGACGGGCGCACCGCAGAGCGCCAGCGCGCGCTGCAGGACGCGGCGCTGCGGCGCCGGCGAGTCTGGCTCGACTACTACACCCCCGAACGGCAGCGCGCGCGCGCGCGCGTCGTCGAGCCCTACGTCGTCCACCTGCACCCGCGCGGCCTCCACCTGATCGCCTACTGTCTCGAGCGCCAGGCGTTCATGTACTTCAACGTCCACTGCGTCCGCGCGCTGCGGGTGCTCGACGAGACCTTCGACGCGGGCGCCCGCGGCTTCGCGCTCGAGGAGTTCCTCGGCACCGTGTTCGACGGCCAGCGCGGGAGCCCGGTCATCGACGTGCACCTGCGCGTGCGCGACCCGACGGCCCGCTGGGCCCGCGCGCTCCACTACCACCGCAGCCAGACCGTCGAGGAGCGCGAGGACGGCGTCGAGATCCGCTTCCGCGCCGGGCCGCAGCGAGCCGTCGCCGCCCGCGCGCTCAGCCTCGGGCCTGACTGTGAGGTCATCTCACCCGAGAGCCTGCGGGCCGAGGTCGCGAGCCTCGCGCGGCGCGTGCTCGCGCGTCACGAGCGGCCCGGCGGAATTCTCCCGCCCGCGCCCGACCCTGGACCGGATCTGTCCAGGGTGCCTGATAGCGTCCCCCCCACGCCCGACGAGCCCGCGCAGGAGGACCCCGCGCCGCCCGGGCCCGAGGAGGCATGAGCCATGGAGACCACGCACGACCGCACCGTCCGCACCCCCGCGCTGCTCGAGGAGGGTCAGCCGTTTCGCCAGTGGCGGAGCTGGCGGATCCCGGGCGCCGACTGCACCCTGATCGGCTACTCGCGCGCCAACGACAAGACTTTCTTCCACATCCCCGAGCTCAAGTGCTGCATCGACGCGGGGCAGTGCGCGGGTCGGCGCCCCGACACCGTGTTCTTGACCCACACCCATGACGACCACGTCGCCGACCTCGAGTTCCTCGCCGGCAAGCCCACCGGCGTCGACCTCTACGTGCCCGCGGCCGCGGTCCCCTACGCCGAGCGCTACATCCGGGCGCGCCGCGAGCTCAACCACGTCGCGCCCTTCAACCCCGAGCTCGCCGCCGCGTTCCGCCTGCACCCGGTCTCCGCGGGCGACCAGCTCTCGCACGGCAAGCGCGACGCCTACCGCGTGCGCGTGTTCGACTGCGTGCACAAGGTCCCCTGCGTCGGCTACGCGTTCGACCGCCGCACGACCCGGCTGCGCGGCGAGCTCGCGCAGCTCAAGGACGAGCTGGTCGCGGCCGGGCGCGCGCGGGAGTTCGGCGCGCGCCTGGCCGAGCTGCGGCGGCGCGGCGAGCCCGTGGAGGAGGAGCGCTTCGAACCGCTGTTCGCGTTCGTCGGCGACACGCACGCCCGCGTGTTCGCGCGCGAGCCGTGGCTGCTCGAGTACCCGGTGATCATCACCGAGTGCACCTTCCTCGACGACGCCGAGAAGGCGCGAGCCGAGCGCGTCGGCCACACGCTGTGGAGCGAGCTCGAGCCCGTGGTCACGGCCAACCCGAACACGACCTTCGTGCTGATCCACTTCAGCCTCCGGCACTCGGACGCCGAGGTCATCGAGCACTTCGAACGCGCGACCCGGGCCGCGCCCGCCGGCGCGCTCGAGAACCTCGTGATCTGGGCGAGCCGCGACGCCGCGCTGCCCCAGCAGCACCAGCGGCGCTGATCGATCCGGCGTCAGAGGTCGCCGCGCCGCCGCGCGCGCGCGGCGCGGGCGGGATCGGCCGCGCGCGCAGAAACGCCCGCGCGCCGACGTCGCGGCCTCGTCGGGACGGTCGCCGCGGAAATCCGACGCGCCGACGCGCGCGCGGTGGTACGAGACGCCATGGGCGATCGTCCGTCCGTGATCCGGCTGCAGCGACCGAGCACCGCGCGCGCGCCGTCCTTCCTCGAGTCGATCGCGGAGATGCGCGCGCTCGGGG
Organism: Myxococcales bacterium; assembly: GCA_020633295.1. Classification (GTDB taxonomy): domain Bacteria; phylum Myxococcota_A; class Polyangia; order Nannocystales; family Nannocystaceae; genus JACKDW01. Next base: position 138,798 of record JACKDW010000008.1, on the reverse strand, counting down.
AGACGATCTGGGAGGGGTGGGAGCCGGGCCCGTCCGAGTCGCTCGCCGACTTCGTGCGCCGGCTGCAGCGCGCCGAGCACAGCCCCGCGCCCGGCCGCGTGCCCGAGTCGATCTACTGGGCCGTGCGCGACGGGGTCGTCGTCGGGCGGATCGCGCTGCGCCACCGCCTGAACGCGAGCCTCGAGGAGTTCGGCGGGCACATCGGCTACGAGGTCCGCCCCTCCGCCCGCCGCGAGGGCGTCGGCAAGGAGATGCTCCGGCTGCTGCTCGCGCGCCCGAAGGCCCGCGAGCTCGGGCGCGTGCTCCTGACCTGCGCGCCCGACAACATCGCGTCCAACCGGACGATCCTCGCCAACGGCGGCGTGCTCACGCGCTCGGCCTTCGTCGAGCGCTGTCGCCGGCGGACGAACTACTACTGGATCGACCTGTCCTCTACGACACCAACAACCAGTCGAGGCAGCGACCGCGCGTGAGCCTCACGGCGTGAACCGCCGCGCCGCGCCGCGTCAACGCGCGCGCAGCTCGGTCCGGCGCGCGACGTTCAGGCGCTCGCCCGACTCGTCGCCCGCCGCTCCGCTCAGTCGCGCAGCCGCTCAGCCGATCAGCCGATCAGCCGATCAGCCGATCAGCCGATCAGCCGATCGAACGCTCCGCCGCGACCTCGTCGCCGCGGATCCAGCGACCGAGGCGCGTGACCAGGCCCGCGCTCTCGGGCTCCAACGGCGCGCGCCGCTCGGCCACGAGGTACGCGAGCTCGATCGCCACCGTCGGGTGCTCGCCGAGCGTCGATCGCAGCGTCGCGCTGGGGATCTCGAGCACGACCGCCCCGCGCGCCGGCGCGAACGGTGGCGCCCGCGGCGCGCCGGTGAGCGCCGCGCGCTCGCCGAAGACCGCGCCGACGCCGAGCCGGGCGAGCGCGCGATCGCGGCGCGCGGGGCCGCGGCTCGAGACCTCGACCTCGCCGACGGTGACGACGAACACGCTGTCGCCCCGCTCGCCCTCGCGCACCACTCGCTCGTGCGCCGCCAGCTCGCGCGGACACGCCGACGCGGCGAGCCGGCCGCGGACGTGATCGGGGAGCTGGGCGAACACCGGCGCGCCCGCGAGCAGCGTCGCCCGGTCACCCGCGCCCGGTCGCGGCCGCCAGCGCAGGCATCCCGACCGATCCGGCGCCTGCTCCTCGGGGTAGCCGTCGCCGCGCTGCAGCGCCTGCACGCGCCGCGGGTCGTCGTCGACGCGGGCCTCGATCAGGCTCACCGCGCGCGAGATGCAGCGCGCGCCGGTGTAGTCCATGAGGCCGCGCCCGTGCGCCCAGCGAGCGACCTCGTTGAGCGACTCGCGGTAGCGCGTGCAGGCCGTGATGAACAGCCCGTCCTGGTCGCCGAGCAGCCCGGTGAGCCAGCCCGGCAGCGCCGCGCCGCCGAGCTCGCGAAAGTCGCCCCGTCGGTGCCAGAGCGCGAACTCGCGGTAGCGCGGCGGCAGGCGCTCGAGCTCGGGGAAGGCCGCGCGCGCGCGCCGGAGCACGGCGCGCTCGGCGTCGCGAAACACGCGGCTCCAGGACTCCTGGGAGTCGTCGCGGTTGGGGCCCGCGAGCTCGATCGCGGTCTTCAGATCCTCGTGGTGCACGTGGAGGAACCGGAGCGTCGCCCGCTGCTTGCGCAGGAGGTTGTCGAGGCCGACCGGGCCCGCCGACAGCGGGCCGGAGCGCGGCGACGCGACCGCGCGCGCCTGGCACAGCGCGCGCCACGAGTCGATCCGCAGGCGCGCGCGCAGGGGCGCGAAGTTCGGGTGCGTCGCGACCCACACGCGCTCGCGAGCGCTGAGCAGCGCCTCGCCTTCTTCACCCAGCGCCGTGGCGATCCCGAGGAAGGTCAACCACTCGAGGTACAGACCGACGCGCAGCAGCCAGCGGGGGTCCGGGAGATGGGAGGTCTGATCGTCGAGGTCCTGCACGATCGCCCGCATGTAGAGCTCGGCCTTCGTCATGCCGATCGTCAGCACCGGGTACCAGGGGTGATGCGCGGGCTGCAGGCCCGCTCGTCGCTCACGCGCGATGTCGTCGGCCACGAGCCGATCGAGCAGGCGCCGGTACAGGCTCCCCATCCGCCCCGCGTCGAACACCTCGACCTCGCAGGCGTCCGCCGCCACGAGCTCGCCGTCGACCCGCAGCGCGAGCTCGACCCGCACGCGCCGACGAAACAGGTGCACGAAGCCCAGCGGCTCCGGATCCTCGGCTGTCCCCGCGTTCAGGAGCTCGCGGCACGGCAGCTCCGCGACGAGGCGCTGACCGCCCGCCAGCGCGGCGCCGGCCAGCGCCGGGCGCCCGCCCTCGCCGCGCGTCAGCGCGCGCAGGCACGGGCGCCGCTGCAGCGTCGCCGCCGGGCGCTCCCCCGCCGAGGCGTCGTCGCGCAGCCACGCCGAGAGCTCGACCGACGCCGCGGCGCCCTCCGGCAGCCCGTCGACCGCGTAGAGCAACCAGCACGCCTGGCCGTCGCCCTCCGGCCGCGCGCTGTCGACGTAGTCGACGTGCTCGCTGCAGCCGAAGCCGGGCGCGCACGCCTCGTCGCCCGGACGACGGTTGGCGGTGAAGGGGATGAGCGTGATGGACGGGCGCGGACGAGCGGTCATGCTCGCGCTGAAAGCAGCATACACACCACGCGGGAGGCGCTTGAGATCACGGGGGTTTTCGTCCGCGCCCGGGCGCGCGGCGGGCGTCGCGAGGATGCGCGCGCATCCCCGAGATGCGCGCGCATCCAGCCTCTAAAAATGTCCCATAGAACATGTCACGAAGGCCGCGTGCCCGCGCGCCCCTCGACGCTCCCAGCGCACAGCTGCTTCGCCAGCGGGGAGAACGCGACGCGGTTCGCGGGGCGCGACGCCGCGAGCGCGCGCGCGAAGTCGGCGGGCGCGTCATCCTGCGGCGTGCGGCGGGCTGTCGCGACCGCGGCCGAGACCTGGAGCCCTTCGCGCGCCGCGGCCGTCAGCGTCGCGCGAGCCACCCTCGCCGCCTCGATCGGCCCGGGGAGCCGCGCCCTCAGCTCGTCCAGCTCGACGCGCGCGCGCGCGCCGTGCAGCGACTGCTTGAAGATCCTCCGCGCGGCCGCGCCGCTCGCCGGATCGTGGGACGCGAGCGCGAGGCAGGTCTCGAGGCGGTTGGCCGCGAGCGTCGGGACGTTGGGGGTCGCGGCGACGAAGCGGTGGATCGCGTCGAGGAGCGGCCGCGTCTCGCCGACGAACGCGAGGTGATCGTCTCCCTCGAGCGTGACCAGCTTGGCGCCCGGGATCCTCGACGCGAGCGCGCGCGCGCCGTCGAGCGGCGCCAGCCGATCGCCGTCGCGATGCACGACGAGCGTCGGCGCGTGCACCTCCCCTAGCAGCGCGCGAACGTCGACCTCGACCAGCCAGCGCAGCAGCGTCTCGGCCGGGCCCGGGCTCGCGGCGCCCCGCAGGTAGCGGGCCCACCACGCGCGGAACTCCGGGTCATCCGCGCGCGACGGCGCCACGCGATCGACGAGCAGCGGCCCGCCCCAGTCGGCGCGCGCGCGCGCGAGCAGGCGGCGCAGCGCATCCTCGGGATGACCAAAGGGATAGCCCGGCGCGACGCCGACGCGCGCCGCGGCCCCGTGGAGGATCAGCGCGCGCACGCGTTCGGGCCGCAGCGCCGCGTAGGCCACCGCCAGCGGCGCTGCGGTGGAGAGCGAGAGCAGCGCCGCGCGGCCCGTGCCCACCGCGTCGAGGACCGCGTCGAGGTCGCCCAGCTGCTCGTCGAGCGCGAGCGCGTCGACGGCCCGATCGCTGAGCCCCGCGCCCCGGTTGTCGACGAGGATCACGCGGGCGAAGGACGAGAGCCGGCGCAGCAGCTCCGCGAACCCGGGCTGCTCCCACGCCAGCTCGAGGTGCGAGACGAGCCCCGGCAGGACCACGAGGTCCATCGGCGCCGAGCCGAGCACCTGATACGCGATCGAGCACGCGCCGCTGCGCGCGTAGCGGATCCTCGGCGGCCCGATCGGCAGCGCCCACTGCGTCGGCGGCACCAGCTCCTGCGTCGACTCGAGGTTCGCGCGCGCCTGGGCCCGCGTGAGCCCGCGGACCATCACGTGGGCGACGCGGTCGTAGGCGTGGGCCCAGGCGCGCCGCAGCGGATCGCTCCACGCCGGGCCGCTGAGCGCCTCGAGGCTCGCCAGCAGCTGCACGCCGGCGAGCTCGAAGTGCTCGGGCGTCACGCCGTAGCCCGCGTGGCGCGCCCCGAGATCCTCGAGCACCGGCACGATCGCGTCGCGCGCGTCGAGCTGGCGGATCACGAGCTCGAGCGCGTCCTCGAGCTTGCGCTGCTGAAGAGACATGTCCGAAGGAAACAGCGGGCGCAGTTCGGGGTGGGACGCGAACAGCTGCTCGTAGAAGTGCGCCCCCAGCTCGGCGCGGCGCTCCATCAGCGCGCTGAAGTGCTCGACGAGGCGCGCCCGATCGTCGTCGCCGGGCTCGTCGCGCTCGACGAACGGGCGGTAGAGCGCGCGGATCACCTGGAGCGAGTCGACGATGGCCTCGGCACCGCCCCCCCGCTGCGTCGGGTCCGCCGCGGTGAGCCGCGCGACGAGGTCCGCGAACGCCGAGGGGATCCGCGTGTCGATGTCTCGAAGATCCGGGAGCTCGCGCGTCGCGAGGTGAGCCAGCAGCGCGTCGCCGGCGAGCTCGCCGTGGGGGAGCGCGCCCGCGAGCAGCTCGTGGAGCACGAGCCCCAGCGCGTAGAGGTCGCTCGCCTCGTCCGCCGGCCGCCCTTGCCACAGCTCCGGCGCCATGTAGAGCGGCGTGCCGACCAGCGCGTCCGCGACGCGCAGCTGACCGGACTCGTCGGGGCGCGCGGCGTGATCGCGGCGCAGCTGCGCGATGCCGAAGTCGATCAGCTTGGGCTCGCCGCTGCGGGTGAGCACGATGTTCGCGGGCTTGATGTCGCGGTGCAGGATGCCGTCGCGGTGCACCGCCGCGAGCCCGCGCGCGAGCCCGAGCCCGAGCCCGAGCACCCGTCGCCACGGCAGCGGCCGCCCGACGAGCTCGAGGCTCGCGCCGTCGACGTACTCGTACGCGATGTACGAGACCCCGCGGACCTCGCCGACGCGATACACCGCGACCACGTTCGGGTGCTGCAGCCGCGCGAGCGCCCGCGCCTCCGCGAGCAGCCGCGCCCGACCGCCGTCGTCGCCGGCGGCGTTGAGAAACTTGAGCGCGACCGGGCGCTCGAGGACCTCGTCGCGACCGCGCCAGACCGAGCCCATCCCGCCGCGACCGATCGGCTCGACGAGCGCGTAGTCGTCCAACACGTCGCCGGGGCGCGGCTCGTAGCCCGACTCGCGGTTCATCCTGTCGAGGCTATGCCAAGCGACCCCGCGCCGACAACGGCCCCGTCCTCGCGCGGCCCCGATCGAAGCCCCTAGGGCGCGCCCCCGCCTCCGCGGTCGCGCGCGGCGCTGCGGCGACGCCCTCCTCGCCCGCGCACCCGGAGCCCGTAGCGCTTGACGAGGCGCGCCAGGACGTGGCGGCTGGCGAGGCCGAGCTCGCGCCACGCCGGCTCCTGCTGCCCGTCATGGCGATCGAGACAGGCCTGGAGCTCCTCCGGGCCCAGGCTCATCGGATCGACCGCATCGACACCGGGCGCCTCTTCTTCACCGCTGGCGGGCGCCTCCTCCTCACCGCTGGCGAGCGCATCATCGCCGCTGGCGGGCGCATCATCGCCGCCGCGCGCGGTCGCATCCTCGCCGCCGCGCGCGGGCGCATCATCGCCGTCGCGCGCGGGCGCCTCGCTCGTCGCGCCCGGGTCCGCCGACCAGCGCATCGGCAGGTCCTCCCACACGTCGAGCAGCCCGCCGCGCGCGCGGCTCAGCGCCTGCCACAGCAGGCCCTCGAGCTCGCGGACGTGCGTCGTGTAGCGGCGGGTCACGAGCGCCGCGACCAGGCGCTGACTCAGCGCGGGACCGCGACCGTCGCGCGGGACCCGTCGCGCCATCGCCGGATCCGCCGCGATGATCCGCTCGATGAGGTGCCGCGCGAGCAACGGCACGTCCTCGCGGCGCGCGTTGAGGCCCGGCAGCTCCACGCGCAGCGGCAGGCGCGCGAGGATGTCGTGCTTCAGCGCCGCCTCCGGGCGGTTCGTCGCCGCCACGAGGCGCAGATCCGCGCGTCGGGCCCGCGCCTCGCCGAGGCGCTGGTACTCGCCCTGGTCGAGCACGCGCAGCAGGTGAGCCTGCATCGCCTGGGGCAGCTCGGCGAACTCGTCGAGGAACAGCGTCGAGCCGTCGGCCTGACCGATGAGACCGGGTCGTTCGGGCATCCCGCTCTGCGGGAAGTTCTTGGCGTTGCCGAACAGCTCCGCGTCGATGAGCGTCTCCGGGATGGTCGCCGCGTTCCGGGCGCACATCGGCCTGCGCGCGCGAGGCGAGCGCGCGTGGATCGCCTGCGCGACGAGCTCCTTCCCCGTGCCGCTCTCGCCCCGAATGAGCACGTGCACGGCGCGGCCGGCCGCGAACGCGATCCGCTCGCGCAGCTCCCAGCACGCGACCGACTCGCCGACGACCCCGTCGCGATCGGCCGCGCCGAAGGAGTGACTCACCTCGTCCTCGCGCGACAGGGGCGGCAGCGCGCGCGGGCGCTCGGTGACCATCATCAGCACCTCGTCGTCGAGCTCGAGCAGCTCGCCGGGCCCCGCGACCCCGCCGCTGTGCGCCTCCCCGCGGATGCGCAGCCCGAGCTTGCCGACGTTCGTCAGCGCGAGTCGGCGGTCCGCGAGCAGCTGCACGAGCAGCTGGTCACGCGAGATCCGCGGGGACGCGAGCGCGCCGGTCGGCGTGTTGCGCCCCGGTCGCTGCCGCACCCACGCGACGCGGTGCAGGTCTGGGCGCCCCCCGCCGCGGCCGAGGACGTACGGTCGCGCGTCCGCAGTCGGCGTCAAGATCGCGACCTCCCCGACGCGCTCGGGCTGCTCCCGCGACCACAGCAGGACCAGCGCCAGCTCCCGCCTCGCCCGGTCGGCGGGCGCTGGCGCCCGCTTGATCGGCACGGCGGTGAGGGTCGTCTCCATGCGGCGTCGCATGATCCGAGACCGCGCGCGCTCGCGTCAATCACCGCGACGTCGACGAGCCAGTGAGGATCCTTCGGCGCGCGGACGTCCTCCTCGAACGCGCCCACCCGACGCGCACCGCCATGCGCGGCGGCAATGCGCGCGCATCGACGCGCGCGCATTGAGCTGCCGCGCGAGGGCCCCCGCGCGCGCGACCGCGTTGAAGTTTCTCCACATGACGGCTGGCACACAACTCGCAAAGCAGGTCGCCGGCTCGCAGGGAGCCCCCACACGGAGAAAGCCAGGACCACTATGGCCACGTATGTTCACGACAAGCCCGTCCCCCGAGTGACCACACCCGTTCGCGGACGACCCCCGACCGCTCGCGCGCGCGCGCGCTCGCTGGTGTCGCTCGGCGTCCTGCTCTCCTCGCTCGTGGGCCTCAGCTCGAGCGCCGCCGCGGCGCCGATCAGCCCCGACAAGACCTACGACCTGCCCCCGCCGAACCTGCCCTACAAGCCGCCGCCGCCCAAGTTCATCGCGCCGCCGGCCGACGGCTTCTACTGGAGCGCCGAGCCGCGCGCGCACAAGTGGGCCGAGGCCTGGCGCCCGCTCACGTGGCCCGAGGCCGACAAGGTGCAGTGCACGCGCGAGGGCGACACCACCGTCTGCCGCAAGCCCGAGCAGACCTATGACCCCAACTATGTGCACCCCAAGTCCTTCAACATCCTCGTCAGCGGCTGCGTCGACGAGCAGGACTGGGAGCTCACCCAGGCGGGCAAGCCGACCAAGCGCACCTACAAGTGGACCAGCGAGGGGCGCAGCTTCGTCGAGCGTCGCTGCGAGCGCGCGCTGAGCTTCCCGGCGCAGGGCAGCTACAAGGTCGAGCTGCGCGTCGACGGCAAGAGCTTCACCCAGTCCGTGCGCGTGCGCGACATCCTCATCGTCGCGCTCGGCGACTCGATGTCGTCCGGCGAGGGCGCGCCCGACGTGTACCAGTTCCTCGGGACGCCGCACAGGCCCGCGAGCTGGGTCGACCGCCAGTGTCACCGCTCCAAGCACGCGCCCGCGGCCCAGGCCGCGATGGCGATCGAGAAGATGGACCCGCAGACCTCGGTCACCTTCATCTCCTTCGCCTGCTCCGGCGCGTCGCTCGACACCAACTCGCGGCTCAGCACCTCGATGTGGAACGGCTACACGGGCGACGCCGCGCCGATGAGCGGCTCCGGCGTGCTCGGCCCCTACGCCGGCATCGAGTCGCCGCTCGGCGACGCGAAGATGGACATCGTCGAGTACCGCGAAGGCGGCGGCTTCGGCGTGCGGCTCTCGCAGGTCGATCAGCTCAAGACCGCGCTCGAGGGCAAGCGCCGCGCCGACGTCATCGTGATGAGCGCGGGGATCAACGACGCCAACTTCGCCGCGATGATGCACACCTGCGCGCTCTACAGCGACTGCCCCGAGGAGCGCGTCGGCTCGGCCGCCAGCAAGATGCCGCTCAAGAAGCGCTTCGCGTGGGACGCCCAGCGCGTGACCGACATGTACCGACGGCTCGGAAAGGAGCTCGACCCGCTCGCCAAGCGCGTGCTCGTCCTGCAGTACCCCAACGCGTTCACCGGCGACAACAAGCAGACCTGCGACGAGACGCTCGAGGACGTCGCGCTCGCGTTCATGCCCCAGCCGCTGCGCCTCGGCATCACCGCCTACGAGGCCAACTGGATCCAGAAGCTCGCCGGGCCGACGCTGCACAACGCGATCGCGCAGGGCGTCTCCGCAGCTGGCTTTGAGTTCATCCAGGGCCCCTGGGACGCGTTCCGCGGTCACGGCTACTGCGCCTCGCTGAACAACCGCTGGGTCAACCGCGCGGTCGAGGCCAACAACAAGCAGGGCCCGTCCGTCGGCGACACCAAGGGCACCATCCACCCCAACTGGGCCGGCCACCGCGAGCTCTCGAAGTTCGTCGTCAACGCGCTCGTCGCCAAGGAGAACAACACGCCCCCGCGGCCGCGCTCCGACGCCTACAGCGCGACGAGCGGCAAGGTGCTGCGCGTCGACGCGGCCCACGGCGTGCTCGCCAACGACAGCGACCCCGACATCATCAACACGCTCGTCGTCAAGAGCCACACCCAGCCGAGCAGCCGCGTCAGCAAGGTGCAGGTCGAGCGCGACGGCAGCTTCGGCTACCACCCCGTGAACTTCACGGGCACCGAGTCGTTCTTCTATACCGTGACCGACGGCGTCTCCGAGATGACCGGCCGGGTCGTCATCACCGTGGCGCCCAACCCCGCAGGTGAGCCGGGTGCGCCGAAGGTCAACTTCGACCACGGCCCGCTCATGCCGAAGCCGTAGGCGTCGCGCCTGCGCTCCTCGCCCGCCGCGCCGCGACTCGTCGCGGCGCGGCGCAATTGCGCGGGTCGTGCGTTAGGCCCCGCCGCGAATGAGCGCGGCTCACGGGAGCGTCTCGGGCTCCCAGGTGTAGTCGATCCACTCGATCCGCAGCCCGTCGTCGCTCTCGAGAATGTCCACGCGCTCCTTCGGGACCAGGTCCTCCCCCGACGCCGAGACGATCGCGCCCGCCGAGGGCGCCACGTGCAGCTCAGACAGCCACGCGGCCGTCGACTCGACCGCGGCCGCGTACGCCGACGCCCACGCGTCCGAGGGGAAGCTCGGCCGCAGCGCCGCGAACCACTCGTCGAGCGCCTCGCTGTCAAACACGACCAGCATCTCCGCGGGCTCGTCCGCGGGCCCGCCCCCGACGGGCTTGATGATGCTGACGAACGAGTCGACGGCGCACGCCGGCTCGCCCGCCTCCGCGAGCGCGAGGTCAAGCCGCAGCGACCGCACCAAGAGACCCTCGACGAGCGGGACCGCCTCGATCGCGATGTCCTCGACGGCCAGCTCGATCGGCCCGGTCGGCGACGGCAGCCCCTCGGCGTCGAAGCGACGCGGGATGGCGCCGCGCTCGAGCTCGTGCCGAAGCGCCGCGCGCAGCAGCCACGGCGCGAGCTTGAGCGAGAGGCGGTTGAGACCGTCGAGCTCCGACGTCAAGACCGTCGCGGGGTCAGCCCCGTCATCGACGAGGTCGCTGACCAGCTCCAGCACCAGCGAGCCCTCGCCGTCGACCCCCGCCGCGCGCGGCGTGACGATCGCGTCCTCGCCCGACACGGACCACGGGCGCACGCGGAGCAGCGCGCCTGCGGCGAGCGCGGGGCGAAGCTCCTCCATGTACGCCGCGGCGACCGCCTCTCCCAGCGCCGCGCTCGCGTCGGCGTCGAGCCCCTCGAACCACTCGCTCCGCGCGAGCTCCTCCAAGCGATCGAGCCCGAGGTTGAGGACGCGCGCCTCGTCCTCGTCGCTCCACGAGAGCGGCGCGCGGCTCGTGACGACGACCATCCCCGGGATCTCGCTCGCGTCGGGGTCACCCGGCGTCGTCAGCGTCACCTCGACGGCGACGCGCAGCGGCACACAGCCCGCACACTCCGCCCCGCCGTCGACCCGGAGCGCCTGCGACGAATAGACCACGTGGTAATTATCGTAACCGTTCACGCCACGTGACTACGTAGCAGGGAGCAATGATGGAGGAGAGACTCCCTCGCGGACGGCCGAGAGGAACTCGGCGAAGAAATCGAAGACCCGGCGGCCTTTGCTTTTGAGCGACTGTCGGACGGTGAGGACGCGTTCGACGAAGCGGCTCCCGCGGGGTCTATCTGTCCCGAAGGACGAACGGCGCCAGATAACGGGGTGGCGCATGTCCTGCTCGGCGACGTTGTTGGTGGGCCTCGACGTTGGGGTGCTTGACGAAGGTCCACATCGCCGGCTCGAGCCCGAGGAGGTTGCGGCACATGCCGCCGACGCTGTCGACGTCGTGGTCCTGCCACGCGTAGAGGGCAGTAAGGACCTCACCGCGGAGCATCTTCATCCGGCGCTGAAACGACTTCGTGCGTGATGTCGTCTGCACGCCAGAGATGATGAGCCTTGAAGAGCTGGCGCTCGAACGCCCGCATCTGCTCACCGAAGCGCGCGGCCTCGCCACCGAGCCGATCTTGGACTGGTATTCCCGGCCCAGGTGGAACCAGCAGACCTGACGCTGTACCGGCTCTAGCGCGAGATAGGCGCGGGCGCGGTCATTACCGACGATGCCGGTGAAGTCCTCGCCCAAGATGTCGATGACGACCTCGCTGCTTCGGTCGGACTCTGATCGCGTAGTACGCGACCTGGGACGTGCTGGCGACCCAGAGCCACGCTTTCGCGTTTCGCTCGACCCACCCCGTCCGTCCATGTTGACGTAGGGTGCCGAGCGGATGCGCCAGCGCTCGCGGTGCGCCACCGCGAGCGCGTCCGTCGCCCGCGCCTCGATCTTGCTCACGGTCCCGAGCGCGATGTTGATACCCAGCACGTCGCTGAGCAGCCCTTCACGTTGCGCTTCGACATCCGGTACGAGCCCGTCAGCAAGCAGACCAGCGCGGACAGCCGAGGACCGAACCTGCCGTGCTTGTACTCGTCGCCCCGGCACGCGGAGGTCTTCGCTCCGCACCGCGTGCAGCCAAGGGTGTGATACCGGTGCTCGGTCACGTGCCCCTTGAGCGGCGGGAGGTCGATAACCTGATGACGCTCGGGATCCTTGTCCTCGCCCCCCCAAGTCGGCTGCGCGCAGCGGTGGCAGTTCTCCGGTACGTGGTCGACGACCTGTCGGAGGGAGCAGCTCCCGAGTCGCTCGCTTGTGGGCCCTTCTGACCGCCCTCGCTTGCGCCTCCCCCTTCGCCTTCTTCTTGCGCTGCTTCCTCGCCTCCACGTTGTCCCGCGACGGCGGCAGCGACGAGTTCAGCGAGTTGCGCCCAAGCTGCGCCAGCAGGTCACGCACTTGCTTCTCCAACTCGGCGACACGAGCCCGAAGCTCCGCGTTCTCGCGCTCGAGCTCCGCGATCCTTCGGTCCTTGTCGTCCTTCGTCGGCACGCTCGAATTCGAGCATCTCTACGCCTCTACGTCGAGTTTTTGGTGATCACGCCGCGCTACTCGGTGTCGCTACCCGTGAACGGTTACTAATTATCGACGTCGAGCTCGCCGGAAATCGTAGGAGTTTGATCGAGCAGCGAATCGACCAGCGGCTCATACCAAAATTCGCTGATCGTCAGGAGCGCCGCGACCGGCCTGTCCGCGAGCGACGCGTCGTCCAGCGGCGCGCCGTCGAGGCGCTCGTCGAGGCAGCGCGTCGGCTCGGCCGCCGGCGTCAGGGCCTCTTCCGAGCAGCCCGTGAATAACAAGAGCGCGAGCGCGATGGGGTGAATGCTCGATAGGGTGCGCATAGGCGACGCACGATACCACGCCGCGCGTCACGGCGAGCGCGGCGAGTGTGACGAATAGCAATCCATCGTTTATGGAGCGACACGCTCGCCGAATTGCACCTTGTTCGCGCAGCCTGTGCGCGCTCGACCTCGAGCCGCGCCGACGTGCACTCATTCGCGCGCGTGCGCCCGTGACGCTCGAGCTGACGCGCGCGTCTCCATTCGGGCAGCGCTCGCCCTCGAGAACGCGGCACACTACGGACTCCTGCGCGCGGCGTCGTAGACCGGCGCCTCGGCGAGCGCCCCGCGACCGTCGCCTCGCCGCTCGCGCGCCGCCAGCTCGGCGCGCGCTCGATGGCCTGCAGCAGCCCTGGCCGCACCACGCCGCCGGGGCAGCGGCCACAGCGCAGCGCGGCCGTCACGCGTCGGAGCACCCCCTGGCCGTCGCCGACGCGCGCGCGCTGAGCCAGGCGTACGCGCGCTCGGGCGCGCGCCACTCACCGGACCCGAAGTACCCGTGATCGAGCGCGCGCCGGACCGCCCGCGCGGTCATTTCAGCAGCGGCGGCTCGCCGGGCGCGTCGACGCGCCTGTGGGGCCACAGCAGGCGCCACGGACCGTCAAGCCTGGGCGCGCGCGCACGCGCTGAAGCGCAGCTCGCCGCGCGCCGCCCTCAAAGCGCGCGGCCGTGTAGACGCAGCCGCTCGCCAGGCACGCGCCCGCGCCGTGCACGACCCAAAGATCACCGGGTGATCCGAGGACCGCCGCGGAGCAGCTGCGCGGTCTCCCCACAAAAACAGGCAGTCAGGCTCACCCAGGCCCCTGCAGAGTTCCGCGCGGCTCACCGCGACCACGCGTCCGTCCCGTCCACGACGTACCGGGATAAGCACGACATCGGGCACGTCAACGGCGCGCGCGGCCACGCGACCTGCGAGCGCGGGCTCCGGCGCGGACTCCAGCGCGTCGACGAGCCCGGAGCGAGCCTCAGCGGAGCGATCTCCACAACATGTCCTTTTGTGCATAATCGAGCACCGCGGCGCCGTCGACCCAAGAGCGGAGGCGCGACCTCCGCGGGCGATGCCTCCACGGCGCCGGGCGCTCGCGGGCCGACGCGGCGATCGCCGCGTCGCGGCCCCAGGCGCTTCGCCACCAGAGCACGTACGCTGCGTCGAGGAATGGACGTCGTCGTCTACGTGCTCGGCGCGTTGTGCCTCTTGAAGGCCGTCTGGAACGTGGCCGTCCCGTACGCGCTGCTCCGAATGGAGGAGGGCCGCGGCGTCTCGCTGTCGCTCGCGCTCGAGTGGCTCCTCGCCGCCGCCGCCAGCGTGGGCGCGGCCGTCAACTCCAGCGAGTCGCTCGCCGGCGACGCGGCGACGGTCGGGGCGGCGCTGGTCGGCGCCATCCTGCTCTCATACCTGCACATGCTGGTGGTCCCGATGATCGTGGGCGCGATCAGGACGCGACGCGGCGACGACCGGGTTTGATCCGATGGCGAACGCGGCGTGGGCTCCCGTGCGCGCGTGCGTCGTCGACCCGTGCGCGCCGAGCTGCGGCTGAGCGCGCGCGCGATCGGGCCACAAAGTCAGCCCGCGCGCCGTCGATTCGCGCACCCCCCGGGATCGAGGATGGCCTCGGTCCCGGCGGCGATCGACAGCGTGCGCATCGCCTTCAGCCCAACGGCCTCAGGCTCCTGAACCCGTTCGCCGCGTCACGCTCGGGATCATCGACGCGACCTCGCCGACACGCTCACGACGAGCGCGCCGGACCCGTCGCGCCGAACCACGTCTCGAGCGCGCGCGACAGCCCTGGGTCCGCGAGCGCGCCGACCCAGGCGACGTGCCCGTCCGGACGGATGAGCGCTGCCTCGGGCGCCGCGACCTCGCCGACCACGGGGAGCGTCCACGCGCCGTCGCGTCGCGCGTGCACTCGCCGGACGCGACCCGGCCAGCGCGCGCGCGCGAGCGCGTCGGGCTCGCCGAGGGTGAGGAGCACGGGTCGGGCGTCGCGCAGCAGCTCATAGATCCGCGTGGGGCCGTCGTCCGTGCGCACGTCGACGTCCGGGACGCGCCGCCCGATCAGCGGGTGACCGTCGCCGAGCTCGTAGCGGATGTCGAGCCCCGCGATCATCGCGACGACGCGCCGGCGCGCCTCGTCGGCGCCCAGCAGCTCGGTGACGGTCTCGCGCAGCGCGTCGTGGCGGTCGTCCGCGATCCCGAGCGCGACCATCGCCAGCGCGCTGCGGAGCGCCCGGGCGCCGACCGGGTGGCGCTCGGCGTGATAGGTGTCCAGCAGGTGTTCGGGAGATGTCCCGTCGACCACCTGGGCGAGCTTCCAGCCGAGGTTGACCGCGTCCTGCACGCCGGTGTTGAGCCCCTGGCCGCCGTGCGGGGGGTGCACGTGGGCGGCGTCGCCGGCCAGCAGCACGCGCCCGCGGCGGTACTCCGCGGCCTGCCGCGCCGCGTCGGTGAAGCGCGAGATCCAGCTCGCGCCGCGCAGGCCGAAGTCGGTGCCGTACACGGAGACGAGCGCGTCGCGGAGCTCACGCAGGTCGGGCGCGCCGGCATGCCCGACGTCTCGCTCGGTGAGCACGACGCGGATCGGCTCCCCGGCGGCGCGGCGACCCAGCGCGTGCGTGCCGACGCGGTCGCGCCGGAAGCCGAGCTCGGGCTCCCCGTCCATCTCGACCTCGGCGATCATCCAGCTGGTCGCGGCGGCGGAGCCCGGGAACGCGATCCCGGCTGTCTTTCGAACCATGCTACGTCCGCCGTCGCAGCCGACGAGGTACCCCGCGCGCAGCGCTCCGCCGCCGGCGAGCGCGACGTCGACGCCGCGGTCGTCCTGCGTGAAGCTGACCACCTCGCGGCCGCGGAGGACGGGGACGCCGAGCTCGTCGTAGACCCACTCGGCGAGGATGCGCTCGATGTGGCTCTGCCACAGCGCGAGCACGCAGTTGTGCCGGGTGGGCAGGTCGCGGATGTCCAGCGGGGTCAACGAGAAGCTCACGGCGGGGTGGCGCTGCCCCGCCGCGATGAATCGATCCGCGACGCCCCGCTGATCGAGCACCTCGAGGGTGCGGGCGTGCAGCCCCCCGGCGCGCGATCCGTCGACGACCTGGCTGGTGCGCCGCTCGACGACGAGCGCGTCGACGCCCGCGAGCGTCAGCTCGGCCGCCAGCATCATCCCGGTCGGGCCGCCCCCGACGATCACCACCGCGTGATCGCTCATCGCCGCCCCCCGATCACGCCGGAGCGCCGCGCGCTCGACTCGCGCGCGCCCACGACGTCCGCGCCCCCCGTCGAACCAACCATCGAACGAACCGCACCCATACCGCTGCTCCTGTGGCTCTCGGTCCGGGCCGCGATGACCCGGAGCGCGCTGAGGGGAGCATAATTTTGCCGCTTGCGGCCAGTCCCCTCGCGCGTGGTACAGTGGTGGCGGAAGGGAGCCGGCCTCGCGCGCGCTTGGACGCGACGGTCGTCCCCCGCGGCCGCGCGTGGTGACGCGATGACGCGACGGCGCGACGGCGCGACGGCGGCGCGTCGAAAACCTGTCCATTGCGACATCGATCACTCGATCCGCTGCTCGCGGCGTCGAGCCTGCGAACACGGGCGGTTCGCCGCGCCCACGGGCGCGCGCTCCAGCTGCCCCGCGAGCGCGAGCAGGCGCTCATCCTCGCCGAGCGGCGCCCCGCTCGGCTCCGAGACGTGGTCGCATCGAGAGCTCGCGCCGCCGCAGCGCGGCGGCGAGCTCGAGCGCGTCGGAGGTCGCGGAGATCGGCATCGCCGCGCGCGACGACAGGACAAGTCCCAAGCGACAGACAGTTGAACGCGCCGCGCGTCGACATCGCGGACGCGCGAACAACCTGCTCCACAAGACACCTCACCCCACACCGTCGACCCGCGCCGCCGACTCGCGCGCCCGCGCTCGAATCGCGGCGATGGGGAGGATCACCCCAGGCGCCGCCCGCCAATTCGTCCCCGCGCGCTCGGGAGCGCGCGCGATCGAGGAGACCGAGGCGCGCCCGCGTCGCCGCGCAACATCGTTCCCAGGGGACAAAGCCGCGTTCATCGACGCGTCGCGGCGCGCCGACAATTTACTTGCTAGCAGCCAGCAAGTTCCATATCCAGGGATCATGAACCCGCGCCTCGTCTCCTCGGTGGTTGTGTGCGCCTTCGTCCTCGGGTGCTCGACAGGTGAAACAGGTGAGACGCGCGGGTCGGAGACCGGCGCGGCCACCGACATGCCCTCGACCACCGCGACGTCGGACACGGACGACGGCGGCTCGACCGGGAGCACCGGCGCCTCGACCGGCGAGGTGACCTCGGGCGAGACCGGCGGCGACAGCAGCACCGGCGACGAGACCGGCGACGAGACCACGGGCGAGCCGCTGGCGTGCTGGGAGCTGCCGGGGCCCTGGCACCTGGGCTGGGAGATCCCGGCGCCGACGCCGATCGACGGCGACCCGGTCGACGGCGAGTGGGCGCTGCTCAACGAGGACTACGTCAGCTGCGGCGTCCCCTACGACCTGTTCCAGCTCGGCAAGGTGTTCCTCGGCACCTACGCCGACGGCGAGAAGCTGGCCTGGCGCGAGGGCAAGAACGCGAACCTCCCGTACAACTGGAACGTCGTCTACTCCGAGGGCGGCACCGAGCTCGCGGCGATGAACTGCCTCACCTGTCACGCGGGCAAGTTCAACGGCGAGCTGGTCATCGGCCTCGGGCGCCACGACGCGGACTTCACCGACGACTTCGGCGCGCTGCTCGGGCTGCTGCCGACGCTGCCCGAGTGGACCGACGCGGGCAAGGAGATCAACAAGTTCGTCGGCCGCTACGACGCGCTCGGCCCCTACATCCAGACCGCGACGATCGGCACGAACCCGGCCGACAACGTCGCGGTGATCCTCGCGTCGCACCGCGACCCGGACACCCTGGCCTGGTCGGACGAGCAGCTGATCCCGATCGACCCGCCGGTCGTGCCGGTCGACACGCCGCCGTGGTGGCGCGTCAAGAAGAAGGGCGGGCACTTCTGGAACGGCATGTCCCGCGGCGATCACCGCGGCACCATGATGTTCGCGTCGTCGCTGTGCGTCGACACGACCGAGAAGGCGGGCGAGATGCTCGGCTACTTCAACGACATCCGCGCGTACCTCGAGAGCCTCGAGGCGCCGCAGTACCCGTGGGCGGTCGACGAGCAGCTCGCCGCCCAGGGCAAGGAGCTGTTCGAGTGCAGCTGCGCCGGCTGCCACGGCACCTACGACGACGACCCCGCGCTCGAGACCTTCCCCAACCTGCTGATCCCGCTCGAGGTCGTCGGCACCGACTCGCTGCTCGGCGACCTCGCGTCGAGCGACCTCGGCACGCTCGTCGAGTGGTTTAACAGCTCCTGGTACGGCGAGATCACGCAGCTGTACGTCGACGACCCCTTCGTCGGCTACGCGGCGCCGCCGCTCGACGGCGTCTGGGCGACCGCGCCCTACCTCCACAACGCCTCGGTGCCGACGCTCGAGCTCGTGCTCGACTCCGGCAAGCGCCCCGACTTCTGGCGGCGCGTCGACTACGACAGCACCAACTACGACCGCGACGCGCTCGGCTGGCCATGGGAGGCCACGGGCGGTCAGGGCACCGTGCCGGCGGGCGAGCGGCGCCACGTCTACGACACGTCGCTGCTCGGCTACGGCAACGGCGGTCACACCTTCGGCGACAAGTTCACCGACTCCGAGCGCAAGGCCGTGCTCGAGTACCTCAAGACGCTGTAACAGGAACGCGCTCGCCGGCGGCGCGCGGAGGGTTCACCATGAGCAACAACCACAAATTCTACATCGACGGTCAGTGGGTCGACCCGCTGGGCGAGGGCAGCATCGACGTCATCAACCCCGCGACGGAGGAGCGGATCGCGACGATCGCGGCGGGCGACCAGCGCGACGTCGACCGCGCGGTCGCGGCGGCCCGCCGCGCGTTCCCGGCGTTCTCGCGCACGAGCGCGCAGGAGCGGCTCGCGCTGCTCGGGCGCGTCATCGAGGCCTACCAGGCGCGCCTGCCCGAGCTCGCCGCGGCGATCACCCAGGAGATGGGCGCGCCGGCCGGGCTCTCGAGCCAGCTGCAGGCGCCCTGCGGGCTCGCGCACTTCATGTACGCGCGCGCGGCCCTCGAGGGCTTCTCGTTCGAGGAGCGGGTCGGCAAGCACCTGTTCGTCCGCGAGCCGATCGGCGTGTGCGGCCTGATCACGCCGTGGAACTGGCCGACCAACCAGATCGGGGCCAAGCTCGCGCCGGCGCTCGCCGCCGGCTGCACCGTCGTCCTCAAGCCCTCGGAGATCGCGCCGCTCAGCGCGCTGATCTTCGCCGAGATCCTCGACGCGGCCGGCGTGCCCGCGGGCGTGTTCAACATGATCAACGGCGACGGGCCGACCGTCGGCGTCGCCATGTCGGCGCACCCCGACATCGACATGATCTCGATCACGGGCTCGACCCGCGCGGGCGTCTCGGTCGCCGAGCAGGCGGCGAAGACCGTCAAGCGCGTGACCCAGGAGCTCGGCGGCAAGTCGCCCAACATCATCCTCGACGGCGCCGACTTCCCCGCGGTCATCGCCCGCGACACCATCACGATGTGCATGAACTCGGGGCAGTCCTGCAACGCGCCGACGCGCATGCTCGTGCCCAAGGCCCGCATGGCCGAGGCCGCCGCGATCGCCAGGGCGGCCGCCGAGAGCCTCACGGTCGGCCCGCCGGAGGACGCGAGCACGCAGCTCGGCCCCGTGGCCTCGCGCGCGCAGTTCGACAAGATCCAGCAGCTCATCGCGCGCGGGATCGAGGAGGGCGCGACGCTCGAGTGCGGCGGCGTCGGGCGCCCAGCGGGTCTTGAGCGCGGCTTCTTCGTCAAGCCGACCGTGTTCTCGCGCGTCGACAACGCGATGGACATCGCCCGGACCGAGATCTTCGGACCTGTGCTGTGCATCATCGGCTACGACGACATCGACGACGCGGTGCGCATCGCCAACGACACGGAGTACGGGCTGTGCGCCTACGTCAACGCCGGCGACGCCGCGCAGGCGGCCGCCGTCGGGCGGCGCATCCGGGCCGGCACGGTGCACCTCAACGGCGCGCAGGTCGACCTCAACGCGGCCTTCGGCGGGTACAAGCGTTCGGGCAACGGGCGCGAGTTCGGCAAGTGGGGCGTCGAGGAGTACCTCGAGACCAAGTCGATGCTGAACTACCCGGAGGCCTGACCACGCCGTCGCGATCGCGCCGCGCGAGCGCGCGCGGTCGCGACGGGCGACACGACGCGCTCCGACCCCGTGTGCTAGATTGCCCGCTCTGTCCGCGAAAGAGGAACGCAAACGCCGGCGCTCGACGAGGTCGTCCGGACGCACGCAGGAGGAACGCACCGCGCTCTCCGAGCAGCGGATGACCGACGCGGCCGTGGAGCTGCTCGTCGAGCACGGCATCGCCGGGATGACGCTCGCCGGCATCGGCAAGCGCGCCGGCTACTCGCGCGGCCTCGTCACGCACCGCTTCGGGTCCAAGGCCGGGCTGCTCGGGCACGTGCACGACAGCGTCGCGGCCGACTGGCTGCGCCGCGTGCAGACGGTCGTCGGCGAGTCGACCGGCATCACCGCGCTGCAGCGGGTCACCGACGCGCTCGTCGGCTTTATGACCGAAGAGCCCGATGAGCTGCGCGCGATGTACCTGCTGCGCTACGCCAGCATCGACCCGAGCGCCGAGTACCGGGCCAACGTCGCGCGGGTCAACAAGGCCCATATCCGCGCGCTCGCGGCCTGGATCGAGGACGGCCAGGAGGCCGGCGAGATCGTCCAGAACATCGACGCGCGCCTGGCCGCCGAGCTGTTCGCGAGCGCCATCGACGGGCTGCTGTACCGCTGGATGGTGACGCCGGACCTCCCCGTCCGCGAGCTGCAGGAGCTGCTGCGCCGCTACATCGAGCAGGCCATGCGCACGCCCCAGGCCTGACCGCGCGGTGGACCGCTGACGAGCGCCCCCGCCCCAGGCGCCCCGCCGGCCTGTGGGCCGTGACACTTTCTGGCCGCGTCGGCCTTGACGCGGAGAACTGATGGCGATTAAACTTGCTTGTCGCCAACAAGTTAAATCGCGCCGTGAGACCATGACCCCGCGAACCATCTTCGACGAAGACCACGAGCTGTTCCGCGCGTCCGTGCGCCGCTTCTTCCAGGCCGAGGTCACGCCCCACGTCGAGCGCTGGCGCGAGCAGGGCTGCGTCGACCGCGAGATCTTCGCCAAGGCCGGCGAGCAAGGCTACCTGCTCATGTGGGCGCCCGAGGAGTACGGCGGCGTCGGCCTCGACGACATGCGCTACGAGCAGATCATCCAGGAGGAGAACTTCCGCCACGGCGATCCGGGGCTGTGCCTCTCCCTGCACTCCCGCGTGGTCGCGCCCTACATCGGGCATCACGGCACGGACGAGCAGAAGCGACGCTGGCTGCCGCGGGCGATCAGCGGCGAGGCGATCCTCGCGGTCGCCATGTCGGAGCCCGCCGCCGGCTCCGACCTCGCGGGCATGCAGACGCGCGCGGAGCTCCGCGGCGATCACTGGGTCCTGCGCGGCTCGAAGACCTACATCTCCAACGGGCTGCTCGCCGACCTCACCGTCGTCGCCGCGCGCACCGGCGAGTCGCGCTACGACATGGGGCTGTTCCTGGTCGAGTCCGACCGGCCCGGCTTCAGCCGCGGGCGCAAGCTCAAGAAGCTCGGTCTCGACGCCCAGGACACCGCCGAGATGTTCTTCGACGACGTCGCGGTCCCCGTGGCCAACGTGCTCGGCGATCCGCGCAAGGGCTTTCGCTACCTGACGCAGGCGCTCGCGGTCGAGCGCCTGCAGATCGCGATCGGGGCCATCTCCCACGCGCAGGTCGCCTTCGACCTCACGCTCGACTTCGTCAAGCAGCGCCACGCCTTCGGGCGCCCCGTCGGCACCTTCCAGAGCCCGCGCTTCCGCATGGCCCGGATGCGCGCGGAGCTCGACGCGCTGCAGAGCCACGTCGACCACTGCGTGACGCTGTCGAACCGCGGCGAGCTCTCGGCCGAGGTCGCCAGCGGCGCGAAGATGCTGGCGACCGAGCTCGAGGGCAAGGTCATCGACGACTGCCTGCAGCTCCACGGCGGCGCCGGCTACATGGAGGAGTACCGCATCAGCCGCATGTATCGGGACGCCCGGGTCACGCGGATCTTCGGCGGCACCAACGAGATCATGGCCGAGATCATCGGCCGGAAGCTGGGTCTGGATGGACGGAAATACGCATCTTCTTGAGGCGAGCGCGGACGCGGGCGAGAGCCCCGAGCAGGCCGCGTTTCGGGCCCGCTGCCGCGCGTGGCTCGCGACGAACATCCCGGCCAAGCCCGCGTTCGCGCTGCCGCTGGGGCCGATCGAGATCTCGAGCGCGCAGCAGCTCGAGCACCTGCGCGCGTGGCAGCGCGCGGCCTACGAGGCCGGGCTCGTCGGCTGTGACTACCCCGAGGCCTACGGCGGCGGCGGTCGCCGGAGCTGCCAGCGCGTCGCCAACGAGGAGCTGCAGGCCGCGGGCGCGCCGTTCTTCCCCAACATCGTCGGCCTCGGCATGGCCGGCCCGACGATCTTCCACCACGGCACCGAGGCGCAGAAGCGCCGCTACCTGCCGCCGCTGCTCTCGGCCGCCGAGATCTGGTGTCAGGGCTTCAGCGAGCCCGGCGCGGGCTCGGACCTCGCGGGCGTGCAGACCTTCGCCCGCCGCGACGGCGCCCGCTGGATCATCAGCGGGCACAAGGTCTGGACGTCGCTGGCGCAGTTCGCCGACTGGATGATCCTGCTGTGCCGCACGAGCCGCGAGCACAAGTACGCCGGGCTCTCGTACTTCATCATCCCGATCGCGTCGGCGATCGGGCGCGGCGTCACCGTGCGCCCGCTGATCAAGATGACCGGGGGGACAGGCTTCAACGAGGTGCTGATCGACGAGCTCGTCGTCGACGACGACATGCGGCTCGGCGAGGTCGGCCAGGGCTGGGCGGTCGCGATGACGACGCTGCTGCACGAGCGCGGCGCCGGCACGCTCGCTACGCCGTCTGCGGGCGGCGGCATCGGCGGTGACGAGGAGGACGCGCTGGGCGCCTCGGGCCTGCCCGCGCTCGCGCGCGCGAGCGTCCGCGCCGGCCGCCCCGCCGCCGACGACCCCGTGATGCGCGACAAGATCGTCCAGTTGCTGATCCGCGAGCGCGCGCTCCAGCAGACGCGGCGCCGCGCCCAGCACCCCGCGCTCTGCGATCACCCGCAGCGCCTGCCGCTGCAGCACAAGCTGCTGATCTCGGAGCTGCTGCAGGACGCCGCGCGCGTCGCCTGCGAGCTCGGCGGCATGGCGAGCACGCTGCACCGCGCCGACCCGAACGCGCCCGCTGGCGGCCGCTGGCCGCTGGCGTACATGAACTCCTACGGCTTCACCATCGCCGCCGGCACCAGCGAGGTGCAGCGCAACATCCTCGGCGAGCGCGTGCTCGGCCTCGCCAAGTCGAAGTGAATTCGCGTGAAGTGAAGTCAGGTGACGCGACCTGACCTGACCTGACCTGACCTGACCTGACCTGCGAGAACCGAGGCGAGCGGCCATGAACTCCCCCGACGACTTTGGATTTGAGGACGACGCGGCGCTGCTCAAGCGCACCGCCCGGCGCCTGCTCGAGACGCGCGCGTCGACCGACGCGCTGCACCGCCTCGTCGCCGGGCGCGTCGACGCGACCCGCGAGTGCCTGTGGGACCAGGCGCTGTGGGCCGAGCTCGTCGCGCTCGGCTGGACCGCGATCGCGGTCCCGGAGTCGGCGGACGGCTTCGGCATGGGGCTGCCCGCGATCTGCGGGCTCATCGAGGAGGTCGGGCGCGCCGCGCTGCCCTCGCCGCTCGTCGCCACGCTGTGCGCGACCTACGTGCTGCGCGCGTGCGACAGCCCGGCCGCCGAGGCGCTGCTGCGGCGCGTCGCCGAGGGCGCGGCCGTCAGCCTCGCGGGCACCGACGCGCGCGGCTCCTGGGAGCACGAGGACACCGACGTGACCGCGACGAGCTCCGGCGGAGCAGGCTCCAACGGACAGGTCACGCTCGACGGCGTGGCCTGCTACGTCCAGGACGCGCAGAAGGCCGAGGTCTTCCTGGTCAAGGCGCGCGCGCCCGCGGGCGTCGGCCTCTACGTCGTCGACGCGCGCGCCCCCGGCGTGACCGTCCACCCCGACGCGATCCTCGACCTCACGCGCGATCAGGCGCGCGTCGAGCTGCGCGGCGTCACGCTGCCCGCAGACGCCTCCGTCGCCGCGGCGCCGCCCGACGGCCCGCGCGCGCTGCGAGCCGCCGAGCCGGCGATGCTCGCGATCCTCGCGGCCGACATGGTCGGCGCCGCCGAGTGGCAGCTGCAGACGACCGCCGAGTACGCGCGCACGCGCGTGCAGTTCGATCGCCCGCTCGGCTTCTTCCAGGCGGTCAAGCACCCGCTCGTCGACATGATGATGAAGATCGACGAGGCGCGCTCGCTCGTCTACGACGCGGCCTGCTCCTTCGAACATGAACCTGCGCACGCGGAGCTCCGCGCGCGCATGGCGAAGTCCTCGGCGAGCGACGCGGCGGCCTACTGCTCGAGCCGCTCGGTCCAGCTCCACGGCGGCATCGGCTTCACGTGGGAGTGCTTCGTGCACCTCTACTTCAAGCGCCAGAAGCACAACGAGGTGCTGCTCGGCGACGGCGCCTACCAGCGCGCCAAGCTGGCCGACGCGCTGATCGGCCCGATCGGGGGGACGCGCGCGTGCGCCTGAGCCCCGAGGCGACGCGCGCGCCGAGGAGGCGCGCGTGATGCAGATCCGCGCCGCGGTCGCCCGCGCCCGCGCGCCCTTCGAGCTCGTCGACTGCGAGCTCGCGGCGCCCGGACCCGGCGAGGTCCTGGTCGAGGTCGAGGCCTGCGGGCTGTGCCGCACCGACCTCTCGGCCAAGGACCACGGCTACGGCACGCCGCTGCCGGCCGTGCTCGGGCACGAGGGCGTCGGCCGCGTGCTCACGCGCGGCGCCGGCGTGCGCTCGCTCGAGCCCGGCCAGCGCGTGATCATGAGCTACGGCGCCTGCGGCCGCTGCCCGAGCTGCGCGGCGCGCATGCCCGCCTACTGCGACCACGCCATGGACTACAACGTGTTCGGGCGCCGCCCCGACGGCGACAGCCCGATCACGCTGGACGGCGCGCCGATCACGGGGCACTTCTTCGGGCAGTCGGCCTTCGCGACCCACGCGGTCGCGGCGGTCACCAACCTCGTGCCGATCGACGACGACCTGCCCGCGGCGATGATGTGCGCGCTGGCCTGCGGCGTACAGACCGGCGTGGGCGCGGTGGTCAACGTGCTGCGCGCGGGCCCGGGCGACGCCGTCGGGATCTTCGGCTGCGGCACGGTCGGGCTCTCCGCGGTGATGGCCGCGCGGCTCGCCGGCTGCGAGTCGATCCTCGCCGTCGATCGCCGCCGCGATCGCCTCGAGCGCGCGCGCGCGCTGGGGGCCACCGGGGTGCTCCCCAGCGAGGGCCTCGGGCGCGCCGAGCTCGAGCGCGCGCTGCGGGAGCTCGGCGGGCTGACGCGCGCCTTCGACAACACCGGCAGCGCCCCGATCATCGAGGCGGCCTTCGCCGCGCTGCGGCGGCGCGGCGTGCTCGTGCTCGCGGGGGTCAGCCCGCCCCGCGCCACGGTGGCCTTCGACGCCAACCGCCTGATGTCGAGCGGCCGAGTGGTGCGCGGCACGATCGAGGGCGACGCGGACCCCACGGAATTCATCCCGCAGATGATCGCCTGGTACCGGCGCGGCGCGCTGCCGCTCGAGGCGCTCGTGACCACCTACCCGTTCGCGCAGATCAACGCGGCCGCGCGTGACATGACGGAGGGCCGCGTGATCAAGCCGGTCCTGCTGATGCGCTAGAGTCCCCCCGAGTGAGCCCCATGAACCCCGCAGCGCAGCTCCGCGAGTACCGAGGTCACGACGGCGTCCTGTCCGTCGCGGCGCTCCATGAATTCTTCGACCGCCTCGAGGTCATCGAGACCGCCTTCATGCTCGGCGAGTGGACCGGCGGCGTGCTGCCCACCGGGCACCCCGGCGAGCGCCAGCTCGGCGCGCTGCGCTGGGACGGCAAGCGCTTCCGCGGCGTCGACGACGTCGAGCCGATCATCTCGCGCGACGAGCACGGCGCGCGCGTGGCCAACCCGATCCTCGGGACAGCCTCGCTGCGGATGGTGCAGTACCGCGGCCCCGCGACCGCGACGATGATCTACGACAAGCACCCGATCTTCGATCACTTCCGCCGGATCGACGACGACACGGTGCTCGGCGTCATGGACCGCAAGGGCGACGCGGCGCCGCTGTTCTTCTTCCTGCGCCGGCTCGCCTGAGCCGCGACTGACCACGTCTCGCGTGACCCGGCGCGCGCGCGCCACCGCGACCCCTGAACCAAAAGAGCGAGAGAGGACCTTCACGATGCTTCAGAGCGCGTACATCTACGACGCGATCCGCACCCCGCGCGGCAAGAACCGGGGCGGAGCGCTGCACGGCACCAAGCCCGTCGACCTCGTCGTCGGGCTGCTCCGCGAGCTCGAGCCCCGCAACCGCGGCCTCGACCTCGCGCGCGTCGACGACATCGTGCTCGGCGTCGTCTCGCCCGTCGGCGAGCAGGGCGGCGACATCGCGCGCACCTCGGTGCTCGTCTCGGGCCTGCCCGAGAGCGTCCCGGGCGTGCAGATCAACCGCTTCTGCGCCTCGGGGCTCGAGGCCGTCAACCTCGCGGTCGCCAAGGTCGCGTCGGGCTCCGACGACCTCGTGCTCGCCGGCGGCGTCGAGTCGATGTCGCGCATCCCGCTGGGCTCGGACGGCGGCGCCTACGTCCAGGACCCGACGACCGTCTACGACGCCTACTTCGTGCCGCAGGGGATCAGCGCCGACCTCGTGGCGACGCTCGAGGGCTTCAGCCGGACCGACGTCGACGCCTACGCGGTCGCCTCGCAGGAGCGCGCCGAGCGGGCCTGGCAGCGCGGCTACTTCGCGCGCTCGATCGTGCCGGTCAAGGACATCAACGGCGTCACCGTGCTCGATCACGACGAGCACCGCCGCCCCGGCTCCACGGTCGAGTCGCTCGGCGGCCTGCGGCCAGCCTTCACCCAGATGGGCGAGCTCGGGGGCTTCGACGCGGTCGCGCTGCAGAAGTACCACCAGGTCGAGCGCATCCACCACGTGCACACGGCCGCGAACTCCTCGGGCATCGTCGACGGCGCCTCGCTGATGCTGCTCGGCTCCGAGGCGATCGGCGCCGAGCTGGGCCTGAAGCCGCGGGCGCGCGTCGTCGCCATGGCGGCGATCGGCAGCGAGCCGACGATCATGCTCACCGGGCCGACGCCCGCGACCCAGAAAGCGCTCGCGCGCGCCGGCCTCACGATCTCCGACATCGACCTGTTCGAGGTCAACGAGGCGTTCGCGTCGGTGGTGCTCAAGTGGATGCGCGACCTCGACGTCCCGCACGACCGGGTCAACGTCAACGGCGGCGCGATCGCGATGGGCCACCCGCTCGGCGCGACCGGGGCCATCATCCTGGGCACGCTGCTCGACGAGCTCGAGCGCCGCGAGCTCCGCTACGGCCTCGCCACGCTGTGCGTCGGCGCGGGCATGGGCATCGCCACCATCATCGAGCGCCTCTAGGGTCGAACGCGAGAGAGGGACAAGAGCATGACGAGCGAGTCACACAGCACCGCGATTCACTGGACGCGTGACGACGACGGGGTCGTGATCCTGACGATGGACGACCCGGGCGCGAGCGCCAACACGATGAACGACGCGTACATCGAGTCGATGGACGCCAGCGTCGCGCGGCTCGAGGCCGAGCGCGAGACGATCAAGGGCGTCATCATCACGAGCGCCAAGCGCAGCTTCTTCGCCGGCGGCGACCTCCACCGCCTGCGCGAGGCGACCTTCGACACCGCGGCCGAGCAGACGGCGCGCATCGATCGGGTCAAGGATCACTTCCGGCGCCTCGAGCAGCTCGGGCGCCCGGTCGTCGCCGCGATCGCCGGGGCCGCGCTCGGCGGCGGGCTCGAGGTCGCGCTCGCGGCCCACCGCCGCGTCGTCGCCGACGTCCGCGGCTGCGTGCTCGGGCTGCCCGAGGTCACGCTCGGCCTGCTCCCGGGCGCGGGCGGCATCACCCGCCTGGTCCGCATGCTCGGGCTCCAGACCGCGCTGACGCAGATCATCCTGACCGGGAAGAAGTACAAGCCCAGCGAGGCGCTCAAGCTCGGCATCGTCGACGAGCTCGTCGCCAGCCCCGACGAGCTCATCCCGCGCGCGAAGGCGTGGATCGCCGCGAACCCCGAGCCCGTCAAGCCCTGGGACGTCAAGGGCTTCAAGATCCCCGGCGGCGCCGCCAACCACCCGAAGATCGCGATGATGCTCCCGGCCATGACGGCCAACCTGCGCAAGCAGCTCAAGGGCGCGCCGCTGCCGGCCCCCCGCGCCGCGCTCGCGGCCGCGGTCGAGGGCTCGATCGTCGACTTCGACACGGCCTCGCGCGTCGAGACCCGCTACCTCGTCAACCTGTCCTGCGGACAGGTGGCGAAGAACATGATCAAGGCGTTCTTCTTCGACCTCAAGGAGATCACCGCGGGCGCGAGCCGCCCGGGCGGCTTCTCCAGGTACCAGGCCCGCAAGGTCGGCGTGCTCGGGGCGGGCATGATGGGCGCCGGCATCGCCTACGTCGCGGCCAAGGCCGGGATCGACGTCGTGCTCAAGGACATGACGCTCGAGCGCGCGCGGAAGGGCAAGGCCTACGCCGAGAAGGTCGAGGCGAAGGCGCTGTCGCGGGGCAAGACGACGCCGGAGCGCTCCGCCGAGCTGCTCGCGCGCATCCACCCGACCGCCGACGCGGAGGACTTCAAGGGCGTCGACCTGGTGGTCGAGGCCGTGTTCGAAGACGTCGCGCTCAAGCAGCGGGTGTTCCAGGAGATCGAGGGCGTCGTCAGCCCCGAGGCGCTGCTGGCCTCGAACACCTCGACGCTGCCGATCCGCCTGCTCTCGGAGGGCGTGACGCGGCCCGCCGACTTCATCGGCCTGCACTTCTTCTCGCCGGTCGACAAGATGAAGCTGCTCGAGATCGTGCGCGGCGAGAACACCTCCGACGCCGCGCTCGCGCGCGCCTTCGACTTCGCGCTGCAGATCGGCAAGACGCCGATCGTCGTCAACGACGCGCGCGGCTTCTTCACCTCGCGCGTCATCGGGCGCTTCATCGCCGAGGCGGTCGCGGCCGTCGGCGAGGGCGTCGAGCCGGCGTCGATCGAGCAGGCGGCGCTGCAGGCCGGCTACCCCACGGGCGCGCTGCAGCTGCTCGACGAGCTGACGCTGACGCTGTCGCAGAAGATCCAGAAGGAGAACCGGCGCGCGGCCGAGGCCGAGGGCAAGCCGTTCCTCGTCCACCCGTCGCTGGCCGTGTTCGATCGCATGATCGACGAGCTCGGCCGCAAGGGCCGCTCGACCGGCGGCGGCTTCTACGACTACGACGAGCAGGGCAAGCGCGTGGGCCTGTGGCCCGGCCTGCGCGAGGCGTTTAACTCGGGCTCGCGCGTGATCCCGTTCATCGATCTGCAGGAGCGCATGCTGTTCGCCGAGGCCATCGACACGGTGCGCTGCCTCGACGACAACGTGCTGACCTCGGCGGCCGACGCCAACATCGGCTCGATCTTCGGCATCGGCTTCCCGGCGTGGACGGGCGGCGTGCTGCAGTACATCAACCAGTACGAGGGCGGGCTGGGGGGCTTCGTCGCGCGCGCGCGCGAGCTCGCCGCGGCCTACGGCCCGCACTTCGAGCCGCCCGCCTCGCTCGTCGCCAAGGCCGAGGCCGGCGAGACGTACTGAGCCCGCGCAGTCTCGAACGCGATCGTCGTCGCGCCCGCAGGTGACCCCATGGACTTCTCGCTCTCCCCCGAGCTGCTCGCGCTGCAGGAGCGCACGCGCCGGTTCATCGCCGAGGTCGTCATCCCCTACGAGCACGACCCGCGGCAGTCGCCGCACGGGCCCGAGGAGGCGCTGCGCGACGAGCTCGTCGCGCGCGCGCGCGCGGCCGGGCTGCTCACGCCCCACGGCCCGCGCGAGCTGGGCGGGCTCGCGCTCTCGCACCGCGAGAAGGCCGTGGTGTTCGAGGAGGCCGGCTACTCGCCGCTCGGGCCGGTGGCGATGAACATCCACGCGCCCGACGAGGGCAACATCCACCTGCTCGACGTGATCGCCACGCCGGCCCAGCGCGCGCGCTTCCTCGCGCCGCTGGTCCGCGGCGAGGCGCGCTCGTGCTTCGCCATGACGGAGCCGGCGCCCGGGGCCGGCTCCGACCCGACGATGCTGACGACGACCGCGGTCCGCGACGGTGACGACTTCGTCCTCAACGGGCGCAAGTGGTTCATCACCGGCGCGGTCGGAGCCCGCTTCGCGATCATCATGGCGAAGCTCGATCAGCCCGGCGCCGGGGACGGCCTTGAAGCTGGCGGCGCGACCATGTTCCTCAGCGATATGGACGCGCCCGGCATCCACGTCGAGCGGACCATGGACGCGCTCGACGCCTGCTTCACCGGCGGGCACGCGGTGCTGCGCTTCGAAGACCTGCGCGTCCCGGCCGAGCAGGTGCTCGGCGCCCCCGGCGAGGGCTTCCGCTACGCGCAGGTGCGCCTGGCCCCGGCGCGCCTGACCCACTGCATGCGCTGGCTCGGGGCCGCGCGCCGCGTCCACGACACGGCGCTCGCCTACGCCGCCCGGCGCCGCGCGTTCGGCAAGCGCCTCGGCGAGCACGAGGGCGTGGGCTTCATGCTCGCCGACAACGAGATGGACCTGCAGGCCGCGCGGCTGTCGACCTGGCACACCGCCTGGACGCTCGACCAGGGCCACGGCGGCAAGCACGAGTCGAGCATGAGCAAGGTCTTCGTCAGCGAGGCGGTCTGGCGCGTGGTCGACCGCAGCGTGCAGATCCTCGGCGGACAGGGCGTGACCGGCGAGACCGTCGCCATGCGCATCTTCAAGGACATCCGCGCGTTCCGCATCTACGACGGCCCCAGCGAGGTCCACCGCTGGAGCATCGCGCGTCGCCTGCTGCGCCGCGCCGCGCCGCCGGAGTGAGCGGGTCGATGGAGCAGGTCACGGACGCGACGGACTCGCTCGGCTGGGCGCGCGCGCGCGACTACCTCGCGTCGCGCGGGCTCGAGCTCGCGCTCTCGCCGCCGCCGCGCCGGCTCTCGGGCGGCTTCGCCAACCTCAACTACCTCGTGACCGTCGACGGCGCGCGCGCGGTGCTGCGCCGGCCGCCGCCCGGAGATCTTCCGCCTGGCGCTCACGACATGTCCCGGGAGCACCGCATCCTCGCGCGCCTGCACGAGCGCTTCCCGCTCGCGCCGCGCGGCCTGCTGCTGTGCGACGACCCGTCGGTGCTCGGCGCCCCGTTTCAGCTGCTCGAGCACCGCGAGGGCGTGACGATCCGCGACCAGCTCCCGGTCGGGCGCGGCGAGCCCGCGGCCGCGCGCCTCGGCGCCATGATGATCGAGGTGCTCGCGGCGCTGCACCGCGTCGACCCGGCCGCGGTCGGCCTCGGCGCGCTCGGGCGCCCCGCCGGCTTCCTCGAGCGCGCCGTCTACGGCTGGTCGAAGCGCGCGCGCCTGAGCTTCGCGCGCTTCGAACGCGGCGTGCCGCCGCTGGTCGACGAGCTCGCGTCCTGGCTCGAGGCGCGGCGCGTGCCCGACCGCGCGGTCAACCTGCTGCACAACGACTTCAAGCTCGACAACATCCTGCTGCGGCCCGACACGCTCGAGCCCGTCGCGGTGCTCGACTGGGATCAGGGCACCCGCGGCGACGGGCTGTTCGACCTCGCGACGCTCTTGTCGTACTGGACCGAGCCCGGCGATCCGGCGCCGATGCACGCCATGGCGCAGATGCCCACGACCGCGCCGGGCTTCCCCACCCGCGAGCAGGCGGCGCTGCGCTACGCCGAGCTCACCGGGCGCGGCCTCGCGGAGTTCCACTTCCACCGCGTGCTCGGGCAATTCAAGACCGCCGTCATCTTCGCCCAGCTGCACGCGCGCTGGCGCGCCGGCGTCACCGACGATCCGCGCTACCGCGCGTTCGGGCCGCTCGCGCTCGGGCTGCTCGAGGTCACCTACGACATCGCCCGGCGGCGCTACTTCTGATCGCCTCGTCGCCCGCAAGGAGAGCCATGAACACCACCACCGATCTCAAGACCCCCGCAGGCACCCTCGCGGGCAAGACCCTGTTCATCACCGGCGCGAGCCGGGGCATCGGCAAGGCCATCGCGCTGCGGGCCGCGCGGGACGGCGCCAACGTCGTCATCGCCGCCAAGACCGCCCACCCGCACCCGCGCCTCCCTGGCACCATCTTCACGGCCGCCGAGGAGATCGAGGCCGCCGGCGGCGCGGCGCTGCCCGTGATCACCGACGTCCGCTCCGAGGAGAAGGTGCGCGCGGCGGTCGAGCGCGCGGTCGAGCGCTTCGGCGGCGTCGACATCCTCATCAACAACGCGAGCGCGATCAGCCTCACCGGCACGCTCGAGACGCCGATGAAGCGCTACGACCTGATGCACGAGGTCAACACGCGCGGCACCTTCCTGTGCTCACAGGCGTGCCTGCCGTTCCTCAAGCGCGCCGCCAACCCGCACATCCTCACGCTCTCGCCGCCGCTCAACATGAGCGCGCACTGGTTCGCGGGCCACTGCGCCTACACCATGGCGAAGTACGGCATGAGCATGTGCGTGCTCGGCATGGCGGGCGAGTTCAAGGCCGACGGCGTCGCCGTCAACGCGCTGTGGCCCCGCACCACGATCGCGACCGCGGCGGTCCGCAACCTGCTCGGCGGCGAGCAGGCGATCGCGGCCTGCCGCACCCCCGAGATCATGGCCGACGCGGCCCACGTCATCCTCACCCGCCCGAGCCGCGAGGTGACCGGGAACTTCTTCATCGACGACGACGTGCTCGCCCGCGCCGGCGTGACCGACTTCGATCGGTACGCGGTCACGCCGGGCGTCGACCCGCTCCCCGACCTGTTCCTCGACTAACAGCTCGTGGCGACGTGCGCTCGTCTTCGGGCTCGCCGCGCGTCGCCCTCTACATGACCCTTTAAACATGTGAGTTGAAGCGCCGCGGCCCGCCGGCTCGACGGGCCCCGGGGCTCGCGACCCGCCCCCGCGACGCCGTGACGCACACCCTGGGCGCGTCGCGGGCGTGGTGCTACGTCTGCGCGCAGGAGCGTCCGGAGCCCATGCCCACCGTCGAGCACAGCGTCGAGATCGCCGCGCGACGCGAGCCGTTGTTCGCGCTCTCACAGGACTACGGGCTGCGCCGCGCCTGGGACCCGTTCGTCCGCGAGATGCGCTTCACCGGGGGCGCGACCCGTGCCGCCCGCGGCGCCAGCGTCTTCGTCCGCGCCTACAACGGCCTGACGATGGAGGTGCTGTTCACGGTCTACGAGGCGCCCGCGGTCGTCGCCATGAAGATGACCAAAGGGCCAGCCATGTTCTCGCGCTTCGCCGGCTCGTGGCGCTTCACGACGGTCGCGCGGGGCGGCCGCCCGGTCACCCGCGTGCACTTCCGCTACGGCTTCGAGACCCGCTGGGCCGCGCTGCGCTGGCTGCTGAACCCGGTGGTGCGCGCCGTGCTGGCCCGGGACGTGCGCGCGCGCCTGCGGGCGCTCCAGCGCGCCGTCGAGCGCGAGCAGGTGCTCCAGCGGCTGACGACCCAGACGCCCGCGACCTGCGGCGCGACGGGGTAGCGCGACGCTCCGTCCGCCCCGCCTCGCCTGCACCCGAGGCCACGCGACCACCGCGTCGCCCCGCCGCGCGCTCTCTACCTGCTTCAAGAATCAGCTCCCATCGAGCCGCGCGGGCGCACGCTCGCGACCCACGTCGACACCGAGCCGTTCGAACCGCGCCGACGCCCACGAGCCGGCGCTCGGCCGACGGACGCCGAACAGGCGCGGAGGCGCTCGCTGTTGAAACAGCGTTCTCCTGCCACGAACAGCGATCCTCTGCGATCTGCTCAAAGTGATTGACGCGTTCGGGTGTCTCCAAATAACTTGCTTGTCGCCAACAAGTTTATCTTGAGTGAAACCGCGACACTCTGCTCAGGACCCCGAGCATCGAGAGACACGCCCCGCATGACCACCACCGAGCCACGAGTGATCCCCCCCGCGCAGCGCCGCAACCACTGGATGAACCACGTCGCCGGGCACGCCGTGATGCGCCCGGACCAGGCCGCGTTCCGCTACCGCGGCGTCACGACGACCTGGCGACAGGCGCACGAGCGCATCACCGCGGCCGCGGCCGCGCTCCAGCGCCGCGGCGTCCGCTTCGGCGATCGCGTGCTCATGCTCGTGCTCAACCGCACCGAGGTGATCGAGGCCGTGATGGCGATCAACACGCTCGGCGCGATGGCGGTGCCGATCAACGTGCGCCTGGCCCCGAGCGAGATGGCGTACATCATCGACGACGCCGACGGCGACGTGCTCGTCGTCGACGAGCCGCTCGCGCCGCTCGTCGCGGCGATCCGCGCGCTCACCGATCGCGTCAAGCGGGTGATCGTGCTCGGCGCCGCGGGCGAGGGCGCGGAGGCCTTCGACGCGCTCGTCGCCGAGGGCCCGGGCGAGTTCGTCGCGCCGGATGTCCCGGAGGACACCCCTGCCCTGATCATGTACACCTCCGGGACGACCGGGCGCCCCAAGGGCGCGATGCTCGACCACATCAACATGGTCGGGCAGGCGCTGACCTGCATCCGCGCGATGGAGGTGTTCGCGGAGGACGACGTGGGCTTCATGACCGCGCCGATGTTCCACATCGCCGGCCTCGGCTCGATCGCGCCCAACTTCATGCTCGGGACCCTGACGGTCATCCACCCGCTCGGGGGCTTCGACGCCGGCGCGCTGCTCGACGCCTACGAGCGCGAGGGCGCCACGGTCGTCTTCAACGTGCCCGCGCAGTGGAAGGCGATCTGCGCCCACCCCGAGGCCAAGCAGAAGGGCGAGCGGCTGCGCGTGATCAGCTGGGGCGCCGCGCCGGCCTCCGAGACGCTGCTGCGGCAGATGGCGGAGACCTTCCCGAACGCGGTCAACATCGCGGTCTTCGGCCAGACCGAGATGTCGCCGATCACCTGCGTGCTGCGCGGGCGAGACTCGCTGCGCAAGCTCGGCTCGGTCGGCCTGCCGATCCCGACGATCCAGTGCCGCGTCGTCGACGACGACATGAACGACGTCCCGCGCGGCGCGGTCGGCGAGATCATCTATCGCGGCCCGACGCTGATGCAGGGCTACTGGCGTAAGCCGAAGGAGACCGCCGAGGCCTTCGCCGGCGGGTGGTTCCACTCCGGCGACTTGGTCCGCCAGGACGAGGACGGCTACGTGTGGGTCGTCGATCGCAAGAAAGACATGATCATCTCGGGCGGCGAGAACGTGTACTGCGCCGAGGTCGAGAACGCGCTCGCCACCCACCCCGAGATCCTCGACGCCGCGGTCTACGGTCGACCTGACGAGAAGTGGGGCGAGGTGCCGATCGCGGCGGTGGTGCTCGCGCCCGGCTCCACGCTCGAGATCGCCGCGCTGCGCACCTACCTGGGCGACCACCTCGCGCGCTTCAAGCAGCCCGCGGCGATGATCGCGTTGCCCGAGCTCCCGCGCAACGCCGGCGGCAAGGTCGTCAAGAGCGTCCTGCGCGCCCGCGACCCGCAGCGCGCCTGACGATGAACATGTCTCTCAAGCCCTGTCGATCACGACGCGCGCGCCCGGCCGCGCGCCCGTCACTCGCCCGCGTCGGTGTGAGTCCGGAGGTGCGCCGCGAGCTCGGCGATCGCCTCGCGCGCGATCGGGAAGCTCATGATCATGAACGCGTGGATCATGTCCGGGTAGACCGAGAGCCGCGCGTCGACGCCGGCCTCGCGCGCGCGCGCGTGCAGGCGCCGCGCGTCGTCGACGAGCGTCTCGACCTCGCCGGCCTGGATCAGCAGCGGCGGCAGGCCGTGCAGCGACGCGTGCACGGGCGAGAGCAGCGGGTGCGCCCGATCGGTACCCTGGGCGTAGCGCGCGGCGTACAGCGAGAGGACGCGCCGCGGGATGAAGTCGTAGCGATCGTTCGCGTCGATGCTCGCGCCGCTCAGCGTCAGGTCGACCCACGGCGAGAGCACCGCGGCGGCGCCGGGCAGCGGCTCGCCGGCGTCGCGCGTCTCGAGCAGCGTCGCCATCGTCAGCCCGCCGCCCGCCGACTCGCCGGCGATCGCGGCGCGCCGCGGATCGACGCCCTGGCCGAGCAGCCATCTCCACGCGACGCGGGCGTCCTCGACGGCCGCGGGGAACGGGTGCTCCGGCGCGAGGCGGTAGTCGATCAGCAGCGCGCGCATGCACGCGCTGCGGGCGATGCGGGCGACGTAGTGCCGGTGCGACGCGATCGAGCCGACCGCGTAGCCGCCCCCGTGCAGGTACAGCAGCGCGCGCCGCGGGTCGGCGCCCTCGGGCGTGATCCACTCGCCGGGGATCCCGTTCACGTCGACCCGCGTGAGCTGAACCCCGCGCGGGCGCCGACGCGGCGCGGCGGCGCCGATCGCCCGCCGCTGCAGCGCGAGCGGCACCCAGTGAGCTCGCCGCGCGTAGTGATGCAGCAGGCGCGTGCTCGCCTCGACCTCGACCGACCAGCCCTCGCGCAGCGGGCCGCGCTGCAGACGTCGGAGGCGGTTCGCTTCGATCAGCACGCGGCGCAGCAGTCGTCTCGACATGGCCCGAAGCATATCTCGGGCGCGAGCGCGACGCACCGCTCGAGGCGCCGCGACGAACGATTCCCCCGGTCGCGGATCGGGGCTGACGACGAACAGCGAGGGCCGTCGCGCCCTCTCGGGACGGAGCGACCCGCATGAAGAACCTCAACGCGCTCGACGCCTCGTGGCTGCTGGTCGAGTCGCGCGACACGCCGATGCACATCGGCAGCCTCGCGATCCTCTCGCCGCCGGACGACGCGCCGAGCGACTTCATCCAGCGCGTGGTCGCGACCTTTCGTGACTCCCGCGCGTTCGCGCGGCCCTGGAACCAGAAGCTGCGCGGCGGCCTGCTCGGCGCGGCGCTGCCGGCGTGGGTCGAGGATCACGACATCGACATGGACTACCACTTCCGCCACTCGGCGCTGCCGCGGCCGGGCGGCGAGCGCGAGCTCGGCGTGCTCGTCTCGCGCCTGCACAGCCACCAGCTCGACCTCAACCGGCCGCCGTGGGAGGTGCACTTCATCGAGGGGCTCGCGGGCGGGCGGTTCGCGCTCTACACCAAGATGCACCACTCGCTCTCCGACGGCGTCAGCGGCGCGCGCCTGCTCAGCCGCGCCTACTCGACCGATCCCGAGGCGCGCCGGATCCCGCCGCCGTGGTCGGTCCCGCCGCCGCAGCGCAAGCCCGCGCCGAAGCTGATCGACCGCGCCCCTCCGCGCGCGCTCCTCGAGCAGCTGCGCGCGAGCGGCCAGTCGAGCGCCGCGGTGCTGCGCGCCGTTCGGAGGATGGCGCTTGGGTCACGTGACAGCGAGCCGCACCTGACGGCGCCGTTCTCGGCGCCGCGATCGGCCGTGAACGCGCGCGTCCGCAGCGGCGCGCGGCGCTTCGCCACCCAGCAGTACGCGCTCGCGCGCATCAAGGGGCTCGCGCGCGCGGCCGGCTGCACGCTCAACGACGTCGTGCTCTACGTGTGCGCGACCGCGATCCGCCGGTTCCTCAAGGAGTCGAACCAGCTGCCCGGCGCGCCGCTGACGGCCGGGATCCCCGTCGACGTGCGGCCGGCCGACGATCAGAGCAGCGGCAACGCGCTCAGCATGATGATCGCGAGCCTCGCGACCGACGTCGCCGATCCGCTCGGGCGCCTGGAGGCGATCAAGACGTCGACGCGCGAGGCCAAGGAGCACCTCCAGTCGATGCCGAGGTCGGCGCTGACGCCCTACATGATGATGATCATGGCGCCGTACATGCTGCAGATCATGTCCGGGCTCGGCGGGCGCACGCGCCCGGTGTTCAACGTGATCATCTCCAACGTCGCGGGCCCGCGCGAGCCGCTGTACTTCAACGGCGCGCGGCTCGAGGCGCTGTACCCCGTGTCGCTGGTCGTGCACGGCGGCGTCCTCAACATCACCTGCGTCTCCTACGCGGGGACGCTCAACTTCGGCTTCACGGGCTGCCGCGACAGCCTCCCACACATGCAGCGCCTCGCGGTCTACGCCGGCGAGGCGCTCGACGAGCTCGGCGCGTGTCTCGAGCTCACCCCGCGCATCGCGTCGTGACGCGCCACCAAACCCATGAAGACGATCTTGATCACGGGCGCCGCCGCCGGCGAGGCGCTCGACGAGCTCGGCGCGTGTCTCGAGCTCACCCCGCGCGTCGCGTCGTGACGCGCCACCGCAGAGCAGAGGAGCCAAACCCATGAAGACGATCTTGATCACGGGCGCCGCCGCCGGCATCGGCCTGGCCGCCGCCGAGCGCTTTCACCGAGGCGGCTGGTCGGTGGGGATGACCGACATCGACGACGTCGCGCTGACCCGCGCCGCCCGCTCGCTCGGCGACGAGCGCGTGTGGACACACGCGCTCGACGTGACCGACGCGGACGCCGTCCGCGAGGTCGTCACGAGCTTCGCCGCGGCGCGCGGCGGCTCGATCCGCGCGGTGCTCAACAACGCCGGGCTGCTCAAGACCGGGCGCTTCGCCGAGATCACGCCCGAGGCCCACCGCCGCCTCGTCGACGTCAACATCACCGGGCTGATCAACGTCAGCCACGCGGCGCACCGCTTCCTCCGCGGCGCGCCCGGGGCCACGCTCGTGAACATGAGCTCCGCGTCGGCGCTGCACGGCACCCCGGACTTCGCGACCTACTCGGCGACCAAGGCGGCGGTGCGCGCCTTGACCGAGGCGCTCGAGATCGAGTGGCAGGGCGACAAGATCGCGGTGCGCGACGTCATGCCGCCCTTCGTCAACACCGGCATGGTCCAGACCAACCAGTCGGTGCTGATCGACCGCTTCGGCGTGCAGCTCAAGCCCGCCGACGTCGCCGAGACGATCTGGGACGTGGTCACGCGTCGAAGCCTGCAGGTACACCACCCCGTCGGCTGGCGGTTCCGCGTTGCGACGCTCGCCAGCGACCTCATGCCGTCGCGGCTCATGCACGAGGCGCTCCGGCTCATGAGCCGCGCCCGCTGAGCCGCGCCCGCTGAGCGCGCGACGCCCCGAGCGCTCGATCAAACAGGTCCCAAAGGACATCAATATGGTTCGACCGCCGTCGCCGGTCATCGGGCCCGCGGTCGTCGGCGTCTCGGTCGGCCGTGGTCGAGGGCGCGCCGGCGCGAGCCGGCGCGCGGGCCCTCGCCGCGACGCCGCGCTTGTCTAGTGCGATCCTTCGGCCAGCTCGCGCGCGCGCGCGAGGTAGAACTCCAGGTGATCAAAGGCGGGATCGGTGGCGCCGAGCAGCTGCCCGACCTCGTCGAGGTGGTCGGCGATCATCAGCCCGCGGAACTCGCCCCACTTCGCGCTCTCGACGGTGACCAGCCCGTCGTTGTCACCCTGCGCCGCCCGCAGGATCCCGTAGGTCAGCGCCCAGATCGGGTCGACCAGATCCTCGCAGTCGTTCTGCGGGTTGAGGAATTCGTCCGGCGCGCAGCTGCGCCCGGTGTACGAGATGTACTCGACGCGCGGGTCGTCCGGGTTGTGCGGGTTGAACTCATTCGTCATGTACGCCTCGGAGAGGCCGTGCAGCGACGCCTCGACGTCGGCCTGCTCGTCGGCGGTGACCGCCCCGAGGAAGTCGAACAGCAAGAACAGCACCTCCTGCGAGGGGCCGGGCGCGTAGCCGAGCGCGACGTCGACGGCGTAGCTGCCCCGGTGCGGCGTGCCGACGGTGATCAGCGCCGACACGCGATCGCCGTAGCCGCGGGCGCTGATCAGCGCGCGCGCGTCGACGCCGCCCTGGCTGTGCCCGATGAGGTTGACCTTGCGCGCGCGCCAGCTCGGCAGCAGCGCGTCGAGCTGCGCCGCGAGCTGCTCGGCGCGCGCGTAGCTGGTGTTGTACTTGTCCACCTCGGTCACCGAGACGGGGTAGCCGCGCTCGCCGAGGTGATCGGGGACGCCGTAGAAGTAGTCGACGGGGCCGATGTTCGCGAAGCCGGTCCAGCCGTGCGCGAGCACGATCGGGAAGCGCGTGGTCTCGAGCGCGCAACCGCGGACGCAGGCGAGCGCGAGCTCGTACTGCGCGCCCGCGCCGTCCTCGGCCGCGGCGAGCTGCACCGCGAACTCGCCCGAACGCGGCGCCACAAGCTGCAGCGTCGCGACGTCCCCGCCCGCGCTCGCGATCGGCCCGGCGAGCGTGTCGCCGTCGACCACCGGCTCGAGCGCGGGCGTGTCGGGGAAGCCGACGACGGCCTCGACCGCGACGCCTTCGTGCCCCGTCAGCGCGAGCTCGAGGACGCTGCCCGCCGGCGCGGCGAAGTACCAGCGATGCCGCGCCTCGCACGGGCCGAGCGGGACGAGCCCCGTCTCGCCCGGCGTGGCGAGGAACCCCTGGACGACTTCGACAGGGCCTTCGGGACAGACATCGGCGCCGGTCGAGCTCGTCGCCCCGTCGCTCGCGCCGCCCGTCGACGACCCGCCGACGTCGCCGGAGCTGGTCGCGGTCGAGCCGCCCGCGCTCACGTCGTCCCCGTAGCTCGTGCCGGCCTCGGTCGCGCCCGGCTCGCTCGAGTCACCGCAGGCCGACGACGCGAGGCAGAGCGCGGCGATCGACGCGAGGCCGGCCGCGCGACGACGAGCCGCCCGGGAGGCCGCGCGGAAGCTCGTCGCGCGGGGCGATGACGCGAGCGCGTACCGCTCGGGAGAGGACGGCGCGCGGTCGCGCGCGAACCGGGTCCCGGGGCGTAGCGCGGCGCCATTGTTGATGTCTCGGTGCGCCATGATCTTCTTCATACTTGTTGGCGGCCAACAAGTTACAGCGATGAGCACATCGCGTCAACGAGGGAGAACATTGTACCAACGCCGTTAATTGCGCGTTCCTGTCGCCCCGAAGGACGCGAACCTGGCCGGCCCGGAGACCCTGCCCCGCGCGACGAATGTCCCTTGAGACATGCGAACAAGCGCGTCGCTACAGCCACCAGGAGGTCACGAGCGGGATCAGGGCGCTGGCGATGAACACGATCGTCTCGACCACGTAGACGCGACGGGGTCGCCAGACGCCGTGCAGACGACGGCGGCGGACCGTGTCGACCACCGAGGTCAGCGCGGCCACGGACGCGCCCGAGGCCGCGACAAGGAACCACAGCGCCCCGGCGACGGCGAGCGGCGTGCCGCAGAAGTCGCCGCGCGTGTTGAGGTCGACGACGGCGACGTTCCACGCGAGCAGCAGCGCGAACGCGGCCCACAGGCCGATGAGCGTGGGCCACACGCGCCCCGGCTTGTGCATGCCGGCGGCGCGCTCGAGCTCGAGCGTGGGGGAAGACGAGGGGCTCACGGTCTCGGGACGTCGCGCGGGCATCTCCATTCACTACGCGGGGGCGCGCGCGATGGTTCATCGCGGCTCGGCCGCCTCGCGCGCGGGTCTCAGCGTCGCGCGGCCGCCCGCGCGGCGTTCAGCGCGAACAGGCGATCGACGAGCTCGTCGTCGAACGCCGCCCGCCGCCGGCGCGCGGCCGCGGAGCTCGGCGTCGTGTAGGGCGGGACGTCGAGATCACCCCAGCCGTAGGCCGCGAGCGCGCGGCGGTCGAGCTCGACGTGCAGCGCGCGGAGCTCGTCGAGCGCGGGGTCGCGCGCCGCTGGATCGAGCAGCTGGTTATAGGTGACCGTTAGGCCATGTTTCCGCGCGCGCATGAGCTCGGCGCGCGCGCGGTAGAGACGCTCGCCGAGCGCCGCGAGCGCGCCGGCGGCCGAGAGCCGCGCGTCGTCGGGGAACGGGAAGGTCTCGAAGCAGTCCGTCGACGAGTAGTTCAGGCCGGCGCCGAGCGTCGACGACAGGCGCCGCGTCCAGATGTCGTGCACGCGCGCCTGCAGCAGCGCGAACTCGCTGTAGCGCGCGAGCGGGAACACGTACAGCGTGTTGGCGAACAGCTGCGCCGTCGGCTGAAAGCACAGCGCGACGTGCTTCTTCACCCGGGTCGTCACGAGGCAGCGCGGGACGCTCGCGAGCGCGTCGTACAGCGCCGGCGTGTAGCGCCCGTACTGCCACCAGCGCCGCCTCCGGCGGCGGCCGTCGGGGTTGTCGGCGAGCCGATCGCGCGCCGGCTTGACCCGCGCGCGCAGGATCTCCACGAGCTCCGGGTGCCGCGCCTCCGCCTCGGCGAGCTCCAGGCCTTCGAGACAGATCACGAAGCGACGCGCGCGCTGCTCGGGGCACGCGCTCACCTCGTCGCCGCCGAGGTACGGCAGGATCCGCGCGGCGTTGCTCGCCCGCGCGCGCACCAGCGCGTCGCGCTCGGCGAGCGTGAGCGCGAAGCCCATGCCGAGCACGACGACGCCCTGGAAGCACTTGCGCTTGTTCTCCGGCAGCGGCGCGGGATCGGGGCGTTCGGGCCCCGCGCGGAGGCGGCTGTTGATCGCCGCGACCTCGACGCCGTCGAGCGTCGCCGGGCCCACGCGGGCGCGCGCCCCCCCCTTCGCCAGGTGCACGCCCGCGACGATGACGCTCGCGTCGCCCGACCAGCGCAGCCCCCGGCTCGCCGCGTACACCGCGGCCCCGTCGCGCAGCAGCGGCTGCAGCCCCGTCTCGCGCGTGTCGCCCTGGGCGATCGTCTCGGTCGCGATCAGCCCGATCGTCCCGCTCGCGCCGATCAGCTCGCTCGCGCGGCGGAGGAAGTACGCGCACAGGTCCGCGTTCCCGTGCGCGTCTGCGGTCGAGCGCGCGAGCCAGTCGAGGTACCGCCGCCCGAGCGACGCCGACATCGTGTTCTTGCCCGCGTAGGGCGGGTTCGCGAGGATCGCGTCCACGCCGTCGCCGTCGACGAACAATTCCGGGAACTCGAGCGCCCAGTGAAACGGGCGCTGCCGCGCGCGCAGCTCGTCCTGACGCGCCCGCAAGCCCGTCGGCGGGGCGCCGCCCGTCTCGAGCCACGCCTCGACCTCGCGCCGCGTGTCCGCGAGCGCGCGCGCGCGCTCGGTCTCGGTCCGCCCGGCGAAGAACGCCGCGAGCACCAGGTCCCCGAGCAGCCGGGCGCGCGCGAGCGCCCCGTCCGTGACGCCGCCCGCGTCGCCGCGA
Source organism: Myxococcales bacterium (assembly GCA_020633295.1). Lineage (GTDB taxonomy): Bacteria > Myxococcota_A > Polyangia > Nannocystales > Nannocystaceae > JACKDW01. Next base: position 96,211 of record JACKDW010000008.1, on the reverse strand, counting down.
CGCCGCGACGCCTCGACGCCCTCCGCCGCCGCGCGCTGGAGCGCGGGGCTCGGCCGCGCGTGGGCGCCCCAGCCGAAGCCCGCGAGCTCGCCCGGCCGCAGCCCGAGCAGCGCGTCGCCGCATCGAAGCTGTCCCTCGAGAAAGGTGAACGGCTGCTCCGCCGCCCGCGTCTCGAGCCACAGCGAGAGGCTCGCGAGCTGCGCGGCGATCGGGTGCTTGTCGAGGCCATACAAGCAGCGGCGCGCGACGGCGAGACGCGCCCGCCGGCCGAGCTCGTCGTCGTCGCCCGCCCGCCCCGCCTGACGCCACGCGCGCGCGAGCTCGTCGCCGAGGAAGCGACAAGCCGCGAGCAAGAAGGCGCCGCTCCCCATCGCCGGGTCGCACACGCGCACGCGCAGCAGCGCGTCGCCCCCCCCGCTCGCTGGATCCGCCGGCAGCAGCGGCGTCAGGGCGCGGCGCGCGATCGCGTCCGCCAGCGCCCGGGGCGTGTAGTGCGTGCTCGTCCGGCGTCGATCTGGACCTGGCTGTAAAACCAGGCTCCCGGGCGCGCGCCGCCGGGCGCCGCGCGCCCGCCAGCGCTCCAGCTGCTCGAGCACCGCGTCCTCGTCTCCCCCGGACTCCTCGACGACGCGCGCGACCCGACGCGCCCGCGCGGGCCGAAGCCCGAGGCTCTTCAACCACGCGACGCGCTGCGTGGCGGGTCGCGCCAGGACGTCCGCGGCGCAGATCCACACGCGCGCCGCCCCGACACACACGCCGCGCCCGCGCAGCCGCTCCACGCGGTAGCCCATCAGCGACTCAAACACCGCGCCGAGCTGCTCGACCTCGAGCGCGCCGAAGTCCACGCGCGCGCAGCCGGCCCGCGTGAGCCGACGGAGCGCGCCGAGGAGCACCGCGTCGCTGATCCGCGTCGACTCGCCGTCGACGAAGGGGTACCGCTGCGGATCGAACAACGCGCCGCCGCGCGCCGGCAGCGAGAGCGGCTCGCGGAGCCCGGAGTGCAGCGCGCGACAGAGCGTCACGACGCGCCGCCACGCCCCGAAGCGCTCGGCGAGCGACTCCGGATCGACGCGCGCGCGCGCCTCGAGCTGCGCGAGCGCGGCGCCCAGCCCCAGGCGCGCCGCGTAGCGCTCGTCGTCCACGGGCAGCAGCCCGCGCCCCTCGGCGAACAGGATGAAGAGCAGCCGCAGCAGCAGCGTGAGCGCGCCGTCGAACACGTGATCGTCGTCGCGATCAAGCGCCCGCTCGAGCGCGTGGCCGTCGACGCGCGCGGCGGCCTCCTCGAGCCCGCGCAGCAGGAGCTCGAGCGCCTCGTACGACCGCGTCGCCACCCCGTCGACATCCGACTCCGCGCCCGTCGTCGCGCGCTTGCTCCCGCGGCCCTCGCCCATCACCTCGCGGACTCCCTGTCCGCGCTCACCGTACTCGATCACGCGCGCGTTCGCGAGCCGCCCGCGGGCCTATACTCGCCGCCATGACGCCCGCCGACACGCTGCTCGGCGAGCGCCTCGGGCTCAAGCGCCTCGCGGTCCGCGAGCAGCTCGCGCTCGAGCTGCGCGAGCGGGCGACGCTCGTGCTCGTCTGTCCCCGGGAGCGCGGCGAGTTCACGATCTCCCTGGACCTGCTCGGACCGACAGCTCGAGACGCGCTCGCGCGCGCGCTCGGGGTGACGCAGCCGGCCTTCTACGTCGAGGTGACGCGCGCGACCGCGGGCGCGCACGTGGCGATCCGCGGCGGCGTCGACGACCCCGAGGCCGCGCTCGCGGCGATCGTGACGCGCGTCGACGACGCCGTCGCGCAGGACGACCTCGCGCCGCTGCTCGACGCGCTGCGGGGGCACGCCCGACCGCTCCTGGCGATGGCCAGCCCGACCTCGTTCTGGCCGCTGTCGCCCGCGCCCTGAGCTCGTCGCGCGCGTGGCTTCGCGCGATCCTCCCCGGCCGTCATGGTACCTTGGAGTCATGCTCTCGCGCCCGCTGCTGGTCAGCGCGCTATTCGTGGCCGCCAGCTCCTGCCGCGCGAACAACCCCGCCGACGCACCGGCCGCCGCGACCGAGCTCGTCGCGGTCGCGCCCGCGAGCGCCCCGACCACAACGCGACCGCCCGAGCGCGCGCCGACCGTGCAGCCTGACGCGCCCGCGCAGACGCAGCCCGAGCCCGGGGCGCCCGCCGAGACCGAGCGCGCCGACGCGCACACATCCGCGAGCGACTCGCCGTTCGGGGTGGCGCCCACGACGTCCCGCGACCGCGATCATCACGCGCTCGAGTACCGCGCGGCGATGGTCAACGACGGCGACGGGCTCGCGATCACCTGGCTCGACGCCACGGCGAAGGTGCCGGACGACGCCCCCGCGCCCGACGCGAAGACGCTGCGCCGCCGGTTCCCGCGCGAGCTGGCGCCCCCCGATGACGATGACGATGACGACGACGACGACAACGCCGACGACAACGCGCTCGGTCCCACCGGCGGCGACGTCATGCGCTTCGGCGACGAGCAATTCCTGTTCCGCTACCAGTGGGGCGCGGTCGAGTCGATCGTCTACATCACCGACGAGCGCGGGGCCGTGCTCGCGGCCAAGAGCTTCGCGCAGCGCGTGCGGGTCGGCGCCGTCGACGTAGTGGACGACGCGCGCCCGGAGCTGCTGGTCGAGGTCATCGAGGGCGACTCGCTGTGCTGCTACCCGACCGCCTGGCACTTCTACGCGCCGACGCGCGGCGGCGGGCTGCGCCGGCTCGTCCGCTTCGCGCGCGCGTCGAGCTGGGGCTCCAAGTACATCCGCTACGACTTCGCCAACGCGGTCCGCGTGCCGGAGCGCGGCGTCCTCGAGGTCGAGACCGTGCTGTTCAACGGGCCAGGTGAGTCCTCCATGCGCGGCCGCCCGACGCGGCTCGGCGAGCTCCAGACGTTCCGCTACGACGCGAGCAAGCGGCGCTTCGTCAAGCAGCGCACGACCTACAAGCCGCAGGCCGCGGACGCGCGAGGCGACGACGAGCTCGACGATCCCGCGGAGCGCTGATCTCCGCGCGACGATCTCGGCGCGCTCGCGCTCGACGGCGCGCGTCGTCGTCACCGCGAAGGTCGCTACGTTCCGCGGAGCTCGCCGCGCGCGACGTGCTCATCCGTCGCGACGCGCTGCGTGCTCGCGCGAGGCGACGCCGTAGACCGTCACCGCGCGCGCGCGCGCGTGGCCGGGAGCGGTCGCGCGCGTGGCCGCGCGCGCGGTCGAGCCTCGCCTTTTTGACATGTCCCAAAAATCACCATTCAAGTAGTCTCCTGGAGCCCATGAAATTCCCTAGGCTCGTACTCACCTCATCCCGGATCTCAACAGCGCGCACATCCCGCGGCACCTTGAGCGCCGCCGCGCTGGGATTGCTGGTGACGCCGCTGCTGCTCACCGGCTGCTCGAGCAACTGCTTCGACGACGGCTTCGAGTGGCAGCAGGAGCCTGACCCGCAGTGCGCGCTCGGATCGGACTCCGTCAGCGAGACCAACACCAACACCGAGAGCAACTCGAACACCAACACCGAGGGCAACAGCGAGTCGGTGACGGTCACGATCACCGCGACCGACAGCGACCCGACGTCGGGGCCGAACACCTCGGTCACCGTCACCACCACCGAGGGACCGACCACCTCGGACGGGGATCAGGTCCAGTACTGCCTCGACAAGGACGGCGACGGCTACCCCGATCTCGACACCTGCACCAGCACGCCGCCCGACACCGCGGGCGACGGTGACGGCGACGGCGACGGTGACGGTGACGGCGACGGCGACGGCGACGGCGACGGCGACGGTGACGGCGACGGCGACGGCGACGGGCCCAGCTGTCCTGGCGACCCGCAGTGCCCCGTGTGCATGGGCCCCGACTGCCCCGTCTGCGATCAGAACGGCGTGTGCGAGTGCCCCACGCTCGAGGCCTGCGCGCCGTTTGACGACTGCGACGACAACGGGCCGTTCACCTTCCCCGGCGCCGCGCCCAACGACGACCCCATCGCCTGCATGAAAGACCAGGACGGCGACGACTACGGCGACAACTTCCCGCCCGACGGGGATCCGCCGAACCCCGACGTCATGCCGGGCACCGACTGCGACGACAACAACGTCTTCATGTACCCGGGCGCCGCCTACAACGAGGCCGACCCCAACGCGTGCACCTGCGACGAGGACGGCGACGGCTGGGGCTGCGCGACCGACGAGTGCACGGACAACCCCGGCTGCACGGCGGGCCTCGACTGCTACGACCAGAACCAGTACTGGAACCCCGACACGGTCTCGCTGATCGAGATCCCCAAGGGCGCCGGCCCGATCACCGCGATCGACCCCCAGACCGGCGAGGTCGGCACGCTGCCGATGAACCCCTTCGACCCGTTCATCTGGAACGCCAAGAGCGCGTTCGCGGACCCGCTCGAGGAGAACCACGGGGTCGTCTACGCGATCGACGGCAACGAGGTCTTCCGCTTCGACTACTGCAGCCAGGAGCCGCCGTCGCTGTTCCAGACCATCGCGGTGCCGGGCATCAACTCCTACTGCGGCATCGCGCGTCACCGCGACGGCCTGGTCTACGCCGTCGACGACGTCGGCGACAACCTCGTCGTCATCGACCCGCAGGACGGGTGGTCGACGACCGTCATCCCGATGAACGTCAACATCTTCGAGTGCGGGCTCGCGTTCGACTGCGCCGACGACCGCCTGCTGCTCATCGACAACTCGAAGGACACCATCTACGAGGTCAACACCGAGACCGGCACGCTGACGCCGGTGCTCTCGGGCTTCGGCGTCCCCGGCGAGGGCCTCGCCTTCGACATCGAGCACAAGGCCGTCGCCGTCTGTAACTTCGGGACAGGCGATGTCGGGCGCGTCGCCCTCGAGGGCGGCGCCTATGAGTCCATCACCACCCTCGTGCAGCCCAACGACCTGACCATGGGGCCGAGCTGCGACTAGCCAGCGCGACCGCGCCTCTCGCATGACCCGCGGAGTATCACGATGAAACACGCAACGAGCTTGCTCTCTCTCCTCGCCGTCGCGCTCGCGGCCCCCGGCGCGCACGCGGCCAACCTGGTCGAGGGGCCCGCCCCCGCGCCCGCGGCCGCGCAGCCCGCCCAGCCAGCTCAGCCTGCGCAGCCCGGCGCCGTCGCGCAGCCGGCCCAGCCCGCGCAGCCGGCCCAGCCTGCGCAGCCCGGCGCTCAGCCGGCGCCTGAGGCCGCGCAGCCGATGCTGCCGGACGGCGCCCAGCCCGAGGGCGGCGCCCAGCCCGAGGGCGCCGTCGCGGCCGACGGCAGCCAGCCCGCGGAGAGCTCGGGCGACAGCGCCGAGGAGCCGTGGATCAAGCGCTACGCGCCCGAGCGCAACACCTGGGAGCTCGGCGTCTACGGCGGCCTGTTCCTCCCCTCGCCGAACCACGAGTTCTACGAGGTCGGCCCCAGAACCCGATGCCGGTGCACCTGTCCTACGCGACCGTCGCGCCCGACTTCGGCGCGCGCGTCGGCTACTACCCGCTGCGCATCCTCGGCGTCGAGCTCGGCGGCGGCGTCATGCCCACGCGCACCGTCGGCGGCAACGCGGCCGGGCTCATGATCGACGAGGCCCCGCGACGCTCTACACCTTCCGCGCCTGGGGCCTTCTTGCAGGCGCCCTACCGCGTCGCGCCCTTCGTGCGCGCCGGCTTCGGGCTCATCGGCACCTCGTCGACCGCGCTCGGCCGCGACATCGACCCCGCCTTCCACTTCGGCGGCGGCGTCAAGTTCTACGTCAACCGCTGGTTCGGCCTGCGCCTCGACGTCATCGACAACGTAGCGACCCGCGTCGGCATCTCCGAGGGCCGCGCCCACAACGTCGAGGTGCTGCTCGGCCTGATCTTCCGCCTCGGCGGCAAGGGCAAGCAGCGCGACTGCGTCGACACCGACGGCGACAGCATGTGACGAGGGACAGGAGGGGGTGCCGGCCGCCGACGTCGATCGCTGCACCTACGAGTTCGGCCCGCGCGAGAACTACGGCTGCCCCTACCGCGACAGCGACCTCGACGGCCTCTACGACCCCGAGCAGCCCGGCCTGCCGCAGGAGCAGATCGACGGCTGCTGGCAGGTCCCCGGCCCCAGCTCCAACCGCGGCTGCCCTGTCGACCCCGACCGCGACCGCCTGTTCTCGCAGAACCCGCCTGACATCCCGCCGCTGCCGCCCGACATCATCGTCGACAACTGCGAGCTGATCCCGGGCCCGCTGAGCAACGTCGGCTGCCCCGAGAACCCCGACGGCGACAAGAACTACTCGCAGAACCCCGCCGGCGTCCCGCCGCTGCCGCCTGAGTACATCCCCGACAGCTGCCCCTGTCGTCCCCTGGGCCGCCTGAGTACCGCGGCTGCCCGGCTGACCCCGACAAGGACACCTGCCTGACGCCCAACCCCAGCGACATCCCGCCGCTGCCGCCCGAGTACACCCCCGACATGTGCCCGGACGAGCCCGGCCCTGTCAGCAACAACGGCTGCCCTGGAGACCGTCAACACCAGGCTGGCGATCAAGAACATCACCTTCGCCAACGACCGCTGGGACCTCCTCGACGCCGGCAAGTCCGAGCTCGACCAGGTCGCCGACGTGCTCGCGCAGTTCCCCGACGTCCGCCTCGAGATCTCGGGTCACACCAGCGCCCCCGGCTCCGCCAAGCACAACAAGAAGCTCTCGGAGCGGCGCGCCAAGGCCGTCAAGAACTACCTCGTCGGCAAGGGCGTCGCGCCCAGCCGCCTCGAGGTCAGCTGGCACGGCGAGGAGATGCTCCTGCAGGGCGTCGACCCCAAGGACGAGCGAAACCGCCGCATCGAGTTCCACCTGCTCTCCGGCAACCCGGAGGCCATCAAGATCCTCAACAACGGCTGAGGCCCGACGCGCCGCCGCGCCGCCGTCTTCGAGCCGCGAGCCCGCGACCCGCGGGCTCGCGGTTTTTTTATTCCGCGTCGGGACGGCGCTCCGCGTCCCGCGTCGGCCCGCGGCGAAAATAGACCGACGCGCGGGGCCCGATTCGCGCTACCGTCCACGACAGGCGCCGCGAAGCGCGATCGCTCGCGGGCCGACAGCTCCGGATCCGAGTCCACCATGCGCGTCGTGATCCTGCACCAGCACGTGCCGCCCGACGCCCGCGCGGATGAGCAGGACGTCCTCGTCCAGGTCGCCGAGGTCACCGCGGCGCTGCGCGAGCTCGGGCACGAGACCGAGCCGCTGTCCTGCACCCTCGCGCTCGACCGGCTGCAGCGGGAGCTCACCGCCTCCCGGCCCGACGTCGTGTTCAACCTCGTCGAGTCGCTCGACGCGACCGGGCGCCTGTGCAGCCTGCCGGCCGCGCTCCTCGACCACCTCCGGCTGCCGTACACCGGGATCTCGACCGACGCGCTGTTCACCACCTGCAACAAGCTGCTCACGAAGCGCCTGCTCACGCTCGCGGGCGTCCCGACGCCGCCGTGGGTTGACCTCGCCACGACGCGCGCCCCCGCTGGCGTCGAGCGCTGGATGATCAAGTCGGTGTGGGAGGACAGCTCCGTCGGCATCGGCCCCGAGTGCGTCGTGACGACCCACGACATCGACGCGCTGCGGCGCGAGATCAACGGGGTCGCCGCGCGACTCGGCGGCGAGACGTTCGCGGAGGCGTTCATCGACGGGCGGGAATTCAACGTCGCGCTGCTCGCCCGCGACGACGCGCCAGGCGGCGAGCCCGAGGTGCTCCCACCCGCCGAGCTTCAATTCGTCGACTGGGCGGCCGACCGCCCGCGGATCTACGACTACCGCGCCAAGTGGGAGGCCGACTCCTTCGAATACCAGCACATGCAGCGGCGCTTCGACGCGCCGGCGAGCGACGCGTCGCTCCTCGCGGAGCTCCAGCGCCTCGCGCTGCGCTGCTGGCGATGCTTCCGCCTGCGCGGCTACGCACGCGTCGACTTCCGCGTCGACGCCTCCGGGGCGCCCTGGGTGCTCGAGATCAACGGCAACCCGTGCCTCTCGCATGACGGGAACTTCGCCGCGACCCTCGAGTGGGCGAAGATCCCGTTCGTCGACGCCGTCCGCCGGATCCTCGCGGACGCGAACGTCTCCGCGCCCGCCGCGTGACAGGAGGCGCGCGTACGCCTGCGTACAGCGCACCTGTCCCTTAAACCCTCTTCGCGCGCGCGCGCGCTCCCGCGTGCTCCGGCGCGCGCGCGCGCGGCGAGATCGCCAGACGAACGCCGCGCCCTCTTTCGCTACCATGGTGGCGATGAACTCCGAAGGACAGAACAAGATCGTGGCGGCGCTCGAGAAGATCTTCGCGGACGGCAAGGTCGAGGCCGAAGAGATCGACGACATCTGGGCGAACCTCGACGTCTCCGGCGACGGCGCCATCGGCCCGGACGAGCTCAAGGCGCTGACCGGGCTCGTCGAGCAGACGGCGCTCGCCCAGGACGCCGAGCTCGACGCCGCGACGCTCGAGTTCATCTGGCGGGGGCACGACGCCACCGGCGACGGGAAGTTCAGCAAGGACGAGCTGCGCCGCGCGCTGCAGGCCTTCGCCAGCATCAGCGCGTCCGCCGCGAGCGCCTCGTAGCGCCGAATCGCCTGTCCAAAGAGACCTGTCACTCCAGCAGCGCGCGCAGCTCCGGGCTCGCCAGCGCCGGCGAGAACTCCAGGATCTCCGCGCGCACCACGTCCTCGCGCACGAACGGGTCACGCTCGACGCGGGCGCGCAGCGCCTCCCGCGAGGGCCCGCGCACGAGCAGCGCGCCGCCGAGGTCGGGCTGCAGGCTGCCGACGAGCAGGAACACGCCGTCGTCGAGCCCTCGCTTGATCCACGCCTTGTGCCCCTGCAGGTGCGCGCGCGCCCGCGCGCCGCGATCGGGGACGTCCGAGAACTTCAGCAGCACGAGGAACACGGCGCGCCTCCGCGTGGGCTCGGGGACCCGGAGCGGGCGTAGGGGAGGACGCGCGCGTCGTCGCGGGCGCGCGCGGGGGGCTTCGGTACCTGCATTCGCGTGACTCCTTTTGTCCGCGCGCACTGTCTGCGCAGACTGTCTGCGCAGCACCGTAGCGCCGGCGAGCGCCGGGCGCCTCGCTCGGGACGCGCGAAGGCTTGTCCGCGCGTCTCAACCCGCCTGTGGTGACGCGGCGCGCGTGGGCTCACCGCTCGCGGCGCGCTCGCGGTAGCGACCCGGCGCGACGCCGTGCACGCGGCGAAACGCCTTCGAGAGCGCGGCGCCGGTCTCGTAGCCCACGCGCGCCGCGAGCTCGTCGAGCGACGCGTCGCGCTCGCAGAGCAGCTTCGCGGCCAGGCACATCCGCCAGCGCCGCACATAGGCGATCGGCGTCTCCCCCACGAGCTCGACGAAGCGTCGGGCGAAGGTCGCGCGCGACTGCCCCGCGCGCCGCGCCAGCGACTCGACCGACCACGGCGCCTCGGGACGTCCGTGGATCAGCGACAGCGCCGTCACGATCGCGGGGTCCCGCAGCGCGCAAAACCACCCGCCGACATCCAGCGGCTGCGCCTCGAGCCAGGCGCGCAGGACGAAGACGAGCAGGCTGTCGACGAGGCGCGGGACCACGAAGCCCGCGCCGCGGCCGCCCGCGAGCTCGTGACCGAGGAGCTCGATCAGCAGCCGCAGCTGCGGGCGGGCGTCGGCGTCCCCGCGCGGCACGTGGATGAGCGGCGGCAGCAGCGAGAGCAGCGGGTGAACGCCTGGCTCTTGAAACATGTACTTGGCGCACAGCACCCGCGTGGTCTCGTGCGCGCGCGCGGCCGGGAGCGCCGCGAGCCGGGCCGGCATCGCCGCCAGCGCGTCGCGGTACGGCGTGACGCGGCTGTCGAGCGCGTCCGCGAGCGAGTGCGCCACGCCGGCGCGGAGCAGCACGACGTCCCCGCTGACCAGCGCGACCGGCTCGCCGCGCGCCGCCAGGCGCAACCAGGCGCGACCGCGCAGGACGACGTGCACCGCGACCGCGGCGTGCGGATCCATCTCGAGCCCCCACGGCGGCACCAGCTCGGCGCCCGCGAGGGTCGCGGCGCCCCGCCGGGTCCCGGCGAGCACATCGGAGAGGACCTCCTCGAACGCCGCGTCGCTCACAGGGAGCGTTGTACACCCCGGCGACGGAGGAGGCCGAGCCCCTCCCTGCTTGCAAATCAGCTCCTGGAGCGCGATCGTGACGATCTCCAATGACGCGACGCGCGCTGAGCTTCCTGGTGGTGCTGCCGATGATCGCCTGCGCGCCGAGTGAGCGCGCGCCCGCTCCGCGCGAGGAGCGAGCGCCGACGCCCGCCACGAAAACGGAGCCGGCGCCCGAGGCCCCGAACGACCCGCCCGCGACGCCGCGGGCGGACCTCGGCGCGCCCGCGCCGACGCCCGCGAACTCGACGACCCCGGAGACGACCCCGGAGACGACCCCGACGCCCGACGACGACGCGACGACGACCGCGAGGCCGCCGATGCGACTCGACGCGCTGTACTGGGCGCGCCCCTACGCCGCGCGCACCACGATCGACATCATTGACCTGCTGCCGGCGCTGCCCGGGCGCGCGCCGGACGATGACCCGGTCATGTTCCTGGCGGAGCGCTACTCCTACCCCGACGGCGTCGACGCGGCGCTGCCCGCCGACGCGCCGCTCCCGACCGGCTTCGCGCTCGCCGAGCCCTGGATCATCGCCACCGCCGCGGGGGAGCAGCGCGGGAGCGCGGTGGCCTTCGGCGCGTCGGCGGGCGCCAGCGAGTCGCACTTCATCGTGGTCCTCGACGGCCCCCCCGTCGAGGGCGTCGCCGCGCGCGCGGACGACTGGGGCGGCCCCGCGCCGACGCTGCGACCGGCGACGCCCCAGTCGCTCGAGGGGCCCGGCGCGCGGTGGATCGAGCTGTTGACGCCGCGCCTCCACGAGGCCGCGAGCGCCCGTGACCGCCGCGTGCTCAGCCGCCGCGCGCTGCGTCCCGACGAGCTCGCCGTGGTCGCGGGACGGTTTCCTCGGGGCTTCACGCACGTCGCCGCGCTCGCGCGGCCGCTCGCCAAGGATGATCCGACCGCGGGCTACATCGCCGGCCTGCTGCTCACCGACAAGACCGGGCGCGTCGAGATCGTCGACGCGCCCGCCGAGCGACTCTCCCGCCGCGACATCGAGCACCTCGTCGACCTCGAGGGTGACGACATCGACGAGCTCGTCGTCCGCGAGCACTACTACGAGGGCAGCTACCACCTGGCGCTGGCCTGGGGCGCCCCGGGCGAGCCGCGCTGGCGCCGGCTCACCGGGGACGGCGCGTAGCGTCACGCGTCCGAGACGAGCGCGCCGCTGCGCCGCGCCTTCGAACCAACGACGCGGTCGCGGCGTGGCGGGTGCGGCAGGTCGGGCGCGAAGGTGAGCACGCCCCAGGTCGCCGAGGCCCCGCGTCGCACGCCCGCGACGATGTGTATACAACCGGGACCTCGCGCGGGTCTCCGAGGGTGAGAATCACGGTAGCATCGTCGCGTGGGGACGACCGAGCCGCGCGTGGACGCCGACACGATGGGCGCCGAGACGGAGCCGCGGTCTGGTGAAGACGCGAGCGCCCCGACGACGATCGGCCGCTACCGCGTGCTGCGGAGGATCGGCGCCGGCGGGATGGGCGTCGTGTACGCGGCGTACGACAACGAGCTCGATCGCAAGATCGCGGTCAAGCTCGTGGCGCGCGGGGCCGGCAAGGACGGCGGCGGCCTGCGGCTCGTCCGCGAAGCCCAGGCGATGGCTCGCGTCTCGCACCCGAACGTGATCAACGTGTACGACGCGGGCACCTTCGGGCGCTTCGTGTTCGTCGCCATGGAGTACGTCGACGGGCATACGCTGGCCGAGCGCATGGCGAAGCGACCGGGATGGCGTGAGGTGCTGGAGGTCTTTCGCGCCGCGGGCCGCGGGCTCGCGGGCGCGCACGAGGCCGGCCTGATCCACCGCGACTTCAAGCCCGAGAACGTCATGATCACCCGTCGCGGTCGCGTCGTGGTGCTGGACTTCGGCCTCGCGCGACCTCGCGACGCGACGCCGGAGACGTCGCCCGCAGCGCGCGGACCGGGAGACGAGCCCGCGCCCGCGCTCACGCGCTCGGTCGGCGAGACGACCGCGCTCGAGGCCTCGTTGACGCGGACCGGCGCGCTGATGGGCACGCCAGCCTACATGGCGCCGGAGCAGATGCGCGGGCAGCCGCTCGACGCCCGCAGCGATCAATTCAGCTTCTGCGTCGCCGCCTACGAGGCGCTCTACGGCGCGCGCCCCTTCGCCGGCTCCTCGCTCGTCGAGCTCTACGTCGCGATCGAGCGCCGTCAGCTCCGCCCCCCGCCGCGCGACGCCGGGATCCCGGCGTGGGTCCACCGCGCCGTCACGCGCGGCCTCGAGCATGACGCGGCCGCGCGCTGGCCGTCGATGGACGCGCTGCTCGAGGCGCTCGAGCGAGCGCCCGGCGCCCGACGACGACGACTGCTGTGGGCTGGCGGCGGGCTCGCCGCGGCGCTCGCCGCGGCGCTCGTCGTGGCGCGCCACCCCGACGGCCCGACCTGCGATCACGCGGCCGAGCGGCTCGCGGAGATCTGGGACGCGCCGCGCAAGCGCGAGCTCCGGGCGGCGTTCGAAGCGACCGAGCTCAACTACGCCGGGGACACGTGGGCGCGGGTCGAGCCCGCGCTCGACGCGTACGCCGGCGAGTGGATCAACATGCATGAAGAGTCCTGTCGCGCGACGCACGTCCGCGGCGAGCAGTCGAGCGCGCTGCTCGACCTGCGCATGGCGTGCCTCGAGCGTCGACGCGCGCTGCTCGCCGCGCTCGTCGACCAGCTCGCCGCGGTCGACGAGCCGCTCGTGCGGCGGGCGCAGCAGGCCAGCGCGGACCTCCCGACGATCGCGAGCTGCGGCGACCTCGAGACGCTGACAGCCCGCGTCCCGCCGCCCGCGGACGCCGAGGCGCGCGCCCAGCTCGAGGCGCTCCAGGGTCAGCTCGCGCGCGTCGACGCGCTCCAACGGACAGGTCGGATCGAGCCGGGGCTGCAGCTCGCGGAGCAGACGCTCGAGCCGGCGAGGCGCCTGGGCTACGCGCCGCTGCTGGCCGAGGCGCTCGTCAGCCTCGGGTCGCTGCAGAGCCACGCGCTCTCGGAGGACGCCGAGGAGACGCTCCTGCAGGCGATCGAGACGGCGGCGGCGGCGGGCGAGGACGCGCTCGCGGCCGAGGCGTTGACGGGGCTGGTCACGGTGATCGGCAACCAGCGCGGGCGCTACGCGGAGGCGCAGACCATCGCCCGGCTCGCGCGCGCGGCGGCCGTCGGCGCCGGCGGCGATCCGCGGCTGCTCGCGCGCGTCGAGGTCGAGGGGAGCTGGCTGCTCTACCTGATGGGCAAGGGTCGCGAGGCGGCCGCGGCGACGCGCGCGCTCGTCGAGTCGCTGGAGGCGCGATGGGGTCCGCGACACTCGTCGCTCGAGCGGCCGCTGACGCTGCTCGGCGCGCTGGCGTCGACCGACGACGAGCACGACGCCGCGCTCGAGTACTACGCGCGGGCCCTCGAGATCGCGCGTCAGACCTACGGCCCCAACCACCCGACGACCGCGGCGTTCATCGCCAACGTCGGGACGGCGCAGGGCGCCCGCGGCGACTCGGAGGCGGCGCTCGCCAGCTTCCGCGACGCGCTCGCGCGCCTCGAGGCCTCGCTCGGCCCGGAGAACATGCACGTCGCCATGTGCTACGACAACCTCGGCGGCGTCCACTACGAGCTCGGCGAGCTCGCGTCCTCGCGGCGAGACCTCCAGCGCGCGCTCGAGCTGAAGGAGCGCCTGCTGGGCCGCGACCACCCCTCGCTCGTCGGCACGCTGGAGCACCTCGGGCAGACCGCCGCCGCGCAGGGGAGCCCTGACGAGGCGCTCGCCTACTACGAGCGGGGCCTCGCGCTCGCCGAGGCCAGCCTCGGCGCGGAGCACCCCTCCGTCGCGACGCTGCTCGTCCGCCGCGCCGGCGAGCGCGTCTGGCGAGGCGCGCTCGAGCCCGCCGAGCGCGACCTCCAGCGCGCGCTCGGGATCTTCAGCGCGGCGCGCGGAGAGGATCACCCTGATCTGCGCGAGCCGCTCTCGGCGCTCGCGTGGGCGCAGGTGGAGGGCGGGCGCGACGGGGAGGCGCTCGTGCACATCGAGCGCGCGCTGCAGCTCCCCGGCGGACGCGCGGCCCAGCGCGCGCGCCAGGACGCGTGGCTCCGGCTCCTCCGCGCGCGCGCGGACGCGGGCGCCGGCGGCTCGACGACGCTGTCGAGCGCCGATCAACACGCGCTCGAGGGCAGCCGGACCCCGCGCGCGCGCGCGATGGTCTCGGCGTGGCTCGCCGGCGAGCTGGCCCGCGCGCGCGCGCGCGCGCCAGGAGGCCGACGACGCGAGCGACCGCCGCGGCTGAGCGCGCCCGTCGAACCAGCGCCGCCACGGCCCGGCGTCGCCGCGCCTAGAACGCTCTTATAGAGACATGTCTATAACGACATGTCTATAAAATTAGATCATACAACCACGCGACGCGACGCGGCCCGTCGCCGCGCGCTCACACGTACCAGGTGACGATCGCGTAGCGGCTCCCCGCGGTCACGGGCGTGACCTCGTGCAGCGTCTCGGGCCGGAACAGCACGAGCGCGCCGGCGGCCACGCGCGGCTCGTAGCGCAGGCGCTGCCCGCCCTCGTTGTGGTGCAGCCGCAGCTGCCCGCCGTCGAAGTCGTCGTTGAGGAGCAGCGCCGCCGAGACGCGGCGGGCCGTCATCGCGCCCGCGCCGACGTCGCGGTGCAGCCCGTAGCCGTCACCTGGCCCATAGACCAGCGCTTGCGGCGTCTCGACGTCGCGCAGCGACGTCTCGTACGCCCGCGCGAGCGCGGGGATCAGCGCGCGGAAGCGCGCGCGCAGCGACGACGAGACGGCCTCCGGGAGCTGCACGTGACGCACGCTGCGTCGCGCGCGGTCGACGACGTAGCGGCCGTCGCTGGCGCGGGTCGTGGCCCAGGCGCGCGGCGCCGCGGCGAAGGCCGCGACGATCCGCGCGCACTCAGCCGGCGGCACGAACTCGGGCAGCCAGCGGAGCCCGCGGACCGAGCTGGCCTCGCCGCCGACGTCACGCTCGATGGACGCGAGCGGGGTGAACGCAGGGGACGAGGAGGACGCGCTGGACATATCGGCACCGTGCTTCGACTACTCGGGCGCGCTCGCGGACGGCGCGGTGGAGAACGGCGACGCCGCGTGGGAGGCGTCGAGCTCGGCGATCGTGAGCCGCTCGTGACGCGCCCGCTCCTTCGGCGAGACCCGCGGGATCGGCAGCTCGACCGTCTGCAGCGCGCCGTCGCGCAGGAGCGTGACCGAGACGCGGCGACGCGCCAGGGCGAGCAGCGGCTCGATCGCGGGGACGCTGTCGACGGGCGCGCCGTCGACCTCGCGGATGATGTCGCCCGCGCGAAACGCCGAGCCCTCGAGCGTCTTGAAGATCTCGGCGCGCTGCATGCTGTAGCTGGTGACCTTGAGCAGCTCGAGCGCCAGGGCGCGCGGCGTGTACCCGCGGTAGCCGACGCGCTCGACGCGATAGCCCGCGCGCGCGAGGCAGGGGCCGAGCTCGATCGGCCCCGCGACGCGCACGAGGGACTCGAGGTACGCGCGCGGCTCGGGCGCGAGCGCGGCGAGGAAGTCGTCGCGGCTCGGGCGGCTGCGGCCCTCCTGCCGCGCGCGCGCCCGCGCGTCCCGGAAGCGCGCGGCGACGTCCTCGCCGGCGCCGCGCGCCCGCAGCTCGGTGTCGAGGCAGTAGGCCGCGCTCGCGCCCCCGTCGTAGGCGAGGTCGTCGTCGAGCGTCGCGAGCGATCGCTCCCCGATCCCGCGCATGTAGGCCTCGTGACGCCGGACCAGCCGTCGCGTCGCCTCGACGTCCTCCTCCCCGTCGAGCGTCGCCTGCAGCAGCGCCTCGAAGTAGCGCGTGAAGCCCTCGCCGAACCACGGTTCGCTCCCGCCGCTCCACAGGTGCGCGAGCTCGTGCACGACGATCGCGCCCTCCGGACCGGTCGCGCGCGCGAGGTCCGGCGTCGACGACAGCACCGTGATCGCGTCGCCGAGCACGCCGCCCTCGAAGCCCTGCGGGACGCGATCGTAGACCAGCAGGCGCCGCCCCGGCGGCAGCGCCCCGAGCAGCGACTCGCCCGCGGTGAGCGTGCGCTCGACGAGCAGACGCAGCTCCGACACCGCCGCGTCCGGCATGTCTGAAGAGACAATCTCGATCTCGACGGCCCCTCGCGCGAGCCGCTCGCGGCGAAACTCGCCGACGTAGTACACCGCGTCGCGCAGCGCGCTCAGCGAGACGGGCTCGGCGCCCGCGGGCAGCGAGTCGGCCCGGGCCCAGCCTTCAGGCAGCGAGAGCTCGAGCGTCGCCGGCGGGTCGACGGGCGCGCCGTCGACCCGCAGCGCGGGGATCAACGCGCGCCCGATCAGCTGCCAGCCGCCGGCGCTCGGGCGCGGGACCGCGTCGCGACCGTGCACAGGCCCCGCCGCCTGGTGGCGCAGCGCGACGCGGTAGCGCAGCTCGATCGCCCCCTCGCCGGGCGGCAGCGGCAGCGCGCTGGACCACGGCCGCTCGCCGTCGTCGTCGACGCGCGTCACGATTGCTCGAAGCCGGCGTCGGTGCCGGCGAAGGGCTCGCGCAGAAACTCGAAGCTCGAGCGCGCGCGTCCCGCCCGCGCGCGAGCGAGCGCGGCACCGCCACGCGCACGTCGACGGCCGGCGTCGCGCGCCTGACGTCGAGGCGCGCGGCGATCGTCAGCGCCTGCGGCCCAGGACCTCCGGCGCGCGCGGGCTCGCGACCGGCGGCGTCGGCTCGGGCGGCGTGACCTTGGCGCACGCCGCCGCGCCCGTGAGCGCGAGCCACAGCGCGATCGCGCCGCCCCGCGCGCGCGCGCGTCATGGCGTCGCCGCGCTCGTCCGCTCGGCGTCGACGAGCCGCGTCAGCGACTGGGCCCGCGGGGTCCCGGCGCGCTCGAGCAGGGCCCGCGCCGCGCTCGGGCGCCCCGCGCTCAGCTCGAGCAGCGCGAGCTCCTCGAGCGAGTGGTGGTAGCTCGGGTCGCGCGCGAGCGCGTCCTCGAAGTGGCGGCGCGCCGCCGCGGGGTCGCCGAGTCGGTTGCAGCATACGCCCGTGTTGTGATGCACGACGGCGCGCCGATTGTCGATCGCGAGCGCGCGGTGGTACAGCTCCAGCGCCTCTGCGTGGCGCCCGAGGTCGCCGAGGACGTTCGCCCACTCGTTGTACGCGGGCTCGTACTCCGGGCCGAGCTGGACCGCGACGGTGAAGACGTAGATCGCGGCCTCGTAGCGCTCGAGGTCGCGCAGACACAGGCCGATGTTCGCCCAGTGCCCGCAGTTATCCGGCTCGAGCAGGCACGCGCGCTGATAGGCCTGCAGCGACTCCTCGAAGCGCCCCAGGGACCACAGCGCGGCGCCGCGTCCAGACCAGCCCCCGCCGTACTCGGGCGCCAGCGCGGCGGCCTCGCTGCAGGCGGCGAGCGCCGCCTCGAACTCGCCGCGCTCCCACGCGGTCATCCCGTGGTTGACGAGCGCGCGCGCGCGCGCCTCCGCCGGGTCCACGCGCGTCACGGCGTGCTCCCCCCGAACCTGTAACAAGCGGACAGCAGCGAGACGGCCTCCCCCGCGGCGATCGGCGGGCGCTCGTGCAGGAGCTCCGCGCCGCGCATCACGAGCACGCGGTTGGGCTCGGCGCGCGCCGCCAGCGAGCTCACGCCCTCCTCGCCGTGCACGAGCAGGTAGCGCCCGGCGCCCGCGGACCCTCGCGCGGACAGGTACACGAGGACCGTGAGCGCGCACGCCTGCGGGCGATCGCGATGGAGCGCGAGGAAGTCGCCCGGCTCGTCGTAGTACGTGTAGCAGGACGCCTCCGGGCTCAGCGCGACCGGGCCGCCGGCGACCTCGTCGAGCGCGCGCGTGATGATCGGCAGCCGCAGCGCCGCGCGGGCGCGCGGGCCGAGCTCGGCCCGATGGTTGCGCTGGCGGGCCGGGCCGTCGTCGCCGGCGCGAACGCACGCCCACGCAACCTGTCTTTGTGCACAGGACTCTCTCATCAGCCCGTCGAACACCGCCGGCGGCAGCGCCGGCGGGTCGAGGCAGATCCACGCGGGGCGGCTCACAGCTGCGCGACCGCCCGCGCGAGGTCCCCGAGGAAGCGCTCGCCGAGCGCGGTCGGCCGCGCGCGCGGCTCGAGGTACGCCCACGCCGCGCGCGTCTTGCCGCGCTGGCGCTCGAGCACCGGCGCGAGCCCGGCGAAGCGCGCCGCGTCGCGCTCGAGCAGCGCGCGCAGCAGCCAGCAGACGTTGACGAACGCGTGCACGCCCTGGAGCACGCCCATGAGCGGGCGCGGGTCCTCGCGCCACGGCGACGGGTGCGCCGCGTCGCCGTCGTCGCGCAGCAGCGGATCGAACTCGAGGAAGGGGGCGAGCCGCGCGTGCGCGCCCTCGTGCGCGAGCGCCTCGGCGACCTGGGCCGGGTCGCGCGCCGACGCGCACAGGATCGGCAGGCGGTCGTTCGCGGTGTGGCTGCGCACGCACGCCGGCGTGTGCTCCAGCAGCAGCGCGCCCGCGTAGATCCGGCGACACGCGGCCAGCGCGACGGGCCATGTCTCTTCAAGCAGATCGATCCCCTCGGCGAGCGCGCGCCGATCCGCGGTGGGGTGCTCGCGCAGGCGGTGGTCGACATCGGCGAGCTCGTCGAGGGCGCCGAGCAGCGGCCAGCCGCGCACGACCGGGACCGCGTGCACGCGCCCGGCGACCGCGAGGCCCTCGCGGTGCGCCGCCTCCAAGCCGTAGGGCAGCGTGACCGCGTGACCGTCGGTCCACACGAAGCGCGCCGCGCCGCCCAGGGGCGTCACGGCCACGGGCCCGCCGCGCCCGTGCAGCATGACCTGAAGATGCGGGAGGTAGAGCCCCCCGGGCGGGAACGCGGCCGCCGGGATCACGCCCGCGAACTCGCGCGACGGGTTGCCGACGAGCAGCCGCGCCGCGCCCAGCAGCTCGCCGAGCGTCGGCGACGCGCGGCCGCTGAGAGGTAGGCGCTGGGTCGCGCGCGCGCGCGCTGAGGAACGCGGCCGCCGGCAGCGTCGCGGCTCGTCGGCGACGCGCGTGAAGAAGCGGGCGTGCGGCGGGTCCACGCGCCCGTCGCCCGCCGCGCCGCGCAGCCGCGCGATCAGGACGCCGCGCCGCCGCCAGAGGTCGCGCGCGCGCGCGCGCGGTCGCTGGGAGCCCCCGCGAACGCCGGGAAGCACACGCCCGCGCAGTCGCGGGCCGGCGCGCGCGTCGTCGTGGACGCGCGCGCGTCCGCGGCGACCGGCGACGCGCGCTCAGGCGCCGCCACCGGGCCCCGCCTGCGCCACGAGCTCGGCGGGCGCGCCGAAGTAGTTGCAGCGCGCGAGGTGATCGAGCGCGTCGGGGTCGAAGCACAGCCAGCGCAGCAGCGCCGGGTACATGCGCTTGAAGAACGAGCACTCCGGCGTGCGGTGGCGGACCGTGCCGTAGCGCTCGAAGGACTGCACCGAGCAGCCCGACTGACACAGCTGGCGGTAGTGACAGGTCGTGCAGCCCTCGAGATCCCCCGGGCGCCGGCGGCGGATCTGCTGGATCACCTCGTGCTCGCGCGCGGGCGCCGAGAGCGAGCGACGCTCCTCGAGCACGTTGCCGAACGCCAGCGCCGGCGACTGCGTCGCGCGCCCGCACGGGTAGATGTCGCCGCTGGCGCTGATCGCCTGGAAGGTCTCGCCGGCGCCGCAGTGACTGCGGAGGCAGCGATCGCTGCGCCGCTTGCTGACCCAGAACTCGCACATGCTCCCGAGGTTGGCCTCGCGGATCAGCCGGCGCTGCGCGGCCACGCGCCGCCCGAAGTCCTGGAAGTACGCGAGCACCTCGTCGGCCTCGAGCCCGAGGTCGCTCCACGACGCGCGGCCCGTGCCGAGGTACGCGATCGGGTTGATCTTGAGGGAGTGGATGTCGTTCTCGACCAGGAAGTCGATCAGCGCCTGCGCGCTGGCGACGTTGCTGCGGTTGAGCACCACGAGCACGCCGAACTGGATGCCGGCGCCCTGCAGCAGGTCGAGCCCCCGGAGCACGCGCGAGAAGCTCTCGCGCCCGTTGACGAGCGGGCGGCTGACGTTGTGCGACGCCGGGTTGCCGTCGAGCGAGATGCCGACCGAGACCTCGTTGTCGAGCAGCCACTGCACGCGCTCCTCGTCGAGCACGGTGCAGTTGGTCTGCACGGTGAAGTAGACCGGGCGGCCGTGGCGACGCGGGTGGCTGCGGATGTAGTCGACGAGCGCCCGCATGCGCCGGAACTGCAGGAACGGCTCGCCGCCCGAGAACTCGAAGGTGAGCGCCGGCGCCTCCTCCATGCCGAACGCCAGATCGACCGCGCCCCGCGCGATGTCCTCGGTCATCGTCGGCATCTTCGGGTTCGCGCCCGCGAGGCAGTAGCCGCACGCGAGGTTGCACTTCTCGGTCAGCAGCAGCTCGACCAGGTGCCCGTCGGGGGTGTTCGAAGAGTCATGGAAGATCGTGCGGTCGATCGCGAGGTGGCCGTCGAGCGCGAGCAGCCCCCGGCGAAACAGCGTCGTCACGAACGCGTCGGCGCCCGCGGGCCACTGCGCGCGCATCCACGAGACCGAGCGCGCCGGCTGCAGCGAGCGCAGCAGCTCGGCCTCGTGGCGATCGACGAACGCCCAGGACACCGACTCCGGCGCGAGCGCCAGCAGCTCGCCCTCGAGCTCGACGAGCTCGAGCCCGGGCGCGCTCACAGAGAGCTCCGGCGCGAGCGTCACCGGCCCCGACGGGGCGTAGAACTTACCAAACCGGGATGGGAGGTCCGCCGCCTCGGCGGCCTCGAGCTCCGGCACGTGAATAAACCGCACGGTGCACCTACCTCAGGTGGTTGAGAAGTCGAGCAGGGTGCCCGCGACGCGGCGCTCGCCGATCCAGACCTCGCCCTCGCGCTGGCGCAGCGTCGTCGCGCTCGCGATCAACGGGCCGAGCGCGTCCGGGCGCGCGTCGTCGTCCGGCGTCGCGTGCACGCGCGCCGGGTCGTAGGTCCAGCGCGGCTCCTCGCCGTCCCGCGACGCGCCGGGGAACGCGAACACGCCCGCCTCGCCCGCGTACAGCACGAGCGTCGCCAGGCGCTCGCGCAGCGCCGCGGCGTGCCCCGGCTCGAAGGCGTCGAGCGCCGCGAGGTGGCGCTCGGCGAGCGCGACGGTCGCGGCGCAGTCGAGCCGGCAGGGGAAGTGCTGGATCAGCTCGACGCCGAAGTAGCGCGCGTAGATCGAGGTCCGCCAGTCCTTGGGGCCATGTTCCGACTCGCGCGCGATCATGCCGGCGATGTCGCCGTCGTGCTCCCGCACCGCGATCGGCCAGCGCCGCGTGAACGCCCGCGCGCAGCAGCGCGGGTAGCCCAGCAGCTCGCCGAGGTACTCGTCCCAGTCGAGCAGCAGCGCGAGGAAGCCCGCGACGACGAGCTCGCGGTCGCGCGCGACGAGCAGCGTGCGCTGCCCCCCGCTCAGCCCCCGCGCCGGCACGCGATCACGCGCGAGGTTGCGGTACGAGCCCTTGCCGGCCTCCGGCGCGACGACGAACGCGTGGGGCCCGAGCGCCGACCACAGCCCGTGCGCGTCACACCACGCGCGCGCCGAGTGAAGCGCCGGCTCGACGTCGTGCAGCAGCGCGAGCGGCTTGGCGCCGTAGACGACCAGGCGCACGGGCAGCGGCGGCTCGGCGCACGCCGGCGCGTCGTCCGGGCCGAACACGCTCAGCTCGTCGAGGTAGACGTCGAGGAGGTCGAGGTTAACAGGCAGCCCGGCCGCCGGCGCGCGTCCAGGCAGCGCGTAGTCGCGCAGCGCCTCCTTCGCGCGGTAGTGGAAGTGCCGGCGCACGATGGGGCTCGAGCCGGCGGCCGTGACGATGCTGTAGATGCGCCGCAGTAGCTCGGCGCGCTGGGACGAATCCATGTCCGCTTCAGGTGTGCTGGGGGATCTAGATGTTCCGGACGACCTTGTAGCCGTTGATCGTGATCGACGCGGGGCTGTTCGCGTCGAGCGTGACGCGGGTGCCGTCGGGCAGCGTCACCGAGATGTCGCGGATCTTGTCCTGCAGGTCCGCGAAGTTGGCGTGCCCGGGGACGTTGCTGTGACCCGTCGGGCCCGAGTTCGCGTGCGACGCGGCGAGGCGCCCGAACCGGTCGAGGCGAATCTCCGGTCGCGCGACGCTCTGCTTGTCGAAGTTGGCGTGCCCGGGGACGTTGCTGTGACCGCCGGGGCCCGAGTTCGCGTGCACCGCACCGACGCCGACGTCCTTGATCGCGATGCGGGTCGCGGGGTCGAGGCCGACCTTGGTGAAGTTGGCGTGCCCGGGGACGTTGCTGTGGCCGCCCGGTCCCGAGTTCGCGTGCGCCGCGTTGCCGATGCCGGGCCGCAGCCGCGAGAGGCTCTCGTTGAGCGCGCTGATGTTCTTCTCCAGCGAGGCGATGCGCTTGATTACCGAGTCGTCGAATTCTGCCATTTCAGAGGCTCCTGATTGGATCGCGACGCGCGATCCGTGCGTATGCATGATAGTGACGCGGGCCCGCGCCGAGCAAGCGGCGTGTCGGCGCCTGCCCTTGCGCGCAGGCGCGCTCACGGTGGACGACGCGCGCGTGCTCATGCATGTTTGCGGGGTGCGAACTCGCCTCGTCGCCGCGCTCGCGATCCTGTGCGCGCTCCCGCTCGCGTGCGTCAGGACGACGGCGCGGGCGCCGGCGACGGCCCCCGCGCCGTCGCCCGCGCGAGACCGCGCGGCGCCGGACCGCGCGCGCGCGCGCCCGTCATCCCCACAACCTGTCCTCGAGGTAATGCTCGGAGCCGAGCTTGCGTCGCGCCCGCGCCTCACCGTCGCCGTCACCGCGCGCGCGATCTCTGCACGCGCGTGGAAGATCTCCGCGCTCGGCTCGGCGCGAATTCACGAGCTCGAGCTCGAGGACGCGCGCGGCCCCGTCCCGCACGCGTCGACGCGAGACGGCGCCGCGCTGCGCGTCGCGCTGGCGCGCCCCCCCGAGGGCGCGCTGGCGATCCGCTACGCCGTCGAGCCCGAGCAAGGGACGCCCAACCCCGCGCTGCCCGCCGGGCTCCAGCTGCGCCTCGATCACGCGCGCGTGCTCGCCAGCGCCGAGGAGACGCTCCTGCTCCCCGAGGACGGACCGCCGGTCGTCGAGTTCGCGCTCACGTGGTCTCGCGGCGCGGCCGCCGGGCTCGAGCGCGTCGCGAGCACGCTCGGGCTCCCAAACGCCCGCGGGCCCGCGCGGCTCACGGCCCTGCGCCACGCGGCGTTCCTCGCCGGCGCGCTCGGGCACGCGGAGTTTCGCGCGACGGTCGGCGCCGACGACTTCGCCTGGTCTGGCGAGCCCTCTTTTGATCTGCGCTGGTCCGCCGCCGAGACCGCGGGCGCGCGCTCCGCTGTCGACGTGTACTTTGGGGCAGACCTCGCCAAGACCCCGCGCTTCACCGCGCTGCTCGCCGTCGACGTCGACTTCGCCGGGGCCGCGGGCGCCCAGGCCTTCCCGCGCGGCGACGGCCTCTACGTCGCGCTCAACCCCGGCGCGCCCTGGGACGCGCGGGTCCGTCTAGAGGTCGCGCAGGCGCTCGTGTTCCGCTGGATCGGCGGTCGCCTGCGGCTCGTCGACCTCGCTGACGCGCCGCGTGAGCGCGGCGCGTGGTTCGACGCCGGCTTCGCCCGCGCCGTCGCGCGCGAGGTCCTCGTCGAGCTCGGGACGCTGTCCGCGACCGACTACCTCGAGGAGCTGCACGCGCTGCTCGGCGAGCGCGCGACCTCGCCGTCACGCGCCGCGTCCCTCGATGAGCTCGCGCGGCGAGCCGGCGGCGGCGACGCCGAGGCGCTCGACATGCTCGCCGTGCGAGGAGCGCTCTACGCCACGCGGCTCGACGCGATCCTGCGCGCGCGCGGCGGCTCGCTGCAGCAGCTCCTGCAACAACTCGTGGAGGAAGCGCGGACGCAGCAGCGCGCCGAGCTGCCGCTCACGGCGCTCACCACCCGCGTCGAGCAGCTCGCCGGGCCGGCAGAGGTGACCGCGTTTCGCCGCGCGATCCTCGAGGGCGACGCGCTCGAGCTCCCCGCCGACGCCCTCGGCCCCTGCTTCACGCCGACGCGCCGGACGTACACCCGCTTCGTGCTCGGCTTCGACGCGACGGGCTCGTGGGCGACCACGCCGCCGACGATCGTCGGGCTCCAGCCGGACGGCCCCGCCGCGCGCGCGGGCCTGCGAGAGGGTGAGCGCCTGCTCTCGATCACCGCCGACCCCGACGCGCCGCGCGAGCCCGCGGAGATCACGGTCGAGCGAGACGGCCAGAGCGCGACCGTCCGCTACCGCCCGGCAGGCCCGACGGTCCGCGCCCAGGGCTGGAAGCGACGTCCGGGCGCCGATCCGCAGCAGTGCCCGCCGTAGCCGCGCCCGTCGCCGGCTCGCCGCGCGCCGGCACCTCGCTCACGAGCGCTCAAACTCCCCGCGGGCCAGGCGATCGAAGTAGTCGCGCGTCCACGACGCGACCTCCGAGGAGAGCAGCAGGAGCGCGAGCATGTTGGGGATCACGAGCAGGCCGACCATCGCGTCGCTGAAGCTGATCACGACGCCGAGCTCCTGGGTCGCGCCGACGTAGGCGAGCGCGACGAACACGAGGCGGTAGGGCTGCACGCCGCGGCGGCCGACGAGGTACGCGGCCCCGGTCTCGCCGTAGAACGACCAGGTGACCATGGTCGAGAACGCGAACAGGAAGCCGACGACGGGGATGACGACCGCGCCGAAGCCCGGGAGGTCGCGCTCGAAGGCCGCGGCCGTGAGCGCGATGCCCTTGAGGCCAGGCGTGAGCGCGGCGGGGTCGAGCTGCGCGAGCACGATGACGAAGGCCGTCGCCGACGACACGACCACGGTGTCGATGAAGGGGCCGAGCGCGGCGACGAGGCCCTCGCGCACGGGCTCGTCGGTCTTCACGGCCGCGTGCGCGATCCCGGCGCTGCCGAGCCCCGCCTCGTTGGAGAACACGGCGCGCCGGACCCCGGCCATGATCACGCTGCCGAGCGCGCCGCCGAACATCGCGTCGCCGCTGCGCCCGTCCTGCCAGATGACCCAGAGGACATCATCGAGCTGGTGGAGACGCAGCGCGCAGATCAGCAGCGCGGCGCCCAGGTAGAGCAGGCACATCCCGGGCACGAGGCGCGCCGCGACGGCGCCGATCCGCGTGATGCCGCCCATGATCGTCAGCGCGCCGAGGCCGAGCAGCGCGAGCCCGGTGCCCCAGCTCGGGATCCCGGGGCCCTGCGCGAGCGCGAGCGCGGCCTGGTTGCTCTGGAACATGCACGCGAAGCCGAAGGCGCACAGCGCCATGGTCGCGGCGTAGAAGGCCGCGAGCGGGCGCCAGCGCGGACCGAGCGCGGCGGTGATGTAGTACATGGGCCCGCCCCGCGCGGCGCCGGTCTCGGGGTCGATCGCGCGGTAGCGGGTCGCGAGCGTGCACTCGGCGAACTTGGTCGCCATGGCGAGCACGCCGAAGGCCCACATCCACAGCACGGCGCCGGGGCCCCCGGTCGTGATGGCGATCGCCACGCCGCCGATGTTGCCGATGCCGATGGTCCCGGAGAGCGCGGCGCTCAGCGCCTGAAAGTGCGTGAGCTGGCCCTGCTCGTGCGCGCGATCGTAGCGCCCGCGCAGCAGCGCGAGCGTGTGGGGGATCGCGCGCAGCTGGACGAGACGCAGTCGTACGCTGAAGAACAGCGCGCCGAGCAGGCACAGGCCGACGACCGGGTAGGACCAGATGGTGTCGGCGATCGTCGCGAGCCAGGACTCGAGCACGGGCGCGTGACCGTACCACGCTCGGTCCGGGCGCGACGCGGACCCGCGCCGCAGCGAGGCGCGCCCGGCTCACGACGTCACGCCGCCTCGCGGGCTGCCGCTCGACGAGCGCGCCGCGAGCGGCTCCACAGAGGGGTGCGCGCGTGGACGACCCGACGCGCTCAGGGCGGGCTGAACACGCCGCTGCCGAAGTCGACCCCGACGTCCACGCACCACACGCTGATGCCGTCGAGGTCGTCGAGCGTGAAGCCGTCGGGGACGGTGGCGACGAGCGTGGTGCCGTTGTAGCCGCCGGGCTTGAGCAGGTCGTCGGTCATGGCGAAGCCGCTCTCGTAGGCGCCGCCGAGGCCCCCGTAGATCCGCACGTCGATGCCGGTGCCGTCGAACGTGAAGTCGCTGATGACGATCGTGCAGTCGTCGACGATCTCGGCCGTGCCGCCGACGTTGTGGAAGAACGCCTGCAAGCTGGCGGTGTAGCCGATCGACGGGTGCGTGGTCGCGCAGCCGCTGCCCGTCGTCGGGTCCGTGTCGGTCGCCGTGTCCGTGTCCGTGCCGGTCGGGTCGGTCCCCGTGGTCGTGTCGGTCCCGTCGTCGATCGCGAGCCAGGCGACGATGTCGATGAGCTCGGCGTCGGTGAGGCGGTCGGCGGCCCAGAACGGCATGCGCCCGCCGGTGAGGCCGTCGTAGACGGGGCTGTCGACGATGCCGCTGGTGCGCACGCGCTGACCCACGTAGTCGCCGGTGAGCCCGAAGCCGGCGACCGGCGGCGCCTGGTTGGTGCCCCCGCCGTCGACGCCGTGGCAGACCGCGCAGCTGCTGTTAAAGACAGCTCGCCCGCTGTCGGCGTCGCCGCCCGAGAGGTCCGCGGGGGGCTGGACGATTTCGAAGCTCAGCGGCGGCGCGTCGCCCTCGGGCGCCATCGCGTCGAGCCAGCCGCGCAGCGCCTGCCAGCGCGCGTCGTCCTCGGTCCACGGATCCGCGAGCATCCACTCCTGCAGGCAGGAATTAACCGCCGCGAGCATGTCGGGGAGCTTGCCGTTCTTGTAGTGGGGCCGGCGGGTGGCGTCGGCGAGCGGGTGGCCGGGGCGACGCAGGCCGTCCTCGGCCGGCTCGCTCAGCGCGTGACAGGTCGCGCACGCGAAGCTGTTGCCGCCGTCGACGGGGTTCGCGTACACGGCCTCGCCGTCCTCCCCCCCCGCGGTGGTGGTGCCGGCGGTCGAGTCCCCCTGGGTCGTCGAGCCGTCGGTGGACGCGGGCCCCGAGTCGCCGCAGGCGAGCGCGACGGTGAAGGACGTCAGCGCGAGCGCGAGCGCGACGCGGCTCAGGGGGTCTCGGTGATCCTGCGTTGCTGCCACACCCCATGGTACCGGGCGCGCGGCCGCAGCGAAACGTCGCCACGACGCGCCGGGGCGGGGGCCGGCGGCCGACTGGACCCTGGCAGGAGCCCCGCTCGCGCGCCTTCGGCCGGCGCGGTGACACGGCGCGCGGCGACTTGTGCGGCGACTTGCGCGGCGACTTGCGCGGCGACTCGTGCGGCGAGCCGCGCCACGACGCGGCGCGGGCCGCAGCGCGAGCGCGTCAGCGTCGTCGCGGCCGCGCACTCCATAACAATGACCCAAAAGACATATCTATGCACGCGGCGCGTCGCCACTCCGTCGTCGCGCTGCGGCGCCGCGCGGACGCTGGCGCGAGCGCGATAGCGTCGTCGCGGCCGCGCACGAAAATCATGACCTAAAAGACATGCAGGTCCACGGCGCATCGCCACCCCGTCGTCGCGCTGCGGCGCCGCGTGGACGCTGGCGCGAGCGCGACAGCGTCGTCGCGGCCGCGCACAAAAATCATGACCCAAAAGACATGCAGGTCCACGGCGCATCGCCACCCCGTCATCGCGCTGCGGCGCCGCGTGGACGCTGGCGCGAGCGCGACAGCGTCGTCGCGGCCGCGCACAAAAATCATGACCCAAAAGACATGCAGGTCCACGGCGCATCGCCACCCCGTCGTCGCGCTGCGGCGCCGCGTGGACGCTGGCGCGAGCGCGACAGCGTCGGACCTAAAAGCCGTGCAGACCCACGGCGCGTCGCCACCCCGTCGTCGAGCTGCGGCGCCGCGTGGACGCTGGCTCGACCTGCGGCGATGTCACGACGTCGACCGCGACCGCGGACGCGGATCGACGGCGCGCGACGATCAGCCGGTGCGCGTCAGCGCGTCCTCGGCCTCGGCGCGCACGTCGGCCTCGCGCACGTCGGCCTCGCGCACCTCGGCCTCGCGCGCCACGGCCTCGCGCGCCTCGGCGCTCGTCGTCGCCGCGCGGGCCGAGGCGCGCGCGGCGAGCTGCTTGAGGTGAGCGGCCCGGCGCAGCCGCACGAGCGCGCCGGAGCGCCGAGCCGCGCGCCACTCCTGGAAGCTCAGCGACGGCCGCTTCATGACCGTCGGCGCCGACGGGCGCGGGACGCCGACGGGCGCCGCGTCCACGAGCGCCGCGTCCACGGACGCGACGCGACGCGACGGCGCGGCCGCGAGCGCCGGCGTCGGCTGGGCGGGCGTGAGCTCGATCGGCGTGTCGGCGCGCCGGAGCGCGCGCTGGAGCCCGTCGCCGCGCAGCCGGTGCAGCGCGACGCGCAGCAGGATCCGCGGGCTCAGCAGCGAGAGCGGGCTGCGGGTCAGGTTGAGCAGCGCGAGCACGCGCTCGTGGACGAGGCGATCGTAGGCGACGAGCTCGTGCAGCGCCCCGGTGAAGCGCTGGAGCAGCCGCAGGCCGCGGGGCCTGGGCCCCTCGGTCGCCGCGTAGCGCAGGTCCTCGCTCGTCACGAGCAGCCAGGGGAAGCGGATGATCCGGGCGAAGCGCCGCTGCAGCCGACGCGCGCCGCCGTGGTGCTCGAGCCGCGCGCGGCGACGCTCGAGCCGCGCGAGCGCGGCCGCGAGCGCCTCGGCCTCCATCGCGGCGACCGTCATGCCCTGCCCGTACAGCGGGTTGAGCGAGCTGATCGCGTCGCCGAGCACGACGAGGCCGTCGGGCCAGCGACGCAGGCGATCGTAGCGGCGCCAGAGGTTCGCGCGGGCCCGGAACGAGTGCTCGCTCGGGGACGGGCGCGCGCCGAGCAGCGCGCGCGCGAGCTCGGGGCGCTCGAGCGAGCGCGCGAACTTGAGGAAGCCCTCGGCGCTGCGCGGCACGTAGTCGCGACACCAGCCGGCGAGCGCGACCAGCAGGCCGTCGTCGCCGTAGGCGAACACGAGCCCGGCGCGCCGCGTCCGCGGGGCGTCGGGGAAGACCACGATCGGCAGCTGCAGGTGGTGGTTCCCGCCTGGCACGTGGAACACGCGGCTCGTGTAGCCGACGTTGGAGCGCACCTCGAGGGTCTCGACGTCGCCGAAGCCGTGCCGCGAGAGCCACTGCGGCGCCCGGGTACCGCGACCGGTCGCGTCGACGATCACGTCGGCCGGGATCACGCGGGGCTGCGCCTCGCCGCGCTGACGCACCGAGACCCCGAGCACGCGCGCGAGCCCGTGATCGATCTCGAGGTCGAGGACCTCGCAGCCGTCGCGCAGCGTCACGCCCTCGCGCTCCAGCGCCCAGGCGCGCAGTGTGTGCTCGAGCCGCACTCGGTCGCACATGTGAAAGTCGAAGCCCGGATCGTGGCGCGCCTTCCACACGCCGGCGTGGAACCACCGGAGCTCGCGGCCGGGGTTCATCGGCACGAGGTCACGGGGGCGCAGGCGCTCGAGCGCGCCGGGCATCAGCGCGCGGATCGCCTGCTCGCCGCGTCGCAGCAGGATGTGGGGGTGCTTGTCCTGCGGCACGCCCTTGCGGACAGCTGGGCGCGCGGGGACTCGATCGCGCTCGAGGATCGTGACGTGGGCGTAGTGACGCGCGAGCGCGGCCGCAGCGAGGATTCCGCCGATCCCCGCGCCGAGCACCACCGCCGCGCCAGAACGGCGTTTATTCGCAAATTCTTGAGTGTTCGTCATCGTCGCGCGCTCCCGCTGCGAACACGGTAACGACGCGCGCGCGCGCGCGATAGCATTGGACATCACCTGCCCAGATCGACGTCAGCCGTGGACCCGATCAGCGACATGAGCATCTTCGTCAGCGTCGTCGACGAGGGCAGCATCTCGGCGTCGGCGCGGGCGCTCGGGCTGCCGCGCTCGACGATCAGCCGCCGGCTCTCGGCGCTCGAGGATCGCCTCCAGGTCACGCTGCTCCAGCGCACGACGCGGAAGCTGCGGCTGACGGAGGCCGGGCGCATCTTCCACCAGCGCTGCGCGCGGATCCTCGACGAGACCGCGCGGGCCGAGGCCGAGGTCCGCGAGCTCGACACCGAGACCGCCGGGGTGCTGCGCGTCGGGATCCCGAGCGGCGTCGGGACCGAGTGGTTCCGCGTCCAGATCGGCGAGTTCTTCGACCGCTACCCCGACATCCGCCTCGAGCTGATCACCGATCACCGCGCGCGCGACATCCACGACGAGGACCTCGACCTCGCGCTCGTGCGCGGCCCGCTGCCCGACTCGCTGCTGGTCGCGCGACGGATCGCGCCGGCGGACCTCCTGTGCGTGGCCGCGCCCCGCTACCTCGAGCGCGGCCCGCCGCTGCGCTCGCCCGCGGACCTGCAGGCGCACCGCTGCATGATCGCGCTGCACGACGACTTCGACGGCGACCGCTGGCCGCTGCTGCACGGCGAGCACGTGCGCGTCGTCCCGCGGCTGGCGACCAACGACATGCACTACCTCCGCGAGGCGCTGCTCGCCGCCACCGGCGTCGCGCTCGTGCCCTGGATCTCCGTGGTCGACGAGCTCGCGAGCGGCGCGCTCGCGCCGGTGCTGCTCGACTCGGTGGGCGAGCGCGGCTCGTCGTACTTCGCCGTGTACGCGCCCGAGAGCCGGCACATCGCCAAGGTCGCGGCGACGGTCGAGTTCCTCGTCGAGTTCTTCGCGCGGCACTTCGGCCCGCACCCGCGGCCGTGGTCGTGAGCCGCGGCTCGCGGTCGCTCGACACAGGTCTCTCAGGACAGCTCGAACACGAGGCGTGCCCGGCGGGCGCGCGTCACGGTTTGAAGTTCGAATCGTTGGTGACGATCACGTCCATCAGCCCGATGGACTCTCGGTACATGAAGCGGAGCTCGTGCGCGCCGGGCCCCCAGGCCTGCGTCCACGGGTCGTCGGCGTAGACGCAGGCCTCCATCGCGCCCGGCTGGCGACGGTTGAGATCGTTCCAGATCCAGCGGCGGTCGTTGTTGTTGTCGCAGTCGCCGTCGAACAGCGCGGGCTCGGCCGGCGCGCCGTCGCTCTGGACGAAGAACGAGTCCCAGCGGTCCTCGTCGAAGAAGTACACCCAGACGTACCAGACGTCGCTGCACGGGATGTCGGGGTGAAACACGACGCCGTTGTCGCCGGGGTTGTCGAAGCTCCCCTCCCACCGGGCGTACTCGCGCTGCTGGGACATGCTCCAGCCGACCTGCCAGCCGCCGAACAGCTCGGCGTCATCGACGTCGAAGGTGAGCTGGTGCAGCTCCCCGTCGCAGCTCGCGCCGCCGACCGACGTGCTGTTGTCGCCGCTGTCGCTGCCGCTGTCGCTCGCGCCGGACCCCGAGCCCGACGGCGAGCCGCTCGCGCCGTCCGTCGTCCCGCCGCCGTCGGTGCCGCCGGTGCTCCCCGCGCTCGACGCGTTGGAGTCGCCGCCGCTGTCGCTGCTGTCTGTAAGGTCATCTTCTGTCGCGCTGCTCGTGCTGCCCTCGACCGGGGTCGAGCACGCCGCGAGCGCGACGGCGAAGAGCGCGATGACCCACGCGTTCGCGATCTCAGCCCTCATACGCGGTATCTTCGCACAGCTCAGGGGCCGGGCGCGCGAGAACCTGGCTATGCGCTTTCGCCCGCGCACATGTACACACAGGCATACGACGCGTCGCGCCCTGTGGCGCAAGTCCACACGGCGACTCGCGGGGCGGCCTGACGCCGATCGCCTCGCGCATGACGAGGCGGCTAGCCGTCGAAGGCGCGGACGATGAGCGACGTGTTGACGCCGCCGAACGCGAAGTTGTTGCTCATGATGACGCGCGGGCTCGCGGGCCGCGGCTCGCGGACGTAGTCGAGCTCGCCGCAGCGAGGATCCACCTCGTCGAGGTTGCGCGTCGGCGCGAGGAAGCCCTCGCGCATCATCCCGAGGCAGTACACCAGCTCGATCGCGCCGCAGGCCCCGAGCGTGTGCCCGATATAGCTCTTGGTCGAGGAGAACGGGACGGCGCGCCCGAACACCGCGCGCGTCGCCCGGGTCTCGGCGATGTCGCCGAGCTCGGTCGCGGTCCCGTGCGCGTTGACGTAGTCGATGTCGTCGGGCGAGAGCTCGGCGTCGGCGAGCGAGAGCTCCATGGCGCCGCGCATGCCCGGCTCGGACGGCGCGGTCACGTGCAGGCCGTCGCAGTTGGTGCCGTAGCCGGCGAGCTCGGCGAGGATCGTCGCGCCGCGGGCCTGCGCGTGCTCGAGGCGCTCGAGCACGAGGGTGCCGGCGCCCTCGCCGACGACCAGCCCGTCGCGCGACCGGTCGAACGGGCGCGGCGTCGCCTCGGGGCGATCGTTGAAGCCGGCCGAGGTCGCGAACATCGCGTCGAAGGTGACCGCGAGCGAGAAGTGCATCTCCTCGGCGCCGCCGCAGAGCATGACGTCGGCGAGGCCGTACTTGATCGCCTCGTAGCCGGCGCCGATCGCCTGCGAGGCGCTGGTGCAGGTCGAGCAGGTCGGGATCACGCGGCCCTTGACGCCGAAGAACGCCGCGAGGTTGGCCGCGCAGGTGTGGGCCATGAACTGCAGGTAGAGCGACGCGTTGAGCCCCTGCACCTTCCAGTCGCGGAACAGCGAGGTCGCGTACTTCTCGAACGCGGCCGAGGAGCCCGTGGTCGAGCCGTAGGCGATCCCCGTGCGCCCCGAGGCGAGCAGCGCCGGCGCGTCGTCGCCCAGGCCCTCCGCGATCGCCTGCTCGGTCGCGTAGGTCGCGAGCTTGGCGACGCGGCCCATGGAGCGCACGCGCTTTCGCGGCCACCGGCGCCCCAGGTCGACGCCCGTGACCACGCCGGCGACCCGCGTGCGCAGGTCTTCGAAGCGCTCCCACTCGGGCATCGCCTTGATCCCGTGCCGCCCCTCCTTGAGCGCGACGACGGCCTCGCCCGGCGTGACGCCGATCGGCGAGGCCAGCCCCGCGCCGGTGATCACGACCCTGTGTCCGCGCACCCGCGCCGTGGCCATGTCAGGGCGCCTCCCCGCCGAGCGCCCGCGCCAGCGCGCTGGCGTCGAGCGTGGCGCCGACCGGATCGCTCTGCACGTTGATCGACGCGCGCGCGAGCGGCTCGCCGGCGGCGCCCCGCAGCTCGCAGTCGAACTGCGCGACGCGCCCGTCGGTCCAGACCTCGCGCACGAGCACGGTCATGCTCTCGCCGGCCGGGAAGCGGTCGACCCCGAGCTGGATTGCGGGCGCCGAGCAGCACCCCCATGCGCATGGCGCCGCCGGAGCGAGTGGTGCACGACGCCGAAGTAGGCCGCCGCCGCCTGGGCGAAGTACTCGACGCTGACGAGCGCGGGCACGAACCCGCCGCGGACGAAGGGCCCCCTGCCCGCGGGGTCACGCGGCACGCGAGCACGGCGCCGTCGAAGCGCTCGACCGCGTCGAGCAGGAGCATCGGCGGGCGATGTGGCAGCAGCTGCTCCAGCGGCGGCCAGTGTTGGGGAGGTCGCGACATGGGGGCTCCTGCGCGCGCGGCCTAGGACGACTCGGCGGCCTTGGCCGCGAGCTCGGACTCGACGAGCCCGATGATGTCGTCGACGGTCCGCAGGGTCCGCGCGACCTCGGGGTCGACGCGGCGCCCGGTGAACTGACTCAGCTCGACGAACATGTCGATCGCGTCGATGCTGTCGAGGTCGAGATCCTCGTACAGGTTGGTGTCGAGCTTGACCTCATCCGGGTCGATCTCGAAGGTCTCGACGAGGATCTTGGTGATCTGCTGCTGGATTTCCTCGCGGGTCATCGGTCTCTCGTAGGTCTCTCGTAGGTCTCTCGTAGGTCTCGTAGGGTCTCTCGCAGGGCAGGTCTCGTAGGGCAGGTCTCGCAGGGCAGGTCTCGTAGGTCAGGTCTCGCGCCGCGCCGCCGGCTGTACGGTAGGTCGGCGACCGCGAGCGCTTGGCGGGCTCACGCGATCGCGGCGTCGGTCATGAACTCGTGGAGCGGCAGGCGAGCGCGCTCGGGCGCCGCGTCGCTGCGGGAGAGGTCGAGCAGGAGGTCACGGACCTCGTTGAAGATCGCCTCGGTGGTGCGCGTGATGTCCTTGCGCTTGCGCAGCTCGCCGACGCGCGGGAGGAACTCGACGCGCTCGAGCCGGTAGTCGAAGCGGCCGCGGTTGCCCGCGAAGTAGCGGCCCTCGGCGTGGAGCTGGGTCACGAGCCGCTGGAACGCGCCGGAGAAGTTGCGCATCGCCTGCAGGATGAAGTCCTTGCGCCGCAGCTGCGCGCGCGCGGTCCGGAGGTCGAGGTGCTCGTCGCGCGCGTAGCTGTGCAGCCAGAGGTTGTAGTAGCACAGCAGGTCGAAGATCAGCTTGATGCGGAACAGCTCGAAGGAGCCGAGCGTCGCGTACAGGTCGCGATACAGCAGCATCGTCGCCTCGAACCGGAAGTGCATGAACTCGTTGTAGACCTCGCAGCGCTCCTCGAGCGCCTCGCCGGCGTGGTCGCGCGCGATCAGGTCGGTGAGGAAGTCGTTCTCGAGCGCGATGAAGTCGCTGCCGGGGCTGTAGAACGGGTCGGAGAAGGCCGCGGCCTCGCCGATCAGCCCCCAGCGCTCGGTCGAGAAGTACTGCTTGGTCCCGTAGGACAGGCGACCGTAGGAGCCGTGATCGATCCAGCGCGCGCCCTTGACCAGGTCGGCGAGCGCGGCGTGCTCGCGGACGAAGGCCATGAGCCCCTCGGGCTTGCGCCAGGCGTCCTGGAAGCGCGCGCGCTCGCAGACGACGCCGATGCTCGTCTGCCCGCGCAGCGGGATCAGCCAGATCCAGTAGCCCGGGTAGCAGAAGTGCACGGTCGAGAGCGAGCGCGCGGTGTAGTGCGCGCGCTCGTGCCAGGCCGGGTCGGGCACCGCCTCGAGATCCGCGACGCCGTCGAGGCGGCCCCAGGCGGCGGCGAGCGAGTGCGGCTCCTCGGTCCGCAGGCCCTTGCGGCGCGCGATCACGCTGGCGCGGCCGCTCGCGTCGATCAGCCAGCGGCAGGCGTAGCGCGTGACGCCGTCGGGCCCGGTGACCTCGACGCGGTGGCGACCGCCTGGCTCGGTGGACATGTCGAGCACGCGGACCTTGGCGCCGCGCTGGACGTCGACGCCGTCCTCGGCGTTGAAGCGCAGGAGGTCGCGCTCGAGCCGGCCGCGGTGCAGCTGGAAGGACGGCACCCACAGCATCCCGCGGCTGCCGATCTCGGTCATCTCGGTCAGCGCGGTGTCGCGGGCCTCGCTGTCGAAGAAGAACCGCAGGCCGTTCTTCGGCAGGTGCTCGTCGTAGAGGTAGGTCGACAGGCCCTGCTTGCGCAGCAGGTAGTTGGTCGCCAGCTCGACCGTCGACTCGCCGACCTTGTACGCGGGCTCCTCGTTGCGCTCGAACACCGCGACCGACACCGCCGGACAGGTGCGCCGGAGCTGACGCGCGAGCAGGTTGCCCGCGAGCCCGCCCCCGATGATGGCGACGTCGACCGCGCGCTCGCTCACGAGGCTCCCCCCGCGAAGCGCAGCTCGCCCGTGCAGCAGGGCTCCCCGGCGCGGGTCAGCTGGAAGCGCACGCGCGGACCGTCGCCCGCCGGATCGCGGCGCTCGAGCTCGAGCTCGAGCGCGTCGCCGGGCGAGACCACGCGCTTGAACTTGAGCCGCCGGACCGCGCGCGGCTCGCCGATGGCCGGCCACAGCGCGTGCACGCGGGCGCGCACGACCTCGATGAGCAGCGCCGCGCCGGGCACGACCGCGACCTGCGGGAAGTGGCCCCGCACGTACTCCCAGTCATCCGGGATGCGAATGGAGAGCCTGCATGTCTCGCGCCCGGAGGCGTCCCTGGATAGCTCGACGAGCGTGGCCCAGGCCACCTCGCTCGCGCCGCTCGCCAGCTTGTGATTCGCCGCGGTGCTCATGTGGGATGCGCACTGTATCACTGGCAGACGGCCGCCGGACTGGCAAGCGAGGGCCGTGAGACCGTGCACAACGCGGCCCCGCAAAAAATGTCTTTGACCGCAGCTCACCGCCGAGCCGCGTCGTCCAGGGCTGCGCGCGTTCCGAGCCCGACGCCGCGATCGCTGACCTTTCGGGCAAGCCCCCCACAGCGCGTCTCGCGCTACAACGCGACACCCGGGAACATCGCTCCACCCGCGCGAACGGCCCGCGGTCCGCGTCGTCACCGCGAGCTGTCCGAGCGGCGCGCGGCCTCGGCATGGATCGGTATGCCCGGGACTCCGTCGCTGCGCGCGCGCGCACCCGCGCTGCCCCCCGGGCCCGGCACGCGGGTCCGGGCCGCCGCACGCGGGAATTCCCCGGTGGTTCGCGTGGTACGATCGCCTCTGGCCGTGGACCCCGCAGAAGCACTGCGACCCCGCCAGGGAGCGAGCACGGTCGACGAATTGGGTCGTCCGGCGGACTCGCAGTCGGCCCGGCTCGAGCAGGACGCGCGGGCCGCGTGGGCGCGCGACACGGTGCACTCGCCGCCCAAGGGCAGCGGCACGGTCGTGTCTGCGGAGCCCGTCCCGGAGTCCTCGATCGAGTTCATCGCCACCGGCACGGTGCTCTGCGAGCGCTACCGCGTGCTGTCGCTGCTCGGCGCCGGCGCGATGGGCGAGGTCTACCTCGGCGAGCACGTCGAGGTCGGCCGCAAGGTCGCCATCAAGGTGCTGCTCGCCGAGTGGAGCGCGAGCCCCGAGATCACCGGGCGCTTCGTCGGCGAGGCGCGCACGGCCAGCGCGATCGGGCACCCGGGGATCATCGACGTGTTCGACGCGGGCACGCTCGGCGACGGTCGTCGCTACCTCGTGATGGAGTACCACGAGGGCCGCGACCTCGGCGTCGAGCTCGCCGAGCGCGGCGCCCTCGCGCCGCGGCGCGCGTGCGAGATCATGCGCCAGGTGGGCGCGGCGATCGAGGCGGCGCACCAGGCCGGCGTCGTCCACCGCGACCTCAAGCCCGATAACATCATGATCGCGCGCCGCGGCGACGAGGACCTCGCCAAGGTCCTCGACTTCGGGGTCGCGGCCGATCAGGGCCGACTCTCGAGCGCCGCCGCGACGACGCCGGGCATGATCATCGGCACGCCGGAGCACATGTCACCGGAGCAGGCGATCGGCGAGGCGGTCGGGCCCCACTTCGACGTCTACGCCCTCGGCTCGACCCTGTTCACGCTGCTGGCCGGCCGCGCGCCCTTCGAGGATCCGAACCCCATGAAGATCCTCGTGTACAAGCAGACCGGCCCGCCGCCGGCGCTCGGCGAGCTGGTGCCCGGGCTGCCGCGCGAGCTGGTCGAGCTGGTCGACGACACGCTCTCGCCCGATCGGGCGCGCCGGCCCGCGACGGCCCAGGCCTTCGTCACCCGCCTCGAGGACGCGCTCGCGGCCTTGGACAACCCGCGCGCCGCGGCTCGCCGCGCCTGGCTCCCCTGGGTCGCCGCGGCCGCGGGCTTTGTGGTGCTGGCGACGATCGCCGCGCTCGTCGTGTCGCGGGGCGGCCCGGCAGAGCCCGACGCGCGCGTCGCCAACCTCGAGCCCGACGCGACGGCGAAGACGGCCACGCCCGCCGCGACGCTCGCGACCGACGCGTCGAGCGAGCCCCCGCCCCGGGGAGACGATGATCCTGCGCTCGGCGAGGCCGGGGAGCCGCTCGACTCCGCGGGCGACGACGCGCCGCTCGCCGAGCGACCGGATGAGGCCACGGACGAGCCGCTCGGGGAGACCGCGGACGAGCGCCCCGACGAGGCGCCGCGCGCCGGGCAGGCCCCCGGCGAGACCGCGCCCGGCAAGGCGCCCAGCAAGAGGCGCCCCCGCAGCGCGCCCGCCCACGAGACGTCCGAGTGCGAGCAGGTCCGCGAGCAGGCTCAGCTCGCGGTGCAGGCCTACCGCTGGAAGACGGTGCTCGAGCGCTCGCTGCAGCGCCGATGCTGGCGCCAAGCCCGGGACGCGCGCAAGCTCGAGACCCAGGCGCGCATGGAGATGGGTGACTTCAGCGGCTGCGTAAAGGCGGCCAAGGGGCTCCAGGATCGCAACGTCGTGCGCTGGCGCGAGCTCTGCCAGAAACGCGGGGGGCTCGGGCCATGATCGACCCCGCGCGACCGGGGCGGCTGCTCCTGTGCCTGACGCTCGCCGGCGCCCAGCTGCTCGCGGCCCCCGTGCACGCCAACGCGCGCACCAAGGCGCCCGCGCCCGCCCTCGACGGCGACGAAGCCGGCGATGAAAACGAGGACGAAGACGAGGACGAAGACGGCGACGAAGACGCTGAAGACGTCGCGGAAGACGTCGCGGAAGACGTCGACAGCGCGGGTGAGGAGCCGCCCGCCCGCGCGGACCTGGGCGTGCCGCCTCCAGACGCGAACGCCGGCATCGTGCGCGCGTCGCTCGACGTAGACACGTCGACGGTCGGCGCCCAGAGCCTGGTGCTGCTGCGACGGATCGAGGAGCTCGGCGACATCGAGCTGCGGCGCGCCGAGATCCTCCCGGGCCGCACCGATCACGACCCGATCATCCAGATCCGCGTCAGCGCCCTCGAGGAGGGCGGCTACGTGATCGCGAGCGTGCTGCTGGTCGGCGGCGCGCCGGTCGAGAATTCCCAGCACGAGGTTCGCTGCACGCTCTGCACCGAGGGGGAGTCGGTCGAGCGCGCGCGGATCGAGGTCGGGCGCTTGATCCCCTTCGTGCGCGGGCACGCGGCGGAGCAGGCGGCCGCCGAGGCCGAGGCCGCCGCCGCTGCGGAGCGCGACGAGCAGGAGGAGGTCGACGCGCCCCCGCGCCTGCACGCGCTCTCGAAGGCCGGCGTCGCGCTGCTGGTGCTGGGCGTCGCGGGCGTCGGCGTCGGCGTGCCGCTCGCCGCGCGCGCGCCGAGCGTCAAGCCCGAGATGCCGCTCGAGACCCTCGACACGCGCCCGCCCGGCTACGCGCTGCTCGGGGTCGGCGCTGCGATGATGGTCGTTGGGACAGGTCTCCTGATCGCCGGCCTGCGCCGCGCCCGAACGCCGCGGGCGGCGCTGCTGCCGACGCCCGGCGGGCTCGCGCTGGTGGGGAGCTTCTGAGGAAGAAACGCAGGCGCACGATGACACGCACGCTCCTCGCCCTCGCCCTCGCCCTCGCCCCCGCTGCGCTCGCGCTCGCCTGCACCGCGACGAACGAGGCCCACTGCAACTTCCGCGGCGGCGACGAGTTCTGCGCGAGCGCCCACGGCGAGCGCCGGTTCTGCAGCGTGTGCGTGGCCGAGTTCGACGGCTGCGCCGACGCGGCGCCCGACGCCGGTTGTCTGCCCGAGGGCTCGAGCTCCGCCTCGGCGGTGACGACCGACGATCCCAGCGCCGCCTCGACCGCGCCGAGCAGCGACGCGACCGGCGAGGCGACGTCGGGGACCTCGAGCGCGGAGGCCAGCTCGTCCTCGAGCGCGACGACCGGCGAGGGCTCCTCGTCGACGACCGCGAGCTCGGAGACCGCGACCTCGTCCACCAGCTCCGACTCGGACACCGCCGGGCCGAGCTGCGGCGACGACATGGCCGAGGGGCAAGAGAGCTGCGACGGCGACGACCTCAAGGGCATGACGTGCGCCCAGATCACGCCCTGGTCCGGCGGCGCGCTCGCGTGCGCGGACGACTGCATGTCGTTCGACGTGACCGGCTGCTGCCTCGGCGAGGGCAGCGACTGCCTGCTCACGCCCAACAAGTGCTGCGGCATGCTCACGTGCGTCGTCAACACGTGCGGCTAGGCGCGGTCCTACGCGCCGCGCGCGAGGCGACCGCTGAGCTCGGCCACCCGCGCGCGATCGGCCTTGCCGACGCCGCGGGTGGATCGCGCCAGCGCCCACGCCCGCTCGACGTGGCGCGCCGCTCGCTCGCGCTCGCCTCGCGCGAGGTAGAGCTCGGCGAGCGTCAGCCGCAGCAGCAGCTCGGCCTCCGGGCGCGCGCGCGCGTCCTCCTCGAGCGCGCGCTCGAGGAACCGCGTCGCGCGCCGCGAGGTCTCGCGATCCGCGGACGAGGACTCGAGCATCCAGCGCTCGAGCACGCGCGCGACCAGCTTCGCCTCGGCGTGCGCGCCCCAGCCGTGGGTGGCCTCGCGCGCGGCGTGCCGACGATCGAGCTCCGAGCCGACCCAGCCGGTGATCGTCGCCGCGACCACCGCGGCGGCGAGCGACACGGGGAAGCGGTGACGGCGGACGAACAGGCGCGCGCGGTGGGCCCAGGAGCGCGAGGCCGCCGCGATCGGCTCGTGCGCGAGGAAGCGGCGGAGGTCGTGCGCGAGCTCGTCGGCGGACTGGTAGCGGCGCGCCGGGTCGCGCGCGCGCGCCTTCTGTGAGATGGCCCAGAGGTCATACGGGAGCCCGCCGCGCGCGCGCGCGTCATCGTCCTCGGGCAGCGCGCCGGTGAGCAGCTCGTGGAGCAGCACGCCCAGCGAGTAGAGGTCGCTCGCGGTCGTCACGGGCGCGCCGCGCAGCTGCTCGGGGCTGGCGTAGGCGGGCGTGAGCGGGGCGCGGACGCGGGCCGCGGCGCCCTCGACGTCGAGCAGCGCGGCGACGCCGAAGTCGAGCAGCTTGGGCGCGCCCTGGGGGGTCACGAGCACGTTCGAGGGCTTGAGGTCGCGGTGGACCACGAGCATCCGGTGGGCGTACTGCACCGCCGCGAGCACCTTGAGGAACAGCTCGATCCGCGCCCGCCGGGGGACGCCCGCGCCCCAGCGCGACAGCGTCGCGCCCTCGACGTACTCCATGGCGAGGAACGGGCGGCCGTCCGGGAGCGCGCCGGCGTCGACGAAGGAGACGATGTGATCGTGCTCGAGCGCCGCGAGCGTCTCGCGCTCGCGCTGGAAGTGCTCGAGCAGCAGCTCGCCGTCGAGCTCGGGCCGCAGCACCTTCAGCGCGACGCGGCGGCGCACGCCCGCGCTGGCCCGGGTCGCGCGGTAGACGTGCGCCATGCCGCCGGACGAGATGTGGTCCTCGATCTGATAGGACCCAAAGGACAGACCACACAGCAGCGCGGGCGCCGGCTCGTCGCGCAGCCGCTCGAGCAGCGCGGACGCGTCGCGCTCGAGCAGCGGCAGCGGGCTCGCGCTCGCGCGGACGAGCGCCTCGACCTCGCGCGCGAGCGCCTCGTCGTCGCCCGCGCGCTCCCGCAGGACGCGGGCCCGCTCGGCCGCGGGCAGCTCGACGGTGGCTTCGAACAGCGCCTGGGTGCGCTGCCAGCGGTTCACGCGCGCTCCTCCGCCGGCTCCTGCATGCGCGCCTGCAGCCACGCGCGGGCGAACCGCCAGCGGCGCTTGACGGTGCGCGCGGAGACCCCGAGCGCCGCCGCGAGCTCGTCGTTCGAGAGCCCGCCGAAGTAGCGCAGCTCCACGAGCCGCGCGAGCGCGGGGTCGTGCCGCTCGAGCGCCGTGAGGGCCGCGTCGAGGTCGAGCGCGAATTCACGCGGCTCGTGGACCGTCTTGCCCTCGAGCGTGGTGCGACGCGCCCGCCCCCCGCGCTTGACCGCCCCGCCCCGGCGCGCGTGATCGATGAGGATCCGACGCATCGCCTGGGCCGCGAGCGCGAGGAAGGCGGCGCGGTCGAGCGCGCCGGCGTTGCGGCTGCCGAGGAGCCGCAGCCAGACCTCGTGCGCGAGCGCGGTCGGCTGGAGCGTGTGACTCCGGCGCTCGCCGGCCATGACGACATCGGCGAGCCGCCGGAGCTCGCGGTAGATGTCGGGGGTCCAGACGATCTCGGACATGGCCTGCAGCCTCGTGTCTCCCAGCGTAAACCAGGCGCCCAGGGGGACGCGGTCGCGGGTGATTTTTCGCCGCCGCGACGCCTGGCCCGCGCGCGCCTCGCCCCGCGCTTGTGGGGAGGAGGCCCCCATGACCCCTTCGAACCGCGCTCTCCTCACGCGCCGGCGCGCGCTCGCGTCCGCCGGCGGGCTCCTGTCCCTGCACGCGCTCGCGGCGATCGGCTGCGCGACGTCGACGCCACAGTCGGCGCCGCAGCCGGCGGCCCAGCCATCGACACAGCCTGCGCCCCCCGACGCCCGCGGCGCCTTCCTCGACGCCGTGCGCCGGGCGACGAGGCGAGCGTCCGCCGCGCGCTCGCGCGCGACGAGGCGCTCGCGGGCGCCCGCGACGACCGCGGCCTGTCCGCCTTCGCGCTCGCGCAGCTGCACGACCACGAGTCGATCGCCGCGCTGCTGCGCGCGGCCGGCCCGAGCTCGACGTCGTCGAGGCGGCGCTCGCCGGCGACTGGGAGCGCTTCAGAAGCGCTCGCCGACGCCGACCCTGACGCGCTCGCGCGCGCGCACCCGATCGGCGGGACGCCGCTGTACGCCGCCGCGCTGGTCGGGAGCCTCGGCCTCTGGCGCCTGCGCGCGCGCGGCTGTCGTTCGGACGCCGCGCCGATCGGCGGCACGGGCTTCACGCCGGCGCGCGGCGCGATGGACAGCCCGCGCGCGAGCTGGGCCCGCCTCGCGCTCGCCGACCTGTGCAGCAACGGCGCCGACATCAACGCGGTCCAGCGCGGCGGCAGCTCGGTCCTGCACGGCGCCGTGCAGCGGCGCGACGCGGCGCTCGTCCGCCTGGCGATCCGCAAGGGCGCCGACGCGGCGGCGCGCGACGAGGTCGGTCGGACGCCCGAGCAGCTCGCGGCCGCGCTCGGCTGGCGCGAAGGCCAGGAGCTCCTGGCGGCGCACGCGAGCCTGCCCCGCGACAACCGCAGCTCGCGGCTCGCGGTCGACGCGAGCCGCCGCCTGATCACGCCGCCCTCGCTGTCGGATGTGCCGCCCGCGCTGCAGAGCGCGTTCACGGCGAGCTGTCACCGCGACCTCGACGGCGCGCGCGAGCTCCTCGCCCGCGACGCGCGGCTCGTGTTCTCGCGCTCGACGGACGACGAGCTGCCGATCGAGGCCTGCGCCCACACCGGCGCGCGCCCGATCATCCGCCTGCTGCTCGACCACGGCGCGCCGCTCTCGCTGCCCACCGCGGCGGCGCTCGGCGACCTCGAGATGATCCGCTACTGGCTGACGCGCGACCCGAGCCTGATCCACGAGCGCGGCGCACATGACTTTCCAGTCATGTGGTACGCGGCGCTCGGCGGCGGCTCGCTCGACGTCGCCGAGCTCCTGCGCGCCCGCGGCGCGTCCGTCGATCAGGAGAGCCGGGGCACGACGGCGCTGCACTGGTGCGCGCGGCGTGGCGACCGCGCGCTCGCGGCCTGGCTGATCGACCAGGGCGCCGACGTCGAGGCCGTGGGCTGCAGCTGGCGCCGCGACGGCCAGACGCCGCTGCGCGTCGCCACCGAGGCCGGCGACGCCGCGCTGATCCGCCTGCTCAAGGACGCGGGCGCGCGCCGGTGAGTCGCGACGCGCGGTCGCGGTCCGGAGCGCGGCGAGCTCAGGGCGCCGACACCGTCACGCTGATCTCGACCGTCGTCGGCCCCCGCAGCCCGTCGGGCGCGTTGTCGTCGATGTTCGAAAACGTCATGGACAGCGCCCACGCGTCGCCGACGATCTCGCCCTCGAGCACCCCGCTCCACTCCTGGACCAACTGGCCCAGCGAGACGTGGTCTCACTCGTCGGGGGGCAGCGGCTCGGCGAGCGGCTGGACGCTGCGATCCTTGTGCAGGTGGAGCTCGACCGGCGCGCCGTCGCCGGCGACGGTGAGGCGGTTGTCGTGGGTCATGCCGAACGCGCCGTAGTCGACCGTCGCGCAGCCGTTGAGCGGATGGTTTCCCATGCACAGCTGCGACTGGTCGCGCGCCGGGTGCGAGCGGTCGACGACCGCCACCCGGACCGGCGCGCCGACGGTCGAGAACGGCGGCGCCTCCCCGTCGGCTTCAAACTCGAACTCGACGACGGTCGCGCCCGCCGGGATCGTGAACTCGGTGACGAGCAGCGTCGCCTCGTCCACGTCCTCGCCGGTCGAGCTCGTCCCGTCGCCCGAGGACGTCGGCCCCGACGACGAGGACGGCGCCGACGACGAGGACGACGCGCCCTCGCTCGACTCGGCGCCGCCGCTCCCCGCCTCGGTGCCCACGCCGTCATCACCGGCGCACGCCGCCAGCCACAGCGCCGCGATCATGGAACTCCGTCGACTCCGCACGCGTCGAGCATAGCCCGCCGGCGCGATCGCGGGCGTGACGCGCTCCGCGAAGCGGCGCGCGCGTCGTCGTTGTACCCAGCCGTCCGAAGGCGCCGACGCGCTCACCGGCGCCCGCGCGCCCGACCGACGCACGCGCGGGCCCGCGCGAGCCTGCGCCGCACGCTCGCGCGCGTCGACGCGCGCCCGCTGCCGCAGCGGCGCGCGCCCCCCGTGCACGCCCGCGCGCCCGCTGTTGACCTGGCGAATTGGGCATCTTTTCCCGCCACCGTCGCCGCGCTCGCGCACCCGCGAGCGCGCCGCGGAGGGCTGTTAGGATCCGGCTCCCGGTCCCAGATGTCCGTCGACCCCGCATGGATCGCGAAGACGCTCGCCGAGCAGGCGCTCTCGAGTGACGCCGCGCCCGCGGACACGCTCGGGCGCGTCTCGATCACCCGCGACGATCCGCAGGCGACGGCGCGAGAGCTCGCGCTGAGCCTCCCGCGACTCGAGCTCGTGCGCGGCGACGACGAGCCCGTCCTCGACCCGCTCTCCCCGCACCTCTACGTCCGCGGGCAGCTCGGCGAGGGCGGCGTGGGGATCGTCGAGCTCGCCCACCAGCCGCTGCTCAACCGCGACGTCGCGGTCAAGCGCCTGCTCGACCCGAGCCCGTCCCGCGCCGCGCTGCTGCTGCGCGAGGCCCGGATCACCGGCTCGCTCGAGCACCCCAACATCATCCCGATCCACACGATCGGGCATCACCCCGAGCTCGGCCCGCTCGTC
Organism: Myxococcales bacterium; assembly: GCA_020633295.1. Lineage (GTDB taxonomy): Bacteria > Myxococcota_A > Polyangia > Nannocystales > Nannocystaceae > JACKDW01. The sequence continues at coordinate 51,292 of JACKDW010000008.1, read as the reverse complement.
GTCATGAAGCGCATCCAGGGCGAGAGCTGGGAGGCCCGCTTGGCGCTCGACCGCGCGCGCGTGCGCGTCGACGAGAACGCGCTCGCGGCCCACGTCGAGATCCTGACGCGCGTGTGCCAGGCCGTGGAGTTCGCCCACAGCCGCGGCGTCCTCCACCGCGACCTCAAGCCCTCGAACGTGATGCTCGGCGAGTTCGGCGAGCTGTACCTCGTCGACTGGGGCCTCGCGCTCGAGCTCGGCGCGCCCGCGAAGCAGCAGCTCGTCGGCAGCCCGGCCTACATGCCGCCGGAGATGGTCCTGGGCGAGCGCGACGGCATCAGCCCGCGCTCCGACGTCTACCTGCTGGGCGCGACGCTCCACGAGGTGCTCACCGGCCAGCACCGGCACGCCGGCGCGACGGTGCGAGAGGTGCTCGCGCGCGCGCTCGAGTCGCCCCCGCACCGCTACGGGCCCGAGGTCCCCGAGGAGCTGGCCGCGATCTGCAACCGCGCGTGTCACCGCGACCCGGCGCGGCGCTTCCCGGACGTCGAGTCGCTGCGGCAGGCGCTGCAGCGCTACCTCGAGCACCGGCGCGCGACCGCGGCGCTGCGCGCCGCGACGCGCCAGCACGAGCGCCTCGGCGCGCTGCTGCGGGGCGCCGAGCCGTCGAGCCGCAGCGCCGAGGCCGAGCTGACCGCGACGTTTCAGCAGGTCGTGATCCGCTACGAGCAGGCGCTCGAGATCTGGGCGGATCTCGAGTCCGCGCGCGAGGGACGTCGACGCGCGATGCTCGAGATGCTCGCGTACGAGCTCGAGCGCGCCAACGTCCACGGCGCGGCGCGGATCCTCGACGCGCTCGACGACGCGCCGCGCGAGCAGCGTGAGCGCCTCGAGCGCTTGATCGAGGCGCGCGAGACCACCGAGGCGCGCCTGAGCTCGCTCGAGGAGGAGGTCGCGCTGCGCCGGGCTGAGCCCGCGCGCCTGACCCTGATCTCGGGGATCATCGCGACCGTCGCGCTCATGAACCTCGGGCTGTACCTCGTCAACCCGACGCCGCGCGCCGACACCCCGCCGGCGCGCCTCATCGTGCTCGCGGTGGTGCTGTGCCTGATCGCGGCGCTGCTCATCGTCCCCCGCTGGCGGCGCCTGACCGCCAACCTCGCCGGGCGCCAGTACGTCCGCTTCGTCGGCGTCGTGCTGACGCTGATCCTGATCAACCGGATCCGCGGCTACGTGCTCGATGATCCTGGTCTCTCGGTCATGTCCTCCGACCTGCTGCTCATCGGCGTCGGCATGTGCACGATCCGCCTGCCGCTGCCCGGCGTCGTGCTCGTCGGGATCGCGGTGATCGGCGCGAGCGTCGCGATGACGCTCGCGCCCGGGGTCTCGCGCGTGATCTTCCTGGTGACGACCTCGGCGGTGCCGCTGATCATGCTCGCGGCCGATCGCTACAACCAGGGCCCGGCGGTCGCCGACGACGGGCCGCCCCGCGCGTCGTGACCGCGCGCGACGTCCCGCGACCGCAGGCGCCCGCTACAGGTAGTTCCAGCTGCAGATGTTGTCGACGCAGGCGAAGCCGTCGACCGCGGGGCAGTCGCAGGTGCTGATGAAGGGGAAGTCGCACCCCAGCTCGCCGCCGATGTCGACGAGCTGCCAGAACCAGTCGGTGTCGGCGTCGAGGCGCGCGACCCAGTTGCGCGTGCACCCGCAGCTCGTGCCCTCGAGCACCTGCCCGCACTCGTCGTCCTGCTCGCAGCTGCGGACGGCGAGCGTCTCCTCGGCGAACGCCGCGAGCAGCTCGTCGCAGGTTTCGAACTCCATGTCGCCGGTGGTCCCGTCCCCGGTCGTCGCGCCCGTCGTCGCGCCCGTCGTCGCGCCCGTCGTCGCGCCCGTCGTCGCGCTGCCCCCGGTCGTGCCGTCGCCCGTCGTCGCGTCGCCCGTCGTCGCGTCGCCCGTCGTCGCGCCGCTCGTCGTCGCGCCGCTCGTCGTCGGCCCGCTCGTCACGCCCTCCGTGGTCCCGCCGCTGGAGCCCCCGGAGTCGGACCCGCCGCCCGTTGTCGCCGCGCTGGTGGTGCCGCCCACGGTCGCGCCCGCTGTCGTGCCCGCGGTCGCGCCCGTCGAGCCGTCGCTCGAGCTCGAGCCGCCCTCGCTGGTCGTGGTCACGTCGTCGCCGCAGGCGACCGCGATCACCAGCGCCGCGACCGCGGCCCAATCTAAGATGTTTTTCATGACATGTCCCTTGAGAAATGTAATTGACGCGGGAACGCTAGCACGGGCGCGCCGCGGCTCAAGCGACGCACGCCCAGGCGCCTGGGTCGACGCACGCGGCTCGCCAGCGCCGCGACGACCTGGCGAGACCGCGCTCCGCCGCGGCGCCGCGCGGACCGTCGACGCGGCGAGACCACCGGCGCCGACGCAGACGCCCTCGGACGCCCGCCGAGCTGCGGACGCGAGGAGCACGAGACGATCCCGCGCTCCCCTGCGGCGACGGGCCGCGCGCGCTCGCGCGCGCGCGGATCGAACGCGTCGGCCCCTGAAGACCGCGTCCGCGTGTCCTCATATCCTCGCTACGAGGGGCTCGCCGCCCCTGGTCGCGCGAGGCCCCGCGCCGCGCGAGGCCCCGCGTCGCGCGACGCGACCGCGCGCGTCAGCCCCACGCGAGCCCTGAAACGTTTGCGCGCCGCGCTCGCGCGCGCCGGCGAGGACGCCCGCGCGTCGCCCTGACTCTTCGATCATGTTCCCGATCATGTTCCAGCGCCGCGCGAGCCGACGCGCGCGCCCCCGCGGTGATACCGTGGAGGGGATGGCGATCGACGCGAGCCTGTGCCCTGGCGCCGAGCTGAGCCCGTGGGGCCGGCCGCGCGAGGGCGCGGGCCCGCGAGGCCGCGACGGGCTCGCGCGCGTGAGCGAGCACGAGCCCGCCGAGCGAGTCTCGCCGCACGAGCGCGCGCTCGAGCAGCTGCTCGCGTCGCCCGGGATCACGCGCGCCGAGTTCGTCGACTGGATCATCGGCCCCGGGGAGCGCAGCGCGCTCGCGGTCCGCGTGCACGCGGCGGAGCGCGCCTGGGTCATCGGCAGCCCACGGACCTACACGCTCCCGGATGACGACGACGAGGACGCGAGCGCGCGCGCGCGGCCGCTCGCGGACTCGGTGCGCCGCTGCGACATCGTGCTCACGCACGACGCGTTCCTCGAGCTGCTCGATCGCCTCGACGAGGCCTGCAGCGCCACGCGCGAGCCGGGCAGCCCCTACCGCGGGCACGCCAACCAGCGCCCGCACCTCGCCCGCGCGCTCGCGCTGCTCGACGCCGCGGCGACGCGCGCCGAGCTCGTGGGCACCTTCGGCCCGGCGACCCTCGCCCCCGGCGCCACGCGCAGGCCCCGGATCGATCGCCGCGAGCTCGCGTGCGCGATGATCGTCATCGGCGGCGTGGTGCTCGCGCTGCCCCAGCTCTGGTACATCGTGCTGCCCGCGCTGCCCATGCAGATGTTCGCGCTCATCATGGGCGTGTGGCGCGACGGCCAAGACGGCGAGGCGCTCTCGCCGATCCCCGAGGACATGGACGCGCTGCTGCTCGCCAGCGACGGGCGCGTGCTCCTCGACGGGGCTCGCCGCGGCGAGCCCGAGCCGCCCCGCGCGTTCGCGGCCGACGAGCGCTCGCTGCGGTCGCGCTGGGCCGTCGAGCGCGACCGAGACTTCGCCCACCGCCACGTCATCGAGCTCGCGGCCGACGAGCACGCGCCGCTGCGGCTCGCGGGCTACCTGCCCCCCACCTACGCCCCGCCGGCGCGCCCCGCGTGTCGTCACGGCGAGCACGTGCCCATCGACCACGCGCTCACCGACCGCGACACCGCCCACCTGCTGCGCTTCCTCGAGGACCACGGCCACGCCCACGCGGCCGTCGAGGGCGGCGAGAGCCTGCTCGCGCTGCACCGCTGAGCCGGCGCCCCCGCTGCGCCCCCAGTCCCGCGCTCCCGCGCCCCCGCGGCGACGTGCTATGGCTCGCTCTCACAACATGACGTCACCACGCAACCGCTACTACACCCTCGAGTCGCGCCCCGTCGGCGAGCTCAAGGACTCCGACCTCGCGCGCCGAGAGGCGCCCGTCCGCGCGCCGGAGCGCGGCGAGATTCAGCTGCGGACGCGCTGGATCTCGCTCGACCCGACCAACCGGATCTGGATGAGCGACATGCCGCAGTACATGCCGCCCATCGAGCTCGGCGACGTCGTCCGCGCGCTCACGCTCGGCGTCGTCGAGCGCTCGGCGCACCCCGACTACGCCGAGGGCGACCTCGTCACCGGCGCGTGGGGCTGGGCGACCCACCCGACCGGCACGCCCGAGGCGCTCGGCGCCTTCAAGCTGCCGGCGCTGCCGATCCCCGAGACCCAGGCGCTGAGCCTGATCGGCGCGACCTCGGGCATGACCGCCTACTTCGGCCTGCTCGAGGTCGCGCGCCCGAAGGCCGGCGAGACGCTGGTCGTCGACGCGGCCTCCGGCAGCGTCGGCGCGCTCGTCGGGCAGCTGGCGAAGATCAAGGGCCTGCGCGTCATCGGCATCACCGGCGGCCGCGAGAAGTGCGAGTACATCACCGACGAGCTCGGCTTCGACGGCGCCGTCGACTACAAGTCCGAGGACGTCGGCGCCGCGCTCGACCGCCTGTGCCCCGACGGCATCGACGTCTGCTTCGAAAACGTCGGCGGCTCGATCTTCGACGCGATCCTCCTGCGCATGAACCTCTACGGCCGCGTCGCGCTCTGCGGCATGATCGAGAGCTACAACGCGCAGGACAAGGTCCCCGGCCCCTACGCCTTCGGCATGATCCTCATGCGGCGCCTGCGGGTACAGGGCTTCATCTGCACGGACTACGCCGCGCGCTTCCCCGAGGCGATCGGCGAGCTGCTCGGCTGGGCCGGCGCCGGCAAGCTGAAGATCCGCGAGGACCTGCGCGAGGGCTTCGACAACCTGCCCGAGAGCCTGCGCCAGCTGCTGCGCGGCGAGAAGCTGGGCAAGATGCTGCTGCGCGTGTGAGCGTCGATCCGCGCGCCGCCGACGGCGGACGTGGACGTCACTCGTCGGCGCGCGCGAGCGCGTCGGCGCGCGGCTCGGCGCAGCTCTCGTCGTCGGGCGCGGGGAGCTCCGCGGACCCGAAAACGCAGGGGCCCCGCCGTGCGGTCGGGCCCGTAGCGAACGAGATGGTCGATCAGACATGTTCCAAACGCGACGTCGGTGTCCTCGACGGCGCTCACGCAGCGGATCGTGCGCTCGCTACGGCGAGACCAGCGGCCCGAGGTGCTCGGTCCGCGTGCCCTGCTGCGCCGGCAGCTCGGCGAGCGTCTCGACCAGCTCGGCGAGCGCGGGCGAGAGCGCGGCGCCGGGCTCGAGCAGGCGCGGCGCCGGGATCGTCGGCGCGAGCGCGTACAGCTGATCCGGCAGCCCGCTCATGAGCGCCCGGCTCGGCGCGAGCACCATGTAGGTCTCGACGACGACGCCGGTCTCGACGTCCGTGAGGTGCAGGCCCGGGAGCACGCCGATGCCGTTGTTCCACTCCATCGAGTTGAGCACGTGCCCGCCCGTCTCGACGCACTCGCCGGCGACGTAGCGGCAGGGCGCCCGGGTCCCGAACAGCACGCCGACGACCGGATCGCTCGGCGCGACGCTGTTGAACACGAGCGCGAAGCCCGAGGTCGTCGAGACGTCGATCTGCGGGTACGTCGGGAGGTTCTGCCCGGCCTTGTACCACCACGTCGGCGCCCCGTCGGGCGCGAGGCCGAGCGCGAGCGCGTCGAAGGTCGGGCGCCGCATCGGCGTCCAGCCCTCGAGGTACACCGCGGCGAACGGCGCGGGCGCGCCCTCGAGCGTCGCCGGCGGCACCAGCAGCGTCCGGCGGATGGCGATCAGGCCAGGTCCGATCACCTGGTACAGCGTGCGCGCGGCGAACGTGCCCTGCATGTGCGGCTGCTGCTCGGTCTTCCACTGATCGCGCGGCGACGCGTAGACCTCGACCCGGCAGCCCGCCGCGTCGAGCGTGACCCAGTGGATCGGCGCGAGCAGGTCGTCGAAGGTCCCGCCCTGCGTGACGTTAAACCGCCACTCGAACTCGGGCAGGCCGTCGACCGGGTGTGTGACGCTCGGCGCCCACCACGTCCACTGGATCACGCGGTCGGTCGCCTCGTCGTTGAACGACGGCGAGAGCAGCGGCGCGTAGCCGCCCGCGATGTCGCGCAGCTCGGCGATCGCCCCGCCCGCGCCGACGCGCGCGTCGAAGCGCTCCTGGCCGTCCTGCGCGGTCCGCAGCCACACGTCGTCGCCCGAGATGAACGCGGCGCAGCTCCAGCCCGGGTCGAGCGGCGAGTCCTCGAGCGGCGCGACGTCGTCGAAGTCGTAGGGCCCGCCGGTCGTCGCCGCCTCGGTCGTCTCGGCGGTCGTCTCGACGGCGGTCGCCTCGGTCGTCTCGCCCGCGGAGCCAGTCGTCGACGTCGTGGACCCGCCCGTGCTCGCCTCGGTGCCCGACGCGCTCGCGCCGCCCGTGCTCGACGTCGCCTCGCCGCTCGTCGTCGACGCGCCGCCCGTGCTCAGGTCGCCGGTCGCGGCGCTCCCCGGCCCCGCGCTCGCGCCGTCGGTCGTCGCGTCCGCGCCCGCGTCGCCGCAGGCGAGCGCGCCGCCGAGCAGCAGCGCGGCGACGCGTCGCGTCTTCCAAGAGGTCTCAAGGGACATGCTGAACGTGCTCGCGCCGCGAGTATACCCGGGCGGCGCGCCGCCCGGGTCCGCAGCGGGCTCACGGCAGCCGGTGCACGAGCAGCTCGATCCACGAGCCGTAGTGCGAGTTGTTGAGGTCGCCCGTCTCGGCGCGGTACAGCGCGACGCCGTACTGCTCGTCCAGCGCCCCGCTCAGCGCCAGCTCGTCGCCCTGCAGCATCGTGACGTCGTCGGCCTCGCCCGGGCTCGAGACCGTCATCGCCAGCGGCGCGATGTAGCCCGAGCTCGCGCCCGGCGCCCCGCACATCGAGTAGTCCTCGTCGAACGCGAGCGGCGCGACGTGATCGTTGAGGGAGGGGAAGCCCCCGTCGCCGCCGCCGTAGGCGATCGCGGCGAGCAGCGCGTCGTCGTCGGGCGAGCGCGCCGCGAGGTACGCGCCGTCGTTCCACTCGTCCGCGCCGTAGACGATCTTCACATCCTGTCCAATCGACCATGCGTCGAAGGACTGCGTGGGCACGAAGGTCAGCGTGATCGTCGTCGGCCCCTCCGGCTCCGCGCCGCACGCGAAGGTCGTGACGATCGCGTCGGCCTGCGCGACGTCCGTGACCGCGCACGTCCCCTGCCAGCTCGAGTGCCCGTTGCTGTCCTCCCAGCCGTGCAGGTCGAGCGCGACGCCGGGCTCCTCGACGGGCGCGACCATGCACTCCGGCGGCAGGTTCGGATCGGGGATGGCGTCGCTGTCGCCCGCGGAGTCGCTGTCGCCCACGCCGGTGGTCGTGGTCGGCGCCCAGGTCGTGGTCGGCGCCCCGGTCGTGGTCGTCACCGCGTCGCTGTCGACGCCGGTCGACGCGTTGTCGTCGGAGGTGCTCGTGTCGGCGCCGGTGGTGCCGTCGCTGTCGTTCGGCGCGACGGGGTCACAGGCGGAGGCGATGAGCGCGAGCGCGAGGGTAAGGGACGTTCGTATGTACATCTTCATCGTAGGCTCTCAGGTGTAGTTAGGTGTAAGAAGTTGGGTGTAAGAAGTTAGGTGTAGGAAGTCGGGTGTAAGAAGTCGGGTGTAAGAAGTTGGGTGTAGGGAGTTCGGCGTAGGAAGTCAGATCCAGGAGCGCGACGATCGCCGCGCACAAAGTCCATATCCAAGGGGGACAGATTTTCTGTTGCCGCGCAGGCGAAAACAATTCGACGAACTTCGCTACGCGTGACGCGACCGCGACCGCGAAGAGCCCAGGGCCGCGCATGTCGCCGATGAGCGCCGCGACGTCGACGCGCCTCGAGCGCGACACGGGCGCGACACGGGCGCGCAGACGCGCTCGCTACAGCAGCACTCGCGACGCGCTGGCTGCGTCGGACGCTAGACGCGGTGAGGCGGACGCGCGACGACGTCCGTCTCGAGTCGCCGCGCTACCCCTTGCGCTTGCCGCCCGACTTCGCGGCCCCGCCGACGCCGAGCTTCTTGGCCAGCTTGGCCCAGGAGTCGCGCAGCGCGATCGTGCGGTTGAAGACCAGCGCGTCCGCGCGGGAGTCGACCGAGTCGGCGCAGAAGTAGCCCAGGCGTTCGAACTGCTGCGGCTCGCCGGGCGTCGCGTCCTTGAGGCCCGGCTCGAGCTTGCAGCCGCGCAGGACCTCGAGCGAGTCGGGGTTGAGGAAGTCAGTGAACGGGCGATCGTCGTGCGCGAGCGGGTTCTCGACCGAGAACAGGCGATCGTAGAGGCGGACCTCGGCGTCGACGGCGTGCCGCGCCGAGACCCAGTGCAGCGTGCCCTTGACCTTGCGCCCGTCCGGCGCCGCGCCGCCGCGCGACGCCGGATCCCAGGTGCAGCGCAGCTCGACCAGCTCGCCGTTCTCGCGGCGAACCGCCTCGCGGCAGGTGATCAGGCAGGCGCCGCGCAGCCGGACCTCGCGCCCGGGACCGAGCCGGAACCACTTGCGCGGCGGGTCCTCCATGTAGTCGTCGCGCTCGACGTACAGCTCGCGCGTCAGCGGCACGCGCCGGGTGCCGCGCTCGGGGTACTCGGGGTGCACCGGGACGTCGAACCAGTCCTCCTGGTCCTCGGGATAGTTCTCGATCACGACCTTGAGCGGGCGCAGCACCGCCATGGCGCGCGGGCTGCGGGCGTTGAGGTCCTCGCGCAGCTCGTGCTCGAGCAGCGAGATGTCGACCACGCCGTCGCGCTTGGCCACGCCGATGCGCTCGCAGAAGCTGCGGATCGCCTCCGGCGTGAAGCCGCGGCGGCGCATGCCCGCGAGCGTCGGCATGCGCGGGTCGTCCCAGCCGCTGACGTGCCCCTGCTGCACGAGCTGCAGCAGCTTGCGCTTGCTCATCACCATGAAGCCGAGGTTGAGGCGCGCGAACTCGATCTGCCGCGGCCGCGGGTCGAGCCCGAGCGCGCCCAAGAACCAGTCGTAGAGCGGCCGGTGGTTCTGGAACTCGAGCGTGCACAGCGAGTGCGTGACGCCCTCGATCGCGTCCGACTGCCCGTGGGCCCAGTCGTACATCGGGTAGATCGGCCAGGCGTCGCCGGTGCGGTGGTGCGCGACGTGGCGGATCCGGTACATCAGCGGGTCGCGCAGCTTCACGTCCTTGGACTGCATGTCGATCTTCGCCCGCAGCACGTGCTCGCCGTCCTTGAACTCGCCCGCGCGCATGCGCGCGAACAGGTCGAGGTTCTCCTCGACGGAGCGCCCGCGGTGCGGGCTCTCGACGCCGGGCTTGTAGAAGTTGCCGCGACCCTCGCGGATCTCCTCCTCGCTCTGGCTGTCGACGTAGGCCTTGCCGGCCTCGATGAGCTGGATCGCCCAGGCGTAGAGCTGCTCGAAGTAGTCCGAGGCGTACAGCGCCCGCGCCCCCCAGTCGAAGCCGAGCCAGCGGACATCTCGCTGGATCGCCTCGACGTAGCTGGTGTCCTCGGTGCTCGGGTTGGTGTCGTCGAAGCGGAGGTTGCAGCGCCCCGGCGCGCCGAGCTCGGCGGTCCCGAAGTTCAGGCAGATCGACTTCGCGTGGCCGATGTGGAGGTAGCCGTTGGGCTCCGGCGGGAACCGGGTGACCACCTGCCCGCCGCGCACGCCGGCCGCGACGTCCTGCTCGACCAGCTCCTTGATGAAATTGGGGGGGGTGGCGTCGTCACGCCCGGGGTCGGTGTCTTCGCGGCTGGCGTTCACGGCCCGGGAAGCTACCGCGAATCACGCCGAGGCGCACGTCCGCGCCCGGGCGGTTCGCGCCCCCAGCGGTTCGCGCCCCAGCTGTGCGCGCCCCAGCTGTTCGCGCCCTCGCTGTGCGCCCGTCGATGATCGCAAGAGAACTCCTCGCCGGACGCCAGCATGTTGACCTCGCCGCGCGCGGTGTAGGTCTCGCCCCCGCACGCGAGCCCGGCGCACAGCGCGAGCGCGCCGGCCCGCGCGCCCCGCCCCGCAGCGCTCACGCGTGCCCGTGGACAGTGCGCCGCATCATCGAGACGACGGTCCGCCGCGTCGACGCGATCGCCCGGCACAGCACCTCGACGGCCGCGCGCACGTCGACGCCGCGCTTGCAGTCGTCCTCGAGCAGCTGGGCGAGCACGCTGACGCGTCGCGCCCCATAGGTCGATGAGCTGCCCTTGAGCCCGTGGGCGACGAGCTCGAGCTCTCGTCGGCTCGCCTCCCCCGGCGTGGTCACGAGCTCGCGCAGCTGCGGGACCGCGGCGTCGAGGTGCCGAATGTACTCCTCGGTGACCTCTTCGAGCATCTCGGGCCCGGTGAGCCGGTACAGCCGGTCAAACACCTCCGCGTCGAGATCCGGGAGCTCATCAGCAGCTACCACCACGGCAGACTATCACGCGACCTGCACGGCGGCGTCGTCAGGATCATCGCGGGCGATCACGCGCGAGCCAGCGCGCGCGCCAGCGCGCGCTCACCCGTGCGCGCGCCGCAGCTCGTCCTCGGCCATGCGCAGCTCGATCCTCGCGTCGACTCGCGCGTCCTCGAGCGCGTCGATCACGTCCTGCCACATCGTCGCGCGCCGCAGCTCCGCGACCGCCATCAGCGTGCCGCCGGCCGCGGCGACGGCGGAGATCAGCCTCGGAAGAGCACGCGTCTGAACTCCAGTCAGACGTGTGCTCTTCCGCGCGCGCGCGGGCGTAGTGAAGCACGTGCTCGAGCTGCTCGCAGCGCCGCGCGCGGCGGCGCGACGACGCCGAAGCGCGCGCGCCTGCGCCGGCGAGCCCTCGCGCGACGTCCCCACCTGGTGCCCCTGCGTGTTCGGCCGCTGCATCGCGCCGAGTATACCGCGCCCCGGCGGCCCGCCGACACGCGCCGACGTCCTCGTCGCGCGCGCGAGCGCCAGGCGAGGCGCGCCCGCGCCCTCCGTCGCCGCGCTCGCGGCTGTCCCCTCAAGCACGTCGCCGCGCCGAGGACGTCGCGCCGCCTCGCGGTCGCACCGCGCGCAAAACGAGATGCCCCTCGGGTCACGCCATTCTCCGGCCGCGCGCGGGCGCCGCGACTCGCCGCGCGCGCGCGATCACGAGGACGCCGCCGCGGCCCGCGGCCCGTCGATGACATGCGCAAAGAAACATGTTGATACGACGCGCGCGGGCGAGGCCCGCTACGCCAGGGCTCCGGCCGGTCGCCACGAGGAAGTCCGCGCGCGCGCGCTCGAGGTCCGCGTGCGCGTCGATGAGCTCGCGCGCCGCGTCAGCCGCCGCCTGCTCGCGGAGGTTGACGATCACGAGGTCGCTCGCGCCGGCCGCGAGCCGCGTGCGCTCGGCCTCGGCGAGCTGCTCGGCCGCCGCGATCTGCTCGCGCGCCAGCGCGACGCGCCGCGCCGCGGCCTCGACCGCCACGTGCGCCGCGCGGATCTCCGCGCCGATCTTGTCCCGCAGGCCGCGGCGCTTGGCCTCGACCGCCGCGAGCTCGGCCTGGGCGACGCGGAGCTCGCCGCGCGCCTCGCGGAGCGGCAGCGGCATCGCAACGTAGACGCCCGCGCCCCACTCCGTCGGCCGCAGCTCGTCCGGGCCGTCGCCGAGGTCGCGCGCGACGTAGCTCTGCAGCTTGATGTCGGGCGCGCGCTGGTTTCGGGCGAGGCGCACCGAGACGGCCGCCGCGTCGCGCTCGGCGGTCAGCGCCTCGAGGTCCGGTCGCCGCTGCAGCGCCCGCTCGATCTCCGCCTCGAGCTCGCCCTGGTCGAGCCCCCGCGGCGCCGGGAAGCCCGGCGGAACGCGTCCCTCGCCGACGCGCACGGGCCGGCGCTCGTCGTCGCGCAGGTACAGCGACAGCTTGATCGCGCGCTGCTCGAACTCCCGCGCGGCGCCGATGACCTTGGCGCGTCGGTCGAGCACGAGGCGGCGGTTGTCGACCAGCTTGATCGGCTCGATCGCGCCGGCGCGCGCGAGCTCCTGCAGCCCGGCGTCACGGCGCTCGGCGATCTCCAGCAGCGCGCGCGCGACCTGCAGCTGCTGCCCCGCCGCGACCCAGTCCCAGAACGCGTAGGACGCCTCGCGCTCGAGCTCGAGCTGCACCGCGTCGCGCCCCCGGCGGGCGCCGCCCTCGCGCAGGCGCGCGGCCTGGATCTTCGCCCGCCGCGCGTCGATCGGCCCCCCGCGCCAGATCGGGAGCTCGACGCCGGCGCGCAGCTCCCCGCCCGACAGCGTCGCGAGCTCGCCCTTGTACACGGGGAACGAGCCCCAGCCGAGGCGGTAGCCGGCGAACAGCGACGTCCCCCACAGCGGGGTCGCCTGCGTGACGATCGCGTCGACCTGTCCGTTGGGATAGTAGCCGACCGGCGCCCACTTGGCCCGCAGCGCGAGCGTCGGATCGAAGCCGCCGCGCGCCGCGAACGCGGCGCCCGCGGCCTTGTCGACCCCGCGCGCCGCGACCTCGAGGTCCGGGTGCGTCCGCTCGAGCGAGCCGAGCACCTCGGCGAGCGTCAGCGGCGACTCGGCCGCGGCCGGGCGCGCGAGCAGCAGGAGCGGCGCGAGCAGCAGCGCGAGCCACAGCCGCCGCGCGCCGAAGAGCGCGGTGATGATCGTGTCGGTGATGCGTGGACCCATCGCTGATCACTTCTTCGCGCGCTTGGGGGTCGGCTTCGCGGCCTTGACCTTCGGCGCGCCGACGGCCGGCGGGAAGCCGTTGAACTGACGCCAGAGCTCGTAGCCCAGGCTCACCTGGTTGAGCAGCACCCAGCCGTTGGCGCGCACGCCCTGCCTCAGGTAGCGCGCCTCCGGCCACGGCTCATCGCCGTCGGGCACCACGACGACGCGGAACCGGCCCTGGCCGTCGTCCGTGGCGTCGACGAACGCGACCTCCCCGGGGAAGGTGCCGACCGCGACGGACGGCCAGCCGACGAACTGCACCGCCGGCCAGCCCTCGAACTGCAGCCGCACGTGCCGACCCGGGGTGATGAGCGGCGCGTCGTTGCCGTCGACCCACAGCTCGACGGCCCGCGCGCCCGTGTCCGGCACGAGCACCAGCAGCTCGTCGCCCTCCTTGACCATCTCGCCGCCCTGCTTCGCCGTCACGCGGAACACGGAGCCAGGTCGCGGCGCGGTCACCTGCATCGTCTGCTGCCGCGTCAGCCGGACGTCGAGCTTCGCCAGCTCGCCCTCGGCCTTCGCCTTGTCGGCCTTCGCTTTCTGCAGGGACGCGCGCGCGTCCTCGACCTTCGCGCGGCTGTCGCCGTCCGTCTTGTCGCGGTCGGCCTCCATCGCCTTGACCTCGCGCTTCGCGGCGCGCAGCGAGGCCTTGGCGCGCCCGAGCGCGGACTCGGTGGTCTCGAGCTCGAGCTCGGCGAGCTCGCGCGCGCGCGTCGACGCCAACCCCTTCTCGTGCAGCGCGCGCTGGCGCTCGAGGTTGAGCGCGGCGGTCTTGCGCGCGGCCTCGGCGGCCTCGAGCGCCTCCTCGGCGGCGTCGCGCCGATCGTCGGCGATCTGGCGCTTGAGCCCGGCGCCGAGCACCGCGGCCGTGCGCACGCCCTCGAGCGAGTCGATCTTCGCCTGGTTGATCGCGATCTGCAGCTCCGCGGCGTCGGCCTGGGCCTGGATCGCGTCGCGCTCGCGGCGGAGCCGCGCGAGGATCTCCGGGTCGTTGTCGCTCAGCTCGACGAGCAGCTCGCCCGCGTCGACGTGGTCGCCCTCCTGCACGAGCCAGCGGCTCACGCGACCGCTGATCGGCGCCTCGATCGCCTGCTGCCGCTCGATCGGGGTGTACGCGACGACGCGGCCGGAGCCGCTCACCGACTGCTGCCACGGGGTGAAGATCAGCCCGACGAACGCGAGCGCGAGCCCGACGAGCAGCAGCCACGCGAGCACGCGCGCGCCGTCGATCGAGCCCGCGCTGTCGAGCGTCGAGGGCCGCAGGACGCCGATCGAGCGGGCCCGCGGGCGAGCGTCGCGCGGCGTCAACAACAGGTCTCTTGAGTCAGGCTTCATCACGCCACCTCCAGCTCGCCGTCACGCAGCGTCGCGACGCGATCGCAGCGCGCCGCGACCGCGGGATCCTCCGTCACGACCACGACCGTCCACGGCGCGCCGGGCCCGAGCACCGCGTCGAGCAGCGCGTCGCGCTCGTCCTCCTCGAGCCCGAGGCCGTCGAGCGCCCCGTCGAGCAGGAGCACCCGCGGCCTCGCCGCGAGCGCGCGCGCGAGCGCGAGCCGGCGCGCCTGCGAGCTCGAGAGCGGCGCGCCGGCGGGCGTCATCCGCGTCTCGAGCCCCTGCGGCAGCCCGTCGACGACGCGCTCGAGCTGCGTGAGCCGCAGCAGCGCGCGGACCGAGGCCTCCTTGCCGCAGTCGCGCGCCATCAGCCGCAGGTTGTCGAGCACGCTGCCGTCGACGAAGTCGGCCCCGCGCGCGACCACGAGCTCCTGACGCGCCGACGCGAGATCGGCCCGCCGCAGATCGAGGCCGTCGACCTGCACGCTGCCGCGCGCCTGCGGGCGCAGCCCCGCGAGCACGTCGAGCAGCGTGCTCTTGCCGCCGCCCGCCGGCCCGCGCAGCCGCAGCCGCGCGCCGGGCTCGAGCTCGAGCGACGCGCCGCGCACCAGCGCGCAGCCGCCCTGCGCGACGTCGACGTCGCGCAGCACCACGCGCGCGGGCCGCCGGGCGCGAGCGGCTCGCCGCCGCGGCGCTCGGTCGGCAGGTCGACGACGCTCGCGACCTTGAGCACCCCGACGTTGAGGTCGTAGAGCTTCTCGAGGTTGTTGCCGAGCTTGACGAAGCTCGCGCCGATCGCCGCGATCACGAGCTCGGCGGCGACCAGCTGCCCGAGCGTGAGCTGGCGGTCGATCACCAGCCAGCCGCCGACGCCGAGCAGCGTGACCATCGCGGTGATCTGCAGGCCGTAGCCCCCCGCGATCTGGCGGACGAGCAGGCGGTAGTGCCGCTTGCGCGCCGAGAGGTAGTCGCGGCACAGCGCCTCGGTGCGCCGCGCCGCGTACTCCTGCGCCCGCGCGCCGCGGAACAGGTGCGGCGCGCGGATCAGGTCCTCGAGCCAGGCCGCCGTCTTGTACTTCGCGCTCGACTCGTGGAGGCCCGTGGCGACCGCGCCGCGGCCGAGCGCGAGCACCAGCGCGAGCAGCACGATGAGCACGAAGTCGAAGGCGAGCAGCAGCGGGTGGTAGAAGCCCAGCAGGATCATGCCGATCCCCGTCTGCAGCGCGAGCGTCATGCCGTCGAGCAGCAGCACCGCGAGCGACTTCTGGATCGTCAGGACGTCGAAGAAGCGGTTGACGAGCTCGGGCCCGTAGCGGCCGTCGAGCGCGTCGCCTCGCACGCTCGGGAGCCGCCGGCCGAAGTCGTCGGCGATGCGCACGAACACCCGCCGCTGCACCACCTCGACGACGTAGCCCTCGAGCACCCCGAGCGCGCCCGCGAAGCCGAGGCCCGCGAGCAGCAGGATCGTCAGCACGACGAGCGGCTGGAGCACCGCGCCGAACGCGACCGTGTTGACCAGCGCCTGCGCGGCGATCGGCGTGGCGAGCGTCAGCCCGCCGAGCACGATCGCGTAGATGACCACGACCCAGAGCTCGCGCCGCTCGAGCCCGAGGAAGGCGCGCAGCCGCAGCCACGTCCTGTCTTTAAGGACAGGACGCCTCGCGACCCCGATCGGATCGAGCGCGAGCAGCGGTCGCATCAGCAGCCAGGGCTGCCGACCGACCAGCGCGCGCAGCTGGGTCGGCGTCAGCCGGACGCGTCGCTCGCCCCGCTCGTCGAGCTGCACGACCGTGAGTCGGCGGCCTCGGCGCCCGATCACGACGAGCCACTGCCCCTCGCCGACCCGCGCGAGCGCGGGGAGTTCCCCTGGATCGAACCCAAGAGAATCCTCACACAGATAGGGTTGGAGGCCGAGCGCGCGAGCCGCCGACGCCGCGATCTCGGTCCACGAAGCCGTGGCCGAGTAATTCGCGACCGCCTGCCAGGCGTCCTCCGCGGTCACCGGCCGAGCGCCCGCTGCGACGCCAGAGCCCGATAAACCCGCGTTCTCGGCCACCAGCTCCAGGGCGCGCGCCACGGTCGAGACCTCGTGACCGCCCCCCAGATCGGCGTCGCGATAGATGTTGGGTGCATCCGTTCTCATGGATTTTCTTTCCGGAAAATAATTATTTGAATTGTATCACATGAATATGCTTTCATGTAAACATTATGAGGATTTTGATATCAGGAACGCGTTCGTCCCGTTCTCATCGCGGAAGCGGCGTCACGTTCCCCGTGTGGACCTTCCTGAGCAACTACGCGCACGTGCTCGTGTGCATCGCCCGTGATCCGGACGCGACGCTGCGTGAGATCGCCGCGTTCGTCGGCGTCACCGAGCGCGCGGTGCATCGCATCGTGCATGAGCTCGAGTCCGCCGGGGTCGTGGTGTGCGTCCGCGAGGGCCGGCGCAACCACTACTCGATCAACCTGGAGACGCCGATGCGTCACCCGCTCGAGGACGACAAGACCGTCGGCGACCTGCTCGAGGCGCTGCTGACCAAGGACGAGCTCGCGGCGCTCAGCGTCGACGCGCCGAACCGGAGCACGGCGTGAGCGCGCCGCCCCCTCCCCCGGCGCGCGCGGTCGCGGCCTCTCGCGTCGAGATGACGAAGATCGTGCTGCCGCAGTACGCCAACGCGCTCGGCAACATCTTCGGCGGCGAGGTCGTCGCGTGGATCGACATGTGCGCCGCCGTCTCGGCGCAGCGGCACGCGCGGACCAGCTGCGTGACCGCGTCGATCGACGCGGTCAACTTCCTGCTGCCGATCAAGCTCGGGCACATCGTCGTGCTCAAGAGCCAGGTCAACGCGGTCTTCACGTCGAGCATGGAGTGCGGCGTGAGCGTGTGGAGCGAGGACCCGATGACCGGCGTCCGCAGCCGCGCGGTCACGGCCTACACCACCTTCGTCAGCGTCGACGCCGAGGGGCGCCCGCAGCCGGTCGCGCCCCTGCTGCTCGAGACCGACGAGGATCGCCGCCGCTCGTCCGAGGCGCACACGCGCCGCGCGAGCCGAGTGGCGCTGCGCGAGCGCCTGCGCCGCTCGAGCTGAGCGCGCGACCGCGTCGCGCTCGCGTTCGCCTCACCGCAGCTCGACGCGCAGCCGCGTCGGCTGCCCGCGACGCTCGAGCGCGAGCTCGATGACCTCGACCGCGCCGAGCTCCTCGAGCTGCTGCCACAGCTCCATGACCGCGTCGGCGCTGGTCAGCGCGCGCCCGTTGATCCGCGTGATCAGGTCCCCGTTCTTGATCCCGAGCAGGTACGGGATGCTCCCGTGGCGGATCGCGTAGAGCTTGAAGCCGACGACCTCGCCGTCGCGCGTCGACGGGAGCACGCGCGCCTGCTTCAGCATCGTCTCGCTGGTGACGGCGCCGCGCAGCCACGCGCGATCGATCGTGCACCGCAGCCCGTCGGGCTCGCAGCGGATCGCCTCGGCCGCGCCCTCGGGCGCCCGCTCGTCGCGCGCCGGCGACGACGGCTCCGGCTCCTCGTCGGACGCGGGGAACGGGCGCGCGCGCGCGTGGTCTCGCTCGCTGCGGAACAGGCCGCCGAGGCCCGCGCGCGACGGCGCCCGGCCACGACGGTTGCGCCACGCGACCTCCGAGCGGATCCGCAGCGTCTGCTCGAACGCGACGCCGTCGCGCTCCAGCGAGATCGCGGCCCGCCGGCTGCGCTCGCCGCTCGCCATCAGCGCGCGCCCGGGGCTCGTCAGCGGCACGCCGTTGATCGCCGTGATCACGTCGCCGTCGCGCAGCCCGAGGCGCGCGTAGATCGAGCCGGCGGCGACGCCCGAGACGCGGTAGCCGTCGCCGCCCTCGACCCGCGTGAAGCTGGGCGCGAGCGGGGAGCCCACCGCGAGCTCCTCGACCACGAGCATCATGACGAAGCTGTCGACCTCGAGCTCGCCGTCCTCCGCGGCGACGATGCCGGCGTCGAGCGCCGCGCGCAGGCTCGCGTCGCTGACGAGCGCGACCGCGGGCGCGGCGGGGGCCGGCGAGCTCGACGCGAGCTCGCCGACGGGCGCGTACGCGACCTCCTCGACGCCGGGCGCGTACTCGCCGGCGGCCGGGTCTGGCTGCGGGCGCGGCGAGGGGAGGCAGGAGATCAAGCACGCGGCCGCGAGGCCGATCGACCAGGTGCGCATCGACTCGAGCGTCGAGGATCTTCGCGGCGCTGACAAGCGCGGCGCTCAGTCACCCGCGCGCGCGAGCTCGAGGGGCGCGCCGTCCCAGTCGTACAGCTCCAGGGCCGCGCGCAGCGGCGCGTACCAGGGCAGCGCGCGCGCCTCGTCGCGCAGCAGCGCCGTTATCACGGTGACGCGCTCGTCGGACATCCCGTCCGCGCGCTGCTCCGACGTCGGCGCGGTCTGAAAGCAGCGCATGCGCCCCTCGATCTGAAACCCGCACTTCTCGGCGATCCGCCGGCTGCCGTGGTTGCTCGCGAGGTAGAGCAGCTGCAGCCGCTCGAGCTCGAGGTGCTCCACGGCCACGACGACGAGCACGCGCGCCGCGAGCGTGCCGACCCCTTGGCCGGCGACGTCGCTGCGCGTCCAGTAGCCGAGCTCGGCGCCGCGCGAGTTGAGCGTGCGATCGTGCAGCCCCGCGCAGCCGAGCATCCGCGCGCCCTCCCACAGGTGATAGGTCTTGAAGCCGTCGCCCCAGAACTCGCGCTGGACGTCGACGAGGCGCGCGTACTGACGCTCGACCGTCTGCTCGAGGTGCGCCCACGGCATGAAGCGCCGCAGCGCCGGGACGCTCGCGTCGATCGCCTCGACCAGCGCGGCGGCGTCGCGCGGGCTCGGGGCGCGCAGCTCGATTGTGCGCGCGCCGAGGGGCGCGCGAATGAGCGAAGGCGGGTGGACCTGCACGCGCCGCAGCGTAGCAGCCCCGCCCGCGTCCGCGCCGCCTCGCGGCGACGCTGCGATCGCTGATCCGCGACGCGGCCGGCGTCCTATACTCACGCGAACGCGCCGTCCATGACCGACGACGATCGACGTACCGAGGAGCTGCCCGCGCGCGTCGGGGCCCACCGCCTGTACACCTACCGCGGCGTGGTGCCCGTGATCGTGTACCGCGGCGACGTGTCGCCCGCCGAGGTGACCGAGATCGTCGCGTACCTGATTCGCGGCGGGCTCACGCCGGCCATCGTCTCCGACATCTCCGAGCTCGGCTCGTTCGGCGCGGCGACGCGCAAGGCGATGATCCAGGCGCGCGCCGACATCCCGGACGTCGCCGCGCGCGACATCTCGGTGTACGTCTGCGGCGCGGACGTGGTCCGCCGCGCGCTGTTCACCCTGGCGGCGACGGTCGGCCGCGTGCTCTCGCGTAACCGCCTGTCGCTGCTGCACCGCGCGCGCGTCGACGAGGCGCTCGCCGAGGTCGACCAGCTGCTCGCGCGCTGGCCTGGACCCGAGGCCTAGCAGCCCGCGGCGAATGCCCACGCGCGCCTCACTTGTCCTTTTCGCCGCGAGCGTCGTTGGCGAAACTTGTAGTACGGCCCGGTACAACCGCGTTTCACCGCCTCGCCCACAACGAAAAATACGGCGCGAGGCGACACGCAGACATTCGCCACCGGCTGCTCGCGCGTGCCTCGGCGACGTCAGCCCGCGCGCGGTTCGTGGTAGGTCTCGACGGCGTCGCGGCGTCGAGGGCCCGGCGGCGCATGCTTGCTGCTGCACCTTCGGAACCGACTCGTGGCGACGTCCACACGACAGCGCGCGAAGCTCCCGCGATGGGTGCTGGTGATCACGAGCGTCGTCGCGGGCTGCTCGAGCGCGAGTCGGGATCGCGGCTGGCTGAACGACGAGCTGACGCAGCGTACAGGTCACGGGATTCGGACGGCCGAGGACGCGTCGCGCGAGCCGTCGCTGCCGCCCGGGGTCGCGCTCGCGGACGGCCTCGACGAGGACGAGGCCGTGGCGCTCGCGCTCTGGAGCAGCCCGGCGTTTCGCGCTGACGTCACGCGGCTGCGAGCGGCGAGCGCCGACTACGACGCCGCGGTGCGCGTCGAGAACCCGTCGATCTCGGCGCAGGCGCCGATCGGCTCGATCAAGGCGGCGGTCGGCCTGCTCGCGCCGATCACCTCGCTGCTCCAGCGCCCCCGCAGGAAGCGGGCGGCCGCGCTCGTGGTGGAGAGCGTCGCCGAGTCGCTGGTGCAGAGCGGCCTCGACCTCGCGCGCGATGTCCGGTTGGCCCACATCGAGCGCGCGCTCGCGGGCCGACGCGTGGAGATCCTCGTGGAGCTCGAGACGACCGCGCGCGAGCTCGTCGCGCTCGCCGAGGCGCGGTCGACCGCGGGCGACGTGAGCCCGGCGGACGTCCTGACGGTGCGAGCCGACGCGCGCGTCGCCGCGGACGCCGTGGCGGTCGCGCGGCGCGAGCAGACGCTCGCCGGCGCGCGCCTGCTCGTGCTGCTCGGGCGCGACGCGAGCGAGCGCGTCGAGGTGGTGACCCGGCGAGCGCTCCCGGCGAGCGCGCCGTCGATCGACGCGCTGCTCCCACTCGCGCGCGGGGCTCGACCGGATGTCCGCGCGGCCGAGC
This sequence comes from Myxococcales bacterium, assembly GCA_020633295.1. Taxonomy (GTDB): domain Bacteria; phylum Myxococcota_A; class Polyangia; order Nannocystales; family Nannocystaceae; genus JACKDW01. The sequence continues at coordinate 30,642 of JACKDW010000008.1, read as the reverse complement.
TCGAGCTCGAGGGGGCCGCAGCTCGAGCCGGCTGGGAGCGCGCGCGGATCATGGCGCTCGCGCTGCAAACGGACATACAGTGGGACTCCATGGCCGGAGGCGCGCGTGTCGGCGGGCGGGTGGAGCTGCCGATCTTCAACCAGAACCAGGGCGGGGTGCGGCGCGCCGAGGCCGACGTCGAGCGCGCGCGTCACCGCGTCGACGTCGTCCGGCAGCGCGTCGGGCTCGAGGTGCTCTCGGCGCGCGCGCAGCTCGAGCAGTCCTTGGCCTCGCGCGCTCGCTACCGCGACGACGTAACGCCGCCGCTCGAGCGCGCGCTCGAGGCCGCGACGCAGCGCTACGAGCTCGGCGAGGACTCCTACCTGGTGGTGCTCGACGCGCTGCGTCGCCTCGGCGCCGCGCGCCTGCGGGCCGCCGAGCTCGACGCGGAGGTCCGTCGGGCCCACGCGGAGCTCGAGCGCGCCGTCGGAGCGCGTCTGGAGATCGCGAGCTTGGGAGCGGCCGGATGAAGCGCTTGACCGTCGCGCTCGCGCTGCTGACCGCCTGCGGGGCGCCGCCTGCGGCGGCGCGCCACGAGCCGCCCTCGACCGTGGAGAACCCGGTCGCCGAGCACGAGCTCACGCGGGTCCACCTCACGCCCGAGGCGGCGCGGCGCCTCGCGATCGTGACGGCGACGGTCGAGGAGCACGACGCGCCGGGGCAGCGCTTGGTGGGCGGCGAGATCAGCGTCCCGCCGGGGCGCGTGATCCCGGTCGCCGCGCCGGTCGCCGGGGTCGTCCACACCACCGAGACGCTGGCGCCGGGCGCCCGCGTGCACGCCGGAGACACGCTGCTGCGGCTGGTCCCGCTGGCGCCGGTTGATCGCGACACGCAGGCGCGGGCGCACCGCGAGGTCACGGCCGCGCGCGCGCAGCTCGTGGCCGCCGAGGCGCGCCTCGAGCGGACGAGCGCGCTCGCGCGCTCCAGGGCGGGCAGCCAGCGCGCGATCGAGGAGGCGACGGCGGCGCGAGACATCGCGCGCGCGGATCTCGAGGCGGCGCGCGTCCGCAGCCGCGCGCTGCGTTCGTCGCCGCTGCTCTCCGACGTCTCGATGGCCGTGCAGGCCCCGAGCGACGGCATCGTCCGCGCGCTGACGGTCGCGTCCGAGCAGGTCGTGGCCGCCGGGTCGCCGCTGCTCGAGCTCGTCGACGCCGACACCCTCTGGGTGCGCGTGCCCGTCTACTCCGGGGATCTTCGCCAGCTCGAGCCCGACGCCGACGCGCTCGTGCAGCCGCTGGGCGCGCGCGACGGCCACGCGGGCGCGCGCGCCAGCGCCGTCGCGGGGCCGCCGACCGCGACGCCGGCGGCCGGGACCGTCGATCGCTACTACGCGCTGGGTCCGGAGACCTCGGCGTTCTCGCCCGGGGAGCGCGTGCTGGTCTCGGTGCCGCTGCGGCGCGCGGAGCACCTCACCGCCGTGCCGTACTCGGCGGTCTTCTACGACGCCGGCGGCTCGGCGTGGGTCTACGCGTGTGACGGCGAGCGCGTGTATCGACGCGCGCGCGTCGAGCTCGAGCGGCGCGACGGCGACGCGGCGGTGCTGCGGCGCGGGCCCGACGTCGGCGCGTGCGTCGTCTCGGTCGGGGCCGCCGAGCTGTACGGCGCGGAGTTCGAGCCGGGGCACTGATGCGCGGGTTCATCGAGCTGTGCCTGCGTCAGCGCCACGTCGTGCTCGGGCTCGCGCTCGTGCTCATCGTCGTCGGCGCGCTGGTGACCTCCGGCGCGTCCTTCGACGCGTTCCCCGAGTTCGCGCCGCCGCGCGTCGAGATCCAGACCGAGGCCCCGGGGCTGTCGAGCGAGGAGGTCGAGTCGCTCGTCACGACGCCGCTCGAGAGCGCGCTCGCGGGGACGCCCGGGATGACCGAGCTGCGCTCGCGCTCCGTGCTCGGGCTGTCGTCGGTCGTCGTGCTGTTCGAACGCGGCACCGAGCTGATCGACGCGCGCGCGCTCGTCAGCGAGCGGGTCGCGCGGGCGCGGCTGCCCGCGCTCGCCAGCCGCCCGGTGGTGCTCTCGCCGCTGTCCTCGACCTCGCGCGTGCTCAAGGTCGCGATATGGTCCAAGGACCAGTCGCAGATGGAGCTCACGGACCTCGTGCGCTGGGTCGTCCGCCCGCGGCTGATGGGCGTCCCCGGGGTCGCGAACGTCGCGATCTGGGGCGAGCGCGGCCGTCAGCTCCAGGTCCAGGTCGAGCCTGAGCGCCTGCACGCGCACGGCGTCACGCTCGACGAGGTCGCGCGCGCGGCGGGGGGCGCCGTGACGCCGCAGCCCGGCGGCTTCGTCGACGGCCCGAACCAGCGCCTGCCTGTGCTGCACGGCGCCGTGGCGTCCACCGCGGAGGAGCTCGCGCGCGCGCCGGTGGCCGCGAGCGCCGGGCGCTCCCTGACGCTCGGCGACGTGGCGGAGGTCGTCGAGCAGCCCCCGCCGCCGATCGGCGAGGCCGTCGTGACCGGCGGCGCGGGCCTGCTGCTGATCGTCGAGAAGCAGCCCGGCGCCAACAGCCTCGAGGTCACCTACGGCATCGATCGCGCGCTCGAGTCGCTGGCGCCGGCGATGCCCGGCGTCGAGCTCGACGCGACGATCTTCCGCCCCGCGGGCTTCATCGAGCGCGCGCTCGCCAACCTCGGCGAGGCGATGGCGATCGGCACCGCGCTGGTCGTCGTCATCCTGCTGCTGTTCCTCTGGGACTGGCGCACCGCGATCATCAGCGTGCTCGCGATCCCGATCTCGCTGCTCACCGCGGCCGCGATCCTCACCGCGCTCGGGATGACGCTCGACACGATGGTGATCGCGGGCCTGATCATCGCGCTCGGCGAGGTCGTCGACGACGCGATCATCGACGTCGAGAACATCCACCGCCGGCTGCGGGAGGCCCCCGAGGACAGGTCGCTGGCGGCGACGCTGCGGATCGTGCTCGAGGCGTCCCTCGAGGTCCGCAGCGCGGTCGTCTACGCGACGCTGATCGTGCTCCTGGTGTTCGTGCCGGTGCTGTTCTTGCCCGGGGTCGCCGGCGCGTTCTTCCGCCCGCTCGCGCTCGGCTACGGGCTCGCGGTGCTCGCGTCGATGATCGTCGCGCTCACGCTGACGCCGGCGCTCGCGCTGCTGCTGCTGCCGGGTCACGTCGCGCGCGTGCGCGCGCCGCCCTTGGCCACGCGGCTGCGCGCCGCCTACCTCGCGACGCTGCGCGCGACGCTGCGTCGACCCCGGCTGCTCATCGGCGCGAGCGCGATCGCGACGCTGCTGTCGCTCGGCTCGCTCGTCGCGCTCGACACCGCGTTCCTGCCCCAGTTCGCCGAGAACGACTTCCTCATGCACTGGATCGGCAAGCCGGGGACGTCGCTGTCGGCCATGGCGAGGACCGCCGAGCTCGCGCGGGCCGAGCTGCTCGAGGTCCCCGGCGTGCGCAACTTCGGCGCCCACATCGGGCGGGCCGAGGTCGCCGACGAGGTCGTCGGCCCGCAGTTCGCCGAGCTCTGGGTCAGCGTCGATCCCGACGCCGATCTCGAGCTGGCGCTGCGCGAGGTCGGCGAGCGCGTCGCGGGCTACCCGGGCGTCTACCGCGACGTGCAGACCTACCTGCAGGAGCGCATGCGCGAGGTGCTGAGCGGGGGCTCGGGCGCGATCGTGATCCGCCTGTTCGGGCCCGAGCTCGAGGCGCTGCAGGAGCACGGCGCCGCGCTGGCGCGCGCCGTCGAGGCGCTCGCGGACGTCGAGCACGCCAGCCCGGCGGCGCAGGTGCTCGTCCCGCAGATCGAGATCACGCCGCAGCTCGACCGCTGCGCGGCGCTGGGCGTGGACCCCGGGCTGCTGCGTCAGCGCGCGGCGACGCTCATCCAGGGCGAGCGCGTCGGCACCGTGGTCCGCGGGCAGCAGCCGATCGACGTGGTCGTCTGGGGCGCCCCGCGCGTGCGCGACGACGTCTCGGCGCTGCGGGACCTGCTCATCGCGCTCGACGCGTCGCGCAGCGTCCGGCTCGGCGACGTCGCGGACGTGCGAGTGGACGCGATGCCGAACACGATCGCGCACCAGGACGGCTCGCGGAAGCTCGACATCTCGGTGTTCCTCCGCGCGGGCGCGGACCTCGACGCGGCCGCGGCGGCGATCGAGGAGACGGTCCGATCGTACAGGTTGCCCCCGGGCCACCACGCGGAGAGCCTCGGGGAGCACCGCGCCCGCGAGCGCTCGCGGCAGACGCTCGTCCGCGTGGGAGCGCTCGCGCTGTTCGGCGTGTTCCTGATCCTGCTCGCCGATCTCCGCTCCCTCCGGCTCGCGCTGCTCGTGATGCTCGGCCTGCCGCTCGCGCTGCTCGGCGGCGCGCTCGCGACCGCGGCGAGCGTCGGCGTGGTCTCGCTCGGGACGCTCGTCGGGCTCATCACCGTGCTCGGCGTCGCGGCGCGCAACGGCATCCTCTTGATCGCGCACTACCGTCACCTCGAGCACGAGGAGGGCGTGCCCTTCGGCCCCGAGCTGCTGCTGCGCGGCGCGAGCGAGCGGCTGACGCCCATCTTGATGACCGCGCTCTCCACGGGCCTCGCGCTCGTGCCGCTGGTCGTCGCGGGCGGCACCGCGGGCCACGAGATCGAGCACCCGATGGCGGTGGTGATCCTCGGGGGGCTCGTGAGCTCGACGCTGCTGAACCTGTTCGTGACGCCCGCGATCGTGCTCGGCAGCCGCGCGCGCGCGGAGTAGCGCGAGGCCGAGCGGTCGGCGCGCGAGTTCGCGAGCGCCTCGACGACGCCGCGCCCATGGCGGCCGCGTCGGTGAGGGAGCGCGAGGGACGTACGTGTCTCGAGGGCGCGGTGGTTTTTTTCGCCGCCGGTGATCCGGGCGCGCTCCCGTTGACGAGGAAGGAGTGTCCCTCGACCGGAGCCGATCCGTTGCACGTCATTCAAGACCTCCCCGCGCCCGTCACCCCGAAGCTCACCTCGTCCACGCCGTGGCTGCACGCGCTCATGCGACGCTTGCGTTCGGCGCCGCCGGCCTCGCCCGGGCTGCTCGACCGCGGGGCGCTCGCCGTGCGCGCGGCCCAGGTGGGGGCGCTCCTGCGCGCGCGGGGCCTCAGCGCTGGGCAGCCGTGCTTGATCGTCGATGAGGGCCCCGCGTTCACGCTCGCGGCGGTGCTCGGCGCGTGGCTGGTGGGCGCGCGGCCGGCGGTGCACGCGTCGACGATGGGCGCGGGTGGACCCGACGCGCTCGTGGCCTCGCTGCGCCGGCTCCGCGGGCTGCTCGGCGGCCCTTGTCCGGTGCTGCTCCCGGCCGCCGCCGTGGCCGTCGCGACGCCGGGGCTCGAATTCCTGCTCGGGGTCCCGGAGCGGATCGAGCTCGCGCCGCTCCCGAGCGCGCGCTGGCACGTCCCCAGGCCGTCGGAGCTGGCCTACTTTCAGCTGTCCTCGGGGACAACTGGGAGCACCAAGGCCATCGCCATCCGCTGGTCGGCGCTCATGGCGGAGCTCGAGGTGCTGGTGGACATCGCGGGCCGATCGCGGCGCCTCGCCAGCTGGTTACCCCTCAACCACGACTTCGGCTTCACCTTCGTGCTCTCGGCGCTGGATCGCTACGACGCGCTCGCGCTGGCGCGCCCCGCCGAGTTCATGGCGGACCCCCTGGGCTGGCTGCGCTCGGTGGCGTCGGCGCGCGCCGACCACGTGCTCATGCCCCCGTTCGCGCTCTCCTATGTGCTGCGGCGCGTGGCGGCGGAGGCCCTGGCGACGCTGGATCTCCGCTGCGTGCGGCGGATCCACGTGGGCGGGGAGTCGGTGCACCCGAGGGAGGCGGCGCGCTTCCTGGAGGCGCTCGCGCCGGCGGGCCTGGACCCGCGCAGCATCGTCGTGGGCTACGGGCTGGGGGAGGCGACCTGCGGGACTCACAGCTGCCACAGAGACGGCACGTCGATCGCCCGGATCACGCGCGGCCCGTTCACGCCGGGCAGCGCGGTCCAGCTCAACGGGGTGCACACCCTGGACGCGCTGCCGGAGCTGCGCGCGAGCGAGCTGTTCGTGTCCTCCGTGGGTCGCCCGAGCGTGGGCGTGCGCTGCTGGCTCGTCGACGCCGAGGGGTCGCGCGTCGACGAGGAGCGCCGCTGCGGCGAGGTCGTGATCGACGGGCCGATGCGCGCCGACGGCTACCTCCACGCGCCGGACGCCGTCGAGCCGCTGCCGCGCGGCGGCGTGCGCACCGGCGACGTCGGCTTTCACCACGAGGGGCAGCTCTACCTCGTCGACCGGCTCGGTAACCTCATCATCCGGCGCGGCTGCAACTTCCTCGCGCGCGAGCTCGAGGTCACGGTCGCGCGGGCGCTGGGCCTGCACCACGGGCGCGTGCTCGTGGTCGACACCGACCTGCAGGATCCCGAGTCCGCGCTCGCGGTCGTCGTGCAGCGCGGCGAGCCGCTCGATCCGGACGAGACCCGCGCGCGGCTGTCGGGGCTGGAGCTGCCTGCGCCGCTCTCGGCGGTCTACCGACTCGCCGCGCGCACGCACACCCGCACCTCCTCCGGGAAGAAGCGCTACGCCTGGCTGCGCCACCTCATCGCGACGGGGGCGCTGACGCCAGAATTCACGCTGACGCCCGCGCCGCGATCCGCCGAGGTGCACGGGGCGATCGCCGAGGCGCTCGCGGAGCTCGGCCGCGCGGCGGCGCGACCCGAGGATCGGCTGCGCGAAGATCTGGGGCTGGACTCGCTGACTCGCGTCGAGCTGATCAGCGCGCTCGCGTCCAAGCTCGGCGTCTCGCTGGACGTGGACGCGCTGGTCGCCGCGCGCACGGTGGCTGAGCTGAGCGCGCGGCTCTCCGAGGCCCCGGCCGGCGACGGCGCGCGCTTCGAACAGACCGTGCACGCCCGCGTGCTCGCGGAGATCCCCCAGCTGCTGGTGGAGGTCGAGGAGCAGCGCGGTCGCTCGCTGCGGATCGAGGGCCGCTGGGTCGAGGACTTCGCGTCGTGCAACTACCTCGCGATGGACCTGGACGAGGAGGTGCTGGCGAGCATCGGCCCCGCGGTCGCGCGCTGGGGCGCGCACCCCTCGTGGACGCGCGCGGTCGCCTCGCCCGCGATCTACCGCGAGCTCGAGCGCGCGCTCGCGGACCTGGTCGACGCCCCCGACGCGCTGTGCTTCCCGACCATCACGCTGCTGCACGCCGGCGTGCTGCCCGTGCTCTGCGGCGCCGGGGCGCTGCTGGTCGACGCGGCGGCCCACGCCTCGATCCAGGACGCCGCGCTCATCGCCCAGGGGCGCGGCGCGAGCGTGCGACGCTTCCCCCACGGTGATCTCGAGGCGCTCGAGCGCCAGCTCCGGGCGTCTCGACACCTGCCGGCGCGGGTCATCGCGGTGGACGGGGTGTACTCGATGTCCGGGGTCAGCGCGGACCTCCCGCGGCTGTGCGAGCTGGCGCGGCGCTACGACGCGACGGTCTACGTCGACGACGCCCACGGCCTGGGCCTGCTCGGCGCGTCACCGAGCTCGGCGTCGCCCTGGGGTCACGGCGGCGGCGGCGTGGTGCGCTGGCACGGGCTCGACTACGGCGCCGACAACATCGTCTACGTGAGCGGCCTGTCCAAGGCGTTCTCGTCGATGGGCGCGTTCGTGACCTGCCGGAGCCCGCAGGAGCGCGCGCGGCTCACGGCCGCCAACACCTTCGTGTTCTCGGGCCCGCTGCCGGTGGCCTCGATCGCGACGGCCCTCGCGGCGCTGCGGCGCAACGCGGCGCTCGGCGAGGCGCGACGCGCCCACGTGCAAGAGCTCAGCCGCGAGCTGATCGAGGGCGCGCGGGCGCTGGGTCTCCGGGTCCAAAGCCCGCTCGGCTTCCCGATCGTCACGGTGATCACGGGCGGGCTCGACGCGACGATCCGCGCCTGCCAGGAGCTCTGGCGCCACGGCGTGCTCATCACGCCCGCGGTGTACCCGGCCATGCCGCTCGACGCCGGCGGCGTGCGCTTCTCGCTGACGGCCGCGAACACGCGGGCCCAGGTGTCACAGGCGCTGACCGCCCTGGACGCGATCGTGAGGGGGCGATGAGGGGCGCGGCGCGGCTCGGCGTCCTGCTGCTGCTCGCGCTCTCGACGTGCGCCGCGTCGACGCGCCTCCACGGCGACGCGCTGGGGGTGCTCGGGCCGCTCGCGGCGGCCGTGCTGCTCGTCGTGCTCGTCGCGCGACGGCGAGGCGCGCGCGCCCGCTCGACCCGATTCAAGGGACAGGTCGTCTGGATCACGGGCGGCGGCAGCGGCATCGGGCGGGCGCTGGCGCGCCGCTTCGCCCGAGAGGGCGCCCTCGTCGCGATCTCGGGGCGGCGCGCCGACAAGCTCCACGCGGTCCACGCCGAGCTCTCTGCGGCGGGCGGCCGCTGCTGCGCGCTGCCCTGCGACGTCACCGACGAGGCGCAGATCATCGCGGCGGTCCGTCACCTCTCCCGCGCGCACGGGCGGCTGGACGTGGTCGTGGCGAACGCGGGCTTCTGCGCGTTGGGACAGGTCTCTGAGCTCTCCGCCGCCACCTGGCGGCGCCAGCTCGAGGTCAACCTCATCGGCGCCGCGATGACCGTGCGTCACGCGCTGCCGTGGCTGGAGGAGCGAGGCGGGCGCGTGGTGTTGATGTCGAGCGCCGCGGCGTTCCTCGGCCTCCCCGGCGGCGCGGCCTACGGGGCGTCGAAGGCCGCGCTCTCGCTGCTCGGCGCCACGCTCAGCGTCGAGCTCCGGGACCAGGGCGTGAGCTGCACGACCCTCCACCCCGGCTTCGTGGAGAGCGAGATCGATCAGGTGGACAACCAGGGGCGCTTCGACGCGCGTCGCGTGGATCGACGTCCGCGCGGGCTGATGTGGACGGCCGAGGACGCCGCGCGGCCGATGATCGACGCGATCTATCACCGACGTCGCGAGCGAGCGATCACCGGCCACGCGCGGCTGGCCGTCGCGCTCGGGCGGCACCTCCCTGGTCTCGGCGATCGCCTGCTCCGCGCGTTCGGGGCGCACTTCAGCGATGACCCGCATCCCGAGCTCGAGGAGCGCTCCGACGCGTGAGCGCCGTGGGTGATCGCGCGCGGACGAACGCCCGAGGCAGCGTGTTCAATCATAACCAACAGTTCGAATTCATCGAGGACGGCGCTGGCTGGGTGCAGATCAGGAACACGCGAACCGGGATGTGTCTCGACGTCGGCGGCGCGCGCACCGACAACACCGCTCCGGTAATCCAGTGGCGCTGCGGCGGGCAGCAGAACCAGCAGTGGAAGCTCGTCCCCCACGATGGTGGTTGGTTTCACCTCGTGGCGCGCCACTCGGGCAAGTGTCTCGATCAGACGGGCCCCAGCGCCGACAACGGCGGGCTGTTTCAGCAGTGGTCGTGCAAGGACATCAACAATCAGCTGTTTCGGCTCGTCGAGTAGCGACGGGTCAACGACCGTCCCCGCGTTCGAAGCGCGCGACTCGCCGCGTGCAGCCTGCGGGCGCGCGCGGACGACCGCTTGAACGCGCGGCCGCGAGCCGCGGGTTGCCCGGCGACGGCGCGCTGCACTACAAAGAGGTGTTCGTGGCCGCGCGATCGAAGGTGGGAGGCTGAGCCCGTGGCGCGCGCCGAGGCGGAGCTCGTCCGGTCCCTCGAGCTGCTCGACGAGCTCCTGGAGCTGCCGCCCGCCGCCCGAGAGACACGACTCGCCGCCGCGCCGCCGGAGCTCGCCGCCCAGGTGCGGCGGCTGCTGCTCGCGGACGCCACCCACGACCCGCTGCTCGACGGTCAGGGGCCGGCGCTCGTGGCCGACCTGCTCGCGCAGGAGCTCGCCGCCGACCCGTCGGAGCGAGCCGCCGTCGACCCCCCGACGCCGCCCGACCCCGACCGCATCGGCCCCTACCGGGTGCTGACCCGCCGGGGCGAAGGCGCGAGCGGCGTGGTCTACGAGGCCGAGCAGGAGAGCCCGCGCAGGCGCGTGGCGATCAAGATCGTGCGACCACGCGCCGAGGGGGAGGCGGCCCGCGCCGCGTTTCTCCAGGAGGCGCAGGCGCTCGCCGCCCTCTCGCACCCGGTCATCCCCTACGTGATCGAGGCGTCGCCGTGGGAGCGGGGCGTGTACATCGCCATGGAGCTGGTCGACGGGCTCGGCTTTCGCGAGGCGCTCGCGCGCACGTCACGGGCGCAGGTCCTGGAGCTCTTCGCCCGGCTATGCGACGGCGTCCACCACGTGCATCAGGGCGGCTGGGCCCACCGAGATCTCAAGCCCGCCAACGTGCGCATGACCGCCGACGGGCGCCCCAAGCTGCTGGACTTCGGCCTCGCGCTCTCGCTCGGGGAGCAGGGGCGGCCGGGCGGAACGCTGGACTACATGAGCCCCGAACAGGCTGCGGGCGCGAGCGGCGATCATCGCTCGGACATCTACTCGCTCGGCGTCATGCTCCACGAGGCGCTCACCGGGCGCGTGCCGCTCTCCTGTCGCGGCCTCGCGCTCGTCGACGCCGCCCAGCGCAAGCGACGTCCCCTCGAGCTCGAGGGGATCGAGCCCCAGGCGCGCGCCGTGCTGGCGCGATGCCTGCAGCGACGGCCGGAGGCGCGCTACCCCTCGGCGGCCGCGCTGGCCGTGGACCTCCGCCGCGCGGCCGCCTCGCTGCCGGTGCGGGGCGGACGGATTCCCGCCGGCGCGCGCGCGTCGCTGTTCATCCGACGCCACCGGCGGGCGCTGACCTGGCTCGCCGCCGCCGCCACGACCGTCGCCTTCGTCCTGGTCGCGCGCGCTGGTGTGGAGCGCTGGCAACAACAGCGGCGTGAGGCGGCGGCGCACCGGAGCGCGCGGAGCCTTCGAATCAGCACGCGCGCGCTCGAGGAGCAGGGCGCGGCCGATCGCGCGCAGGTCGTGTTCGAGACGTGGGCGCGATTGCCCGAGCACCAGGGCACGCGCGCGCTGACGCGGGCGTGGCTGGAGCACCAGGGGCTGTTTGACGCGGTGCACCCCCTCGGCGGCCGCGAGGCCATCGCCCAGGCCTACGTCAGCGCGCCCGATGATGCCGCCCGCGTCGAGGTCCTGTCCGCGCTGGCCGAGCGCGCCTATCAGGACGGCCGATTCTCCACGATGCTCCGCGCGCTCCAGGCCTTGGAGGAAATCGGCGGCGTCGGGTCGGCCGAGCTCTGGGCGCGCGCGCTGGCGGGCTTTCGTCGCCTGGACGAGGCGGCCGATCGGCTGCCGGACGACAGCGTCGGCCCCGTCCTCCGCGCGCTGGCGAAGGTCTCGCCCACCGAGGTCCCGGCCACGAGCGCGACGCCGGCCGACGGCGGGCGCCTGTGGCTCAACGACTGGGTCTCCAAGACGGTCCGGCTGGTCGAGGCGCGCCCGCAGCTCCCCGTCGTCACGGAGTGGGCGCTGCCCAACACGCTGGGGCACATGCCCTGGGGGCTCGCGTCGGAGCCGGGGCTGCTGCTTCAGATCGACGACCCCGTGACGCGCTCGGCTCGCCTGGTGCGCGCGTCTGCGGGCCGCGCCGAGGTCGAGGTCCTGCGCGCGGCGCTGCCCGGCCCTGTGCACCACGTCGTGGAGGCCGACCTCGACGGCGATGGCGTGACCGGGCTGTTCTGGGGGACAGGCGCCTACGCGCGCGACATCTTCACCGTGGACCGCGAGACGGGCGCGCTCTCGCGGCCGATCGCGCCCGAGGACCGCGCCGGCTCGGACGTCTACGGGCTCGTCGCCGGCGACTTCGACGGCGACGGTCAGCGCGAGCTCGCGGCCAGCTTCAGCGATTGGCTCGCCTACGACGTGCGCGTGTACGAGGGGGACGAGCGCGGCCTGCGAGCGCGCGCCCGCGTGCAGGGGCACGGGCGCCTCGCCGCGCTGCCGCGCGAAGGGGGCGGCGACGCGCTGGCCGTGTCGCGCCAGTTCGGCGACGACCCGGGCGTCAGCCTCTACCGCCTCGAGGGCGACGCGCTCGTCCGCTACGCGTTCCTGCGCCGGCCCGCCGCGCTGCGCGGCGACAACGAGTCGCTGCTGACCGGCGACTTCGACGGCGACGGGCGCTGGGACCTCGCGCTGATGTCCCGTCGATCAACGAGCGTGCTGACCTGGGTGATCCGACAGGTAAACCACGGGCGCCTGGACGGGATCCTGCTGCCGGGCGTCAGCCCGATCTTCGCCCGCGACCTCGACGGCGACGGCGACAGCGAGCTCGCCACCACGACGCGCGTCGACGGGCCCATCACGATCCAGGGGACCGGCGCGGGCCAGCTCGAGCCCCTCACGGCGGCCGTCGACGCGCGCGCCGGGGACACGACGAGCCTCCGCCTCCCCGACGTGGACGCCGACCTCGAGGCGATCACGCGGCGCCCGATGGAGCTCGCGCGCCTGGGCCTCGTGGACCTCGCGGCCGAGCTGATCGCCTCGAGCGCCGCCTCCGAGCCCGACACCGAGGCGCGCGCGCGTCTGCACCTGCTGGCCGCGCGACTCGAGGCGGCCGACGATCGTCCGTTCCGCGCGCTGGAGCGGGCCCGACACGCCCTCAGCCTGTACCCCGACACCCCCGGGCTGCGGGAGGCCGCGCTCGACTGGGCCGTCGCGGTCCAGGACTTCCAGGCGGCGCGTGATCTCCTCGTGGAGGACTTTAAGGACGAGGACGCCGTGGACGAAGGCGTGCGCGCGCGAGTGCAGGCCGCGGCCGCCAAGCGCGTCGAGCTGGACTTCCGCGATCCGAGCTGGAGGTTCAACGTGCCGGGCGCCTTCCGGCTCGGCCGCCGCGGCCTCGACTTCGACGTCTGCAGCCACGAGACCACCGACCGGTGGTCACCCCTGATCGCCCGCGCGGTCGACCTCCCCGCCGGGCACCTGGGCTTCGAGCTCGAGCTCACGCTCGCGCGCGTCGAGCCGGGCACCGACCTGCGGATCGGCTTCGCTGACGCCGAGACCACCCTCGCCATGGCGATGCTGCGGATCGTGACGATCGCGGGCGGCGGCAAGCGCTGGATGCAGGCGCTGTGTCACGGTGAGCTGTCCCCCGAGGGCGAGCGCATGCAGGAGATCCCGCCGCTCCCCGGGCGGGCGCAGCGGGTCCGGGCGCGGGTGAGCGTGGAGGGCGGCGAGACCGTGTGCGCGATCGACGTCGACGGCGAGCAGTGGGTGCGCTCGCGCTCGCCGACCCTCACGCCGATCCCGAGGCGGGTGCGGTGGGTCATGGGGACCGACCCGGATCGCACCGTGCCCACTGCTGTGGTGCGGGGGACCCTGCACGCGATCACGCTGCACGGCGTGGACCTCGGCGACGACGTCGACGGGTTCGGCGCCTCCGCGGCGAGCTGGGTCGTCGACGGGCGCGCGGTCGCGACCCAGCTCCCGCTCACCGCCAAGACCGCCGAGCTCCACCTCGCCGCGGGAGGCCGCGACGCCGTCGTGGAGTGGCTGCGCGCCCAAGAGGACCCGCTGGCGGTGGCGGCCCCGATTCGACGCGACCCGCTGCGCTGGCTCCCGCTCGTCGACGAAGCGGTGCCCGATAAGGCCGAGGCCCTGTTCACCGCCGCGTGGTCCGGGACGCTGCCCAGCGATCCCAGCGACCCGGAGTGGCTGCGCCTCGACACGCGGCGTCTCGAGGAGCTGGCCATGGTGGACGAAGCCTCCGTGTGGCTGGTCTCGCGCTACGTGTCGGTCCTGCGGCGCGGCGGTCAGGCCCGGCGCGCGCTCGCGCTGGCCCGGCGCTGCGTCGTCGCCGACCCGCGCGCCGCCGAGTGCTGGGCGACCCTCGCCGCGCTCGACCCGGCGCGCTCCGCCGAGGCCTGCGCGGCGGCGCTCGGCGCCGTCGGCTCGGCTCGGTTCGCGCAGCTCCGTCGCCTCGAGCCCGAGCTCGACGCCGCGTGCCCGCGTTGAGCCGCGGTCCAAAACGCGCGCGGGTGTTCGATAGACTCGCCGCATGAACGACGAGGTCAACGAGCTCGTGCCGCGCCTGTACGAGGCGCTGCGCGGCCAGGCGCTGCGCTACGCCGCTCAGCACGGCGGCTCGATGCACCCGTCCTCGGTCGTCCAGGAGGTCTGGATCAAGCTCTCGAGGGCCGAGACCTTGTCGTTTCACTCCGAGGCCCACTTCAGCGCGGTCGCGGCCCGGGCCATGCGTCAGGTGCTCGCCGATCGGGCCCGCCTGCGCGGTCGAGCCAAGCGCGGCGGCGGGCTCGAGCGCGTCGCCCTCGACAACCTCGGCGCCGAGCCGGCGCTCGTCGACACGGTCGCCATCGAGACCGCGCTGTCGCGGCTCGAGGCCGCGCGGCCCCGCGCCGCCCAGATCGTCGAGCTGCGCGTCTTCGGCGGCCTCACGCTCGAGGAGATGGGCGAGGTCTTGCAGCTCTCCGCGGGCACGATCAAGCGCGAGTGGCGAGTGGCGCGGGCGTTTCTGATCGACGCGCTGAGCTGAGCCGAGCAGCTCTGAGCTCGGCGCGGTCGCGCGCCGCGATCTCGCGGGTCTCGCCGCCGCTCGCCAGCCGCGAAGCTGGTCGCGAAGCGAGCCGCGAATTCGTGATCCGCCCCGCGCCTCGATGTCGAGGAGGGAGTGTCGACCCGCTCGCGCCGACCTCGGCCGGCGCGCGACACCTCGCTACAAGGTGTCGTTTGGGACATGTATCTCGACGCGCGAGGCCGACCGCAGCCCAAGGAACACGAGTGACCATGGAAGCACAACCTCGTCTCGATCACCCCGCCGCGACCACCCGCGCGAGCGATCGCGCGCTCACGCGCGGCGCCGTCGCGCTGGCGCTGCTCATAACCATCGGGATCGCGTGCGGCGATGCGACGGACGAGACGGGCGCGCAGACCGACGCGGACGCCTCGACCGGGACGACGGCGGGCTCCGCCGAGCCCACGGGGTCCACGACGAACGCGACCGGCGGCACCTCGGCGAACCCGGGCACGACGTCCCTGCCGGTCACGACCGGCGACGGCGATGGCGATGGCGATGGCGATGGCGACGGCGATGGCGACGGAGACGGCGACGGAGACGGCGACGGCGATGGCGATGGCGAGCTCGCGCCCAACGGCACGCCGTGCGGGGGCCCGGGAGACTGTCTCAGCGGACACTGCGTCGACGCGACCTGCTGCGACACCGCGTGTGAAGGTGCGTGCGGCACGTGCGAGAGCGGGACGTGCTCGCCCGCCGCGTGGATGGAGCTCGGCGATCCCGCGTGCGTCGACGGCGTGTGCAACGGCGACGACCTGAGCTGCGCGCCGTGGTGCGCGAGCGGGGAGGCGACGACCGTGCACGGCGCCACCGACATCATCCTGGTGGCGGACAGCTCGGTCTCCATACTGGTTGAGTGGGTCACCGCGCTCGAGGACGCGCTCAATAACTCGCTCGCCGGTCCGCTCGACGCCGCGAAGATCGATTTTCGCTTGATCGTCATCGGCGAGTTCTCGAGCAGCGAGCGAGCGCTCTGCGTCCCTCCCCCGTTGTCGAACAATCAGACCTGCGCGCTCCCGCCGCCCGGCAACGTCGAGGGGCGCTTCTACCACTACGCCGCAAACATCAAGGCCCAGGACGCGCTGTGCGTCGTGCTCGATGGGCTCTACGCTCCAGATAGCTTCAACCTCACCCCGACCGGCTGGAGCGCATGGCTACGCGACGACGCGCTCAAGGCGTTTCTGATGTTCGCCGACGGCTGGGTCTATTGCTGGTCCGAGGGCAACCTCTTCGACGACCAGAAGGACGACGTCGCTGCCGGGCTCGCGGCGGCCAACGACTGGAACGACGCGCTGCTGAACCTCGGCGCGGGCCTGTTCGGTGATCCCCAGGACCCCAACTACACGGTCTACTCGCTGCTCGCGCACACGCCGGTAGACCCGATGAACGCCGCGCAGCCGTGGCTCGAGACGGACCCGGTGACGGTCGAGGAGTGCCTGTCCCCGAGACCACCCGGGGTCGGCCACCAATGGCTGAGCAAGAACACCGACGGCCTGCGCTGGAGCATCTGCAACCCGGCGAGCTACGGCGCGATGCTCGAGCAGATCGCGGCGGACCTCGCGGACAAGACCCGGATCCCGTGCGTCTACGAGCCGCCCGCGCCGCCGGACGATCAACAGCTCGACCCTGGCACGCTCGTCGTCACGTATACGCCCGCGCCCGACGAGGATCCCGTGACGTTGACGCCCGTCGCGGGCGAGGGCGCGTGCGCGGGCGAAGGCGAGTTCTGGTTCGACGGTCAGCGGGTTCAGCTCTGCCCGCTCGCGTGCGCGGCGATCGAGTCGAACCCCGAGGCCGCGCTCACGGCGAGCTACCTCTGTCCGTAGCGCGTCAGCGGGGCCGGAATCGACTCGAGCGCGCCCGTCCAGCGCGTCCGCGGGATCCGGATCGACGCGAGCGCGTCACGGGTGGCGGGCGAACGCGCGGGTGAGGTGCACGGCGAGGTCGCGCTCGCCCGGCGAGAGTTCGTGGTCGCACCAGGCGAGCTGCATGATCTCGTCGCCGAGGGTCGCGCGCTCCTCGGCGGAGAGGTCGGCGAGCGCGCTCGGGATCGCCGCGTCGATGTGCGCGAGGCGCTCCTCGCGGTCCATGGCCGTCGCGCGCGCGCGCGCGTCGGCGAGGAAGCTCGTGAGGCGCTCACCCGCCTCGGGGTAGCGGCGGCCGAAGAACGCGCGCACGCCGGCGCGCTCCTCGGGCGTGACGCGCCCGTCCGCGAGCGTCGCCGTGACGTAGATGAACGCGAGCAGCGCGAGCTCGGAGTCGAAGGCGTAGAACTTCGCGGAGGTGGTCATCTCGCGGCGAGACTACCCGTCGCCGCCGCCCCGCGTCGACGGTCGAGCGCGCCCGATCGCGCCGAATCGCGCCCTCGCGTTGCGTTCGGGCCGCGTTTCGCCTAGTTTCGGGGCGCTCCGAATCACGGTTCGGAAAATCGAATCACGATTCGAGTCATGTCCACGGATGTCGCCAAGGCGCTGCGTGTGCGCGCGTACCGGGAGCTCGTGCTCGAGGCGGCCGAGGCTGAGTTCGCCGAGCACGGCTTCGAGGGCGCGCGCATGCAGAACATCGCCGCGCTCGCCGGCCTGTCGGTCGGGACGGTCTACGAGGTCGTCGGCGGCAAGGAGCCGCTGTTCAGCGAGGTGTTGATCCGGCGGCTCCCGGCCATCCTCGAGGCCGCGGGCACGGCGGGCGCCGAGGCAGAGACGGCGGTGGCGCGCCTGGTCATCGGGATGCGCGTGTACGTCGACTTCATGCTCGCGCACGCCAACTGGATGCGGATCCACCTGTACGCGCACCCCTGGGGCATCGGCCCGCTGCGCGGCGCGCCCGAGCGCTCGGCGTGGGAGCAGGGGCTCGAGCTGCACGCGCGGGTTCTCGAGGTGGCGATGGACGAGGGCAGCGTGCTGCGCTCGGACCCGGTGCTGCTGGCGCGATCGCTCGCGGCGATCCAGCAGGTGCACCTGGCCGCGTGGGTCGCCGACGGGATGCGGCAGCCCGCCGTCGAGGTCCGCGACGCGATCGTCGAGCTGTTTCGAAGCTCCTTTTTGACGGACGCCGGACGGCGTCGCAGCGAGTGAGGGTGAGGGACGATGACGCAGGCAGACGTATACGAGATCACGCGCCAGGACACGTACCCGGGCGCCTACCCGTCGGGCTGGTACCACGTGCTCGACGCCGACGCGCTGCGGCCGGGCGACGTCCGCGAGCTGCGGGCGCTGGGCAAGCACCTCGTCGCGTTCCGCGGGCGCGAGTCCGGGGTCGTCTCGGTGCTCGACGCCCACTGCCTGCACCAGGGGGCCAACCTCGCCGGCGGCGACGTCCAGGGCGACTGCATCCGCTGCCCGTTCCACAACTGGTCGTTCGCGGGCGACGGCTGCCTGCGCTCGATCCCCGGGCTCGACAAGGTCCCGCGCGCGCGCCTGCGATCGTACCCGGTGCGTGAGCACTACGGGATGCTCTGGATGTATCACGACGTCACGGGCGAGGTCGCCGAGCCGCCCTACGAGCCGCCCGCGCTGCCCGACATCGACGACGGCACGCTGCGCCCCCGCGGCACCTACGCGCCGCGCGACGCGAGGATGCACATCTGCGAGTTCATCGAGAACTCCGTGGACTTCCAGCACTTCGCGCACCTGCACTCCGAGCTGACGATCCCGTGGACGCAGATCAAGATCCCGGGGTTCGGGGTGCACTATGAGCCAGGTTGGGAGCTCGACCCCGAGCTCGAGCACGTCGCGTACTTCCTGACCTACGCGTACCTCGTGTTCCGCGGTCGTCACTACCGCAAGAGCGGCGCGAGCGTCCGCGTGACGCTGCTCGGCCCGGGCAGCACCGTGTGGTTTCGCTTCACGCTGCCGGAGCTCGGCGACATCGTGATGTTCCAGACGCACCTGCCGACCGCGCCGCTCAACCAGCGCGTGCGCTTCCGCTGGTACGCGGACCGCCGGATCCCGCGCCCGCTCGTGTGGTACGTCGTCGGGCACTGGATCAGCCAGTGGCGCGCGGACGTGGAGATCTGGGAGAACAAGATCATGCGGCCGCGCCCCGTGCTCGTCTCGCTCGACGGGCCGGTGCACAAGATGCGGCGCTGGGTGAAGCAGTTCTACGAGCCGGCGCCGGCGGCCTAGCTCCAGGGCGTCGACGCGCGCGCCGGGTCGACGGGCGGCCCGGCTCGACCGGGCGCGCGAGACATGTCTTCTCGAGCGTCCGCGACGCGCGGGCGTCCCTCCGCGCGGCGAGCGGCTCTACGCGCGCGCCCGGTTGACGCGGTCGAGGAAGCCCTCGAGCGCGTCGCCGATCTCGCGGTGATGTTCGAACAGCCCCGTGTGCGCGCCGTCGGGGATGTGCACGCGATCGCAGCGCGGGAGCGCCCGCTCGAGTCGGTCGGCGACGAGCCGCGGCGGCGCGAAGATGTCCGCGCCGCCAGAGACGACGAGCACGGGCACCTCGACGCGCGGGAGCAGGTCGCTGGCGTCGTGGCGCTGCGCGGCGACGGCGATGCGCGCGGCGGTCCGCGGATCGACGGTGCGGAAGTGCTCGGCGAACCACGCGATCGCCTCGTCCTCGGTCTCCGGGCTGACGACTCGGAGCGCGCGCCCGATGGGGACCACGCCGGGCAGTCGCATGCCGAGCGCGGCGCCGCGAAACAGCGACCACAACACCGGCCGGGGCGCGTGGCGGAGCACGCGATAGATCGCCTTGCCGGCGCCGAGCTGCGGCAGCGCGCTGTCGAAGAGGTGGCCGGCCGGACCGAGGATCGGCGCGAGCGCCTGGATCTTCGGCGCGAGCGCGCGGTACGCCTCGAAGATGATCTGGCAGCCCATCGAGAACCCGGCCAGGGTCGCGCGCGCGATCCCGGCGGCCTCGAGCACGCGCCCGAGATCGTCGGCGAGCGCCTCGATGGTCACGCCCTCGCGGCTGCGCGCCGGACCCGAGCGGCCGTGCCCCTTGAGGTCCCAGGTCACGACGGTGAAGCGGCGCGTGAGCCGGGGCAGCAGGTAGCCCCACGAGAAGTTGCTGGTGACGAGCCCGTTGGTCAGGACGACGACGGGGCCGCGACCGAGCACCTCGTACGCGATCGGCGTGCCGTCGGCCGCGGCGGTGACGCGAGTGTTGACGACGGGGCCGGGGCGCATCGCGTCCGCGGAATAAACGATCCGCGGACCAGGAGCAATCGCGCGCGCCGGTCGCGACCGCGCGCTCGAACGCGGCGCTCGATCTGTTTAAAAGTTCAGCTCAGGCGCTCGGCTCAGGCGCTCGGCCCACGAGCTCGGGCTCACGCCCTCGGCGCCGCGGCGCTCGCGTCGGCGCGGCGCTCGCGTGTCACCGCGCGCGCGGACGCGTGTAAGAGTTTTTCGAAATTTTTCGTGATCCGATTCGCCGTGGCGCGCTCTACCGAGATGTAGTCAGCGGCGCCCGTGGGACACGCGCATCGTCTCCCATCCTGCTGGGCGCACGGAGGCTGGCTCATCTCCTCATGGGTCTGCGAACGCATATACCCAGTCGTGCACGACCGCGCGTGCGTGCACGGGCCAACTTCGGCGGGGGCGGGGTAGCCGTCTCTCCCGAATTTTGCCCGTCCAGCGGCACGGCGCTGCTGGTATGGGTCCACGCGCGTCCCGAACGAGCGCCGATGCCGAGGGCGCGCTCATCTCGGGAACGCGCGCGGCGAGACGAGCGCGCGGCGTTCTCCACAGGAACATGTCTCACCCGCGCGTCTCGTGATCACGCGCGTCGCAGGCCCTTATCTCCAGCCCGCGACGCGCGTGGCGGCGCCGTGCTCGCTATTTTGGCGCTGCGGCGCGCCAAGGACCCCGTCTCCACGGCTCCTTGAGCGCGCCGCGCGGTATCCCGCAGGCGGCCGGGGTGACGCGACGCGTCACGCCGGCCGTTCGCGATCCCGCCGCGCGACCTGTCCGATTGGACGGCTTGCCCACGCGGCGTCAGACGCCGATGTTGCGCCCGGCCTTGGGGGCCTCGTGCTCGAGGCGCTTGAGCGCCTCGACGAGCGCGTTCACGCGGACCGGCTTGGCGATGTAGTCGTCCATGCCGGCGGCGAGGCAGGCGCGACGGTCCGACTCCATCGCGTTCGCGGTCATGGCGATGATGTACGGCTGCCGCAGCGGCGAGATCGTCGCGCGGATCCGCCGCGTCGCCTCGAGGCCGTCCATCTCGGGCATCTGCATGTCCATGAGGATGAGGTTGTAGTCCTGGTCCTCGAGCGCGCGCACGGCCTCGAGGCCGTTGCCCGCGATGTCAGCCTTGTAGCCGAGGCGGCCGAGGATCGCGACCGCGACGCGCTGGTTCACGATGTTGTCCTCGGCGAGCAGGATCCGCAGCGGCGTGCGCTCGCTGACCGAGGTGTCGAACACGGTCTCGACGCGCGCGACCGCGGGCGCGTTCAGATCCTCGTGCGCGCGCAGCAGCGCGTCGTAGAGCTGCTCCTGCTTGATCGGCTTGGTCAGGCAGTGCGCCCGCAGCTCGCGCGCCTCCTCGCGGATCTTGGCGTCGCCGGGCGCGGTCAGCATGATCAGCGGGAGCGTCGCGAGCTGCTGGGTGTCGCGGATCCGGCGGGCGAGGTTGATGCCGTCGGTCTCCGCGAGGTGGGCCGAGAGCAGCGCGATGTCGAACGGCCGATCCTCGGTGAGGCACTGCATGGCGAGCTCGGCCGAGGCGACCGAGCTGGCGAGCATGCCCCAGCGCCGCGAGAGCTGCATGATCAGCTGGCGGATGGTCGGGTTGTCCTCGACGATCAGCACGCGCTTGTCTCGCAGCAGCGCGACGTTGGCGAGCTTGCGCTGCGCGTCGGCGCGCTCGACGACGGCGGGGTCCTCGACCTCGCCGACGTTGATGACGAAGTGGAAGCTCGAGCCGACGCCGACCTCGCTCTCGACCCAGATGTGCCCGCCCATGAGCTCGGCGAGGTGCTTGCAAATGGCGAGGCCGAGGCCGGTGCCGCCGTACTTGCGGGTCGTCGAGGCGTCGACCTGCGAGAACTGTTCGAACAGCTTGTTGAGGCGCTCGGGCGGGATGCCGATGCCGGTGTCGCTGACGGCGAAGTGCAGCCAGAGCCCGTGCTCGTCCGTGGCGCTCTCGACCGAGACCGTGATCTCACCCTTCTCGGTGAACTTGAGCGCGTTGCCGACGAGGTTGACGAGGATCTGGCGCAGGCGCGTGGGGTCGCCGAGCACGGCTTTGGGCGTGCCCTCCTCGCTGAAGAACGCGAGCTCGATCTCCTTGTCGAGGCTCTTGGCGGCGAACAGGTCGAGCACCTCCTCGACGCAGGCGTGCAGCAGGAACGGGCGCGCCTCCAGCTCCATCTTGCCCGACTCGATCTTCGAGAAGTCGAGGATGTCGTTGATGATGATCAGCAGCGCCTCGCCGCTGGTCCGGATCGTGTCGACGAACTCGCGCTGCTCGCGGCCGAGCTTGGTCTCGCGCAGCAGCTGCGTCATGCCGATGACTGCGTTCATCGGCGTCCGGATCTCGTGGCTCATGTTGGCGAGGAATTCGCTCTTGGCCCTGTTCGACGACTCGGCGGCCTCCTTGGCGCGACGCAGCGCGACCTCGACGCGCTTGCGATCGCTGATGTCGCGGATGGTCGCGACCTGCACCGTGTTGCCGCCGTACGGGATCACGCGGCTGATGACCTCGATGGGGAACAGCGCGCCGTCCTTGCGCACGCCGACCGCCTCGTAGGGGGCCGAGGTCGCGTTGCCGCTCGCCGTGAGGATCTTGTCGTGGAACGCGGGGCTGAGCAGCTCGCGGAGGTCCTTCTTGACGAGGACGGTGAGCTCGTAGCCGAAGATCGTCGCCAGGCTCTGGTTGGCGTCGAGCAGCTGGCCCGCGCGGTGGATCGCGATGCCCTCGAACGCGGCCTCGGACAGCCGGCGGAAGCGCTCCTCGCTCTCGCGCACGGCCTCGCGCGCGCGGATCATGTCGCCGACGTAGACCTGCAGGCGCCGCAGCGTCGGGCCGAACACCAAGAGCCCCTCGAGCACGAGCACGAGCAGGATCGCGGCGACGAGCCCGTACTCGATCGCGCGCACGCGGACGACCCGCGCGTGCGCGTCGGCGCGGTACTGCGTGATGATGCCGTCGAGCGCGGCGGTCAGCGCGGGCTCGCGCGTCAGCAGCTGCTGGACGTAGACGTCGATGTTGGTCGCGTCCTCCGGGCCCGCGCGCGCGAGCGACTTCTGGATCGCCTCGGCGTGCTCGAGCGTCGCGCGGTAGCCTGGCTCGAGCTCGACGTAGAGCCTGTGCACCGCGCGGCCGTTACCGGCGTCGTTGCGCAGCTGGTCGTGCTGGGCGTCGAGCCGCGTGAGCGTCGCGTCGAGCTCCTCGAGGTAGTGGGTCCGGGTCGCGCGGTCGCTGGTGTCGCGCAGCACGAGCGCGGCCTTCGCCGCGCGCTGCAGCAGCGTCTGCTGGCCGTGCACGAGCGCGATGGAGCGCGAGAGGTCATCTTGCCCGACGCGCACCGAGTAGATCACCGCGGCGCCGATCAGGAGCACGAGCCCGATGGCCGCGAGGCCGAGCGTGTACTGCCACCGCAGCCGCGGTATGGACAGAGCGCTGCTCGAGCCGGAACTCATCCTGCGAGCTCTCCGTTCAGGGGCCGGGCTGTGCTTTGCACCGTGATCGAGTCGAAGCGCCGGGCGTCGCCCGGATCGCGGAGGGCGTCTCGTGACGCTGAAATTTGCGCCGAAGCGCAGTGTATCGGGCGGGAGTTTGCGGGCGCAATATGCGCGAAATCGGTCAAGTTCGCAGGAACGACCGCCATGAGGGGTGTTCGCGCGATCCTGGCGGAATGTTCCGTCTCCGGCCCAGCGGGAGGTCTGGGGTGGCTGTGGGGGGATCTGGGGGAGGATCCGGGGAGGATCCAGCGACGGCCACGTGCGGCCGCGACCGACCGGTCGGCGGGTTCAGCGGACTGGACTCTCCGCTTGCGCCCGCTCGGTTTGATTGGTGATATGCGAGGCCCGTCGCTCCAGCGGCGACGAGTCTGCCAATGTCAGAGACCCCTGATCAGTCCACGAGCGACCAGGGCGCTGCGCGAGACAGCGCTGAAGTCGCGACCATGGGTGCGCGCTCCGAGTCCGAGCGCGACCGCTCGTCCGCCGAGACGAGCTCGACCGAACCGCGCGAGACCGCGGAGCAACCTGCGGCCGAGTCCCCGGAGACGGCAGCCAGCGACGCAGACGCGCCCGCGCGGAAGCGTCGACGAAGGCGACGGCGACGGAAGAAGAAGCCGGGCGAGGGCGAGGGCGAGACCGACGCGCAGTCGTCGGCGCCGGCCGAGGTGACTGACGCGGCCGGCTCGAGCGAGGCGGACGCGGGCGGCGAGGAGACGGCCGAGGGCGACGCGCCCGCGAGCGACGCGGCGACGACGGCGGAGGTCACGACGGTGACGACCGCGCCAGCGTCGACGCAGTCGACACCGGCGTCGACGGCTTCGGCTCCGACTTCGACGGCGGAAGCCGATGACGCCCCGCCGGTCAAGGCGCTGGAGGACGGCGGACCGGTGAAGCCGCCCGAGCGCCAGGAGGACGAGGCTACGGCGCGCGAGAGCAAGCGTCCGAGCCGGGGCGAGCGACGCAAGCGCCAGCGCAAGAGCAAGCGCGGCGCCGGCAAGGACGCAGCCGCCGGGCACCCGGCCGGGGCCGAGGGCGCGCCGGCGGAGGACGCCGGTGAGCAGGCCAGCGACTCGCGGGCCGACACCGGACCGACCGGCGTGTTCGCGGAGTACCTGCCGAAGATCGAGGGCGGTCGCCGACACGCCTTCACGACCGGGTCGATCGTCGCCGGGCGCGTCGAGAAGATCGTCGAGGACCTCATCACGCTCGACCTGTTCGGCAAGGGCGTGGCGATCATGGAGGTCGGCGAGCCGCGGACGCTGCGAGGCGCGCACGCGGCCGGCACGGCGCCCGAGGGTGAGCGCTCGCTGGCCTCCGACGACCGCCGCGAGAGCGTGCTGGCGGGGGCGCTGACCCGGGGCGAGCTGTTCGCGATCGCCTGGGATCAGCCCGTCGACAAGGAGGCGGCCGAGCGACGTCGGCGTCTGACCGCCGCCGCCGAGTCGCGCGCGCTCCCCGAGGACGTCGCGTCGGAGGACGCCGAGGCCGCGGGCGAGGGGAGCGACGAGGCCCCCTCCTCGGAGGAGGCGGCCTCGCCGAGCGCGGAGGAGTCCGTGGAGGAGTCCGTGGAGGAGTCCGTGGAGGAGTCCGTGGAGGAGTCTGCGGAAGAGTCCGTGTCCGTGGAGGCGAGCGCGGCGGAGCGTGCGGAGGATCCCGAGGCGGCGCCTGCCGAGGTGGCCGCGGAGGATTCGGCGGACGAGGTTGCGGAGGAGCAGACCGCGGAGCAAACCACGGCCACGGAGGCGGACGCCGTGGAGGCCGCTGCGGACGCGGAGCAGACCGCGGACGAGACGTCGGAGATGGACGCCGCGCCAGCGGAGGACGCGAACGAGGCGAGCGAGCCCGTCGTCGAGCAGCCCAAGGCGCCGCCCGTCGTCACGGACGAGCAGGCCGCCGCGACGATCGCCGCGGACTCGGGGGCCGACGAGTGCGCGCCGCCGCAGCCCGGTGACATCCTGCGTGGGCGCGTGGGCGCGATCTCCGAGAGCGGGCACATGATCTTGCTCAACCGCGAGATCGATCGCGCTGCGGTGCGCGCGAGCATCAAGCAGGCGCGCGAGGAGAAGCGGCGGATCAACGGGATCGTGTTCGGCTTCAACCGGGGCGGCTTCGACGTCATGGTCGACGGCGTGCGCGTGTTCTGCCCGGCGAGCTTCATCTCGCTCGACCCGGTCTCGGATCCGCGCGAGTACATCGGCACGCGCCACGACTTCACGGTCGCGCCGCCGCGCAAGGGCAAGCGCAAGCTGGTCGTCGACCGCCGCTTGATCCTCAAGCGCGAGCAGCGAAAGCACCTCAAGGCGCGCATCAAGTCCCTCGAGCCCGGACAGGTCGTCACGGCGCGCGTCGTCGAGGTCCGCGAGTTCGGGCTGTTCGTCGACATCGGCGGCGTCACGGGGCTCGTGCACCAGTCCGAGCTCTCGTGGCGACGCAACGTGCGTCCGCTGGACGCGGCCAAGGTCGGCGACGAGATCGAGGTCAAGGTGCTCGAGATCGAGCGCGGCGTGAAGGGCAAGAAGATGCGCGTCTCGCTGTCCATGAAGGCGCTCGAGAGCGACCCGTGGGAGGCGAGCGCCGCGCTGCTCAAGGTCGGATCGGTGCAGCGCGGCGAGGTCGTCAAGGCCGCCGAGGTCGGCGCCTTCGTCCGGCTCGCGCCCAACATCGACGGGCTCCTCCACATCTCGGAGCTGGGCAAGGACGTCAAGCACGCCAAGCAGGTGCTCAAGGTCGGCGACGAGATCGACGTCGTCGTCGATCGCGTCGACACCAAGATGCGGCGGATCTCGCTGTCGAAGCTGTCGAAGCTCGAGCGCAAGGCCATCGACGACGGCAACTTCGAGCTCCCCGACGGCAAGCGCCCGCTGCTCAAGCCGGGAGCCCACGTCGCGGTGCTCGTCGACCGCGTCGAGTCGGCGGGCATCGTCGTGCAGGTGCGCGGGATCGCGGGACGACGGGGGCGCGGCTTCATCCCGAACCGTGAGCTCGGCGCGGCGGCGGAGAAGGACGATCGTCGCAAGAGCTTCGCGGCCGGCGCTGAGATCGAGGTCAAGATCCTCCAGAGCGATCGCGACGGCGGCCTGCGCTGCTCGGTCCGCGGCCTGCACATGGACGAGGAGCGCCGGGCGCTGCGCAAGTACCAGCGCGAGTCAAAGAAGAAGGGCTTCGGCACGCTCGGCGAGCTGTTCGCCGACAAGCTGACCGGGCGATGACCGGGCGATGATCGTTCGATGATCGGGCGATGATCGTTCGATGACAGGTCCATGACAGGTCGATGATCGGGCGACTCGCGCTGCTCCGCGCCCGACGGCGCGCCGGACGACACGGACGGCGCGCCCGCTGGGCGCGGGGGCGGGCGTCGCCTTGGTGACCGGCGCCAGCGGCGGGGCGCTGTGCCCCAATTGCCTGACCCAAGGGCCACGTTCTCCTGGCGCCTGCACCGGCTGCGGCGAGGGGCGACTGCTCCGCGGGCGCTACTGGATCGACGCGGTGCTCGGCGGCGGTCGCACGACGCAGACGCTGCGCGCGACGATCGCCGACCCGTCGGGCGCCGGCCCCGGCGCGCCGGTCGTGATCAAGACCCTGTCCCTGGCGGGGGCGCGCGACTGGAAGCAGGTCGAGCTGTTTGAGCGCGCCGCCTCGGTGCTGCGCGGCGTCGCCCCGTCGGCGCCCGGGATCCCGCGGCTCGTCGATCACTTCGAACAGTCGCGCGGCGGCGTCACCCGCTACTACCTGGTCCAGGAGTGGATCGGCGGGCGCTCG
This sequence comes from Myxococcales bacterium, assembly GCA_020633295.1. GTDB lineage: Bacteria > Myxococcota_A > Polyangia > Nannocystales > Nannocystaceae > JACKDW01. The sequence goes on along the minus strand of JACKDW010000008.1, from coordinate 3,825 downwards.
CTCGCGCAGCTGCTGGAGGACGGCGAGCGCTTCGACGAGGCGTCCGCGCGGGCGCTCGCCGAGGACCTCCTCGGCACGCTCGAGCGACTCCACGGCTTCAGCCCGCCGGTGGTGCACCGCGACATCAAGCCGGCCAACATCATTCGCCAGGACGCGGTCTCGAGCGCCGCGCCCGGGGCCGGTGCGGGTGCGGGCGGCGAGCGTGACGACGACGCGCCCGCGCGTCCGCGCCACGTGCTCGTCGACTTCGACCTGGTCCAGGACACGGTCAAGCCGGAGGGCGGATCGACCATGGCGCTCGGCACCGCCGGCTACTCGCCGATCGAGCAGCTCATGGGGCAGGCGGTGCCGGCCTCCGATCTCCACGCGCTCGGGGCCACCCTGATCGCGCTGCTCTCCCGCGCGTCGCCGACGGAGCTGTACGATCCGGCGACGCAGCGCGTCGAGTTCCGCGAGCGCGTCAACGTCAGCCCGGAGCTCGCGACGGTCCTCGAGCGCATGGTGGCGCCGACCCTCGCCGAGCGCTTCTCGAGCGCCGCCGACGTCCTGCGCGCGCTCCGTGGCGAGTCGCCGGCGACGCCCACGGCCGTCACGCCCCGGCCCCAGCGCGCCGCGCTCGACACCCCGACGTCGTCCCCGCGCGCCCGCCTGGCCCCGGTCTGGTTCGCGGCGCTCATCGGCCTCAACTTCTTCACGATCGGCGCCTGGTCCCGGAGCCTCGGGCTGATGATCGTCGGCGTCCTCGTGCTGTTCGCGGCCGGCCTGTTCGCGGCGCGCCGGCCCCGGCGAGACACGCCCGTCACCCGCGGACCCGTCGAGCGAGCGCTCGCGCCCGCGGATCAACCGGCCGCCACGCGCACGCTGCCGCCCGCGCTGCCGCCGGATCCCGACAACTGCGTCGTGCTCGGCCGCGGCCTGCGGGGCGTCGATTTCGGGCGCTCGACCTATCGCGACGCGCTCGAGATCTTCGGCGCCGACTGCACCGTGCACACCTACGACCGCGACTCGATCTCCGGGGAGGAGGCGCTCGCGGCCAAGGGCGCGCGGATCTGGGAGATCAGCTACGCGCGCGACGCCAAGGGCGAGTGGACGCCGGACCGCCCCGGCAACGAGCGACGTCCCTCGGCGGTGCAGATCAACAGCGACACCGGGCTCGTCACGCGCCTCGACATCGGCGTGTACCAGCGGGCCCTGTACACACGCGAGGGCCTGCACCGCGCGAGCACCCGCGCGGAGATGATCGCGCTGTACGGGGAGCCCGATCGCTTCGAAGACGGCGATCCGCTCTCGACCTACGAGTACGCGCGCGGGCTCGAGGTCTGGATCAGCAAGGAGCACGACGCGGTCAACAGCTTCCGCGTGCGCGCGCCAACGTAGTCGACGCGCGGGCGGAGTGGGTCCTGAGCCGATCACGCGCGCGCGGCCGCGTCGCCGACCGACGCGCGCGCCGGCGTCGAGCGGCGTCCGACGCCGCACGTTCATACGGGCTCACGGGAGCGCGCGGAGTGCTACGATTCGCGCGTGGGTGCGGACGCGGCGGTCCCCAGCGGAGTCAAGCTCATCCTGTTCACGAGCAACTACGTGCTGCTCGCGGTCCGGGGCGAGGACCCCTGCGTCGTCCTCTGTCAGGACGACGTGGAGCTCGACACGGAGCTCGCGGCCTTTCATCTGGCCAGAGAGTCAGGTCAACGGCGCGCCTGGCCGTTCGCGGTGCTGCAGGACTCGGGGAGCTGGGCGAAGACGCTCGAGCGCCACGACCTCTCCGCGCTCGAGGACGACGTCGAGACGAGCTTCTCGCAGTACACGAGCTACGACATGGGCGTGGTGCAGAAGTGGGAGATCACGGTCACGGCGCGGGGCGACGCGCTCGAGCTGGTCGCGGGGCTCGTGATCGACAACTACGACGACATCCCGGCGCGCGCGCAGGCGCACTACCCGGGCGGCCGTGACGGCGAGCCGCTGCGGGTGAAGCTGCCGCGCTGGGCCTTCCTCGACGCCTACGATCGCGCGTTGCGCTACATCAGGGGCGAAGAACAAGACGAAGACGACGATGGGTGAGCGCGCCGCAGCGCGCAGCACAGGATTCGCGCAGGAGCGTCGCGGCGCGAGGGGGCGTGCTCACGCGACGAACACCCGCGCGCGATCGCTCCCCGAGCGCGCGGCCGTCGGCGTCGCGCTCACTCCACGTCGGGTCGCAGCGGCACGCTGACGACGGCGCGCGTGCCCTCGCCGAGCTCGCTCTCGACCGTCAGCGTCGCGCCCATGACGTCGCACAGGCGCTGACACAGCGTGAGGCCGAGGCCGGCGCCGCCGTACAGCCGCGTCGGCGAGTCGTCGGCCTGGTAGAAGGCCGCGAAAGCGTCGCGCCGCTGGGTCGCGCTCATGCCGATGCCGGTGTCACGGATCTCGACGGAGAGCTGCTCCTCGCCGTCCTTCAGCGAGCGCCGCGCGCTGATCGTGATCATCCCGCGCTCGGTGAACTTGGCGGCGTTGCGCAGCAGGTTCGCGAGCACCTGCTGGAGCCGGAGCCCGTCCCCGCGCGCGCAAGGCAGCGAGGACGGGAGGTCGCGCAGGAGCGTGTTGGTCGGGCCCGGGACGTCGGCTGCGGTCTCGGCGAGCGCGCGCTCGACCAGCGCGTGGATGTCGATGTCCTCGTCGCGCAGCTCGAGCGCGCCGCTCTCGAGCTTCGTGAGGTCAAGGATGTCGGCGATGATGCCGACGAGGTGATTGCTGGCCTGGATGACGCGGTCGAGGTCGTCAATCGCGCTCTCAAAGCGCGCCGCGTCGGAGGCGGCCGCGAGGTCCTCGCGGACCAGCTCCGTGAAGCCGAGCACCGCGTTGAGCGGAGTCCGCAGCTCATGACTCATGTTGGGGCACGACCGCTGTAGGAGCCAAATTTCTGGGAGTATTCAGGGAATTGATCCGGTCGATCCGAAATCGATCCGAAATCGACCCGGTTTCTGGAGATCGCTTCCGCGAGGTCCCCGCCTTATCAGCCGACGGCAGCCGTGAGACGCAAGGAGGAATCTCTGAACGATCCGACTCCTCCATCCGGGCCATCGAAGCGACGCCGCGGGGCGCCTCGTGTCGCGGCCGCCCGAGTCGGTGTTGTCGTCGTTCCCGTCGTCGCACTCCTCGTCGCCACCAACCCTGCCGTCTCCGCAGACGTCTGGGTCGTCCATCGTCGTCACGCCATCGGTCCATGACTTCGAGGCCGTCCTCCGACTCGCGCCGTCGCTTGTACCTCCGGTCGACGTGGCGGACGATGGCTTGGCGACCTTCGTTGAAAGCGAAGAATCTGATTCGCTCTCGCCCGCAGTCTCGTCGGGGCTGATCATTCTTGTTCGAAACAGTACAGATGCGCAATCGCGCCACACCCAACGGGATCATCGTCCTGATAGTCGGTCCAGCCGGCATCATCCAGGTTGCTCCAGCCGTACCTCCCTTTGAACGCGAAGTCAGTTTCGAACCAGTTCCCACAGTCTTGCGACTCAGGATGTATCTGCCCCGAGACCGTAGTGTTCGTCCAGACCGGCACGGTGTCCTTGAGCGTCACGTTCTCGTCGACGTTGATCGGCGCGAGTAGCTCGCCATCAGTCAGGTCTTCCCAGTCGTTCGCTACCGGCGTGCCATTGAGGAGCACATAGCGCCCCATTGACTTGAAGAACCTCGTATCAGGTGAGTGCTCGGGGCCGCTGAGCCAAGCGCGATACTGATCAGACTTCTCGAGGCCGGCGAGGAGCGCGAGCCCGCGGCAAGCCTGGTTGGCGCCGCTGACCGTTCCAAAATTCCCTTGGTAAAATTCGCTCGTGACGAACGCGAGAC
>JACKDW010000007.1 GCA_020633295.1 Myxococcales bacterium | reverse complement strand
GCTGCGCGCCCGGGCGTCGCGGCTCACGGTCATCCTGCCGTGGGGCAGCCTGCTGCGCGCCGTCACGGCGCCCGAGCTCGAGACGCTCGCGCGGCTGCGCGCGCTGTGTCAGCCGGGCGCGAGCCTCGAGCTGGTGTTCTCGCACGACGCCCGCGATCGCCAGAAGCACGCGCCGCTCGGGCCCGAGGACGCGATGAGCGAGGCGCACGCGCGCGGCCTCGCGTCGGTCTATCCGCGAGCTGGCTTTGAGGTCCGGTCGATCGAGCGGCTGGAGGTGACGGCGCTGCGCGCCTACCCGACGACGTGGGCGAAGCGCCTCGGGCACGGGCGCGCGCGCGACGTCTATCGACTGCGCGCGTCCGCGTCGGCGTCGCCCCAGGGGTCGAGCGCGAGCAGCTGACGTCCGAGCGGCCCGTAGGGGAACGGCCTGTAGCCCGGGGTCTCGAGCGCGCGGTAGCGGCGGGCGACGTAGTCCGGGTGGACGCCCGCGAGGTACCACTCGCGCTGCGTCCGCGCGTACGCCCGGTTGTTCTCCACGTCTGGCAGATAGGTCAGGTACACGGCCTCGCGCGGGGTGTCGCGGTCATTGCGGTCCTCGCTCATGTGCGGCATGCGGAAGTCCCAGATCAGCAGATCGCCCGGGCGCGTCGGCACGTGTTCGAAGCGCTCGAGCAGCGCGGCGTCGTGCGTGCGCGTGAGGTGCGTGGCGTTACCCCAGCGCAGCGGGTGACGCCCGTGCAGGCCGACCTCTTCGAAGTACGCGCGGCAGCGGCGGTGGAAGCCCGGGATCGTGCAGAAGCCGCCCGAGTTCGCCTCGGGCGCGCCGGAGACCGCGACCAGGCCCTGCAGCGGGTGCCAGAAGCGCAGCGAGTCCGGCTCCCACCGCTTGCGGCCGTCGTCACCCCGGACCACGCGGACGCCTTCGAAGGGGCGCAGCGGGTGGATGTCGAGGTGAGGGCCGGTGCCGCGCTGCGCCGGCCGTCGCCCCGGCTGGGCGGCGTAGCGCGTCGGCACGCGGTAGGAGCAGCGGTTGATGTACGCGTACAGGCGGCGCGCGTCGAAGCGCCCGTAGGCGTTGGGCCAGGGCGCGTCGACGTCGTCCGAGCTCGCGTATGTCGCCTCGAGCAGCGCGGTGAAGACCTGGACGACCTCCGGCAGCGCGCGCATCTCCGCCATCGCCGGGAGGTGGTACAGCTCGAGGAACCCGCCGAAGCCGCTGCCGAAGGCCGAGAGCTTGTCCGCGGTCGCGCCGAGCGCCTCGGGCATCACGCCGCGGGCGCGCAGCGCCGCCGCGACCTCGCGCTGGTGCTGCGCGAGCAGCAGCGGCGGCACGACGCCGCGCTTGACGAGGTACCCGCGCGCGCGGAAGTGGTCTAGCTCGTCACGGCTCAGCGACATGGCGCGCTCGCCATGGTGCCACGATCAGCTCGCGTCCGAGCAGCCCTCGAGCTCGTCGCGGACGGCGCTCGCGCCGGGCGGTCCGCCGGATCGTTGCTCGTCACCTCGGTCAGGGAGCTGACCGTGATCAAATCCGCCGTCCGTCCTCGAGTTCCTCGAGTTTATCGAGTTTATCGAGCGCGCTCGTGGCCCTCGAGGAGCTCGAGTTCCTCGAGTTTATCGAGTTTATCGAGCGCGCTCGAGTCGTCACGAGCGACGCGGTCGCGGTCACGACGCGTGCAGGGTCTTCGCGAGCCGGGCGCGTGGACGACGACGAGCGCGCGCGTCAGCGCACGCACGGAATGTGTTGCTCCAGTAGCATGGACGAGATGGCACACGTCGACCTACCCGACATCCCAGGTTGTTTCCCCGCCGACTCGCTGTTCCCGGGTCCCTACGCCGCGCCGGCCTCGGTTCCGCTCGGCGGGTGGCGGGCGATCGCGAACGGGCGCGTGTACACCCTCGACATCACGGCGCTCGCGGGCGCCGACGTCACCGCGACGCTGTCGAGCGGCACGATCCGCGACGCTCGCTGGGACGCCGCGACCAAGCGCTTCACCTTCACCCGCGTGATCCCCAACGTCATCGAGCAGGCGTGGTCCGCCTACGTGATGCACTACGACGCCGGCGATCCGTTCTGGCGCATGGCGGGCACGTTCCAGACGGTCAAGAACCTCAGCCCCCACAACGTCCCGATGATTCCGGGCGGCTGGTACGCGACGCTGCGCCGTTAGGGGGTCCGCGGCGCGAGAGTCCGATCACGCCGCGGCGCGTGACAAGGGGTGAGCATACAACGACGCCGAAGAGAACCGCGCGAGAACGCTGACTGCGGCCGCGCGGTCGTGACGGGCGCGACGCGGTGACGTCGGCGTCGACGCGGTGGCCACGGTGCTACTCTCCGCCCATGACTAAACCCTGGATTCACCTCTTCTCCTTGCTCCTGGTCGCGTCCGCGCCCGCGCTGCTGACCGCCTGCGGTGACGACGGCACCGCGTCGACGAGCGACTCCGACAGCGGCGGCGAGACGACCGACACGACCTCCGCCGGATCCGACGGCAGCGGCAGCGACACCGATCCGTCGGGCTCCGAGACTGACTCGGGCGACGGCGACGGCGACGGCGATGGAGATGGCGATGGAGACGGAGACGGCGACGGAGACGGCGACGGAGACGGCGACGGCGACGGCGATGGAGACGGAGACGGAGACGGAGACGGAGACGGAGACGGAGACGGTGACGGAGACGGTGACGGAGACGGTGACGGAGATGGAGACGGGGATGGCGACGGCGACTGCGCCGACCTCAACGAGGAGCAGTGCGACGCCAATGACAGCTGCATGGCGGTGATCGGCAAGCCCGTGAACTTCGAGGGCAACGTGCCGTGCCTCGGCAAGACCGGCTTCCTGGGCTGCATCCCGAGCGGGATCTGCGGAGACGCGATCACCTACTTCTGTATGGGCGACAAGATGATCGAGGTCATCGACACCTGCGGGCCCGACGGCTGGGACATGTGCTCGCCGCCGATCCAGCTTGATCCCGAGTGCTGAGCAGGTCCGCCGCGCTTGCCCTCGCGTCCGCGCCGGGCTAAGCAGCGGCGGATGCTCGCGCGCTCGTGCACGCTCGCGTTTGGCTTGCTCGCGATGGCGAGCGAGCCGCTCGAGCTGCGCTACCAGGCTCCAGATACCTGTCCTGACAGGCAGGCGATGGAGCGCGCGATCGCGGCGCGGCTGGGCCCGGCCGCGCCGCCCGCGTCGCGGGTCTCGGTCGCGATCGAGTCGCTGACCGAGGCGCGTTGGCGGTTGATCCTCGGGCTGCGAGTGGACGAGCTCGAGAGCGAGCGCGTGGTCGAGGCTGGTTCGTGCGCCGAGCTCGTCGAGGCGGCCGCCTGGCTCGTCGCGCTGGCGCTGGCGCCCGACAGCGGGCGAGGGGAGCCGGAGGTCCCGTCTGCGCCCGAGCCCGCGGCGATCCCGGCGCCACCCTCGTCGCCGCCGTCGCGCCCGCCCGCATCGCCGTCAACATCGCCGTCAACATCGCCGTCGCCATCGCCGTCGACATCGCCGTCGCCATCGCCGTCGCCATCGCCGTCGACATCGCCGTCGACATCGCCGTCGACATCGCCTTCAACATCGCCTTCAACATCGCCAGCTCCGTCACCATCGTCGCCGACCCAGCGCGCCGTCGAGTCGGCGCGCCCGAGGGCTCGCGCGCCGGCGCTGCTGCTCGCGCCGGGCGTTGGCGCCGCCTATGGCCCCGCGCCCGCGTTCGCGCCGGCGCTGGCGTTGGCGCTCGCGCTCGACTGGCACCCGGGTCGTCTGCAGCTCGCGTTTCACTACTCGCTCCCGGTCACGCTCGAGGACTCGCTGGCGCCGGAGCTCCAGGCGCGCGTCGAGCTTTTGACCGGCAGCGCGCGCGGGTGCGGCGTGCTCGGGAGGTCGGGCAAGGGCCTGCGGGCGCCGCTGTGCGCGGGCGTGAGCCTCGGCGCGATCCGGGGTCGCGGGCAGGGGGCGCTGGTGATCCCCGAGGTCGCCTACGCGTTCTGGGGGGCCGTCGACGCCAGCGTCGGGATCGAGTGGTGGGTGCACGAGCGCGTCGCGCTCTCGCTCGTCGCGCGCGGCCTGGTCGCCGTGACAGCTCCGGCGTTTCACATCGACCCCATCGGCCGAGACCTGCTGGGCGCGACGCCGGCGGCGCTGCAGTGTTTGGGGCGCGCGGTCGTGCGGCTGCGGTAGCGGTACGGAGTCTCGGTCCGCGCGGTCGCGCCGGCGAGGCGAGCGGTGTACGATTCACAGGTGATCGCCCATCGCTTGATAATCCTGCGCCGCTGCGTCGCCGCGATCGCGCTGGTGGCGGCCTGCGGATCGGGACCCAAGGACGGCGGCAGCGAGAGCGACGGTGACAGCGACGGCGCCACGAGCGCTGACACAAGCGCGACGGGGATGACCACCGGCGCGGCAGGGACGGGCGGCGACTCCGAGACCGGGGTGATCGAGCCGCCCGCGGGGTGCCCCGCCTTCACGTTCCCGGAGTTCGAGGGACCCTATGGTCAGGTCTACTGCGAGGTCTATATCGGCTGCTTCGGGGAGGTCGGCGGGCGCGAGCCCGGTGATCCCACCGCGACGACCATCCCGGACTGCCTCGAGCTGACCTGCGGAAACGGCGACGTGGCGCTCACCGGCGAGGACGAGTGCACCTACGACGCCGAGCTCGGCGCGCAGTGCCTGAGCGAGCTCGGCGCGATCGCGGAGGACCTCGCGGGGCAGTGCCCCGCGATCGACGACGCCTGGTTCCCGGACGCGTGCGGGCTCGCGATCGGGTGCGCGTCGCCCTGACGAAGAAAATCGAGCGACGCGCCGCGAATTGTCGGCGTGGGCGGACATTAACCCCTGAGCGGCCAATTCCTCGGTACTCGATCGAGGTCCCGCCTGGCGCGTGAACCCGCCCGTGTCACCCCGTTCTGCCAACACCACGCCCACGCTCGCCGACGTGTACCGCGCGCACGCCGGCTTCGTGTGGCGCGTCGTTCGGCGCTTCGGCGTCCCGGAGGAGGCGGCCGAGGACGTGATGCACGAGGTGTTCCTCGTGGTCCGCCGCCGACTCCCCGAGTATGACGGTCGGGCCGCGCTGCGCTCCTGGTTGTTCGGGATCGCGCGCGGCGTCGCGGCCAACAGTCGCCGCGCGCGGCTCCGGGCGGAGCGACGGATCGAGCGGCTGCCGGCGCGGGAGCCCGCGCGCACGCCCGAGGATGTCGTGCGGCGCCGCGAGGCCGCCGAGTTCGTGCGCGCCTTCCTCGAGCGGCTCGACCCCGAGATGCGCCTGGTCTTCGAACTCGTCGACATCGAGGGCATGCGCGCGACCGAGGTCGCGGCGCTGCTCGAGTCGCCGCGCGCCCGCGTCTACTCCCGACTTCGTCTCGCGCGCGCGCGCTTTACCGAGGCGCTCGCGCGGCGCGACGCGCCCCGCCAACCTCCCGGAGCTGTCCTATGAGCCCTACTTCGATCGACTCGCCACCACCGCTCGATCGCCGCGCCCGCGCGCTGCTCGCGGCCTACCGCGAGCACGAGCCGCCGCCCGGCGTGCGCGAGCGCGGGTGGGCGCGGCTCGAGGACGCGGGTCATGACGACGCGATCGAGCCCGCGCCGACACCCGCCCGGGCGACCCGGGTCCTGACGCTCGCGCTCGGGGTCGCGGCCGCCTACGTGCTGATCGTGTGGATCGTCGCGGCCGTCGACCGCGAGCTCGTCAGCCCCCGGGCGCCGGACGCCGCTGTGCAGGCCCAGGACGGGGAGGGCGCGGGCGCGGAGACGCGGGCCGCGAGCGCCGGGACCCGGGCGTCCGCGGTCGAGGGCGCGCCCTCGTCCGCGGCGACCCCTCCGCCGCCCCCGTCGCCCGTCGACGTGTCGGACGCTCCCGCTCCCTCGGCTCCGGGCCGCAGCGGGAGCGCTCGCAGCGAGAAGGACTGAACGGTCAGGTACACGGGAAGCGGCCTCGCGCGTCGCCGCTGCGCCCTCCAGCGGCTCGGCGCGCGCGCGTCGGGCCCCCAGCTCGCGCTGGAGCAGGAGGTGCTCGAGCGCGGCTGGACCGCGCTGCGAGAGGGCCAGGCCGCGCGCGCGCTCGAGGAGGCCGAGTCGCACGCGCGCCGGTTCCCGGCCGGCGCGCTCGCGCCTGAGCGCGAGGCGCTGGGCGTCGCGGCGCGCTGTCAGCTCTCGCCCGCGACGGGGCGGGCCCAGCTCGCCGCGTTCGCGCGGGCCCACCCGCGCTCGCCCGCGCTCGCCCGCGTGCGCGTCGCGTGTCAGTCGCCAGCGAGGGCGCCGTAAAAAATCCGGCGTCGACGCGAACTGCGGGCGGCCGCGGACAACTACCGGGTGAAGGCGCCGTCACGACGCGCCGCAATCGCCTGTCTCTCCATACATACGGACTCTTGATCGCCATGACCACGAACTTCACCCGCCTCGCGCTCGCGCTCGCGCTCTCCGGCGCGACCCTCTCGTGCGCCTCCTGTGACCAGCCCTCCAAGCCGATCGGCGAGATCGGCGACCCGAAGAACGGCGAGTGCGGGGCCGAGCTCGACGGCTCGCTCGCCTGCTACGCGGCGACGCAGGACCCCTACCTCGCGCTGTGTGACAACCCGCTCGCCAAGGAGTACTGGGCGCTCTTCACCCGAGACGACGGGACCTCGGCGTACTTCCTGCCGCGGCCCGACGAGGCGGGGCTGACCTACGGGCTCTGCGACGGCGAGGACGCCGAGCTCGCGGCGCTGCTCGAGGACAACGCGCTCTGCACGTCCATCGACAGCCCCGCCAAGGTCGAGATCATCAACAACATCGAGCCCGCGGACGCGCTGAAGATCAGCCGCGCGCTGCACGAGCGGCTCGAGTTCACGGCGGTCACCTACGACGAGGGCGAGGCGGGCATCGTGCCCTTCGCGCTGCCGGCCGACCTCGCGCGGGTGTGCGACGAGCAGGCCGAGGGCCTCGCCGCGATCGCCGAGACCTGCGCGCGCCTCATCGCCGCGGGGACCGAGCCGAGCTGCAATAACGCCGGTCCGCTGGGTATGACCTTGACGCAAGCGGAGGCCGGGTTGCTCGCCGACGCGCTCAACACCCTGTACGGGATCGAGTAGCGGGCGTAGCCGGCCCGCCGCGGCGCGCCGGCTCGCGCGTCACGACGAGGACGACGTGGGTAGCGAGCGTCGGCGACGCGGTCGCGTCACGAGCAGCAGCAGCGCGAGCGCGGCGAGCCCGGATCCCGGCGCTGCGTCGCGCCCGGCCACGCACTCGCAGCCGCCCTCGCTGTCGTCCTGGTCCGCGGTGTCGCTGGTGTCTCCGCCGGTGCCTGACTGCGAGTCGGCGCCGGACGTGGGCGAGCTGTCCGTCGCGCCCGGGCCGGCGGTGGTGCTCGAGTCGCCGTCGGATCCCGCGGTCGATCCGTCGCCGTCGCCGTCGCCGTCGCCGTCGCCGTCGCCGTCGCCGTCGCCGTCGCCATCGCCGTCGCCGTCGCCGTCACCATCACCGTCGCCGTCGCCGTCGCCGTCGCCGTCGCCGTCGCCGTCGCCGTCACCGTCACCGCCGATCGCGTTCGCCGCGTACACGATCGCGTTGGCGAGGATCTGGAAGTTGTTGCCGTCGAGGTCGTCGAGCGCCTGCGGCTGATACTCACCGGGCTGGTAGAACACGACGCGGCCGGCCCAGCCGTCGCGCTCGAGCGCGTAGCCGAGCACACGCGGCATCCCGCCGTAGGCGCTCTCGAACAGCATCGTGCGCGACTCACCCGGCTCGCTCAGCAGCGCGAGCGCGGGGTAGCGCTCGTCGGGCGTGTTGTTGAACACCGGGTAGTCGCCTGCGGCGACGCCGTTGCCGGGATCCGCGTGGGCGACCTCGCCGTCGTACTCGACCTCGTTCGCGGTCACGAAGTGCGCTGGCGAGACCGCGATGACATCTTGCCCCTGCGCCACGTTCCACTCGATCGAGCTGGCCACGCCGCCGAGCAGCTGCAGCACCGCGTCCTTCCCCGCCGCCGCGTAGATCCCGTGGTGGAACACGACGATCCCGCCGCCTGCCTGCAGGTGGGCGGTGAATGCCGCGGTCAGCTGATCCTGGTTCACCGGCCCCCCGCACACGCGCGAGGCCTGGTGCGCGAAGTAGATCACGACGTCGGGCGGGGTCGGGCCCGCGAGGGCCGCGAGCGCGTCGTCGGAGCACTGGCTGTCGACCTCGATGACCGCGTCGGGCCCCGGCGCGAGGTTGAGCCCGCTGCCGGGGCTCGTGAGCGCGCTCGAGAGATCGCCGGGCTGCGTCAGCTCGGCGTCGCTGAGGTTGTTGGGGTTGACCTCGTCGCTGACGATGAGGACGCGCAGCGGCGCGTGGGGAGGCAGCGTCGCGGCGTCGGCGGGCGACGCCGAGAGCCAGGCGCCCGCGAGCGCGCCGGCGACGAGGGACCAGGAGCGTTTCACCCCCGCATCGTACCGGCTGCGGAGGGGTCGTGGCGTCGGGCGCTGGAGCGAAGCGCCGCGCGGCCTCGATAAAACATGTTGTATTGGACAGGTGGAAGTAGGCGCGCGACGGCGCGCGACGGCGCGGAGCTGCGGACGCCAGCCGACGCGGGGGTCCGCGGCGCTGGAGCGCGCCCACGCGAGCCGCGCGCCGTTCGTCTCGGCGCGCGTCAGGATTGCGGCCCGGCGCCGCGGGCCGGTGATGACCGGGCGTCGCCGCGCTCTGTACGCCGTACTGCGGCGCGCGACGCCGGCTCGGACCGCAAAGCCTGCGCCAGGCGCCCGCGTTAAAATATGTCCGAATCGCCATGTACGAACGTGCTGCTAGAACAAGCGCGCGATGATCCGTACTGGCACGATCCATGCGCTGCTCGGCGGGCTGCTGGCGGTCTCGGTGGCGTCGACGACGGGCTGCGCCGGGAGGACGCAGGCCGACACCGAGAGCGCCGAGCTGCCGACGCCGAGCCGCGAGCTCGATCTCCCGCTGCAGGGCTACTTCAAGGTCTACGACAACGGCCTCAAGCTGTTCGTGCTGCCCGACCGCTACACGCGGCTCGTGCAGTTCGACGTCCGCCAGCAGGTCGGCACGCGCGACAACCCGACGGGCAAGTCGGGGCTGGCGCACTTCGTCGAGCACCTGATGTTCCAGATGCCCGTCGAGGGCCCCGGCACGCCGCGCCTGATGCAGGAGCTGCCGCGCCACGCGCTGAGCTTCAACGCGTACACCTCGAGCGACGAGACCCACTACATGCACACGGGGACCTCGGACGAGCTCGAGCACTACATGCGCTACACGGCGATGCGGCTCAATTACGACTGCGAGGCCGTGGACGAGAACGCGTTCCTGCGCGAGCGCGAGGTCGTGCGCAACGAGCACCGCTGGCGCGGCGAGCGAGCCGAGCTGGAGGTCCGCGACCGCGTGCTCGAGATGCTGTTCGAGCCCAGCCACCCGTACCGCGACACCCGCGGCGGCGAGGACCTCCAGCTCGCGTCGATCACCCAGGACGACGCGTGCGCCTTCGTGCGCCGCTGGTACACCGCGAGCCAGGCCCAGGTGATCGTCACCGGCGGGGTCGAGCCGGAGCGCGTGCTCGAGCTGGCCAACAAGTACCTGGCGCCGCTGCCGAAGGTCGCGCCGGGGCAGCGCAAGGCCGTGCCGCCGCCCCGCGGCGCGGGCACGCGCCGCGAGGCGGTCGCGCCGGTGAAGAAGCCGACCGCGGTGATCGTGTTCGAGATGCCGCGGCGCTTCAGCCCGAACTACATCGCCTCGCAGGCGGCGCTCGAGACCCTGCTGCTCGCCGTCAGCTTCTTCACCGGCGGCCCCGCGAGCCCGATCAAGAACTGGTACCCCGCGGGCTTCGGCGGCAAGGAGGCGCAGGCGTTCGGGATCGCGCTCGAGACCGAGCGCCCCGGGCAGCTCGACGGCGCCATCGACGAGGTGCTCGCCGCGGTCACCAAGGGCTTCTCGCCCGAACTCAAGGGCGAGGAGTACCGCGCGGCCTACGACCCCGCGCGCCAGCGGGCCCGCCTGCGCGTGCTCGACCGGCTCTCGAACGTGAGCGGCCGCGCGATCGCGCTCGCCGACTACCTCGAGGAGGGCGAGCAGCCGGGCTTCTTCGGCACGGAGCTCGCGGCGCTCGACGAGCTCAGCTCGGAGCGCGCGCAGCAGGTCGGCGCCGGCATCTTCACGCGCGAGCGCGCGGCGATCATCAAGCTGATCCCGGACGAGGCCGCCGACACCGTCAAGGTCGAGCGCGCCGAGTTCGACTTCAAGCCCGAGGAGGAGGAGAACCTCTCGGTGCCCGACGACATCGACCCGGCCGAGGCCCGCAGGCCGCTGCCGGTCGAGAGCATGGTCGCGCCCGAGGGGCAGTCGGTCGAGTACGAGCTCGACAACGGCATGCGCGTCGTGCTCGTGCAGTCGTCGTCGATCCCGGTGATGGAGATGCAGCTGATCGTCGGCGCCGGCGAGGCCCACACGGTCGGGCATCACGACATCGCGATGCTGGCGGCGCGCGCCTACGGGATCCGCGAGGGCAACCGCGAGGCCGCCAACCTCATGCAGTTCTTCGACTTCGCGGGCGGCGCGTTCGGGACCAGCGTGGGCGCGCTGAGCACCACCTTCCAGTCGCGCGGGATGTCGATGTACCTCGACTTCATCACCGCGGGCTTCAGCGAGCGCGTCGTCCAGGCCGAGTACCGCACGGGCATGCTCGACAGCTGGAAGGAGAGCCGCAAGGAGGAGCTCAAGAAGCAGTACGCGCAGCAGGAGGCCGCGCGCGAGAACGCGTTCCACGCCGCGCTGTTCGGCGAGCGCCACCCGCACGCGCGCGCGCTGATCGGCGACCGCCGCGAGCTGAGCGCGATCTCGCTGCGGGACATCGAGGGCTTCCGCGAGACGCACTACCGCGCCGGCAACTCGACGCTGATCATCACCGGCGGCTTCGACATGAGCCTGGCGACGCGCTACGTGCAGCGCTTCTTCGGCGAGCCGAAGCTGCGCAACCGCAAGTCGACGTGGTTGACGCCGGTGGCCGGCGCCGGTCGATCGACCCCGCCGGCGCCGCAGCCGGGGCCGGCGCGCTACCTGACCGAGGTCGACGCCGAGCGCGTGCAGACCACCGTGACGATCGCGTACCCGCTCGCGGAGGTCTACGGCGAGCACCACGCCGCGCTCGCGGTGCTCGTCGACATGCTCGAGTTCGCGGCGGGCGCGGTCCGCTATCAGCTCGGCGTCAGCTACGGCGTGCACGCGCGGCTCGACACCTCGCGGCCGCGCGTCGAGCTGCGCGGGCCGCTCGACAGCGGCCGCGCGGGCGAGGGCGTCGCGGCGCTGCAGGCCGCGCTCCGAGGCCTGCGCGAGCGCGAGGACTTCGAGCGCCTGTTCGCGTTCTCGCGCCGCAACGTGCTCAAGGATCTGATCAACGTCCAGGGCGACCCGCAGCTGCTCGCGGGTCAGCTCGCGGTCGCGGTGCGCAACGGTCGCTCGTACGAGTACTTCCAGGAGCACACCCGCCGCGTCGCCGCGCTGACGCCGGATGAGGTCCGCGCGCAGATCGACGCCGTGCTGCAGCATGAACGATCGGTCACCCTCATCCAGGGGCCGGCGGAGGGCGTGCAGAACGTGCTCGCGCACAACCAGATCAGCGACGCGACGGCGCTGCCGGAGGTGGTGCACGACGAGGACGAGTGAGCGTCAGGCTCGCCGTCGCGGGAGGGCGCGGCGCGGGCGAGACGCCGCCGCCGCGGGCGAGACGTCGCCGTCGCGCGCGTCGGGGCTGCGCGGCCGTGTCGGCGGCGCGGGGGCCTCCTTGACGCAGCGCGCTCTATACCGCGGATGCTACACCGCGTGTGTCTTCCCGATGACCGGCGTGGCGGAGGCCAGGCGCGGCGCCGCGCAGCAGCGGCCGTGTGCGCGCGAGCTGCTGGGTCGCCGTCGACGACTGGATCCGCGCGCGCGCCGGAGCTGAGCTGCGGCGCCGCGGAGCTCGGCGCGCCCCGGACGATCCGCTACCCTCTCGCGTGTTGATGAGCGAGGCCTCGAACGTACGCGTCGTCGCGCGCGACGGGCACCACGAGCGGACGCCGCGCGAGCAGCTCGTCGCGGAGTCGGAGGGCTGACGCGTGCCGCGACATCTCGAGGAGGCGCTCGACGCCCTGGCGTCCGCGCCTGCGCCGGAGGCAGGCGGCGCGCCCTGGGCCGCGACCCCGGCGGGGCGGACGACCTACGAGTACTTCCAGGGCGCGTCGCTGTGGTACGAGCTCGGCGTCCCCATCGCGCCCGCGCTGCGCAAGCGCGCCGTCGCGCTCGCTACGTCCCGCGAGGACGCGCGCGTCGCCATCGAGCTGCTGCTGCACTTCTACCCGTGCCGCGAGTTCCGGCGCGCGTTTCGACGTCACGCCACGCGCGAGTCGAGCGGCGACTTCACGGCCTGGATCGCCGCCTTCCCCGATCTCACCCCGGAGCTGCGCGACTCGTTGATCGCGCGCGCGGGTCGGTTCCAGCGGCCGTTCATCGCCATCTCGGCCGCGCTGGTGTGGGCTCGGAGCTTCGCGGGCGGTGACGAGGCCTGGCGCCAGATCGCGCGCGTCATCAACTACGACGATCGCCGGCAGCGGCGGCGCGCGCGACCCAGCGACTTCCTGCGCCACGACCTCGAGACGCACGGGACGATCACGGATCCGGAGGGCGCCGAGATCAACCGCTTCCTGCTGCCGCTCGGGGCGGAGCCCCTGCACACCATGGGCAACGCGATGTGGTGGCAGTCGCCCGCGCCCGACGCCTGGCGCCACCCGGCCGCGCGCGGTCGCCTGATCGCGGGGGCTACGCTGTCGTCCTTCGCGTTCGCGGCGCGGCGCTGGGACGAGCGCGACGAGGCGCTGTACGCCGAGCTGCTCGCTGCGTCGCCGGCGGTCGGGCGCGGGGGCTTCCTCGAGCGCCTCGAGCAGCTGCGGGCGCAGGGGCGCGGCGAGAGCCCGCGCGCGGCGATGCTGCGCCGCGTGGCCGCGCGCGCGGGCCTGACGGCGCCTCCATAAACATGTCTATTTAGACATGGTGAAACAGTCGGGCGCGAGCTGCTTGCGCGCGGTGACCGGGATCGGCGAGCATCGCTCGTGGCCGGTGACGCGAGAGCGCGCGCGCGCTGGGCTGTCGCGCTCGCGGCGGCCGCGCTCGCGTGCACGGCCGCGCCGGCGGAGGTCGAGCGCGCGGCGCCGGTGCCGGAGGTCGAGCGCGCGGCGCCGGTGCAGGAGCGCGATCCGGTCGCGCGAGCGCTCGAGGAGCTGGACGAGCTCGAGGTCGAGCAGGGCGGGTACGGGGCGGCCGCGATCGACGGCGTGGATGATCGCCCGCCGCCGGGGGTGACTCCTGCCGAGCGAGCCCGCCTGCGTGAGGAGACAGGTTTTCCCGAGCCGCCCCTGGGCGACCACGGCAACTGCACGGAGTACCGCGGCGCGCTGCAGCCGGTCCGCTCTTCGAAGCACCTGGTCTCGCAGCTGCGCCGGGGCCTCGCGATGACGACGCCGCGACGACAGCCGGTGCGTGCGCTGGATAGCTTCCGCGAGCCGCCGCCGGCGCGGGTCGAGAACGGCCGGCTGATCGGCGCGGGGCCGGTGCGCTGGGACGCGGTCACGCGCGCGATCGCGGTTCACGAGGAGGGCGGGGTGACCTACTACACGCTCGAGTACACGCCCTTCGGGTGCGGCGTGCACACGCTGCGCGCCACGAGCACCGGCTTCGCCGCGCTCGACGCGTGCTGCGGGAAGTAGACGCTCGGGGTGCGCGGTCGCGGATCGTCCGCGACCGCGGCTGCTCTGAAGATGTCTTTGAGACAGGTTCGGGAGCACCTCACGGTGCCGCCGCGTCGAGCCGCTCGGCCGCGCGCAGCACGAGCACGAGCCCCTCGGGGCGCGCCTCGAGCACGCCGTCGAGGAGGTAGCGCGCGTCGGGGTCGAGGACCTCGCCGCGCGGGCAGGGCGACTCCGGGGACAGCGCCGCGCTCGGCGGGACGCAGCGCAGCGGCAGCGGCACGTCGCGCGCCTCCAGGCGCACCACGCCGCTCCGGGTCCCGCGCGCGTCCGCGAGCTGCCACTCGCCGGCGCAGCTGGGCGGGACGGAGCGCGTGCAGCGGGTCACGAGCCAGCGCAGCCGCGCCTCGACGCGCGTCGCCTCGCCTGCGAAACCGGGCGTCAGCTCGGCGACGTGCAGCGCGCGATCCGGGGACGCGGGCGCCGGCTGAGCCGGCGCGGTTGGTTCGGGCCGGGCGGGGGTCGTCGGCTGGGCGGGAGCGGGCGGCTCGACAGGGGACGGAGCGGCGACCGGCTCGCGCGGCCCCGCGGGGCGACACGCCGCGAGCAGGAGCGCCGCGATCCCGAGGAGCGCGAAGCGTGTCGAACAGGACATGTCCAGAAGTGTACGCCGGCGCGCCTCACACGGGACGACCGCGCCGGGCTCGACGCGCGCGCCAGAGCAGCGAGACGAGCGCGCCGCGGTGGTACTGGGTGCACAGCGTCATCAGGCGGGCCGCGAGCTTGCGCGCGGCCTTGGTCTCGCGACGGGCGAGCTCGGCCGGGACGCTCCAGCCGATCGGCGTCGCGGACCACAGCGCGATCGCGAGGCGGTTGGCCGGGCTCCAGGCGGGAAGCAGCGCGCGCGGGATCGGGCGCGGGCCCGCGAGCGCGGCCTCGACCTTCCGCGTGATCTCCCGCTCGGCCGCCTGCCGCAACGCGACGTCGCTCGAGAGCAGGTGGCGGGCGATCGTGTTCGCGTCGTCGTTGAGCAGCAGCAGGCGCTCGATGAGCCGCGCGAGCTCGGGCTCGGGTCGCGCGCGCAGGCGCGTGAGCGCGTCCAGGTTGATGTCCACGCGCCAGCGGATCAGCGCCTCGATGGCCTCGCGCGCGACGGCGGGCTCGGGGTCGGCGAGCCCGGCGATGACGCGCTCGCGACCGCGGGGGCCGACGCGGGCGACGTAGGCGCGCATCGCGAGGCGACGCCGCCCGCCGTCGACGCTGGCGAGCGCGACCGCGAGCGCGCCTTCGAGCTCCGCGTGGGGCAGGCGCTCGAGCCCCGCGATGACGCGCTGCTGCGCCTCGATCCGCGGGATCGCGAGCATCCGCAGGAGCAGCTCGACGCCGCGCCGGCGCCGGGCGGCGTTCATGCGCCAGTCGCCGATCAGGAAGTCGATGACGCGCTGGACATCGTCGAGGCGCGGGCGCGACCGCGCGAGTTGGTCGATGGCCGATGGGAGCCGGGTGAACACGCGCGCCTCGAGCTCGGCGCGCGCGCCCTCCGGGCTGAGGCCGAGGCGGAGCGCGAGCGTGCGGAGCCGTGAGAGTCGCATGGGCAGCGGCGCCGCGCGGGCGCGGGTCCATGGTAGCGCGTCGTCGCGTCGACGGCGGGGCGCTCGACGGACGCGCGCGCGAGCGCGGCGCGCGCCCCGCGGGCTCGAGGGCATTCGCGCGACGCGGGCGGGCGACCCTCAGCAGACGACGCAGCCGAGGCCGGCGCCGCTTGGACGAGATCGCGGCGGTGATCAGGTCGAGGTAGGCGAAGAAGCCGACGACGACGCCGTCGCCCATCTCCTCCGGGCAGGCGGCGTTGCTGGCCGCGAGCTCGTCGGTGACGTTGGCGGGCGCGACGATCAGCTCGGCGCGCTGATCGACGGTCACGACGACCGCGGCCTCGCCGTTCTCGTACCAGTCGACCTGCGCCGCGGCGGTGAGCTCGACCGCGTCGTCGGGCGCGGCGTGGTAGCTGCCC
The DNA here is from genome assembly GCA_020633295.1 of Myxococcales bacterium. Classification (GTDB taxonomy): domain Bacteria; phylum Myxococcota_A; class Polyangia; order Nannocystales; family Nannocystaceae; genus JACKDW01. The sequence continues at coordinate 438,494 of JACKDW010000007.1, read as the reverse complement.
ATGATCGCCGGCTGACAGATCTGGTTGGCGCCGAGGTAGCTGACGTACGGGAACCACTCGTCCCGGACCGCCTGCTCCAGCGTCTCCTGGGCGGGGCCCTGGTCGAGGCAGGCGTGGATCTGCGCCTTGATGTCCTCGGGCATCGCCGGAAGGTACACGCCGCCCATCGACTGCATCACTACTTGGTCGTCATCATTACGGTACAGCCGGACGTTGACCACGTCGCGGAACACGGCCCAGTCGCCGAGCTCGGCGCGCGAGGTGTTGTAGGTCGTCGGCGACGCGTCGACGTGCAGGCACTGCGTCCCCATGGGCTTGAGCCACTGGTCGCCGTGGAGCTGGAACAGCGCTGGCTGGCTCTCGAGGAAGGCGAACACGGCGTCCCACAGCGGCGTCTCGTCCTCGCAGTCGATCACGAGCTCGAGCGCGCCGATGTACTTCACCGTGCCGCGGTCTGCGTGCCAGTCGAGCGTCGCGCCGGGGGACAGGGCCGCGAGCGCGGCCTCGGCCGTCGCCTTGGCGTCGAGCTCGGCGGGCCAGAGGATCGGGTAGTCGCAGTCGGCCTGGCCGCCCGTCTCGGTGCCGCCGTCGGTGGTCGCGGCCTCGCTCGTCGCGGCGCCGGTGCTCGTCTCGCTCGAGGTCGCGCTCGAGCTCGCGGTCGCGCTCGCACTCGTGGTTGAGCTCGAGCTCGCGCCGCCGGTGGACCCGGTGGAGCCGTCACCGCTCGTGCCCGGCGGTCCGGCGGTGGTGTCGCCGCCGCTCGTCTCGCCCGACGCCGCGCTGTCGCTGGCGCCGTCGGACGCCGCGGCGGTCGTGGTCACGTCGTCACCGCAGGCGGCGCCGAGGCCCAGCGCGGCGGCGCCGAGGAGCGCGAGGCGTCGCGGTGGGCGGGGGAGGCGAGCGCTTCTGAGCATGGACCCACTGTAGCCGGTTCACCGGCGCCGCTCGAGCGTCGTGGCCTGGCGGGCGAGGGACGCGGTACCGTGGTGGTATGCGTACCTGGTGCGCGGCGCGTCGACGTGCGCGGCTCGTCGCGGCGCTCGTCACGGCGCTCGTCGCCCCGAGCGCGGCGCTCGCTGACATCGCGCCGCCGCCCTCGAGCGTCGCGCACGGGGTCGCGCCGGCCGGCGGCGAGGCGCTGGTGGAGCTGTTCGAATCGACAGGTGACTCGATCGCGCTGCGGGACGCCGGCGGCGACGTGACGCTGGCGTCGGAGTCGATCGAGCTCGACCTCTACCCGGAGCTGCTGCACGTGCGCGCGCGGGTGGAGCTCGTCGTCGGCCCAGCGGCGCGCTCGCCCGTGACGGTGGGGCTGCCGGAGGCGATCCCGCCCTTCGAGCGCAACGCGCCGATAGAGGCGCTCGTGGTGCTCGTCGACGGGGCGCCGGTCGCGACGCGTCCGCGCGGCGCGTGGATCAACGCGCGGGACCTCGCCGGCGCGGGCGAGCGCAGCCGGTGGGATCGCCACGCTCGCCTGAAGTCGTGGACGGCGAGCGACTGGTGGACGTGGGACGTCGCGCTCGCGCCGGGCGAGCGCGTCGCGCTCGACATCGAGTACGTGCAGCTGCTCCGCTACACGCCGCGCGAGCGCGGGGGCGAGGCGTACGTCGGCTTCGCGTCGCGCACCGGCGCGCCGTGGGCGGGGCCGGTCGGCGAGGCGCGCGTGCGCCTGCGCCTGCACGGCGTCCCCGCGGACGCGCTCGATCGTCGCGCGCTCGCCCGCGCCCTCGAAGGCGCGCGCGACGAGTCGTCGAGCGCCGTCGCGATCGACTGGTCGCGCGCGGGCTTCGAGCCGCAGGTCGACCTCGTGATCCCGCTGCGCGTGGACGCGCCGCTCCCCGCCGCGCTCCCGCTCGCGCCCGACGAGCCGCCGGGCGTGACGCTGGCGCGTCGCGTCGCCCGGGTCACGAGCCTGCGCGAGCTCGACTCGGTCGCCGCGCTCGTGCCGGCGCTGCAGCGCGCGCGGACGGGCGAGGATCCGCTGGCGCGCCGCGTCGCCGAGCGGGCGCTCGCCGAGCTCGATCGCGAGCTCGCGCGCTGTCTCCCTCGCGGCGAGGCCGAGGACAGCCCGTGCGCGCGGGAGGTCGATCCGGGCTGGCCGTTCCACGCGTTCGCGGCGCTGTCGAGCGCGGGGCTGCTCGCCGAGCTGACGGCGACGCGCCGCTGGCTGGCGGCGTCCCCCGAGCCCGCGCTGGACGAGCTCGAGTGCGAGCGCCCGGGCGAGGAGGTCACGCGGACGCAGGTTCGGCCGCCGGGCTGTCGCCGCTCGTGGATGCGCGCGCCCCTCGATCCCGCGCTGCTCGTCCAGGATGGCGAGGATGTCGGCGACGCGCTCGCGCCCGGGGAGCTCGATGAGCCCGAGGGTGACACGCCGCCGCTGGCGCTCGCGCTCCTGCGGACGCACCGGCGCGCGCGCCTGCGTCGTCGCGTCGGGATCGGCGGCCTGGCGTCGCTCGCGACGCTGATCGTCCTCGGGGTCGCGCTCGCGCGTCGACGTCGTCGGCGCGCGGCGGCGCGCGGCCAGTGACGACGCGCGCGTCGATGTGGCGCTTTGCGTGCGCGCGCCGTACCGTGGTCGGGTGAGCGCGCGCGTGTTCTCGATCGTCGCCTCGGCGCTGGCGATCGCGTGCATCGCGAACCCGCCGCCGGCGGAGCCGCCCGCGTCGACGATCGTCGTGGTCGCGCCGCAGTGGGGCTCGAAGGTCGTCCACGCGATGTCGTGTTACTCGACGCTGCGCGCGGTGACGCTGCGCAACACGGGCGCGCGCCCGGTCGCGGTGCGCGGGATCGAGGTCTGGACTGATCGCCCGTACCGCTTCTCGTTCGCGCCGGTTCACCTGGACGCCGGCGAGGAGCGGACGCTCGAGGGCGAGGGCCTGGTCCCCGCCACCAGCGAGCGAGTCGCCGGGCGGATCGCCGGGTGCCGGCCCGTGCCGCAGCGCGCTCGCGGCGGGGCGTCGCAGCCGACCCCGCGATCGCCCCATCGCGCGCTCGAGGCGGAATATGTCCAATCAGACCGGTGAGGGGGAGCCCGCGATCGCGGGCCGCGTGCGCGTCACGGGCGGCTGCGTCGTGCTCATGCGCGTGGACGTCGCGCTCTCGTGGTCGCCGGGCGCCGCCGCGGTCGCGCTCGAGCTCGAGGACGCGTGGTACCGCGAGACGCTCAGGACGCCGCGCACCCTCTCGGCCGCGATCCCGCTGAAGCGCGCGCGCGACTTCATCATGACCGTCACGCGGCTGCGCGAGCAGGCGCCCGCGAGCGCGTCGACGCTGCCGAGCACGAGCGCGGCGGGGACGGTCTCGATCTCGCTGCCGGCGGTGACGGCGGAGGGGCTCGGCGAGGCGGACGCGGTGTCGCTGAGCCGCGTCGCGGAGCCCGGCGAGCCCTGGGTCACCGCGATCGTCGACGCCTGCGTCGCGCTGTTCGACGAGGCCGCGCGGCTCGAGGGGGCGCGGGTGCACGCGCCGCCCCGCAGCGACGCCCGCCACGCGCCCGCGTGGCTGACGAGCTTCGCCGTCTACGTGGTCTGGGTCGCGCTGGCCGCCTGCGTCGGCTGGGGCGCGCGCGCCTGCGGGCTCTGGTAGTCGTCACCGGGTGCAGGGGACGCGACGGTCGCGGAGCGCCGGCGACTCGGCGAGCGCTCCCCAGGTGCCCGCGTCCGCGAGCGCGCCGCGCCACTGCGCGAGCGTGAACCACTGGGTCACGCAGTGGGCGCGCGTGACGACCTCGCCGCGCTCGCTCGCGTACACGGTCTCGGCCGCCCGCGCGACGCCGAACTCCACGCGCTCGGCGGCCTCGGCCACGCGCGCGAGCGCGGGGTCCAGCGCGGCGCGTGGGAGCGACGCGTCCGCGGCGATGATGACCTCGAGCTGCGACGGCGAGCGCCGCGGGTACAGCGGCGCGCCCTGGCGACAGTAGCGGTCGTCTTCTTCAGGTGTCCTTTGGAGCATCTTATTCGAGAGCCACGCCGCGAGCGCGCGCGGGTCGTCGACGACGTGCTCGTCGTCCTCGGCGTACAGGACCACCCGCGCGCTGCCACGCTCGTGTCGCGCGACGAGCAGCAGCGGCTGGACGTCGCGGTAGGAGGGCGCGGGGCAGGCGGCGATCCGCGGCAGCTCAGCCCGCGCGAGCGCGTCGACGTCGTTGAGCTCGTGCTCGCCCAGCCCCGTGTCGGGCGCGCGGTAGAGCTGACGGAGCGCGTCGCGGTGCGGCGCCGTGGCGAAGCCGAGCGCGCCGGCGAAGCCGAGCGCGAGCGCCAGCCAGGCGCCGCCTCGCGACGCGCGGCGCGGGTGTCCGCGACCCGCCGACGCGCGCCACGCCGCGACGCTCACGGCCGCGGCCGCCGTGATGGCGAGCCAGCGACCGGCGCTGAGGATCGCGGTCCAGCGCTCATAGCCGCCTTCCGGCGCGGTCGCGCGCAGTTGACGACGAACTCGATCTGGACGTAGGCGAGCGCGCCGAAGGCCATCAGCGCCGGCGCGGACGCGGCGAGCAGCGCCCACGCGTCGCGCGGGTCGAGGGCCGCGCGTCGGCGCAGCCCGAGCGCGGCCGTCGCCGCGGCGCCGGCCGACAGGAGCGTCAGCTGCACGGCCGCGAGCGAGGTGCTCATCAAGACATGCTGGCGGGCGACCGTGAAGACGTCCGTGGGCGCGCCGGGCGTCGTGTACCAGCGCCCGGGCCCGAGCGGCGTCAGCAGGGCGTAGAGCTGCTCGCGCAGCGCGACCGCGCCGGTGATCACCGGCGCGAGCAGCAGCAGCGCGCTCGTCAGCAGCAGCGCGGTCAGGGATCGCGCGGCGTCGCGTGAGAGCGGGCGCGGGAGCGCGAGGCGACACAGCAGCAGGCCGCCGATCGCGAAGCACACGTGCAGCCAGCGGCCCCAGCGGAGCCCGTCCTCGAGGCCGAGGCGAAGCCAGAAGCGCGGCGCCCAGAGATCGAGCGCGGCGAAGCAGCTCGGGGTCGCGTACGCGCGGAGCGGGCGATCGAGGAGCTCGTGGTGCAGGAGGTCGAGCGCGAGCCAGTCGGTGACCGCGATCGCGACGAGCGCGCTGACGAGCGCGACCGCGAGGGCGCGCAGGGGCGGGGGGCTCACGGGAGGTCGCACGGCGCCGGGCCGCGCGGGTTCCCGGCGCGCGCGTCAGCTGTCCCTAGGGCAGCCTGGACCAGCGCAGCGTGTCCCCGAGCGCGCTCGAGATCTTCCGCGGGCGCCGGCCGTCGACGCGCATGACGTAGAGCCCCGGGCCCTCGCCGGTGGTGCGCGTCGAGAAGAACGCGATCAGGCGGCCGTCGGGGCTGCACGCGGGGTAGCGGTTGCGGCCCTGCTCGCGCGTGAGGCGGACGGGCTCGCGCCCGCGATCGTCGGCGACGAGCAGATCCTCGCGCGCGCCGAGCTCGACGCCGTACACGAGGCGCGCCCCGTCCGGGTGACGACAGAACACCGGGGCCGACGCGGTCAGCCCCGCGGGCGAGACTGGCTTGCCGTCGACGTACACCCGCTGGCGGCCGCGCCCGCTGCCGGCGTAGGCGAGCCCGCCCTTGGGCGAGAACGCCGGGTGCATCGCCAGCGGCGCGCGGCTCACCGGCGCGAGCTCGGAGAAGTCCGAGGGCCCCACGAACACGGTGACGCCGCCGCCGGTCGCGATCGAGACGGCGACGCGGCGGCGATCCTCGGTGAAGGTCAGGCCGTAGACCGATCCCCGCGGCTCGAGCTGGATCGGCGCGTCGGCGCCGGCGGTGTAGACCCGGTACGCGCCGTGGTTGACGCTCGCCGCGTAGTAGAGCGCGCCGTCGGGGCCGTAGGCGGGCGAGAGCGCGAGCTGGCCCTCGGGCGAGCGGGCGCGCGGTCGGTAGCCGTCGGGGTCGATGGTGTAGACCCTGCGCGCGCCGTCGCGCGTGACGACGTAGGTGAGCTGGCTGGCGAACGGCCCGCTGTAGCCGGTCACCGCCCCGATGACCGCGTCGGCGACGCGGTGCGCGGCGAGGCGAAACTCGCCGGGCTGCGCGGGGCGGGCAGCCTCGAACAGCGGCGCGCTCGCGTCGTCGGTCGCGTGCAGCGCGGCCGCGAGCTCGAGGACCTCGCCCGCGCCCGCGCGCGCGTCGACGGTCAGCAGGTACTCGGCGCCGGCGGCCCGCCACCCCGCGAGGTCGCTCGGCGCGGGCGCCTCGGGGAGCACGTCGAACTCCCCGCTGAGCTCGAGGTCGCGCGCGATGATGTCGCGGAGGCGATCGCTCGAGGCCTCGGCCGCGCCCGCGAGCACCGCGATCTTCGGCAGCCGCAGGACCGCGGTGTGACCCCGCGTGGCCGCGACGACGAGCTCGCCGAGGATGTCCTCGGGGTCACGCTCTTCGGCCGGCGCGGCGCCGGCGGGCGACGCCGCCGCGAGCGCGAGCAGCAGCGCGCACGCGCGCGCGCGCCAAGAGACTCGAGGCGAGAGGGGGGCGCGCTGCGACGCGCGCGGTCGCTTCGTCAGTCGCATGTCGACTCCGTACAGACAAAGGTCACGGCGAGCCGGCGCTGGAGCGCGCCGGGGTACTGCTCGGGCGGGGACGGGACCCGCTCGCCGACGATCGCGTCGAGCGCGGCGCGGGCGGCCGCGTCGAACTTCGGGTGCGCCCCGGGGGTGATCGCGTAGCGGAGCACGACGCCCTCGGCGTCGAGCTCGACGGTCGCGTGCACGCGCTGGCGCAGGAGCTCGGCGCGCGGCAGCCCGCTCTTGTTCACGCGGAAGCGACTCGACAACCAGCGGATGAGCCGCTCGCGGTAGGCCGCGACGGCGCGTTGACCCAGGCGGTCGCCGGGCGCGGGCAGGCCGTTCGAAGGGCCAGGTACATCGGCGCCCGCGTCGGGCGGCGCGTCGGGCCCGGCGCGTCCACGTCGGGCGCGTCCACGTCGGGCGCGCTCTCCGTCGGGCGCGCCCCGTCAGGCGCGTCCGCGCGCGCGCGCCCTCGTCGGGCGGGTCGGTCGTCGGCGCGCCGTCCTCGACCGTCGGCTCGGTCGCGGGGGCGTTCGCGGCCGCGCGCTTGCGCGTGCGCGTCGGCTTGCCCGCGCTCTTGCTCGCGCGCTTCACCCGCTTGCTCGGGCGCAGCGGCTCAGCCCGCGCGGGCGCGTCGTCGCTTCGGGACCAGCGAGGGGGCAGCGCGGCCTCGCTGACCTTCTCGATCGACTCGACGCCGCCGGGCGTCTCGACCTCGAGCACCGGCCGCACGCGGATCGGGATGGCGACGCCCGGGTCGATGATCGGCGCGTCGGCGCGCCGGCGCAGGCGAGAGGTCTCGAGGGCCAGGACCGACGCCAGCAGCACGAGGGCCGCGAGCGCGCCCGCGAGCGCTATGTCGCTCGCGCGCAGATCGTTGGGGGCGGCGGTCATGACGGTCACTCGCGCGGCGGCAGCATGGTCACCGGCTCGACCATGAGGTTGAGGCCGTCGACCCCGGCCGCGCGCGCGGCCGCGACGACCCGAGCGACGACGCCGTAGCGCGCCTCCTTGTCGGCGCGGATGTACAGCTCGCGCTCGGCCTGCACCCGCGCGTCCTCGCGCAGCACGGGCTCGACGTCGTCGGTGACGTCGCGCTCGCCGAACAGGATCCGCTCGTCGGCGGTGACCGTCACGACGAGGCGGGTGTCCTTGAGCGTCGTGGCCTCGGCCTGCACCGACGGCAGCTCCACGCGCAGGCCCGTCGAGAGCAGCGGCGCCGTGACCATGAACACGACCAGCAGCACGAGCATGACGTCGACCAGCGGCGTGACGTTGATGTCGGTGAACCCGCGCCTGCGCGGTTGTGTCCCAAGAGCCATGTTAGTTCACTCCCGCCGGGCGAGGACGACGACCCACTCGCGCGCGGCCGCCTCGACCCTGGCCAAGAGGTCATCTTGACGCTTGGCCAGCGCGTTGAAGGCGATCACCGCCGGGATCGCGGCGAACAGGCCGACGGCCGTGGCGATCAGCGCCTCGCCGATCGCCGGCGCGACCACCGGCAGCGTCGCGCTGCGCTCGCGACCGATGCGCAGGAACGCGTCCATGATCCCGTAGACGGTGCCGAACAGGCCGACGAAGGGGGACGCCGAGCCGATCGACGAGAGCGCGGTCATCATCGACGACAGCCGCTGCTGCTGCTCGGTCAGCGCGCGCGCGGCCACGGCCGCGAGCGCGTCGGGCTCGCGCGCGCGCTTGCAGAGCTGACGCAGGACCGGGGCGCCGGGCGCGTCCGGGTGGGCGTCGGCGGCGGCCGCGAGCGAGGGGGCGTCGGCGCGCCCGACCGTCGCCAGCTCGAGCTCCTCCTCGGCCGCGCGCCAGCGTCCGTGCTGGCGGAGCTTGAGGATGGTGATCACCCACGCGGCGATCGCCGCCGCCACGAGCAGCCAGAGCACCGCGGCGACCGGCCCGGAGGCGTTGACGACCAGCGAGAGCGGATCGAGCTCGACGATCGGGGGGGGCGCTGCGGGCTCTTGGAGGCGCATGGCTCCTTCTCGACGCGCGTTTCGAAGATCGAGCCGAGACCGGGGTCGTTACTCGGCGAGCATGATGTCGACGCGGCGGTCGGCGGACCAGCTGGACTCGTCGGTGCCGGTCGCGTCCATCTCGCCGCGGGACGAGCTCTCGACGCGCGCGGCCTCGAGCCCGCGCTTGGTCAGGTAGCCCGTCACGTTGTCAGCGCGCCGCTGCCCGAGCCCGAGGTTGTACTCCTCGTCGCCGCGGGGGTCGGCGTGACCGACGATGCGCATGCTCTTGCCGACGGCCGGACCGTCGATGAAGCACTGCGCCAGCGCGTCGAGCGTGGTCTTGGCCTGCTTCGAGAGCGAGGCCGAGTTGTACTTGAAGTTGGTCGCCTCGATGCCGCACAGCTCGGCGATCTTGGGGCCGATGTTGATCCCCGCCTGCGACGGGTCCTTGCCGTCGAGGTTCTCGGCCGGGGCGGTGTCCGCCGAGACGCTGGCGGGCGTGTTGGGCTCCTCCTTGGGCTTGCAGCCCGTGACGCTCGCAAGCGACGCCGACATAACGACAACGAGGAGGGTGGAGGTGGTGCGCATGGCTGCGGTTCCTGTGAACTCGGTATGGGTGTCTCGTGGGCGTCCGGAGAACTCTCGGTCGCCGCGTTTCATTGGAGACCGGGACCGGGAAAAGGGGTGCAGGAATTGTGGGGCCTGGCGGCGACGGTTTAATGCCGGCGCCGGCGCGCGTCGGGGGGCGTAAACCCCGGGGCAGGCGCGGCGTCGCGCGACGGCCGGGCGTCAACTCACGGTCGCGTCGGCGGGAACCGGCGCGGGTGGGGGACCGGCGCGGCGGCGCTCAGCGGAGCGCCGAGGGGAACCCAGCGGTAGCCGAGGTGGCCGCCGAAGCGGCGCAGGAGCTCGGTGTCGCCGACTCTCAGGTCGAGCGATCCGGCGGCGCAGGCGCGCGCCCGGGGGCGGATGCGCCGGCGCCTAGCCGCGCGCGGGGTCACCCGGGGCCGCGCGCTCGAGCTCGAGCTCGACATGGTCATCCGAGAAGGTCGGGAGATCGGCGAAGCCGTCGAAGCGGAGCGTCTGCGGCGCGCCGGTCGACACCAGCGGCGGGTAGCAGCTCGCGCTCCCAACGCGGCTACCGCTAGCGAAAGTGTCGCCGGAAGTCCCAGCGATGCTGCTTGCCCCGCTCCCATACCACTCGGTAGCGCCGCGACCGTGTACCTCTCGCGGGCGCGTGCCGGGGGCTGCCGCGGATCACCGTGATCGCGTCGCCGTCGAGCCCGCAGCGCGTCAGCAGCTCGCGCGTCTCCGACTCGGCGAGATCGATCAGCTCCTCGTCGTCCCCGCAGGCGTCGACGCGCGACAGGAACACGACCCACTCGCGCACGCCCAGCTGCCGCGCCGCGATCACGTGCTCCGCGGTCTGGCCCTTGGGTCCGTCGTCACAGCCGACCACGAGCACGCCGGCGTCGACCTGGGCGGCGTAGCGCAGCGCGAGCGGGACCGCGCGCGCGTGCCCCGGGATGTCCACCCAGACATATCGGCGTCGGGCGCTGCGCGTGCACACGTGCGTCACCTCCGCGCCGCGCCCCAGCGCGCGCTCATTCCGGGTGTCGTCGAGTTGCGCCGGCGTCAGCGGCCGCGCCCAGCCGCGCGCCGCGAGCGAGTGGGTGAGCGCGGCGAGCAGCGTCGTCTTTCCGCTGTGCAGGTGCCCGAACAGCCCGATTGCGAGCTTCGGGAGCTCGGACGCGTCGGCGGCGGACCACCCGAAGAACGCCATGGCGCGAGTGTAGCGAGCGGCGCCCGCGTCGGACAGCGCCGGCTTCGCGCGTCGGCGACCAGGAGCGCGCGGGACTGCGTATGATGGGCCGAGCCATGCACTCCAGACGACCGAGCGGCGACGAGGACCGGGGCGAAGACGTCGACGAGGAGGCCCTCGAGGACGAAGAAGACGAAGGCGAAGACGACGACGACGACAGCGCGCGGCGCGAGCCCGCGCCGCGACCGGGCTCGCTGCGACCCGCCGCGCTCGCGCCGTTGTTCGTGATCACGGCGCTGTTTCACCTCGTCGCGGTCGCCACGAGGTTCCCCGAACTGGCGGCCATGCTGCCGCCCGCGCTCGCGCCGGCGATCCTGCTCGTGACCTTCCCGCTGCTGATGATCGAGGGCTACGCCGAGGGGCGCATCGACTACGGCGGCTCGAGCGTCGAGCTGCCGCTGTGGATGCGCATCCAGTCGCGCCCGGTGCGGTGGTCGTTCACCTTCGCGTTCACCTACCTCGGCGTCGTCGCGCTGCAGACCTGGCAGCTCAGCATCGGCCCCCTCGATCCGACGCCGCCCGCGGGCGCGCCGCTCACGACGCGGCTGCAGCTGTTCGCGATGATGACCGTCGTGATGGCGTTCCCGAACTACCTCGCGGCGTGCTCGGTGTTCATCCCGGCGCTGCGGATCGTGACCGCGCCGTTTCGCCGGCTGCCGACGCTGGTCAGCCTCGTGCTCCTGCCGCTCCTCGGGCTCGCGCTCGGGCAGGGGCTGCTGTACGCGCTCGGCGAGCTGGGCGGGGCCACGCTGTTCGCGGACGTCCAGCGCGCGCTGAAGGAGGACCCCGTGCTCACCGTCGCCGCGCTCGTCGGCAGCATGCTGCTGCCCTCGCTGCTCGCGATGCTGCCGCGCAAGGCGTCGTAGCGGATGGTCGGGCAGAGCACCGACGGCGAGACGGCGTCGCGGCCGCCCGGCACCGAAGAGGTCGCGCGCGCGTACGCCAAGGGCCCCGCGCTCGCGCCAGGCCAACGCCTCGGGCGCTACCTCGTGCTCGAGGAGCTCGGGCGCGGCGGCATGGGCGTCGTCGTCGCGGCCTACGATCCGGAGCTGCAGCGCCGCGTCGCGGTCAAGGTCCTGCGGCGCGCGGACGACCGCGCGCGCCTGCTCCGCGAGGCTCAGGCGCTCGCGCGGCTCAACCACCCCAACGTGGTCGCCGTGCATTACCGCGGTAGGTACAGAATCGCGCTGGCTCGCTAAATTCTTGAAGCTACGCCGAAACGGCCCGCCATCGAGGCTTGTTTGGGTTCGCTGGGTGGTTCGAATCCTGAGCACAAATTGATGCCAACCCTCACGCAGAGAGTCGTTGATCGCGCGAAGCCGCGCGAGGCGAGGTACGAGCTGACCTGTCAGACGGTGCGCGGGTTTGCCCTCCGCGTCTTGCCCACCGGGAAGAAGGCGTACTACGTGCGCTATCGGACAGCCGAGGGACGCGACGTGCGTCAGCGTCTCGGCAGCACGACCGAGGTGTCGTTCTCCGAGGCCCGGCGCCGAGCAGTCGCGGCGCTCGCCGGCGTCCAGGAGGAGCGGCGCGTCGCGCAGCCGATCCGACAACGTGAACGGGCCGACGAGCGCGTGCCGCTCGTGCGAGAATTTGCCGAGCGCTTTCTACGCGAGCACGTCGACGTACGGCTGAAGAAAGCGACCCGCAGGAAGTACCGACAGCTGCTTCGAAGCGCGGTTCTTCCTGCCTTCGGAGAGCGTAGGTTGAACGCGATCCCTCGAGCCGAGGTCGTTCGCTGGCACGGGGCGCGCAAGACGACCCCATACGAGGCAAACTACGCGCTGCTGCTGCTTCGAGCGATGTACGGGCGCGCGAAGGAGTGGGAGGTCTTGCCCGAGAGCTTCGTCCCTCCAACGACGCGGGTGCGACCGTTCCCCGAACAGGGACGTGAGCGGTTCTTGACTCCGGCCGAGCGTCAGCGGCTTGAGGCCTACCTCGACCGCGCGCTTCGTACTCGTTCGTTCAAGCACGGGCGCATCCGGGCGGCCTCGGTGTACGCGTTCCGCCTGCTCGCGCACACGGGGATGCGCCGCGGCGAGGTCCTCGGACTTGAGTGGTCCATGATCGACTGGCGAGCGCGTTGTGCTCGTTTGCCTGACAGCAAGGTTGGGAAACGAACGGTTCCTCTCTCGCCTCAAGCGATGGAGGTTCTTGAAGGTGCGAAGCGTCTCCAGCGTGAGACGCCCAGCCGGTACGTCGTCCCGTCGTCCAAGGGCGGCCAGATCGACGGGTCAACGCTGCACGCGACCTGGGTCCGAGTACGACGGAGGATCGGACTCGACGATGTTCGACTCCACGACCTTCGCCACTCCGCCGCGAGCGACGCGATCATGTCCGGAGTTCCCCTCGCGGTGGTCGGGAAGATCCTCGGTCACAGCAGACCAAGCACTACACAGCGCTACGCTCACATCAGCGATGAAGCGCTCGCGCGAGGTGTCGAGCAGATGGGGGCCGCGATCGAACGGAATTCTTCGGCTCCCACCGGAAAGGCGCGGACGAGGAAGCGAAAGGCGGCGAGGAGATGACCGCTTCGCTGCCCGGCGGGTCGCGGTTGCGCTGCGTGTCCGTCGCTCGAGTCGCTGCAACAACGCACGTCGCTCGAGTCCGCGCGCGCTCGAGTTCAGTCGCGGCTTGAGGGACACGTCGCCGCGAGGAGTGCGTTAGGATCACGGTCGGTGTCTGAAGCGAATACGCGCGATCTCGGCGCGGCGCGCTGTCTCTCACTCACGCTGGAGCTCGGCCGCGCCCGCGCGCCGGATGATCCCTACGCGTTTCGCTTCGAACCGCAGGACTACACCGCGCGCACGCCGGCAGGCCCACGGGTCTTCCATATCGAGTGGAGCGACGCGCTGCTCGCCGACCTCGCCGCGCTTCGAGGACCTGACCGCGAGCGCGCGCAGCGGGTCGGCGAGACGCTCCAGCGCGCGCTGAGAGCGACCCACTGGCCCGAGCTCGCGCGTCAGCTCTTGGACGCGAACGCGCAGGGGCGCGACGTCCACGTCACCCTGCGTTTCAGCGCCGCCGAACTCTACGCGCTGCCATGGGAGCTGCTGACCGTCGGCAACTCCGGGCGGCACCTCGGCGAGCTCGAGCGCGTCGTACTGCGCTACGAGTGGCCGGGGACCAACTCGCGCCCCGCGAGGCGCTCGCGGCTCGAGGGAGGGCGCGCGCTCGTGGCCTGGTCTGCGGCGGGCGGCGAGGTCCCCCACGACGCCCACATCGACGCGATCGCCGAGGCTTACCGCGAGGGCCACGTCGACTTCGACTCGGGCCGCGACGTCCTCGCGAACGCCAGCGCGAGCGCCATCGCCGAGGCGCTCGCGCGCGCCGAGCGAGACGGGACGCCGTGCGCGATCCTCCACATCTTGTGTCACGGGGGACAGCTCGGAACGAGCTTCGGCCTGGCGCTCGGAACGCGTGACGCTCCGCAGGTCGAGGACGCCGGAGACCTGCGTCAGCTGCTCGCGCCCCACGCTCACGCGCTACGCCTGGTCGTCCTCTCCGCCTGCGACAGCGGCAACACCGGCGCCCCCGGCAATCATCTCGGCAGCGTCGCGCAGGCGCTCCACCGCGCAGGTCTCCGCGCCGTCATCGCCTCACGCTACCCGCTCTCGGTCTCGGGCTCCACGATCCTCACGCGCGCGCTCTATCGCGGCCTGCTCGTCGAGCTCCGCTCGCTCGAGCGCTCGCTCGCGGTCGCCAGGCGTCAGCTCGCGCGAGAGGTCCGCGGCCTCGACTGGGCGAGCGTACAGCTCTACGCCCGCGCGCGCGACGGCGACGACACGCGCCCCGTCGTGCTCCGCCCGTTTCGCGGCCTCGAGGTCTTTGAAGCCCGACACCGCCGGCTGTTCTTCGGGCGAGCGGCCGAGGTCGACGAGGCCGTGCGCGAGATTGAGGCGCTCGCGAGCTCGGATGCGCCGCGGATGTTCTTTGTCGTCGGCGCCTCGGGCTCCGGGAAATCCTCGCTCGTCCGCGCCGCCGTAGCGCCGAGACTGGTCGCGCGCTTTGGGCAGGTTCACATCGCGCGCCCCTCATCGCCTCTCGACGACGACCTCCCGAACGCGCGCCCGCTGCTGCTGGTCCTCGACCAGGCCGAGGAGCTGTTCACGAGTCTAGACGAGGCGGCCCGCGGCGCGCTCGTGAAGCGCCTGCACGCGCTCGCCACGGACGAAGCCGGCAGCGTCGTGCTGTTTACCCTGCGCGCCGACTTCATCGGGCACTGCGGACAGGTCGTGCTGCCTGACGGCGGCCGCCTCGACCAGCTCGAGTCGCGCGACGAGCACCGCGTCTACCTGCCGGTGATGAGCCGCGCCGGCATGCTCGAGACCATCATGGGCCCGGCCCGGCTCGCGGGGCTGCCGATCGAAGCGGGGCTCGCCGAGCAGCTGGTCGAAGAGGTGTTCGGAGAGCCAGGCTCACTGCCGCTGCTGGAGTTCGCGCTCGACCGCATGTGGCTCGCGCGCGATCCGAAGCGCGGCCTGACCCACGAGGCCTATCGGGCGCTCGGCGGCGCCGTGGGTGCGCTGCTCGAGCGCGAGGCCGACGCGGTGATCGAGGCCATGGACGACGCCGGGCGCGCCATGGCTCGCGCGCTGCTTGTCCAGCTGGTGGCGACGGGCGAGGGTCAGCGCGCCGACACCCGCAGGATTCGGAGACTCGCGGAGCTGCGCCCGCGCGAGGCCGAGGGCTTCGACGAGGTGCTCACGCGGCTGACAGCGGCTCGCTTGGTGGTGACGAGCGGCGCCGACGCGCCGCGCGTCGAGATCGCCCACGAGGAGCTGATCCGCCGCTGGGGGACGCTGCGCGCGTGGGTCGACGCGGACCGGCAAAAGTGGATCGAGATCGAGCGCGTGCGCAGCTGGAGTCACCTGCTACGCGGGGCGCAGCTGGATCGCGCGCGGGAGGCTCGGGCGCGCTTTGGAGACGAGCTCGGCGCACAGGCGCTGGCGCACCTGAGCGCGAGTGAGCGCGCGCTGGCGATGGAGGAAGCGCGCGAGCGCTGGCGACGGATCCAGCTGCTCGCGGCGCTGGGGGTCGCGATCGCGGTCGCGGCGGTGGCGGTCGTCTCGTTCTTCCGGGCGAGCGCCGCCGAGAGCGAAGCCAGGGCCGCCGAGCGCAATGAGCGAGCCGCCAAGGAGCGCGTCGCGGAGGCCTTGACGAGCGAGCAGGCCGCGAAGGTTCAGGCGAAGCGTGAGGCCGCGCGGGCCAAGAACGCGATCCGCGTCACGGCCGCGAAGGAGTACACACGACGACGACAGCCCACGCTCGCGGCGCTGTCGCTGCTGGAGGTCGACCCCACGTCGTCAGGCGCGGTAACCGGTCTCGAGAGCGCCGTGCTGAGCGTGCTCGAGACGCTCCCCGAGAGGACCTGGGTCCACCACGGCGCCGCCACGAGCGTCGCGTTCTCCCCCGATGGCGCGCGGGTCGTGCTCGGCTTCGATCAGGGCGCGACGCGGGCATGGAGCCCATCGACGGATCAGGTGCTCGCCGGCCCTGGCCACTCGGATCGAGTCCAGCGCGCGACCTTCTCTCCTGATGGAGAGCGCGTCGCGACCGTGTCGGAGAGAACGGTACGAGTGTGGAGCCCGACGACGGGCGAAATGATCCCGCCGCCGCTCCGCCACGAGAGCGTGGTCAATCGGGCCGCGTTCTCCGTGGATAGCGCGCGCATCGTGACCGGAGCGGATCGCGTCGCGCAGGTGTGGAGCGCGGACACCGGTACGCCGATTGGAGCACCGCTCCATCACAAGGTCCCGGTCTGGGATGCGACTTTCTCTTCAAGCGGAGAGCACGTCATCTTCCGGACTCGTCTCCCATGGGCCACCGTATGGAAGCTCGCCACCGGTGAAGAGCTGAGCGGGCCTCACCACGCGGCGCGCGTCTTGAGCGTCGCGTGCTCCCCGAGCGGAGCGCACGTCGTGACCGCGTCGCAGCGCGGCGAGGCGTGGACATGGAACGCGAGCACAGGTGAGCGTATCGGGGCCGACATCTATCATGAGGGGCTCAACGACGTCACGTTCTCGCCGGACGGCGCGCGGCTAGTGAGCACGTCGCGCGACGCGACCGCGCGACTCTGGGACGCCCGCACGGGCGAGCAGCAGGGACAGCTTCTCGGTCACAACGGCGCGGTCAACAGCGCCGCGTTCTCCCTCGACGGAGCTCGCGTCGTGACCGCCTCCGAGGACCACTCCGCGCGAGTGTGGAGCGTGTCGACGAGCGCGCAACAGGGCGATCCTCTCCACCACCGCAGCCCAGTCCACCACGCCGCGTTCACGGCAGACGGCGCGCACCTCCTCACCTCCTCCACAGACGACGTTCGGCTGTGGGCCCTGGAGGAGAGTACCTCGCTCGTCGAGGCGCCGTTTCGCCACCATGGGCTCTACGCTGACAAAGAGCGCGGGAAAGGACGGGGCTCCGACAGCGACGCGGAGGACAGGGTCCACATCGTCGCGTTCTCGCCGGACGGCGCGCGAATCGTGACCGCGTTTGATCGAACGCGTCCTTGGTTTCGGCACACCGAGAACTCCATCGGAGTCGGCGGGGGCGAGGGCGGGCTCAAGACGACCGGCTCGGTGCAGCTGTGGAACACGCACACGGGGGAGCCGATCGGAGACCCGCTGCAGCACGACGCGTCGATCCGCAGCGTGGAATTCTCCGCCGACGGCGCGCGACTGGTGACCACCGCGTACGACGTCGCGCGAGTCTGGAACGCAGTCACCGGGGCGCCCGTCACCGCTCCCCTCGCCCACGAGAGCGCCGTAAACAGCGCGGGCTTCTCGACCGACGGCGCGCGGCTCTTGACGTCCTCGGATGATCGGACGGCGCGGATGTGGAACGCGACGAGCGGCGCGCCGTTGGCAGCCCCTCTCCAACACGGCGAAGCGGTCCGTAGCGCGGCGTTCTCCCCGGACGATGAGACCGTACTGACGGTATCCAGGAGCGGGGAGATTCGGCGCTGGGACGCGCAGACCGGGACGCCGCAGGGTCCTCCGCTCCAGCGATCCGCCACGCACGCGATGTTCTCGCGGGATGGTACGTCGATCGTGACGGTCGCTGATGACGGTGAGACCCATCGCTGGAGCGCCGCGACGGGCGAGGCCCTCCCGGCGCCGACGCTGTCCCGCGAAGACGGGCGGAGGCTCGTCGCGCTCTCGGAGAGCGGGGAGCGGGCGCTCCTCGAGTCGCCGGACGACGCTCTCGAGGTTTGGGACCTCACCACGGGAACCGTCGTGGCCGAGCTCCTGCTGGAAGAGACGACCGGCCTCGCCGAGACCGCAGAGGCGGACGGACCCGTGAAGCTCGAGAGCGCGGCGTTCTCTGCGAGCGGAGCGCGAGTCGTGCTCGTGGGCAGCGACGGTGTAGCTCGGCTACGCGAGTCGACCGGGGACGCGCGCGCCATCGTGCTCAAGCACAGCGAGCGAATCAACATGGCCGCGTTCTCGCCGGACGGAACGCGCGTCGTGACCGCGTCGCCGGATGACATCGTGCGGATCTGGGACGCGACGACCGGTGAGTCCCAGATGGATACGCTGTGGCTTCGCTACCTTCGTACCCGTATCCATGGCTGCCTCCCGATCTCGTCCCGTGTCGAGCTCCTCGGGGAGACGGACCGAGAGGCGATGGAGACCTGGGACCGGTGCCAGGTTCGTCTGCAGGCGGACGGCACCGGAGTCCCGCGATAAGCGTCGCGACGCAGCCCAGGGGCGATCCGAACCCGCGCCCGAGGCCAACCACGGCGATTTCGCCTATTCGGAGAAAATTTCCCGCCGGGGAATTGCGAGTGAGGAACGGCTACGCGGTCCAGAGGCGTCGGGACGTCCAGACCGCCACTCCTGTACGCGCCCGGCCGGGTCCGGGACTCGGGCACGGTTGTTGCAAAACCTCAACGGAGATGTCTCGGACGCTCTCCTCGCGCTGCTCTGGCGGGCGTGATCGAGAGCCCGAGCTAGCGGAAGAGTCTGAGATGATTGGTACCACCAAATTATCGTCGATCCGTGTCGACTGCCCGCGGGTGTCGGCCCTCGGCTCGCTGGGATCTAGCCTGATCATCGCCTCATCGCTCGCCGCGTTCGCGTGCAGCGGAGGTCACCCGGAGACCAGCACCGACGGAGAGACTTCGGGAGAGACTTCGGGAGAGACTTCGGGAGAGACTTCGGGAGAGACTTCGGGAGAGACTTCGGGAGAGACTTCCGGAGCCACCACCGAGGAGGCCACCACCGGAGAGCCAGCTGCCGCCTTCGTCGTGCAGGTGGGAGCAGGCGACTGCACGCAAGCGCCAGAGGAGGGCGCGCGCGTGATCCTCGACGCCCCCGACGGGCAACGTGTCGAGGCGCTGACCGACGGGTCCGGAGAGGCGCGATTCGAGGGCCTCGACTTCGACCTGGGGACCGCGAGCGTGACGGTCACCAAGGACGGCCACGACATCGTCAGCTACGTCGGCCTGACCGCCGAGCGGAGCCCGCTCGAGGTCGCGCTGTGGACCCCGCGACCCGTCAAGAGCTTGTCGGGCCAGGTCACGAATATGCTCGAGCTCGAACATCAGCTCATCGTCGACACGACCCTGTGCAGTCGAAACTACTACGGTCACCAGCAGGTCGGCTCGTCGTACACGATCCAGGTCCCCACCGGGGAGCCCTTCTCGCTGTTCTCCCTCGAGTTCTCCGCCGAGACGCTGCCCTCGGGTCAGGGCTACTCCCAGACCTTCTACCAGTGGTTATGGCAAGACCGCGAGGCGATGACCGAGAGCACGACCCTGGACTTCGAGCTCGACGAGCTGCTCTCCCCTGAGTCCGTCACGGGCGCCTTCTTCTTCGACCTGCGTGAAGACAGCCCGCTCGCCGGCGATCGCGGCAGGGGCTACGTTGTCGCCCGCGCGGGCTCACACGTGAACTCGATGTCGTTCGGCTTCCCGGCGCTCATCGATATCAACACGGACGCGACCGGCTTCGACTACACCGTCGAGCACGCGCCGTCTGCGTTGATCGACAACCCCTTAACCGAGTACTGGGTCACGGTCGCGGACGGATCCTCCGCGGACAAGATCCGGGTCTACGAGGCCGGCTTCCCGCGGGCGGGGGACCATTCGCTCGACTTCATCGATGTCCCGAAGGTCACGCCACCGCCGAGCGACGGCGAGGTCTACCCGTTGGCGAATCAGACCTGGAGCTGGGAGCTGTACAACGAGGGCGTGACCCCGTTCTTGGCTGTCTTCGTGCCCACGACGGACTATTACTGGTCCATCTACGGACCTGAAGACTCGACGGAATTCACGATCCCCGAGCTCCCCGAGGACCTGGAGCTTCTGAGCGCATTGCGGGAGAACGACGCCCAGGCGCTGTTCGTGGTCGAGCGCGGCGGCGCGGGCCTACTCGCGGGTACCGTCGACGCGCTCACGAACACTGACGTGATCATGGTCCGCTACGAGTGACGAGCCTCCCTGAGCGCGGCTGAGTGACATGCGACCTCGCAAACGGCCCCAAGAATGGGAGCTGCTCCGAAGCTCACACGCTGTTCATGTCCAGCCGCCGCGCGATGACGCCGAGCCGGCGCACCTGCGCGCCGAAGGTCATGCCGTGGAAGCCCGCGAGCTCGTAGCCCGCCGGCGCGACGAACGAGTGGCTGTTGGTTGTCTGCATGACCGGAGAGCCATGCTCCAAGCCGCTGGCGGTCCTCACGAAGATGCCGGCGATGTCGTCGTTGCTGCCCGCGTTCCAGTAGACGATCACCGTCTTGACGTAGTCGCCGGGCATCAACGGCACGCGCTGGTGGAGGTTGTCCTCGCCGCCGCCGCCGTGCAGCGTCTTGACGTCCTCGCCCTCGCCCGCGAGCACGACGCCGACCGCGTGCAGCCCGTCGTTGTCGGCGCTGAAGCGCATCTCCTTGACGCGCTTGCCGTCCGCGAGCGCCTCGAGGTCGGAGAACGGCCCGTAGGCGTTCAGCTCGCCGACCATCATCAGCGGGAGTAGGTACGGACCGAGACGGAACAGCGCGTGGCGGGCGTCGACGATCGGCTGCCAGAAGCTCGTGCGCTGCTCGCCGCCGACCGCGAAGCGGATCGCGTCGCGGTAGCCGATGTCGAAGTCGATCTCGCGGAGCGCCTTGGCCTTGTCGTCCTGCCCGACCTTGCCGAGCTTGCCCGGGGCCGCGAACGCGGCCCAGGACCCGGTCTCGCCGCTCGGCACGCGCAGCTGCAGCGGCGGCTCGCCGCGCCCGACGACGCTCAGCGGGTAATGCAGCGGGCCGCGCCCGACGATCAAGTAGTCGACGTCGAGGGTGTGCGGCTCACTGCCGCCGCTGGAGACCATCGTGCTGGTGGCCGTGACCTCCCAGCGATCCGCCATCGCCACCACGTCGAGCTCGATCCCGCCGAGCAGCGCGTGCTCCGACGCGCTGGGGCTGCCCGCGCCGAACGGCCGCCCGAACCGCGTCGGCGAGACGATCAGCGACCAGTCCGCGATCGTCGTCCCCAGCACCGCGGGCGCGAGCACCTCGAGGGTCTGCGCGTCCGGGCTGAACTCCAGGCGACCGCGAAAGCTCCCGCTCGCGTACACCAGCATCCAGCTGGCGGCGGCGCTCAAGCTCGTCGTCTTGTACTCGTCTTCGCCGTCGGCGAGCGTCGAGCCGGTGGCGAGGACGTCGAGGCGGAAGTGATCCGAGGGGTTCTGCTCCGCCTCCGTGTACTGGAACCGCGCGTAGCGGATCCCCTTGTAGTCGTCGTCGCTGGGGCTCCGCGTCTGCGCGGGCCCGGTGATCAGGTGCCAGTCGGCGGTCGTCGTCCCGCGCGGCACCCAGATGAAGGACTTGTCGCCGCCGACGCCCCAGCGCGGCGTCTCGGCCTTCCGCAGCATGCGCTCGATCTCGCGGCGAATCGTCGTCTGGCGCCCCGACCCGCTCACGAATTCCCAGATCGGCACGAGCGCGCCGGTCGGGAGGTCCACCAGCTCGGGGTGCTGCGGGACCGAGTCGGCCCAGGCCGCGAACGCGCTCTCGTCCCCGACGCTGCCGATCTTCAAGCCGAGCTCCGGCCCGCCGCCGCGGAACGAGATGCGCTCGCCCGAGCGCACCGTGCTGACGTGGGACTGGTTGATCTGCTCGGTGTCGATCTCGACGCGCGTCGAGCCGATCACCGTGTTGTAGGCCGCGACCGACGACGTCGCCAGCTCGCTGTCGCTCCAGCTCTCGGTGCGCAGAAACGACGACGAGTAGTAGAAGGCGCCGCCCATGATAACGCCGACGAGCACGTGCGTGCCGTACTTCGCCACCAGCGCGGCTGGCTCGAGCGCGTCGCTGTCGGCGGCGAAGGAGGCCGCGCGCAGCGCTAGCAGCTCGGGCGCGCCGCTCGGCAACGGGAGCATCAGTCTCGAGGTCGTGACGATGTCGGAGATGTTGACGTAGGTGTACTCGTTCTCGCTGCGGTCGTCGGTCTTGTGCTCGACGCTCACGGAGCCCGAGAAATTCCCGTAGCTGGTCTCGACGCCGACCCGCAGGGAGAATTTCTCCCGCTGCTCGGACAGCGTGCGGCTGGTGTAGATCACCTGCTCCCCGGCGCTGAGCCTGAGCTCGTCGAGCGGCGGGAAGCCGCCCGCGTCGAGCACCCGCGCCCGCGTCGAGAGCGGGTCCGCGAAGGCCTCTCGTATGTCGTATCCCAGCCCGATGTACTGTAGCCCCGGCGTCTCGCTCACCTCGACCTCCTAACGCGAGACATCCTCTCACACCGGGTCCTTCCGACGCGCGCGCTTGAGCGCAACGCTCATCATCAGGTCGATACCACGCGCTCGCGTGCTCCGCCGCGCTCCGCGGCGAGCGAGCCGCGAGCGAAGCCCGACAGACACCCGAAGCGCGATCGTGGAGTCGGGCGGAGTGTGACGGCACCTCATCGTATTGTCTGTTGAGGCCCCGAGCGCTTCCTCGTCAAGGTCGGCCGCCAGCTCGTGATGCCGCGGTACGAGGCGCTGCTGACCACGCCCGAGGGCCGCGCGCGGGCGCTCGCGATCGACGAGCGCGCGCGCCCAGGCTGCTACGCGATCTGCCGCGCTCGCGTCGACGCGCTGCTCGGGGCGCCACGCGACGACCGCCGACGGCGGGTGGGCCTCGCGAGCCGACGCGCGCGCGGTCGATCAGTCCTCGGCGAGGAAGCGCGGCACGTGCTCGACGATCGCGTCCTGGTCGCCGAACCAGGGCATGTGCGCGTTGCCGTCGAGCAGCACCAGGCGCGCGCTCGGGATCCGCTCGTCCGGCGCCACGCTGTGGCGCGGGTGAATCGTGCGATCGCCCTGACGGCGCAGGATCAGCGTCGGGAGCTCGAGCTTGTCGATCAGCGCGTCGATGTCGATCGAGTGCGTGAGCTCGAGCGAGCGCGCCGATCGCCAGCGGCCCCCCGGCACGACGGTCCGAACAGCGCCACGCGGTCGAGCTCGAGGTGCTCGATCAGCTCGCTCACGGTCGCGACCTCGGCCTCGAAGCCGAAGTCCTCGCGCTCGCGCGCTCATGCCGACGCCCGGTCGATCGTACGCGCGGCCGTCCGCCGAGGTGTAGACCGGCGGGGCGCGTTCGTCGTCACGCGCGGCGGCACCCGCCCTGAAGACGTCCCCGCCGGGGCGACAAGCCCTCGCGTGCTCGGGTCAGGATCTGGGATGATGCGAAGCGCGGGTCGACATCCGCGTGCGCGTATGAGCTATCGAACAGCCTGTCTCCTGGGTCTCCTCTCCATCGCGCTCGCGAGCTGCGGCCGGACGCCGCTCGCCAGCGGTGGCGAGAGCGAGAGCGACGCCGGATCCTCCACCTCCTCGGCGGAGAGCGCGTCGACGGCCGCGACGAGCGCCTCGAGCGCGACGACGGCCGGAGCCAGCGCGGGGAGCAGCGGATCGAGCGGCGGCGTGACGAGCGAGGGCGTGTCCGTGACCGCCGCGAGCTCCAGCGCGGGCGCGACGACGACGAGCGGGAGCGCGACCTCCTCGACGTCCACGAGCGCGAGCTCCAGCTCCAGCACGAGCACGACGGGCGCGAGCTCCACCGGCGGCTCGACGACCGGCGCGCTCGAGTGTGAGCCGCTCGCGGACTGCAAGCCGCTGTACTTCATCGACGAGGCGCTCCAGCTCACCGACATCGAGTCGGGCTGGGAGGTCTGCGGCGCGTGGGGGGACCACTACCGCGTCGAGGCGATCGAGTGCGCGCACAAGGTGTTCTGGCCCGTGTGCCAGGGTGAGGGCGGCTCCTGCGAGACGGACAACGACTGCGAGAGCGATTCCCAGTGCCTCAACGTCTACGGCACGTGCGGCTGCAGGCCGAAGAACTGCATGAGCGACTCAGACTGCCCCGACGGCGAGGTCTGCGTGTGCGCGGCGCAGGGCGACGGCTACGCGGGCTGGACAAACATCAAGAACACCTGCGAGCCGGCGAGCTGCGCCAGCGCAGCGGACTGCCCGGAGGCCTGCGGCTGTCACGGCAGCGAGTTCTTCTGCGGTACGGTCGAGCGCCTGCACTGCCCGACGCTGACCGACGAGTGCGCGACCCACGAGGACTGCGACGGCGAGGGAGGGCGCTGCTACTACGAGCCCGACGAGTCGCGCTGGGTCTGCGGCGAGTGGGGCTTCTGCGAGTAGCGCCGGCTCGCGCGGCGGCCATCGGTGCCAGGAACGCGCGGCACGGAGACTCGGTTCCAGAGATCGGAGCACGCCGCCGCGGTGAGCCGCGGTCCGTGCTCTGTCGCAACCGTGCGTAGTCGAGCGAACTCGACTCGCGGCGCTACCTCAGCGTTTCGCGTCAGCGGCCCGCGAGCGATGTCCCCAGCCGGCCGCGCAACCTCCGAAGGGGAGGACGGTAGCCGCGTGCTGCTGCCCGTGGCGCGGAGGCGACCTCCCAATGCTTGGTCCAATCTCGAGAGACTTTTGGTTCGCTCTTCTCAGATCGGCCTGAGCGACGAAAATTTTGGCGACGAGAGGGTCCCACCACGAAACCGTGCACGACGTGGGCCCCTTCGGCGACGGCGTGTTCCTGGCGATGGAGTTCATCGACGGCCCGACGCTCGCGGTCTGGTCGCGGGCGCGGGCGCGGTCGCGCGATGAGCTGCTCGCGGCGTTCCTCGCCGCCGCCGACGGCCTCCTCGCCGCGCACGCGGCCGGGCTCGTGCACAGCGACTTCAAGCCCTCGAACGTCATGATCGGCGCGGACGGGCGCGTGCGCGTCACCGACTTCGGGCTCGCCCGTAGCGAGGGGCGCACGCCGCCGCGCTTCGCCGAGACCGCGAGCGTGGCGACGCCGACGGTGACGCGCGCCGGCGTCGTCGTGGGGACGCCGGCCTATATGGCGCCCGAGCAATTCGCCGGCGCGCCCGTGGATCACCGCGTCGATCAATTCGCGCTGTGCGTCGCGCTGTGGGAGGCGCTGTGCGGGCGGCGGCCGTTCGCGGGCGACTCGGTCAGCGCTGCGCCGCGCGGTCGCCTCGGGCGCGATCGAGGTGGGGCCCGAGACCGCCGCGATGCCGCCGTGGATCCGGCGCGCGCTGCTGCGCGGGCTCGCGACGCGCCCGGAGGATCGGTTCCCGACGATGGGCGCGCTGGCCGAGGCGCTGCGGGCGGATCCGCGACCTCGCCGGCGCGCGTCGCGCTGGCGCTCGGCGGGCTGGCGCTGTCGCTCGCGCTCATCCTCGGCGCGGGCCAGCTCGCCCGTCGCGCCGCGCTCGCCGAGTGTCGCGCCGCTGGCGAGGCGGTCGCGCTCGACGACGACACGATCACGGCGATCGAGCGCTCCTTCGCCGGGCGCGCGCTCCCCTTCGCGGCCACCAGCCTCGCGCGGATCCGCGTCGGGCTCGACGCGTGGACCGACGCGTGGGCGCGCGCCCGGACCGAGGTTTGCGTCGCCGCGCTGGACGAGGCGCTCCCGCGCGAGCTCGCGGCCGCTCAAGTAGCCTGTCTTGAAGACCAGGAAGAACAACTCGCCGGGCTCGCCCAGCTGCTCGCCGCGGCCGACGACGAGATCGTGCGCGACGCCGTGTCGGCGGTCGCCCGGCTGCCGAGGCCCGACGCCTGCGCGCGGCCGGAGGCGCTCGCGCGCTACCGCGACCTCGAGGCGGGAGCGCGCGACGCCGACGTCTCGGCGCTGCGGCGCGGGCTCAGCCGCGTCGAGGGGCTGCTCCGCGCCGAGCGCAACCGCGAGGCGGCGCGCGCAGCCGAGGTCGCGCTCGAGCAGGCGCGCGCGCTCGGGCGGCCGCGGCTCGTGCACCGCGCCCAGCTCGCGCTGGGTCAGGCGCTCCTCGGCCTCGGCGAGCACGAGGAGGCGCGCGCGCGCCTACGCGACGCCCACTACGGCGCGCTCGCGGCGGGCGTCGACCTCGAGGCGCTCGACGCCGCGATCGCGCTGATCGGCGCGAACGCCCGGCTGCACGCGGAGTACGAGCCGGCGCGTCGCTGGGCCGCGACCGCCGAGGCGCTCGCGCGCCGTCTCGGGATCGAGGGCAGCGGCGTCGACGCGCGGCGCCTCGACGAGCTCGGGAACCTGCGGTCCTTCGAGGGCGACCACGCGGCCGCGGCCGCGGCCTACCAGCGCGCCTACGCGCTGCGCGTCGAGACCTTACCAAAGGGACATCCCGATCTCGCCAGCTCGCTCACCAACCTCGGCAACGTCGCGTCGGCGGCCGGGGACGGCGAGGCCGCGCGCGCGCACTACGAGCGCGCGCTCGAGCTGCAGCGCGAGAGCCTCGGCCCCGACCACCCTCACGTCGCGCGCGCGCTGATCAACCTCGGCAACCTCGAGCTGCGAGCCGGGCGCTACTACGAGGCGGTCGCGCGCTACGAGTCCGCGGGCGCGCTGCTGCGCCCGCTCGGCGAGGCGGACTACGAGGCGACCGTCGCGCTGCAGAACAAGGCCGCCGCGCTGTACTACCTGGGCGAGCACGAGCAGGCGCTGCGCGCCTGGGAGCGCGTGCTCGAGCTGCGCAGCGCCCAGCTGCCGGCCTCGAGCCCGGAGATCGGCGAGCTGCTCGTGAACATCGCGACCTGCCGCGGGTCGCTGGGCGACGTCGAGGGCGCGATCGCGGGGCTACGCCGCGCCCTCGCGATCTTCGAGGGGAGCTTCGGCCCCGAGGACGCGCGCGTCGCCGTGGTGCTCAACAACCTGGGCGGCTTCGAGGCGGACGCGGGCAGGCCGGACGAGGCGGTCACGCTGCGGCGGCGGGCGCTGGCGCTGCACGTGCGCAACCACGGTCCCGACAGCCAGGAGGCGGCGCACGCCCACGTCACGATCGCGCGCGTGCTCGTGGGGATGGGGCGCGTCGACGAGGCGCGCGTCGAGCTCGCGGCCGCGCGCCGCTTCTACGACCGCGAGCCCGGCTATCAGCTCGGCGAGCGGAGCCTGGAGATGACGGAGGGGCGCCTGCTCTGGCTCGAGGGACAGCACGCGCGCGCGCGCCTGCACCTGCTCGCGCTGCGCGAGCGCATCCTCCGCGATCGCAGCAAGAGCGACGTCCTCGCGTTGATCGCGACGTGGTTCGCGGAGCACGGCGGGCCGCCGACCGCCGACGAGCTCGAGGTGGTCACGCGGGCGCTCGACGCGAGCGACGCCGGGGTGACGCGCGGCGCGGCCCTGGACCCTGGCTAGCCCGGCGCGGGCGCGCCGACCGACTCCTCGGCGAGGTGCAGCGAGACCTCCTCCGCGTCCGCGAGCGCGAGGTCGAGGAGCCCGTCGCCGTTGACGTCGGCGGTCGTCATCGCGAGCACCTCGGCGTCGAGCAGCGGGGTGAGCTCGAGCGTCGACGCGGCGAGGTTGACGCGACCCAGCGCGACGCCGTCGACGCCCGCGAACACCCAGCGCGCGCGCCCGAGCGCGTCCGCGTGCCACGGCGCGACGTGGGCGAGCTGCAGCGCGGGCGCGGCCGGGCTCGTCAGCACGCGCGCGCCCGCGGCCGTGAGCGCGCCGTCGTCGTTGCGCAGCGCGACGACGCGGGGGCTCGGCTCGTCGGTCGTCGCCAGGACGTCAGGGTCGCCGTCGCCGTCGAGGTCCCCGATCGCGATCGTCGTGCCGGGCCCGCCCCCCGGCGGCGGGTGGTCCGCCGCGAGCGAGACCGCGTCGATCGGCCGCGCCGCGAAGCCCGGGCCGACCGAGAACGCGCTCGTCACGACCCACGTCCGCGACGCCGGGTCGAGGCGCGCGACCCAGACCCCGCCGGCGCCCTCGCGCGGGCCCAGGACCAGCAGCTCGTCCTGGTCGTCGCCGTCGAGATCGATCGCCGCGGTGAGCGTGTGAAAGCCCGCCGCGTCGCTCCCATCGAGCGCGTCGCCGGTCGTGACGTCGTAGGGCGACAGCGTCCCGCCCTGGAAGCCGAGCAGGCCGAGGCGCGGCGCGTCGTCGCCGGGGCGCACGAGCACCGCCGCGACCGCGGGCTCGCCGGCGCGGACCAGGGTCGGGCGGCGGAGCGCGACGCCGAAGTCGTGCTCGACCGCGCCCGGCTCGATGAACGCGCCGGCCGGGCGCAGCTGCTCGTCGTGGGTGCGCGCGACGATCCGCGAGGTCTGCTCGACGACGACCCGCTCGATCTCGATGAACGGCCCGAAGCTCTCCAGCGCCCACGCGCTCGGCGAGCCGCCGTAGACGACGCGCACGACCTCGTCCGCGCGCGAGGGCAGCTCGTCCTCGAACAGCTCGGCGAACGCGACGTCGGCCACGGTGTCGTGGTTGAAGTCGCCGACCGCGAGCTCGCGCGCCGCCCCGTTGAGGCCGACCTCGTGCGCGGCGAACAGCAGCGGCCCGAGCGCGCCGCCGAGGTGCACCATGAGCACGTCGTCGTGCAGGCCCACGACGTCGAGCGCGCCGTCCCCGTTGAAGTCGATCGCCGCGGCCTCCTCGAGCGGCCGCGGCCACGCGAAGCGCTCGCAGGCGCTCGCGTCGCAGCTCGCCGGGTCGGGGTAGAAGGCGCGCTCGGTGACGAGCTCCAGCGCGTCGTCGCCGTCGAAGTCGGCGGCCGCGAGCAGCGTCCCCGCGCCCGGCGTGACGACGGGGAGCAGCGGCGCGCTCGCGAACGCGCCGTCCCCCGCGCCCTGCGGCGCGGGGCTCGAGTGAAAGCCCCCGTCGCCGACCCCGTAGGCGATGAGCACGCGCCCAGCACCGTCCTGGGTCAGGAGGTCGAGCGCGCCGTCGCCGTCGCCGTCGACGAGCAGCGCGCCCGCCTCGCCGAGCGTGCCCCCCCCGAGCGCGACGCTCCCGAGCTCCGTGAGCCCGTCGACCCCGCAGCTCGACGCGAGCCGGACCGCGCCGTCGCCCGCGAGCGCGAGCGCGAGCTCGGCGCGGGCGAAGCCCTCGAGCGTCGGTCCTCCCGCGCATGTCCCGTTGTTCGGGTCGAGATCCGCGGCGGCGACCCGGCGACCGAGTCGCGCGACGTCGACCGCCGCGGGCGCGAGCTCCTCGGCCTCGGCCTCGCCGCTCGCCCAGCGGCGCGTCGCCGCGGGCGCGAGCTCGAGCACGCGATCACGCTCGGGGGTGGGGACGAGCAGGCGCGCGTCGTCGCCGGCGGTGCGCAGCGTCGGGAACACGCTCACGCCGGGGACCCGGTCGGCGGACCCGCGCCACAGCGACACCCGCGAGCCCTCGGTCACCTGCGGCGTCGACTCCGGCGCGACGAACACGTCGTCGAGCCCGTCCCCGGTCAGGTCCCCGACGGCGAGCACCGCGATGATCGGGTCGACGAGCGTGACGATCGTCGACTCGTCGAGCGCGTCGCCGTACACGACCTTGACGTCCATGCCGTCCGGCTCGGAGAACGCGAACACGAGCTCGTCGCGCCCGTCGCCGTCGAGATCGCCGCGCTGGATGCTCCGCGCGCCGGCCTCGTCGATCCGGAGCGGCGCGTCGGAGAAGGTGCCGGCGGGCGTCCGGCACACCCCGTCGCGGCCGCACCGCTGCCCGTCCTCGCAGCGCCACACCGCGAGCTCCTCGCCCTCCTCGCCCTCCTCGTCCTCCTCGTCCTCCTCGCCGCTCGCGGGCGTGCACAGGAGCCGGCAGGCGGCCTCGACGTTCGCGGCGCCGCACTGCGGGTCGTCGGGATCGTCGCAGTCCTCGCCTGACTCGACGATCCTGTTCCCGCAGACACCACGAACCGGGACGACGAACTCGGCGCAGCTCGTCGCGAGCGCGGCGAGCACGGAGAGGGCGGCGATCCTGCTGGGCGAGGGCACGGGGACGCTCCGTCTAGAATTCCGCGCGCAGCAGCGCGCCCGCTCGCCCAGGGCGCAGCGACAGCGTCCGACGCGCGGCGCGATCGTCCCCGTGCAGCCGCGAGTGCACGGCGGGCTGATCGGTGAGGTAGAGGATGACGCCGGCCGCGAGCACCACGAGCCCCGTCACGCCGGAGGCGATCGTCGCGGAGCGCAGCGCGTCGCGGCGGGCGACGAGGTGCGTCATCTCGTCGTCCTGCGCGGCGCTCACGAACGCGGCCATGCGCTCGTCCTCGATCGCGAGCGCGCGGCGCTGCGCGTCGAGCGTGAGGCCCAGGAGCACCGACGCCGCGATCATGCCGCCGCCGCCGACGCCCATGGCGGCGAAGGAGATCTTGCGCTGCGCGGTCACCTCGAGCTGGACGTCGAGCGCGAGCTGCTCCCCGCGCGCGAGCTCGAGCTCGCGGATGTAGAGCGCGCGCCCGGACCTGGCGACGCCGAGCTGCCGCGCCCCCGGGGGCACGTGCACGCTCGTGCGGGAGGACAGCCGCGTCTGGAGCTGGCCGTCGATGTACAGGCTCGCGCCCGGCGAGCCGGTGATCGTGAGCCGCGCGTCGAGCTGCTGCAGCGGCACCTCGAGCGTGATCGTCGAGCCCTCCGGGACCTCGACGCTGCGCGACCACGGGTGATAGCCGGGGGCGCGGACGACGACGCGGTGCTCCCCGGGCGCCACGTCCGGCGCCGCCGGCAGCGGGATCGGGTCCAGGTCGTCGATCGCGAGCGACGCGCCCGCGGCCTCGGACGAGACGCTGAGGCGCGTGAAGATCGGCGCCTCGCCAGGCCCCTCGAGCTCGAGCGCCGAGAGCGGGAGCAGCTCGGCGAGGTGCCGCTCCGCCTCGAGCGCGCGCTTGCCCTCGGGCTCGGCCTCCAGGTACTGCTCGAAGCGCACGATCGCGAGGTGGCGCTGACGCGCGTCGCCTGTCTCTTCGAACCGATGACGGTGGGCCTGCCCGAGCGAGAACAGCGGCCCCGGGCGCGCCGAGTAGCGATAGGTCTCTTCGAAGTGCGCGATCGCCTGCTCGAGCCGCCCCTCGCCGTAGGCCTTGACGCCGGCCTGCCACGCCTCGCGCGCGCGCGCCTCGTTGAGATCCTGCTGGGGGCGCGCCTCGAGCTGCGCGGGCGCGTCGCCGGCGGGCGTCGACGACGGCGCGGGCGCGGGCGCGGGCGCGGGCGCGGGCGCCAGCGCGACGACGAGCGAGGCGGCGAGCGAGCGCGACAGCGAGAGCGCGAGCGTCACGGCTCAGTACTCCAGCTCGTTGACGTTCGAAGCCAGGGGCTCGGCCCGCTCGTCCGGGCGCTTCGTCTTCGCGCGGCTCTTGGCGCGCGCGGGCGCGGGCACGCGTCGCGCGACGTCCTCGGTCGCGTCGGCGTCGCCCGGCCCGGGCGGCGTCTCGCTCGGCGGTGGCAGGTCGCTCGGCGGCGGCAGGTCGCTCGGCGGCGGCAGGTCGCTCGGCGGTAGGTCGCTCAGGGCCACCTCGGCGCGCGGCGGCGCGGCGGGGGCTCTTGACGCGCGCGCGCCTCGTCGTCGCCCGCCGCTGGCTCGACGCGCGCGCGCTCGACGGCGTCGACAACAGGGGCGCCCGCTCCGTCGTCGTCACGGCGCGGAGCAGCACGACGAGCGCGACGGCGAGCGCGAGCGTGGTGAGCGCGAGCCACGGCAGCAGCGCGGCGCCGCGTCGCGGGGGCGCGTCCGCGAGGGGCGGCAGCGCGGCGCTCCGCGCGGCGCTGGAGGCCGCGGCGCGATCGTCCCCGCGCAGGATCGCCTCGAGCGCCTCGAGCATCTCTCCAGCTGTCTGAAAGCGCAGCTCGGGCTCGCGGCGCGTCGCCCTCAAGAACCACGCGTCGAAGCCCGGCGGGACCGCGCCGCGCGTCGACGGCGTGGGCGGCGTCTCGGTGCACAGCGTGACCGCGAGCGCGCCGACGCTCTCGGCCTCGAACGGTCGGCCGCCGAGCAGGCCCTCGAACGCGATGACCGCGAGCGACCAGAGGTCAGAGCGCGCGTCGACGTCGCGCGGGCTCGTGAGCTGCTCGGGGCTCATGTACAGCGGCGTGCCGACCAGCGCGCCCGTCTGCGTCGTGACGTCGAGCGCGCCGCCCGTCGTCGCCTTCGCGACGCCGAAGTCGAGCACCTTGGCGTACTCGCCGTCGGGGGCGTCGACGATGAAGATGTTGTCGGGCTTGAGGTCGCGGTGCACGAGGCCGGCCTCGTGCGCCGCGGCGACGGCCCGGAACACGTCGCGGAGGATCGTCAGCGTCGCGTCGGGCGCGAGCGCGCCGAGCCGCTCGAGCCGCGCGGCGAGCGACTCGCCCTCGAGCAGCTCCATCACCATGTACGGGAGGTCGCCGTCGATGCCGTAGTCGATGATCTGGATGACGTTGGGGCTGCGCAGCGCGGCGGCCGAGCGCGCCTCGTGCAGGAAGCGGCCGCGCGCGCGCTCGTCCCCGACGAGCTCGGCGTGGATCAGCTTGATCGCGACGGGCGTGTCGAGCGCGAGGTGCACGCCCTCCCAGACCGCGCCCATCCCCCCCTTGGCCAGCGGCCGCGTGAGCCGGTAGCGGGCGCCGAGCACGAGCCCCGGCTGGGCGGTCTGCGTCGCGCTGATCGAGAGGCCGCCCGGGCGCGTCTGCGCGCTGCCGAGCGCGGTGGTGTCGAGCGGGTTCGACATCACGAGCTCGTCCGTCGCGCGCGCCGTGAGGGACGCGGCGGGACTCGATCGGGCCTCCCAGTCACCTCCGATAACATAAACAAAAGGACAGAAGATAGGGGCGCGACTTCCTCGCGTGCGCGCGAGGAAGTGCGCCCATGAGCGTACGCGCGGAACATGAAAGCCCGATGAGCCCGCCCGCGCGCCGGCCGCGATCGCGCGCTGGCCAATCGGTCTTGAGGGACAGGTCGAAGCGCGCGCGATCCGGCGCCCGCGGCCGCCTGGCTACAGCTGCAGCTCGACGTCGGGGCGCGCGGCGATCGGCGCCCGGATCATGCCGCTGCCGCGCGCGCGCTCGATCAGCGCGCTCGCGTCGACGCCCGCGCGCAGCAGGTCTCGGCGCACGCGGTGCAGCAGCACGTTGAAGTCGGTCTCGTCCTTGACCGGGTCATCGGGCCAGATCGCGCGACACAGCGCGTCGACGCGCAGGTAGCCGCGCTCGCCGGCCGCCGCGGGCGTCAGCAGGGCCCGCAGCAGCGCGTAGCGCCGCCGCGGGAGGTACAGCGAGCTCGCGTCGCCGGCCGTCTCGATCACGAGCATGCCGCCGGCGCGGAAGGCCTCGAGACGAACCACGGTGCGCGCGCCGGCGAGCTGCTGCGTGCTGCGCTCGAGCTCGCCGCCGCGCGCGAGCAGCTCGACGCGCGCGCCGGCGTAGCGCAGCGACGCGCCGGCGCCGAGGCGGGCGAAGCCGTCGTGGTCGAAGCGCTCGTCGGGCGGGCGCGCGGCCTCGACGACGACCCCGTCGTCGACCGGGTGCAGCACCAGCGCGCGCTCATCCCAGTCGCGCATCACGAGGTCGTCGCGCTCGCCCCCGCCGACCGTGAAGCGCTCGCCGCCGATCGCGACCAGCGGCCCGCCGTCGATCCGCAGGAACCAGCGCGCGCGCGACGACGCGTCCGGCCGCGTCGCCGCGCGCCGCACCGTGGCGACCACGGCCCCGGCGATCGCGACGCGCTGCCCGTCGCGGGCCCGGCCGAGCTCCTCGACGGGCTCGTCGTCGATGAAGACCGCGTGCTTGCCGACGTTGACGACCTCGACCGCGTCCGCGCGCGCGCACACGAGCACGTGGCGCCGGCTGACCCCGCGGTCCGGGATCACGATGTCGCAGCTGGCGCTGCGCCCGATCGTCGTCACCCCGCGGCCCAGGCCGACGCGCGCGCCGGCGCGCAGCTCGAGAAACCAGGCGGACATTCGCCGCACACGCTATCGTCGCCGACGCGCCGGGGTCAACCGCGGGCCCCCGCGCGCGTGTCGGCGAGCCGGCGCTGGTATAAGATGGCGTAACAGACATGTTGAACGACAGCGCGACAGAGCGGGCTGGAGGGACGCGATGAGCGCGCCAGGCGGCCTCAAGGTGTTCCGCGGGCTGATGACCGGGGACGAGCTGGCGGAGCTGCGCGAGCGCTGTCGATCGCTCCCGCCGCCGCCGTACAACCCGCTGTTTCGCTACTTCGGCGACTTCGGCGAGAACGCGCGGCGGATCGAGGAGGTGCGGCCCTGGATGCTCGACTACGGGCGCCGCATGGTCGAGCGCGGCGTGTTCGAGCTCCAGCCCAACCAGCACCGCGTCACCAACTGGCGCGGCGATCTGTCCGCGCAGTTCAAGTGGCACATCGACAACCACCGGCACGGCGAGGAGATCCTCGCTATCTGCCTCACGGGCCCGCGCGCCATCGGCTTCCGCGATCCGAAGCGCAAGCAGCTCCCGCCCTACGTGCTCAACCTGGAGGCCGGCGACGCCTACCTCATCGCCGGCGCGGCGCGCTGGAAGTGGGAGCACAAGGTGCTGCCGGTCGGGCACTCACGCGACGGCGGCGAGAGCTTCGTGCTCGCGTACCGGCGCCGCGCGCAGGCCTCGTGACGCCACGCGCCGCGCTCACGCAGCATGCTCGGAGAGCCAGGTCTCGACCGCCGCGCGGACCTCGGCGTCGCGGCTCTCGGCGCGCTCGAGCGCGCGCGCGGCCTCGCGCACGAGCGTGAGGGCGGCCGCGCGCCGCTTGCGCGCGCGCCACATCAGCTCGGCCTTCTTGAGCGTGAGCCGGGCGGCCAGCGCGACGTGATCGGCGTTGCCCTTGATGATCTCGAGGCCGGCGTCGAGCGACGCCATGGCCTCGCCCTCGTCGCCCGCGCGCAGCAGGATCGACGCGCGGGTGAGGTGCAGCTCGCCCATGACCGGGTGGCGCTCGCCGTAGGCCCTTCGCCCGCGGACGAACGCCTCCTCGATGGACGCGCGCGCCTCGTCCGTCCGCCCGCGCCGCAGCGCGTAGCTGGCGAGGCCGCTGATGACGAGCACCGCCTGCGCGGTGTCCATGAGCTCGCGGCGCTCGAGGATCCCCAGCGCGCGCCGCAGCAGCGGCTCGGCCTCGTCGATCCGGCCTGCGCGCTCGAGCGAGTCGGCGAGGTTGTACAGCGGGTACACGAGCTCGGGGTGATCGCGGCCGCGCGCGCGCTCGTCGATCGCGATGGAGCGCTGGATCAGCGGGATCGCGCGCGCGTGCTCGCCGAGCTCGATGTCGACGACCGCGAGCCCGTTGAGCGACTGCGCGACCTCGGGGTGCTGCGGGCCGTAGGCCGCCTCGCGCTTGGCGAGCGCGTCGACGAAGGAGGCGCGCGCCGCCTTGAGGTCGCGGCGCATCAGCTCGACGCCGCCGCGGTTGTAGATGAGCATCGCCTGGTACGGGTGCCCCTCGCCGAACAGCTCGACGTGGCGCGCGAGCGCGTCGACGAGCGACGCCTCGGCGCGCGCGAACTCGCCGCGGCCCTTCTCCACGGACGAGCGGATGTTGAGCGCGCTGACGTAGAGGCTCGGGAGCGCGGCCTGGTGCTCGCCGGCCAGCTCGACCGCCGCGTCGACGGCCTCGCTCGCCGCGTCGAGGTCGCCGGTCTCGAGCGCGACGATGCCCCGGTTGAGGTCGAGGATGATCCGCTGGCGCGTGGTCTCGCCGACGCGCGCGAACTTGGCCTCGGCGACGAGCGCCCAGCTGCGCGCGGCGCTCGCGTCCGCGTTGTTGATGCCGTCGAGCCGCAGCAGCTCGAGCGCGATGTCGATCGCCAGGCGATCGTCGGCCGCGGCCTCGGCCTCGAGCAGCGCCGCGTTGAGGCGCGCGCGCGACAGCTCGTACTCGCCGAGCAGCTCGGCCAGCGTGCCGAGCCGGTAGAGCGCGTCCGCCTGCAGCGAGCGCGCGCCGATCGCCTCCGCGGCCGCGAGCGCCTCGCGGGCGAGCTCGCGTCCGCGCTCGAGCTGCTCCGATCGCTCGGCCACGCGGGCCTCGACGAGCAGGCTCTCGATCGCCATCCAGCGCTTGTCGCTGATGTCGCGCGCGGGGTCACCCTGGCCGCGCCGCAGCGCGTCGAGGGCGAGGTGCTCGAGGTCCGCGCAGTCGGCGAGCGGCGAGAGCCCCGAGACCGCCGCGACCGCGTTCTCGACGATCTTCGCGTCGGCGTCGCGGAGCTGCGAGACGATCGCGCTGAGCTCGAAGCGGCGGCGCTCGAGGCACGCGGCCTGCTCGGTCAGCGCGGGGGGGAGCGCGCCCTGGTGGCGGAGGCGGGCCGCGCAGGCGTCGACCGTCGCGGCCTCGAGCTCGCGCGCGTACGCGTCGAGGCGCCCCTGAATCATCGACCAGGTCGCCGCGCCGTAGCTGAGGCCGACCCCGGTGATCGCGGCCTCGAGCTCGCCGGCGGCCTGCGGGCTCCAGAGCCCGGCGAGGTCGCTCGCGGCGGCGCAGGCTCGCCCCGGATCCTCCGCGTCGCGCCGCGCGACGGAGTAGGTCGCCGCGCTCGCGGCCGCGAGCATCACGAGCGCGCTGACCCCCAGCAGGAGTCGTCGACGCAGCCGGGCCGCGCGATCGAGCGCGTCGAGGAGCTCCTCCATGCTCGCGTAGCGATCGTCGCGCGCGAGCGCGAGCGCCCGCCGGAGCACGCGGCCGACCGCGGCCGGCACCCGGCTGCTGGGCGGCTGCGGCGGCCCGGCGCGCACCTGCACGCGCAGCGTCTTGACGGACTTCGCGGGGAACGGGCGCGCGCCGTACAGCGCCTCCCACAGCGAGACCGCGAACGAGTAGAGGTCGCAGCGCGCGTCGATCTCGGTGAGGAAGAGCTGCTCCGGGGCCATGTAGGCCGGGGTCCCGACCAGCGTCCCGGCCTGGGTGAGCTCGGCGCTCAGCGTCGACATGCTCCCGTCGGACGCCAGCAGCGAGCGCAGCGCGCTCGAGGTCGAGGAGGGGGAGGGCGGCGCCCCCGTGGTCACCGCGCCGGCGCGCGCGAGCCCGAAGTCGAGGATCCGCGGGCGCCCGTCGTCGCCGACGAGCACGTTGGCCGGCTTGAAGTCGCGGTGGATCAGGCCCGCGCGGTGGGCCGCGGCGAGGCCTCTCCCTGTCTCTATATACATGTTGATGATCTGCCGCCACGACGGCGCCGCGACGGCGCGCCACTCGCGGAGCGTCGCGCCCTGGATGTACTCCATGACCAGGTAGACCTGATCGTCGTGGCTGCCGGTCTCGTAGACCTGGACGACGTTGGGGTGCGAGAGCTTGGCGAGCGCCTGGGCCTCGCGCTGGAGCCGAGCGCGCCCGAGCGAGCCGTCGTCCGGGCGGCTCAGCAGCAGCTTGATCGCGACGCGGCGGTCGAGATCGTCGTCGTAGGCCGCGTAGACGACCCCCATCCCGCCCTGGCCGAGCCGCCGCAGGATCGCGTACCGGCCGATCCGCAGCGGCATCGGCGGGGGCGCGAGCTCGGGCGCCGGAGGTGCGCCCGCGGGCTGGGGCGACTCGGACGAGTACTCGACGCCGCTGGGCTCGATCCGCGTCGGCGCGTCTTCGACGCTCGCGCGCGACGACGTCGCCGGGCTGCTCGGGTCGCTCACCTCGTCGCATTGTCACCCGGGCCGCATGCGCCGGCCACCCGCGCTCGCCGGGTCGCCGTCGTCGCCGCCGTCGCGACGCGGAGTACCTGTCACAAGAGTCATGGGCGTACGCGCGCGTCGGCGCGCGCGGTGGCGCGCGCGCCGACGACCGCGGGCGCGGCGGGCGTTCGCGGCTAGGATGGTTGGCGATCTCGGATCGCGTTCATGCTCCACGCCGCGCTGCTCTCGCTCTCGCTCGCCCTCGCCGCCGCGCCCGCCCGCGACGCGCCGACGCGCTGCGACGACGACGCGGCGGCGCTCCGGCGGGGGCTGGGGGGCGACGTCGCCCCCGAGCAGCTGCTGACGTCGGCGCGGCGGCTGGTAGCCGCGGAGCGGCGCGCGTCGGAGGACCCCGCGCGCGCGCTCGCCGAGCGGCGGCGCTGCGCGCAGCAGACCGAGCAGCTAGTCCGCGCGCTCGCGTATCAGCTGCACCGCGAGCTCACCGTCGCGGGGCGCGGAGCGCCGAGCGAGCGCGAGTTCCAGCGCGGCCTCGATGTCTATGACCTCTGGCTGCGCCGCTTCGGCCTCTCGGGGCCGCGCGTCTACGACATGCACTACTTCCGCGCCGAGCTGCTGTGGGCGTGGGCCGTTTGGGCGCGCGCGAGCGGCCGCCCGGCGTCCGGGTGGCGTCAGCGCTTCGGCGACGCGGCCGACGCGTTCGCGCGGGTCCTCGAGCTCAACCCCGAGGGTCGCTACACGCTCGACGCCGCGTGGGCCCACGTGCTCGCGACCGCGGAGCACGTCGACCACAGGCCGCCGCCCTGGTGCCCGGTGTGCGGCTACGAGGTGTGCTTCTACCGCGCCGTGCCCAGCCGGGGGCGGCCGTACCCCGACGTCGCGCTGGGCTGGCGCGGCTCGAGGACGCCGACGCAGACGGTCGAGGACGCGAAGGGGCGCGCGCCCGAGTGACTCCGCCCGCGCCGCGGCTCGACCACGCGTCCCTCAGGTGACGACGCGGTGACCTCAAGACGATGTTCGCCGCGCGAACGCGGAGCTCGACGCGCCGCGTGCCGGCGAGGCCGGCCGCCGGGACCCGTGGCTGTGCAACAGAGCGGTCTCGCGGTGAAGGTCACGCGCGGGAGACTGTCTATATGGACAGGTCAACGCGCGAAGCTGCTCGCCGCGTCGCGCGTCGCGTCGCGCCCGCAGACGCGGTACGATCGACGCCGTGTTTTCGCGCGCTTGTTTCGCCCTCGTGAGCGCGGCGCTGGGCCTCGCGCTCGCGTCCGCTCCCGCCACCGCCGCGGCTGACGACGGCGACGTCGTCGACAAGGGCGGCTCTCTCGACGCGCGGCGGATCGCCGCCGACGGCCTCGTCGAGCGCGGCGCGCTGCGCAAGCTGGCCTCGCGCCCCATCCACGTGGCGGGGCGCAAGGCGGTCAAGGCCTCCAAGCTGGCGAACCAGGTCCTCGCGCACCACCGTCAGCTGCGCAAGCAGCTGGCGAGCGCGGACGCGGGCGCGTTGTACGGGAGCTACACCTCGAAGGAGGAGCTGATCCGGACGAAGCACGCGACGGTGCTCGTCTCGTCGCTGTCCTTCACCGTGCAGGACCCGTCGCTGCTGCGCGGCTCGGTCCCGCGGCTCAAGCACTTCCGCGCGAACGTCGCGACGAAGCCGCGGATGCTGGTGTCGAATTTGACGGCGGCGCAGCGCGTCGCGCTCGACGCCTTCAAGCAGGAGCTGGCCGCGAAGCCGAGCGGTCACCCCCTGCGCAAGCTCGCGGCGCAGGGCGACCAGGCGCTGCTCGACGCGCTCGCGCGGGGCGTCGGTGATCAGATCATCACCACGCGCGTCGCGCTGCCGGTCGACGCGATCGCGCGCCCGACGGACTGGACCCTGCGCGTGCCGAGCGTGCTCGAGCGCGCGTTCGACTACTCCGCGCTCCTCACGGCGCTGCTCCGGCTCGGGACGCCGCCGACCGTGCTCCAGTTCCTGCCGCCCGTGACCGGCACCGGCGCGGCCCACCACGTCGTCCGCTTCCTCACCGGGTTCACCGTCAGCGACGCGTTCGAGTGGGAGGAGGAGTGGGACTTCGGCGTCGGCGTGTTCCAGTTCGGAGCCCACGCGTGGTACGGCTTCGGCCTGCGCGTGCCCGTGGAGTTCACGGTCGACGTGAGCCCGACGCGCTTCGAGGCGGGCAGGCTCTCGCGCATGAGCTACCAGACCGTCGTGGATCCGCGGGTGCTCGACGCCGACGAGGCGTACTACCGGGGCGTGGGCCTCTCCGAGGACGAGGCCTTCGACGGCAAGGAGCTCGTGATCACCGCCGGCGCTCACGTGTCCCTGTATCTCGAGGTGCTCGGCGGCACCATCGTCGACGAGACGCTGCCGCCGAACCTGCAGTTCGACCTCGGTCGCAACTTCACGCCCCCGTTCGACGGCTGCGGCAGCGGGTGCGGGATCACGTGGTGGGTCCCGGCCGACATCACGCGCACCAACCTCAACGTGCTCGGCATCATCAAGGGGCGCGCGCAGGTCGGCTTCCAGGTCGGCGGCGACGGCGAGGCGATGATCGCGTACGAGTCGATCGTCGACGGCTCGCCCGTGGAGAGCGTGAAGAACCAGGCCGCCGCGCGCAAGCACGAGCTCTCGTGGACCGGCGACAACCCGCGCACCTTCACCACCGAGATCATGGCGACCGACTACCCGAGCCGCGACCAGTGGCCGTTCGGGTGGCGGCTGTCGAACCCGCGGTACGACTGGACCGTGAGCCTCACGCCCGGCGTCAAGGGCACGATCGACATCGACTTCTGGCCGCTGAACGAGCGCATCGTGATCGGGCCGTTCTTCCTCCACCAGCTCGCGGTGACGCTGGGCACGCTGCACCTGCCGACGCACAGCGGGACCGTGAACCAGGCGCTGGAGCAGCCGGGCGTCGTGACGCGCTAGGCGGCGCGTCGCGGACGCGCCGATTCAGCGTCGGCAGCGCCTCGGGGAGCGCGTGGATCATGTCGACGAGCTCGCTGCGCCCGTAGTCCGGCGCAGCGAGCACGCTGCCTCGGCGCGTGTTCAGCATCAGCCGCAGGTGCTCGACGATGCCGCGCTGACGATCGCGCGGGCGCCGGGGCGCGGCGAGACGCGCGAGTAGACCCCGGGACATCGTGGGGGGCTCCCGCGTGCTGTACGGGGCGGCGCGCGGCTGTGACGGGGCGGCGCGCGTCGTCACCGGCTCCGCGAGCTCGC
Source organism: Myxococcales bacterium (assembly GCA_020633295.1). Lineage (GTDB taxonomy): Bacteria > Myxococcota_A > Polyangia > Nannocystales > Nannocystaceae > JACKDW01. The sequence continues at coordinate 398,240 of JACKDW010000007.1, read as the reverse complement.
CGGCCGCGGGTGAAGAACCTGAACACGGGGACACGTGACTGGGCGACCCGCGCGCGAAGTAGCGAGCGGCGCGCGACGTCGGGCGGCGCGCCCCGGCGCCACGCGACGGCGCGCGCGGGTGCGCGACGCGGGCCCGCGCGCGGCGCTCGTGGTCCCGCGGCGGCGCGCGCGAGTCCGCAGACGCGGCGCTTCAGCGCGGCCGACGAATTGGCTAGGGTCGCGATACGAACCTGTCCAAAGGGACCGAGGATCTTCATGAGCCGACACATCGAGCTGCCCCTGCGCTTCTGCGCGCCGATCCCCATCGGTCACGAGATCATGGTCGTCATCCACGGCGCGCGCGCGGGCTCCGACGCGCCGTGGGCCCACGAGGCGCTCGTCGTCGACCTGACCACGGGGATCGAGTACGGCACGGCGCGCCAGTTCCGGGCGCCGAGCTCCGCGCGCTTTGAGGATGCGCCGCCCTTCGACGAGCTGCCCGAGGACCTGCCCGTCGACGAGGTCGTGCGCGGCGTGGTCAGTCGCTGCCGCGTGCTGAGCGGCGCGCTGAGCGACGCCGCAGAGAACATCTGGACGGTCCTGCGCGTCGAGATCAACGCCCGAACGTCGCCCGGCTGACGCGCGCCTCAGCGCGTCGTCGGGCGCTTCTACAGCCGGAGCGCGTCGTCGACGGGCACGCCGCCGAAGCGCGCCCGCGGCGGCGAGGCGCCCGCGAGCCGCAGGTTGGCGACGGTCTGGCCGGCGAAGTCGTAGCCCGTGCGGACGAGCCGCTCGATCTGGGCGCGCGTGATCACAGGTCGCGCGTGCTCCACGTCAGGTTCGCGCCTTCGAAGTCGACGCCGCTCGACTGGCCGACGCGACGCGAGGCGTCGGCCCATCTCGGGCTCGCGCGCGCCGAGGACTCGCGCGCGCTCCAACCTGACGTGTTCCTTGAGCCGCGTTCACGGCGGGCGCGATCGAGCGCCCGCCGCGGCATGAACCCCGGCGCCGCGCTGGTCGTTACGATCGCGAGCGAGGGTGGCTGTGAACTACCACGTCTTTTCAGACACCTTTCTGCGCGCGCTCGCGAGCGCGATCGTCGTGACCGCGATCGCCTGCGCGCCCGGCCGCGCTCCGAGCTCGAGCTCGCCGCTGCGGGTCCGACCGAGCAGGAGCATCCTCCCGCGCGAGCGCCCGCCGCGAGGCGTCACGGTCGAGGTCGTGCGCCCGGGCCCCGCGGTCTCCTTCCACGCGCTCGCCATCGGGCCCGAGGAGATCTGGGTCAGCGGCGCCGGGGCGGAGCTCGTGCGCGCCGTGAACACCCGCGCCGCGAGCCAAATAACATGGGCATCAGGACAGATCGGAGACGACCCGGCGTTCGTCGTGCGCGACCTCGAGGCCGTCGATCGAGCGACGGTCGTCGCGCTCGCCGTGGACGAAGCAGGTCGCTCCCGGATCTTCCGCAGCGACGACGTGGGCGTGACCTGGACCATGGTCTTTCAAGCGAGCGAGGCCGAGGGGGCCTGGAGGGCGCTCGCCATGTGGCCCTATCGCGATGAAGGCGTCGCGCTCGGGGACCCGGTGAACGGGCGCTTCGCCGTGCTCACGACCCACGACGCCGGACGAACGTGGAGAAGACCCGATCCAGCGGAGCAGCGCGTCGTGCCGCCCGAGGCCCTCCCGGGCGAGCGCCTGCTCGGGAGCGCCGTGGCGGTCGGGCCGACGAACGAGGTGTGGTTCGGCACGGGAGGCTCGGCGGCGCGCGTGTTCCGTTCCGACGACAGCGGCTTGACCTGGGAGGTCGCGGACGCGCCGCTCGCCCACGGCCACGAGCGCGCCGGCGTGCACTCGATCTCGTTCCTCACCAGGACCATCGGGATCGCGGTCGGCGGCGACCCCGAGGCGCCCGATGAACGCACGGGGACCGCGGCCTGGACCTTCGACAGCGGATACAGCTGGGCCGCGAAGGTCGAGGAGAACCCCGCGGGCTTCCGCTCGGCGGTCGTCTTCACCCACGTCGTGAGCCGCGCCATCCTGGGCACGACGGCCGTGGCCGTGGGCCCCAACGGAGCCGACCTGTCCCTGGATTGCGGTCGCACGTGGCACCCGATGCCCGCGGCCACGCTCCCGGGTGAGGGCGCCGTCGAGCTCAACGCGGTGGCCGCAGAGAGCGGCGGACTCGACTTCCTGGCCGCCGGGACCAACGGCGCGATCGCGCTGTACAAGGTGCCCTTCCGGTATAAACCTCCGGCTCGGTGACCGAGGGCTCCCCGCTTGACTCCTCCTGTCTACTGCTGGCTTGTTGGAGGTGTCCACTGAACCCGGGAGGCTACTCTCGACGCACGACGTCGAAGGCGGGCACCGAGATCCCGCACTGGGGCTCGTCGCCGTCGCAAGCCCCGTGGAGTTCGGGTCGCAGGCGGCCCCCCGTGGGCCCGAGCGTGGCGATGAGCGTGACGCGCGTACCGAGGCGTCGCTCGTACAGCTCCCGACGCGCGCTGTTGACCACCAGCTCGACGACGGCGCCGTCGTCGAGTCGCGTGCGGACGATCGCGGCCGCCGCCGAGCTCGGTTCGATGGAGACCGGGATCACCAGGAGCCGGGAGAGGGTGTCGCGCCGAAGCTCGGCGCTGCTGCGGACGGGGACGCGCTTCCACGGTATGGGCGAGCCGGGGCGCTCGTACGCGGCGAGGCGGATCTCATGGACCCGCAGCCGCGGCGCCGTGCGCCCCGGGGCGTCGATCCGTCGCCCGCGAACTTCCACCTCGTGGCCTGCGAAGGGGTGCAGCGGGATCGGGATCGGCTCCTCGAGCGGCCACACGCTCCCGTGGTCGTCACCGAGCAGTCGTAGCCTCGCGGACTCGCCGTCGGCGTGCAGCGGCATCGGGTCCAGGGTCAGCACGCCGCGCCGCTGGACCGCGTTGTCGAGGCGCTCGGGCTCGTCGTCTACAACGACCACGGTCCAGCGCTCGGGCGGCTTCGGCTTGGTCGACCGCCGCTCGGGCGCGTCGCGCTCGGGTCGCGGCTCGTACCTCGGCGTGCACGCGGTCGAGCCCGCGAGCGTGAGCGCGGCGGCGAGCGTGAGCGAGCTGATCGCGGCGCGCATGGTCGACAGGTTCCACGACGACGCGGGCGCGAGGTTCCGCCGCCCGTGTTCATGCCTGATTTTTGAGACATGTCTCTCGACGAGGAGCGCGGGCGCGCGCGCTTGAGGGGTTTCGACGGCAGAAAGCGTGGAGCGAGGAACCGCTGATCGACGCGCGGTCGACGGCGGACCCACCTCCGAACCCGCGGACCCGAGGGTCTCGACACGCGGCGTAGCGCACGCGCTCGACCTTACAGCGCGATCCAGATCGACTTGGTGCGGGTGAACTCGGCCAGGGAGTGGCGCCCCAGCTCCTTGCCGTGGCCGCTCTGCTTGAACCCCCCGAACGGGCTGGCGAAGTCGTAGCAGCCGTACCGGTTGACGAAGACCATACCGGCGTCGAGCCGCGACGCCACTCGGTGGGCGCGCGAGACGTCTGCGGTGTAGAGCCCCGCCGCGAGCCCGTAGGAGGTCTCGTTCGCCAGGCGCACGGCCTCGTCCTCGTCTTCGAAGGGGGTGATCACCAGCACGGGCCCGAAGATCTCCTCCTGGGCGACGCGCGCGCTGTTGTCGACGTCCGCGAAGATCGTCGGGCGCACGAACAGCCCGTTCGCGTTCTCGCCCCGCGTGTCGGCGACGCCGCCGGCGACCAGGCGCCCCTCGGCGCGGCCGAGCTCGACGTAGCGCATCACGCTCTCGAAGTGGGCGCGGTGGCACTGTGGACCCTGCTGGCTCGTGGGCGCGAACGGGTGGCCGCAGACCGCGGCCTCGGCCATCGCGGCGAGCTCCGCGACGACGTTGTCGTAGAGCGGGCGCTGCACCAGGAGGCGGGTCGGCTCGGAGCACTTCTCGCCCTTGTGCGAGAACAGGGCCGCGTAGACGCGCGCGACCGCGGCGTCGCGGTCTGGGAGGTCGGCGAAGAGGATGTTGGGGGACTTCCCGCCCAGCTCCAGCGAGACCCGCTTGAGGTTGGAGGCGGCCGCGCCCGCGAGCACCGCTCGGCCTGTGCGCGTGCTGCCGGTGAACGCCACCTTGTCGAGGCGGGGCGAGCGAGCGATGGCCGCGCCGGTCTCGCCGTCACCCAGGACCAGGTTGACCACGCCCGGCGGCAGCGCGACGCGCTCGTCGAGCAGCTCGAAGAGCCGCGAGAGCGAGAGCGGCGTGTGCTCTGACGGCTTGATGACGACGGTGTTGCCGCAGGCGAGCGCCATCGCCAGCTTCCAGCACGCCATCAGCAGCGGGAAGTTCCACGGCACGATGAGCCCGCACGCGCCCACCGGCTCGTGCACGGTGTAGTTGATAAAGCCATGTCCTACTGGACATGTCTCTCCGTAGTGCTTGTCGACCCAGCCGGCGTAGTAGTCGAAGACGTCGGCGGACTCGGGCAGGTCGTCCTCGACCGACTCGCGCAGCAGCTTGCCGTTGTCGAGGCTCTCGAGCGTCGCCAGCTCGTCCGCGTGGTCGCGGATCACCGCGGCGATCCGCTGGAGCAGCTTGCCGCGATCCCGTCGGGCCATGCGCGGCCAGTCGCCCGCACGGGAGGCGCGCCGCGCGGCGGCGGCGGCGGCCTCGACGTCGACCTCGTTCGCGACGCCGTAGGTCGTCAGCGTCGACTGGTCTGCGGGGTCCACGGTGGCGAGGGTCCGAGCGCCGCTCGCGGAGCGCCAGCCGCCGTCAATGTAGAGGTTCCTCGGTGTCTGCAGCCACTGACGGGCCCACGCGCGCGTGTCGTGCATGCTCGCTCCCTCGCTCGATCACGCGATCCTCCCATAGCGCATGCGTTTTAGATAGTCGCTCCCGCCGCGGCCGGGGACGTCGCTGTACGCCAGCAACGCGACCAGCCGCGTGACGGGGCCGTCGATCCGGGTGACGCGGTGGAGGGTGTAGCGCCCTTCGAACAGCACCAGGCTGCCGGGCGGCATGGGCAGGGCGCGCACGTCCCTCGACTCGCCGCGCAGCACCGCGGCGACGTCCGCGTAGCGCTCGTCGTCGGGGCGGCGAACGTCGCGGACCCACTCAAACACCCCGCCGCGCGCCGCGTGACGCAGCGGGATCGAGACCACGAAGTCCGACTGGTCGAAGTGCCAGCGCAGGCTGTCGCCCGCGCCCATCACCGCGACGTTGAGCGCGCCGAGCGGGCACCCGTAGCGATAGAGCGCGCCGCGGTCGACGATCGCCTCGACGAAGCGCAGCAGCGGATCCCAGGCGTAGAGATCCGCCAGCACGGTCCCCGCGGGCAGCTGGTCGCGGGCGAGCACGCCGAGCGCGGTGGTGTCCATGATCCGCTCGGCGTGCTCGGGAGGGAGGTCGGGCGCGGGGTCGCGCAGGTAGGCGTTGCCGACCACGGTCTGGTGAAAGGCCTGATCCTCGAGCGACTCGACCTCCGACACGGCGCGCGCGAGCGCCTCCGGGCGGAGCAAGCCCTCGATGACGCAGGCGCCCTGCGCCCGCAGCTGCGCGCGCAGCCCAGCGACCAGCGCCTGTCCGGCGGGGTCCTGCAGGTTCAGCAGCGGGTAGCGCTCGAGCTCGATCCAGCGCGCGGGGTTCATTCACACCTCCCAGCGAGGGCCTGCGTTCAGCCGCGCGCCCCTCCACACGTAGAGCGCGAGCAGTGGTTCGTCCGTGGTCTCGGTTGCGTGGGGCTCCCACGGCGGGTGGTGAATCAGCGCGCCGGGACGCTGGAGGGCGGGCGGCGAGCGCCCGCGTGTCCACAGCGCCGCTCCCGACAGCGGCACGTAGTGCTCCTCGGCGGCGTGGGCGTGCGGCGGGTAGCGCGTGCGCGCCCCCAGCAGCAGAAAGCCCAGGCGGAGCCCAGGCGCGCGCCGTGGTCCGTGGGCGCCGACGAGGTCGACCCAGCCATAGCTCGCCAGGAACGAGGCGTCGACCTCGGCGCCGTAGGAGCGTCGCCACGCCAGCGCCGGGCTCGCCGCGACGAGGCAGCGGACGAGCGCGCGGGTCAGCGGGGTCGCCCGCGCCGCGGCCTCGGGGAGCCACGAGAGCACCGGCAGCGCGCTGGGCGTCACGCTCGCCGGCGCGCTGCCGGTGATCGCCGGCGCGAGGTGCCGCAGCGGCGGCACGCGCTCCACGAGCTCGGCGGTGGCCGTGAGCAGTGCCGCGGTCGTGTCGGACATCGGGGCGCCTCGTCGGGAGCCCGTGGGGTCACCGACGCTCGACAATTGTAGACCGGCGTGACGCGGAGGCCAGGGCGAAGTTTCGTCACTCGTAGCGCAGCGCCTCGATCGGTCGCAGGCGCGCGGCCTTCCGCGCCGGGAACACGCCGAAGATCACGCCGACCAGCAGGGAGAACGCGAACGCGATCAGCATGGCCTTGAAGGGGAGCATCAGCGGGAGCTCGAGCGCGCGGCTGACGACGACCGAGAGACCTGTCCCGATGAGCACGCCGAGCAGCCCGCCGAGCGAGGAGAGCACCATCGCCTCGATCAGGAACTGCTGCAGGATGTCCCGCGAGCGCGCGCCCACGGCCATGCGGACGCCGATCTCGCGGGTGCGCTCGGTGACCGAGACGAGCATGATGTTCATGATCCCGATGCCGCCGACGATCAGCGAGATCGCGGCGACGCCCGCGAGCAGCGTGGTCAGCACCCCCGTGACGTTGCCGAGCATCTCCTGGACCTCGCGCATGTCGCGGACGCGGAAGTCGTCCTCGTCGCCGGGGCGGATCCGCCTGCGCTGCCGCATCAGGCTCTGCAGCTGCTGGATCGCCTCGTCGGTGCGCTCGGCCGAGACCGTGGAGATGATGATGCTGCCGATCTTCGTGTCGCCGAGGATCCGCCGGTTGAAGGTCGAGTGGGGCAGGAACACGAGGTCGTCCTGGTCCATGCCGAAGGCCGAGGTGCCCTTGGCCTCGGCGACGCCGACGACGGTGCAGGTGAAGTCGTGCAGCCGGAACTCCTGATCGAGCGGGTCCTGGCCGCCGAACAGCTCGGTCGCGACGGTGTGGCCGATGACGCAGCGCTTGGCGGCCTGCCGCTCGTCGTCCTCGTTGAGCGCGCGGCCGGCGTCCGTCGACCACTCGCGGATCGCGAAGTACGCCGGCGAGACGCCGGAGAGCGTGGTGCTGTGGCTCTTCTCGCCCTTGACGACCCGGACCGAGCGAGTGCCCGAGGCGCTGACGTAGCGCACCGCGTCGCACTCGCGCGTGATCGCCTCGAGGTCCGCGTCGCTGAACAGCGGGGCGCTGAGCAGGCTGCCGCCGAACATCCCGCCGTCGCCGCCCGGGACCACCACGAGCATGTTGCTGCCGAAGCTCGAGATCTCGGCGGTGACCAGCTCGGTCGTGCCGGCGCCCATCGCCTGCATGACGATGACCGCGGCCACGCCGATGACGACGCCGAGCGTGGTGAGCAGCGAGCGCATGCGGTTGCGCAGCAGCGCGCTGACGGCCAGGCCGAGCGAGGTGATGAGGTTCACGCGCGGCGCTCCTCCGGCGCGCGCCGCTCGACGCCGACGCGGTCGCGGTCACGCGTGTCGGATCGGATCTGGCCGTCGTGGAAGAACACGTGGCGGTCGGCGTAGTCGGCGATCTCTTGGTCGTGGGTGACCATGACGATGGTGATGCCGCGCTCGCGGTTGAGCGCGGTGAGGATGTCCATGATCTCGGCGCTGGTCCTGGAGTCGAGGTTGCCGGTCGGCTCGTCGGCGAGGATCAGCTCGGGGTCGTTGACGAGCGCGCGCGCGATCGCGACGCGCTGCTGCTGACCGCCCGAGAGCTCGCTGGAGGTCGCGCGCTCGCGGCCGGCGAGGCCGACCGCCGCGAGCGCCGCGTAGGCCTTGCGCGTGCGCTCGATCCGGGGCACGCCCGCGTAGATCAGCGGGAGCTCGACGTTGGCCGCGGAAGAGGTCCTCCGGAGCAGGTTGAAGCCCTGGAAGATGAAGCCGATCCGCGAGTTGCGGAGCGCGGCGAGCACGTCGGGCGGGAGCTCGCTGACGAGCTCGCCCTCCATTCGGTACTCGCCCGCGGTTGCGGCGTCCAGGCAGCCGATGATGTTCATCATGGTCGACTTGCCCGAACCCGACGTCCCCTGGATCGAGACGAACTCGCCGGCCTCGATCTCGATGTCGACGCCGCGCAGCGCGTGCACGGCCGCGTCGCCCTGGCCGTAGACCTTGGTCACGCCCCGCAGCGACAGCAGCGGCGGCGCGCGCTCCTCGATCGCGCGCTCCTCGATCGCGCGCTCCTCGATCGCGTCGAGCTCAGCCGCCGCGTCGCTTCTGCTTCTCATAGGCCTTTCGACCCTCGGACGTGAGGTCGACGAGCACGGGGTCGCCGAGCTCGAGGCGATCGCCGTGGATCGCGGTGTGGATCCCGTCGGTCAAGACCGTCTCGACGAGCACGTGCTCGAGCTGCCCCTCCTCGTCGAGCTGCCAGACGTGGGGGTGCGAGGGGTGACGCTCCGCGCCGGGCGGGGTGAAGCGCAGCGCCGCGTTGGGCAGCATGAGCGTGTCCTCCTCCTGCGCGGTGACGATCTTCACCGAGGCGGTCATGCCTGGCTTGAGCGACAGGTCGGGGTTCTCGACCTCGAGCACGGCCTCGTAGGTCACCACGTTCTGGACGATCTGCGGGGCGCTGCGCAGCTCGGTGACCCTCGCGGTGAAGCGCTCGTCGGGGTAGGCGTCGACGGTGAAGCTCGCCTCCTGCCCGACCTTGACCTCGCCGACGTCGGCCTCGTCGATCGCGGCCATCACCCGCATGCGCGTGAGGTCCTCGGCGATCACGAACAGCGTCGGCGTCTGCAGGCTCGCGGCGACCGTCTGCCCCGGCTCGACGTTGCGCTCGATCACGACGCCGTCGATCGGCGCCCGGATCTCGGCGTCGCCGAGCGCGACCCGTGACAGCTCGAGCGCGGCGCGCTGGAGCTCGAGCTGCGCGCGCGCGCTCTGGATGTTGATCCGGCCGGAGTCCGCGAGCGCGCGCGCCTGGTCGAGCGCCGAGCTCGACTCGACGCCGCGCCTGTGCAGCTGCTCGCTGCGCTTGAGCTCGCGCTTGGCCTTGTCGCTCTCGAGCCGCGAGGCCTTCAGCGCGGCCCGGGCGACGCGCACGCTCGCCTCGGACTGCTTGACCTGGGCCTCGAGGCTGTCCTTGTCGAAGATCGCCAGCACCTGGTCCCGCGTCACGTGCTCGTCGAAGTTGACCTCGACGGACTCGATGCGTCCCGAACTGCGGGGGCCTACCTCGACGGTCGACCGCGCCTCGAGGCGACCGTTCGCGCTGACGATCCGGACGATGGCGCCGCGGGTCACCTCGTCGCTGCGGAAGCGCTCGTGCAGGGGGAGCGGGCGCGGCCACGCGCGGTAGCTGAGGTAGCCGACCCCGCCGAGGGAGGCGATGACGACGGCCGCGATGGTCCACCGCCGCCTGCGACCGCGACGTAGCTCGGACTTGACGAGCTCGTCGAGCGACCGCTTGCCTGGCGGAGCCGAGGTGTGGTGCGCGCGCGGAGCGACGGCGGCCATAGAGTCGGGCACGTCGAGTGGGGTAGCATTTCCCGTACCAGGCAATAGCGCGCTGGAATGTCTCGATGCGCCGCGGTCTCGGGGGGGAATCTTTCCTTCACGCGGTTATTTTCCCGACGACGCGCGGCGTGCTCGACGGGGTGCGCACAAGCGCCTCGCGCCTCGAGCGTCCGCTTTCGAGGGCCCGAGATGGGCGCGGGCTAGGCTAGGAGCGCGGCGCGATGGGCGTGGCTCTCACGAGATCGAGCGGGGCGTCGATCCCCTTCACGGGCGTGCTGAAGGACTCGAGGATCGTCAACTCGCGCGGACCGGACGCGGCCCAGAGCTCGGCGGGGACCACGAGCTGGCGGGCGCCGGCGAGGTCCTGGAAGCGCGCCGCCCGGTTCACGGTCTGCCCGAAGTAGTCGAGCATCCCGTTCGCCGACATCACCATGCAGGTGCCGACCGCGACGCCGATCTTGAGGTCGAGCGCGCGCGCGTGGGGCTGCTCGCGCGTGAGCTGCTCCCATTCGTTGAGCATCGCGGACGCGGCCGCCACGGCGTCGCCGGGCTGTTCGAACGCGCCCATGATCGCGTCGCCCATCGTCTTGACCACGAGCCCGCGGTGACGCTCCACGATCGCGGAGCCGAAGCGGAGGCAGTCGGTCACGACGCCGAACGCGACGGCGTCCCCGACCCGCGAGTAGAGCGCGGTCGAGTTGCAGAGATCGCTGAAGAGAATCGCGACGCGCCCGACCGAGAGGGCGAGCTCCGGGCGCAGCGCCTCCTTGCCGAAGTGGCTGCGAAACTCGGGCAGCAGGCTCACCTGGTGGGCGGTCGCGACCGGGAAGCTCCAGTCGCGGCGCTCGAGCTTGACGTGGCGCGGCGCGTCGTCGCCGACGACGTGGATCGTGGCCCCGGGGGACAAGGACAGCTGGAGCGGAGCGAGCCCCGACCCCAAGACCTTGATCTCCGCCGAGGCGCGCCCCTGCGGCTCGACGTCGACGACGGCGGTGGCCCCCCCTCGCGCGAAGACCCGGTATCGGCCTGGCTCATCGGGCACGCGCAGCTCCGCCGCGCCGCCGGCGGGCAGAGGCGCTTGCGCCACGACGTGCGGCGTCAGCATCGGCCCTCCGATGCAGAACGGCCGCGCGTCGACGGCGCGAATACGCTTCTGGGGTCGAAACACCGCCTCGACCGCGCGATCTAGATCGAGCCCGAACCGCAAGTCGCAGGCGTGGCAATGCCCTTGTGCGGTGAGCTCGGCGAGGGAAGGGAGCAGCTGACTGCCAGTGCGGCAGCTCGGGCAGAGGATCGCCCACTCGAGGGAGAGAACACCGGCTCGCACCGCGCCGAGGAAGAGCCTCAGGACGGCGCGCCGGGGCGCGCCCCAGCGGTCCGCGAGCTCGTAGGGACGAACGCGCACGAGCTCCATGTCGGGCGCGGTCTCGAGGAAGGTCGTCAGCTTCTCGACGAGCGGCGCGTCGTGGGTCCCGTCGAGCTCGCGGAGCGCGTGATGAAGCGCTTGGCGATCGCAGGGCGAGCGGAGCAGCTCGACGTCCGCTTTCTCCGCGATGACGCGATCCGTCTCCTTCACGAACCGGACGAGGCGCTCGATGTTCTGCCGCGTCAACAGCCGGATGATCGGCCGCGCGAAGGAATACCGCGGGGTCGCTTCGAACCGGGCCCTCACGAGCGTCGCGCCGTCTCGCGGCTCGAGATCGTAGCGAACGTAGAGGCTCGCCGCGAGGCCGCTCTCCATCGTTCGCTTGAAGGAGAAGAACGACGCGTGCTGCCAGGAGAACGGCTCCTCGGCGTAGCGGACCTTGATCGAGCCGATCTGCGTCGCGATCACGAAACGCGCGAGCGCGCCGTCATCCAGCGGCGTGACCTCGAGCGCGGCGCTGCCGATGTGGCGATTGAGCCGCTCGGTGTCGGCGAACCGCGGCCAGAGCTCAGCGGGGCTCGCTCGGCAGACAACCTCGCGTTCGAACACCACCGGCTTCATGGCGCGACGATACTAGCCGAAGCCTGAGGAGACGCCAGCGGGGCGATCCAGGCTCGGTCGCCCCGTCACGTCACATGCGCGCGTTCCGACCGTGACCCGCGCGCGATGCCGTACTGGGCATCACGGCCGCGCGGGCGCGTTTTTGCGGCGCATAATTAGCAACCGCGTCCGAGTCGTGACGCACGGGATTGCGAATCCGGGGCCTGATAGGCTGCCGCCCTACCGAGGAGTGGATGATGCGCGAGGCCGGCGGGGAACTTCATGTGGTTTTCGGTACAGGATCACTCGGGCAGGCGGTGATGCGTACGCTGCGCGCCGCTGATCAGCGCGTGCGCGCGGTGTCGCGTAGCGGTCGCGCGGCGGTGCCTGACGGGGTAGAGCACGTCGGCGCGGACGCCACCGACGCGTCGGCGACGCGTCAGGCCTGTGAGGGCGCGACGGTCGTCTACAACTGCGCGGCGCCCCCGTACACCGACTGGGCCGCGCTGTACCCCCGCATGCAGGAGGGGATCATCGCCGGGGCGGCGCGCGCGAGCGCGGTGCTGGTGAGCGCCGAGAACGTGTACGTCTACGGCGAGGTCGACGGACCTATGACCGAAGAGACACCTTTTAACCCGCGCTCGCGCAAGGGGGAGCTCCGCGCGCGGATGTATGAGCGGCTGCTCGAGGCTCACCGCGCCGGGACCGTGCGGGCGGTCGCCGGGCGCGCGCCCGACTACTACGGGCCGCACGCCGTGCAGACGACGGTCTACGGCGAGCGAGTGTTCTACCCGGCGCTCGCGGGCAAGCCCGCCGAGATCTTCGGCAAGCCCGACGCGCGCCACACGTGGATCTTCGTGGACGACTTCGCCCGCGGCCTCGTGACGCTCGGGGCTCACGAGGAGGCGCTAGGGCGCCACTGGCACCTCCCGTGTCCACCGCCGCTTCGCCAGCGCGAGCTGCTCGAGATGATCTTCGCGGCGGCGGGTCACGAGCCGCGCGTGCGGGCCATGCCGACCTGGCTCACGCCGATCCTCGGGTGGTTCATCCCGATCATGCGCGAGCTGGCCGAGATGCAGTATCAGTGGATCATGGACTACGACTTCCGCAGCGCGGCCTTCCAGGAGGCCTTCGCCGACGAGGTGACGATCACGCCGCACGCCGACGCGGTCCGGGAGACCCTCGCGTGGTTCCGCGAGCATCCCAAGTAGACGCCGAGCTGGAGCGCGCGCGGCCGCGCTCGCGCGGCGCGACGCGCGAGCGCGCAGCGCGGTCCTGAGCGCGGGGTCGCCGGCACCCTGAAGCCGACTCGCGTCCGCGGCATGGCGAAGGAAGTGTCGGTCGTCCGCGTCGCGCGGCGCGACGTGGCGCTCGGTCGCGAGCGCGGCCTTCGGCTCGACGCGGACGGCCCGGCGCGGCTCCGCAGCTGGATCGCCTCGCGCCCGCGCGCGTCGAGACGAAGATGACGGATCGGACATGTCGTCCGAGGTCGCGCGCCTACCAGACGACGCAGGCGTCGGCCGGGTGCATCGGGGTGCCCTCGGCGCACGAGAACGCCGCCCAGAAGCCCGGGTTGAACGCGACCGAGCCGTTGGCGCGGAACTGTCGCGGCGCGTGCACGTCGCCGAGCAGCCGCATCTTCACGAGCGCGGGGCTCGACTTGCCGCACCAGGTCTGGCCGAAGGCGAGGAAGAACAGCTGCTCGGGGGTCAGGGACGGATCGGGCGACGCGGCCTCGTCGGGGTGCGCGGCGGCCCAGGTTTCGAAGGCGACGTACGCCGCCTTGAGCCCGCCGATGTCGGCGATGTTCTCGCCGAGCGTCTGCTGGCCGTTGACGAACTGCCCCGGCAGCGCCTCGTAGGCGTTGTAGGCCTCGGCGACGCAGCGCGCGGTCTCGTCGAAGCGGCCCTGCACCTCGTCGGCCCACCAGTCCTGCATCGTGCCCTGCGCGTCGAACTTGCGACCCTGGTCGTCGAAGTGGTGGGTCAGCTCGTGACCCATGATCGAGCCCGACGAGCCGAAGTTGAGCGCCATGTGCTGGTCCACCGAGAAGATCGGCGGCTGCAGGATGCCGGCCGGGAACACCATCTCGAGGCCTGTCGGGTTGGCGTAGGCGTTGAGCATGAAGGGCGCCATGTGCCACTCGTCCGGGTCCACGGGTTGACCCGCCTTCGCGCGCTCGCGCGCCGCATCGAGCGCGCGCGCGGATCGGAACGACGCGAAGTAGTCGTCGCGGACGACCTGGACCGCGGAGTAGTCGCGCCAGCGGTCGGGGTAGCCGACCTTGTTGACGAGCTTCGCCGCCTTCGCGCGGGCGCGGGCGCGGGTCTCGTCGTCCATCCAGGGCAGCGCGTCGAGGCCGGCCTCGAACGCCTTCTCGACGGCGACGATCATCTCGGTCGCGACGCGCTTGCTCTCGCCCGCGAACGCGCGCTCGACGTAGTAGAAGCCGACCAGCTCGGGCAGCGCCGCGCTCGTGTCGTTGACGCAGCGACTCCAGCGCGCCCGCTGCTCGCGCTGCCCGGTGAGCGTCGACGTGAACGCGAAGGCCTGCTGGTCGATCTCGCGGGCGAGCTGCGGCGCGAGCTGGGCGACGAGGTGAAAGCGCATCGCGGCGCGCAGGAGGCCGGCGTCCCGCGTGCGCAGGTGCTTGGCCATCGCCGTGAAGTAGCTCGGCGTCTGCACGTTGATCGCCTCGACGTGCCCGAGCCCGCCGCGCTCGAGCACCGGGCGCCACTTGATCCCGGGCGTGAGCTTGTTGAGCGCCTTCACGCCCATCTTGTTGTAGGTCTTCTCGGTGTCGCGCAGCTGATCGAGCGGCGCGCTGCCCTCGGCGAGGACCGTCTCGAGCGCGACGATCTGCGCGGCCCAGCGGGCCGCGTCGTCCGGCGCGTCGCCGGCGATCCGCAGCATCGCGGCGACGTGCGCCTCGTAGGCGCGCAGCACCTTCTTCGAGTCCTCGTCCGCGCGCAGGTAGAACTCGCGGCTCGGCAGCCCGAGGCCGCCCTGCGACACGTGCAGCAGGTTCGTCTTGGGGTCCTTCGCGTCGGGGCCGATGTCGACGGCGTAGAAAAGCTCGGGCCCCCACGCGCTGAGCTCGGCCGCGACCTCCAGCGCTGACTGCAGGCTCTTCACCGTCGCGATCTTCGCGAGCGCGGGCGCGAGCGGCCTGGCGCCAGCGGCGTCGATCGCCGCCTCGTCCATGCACGCGGCGTAGTAGTCGCCGAGCTTCCGCTCGCGGTCGTCGTCCGCCGGGCGCGCGGCGGCCTGCTCCAGCATGTCCTTGAGGTGCGCCTCGGTGTCATCGAGGATCCCCATCGTCATGGTCGTGAGCGGGCGGTCCGCCGGGATCTCGGCGCGCTCGATCCACGCGCCGCAGGCGTACTGATAGAAGTCCTGACAGGGGTCCACGCGCTCGTCGATCGCGGCGCGCATGGCCGCGAGCGCGTCTGTGGCGGGCGCCGCCGGCTGGTTCGAAGTCTCGTCGGCGGGGGTTGGCTGCTCCGGCGCGACGGTGGGCTTGGGCGAGCACGCGCCCAGGATCAACATGCACAGGAGTACGCGGTCAGGCGACGCTCGCATCGCGGCGATCCTGCCAGCTCGCGCGCGGATCAACGGCTCGAACGACGCGCGGCGCGGGTCAGCTTTCTCACGGTGCGCCAGGGTCGGTGTCTATGCATCGACGGACCGCGCGCCCTTGGGTATCAATATGCTTAATTGGTCATGTTCGTGACGCGCGCCCGCGTCACGGGGGGCTCGGCGGCGGCGGGTGGAGGATGACCTCCGCGTGGCGAAGCGTCGGCGCGCCGTCCGGGCCGGGCCCGAGGGCGCGGCCGTCGGCGGACGCCGCGAGCCAGCGGGTGCCGCGGTGTCCGAGCGCGGCCGCGTCGCGCCGCGCCGCGGAGCGATCGGACCACGCGCCCGCGATCCACGTGATCGCGGGGACAGATCGGCGTCGCGCAGCTCGAGCGCGGCGCAGCGCAGCCGCGTCGCGCCGGCGCACGCGGGCGGGAGCTCGGCGCGCGCCCACGGGCGGCGCGTCGTGTCGCCGGCGAGCACCCACGTCGGCCGCCCGTGATCGCCGGGCGTCACCTCGCCCGCGGCGGTGATCGTCGCGAGCGCGCGCATGTCGACGCGCCCGTCGTGCTGGCGCAGCTGCAGGTACACGCGCTCGTCGCCCCGCGGGAACCAGCCCGAGGCGTCGACCAGCCCCGCGGACTCGTAGCCGGCGCCGCGCGTACGCCAGTACTCGAGCGAGCCCACGCTCGTCACGCGGAGCTCCCTCGGGCCCGCGGCGCGCAGGACCACGAGCTCGGCTTCGAAGTCGCCGTCCCGCGAGGTCCTCCGGAGCAGCAGCGACGCATGATCGGCGCGCGAGGGCACTCGCTCGACGCGCTCGAGCCCGACGCGGATCGACACGCCGAGCGAGGTCGGCGGCTCGAGGAGCGAGAAGCCCTCGCCGGGCACGCAGACGGCCGGGCCAGCCCACAGCTCGGGGTACACGCCGCGATCCTCGGAGGTGCGCAGCGGCTCCGCGTCGCGCGACGCCAGCACGACCCAGCGCAGCGTCGGCGCCGACGCGAGGTCGACGCTCGCGGCGGCGATGATGCGATACCCGGACTCGGCGAGCGCCGGCGCGGCCGTGCGCAGCTCGGCGAGCTCGCTCCCCGACGGTCGGATGTACGTGTCCTCCTCGTAGATGACCTCGCCGAAGCGCGCGCGGCCGAGCGCGTTGTCACACGCGGGCTCGCGCGGCGCGACGGTCGACGCGGCGCGCGGCTCCGGTCCGCGCTCGCGCGGCGCGGGCTGAGGCGCGGCCACGGGCTCGTCCGGCGCGTCCGTTCGCGTCCTCGTGGCGCACGCGCTCGCGAGGAGCAGCACAAGCGCCGCCGCGACGCGCTCGAGCGCCGCGCGCGATCGAGAATTCAGGGGCGGGTAGGGGCGCACGCTTGACTCGTCACGGGCTCACGCGCGGCGGCGCCGAGCGAGCAGCAGGGCGCCGAAGGCGAGGAGCGCGAGGGGGGCGGCCGGGACGGGTGACGCGACGCGGCACGAGCTCTCGGTCTCGGGGGGCGTAGCGACCTCGGCGGGCTCTCTGGGCTCCGGGGCGCGGACCGGCGCGTCGGTCGGGGTCGCTGGCGCCTCGATCGACTCCAGCGCGCACGCGGTGTCGCTGAGGGCAGTGACGCGGAAGTGATCGACGATCTCGTCGCTCGGATCGCTCGACTCGAGCGAGAAGCGCGGGTTCAGATCGACGCCGCAGTCGATCACCTTCGGCCCGGCGAACAGCTGCTCGAGGGCCTCGGGGGTGGGGTAGCGCTCGATCCCCGCGCGCCACTCGTCGTGATCGGCCTTGCGCATCGCGTGGAGGTGGGGCGTCGCCATGACGCGACGACCGACGCGGACCGGCTCGCCGTCGGGGACGAGCTTGTACTCCGTGGTCGGCGCGCCGTCGGAGAGCGACCACGGGAACACGAGCACGACGTGGTCCGGGAACGCGGCGGAGCCGTGCACCACGAACCGGTACGACACGAACTTGGTCCCCTCGGGCGGCGGGAGGTCGGCGCGCGCGGGCGGTGGGAGCAGCGCCGCGGAGGCGCCGAGGAGCAGCGCGAGCAGCAGGCGAGGTGGACGTGGGGCGAGGCGACGCACAGGGAGAGCGTACCCGCTCGGGCGCGTCGCGGGGCCGTCACGGCGAGGCGCGGGCGCCGTCCGCTTCGGGCGGCCGGCGACGCGCCGCGCGGGCGGGGCTGCGCGCCAGGGAGGCGCGCCGCGGGGCGCTTGTAATAATGTTTTTTGGGCCATATCGTGATCGTGCCGGCGAGCGCATGGCGACGATCACCGAGTCCCTGATCCGTCGGGCGCGGCCGCGCGCGCGCGCGTACGAGCTCTCGTGCTCGACCGTGCGCGGCTTCATCCTGCGGGTGCTGCCCAGCGGCGAGAAGGTCTTCTACGCGCGGTCGCGCGAGGGCGGCCGGGACTCGCGGCGCCGCGTCGGGCGGGCGTCGGAGCTGACGCTCGAGGACGCGCGCCGTCGCGCGCCTCGAGCTGCTGGGGCGGCTGCCCGGCGGCGACGCGTCGAGCCCGGCGCCGCGGCGACGCGCGGCCGCGAGGGCCGCGCCCGCGCCGACGCTGCGGCGCTTCGCGCCGCGCTTCCTCGCCGAGCACGTGACGGTCTATCTCAAGCCGGGGACGCAGCGTCGCTATCGCGATCACCTCGCGCGGCACCTGCTCCCGGCGCTCGGGGACCGGCGCCTCGACGCGATCACGGCCGCCGACGTGACGCGCCTGCACGGCTCCATGCGCGAGACGCCGGCCCAGGCCAACAACGCGCTCAGCGTGCTCTCGACGCTGTTCTCGTGCGCGGCGCGCTGGGGCGCGCTGCCGGCGGATCACGCGGCTCCGACACAATATGTCCGAAAGTACAAGTTGCGGGCGCGGGCGCGGTTCCTGACGCCCGAGGAGCGCGCCCGCCTCGAGCGCGCGCTCGCGGAGGGGGAGCGCGTCGCGTCCGGTCGCGCCGGCGCGCTGCGCTGGTCGACGGTCGGCGCGATCCGCCTGCTCGCGCTCACCGGCATGCGCCGCGGCGAGGTGCTCGGCCTCCGCTGGTCGATGGTCGATCGTCGGCGTCGCTGCCTGCGGCTGCCGGACTCGAAGACCGGGCAGAAGGTCGTGCCGATCAGCGGTCACGCGCTCGCGCTGCTCGACGAGCTCGCGCGCCGCCGCGCGCCGGGCTGCGACTACGTCCTCTACTCGAGCCAGCGCCGCCCGCTGCACACGTCCACGCTCGAGGACTCGTGGCGGATCGTCCGCGCGCGCGCGGGCCTGGAGGGCGTGCGCCTCCACGACCTGCGGCACTCGGCGGCGAGCGACGCGATCAACGCGGGCGTGTCCCTCGAGGTGATCCGCGAGATCCTCGGGCACGCTGACATCCGCACCACCCAGCGCTACGCCCACTTGACCCGCGGCGTGATCGCGGAGGGCGTCGAGCGGATGGGCGCGTCGATCGTCGCGGCGAGCGGCGAGGGCGACTCGCCCGCGTAGGTGACCGCGCTCCGGGGGCGGGCTCGCGTGGTAGCGTGCGCGCTCCATGACGGCGCGCGCACGCGAGCGGCGGGAGCACGAGCGCGGTCGCGCGCGCGCTCGACCGGACGAGGCGCGGACGAGCGCGTCATCGTCCGGGGCGCGCCTTGACGCGGAGGGCGGCGCCGCGGCGCTCGCCGAGCCGGCGCTCGAGGCCCTCGAGCTGCTCCTGCGCGGCGTCTCGGAGGCCGCGGCGCGCGACGGCGACCGGTCCCTGCAGGAGGCGCTCGCGCGCGACGAGCAGGACCTCGTCTACACGGCGCTGCTCACCGCGCTGCTGCGCGTGCTGTTCGTGCTCTTCGCCGAGGATCGCGGCCTGCTGCCCGCGCGCGGGGGGCTGCGCGCGCTGCACGAGCAGCTCGTGGACGACGCGGCGCGCGAGCCTGACGCGACCGACACCTGGCCGAAGGTGCTCGCGCGGCTGCGCGCCGTGTTCGGCGAGGACGGGGCGGGGCGGGGCGGTGCGCTGGGTCCCGTCCGCGTCGCGTTCCTCGAGGGCGAGGAGACGCCCGAGGGGGCGCGGCCGCCGTCGATCCGCGACGAGACCGTCGCGCGCGTGCTCGATCGCCTGCTGCTCGTCGACGGCGCGCGACGCTCGTACCGCGCGCTCGAGGTCGAGCAGCTCGGGGGCGTCTACGAGGCGCTGATGGGCTACCGCGTGGCGCGGCTCTCGGCGCCCAGCGTGTGCCTGCGACCGCATCGGGTCTGGGTCTCGGTCGCCCAGCTGCGCGCGCGGCCGACTCGGTCCGCGCGTTCGAGGTGGCTTAAGGGACAGGGGCTAAGCGCCGCGCAGGCGCGGGCGATCGAGGAGGCGCTGGCGACCAGCGACGCCGCAGCCCTGGCCGCGCTCGAGGCGCTCGCGGTCCGCGGGCGACCGGTCGCGCGGGCGGGACGTCTCGTGCTCCAGCCCGGCGAGGCGCGTCGGCGCTCGGGCTCGCACTACACGCCGCGCGAGCTCTCGACGCCGATCGTCGAGCGCACGCTCGAACCGCTGCTGCGGCGCCTGGGCCCGCGTCCCGCGAGCGCGCGGCTGCTCTCGCTGGCGATCTGTGATCCGGCGATGGGCTCGGGCGCGTTCCTGCTGGCGGCCTGCCGCGCGCTCGCGGTTCACGTGGTCGACGCGTGGGTCCGCGAGGGCGCGCACCAGGGTCTCGACGAGGCCGAGCTGCGCGCGCGGGCCAAGCGGCTGGTCGCGCGCCGCTGCCTGTACGGGGTCGACAAGAACCCGCTCGCGGTCGAGCTGGCCCGGCGCTCGCTGTGGCTGGAGGTCGAGTCCCCCGGCGCGCCGCTCGACCTCGTCGATCACGCGCTCAAGCCCGGCGACGCGCTGGTCGGGCTGCTGCTGGCGGAGGCGCGCGCGTTCGACTGGGACGCGCGCGCGCGCGACGGGGCGCCCGCGATCGATCGAGCGGTCCAAAGAGCCATGTTCGAGCACGCGGCGCTGCGGGCCGACGCTCGCCGCGAGGGCGGGAGCTCGCGCGCGACCGCGGCCGCGGCCGCGACCACGCGCGCGCGGATCATCGCAGACCTCGCGCTCGGGGCGTTCTTCGAGCACGACACCGACGCGCGTCGTCGGGCGGCGCGAGACCGTCGGCGCGCGCTCGTGGAGGCGTGGCTGCGGCGCGGCGAGGGGGCGGCGCTGCCCCCCGAGCTCGCGGCGGCGCTGCGGCGCGCGCGGGCGCAGGGGGCGTTTCACTGGCCGCTGGAGTTCCCGGAGCTGTTCCTCGAGGAGCCCGGCGGCGGCGACGACGGACCGCGTCGCTTCGACGCGGTCATCGGCAACCCGCCGTTCATGGGCGGCTTCCAGGTCTCGGGCGCGCTCGGCGACGGCTACCGCGACTGGCTGCTCCGGCTGCACGAGCACGCCCACGGCAACGCTGACTACGCGGCGCACTTCCTCCGGCGGGCGCGGGCGCTGCTCGGGGAGGACGGCGCGTTCGGGCTCATCACCACCAACACCGTGTACCAGGGGGACACCCGCGCGACCGGCCTCCAGCCGCTCGTCCGCGGCGGCGGCGTGCTGTACCACGCGACGCGCTCGCGGCCGTGGCCCGGCGAGGCGGCGGTCACCGTCTCGGTGGTCCACGCGGCCTTCGGCCGCGCGATCGAGGGCGTCGCGCGGCGGGTGCTCGACGGGCGTGTTGTGCCCGTGATCAACAGTCGACTCCGCCCCGCGCCCGAGCGCGACGATCCGGCGCGGCTCGAGGCGAACGCCGGCATGAGCTTCCTCGGCAGCAAGATCTACGGGCAGGGCTTCATCCTCTCCCCGGCGGAGCGCGAGCGCCTGATCGCGCGCCGCGAGGAGAACGCGCGCCGCATCGTCCCCTACCTCGGCGGCGAGGAGATCAACGCGCACCCGCGCCACGCCTATCACCGCTACGTGATCAGCTTCGGCGCGATGAGCCTCGAGGAGGCGGCGCGCTGGCCCGAGCTGCTCGAGATCGTGCGCGAGCGCGTCAAGCCCGAGCGCGACACGAACCGCCGCGCGCTCCGGCGGCGCTACTGGTGGCGCTTCGGCGAGGTCGCGCCCGCGCTCTACGAGGCCATACGACCGCTGCCGCGCTGCCTGGTGCTCTCGCGCCATTCGAAGCACCTCGCGTTCACCTTCGTCGACCCGCGCGCGGTGTTCTCGGAGGCGACGCAGGTGTTCCCCATCACCTGCGACGCGCGCTTCGCCGTGCTGCAGTCGCGCGCGCACGAGCCCTGGGCGCGCCTGCTGTCGTCCTCGCTCGAGGACCGCCTGCGCTACTCGGCGTCGGACTGCTTCGAGACCTTCCCGTTCCCGGACGCCCACGCGCTCGCGCCCGGGGGGCCGCTGGGGGCCGCCGGCAAGGCGCTGTTCGAGGCGCGCGCGCGCTACATGGTCGAGACGGAGCGCGGGCTGACGAAGACCTACAACCTGCTCAAGGATCCGGCGCGGCGATGCCCTCGCCTGCAGCGGCTCCGCGCGCTGCACGAGTCCATGGATCGCGCCGCGCTGGCCGCCTACGGCTGGGAGGACCTGCGCCCGCCGCCGATCACCGCGCCGCGCTCACGCGCCGAGGCGCGCGCGCGCGAGGCCTTCGAGGACGCGCTGCTCGACCGGCTGTTCGCGCTCAACGCGGCGCGGGCGGCCGCCGAGCGGCGGCGTCGGGGATCGGCCTGAGCCGCGCGCTCAGCCGATGTCGGGGCAGGCGCCGTCGGTGACGAGGCTGTCGTTGTTGTCCTCGTTGCACTCGAGGATCGCGCCGTCGCCCTCGCTCGCGTGGTCGACCTCGACGTAGTAGCTGGCGGTCATGTCGGGCGGCGGGGCCGGGACCTCGAGCGTGACCTTGGTGGAGGCGCCGGGCAGCAGCCCGACCTGCGTGGCGACGGTGCCGAGCTCGACGCCGGTCGCGTCCACGCCCTCGTAGAAGGTGACGTCGATCCCGGGCGTCACGCCCAGCGCGCCCTTGTTGTAGACGGTGGCGATCAGCACGAGCGTGTCGTCGAGGCACTTGTCGAGGCCGAGCGCGAGCTCGACGGTGAGGTCGGGCGCGTTGAACACCCCGTTGCCCTGGACGTTCTGGCGGTAGTTGTTGAGGCCAGGCTGCAGCCAGTTGTCGAGCTCGACGAGCGGCGTGACGCCCGAGCCGGTGGTGTTGGTGACGTGATACGCGTGCTGGTTCCACACGCGCCGCGTCGGCACCCAGCCGTTGCCGGCGTCGCCGTAGACGAACACGCCCTTGCGGTCCTGGTAGTTGGGGACGTTGCCGCACTGACCGCCGAGGTTGGCGACCACGAGGATCTCGGAGTTGCCGTCGGCGTCGACGTCGACCACCAGCGGGTACTCGTGGATCGTCGCGCTCGAGTTCTGCAGCTGGAGCTGCACGGTGCCGTCGACGCCCGAGTACACGCGCATGAAGCACTCGTCGGCGTAGACGACCTCGGCGGCGCCGTCGCCCTGGAAGTCGAACACGGACGATCCGGTGGCGTTCGACGACTGATCCTGGGTCACGCTCGACCAGCGCACGTAGGTCGCGCCCGCGACCGGATCGGGCTCGCCGCCCGGCTTGACGATGTCCTCGCCGGGCCGGTTGAAGTCGAACACGACGTAGCGGCTGGCGCCGGCGATGCCGACCTCGGGCTTCCCGTCGCCGTCGAAGTCGGAGATCGTCGGCGGGCCGCCGCGCCCGCCCCCGGGGATCGCGCGCGGCTGCGTGCGCGCGCCGTTGTTGTTCTGGCACAGCACGCCGGACGGATCGGCGCCGCACCACAGCTGACCCGTCGCGCCGTCGACCACCTGCAGCGTGCCGCTGCCGATGATCACGACCTCCGGGCTGCCGTTGTTGTCGAGGTCGGCGATCGCCGGGTAGCCGTCGGGGCCCGCGTTGCTCGTCCACAGCAGCTCGAGGCTGACGGTGGGCGGGTTGCCCGGCTGCCAGTTGATCTTGAAGGCGTCGTGCCCCGAGACCAGCTCCGGGATGTCGTCGTCGTCGAGATCGGCGATCGCCGTGATGCCGCCGGTGTAGCCGTTCGACGTCCCGAGCGCGCCGCCGTTGCCGCCCTCGTCCCAGACCATGAGGCCGTCGTGGTCGAACACGGCCGCGCCGAACACGACCTCGGCCTCGGGGTCGTCGTCGAGATTGGCGAGCGACGCGGCGCCGTTGACGACGGTCGTCGTGGCCACCTGGTTGCCGGGCAAGTACGAGGTCCACAGCAGCCCGCCCGCGCCGTTGACCGCGTGCACGGGCGAGCGCCCGTTGCCGCCCGCGCGGCCGGCGTAGACGATGTCCGCGGTGCCGTCGCCGTCGACGTCGCCGGCGGCGATCGACGAGCGCCCGTGGGAGCCGTACTGGTTGTTCCCCGGGTTGTGCGGGATGGTCCACAGCAGGCTGCCGGTCTGCCCGTCGAGCGCGTAGATCTGGCCAATCGGCCAGTCTCCTCCGCCCTCGCGCCCGGAGTTGATCACGACCTCGGGCACGCCGTCGCCGGTGATGTCGACGACGACCGGCGGCGAGATGATCTCCGCGTCCTCCCACGACCACTCGAGCGCGACCTCGAGCTCCTCGAAGTCGGGGACGTAGGTGCACTCGACGGGATCGGGCTGCGGCAGGCACTGCTCGAGCGTCGGCTCGCAGAACTGGTCGACGGGGCAGTCGTAGGAGTCCTCGCAGGGCTCGCCGGGCGTCGCGCAGGCGTCGGCGAGGCAGACGTCGCCCTCGTCGCAGCACAGCTCGAGGTTCGGCCCGCAGCGGACCTCGCTCTCGCAGGTGGGCAGGCACGCCCCCTGGACGCACTCGTTCCCCGCCTCGCAGCACATCGCCGGCTGCCCGCAGAGGATCCCGCCCTCGCAATTGTCGTCGCCGGTGGTGTCGGTCGCGGTCCCGTCGGTCGCGGTCAGCGGGTCCGTGGTGCCCTCGGTCCCGCTCGCGTGGGTCGTGCCGGTCGCCGAGTCGTCGCCGGTCCCGCTCGGGCTGGGCCCCGCGCTCGCGTCCGTCTCGGTCGCCGTCGCGTCGGTGGCGGAGCCCGTCGCGTCGGAGTTGCTGCTGTCGGTGCCGGTCCCCGACGCGCTGACGTCGGTGTCGCCGCCCGCGTCGCCGCAGGCGAGCGCGAGCGCGGAGCCGAGACCCAGGAGCAGCCGCCGCGCGCGCGCGGTCGTGTACAGAGACCCGTTGGCCATGTTCATGACATGAACATTGAGACATAAAATATGAGGCGGACCAAGGCGGAGCCCGCGACGCTCCCTCACGCCGGGGCGCGGTGGTGCGCGCGCGCGGGCGCGCTGGGGTGCTTCGCCACGCCGCGTCGCCGCCCCGCGGCGCGACGGCGCACGAGGACGCGCGCGCTGCGGGGCCGCGTGACCGGGGCCGCGCCGGGGGGCGCGCTGGCGTGGCGCCCCGCGAGCGCGACGATCACCCGCGCCCTCGCCTGGACGCTCATCTCGAGGCCGCGCGCGGGCGCGACGCGCGTCAGAACCGGTACGTCAGGTTGAAGCCGCCGCCGGTCGGGGTCGGGCCCGCGTTGAGGCGCAGGCCGGATCGGGTCAGCCGGAGGCCGTCGGAGTTGAGCGCCGTGTTCTGGCGACCTGACCGTACGAACAGGACCGTCCCGGCGATGCCGAGCGCGAGCCCGGTCGCCTGGGCCGCGAAGGGGATCACGAGGAACACCTTCCCGCTGAGCGAGTCGGTCTTGGGGATCGCGAGCAGCGGGCCGGCGACGGGGATCAGCAGGCGCTGCCCCTGGGCGCGGCACTCGTAGTCCGCCTCGGTGTTGTAGAGCGGGTCGGAGGTGATGCCGCAGCTGTCGTAGATGATCGCGCCGACGAGCGCGGTCATGAGGTAGGAGGCGCCGAAGGTCGTCCAGCCGCCGATCATCATGCCCTTGCCGCGTCGACGCGGCGGCGGCGGGGGCGGCTGCGGGTACGTGTGCGAGGGCGCCGCGACCGGCGGCTGCCCGTAGGGCTGCGGCTGTCCGTAGGGCTGCGGCTGCCCGTAGGGCTGCGGCTGCCCGTAGGGCTGCGGCGTGGGCTGGGTCACCGGCGCGGGCTGTGGCTGCGGCGCGGGCTGGGCCACCGGGGCAGGCTGGGGCTGCGGCTGGACCACAGGCTGCGGCTCGGGGTAGGTCGTGGGTTGCTGCGCCGCGGCGTCCTGCGCGAGCGCGAGCGAGAGCGACAGCGATAAACCAGTAACGAGGCAGCGGCGCATGGGGCGAGTCTCGCCCGCGGTCTGCACGAATGCAACCGGAGCTGGCGCCGCGGCGCCGCGCAGCCGGCCGCGCGCCCCCCCCCGAATCAACGCTCCGTCGCGGCTCGCACGGCGCCGGCAAACTCCGCGCGCACGCGCCTCGGCGGCGACGGCTGTGCCACGCGGCCGGAACGATCGGCCGCGTGCGCCGACGCGCTGGTTCGCGCGGCTGCCACGGGCGACGCTACTGCGGGATATACTGCTTACAGAGGCTCTGCTCGACGGACTCGTTGATCGCGGCCGACAGGCTGAGATCGCCGTTGAGCACGTCGTTGATGTTGAACGCGCCGCCGTCGGTGGCCACGGGGATCTCGGTGTGCCCGTTGTACGGCTCGAAGAAGCCGTAGCTGACGTTGACGTTGTTGAGCGGGCCGCCGGTCCAGTCCGCGTCGGCGAAGCTGAACACGCGGATCTGTCGGGTCTGCAGCAGCAAGACCGTCTCGAGGTAGGTGTGCTGGATCGGCACGCCGCTCTGCACCGCCGGCTTCTCGCCGAAGGTGTCGTCCGTGGTGTGGATCACGAGCCGCAGCGTGTCCTCGATGTCACCCCACTGGAACTCGTTGGCGGCCTGGTGGAGCGCGTCGAGGGTGTTCTCGGGCCAGTCGTTGTTGAGCCCCATGCCCGAGGTCTGCGTGTTGCCCTGCGTGAACGTGTACCAGGTGTTGAAGTGCGACTGGATGAGCGCGACGTCGGGCAGCGGCTCGCCGCTGGCGATGAGCTTGGTGTCGTCGACGAACACCACGAGCCCGTAGCGCGGCGTGATCGGGGCGCCGAGGTCGAGCGCCTTGATCGCCGCGTCGACCGTCGCGATCTCGCTCTCGAGCTTGGCGAGGATGGGGCCCATGGAGGTCGAGACGTCCATCACGAACACGAGGTCGACCTGCGTCTGGCAGTCCTGGCCGCCCTCGGTCTCGAAGCCGGAGGTGAAGCTGTCGCTGCCGACGGTCTCGAAGGGATCTTCGAAGGTCGTCGACGCGCTCGTCTCGCTCGCGTCGCCGGTCTCGCCGCTCGTCGTCGCGGGCGCGCCGCTGGAGGAGCCGGTCGCGCCCGCGCTCGTGCCGGGCGCGGTCGGGTCGCCGTCGCCGCTCGTCGAGATGGAAGATGCCTGGGAGGACATTACCGTTGTGACAGCATCGCTGGTGGCGTCGCCGCCGTCGCCCCCGGCGCAGGCGATGAGCCCGAACAGCGCGGCGACGAGCGCGGCGCGTCGGGCGGGCGCGCGACGAGCGTGGGACGAGGGGCGCTTCGCGTGTATCGTCACCGGTGAATTCTCGACCCTGCGCGCGGCGACGACAAGCGGGGCGCGGGGGCCCTCACGGCGCCGCGCCCCACCCGAGAGAACGATGTTTGATCAGGTCCCACGCGCAGCGGCGCGCTCGCGGCGGTGGACGTCGAACCGCCGCGCTCCGGTGACCGGCACGCGCGAGTGCGCCGCTACGTCGGCGGATCGCTCGCCGGGGGCAGGGCGCGGCGCGTCGCGATCTCTCGCCGCAGCCAGCGTTCGAACAGCCCGAGCGGCAGCAGCCCGAGCGCGATCGCGATCGGGCCGAGCAACACCGGCGCGAGCGCGCCGAGGACCGCGACCGCGAGCGACATGGTCAGCTCGAGGAACACGAGCGCGAGCGCGAGGCCGGCCGCGACCGGGAGCAGCTGGTACTTCGCGGTGTCGAGGCGGTTCCAGAAGCGGAAGGTCGGCACGACGCCCCAGCGCTGCGGGCGGTCGGTGAGCGTGGGGCGATCGAGGCCGAACATCCACGTGACGAGGTCGGGGCGTCGCTCGGGGACGGCGGGCAGCGGATCGTTCGACGCCACGCGCCGCAGTATAGTGACCCGGATCGATCCGTCCATCGCGCGCGGCGACGCGCCCCCGGGGTGACCTCAGCGGTCGACCAGCAGCCGCAGGAGCGCGGCGAAGCTCCAGCGCGCGTCGTCGGGGCTCTCGTCACCCCAGGGGTCGATCAGCGCCGCGCGCAGGTTGTAGTCGAGCTCCTCCTCGTCCATCCACGGCACTACGTCGTAGCCCTCGGCCACGTGCCCGTACTCGGGGTGCGCCCGATCGCAGCACAGAAACAGCCAGTGCTTGTCGCCGTAGCTGGCGAAGTGAACCCACGGGCCGTCGGCGGGGCGCTCGTCGTCGTCACCGCCGCGCATCGACGCCCACGACTCCGTCGAGCGGATCATCGTGGCCAGCGACCAGAGCGTGATCCTGTCGTCGTGCTGCGCGCCCCCGGCCGCGCGCAGGTACGCCACGAAGGCCGCGGGCGGCTCGAAGCGCGCGGCCGCGGCGGGGCCGAGCGCCGCGTGAAAGACCGCGCGCAGCCGCGTCAGCCCGTCCTCGACCGCCGCGTCCGAGAGCGGCGTCGGCGTGGCGATCAGGCGCGCGAGCGGCTCGAGAATCGCGTCCATCGAGCTCCGGATATACCACGGCCTGTCGCGCGGGCGCGGGGAGGCGAGAGGGCGCGGCGCCTCAGCCGCCCGCCTTATGGCCCACGAGCCAGGCATCGAGCGCGCGCAGCTGCTCGTCGTCGACCGGGCGCTCGTCCTCGAGGTCGCGGCGCGTCGCGACCGCGATGTCGCGGGCGCGCGCCCGGTCACGCCCGCCGCCCGGCGACGCGTCCCACAGCGCCCGCGCCAGCGCGAAGCGGCTCGGCGCGCGTCGGGACGCTGACGCGCCCTCGCCGAACAGCGCGACCGCGCGCTCGAGCGGCGCGATCGCGTCGTCGGGCCGCTCGAGGTCGAGGCGCGCGCGACCGAGGTTGAGCAAGCTCGTGCGACAGCCCGGGTGCTCGGGCCCCTGCAGCCGCTCTCGCGCGGCCAAGACGGCCTCGGCCTCGACCTCGGCGGCGGCCGCTCGACCGCGCTTCTCGAGCAGCCCGGTCCAGCTGTCGCGGAGGCTCAGCACCTTGAGGTGGTCGGGGCTCAGCGACGCCTCGAAGATCACGCGAGCGCGGGCGTACGCCTCCTCGGCCTCGTCGTAGCGGCCCTCGTGCTCCGCGACCGTGGCGAGGTAGTGGAGCGCCTCGGCGACCTCGGGGTGCTCGGGGCCCATGTAGCGCTCGCGCAGCGCCAGCGCGCGCTGGTAGTGCTCGCGGGCGCGCTCGTGGTCCTCGACCAGCACCTCCACGCTGCCGAGGTTGATGAGGATCGGCGCGAGCTCGAGGGTGTCCGGACCGACGGCGCGCTCGAGGATCACCAGCGCCTTCTCGAGGTAGGCGCGCGCGGCCGCGCCGTCGCCCTCGAGCTTGGCGAGCGCGCCGAGGTTCGACAGCACCGTCGAGATCTCCGGGTGCGTCGGCCCCAGCGTGCGCGTGTCGATCGCGAGCGCGCGCTCGAACAGCGCCCGCGCCTGGCGGTAGTCGCCGCGCAGGTAGGCCGACGCGCCCATGTCGTTGATCGCGGTCGAGAGCATGCGGCTGTCGGGGCCGAGGACGCGCTCGAAGATCTCCATCGCGCGCTCGAGCAGCGCGTCGGCCTCGGCGACGCGACCCTCCGCCTGGGCGACGCCCGCGAGGTCGACCCGCAGGATGCTCGTGCTCAGGGCCTCGGCGCCCTTGACCCGCTCCATGATCACGAGCGCTCGCTCGAGCGCGTCGCGTGCCTCGGCGTGCTCCCCCCGCGAGCGCGCGAAGTGGCCCTTGGCCTTCAAGTACACCGCCTGGGCCCAGTCGCGGCGCGCGGCGTCGGCCGTCGCGGCGGCGGCCCTGAGCCAGGGCGTGGCGGAGGCCTCGTCGCCGACCCAGGTCAGCGTCTCGACGAGCTCGGCGGCGGCCTGCGTCGCCTCGTCGAACATCCGCTGGCCGAGCGCGTCGTAGTAGACCTCGGTGAGCGTCGCGGCGGCCTCCTGGAACTCGCCGAGGTCGTGCTGCACCCGCGCTCGCCACAGCCGCGCGCGGATCTCGAGCGGCGCGTAGGCCAGCTCGGCGGCGGCCGCCTGCGTCTCGTCGAGCTGGGCGCTGGCGAGCGCGTAGCGCCCGAGGTGCACGCGCGCCTCGACCACGCCGAGCTGCCGCCCCAGCAGCTCCGCGCGGGCCGCTCGCGCGGGCTCGGTCGGCGGCGGCACGGCGGCCAGCAGCGCGTCGGCGTCGGCGCAGACCTCGACGCGCGGCAGCGCGTCGACGCCCTGGATCGCGCGAGAGACGAGCTCCTCGTCGGCGTCGACGAGCTCGTCGACCACCGCGCGGACGACCGCGAGGTGCTCGTCGAGACAGCTGACCTTGAGGTCGAGCAGCGCGTCGGACTGCAGCCCGTCGCGCGACGCCTCGCACGCGGCGACGCGGGCCGTGACCCACGCGCCCGTGTAGTCGTCCAGGCTGGCCTCGACGCGCGCCCAGGTCGCGTCGGCGTAGCTCGCGCCTGTCTTGGCGAAGGCCTCGCGCGCCTGGGCCCGACGCGCCGGATCCCAGACGCCTTCGAGCCCGTCCTCGAGCCCGCGACACGGCGCGCTGTCGCTGGCGCGCACGCCGATGGCCGCGGCGGTGATCCACAGCGCCGCGGGCACGGCCACGCCCGTGCCGACGCCGAACCGCCAGCGGCGACGCGCGGCCGGATCGTCGTCGAGCGCCTCGAGCAGCTCCGTCATCGAGGGGAAGCGCGCGTCGGGGTCGGCGGCCAGCGCCCGCGCGAGAATCCTGTCCAACCAGACAGGTACGCCAGGCGAGCGCTCGGTCCGGGTGCGCGCCCCCGACAGGATCGCGAGCCGGAGCTGCTTGACGGTCTTGCCCGCGTACGGCCGGCAGCCGTGCAGCGCCTCGTACAAGCTGACCGCGAAGCCGAACTGGTCGCTGCGCGCGTCGACGACCTGACCGCCGAGCTGCTCAGGCGCCATGTAGGCGGGCGTGCCGATGACCGCGCCGGTCTGCGTGAGCTTGGTGGGCTCGTCCATGCTGTCGAGCGTCGGCGCCTGCTCGGCGGCGAGCTCGAGCGCGCCCGAGGCGAGCCCGAAGTCCATGACGCGGACGCGGCCGTCCTCGCCGATCATCACGTTCTCGGGTTTGAAGAACCGACGCGGCGCCCCGAGGTCTCTCGAGTATGCCGCAGGGCGCGTCTCCTCGACTTCAGACGGGCCCGCGAGCGCCCGCGCGTCTCGCTCGATCGCGTATGCGGACGCGGGATGTCGCGTCCCGACTGGAACCGCGGCGGAGCGACGCTGCGCGCCGCCGCCACCTTCTCGTGTTCGCGCAGACCGCCACGACCGGCGTCGGCGAAGGAACATCGCGGCGACGTCGATCCGATCACGCCCGTGATGACGACGACCCAGTCCTCGGGGACGCGGTGGTAGGCGTTGATGTCGCCGAGCTCCGCGAAGCCGTTCAGCTCGGGGAGCTGCTTGTAGAACTCGATCGACGCGCCGCCCGTCGTCATGAAGCTGCACTTCACCAGGCGAGGCGCGGGCGCCACGCGAGCGCGCGCGGGCGCGCGCGGGCGCCAGCGCCGGGTACGTCGCGCGCGACGACCGTGATCGCGTCGAGCGAGATGAGCGAGAGGACATCCGCGACGGAGCCCCTGTAACGTTTGGTCAAGCGTGCGCGTTCGGTCCTCCGATGCCAATTCAACGGACTATCGGGGCGATCGGATGCGTCGCGGGCGCCTTGCTGCTGCTCGCCTGCGCGGGTGACGACGGGGGGAGCAGCGCGACCGACAGCAGCGCGACGACCGAGCCGAGCGAGGGCAGCGAGGGCAGCGAGGGCAGCGCCGGCAGCGACGGCGGCAGCTTGATCGACGAGGACTTCGTGGTCGCCGAGGCGCTCGGCTACGCGGACAACTTCGTCAAGATCAACGCGGTCGCCGAGGGTAGTCAGCACGGCCTCGCCGACACGGTGAATTATTGGGTCCAGCCGGAGCACGAGGTCGAGTACCGCAGCATCGACCCGGCGACCCACACGCCGGAGCTCAGCTTCCCCGTCGGCACGATCATGGTCAAGGAGCATCTCGACGCCATGGGCGAATTCGCCGGGCTCACCGTGATGGCCAAGGCCGAGCCGGGCTATAACCCCGACCAGAACGACTGGTGGTTCGCCAACATCGGCGCCGATATGGGCG
Organism: Myxococcales bacterium; assembly: GCA_020633295.1. Lineage (GTDB taxonomy): Bacteria > Myxococcota_A > Polyangia > Nannocystales > Nannocystaceae > JACKDW01. The sequence continues at coordinate 366,910 of JACKDW010000007.1, read as the reverse complement.
TGAACGAGTCGGGCAAGATCGGCTACTGCTTCTCGTGTCACGACGGCAACGGGACCGCGCCGACGGACTATCTGTACGGTGTCCCAGCGGACAAGCAGACCGCGCCGTAGCGACGCCGGCGGCGGCTCGGTGACCGGCGCTCGCGTCGGGCGACGTCGTCTCGCTGCTGCCGCCGAGGTCGTTACCTACCCGTCGAAGCCCTCGAGGTACTTGGCCGGGTCCGCCCGGACCTGCTCCGCGGCGCTCTCCGAGCAGACCCAGAAGCTCGCGCCGTTGTAGTCGACCCGCGGGTGCTCGGCCTTGACGACGAACGGTTTTCCGGAGAACGGGCAGGTCGTGGTGTCGCCGGGTTTGGCGTCGACGTTCTTGACCAGACGCGAGGCGGTGTTCTCGGCGCTAGCCTCGGGCGGCCGCGACGCGTCTCCCCCCTTGTTACAAGCGACGACGGAGAGGGCGCAGAGGGCGACGACGATCAGCGTTCGCATGAACGAGAGGGTATCCGATTCGCGCGACGACCGGCACGCGCCCCGCGACCGAGGGCGCCGCTCGTGCGCATGAGCCCGTCAGGACGAAGACCATGTCAGACGGGGCGCTCTCGAATCGACCCCGGCGTGTCGACCAGCGAGGTCGGCGTGCTGAGGCGCGCGCCTCAAATCGGGCAGATGTAGTTGAGATCGCAGCGCGGGACCTTCACCGTCGCCGCGAAGTCCCAGCCCTCACCGCCAATCGTGATCGCGGCTTCGACCATGAGCTCCGACGTGCTCGTGACGGTTACGATCACGTCCTCCGAATAGACATACGGCGGCTCATCGTCGGGCGTGTACAGCACCGCGATGCCCTCGTATTCGCCGGGGAGGGTCGGATCATCACCGTAGCCGATCTCCAGGATCGGGACCTCGGACGGCGTCGGCGGGGGAGGGGCGTAGCTCTCGTCAAGCAGGAGGTTTATCTTCACGTTCTTCGGAAAGCAGTTCACCTGCTCGTACGTATATCCGTGGGTGGCCGCGAACGGACCGAGCGGCGTCTGCATCGTCACCACGGCCAGCTCGTCACCCGGGATGCAAGAGGGGCAGTCGCTGGGGAGACAATTGGTGACGCACTCGTTCGAGCACTGGTTCCCGTCGAGCTCATCGCCGTCGTCGCACTCCTCGCCGGGATCGACGACGCCGTCGCTGCAGCTGCCGGCCTCGGTCGACCCCGGCTCCTCGCTGGTGCTCCCCGCGGACTCGCTCGATCCGGCGGTCTCGCTCGTCTCCTTGGACGTGCCGTCGCCCGTCATATCGGAGGCCGGACCGCACCCAAGGACGAGGGCGAGAGCGTACGCGAACTCTGGACGCTTGTTCATGGGCTTCAAACCTACTCGTTGGTCGTCGCGCGCGCGAGCGCGAGGCCGCTTTTAAAAGGGGGCGCGCCGATCGTGATCGGGTCGCGGGTGCCCAGGCGACCGTCAGGTTGGCGTCGCCAGACATCGTCCGATGCGCGCTCCAACCTCGCGCTGACGTCACGGGCGCCCGCCAACCTCGAACGCACGGGTCGACAAAAAGCCTCACGTCACAACGTCGGGCTCAGGTCGCGCCGCGAGGTTGCGTTGCGCGTCGACCACCCTCGACGAGTGATCGAGGCGCCCAGGAGGTCGCCGTGAGCTGGAACCATGGCGGAATCGCGGTGTCGCGCTCCCGGATTTCCTCGCGTACTCAACTGCCTACGCAGCCCGCCGATCATCACGTTCTCGGGTTTGAAGTCGCGATGGATAAGGCCCGTCTCGTGGGCCGCCGCGAGGCCTCGCCCCGCGGCTCGGAACACGCGGACGAGCTCGGCCCAGGCGCCCGGGCGCGCGCGCGTCCACTCGCCGAGCGTCTCGCCCTTGACGAACTCCATCGCCACGAAGACGCGCCCGGCGTGGACGCCGACGTCGTGGACCGTGACGACGTTGGGGTGGTTGAGGCGCGCGAGCGCCTGGGCCTCGCGCCGCAGTCGCGCGCGCGCCTTGCTCGTTACGCCTGTCCCCTTGAGCAGCTTGATCGCGATCTTGCGATCGAGTTCGGGGTCGTAGGCGGACAGCACCACGCCCATGGCGCCCGCGCCGAGCGTCGACAGGACCACGTACCGCCCGATGGGCTCGCCCGTGTTCGGGAACGGGGCCGCGTCGAGCTGCGCGCGTCTGGGGACGCGCGCGCCGAGGGCTCGCGAGCGTTCGTCGTCGAAACGAGTCACGCCGTCGTCCATGGTTCGAAACGCTACCACGGGAGCGCGGGCGAGCCCCGCGCCAGCGCGCGCGCGACGTGTGTCCATGTCGGGGTGGGGCTCGGTGACCTCGTGTCGCGGCCTCGAGTTCGCGCCGAGCCTCGAGTTCGCGCCGAGCCGCGAGCGTCACGGAGCTGGTAGACTGCGCCATGCGAACACGCCCCCGCGCACGGCTCTCGCGTCTCGTCTCGCTCGCGCTCGCGTGCGCCCCCGCGCTCACCCAGACCACCTGCGGCGGCTGTGATCGTGAGGACGGCGCGTCCGCAGTGGAGGCGCTGGGGCTGAGCTCGCGCGAGCGCGAGACCCTCGCGCGCGTCGAGGCGCTCGGCGATCGAGCGGCGTTCGTGGTGGTCCTCCGCCCCGCGCGATGGGAGGCGCTGGGCGCGTCGTTATCGGGGCTCGCGGCGGCGCTGCCCGAGGCGCTGCGAGCCGAGCTCGCCCCTCCACAGTCCCTGGACGAGTGGCTCGCGCTCGCGCGCGCGCAGCTCGGGGAGCGCGACGGCGCCGTCGTCCCGGGCGAGCCGATCGCGCTCAAGGGCTGGGACCCGGCGCGACCCGTCGTGCTCGCGCTCGCGGAGCCGCCGGTGGTCGGTCCGCCTGGCGCGGTCGCGGCGGCGCTGGGATCGGCCGGCGACAACATCGGCGCGCTGCGTCACCAAGCCCGCGTCCCCGCGCTCGATCCGTCGGCGCTGCTCGCCTCGCTCGCCGCGCTGCTCGATCGCCACGGCGCGCGCGCGGAGTCGCTGACGCGCGAGGATGGCGACGCGCTCCGCTGGTCGTTCGGGCCGAGCGCCTGGGTCGCGCTGGTGCCCGAGGCCGACGGGGTGCGGATCGTGGCGAGCACGCACGAGCGGGTCTCCGAGGGGTTCATCGGCGATCCGCGGAGCCTGCAGAGCCGGGCGCTCGACGAGCCCGCGCGCGCGCCCGCTCGCACGCCCGCGCTGCTCTCGCTCGCGCGGGACGACGCCGCGGTCGGGCTGCTGGTGCGGCCGTGGAGCGTGCGCGCGCTGGGGAGCTGGCTCGGCGCCGTCGAGGTCGCGCGAGCGCTTGAATATGTCACACCGGACATGCGGGACAGGCTGGCGGCGCGCGGGCTCGAGATCATCCTGCGCGGCGAGCTGCTGATGACGGACGAGGGCGCGGAGGTCGACGACGTCGCGCTCTCGCTGCGGGTCGACGGCGACGCGCTCATCCTCAACGCGGTCTCGAGCGTGAGCGATCGGGGCGCCGCGCTGCTCGACGCCGGCCTCGCGCGCCGCGGGGCGCCGCCGCCGCTCGCTACCGAGGCGCGTCCGCTCGCCGAGCTGACGCTCACGCTCGATCTCGACGCGCTGGCGGGGGCCGCGAGCGCGGCCGCGGAGCGCCCGACCGAGTCAGACGCCCGCGAGCTGACGCGCGAGCTCGCCGAGTGCGGGATCGCCTGCACGCTGTACCTGCCCACGCGCGCGCCCGTCGACACGCTCCGGCGGCTCGCGCCGGCGCTGCCCCGGGACCCCGATGTCCCGCTCGCGCTGCCCCGCAGCGCGCGGGCGGCCTTGCTGAAGCTCGATCGCGCGCGCCCCGAGGCCGCGCTGGCGATCGAATTCTCGAGCTCCTTCGACGCCGAGAAGCTGCGCGCGCTGCTGGAGCGCGCGCCGCGTGAGCTCGGCCTCCAGCTGCACACCGAGGCGCGCGGCGACGCGACGCTGGCGCTGCTGGGGCTCAACGTCGATCCGCGCGCCGTGTTCGACCTGCGCGGGGACGCGCCGCGCGAGCCGTCGCGCGAGCTCGTGTCGATCGGGCGCGCGCGGGTCGAGCTCGACGCGCTCGCGGCCGCGCCGACGGTGCGCGCGGCGCTGCCGGGGTCGATGTCGATCAAGGGGCTCGGGACGCTCACCGCGGAGACATGGCGAAGCGGACAGGTGCTTGTGAGCGAGCTGAGGCTCGCGCGCGACGGGAGCGACGCGTCGTCGTCAGCTCCGCCGGCGTGGGTCCGCGGGCTCGGGCGCGTCGCCTGGGAGTCGCCGATCCGCGCGTCGCCGGCCTCGCCCGGCGACGCGTGCCTGGCCGAGGCGGCGCGCGCGGTCGCGGAGGCGCTCGCGGCCCAGGCCACCGCGGCGCCCGAGGAGCGCGCGCGGATGACCTACGCGGCGCTCGAGGAGGCCGAGCCCGGGCTGCGCTGCGCGGCCGAGCACGAGGCGACGCGCGCGGCGGCGGCCAGCCTCCGCGCGGCGGTCGTGCTGCCGATGACCCGCGCGCTCGTCCGCGCGTGGCGTCCCGACGAAGCCCAAGCCGCGCTCGCGCGCCACTGCGAGGCCTCGGGCGCGGAGACGCTGTGCGACCGGGCGAAGGCGCTCGCGCGGGTGCCGAGCGTCGCGCTCGCGCGCCCGCGGACGCGCTGCCCGTCGCAAGGGGGCGACTCGGTCGACGCGGATCATCGCGTGCTGGTCACCGGCGACGGCCGCGTGTTCTATGACGAGGAGGAGACGTCCGTCGCGGAGCTCGCCGCGCGCGTCGAGGCGAGCCTCGGACCGCCTCCTGGGCCGCGCCCGCGCCTGCTCGATGACGGCTTCGGGGATCAGGCGGAGGGGTCCGTCGCGCTCGCGTTCGCCGAGACGACGACGACGGCCGCGCTGACGCCCGTGCTCTTGGCGCTCGCGGGCGCGCGCCTGCGCGAGTTCTCGATCGTCGTGGACGGCGACAGCGGGCCGCGCGGCGTCCCGATCGCCGCGCCGCTCCGCGAGCGTCGTGCACTCGACGCGCTGCTGGACGAGGAGCGCCCGGGGATCACCGTCGCGCTCGACGGCGATCGGATCGCGTTCGAAGGCGCCTGGCAGGCGGCCGCGCCCACGCCGTCCGCGACCCCGAACCCGAGCCTCTACGAGAGCGCCCGGACGCTGTTCCCGGACGCCGACTTCGTCGTGCGCCCGACCGCCGCGACGCCGTGGCGCGCGGTCGCCGAGGCGCTCGTGGCGACCTGTCCGAACGGTCAACTCGTACGCGACGCGCCGGCGATGCCCGACCGGTAGCGAGCCGCGAGCGTCACTCCGCGCGCGGGCGCGCGGTGAGCCAGCGCTGGACCTCGGCGAGCTCCGCGCGAGAGTTGGCGCCCGCCGTCGTGTAGTCAGCGAGCGCGGCGGTCGCGAGCTCGCGGGCGCGCGCGTGGTCACCGGTCTCCCACAGCGCGCGCGCGAGCCCGAACCGCATCATCCCGAGGTCCGACGGATCCTGCTCCGTCTTCTCGGACAGCTCGAGCGCGCGCGCGAGCTGCTGAGCCGCCTCGTCGAGTCGCCCTTCCTCGAGCGCGACGCGCCCCAGCCCCGCGAGCGGCAGCGCGAGCGTCGGGTTGTCGGCGCCGTAGGCGGCGAGGCGGAGCGCGTGGGCGCGGGCGAAGCCGGCGCGCGCCGCTTCGTGCTTGCCCAGGCGCAGCTTGAGCTCGGCGGTGAGCGACACGGGGTTGCCCAGCTGCCCGTGCTCCGGGCCGAGCGCGCGCTCCATGATCTCGAGCGCGCGGTCCATGTCGGCCTCGGCCTCCTCGGGGTCCCCGGCGAGGTAGACCATGAAGCCGCGGTTGGCGAGCACGAGCCCGTAGTTGGGGTGCGCCGCGCCGACGGTGTCGGCGAAGATCTTCAGCCCGCGGTCGAGCGCGTCGACGGCCTCTCGATACTTCCCCTGGCGCTCGAGCGCGAGCGCGAGGTTGTTGAGCGGGCCCAGGAGGTCGGGGTGCCGCGCCCCCTTGGCGCGCTCGACCGACTCGACCGCGCGCGCGAACAGCTCGCTCGACTCCTCGTAGTGCCCGCGGCGCAGGTGCAGCGAGGCGAGCGCGCCGATGACGTTCGCCCGCGCGGGCTTGTCGGGCCGCGCCTCGCGGTCGCGCTGGAGCGCCTCCTCGATGAGCGGCTGCGCGTCGTCGAGGTTGCCGGCCGAGAGCTCGATGAGCCCGCGGTTGAGCGCGAGCGTGGCCCGCCGCGACGCCTCGCGCGAGGGCGACAGCGTCGCGCCCGCGCGCAGCTCTCGCTCGAGCTGCGCCTCGGCGTGGCGCAGCCACACGAGCCCGAGCTCGCGCTGGAGCGCCTCGTGCCCGGACTGGTAGCCGAGCGCGGTCATCGTCTCGAACAGCGGCTTGTCGTAGCCCGCCGCGATCGCGTCCCACAGCGAGCGCTCGAGCAGCGCGCGGCCGGGCTGCGACTCGCCGGCGCCGCGCAGCGCCTCCGCGCGGGCGAGCTGCGCGTCGAGCAGCAGCGGCGCGTAGCCGAGCTCGCGCGCGCGCTCGTCCAGCGGCGTGAGCAGCTCGAGCGCGCGCTTGTACTTGCGCGCCTCGAGCAGCGCGCGGGCGCGCGACAGCTCGGTCTCGGCGACGTCGAGCCGCGCGCGCAGCTCGGGGTCCTCGGGCCGCCGCGTGCTCGCCTCGAGCCGCCCGATCTCGGCGCAGCGCTCCACGCTCGGGAGGTCGTCGACGATGTCCACCGCGCGGCGGACGACGTCCTCGTCGGCCTCGCGGAACATGTCGAGCCTCGCGACGAGCTCGCGTCGGTTGTCCTCGAGGCAGGTGACGCGCAGCTCGAGCCGCGCCTCGGACTGGGCGCCGCGGACGCGCGTCGCCTCGCAGGCCTCGGTGTACATCCCGCGCCACGCGTCGGCGTAGGCGTCGAGGCGCGACGTGACGCCGCGCAGCGCGTCCTCGGCGTACGACAGCGCGGTGCCCGTGAAGGCGCGCGTGATCGCCTCGCGCGTCGGCTCGTCCCAGACCGCCGCGCGCTCGCGCGCCTCGTCCTCGCAGGCGAGGCGCTCGCCCGACGCGGGCGAGCGCAGCGCGGCGACGCCGACCGCCGTGACCGTCGTGGCCCCGAGCGCGACCGTCAGCCACGACCGCGTGTCGCGTCGCCGGTCGAGCTCGTCGAGCAGCGCGTCCATCGACGGGTAGCGCGCGTCCGGATCGATCTGCAGGCCGCGGTTGCAGATCTTGGCGAGCCACCGCGGCGCGCCGCGGCGGGACTCCGGCTCGCGCCGCTGGTTCGTGACGACGTTGACGCGCAGCTCCTGGAGCGTGACGCCGGCGAAGGGGCGCTCGCCGTACAGCGCCTCCCACAGCGTGACGCAGAACGCGAACTGGTCGCTGCGCGCGTCGGAGCGCTTGGCGATAAATTGCTCGGGGGACATGTACGCAGGCGTGCCGATGATGTCCGCGTCGACGGTCAGCGGCACCTCGAGCTTGCTCTCGCGCAGGAACGCCTCGCCCGCGCCCGCGCCCGCGCGCGGCGGGGCGTCGTCGTCGCCGAGCTTGGCGAGGCCGAAGTCCGCGACCTGGACCCGGCGCGCGCGGCCGCCGGGGACGACGCCGATGAGCACGTTGTCGGGCTTGAAGTCGCGATGCACCAGGCCGACCGCGTGCGCGGCCGCGAGCCCGCGGCCGGCCTCGATCAGCACGTCGACGATCTCGCGCCACGCCCTCCGTCGCGCGCTCAGCCACTTGCGAAGATCGGTCCCCTCGACCAGGTCCATCGCCACGAACACCGCGCCCTCGGACTCCCCCGCGTCGTAGACCGGCACGACGTTCGGGTGCGAGAGCTTCGCCATCGCCTGCGCCTCGCGGAGCAGGCGCGCGCGCGACTCGGCGTTCGCCTGGCCGCGGAGGAGCTTCACGGCGACCTTGCGATCGAGCTCGGGGTCGTACGCGGTGTAGACCACGCCCATGGCGCCGGCGCCGAGCTGCGAGAGCACGAGGTAGCGGCCGATGCTCGAGGGCCGCTCGTGCCCCCGCCGGCGCGGCGCGCTCGCGTGGCTGGACGCGACCGGCGTCTCGCCGAGCGCGTCGACACGGGTCTCGCGCGTGTCCACCTCGCGCGCGACTCGGGTCTCCGCGGCCCGGCTGACCTGCTCCGTCGGGACGCTCGAGTGGGGGGGCGCGGCGGTCGACGTCCGATCGTCGCCCGGTGAATTCACCGCTCGCATCTCATGTGCAATTACCGTCTAGCGCGCGGCGATCATAGTCTCGAGCGGGGAAGCGACGCACGCGTCCCCGACGAGGCGCGGTCTCGCGACGACGCGCTGCGGACCGATAACCCCAGGACGTCGCCGCGCGAGCGTCCTCGCTGAGTCGACGTCGCTCGCAACGCGTCGGCGCGCGCCTGCGACCGCGACGAACATTCGCGCGCGGCGTCGCGCGGCGTCGCGATCACGCGGTGGAGCACGGGGCGCGTTGACGGCCGAGCGGGCGCGTCGTCACGTGGCGACGCGCGCTCGCGTGGCGGCGCAGGATCGCGTCCATTCGGATCGCGTCCATTCGGATCGCGCGCGGCGGGTAGGGAAGGGTGGGTCATCGTGACATCGCGCTGCGCGGCCGTGGAGCTTCTTCATCGCCGCGGGACAAAATCGGCGCCGGTGGTTACTCCCACCTGCGCTGCGAGTAACAAGCCCACGAGGCGCGCCGCAAACAGCCGCGGGACCACGATGAACGCCGTTGACACCTGGAAGCACGCTCCTTCAGACAGGCATGAAGGAACCGGCCCTGAGCCCCGGCGGCGCGCGGTCGACCCGTACATCAACACCGCCGACCTCGCGCTGGCGATGCAGCGGACGCTCGCCGACGCCGCTGGCTCTACGCCCGGCTCTACGCCCGCGGCGACGCCAGGGATGTCGCGCGCCGACGCGGCGGAGCTGGGGCTCGGCGCGGTCGAGCACCAGATGCGCTTCGCCCAGGTCGCGTCGCGCCTCGAGCTCGGTCAGCCCCGCGCGGTCGCGCAGGCGATCGGCAAGTTTCACGTCGTCAGGCGGATCGGCGAGGGCGGGATGGGCGTCGTGTATCACGCCTACGATCCCGATCTCGATCGCTCGGTCGCGATCAAGCTGCTGCACCCGCGGCTCCTGCACGATCACCAGCTCCTCGTGGCCGAGCAGCGCATGCGGCGGGAGGCCCGTGCGATGGCGCGGGTCGGCCACCGCAACGTCGTCGCGATCCACGACGTCGCGGTGCACGAGGGGCAGCTGTACCTCGCGATGGAGTACGTCAACGGGCGCACGCTGACGGAGTGGCTGCGCGCGCGGCCGCGGGGCTGGCGAGCCGTGGTCGAGATGTTCCTGCGCGCGGGCGAGGGGCTCGCGGCGGCGCACGACGCCGGGCTCGTGCACCGCGACTTCAAGCCCGACAACGTGCTCGTCGGCGAGGGCGAGGAGGTCAAGGTCACCGACTTCGGGCTCGCGAACTCCTTCGGGATGAGCGAGGCCGAGTCCGTGACCTCGACCTTCGAGCGCGAGGTCACGCTCAACGAGATGACGTCGAGCAGCATCACGCGCACCGGCGCGCTCATGGGGACGCCGCTGTACATGGCGCCGGAGCAGCTGCTCGGGCAGCAGGCCGACGCGCGCAGCGACCAGTTCGGCTTCAGCGTCGCGCTCTACGAGGCGCTGACCGGCGCGCACCCCTTCGACACGAGCAGCATGGACGCGCTCCGGCGCTCCGTCCTCCGCGGCGAGCTCGCGGCCCGACCCGCCCACGTCGACGCGCCGGGCTGGGTGTTTCGGATCCTCGAGCGGGGGCTGCGGACGGCGCCCGACGAGCGATGGCCTGAGCTTCGAGACATGTTGACGGCGCTGCGCGCCGACCCGCGCCGTCGTCGTCGTCGGGCGCTCGCGTGGGGCGGCGCCGCGCTCGGGCTCGCGCTCGGGCTGGGCGTGTACGAGGGCGCGGGGCGGCTCGCGCTCGCGCAGCAGCGGTCGGCCTGCGCCGCCGAGGGGGCGGCCGTCGAGGCCCACTACAACGATGACGTCCGCGCGCGGCTGCGCGCGGCGCTGTCGATCGCGAGCCCGGCGCACGGCGCGACGACGGCCGAGAAGGCGCTGGCGTGGCTCGATCGCTACGCGGACGAGTGGCGCGCGGTGCGGGTCGAGACGTGCGAGGCCGCCGAGATCCGCGGCGAGCTCGACGACGCCGCGCGCGAGCGCGTCGACTGGTGTCTCGAGGACAAGCGCACCGCGCTCGCGATCTACGTCGACGAGTTCTCCGGGCAGCGCGAGCGCGCGGTCCATCGCGCCGTGACCGCCGCCGCGAGCTTGCCGGCGATCGCGACCTGTAACGACGTGCAGCTGCTCTCGCGGCTGCCGGCGCCCCCGGCCGCGCTGCGAGAACAGCTGCGGGCGACGCGAGAGCAGCTCGCGCGCGCGCGCACCGTGGAGCTCGCCGGAGACTCGCGGGAGGCGCTCGCGCTCGCGACGAGCGCGCGCGCGCGCGCCGAGCAGCTCGCGTGGCCGCCCCTCTACGCGCGCGCGGGCGTGATGCTCGGTCGCTACCAGATGCACACCGGCGCCTACGAGGACGCCGAGAAGTCGCTCGAGCGCTCCTACTTCGAGGCCGCGAGCGCGCGCGCGGTCGACGTCGAGGCCGACGCGGCGCTCGAGCTCAGCTTCCTCCTCGGCGAGGTCGTCGGGCGGCTCGACGACGGCATGCGCTGGAGTCGGCTCGCCGGGGTCGCGCTCGATGAGATCGGCTCGGGGCCGAGCTCGGCGATGCGCGACGCGATGATCCGAGCGTACCGCGGCAACATCTTGATGGCCATGGAGCAGCCCGAGGCGGGCAAGCTGCTGATCGAGGAGTCGCTGGCGATCGTCGCGCGGACCTTCCCGCCGGATCACCCGTACGTCGCCAACGCGATCCACGAGCTCGCGCGGATCAATCACAAGCTCGAGCACCTCGAGCAGTCGGCGGCGCAGTACGAGCGCGCGCTGGCGATGCGGGAGGAGATCTACGGGCCGCTGCACCCGGGCGTCTCGGACACGCTCAACAACCTCGCCAACGTCGTCGGCGACCTCGGCGATCACGCGCGCGCCGTCGCGATGCTCGAGCGCAGCCTCGAGATCCGCGAGGGCACCTTCGGCCCGTCGCACCCGGTCGTCGCGCAGACGCTTAACAACCTGGCCATTGAGTACAACGTCCCGGGTCAGCGAGCGCGGGCGCGGGCCGCCCACGAGCGCGCGCTGGCGATCCGCGAGGGCACCTTCGGCGCCGAGCACCGCCTCGTCGGCGAGAGCCTCGTCAACCTCGCCACCGTGCTGCACGACGACGGCGACCTCGACGGCGCGCGCGCGCAGATCAACCGCGCGATCGCGGTGTTCGAGCGCGCGCTGGGGCCCGAGCACCCGCTCATGGTCGCGGCGCTCTCGCTGCTCGGGAGCGTCCACGAGACCGCCGGCGCGCTGCCCGAGGCGCGCGCCGTCTACGAGCGCGCGCTGGCGATCGAGGAGCAGCGCGGCGGCTCGTCGCAGCTGCTCATGGCGACGCTGCTGGGCAACCTGGCGAGCGTCGACCTCCAGCAGGGGGCGCTCGACGCCGCCGAGCGCGGGGCTCGTCGGGCGCTGGCGATCGAGGAGACGGTCCGCGGCCCGGAGAACGCGGAGGCGGGCTCGTTGACAGCGCTCCTCGCCGACGTGGCGATGGCGCGCGGGCAGACGCAGGAGGCCATCGCGCTGAACGAGCGAGCGCTCGCGCTGCTCGTTCGCGACGCCAAGCTCGAGCGGCGCCTCGCGGACGCCCAGCTCTCGCTCGCGCGGGCGCTGCGAGCCGACCCGCGCGAGCGCGAGCGGACGCGCGAGCTTATCGGGCGGGCGCTGACGATCTACCGCAAGGACCCGGCGGCCAGCGCCGAGATGATCCGCGAGGCGGAGGCGCTCCTGTCCGCGACGTAGCGCCGGGCGGGGCGCTCAGCCCGGCTGCGTCGACGACGATGGCGTCGACGACGGCGCCGGCTCGCGCGGCGCCGGGGGTCCGAAGTACCAGCGCACGCCGACCGAGACGTCGCCGTGGGTCAGCGACCACTCGCGATCCCCGTTAAAGTGCTTCAGCGGCGTCCAGGCGCCCTCGAGGAAGATGTCGAGCGGGACGCGGTGGAGGTGGAACGCGAACCCGAGCGCGGGCGCGCGCACGAACCACGCGGTGTGGGCGTGGTCGGTGAGGTGCGGCCCGTGGGGGCCGACGACCCAGATCTCGAAGCCGACGCCGACGCCGAGGTACGGCGCGAAGTCGTAGCGCTCCCGCGCGACCGCGCCGGGGTGCAGGAGGTAGTCGAGGTGCGCTCGGCCGCCGCCGTTCTGCAGCGGTCCGTAGCCGAGGTCGAGCTGCAGCGCGTGCCTCGGCGCGAGGAACCCCTTGAGCGTGAAGCCCGAGGGCGCGCCGAGGACCGCGCCGACGCCCACGCGCCCGCGGTCGTCACCGGGTCGACGGGGCTTGGCCGCGCTGGCGGTGCTGGCGAGCAGCGACGCGGCGATCGCCGTGGCGCACGCGAGCGCCCGCGCCGCGCGACGACTCGCGCCCCGGGTCGGCGAGGGGGTGGGGAGCTTCGAGGGCATCAGGAGGCGACGGCCCCAGACTACACGAGCGGGCCGGAGCGCACGATCGCTTTGGGGTCGACGTCCGCGTTCGCGGTCACGTCGGCCGCGACGGGGCGGGCCCGCTGTATACTCTCCCCATGCCGCGTCGAGCGTCTCTCTGGATTATTGGGGTAGCTGCCGCGACGCTCGTCGTCGCGTGCGGGGACGGACCCGATCTGCCGGTCCCCGTCGGCGAGCTGGGCAGCATGGACGTGATGAGCGAGGCCTTCGCCGACGGCGAGCCCATCCCCGACCGCTTCACGTGCGAGGGAGAGAACGTCTCGCCGGCGCTGTCGTGGTCCGACCCTCCCGAGGGCACGGCCACGCTCGCGCTCGTCGTCGACGACCCAGACGCGCCCGGCGGCGTCTCGGTGCACTGGGTCGCGTGGAACATCCCGGCCGACGCCGGCGGCCTGCCCGAGGGCGTCCGCGCGGACGACGAGCCGCCGACCCAGGGGGCGAGGACCTCGGGCTCGCGCGGGTACGCGGGGCCGTGCCCGCCGCCGATCCACGGCGCGCACGACTACCGCTTCCGCCTGTTCGCAAGCGACATCGAGCTGGAGCTCCCCAAGTCCACGACCCAGGAGGAGCTGTACCGCGCGCTCGACAACCATGTGCTGGCGATGGGCGAGCTGATCGGCACCTACAACCGATAGCGCGCGCCTGCGCGGCGCGGTGACTTTTAAGTCAGGTCGATTCCGCGCGGCTAGCGATCGCCCCGTTCACGCAGCACACTGCGGCGCGTATGGACGAGCTCAGCGTCTTGTTCTGCCGACCCATGGCGGGCTACGCCGGTCACGATCGCTTCGAACGCGAGGCCGACGTCGTCGACTGGATGGAGCTCGACGCGCACGTCATCGGCGCCGAGCTGGTCGTCGAGGACGAGCCCGAGCGCGCGCTCGAGGACGTGCCGGAGGGCGGCGGGCGGACGTTCCTGTACCGCGGCGTCATCCTCTCGGAGGAGCAGTACGAGGGGCTCTACGAGGCCGTGCTCGATCGCGGCGACACGCTCGTCGTCGACCCCGCGCAGTACGCCGGCGCGCTGTACGTGCCGGAGTACCACCCGAGCTTCGCGGACGTCTCGCCGCCGACGCGCTGGACCTTCGGCACCGACCTCGATGACGCGTGGGAGGCCGCGCGCGAGCTGGGCGAGCCGCCGTGGCTGATCAAGGATCACGTCAAGTCGGCCAAGGAGCACTGGCACGAGGCCTGCTACATCCCCGCCGGCGCCAGCCGGGATGACTTCGACCGCGTCGCGACGCGGCTGATCGAGCTGCACGGCGACCGCTTCGAGCGCGGCTTCGTCATTCGAAAATTCCTGCAGCTCGCGACCACGGGCGTGCGGACGGTCGATCGCAGGATCCCCGACGAGCACCGCCTGTTCTTCTGGCGCGGCGAGCTCGTCGCGCACTCGCCCTATCACGAGGTCGGCGAGCCGCTGACCGACACCGCGCCCTTCGAAGCCCTGGGGACGCGCGTCGACTCGCCGTTCTTCACGATCGACATCGCGCTGCTCGAGCGCGGCGGGTGGGTCGTGGTCGAGCTCAACGACGGCGGCATCTCGGGCTTGCCCGAGCAGCTCGATCCCCACGAGCTCTACCGCGCGCTGGTCGGCCGCTCCGGGCGCGGGTACTAGGCCAGGTTAGCCCGGGCGCGCGCGCGCGCGTGCGTCCCCGACCGCGTTGGCGGCGAGACGTCGGGGCGTCGGGGCGGTGGTAGGATGACGCGCTGGCGATGGACGTGGCGGACGACTCACAGGAGCTCCTCGCGGCGCTCGAGCGCGGCAAGCCGGAGATGCACGATCCTGTCGCGCAGGACATCCTCGACGAGGTGCGGCGCGCGGCGCTCGGCGTGGGGTCGACGCCGCGCCAGTTCGGGCGCTTCACGGTCCTCGAGCGCGTCGCGGGCGGCGGGATGGGGGTCGTGTACGCGGCCTTCGACCCGAAGCTGAGCCGCAAGGTCGCCATCAAGGTCCTGCGCGATCAGGGCGACGCGCGTCGGCGTCGGCTGCTGCGAGAGGCGCGGACGCTCGCGAGGCTCTCGCACCCGAACGTGGTCGCGATCCACGATGTCGAGCACGAGGGCGACGCCGTGTTCATCGCCATGGAGTTCATCGAGGGCGACAGCCTGCGTCGGTGGCTCCGCCAGCCGCGCTTGCTCGAGCGCGTCGTCGACGTGCTGGTCGACGCGGGGCAGGGGCTCGCGGCCGCGCACGCGCAGGGGGTCGTGCACGGCGACTTCAAGCCGGACAACGTGCTCGTGGGCGAGGACGGGCGCGCGCGCGTCGTTGACTTCGGGCTCGCGCGCACGATCGAGGCGCGTGAGCCGACCGGTTGCGTCGAGTCGATGGCCGCGGCCTCGGGTCTCAGCTCGCGGGTCGGCGGGACCGTGATGTACATGGCGCCCGAGCAGCTCGCGGGGGGGCGGCCGGACGAGCGCGCGGATCAGTTCAGCTTCGCGGTGACCGCCTACGAGGCGCTCTACGGCGCGCGTCCGTTCTCGGGCGAGACCGCCGGCGCGATCCTCGAGGAGGTACGCGCGGGGCGAGTGCGCGCGCCGCCTGTCGGGAGTCACGTCGGCGCGGCGTTGCATCGCGCCCTACTTCGCGCGCTCGAGCTCGACGCGACGCGTCGCTTCCCGTCGATGCGCGCGCTGCTCGAGGAGCTCCGCGTCACGCCTGGATCGCGACGCTCACGATGGTTCGGGGTCGGGCTCGGGGTCGGGCTCGGGCTGTTCGGCGCGGCGTCCTTCCTGCTGGGCTCGGTCGGCAGCGAGCGCATCTCGTTGATGATCTTTGGATCACCCGTGGTCGTGGTGCAGGCGCGCGTCAACGAGGAGACCGGCGGACGCGACGCGCCGACGATGCTCTCGCTTGAGGACTTCCCGTGGGAGCCCGGGGCGATGCACGGTCCGCTCGGCGGGGGGATCCCGGCGCCGATCGAGCGCTTCATCAACGTGGTCGACAAGGCCGAGCGCTACGAGCGGGCGGCCTTGACCCTCACGGAGCGCGACCCGGCGCGCGCGTCGTTGATGCGCGCGGAGGCCTCTCGATTGCGCGGAGACCTCGATCGCCGGCTCGCCGCGCAGCTGCGACGCGCGCAGCGAGACGCCGAGCGGGATCCGGAGGACAGCGTCTTCATCGCGATCGCCGAGAACACCATCGAGCTCGCGCGAGCGCGGCGCGAGGAGCTCCAGACGAGCCGCGCGCCGTCCGAGCAGCGTCCGACGCCTGACGAGTGATACAAACAGCGAGTGACGTCGCCGAGCAAGCGCCTGTCCACGCGCGCGCGCGATGACGCCGTCGCGGACCGCCGCGCCGAGCTGACGGCGCGCGTGCACGCGGTCGCGCTGCAGCTGCGCGCGTCCGCGACGGCGGCGCCGTCGTATGCAGCGGCGCTAGAGCGCGTGCTGGGCGTGCTCGTCGATCTCGCCGCGCGCGCGCGAGGCAGACGCTGGGAGGAGGCCCGCGCGCGTCGTGGTGTGTGGGACGTCGGCGCGATCGCGGGCGTGCGCGCGGCCTTGCATGAGACAGGTCTCTCAGGACATGTCACCGGAGAGGACATCGGCGCGGCCTACGAGGAGCTCATGGGCGCGCGGGGCCGGGGCGATTGGCGTCGGCGAACGGGGACGCACTACACGCCGCGGGGGCTGACGGAGGAGGTAGTGCGGGAGACGCTGGGCCCGGTGCTGCGACGGCTGGGGGAAGGAGCGAGCAGCGAGGCGCTGCTGGGGCTGCGGGTGCTGGACCCTGCGATGGGGTGCGGGGCGTTCGTGTTGGAGGTGTGCCGGCAGCTTGGGGGTGCGGTGTCTGAGGCGTGGTCGCGGGAGGGTGCGCACGGTGATTTGGATGGGGAAGAGCGAGAGTTTGCGGCGCGATGGGAGGTGGCGCGGCGATGCGCGCGAGGAGTGGACAAGAACGGGGCGGCGGTGGAGCTTGCGCGGGGCTGCGTGTGGCTGGAGACGGGGGCGCGGGAGGGCGGGGTAGCGGCGCTGGTGCAGGGGCTGCGGGCGGGGGACTCGCTGGTGGGGGTGTCGTGGTCGCAGGCGCGGCGGTTCGACTGGCGGGAGGGACGTGACGAAGAGAACCGGTCACAAGAGACAGGCGGCGTGATCGAGGAGGCGCTGGAGGAGGCGAGGCGGGAGATCGAGGCGGGCGTCGAGGGGCGCTGGCGGGAGGTGGCGGGGGTGATCAGCGACGCGCTGGTGGGGGCGTACTTCTCGAGCGAGCGTGCGGGGGCGCGGGAGGGTGCGCGTCGTCGAGCGCGGGGCGAGGTGGAGCGCTGGCTGGAGGGCGGAGCGAAGCAGCCGCTGGAGGGCGCGCTGGGCGAGCTGCGAGGGCGTGGTCGGGCGCTGGGGGCGTTTCACTGGGAGCTGGAGTACGGGGAGGAGCTGCTGTTAGGGACAGGATTTGACGCGGTGGTAGGGAACCCGCCGTTCGCGGGTAAGAACGGGGTGAGCGCGGTGGGCGGGCGAGGGCTGCGGGACTGGCTGAAGACGGTGCACGCGGGGGCGCACGGGAACGCGGACCTGTCGGCGCACTTCTTGAGGCGGGCGAGCTGGGCGCTGCGTGGCGAGGGCGCGCTGGGGCTGATCACGACGAACACGATCGGGCAGGGAGACACGCGGGCGACGGGGCTGGTGCCGGTGCTGGGGGAGGGCGGCGGCGTGGTGTACCGAGCGACGCGTTCGCGGGAGTGGCCCGGGGCGGCGGCGGTATCGGTGTCGGTGGTGCACGTGGGTTTCGGCGAAGCGGCGGGGGCGGCAGGGACGGCGGTGCTGGACGGCGAAGCGGTGGGGAAGATCAACAGTCGGCTGCGGGCGGGTCGAGAGCGCGGGGAGCCGGCGCGGCTGGGTGCGAACGCGGGGCTGAGCTACCAGGGCTGCATCGTGCTGGGGAAGGGCTTCGTGCTGACGGAGGAGGAGCGGGAGCGGCTGTTGGCCGCGGACGCGCGGAACGAGGAGCGGATCGAGCCGCTGATCGGGGGCGAGGAGGTGAACCGCAGCCCGAGGCAGGCGTACCGGCGGTACGTGATCAACTTCGGGGAGAGGAGCTTGGAGGAGGCGGCGGCGTGGCCTGGGTTGCTGGCGATCGTGCGTGAGCGGGTGAAGCCCGCGCGCGCGCGGCAGCGCGAGCCGCAGGCGCGCGCGCGCTGGTGGAGGTTCCTACGCCCGCGCCCGGAGCTGCGCCGGGCGATCGCCGGCTTGCCCCGCGTGCTCGTGAACGCGCGGGTTTCGAAGCACCTCGCGTTCGTGTTTCAGCCGACCGACCGCGTGTTCACCGATCAGCTGTACGTGTACCCGCTGACCGCCTACGCCGACTTCGCGGTCCTGCAGTCGTGTGTGCACGTGCGCTGGGCGTGGCGCTTGAGCTCGTCGATGCGCAACGCGGGGATCCGCTACGCGCCGACGGACTGCTTCGAGACCTTCCCGCTGCCCGAGGCCGCCGCGCTGGACCCTGGCGGCGCGCTGGAGTCGGCGGGCGCGTCGCTGTATGACGCGCGCGCGCGCTACATGCTGGAGACCGATCGCGGGCTGACCCAGACCTACAACGCGCTCAAGGATCCCGACGCGCGTGACGAGCGCGTGCTCGCGTTGCGAGCGCTGCACCACGCGGTCGACGTCGCGGCGCTGGCCGCCTACGGCTGGGCTGATCTCGCGCCGCCGCCGATGACCACGCCGCGTCGCGCAGGCGAGCGCGCGGCGGCCGAGCGCTTCGAGGACGCGCTGCTCGATCGCCTGTTCGCGCTCAACGCCCAGCGCGCCGCCAGCGAAGCGGGCGCGCGCTCGCGCGGCGGCGGCTCGGCGCGTGGCGTCAGCCGGCGTCGCGGTCGAGGTGCGCGCGCAGGAACGCGCTGACCTTCGCCAGCGCCGCGTTCGCCTCGGGGAGCAGCGGGGCGAAGAAGTGAAACACGTGCCACAGGCGCGGCCAGACCTCGAGCTCAACCTCGACCCCGGCCGCGCGCGCGCGGCTGGCGAGTCGCGTTGAGTCGTCGAGCAGGATCTCGTCGTCGCCGACGTGGATCAGCAGCGGCGGCAGACCGTGGAGGTCCGCGAACAGCGGCGAGACCCGCGGATCGCCGGCGTCGACCGTCGCGCGGTAGAGCTCGGCGAAGGGCGTGAGCGTCGAGGACTTGATCCAAGGGTCCGCCGCGGCGCGCGTGTGTATCGACTCGCCGCTGACGGTGAGGTCGGTGAGCGGCGAGAGCAGCACGGCGGCGCCCGGCATGGGGAGCCCCTCGTCGCGGATGCGGACGAGGGTCGCGAGGCTGAGGCCGCCGCCCGCCGAGTCGCCGACGATCGCCAGTCGGCGCGCCGCGAGGCCGCGGTCGAGGAGGGCGCGGTAGGCCGCGAGCGCGTCGTCGAGACCGGCGGGGTAGGGGTGCTCCGGCGCGAGGCGGTACTCGGGGAGGTGCGTCGTGATCCCGGTGCTCCGCGCGATGTTGGCCGCGAGCGCGCGGTGTGACGCGCACGAGCCCATGACGTAGCCCCCGCCGTGGAGGTAGAGGATCGCCTGGTCGTCGCGGGCGCCCGCCGGCGCAAGCCGCTCCGCGTGGACCTGGGCGAGCGCGTTGACCTCGAGCGTGACGTCGCCGGGGAGCTGCGCCCCCGCGCCCATCTGATCGAGCACCTCACGCTGGCGCGCGAGCGGGACCTCGGGGCAGAAGGCGGGCGCGATCTGCTCGCGGAGTTGCGTACGGAGTTGTTCGCGAAGGCTGTTGTCGTCCAAGAGGCAACAATACGAGAGTCGCGCCAGGAGGTCCTGGGGAGCGTCGCGCGCGAGCTTCGGCTCGCGCCGCGCGGCGCGAGTTCGTCACTCGGGGATCCGGTCGTGCGACTTCGAGCTGTCCCAAAGGACCCAAGCCGCGTTCGGCCCCCACACCAGGCCGGCGCCGCGCGGTTCTTGTAGACGCACAGGGAGAGCGCGCGGTCGCGCTCGCGGCCGCCGCCGTGCGGGCTCGCGTTCGCGCGGCGGCGCGCCGCGCTCGGATCTGGTTGATCTCGACGACAGCCGCCCGATAGGGTCGACGCTCGTGAAGCTGATTCATCGAGCATGTCCGTGGGCGCTCGTCGCGGCGCTGCTCTCGGCGCGCTGCTTTAGCGACCCCGGGGGCAGCGGCGACGAGACGGGCGAGACGACGCTCGACGCGGGCGAGAGCGCGGCGTCGACCGGCTCGACGGCCGACGCGTCGACCGCGGATCCCTCGTCCGCGACCGGCACGTCGTCGGCGTCGTCGCCGACGTCGACGTCGAGCTCGATGACGACGTCGACGTCAACCGCGACCGACGACTGCGCGGGCAGCTGCGAGCCCGCGACGCCCGACGGGTGGTTCGGACCGCTCGCGGCCCGCGAGAGCGCGACCAGCCTGGCCGTCCCTGGCTGTCAGGGCGCGTTCCCGGACTCGGTGTGGTCGCTGTACTCGGAGATCGACGCGCCGGGCGCGTGCGTGTGCAGCTGCGACTTCTCGCCCAGCGGCTGCGGGCCGACGACGGCGTACAAGTACGACTTCCTCAGCAACTGCACCGAGATCACGAACGAGGTGTCGATCGTGAACCAGGCGTGCAAGGCGTGGAACGGCGAGAGCGACGGGGGGTGGCGTGTCGACGCAGCGCCCGCGCTCGGCGACTGCGCGCCCGTCGTGACTTCCGCGCTCGAGACGCCCGAGTTCACCCAGCGCTGGAGCGCCTGCGGCGGCGCGACCTACGGGACCTGTGACGGGGGACAGCTGTGTGTGCCGGCGCTCCCGGACGGCTTCGATCGCCTGTGCGTCTATCAGGAGGGCGACGTCGAGTGCCCGGCGGGCAGCGGCTACAGCGAGCGCGCGCTGCGGTTCTCACAGCTCGTGGACGCGCGCGAGTGCGACGTGGCGGGCTGCGGCTGCGAGGCGCCGTCTCCCGCGTGCGCGACGACCCTCGAGCTGTCGTCGGTGCTGTGCCAGAACGGCAAGGGCGTCGTCGGGCAGACCTGCGACGTCGTGCACCAGGTCTCCTCGTACCGGCTCAACGCGGTCCAGCAGGAGGGGACTGGCTGCCCGCCGGCGAGCCCCGAGATCCCGCCGCTCGGCGACGTGACGGGGCAGGGCCCCGTCACGTTCTGCTGCACCTCGTGAGCGCGTCGCGGCGACGGCTAGCGCCGCGCGTGCGGATCGTCGTCGTGAGCGGGATGGTGGCCGATGTTCTCGCTGACGGGCTCGTCCGTCTCGTCGCGCAGGAGCTTGCGTCCGTCGGCGAGCCGACCGAACAAGTAGTAGAGGCCGGGGATGACGAGCACGCCGACGACGGTGCCCAGGAGCATCCCGCCGACGCCCGTCGTGCCGATGGTCCGGTTGCCGATCGCGCCGGCGCCGGTCGCCACGACCAGCGGGATGAGGCCGGCGATGAACGCGAAGGAGGTCATCTGGATCGGCCGGAAGCGCAGCTTCCCGCCCTGGATCGCGGCGTCCTTGAGCGACATCCCGTCGTGGCGCTGCTGGACCGCGAACTCCACGATCAGGATCGCGTTCTTGCCCAGGAGGCCGACCAGCATGATGAGCCCGAGCTGGGCCCACACGTCGTTGGCCAGCCCCACCGCCTGCAGGAAGAAGAAGGCGCCGAAGACCCCGACCGGCAGCGACAGGATCACCGCGAGCGGGATCAGGAAGCTCTCGTACTGCCCGACGAGCACGAGGTACACGAACGCGACCACGACGAAGAAGATGTAGATCGACGCGTTCCCCTTGCGTGACTCATCCCAGGAGATGCCCTCCCAGCCGAGGCCGTAGCCCTTCGGCAGCGTCTCGGCGGCGACCTCCTCGATCGCCTTGATCGCCTCGCCGCTCGAGAAGCCGTGGGCGGGGACGCCCTGGATCGCGGCGGAGGGGTACAGGTTGTAGCGCGTGATCTCGTTGAGGCCCTGCTGCTTCCGGAGCGACATGAACGAGGAGTAGGGGACCATCTTCCCGCTCTCGTTCTTGACGAACAGGTCGCCGAGATCCTCGGGCATGCGCCGGAACTCCGGCCACGACTGCACGTAGACCTTGTAGAACCGGTTGAAGAGGATGAAGCCCTGCTCGTAGGTGCTGCCGATGAGGATGTTGAGGTTCTCCAGCGCCTGCTCGATCGAGACGCCCTTCTGCATCGCCACGTCGTTGTTGATGATCAGCTCGTACTGCGGATAGTCGGCGGCGTAGAAGGTGAACAGGTTCTTCACCTCCTCGCGCTCCTCGAGCGCGGCCATGAACTTCTCCGTCACCTCGCCGAGCTTCTGGTAGTCGGCGACGCTCGACTGGGTCTTGTCGAGCACGCGCACCGAGAACCCGCCGGCCGCGCCGAAGCCCGGGATCGCGGGCGGCTCGAAGAACTCGAGCTTGACGTCGGTCATCTCCTCGGTCTTCTCCTCGAGCTCCTCGATGATCTGGATCGCGGTGTGCTCGCGCTCCGACCAGTTCTTGAGGTTGATGATCGCGGTGCCCGCGTTCGAGCCGCGCCCCTCGGTCAGGACCTCGTAGCCCGCGACCGAGGTCACCGACGAGATGCCCTCGATCTGCTTGGCGATCTTCTCCAGCTCCTGGGACTTGGCGTTGGTGTACTCCAGCGTCGAGCCGGGCGGCGTCTGCAGGACCGCGTAGATGATCCCCTGATCCTCACCCGGGATGAAGCCGCTCGTCATCTGCGAGTTCGCGGCGACGATGCCGAACGCGAAGCCGCCGATGACCGCCAGCGTCAGCACGCGGCGCGTGACGATCGGCCGCAGCATGCCGGCGTAGATGTTGGTGACGATGTCGACGCCGCGGCTGAAGGGGCGCTGCGCGAAGGGCACGACCAGCAGCAGGAAGCCGATCGGCCCCCACAGCTCGTAGGCCAGGTAGGTGAGCCCCGCGAGGACCGGCAGGCCCAGGAGGACGTAGGCCACGGTCGCGCCGAGCGAGCGTCGCGCGTGACCATCCTTGTGGTCGTGGCTGTGCGGCTTGAGGATCATCGCGCACAGCACGGGCGTCAGCGTCAACGCGATGAGGCCGGAGAGGATGATCGCCGTGGCCATCGTGACGCCGAACTGGCGGTAGAAGACGCCGACGGGGCCGGGGATGAAGGTCACCGGGACGAACACCGAGGTCATCACCAGCGTGATCGCGATGATCGCGCCGCTGATCTCGAAGAGCACCTCCTTGGTCGCCATGTACGGCGACAGGTGCTTGTCGGCCATCTTCGCGTGCACGGCCTCGACCACGACGATCGCGTCGTCGACCACGACGCCGATGGCGAGCACCATGGCGAACAGCGTGATCAGGTTGATGGAGAAGCCCATCAGCTGGAGCACGAAGAACGTCCCGACGAGCGAGACGGGGACCGCCAGCGTCGGGATCAGCGTGGAGCGGAGGTCCCCGAGGAACATGTAGACCACGAGGGACACCAAGATGAACGCCTCGAGCAGCGTGTGGAGCACCTTCTCGATGGAGGCGTCCACGAACTTCGAGACGTCGTAGGCGATCTCGTAGTCCATCCCCGGCGGGAAGGACTCCTTCAGCTCCTCGAGCGTCGCCTTGACCTCCTCGATGACCTCGGCCGCGTTGGAGCCGGGGGCCTGCTTGAGCACGACGGACGCGGCGGGGTGCCCGTCGACATCCGAGTAGATGTCGAAGAACTCGGAGCCGAGCTCGATGCCGGAGTGCACCTTCGCGCCCGGGGCGTGCGCGGCCGGGGGCGCCCGCGGGTCGCCCTCGGCCTCCTCGGCGGGCTCGCGCTCCCACACCGGCGTGTGCTCGGTGGGCGGCACGCAGACGTCCTTGAGGCGCAGGATCTCGCCGTCGGGCTTGGCCTTGAGGATGATGTTCCCGTACTGCTCGGGCCGGTTGTAGCGCCCGATGTACGTCAGCACGTACTCCTTCGACTGCGACGTCATGCCGGTCGCCTGTCCGAGGCGCCCGGGCGAGCCGATGATGCTCTGCTCCGCCAAGGCCTCCATGACGTCCTCGACCGAGACGTTGTAGGCGCGCATGCGCTCCGGGTTGAGCCACACGCGCATCGCGAAGTTGCGGTTGCCGAGGTTGGTCGGGATGCCCATGCCCTGGATGCGCTTGAGCACGGGCATGACGTAGACGTTCGCGTAGTTGAAGAGGTCTTTCTGGTCGGTGTCGGGGTCCGTGCTGTAGATGTTCAGGTACATCAACATGCTGGGCACGACCTGGCTGACCAGGATGCCCTCGCGCACCACGAGCGGTGGGAGCCGGCTCAGCACGATGTTGACCCGGTTCTGCACGTTGACGACGTTGATGTTCGGATCTGTACCTGGCTCGAAGTACACGCGGATCGTGGCCTCGCCGGCGCTCGTCGCGTCCGAGACCATGTAGCGCATGTTCTGGACGCCGTTGATCGACTGCTCCAGCGGGATGATGACCGAGTCGATCAGGACGTTGGCGCTGGCGCCCGGGTACGCGATCGAGACGTACACGGTCGGGGGCGCGACGTCAGGGAACTGCGCGATCGGGAGCCGCATGATCCCCAGCACCCCCAGGAACAGGATGAGGATCGAGGTAACGAGCGCGAGGGCCGGCCGGGTGAGGATCTTCGTGAACATGGTCGCCGATGGGTGAAGCAGCGCGAGGAGCGGCGCGGGGGGGCGCTACTCGGCGTGGTGCTTCTGGTTGGAGAGGACGTCGCGGGGGTCTCGGAATTCGGCCTCGACGTGCTGGCCGTCGTGGACCTGTCGAACGCCCTCGAGCACGATCTTGTCGGTGAGCTCGACGCCGCGCTCGATGACGAAGATGTCGTCC
Organism: Myxococcales bacterium; assembly: GCA_020633295.1. Classification (GTDB taxonomy): domain Bacteria; phylum Myxococcota_A; class Polyangia; order Nannocystales; family Nannocystaceae; genus JACKDW01. The sequence goes on along the minus strand of JACKDW010000007.1, from coordinate 342,581 downwards.
ATCTCGTGGGCGATGCTGATCGCGCGCTGATGGACGACGCCGTCATCGCCGACGACGTAGACGTACCGCTTGTCGAGGATCTCGAAGGTCGAGCGCTGGGGGATGACGACGGCGTCCTTCAGTGGTTGGTGGATCAGCAGGGTGCCGGTCTGACCGTGACGGAGCAGGCCGCTGGGGTTCGGGAAGTCGGCGCGGAACTGGATGTTGCCGGTCTCGTTGTCGAAGTCGGACTCGACGGTGACGGTGTCGCCGGCGGTCTGGTCGAAGATCTTGCCGTTCGCCAGCAGCAGCTCGATGCGCGCGCCCGGGAGCGTGAGCTGCTGCGGGTTCTCGGGGTCGACGGCCTGCGGGAGCGACCGGAACGCGAGGTAATTGGCCTCGGGCACGTTGAAGTACACCCACATGACGCTGTTGTCGGACACCGTCGTGAGCGTGTCGCCCTCCTCGAGCAGGCTGCCCTGCTGCTCGTGCTGGCGATCCATGATGCCGTCGAAGGGGGCCCTGATCTCGGTGAACGAGAGCTCGGCCGCGGCGAGCTCGACCTTGGCCTTGGCCTTCTCGCGCTCGACCTTGGCGAGCGCGAGCTCCTGGTCGGAGACGACGTTCTTCTCGAACAGCTTCTTGGTGTTGCGGAGGTTGATCTCGGCCTGCTCGAGCTCGGCCTGGTCGGCGTGCAGCCGCGCCTTGTAGACGACCGGGAGGATCTTGAAGAGCAGCTGGCCCTGCTTGACCGCCTGGCCCTCCTTGACCTGGATCTCCTCGAGGTAGCCGCGCTCGAGCGCGCGGAGCTCGATGTGCCGGCGCGAGTGGATCTGGGAGACGTACTGCTGCGTCGTGACGACGTCCTGCTGCGTGGGGCTGGTCAGCACGATCTTGTGCTGCAGCTCGTGCGCCTCGCCGTGCCCCTCCGCCTCGGTGCACGCGGTCAGGGACAGGAGGAAGCAGGCCAGGAGGCCGAGTCGGAAGGTTGGGAGTCTCATCGCGTCAGTGCCTCTGGCCGCGGGTCACCACTCGAGGCCCGGTGCGCGCGGTCGAGATACCCCCAGGGTACCGGGCGCGCGATCGGGGGCCTCTACCAGGCGCGCCCGCGGTTTCTTCCCTGTGAATCGCGGGGTCGAGCGCCGCGCGCCGTGGTTGGGAATGTGTCGCTCCATCGCCCCGCCCCGTCAACCATCTTGATGTCCTCGTGGGAGCTCGCGGTCGCTACTCCGCGTGGTGCTTCTGGTGTGACAGCACGTCGCGCGGGTCTCGGAAATCAGCCTCGACGCGCTCGCCGTCGTGAACCTGTCGTACGCCCTCGAGCACGATCTTCTCCGTGAGCTCGAGGCCGCTCGCGACGACGAAGATGTCGTCCATCTCGTGGGAGATGGTGAGCTCGCGCTGGTGTACGACGCCGTCGTCGCCGACGACGTAGACGTACTGCTTGTCGAGGATCTCGAAGGTCGAGCGCTGGGGGATGACGATGGCGTCCTTGAGCGGCTGATGGATCAGCAGGGTGCCGGTCTGACCGTGGCGGAGCAGGCCGCTGGGGTTCGGGAAGTCGGCGCGGAACAGGATGTTGCCGGTCTCGTTGTCGAAGTCGGACTCGATGGTGACCGTGTCGCCGGCGATCTGGTCGAAGATCTTGCCGTTCGCCAGCTGGAGCTCGATGCGCGCGCCCGGGAGCGTGAGCTGCTGCGGGTTCTCAGGATCGATGGCCTGCGGGAGCGCCCGGAAGTTGAGGTAATCGGCCTCGGGCACGTTGAAGTATACCCACATGACGCTGTTGTCTGACACGGTCGTGAGCGTGTCGCCCTCCTCGAGCAGACTTCCTTGCTGCTCTTGCTGACGGTCCATGATGCCGTCGAAGGGGGCCCTGATCTCGGTGAACGAGAGCTCGGCCGCGGCGAGCTCGACCTTGGCCTTGGCCTTCGCGCGCTCGACCTTGGCGAGCGCGAGCTCCTGGTCGGAGACGACGTTTCGCTCGAACAGCTTCTTGGTGTTGCGGAGGTTGATCTCCGCTCGCTGGAGCTCGGCCTGGTCGGCGTGCAGCTTGGCCTTGTAGACGACCGGGAGGACCTTGAAGAGCAGCTGGCCCTGCTTGACCGTCTGGCCCTCCTTGACCTGGATCTCCTCGAGGTAGCCGCGCTCGAGCGCGCGGAGCTCGATGTGGCGGCGCGAGTGGATCTGAGAGACATACTGCTGCGTGCTGACGACGTCCTGCTGCAGAGGGCTGGTCAGCACGATCTTGTGCTGCGCCTCGTGGTGCTCCTCGCTGCGCCCCTCCGCCTCGGTGCACGCGGGCACGGACAGACACAGCCAGGCCATGAGGCCAACGGGGATCGGTGAGAATCGCATGGCGCGGGCGCTCGACGGTACGCCCCTGAGGCCGCAAATCACCACGAGATTGGCCCGGGACGCCGTTTATCTCGTTATAGCACGCGCGGGATTTTTCGGCGCCGGGTCAAGGTCCGGGCCTGGCGACCTACGCGGGGGAACCAACCCCGGCGAGGCGGCCAAAACAGGGGTTCTCCCCCGGGCTGGCGAGGAAGCTCGAGGTGCATTGCTCGTCGGGAGCGGAATTCTCCGTGAGCGTTGTCTCCGTGGGTCCGTCTGATCGGCTCACGGACATCTACGGGCGCGGTGAAAATCTCGCCCTCGACTGGACGGTCGCGTGGTGGGCTGTCCCACACCCGACCACGCGTGGGCTCGCCCGCGTCGTGACGGGCGACACGGGCGGACACGGGCGGACACGGGCGACGCGGCTCAGCTCGAGCTGCCCGCGTCCTCGTCGCGCAGCCGCCGGATCGCGTCCTCCTCGACCTCCGAGACGAGGTGCATGTAGATCTCGGTCGTCGAGAGCTCGGCGTGGCCGGCGAGCTTCTGGATCGTGCGCACGTGCACGCCGCGGAGCACGAGGTGCGAGCAGAACGTGTGGCGGAGGATGTGCGGTCCGCAGGGCTTGAGGCCCGCGTCTCGCTGGGCCCGCGCGAGCCGGCGGGTGAGCGCGTTCGGGGTCATGTGACGCCCGGACTCGTTGGTGATCACGTGCTCGCCGCGGCGCGGCAGGCCCTGGAGCGCGCGCTCGAGCGGGGCCGAGAGCGGCAGCCAGCGCGGGCGGCCGCCCTTGGGCGTGCGCAGGATCCACTCGCCCTCGTCGCGGGCGCGCACGAGGTTGTCGCAGACGAGCAGCTTGTGGCGGTCGAAGTTCACGTTGGTCCAGCGCAGCCCGAGGATCTCGCCGCAGCGCAGGCCCGCGTCGCCGCCGAGGCGGACGATCGCGTACAGCTCGGGGCTCAGCGCGCCGGCGGCCTCGACGAGCCGGCGGTAGTCCGCGAAGTCGTAGAACCTGGGGTGCTTGTCGGGCTGCTTGACGCCGGTGATCTCGATCCGCGTCTCGATCACGCCCCAGTTCACGGCGGCGCGCAGGATCGCCTTGAGCTGGTTGAGCATCTTGTTGGTCGTCGTCGCCGCGAGCTGCCGCCGCTTGAGCGCCTGGACGTGGCGCGCGTCGAGCTTGTCGAGGCGGAGGTTGCCGAGCACGGGGATCAGGTGGTTCTTGATCGTGTTCTCGTAGTCGCGCTTCGTCGTCGGGCTCAGGCGGTTGGCGACGACGTGGTCCTGGATGAAGCGCGGCGCGAACTCGGCGAGCGTCGGGACGCCGCGGCTGCGCTGGGTGCCGCGCTCGCCGAGGCCGAAGCGGAGGATGTGCGCCTCCCGCTGACGCGCCCAGCGCAGCGCCTGGTTGCGCGTGTTGCCGGGCGCCTTGAGGCGCTCGCGGTGCAGGACGCCGCTGGGCAGCCGCACGCGGATGTCGGCCTGCCAGTGGCTGCCGCCGCTGGGGAGCTTTCTCTCTCGAACGTTGACCGCCATGCCTCGCCTCGCCTCCTCGCGGCCCGGCTGCGCGGCCTGTCCTGCGCGCCCGGGGGACCCGCCTGATCGTGCCGGACGGCTGGCCCGGGATCCATGGCCGTGAGCGCGCGGTTCGATAATGTCCATTAGGACATAACTAAAAAGACATGATGCAACGCGCGGGCGCGGCCGCCCGCGGCGCCGGGAGGATCCACGGCTTCGGGCGCAGCGTGTCGCGCTCGCGCGCGAGGTCGCGTGCCGGGTCGACGAGGCGCGCGGCGGGGCGCCCGTTCATCGTCACGAGGGCGTCCGCGCGGACCTCGACGGGCGCGCCGTGGCGGGCCGCGACCCAGCGCGCGAACGCGAGGATCATGTCGGGCTGCACGGACATCTCCTTGGCCTGCAGCGGCGTGAGGTGATCCTCGGGGTGCACCGTCCAGCGCCGCCCGCTCACGGGATCGCGCAGCCGCAGCGTCACGCTGCCGACCTTCTCGACGAGCATCACGCGCCAGGCGAAGCGCCCGCCCTCCTCGTTCCACGCGACGTCGCCGGGGTAGAGCAGGTGCCGCCACGGCAGCAGCAGCTGGATCGCGAGGTGCAGCGCGAGCGCGGCGATCAGCACGCGCCGCGCGGGCGTCAGCGGCTCGGGCGTCGCGGGCGTCGGGGGCGGGAGCGCGCGCGCCAGCGGTGGGAGCGCGCGCGGCCAGTCGGGCGGGAGCAGCAGCAGCGCGCAGGCCGACATGATCCAGGGGAACATGCCGATCGGGAACAGCAGCCCGGTGATCGTGTGGAAGCCGAGCGCGCAGGCGTAGGCCGCGAGCTTGAGGCGACCGGGCAGCAGCAGCAGCAGCAGCGGGATCGTCAGGTCGAACGCGGCGCCGGCGAGGCTCATCGCGTAGGCCAGCGCGTCGGCGCCGAGCCACGGCCCGACGAGCGGGATCGCGGTGTGCGCCTTGAGCCAGATCGACAGCGGCAGCGCGCAGCCGAGCCAGTCGGCGTTGAGCTTGGCGACGCCCGCGTAGACGTAGACGAGCGCGACCTGCAGGCGCAGCGCCCAGAGCATGAACGCGGGCGCGTGGGCGCGGCGCCGCGTCGGATCGCGGCGGGCGTCGAGCGAGAGCGCGCCGGCGGCCGGCGGCGCGATCATCAGCAGCGAGAGCGCGCTGATGAAGTAGTAGTGATTGAGGTACGCGGCCTTCTCGAGCAGCTCGACGTACGTGAACGCGAGGAAGAAGCCGACCATGGCGACGCGGTAGCGCAGGCCGAGCGCGACGCACAGCGCGAGCCCGGCGAGCGCGGCGAAGTGCGCGTACATCCCCGCGCCCGGCCACGGCCGCACCCAGTCGAAGCCCCAGTACGTGAAGTGGAACGCGGGCTCGACGTAGAGCTCGGCGATCCAGCCGCGGGCCCAGAAGCGGAGCACGCTGATCAGCATCAGCGCGCCGAACAGCGCGCGGAAGGTGACGAGCGACGCGATGTCGACGGGGCGCAGCAGCGCGGCGCGGAGCCGCGCGCGCGCCGAGCGGGCGTCAGTCCCCGTCATTGTCGGTGAGGCTGAGCGTCACGCTCAGCGCGCTGACGACCTCGAGCTTGAACAGCAGCCGCAGCGCGTCGACCTCGGCGTGCAGCGCGAGCGCGGCGTCGGGATCGTCGACGACCGCGACGCGCAGCGGGAGCTCGAGCGCGTCGACGGCCGCGCGCGTCTTGGCGAGCTGCTCGCGCACGCGCTCGTCGAGCGCGGGGTCGACGAAGCGCACGAGCGTGTGCAGCCCGGGCGTGCTCGCGTCCGCGCCCTCGTACGCGCCCTCGTACAGCGCGGCCACGCCCTCGAGGTTGGCGCGGAGGTCGGCGCGCGCGTTGTCGCTGAAGCGGGACTCGCTCGTGGTCTCGCCGGTCAGCGGCTTCTCGAGCTTGCCGCGCGCGGCGGCGGTGAGGCTGGAGACGAGCGCGTTGACGAGCGCGTCGACGGCGTCCTGCTCCTTCGGGAAGTACTCGCTGCCGGCGCCGGCGGTGACGAGGCCCTCGGTGTAGCCGCCGGTCCACTCGCCGTGCAGCGCGGCCGCGCGCGCGTGCAGGTCGACGGTCAGCGCCTCGAGGTACTGGCAGCGCAGGTCGCCTGCGGCGTCCGCCGGGTAGCGCGCGAGCGGGTCGGGGTCGGCGTCGGGATCGTCGAACAGCAGGTACTCGATCACCGGGAAGCCCTTGCGCGTGGCGCCGAGCGTGTCGATCACCGCCGCGTCGAGCTGGTCGTGCAGCGTGAGCGCGTCCTCGATGTCCTCGGGCCGCGCGGGCCAGAAGTCGATCGCGCTCGCGACCCCGAGCTCGGCTACGGGCCCGAACTGAAACGCCTCGGCGCGGCTCCAGGGCGCCCGCGCGTCTCGCCAGGCCCGCTGGGCGTCGGCGAGCGTGAGCGCGTCGCGGCGCTCGCAGAAGCTGGCCGCGGCCGCGCGCAGCGGCTCGAGGCGCGCGGGCAGCTCGGCGAGCGTCGGCTCGATGACCTGCTCGCCCAGCTGCTTGAAGACGGCGCTGCGGTCGACGGTCTCTCCGCCGTCGGTGCCGCCCTCGCCGCCCTGACAGGCGAGCGCCGGCGTGACGACGATCGCGACGGGCAGCAGCAGGCAGCGGGAGCGGCGAGAGCGGCGAGAGCGGGGGGCGCGGGGTGTCTTCACAGCGACTCCAGGAAGCGGATCAGCGCGTCGCGGTCGGCTGCAGGCATGGCGCGCACGGCCTCGCGCGCGGCCTCGCCCTCGCCGCCGTGCCAGAGGATAGCCTCCATCAGCGAGCGCGCGCGGCCGTCGTGCAGGAAGTTGGTGTGACCGTTGACGGTCTCCACCAGCCCGACGCCCCACAGCGGCGGCGTGCGCCACTCGGCGCCGTCGGCGAGGTAGTCGGGCCGGCCGTCGGCGAGCGCCGGGCCCATGTCGTGCAGCAGCATGTCGGTGTAGGGGCGGATCGTCTGGTGCTCGGCCTCGGGGAGCTCCGGGAGCGCGCCCGTCTCCCACCGCGGCGTGTGGCAGGCGTCGCAGCCCGCGTCGCCGAACAGCGCCTTGCCGCGCAGCACCTCGGGGTCGTCCCAGTCGCGCCGGGCGGGGACGGCGAGCGTCGACGCGTACAGCACGACGTCGTCGAGCGTCTGGTCCTCGACCTCGGGCGCGCCGCCGCTCGGCGCGGCCGCGCATTCGACCTGCACCGAGGGGCAGTCTTCCCCTTGGAACAGCGACGAGGTGATCCCCATGTCGCCGAGGAACGCGCCCGCGGACTGCTGGCGCAGGTCGGGCTGATTGGCCTTCCAGCCGAACCGGCCGAGCGCCGTCGCGCCCGCGCGCGCGTCCCAGACGAGGTTGACGCGGCCCGAGATGCCGTCGCCGTCGGCGTCGTCTGGATCGGCGCCCGCCTCGATGTCCTCGCGCGGGATCGCGGAGAGCAGCCCCAGGCCGATCATCGCCGGGGCGACGCGCGGCGACGTCAGCAGCTCGCCCGGGTCGCCGAACGCCCAGCCTTCGAAGCTGTACTCGGGGACACGCAGGCTGTAGGGCGCGCCGTCGCCGAACTCGCCGGGCTGCTCGTGGTAGCTGACGCGCGCGGTCGCCTCGGCCGGCACGCCCTCGATCGCGTCGGGCCCGAGCTGCCCGCCGTAGGCGGGGTGGGGGGCCGGGCCGCCGTGCGCGTCCTCGCCGGGCACGCTGAGGCGGATGAGCATCGAGAGCATGGGCTCGTCGGGGGTCGCGGGCGGACGCCCGCGCCCGTCCTTGAAGTGACAGCCGGAGCACGAGCGCGCGTTGAACACGGGGCCGAGGCCGTCGCGCGCGGTCGTCGACGACGGCGCGGTCACCCAGTTCTTGTTGAAGAAGGAGTTGCCGACGAAGAACCGCTGGCGGCGCTCGTAGGACATGTTGCGGGCCGAGAGCGAGAACGCGTTCGCGGTCTCGTCGAACACCGTCGTGTCGCCGCCCGCGAGCTCCTCGCCCGGCTCCGGCGCGAGCGCGCCGTCGGTGTCGGTCTCGGTGTCGTGGTCAGCGTCGTCACCGCAGGACGCGAGCGCGAGCGCGGCGACGAGGAGCGCCGCAGGGCGCGGCGAGCGGGGAGCGGCTGAGGCGAGCATCAGGCCTCGAGGTTTAGCGTAATGCCGAGCAGCGTGGCGACGTCGACGATCGTCTCGGTCTGCGCGCGCAGGGCGTCGATCGCCGCCTGCACCTCGTCGCGGTGGTGGATCAGCGCCTGGTCGAAGGGCGGCGGGATCGCCTCGATCGCGGCGACGGCGGCCTCCAGGCGGTCCCGCATCGCCTTGTCGAGCTCGGGATCGAGCGGCGCGACGAGCTCGCTGAGCCCGGGCCCCGCGATCGCGCCGTAGCGGCCGAGGTACACGTTCTGGATGCCGAGCTCGTTGCCCAGGATGTCCATGTGCGTGTTGTCGCTGAAGCACGAGTGCTCGTCCTCCTGGTCCTGCGTGTCGAAGGCGACGGTCATGCGCTCGCCGGAGAGCTCCGCGCCGCTGAGGCTGCCCATCCCGAGGAGCATGTTCGTCAGCGCCTCGTGGGTGTCGAGCGCGGTGAAGGTCGCCCGGTAGTCGCCGCTCTCGGTCCAGGTGTCGGTGAGGCCCTGCAGGTCGGAGACGAGCAGCTCGGTGACGACCCGCAGGTACTCCCCGCGGCGGTCCTGGTTGCTCGCGGTCCCGGCGGAGCCCGTGTCGAAGTCGGTGTGCGGGCGCGCGCCGGGGCCGTCGGGCGAGAGGTCCTGACCCCAGAGCAGGAACTCGATCGCGTGGTAGCCGGTCGCGATGTACGTCTCGCCGCCGACGCCGTTGGCGTCCACGAGCACCGCCGCGCTGAGCTCGGGGTAGCCGACCGGGTCGTTGATGATGCCGGCGTCCGCGTCGCCCTCGACGTAGTCGACGTAGGCCTCGTCCATCGGCCAGGAGTTAAGCTGTCCCTCGGGACCGCCTGGCTCGACGTCGATCGGCCCGCCGTAGAAGCGGAACACCTCGGTCTGCGCGTAGGGGACGCGGGCCGCGAGCCAGGCCTGCCGCGCCGCCGAGAGCGTCTCGTCGGAGGGCGTCGCGAGCAGCTCGTCGATCGCGGTCTCGAGCGCGCTCGCGCTCGCGCGCGCGTCGGCGTACCCCTGATGCACGACGGTCGCGTAGCCCTCGATCACCTCGCGCGCGAGCTGCTCGTCGTAGGGGACGCCCTCGTCGCCGGTGGTCTCGGTGGTCTCGCCGGTTCCGTCGCCGCAGGCCGCGAGGGCGAGCGGGATCAGGAGCGGGAACGACAGCAGGTTGCGTTGCACAGAAAGACGATATTGAAATCTGTTTTCAATTTCAAATCATTAAATCGGCGAAGAATCGCCGTTCTTGGGCGGCGCAAGTGAGTTATGTCGTACGCGCTTTCATCGACGGCCGATGCGGTGAGGGCGATCGTCGGGCGAAGGTCGCGACGCCTCGGCTGTCGGTCTCGCCCTCGGCGTTGAAGAAACGCGCGGCGCCGCCCGGTGCAACCGCGTTTCGTCGCCTCGCCCGCGCGCGGGGCACGGCCCGAGCCGCGACTCGAGCCGCGAGGCGAGCTGTCTCTTGGATCCTGTCGTGACGCGCCGGCGGCTGCGTCGGCGGGCGCGCGCGACGGCACGCGCGACGGCGCGTGAATCCGCACGGGTGCGGGCGTAGGTCGCCCTGGATTGACGCGCGCGCCGCTGGGAACATGATCGCGTCCATGCCCGCTCGCCTCGAGTTGATCCGCGGTCACGTGCTCGCGCCGGACCCGACGCGGCGCCAGATCGTGCGCTGGCCCGACGCGCTCATCCGCGTCGACGAGCGCGGGCGCGTGCGCGATCTGAGCCCGGCGACGAGCGCGTGCGAGGTGCCGGAGACGTGGCCCGGGGCCGTGATCCTCCCGGGCTTCGTCGACTGTCACCTGCACTTCCCGCAGACGCGGATCACCGGCAGCGCGAGCGGTCCGCTGCTGCCCTGGCTCGAGCGCTCGGTGTTCCCCGAGGAGGCGCGCTTCGCCGAGGCCGCGCACGCGGCCGCGGTCGCGGGGGAGTTCTGCGACGCGCTCCTGGCCCAGGGGACGACGAGCGCCGGGATCTTCAGCAGCAGCCACCCGGTCGCCGCCGACGCGCTGCTGACCGCGCTCGATCACCGCGGGCTGCGGGCCGTGACCGGCGTGACCTTGATGGACCGCCAGGCGCCGCCGGAGGTGCTGCTCGACGTTGACCCGGCGCTCGCGGCCCTCGATCGGCTGCGCGCGCGCTGGCACGGACACGACGACGGGCGCCTTCGGATCTCCGTGATCCCGCGCTTCGCGATCTCGTGCACGCCGGAGCTGCTCCGCCGAGCCGGGGCGTTCGCCGAGCGTCACGGCCTGCTCGTGCAGACGCACATCTCCGAGAACCTCGACGAGATCCGGCTGACCGCGGAGCTTTACCCCCAAAGCCGCGACTACCTCGGCGTTTATGAAGATCACGGGCTCGCGGGCCCGCGGGCGATCCTGGGGCACGCGATTCATCTCGAGGAGGACGCGTGGGCGCGGGTGGCCGCCGACGACATGGCGGTCGCGCACTGCCCCGACAGCAACTTCTTCCTCGGCAGCGGGTGCATGCCGCTGCGCGCCGCGCTCGACCGCGGCGTTCGGGTTGGCCTGGGCACCGACGTCGGCGCCGGGCGGACGTTCTCGCTGCGTCGCGTCGCGGCGGCGGCCTATGACGCCGCGCTGATCCGGGGCGCTGCGGTGGCGCCAGAGGAGCTGCTGTGGTTGGCGACCCGCGGCGGCGCGCGGGTGCTCGGGCCGGCCGACCGCGTGGGCTGCATCGCCCCGGGCTTCGACGCGGATCTGGTAGCGATCGACCTGCCGCCGCGCAGCGGCGCGGCCGCGCCGACGCTCGAGGCGCTGATCGACGCGGTGCTGTTTCGCCATGACGCGGGGCCGGTGCGCGCCACGGTCGTCCGGGGGCGGCCGCTGTGGCAGCGGTGACGTCGGCGTCGCTGCGGCGGGGCGCGGCGGTCCTGGGGGGCGCCGCGCTCCTGGTCGGCTGGGTCGCGTGCGCCGGGCGAGGCGAGGCGCCGGGCGGCGAGCCGTGGCCGGGGATGTCGCGAACTTCAGGGGACGAGCGCAGCGCGGGCGAGCGGCGGCGCGGCCCGAGGCGCGCGGACCCGGGGCGTTCGAAGCCGGCGCGCGGCGGCGACGGCTCCGAGCCCGACGGCGGCCCGGGTGGTCGGGGCGCCGTGTGCCAGCGCGGCGTCGACAGCCAGGCGAGGGGTGAGCGCGCAGACGACGTTGTCGCCTGCGCGCCGCCGCTGCGCTGCTGCTACCCCTGCGGTATGGAGGGCTGCGACTACGTGTGCGCGACGGGCAGCGAGTGCGCGTCGTGGTCGACCCTGCCGTGAGCGTCGTCGCGTCGGTGACGCTCGCGGCGGGAAAAATGCCGCGCGAGGCGTCACGCGGAGCGTCGCAGCAGGCCGCGACTTCGGGGCCCGCGATGCAGCGCTCGCGGCGGCCGCCGTAAACGCGGCGCCTCGCGTGGTATATCCACGATCGGGACGTACACATGACGATTACGCGACGTGAATTAATGCGTCGAGCCTCCGCGCTCGGCATCGTCGGGCTGGCCACGCCGACGCTCGTGAATTGCGGGAAGGACGACGGCGAGGGCACCGACAGCGGCACGACCGGCGACGCCAGCGAGTCCGAGAGCACCACCTCGGGCGAGGACGACGGCCTGCCGAAGTACGAGTTCGACGGCGAGCCTGGTCCCGAGAACCTGTTCTCACACGGCGTCGCGAGCGGCGATCCGCTCGCGGACTCCGTGATCCTGTGGACGCGCGTGAGCCCGGCGGGCGACGACCCGATCGAGGTGTTCTACGAGGTCGCGCTCGATCCCGAGTTCGCCGAGCGCGTCGCGGCCGGCTACGTCATGACCGACGGCGCGCGCGACTTCACGGTCAAGCTCGACACCGAGGCGATGACGTCGTCGACGAGCTACTACTACCGCTTCAAGGCGCTCGGTCGCAGCTCGCCGATCGGCCGCACGCGCACGGCCGCGGCTGGGCCGTGGGCGCGTCTGCGCTTCGCCGTGTGCTCGTGCTCGAACTACGCCTACGGCTACTTCACCGCGTACGGGGGCGTGGCGGGGCGCGCCGACCTCGACGCGGTTCTCCACCTCGGCGACTACATCTACGAGTACGGCGACGGTCAGTACGGCTCGTTCCGGGAGCTCGATCCGCCCTACGAGATCCTCACGCTCGAGGACTACCGACGCCGCTACGCGCACTACCGGGGCGATCCGCACCTGCAGGAGGCCCACCGGCAGCACCCGTTCATCAACGTCTGGGACGACCATGAGTCGGCCAACGACGCCTACAACGGCGGCGCGGAGAACCACGACGCCGACGAGGGGCCCTGGCCCGATCGCCTGGCCGCCGCCGAGCAGGCCTACAACGAGTGGCTGCCGACCCGCGAGGGCGCGCCCGGCATCATCTACCGGACGATGCGCTTCGGCGACCTGCTCGACCTGATCATGCTCGACACGCGCATCATCGGGCGCGACAAGCAGAGCCCGCTGCCCATGGAGCAGAACGATCCCGAGCGCACGCTGCTCGGCCCCGTGCAGGAGGCCTGGCTCGAGGAGCAGCTCGTGAGCTCGACCGCGAAGTGGCGCTTGATCGGCCAGCAGGTGATGATGGCGCCGTACCGCGGCCCCGCGGGCATCCTCAACGCCGATCAGTGGGACGGCTACTCGGCCGCGCGCGACCGCTTCCTCGAGGTGATCGAGAGCAACGGGATCGGCAACACCGTGGTCCTGACCGGCGACATCCACTCGTCGTGGGCCTGCGACATCCCCCGGGATCCCATGAGCTACGACGCCGAGTCGGGCGCGGGCTCGGTGATCGTCGAGTTCGTCACGCCGTCGATCACGTCGCCGGGGCCGGGCGAGGACATCGCCGAGCTCGTGTTCGCCTACAACCCGCACATCCGCTGGGGCGAGGGCGCCAAGCACGGCTACCTGCTGCTCGACGTCGACGAGCAGCGCATCCTCGGGGAGTGGTACCACTACGCGAGCATCACGATCGACGGCGAGATCCCGGGGGAGTTCGTCCGCGGCTTCGCGCTCGAGGACGGCGCGCGGCACCTGGTCGAGGTCCAGTCCCCGTCCGCGCCGATCGCCGAGGCGCCTCCGCTCGCGCCCTGACGCGCGACCGTCAGAGGCAGCCCGCGTGGGCTGCCTCGCAGGCGTCCCGATCGGCGTAGGTGTCACCGCAGTCGGCGCCCACGCAGTTGCAGCCGCCGAGGCCCACGCAGTCGTCGCCGTCCCAGACGTAGCCGAAGAAGGCGTCGCACTCGCCCTCGCCGACGGCGTCCATCGCGGGGCACGAGCCGCAGGCGGAGCTCGGCGCCGCGAGGCCGAGCGCGACGCCCAGCGCCAGCGCGCGCCTGGTCCATGTCCACCGTGTGCTCACGCGTCCTCCGTAGCCTCCCGAGGCTATCACGCGGGGCCGCGACGCGGGGCGAAGCGACGGGCTTGCTCGAAGGGACAGCTCGTGGGCGTTCGCTCGGCCGCGCGGGGTCGCGGTGGTAGGCTGGCGCCCTCGCGAGCGCATGCCGAGGTCGACCGACAAGCTCTCCCCCTCGCGCGCCGAGCTGGTGCAGGAGGCGCTGGAGCTGCTGCTGCGCGGGCTCGAGGCGGCGACGCGGCGAGGCGGCGACGAGGCCCTTGAGGCGGCGCTGGCGAGCGGCGGCGAGCTCGTCTACACCAGCCTGCTGACCGCGCTGCTGCGCCTCTTGTTCGCGCTGATCGTCGAGGCGCGCGCGGGGCAGGTGGAGCTGCGCGCGCTGCACGAGCGGCTGCGCGCGCGCGCCCGCGACCGCCCGGACGAGCTCACCTCGGGCTTCTCGGCGTGGCCGCGGGCGCTCGCGCGGGTCCGCTTGGCCTTCGGCGAGACGGAGGACGCCGCGCCCCGGGGCGGTCCGCTGTTCGATCGAAGCGCCGCGCGGTTCCTCGAGGGGGGCGCGGGTCTCGACGCGCCGCGGATCGACGACGGCGTGGTGCGCGAGGTGCTCGAGCGCCTGCTGGCGCGCGGAGTGCCGACGATCGACGCGCTCGGCGACGTCTACGAGGCGCTGATGGGCGGCCGGGTCGAGCGCGCGACCGGGGACAGCGTGCGCCTGCGGCCGCATCGGGTGTGGGTCTCCGTCACGCAGCTGCGGGCGCGGCCGGCCGGCGCGCGCGCGAGGTGGCTGCGCGAGCAGGGGCTGCCGACGGCGCAGGCCCGCGCGCTCGCGGCGGCCGTGCGCGCCGCGAGCCTCGCCCGCGCAGGCCCTCGCGGCGCTGCGCGCCCACGCGGGCGAGCCGCCGGCGCGCGCAGGGCAGCTGGTCGTTCAGCCAGGCGCGTCGCGCCGCCGAACGGGCTCGCACTACACGCCGCGAGCGCTGGCCGCCGCGGTCGCCGAGCGCACGCTCGCGCTGCTGCTGCGCCAGGCTCGGCGACGCGCCCGACCGCGCGCGGCTGCTCTCGCTGACCGTCTGCGACCCGCGATGGGCTCGGGCGTGTTCCTGCTCGCGGCCTGCGACGCGCTCGCGCGCCAGGTCGCGGACGCGCGCCCGGAGCCGCGGGCGGCCTCCCGCGGGCGCGCGAAACGTCGCGCGGCGCTGCCTCTACGGCGTCGACAAGGACGCGCTCGCGGTCGACCTCGCGCGCGCAACGATATGGCTCGAGAGCCAGGCCAGTGGCGCGCCCGCGGACTTCCTGCCGGGCGCGCTGAAGCGCGGCGACTCGCTGGTCGGCCTGAACCTCGCGGCGACGCGGGCGTTCGCGTTCCGGCCCGGCGACGCCGCGCCGGACGACGTGATCGCGCGGGCCGTCGACGCCTGGACGCGGGCCGGGGACGACGACGCGCGCGCGCGCGCGCGGCTCGTGGCCGATCTGGTCGTCGGCGCGTACTTCGACGAGGACGGCGACAGGCGGCGCGCCGCCGCGCTCGCACAGCGGCGCGCGCAGGTGGAGTCCTGGCTGCGGACGGGCGGCCCGCCGCCCGCGGCGCTGCGCTCGCTGCAGGCGCGCGCCCTGGCTCGTCGCCCGTTTCACTGGCCGCTCGAGTTCCCGGAGGTGTTCCTGCGCGCGGCGCCGGGGAGCGACAGGGCGGAAGAGACAGGCGGATTCGACGCGGTCCTCGGCAACCCGCCGTTCATGGGGCAGAGCCAGATGCCCGCCGAGCTCGGCGAGGCCGGGCGCGGGTGGCTGCTCGACACCATCCCGGGCCCCCACGGCAAGACCGACCTCGTGGCGTACTTCCTCCGCCGCGCGCGCGCGCTGCTCGGGGAGTGCGGCGCGCTCGGGCTGATCACGACCAACACCGTCGCGCAGGGCGACACGCGCGAGGCCGGGCTCGCCAAGCTCGTCGCGGACGGCGGGCGGATCTACGAGGCCTGGCGCTCGCGGGAGTGGCCGGGCGCGGCCGCGGTCTCCGTCTCCGTGGTGCACGTGGCCTTCGGCGACGCGGCCGCGCACGCCGGCGCGGCGCGGCTCGACGGCGAGCGCTGCGAGCTCATCAACAGCCGCCTGCACCCCGCGCCCGAGCGACCGCCCCCGATCGCGCTGCGGGCCAACCACGGCAAGAGCTACCTCGGCAACAAGATCTACGGTCAGGGCTTCGTGCTGACGCCGGCGCGTCGCGCCGCGCTGATCGAGGCCGACCCGCGCAACGCCGCGCGCATCTTCCCGTACCTCGGCGGCGAGGAGATCAACACGAGCCCGACCCACGACTTCGCGCGCTACGTCATCGACTTCGGCGCGATGACCCTCGAGCAGGCGGGGCGCTGGCCGGCGCTGCTCGAGATCGTGCGCGAGACGGTGCAGCGCGAGCGCGCCGGGCTCAAGCGTCGGGCGCTGCGCGAGCGCTGGTGGCAGTACGGCGAGAAGCAGCTGGCGATGCGGCGCTCGATCGCCGGGCTGCCGCGCTGCCTCGTCAACTCGCAGGTCTCCAAGCACCTCGTGTTCGCGTTTCAGCCCACCGATCGCGTGTTCTCGCACGCGCTCTACGTCTACCCGCTGACGAGCTACGCCGCGTTCGCGGCGCTGCAGTCGCGGGTCCACGCGGCCTGGGCCTGGCGCCTGAGCTCGTCGCTGCGCGGCGATCTTCGCTACACGCCGACGGACTGCTTCGAGACGTTCCCGTTCCCGCCGCCCTCCGCCGCGCTCGAGCGCGCCGGCGCGGCGCTGTACCGGGCGCGCGCCGCGTTCATGATCGAGACCGGGCGCGGGCTGACGCGGACCTACAACGCGCTCAAGGATCCGCGCCAGGACGACCCCGCGCTCGCGCGCCTCCGCGGGCTGCACCTCGCGGTCGACCGGGCCGCGCTCGCGGCCTACGGCTGGTCCGAGCTCGCGCCGCCGCCGTTCGTCACGCCGGTCGCGGCGCGCGGGCGCGCGGCCGCGCGCGGGTTCGAAGACGCCGTGCTCGAGCGTCTGTTCGCGCTCAACCTCGAGCGCGCGGCCGACGAGGCGCGAGCGAGGGCCGGTTGACGCGCGCGCGCCGAGGAGGCGCGGAGCAGCACGATCCGCTGCGCGAGCGCGTGGCGGTCGCGGTCGCGCAGGCCGTCGCGCGGCGTCGGGGCGTCCACGAGCTCGCGCTGACGCGGGTGCTGGACGTCCTCGTCATGCTGTGCGCGGCGGCGAGGCGCGGCGGCGAGGCGCGCGACCTCCCGGGAAGCTGTCTCGAGGACCATGAGTTCGAGGCGATCGCGACGACGCTGCGGAGCGGCGCTCGCGTCGACTTCGCCGCGATCACGGCGTGGGAGCTCGGCGCGATCTACGAGGACCTCATGGCGACGCGCGGAGGTTGGCGTCGGCGAACGGGGACGCACTACACGCCGCGGGGGCTGACGGAGGAGGTAGTGCGGGAGACGCTGGGCCCGGTGCTGCGACGGCTGGGGGAAGGAGCGAGCAGCGAGGCGCTGCTGGGGCTGCGGGTGCTGGACCCTGCGATGGGGTGCGGGGCGTTCGTGTTGGAGGTGTGCCGGCAGCTTGGGGGTGCGGTGTCTGAGGCGTGGTCGCGGGAGGGTGCGCACGGTGATTTGGATGGGGAAGAGCGAGAGTTTGCGGCGCGATGGGAGGTGGCGCGGCGATGCGCGCGAGGAGTGGACAAGAACGGGGCGGCGGTGGAGCTTGCGCGGGGCTGCGTGTGGCTGGAGACGGGGGCGCGGGAGGGCGGGGTAGCGGCGCTGGTGCAGGGGCTGCGGGCGGGGGACTCGCTGGTGGGGGTGTCGTGGTCGCAGGCGCGGCGGTTCGACTGGCGGGAGGAACGTGACGAAGAGAACCGGTCACAAGAGACAGGCGGCGTGATCGAGGAGGCGCTGGAGGAGGCGAGGCGGGAGATCGAGGCGGGCGTCGAGGGGCGCTGGCGGGAGGTGGCGGGGGTGATCAGCGACGCGCTGGTGGGGGCGTACTTCTCGAGCGAGCGTGCGGGGGCGCGGGAGGGTGCGCGTCGTCGAGCGCGGGGCGAGGTGGAGCGCTGGCTGGAGGGCGGAGCGAAGCAGCCGCTGGAGGGAGCGCTGGGCGAGCTGCGAGGGCGAGGGCGGGCGCTGGGGGCGTTTCACTGGGAGCTGGAGTACGGGGAGGAGCTGCTGTTAGGGACAGGATTTGACGCGGTGGTAGGGAACCCGCCGTTCGCGGGTAAGAACGGGGTGAGCGCGGTGGGCGGGCGAGGGCTGCGGGACTGGCTGAAGACGGTGCACGCGGGGGCGCACGGGAACGCGGACCTGTCGGCGCACTTCTTGAGGCGGGCGAGCTGGGCGCTGCGTGGCGAGGGAGCGCTGGGGCTGATCACGACGAACACGATCGGGCAGGGAGACACGCGGGCGACGGGGCTGGTGCCGGTGCTGGGGGAGGGCGGGGTGGTGTACCGAGCGACGCGTTCGCGGGAGTGGCCCGGGGCGGCGGCGGTATCGGTGTCGGTGGTGCACGTGGGTTTCGGCGAAGCGGCGCGAGCGGCAGGGACGGCGGTGCTGGACGGCGAAGCGGTGGGGAAGATCAACAGTCGGCTGCGGGCGGGTCGAGAGCGCGGGGAGCCGGCGCGGCTGGGTGCGAACGCGGGGCTGAGCTACCAGGGCTGCATCGTGCTGGGGAAGGGCTTCGTGCTGACGGAGGAGGAGCGGGAGCGGCTGTTGGCCGCGGACGCGCGGAACGAGGAGCGGATCGATCCGCTGATCGGGGGCGAGGAGGTGAACCGCAGCCCGAGGCAGGCGTATCGGCGGTACGTGATCAACTTCGGGGAGAGGAGCCTGGAGGAGGCGGCGGCGTGGCCTGGGTTGCTGGCGATCGTGCGTGAGCGGGTGAAGCCCGCGCGCGCGCGGCTGCGAGACAACACGGACGGACGACGGCGGCGCAAGTACTGGTGGCAGTTCGGGCGCGTGACGCCGGCGCTGTGGCGCGGGCTCGCCACGGTCCCGCGCGCGCTCGTGACGTCGATCGTCACCAAGCACCTCGCGTTCTCGTTTCAGCCGCCCGATCGCGTGTTCTCCCACAAGCTGCAGGTGTTCCTGCTGCCCGGCTACGAGCACTTCGCGGTCCTGCAGTCGCGCGTGCACGAGCGCTGGGCGCGGCTGCTCTCGTCGACCCTCGAGACGCGGCTCAACTACTCCGCGTCCGACTGCTTCGAGACCTTCCCGCTGCCGGAGGCCGCCGCGCTGGACCCTCGCGGCGCGCTCGCGGCGGCCGGTCGCGCGCTCTACGAGGCGCGGGCTCGCTTCATGCTCGAGACGGGGCAGGGGCTGACGCGGACCTACAACGCGCTCGTCGACCCCGAGGTCACGGACGCGCGCGTGGCCTCGCTGCGCGCGCTCCACCGCGAGCTCGACCGCGCGGCGCTGGCCGCCTACGGCTGGACCGAGCTCGCGCCGCCGCCGATGACCGCGCCCCGCGACGCGCACGAGCGCGCCGCGCTCGCGCGCTTCGAGGACGAGCTGCTCGATCGCCTGTTCGCGCTCAACGCCCGGCGCGCGGCCGCGGAGCGTGAAGCGTGTCTACATGAACATGTCTTATAGAACAGTTGTTTCGTCACTCGATCTCGAGCTCGATGTCGCAGGCGGGCAGCGCCCGGCGCAGCGCCTCCAGGCACCCCGCGCTCACGCCGGGGAGCGGGCCGGCGCGCAGCGTCTCCAGGCGCGTCAGCCCGGCCAGGCGCGCGAGCCCGCGATCGCTGATGTCCGGCGCGGGCGGGTGCAGCGCGTCCACGCGGCACGGGCGCCGCGTCTCCTGCAGCCAGAGGTGTCGCAGCGCGCCCAGCTCGCTGATCCCGGCCAGCAGCGCGTCGTCGACTTGACCTGGCGGTACGCGCAGGTGCGTGACGCGGTCGTCGTCGTCGAGCTCGACCGTCGCCCTGCGCTTCACCAGCGCGCGGATCACCGCGCGCTCCTCCGGGGCGCAGTAGGCGAGGACCTCCGCGGGGTCGGCGGCCGGGCACGCGCCGGGGCGCCAGGCCGCGAAGCGGCGACTCCAGCCCAGCGCGATCGCGGCGTCCGGTGAGTACAGGTCCACGCCGCCGTCGTAGGGGTGGGCGAGCGCGCGGCTGCGCGGGTTGAGGAGCCAGACCCCGGACGCCTCCTCGTTCGCGACCGTCCGCAGCAGCGCGTCCTCCTGGCCGGCGCGCCAGATCGCCTCGGTGATCCACCGCCTCGCGCGCAGCTCCCCGTCCTCCCACTCCTCCTCGAGCGCGACGTACTCGCGGCGATCCAGGAGCGGCTGGATGCTGGGGCTGATGTCGCTCGGCCCGTACTCGGTGAGCACCTGCCAGTACGGGCGTGCCTCGCCGAGCGCGTGCGTCAGGATCTGGTTGTGGCGCGTGAGCAGCTCGCGCCACTCGCCGCGGTGCCCCGGGTAGCGCTTGTCGCCCGGCAGGCTGTGGAGGCGGACGCGGCGTCCTGGCCTGGCGAGCAGGTCACGCGCGAGCTCGAGCTGTTCGGGGTGAAGCGCGACGTCGACCACGGGCGGGCTCACGTCGACCCTAGCACGGCCCGTCGACGCGCGGCCGCGGCGGATCAACCCGCGACGTTGAGCGCGACGCGCTGGCGCAGGTTGACCTTCCAGGGGATGTCGAGGAAGCCGTGCACGCCCCACTGCAGCGGCGCGCGCTGGCTGCTCTTGAGCGCGCCGAGGATCGTCGCTACGTCCCCGAGCACGCCGTCGGGCATCCGCTGCTCGCGTCGCCCGGGCACGCCGAGCTCGAAGCCGAAGCTCGCGCTCGTGTACGTGCGCGCGCCGTCGAGCTCGCGCTCGTACTTGTAGACCTCGCGTGAGCGCTCCACGCGACGCTGGTTGCCCCGGCTGTCGCGCTCGAGCTCGTAGTAGCGCTGCGTGGCGCGGATGCCGACGACCAGCCGCTTGGCGGCGACGGGCTCGGTCAGCTCCAGCCGCAGGCGCCCGCGCACGAGATCGCCGGGCGAGTAGTCGCCGCGCGCGAGCTGAATCGACATGGAGCCGACGCCGATGCCGACGACCGTGCCGGCGGTCTTGACCGCCGCGCCCGCGTGCTTGCCCGCGGTGCGCATCGCCGACTCGGCGGTCTTGAGCAGGGACTTGAGATCAACCACGGGCCCGTCCTCCGGCGGCGATCGTAGGCGCGCCGCCGGGCGCCAGCCATGAGTAATCCGTGACGGACACGCGCGGGCCCGCGCTCCGGGCCCGGGTCGCCGGCGTGCCCTAGAAGCGCGCCCAGTCCGTCGGCGCGTCGACCATCTCGAGGCGCAGCGTCGCGCCGTCCTGGATGTCCTCCCACTCGACCCAGGGGACGTCGAGCGGCGCCCCGTCGAGCGTCGCGCTGGCGATGTACATCCGCTGCTCGCTCGCGCCCTCGGCGATGATCGTCAGGGGCACGCGCGCGCCCGCGCCGGCGCCGAGGTCGAGCTCGACGCGCTCGAACAGCGGGCTGCCGACGTAGAAGCGCTGGGTGCCGGGGATCGGGTAGAGGCCGGCGGCGCTGAGGATGTACCAGGCGCTCATCGTGCCGCCGTCGTCGTTGCCCGGCAGCCCGTCCGGGCCGGTCCCGTAGTGCTGCGCCAGCGCCCAGCGGACCCAGCGCTGGGTCTCGTCGGGGCGCCCGAGCGCGGCGAACAGGTAGGTGTTCGGCAGCGACGGCTCGTTGCTGTGCCAGTAGTACTCGAAGGGGTTGATCGAGTTGCCGTACTTGTTGTTGAGGTGCGCGAGCGAGAGCTCGAAGTACTCGCGGAGCTTGGCGAGCGCGGCGTCGCGCGAGCCGAACATGTCCGCGAGGCCATCGGGGTCGTGGGGCGCCGACCAGGTGTACTGCCAGGCGTCGCCCTCGGCGTAGACGCCCAGCCACTCCGTCGGCGTGAAGCCGTCGAGCGCCCAGGCGCCCTGGCTGTCGCGGCCGACGAGGAACTGCAGCTCGGGGTGAAACAGGTTCTGGTAGCTGCGGCTGCGGGCCTCGAACACGGCCGCGTCCTCGTGCTCCCCGAGCAGCGCGGCGAAGCGCGCGAGCGCGGCGTCGTCGTGCGCGAACTCGACGGTGCGCGAGACCGACGCGCCTGAGACGTCGCTGGCGACGTAGCCGCGCTCCAGGTAGCTCTCGATCCCGCCGCGGCCGGCGTTGGGGCGCGGGCCGGTGGCGTGCAGCCGCGCGCCGGCGTACGCGGCCTCCCAGTCGAAGTCGGTGAGCCCCTTGAGCGCCGCGTCGGCGAGCACGATGTCGGCGCTGGTCCCGACCATCCCGCCCGTGTAGCCGACGCCGAGCGGCCACTTGGGCAGGTCGCCGCCCTGCTCGTACATGCGCACCAGCGACTGCATCATCGCGCCGTGGCGGTCGCGCTGGATCAGGTTGAACAGCGGGTGCAGCGTGCGGTAGGTGTCCCACAGCGAGAAGTCGCTGTAGTAGGGCTGCCCGCCGTCGTCGTGGACCTCGCCGTCGAAGCCGCGGTAGCGCCCGCCGTGCTCGGAGTACATCGTCGGCGACAGGTGGGCGCGGTACATGGAGGAGTACAGCTTGACGCGCTCGGCCGCGCTGCCGCCCAGCACGCGCACGCGCGCGAGCTCGGCCTGCCAGGCCGCGCGCGCCTGCTCGCGCGTCGCGTCGAACTCGAACGCGGGCAGCGAGGCGTCGAGGTTCTGGGCGGCCTGGTCCTCCGAGACGTACGAGAGCCCGACCTGCAGCTCGACCGTCGCCGCGCCCTCGCTGAGGTCGAAGCGGAGGTAGGCGCCGATGGAGCCGCCGGACAGCGCGTCGACGTCCTCCTGCGGCACGCCGTCGTCGCCCCAGACGCCGCGGCCGTCCGCCGCGCGATCGAGGCGCGCGTGGAAGTAGGTCTTGAGGCCGCCGAAGCGCTTCGAGTACCCGCCCTGCGTCGTCGTCCAGCCGCGCAGCGAGCGGCCGTCGGCGGCGAGCTCGACGTGGCTGTCGGGCGAGGGATCCTCGGCGGGGATGTAGCCGAGGTCGAACACGATCACGGCGTCGTCGGTCGGCTGCGCCCACGTGTAGCGGTGGTGCGCGCCGTACATGCCGCCGGTGAGCTCGGCGTGCACGCCGGTGTCGAGCAGCGTGACCGCGTAGTACCCCGGCTCGGCTTCCTCCTGGTCGTGCGAGAACAGCGAGCGCGCGCCGCCGCGCTTGGTCTTGCCGCTGTCCATGCCGGTCGTCGGCGTCACGAGCAGCGCGCCGTAGTCGGGCACGCCCATCCCGTTGAAGCGGTTGTGCGCGAAGCCCCACACGTGCGTGTTGTCGTAGCTGTAGCCGGCGCAGTTGACGAAGCCGAGCTGCAGGCCCGCGAGCCCGGTGTCGGGGCCGACCTTGACGAGCGAGAAGGGCACGGTCGGGCCCGGGTTGATGGTGCCGACGCCGTAGCCCACGCCGCCGCTGCCGATCATCGGGTCGACGAGCGCGGTCAGATCCTCGTCGGGCCACGGGAACAGGTCCTCGCCCGTCTCGCCCGTCTCGCTCGTCTCGCTCGTCTCGCTCGCGGTCTCGCTCGCGGTCTCGCCGGAGCTCGCGTCGCTCGTGACGCTCGCGGCGCCCGTCGTCGCGCCGTCGGTCGACTGATCGTCGTGCAGCTCGTACGTGCAGGCGCTGACGGACAGGAGCGAGAGGACGCCCGTGAGCGTCCAAGGCGGCGCGTGTGGGACGCGGGAGCGCGTGCGCATGACGAGACTCTACACGCGCTGGCGACGGACATCGGCGCGTCGCGTGGGCGTCGACGAACGCGGTGTGTTCGAGTGTTCAGTAGCGCGCCGCGCCGCGGGGCGCGCCGCGAAACCCTCCTGCGCGGGCTGGGTCCAATGTGACACACTCGCGCCCACGGAGCCCCATGCGTCTACACGTCACCATCCTGAGCACCGCCCTGATCACCTCCTCGCTCGCGCTGGGCAGCGCGTGTGACGGCGGGAAGCAGCCCGCCGAGACGAAGACCGAGACGAAGGCCGAGACGAAGGCCGAGACGAAGGCCGAGCCGCCCGCGCCGAAGGAGAAGACCGAGGAGGAGAAGCAGGAGGAGGGGCGCAAGAAGAACGCCGAGCGGCTCAAGGAGCTCGACGAGGAGATGCAGAAGGAGACCGCGCGCTGGACCGACGAGGTCAAGGCGAAGGTCAAGGCGCTGTCCGAGAAGAACTGGAAGAAGACCAAGGACGCGCTGAAGGCGATCCTCGCGAGCCCGCACCGCGTGCCCGAGAACGTCGAGCGCGACGGGCAGCGGCACCCCGCAGAGACGCTCGAGTTCCTCGGCGTCACGCCCGAGATGACGGTCGTCGAGATCGGGCCGGGCGCGGGCTGGTACACCGAGATCCTCGCGCCGCTGCTGGTCAAGAAGGGCAAGCTGATCATCACCGACTTCGACCCCGACGGGCCCGACCACGAGTGGACGAGCTTCGCGGGCAAGCGCATGCAGGCGTTCCTGGGCCGCTCGCCCGAGCTGTTCGGCAAGGTCGAGCGCGAGGTCCAGAAGAGCTACAAGGAGTTCTCGCTCGGCGAGGACGCCTCGGTCGACTTCGTGTTCTTCGTCCGCGGGATGCACGGCTGGCACAACGGCGGCAGCCTCGAGCAGAACCTCAAGGAGGTCCACCGCGCGCTCAAGCCGGGCGGGACGCTGGCGATCGTCCAGCACCGCGCGGCCGAGGGCGCGAACGCGGACGAGTCCTCGAAGAAGGGCTACCTGCCCGAGGCCTGGGTGATCGAGCAGGTCGAGAAGGCCGGCTTCGAGCTGGTCGAGAAGTCCGAGGTCAACGCCAACCCCAAGGACACCAAGGACTACTCCGAGGGCGTCTGGACGCTGCCGCCGACGCTGACGCTCAAGGACACCGATCGCGACAAGTACGTCGCGATCGGCGAGAGCGACCGCATGACGCTGAAGTTCAGGAAGAAGTGAGCCCTTCGTCCTGGAGCGAGGCGCGCGCGCGCGCGAGCGCCTCGTCCATGGTGTCGTGCAGCGACCACGTGCCCTCGGCGCGCACGGGCTGAAACACGAAGCTCGCGCCGAAGCGGAAGATCGGGTCGGGGGCCGCGGCCGCGACGTGGACGAGGTGCGGGTCCATGAACATCCCGCGGATGACCTCCATGACCTGCTGGCTCGGCATGTAGGCGCGCCGGATGTCGACGACCATGGAGAACGCGTCGACCGAGCGGATCAGCTCGTCGAGCTGCGCCCGCATCAGCGAGATCGTGTAGATCGTCGGCGTCGGCACCTCCCAGTAGCGGATGATGCCGGGCTCGATCCACGTGATGCAGTCCCGGATCGCGCGCTGCTCCTCGCGGCTCGTGTTGTGCTCGTGGAACGAGCGGTTCGGGATCGTCGCCGCCGTGACGCCGGTGGTGAACGTGACCCCGAGGTCGAGCGCGTCGAGCAGCGCGGACATCGAGGAGTAGCGCTCCTGGTAGCGGAACGCGAGCCCGCGGCGGACGGCCTCGATGACGCGCGGCGGCACCGGGCTGTCCTCGGGGGCAGGGTCGTACCGGGCCTGCAGCAGCGACGCGATGCGCTCCTCCAGCTTCGCGCCGGGGAAGGGCGAGCGCCCGAAGATGGCCTCGTAGAGCGCGAGGCAGAAGGAGAACTGATCGGAGTGCGGCCCGGTCGCGCGGCCGAGCCACTGCTCGGGCGCCATGTAGGCGGGGGTCCCGATGATGTGATCCGCCTGCGTCGGCGTGGTCGTGTCGCCGGCGACCCCGACCGCCTCGAGCGCGCTGCTGAGCGGGCGTATCGGCTCCGTACGCTCGTTGCGCTGCGCGCTGGCGAGGCCGAAGTCGAGGACCTTCACCGCGCCCTCGCGCGTGACCATGATGTTGCCGGGCTTGAAGTCGCGGTGGCAGAAGCCCTTCGCGTGCGCGACGACGAGGCCCTCGCCCGCCGCGCGGAACACCGCGAGGATCTCCGACCACGTGCGCGGCGCCGCGGTGAGCCAGCGATCGAGCGTCAGCCCGTCGATGTACTCCATGACGATGAACACGCCCTCGCGCTCGTCGTCGTCGGGGCGCGCGTAGGTGCCGGCGTCGTACACGGCGACGATGTTCGGGTGACCGAGCTTGGCGAGCGCGTGGGCCTCGCGCAGCAGCTTGCGCTGCGCTCGCTGCTGGCTGCGGATGCGCGAGGTGCTGCCGTCGAGCATCATCGAGCTCGGCGCGCGACGCAGCAGCTTGATCGCGACGGTGCGATCGAGGACCGGGTCGTGGGCGGCGTAGACGCGCCCGAAGCCGCCTTGACCGATGACGTCGAGCAGCGTGTAGCGGGGGAGCTCGATCGCTCGCTCGGCCTGCGTCAGCGGTCGCTCGAGCATGGACCCGTGGTCGACCGTATCCCCGAGCACGTCGACGCTCGGCGGCGTATTCACCGTGTCTATCCCCCGCTGTGGACGCGCCGCCATCCCGCGCGTGAAAGTATATCGGACGAGGTGCGACCCACGGCGCGCGGGAAGGCGCGCGGCGCTCTTGGGGCGTTCTGGGACAGTCGACGAGCTCGCGTCGTCTCGTCGCTCCGCTCCACGATCGCCCGACGAGACGGCGCGCGTCGGCGGCGAGACGGCGCGCCGGGCTACATCGCGCGCTCAGGGCGTGGGCGCGAATTCAAGAACGCCGCGCGCGGTCGCGGCGAGCTGCTCGCGAGCTCCGCCCGCGGCGTGCTGGCGATTCGCGACCCAGTCTTCGAATTGGTCCGCAGCGTGCTCGTGCTTGGGCTGACCGGCGTTTCCGCCGGGCAGCACGAAGCCGGCCTCGACACCCGGCGTCACGACCTGACGCAGCGCGGGGCCGTCGTCCGTCTTGTAGTCCCCGAGCACGCCGAGGTGCCCCATCGCGTAGACGCAGTGGCGACCGCCCGGCATCGGGCGGCGGCCGAGGCCGAACAGCGGTCTGAGGATCTTCTTGGCCATGAACGGGTGTCGCAGCTCGAGCGTGTGCGCGCGGCCCCATGTCCAGCGGGCCATGTTGCCGCCGAGGCGCCCGCTCAGCTCGCGCTCGGACTCGTGCGCCGCCTCCAGGATCGCGTCCCGCAGCTCCTCGCGGCCCGGGGTCGCGGGATCGTCCCAGTGGTGCGCGCCGCCAGGATCGAACAGCGCGGTCTCCATGACCGCCTCGGACAGACGGTCGCGGATGAAGGCCGCGCGCGCGCCCTCGTCGGGGATGTGCGGCCGGAGCAGGCGCTCGTGCAGGTGACCGCGGATCGACTCGTAGATCAGCGGCGCGCGCAGGCTCGTCTCGTAGTCGTAGCCCCACGCGCGCAGCTCGTTGAACATCTCGGCGACGCGCCCCGCGGGCGGCGGGCCGCGATCGACCGCCGCGAGCAGGAGCGGGACCACGCGCGCGGCCTCGAGGTTGACGGTGTCGAGCTGCAGCGCGCGCGCGCTCGAGCGATCCCAGACGGGGCGCGCGTCGAGGGCCGTCGCGATCCGCAGCGCGCGGTGGGGGCCCGAGGTGATGACGTTGAAGCGCCCGACGTCCTGCAGGATCGGCTGGTTGGTCGGGATGAGCACGCCGGACGCGGGGTCGATGACGACCGGCCGCTCAGCTTCGGGCAGCGCGGCCGCGCGCAGGCTCGCGCTGCGCGTGCCGTCGAGCGGGAGCGCCGACGCGCGCGCGGCCGGCAGCATGCCCCCGAGGACATAGCCGATGTGACCGTCGGCGGTCGCGAACGTCCAGTTCTGGCTCGGGGTCGGCAGCATGGCGACGCCGCGCACCACGTCCTGCGGCGAGCTCGCGCGGTGCACCGTGTCGAACGAGCTGACCATCGGCACGCTCACGCCGGTGAAGGCCAACCAGTGGAGCGCGTAGGTCCTCCCGGGCGCGAGGTTGGCCTCGCGCCCCGGGTTGTAGAGCGGGCCGAAGTGGCTGACGCGGTAGATCTCCGCGCGCGTCGTCGCCCTGTCGCCCTTGCCCCAGCGGAACTCCTGGGGCCACGGCGTGAACGAGACCCAGCGATCGTCGAGCAGGTACCGGGTCGCGTCGTCGGGGTCGACGCTGAGCGCGTAGAGATCCTGCACGTCGGCGTAGGACGTCGTCAGCGACCACGCGACGTAGGGCGTCCGCCCGATCACGATCATCGGCATCCCGGGGAAGCTCGCGCCGCTGACGTCGACCGTCGGCGTCTTCACGTGCAGCTCGTAGAACACCGCGGGCCAGGGGAGCGAGAGGTGCGGATCGCCGGCGAGGATCGGCAGGCCGTCGCTCGTGCGGCTGCCCGCGATCGCGAACGCGTTGCTGCCGTCCCACGGCGCCTCGGTCCAGTGGGTGATCGCGTCGGCGAGCGACGCCCGCAGCGCGTCGGCGTCGCGCGGCCGCGCGATCGGTGCGGCGCGAGGGCTCGCCGCGGCCGCGCGCATCGGCGGCGGCTCCGGGATCGGGAAGGGCGGCAGCTTCGGGCGCGCCATCGGATCGGGATCGACGATCGACTGCCCCAGGGTCGGGTTGCCGCGCACGAGCCAGGCCGCGCGCGCGGGGTCGGCCGCGGCCGCGAGCGCGCGGTCGAAGGTCGCCTCGCGCTCGGCGTTGGCGCTCAGGCCCCAGGCCTGGAAGCGGCCGACCGCGGCCGTGTCGCGCGCCGTCCACGGCTCCGGCGTGTAGCCGAGCAGCCGGAACTCGATCGGTCGCGGCAGCGTCTCGGTGGCGAGGTTGATCCCGGCGGCGTAGGCGTCGATGCGCGCGCGATCGGCCGCCGGGAGCAGCTCGACCATCTCGTCGAGCTGGTAGGTGAGCAGCCGCAGGCGCCGGTCGACGTCGAGCAGCGACTCGCCGAGCAGCTCGGTCAGGCGCCCCTGGCTGGCGAGCCGCAGCAGCTCCGTCTGAAACCTGCGGTCGCGCGCGTGCAGGTAGCCGGTGATGAACGCGGCGTCGTCGTCGTCGCTCGCGAACACGTGCGGCACGCCGAGCTCGTCGAGGTAGACCGTCGCGGGCCCGCGCAGCGCCGGCGAGGCGATCTGATCGTGATCCGGCGGGAACGAGGACCGCGCCATCGAGGCGCAGCCGAGCGCGCCGGTCAACGCGAGCGCGAGCGCGGCGAGAGGGGCGCGAGGGCGGACGACGGCGGTCGAGCGAGGCACGACCGGAAGGTATACCGATCCGTTCGCCGACGTCTCCTGGCGCGCGCGCCAGGAGACGTCGATCGAGGGATTTTCGGCACCCTCCGCGGATCGCGGGGGCGCGCGCGCGAGCCCGACCGAAGGTCGCCCGTGCGCCCGCGCGCTACCTCTTCTTGGCGACGTTCTTTTTGGTCGCCTTCTTCTTGGTCGCCTTCTTCTTGGTCGCCTTCTTCTTGGTCGCCTTCTTCTTGGTCGCCTTCTTCTTGGTCGCCTTCTTCTTGGTCGCCTTCTTCTTGGCGACTTTCTTCTTCTTGGCGACCTTCTTCTTGGTCGCCTTCTTTTTGGCGACTTTCTTCTTGGCGACCTTCTTCTTGGCGACCTTCTTCTTGGTCGCCTTCTTCTTGGTCGCCTTCTTCTTGGTCGCCTTCTTCTTGGTCGCCTTCTTCTTGGTCGCCTTCTTCTTGGCGCGCGCGCTGGTCCCCGTACCGCCCTCGACGAGCTTGATCGACCCGTAGGCGCGGTAGAAGCCGCTCCCGTCGCGCAGCTCGTCGACGAGGTACACGGCGCCCTCCTCCCGAATGTTGCGGGGGAATTGCACGTTCATGCTCGCGTCGTAGCCGGGGCTGCGCGGGCGGACGCGCAGGCGGCCGCCCTCGCGGTAACACTCGACGAGCACGCCGTCGTCGCTGGCGCTGGCCGAGTCGAGCGTGACGCGGACGCGGGTGCCCGCGGCTTTCTTGGGCGCGCGGAGGCTCACCGTCGCGGGCAGCTCGCCGCGCTGGGCCGCGGCGATCGCCGCCTCGCTCGTGTCGATGCAGGCGAGCCACCCGTCGTCGGTGACGATGTACAGATCGCCCTTGTGGTACTGCATCGAGAGCGCCGCGCCGCAGCCGCTATTCAGCTTCCACAGCCGCTCGCCCGCGCGATTGAAGCAGTACAGCCAATCGATCAGGTCGGCCGCGAACACGAGCTCGCCGTCGTTCGCGGCCGCGCAGGACATCACGCTGGCGTCGCAGCGGTAGATGGTCTGGGGGGCGCCCTTCTTGGAGAAGCGCGCGACCTGGTCGCCGGTCGTCGCCGCGTACACGACGTCGCGCTCCTGCCAGCCGAACATCACGTAGCCGTCGGTCGGGCGCGACCACAGCTCGTCGCCGTTGTTCCAGCTGTAGGCGGTCACGCCGTCGCCGTGCCCGTGGTAGACGCCGAGGTCATCGCAGCGGACCATCCAGCCCGAGTCGCCGCTGCTCTTCATGTCCCAGAGCCGCTCGCACTCGTGATCGACGAGCGTGACGTTGCCCTCGTCGTCCGAGACCGCGAGCGTGCCCTCGTGGATGTCGAGCCACAGCAGCGACACGCTGCTGTCGACCTCGTAGGCGACGTAGGGCGCGTCGCGCAGGTCGTAGACGTTGCCGTCGTCGCAGCCGGCGTAGAGCCAGTGCTTGTCGGAGACCAGGCACTTGCAGCCGCTGGGCAGCTCGAAGTGGCGCTGGAGCTGGGCGTCATGGTCGAGCGCGTAGATGTCCCCGTTCTCGGTCCCGACCCAGCAGTGCTGATCGTCGATGAAGATGCCGAACGCGCTGTTGCCAGCCTTGAACCGCCAGCGCACGGGCGCGGCGTCGTGCTTGGCGGCTTTCTGCTCGGCGACCTTCTTCTTGGCGACCTTCTTCTTGGCGACCTTCTTCTTGGCGACCTTCTTCTTGGCGACCTTCTTCTTGGCGACCTTCTTCTTGGCGACCTTCTTCTTGGCGACCTTCTTCTTGGCGACCTTCTTCTTGGCGACCTTCTTCTTGGCGACCTTCTTCTTGGCGACCTTCTTCTTGGCGACCTTCTTCTTGGCGACCTTCTTCTTGGCGACCTTCTTCTTGGCGACCTTCTTCTTGGCGACCTTCTTCGTCCTGGCCATCGTCTCTCCAGCGTGTAGGGCGATGATAACGAGTCGCGCGCGCGCGCGTGGGCGAAGATGAACATGCAAGCATCTTCGAAGGCGCTCCGCCCCGCGCGGCGCGAGGCGAGGCGAGGCGAGGCGCTACCTCGAGGAGCGCAGCTCGGCGATCCGCAGCGCCGGCGTCTCGGCGAGGACCACGAGCTGCGGCCGCCACAGCTCCGGCGGCATCACCTGCTCGGTGCGCGCGCTGGGCTCGAGCAGCAGCAGCGCGCGCTCCGGCAGCGCGTCGGGTCGCATGTCCTCGGGTGGTCGAGGGCGGCCGTAGAAGTTGTTCGCGAGCGCGGCGAAGATCGCCGCGCGCTGGCCGACGTCGGCGTTGGTCAGGCGCACGAGCTCGAAGTGCATGTCGGGCCCGAGGATGTACTCGACGCGCGCGGGATCGAGCGCGCCGTGGCGAGCGCCCCAGATCCGCAGGACCGGGAGGTTGGTGACGAGCGTCGCCCCCTCGGCGCGCGCCGGGTTGTCTCGCAGCCACTGGGCCGCGTCCTCGTAGGCCGGGAGCTCGCGGTGGAAGTCCATGCGCGTCACCGGGAGCAGCAGCGGCGCGATCGCGATACCGCCCGCGCAGGCGAGGATCGCCGCGAGGCGCGGCGCGCCCGCGCGCGCGATCGTCCACAGCAGCGCGACGCCGCCGGCGGTGAGCAAGAGCGTCGCGTCGTCGCTCGTGTACGCGGCGACGTGGCCTGCGAGCGCGAGCGCGGTGAGCCCGAGCGCGCCCCAGGCTCCGCTGTCGCGGCCGTCCACGAGGCGATCGAACACGCGCGCGAGCAGGAGCGCGACGAGGGGCAGCACAGGCAGGCAGTAGCGCGGGGAGTCGTCGAAGTTGAACAGGCCGACGAACGGCAGGCCGCGGATGAGCACGAGGAACGCGAGCGCGGCCAGCAGCAGCGCGCGCTCGCGGCCGTCGAGGGAGCGCGCGGGCAGCAGCGCGAGCGCGCCGAACAGCGGCGTGAGGGCGAGCGAGACGCGGACGAGCTCGACGAGGCTGGCGTTGCCGTAGCCGCCGGGGCCGAACATGGAGCCCTCGGGCGGCGGGCTCGGGAGCGCCGGCGGGTAGTGCAGAAACCACGCGACGTCGCCGTGGTAGGTCATCCCGAGCAGGGCGTAGAGCGCCCCGAACAGCGGCAGCCCGAGCAGGAGGCGACGCTGGCCCGGGGTCCACAGCGCCGCGATCGCGAACGCGACGGCGAACACCGCGACCTCCGAGCGCACGAACACGAGCGCGCCCAGCACGGCGCCGGCGGCCAGCGGCGCGGCGCGGACGTGCAGCAGGTAGAGCGCGAGCATCAAGCCGGTCACGGCGTCGGCGTTCGTGACCCCGGCGGCCGCGGTCACCAGCAGCAAGGGCGAGCCTGCGAGCGCGAGCGCGGCGACGTTGGCGTGACGGATCCCGAGCGCGCGCGCGACCGCAGCGGCGAGCGGGAGCGCGAGCGCGGTCACGACGACGTGCAGGCACAGGAACGGGTACACGCCGAGCGGGGCGAGCGGCGCGTACAGGAGCGCGAGCGCGGGGCGGCACTTCTGCCAGAAGAAGGTCGCGACGGGCGCGTCGCCGATCATCGACGCGAAGAACCAGGTCAGCACGCCTTCGTCGTGCAGGAAGCGGTCGGCGTAGACCGCCCACCAGCCGACGAGGACGAACGCGAGCGCGGCGAGCCACGGGACCGCGCGATGCGTGAGAGCGCGCGTCAGCAGGCGAGCGAGCACCGCGTGGTTATCCCACGTCACAGGGCTCGGTGGCGGCACGGCGGCCACGGCTCGCTCGCGCTCGCGCGAAGGAAACCGAGCGCCGATTGCGCGTCGTCGCGCCGCGAGCTCTACCGTGCAGAACACCGCTCCCGTCACGTCACGCGTGATGTCGGTTCGCTCGTCGACGCGGCGCGGCGGAGGGCTCGCTAGCGCGCGTCAGCGCGGCGCGGTCACGCAGCACAATGGCCCGCGAGACAGCTGCTGACGCGGGGCGTCGCGCCGGGGCGATGGTCTCCGGCGCTCGTCGTCGGCCGATCGGTGTCAGTACACGCATCTCCGCTTGACGCGACGTCCGCCGCGGACGCACGGTGAGGTATGCGTGGCCTCCGATCGTTCGTGCTGTGTGCTCCCCTCGTGTGCCTCGCGGCCCCCAGCTGCACGACCGGCGGCGACGAGACCACGGACTCGAGCGAGGCGAGCGGCCCGGTGTCGACGAGCGGCGTCACGATCACGACGACGGGCGGGCAGGGCGGCAGCGAGAGCACGAGCCCGGGCTCGAGCGGCGAGTCGACGACCCAGGCGACCGGCGGCGCGAGCGAGGACTCGTCCGCGAACTCGTCCTCGGGCGGCTTCAAGTTCGACGTCGGCGAGGAGACCTCGGGCGGCTCGACGACCGGGCCCGACGACTCGATGTGCCCGTGCGCGCCGAACTCGGATCTGATCTACGTGCTGTCCGACGACAAGCAGCTGTGGACCTACAACCCCGAGAACAACCTGTTCGTGCTGGTCGGCGCGCTCGGCTGCCCGACGCCGAACACGACCTTCTCGATGGGCGTGGGCCGCAACGGCTACGCGTGGGTGCAGGACACCGCGCTGGTCGGGCTCTCGTCCATGGGCGACCTGTACCGGATGAACGTGAGCAACCCCAGCGACTGCACCGACCCGGGCTACACGCCGGGCGCCAACGGCTGGAACCACTTCGGCATGGCGTTCGTCTCGGCCAGCGACATCAACCCGTGCGACTCGCTCTACGGCGCGCACTGGGACGGCGGGCTCTCGGGCTTCGGCGAGGGGCCCGGCGTCGGCAAGCTCGGCGTGTTCGACGAGGGCGCGCTGCAGGTCAACACGATCGGCCCCAACAACTACAACGGCGCCGAGCTGACCGGCACCGGCGACGGCCGCCTGTACGCCTTCGGCGGGGTCCCGGACGCCAAGCTGATCCAGTTCGACAAGCAGACCGCGGAGGAGATCGAGTCGATCTCGTTCGCCGGCTTCCCGCTCACGCAGGCGTTCGCGTTCGCGTTCTGGGGCGGCGACTTCTACTTCTTCACCGAGGCGAGCCCGGGGCAGATCGGCACCAAGAGCAAGGTGACGAAGCTCGACTACGACGGCGACATGTCGCTGACGACCGTGAACGCGGGCGGGCCGGTGCGCATCGTCGGCGCGGGCGTCTCGACCTGCGCGCCGATCAACCCGCCGGGCTAGGGAGGCTCGCGCCGCGGCGTCGCGCGCTCGGCCGGTGCCCTGCGACATGTATAAATGGTCATGTGTCACCCGTCGGCGGCGCGGCCGGCCGCCGCCGCGTTCACGAGCGACCGTCTTGAGCGTAGCGACCGCGCGCGACGGCCCGCCGGCGAGTGCCGCTCATGGACGTGCTATCATCGCGCCGTGGTTGCGGCGCCCGCGTCGTGATCGAGCCGTGACAACCTCAAGCGCCGCGCGCTTCGAACTCGAGCTCCACGTGCACGGCGACGACGATGACGACGATGCAGACGATGACGTCGCCGCCTGGGCGCCGATGCGCGAGCCCGCCCGGGGTCAGCGCGTGGGTCGCTACGTGATCGAGGGGCTGATCGGCCACGGGAGCTGGGGCGTGGTGATGCGCGCCCGTGATCCGACAAAGGCGCGTACCGTCGCGCTCCGGCTCCTGCACCCGCGCGGCCTCCGCGTCGCGACCGCGGACGCGCGCGCGGCCCTGCGCCGCGACCTCGAGGTCGCGCTCGCGCTGCGCCACCCCAACCTCGTGTCCGCGCACGAGCTCGGCGCGTGGGAGAAGACCGTGTACATCGCCATGGATCACGTCGACGGCCCGTCGCTCGACGACTGGCTGCGCGCCGACGAGCATGACTGGCGCGTGATCGTGGCGAAGCTCGTCGGGGCCGCCGCGGGCCTGAGCGCGGCCCACGAGCGCGGCGCGCTGCACCTCGGCTTCACGCTCCGCAGCGCGCTGCTCGAGCGCGACGGGCGAGCGCGGGTCAAGGACATCGGGATGGTCCCGCGCGCTCCGGATCCAGGGCTCGGCGTGCTCTGGAGCGCGCCGTCGTGCATGCCGCCCGAGCAGTTCACGAGCGGCGCGCCCGTCGACGCGCGCAGCGATCAATTCGGCTTCTGCGCGGCGCTCTGGTACGCGCTCTGCGGTCAGCGACCCTACGGTGACGACGACGCGCTCTCGATCTGCAGGCGGGCCCTCGACGGCGCGCTGCTCGAGCCGCGGGCGCCCCGAGCCCCGGCCGCGGTGCTCGACGTCCTCCGTCGCGGCCTCGCGCCCGACGCCGCGCGGCGCTGGCCCGACATGCGCGCGCTGATCGAGCGGATCGAGGCGGCGGCGCGCGCTCGCGGCTGCGTCGCGCGTGGTCGTGGGTGACGGGCGCCGACGACGGTTGAGCGCGTGGCCGCGCGCGCCGGGCGTCTGCGGCGGGCGTTGGACTATGGTTTTTGGGACAGCTCGTGCAGGCCCGCGCGCACGGCCGCCGGCACCGGGCCGCGCAGCGCCGCGGTCGCGAGCTTCTTCAGCTCGAGGCGCCCGAGCAGCTCCTTCGTCACCGGCCGCTTCATGTCGCGGAACAGGAACGCCCGGAGGATCCGCCGCGCCGGCTCGCGTCGCAGCAGCCACAGCGCGGCCGCGGCCGCGTCGCGCTCCGGGAAGCCGAGGAAGTAGCAGGTGTCGTCGAGCATCACCGGCTTGCCCTCGTGGGGCCCGACGAGCGCGAACTGGACGCGCTTGTGCAGGCCGCTGACGGCGACCTTCCAGGGCGCGAAGGCGTAGGGGCCGACGCCGAAGATCGCGAAGCGCGGGCGCCCGCGGTAGATCGCGCTGCGGCGCGCGTCGAGCCGCGCGCCGTGCCCCGCGAGGTAGGCCCAGGTCCGCGGCGCGGCGCGGGCCAGCGGCGAGGTGTCCTCTCCAACATGGTCTTGGGGGACGATGACGTAGCGGCGCGGCGCCACCGGCTCGTCGCCCGCGGGCGCGCGCGCGAGGTCGCCGCCCTTGAGCAGCGGGAACACGCGCGCGGGCTCGAGCGCGACGCGCTCGCGCAGGCCGTTTCGGTAGGCCGCGCCCTCGCGGCGCAGCTCCATGACGCGCGCGCAGTCGTGCTTGAGGCCCGAGCGCCAGGGCGGATCGGCCTGGCCGAGCAGCGCGCGGCAGGCCGCGAGCGCGTCGAGGTCGGCGATCAGGCGCCCGCGCTCGACCCCGAGCGTCGCGCCGGCGGGCGCGTCGAGGCCGTCGTGCACGGGGCAGCGCAGCGTTATGTCCTCTTGGTCATGTGAATCCTCGGGGGCCGGATCGCCGGCGGGCGCGAAGCGCAGCAGCACGAGGCAGGCGTCGACCGCCGCCGCGAACGCGGCGCGGGCGTCGATCCGCCACATCCGCGCCGCGTCCAGCCGCGCGCGCAGCTCGGGCAGGGGGCTCTGCGGGCCGGCGAGGTGCGCCAGCAGGCGGCGCGCGACCGCCGTCTTGATCAGCACCGCGACGTCGAGCGCGCGCGGCCTGGGTCGCTGCAGCCGCTCCACGAGGTGCAGCACCATCCACTCCGAGATGTCGAAGTTGCCCTTGCCGGTGCGCGCGTCGAGCCCGGCGAGGCCCTTGAGGTTCGCGCGCGCCGGCGCGTTGTCGCTGCCGAGGCAGGTCAGGTCGGCGCTCGTGATCCACGGCGGGTTGCCGAGCACGAGCAGCGGGCCCGGCAGGCGGCGGGCGAGCGCGGACCAGTCCGTGGTGAAGAAGTCGCCGACCTCGAGCTCGCAGCGGACGCGCGCGCCCGCGCAGGCGCGGCGCGCCGCGTCGACGTGGATCGGGTTGATGTCCCGGGCCACGTGGCGCGCGCGCGGGAACGCGCGCGCGCCCGCGAGCACGAAGCTGCCGCGGCCGCAGGTCGGCTCGAGCACCCCCCGCGGCTGCAGCCCGCGCGCGCGCAGGAGCTCGCAGACGCGCTCGGCCAGCGCCGGCGGCGTCTGGTAGTCGCCCATGGCGGCTCTGGCTCCGGCGCGTGTGCCCATGGCGGACGCTACCCCCATGGTCGGCCGGATCGCCGACCCTCGCAACGCTCGCGCGGCGCGAACAGAGCGTGCCCGGGGCGGGACTCGAACCCGCACCCTTTCGGAGGGAATTTTAAGTCCCCCGTGTCTACCGATTCCACCACCCGGGCGCGCGCCCAATCTACGCCATGGCCGGTCGAAACAGAACGGGCGCGCGTCGCGGTGTTGGCGCTTCGACGCCGGGGCGCGCGGACAGGGGGTGGCGGCGGGGTGGCGACTCGATGGCGGCAGCCCGCCGCGGACGGGCGCGGCGGCGTCGAGCGGGCGACCCGGCTGGCAGCGGGTGGACAGCGCGGCGGCGCGAGTTCGCGCGTGCTATGACCGCCGGGAGGTGTTGTTATGGAGCGACGCGCCGCCCCCAGTCACGCGAGCAAGCAGAGCGAATCGGTGAACAGCCAGCACGGGAAGGCCGGCGCGCGCGCGAGCGCGAAGTCGTCGGCGAGCGGGCGGTCCGCGAAGGCGGGGGAGGCGCGCGCGACCGCAGCGCGCGAGCCCGACTTCATCGAGGTCAAGGGCGCCCACGAGCACAACCTCGAGATCGAGCACCTGCGCGTGCCCAAGCGCCAGCTCGTCGTCTTCACCGGCGTCAGCGGCTCCGGCAAGTCGAGCCTTGCCTTCGACACGCTCTACGCCGAGGGCCAGCGCCGCTACATCGAGAGCCTCTCGGCCTACGCGCGGCAGTTCCTCGGCCAGCTCGAGCGCCCCAAGGTCGAGCACCTGCGCGGGCTCTCGCCGACCATCGCGATCGAGCAGAAGAGCGCCTCGTCGAACCCGCGCTCGACCGTCGGCACGATCACCGAGATCTACGACTACCTGCGCGTCCTCTACGCGCGCGTCGGCGTGCAGCACTGCCACGTGTGCGGCGAGCCGGTGCGCTCGCAGTCGGCCCAGGAGATCGTCGACGAGCTGACGCGCGTGGCCAGCGGGCAGAAGCTGGTGCTGCTGGCGCCGCTCGTGACCCACCGCAAGGGCGAGTTCCGCGACCTGTTCGAAGAGCTCAAGGGCCGCGGCTTCCTGCGCGTCGAGGTCGACGGCGCCATGCACTCCCTCGACGACCCGCCGAAGCTCGATAAGAAGTTCAAGCACACCATCGCGCTCGTCGTCGACCGCGTGAAGATCCGCAAGGCCGATCGCGGGCGCCTGACCGAGAGCGTCGAGCTGGCGCTGCGCGAGGGCAAGGGCGAGCTGCGGGCCGAGTCGCCTGACGAGGGCGGGCTGCGGATCAACTTCTCCGAGTCGCGCTCGCACTGCGGGCACTCGTTCCCCGAGCTGAGCCCGCAGAGCTTCTCGTTCAACAGCCCGCTCGGCATGTGCGAGGCCTGCAACGGCCTCGGCACGCGCCTCGAGGTCGACGACGACCTGGTCGTGCCGGACGACACGCTCAGCATCCACGGCGGCGCGATCGCGCCGTGGCGCACGGCCATGGAGCGCGGCGAGGGCTGGACCTACCGGATCGTGCAGGCGCTCGCCAATGACTGCGGCGTCGACCTCGACAAGCCGTGGCGCACGCTCTCGGCCAAGAAGCGCCAGCAGGTGCTGTACGGCCTCTCCGGGCGGCGCATCGCGGTCACCTGGGGCACCGAGGGCTCGGCCAGCCACGGCACCTGGGGCATGAAGTTCGAGGGCGTGATCCCGGGGCTGATGCGCCGCTTCCAGCAGACCAGCTCGGACCACGCGCGCGATCACTAC
Organism: Myxococcales bacterium; assembly: GCA_020633295.1. Classification (GTDB taxonomy): domain Bacteria; phylum Myxococcota_A; class Polyangia; order Nannocystales; family Nannocystaceae; genus JACKDW01. The sequence goes on along the minus strand of JACKDW010000007.1, from coordinate 304,632 downwards.
AAGCGCTACATGGTCGAGCGGCCCTGTGACAGCTGCGACGGGCGCCGGCTGCGGCCCGAGAGCATGGCGGTGCGCGTCGGCGGGCTGGCGATCGCCGAGGTCACCGACATGACCGTCCAGGGCGCGCGCGAGCACTTCCAGGCGCTCGAGCTGCGCGGCGCGCAGAGGACCATCGCCGAGGGGGCGCTGCGCGAGATCACCAACCGCCTGCGCTTCCTGCTCAACGTCGGCCTCGACTACCTCACGCTCAGCCGCTCGGGGCCCACGCTCAGCGGCGGCGAGGCCCAGCGCATCCGCCTCGCCAGCCAGCTCGGCTCCGAGCTCAGCGGCGTGATGTACGTGCTCGACGAGCCGAGCATCGGCCTGCACCAGCGCGACAACCAGCGCCTGATCCACACGCTCCACCACCTGCGCGACCTCGGCAACACCGTGCTCGTCGTCGAGCACGACGAGGAGACGATCCGCGCCGCCGATCACGTCATCGACTTCGGGCCCGGCGCCGGTCACCTCGGCGGTCAGGTCGTGTTCGAAGGCACGCCCGCGGCGCTGCTGCGCGCGACGAACACCCTGACGGGCGCGTACATGTCCGGCGCGCGCCGGATCGAGCTGCCCGAGCTTCGCCGGGCGCCGGACGGCGAGGTCTGGGTGCGCGGCGCCTCGGAGCACAACCTCCAGGACATCGACGTCCGCGTCCCGCTCGGCGTGCTCGTCGCGGTCACCGGGGTCAGCGGCGCGGGCAAGAGCTCGCTCGTCAACGGCATCCTGCTGCCGGCGCTCTCGCGCGCGCTGCACCAGCAGAGCGTCGCGCGCGTCGGAGCCCACCGCGAGGTCAGCGGGCTCGAGCGGCTCGACAAGGTCATCGCCATCGATCAGAAGCCGATCGGCCGCACGCCGCGGTCGAACCCGGGGACCTACACCAAGGCCTTCGACTGCATCCGCGAGCTGTTCGCCCAGCTGCCCGAGTCGCGCACGCGCGGCTGGAAGTCCGGGCGCTTCAGCTTCAACGTCAAGGGCGGCCGCTGCGAGGCCTGCAGCGGCGACGGCATGGTCAAGGTCGAGATGCACTTCCTCTCGGACGTCTACGTCCCCTGCGAGGTCTGCGGCGGCCAGCGCTACAACAGCCAGACGCTCGGCGTCACCTACAAGGGCTACTCGATCGCCGAGGTGCTCGAGCTCTCCATCGAGGACTGCTTCGAGCTGTTCCAGAACCACCGCAAGCTGCGGCGGATCCTGCAGACGCTGCTCGACGTCGGCCTCGGCTACATGAAGATCGGGCAGACCGCGACGACCATGAGCGGCGGCGAGGCCCAGCGCGTCAAGCTCAGCCGCGAGCTCGGCAAGGTCCAGACCGGCAACACCCTGTACGTGCTCGACGAGCCGACCACCGGGCTGCACTTCCACGACATCCACCGGCTGCTCGGGGTGCTCCAGCGCCTCGTCGACGTCGGCAACACCGTGCTGGTGATCGAGCACAACCTCGACGTGGTGAAGTGCGCCGACTGGGTCATCGATCTCGGCCCCGAGGGCGGCGCCGGCGGCGGGACGATCGTCGCCGAGGGCACGCCCGAGCGCGTCGCGGCGGTCCAGGCCTCGTACACCGGGCAGTTCCTCAAGACGATGCTCGCGGGCGCCGAGGTGCCGGTAGCGAGCCCGAAGGACGCGACGCGCAAGCCGGTCCGCGCGCGCTCGCGCTCGCAGCGGTCCGAGCCGCGTGAGCGCAAGGACGGCAAGCCGAAGGGGACCGGCGCCGAGAAGCCGTCGTCGTCGCGCGGGGCGGCGAAGAAGCCGTCGTCGAAGAAGGCCGCGTCGAAGAAGACCGCGTCGAAGAAGGCCGCGTCGAAGAAGATCGCGTCGAAGAAGATCGCGTCGAAGAAGACCGCGTCGAAGAAGACCGCGTCGAAGAAGAAGACCGCGTCGAAGACGACCGCGTCGAAGACGACCGCGTCGAAGACGACCGCGTCGAAGAAGACCGCGAAGAAGGCCGCGAAGAAGACCGCGAAGAAGGCCGCGAAGCGGTAGGCGCGGGCTCGAGGGCCGAAGGACGGGCGTCGACGCGCGTGAGCGCGTCGCGCTCACCTCCGCCGCCGCCACGCGCTCGGCGGGATCATCCGCGTGGAGCCGCGGTCGCGTGCGCGTCTGGCGTGCGCGCGCGCGTCCGGACGAAGTCGCGCGCCGTCGTCACCGGGCGTGCGCGTCGACGTCGCCTGCCGGTCACGAACCCGTGGTAGTCCCGCCCGTACTCCTGTCACTCAAGACATGCTCAGAAAAACATGTGAATGGGAGTGGAGGCGGTAGCGGCATGACTCAATGGAAATTTCTCGCTCCAGTGCTCTTGATGACGACGCTCACGCTCGCCGCGTGCGGCGACGACAGCGTCTCCGAGACCGAACAGGGCTCCGAGAGCGACAGCGACAGCGACAGCGACGCGGCCACCACCGACGGCACGACCGCCGGCCCCGGCGACGGAGACGGTGACGGAGACGGCGACGGAGACGGCGACGGAGACGGCGATGGCGACGGCGATGGCGACGGAGACGGAGACGGAGACGGAGACGGAGACGGCGACGGCGACGGCGACGGTGATGGTGACGGAGACGGAGACGGAGACGGAGACGGAGACGGCGACGGAGACGGCGACGGAGACGGCGACGACAGCATCTACGAGATCCAGGACGGCACGATCGCGACGGGCAGCCCCGTCGACGTCGACGGCGTGTGGGTGACCGCGAAGAACAACAGCGGCTTCTTCGCCCAGGAGGAGCCCGGCGGCGAGAACTCGGGCGTGTGGGTCTATGTCGGCGGCATGGGCCCGGACATCACCGCGCTCGACATCGGCGACCTCGTCGACATCACCGGCGTCACCGCCGAGTTCAACGAGATCACCGAGATCGACGCGACCATGGGGACGGTGGAGGAGGTCGGGCTGCTCGACCCGACGCCGGCGCCCGACGTGATCACGCTGCTCGACCTCGACGAGCCGTGGGAGAGCGTGTTCGTGCGCATCGAGAACGACCCCATCGACGTCGTGGAGCTCCCCGGCTTCGACGAGATCCTCGTCAACGACGGCTCGAGCGACGGCCTGATCGACAACTACCTGTACAACCTGCTCGTCGACGGCATGGCGGACTTCCCCGGCTTTGACATCGGCGCCTCGTTCACGGCGATCCAGGGCCCGGTCAACTTCAGCTTCGCGGCCTTCAAGATCGCGCCGCGCGCCGCGAGCGACTACGAGGGCTACACCCCGCCGGAGAACCCGACGCTCGGCGTCGACGAGCTCGCGCCCGGCGATCTCGTCGTCACCGAGGTCATGTACGACCCCGACAGCTGCGCCGACAACAACTGCGAGTGGATCGAGGTCTACAACGACGCGGGGCTCGACGTGGACCTGCTCGGGCTGCGCGTGCACGACGACACCATCGACAACCTGTTCGGCGAGGTCACGGCGCCGCTGATCCTCGCGCCCGGCGGCTACGCGCTGCTGGGGCGGGGGACGATGATGACCTGGGGCTACTCGGAGCCGGCCGACGCCTACTACGGGTCCAACCCGGCGCTTAACAACAACGGCGGCGACGGGGTCGCGATCACCAACACGCTCGACGAGGTGATCGACATGACCGCGCTCTACACGGCGCAGGGCGGGCTCGACAACGGCGTGTCGTGGAAGCTCGACCCGAACCAGCTCGACGCCACGGCCAACGACGACGCCGCGAACTGGTGCTACTCGACCACGGACTTCGGCGACGGCGACCTCGGCACGCCGAAGCAGGCGAACGAGGTCGAGTGCAACCCGAACCTCCCGTGAGCCGACGCGCGGTCCCCATGGACGCAGGACCGCGCGCCGCCTGAAGCCGCCGCGGCTGCGCCGCGCGCGTCGCTGTGGCAGGCTCGCGCCATGGAGCTCCCGAGCCGCGCCGCGATCGAGGCCGCCGCCGCGATCGTCTACCGCCACATGCCGCCCACGCCCCAGTACAGCTGGCCGCTGCTGTGCCGGCGCGTGGGCGCGAGGGTGTGGGTGAAGCACGAGAACCACACGCCGGTGGGGGCGTTCAAGCTGCGCGGCGGGCTCGTGTTCATGGAGGGGCTTCGCGACCGGCGCGTCGCCGGGGTCGCGGCGGCGACGAAGGGGAACCACGGGCAGTCGGTCACCTGCGCCGCGCGGGCCCTTGGTCTGCCGGCGGTCATCGTGGTGCCGGAGGGCAACTCGGTCGAGAAGAACGCGGCCATGGCGGCGCAGGGCGCCGAGCTGGTGATCCACGGCGACGACTTCCAGGACGCGCTGGAGCACCTCGAGACGCTGACCGCCGCGCGCGGCCTCGTGCGCGTGCCCTCCTTCGCGCCGGCGCTCGTGGCCGGCGTCGCGACCTACAGCGTGGAGCTCCTGTCCGCTCGCCCCGATCTCGAGGTGGTCTACGTGCCCATCGGGCTCGGCTCCGGCATCTGCGGCATGATCGCGGCGCGCGAGGCCCTGGGCCGCAGGGTGGAGATCGTCGGGGTGGTCTCCGCCGGCGCGCCCGCGCTCGCGCGCTCGGTGGAGCAGGGGCGCCTCTGCAGCGCGCCGGTGACGACGACGCTGGCCGACGGGATGGCGTGCCGCCGCCCCGACGAGGCCGCGCTCGCGCTCATCGAGCGCTGGGTCGATCGACTCGTGATCGTCACCGACGAGGAGGTCGCGGCGGCCATGCGCGCGCTGTTCGTCGACACGCACAACGTCGCCGAGGGCGCGGGCGCGGCGGCGGTCGCGGCCGCGCTGCAAGAGCGACGCGCGCTCGCCGGTCGCGAGGTCGGGGTCGTGCTCAGCGGCGGCAACGTCGACGCCGACGTGTTCGCGCGCGTCCTCGCGCCCTCGAGCCGCGCGGGCTGAAGGGTCGCGCGAGCGCGCCGCTCGACGAGCGCGAGGTCCGAGCTCGCGCGCCGCTCGCGTTTATGGGAGCGCTCGAGCGCGTCGCGCTGACGGACGATGTCGCAGCGACCCTGATCGCCTCGAGCCTGTTCGCGTCGCCGCGCCGCGGCGGGCCGCGTCGGGGCGCGGAGCTGCGCTGCGCGCCTGAGCGCGCGCAGCGACCAGCGCGCCTGGATCGGCGCGACGAGCATGATTGAGTAGACATGTATTTTGGGACTTCTTGTTCGGGCGCCCGCGCGCGCGCGCTCGGTCGCGCGTGTTGTCGCGGGCGCGTGAGTCTGGCACCGTGATCCGGGGCTCTGCGTGGGCTCCACGGTGCTCGCGGCGCGGTCGAGCCGCGAGCGCGGGGCGTCGACTGCGGTCACAGCGGCGCGCGCCCGCTGCGGAGACAAACGTGGGCAGGGAGCGACAGAGCGAGGGAGCGCGACGCGGGGCGAGCAGCTCCCGCGCTTCGAAGTCACCGACCGTCCGGCGGCAGTCGGTGCAGCCCTCGGCGATCATCCGGCTCGATGACTTCGACGACCAGCCGACCGCGGTGCTCGTCGTCAGCGAGGACAGCCTCGTCGTCGAGGAGCCCGAGCCCGCGAGCGCGCCGCTGGTCCCGCCGCCGCCGACCGTCGGGGCGCCGCCGACCGTCGGAGCGCCGCCGACCGTCGGGGCGCCGCCGATCATCGGAGCGCCGCCCAGCGTCCGTCCGCCGCCGCCGGTCGAGGCGCCCGTCGCTCCGCCGCCGCTGATCCCGTCGCCGCCGCTCGATCCGCTGGTGAGCTCGGAGGCCGACATCCCAGTGGAGGACGACTGGTCGGGCGAGGCCGACGTCGAGGTGCAGGTCGACGAGGACTACCGCTCGCCCTCGGGCCTGACCTTCGCCGGCTTCACCGACGACCCGAGCGAGCTGCCGGAGCGCATCGGGCAATTCGTGCTCGGGGAGCGGATCGGTCGCGGCGGCGTCGGCGTGGTGTACCAGGCCCACGACGAGCGCCTCCGGCGGACCGTCGCGGTCAAGCTCCTGCGCGCGTCGGTCGAGTCGTCAGAGCAGGCTCGCAAGCGCTTCGTCCGCGAGGCGCTGGCGCTCGCCCGGATCTCGCACCCCAACATCGTCCACGTCTACGACGCCGGCGAGACCGAGAGCGGCGGGCTCTACATCGTCACCGAGTACATCCAGGGCGTGCACCTGCGGAAGTGGGCGAAGGCCAACAAGCCCGACTGGCGCCAGGCGCTCTCGATCCTGATCCCGGCGGCGCGCGGGATCGCGGCGGCCCACGACGCGGGGCTGATCCATCGCGACATCAAGCCCGAGAACGTGATGATCGGCGACGACGGGCGCGTCGTCATGCTCGACTTCGGGCTCGTGCGCCCGGCCGAGATCACGCACCGCTCGCTGCCGCCCGGCGCGGAGTTCGAGAGCCAGCTGACGCGGCCCGGCGCGCTCGTCGGCACGCCGCCGTACATGTCCCCGGAGCAGATCGACGGCGAGCCGACGGACGCGCGCAGCGATCAGTTCAGCTTCGCGGTGCTCGCCTACGAGCTGCTCTACGGGGTCAGGCCGTTCGCGAGCAAGGAGCCCGAGGCGGTCCGGCGCGAGCAGACCGGCGCCGTGCCGATCCGCAGCCCGCGGCGCGTGCCGGTGTGGCTGCGCGACGCGGTGCTGCGCGGCCTGAGCGTTGAGCCAGGTGACCGCTGGGCGTCGATGCAGGAGTTCATCGGCGCGCTGCAGGGCGGGCGGGTGCCGCTCGCGCTGCGCCGGCTCGACCCGCGGGACCTCAGCGTCCGCGCGCTCGACCCCCGGCGCTGGAACTGGCGCCGGCTCGATCCGCGGACCTGGGATCCGCGCACGCTCGATCCGCGCGCGATCGACTGGAAGCAGCTGCGGCCCGTGCACGCGCTGTACGTCGTCGTGCCGCTCGTCGCGCTGATCCTGCTCGTCGTCTGGCTGCGCGGCGGCGAGGCCGAGGGCGTGAAGGGCTGCGGCGACGAGGACGAGGTGCTCGCGACGATCTGGGACGACGCGCGCGCGGCCGAGCTGACGAGCGCGTTCGCGGGCGCGGGGATCGAGGGCGCCGAGAGCCGCGCGACCGTGGTCCAGGCGCGGCTCGACCGCTACGCCGAGCGCTGGAACGCGAGCTACCTGCGGGCGTGCCTCGACGCGCGCGACGACGAGCTCGCGCGCGAGCTCGTCGCGCCGCGTCACGCCTGCCTCGGCGAGCTGAAGGCCGACGTCGACGCGCTCGTCACCCGGCTCATCGACGTCGACGCGGCGGGCGTGGACCGGTCGGTGCTCGCGGTCGGCCAGCTGCCGTCGCCGGGGCGCTGCGACGCCGTCGCCGCGCTGCAGGCCGGCGGCGCCGAAGCTGGCGGTGACGCCGACGCCGACGCCGGCGCGGAGCCTCCGGCGCGGCGCTTCGCGCGGGCGCGCGCGGAGCTGCGGACGGGGCACGCCGAGGCCGCGAGCGAGGCGCTCAGCGAGCTGGCGACGACGGTGAACGTCGGCGAGCCCGCCGAGGAGCACCGCGCGATCGCGGCCGAGCTGCTGCTGCTGCGCGGGCAGCTCGACCGCGACCAGGGGGACGCCGCCGCCGCCGAGAAGTCGCTCTCGGAGGCGTACTGGGCGGCCGAGGCGTGTCGTCACGACGCGGTCGCGGCGGCGGCCTCGGCCGGGCTCGTCTACGTCACCGGCGAGCTGCTCGAGCGTCGCAAGGACGGCGCGCAGTGGTTCCGCCACGGGCAGGCCGCGATCGAGCGCCTCGGCGAGCAGACCGGCGAGCACGCCGAGCTGCTGATCGCGGCGGGCCGCATGGACTCGCTGCACAGCGATCACGCGACCGCGGCCGAGCTGCTCGAGCGCGCCGTCACGCTGATCGAGCGGCTCCACGGCGAGGACGCGCCGGAGCTCGCGGCGGCCCTGACCCCGCTGGCCGCGAGCCGCGTGGGCCTGGGCGAGCTCGACGCGGCCGAGCTCGCGCTCGAGCGCGCCGCGGACGCGCTCGCCAAGGGGATGTCTCGAGGGCCAGATCATGAGAGCGAGCGCCTGCGCGTGCAGGCGCAGCTGCTCGAGCTCCAGGGGCAGCTGCCCGAGGCCGTCCACGCGCTCGACGACGCGATCGCCAAGCGCGTCCGCGCGCGCGGGGAGGGGCACCCCTCGCTCGCGCGCCTGCACTTCGAGGTCGCGCGCCTGCGCATCCTGAACGAGAAGCCAGACACCGCCGCCGAGCCGCAGGCGCGCGTCGAGGAGCTCGCCGAGTGGAGCTTCGGCCCGCGCCACCCGGCGCGCGCGCGCGTGCTGCTGACGGAGGCCCGCGTCGCCAGGGCCAAGGGGCGGCTGCGGAGCGCCGCGGCGCGCTTCGAGGACGCGCTCGCGCGCCTCGAGCCGCTGCCGCCCGGGCACCCGCTGCTGGCGACCACGCTGCACGAGTACGGCGTCACGCGGCTCGAGTCGGGCTCGGCGAAGCGCGCCGTGCCGCTGCTCGAGCGCGCGGTCGAGCTGTACGGCGAGCTGCCGACCCCGCCCGCGATCGCGCTGGCCGACGCGCGCCTGCAGCTCGCGCGCGCGCTGCTGTCCCGCGACGGCGAGCGCGGGCCCGCCGAGACGGTCGCGCGCGAGGCTGCCTCGACCCTCTCGAGCGCGCCGATCATCAGCAGCAAGCAGGCCAAGGCGACGCTCGAGGAGCTCAAGACCTGGCTCGCGTCGCTCGACGCCGAGGACGCGGCCCCGAAGCGCAAGAAGAAGAAGAAGTCGAAGCGGTCGAAGAAGAAGACGAAGAAGTGAGGCCGCGCGCGCGCCGATTCCAGCTGCGGGCGCGCGCGAGGATCTGCTATGTCGAGGCCGTGTCTACACAGGAACTCCCGGCCGACAGCCTGCGCGCCTCCGACGCCTATCGCTTGATGATCAGCCTCGTCGCGCCGCGCCCGATCGCCTGGGTCTCGACCCTCGATCGCGCCGGGCGCGGCAACATCGCCCCGTACAGCTACTTCCAGGCGGTGTGCTCGAGCCCGCCGACGATCGTGCTGGGGATCGGCTCGCGCCCCGACGGGACCGCCAAGGACACGCTCGCCAACATCCTCGACCGCCGTGAGTTCGTCGTGAATCACGTCAGCGAGCCCTTCGCCGAGGTGATGAACGCGTCGTCCGCGCCGTACGAACCCGGCGTCTCGGAGTGGGAGGCCCTCGGCATCGAGCCCGAGGCCTCGACCGCCGTCGCGCCGCCGCGGGTTCGGGGCGCTCGCGCGAGCCTCGAGTGTCGCCTCCAGCAGGCCATCCCGCTGGGGCAGGGGCCCAACGGGGCGCCGTCCTCGACCCTGGTGATCGCGCGCGTCGTCCACTTCCACCTGGCCGAAGGGCTGCTTGAGCGGGACGAGCGGGGGCGGCTCAAGGCGATCGATCCCGCGCGCCTCGCGGCGGTCGGACGCCTCGGGGGGATCGCGTACACTACCACCGCGGGGCGCTTCGACCTCCCACGGCCCCCCGCGCCTCCACCCGCACGCGACCGCGAGTAGGTCTTCGTAACGACGCCGTAAACCCGGTGACTCCCGCGCTCCCGCGCCCGTTCGAACCTGTACACCGTGTCCACCGCCTCCCCAGCCGACTCTTCCGCCGCCGCCGCCGCCGCCGCCGCCCAGGGCGATAGCGCCCGGGTGCCGCTGTTCGCCGGTCTGCCGGCGGAGGTCTCGATCTACGAGGTCGGCCCGCGCGACGGGCTGCAGAACGAGGCCGTGATCCTGCCGACCGAGCGCAAGCTCGAGATGATCGAGGGGCTCGTCGACGCCGGCATCCGGCGCATCGAGATCACGAGCTTCGTCAACCCGCGCTGGATCCCGGCGCTCGCCGATCACATGGACGTCGCGCGTCGGCTGACGCGGCGCGAGGGCGTCACCTACAGCGCGCTCGTGCCCAACATGCGCGGCCTCGACTCGGCCACGCGCTCCGGCATGGAGGAGGTCGCCATCTTCATGGCGGCGACCGAGACGCACAACCGAAAGAACATCAACAAGTCGACGGCCAAGGCGATCGAGACCTACAAGGTCGTGGTCAAGGAGGCGCTCGATCGGGGCATGCGCGTGCGCGGCTACGTCAGCTGCGTCTACGGCTGCCCCTACGAGGGCGCCGTCGACGTGCAGAACGCCATCGACGTCGGGCGCCAGCTGCTCGACCTCGGCGTCTACGAGCTGAGCCTCGGCGACACCATCGGCGTCGGCACGCCGCTGCAGGTCGCCCACGTCATCAGCAGCATGACGCGCGCCGGCATGTCGCTCGATCAGCTCGCCGTGCACTTCCACGACACCCGCGGGACCGCGCTCGCCAACATCACCGTCGCGCTCCAGCTCGGCGTGCGCACCGTCGACTCCGCCGCCGGCGGGCTCGGGGGCTGCCCCTACGCGCCCGGCGCCTCGGGCAACGTCGCCACCGAGGACGTCGTGTACATGCTGCAGGGCATGGGCACGCGCACGGGCGTCGACCTCGACAAGCTCGTCTCGATCTCGGACCGGCTCTCCGGGCACCTCGGCAAGGAGCTGCCGAGCAAGTACCTCAAGGCGCACCTCGGCCACTGCGCCCGCCAGGGTCGCTCGTTCTGAGCCGCGCGCGGGCGCGGCGGAGCGTCGTCGACGCGCCGCGCCGTCCTCCGCGCGGCGAGTGAGGTGTCCGCCTGGACATCTCACTCACCTGCGCGAAGCGCCATGTTACTTGCGTCGGGCCTTCGACGCGACGATCAGGCGCTCGAACGCCTGGCCGACGGTCGTCGTCAGCTCGTGCAGCGAGTTCGCGTCGACCGGGTGGCGCGCGGACGAGGCGAACACGAGCAGCGGCACCTTGCCGCGCAGCACCACCGGGACCACGAGCACGTTGCCCTGCACGCCGCCGAGCGCCGCCGCGAAGGCCGCGTCGATGGCGGTGTCGGTGCGCATCGGGCCGAAGTACGGGTTGCGGTGCTCGATCACCGTCGAGAACAGCGACGGGCCGCTCGCGGGGATCCGGATCTGCATGACCGCCTCGACCATCAAGTCCTCGCCGCGGGCGTCGCGTCCCCGGATCTCGCCGCGGCCGTGCGTGAACATGATGACGCGTTCAAACCCGTCGCCGAGGAAGTCGAGCAGCAGGTCGGTGATCTGGTCGCGCGTCGTGACGGTCGCGAAGCGCGGCAGGATCCTGTTGAAGGCCTCGGGCGAGAGCGGGACGGGCGAGGCCATGTTGGCCTGCGGCGGGTTCCAGCTGCTCGGCTTGTGCGACCGCTGGATCCGCGACATCGACGAGCCGGGATCGGGCGTCGCCATCCGCGAGGCCGGCGGGTCGACGTGGACCTCGGTGGTGACGCCGCGGCGACCCGAGAACGTGTCCCCGGGTAGCGGCGCGGTGCTGCCGTCGTGCAGCGTGACCGCGCGCGCGTTGTCATCGAGCGGCGTGCGGTCGGGGTAGGTCACGACCGACGGCCGCGGGCGCGACGGTCGATCCTCGGGGCGCAGCGGGGCGGGGTGCGAGTAGCCGTTCCCCGCCGGCCTCGAGACGTTCACCTCGGCGTTCGGGGTTCGCCCCGGGGCGCTCGAGAAGTTGCCGGAGAAGCCGCCCGCGGGACGCGATTGGCTCACGACCACGGCGGGGCGCGGACCCACGGCGGGCGGCGGCGCGACGGCTGCAGCAGGCGGCGCGACGGCAGGCGGCGCGACGGCAGGCGGCGCGACGGCGGGCGGCGCGACAGCAGGCGGCGCGACAGCAGGCGGCGCGACGGCGGGCGCGCGCGACAGCGGGCGGCGCGACAGCAGGCGGCGCGACGGCGGGCGCCGCGACCGGCGGCGCGATCGCGGGGCGCGCGACGGCGGGAGGCGCGACCGAGGGAGGCGCGACGGCAGGCGGCGCGACGGCGGGCGCGACCGAGGGGGGCGCTACGTTCGCGCGCGGTGCCACGGAGGGCGGCGCGACTGCGGGGGGCGCAACGGAGGGAGGCGCGACCGAGGGCGCGGGCGTAAACGGCGGCGCCGGCTCGAGTCGCGGCGCGCTGTCATGTGAGCTGACCCCAAAGTCAGGTGGATCTGGGACCGGCGCGCTCGTCGGCGAGCTCGGGACGCCGGCCATGAACGCGTCATCGTCGTCGTCGTCGAGCGGCGTCGACAGCGTCCCGGCCGGGACCGCGCGCGGGATCGTGGCGGACGGCAGCGGCGCGGGCTCGACCTTCGGGCGCTTGGGCGGCCGCGGACCGTAGTAGCCCATGATCGCCGTGCGCAGCTCGTGCAGCGGCGCGACGGCTCGCACGAGGTACGCGCCCGTGTGATCCGAGATGGCGTCGACCGCTCGCATGTCAGTTGGGTCGGCCATCGCAAGGGTGAGGTTGCCGTCCTCATCAACCGACACCGGCAGCACGGTGAACTCGTGCGCGAGCTCGGCGGGTATCCGCGCGAGCGAGGCGTCGTCCACGACCTGGAGCACAGACGCGCCCACACGCGGGATCATCAGCTTGCTGTGGAGGAATGAGACAATGCCGTTTTGATCCGCGAACCCCAGCTCGAGCACCGCCTCGACAAACGGGACGTCACGGTCCGCGCAGTGGGCTTGTGTCGCCGCGAGCTGATCGTCCGAGAGTTGCCCGGCCCTCAGCATCATGGTTCCGAGGAGACTCAAGATGAGGAATACTTGAACGCCCCGCCCGTACAGTCAACGGTTCGTGAACCGACCGATCGGGGGCGGCGGACCGCGTGGTATACGGGCCCCGTGATCTATCTCGATCACAACGCGACAACGCCGCTCGATCCCCGCGTTCGCGCGGCCATGATCGAGGTCCTCCACGACGACGCGGCCGTGGGCAATCCTTCGAGTGTCCACGTTTGCGGCCAACGGGCACGCCGCTACGTCGAGCAGGCGCGACGCTCGATCGCCCGCGCGGTCGGGGCTCGACCGCTCGACGTGGTGTTCACGGCGAGCGGCACAGAAGCCGATAATTTGGCCGTTTTGGGGGGTGTTCGCGCATTGGGCGCAAAAACAGGGCGATGCGCGATCGTCACTTCACCGCTCGAGCATCCAGCGGTTTCGTCCGCGGTCGAGAGGCTCGCGCGCGCAGGTCATCCGCGATTCATCGTCCCCGTCGACGCGTGCGGACGAATCACCGTCGACGCCTTGGCCGACGTCCTGCGGACCGCTCGCGGTGCCTCGGGTCATGCCGAACGTGTTGGTATGGTTACGCTCGCGGCTGGCAATCACGAGATCGGGAACGTCTACGACATCCCTGAATTCGTCGCGGTCATTCGCGATCTCGCCCCTCACGCGTTGATCCACTGCGACGCTGTACAGGTCCTCGGCAAGCGCGCCATCGACATGCGCGCGTGGGGGGTCGATCTATTAAGCATCAACGCGCACAAGGCCTACGGACCATCTGGGGTCGGCGCGCTCATCGTCCGGCCTGGGGTTGAGATCGAGCCGTTGCTTGTCGGGGGACCCCAGGAGCGCGGGCTTCGTCCTGGTACCGAGACGCCAGTCCTGCTCGCCGGTTTCGGCGCTGCTGCAAGTTTTGCGCACGATGAGCACGCCGTGCGTTTCGCCCACTGTGATGGTCTGCGTCGCCAGCTGCTTGTGGGGTTGCGCGCGATCGCCGGGGCGCGGGTCTTTGGCGATACCGAGCGCAGCACCGGGAACACCGTGCTCGTCGGCTTCCCCGGCTGCGACGGTCAGCTGTTGCTCATCAACCTCGACCTCGTCGGCGTCGCCGTGTCGACGGGCGCCGCCTGTTCGTCGGGGACGATGGCGCCCTCGCCGGTGCTGCTCGCGCTCGGCTGCACGCCGCAGGAGGCCCGCTCCGCGATCCGGATCTCGGTCGGCAAGGACACGACGCGGGACGAGATCGACGCCTTGCTCGCGGCGCTGCCCGGGGTCGTCGCGCGCGTGCGTGGGGCCGCGCCCGGCGATCATGCCCGACGGACAGGTGACGCCCTGGGCGATTCGGGCTAAACCGTCGCCACCGTGCGTGTCGTCTGCGCCATGTCCGGAGGGGTTGACTCCTCCGTCGCCGCGGCCGAGCTGCGCGACCAGGGTCACGAGGTCATCGGCATGACCATGCGCCTGTACGACGCGGGCGCGCCGGACCGCAGCGCGAGCGGGAAGCGCGGGCGCGCCGGCACCTGCTGCTCGCCCGCGGAGGTCGACCAGGCGCGCTATGTCTGCGCGCAGCTCGGGATCCCGCACTACACCGTCGACGAGCGCGAGCGCTTCACCCGCGACGTGATCGACGACTTCGCGCGGGAGTACACCGCCGGCCGCACGCCGAACCCCTGCGTCCGCTGCAACGAGCACGTGAAGTTCGGCCCGCTGCTCGCGCGCGCGCGGGCCGTCGGCGCGGACGCGCTGGCCACCGGGCACTACGCCCGCGTGGTCGACGGCGCGCTGCTGCGGGGCGTCGATCGGACCAAGGACCAGAGCTACTTCCTGTTCGCGATGGGGCGCGCGGCCCTGGGCGAGGTGCGCTTCCCCCTAGGGACATGGCGAAAGGAGCAGGTTCGAGAACGCGCCCGCGCGCTCGCGCTGCCCAACTGGGACGCGCCCGACAGCGTCGAGCTGTGCTTCGTCGGCGGACGCGATCACGCGGCGGTCGTGCGCGAGCGCGCGGAGCAGCTCGGGCTCGAGACCGACGCGCTCGCGCCCGGCGCGATCGTCGATGAGCGCGGTCGCGAGCTCGGGCGCCACGGCGGCGTGCACACGGTCACCGTCGGCCAGCGGCGCGGGCTCCGGGTCGCCGGGACCGAGGCGCGCTACGTGCTGCGCGTGCTCCCGTCGCGCAACGAGGTCGTCGTCGGCGAGCGCGAGGCGCTCGCGGCCAGGGCCGTCGAGCTCGTCGACTATCGCGCGCTCAGCGATGATCTGGCCGATGGTGCAGCTCGCGAGGTCGCGGTGCAGATCCGCCACCGCTCGCCGCCCGCGCGCGCGACCGCGACCCGCGAGGGCTCGCGGGTCACCGTCGTGTTCGCCGAGCCCGTGAGCGCCGCGGCGCCCGGTCAGGCGGGCGTCGTCTACGACGGCGAGCGCGTGCTCGGCGGAGGGTGGATCGCGTGAGCTGGCGGCTCCCCGAGGTCCTGCGGCAGCTCCCGGATCACGGGGAGCCGGTCGCGGACGAGGTCGCCGGCGAGCTCGAGACCCTCGCGCCGCTCGGCGAGCGGCTCGGCCACGCGTTTCATCGCCCGGCGCTGCTGCGGGTCGCGCTGACGCTCGGCTCCTGGTGTAACGAGCATCAGGACGCCGGCTGGCCGAGCAACGCCTGTCTCGAGTTCTACGGCGACGCGGTGCTCGACCTGCTGGCCGCGGACGCGCTGTGGCGGCGCTTCCCGAACCTGGCCGAAGGGACGCTCACGCGCCTGCGCGCGAGCCTCGTCTCGGAGGACGCGCTCTCCGAGGTCGCGCGCGAGATCGGCCTCGGCGACTGGCTGTTCCTCGGGCGCGGCGACGAGCTCCGCGGGATCCGCGAGCAGAGCGGCGCGCTCGCGGACGCGCTCGAGGCGGTCATCGGCGCCGTGCACCTGGACGCGCGCGCGGCCGGAGATGATCCGCTGCGCGCGGCCGAGCAGCTGTTCGAGCGGTGGTTCGGCGCCCGCGTGCGCGCGCTCGAGCCCGAGGATGGGCTCGACGCGAAGTCGCGGCTGCAGCACGCGATCCAGGCCCGGCACCGGCGCACGCCCGCGTACGAGGTCGTCGGCGAGCGGCCGCCGCCCGGCAGCCCGCACTGGCGCGCGCGCGTGGTCCTCGAGCGACCCGACGGCGCGCGCGTGGTCCTGGGCGAGGGCGCCGGTCGCTCGCTGCGCGAGGCCGAGCGCGCGGCCGCGAGGGCGGCGCTCACCCGAAAAGACCTCGACGACCCGCGCTGACAATTAACGAGCGCGCCGCGGACGACCAAGCAGCACCACGACGGAGCGAGACGATGAGCGACACGACGACGCGCGACGAGGGACTCGAGACGATCCGCGAGCAGCGCTGTCACGGCGGCGTGCAGGGCGTGTACCAGCACCGCGCGCGCGCGACCCAGACGACCATGCGCTTCTCCGTGTTCGTGCCGCCCCAGGCCGCGCGCGCGCCGGCGCCGGTCCTGTACTTCCTGTCCGGCCTGACATGTACAGAAGACAACTTCACGGTGAAGGCCGGCGCCCAGCGCTACGCCGCCGCGCGCGGCCTGATCCTCGTCGCGCCCGACACCAGCCCGCGCGGCGACGACGTCCCCGACGACGAGGCCTACGACCTCGGGCAGGGCGCGGGCTTCTACCTCGACGCGACCCAGGCGCCCTGGTCGCGTCACTTCCAGATGGAGACCTACGTCGTCCACGAGCTGCCGGCGCTGATCGAGCGCGCGTTCCCGGCGCGGCCTGGCGTCCGCGGGATCACCGGGCACTCGATGGGCGGGCACGGGGCGCTGACGCTCGCGCTGCGCAACCCGGGCGCGTACGCCTCGGTCTCCGCGCTCGCGCCCATCGCGTCGCCGCTCGCGTGTCCCTGGGGACACAAGGCCTTCACCGCGTACCTCGGGGAGGATCGCGCGCGCTGGGCCGAGCACGACGCGACCGCGCTGCTGCGCGCGCGCGGCCCGATGGCGACGCTCAGCGCGCGCCTGCTCGTGGACCAGGGCGACGCCGACGGCTTCCTGCGTGACCAGCTCAAGCCCGAGTTGCTCGACGCCGCCTGCGCCGAGGTCGGCCAGGCGCTCACCCTGCGGATGCAGCCCGGCTACGATCACAGCTACTTCTTCGTCAACACCTTCATCGGCGATCACGTCGCGCACCACGCCGACGCGCTGCGGTGACGCGCCGTCCCGCGGCGTCGCCGGGTCGTCGACAAAATGTCAGCGCGCGCGCGCATGGCGGTAGAGACAGGTATGAAGAACGCCGCGTAAACGGCGTGTCGCGGGCGCGTGAACGCCGGGCCGCGCGCGCGCGGTCGTGGCACGGGCGTTGCAAAACCACCGCGCATGTCATCCGCATCGTCGTCGCGTCCCTCGCTCCCCGCCACCATCGCTTCGAACCACGCGCCCGAATTCGACGTCCCGCCTCCGCGTCGCCGGGGCGTCTGGTCGGCGCTCCCGCTCGCCGCGCTGCTGATCGGCGCGACCGCCCAGGTCGCGTTCTTCTCCTACGAGGCGATCGAGCTGGCGTCGCATCGGGAGCTCGCGCGCGTCGACTCGTCGACGCCGAGCTCGATGCGCGCCGCCTGCGAGGCGCGGGCCGAGCGGCGCGCGGTCAAGGCGGAGCTCCGCCGCGTCCGCGCTGAGTCCCGCCGCGCGCGCAAGGCGAGCCGCCAGGCCGCGCGTGCGGCCGCGCGGGCCGAGGCCGCCGCGCGCTCGAACGCGACCACGGCCGTGCGCTACGAGTACTCGACCATCGACCGCGCGGCGCTCGAGGAGGCCCTGGAGAACCCGACCACGCTCGCCGCCCAGGCCACCGTGATCCCGTCGATGCGCGACGGCGTGTTCCAGGGCTACAAGCTCGTCGGCGTCAGGCTCGGCAGCCTGCCGATGAGCGTCGGCTTCCGAAGCGGCGACCTCGTCACCGAGATCAACGGCCGCCCGCTCGCCGACGGCGGCTTCTCGCACCGCTTCGACGCCATGCCAGGCGAGCCGCCGTCGGCGATCGCGTTCACGGTCATCCGGCGTGGCGAGCCTGTCCGCAAGGTCATCGAGATCCGCTGACCGCGATCACGTCGCCTTGAGCCCCGTCCGCAGCCACACGCCGACGTGCTGCACGGTGATCACGCCGCCGACGCGCGTCATGTCGAGCTCGCCGTCCTCGGTGAACTCGAGCGCCGCGAGCTCGACCGCGAGGCGAGTCAGGACGTTGTCGGCGAGCGCGTCCGCGTGATCCTCGAGCCCGAGCCGGCGCGCGCGCGCGAGGAAGCCGGCGCGCGCCGCCGGCGCGAGCTGGCCGTCTGGCAGCAGCAGCCGCGCGCGCGCGTCGACGAGCCGCTCGCGCGTGAGCGGGGTGAGGTCGGGCGCGGGGAGCCGCGCCTGGGGATCGTCGGGGCGCTCGCTGGTGTGCTCGAGCACGAGCACGGTCCGCACAAGGTCGCCCAGCGTCAGGCGCCCGGGCTCGTCGAGGCGGCTGAGCCAGACCGCGTCGACGCCGTAGCCGCGTGTCTCAAAGGTCAGCGCGGCGAGGGCCCCGGCCTCGGCCACGCGCGCGGTCGCGCGGCTGACGTCGCGCAGGCTGGCGAGCGGGCGCGTCTTCGTGGCCGCGTCCTCGAGCGGCAGCTCCGGGAACCACGCCGCGAGCGCGGCGATCGACGGGCCCCACGGGCGATCGAGCAGCGAGCCGACGCGGTCGAGCGACACGCGGCCCTCGCGGTGCAGCGCGTTCGCGGCCGCGCGCAGCTTGAACAGCGGCCCGTAGCCGACGCGGAACACCTCGCGCAGCGACAGGCGATCGAGGGCGATGAGCGCGGCGAGCTCGTCCTCGAGCTCCGCGTCCGCGTCGCGCTCATCCGCGATCGCGTGGGCGAGCTGCTCGAGCCCGAGCGACAGCGTCGCCTGCGTCTGCCGCACCGCGTGCTCCTGGGCCGCCGCGTCGCCGAGGTTCATGCGCTGGGCCGACATGACCTCGTTGACGAGCACCGTGAACTCCCGGAGCCGCACGCCGTGGGTCGCCTCGTCGAGTCGCTGGAGCACGCGCGCGAGCAGCACGCCGCGCTCGATGCGAAACAGCGCGGGCGACTCGAGCTCGTCGCGCAGGCCGGGCGCGTGCTCACCGTCGCGGTGCAGCGCGACCTTGATCGGCAGCGGCTTGAACAGGCGCATCGCCTCCTCCCACGGCACGAAGCCGAGGTCCATCAGCCGCCCGGCGCGGAACTGATACAGCTGCTCCTCGATCGGGCCGGTCAGCGCCGCGCGGATCCGGTTCACCAGCGCGCGCCCGTCCTGCAGGCTGTCGCCGTAGACGCGCTCGATGATCCGCAGCGCCTGGCGACCCGCGGCGTTGTCCGGCGCGGCGATCAGGAACACGCCGTCGGGCGTGTCGAGCGTCATCATCCGGTCCTCGACCGCTCGGCGCGCGCGATCGCGGAGCTCATCGTCTTCAGGATCGAGCTCGAGGATCGCGGTGCCGGCGTGCAGCGCGAGCGTCCACATCTCCGGATCCATGCTGTACATCAGCTCCACGAGGTCGCCGCGCTCGATGTGCGGCGCGTGCTCGTAGGCGTTGACGATCTCGGTGAAGAAGGTCCGCGCGGTCAGGACGTCGACGCGGTCGCGCTGCCAGGCCTCGAGGTCGAGCACCGTCGTCAGCTGGTCGGGCGTCGCGTAGGGCAGCACGAGGTCGAGGCGGCCCTCGTCGCGCAGCTGCCGGAGGACCATCGCGAAGGTCTGGGGCGGCAGCTCGGCGACGCGCTCGGCCGCGTCGTCGCGCAGCTCGAGCGTCATGGGGTCGCGGACGATCTCGTCGAGCTCCTCGGGCGACAGACCCGCGCGCCGCGTGGTGCTCGACGTGGAGGGAGACTTGCCGGCGACGCCGCCGGCGCTGGACGCATCACTCACGGCGCGTACCGTAGCAGAACGCCCGCTTGACCTCTCGACGCGCGCGTCGCCCTCGTGCTCGGATCGCGGCGCGTCGCGTCGCGGTGAGAATTCCGGTCGCCTCGGGTAGGGTCGAGGGCGTGGGCGACGAGTCCGGACACGACGACCGCGGCGCGAACCAGCGGCGAGCGCGGCGGCACCCGAGCGTCGCGCGGGCGCTCGGCGTCGTGCGGCGCACGCTCAACGATCAGGCCGAGGCCAGCGGAGAGCCGCTCGCCGCGCCGTGGATCGAGACGCTGCGCGGGCAGGGGGTGCTCGTGGCCTGCTCGGGCGGGCGCGACTCGGTCGCGCTCGTCGGCGTCCTGCAGCTCCTGGCCCGCGCGCTCCAGCTTCGCCTCGCGATCGGTCACGTCGATCACGGCCTGCGCCCCGAGTCGGCCGAGGAGGCGTTCCATGTGCGCGCGCTGGCCGAGGCCTGCGGCGTGCCGGTTCGTGTGATTCGTCTCGCAACACTCGACCCGGGGCCGGGGCTCCCGGCCCGCGCGCGCGCGGCCCGGCGCGCGGCCCTGGAGGAGATGGCGCGCGAGCGCGGCGCAAGCTGGATCGCGCTGGGGCACACCGCCACGGATCAGGCCGAGACGGCGCTCATGCACCTCGTTCGCGGCGCGGGCCTCGACGGCCTGGCGGCGATGCCCGCGGTCGACGCCCCGTGGATCAGGCCGCTGCTCGGGTTGACGCGCGAGCAGACGCGATCGCTGTGTGAGCGCCTGGGGCTGGCCTACGTCGACGATCCGAGCAACCTCGACGAGGGGCACTTTCGCGTGCGCCTGCGCGAGCGGATCCTGCCGATGTTCGCGGAGGTGAACCCGCAGTGCACGCGCAGCCTGGCGACGCTGAGCGTGCACGCGCGCGACGCCGAGCTCGCCCTCGAGCGCTGGGCCGCGCGCGAGGAGCTTGAGCGCCGACGCTCCCCGGGGCGCTGGTCCCACGACGGTCTACACGCGCTGCCACGAGCGATCCGCACGCGCCTCATTCGACGAATTTGTCTCTCGGTTGGCGCGGACATCGGCGCGCTCGGGCACGCGGTCATCGCGGAGATCGACCAGGCCGTGGTGGCGCGGGGCCGGGCGCTCGGGACCACGGACGCCGCGCTCGCGCCCCGTACCTGGCCGCTACGCCCCGCTATCGTCGTACGCCTGGATCGCGGCGGCCTGTGGGTCGGGCCTTCCGGGCCCAGAGCGTGATGCCGCGCAACCATTGACCCCCTAGAGAGCGGGGGCTATGCTGCTCCGACCGGGCTCGCCCGGCAGCTTTTCGGCCGTGAAACAGCAAACAAAGACACTTCTCGTCTGGCTGTGCTTGATCGTGGCGGTGCTCGCGCTCGCCAACATGTTCAACACCAGTCAGGAGACGGTTCCGATCACGTACGCGAAGTTCATGGAGACCGTCGAGAAGGACTGGGGCGACCTCAAGGGCAAGACGACCCTCGACATCGCCGTCCACCCCAGTCACGTCGCCATCTCCTACGAGCTCGAGGACAAGACCTACGAGGTCACGGGCCCGGTCACCGACGACCTCTACAAGGTCCTGACGGCCAAGGGTATCGACTACAAGGTCGAGCCCGAGGAGGACAGCGCGCTCCTGCAATTCGCGCTCATGTGGCTGCCGATGATCTTCATCGTCATCCTCATGGTCATGTTCATGCGCCAGATGCAGGCTGGCGGCGGCCGGGCGATGAGCTTCGGCAAGAGCAAGGCGAAGCTGCTCAACGAGCACCAGACCAAGGTCACCTTCAAGGATGTCGCCGGCGTCGACGAGGCTCGCGAGGACGTGGAGGAGATCATCGACTTCCTGCGCGACACCCGGAAGTACCTGCGCGTCGGTGGCCGCATCCCCAAGGGCGTGCTGCTCATGGGCCCGCCTGGAACCGGCAAGACGCTGCTCGCCCGGGCCATCGCGGGCGAGGCGGGCGTCGCGTTCTTCAGCATCAGCGGCTCTGACTTCGTCGAGATGTTCGTCGGCGTCGGCGCGAGCCGGGTCCGCGACCTGTTCGAGCAGGGCAAGAAGAACGCCCCCTGCATCATCTTTATCGACGAGATCGACGCGGTCGGTCGTCACCGCGGCGCGGGCCTCGGCGGCGGGCACGACGAGCGCGAGCAGACGCTCAACCAGCTGCTCGTCGAGATGGACGGCTTTGAGGGCAACGACGGCGTCATCCTGGTCGCCGCGACCAACCGCCCCGACGTCCTCGATCCCGCGCTGCTCCGGCCTGGTCGCTTCGATCGCCGCATCGTCGTCGGGCTCCCCGATGTGCGCGGCCGCGAGGAGATCCTCAAGGTCCACACGCGCAAGGTGCCGATTCACGACAACGTCGACCTCGCCGTGGTCGCCCGCGGGACGCCCGGCTTCTCGGGCGCCGACCTCGAGAACCTCGTCAACGAGGCCGCGCTCTACGCCGCGCGAATGGGCCGCGACCACGTCATCGACCACGACTTCGACCACGCCAAGGACAAGGTCCTGATGGGCTCCGAGCGCAAGAGCGCGATGGTCTCCGACAAGGAGAAGTGGACGACGGCGTGGCACGAGGCCGGGCACACGCTCGTGGCCGTCAAGCTGCCCAAGGGCACCGCCGACCCGATCCACAAGGTCACCATCATCCCGCGTGGCCGCGCTCTCGGCGTCACCCAGCAGCTGCCCGAGGAGGACCGCTACGGCATGGATCGCCGGCGCGCCGAGTCGACGATCGCGATCCTGATGGGCGGCCGGCTCGCCGAGGAGCTGGCGCTCAACGGCCAGAAGACCACGGGCGCGAGCAACGACATCGAGCGCGCGACCAACCTCGCCCGCAAGATGGTCTGCGAGTGGGGCATGAGCGACGAGCTCGGCCCGATCGCCTACCACAAGGACGAGTCCCAGCCGTTCCTCGGCCGCGAGATCCAGCAGGCGCGCAATTTCTCCGAGGCGACCGCCCAGGCCATCGATCAGGCCGTCCAAGGGCTTGTGCTCGAGCAGTACAACCGCGCCAAGTCGATCCTCACGAACCACTACCCGGTGCTCGAGCGGCTCGCCACGGCGCTGTTTGAGCGAGAGGTGCTCAACGGCGATGAGGTCATGGCCGTCGTCGAGGGGCGCACGCTGCCGCCGCCGCGCAAGCTGGCGCCGATGACCTCGCGCCCGAGCCCGGTCGCCTCGACGACCCCGGACAACCTCCACGGAACGCCGGTCACCGGTCCGCTGGTGGCCGAGCCGTCGGCTTGAGCCAGAGCGCGTCAGGTTGCGTCAGGTTGATGAGCAGCCGCCCGTCGGCCGTTCATCGATGTCCCTACGCGATGTAGGCCCGCGCGAGCATCATCCGCGTAATCGCGCGAAAGGTGTCGACCACGCCCGCCCCCTCGCGCGCGACCGCCATGAACTCGGGCGCGCCGTGGCGATTGAAGATGGGTCGCAGCCGGTCGAGCGGGAGCGCGGTCGGTGTGTCGCGCTTGTTGTACTGGACCACGTGGGGGAGCTCCGCGAGCGCGCGACCCTGCACGGCGAGGGTCTCGTCGAGCTCCTGCAGCGAGTCGACGTTGCTCCTGAGCCACGACGCCTGAGAATCACAGACGAACACGATCCCGTCGGCGCCGCGGAGGATGAGCGCGCGCGACGGATCACGGACGCGCGCCCCGGGCGTGACGTTGACGAAGACCCGCAGGCGAAACGCGCGCAGCGGGAACCATCTCCCCAGCTCGAGCTGGACGTGCGAGGCGAGCAGCGGCTGCTCCTGGCCATGCAGATCGAGCAGCCGGCGGACGTTGGTCGTCTTGCCGCCGAGGCCCGTGCCCCAGTACACGAGCTTGAACGTGATGACGCGGTCGCTGAAGTTCGTGAACGACACGCCGGGCTCGAGTGTCGATCATCGCGGGGCTCGGGCCCGTTAGTTTTTCTCGCCCACCGCGTGGGCTGATCATGCTGGGCGCGCCGGAGCGCGAAGGCGTCCACGGTTCGCCGGCGAGCGGCCCCTCGTGACGCGGCCCTCGGCCTGAGCGCGCAGGAGACGTCGCTCAGGCCGCGAGGCGGCTGTCGCCCAGGCCGTAGCTGCGCGCGTAGTCGGCCAGGCTGGCGCGCAGCATCCGACGCGCGCGGTGGAGGCGGCTCATCACGGTGCCGACCGGGCAGTTCAGGCACTCGGCGGCGTCGCGGTAGGGCAGGCCGTCGATGTCGACCAACTCGACCACGCGGCGGTAGCGATCGGGCAGGGCGGCCAGCGCATTAAGGATCTCGTCCGAAAGCTCACGCGACGCCCAGCTCGCCTCGGGATCGCTCGCCTCACGCATGCGGCCGCGATCAAACAGGTGCTCGGCGATGTCATCGCGCGCGGCCGTGGCGTCGACCACCCGCTGGTGGCGGTGGCGCGAGATAAAGGTGTTGACGAGGATCCGCGAGAGCCAGGCGCCGAGGCTGCCGTCGCGCTGGAAGCGGTGCCAGCTGGCCCAGGCCTTGGTCAGCGCCTCCTGGACGAGGTCGTTGGCCTCGGAGGGCTGGCGGGTCAAGCGCATGCCGATCCGGAAGAGCCGCGGGACGTGCGGGGCGGTCAGCATGGTGAACTCTTCACAAGCGGTCATTGCGGTCATGCCCTCTGGGAAAGCACATCCGAGACCGAAGTGAATTGATCTGTTTTTTCAAAAAGTTATCGAGATGATGTCGGGAAGCGCGGAATCAATGAATTAATCCATAGATCTTCGATGTCATCTCGAGCAGCGCGGGCCGCTAGTCCGTGATGAAGCGGATCAGCAGCGCGGCCAGGTTCTGGCTCGGGACGCCGGGGTCGGGGAGCTCCACCGCGCTCGCGGCGAGTCCTGGGAGGTGCGTCCAGCTGACGCCACCAAAATCGCGCGTCGGCACCAGGACCTCCTGGCCCGCGATGATGGCGGGCCGCCAGGCCGTGTTCGATGGAAGCGGGCGGTCATCCCAGATCAACCAGGACAGCTCCTCCGACGGCGGCGCGGGATCGCTCGTCGGCGCCGCGTTGGCCAGCCGCGCGGCCAAGCGGACGCCAATGTGCTCATCCTCGACCGCGAGCACCGCGAGCCGTGTCGATAAGCTGTCCCGCAGCGGGTCGCGCGCGCTCCGTTGCTGGGCCGACGCGCGCAGGATCGCTACGCCGAGAGCCGCGCTCGCGCGGACGCGTGGCGAGCTGTCGTGGAGCAGGGCCTCCAGCGCCGCGGGGGCGTGCAGTCGTCCCAGCGTGAGCGCGGCACAGGAGCGGATCTCGCGCGACGTGCTGCCGGCCAGCTCCGTGACGTCCTTTATGACGCGATGACGTCGCTTGCGCGGCGCCGCGGCGGCGGCCCCGAGCGCGGCGATCGCCAGGCAGCGGTCGTCGGTGCTCAGCCGTCGATCTCGTCCCCAGCGACCCAGGCGAGCCCAGAGCATCCCGCCGCCGAGCGTGTCGGCGGCCCCGTCGAGGGCCGCGTCGCCCAGCGCGAGCGCGGCGATCCAGCCGCGGATCGGATCGGGAGTTGACGACTGGTCGATCTCACGGACGATCGCGGCCGCCAACCATGGTGGGTTGAAGACGACGAGCTCCCCGGCGGCGCGCAGTCGCCGGGCGATGTCGGGTACGCGCAGGCGCTTCCGCCACCCAGCCAGCGTGGTCGTCTTGGGCTCGGGGCGCTCAAACGCCACGGGCTCCGGCTCGGTCGGCAGATCCAGGGCCGCCAGCAGTCGCTCGGCCTCGAGCGCGAGTTCGGGGTCAAGACCGCGCGCCACGGCGCGCTCGAGTCCCGTCCGCGCGCGCTCACCGAGCATCTGCAGGGCGGCGACGATCGACTCGCGCAGGTGCGTCTCGCGCAGGCGCACGAGCAACCCGTCCAGGAGTTCGGGGGAGGGCTGCTCGCGGAGCCCGATGGCCTCGACGACGTTGCTCATGGCCAGCCCCCGCGGCTGGTCATCGAGCAGCTGGAGCAGCATGCGGTCGACCTCGACGCCAGGGAGCAGCCCGAGGCCGTGCAGCAGCGCGCGGCTCACGTAGGCCTCGTCTCCAGCCTCGACCGCGCGCATCAGCGCCGGGACGGCTCGCGCGTCGGCGAATTGGCCAAGCGCGGTCGCGGCCCAGCGGCGCACGTTGGGATCCGGGTCCTGCAGCAGGCGCGAGATGGCCAGCGCGCCGCGCCCAGGTCCAAGTCGTCCGAGGCTGCGCGCGGCGCTGGCCCGGATGTGCGGCGTGGCGTCCCCGAGCTTGGCGATCAGCGCGCTGCGGACGCGCTCCTGGCTCGCTTGCGGTAGCACCACCTTACCCGCGAGGCTGGTGGCCGCGTTGCGCAGCTGCTCCGTCGGGTCCTGCAGCGCGATCAGCAGGGCTTCCACGTGGGCGTCGCTCGGGTCGAGGAGCATCAGCTCCAGGGCGTACATGCGCACGCTCGCGTCCACGGAGCTGTCGTTCCAGATCTCGACGGCGCGCGGGATACACGAGTGCAGCACGCGGGCGATGCACTGCTGCAGGGCCGCGCGCTTCACCGTTGACGAGCGATCGCCGATCGCCAGCAGCAGGTCGTCGAGGATCAGGACCTCGGGGTAGTCCTCGAGCTTGGTGAGCGCGTCGAGTCGCACGGACTCGGGCGCGACCCGGGTCGGCGGGCCCACGCTGGCGCCGGAGCGCAGCGGGGCCGCGACCACCTCGACCTCGGTGGGCCACAGCGGCCAGCGTTCATCCGCCCTTGCGCGCGTCCCGACGAGCGAGCCGAGGACCACACTCGCCCCGAGCACAGGCCGCGCGAGCCGGGCGTACAACCGCATCGAGGGTGTTGTAGCAGTGTTGTTCCGCCCGTGCGTCACGGCTCGCTTGGCAGCTGCTTGATCAGGCGATCATCGCGCGCTGACTGGATGCCGGACAGCAGGCTCTCGGCGCGCGAGCGCTTGAGGTCGTCGGTCGCGCCCTCGACCACGCGGGCCAGCCACGGCTCCACGGCCGCGCGCACCTCGGGGGTCGTCGCCCGGATCTGACCCATGGCCTGGAGGATCTTCATCTCAAAGCTGTCGCGGGGCATGAACAGGTCCACGCGCTCATCGCCGCCGTCGGGCCGCAGGTTGAAGCTCACGATCCCGCAGCGAGTGGCGCGCTCCTCTGGCGTGGCCGTGTCGTAGGCGTGGATCAGCGCGCGGTTGGAGTTCTCGTCGCCCGTGTAGCCCAGGCTGTGGACGATCGCGCAGCGCACGGCGAGCGGCGCGGCGGGCAGGCGCTCCTCGAGGATGGGAACGACGTCGCGACCGCCTCGTTGGTCGATGTGCTGGAACAGCGCCCAGGCCGCAGCCTGCTGGGCCTCGACTGAACCCTTGCCGCGGAGAATCTCCTCGAGCAGCGGCACGAGCTCCATGCTCTGGACGTGTCCGGCTGCGTAGAGGAGCCGTAAATCGATAGAGCTTTCGCTGCTCAGGCTGTCGATATCACTGCGCAATTCAGTCTTGAGCTGGGACGCGATGGGGCGGTACTGCAGGCGCGCCAGCGCGACGATGGCCTCGCGGCGGAGCGCGCGATCGTCCGAGCGTGAGGCCGCGAGCAGCGGCTCAACCAGCGGACGGCGGCGCTTCGCCGGGACGTCCTTGAAGCGACCCATGGCCCAGGCGGCCCAGACCGCGACATCGCCGCCGCGCTCGAGCTGTCGCGTAAGGATCGGGATGATCTCGGGATCCCGACGGATGGACAATTCGCCGATCGCGGCCAGCCGCTTGGTCGCGTTCTCGGGATTATCACCACGAAGAGAAGTGACGTGTTTTCCAACTCTTCGGTAGTAATTGTCGAAGTCGTTGTTGATAAAATTGAACAGCAGGTACGTGAACAAACCCGAGAGGATCAGCAGGACCGGGAAGGAGAACGAGGAGCGCTGCATGCTCGCGGCCGCCTCCTCCACATCCCCCGACTGGGCCTGGCGCCCGTCCTGTCCCTGGAGGTGCGAGCGTCGGAAGCCGCCCTTGAACAGCACCTCGTCAAGCCAAAGCGCGTCGACCACGGCCGCGATCACCATCATCGTGTAGTAGACCGCGAGCAGCGCGGTTTCGGTCCCGGTGCTCGCGGGGATGCCGCGGATGATCTTCGCGATGTAGACGGCCGCGAGGACGCCGGCGAGGTTGGCGATGATCGCCCCCATCCATAATTTGTAGGCTGCGGGGACGCGGCTGCGGCGCGGGCCATATCCCTTCGGGAGACCCTGTGGCATCCGGCCGGCCGGCTTCTTGGCCGCCGGGGGAGGTCCCTTGGGCTGCGGAGATGAGGCGGTCATGGCTGGACCATTCATACCCTCAAACGGACGTCTCATGGGACCCCGGGTTCCCCGATTCCCGTCGATTTCTGGACGTGTGGGGCGCGGTCTGTAGGCTCGGTCTTGCATGTCCGCCCAGCCCCAGCCCGCGACCCGACGAACGCCGAGCGCCCGGCGTCGGGCCGGGCCGCAGCGGCGGACCACGAGCCACGAGCCCGCGCCGCGAGACGACGTTCATGCAGCGGATGCGCGCTCGTCCTCGAACTCGGAGCCGGCCTCCGCGGCTCGGCGCGCGGCACCCGCCTGGGTTCATCGCGGCGCGCGAATCGTTGAGGGCGTCGCCATGGCTGCGGGTGGGGCGGTCGCCGCGGCGGCGCTCCTGCTGCCCTGGGCGCCGTTCGAAGATCGTCCCGAGGTCGTCGTCCCGGGCGTCCTGCTCGAGGGGCGCGACGTGGCGGGCATGGACCGCGGCGACCTCGAGGCCATCGCGCTCGAGCTCGCGGACGAGGGTCTCGATCGACAGGTCACGCTGCGCGGGCCGGGCGAAGTCGCCATCCCCACGCGCGCGCGCGATCTCGGCGCGACCCCGGCGCCTGACTCGGCGATCGAGGCCGCGCTGCGTCACGGGCACACGGGCCATCCGCTGCGCGACCTGCAGGAGCGCTCCGACGCCCGGCGCGGGCTCGTCGACCTCGCGGTCGGTCAGCAGTTTCGCGAGGACGTGGCGCTGGAGCTGCTGCAGGAGCTCGCGCCCGAGTTCGAGCGCCCGTCGCTGCCGACCCGCTTCGACATGGAGGCGCGCCGCGTGCTCCCGGCCGCGCGCGGCTCGACCTTGATGCCCCACGACACGCTCTCGGCCATCGCGGTCGGGCTCGCGTCTGGCGCGGACGAGATCGAGGTCGTGACCACGCCGAGCCCGCCCGCAGACGATCCGCTCGCCGAGCTCAAGGGTGAGCTCGACATCAGCGTGGTGCTCGGGCGCTTCACGACGCCCTACTCGATGGCGCCGAACGACAAGGATCGCGCCCATAACCTCAAGATCGGCGCCGCGCGCCTCGACGGCCACGTGCTCCTGCCCGGCGAGGAGTTCTCCTTCAACGACGTCGTCGGTCCGCGAACGACCGAGGCCGGGTTCCGCTACGCCCCCGGCATCACCTCCGGCGAGATCGTCGACGTGGTCGGCGGCGGGATCTGCCAGGTCAGCTCGACGGTGTTCGGCGCGGTGTTCTTCTCCGGCCTCGAGATCGTGCGCGCGCGCCCGCACAGCCGGCCGAGCGGCTACGTCGACATGGGCCTGGACTCGACCGTGGTCTACGGCGCCGTCGACATGCGCTTTCGGAACAACTTCGACTTCCCGGTGGTGTTCCACGTCGACGTGCAGGGCGGCAAGGTCGCGGTCGAGCTGCTCGGCCCGCGCCGGCCCTACCGCGTCGCCTTCGAACGCGAGATCGACGAGGTCCTCCCGTACACGACGATCGTGCGCAACGACGATCGCCTGCGCTCGGGCACCCAGACCGTCGCGCAGCAGGGCAAGCGCGGCTTCAAGGTCACGCGCCGGCGCAAGCTCTACGACGGCGGCACGGTGGTCCACAGCGAGGAGTGGACGCTGTCGTACCCGCCGACGCGGGAGATCGTGCGACGCGGGACCAACCCCGGCGGCGCGATCCCGGAGTCGAAGCCCGAGGTGACCCTGCGCGACCCGGCCAACGAGCTGCGGATCGTGCAGTGAGTCGCGCGCGAGCGCGGGGGTAGAGGGCTCCGCGCGGGCGTACGGCGCCGGCCGGCGGCGCGCGACTGTCCTGATTGTTCGGACAGGTCCAAAGTTCGCCGGTTTTTTGGGAGTCGCGCGCGCGCTGGGTAGGACTGGGATCAGGCGTCTCCGCGATCGCGCGCTCCCTCGCGCGCGAGCAACCGGGCGGCGGACGCCAGGATGATCGTCATGCGCGACATGGAAAAGTGGAAGGACAAGGTCGAGCTCTCGCTCGACAACCGGCAGATCTTCTTTCTGTTCTTCGGCCTCTCGGTGGTCGGCTGCTTCGTGTTCGCGCTCGGCGTGATGGTCGGGCGGCGCACGGTCGACGGGCCCGGCGCGGGCGGCGAGCACGACGCGCTCGCGCTGCTCGAGCGCGACGACGCGCTCGCGGCGGCCGCCCTCGACGGACCCGAGCCCGAGGAATTCGAATTCAAGGACGGCCTGGCGAAGCCCGCGACGGAAGGCCTGCCCGAGACCCGCGACCCGGCGATCCCGCCGCGGCCCGAGGACGAGGTCAAGCAGGAGAAGGCCGCCGCCGAGGCCAAGGCGAAGGCGAAGGCAGCCGAGGCGAAGGCCGCCGAGGCGAAGGTCAAGGAGGCGAAGGCAGCCGAGGCGAAGGCCAAGGAGGCGAAGGTCAAGGAGATCGCGAAGCCGAAGCCGGTGGTGAAGCCGGCGCCCAAGCCGGCGCCCAAGCCGGTCGCGAAGCCCGCGGCGAAGCCGGTGGCGAAGCCAGTGCCCGCCGTCATCGCCAAGGACGACAAGGCGACCCAGCCCAAGCCCAAGTCCGATACGGTCATGGCCGCGGGCGATCCGGCGACCAAGCAGAAGCCGGCCGTCGCCAGCAATCGCAGCTTTACGCTGCAGATGAAGGCGTTCTCCAAGCAGGAGGACGCGGACAAGCTGGCCGACAAGCTGCGGCGCAACGGTCACGACGTTCGCGTCGAGGCTGCGGATGTCAACGGCCGCACCTGGCACCGCGTCCGCGTCGGCCTCTTCGGCAGCTGGGATGACGCGCTCGCCGCCAAGGAGTCGTTCGAGAAGCAGGAGCAGATCATCGCGTACGTCGTGCGCCAGTAGATCTTCGCCAGGATCCTCGCTCCGAGGATCCGTCGCGCTCTCAGCGCAACGAAACCCGGGCCTCAGGCCCGGGTTTTTTCATGCGTTCGGGCCCAGACGCGCTTGCGCCGGCAGGGACGAAATCGCGCGCGTGCGATACAAATTCGAGCACCGTGCCAGCTCCCCACAACGGTTCCCGCGATACCCCGGTGATGCGCCAGTTCCTCGAGATCAAGGCGCGCTACCCCGACGCGATCCTGATGTTTCGCATGGGGGACTTCTACGAGATGTTCTTCGAGGACGCGGAGACGGTCGGGCCGGTGCTCGACATCGTCGTGACCTCCCGCGACAAGAACAACCCGGACCCCGTGCCCATGGCGGGCGTGCCGTACCACGCGATCGGCGGGTACCTGCGCACGCTCGTGGAGCACGGCTTCAAGGTCGCGATCTGCGAGCAGATGGAGACCCCCGAGGAGGCACGCAAGCGGCGCGGGAGCAAGATCGTCCGTCGTGAGGTCGTGCGTGTGGTGACGCCCGGCGTGCTGCTGGACGAGGAGCACCTGCGCGGCGAGGAGCCCAACTACTTGGTCGCCGTGGTCGCGGAGGAGACCGACGCGGGCCCGATCGGCGTGGCCGCGCTCGACGTCTCCTGCGGTGAGTTCGTCGTGCTCGCGGCGCCCGACACCGGCGCCATGCGAGCGGAGCTCTCGCGCCTGGCGCCCCGCGAGATCGTCGCCCGCGAGTCGCTGCACAAGTGGATCGAGCAGACGCTCGGGCCCGAGTGTCCGCGCCTCGAGGGCTTCGGTCTCGCCGAGGTCCCGCGCGCCGTGCTAAGGCGCGTCCAGGGGCTGCAGATCGAGAGCGGCGGCGCGTCGCTGCCCGCCTCGCTCGAGCGCGCCGCCGCGATGGCGCTGTGGTACGCGGAGCAGACCCAGCCCGGTCAGACGCTGCTGCTGCACCGCCTGCGGCTGCACGAGTCCGGCGCCCACGTGATCCTCGACGAGACCTCGCTGCGCAACCTCGAGGTCTACCGGACCCTGCGCGAGAACCAGCGCAAGGGCAGCCTGCTGTGGTCGGTCGACGCCACGCGCACGGCGATGGGGGCGCGCCTGCTGCGGTCCTGGCTCGGCGCGCCGCCGCGCGACGTCGCGATCATCCGCGCGCGTCAGGACGGCATCGAGGCGCTGCTCGCCGAGCCGCAGATCCGCAGCGACGTGCAGCAGGCGCTGCGCGACGTTCGCGACATCGCGCGCCTGGCCGCGCGCGCGCGGCTGGGGACCATCAAGCCGCGCGAGCTGGCCTCGCTGCGCAGCTCGCTGGCGACCTTGCCCCGGCTGCACGAGCTGCTCAGCGAGCTCGTCGCGCGCCGCATTGATCGGGGGCTGCCGGCGGTGCTCGACCTGGGCGACGACCTCCTCCAGGACCTCCACGCCGAGCTCGCGCGCGTGCTCGTCGACGATCCGCCGAGTCACACCCGCGACGGCGGCGTGATCAACGACGGCGCCGACGCGGAGCTCGATCGCCAGCGGGCGCTGCGCGACGGCGGCCGCGAGGCGCTCGCCGAGATCGAGGCGCGCGAGCGCGAGGCGACCGGTATCCCGACGCTGCGGGTCCAGCACAACCGCGTGTTCGGCTACTTCCTCGAGGTCCCCAAGACCCAGCTCGCCAAGGTCCCCAAGAGCTACGTGCGCAAGCAGACCCTCGCCAACGCCGAGCGCTACGTGACCGAGGAGCTCGCCGAGCACGAGTCCAAGGTCCTCGGCGCCCAGGCGGCGGGCCTCACCCGCGAGCTCGAGCTGTTCGAGCAGCTGCGCAAGACCGTCAGCGCCGCCGGCGAGCGCCTGGTCGAGCGCGGCGGTCGACTCGCGGTGCTCGACGTGCTCACGGGCCTCGCCGAGATCGCCGAGGAGCACGGCTTCGTGCGCCCCGAGCTCGTCGACCAGCCCGTGCTCGAGATCGAGGAGGGGCGCCACCCCGTGGTCGAGCGCATGCTCGACAGCGGCCGCTTCGTGCCCAATTCGCTCAGCCTGCGCGCCCACGGCGGGGGCGCTCAGACGGCGCGCTTCCTGCTCGTCACGGGGCCCAACATGGGCGGCAAGAGCACGGTCATGCGCCAGGCGGCCCTGATCGCGCTGCTCGCCCACGTCGGCAGCTACGTGCCCGCCGTCAGCGCGCGCGTCGGCGTCGTCGACCGCATCTTCACGCGCGTCGGCGCGGCCGATGACCTCGGTCGCGGCGACAGCACCTTCATGGTCGAGATGCGCGAGGCGGCCCAGATCCTCAGTCAGGCGAGCCCCCGCAGCCTCGTGCTGCTCGACGAGATCGGGCGCGGCACGGCGACCTTCGACGGCCTCGCGCTGGCCTGGGCGATCACCGAGTTCCTCCACGACCGCGTCGGCTGTCGGACCATGTTCGCGACCCACTACCACGAGCTCTGCGCGCTCTCGGAGCGGCTCCCGGGGCTGCGGAACGTGCACGTCTCGGTCCACGAGCAGCGCGGCAGCATCATCTTCTTGCATCGCCTCGAGGACGGCGCCGCCGGTCGCAGCTACGGGATCCAGGTCGGTCGACTCGCCGGCTTGCCGGCGCCTGTGCTGCGGCGGGCGCAGCGGATCCTCTCGCGCCTCGAGGCGAGCGAGCGCGCGGGCACGACCCCGCAGCTCGATCTGTTCGCGCTGCGCTCGGACGACGCGCGCATTCCCGACCTGTCTGAAGGTCTCTCTTCAGCGGGAGACGCCTTCGCGGGCTCGTCAGGAGAATCCCCTGAAGAATCCTCAGGCGCCGCGGGAGAAACCGCAGGCGGCGAAGAGGCGCGCGCGGTGCTCGACGCGCTGCTCGCCGCCGACCCCGACGAATTGAGCCCGCGCGCGGCGCATGAGCTCGTGCGCGCGTTGCACCAGCGTCTGCACACCGCGCGCGCTTGACTCGATCGACTCGATCGACTCGATCGACTCGATCGACTCGATCGACGCAATTCGAAGCAACTCGAATTAGCGGCTTCGGGGCCGGCGCGGGCGTGACTGTGGTAGCTTCCCGACGGCGAGCGTCGCTCGCGTGAGCGTCATGACCGAAGCGTCACCCGCGATCCGTGCCCACTACTCCAAGGTCGCCCTGAAGCGCGTTCGCGCGGTGCCGGCGGGGAAGGGCACCGCGATCCGCGAGCAGCTCGGGGACGACATCCTGCGTCGGGTTCGCGCCGCGAGCTCGCTCGACTGGTTGCCGCTCGAGGTGTCGCTGCGCGTCTGCGACGTGATCTACGAGGTGCTCGGCGAAGCGGGCGCGCGCGTGTTCTGGACCGAGATGATGTTCGACAGCTACGACCACGGCATGCTGCGGCCGCTGACGACCATGGCGCGGACCGGGGACGAGGGCGCCACGGGCTCCGTGGCGCTGCTGTCCATGGCGCCCCGCGCCTTCGAGCAGTCGACGCGCGGCTGTGGATCGCTCGAGCTGGTCGCGGGGGAGGGCGCTGACGTGCGCCTCTCGAGCGTTGATCTTCACCCCGAGATCACCCGGAGCCGCGGCTTCCACTGCCTGTTCTACGGCGCGTGCACGGCGATGCTCCAACAATTCCGGTCGCCGGGCACCGTCGAGGTCCTGCGGGACGGCGATCGCCTCACCTACAAAGTTCGCCTGACCGAGTCGCCGCCCGCGTCCTAGCGCGCGCCGCAGACCCCCGACGGGCGTCGGGGCGGGCGCGGCGCGGCGCGTGAATCCGCGCGCGCGGGCGCTGCGAGGTGGCGCGCGCGTCGTGACGTGTCGCCGCAGGGCGTGATAACGTGCGCGACCACAGGAGGCACGATGCTGCTTAAGCGTTCTCTCATCTTGGCCGCGGCGCTGGGACTCGGACTGTTCGGCGACGTTGGATGCAAAGACAAGGGCGATACGAAGACGCCCGACAACGACGAGATTGGCTCGGAGGAGAAGGACGCTCCCTCGTCCACGGACGAAGGCCCGAGTGAGGCCAACGAGGACGACTTCGTGTCCTACACGGATCCCGGGGAGGAGATCGCGGAGGGCGAGGTCACGGACGAGGAGGGCAAGAAGATCGAGAAGCCCGAGCCGAAGGAAGTCTGCAAGGGGAAGGGCAAGAAGCGCACCTGCAAGATGGTCGACCCGAACCCCGGGCTGTCCGCGATGCTCGGCGTCAAGGCGCTCACCAAGGGCTACAAGTGGGGGATGACCCCGGAGGACGTGATCGCCGTCCTCGCGAAGGACATCGACAAGGAGTACAAGAAGCGCCAGAAGAAGGCCAACGATCCGATGTCGCAGGACCGCCTGCGCGCCTGGAAGAAAGAGCAGCTCTCGGAGCTCAAGAAGGGCCACATCAAGTTCACCAGCTCCTCGCGCCACAAGTGGGGCGTCAGCCTCATCCAGTTCGACTTCGAGGACGACAACGGCGAGGAGATGGTGTGGACGCGTGACAACACGCTCCGCAAGTTCTTCTTCTTCAAGGACGGCGAGCTCTGGAAGATCGTCTACGCCTTCAACGTCGAGAAGTGGCCCGGCCAGGACTACGAGAAGGTCGTCGAGGGCAGCTTCAAGACCTGGTTCGGCATCAACCCCGAGTCCAAGCTCAAGACCGATCCGAAGGACGCGCGCCCGCTGCTCCGCTACTACGAGTGGAAGGCCGAGGACACCTCCCGGATCCGGTCGTTTGACCAGTCGCCGGTCCACGGCGTGTTCGTGCTCTCGGTCGTCAACGGCACCGCCGAGGACCAGATCGGCGAGCGCCTGCCCAACATCGGCGTCGAGGAGAAGTTCAGCAGCGACGTCGGCGACGTGCTCACCGGCTCGGACGTGAAGTACGACGAGAACGGCAACATCGTCGAGGGCAAGCCGCCCGAGGAAGAGATCGAGTAGCCCCCGCGGGCGCGAACGAGGGCGACCTCCACGAGACCCCGGCCCCGCGCCGGGGTCTTCGCGTTAACCCGGCGCGGCGGGCGGGCGACCGCGCGGCGCCTGGTCGCGCGCGCGCGATGGCGACGAGCTCGCGACGCGATTGACTAGCGTCAATTGCTCATACGACTGGACAATCGACGCTAGTCTTGACGTGTTGCTACGGACAGGTTTCCGCGACGCCGCTCGAATGTGCGCGGGGCGGCGCGGCGCCGTCGAGACCCCCGTGGCCGCGCGACCGGGGCTGCGGCGACGCGCGGCGTTGACGATATACTCCGTGTGCTTGCCACGACGACGAGTGATGAATGAAGGGACAGGTCTTCCCTGCCCGCGTCGCGGCGCGTGCGAGGCGGCCGCCGCGATCGCGCGGGATCCCGCGCTCAGCTCCTACTCGCGCGTGTACTGCGAGGGCCGTCACGACCGCTGCCAGCGCGTGGTCCAGCTCGCGGCGGGCCACGACGTCGACCCGCGCCTGCTGCCCGACGGGCGCCTGCTGCCGGATCCCGAGCGGGAGCCCGTCGCCTACGCGGCCGCCCGCGGGCGCGCGCCGCTGCCTCCCGACGAGCAGCAGCGCCGCGTCGCGCTGCTGCGCCACGACGTCCTCGACACGCCGGCGGAGGCGGACCTCGACGAGCTGACCGCGCTGGCGAGCGAGCTGTGCGGGACCCCGATCGCGCTGCTGAGCCTCGTCGACGAGGAGCGCCAGTGGTTCAAGTCGCGGGTCGGGCTGGACGCGCGCGAGACCCCCCGCGACCAGGCCTTCTGCGCCCACGCGATCCTGCAGGACGAGGTGTTCGAGGTCGCCGACGCGACGGAGGACCCGCGCTTCGCCGCGAACCCGCTCGTGACGAGCGACCCGAGCATCCGCTTCTACGCCGGCGCGCCGCTCGTCACGACCGACGGGTATCGCCTCGGGACGCTCTGCGTCATCGATCGCGTGCCCCGGGCGCTGAGCGATCAGCAGCGACGCGTGCTGCGGGTGCTCGGCCGTCAGGTCGTCGCGCAGCTCGAGCTGCGCGAGAGCGTCCGCGTGCTCACGCGTCAGACGCGGGCGCTGCAGGCCAACCGCCAGGAGCTGGTCGACGCGTTCTTCGAGGCGCTCGAGGGCGACGAGCGCGAGGATCTGCAGCGCGCGTTCATGTCGCGGCTGACGCACGAGCTGCGGACGCCGCTCAACGCGATCATCGGGCTGAGCGAGCTGCTGCTGGAGGACGACGAGGAGGACCCGCTCACGCGGCGCAAGGACCTCACGCTGATCAACAGCGCCGGGCGCCACATGCTCGAGCTCGTCAACGGCATGCTCGACCTCGCCGCGATCGAGAGCGGCGCGGACGCGGTCAAGCCGACGCGCTTCGACCTCGAGCAGCTCGTGCGCGACGTCGTCGCGCTGCTGCGGCCGGCCGCGCGGCGCGGCAACAACACGCTGCGCGCGACCGTCGACGCGCGGGTCGAGACGGTGGTCTCGGACCCCACCAAGGTGCGCCAGATCCTCTTCAACGTGCTCGCCAACGCCTGCGAGTACACCGAGGACGGCGAGGTCACGCTCGCGGTCACGCGGGCCGGCGACGAGCGCCCGCGCGCGCGCTTCGAGATCGCGGACAGCGGGGTCGGGATGAGCGAGGAGCAGCTCGCGCGGCTGTTCGAGGGCTTCACGCGCTTCACCGACTCGCACGTGCGCGAGAGCACCGGCACGGGGCTCGGGATGACGATCACCCGGGCGCTGTGCGAGCTGCTCGGCGGCGAGATCACGGTGACGAGCGCGCCCGGCGAGGGCACGACCTTCGTCGTCGAGCTGCCCGCCGACGGCGAGCCAGGCTGAGCGTCGCGCGCCGGCCCAGGCGCGGCGGCTCACGAGCCGCGCGGCCGCGAGCCGCCGCGCGACGCGGGCGCGGCGAGGAACGACGTGCGCTCGTGTATGTATTTCGGGTCATGTCTCGTATCATCGACGCGTGAAGCCCCGTACGCGACTCCTCCCGCACCCGCTCCAGCACCTGCTGCTCTCCGCCTGCGCCGCGGCGGCCGTCTCCGCGTGCGGAGACAGCTCGAGCTCGACGACCGCGTCGACGGCCGGGACCGAGTCCGAGGGCGGCACGAGCCCCGCGACGACGACCGGCGGCGCGACGACCGAGGGCCCGGGGTCGAGCCCCGCGACCGAGGGCCCGTCGACCGGCGGGACCATGGGCATGACGACGAGCGGGACCGACGCGACCACGGATGACCTGACCTCAACAACAGGTGAGCCCGACGCGGTCTGCGGCAACGGCGTGGTCGAGGGCGACGAGGTCTGCGACGACGGCAACGCGTCCAACGCGGACAACTGCCTCGACACCTGCGAGCTGGCGAGCTGCGGCGACGGCTTCGTCGGCCCGGGCGAGGGCTGCGACGACGGCAACCAGGTCGACGACGACGCCTGCTCCAACGACTGCGTGCCCGGCGAGTGCGGCGACGGCGTGGTCCAGGACGGCGAGCTGTGCGACGACGGCAACGACGTCGAGACCGACGACTGCCTCTCGAGCTGCGCCGCCGCGAGCTGCGGGGACGGCGTCATCTGGGAGGGCGTCGAGGACTGCGACGACGGCAACGCCGTCGACGACGACGCGTGTTCGAACCAGTGCGTGTACGGCTGCCTCGCCAACACGACGAAGTGCGTCGACAACGACACGCTCGAGACCTGCAACGAGATGGGCGAGTGGCTGCCGACGGACTGCGGCGCCGGCGAGAGCTGCATCGGCGGGCAGTGCCTCACGCTGTGCGCGCAGGCCGAGCAGACCAACGCGTCGGTCGGCTGCCTGTACTACGCCATCGACGCCGACAATCACGACGGCTACGACGCGCTGCAGTACTCGGTGGTCGTCAGCAACGTCGACGACGCCGAGACCGCCAACGTCAACGTGCTGCAGTGGAGCAACAACAACTGGATGGTGCTGCAGTCGTCGCAGGTCGCGCCCGGCACGCTGCACCAGTTCGACCTGCCCGACAAGCACATCAACCTGACCGGCGTGAACCCGCGCGGCGCCTACAAGATCGAGTCGGACGTGCCGATCATCGCCTACCAGTTCCAGCCGATTAACGGCCAGAGCTCGTTCACGAGCGACGCCTCGCTGCTGCTGCCCGTCTCGGCCCTCGACAAGTACTACTACATCGTCGGCTGGGGCCAGAACAGCTACCTGCGGCCCGAGATCCAGATCGTCGCCACGGCGGACGACACCAGCGTCACGCTCACGCCGGCGACCAACACGACCGCCGGCGGCGGGCTCCCGGCGCTGCAGGCCGGGCAGCCCTACGACCTGCCGACGCTGAGCGAGGGCGACGTCGCGCAGTTCGAGGGCTCGGCGGGCTTCAACGGCAGCTACATCGTCTCCGACAAGCCGATCTCGGTGTTCTCCTCGCACAACTGCGCCAACGTGCCGTCGCTGCAGGCCGCGTGCTGCTGCGACCACATCGAGGAGCAGACCTTCGGCCTGCAGACCTGGGGCCTCGAGTACGTGGGCGCTCGCTTCGCGCCGCGCAACAACAACAACCCCGAGCCCTCGTACTGGCACATCTTCGCGTCCGAGGACGGCACGACCGTCGCCATCGACGCCCACGCCGACGTCACCGGCATCGGCCCCCAGAACCTGATGCTCGACGCCGGCGAGTTCGTCGAGCTCGCGGTCGACGGCTCGATCCCCAACCCCGGCGACTTCTTCGTCAGCGCCGACAAGCCGATCTCGGTGATGCAGTACATGTCGTCCCAGAACGCGGGCAACGCCGGCACGGGCGACCCCGCGATGTCGCAGGCCGTACCCGTCGAGCAGTACCGACCCAATTACGTGGTGCTCGTGCCGCCCAACTGGATCAACGACTACCTGGTGGTGACCAAGCCCGCCGGCGCCCAGGTGACGCTCGACGGCGCGATGATCCCCCAGAACTCGTTCGTCGCCGTGGGCCCGCAGAACGACCCGAGCGGCTGGGAGGTCGCGCGCGTCTCCGCGAGCGACGGCGTGCACACCCTCGAGGGCAACGAGAACTTCAGCGTGACGGTCGTCGGCTTCGACTCCTACGACTCGTACGCGTACCCGGGCGGCCTCAACCAGCAGGTCATCAACCCGCAGTGAGCCGCGCTCAGTTCCACGACTGACGCGTGAGCAGCTTGGCGGTCGGCATGCCCGCGACCGGCGGGCCGCCGGTGCGCGCGTCGGCGATCCGCGAGCTCAGCCCCGGCGGGCGCGGACCCGGCACGTGCTCGTGGGGCGCGCCCTCGACGACCTTCTTCATGAAGTTCGTCCACATCGGCACCACGGTCGTGTAGCTCGCGTCCTCGTCGCCCATGGAGCGCTCGTAGGTGTCGTCGCCCATCCACGACGCGGTGATCTCGTTGGAGGTGAAGCCCATGAACCACGTGTCGGTGGTGTAGGGGCCCTTGGACGAGGTGCCGCTCTTGCCGCCCGCCTGCGCGCCGATCATGGTGGCGCGCGTGGCCGTGCCCGAGGTGACGACGTCGCGCATGAGCTGGGTGATGAGGTACGCGGTGCGGCGGTCGACGACCTGGCGCGGCGGCGCGCTGGCGAGGCTGCCGATCCGATCGAGCCGACCGGCGATGTCGACCACGGGGTCGTCGAAGCTGCGGTTGTCGACCAGCACCTCGCCGCGCTTGTCGATGATCCGACGGACGTAGACGGGCTCGACCCAGGTGCCGCCGCGCACGAAGATCGCGAAGGCGCGCGTCAGCTCGTCGACGTGCACGCACGAGGCCCCGAGCGAGAGCGCGCGATCGGCGATGAGCTCGCTCCGGATGCCGAGCCGACGCGACCACGCGACGACCGCGTCGGCGCCGAGCTTCTGGAACAGGCGGATCGACGGGAGGTTGAGCGAGCGGACCAGCGCGGTGCGCAGCAGCACCTTGCCGTCGAGCGTCTTGCCGATGTTCTGCGGGTTCCACTCCTCGCCGGGCTCCGGCTCGTAGGCGTGGTCCTCGAGCACCGTGTCCATCTGGTAGGGGCGGGTGTCGAGCGCGAGCGCGTAGTAGATGGCCTTGAACACGCTGCCGGGCTGGCGGCAGGCCTGCGTCGTGCGGTTGAACTGCGAGCGATCGAAGTCGTGGCCGCCCTGCATGGTCCGCACGTAGCCGCTGCGGTGGTCCATCGTGTAGAGCGCGGCCTCCATGCGCGGGCGCTGCCCGAGCTCGACGATCGGGAGGTCGCTCGCGCGGTCGCGCAGCAGGCGAGGGGCGCTCGCCAGCGCGTCCTCGTCCTCGTCCTCGTCCGCCGCGTGCGCGTCGGGCTTGGGCTTGCCGGGCTTGCTGTCCTTCGGCTTGCTGAAGAAGCCCCGCACCCAGACGACGTCGCCGACGACGAGCGCCGCGTCGACGCCGTTGATCTTGGCGTCGTTGACGCCCGTGTTGCGGTTGTAGGGCGCGGCCCAGTCCATGCGCGCGAGCGGCAGCGCGGCTTGGTGGGCGCCGAGCTCGACGGTCGCCTGGCGCGGCTGGACGTCGGACACGAGCGCGAGCCGCCAGCGCCCAGGCTCGTCGGTCAGCGGCGACTCGCCGTAGCGCGCCCGCAGGCGCTCGATCAGCGCGGCCCTGGCGGTCTCGTCGCGCAGGCTGGTCTCGGGCCCGCGGTAGCCCTGGCGCCGATCGATCTTGCGCACGGCCTTGTCGATCGCGGCGTGGGCCCAGCGCGCCATCTCGAGGTCGGCGGCGGTCTCGATCTGCAGGCCGCCCTTGAGCACGAGCTCCTCCCCGAGCTGATCGCTCACGAGCTGGCGCACGTGCTCGGCGTAGTAGGGGTCGCGCAGGCGGAAGACGTCGGTCGGCGTGCTGAGCTGCAGCGGCTCGGCCGCGGCCGCGTCGCGCTCGGCGGGCGTGATGTAGCCGGCCTCGACCATGTCCTGCAGCACGACCGCGCGGCGCTTGAGCGCCCGCTCGGGGGAGCGCACGGGGTTGTAGCGGGAGGGCGCGCGACCGAGGCCCGCGATCAAGGCGGACTCGGCGAGCGTGAGCTCGTCGAGGGACTTCTCGAAGTATCGCTGGGCCGCCGCCGCGACGCCGTGTGCGTTGTGCCCGAAGAAGATCTCGTTGAGATAGATCTCCAGGATGGTCTGCTTGTCGAGCGTCGCCTCGAGCCGCAGGCTCACGAGCGCCTCGCGGATCTTGCGGTCGAGCGTGCGCTCGTTCGTCAGCCGCTTCTTGGCGACCTGCTGCGTGATCGTGCTGCCGCCCTGGACCACGGTGCCGGAGCGCAGGTTGGCGAGCACGGCGCGGGCGAGGCCGCGGTAGTCGAGGCCGTCGTGCACGAAGAAGCGCCGATCCTCGGCGGCCAAGAACGCCTGGATCAGCGGCTCCGGGATGTCCTCGATGCGGGTGTACGAGCGGTACTCGCGGGCGAGCTCGGCGAGCAGGGTGCCGTCGCTGGCGTAGATCCGCGTGACGCCGGGCGCCGAGGTCTCGTAGCGCTCGAGCTCCGTCAGCGGCGGCAGCTCGGCGACGTAGTCGCGATAGACTTTAACGCCAAAAACCGCGACCCCGACCGCGAGGATCAGGATCGCGTACCCGTAATAGCGAAAGAGCCAGCCAAAAAAGCCGGCTCTTACGGGGTTGAGGACCCAGACGCGGGGGTTACTCGTCGCCGGCCTCTTCGGCGGGGTTGGAACCATCGACGTCAGGATCGTTGGCGTAGGCCTTCAGCGCGTTGATGGCGCGCCGCTCGACCTTGTTCATCTCCTCGAGACGCGTGTTGACCTGGGCCAGCAGACGCCCGTACACGAGCTTCGCGTTGTTCTCGGGGTTCTGACCCACGAGGTAGAGGTACATCTCGTCGCTGCGGTTGATCGGGCTGATCTGACCAGCGCCGGTGCCGATCGGCGCGAACGCGGGCTCAGACCCGAGCTTGTCGCGCACGAGGTAGCCGATGGCGTTGTCACCGTCCGGACAGGGCGCGGGCGCGTCGCCTTCACCCTTACACATCGCCGCGACCGTCTCGACGAGGGTCATGCCGCCCTTGTCGTCAAACAGCACGCCGAACGAGGCGGGGCCGCCGGCCTTGCCGAGCGCGGCCGCGTTCGCGGTCACGAAGCCCGCGAGGTAGCCGAGGTCGGTCTTGAGACCGTTGGCCTCTTCGTACAGCTGGAAGACCTTCTTGACGTCCTTGGGGTGAATCGAGGCGAGCTGCCAGCCGAACAGATCGTCGACCTTCGGGTGCTTCTCGAAGTTCGCCGCGTTCAGCTCCTTGAGCGCCTCACCACCAGCCTTGGGATCCTCAGCGATCTGCTTCTTGAGGTCCTCCATCTTGAGGCTGATGTCCTTGCGCATGTCGGCGACGGCCTGGACCTCCGTGGCCATCGTCTGGCCCTTGGCCCTGGCGCGGGTGATCTGCTGGCTCTTGCCGAGCGTGCTCTTGCCGACCCAGCCGAACAACATGCCGAGCACCAAGGCGCCGGCGGCCGCGAACGCGACCAGGCCCTTGCTGCCCTTCGCGGGCACGTCGCCGCCGACGTCGATGATCCCGTCGTTGGGATCAAAGCCGCCGCCGCCACCCGAGAACGCGCCGTCACGGGTTGGATCGGGCGGCGGTGGTTGGGGCGCGGCGACTTGGCCGGGCGGTGGGAGCATCTGACCCGGGGCGGGGAGGCTCTCGCCAGGCGCCGGGATGCTCATGCCAGGCGCAGGGATGGCCTGACCCGGCGCAGGGATGACCGCGCCGGGGGCCGGGATACTCTCGCCAGGTGCCGGGATCGACTGTCCCGGAGCAGGGACGCCGCCCGGAGGAGGTGCGAACCCGGGGGCGGGAATCTCGGCTCCGGATGGGGCGTTCTTCTTGGCGAGTCGCGCCTTGAGCGCGCTGAGGTCAGTTCCTGATTTCTTCGGTGGAGTCAAGACCGGATCCCCTCGTGTGAAAATCGGGCAGGACGACGGCGAAAATTGCAGACGCAGGATAGAGACAAGGCTCTTGGCCGTCAACGTCAGACACGGATGAGTCCGCGTCAGGTTCCTGGGCGCCCTTGGTTCGCGCTATTAAATCAAAGACAGGCGCCAGGGGAATGACAATTTCGGGCTAAATTTCGCCCCAAATTCGCTCGAACAACCCCCCGGGCGCGTCTTCGTCATCGCGATCTTCGCGCGGCGGCGCGGCGGGTGTGGGGCGAGTTGTCCCACCGCCGAGCATGGCGAGGACCACAGGGGCGAGCGCGACCGCGACGACCGCGGGTTGCGGATCCGTCATCGGCACGAGCTCGCCCTCCAGTCGCACGAGCCCCGGGTACTGCGGCATGGCGCAATCACGCGCGGCGGTCGCGACGAGCGAGGCCAGCCCTGGGGGGAGGTCCTCGCGCTCGAGCTCGAGATCCGCTGTGAGCGCGAAGAGCGTAACCGTATGCGAGCCGCTCGCGCCGTCGCTCGCGCCGCGGCGGGCGATCGGCAGGGACGCCCAGGATGAGAGATCCGCCATCACGCGCCCGGCGAGGAGGCAGCCGCCGATGGTGCCCAGGAGCGACCCCGGCGGGTGGACGGCGCCCGGACGCATGACGTCGGCGAACACGGTGGCGAGCTTGCCGAGCACTC
Source organism: Myxococcales bacterium (assembly GCA_020633295.1). Lineage (GTDB taxonomy): Bacteria > Myxococcota_A > Polyangia > Nannocystales > Nannocystaceae > JACKDW01. The sequence continues at coordinate 260,795 of JACKDW010000007.1, read as the reverse complement.
GCCGCGCGCGCGCGCGCTGCGTCCAGGGCAGGGCGGGGTCGAGGATGTCGACGTGGTGGAGCAGCAGCCCGGTCGGCGCCGCGCTCAGCACCCGCACCAGCGCCCAGCCGTGGGCGCTCGCGAGCCCGAGCATCAGGTCGAGGGCTTGATGGCCCGCCGAGAGCAGCCGCGCGCTGTCGCGGAGACGAGTCCCCACGTCGGCGCCGCGATCCTGCACGTGACTGCGCCGCTGTGTGCGCCGATCGAGCCCGTGGGTGTCGCCGTCGTTGCGACGCAGCAGCCGAAGCGGGTCGAAGCGCGCGACCTCGCCGAAGCCGTGGAGGTTTGTTCGGGCTTGGGCCGCCCGCGAGAGGCGAACAGGCGGCGCGGGCTCGAGCTCGCCGTCGGGGAGCGCTCCCTCGTCGGCCGGGCGGGCGGCGGCGCGACGGGGCACGGCCGTCAGCTTCGGGCGCCGACGGAGTCGCGTGGCGCGAGGCGTGACCGTGCATTGCCAAAACCCGGGGTCACGCTCGGGCGACGGGATCGGGCGTAGTGGATCGCGCATGGTGGGGACCGTCGCACACGTGCCGCGCGCGACGAAAAAACCAGCCGCCGCGCGGGCGCTTTCGCCACCGACGACGAGCGTCGCGGGACGCGAAAACTTGGGGCCACCGGGAACTCGTGCGAGCGTGGCGAACGCGTGCTGAAACCCGTTCGAACCGGTCTTGATCGCCTCGCCGCTGGCGAGGGACCCGCGCTCCGCGACGTCCCGATCGCGCTCTTGTGCCACCCGGCCTCGGTGACGCGCGAGCTGGTCCACGCGCGCGACGTCGTGGCGTCGCGGTCCGTGGGCGCGCGCGTGGTCAGCCTGCTCGGGCCGGAGCACGGGATCGACGCGGCGGCCCAGGACATGGAGCCCGTGGACACCGGGGCCGGGGACGCGAAGGCGGCGCCCGTGGGCCTGGAGCGCGCGCCCCCGGTCTACAGCCTCTACGGCGACAGCTTCGAGAGCCTGCGACCGACGCCGGAGATGTTCCACGGCGCCGCGTGGCTGCTCTGCGACCTGCAAGACGTGGGCAGCCGCTACTACACCTACGTCTGGACGGCGGCGATGGCCGCCGAGGTCGCGCTGCGCGCGGGCCTCAGGGTGCTGCTGCTCGATCGCCCCAACCCGCTGGGCGGGACCGAGGACGCGGTCGAGGGCGGCGGGATCGAGCGCGGCCAGGAGAGCTTCGTCGGCTACCACGACGTCGCGGTGCGTCACGGCATGACGCTCGGCGAGCTGGTGACGATGACGCTGCGCGAGCGCGGCGTCGCCTGCGAGCGCCTCGAGGTGCTGCGCTGCGCGGGGTGGCGGCGCGGGCTCGCGCTCGACGATACAGATGTCCCTTGGGTCATGCCGTCGCCGAACATGCCGACGCTCGACACCGCGACGGTGTACCCCGGGCAGTGCCTGCTCGAGGGCACGAACCTGAGCGAGGGGCGCGGGACGACGCGGCCGTTCGAGCTGTTCGGTGCTCCCTGGCTTAATGGACAGGCGCTCGCGCGCGCGCTGGCGCCGGAGGATGTCCCCGGGCTCGCGCTGCGACCGGCGCGCTTCCGCCCGATGTTCCAGAAGCACGGCGGCGAGACCTGCGGGGGGCTGCAGCTGCACGTCCGCGCGGGCGAGCGCGCGCGCGTCCGCAGCCTGCGGACGAGCTGGGCGATCCTCTCGGCGTGCTGGGCGTTGAGCGCGGGGGCGATGCGCTGGCGCACCGAGCCCTACGAGTTCGTCGCCGACCGCCCCGCGGTCGATCTGCTGGCGGGCGGCGCCTGGCTGCGCGCCGCGATCGAGTCCGGCGCGCGCGCGGACGCGCTGACGCGGGCGCAGGAGCCGTCGCGGCGCGCGTTCCTCTCGCGTCGACGACCGCACCTGCTGTACCCGGGTTGATGGATTGATCGCGTCGCGGTCCGGCGACCGCGGCCGCCGCTGGTACCATGGCGCCGCGATGTCAGCGTCAGCAAGCGCGCGGCCGGTGCTCGCGGTGTTCGGCGGCAGCTTCGATCCGCCGCACATGGGGCACGTGCTGCTGCCGACCTACCTCCTCGTGCGCGGCCTCGCGGCGCGCGTGCTCGTGGCCCCGTGCTGGTCCCACCCCTTCGCCAAGCGGCTCACGCCCTTCGCCACGCGCCTTCAGTGGACGCGCGCGGCGATGTCGATCCACGGCGAGCGCGTGCTCGTCAGCGACATCGAGGCGCGGCTCGCGGCGGCGCGCCCCGACGGGCGCCCGAGCTACTCGATCGAGCTGCTCGACGCGCTCGCGCGCGAGCACCCGGGGTATCAGGTGCGCCAGGTGTTCGGCTCGGACATCACCGCGAGCGGCGGGTTTGAGCGCTGGCATCAGCACGAGCGCATCGCCGCCGAGTACCCGCCGATCGTCGTCCCCCGTGCCGGCTACGCGCCGCCCGAGAGCTGCGCGCTGCCGGAGGTCAGCAGCACCGCGGTGCGCGGCTGGGTCGCGCGCCTGCGCGCCGGCGAGCTCGACGCGGAGGGCCGCGCGCGCCTCGAGGGCGCCGTGCCGGCCGCCGTGCTCGAGCAGATCGAGTCGCCCGCGCGCGAAGTGATATGGCTAATAGGACATGGCCATGTGGCCACGCACGCAGAGCGCTGGCTGCACGCGCGAGGCTTCGCGACGCGCGCGCTCTCGCCCGCGCGCGCTCGCGGCCGGCGAGACAGGCGAGCTCCTGCGGGCGGCGGCGGACGCCCGGCCGCGCGGGATCTGGGCGCTGTGTCGTGACCCCGCGCTCCCGGCGGTCGCGCGCGGCCTCGCCGAGGGCCTGGCGCGCGCACAGCTGCTCGACGTCCCGGTCCTGCACGGCGCCGGCGCGCTGGTCGCCAGCGGCGCGTCGGCCCTCGGCGCGCTCGCGGCGCGCGGCGTCGCGGTCGGAACCCTGCACCCGATCTGCAGCGTGCGGAGGGAGCTCGAGCGCTCGCGGCTCGCCTCGGCCTGCTTCGGCGTCGAGGGCGACGGCCCGGCGCGCGCGCTGGCGCTGGCGCTGCTCGGCGAGCAGCCGCGTCTCGAGCTCGACGGGCTCGACGCCCGCGGGCGCGTGGCCTACCACGCCGCCTGCGCGCTCGCGGCCAACCACGTCGCGGTCCTGTTCGGCGCGGCGCGGGACGTGCTCACGCGCCAGGGCCACGACGCCGAGGTCGTCTCGCGGGCGCTGCACGAGCTGCTGCGCTCCTCGCTCGAGAACCTGCGCGCGCTCGGGATCCCGCGCGGCGTCACCGGGCCGGTCTCGCGGGGCGACGACGCGGCGGTCGCGGCCCACCTCGACGCGCTCGACGACGACGCGGCCGCGCTGTACCGGGCGCTCAGCTCCCGGCTCGCGAGCCTGCTGCGCGGCGCCTGATGCGGGCCGCGCGAGATCTGTCTCACGCGCCATGTTCCGCGCGGATCACAGCTGCCGCAGCGTCTCGAGCGTCAGCGCCTCGCCGCGCTCGTCGAGCGCGACCTCGAGCTGGCACCCGGGGCGCACGCGGCCGCGCAGGATCGACTCGGCGATCATCGCCTCGACCTGCCGCGAGAGCAGGTGTCGCAGGGGCCGGGCGCCGAGCGCCGCGTCCTCGCCGCAGCGATCGACCAGCCAGTCGCAGGCCGCGGGCTGCAGGCGGTACCGGATCCCGCGGTCGGCGAACAGCCGCTCGCTCGAGCGACGCACGAGCCGCCCGCAGATCCGCGCGAGCTCGTCGCGCGTCAGCGGGCGCAGCACCATCGGCGCCTCGATGCGGTTCCACAGCTCGATCGGGAACGCGGCGCGGGCCTCGGCGAGCACCGCGTCGTCGCGTCGCTCGTCGCGCGCCTCGGTCGCCCGTCGCGAGCGCGCGCGCTTGCCCGCTCGCTCGCTCGCGTCCTCGGAGAGCTGCGCGGCGCCGAGGTTGGAGGTCATGATGATGACGGCGTGGCGGAAGTCGACGGTGCGCCCGCGGCCGTCGGTCAGGCGGCCCTCGTCGAAGACCTGCAGCAGGAGCTGGTGGACGTCGCGGTGGCCCTTCTCGATCTCGTCGAGCAGGACCACGCAGTGGGGCGTGCGCAGCAGCGGATCCGTGAGCGCGCCGCCGTGCTCGTGGCCGACGTAGCCGGGCGGCGCGCCGATGATCCGCGCGACCGCGTGGCTCTCGGCGTACTCGCTCATGTCGAGGCGGACGAGCGCGTCGGGGCGGTCGAACAGCGCGTCGCACAGCGCCTTGGCGATCTCGGTCTTGCCGACGCCGCTCGGGCCGAGCAGCAGCGCCGTGGCGACCGGGCGATCGGAGCTGAAGCCGGCGCGGTTGCGCCGGATCAGGCGCGCGAGCGTCTCGAGCGCGTGCGCGTGGCCGACGACGCGGCGCGCGAGGTGGCCCTCGAGGTCGAGCATGACCTGGCCCTCGCGCCCGTCGACGCGCTCGCGCGGCAGCCCGCTGCGCTCGCACACGATGTCGAGCCAGTGGGCGCGCGTGACCTCGGCGCCGCCCTCCCGCAGGACGCGGGCGCAGCTGAGGTCGAGCAGGTCGAGCGCGCGGCCGGGCATGGCGAGCCCGGCGAGGTAGTGATCGGCGAGCCGCGCGAGCTCGGCGAGGTGCGCGCCGCGACCCAGCGCGACGCCGTGCTGCGCGAGCACGCCCGGCGCCGCCGCGCGCACGGCCGCCGCGCCCTCGGCCTCGGGCGGGTCGGGCAGCGCGATGACGTCGAGCATCTCGTGCACGCCGGGCAGCCACGAGGCCAGGCGCGCGAGGTTCTCGTGCGACACGACCGTGACCACCGGCGGCGCGCTGCGGGCCCAGGCCTGCGACAGGCTGGGCAGGTACTCCGGCGCGACGTCGCAGGCGACGCGGTCGAGGTCGTCGAAGATCACGACGCCGCTCTTTCGGGCGATCCGCTCGAGCGTCGCCCGCAGCGACTCATCGCTGGTGTAGTCGGTCGCCAGCAGGTGAAACACCGGCGCGCGCAGCAGCCGGGCGAGGTGACGCGCGACCAGCGTGCGACCGCTGCCGTGGGCCCCGACGAGCACCGGCGGACGCGGGGCGCGGCGCAGCAGCGCGTCCGCCAGCCGCCCGAGGATCTCCTCCCGGCCGATCAGCTCCGGCAGCGCCGCCGCGTCGACGGCCGTCAGCCCGCGCGTCCGCGTCTCCGCGACCGTCTCCGCGACCGAGGGCGCGGCGCGGTCTTGCTCCGCTGGCGACGCGCGCTCCAGCTCGTCGTCGTCGTCGCTGTCGCGCGGCTCGAGCTCGCGGGCGCTGCTCATCCGCGGATGCGCTCCGCCGACCGAGAGCCGCGGGCGCGGGCGGGCGCCGGGCTGATCGGTCCGGTGCATCGACGCCGTGCCGCGCTCGCGCAGGCGCTCGATCAGCCGCTTGCGCAGCTGACCGCAGGGCACCCCGGCGCGCTCGAGCAGCTGATAAGCGTGGCAGTCGGCGCTGCGCGCGATCGCCAGCAGGCGATCGAACTCGCTGACGCCGAGCTTGCCGGCGCCGCGCTGGGCCAGGCGCACGCGCCAGTCGGCGGGCTCGGGATCCAGCGCGCGCTGGAGCTCGCCGCGCAGCTCGAGCAGCGTCCGCGGGTGCACGCCGAACTCGCCCAGCAGCTCCTGGATAGGTGGTTCTTGGGACAGCTCGATGAGGAGCGCGACGGAGCTCGAGTGCGCGGCGTTCGCCGGGCGCCTCGCGCCGCGCACGTCGACGCGGGAGCTCGCGCCCGGTTCAGACGCGCGGCCATCCCGGGGTCCGTCACCGCGCGGGCGGTACAAAGGAGAGCGCGTCGCGACCATGCGCGGACGCTAGCCAAGGCCGCGTTCGGGACCAAGAAACCGGCGAAGCGAGCGACGCGCGACGGCTCGATGTACGCGGGTGTAGGCGGGCTCGCTTGCACCGACCCGGTCCAGGCGCTAGGTCCCCAGGGACGTGCTCCGGCACGCGAGTCCCTTTGAAGATCCTCAAGTCAGTGCTCAAGTTCGCGCGCGCGCGGGCGGGGCGAGCTCCGGAAGACAACGCCGAGACCGAGCCGGTCGCCGCGTCGCCCAGCGGCGCGTCGGCGCCCGACGCCGACCGGAGCGCCGCGAGGTTTCAGCTCTGCGTCTGTGACGGGCCGAGCTGCGGCCTCAGCAGCGGGCCCCTGCGCGAGCGCCTGGCCGCCCGCGTCGCCGCCGACCCGGACCTCGCCGCGCGCGTCCGCGTGTACGACTACGGCTGCTTCGGTCGCTGCGGGGAGGGGCCCAACCTGTTCGTGCGCGCGCTCGCCGAGGGCGACGACCCCGACGGCGAGCCGCCCGTCGAGCAGCTCCTGCGTCAGCGCGGCTTCTATCCCGGCGTCGACGCGGCCGCCTGCGACCGCCTGCTCGAGGAGCACTGCGGACGCGGGCAGCCGGTCGAGGACCTGGTCGACGACTACTGAACTCAGTCGTCGCCGCGGTCGAGCGCCTTCTTCTCGTTCTCTTCGCGCAGCGGATGCGAGCGCGCGGCCACGTACTGCAGCGTCCGGCGTTGCGCGCGGATCGACGCGATCGTCTTCTCGCGATCCTGGCGCACGTTGGCGCGCTGCTGCTTCGACGAGAACGAGGCCAGCACGCTGTAGATCGCCGGCAGCAGCGCGACCTCGAGGATCACGAACAGCCCGGCGACGAGCGCCGCCCAGATCCACACGATGATGTTGAAGGGCGCCGGCGCGCGCGCGATCTGGCGGGCGAAGTTCGGGATCTCGGCGGGCGCCTGCTCCGGTCGCTCGACCAGCGCGTCGTCGCGTCGCGGCGGCGTCGCGGTCGCCTGCGCGGAGCCGGCGTTGGCGTTGGCGTTGTCGTGGACCGCGGCCATCAGCGCCCGGCGCACGTCGGCGGCCGTCTGCAGGCGGCGCGACGGCACGGGCTCGAGCATGCGGTCGAGCACGGGGCGCAGGCGCGAGCGCTTGAGCCGGGTCTCGCCCAGCGCGATCCGCAGGCCGTCGTGGGGCAGCTTGTCCGCCGGGGTGCCGGTGCCGAGCGCCGCGATCGTGGCCGCGAGCGCGTAGACGTCGGTGGCCGGCGTGGCCTCGCCGTGCAGCTGCTCGGGCGCCATGTAGCCGAAGGTGCCGATCATCGTCGACCCGCCGGTGTCGTCGAGCGAGGCTCGCACGCCGCCGAAGTCGATGAGCGCGAGGCTGCCGTCGCGGCGCTGCAGGAGGTTGTGCGGCTTGACGTCGCGGTGGACCACCGGCGGCGTGCGCCCGTGGAGGTAGCCGAGGATGTCGAGCGCCTTCCACAGGATGTCGACGAGCTGCTCGTCGGTCAGCGGCGTCGCGTCGGCGCGGACGTGTCGCGCCAGCGGCTGCCCGTCGATCAGCTCCATGACGAGGAAGAACTCGCCGGTGCTCTCGACGTGGTAGCGGTCGAGGAAGCGCGGGATCCCGGGGTGCTTGAGCTTGGCGAGCGTGGCGCACTCGCGCTCGAACAGGTCAAAGCCCTTCCAGTCGCTGTCGAGGTCCTTGAGCCGCAGGACCTTGATCGCGACCTCTCGGTTGGTCTGGCGATCGACGGCCCGAAACGTCCGCCCCTGACCGCCCGCGCCGAGCAGGTCCATGATCTGGTAGCGAGTGAGCTGCTCGGGAACGACCATGGATCGCGGCCTGTCGGGCGCGCTCCGCAGGCGGTCGCGCACGGCATATCTGGCAGAAAGCTCGCGGGGCCACAAGCCGCCGGCGAACGCCGGTCGAGGGCGCGCGCCGGCGCGCCCCCGGGCGAGACACGGCGACGCGGATCTGGGACGATGGGGCATGTCTCCAGCGGGCGCACCCGACACCAGCGACATCATCGATCGCCTCCGCGGTCTCTATCCCACCGCCACCTACGAGCTGAACTGGAGCACCCCGGTGCAGATGCTCGTGGCGACGATCCTCGCCGCGCAGTGCACCGACGAGCGGGTCAACCGCGTCACCGCGACGCTGTTCGTGACCTACCCGGACGCGCGCGCCTTCGCCGAGGCCGACACCGCCGAGCTCGAGCAGGCCGTCCGCCCGACCGGGACCTTTCGCCAGAAGGCCAAGGCCATCCAGGGCGCCTGCCAGGGCCTCGTCGAGCGCTTCGGCGGGGAGGTGCCGCGCACCGTCGGCGAGCTGACCTCGCTGCCCGGCGTCGCGCGCAAGACCGCGAACGTCGTCCTGGCCACCTGCTTCGACCTCGCCGAGGGCGTGATCGTCGATACGCACGTGCGCCGCGTCAGCCAGCGTATGGGGCTGAGCAGCCAGTCGAAGCCCGAGAAGATCGAGCTCGACCTCATGGACAAGGTTCCGCAGGGGGACTGGACGTACTTCGGCCCGGCCATGGTGCTGCTCGGTCGCTACGTGTGCACCGCCAAGAAGCCCGCGTGTGAAACTTGCGCGATGCGCGATATCTGTCCGAAGATAGGCGTATGACGGAGCACGCGTGAACCAGCGACGGCCTGAGCCTGGGCGACGCGGCGACGCCGTGCGCCCCGCGAGACCCGATGAGCGCCCCGACGCGGCCGCCGAGTCCCGCGTTCGCGCCGCGCTCATGAGCCGCAATCGTCAGTTCGGCGCCTTCCTCATCGTGCTCGGCGCGATCGGGATCTGGCTGAACCTCAAGACCTACGTGCCGTCGATCCGCGCCGGCGAGCTCGGCCCGGTCGTCTACCCGATGATCGCGCTGTGGGCCGCGATCGCGATCGGCCTCGTGGTGCTCGGCGCGCGCATCATCGTCACCGGCGACGACCCGATCCCCGAGTGACGCAGCGCGTCGACTCTGCTTCCTGGAGCCCTGAGAGGCGCGCGCCGCAGCGCGACCGTCAGCGGACCGAGACGATCCCGCGCGCCGCGAGGTCCGCGAGCAGCACGCTCATGCGCCCGAGCAGCTCGTCGCCGAGCGCCTCGCCGGCGTCGCGCGCCCCCTCGATCAGCGCGTCTCGAATGATCTGCTCGCGCACACGCAGGCGCTCGATCACCGCGTCGGCGACCGCGCTCAGCTTCAGGAACCGAACGCCGCGCCGATCGTCGCGGTACACGAGCAGGCGCGTCGGCTCGCGCGGCGGCGTCGTGTCGTCGGCGCGCGCGCTCGGCAGCTCGTGCACCGCGTGCCGGTACTCGACCCGGCGCACGCTGTCGTCGAAGCGCAGCCCGCGATCGAGCGCGAAGCTCGGCGCCTCGCCCTCGGGCGCCGCGCCCACGGCGGGCGCGGCCGCGACCTCGAACTCCACCAGCTCGTGGCGCGCGAGATCGACGAGGTAGTCCGGCACCGCCGGGTCCTCGATCCACCGCGGCCCGACCCAGGTGACGAACTCAAACGGCAGGTCCCGGAGGTAGCGCGAGCGCGGCCCTCGCTGGTCCATCCAGCGCGCGAAGTCCTCGCCGAAGCGGCCCTCGATCGCGCGGTTGAGACGCGCGCGCGTGCGCGGGATGAACTCGCGGATCACCCCCTGGATCCCGTTGCGCGGCAGCTGGCGGTAGACGTCGAGCCGGGCCGCGCCGACGCGCGCGATCGCCTCGGCGTCGCCCGCCGAGAGACCCGCCGACGTGAAGAACTCGCTCGGATCGCGCGTGAGCGCCGGCGTGGGGTCGACGTCGCAGATCACCCGGGAGAGCCCGGCCTGGAAGCCGGCGAGGGTGCCCGGGTCGTCACCGACGCTCGCGGCCGCCTCGGCCGGGGCGTCCGCGGTGCGCTCGGCGTGGCGCGCGAGCGCCGACTGATACTCGCGATCGAGCGCCTCGACCTGGCGGGCCAGGGTCGCCAGCGGCGGGATGCTGTGGTCGCGCTCGTACAGCACGGGCAGCGGCCCGACGCGCGCGATCACGCGGCCCATCAGCGCCTGAACCTCGGGGCAGACATCCGCGCCGTGTGTATCAATGACCAGGTTGTCGAGCTTCGCGCGCCGCTCGCCGCCAGCGACGTGCAGCTGGATCACGCGCGACAGCGGCAGCCGCTCGATGAAGCGCCAGGCGTCGAAGCCGTGGTTGGTCGCGTTGACGTGCACGTTGTTGACGTCGAGCAGCAGCTTGCAGTCGGCGCGCTCGAGCACCCGGCGCGTAAACGCGAGCTCGCGCGTCGCCAGCTCCTCGCCGGCCGCCGCGTCGCGGGCGGGCGGCAGCCCCGGCGCGGCGTAGTAGCTGATGTTCTCGACCGCGAACGGCACGCCCAGGTGATCCTGCACGCGGCGGATGTTGTCGGCGACGTGGTCGGCGACCGCGTCGCTCATCGGCAGCGGCAGCAGGTCCTGCAGGCAGCGCCCGTCGTGCCCGGTCCAGCACAGGTGATCGCTGTGGTAGCGCGCGCCCAGATCACCCAGGAACGCGCGCAGCTGATCGAGGTACTCGCGGTCGAGCGCCTGCCCGCCGATGTTCATCATCAGCCCGTGGGTCAGCAGGCGGTGGCGCTCGCCGACGCGCCGCAGCGCCCGCGGGAAGTAGCCGCCCCGGCGCATGTAGTTCTCGGGTGAGACCTCGAAGAACGCGAGCGCGTCCGGCAGCGCGCGGGCGGCCTCCTCGTCGAGGACGTCGTCGATGAACGCCCAGCGCAGGCCCAGCCCGATCCCGGTGGGCGCGCCCGAGATGGCCTGGGAGGGCGGCGGGGCAGGGTGCTGGTGCGAATTCATGGCGTGACCTGGGCGCAGTGTACCGCGCGACGCCGCGGCGGAACGCGAATCGCCGACTCGACGCGCGCGTCAGGTCGGCGATCTGTGGGTCACGCGACCGCGAGGTCGCGTGGCGTCGTGATGTGCCTGGCGATTACGCGCAGGTGCCCTCGCCGCAGGCCGCCTCGCCGCCGCCCTTCTTGGCCGCCGCCTTCTTCTTGCCGCTCGACTTCTTCTTGGCCTTGGGCTGCTCGGCCTTGGCCGTCTCGCTCGAGGCCACCGTCGCGTCGGCCGCCGCCGCGTCGCCGGCCGTCTCCGCGCCGGCGCTCGCCGACGCGTCGGGCTCGGCTCCACAGGAGCCCTCGCCGTCCGGCTTGGCGCCGCAGGAGCCGTCGCCCTTGGCGCCGCAGGAGCCCTCGCCGGCCTTGTCGCCGCAGTGGCCCTCGCCGCTGTGCTCCTCGCCGCCGCAGGAGCCCTCGCCGGCCTTGGCGCCGCAGGAGCCGTCGCCCTTGGCGCCGCAGGAGCCCTCGCCCGCCGCGGGCTTCTCGGTCGCAGCCGGGACCTCGGTCGCGTCCGCGTTGGTCTTGTTACAGGCCGCGAGCGTGAGGCTGGTGCCGAGCATGGCGAGGGTCGCGGTGATGGTCTTCAGATCCATAGGTCGTCGTCTCTCTGTTCGTGACGCGCAGGGCGCCGAGTCGTCGTTCAATCGTCGTGTCGCCGTGATGGCGACTCGTGGGGGCCGGGCACAGCCGCGCGGCCGTCGGTACCAGGCCAATCGCGGTACGCCGGCGCCAGGTTACAGGATCACTCGCTCGCGTTCGCGTCGGCCTTCGCGTCGCCCTCGGCGGCCTTGGCCTCGTCCAGGCCCGCGCCGGGACCCGCCGGCTTCGCGCCCTCGGCCTTGGACTCGGGCATCGCCGCGTCGGGGTCGAGCGTCGCGGTGAACTCGACCGAGACCTCGGCGTCCTTGGCGACCTTGGGCGCGAGCGCGTCGAGCGTCTTGGCCGCGAGCACGCCGAAGCCCTTGCGCGGGCGCACGTCGTACTCGTCGAGCGTGATCGAGAGCGGCTCGACCGTCTTGACCGTCACCGAGACCGGCTTGCCGTCCTTGTACGTGAAGGTCGCCTCGATCTTCGCGTCCTTCTGCGCCTTGCGCTGGTGCAGCAGGAACTCGCCCGTGGCCGTGAAGGTGACGGTGCGGCTGTCGCCCTCCAGCGCGTTGACGCTCGCCGCCGACGCGTCCTTGATCGACGCGAGCGAGAACTCGATCAGCTCGTTCTTCTTGCGGATGTCCTCGGGGACATCTTCGCTGATCTCGAGCCACTGGCGCGCGTGCTCGTTCTGCGTCGGCTGCTTGACCTCCTCGCCGAACGCCCCGTCCTCGCCCTGCACCTGCTGGAACAGCTCGAGCTCGTGGATGTCGACGTGGATCAGCGCCGTGCTCTTGGTGATGTCGTCGAGGTCGGCGTACACGACGCCGGTCGTCGCCGCCGCGGGCACCTTGCCGCGGATCTTCTCCACCGGCGCGTCCATCGCGAAGCCGAGCGTCGAGCTCGCCGGATCCACCGTGAACTTCATGGTCCCGGCCGCCTTGGGCTTCTCGATCTCGAGCTTCTCGGCTTTCTCGGCCAGCGGCTTGGCGGGCTCCGAGCCGCCGCAGGCGGTCGCGCCGACGAGCAGCATCGACAGGGGCAGGAGGACGGGCAGGAGGAAGGGCGTGCGGGAGCGTGGCGTCGTCATGGGGGTCGACCGCGAAAAACCGCGGATGCCGGCGGAGTGTTACAGATCACCGGGGAAAGATCAGCGGCGCCCCGCCCTCGAGTCGTCGCGCGGTTCCACGCGTCGATGCCCCGCTGAGCCGAGGTTTTGTATGCTCACGCAGATGCGCGGCCGCACACCCTGGACGCCGCGGCGGGGGCCGCTCGCGTGGAGTCACGTGTGGCTCATCCTCGGGGCCGTCGCGCTGTTTTGTCCTGCGCGAGCGCAGGCGGGCGTCCCGGCGCCGACGGACGTCGACGACGTCCTCGGTCCCGAACGCCCGCCGGAGCCCGCGAAGCGTCCGCTGGCGAACGCGATCCGCGTCGACCCCGGGGCCACCTGCCTCGACCACGGCCAACTCGTGGTCCAGGTCGAGAGCTGGCTCGATCTCGACGACGTCGATCCGCGCATTCACGTCGTCGTGCTCGGCGACCCCGCGCGTCGGGACGTGGTGCACTTCGAGGTCACGAGCGACGGCCATACCGTCGCCGAGCGCCGCTGGGATCCGGCCCCCGACACCTGTCTCGATCTTCACGCCGTGGTCGGACTCGCGGTCGCCATGGCCCTCGAGGCGGCGGTCGTCGCCGCCCAGTCGTCGCCGCCGGCGCCCGAGCCGGAGCCGCCGGAGGCGGAGCCGACGCCCCGGCCCCCGGTCCGGCCGTCTCCCGAGCCACCTCCAAAAGCCCCACCGGCGCCCGAGATTCGGGCCGTGGAGCCATCACCCCCCACGCCGACGCGGCGCACCAGCGTCGCGCTCCTGTTCGCGGGCGGCCTCATGGTCGCCCCGTCGATCGGCCTCGGCGGCGGCGGTACGGCGCTCGTCGAGCTCGGGTGGATCCACTGGCACCGACTCCGCTTCGGCGCGCTGGGCGGGGTCTGGCCGTCATCCGAGCTGTACTCCGGCTCGTACTCGCTGGCGGCCGTGGGCGGCCGTCTCGACACCTGCTTCGGCGGGACGCTCGGCGCCGTGCGCCCGAATTTTTGCGCCGGCTTCGCCCTCGGCAGCATCCGCGCGACCGGCTCCGGCTTCGACCTCGGCAACCAGAGCGTCGTTCTGCCCTGGGTTACGACCGTGTTCGGCGTTGAGCTGCGGGTGCCGGTCCACCCCGTCTTCGCGTTTAACTTCGCCGTCGAGGCCCTCGTCGCCCTGCGGCAGCCACGCTTCGATGTGGTACATGAGGATGGCGTCATCGTCGCGTCCGAACGCGTCGATCCCATTGGCGCGATCTTTAGCGTTGGCGGCGCGTTCACCTTGCAGCGCGCTCGTGGCGTCAATGACGCAGCTCAACCGCGAACGCGGAAACCGTGAAGGCCGTGGCGTCCCAACGACATAAACCTCGCGATGGGGACACGCGGGACGGGGCGGCCGCAGACGAGCCGCGTATCGACGCGGCCGCGCTGTTTCGCGAGCACGCGCGCTTTGTCGCCAACTTTCTCGCGCGGCTCGGCGCCGCGCGGGCCGACATCGACGACCTGGTCCAGGAGGTCTTCCTCGTCGCGCATCGCCGCGGCGGCTTCGTGCCCGGGCGTGCGCGCGCGACGACATGGCTGGCCGAGATCGCGCTGCGAGTTAACAGCGCGCACAGGCGACGCGGACGGAGGCGGCACGAGGACCCCAACACCAGCGAGATCGTCACGGCCGTGGACGGCGGGCACGGACCCGGCGCGCAGGCCGAGACGCGCCAGGCGCTGGAGCGGGTTCAGACCGCGCTCGAGGCCCTCGATGAGCCAAAGCGCGCGGTCTTCGTGTTGTTTGAGCTCGCCGGAGAATCCTGTGAATCGATCGCGGCCGGACTCGGTATTCCGGTTGGGACCGTGTATTCGCGCCTGCACAAGGCGCGCAAGCTCTTCAAGGCGGCTCACGCCAAGTTGCTCACGCCCCCGGCCAACGCGCCGACGAAGCGGGCGGTAGGTTCGGTATGACGACGGATCCGAGACGGCTTTTTCAGGACAGCAGCGTCCCCGAGGCGCTGCGCGCGGACCTCACCTCGGCGATGCAGCACGACAGCGTCGGCTATGACGCTGCCGCGGGGCTGCAGCGGCTCGAGGCCTCCCTCGCGATGGGCGCGGGGCCAGCCGTCCAGGCGAGCGGCGGGCTCGGGCTCGGGCTCGGGCTCGGTCTCGGCGGCCTCGGCGTCCTGGCGGTCGCCTTGTGGCTCGGCTTCGGCTCGCCGTCGCCCGAGGACACGACCGCCGCGGGGGCCGGCCCGTCGGCCGCACGGGTGGACGCCAGCGCTCCCATTCTCGAGGAGCGCGGCCCGGCGAAGTCCTTCGCGACGCGCTCGGCGACGCCGCACACCGCTGAGGTCCCCGAGGAGCCCGCGTCGCTGAAGGAGGATCCGGAGGAGGAGTCCGGCGAGCTGCTCGCGGAGCGACCGGCCGCAGTCGACTCGTCGCCGCCGGCGGCGGACAGCGAGGGCGTCCACGAGGAGGCGCCACGCTCCGCGCGTCGGGGCCGGCGTGGGACCGACGAGGCGAGCTCCAAGCACGCCGCAGCGGGCGAGGGTGCACGTCCCGACGATCGCTATCTCCGCGAGGTCCGTCAGCTCCATCGCGCCCGTGGATCGCTCGAGCGCGATCCCCAGCGCGCCCTCGAGCTCGCCCGCGCCGGGCAGCGCGAGTTCCCCGACGGAGCGCTCGCGCAGGAGTGGGAGGGTCTCGTGATCCTCTCGCTCGCGGAGCTCGGCCAGCGCGAGGAGGCGGCGCGACTCGGCGCCGCGTTCCTCGAGCGCTATCCAGACGGGCCGTTCGCGGCGCGGATACGCCTCGCGCTCACGCCGTGACGTCGGTCCGGACGTGCGCCGGGCGCCGATTTTTCGGTGTCCCGATGACGCGGTCGTGGCATGGTTGACGGGTCGTGTGGATCCACGGGCAGCCGCTGGAGACGACGCGCTGTGTCCAACGTCGCGCGGATCGTGACCGTGTCCGCGCGGTCGCGGTCGCGTTGTCGCTCGGCGTCTCGGGGTGCACCTGGAGCGGCGTGATCGGCGTGGTCGCCGACAGCGAGGCCGAGGGCAGCGAGGCCTCGAGCCTCGACGTGCTGTCCGGCGGCGGTCAGCTCTCCGGGAGCACCGGCGAGGAGACCGACGCGCTCTCGCAGGACGACGCGAGCACGAACGCGACCTCCGGCGCGTCCGGGGGCGGCAGCTCGGCGGACTCGCAGGGGACGAGCGGCGACGCGGGGACCGACCCGCGTCCAGTAGATGACCTTGGAGACAGCTCCGAGCTCTCCGTGTTCGGCGGCGGCGATCTCGAGTGCCCCTACAAGACCCCGAGCGCCTGTGACGACACCAGCGACGACTTCGCGGCGGCCATCGGGCTCGGCTGCGAGCGCGGGATCCAGCCGTCGTCGGTCTCGCTCGCCGGGGCGCCCAGCAGTCACGGCGTCCATCACGGTCAGCTCGGCGGACCGAGCAGCCCGTTCACGCCGAAGCACGGCGAGCGCTTCGTCCTGCTCTCCACCGGCGACGTCGCCCACGTCGCCATGTCGCGCGACGAGATCGAGACGGCCACGGGGTGCGCGGCCGACGACGCGCTGTGTCCCTCGACGGTCCACGGCCCCGACTACCGCTACGAGATCCTCCCGTCGCCCATCAACCCCTCGCCCGTCGAGGGCAGCGACCCGTGCATCAAGCAGCCCGAGCTGGTCGGCACCGGCGACTGCTCGCGCACGATCCTGGAGCAGTGGCAGGCGGGCGCGGGCGAGCTCCTCGCCCACGACTACACCGAGCTGCGCTTCACCGCCGAGGTCCCAGAGGCGGCCACGCACATCAAGTTCTCCTACGCGTTCCTCACGGCCGAGTACCCGGCGCGCGTGGACGCGGGTCACAACGACCTCTTCATCGCGTGGATCGAGTCTGAGCGCTGGACCGGGAACTTCGCGCTCGACGAGCTCGCCAACCCGATCGCGGTCGACGTCGTGCGCTATGACTACCGCGACGCCGAGCACCCCGACCTCTGCAGCGACGGCATGTGCGTCGAGCCCAAGCTGCACGGCTTCGGGCTCGAGGGGCACGGCGCCACCGGCTGGATCGAGCGCACGGCGCCGATCCTCGCCGGCGACGAGATCACGCTGGTGTTCGCGCTGTTCGACCTCGGCGACGCGGCTGTGGACAGCGTGATACTGCTCGACGGGCTTCGCTGGGACTGCGCGCTTCCGGGCTAACCGCGTTCCTCCGCGTCGCCCGCGACGAAGAGAGCAGCGTGCCGCGACGCGCGGAGCTTCTTGGCAGCTCGGCGAAGCGCGCGGGCGAGCCGCGATAAAAAAAACCGCGGACCAGATGAAGGATGCGAACGACCTCGGACATGGACCGTCGTGACGGACACGTCGAGCAGCGCCGACCGCTGGGTCGGGCAGCCAACGGGGAGCGGCGTCCCCTATGGGCGAAATAGCCCCGAAGGCTGGCAGACGCTCGATTCAAGGGGCCCTGGCAAGGGCGAGCGCGCTATTCGCTCGAGCTTGGTCAGGGGAGGGTCGGTCACACGATTTCCGATGTCGACGGGGCGCGTGGCGAGCGCATGTTCACTCGCCTGTGCTCGAGGGGGGGTCTAAGAGCCGGCGAGCGCGAACACGGGCGCTTCGTCGTCGTGGTGCTCGCGCGACGTCACGAGCCTCGTCGACACTCGGATTTTCCGCGCAGACGCGCGACGCCGCCGTGGCAGCACGGCGGCGTTTTTTTATCGCGCGATCAACATGGCTCCGGGAACATGTTCAGATCGCAGGGATCGAGCGAGGGCGGCAGGCACGCGTCCGGGAACGCGTACATGGCCTCGTTCTCGTCGCAGCCGTAGGAGATCACGGCGTCGCAGCCACCGGGATCGGGACCGCACTCGACGAACTCGAGCTTGCCGGTGCACAGCCCGCCGTTCATCTCGAGCACGGGCCAGCCGCTGAACGGGGCGCAGCCGAGGGTCTCGGCGCAGCTCTCCTCGTCGAGGCCGACGCACTCCGGCTCCCCGGTGTCCGACGTCGAGCCGCTCGTGCCGGTCTCGGTCGTCCCGCTCGAGCCCGTCGCCGTGGTGGAGCTCGATCCCGTGTTCGGGCCTGTGCTCGAGCCGGTGGTCGAGTCGGTGCCCGAGGACTCCGTCGCGCCGCTCGCCGTCGTCGTCGTCGCGGTCGTGTTCGAGGTGGTCGCGCCGCTATTCGAATCGTAGCTGGTCGCGTCGCTCCCACCGCCGGTGGTCCCGGCCGTCTCGGCCCCGGACGTCGAGGCGCTGCCGGTCGACGCCTCCGAGTCGCTGGCCGAGGCCTGGTCGAGCGCCTTTGTGCTGCAGGCTGACACCAGCGCGAGCGTTGCGACGAACGCCCACGTGTGGGTCAAGGGGCTGTAAATCAAGGTATGCATCGTCGGAGGGTACCAGAGCGCGGGGGCGCTCCGCTCCGGCGATCGCTCAGGGAGCGCCGCATACGCCCACGCCGGGCTCGTAGCCGTCCTCGAGCTGATCGAGCGGCATGCACGTCACGCCCTCGTTCGACCCCCAGCACTCGCTCGAGTCGCCGTTCGGATCGCAGAATTCGGCGCAGCAGGCCTCGGCCTGACACGCGGGCGCGTACATCCCCGGCGCGCAGAACATCCCGACCGGGCACTCCTTGTGGAGCGTGCACGGCTTACCGACGCCCTGGCCGTTGGAGTCATCGTAGTCGCAGCCGAAGGTGTCGCCCTTCGGGTAACAACCTTGGCCTTCGCCGCAGTCCTGCTCCATGGGGTCGCAGTCCGTCAGGCACACGGCGAGCACGCCGTCGTTGGCCCAGTGACACTGCGCGAGCGGATCGCTGCACTCGAACGGATACTGCTCGCCGTAGCAGAACTCGACGCACACTCCCTCGAGCGTGTCCGGGTCGACGTGGAAGCACATGCTCTCGCCGTCGCAGTTGTCGTGTCCGCTGGTGGGTCCGTCGAGCGTGTGACAGGGCTCGCCGGGCGGGACCGCGTCGGGTTGGACGGGAACGCACATGGTCCCGTCCCAAAACGGGCCGCCGTCGCTCGCGTACGGGGTGCACTTCTCGCCCTCGAGGCAATCCTGCGCGACGATGTCGCACTCCTGCACGGGCGGCTGCACGCCCGCAGTGCACGACTCATCGCAGTCGCTGGAGCCGTCGCTCGTTGTCTCCGGCCCGGACGCCTGTCCCGTTGTCGCGCTGGAGCCACCCGTCGTGCTCTCGTCGGGCTCATACGAAGACCCGGTCGTGCCCGCGGAATCCGACTCGCCAGTCCCGCCGGCGACGTTGCCCTCGGACGACTCGACGCCGTCCGAGGAGCTATAGGGCGCGTCGTCGGGCTTGCCGGAACACGCGTTTATCAGCAACAAGAGGCCAAATAGACCCACCGTTCGCCGCGATCTCGCGTCGGTCGATCGGCCAAGTTGCATTTTCAAATCGTAGCACGCCTCGGTGGCTCGAGACGCATACAAGGCGCCGTGGACCACGACCCGGCCAGTGGGCCGTCAGCACAGCCGTCTGCGTTCGTGGTTGCTTGCGGACCCCCTTCGAACCAAAACAAAAGCCGGGCGGACGCCCGGCTCTTGGTCTCGCGGAGGCCTTGGCCTAGTCGCGCGACATGAACAGCTGGATGATGTACCAGAACAGCAGCGCGACGGCGGAGAACAGCGCCAGCGCAGCGGCCACGTGCTGGTCCGTGCGGTAGTGATGCAGCACGTTCGACGTGTAGTAGAGGATGTAGCAGGCCGCGAGCACGACCATCGCCACGGTGAAGATCACGCCGAGGCCGAAGCCGAAGATCATGCTGGCGAAGATGAGGCCGATGGCGCCGAGCGTGACCATCGCCAGGACGCCGCGCATCCACGAGAAGTCACGCTTGGTGAACATCACGAAGCCGGTCAGGGCGGCGAAGATCGCGAGCGTCGAGACGCCGGCCGGGACGATGATCGCGTCCCCTGTCTGGGCCGCGTACACCTGCGCGATGAAGAGCAGGGGCACGAAGATGAAGGCCTCGAGGACCACGTACAGCGCGAGCCCGAGGTACTGCTTGGCTTTTGAGCCGCCGGACTGGGCCCAGCGCTCGGCGATCCAGCCCACACCCATGAACAGGATGAGGACGAGCCACCAGCTCTGCAGCATCCCGAGACCGAGCTTCACGATCGCCGGGGTGTTCAGGAAGATGGCCTCGAGGCCGACGAACGCCGCGATGGCGCCGGCGAGGTGGAGGTAGGTGCGCTCGATGAACTTGGCGCGCTCCTCGACAGGCGCGTCTGCCGCCGAGTACGCCATCCCGTGGACGCCTCCGTGGGAATCAGGGTGAACTTGGTAGTCGTGCACGACCGTCTCCTGGGTGTTCTGTGGGGGGCGCGCTGGTTTGCGCGCATGCCGATGCGAAGTACCCCGTAGGACGCTTCGCTGCGGGTCAGGTTAACGCCCCGCACCAGTGGGAGCAAGAGGGTTGTGGTCGCTCACACGCGCAGGTTTTCGCCGACGTGGTCCAGGGCGCAGGACAGGCGACTTTCCGTGGGGGGCGCAGTAGGCTGCCCAGCGTGGCGGAACCGGCCGTGCAGGTCGAGGGCCTCGGAAAGCGGTTCGAGGTCGCGGAGCGGGGCGCAGGTCTGCGCGCGGCCCTGCGCGCCCTCGTCCATCGGCGCGTTCGCGTCGTCGAGGCGGTGCGAGAACTCTCGTTTGCGCTCGCGCCGGGGGAGCGGGTCGGCCTCCTGGGGCCGAACGGCGCCGGCAAGACCACGACGCTCAAGATCCTCGCGGGCTTGCTCTATCCGTCGCGGGGCCAGGTGCGCGTGGCTGGCTTTACCCCGCATCTGCGCAAATACGAGTTCTTGCGCTCGATCAGCCTCGTGATGGGGCACAAGCGCCAGCTCAGCTGGGATCTGCCTGCGGTCGACACCTTCGAGCTGAATCGCGTGATCTACGACATCGACGCGAGCGCGTATCGCCGGCGTCTCGACGACTTCGTCGAGCGCCTCGGGTTGGCGTCCATCATGTTCAAGCCGGTGCGCCAGCTCAGCCTGGGCGAGCGGATGAAGTGTGAGCTGGTCGCCGCGCTGCTGCACGAGCCGTCGATCCTGTTCCTCGACGAGCCGACGCTGGGCATGGACGTCTCCATGCAGCTGGCGATTCGCGCGTTCGTGCGCGAGTACAACGAGGAGCGCGGCGCGACCATCGTGCTGACGAGCCACTACATGCAGGATGTCTCGGCGTTGTGCCCGCGGATCCTCGTGATCAACGACGGCGCGCTGCGCTTCGACGGCACGATCGAGGCCCTGACACGGACGATCCGCCCGCTGCGCCGGGTGAGCGTACGCGCGGAGAGCTTTCCGGAGGACGCGGCGCTCGCCGACTGGGGTCGCGTGATCGAGCGCGCGGGTGATCGGCTCGTCCTCGACGTCGAGCCTGAGCGCGTGCCCGAGGTCGTGTCGCGGCTCGTGGGGCTCCCCGACAGCCGCGAGCTGCTCGTGCGCGAGGCGCCGCTCGAGGAGGTGCTGCGCGAGCTGTTCGCGCGGCCCGACGACGCGGACGAGGCGCGCCCGTGAGCGCACGACACCAGCTGCGCGCGCTCGCGGCGCTGTGGCGACTGGGCTTCGCCGAGGCCTCCGCCTACCGCGTGGCGCTGTTCGTCTGGATCCTGACGAGCACCTTTCCGCTGATCTCGCTGGCATTGTGGGCCGGCATCGCCCGCGACGCGCCGGTCGGGGACTTCACGCAGCGCGACTTCGTGGCCTACTTCGTGGGCGCGTTCCTGATCCGCCAGCTGACGTCGAGCTGGGTGGTCTGGGATCTCGAGCGGCAGATCGCGACCGGTGAGCTCAGCGCGCTGCTGCTGCGGCCGATCCATCCGCTGCTGCACCACCTGATGACCAACCTCGCGGCCTTGCCGCTGCGGGCGGCCCTCGCGGCTCCCCTGGCGATCGCGGTGCTCGTGGCCGCGGGCGGGCTGCAGATCGCCCCGTCGTCGCTCGAGCTGCTGGTGCTGCCGCTCGCGCTGGTCGGCGCCTGGCTGATCAACTTTAGCGTGCAGTTGATCATCGGCTCGCTCGCGTTCTGGATCACGAGCTCGAGCGCGCTCTACGAGTTGTGGATGACCTGCTACGTGGTGCTCTCCGGCTACGCGGTGCCCACGAGCTTGCTGCCGGCGGGGATGACCACCGCGGTCCGCTACCTCCCGTTCCACGCCGCGCTCGGCTTCCCGGTCGAGCTGCTCATCGGTCGGCTCTCGCCCGCCGAGCTGCTCACGGGCTTCGCGGTCCAGTGCTGCTGGGTGGTCGCGCTCGCGCTCGCGGCCGGGTGGACCTGGCGCAGGGGAGCGCGCGTCTACGGGGCGGTGGGCGCGTGAGCGCGCGGGGTCCCGTCGCTCGCGCGGCGCGGCTCGTGGCGGCGCAGCTGCGCCTGAGCGCGCTCGCGGCCGCGCAGTATCGCGTCGGCTTCTGGACCGAGGGGGTGCTCGCGGTGTTCTGGAGCCTCGTCGGCATCGTCCCGCTCTGGGTCGCGATCGACCACCGCGGCGCCGTCGTCGGCTGGGGACCGTGGGAGCTGATGGTGCTCACGGGCTGCTTCGCCGCGCTCTCGTCCGTGTTCGGCGCGTTCCTCCAGCCCGCGCTGATCGAGAGCATGAATCACATCCGCCGCGGGACGCTGGATCACGTGCTGCTGCGCCCCGCGGACTCGCTGCTCCTGTGCTTGGTGGCCGCGTTCAGCCCGTGGCGTTTGCTCGAGCTGGTGTTCGGCCTCGTCTTGATCGCGCTGAGCCTCGCGCGGCTCGGGGTCACGCCCGAGCTCGCGTCGGTCGGCGTCGCGCTCGGGATGGGCCTCGCCAGCGTCGCGTGTCTCTATGGCCTCGGGATCCTGACGCTGTGCCTGAGCTTTCGCGCCATGCAGCTGCAGAACCTCACCTACCTGTTCGAGGCGCTGCTCGACTTCTCGCGCTGGCCGATCGGCGTGTTTCGTGGGCTGCTCAAGGCGCTGTTCACCTTCGTGATCCCGCTCGCGGTCATGACGACCTATCCGGCCGCCGCGCTGATCGGGCGCGCCGACGTGACGACGCTGGCGTCTGCGCTGCTGACGGGCGCCGCGCTCTTGGTGGTCGCGCGGCTGTGTTGGCAGGTCGCCGTGCGCGGCTACACGTCGGCGTCGAGCTGAGCGCGCGTACGCGCTCATACGCGCTCGTACGCGCCCGTACGCGCGGATTCACGCGCGTTGGGAGCGCACCACTCGCGCGCGTCAGCGGGTACAGTTCGTTGTATGTCCCGCGCTGGTTGGCTTCGATATCTCGTCTGCTTCGTCTGTAGCGGCGCCTCGGCCGCGATGGTGTCTGGCTGCGGCAGCCCGATCGAGGGCTCCGGCTCGAGCAGCGAGTCGGCGAGCGACTCTGGGACCGCCGACGCGAGCGAGTCCGGGGACACCTCGTCCGGCGGCACGAACCCGACCACCGCCGGGTCCGGGACCACGAGCGGCGCGACCTCGGGGCCCAGCACCTCGTCGCCCACGACGACGCCGATGACGAGCGACGCGAGCGTCACGACGATGGACGTGACGCTGACGGGCGTCATGTCCAGCGAGAGCGGCGAGATGACGTCGTCGACGACGGCCGCGACGATCGAGCCGACGACGGACCCGATGATGACGAGCACGACCGTGGGCGACACCAGCAGCTCCGGCGACACGACGACGACGGGGACCACCGGCGACGGCTTCATGTGCGGCGACGATCCGGATCCCCCGCCCAACCAGCCGTGCCCCGACGCCTGCACCGGCGGCTGCGGCATGATGAGCAAGCAGTGCAAGATCGACTGCGTGGGCGCGGAGGTGTGCAAGGAGATGACGCTGACCTGCCCGGCGGGCTTCTGGTGCACCGTCGACTGTGACGGCGACGGCGCCTGCAGCGACTCCGTGATCAACTGCCCGGACGAGTACGCCTGCGACGTGACGTGCAAGGACCCCAACGCGTGCAACGGCCTCGACGTCAACTGCGGCAGCGGGCTGTGCTCCCTCGACTGTCAGTCGGGACAGGCGGTCTGCGACAACCTCATGTTCAATTGCGGCACCAACGACAGCACCGGGCAGTGTGACAGCCCGCCCATCTCGATCACGCAGAACGAGAACCAGGACTCGAGCTGCGCGTGCTCGCTCGGCAACTGCATCCAGTAAAAGCGGCGCGACCGCGTGGTCCGCGATCGCGCCGTCTCGGCGCCGAGCCTCGCGCGGCTACCAGACCTCGCAGACGTCCTTGGGGTGCATCGCCGCGCCCTCCTCACAGCTGAACGTGGCCCAGAAGCCCGGGAAGTGGGCCAGCGGGACGTTCACGCGCTGCTTGGGCGGCGAGTGCGTGTCGGTCATGGCGCGCATGCGCGTGACCTCGTCGCTCTGGTGCGTGCACCAGCCCTGGGCGAAGGCGACGAAGAACAGCTGATCGTTGGTGAGGCCGTCGACGTGCGGCTGCTTGTCGCCGCCGTTGGCCGCGGCCCAGTCCTTGTAGGCGCGGTGCGCCTCCTTGATGCCGCCGAAGTCGGCGATGTTCTCGCCGAGCGTCAGCTTGCCGTTGAGCTTGACGTCCGGCAGCACCTCGATCGCGCTGTAGAGATCGTCGACGCACTGCGCCTGGGCGTCGAACTTGGTCGACGCCTCCTCGGACCACCACTCGTGCAGCACGCCCTTGCCGTCGAACTTGCGGCCCGAGTCGTCGAAGCCGTGGGTCAGCTCGTGGCCCATGACCATGCCGATCGCGCCGAAGTTCATGGCCATCGGGAAGTCGCGGCTGAAGTAGGGCGGCTGCAGGATCCCGGCCGGGAACACCATCTCGTTCATGCTCGAGTTGTAGTAGGCGTTGACCATCGCCGGCGGCATGTGCCACTCGTCGCGGTCGACCGGGCCGCCGACGCGGTCGGCGTTGTGCGTGACCTCGAACCTGTTGATGGCGACGACGTTGCCGAGGTGATCCTCGGCCTTGACCTGCAGCTTCGAGTAGTCGCGCCACTTGTCGGGGTAGCCGATCTTGTTGGCGACCGCCTTGGCCTTCTCGATCGCGCGCGCGCGCGTGTCGTCGTCCATCCACGAGAGCCCCGGGAGGTTGGCCTCGAACGCGGTCTCGATGCCCTGGAGCATCGACAGCGCGATGTCCTTGGACTCGCCGGCGAACTTCTTCTTGACGAAGGCCGGGCCGACGAGCTCGCGCACGCCGAAGTTGACGAAGTCGACGCAGCGCTCCCACCGGGGCGGCAGCGACTCGGCGCCGCTGAGGACCTTGGCCAGCTCGAAGTCCGCGTCGACGATGTCCCTGGACAGGTGCTCGGCGGTCCCGTTGATCAGGTGCCAGCGCAGGTAGTCGCGGAGCGTCTGCGCGTCGGTCTTCTTGAGCAGCCCGCCGAGCCCCTTGAAGTACGTGGGCACGCTGACGACGACGTGCGGGCCGAACTGCGACTCGGGGTAGCCGAAGCCGGCGAAGAAGCGGTCCCAGGGCATCGCGGCGTCGAGCGCCTTGAGGCCGTCGACGCCGAGCTTGTTGTAGGTCTTGTTGGGGTCGCGCAGCTCGTGGCGCGGGACGGCGCGCTTGGCCAGCTCCGTCTCGAACGCGACGACGTTCTTGGCGGCCTCCGCGGTCCGGGCCTCGTCCTCGCCGAAGAAGCCGAGCATGCGCGCGACGTGGGCCTGGTACTTCGCCAGCAGCTCGCGGCTCGTGTCGTCGGTCTTGAGGTAGAAGTCGCGGTCGGGCAGGCCGGTGCCGCCCTGGCCGAACTGGACGACGTAGATGTCGGGGTTCTTGTCGTCGGCCGTGACGTGCCCGCTGAACAGCACGCGGCCGCCCCGGAACACGCCGCGCTGCATGGCGCCGACGACCTCGACGAAGTCGCCCGCGCCCTCGACCGCGTCGATCTGCTGCAGGTAGGGGTGCAGCGGCTTGATCCCGGCGGCGTCGATGGTCGCCTCGTCCATGCACGAGGCGTAGAGGAGCCCGAGCTTGCGGTCGTTCTCGTCGCCGGTGGCGTCGCGCCCGGCGGTCTCGAGGATCTCGCGCAGCACCGCCTTGTTCCGGTCGGCCACGACGCCGAACCCGCGACCGTAGCGCGGCTTGTCCGGCGGTCGCGGGGTGTTGGCCAGCCATCCGCCGCAGGCGTACTGGTAGAAGTCGTCGCAGGGGTTGACGCTCGCGTCCATGGTCGCCTGGACCTCGGCGGCGATGGTCGCCGCGTCGAGGCGCTCCGCGTCGGCCTCGGGCGTCTGCTCGGCGTCCTCGGGATCGTCCTGCTCGACCGTCGGCAGCGGCTTCGCCTTGGTGGTCTCAGGGCCAGGTGTGCCGCTCTCGGTGCACGCGAGGAGCGGGAGAGTCAGCAGGAGGGCGGAGACTCGCGACGCGCGAGCGAGACGCTGTGACATTGCGACACCATGCCATAGCTCCAGGACCGCCGGGGCGCGGGCCTCGGCGAGAAAGCCCACGGCGGGGGCGACGGCGCGGTGAAACCGCGACGCGTGCGGCCGCGTCGTTCAGGAGGCGCCCGCGCGCCAGTCGTCGCGGACGAGGCTGTCGATGATCGTCCGCCCGCGGTGACCCCAGATGGGGTGCTCGTGGAGCGCGAGCGAGTCGGCCAGGCGGTTGGCCGCGGCCGCGGTCGTGATGCCCTCGCCGTCGGCGAGCTCGAGGGCCTGACGCGTAACGTTGTAAACGGCGTTCTCCCACGTCCTGCCCAGGTGCCGCTGGATCGCCGGGTCCTCGGGCAGCTGCCCGTACTGCTCGTTCGCGCAATGGACGATGCCCATGCGGTTACACAGGAAGTCGGGCACGTACACGACGCCGCGCTCCCGAAGCGCCTGGGCGTCGCGGGTCTCGTCGAGCAGCTGGTTGTTGGCGGCGCCGCAGACGATCCGCGCGCGGATCTGCGGGATCGTCTGGGGGTTGAGCACGCCGCCCAGGGCGTTGGGCGCGACGATGTCGCACGCGCGCGCGAGGATCGAGTGGTCGCTCGGGGCGACGACGACGACCTCGAGGGGCGCGCCGGGGTAGCGCGCGCGGACCGAGGCGGCCTGCTCCTCCGAGATCTCGCTCGCCACGATGGACCCGACGCCGGCCGCGAGCAGGTCGCCGATCATCGCCGCCGCGACGTTGCCCGTGCCCTGCATGGCCACGGACTTGCCGGCCAGGCTGCCGAGCCCGAGGTGGTCGAGCGCCCCCTCCATGGCCCGCACGACGCCGAGCGCCGTGGCTGGCGAGGGGTTGCCCGAGCCCCCGAGCGCCGGCGGGATGCAGGTCGTGAAGCGCGTGGTCTCGAACACGCTGCGCATGTCCTCGGCCCGCGTGCCCGCGTCCTCGGCCGTCACGTAGCAGCCGCGCAGGGAGGTGGTGAAGCGGCCGTACTCGCGGTAGAGCCGGCGACGAAAGTCGGGGTCACGCCAGCGCTCGTCGGGGGCGCGCGCGATCAGCCCCTTGCCGCCACCCCACCAGATCCCGGCGAGCGCGTTCTTGCGGGTCATCCCCTGGGCGAGGCGCAGACCGTCACGCAGGAAGCTCTCCACGGTCGGATACGGCCAGTACCGCAGGCCGCCCTGGGCGTTGCCGCGACGCGTGCAGTGGACGAACGCGCCCATGAGGGTGCCGGTGTCCTGGCCGACTTCGAAAAACAGCCCCTCGTGCTCGTGGAAGTCGCGCCGGTCCCCTTCCAGGAAGCGCGCGAGCGGGGCCAGGGCCGGGTGTGAGACGGTGACGCGACCGCTCGCGGGGTCGTGGACCGCGAACGCCCGGCGCGCGCCGAGCGTGGTGACGAGCTGCTCCGCGAACGCGTCCGGGCTCAGGCCGAGGAGGTCGTGCATCGGCGGGGACTCTACTCTTGTTTGTCGTCGGCGTCCGGTCGCTCGAGCCCGGCGCCGATCAGGCTCAGGCCCTTGACCCCCGTCTCGCGGTCGAGGACGCCCTCCTTCTCCGCGAGGCGAAAGAGCGTGTTGCGCGAGCGGTAGCTCAGGTCTGTCAGCCGCGCCTGGAAGTCGGTCAGGCGCTGGACCTGATAGCCCCAGAGGTTGTCGGCGTGCACCCACTCCTTGCTGTAGATCGTCCGCAGGACCACGCTGTCGTCCTCGACCGGCAGGTTGCGCACGTTCTCGCGGTAGGTCTCCACGTACTTGAAGTACTCCTCCGCGTTGCTCAGGTAGAGCACCTTGACGGGCAGCTCGAGGGCCTTGGCCGCGTCGCCCGCGGCCTTCAGCGCGCTCGAGCCCGTGAGATCACCGCCCATCATGCGGACGCGGTCGCGCTGGTACAGCGTGCGAATGTGCGCGTAGAGGTCGGGGTTCGACAGCCAGCTCGTCGCCTGGCCGCCGCGGGTGCGGCGAATGACGATCCGCAGGTGGCGGTAGACGGTCTCGCGCGAGGCCTTGTACTGGCGGATGAGGCGCTTGCGATCCTCCTCGTCGAGGTCGGCGAAGGCCTGCTCGAGCAGCGCGACGCTCTCCTCGCGGCTGTCCTCGTGCCAGCGCTGCAGCAGCGTCTCGGGGTCCTCGGAGGCCTCGATGAGCGCCTCGTACACGCGGTGCAGCCGGACCACATTAATGTCGATGTCGAGCAGGAACACGAGCTGCGCGCGCGCGGTCGCGATCAGCGTGTAGTTCTGATCCGAGCCGACGCCGATGTACACGCCGCCGAGCTCGCGGATGTACGGGAACCACACGTCGTGGCGGATCTCGTTGCTCTTGACGTAGTGGATCGGCGTCGGCGACAGCGTGTCGGGCTCGCCGGCCAGGAACAGCGCGCGCTGGCGATCGTCGAGCGGGGCCAGCGGGTCCGCCGGGGGCGCGGGCTCGGCCGGCTCGACGGGCGACGGCTCCGGTGTGGGCGCGGGCGCGGGCTCGGGGCTCGCGGCCGCGGACGTGTCCTCTTCGACAGCCGCGACGGGGGGCTCCGCAGGCGCGGGGGCGGTCGCGGACTTGCCCGCGCAGGCGAACATCGCCAGGGCGGCGAGCGACGCGAGCACCGACGAGCGCCGCACGGGGACGCGCGGGCGAGCAGGGAGGTCGTCACTCGTCACGGGCATGGCACGCACTCTATGCCCAAGGACCCCGGCCGGGATCAATTCGCGTGCGGCTCCCGGCGGCTCCCGGCGGCTCCCGGCGGCTCCCGGCGGCTCCCGGCGGCTCCCGGTGGCTCCGGCGGGCCCTGGTGCGCGGCTCCTGTTCCGCGTACGGGGACCCCGGGCGCCGCTTGTCAGCGCGCGCGGACTGGAATAGATCCGGCGGGTTCGCGGTTCGCCGCCCCGGAGATTCCATCTGGCAACGCGCTGTGCGCGCCAATGATGCGAATCCGCGCTCGCGGCCCGGCCCTCGGGGCTTGACAGCCCCGAGTGGGAAGAATAGGGCACCTCGGCGTCATTTCACCCACCTCGAGCCCCACGACGAAGACTGAACTGACTATGGCAAAGGCATCCACGAGTAGTGCCGCCGCGTCGATCCAGGCCAAAGAGGTCTCCAAGATCTACGGTCACTTCGCGGCGATCCAGAACGTCTCGTTCACCGTCCGGCCCAACACCGTCGCCGCCTTCCTCGGCCCCAACGGCGCGGGCAAGTCCACGACGATGAAGATCCTCACCGGGTACCTGGCGCCGACGACCGGCTCGGTGAGCCTCATCGGCCTCGACCCGAGCGACCCGGCCCAGCGCATCGTGCTCGCGCGCCGGCTCGGGTACCTGCCCGAGAACGGCCCGCTCTACCAGGACATGACGCCGCGCGAATTGCTGGACTTCCTCGGCAAGGTGCGCGGCGTCAGTAATTTGAGCGCGGCGATCGATCGCGTCGCCAGCCAGTGCGCGATCAAGTCGGTGTTCGAGAAGCCGATCTACAAGCTCTCCAAGGGCTTCCGTCAGCGCGTCGGCATGGCCCAGGCGCTGCTGCACGACCCCGAGGTGCTGATCCTCGACGAGCCGACCAGCGGCCTCGACCCGCTGCAGATTCGCGAGGTCCGCGCGCTCATCCGCGAGCTCGGCAAGACCAAGACCATCCTGCTGTCGACGCACATCCTCCAGGAGGTCGAGGCCGTCGCCCAGCAGGTCATCCTCATCAACGAGGGCCAGCTCGCGTACACCGGCTCGCTCGCCGACCTCAAGAAGGACTCGACGATCGAGCAGCGGTTCTACGACCTTTGCGAAGGTAAGAAGGAGGTCGCCTGATGTTTGCCCTCAACCCGCGCGTCGTCGGGGCGATCGCCGGCAAGGAGCTGCGCAGCTTCCTCGGCAACCCGACCGGCTACGTGTTCCTGACGCTGTTCATCGCCACGTCGGCGGCGGCCGCCTTCCTCGACGACGGCTTCTTCTCGCGCAACCTCGCCGACCTGGCCACGCTCAACCGGATGATGCCGGCGCTGCTCGTGTTCTTCGTCCCGGCGATCACGATGAACACCTGGTCCGAGGAGCGCCGCTCCGGGACCGACGAGCTGCTGCTGACGCTGCCGGTTCACGACGGCGAGGTCGTGCTCGGCAAGTACCTCGGCGCGCTGATCGTCTACACCGTCGGTTTGCTGTTCAGCCTCACGCACATCGGCGTGCTCGCCTACCTCGGCGAGCCGGACCCCGGGCTGATGTTCTCGACCTACCTCGGCTACTGGCTGCTCGGCGCGCTGTTCGTCGCGGTCGGCATGGCCGGCTCGATGTTCGCCTCGAACGCGACGGTCGCGTTCATCCTCGGCGCGCTCGGCTGCTCCGGCCTGGTGTTCTCGGGCGCCGCGCCGTGGTCGAGCGGCCTCGTCGGCGTCCTGCTGATCGCCGGCGTGATCGCGCTGCTGTTCTACGTCTTCACCGGCCTGGCCCAAGGGGCGGGTCTCTCGGCGCTCGTCGGAGCCGCCGGCGCGCTGGTGCTGTGGTTCGCGATGCCGGAGCAGTTCCCCGGCGTGTTCGCGGGCCTCTCGGCGCCGGAGCACTTCGCGTCCTTCGGCGAGGGCATGGTCCGGCTCGGCGACGTCGTGTACTTCCTCGGCGGGGCCTGGGCCACGCTCGTGCTCTGCGGGCTCCTGCTCGGCCGCCGTCACTGGTAGCCCGCGGCACCAAAACCACTGGAGTAGTTTGACGATGGCTCTGCGATCCAGACATCACCGACTCATTCGCTTCCTGTGCGCGGTCGTGACTGCGGGCTCGCTCACCTACATGGCCCAGCAGTCCAACGTCCGCAAGGACGTGACCCGCGAGCGGATCAGCGAGATCACCGGCGCGACCACAGAGCTGGTCAAGTCGATCTCGCCGGACCGCCCGGTCGTGATCCACGCGTACATCTCGAAGGAGGTGCCGCGCGAGTACGTGACCACGCGCGCGCGCCTGCTCAACATCCTGCGCGAGTTCAAGGCCGCCGGCGCCGAGGGGCTCACGGTCCGCATCATCGAGCCGGAGCCGTACTCGCCCGAGGCCGAGGAGGCCAGCGACAAGTACCAGATCGAGCCGGTGCGCCTGATGAACCGCGAGGGCGGGCGCCTCACCGACATGCAGGTGTTCCTCGGCCTCGCCATGGTCAGCGGCCCGCACGAGGACGTGATCCCGTTCTTCGACCGCGGCCTCTCGGTCGAGTACGAGCTCGTCCGCGCCCTGCGGACGGTGACGCAGGAGAAGAAGAAGGTCGTCGGCGTGCTGCGCACGGACGCGACCATCATGGGCAACTTCGACCTGCAGGCGCGCCGCCAGGATCCTGCCTGGCGCGTCATCGGCGAGCTCAAGAAGCAGTACGAGGTCCGCAGCCTCAACCCCAAGGCGGCGGTCCCCGACGACGTCGACGTGCTGCTGGTCCCGCAGCTCAGCTCGTGCGCCCAGGACGAGCTCGATCACGTCAAGGCCTACATCGACGCCGGGCGCCCCGCGCTGCTGACCGTCGACCCGTTCCCGCTGTTCGACCTGCGGCTCGCGCCGCGCGAGCCCAAGCTGCCGCCGCCGGGCCAGCAGAACCAGATGTTCGGCATGCAGCAGGAGGGCGCCGAGCCCAAGGGCGACTACGAGGCGCTGCTGCGCCACGTCGGCGTCGAGTGGAACCCCGACAAGATCGTCTTCGACCTCGACAACCCGAACAAGATCGCCGCCCAGGCGCCGCCGCACATCGTGTTCATGACGCGGCCGTTTGAGGGCGGGGATCCCATCGTCGACGGCCTGTCCGAGGTCGTCGCGCTGTTCGGCGGCAGCATCGCGCCGGTCTCGGGCGCGGAGGCGGAGTTCGTGCCGCTGCTGCAGGTCGGCGACCGCACGGGCACCCACAACTTCGAAGAGCTGGTCCAGCGCCACCCGCTGTTCGGCGTCAACGGGCCGATCATCCCGCGCACCCGCAACCTCGACGCGACCCAGCACATCGTCGGCGCGCGGATCGCCGGCGCCGCGACCTCGGGCGAGGAGAGCAAGCCGCGCAACGTCATCGTGCTCGCCGACCTCGACCTGTTCGGCGACCAGTTCTTCGCGTTCCACGAGCGCGGCGGGGACATCGACGGCGACGGCCTGGTCGACATCCGGTTCGACAACGTGATGTTCCTGCTCAACGCCATCGACTCGCTCGCGGGCGACGAGAGCCTCGTCGCGCTGCGCAAGCGTCGTTCCAAGTACCGCCGCTTGACCAAGATCGACGAGCTGACCGAGGAGGCCGTCGACCAGAAAGAGACCGAGGTCAAGAACGCGAGCGAGCGCGCCGAGGCCGAGCTCGCCCAGGCCAAGGCCGCGCTCGAGGCCAAGGTCAAGCAGATCCAGGAGCGCGAGGGCGTCGACGAGACGACCAAGGCGGTCCTGATCCAGTCGGCCGAGGACGCCGAGAATCGCCGACTCAACGCCAAGACCGAGCGGATCGAGCGCGAGAAGGCCCGCGCGATCACCCGCGCCGAGGCCGAGCTGGCCCGCAAGGTCGACGATCAGCAGAACAAGGTGCGTTTGTTCGCCGTGCTCGTGCCGCCGATCCCGGCGCTGCTGCTCGGCGCGCTTATCTTCGGCCGCAGGCGTCGCCGTGAGCGCGACGCGATCCCGGCCGCCCGCAAGAAGCGAGGTGCAGCATGAACCGTATGACCGCGCTCAGTGTTGTCGTCGCCCTGGCGAGCCTCGGGGGGGCGTACGCGATGCGTCCCGTCGAGGTCGAGGTCAAGCCCTACCAGGACAGCGGCGAGGAGCTGTTTCCCACGTTCACCGATCCGGAGGCCGCCGCCTCGCTCGAGGTCATCACCTGGAACGAGGAGGAGGCCCGCTTCGACCAGTTCAAGGTCGAGCTCAAGGAGGGCGTGTGGGTCATCCCGAGCCACAACGACTACCCGGCTGACGCCGCCGAGCACATGGGCAAGGCCGCGGCCAGCTTCATCGGCGTCAAGAAGGACATCGTCCAGAGCGATCGCAAGGAGGACCACGAGTCCTTCGGCGTGATCAACCCCGAGGAGGGGGAGGGCAAGGGCGAGGGCACCGGGCAGCACATCATCATCAAGGACGCCTCGGGGACCACGCTCGTCGACGTCATCGTCGGCGACGACGTGTCGACCAAGGACGGCTACAAGTACGTCCGCTTCCCCGACAAGAACCGCGTCTACGCGAGCAAGCTCAAGCTCGACGTCTCGACCGACTTCGCCGACTGGATCGAGGACGACCTCCTGCTGCTCGAGCGCGACGACGTCTACGAGGTCGTCAGCAACGCCTACAAGGTCGACGAGAAGGTCGGGCAGGTCATCGACCGCAAGCCGATGCGCGCGCGCATGGGCAAGAACCCGAGCGACCCGGCGTCGAAGGAGGACGGCTGGTACCTCGCGCCGCCGGAGCC
The DNA here is from genome assembly GCA_020633295.1 of Myxococcales bacterium. Taxonomy (GTDB): domain Bacteria; phylum Myxococcota_A; class Polyangia; order Nannocystales; family Nannocystaceae; genus JACKDW01. The sequence goes on along the minus strand of JACKDW010000007.1, from coordinate 227,811 downwards.
GACGCTCGGCGCCCCCGAGGGCAAGGTGCTCGACGAGCTCGCGGTCAAGCGGATCGTCGGCGCCGCCGATCGCCTCAAGATCGTCGGCGTGCGCCCGCGCCCGGCGATGCTGACCTTCGGCGCGCTGCAGTCCAAGGGCTTCTTCGTCACGCCCGACGGCAAGCAGCTGTTCGGCAACGAGGGCGAGATCCAGATCGTGCTCAAGAACGGCGTGGTCTACACGCTGTACTTCGGCGAGGTCGCGCTCGGCAGCGGCGCGGAGCTGACCGCCGGCGCCAAGCCCAAGGACGCCGCCGGCGACGAGGCCGCGGGCGAGGACAAGCAGGCCAACCGGTTCATGTTCGTCAACGTCAGCTACGACGCCGTCGCCGACACGACGAACCAGCCGACGCCGCCGCCGCCCGCCGAGGACGGCTCGACGCCGGAGGACGCGCCCGCGGCCGCGCCGCCCAAGCCCCCGGAGGAGACCGAGGGCTTCAAGGAGGCCGACAAGCTGCGCAAGCGCTTCGACAAGTGGTTCTACGTCATCGGCGAGGACAGCTTCGAGCAGATGCACAAGCCGTTCGACGAGTTCTTCAAGGACGCGCCGAAGACCGAAGAGAAGAAGTAGGAAGTAGGCAAAGAGAGCGCCGCACGAGCGCTTTCAAGCAGCCGCGGGATCGAGCGATCCCGCGGCTTTCTCTGTTCGAAAGGCTCGCGGATTTCTTCGCGGATTTCGTTGATGGAATTTTTACGCGCCGAGATCCGGCGCTCGCGGCCGTTCCGTCCAGGTTCGCTGGACGCGCGCCCGCGCTCGCTTGTCAGCGGTCGTGAACAGGAGCATTTAACGCCCGTCCCCCGATGCGGAGCGGCCTTTGACCGGCAAGCACGAAGAGCAACATGCACCATCCCTGAGCTGGCGTGAGGGCCTGTTCCTCGTCGGCCCGGATCCGCTGACGTCCCCCTATTACGCCTCCGGATTCCTGCTGCTCGCCGGGGTCGGCTACGCGACGCCAGCCTTCCAGATCGGGCTGTACCTGCTGCTGTTCTTGCTCGCGCCGCTGTACATCGAGGCGGTCCTGCTGACGCTCTCGAACGGCGGCACGTACGTGATGACGCGCTACGCGCTGGGGCACCTCGGCAAGCTCGCGATCATCGCGGCCGCGCTCGTGGGCGTCATCATCTCGTTCTCCTACGTCGCCACGGCGATCGTCAGCCTGCTCAGCTACAGCGACTACGTGATGTCCCTGGTCCGCGGGATCGCGCGCCCGGGGGCCCGGGCGCTGGCGGCGATCGGGCTGTCGGCGATCCCGTCGATCGCGTTCGGCGTCTGGGTCATGCCCAGGCAGTGGCGGCGGATCTCGATCGCGGTGCTGGTCACGAGCGTGCTCGCGGCCGTGCTCTCCTCGGTGATGTCGGCCAAGGGCGCGGTCGTGATGTTCGCGCCGCTGATCATGCTGTTCATCCTCAACAACGAGGGCCTCAAGGAGTCGGTCAAGGTCAGCAAGACGATCTTCCTCATCAACCTGCTGGTGATGTCGATCACGATCATCTTCGGGCTTTTGTGCCTGGTGCTCCAGGGGGGCAACTTCGAGGCGCTGATCCACGGCGTGCAGCTGCCTGCGGGCGTCGAGATCGAGAAGCACGACACCGGCGAGCTGAGCTTCGACCACTCGTTCTTGCCCGGCCTGGCGATGCTCGGCGCGCCGCTGATCCTCGCGGGCGTGGGCAGCTCGATCCTCGGCGCGTCCGGGGTCGAGTCGGTGATGAACATCCCCGAGGAGCTCCAGAACCCGCGGCGCGACGTCCCGAAGATCTACACGTGGATGCTCTCGATCCTGCTGGCGATCGGCGGCTCGACGTGCCTGCTCGTGTTCCTGATCGTGCCGCCCGAGATCCTGGCGACGCACCACGGCGAGCTGCTGGCGATCCTCGGCAAGTACGCGGTCGAGGGGGTGACGGGCTCGCCGGGCCTGGCGAGCGTCTGGCAGGTCGTGATCGTCGCCAACGCGGCGTTCATGCTCATCGGCGCCACGAACACGGGCTTCGCCGGCGCGCGCGGCCTGTGGCGCACGATGGCGCGCGACGACCTGATGCCGCGCGCGCTCCTGACTCCGAACACGAACGGCGCGTTCGAGCGGATCCACTGGCTCATGCTGGTCGCGGCCTTCTTGCTCGCCATGGAGGCGGGCTGGTCGCTGCCGGTGCTCGAGCGCTGGTACGGCGCGACCTTCGCGCTGGTGATGTTCTCCGGGATGGTCGCCTTCATCCTGCTGCGCAAGTTCAAGGGCAACGACCGGCGCGTGTACACGGCGCCCTGGAACATCCGCGCGTTCGGGACGACGGTGCCGATCGGCGCGGTCGTCGGGCTCGCGGTGCTCTCCTACGCGCTGCTGAGCATGTGGTCCGCCAACCGCGTGCACATCGACGAGCTCCGCGACCTGGTCACGATCGCGCTCGTGCTCGTCGGCCTCGTGCTGCTGAGCTACAACCACCGACCGCTGATGCGGGCGGGCTACCGCTACTTCCGCCAGGTCGTCGAGACCGTGCCGTCGACCGCGATCGAGACCCAGGACCGCACGGTCGTGGTCGCCGTCAACAACGTCCGAATCGGCCGCCTGCTGTCGAAGGCGTTCGAACTCGCGCGCCTGCAGACCAAGACGACGGGGATCCCGTACCGCCAGGTCGTGGTCTTTCACATGACCTCCCTGGTCTCCTCGGAGAGCGTCTACCGCGTGGCGCAGGACTCGGTCCGGCCCGAGGGGATCGAGGGCAACATCGTGCGGATCTTCAGCGAACTCACGGAGCTGGCGCCCGATGACATCACCGTCTACCTCGCGCTGGTCCCGGACCAGACCAAGCCGGGGGAGAGTGACCTGCGCGCCGCGCTCGACTCGCTCGTCGAGTTCCACGCGCGCCACCACTTCAAGGGGCACATGGTGATGGTGGGCACCTATGGCCTCGATCCGGAGCTGCTGGCCGATCTGCAGGACCGACTGACGGGCTCGACGCTCGTGCCGGTGCCGCTGTTCGGCGAGTGACTGGTGCAACTCGCGCGCACCGCACAGGTGGTCAGGACAGCGGTTTGCGACCTGTGTTAACGTCGTGAGTGGACGTGCACGGACAACGCCTTGAGCTGAGCTCGTGGACTCGTTCGCGCCGCCTCGCGCGCGGGCCGACGGCGCTCGTCACCATCACCACCATCACCACCACACTCACACTCGCCCTCGCCGCCTTCGGGTGCGGCGATGACGGCGAGATGATGGAGTACGAGCCGATCGAGTGCGTCGGCGAGATCGACGTCCCCGATGAGGCGCTGCGTGAGCTGCTGATCGACGTGATCGGGACGCCTCCGCCCTCGGGGGACACGGACACGGACGGCGACCCGGTGGACCCCGAGACCGACGGCGAGCCGGTGCTCGTGATCGAGGCAGAGCGCCTCGCGGAGCTCACGGGGCTCAAGGCCAACGAGCGCGGGATCAAGGAGCTCGCCGGGATCGAGTGCGCCACGGGGCTCGTCTCGCTCGGGCTGGCGAAGAACGAGATCAAGGACCTCGGCCCGCTCGCGAGCCTGACGGAGCTGCGCGAGCTCGATCTGGCCGGCAACCCGGTCGAGGCGCTCACGCCGATCGAGGGGCTGACGAAGCTCGAGAAGCTCGGGCTCGCGTCCACGGGGACCACGGACCTCACGCCGCTGCGCGGCCTGCTCGCGCTGCAGTACCTCGACATCTCGGCCAACGGGGTCACCGACATCAGCTCGCTGTCGAAGCTCATGGCGCTCGACTCGCTGTTCGCGAACAACAACGCGATCGGCTCGCTCGAGGCGCTGTCCGGGCACTCGCGGCTGTTCTCGCTCGACGTCAGCCGCAACAACCTCACCGACGTGGGGCCGCTGGCCGGGCTCACGGAGCTCGAGTACCTCGACCTCGACAACAACCTCCTCACGACGCTGGTGCCGCTGGCCGGGCTCACGCGCCTGCGTGACCTCGAGGCCAGCCACAACATGCTGGTCAGCATGGTCGGGGTCGGCGGCAAGCCGCAGCTGCTCGAGATTCGGCTCGAGGACAACCTGATCGCGTCGATCGACGACCTCGCGGGCCTCGACTCGCTGACCGTGCTCGAGCTGGACGAGAACCTGATCACGGACCTCGGCGACGTCGGCTCGCTGTCGTCCCTGGTCACGCTCATGCTGCGCGAGAACGACATCACGGACCTCGGCCCGGTCGCCGGGCTGTCGTACCTGCTCTGGCTCGACGTGCGCGACAACCCGTCGCTGCAGGACTTCGGGCCGGTCGCGGCCCTGCCGGCGCTCGATCACTTCGGCGCCGGCGGCGGGTTTTTGAACCACGACCTCACGCCGCTGGCGAACCTCGCGTTCCTGCGCCACGTCGAGATCCCGCGCAGCGCGACCCTCGACTTCGGGCCGCTGGCGAACATCGAGACGCTCCGGATCCTGACGCTCACAGAGTCGCTCGTCGACCCCACGGCGCTCACGGCGATCGCCGGGATCCCCGGGCTCGAGACGCTCAACCTGGCCGACACCGGCATCAGCGACGTGACCGCGCTGCAGCCCTTGCAGACCCTCGAGACGCTTACGCTGTCGGGCAGCGACGTAAGCTCGCTCGCGCCCTTCGTCCCGTTCACCCAGCTGCGCACGCTCGGGCTCGCGCGCACCTCGGTCGCGTCGATCGACGGCGTCGCGGACCTCGAGAAGATCGCCAACATCGACCTCACCGACGCGCCGCTGACCAGCCTCGCGCCGCTCGTGCCGTTCGTCGCGTTCCGCAGCGGCGACATCATCGCGGTCAAGGGGACGCAGCTCGGGGAGGATGACTGCCCGGACATCAAGGCGCTGCGCGATCGCGACGTGACGGTCCAGACCGACGTGGCCTGCCCCTGAGCCCGGGGCGCAGCGGCGATTTCTGGCGCTGAGCCCCGCGCTGCGGTAGGTCGATGGGGTGCGGGACGCGCTCGCCCGGTTTCTCGAGCACCTCGAGCACGAGGTGCGGGTCTCGCCCCACACCCTGCGCGCCTACGCCGGCGACATCGAGGCGCTCTTGGCCACGATCGAGGCGCGGCGCGGCCGTGAGCCGACCCCGGCGGACTTCGATCAGCGCGAGCTGCGGGCGCACCTGGCGGCGCTGCACACGAGGCGCGCGAGCCCGAGCTCGATGGCGCGCGCGCTCTCGGCCGTGCGCAGCTTCGGTGAATTCATGCGCCGCGCGGGGCTCGTGGCGGACAACGCGGCGACCCTCGTGCGGAGGCCGAAGCAGCGCAAGCCGCTGCCGGTCGCGCTGCCGGTCGAGGACATCACGGCGATCATCGACGCGCCGGGGCACCGCGCGGGCGTCCTCGGCGAGCGTGACCGGGCCGTGCTCGAGGTCCTGTACGGCGCCGGGCTGCGCGTCAGCGAGTGCGTCGCGCTCAACCTCCCGGACCTGCGCTGGCACGGCGATGAGCTCGAGCTGCGCGTGGTTCGCGGCAAGGGCGGCAAGGATCGCGTCGCGCCGCTGGGCACGCGGGGGGCGGCGGCGCTGCGGCGCTACCTGGCCGCGCGCGACGGCCTGCTGCGCCCGGGCCCGCGCACCGACGCGCTGTTCCTCAACCGCCGCGGCCGCCGGCTCGGCGAGCGCAGCGTCCGCGAGCTCGTCTATCGCCGCTGCCTGGCGACCGGCGCGCGCGCCCGCGTCGGGCCCCACGGCCTGCGCCACAGCTTCGCCACGCACCTGCTCGAGAGCGGCTGCGACCTGCGCAGCATTCAGGCCATGCTCGGGCACGCGTCCCTGTCGACGACCGAGCGCTACACCCACCTCGATCTCGGGCACGTCACGGATGTCTACGAGCGCGCGCACCCCCGGGCCCAGGGGCGGGCGGCTGATCTGATCGACGCGCTGCGCGAGCCCGATCCCGCGAAGGACGAGTAGCGCGTCAGAGGTCGAGGAAGACCACCGGCGCGCGCGCCTGACGACCGACCCGAGTCGGCGGACCGGAGTGCAGGGGGCGGACTCGCTGGCCGCGGACCGGCATCGCGCGATCGCGCCAGCGCCCGTCGACGTAGACATCGACGAAGTCGGCCGGCAGCGCGAAGCCCTGCAGCGACTCCTCGTTGTGGGACACGTGGAAGTGAATGTGCGGCGCGGTGCTGCTGCCGCTGTTGCCGACGCGCCCGAGGACCTGCCCGACGGTCACCTGGTCGCCGACCTTGACCGTGAGGGTGCCGGGGATGAAGTGCCACAGCGACGTGATCTCGCCGAAGCCGTGATCGATGAGCACGCCGTTGCCGCCCGCGCGGCCGCGCTTGCCGGGGATGTTCTCGGCGACGCCGTCGACGGCCTTGATGATCACGCCGGCCGCGGGCGCGAGCACAGGGCGCCCGTAGCAGTAGAAGTCGCGGTTGCGCGAGCGGCCGCGCGGTCGCGAGCGGCCGCCGTTGTGCATGACGAGGTCGTAGGCGAAGCGCTGACGTCGGCTGCCGTGGTGGTAGTTGGTCGAGCGTCGGCGTCCGCCGTGCGCGACGGTCCACTCGCCGGTGCTCGGGAAGTGAAAGCGCGTGACGGGCAGGAAGTGGTCGACCGGCGGCTCGAGGTCCTCGAGGTACAGGTGCTCGCGGACCAGCAGCTTGTCGAGCTTGGCCGCCGGGTCGAGCGCGAACTGGTACAGCACCAGGCGCAGCTGTCCGTCGCCGCCGCGCTCCTTGCTCTTCCCGTGGATCACGAGGCCCGAGTACCAGACCAGCGGACCCTCACGGTGACCGCGCTCCTCCATGATGCCGATCGGCGGCCCAAAATCGGCGCGCAGGCGCAGGGCCGCGTCGCTCAGCAGCCGCGGGCTGACCTGGGACTTGAGCGCGGGCGTCATCCACTGCTCGACCGTCGCGATGTCCTGATCGGCGAAGGCCTGAATCAGCCGGTCGGCGTCGGCGGATACGCGCGAGTGCGTGATGGTCCGCGCGAGATCCGGCGGGTTCTCCATGCCCTTGGGCTTGCACCCGACCGCGGCGAGCGCGACGGCTGCGAGCACGGGCAACGCCAGTCGCCGGACGAGCCGCGCCAGCGCGGGCTTGGGAGCGTAGGGGACGCCGGTGGTGCGCGTCGCGTTCGCGGAGCGAGCCATGGGATCAGCGTCGCGGCCTGGTTCGGCGGGCGCCGCGGGGCCGCGAGTCGCCGGCGATCGTACCGCAACGGCGGCGCGCTGGCCGTTGAACTTGGTTTCTGCGGGCGCTGGCGAGCGCGGCGCGCGGCCTTTGTCTGTTCGCGCGCGAGCGACTAGCCTGGGCGCGCGGCGCCAACGGCTCGTGTACGCGGGAGCACGCGGCACGACGCGGCTCCGCGCACGCGCCCGACGCTGGGCGCGGTCGCGCCTCACGGCGCTCCTGCCACGCGAGCGAAGCCATGGAAGTCGTCGTCGGGATCGACCTGGGAACCACGAACAGCTGCGTCGCCATCGTCGAGAACAACGTGCCGACGGTGCTCGCCAACAAGGGCGGGTTCCGCACGACGCCGTCGATCGTCGCGGCGGGCGGGGGCGGGCGCCGCCTCGTCGGGCACATCGCCAAGCGCCAGGCGGTGACCAACGCGGCGCAGACGATCTACGCGGCCAAGCGGCTGATCGGGCGCAAGTGGACGGCCCCGGAGACGCAGAAGATGGCCCAGGCCGTCCCGTACTCCCTGGCCCAGGGGCCACGTGGTGACGTGCGCGTGCGGCTCCAGGAGCGCGTCCACAGCGTGCCGGAGATCAGCGCGCACATCCTCCGCGAGATGAAGCTGATCGCCGAGCGTCACACCGGCGGCGCGGTCGAGCGCGCGGTCATCACGGTGCCGGCGTACTTCAACGACAACCAGCGGCAGGCGACGCGCGACGCCGCGCGCATCGCCGGGCTCGAGGTCATCCGCATGATCAACGAGCCGACCGCGGCCGCGCTCGCCTACGGCTTCGGCAAGCGGCTCGAGCGCAAGGTCGCGGTCTACGACCTCGGCGGCGGCACCTTCGACGTGACCATCCTCGAGATCAGCCGCGGCGTGTTCCACGTCAAGTCGACCGCGGGCGACAGCTTCCTCGGCGGCGAGGACTTCGACCTGCGCCTCGTCGACTACCTCGTCGGCACCTTCGAAGACGTCACGGGCTTCGAGCTGACCGACAACCGCATGGCGCTGCAGCGCATCAAGGACACCGCCGAGAAGGCGCGCTGCGAGCTGTCGGCGACCAAGGAGACGCTGATCGACCTGCCGTTTCTGCACGAGACGCCCGACGGCGAGGTCCACCACCTGCAGGAGAACATGACCGTCCGCCAGCTCGAGGACCTCACCGAGGACCTGGTCGAGCGGACCATCGACATCTGCAAGCAGGCGCTCGTCGAGGCCGAGCTGACCGTCGACCAGCTCGACGACGTGGTGCTCGTCGGCGGCATGACGCGCATGCCGCTGATCCAGCGCCGCGTCGCCGAGTTCTTCGGGCGCCCGCCGAGCAAGCGCGTGCACCCCGACGAGGTCGTCGCGCTCGGCGCCGCGATCCAGGCGGCCGCGCTCGTCTCCGACGCCGAGGAGGTCCTGCTGCTCGACGTCACCTCGCACAGCCTCGGCATCATGGTGAAGGGCGGCCGCTTCCACCGCCTGATCGACAAGAACACGACGATCCCGACCGAGGCCGGGCACGTGTTCACGACGACGCTGGATCACCAGACGCTGGTCAAGATCCTCGTGCTGCAGGGCGAGAGCGACAAGGCCGCCGAGAACGAGCTGCTCGGCGAGTTCATGCTCTCGGGCCTGCGAGACGCCCGCGCCGGCGTGATCCAGGTCGAGGTCACCGTCTCGATCTCCGCCGACGGGATCGTCAGCGTCGGCGCGCGCGATCTCGAGACCGGCGCGCACCAGCGGATCCAGGTCACCGCGAGCAGCGGGCTGTCCGAGGACGAGATCGAGGACCTGGCCCAGGAGTCACGTGACTACCTGGTCGAGGCGCGCCGCTCGCCGCAGTTCGAACAGCTCTGTCAGCGCACGCGCAAGCTCGCCGGCGGCGTGCGGGCGCTGCTGCCCGAGGTCGACGACGTCATGAACGAGAGCCGCTTCGGCCGCGAGGCCGTGGCCAAGGCGCGCGCCGTCATCGACCGCGCCGAGCCCGAGATCGAGCGCGGCGACGCGCGCACGGTCGAGGCGATCGCGCAGACCCTCGAGCGCACGCTCGGGATGTTCCAGCTCGTCATGCAGCGGCGCTCGCCGCCGTCGCCGCGCGTCTGAGCGGCGCGGGAGCGGCCGGCCCGCGACTCAGCGGAGCGCGTGGATCGTGTCCTCGTCGAGTTCGAACTCGCGCAGCACCGCCTCCGTGTGCTCGCCGAGCGTCGGCGCCGGGCGTGCGGGCGTGCGCCCGACCGAGGGGCAGCTCGGGCCCGGGGCGTCGAGCGTGCCGCCCTCGGGCAGCGGCGTGCGCTCGAGCAGGCTCGCGAGCGCGGGGTCGCGGCGCGCCTCGGCGAGGTCGAGGACCGGTCCCACCGGGAGATCGTGGGGCGCCAGCTCCTCGAGCCACGCGTCGAGTGACTTGGAGGACAGGAGCTCCTGCACGCGCGCGGTCGCGGCCGCGCCCTCGGGCCCCACGTCGAGGCCCGCGCCCGCGTGTTCGGGCGCGCCGAGGACCATCACGAGCTTGAACCAGAACTTCGGCTCGAGGCAGCCGACGGTCAGCTCGCGCCCGTCCCCGCAGCGATACCGCCGGTAGCAGGGGACGCGACCGCCGAGCAGGATCGAGTGGTCCATGCTCGGCTCGTCGTCCGCCTCGCGCGTCGCGGCGGCGGCGGCGGCCGCCGCCGCGTCGATCCACGGCCACTGGAGGAACTGCATGGGACCGTGGATCAGCGGCTGCGTGATCGCGCCGCCGCGACCCGTCCGCGCGCGCCGCAGCAGCGCCGCCAGGATCGCGGTCCCGGCCAGCGTGCCGCTCGTGATGTCGGCGAGCTGCACGGGCGGCACCCCGGACCCGCCCAGGCGCGCGAGCAGCCCGGTCTGCCCGACGAAATTCAGGTCATGTCCCACGCGCCTGTCGGCCTCGCCGGCGGGCGCGAAGCCGGGGATCGAGCAGCGCACGAGCCCCGGGTTCTCGGCCTCCAGGACCTCGGGACCCAGTCCCCAGCGCGCCAGCGTGCCCGGGCGGAAGCTCTCCACGAACACGTCGGCGCGGCGCACCAGGGCGCGCAGCGCCGTCGCGCCCGCCGCGGTGCGCAGGTCGAGGCAGACCGACTCGGCCCCGCGGTAGAACACCGCGAAGCCGGTCCCCACGCCCTCGACGATCGGCGCCATGTGGCGCATCGGATCCCCCATCGCCGGATCCTCGATCTTCAGGACGCGCGCGCCGAGGTCCAGCAGCGTGCGCGCGAGCACGGCGCCCGGGAGCATGCGCGTCGTGTCGACCACCGTGACGCCCTGCAGCGCGAGTGGTTGATCGGCGGGGGGGCGAAGGGAGTTCGGCGCGGGGTCCATCGCGCGCGAGCATCGGACCATCGGGCGGCGGGATCAATGCCGCCGCGCGCTCAGCTCTCGTTCGGCTTGCGCGGCGTGTTGAGCGGGTGGGGCGGGCGCGCGGGCTCGCTCTCGACCACCGCGCGCTGCGGGCCGTTGAGCGGGTGGACCGGCGCCGGCGACTGCGTGCGCGGCGGAGGCGGGACCACGGCGGCCGGCTTGATCACCGCCGCCGGTCGGATCGGCGTGCGCGGGCGCGGCCGGATCGGCGGCGAGGGGGCAGGGGCGGCGCGCTGAGCGGGCGCTGGCGCTGGCGCGGGCTGATCGCGCGCCTCGACCTCTTCTGTCTCAATCGCCAGGTCGTCGAGCGTGAGCCCCGGATCGGTGATGTCGACTTCGAACTCGTCGTCGTCGGCCTCGTCGACCTCGACCTCGATCAGCTCGTCGTCCGGGCGCGGCCGCAGGAAGCGGACGATCATCGTCTCGACCTCGTGGCGCAGGTCGACGCGGTCGCCGTTGTTCTCGATGATGTAGTCGGCGCCCTTCCGTCGCGTCTGCTCGCTCACCTGCGCGTTCATCCGCCGACGTACGTCCTCGGGGGTGAGGCCGCTGCGCGCGACCACGCGGTCGACGCGAACCTCCTCGCGGGCCGAAACGACGATCACCGCGGTGACCGTGTCCTGCAGCTTCTTCTCGAACAGCAGCGGGATCTCGTAGACGACGATCGTGTGCCCGCCGCTCTCGAGCGCGCGCATGACGTCTTCGAATCGCTCGCGCACTCGCGGGTGGATGATCGACTCGAGCCGGGCGCGCTTCTCGGGGTCCGTGAACACGACCGACGCCATGCGCTTGCGATCGAGCTCGCCGGTCTTCTCGTCGATGATCTCCGGTCCGAATTCCTTGACGACCTCCTCGAGGCCCTCGGTCCCTGGCGCGATGACGACGCGCGACAGCTCGTCGGCAGACACGACCGGGATCCCGTACTCCTCGAGGATGCTGGCGACGGATGACTTACCGCTGCCAATCCCGCCGGTCAGCCCGTAGATCTCCATGCAGCGAGCCTATCGCGGCCGCGCACTTGCTGTATAGTCGCCCGCGAGCGACGAATGTCCGGACGTCCAGGTAAGCAGCCGCGCAGTCGCGACGGCGCCCGCGGATCGCAGGGCTCCAAGGCCGCGCCCGCGCGCCAACCGAAGGCGCGCGCGCGACCTGGCTGGAGGGTCGTGTCGGCCGAGTTCGAGCTCAGCGCCCCCGAGCTGCGCGCGTGCCCGGCGGGCGATCGCCCCGAGATCGCCGTCGCGGGCCGGTCCAACGTCGGGAAATCGAGCCTGCTCAACGCCTTCGCGTCGCGGCGCGGGCTCGCGCGCGTCAGCCGAACGCCCGGGCGCACGCGCCTGCTCAACTTCTTCACCATCACGCTGCGCCACCCGAAGCGCGGAGATCGTTCGTTTCGCTGGGTCGACCTGCCAGGCTACGGCTACGCCGCCGCCGCGCGCTCCGTCCGCCAGCAATTCGGCCCGATGATCGAGGGCTACCTCGCGGGCCGCGATGTCCTGCGCGGTTTGGTGCTGCTCATCGACAGCCGCCGCGGCGTCCGCGAGGAGGACGTAGAGCTCGTGCACTTCATGGGCGCCCACGGGGTGCCGACGCTCGTGGTCGCGACGAAGGCCGACAAGCTCTCCAAGGGCGAGCGCGGCCTCGTCCCGCGCACGATCGCCGAGCAGCTCGGCTGTCACTCCGGCGACATCGTGCTCACGAGCGCGCTCGCGGGCGACGGCCTCGGCGATGACGGGCGACGCGGCGGGCTCGCGGCCGAGCTCGCCGCCTTGGTCGCCCCGCGCGAGCCTGCGCGCGACGAGGAGGAGAGCCCGCGCGAGCCCGCGCGAGACGACAACGAGACCGCCCTCGCGGCCGAGCCGCCTGAGGCCGAGCGGCGTGCCGGCGGCTGAGCTATCGCTGCGCGCGGCGGAGCGCGCGGACCTCGACGCGATCGCGGCCCTCGAGCAGCGCTGCTTCCACCGGCCGTGGACGCGCTCCATGCTCGCCGAGGAGCTGACGCGCGGCTTCGCCCGGGTCGACATCGCGGCCCGCGGAGGCGGCGTGCTCGGCTACACCTGCGTGTGGGAGCAGCCGCCCGAGGCCCACCTGCTCAAGATCGCGGTCGCGCCGGAGGCTCGCGGCGGCGGCGTCGGCGGGGCGCTGCTGCGGCGCGCGCTTCACCAGGCGCGCGTAAGCGGGTGTGAGCAAGTTCAACTGGAGGTCGCGCGCGCCAACGCGAGCGCCCTGCGCCTGTATCAGCGGGCAGGCTTCACCGTCGTCGGCACGCGCCCCGGCTACTACCGCGATCCCGTCGACGACGCCGTGTTGATGACGAGGCTCGTCGATCACTAGCAGCGCGACCTGGACCGCGCCGCACAAGGGGGCGCGATTCCCAGCGTCCGGCCGGCGCTCGATTTACTCGCGCGCGCGTCTGGCCTATGAAGCCGGCGTGCCTGCGGCCCAATTCGACGTCCGCGTGGTCGAGAACCGCGCGCTCACCGGCGGCTACTTCGTGCTCGAGTTCGAGGCGGCGCGCCCCGTCCCGATCGCGGCGGCGCGCCCCGGACAATTCGTGATGCTGCGCGGTGACTGGGGCCGCGAGCTCCTCAACCCGCGCGCGTTCTCGATCCTGCACGCGCCGGACGATCGCCACTTCTCGATCCTCGCCAAGGTCTACGGGCGTGGCACCGCGCGCATGGCCGCGCTCGCGCCCGGCGATCCGATGACCGCGACGGCGCCGCTGGGCGTCGGCTTCCCGGCCGCGCGCGCGGGCGTGACCCAGCTGCTCGTCGCGGGCGGCGTCGGGCTCCCGCCGCTGCACCTGCAGGCGCGCGTGGCCGCGCGGGAGGTCGGGCCGCGCTCGGTCGAGCTGCTCTACGGCGGTCGCAATCGAGACGACCTCGTGCTGCTCGAGGACTTCGCGCGCTGGGGCGTGCAAACGCACCTGGCGACCGAGGACGGCAGCGTCGGCGCCCGCGGCTACGTCACGGTCGCGCTGCGCGAGCGCATCGAGCTCGCGCGGGCGCGCGGCGAGGTGATCGAGCTGCTCTCGTGCGGCCCGACGCCGATGCTGCGAGCGGTGCGCGAGATCGGGCTCGCCGCCGCGCGGCCGACCTACTTGTGTCTCGAGGAGAACATGGCCTGTGGCTTCGGCGCGTGCCTCGGCTGCGCGGTCCCGGTCCACGGCCCCAAGCCCTACCGATACTGCTGCAGCGACGGGCCCGTGTTCGACGCCCGGGAGGTGCGCTGGTGAACATGCACGAGAGCACAGACGCGAACTCGCGCGCCGTTGAACTGAACTGCTCGTTTGGACATCTTCCGCTGAAGACGCCGCTGCTCGCCGCCTCCGGCTGCTTCGCCTACGCCGAGCCGTTCGCGCAATTCGTCGATCTCCGCCTGCTCGGCGGCATCTCGACCAAGGGGATCTCGCCGCTGCCGCGGCACGGCAACCCGCTGCCGCGGATCTGCGAGACCGCGTCGGGGATGCTCAATTCCATCGGGCTCGAGAACGTCGGCGTCGACGCGTTCCTGCGCGACAAGCTGCCGCTGCTCCGCGAGCTCGGCGTCTCCGTGTGGGTCAACTTCTTCGGCACCGACTTCGAGACCTACATCGAGTGCGCCCGTGCGCTCGGCGGCGCGGACGGCATCGACGTGCTCGAGATGAACATCTCGTGCCCCAACATCAAGAAGGGCGGCATCGAGTTCGGCACCGTCCCCGAGGTCGCGCACCGGCTCACGCGCGCGTGCGTGGACGTCACGGACACGCCGATCGTCGTCAAGCTGAGCCCGAACGCCGGCGATATCGTCGGCATGGCCGCGGCCGTCAAGGAGGCCGGCGCCTGCGGCGTATCCCTGATCAACACGATCACGGGCATGGCGATCGACGTTCGCAGGCGTCGCCCGCGGATCGCCACGACCTACGGCGGGCTCTCGGGGCCGGCGATCAAGCCGATCGGGCTGCGCATGGTCCACCAAGTCGCGCGCGCGCTGCCGGGCTTCCCGATCTGCGGGATGGGCGGGATCCTCAGCGGAGAGGACGCGCTCGAGTACCTCATGGCCGGCGCGCACTGTGTTCAGGTCGGCACCGCGTGCTTCGCCGAGCCCGGCGCGATCGTGCGGATCACCGAGGAGCTGCGCGGCTTGATGGGCGAGCTCAACATAGCGACCGTCGCGGACGCGATCGGCTGTCTCGAGGCGCTCCCGCCCGAGGTCGAGTACCGCGCCCCGCGCTAGCGCGTCGCGTGACCGGATGCACGCGCACGCACGCGCCATCCATCGCGCTCGTTTTTGTCACGCGCGAGGGTGCGGAAAAAGCGTACCCGCCTGCGCTGTGATCGCGTGTGCGCGCCAGGCCCGGACAACGCTTGTTTTGCGACAATCGGCTGGATAGGCTCTTCTCCGCTGATGATCCCCGTTCGCGGAATCCCCTGGAGATCTCGACTCGCGGCAGCGGTCATCGAGAAGTCGCCCGACTGGGGCACGCTCGCGGCGAGTCGCGCGATGGGTGCAGCAGCACGCGTTCGGATCCCGCGCCCGCTCGGTCGCGCGGCCATCGCGGCCTACATCAAGGTCTTCGGCGTCGACATGGCCGATGTCGATCCGGTCAGCGTCGACCGCGGGTTCGACAGCTTCGACGAGTTCTTCACGCGCCCGCTCCGAGCCGGGGCGCGGCCCGTCGCCCGGGAGGGCCGCGCGATCGTGTCGCCCTCCGACGGCCTCATCCGCGACATCGTCGAGCTCGACGAGGACGCGCGCGTGCACGCCAAGGGCCACAGCTACGAGCTCGCCGAGCTGATCGCCGACGACGAGCTCGCCCGCGACTTCGTGGGCGGCACCGCGACGACCATCTACCTGCACCCGCGCGACTACCACCGCGTCCACAGCCCGTGCGACGCGCTCGTCTCGCGCGTCAAGCTCGTGCCCGGCCGGCTGCTCCCCGTCAACGACGCCGCGCTCGCGCGCGCGCCCGGGCTGTTCGCGATCAACGAGCGAATGGTGCACATCCTCGAGACCGCGCACGGCAAGATGGTCGTCGTGATGATCGCGGCCTTCGGCGTCGGCCACATGACATGTTCATATCGCCATATTGATCCACACCCGCGCGCCGCTCGGCAGATCGAGTGTGATCCGCCCGCGCGGATGAGAAAGGCGGATGAGCTCGGGATCTTCCACCTCGGGAGCACGGTCGTCCTCGTCGCGGAGCGCGGCGTCACGCCCGTGGCCTGCGAGCTCCCCGCGAAGGTGAAAATGGGTCAGGTGATCTTGCAAGGAAACGGTGAGCGATGACGTGGCGAGTGTCACCTGAGGACTGGCTGCAGGACTTCACGTCCGTGCCCCGGTCGCGACCGCGCTCCGGCGAATCGCTGGACCCTGTCGATGACCAGCTTCGCGTCATGCTGCGGTGGCCGACAGAGATGAGCCTGACCGACGCGCTCCGGCGTCCGTCACCCGCGTCGCGCCCCGCGCCGAACGACCCCGAGCCCAAGCTCGTGATCCCCTCAATGATCGCGTCGAAACCGCGTCAGGCGCCCGCCAGCGCGACGCCCGCCAACGATCCCTTCGCGGCCTTGCTCGAACCAGACGCTCCCCAGGCGCCCCACCAGCAGCGCGCGACGCCGGCGCAGCACTCGACCCCGGTCGCTCCCGCTGCCGCCGCCGACGCGACGTCTGAGCCCGCCCCCGCGCGAGCGCGCGGCCCTCGACGGGGTCGTCGGCGACGCGCGGCTCAGACGGCCGCGCTCCCCTTCGCGATGGAGACCGGCACGCAGCCGGAACCCGCCGAGCCCCCGCCCGCGGAGCCGCCCCCGCCGGTCGAGGAGGCGCGTCTCGAGATCCCGATCCTCACCGCGCCGGCCGTAGAGCCGCCGGCCGTCCCGCCCGCTGCTGTCAGCGCGCCGCGTCTCGAGATCCCGATGATCACGAAGCCGACGCCGCCGACGGTCCCGCCGCCCGTCGTCGAGCCCGACGCGCCCGAGCTGCAGGTCCCGCGGATCGTGAAGAGCGATCGCGGGATGGCGGCGTCCGGGGAGCTGTCCTCGGCGCCATCTCCCGCGCCCGAGCCGCCAACGATTCCACCTGTCCAAAGAGACAAGAGCGGCCCGGCGCGCCGCGCGTCGTCTTCCGCGGTGGTCTCCGGCGAGATCGGCGACCCGCCCGAGCCCGCGCGCTCGGAGATGAGCGGCGTCATCTCGGGGGAGATCGGGGGGTCTGGCGAGCCCGAGCCGGAGCACCGCGGCCGCGCGTCGATCTCCGGCTCCATCGGCTTTGGCTCGGTGCGCGACGACGTCTTCGATGAGCCCGAGGACGAGGATGACCTCCCGCCGGTCATCGATGACGACGAGGCCGACGAGGGGGTCGTCATCCCCTCGTTGACGCGCACCAGCGGGCCCGCCCAGGCCGCGTACGAAGACGATGAGCCTGCGATCGAGGTCGCCGACGAGCACGGGGCCGCGACGGCGCTCGAGACCGACTACGAGACCGACTACGAGACCGAGATCGAGGTCGCCGACACGCTCGAGCCCGAGGACACCGAGGAGCTCGAGGTCGAGGAAGCGCTCGAGGTTGATGTCGACGTCGACGTCGACGTCGACGAGACGATCGAGCTCGATCTCAACGTCGATCCTCCCGAAGCACCTCCAGAGCCCCCGCCCGCGCCGCGCGCCGTGAAGGAGCCCCCTCGCGCGCCCGCGCCCAAGGCGCCTCCGCCTGCGCCTGCGCGTACACCCGCCGCGCGGACTCCTGGACGTCCTCCGGCGCCCGTGACTCGCCCGCTGACGCCGAAGGAGCGCTCGCTCGAGCCGAGCCCGGCGCCTGAGATCCCGCCGGGCAAGCCCTGGTACGACGGCGTGTTCGCGGAGCACTACATGGCCGTAGAGCCACGTGACAGCGATGTCGCGTCGGAGCTCGACGCGCAGTTCATCATGCGCGCGCTCAAGCTCGCCCCGGGCACGAGCGTGCTCGACATCGGCTGCGGCGCCGGGTGGCACTGTCTCGCGCTCGCCAAGCGCAAGCTCCAGGTCACGGGCCTGGACTCCTCGAAGGCCCAGCTGATGCGGGCGAGGCAGAGGAAGGACCGCGAGAAGTCCAGCGCCAAGTTCCTGATCGGCGACATGCGCTCGCTCCCCCGCGATCGCACCTACGACGTCGCGCTCTGCCTCGGGACGACCTTCGGCTACTTCGACGACGAGCAGAACCGGGCGTGCTTGCTCGAGATGCGCGAGGTCTTGAACCCGGGCGGCAAGCTCGTGCTGCACGTGACCAACCGCGACTTCCAGATGCGGATCCTGCCGAGTCGATCGTGGTGGGAGGGGCGCTCCTCGCTCGTGCTCGACGTCGCGGAATTCGACGGCATCAACAACCGCATGAACATCAACCGCAACATCGTGTTCGAGGACGGCCGACAGTTCGAACACAAGATGATCGTGCGCGTGTACTCGATGCCCGAGCTCGCGCGCCTCGTGCAGGAGTCCGGGTTCCAGCTCGTCGAGATCTCGGGGAACCGCGAGACGCCAGGACGCTGCTACGGCGCCGCGTCGCCCGACGTCTGGATCATCGCGGAGCGTCTGTAGCCGGCGAGATAGAGGGCGCGAGCAGGAGCCTCGCGTCGACTCGCCCCGGACCCGCGCGGCCGGGGCGAGCGGGCCTGAACACGCACAAACGCCGACATCGTGTCGCTCGATTTCAGGGGGCGGGATCGCTGCGCGGGCGGGACCGCGTCGCGCCAGCGAGGAGATCCCTCCGCGTCGCGCCGCGCGATCGATGTATGCCGATGTACCCCGGACGCCAGGCCGTTCGCGTCGTCGGGATCGTGCGCCATGACATCGGTGTCATGGCCGCGCGTCAGAGGTTGGCTACCTGTGTAGCCAGATTGGAAGCTCGAGTAGCCACCGAGGTACGCGCGATCGCGGGCGGTGACGACTCAAAAGCACTCTTGGGAGACCCAATTGCGCCGGCTAACCGACCGCTCACACGCTGGCAACGAATCCGCGCAAGACCGTTGTGCGTCGGCGCAAACGGAATAGATGCCACAAGATTGAAACGTTCGCCAACGAATTCCGTACATAACAATGAAGGCCGCCTTCGAATCGGCGCTCGTCTTGCAGGGTTTGCAGTACCGACGTGTTGACAGCGAAGTCACCGGACCAACCATGGAACCGAAGAATTTCGGGCATAAACAGTGAACCTCGCCAGTTGATCCGTCAGGAACCCCTAATCCTTACCCATAATGAACCACGGTCGGCTGGACAGACCGACCAAGTAAGTGAGTAAGCTCATGGCACGGCGCAAAGTTACACGAGGATCTCCTCCACGTCTCGCTCGCTCGCGGCAGCGCACCTGGCCGAAGCCCAGCTCCACGTCGGGCTCGGCGCGCCCCAAGGCGAAGCGCGACGACGACGACTCCGGGAATTTCTTGGGGCTCTACTTTCGCGAGATGTCGAACCTCGACGTGCTCTCGCCTGAGCAAGAGCTCAAGCTCGCCACGCGGATCCACCGGCTCCGTCGCGAGTACTGGAGCGAGCTGCTCTCGTACCCGCCCTTCGTCGACGGGATCGTGGCGATGATCGAGGAGAAAGTCGACGCCGACGAGGTGCCGACAGCCGCGCTCAAGGCCATGCGCAAGGCGTCGCGGAACCTTCGCGATCGCGAGACGCGCGCCCACAAGGACTCGTACGACGCGGCGCGAACCGAGCTCGTCGAGCGCATGGGGGACATCGACGTCGACGGGATCGTGTCCGACATGATCGCGGCCGACCTCGAGTCCATCGACGCGGGCACGCGCGAGGGCGTCTCGATCAGCGTGAACTTCCCGCGTCAGGGGAGCCGCCCGTTC
Organism: Myxococcales bacterium; assembly: GCA_020633295.1. Taxonomy (GTDB): domain Bacteria; phylum Myxococcota_A; class Polyangia; order Nannocystales; family Nannocystaceae; genus JACKDW01. Next base: position 208,518 of record JACKDW010000007.1, on the reverse strand, counting down.
AAGGCGTACGTCCAGCGTGTGCGCAGCACCGCCGCGGCGCAGCGTCACGCCAAGAACGTGTTCGTTAAGGCGAACCTCCGGCTCGTCGTCTCGATCGCGCGGCGATTTAACCACGGGCGTATGCCGCTCCAGGACCTGATCCAGGAGGGCAACATCGGCCTGATGAAGGCGGTCGACCGCTTCGACCACCGCAAGGGCTTCCGCTTCTCGACCTACGGCAGCTGGTGGATTCGTCACGCCATCAGCCGCGCGATCGCGGACAAGGGTCGCGCGGTTCGGCTCCCGGTCCACATGATCGACGCGTACCACAAGATCTCGCGCGCGCGTCGTGAGCTGGAGATGCTCCACGGTCGTGACGCCACGCCCGAGGAGCTCGCCGAGCACACGGGCCTGGCGCTGCTGAAGATCGAGAAGATGAACAGCTTGCTGCTGGACCAGGCCGTCAGCCTCGACCGCCCAGTCTCCGACGAGGACGGTCGTCGGGTCGTCGACTTCCTCGAGGATCCCGACGCGGAGGCGCCTGGTGAGGCGCTCGAGGCCCGCGCGCTCAATGATCAGGTTCGCGAGGTGATCACCTCGCTACGCCCGATCGAGGCGGACATCCTGCGAAAGCGCTTCGGTCTCGAGAACGACACCGAGCAGACGCTGAAGCAGATCGGCGAGCAGTACTCGCTGTCGCGCGAGCGCATCCGTCAGCTCCAGGAGCAGGCGCTCGGCAAGATCCGCCGCGAGCTCAAGCGGCGTGAGGTCTGGTAACAGGCCCTCGCACACGCCTTGCTACACCCGCGCGCATGGCCCTATCGTCAGGGCATGCGCGCGGGGTTTTTTTTCGTCGTGAGCGCGGCGCTCAGCCTCGCCTGCACGCCGCCCGCCGAGGTGACGCTCTCGCCGAGCACGGGTGACATTCAGGACGGCGTCGAGGTGCGCGTCGAGGGGCGGGGCTTTCGTGGCCGTGGGCGCGTGGACGTGTTCTTTGGAGCGCGAGCGGCGAAGTCCGTGGTCGTCGAGAGCGATCGGCTCATCCGCGCCCGGGCCCCTCTGCCGTTCGAGCCCGGACGCGTGGTCGTCACCCTTCACTTCGAGGACGGCGGGCGCGTCAACGTCACGCCAGAGTTCGAGTACACGATGCCCGCAGGAGTGCAGATCCGCGCGACGCCCGTCGGGCCGCAGGTCGAACCAGCGGGCTAGTCCGCGATTCCGACGAGATCAGGGGATCCGGTCGATTCGGAACAGCTGCTGTCCCACGAGGATCAGCGTCCCGGAGTCGACCAGCGTGCCGGATCGGATCCGGAGGTAGGTGCCGTTGGAGGAGCCGAGATCCTCCAGAAAGACGCCGCTGTCGTCCCCGAAGATCCGGCAGTGCGCGCTCGAGACGTAGCCGTCCATCGGGAACGTGAGGTCGCCCTGCTCGCGTCCGATGTTGAACGTGTCGTCGGCGAAGGGGTGACCCTCGACGATGCGCAGCCCGTCGATCATCACGCTCACGCGACCCCAATATCCAGGGTTCGGGCTCCCCATGCGCTCGGTGCCGCTCGGGGTCGGGGTCGGCTCTGGCAGATCCTCGTAAAAGAGCAGCTCTTGACCGACGCGGAACATGTCGCGGTCTTGCAGCTCGAACTTGCCCTCAATCTTGCGATAGACGCCGTTGATGTCGGACCGGTCCTCAATGAACAGCCCGTCCTTCTTGACCGTGAACGCGCAGTGCTCGGGGTTGAGGTAGTAGTCCTGATCGAACGGAGGACCGTACTGGCGGCCGAACACGTGTGGGCCGCCCTCGATGTCGAGCGATCCGCCCTCGGATCCATCCTCGCGCAGGAGCGTCAGGCGAGCCTTGTACTGCACCTCCGGCGCGGGTTCGGGCGGCGGCGGCGTGGCGGGGGTCGGCGGCGCGACGGCGCGAGGGGGCTCAGGGGCGGGGGCGGGAGCGGGAGCGGGAGCGGGGGCCGCCGCCGCAGCAGCGAGTCGACCGCCGCAGCGGCCACAGAAACGGAACCCGGGCGGGTTCACCTGGCCACATGACTCGCAGTTGACCGGCGCGCTCGCGGCCGGCGGCGCGCCGCTCTTCTCGCCCGGGAGCATCGTCGCGCCGGGCCCCTGCGGCGCCGGCTTCTTCGAGATCGTGGGGATGTTGAGCCCCGGCGGTGGCGCTGCGGAGTGACGCGCCTCGGAGGTCGGCGTCTTCGACGGCGAGCGCCCGAGCGTCGGCGGCGTGACGCCAAGCGACGGCGGCGGCGGCGGTCGACGTCCTCCGCTGCTCGGCCGCGGTGATGAGGCCGAGCGCGGCGGCAGCTTCGTGCCGCACGCCAGGCAGAACTTGTAGTGGTCCTGGTTCTCCTTGCCGCAGTTCGGACAGATGATCACGGGGACCTCTTCGATCAGGAAATCTCGACCCGCAGGAGCTGCTGGCCAACAAACAGGTAGTCGCCGTGGAAGAGCTCTTGAGCGCCCTTGAGGCGAATGAACGTTCCGTTTCTCGAGCCGGTGTCCGTCAGGTACACGTGGTCGCTGTCGGACGCCGCGTCGAGCCGCGCGTGTCGACCGGAGATGAAGCGGTCGCTGGGGAAGTTGAAGACGTTGCCCTCTCGGCCCATGGTCAGGCTCCCGCCCTGGGCCGACACGACGCGCCCCTCGCCGCCGCCGGCGAGCAGCTGCACGACGCGGAAGAGCCCGTCTGGGCGCGGGCTGCTGTAGGCGTACGTGCCGAATTGGTCAGGTTCGCCCGAGGGCAGCGGCGCGCTGTCGAGTCGCAGCAGCTGCTCACCAACCAGGAAGCAGTCGTCGTGGTCGAGCGGCACTGGCGACTTGATGCGCACGAAGATCCCGTTCGTGCTGTCGAGCCCCTTAACAAACAGCCGGCCGCCTTGAACCGTGAACTTCGCGTGTTCGGGGTCCAGGAAGGGATCCTCGCGGAAGAGGATGTCACCCTGGGAGCGCCCGACGGTGTGATTCGTGCCGCTGAGGTGGAAGGTCAGGCCGTCGCCGCCTTCGCCCTTGATGACGACGAGACGGGGGACGACGGCCTGCTGCTGCAGCGCGCCGAAGAACATGGTCTTCGCGGCGCCGCCTTTGCTCCCGGTGAAGCTCTGCCCACCCGGCGGCTGCGCACCGAGCGGCTGCCCAGTTTGCGCGTCAAACTGCGGCGGTCGAGGTGCCGCAGCCTGCGGTGGTCGAACCGCAGGCATCCCCTTCCCGAAGGTCGGGATCGACGGCGGCGGCGCGACCGCTCGGGCTGGGGCGGCGCCGCTCGGCGCGAGCGATTTTCTGCACCGTTCACACGCTGAGGCGCGGAGCGGATTGAGGTGACCGCATGCCGAGCAGGTGAGGCCGAGTTCCATGACCACCGAATCCTCATCCTGTGGCGCGCAGATGTCAACGAACACGTGCCGTCAGGCTGACTGGTTCATCAACGAGCGGCGCCAAGCACCTCGGGCCCGAAGCGCGACTCTCGGGGCGCTCCTGCTCGGTGCACGACTCGCGGATCCACGCCGCCGCGCGCTGCTCGGCGCGCGTCCCCTCGGCGGCCTCGGCGAGCGCCCGCTCGAGTTCGGGCAGGTAGGGCTTGACGCGCGCGACCGGCAGCGATTCGAAGTCCGGCGCGACCAAGGCGCGGATCCAGCGTTCAATGGCGATTTCCCAGCCATCCTGATTGGAGGCGGGGAGCGGACGCGAGGCTCGCTCGGTCGCGGGCCCGCCTGACTTCGCGAGCAGACGCGCGAGCGAGGCGCCCGCAGCGTCGCGCGCGAGGCCGTTCGGACCGATAAATCGACGGAACAACGCGGTGATGATCGCGCGCGTTTTCGTCTCGTCGAGCGCGGGGATATCGATGTTTCCAAGTCGCCAGGCCGCGATCGCGGCGACGATTGGATCCGAGCTCTGGAGGCGCTCGAGCACCGGGTCGAGGGCGTCGTCGGGCGTGATCGCGGCGATTGCGTATGCACAGGCGTGACGCCCGTGGGGCGCGCGGGCGCGAGTGACGATCGACTCCATATTCGCGCGTTCGTGGCGAGCGAGCTCGGCGCTCTCCGGTCTCGCCAGGGCGATGCACGCGAGCGAGGACATCACCGAGTCATCACGCGACTGCACGAAGGGTCGCAGCGCGGCGGCGGCTTCTGGGCTGCTGCTGCGGGCGAGCGCCCACGCGGCCGCGTAGCGAACTCGGCTGAAGCGCTCCGGGGAGCGCAGCAATTCCTTGAAGACGGGGACCGCCTGGGGATCGTCGAGCTCGCCGGCTGCCTCGAGCGCGGTCGCGCGTGCGCGCGTGTACGCCGTCTGCACCGCGCGCGTCGCGTTGCGCGGCGGGGACAGGTGCGCGCCAATTCGCGCGAGCTGGGCGGCGGTGTTGGGCAGCGCGAGCTTGCCCAGGTGCGAGGCCGCCCGCTGCCGCGCGCCCACGGGGCCGCGCGCGAGCGCCTGCAGCAGCGCCTGCCGGAGCCCGCCGAGCCGCGCGCTGGCGACATCATCTCGCGACTCGTCGGCGCGGAGCCCGAGCCACCCGCGGATCTCGTCCACCGACGCGCGGTCGAGCACGTCGAGCAGGAACTCGATCGAGTCGGTCGAGCCCGCGCTTCGCTTGCTTGTCTGAAGAGCCAGGTCGACGATCTCGAGGATCTGATCGCGGGCCTCCGCGAGATCGAGCGCGCGACGGAACGCCTTGCGCGTGATCTCGGGCGGCGCCGGGCTGCGCAGGATCGTCTGGAACAGCGCCGACGCCTCGTCGAGCTGGCCGCGCGTCAGCTGCAGCTCGGCGAGGTGCAGCATCGCGGCCGCGTCGTCGGGGCGCGCGCGCAGGAGGCCCTCGTAGGTGCGCGCGGCCGCCTTGAGATCGCCGCGGCGCTCGTACAGCTCGCCGAGCCGCAGCAGCGCCTCGGAGCTGTCGACGCCCTGCGACTTGGCCTGCGACGCGGCCCGCAGCACGCGATCGATCTCGCCGGACTCAAAGGCCAGGTCGGACAGCTCGGAGAGGAGATCCGCGCCCCGCTTCGGGTCGGCGTCCATCAGCCGATCGAGCGTCGTCATCGCCTCGTCGGCCATGCCCGCGCGGCGCTGACTCAGCGCGAGGTCGGCGAGGCGATCGGGGTTGCTCGGATCGAGCTTCACGAGGCGCTCGTGGACGAGCACGGCCTGGCGGTACTTCTGCTCCCGCGTGTACAGCTCGGCGAGGAACAGCCCGGCCTCGAGGGCCTCCTCGGGCTCATCCGGCGGATCGAGGGTCGTCAGCGCGTCGTGCTCGGCCGCGTCGCGCTCCTTGATCATGCGCGACGACGTGGCCTCGACGAGGAGGTTGACGACGCGCGTGCGCGCCTCGTCGCGCAGCAGCTTGTGCTTCGGCCCCTTCGCCTCCGCGAGCAGCTTCTGCCAGGTCTTCAGCGCGTCGCCGAACACGCGCTGCTCGGTCTGGACCAGCGCCTGCAACCGCAGGTAGTTGGGCTCGCGCGGGGCGGCGGCGAGCGCTTTTTGTAGCGAGTCCTTCGCCTGTCGGAGGTTGTGCTCGGACAGGATCTCGGCGTGTCGCGCCCAGCCCTTGTGACTCGGCCGGATGAGCTTTGGGAGCGTCGCCCACTCGCGCAGCGCGGCCTTCTCGTCGCGCATCTGGAACAGCTGCTCGCCGAGGATGATGCGCGCCTCGGGATCCCGCGCGTGGGCCTTCACCAGCTTGCGCGCGACCCCGAGCGCGCGCTCGGGCTCGTCGTTGAGGTTGTAGAAGTCGACCAGCTGCATCAGCGCCTCGGCGTCGCGGCCGGCCATCGACTCGAGCTCGCCGCCGAGCGCCATCGCCGTGTCGCGCTCGCCGTTGGGGATCATGCGGTTCGCCAGCTCGAGGCCCAGGTCGACGTAGGACGGATCGCGCGCGAGCTTGCGGAACTCGGCGAGCGCTTGCTCGGGCTGTCCGTTCGCGTCGAGCGCGAGGATCAGCGCCTTGCGCGTCTCGACGTCGCGGGGGTTGATGTCCGCCGCGGCGCGCCACGAGGGCAGGGGATCGACGCCGCTGCGCGCCTGCGCCTCCGCGAGCGTTCGCCACGCGGTCGCGTCGCGCTTGTGCCCGGCCTCGCCGAGCCAGCTCTGCAGGCGCGAGACCAGCGTGTCCTCGGCGCCCGCCGTGCGGTACGTGGACGCGAGGTGGTCCCACAGCAGCTCGCGCTCGCTCGCGGCCGAGCTCTGCTCGATCGTCTCCCACAGCAGCTGCGTCGCGCCGCCGACGTCGCCCGCGCGCACGCGGGCGTTCGCCCAGTCGAGGCGGAGGTTGACGCGCGCGCGTCGGTTCGGCGTGAGCTTCTCTGCGGCGCGGAAGGCGGTCTCGGCCGCCGTCGCGTCGCCGTGGCGCGAGGCCGCGAGCGCGAGTCGATGTTGGGCCTCGAGTGACCTTGGGGACAGATCCACGAGGGAGCGCGCGAGCCGGACCTGCGCCTCCTCGAGGCCGCCGCGATCGGCGTTCTTGTAGGCGCGCTCGAGCAGCTTCTTCTTCGCCGCCGCCGCTCGCGTCTCGCTCGCCTCGCGCTCGAGCAGCGCGAGCAGCTCGACGTAGGCGCTCGCGCTCTCCAGGGCGTCGGCGCGGAGCTCGATCACGCGACCGCGCCAGCGACCGGCCTTCGCCTCAATCGTAGCGAGCTGCTCGGCGGCCCCGCGCGCGTCGCCTCGCGCGAGCTTGCCCCGCGCGTCGAGGATCGTGAGCGCCGGGTCGTCGGGGCTCTTGGCGAGCGCGCTCGCGATCTTACCCAGCAGCCCCTTACGCCCGAGGCTCTTCTCGAGCGCTCGCCACTGCTCACGGTCAAAGGGCTTGGCCCGCAGCTTGGCGAATCGCCGCGCGACCAGCTCCGGGTCGCGATCGTCACGCTCCAGGCTCCAGTCATCGCCCGGCGCGGCGGATGCCTCGCCTGCGGGGGCGACCGTGAGCGAGAGCGTCGTACACAGCAGCGGCAGGAGCGTCCGGAAAAACCGAGTTCTGCGTCGTGTGCGCGCGCCCATCGCTCGGTCGCGGACCATGTTGTCAGGATAGCAGCTCACCCCTGGAGCACGGCTTGGATACGGCTGTTCTCGGGCCACTGGATAGCCTCCGGGGGTTGTTGAGGGCGATCGGCGCGTCCGCCGTGGTCAGCGCCCACGGCGCGCGTTCAGTTTCGAACCACTCGGACGTGGGGTACACCTTCGGTACTCACCGGCCGCCGTAATTCACACACGACCCCTTGACCGCGCGAACCCGCCTTTTACGTTCGCTCAGTGGTTTTCGAACCACAACGCACGAACGTCGTGTTCGCGTCCCGGCGCGCGCCGGCGGCACGGCCGGTTCCACACCACGCGCCCGTTCGAACCCATCGCGGAGTACCCATGCCGATCTACGCCTACCGATGCACCCAGTGCGGGGCCGAGCCCGAGTATATTCAGAAGTTCAGCGACCCGCCGATGAAGACGTGTGAGGTGTGCGGCGGCGAGCTCGTCCGTCAGATCACCGCGGCCGCGTTTCATCTCAAGGGGGGCGGTTGGTACAAGGACGGCTACGCGAGCACGAAGCCCAAGGACGGCGGCGGCGAGAAGTCCACGGGTGGAAGTAAAGAAGGCGGCAGTTCGGGCGGCAGTTCGGGCGGCTCCAGCGACGCCAGCTCGGGCGGCTCCGGTGGATCAGGTGGCGAATCAAAGGCATCATCGAAGAAGCCCGCTTCGACAAAGGCCTCGACCTCGTGACCGAGCAAGCGCAAGAGACCAACGACCCCAAACGCATTGACGGGAAGAAGAGCGCGCGCCGGCTGCTGAAGGGCGTGAAGGCGCGTGTCGCCGCGTGCACGGAGCGGGGCGTCACGCCGTGCCTCGCCGTCGTCCTGATCGGCGACAACGCCGCCTCGCAGGTCTACGTGCGCAACAAGGAGCGGCGGGCGAAGAAGGTCGGGATCGCGACCCGAGACCATCGCGCGACCGGCTCGACCACCGAGGAGCTGCTCACGGTCATCCGCGCGCTCAACGACGATCCCGAGGTCGACGGCATCCTCGTGCAGCTGCCGCTCCCGGACAACATCGACAGCGACGCGATCCTGCTGGAGATCGCGCCCGACAAGGACGTCGACGGGTTTCACCCCTACAACCTCGGCCGCCTGATGATCGGGCGCCCGCGCTTCGTCGCGTGCACGCCCCAGGGGTGTCTGCACCTGCTTGAAGAGCAAGGTCAATCGCTGGCCGGGAAGCGGGCGCTCGTCGTCGGCCGCTCGACCATCGTCGGCAAGCCGGTCGCGCACCTCCTGCTGCAGGCCAACGCGACCGTGACCATCGCCCACTCGCGGACGCAGAACCTCGCCGAGGAGGTCGCGCGCGCCGAGATCCTCGTCGCTGCGGTCGGCCGCGCCCACTGCATCAAGGGCGAGTGGATCCGCCCGGGCGCGCTCGTGATCGACGTCGGCATCAACCGCCTCGAGGACGGCAGCTTGACCGGCGACGTCGAGTACGAGGCCGCGCGCGCGCGCGCGTCGGCGATCACGCCGGTGCCGGGCGGCGTCGGGCCCATGACGATCGCGTGCCTGCTCAACAACGTCGTGATCGCGGCGGAGCGACGCGCCGGCCTGCGTGACGACGCGTAGACGCGAGGCCGCGAGCCGCGAGCGCGCTCAGGAGCGCTGCTCGAGGAAGATGTGCAGCAGGCGATCGAGCTCGTCGAGGCTCCCGTAGGGGACCTCGATGACGCCGGCGCCGGCGCGCTTCTTGTCGGCGCGCATCTGTACGCGGACGCCGAGCGATCGTCGCAGTCGCTGCTCGAGCTCGCGGACGATGACCTCGCGCTTGCGCGTCTCGGCGTCGGGCTCGGGCGCCTCGGGCTCCGGGCGAGTGCGCTTGCGAACCTCGCGCTCTGTCGCGCGCACGCTCAAGCCGCCGCGGATCACCTGCTCGGCGAGCTCGATCATCTCCGCCGGCGCCTCGAGGCCCAGCAGCGCGCGCGCGTGGCCCATGGCCAGCGTGCCTCGCTGCACGTACTCCTGTACGCGCGGCGGCAGCTTGAGCAGCCGCAGCGCGTTGCTGATCGTGCTGCGGTCCTTGCCGAGCCGCGACGCGAGCTGCTCTTGCGTATAGGCGCGGACCTCCATGAGCTGGCGGAACGCCTGCGCCTCCTCGATCGGGTTGAGGTCCTGTCGCTGGAGGTTCTCGATCACCGCGAGCTCGAGTCGCTCGCTCTCGGGCGTGTCGCGGATGACGACGGGGACCTCGTGCAGCGCGGCGAGCTGCGCGGCGCGCCAGCGTCGCTCACCCGCGATGATCTGGTACTCCCCGCGCGCGTCCGCGATCGGCGAGACCACGATTGGCTGGATGATCCCGTGGTTCGTGATGCTCTGGGCCAGCTCCGCGAGCGCGTTTGGATCGAAGATGCGACGCGGCTGGTCGGGGCAGGGGCGCAGCTGCTCGATCGCGACGGTGCGCAGGCCCTCGCGGCGGGACGCGGGCGCGGGCGCGCTCGTGGCGACCGCGCCGTCTTCGTTGGACGGTTCGGGCGCGCGGTTCGGGATCAGCGCGCCGAGACCTCGCCCGAGCGCGGGGCGAATGGGGCGTTTGGGCGGCTTCATCTCAGGCCCGCGCCTCCGCCCGCGAGATCAGCTCTTGCGCCAACTCGAGGTAGGCCTGCGCGCCCTTGCTCTCGATGTCGTAGAGCAGCGCGGGCTTGCCGTGACTCGGGCTCTCGCTGAGCCGGATGTTCTGCGGGATCCGGGTCGTGAACACGTGCTGCGGGAAGTGCTTCTGCACCTCCGAGACCACCATCTGCGCGAGGTTCGTGCGCTGGTTGTGGTTGCAGAAGACGATCCCCTCGATCTCGAGTTCGGGGTTAAACGCCTCGCGGACGGCCGCGATGGTCGAGTGCAGCGCGCCGAGTCCCTCGAGCGAGAAGTACTTCGCCAGCATCGGGATCACGATCGAGTCGGCCGCGACGAGCGCGTTAAGGGTCAGCAGTCCGAGCGACGGCGGGCAGTCCATGATGACGAAGTCCCAGCGTTCGCGGGCGCGGGCGCGGGCCAGCGCTTGCAGCAGCCGGGACTCACGCGTCGGGACATCGACGAGCTCAACCTCCGCGCCGAGCAGGTTCGGCGTCGTGGCGATGATGGAGAGGGTCGGGAGCTCGGTTGCGAGCACCACGTCGTCGAGCGAGGCCTCGCGCATGAGGAGGTCGTAGGTGCCGAGCTCGACCTGGGCGCGCGGAAATCCGACCGATGAGCTCGCGTTCCCCTGGGGATCGAGGTCGACGAGCAGCACCTCGCGCTCAGCGGCCGCGAGGCTCGCGGCCAGATTCACGGCGGTCGTGGTCTTCCCGACGCCGCCTTTTTGGTTGCTGACGGCCACGATTCGCGCTCTACGGCCGGAATTCGGTGACTGCCGCGAGATGCTTGGGGACCCCTTCGACACGATGAGCGCTTCTTACCATCGCGCGCGCCAAGATGCCCATTTCAGATCGGACGTTTGTTTGCCTACATGTAGGTCAATGGCGTACGTCAATGGCGTCGCTCACGGCACCCCCCGCGGCGACGCGTTGCTCGCCACCACGAAAGGGCAATTGATGAGCTACTTCCGGCATCGCTACACCAGTTTTGAGGAGTTTCAACGCGAGGCTTTCCATCACACGCACCTGCATCACGAGCTCGGGAAAGACGAGCTCGAGCTGCTCGAGACGATGGAGGAGGAGGACCTGTTCGACAGGCTCCCGTCGCGCCATCGACGCTCCCGTTGGGACTAGGCGTCGCGCTGCGATGCCACGGTGAAGACGGCGCAGAAGACGGCGCAGAAGACGGCGCAGACGACGACGCGGTGGTCGACCTGAGACGACGCGGACGCGCAGCGGCGGGCGATGACTTCAAGCCCGTGTCGAGTGAGGGCTCAGGGGGTCGTGGTGCCGTCGCTCGTCGCCCAGGTGTCCCAGGTGTCCCAGGTGTCCCAGGTTCCCCAGGTCGCCCACGTCTCGCCCCCGGTTGTGTCAGCCCCTGTCGTGTCCCAGCCAGAGTCGGACTCTCCAGACTCGGTTGCCACGACACCGGGCGAGGGCGGACACAGCGTCCAGTCGCTCGCTTGATCAAGATCTACGTCCATGGAAACGCGGCAGAGCGACTCCCCCGCGCCTGGGACGGGCGCGGGGGGGCCGCTCCAAGCCCCGGGTCCAACGTAGGGCTCGGCTTGTGCGAGCCCGTACTGCACGACGTCAAGCGTCTCGGCGGCGCCGCGTCCCAGACGCGCCGCGCCGTCCGCGTTGCGCAGCCCGTCACCCGATCGAAACGCGACCGCGTAGCCGTACTCCGTCGCGCGCAGCGGCGGGGTCGGGACGTCCGCGGCGTCGGCGAACCGCTCGACGAGGACGCTCTCGCCCGGGAGCAGATCGATCGCGTGCCAGCCGAGCGTCTCGCCCGTGAGCGTCGGCCACGAGCGCGCGTTCACGGTCACCTGCGCGAGCGGTACTGGCGCGTCTCCGACGTTGACGAACTCGAGGAACTCAGGCGTGCCCGGACCGCCGTCCTTCCCCTCCGGATCGGGGTGAATCTCGCTCAGCCGCAGCGAGAAGGTGATCATCGGGTCACCGCTCGACTCCGTTGATGTCATCGCCGTCAGGCTGTCCGCGTTCGGCATGTCGGTCGCCGGTGTCGGCGCGCTGGTGCTGCCGGGCGCGGACGCGCCTGAATCTTGCGGGAGATCCGGCCACGGTAGCGTCGCGCCGCTGAGCGACGACGCGGATACGCCCGAGGTGCTCGCGTCGGTCGGGCGTCCGTTCTCGGCGCCGGCGCACGCGATCGTGAACAGTGCGATCAGCGGCGTGAGTGCGAGCGTGAGCACGAGCCGTCGAGCGAGCGCGGAGCGAGCGCGCCTGTGGATTAGGTGGGTCGTCATGCCACTCGGGTCGGACGTCGCGCAACGCGGTTGCGCGGTCGCGGGATCGCGCCTACGGGCACTCCGCGCGCCGCGTGGCGATCATGGCGCGTGCGAGCGTACGCGCCCCGTCGCGGTTGTTGACAGGCGAGGGGGCAGTGATACGGTTGCCGCGAAACAACGATCGAAAGGACGTTGTGACGGAATCACATTCCATTTCCCCCCCCGCGAGCCAGGACGACAGCCCGGACCTCCCGGAGACCTTGTCCATCCTCCCGCTGCGGAACACCGTGCTCTTCCCTGGCTCGATCATCCCGATCGACGTGGGGCGTCCCAAGTCCGTCAAGCTGATCGAGGAGGCGATCGCCAACGAGCGGCCGATCATCGGCATCGTCGCCCAGCGAGACGCGCGAACCGAAGAGCCGGCCGAAGAAGATCTGTACGCGATCGGCTGCGCCGCGCGCATCCTCAAGGTCATCAAGCTGGCCAAGGACAACTACAGCGTGATCCTGCAGGGGGTGATGCGCATCCACATGGACGCGCTGGTCGCCGAGGATCCGTTCCTGCAGGCCCGCGTGTCCGAGCTCCCGGATGTTGTCCAGCACGACGCGGAGAGCGAGGCGCTCGTCCTCAACATCAAGGAGACGGCCAAGCGGCTCATCGCGCTCGTGCCCGAACTCCCGCGTGAGGCCGCCGCGCTCGTCGACAGCGTCTCCGACCCGAGTCAGGTCGCCGATCTCGTGATCAGCAACCTCGACATCGAGTCGCACGAGAAGCAGGACGTGCTCGAGGCGCACAACGTCAACGACCGGCTCCGGCTGGTGCTGACGCTGCTGACCCGGCAGCTCGAGATCCTCAAGGTGCGCGAGCGCATCAACTCCCAGGTCCAGGAGGAGATGGGCCACAGCCAGCGCGAGTACGTGCTGCGCCAGCAGCTCAAGGCGATCAAGGGCGAGCTCGGCGAGATCGACGACGACGGCGGCGATGTCGAGGAGTTCCAGAAGCGCATCGCCGAGGCGAAGATGCCCGAGGAGGTCGAGAAGGTCGCGCGCAAGCAGCTCGATCGACTCAAGTCCATGCAGCCCTCGAGCGCCGAGTACACCGTCACGCGCACGTACCTCGAGTGGCTCACCGACCTGCCGTGGTCGATCACGACCGAGGACCAGCTCGAGATCTCCTCGGTTCGCGACGTGCTCAACGAGGACCACTACGACCTCGAGAAGGTCAAGAAGCGCATCCTCGAGTACATGGCGGTGCTCAAGCTCAACGCCTCCAAGAAGGGCCCGATCCTGTGCTTGCTCGGGCCGCCCGGCGTCGGCAAGACCTCGCTCGGCAAGAGCATCGCGCGGGCAATCGGTCGCAAGTTCGTGCGCATCAGCCTCGGCGGCGTGCGCGACGAGGCCGAGATCCGCGGGCATCGCCGGACCTACGTCGGATCGCTCCCGGGGCGCATCATCCAGGGCATCAAGAAGGCCGGGACCAACAACCCGGTGATCATGCTCGACGAGATCGACAAGCTCGGGCACGACTTCCGCGGCGATCCGGGCTCGGCGCTGCTCGAGGTGCTCGACCCCGAGCAGAACCACACGTTCAGCGATCACTACCTCGAGGTCACCTTCGACCTCTCGCGCGTGATGTTCATCGGCACCGCGAACTACCTCGACCCGATCCCGCCCGCGCTCAAGGATCGCCTCGAGATCCTCGCGCTGCCCGGCTACACGCGCCAGGAGAAGCTCGCGATCGCTCGCCGCTTCCTGCTCCCAAAGCAGCTCTCGGAGCACGGGCTCGAGGATCACGACGTCGAGGTCTCCTTCACCGACGACGCGCTGCTGGCGATGATCGACAGCTACACGCGCGAGGCCGGCGTTCGCAACCTCGAGCGCGAGATCAGCTCGGTCATCCGCGGGATCGCGGTCAAGGTCGTCGAGGGCGAGGTCACCGAGCGCATCCAGATCGACCAGAGAGAGGTCCCGGAGTACCTCGGGCCGCAGAAGTTCGTGCCCGAGATGGCCGAGCGGACCGCTGAGCCCGGCGTCGCGACGGGTCTCGCGTGGACGCCGGTCGGCGGCGAGATCATGTTCGTCGAGGCCACGCGCATGCCCGGCAAGGGCGGCCTCATGCTCACCGGTCAGCTCGGCGACGTCATGAAGGAGTCGGCGCAGGCGGCGATGAGCTACGTCAAGAGCCACACGAGCGAGCTCAACATCGACGCGTCGCTTATTAAAGATAGCGACATCCACGTGCACGTCCCGGCCGGCGGGATCCCGAAGGACGGGCCGTCCGCCGGGGTCGCTATGTTCTCGGCGATCGCGTCGCTGCTCACCGGGCACTGCGTGCGACCGGACGTGGCGATGACGGGCGAGATCACGCTCCGCGGGCTCGTGCTGCCAGTTGGCGGGATCAAGGAGAAGATGCTCGCGGCCCACCGCGCCGGCATCAAGCAGATCATCCTGCCCGAGCGGAACGAGAAAGACGTCGTCGACGTCCCCGAGGAGATTCGCGACGAGATGGCGATCACGTACGTCAAGAAGGTCAACGACGTGTTCGAGATCGTGCTCGACCGTCGCTCGAGTGACGACCGGGACGCGGCCGAGCGCGCCGCGACCTGAGCTACCGCGCGCACGCGGATTCGCGCCTGCGTCGGTCCTACGGGGCCGACGCGCGCGCTCGATCGAGCGCATCTTCGTGTTGATTTGGGCGTCCTCGCCCGCACCTCGGAGGGTTCTCACGAAGATTTTTCGTTGACGTTCCACGAGTCGTCCTCACGTTGTGGAACGTGCATCCCGGGGCTAGAAGATGCCCCGACGCGCCTCCGCAGACCCCGCGCTCGTGTTGAAGATCGACTCCACGCGCGCTCGCCACCACTCGCCCCTCTAGAAACAAGGAACACAAGCCATGGGAAAGATCATCGGAATCGACCTCGGCACCACGAACTCCGTGGTCGCGGTCATGGAAGGTAAGGATCCGAAAGTCATCACGAACGAAGAGGGCGGCCGGACGACCCCTTCGGTGGTCGCGTTTGAGAGCAACGGCAACGTGCTCGTCGGGCAGCAGGCCCGGCGCCAGGCGATCACCAACCCGGAGAACACGATCTACTCCGTCAAGCGCTTCATGGGCATGAAGCACAGCGCGGCCAAGGAGGAGATCTCGCGTGTCCCGTACAACATCGCGCGGGCGCCCAACGGCGACGCTCACATCTCCGTGCGCGGCAAGAGCTACCCGCCGCCCGAGATCAGCGCGCGCATCCTGCAGAAGCTGAAGAAGGCGGCCGAGGACTACCTCGGCGAGACCGTCACCGAGGCCGTCATCACCGTCCCGGCGTACTTCAACGACTCGCAGCGCCAGGCGACCAAGGACGCGGGCCGCATCGCCGGCCTCGACGTCAAGCGCATCGTCAACGAGCCCACGGCCGCGGCGCTCGCCTACGGCCTGAGCCGCAAGGACAAGGACGAGCTGGTCGCGGTCTACGACCTCGGCGGCGGCACCTTCGACATCTCGATCCTCGAGGTCGCCGACAACGTGGTCGAGGTCATCTCGACCAACGGTGACACGCACCTCGGCGGCGACGACTTCGACAACGCGATCATCCAGTGGCTGCTCGGCGAGTTCAAGAAGGACTCGGGCATGGATGTCAGCAAGGACAAGCTCGTCGTCCAGCGCCTCAAGGACGCGGCCGAGAAGGCGAAGATCGAGCTGTCGCAGGCCATGGAGACGGAGATCAACCTGCCGTTCCTGACCGCCGACGCGACCGGCCCGAAGCACCTCCAGATCAAGCTCTCGCGCGCCAAGTTCGAGTCGATGATCGCGGACCTGGTCAACCGCACCATCGAGCCGCTCAAGAAGGCGCTCAAGGACGCCAAGAAGTCGCCCAGCGACATCGACGAGATCCTGCTCGTCGGCGGCTCGACCCGCGTCCCGCTGGTCCAGAAGAAGGTCAAGGAGTACTTCAACAAGGACCCCAACAAGGGCGTCAACCCCGACGAGGTCGTCGGCCTCGGCGCGGCCGTCCAGGCGGGCGTGCTCGCCGGTGACGTGCAAGACATCGTGCTCGTCGATGTCACCCCGCTCAGCCTCGGCATCGAGACGCTCGGCGGCGTGATGACCGTCCTGATCCCGCGCAACACCACGATCCCGACCCGCAAGTCCGAGACCTTCACGACGGCCGCGGACAACCAGCCCTCGGTCGAGGTCCACGTGCTCCAGGGTGAGCGCTCGATGGCGGCGGACAACCGCACGCTCGGGAAGTTCAGCCTGCAGGGCATCCCGCCCGCGCCGCGCGGCGTCCCGCAGATCGAGGTCACCTTCGACATCGACGCGAACGGCATCGTGCACGTGTCCGCCAAGGACAAGGCGACGAGCAAGGAGACCAAGATCACCATCACCGCGAACTCGGGCCTCAACGAGAACGAGATCAACAAGATGGTCGAGGACGCGCAGCAGTTCGAGGAGGAGGACAAGAAGCGCCGCGAGGCGGTCGAGAACCGCAACGCGCTCGAGGCGATGGTCCTCCAGACCGAGAAGCTGCTGAGCGAGAACGGCGACAAGCTGCCCGAGACCGAGCGCGGCGAGGTCCAGTCGGCCATCGAGGACGCGAAGTCGGCGATCGAGTCGGGTGACAACGACCGGATCGTCGAGGCGCGCGAGAAGCTGACGCAGGCCTCGCACAAGATGGCGCAGGCCATGTACGGCCAGCCGGGCGCTCAGCCGCCTCCGGGCGCCGATGGCGCGCCAGGAGCGCCGCACGAGGAGGCCAGCCAGGACAGCGGCGGCGATGACGGTGATGTGATCGACGCCGAGTTCGAAGAGAAGAACTAGCCAGATAGCTCCGCGCGCCGTCGCGCGCTGCTGCGAGACAGAGCGGTCAGCCCCCAGGGCTGGCCGCTCTTTGTTTGCGCCGCGCGCTTTTCTACACTGGTTGACGGTGTCGTGGCTTGGGCACATCGCGGCCGTAGCGAGCGTGAGCGTCGCGCTCACGGGGCTCGCGTGCGCGGGGCCTAACCTGTGGACCGATCTGACGAGCATCTCGACCGGGAAGACCAACCGCGGTCGAACGCGCCGGCCGGCCGTGATGCCGCTGAAGGGGGAGGGCTTCGTGGTCCCCAAGCGCTGGCGCGAGCGCGGGTTCCAGTTCGGCGTGGATGAGCTGGTCGAGGCCATCCCGCGCGCGGCGCAGCGCGTGAACACGCAGGCCCCGGCGGCGACCCTGGGGATCGCGGACCTGAGCGCGCGCAACGGCGGGCGTTCACGCTGGCACTCGAGCCACCAGAGCGGGCGCGACGTCGACCTGATCTTCTACACGACGAACGAGGACGGGGAGCCGCTCGCGCCGCTCGAGGACGACATGCTGCACTTCAACGGCGAAGGTGAGCCTTACCTGCCGCAGGACGAGGAGTACAACGACGAGGCCTGGGAGGAGCGTCGCTTCGACACGGCGCGCAACTGGCTGCTGATCGAGTCGCTGCTCTCGGACCCGACGATCCGGCTGCAGTGGGTGTTCGTCTCGAACGAGCTCAAGCGTCGCTTGCTCGATCACGCGCGCGCCATCGGGCGCCCGGCGTGGATGATCGAGTACGCGGCCGTGGTGATGAATCAGCCGGGCGACGCCCCGCCGCACGACGACCACTTCCACGTGCGGGTCTACTGCTCGCGCGGCGATCGCTTCCACGGCTGCACCGAGCGCGGCGTGATCTGGCGACACGAGAAGAAGAGCTTCAAGTACGCCGGACCGGAGCGCTACGACCCGGTGCTCTGGCACTTGATGGCCGCGAGCCCGACGCTGCTCGGGCCGCTGTGAACGCGCGCCGGCACGCGCTGGGCGATCGCGTGAATCGATCTCGTCGGCGACTCGGCGACGCGATCGCGTGAATCGATCGCGCCGACGACCCGCGCGCGCGATCGCGTGAATCGATCGCGTGTACCTGCACCGGGCGACGGGGTAGCGGCGAAGAGATCTGCCAGCCTCTCGAGGGGAGATCACGCCGGCGCTGCGTGTACGTGCAGTGGTGGCGAAGCATGCACGCACAAGTGCGCTTCTCGTGCCAGCTACAGCGGATTTACGGCTGGATCGCGTTCGCGTGGGCGTGAAGCGCTGCGCTCGAACCTGAATACACGGACAGTAGCTACTGAACGTGAAGGCAGCACGTGAGGCGCCAGAACTTGCGGGTTTGAGTAGAAAATGCTTCCACAAATCTACTCAGTAGATTACATTCTCGATCAAGGTCGAGGATGGATCGTCCGAAGTGAAATCCATCTTCGGAGTCCCGCCACGGTCGGGGCTGCAGTCCTCTCTCATCAGGCCCTCGATCACGCGATTACTTCGCGTCGCCGCTTCTCCCTCGCGTTTCTCTCCCTCGCGTTTCTCTCCCTCGCGTTTCTCTCCGCTCCCGCGCTTCTCTCCCGCGCTGAACCCACGACGCCATGCCAGTCGCGCTCACGGAAGCTCAGATTCGCGAGGTCGAGCTCGCCCACCCGGAGGGGCTGAGCTCGCAGGAGATCGTCGGCGTGTTCGCCACCCATCGCGTGCGCTTCAGCGAGGCGAACCTGCGCCGCTACGTGCAGCTCGGGCTCGTGCCGCGGTCACGCCGCGTGGGGCAGAAGGGCAAGCACCTGGGCTCGCGGGGCGTGTACCCGATCCGCGCGGTCCGCCGCATCAACACGATCAAGAAGTTGATGGCGGAGCGCTACACGATCGAGGAGATCCAGGCGAAGTTCCTGACCTTCAAGGACAGCATCGAGACCCTCGACGAGGCCATCGGCGAGCTGGTCGAGCTGTTCGAGAGCAAGGTCGAGGCCATCGCGCCATCGGACCGAAAAGACAGGTCGGGGCAGGGCGCGGGGCGTGATCGCCTGCGCGGCGAGCTGCGCTCGATCAAGGACCTCGCCGATCAGCTCCTCACGGGCGCGCACCGCCTCGAGAAGCTCCTGATCGCGCGTCAACGGAGCGCGCGGCCGCGGGGCGGCGGGGCGGCGAGCCCCACGGAGCTGCTGTGACAGCAGCTCACACCACGAGTTCTCAGCACAGTTCACGGTAGTCGCAGAAGTACGGGATGCAAGACGCATCGGGGCCGGCCAGGGGCCTCGGACAGGGGACGAACATGCTCACCACACACGACAGCACGCAGGTCACGGAGGCCGAGACGCGGTCACGCTCGAAGTCGCGGTCCAAGTCGACGCGCACAGATCCACAGCCGATCGTTCGGCGCGCGCGCGCGAAGACCATCGCCATGAAGCGCTTGACCAAGGAAGAGCTTCGCATCGGCGCGCTGCTCTACCCGGAGCGGACGTACTGGAAGCCCGTGAGTCGCGGTGACTGCGCGAACGTCGCTCGCCCGTGTCCGTATGTCAGCTGTAAGTACCACCTGTACATCGACGTGAACCCGGCGACCGGGAGCATCAAGATCAACTTCCCGGATCTCGAGGTTTGGGAGCTGCAGCACAGCTGCGCGCTGGACGTGGCGCAGACCGGCGGGATCACGCTCGAGGAGGTCGGCGAGATCCTCAACCTGACGCGCGAGCGCATCCGGCAGGTCGAGGTCCGCGGACTGATGAAGCTGCGCGAGAACGGCGGCGAGGAGATGCTGTCGTACCTCTCGGTCGACGCGTGAGGGCGGGGCGCGGGGCGCGGTGCTCCGCGGCCGCGCGTGGTCTCCGGCGCGTGGAGTGCACGGCGGTTGACCGGCTCGCGGGGCGTTGCTAAGGCGCGCCCGTGAACGATCCGGCGACCCCCATTCGGCGCGCGCTCGTCAGCGTCAGCGACAAGTCGAACCTCAAGCAGCTCGCCGAGCTCCTGATCGAGGCGCGGGTCGAGGTGCTCTCGACCGGCGGAACCTACGCCGCGCTCCGCGAGCTGGGCGTCGAGGTGACGCCGGTCAGCGAGTACACGGGCGCGCCCGAGATCCTGGGCGGACGCGTGAAGACGCTCCACCCGAAGATCCACGGCGGGATCCTGGCGCTGCCGCGCCCGGACCACGAGGAGCAGCTGCGCGAGCACAACATCGCGCCGATCGATCTCGTGGTCGTCAACCTGTACCCGTTCCGCGAGGTCACGCGGCGGCCCAACTGCAGCTTCGACGACGCCATCGAGAACATCGACATCGGCGGGCCGACGATGGTGCGCGCGGCCGCGAAGAGCTGGCAGCGGGTGGCCGTCGTCGTCGAGCCGGGCGACTACGGGATGCTCGCCGCGGCGCTGCGCGAGCACGGTTTCACGGTCCCGGAGTCGCTTCGGCGGGCGCTCGCGCGCAAGGCCTTCGCCCACACGGCGGCCTACGACGCCGCGATCGCGACCTACCTCGCGGGCGTCGACGACGACGGCGGCGCGCTGCCGGCCGAGCTGCTGCCGGCCGAGCTGTTTATCAGCGCCGCGTCCGAGTCGGAGCTGCGCTACGGGGAGAACCCCCACCAGCGCGCGCGCTTCTACCGGACGAGCTACGCCGAGCGGGAGCCGTCGGGGCTGGATCGCGCGATCCAGCACCAGGGCAAGCCGCTGAGCTACAACAACCTCCTGGACGCCGACGGCGCGCTCGGGCTGATCCGCGACCTCCAGCCGCACGGGACCGCGGCCGTGGTCATGAAGCACGTCTCCCCGTGCGGGGCCTGCTGCGTGGCGCCCTCGTCGGGCGTGAGCCTCGCGGAGGTGTTCGCGCGCGCGCGCGAGGCCGACGCCGAGAGCGCGTTCGGAGGCATCGTCGCGCTCACGGGCGAGGTCGACGACGAGGTCGCGGCGCGGCTCGCCGAGACCTTCCTCGAGGTCGTGATCGCGCCGGCCTACTCGGAGGGCGCGCGCAAGCTGCTGCGGCGCAAGAAGAAGCACCTGCGCCTGCTCGAGCTTCCAGACATGTTCTCCGGGGCAGGCGTCACGCCGCTGCGCCTGCGCTCCGTCGCCGGCGGGCTGCTCGCGCAGCGCGAGGACGTCGTGGGCGTGCGCGTCGCGGACGGGCGCGTGGTCACGAGGCGCGCGCCGACGCCCGAGGAGCTCGCCGATCTCGAGCTGGCGCAGATCGTCGGCAAGTCGGTGCGCTCAAACGCGATCGTGTTCGTGCGCGGCGGCGTGACGGTGGGCATCGGCGGCGGGCAGACCTCGCGCGTCGAGGCCTCCCGCCAGGCGGCGCGGCGCGCCAGGGAGCTGGCCAAGGGCTCGGCGCTCGCCTCGGACGCGTTCTTCCCGTTCCGCGACGGCGTCGACGCGGCCGCGGCCGCAGGCGTCACCGCGATCGTCGAGCCGGGCGGCTCCGTGCGCGACGACGAAGTCATCGCCGCGGCCGACGAGCACGGCATCGCGATGGTGTTCACCGGAGAGCGCCACTTCCGTCACTAGGCGGCGCGGACGAGTTCACGAGCAGGGAGGCACGCGCGATGATGTCCATGGGCCGGCTGCGCATCTTGATCATCGGCAACGGCGGCCGGGAGCACGCGCTCGCCTGGCGCTGCCGCCACGAGGGCCACGAGGTCCACGTCGCGCCGGGCAACGACGGCATCGCCGAGGACGCCGTGATCCACGACGTGGCGACGAGCGATCACGACGGCGTGGTCCAGCTCGCGCGTCGACTCAACGTCGACCTGGTGATCGTGGGCCCCGAGCAGCCGCTCGTCGAGGGCGTCGTCGATCGCTTGATCCACGCGGGGCTCCGCGTGTTCGGCCCGACGGCGGCGGCGGCCGAGCTCGAGGGGAGCAAGGCGGCCGCCAAGGCGTTCATGGCGCGTCACGGCGTCCCGACCGCGCGCTACCAGACGGTCGCGCACCTCGCCGACGGGCTCGCGGCGCTGCGGAGCTTCGCGGAGCCACCTGTCGTGAAGGCCAGCGGGCTCGCGGCCGGCAAGGGCGTCACCGTGCCCGAGAGCCTCGCGGAGGCCGAGGCCGCGGTGCGCGAGTGTCTCGGTGACGGGCGCTTCGGCGCGGCGGGCTCGACCGTCGTGCTCGAGCAGCGGCTGCGCGGGCAGGAGGTCTCGCTGTTCGTGCTGACCGACGGCACCCACGCGGTGACGCTGCTGCCGGCCCAGGATCACAAGCGCGTCGGCGAGGGGGACACCGGGCCGAACACCGGGGGGATGGGGGCGTACTGCCCCGCGCCGGTGTACGACGCGGCGACGCGCGGGCGCGTGATGGAGTCGATCGTCGAGCCGACGCTCGCGGGGCTGCGGGCCGAGGGGCGCCCGTTCGTCGGGGTGCTGTTCGTCGGGCTGATGATCGACGAGACCGGCGCGCCCTTCGTGATCGAGTACAACTGCCGCTTCGGCGATCCGGAGGTGCAGCCGCTGCTGTACGGGCTGCGCGCGCCGATCGTGCCGGTGATGATGGCCGCGAGCGCGGGGGCGCTCGAGGCGTCCGCGTCGCTCCCCGGTCGCCCTGCGGCGACCGTCGTGCTCGCGTCCGAGGGCTACCCGCTCAAGACGCGCGTCGGCCTGCCGATCACCGGGCTCGATCACCACGCGCCCGACGTGCAGCTGTTTCACGCGGGCACGCGGCGCGACGCGGACGGTCGCTGGCTCACCAGCGGCGGGCGCGTGCTCGGCGTGTGCGCCCGCGCCGAGACGCTGCGAGGCGCGCTCTCCCGGGCCTATGAGCGCTGCGCGTCGATCGAGTTCGAGGGCCGTCAGCTGCGTCGAGATATCGGCGTGCGCGCGCTCTCCTGAACCTTCGTTCACGCGCGGCGCTTCGGGGCGTGTTTCGGTGGACTCGATCGCGCCCGCGGGGTAGGAGAGGGTGATGGCGACGATCCGTCCGTTTCGCGGCCTGCGGTACGATCTTCCGAGCGCTGGCGACCCCGCGGAGCTGCTCGCGCCCCCGTACGACGTCGTGGACGAGGCCGGACGCGCCGCGCTCGCCCAGCGCTCCGCGAACAACTGCGTGCACGTCATCCTCCCGGAGGGCGACGGCGACGAGAAGTACGGGCGAGGGGCCCGGGAGTTCGCGGGGCTCGTTGAGCGCGCGTTGACGCGCGACGCCGAGCCGAGCCTCTACGTCTATCACCAGCGCTTCACCGCTGAGGGGCGCGAGTACACGCGCAAGGGCTTTATCTGCTTGATCGAGCTGACCTCGTTCGGCGCCGGGCCGGTGCTCCCGCACGAGCGCACGCTCAGCGGCCCCAAGGAAGATCGGCTCAAGCTCATGCGCGCGTGCGGGGCTCACCTCGAGCTCGTGTTCGGGATGTTCTCCGATCCGGAGCGTCGCTGGGAGCAGGCCGTCTCGGCCCAGCTCGGCGCGCCGGTGCTCGAGGCGCGCTTCGACGGCTCGCATCACACGCTGTATCGAGTCGCGGACGCGGCCGCAGTCGCGGCGGTGCAGGGCGTGCTCGAGGGGCGCTCGGTGTACATCGCCGACGGGCACCACCGCTACGAGACGATGTGCTCGTACCGTCAGGAGCTCGAGCGCGCTGGTCATGGCGACGACGCGCGCTTCGGCATGATCTACCTGTCGAATCTCGATGACCCGGGGCTCGTCGTGCTGCCGACGCACCGCGTGATCCATGACGTGCAGGGGCTCGATCTCGCGGGGACCATCGCGAGCCTCGACCACATCTTCGCCGTGCGCCGCGCGCCTATCCCGGCCGACGCGGCCGCCCTGCGGGCGCTGCTGAAGCAGGCCGGCGCGGCCGGTCCCGCGTTCGCGCTCGCGCGCCCCGGCGCCGACGAGCTCGCGATCCTGACGCTGCGCGACGACTTCGATCCCGACCAGGCCGGCCTCGGCGGGCTGCCGCCGGCGCTGCAGCGCCTCGACGTCGTCTTGCTGCACGAGCTCGTGCTCGACCGCGGCTTCGGGATCACGCGCGAGGCCCAGGCCGCGAAGACGAACATTCGCTACTACAAGTCGAGCGCCGCGGCGCTGGAGCTGGCGCGAGCCCCCGACGTCGACGCCCAGGTCGTGTGCTTCATGAACGCGACGCCGGTGGCCGATGTCGTCGCGGTCTGTGACAGCGGCGCCGTCATGCCGCAGAAGAGCACGTTTTTCTACCCGAAGATCCCGACCGGGCTCACCTTCCACAGCCTCGACCTCGAGCGCTGAGCCGCGCACTCCCCCGTCATGTCCGGCCCCAACCGAAGACGCGCGCGCGGCGAGCCGGCGGACGGGTTCACGCCGCTGCCCACCGGCGTCTACGATCTCTACCCCGGCGCGTGTCGCCGTCAGCGCTGGCTCTCGCGCACGCTGATCGAGACCTTCGATCGCTGGGGCTACGAGCCGGTCGGGACGCCGGCGATCGAGCTCTACGACGTGTTCGGTCGCGGGCTCACGGCGCGGGAGCGTCGGCGATGCATCCGCTTCATCGAGCCCGGCTCGGGCGCGCTCGTCACCCTGCGCTCCGACGTCACGCCGCAGATCGCCCGGCTCGCGAGCCTCCGCTACGGCGACGCGTTACTGGCCGGAGAGACACGTCGCCTGTGCTACACCGCCGACGTCGTGCGGCAGCCCGACGGCCGACGCGAGCGCGCCGAGTTTCACCAGGTCGGGGTGGAGTACCTCGGCGACGCGAGCGCGGCCGCGGATGTCGAGCTGATCTCGATGTGCTGCGAGGCGCTCGCGGCGGTCGGGCTGCGCGACTTCGCGATCGACCTCGCGCACGTCGACGTGGCCACGGGCGTGCTGGGGAAGGCGGCGGTCGGCGCGTCGGGGCGGTCGGCGCTCCGGCGCGCGCTCGAGCGCAAGGACGAGGCCGCGCTCGCGCTGCAGCTCGCGGGCACGGACACCCCGGCCGAGGTCTCGCAGGCGCTGCGCGAGCTGTGCTGGATGCACGGCGACGCCAGCATGCTCGCGCGCGTCGATCCTCACCTGCGGCCGCTGGGCGCGGGGCCCGGGCTCGACGCGCTGCGCGAGCTGTGCGAGTTGCTCTCTCGCTGCGCGCCCGAACTCGCGTCACGGGTCTCGATCGATCTCGGCGAGGTGCGCGGCTTCGACTACTACAGCGGGGTGCGCGTGCGCGTGTGGGCCCCGGGCGCGCCCACGCCGATCGCCCGGGGCGGGCGCTACGATCATCTTCTCGCGCGCTACGGCGTGGACAGCCCGGCGACCGGTATTGCGCTCGATCTCGACGCGCTCGGCGTCGCGCTCGAGCTCGCGGGCGCGCGTCCTCCGTGCGAAC
Organism: Myxococcales bacterium; assembly: GCA_020633295.1. Lineage (GTDB taxonomy): Bacteria > Myxococcota_A > Polyangia > Nannocystales > Nannocystaceae > JACKDW01. The sequence goes on along the minus strand of JACKDW010000007.1, from coordinate 183,631 downwards.
GCGCGCAGGGCAGCCTCGTCGCGCTCGCGCCTGGGCACGAGTCACCCGACGCGTGGGCCCGCGCGACCCAAGCGGCGCGCGCGGAGCGGGCGCGAGGTCGTCGCGCCTGGGTCACCTCTGGGCTGTCGCGCGAGCGCGCGATGGCGGCGGCTGAGGCCGACGGGGCGGCGATTCTGGTGTACATCTCGGCGGGTGCCCAGGGCACGATGGATACGGCCACGTTCTGTCACCAAGGCGGCGTCTGGCGCTCTGCACCCGACGGGAGTCCGTGACCGGCGTGCGCCGAAGCAGCAACGTCGCGCCGGCCGGCGCGAGCGCGGGGAGTGAGCGATGAGCACGTTAGTTGTCGTCGGGGCGCAGTGGGGGGATGAGGGCAAGGGCAAGGTCGTCGACGTGCTCGCGGCGCAGGCACAGGTCGTGGCCCGCTACGCCGGGGGGAACAACGCCGGGCACACGCTCGTCGTCGGCGGCAAGAAGATCGTCACCCACCTCGTGCCGTCGGGCTGCACCTATCCGGGCACGCTGTGCGTGCTCGGGGCCGGCATGGTCATCGACATCGAGGTCTTCCGCGAGGAGGTCGCGGCGCTGCAGGCCGAGGGGATGCTGCGAGGCGGCGAGCTCCGCGTCTCGCTCGACGCCCACGTGATCTTCCCGTACCACCGGGCGCTCGACGGCCTGCGAGAGGATCGCGCGAACGCGACCGGGAAGATCGGCACGACCCGGCGCGGCATCGGCCCGGCCTACGAGGCCAAGGCCGGGCGCCGCGGCGTCCGGGTGCGTGACCTACTCCTTAATAATGTCGCTCAGCTGCGCGAGCGCCTCGAGCTCAACAAGGCCGTCGTCGACGCCGAGCTCGCGCGCCTCGGCGGCTCGCAGCACGCGGTCGATGTTGAGCACCTGGTGCGCGCGGCGGCGGGCTGGTCCGAGTGGTTGGCGCCGATGGTCTGCGACGCGGGCGAGCTGATCGAGCGCGCGCTCGGGGAGCAGCAGCGCGTGCTCATCGAGGGCGCCCAGGGGGCGCTGCTCGATCTGGACCACGGGACATATCCGTACGTGACCTCATCGACGACGACCGCCGGGGGCGCCTGCGCGGGCCTCGGGATCGGGCCGACGCGGATCGACGCGGTCTGGGGCATCACGAAGGCCTACACCACGCGGGTCGGCGCGGGCCCGTTCCCGACGTGTGAGACCGGTCCTCTCGGACAGGCGATGCGAGACGCCGGGCACGAGTACGGCGCGACCACGGGGCGACCCCGCGACTGCGGCTGGCTCGATCTCCCCGCGCTCCGCCACGCGGCGCGGATCAACGGCCTCACCGGCCTGTGCGTCACGAAGCTGGACGTGCTCGCGGCGCTCCCGGAGGTCAAGGTCTGCGTCGACTACGAGGACGGCCTCAAGCCCGGCGTCGACGGCTTCGACCGCGCGCGGCCAGTGCTCCGCGCGCTGCCGGGCTGGGGGGATCCCGCCCGGGCGGCCGCGCTTGCGAAGGCGCGCAGGCTCGAGGACCTCCCCACGGTCGCGCGGGCCTACCTCGACATGATCTCGGAGTACACCGGCGTCGAGATCTCACTTGTGTCCGTCGGTGCAGGTCGGGAACAAACCATTCTCGTGCGTGACGCGTACTAGCCCGAGTCCCCCGCGAGCATCGGCCGATGCGCGGTCGCGGGCGGAGCTTGATTGGGATCCACTAACAACCCTCCCACCCACAGTCACACGCAGAATCTTGCAGCACGCCGAGAGAGTCGTTCCCGCGCGCACGCCGGGAAGTTCCGCTAGCGCTCCCGCGACGCGTGGGCTGTGGGTGCGTCCCATTTCGCCCCGCATCTCGCGTCGAGCGGGAATGGCGCGGTCAGCGAACTCGACCTCGGCACACAGCTCGCGTCGAAATTCGTCCTCGAGATCCGGGTCATGCTCGGTATCGCGGCTCGAGACGGGCGCGCCGATCAGGTCTTCTAGCCGGTTCCAGCGGGGAGTTCCGGCTGTTGTACGCACCTGCGGGATTCCCTATACTGGCCTCCCCGCGAACGAGTGTGTCCTTCTTGGCGCCAACGCGGCGTGAAGGACCCACGCACAGGAAGCACACTGATGAAGATCGAATGCGATAAGTGCGGAGCCAAGTACTCGATCGCGGACGAGAAGGTCCGCGGCAAGACGTTCAAGATTCGCTGCAAGAAGTGCAGCAACGTAATCATCGTTCGTGACAAGGCAGACTCTGCTGGCGACGACGAGCAGGGCGGCGGCGACGCTGGCTGGCACCTCGCGATCGACGGCGAGACCGTAGGTCCGCTGTCCGAGCAAGAGGTTCGCGAACGCTTCGCGCGTGGCGAGATCGACGGCGGCACCTCGGTGTGGCAGGAAGGTTTCGAAGACTGGCTCCCGCTCGAGGAGGTCGACATGTTCGCCGACCTCCGACCCGGCGATGATCACGGCGCTGCCGCGGTCGGTCTCGGCGCGGGTGTAGGCGCCCTCGGAGCCCTGGACGGAGGTGGTGACGAAGATCCCTTCTCCGGCACAGGGATCGGCGAGGACGACCAGTACGGTCAACCGGAGAGCAGCCCGGCCTTTGATGACGGCAACGCTGGCGGCGGTGGTCTCGCGTTTGACTCCGGCGCGCCGGAGCCCGCGCCGGAGCCCGCGAGCACGGGCGGCGGCGGAGAGAGCTCGCCGCGCGTGACCTCGTTGTCAGGTCAGCGCAACGAGAACTCCGTGTTGTTCTCGCTCGACAGCCTCCAGTCCGTCGCGATGGGGCAGAAGAAAGTCTCCGCGACCGCGAACGCGGCCACGCCCATGGCGGCGGGCGGCGGCGGTCTCGGGCTCGGCGGAGGTCTCGGCGCAGCCGCCCCGGCACCGGCTGCGGCCCCGATGGGCGGCTCGACGGCGACCGGCGAAGGTTCGGGTCTCATCGACATCCGGGCGATGGGCGCCATGCTCGGCGCCGGTGGTGCTGCCGCCGATCCCAACGCGGCCGACGAGGCGGGTGGTGAAGCCGCCGCGCTTCCGTCCTTCGGCGGCTCTGGCTTCGGCGGCCTCGCGTCCGCGCCGCTGACGATCGAGCCCTCTCCTGCGGAGAAGGACGACGCCACCGTGATGCCAGAGCCGGTCGTCCAGCCGCGCTCCAACGGCCCGCTGTACGCGGTGATCGGCATCCTGGCGATCGGGCTCATCGGCATCGCGGCCTTCGTGTTCACGCGCCCGCCGCCCGAGAAGGAGACCGTCACGGTCATCCAGCCTGGCCAGACGAAGACGATCGTCGAGTACCGCGACCGCCCCGGCGAGGAGAGCGGCGACGAGGAGGACTCGGGCGACGAGGAGGACACGGAGGGCGAGGAGGACAGCAGCGACGACGGCTCCGGCAAGAAGCGCAGCAAGAAGGGCGGCAAGAAGTCGACCAAGAAGAGCGGTTCGAAGGACGACGGCGCCGCCGCGAGCAGCGGCGGCGGCAGCGGTGGAGGTGACTCCAAGCCGCCCGAGAAGAAGGAAGAGAACACCAAGGCCGAGTCGGTCGAGTGCCTCCTGAACCCGGACGCGCCTGGTTGTCGCGTCGGCAGCAGCAAGAAGAAGAAGAGCGACAGCGGCGGCTCGCCCCCGCCCTCGGGCAGCCTGCCCGAGAAGCTCGAGCTCTCCGATCTCAAGAAGGGCGTCGCCGGTCCCAAGTCGGCCGCGGAGAAGAACTGCAAGAGCAAGGGCTCGGGCAAGGTGACCGTCAAGCTCTCGATCTCGGGCTCCTCCGGCACCGTCTCGAGCGCTGACCCGACGCCCAACGACGCGCTCGGCAAGTGCGTCGCGGGTGAGCTGAAGAAGGCGAAGTTCCCGAAGTTCAAGAAGTCCTCCCTGGGCTACCAGACCTCGGTTCGCATCTAAGACGGCGCTCCTGAGCGGAGGCCAGCGCGAGGGCGCCCCGTCGTGGGCGCCTTCGTCGTTGTTGCGACACAAGCTGGTCCCATGAGCATGTCCGGGGGTGCATCTGCACGGAAGCGCGGACCTGTCCGAAGAGTCCTGTTATGATCGGCGGTCGCGGTCCTCGGATGGGGACAGGCTGGGTGTGGGAGGTTGTGCGCGGGTGAACATCTGCCCGGCGCGCGGGGGCGCGTCACCACATTTTCTGAACGCCGATCGTGGGCCCGGAATTATGTTCAGGCCGAGAACGAGAGCTTGTGTCCATGCCGGGCTGGGGGCCATGGACACCATAACAGGCTTGCGGCGGCGCCCGTTTTGTAGATAGTTAAGGACAGCCAGGATCACGCTCGCCAGATCGTCAGCACGGTTTCGTGCGTTGCTCGTGGCGAGGAGACGATTGCCCCGCGTGTTGGGGAGACGCGCGGATTGAGTCGCCGGAGGAGTTTCAGGACCATGTCAAGTTTCGAGGAGAACTCAGCACTCATCGCGCTCAATGAGCTTCGCAGCCTCGAGGACGCGCGCGTCGCTGACGAGGAAGCCGCGCAGCGAGCCAGGGAAGAGGCGGAGCGCAAGGCTCGCGAGGCGGCCGAGCGCAAGGCTCGCGAGGAGGCGGAGCGCAAGGCTGCCGAGGAGGCGGCCCGCCTCGCGAAGGAGCAAGCCGAGCGTGAGGCTCGCGAGCGTGAAGAGCGACTTCGGCTCCAGGAGGCCGAGCTCCGCGCGAAGGCCGAGCAAGAGGCCCGACTCGCCGAAGAGCAGATGCGCCTCGACGCTCAGGTCGCCATGGCCGAGAAGAAGGCGCGCCCGACCTGGCTGTACGCGGTGGTCGGTGTGCTCGTGCTCTCGATCGGCGGCGTGAGCTACTTCGGCTACACGAAGATCGAGGAGCAGCGCAAGCGCCAGGAGGCCAAGGACGCGGCGGCCGCCAAGCTCGCGGAGCAGCAGAAGCAGGCGCTCGAGGCCCTTCAGGGCGAGCTCGGCAAGCTGCAGGAGGAGCAGTCTCGGCTCGAGGACGAGAAGAAGGCGCTCGACGCCAAGCTCAGCGGCGTCACCAACGAGCAGGAGCGTCAGCGACTGCTCGCCGAGAAGCAGCGCCTCGACAACGAGCTGGCCGCGAACGCGTCGAAGCGCAAGCAGAACAAGCGCAAGACGACCAGCGCGGGCGGCGACGAGGACAAGCCGAAGAAGAAGCGCATCGAGATCGACAAGGGCGCCGACGACCCGCTGGCGGGTCTGTAGCGCTCGCGCTCTCGACCGGGTGCCGCGTGCACCCGGTCGCGGGCGTCGCGGAGCCTCTGTCGGCGCTTCACATCGTCCGCCACGTGTGCTAGAAATGGCCTCCCGAAAATAGGGTCGCGGCCTGGTAGCCAAGTGGTAAGGCAGAGCTCTGCAAAAGCTCTATTCGCCGGTTCGATTCCGGCCCAGGCCTCAACAAAAGGCTCTCTGGTGACAGAGAGCCTTTGTTATTCCTCCCGCCGGATCGCGCGTCAGCGCCCCGCCGGTCGACCGCGCTGGGGCAGCTCGTTCCACTCGAGGTAGGAGCGCGCCATGTCGTACTCGAAGAAGCTCATCATCTTCGTCGACAGGACCTTGCGCATGAGCTCCTTGCCGTTGCGCTCGTCGCCGCTCCGCCAGCGGCGCAGACCCTCGTAGAAGTGCGCCTCGGCGCGCTCGCCGTCGTTGTCGGCGGCCGCGAGCAGCTCGTCGTAGCTCAGCTTGCCCTGGGCGTGCAGCGCGAGCCGCCGGGCCCAGCCGTCCTCGCCGTGACGCGCGCCGACGTAGTCGTTGATGAAGGTGAGCGAGTCGGCGTCCACGGACTGACCTTGCCGAAGCGCCAGCTCGTTGAGCCACAGGCTGAAGTACAGCTTGAGCGTGTCGCGGAGCGCGTCGTTGGCCAGCGCGGCGCGGTAGATCTCGAGCGCGGCCGTGTAGTAGCCGTGGCTGACGACGAACAGCATCGGCTCCGTGAACGCGACCGAGTCCTCGGGCGCGAGCGTGCGCGCCTGTCGGAAGTCGGCGAGGCTCTGCTCGAGGTCGCCCGCGTAGAACATCAGCTTCCCGCGCTCGATCAGCCGCTCGCTGCGTTCGTCGTCCGAGAGGCCCGGGAACGCGATCATCGTGTTGAGCTCGCTCAGCGCCGTCCGCAGCTGGCGCTCGGACTCGGCGGAGTCGCCCTTGCTGCGCGCGATCCGGGAGAGCCCGGCGCGGGCGCTCGTCTCCCAGCGCAGGCGGTGCAGCTGGTGCTCGAACGGTAGCCCGAGCAGCGCCTGGTAGTGCCCCGCCGCCTGGTCGAAGCGCCCGCTCTTGTACTCGATGGTGGCGAGCAGCTCGAGCGCGCCGGGCTGCGGCTCGAGCGCGAGGCTCTTGTCGAGCAGCGCGCGCGCGCGGTCGACCTCGCCAGCGTTGTAGAGCATGAGCGCGACCGTGTAGTAGGCCACGGGGAGCCCCGGCTCGATCGGTCGGTCGCGCCAGAGCTGCGCGGCTCGCTTGTGGAAGGTCTCGAGCTGGCCGAGCAGCTTGATCGCGGCCTTGGGGTCGCGCTCGCCGAGCCGCGCGAGCTGGGTCTGCTTGAGCACCGCGAGCTGCTGCCAGACTTCGAAGATGTCCTCGCGTCGATCGAGCGCCTGTTCGAAGTGGTGAATCGCGGCCTCGACGAGCCCGGACTGCCGCAGCGCCTCGGCGTAGAGGAGGTGCGCGCTCGCGTCGTTCGGGAACTTCCGGACGGCGCGACGCGCGAGGTTCTCGACGATCCCCCAGGACTCGGTGAGCTGCGACGGCATGTGCTCGGCCGTCGCGTCGTCCTCCTCGGGCTTGAACTGGGCGGCGAGCGTCAGCAGCGCCTCGGCGCTCTTGTCGTCGTCGCGCGCCAGCACGATGAGCTCGGCGCCGCGGCGCGAGATGACGTCGTCCTTCATCTGCTTGAGCGCCACGACCGCGCCGTCGAGATCATCGGCCCGCAGGTACAGGCGCGCGAGCAGGTAGCTCGTGTACTCGGCGCGACGCCGCGCCTCCATGCCGAGCGCCGAGGAGTCGTCGCTCGCGCGCACGGCCGCCTGGTAGCGCGCGAGGTAGAGGTCGCTGAGCCGCTTGACGACGAAGGGCGCCGGGAAGATGACCGCCGTCTCGTACATGCTGGCCTGCAGCTCCTCGTGACGGAGCAGCGGCTCGTCGGCGTAGAAGGCGTTGCGCAGGACCCAGTCCTCGATCTCCTTCCAGTCCTCGATCGCCTGCTTGCGCTCGGCCTCGCCGCCGAATTGCTGAATGATCGCCAGGGCGAAGAACGCCGGCTGCTCGTTGCCGTGCCGGGCCGCGAGCTTGTAGAGCTTGCGTGCCGAGCGCGCGAGTTCGGGCTGCGGCGTGGTGCCGCTCTGAAGCTCACTGGGGGTGTACAGCGCCGCCGCGAACTGCAGCGCCGTGAGCGCCTCCTGATGATCTTCGCCCTCGAGGTTGGCGTCGATGTAGTGCACCAAGAAGTTGATCAGCGCGTCGCGAAACGGAGCTCGGCTCGGGTCGAGCTCCGTCATCAGCGCGAATTCATTGAGCGCGATGGCGAAGTCATCGAGGTCCCGGACGGTCGGAGGCTCCCTGGGGGCCGCGATCTCGGCTTGGCGACGGTGCGCGCAGCCGACCTCCAAGGTGGCCGACACGGAGAGTACGAGCGCGAGCGCGACGGTCCTCGGGTGCACCAAGGCAGTGTACGCGGGCCAGCATGGGGCGGCCAGTGACGCCGCTTCCGCGCTCGGAGTCGCGAAGTCGCGCGATCGCGCGGGGGCTTCGAGCGCGGCGGCGCGGATCAATCGAAGCTCCGCGCCTAGCGATCGACGCCGAGCCCACGCTCGGCCCAGCGCAGCGCGAGGCTGAAGGTGTGCACCATCCCCGTGTAGCGACCGGCGTTGCTCGGGCGCGCCCGGCCCTCGAGCACGGTCTCGGCCACGCCCGAGTTGAGGTCGCTGAGCGCGTTGAGGAACTGCTCGCCCGCGTCGGGATCGAAGGCCGCGTCGTCGACGGTCGTCGGCGGGAACAGGTCGACGCCGTAGCCGGGGATCAGCTGGAAGTTGCTGTGCCGGATCCGCAGGATCGCGCCGAACGAGAGCCCGACGCGCCAGCCGTCGCCGTTGCCGGGGGACATCGCCGAGCGCCGCACCGCCGGCGAGCTCGTGTGACCGGCGAAGGTCAACGCGATGTTCGAGCGCATCTGGTAGGTCGTGAACAGGTCGAGCCCGAAGATGTCCTGGTAGCCGCGATAGCGGATGGTCTCCGGCAGGAGCGAGCTGCCGGGGTCACGGTTGATCAGGTTGATCCGCTGCAGCCCCGGGTTCGCGCAGCTGCGGATCCCGCTGCCCTCACCGAGGACGTCGGTGCACAGATCAATCCAGTAGAGGTTGCTGTCGAGGTGCCACTGCTTCGAGCGCCCGAGCACGAAGGCCGCGCCGAAGGCCGCCTCTCGGGGCATCCGCTGGGTGACGAAGGCGTCGACCGTCGGCGCGACGGAGCAGCGGGGCACCGACGCCGGTGAGTCTTCGTCGTCCGTGGGAGAGCACGTCAGCCCGGCGCCCGCGACCGCGATCTCGCCCCCGTTAAGCAGCGGTCGCGTGCGAAACCGGACGCCGAGGGTCACGCGGCGCGTGACGTCGTAGGCGACGCCGAGCGTGAGCACGAGATCAATTCCGCTCGGCCGCGTGCTGGTCCCGGGGAGCCAGCGCGTGACGCCGCGAAAGCCGAGGCGCTCGGCGCAGTTCGGATCCTCGACGGTGCTGCACTGCGGCGCGCCGCTCTCGGTGTTCTGCCCGAGCTCGGTGCTGTTGTCGTAGGCGAAGCGCATCCGCAGGCGTGGGAGGTGCAGCGTGGCGCCGATCTTCAGCGTGCTGAGCACGTTCCACGCGAGCGCGAAGCTGAGGTCAGTGCGGATCGTCGAGGCCCCGCCGTTGAGCGGGCAGCTGTCGGTGGTGCCGTCACACAGCAGCGGCGGGACGTCGAGCTCGGGCGCGAGGTGGTAGCGCAGCGTGTTCGCGCTGTTGAGATGAAACTCGTTCCCGAGCGTGTACAGGCCGACGCCGAGCGCGACCGGGTCGAGCGACAGGTTGCCGCCGACGAAGTACTCGACGGTCGGGTTGATCAGCGAGATCCGCGGGCCGAGGCCCATGTCCTGGGCGCGCCGCACCCAGCGTTGATCGAGGCCGGTCGACGCGCTCATGTGCACGCCGGTACCCCCGAGCCCGGCCAGCATGGCGGGGTTGTGGTGCAACGCGGTGATCGAGCGGGAGGCGGGTCCTTGGGCCTCGACGCCGCCGAGTCGGACCGCCTGACCGGGGAACGCGACGGCCGTGGACGCGGCGAGGATCGTGAGCGTGAGCGCGGCCGCGGCAGACAGCCGCCCTGCGACGCGCGCCCACGGTGTGGGCCAGGACGGGTGTACGCCAGATGCGCGTACGCGCTCGGGCCTTGCACCCGCGATCCCCGGTTCGCGCTGTTCCCGGGTCGGGCGGAAGGCCTGACACCGAGGCGCCTCAGACGGCGCCTGTGCCCGGGCGGGTGGCATGTGGGCCCAGCATAGCGTCGAACGGGCTTCGGGTATCGTTCTCAGGTCGAATTGGCGTATCATGTCGCCGCAAGTCAGCAGTCCGTGCGCATTCTCCGACGTTCGGATCGCGTACGACCCGCTGCTGACGAGGACTGTGCCCAGGAGCGGACCGAAGATTCCTCGCGGGGGAGTGCATGAGCAAGACGCTGCGTCAGTTCCAATGTCGAGATGACCTCTGGAAACGAGTGGAGGCACTCGCCAAGCGTCGCGGGATCACGCCCGACGACGTACTTCAGGCCGCGCTGCTCCAGCTGTTCAAGAGCAAGAAGAAGGAGCGTTCAAATCCGCCGGCCTCGGCTCCGCCGGCTCCGGCTCCAGCTCCAGCTCCAGCTCCGGCTCTAGCTTCGGCGCCGACGCCGGCCGCGGCTCCGCCGCCCGCGCGCGCGAGCTCCGGACCGTCTCGGGTGCCCCCAGCCAAGCCGCCGCGCCCGAGCCGGCCGCCTCCCGGACCGCCGTCGCCGTCAACCTCGCGCAGCGTGCCCAAGCTGCCGCGACCGAGCTCGACGTCGAAGCCTTCGAAGCCGAAGCTCCCGCGGCCGAAGACGAGCAGCAGCGCCCGGCTGCCGCCGCCCTCCAACCGCGCGGTGCCCCAGCAGCGGCCGCTGTACCTCTGCTACGAGAGCCAGTGGTACGTCGTCGACACCGACGAGTTCATCATCGGCCGCGGGGCGAAGTACTCCGATCTGCCGATCAAGGACGCCAACATCTCGCGCCGTCACTGCGCGATCGTTCGCCGCGGGGCCGACTACTTTATCAAGGACCTCGGCAGCACCAACGGCATCGAGTACGGGGGCGAGCGCGTCGATAACCACAAGATCACCGAGGGGTCGACGTACTTCCTCTGCGATCACAAGCTCGAGTTCTCGTTCACCGCGCCGGCCTGAGCGGCGCGGGCCCGGTCGCGGACCGGGCGTCTCGAGGTCACGGTTGACCGAGCCCACGCGACCCGATGTCGCCGCTGGCCGACGCTCGAGCAGGGCGTCGGCCAAGCGCGTTACCAAGCCGGGGGATGGCGTCGAGCAGCTCGCCGGCGTCGGCCCGCAGACGGCCGCGCGTCTCCGGTCGGCGGGCATCGAGACCGTCCGCGCGCTCGCGTGCGTGACGCCGACGCGCTACCGCTGTCGGCGGCGCGTGGCGTCGCTGGCCGAGGCCCGTGATGGTGACGAGCTCGAGCTCGCCGCGGAGGTCCTGCGGTTTCGCGAGCGACGCTTTCGCGGTCGCTATCGCGCCCAGGCGGAGCTGGTCGTCGACGGGGCCCGCTGCACCGCGCAGTGGTTTCACCCCGTGGGCGGGCTGCGCGAGCGCGCGCGCGTCGGCGCGCGGGTGCTCGTGGCCGGGCGCGTGCGCTGCGGCGCGGGCCTCCCTGTGTTCTCGCACCCGCGGGTGCGCGGGCTGACCGACGAGGCGCCGACGACGGCGGAGATCGAGCGCACGTACCCGGACCTGGAGGGCCTCGGCGAGGCGCGCCTTGGCGCGCTGTGTCGGGGCGCCTGGGCCGCGCTCGCGGCCTGCAGTGACGACGACGCGGTCGAGCTGCTCCCGCCCGCGCTCCTCCGCGCGCGCGCGCTGCCGGGGCTCCTCGACGCGCTGCGCTCCCTGCACGAGCCGCCCGCTGAGCTCTCCGACGACGCGCTCGCGCAGCTCAACGCGGGGACGACGGCGGCCCACCGACGCCTGCTCTTTGAGTCACATTTCTTCTTGCAGCTCGAGCTGCTGCGTCGGCGCGCGCGCTGGCGCCAGCGCGCGCCGGTGGCCTGCGCGCTCGCGGGCGAGCCTCGACGGCGGCGCCGCGCGCGAGCGACTCGCGCCGCGATCCTGTTCCGGAACCGACGGCGGCCCAGTGGCGCGCGATCGCGGAGATCGAGGACGACATGAGCGTCGGCGCGCCGATGCTCCGGCTGCTGCAGGGCGACGTCGGGTCGGGCAAGACCGTCGTCGCGTTCGCGGCGGCGCTCGCGATGATCGAGGCCGGCGCGCAGGTCGCGATCATGGTCCCGACCGAGCTGCTCGCGGATCAGCACGCGCGCACGCTCGCGCCGTGGTGCGCGCGCGCGGCGTCCGGCTGGCGACGCTGACCGGCGGCGCGCGCGCGCGCGGGCCCGCGCCGCGACGCTCGCGGCGCTCGCCGACGGGACGGTCGACATGGCGCTTGGGACACACGCGCTCCTGCAGCGCGACGTCGAGTTCGCTCGCCTCGGGCTCGTGGTGATCGACGAGCAGCACCGCTTCGGCGTCGAGCAGCGCGCGCTGCTGCGGGGCAAGGGCGGCGCGCCGCACCTGCTCGTGATGACCGCGACCCCGATCCCGCGCTCGCTCGCGCTGACCGCGTTCGGCGAGCTCGAGGTCTCGGTGCTCGACGAGCGCCCGCCCGGGCGCAGCCCGCCGGTGACCGAGCTGTTCCGCGATCCGCCCGGCGGCGCGCGCGGGCTCGAGGCCGCCCGCGACGCGCTCGTGCAGCGCGTGGAGCAGGGGCACCAGGCCTACGTCGTGTGCCCGCTCGTGGCCGCGAGCGACGCCGTCGCCGCGAGCGACGTCGAGGACACCGCGGCGCGCCTGCGCGCCCGCCTGCCGGGCAAGCGCGTCGCGGTCGTTCACGGGCGCGTGGACCCAGACACGCGCGCGGCGGTCATGGAGGAGCTGCGCGCCGGGCTCGTCGACGTCGTCGTCGCGACGACCGTGATCGAGGTTGGCGTCGATGTCCCCGAGGTCAGGGTGATCCTCGTCGAGCACGCCGAGCGCTTCGGCCTCGCCCAGCTGCACCAGCTGCGCGGGCGCGTCGGTCGCGGGCGGGCGCGCTCCTGGTGTCTGCTGCACACCGCGAGCGCGCCGGGCTCCCTCGCGCGCGCGCGGCTCGAGGTGCTCGCGGCGACCAGCGACGGCTTCGAAGTCGCCGAGCGCGATCTCGAATTGCGCGGGCCCGGCGAGGTATTCGGCACCCGCCAGTCCGGCGCCCTCGGCGTCGACCTGCACGCGGGTCTCGTCGGCGCCGGCGTGCACGAGATCGTCGCCGCCCGCGAGGCCGCGCGCGCGTTGCTGCGGGAGGACCCCGCGCTCGCGCGTCACCCGGCGCTGCGCGAGGAGCTCGCGAGCCGGCGTCAGCGGCGGGTCGTGTACGCGGCCGAGGCCGGCTGACACGACCTTCGCGCGAGCGGCCGGCGGTCCGCGTCGAGCGGGGCGACGCGCGAGGACTCGGACTGCGCGGCGCATTCATGGCGCGACGGCGACGCGCACCCCACGTCGACCGACGCCGAACCTCGAGAAAGCGCGCGCGGCTGTTGCGAGCGCGCTGCGGGCTGTAAGCTCCGCCACGACGCGACCCCGAGGTCGCCCCCACGCGCATGCTCCTGGTTCAGAAATACGGAGGAACGTCGGTTGGCACCCTCGAGCGCATCCGGGCCTGCGCGCGCCGGTGCCTCGAGACGCGGGCGAACGGCCACGACCTCGTGGTGGTCGTCTCGGCCATGTCCGGAGAGACCAATCGCCTGATCACGCTGGCCAACGAGCTGCTCGGGCCGCGCGAGCAGCCCCAGATCGGCGGCCCCTACGTCGTCAGCGAGGGCGGCTCGGACCGCGACTATCAGCGCGAGCTCGATCAGCTCGTCTCGACCGGCGAGAAGGTCAGCGCGTCGCTGGTGGCGATGGCGATCCAGCGCCTCGGCGGCGCCGCGATCTCGCTCGTCGGTCACCAGCTCGGCATGCAGACCGATCGCGTCTTCACCAACGCGCGCGTCACCGCGGTCGATCGCGGGCGCCTGCACGCCGAGCTCGCGGCCGGCAAGATCGTCGTCTGCGCCGGCTTCCAGGGGCTCGACCCCGAGGGCAACATCACGACCCTCGGCCGCGGCGGCTCTGACACGTCGGCGGTCGCGCTCGCGGCGGCCCTCGGCGCCGACGCCTGCGAGATCCTCACCGACGTCGACGGCGTCTACACGACGGACCCGCGCATCGAGCCGCGCGCGCGCAAGGTCGACCGCATCACCTACGAGGAGATGATCGAGCTGGCGAGCCTCGGCGCCAAGGTCCTGCAGATCCGCAGCGTCGAGTTCGCCATGAAGCACTGCGTCCCGGTGCACGTGCGCTCGAGCCTCAACAACCGAGAAGGAACCTGGATCGTGCCTGAAGCTACTCCGCCGCCGAGCGACTCCGCCGCGCAGCTCCGCAACCTCGAGGCCCCGGTCGTCCGCGGCGTCGCGCTCGATCGCAACGAGGCCAAGGTCACGCTGACGAACATCCCCGACGTCCCCGGCAGCGTCGCAACGATCTTCGGCGCGCTCGCCCGCGACGGGATCGTCGTCGACATGATCATCCAGAACGCGAGCCGCGAGGGCGCGACCGACGTGACCTTCACGGTCCCCGAGGCCGACATCGAGCGCTCGGTTGAGCAGCTACGGACGCTCGAGCTCGGTCGGGACACGCAGATCCTCACCGACCGCGCCATCTGCAAGATCTCGATCGTCGGCGTCGGCATGCGCACCCACGCCGGCGTCGCCGCGCGCGCGTTCGAAGTGCTCGCCCGCGCCAACATCAACATCCAGATGGTCTCGACCTCGGAGATCAAGGTCTCCGTGGTCGTCGACGAGCGTCACGGCGACCTCGCGGTGCGCTCGCTGCACGAGGGCTTCGCGCTGCACGAGGGCCCGTGAGCGGCCCGGTGGCGCGCGCCCTCGCGGCGCTCGTGCTGCTCGGCGCGGTGGTCGAGCTGCACGGGCTGCGAACGCGCGCGCCGCTTGAATTTGCGAGCGTCGACTGCGGCGCGGCGGTTGAGCTCGACGGCGAGCTCCTGTGCGGCGCGCGGGCGCCGTCTTCGACCGCGACGCTCTGTGAGCGCGGCGAGCCGGCGGCGATTCGTCCGGGCGACGCGATCACCCGCGACGCGGTCTGCGAGCGCGGCGTCACCCGGGGAGCAGCGGGGTGGGGGCGCATGGATCCCGAGGCGCTCGCGTCGCTCGAGCTCCCCGCGCAGGTCAACGAGGCCTCGGCCGAAGAGCTCGACAGCCTCCCGGGGATCGGGCCGGTGCTCGCCGGTCGCGTGATCGCGGCCCGGCCGATCGAGTCCGTCGACGCGCTGCTCGACGTGCGCGGGATCGGCCCCAAGAAGCTCGCGTCCCTGCGACCGCGCGCGCGCGTGCGCTGGTAGGTCGCGAGCACGCTCGCCGGCGTCGCGTACCGACGCCGATCTACTGCTGCGGGGTGCCCGGCGCGCGCGTACCCGGGAGCGGGGCCAACGGGTTCATGCGCACCTCGGGCTGCTTGTTCTCCGGCTTCGTCTCCGGCTTGCTCGTGGCGGGCTTGCTCGTGGCGGGCTTGCTCGTCGCGGACGACGGCGTCGTCGCGGGCTTGCTCGTCGCGGACGACGGCGTCGTCGCGGGCTTGCTCGTCGCGGACGACGGCGTCGTCGCGGATGTCGTCGATTCCGTCGCCGTCGACGCGGCCGCGGGCTGGCCCGAAGGTCCGGTGCTTGGCGACGGGCCCGCGCCGGGCGTCGTCAGCTCCGGCGCGATCGCTCGCGTCGCGCCGCTCGCCGAGCCCTTGAAGCCGGCGCGGTCGACCTTCGGCGTCACGACCTCCGGCTCCTTCGCCTTCGCGGCGTTCTCGGCCGCGCGCTTCTGCTGCATGCGCTGGCGATAGCGCGACGGCCGGACCGGCTTCGGCTTGATCTTGATGCGCCCGCCGACCAGCGAGACGTAGCGCTGACCGCCCTCGTTCCCGCCGCCGAACAGCCCGAACAGCGCGCGCCAGTGCAGGCCCTCGGAGCCGTCGGCGCCGTTGCGCCACCACCAGCCGAGCCCCGGTCCGATCACGTTGGTCGCGCGCGTGGCGGTCTTGCGGCGCGTGAACAGGGCAGGGACGACCTGCGTGGTGTTCTCGCCCTTGCGGATGTCCCACCACAGCAGCGCGCCCACGGTCCCCTGCGAGTCGCCGCGCTCGATGTGCCACAGCAGCGGGAACTGCACGAAGTCGAGGTCCTCGCCCTTGCGGCGCTGCACGTACAGACCGGCGGCGGCGGCCGTCCACACGGTGTCCTTGGCGATCTTGTTGTCGCGGATGAACAGCGGCATCACCCACGTCACGTGCCGCTGCGCGTAGGTGTGCGAGTGATAGAACAGCGGCGGGATGACGGCGGTGCTGACCTTGTGCGGGCGCCGGAAGTGCCACAGCAGCAGCGCCGACTGGAACCACCGGTACTCTTCCTTGCGCTGGCCGATGTACAGCGGCGGCACGACGAGCGTGGTGCTGCGATCCTCGGTCCGCGACTTCTTGCGATAGAACAGCGGGAGCACGAGCGTCTCGCGGTACTTGGTCGTCGCGGTGTGCCCGAAGTTGAGCGCGTACCAGGTCACGCGCGACTTCGGGTGGTTGTTGAAGCCGAACAGCCAGGTGTAGAACTTGCGCCCCTCGGCGTCCTTGTCGGCGTAGTAGAGCCCGAGCGCGCTGTGGGTGCGCCGACCGAGGCCGTCCTTGCCGGCCATGAACAGCGGGAACGAGCCCCACAGCGTGTAGCGGCTCTTCGGATCGTCGTCGCGCTGGAAGCCGCTCTTCTGGTAGCGGAACAGCAGCGGGACGAGGCCGGTGAAGCGGTAGTTCTTGCCGACGCGGAAGATGTCGAAGTACAGCGGCGGCAGGATCCCGGCGCGCGTGAAGTTGAAGAGGCCCTTGGAGCCGAACACGAAGGGGAACACGACCCACGTGCGCGAGCCGTTCGCCTTCTTGCGGTCGAACCAAAACGGGAGCGCGAAGGTGAAGTGCTCGTTCTGGTCCTTGTCCTGCGTGTGGACGATCAGCGGCAGCGAGATCAGCCGGCGCTTCTGCTCGGAGTCCATCCACCAGTACAGCGGCACGAAGCCGGTGTTGAGCTGCTTGCGGCTGACGCGGTGGAAGAACGGCCCGCCGATCAGCGTGTGGGTCCGGCGGCTGCGGTCGCGGCTGTAGAAGAAGGGGATCCCCGCGTCGACGTCGACGCCGCCCGGCTGCCGCTGGCGGAAGTACAGCGGGAACACGACCAGGCCCTTACGCGGCTTGCCCGAGCGCACGACGCTGCGCCAGACCAGCGGCGAGTACATGTCGAGATCTTGCTCGGGGCTGCGGCGCACCAGCGTCAGGCCCGGCACGACCGTGGTGCGCGCGCGCCCGCCCTCGACGGCGCGCGCGTCGTGGAAGAACAGCGGGATCAGCCCGAAGCTGCGCTCGCGCGCCTCGCCGGTCTCGCGGTTGGATGTCCCGTAGGCCAGGAGCGCGGCCCACGTGCGACGCGACGGCGTCGTGCGCCCGCCGCCGAAGGGCGTGAACGTCAGGACCTGGCGGCCGCCGTCCGCGAGCGTCGTCTGGCGCCGGTAGTAGAGCGGGAAGAACACGCTGTGGCGCTCGTCCTCGCGCTTGACGTCCCAGGCGAGCAGGCCCGCGCCGAGCGTGCGACGCCCCGGCGCCGACGTGCGCACGAACAGCGGCGAGACGGTGGTTCGGGTCTGCGCCTTGACGTCGGTTACGTCGCCGAACAGCAGCCCGGGCACCACGGTGTAGCGGAACGCGTCGTCGCGGCCGAGGAACACGAGCGGCGGCAGCCCGGCGAGCCAGCCCGTCTTCTTGCGCTGGGCGTACACGGGCCCGAGCACCACGGTGTGGCTGTCTTTCTCGGGGTCGCGGTCGCGGAAGCGCCAGAACAGCGGCGTGATGACCTGGTAGCGGCGCTGCTGCTCGCGGCCGGTGAAGGTCAGCAGCGCCGGCAGGCCGAGGCGCGCGTCGTCACCCCGACGATCGCGGTAGAACAGCGGCGGCACGACCACCGCGTCGCGGCCCTTGCCCTCGAAGGCCTGGTCGTTGTGGAAGCGCCAGAACAGCGGCGTGACGACCTGGTGGCTCTTGCCCGTCTCGCGGATGCGCAGCGAGGTGAACAGCGGCGGCACGACGGCGTCCCAGCCGCCCTCCGCCTTCGCGCCGCCGCCGAGCAGCGTGTACACGCCGGTCTGCGTCGGGGTCTTGCGCGAGTAGGCGAGCGGGAACAGCAGCGAGTCCGTGACCCCGCGCTCGCGGTCGGAGAATTGCCACCACAGCGGGAACAGCACGCTGTTGCGCTGCCGCGGGTCGCGGTGCAGCACGAACGGGCCGGCGACCGTCGTCGCGCTCGCCTTCAGCGAGTTGGTCGCGTGCCAGACCAGCGGCGTCGCCGACGTGAGCCGCGTGTACGGGCCCTTGCTCTGGAAGGTCAGCAGCGGCGGGATCGCCCAGGCCGACTTGCGCCGCGCCTTGTCGCTGCGGAGGACGAAGGGGATCGTCCACAGCTCGCGGCGGTTGCCGAACTCGTTCTTCTGCCAGTGGAACAGCGGGAAGAAGGTGTGGTGCCGGACGCCCTTGAACTTGTTCTCGCCGCCGACGTACAGCGGCACGAACACGTCGGTCAGGCGCATCCCGATCTGCACGCGGTAGAACAGCGGCGCGACCAGGAAGTGGCGGCGATCGTTGAGCGGGTCGGCGTCCTGGAGGTTCTTCTTGCCGTACCAGACCAGCAGGCCTGACGCGCCGCGCGTGCTCTCGGGCGTCTTCTGGTGATAGTGGAAGGGGACGACGATGAGGTTGCGGACGTGCTTGTTGCCCCACCACCACACGAAGGGGAACTGCCCGAAATTGAACTGCTCGCCGGTGCGCTTGTAGCCCATCAGCAGCGGGGCCGCGAACCAGCCGCTCGCCCGCTCGCTGAACGCCCCGCCGAAGAGCGCGAGCGGGGCGACGACGATCTTGCGTTTGCGTCGCTTTGAGTAGAAGCCGAAGCTCAGCGAGAGGTCGAAGTGCATGAACTTCTCGGGGTGCCCCTCCTTCGGCTTGCGGTGCACGAACAGCGGCGGCAGCGTCAGCGCGCGCGTGCGGTGCGTGGTGTAGTCGCGCTCGATCCAGAACGGCGGGATCGTGCGCTTGCGGATCAGCTCGGGGGTCTCGAGCTTGAGCTCGGGGCCTGTCGCTTTCGCCAGGTCGGCGGTGATGTCCGGCGCGTCGTCGTTCGCGTCGTCGTCGCCTTCGTCCGCGTCGGCGCTCGCCTCAGAGGGCACCGCGACGCCGGGCTGCGTGGGCACCGGGACGGTCGGGCGCAGCAGCGGGCTCGGCGGGGCGGCGCCGCCCGTCGGCACTGAGGTCGCGTCGTCGCGCTCGTCGTCGTCGCTGTCGTCGTCCGCGTCGCCGTCCTCCGCGTCCTCACCGGCGCTCGCGTCCTCGGTCTCCTCCTCCTCCGGGTCGGGCGCAGGGGCCAGGTTGTAGAGCCCGGCGATCTCGAGGGACGAGCGCGTGAGCGCGTCGAGCTGCGCGCTGCTGGCCGACGCGCGCGCGGGCGCCTGCGCGAACACGAGCAGCATCACGGCGAGCCCGACGCCACGTGCGACACGCGGCGCGCTGCGTCGTGGGAGCGGCGCTGGCGGTTCGTGACGACGCGTGTCGTCCCGGTCGCTCGGGTGGGCGGAGCTAGACAACGTGTCTCGGGTGGACGGCCGCACGGTGGACTCAGGCGCGGCCACAGGCCGCGAGGACATAGCGAATCCTCGTTTGCAGTGTCAACTCGATCGCGGCCCCCGGGCTTCCAGGAAAAGCGCGGGAATAAAAAAACTGTGCGGGATCCCCGGAAAACCCGGGACCCGCTTCCCGGCCTCGGCGGCAACCATTGACAGCCTCCGGGTCCGCCGCTAGACCTGCGCCCCGGCCTCGCGCGGGACGCGAACGCGTCCGCGAGGGCATTCAGGAGCAGGTACGGTGTCGAAGGGCGATCGCAGGGATGGAGCGCAGCCGAGTCGCGGCGCGAGCACGATGATCATCGATCTCGAGGCGCTGCAAAACGGCGACGAGGGACACAGCCACGGACCGTACAGCCTCGACGCGCCTGTCCCCCGCGATTGGCTGCAGGCGACCCTCGAGCGGACCGACGCCGAGGTCGCCGAAGCGGGACGAGTCACGGGCGAGATCACGGTCATGTCGCCCGTCTCGGTGCTCGTGCGCGGACGCCTGCAGGCTGGCTTCTCGGTCCCGTGCGCGCGCTGTCTCGAGGACGCGCAGGTCTCCGCCGACGCTGACCTCTGCGTCCAGTATGAGCGCGGCGCGAGCGTCGAAGGAGCACCCGGGGCCGAGGATGACGACGAAGACGTCGATCCCGACGAGCCCGATCGCTTCGGCTTCGATGGTACGCACATCGACCTGCGCCCCATGCTCGCCGAGACGGTGTTGATGGCCTACCCGATCCGGGCGCTGTGTGAGCGCGGTGAGGACTGTCGCGGGTTGTGCACCAACTGCGGCGCCAACCTCAACGAGCAGGCG
Organism: Myxococcales bacterium; assembly: GCA_020633295.1. GTDB lineage: Bacteria > Myxococcota_A > Polyangia > Nannocystales > Nannocystaceae > JACKDW01. Next base: position 163,869 of record JACKDW010000007.1, on the reverse strand, counting down.
AGCGCCGACGGTGGTTGCGCGGTGTGCGGAGTCGGCGGCATGGTCGGGGGGATCGGTAGCGTCCCAGGCGCCGAAGGCGAGGGCGACGACATCGACACCGAGGTGGATTCGCCGTGGAAGGCCGCGCTTCGCAAGCTACGAACGGACTGAGCGATCACGAAGAGACGATATTTCCGTTCTACTTGTGAAGAAACTCGCTCCAAACCGCCCCAGAAAAATCGCGGCAGAGCGGCTGTCGCGGAAAAAATCACGACGCGGTGAGCGATTTGCCGCTATATTCCCGCCCCCGGCCGGCGCCGTGGCAGCTTGAAGGTCGACTCCTGATCTTCACCGGATCGACCGAATCGACCGCTTCGACCGCTCGCTCGTCCCGCCGACCTGTCCCATAGCCCAATACCCAGCGACCCATGGCAGTCCCCAAGAAGAAGAAGTCCCAGTCTCGTCGCGACATGCGCCGCGCCAACCACGACAAGGTCAGCGCGCCGGCGCTCTCGAGTTGCTCGAACTGCGCCGAGCTGATGATCGGCCACCGCGTGTGCCCCGCCTGCGGCTACTACAAGGGCCGCCAGATCATCGAGATCGCCGAGGACTAAGACCCACGCAGCGCCCGCGGAACCCGCGGGCGCGCGTAATTCGTGAACTCAACAACGCGCTGTCCTAGCTGCTGTGGGGGCCTCGGGCAAGGTCGCGATTGACGCGTTCGGCGGGGACAACTGTCCCACCGTCGAGATTGAGGCCGCCGTACGCGCGGTGCGAGAGGGGCTGCGTGTGATCCTCGTCGGTGACGAGGCGCGTCTGCGGCCTGCGCTCGAGAAACTCGACGCCCGCGCGCGCGAGGCGATTGAGCTACACCACGCCTCCGGGATCATCACCATGGAGGACACGCCGTCGAAGGCGATCCGCAGCAAGCGCGACGCCTCGATGCCGGTCTGCTTTGATCTCGTGCGCGAGGGCAAGGCCGACGCGGTGGTCTCCGCTGGCAACTCCGGGATGATGCTCGCCTGCGGGCTGTTCAAGTTCCGGCGCATTCGCGGCGTCGATCGCCCCGCCATCGTCACCTGCTTCCCCAGCGCCCGCGAGGCTACCGTGCTCCTCGACATGGGCGCCAACGTCGAGTGCAAGCCCATCAACCTGGCGCAGTTCGCCGTGATGGGCTCCGTCTTCGCGAGCGTCGAATTTGGTCGTGAGCGCCCGACCGTCGGCGTGCTTTCGAACGGCAGCGAGGATAGCAAGGGCACCGAGTTAACCCGCGTGACCCATCGCTTGCTGCGAGCTCACCCGAGCCCGCGGTTTGAGTACGTCGGCTACGTTGAGGGCAAGGACGTGTTCAGCGGCGAGGTCGACGTGGTCGTGACGGACGGCTTCACGGGCAACATCGTGCTCAAGACCGTCGAGGGGACCGCGAACGCGATCCTCGGGTTCTTGCGCGACGCCGTCGCCGCCAGCCCGATGCGCGCGAAGCTAGGCGCCGCGCTCATGCGCCCCGCGTTCGCGCAGTTTCGCCGGCGCACCGATCCAGACAACTACGGCGGCGCGCCGCTGCTCGGCGTCGACGGCATCGCGGTGATCTGTCACGGCGGCGCGAGCCCGGTGGCGATGCTCAACGGCATTCGTCTGGCTGATCGCTTCGCGCGGGAGGGCGCGACCCCGGGGCTGCGTGACGCGCTGCTCGAGCACGACGCCCTGTTCGCGGCCGCCAAGCAAGCCGAGCCCGCACCAGAAGAGGAACGATGACCACGACGACTTCGCAGCCCTACGCGCTCCTGTTCCCCGGCCAGGGCAGCCAGAAGGTCGGCATGGGCAAGGCGCTGTTCGACGCCTCGCCGGCCGCCCGCGCCGTGTTTGAAGAGGCCGATGACGTCCTCGGTGAGCGCCTCTCCGCGCTCTGCTTCGACGGCGACGAGGGCGAGCTCGCGCTGACCGCCAACACGCAGCCCGCGATCCTCACGTGCTCCGTCGCCGCGCTGCGGGTGTTTCGTGAGCGACTCGAGCCGCAGCTCGGCGCGCCGGCCGTGTGCGCGGGCCACAGCCTGGGCGAGTTCTCGGCGCTGGTCGCCGCGGGCGCGCTGCGCTTCGCCGACGCCCTTCGGCTCGTGCGGATCCGCGGGCAAGCGATGCAGGAGGCCGTCCCCGCAGGCGTCGGGGCGATGGCCGCGATCATCGGCATGCCGGCGGACGAGCTCGAGGCGCTGTGCGTGCGCATCTCGTCCGAGGGCGACGGCGAGGTGTCCCCGGCCAACGAGAACGGCGGCGGCCAGATCGTCGTCGCCGGCCACGCGGGCGCCGTCGAGCGCCTCGTCGCGGAGATCGAGGCGACCGCCGAGAGGGTCCGCGCGATCCCGTTGCAGGTCTCCGCGCCGTTCCATTGCGGCCTCATGGCCCCGGCGGCCGAGCGGCTCGCCGCGGCGCTCGAGGACATCGCGATCGGCCGCTTGGCGATCCCCGTGATCGCCAACGTCGACGCGGCGCCGTACCCCGACGCGGCGCAGGTCAAAGACCGGCTCGTCCGCCAGGTCACCAGCCGCGTGCGGTGGGAGGCCTCGGTCCAGCGGCTCGCGCACGACGGGGTGCGCCGCGGCTTCGAGCTCGGGCACGGGCGCGTGCTCGCGGGGCTGTGTCGTCGGATCGATCGCGCCCTGAAGATCACGGGGCTCGGCGCGCCCGCCGACTTCGATCGCGTCGCGGCGTGAGCAAGGCCTGTAAAAACCTGCTCCCATGGACATCTTCGTTCGCGCGGCGTGGACACGAACAGCGTTGTCTCTGCGGGTGCAGACAGACGCGTGCGCCGTTCTGAACGCATAATCAGAGCGTCGTCGAGCGTTCGCGTGGTCTTGCACGCGCCGCGTCCCTCGGCGCTTCACATGTGCACTTGATTTCACATGATTTTCCGCCCGTGACGTTTGGGTTCCGCGACGCGTAGCGCTGTGCTAAAGCGTCGTGCCGTCGTGGAATCAACCTCAGGTGAAGCTCAACCCTCGAGGGAGGCGGGACGACCGTCGCTCCCGAAAGCGTTATCGCTCGACGGCGTCGTCGCGCTCGTGACGGGCGGCTCCCGCGGGATCGGCCGCGCCATCGCGCTCACGCTCGCGGGCCGAGGCGCCGCGGTCGCGGTCAACTTCGCGCGCAGCGAGGACGCGGCCCGCGAGGTCTGTGAACAGATCGAGGGCGCGGGCGGACGCGCGATCGCGGTCGGCTTTGACGTCGCCGACGCCGCCGCCGTCAACGCGGGCGTCAAGCGCGTCGCCGACGAGCTCGGCGGCCTGCACGTGCTCGTCAACAACGCCGGCGTCTCGATCGACGCGCTGCTGATGCGCGCGCGCGACGAGGACTTCCAGCGCCTGCTCGACATCAACCTCAAGGGCGCGCTGCACTGCAGCCGCGCGGCCGCGCGCTACCTGCTGCGCGCGCGCGCGCGCGGTCGCGTCGTCAACCTGACGAGCGTGGTCGGCGAGCAGGGCAACACCGGCCAGGCGATGTACGCCGCGACGAAGGCCGGGATCATCGGCCTCACGAAGTCCATGGCGCGCGAATTCTCGGGCCGCGGGATCACGGTGAACGCGGTCTCGCCCGGCTTCATCGAGACGGACATGACCGCCGCGAGCGTGCAGGGCGACGCCCGCGACGCGCTCCTCAAGCAGATTCCGCTGGGGCGGATCGGCGGCCCGGACGAGATCGCGGAGGCGGTCGCGTTCCTCGCGTCGCCCGCCGCGGGTTACATCACCGGGCACGTGCTCCGCGTGAACGGGGGGCTGCTGATCTAAACCGAGCTCGGGCGCGCGCGCGCCCACGAATGACTGAACCCGACACTACAATCGGGCCCCGAACGAGAGTTGAGGAACCACCATCATGGCGAACAGTATCCAGAGTGATGTGATTGCGATCATCTGCGAGCAGCTCGACGTCACCGACGACCAGGCCACGCCGTCGTCGAGCTTCACCGACGACCTCGGCGCCGACTCGCTGGCGATCGTGGAGCTGGTGCTCGCGCTCGAGGAGAAGTTCGGCGTCAAGATCCCCGACGAAGAGGTCGATCGCATCCGCACCGTCGGCGACGCGATCAAGTACATCGAGGCGCACACCGCGTCGGCGAGCTAGTCCGCGCGGGCCGTGGGCCTCGGCGGGCGCGAGAGACCGGTCGTCTCACGCGCCCGCGACCGCGTCATTAGCCGCAGATACGTACGAACAGGTCAGGTAGAACATGTCCGTTTCACCACGCAGAGTTGTGGTCACCGGCATGGGCCTCATCAGCCCGCTCGGCATCGGCGTCGAGGACAACTGGCGCGCGCTCGTCGGCGGCGTCTCGGGCATCGGCCCGATCACGCGCTTCGACACGACCGAGTTCCCGGCGAAGATCGCCGGCGAGGTCCGCGGCTTCGATCCCGCCCCGTGGCTCGCCAAGCGTGAGCTGCGGCAGATGGACCTGTTCATTCAGTACGCGGTCGCGGCCGGCGCGATGGCGCTCGAGCAGGCGGGCCTCACCGTCGACCCGGCCCACGCCGAGTCGCGCCCGCCCGACGAGCGCATGGGCGTCTACGTGGGCGCGGGCCTCGGCGGCGTCAACGTGCTCGAGCAGGCGGTCCGCGAGCTCAGCGAGGGCAAGTCGCCGCGGCGCGCCTTCAGCCCGTACTTCGTGCCCGCGCTGATCGTCAACCTCGCGGCCGGACAGATCTCGATTCGCCAGCGGCTCAAGGGCCCGAGCCTCAGCCACGTGTCGGCCTGCTCCACCGGCGCGCACTCGATCGGCGAGGCGTTCCGCGTGATCCAGCGCGGCGACGTCGACGTCATGGTGGCCGGCGGCACCGAGTCCACCGTGTCGCCGGTCGGGCTCGGGGGCTTCTGCGCGGCGCGGGCCCTGAGCACGCGCAACGACGAGCCGACGAGGGCCTCGCGGCCGTTCTCGCGGGACCGCGACGGCTTCGTGCTCAGCGAGGGCTGCGGGATCGTGGTGCTCGAGGAGCTCGAGCGGGCGCTCGCACGGGGCGCGCGCCCGATCGCCGAGGTCGTCGGCTACGGGCTCAACAGCGACGCGTACCACATGACCGCGCCGTCACCGAACGGCGAGGGCGCCCAGCGCTGCATGGAGCTCGCGCTCGCGGACGCCGGGATCTCGCGCGAGGCGGTCGGCTACGTCAACGCCCACGGTACGTCGACGATCGCCGACGCGCTCGAGACCCAGGCGATCCGCGGGGCGTTCAAGGAGCACGCGGACCAGCTCGCGGTGTCCTCGACGAAGTCGATGCACGGACACCTGCTCGGCGCCGCCGGCGGCCTTGAGGCCGCGATCGTCGCGTTGGCGCTGCAGCGCGGCGTGCTGCCCCCGACCATCAACCTCGACGATCCCGATCCGGCCTGCGACCTCGACTACATCCCGCACACGGCGCGAGAGCTGCGGGTCGAGTACGCGATGAGCAACAGCTTCGGCTTCGGGGGCACCAACGCGTGCCTCATCCTGCGATCTGTCCCCTGAGTCCTCAGGCGCGTCAGCAGGTGACGCCACGGGTCGCAGCGGTCGCCCGCGATCGCCGCTGGCGGGCCGCTCGCCATCTTCTGTTCGTTCTGCGCGGCCGCGTGATACTGTGTGCACGGAGCGTACGCGAACCGTGCGAGCTTGCAGGTTTCATCTCGGGAGCGATCACGGCGGCGTCGAGCTGCGTGACGAGCTCGCGGCGGTGCTCACCGCCGACGGGCACACGATCATGAGCACGGCCGGGCCGCGGTCCGCGGACGAGAGCGCCGATTACCCCGACATCGCCGTCACGGTGTGTCGACGGCTGCTCGAGGACCCGGGGTCCTTCGGGTTGCTGGTGTGCGGGACCGGGCAGGGCATGGCGATGACGGCGAACCGGATCCCGGGGATCCGCGCGGCCCTGGTCGGAGACGTGTTCAGCGCGCGGATGGCCCGCGCGCACAACGACGCGAACGTGCTCTGCCTCGGGCAGCGCGTGCTCGGCAGCGAGCTGGCGAAGGCGCTGGCGCGCGAGTTCGCGGCGACGAGCTTCGAGGGCGGTCGCCACCAGCGGCGCGTCGACAAGCTGATGCGCGCGGGCTCCTGACGGGCGTGGACCGGCGGAGAGGGGTGATACGCGGTGCTCTGTCCGGTCTGTCGAAGCGCGAGCACCAAGGTCCTCGACTCGCGCGACAGCGGTGACGGCTTCGAGATCCGAAGGCGCCGGATGTGTCGGAGCTGCGGGCATCGCTTCACCACGCGCGAGCGCGTCGCCAAGGCGCTGCCCGTCGTGGTCAAGCGCGAGGGTCACAAGCAGCCCTTCGATCGCGACAAGATCCTCGCCGGGCTCAAGCTCGCGTGTCGCAAGCGCCCGGTGAACTCCGGTCAGCTCGAGGACATCGTGCGCCAGGTCGCGCAGTGGGCCGAGACCCGCGGCGACGGCGAGCTGCGCTCGATCGAGATCGGCGAGCGCATCATGCATCACCTCTACGCCCTCGATCAGGTCGCGTTCGTCCGCTTCGTGTCGGTCTACCGCAGCTTCGACACCGTGTCCGAGTTTGAGCTGCTCCTGCGGGAGATGGAGAAGGCCGAGAAGATCAACATCGAGGGCCAGCGGACCCTGTTCGAGTTCGACAAGCGCGGCCAGGTCGTCGCGGCGCGGGAGCCCGAGCCCGAGAAGCCCGCCCGCGGGCGCGCGCGGTCGAGCCGGTCCTCGGGGTCCTCGGGGTCCTCGGGGTCCGAGCGCCCATCGTGAGCTTGCGGTCGGTTCGTCGCCGGCGCGCGTCGCCGTGAGCCGTGGCATAGTCGGGGCGAGCGGTCATGTCCGGTTCGGAAGTCGACGCACACTACATGGGGATGGCGTTGCGGCTCGCCCGCGAGGGCACCGGCTCGACCTATCCCAACCCCTGTGTCGGCGCGGTCGTCGTCCACGACGGCCAGGTCGTCGGCGCCGCCCGCAGCGCGCCGACCGGCGGCCCGCACGCGGGAGGTCGCGGCGCTCGAGCGGGCGGGGGCGCGCGCGCGCGGGTCCACGGTCTACGTGACCCTTGAGCCATGTTCCCACTTCGGCCGCACGCCGCCGTGCACCGACGCGCTGATCGCCGCCGGCGTCGCCGAGGTCGCGTACGGCGTCCGCGATCCGGCGCCGCACGCCCGCGGGCGAGGGCGCGAGGTGCTCGAGCGCGCGGGCGTGCGCGTGCGCGAGCGCGTGCTGTACGAGCACTGCGCGCGCGTCCACGAGCACTACCTGGTCCACGAGCGCACGGGGCGGCCGTACATCACGCTCAAGGCGGCGTGCTCGCTCGACGGGCGGATGGGCTGCCCGACCGGCGACAGCCGCTGGATCACGGGCAAGCCCGCGCGCGCGCACGTCCACGCGCTGCGCGCGGAGCATCACGCCATCGCCATCGGCGTCTCGACGCTGCTGCGGGACGATCCGAAGCTCACCGTGCGCATGGTTGAAGGGACAGATCCGATCCCGATCGTGTTCGACAGCACGCTGCGCGGGGTCGCCGGCGAGACGCGCCCACGGCTGCTGCGCGCGGGCACCCTGGTCCTGCACACCGAGCGCGCGTCCCAGGAGCGTCGACGCGCGCTCTCGGCGACTGGCGCCAGCGGCCTCGAGGTCCGCAGCGACGAGCGCGGGCGCGTCGACGTCGCGGCCGCGCTCGAGGTCCTCGGCTGTCGGCCGATCCGCTCGGTCCTGGTCGAGGGCGGCGGTCACCTGCTGGCCTCGTTCGTCGGCGCGCAGCTGTGGAATCGCTGGTACCTGTTCCACGCGCCCGTGCTGCTCGGCGACGGCGTCCCGCTGCTGCCGGGCTTGCACTGGAGCACGGTCGCGCTGGCTCCGCGCGTCAACATCCGCGAGCGCGAGACGGTCGGGCAGGACACGCTCTACGTGCTCGAGCGCCCCGGGCAGGCCGCGCTCACCGATCGCCACGCCGCCGAGTGAGCGCCGAAGCGAGCCGCGACCCGCGTCGTCACGGGCGCGTGTGAGAACACGCGCTCCTGCGAGGAGCGGGGTTTTGTGCCATAACGTCCCCGAATGTTCACCGGGCTCGTGCAGATGATCGGGACCGTCCGGGAGCTCACGCCCCGGTCGCAGAGCAAGGTCCTGACGATCGCCGCGAGCCTGTCCGAGCGCGACCGCGTCCTCGGCGCGAGCGTGGCGATCTCGGGCGTCTGCCTCACGGTGACGCGCGCCGACGAGCGCGGCTTCTCGGCCGAGGCCGCCTTCGAGACCCTGGCGAAGACCACGCTCGGCGCGCTCTCGGTCGGCGACGCGGTCAACCTCGAGCCCGCGCTGCGCATGGGCGACGCGCTCGGCGGTCACCTGGTCTCCGGGCACGTGGACGGCTGCGGCGCCGTCCGCAGCCTCGAGCGTCGCGGCGACGCGATCAAGATCTGGTTCAACGCCCCCGCCGAGCTGGTCCCCTTCATCGCCAGCAAGGGCTCGATCTGCGTCGACGGCGTGAGCCTCACGATCAACGAGGTCGACGTGCGCGGGTTCTCGGTCGGCGTCATCCCGCACACGCTCGCGGTCACGACCCTGGGCGCGCGCGCGGTCGGGGACGCGGTCAACCTCGAGGTCGACGTGCTCGCGCGCTACGTCGCCCGGCTGCTCGAGTTCGGCGACCCGCGCCGCGGCCCGCCGGGCGTCACGCGCGGGCTGCTGGCCGAGGCGGGCTACCTCGAGGAGCCGTGAGGGCAGGGCACTAGCGAACGGAGAGGTGAGCACATGCGAGACCAGACGAAGTCAGCTTCCACCGACGAGTCGATCGCGGCGCGCTTCGAACACGTCGAGCGCTGCATCGACGTGATCCGCCGCGGCGGCATGCTGATCCTCGTCGACGACGAGGATCGAGAGAACGAGGGCGACCTCGTGATCGCCGCGGAGCACTGCTCGGCGGACGACGTCAACTTCATGTGTCGCGAGGGGCGGGGCCTCATCTGTCTCCCGCTCACCGCCGAGCGCGTCCAGCAGCTGCGGCTGCCGATGATGGTGCCGACCGATCCGGGCAACATGGGCACCGCCTTCACGATCTCGATCGAGGCGCGCACCGGCGTCACGACCGGGATCTCGGCGGCCGATCGCGCGCGGACGATCCGCGTCGCGTCCGACGAGCAGTACTCCGCCGAGGACATCGCCAGCCCCGGCCACATCTTCCCGCTGCGCGCGCAGCCTGGCGGCGTGCTCGTGCGCTCCGGGCACACCGAGGGCTCCGTCGACCTCGCGCGCCTCGCCGGGCTGCGGCCGGCGGGCGTCATCTGCGAGATCATGCGCGACGACGGCGAGATGGCGCGCATGGACGACCTCGAGCTGTTCGCGCGTCGCCACGAGCTCGAGATCCTGACGATCGCGGACCTCATCGAGTACCGGCTGCAGAACGAGTGCCTCGTGCAGCGCGTGTCGTCGCGACCGCTCGCCTCGAGCATGCTCGGCATCACCGAGGCCGACGGCTGGCAGCTGCACTGCTACCGCTCGACGGTCGAGCCCACCAGCCACTTCATCGCGCTGTGCAAGGGTCGCTTCGCCTCGACCGATCGCGAGCCGGTGCTGCTCCGAGCCCAGCGCGCCCAGGTGCTCGGCGACGTGTTCGGGCTCGCGTCCGACGACTCCGCCGCGCGCATGCGGGCGGCCGTCGCCCAGATCAACCGGGCCGGTCGCGGCGTGTTCCTCTACGTGATGGGGCACAAGGTCAACTGCTTCGAGCGCCTGCTCAGCGACGAGGAGCAGGAGCCGCGCCTCGGGCTCAAGCCGGCCGAGTCGGGCTTCCGCGAATTCGGCCTCGGCGCCCAGGTGCTCAAGACCCTCGGGATCCGGCGGATCCGCGTGATGACCAACAACCCGCGCAAGATCGTCGGCCTCGAGGGCTTCGGGATCGAGACCGTCGACAGCGTGCCGCTCGAGTTCCCGAACCGCGACGCAGGCGGAGGGCCCGCGTGACTGAGCCGCGCGCGCGCGTCGTCCTGATCGTCAGCGGGGGGATCGCCGCCTACAAGGCGCCCGCGCTCGTGCGCGCGCTCGTCAAGGCGGGCTTCGCCGTGCAGGTCATCACGACCGAGGCCGCGCGCGCCTTCGTCACCGAGATGGCGCTCTCGACGGTGTCCGGGCGCCCCGTGCGGACGGCCTTGCTCGACGCCTCGGCCGAGGGCGCCGTCGGTCACATCGAGCTGGCCGATTGGCCCGATCTGATCATCGTCGCGCCCGCGACCGCCGACCTCCTCGCGCGCGCCGCCCACGGCCGCGCCAACGACCTCGCGAGCTGCGTGCTGCTCGCGACCCAGGCGCCGGTGCTCTGGGCCCCGGCGATGAACACGAACATGTGGCGGCACCCGGCGACGCGGTCCAACCTCGCGCGCCTGCGGGAGTTCGGCGCGAGCTTCGTCGGCCCCGACGCCGGCGCGCTCGCCTGCGGCTGGGTCGGCGAGGGGCGCATGATCGACCCCGAGTTCATCGTCGACGCCGCCTGCCGCCTGCTCGCCAGTCGCCAGCCGGGTAACCCCTGGGCGGGGCGGCGCGTGCTCGTGTCGGCCGGCCCGACGCGCACGTACCTCGACCCGGTCCGCTTCATCACCAACGCGTCGACCGGCAGCATGGGTTACGCGCTCGCGGCTGCGGCCTACGAGCTCGGCGCCGACGTCACGCTGGTCTCCGGCCCTGTCGATCGCCCGAGCCCGCGCGGCGTCGAGCGAGTTGACGTGACGACCGCGCGCGAGCTGCTCGACGCCATGGAGGAGCGGCTGAGCGCGGGCGAGCGGACCGTCGACCTCGTCGCCATGGTCGCCGCGGTCGGCGACCTCGAGGTCGAGCAGCCGAGCGCCGGCAAGCTCGGCAAGCAGGCGCTCATCCAGTCGCTCGCGACGACGCGCTGGCGCGCCGCGGTCGACATCCTCAAGACCCTCGTCGCGCGTCACGGCGCGCGCACGCGCTTCCTCGGCTTCGCGGCCCAGACGGCCGAGGGCGACGCCGCCGAGGTCGAGCGCGAGCTCGTGCGCCTCGGCGCCGCCAAGCTGGCGGCCAAGGGCGCGCACGCGCTGTTCGTCAACCGCGTGGGCGTGCCGGGCCTCGGCTTCTCGAGCTCGACCAACGCCGGGCACCTGCTCGTGCGCGGCGCGGACGGCGATGAGGAGGAGCTTGAGGTCATGCCCTCGGGACCTCCGGTGGAGAAGCTCGAGCTCGCGCGCTGGATCCTCGAGCGACTCGGTGAGCGCCTCTGGAGGGCCGCGTGACGCAGCTGGCCAGATCCGACAGCCCGCAGGCGCTCGCGCGGGACTTCGCCACGCTGCTCCGCCACCTCCACGAGTTCCGCGGCGTGCAGTACGTCTCGGCGCTCGCCATGCCGCAGCCGGAGGCGTCGGCGGCCGACGATCTCGAGGAGGAGCGCGCGGCCGCGCCATCCGAGCCGCACGCGCCATCGCCCGAAGCGCAGGCGTCGACGTCCGATGTGTACGCGCCCGCCGTGGACGCATCCGCCCCCGCGCCGGCGGCTGAGCGCCGACCGAGCACGCAACCAGGCCAGCCGCAGCAACGCGCGCAGCCGCGCCCGCAACAACCTTCGCCGCAACAACCTTCGCCGCGCCCGCAACAACCTTCGCCGCGCCCGCAACAACATTCGCCGCGCCCGCAACAACATTCGCAGCAACAACCGCCGCAACGACCGCCGCAACGACCGCCGCAACGACCGCAACAACATTCGCAGCAACGACCGCCGCAACCGCAACCTCCGTCGCAGCGTCCGCAGCGCCCTGCCCAGCAGCGGCCGGGCTCGCAACCGGGTGCCCAGTCTCGCCCGCAGGCGCGCGCGCCTTCATCAGGTCGCGGTGACCAGCAGCTGCGAGCGCGCGCGCGCGAGTGGTCGGCCGCCGAGAAGCTGCAGTACCTGCGGGAGCGCAACGTCGGCGACTGCGCGCGCTGTGGCCTCGCGCGGACGCGACGCACCATCGTCTTCGGCGTCGGCAACCCCGAGGCCGACCTGATGTTTATCGGCGAAGCGCCCGGCGCGGACGAGGATCGGCAGGGCATCCCCTTCGTCGGTCGCGCGGGTCAGCGATTGACGCGCTGGGTCGAGTGGCTCGGCATGCGCCGCGACGACGTGTACATCGCCAACGTCCTGAAGTGTCGGCCGCCGAACAACCGCGATCCCTCGCCGCCCGAGGTCGCGCGCTGCTCCCCGTTCCTGCGCGCGCAGATCCGGGCGATTCAGCCGCGGGTGATCGTCGCGCTCGGCCGTCACGCGGGAAACCTCCTGCTCGAGAATTCGCAGCCGCTCTCGCTGCGCGCCATGCGAGGCCGCGTGATGCGGTACGAGCAGCGCGAGGCGAGCATCGTGGTGCCGCTGGTCGTCACGTACCATCCGTCGTACGTGCTCCGGCGCGAGTCGGAGGAGCAGCGTGAAGCGCGGGGGCAGCGAGACGGGCCGTCGCGGGCCGAGCAGGACGTGTACGCCGATCTCCGCGTGGCCATGCAAGCGCTGCGCGGCGCTCCAGGTCCCTCCGGAGAATCGTGATCACGTCGCCAGCTCGCGAACGAGCCGCGACCCAGCGTCAATGATCGTCGACGATCGTCGGCCGCCGAGAAGGTCTGTCCACGGTCCGCGTCCATGCAGGTGCATCGGTCGCGGGTGATCTCTCGCGCGCGCGGATGACGTCGGTTGGTCGAGCTCGCGGTGCGTCACGGGATCGCGACCAGACAACGGGGTTCGGCGACCGCGGACGGAGCGACTGCGTGTGTCGCGTGCGCGTCGCGAACGATCGATCGCGCAGGACGCTCGAGACCGAAGATGTTGACGCCCGAGGAGTCGATCCATAAAGTTCAAAATCCGTCCTCGAACAGCGCCGGGACACTCGCGGTGGATCAATGACGAAAGCCGAACTGATCGAGAAGATTGCACGCTCACGCCAGCTGCCACCGGAGTTGACCAAGAAGGCGATCCAGCAGGTCCTGGACGTGGCCTTCGAGGAGCTCGGCAACTACTTCGCCAGGGCGCGCATCACTCGGAATCAGACCCCGCGCTTCACCTACCCCGGCTTCGGCACCTTCACGAAGAAGAAGCGCAACGCGCGGAAGGGCGTCAACCCGCGCACGCTGGAGCCGATGAAGATCAACTCGAGCTTCACGGTGGATTTTAAACCTGGCTCGGAGTTCAGGCGCGTCTTGAACGGCGCCCCGGTCAAGCCGACCCCGGTCAAGCGGCGTCGCTCGGAGCCCGAGGAGACCGAGCCCCAGCAGACCAGCCTGCGACTCGACGACGTGGCGCCCGACGAGGACGCTCGCCGTCGCCTGCGGCCGCGCGAGGAGGTCGAGTTCGACGGGATGGCGGCCGGCTACGACGCAAGCCTGTTCTCGACGCCGTGTGATCCACATCTCCCCGTCGCGCCGCTGCAGCGCGTGAGCGCGCCCAGCCGCAAGAAGCGGGGAAAAACCGGCTAGCTCGCTCGGTCACGTTTCGTAGTAGGGTAGGCGTCCCATGAAGTTTGGGGCCTCCGGCGAAACGTACGCCTGGATCGCGCAAGCCGTCGTCCGCCGACGATGGATCGTCCTCACGCTGCTGCTGATCATCACGATCATCGGCGGCGTGATCGCGCCCTACGTCGGCGTCTCGACGAGCCGCTTCGGCATGGTGTCGTCGGACAACGAGCACCAAGCGCGGCTCGAGCGATTCTTTGACCGCTTCGGGTACCCCGACATGCCCGTGATCATGGTTCGCGGCGGCGAGCCCGAGCGTCGTCGCGCGATCGTCGATCGCGTCGCGCGCGAGCTCAAGACGATCCCGGCGCTCAAGGGGCGCGTGCTCGCGCGCATGGACCCGGAGACCATCGCCGAGGTCCTGTTCCTCCGCGACCCCGCCGCCATCGATCAACTCGAGGGCGTGCTCCCGCCCGGCGCCGAGCTGGCGCCCGTGATCGAGGGCGGGATGCCGGCGTTGATGCTGGCGATCGCCGGGCAGCTCGAGGCGGGGCTCGAGGGCGAGACCGCCGCGCGCTCGCAGGAGGAGACCGACGAGGGGCTGCGCCAGCTCGCCGCCATGGCCGGGGTGCTCGAGGCGCGGCTCAAGGGCGAGGACGCCCGCCGCGCGCTGATCGAGCTCGTCGGTGACAAGATCGAGGCGCAGAAGGGCATCGACGAGTTCGGCTACTTCACGGGCTGGAGCGAGCCGCACCACCTGATCGCGCTGTTCCCCGAGCTCCCCAGCGGCGAGGTCGAGGACGTCGCGCCCTTCGTCCACGACATCCGCGACGCGCTCGATCGCGTGCGCAGCGAGCTTGATCTTGACGCCGAGGACGTCACGGTGCGCGTCACGGGCCTGCCCGTGTTCGCGACCGACGAGCTCGCGCTCGTGCGCCAGGGCATCATCGAGTCGGGGATCGTGACCGGCTTGGCGATCTTCCTCCTGCAGCTGTTCGCGTTCCGGTCCGTGCGCGTCGCGCTGTTCGTGCAGCTCCCGCTGGTGTTCGGCATCGTCACGACCGTGGGCTTCGTCGGCCTGACGTACGGCCGGCTGACGATCATCACCTCGAGCTTCATCGCCATCCTGCTCGGGCTCGGGATCGACTTCTCGATCCACCTCGTCACGCGCGCGAACGAGATCCGGCGCGAGCGCGAGTGCTCCGCGAGCGAGGGGATCGTCGAGTCGATGCGGCTCGCGGGCCCCGGCGTGGCCGCGGGCGCGCTGACCACGGTGATCGCGTTCCTGACCACGACGACGACCGAGTTCACGGCGTTCGCAGAGCTCGGGCTCATCACCGCGTTCGGGCTGGTGGCGATGATGGTCGCCGCGTTCACGATCCTCCCGGCGCTCATGGGCATGGGCTGGGGCGGCGCCAAGTACCGCGAGGCCAAGATCCCGGGCCTGCACCTGCTCACGCGCGTGGTCTCCCGCGCGCCGCGGGTGATCGTCGCGCTCGGCGTCATCGGGGCGATCGTCGGCGCGCTGCTGTTCCCCACGGTGCGCTTCAACGCCCGCTACTTCGACTTCCTGCCCCGGAACTCCGACGCGGCGATCGCCCTCGACTCGCTCGAGCGCGACGGCGCGATGAGCCCGACCTTCGCGTGCCTGAGCGCCGAGACCTTCGACGAGGCGCGCGCGCGCGTCGAGGCCCTGCGCGAGCAGCCGACGGTCGCCGACGTGCAGTCGGTGACCGACATCCTCCCGCCGCTCGACGAGCCGCGGCTCCGCTCCCTGCGCGCGGGCATGCAGAAGCTCGGCCGCGCGCCCGACTTCGCCAAGCTGCGCGAGCGTGAGCGCTCGGCGGCGGCGCTCGCGGGCGCGATCGACAAGGTCGTCTCGATGCTCGACGAGGTTCAGTTCGAGCTGAAGACCAACGATCGCCCGTTCGCAGCCGCCGAGAAGGCGCGCGCGGCCTTCGCGAGCCTCGCCGCGACCACGCGCGCGCTCCCGGACGACGGCGCCGCGGCGCTGGCGGACGTCGAGGTGCCGCTGGCGGAGATCCTCGGGCGCGCCTGGACGACCGCCGCGGCCGTCGCCGCGCGCGGCCGCTACGCGCCCGAGGACATCCCGCCGATCTTCCGCGAGCGCTTCCTCGCGCGCGACGGCTCGGGCGCCGTGGCGATCTTCGTGTTCCCCGTCGCGAACATCTGGAACCTCGAGGCCGCGCGCGCCTTCACCTCCGAGCTCACGAGCGTCGATCCCGAGGCGACGGGCTTCGCGGTCACGCTCCACGAGCACAACGACATGATCACCGAGGGCTTCGAGCGCGCGGCGCTGATCGCCTTCGTCGTCATCTTCCTGTTCATGATCTGGGAGTTCAAGGCGAAGCTCAGCCTCGCCGGGCTCGCGGTGATCCCGGTGACGCTCGGCTGGTGCTGGATGATCGGGCTGATGATCCCGATCGGCCTCGACTTCAACGTCGTCAGCATCGTCGTCATGCCGCTGGTCATCGGCATCGGCATGGACGCCGGCGTGCACGTCGTGCACCGATACCAGCAGAGCGCCGCCGAGCACGACGGCGTCGCGCGTCTTTCGGACATGCTCGAGGGGACAGGCTCCGCCGTGCTGCTGTCGTCGCTGACGACGATCGTCGCGTTCGGCGGGCTGACGATCCCGGACTACGGCGGGATGAAGAGCCTGGGCTTCGTCATGATGCTCGGCGTCTCCGGCTGTCTGCTCTCGTCGATCCTCGTCCTGCCCGCGCTGCTCGTCCTGATGGGGCGCGCGCGCTGACGGGCCCGCGGTCGACGCGGCTGGTCCTTAAAAACCGCGCGGCGCCGTCCAGTGGACGGCGCCGCGATCGTGGTGAGTTCAGGTGAGGGGCCTGTGGGCCCATTCGAAAACGAAGGCCACGCAGCGGTTTGTCGCTGCTGAATAAGTGCTGCAAAATACAAGAGTTGCAGCGAGTGGCCCGTGGGCCTGGAGTCCGAAACGAGCGGCTAGTTGCCCGCGCCCTTGGGGGCGGGGAGGGCGCTGTCGCTGCCCGGCTTCGGGTTGGTCTTCAGGTCAGCCTTGATGCCCGGCTTCGGCGCGGGCTTCTTGGGCGTGGCCTTGATGCCCGACGGGCCAGACGGCTTGGCGCCACCCGAGGAGGGCTTGGCCTTGATGTCGGTCGGGCCGGTCGGCTTCGGCTGGGCCTTGGTGCCCGACAGGTTGACCGTGTTGCCGTTGGTCGGCGACGGCTCTGGATCGCTCCCGCCGCCGCCCGCCTCGACGAGGCTACCCGACGCGGCGCCAACGCCCGCGCTGCCGCCCGTGTTGGTGTCTCCGCCGCCCGTGCTCGGCGCCTTTCCGCCGCCCGAGGGCGCATCGCCGCCGCCGCTGGGCGCCTTGCCAGCGGGCTTGCCCGCAGGCTTGCCGGCAGGCTTCCCGGACTTTTGGCTCACGGGCTTGCCGTGCGAGCTGCTCGCGGGCGCTTTCCCGCGACCCGCGGGGGCGCGACCGCTGCTGCTACCCGGCGAGCTGCTCCCGCTGCCGGACGAGCTCGAGAAAGAAAACGAGCAGGCGGGAAGACCCAGGCCGGCCAGTGTAAGAGCAAGAAGTGTGACAGAGAGTCGGTTCATGGACTTGGTACCCCTCAGCAGCACGGACGCCGGACTGCGAGTGATATTCACACCCGTGGTTACCCCCGCTGTCAATTCCTGATTGATTCCGCGCTGACGCGGTCTTGCGGTACCGCGCGCGCTGGCGCACTAGCGCTCAGGGACAGGTGGTCGATATCACGATTTTGTAAACCGGCTCCCGGGCTTGTGCCACTGGCGGTGTCATCCTGTGTGTGCTGCTGGGCCCGTACCCGCAAAATCCGAAATTGCCTGGACAACCACACGGGGTGAAGCGCTAGCGTCAATTCATCCGTTTATGGGGCGCATTCGGTGCGCCGGGAGGGGAGGGGTCCATACTCATGACACGTCAGAAGTCCGACGAGCAACGGAAGCAACAGATCCGTGCGGCCGCCACGCGGTGCTTTGTGCGCAGGGGCTACGCCGCGACGCGGCTCCTGGACATCGCCCGCGAGGCCGGGCTGAGCAAAGGTGGTGTCTATTTTCACTACCGCGCCAAGGAGCAGCTGTTCCACGACATCCTCGACGCCCAGATCGAGGCGCTGAAAGAGCGCTGGGGCTTCGAGCCTGTCGCCGACCAGCCCGCCGACCGTACACTCGCGCAGGTCGTCAGCGCCCACATCCGCGAGCTTGAGGCGCGGCCGGACGAAACCCGGCTGTGCAATCTCCTGGTCACGATGGCCGTCCAGGAGCCTGAATTTCGCGGGAAGCTTGAGCAGGCGTTCACGGTGACGCGCCAGCTCTACTCCGGCCTGATCGCGCGCGGGATCAGCGACGGGGTGTTCGCAGATGGGGACCCCGAGGTCCTCGCGCAGGGCATCGTCGCGCTGGTGCAGGGCCTCGCGGCCGTCAGCGCGGTCAACGCGGACGGGAAGCTGCCGGTTTCGGCGGAGAACGGCGCCCGCGTCGCCCTGCGCATGGTTGGCGCCAATCCGGATGTCGCGGCGTCCGTGGTGCACGCGCCTGATCCGGTGACGAGCGAGGCGGCCGACGAGTCCAGCGACGCGCCGGCCCTGGAGTCCGCGCCGGAGAGCCTTGTATCGGCAACTGTCTCGGTTGAGGCCCCGGCACCGGTGGCTGCGGACGCACCGAGCGCAGAGTCCGCCGATCCAGCCTAGGCGTCCTCGTTCGCGCGAGTTCTCCACGGCCGACCCGACGGCCGTTCGGCCGCGCTGCGCTGCAGCGCGGCCGAACGCGTTCGAAGCTGCGCGCGACGAGGTAGCCGGGTCGACTACAGCAGGGGGCGCGTTTTGTTCGAATCGCGCTGACGGCACGCCTTTGGGATCAGCAGCCTCATCATTCGCCGACTCCATGCTCGTACACACGAAGTCCGGCGAGCCCGGCGAGCCCCGGCTCAACCCCGGGCGCGGACGCGACCCGGTAGCCGGTGAGCGTCGCCTGGTAGCCCAGCGGGAGCAGCCGCGCGAGCGTCACGAGGGCCGCAGACCCGCTGGCGCGGCCGAGCTGCGGGTCGTCCTCGAGGCACGCCCGCAGCAGCCGCTCCGGCCGTCCGTCGAGGAGCGACTGCAGCAGCGCCCGGTCGCGTCGCTCGAGCCGCGCGCTCGCGTCGGGCGGCAGCGCCGGGCCGCCGTAGGCCGGGCCGGCGTGCCCGAGCTCGGCGCTCGTCCACAGCAGCACGCGCCGCCGCGCGAGCGCGCGACCCATGGCGGCGAGGAAGTCGTCGACCTCGGCGCGCAGGCCCTCGCGGCGCGCGAGCGAGCTCTGCCCGCACAGGATCGGGAGTATCGGAGGACATGAATCTTCGTACAGGTAGTGCAGCGCGCAGACGGCGAGCTCGACGCTGTGTCCGGCGCGGTGCCGGATCTCCTCGCGCGTGATCCAGGGGAGCTGCTCCTCGAGCTCGGCGAGCAGACGGGCGGCCGCCGGCGCCTCGCCGAGCGGCGTCTGGTAGCGCTTGCCGGTCGCCGCGTAGGGCGTGAGGCCGACGCCGTGATCGGTGCCGAGGATGACGATCGCGTCGAGCTGCTCCGCGGGCGGGAGATCGCGCGCGGTCGCGTCGAGGAGATCCGGGATCGCCTGCGCGGGTTGATGCGGGCAGATCAGCGCGAGCGCGGCGCGGCGCTGGGCGAACCGCCCGTCACGCCCCGGCAGCGCCCGCGAGAGCGTCGCTCGCAGCGTTTCCGGGTCGTCGGGGTAGAGCGTGCCGGCGTGGCGCGGCGCCCGTGTCGGGGCCTCCAGGAAGGCCTCGTGGTGCGCCTGCCAGCGGGCGCGAAATCGCGGATCGTCGAGCAGGCCGGCGTCGCTGAGATCGGCGACCAGGGCCTCGATGTCGGCGGTCGGGATGTCGAGCGCGCCGCGCATGAGCAGCGACTGGCGGATCTGCGCGGGCGTGCGCTGGCCGTCGAGGAGGTCGAGGAGCGGGCCGGCCTCGGACGGGACCGTGACCGGCTCGCTGAGGCCGAGGGGATCGCGCAGGACGATCCACGCCTCGTCGTCGCGGGCGAGCGGGAGGCGTTCGACGGCGCGGAGTCGCGGGCGCGACGAAGTCATCGGCACGCGTTGTATCTCGAGTCCGCGGACGCGTCACGGTCGCTCACGGGCAGCGACGGTCGTCGCCCGCGAACAAGCTCGAGAGCGACGCGCGGGCCTCGGACGCGAGCTCGGTCGTCTCGGTCGCGGTGCACAGCGCGGCGCGGACCGCAGGCGTCGCTGCCTCCGAGGACAGGCGGAGCGCGCGGATGAAGCGAAGCGCCGTCGCGAGGTCCGCCTCGATGTCGAGCGAGCGCGCCACGGCGTCGGCGCCCGTCGCCCCGTAGTGCTTGACGAGCTGGCGCGCCGCCTCGCCGCGCCAATCCTGATCGAGCTTGTGCTTGCGCAGGATCCCCTCGAGCTGGCGCGCGGCGCCCTCGTCCTCGCAGCGGCCGAGCGCCGCCATGGCCGCGCGCGCGACCGTGATCTCGTCGTCGCCCGAGCGTCGGGTCTCGTCGCTCAGCGCGCCGATCAGCCGGCTCACGTCGGGATCGCAGGGCGCGTGGACGCGGTCGAGCGCGGCGCTGCGAACCTGCGGCCACGGGTGCTGCTGACTCGCGGACAACCATTTCGTCCACGTCCCCGCGGGAGGCTCCGGCGCGAGCGCGTAGGCGGCCGAGGCGTAGCGGGGCGCCTCGGCCTGCAGCAGCGCGTGCTCGCGGATCAGCGGCTGCGCGCGCGCGGGCGCGAGGCCGCGCAGCGCGATCCACCCGAGGATCTCCGCGGCCTGCTGCTCGCGGACCGCCGGCGCGAGCGAGCTCCGGAGGACGCGCTCGAGGCCGGCCTGGGCCTCGGGCTCGTCGCCGAGGGTGACGAGCCCGCGCACGGCCGACACGCGGACGGCGAATTGCGCGGTGGGGCTGTCGGCGAGCTGGCCCACGCGTCGCGCGAAGGAGGAGCGCTCGGCGGCGTTCGACGGCTCGATCAACGCCGCGCGCAGGCTGATCAGCGCGGCCACGTGATGCCGGTCGGCCGTCGCGCCCGCGGCCGCCTGGTCGAGTCGCGCGTCGACGGCGTCCGCGACGCGCGGGCGATCGTCAGGACGCGCGCGCGCCCGTCGACTGAGCGCGCGCTGGAGCTCGCGGCGCAGCAGCGTCTGACCGAGGCCGAGCAGCGCGACCAGCTCGTCGAGGCGCTCGGACGGGTAGGCCTCGACGAGATCGGTGAGCAGCTGCGCGCGGATGTCCTCGTGGATCTCCTTGTCGGCGACGAGCTCGGACAGCGCGGCTGTGGCCGCGCCGCCCTGCTCGCGCAGCAGCCGACGCCACAGCTCGATCGCGGCCAGATCGGCGTCACGCCTGCGCGCGAGCTGGCGCAGCTGATCCGCGAACAGCGCGAGATCTTCGGGCCGCTTGAACGTCCCGAGCAGCGCGAGCAGGCGGCCGCGCTCACCGGGCCCCGGCGCGGGCACGGCCGACAGGCGCTCGAGCACGAGCGGGGCGGAGACCGCCGCGTTGGCCTCGAGGCGCGCGCGCGCCTCGAGGTACTCGCGGCCGCGACCGTTGACCAGCGCGTCGAGATCAGCGCGCGCCTGCTCCGCGCTGTACGTGGGCGCGGCGGTCGACGTGTCCTGGGCGGGCGTCGGAGCGTCCGCGCTCGCGGGCGCGGTGGACACCGCCGGCCCGGTCAACGCGAGCGCGGCGGCCAGGAGCGGGGTAGGGAGGCCGAGCACGCGTCGACGGTGCCACAAAGCCGGGCGTCACTGAACCATCATCTCGAGGATTTGTGTCCTCGACAGCACATAGCTGAGCAGCAGCGCGCGCTTGTCGGAGGCCTGGGCCACGTCGAGCAGCTTGAGCATATCGGCGTCGCCGTCGTCCTCCTCGGCGTTGCTGATCATGCGCCGGGCGATCCCGACGAGCATCTCGCCCTTGAGCGGGTTGTCTGTCGGCATGCGAATGAACAACCCCAGGTACTCGTGCGCGACGCCGGCGATCTGCACGCCCTTCGGCCGGGGCAGCAACATCTGGAAGAACTTCTGTCGGCCTTTCTTCATCCCGCCGAAGCCGAGGTCCTGGATCGTCTTCTCGGTCGCGGCCCCGAAGAAGTGGGAGTCGACCGGGATCTTGATCAGCAGCGCGCGCAGCTCGCGGTTGAGCGTCGACTTGCGCCGCTCGCTGTTGTCCGCGATCTCGGCCAGCAGCTCAGCTGGCGCAACGGTCAGCTCGTCCTTGTCGAGGCGCGCGAGGTGCAGCGCGTGGCCGTGGAAGTCGATCCCCGGCAGCGCCCACACTCGATCGCGGACCGGCGTGATCACCCCCTGTCGCTCCGCGCGCTCGAGCGTCGCCTCGAGCTCCGGGATCTCGGCCATGAACATCGAGCGTCGGGGGTCGGTGTGGTTGAGCGCGACGTCCATTCGGCTCCAGCGCGCGAGCGAGAAGCTGCCGAGCGCCTTGGCCACGTCGCAGGTGTGCTCGACGAACACGGGGGCGTACTCGGGCTCGGGCGGCGCGCTCGACTCCTTGGCCTTGGCTTTGGCCTCGGCCTCCCGCTGGGCGCGTCGGGCCTCGCGCTCGCGGCGCTCCTTGGCGATCTCGGCGAAGGCCTCGTTGGTCGAGATCTTCTTGTCGCGGGCGCGTCGCTGCGCCCGCCGCAGCAGCCACAGATCTTCGATCTGCTCGCGGCGCGCCTCGTCGCAGGTGAACGCGTATTCGGGCATGTCCGGAGGGACACGCTTCGAAATCGGCGCGTCGAGCACCTTGCCGATGTCCAGCCCGGCCATCGCGTCGAGGTCCTCGGGGAGGTAGCGCGTCGAGTAGATCAGGTGGCCCACGCGCGTGCGGCCGTGGCCGGCGTCCCAGAAGCGCCGCAGCATCTCCTTGACGTCCTCGGGGCGGCCCTCCTTCTCGTAGAGCTTCACCAGCCGGAGCATGCCGTCGGTGATCAGCTCACGCTCCTGCGTGCGCTCGAGGAGCAGCTCCTCAAACTTCTCGATCGCGCAGTCGCGGCGCTCGAGCTCCTCCATGCAGAACACGCCCTTGCGATGCAGCCGCTGGGCGTTGGTCTCGTAGCGTCGGTCCGGCGGAGTGTCGGCCGCCGCGACCTCCGGCGTCGCCGGGGCGAGCAGCGCGAGCGCCGCGGCGCAGACGGCGAGCCAGCGGCCAGAGCGGGGGCGGCGAGGGGAGGACACCATCGGCAGCATGACACCCGGGTCGCGAGTCGGCACGGTACGCCCGACTTGTCTCCACGGTCGACATCTGCAATAGCCGCGAGGCCGCGGGGATTCCCGATTTCTTCGCCCCAGTTGGTTGCGTTCCATCGTGCGGCTTGTATCCGCGGGTCCGCTCCGCGGGTTGTCACGGCGGCGAGCTCGATCGTCGCGGTCTCGCCCATCCCTCCACCGTGATCCGTCCCGACGACTTCGACTTCACGCTCCCCGTCGAGCAGATCGCCCAGGCGCCTGCGCAGCGCCGCGGGGACGCGCGGATGCTCGTCGTGCTCGGCGACGCCGCGCCCGCGCACCACGTCGCCCGCGAGCTGCCCGGCGTGCTGCCCAATCACGCGCTGGTCGTCGTCAACGACTCCGGCGTCGTCCCGGCGCGCGTCTACGCGCGGTGCACCGAGGGGCGGGCGCGCGGTCGACGGTTTGAGCTGCTCGTGTGCGCCCCCGGTGCCTACCCGCCGGGCGCGAGGATCTCCGCCTGGGTCCGCGGAGCGCGTCGGCTGGGCCCCGGCGACCTCCTCGAGCTCTCCGGGCTCGTGCTGCGCTACGAGGGCAGCCCGCCAAACGGCGCCGATCCGCGCGCGCGCGTGTTCACCATCCTGCGCGGCGACCTCCTCGAGACCCTCGAGGGCGCCGGCGAGGTCCCCTTGCCGCCGTACATCCAGCGCCCCGATGGTCCCGCAGCCAGCGATCGGCAGCGCTATCAGACCGTTTATGCCGGCCACAGCGGCTCGGTCGCCGCGCCGACCGCCGGTCTGCACTGGGAGCCCGAGGTCCTCGCGCGCCTCGATGTCGCGCCGCTCACGCTGCACGTGGGACCGGGCACCTTCTTGCCCATGGACGTCGAGGATGTCGAGCAGCATCGCGTTGGCGCCGAGCGCGTCCAGCTCACCGAGTCCACCGCCGAGCGCATCCGCGCCGCCCAGCGGGCCGGCCGGCCGATCGTCGCCGTCGGCACCACCGCGACCCGCACGCTCGAGGCGATCGCGGCCGACTTCGGCGAGATCCGCCCCTACAGCGGCAGCGTCGATCGCGTTATCACGCCGCGTCACGCCTGGCGCGTGGTCGACATCCTCGTGACCAACTTCCACCTCCCACGCAGCTCGCTGCTCATGCTCGTGTGCAGCCTTGGCGGGCGTGAGCGGGTGCTGGACGCCTATCGCCTCGCCGTCGCCGCCGGCTATCGCTTCTACAGCTACGGCGACTGCATGGTCGTGGACCGCGCGTCCGGCCGTTGACCGAACCCGGCGTGCGCGGGCACGCTCCCGTCTCTCGCCGCCCATGAGCAATTTCGAACGCATTGATCCCCGCGCTGGACTCACCTGCGAGCAGGAGGTGATGTGCCGCGATCGCAACGAATGGCTGCCAGCCGGGACGTTTGAGACGATCGCCCGGGACGAGACCGGCGGGCCGGCCCGCGCGGGGCGGCTTTGGACGCGTCATGGGCCCATCGACACGCCGTGCTTCATGCCGGTCGGGACCTATGGCGCCGTCAAGGGTCTCGAGCCGCGGGACCTTGTCGAGGTCGGCTCGCAGATCATCCTCGGCAACGCCTACCACCTCTCGCACCGTCCCGGCGCCGAGCGGGTGGCGGGCTTTGGCGGGCTGCACGAGTTCATCGCCTGGCCGCGCGCGATCCTGACCGACAGCGGCGGATTCCAGGTCTTCAGCCTCCGCGGCCTGCAGAAGATCGACAACGACGGCGTCGACTACCGCACGCATTTTGATGGCTCGGCCCATCGCATGACGCCGCGCTCCGTGCTCGAGGTCCAGGCCGGGCTCGGATCCGACATCTGCATGGTCCTCGACCACTGCCCGCCGGGTGATGCGTCCCGCGCGCAGATCCGCGACGCCATGGACCGCAGCACGCGCTGGGCCCGGATCGCGTCGGACCTCCGGCGCGACATCCTGGCCCCCGGCCAGCTGTGCTTCGGAATCGTGCAGGGCGGCACGGATCTCGAGCTGCGGCGCGAGCACGTCGCTGCGCTGCGCGAATTTGACTTCGACGGCCTCGCGCTCGGCGGCCTCAGCGTGGGCGAGCCCATCCCCGAGATGCACGCCACGATGGCGGCGATCGCCCCGATCATGCCGCCGGAGCGCCCGCGCTACGTCATGGGCATCGGCACGCCCGCCGACTTGCTCGCCGCCGTCAGCGCGGGCGTCGACATGTTCGACTGCGTGATGCCGACGCGGCACGCGCGCAATGGTCAGCTGTTCACCTGGCAAGGGCGTATGAACATCCGTCAGTCGCGGTACCGCGACGACGCCAGCCCGCTCGACGAGCGCTGCGTCTGCCGGACCTGCGCCCAGTTCAGCCGCGCCTACCTTCGGCACCTGCACGAGAGCAAAGACCCGCTCTACGGCCGGCTCGCGACCATTCACAACCTGTTCTTCTTCCACCAGTGGGTCGCTACCCTGCGTCACGCCTTGCGCGAAGCTCGCTTTGGACCTCGATCGCGTGAACTTTCACAAGTAATATCGCAGCATTACCCGCCGACAGGTCCCGTGGAGGGCTCTTGACCGCCCGTTGACGCCCTGCTACCTAGCGGCGCACTCGCCACGACTCCTCTATGGATCTCGTGGTTTTCGGCGCGGCTACGGAGGGTCTTGGCCCACGTCTTCGCGAACTTCTTCTTCGCACTTCTTCTTCGCACGTCTTCTTCGCACTTCTACGTCGCAGCGCGATCGCGCGGCGAGCCCGACCATCGCCGCGCAGCATCCTTCGGCACGCGAGCCCGCCAACCCAGAACTTCTGTCACAACGGCCGTCAGATTGGGACGACGCGCGAAGGATACTCCCAGGAACTGACGGTCTCCGGTGCCCATGTTCAACCTATCGACCCCCGTCCTCCTGGCCGAAGCGGCAGCCTCACCGCTGGGCGGTCTCATCCCGCTCATCCTGATGTTCGCGGTGTTCTACTTCATCGTGATCCTGCCGCAGCAGCGTCAAGACAAGCAGCGACGCGCGCGCGTCGACGCGGTCAAGAAGGGCGACACGGTGGTCCTCGAGGGCGGCATCATCGGGCGCGTCACCAACCCTGACGCCGGCGCCGGCCTCGCGCTCGTCGAGATCGCCGAGCGCACCAGGGTCAAGGTGATCAAGGAGAAGATCGTCGACATCCACGGCGGCGCGGACGCGAAGAAGTCCGACGGCAAGACCGACGGGAAGTCCGACACGAAGAAGTCGGACGCCAAGTCCGACGACGACAAGGGCAAGAAGGCGAACGCCAGGGCCAGCTGAGATGAAGCGCTTTCTCCGACTCAAGGCACTCCTGCTCGCGGCGCTGATCGTCATCAGCACGCTCGCCGTGCTCCCCTCGGTCGCGTCGATCGCCAAGTTCGACCTGCCGACCTGGATCACGAGCAACTTCACCAACCAGTTCACGCTCGGGCTCGACCTCCAGGGCGGTCTGCACCTCGAGTACTCCGTCGCCGTCGACGAGGCGCTCGAGAACAAGATCGACCAGGTCGCCTCGGAGCTCGAGGGGCAGTTCAAGGACAAGAAGAACGTCCTGGTCACCTCGCTGCGCGAGGGCAAGGACCGCATCCAGATCACGTTCAAGAGCGTCGAGGACAAGAAGACGGCCACCGACGACGTCCTCGGGGTCGCGTTCGCCGAGTTCGAGCGCAAGACCGACGAGGAGACGGACACCACGATCGTCTTCAAGATGCGCGATGAGAAGATCGCCGAGGCCAAGAAAGAGTCGGTCTCGCAGGCGATCAACACGGTCACGAACCGCATCGACGCCATGGGCATCGCCGAGCCCAGCATCTACCCGAAGAACAACCAAGTCGTGATCGAGCTGCCGGGCCTCGACAACGAGGCCACCGCCATCACGACCTCGCGCCAGGACGCCGCGCTCGCGCTCGAGACGCTGCTGCGCAAGTCCGGCGCCGAGCAGGTGACGATCGCCGAGGTGCCGCTGCGCTCCGAGGCCTTCCGCATCACCGTCCCGGGCAAGAACATGCGCGAGTTCCTGGCCCAGACCCTCGGCGGGTCGCTCAAGACCCTCGAGGCCGGTCAGTTCATCAACCACGACGAGATCAAGCTCGAGCTCGAGATCGAGCCGCCCGAGGCCGGCGTCGTCGAGAGCCCCGACACCGTCACCGTCTCGCTGTCGCAGGCCGCCCGCGACAAGGCGCTCGAGGAGTCGAGCGGCTTCCGCCGGCTGCTCAAGCTCATCGAGCGCGCCGCCGTGCTCGAGATGCGCATGGTCGACGACGAGTTCAAGCTCCCCGGCAAGGACGCCATCTATCTCAAGTCGATCTACGACGCGAACCTCGTCCGTCAGGGCATGGGCATCACGGTCGCCAAGGAGCGCGACTACGGCCACGAGGACGGCGTCACCGTCAAGTCGCCCTTCGGCTTCTACGCCAAGGACCGCGAGACGCTCGAGCGCTTCTTCAACAACCTCCCGGCCGAGTGGCGCCTGCCGCCGTCGCACATGGTCGCCTACGGGACCATGCCCATGCAGCTGCGCAAGGACGGCGAGCCCGAGCAGATCTGGCGCACGTACGTCGTCAAGACGCGCGCCGAGGTCACGGGTGAGCGCATCCTCAACGCCAACGTCGAGCCCGATCCGCAGACGGGCGTCCCGGGCGTCAGCCTCAACCTCGACCGCATCGGCGCCGACGCGTTCGAGAAGATGTCGGGCGACAACGTCGGCCGCAAGATGGCCATCATGCTCGACGATCGTGTCAGCTCCGACCCGATCTTCAACAGCCGGATCCCCGGCGGGCGCGTGCGCATCACCATGGGCGAGACGCCCGGCATGACCGTGCGCGAGGCCGCCAACGATCTGGTCAAGGTGCTCAAGAGCGGCTCGCTGCCGGCGCGCCTGGTCAAGGAGTTCGAGATCCGCGTCGGCGCCGACCTCGGCGCGGACTCGGTGCGGCGCGGGTTCTGGGCGCTGGTCGTCGGTCTCGCGCTGGTCGTCTCGTTCACGGCCATCTACTACCGCCGCGCCGGCCTCGTCGCCGTGTTCGCGCTGATCCTCAACGTGCTCCTGGTCATGGCCGCGATGGCGTTCTTCCAGGCGACGTTGACGCTGCCCGGCATCGCCGGCCTCGTGCTGACCATCGGCATGGCGGTCGACGCCAACGTCATCATCTTCGAACGTGTCCGCGAGTTCATCCGCGAGGGGTACACGGCGCGCGCGGCCATCGAGGCCGGCTACGACCGCGCGTTCACGACCATCCTCGACTCGCAGCTGACCACCGCGATCGCCGGCATCGTGCTCTGGCAGTTCGGCTCCGGGCCGATCCGCGGATTCGCGATCACCCTGCTGATCGGCATCACGACCTCCATCTTCACCGCCGTGTTCTGCACGCGCCTGTTCTTCGACTTCCAGGCCAACCGCCGGGGCTTCGACCGCGTGTCGATCTAGTCGATCGACCGCATCGAACGCTCGCCAGAAAGTACCGACGCGATGGCTGACGACAACAAGCCTGACACCGAGACCGCCAAGCCGGATCCGGACGCGAAGCCGACGCAGCGCTTCTTCGAACTGGTGCCCGCGGGCACGAACATTCAGTTCGTCAAGAACGCCCGCACCTTCATCTTCTTCTCCGTGCTCGCCGTCCTCCTGTCGATCGGGATGATGGTGTTCAATCAGGTCCAGACGGGCTCGATCCTCAACTTCGGCATCGACTTCCAGGGCGGCACGAGCGTGCGCCTGGCGATGTCCGAGGGCTCTCAGGTCGGCGTCCAGGAGGTCCGCGACGTCCTGGAGAAGAGCGGCTACGAGGGCGCCTCGGCGGTCTCGGTCCCGGACGCCGACAATCAGGTGCTCGCGCGCCTCAAGGAGGTCACGACGATCGACCTCCCGAAGTACGAGAAGTGCCTCGAGGCGATCAAGACCTACCCGAAGGCGAAGCTCATCGAGGACTCCTTCCCCGAGGGCGGCAGCAAGATCTTCCTCAAGTTCGACAGCCAGCCGATCCTCACGGAGCTCGAGAAGCTGCTGCTGCAGGCGGGCTGTGAGGGCCAGGCCGACAACGGCATCGGCAAGGAGGGCGAGTTCCCGATCGAGATCAGCCTGATCGGCGTCGGCGCCCGCCTGACCGAGCAGATCAACGCGGCCTACGGCGCGAACACGGTCGACCACATCGTCTCGTCGGAGACCGTGGGCGCCAAGGTCGGCGAGACGCTCAAGCAGGACGGCGCGAAGTCGCTGCTGTACGCCATCGGCTTCATCTTCTTCTACGTCATGATCCGCTTCGACCTCCGGTTCGCGCCGGGCGGCATCGTCGCGCTGATCCACGACGCGGTCCTGGTGCTCGGCGCCTTCGCGCTGAGCGGCAAGGAGTTCACGCTCCAGACCATCGCCGCGCTGCTGACGGTCGTCGGCTACTCGATCAACGACACCATCGTCGTGTTCGACCGCGTGCGTGAGCGCGTCGCGCTGAGCCGCGAGACCGCGATCGACGAGACCACGAACATCGCGCTGAACGAGACGCTCAGCCGCACCATCCTCACGTCGGGCACCACCATGCTGGTGGTCCTCTCGATCTGGGTGCTCGGCAGCGGCCCGATCAAGGACTTCGCGTTCGCGCTGTTCATCGGCGTCATCGTCGGCACCTACTCCTCGCTGTTCATCGCCTCGCCGGTCTTCCTGTGGGTCAACCGCCGCTTCTACGGCGGTCAGGGCCACCTCAAGGGCATCGAGGAGCGCGAGGGCACGGGCACGCTGCTCTCGGGCAAACCGCGCGACGGCGAGATGGACTACGGCGAGGCTCCGACGGGGGCTGACGACGAGGGCGAAGGTGAGTCCGAGCCCAGCGGCGGCAAGAAGCGCGCCCGTCGTCGTCGCCGTCAGCGCCCCGCGCCGCAGGCCGACGGATCCGCGGGCGTGAGCGAGGTCGAGGAGCCGGAGCCGGAGCCGGATGACGACTCCGATGAGCCGGTGGAGCCGAAGCGGGCGCCGATGTCGGACCTCGATCCGGCGGACCTCCTCGATCCCGAGATCGCGGCGAAGAAGGCGGCGATGTCGATCAAGAGCGAGGGAGAGCGCAAGCGGAGCCGCCGGCGCCGGCGTCGATCGGAGGAGTAGTCCTCCGTCGAGCTCTCGACACCACGACGCCGCCCGCTGGGCGGCGTCGTCGCTTTCTCGGCGGTAGGGCCGCGCGGAATCGAGAAATTCCGTTGTACACGCACGCGCGTTCCCGTCACACTGTCCGTACCCATGGATGGGGCGCTCCAGCACGTCGAGGATTCGTCCACGACGCCACGACCACACTTGCAGCTACGGACGAGCGCAGGGGAGGCCGATATCGCGTCGCGCGCTCGCGCGCTCGCGGTTGATCCGCTGCTCATCCGTCTGCTGTTCGGACGCGGTGTGGTGGAGCTCGAGCGGCAAAAGCGGTTCCTCGAGCCGCGCCTCGCCGACTTGAGCGTGCCCGTTGAGATGGCGGGCTTTGAGGCGGCGCGCGACCTGCTGCTCTCAGCCTGGCGCGGAGGTTGGCGCGTCGGCGTGTTCGGCGACTACGACGTCGACGGCGTCACGACCGCGACGATCCTGACGACCTTCCTCGAGGCCCTGGGGATCGAGGTGGTGGCCCGCGTCGCCTCTCGGGACAGCGGCTACGGCTTCACGCGCGAGGCCGCGACGGCCTTCCACGAGTCCGGCGTCCAGCTCGTGCTGCTCGGCGACTGCGGCACGTCGGACCACGAGGCGCTCTCGTGGCTGCGCGCGAAGGGGATGCTCTCGGCGGTCATCGATCACCACCAGGTCCCGAGCGAGATGCCGCCGACGGACGCGCTGCTCAACCCCCATCAGCGCGGCTGCGGCTTCCCGTTCAAGGGGCTGTGCAGCGCCGGTGTGGCGTTCTACTTGTGCGCGGCGCTGCGCACCGCGATCGCCCGGGAGTGCGCCAACGCGAAGCTGCCCGATCCCCGCGGGTGGCTCGACCTCGTCGCGCTCGGCACCGTCTGCGACATGGTCCCGCTCGTGGACGAGAACCGGATCCTGGTCCGGCACGGCCTGCGCATGCTCGAGCATCGACTCCGACCGGGCGTGCGCGCGCTGCTCGACGCGGCCGGGATCGGGCGTGATGAGCCCCTTGATGAGGGGCATCTCGGTTTCAAGCTCGGCCCGCGGATCAACGCGCCCGGGCGGCTCGGCCCGGCGGAGCCGTCGCTGCAGCTGCTGCGCGCGCGCACGAACGCCGAGGCGCGCGCCATGGCGACCCGCGTCGAGGCCTGTAACTCGCGCCGTCGCTCGCTCCAGGAGGCGACCGTCGCCGAGGCCATGGCGCTGCTCCAAGCTGATCCTCGAACCGAGGGGCGCAGCGGCATCGTGGTGGGTCACGACGGGTGGCTGCACGGCATCGTCGGGATCGCGGCGAACGGCATCGTCGAGCGCTACCGCCGACCCGCGCTGGTGCTCGCGCTGGATCGGGAGCGTGGCGAGGCGCGCGGATCAGCTCGGAGCTACGGCTCCATCGACGTACGCGCGGCGCTCGAGGCCTGCGCTGGGATGGTCGGCCGGTACGGGGGACATCGCGCCGCGGCCGGGGTCACCCTCGAGCTCGAGCGTGTGCCGGAGCTCGTCGAGGCCTTTGACCAGGCCGTCGCCGCGCAGCTCACTGCGGCTGGTGGCGCGGCGGGGGCGTCGGGCGAGGTCCACGACGGCGTGCTCGAGCTGCGCGACATCCATCCCGACTTCATGGACGCGATCGAGCGCCTCGCGCCGTTCGGCATCGAGTTCCCGGCGCCGCGCTTCGTCTGTGAAGAGGCCGAGGTGATGCGTGAGCGGATGCTCCGCGGGCGCCACCTGTCCGTGCTGCTGCGCCAGGGCGGCGATGTCCACCACGAGGCCATCGCGTTCGACTACACAGGGCCGCAGCTGCGGATCGGCGATCGCGTTGGGTGCGTATTCACGCCCGCGCGCAACCACTTCCGCGGGCGCGTGCGCATCCAGCTCCACCTCGAGCGAGTTTGGCGGACGGGGCGGCGCTGAGGGCCGCTCAATTCGTCAATCATGCAAAAACTTACAAACCAAAGGCGCGCCGGCGGTACACTTGCGGGTGCGATGTACGGACAAGGCTCGACCCGCGAAGTCCCGGGCGCTCGGCGAAGGGCGCGTTCGCTCCCCGGCCTCTCGGTGAGTGGGTACGCGCTGGTCCTCGTCGGCTCGCTGGTGTTCACAGCCTGTGGCGCCCGCAGCGGCGATCCGCCCCCGGACGACGGGACGGACACCTCCGAGACCGAGACCGAGACGGACACGGACTCGGCCACCGACACGGACACGACGACCGGGGATCCGGAGGCACCGCTCGGGAGCTGCGCCAACCCCATCGTGTTGCCGTTCAAGGCCTACACGGTGCGCGGCCGGCTCCTCGGCCGCTCCGAGGAGGACGGCTGGTGCGGCGACGGCGAGAACGATCGCGGCGCCGAGGACATCTACCGGATCAACACCAACTACGACGTCGACGTGTACTTCAAGATCCGCGAGGAGACCGACTTCGAGCCGGTGATCCGCGTCGAGAAAGAAGTCTGCGGCGTCGGCGAGGACCTCGATGAAGAGGGCGTCGTGCGCATGTGCACCGAGCCGCTGGAGGTCGGCGCGATACGCACGTTCTTCGCCGAGGCCAAGGTCGACTACTACCTCACGGTCGACTCACCGCGCGGCGTCGACGGCCGCTACGGATTCGACATCCTCTATGGGCCGCCGCCGATCGAGGCGTGCGACCTGCACCCCTCGACCATCACGCAGCAGCCGGGCGGCGTGTTCCTGTGGGAGAACGACCTCCCGGCCGGGCAGGGCTACGCCGACGGGCCGTGCGGGGGACCTGGCACAGAGAACACCTTCGCGCTCGAGATCGGCTACCCCGGGGCCGCGTTCATCGAGGTCACGGGCGACGTGAACGTCGACATTCGCACCTTCTGCGGCGGGACCGGCGAGCTCGCGTGTATGGAGGGCAACGGGCTGCTCGACTACTTTTTCGAAGCCCCCGGGACGTACTACTTGAACGTCGATCAGGCGAGCCACAATTCCTCGGCCACGTACTCGCTGCGCGTCACCTTCGATTGATCGCGGTCGCGTCTGTGCCTCGTGCGCGGGATCGGGCCGGCGGTCGTCCGGGTCTCGAGGTACGCTCCTGGGGTGCTTCGACCGTGGTTTTTGCGCCCGTGGTTTCGCACGGCGCGCCCGGATGACTGGCTCGGATGGGTCATGGACACCGTCGCGTTCGCCACGCTCGCGCTGATCCTGCTCGTCACGCTGCTCGGGCGGCTGCCCGGGAGCTGGGTCGTGGCCGTGGACGGACACGCGTTCCTCCTGCGGGTTGTCCTGCTGATGGTGCTGGTGCCGCTCTGGGGGTGGCTGCGGGCCATGATTCACGCGCTGCATCCGCGCACGCCCTATCTTCTGGGCCGGACCCTGACGATCGTGGAGCACGGTGAGCGGGTTCGCCGGCGGGCGCGCGACATCGTGGCGATCTACGTCGAGCTGCGTCTGCCCGAGCGGCGCGAGGTCCTCGTCGTCGAGTTCGTCGACGGCTCACAGCACGACGTCTGTCCGGTCGACTGGCGGGGCGCCGGGCAGCTCTACCGTCGCCTGGCGCGCCTGAGCGGGACGCGCCCGATGGCGCCCACCGCCTCGATGCCGGGCTTTTGAGCTGAGCACAGCTCAGCGGCGCGCGTGGATCACGATCGCCAGCACGCTCGTGATCACGAGGATGACCACCGCCGCGCCCACGTGCGTCGAGATCGTGTGGGTTGGATCGGTGGCGGGGCAGTGCCACGTGACCGCGTCGAGCGTCGCCATCGCGATGCCGGCGGTCACCCAGAGCACGGCCTGGCTCCGACGCCGCTGCACGAACGCGCCGCTGAAGTAGCCTAGGGCGAGCAGCGCGAGGCCGGCCCCGAACACGTAGGCGACGCAGCCGAAGCCGTCCGAGACCGCGTGCGTGACCATGCTCGTCACGCTGGGTAGCTCGGTCGGCATGCCGACGCCCGCGAGCAGCGTCGTGACGGCGGCGAGCCCGACGACGCCGACGCGCGCGGCTCGCCCGGGGAAGATCAGCCCGAGCCCGATGGCCGGGAGCACCAGGAGGCACTGCACCCACACCGCGATCTGCAGCGCGACTTTCCAAGCTGGCTGAGAGAACATGTCCCCGCGGACGCCTGAGAGCACCGCGGCGAGCAGCAGCGCGCCGAGGGCGACGACGAGCGCCGGGACGAAGTGTCGGCGTCGCTCCTGCTGGAGCGCCGCGAGGTCCTCGTCGATCAAGGCCTTGGCGTCGATGCGTGGTGCGTTGGCGTTCATGGACAGACGACGCTCAGGTCAGCGGGTACATCAACAGGGGTAGCAAAGAGCTCGGCACGAGCCAGCGGGCGAGAGACTTGTAGGCGCGATGGGCGCGGACTCGCACCGCGCCCTCGCGAATCTTGAGGCGGCGGGCGATCTCCGCCATCGTCATGCCGCGGAGTTTGTGCAGCTCCACGACCTCGCGCTGGCTCATGGGGAGCTTGGCGATGGCCTCGTGTACGCGCTCCACGATCTCGAGCTCGGCCTCGCGGTTGATGCCGATCTCTTCGATGGACGGCGCGTCGTCCGCGAGCGAGGTCACGACATCCGAGCTCGCGTCGTCCTGGTCGCCGCGCGCCCGGACCATGTGGCGGTCTTGGCGGTACTGCTTGCGCAGGTGATCCATAGCGACGTTGCGCGCGATCGCGAAGTACCAGCCTTGGACGGCCCCGTCTGGGTTGCCGCCCTGGACCTGGAAGCGCTCTCGGGCCAGGTGCGCCTTGAGCATGGTCAGCTGGACGAGATCCTCGACCGT
This sequence comes from Myxococcales bacterium, assembly GCA_020633295.1. Lineage (GTDB taxonomy): Bacteria > Myxococcota_A > Polyangia > Nannocystales > Nannocystaceae > JACKDW01. Next base: position 129,472 of record JACKDW010000007.1, on the reverse strand, counting down.
CGCCTCGTCGCGTACGAATTTCATCAAGAACCTGCGGAGGCGTGGAGCCAGCATCGCGTGCATTCGCGCGAAGGCCCGTCGGTCGCCGTCGACGTAGCGCTCCATCAGGGCGTGCAGCCCTTGACCGTTGTGTTCACGGGCGGCGTCTACCGACATCGCCCGCCTCGCTTCAGCGACCGAACGTCATCACGGCCGCGGATGTTTCGTCGGCCTGCCGTTCTTCCGCGTGCCGTCATCGGACCGCCGTCGACGGGCGACCGAACGATGTTTGATTGCGCGCGCGAACGCCGGCGGAAGGCGCAGCCCCGGGCCGCGCGGAGGCCCGTGTGGTGGTGCGGGGTACCTGCGTCCACGTGCCGTCATGCTAACAAACTCCGGCCGCACCGTCGGATCCATCACGGGTCATCCCGGATCATCCTGGATCGACCTGTACTGTGAATGCCAAGTGGTTGAAACTACAGGGTATGGGCGTCGAGTCGAGGCGAACCCCCGGGCGCCCGTCGGCGTCTCGGCTCGAGACTCGGCGGAAGCCGGTGAGGAGGTCTATATGCTCTCCAGGGGCCCGAGAAACATCGCGTCGGCGGGGCTTGCTCGCTTGTGGGCACTGTGATACAGACGCGTCGACATCCTTTCGCATTATGCGCGAGCGGGTCATGAGCTCAGCTCGCTTTTTTGTTTCGTGATGAGGCCCAGCAGCAACCCTGGCCACGGCGACCGACGACCTCCCGGCCAGACACAATCCAGCACCCCGGCGGCTCCTGATGAGGAGGCCGATACCGCGCGCGCTGGCTCCGGGGCCGAAGTTCTCGAGGACCTCCTCGAGCCCGTCGTCGCAACGCTCGGCTTTGAAGTCATCGCCGTCGAGCTCGTCGGTCGCGGGCGAACTCGGATCTTTCGCGTGTACCTTGATCGCCTCGATGAAGCTGAGCAGGTCACGCTTGACGATTGCACCAAAATGGGTCGTGTTATCAGCACCGCGCTCGACGCCGCGGAGGCCAGCGCGGATTCGCCCGGCTCCGCAGCGCTTCGCTCGTTGCTCGCCGACCCTTACACGCTCGAGGTGTCGTCCCCGGGCATCGAGCGCGCGCTCACCAAACTCGCTCACTTCGAGCGCTTCATCGGCTCGCGGGTCGTGGTCCGCACGCGTCGTGCGATCCCCGGCGCCACCGGGGAGAACGCCCGGCAGCGAGTCTTTCACGGGACGATCGCCGGCGCCGTCGCGGACGCGGCAGCGCCGAGTGACCCGCGACGCGGAACGGTCCGCGTTCGGGCGCTCGACAGCGAGCGCGTCGACGAGATTCCCCTGACCGCGATCAAGCGGGCAAACCTTGTGTACGAGGGCTAGGTTCGAGGCATGGAAGACGCTGTCAACCTCAACACTGTGCTGGATCAGGTCTGCGCAGAGAAGAACATCTCGCGTGAGGTGCTGGTTGAGACCGTTGAGCAGGCTGTTGCGACGGCCGCCAAGAAGGTATTTGAAGATCGCGAGATCGAGGCCAGCTTCGACCCCGAGACGGGGAACGTGAACCTCTTCCAGGTCCTGTACGTCGTCGAAGAGGTCCAGTCGAAGAACCGCGAGATCAGCCTCGATCAGGCCCAACGCGCCGGTCTCGAGGCCGAGATCGGCGACGAGCTGCTGTTTCAGATCTTCTATCTCGACGCCGATCGCAAGCGCGCCGAGCAGCAGGCCAAGGACTACTCGGAGATCGACGCGCTGCAGTTCGCACGCCAGGGCTTCGGCCGGATCGCCGCGCAGACCGCCAAGCAGGTCATCATTCAGCGCGTCCGCGAGGCCGAGCGCGAGAACCTCTACGACGCCTACAAGGACAAGAAGGGCGAGCTGATGACCGGCATCGTCCGTCGGTTCGAGCGCGGCGCGATCGTCGTTGAGGTCGACAACGGGCGAACCGAGGCGATTCTCCCGGCGCGCGAGCAGGTGCCCCGGGAGTCCCTGCGACCCGGCGATCGCATCGTCGCCTACGTCAAGGACGTCGACAAATCCGCCCGTGGACCGCAGATCATCCTCTCGCGGACCCATCGCGGGCTCGTCGAGAAGCTGTTTGAGCACGAGGTCCCCGAGATCTACGAGGGCATCGTGCGCATCGAGGCCTGCGCGCGGGAGCCCGGCGCGCGGTCGAAGATCGCGGTCTCGTCACGGGATCGTGACGTGGACCCCGTGGGCGCGTGCGTCGGTATGCGCGGCAGCCGGGTCCAGGCGGTCGTCCAGGAGCTTCGCGGCGAGAAGATCGACATCGTGCCCTTCAACGACGATCCGGCCCGTTTCGTGTGCAACGCGATCCAGCCGGCGACCGTCTCGCGCGTGCTCATCGACGCCGAGCGTCACACCATGGAGCTCGTCGTCCCCGACGACAAGCTGAGCCTCGCCATCGGCAAAAAGGGTCAGAACGTGCGCCTCGCGTCGCGTCTGACCGGGTGGCGGATTGACATTCACTCCGAGAGCAAGCTGCGCGAAATGGAGCAGCATAACCTCGCGGAGATCGCGGCTATCCCAGGCGTCGGCGACGAGATTGCCGTGCGTCTGTTTCAGCTCGGCTGGCGGAACCTGCGAGACGTGGCGATCGCTGATCAGGCCGAACTCGCCCAGGTCCCCGGAATCGGGAGCATCGATCGCGCGGAGGCGATTATCGAGATCGCCAACGACGCCGCCAGCGGCAAGATTGAGCTCGACGTCCAGTACCCGGTCACGGACGAGGAGTCCGCGGAAGACGTCGTGCAACCGGGAGGTGCGAGCTGAATGAGCCCATCGAGGCGCACCTGTGTCGGGTGTCGTACCCGACATCCACCGGAGGACCTGCTGCGGGTGCGGCAGGTTGCCAGTGGTGATATTGTGCCCGCCGTGCGTCGCGCCGAATTAGCGGCCACGGTGGGACGGAGCGCCTACCTGTGTCCATCGCTTCAGTGTTTCAACCGCGCCGTCAAGCGCGGTGGCTTCGCGCGCGCGTTTAGTCGCCAGGGCCGTGTACACGTCGATTCAGCCCGACTTTGGTCAACCCTGAGTACGTCCTTGAGAACCGAGATCGAACTCTTCAATCGCTGCAGCCGTGACGCGGCTGCCAGCCCTCGCGTCCACCGCCTCCAACGGCTGGAAGCCGCGCTTCGCGACGCTTCCGAGAAGGGGGAGGTCTGAGCACATGGCGACGAAGATACGGGTGTACGAGCTTGCCCGCGAATTGGGCAAGGACAACAAGGAAATGCAGAAGATCGTGCGTGGCCTCGGCTTCACGATCAAGAACTACATGAGCACCCTGACGGTCGAGGAAGCGGACCACGTCCGTCGGTCGCTTCGTGGCGGTGGCGGTAGTAGTGGTGGCGGCAGCAACAGCGGCGGCGGTCACAACAGCGGCGGTGGCAGTAGTCACAGCGGCGGCAGCAGCCACAGCGGCGGCAGCAGCCACAGCGGCGGCGGTAGCAGCAACAGCGGCGCCGGCAGCAACAGCGGTCACAGCAACGGCAGCGGTCACAACAGCGGCAAGGCTGGTAGTTCGGGCGCCCCGAAGGCGCGAAAGAAGCGAGCGACCGTGATTCGTCGTCAGTCCACCCGTCCGCGTCCCGCGGATCGTGAGCGTGAGGCGGCCGAGAAGCGTGAGGCTGCAGCGCGGGAGCTCGCGGAGCGTGAAGCCGCTGCCCGCGACGCGGCCGCGGTCGCGCGCGCGAATCGACCGAGGATCATCTCGGGTCCCACCATTCGTCGACGGGACGGCGCGAGCGCGACCGCCGAGACCGAGGTGCCCGAGACGCCCGCGCCGATCCGTCGGCGTGCGCAGGTCGAGGAGCCCGCGGCGAAGGAGCCCGTGGAGAGCCCCGAGGTTCTCCTCGCGGACGAGGAGTCCGTCGATCAGAAGTCGGACGACGCGGCCCGTGAGGCACCGCGTCGGCGCCCGGCGGTCGGGACCCGCATTGAGCTTCCGCGTAACACCCGCAAGCTTCCCGGCGGTCTCTTGATCCGCATGGAGAAGGAGCGGCAGCGCGCTGAATCGCGTCCGACGAGCGCGCCGCGTCCGTCGTCGCCAGCACCAGCGCCGTCGCCGCGCGCCGCGGAGCGACGCGAGCCCCTGCGGCGTGAAGAGCCCGCGCCCGTGGTCGCCAAGCAGCAGCACGCGCCGGCGCAGCCCGAGCCCGAGCCGGCGCCCGCGAGTGAAGCGGCGCCGGGCGGTCGTCGTGTTGTTCGCAACGACGCGGGCGTGATCGTCGGCGTCGAGAAGCGTCGCTCGGGGCCCTCGATCAAGGGCTTCATCCAGCTCAATCAGTCGCGCGCGCGTCAGCAAGTCATCATCACCGACGCCAATGAGGAGCCGCAGCGCGGCCGCGCGAGCCAGCGCAAGCAGCGAGAAGAGCGGATCCAGCAGCAGGGTCGTAAGCGCAAGATGCCGCCCCGCGGCATGCGTCGCGGCCAGCACCAGCCCTCCCGCGTGACCACGCAGGAGATGAGCGACGCGAAGAAGCGCATCCGCGTCAACGAGGTCATCCAGGTCGCCGACCTCGCCCACCAGATGGGCAAGAAGGCCGGCGCGATCATGCGTGTCCTTTGGGGCATGGGCCTGCGCGGTCTCACGATCAACAACGCGATCGACTTCGAGACCGCCGAGCTCGTGGCCGGCGAGTTCGGCTACACCGCCGACAACGTCGCCTTCCAGGAGGAGGCGCTCGTCCGTGACGATGAGCGCGGCGAGACGATCCCGCGCGCGCCGGTCGTGACCATGATGGGTCACGTCGACCACGGCAAGACGAGCTTGCTCGACAAGATCCGCTCGGCGCAGGTCGCCGAGGGCGAGTCGGGCGGCATCACCCAGCACATCGGCGCCTACAAGGTCAGCACCGAGACCGGCGATGTCGTGTTCCTCGACACGCCCGGCCACGAGGCGTTCTCGGCCATGCGCTCCCGCGGCGCCCACGTCACCGACGTAGTGGTGCTCGTCGTCGCCGCCGACGACGGCGTGATGCCGACGACCGTCGAGGCGATCAAGCACGCCAACGAGGCCGAGGTGCCGATCATCGTGGCGCTCAACAAGATCGACAAGCCCGACGCCAACCCGGGTCGCGTCAAGCAGATGCTCATGGAGCACGGCTTGGTCGGCGAGGAGTTCGGCGGCGAGACGATCGTCGTGGAGGTCTCGGCCAAGACCGGCGCCGGGATCGATCGCCTGCTCGAGATGCTCGCGCTCCAGACCGAGATGCTCGATCTTCGCGCCAGCCCGGCGGGGCGCGCCGAGGGCGTCGTGCTCGAGGCGCGCGTCGACAAGGGCCGCGGACCCATCGCGACCGTGCTCGTGCGCGCAGGCACGCTGCACAAGGGCGAGATCATGGTCGCCAACGAGGCCAGCGGTAAGGTCCGCGCGATGCTCACGGATCGCGGCAAGACCCTCCGGGAGGTCGGGCCGTCGACGCCGGTCGAGGTCCTCGGCCTCGACGGCGCGCCCTCGGCCGGCGACCGCTTCAACGTCGTCGAGAACGAGAAGGCCGCGAAGCAGCTCATCGCCCACCGTCGCGAGCAGCGACGACGCAAGGAGAGCGTCATCGGCGGTCCGTCGATCAAGGACCTGATCAAGCGCAAGAAGACGACCGCGCTCAAGGTGGTGCTGCGCGCCGACGTCGATGGCTCCGCCGAGGCGCTGCGTCAGGCGCTGCTCGAGCTCTCCACCGAGAAGGTCAAGGTCGACGTAATCTTCGCCGGCGTCGGCGCCATCACCCAGACCGACGTCAAGAAGGCCTCGGCCGGCGACGCGGTGATCATCGGCTTCAACACCAAGCCGGTCGGCAAGGCCGGTCAGGACGCCGAGGCCGAGCAGGTCGAGATCTACACCTTCAGCGTCATCTACGACGCGCTCGACAAGACGCGCGAGCTGATGATCGGGCTGCTCGAGCCCGAGTACCGCGAGCGTGAGCAGGGCGAGGCCGAGGTTCGGGCGCTGTTCCCGATCCCGAGGCTCGGGGTGGTCGCCGGCTGTCGCGTCGTCAAGGGCCTCGTCACGCGCAGCAGCCACGTTCGCGTGGTGCGCAACGGCAAGGTCATCCACACGGGGAGCATCGGGTCGCTGCGCGTGTTCAAGGACGACGTGAAGGAAGTCCGCGAGGGCTTCGAGTGCGGCATCGTGATCGCCAACTTCCCCGAGGTCGAGCCCAACGACATCCTGCAGGCCTACGAGCTGGAGACCATTCCGCCGACGCTCTAGCGACGCTCGGCGCGATCGGGGAGCAGTCCGTTGGGCAATCCGCGGGTACAGCGGGTCGAGGAGACCCTGCGGCGCGCGATCGCGGAGGTGATCCTGTTCGGAAACCTTCGCGATCCGCGGCTGCGACAGACCGCGTCGATCGGGATCACGGCTGTGCGCGTCAGCGCCGACCTCTCAATCGCGCGGGTCTACATCGATCCCGTCACCGCTGGCGTCGACATCGACGTGCTGCTCGCGGGGCTGCGCGCAGCCGCGCCGGTGATCCGACGCGAGGTCGGGCAGCGCGTCCAGCTGCGCCGCGTCCCGGAGCTCCGCTTCATACCGGACGAGAGCGTCGAGAAGGGGCTGGCGATCGAGCGCGCGTTGCTCGAGCTCCGCGAGGAGGACGCGCGCGCCGAACCGCAAGCGGAGCCCGATGACGGTGAGCGCTCGTGACGGGCGTCGCGCCATTCGGGGTCCTGCTGCTCGACAAGCCTGAAGGGCCGACGTCGCACGACCTCGTGGGTTGGGCGCGGTGGGGGCTCGGTGTCCGCCAGGTCGGTCACTGCGGCACGCTCGATCCGGCGGCCTCCGGACTACTCATCGTGTGTGTCGGGACGGCGACGCGCTTCGTCCCGTTCCTGACCGGCGTCGACAAGACCTACGAGGCTCGATTCGTGCTCGGCGTCTCGACCGACTCCGCCGATCGCGAGGGCAGCGTGCTCGAGCGCGCGCCGGTCGACGACGCTGTGGTCGCGCGCGTTCCCGCGGCGCTGGACAGTCTCCATGGCGAGCTCCAGCTCGCGCCTCCGGCGTTCTCGGCGGTTAAGATCGACGGTCAGCGCGCGCATCGTCTCGCGCGGAGGGGCGAGGCGGTTGAGCTGGAGCCACGACCCATGACCGTGCACGCCTGCAGCCTCACGTCGATCCGGCGCGACGAGAGCACAGTGGTCATGGACGCGACGATAGAAGTGAGCAAGGGCACTTATATCCGCTCGCTCGCGGTCGAGCTCGGCGCGCGTCTAGGTGTTCCCGCGCATCTCGGCGGGCTGCGTCGTGTGGCCTGCGGCGACCTCTCGTTGCGCGGCGCGGCGCCGGTTGTGCGTGTGGAGGCGTCGCAGGAGGACGGGCGCTGGCGGTGTCACGCCGGCTCGGATCGCGCGCGCGAAGCCGCCGCGGACGCCCTTCGTGCCGGCTTGCTCGATCCCGCAGATGTACTCCCGGTGCCCGTCGTCGAACTCACGGGGACGGACGACGTGGACTCGCGGTCGCCGCTCACCCGTCTCTGTCAGGGGCAGGAGCTGCGCTGGTCCGTCGACGACCTGGCGCGGCTGGGCTTGGGCCGCGATCCCGAACCTGCTCCGCGCGTCTGCGTGCGCGCGCGCGGAGCCGACGGGCGCTCTGCGGTGCTCGTGATCGCCAGGCTCGAGGCCGCGGGAGAGCCCGAAGAGGACGGCTACCGCGTGCGTCCCGAGCGAGTCGTGAGAGCCGTCTCAGGCTCCTCCAAAGGCCCCAAAAAACCACTTCAGCGCGCTTGACAAGCGCCGTTTCGCCCACGATTCTCCGAACTTCCACGAGGTTAGAGAACGCAAAGCTTGTTGGAGGCACGGGCCTCCGTCAGAGTCACCATGTCCCTTTCAGCAGATCGCAAAGCCGAGATCGTCGGTCAGTTTCAGCACAAGCCCGGTGACACCGGGTCCCCTGAGGTCCAGGTCGCGCTCCTCACCAAGCGGATCACGTACCTGACTGATCACTTCCGGACCCACAAGAAGGATCACCACTCGCGCCGCGGGCTCCTCAAGCTCGTGGGTCGGCGTCGCAGACTGCTCGACTACCTCAAGGCCCGAGACGTCGAGCGCTACCGCAAGCTCATCCAGTCGCTCGGCATCCGCAAGTAGACCTCGCCGCAGGGGCCCCCAGGGGCCCCTTTTGCGTATGCGCGAGGGTCTACCCGCGCTCGCTGGCGTCCCGCGGAACGGTTGCTGCGGAGCTTCCGTCAGTCGCGAGCGCAGCGCGGAGACATCACAACCCCTTGAAGATTTCTGACGCGCGTCGAGCCAGAGGCCGACGGCGTCAGCGCTCCGCAGCAGGAGCAAGACAATGTCCATGAATCCCGTGACCGAGTCGTGCCGCGTCGGCGATGTCGAGATCAGCATCGAGACCGGTCGACTGGCCAAACAGGCAGGTGCAGCGGTCGTCGTGAGCTGCGGCGGCACCTCCGTGCTCGTGGCCACGACCTCGAGCAAGTACCCCAAGGACCTCCCGTTCCTCCCGCTCACCGTGGAGTACCGCGAGGGCACCGCGGCCGCCGGTAAGATCCCCGGCGGCTACTTCAAGCGCGAGGGTCGACCGACCGAGTGGGAGATCCTCGGCGCGCGCTGCATCGATCGCCCGATCCGCCCGCTGTTCCCCAAGGGCTACCGCTTCGACACCCAGGTCATCGTCAACACCGTCTCGCACGACAAGCAGAACCTGCCCGACGTGCTCGCGATGACGGGCGCCTCGACCGGTCTCATGCTCAGCGACATCCCCTGGGCGGGCCCGATCGCCGGGATCCGGGTGTGCCGGATTGGCGGCCAGTTCGTCGCGCTGCCGACCTTCGACCAGATGGCCGAGGCCGACATCAACCTCGTCGTCGCGGTCAGCCGCGACGCGATCGTGATGGTCGAGGGCGGCGCGAGCCAGGCCAAGGAGTCGGCGATGATCGACGCGCTGATGTTCGCCAAGGACGTCGCGCGCCCGCTCATCGAGATGCAGGACCGGCTGCGCGAGAAGGTCGGCCAGCCCAAGCGCGAGTACACCCCGCCCGAGGTCGACCTCGAGTTCCAGGGCCAGGTCATGTCCGCCGCCGAGGCGCGCGCTCGCGAGGCGCTGACGATCATCGGCAAGCACGAGCGCCACGACGCGCTGAGCGCCATCAGAAACGACATGGTCGAGCAGCTCGGCGGCGCCGAGGGCGAGCGGTCCGGCGAGGTCAAGGACGCGTTCTCCAAGCTCGAGAAGAAGCTCGTGCGCCAGCGCGTCATCCGTGACGGCAAGCGCATCGACGGGCGCGGCTACGCCGACATCCGCCCGCTGTACATCCAGGCCCACCCGTTCGAGCGCCCCCACGGCTCGGCGCTGTTCCAGCGCGGCGAGACCCAGGCGCTCGTCACCTGCACCCTCGGCACCGATCACGACGCGCAGCGGCTCGACACGATCCGCGGCGACGTGATGCGCTACTTCCTGCTGCACTACAACTTCCCGCCCTTCTGCACGGGCGAGGTCAAGCCGATCCGCGGCCAGTCGCGGCGCGAGATCGGGCACGGCAAGCTGGCCGAGCGCGCGCTCGAGGCCGTGCTGCCCGAGTACGAGGACTTCCCGTACACGATCCGCATCGTCAGCGACACGCTCGAGTCCAACGGCTCCAGCTCGATGGCGGCGGTCTGCGGCGGCTGCCTCAGCCTCATGGACGCCGGCGTGCCGATCAAGGCGCCCGTCGCCGGCATCGCCATGGGCCTCATGCAGGAGGGCGGCGACATCGCGGTCCTGTCGGACATCCTCGGCGACGAGGACCACCTCGGCGACATGGACTTCAAGGTCACCGGCACGCGCGAGGGCATCACCGCGCTGCAGATGGACATCAAGATCGAGGGGCTGAGCCGCGAGATCCTCGAGAAGGCGCTCGAGCAGGCGCGCCTCGGTCGTCTGCACATCCTCGAGGCGATGGTCGAGGTCCTGCCCGAGCCGCGCGACGACATCAGCCAGTTCGCGCCGCGCATCGTCACGATGCAGATCAAGATCGACAAGATCCGCGACATCATCGGACCTGGTGGAAAGACCATCCGCGCGATCCAGGAGCAGACGGGCTGCTCGATCTCGGTCGAGGACAGCGGCAAGGTCTCGATCGCCTCCAGCGACCCCGCGTCGATCGACAAGGCCAAGAGCATCATCGAGGGCCTGACGGCGGAGGCCGAGGTCGGCGCCCACTACCACGGCGTCGTCAAGCGCGTCGTCGACTTCGGCGCCTTCGTCGAGATCCTCCCGGGGACCGACGGCCTCGTGCACATCTCCGAGCTGGACAACAAGCGCGTCCGGCAGGTGACCGACGTCATCCAGGAGGGCGACGAGGTGGTGGTCAAGGTGCTCAACGTCGACCCGAGCGGCAAGATTCGTCTCAGCCGCCGCGCCGCGTTCGGCGTGGATCCCTCGGACGTCCAGAACCTCCGCGGTTGAGCGACGTTGCGCCGTCGAGGGGCTCGGGGGAATTCCCCGGGCCCTTCGCCGTTTCCGACCCCCGATCTACCTGCTCGAAACGACTCCTGACGATGACCGACGCGACCCCCTCGATTCGAACATTTCCGCCCCAGGGCGCGGACGCTGCCGAGGACGCGCTCCTGGTCCGCCGTCTGCACCCCGAGGCAGTCGCGCCGCGGCGTATGTCGCGGTTGGCCGCAGGCCTCGATCTGACGGCGTGTCTGCCAAACGGCGAGCACAGCGCGCCCATCGAGCTTCTGCCCGGCCAGCGAGCGCTGGTGCCCACCGGCCTCGCGGTTGCGATCCCCGCAGGGTTTGAGGGGCAGGTGCGCGCGCGCTCGGGCCTCGCGCTGCGACACGGTATCGTCATCGCCAACGCGCCGGGTACAATCGACGCCGACTACCGTGGGGAGCTCAAGGTCATCCTCCTCAATCTCGGCGACTCGGCGTTCGAAGTGCACCACGGCGAGCGGATCGCCCAGCTCGTGCTCGCGCGCGTCGCCATGCTCGAGCCGCGCGTCGTCGACGAGCTGCCGCCGGCCGAGCGCGGCGCGGCGGGATTCGGGAGCACGGGGCGCTAGACGTCCCGGAGGGGAGGGCGCGCGTGCAGCTTGAGCCGGGTGCGACGATCTGCGATCGCTTCGAGCTGATCCGCGAGCAAGAGCTCGGCTTCGGCTGCCCGCTGTTCGGTCCGGCGTGGGCGGCGCTCGACAACACGACCGGCGAGGTCGTGCTGCTCAACCTGCTCGCGAGTGGGCTGTTCTCGGGGACAGACGCGGCTGAGCGCGCCGCGAGCCGCGTCGCGGGCTACAGCGACCTGTGCGTCGCCGGGGACGAGCACGCGCTGCTGCCCGTGGTGTTCGCGGGCATCGAGCCGCGCACCGGGCACCTCGTCGTCGCCTACGAGCCGCTGTTCGGCGCCCTCTCGCTCGACGACTTCGGCGGACCGCGGGCCGCGATCTCAGCCGAGCGCTTCCAGGAGCTCGGTCGCTTCGTCCAGTTCGCCGCGCGCGGGCTCGCGCGCCTGCACGAACGCGGGCTCGTGCACGGCGCGATGGACACGACCTCGACCTTCATCTGGGAGGGCGGGCAGGCGCTTTGGCAGTACGGGCTCGTCTCGCTCTGTGATCGCGGCGCGCTGCTGATCGCGGAGCGTCGCTCCCACGTCCGCGTGCTGCCGCCGGAGCGCACGAGCGGCGCGACGCTGACGCCGGCGAGCGACGTGTTCGGCTGGGGCGCCGTCGTCGCCACGGTCGCCAGCGGCGCCCCGCGGAGGCAGGCGATCGAGCTGGGGCGCGCGCGCGAGATCCCGGCGCTCGGGACCGGCGCGCTGCGGGATCTGGTCGAGGCCTGCCTGGCTGAAGAGCCTGGTGGGCGCCCCGCCGACGGCGCGGAGCTGCTCGGGCTCCTCACCGAGGGCATCCTCGACGGTGAGCTCGACGAGCTGATCGTCGAGGCCATCGACCTCGCCGAGCGCGGCGTGCTGACCGTGCCCACGATGTCGATGTCGACGATGCCCTCGGCGTCGATGTCCCTCGCCGAGGCGGCGCTGTCGGGCTCGCTGCCGCCGATGCCCGAGGCGGGCTCGTTGCCGCCGCTGCCCGAGGCGGGCTCGCTGCCCGAATTTCCGGAAGCGGGCTCGCTGCCCGAATTTCCGGAGGCGGGCTCGTTGCCGCCGATGCCGGAGGCGGGCTCGCTGCCCGAATTTCCGGAGGCGGGCTCGTTGCCGCCGATGCCGGAGGCGGGCTCGCTGCCGGATCTTCCGGAGGCGGGCTCGCTGCCGGATCTTCCGGAGGCGGGCTCGATGCCGCCGCGTAGCCCCGCGAAAGCCGCGAAGCCGGGGCGCGTCCGCGTCCTGCGGCGAAACCTCGGGGAGGCGCCGGCCGACTCGAACATCCTGCCGCCGCCGCCACCCGAATTTAACGAGGGGGCCGCGCGCGAGGAGCCCGAGGTCGATCTCTCGGTGCGCGTGGCCTCGGCCGTCGGCAACGCGACCAGCTCAGGGGAGGGCTCCGGTCTACAGGATGGGGTGACGGCGGCGCTCGCGTCGGCGCTCTCAACCCCGCCTGAGCCAGAGCCCGACGCGCCCACGCGACGCAGCGCGCGGATGACGAACCCGCTCGGCGTCGCGGCGATCACGGACGAGCACATCTCCGCGGAGTCGCTGCGCGCGCGCACGCCCGAACCAGAGGACGCCGCGGCCGAGTCGAGCTCGAAGCTGACCCCAGGGCCCGCCGAGCGCTCCGGCGAGACCCCGGTGCGAAAGCCGAAGAAGCCCGAGTCGGCGGTCGATCGCTACGTCAACATGGCGATCGCGGTGGTCGGCGGCCTGGTGCTCGCCTGGCTGCTTCTCACCTGGTTGACGCGCTGATACGTTCCGGCGCCATGCCGGTGTCCGAGTCCACGCTCCGCAACGCCCTGCAACCCGAGGGCACGCTCTCCAAGCTCGGGCCCGAGTTTGACGCCCTCGGCGCGCGCTACAGCGGCAAGGTCCGCGAGAACTTCACGAAGGACGGCGTGCGGACCATCGTCGTCACCGACCGCGTCAGCGCCTTCGACGTCGTGCTCGGCACGATCCCGTTCAAGGGACAGGTGCTCAACGGGCTCGCGCGCTACTGGTTCGAGCGCACGCGCGAGCGCTTCCCGAACCACCTGATCGACATCCCGGATCCGCAGGTGTGCCGCGCGGTCGAGTGTCGCCCGATCCCCGTCGAGATGGTCGTGCGCGGCTACCTCACGGGGGTCAGCCAGACCTCGATCTGGCGCGCCTACGAGCGCGGCGAGCGGCGCTTCTGCGGGCACGCGCTGCCCGACGGGCTCGTCAAGCATCAGCGACTGCCGACGAACATCGTGACCCCGTCGACCAAGGCGCCGAAGGGGCATCACGACGAGAGCGTCAGCAAGCAGCAGCTCGTCGAGCGCGGCCTGATCGACGCGGCGCGATTTGACGCGCTCGAGCGCCGCTGCCTCGAGCTGTTCGCGTTTGGTCAGGAGCTCGCGCGCGAGCGCGGGCTGATCCTCGTGGACACGAAGTACGAGCTCGGCGTGCGCCCCGACGGCGAGATCGTGCTGATCGACGAGATTCACACGCCCGACTCCTCGCGCTACTGGTACGCCGAGACCTACGCGCCGGCGATGGCGCGCGGCGAGGATCCGCCGAGCATGGACAAGGAGTACATCCGCCGGTGGTTGGTCTCCCAGGGCTTCTCGGGCGATGGCGCGCCGCCGCGCTTGCCGGACGACCTGCGCGTGGAGGCGGCGCGTCGGTACGTGGCGACCTACGAGCGCCTGACGGGCGTCGACTTCGTACCCGACACGAGCCCGCCGATTCCCCGTCTGCGCAGGAATCTCGGCCTCGACTGAGGGGCGCGGCGCCGATCCTTCGCCCGTGAACGCGGCCGCGCAGTTGCGCGTGCGCGGGGACGGGTGCACCCTGGATCGACCTCTCCGGATCGACCTCCATGGCAGTCGCGCTGTTCGTCTCGTTCCTCGGTTTCGCCGTTGGGCTCATGCTCGCGTCGTTGTTTGTCCGCGAGATCAAGCTGCAGGGGTTCGTCCCCGGGCTCAAGGCCGCAGGCCTCTACGGGCTCGCCAGCGCCGGGCTCGGCCTCGTCGCCAAGATCGTCATCAAGCTGCTGTTCTTGCCGATCGTCCTGCTCGGGCCCCTCGGCGACCTGCTGATCCAGGCGCTCGTGAACGTCGCGCTCATGATCGTGGGGCCGCTGTTCGCCCCGGAGATCAAGCTCGGGCCGCGGCGCACGACCACCTACGTCGCCGTCGCGCTCGCCGTGCTGCAGATCGGGCTGCAGATCGCGGTCCGCTACTGGAACTGACCCGGAGTACAGGCGATGGCGGCGTCGGCGCGCGCCTCGCCGCCCGCTACACGCGCGGTTGTCCTTGCTCACGGCGGCGGCCCGGGGGACGCGCGTCGCGTGCTGCTAGGCTCACCGCGATGTGTGGCGTGTTTGGCATCTTCCATCACCCGGAGGCCGCGAACCTCACGTACCTCGGGCTGCACGCGCTGCAGCACCGCGGTCAGGAGTCCGGCGGCGTCGTCTCGAGCGACGACGGCACGCTGCACGCGGTGCGCAAGATGGGCCTCGTCGGCGACATCTTTGATCGCCGCAAGCTCAAGCTGCTGCCCGGCTCGATCGCGATCGGGCACGTGCGCTACACGACCGCCGGCGGCTCGCTGCCGAAGAACGTCCAGCCCCTGACCGCGGAGTCACGTCACGGCGCGGTCGCCATCGCGCACAACGGCAACCTCGTCAACGCCGAGAAGATCCGCGATCGGCTCGAGGACGAGGGCGCCATCTTCACGTCGAACAGCGACACCGAGGTGTTCTTGCAGCTGCTCGCGCGCAGCCGCGGCGCGACGCTCGACGACCGCCTGCAGGACGTGCTCGGCGCGGTGCGGGGCGCCTACAGCATCGTCATGCTGCTGCGCGATCGCATCATCGCCGCCCGCGACCCCCACGGCTTCCGGCCGCTGATCCTCGGGCGCATGCCGGGCTACGAGGGCTGCTACGTCGTCGCCTCCGAGACCTGCGCTTTTGATCTGATCGGCGCCGAGCGGATCCGCGACATCGCGCCGGGCGAGATCATCATCATCAGCGACGAGGGCGTGCGCACCGTGCAGGGGCCGGCGGCGCCGCAGCGCTCCTGCGTGTTTGAACATGTCTATTTCGCCCGCCCCGACAGCGTGCTCGACGGCAAGTCGGTCTACGAGCTGCGCGTGCGCATGGGCGAGCGCCTCGCCGCCGAGGCCCCCTGCGACGCCGACGTCGTGATCCCGGTGCCCGACTCCGGCGTCGTCGCCTCCATGGGCTACGCGCGCGCGGCCGGGCTGCCCTTCGAGATGGGGCTGATCCGCAACCACTACGTCGGCCGGACCTTCATCGAGCCCAAGGACTCGATCCGGCACTTCGGCGTCAAGCTCAAGCTCAACCCGGTCCCGGGGCTGCTCGCGGGCAAGCGCGTCGTCGTCGTCGACGACTCGATCGTGCGCGGCACGACCTCGCGCAAGATCGTCAAGATGATCCGCAGCGCCGGCGCGCGCGAGGTCCACGTGCGCATCTCCTCGCCGCCGGTCACGTGGCCCTGCTACTACGGCATCGACACGCCGACGCGGAAGGAGCTGATCGCCTCGAGCCACACGCCGGAGGAGATCGCGCGCTACATCACGGCGGACTCGCTCGAGTACCTGTCTCCCGAGGGCCTCATGACCTCCGTCGGCGGCGCGTCGGGCTTCTGCACCGCGTGCTTCACGGGGGAGTACCCGGTGCGGTTCGTCGCGCCCACGTCGCGGCGCCAGCTGCGGCTCGTCGAGGTGTGAGCGGACTCGGTCGCTTGACCCCCGCGCGCCGCGATCGACTACACTGCCGGGAACATGACAGGATCCAGCGCCCAGAGCGGGACGCTCCCCGAACACAACAAGGTCCAGGAGCAGCTGTCCCGGCTTGCCGCGAGGCTCGCCGAGTTACGGAGGCATCTTTGACTACGAGGGCCGGCGCGAGAAGCTAGAGGAGCTGGACGCCCAGACCGCGGATCCCGAGTTCTGGAGCGACAACGACTACGCGCAGAAGGTCCTGCGCGAGCAGGCGACGCTCAAGAAGATCGTCGATGATCTCGAGCGCGCCGGGCGAACGCTCGACGACAGCGGCGAGCTCTACGAGCTGGCCCGCGAGGAGGGCGACGACGACAGCGTGCACGAGGTCTGGGAGTCGCTCGGCCGCCTCGATCAGCTGCTCGGCAAGATGGAGTTCCGGCGCATGCTCTCGGGGGAGTACGACGCCAGCAACGCCTTGCTCTCGATCAACGCGGGCGCGGGCGGCGTCGACAGCCAGGACTGGGCCGAGATGCTGCTGCGCATGTACCAGCGCTGGGGCGAGCGGCAGGGCTTTGACGTCTCGGTGCTCGACATCCAGGAGGCCGAGCAGGCCGGTATCCGCGGCGCGACCCTGGCGATCGCGGGCGAGTACGCCTACGGCTACCTCCGCTCCGAGATCGGCGTGCACCGCCTGATCCGGATCTCGCCCTTCGACGCCCAGGCGCGCCGTCAGACCAGCTTCGCCAGCGTCATGGCGCTGCCGGACCTCGGCGACGATCAGATCGACATCGAGATCAACCCCGCCGATCTGCGCGTCGACAAGTTCCGGGCCTCGGGCGCGGGCGGGCAGCACGTCAACAAGACCGAGTCGGCCGTGCGCCTCACCCACAACCCGACCGGCGTAGTCGTCGCCTGCCAGATGGAGCGCTCGCAGCACAAGAACATGGCGACCGCCATGCGCATGCTCAAGGCGCGCCTGTGGGACCTCGAGCGACGCAAGCGCGAGCAGGAGCGTCAGGACCTCGAGGGCGAGAAGAAGAGCATCGAGTGGGGCAGCCAGATCCGCTCGTACTTCATCCACCCGTACCAGATGGTCAACGATCACCGCACGGAGCTGAAGCTCTCGGCCGTGCACGACGTGCTCGACGGTGACCTCGACGGGCTCATGGAGGCGTTCTTGCTCAAAGAGGGCGGCGACAGCGGGAGCGCGGACGCCTCGTGAACGAGCGCGGCACGACGCGGCTCTACCTGCTGATCGCGTGGCGGCACCTCCGCGTCGGCGACCAGCCGCCGGCGTGGGTCGTGCCGCTCACCTTGCTCGCGCTCTACCTGATCCTCGTCGGCCTCGGCTTCTCGCTCTACTCCGCGCAGCTCGGCCCCGAGTCGCTCGACGAGCTCACGTCGATGGGGCTCGGCTTCGACGCGCTGCGCAAGCAGAGCGAGGGCGGCGTCACGCCGCGGCAGGCCTACTACGGCATGCTCGGCGTGGTCACGCTGTTCGGCGGCGCCATGCTGCTGCTCGGCGCGCTGCTCTCGCGCGTCTTCACGCTGCTCGCCACCGTCATCTCGTTCTCCGTGATGCTCGGCTGCATGGCGCTCGTCGTCGTGCTGAGCCTCATGACCGGCCTCGAGCACGAGCTGCGCGACAAGATCCTCGGCCAGCGCGCGCACATCCTCGTGCAGCGCCCCGACAAGCGCCCGTTCGCCGACTACCTCGAGCTCAGCAAGGAGATCGGCGCGCTCGACGGCGTCATCGGCGCGAGCCCGTACCTCGAGGGCGAGATCATGGTCCGCAGCGGCGTCAACCGCCAGGGCGGGATCCTCACCGGGATCATCCCCGAGCTGCACGCGACCGTCTCGAACCTCCCCGAGATCATCGTCGCCGGCAAGTACGACTACCTCGCCAACCCCGACGACATCCCGGAGCCGCAGTTCAACTTCGATCTGCTCTCACGCGGCCCGCGAGACACGGATTCGAAGGGCGCGTCGACCAAGAAGGGCAAGAAGGGCAAGAAGGGCAAGGGCAAGAAGCGGACGAAGAGCGCGTCGCAGGGGGAGGGCGAGGCCTCCCTCCCCGCGGGCGAGCTGGAGCCGACCCGCGCGCTCAAGCCCACCCGCCCGATCCTCGACCTCGACCTGTTCCCGACCGCAAGCGACGACGACGACGACGACGACGACTGGGAGGACCCCGAGGTCGAGATCCCGAAGCTGCGCGCCGCCGGCGATCTGCCTCCTGCGCCAGGTTTCCGCGGCCCCGAGCCCGACGAGGGCGCGCCGCCCGGCGCGAGCGATCGCAACGAGCGCGACGACGGCGGCTGGGAGGACCCGGCCGACGAGCGCGCGGCCGGAGAGCCCGAGCCCGTCGCGCCCGCGCCGGATGTCTTTCGCGACATCTTCGGTCCGGCCGACGACGGCTGGGAAGACCCGGCGGTCGAGATCCCGAAGCTGCGCGCCGCCGGCGAGCTCCCGGCCGGCGAGGACCCGTCCGGCGACGCCGACTGGGACGACGCGAGCGAGCCCGAGGGGCCCGAGGAGTCACCGGGCGAGGAGGCTGAGGTCGAGGCCAAGAGCACCGCGCGCGGCGACGGCATCATCGTCGGCAGCCAGAAGGCGCAGGAGCTCATGGTCGACGTCGGCGAGGACGTCCAGCTGATCACGCCGATCGGTCGCCTCACGCCCGCCGGCCGGATCCCCGGCGTCATGTCGGCGCGCATCGCCGGGGTGTTCGACGCCGATCACTACGAGTACGACCGCTGGCTCGTCTACGCCCCGCTGCGCCTGACGCAGGCGTTCCTGCGCGCTGGCGACCGCGTAAGCGGCATCGAGATCAAGGTCGAGGACGTAAACCAGGTCGGCGTCAGCGCCAAGCTCGTGCAGGAGGTCGTCGACCGCCACGGCCGCGAGGAGCTGGTGGTTCGCGACTGGCAGGAGATCAACGTCGCGCTGTTCTCGGCCATGGCGCTCGAGAAGATCGCGGTGTTCATCGCGCTGCTCTGCGTCATCCTCGTCGCGTCCTTCGGCATCCTCGGCTCCAACCTCATGAGCGTGCTCGAGAAGGCCAAGGAGATCGCGATCCTCAAGACCATGGGGCTGCGCGACAACGAGATCGAGAAGATCTTCATCACCGAGGGGCTCTGCCTCGGCTTCATCGGCAGCGTCGCGGGGATCGCCGTCGGCATCGCCGTGTGCCTCGCGCTCGATCGCTTCGGGCTCCCGCTCGCCGACGGGATGCCGGGTTTTGAAGAGCTGCCGGTCGCCATCAAGCCCCTCGAGGTCACGCTGGTCGGCGTCTCCGCGATGATCATCGTCTGGCTCTCGAGCCTCTACCCAGCGCGCGTCGCCGCGCGGATGCGACCGGTCGACGCCATGCGCCAGAACGAGACCTGAGCGGGCCCGTTGGACAAGCCGATCGAGTACCTGATCGCCTGGCGTCATCTGCAGGCCGCTGCCCGCCCGACCTGGGTCCGGCCGCTGACGTGGGTCGCCGGCGTCGCGCTCATCGGCGGCGCGGCGCTCGCGGGCGCGGACCTCGGCGGCGTGTTCTCGAGCGGCGCGCCGACGGAGCTGCCGGTCGACGACGCGGCCCAACAGGTCGGCGTCGTCGGTCTCATCGGGCTCGGGCTCGGGCTGCTCGGGCTCGCGTCGCTCGGCTTCGCGATCCTGGCCCGGCTGCTCAACCTGCTCTCGTGCCTGATCACCGTCTCCGTCAGCGTGGGCTGCACCGCGCTCGTCGTCGTCCTCAGCCTCATGGGAGGGCTCGGGGATCAGCTCCAGGACAAGATCCTCGGCCACGAGGGGCACCTGCGCGTCGTCGACCGCGAGGCCGGGACGTTCGCGGACTACGAGGCCCTCGCCGAGGCCCTGCGCGCGCGACCCGAGATCGTGGGCGCGAGCCCGGTGCTGCTCGGCGAGGTCATGGTGCGCAGCGACTACAACCGCCTCGGGATCCGGCTCGTCGGCGTCGAGCCTGGCCCGCACGCGGCGGCGACCGACCTCGACGAGCGCGTCGAGCAGGGGACCTACGCCGCGCTCACGCACCCCGAGACCGTGCCCGTCTACCGCCGGCTGATCATCGAGAAGCCGCGCGCGATCGAGCCCAAGGATGACGCGAGGGACGAGGCCAACGACCTCCGTGAGCCGAAGGAGGTCGAGCCCGCCGAAGATCACGAGGACCCAGCCGAGCTCGATGAGCTCGAGGGCCCCGACGATCCCTTCGCGGGCGAGGACGACGACTGGGAAGATCCGAGCGTCGAGATCCCGAGGCTACGCGCCGCCGGTCAGCTGCCGCCCGTCGGCAGCGGTCCAAACGACCAGGCAGACGGGCCCAACCCCGCGACGCCCGAGGAGCCGGGCGAGGCCGAGGCAGACGACTGGGCCGACGACGGCGAGTGGGAGGACCCGAGCGTCGAGATCCCGCGACTGCGGGAAAACGGCGAGCTTCCTCCCGAGCTTCCTCCCGAGCTTCCTCCCGAGCTTCCTCCCGAGCTTCCGGCCGCGCCCTGGGGACGCCCCGCGCCCGAACAACCACAACCCGCCGCGTCACCGGAGGCCGAGGAGCGCCGCGCGGAGCCCGTGCTCGACGCGTTGATCCTCGGGCGCGAGCTCTCCGCAGAGCTCGGCGTGCGCATCGGCATGCGCGTCCAGCTGATCACGCCGGTGGCTCGTATCACGCCGGCTGGCGCGATCCCGGGGAGCCTCGCCGCGCGTGTTGGCGGCGAGTTCTTCACCAGCCAGTACGAGTACGACAGCCGCTACGCCTACGCCGCGCTCGATCGTGTCCAGGCGCTCACCCAGGCCCGCGGCCGCGTCTCGCACGTCGTGATCCGACTCGCGGACCCCGACGCGCTCGAGCAGGGCGTCGCCGCCACTCGCGCGGTTCTCGCCGAACTCGGTCGCGACGACCTCGAGGTCCAGGACTGGCGCGCCGTCCATCGCAACCTGTTCTCGGCGATGTTCATCGAGAAGGTCGCCATGGCCATCGCGCTGCTGTTCGTGATCCTCGTGGCCGCGTTCGGGATCCTCGCCACCAGTCTCATGGCCGTGCTCGAGCGCGCCTCCGAGATAGCGATTCTCAAGGCCATGGGCATCTCGGACGCGCGGATCTCCCGTGTGTTCGTGCTCGAGGGCCTCATCGTCGGCGTGATGGGCAGCCTGGGTGGCGTCCTCACGGGGCTCGCGGTTTGCGCCGTCGGCAGCCGCGTCGGGCTGCCGGTCGACGAGGACATCTACTACATCCAGCGGCTCCCGCTCGAGGTCAACCCGCTCGAGGTCCTGCTCGTCGGTTTGTCGGCGATCGCGATTGTCTGGCTCTCGAGCGTGTACCCGGCCCGGGCCGCAGCACGCATGCGTCCGGTGGACGCGCTGCGCATGACGGAATAGCGACTACCAACGCGCGACGCGGCGTTGACACCATCGGGGGCCCATCATAGGGTTGCGCGGCTTTTGGGACCCCAAATGAGCGAAGCGACCGGCGACACTCGGCCCGTGCTCGTGCGCGTGAACCACGTCCACAAGGAGTTCACCCACGGAGCGCGTGTTCTCCGGGTCCTGCGCGATGTTAACCTCACCCTCCATCGCGGAGAGATGGTCGGCATCATCGGCGCGTCGGGGGCAGGGAAGTCGACCTTCCTCCACTGCTTGGGAACGCTCGACCTGCCGACGCGCGGCGAGATCCTGTTCGGTGACACCGACATCACGAAGTTGTCGCCGCCGCAGCTCGCCAGCTTTCGGAATAAGTCGATCGGCTTCGTGTTTCAGTTCCATCACCTGCTCTCGGAATTTACGGCCCTCGAGAACACCATGATGCCGGCCCTGATCGCGCGCACGCCGACGCGAACCGCCCGCGAGCAGGCGGAATCGATCCTGACCGCGGTCGGGCTCAAAGACCGTCTCCAACACCGTCCCGGCGAGCTCTCCGGCGGCGAGCAGCAGCGCGTCGCGATCGCGCGCGCGCTCGTCATGCGCCCGCAGCTGCTGCTCGCCGACGAGCCGACCGGCAACCTCGACACGCGCACGAGCGACGAGGTGCACGAGCTGCTCTTCCGCCTCAATCGCGAGCACGACCTCACTCTCCTCGTCGTGACCCACAACATGGAGTTGGCGCGCCGCATGCCGCGGCGGATCCGGATGGAAGACGGCCAGCTCGTGGACGACCTGCGCGAACTCGACCCGAAAGCTCCGTGAGTTCGACTGGTTCATCGTTGTTCGCACCGGTGGCGCGGGCCACGGGTGCCCTCCGACGCGCGATCCTGCTCATCTGTTGCGTGATCGCGTGCATCCTCGGGGCGAGCGTCAGCGCGCCGCGTACCGCCGAGGCCGCGCCGCTGCCGACGCGGACGATGGAGTCGCTGTTCGATCTGCTCGCGCTCGCGGATGTCCCTCGCGACCTCTACGGCCAGCCGATCGCCGACATCCGCTTCGACGGCAACCGCCGCGTCGAGTCCGAGGCGATGCTGCTCGAGCTCGACAGCTCCGTCGGCGAGCTCGTCACGATGAGCAAGCTCGCCAACGACCTGCGGCGGCTCTGGGGGCTCGGCAAATTCTCCGACGTCTCGGTCACCGGCGAGATGACCGCGGCCGGCGTCGTGCTCACCTACGTCGTCAAGGAGCGCCCGACGATCCGCAAGATCATCGTCGAGGGCAACGACAAGAAGAAGCTCGACGACATCAACGAGGTCCTCGACCTCGAGAAGAACGCGATCCTCGACCTCGGCGCGGTCAAGGCCAACGTCGAGAAGATCCGCGAGCTGTACATCCAGGACGGCTTCTTCCTCGCCGACATCGAGTACGCGCTGCGCCCGGTCGAGGACTCCCCCGGGCAGATCGACGTCTACTTCGTCGTCCGCGAGGGCTCCGAGGTCATCGTCCGCAAGATCACCTTCGTCGGCAACAAGGCGTTCTCCGACGCCGAGCTGGCGAAGTTCATGCAAACCCGGGTCGGCGGGTACTTCAGCCTGATCTCGAAGCGCGCGGGCGGCGTGTTCAACCGCGAGGCCTTCGCCGCCGACGCCCAGATGCTCAAGGGCTTCTACAACAATCACGGCTACCTCGACTTCACCGTCAAGGAGCCCGAGATGAGCCTGAGCGCCGATCGCCGCTTCGTCTACCTGACGATCCCGGTCGAGGAGGGCCCGCAGTACCGCATCGGGCGGCTGCGCGCGAAGGAGGTGCTGCGGCGGGGCGAGGAGCCGCTGTTCACCGAGGAGGTCCTCGCCGAGTCGATCGACCCGATCCTGCAGAAGAACGACGTCGCCGCGATGGGCGACATCCAGAAGATCATCCAGGACATCGAGCGGCGCTACAAGGACAACGGCTACGCCAACGTCAACGTGATCCCCGACGTCCGCCAGGACAAGGAGAACCTGCTCGTCTACATGACGCTCGAGGTCGGCAAGGGCGACCTCGTCTACATCGAGCGGATCAACATCTTCGGCAACGACAAGACCGCCGACAAGGTCATCCGCCGCGAGCTGACGCTCAGCGAGGGTGATCTGTACTCCGAGACAGGTAAAGAGGTCTCGGAGTTCAACGTCCTGCGCCTCGGCTACTTCTCCGACGTCACGATCTCCACCTCGCAGGGCTCGACCCCCGAGAAGCTCGTGATCAACGTCGAGGTCACCGAGCGCCTGACCGGCACCTTCCAGGTCGGCGCCGGCTTCTCGACCATCGAGAGCTTCGTGCTGCAGGCCCAGGTCCAGTACGACAACTTCCTCGGCCGCGGCTCCACGGTCACGCTCGTCGCCCAGCTCTCGGCGCTGCGGCGCCTGTTCAACCTGGCCTACTACACGCGCTACTTCCTCGACTCGCGCTGGAACTTCTCGGTCAACATCTTCAACTCGCGCGACGTGTTCCCCGGCTTCGACCGCGGCCGCACGGGCTTCCAGTTCCAGTGGGGCTACCCGATCCCGCGCCTGCCGAACCTGATCCTGTTCGCCGGCTACGCCTTCGAGTACGTCACGATCGGCTTCGGCACGGCCGGCAACTTCGGCGGCATCTTCTCGCCTGGGTCGCTTACGACCATCCCCGAGCAGGCGCTGATCTCCAACCTCTACTCCGACGGCATCACGTCGAAGATCATCGCGCGCGCCCGCTACGACACGACCGACAACTACCTGTTCCCGACCCGGGGCATGCGTCACGAGATCCGGGCCGAGTTCGCGAGCAAGTACTTCGGCTCGCAGAACCAGTACAACCGGTATCACTCGATCTTCCGGTTCTACTTCCCGATCATCCGCTCGAAGCAGGCCTTCCGCGCCTGGATGGTGTTCAAGACCCAGCTGCAGGTCGGCTTCATCCACGGCCCCGAGGCCTCCGGCGTGCCCATCTTCGAGCGCTACTTCCCCGGCGGCATCTTCGGCCACGGCATGATCCGCGGCTACCAGCTGCGCAGCCTGGGCCCACGGATCCTGGTGCAGAGCTCGCCCGATCCGACCGCGCCGCTCATCGCCTACTCGATCGGCGGCAACCTGCTGACCTCGCTCAACCTCGAGCTCGAGTTCATGATCGTGCCGCCGGCGAACATCAAGGGCGTGATCTTCATGGACATCGGCAACGCCTTCAACACGGAGCCGCTGTACTGCCGCGAGCCCAACCCCGACCAGCTGCCGAAGTCGGACCCGTGCGCGACCTGGAACTTCCAGGACATGCGTTACTCGATGGGCTTCGGCTTCCGCTGGCAGTCGCCGATCGGGCCGCTGCGCTTCGAGTGGGGCTTCCCGCTCGACCGTCAGCAGGCGACCGAGTACATCCCGCGCGCCGAGGATCCGGTCGTGTTCGAGTTCAACGTCGGCAACTCCTTCTAGCGAGCGAGCGAGCGAGCGAGTGTAGCCAGGAGCTAGGGGCGCCGCCGTATGAGCGCCGCCGCGAACGCCGGTGACCGGGAATCAACGGGAGCCCGCCTGGGTACGGTCCTGGAGCGCGTTCGGGGTGGACCCGGCGCGCGGGCCTCGGCTTGTGCGTCAAAGCACCTCCCTCGCGCCCCCGCGCGCGTCACTGGAACAAATAACGCCGTCGTGATGAATCGGGGCCGGTCTCCGTCGTCTGTTTGCAAGGTTGCCGCCGGTTGCGGCGAAAGCTAAGGTGTCGCCCCATCATGCGCCGAATCGCTCGATTCATGCTCTCCGCCGCGCTGCTGGCCCCGTTCGTGCTCCCCACGTCGAACGCTGCGGCCGCGGACTACTCCGTCAACAAGGTCGCGGTCGTCGAGGTCCAGCGCTTGCTGCTGGAGACCACGCAGGGCAGCAAGGCCAAGAAGGACCTCGAGAAGAAGTTCACGAAGGGCCAGGCCAAGCTCGACGGCAAGAACAAGGACCTGCAGAAGCAGGTCGAGGACCTGCAGGCGAAGGCCGCGATGCTGTCGCAGGCCGAGCTGATGCGCCGGCAGGAGGCCCTCGGCATCAAGTACCAGGAGGTCCAGCAGCTCTACATGGAGCTCCAGGAGGACATCTCCAACTCCGAGACGATGCTGGTCGAGAAGATCTACAAGAACGCCCAGACGGTCGTCGACACGATCGCGAAGGACGAAGGCATCGAGGTCGTCCTCGTGAAGTCGCCGATGTCCATCCTCTACGCCAATCCCAAGATCGACATCACCAACCGAGTGATCGTCGCGTACGACAAGAAGTTCAAGTGATGCACCGTACCCGCTCCGCGCTCCCCACGAAGCTCCCCCGCACGGCCCGGTTCGGGCGCCGCCTCGGCGCGCTGCTCGTCAGCGGCGCGGTCCTGACCGCTGGCATGGCCCTCGCGCCGATGTCGGTGGCCCAGGCCGCCGTACCGCAGGTGCGCAAGATCGCCACCGTCGACATGCAGCGCGTGCTCAACGAGACCAAGCACGGCAAGAAAGAGCGCAAGAAGCTCGAGGCGTCGTCGAAGGCCAAGCAGCAGAAGCTCGACCAGAAGCGCCGCACGCTCGAGCAGGAGCAGGCCAAGCTCGCGCAGCTCAAGGGTCAGGAGCTCGCCAAGGCCCAGGAGAAGCTGCAGCAGGATCTCCTGGAGCTGCAGCAGGTCTACATGACCATGCAGCAGGAGCTCGCCGCGTCCGAGGGCCGCGTGCTCGAGGACATCTACAAGAAGAGCCAGGGGATCATCAGCAAGCTCGCGAGCGAGCTCGAGCTTGACCTCGTGATCGTCTCGGACCCCAGCGTGCTGATCTACCAGAAGAAGGGTATCGACATCACGGCTGAGCTCGTGAAGCGATACAACACGCAGCACCCGTAGGGACGGCGGCGCAGGAGCCGTGCCGTGCAGCAGCCCCGGCGACCGCAGGTCGTCGGGGCTCGCTCGTGGTGACGGTCGAGTCCGCGCCGAGCCCGGCTCGACGTTTTCGTTTATCCTGAGCGCCTCGCGCCATGACACTCGAGACCGTTCAGATCCAGCGCATCCTGCCGCACCGCTACCCGTTCCTGTTTCTCGATCGCGTCGTCGAGCTGGTACCCAACGAGCGGATCATCGCGCACAAGTGCGTCTCGATCAGCGACCCGATCCTGCAGGGGCACTTCCCAGGAAACCCGCTGCTCCCCGGCGTCGTCCAGGTCGAGGCGATGGCTCAGGCCGCGGTGGTGTTGGCGAACCGCTCGGGGAAGTTTGACCCGGAGCTGCACAACTGCCTGTTCATCGGCATCCAGGAGGCGAAGTTTCGCGCGCCGGTGGTCCCGGGTGATGTCCTCGAGATCATCGTCGAGGCCAAGCGCCTCGGGAAGATCGGGAAGTTCGAGGGGCTGATCCGGTGCGGTGAGTCGGTCAAGAGCTCGGCGAAGTTCACGGCGGTCGTGGAGCCGAAGGCGGCGCCAACGGAGTAGATCGTGCGCGTGGGGGCGAGCGAAGGCGACCCGGGGGATCTCGGACTCCGACCTGCACACCAGCGGCCGCGAAGACCGCGCGTGGTGGCCGTTGTTGCGCTCCTGATGTGCGCGGGCTTCGCGTGCGCGAGTCGAGAGTCGCGGGAACTGCGGCGGGAGAGCCGACGGGCGGGAGCCATGGTCCGCAAGGGCGACGCGCAGGGGATTCGCGAGCAAGTTGTGCTCGGCGCCCGCGACCGCGTCGACTACCGGTCCATCCTGGGCAGCTCGAGCGCGCGGTCGCGCTGGTCAGGCGCGCTCGCGAAGCCGGTGGAGACGCGCGCCGACGCGACCGTGATGCTCACGCCAGAGCAGCCGCTGCGAGCCGTGGAGGCCACGCGTGGAGGCTGGAGCTTCGCCGAGGACCCGACGCTGCTCTACACCTTCGAGACCCCTCGTGCAGCCCTCCGGAGCTTCGTGCGGGCCAGCCGCGCAGCTCGCTGGGACGTGCTGCTCGAATTGGCCCCGGAGCGGTATCGCATCGACCTGTCGGTCGACGAGCTTCGCGCCGCATGGACCGAGAGTGAGTATTCGAAGGATCTCCAGGCTCGGCGGGATCGCCTAGCGACGCACCTCGCCGATCCGATCGTCTCGGATTCGCACACGGCGACGCTTCGACTTGACGATGGCGAGTTCGCGCTGCTCGAGCGCGAGAACCATCGCTGGGTCGTCGTGGACTTCTGAGAACGCGACGCGTGACGCGGTTCTGGTCGCGTCCTCGACCGCGACCTGAGCTCGTCACGCGCGAACAGGCGCGCCAAGCCGCGCGCGCGATCGCGTCGCGACGCGGTGGCGCAGAGACCTACCGATAGCCCGCGCTCGCACCTCTGGCGTCGGTGTCAGTACGCGCGGCGCGAAACACCAGCCTTGCCAGCAACCGCTTCGCGATTAGGCTGATCGTGTACTCACCCGATCGTCTCGAAATGGCCTCAGGTCGAAAAAGAACGCACTCCAGGCGGTTTCACGCGGATGTTCGTACACGCGCGTCGGCGCCTGCTGCGACCGTCGAGAAGCTTGTCGACCCGGCCACGTTCGTGGATCCTGTTGGTGAGGTCCTCGCCAGCGCGCGATCGGAAACTGAAGGCGGTAGGTGCTCTATGCGACATCACTGGATCATCAAGAAGCGAGAGTCGAAGAAGGGGGCGCGCCGCCCGGAGCTGCGACCCGTGCTGGAGCTCCCGCTGATCGCTCCGACTGAAGAAAAGCGTCCGGTGATCGAGGAGGAGGCGCCGATCGATCGCGGCGTGGCGGTGATCGATTTCTACATCTGATCTGCCTCAACGGACCAATCGCCCAGGAATGAGAGGGATGGCTGTCAAGAGCCATCCCTCTTTTCTTTGGTTGTGCTGCATCACGACAACGTCTTTGAGCAGTCCATACAGGGAAAAACGGCTAGAGAACAACATGTATTCTGGGACACGTTTTGGTCTTGCGGTGTTTGCGCGTGAGCGAGAGCCGTGCGCGGCTTTCCGTTCTCGGTCTTGAGTTGGTAGCCTGAGAATCGTGGCGCACGAGGAACAGGGCGTGGACTCGACGGTGGTCGCGGACGATGTTGAAGAGCTCCGACACGTGGGCTTCCGACTGCTCGTCCTGACCGGAGAACTACGAGGGCGCGAGTTCGAGGTAGTGCAAGACACGGTTCGGCTCGGGAAATCTCGGCAGTGCAACATCGTCCTGCCGGATGAGTCGGTCAGCCGCGTGCACTCCGAGATCCGCCGCGAGGGCGACGCGTATCGCTGTAATGACCTGCGGTCGACGAACGGGACGTTCATCGGCGGCGCGCGCATCTCGGACGCGTTCCTGAAGCCGGGCGATGTGCTCGCGCTCGGCAAGGTCCAGCTGCGCTTCATGCCGCGGGACTCACGAGTTGAGCTGCTCCCGAGCACGAACGAGAACTTCGGCCCCGTGCACGGGCGCAGCCTCGCCATGCGGAAGATCTTCGGCGTGCTCGAGCGCGTCTCCGCGGCCGACGCGACGATTCTGCTCGAGGGCGAGACCGGCACGGGCAAGGACCTGATCGCCCGGGCGATCCATGAGTCATCACCGCGCAAGGACCAGCCCTTCGTCATCGTCGACTGCGGCGGCGTCGCGGCCTCGCAGATCGAGAGCGAGCTGTTCGGACACGAGCCCGGCGGGTTCGCGGGCGCGACGCAGCGTCGCAAGGGCGCGTTCGAACTCGCGCACAAGGGGACGCTGTTCCTCGACGACGTCGCCGAGCTCCCCGTCGACCTGCAGCCGAAGCTGCTGCGCGCGCTCGAGAACCGCAAGATTCGACGCGTCGGCGGCTACGACGAGGTCGAGGTCGATGTCCGGATCATCGCCGCGACGCACCGCAGCCTCCGCGAGCAGGTCGCCAGCGACGAGTTCCGCGAGGACCTGTACTTCAACCTCGCGGTCGTCTCGGCCCAGGTGCCGCCGCTGCGAGATCGGC
The DNA here is from genome assembly GCA_020633295.1 of Myxococcales bacterium. GTDB lineage: Bacteria > Myxococcota_A > Polyangia > Nannocystales > Nannocystaceae > JACKDW01. The sequence goes on along the minus strand of JACKDW010000007.1, from coordinate 100,468 downwards.
GCGAGGACATCCCGATGCTGATCGACCTGTTCTCCCGCCGGCTCCCGCCCGGCATGTGGAAGGAACCGGGCCCTGAGGCGATGGCGCGCCTCGTCGGCTACGACTGGCCCGGCAACGTCCGAGAGCTGCGCAACGTCGTGGAGCGCAGCGCCTACCTCTCGCCCGATGGCGTCATCGACCTGATCAAGCCGGGAAGTCGTCCGCGGACCCATCGCGACGAGGCGCTCGCCTTCGATCCTACCCTGACCTTTCGCGAGCAGAAGGAGCGGGCGGTGGAGCTGTTTGAGGAGGCCTACCTCGCGTGGTTGCTCCAGCGCTCCGAGGGCAACATCTCGCGCGCCGCTCGCGAGGCGGACATGGATCGCAAGTATCTACACAAGCTGCTGCGTCGCTACGGCATCGACGCGAAGCAATACGCGCCCGGTGCGTCGAGCCGTTCACGGGACTGAGACGCGATGCGCCGTCGCCACGGCGCGGTCCGCGGAGTCGGAAATACGTTGGTCACGTGGGACGTAGACGCTGGCGTGGTCGATGAGGGCACCGACGCGCACGCCGTCGCGCGACCCGGACGACGCAGATCCATACTTGTACGCACGGCGCGAGTGATCGATCTTGCCTGCGCCGGAGTTCGCGGTCTTTCCCGTGTCCATAGCGCAAGACCTGCGTCGTGATTCCGGGCGCTTGCAAACGGGGCACTGACCTGATTTGAAATTCACTGAGGCTCGCGTACGGGACACACGTCGCACCGGATGTCTGCGGAGGTCGAACAAACGTCGGGGCGGTCACCAGCTAGCTGGCGACACGCCGCCGGGTCACTCGCGCTGCTGCGCGCGCGCGTGATGGCGATCGTGAACGTCACGCCCGACAGCTTCTACGACGGCGGCCGGCTCCTCCGCGACGACGCGCGCGCGCCCGACCTGCCGGTCGTCCGCTCGCGCTGCCGCGCGCTCGCGCGGGAGGGCGCCGCGATCCTGGACGTCGGCGGCGAGTCGACGCGGCCCGGCGCGCGCGCCGTCTCGCCCGCGGAGGAGCGCGCGCGGGTCGTGCCGGTGATCCGCGCGCCCGCCCGCGACGAGGCGCTCGCGGGCGCGCTGATCAGCGTCGACACGCGCCGGGCTGAGGTCGCGCGCGCGGCCGTGGCCGCGGGCGCCGCGATCATCAACGACGTCTCGGGCCTCGCCGACCCGGAGATGGCGAGGGTGGCCGCCGAGACAGGCGCGGGGCTCGTGCTCGGACACATGCGAGGTGTCCCCGAGACCATGCAGACGTCGATCGGCTTCACGGACCTGCTGCGGGAGGTCGCCGAGGAGCTGCGGGCGTCCGTCGCGAGGGCGCGCGCGGCCGGCGTTGCGCCGGAGCAGCTCGTCATCGACCCCGGCGTCGGCTTCGGCAAGACCGCCGAGCAGAGCGCCGCGCTCGTCGTCGCGTCGCGGACGCTGCGCGAGCTCGTGGGCTACCCCGTGCTGATCGGCGCGAGCCGAAAGTCCTTCCTCGGCGCGATCACGCGGCGCGCGGTGGACGATCGCATGAGCGCGAGCGTGGCCGCGGCGGTGCTCGCGGTCCGCCACGGCGCGAGCGTCGTGCGCGTGCACGACGTGGTCGAGACCGTCGACGCGCTGCGCGTGGCCGCAGCGCTCGAGCGCGCCTACGACGAGCGCGTCGCGTCGGCCTCGCGGGCCGGAGGGGCGCCGAGATGAAGCCGAGCGAGTTCATCGCCGCGCTCGCGTGGAACGACGCCCTCGACTTCGGGCTGCTCCTCGTGATCTTCTACGGCACGCTGCGCCTGCTGCACGGCACGCGCGCGATCCCGGTGCTGCTCTCGGTCGCGTTCTTCGGCGCCGTCGCGGCCACGGCCCAGGCGCTCGACCTCGTGGCCGTCGCCGCGCTGATCAAGTTCTTCCTCGAGTACATCATCATCATCCTGATCGTCGTGTTCCATCAGGAGATCCGGCGCCTGCTGCTGCGCGTCGGTCAGCGGCTCGCGCCGCGCGGGCGCCGGCAGGCGGCGCTCTCGGCCGTCGGCGAGCTGGTGCTGGCGATGGAGCGGCTCAAGCGCGCGAAGATCGGCGCGCTGTTCATCCTGCGCGGCGAGATCGATATCCTCGATCTGGTCAGCGACCGCGGTCGCGAGATCGGCGCCGACCTGCACGCCGACACCCTCGTCGCGCTCATGATCCCGCACCCGATAAACCTCGCGCACGACGGCGCCGTGCTGATCCAGGACTTCCGGATCATCCGCGCCGGCGTGATCTGCCCGCTGACGCACCGCGAGGATCTCGACCCGCAGTTCGGGACGCGGCACCGCGGCGCGATCGGCATGACGGAAGAGACAGACGCGCTCATGCTCGTCGTCAGCGAGGAGCGCGGCGAGATCCGCGTGGCGTTCCGCGGCGAGCTGTCGGAGCCGCTGAACGCGGCCGAGCTCGAGAAGCGGATCGGCACGTGGATCGAGCAGCCGCCGGAGCCGGACGACGACGTGGAGCCCAAGGTCACGGGCGACCCAGGCCGGAGTTCGGGGGCGCGCCGCGTCGAGGCGGATCTGCAGCACCCAGCCGAGGGGGGCGCGTAGGATGGCGCGGTTTCGTCCGCTCCGCTGGATCGCGGGGCTGCTGTTCAATCACTGGGGCACGAAGACGACCGCGCTGCTGCTCGCGGCGCTGTTCTTCTTCGTCACGCGCGAGGACGTGACGCGCCAGTTCGCGATCCCGCTGCACGTCGTCGACGACCCCCAGCGGGTGCTGCGGACGAAGCTCCCGGAGACGGTCACCGTCGAGGTCCACGGCTCGTGGAGCCGCATCAACCGCCTCAGCGCCTCGGACCTCGGCAAGCTCGAGCTGGACCTGAAGAAGGTCAAGGAGGGCGCGCTGCAGATCGACGAGTCGACGCTCGTGATGCCCAACGGCGTGATCCTGCGCTCGCTGATCTACGACGGCGTGGACGTGCGCTTCGACCGGATCATCGAGCGCGAGTTCCCCGTCAAGCCGGTGATCCCGGTGACGGTGCACGAGGACTACGAGTACGTGGGCCTGACGACGAGCCCGGCGCGGATCAGCCTGCGCGGCCCGAAGACGGTGATCCAGGAGATCAGCTCGCTGGGCACGGAGCCCGAGGAGCTCAAGAACATCACGCACAACATGGAGATCGTGAAGAGCGTGCTGCGGCCGCGCGAGGGCGTGGAGTTCGCGGGCATGGAGCCGGGCGAGCGCCCGGAGGTCACGATCAAGATCATGGTCAAGCCGAAGGCGGGCACGCGCGAGGTCGTGGTCCCGATCTGCGAGCTGCCGGCGCTCGTGCCGAAGACCATGGCGCTGCCGAAGACCTTCCCGGTGTCGATCCGCGGGCCGCGGCCGGACCTGCGCCGCGTCGACGGGGTCAAGGACCCGGTGAGCGCGGCCTGCCGGATCGAGCCGGGCGAGGAGTCCAGCGACCGCGGCACGCTGATCGTCGACTTCGCGCTGAACACGAGTGTCCCCGAGGACATCGCCGGTACCCTCTCGCTGTACCCCGCGCGGCGCCGGTTCCCGATCACGAGCGGGGAGGAGCCGAGCGAGCGCGTGGCGCCGAAGGGCGGGGGGCGTGGCGCGGACCCTGCCGAGGACGAGCCGCGGCCGGGCTGAGGCGCGCCTTCGCGATGGCGGGTCAGGCCGCCTTCGTATTACAACCGTGCGGAGTATGGCGAACGTGAGAGTCGTTGCCCCGGAGCCGGAGCGGAGCGTGGCCGCTGAGGCCGCCAAGGTGAGCAAGCCGGCGCGTCGGCTGTTCGGGACCGACGGGATCCGCGGACCCGCCAACGTCCCGCCGATGACCCCGGAGACCGCGATGCGCCTCGGCATGGCCGTCGCGGCGCACTTCGGGCGACACGGGCGCGTGATCGTCGGCAAGGACACGCGGCTGTCGGGCTACATGTTCGAGACCGCGATCGCGGCGGGCGTGTGCGCGATGGGGGCGGACGTGATGCTGATCGGGCCGATGCCGACGCCGGCGATCGCGTACATCGCCCAGTCGATGCGCGCCGACGCGGGCATCGTGATCTCCGCGAGCCATAACCCGTTCTCGGACAACGGCATCAAGCTGTTCGCGTTCGACGGCTTCAAGCTGCCGGACGAGGTCGAGGCCGAGGTCGAGCGCCTGATGGAGCCCGGCGTGCTCGAGCGCCGGTTCGCGCGCGGTCGCGAGATCGGGCGGGCGCTGCGGATCGACGACGCCGCTGGCCGCTACATCACGCACACGAAGTACGCGTTCCCTGACCACCTCAAGCTCGACGGGATCCGCATCGTCGTCGACTGCGCCCACGGGGCGGCCTACAAGGTCGCGCCGACGGTGCTGCGCGAGCTGGGCGCGGAGGTCATCGCGATCGGCGTGCAGCCCAACGGCACGAACATCAACGAGAAGTGCGGCGCGGTGCACCCGCAGGAGATGTGCGCGCAGGTCCGGCAGTACCGCGCGGACGTCGGCATCGCGCTCGACGGCGACGCCGACCGCGTGGTGTTCAGCGACAGCCACGGCGAGCTGATCGACGGCGACGCGATCCTGGCGATCTGCGGGCACGCGATGAAGCGCGCGGGCGCGCTCAAGGGCGACGCGGTGGTCGCGACCGTGATGTCGAACATGGGCCTGCAGCGCTCGCTCGAGTCCGTGGGCGCGCGCCTGCTGCGGACGCCGGTCGGTGATCGATATGTCGTGGAGGCCATGCGCGAGGGCGGCTTCAACCTCGGCGGCGAGCAGTCGGGGCACCTGGTGTTCCTCGATCACGCGACCACCGGGGACGGCACGGTCGCGGCGCTGCAGGTGCTCTCGATCATGCAGCAGTCGGGGCGCTCGCTGCGGGACCTCGCGCGGGTGATGACGAAGCTGCCGCAGGTCTCGCGCTCGCTGCGAGTCGCGCGCAAGATCCCGCTCGCGGAGCTGCCGCAGGTCGGCAAGGTCGTGGCGGAGATCGAGTCGTCGCTGGGCGCGGGCGGTCGCGTGCTGCTCCGCTACTCGGGCACGGAGTCGAAGCTCCGCGTGATGCTCGAGGGCCCCGATGAGGATCAGCTCGAGGAGTTCGCGGGGCGGATCCTCGAGACCGCGGGCGCGACGCTGGCGGGCGCGGGGGACTCGTAGTGGCGACGCGCGGCGCGGCGTGGCGCGACCGGGCCACGCTGTGGTCAGCCCGTCGCGCCGCCGCCAGCGATCGACACACGATGGACACGCTGGGCATGCCGTCGCCCGTGCTGATGGAGCGCGCGGCGCTGTGCGTGGCCCACGAGGTCGAGCGCCTGCTCGAGGCGCGCGCCCGCAGCGGACAGCCGATCACCGGCGTGCTCGCGCTGTGCGGGCCCGGGAACAACGGCGGTGACGGGCTCGCCGTCACCCGGATCCTGCGCGCGCGCGACCTCGGGATCGAGCTCGCGGCGCGCGTGGTCACGGCGCGTCACAACGAGGCGGTGACCCAGCAGCTCGCGCTGGCTCGCGCCCAGGGGGTCACGGTCGCGACCGGTGACGCGGAGCTCGGCGCGCCGCGGGGCGCCGACTGGTTGATCCTCGACGGCCTGCTCGGCACGGGCGCCAAGGGGGCGCCGCGGGGCGTGATCGCCGAGGCGGTCTCGTGGCTGAACGCGTGCCAGGGCCCGCGCGTCGCGATCGATCTGCCGACCGGCGTCGATCCGGATCGCGGGCGCGTCGAGGGCCTCGCGGCGCGCGTGGATCAAACAGTCACGTTCCAGCGCAGCAAGCCAGGGCTGCACGTCACGCCCGGGCGCGAGCACGCGGGGGCCGTCGTGATCGCGGACATCGGGCTCGTCGACCCCGGGCCGATCGACGAGGAGCACGGGCTCGAGCTGCGCGCGCTCCGGTTGATCGATCCGCTGGAGGTGCGGGCGTGGATCAGCGCGCTCGCGCCGGGACGCCACAAGGGCGAGCGCGGGCACGTCGCGATAGTCGGCGGGAGCGCGGGCACGCCGGGCGCGGCCGTGCTCGCGGGCGCGGCCGCGCTGCGCTGCGGCGCGGGGCTCGTGACGGTCGTCGCCCGCGAGCCCGAGGTGCAGGCGCAGCTGCTCGCGGCGCGGCCGGAGCTGATGGTCACGTCCCCCGAGGGCGAGTCGCTGCACGCGGGGGCGCGCGCGCTGGTCGTCGGTCCGGGGCTGACGCGTCGCGAGCCCGGTGTGTTCGCGCGCGTGTTCTCCCGCGATCCGCGTCCCGCGATCTGGGACGCGTCGGCGCTCGAGGATGTCCCCGAGTGCAGCTCGGGAGATCCGGCGGGGCCGCGGATCCTGACGCCGCACCCCGGGGAGGCGGGTCGCATGCTCACGCGGCTTACCGGCCGCGCGTGGTCGGCGGCCGAGGTTCAGGCGGATCGCGTGCACGCGGTCGTCGCGCTCGCGCGGCACACGGGCGCGATCGTGGTGCTAAAGGGCGAGGGGACGCTGGTCGCGGACGGCGATCAGGTAGCGATCTGCGTGAGCGGTGGTCCAGGGTTGGCGACCGCCGGCTCCGGGGACTGCTTGGCCGGAATTATCGGCGCGCTACTCGCGCGGGGGATGGCACCCTGGCAGGCCGCGTGCGCGGGGGTTCATGTCCACGGGCTCGCGGGCGAGCGCCTGAGCCGCAGCCCGCTCGGGCCGGTCGCGCTCGACATCGCGGACGCTGCGGGGGCGGTCTTGGCGGCGGCGTCGCCGTCGGAACAACCGTCGGAACAACCGTCGGAACAACCGTCGGAACAACCGTCGGAACAACCGTCGGAACAACCGTCGGAACAACCGGCGAAGGTCGTTGTCGGTTCGAAGGTCGCGTCGGACGCGGGTCACGCTTCCTCCTCCAACCACCCCCGACCCGTCCGCGCGCGCGATGAATGGAGCGACCATGCACGCTGGCCACGAGTCCGACGCGGTTGATCACGCGGGACATCACGAGCGAGAACTTCCACGCGGCGCCTCGCGGAAATGTGGCAAGTTGGGGCCCGTGACGAGCGACGAGAACAGAGCGCCGCGGCGCTGGCTGGGGGCCGCGTGCGCGGCGCTCGTGATCGCGCTGGGCTGCGGCGGTGACACGACCCACACACCGGCGCCCTTGCAGGCGGTCCCCAAGCTCAACGACGGCCCCAGCGTCGAGGACAGCGCGCCGGTGGATCAGGCCGCGCTGGCGCAGCGCGTGGCCGAGATCAACGAGCGCGTGGCCGCGCTCGATCGCGGCGACGGGGCGGCCGTCCAGGCGGCGCTGCAGGAGCACGCGCCGGGCCTGCGCGAGGTCGTGGAGAAGAGCGAGGACGCGAGCGTGCGCGCGGGCGCGAGCCTGCTGCTCGGCAACCTCCACGAGTGGAACGGGGACATGCGCGCGGCCGTGTCCTTCTACAGCCAGGCCAAGGACCTGATCCCCGAGGATCCCGAGGTCCACCAGCTGCTGGCGATCGCGCTGGCGAGCGATCGGCAGTACAGCCGGGCCGCGCGGACGCAGAAGTTCTACGTCGACCAGACGCCCTACGACCTCGAGGGGCACCTGCTGCACGGTCAGCTCTGGGTGCAGGCGGGCGACAACGACGAGGCGGTCAAGGCCTACGCGGCCTACGAGGTCGCGCGTCAGCTGCTGCTCGACTGCCTCTCGGGCCAGACGTCCGAGGGCGGCGACTACGTCAAGCCGGCCGAGGAGCGGCGGATCTGCGCGCTGGCGCTGGCGCCCGCGATCGACAACGGCACCGCGGTCGCGCTCGCGTCGGTGCTCCAGCGCGAGCCCGAGCTGGCCGTTCGGCAAGCCGTGATCGAGACGATGGGGACGCAGCGCCTCACCTCGTTCAAGGAGCCGCTCGACGCGCTCGCCGCCCAGGAGAAGGACGCGGAGACGCTCGAGGTGATCAAGTGGGCGCTCGCCGAGATCGCGCGTGACCCCGTGGAGACGCGCCAGGATCCGGTGCCGGCGGACCTTGCCGAGCAGGTCGGGAAGACCGCGGCGGAGAGCGACAAGGACGGGGCGACGGACGTCGCCGCGGGCGTGAAGACGGACGCGAAGGCGACGGACGCGAAGGCGACGGACGCGACTTCGCCAGCCGCGGACGCGAAGGCGACGGACGCGACTTCGTCGGCGGACGCGAAGGCGGCGGACGCGAAGGCGACGGCGGAGACGAAGCCGGCGGAGTGATGCCGGTCGCGCCAGGGGGAGCCAGCTCGACGCGATGATCAATCGGCGGCCGCCAGCCTCGCTCGAGGTCGCAGCGCTCTCCCATCGGTACCGCGGCGCTCCCGTGTTCGCCCTGGATGACGTGTCGTTCTCGGTCAAGCCGGGGGAGCGCGTCGGCTTGCTCGGCCCCAACGGCGCGGGCAAGAGCACGCTCATGCGCGTGTTCTGCGGCTATCTCCCGGTGCAGCGCCGGGCGGAGCGCCCGCCCGACGAGACCCGCGTCGAGGTCGCGGGGATCGACGTCGCGCGGCGCTCGCTCGCGGTCCGCGAGCGCGTGGGTTATCTGCCGGAGCAGGTGCCGCTGTACCACGAGCTGCGCGTGCGCGAGCACCTGGCCTTTCGCGGGACCGTCAAGCGGATCCGCCGGCGCGCGCGGCTGGAGGAGATCCGGCGCGTCGCCGCGCTGACCGGGCTCGACGGCATGCTCGAGACCCCGATCGCGCAGCTCAGCCGCGGCTATCGGCAGCGCGTCGGGATCGCGGACGCGCTGCTCGGCGCGCCGCCGCTGGTCGTGCTCGATGAGCCGACGGTCGGACTCGATCCCAATCAGGTGCTCGAGATCCGCGCGATGCTCAAGGCGCTGGGCGGCAGCCAGACGCTGATCTTCTCGTCGCACATCCTCGCGGAGGTCGAGGCGCTGTGCGATCGCGTCGTCATCCTCTCGCGCGGAGCGGTCGTCGCCGACGAGACCATCGCCGACGCGGTCAACATGCACACCGTCATCGTCGAGTGGGAGGGCGGGCGCGCGCGCGTCGAGGCGGTGATCGATCAGGCGCTCGCGCGCGGGCTCGCGACCGGCGGCCACGCCAGGCCGGAGCGCCCGCCGCAGATCGTCGAGCGCTCCGGTCGCGTGCGGGCCGAGATCGCGTGCCCCGGCGCAGAGGCGGCCGACGCCGTGTCGACCGCGATCGGGCGCGTCAGCCTCGGCGAGGGCGTCGCGGTGATCCGCCTCGAGCGCGGGCGCAGGAGGCTCGAGGAGCGCTTCGCCCGGGTCACGGGCGCGGCCGGGGAGGGCGGCTCGTGAGCGCCTGGCTCTCGGACTCGGTCTCGACGGCGCGCGCGTGGCTCGTCGGCGCGGCCGCGATCGCGCACCGCGAGCTGCTCTCGCTGTTCGTCACGCCGCTGGCCTACCTCGTCGGCACCCTGTTCCTGCTCAACCAGGGCTGGAACTTCTCGCTGCTGCTGCGCTTCCTCAACGACCCGCTGGCGGCGCCCGGCCCGGTGATGCAGTTCTACTTCGGCGGCAGCTTCTTCATCTTCTGGCTGCCGATGATCTTCCTGTGCTCGGCGGTCAGCATGCGGCTGGTGGCCGAGGAGCGGAAGCAGGGCACGCTCGAGGCGCTGCTGACCGCGCCGCTGTCGCCCTCGTCGATCATCCTCGGCAAGTTCGCCGGCGCCTACCTGTTCTATCTCGCGCTGTGGCTGCCGACGGGGGTGTTCTACGCGCTGCTCAGCGGCGCCGCGGTCACGCCCGAGCTCGGCCCGATCGCGTCGGGCTACCTCGGCGTGCTGCTGGTGGGCGCGAGCTTCCTCGCCATCGGGCTGCTGGCCAGCGCGCTCGTCCGCAACCAACTCGCGGCCGCGCTGACGACCGCGGTCACGTGCACGATCACGCTGCTCGCCGGCTTGCTCGTCGACCAGGTCGAGTCGACCCAGGTCGCCCAGGCGCTGCAGTGGACGAGCCTGCTGGTGATGATGCAGGAGCTCGCCCAGGGGATCGTCGACGCCCACTGGATCTACCTGCACGTCGCGGTCGTCGTCGTGCTGCTCTCGGCGGCGGTCGCCGTCCTCAACCCGCGCCGCCGTCTCGAGCACGCGCTGCAGCTCGCGCTGCTGACGATCTTCGTGTTCCACGCGGCCGTGTTCGCGTCGCGCCACTCGCGGCGCGCCGACTGGACCGCCGGCCGCGTCTACACGCTCAGCGAGCGCGCGCAGGACGTCCTCGGCGCGCTCAAGGGCCCCGTCGACGTGATCGTGATCGTGCCCTCGACGATCGGCGGCGGGCGCCCGAACCCGCTCGCCGGCGAGCTGCGCGAGGTCCTGATCCGCATGCGCGGCGCGGCCAGCGACGGCGCGCTGCGGGTGCGCTTCCTCGATCCCGACCGCGACCGTCAGCAGTCGGAGGCGATGATCGCGGACTTCGGCCTCGGCGGGCGCGAGCTCGCCGACGGCGTGGTCATGATCCGCGCGGGGCAGGGCGTGAAGCTGCGCAAGGCGCACCTGCTGCCCCAGGACCTCGTGACCTACGCGACAGGTCCTGATGTTCAGGTGAATGGCCCGCGCGTCAAGGAGTTCCGCGGCGAGGAGGCGCTGCTGACCCGCTTCCTCACGGTCAGCGACCCGGAGCGCGTCGTCGTCTGCTACACCCAGGGGCACGGCGAGCCGGCCTTCGACAGCCTCGAGCCGTACAACGGCTACGCGCACCTGCGCGACCTCCTGCGCGAGGCCAACCTCGAGGTCCGCCCCGCCGAGCTCGATCGCGCCTCGGCGCCCGCGAGCGCGCAGGGGGGCGGGCTCGGCGAGTGCGACGTGCTGCTGGTGGCCGGGCCCGCGGGGATCCTGCCGGCGGAGCAGGTCAAGGCGATCACGAGCTTCGCGGCCCAGGGCGGCGACATCCTGATGCTGACGGGCGCGGTGATCATGCGCGGGCGCGACGAGCTGGCCGCGCACGGGCTCGAGGCGCTCGCCGCCGGCTACGGGATCAGCTTCGGCCCCCGCGTCGTGCTCGACCCGCACCCCATGCCCGGCGCGACGCCGCTGCTCGCGTTCACGCTGCAGGAGGGCTGGGGTGATCACCCGGTCGCGCAGAGCTTGATCGGTCACCCGGTCTCGCTGCTCGAGGTCCGCGAGCTCGAGCTCGAGTCGCCGGCCGTCTCGCTCCTGCAGACCAGCGCCGAGAGCTGGGCCGAGTCCGACATCGCCGGCTTCTCCGCGGGCGCGCCGCCAGAGCTCGACGCGCAGCTCGATCGCGAGGGCCCGATCGATGTCGCCGCGGCCGCCGAGCGCGACGGCTCACGGCTGGTCGTGATCGCGTCCCAGGACTTCGCGCTCAACGCCCTGCTGCGCGAGGACGTGGTCTACGACCGCGGGCGCGACCTGATCCTCAACGCGGTCGGGTGGCTGAGCCAGCGCGAGAGCCTGCTCGGGATCCGGGCGCGACAGCGCGAGCACGTCAAGCTGCTGCTGTTGCCCGAGCAGCTCGAGCGCATGAGCCTCGTGTGCCTGGTCGGGCTCCCCGGCTTCGCGCTCCTGCTCGGCGTCATGGTCCTGTGGAGGAGGCGCCGGTGAGCGCGCGACGACGCCAAGGCGGGGCGTCGCTGCCGCGACCGTCGGGGACGACCCTCGCGCTGCTCGTCGCGGCCGGCGTGAGCGTGGCGCTCGTGCAGCGCGACCCGTGGGCGAGCGAGCGCGCGGCGGCGACCATGGTCTCGAACCAGTCCGCCGCCCGCCGCGTGTTCCCCAACCTCGGCGAGCGCGAGCTCGACAGCGCGCGGATCGAGCTCAACCTCGCGCCGCCCGACGGCGCGCGCGTGCGCCTGGTCCCGCGCGGGGACGGTCGTCACCAGCTCTACCGCGACGAGACGCTGCTCGGCTGGGCGAACCCGGTCGCGGTCGACAACCTCTGGAGCTCGCTGCGCATGGCGACGACGCTGCGCGCGGTCGGGGACGGATCCGCGCCCGCGGAGCGCACAGGCTCGATCGTCGTCGTCGTGGGCGATGAGACGCTGACGCTCGAGCTGGCCGGGCCGACGCCGGACGGCGTCGGCTACTACGGCCGGCTGCTGCACGAGCAGGGCGAGCCCTGGGTCGTCGAGCGCGAGGTCGCGGCGCTCGTCGAGCAGGCGCCCGAGACCTGGCTGTCGCGTCGGCTGCTGCTGCTCGAGCCGGCCGAGGCCGCGAAGGTGCAGATCACCGCCGCGGCGACCGGGCCCGAGCGCGCGCGCTCGTACTCGCTCGAGCGCGGTGAAGACGGGCTCTGGCGCGCGCGGACGTCGGACGGCGGCGGCGCGTCGCTGCTCGCGACGGCGGCGGTCGAGGGCCGACTCGATCGGCTGTTCGCGGCCCCGCTCGACACCTTGGTCCCGCGCGAGCAGGTCGCCGCGGACAGCCTGCTGCCGTGGATCGAGGTCACGACGCACGGGGGCGAGCGGGTCGCCGTCGCGCTCGGCGGCGCGTGCCCGGGCGGCGCCGAGCACCGCGTGGTCGATCGCGGCCCCGGCATGCTCGGCTGCGTGCCGGGCGAGCTCGCGGAGCGCTGGCCGCCGGAGGACGACGCGACGACCTTGCTCGAGAGCCAGCTGATCCCGTGGGCGTACGGGCGCGTCCTGGCCGTCGACATGCGCCGGCCGCAGTCGCAGCGACTGAGTCGCCGCGGCGGCGCGTGGGTGCTCGACGGCGGCCCGGCGGAGCAGCCGCTGCGCGAGGTCGCCGAGCCCGAGGTGTTCCGGTGGTTCTCGGAGCTCGGCGCGATCGAGGTCGAGGCGGGCGGCCCGGAGTTCACGCCCGAGCTCGAGCTCGTGCTGGAGTCGGACACGACGCAGAACCTCCGGCTTCGCTGCGGCCGCGCGCCCGCGCGCGAGCCCGCGGGCGCGGACGATCCGCCCGCGGCGGCCGACGCGGCGCCCCGCGGGGCGGAGCCGCTGCTGTGTCGGCGCGACGACGGCCCGGTCCTCACGGTCCGGACGCAGCGCCTCCCACCGCTCGCCTTCACGGCCGAGACCTTCGCCGATCGTCAGCTGACGCGCGTCGGCGCCGAGGAGGTGCGCGCGCTCGAGCTGCTGCCTGGGCCGGCCGGGAGGCGCGCGCGTCAAAGTGTCCGAAAGGACATGGGAATCTGGCGGCTCGACACGCCGCGTCACCCCGACGGCAGCGACGCGCTCGACGAGGTGCGCCTCGAGCAGCTGCTCGCGGTCGTCACCGCGCTTCGGGCCGACGCCTGGGTCGAGCCCCCGCTGGAGCAGTCGCTCGAGCGCACCATTCGGGTGGAGCGGACGGCCGCGCGCGCGGGGCCTGTCGTCGTGGCGCTGCACGAGGGCTGCGTCGTGACGGTCGCACAGCGCACGCGCGCCGCTCAGATCGACGAGGACGCCTGCGCCGCGCTCCGCGGCGACCTCCTGTACAACGACCCGCTCCGCGACTGGATCAACCGCGCGCGCTCCATTGAGTGGAGCGATCTGGACGATCCCGACCGGCCGCCGGTCCGCGCTCGCAGGGCCCCGGTCGGCGGAGACGCATGGGAGATCGAGCGTGGCGATCGTCAGGAATTCGAGGAGCGCCTCGTGGCGTGGACGAACTGGCGCAGCGACGGCGTTCGCACGGCGCCCCCAGAGGGGGCGCAGCGGTGGCGCGTTCGCGTGCAATTGACCAACGGGCTGACCGTGACCGCCGAGATCGGGGTAGGTAATTCTTGGCTCCGGCTACCTGGCGAGGACTGGTACTACGCGGCGGGTCGCCCCGAGGAGGAGTGAGCTGGGCGACACCGCGAGAGTGACGGCGTTCACACGTCCAAACTCGCCCACGATGTCTTCGTTGCCGCGCCGCCGCGCCCGCGCCGAACAAAGCCCGTGAGGCGCCAACTGTCGCGGAGGCAAGGTCAGGAATCGAGCATGTGCGTTCGCTTACTGGCCTTGCACGGCGCAATTTTGAATCGACACGAAGGCTTTGCGTTTCGTTTTTTGGGTCTCCGGAGTGTTTGACGCTCTTCTCTTGACCGGCTATAAACCGCCAGCATCGCGCCGAGCACACGACAAGCAGCACCCGTCAGGCGGCAAGTGAGACCGCTGGTGCCATCGGACCGCGAGACCCATTTCGGACACACACCAACCCCAAGGAACGACGACATGAAATTCAAGACTGCGCTGTTCGCACTTGTGACGATGGGCCTGATCGGCGGCCTGACCTCTAGCACCGCTTGCGGCAAGAACGACTGCGAGGACGCTGCTGACCGTACCGTAGCCAAGTACGAGGAGTGCGGCTTCACGGTGGAGACCAGCGACGGTGACGGCGGCGAAGAGGCCGAGTGCACCGACGCGGCAGGCGAGGCCGCGCAGAAGAGCGCCGGCTGCATCGAGGCTGCCGACTGCGCCGCGCTCGACGGCTCGGACCTCGACGCGGTCACCTCGCTCTCCGAGTGCCTGACGAGCTAGTCCCAGACGCCTGAAGGCTCGCGATGACCCCGATTCCCTCGCGGAATCGGGGTCGTTTCGTTTAACGTGCGTGAGCAGCCAGCCGCCTTCAGCCAGCGCGTCGCTGTACTTGTTGATCCGCGACGAGCAAAAAAAAAGAGCCCCGCGAGGGCTCTTCTTTTCTTGCGTGTGACCGGAGCGGTTAGCCGCGCTTCTTGCTCGCGTCCTTGTTGACCTTCTCGATCAACTTCTTCTGCTGCTCCTCTTGCAACGCGAGCGTCTTGGGGTGCCACGCGGCGCCCGGCGGCGCGACCCAAACCTCAGTCCCGCTCGCCTCGTCGACCACCTTGTAGAAGCGGAAGTCGAGCAGACCGCGGGCGTCGGCGAAGCCGGTGTCCGAGAAGCGCTTGAAGGTACCCTTGAAGGTGTAGCGCTTGCCCTTCTCGAACTGGACGTCGGGCACGTCCTTCCACTGCTCGGCCTCCCACTCGGGGATCGAGAACTGGTAGCCGACGACCATCATCGCCCGCTTCTTGCCCTTCTCCTCTTCCTTGTCCGCGATCCAGATGTGCGGCTGCTTGGCGGGCGGGCATGTCTCACCCTCGGGGCACTCGGGCGGCTCGTAGATGTCCTGGACGAAGCCCTTCACCATGATCTCGGTGCCCTTGTCGCCCTCCTTGACGTTCTCCTCGAGCGACTTGCGAAGGCCGTAGATCGAGAGGGAGCCGTCCTCCCACTTGTCCGCGACCTTGCCCTCGTCGAAGTCAGGCGAGGGCGGCAGCTCGACCTTGATGGCGGCGTCCTCAGCGCTCGCCTCGTCTTCGCTCGGAACGTTCTCGGCTTGCTTGGAGCCGTCGTCGCAGCCGCCGAGTGTCACGGGGAGCAGCAGCACGGCGGGGAGAAGTGGGATCAACAGAGCGCGCTTCATCATCGAGGCAACTTCCTCCGTCCTCCAGACGAGGAGCAAAGAGCTTGCGAGTCTGTATCACGCGCGCGTGCGGGTTTTCAAGCGTTCCCAAAACGCGCCAGGGCGGGTACTTCACGGGGGGTGAGCGGCTTCGCCAGCGGTGATTCTCGGCCCGCGAGATGGGCGAGTCGAGCGCGCGAGTCCATGGCGCGGGCGAGGGCCCGCCGAGGTCTGCAACTCGCGCTCGGTCTCGCGATCGCGTGCGGTGATGACGACGCGCGCGAAGCGAGCAGCACGCAGGCGCGTGACGTGGCGGTGAGCGAGCTCGCCGAGCGGCTCGACGAGCCCGCCCAGGAGACGGTCGTGATCGCGGTACGCAGCCTTCCGGCCGCGTTCGACCCGTTTTCGGCCCTCGATCCCTGGGCCCGGCGCATCGTGGATGACGCGTTGTTTGAGGGGCTCACGCGGCGCGATCCCCGAGGTGCGCCGTGGTATTCGCCGGCGCTCGCCGAGGAATGTCGACTCGAGCTCGAGCGATCGAGCACGACCGTCCACTGTCGACTCGCCGAAGGTCATCGCTTTCACGACGATTCGCCGGTCACGCCCGATGACGCGCTCTTCAGCGTCGAGCGCTGGACACGGGCGAATGCGCACGCGCTCCGGGCCCGACACGGGCTCTCGTCGCTTCGTGAGGTAACGCTGCTCGAGCGGATCCCCGCCGCGGGTGGCGAGACCGCCGAGCCGAAGGGCGACGTCGAGCCCGAGATGCTCCCCGGTCCGTGGTTGCGTCTTCGCTTTGACCGCAGCGAGCCGCTCGCGCTCGAGCGCATCGCCGCCATCAAGATCGTGCCGCGGGCGGCGTACTCCGGTCAGGCGCGTGATCTCGCGCGCGCGCCGATCGGCAGCGGGCCCATGAAGCTCGAGTTCGTCGGCGACGGCCGGCTCGTGCTCGAGGCGACCGAGCCCGCGCGCGTCGACGAGCGCGCGCCGACGCGGATCGTGTTCCGCGTGCTGCCCGACGGCGCCCAGGCGTTGACGCTCGCGCGTCGCGGAGAGGTCGATATCGTCGACTCGCTCGCGCCGCTCTACGTGCCCGATGAGCTGGCGAAGCCCGGGATGGCGGCGCGCTTCCACGCGGTCCTGCTCTCGCCCGCGCGCTACGACCTCGTCATCTACAACACGCGCCGAGGCGTGCTCGCCGACCCGGCGCTGCGCGAGGCGCTCGACGGCGTGCTTCCGCGCGAGCACATCGCGCGCGCGCTGTATCGCCAGCCCGCGCTCGCGAGCGACGCGCCGGTCGATCGCGTCGGTCCGATCGCGCTCGATCTAGCAGCGCTGGCGGCGGGTGATCTCGAGGCGGCGCACCTCGTGCCGCGGTGGACGCTCGAGCGGCCGTCCGCGGCCGTGTCCGAGCAGCGCGACGCCGCGCGCCAGGCGGCCGCGGCGTCGGCCCTCGACGCGCTTCACTGGCCGCTCGATCGCGGGCTTCGACGCCGGCCGGGCGGGAACCTCCGCGTCCCGTTGATGTGGGATGGGAGCAAGGGCTTCGGCGCCGACATCACTGGCGCCGTGCGCGAGGCGTGGCGCTCGATCGGGGTGCAGGCGCCCAACGTGACCGCGAGCTGGAGCTACCTGCAACAGAAGCCGATCCGCGAGGGGACCTTCGACGCGGTCGTCGCCCGCCTCGCGCTCGCGAGCGACGCCGACCTCTATCCGTACTTTCACAGCGACGGCCGGCTCAACTACTCCGGCGTTCGGGACGACGCGCTGGACGCCGCGCTCGAGGCCTATCGCGCGGCGGCGTCGGTCGCCGAACGCGACGCCGCGCGCGAGACGATCGCCGCGCGCGTCGCCGCCCTGCGGGTGGTCTCCGTGCTCTACGCGCCGCTCACCGCGATGCTCATCACGCGCTCCCTCGAGCTGCCGGAGTTCGCCGACGATCTCCCGCGCCTGGATCGTCTGCGACTGCGACGGTGATCGGAATCCACGGGAAATTTGGGTTGATGTAGGTACCCCTGATACCTCGATCTTCGTCAGGAGATCGCCATGCCGACGTTGATGTTGATCGTGCAACTCATTCTGCCGGAGTTCAGCGGCGCAGCAGCAGCAGCAGCCGCCGTCGAGCCGGCCCAGGTGGTTCAGGAGAGCGAGCAGAGCACGCTCCGCTACCGCGGGATCGAGGCGCTGTTCGCCAAGTTCGAGCGCGAGCAGCCCGCGCCCCCGAACCTCGGCTGAACCTCAAAATCGATACGCGAGGCCGAGAGACCCCGCGAGGTAGGTCTGGAACGTAGCGACCGGCGCGAGCTTCTGCGTCTCGGTCGCGTTGTCGAAGATCGCCCCGTTCGCGATCACGCGAGCGCGATCGGTGACGACGCCGTACGAGCGGAACGAGAAGAACACCGCGACGCGCTGCAGCAGGATCTCGACCTCGATCCCGAGCCGGATCAGACCGGAGCCGTAGTGCTGGACGCCCTCGCGTCCGGCGCCGTGCTCGTACTGGACGCGGTTGTAGATCCCGCCCCAGCCCGCGCCGAGCGCGAGCTGGCCGTACTCGCCGCGCGCGACGAACAGCGCCAGACCCAGCTCGCCGAGCACCAGGTCCTGCGACGTCGTCTCGCGCCCGTCCTCCGAGCGGAACCGCAGCGAGCCCGAGCGCACCCCGACGTCGACGGCGAGGAAGGGGACCGCGCGATAGCGGGCGAGCAGCCCCGCGCCGCCCAGGGTCGTGGTGTTGCCGAGAAAGCGCGAGTCGAAGCGCACGACCGCGGGTCGCAGCGGGGGCGTCTGGATAGCGACGCCCTCGAGGCCGAGCAGGAACCGTCGCGGGGGCGCGCTCTTCGGCGTCGTCGTCAGTTCGGGGGAGGGCACGGCCTCCGGCTCTCCAGACGGTCTTGGCGCGGCCGCGGCCTGGCCGGGCGCGAGCACGGTGAGCGCCGCGACGCCCACCAGCGACGCTCGCAGCGAGCGCGCGAGCGTTCGCGTCGCTCGTCCGATCGCGCGCGCGAAGCCTCGCGTCAGCGCTTGCTCGGAGTCGGCGACCACCGCCGCGAGAATAGGATCGCGCGCCCCCTTGCGGTAGCCCCGGACCGCGCGCTAACTCCCCCGTTGTGTCGCTTCGAAGCATGACAGGGTTCGGGGTCGCCACGCGGCCGCTCACCGCGGGCACCGACGCCGCGCCGCAGTCGCTCACGGTCGAGCTGCGCTCGGTCAACCTGCGCTTCCTCGAGGTCAAGGTCCGGCAGCCCTTCGGCGCGGCTGGCGAGGAGCGGATTCATCAGCGGATCAAGGCGCGCAAGCGGGAGCTCGGTCGCGGTCGCGTCGACGTCCACGTGCACGTTCAGCGGGCCACGAGCGACGACGATGGCATCGGCCTCGAGGACGCGCGCGTCCGTCAGGTCCTCGCCGCGCTCGCCCGGATCACCGAACTAGGGGGTCAACAAAAGCTCGAGGTCCGGGGGCCGACCGCGATGGAAATATTGAAATTTTCCACGCTCTCTCGACCCGGAGACAGCGACCGCGTCGCGGCCATCCCCGACGCGCTCGAGCCCTGTCTCGACGAGGCCCTCGAGGCGCTGTGTCGCATGCGCGCCCGCGAGGGCGCGGCCCTGGCCGAGGTCATCCTCGAGCACGCGCGCCAGCTCGAGTCGCGCGTCGCGGACATCGAGACGTCGCTGGAGGGCGAGGGCGAGCGGCTCCAGGACCGGTTGCAGGAGCGGATCCACGCCCTGCTCGCGCGCGTCGACGCCGAGCGCCCGGCGCCCGAGCGCATCGCCCAGGAGGTCGCCATCCTCGTGCAGAAGGGGGACGTGGCCGAGGAGCTGGCGCGCATCGCCAGCCATCTCGCGCAGCTGCGCGAGGTGGTCGGCGCCGACCACCGCGCCGGTCAGGGCAAGACGCTCGACTTCCTGTGTCAGGAGCTGTTCCGCGAGATCACGACGATCGGCAGCAAGATCACGAGTCACCGCGGGAGCGGCCTGATGATCGAGGCCAAGAGCTGCGTCGAGCGGCTGCGCGAGCAGGTGCAAAATGTTGAGTAATGGACAGACGCCCCCCGGCGTGGGATGCGATCGCGCGGGCACGGATCGCCCGCGACATCGATCGTGTCCGCGTCGCGCGGGGCTCGCAGGGAAGCGAACAAGATGACGAACGTCGCCGGTCACCGGGGCCTGCTCCTGGTCGTCTCATCGCCTTCGGGCGCCGGAAAGACGACCCTCTGCAACCGCTTGCGCGCCGCCTTCCCACGGCTCGGCTTCAGCGTCTCGTACACCACGAGGAGGCCCCGCAAGAACGAGCAGGACGGCGTTCATTACCACTTTGTCGACAAGGCGACCTTCGCCGAGATGGCCGCCGCCGACGAGTTCGCCGAGTACGCCTGCGTGCACGGCAACAACTACGGGACGTCGGCCAAGCTCGTGAGCGACGCCCTGGCCGAGGGGCGCGACCTGCTGTTCGACATCGACTTCCAGGGCGGGCGCCACCTCAAGCGCAAGTTCCAAAACGACATCATCCTCGTGTTCATCCTGCCGCCCTCGCTGGTCGAACTCGAGCGTCGGCTCCGCAGCCGCGCGACCGATCCGGAGGAGGTAATCGCACGCCGCCTCCGCGTGGCGCGAGAAGAGCTGCGGCACTACGATGAGTACGACTACGTCATCGTGAACGACGATCTCGACCGAGCGTTTGACGCGCTCCGCGCCGTCTACGTTTCCGCGCTGCACCGCCGCGAGCGCCAGCGGCACGCCGCCGACGCCGTGCTCTCGGGCCAGCAGGTCTTGCGAATCGGCTCGCTGGGCGACGGCTACCGCGTCGCGCCCGCCGCGACGTTTCGCGTCGCGTCGAAGGACGGTGATCAGGAGTAGTGATGAACCCCGGGCTTGAAGCCTCGCCCGCGCCCGCCGATCCGGCGCAAGCGCCCTCAGACGCGCCCGTGCTCGCGTCCGATCGTCGGAACTCGAGTCGCTCCAATCGTGACCCACGCGCGCTGCTCGACGAGGTGATCGCCGAGCTGCAGCAGCGACCCGGCGCGCCCGACGTGACGCTGGTCGATCGCGCGTTCGAACTCGCCACGCGGGCCCACGAGGGCCAGCGTCGGCGCAGCGGTGAGCCGTACCTCATCCACCCCGTCCGCGTCGCGCGGACGATCGCGCGCATGGGCCTCGGCGCCTGCAGCGTCGCGGCCGGGCTGCTGCACGACTCGGTCGAGGACTCGGAGCTCACGGTGCCCGACGTCGCCGAGCACGTCGGCAACGAGGTCGCGATCATCGTCGACGGCGTCACCAAGATGGGCAAGGTCCCGTACCTCTCGCGCCAGGAGCAGCAGGCGGAGAGCTTCCGCAAGATGCTGCTGGCGATGAGTCAGGACATCCGCGTCCTGCTCGTCAAGCTCGCGGATCGGCTCGACAACATGCAGACGCTCGAGCACATGCCGCAGGAGAAGCGGGCTCGGATCAGCCGCGAGACCATGGAGATCTACGCGCCGCTGGCCCACCAGCTCGGCGTCCAGGCGATCCGCTCGGAGCTCGAGAACCTCAGCTTCCGCTACCTCGAGCCGGCCGAGTACGAGAACGTGACGAGCAAGGTCGACGGCCTGCTCGAGGCCTCGCCGCGGTTCATCGACGACGGCGTCGAGGAGCTCACGCGCGCGTTCGCGGAATCGGAGCAGGGACGGGGCGCGCTCCCCGACGACGACGTTCGCTGGGAGCGCGCGCGCTTCGGCGATGTCCAGGTGAAGCCGCGCGTGCGCACGACCTACGAGGTCTACCGCGCCCTCGAGGCGCGCGCGAACGCCATCGAGCACCCCTCGGATGTCGTCCAGTACGAGCTGATCGTCCGCGATCGCACGGCCTGCTACGTCGCGCTGGGCGTCGTGCACAGCCTGTTCAAGCCGGTGCCGGGGGCGTTTCGCGATCACGTCGCGCTGCCGCGGCCCAATCACTACCAGGCGCTGCACACCACCGTCGTCAACCGCAGCGGCGTGCGCCGTCGCATCCACATCCGTTCGGGCGCCATGGACGCCGTCGCCTCGCGGGGGATCGTCGCCGAGTGGGAGCGTGACTCCGAGCCGGCCGCCGGCGACATGAACCCCGGCGGGCGCTGGCGTCGTCCGCTGTGGCTGAAGGAAGTCATGGACTGGCAGGAGGAGGTCTCGGATCCGCACGAGTTCATCGCTGCGGTCAAGGCCGACCTGTTCGCCGACGAGGTCTACGTGTTCACGCCTCAGGGTGACATCCGGACGCTCCCCAAGGGCGCGACGCCGATCGACTTCGCCTTCGCGATTCACACCGACGTGGGCTCGCGCTGCTCCGGCGCGCGCGTCAACGGGCAGCTGGTCCCGCTGCGCTACCAGCTCCGCCAGGGCGACACCGTCGAGATCATCACGAGCCCCAACGCGCGGCCGCGACGGGAGTGGCTCAAGCTCTGTCGCAGCGCGCGGGCGCGGACGCGGATCAAGCAGCACCTGCGCCACGAGGAGCGCACGCGGCTGCGCTCGATCGGCCGCAGCCTGCTCGAGCAGGCGCTCGGGCTGCGCGGGCAGGCGCTCGGCGAGCTCGAGGAGCGCGGCGTGGTCGCCGAGAAAGCCGAGACGTTCCATCTCGGTCGCGACCTCAAGGGCATCGACGGGCTCTACGAGGCCGCGGGCGCGGGCCTGCTCACGGTCGAGAAGATCATCGACGTGCTCGCGCCGCCGCGCCCCGAGCCGGCTGAAGCGCGCGCGACTCGCTCGGAGACGAACCTGTTCACGCGGATGATCCGCAGCCTCTCCGGCCGCAAGGGAGAGCGCGAGCCCAGCGCGGAGGAGACCGCCAAGGGCGCGCGGGGGCTCGGCGCGGCCGCGCGCGAGGGCGCGCCCGAGACCCCGATTCAGGTCACGCGCGCGGCCGTCGACAGCATCGGGTCGGGGGGCGCGATGATCCAGCTAGCGACGTGCTGTCAGCCGATCCCCGGGGATCCGCTGATCGGTCACTTCGTCCCCAACAAGGGCATCATCGCCCACGTCGAGAGCTGCCCCGACGCGCTCGATCCCATCGGCGAGCGTCGCGTGTACCTCGCGTGGGAGCCCGGGCTCGAGCTCGCGCGGTCGGTCACCGTCGAGGTGCGCACGACCAACACCGTCGGCCTGCTCGCCGAGATGAGCCGCGTCTTCTCGCACCACGGCGTCAACATCAAGCAGGCCAACTGTCGTACCTATGACTCGGGGCAGCGGGCGATCAACACCTTCCACGCGACCGTGAGCGCGCTCGATCAGCTCGAGTCCTTGATGCAGGCGCTCCAGGAGATCGACGGCGTGCTCGCCGTACGGCGCGTGTTTGGGCGCAGCTCCTACCAGTACGAGCGTTCCTGAGCGGGTCCCGGCAGCCGGTTGACAACCGCGCGGGGTGCCGCTATCCCTCCCGCTCCCGACACGCGAGCGACCGATGGCATCCTTCACGAAGATCACCAAGAAGAAGCGCGCCCGCCGGCGCAAGAACATGGGGCACGAGCGCAAGATGAAGCAGGGGCGCCGCAGCACGGTCTCCTACGAGGAGCTGTTCGCCGACTGCGGTGAGCCTGGGAAGCCCGCGCCGGCGCCCAAGTCCGACAAGTAACTTGGGACAGGTTGTCCTGACGCCGCACCGCGGGTCGATCGACAGATCGATCACGCGGTGTTCGCAATTTCGAAGCGCGCGCGTTCGCTCGATTTCGCGCGTCGCGGCGAGATCCGCGACCTAGACCCTCTACGGGCGCAGACGGTGTCGTGACGCGCGCGGCTCGAGCTAGCCGCAGCGAGGACGCGATCGACGGCGCGCCGTCGCGGGCGACTCTAGAAGCGCGCTCCGAACGGACATCCCAAGCTGACGTCGCAAACCATTTCCGAACCTGTCGAACGCGATCGTTTGTGACCTCGCGGCGTCACGCGGCGCGAAGGCGGCGGGCACCTTGGCTTGATCAAGCACAGCGCTGTGCGTAGTCTCGGAACGCGCTTGTTTTGGGAGACCCGATGACCGAAGCGACGACCGCCGCCCGTGAACTCTCCCCGGGAACAGTTCTCGACGGCATGTACACGACCGGCGTGGCGATCGCGTCGCGGCCTGGCGCGGTCACCTACGAGGCCATCGGTCCGAGCGAGGAGCCGCTCGCCGTCACGATCTACGAGTCGCGCTGCTTCGCCGACGCGAACGCGCGAGAGCAGTCCCTCCGGGCGATTCGCAAGCTCGAGGGCGTCGACGAGGGCGGCGTGGTCGAGATCCTCGACTCGGGCAAGCTCGAGGACGGCGGCGTCTACGAGATCCACGAGCGCGTGATCGGGACGCCGCTTTCGCAGATCTCGACGCTGCCCGCGAGCGAGGTTCAGTCGGTGCTCGCGGCCGTGATCGACGCGCTCGAGCTCGGACGCGACGCGGGGGTCGTGCACTGCAACCTCGGCTCGTCGGTGATCGTGAAGACGTCAAGCGGCGTCAAGATTACGGGCTTCGCGGTCGCTGCGCCGCTGTCGCGTGGAGCCGGTGCGCTCGACACGGTCGCGCCCGAACAGCTGCGCGGCGAGCCGGTGGATGAGGCCACGCTCGTCTACAACGTGGCGGCGCTCGCGGTCCGCCTCTTGGCCGGTCGATCGCTGTTTATCGGCTCTGAAGCGGCGCAGCTCGACCAGCACGAGGGCGCCGATCCACCCGCGTCCTTGCCCTCCGTCCTCCGCGCGTCGCTCGCGAAGCAGGCCGACCAACGCACGCCATCCCTCGCGCTCCTGCGGCAGCAACTCACGCAGCTCGACGGCGCCGCGTTCACGCTGCCAGACGCCCCCGACGCGGATTCGCCCGCAGAAGATCGTCTCGAGGTCACGCTTACGCCGGTCGAACAATCTGCGCGTGCAGACGGCGCTGAAGCGGCGCAGGATCAGGCTGTCGCGCAACAGGCGAAAACGCCCGAGCCCGTCGAGAAAACCGCGGCCGCGGCGAAGGAAACGTCCACTGAGGGCTCGAAGCCGAGTACAGTCGGGTCCTTGGGCACGCCGGGCGCGGCGGCCAAGCAAGCGGCGGCGCCTCCTGATCGAGCTCAGCAGGGAACAAACGTGGCGAAGAAGTCGGACAAACCCAGCGCGCCCAAGAAGCCCGCAGCGAAGGCCCCGCAACTCGCTCCACCCCCCGTTACTGGCAAAGCAATGAAGCCCCCCGGTGCATCATCAGGTGCTCCAAAGGTCACCCCACCGTCTGCGCCCGCGATCGGCGGTCCGCCGAAGATCAGCGCCCCGTCGCTCAGCCCGCCGTCGCTCGGCGCCCCGAGCGTGAGCCCGCCAAAGATCGGCGCGCCGACGATCAGCGCGCCGAAGATCAGCGCGCCGACGATCAGCCCGCCCACGCTCGGTGGGGCTAAACCGCCCAGCGCGGCCAAGAAGCGCGACGACGACGCGCCCAAGCCGCGTACGCGCGGCTGGACGATGTTCATGGAGGCCACCGACGACGAGGACGAGGCGGCGGTCGTCGCCGCGACGCCGGTCGTGGCCCCGACGCCCACTCCTGCGCCCACGCCCACGCCCACGCCGCAGCCGCAGGTCCCGGTGACCCCCGCGCCCGCAGCCGGCGACGTGACCAAGCCCAGCACGCGCGGCTGGACGATGATCATGGACGACGCGGACGAAGAGGAGGTCATCGCCGCCACCCCCGGCGTCGTCACGCCTCCCCCGGCCGCGCCCGCGGCTCCGAACGTCACCACCCGCGGGTGGACGATGCTCGACGAGCTCAACGAGGACGACTCGTCCCCGCACAGCGTCCCCATGGCGCCGCCGAAGCCTGCGGCCAAGCCTCGCCCGCCAGGCAAGCCGAGCTCGCGTGGTTGGACGATGTTCATGGAGGCCGAGCTCGAGGCCGCCAGGGGCAACGAGGGGCTCGAGGAGGATGACGTCGAGGATCTCGATCCCGACTTCTACGAGGGCCCGGTGTACACCGACACCGGCACCGTCGTGTCGATGGCGCCGACGGCCGAGAACCCCAACGTCGGCGGGCCGCCGATCTCGTTGATGCCCGCCGAGGCGGAGCCGCTCACGTCCTTCGCCTCGCGCCTCCACGGCGACTCACGGCCCGAACCAGCGCCGGTTCCCGAGCCAGAGCCCGATCCGGAGCCCGAGTTCCCCAGCTTCGCCCAGGGCACCGGCCTCGGCGGGCTCGCGCCGCCGCCCGGCGTCGATCGCGAGCCACAGCTCGACGTCAACGCGCCGCAGGAGTCCGAGTCGGCCGTCTCGGGCCCCGGGCGGGCCGCGCCCGTGAGCGTCGAGAAGCCCTCCAACACGACGCACACGCTGCTGATCGTGCTGCTGCTGCTCGTCGTGATTTTGGCGATCTACCTCGCGATCAACCCGCAGCCCTGACCCGGGCACGCCGGGCGCTGCGCTCCCGCGCGGAGCCTCGCGCGGGAGCTCGTCGCGCGTCGCTACTCGACGTCCATCATCTCGGAGGCGTCGAACACCATCGTGCGGTCCTCGGACGCCGGGCCCTCGTCATAGGCCTGCGCGGGCGTGGGGGGTGGGGGCGCCGAGCTCAGCGCGGTCGGTCGCCGCCCGGCCTTCCAGTCCTCGATCGTCTTGCAGAGGATGTTGTAGTCGATCATTGCGTCACCTGCTCGTGGGGTCAGATTGAATCGTAGCCCGCGCGTCGCGGTGCTCGCAACAGGCGAGCTCGCGCGCGCTGATAGATTCGCTCATTGCATGTCCAAATGAACATGTTAATCGCGCGCGCGCAGGAGCCCGTCGACGGGCGCCTCCGCACGCGTGGCAGCGCTCGCGCTCGAGCGCGCCGCGGGCCGCCCGATTCGGCCGCGACGCGGCTCGTCGCCCGTGAGTCGTAGATGACCCGAGGGACCGCCTCGTCGCGTTGCGAGCGTTCGCGCGACGTGATATCTCGCCAGCGACCGCGTCGACGCGCGCGCGGGGTCTTTGAGGTCGCAGGTGGGGCACATTCGTACATGTCTTTTTGATCCTGTCACTCGACGCGCCCGAGATCTCCTGGGCGCCGCGCGGGCGCGACATCACGCGGCGGCCGGTAACCTCGCGATCGCGCCGCGCGTTGTCGTCGGCGAGGCCATGACCTCGCGCTCGACATCTTCGCGCTGGCGCTCGCTGGGGCGCGCGGCGCTCCTCGCCGTCGCGGTCGGGGCGCCGCTCGCGTGCGGCGCCGACGTCCCGACGCCCCGGGCGCAGCGCGAAGCCCCGGCCGCGCTCGACGATGCGGTCGTCGAGGAGGAGAGCGAGCACTACAACTTCACGCTCGAGAGCCCGAAGGTCGCCGAGGTCGGCCGCGAGTCGGTCGCGCGCCTGGGGCTGACCACGCTCGACCCCTGGCACATGAACCTCGAGTTCCCCGCGGTCCTGATCGTCGACGAGCTCGACGGCGTCGACCTCCACAGCGCCCGTCAGAGCAAGGAGGAGGCGCTGCACTTCGCCGAGGACGGCGCGGCCTTCGAGATCCGGTTCACGCCCGACGCGACCGGGCGTCACGAGGTCGTGGGCACGCTGCGCTTCGCCGTCTGCCAGACCGACGCGTGCTTGCCCCAGGCCGAGCGCTTCGCGTTCGTGGTCGACGTCGAGGAGCGCTCGCGCTCGCGCTCGTAGAAGTGCGGTCACGCGGCCCGTCACGAAAGCGCGCCTCGGCGACGAGGGTCCGCGCTCACAACCCGACCGCGCGTCTCGCTAGAGCCCGGCGTCGACGCAGGCGCGCAGCAGCGCGCGCGTGACGTCTTCGGGCGCGCGCGTGCCGTCGACGCGCACGCACGTCCCGAGCGTGGCGGCGTCCGCCTCGTCGATCAGCGCGGTGTAGTTCGCCGCCACGCGTCGCTGCAGCTCTGGGACGTCGAAGCGCTCCTCGATCGCGCCGGTGAGCCCGCGGCGCCGCTGCACGCGCGCGTACGCGACCTCTGCGGGCACTTCGAGGAACAGGCAGAGGTCGGGCGCCCGCGCGTGTCGGTTGATCGTCCGCACCCACGCGAGCTCGCAGTCGAGGCTCTGGTAGGCCAGGGATGAGAGCACGGCGCGGTCGGAGAGGACGACTACGCCGTCGGCGACCGCCGGGCCCAGCTTGCGCTGCGCGTGGTCGATGCGATCGGCCGCGAACAGGAGGGCGAGCGCGCGCGGATCGAGCGGCGGCTCGATCGTGGACGTCGCCAGCGCGGCGCGGATGAGCGGGCCGATCGTGAGGTCCCCGGTGGGCTCACGGGTCTCCAGCACGCGGTGTCCACGAGCGCGCAGCGCCGTCGCGAGCGCCCCTGTCTGCAGGGTCGTGCCGCTGCCGTCGATCCCTTCGATGGCGATATAGCGTCCGCGTGATCCGGCCATGGAGCGGCGACTGTAGCCCGATTTCTCCATGACGTCGCCGCGCGCGCGTGCGTGATTGCGCGTACCTACGCGGCGTACGAATCAAACCGCCGCGGCCTTCGTTTAACCATGGTGTGAGCCCACACGCAGCAGTGAGCGCGGATCCCGAGTGTGGCTCGGCGGCCGGCCGTAGGCCCGTCTGTCTGAGGGTTCATACCGGCCGGTTCCTCGCCCCGGGCCGCGGGCCGTGGCACACTACGAGCCGGCCTGCTGACGATCGCCCCGTCTGCTGGGCGCGAAGGAGAGAGTCGTGAACCATCCACAATCGTCGTCTCCTCACGGGCCTCCGCAGGGTCCAGTGGCGCCAGGCGGGACCGTCATCCTGGGATCGGGACCCGGGGCGGTGCATGTCCAGCCCGGCGCGTTCCACGGGCACGGACAGCCTGGCGCGCCCCAGCAACACGCTCAGCCCCAGCAGCCGCAGTACGGGCAGCCGCAGTACGGGCACGGGCAGCCGCAGCCGCACGCGCAGCATCGTCCTCCATCCGCCCCGCGTTACGTGGCCGCGCAGCTCCCCGGCGTCGCCGTCAGCCTGTCGGGTTCGCAGCCGCACCCCCACGCGCACCAGCAGCAGGGGCAACCGCAGTACCAGCCGCAGCCGCAGTACCAGCAGCCGCCGCAGTACCAGCAGCCGCCGCAGTACCAGCAGCCGCCGCAGCACCACGCGCCGCATCCTCAGTACGCGCAGCCGCAGGCGCAGCCGCAGGCGCAGCCTCACGGGCACGGTCGCGCGGATGAGCTGCAGAAGGGCGTCGGCAACACCGTCTATCAATTCACGGGCGACGCCGCGGTTCCGGAGCGCGGGCGCAAGGGCACCTTCATCGGTGACCTGAACTCGGTGCCCGTGATCGACGACCACCAGGAGGCGCGCGCGCGCTCGAGCAACCTCAGCCGCAGCAACACGCCGATGTTGGTCGTCGGCGCGCTCGGCGTGCTGATCATCGGAGGCGCCATCGCGATGTTCGCCGGCGGCGGCTCGGCGCCCGTCGTGGAAGACGAGCCTGTCACCGAGGCCGCGGCGGTCGCCGAGCCCGACGCCAAGGCGGGCGTGGCTGACGTCAAGGCGGTCGAAGACGCGAAGGCCGAGGACGCGAAGGCCGAGGACGCGAAGGCCGGGGACGCGAAGACCGAAGAGAAGGCCGAGGAGAAGGCCGAGGCGAAGACGGAGGCGAAGGCCGAGGAGAAGGCCGAGGAGAAGGCCGAGGAGAAGGCCGAGGAGAAGGCCGAGGAGAAGGCCGAGGAGAAGCCCGCCACCAAGAAGGCCGCGCCCGCCAAGAAGAAGTCGACCTCGACGTCGACGAAGAAGAAGAAGGTCACCAAGCTCGAGCCGAAGAAGCCGGCGAAGCTCGAGCCGAAGAAGCCGCCGCGGACGCTCGACAACCTGCCGGCGCCGCCCTGACGGTCACTCCGCGGGCTCCTCCGCGACGAGGTAACGCGGGCGTTCGCACCTTGCGAACGCCCGATGCAGTTGTCGCTCCCAGGCTCAGCCCGGTCTCGAGCACGTGGTCGCCCTCGGTCGCCCGACGCCGTTCGCTCAGGAGCGACGGGCGGTTACTCGTCCCAGGCCCAGCAGCAGCAGCAGCAGCCCGGCGAGACCCGAGGCCAGCCACGTGGCGCGGGTCGGGTCGAGCCCGATGCCTGCGGTGTCGTCTCGCTCGAGGGTCGCGATCGCGTGGACGACCTCGGGACGTCGAGGATCGAGCGCCGACGCGGTCGAGAGCAGCATGCGCCGACCCTCGCGCGGCAGCTCCGGCGCCTTGGCCTCGGCGAGCAGCGCTTGCTGCTGCAGCGCGCGGCCGCGCTCCGCGTCAATCGGCCCCGTGATCACCGACAGCTTGCGCAGCGTCCGGGCGGCGCGCGTCCAGTCGCCCTGCGCGCGCGCGTCCGCGATGGCGGCCTCGTACACCGGCGCGACGAGCTCGATGCGATCGGGCGCGCGACGCACGAACTCGGGGTTGTTGGCCAGCAGCTGATCGAGCTCCTCGACGGTCTGCGTCAGCGACTCGCGCTGCAGCGCGCGCTGAAGCTTGTCGTGCTCTCGCGCGGCGCGGCGCCCGTCGAGCAGCGCGAAGTACTCCTGCGCCATGCGCTCGGGCTGTCGCTCACAGGCCTCGTCGATCGCGCCGCGCTCGTCGAGGAGCTCGCACTCGGTCGGGAGCAGCTCCGGCGCGTCCTCGGCCAGGCGAGCGCGCAGCGCCAGGCGGGCCGCGTCGCGGAAGGAGCGCTCGGCCTTGGCCCGGGTGGTTTGCCCGCCGAGCAAGCGCAGCGTCTTGCGCCGAGTCTTCGGCGCCGGCCCGGTGACGTAGGCGAGCGCGGCGTCGCGGGCCGCCTCGCGCACGCGGTGGAGCTCGGCGTCGACGAACTCGAGCAGCGGGGCGGCGGCCTGCGAGGGACGTCGCGCGCCGTAGGCGGCGAGGAGCGCGGCGAGCTGTCGAGGGTGCTCGCGCACCGCCGCGATCGCGCGATGCGGCAGCAGGCGGTCCATCTGGTCGAGCTGGTACTCGGCGTACTCGGCCTGCTTGACCTCCTCGCTCTCCTCGAAGGCCGCGCGCTCCTTCTCGTCCAACGAGTCCGGTGGGGTCGGGCGGATCGAGCGGCGGAGCAGGTGGGGGACGGCGGGGTCCTCGATCCTCCGGATCGCGCGCCCGACCTCGTCGCGGAACGTGCCCGTGTGGACATACGCGGCCGCGAGCAGGACGTCGACGACCTCGCCGGCGCGCTCCGGCTCCGCGCCGATCGTCGAGGCCGCCTGCAGCAGCGCCGTCTCGAGCACGCAGTCGCGGAAGATCTCGTCGAAGATCGGCTGGACGCGGCTGCGGTCGAGCGCCAGCAGATCCTCGTACCAGTCCTCCGAGAGCTTGACCTTGTGGCCGTGGGCGCGCTTCCAGGCGCGCTCGAAGTGGCCGTAGCGATTGGGGACGTCGCCGCCGATGAGCGAGAGCAGCACCCGGTAGTCCTGTTTGCGGTGCGGGCGCTCGGCCAGCAGCCGCTCACGGACCTGCGGCCACAGCGTCGCGGGCGTTCGAGCCAGCGCGCGCGCGGGCAGCTCGAGGTTGTCCAGCGGCGTCGTCCGCAGCTGCTCCACCCGATCCGCGAACTCCTCCGGCGTTCGAGGCGGCGTGATCAAGGCGGCGATGTCGACGTCTTCGTCCTCGCTGTCGCGCGCGGTGAGCATCGCCGCCCGCAGTCCGTCGCGTTCACGGGTCTCCAGGAACCGCGCGACGCGCTCGCGCCCAGCCTCCAGCGCGCGCGTGAAGGCCTGCGCGTCGCCGTCGTCGCCGACGTGCGTCTCGATCTCGACCTCGGCGGAGCCGGAGCAACCAGCGAGCGCGGCGCCGAGGAGCAGCGCGCCTGCCAGCGAACCGAGGTGACGCCCGCGCGAATCGGGCGTCCGCGGGGCAGCCTGCGAAGGGGTGATTCGAGGAGCGCGTGGCACGGCTCGAGTCGTACCGCGGGCGCCCTGTCGGGCTAAGAAATCGGCGAATCCCGCGCGCGCCGGCGGCCCTCGCTCAGTTCAGGCGCTCGGCCGGGACGGGCGCGCCGATCTCGGGGATGAAGCGAAGAAACCGCAGCCCGACCCCGGACAGCGCCCGCAGATCCCCGCAGTCGGCCGCGTACTGCAGGTAGTAGTGATTCTGGATGCGCGCGATCGCGCAGATCGCGGCTTCGTCCCCAGGGAACTGAAAGCGAATGATCACCTTCGTGCGCAGGGGCAGCGGATCCGACATCTCCACGAACATCCCGGAGGTGGAGATGTTGCGCGCGACGTACCACTGATCGCCGAGGTCCTCGGTGGAGATCAGCACGCGGAACACCTTGTCGATTCGGGCGGCGGAGCGGCGCTCGGCGATCGCGGTCATATCGGGAGGATCGCAAGGTGTGCTGGTGGGGTCAAATATCCTACATGTAGGAGTGTTGAATTTGCCTCCGCCCCGGGATTCGCCAATAACCGCCTGCCTGAGGCGAACACATGCAGATTGGGGCTGAACACGGGCAAGACGCCGACGAGGCGCGGACGTCAGCGGCGGGCGACGACGCGCACGCGGCTGCGTCGACGTCGGACCATCGCGCCGGCTTCGTCGCGCTCTGCGGACGGCCCAACGTCGGCAAGTCGACGCTGCTCAACGCGCTCCTCGGCACCGAGCTCGCCGTGGCCTCGGCGCTCCCGCAGACCACCCGCGAGCGCATGCTCGGCGTGTGGAGCACCGCGCGGTTTCAGGCCGTGCTCGTCGACACCCCCGGGATCCACCGAGCACGCTCCGCGCTCAACACCTTCATGGTCGACGAGGCCATGCGAGGCGCGCGTGACGTCGACCTTGTCCTGATGCTCGCCGAGATCCCGATCGTCGCCGACAGCGAGACGGCGGAGCGCTGGGAGCCTGGCCCGGGCGCGCTCGCGGTGCTCTCAGCCCTCGAGAAGACCGGGCGACCGCTGGGCTTGGTCCTCACCAAGCTCGACAGGTTGTCCTCGCCCGGGCTGCTGCTGCCGATCATCCGCGCGTGGTCCAGCCGCGCGTCGTTCGCTTTCATCGTCCCCACGAGCGCGCGGGCGGGCAACGGCCTCGATCGGCTCGAGGACGAGCTGGTGCGCTTCCTGCCCGAGAGCCCGCCGCTGTACGACGCGGAGCAGCTCAGCGACCGCGCGATGCGCTGGCACGCCGGTGAGCGCGTGCGCGCGGCGCTCTTCGCCACGCTCTCGCAGGAGCTCCCCTACAGCTGCGCCGTGACGATCGAGTCGTTCAAGGAGCGGCCCGAGAAGGACACCATCCGCGCCGTCATCCACGTCGAGCGCGACAGCCAGAAAGCCATCTTGATCGGGCGTAAGGGCAAGACCATCAAGTCCATCTCGACCCGCGCGCGCCAGGACATCGCGGAATTTACCGGTCGCCCCTGTGACCTGTTCGTGAACGTCAAGGTCACGCGCAACTGGACCAAGAACCCCGTGTTGCTCGAGAAGCTCGGGTACCACGAGCCGGTCGGAGGTGAGTCGTGAGCGGCGAGCATGGTGCGGACGACATCGGCGCGAAGGACATCAGCGCGGAGGTCAGCGCGGAAGAGGTCGGCGCGGACGACGTCGGCGCGGACGACGTCGGCGCGGACGACGTCGGCGCGGACGACGTCGGCGCGGACGAGACCAACGCCGACGGCGACGCGCGTGACGAAGCAGGAGTTAACGAAGCAGGGCTCGACGACGAACGCGACGACGAACTCGACGACGAACTCGACGACGAACTCGACGACGAGCTCGCCGCCGAAGACGAGCGCGCGGATCGGAGCCACGGCCTCGTCGCCATCGTCGGCCGCCCCAACGTCGGCAAGTCGACCCTGTTCAATCGCCTCGTCGGCGCGCGCAAGGCGATCGTCGAGGATCGCCCCGGCGTCACGCGCGACCGGCTCTACGGCGTGAGCACCTGGGAGGGCCGAAGCTACATGGTCGTTGATACAGGTGGTCTCGACCCCTCGCTCGACGACGGCCTGCCCAAGCACATCCAGGCCCAGGCCGAGGTCGCGATCGACGAGGCCGACCTGATCCTGTTCGTCGTCGACGCGAGCGCCGGGCCGACCGCCGTCGACGTCGAGATCGCGGGGCTGCTGCGACGCTCGGGGCGCGAGACGCTGGTCGTCGCCAACAAGGTCGACAACCCCGAGCGCGAGCTGGCGGCGAGCGCCTTCCACGAGCTCGGCCTCGGCGACGTAATCCCGGTCTCAGCGGCCCACGGCCGCAACAGCCGCGAGCTGTGTGACGCCGTGCTCGAGCGCCTGCCGCCCGTGCCGCGGCGGGACACGCTCGTGCAGCCCAGCGGCACGCGCATCGCGTTCATGGGCCGCCCCAACGCCGGCAAGTCGACCCTGGTCAACGCGCTGTTCAAGAGCCCGCGGGTGATCGTCGACGCGACCGCCGGCACCACGCGCGACCCGATCGAGCTGCCCTTTGAGCACAACGGCGAGGAGCTCGTGCTCATCGACACCGCCGGCCTGCGCCGCCGCAAGCAGATCGCGCGGGCCATGGAGAAGCTGGCCGCGATCAAGGCGATCCGCGTCATGGAGCGCACGCAGATCGTCGTGCTGGTGATCGACGCGACCGCCGGTGTCACCGATCAGGATCAACGACTCGCGCGCATGGCGTTCACGCGCGGGAAGGGCGTCGTCGTCCTCCTGCACAAGTGGGACCTGCTCGTGAAGGACAAGGCGGCGGCGACGCGGCGCATCCGTGACACCGAGGAGCGGCTCAACTTCCTCGAGCGACCCTTCATCCTCAAGACCTCGGTGCTCGGCGATCCCCAGGCGCGCGGGGCAGGGGCGGGCAAGCCCATCGGGCTCAACGACGCCCTGGGCGCCTGTCTTCGAACCGCCCAGGCGCTGCGGCGTCGGCTGCCGACCGCCGCGCTCAACGAGGAGCTGGCGGCCGCGGTCGCCGAGCACCCGCCGCCCATGCACGGCGCCAAGCCGGTGCGTCTGCTCTACGCGACCCAGGCCGAGCGCGAGCCGCCGCTGATCGTGATCTCCGCCAACCACGGTCGCTCCCTCCAGCCGTCCTACGAGCGCTACCTGCTGCGCCGGATCCGGAGGCGCTGGAGCCTGCGAGGGATCCCCGTGCGGATCGTGGTGCGCGCGCGCGGAAAGGGAAATCGCGCGCGAACACGCGCGGACGAGGGGGCCCCTCGCAAGCGCTCGAGCCCGCGACGGTGAAGAATCGCCGTCACAACGCGCCTGGCTCTGGGTTTGCCCCTGGCGCGCGAGTCTGTCGCGCGCGTCGCGGACGATCAAACCCCGCCAACTCCGTTGGCGATTTCGCGACGAATCGCCAACGCGCAGGGCGTTACACCATGTTCAAGGCCTCTTTACACCGCCGGATTCCTTTGCGATTGTGTTGGCCCCGAGCTTGCTTCGTACGGGGATGAGGGTTCGGACCGTCCCCTGGAGGATCCCAAATGCGTGCTTCCATTCTTTCTCGAGTCGCCATCCTGGCGGGTTTTGCGGTCGCGTTGCCGCACCTGTTCGCCTGTCTCGCGCACCCGGTGAAGCCGGTGCAGTACGACAGCGCCGCCGCCGGTGATGTCGGCATCGCGCTCGCGATCAACAAGGATGTCGACATCCTCTTCGTCATCGACAACTCCGGCTCGATGGGTGAGGAGCAGCAGCGGCTGTCGGGCAACTTCGGCTCGTTCATCGACGTGCTCGAGGCCGACGACGTGAAGGCGAACTACCGCATGGCGGTCACCACGACCGACTTCGGGAACCCGCGCTGCA
Organism: Myxococcales bacterium; assembly: GCA_020633295.1. Taxonomy (GTDB): domain Bacteria; phylum Myxococcota_A; class Polyangia; order Nannocystales; family Nannocystaceae; genus JACKDW01. The sequence goes on along the minus strand of JACKDW010000007.1, from coordinate 65,703 downwards.
CCCCCGACAACTTCCCGCGTCCGGCCAACCAGGGTCGCTTCGCGCTCGACAGCTGCCGCAACCGCATCGGCGCGGACGGCGGGCGCAACGACTTCGTGTTCGCGCCCGAGATGATCGACGCGACCGCGGCCTGCACCGACTTCTGCGACCAGGGCGTCCACGACGCGCTCCAGGGCGAGTGGCGGCCGACGTCGATCGAGCAGGACTCCTCCGAGGAGGCCCGCTTCTGGATCGAGAACATCGAGGGCCAGCTCAACCTCCCCTCGGGCGTTGAGGCGGCCGCCTCGGGCCTCGGCATCTCGGCGGCGAACGCCGCGTTCCGCTGCCTCGGGCCCCAGGGCATCAACGGCTGCGGTTTCGAGTCGCAGCTCGAGTCGATGTGGTGGGCGCTGGCCCGCGCCGAGCAGGAGGGCGAGGTCAACTACGGCTTCCTTCGCGACGCCGCGATCCTCTCCATCGTCCACGTCACCGACGAGGCCGACTGCTCGTTCCAGACCGCGCAGCAGAACATCTTCCTCGACCTCAACAACCAGTGGTCCTGGGAGGAAGGCGCGTCCTCGCCGACCAGCGCCGTGTGCTGGAACGCGGGCGTCGAGTGTGACGGCGCCGCGCCGGGTCCGTACACGTCCTGCCGCACCGTCAACAAGGACATCAACGGCGGCACGCTCGCGGACGACGGCAGCGAGGACGCCAAGGCGGTCCTCATCCCGCTCGACAAGTACATCCAGCAGATCAACGCGATCGAGCAGGAGAAGAAGATGATCGACCAGAACCAGGAGGTCCTGGTCTCGATCATCGGCGGCGTGCCCGAGGGCTACGAGACGATGCAGGCGGAGATCCCCTACATCGACAACCCGGATCAGGCCGAGCAGATCAAGTTCGGCATCGGCCCGGGCTGCACGTCGGGCGACGGCGGCAGCGCGATCCCGCCGGTGCGTATGCGTGACTTCGCCGAGGCCTTCGCGGTCGACGGCGAGCGCAACCTGTTCTCGATCTGCAGCGCGAGCTACTCGGCCGCGCTCGACGCCATCGCCAACAAGATCCGCGACCAGATCAAGCCCGCGTGCTTCAAGGCCTGCGTCGCCGACTCCGATCCCGAGACCGAGATCCTCGAGCCCGAGTGCACGCTCGTCGAGGAGAACGCGGCCACCGGCGATCAGACCCCGATCCCCGAGTGCGGCTTCGATCCCGACCTCGGCGAGCTCGTGCCGCCGCCCGGCGCCACCGCGTGCTTCGTCTACCGCATCGACAACCCGGCGAGCCCGCTGACGCCGAGCACGCTCGACGACATGCAGGCCGAGTGCCTCGACGCGGGCTGGAACCTCGAGTTCACGCTGGTGCGTAACTCGGCCGCCAAGGCCGGCTCCTCGGTCACCGCGACCTGCGTCCTCTCCGACCTGGTCCAGCGCGACTGCCCGAACCTCTAGATCTCGGGTGTCGCTACAGACAGGGCGCGCGCCGCAGGGCGTGCGCCCTGTTCTACTTGGAGGCGCGGATCGACGTCGCCCCGGGCGCCCAACGGTCATACGCGTTCGACCCCCTCGACGCGCGGGGCTCGGGGCGCTGCTTCGCGTTCGCGCTGCCACTCGGACCCGCGCCTGAGCGGATGAAGACCCGAGTGTCGTCGCCGTCCTCGGGCACTTCTGGAGAGCACGGCCCGTGAGCATCGGAGCCGCTGCGTCGCGTCAGACCTGCCACGGACGTAGGCGCGCGTGTCGTCGCTCGCCGTCCTCGGGCCCCTCCGGGCTCGCGCGTCGCCGGTGAGCGTCGGCGCCGGGCCCAATTGGATCGCGCGAGGGGCCACCGCGACGCGGACCGACGTCTATGTCCAAACGGTCAGAGTGTGCTCAGAGCCAGCCGTAGAGGATGGCCGCGAGCAGCACGAGCCAGACGACGAAGGAGCCCATGAACAGCGGATCGCGGAGCATCTCCTCGGTCGGGCTCTCGGCGTCGGGGCGCGTGACCGCGAGCTGAATGAAGCGCGGGATGGCGATCAGCGCGAGCACGGTCGTGTAGGGCAGCTTGCCGGCGGCGGCCGGCGTGAACAGCTGCGCGACGTGGGCGGACATCGTGTAGGCGAGGTACACGCTCACGCTGGCGACGCCGAGCGCGTACAGCAGCGCGCGCGTCAACCCGGCGTTGTAGCGCGCGAGCACGGCTCGCTGCTTCTCGGCCTGCTCCGGCGGCGCCGAGAGCTCGTGCGCGCGCTTGCCGAAGCCGAGGAACATCGCCAGCAGCCCCGTCGTGGCGACCACCCAGAGGGAGGGGTTGATGTTCAGCGCGGCCGCGCCGGCGAGCACGCGCAGGATGAAGCCGAGCGCGATCGAGAGCACGTCGACGTAGGGGAGGTTCTTGACCTTGAAGCTGTACGCGAGGTTGTTGACGAAGTAGCCGGCGAGGATCGCCGCGTACAGCGGGTCGAGGAAGTAGCCGAGCGCGAGCGCGACGGGCACCGCGACGATCACGAAGGTGCGCGCGGTCTTCTCGGACAGCTCACCGGAGGGCAGCGGCCGCTTGCACTTCTTCGGGTGCGCGCGATCCTTCTCGAGGTCGACGAGGTCGTTGAGGACGTAGACGCTGCCCGAGACCAGACAGAACAGCGCGACCGCGCCGGCGGTGATCAGCAAGCTCGTGGGATCGGTGAGCTTCTGGCCGAACATCAACGGGACGGCCACGAACAGGTTCTTGATCCACTGCTTGGGTCGAAGAGTCTTGATCAGTGGGAGCACGGGTACGAATAGGAGTAAGTTCCGGGGATGGGTACAGGCAACGCGGTGCGCGCAGCCGCGAGCGCGGCCCAATATGGCACGGGCATGGAGCATGTTCCACGCGCTCGCCGGGGGGGCGCGCCGCCTGCGCTCGACCGCCGCGCGCGTGGTAATGCTCGACGCTGGCCAGCCGGAATCGACGGCGACGTGAACACGCGCGGGCGCCCGCGCGTTGAGGCTCCGACGCGCGCGGAGCACTCACCAGGCGGCCGCGAGAAAGCGTAGAAGGCGGATATCCGTGTCCGAGACGCTCCGATCCTCCGGCAAAGTCAGCCTCGCCGTCGCGCTCTCCCGCGTCCTCGGGCTGTTCCGCGTCTCGATCCTGTCGCGGCTGGTCGGCGCCGGCGCGCTCGCGGACGCGTTCTCGGTCGCGTTCCGGATCCCCAACCTGCTCCGCGATCTGCTCGCGGAGGGAGCGCTCTCCAGCGCGTTCGTGCCGACCTTCACCGCGGCGCTCAAGCAGGACGGGGAGGACGCGGCGCGCCACCTCGCCAACCTCGCGCTCGGCGGGCTGCTGCTGCTCACCGGCGCGCTCACGGGCCTCGGGATCCTGTTCGCCGAGCAGGTCGTCCGCGCGATCACGGCGGGCTGGTCGATCGAGAAGATCGCGCTGACCGCCCGGCTGACGCGGATCATGATGCCGATCCTCGCGCTCGTCAGCCTCGGCGCCGTGTGGATGGGGATCCTCAACGCGCAGCGGCGCTTCGTCGTGCCCGCGATCGCGCCGGCGCTGTTCAACGTCGTCAGCATCCTCGTCGGCGTCGCGCTGCTGGTGCTCGACGTCGGCGGCGAGCGAGCGCTGCTGGTGTGGAGCGTCGGGACGCTCTGCGCCGGGATCGCGCAGGCGCTGAGCCAGCTGCCGACGCTCTGGCGCATGGGCTATCGCCCGTGGCCCGCGCTGCGGGGCTTTCGCGCGCACGCGGGCGTGCGTCGCATCGTGCGGCTGATGCTGCCCGCGGTCGTCGGCGTCGCGGCGGTGCAGCTCAACGTGTTCGTCAACACGCGCTTCGCGGCGAGCCTCGGCGACGGCCCCGTCGCGCAGCTCGAGTACGCGTTTCGGATCTTCTTTCTCCCCATCGGGATGTTCGGCGTGGCGCTCGCGACGGTGACGACCACGACGGTCTCGGAGGAGGCGGCCCGCGGGGACAGGGCGGGCTTGATCGCGCGGGCGCGCGAGTCCGTCAGCGCGGTCTGGCTGCTGACGGCCGCGAGCGCGGTCGGGCTCGCGGTGCTCGCCGAGCCCGTGGTCGCGCTGCTCTACGAGGGCGGCCGCTTCACGCCGGAGGACACGCGCGCGGTCGCCTTCGTGCTCCAGGCCTACATGGCCGGCCTCGTGCCCTACAGCATGGTCAAGGTCGTCGCGCCGGCGTTCTACAGCATCGATCGCCCGCGCGTCCCGCTGCTCGCCTCGGTCAGCGCGGTCGCGGTCAACATCGTCTTCAACGCGCTCACGTACCGTACGCTCGGCGCGCCTGGTCTGGCTCTTGGGACATCTATTGGCGCGCTCGTCAACGTCGTGATCCTGCGGCTCGCGTTCCGCCGCGTCGTCGGGGTGATGGCCGGAGAGGGGCGCGCGCGCCAGCTCGTGTGGCTTATTGCCGCATGCGTGGCGCTCGCGGCCTCGGTCGGCGCGCTGCGCCTGGCGTTCGCTGCGGCGCTCGAGCGGCTCCAAGGCGTGATCTCGGCCCCGGCGTGGCTGTGGGTCGCGCTCGACGCGAGCGCGCTGACGCTCGAGGTCGCGGCGGGCTTCGTCGTGTACACGGCGCTCCTGCGCGCCGCCGGCTTCCCGGGCGCGGCGCAGCTGTGGCGGCTGCCGGTCGCGCTCGCGCGCCGCGTCCGACGTCGGCGCGCGCCGCCGGCCTCAACGAACATGTTGTAAGAGACATGAACACCGCGCGAACTCGCGCGCGCGAGTTCGCGTGACTCCTCGCGGGCGCGCGCGGTACCATCTGCAGAGGCTGCAGACTGCTCCCCGGGGTGTTTGACATGAACCGTTCTCTGATTGCGTTTCCAGTAGCATTTCTTCTCGCGGCGGCGGTCGGCTGCGGCGACAACTCCAGCGGGTCCGAGAGCTCCGACGACTCCGCGACGACCGCGACCGCGACGATCACCACGACCAACGGCTCCGTGACGGTCACCGAGGGCAACTCGATGACCGAGAGCTCGCAGAGCGGCACGGACAGCGGCACGGAGTCGACGACCAACGGCCCGAGCGGCGACGGCGACGGCGACGGCGACGGCGACGGTGACGGCGACGGCGACGGCGACGGCGACGGCGACGGCGACGGCGACGGCGACGGCGACGGCGACGGCGACGGCGACGATCCGACCGGCTTCGTGATCGAGCCGTGCGAGGAGTACGACCCGATGACCGCGGTGCCGATCCCGACGCACATGGTGCTCGTGCTCGACAAGTCGGGCTCGATGTTCGGCAACACCTGGGATCACGACAACATGCCCGGGACGCCCGAGATCACGCGCTGGAACAGCCTGCACAACGTCGTCGATCAGATCCTGACGAACTACCAGGACAAGATCGACTTCGGCGTCCAGCTGTACCCCTTCGCCAACGCGCAGAACACCTACGGCGAGCCCGCGTGCCAGACCTCGAACATGCCCGAGGTCGCGACGGGGCCGAACAACAAGAACCTGATCATCAACGCGATCCCGGGGGCGATGGTCACCAACAGCTACGGCGGCACGCCGTCGCAGCGCGGCGTCGAGTCGGCGATCACGCACCTGATGACCAAGCCGGCGGAGGACAACCGCACGATCATGTTCATCTCCGACGGCGCGGCGAACTGCACCGCGGGCGCGAACATCCCGGGGCTGTTCGAGAGCTACGACAACTCGCTGCACACGACCGTCGCGGACGCGTTCAACGATCACGGGATCACGACCTACGTGGTCGGCATCGACATCGTGAACTCGGTCACCCCGGCCGTCCAGGACGGCAACCCCGACTCGGTCAACCCCTTCCAGAAGCTCAACCAGCTCGCGCAGGAGGGCGGCGTGCCGAACATGGGCAACACCCAGTTCTACGACAGCCAGAACCAGATCGATCTCGAGGCCGCGCTCGACAACATCGCGCAGGAGGCGATCAGCTGCACCGTCCCGCTGCCCGAGCCGCCGCCCGAGGAGGACAACGTCGTCATCAAGGTCGACGGCATGGAGATCCCGTTCCTCGGCATCGGCGTGACGGAGTGCCCGATGGACGAGACCGGCTGGTTCTGGTCGGTCGAGTTCATGGAGCTGACGCTGTGCGGGATGGCGTGCGACGACCTGCAGGTCTCGGGCGAGCTCGAGGCCGAGTTCTTCTGCACCATCGGCTAGCCGCAGACGCGCTCGTCGTGGTCTCGCGCCGCGCGGTCCGCCGCGCGGCGCGTGCCGTTCTGGGGTCCTCGCGCGCGGGGCCGCGCGGGCCCGCGCGGGGGGTCGCGCGGGGTCGCGCGGGTTCACGCCACGCGGCGCGCCGGTCACGAGCTCGACGCGCGCGCGGAGGAGCCAAGGTTGCTCTTTGGACATACAGGTAGGACGGCGCGCGCTCGCGTCGGACCTGACCGTCGGGACTTCTTCGTGGGGTGACGGCGTTTCGCCGTTCCCGGCGCGCGCGCCCGGGCGTACGATAGATCCGCAATGCAGCGCGTAGCCTCGGTTTCATTACTTGGTCTGTTGGCGGTCTCGTTCGTGGCCTGTGGTGACAGCGGCGACGGGACCACGAACGAGTCGTCGCCGACCGCCGACCCGTCGGTCGCGTCGGTCACGCTCACGGACGGGATGACGGATCCCAGCACGACCGCCGGCGGGATGACGGACCCGACGCAGACGGGCGGCTCCGACTCCGGCATGGGCACGACGGAGGGTCCCGGGACCACGACGACGGACGCGACGACGAGCGGTACGACGGAGGGGGTGTCGGACACGACGGAGCCGCCGTTGTGCGCGCCCGAGGACTGCCCGGTGGGGCAGTTCTGCAACATGGGCACCGGCGAGTGTGAGCCGGGCTGCGACGCCGATGAGGACTGCCAGGGCGAGACCGTCTGTGACATCGACGCCAACGTGTGCACGGGCTGCGTGTCCGATGGAGACTGCGCGCTGGGCACGGTGTGCCAGGACGGCTCGTGCGTGCCGGGCTGCAACGACCAGCAGCCGTGTCAGGACGGCTTCACGTGCTGCGCGGAGAGCTGCGTGGACGCGCTGACGGACCCGCTGAACTGCGGCGGCTGTGATGTCGCGTGCGAGGTGCTGCAGAACGCGCTGGCGACGTGCACGGACGGGATGTGCGGGTTCGCGTGCGAGGACGGGTTTGACAACTGCGACGGGGACCCTGGCAACGGGTGCGAGAACCAGGGTTCGTGCCTGTGCTCGCCGGGGGAGCAGCAGGACTGCTACACGGGGTTGCCGCAGACGGAGGGGGTGGGCGAGTGCAAGGCGGGCACGCAGACCTGCAACCAAAACGGCACCGGCTGGGGCGCGTGCGAGGGCGAGGTGCTGCCGCTGAGCAACGACATCTGCGCGAACAACAAGGACGACAACTGCGACGGCGTGGTCGACGAGGACCCGGACGCGGACAACGACGGCTACACGGTGTGCGGCGGGGACTGCTGCGACTCGGTGGGCCCGGCCTGCCAGACGCCGAACCTCGTCAACCCGGGCGCGTTCGAGGTCGACGGCAACGACGTCGACGACGACTGCGACGGCGTGAAGGACAACCCGGTGCCGGTCTGCGACAACGGCATCGCGTCGAACACCCAGAACGCGCTGGACTACGCCAAGGCGATCGACCTGTGTCAGTTCACGACGGAGAACGCCCAGGGGGTCAACAAGATCTGGGGCGTCATCTCGGGCAGCATCACGCAGCCCTCGGGCAACGACGGCGAGTCCAACAACGGCCACTCGGTGCGCAACGGCTTCGGCTCGAACATCACCAACTCGAAGGGCCAGCGGCTCGCGGTGCTGTCGTCGGGGCACGCGGCCGACATCAACGACACCAACCCAAACTACGCCGCCTTCGAGTCCGGCGTGAACACCGGCCCCGATCAGACCGCGCCGAGCGACTGGCTGGCGGCCAACGGCAACAGCTTCCCCAACGCGCCGGGCTGCTCGATCTCGAACAACACCAACGCGAACGACGGGCAGATGGTCAAGCTGCGCGTGCGCGTGCCGACCAACGCCAACTCGTTCACGGTCAAGTTCTTCTTCTTCTCGGCCGAGTACCCCGAGTACGTGTGCACCTCGTTCAACGACTTCTTCGTCACGCTGGTCGACTCCAACGACAACGGCAACCCGAACGACAAGAACATCGCCATCTACGTCAGCGGCAACAACCAGTGGCCGGTGGGCGTCAACCTCGTCTCGGCCGCGCCCGGCCTGTTCGCGGTCTGCGACAACGGCAACATCGGCTGCGCCGGCGGCCCGAACGTGCCGTACAACGGCTGCAGCCAGGGCGAGAACCTGCTCACCGGGACGGGCTTTGACCTCAACGCGAGCGCGTGCGCGAACAACGACGACGTGGGCGGCGGCACCGGCTGGCTGGTCATGAGCGGCAACGTGACGCCGGGCGAGACCATGGAGATTCGCTTCGCCATCTGGGACACCGGCGACTCGGTGTGGGACTCGCTCGTGCTGCTCGACCACTGGGAGTGGTCGGTGCAGGCGTCGGAGCCGGGCATCATGCCGGGCTAGTCCGGCGCCGCGTTCGGGCGAGCTGTTCGTCCGGTCAGGGACCCCTCGCCTCCGGGCGGGGGTCCCTGCGCGCTTGGAGGCGCGGCGCCGGCCCTGGTCGCGCTCGAGTTCGCGCCTCGAGATCGCGGCGTCCGGCGACGAACGCGATTGCGCGGCGAGCCGCCGCGATCGTAGGATATGCACGCAATGCGTCGTGTAGGTACAAGCATCGGTCTCTTGGTGTTCGCGTTTCAGCTCCCGGCGTGTGGCGACAGCGAGTCCGCGACGACCGAGGGCGCCACGGGCGTGACGACGTCGCCGACGACCGCGACGCCGACGTCGAGCCCGACCGGCGGGCCGTCGACCGACGCGATGACGGACCCGACGCAGACGGGCGGCACGGACTCGGGCGCGGAGACGACGGCGGGCCCGGAGCCCACGACGACGACGGACGAGACGACGAGCGGTACGACGGAGGGGGTGTCGGACACGACGGAGCCGCCGTTGTGCGCGCCCGAGGACTGCCCGGTGGGGCAGTTCTGCGACATGGGCACCGGCGAGTGCGAGCCGGGCTGCGACGCCGACGAGGACTGCAACGGCGACGCGGTGTGCGATGTCGACAACAACGTGTGCACGGGCTGCGTGTCCGACGGCGACTGCGGGCTGGGCACGGTGTGCGTGGACGGGGTGTGCGAGCCGGGCTGCAACGATCAGCAGCCGTGTCAGGACGGGGCGACGTGCTGCGCGGAGAGCTGCGTGGACGCGCTGACGGATCCGCTGAACTGCGGCGGGTGCGATGTCGCGTGCGAGGTGCTGCAGAACGCGCTGGCGACGTGCACGGACGGGATGTGCGGGTTCGCGTGCGAGGACGGGTTTGACAACTGCGACGGGGACCCTGGCAACGGGTGCGAGAACCAGGGTTCGTGCCTGTGCTCGCCGGGGGAGCAGCAGGACTGCTACACGGGGCTGCCGCAGACGGAGGGGGTGGGCGAGTGCAAGGCGGGCACGCAGACCTGCAACCAAAACGGCACCGGCTGGGGCGCGTGCGAGGGCGAGGTGCTGCCGCTGAGCGACGACATCTGCGCGAACAACAAGGACGACAACTGCGACGGCGTGGTCGACGAGGACCCGGACGCGGACAACGACGGCTACACGGTGTGCGGCGGGGACTGCTGCGACTCGGTGGGCCCGGCCTGCCAGAACCCCGACCTGGTGAACCCGGGCGCGTTCGAGGTCGACGGCAACGACGTCGACGACGACTGCGACGGCGTGAAGGACAACCCGCTGCCGCTGTGCGACAACGGCATCGCGTCGAACACCGGCAACGCGCTGGACTACGCCAAGGCGATCGACCTGTGTCAGTTCACGACGGAGAACGCCCAGGGCGCCGACAAGATCTGGGGCGTCATCTCGGGCGGCCTCCACCGCGCCAACGGCACGGGCTCGCCGAACGCGAACTCGCGCTCGGTGCGACCGGGCTTCGGCAGCAACATCACGCCGTCAAAGGGGCAGCGGCTCGCGGTCATGTCGACGGGCCACGCGGCTGACTCCAACGACAGCAACCCGAGCTTCGCGCAGTATCAGGACGGGCAGTCGATGGGCACCTCGTCGACCTTCCCCGCCGACTGGTACTCGCTCAACGGCAACTCGCTGCCCAACGCGCCGGGCTGCCCCGACGTCGCGGGCAACCAGGCCAACGACCCGGTGCTGCTGAAGCTGCGGATCCGCGTGCCGACCAACGCCAACTCGTTCTCGGCCAAGATGTTCTTCTTCTCGGCCGAGTACCCCGAGTACGTGTGCACCGCGTTCAACGACTTCTTCGTCACGCTGGTCGACTCGAGCGACAACGGCAACCCGAGCGACAAGAACATCGCCATCTACACGCAGGGCAACAACAACTACCCGGTGGGCGTGAACATCCTGAAGGCCGCCAACGGCCTGTTCACGCAGTGCACGAACGGCCAGATCACGCAGTGCGGCACGGCCTCCAACTACAACGGCTGCCAGGGCACCTCGCTGCTCAACGGCACCGGCTTCGACATCACCGGCGCGACGCCGTTCTCGTGCAACTACGCGGGCCGACACGGCGGCGGCACGGGCTGGCTGACGATGAGCGGGAACGTGACGCCCGGCGAGACCATGGAGATCCGCTTCGCCATCTGGGACTCTTCGGACGCGCTGTTTGACTCGACGGTGCTGCTCGACCACTGGGAGTGGTCGGTGCAGGCCTCGGAGCCGGGCATCGAGCCGGGCTGACGGCTGCTACGCTCGACGCGTGCGGACGGGCGGGCTAGCGCGGCTTCGTCGGGCGGTGAGCGTCACGCTCGTCGGCGCGTCGTTGATTGCTTGTGAGCGGGCGCCGTCGGTCGACGCGCCGCCGGTCGAGCCGACGCCCGTGGTCTCGACGCGGCTTGACGTGGGCTCGACGCGCGCGCCGGCGGACGCGAGCGACGAGTGCCGCGCGTGCGACGGGCTGACGCGCGTGGGCGACTCGTGGGCGTACGAGCAGGAGTTCCGGCCGGCGACGAAGCTCGGGCTCGAGGACGACGACACGCGCGTCGACGTGTTCACCGTCGACGGCGCGCGCTGCTGTCCGCTGCGCTCGCACAGGCTCGCGCCGGGGTGGCGCGTGGTGCGGGCCGACGACGCGCGCGCGCTGCTGATCGTCGAGGGCCACGACGCGCGCTGGGCCGCGTTCGCGAGCTCGGGCCTGCACGCGCTCTCGCTGACGACGGGCGCGCGGGAGCCGATCGCCGAGCGCGTGCTGGCCGAGCTACCCTGTCGAGAGGGACAGGAGCGAGCGGCGCCCGTGGCCGTCGTGACCCGGTCGCCGCGGGTCGACGACGACGACTTCACGAGCGGCCGCTTCGCGCTCGAGGTCGTGGAGCTGGCGCCTGCGGATCCGCGCGCGCCCCCGCGGCGCTACCCGGTCGCGAGCGGGGAGCACCTCGCGCGCTACTACGCGGATCTTCACGGGGACGCCGCGGCGCGGATGCGGCGAGAGCTGGCGTGGAGCGAGGACTGCGCGACGCTGCGGTACACCGCGGGGCCGCGCGCGCGAGCACGCGGCGCGCGCTTTGAGCTCGGGCGCGCGCGCGTCGAGTCGCCGTAGCGAAGGACCGCGCCCGTTGTGAACCGGGCGCTGCGTCGCTCCGCGCGCCGCGTTCACGACGACCTGGCGAGCGGGCCGCGCGACAGGGCGCGCGCAGCTACCCGCGCCGCGTTCGCGTCGCGGTCGCGCTGCGATATTGCCGAGGGGACAGCCCGGCGTGGCGTCGGAACGCGCGCGAGAAGCTCGCGTGATCGGTGAAGCCGGTCGCGCGCGCGACCTCGGCGATCGGCTGGCCGGTGGTGCGCAGGAGCCGAGCGGCGCGACACATCCGCAGGGTGCGGAGATAGGCGCCGGGCGTCATGCCGACCACGCGCGAGAACTGCCGCAGGAAGTGAAATTTCGACAGCCCGGCGATGGTCGCGAGCGCCTCGAGCGTCGCGGCGTCGTCCTCGAGCTCCGCGCGCTCGTCGTGCTCGCGGTCGTGCAGGAAGTGGACGACGCGGGCGACCGCGCGGTGGGCGACGCGGTTGGTCGAGCGCAGGCGCGGGTCGTTGAGGTTGGAGAAGTGGGTGAGCGCGCGGGCGACGACGCCGGTGACGGCGGCGTCGAGCTCGAGCGCGTCATCCTCGCGCGCGCGCGCGGCCCTCGGCAGCGCGGCGACCTCGCGCGAGCGCGCGAGCAGCTCGCGGACGTGATGCGCGAGCTCTCGCTGGCCGGCGACGTGAATGAAGATGAACTCGGGCTCGCGATCCTCGCCGGTGTGCTCGCGGGCGATCGCGCGGACGAAGTCGCGCTCGACGTACAGGCTGACGTACTCGATGTCGTCGCTGCCGCGGTTGTTGCCCGTGTGGACCTGATGCGGGTTGATCAGCACGAGCTCGCCGGCGTCGAACTCGTAGCGCTTGCCCGCGACGTCGCAGACCTCGTGGCCGCGCAGCTGCACGCAGATCACGTACTCGTCGTGAAAATGCGGCGTGAGGGGCACTGCGCTCTGCGCCCCGCGAGCGTGGAACAGGCGGAAGCCACGCCCCACGAGGTTGACCGCGCGGTGGCTCGACGGGCGCGCGGATCTCGAGGACGCCGAGCGAGCGGCGCGAGCGGGCGCGGGGCGGACAGGACGCTGGGCGGCCGTCCTCGGGCGGTCACCAATGGCCACGTGGCCAGCGTAACGGGGGGGACCTCCACGGTCGAGGGGGTGCTTGTGAGTCGAGACATGCCCCGTCGCGCGGGACTCCGGTGAGTCGCGCGTGTATGCTCCGCGCGTGCCGACACCCGAGCACACGCCGCGCGACGCGCGGGCGCAGGCGCTCCTCGAGCTCGAGGAACGCCAGCGGGACGAGCTTCCCGCGCCCGGCGGCGGCAGGCTGCTCGAGCGCGAGACCTCGCGCGTGCGGATCCCGGAGGACGGCGCGCTGCCGCAGTCCGAGGCCTGGCTCGCGCGGCTCTACGGAGTCGAGGGGGCCGAGCTCGTGCCGCGCGAGAAGAAGCCGGTGGTCGTCGACACGCGCCGGTCGTGGGGGCCGCTGATGGTCTCGGTCGACGAGCGCCCGCTGGTGGTGCTCGACGCGTGCTCGCAGATCGCGACGTTGACGCACGGCTTCGCGCACCCCGGCATGCTCGCGGCCGTCGACGGCGGTCGCTTCGACCGCTGCCTGTGGAGTAACCCAGACGCTCGCGTGCGGCGGATCCAGGCGCTGGAGTCGTTCGCCGAGGAGCTCCTGCGCCGCGCGCCCTCGGCTCTCGCCCACGTGTGCCTGGTCGGCGCGGGCGGGGCCGAGGCCAACGAGAAGGCGCTGCGGATCGCCCGTCAGCGCGCGCCCGCAGGCGGCCCGCGCACCCGGGTGCTGGCGCTGCGGGGCGGCTTTCACGGGCGCACCTGGGCGACGCTGGCGGCGACCTGGAACCCGAGCAAGCGCGGGCCGTTTGAGCTCCAGGGCCACGAGACCGTGTTCTGCGAGCCGACGCTCGAGGCCGTCGCCGAGGCGCTCGACGGACCGCTGGGCGCCGAGATCTACGCGGTGATCGCCGAGCCGATGATGGCGGAGGGCGGCGAGCGGTACCTCTCGCGCGAATTTCTGGCCGGCGCGCTCGAGCTGGCGCGCGCGCGCGCGCTGCCGTTCATCCTCGACGAGGTGCAGACGGGCTTCGGCACGGGCGGGCCGTTCTTGTGGTGGCAGCGCCTCGGGCTCGGCGAGGACGAGGCGACCACGCCTGATCTGATCACGCTGGCGAAGAAGGCGAACCTCGGCGTCGTCCTGTCGCGCTGGCCGGATCCCGAGGCCGCGCACGCGCATCCCCCCGTGGCCTCGGCGGTCCGCGGACACATCCAGCTGGAGACGGCCGACGAGCAGGCGGCGGCGCTCGAGCGCGCCGGGCTCGCGGCCCGCGTCGAGGCGCTCACGGCCGAGTTCCCCGGGGTCGTGACCGGCGCGCGCGTGGCCGGCACCTGCTTCGCCTTCGAACTCCCCGACGAGGACGCCCAGGCCGCGTTCCTCGCCCAGCGGCTGCACCGCGGAATGATGCTCTACGGCGCCGGATCGCGGACCCTGCGGTTTCGCCTCAACGCGCGCTGGGACGCCCGCCTGCTCGACGACCTGTTCGCGCGCATCTCGGCGACGCTGCGCGATCAGGCGCGCGCGCCCGCAGCCGCGCCGCAGTGGCGCGCGGAGGGCCACGACGACTGCGATCTGCCCGAGGGCGAGGCGCTGAGCTATCGCCTGCGCGCCGTCGAGGAGACTGACTGGCGTCAGATCATGGCGATCGAGCGGGCGGCCTACGAGCCCGACCGCCAGAGCAGCGAGCAGTACCTCCGGCGCATCCGCGACGGCGGCGTCGGCTTCGTGGCGATCGAGGTCACCGCGTCGACGGCCAGTGAGAGTGACCGTGAGAGTGAGAGTGAGAGAGACAGTGACGGCGCCAGCGACGGCGCCAGCGACGGCGCCGACGCGGCCCCGGACGCGCCGCCCGAGGTCGTGCTCGGCTACGGCTTCGGCGGACCGCTGATCAACTACCGCGATGTCCCGGGTCCTGATCGCGATCCTGCGCTCAAGCGCCGACCCGCCGAGGTGTTCTACTCGGCCGACATCACCGTGGTCGAGCGCGCGCGCGGCTGCGGCCTCGGTCGCGATCTCAAGCGCGCGCAGATCGAGTGGGCGCGCGCCCACGGCTTCCGCACGGTCTCCGGTCGCAACCGCGTCGGCGACAGCATGGTCGCGCTCAACCGCTCGTTCGGCGCGTACCCGGTGGTGCACCTCGAGGGTCTGCACCGCGATCCCGAGGGGCGCCCGTCCGACGCGGAGTACTACCACATCCCGCTCGATGTCCCGTACGAGCTGCAGCCGCCGGAGGTTGAGGACGAGCCCGCGTCGGCCTCGGTGACCGCCGGGCGCATGACGCTCGACGAGGAGGTCGACCTCGCCAGCGGTCTGCAGCAGCCGTTCGGGGACGCGCCGGCGTTCATGGCCTCGCGCGAGCTGATCGGGCCGCTGACCAGCCGCCTCAACCTGAGCAACTACACGACGCCCGACGTGGTCCAGTACGCCGAGCATCTTCGCCTGATGCTCCCGCGCGGCACCCGGCACATGTACTTCACGAGCTCGCGGGACGAGACGGTCGACAAGGGGCTTCGCTGCCTGCGACTGGCGCGGCCGGCGGCCCAGGTCGCGATCGGGCTCGAGGGTGGCTACGTCGGCCACATCACCGGCGCGGCGCGGTCGATCTCCGATCCGCGCGGCTTCGGTCCCGACCTCGCGCTGTACAGCTGGCCACGCCTGCCGCACCCGGCGACCCGCAACGGCGGGGCGGCGACGGCGGCGGCGCTCGACGCCATCGTCGCCGAGCGGGGCGCCGACGCGATCTTCGGCGTCGTCGCGGAGGTCGTCGGCGAGCGCTCCGGCCTGCGACTCGAGGGCGACGCGGCCACGCTGCTCGCCGCCGCCTGCCGTCGGCATGACATCCCGCTGATCCTCGTCGAGACGGCGACGGGCGGCTACCGCAACGGGCTCGCGCCGTGGGCCGTCGAGACCCTGCCCCCGGGCGTCGTGCCCGACATGGTCCTCTGGTACCCCGGCGGACAGCTCGGGCATGTGTTCGTCGGTGACCGCTACTGGCAGGAGCAGCCGCTGACGCTGATCTCGACCTGGGACGGCGACGAGCTCTCGCTCATCCGCGCCCACGAGCACCTGCGCGCGGCCGGCAAGCTGCCGGGCCTCGCGGAGGCGAGCGAGACGCTGGGCGCGCTGCTCGAGATGCTCGTGCCGGCGCACTTCGCCGACACGGTGGTCGGCGGCCTCGGGCTCTACCGAACCTTGACCTTCGAGCGGCCCGAGGACGCGGACGCGGTCCAGGCCGCCTGCCGCAAGCGCGGCATTCTGCTCGGCGCCGGCGTCCCCGGGACGCTGGTGGTCGCGCCGGCGCTCTCGCTCGACGGGCCGACGATCCAGAGCCTGCGACGTCGGCTCAACGCCGCGCTCGCGGCCGCAGCCGGGCACGAGCGGGCCACGTAACACGATGTCACAGCCTACGCAGTTCGTCAGACACGGGCGCGCGGGGCTCCACCGAGGAGCGGCACGCGTCGGCTCGACGCGCGCACGATAAAGGGGAGGGCGGGGATGGGCGTCACCAAGGTCGCGGATCCATCGGCGCTGTTCGATCGGCAGCGTGAGCACTTGTTCTTCACCTGGTCGGCGCAGCGCGACGTCCTGCCGCTGACGATCGTCGAGGCCGCCGGGCCGCGGTTTCGCACCCTCGAGGACGGCTGGCTGTGGGACCTCGAGAGTCAGGTCTACAACGTCAACGTCGGCCACGGGCACGCGCACGTGAAGGCGCGGATGGTCGCGCAGATCGGGACGCTGCCGGCGGCGGCGCCCAACGCCGTGCTGCCGATCCGCGCCGAGCTCGGCGCGCTGCTCGGGGCGCGCACCGGGCTGCACCGCGCGTTCCTGACGACCGGCGGCTCCGAGGCGGTCGAGAACGCGATCAAGATCGCGCGGCTCGTCACGGGCCGCAGCAAGATCATCACGCGGCGCAACTCGTACCACGGCGCGACCCTGGCGGCGCTCGGGGTCGCCGGCGACGTCCGCAAGCTGCCCTTCGCCCGCGACCTCGCGCCCGCCTATCACGTCGACGATCCGTACCCGTGGGTGGACGAGACGCCGTCGAGCTGGGTCCGCAACCTGACGGCGACGCTCGAGCGCGAGGGCCCCGAGACGGTCGCGGCCGTGCTCCTGGAGGGCTTCACGGGGACCAACGGGATGCAGCCGCCGCCGCCGGACTTCTGGCCGCAGGCGCACGCGCTGTGCAGCGCCCACGGGGTGCTGCTGATCGACGACGAGATCTTCAGCGGGTTTGGGCGCACCGGGCGGTGGTTCGCCCACGAGCACTTCCTCGCCGGGGCGATGCCCGACATGATGGTCATCGGCAAGGGGCTGACCTCCGGCTACGCGCCGCTCGCCGGGGTCGTGGTCTCCCACGCGATCGCCGAGCACTTCGAGCGCAACAAGCTGTGGTGCGGGCTGACGACCTACGCGCACCCGGTCTCGTGCGCGGCGGCGGTCGGGGCGATCGAGGCGCTCGACCGCGACGGCCTCATCGACAACGCGCGCGCGCGCGGTGAGCAGCTCGGAGGGCGCCTGCGCGCGCTGGTCCGATCGCTCGAGGTCGTCGTCGACGCGCGCGGCCTCGGGCTGATGTGGGCCGTCGAGCTCAACCGCCCGGCGGCGCCGCTGCACGCCCTGTACCGCGAGCGCGGCGCCTACGTGCCGTACCGCGACCAGACCCTGTTCGTGTGCCCGCCGCTGTGCGTGACGGCCGCGGACATCGACGCGATCGTCGACCTGCTGGCCGCCGGCCTGCGCATGGCCTGAGGGTCATGTCCGCGATGGGCGGACGCCGCGCTCACGACTCGCCGGCGAAGATCGGCTCGCCGGCGGCGACCCGCGCGATGATCTCGTTGAGGTCGTGGAAGCCGGGGTCGCCCTGCTTGAGGCACGCCGCGTTGAGCACGGCGCTCGCGTCCATCCCCCGCTCATATTCGAACTCCACGCGCGCGCGGCCGCGAACCTCGATGTGGTGGTCGCAGCTGGCGAGCCCGCGGGCGGTCAGATCGCCGCCGACCGAGAGCACGTAGTCGCCCATCGAGTCGAGCACGATCGTGTCGTGGACGCGGAGGTCGCCCAGCACGATGACCTCGCCGCCGATCACCGCGCGGTCGACCTCGAGACTCCCGAGCACGATGAGCAGCGACTGATCGTTGTCCACGGTGTCCCGCAGCAGCCCCGAGATCCTGAGGTCGCCGCCGACCAGCGTCACGTCCTCGACCTCGAAGCGGTCGAGCGCCGCGCCGCCGTCCAGGTACGCGACGGTGTCCCCGAGATCGGAGGCGAAGCCGCTGCGCAGCATGTCGCGGGCGCGCTGCGCGAGCGCGTGACCGTCACCGCGCGCGACCACGATCGCGTCGGCCTCCGCCAGCGACAGCCGCGGCGGCTTCGGCGGCGTCGCGGCCTGCTCGTCCGCGTTCGTGTCATTCGCGGTCATGACTCACTCCGCTGTTGACCCCGGGCGCGAGCGCGGGCGCCTGAACGCGCGGCTCGGGGGCGCAAGGGCGTCCATCGTACAACGGGCCCGGCGCGTCGACGCGGGCTCGGGTCGCCTGTTCGCGAAGTCACGTGCGCGCCCGCGCGCGCGTCTGATAGCATGCACGCGCATGACGGAGAGGACCTCCAGGGACGGCCGTCCCGTGCGTCACGGTCCGTACCCGGAGCTGACCTGGACGGCGGTGCTGGTCGGCTACGGGCTCGGGACGATCATCTGCATCTCGATCGGCTACGCCGCGCTGATCCTCGGGTTCTCCATCGAGGGCTCGGAGCTCGCGGCGATCCTCGGCTGGGGCGTGCTGCGCGGGATCCTGCGGCGCAGCAGCATCGTCGAGAACAACATCAACCAGACCATCGCGTCGTCGGTCAACGGCGCGTCGGCGGGGATGATGTTCTCGGTCCCGGCGCTGTTCCTGCTCGAGGGGTCCTATCCGGGCGCGTCGGCCTTCAACCCGCTGCTGATGGTGCTCGCCTGCATCACCGGCGGGATCCTCGGGCTCGCGTTCGTGATCCCGCTGCGCAAGCAGATGATCGACTTCAACCGGCTCGCGTACCCGGGCGGCATCGCGGTCGCGGCCGTGCTCAAGTCGTCGGGCGCGGGCGCGCGCAAGGCCCTGTTGCTGCTGGGCGGCGCGGCCGTCTCGGGGCTCGTGCACCTCGGCGTGCTCAACCTCGAGTGGCTGCTCGGGAGCGCGCTGGGCTGGGAGGGCGCGCTGGCCTACGTCAACGGCGAGGACCTCCTGTTCGGCGACGCGATCGGCACGCCGAGCTACCTCAACCTGACCTTCTATCTCTCGCTGCTGACTGTTGGGACAGGCTTCTTGTCGGGGCGCGGCGGGCTGTGGTTCGGCGCCGGCGGCTTCATCTGCTACTGGCTGCTGGCCCCGCTGATGGCGCTCGGGCTGGCGGAGCCCTCGGTCTCGGCGATCCTCGCCCAGGGCCCCGAGCCGCTGCGCGTCGGGCTGTTTCGCCCGCTCGGCATCGGCATCCTGATCGGCGCGGCGGTCGGCGGCATCGTGGCCGCGTTCCCGCTGATCAAGAGCGCGGTCCAGTCCATGCAAGACGCGTCGAAGCAGCGCGTGGAGGGCGGCGGCGGCGACAGCGATGAGCTCCCGATCAAGCTGCTGTACGGCGGCATCGCGGGCGGCTCGATCGCGCTGATCCTGATCGCGCTGTTCTCGGTGCCCGAGATGACGCTGCTGCACGCGGTCGCGATGTCGGTGCTCGGCATCCTGTGGATCTGGGCGGCGGGCGTCATCGTCGCCGAGTGCCTCGGCCGCACCAACTGGTCGCCGCTCTCGGGCATGACGCTGATCGCGGTCACGATCCTGATCCTCATCGCCAGCGGGCTCGGCGACACGCCCATGATCATCAGCTCGGTGATCGTCGGCGCGGCCATCTGCGTGGCGATCGCCCAGGCCGGCGACATGATGCTCGACCTCAAGTCGGGCTACCTCGTCGGCGCCTCGCCGCGCTTGCAGCAGGTCGGGCAGGTGCTCGCCACGTGGCTCGGGCCGATCCTGGTGATGGGGCTGATCTTCGTGCTGCACGACGCCTACGGCCTCGGCAGCAAGCGCCTGCCGGCGCCGCAGGCCTCGGCGCTCGCCGAGGTCGTCAACAGCATCGTCGGCGGGGACGTGCCCGCGTTCCGCTACGCCGCGGGCGCGGGCCTCGGCGGCATCATGGCGTTCTCGGGCCTCGGCGGCATCGGCGTGCTGATCGGCCTGGGCTTCTACATGCCGTTCAACATCGTCATGACCTACACGGTCGGCTGCGTGCTGCGCATGTGGGCCGACCGGGCGCGCGGGCGGGAGTTCGTGGAGAACGTCGGCATCCCGGTCGCCGCCGGGCTGATCGTCGGCGAGGCGCTCGTCGGCGTGGGCACGGCGATGATCGCGGTCATCCAGGGAGCGACGGGGGGCTGATGCGGACTGCGGGACATGTGCTGTTGTGGGTCGGCGTCCTGCTGACCTCGTTCGTGTCGGTCCGCGAGGCCGCGAGCATCGACTGGCTCCTCTACGGCGTGACCGCGGCCGTCGGCGTCGCCGGCGTGGTGCTGCTGCGCCTGACGGCCGGCGTCGGCGCGAGCGAGGCCGACAAGCTGCGGGCGGGCATCGACGCCATGCGCGCGAGCCTGACCGCGCTGCGCGAGCGCCTGACCGGGATCGAGGAGCGCCGCCAGACGCTCGATGTCTACGAGATCAAGGATCGCATCGACGAGCAGCTCGCGCCCGAGCTGGCGAGCTTCGCCGACGCCCGCGAGGCCATGATCCCGAGCTTCGGCATGCAGGGCTACGCCGACGTGATGACGCGCTTCGCCGGCGCCGAGCGCATGATCAACCGGGCGTGGTCGGCCTCCGCCGACGGCTACGTCGACGAGGTGTGGATCTGCCTCGAGCGCGCGAGCGGCCTGCTCGACGAGGCGCGCGCGCGCTTCACCGAGCTCGAGACGCCGAAGCGCTGAGCGCTACGAGCCCGCGCGTCGTCGCAGGCGCGCGAGCACGTCGGGCGGCAGGGCGCGCGCTCGGGCGAGCGACTCGAGGACGCGCCCGCGCGCGCGCGTCACCGGATTTTGTGGCGCCGCTGGATCTGCGGACGGCGCCGGCTCATCCGCCTCGTCGACGTCGGGGCAGCCGTCGTCCTCGACGCCGTCGACGTCCTCGGGCTCATTGCGACAGTCGCGTCGATCGCCGTTCGGGAGCGCGCGGGCGTCCTCGTTGCTCCACGTCATGGTCTCTTCGTCGTAGGTGACCGCGTCGAGCACCCCGTCGCCGTCGTTGTCGCGGTCGGGGCAGCCGTCGTCGTCCTCGAAGGCGTCGAAGTCCTCCGGCTCGTCGGGGCAGCCGTCGGCGTCGTCGTCGTAGCCGTCGCGGTCGCGGTCGCTGCCCCCGGGCGCAACGGACAGGCACGGGCCGAACACCGACTCGTAGTCGGAGCCCCAGTAGAGGCGCTCCCGCACCTCGGCGCGGCGCGTGAATTCGCGTCGGCTCCGCGGCATCTCTGTGCTCCTCAGGAGCCGCTCGGCGTCGGCGTAGTCGCGCAGCGGGTCGCCGACGACGAGCAGCTGGTCGACGATGTCGAGGCGCAGCGCGACGGCCTCGGCGGGCGCGAGCGCGGCCGCCTCACGCGCCCGGCGGGTGCTCTCGGCCCGCGCGCCGCGACGCTCGAGGCGCTCGCTCTCCTTCAGCAGCGCGCGCGCGCGTCGGGCCTCCGAGCTCGCGCTCGCGCAGGCGGAGAGCGCGAGCAGCAGCGCGAGCAGGGCGGGGGAGCGAGTCATCGTCGCCGCTCCTGCAGGCGCGCGAGCACGTCGGGCGGCAGCGCGCGCGCGCGCGCGAGCGACTCGAGGATTCGCGCGCGGGCGGCCGCGGGCGCGTCGGCGTCGTCGGCGTCGTCGCTGTCGTCGGGGCAGCCGTCGTCGTCCTCGACGCCGTCGACGTCCTCGGGCTCATTGCGACAGTCGCGAGTCGAGCCGTCGGGCAGTCGGCGCGCGTCCTCGTTGCGCCACCGCTTCGTCGCCTCGTCGTAGGAGGCGGCGTCGAGTATCCCGTCGCCGTCGTTATCGCGATCGGGGCAGCCGTCTTCGTCCTCGAAGGCGTCAAAGTCCTCGGGGTCATCCGGGCACCCGTCGATGTCGTCGGTGTAGCCGTCGGCGTCGTGATCGCCGAAGCCCGGTCGCGGCGGCGCGATCGTGAGACACGGGCCCAGCGTGGACTCGAGCTCGTTGAGGCGCCGCTCCAGCGCGCGGGCGCGTCGCTGGAGCCGCGGGCGGCCAGCGAGCTGACCCGAGCGCAGGAGGTCGTCGAGCAGCCGCCGCGCGTGGTAACGGCTGCCGCGCTCCATGAGCCGCTCGGCGATGTCGAGGCGCAGCGTCGTGGCCTCCCTCGGCGCGAACTTGGCGGCCTCGTGGACGCGCACGGTGCTCCACGCCTCGTCCCCGTGTTGCTCGAGGCGCTCGCTCTCCCGCAGCAGCGCGCGCGTGTGCAACTCCTCGAACGTCGGGCCCGCGCAGGCCGGGAGCGCGAGCAGCAGCGCGAGCAGCTCGGGCGTGCGCTTCACGACGGCCTCGGGGGTCGCGTGGGCGCGTTCGCGGCGGCGAGCGTCCGCTCGGCGCTCACGTGGTCGTCTCCCAGTCGCGCGAGCCGCTCCCGCAGATTGGCGCGCGCGCGCTCCTCATCCGCGCTCCGGGTCGCGCAGGCCGGGAGCGCCGGCAGCAGCGCGAGCGGGGTCGTGGTGCGGGTCATCGGCGGCGCGCGTGAGGATCGTAGCGCGCGGTACATCACGGGCGTATAGGCAACTCGTGATCCGCGTGGCTCCATATCACCGCAGCGCGAGCCCGCGCGAGCGCACGTCGACTGTGCCGAGATTGCGCCTTGTAGGCCCCTGCGAGACGTTGTAGTCACGATCCTGCGTACAGCGGGACGGCGGACCGGGGTCGCCCGGAGCCGACGTCTAGCGACGCCGAGAACGCCCGGAGCGCGCCCATGCCCAAGCCCGAGGACATCAAGATCACGTACACGACCAAGGCCGATCCAGCGGTCTTGGACGCGTTTCACGCCGCCTACGACAACGCGCTCGAGGCGATCCGCGCGGAATTCGGGCGCGAGTACCCGATGATGATCGGCGGCGAGGAGGTGCGCTCGGAGTCGACCCCGATCGTCGACGTCTCGCCGATCGACACCACGGTCACGATCGGCACGTTCCAGGCCGCGACGCCGGCCCACGTCGCCCAGGCGGTGGGGGCGGCCAGGGCGGCCAAGCGCGCGTGGGCGAGCACGCCCTGGCAGGAGCGCTGCGCGATCCTGCGGCGCGCGGCCGTGCTGATCCGCCAGCACAAGTTCGAGCTCGCCGCGCTCATGAGCCTCGAGGTCGGCAAGAGCCGCATGGAGGCGATGGGCGACGCCGAGGAGTCGGCGGACCTCATCGACTACTACTGCCAGCAGATGGCCGACCACGGCGGGTTCATCAAGGCGATGAACAAGATCACGCCGATCGAGACCAACACCTCGGTGCTGCGGCCCTACGGCGTGTTCGCCTGCATCGCGCCGTTCAACTTCCCGCTCGCGCTGTCCTGCGGGATGTCGTCGGCGGCGCTGATCGCCGGCAACACGCTGGTCTACAAGCCCGCCGAGGACGCCTGCCTGACCGGCTGGAAGCTGTACCAGATCTACATGCAGGCGGGCGTGCCCGCCGGCGTGTTCAACTTCCTGACGGGCGTCGGCGAGGACATGGGCGACGCGCTGTGGAAGCACCCCGACGTCGACGGCGTGGTGTTCACCGGCTCCAAGAACGTCGGCATGCGCATCTTCAAGGGCTTCAGCACGCGCTGGGTCAAGCCCGTGCTGATGGAGCTCGGCGGCAAGAACCCGGCGGTCGTCATGGACACCGCCGATCTCGACGCCGCGGCCGAGGGCGTCGCGCGCTCGGCCTGGGGCCTGCAGAACCAGAAGTGCAGCGCGTGCTCGCGCGTCTACGTGCACAAGGACGTCGCCGACGCGTTCCTCGACAAGCTGATCGCGCGCACGCGGGCGCTGAACGTGGGCGACCCGAGCGAGCGCGATGTCAACTTCGGCCCCGTGATCAACGCGCAGTCCGTGCGCAAGTACGAGTCCGCGGTCGCGCGCGCGCGCGCCGAGGGCGAGGTGCTCATCGGCGGCGAGGGCCTGCGCGGCGGCGTGTTCGACAAGGGCCACTACGTCGCGCCGACCGTCGCCCGGGTGCCGCTTACGAGCTCGCTGTTCACCGAGGAGTTCTTCGCGCCGTTTCTCGCCGTCGGCGTCGTCGAGTCCCTCGACGAGGCGCTGCGCGAGGCCAACAAGGTCGAGTACGGCCTGACCGCCGGCGTGTTCACGGGCTCAGCCGAGGAGCTCGAGCGCTTCTTCAACGAGATCGAGGCCGGGGTCGTCTACGCCAACAAGCGCACCGGCGCGACCACGGGCGCCTGGCCCGGGGCGCAGCCGTTCTGCGGCTGGAAGGGCTCGGGCGGCAGCGGCAAGGGCGGCTGCGGGCCCTACTACGTGGCCCAGTTCATGCGCGAGCAGACGCGCACCGTGATCGTCGAGGGCTGAGCGCCGCCGCGCGGCGGCGCGCGACCTCGACAGAGGAGCTATGACATGAGCGCAGCAGATCGTGACTATCCGCGTATCGTGACCCCTCCGCCAGGTCCCAAGGGCAAGGCGATCATCGAGCGCGATCGGGCGTACACCTCGACCTCGTACATCAAGGAGTACCCGCTGGTCGTCGCGCGCGGGCGCGGCGCGATGGTCGAGGACGTCGACGGCAACCGCTTCATCGACTTCATGGCCGCGATCGCGGTCGCGTCGACGGGCTACAGCCACCCGCTGGTGGTGAAGGCGGTGCAGGAGGCCGCGGGCGAGTTCTTCTCGATGTGCGCGACCGACTGGTACTACGAGAGCCTCGCGACGCTCGCCGAGCGGCTCGCGACGCTCGCGCCGGGCGACTCGAAGAAGCGCGTGTTCTTCACGAACTCGGGCACCGAGGCGATCGAGGGCGCGATCAAGCTCGTGCGCAGCTCGAGCCGCCGGCGCTCGCTGATCGCGTTCGACGGGGCGTTCCACGGGCGCACCTACGGGGCCATGAGCCTGACCTCGAGCAAGGTCAAGCAGCGCCGCGACTTCGGCCCGTTCCTCCCGGGCGTGCACCACGTGCCGTTCCCGAACCCGTACCGCCACGAGGGCCGCGACGCCGGCGACTACGTGATCGGCTGCATCAACCGGCTGTTCGAGGCGCGCGTCGCCCCCGAGAACGTCGCCGCCATCTTCATCGAGCCGATGCTGGGCGAGGGCGGCTACGTGCTCCCGCCGCCCGACTTCCTGCGCAAGCTGCGGGCGCTGTGCGACGAGCACGGCATCCTGCTGGTGTGCGACGAGGTGCAGTCCGGCGTCGGCCGCACGGGCAAGATGTGGGCCTGCGAGCACGCCGGCGTCGAGCCCGACGTCGTCTGCGCCGCCAAGGGCATCGCCTCCGGCATGCCGCTGGGGGCGATCATCGCCAAGGAGTCGGTGATGAAGTGGGAGCGCGGCTCCCACGGCTCGACCTACGGCGGCAACCCGCTGGCCTGCGCGGCCGCGCTGGCGACCCTCGAGCTGGTCGAGCGCCAGTACATGGCGAACGCGTCGGCGATGGGCGAGCGGTTCATGGCCCGCCTGCGCGACCTCCAGCAGCGCTTCCCGCAGATCGGCGACGTCCGCGGCAAGGGCCTGTTCATCGGCGTCGAGTTCGTCGAGGACCGCGAGAGCAAGAAGCCCGCCAGCAAGCTCGTGGAGCGCCTGGTCCACGGCGCGTTCGCCCGCGGCCTGCTGCTGCTCTCGTGCGGCAAGAGCACCGTGCGCCTGGCCCCGCCGCTGTGCATCGACGCGGTGGACGTCGAGCGCGGCATGGACATCTTCGAAGCGGTCCTGCGCGAGGTCGTGGACGAGGCCTGAGCCGGCGCGGACGCTCACGGGCGCGTCGCGGCGCCCGCCTGCTCCTGCTTGAGCTCGAGCTCGAGCACCTCGATCAGCTGGCGCGTCAGCTGCATGTTCGGATGGTCCGGCTCGATCACCGGGCTGAGCACGGCCTGGGCCGCGCGCGCGCGCTCGAGCGCCTCGGTGACGCGCCCGAGGTCGCCGAGGATCTCGGCGAGGCCGAGCCCCGCGAGCGCCGTCTCCACGGCGTCGTCGCCGAGGCGCGCGCGCGTGAGCTCGAAGACCTCGCGCATCACCGCCTCGGCCTCCTCCTGACGACCGCTCAGCCGCAGCGCCGCCGCGAGCGAGTCCTTCGCGCGCAGCGTCACCGGGTGCTGCGGGCCGCGCAGGCGCGTGTTGAGCTCGACGGCGCGGCGCGCCAGCGACTCGGCCTCGACGAAGCGCGGATCGGCGCGCAGCGCCGCCACGACGCGACCCTCGGCGGCCTCGAGCGTCTCGCCGTTTTCGCCACCCTCGCCACCCTCGCCACCCTCGCCACCCTCGCCACCCTCGCCAACCTCGAGCGCCTCGCCGTTGTACTCCGGGAGGTCCGCGAGCGCGGTGTGCATGAGGGAGTCGCTGAGGTTGCCCAGCGCGCTGAGCGTGCGCGGGTGCTCGGGGCCCAGCGCGACCACGCGCAGCTCGTAGCAGCGCCGGTGCAACTCGGCGGACTCGGCGAAGGCGCCTCGGTTGGCCAGCGCCGCGCCGAGGTTGTTGAGCGCGTCGGTCACCTTCGGGTGGCCCGCGCCGAGCACCTCGCGGCGATCCTCGAGCACGCGGCGCGTCAGCGCCTCGCCCTCCGGATCGCCGCGCTCGATCAGCTGCACGGCGTAGGTCGACACGGCGTCGATGGTGCGCGGGTGGAGGGCCCCGTACTCGCGCTCGAGCAGCGCGATGGCCTCCTGCGAGCGCGTCGCGGCCTCCTCGTAGTCGCGCTTGCGCGTCAGCGCGAGCGCGAGCGTCTGCAGGTACTCGGCGGTCAGCGGGCCCGGTTCGGGCTCGAGCCGGCGCACGAGCAGCTCGGCGGTCTTGCCCACGAGCAGCGCCTCGGCGTGGCGGTCGGACTCGTCGCTGAGCGTGAACATGAGGCTGAGCGCGGCCTTCGCCGCGCCCGCGTCGTCGCCGGTCGCGCCGGCGAGCACCATCGCCTCGCCCAGCAGCGTCTGCGCGGCCTCCGGCTTACCTGTCCTTCGCAGCATGTTCCCGTGGGCGCGCAGCACCTGGGCGCGCAGCGCCGCGTCGTCGTCGTCCGTCAGCTCGCCGCGCAGCGCCTCGACGCGCGCGAGCGCGTCGTCGTAGCGACCCGCCGCCGCGCCGGCGAGGACCTCGTGCAGGCGCGAGCGCAGCGCCCGCGCGCGCTCGGGCGCGGCCGTCACGAGCTCGGGGTGCGTGTTGAGGTAGCGGCGCGCGCCGCAGTCGCGAGGAGGCGGCAGCGAGGCGACCGCCGGCACGGCCTTCGCGACGCTCGCGGCGTCGCCCTCGTCGAGCGCGTCGAGCAGCGCCGCGAGCTGGCCCTGGCGATCCTCGAGGCAGGCGTCGATCCGGGGGCGCAGCTCGGCTCGCACGCGGCGCTCGACCGTGAGCCCGCGACAGGTCTCGACACGAACCGCGCGCCAGTCGTCCGCGTAGCGATCGAGCCACGGCGCCACGCGCTCGAAGGTCGCGGCCGCGTAGGGCACCGGCGACGCGGTGAAGCGCGCGCGCAGGGCCTCTCGGCTCGCGTCGTCCGGGCCTGGCCACATACGCGCGCGATCGCGTCGCCTGCGACGTCGCAGGCTGCGCTCGCGCGCGCGCTGCTCAGGCAGCCGCGGCGTTGCCGGCGGTGAGGCCGCCGCCGCGCGAGCCTGAGCGCGCCGGTGTCGAGCGCTCGAGCAGCCAGCGGCGTCTGACGGACCCGCGCGTGCCCGCGCGACCGTGTCGAGCAAGCGCCTGTACTCGAGGGCTAGCGTCGAAAGCGTCGAGCGCGAGCTCGCGCTCGACCACGCGCCGCAGCCATGTCGGCGCGCGCCGCCAGGCGGGGGGGTCGCCGCCGCCCCAGCATGACGGACTCCTTGAGCTCCGCGAAGGTCCGGCCGGCGAAGGGCCGCTCGCCGTAGAGCGCCTCCCCAGAGATCACGCAGAGCGCGAACTACACGCTGGGTCTCGCCAAACACCCGACCACACCCAAATCGGCGAGATTCCAGCGCTTTTTCGCGCGCGTGCCAAACAGTGGGTACGCGCCGCAACGCCAGTTTTCGCTCGTTCGCTGGGGCCGTTCTGGGCCGCATTCGACTCCAACCGTCGTCAAGCTGAATCGTGTTGAACGACAGAACGCGAGACACCAAACCTTCAACACCCCCGGAGTACACGGTTTCGTCGGTTCCGGGAGAGTTCACGGAGTTCTGCTTGTCTTCGTTCGAGGGCGTTCTAGTACGCAGGATATTGCGAGGCCCAGGAACGTCAATAGCACACGTGTCTAAATGGACATGTTCATTGTGCTCGTTGCACGGGCCAAAAGGCCGATTCTGCGGGCGTCGCTGATACGCAGACACGATGTCATCGTAATATCTCGAACATGCGTCAGCCGAGCAGCGAGTTCTCAGAATATCTCACGGAGCACCAGCACATCGAGCAACTCGCCGAGGAGGTCGTAGCGACCGTACGCGCGGGAGACTGAGTCAGTGCGGCCGCGCCTGGGCGCGCTTCGTTGAACTCCTCGAATCACACCTGACGACCGAGGAGTACGAGGTCTTTCCCCAGTGCAAATAACTCGGCTCTCGTCGACCGTCTCATCAGCGATCACGAGCTGTTTCGTCGCCGGCTCGAACAGACAATGCGGGCGATCCACGAGAAAGCGGCGACAGAAGATGAGATCCTAGCTTGGTCATACTTATTCGCGAACACGGGGAACTCGAGGATGAGCTGCTATACCCACCATGCCTTGAAGCCACGGATTCGTGGCGAGATTCAGAGACGACCCGGAATAATGCCTCGAGAACGAGATTCTGCTTCAGCGGCATTCAATGACAGCCTTGGCCGCTGTCCGAGCACCCACGGTTTTTGGAACGTTTCTACGAGATCTTCTTGGCCATGTCTCCGGAGGTCGAGAGGCGTTCGCGGACACTGACTTTACCCGACAGACACGGATGCTTCGCGCCTCCCCTATGTCGTGATGTCAGCGGGTAGTATTGGCTCGGGCGTAAACGAGCAGCTCGAGCGACTCGCCACACGCCATCACGCGTTGGGGGTTCGTAAGCACTTACGGGCTATGGCTCACGGCGCTCTTACACGCAGTCGCGGAGCACGACCCACGGTTCGACGAAGAGATCGAACAGGCTTGGCGGTCTACCCTGCGGGTTGGTGTTGAGTTCATGAAGCGAGGTGCACCGTCTTGAGGTGAGTCCATAGTATGCCGCCAGCGAACCCGAGTCGAGGACGCGGGCGCGATGGCGGCGAGCAGTTAGCGAGAGTTTGGACCTCAGCGCTCGAGAAGATCATCTCGAACGCCCTCACGCGACCAGCCGAAGCGCAGCCCGACGACGAACCAGCCCACGCCGAGCAAGCCTGCCGCGAAGCCCGTGTCGCCGATCACCTGCAGCCATCGGAACACGTCGAGCGTCGGCGTTCTGCATGAACTCGGCCGAGCGCGCGTACCACATGCCGTGCTCGACGCTCGCCCAGGTCTGCATCAGCCCCACCGGCAGCAGGCTCAGGAGCACCATGAGCGCGAGGCCGATGTTGATCGCCCAGAACGAGAGGCGCAGCGCCGAGGTGTCCCAGCGCGCGCGCATGTACAGGATCCGCAGGCTGAACAGCGACAGGCCGATGCCGAGCATACCGTAGACGCCGAACAGCGCCGTGTGCCCGTGGACCGAGGTCGTGTTGAGGCCCTGCATGTAGTAGAGGGCGATCGGCGGGTTGATCAGGAAGCCGAACAGGCCGGCGCCGACGAGGTTCCAGAACGCGACCGCGACGAAGAACAGCAGCGGCCAGCGGTACGCTCGCACCCAGCCGGGCGAGCGCGCGCGCGTGAGGTTCTGGTGCGCCTCGTGGCCGATGAGCACCAGCGGCATCAGCTCGAGCGCGCTGAAGGTGCCACCCAGCGCCATCACGACCGTGCGCGTGCCGGTGAAGTAGAGATGGTGGAACATCCCGATCACGCCGCCGACGAGGTACAGGATCGCAGCCACGAGCACGCCCGCCGTCGCGACGCGCACGCGCACGAGGCCCATGCGCGTGAACAGGAACGCGATCACGACCGTGGCGAAGACCTCGAAGAAGCCCTCTACCCACAGGTGCACGACCCACCAGCGCCAGTACTCGGCGACCGCGAGGTTGCTCTCGCGCCCGTACATCAAACCTGCTCCGTAGAACAGGCCGATCGCGGCGGCCGAGAGCACGAACAGCACGAGCAGCTGGCGGTCGGCGCCGCGCGAGGAGCGGAGCGCGGGCAGCAGCGCGCGGACCATGAGCGCGAGCCACAGCAGCAGACCCACGAACAGAAACACCTGCCACGCGCGCCCGAGGTCGACGTACTCGAAGCCCTGGTGGCCGAGCCAGAACACCGCCTCGCCCGTGAGCTGCTGGTGGATGGCGAGCGCCTGCCCGATCATCGATCCGGCGACGATGATCAGCAGGCAGACGAACAAGAAGTTGACGCCGAGGCGTTGGTACTTTGGTTCATGTCCCGCGATCGCGGGCGCGAGCAGCAGGCCGGTGGCGAGCCAGGAGCTGGCGATCCAGAAGATCCCGAGCTGGGTGTGCCAGGTCCGGGCGAGCGAGTACGGCAGCCAGCGGTCGAGCGGGATCCCGTAGAAGCCGCCGCCCTCGACGCCGTAGTGGGCCGCGATGATCCCGGTGGCCATCTGCGCGACGATCAGCGCGCCGACGACCCAGAAGTACTTCTGCGTCGCGCGCATTGAGGGCGTCACCGTGAGCTTGGCCAGCGGGTCCTCGGCCAGCGGCTCTGGATCTTCCTCGCGCCGACGCGCGGCGAAGAACCACGAGACCGCGCCGATGCCCCCTAGCAGCAGCACCATGCTGGCGACCGAGACGACCACGAGCTCGCCCGAGGGCGTGTTGCCGACGAGCTGCTCGGGCGGCCAGTTGTGCGTGTAGCTCAGCTCCGAGCCCGGGCGCTCGGTCACGCAGGCCCAGGTCGCCCAGAAGAAGAACGCGGTCATGTCGCGCGCGCGCGCCTCGGTCGAGACGGTGCCGCGCGGCATCGCGTAGCTCTCGCGCAGCCCGTCGAGCTCGGGCGCGTCGGTGAACAGGTCGACGTAGTGGCTCGCCACGGCCGCGAGCGCGCGTGCGCGGATCGGCGAGATCGTGACGACGCCCGAGTCGGGGTCGTAGGTGTTCTCGCGCAGCTCGCCCGAGAGGCGCTCGACCAGCGCGGCGCGGCGCTCGGCCGCGATCTCGTCGAAGGGCGCGCCGTGCTCGGCGCGGGCCCAGTCGTCGAGGATCCAGCGCGCCTCGCGGTGCAGCCAATCGGCGGTCCAGTCCGGCGCGGTGTAGGCACCGTGCCCCCAGATCGAGCCGAGCTCCTGCCCGCCGATCGAGCGCCAGACGTCCTGGCCGCGGAGGATGTCCTCGCGCGTATGCACAAGCTCGCCGCTACCCTCGACGACGACGCGCTCGGGGATCGGCGGCGCGCTCTCGTAGATGTCGCTGCCGAAGTAGAGGATGACCGCGAACGAGATGGACAGGACGGCGCCGAGCACGAGCCACAGACGCCGCAGGGAGTGGGAGGGAGGATGATCCGATGGCTTCACGTTGATGTCGTCTCCATCAAGGGGTGGGTGGTGAATCGACTGGGAGCGCTCGGGTTCTTCGGGTCCTATGAGCGCCTTCGAGCGCGGCGCGCTTTCTCGAGCGCGTCCGCGGCGGTGCGGACGGTGCCAGGCCCGTCGAAGTAGGAGGTCGTGGGCACGGGGCGACGCGCTCGCGCGCGGTGCAGCACGGCGCGCGCCTCGTCCTCGGTCAACGCGCGAACGG
This sequence comes from Myxococcales bacterium, assembly GCA_020633295.1. GTDB lineage: Bacteria > Myxococcota_A > Polyangia > Nannocystales > Nannocystaceae > JACKDW01. The sequence continues at coordinate 34,187 of JACKDW010000007.1, read as the reverse complement.
ACGCCTCGTAGACGCCGCGCTCGCCCTCCTCGAGCGCGTTGTGGCGCTGCAGCAGCGACTGGATCTCGCGCGCGAGCGCGAGGTCGGGGGGCGGCACGAGCAGGCTGGTGAGCGCGGCGTGCTCGACTCGCAGCCCCTCGAGGCGCTCGATCGCGGGCATGGCCGTGAGCGCCCGGGAACCCCGCCGGACCGCCGGGAACAGCAGACGCTCCTCGACCCCGATGTGCCGCAGCAGCCGCTCGCGGAAGCTCGCGTAGGCCTCTGGATCGAGCGCGTCCCCGGCGAGCGCGCGTCGAAAAAGCCCGTCGATCTCGTCGTGCTCGAGCGTCAGCCGCTCGAGCAGCAGCTCGCCGGCGCCGCGACCGGGGCGGTGCTCGGCGCGATCGGTCACGACGACCTCCATCGGGATGTCATGGACCGCGCGCGGCAGCCTGGGGACGATCTGCTCCGAGAAGCAGGCGCCGACGCCGGGGATCGGGTGGGCGGCGAGGAAGCGATCGACGTAGCCGCTGCCGTGCCCGAGGCGAACGCCGCGCTCGTCGAACGCGATCCCGAGGATCACGGCCGCGTCGACGCTCGTGGCGAGCTCGTCATCCGGGAGTTGGGGCGCCGAGCGTGCGGGCTGTGTCAGCCCCATGCGCAGCGTCCGCGTCTCGCACGGCCACGCGTGCGCGTGCAGCATGCGATCGTGACGGTCGGCGCGCGGCAGGTACATGGCCTTGCCAGCGCGCGTGAGCGCGTCGAGCAGCGGTAGGGTCTCGAGCTCGTCGCCGAACGAGAGGCACACCAACACGCCGCGGGCGTCACGGATCTCGGGGAGCGCCAGGAGCCGCGCGCGGCAGGCATACTCGGCGCGCGCCCGCGCCTCGCCGGTCGGGAGCGAGAATGACCGAACGCGCAGGCGCGCCTTCTCGGCGACGGCCTCGCGCAGGGGGTCGGCGAGGCCAGTCATGCGCGCGGACCGATGATGAGCAGGAACGCGCTGTCGACCCGCGCCTGCACGGTGTGCCGAAGGCCGTGGCCCATGGCCAGCGCGCGCGCGCCGTCGAGGGCTACGGGCGAGCTGGAGTCACCGTGTTTGAACGCGACCTCACCGCGCACAGGAACGACCATGACGGGTCCGGGCGCGTCGTGGGCGTGGAGGCTGGCGCCCGCTCGAAGCGCGGTGAGCACGACCGTGAGCGCGTCAGACTTGACGAGGGTCCTCGCGGTCTTGCCCTCGCGTTGAAGTGGTTCGGACGTGAGCAGCTCGTCGACGAGCTCCGCGAGCGGCCACTCCGCGAAGGTCTCGGGGCCTAATTTAAACATGCATTTAAAATACAGATTTAATCGGGGCGGGTCTATATGGCGTTAGCTCACGACCGCGGACGTGGACGCCAGCAGGCGGCGCGAGCGATGTGAGGAGCCGCGGAACTGGGTGGCCGTGGAAATTTTCGACCAATGGGAGTTTTCCCGCACCTCATAATCAATCTCGTGTGGAGTTCTCGATATGTCCTAACGGCATGATTTTTGTATATAAACACTAACCGTGAAAACAATACGCGTTTCGGACGTCATGACACGAGAGGTCTTTGCGGTCGGTCCAGGAACGAGCCTTGAAACCGCCGCGCGCTTGTTCGCGCAGAAGCGAATTCATGGCGCCCCCGTCGTTGATAACTCAGGGGAGGTCGTCGGGGTGATAAGCGTCGCCGACCTCGCTGATCCGGATCGCGACTACAGCGATGAAGGGGGGCACTCCATCTACTTCTCGCTCTCCAATGGTTGGGCGTCCGTGGTGTCGGGTAGCGTCGACACGTACCCCGGGTGTGTATCCGACGTCATGACGCGAAACGTCTTGACCATTCAGTCTGATCTCACGATCGAGGACGCGGCCGCGCGAATGCTCGATCTCGGCGTCCACCGGTTGCTCGTATTAGAGAACAACGAGATGGTGGGGATCTTGTCGGTCGTCGATATCGTTCGAGGTCTCTTGGATCAGCGAGCGTCCGCCGCCGACGCGTGAGCGGCCCCCTCAGCGCTCGAGGGAGGCCCCGAGGAATTCCGCAACATCCCGCAGGAACCTGTGGACCGAGGCCTCGGCAAATTGACGACCGATGATCGCGTTGAACATCTGCCCGAGTGTCCCAAAAGGCACCTTGTAGTGTCCCAAGAGGTTCAACTGCGTCTCCCGCGGAGTTACTGGAAATATCGAGAGTTCGCCCTCCATCAGCGGGAAGAGGCGCGGGGACTCTGCAGCCTCCCATTCGAGCTTCAAGCTCGAGTACGGTGTGGAGCTGAATTCCCCGGAGCGCTCGGTGAGCTCCCCGACTGAAATCGAGACATCGACCTTGAACTCGACAATCCGAAAGTCGACGTGGAGCTCGGACACCATCGCGTGTACGCGGTCCGACGCGGATTGAGTCGCTTTCTGAAAGATCGCGAGCGCGTTGTCGCTAAGCGCATCTCGAACCAGGTCGTAGGGTTGAACCACGTAGTCGAACGAACGAACCTGAAACAGCTTCCCGCCGCGTGTGGATGAGGGGGCTGTCACCGCCCGCGCTCCAGCGGCTCCAACTCGATCGCCGAAGGTTTCACTGGGCACGCCTGAATACAGAGCCCACAGCCAATACACTCCGCTGGATCGATCTGCGGGCGTGCGCGACGCATCGTTAGCGCGTTCACCTCAGAGGGACAAAGCCCTGCACACGCGCCGCACTCGGGGCCACGAAACGGCAAGCAGCGCGACTCGACGATCTTCGCCACACCAAGCCTCCACGTGGGTCCCTCCGGCACGTTCAGCACCGGCTCAGGGCACGCGGCCGCGCACGGGAACCCCTCACACATCGTGCAAGCGCGCGATTCTGGAACGAGCACGGGCGTTCCGGCGCCGGGCCGCACCCACTCCGCGAGCGTGTGCACCGCGTTCATCGGGCACGCGATGACACACTCTCCACACGCGGTGCAGCCCGCCAAGAACTCGCGTTCAGACACCGCGCCCGGAGGGCGCCTCCGCGGCTTCGGCGGCGGGCTCCGCGTGAGGTTCGTGAAGAATCGGCGACGAGAGACATCGGGCTTTGACGCCATGATTGGTTACATCCTCCCCACGCGCATATTCATGTCGAGCGCCATCAACGAGAGACCCGCGACCGAGATCAGCACCATGATGACCAGCATCGGCACGAGGCTCCGCGTTGCGTCTTTTGTGCGCGACGGACCGGAGAACATCGATCGGCTGAGGCGGTGGGCGACGACGATCCCCACGAGATGTCCAAACACGATCAACGCGATCTGTAGGTACCAAAGCGTCTGATCGCTGAGCAGCGCGCCGACGTGCATCCCACGGGTGCCGAAGTAGTCGGCACCTGTTCCGAGCGGGTCGCTGAGCATCGGGACGATCGCGCCCCCCTCGGCGAAGAGGTGCATCGCGTTGTGCGCGAGGTGGTAGAATAGCGCGACAGGGAGCAGCGCGAAGCTGTACTGAAGAAAGAGGTCCCAGGCGCTGACCGTCGATCGCACGAGGCGCGAGGCGACAACGCAGCTGAGCCAGTACAGGCTGACCGGGATGAGCACGACCGCGAGCATCCCGATCGTGAAGTTGACCTCCGAAGCTGTTCCAAAGGTCACTCCCATCCACTTGATCAGGCTCATGCTCCCCGGCGCGTGGTTCTCCCATGCGGTCGTCATGGAGAACCCATGAAACAGGGTGAGCGAGAGCAGGATCACGCACATCCAGGCCTCATCCGCGCGCGTCGTCGGGCGCGAGAGATCGTCCGCGATCGGGCGGATGTTGAACGCGACGTTGTGACGGTCGCAGCTCTTCACGCACTCCGTGCACATCGTGCACATCGTCGCGTTGTTGATGACCTTGAGCGAGATGCCGGTCGGGCACGCGTATCCGCGCGCGTTCCCGTTGAGGCAGTCCTCGGTCTTGCAAGTCTTGCAGGTTCGCGGATTTCGGGCCCGAACCTCGACCGGGCTGAAGTTCGCGTACATCCCGCTGATGCGCCCGACCGGGCAGAGGTGCGAGCAAAACGCTTTCTTCTTGAAGATCAACGCACACGCGATCGCCAGGACGGCCATCCCGAGCCCCATCATCGCGGTCCCGCGCGGGTCCGTGGTGATCCCGGCCCCGAGCTCGGCCCAGGTCAGGATTACGAACAAGCCGATCGCGGGGTACATGTTCTGAAGGACACGCGGTACATCGAAGCCGAGCGTGAGCGGCTCAGTCCTGCGCCACAGCGAGAGGCGCGAGACGAGGTTCGCGAGCCCGTCCCATGGGCACATGTAGCAGAACAGCGGGCCGAACAGCGCCACCGCGAACACGAGCCCGGCCCACCAGATCGTCCAGACAGCGACCGGGGTGATGTTCCCGATGCGATTCCCGAACAGGCCCGCGTAGAGCAAGAACAGCAGCACGATCACCATCAAGAGCTGCGGGATCGCCTGAAACCAACGACTGCGAACGACTCGGTAGACACGACGGTTGCGGATCAGGTTGATCCGTCTCCCGTCGTCGCGCTTCGGCACGGAGCCGATTTTCTCGACGACGACGAAGGAGAACACGATGATCGCGACGACGCTCGCCAGGAACAGCCAGATCGGCATCCCGCCCATCACCATGACCTGCTCGCCGTCCTCGAGCTCGTACATGGCCATGTCGTGCCCGCCGTGTCCCGCGTGCATCGAGTGACCGGCGTGCTCTCCTCCGTGTTCAGTATGTCCGCTCGCGGCGTGCCCGCCGTGCTTCGCGTGCTCGCCGTGCTTCGCTCCGTGGCCCGCGTGCTCACTGTGCCCGGCGTGTTGGCGTACGGCGCGTTCGTCGTGCCCCGCGTGTTCGTCGTGTCCGGCGTCCTCGCGCGCGACGGGCTCGCCGTGCATCGCGTGCTCACCGTGCATCGCGTGCTCACCGTGCTCCGTCGGCTCGCCCGCGTGTACGTCGAGCGCGACCGTCGAGGCGCCGACGAACGCGAGCGCTGGTAGAGTCGCCTTGATCCAGTTTCTAGGGGTCATGCCAGCGATTCCTCCGCGACATCCGCGAGTTCCGCGAGTTGTTCCTTCATACGCTTCGAGCGGCCACGACGCGTGCGCCCGAGCGCCACGAGGATGAACAGCGGCACGAGCGGGCCTGTCAGCGCCAGCAGCAGCAACCACGACACCGCGTCCTGGTTGAGATCGACGTGAAAGCTGAGATGGACTTCCGGCGCATCGTCAAGGTCGACGAGATGCGCCACGAGCTCATAGTCGCCGGTCGCCGGGAGCGTCTCGCGCGTCGAGTAGAGCAGCTCTTCATCAACCCGCGCGCGGGAGAAGCTCGACACGACCTCGCCGCTCTCGTCAACAATCTCGAAGTCGATCGCGCCCTGGTAGTTACCGTCGAGCTCGAGATCGTAGACGTAGATGAAAAATTTAACGTCGTTGGGCGTGTCGGCGGTCCGGCGATCGAGCCCCTGGAAGTTGAAGAGCGTCGCGCCCATCTCCCAGCGCCCGTCCACGACGATGTTCTCCTCAACGGGGACCTGGGGATAGTTCTCGTAGTACCCGTAGTGGGGGAGGCCCTTGTTGTGATGCGCGAGCGCGGCAGCGGGCGCGAGCAACAGCGCCGCCAGCGAGCTGGCGATGACGGGCAGGCGCACACGCCGACCGAGCTTGCGCTTCGGACAGATCGGCACGCAACGACCGCAGTTGTCACAGTCGGGGGTGTGTGTGCCCTCCCGGGGGTTTAGCCCGTAGGGGCAGACGAGCTGGCAGGTTCGGCAGCCGCTGGGGCACGGGGTCTGGCGCACCGTGCGAAGCTTCAGGAGCGACGCGCGACCGAGCAACCCGAGCAAGAATCCCTGAGGGCAAATGTTGCGACAGAAGAAGCCAGGCGCGACCAGCACGTCGACCCACCACCAGAGGATCGGGATGACGAGCAGCCCCGCGCCGGCTCCAGCCGTGATGGCGACGAAGATCGCGCTCGTGACCCCGAGGTAGGGGAGGATCAAGAACCACACGCCGGTGCCCGCCGTGAGCGTCGCCAGCAGCCCGCCGAGCAAGACCCATCCGCCGAGCTTGGTCTTGCTCCGCAGGTTGGGGAGCGGGGTCTCGAGCCACAGCAGCCCGCCCCGAATCAGCTGACCTATCTCAAACAGCAGGCGCATTGGGCACAGGTAGCTGCAAAACAGCTTCCCGAGCGCGACCGCCAGCAGGATCGCCACGAGCGACCCGAGCAGCATCGTGAGCTGAAGGCTCCCCGTGGCGACGATATGCGCGAGGTTGAGGATCGGATCGGTCGTGTTTACGCCGAGGACCGTCGCGGACCACGGCATCCCGAGAAAATCGAGGCTCGCGCGATAGGGCTCGCCCAGAGTCGAGAGCAGCTGCTCGTTGGCCGCGTACGCGCTTCCCCAGCGATCGCCCTCCATCAAGCTGACGAGGCGCGCGCTGTTGTGCGCGACCTTGTAGTTGCGCCAAACACCGCCGAACGCCGCGTAGGTTACGAACAGCAACACGCCGACGCGCAGGGCGTGGCGGACCCCCGCGGCGACGTAGTCTCGCTTGCGCCAGCGCATCAGCCCTCCCGTGTCCGCTTCACCTGCTTGAACAGTTTGTCGCGGGGGACGACGCGAATTGCTTGCGGCAGGTGCAGGCAGGCCTGCTCACACAGACCGCAGCCGACGCACGCGTCTTCCTGTACGTGAGGCGTCTCGTATAGCCCGATCTTGATGGCTTCACCCGCGAGCGGGCACGCGCGGTAGCAGGCGCCGCAGGTGCGCCCGTGGAAGCTGTAACACTGCCCCTCGTTCACACGGGCCGTGCCCATGTCGACGTTCTCGCGCCACTCCTCACGTGTCGTGCCGAATGGCTTAAGCGCGCCTGATGGACAGACGTTCGCGCACTCACCACACAGCGTGCACCCGCGCGCGCGGGCCGAGATATACGGCGTGAACGCGCGACCGATTCCGTCGCGTAGACCGTAGAATTGGATGCAGTTGTTGGGACACGCGCTACCACATTTGAAGCATCGCGCGCACGCGTCTTCGAATTCGCCTGGTGGTCGCGCTCCTGGTGGTCGCAGGTGATTCCCGCGCGGAGCCGCGTCGGCCTTGGTTGCGACCGCGGCGGCCCCCATCGCCGCGGCGATGGAGGCCCCCAGCAGGTTGCGTCTGGTGAGCGAGGACGACATTACGCCTTGAGCTTCTCGATGCGCGCGGCCAGCTTCTTGAAATCGGCCTGACCGCTCACCGGATCAAACGCGCGGTGGCTGACTCCGTTAACCAGCCAGCGGTTCTTCTCGGGATCCGCCGAGTCCGCGACCGAGAGGTTCCACGGGCTGAACATGTAGCCCCGCGGCACCGTGTTGCGGGCCGGCTTGACCTTCGAGTCGAGCCCGATCGACGCGCGTGCCTCGTAGAACCCGCGACGTGTCACCACGCGAACCCACTCGCCGTCTTCAACTCCGATGTGTCGCGCGTCATCGGCGTGCATCTCCAAGTACATCTCCGGGACCAGACGTTTCGTCGTGCCCGAGCGGATTGTCTTGGACGTGTGGAAGTGCTCGTAGACAACGCCGAGGCCGACCCAGTACGGGTACTTGTCCTTGGGAACCTGGTCCCATCGCTTCTCGGCGAATTCGAAGTCCGGCAGCTCGGGCGTGAGCCCGTTGTCGCGCGCCTTCTTGAGCAGATCGAGGTTGTCGATCAGGTAGAAGTCCTTCTCGGTCCCCGCGCGGCTCATCTCCGCGATGATCTGCTCGCGTCCCTCGTAGTTCTGCTCGCACATGTGAATGTGCAGCTTGCCGTCCGCCGTTCGGAAGCCGCCGTAGGGCTTGCCCTCCCAGTTCTCCTGGTCCATGTAGCGGCGCTTGGTCCCGCCCTGTTTGGCGATCTCGTAGGTCGGCGCGGGCCATTGGATGCCGCGATGGTTGCGGATCTGGTCATAGAGCGAGACCCCATCGCGAGCCTCGACTTCGAGCATCCCCGAGATGTCCGCGTCGGATCCCTTCGACGCCTTCACAATGTCTCGGAAGACATCTTCTGGGTCATAGAAGCCGTTCTCCATCTTCTTGTACGGGAAGATCTTCTCCCCCTCGAGGCCGAGCGCGTTGGCGATCGCGATCCCCTTGTCGATGACCATGTCCATATCGGGCTTGGTCCCCGGGATCGGGTTCGCGGTCCCGTCGCAGACGTAGAAGCGACGCTCCGACTGAATGTAGGTCCCGCCGACCCACTCGCCCCACGTCGCCGCGGGGAGGATTACGTCGGCGTAGAGGTTGTTGGGCGCGTGCCGGTAGATCTCCTGGACGACGTTGAAGGTCTTGGCCAGCGCGGGTCTCACGAGGTTGTACTGGTCAGGGAGATCGATGTGTGTCGCGTAGATCAGGAAGAACGCCTTGACGTCGCCCTTGAGCGCGCGCTCCATCATGCCCACAGCCATCCCGGGGTTCGCCTCTTTTGCGACGGACGCGAGCCGCTCTCGCGGGACTCGCCACGAGTCCGCGATGTGATCGCGCCACGCGTCGTTGTTGATCCCCTGGTTGAACGGCAGGCGGCTCGTCAGCCCGCCGGTCAAGCGCTCGCCCATCGCGTTGGGCTGCCCGGTCATCGAGAACGGACCGCAGCCCGGTCGGCCGATGTTGCCCGTGAGCGCCATCAGGTTGATGAGGCTGACGGTGTTGTTCTGACCGTGAATGTGCTGGTTGTAGCCGATGCCCCAGAACGAGAGCACGCCGCCCTTGCCGTTCTTGCGACCCTTGATCGAGGCCTCGGCCCACTTGGCCGCGACCATTCGCAGGTACCCCGGCTCGATCATCGTGATGTGCTGGACCTGCTCGGGCGAGTAGCGTTCGGTGACGGCCTTTACATATTCCTCCCACCCCGTCGTGTGGAGCTTGAGGAAATCCCACGCGATCGCGTCGGGGTGATCCTTGAGCAGGACGTGCGCGAGCGCGTTGTGGATCGCGATGTCGCCGTTGATCGTCGAGAAGTGGTAGGAGTTCTCGGCGTTGACCTCCTCGTAGCCTTGGACCGTGCCCGTGCGTCGAGGATCGACAACCAGCGTCGGGATGCCCTTGTTCGCCTTGTGATCGGCGATTCTCCAGAACACGATCGGGTGCGCGCCGCGGGCGTTGTGGCCCCAGTGGGTCACCATGTCGGCGAGCTCGATGTCCTCGTAGCTCGTCGGCGGCGTGTCGCTCCCGAGCGACTTGAAGTAGCCCGTGACCGCGGAGGTCATGCACATGCGCGCGTTCGCCTCGATCGTGTTCGAGCCGAGGATCCCCTTCATGAACACGTTCTCGAGCCACTGGCCCTCAACCGGGAGCTGACCCGAGCCATACAGACCGACCGAGTTGCCGCCGTGCTGCTTCACGATGCCGGCGATCTGCTTGACGATGATCTCGTCGACCTCCTCCCAGGTCGCCTCGCGGAACACGTCGTCTCCGAATCGGCCCTTGGTTTTGCTGACCTTGCCGGCGAGGATATCCGTCATGTCCTTTCGGACAAGCGGCTTGGTCAGCCGGTCGACGTAGATCGCCTCGGCCGAGGCGAGCCCCTTGATGCACTGAAGCCCCATGTTCGTCGGGTGCTTCGGGTCCGGCATCATGCCGACGATCTTGCCCTTCTCGGTCTGGATCAGAGTCCCGCAGCCGACACCGCAGTACGGGCACTGCGCGAGGATGTTGTTCGGTACGCTGTCGGACACGGGCGGCGCGAACGCGTCGGTCGAGTCCATGGGCTGTTTTCCATGCGCGACCGCCTCGAGCGGGGTCCCGGAATTCTTGGCGACATTCTTCGGCGCACGGGGATCTTTGCCACCACCACACGCGACCCCGGCGCTCGCTATCGCCGCGCCAATCGAGAAGCTACGCCGCGTCAGCCCAGTCGCGTGCGGGTTCGAGGGCGGCTCACGCAGGACCTCGGTCTCCTTGGTGCCGTAGTGCCGAGTATCTTCGTCTCTAGTGTGCGTTTTCTTCGTCATGCGTCCTGCTTCCCTGCTCTACCAAGCGGCCTTGCGCAGGTAGGTCACAACATCTTCAATCTGATCGTCGCTCAGGTTGGCGACGGAGGTGGGCGCGTTAGAATCGAACCCGCGCATCTTCGTCTGGCTCTTCCCGTTCTTCACCATGTACCGGAGGTAGCCGTCCGAAACCGACGAGATGAACGCTTTTCGCCGGATCCCGGTGCCGCTGCTCGACTCGATATAGCCGGCACCCTCACGCCCATGGCACTTGGAGCAGATCGATTTGAACAGCTCTCCGCCGCGACCGATGTCGCCGTGAAGCGGGCGCTCATCGAGTTCGGCAGGCTCGTGCGCTGTAAGCGAGCGGATGTAGGCGACGACCGACTCCTGCTCTTTCTTCGAGATTCGTTGCCCGAAGCCCGCCATGGTCGTCCCCATGCGGCCCTTGCCGATCGTCGTCAGCAGCATGTGATCGCTCGCTGCTGACAGGAACGACTCGCTGTTGAGTCTCGGGCCGATACCGACGCGGCCGACGCCCTGGGCCCCGTGGCAGGATGCGCAGTGCTGTCGGAAGACGGCCTCGCCGGTCGCAACACGCTCGGGGGTGATCTTGACCTTCACGTCGGTTGGGAGTTCTCGTTGGTGCACGGCGGCGAGACCTTTGAGAGCTGGCCGCGCGCGCGCGCGCGGTAGCGGCTCGTGGCACGCGCTGGTGAGGCCCGCGGTCAGGAGTCCTAGCGCGAGCAATGGAGCCGCGCGAGCGGCTTGCGACGCGCGACCTCTGGCTGCGGCTACGGCTGCGGCTGCGGCTGCGGGACGCGAAGTTGGTTCTCGGTTATCATCAGCTGCTCGACGTTTCACGTGAACTGGTTCCTTGTGATTGTTGGCAAGCGTTCCCGCCCCTCACAGCTCGCTTGTGGGTACCACATGACTCGTGGTGTCGGTGCCGTGTCGTGCCGTTCGCGAATCGCGCTCTGGCAGCTCGGGTGCTCGTGGCTCGCTCTTACTCTGGTCGCTGGATGCTTCGAGAGTCCTCCCGTGGGGGTGACCGAGAAAAAACACGTGCAAGAACCAGTCCCAACAGACCCGCCCAAATCGCCAGCGCTTGTTCGCTCGTCGACAAGCGCTCCCTCGCTCTGGAGAGACGGGCCGACGACGCCCGAGGGGATCTCTCCGGGAGCGCGTCCGCGCGTCGTGCTCATCAGCGCGGCCTGGTGCCAATGGTGCCGTGTGCTGGAGCACGAGGTGCTCCCTGACCAGCGAGTCATCACCGAGATCGAGCGCGGGTTCGAGTCACTTCACGTCGATCTCGACGCCGCGCCGCTGTGGGCGGACATCCCGGGCTTCAAGGGGCTCCCGACGCTGGCGTTCTTCGACGCGGGGGGGCGCCACGTGCTCACGAGGTCAGGTTTCCGAAGCGCGCCCGAGCTCGTCGACCTGTTCCGCGCGCTCTCGAGCCGGCTCGAGCGCGACGAGCTGGAGCCCTACGAGCCCCCACGGCGCGTCCGACTCCCGAGCGCCGGGATCTCGGCTGAGGACGCCAAGCGCCTCCTCGACAGGCTTGAGCTGGCCGTGTTCCTCAAGGTCAATAGCAACGACGGCGGCTTCAATTCTCCCGCGCGACACCCGTACCCCGCGCTGCTCGTCGAGCTCGAGCGATGGCGTCAGCACGGCGCTCCTGCGCGAGTTGACGGGTGGATCCAAAAGACGCTCGACGGCGCGCGACGAGGTGGGTCCCCCCGACTCAAGGGGACTCCCCTCGCGGACATGGATTTTAGCGCCGACGAGCTTGTGGGCCTCTCTCGCGCGGGAGCGGACGCAGCGCGCTGGCGGGAGGGCATCGAGCGACTCCCGGACGCGGACCCCTATCTCGGCCTTCAGGACTCGGTGGACCGCGGGTTCTTCCGCTACTGCGCGGGTCCAGGTTGGTATCATCCCCACTTCGAGCGGCGCGCGATCGAGAACCTCGCGTGGAGCGAACTCCTCCGTCTGCGAGGCGAACCGGATGAGGCTCGCGCTGTCCTCAACTTCGTCGAAACAACGTTTGAGCAGGGCGCCGCGCTGGCCACGAGTCAGCGCAGCGACCCGTTTTACTACCGGCTGAGCGCCGAGGAGCGGAAGGCGCTGCCGGGCCCCGTTGTCGATCCGTTGTGGCGTCTTGACGTCCAGTCGATGGCCGCGCTCGTCGATGGTTCGCGCTGTAGAGCGCTCGCACCTGTCCCTACGGACAAATGGCCGCGCGCGCTCTGGGATCGCGCCGGAGCGGAGCTGTCATCAGCCGCGGAGGCTCCCGTCGACGCGGTCGGCTTGCTGCTCTCAGCGCTCGCGTCGTGCAGCGAGCTGAGTGAGCGCGGCCGAGAGTTGAGCGAGCTCGTCGTGGAGCGCTGGAGCGGCGAGGGTTTTGTCGAGAGCCCACGGCTGTTTCTGCTGTCCCGTGGGATATGTGAAAACTCCCGCCAGCACTGCGCTCGCGCTCTAGCCGCGCTCACGGATATCCCCATCGATCTCGATTATCCGCCCCCGTTCGCCCTGCTCTCGCGCGAAACTGCCGCGGAATAATCCCCGAAGCAGCGATTTTTTTCGTCTGGTTCGCACGGCGAACAGCGTTGTCCAAGCAGTCGATACAGCGGGAAGGCGAGTCATCCGCCCCGAATTTTTCCCCGGAATGGTTCGGACTCACGAACATACGCTTCCTTCGACTCTTCAATTGCAGCCGCCCTGTGGCCGTTCCCGCGGGGAGTGCGGCTGAGAACGCAACATGCAGAGGAGTTCATCCAGACGAGAACCAATGAGCGAGAAAACCCCCCGCGCAAACCTCGGGCTCCAGCGCCGCAAATACCGACGCGGCCCGACCGTACCCCCGAATCGACGTCAGTTCTTCGCTCAGGGCGTCGGATTGCTCTCCGCGGGGCTGTTAATCGCGCGATGGCGGCTGCGCGAGAGCGCTACGACAGAAGAGCGCGGTGGCGTGCCGGTGCGTCCCCCGTCGGCGAGTCACGACGACGCGGTGTTTAAGAAGAAGTGCATTGGCTGCGGCCTGTGTGGCGTGGAGTGCGAGAACGGCTGCATCCGTTACTACGGGGTTGACGAGAGCGAGCATGGCGCGGGCACCCCGTACCTCGATGTCCGCCGACGCTCGTGCACGCTCTGCATGCGATGTACGCAGATCTGCCCCACCGGCGCGCTGAGCCCGATCGAGGACAAGCTAGAGGTGATCTCGGAGGAGGTCGATATGGGCATCGCGGAGGTCGAGCGAGACCTCTGCCTCTCCTATCTGGGTCGAGTGTGTGGCTACTGCCACGACGCATGCCCTCTCCCCGGAAAGGCGATCAAGCTGACTCCGCCGGGGCTCCCGGTCGTACAGGACGCGTGTGTTGGTTGTGGACGTTGCGTTGAGTACTGCCCACAGACACCCACCGCGATCTCGATCATCCCCGCCGGGAGCCGCACATGAACGCGCCACACTCCCCCGGGCAAACGCGGCGTTGGGCGTACACGCTGCGCCCCGGCAAGCGGTGGAAGTGGGCGCGTCGCGTCACGATGGCCGTCACTTTCTACGCGTTGCTTGTCGCCCCCTTTCTCGGAGGCTGGCAGCGCCTCGATCGCAACTATTTGAGCGCGTGGGACGGACACGGCTGGGATTTACCGGCGTGGCTGCTCCAGCTCCTGCCGGTCGGAGAGCCGGCCGCGCGAGCGTACACCGCGAACGTCATGATCGGCGGCGGGACGGGGGTGAGCTACGCGTCGATCCCGATGGTCGACCCCGTGGCTGGCGCGATCGCCATGTCGACAGGAGCAGGCTCCGAGTTCTCCTGGTTGCTCGTGATCGCGTGGTCCCTGCCGCTCTTGCTCGCGCTTCTACTTGGACGAGCGTTCTGCGGGTGGATGTGTCCGTTCGGGACGCTCGCCCGAGGTCTCGAGAGCGCGCTCGAGCGACTACCCTTTCGCTTCCCGCGCTATTCGATCCCCAAGCGCCGCTGGCACCGCTTTGTTCTACTCGGCGGCGCGCTCATCGCGGGGGCCCTCGGGTTGACGACGCTCCTCAGCGTTACGCTGCCGCACTGGCTTGTACAGCAGTCGATCTACTCGATCTGGCTAATGGGCGGGGGCGGGGCGGCGCTCGGCGCTGTACTGGGGCTCTTGATCGCGGGCGTTGTATTCGGTCCGACGACGTACTGCGCGACGCTCTGTCCCACCGGCGCCGCTCTCTCGCTTCCGGGGCGTCGACGGGTGGTTCGCCTCCAGTTGGTCCAGGCGACGGGCTGCGGAAAACACTGCGATCTGTGTGATCGCGCGTGTTGGCTCTCGTTGTCTCCTTCGACCGGCGCGCCAGGTCCAGACTGTGACAACTGCGCCCGCTGCGTAGAGGTTTGTCCGCAGGCGAACCTCGCGGTGGGCGTTCGACGTGGTCCTCGGCGCGTCGCGGCGCTCGCCGCCTTCTTCGTCCTGCTCGGCGGCTCGAGCGTCAAGGCCGAGACCGCTGATCCGGGGAAGCCGCGATTGTTGCTTGACGCCCGCCGCGCGGTCAACGAGGTCGAGGTGTTCGTCGCGGTCTCGGATATCACCGGGATCGAGCTCGACGCGAACGACGGCGTGACGCTCGAGGGGGTCGAGGTATCCGCCTACGTCGTGCGAGGCCCGCGAGGGGAAGCAGATGAGCGCGGCCGCCTGCCTGAGCGCGAGTTCTACCGCGGCCCGCTCGTGGTGGATCTGGAGCGTGGCGACGGCTCCGTGCTCGAGCGCCTCCGCTTCGACGAGCCGACCGATCCGCGCTCCACCCCGCGTCGCTCGATCTACCGGGCTCGCGTCCCGTTCACGCTCCTGGCGGGGGACCGCGTGACGCTGCGCGAGATCCCCGGATGGACGTCGGCTCGCGCATCGTTCACGCTCCCGGAGCGCAACGTCGGTCAGAACCGGTGGCGCGCGTTTAGCTTTTTCGCGGCGGGATTCTTGATCTTCGGCGGAGCGCTATCGCTTACGCTCGGCGCGCAACGACGTCACGCTCCCGTTGAGGACGGGAGCGTCGCCGCCTCCCATCACGGAGAGACAAACCCTTGATGATCTCGCTGAACGAAGCCCTTTGTCGCGTCCTCGACTTCGCGCATCCACTACCCTCCGAGGCTGTCCCGCTGGATGAGTCGCTCGGGCGGCACCTCGCGGTCGATGTCCACGCGCGCGCAGACCTACCCGCGTACGATAACTCCGCGATGGACGGCTACGCCGTGCGCGCGATGGATATAGCGAGCGCGTGTGGGAGCTCGCCGACGACCTTGCGCGTGGTCAGCCGCGTATTCGCAGGGGATCTCACACCGCTCCAGATCGGCGAGGGCGAGGCCGCGCGAATCATGACCGGAGGGAAGCTACCGGAAGGGGCTGACTCGGTCGTGCGCCAGGAGGCCACGAGCGTTGACGAAACAGCCGGTACGGTCGACGTTCGCGTCGCCGTCGCGGTCGGCAAGAATGTCCGCCGTCGTGGCGAGCAGATGCGAGCCGGCGCGCTCGCGCTGCGAGCCGGCCAGCGCATAACGCCAGATGTTATCGCCATGCTAGCGGCCGTCGGATGCGTCACGGTCGAGGTCGCGTGTGCGCCCAAGGTGTCCGTGGTGACGTGTGGCGACGAGCTCTGCTCGCTCGACCGTGAACGCGCCGGGGCGATTATTGACAGCAACGGGCCGATGATCCGGGCGATGGCGCAGGCCGCCGGGGCGAGCGCCACTCGCCGCGGGCCCGCGCCCGACGAGCCGGCCGTCCTGCGCGAGCAGCTTATCGCGGCCGCGCGCGGGGCGGACGTGCTCATCACGATCGGCGGAGCCTCGGTTGGAGAGCGTGACCTCGTACCTGATGTTCTGCGCGAGCTCGGGGCCCGTTTCGTGTTCCACAAGATCGCGATCAAGCCCGGCAAGCCGGTCGGCTTCGCCGTGCTCGACAGCGTACCGATCTTCGTCCTCCCCGGGAATCCAGAGGCGTGCGCGCGGACCTTTGATCTCCTCGTGCGCCCGCTGCTCGTGGCGCTTCAGGGGGGCGCGGCGCGCCGGGTCGCGCGACTGCCCGCGACGCTGCGCAACTCGGTTCGCAAGCAACCAGCGCTCGAGTACTTCATCCGAGGTGACGCGAAGCTCACGCCGGGGGGGCTAGAGGTGACGGTGCGGGATCGTCAAGGCTCAGCGCAGGTCGGCGCCGGCGTCGACACGAACGCGATCGCCATCCTGCCCTCCGGAGCAGGTCAGTTCTTCGCCGGGGCCCCAGTCGAGATCGAGCTCCGCGGACCACTCCCCGCCTCCACGGGGCCGCTGCTCCTCGGCTTCGCCGGGTACTCGGGGAGCGGGAAGACCACCGTGATCGAGGCGCTCCTGAGGCGCCTTCGCGCGCGCGGGCTGCGAGTGGCCGCGCTAAAACACGACGCGCACGAGTTTCAGCTCGATACCGAGGGGAAGGATACCTACCGTTTCGCGCAGGCCGGCGCGGTCGCGGTCGGAATCGCGTCGAAGACGCGCCGCGCCGTGATCGCGCGAACCGAGCGCCCAAGCACGCTCCGCGAGCTCATCGGCGCGCTCACGATCGAGGTCGAACTCATCCTCGTCGAGGGATACAAGCGTGAGGACGTGCCCAAGATCGTCGTGAATCGCCGCGGGGTAAAGCAGCTCTCGACGCGTGCGCGTGACGTGATCGCGGTGATCAGCGACGAGCCCTCCGTGACGGAAGAGCGTCCATGCTTCGCGCATGAAGATCACGACGGGCTCGAGGCCTTTGTCCTCGAGTTCATCGCGAATTCACGGTGAGCGCGGTTCACATCGTGAACACGACCCACAGGTAGAGGAAGTGCTGCGGCGTGTCTCCACCCAGCGTCACTCCAGCGCCGGTCGGGATGAAAACGCCGTAGCCAGGCTGCACCATCAGCGGCTTCCAGGGCTTGGTGACCAGCACGAAGTCGATCTCGTGGCCGAGCTCATTCATGGTGTTGCTGGGGTCAAAGCCAGCGCCGACCTGAGCGCCGCCGGCGTTCGTCCACCGCCCGGCGGCCTCGTGGAGCTGGAAGTAGTGATACGTCGCCGAGATCTTGAGCCCCCCGGGCTTGGCAGCGAAGGTCGCGCCCAGCTCGAAGTCCCTCATGTTGCTCCAGTTCATGAGATCGACGAGGCCATAGTGAATGTGGTTCGTCGGGTAGAAATTGAAGAAGTCGCCGCTCTGCATCGGCGCGCAGCCGCTTGGGCCCGTGCACGCGTGGCCGCTGGCTAGCGCCACTCCGCCGCGGATCCCGGGCTTGAAGTCACCGACCGCGTGTGTGTACGCGAGCGTGCCCGCGCCAGCCCACGCGCGGTGCCTGAGCCCGTTGTTCTGACCGAACTGCCCATGCCCCTCAAGATCGTATGTGAAGCCTTTAACTGGCTCCCCCCAGACGCGGCCGCCAACATCTCCGATGTAGCGATCAAGCGTCACGTTGTTCGGGTGCTGCTTCGCGCGGTCGTAGAGCCCGATCACCTCGAGCTTCAACGCCTGGTGCGCGTCGAGCCCGAACTGCCCTCCTACCAGCTGGGCCCCAGGGGTCCTGACCGTGACCGGCTCGGGCGGCGCGACGGAGTCATCGGTGTACGTGAAGGTCTGTGCGCGGCCGGTCAACGCTCCGAACACGTCCAACGAGAGCATCTTGTAGCTGCCGCGCAGCCGCACGGCGTTGAACGAGCGCGCGCCCGGGAGCCACGTCAGGTTGCCGATCATCCGGCTTCTGCCCCAGATGATCTCTTGTCGCCCAGCGCGGACCGAGCCGCTCAGCGTGCTCGGCCTCTCGCCGTGCAGATCGAGGTATCCCTGGTGAAGATCCGTGTTGCCCTCGTTGGAGATCGTCGACGCTTCAAAACCCCAGATCCGTCGATCTTGGACCTGTACAAAACCAGTCAGAGGTCCCCAATTCCCGAGCGCTTGTATCCGAGCTCGCGCGAGCACCTCGCCGAGGTGGTTATCGGGGGTGTTGCCCAGGTCCTGGTTGAAGCGGCCCTGACCGCGAAGGAAGACCTGAATACCGACAGTGAGGTTCGGCCCGGCTGGCGAGCCGATCATCAAGGGGGGCTTGTCCTCCTTGACCGCGTCGACTGGCGTCGTCGCGCGCACGGTCTTCTCTGGCGCGTGTTCGGGTTCGCGCGTGACGGGCTCGAGCGTCGTGGTCTCACCCGCGGACGCGGTCGCGCTCGCGCTCGACGGTGACGTCTCCGTTGGACTCGTCGCTACAGGCGCCACCGAGTCGGGGACTCCGGCTGGTTGTCTGCCGCTTGAATCGGGGATTTTTTGAGCGTCGCCGGGATTTTCCCCGGGAGCAGGCGCCGCGCCTGCCGTCAAGAGCCAGCACAGCGTGAATGAGGCGGAAATGCTGTTCACGGGGCAAAGGACAAACAAGCCGCGTGCCAGCTTCGGCGTTCCGGGCGCCTTCTTGAAGGATTCTCGAGATGAGTTTGCGCGTTTTTTCGCGGAGTGGACTAGCTCACGCGACAGCGAGCTTCAGGACTCTCGCCGAGCGCCGCCGGAGAGTTCGTACCAGGCCCGAAAGACATCAATCAAAGAGAGTATCCCGACCAACCTCCCCGACGCGTTGACGACTGGAAGCGCGCCAAAGCGATGCTCGAGGAACAATTCTACCGCGACACGGAGCGTGTCATCAGGCCCGACGACCTCCACGCTGCGGGTCATGATCTCGCGGACGCGCACCGCGCTAGCCCCGTTCTGTCTTCTTGGCGCTGCTCCCACGCTGATGTACGGGAGCAGGTCGCGATCGCTAATGATACCGACGAGCGTCCCGCTCTCGTCCACGACTGGCAGATGCCGAATTCCTTTTTGTCGCATTTGTGAGAACGAATCGCTCACGCGATCGGAGAGCGACGCGGTCTCCGGTCTCGAGGTCATACAATCGCAAACTTTCATATTCACCCTTCTAGCAAGCACTGTGCCCGCTAAACCGGAGCGCTGCCGTTCTGCCTTTGCCGACCTGTTGACTGTTTCAAGAGCGCCTTCTCGAGATTCGACCTCATCGCAGCAGCCCGAGGCGGAAGCCCGTGGCGACCAACGCGGCCTGCGTCGGCGCGTTCAGCTTCTTTCGCAAGTGCTCTACGTGGGCTCGAACGGTGCTCGCGCGCAGTCCGAGCTTCTTGGCGATCGCGGGGACAGTGTGTCCCTCGGCGAGCGCGCTCAAGACCTCATGTTCACGGGGCGTAGGTGTCGCATCACACTCGACGACGCCGCGCTCGCGCGACTCCACGCGGAACAGGACGCTGACGACTTTACCGTTGACCGGTGCGCAGCACAGCCGATGCTCTCGGCCACGGATCGTCACGGTCTGCGCTCGCTCCTGCCCCCCGCGGAGTAGCGCCTGCGCGCACCCATCGCTGCAGGGGAGGCCGCTCGCCCCCTTGATCGACGTGTGGACCTGCCAGCAGGGGCTGTTAAAGCCGACTCCGGCGAGCGCCCGCGCCTGGGCGTTTTGGCCGACGACGCGTCCGGCGACATTGGATACCGACACAGCGCACGCGGGCTGTTCGACTCCTCCCCCCTTGCCCCTTGAACCCATGTTCTGAGTATGGCCGAAAGATTGCCCGCTCGCCTGTCCTCCGCGAAGACCGTGGCGCGAGCGCTCGCACGCTGTCCACCGATGGCGGGAACCTCACGGACGCGCGCGCGCGAGCCTAACGCTGTACGGTACGCACGAGCGCGCTAGAGGTCGAATAGCTCCGCCGCGTTCGTCCTCGTAACCCGCTCGATCGTCTCGTCCTTGAGTCCGAGATCCTTGAGCGGAGCGAGGCTCTTGCGCCAGGGGAGCCCATTCGTCCCCCACACCACGCGACCGCGCCCCATCCGGCTATTCACACGCATGATTCTCTCTTCGTTCTGGGGAAAAATGGGGACACCCCCAATCGGTGTTCCAGTCGAGAGGGGGTGTCAAGCAGGAGGAGGGGGGACCTCCTACGGCGATTCGCGTCTCGGTGGTTGTTGGGCTCGCTTCTCCTCTCCTTTAGGCATTCCCGCGTCTAAACGGACAGACACGTCGTAGTGTCTCGGTTGAGCCGTTCGGGCGGGCCCTCCGACAAGAAGAACTATAACGTGATGCGAGAACGCGACCATCCGTCAATTGACGGATGGTCGCGGAGTTTTAAACGCAACTGTTCGAGAATCCCGGGGTTCGTGACCGGTTGTGCGTTTGTTTGGGTAGTTCTACTGCATGGTGTAACGACCCCGCGGGCCTAACGAGCCGGCGCGTGCATCACGACCTGCCATCCGTCTTCGAGCACGACCTTCGGCAGCATCGTGCGCCCTCGTCGTGGCGCTTGGAATCGGACACCGGCGTCCTCAAATGCCCGCTGGATGTCCCGGATCGTGCGCGTGTGTACCTGTCGGCCGAGTTCGAAACGGTTACACGTATCACGATTCACGCCCGACTCGACGGCCAAGTCACGCAATGTCCACCCCAGGAGGAAACGGGCGGCCTTGCAGTGTTCGGGCGTCATGTCGCGCATCATGACGAATCCCGCGCCTGATGGCTAGCGTCCGCTGGACGCCTGTCGTATTTGTCTTGATTTTCGGGTTGCAGCGAGGCATGGTCGTTGCGCATGCAACCTCGTGAACCCAAGGGCACGCTTGGTGTTGAGGCTACGACATGACGATTTCAGGGGCAGCAGCCCTCTCGCGGGAACCGACCACGAGAGCGGGTCTCCCAGACGAGCGGATCGCGCTCGCGGGTACCACGATCGGTCGCTACCGCTTCCTCAAACGCCTCGGTCGTGGTGGTATGTCCGAGGTCTACGTCGCCGACGATCTTCGCGCGCGGAGTCAGGTCGCGGTCAAGCTTCTCACGCGTCGGGAGGAGGAGTCCCGCCGTCGCTTCGTCCATGAGTTCCGTGTGCTCGCCGAGGTCGAGCACGAGAACTTGGTGAAGGCGTACCACTACGGTGCGACGCCCAACGGCGAGCCGTACTACACGCTCGAGCTGCTCGACGGTTACAGCCTCAACTACTGGTTCGACGTGCACGATCGCGTTGCGCCGGCCCGTGTCGTTCGGATTGGTGTTCAGGTCTGCCGCGCGCTCGAGGAGTTACACCGGCATCACGTGATCCATCGTGACGTGAAGCCGTCGAATATCGTGTTGCTCGAGGGCTCGGACGAGCGTGTCAAGCTCATCGACCTCGGGATCGCCAAGCTGAAGTCGGGTTACTACCGCGCGCACCAGGACGCGACCTCGACCTCGCGCCGGCTCGTGACGCCAGCGCCCTGCGTTCCGTGTACGCCGTCGTACGCGGCGCCCGAGGTCGGTGTTGAGCCGCCGCATCCGCGGCACGATGTGTACTCCCTCGGGGTCGTGCTGTTCCGCTTGCTGACCGGAAAGATGGTCAAGCAGTGTGATCTACGACGGCTCGACGAGACGTTCGCGGAGCTCCCCGCAGTGCTTGCTGAGGCTCTCGAGCCGGCGATCTGCGAGGACCCCCAGAATCGCTACCAGAGCGCGGGAGAATTCCGCGAGGCGCTCGAGGAGGCGCTTGGAGAACTCTCTCCGGCGTCGCCGCTTGTTGCGCCTCGTGGACGTGAAAAACGAAGCACGCGGGGTCCGGCCAATCGTCTTCGATGGAGCCGGGCTCGCGTGATCGCGTTGACCGCGGCGATCACCGCTTCGCTCTCGGCCGCGATCGTGTGGTTCGCGTTGCGCGGAGGGGGGGACACGGCGAAGCCCGTGGAGCGGGCCCCCGCGACGACGCCTCCGCAACCCGAACAAGCGAAGGCGGAGCGGGCTCCGCCACCACGGTCTACGCCGCGTACAACGTCTGCGACAGCACCCGCGAGAGCACCGCAGACGCCTACCGGAGCTAGCGCGCCCGCCAATGACACACCTACAGATCGCACAAGCGACCTGTCGGGTAAACCTCGATCGAGTGCGATGCGTCGACCTCCGCGGGGACACAAGAAAGCTCTACGAGCCATCGAAATGCGACTGCACGCGTGTCTTGGCCTCACCGACGTGACGTCGGTTGTATTCACAGTCCGCGTTCGCCGAGGTCATACGCGGCTATACCCCAACGTCGAGCTCCCGCGGTTCGCACAGGCATGTGTCGATCGAGCCGCGGCCGAACTCGACTTCGGTGACGCGTCGTTCACGACGCGGTACAAGATCGGAACGCGATGATCGTCTTGGCGCTGACCTCCATTTTGCTCGCAGGACCTGCAGATGAGCTGCGCGCGCGCGCCTCGGCGGCTGAGCGGTCGGGGGATCTAGCGGAGGCGAGCGCGCGGTGGATCGAGGTCGCCAAGCACGAGGGCATCACGGAAGATGAACGAGTCGGCGCAGCAATTACCGCGGCCGGCTACGCCGGCCTCGTCGCAGATGACTCTGGGGAGCTGTCTCCGCTCTGCGCCGCGCACGAAGTTTTAGGGTCGCTGGGCGGTACGCTCGGCGATCCTGTTCTGGCCGCGGATGTTGCCGAGGCAGCGGCGCGCGTGATGACCCGTCTCGAAAAACAAGCCGGGGACGCGTGGCGCGAGCGCTGTACCCCCAAGCGTGAGGTCGCGCCAGCGCTCGCCGAGACGGCGCCTATCGAGCCTGCCCCGAAGCTCTTGCCGATCATGGTGCCGTTCGAATCGGATCGTGACGATGGTCAAGCGCTGTTCATCGCGGGGGCGATCACGACGGGGTTCGGCGCCCTGTTCTTGGGTGGTATGGGCGCGGCGCTCTACCAGTGGGATCGAGACAGCGAAACGCTCGAGTCGTTCGCGCAGGAGGCGACGCCGGGAAGTGTACCGCTGGAGGATCAGCTGCGCGCCTCCGAGCTGGACCAGCGCACGCTGATGCTTCGGCCGCTTGCGATCACCGCTGGTGTGCTCGGCGTAACGACCACGATCACGGGCGCGGCCTTGCTGATCGCGGGGAGTCGTAAACGCGCGCGGACGCTCTCGCTACATCCTGTCGCGGGACAGGGGCTCGCGGGCGTCTTCTTCAAGGGATCGTTCTAAAAGGAGGAGCTTGCGCCATGGACCGGAGCACGCTTTCACTCATCCTTCTCGTGGTGAGCGCCTGCAACCTCGACTCGCAGGCGCACTACCAAGACTTCCTCGATAAGGTGAACGCTACGAGCACGGGCGGTGTAGAGGATGACCTTGATGCGGTGTCTACGGGCGTAGAGCCTTTCAACACGGTCACCTCGGCGTCGCCGGACGATCCGCCCGGTGATGACGCTCAGCCTAATTCCGACAACGGACCGCAGATACTGAGCTTTTCCGCGACTCCCGATTCGCTCGCGGAGGCTGGACCCGTGACGATTTCGATCGAGCACACGCCGGATGTCGCCAGGGTGCTGTTGTTCGATGACTACGGGGGGGAGACGAAGCTGCTCGCGGAGCTCGAGCCCGGCACGTCGACGTGGGAGTACCCGATCACCTCCGAGGCGGATTTCGACGGCGAGCACGAACTCCACGCGATCGCGCTGGACGACGAGGATCGCTGGGACGAGGCGATCACGACGCTCGCGGTCGATCTTCACCCGGCAGGTTCGATCGTCTGGGTCAACGACGGCAAGGACGACACATCGACGTTCCAGGGCGCGATCGCGGCGGGGGCGGATGACGCGGGGGTCGTGGTCGTGGTGCGTGACTACAACGCGGGCGCGACGTCGTCGTTCGTGCGTCGCTACGACGGACAAAGCGGCGATGTCGTGTGGGAGTACGCTGCTCCTGACGGCGTTGTGGTCCATGCGATCGCGCAGGCGCCATCGGGAGAGCTGGTGATCGCGGGCAGGGCCGGTAGCGGCGAGGACAAGCGCATGTGGGCCCACCAGCTCGACGCGGGCACTGGGGCGCCGACGTGGACGGATCCGGAGGACTGGACCGCGGGCACGGAAGCGTTCGCGGTCACGGTTGCGCCGGATGGCAGCATCTACGTCGTTGGTAGCGAGATCGCGCAAGGGTCGACGAGTGCGTTCTTGTGGCGGCTCCCTGCGGATCTCGAGATCGAAGGCTATGTGTCCTCGAAGTGGGCTCCCGCGAAGGTCGAGCCGTTCGCGGCCGCGACCGGCGTAGCGGTCTCCGAGAGTGGACGCGTCTTCGTTGGTGGTTATCTCGAGTATCAACCGAACCAGATTGACCCACGGGATCGCATGCTCGTGCTCGAGTTCGACGAGGTGCTCGAGCCCGTGTGGATCGACGCCGAACACTCCCTAGCGATTAGCCGACTCCTCGGCCTGACACACTCGGACGGGATCGCCGTCATCGGGTGGAGGAAAATCGACCAAGATTCTAAGAGTATCGCGTCTCTTCGCATGCTCGGCCCCGCGAACGATGCCGATCTCGCGGCCAAATGGACGATCCTCCGCGATGAAGGCGAAGGCGTGTGGGTCGGGGCGGATGTGAACGAACGGTTGATTGGCGTCCGTTCGTCAACAAACGGGATCGAGGTCGACGCGCACTCGACCGACGGTGGCGAGCTCTGGAGCGTCACCTACCAACACGGCTTCGCTAGCGCGCTCGCTGGCGCGGGTGCCGTCGATCGTTGGGGCAACACCTACTTCACGGGCGTCCTGAAGAGCGACAGCGCCTGGCACACCGTGGTTGGCAAGATCCGCCCCTGACGCTCATTGCGGTGTGTAGAGTTCGCAGGTCTCGACGACGAACTCAGCCGCGGATTCGAAGAACGGCGCGAATGACGGTTCGCAGATGCTCCCGCGGATCCCGTTGTCGAAGAAGCCAAGGAAATCGACGAGGGGCTTTTTGACCCAATTTCCCGCACCAGGGCCCTCGCACACGGGATTATCGACGTCGTAGCCGTCCGGATTGAGCAGCACCACCGCGATGGAGCTTTGATCTCCGTTCTTCAGATCGAGGATCGCCGACGCCCACGCTTCCGGCTCAACCGGAGAGTCACCGCCGTTGTACACGTCCGTGATGATCACGATCACAAGCATCGCGTCGTCACGGAGAAAGCCCTCGTTGCACGCACCCGGCGCGAGCAGTTCGGGGCTGAGCGCCGCGAGCATGCCCGTGGCCGCGAGCGTGCCGGCAATGGTGCTGTAGCCCACACGCGTGATGCACTCGAAGGACGCCTCGAGGTCTGGATCGTCGCTCACGATGTAGCGATTCCCTCCATACAGCTCGCAGCGTTTGTTGGATGCTTCGAACGCGGCCGGGAAGGTGACGCCCGCGCCGAACGTGACGTCACAGCTGTCGAGGTTGTCGTAGCCCCAACACGGGTAGTCGGTCGGGCCAAACGGCTCGCAACCATTGTCTCCGTTGAGCGGGCACTGCTCATCACACGGCGGCATGCCCCACGGCACCAGCTTGTTCGTCGGCGCCGTCATGATGTGGACATCGAAGTCCTCCCACGCGCTCTGAATCGTCTGGAGGAACAGCGGCAGGCTGGCCGCGACGGTCGGGTACTCATCGACCATCGTGTCGCTGCGCGAGAGCACGAACAGGAGGTCGATTTTGCCGGCGCACCCGAGCGCGTCGCCGAAGTCCGGGATCGTTCCCGTGGAGGAGAACACGCCTTCGGTGGTCCCGGAGCCCACGCTGGAGCCGCTGCTGGTGGACACGTCTGCGCTCGACGTGGTCGAGTCAAAGGTCGTTGTCCACGGGAACGGCTGACCGGAGGAAGTCGACGAGCTACTAGCTCCGGTGATCGGGTTCGTCGTAGACGAGTCGTCGTCACCGAGGCCTGCACCGCAGGCGGCGAGGATAACTAGAGCGCTCAGCAGTGTCGCGTAACGTGCCATCCGTGACGATCGAAGTTTAGCTCAGTTGGCCTGGGGCGTATACCGCCCCTCCAACACCGTAACGCGCTAGACTTCGTCACGGAGGGCGACCTCAAGAGGTTGCGTGAACAGGCCACGAAGCGTCATGAGCTGCTTCGTATCCCCGGGACGCCGGACGATCACACGCTGAATCCACTCCGTGACGAGCCCAGCAGCTTCTCCATGCGGACGCAGTTCCCCCGTGCGGGTGGCGATGACGGAGAGCAAGCGATCGTCGACGCTGACGGGGGCGTTAGTGACAAGGTGCGCGGCGCGCTCGAGCGGGAGCACGCGCACCTGCTCGATCATTTGTTCGGGGATCCTTCGCCACGCGCACTCAATCGCGACGCGTGCCGTGTCGTGGCGGGGGCGATGGATCTCGAAGTAGGACTTCAGTACCGGCAGTGGGATCGTGTTCCAAAAGCTTTGAAACTCGATCGATGCGGCGAACTCGTCCGGCGCGGTCTTGATTCCCACCTCGATCCACGCGAGCCAGCCTTCGGAATCGAGTGCACGAGCGACAGGGCCGGGAACCTCTCGACGGTTCACGAACCGACGAAAGAAGGGCGCTTTGGAAGGGACCGACCCGCCGCGCCACAGACGTTCCGCGGCGGAGGGGGCGCTCGAGAGCCAGCGGGTCGGGGCCACCACCTCCACATCCTCGACGTGGACCCAGAACTCCCAGAGGGAGTTTAGCAACGCCTCGAGATCGAATCCGGCCTGGGGCGCGACGACCTCGAGCCCATGAATCAGCGAGTCCGGGTCGAGCGGGCTCGTGCTCAGCGTCAGTTCCTCCTTCGTATCGTCTCCGCGGTTGGAGTCGTCTCGCCACGCTCGTATGGACTCGTACACGCTTACCGGCACGAGTAGCTCGTGATGGAGGAGCCGGTCGTAGATGGCCGCGTCGACATAGGTTCTTGCGATCACGGCGCCCAACGTGAACACGCCCGTCATGATGTGTGGGTGATCGATGGCGTTCACGACGGCGTCGAGCGCGGAACTTGCGTTGTTGATGAGAAGCTCACCCTCGCGGCTGCCGAGGACCTCGGGCTGGATCGCGTTGCCAAGTGAGAGCAGCGCGAGCGCGAGTACGGGTCGACCCACGAGAGTCACGCTTTCACCGGGAGATCGCAGCGGGACCGCCATGAAGAGGCGCCCGCGGTGATCACCCACGAACACATCGTGGCGAAGATCCCACGCGCGACAAACGAGGTCGACGGATACGCGAACGTTCGCCAGCAACGCGAGGCCGACAGCCATGATCCCCAGCTCACACGCGGCGACCGCATTCGGGTCTTTGAGATCCTCGGTTCCGACGCTCAGGAGACGTTCGAGCGCATGCTCGCGTCCGTTGTTTAACTCCTCGAACAGATGGACAAGCACCGCCTCCGCGAGATGAGGGCGGCGCGCGAGCACGCCAACTCGCGTCGGCTCTCCACTGTTGATGACCGCACAAAACGCGAGTTCGTACTGCGCCTCGAGATACCAGCTCCGGGGGAGCCGGAGTCGTTTGCCGTCGGCCGCGCGGATCAGTAGACGCGCGCTCAGCAACGCGTCGATTACTTCGCCTGGTCGGGGGTGCAGCGCGCGCTTGAGCTTACGAACCTCATCAGGCCCCAGGCCGTCATCGCCGTAGAGCACGAGCGCCCGCGTTTTCGGGACGTTGGACTCGGGGAGTTGATCTCGCGGAAGCCGGGAGGTCCATCTCGATCGTGTCCACCCGCGGCACCAGGGGGCGGCGTCTTCATGAAGAAGACGACCGACAAGCCCGGTCATGATCGCGGCAGCGTGCTCGCGGATCAGCGCGGTCTGGGGGTCGTCAGCTTGACGGATCTCGAGATCGATCCGGGCCCGTACCCACCCACCGAGATCCGCTCCGTGACGGTCTCGCTTCTTGAACGCCAACAGCGTGTCGATGAAGTCGAGCGCGTCTCCGGGGCCGGCGAAGAAGCGCTGCGCCCGCGACGATCGGATGGCCCCGAGGACATCCTCAGGCGTCGGCCGCCGCTTCTTCGGGAGGCGCGTGAGCGCCCACGCGACGAGCTCGCAGAGCCAGATCTCTGTGTCGGCTGTCGCAACTTCTCTCCAGTCCGATGCCCGTGGAGATTCCCGTCGCTCTGACCACGGGAAATAGGCCCCCGGCCGCGGGATGATCGCTCCGCCACCCCAGGGCGCGGATGCGGCCACGCAAATCTGTACGTCATCGAGTTCTCGGCCCGCGGGCAACTCGGCGAAGGAGTTCGAACCGTCGAGCAGTGGGAGGTGCACGAAGGCGCGGCCCTGAGCAGGGAGTCGCGCGCTCGCCTCCTCCCAGCTCGTCGCGGAAATGAACTCTCCGAGGCCCCGGGCCGCGAGCCAGCGACCGACAAGCACGGCGCTGATGTTGTCTCCGGTTGTCCACCAGCAGTGCTCCCAGCGCGCGGGCCGTTGAACCAGCTCCGGGATCCCTGGAGGAAGAGCTTCTCGCTGCAGTTCGAGCGCGCGCAACCCTCCAAAGCTCGAGAGCGGTGCTCGCTCGGGTATTTGCTGATCAGCTCGCTCGTCTTGTCGGACGAACAAGCGACGCGACACCTCCTCAGGATCCTGGTGGATCGCGGCGGCGAGCGCCATCAGTAGACCGGGACGCTGTCGCCACCATCGGATCCGGCGACCTTGATCGAGCGCCCGCAGGTTGTTTCCCAAGGAGCGCGCGTGAAGTTTCTCGATCCCCGATGGCCAACGCGCGGGCTCCAGAAGAAACGATGCAAAGTTGTCGGCGGACTTGTGCCCGGCCTCCAGAATTTTGTCTCTCAACCATCCCACGATGGCCTCGCAATTCGCGGCGAGCACCGAGTGCTCACCGATAGTGGTCCGGTGCAGGACCGGTATAGAAGCGGTAGTTGTCCGGTAGTGGTTCGGTAGTGGTCCGGTAGTGGTCCGGGCGGGCTCAAAAGTGAGCAGGTGAGCGTCTCGAAGAGCGCGTCTCCATGTAGCGAAAGAACGCCGCGAACGATATGACTATAGGGGCAGGATACCTGTGCAGCGATGGAGGTGGTACGCAATTTCGGATGCAGAGCGAGCGCTGCTTTGACTCGGGGCTGACAACCACGGTGAACGCTGATGTACGAAGTGGGGCGCGAGGGGAGCGTTTGATGGTCATCCTGTTGGCACAACGCCACTCGTGCAGCGGTTGGTCCCAGAGGAACACTTGAAAACGCGCGTGCCCGATTTCATGGACCGACTGGCCGGATTAGTTCTCGGGCGAGCATCTTCGCGCTAACGCTCAGGTGGCGGGAAGGACGCTAATGATTGCGTGTACATGAAAACTGCGAAATCGATCGAGTGACCTCGAGCCCACTCTCACCTTTTGATCGGAGTCGAAATTGCGCGCTCGCGCCTTCTTGGTCGGATTCGAACTTGCGCGCTCGCGCGACCACCGAATCGCGAAGCGCGACTTCCGTGTATCGAGAACCAGTCTGCGATCGAGCGTTACCGTGCACCGGAGGTACTTCGTCGAGACGCTCGTGATCGCTCCAAAGGCGATGGCCTCGTGTCGTCTTTGGCCAGGCCCGCGGGGTGGTATCGAAGTAGTGAAGCCGGCAACCGATGCGCCCGTCGGTGTAGCTGCAACAGGTGGCGCTCGGGTTGGTCGTGCACGATTCAGAACGCACCTGTACCTCCTACGCGGCCGGTGCGGGATGGCGTCGTTCAGCCCAGTCGCCCTCTCGCGCAACTCGAGGGGGCGTCGCTCGGGTTGTGGTGTCGCCCGAGAATACTTGACACTGGACGAAGGCTGCGTGCGGCGTACCGTTTACGACGTCGGCGCTCCCGCGTAGGAGGGCACGATGGCGGGCAATAACGGAAACAACTGGTTGACCGGGCTGATTGCGCTCGGCGGAGCAACCCTCGGAGCGTTCGCTGTCGGCGGGCTCGTCGGGAGCTACAAAGAGAAGCGCGCGTTTATCGACTCGCTCGATCCGGGGGTTGGCCTGGCCTTCCGCAAGGCCAGGATCCAGGGCCTCGCGGAGCAGCCCCTCGACACCGAGATCAAGTACGACCGCAGACTCGGGCAGTACTATGTCCACGTCCCCCTCGCGTACGGTGCGTACTGCCTTCGGCAGCCGATAAAGGACTCGTCGGTCGTGGTCTCGTATTCGCCGAGTGGAGATCGTGTGCGCTCGACGAAGGAGGCCGAGGGTTGGTGTCAGGCGTTTCTGTCGGTGTACGAAGATCTCGTGTCGCTGCGACCGTACCTGTACATGCTCGACTGGACGTGCACGAACGGGGTCAGCGAGGCCCGGGTAGCGGGGGCCGTCGCACGGATTCGCCCCACTCCGTGGGGAGATGTTCATCATCTGTTCTTCGTGAACCCAAGCGCGAACTACGGGCGCTTCGACTACCTCGGCGAAGGGGACGTCGAGGAATTGATGATCCGAGCGGCGGTCGCGGGCAGCGGCGTTGGTGTTGTCTCTACGCCGGTGAGGAACGCAGAGACGACCGAAGGCGAGAGCCGGTGGATTTACTGCGAGGATGACCCTCTAGTTGTCGCCAGAGCGAAGCTGGCCGGTCGTGACGGCCATCTCGAGCTCGCGTACGGCGAGCGCGGATTCTGGGAGGTTCAGTACTGCGGGGCGTCAGGTCTCAAGCTTCTTGGTCAGGGAGAATTGGACGAGCTTGTACCTCGCAGATTCTCGCTCCCCGATAGTGATCGAGTGACGGTTTGGAACGCTCCGACCGCGGTGGAGGCCGTGACTCCGCGATACGATTCAGTGCAACAAGAGATCCATATTCGCAACGCGATCGATGCTCAGGTTCGTCGAGATATAGCTACGATGAAACTTGTGGCGCAGGAGAGATACCTTCAAATTCGACGGGAGGCCGCTGCGTACCATGCTCAACTCGACGCGAGTGTTAAGGAGCGCGTGAACGAGGCCGTGAAGAACGTCTTCCAGGCGGAGGCGTGGGCGCAGGCGGAGGCGCGGGCGGAGGCACAGGCGCAGGCGCAGGTGGAGGCACGGGCGCAGGCGCAGGCGCAGGCGCAGGTACGGACCCAGACTAGACCCGCACCACCGTCACCAACCCCGGCCGAGCAAGGGCTCGCGCATGTTCGCAATCTGCGGCCGAAGATTCCCTCGAAGATCAACCGCGGTGTGCTTGTAGCGACGCGCTGGATCATCAACGCGCTCGATAGATCAATCCGCTCCGGCCGCATCACGGGTGATCTCGTGGGATCCCGGGGGCGGATCGTCGACCAGCTCGCGGAACTCAGCGGGCTCTCTCCGTGCTCGAAGGACAGGAATGTACTGCGCCCGACGTTCCAGTGGGCCGAACGCGAGTCAGCGCTGTTCGAGCAGAACAACCCCAAGCTGTGGACTGTAAAGCTCGGCCAGCTCGACACGTTGTTCGGCTAGCGAACCAGGTGGGCCACCATCCGGCGTCAGCCCTTGGCCCCTCGCCGTTGTCGAGGCCCCGAGTTCGTCGGGGTCGAGGGTCCCGAACGCGCGCTGAGTTCCCAACTCGTCGCTTCGTTCTGCTATCGTCTCCACGGGTGTGGTCTTGGAGGCAAGTCAAGATGACGATCAAGATCACAGAGAAGAAGAGACAAGGACGCAACCCCGTGTGGCGGGTCTCAATCCATCTCAAGCTGGCTGACGGCAAGAGTGAGCGAAAGGAGTTCAACCGACCTCGCTCGCTCTCTCGTCAGGCGGTCACGCGGTGGG
This sequence comes from Myxococcales bacterium, assembly GCA_020633295.1. GTDB lineage: Bacteria > Myxococcota_A > Polyangia > Nannocystales > Nannocystaceae > JACKDW01. Next base: position 2,824 of record JACKDW010000007.1, on the reverse strand, counting down.
CCAAGACGAAGCACGCGGATCTACTGCGCGAGCGCGCGGTCAAGGAGGAGGTCAAGGACGACACCATCGAGGACATCACCTTCGCGAAGTACGCGGAGCGGTTTCTCAGGACCTACGCGCATCGGAAGGGGCTGAAGCCCAGCTCGATGCGGGCGTACGAGGACTCGCTACGGGTTCGGCTGCTGCCGGCGTTCGGCTCCATGCGGGTCGACGCGATCACGGATCAACACCTCGACCGGATCCGCGATCTGGATCTAGCTGCGGGGACACGCAATCGTCTCATGGCGCAGGTCTCGACGATCCTCAACGCCGCGTTCCGTGAGCGCTACCGACGGTCGGCGTTCCGCGTCACTAACGTCAAGCAGGACCAGCGCGAGCCGGAGTTCTGGGCGATCCCGGAGTTCGAGAAGTTGCTCAAGGCGGCGCCGTCAGATGAACACACGCTGATCCTCATGCTCGGCGGCTTCGCCGGGCTGCGCCTCGGGGAGATCGCGGCGGTGCGGCGGATGGACGTGAACTTCCAGCGTGGCCGTCGCGGCGCGCTGCATGTCCGTCAGAGCATCTGGCACGGGCACGTGTCGACGCCGAAGGGACGACGCAGTCGCGTGGTCCCGCTGCACGCTCGGCTCCAGGCGGTGCTCGAGCGGTGGTGCGAGGGGCTCGAGCAGCGCGATCTGCTGCTCTCGCAAGAGGACGGCTCGCCGCTGTCGCAGTCGATGATCAAGCACCGCGTGCGTGTGTGCGAGGCGGCGTTGCTCGGGGTCCCGACGAGGTTGGCCAAGGGCGGCACGCACAAGCTCAGGCACACGTTCTGTTCGCATCTCGCGATCATGGGCGTGAGCGTGCTCCAGATTCAGCGCCTCGCGGGTCACAGTTGCCTCAAGGACACGATGCGCTACATGCATCTGTCGCCGTCGGATCTCGATGACGCGATGGACGTGTTCTCGCGCGGAGGCGGGCGCGATCGTGCTCCTGGGGCCGATCTGGGGCCGGAGGAGGGCGAGTCGTAGAAAACTCAAGGATTTCGTTAGGTTGAAAATCTGACGTTCAGTTGAGCGCGAACTACACGCTGGGTCTCGCCAAACACCCGACCACACCCAAATCGGCGAGATTCCAGCGCTTTTTCGCGCGCGTGCCAAACAGTGGGTACGCGCCGCAACGCCAGTTTTCGCTCGTTCGCTGGGGCCGTTCTGGGGCCGCATTCGACTCAACCGTCGTCAAGCTGAATCGTGTTGAACGACGAACGCGAGACACCAAACCTTCAACACCCCGGAGTACACGGTTTCGTCGGTTCCGGGAGAGTTCACGGAGTTCTGCTTGTCTTCGTTCGAGGGCGTTCTAGTACGCAGGATATTGCGAGGCCCAGGAACGTCAATAGCACACGTGTCTAAATGGACATGTTCAATTGTGCTCGTTGCACGGGCCAAAAGGCCGATTCTGCGGGCGTCGCTGATACGCAGACACGATGTCATCGTAATATCTCGAACATGCGTCAGCCGAGCAGCGAGTTCTCAGAATATCTCACGGAGCACCAGCACATCGAGCAACTCGCCGAGGAGGTCGTAGCGACCGTACGCGCGGGAGACTGGAGTCAGTGCGGCCGCGCCTGGGCGCGCTTCGTTGAACTCCTCGAATCACACCTGACGACCGAGGAGTACGAGGTCTTTCCCCAGTGCAACAACTCGGCTCTCGTCGACCGTCTCATCAGCGATCACGAGCTGTTTCGTCGCCGGCTCGAACAGACAATGCGGGCGATCCACGAGAAAGCGGCGACAGAAGATGAGATCCTTAGCTTGGTCATACTTATTCGCGAACACGGGGAACTCGAGGATGAGCTGCTATACCCCACCATGCCTTGAAGCCACGGATTCGTGGCGAGATCTAGAGACGACCTGGAATAATGCCTCGAGAACGAGATTCTGCTTCAGCGGCATTCAATGACAGCCTTGGCCGCTGTCTCGAGCACCCACGGTTTTTGGAACGTTTCTACGAGATCTTCTTGGCCATGTCTCCGGAGGTCAGAGAGGCGTTCGCGGACACTGACTTTACCCGACAGACACGGATGCTTCGCGCCTCCCTCTATGTCGTGATGTCAGCGGGTAGTATTAGCTCGGGCGTAAACGAGCAGCTCGAGCGACTCGCCACACGCCATCACGCGTTGGGGGTTCGTAAGTACCTCTACGGGCTATGGCTCACGGCGCTCTTACACGCAGTCGCGGAGCACGACCCACGGTTCGACGAAGAGATCGAACAGGCTTGGCGGTCTACCCTGCGGGTTGGTGTTGAGTTCATGAAGCGAGGTGCACCGTCTTGAGGTGAGTCCATAGTATGCCGCCAGCGAACCCGAGTCGAGGACGCGGGCGCGATGGCGGCGAGCAGTTAGCGAGAGTTTGTACCTCCTCAGCGCTCGAGAAGATCATCTCGAACGCCCTCACGCGACCAGCCGAAGCGCAGCCCGACGACGAACCAGCCCACGCCGAGCAAGCCCGCCGCGAAGCCCGTGTCGCCGATCACCCGCAGCCATCGGAACACGTCGAGCGTCGGCGTCTGCATGAACTCGGCCGAGCGCGCGTACCACATGCCGTGCTCGACGCTCGCCCAGGTCTGCATCAGCCCCACCGGCAGCAGGCTCAGGAGCACCATGAGCGCGAGGCCGATGTTGATCGCCCAGAACGAGAGGCGCAGCGCCGAGGTGTCCCAGCGCGCGCGCATGTACAGGATCCGCAGGCTGAACAGCGACAGGCCGATGCCGAGCATACCGTAGACGCCGAACAGCGCCGTGTGCCCGTGGACCGAGGTCGTGTTGAGGCCCTGCATGTAGTAG
>JACKDW010000064.1 GCA_020633295.1 Myxococcales bacterium | reverse complement strand
AGCCGTCCGCGCTCGAGGGCATCCACGCGCAGCTGCTCGGCGTGTTCGGCGACCAGGACGGCGGCATCCCGCCCGAGGCGGTCCAGGAGTTCAAGGACGCGCTCGCCAAGGCGGGCAAGTCCATCGAGCTGCACACCTACGACGCCAACCACGCGTTCGCGAACCCGTCGAGCGGGCGCTACGACCAGCAGGCGGCCGCCGACGCGTGGTCGCACGTGCGCGCGTTCTTCGGCCGCGCGCTCAAGACGCCCGCGAGCTGAGGGCCAACAAAACATGTCCTGCAGGACATTTCCCTTCGAGCACCATCGGCGCCGCGCCGCGCCGCCGCGCTCGCGCCTCGCCTAGCCGCCAGCGCGCCGCCGCGAGAGCACGTCGATCGCGTCGTCGAGATCCGAGGGCGAGAGGTGCATGTAGCGCATCGTGTCGCGCAGGCTCGCGTGCCCGGCGAGGCGCTGGATCTGCACCACGCTCACTCCCATGATCGCCAGGTGCGAGCAGAACGTGTGACGGAGCTTGTGCGTCGCGCCCCGGGCCGCGCGCGTCGGCACGCCCTGCATCGCGGCCTCGCAGACGCGCACGCGGTGCTTGATCATCGACTGCGTGAGCGGTCGCCCGTCGGCTGTCGCGAGGAGCAGGTCCTCCTCCTCGAGGCCCGCGCACCAGCGCTCGAGCACGGCGCGCAGGCGGGTGTGCAGCGGGACCGCGCGGCTGCGGCGGCCCTTGGGGGTCGAGACCTGCCCCTGCCAGATGCTCCGACGGACATGCAGCGCGCCGCGCCGCCCTCGCGTGAAGTTGACGTCCGCGCGGCGCAGCGCCGCGATCTCGCCGAGCCGCAGGCCCGCGAGGCCCCCGAGCATGAGCACGAGCGAGTGCTCGTCCGACGGCGCCGCCGCGAGCAGCGCGTCGAAGTCGGCGACCGACCAGAACTCCGGCTCACGCTGATCCTGCTTCACGCTCGTCGCGCGGAACGCCGCGCGGCGGCAGCGCTCGCGGAACGCCGCGTTGAGGATCGTCGACATCTGCGCGATCAGGCGGTTGCGCGTGCCGGCGGAGAGCTCCAGGTCGCGCAGCTGATCGAGGTGACGATCGGCGATCGCGTCGACTCGCATGCGGCCGAAGTTCGGGAGCAGGTGCGTGCGCAGGGCGTCCTCGTAGGCGCGCCGCGAGCTCGGCTTGAGGCCCTTGCGGTGCGCGTAGGTCGTCAGGAAGCGGCGCGCGTACTCGGCGAAGGTCACGTCGTCGATCTCGCCGACGCCCGCCGCGTCCGCGAGCGCGCGCTCGCGGAGCAGCTCGGCGTGCTTCTGCCTGGCCCACCTCGTGACCGCGCGGTGCGACTGCTCCCGCGGCCGGTTGAACTCCTTCCGCTCGACGCGCCCGCCAGCGAGCTTGAGGTGGATCGAGACGCGCCACACCGGGCTCCGGCCCGACCGCGCGCGCTCGGTCACTCGGATGGTCATATTGACATGTCCATGGTGACAGCTCGTCGAACACTAGCAGACCCGCGGGCCGCCGCGGGCCGGGGCCCCGCG
>JACKDW010000063.1 GCA_020633295.1 Myxococcales bacterium | reverse complement strand
TCGTTGAGCATCTCGCTGGCGCTGGTGAAGAGCACGGTGTGGCCGTTCATGACGGCGTGGTGACAGAGGTTCTGGGCGATCATGGTCTTGCCCAGGCCGTTCGCGCCGAAGATCACCGCGCTCGCGGGCTCGAGGAGGAATTCGAGGGTGAAGAGCTCCTCGATGAGCGCGCGGTCGATCTTGCGCGGGTGGTCCCAGTCGAAGTCGGCCATCGGCTTGAAGCTGCCGAGCTTGGCGCTGCTGATGCGGCGCTCGAGGCTCCTCCGTTTCTGTTCGCGCTCCTCAGCGTCGAGCAACGGTTCCAGCCAAGGTTCAGCCTTGACCTCGTCCCAGCGGGCCACGAGGCCCCACAGGCGTAGCAGCCGAGTCCGGCGGAGCATCTCGTCACGATCCGTGGTCATCGTCGGCCTCCTCTCCGTCGCTCGTGAGCGCGTCGTAGGTCGTGAGCGCGTGTGGCGTCACGACCAGGTCGCGGACGCGCGGATCCGCCGGCAGGTGCACGGCGAGCGGCGGCGCGAGCCCGCGGGCGTGGCGACGCTGCTCGAGCAGCTGGCGGACGGCGGGGATGTGGACGACGCCGCGCTCGTGGACCTCGCCGAGCGCGAGGTCGAGATCGCGGGCGCCATACTCATCGAGCAGGCCGAGCAGCTGCGCGGTGATCGAGCCGAGGTTGCAGCCGCGCTCGCCGGCGAGCACGAGAAACGCTCGGCTCTTGGGCGCGGCGTGGTGCAAGCGCCCCATGCCGCGAGACTGCCGCGCGTTGCGTTTCTGGGCGGCGAGCGCCTCGATGTGCGCCGGGTCCTCGAGTCGCTCGCCGCGGCTGTAGCAGCGCTCGTGGTCCGCGACGACGGTCGCGCCGTCGCACAGGCGCACGCGCTCGATGCTGGCGACGCAGACCAGATCGCGGCGGGCGTAGGTGTGCGGGACCGAGTAGTCGTTGAGGTCGAAGCGGGCGTAGGGCGTCTTGCCCACCGAGACCGGCACGACCTCCTCGGCGGGAAAGGGCACCTCGGGCAGCTCGAGCAGCCGTGACCGCTCCTCGGCGAAGACGTCGCGGACGCGTCGCTTGTGGTCCTCGGGCCAGCGCCGATCGGCGGCGAGCCCCTCGCACCAGGCGCGCGCGTGCGCGTTGAGTTCGTCGAGGGTGCCGAATTCGCGCGCGGCGAAGAACGACTCCCGGATGTAGCGGATCGCCCGTTCGACGCGGCCCTTCTCGTTTCCGCGTCCCGGCGCGCACGGCTTGGGCGCGTAGCGGTAGTGCGCGGCGAGCTCGAGCAGCGTGGGGTGGAAGCGGATCGCGTCGCCCTGGCGCTCGAGCACCGCGCTCTTGAGGTTGTCGTACAAGAGCTCCCGCGGGACGCCGCCGAAGGCCTCGAAGGCCTCGATATGTCCCTTCAGGAAGCACGGCATTCGGGCTCCCAGAAAGAACCGCACGAAGATCATCCGTGACCAGCTCAGCACCATCACAAACGCCAGCAGCGCCCGGGAGGCCCGCCCGATCTGCATCGTGCCGAAGTGCGCCCAGTCGACCTGCCCCTGCTCGCCGGGCAGCGTCGACAGGCGCAGGTAGGCCTCTCCGCGCGGCCGCGGGCGCATCGTCGCCACGGCCCG
>JACKDW010000062.1 GCA_020633295.1 Myxococcales bacterium | reverse complement strand
CGCGACGACGCGCCCGGCTCGTCGGCGCTGGGCGTCGCCTCGGGGTCGGGCGCCTCGTCGCCGCGCCCGCGCTTGCAGCCCACGAGCGCGAGCGCGCGCGTGAGCGCGAGCCGGACGCGGGCGGGCCTACGGGACAGCCAGGACGTGGGCGAGCGTGGGGGCGAGCGCGAGGGCATGACGAGCGGCCGGCGCGTCACGGTACCGTCCTGGCCGCGCCCGCGCAATCACGCGCGCGCGCGGCGTGGACGCGCGAGCCCGACGCCGAGCAGCAGCCAGAGCCAGGCGCCGCGCGGCAGCTCGTCGCCGCCGCTGTGACAGCCGCAGCCCGCGTCGTCGCCCGCGCTGTCAGCGTCGCCGAAGCTCGAGACGCCGTCGGTGTCCGTGCCCGCGCTCGCGCCGTCGCTGCCCGACATCGTCTCGCCGTCGCTCGCGGAGTCGGTCACGCCGCCCGGACCCGAGTCGCTGCCGCTGTCGGTGTCGGTCGTCGCGCTCGTGTCGCTGGGATCGCCCGTGCCCGCGCTCGGGTCCGTGTCGCTGCCGTCGCTGCCCCCGTCGGTGGTCTCGGGCTCGGGCTCGGGCTCCGGCCGCGTGAACTCGAGCGGGATCGGGCCCATCTTGAGCTCCTCGTCGTACTCGGGCAGGCCGATCGGCGGCAGCTCGTAGCCGAACAGATCGTAGTCGACGAAGCCGAGCGAGACCGACAGCGTCGGGCGGATGATGACGAAGACGTCGACGGAGAGGTCGCAGACCAGCGTCGCGTTGACCACGAAGGGATCGGGCAGCGGCCCGGCGCCGGCGTCGAGCGGCGCGGCGGCGCCCTCTTGCACGATGGAGTCCGCCTGGATCGACGGGTCGTCGACGGCCAGGTCGATCGAGGTGCACGCGAGCGTGCCCTCGGTGTCGATCGCCATGTCGATGTCGAGCGTGCCCTCGGCGAGCCCGCCGAGCTGGGGCGTGAGCGGGATCGGCACGAGCGTGACGAAGCCGGTCGAGTCGGAGATCTCGACGGGCCGCGCCGGGTTGCCCTCGAGCAGGTACGGCGTGAACATGGACTCGGCGATCGACGCGAGGTCGACGAGCGGGAGGTCGCCGGTCTCGACCTGGATGTCGTCGAGGGGCCACGGCGCGTCGACGTCGAGCTTGACCTGGGCGACGAGGTCGACGCCGACGTTGATCGCGAACAGCCCCGCGTCGGGGTCGCCCTCGAAGTGAATCTCGCCCGTGTCCCAGTCATAGAACGCCTCGCCGGGCATCTCGACCGTGATCGAGTTGCCCGCGGTCAGGATCATCCGCAGCTGCACCGGGGAGCCGTCGGGGATCCACCCGCTGTCCCAGTTGAAGTCGTCGACGCCGAGGATCTCCTTGGTCTCGGAGGGCGAGAAGTCGGCGGTCTCGACCGCGGCGGCGGCGGTCGTCGGCGCGAGGCCGACCGCGCCGGCGATCATGAGTAGGCGAGTCCACGTACGCATACCGGCGATGCTACTCGCTGAAATAATGTCCCTAAAGACATATTAAATCGCCGCCGCGAGCCGGGCGGCCGGTCGCCCGCCGCGATCGTGTGACCGGCCCGAAGGGACAGCTCGTGAGACGCGCGTCGCCTCGCGCGTGACGCTCGAGGCGCGGCGGTCCGG
>JACKDW010000061.1 GCA_020633295.1 Myxococcales bacterium | reverse complement strand
CGCCGCTCGAGCGCCGACGACAGCCCCGGCGCGCCCGCGCCCTTGCCCGTGAAGAACACCCAGACGGCGCTGCGCGCCGCGTCGTCCGGGCTTGCGAGCGCGCGCTCGTCGTCCGCGCCCGCCCGCGCCGCCTGCGGTGTCGAGAGCGCGAGCGCGAGGCTCCCCGCCGCGATCACGCGCGCCGCAGTCGCGAGCCGTCGCCCGCGCGCGTCCCTCCAACCGTGTAGCTCTCGCATCCCGCTCCCCCCTCCAGGCCATGATAGCGGGCGAACGAGGCGACGGGCGCGCGACCGCGATTGTCGACGCCTGCGGTGAGATTTATCATCTCTCGGGTGCCGCACATCTCGCGCAAGAAGCTGACCTACAAGGTCGACGCGTCCCTGCGCGAGTACCTCCAGCAGTACGGCCGCGCGCTCGCGCTGCCGATCCAGTACCGCGACCTCAAGCGCTACAAGGACGCGGTCACGCTCTATGACAAGAGCAACCGCGACACGCTCTGGGTCTCGCTGATCTACCCGCCCGAGGACCTCAAGCACATCCACGGCGCGCTGAAGGAGATCTACGCGATCCTGCGGGCCAACGGCGACCTCTCGGTCATGCAGCACCTCTACGTCGACCGGGTCGACCTGTGCCTCTACGGCAACACCAACCCGTTCCGCGTGCGCATCGTCAACCGCATCAACGACAACTTCGACTACTTCTACATCAAGAACGCCGACGCCTCGCGCGTCTACGGCCTCGAGCTCGAGGGCCTGCTCTCGCCGAACCGCGTCAGCTACGTGGTCCACGAGGAGACGCTGATCGAGGAGCACATCGCCGGGATCCCCGGCGAGGAGTTCATCCAGAGCTACCTGCAGCCCGGCCGCGTCGAGAACGAGACGCGCCTCGCCAAGGAGTTCGTCAAGTTCAACGAGCGCTGCTTCGTGCGCCTGCTGGGCGACATGCACTCGAGCAACTACGTCGTCGAGATCCTCCCGGACTTCGACGACGTGCACTACCGGATCCGCGCCATCGACTTCGACCAGCAGTCCTACGAGCCGCGCAAGTCGATCTACATGCCGCAGTACTACAAGAAGAACATGCCGATCATCGAGGTCGGCATCCGGCACATGAACAACACGACCGTGCGGCAGTACCAGAAGGAGGAGCGGGCGATGATCGCCAGCCGGATCCGCTACTCGCTGCGCCAGGTCATGGACCTGATGGCCGTGATGTCGAGGACGCCGCTGTCGAAGCCCGAGTACGTCGAGCAGCTGCGCCGCGAGCTCGCGCAGCACCACAAGTGCGACGCGTTCCTGCGCTGCAACACGATGGGCGCGATCGTCCGCCAGAGCCTCAAGCTGCTGATCGAGAACAACTGAGCGAGCACCACGGAGGGACGCATGCCAGCCGAGATCATCGAGGCGCCGGAGGGCGCCGCGGGGGCCACCGAGACCGACACCGGCGACGGCGACGGCTGCGCCTGCGTCACGCTCTACGCGCCCGTCTGCGGCGAGGACGGCGAGACCTACAGCAACAGCTGCGCGGCCGCGTGCGCCGACGTCGAGGTCGCGCACGAGGGCGAGTGCCAGGGCTGCGGCTGCGCGGCCCAGGGTGACGGCGGCGGCCTCGGCCTCGCGCTCGCGCTGCTCGTGTGCGCCGGGGTTCGAAACCTGCGCCTTCGGACAGCGCGATGACCGACGCGCGCGCTCCCGACGACGCGCCCCCGATGCGGCGCCTCGCCGGCGGCGTCGCGCGCGTGCG
>JACKDW010000060.1 GCA_020633295.1 Myxococcales bacterium | reverse complement strand
CGGGCGGGTTCGTGACCGGCTACGGCGTCGCGGCGCTCATCATCATGACGTCGGGCATGGCCATCGGCGCCCAGCGAGACCGCGACATCCAGGCGCTCATGACCCAGCCAGACCACGACCACGCCCGCGTCGATGAGCTGCAGGAGGAAGGGCTGCGCGCCAACACGGCCGCCTGGGTCGGCGGCGTCGCCGGGGGCGTGCTGCTCGTGACGGGCGTCTCCCTGCTCGGGGCCGGCGCGTACGAGCGCCGGCGCGAGCTCGCGAGCGGCGCGAACGAGCGTCGCCGCGAGCTCGCGATCGCGCCCACGTTCGGGCGCGCGGGCGCGGGCGTGCGGCTGCGATGGCGATTCTGAGACGCCGTGGTCGCGATCCTGCGCGCGCTCGTTCGTCTGCACGCGCGCGCGACGTACCGGCCGGGTATCCCGCAGTCGCCCGCGACGCGGCGGCGCCGCGCCGCTCGTCGCATCCCCCTGGGGTGGACTCTCTTCGCGCGGGCCGCTCGTGGGCGCTGCGGCGGGCACCGGGTGGCGCCGTCGCGCGTTGAACACTCCGGTGAGATCCGCGATCCTGAGCGCTCGAATGCGTCGCGGCGACTCCAGCACTCGCGAGCCGGCGACCGGCGCGGACGCCGGCGCGGTCTCCGAGTCCGCGACCGCCTGGGCGCAGACGATCCGCGCGCAGAACCATGACGCTTCAAGCATGTCCCAAGAGACGCTCACGGAGCGCGGGCGCGCGCCGCGAGCGGGGCTCGGCACGCTCGACGTGATGGCGAGCCCCGAGGACCGGCGGCTCAAGGAGATGATCAAGTCGAGCCTGTTCGGTGACCTCTCCGCGCCCGTCCGGATCGGCCGCTTCACCGTCACCGAGCAGCTCGGTTCGGGCGGCATGGGGGTCGTGTACGCGGCGCGCGACGAGGAGCTCGACCGCAAGGTCGCGATCAAGCTGCTGCGCTCGGACCAGGGGGATCAGGGGGACCAGGGGGACCAGGCGCGCGCGCGCCTGCTGCGGGAGGCCCGGGCGATGGCCCGGCTCTCGCACCCCAACGTCGTCACGATCCACGAGGTCGGCAGCTACGACGACCAGGTGTTTCTGGCCATGGAGTACCTCGAGGGCGAGGACCTCGCCGCGTGCCTCGCCCGCGAGCGGCGGCTGCCCTGGGCCGAGGCGCGGGCGCTCGCGCTGCAGCTGTGCGACGCGCTCGCGGCCATGCACGAGCGCGGGCTCGTCCACCGCGACATCAAGCCGCACAACATCTTCCTCGTGACGCCGCCGGGCCGGTCGTCGACGCCGAGGCGTCCGCGCGTCAAGGTGCTCGACTTCGGGATCGCCAAGCTCACGCGGGCCGACGCCTCGAGCGTGCACTCGAGCTCGGCGGCCGGCGGCGAGCTGGTCGGGACCGCCGCCTACATCGCGCCCGAGCAGGCGCGCGCGGGCGCCGTCGACGGCCGCGCCGACATCTACGCCGTCGGCCTGGTGCTCTACGAGCTCCTCACCGGGCGCGTGCCGTTCTCGGCGCCTACCTTCATGGCGGTGGTCTCGCAGCACCTCAGCGAGCCGCCGCCGCCGCCCCGCGCCGTCGCGCCCGACGCCGACATCCCCGATGACGTCGAGCGGCTGATCCTGCGGTGTCTCGAGAAGCAGCCGGATGATCGCTACGCCGATGTCCACGAGCTGCTCGCGGCGCTGCGCGCGATCCCGGAGGCGCCCGCGGACCCGGTCGCGGTCGCGGCCGCGGTCGCGCCCCGGCGCCCCGCGCTGCTCGGCGCGCTCGGGGCGGTCCTGGTGCTCGGGCT
>JACKDW010000006.1 GCA_020633295.1 Myxococcales bacterium | reverse complement strand
GCGCGCGGTCTCGCGGGTCAGCGGGCGCCACCGCGGCACGCGGCCGAACAGCATCCGCGGCGGGCGGCGGTGGAAGACGTCGTAGGTGTGGACGACGACCACGGCCTCGGGCGGGCCGAAGCGCTCCAGGTACTCCTCGAGCATCCACAGATCGTCGATCGCGCCGAAGTTGCCGATGGTGCCGAGGTTGACCGCGCGCAGCCCCTCGCGCTCTCGCAGGCGCGCCGGGTCGAAGCTCTGGTTGACGGTCGAGTCGCCGAGCACGAGCCAGTCGACGGGCCGCGAGAGCTGCCCCAGCACGCGCCACTTGTGGGCGACGTAGACGTAGCCGAGGTTGGTGCCGTAGCGGTCGAGGTAGCGGCCGACGAGCGCGTTGGCGGCGAGGAAGGCGAGCAGCGCGAGCGCGAGCGCGAGCGCGATCGATCGCCAGCGCGTGGGGTGCAGCGTCTCGGTGTATCCGCGCTCGAGCATGGTCGTGAGGTCAGGTAAAGGGTAGCGCGCGCAGGCCTAGAACTGGAAGTAGATGAACTCGATCGACTCGCCCGTGGCGAGCGCCATCGAGGCCGCGAGCAGCAGCCCGTAGAGCAGGCCGCGCAGGACGACGGGCAGCCGCAGCGCGACGAGCAGGTCGTCGGCGACGAGCTGCGCGAGCTGCATGATCAGCACGGGCAGCCACAGCAGCGCGAGCGTGGCGTACATGACGTCCGGGAACGGCTGGCCGTAGCCGCGCAGCAGCCCGCCCATGAAGCGCCCGAGGTCGGCGAGCGACTCGATGCGGAAGATGATCCAGCCGCCGATCGTGAACACGAACATCACGAGCGCGCGCGGGAGATCGAGCGCCAGCTTGCCGCGGCTCCGCAGCGCCGCGACGCCGCCCTCGGCGAGGCGGTACAGGCACAGCAGCGCGCCGTGATAGAAGCCCCAGAGCACGAACTTCCAGGCCGCGCCGTGCCACAGCCCGCCGAGCACCATCGTCAGCATCAGGTTGCGGTAGGTGTACAGCGTGCCGAAGCGGTTGCCGCCCAGCGGGATGTACAGGTAGTCGCGCAGCCAGCTCGAGAGCGACACGTGCCAGCGGCGCCAGAAGTCGCTCGGGCTGACCGCGAAGTAGGGCAGCTTGAAGTTGATCATCAAGCTGAAGCCCATGAGCATCGCCAGCCCGCGCGCCATGTCGGAGTAGCCGGAGAAGTCGCCGTAGATCTGGATCGTGAACGCGAGCGCGCCCGCGAGCAGCTCGGGCCCCGAGTGGGCCGCGGGCTCGGCGAACACCGCGTTGGCGATCAGCGCCGCGTTGTCGGCGATCACGACCTTCTTGAACAGGCCCCAGACGATCAGGAAGATCCCGGCCTCGACCGCCGGCGCGCTCAGCTTGCGCGGCGCCTCGACCTGCGGGAGGAACCGGCTGCTGCGCTCGATGGGCCCCGCGACCAGCTGCGGGAAGAAAGCGACGTAGACCGCGAAGTCGAGCGGGTTCTTGCACGCCTTCGTCGCGCCCCGGTAGACGTCGATGGTGTAGCTCATCGACTGGAACGTGTAGAAGGAGATCCCGACCGGCAGGACGATCTTCAGGGACGGCAGCGCGGCCTCGAGGCCGAGCAGCAGCAGCAGGTCGCCCAGGCTCTCGAGGAAGAAGTTGAAGTACTTGAAGAGCGCGAGGATCGAGAGGTTGCTGACGACCGAGAGCGCGACCCAGCGCCGCCGATCCTCCTCGCGTTCGGCGGCCTCGGTCTTCAGCGCCGCGACGTAGTCGATGACCGTCGAGAGCGCGATGAGCCCGAGGAACATCCAGTTCCACCAGCCGTAGAACACGTAGCTGGCGACGAGCAGCAGGACGTTCTGCACCTTCACCCAGCGCTGACACGCGAGGTACAGCGCGTAGACGAGCACGAAGAAGAGCAGGAACTCCCAGGAGTTAAAGAGCATACGATTCGGGAGCTTGCGGTTTGCGCGGTTTGCGCAAAATGCGCAGGGCGACCCAGTATAGTCGCCTGGTCGCGCTCTCGCCAAGACGCCTGGAGCCCGCAGTCGCGGGTCTGCGCGACTTCCGCGGCGCGGTCACGTGACGCCGCGCGTCCTCGATACGCCTGCACGAGCAGACAGGTTCGTCCGCGCCGGCACGCAGGCGCGCGCCGGCGCGTCCTATACTCGCGCGCGCGATGACTGACGACGCTCTGCCGATCGCGGAGGCGCTCGAGCTCGTGGCGACCGGCGACTTCTGTGTCACCGGTCTGCCGACGCTGCGCGGCCGCGGGCTGTACCTCGTGCACCACCGACGCGGCGACGATGACGGCCGCTTCACCTGGTTCTCGCTCGACAACCGCGGGCGCTCGGCGAGCCGCTACCGCGCGATGACTCGCGCCCAGGCCCACGCCTTCCTCGCGCGCTACGCCGGCGGCGAGACCTACCCGCGCGAGCTGCTGGCGCGCTGGGACGAGCAGCGCGAGGGGCCGAGCCCCGCGCTCGTCCGCGCGGCGCTGCTCCGGACCGAGGCGCTGCTGCAGCGCCTGCAGGGCGACCCCTCGGCCTGCGCGCGCGTGATGACGAGCTGGTGGCTGCGCCGCAGCCCGTGGATGGGGTGGATCGCGTCGCTCGTGCCGGGCGAGCGCGCGCCCTCGGCGTTCGCCGCCGACGACACGCGGGCGGGCAGCGAGCTGCTGTCGATGGCGCTCGCGGATCCCGAACACGACGTGGAGGAGCCGCCGGCGCACGTGGCCGCGCACCTCCAGGACGTCCGCCGCCGCGCCGACGAGGTCTTCGGCGCCCACGGGCCGACGCGCGCGCGGGTGATGTGGACGCAGCGTCGCGAGGGGTCGCGCGCCGGCTTCGCCGTGAACGCGCGCGGTCAGTACGTCGAGCTCGGCTTGGAGGGGGGCGAGGAGGAGGCGCCGCGCCTCGTGTACGTCCGCAAGACGCCGACCGAGCACGCGCACGAGCAGCTGTTCCAGGCCTTCGACCGCGCGCGGCTCTCGGGCAGCATGGCGCTCGACGACGCGCTCGTGGACACGGTGACGCGCGCGGGCGATCCCGCGGCGATCGAGGGGTGGCTCGCGCGTCGCGAGATCGTGGTGCGCTGCGGCGAGTTCCGCGTGGACTCGTGGGTGAGCGACACCGAGACGACGCTGCTCGACACGTACAAGGGCCAGCGCAAGCCGATCCGCGAGGCGCTCGCGCCCTTCCTCGGCGACGAGGGCTTCTGCGAGGTCCGCTTCGAGCGCTTCATCCCGCTGTCGCAGCGGGCGCGCGCCGAGGATGATCCGACGTCGTCGAAGGTCCGCTACACCGTCCCCAAGGGCTGGGCCTACCGCTTCTCGCGCGAGCGTCAGTTCGAGCGCGCGCTCGCGGCGATCCTGCGCGCGGCGACGGGCTACGCCGGGCCGCTCGAGCGCGTGGAGACGCAGGACCCCGTGGACCGCGAGCGCCGGCGTGAGCCCTCGCGCCGCGTCGCGCTCAAGGGCGACGCGGTCGGCGTGACGCTCGTGCTCGACCCGATCGAGAGCGGGCACGGCGTCCACGGCGAGCACGTCTCGGCGCGCTTCCACGGGCTGCCCGAGGGGCTCGGCGTGCGCGCGCGCGGGCGCCTCGACATGCGCGCGGGCGGGCAGCTGCACGTCGACTTCGAAGGCGCCCCCGAGCTCGCGCTGCGACTCAAGCGCGCCTGTCTCGAGGCGCTGCCGTAGCCGGCGCCCGCTCGCCGGGCGCGACGGCGGCGGCGCCCTTTTTTAAATATGTCCTATGGAGCAGTCGGGGGCGCGGCTCGAGATCGCGCCGCCGCGACGCGGCGCTCGGCGGACGCCCGGCGCGCGGCGCCCGCTGGTATTGTGCTCGACGTCGTGACTCGCTCGACTCGCCGGTCGGATCGCCGCGCGCGGCCCACGTTGCGCGGCGCGCTCACGCTGCTCGGCGCCGCGAGCTCGACGGTCGCCTGCGGGGCGGAGCTCGACGCGCCCGCGGCCGTCGCGGGTCTGCAGCGGCGCGCGCAGATCGAGTACCCGATCCGGGGCGCGCACCTCGTCGAGCTCGCGGTCTACGGGGAGCACGTCTACGTCGGCAACAGCTTCGACACGCTCGGCGCCGCGCGCGTCGGGCCCGACGGCGCGCTCGAGCTCACGCTCGATCGACCGCCCGCGACCGGCGTGGTGATCCGCTGCACGACGCTCGCGATCCACGCGCCGACCGAGACGCTGTACTGCGCCTCGGATCGCGGCTCCGCGTACGCCTACGACCTCGCGGATCCGGCGGTCCCGCGCCTGCGCAAGCCGATCATCGACGACCCCGAGCTGCACGTCCGCGATCTTCACGTCGACGGCGATCGGCTGCTGCTCGCGCGCTTCGACGACGGCCTGTGGTTCGCCGAGATCGCGGCGGACGGCGACATCGGCGAGCCGCGCGTCGCGTCGCTGCCGGGCAACATTCACCACGTCGCGGCCGACGGCGGGCGCGTGCTCGCGCTCGCGGCCGACGGCGCGCTCACGCGGCTCGCCTGGTCCGGCGTCGACTACGAGCCGCTCGGGGCGCTCGCGCTCGACGGGCCGGCGCTCGATCTCTCGCTTCGAGGAGACCGCGTGGCGGTCGCGCTCGGCTCGGCGGGCGCGGTCGTGGTCCAGCTGTCAGAGGGCTCCGGCCTCGCGCTCGCGGCTCAGGTGCGCCCGCCGACGGTCGTGACCTCCGCCGATCTCGACGGCGACGCGCTCGCGACGGTCGGGCTCTCGGGCGTGTTCCTCTACGATCTCGCGACGACTGAAGCGGACGCGCCGCGCGTGGCCGGCTTCATCGGTCAGGGCGCGTGGCCCTACACGAGCGCCGGCGCCGCGGTGAGCGGGCGCTTCGTCGGCGGGGACCTGATCGTCTCGGACTGGACCTACCTCGATCGGATCGGGATCGAGCTCTCCGGCGACGCGCTCGAGCTCGACCTCCCGGGCTCGGTCTACGGGCTCTCCGGCGCGCCGATCGAGCTCGCGGCGCGCAACCCCGGCGGCGCGACGCTGCGCTTGTCGGTGTCGCGCTTCGGCGAGCCGCCGTTCGCAGAGCTGACCTTTGGGCCTGGTGAAGAGCACACGCTCACGCTGCCGCGCGAGCAGCTCCCCGCGCGCGGCGAGCAGGAATTCAGGCTGCTCACCAGGCTGGTCACGCCGGGCGGCGACGAGCTCGCGACGCGCGACGAGTCCCTGCTGGTGGTGCTGCGTGAAGCCGACGGCGAGGAGCGCCCGGCCCCGGGTCAGGGCTTCCCCGCGATCGAGTACGCCGATCAGGAGCTGACGGTCCACGCGCTGCCGACACCCGGCGGGCGCGTGCGCGCGATCTTTCACAGCTACGACTGCGCGGCGATGTGGCCGGTGATCCTCGACGCGGCCTGGCTCGCGCGCCGCGGCGCGCTCGACGGCGGCGCGCGGCCGGTGCTGCTCAGCGCCGAAGACGTCGACCTCTACGGCTTCCCGGCGCGCTGGGGGATCGAGGACATGGCGCGCGGTCACTACCGCGACGCCTTCTCGACGCCCGCGGAGGTCCTCGAGCACAACGCGCCGTACGAGGATCTTTACGATGAGCTGTTCCTCGTCAGCGCGATGCACTCCGGCGCGGCGCACCCGACGGACTACCTGGTCGACGCGAACGGCGTCGTCGAGGCCGTCGAGCGCGAGTACCGGGGCGCGTACCCGCTGCGCTGAGCGAGCGCCCGCGCTGGTGAGCCAGCGGCGTCCGGTCGAGCGCGCGCTGATCAGCGGCGCGCGCCTCGACCGACGGGCGCGCGCCGCGGCGGGCGCCTCGAGGTCGTCGCGCGCGCGACCGTCGGGCTTCTTCAACATGTACAAATACTTCTGTCGTTTAAGACAGCTATAACGCGTCGGCGCGCCGCGGCGATATGCGATAATCACGCGGGCGCGCGCCAGTGCTGCTCTCGGATCATCACGTCGGTTCGGCGTCGGCGGACTCGACCGACTCGGACGACGCCCCGACGCGCGCGCTGCCAGGCGCTGACGCGCCGGCGACCGATGCGGCGGGGGCGCTCGCGTGGGGCTTCGCGCCCGGGCCCGCGCGCGCGAAGCGAGCGCCCGAGCTCACGACCGGCAGCGTGGTCGGGCGCTTCATGCTGATCGGCAAGCTCGGCGCGGGCGGCCTCGGCGTCGTGCACCGCGCCTACGACCGCGAGCTCGATCGCAAGGTCGCGATCAAGCTGCTGCGCACCGATCGGATCTCGGCGGCGGAGGACGCCGAGGCCGCGCGCGCGCGCCTGCTCCGAGAGGCCCGCGCGGGCGCCCGGATCTCGCACCCGAACGTCGCGCAGGTCTACGACGTCGGGCTCGTCGACGGCCGCGTGTTCCTGGCGATCGAGTTCATCGAGGGGGTGACGCTACGCGCCTGGCTCAAGGAGCAGAAACGATCGATCCCCGCGATCGTCGAGGTGTTCGTCCAGGTCGCGCGCGGGCTCGCGGCGGCCCACGAGCAGGGGCTGCTGCACCGCGACCTCAAGCCAGACAACATCATGATCGACCAGCGCGGCCGCGCGGTGATCCTCGACTTCGGCCTCGCGCGCGCCGTCTCGCTCGGCGCGTCGGGCAAGGCGAGCGAGCCGAGGTCGATCGACGCGGGCGCGCCCCTGTCCGCGAGCGAGAGCGATCCGCTCTCCGATCAGCTCACGCAGGAGGGCGCGCTGCTCGGCACCCCGGCGTACATCCCTCCGGAGCGCTACCTCGGGCACGCCGAGGACGCGCGCGGCGATCAGTACAGCCTCTGCGTCGCGCTGTGGGAGGCGCTCTACGGCGAGCGCCCGTTCCAGGCCAAGCGCCTCGGCTACCTGCGCGCGCTCATCCTCAAGGGGGACCCGAGCCCGCCGGCTGACGCCCGGGTGATCCCGCGCTGGCTGCGGGCGCTCCTGCGGCGTGGGCTGAGCGTGGATCGTGACGCGCGGTTTCCCGACGTGCACGCCTTGATCGCGGCGCTCGAGCGCCGGCGGGTGCGACAGCTCCGTCGCGCGCTGACGCTCGTGAGCGTGCCGATGGCGCTGACGCTGCTCGGCTACCTCGTGTACCTGTTGATCCAGCCAGGTGAGGTCGTGCTCCGGGCGAGCTGGCGCGGGCGGCCGTACACGCCGGCGCGCGTGCTCGTCGACGGCGCGCCGGCCGACGCGCCCGGCGGCGCGCTGCGCCTGCGCCCCGGGCTGCACCGCGTCACGATCGACGACCCCGGCTTCCTGCCCGCCGAGGCGATCGCGGACGTCAGCGCCGGGGCGCGGCACGAGCTCGCGTTCACGCTCCAGCACGAGCAGGCGATCTTCGAGCTCGACGTCGAGCCGACGGGCGGGAGCGTGTTCGTCGACGACGTCGACTACGGCTCGCGGCTGCGCAACTTCGCGGTCGACACGGGCGAGCACGCGATCCGGGTGAGCAAGGAGGGGCACTACGAGCAGCGCTTCGCGTGGCGGGCGGTCGCCGGCGAGACTCACTCGCGCTTCGTCTCGCTCACGCGCGCGGTCGCGTGGAGTCGACCGGTCACGGGGGTCAACCTCGATCTGCGCTGGCTCGGCGACATCAACGGCGACGGCCTCGACGACCTCGCGCACCTCAACTTCGGGGTCTGGACGGCCTACGACCCGTGGAACGACGCGAAGCTGTGGCGCGTCGTGGTCCACCCGGGGATCCTGACCGCGACCCGCGTCGGCGAGCTCGACGGCGACGGGGTCGATGACATCGTCGGCGTCGCGGCGGAGGACGGGCGGCTCGTGGTGCGCGCGTGGTCGTCGCGGGCGCGCGGCCTCGTCGAGCCGCGCTGGACCGCCGCGTCGCTCCCGGACCACGCGCAGGCCGCCGAGGGTGATGACCACGAGCTCCTGCTCCACGACGTCGGCGTCGACGGGCAGCTCGACGTGCTCGCGTGGGGTGTCTGGAAGGACCGTTTGGTCGCGCTCGACGGGGCGACGGGGCGACCGCTGTGGAGCGTCGCGAGCGCGGGGGCAGGGGTCCGGCACGCGCGCGTCGACGCGCGCGCGCCGGTGATCTTCGAAGTCGGCGGCGGGCGACGAGCGGCCCGCGACGCTGGGTCGGGCGCGCTGCTGTGGTCGACGTCGCACGAGGATGAGCAGCTCGCCTACGGGTTTCGACCGAGCGCGCGCGAGCTGGGTCTGCACGCGCTCGTCGGGGGCGACGGCGAGACGCGGATCGTCGGCCGCGGGCGAACCGGCGAGCAGGACTCGCTGTGGAGCGCGGCGGCGCGCGGCGGCGCGCTGGGGTGGCGCGTCGTCGTCGCGCGCGCCTCGGCGCTCGAGCGAGAGGACGCGATCGGCGACGTCAACGGCGACGGCGCGCCGGACGTGCTCAGCCTGCTCCCCGACGACGCGCGGCCGTCACCGGGCGCCGACGGGCAGGAGCGCGTCAGGGTCGCGATGATCGACGGGCGAGGCGGACGGCCGCTGTGGACGCGGCCGTCGGACGGGGGCGCGCGACTGCTCCGCTTCGAAGACGGCGGACCGCAGGTCGTCGTGCTGGTCGCGGACGGTCGGCTCGAGCTGCGAGACGCCGCCAGCGGCGAGCTGCTGCGTCAGCGCGCGGACACGCCGCTCATCCACCCGATCGCCGCCGACTGGGACGGCGACGGCGCGCGCGAGCTCGTGGGCGTCATCGGCCAGACGCTGCACGCGTACACGCGATCGCTCGCGCCGCTGGGCACCGTCCCGCTGACCTCGGGCGTGCTTCGCCTCCAGCGCACGCGCGACGCGAACCACGACGGATTCGACGAGCTGCTCGTCGACACCAACGGGCCCACGGTCATCACGGGGCCCAAGGTCGTGTGGCAGCGACGGGCGGCGGACGCCGTGCGCGGGCGGCCGCGCGTCGCGGACACGGACGGCGACGGCGAGCCCGAGCTCGTCGTGCACAACAGCGTGGGCGCGAGCTCGGGCCTGCTGCTGTTCGACGCGCGCACCGGGCTGCTGCAGGCCGCCAGCGACGAGCGGCCGATCATGATCCGCGCGCCCGCGCTGCTCCCCCGCGACGACGGCGGGCTCGACGTCATCACGCTCGTGAGCGGTCGCCTGCAGCGTCACTCCGGCGTCGACGCGCGGGCGCTCGAGCAGGTCGAGGCGTTCACCGCGTACGCGTCGCCGGGCGTCGGCGACCTCGACGGCGACGGCGACGCGGAGCTCGTCATGGTCTCGTGGGACGCGGCCCGCGAGGTCGTGGCCGTCGACGGTCGCGCGCTGCGTCGAACGCTGTGGCGGCGGACGCTGAGCACCGGCGCGTGGGCGACCCCGCTCATCATCCGCCCGAGCGCCGCCGCCGAGCCCATCGTGCTCCTCACGCTGCTCGACGGCACGCTGGTCGCGCTGCGCGGCCGCGACGGCGCGCCCGCGTGGAGCGTCGCGCTCGCGCAGCGCATGGTCCACGCGCCCGCGGTCGCCGACCTCGACGGCGATGGCGTCCTCGAGCTCGCGCTGACCCACGACGACGGCGTGGAGTGCAGGAGCGCGGCCGACGGCGCGCTGCGCTGGGCGATACCTGGCCTCGGGACCAGCCGGAGCGCGCCGGCGATCGTCGACATCGACGGGGACGGCGCGCTCGAGATCATCGCGGGGTCGCGCGCGCGCGGGCTCGTCGCGCTGGACCGCGACGGCGCGCCGCGATGGGAGCGGAGCTTCACCGGGCCCGACGGCGACGCGCTCGAGATCGGCAGCCCGCTGACCGTCGCCGATCTCGAGTCGGACGGGGCGCCCGAGCTGCTGCTCGGGCTGCGCGACGGCACGGTGCACGCGCTCTCGGCCCTCGACGGCGCGTCGCGCTGGCGGTTCCGGACGACGCCCGATCAGCCGATCGAGGCGGCGCCGACGGCCGCAGATGTCGACGGGGACGGGGTCCTCGAGGTGATCGTCGGCGGTCACGACCGCCACCTCTACTGCCTGCGTCACCGCGCGGCGGGGCGCTGACGAGGCTCACGGCGCGCCTGGGTCGGGGCGATCGGCGACGCGTCGGTCGGCGTCGAGCGGGCGCCGCGAGCGGGCGCGGCGGTCGGTCCAGCGGCGGCGAGCCTCGGCGATCGCGACGCGACGCGCGGGAGCGCGCCGTCGCGCGCGAATATCGGCGCGCGGTGGTTGAACGTGAGGTGTCCCGCGGGGCATGCTGCCCCGGTGGGTGACTCCGTGACTGCGCGGCGCGGCGATCGAGACTCGATGTTCGAGCGGACCTCTCCGCGGCCGGCTGTCGAGCTCGAGGGATCCGCGCTCGCCTCGCAAGCGGAGACGCTCGACGGCGGCGCGAAGCAGACCGCGTCCCACGCGGAGACCCTGTGGGCCCACGGGGCCGAGACGCTGCCGTCCCAGGATCGCGTCGCGCGAAGGGGTGATGATCTCCAGGGCCTCGCGCTCGGCGGCGGCGACGTCAGCGCGCGCTACGAGGTCCTCGAGGAGGTCGGGCGCGGCGGCATGGGCGTGGTCTACCGGGCCCGTCACCGCACGCTCGAGAAGCAGGTCGCCATCAAGGTGCTGCTCCCCGGCGCGCCGCAGGGGCGCTTCCTGCAGGAGGCGCGCATCCTCGCGAAGATCGACTCGCCGCACGTTGTCGAGATCCACGACTTCGACATCCTGCCGGAGCGCGGCCCGGTGCTCGTGATGGAGTGGATCAACGGGCTGGATCTCGCGCGGCTCATGCGTGCGCACGAGCGCGAGGCGGGGCCCGGCGGGATCGAGGAGGACCGCGTGATCCGGTGGATGCGCGACACGGCGCGCGGCATGCACGCGGCCGCCGAGGCCGGGATCATTCACCGCGACCTCAAGCCCTCCAACATCTTCGTCGACGGCGAGGGGGCGGCGCGCGTCGTCGACTTCGGGCTCGCGCGCGGGCCCAGCGAGATCGACGAGGCCTTGCTCGTCGGACAGGTTCTCGGGAGCCCCTGGTACATGGCGCCGGAGCAGGCCGAGGATCCGCGGCGGGTCGACACGCGCGCCGACATCTACAGCTTCGGCGCGACCTTCTATCACGCGCTGACGGGGCGCCCGGCGTTCGACGGCGGGAACTGGTTCGCGATCCTGCACAAGCACAAGAGCGAGCCGCTCACGCCGCCGCGGTCTCTGAGCCCGGGGATCACCGCGCGCACGAGCGAGATCATCGAGCGCTGCATGGCGAAGTCGCCGTCGGATCGCTTCTCGTCCTTCGCCGAGGTCCTCGCGGTGATCGACCCGGTCGTCGACGCGCTCTCGCCCTGGGACGCGGTGGAGGACGTCGCGCTGCGGCCTCACCTCGAGCGCTACCGCGCTCGTCGGGCGCGCTACCTCGAGATCGCGGACGGGACGGGCGCGGCGCTCGGGCGCGTGCTGGACGTCTTCAGCTTCCCGGGCGAGCGCACGCTGACGATCCTCTGCGGGGACCTCGTCGAGCAGGACGTCGAGGCGCTCGTGAGCTCCGACGACCAGTACCTGAGCATGCGCAGCGGCGTGTCGCGAGCGATCCGCACCGCGGCCGGGGAGGGCGTGTTCGCCGAGGCGCAGCGCTACGTGCCGGTGCGCGCGGGTCGGGCGGTCGTGACCTCGGCCGGCGAGCTGAGCCCGCGCTTCGTGTTCCACGGGATCACGCTGCGCGGACGCGGGCGCGACGACGGGCCGGGCCCGAGCCGCGACCTGATCTGCGAGATCCTGGGCAGCTGCATCTATCACGCGGAGACGCTGGGCGTGCGCACGATGGCGCTGCCGCTGCTGGCGACGGGCAACGGCGGGTTCTCCCGCGAGATCTGCCTCGACACGCTGTTTCGCTACCTCGCGCGCGAGCTGCTGCGCGGGCTCTCGTGCGTCCGCGACGTCCGGATCGTCCTCTACTGAGCGGGGCTGAGCGGGGCCGACCACGGCCCACGACGCGCGACCGCTCGCGTGTTCACGTCGCGCGGGGACGCGCGGGCGCTGCGACTATGATCGCGGCGATGGACGGGCTTCGAATGGGAGAGCGGCTGCCCGACGCGCTGCTCGACGCGATCGTGACGGACGCGTCGGGCTCGCGCCGGCCGCTGCGCGAGCTGGCGCTCGGGCAGCCGACGGTGATCGTGTTCCTGCGCCACTTCGGCTGCGTGGGCTGCAGCAAGCACGTCGCGACGATCTCGCCGCGGCTGCACGAGCTGACGGCGCTCGGCGCCCGCGTGCTGATGGTCGGCAACGGCGAGCCGCAGCACATCGGCGACTTCGTGCTGCGCCACGGGCTCGCCGACAAGGGCGTGACGATCGTCAGCGACCCGGAGCGCACGAGCTACGCCGCCGCCGGGCTGCGGCGCGCGTGGCTGGGGACGCTGGGCGGGCGCGCGATCTACTCGCAGCTGCGGGCGCTCGGCGACGGCTACCGTCAGTACCGCGGCGACGGTGACCACGCGCAGCAGGGCGGCGCGGTCGTCATGGACGGCGACGGCGTCGTCGTCTACGCGCACCGCAGCGAGTACATCGCCGACAACGCCGACCCCGGGGAGCTGGTCGCGGCGGCGATGCGGGTGGTCGGTCGGCGCGACGCCGCCGCGCTCGCGGGCAAGGGGGTGGTGTGATGGCGTTCTTGGTCCACGGCGCGAACGTCCTGTTCCTGCTCTCGTACCTGGTCCGCGACATCCTCTGGCTGCGGTGCCTGACGGTCATCGCCATCGGCATGCTGTTCCCGTACTACCTGGCGAACAACCTGCTCCCGCCGATCATCTGGAACGTCGTGTTCCTGGGCATCAACGCGCTGCAGATCCGCGCGCTGCTGCTCGAGCGGCGCCCCGTCACGCTCGACGCCCGCGAGACGCGGCTGTACCAGCGCGTGTTTCGATCGCTGAGCCCGCGGGAGTTCTTGCGGCTCTCGAGGACCGGCGCGTGGGTGACCGCGCCGGCGGGGCGCTCGATCCTCGCGCGCGGGCAGCAGCTCGACGCGCTGCGGGTCATCGAGCGCGGGCGCCTCGAGGTGCTCGTCGACGGCGAGGTCGTCGCGCACCTGTCCGAGGGGCAATTTGTCGGGGAGATGGGGTTCTTGACCGAGAGCCCGTGCTCCGCCGAGGTCTCGGCCGCGGAGGAGACGACCTTCCTGGCCTGGGACTGCGACGCGCTGCGGACGCTGCTGGCCGCGCGGCCGGAGCTGCGCTCGGCGATGCAGCTCGTGATCGGCACCGACCTCGCCGGGAAGCTGCGGCGGGGCTAGGCCGAGACCGAGGCGCGTCCAACCGGTCGCTGCGAACGTACGCCGCGCGGGCGTCGGGCCGCCGGCGCGGCGCCGCGAGGGTCGTCGCCGCGACGATCGACAACACGGCCGCGAGAGGCGGCCGACGTCGCGCGTCGGCGCGCGCGCGCGCCGCAGCTTCACTCCAGCCGCGGGCGCCGGCTGGCCGGCGCCAGAACGCGCGCGCCGGCGCCCGGCTCGCGCGATGATCAACTTGTCTTAAGAGTCATGTAGTAGCGTAGAGGGCGTGGATCGCCGCGCGCCTCGTCCCTCCGCGCTGAGCGGCGGCGCCGTCGGCGTCGCGCGCTCGTGCGCTCGCTCCTCTCGCGGGTCGTCGCTCGCGCTCGCGCTCGCCGGCCTGGGCCTCTCGAGCTGCGTCGCGCTCAACGGCGACTGGATCGCGCCGGAGTCGACGGTCGACGGCGAGAGCGCGTCGACCGGCGCGGGCTCGAGCGCGAGCGCGAGCGACTCGTCCACGACGACCGCGAGCGCGTCGACGGGCGATGGGAGCGCGAGCGAGACGACCGGCGTGGACGCGACGAGCGTGGGCGTGGGCTCGAGCGGCGAGACGACGGGGGTCGACGACACCGGCTGCCTCCCGCTCGAGACAGAGCTGTTCATCGCGCCGCCCGACATCATGTTCGTCCTCGACAAGTCGGCCGCGATGGGGAGCCGCAGCTACCCCGAGAGCGAGCAGATGATGGCCGGGCAGATGAACCACTGGCAGAGCGTGCGCGAGGCCGTGATCGATCGCGCGAGCAAGCTCGAGGACTTCGCCAGCATGGGCGTCGTGTTCGCGCCGGTGATCGGCGCGCCGGGCGACGGCGCGGGCGCGTGCCTGGTGTCGATCGAGCCCGAGGTGCCGCTGATGACGCCCGTCGCGGCGACCCTCGAGAGCGCGCTGCCGTACCCCCAGGGCATGAGCGGCGCCCGGGCGCTCGGCGACGCGGTCGCCACCGCGCGCGACGAGCTCGCGGACGCGGTGGGGGAGGGCCTGCAGTACATGGTGCTGATCACCGACGGCGCGCCCAACTGCGACCCCGACTTCGAGGGCGCGGAGCTGTTCGACAACTACAACCCGCAGGCGTGGATCGAGATCGACGACGCGCGCGCGGAGGGCGTGTTCACGATGGTCGTCGGGCTCGGGATCGAGATGCAGGCGGCGTTTCAGCAGGGCGACATCGAGCCCGACGTCGATCCCTGGTCGACGCTCAACGAGCTGGCGCTCGCGGGCGGCATGGTCGGCGTGGACGACGACCCCAAGTTCAAGGCCGCCTACACGCACGCGGGGCTGCTCAAGGAGCTGGCGCTCGTCGATGATCTGACCTTCTGCGTGGGCCGGCTGCCGCCGGCGCTCGCGGAGTTGACCGTCGACGAGTTCGACGCGTCGGTCGAGGTCACGATCGACGGCGTCGTGTTCCCGCCGATCTCCGACTGCGGGACCGACGACGGCTACACGGTCCGTCAGTCCGACGACGGCGCGACGATCGTCGCGTGCGGGGCCGCGTGCGCGCTCATGAAGGTCGGCGCGCATATGCATTTCAGCGCCGAGTGCATCTAGCGAGGCGGGTACGCGGACCTTCGCTGCGGGCGGCTGGGCGAGCTCGACGCGCCACGTTCAGCGCGTCCCGCGATCGCGCGCGCCCCGCGTCGTGGGCCCGCAGATCCCCCGCTACAATCCGGCGGATGTCCGTAGCGAGCACGCAAGAACCCGCGATCCAGATCACGAGCGAGATCGGGACGCTGCGCGATGTCGTCGTCCGTCGCCCGGGGCTCGAGATCTCCCACATGACGCAGCACGAGCTCGACCGGCTGCTGTTCGACGACATCCTCTCGCCCGACGAGACGCAGCTCGAGCACGACGTGATGACCGACATCCTGCGCGGCGCCGGGGCGCGCGTGCACGGCGTCGAGTCGCTGCTGCGGCGCGCGTTCACGCGGGCGCCGATCGCCGAGAGCCAGGCCCTGCTCGCGCGCGTGTGCGAGCACGAGGGCGTCCTGCCGATCGCGGAGCTGCTGCACCGGTGGGCGCCGGAGCGCCTCGCGGCCGCGCTGATCGCCGGCGTGCACTGGTCGCAGCTGCCCGACGCGCCGATCGGGCTCGCCCGCGTGCGCGCGCGCCTGCTCGACCGCTTCGACATGGCGCTGCGGCCCGTGCCGAACCTGATGTTCATGCGCGACCCCTGCATCGTGATCGGCGATCAGATCGTGGTCGGCAACATGACCCGCGCGGCGCGGGGTCGCGAGCCGGAGCTGGTCCGCTTCGCGCTGCGCTGGGGGCTGCCGTCGGGCTTCGGCCCCGCGATCACCCCGATCTCGCCCACCCGGGGCCGGGGCGCTCGCCACGTCACGCTCGAGGGCGGCGACGTGCTGGTGCCGTCGAGCGAGTGGCTGCTCGTCGGCTGCTCGGAGCGCACCTCGGCGCAGGCGATCGAGCGGCTCGCGGGCGCGCTGCTGTTCCCCAACCTGCCCGCGCTGCGGCGCGTCTACGCCGTGCTCATGCCGGCGCACCGCTCGCTGATGCACCTCGACACGATCCTGACGCAGATCGACGCCGGGCTGTTCCTCGGGCACGAGCCGCTGATCGCGGGCTCGAGCGCGAACGGGCGGCCGATCGCGCCGCTGCCGGTCGTCCGCCTCACCCGCGAGGCGCCGCCCGAGCTGCTCGAGGGCGCGAGCGTGCTCGACGTGCTGCGCGAGGAGCTCGGCGCGGGGCTCGAGCTCGTGCGCTGCGGCGGCAGCGACATCGTGCAGCAGGAGCGCGAGCAGTGGACGGACGGCGCGAACGCGGTCTGCGTCGCGCCGGGGAAGATCATCCTCTACAGCCGCAACACCTACACGATCCGCGCGCTGCGAGAGCACGGCTTCGTCGAGCGTCGCATCAGCGCGGAGCTGGCGGGGGCGCAGCGCGCCGAGCTCGTGCGCCAGGGGATGGAGGAGCCGCGCACCGTGTTCAGCTTCTCGGGCAGCGAGCTCTCGCGCGCCCGCGGCGGCGGGCGGTGCCTGACGATGCCGCTGTGTCGCGCGCCGCTCGCGGGCGCGTAGCGGCGCGCGGCGTCGCTACGAGGCCGGCTTCTCGGCGCCCGCGGTGAGCTGGGCCATGATCCCGGCGGCGTCGTGATAGCGCCACATCTCGGCGACGGCGCCGCTCTCGAACCGGAAGATGTCGAGGCCCTCGAGCTCGATCGAGTTGTTCGTCGCCTCGAGCTCGCCGTACTTCGCGGTCTGGGTGCCGCGCGTGCGGCCCTTGACGATCACGTAGTCACCGGCGGTCCACGACTCCTCGATGTCGAAGCTCATGTCGGGGAAGGGGCCGGTGAAGCCCTCGAACCAGCGCTTGTAGGCGTCGAAGCCCTGCGTCGTCTCGCCGCTCGCCTCGTCGTGGTACACGACGTCGCGGGTGAGCGAGCCCTCGATGGTCGCCCAGTCGCGCTTGCTCCACGCGATGTGCAGGGACTCGGCGAGCGCCTGGTTGACCTCGTCGCCGTACTCCTTGATCACCTCGGTCTCGCCGGGGAGCGACGGCCCCTTGCTGTCCGACGGCGCGGAGGTGCGGAACTCCTGGACCTCGGTGATCTCGCCGCCGTTGATGTGGCCGATCGCGACGAAGCCCGCGCCCCTGGACTGATCGACGCGCACGCCCTGGGAGATGACGACGTCATCGTCGGTCAGGAACACGCGCGCGACCCCGATCTTGCGGCCGCTGGCGTCGAAGAAGGCGTGCAGCTCCTCGCGGCCCTTGACCGAGCGCTCGTCGCCGCCGCGGGTCTCCCACACGATGTCCTCGGAGAAGCTCTTCACGGCGCCGTCGACGTCGCCGAAGCCCAGCGCGTCGAAGGCGTCGGCGAAGCCCTGGGCGATCGCGCGCATCTCCTCCCGCGTCCCCTGGGTCGCGGCGAGCTCGTCGGCGCGGGAGACGGAGTCGTGGTGGGACTTCGGCGCCTGCGTCTCCTGCTTCTCGCACGCGGCGACCAGCGCCAGCGAGAGCAGGGTGTACACGACGAGCGGGCCGGGACGGTTCGGGGTGAGCGTCGTCCTCAGTGACATCAGATCTCCTTCTTTGGATTCAGCGTAGCGAGGGCCCGCGATTCGCGCCAGCGTCGTCACGGGGCGGAGCGTGTACATACAAACGCGGGGGTCAACGTTGTTCGCGCGGCGCGAGGGGGCCGCTCGCGTCGGATTCGTTGCATCGTCATCGCGCGCGCGGGCGTCCAGAAAAAACTGCGGCGCGCGCGAGCTCCACGCCGCACACGCTCCACGTCGACGCGGAACGGTGAATTTACATGTCTTTCTGTTCATGTTGTTTCGCGGCGGGCGCAGGAGCAGCCGGCGGGCGCGGCACCGACGGCGAGCTGTGCGGGCGCGCTGAGCTCGTCATGGCGCCGCGCGCGTCGCGTGAGCGGCTCGTTCATCGACGGGGGTTCAGAGAGCTGTGCTCGACGCGCGCCCCGAGAACTCACGCGTCGACGCCTCGAGCGCCGCGCGGGCGCCCCGGGTCCGCGCGTGTATCCTCCGCGCCGGTGGCGACGCGCTTCACGACGACCGACTGGTACTCCGAGCCCGAGTGGTACGACATCATCTATGAGCCCGACACGCCGCGCGAGGTCGAGTTCCTCGAGCGGGCGCTCGAGGTCTACGGCCCGCCGAGACGACGCGGGCGCACGCGGGCGCTGGAGCCCGCGTGCGGGAGCGGGCGGCTGGTCGCCGCGCTCGCGCGTCGCGGCTACGCGGTCACGGGCTTCGACCTCGAGCCCGAGATGGTCGCGTACAGCAACCGGCGCCTGCGCGCCGCGGGCCTGCGCGCGCGCGTCGTCCGGTCGAGCCTCGAGCGCTTCGGCGACGAGCTGCGGCTGGGCCCGCCGTTTCAGCTCGCGCACTGCCTGGTCAGCTCGTTCAAGTACATCGCGAGCGACGCGGCCGCGCGCGCGCACCTCCAGGCCGTCGCCGACGCGCTCGCGCCGGGCGGCCTCTACGTGCTCGGCCTGCACCTGACGAAGTACGACGAGACGGGCGTGCAGCGCGAGCGCTGGGTCGGCGCGCGCGGCCCGGTGCACGTGGTCTGCAACGTGCAGTCGTGGCCGCCCGACCCGCGCTCGCGAACCGAGCGCATGCGCGCGCGTCTGCGGGTGCAGGACGGCGCGCGCGAGCGGCGGACCGAGACGAAGTGGACGTGGAGGACGTACAGCCCGCGGCAGATGCTGGCGCTGCTCGCCACCGTGCCCTCCCTCGAGATCGCCGCGATCCACGACTTTACGTACGATATCGAGCAGTCCTGGACGATCGACGAGCTCGACTTCGACACGCTGTTCGTGCTCCGACGGCGTCCGTGATCAGCGTCGCGTGTGCGCGACGACACAGGCTGGCCGCGCGGGCGCTCCGGATCGGCCGCGCCGCGCGGGCGGCAGTCGCTACAATCACGCGCGGTGCTCGACGCAACCCACGGAAGCAAGCGGCGCGGCCTCGCCGAGCGGTTCGACGCCGCGCTCCCCTTCGCGCTCACGGCCGTCGGGCTGCTCCACCCGGAGAGCCCGCTGATCTGGTTCGCGTCGCTGGCGATCGCGTTCGTGGCGATCGCGGGCACCTTGCTGATCGGCGCGGGCCTCAGCGCGTACGCGTCGCTGTTCTACGGCGCGCGGATCCAGGGCGTGCGTCGCCGCCCGCCGCCGATCCTCAGCGAGGCGGGCGTGACCGCGCAGGCGGCCTGGGTCGCCGCGAGCTTCGCCGCCTGGCCGATCGCGCAGTCGTGGCTCGGCCACCCGATCGGGCTGGTGTGGTCGCTCGAGGCGGCGGGCTTGAGCCTGTGGGGCGTGCTCGTCCAGACCTTCTTCGGCGTGCTGGCGATCGACCTGTGGCTGTACGTCAAGCACCGCCTGCTGCACACGCGCGCGCTGTTCGTGTTTCACAAGGCCCACCACGCCTACCGCGATCCCACGCCCTTCGCCGGCTTCGCGGTCGGGCCGGTCGAGTCGCTGATGACGTTTTGGCCGATCCTGCTGCTGTGCATCCCCGAGGCGACGCACTGGGGCCCCGCCTACTTCGGGCTGGTGCTCGGCTTCATCGTCCTCAACTTCTATCTGCACTGCGGCGTCACGCTGCCGCTGATCGAGCGCACGCTCCCGCGGCTGTGGCTCAACACGTCGGCGTTTCACAACATCCACCACTCGCACGTGCGCGCCAACTTCGGCGAGCCGCTGACGCTGTGGGATCACGTCTGCAAGACGCGGCTCGAGGATCTCGAGCGCGGCGCTCGCTGACGCCGCGCGTCAGCTGTTGGGCGGAGCCTGGTTCGCGCTCGGGCGCCGCCCGGAGCCGCGCAGGTTGACGAGCTTGTTGAGCAGGTCGAACCAAAACGGCGCGCCCTGGGCCGCGGCGAGCAGCGAGATCAGCAGGCCCGCGAGCTTCTTGCTGAGCACCTCGAGCTTGAGCAGCGTCGGCAGCGTCTCGAGCTTCCAGCCGACCGGGAAGCCGGTGGTGTAGAGCGCGAGCGGGTCCCGGGTCATGTCGACGAGCACGGGCTGGGGCGGCGCCTGGACGGCGCCGTCGGGCACGCCGTCACCGTCGGCGTCGTCCTCGGGGTTCGCGTTCGGGTCCGCCGGGTTGGCGCTGGCGTTGGGATTCGCGTTGGCGCTGGCGTTGACAGAATTGTTCGCCGAGACCTGACCCGTCTGGATCATGCTCGAGATCTCGGCGTAGTTCGCGATCAGCGCGCGCGCCGTGTTCTCGCGCCAGAGCATGTCGGCGACCGCGAGCGAGTCGACGTTGCCCAGCAGCACGAGCGCGGCCGCGATCCCGAGCATCCAGCGCTGCGTCTTGCGCTTGTACCAGCCGCTCGCGCGGTCCATCACGTCGTCGTACCAGCCCTCGATGTTGGCGCGGATGCCCGCGAGCGTGCCGTTGGACGAGTCCATCAGCGCCAGCAGCGTGCGCTTGAGCGGGTCGCCGTCCTCGAGCCGCTGCACGCGGCGGTACAGCGACGGCGCGTCGAGCTCGCTCGCGCTCTTGACCCGCGTCCGGAAGCGCTCGATCTGCACGACCACCGGCTCGCGCAGCGCGTCGAGTCGCTCGAGCTTGCGCACGGTCTCGAGCAGCGCGTCGAGCTGCTTCTCGTCCACGCCCTCGCAGGCGTAGATCGGTTCGAAGGTCTGGAACACGCGGGCGCGGATGGCGACGAAGCCCGGATCCTCGATCTGCTCGAGCTTGCCGCGCAGCGCCTGCAGCTCGCTCCGCTCCTCGTCGCTCTGCGCGCGGCCGATGATCTGCAGGATGATCGTCGAGGTCGTGCTGGCCGGGATGTACGAGGGCGACGGCCGCACGCCCCGCGCCGTGGGCTCGGCGCCGCTCGGGCCGTCGCCGACCTTCGAGAGCGAGCGCAGCAGCGGGTGCTCGTAGAAGGCGTGCACGTGGCGCTCGCCGAGCATGCGCGTCAACGCGAGCTCGAGGTTCTTCGCGCGGCGCTTGGTGTACTGGGCGATCAGCTCGTTGATCGAGGAACACGTCAGGCTCAAGAGCGTGAACATGAAGGCGAGGCCGATGACGACCTCGAGCAGGCTGGACCCGAACATCGCGCAATCCTATCAGCCGCGCGCGCGAGCGGCCCGCGGACGCGGGCTGGAAACCGCCGCGCGCGCTGAACGACGCTCGTGGACGCCGCCCCGAGCTCGAGGCGCGCGCCGCAATTCCGCCCGCCGGCGCTCAGCCTGGCAGCGTCGGCGCGCGCAGCTCGACGCTCGCCGCGTACCGGCGCAGCCCGTGCTCGACGGCCGCGCGCTGCTCGGCCGCCGTGGTCCCGCACGACGCGGGCGGCTCATAGTGGAGCGCGCGCAGCTCGAGCGCGCCTGCGCGTCGATCGGCCTTGAGATCGACGCGCGCGACGAGCTGGTCCCCGGCGAGCACGGGCATACAGTAGTAGCCGTAGACGCGGGTCGCGGGCGGCTTGAAGATCTCGAGCTTCTGGTCAAAAGCGAACAGCTGCGCGACGCGGCCGCGGTCCCACAGCACCGGATCGAAGGGCGAGAGCAGCACGCCGCGATCGCGTCGCGGGCGAGCTCGGCCGACGCGCGCCGCGAGCTCGAGATCGGCGACGCGGATCCAGCCGCGGGTCCGCTGACCGTCGTCCGCGCGCAGCTCGCAGGGGTGAATCACGCCGGCCTCGCGCAGCTCCGACAGCGCGGCGGCGAGCTCGGCCCGCAGGTTGCGGAGCCGCCAGGTCGCCGCGAGCGTGCTCGTCGTCGCCCAGCCGTGACCCGCGAGCGCGCGCTCGAGCAGCACGCGGAGGCTGTCCGCGAGCGGGAGCGGGCGGGCGCGGGCGCGCGCCGGGATGACGCGCTCGCACAGATCGTAGGCGCGCAGGAAGCCGCGACGCTCGCGGATCGCCAGCTCGCCGCTCGACCACAGCGCCGTCGCGATCTTCTTCGACAGCTTGAGGTTCCAGAAGCCGCCGCGCGACGAGCCCTCGAGATCGGCGGAGCGCAGCGGCCCCTCGGCGCGGATTCGCTCGACGAGCGCGCGCGCCTGCTGCGAGTGCTCCTCGAGCAGGTCGCCCCACCACGGGTGCACCGCGAACGCGGCGCGGCGAAACGCGAACGCCGGGTACAGCTCGATCGGCAGCCAGCTCGCCTCGTGACCCCAGTACTCAAACAGCGCCGAGTCGGGGGTGAGCAGCGTCTCGGCGTGCGCCGCCCGGTAGCCCTCGAGCCGCGACGCCAGCACGATGCCGTGGCTGCGGGCGCCAGCGACGGCCACGGTGTCGAGCTGCAGGTAGCCGGCGCGTTCGATGTGCGCGAGCGCGGCGGGGAGCGAGCTCGCGGCGCCAGCCCGCGGCGAGACGCGCGCGGGCAGACCGGTCCACGCCGGGTTGAGCAGGCCAGCCCGCGCGAGCGCGAGGCGTGCTGCGGTGCGAGTGGTGAGGCCCTCCATGGACTCGTCGTGGACGAACGCGTGGCGACGCGCGGGACCGCCGACGAATAACACCGTCCTGTCCCCAGCGCCACGCGTTCGCCCCGTCCGCGGAGAGGGGCCGCGCGGGCCAGGGCGTCAGCGCTTGTATCATCACGCTTCGCGCCGGTAGTATGTCCCCGCGAGTCCACGCGAGTCCACGCGAGCTCGCGCCGCGCTCGCGTATACAACGACCGCGCCCTCGACCCGCCCGGAGTGCTCACGATGCCACGACGCCCGCTCTTGTCGCTCACCCTCCTCCTGTCGGTCTCGCTCAGCGCGGCGCTGGGCTGCGACGGCGGCGGCGAGGCGAAGAAGAACGAGGGCAGCATCGCCAAGGCGCTCGACATGCGCGCCGAGCTCGACACGACCAAGACCGACGCCGAGTTCGACAAGGAGTACGAGGCCAAGAAGAAGGCGGAGGAAGCGGCCAAGCAGGCGCAGCTCGACGCCGCGCTCGAGGGCGTCGCGGTGATGCCCGAGTCGCCCGTCAAGGGTCACAAGCAGGCGTGCAACGACGTCGCGGACGCCTACGACGAGATGGTGAAGCGGCGCTGGGCCGACGACGCCAAGCAGCTGATGATGTACTACGACCGCCGTCGAGCCGAGCGCGCGGAGGTCCGCGAGAAGTGCCGGCTCAACACCTCGGCCGAGTCGGCGAATTGCTACGCCCACGCGCTGCGGGTGATCGACGGCGAGCTGTACGAGCACACGAGCGATATCATGCGCCGCTGCGTGACGAAGTTCGGCGGCGCCGGCGACCTCGCGCGCGGGTGAGCCGCGCGTCGGCCGTGACTACGGCGCCACGCCGTCGGCGCTGATGGCGTCGATGATGACGAAGTCGTCGCCGATCTCGACGTTCATGTCTTTCTCGTAGCGCCACGCGAGGACGTGCTCGCCCGCGCCCACGTCGAAGCTGGACTCGGTCCACTCCGTCAGGCCCGACCACTCCCCGAGCTGCTCGTCGTCGACATAAAAGCGCAGCTTGTCGCAGCAGAACTCGCTGCTCTCGCGGTGCCAGAAGGTGATCTGCCCGGCGACGGGGAACTCGAGCGTGATCGCCAGCTCGCTCCACTCGTCCCCGTCGATCGGCCCGCTGCGCGCGACGAAGTCGCCGTCATGGGCGAGCGTCGCCTCGACCGTCCACGAGGCCGCGCCCTCGCTCACCCAGGGGTTCTCGATCAGGTCGCCGCTCTCGAAGCTCTCGAAGAAGCCGGAGAACTCGCAGCCCGAGACGTCGTAGCTGGCGCAGTCGCCCGCGCAGGCGAGCGCGCCGCCGCCGAGCCCGAGCGAGTCGCAGCTCGCGCCCGCGAGCGCGTCGCCGTCGCAGACCTCGTCGCCGTCGAGCTGACCGTCGCCGCAGAACGGCTCGTCGCCGTCTCCATCGCCGTCACCGTCGCCGTCGCCGTCGCCGTCGCCGTCGCCGTCGCCGTCACCGTCGCCGTCGCCGTCGCCGTCGCCGTCGCCGTCACCGTCGCCGCTCGTGTTCGCGGTCGTCGTCGCGTCGGCGGTCGTGCCGTCGCTGGTCGCCGGGCCAGCCGTCGTCGCGTCGGTGCTCGGATCGCTGTCGGTGGGCGTCGTCGTCGTCTGGCTGGTCACGTCGTCGCCGCTGCAGGACGCGAGCGCCGCGAGCAGCACGCACGAGCACGCGAGGGCCGGGAGGCGAGGGGAGGGCGGGTCGAGCGGGCGTTGTCGCATGGGCGCGGGCGGACGCTGCGGCGGTCCGGTCGGCCGCATTGTCCATCGCGAGCGGCGCGCGGGCAAAGCTCGCTCGTCTTCAGCCTGTCCAATGAGCGATGTCGCTCAGGACCTGTCTGAAACGACCTCTCTAGTCGAGCGCGTTCGCGCGCCGGCGCGTGAACGCGCCGAGCGTGAGCAGCAGCAGCCACGCGCCGCGGGGCGCGCCGGGGCGCCCGGCCGCGCAGGCGCAGCCGCCCGCGCCGTCCTCACCGCCGTCCGTGTCGGAGCCGGCGTCGGTCGACGGCGCGCCGGTCGTCGGCTCCGCGCCGGTCGAGCCCGGCCCCGCGGAGGTGCTCGTGGTCTCCGTCGCGGCGCTGTCGCTGCTGGTCCCGTCGCTGTCGCTGTTACTCTCGTTGTCGCTGTCGCTGTCGCTGCCGCCGCCGTCATCGAGCCCGAGCAGCGGGACCGCGAGCTCCTGCTCGGCGAGCACGATCGGCGTCGGCGGCCCGTGCTCGTCGAACAGCGCCGCGAGCTCGGTGCCGGCGGCGTTGGTGCTGTTCTCCTCGGCGAGGAACTCGACGTACTCCGGCGTGTTGATCAGGTAGAGGAGCCGCGCCCGCAGCGTCAGCTCGGGCGCGACGTCGGGGCCCTGGTCGGGGACGACCGCGGGCGGGAAGCTGAAGCTCGCGCTGTCCTGGTGCGGCCAGGTGTTGTCGGGTCCGAGCGCGTAGCGATCGCCGACGGGATCCGTCTCGAGGTCCGGCGTGAGCCCCCGGGGCGGGATGCGGCTGTCGACGACCCAGTGGTTGTTGCGCAGCAGGTGCAGGCGCGCGCCGTCGCCGTCGTCCTCGGCGATCGCCTCGTAGCGGCGGACCTGCGCGTCGTCCTCGATCGTCATGGCCTGCTCGTCCCAGCGCCCCGAGCTGTAGACCAGCGCGTCGCCGTAGGTCGCGGTGATCTCGAGCCACATCACGCGCCCCTCGGAGTAGCCGGTCGGCAGCTTGTGCCCGGTGTTGTTGGTCACCGTGACGTCGAGCGCCGGGATCCCGACGCCGAGATCGACCTCGTCGGGGAACGCTGCGTCGAGCGTCGCGCTCTGCTCGCGCAGGAGCTCGGCGACCTCGCGCGTGAGCTCGAAGTACGGATCGTCGAGCGTGCCGCCGGCGCTCTTGCCGTAGACCGCCTGGATCAGCTGGATGACCGGGAGGTTGAGCCCGACGAGGTCGTGCCGCCGCCCGCCGGTCGCGTGGAAGCTCTGCGCGATGTTGAAGCCGTCGCAGCCCGCCACGTCGGCGAGCGCCGGCATGTGACAGTCCTGGCAGCTGCGCTGATCGGGGCCGTCCTGGGCGTAGACGCTGCCGAGCCACTCGCTGTAGGTCCGCTGCTCGTTGAACGGGACGCCGAGCCCTACGCCGCGATCGTCGACGCGCTCGCGCGCCGTCGTCACGTCGTGGCAGGTGCCGCACAGCCGCGCGCTGGCGAGGTGCGCGTCGTCGTCGCTCGTCGGGTGCTGCGGGTCCTCGCCGGGGCCGTAGGTCCACGGGCCGCGCCGCGGCACCGAGCCGTTCACGGCCACGTCGTCGAGCACGTAGCGCGCGTTGCCGGCCGGGGTCTCGCCGTCGTCGATCATCCGGTGGCAGAGGTCGCAGCTGACGCCGTGGAGGTCCTGGGGCTGCAGCTCGTCGATCGCGATCGCGTCGCCGCGACCCTCGAGGAAGGCGATCGGCGCGTGGCAGCGCACGCAGTCCTGGGTCTCGCCGGGCGCGTCTTGGTGGGCGATGGCCACGCCCGCCCAGAACACCGGATCGCGCGCCGAGTTCGACATCAGCGAGCCGGTGTAGGCCTGCGGGCTGACGTTCGGCTCCCCCTGGTGCAGCGCCGGGTTGAGGAACAGGTGGCAGCTCGCGCACTCGTTGGTCGCCTGCACCGAGTTGTCGAGCTCCAGCGGCTCGGTCGGGGCCGCGCCGGCGCGCGTCGGCGCGAGCGAGAGCAGCGTCAACGAGGTCGCGAGCGCGACGCCCGTGCGTGTGCAATATGCTCTAAAAGACATGTTAAAAGGCTCGCGCTCTCGCCCGCGATGATACACCGCCGGCGCGGCGCGCCCGGTCACGACGGCGGCCCATTGTCCCGGGAGGAGAAGCGCGATATCGTGCGCCCGATGCTCCAAAAAGCCTCTCAAATCGGAATAACGGCGTTTCTCGTGGCGCTCGGGACGGCCTGCGGGGACGACGGCGGCGCCTCGACCGACACCTCGATCGCGGGCCCGACGAGCGGGGTCCCCTCCGAGACGACCGCCGGGCCCGTCGACACGGACGCGCCGACGGGCCCGGGCACGGGGGGCGCGACCACCAGCGACGGGACGGGCCCGTCGACCACGGCGGGCACGACGGCCGGCGAGACGGGCGCGACGGGCGAGACCGGCGAGACCGGGCAGACGAGCGAGGGGACGGGCGGGGCGACGACCGGCGACGAGCTGGCCGAGGACGAGGCGCTGCTGCGCGCGGCGATCGCCGGCGAGGTCGATCCCGCAGAGGCGCTCGAGACCATCGCCGCGCGCGGCGGTCTGCCCGTGGAGACCGCAGACGGCGGGTTCCTGTTCGCCTGCCTCTGCGGCCCGGAGAGCTGGAGCCTCGCCGGGGATCACGACGACTGGACCGGGGCGCCGATGGAGAAGACCGGGGCGATGTCGTGGATCGAGCTCGAGATCGCCGCGCCCGACGGCAGCCTGTACAAGTTCACCGACGGCGTCGACCAGTGGATCGCGGACCCGCTCGGGCGTCGCCACGGCTACGACGACTTCGGGCGCTACTCGCTGGTGCGCGCGAGCGCGGCCCACCTCGAGCGCTGGTACGCGATCGCGGGCTACGGCCTCGCGCCCCGCGATCTCGAGATCCTGGTCCCGGACGACGGCGTGTTCGATCGCGCGCTGTACATGCACGACGGGCAGAACCTGTTCGACCCCGAGTCGATCTGGGGCGGCTGGAAGCTGCTCGAGAGCGCGCCGCCAGGGGTCTTGCTGATCGGCGTCGAGAACACGCCCGATCGCGTCGACGAGTACACGCACGTCGTCGACGACATCGGCGGCGGGCCGATCGGCGGGCTCGGGGACGACTACGCGGATCTGGTGGAGCTGGTCGTTCGTCCGCTCGTCGAGGAGGCCTACGGCGAGGTCGAGCTCGTCGGCGTGATGGGCTCGTCGCTCGGCGGGCTGATCTCCTTTCACATCGCCGACCGCTTCCCGGAGCGCTACGTCATGGCGATCAGCATGTCGGGCACCATGGGCTGGGGATCGATCGATCCAGACCAGCCGCCGGGGTTGACGATGATCGACCGCTACCTCGCCGCCGGACACCGCGCGACCGCGCTCTACCTCGACTCGGGCGGCGAGGGTGCCTGCTTCGACGGGGACGGCGACGGGATCGAGGACGACGGCGACGACGCGGACAACTACTGCGTCAACCTCCAGCTGCACGCGGCGCTGCAGTCCGTGGGCTACGCCGACGGCGTCGACGTGTTCCACTGGCACGAGCCCGGCGCGCCCCACAACGAGCTGGCCTGGGCGGAGCGCGTCGGGATCCCCTTCGAGCTGTTCGCGTCGCTGTAGCGCGAGCCGCTCGCGCCGGGCCGCCCGGGCGCGTCGGACGTCCACAATTGGCCTGTCCCTGGGGACGTGCGCGGCCCGGCGCCGCGGGATCCTGGTACTGTCTCACGGATGGCGTCCGCCAGCTCAGGCCCGCCGCCGAACCTCGAGGCGCACGGCATCACGCTGCAGCGCGAGATCGGCGAGGGCAGCTTCAGCCGCGTGTACAGCGGCGTGCACAAGGGGCGGCGCTACGCGATCAAGGTCCAGCACCGCGGTCTCGAGCCGGAGGTGCGCACGCAGTTCCTGCGAGAGGCCTCGCTGCTCGCGTGCTTCGATGATCCCGGGCTCGCCCGCATCCACATGATCGGCGAGAGCGACGGGCGCGTGTTCCTCGTCATGGACATCATCGACGGGCCGACGCTCGCCGAGGTGCTGCGCGCCGGACCGCTCGACGAGGGGCGGATCATCGCGCTCGCGCGCAGCCTGGCGCGCGCGCTGCACGTGGCGCACCGGCGCGGCGTCGTGCACTGCGACGTCAAGCCGCGCAACATCATCCTGCCGCCGGGCGGCGGCGCGGCGCTCGTCGACTTCGGGCTCGCGACCCGCGCGCGCGAGCTCCAGGCCGGGCGCGCGGTCGTGGGCACCTTCCTGTACGCGGCGCCCGAACAGACCGGCGCGCTCCCTCGACCCGTCGACGGCCGCGCGGACCTCTACTCCCTGGGCGTGAGCCTGTTCGAGTGCGCGACCGGGCGCCCCCCGTTCCTGTCGAGCGACGTCAGCGAGCTGATGCGGATGCACAGGCGCGACGCGCCGCCGCGGGTCCGCGACTACGCGCCGGACGTCTCCGTCGCGCTCGCGGCGATCGTCGAGCGGCTGCTCGCCAAGGACCCGGACGATCGCTACGAGTCGGCGCTCGCGCTCACCGATGATCTCGAGCGCGTCGGCGAGCTCAACGAGCGCGCGGCGCGGGGCGAGCCGCTCGCGCTCGGCGGCATCCGGATGTCCTATGAGACAAGTGACGCGCTGCGCCTCGTCGGGCGCGGCGCCGAGCTGCGCGCGCTGTGTCAGGCGGTCGAGCGCGCGTCCGCGGGGCTGCCCGACACGATCGTCCTCACGGGTCGCGGCGGCACCGGCAAGACGAGGCTGCTGCGAGAGCTGTGCGAGCGGGCTCGAGCGAGCGGCGCGCTCGTCATCATGGGCGCCTGCGACCCCCGCCAGCGCAGCCCGTTCGCGCCGCTGCGTCGCGCGGTCGAGCGCGCGCTGGCGGACCTCGAGCGCATGCCGACCATCGAGCGCGAGGCGACGCGCGCGGCGATCGAGCGCGCCGCCGCCGATCGCGGTCACGCGCTGGCGCGCTTCTGCGCCCGGCTCGCCGCGTTCGCGCCGACCCGCGACGAGGGCGAGCCGAGCGCTGACGACGTGTTCTTCGTCGCGATCGCCGAGTTCTTCCAGGAGCTCGGCGCGGCCGGGCGGCCGCTCGTGCTCGTCATTGACGACGCGCAGTGGATCGACTGGTCGAGCGCCCAGGTGCTGCAGCGGATCGCGCTGGCCGACGAGAGCGCGCACCAGTGCGTCGTCGTCGCTACCCGGGACGGCGCGCGGCAGGGCGGTCACGCCGCGCCGCTCGACGAGCTCGTCGCGCGACGCGTGCGCCTCGGCCCGCTCGAGCTCGGCGACATCTCGCGCCTGGTAGCGAGCCTGCTCGGCGGGGGCCTCGACGCGAAGGTGATCGATCACATCGCGGCGCGCACCGGCGGGCTGCCGCTCGAGGTCTGCGAGTACGTGCACGCGATGCTCGACGCGGGCGTGCTGCGCCCGCACTGGGGCGCGTGGGTGTTTGATCGCGAGCGCCTGGCGCTGCTCGGGCTGCCTGACAACGTGCTCACGCTGCTCCTGCAGCGGCTCGCGGCGCTCCCGACGTCGGTGCGCGAGACGCTCGCCGCGGCCGCGGTGATCGGGCGGCGGTTTCACGCCGACCTGCTCGCCGAGCTCCTCGTCGACGACGACGCGGCGAGCGACGCGGCGCGGCGCGTGCGTGCGGGCGCGGCCCTCAACCGCGCGCTCGCGCTCGGCGTCGACTCGCGGGTCATCGAGCGCGTGGGTCAG
Organism: Myxococcales bacterium; assembly: GCA_020633295.1. Classification (GTDB taxonomy): domain Bacteria; phylum Myxococcota_A; class Polyangia; order Nannocystales; family Nannocystaceae; genus JACKDW01. The sequence goes on along the minus strand of JACKDW010000006.1, from coordinate 485,450 downwards.
CGGCGCTACGCGTTCGTCGACGAGCGCCTGCACGAGGCGCTGCTCGAGCAGCTCGACGCCGAGCGGGCCGCCGCGCTCCACGGCCGGTGCGCGCGGGCGCTCGAGCGCAGCCGCGAGCGCGGCCACGACAGCGTCTTCGCGATCGCGCGTCACTACAACGCGGCGTCGGCCGGCGGCGTCGGCGTGGGTGATCCGCAGCGCGTGCTCGAGAGCAACCATCGCGCCGGGCTGCTCGCCCACGCCCGCCACGCGCCGCTCGACGCTCACCAGTACCTCGAGCGGGCGGAGTCCGTCGCGCGTGACGCCGGCATCGCGCTCCCCGGCTCGTTCTTCGCGCTGCGCGGCGAGGTCTGCGGCCTCGTGGGGCGGATCGACGAGGCCGATCGCGCGTTCGCGGAGGCGCTGTCGCGCGCCGACACCCCGCTGCGGCGCGCGTCGATCCACGCGAGCATCGCGGAGGTCAAGGTCGCCGGCTTCTTCCTCGAGGAGGCCATGCACGAGGTCCAGCGCGGCTTCGCGGCGCTCGGCGAGACGCCGCCCGCCGAGTCCGTCTGGGCGGTGCTCAGCGCGATCGCGGCGCTGGTTCGCCGCGCGCCCCGTCGCGCCGACACGACGACCGCGAGGTACGCCGAGCGTCGCCGCATCGCGCTGCGCCTGCTCTACGTCGTCGACCACGCCGCCTACTTCTCGATGCGCGGCGGCCTGCTCGTGCAGTCCGCCGTCCGCACGCTCCAGCTGGCGACGAGCGCGAGCCCCGATCGCGCCCAGGTGCTCGCCTACACCAACTACGCCATGGTCATGGCGGTGCTCGGGCTCGAGGGGCGGTTTCGTCGCTACATCAAGCGCTCGATCGAGCTCGCGCGCGTCATCGGCGATCGCGGCGCGCTCACCCGCGCCGTCGGCTACCGCGGCTACGGGCTCGACCTCCTCGGCCACTCCCGCGACGCGCTCGCGGCCTACCGCGAGGCGATGGCGCTCGGCGAGCGGCGGCTCGACGCGGACGCCTACGGCAACATCGCGCTCGCGCTCATCTGGAACCTGTTCGATCGCGGGCACGTCGAGGAGGCGCGCGTGTGGGCGGAGCGCGCGTGCAAGCGCTTCCTGGTCAACGTGGACGCCCGCCGGGCGCAGACCCACGTCGTCACGGTCTACGCGGCCTGCGTGTTCGCGGGCCGCGGGCTCGGGGGCGCGGCGCTGCAGCAGCTCAAGCGGGCGCGCGCGGCGATGCGCCCGTTCGCCTCCGAGATCTACGCGCGCGCCAGCCTGCTCAGCGGCGAGCTGACCGTGTACGTCGAGACCGGCGAGCTCGACGCGCTGTTTGATCGCCGCGTCGAGCAGTTCCTCGAGCTGGGGCTCGACCCTCGGCGCCTCACGGTCGACGGACGGCACGGCTTCTTCGCCGCGGCCCACGGCGTGCTGCTTCGCGCGCTCCGGCGGCCTGGACAACGGCTCCGCGGTCGCGTCCGCGACCGCGCTCGAATGCTGCTCGATCGCGTGCGCGCCGCGAGCGACGTGCCGATCCTGGAGGCGCAGTGGGCGGTCATGGAGGGGCTGTACTGCTACCTGACCGATCAGGCCGATCGCGTCGAGCCGTGGCTCGAGCGAGCCGAGACCATCGCGCGGCGGATCGACAGCCCCCGGGCGCTGTGCGAGGCAGCGCGGGTTCGCGCGCACGCGCTCGCGTCCGCCGGCATGCCGGCGGCGGCAGAGCGCGCGCGCGCGCTCGCGCTCGCGCTCGCCGATCGGCACGGGATGGCGACGCGCGCCGCGTGGATCCAGCAGGAGCGCCCGAGCCCGGCGCCGCCGTCGCCGACATCCCCCGCGCGCGTCGACAAGCGCGAGAGCGCGTCGCCGCTCGAGCTCGATGTCGGCCCCGCGCGCTTCCACGAGACCGTCCTCGCGCTCAGCCTCTCCGCGTCTCGCTCGAGCAGCCTCGAGCACCAGGCGCAGCTGATCCTCGACGCGCTGCTCGGCTTTCTAGGCGCCGAGCGCGGGTTTTTGTTTATGGTCGATGAGACAGGCTCTAGCCCGCGGCGCGTCGCGGCGCGGGGCGCTGGAGGTCGCCCGCTCGCGGCGGGCGCGAGCTGCGACGAGGAGATCATCACGCGCGTGTTCACGGGGCAGCGCACCCTGTTCATCAGCGCCGCCGGAGAGCTCGCCGGCAGGGCCCGCAGCGAGACAACGCTCGGCCTCCGCAGCGTGATCGCGACGCCCGTGAACCTCGGCGAGCGCCCCCTCGGCGTCCTCTACGTCGACAACCGCCTCGCGGCCGGGATGTTCACGCGGGACGACGAGCGCGCGCTGCAGTCGATCTCGATCTACGTCGCGCTCGCGATTGAGTCAGCGCGGCTCATTCGCCGCGAGCTCACCGCGGCGGCGGCACGCCGCGAGGCGACCGAGCTGCTCGAGAGCGCGACGCGTGCCCTCGGGATCGCGGTCATCACGGTCGACGCGGCGGGGGCCCTGCTGGGCGGCGACGAGACGCTCGAGCACCTGACGACCGAGTGGGGGAGCTCGGCGGAGTGGTGGCGCGCGATCTGGGGAGGGCTGGACTTCGGCCTCGCGCGCGCGCTCGACGGGGCGGTCCGCACGGTCGAGCGCTGTATCGAGCCGCCGAGCGGCCCCAAGCGCGCGTTTGAGCTGAGCTTCACCGGCAGGAGCTCCGGCGACGGCCAGTACGTGCTCGTCGTGGACGTGAGCGCCCACCGTGACGAGGAAGCTCGCTTGCGGACGCGCGCGGCGGCGCTCGAAGACGCGCAGCGGCAGGCGCAGGCCTCGAGCAGGGCGACGAGCGTGTTCCTGGCCGCGGTCGGTCGTGAGCTCCGCGCGCCGCTCGGCGCGATCGCCAACGCCGAGACCGGAGACGAGCTCGAGCGCGCGAGCACGGTGCTCGCCGGCCTCGTCGCCCGCTTGCTCGAGTTCTCGGCGCGCGACTAGGTGAGGGGTCCGCCGGTGACTCGAGCGCGAGGACGAGACCGAGGGCGCCGCCCTCATCGGCCGCAGCGGGCTCGTGCTGGCGTCGCGTCGCTCATGGGTCCGATGTCGTCCCAAGATCCCGGTGCGGAGCGCTAGGCGATCGTCGGTGCGCGCCCCACATCACGCTCGGTCGCGGCCGTCGGCCGTCGACTCGGGAGCGATGCGCGCGCGAGCGTTGTTCGTGCGGTCCTCGGCCGCCTCCACGGACCTGTCTTTTGATGCAGAATCAAGCGCGCACGCGCACGTCCTGGAGCGCGAGGACTGGGCCAGGGAATGTGGTAGAACGACGATGCGACGCGCTGAATGGGGGACTCGAAAAAGAGCGTGGGGAAGCCGCCGTCGACCGGCTCCGGCGCGGGTCGCCGCGGACGCGTCGCAAGCGGGGGCTCCTCACGCCTGACGCCGCCCGCGACCCCGAGCGGCGGGTCGAAGCGCGGCGCTCCTGTGCCCGCGCCGCCGGTCGTAGGGTCGAAGGCGTCACGCGCCACGGGCGTTCGCGCAGAGTCATCGAGGGCGCCGCGCGCCGATCCGGTCGGCGCGGCGTCGATGATCCCGCCGCCGCCGCTCGCTGGCAGCGCGCTCGATGAGAACACGGACACACCGCCGATGGTGCGCGTCCGCACCAGCACGCCCGCGAGCGGCAGCACGTCGTCGAAGCCGCCGCCGCCGCCGGTCTCGCGCGCGCACCGGCAGCGCGCGAGCGTACAGCGCCCGCTGAGCCCGAGCTCTTCAACCCGCGGGTCCCCGATCCTCGAGGAGTCGCTGCCGTCGAACGTGTCACCGAGCGCGACGCTCCCCGACGCGATCACGCCGAGCGACTCGCTGCCGGCGATCCCGTCGCCGCTGCTGCGCGCGCGCGAGGCGTCGGAGCGCGCGTCCGCTCGGGAGCCGGCGAGCAGCTCGGGCGCGCCACGAGATGGCCGCGGCGAGGAGCGCGTCGAGGAGCGCGACGAGGCCGATGAGGTCGAGCGCGAGGACGACGCGCCGTCCTCGCGGCGACGGCGGTCGTCGCGTGCGAGCAGGCGCGCCGCGCTCGTCGCGGGCTTTCATCCGCGGATTCAGGAGATGGTGCGCGCCGTGTTCGCCCAGGGGGGGGAGCGCCTGCGCTACGAAGGCGAGATCGCGCGTGGAGGGACCGGCTCCATCGGCGTCGTCCTCGATCGGGCGCTGCAGCGGCGCTGCGCGATCAAGCTCCTGCACGATCGGACCTATCAGCAGCCGATGCTCGTCCGCGGCTTTCTCCGCGAGGCGCAGATCACCGGGCAGCTCGCGCACCCCAACATCGTCCCGGTGCACGAGCTCGGGCTCGACACCAAGCACCGCATCTACTTCACGATGAAGTTGATCGACGGCCGCAGCCTCGCGGAGGTGATCCGGCACCCCGAGCGCCACGATCATGATCGGCTGCTCAACATCCTCGAGATCTTGATCAAGGTCTGCGACGCGCTCGGCTACGCGCACTCGCGCGGCGTCCTGCACTGCGACATCAAGTCCGAGAACATCATGGTCGGCGACTACGGGCAGGTGTATCTGATGGACTGGGGCGGCGCGCGGCTGTTCGAAGTCGAGGGCGAGTCGCGGATGATCGTGCACGACCCGCTGCCGGAGCTGCCGCCCGAGGAGACCGAGGGGCTCGTCTTCGGCACGCCCGGGTACATGTCCCCTGAGCAAGCTCGTGGCCGACACGCCGAGATGGATCAGCGCTCGGACATCTTCGCGCTCGGCGCGATCCTGTATGAGGTCCTCACGGGTCAGCCGCCGTATCGCGGGCACTCCAACATCGAGACCTTGCGGATGGCCCAGCGCTGCGTCATCCCGCCGCCCGAGGAGCTCGTCAGCGGCGTGATGTACCCGCGCGAGCTCGTCCGGATCACGATGAAGGCGCTCTCGCGTAAGCCCGCCGAGCGCTACGGCACCACCGACGCGCTCAAGCAGGACCTGCAGCGGCTGATCCGCGGCGGCGGCAACTTCCCCGCGATCACCTACAAGCAGGGCTCCCACGTCATTCGCGAGGGGGAGGTCGGCGACGCCGCCTACATCGTCGAGGTCGGGCGACTCGAGGTCTACAAGAACGTCGACGGCGAGCGCGTCTCCTTGCGGATGCTCGGCCCCGGGGACGTGTTCGGAGAGACCGCGATCTTCGCCGAGTCGCCGCGAACGGCGAGCGTCGTCGCGGTCACGGACACGAAGCTGATCATGGTCACCGGCGACGTGATCGAGCGGGAGTTCGACGCGATGAAGCCCTGGATGGGGGCCTTCATCAAGACCCTAGCGAATCGCTTCAAGGAGGCTGAGAGTCGCCGGATGGCCTCCGCGTCACGCCTCGCGCCCCGCTCGTCGTCGACCCGCGGCGCGCGCTCGCCCTTCGCGCCGCCGACCTCGAGCCCATTTCACGCGGGAGAGCCGCGCTCGCCGTTCGCCCAGCCGACGAGGAATCCCGTCACGAGCGTGGAGATCGATCTCGGCGCGATGGACAGCGCGTCCGTCGAAGTCGACCTGGAGGATGAGGTCGAGGTCGAGGTCGAGGTCGAGGTCGAGGACTCTGGGAGGCGCCCGAACGACGTGCTGGAGGTCGAGATCAGCTCGGCGGGATTGAAGATCGAGCCGGCGTCCGAGCCGCTAGAGTCCGACAAGCCGTGGTGGAAGCGCTGAGCCGCTGAAACGGGTGGGCCCGCGCGCCGGTGAAACCGGCGGCGGGCCCATGATCTACGCTACTCAGCGCGATACTTGATGTCTACGGGTTGTGATCCAATCTCGGGCAGCTCAACACGATAGCAACGCAGCTCGATACCAGCTCAACGCGATAACAGCTCAACGCGATACCAGCTCAACGCGATAACAACGCAGCTCGATACCAGTTCAACGCGATAACAACGCAGCTCGATAACAACGCAACTCGATACCAGTTCAACGCGATAACAACGCAGCTCGATAACAACTCAGCTCGATAACAACTCGACAACCAACGCGACGCGGAGGTCCTGAAGATGGTGGTCATCAGGCACCGTTGAGCTGGCGGTGGGAGTCGAACCCACAGCCACCTGGTTACAAAGCAGGTGCTCTACCGTTGAGCTACGCCAGCGTAGTGCGTCTTCGAGGGCTGACCGCGCGTGCCGAGAGGCCCGGCGCTTCGGCGTCAATCCACGAGAGGCTCGCTAGATAAACGTTTTCACGCCGGGAACTGCTCAACACGCGTATCCCTCGCCACCTGGGGCGAGGAACAGGACGCGGTCCGCCATGGGTGCGCGGATGCCTGTTGTGTGCGTGGAACGATTCATGACGTGACCTCCAACCACAATATTGGTGGAGCGTGGTTGGTGTAGCCGCAGCCGGCAAGGCTGTCAACGAGAAACTTCGTGTTTTTTGAGGTTGTGCTCGAAGATGGCCGCGGGGACACGCGCCGCGACCTCGTCAGGGCGCGAGGATCACGGCGCCGCTCGGGGGGATGTTCACGATCAGGTTCCCGACGACCGACACTGTCGCGTCGGGCCCCCCGAGCGCGTCCGCGAGCACGGTCCCGGGCGCGAGCCCCAGCGACTCGCTCACGTTGACCGAGAGCTGCTGCGCCTGGTCCGCGCGCGTCACCGCGACGACGGCTGACTCGCCGCCCGCGAGGTGACGCCCGAACACGATGCTGTCCTCGGTCGCGTCGAGGGCGACGTAGGTGCCGACGCGCAGCGCCGGGATGTTGGACCGCGCGGCGCCGAGCTGGCGGACGAAGTCGAGCGTCTGCGACTCGTCAGGGTTCAGCGCGTCCTCCGAGCGCCACATCTGTCGGTTGTTGGGGTCGGCCCCGCCCCACTGACCGTACTCATCGCCGTAGTAGAGCAGCGGCGCGCCCGGGAGGCCGAGCAGCCAGGCCATGCCGATCCGCGCGCGGCGGTAGGGTTCCGGATCGCCGGGCGCTTCGGCGACGTTGTCCCACTGGCTGTGGGCGACGCCGGGGTCGTGCGCGCCGTCCTGCCCGCGATAGTCCGCGAGCGAGACGAAGCGCGGGGTGTCGTGGCTGCCGATGTAGGGCGTCATGACGGCGTCGTCCGGCCACTTCTCGAGTCCGTGCTCGAGCCAGTAGGCGGCGTGCAGCATGCCTTTGTTGCCGTAGGCGAAGGTGTTGTAAGAGACCGCGTGGTAGAGGACGAAGTCGAATTGCCCGTCGAGGTTGAGCGGGCCGACGTACTTCGAGATGGTCCCGTAGTTCTCGTCGTTGCAGGGGTCGGGGCAGTCGGACCAGCCCATCGCGGTCTCGCCCATGAGGAAGTAGCGCGTACCGGCGGGTTCGAAGCCCTCGCGGACGGCCGCGGCGAGGTTGCGGGTGGCGGCCTCCTCGACGTGCTTGACCGCGTCGACGCGGAGCCCGTCGAGGTTGAACTCGTCGAGCCACCAGATCGCGTCGTCGACGAAGGCCGCGTTGGCCTCGGTCACGCGGTGGTCGATGTCGGGGAGATAGGGCGCGAACATGCAGTCGAGCGCGTGCCCGGTCCAGTCGCAGTCCTGCGTGCCGCAGACGCAGCCGGTGCGGAACCAATCCGGGTGCTCCGTCATGTACTCGTGGTCCTCGTGCACGTGGTTGATCACGAAGTCCTGGAGGATGCGGATCCCGTGCGCGTGGGCCTCCTTGACGAGCGCGTGGAGAGCCGCGGCGCCGCCGAGTCGCGCGTCCGCCTCGCGCGCGGCGATCGGCCAGTAGCCGTGGTAGCCGGTGACGTGGTGGAGCCCGTCGGCGGCGAGGTAGGGGCCCGAGGGGTTGGTCTGGAACGGGGTCATCCAGATCGCGCGCACGCCGAGCTGATCGAGCGTGCCGTCGGCGATCTTCTGGCGGAGACCTTCGAAGTCGCCTCCTTGCCAGTCCCCCCGGGGATCGGCAGGCGGCGTCGGACCGCCGTTGTTGCCGGGATCTCCGTCGCGAAACCGGTCGGTCATGACCATGTAAATCAGCGCGCCGTTCCAGTCGTAGGGTTCGTCCTCGATCCAGAACACGAGCCGGAGGACCTCGGACTCGCGCCCGCTGGTGTCGGCGGCCGCCACCCGAATCGTGTACTTGCCGGCGGTGAGTGAACTCACCGCGATCGAGACGTCACCGCTGTCGGGATCAATCTGGAATTCGTCGGCGCTCAACGGGCTCTCGGTCCCCTCGTCGTCGAGCGTGGCCGTGTAGTCCGCGGGCGCGGGGCCATCCCCCGTGATCCCGTCGATGTACGACAGCGACGCGGTGAACGAGCCGTCGCTGGTCGCGTTCGAACTCTTCACCGCGAGCGCGGGGCGGCTGCAGTCGCGCACGAGCGCGGCGGAGTTCTCGATCTCGTTGACGTAGGTTCGTCGCGCGCGCTCCGGATCGAATTCCCAGCGCGTCTCGCCGCCCTGCTCGTAGACGATCTTGTAGGCCCAGAGCCCCGGCTCGAGCTCGATCGTCGCCGTGTAGTAGCCGTCGCCGTCGGGGCCTTCGAGCGCGGTCGCGGTCGCGAGCTCAAAGCCGTGCCACGCCCCCGCGACGCGCGGATTCGAAGCGCCGCCGGGGAGCGCGAAGCGGAATTCGGTCGGGCAGGCGAGCTCGTCTCCGCCGGTGTCGGTGGTGGTCTCGACGTCCGTCGTGGAGTCGGTGTCGCTTGTGGGCGAGCCCGTCGTGGTGTCGCTCGAGCCGGTGGCGCCGCCGCTGGTCCCGTCGGTCTCGCTGACCTGCACCGGTCCTTCGCTCGTCGACGGCATCGTCGGCGTCGAGTCGCTGGACTCAGTCGACTCGGAGTCGCCCGAGCCGCAGGCGATGCCGACGACGGCGGTGAACACGACGAGTGCAGGGAGCGAGCGCATGGCATCACGATACAAAAATGCGTCGCCCTCCCGGGCGAGAACTCGGAGTAGATTCTGTGCATGTGCGCGCGCCTGCTCTCTCAAGCCCCCGGTCGGGGTGTGGCGGTCTTCTCGCTCGTGACCCTGACGCTCGCGGGGGCGCTGGGGACCGACGCCCGGGCCGCCGTGCCCGTCCAGCGCACGCGCTTTGAGCTGCCGTTTTCGAATGGACACGGCGCCGGCTTGGTGAACCTCGAGAGCGGGAAGCTCGAGCAATTTCGCGAGCACCTGTTCGCCGCCGAGGAGCCCCAGCTCGACGAGAACGGCGAGGAGATCTGGGACGGGGGCCAATTCGCCGCCGTCTACACCCGTGATCTCGTGTTCGACGCCTACTTCGGCGCGCGGGTCGCCGGAGAGCAGTTCTGGCTGACCGAGCTCCCCGTCGACCACGACGCCAGCGGGTACGTGGGCTACACGTCGGAGGCGACAGGCGGGTCGGGGGTCGTGGCGGTGGTGCAGCACGCTGGCGACCTCGAGTTCACGACCTTCGTGTTCGCGCCGCGCGACGTTCCCCGCGCCGCCGTCGTGCTCGCGCTGCGCGTGCGCAACAACTCGAATCAGGCGCTCCCGGGCGTGCAGGCGTTCTCGCTGAGCAACTTTCATCTGGGGTACGGGCGCGCGAATTCGCCCTGGGAGGTCGGGCAGGATATCGGCGAGAACGGCGAGACGATCACCGACGCGGGCCAGACGATCCTCGAGCGCGGCTTCGCCGGCGCCATCGCGACCCGCGCCCTCGGACCGATCGCGCACAAGGGCTTCGCGCCCGGCGTCGCCGTCTATGACCTCGTGAAGGACTCGCTCGCGGACCTCCCGGACAACGCGCCGCCTGCCGACGCGGTCGATGGATCGGTCGCGGCGCTGCAGTTCGACCTCGGGACGATCGACGCGGGCGCGGAGGCGTGGGCGGGCGTCGCGTTCGCGCATCACCCCGACCCCTTCGCGGGCGACGCGGCGCAGCAGTGGCTCGAGGACTACGCGGGGGGGCAGGGCGCGCAGACGCTCGTCGAGGCCGAGCTCGGGGCGTGGGCCGCGTTCCAGAGCACGCTCACCCCGCCCGACGGGCTCGGTGATGACGAGGAGACGCTCGTGCGGCACTCGGCGGCGATGTTGCGCATGGGACAGGTGCAGGAGGATCGCTACTTCCTCCGCGAGCACCTCGCGAGCGACGGGGATGTCCGCAGGACCCGCTTCCCCGCCGGCGCCGATGACCCGGCGGTGTTGCCCGCGGAGGTCGAGCACAACGCGCGCGGGGCGCTGCTCGCGAGCATGCCCCCGGGCAACTGGACGTACGCGTGGATCCGCGACGGCGCCTACGGGGTCGCGGCCATGGCGATCCTCGGGATGGCCGACGAGGCGCGCGACGGCCTGCGATTCTACCTGAACGCAGAGGCAGGCCGCTTCAAGGACTGGGGCGAGCTCGCCTCGTACGACATGCCCGATTACCAGATCAGCCTGGTGCGCTACTACGGCTTCGGCGTCGAGGAGACGGACTTCAACGACTTCGGCCCCAACCTCGAGTTCGACGGCTTCGGGCTGTTTCTGTGGGCGCTGCGCGTCTACGAGATCGCGACCGGCGACACGAGCGTGGCCGACGACAACTGGGAGCTGATAGCGACCGAGATCGCCGATGTCATCCTCGCGTTGATCGAGCCCGACACCGGCCTGCTGCGCCCCGACTCGTCGATCTGGGAGACGCACTGGAACGGGCGCGAGCGCCACTTCGCCTACACGAACATCACGGCGGCGCGGGGCCTGTGCGACGCCGCCGCGATCGCCGAGCGGCGCGGCGACGCGGCGCGGGCGTCGGCGTATCAAGCGGCCGCCGAGGCGCTCCGCGGGGCGATCGCCGCGCGGCTCACGGACGGCGGCGGCGCGATCGCGGTCAACACCGAGGAGCTCGCGGTCGGCGAGGGCTACTGGGACGCGGCCGTGCTCGACGCGATCGCCATGGGGCTGTTTGATCCGACCGGTCCGATCGCGCAGGCGACGCTCGACGGCCTCGACGCGCACCTCGCGGTCGCGGCCGGCGAGGGCTGGTCGCGCAACGACGATCGCTGGGATCACGCGAACGCCGAGGACGTGAGCCCCTGGGGCAGCGACTACGACAGCGCCGAGTGGGTGATCACCGATCTTCGCGGGTCGATCGCCAAGCGGATGGCCGGCGACGCGGCGCGGGCCGACGCGCTCACGAACTGGGTGCTCGACCAGGCGCTCGCCAACTTCCTCATGGTCGCGGAGACCTTCGACGAGAACGACGGGACCTACAAATTCAACACGCCGATGCTCGGCTTCGGCGCGGGCGCCTACACGCTCTCGCTCGCGCATCGGGCCGGGATGTTCTCGGAGCCAGCGTGCGGCGCGTACTACGGGGAGGACCCGGGCGAGACGACCGGAACGACGGACAGCGAGACCGGCGGGACGACGGAGGACTCGTCGACGACCACGGGCTCAGGATCCGACGCGAGCACGGTGGACGCGAGCAGCGATGGCTCGGCCGCGTCGAGCGACGGCCCCGCGAGCACCACGGCCGGATCGACGGCGACGAGCGGCACAGAGACCGGCTTCGACGAAGACGGTGGCGGCTCGGGATGCGCGTGCAGCACGACCCGCGAGCGTGGGCCGTCCCTCGCCGCGCTGCTCCTGCTCGCGGTCGCGTCGTCGGGCCGACGACGGCGGCGATAGCGAAGCGTGTTGGTCGTGCGCGTGACGACGCGGGCCCCGGCGCGAACGCGCTTGCGCGCGTCTGTGCGTGTGTACAGCGTGACCTCGCGGTCTTGACCCGCGAACGCGTGGCCGGAATGATCCGTCGCTCGACATGCCAGACCACATCACGCCTCCCGCTCAGATCGCGTACTTCTCCATGGAGATCGGGCTGTCCGCGCGTATCCCAACTTACTCGGGTGGACTCGGCGTGCTGGCCGGGGACACGCTGCGCGCCGCCGCGGACATGGGCCTGCCGCTTGTGGCGGTGACGTTGCTCCATCGCCAGGGGTACTTTCAGCAGCGCATTACCAGCGACGGACGCCAGGAGGTCGCCCCGGTCGAGTGGGAGCCGTCCGAGCACCTCGAGCGTCTCGAGCACCCGAGCGTCACCGTCGAGATCGAGGGGCGCGTCGTCGCCGTGCAGGCCTGGATCCTGCGTCTTTCGGGCATCGACGGGCACGTGATCCCGATCCTGTACCTCGATGTCGATATCGCGCCCAACAGCCCCGACGATCGACGCTTCACGGATCATCTCTACGGCGGAGATGAGCGCTATCGCCTCGCCCAGGAGATCATCCTCGGGATCGGCGGGCGCCGGATGCTCGCCGCGCTCGGCTACACGCCGCGCGTCTACCATATGAATGAGGGGCACTCGTCCCTGCTCGCGCTCGATCTGCTGCGCGCGAAGCTCGAGGGTCCCGGCGACGCGCAGCTCGCCGAGGCGATCGACGACGTACGCGCCGCCTGCGTGTTCACGACTCACACGCCCGTGCCGGCGGGACATGACTCGTTCTCGCGTGACCTCGCGCGGCGCGTGCTCGGCGAGAAGGGGCTCGCGCTGTTCTCTCGCCTCCCCGAGCAGGAGCACGCCGAGCTCAATATGAGCCGGCTCGGGCTGGCGCTGAGCGGCTTCGTCAACGGCGTCGCGCGGCGTCACGGCGAAGTCTCCCGCGGGATGTTCCCCGGCCACGAGATCCACGCGATCACCAACGGCGTGCACTCCACGAGCTGGACGAGCCCGTCGTTTCGCGCGCTGTTTGATCGTCACATCCCGCAGTGGCGCCACCAGAACTACGCGCTTCGCCTCGCGGAGCGGATCCCGCTCGACGAGATCGTCGCCGCCCACAACGCGGCCAAGCGCGCGCTGCTCGCCGAGGTAGCGACACGCTGCGGCGTGCAGCTCGATCCCGACGTCTTCACGATCGGATACGCCCGGCGCGCGACCGCCTACAAGCGCCCGACGCTGGTGCTCCGCGACATCGAGCGGCTTCGGGCGATCGCCGCGCGTCACGGGCGCCTGCAGCTCGTGTACTCTGGCAAAGCGCATCCCCGCGACGAGGAGGGGCAGCGGCTCATCTCCGAGATTCACGGGCTGCGCGCGCGCGTCGGTCCCGACATCCAGCTGACCTATATCCCCGGGTACAACATGGATCTCGGGCTCTTGCTGACCTCTGGTGTTGATCTTTGGCTCAACACGCCGCGGGCGCCGCTCGAGGCGTCGGGCACGAGCGGGATGAAGGCCTCGCACAACGGTGTGCCCAACCTCAGCGTGCGCGACGGCTGGTGGGTCGAGGGCTGCATCATCGGGCACACCGGCTGGGCGATTGAGCCCCACGGCCATCACGGGGACGACGCCGATGATGCCGAAGCGGATCAGCTGTATCGACTGCTCGACGCGGTGGTGCTCCCGATGTACCGGGACAACCCCCACGCGTGGTCCGAGGTCATGCGCGGCTCGATCGCCCTGGCGGGGTCCTACTTCAACGCCCAGCGGATGCTCGACGAGTACCGGGTTCGCGCGTACGGCCTCGGCTGAGCGCTGGCCGCTGGCCCCGCGCTCGGCGGGGGCAACCAAAGTGGTCAGGGATGGCCAGCCGACTGGCCGGCTTCCCTGTGGGGGCGGGTGGTGAAGTGTAGAAAAATCAGACGGTTGGCGTTCGCGTGGGCTTGGCCTGGAGTCTGCTTAGTGGCAGCCGGTACAGGACACGCTATGTCATTTTCAACCATCGTACTCGCCGGTTGCTTCTTCTCCCTCGGGCTCGGGCTCCTGAGTCTGTTCTTTGAGTCCGGTTATCGCGTTGATCTCCGCAAGCGCCCCGCGCTGCGGATCACCGATGGTCGACGCGCGACGGATCGCGCGCCGCTACGCTCATGACCGACGCTCACGCGCGGTCCACAGTGACTGCGAGCTGGCCGTCCTCATCGCGCGCGACGAACACGCGCCACGGACGACAGCACACATCACAGTCCTGGATGAGCTCGCCGCGCGTGTGTGGATCGACGTACAACGAGATCCACTCACAACAATACGGACAGCAGACCTCGACCTCGTCGTCCACTTCGCCTTGGTATCACGTTCTGGCGAGTGACCTTCGGGGTTGAGTCGCGGGTCGAGCCAATCGGGTTCTTCGAGCGTAAAAGCGCCGAGGCCGGTAACTTCCCGACTCACGACACGAATGTCCGACCGCCGGTGGAACGTGCGGCATCTCGGTCGGGGTCGAGCTTGGCACGCCGTGCAACGTCCTGAAATCACACGGTGCACACAAGTTGCAAAGGGGTTGGACGGTGCACGCGACGCACTGATTCACGCGTGCAGGAGCCCATAGCATGATTTCATACGCGCCCCGTCTCTCCCTTTCTGATCTCGGCTCTCGCCTGACGCTGGCCGTCGGTCTCGCAGCGTCGTTTACGCTCGTCGCCTGCGGCGACTCGGGCTCCGACGGCGGGGGAAGCGACGGCTCATATGGCTCGGAGAGCAGCGCCGGCGAGTACGGTGGCTCCGACGCGAGCGGCGCAGGTGGGACGTCGGGTGGGTACGACTCCTCGGGTGGACCCGGGACGTCGGGCACCTCGAGCGCCGGCGACACGGGCCAGGAGCCGCCGGAGGAGGAGCCCCCGCCGGAGGAGCCGCCTCCGGAGGAGGTGAAGTGCGACAGCGAGACGCCGGTCGTCCTCTACCTCTCGCCTGACGATTCGAACTCGATGTCCTCGCCTGTGCAGGCGCGCGAGGCCGTGCTCGGCCAATTCGGCTCGTTGAGCAACGTGCCCGTTCGCACCTACGAGTTCATGAACTACTACACCTTCGGCTACCCGGCCGCGGAGACAGGTCAGCTGACGCTGACGACGGAGCTGCTCAAGGTCGAGGAGACGAGCGACCGCAGCGAGTTCGTGCTGCAGATCGGCGTCGGCAGCGAGATCGTCAGCAACGAGCAGCGCGCGCCGCTCAACATCACGCTGGTCCTCGACGAGTCCGGCTCGATGGCGGGTACGCCGATGGCGATGCAGCAGGAGGCCTGCCGTGCGATCGCCGCGAGCCTCAAGGAGGGCGACGTGCTCTCGGCCGTCGGCTGGGACACGACCAACGCGATCAAGCTCGGCGGCTACCAGGTCACGGGTCCCGACGATCCGAAGGTGGTCGCGATCTGCGACGGCCTCGAGCCTGGCGGCGGCACCGACCTCGCGGGCGGGCTCAAGGCAGGCTACCAGCTGGCGACGGCCTCCTACGATCCCGGCCGCATCAACCGCATCGTCCTCATCAGCGACGGCGGGGCCAATGTCGGCATCACCGATGAGCAGATCATCGCCGAGCACGCCGGCGCGAACAACGAGGACGGGATCTACATGGTCGGCGTGGGCGTCGGCTCGGCGACCTCGTACAACGACCTGCTGATGGACACCGTCACGGATATCGGCAAGGGCGCCTCGGTCTTCATCCCGAACGCCGAGGAGGCCTGGAAGGTCTTCAATACGCAGTTCGTCAACACGCTCGCCGTCGCCGCCCGTGATGTTCAGGTCGAGCTCGAGCTGCCGCCCGGCTTCGCGATCGTGAAGTTCAGCGGCGAGGAGTACAGCACCGATCCGGCGGAGGTCGAGCCGCAGCACCTGGCGCCGAACGACGCGATGGTGTTCTACCAGCAGATCGAGACGTGCGCGCCGGAGCTCGTGCAGCCTGACACGCCCGTCCGCGTCACCGTGCGCTACAAGGACGCCATCACCTTCGAGGAGCGCGTGATCGAGGACTCGATCACCTTCGGCGACTTGATGGGGGAGAGCTCGGTGAACCTGCTCAAGGGGCGGGCGGTGTACGACTACGCCGAGGCCCTGAAGGCGCAGAGCGACTTTGACGCGGACCCGAGCGTGATGCTCAGCGACGCGCTGCAGTCCCTCGGCGCGGCCGAGGCCGCGCTGCCGGGAGACGCGGAGCTCGCCGAGATCCGCGCCGTGCTCGAGGCGCTCTAGGCCGGGCGTCCGCTCGTGACGCCGCGCCCCGGTCGCTCCGCGAGCGCCGGGACGCGCTCGCGAGCGCGTCCTGTCGACGACGGCGCGAGGCCTCGCGTCGCGCGCCCTGGCCGGGGTCTTGACCCCTCGCCTCGGGGCCTGTCACAACCAGCGTCGTGGGCCACTCCGACGCGCCGAACAACCCCGACCTCTACTTTCGCCAGGTCCCGCTCGGGCCCATGGCGAACTTCATCTACTTGATCGGGAGTCGGCGCGCGGGCGAGTGCCTCGTCGTCGATCCCGCGTGGAGCACCGACGCGCTCATCGACATCGCGGGCCGTGACGGCATGCGGATCACCGGCGCGCTCGTGACCCACTACCACCCGGATCACGTGGGCGGCAGCATGCTCGGCTTCACGGTCCCGGGCGGGGTCGCCGAGCTCGTGGGCAGGGTCGACGCGCGCGTTCACGTCCACAAGCTCGAGGCCGACGGCCTGAAGAAGATCACCGGGCTCAGCGAGGGCGACATGGTGCGTCACGAGAGCGGCGACCGCGTGCAGCTCGGCGACGTGACGGTCGAGCTGATCCACACGCCGGGGCACACGCCGGGGAGCCAGTGCTTCCTGCTCCACGACCGGCTCGTCTCTGGGGACACCCTGTTCGTCAACGGCTGCGGCCGCGTCGATCTGCCGGGCAGCGATCCCGCGCAGATGTACGAGACCTTGACGGGGCGGCTCGCCAAGCTCGCCGACGACGTCGTGCTGTACCCCGGGCACGACTACGGGCCGACGCCGACGAGCACGATGCGGGAGCAGCGGCGCACCAATCACTACCTCCGGATCCGCTCGCTCGACGACTGGCGTCGGATGATGGGCCGCTGAGCGAGCGGCGCGCGGGCGAGCGCGTCGGGGCGCGATAACGTCGGGTGTGAAGCGGCGATCGCACCTGCGGGTGCGTGCGCGTACACGGAGCGGCGGCGTGCGCGGGCGAGCGTTCGAGCGCTCGTGGTTGAATATGCCTCTAAAGACATGATGGCTAGAAGGCCATGTGATGCGCCGACGCGCGGCGCATTTTTGAGAGTGTCCTAAAGCGCACGTTGAAGGGAGAATTCGCGCGAGCCGCGGCGCGTGTTGATCTGCGTCGTCGCCTCGGAGTAATTCAGGAGCATGCGTCGCGTTCGCTTGGTCTTCGTCCCCGCGCTATTGGTTCTGCTCCTGCCCGCGGCGGCCTCAGCCGCGCCGTGGGTGAAGGCGACGCCGCAGCAGTTCCTCGACGCGGGGAACCACTTCACGACCGACGTCGAGCTCGCGGACCTCAACGAGGACGGCGCGCCCGAGCTGCTGTTCGCGAACTGCGGCGGCTGGCACTCCGGCACGCCCAATTCCGGCGAGCCGAACCAGGCGTTCGTCAACGACGGCTTCGGCGTGTTCACGGACGTGAGCGTCGAGATCTTCGGCTCCATCCCGGACGACCCGAAGGCGATCCCGGACACGGGGCGGATGATCAAGGCGCGCGACGTCAACCGCGACGGGCGCCTCGACATCTTCATCGCGGCCAACTGGAAGAGCCGCAGCCGCCTGCTCGTGTGGGACGAGAACAACCTCGACACGCAGTTCCAGCTGACCGAGGTCAGCGGCGAGCAGCTGCCCCAGGACGACCACAGCATCGGCGACGCGGAGTTCGGCGACGTCGACGGCGACGGCGATCTCGACCTCGTGCTGAGCGAGTGGGGCGAGATCCCGGTGAACCTCGAGATCTCGGAGGGCGGCCGGACGCTCGTCTGGATCAACGACGGCGACGGGCACTTCACCGACGAGACGCTCGCGCGCATGCCGGACATCAACCTCCGGTGGTCGTGGGACGTCGAGCTCGTCGACATCGACAACGACTATGACCTCGACGTGCTCGCGGCGTGCTTCACCTGCGCCGACGGCGGCCGCCTGTACCGGAACAACGGGGACGGCACGTTCACGGACATCACCGTGGGCAAGCTGCCGCAGTTCAAGTACGGCGTGAGCTACACGGCGCTGGACATCGACGGCGACGAGCTGCTCGACCTCGTGTCGCTGCAGGACGGCGAGGGCGGCGGCATGGAGGGCTTCCGCAGCCGCGTGCTGCTCAACACCGGCGGCGCGTTCATGGACGTGACCGCGACGTGGTGGCAGCCGATCGACAACATCTCGACCTTCGACTACGGCCTCGCGTTCGCGGACTACGACTCCGACGGCGACCCCGACTTCTTCCTCGCGTCGGCGGCCGAGGACGGCGATCGCCTGCTGGAGCACCAAGGCGGGCAGTTCGTCACGGCGGGCGCGCTGCCCTTCGGCGCGGTCTCGTCCGACGGGACCTTCGACATCGAGGTCGGCGATCTCAACGGCGACGCGAAGCTCGACGCGGTGCTCGGCGACGGGCTCAACGCGTTCGAGAACTTCGTGTTCTTCGGCGAGGACGTGGCGCCGGACACCGCCGTGCCGATCATCTCGATCGCGCAGATCGTCACGCCCGAGGACATGGTGATGGTCGGCGACGAGCTGACCCTGCGCGCGCGGGTGCACGACAACAAGACGGTCAACTACGGGCACGACTGGCAGGCCGTGTACCTCGAGTACGCGGTCGACATGGACGACATCGAGACCGACGGCGTGAAGGTCGACGGGTGGTGGTACGGCGAGCACCTCTGGACCTACACCTTCATCGTCCCCGACGCGCTGACGGTCCGGTACCGCTACTGCGCGATTGATGCCGCCGGCAACTCGGCCTGCACGGGGGTCGAGGAGTTCGAGCCGATCCCGAACGACCCTGGCACGACGTCGACGACGACCGGCCCCGATCCGACGACGGGCACGACGGTAGACCCGACGACCGGCGACGGGACGACGATGGCAGAGACCGACTCGGATGACGTCACGACCGCAGGGACTACGACGTCTGCGTCCGACACTGACAGTGACTCCGAGTCGGCGACGACGGAGACTGCGGGGCAACTCGACGACGATGGCTGCGACTGCGGGGCCGACTCGGGCGGCGGCGCCTGGAGCTCGCTGGCGCTGCTGGCACTGCTCGGGATCCGCCGACGTCGCGTCGCCGGATCGGCGCGATAGCGGCTGCCAGGGCGAATGTCCGCGTGTCGCCCGCGTCGTATTTTTCGCCGTGGGCGTCGTTGGCGAAACTTGTGGTGCGGCCCGGTACACCGCGTTTCGCCGCCTCGCGCTGCTAGGTCTTCTCGCGGCCCCAGTCGTCTTCGTCGGGGTCGCCCCAGTCGTCGCCCTCGTAGCTCTGCTCTTCGCGGAGTCGACGGCGGAAGGAGCGGCTGACCTCGGCGTACTCACGCCGGAGGCTGTCGAACCACGTGTCGTGATGCTGGGCGGGTCTGGCCGTCTGGGGGGGTTTTACGGGGCTTGACAAGGTCGTCGTGATTCCAGGTTGGGGGTCGGACGGATAACAGACGTCGCAGACGGGCGCTCGCCGAGCGCGATCACCGATTGTGGACGGGATCGGCGTCGGGGCCCCAGTCAGCGCGTGCGAACCGTATCACACGAGGCGCGCGGATCGCCCGCTCGATCCGGGGCGAACTCGCGCGCGGCGTCGCTGTTTTTGCCGAAGACTCGAGTCGAGTCGCCGCAGGTTTTACGGCGCGTCCGCAGAAGCGCGCGCGCGCGCGCGGTCCCGCGGCCGGCACGATCGCTCGCGGCTCGCTCGAGGAGCGCGACTCGAGCTCGCCCGAGCGCGCAGGCGCGACGCGTGCCCGCGCCGTCGCGCGATGATCGCGACGCGTGCGCGTGTACACGCAGCGAGCTCGCTGCCCTGCGGAGGAGGGCGCTGCGATATGATTCCCGACACTCACGCGGCGGCCGGGACCGCCTCGAGACGAGGAGCGAAGCACCGATGCTAGAGAAGATGACCCCAATCCACATCCTCGGGTTCCTGTACCTCCGGTTTATTCACGCGACGGACGAAGGCATGAGCGCGGACGAGGTGGTCAAGGCCGTCGACCTGCTGCACAAGTGGATCCCGGACGCCCGGCGCGAGCAGATCGCGGGCGTGCTCTCGGAGGTCGGCGAGTGGCACAACAGCCTGCCCGACGAGGCGGCGCGCGACGACGCCGTGATCAAGGCGGTCGAGATCCTGCGCGACGGTCGCGACGGCGCCGGCGGGATGTCGGAGAAGCAGCGCAACGCGGTCGTCATTCACCTCATCCAGCTGGCGTACTCCGACGGCAAGGTCACCGAGAAGGAGGAGCGCTTCATCAACCAGGTGAAGGAGATCCTCGGGATCGACAGCGGCGCCGCGAGCTAGCGCGCGTCACGATCGTCGCGCGACGCGGTCGCGCGACGCGGTCGTGTTGAGCGGGCCGCCGCGGCGGGCTCAGGGCTTCTCGACGAAGCCCTTTTTCAGCTTGATCGCGAGCAGCCGCTCGGCCTCGCGGGTCGCCCGCGCCGCGTCGCGGAAGGTCTTGAGCTTGGTCTTGCCGCGCGTGCCCAGCTCGCCGTAGCGCACGGCCATGGCGACGCCCTGGGCGGTGACCTCCCAAAACGAGCCCGGCGCGCCCGGCTTTTCGAAGTAGCGCGTCACGTTGGTGCCCGCGCTCGTCGCGGGCGTCGTTGACGTCGCGGGCGTCGTTGACGTCGCGGGCGTCGTTGACGTCGCGGGCGTCGTTGCCGTCGGCGCGGCGGGCGTGCTCGTGGGCGCGCTCTTGGGCTTGCTCTTCGTCTTGCCCGACGACTTGCTCGTCGTCTTGCTCGTCTTGCTCGTCTTGCTCGTCGTCTTGCCGGAGCCGCTCGAGGCCCTGGCGGCGGCGGGGGTCAGCGGGACGCTGGAGGCGACGGGACGGCTCGCGCTGGCGCCGTTGGTCGGCCAGTCGAAGTCGTCACGGATCCGGACGAAGGTCGGGAACCGCGGGACGCCCGCGTCGGTCAGCTCCTGGTAACGAAACGTGACGATGGCGCCGATCTTCGGCGGGTCATCGCGGTCGGCGTCAGAGAGCCCCGAGCCGATCGCGAAGTGTACGCCGCCGGGCGTGACGACCGAGAGCGCGCCGACGCGACCCGCGTGTCGCCCCTGACCGTCGATGTAGCCGAGGACCTTGGCCTCGGCGTCGTGGAAGCGCTTGACCTTGAGGAGGGAGCGGGAGCGGCCGGCCGCGTACATCGAGCGCGGCTCGCGGAGCATCAGGCCCTCGCCGCCGAGCGCCTCGACGCGGTTGAACTCGGTGATCAGGTGCGCGTGATCGCGACAGCGGACGTGATCGACCGCGACGACGTGGCGCGCGCCCATGCCGGTGATGAGGTCGGTGAGGTGCTCGACCCGGTCTTCGAAGATGCCGCCGTGCGAGGGCGCGTCGAACACGAGGTACTTGACCTGCTTCCAGCCGTCGTCGGCCTTCTGCCGGCGGACCACCCCGACGCACTTCTGAAATTGCTTGCGATCGATCCACAGCTCGCCGTCGAGCGGGTGCCGCGGCAGCGGCCGCGTGAACCACGACGGCGCGATGTACTCGTTACCCTGGCGGGAGAGGAAGCGCCGCCCGTCCCAGTACGCGCGGACGCCGTCGAGCTTCTCGCTCATCCACCAGCCGGCGGGATCGTGGCCTGTCGCCCACTTGTGCGCGAGCAGGACGGGCGGCTTTCCATGGTTGCTACTCGACATCAGCGCTCGTCATCGTCTCATCGGACAGGTTTTTATGTACATGTCTCTTTATGAGCGTAGCGGCGCCGCGTGATCGCGTGGAGATCAGCGCGCGTCGCCGCGCGTGCGCGCGCGTCGTCGCGCGTAACCTGTCTATTTAGTCATGTACTGCGCGCGCGCACGCGCGGCGTCGGCCGGCGAGTCCGCGTCGGAGCGCGCGTCGGAGCGCGCGCGTCGGCGCGTCGGCGCGTCAGCGCGTCAGCGCGTCAGCGCGTCACGTCGCGCTCGCGAGCGCGTCCGGATCGTCGCGTCGCGCGGGGCGTCAGGGCCCCCGCGAGCGGGTCGCCGCGGCCCGTCGCCGCGGGCTCCGTGGTCGCGCAGGCCGAGGCGACCGCGCGGAGCAGGGGCGAGACAGCGCAGCACCCGTGACGTACACTTCCGCTGGCCGGACGCCGCGGCGGCCGGCGGGAGCCATCCAGAATGAGCAAGAAACCAGGCCTGTTCTCCCGGATCCGAAACTCGATCTCCTCGACGCTCAACGACGCGGTCGATGCGATGTCAGATCCCGGGCAAGAGGTCGCGCTGATGCTCGATGACCTCGCCGACAACATCAAGAAGGGCGAGGGCGACCTGCGTCAGGCGATGGTGGACCAGAAGGTCATGGCGCGGAAGCTCGAGGGGCTGCAGAAGGACGAGGCGAACTGGCACGGCCGCGCGACCCAGGCGGTCAAGATCGGCGACGACAAGCTCGCCCGCGCCGCGCTGCAGCGGAAGTCCGAGGTCACGACCGAGCGCAAGTCGCTCGAGGAGGCGATGGCCCAGCAGCAGAAGACGATCGACAGCATGCGCGACGGCCTCAAGGAGGCGAAGGCGAAGCTGAAGTCGCTGAACATGCGGCGTGGGAGCCTGATGGCCCAGGCGCGCGCGGCCAAGAAGGGGCGCAACCTCGAGGAGGAGATCTCGAGCGGCGGCGAGGCCGGCGCGCGCATTAACGCGATCGAGGACAAGATCGCGGCGATCGAGGCGCTGAACGAGGTCAATTCGGGCGAGATGAACGAGCGCGTGGCCGAGGCCGAGCTCGACGCGAAGTTCGCCAACCTCGACGCGACCGATGAGCTCGACGACGAGCTCGCGGCGCTCAAGGCCAAGCTCGACCGAAAGGCGCTCACCGACGGCGACTGAGCCGCGCGCGAGGGGTCGCGCGCGCATCAGGGACGATGCGGGACGCGCAGGACGATAGCGACACGCGGCGCCTCGAGACGCCGCGCGCAGCGGATCGGCGGCCTTGGGTCGGCGTCGCGTTGATCGCGACGCTGGCGCTGCTGCTCGGCTACTCGTTCCCGTACGCCGAGGCCACGCGCAACGCGAACGAGCGCCCGCGGCTGATCCAGGGGATGTCGCTGGTCGAGGCGGGCTCGTGGGCCATCGACGGCCCCGCGGCGCGCGGCTTGAAGACAGGGCCCGATGTCGCGCGCAGCCCGGTGGATCAGCGCCTCTACCCGAACAAGCCGCCCGGCGCGACGTTGACGACGGCGCCGGCGTACTGGCTCGCGCGGGCGCACGCGCGCGCGCGCGGCGAGGCGCTGACGCTGCGGCGCTACACGTGGTGGGCGCGCCTCTTGGGCGGGCTCGCGCCGACGCTGCTGCTGTGCGGGTTCCTCTGGCGACGGCTGACCGCAGGGGCGACGCGGAGGGGCGCGCGCGCCTACGCTCCGGTCGCGCTGGCGCTGGTCGTCTACGCCCTGGGCACGCCGGCGAACGCCTACGCGCACCTGCTGTACGGGCACCAGCTCGCGGCCTGCTCGCTGTGGGTCGGGCTGATCATGGCGCTGGACGCCATCGAGGAGGGCGTCGCCTGGCGCGCGGGGGTCGGCGGCGCGCTGGCGGGCTCGAGCGTCGCGGTCGAGTACGCGGCCGCGTTCGCCGGGCTGCCGATCGCGGCGGTGGTCGTCGCCGGCTTGCTGCGCGGGGGCGCGACGCGGCGGGCCGCGGTCGCGGCGAGCGTCGGGGCGCTGGCGCCGGTGTGCGCGCTGGGCTGGTACCAGGCGCAGGTGTTCGGCAGCGCGCTCGCGACCGGGTACCACCACGTCATCGACCCGCGGTTCGTGGAGCTGCACGGGCGCGGGTTCTTGGGGCTCGGCGCGCCGACGTGGCGCGCGTTCTCGACCCACATCCTGTCGCCGGCGTCGGGGATCTTGTGGTGGGCGCCGGTGGTGGTGGTCGGCGTCGCCGGGCTCATCGCGCGGGCGCGCGCGTCGTCGGGTGACTCGTCGCGCACGCTCGCCCGGGTCGCGCTCGCGATCTTCGCGCTCTACGTGCTGCTGGCGGCGAGCCTGGGCTTTGACGGCGGATGGCGGGTCGGCCCGCGGTACATGGTCGTCGCGCTGCCCGCGATCGCGCTCGGCTGGGTCTGGGCGCTCGAGGCCGCGCGCGCGCGCTGGGCGGGTCGTGCGGCGATCCTGGGCGCGCTCGACGGCGTCATCGCGGCGCTCGTGACCTGGTCGATCGCGCTCAACACGCTCGCCGGCAACCTCTGGCCGCACATCGATCTGACGAACGTGCACCAGCCGGTCTCGGAGGTGTTACTCCCGCTATGGCATCGGGGACATGTCCCGTACTCCTTGATGGGCGCGCTCGGGCGGCCGAGCTGGACGCTGCCGACCCTCGCGCTGTTGACCGGCGCGGTGGCGCTCACGTCGCTCGTCGCCGCCGCGCTCGCGCGTCGCTGGGCGGGGCTGTCGATCGTCGCGGGCGCGCTCGCGGCGCTGGCGCTGGTGCGGGCGACGCCCCAGCTGTTCGAGCCGCACCCGCGCGCCGACGCGAACCTCCGCTATCTCGAGCGCGTCTGGGAGCCGCCGCTGCGCGGCGGAGCCGAGGCCCGCAGCCGACGGCTGACCGCGACGCCGCGCTGAGCTGGCGCGCGTCAGAAGTTCGTGTTGTGGAGCGCGAGCCGCACGCTGCGGAGCCCGAGGAGCTGATCAACGCCGCCGTTGACGGTGATGTCGAGCGTCTGCAGGTTGCTGTCTTGGAGGACACAATTGTCCGGCAGCGCGATGCCGTCGTGCTGCTCGATCCAGTCGGCGCTGAAGCTGCCGCTGCCGCCGCAGTTGCCGTTCTGCGAGTTCCGGAGGTCGAAGTTGACGCCGAACTGCGCCGAGCTGCTGCGCCCCTTCACGCACACGGTCGCGGAGTCGAAGCTGAGCCCGGTGGTCTTGAAGCGCAGCCGCAGCGTGTCGGCGTTGTCGACGCGCAGCACCCAGCCGATCGGGTCGTTGCCGGCGACGATCCCGGCGAACAGGTCGACGGCCTGCGGTGACCACTGGGGCGCGCCCCAGCCCGGGGTGCTCGAGAAGCTGAACTCGGGATCGCCCGGCTGCTGGTCCTGCGTGGTCCAGCTGAACTCGACCCACACGCCGTCGTCCGACGGGAAGCCGCAGTCGTCGAATTCGGTCGGGGCGAGGGTGCAGTCGTTGCCGCAGCCGTCGTCGTCGATCGCGTTGCCGTCGTCGCACTCCTCCGCGCCCTGCCACACGTAGCCGTCGCCGCAGGTCGCCGGCGTGCAGTTGTTCAGGCACGCGTCGGTGTTGTCCTGATCGCCGTCGTCGCAGCCCTCGACGCCCTGCCAGAGGTACGCGTCGCCGCAGCGCGCGGACTCGCAGGTCGAGAGGCACGCGCCCTCGTCGTCGTTGTCGTTGCCGTCGTCACACTCCTCGGTCTCGGCCCACAGGTAGCCGTCGCCGCAGGTGTTGGGCTCGCAGGTGTTGAGGCACGCGTCGTTGTTGTTGTCGTTGCCGTCGTCGCACGGCTCGCCGACCTCGAGCTGGCCGTTCCCGCACGTGGGCTTGAGGGTGCAGTCGAGCTCGCACATCGGGTCGTCGGCGACGCCGGGATCGCACTCCTCACCGAACTCGGGCTCGATCTCGCCGTTTCCGCACGACGCGGGGATGCAGACCGCCTCGATGCAGGAGAGGCCGTCATCGCACGTGCCCGACGGGGTGCACTGGCAGCCGAGCGATCCCTCGAGGCAGCCGCCCTCCGTCTCGGTCGGATCGACTCCCTCGGTGGTGCTCGGCGCGGCCGAGGTCACGGTGTTGACGGTCGACTCGCCCGCGGTCGACGGCCCCGACGTCGACTCCGGAGCGTCCGTCTCGTCCCCCGGCGTGTGGGGCTCGACGCACGCGCCGAGCGCGAGCGCGACGAGCGAGGCGGCGAGAGGCGCGACGCGCGACATGGCGCCGCGATCTCGGCTAGCGCAACCACGCCGCGAGCCGTCGCGAGCGATCGCGTACCTCGGTGTGGTTGTCTTAAGAGCCATGTCGATCAAATCTACCACGACCTCGCTCGACGCCGTTGTGTTCGAAGCTACGGAGTAGACCGGGCGCACGCAACGGGCAAATACCCGTTTGTGTACGGATGTCCAGCGTGCGGTGACGGCGGGCGCGCGCGAGCACGGAGCAGCACGCCCGGACTCTGCGCGCAGGCGAGGGCGTCTTCGGTCGCGGTCGCCGGCCGCCCGGCGCCGCGGGTCAACGCGCGCAAAGATGTGCGCCTGTGGGCCGGTAGGGGCGATATCGTGCTTTGCGCGCCCGGAGAGCGCTAGCGTCGCTCGTGCGTGTGTTATTTTCTGAGACGACGCGCTCGCTCCACCCCGGGCTGTAGGCCGCTTTACAGAGAATGCACACACCTATCTCCCTGACGACCACGGCGGTCGCACGACATAAGGAACCACGATGAAGGTCGCCGCCAAGGCCGATCCGCTGCTCGGGCGGACCGTTGGCTCGCACTACACGCTCGAGCGGTTGCTCGGCACGGGCGTGAAGGGTCGCGTGTACCTGGCGAGCCACCGCACGCTTCACCGGACCGTGGCCGTCAAGCTGCTGCCCGAGGCGGTCGCTAGCACGCCAGAGTCGCGCGCGCGGTTTGAGCGCGAGGCCAAGGCGCTGCAGGGGCTCGAGCACCCCAACATCACCGCGGTCCACGACTTCGGCTTCTCGACCGAGTTCGGCGCGTACGTCGTCGTCGAGTACGTCGAGGGCACGACGCTGGACGAGTTCCTCGGTCGCAACGCGCCGCTCTCGATCGAGGTGTTCGTGCCGATCGCCGCGCAGGTCCTCAAGGCGATGGGGGCCGCGCACGCGCGCGGGCTGCTGCACCGCGCGCTCAAGCCGTCGAACATCCTGCTGATCGAGCACAAGGGCCGCGCGAACTTCGTCAAGATCTGCGATCTCGGGCTGCTGCAGATCTTCGGCGATGTCGCGGACCAGGCGAACGCGGAGGCGTCCGCAGGGTTCTGGGCCCCGGAGCAGGTGCAGCAGGGCCCGCTCGATCCGCGCACCGATGTCTACGGGATCGGCGTGCTGTTCTACACGATGCTCGCGGGCCGCAAGCCGTTCCAGGGCACCGACGCGCAGGTGCTCTACAAGATCATCAACGATCAGCCGACGCCGCTCGCGTCGGTGCTGCGGCCGGGCCACGACGTGCCCGACGGCGTCGTCGAGCTCGTGCGCGCGTGCCTGTCGAAGAACCCGAACGAACGGCCGATCGACGCCAACGAGATCGTCGAGTACCTGATTGATTCTGTCCCTGCGGCCATGTTCCGCCTGCCGAAGGCTGAGCCCGCGAAGCCCCGGCCCGCCGGCGTGGTCGCGGTCGCGACGCCGATCGCGGCCCGCGAGTCTCTCCCGGTCGCGCCGATCGTCGTCGCGCGCCCGCCGAGCGCGCCCGTGCGCGCCGCGTCCGAGCCCGCGCCAGAGCTGACGTCGCCGCCGGACCCGGTGAGCGAGGAGACGCCCGCGCCCGTCATCGAGGCCCACAGCCCCGAGGCGAGTGAGTCGAAGGGCTCCGGCGGCGGCCTCGTGGTCGTGCTCCTGCTGCTCGCGCTCGGGGGCGTCGGCGCGTACCTGTACAGCCAGGGGCAGCTGCCCTTCCTCAACAACGCGGCGGGCCCGACGACGAACGGGCCGATGGTGACGAAGCGCGGCCCGCCGGCGAAGACGCCGATCCCGGCCGACGCGAAGACGCCGGTCGCGGCGACGAACGTGAGCTCGGCGCTGCCTGGCGAGAGCGGGGAGGCGGACGCCGCCGGCGAGACGCTCGATCCGGATCCGGATCCCGTGGCCGAGCTGCTCGCGCAGGCCCAGGCGAAGGAGACCGCGGGCGAGCTCGAGGACGCCCTCGCGCTGTACCTCGACGTGCTCACGCGCGACGCAGACAACGCGACCGCGAGCGCGCGCGCCGAGGCGATCAAGGCGAGCCTCGCGGCGGCGGCGGCCGCCGCAGACAGCAGCGCGACGCCCGAGGAGACCGGCGACACGGTCGCGGACTCGGGCGACGAGGTCGATCCGACGGGCGATCCGACGGGCGACACGCCGCCGGAGCCCGCGCTGGTCGCCTACAAGATCGAGAGCAACCCGGACGGCGCCGAGGTCAGCGTCGACGACGACAAGCGCGGCAAGACGCCGCTGACCGTCGAGCTCGCGCCGGGGGAGCACACGGTCGTGGTCAAGCGCTCGGGCTACCGCACCGAGAAGAAGACCGTGAAGATCGCGGAGGGCTCGAAGCCCAAGCCGCTGTCGTTCAAGCTGCGCAAGACCACGACGAAGAAGTCCAACCACAACAGCGAGAACGTCGAGATCGACCCCGAGGAGGGCGTCGTGACGAAGTTCGAGGTCCCGCGCAAGAAGTAGCCGCGCGGTCCGCCGCGCCGCGCATCGCTCGCGACGACTAGAGAATCGCGAAGCGCAGCAGGTGGTCGTGGCAGCGCGTCCACAGGTGCTCGACGATCGCGTGGGTGGCCCGCGTGAACACCTCGGCGTTGCGGTACAGCGCGTCGAAGGCGGCGCTGCGGTGGCGATCTTCGTGGGCGAGCTGGTCGAGCTCGGCGCGCGTCGCTGGATCCGCGAGCGCGGCGAGGAAGGGATCGTAGGCGCGCAGCAGCGGCGCGCACAGGTGCAGGCCGCCGAGCTGACGCATCGCCCAGGTGACGCGCCACAGCGGCGGCGCCCCGAGCTCGCGCCGCAGCAGCGGCTCGCGGTCGTCGTCGTCGACCCGCGCGGCGACGCAGTAGGTCGCGACGTTGGCGAGGTGCCACAGCTTGCGCGAGTGTCGGAGCTTGAGCAGGCGGATCGCCCAGCGCTTGCCGGCCTCCTCGACCTTGAACCGGTAGTCGACGCAGAGCGTCCGGTAGTAGCGGTGGAGGTCGTTGCTGAGGGAGGTGTAGTAGCGCCCGGGCGCGATGCGGCCGCGGGTGTAGGCGTCGAACATCCGCGCGAGCGCGCGCGCGCTCGTCTCGGGGTCGGCCAACCACGCGCCCTCGGTCAGCAGCAGCGCGCGGTAGGTGAGGTGATCGTTGTTGTCGGCGCTGCCGCCGATGTCGCGGACGAGCGCGTCGAGGTCGATGACGCGGCGAAAGGTCTTCTCGGTCACGTCGAGCTCGAGCGCCCGCAGACGCTCGGTGATCCGCGCGCGCGCGCGCTCGGCCGCGTCGGCGCGCGGCGGGTCCGCGACGCGCAGGACCGCGAGGTCGAGATCGCTGCTCTCCGATGATTCGAACCGGCCGACGGAGCCGACCGCGAACACGGCGAGCCCCGTGAGCGCGAGCCCCTCGAGCTGCGCGCGCGCGCGCCGGATCGTCGCCCAGGAGCGCCGGGACGCGGCTCGGATCGCGGGCAGCTCGTCCGACGCGAGGCCGAGCTCCGGGAGCAGCCGGTCGTAGTCGTACGGGGTCGCGCGCGGCGAGGATGACTCAAAGGCCATATGTAGATCGTGTCAGATGTCGGGGCCGTCGACCGCAGAGAACCCGGGGATCGGGGGCTCGTCGGCGCGCGCGAGGCCGGGGAGCGCGAGCTGCCGCGTCGCGCGGCGCGGCACGAGGTACATGACCTGGCGCTCGTGACGGTAGCGCCGTGACCACTGCTCCAGCGGGAGGCCGTCGGCGCGCGGGAGCACGCTGCGATCGACGTAGTAGCGCTTGCGCGCGCGCCGGAGGTGGAGCGCCGCGTTCGCGCGCGCGTCGTCCTCGCGGCGGAATTGGAACGGGCCGTCGCGCCCCTCGAGCAGGCCGCTCTCGCGCAGGTGCTCGTCGAGCACCGGCGCGAGCACGCGGTCGTCGAAGCGCTCGAAGCCGCCGAAGATGGCGCGGTCGTAGCGGCGCGCGACCGCAGCGGAGAGCCGCGCCTCGCACACGATGTTCGACGGCAGGTTGATGACGTCGCAGTACACGCGGTCCTTGAGCGCCCAGAAGCGATCGAGCAGCGGCAGCGCGTCGGAGCGGATCGCCACCGCGTCGCCGCGGCGCGAGAACAGCGGCGCGCGCACGCGGACGCCGCGGATGCCGAAGGCCCGCGCGGCCCGGACGATGCCGTCGAGAGTGTCGAGGTTGATCGGCGCGAGCAGCAGGCGCGAGAGGCTCCGGTGCAGCGGGCCCAGGCGCGCGTCGCCGGTGATCAGCGACCAGACCAGCTCGGGATCGAGTCCCTCGGCCTCCAGCAGCGGCCGCAGCGAGAGCGACGCGGGGATCGGGCCGTTGCCGAGGATGATCCACTCGGAGACGCCGTGGTGCGCGACGCCGAGGGCCCGGGCGAAGCCCGGCTCGGCCGCGTGCGAGAGCGGGAAGTGGCCGATGTCGTGGAGCAGGCAGGCGGCGACGAAGGAGCGCGTCGTCTCGTGATCGAGCTCGAGCGCGGCCGCCATGTCGACGCCGAGGCGCGCGACGCCGAGGGAGTGCTCGAGGCGCGTGCTCGCGGTGGTGCTGCCGGGGTGGAAGTCGAGCGTGCCGAGGAAGCTGATCCGCCCGAGCCGCTGCACCCAGCTCGATCGCACGAGGCGCGCGCCCACGGCGGCCGTGACGGCGCGGGTCCCGGGCGGTCGCCCCGATCTGGTCTCGCGGGCCTGCAAGCGCGACTACCCTAGCAGCTCGCCGGGGCTCTCGTCGGGTCTTGTCGTGGTCTTGTCGTGGCCTTGTCGAGGACTCGCCGGGCCTCGCCTTGCGCGCGTGTGAAAAAACCGGCACCAACACGCATGGCTGCGACACGGAAGTCCAGGGCGCCGCGCTGTTGGCTCATGAAGAGCGAGCCGGAGGCCTACTCGATCGACGATCTCGCGCGCGACAAGACGGCGGAGTGGGACGGGATCCGCAACTACCAGGCCCGGAACTACATGCGCGATGACATGCGCGTCGGCGACTGGGTGCTGTTCTACCACTCCAACGCGAAGCCGCCCGGCGTCGTCGGCCTGGCCCGGGTGTGCAAGGAGGCGCACCCCGATCGCAGCGCCTTCGACTCGAGCAGCAAGTACTACGACGCCAAGTCGGACCCGGAGGAGCCGCGCTGGCTCATGGTCGACATCGAGTTCGTCGAGCGCTTCGCCGCGACCGTGTCGCTCGAGACCCTCAAGGCCGCGCCGGAGCTCGCGGAGATGCTGGTGGTGCAGAAGGGGCAGCGGCTCTCGGTCCAGCCGGTCGAGCGCGCGCACTTTGACCGCGTGCTCGCGCTCGCCGGGGCGCGTCGCGGACCGCGTCGCGGGACCGCCGCGAGGGCGAGCGCCGAGGCGCGCGCCTGATCGTCGCGCGCCCACGCGACGCGCCCGCCTGAACGTCGCGCGCCCACGCGACGCCCGCTTCAGGTCGCGCCCGCCGCCGCGCCGGTGACCATGGGCAGCTGCCGGCGGCTCGCGGGCGGCTCGCTCGCGCGCAGCAGCGCGGCGACGGCGTCGGCCCAGCGCGGCGTCGCGTTCACGGCCGGCACGAGCTCGAGGCGCTCCCCGCCGGCCGCGCGGAACGACTCGCTCGCGGCCATCCCGATCTCCTCGAGCGTCTCGAGGCAGTCGGCGACGAACGCCGGGCAGAACACCGCGAGCCGCTTGACGCCCTGGCGCGCGAGCGCGGGCAGCAGCTCGTCGGTGTAGGGCTTGATCCACTCGGTCCGCCCGAGCCGCGACTGGAAGCTGACCGTATAGCCATCTTCAGCGACGCCGAGCGCGGCGGCCAGCGCCCGCGCGGTCGCGTGGGACTGCGCGCGGTAGCAATTCTGATTGACCGCAGAGATCCGCGCGCAGCAGCCCGCGTCGGCCTTGCAGTGCCCGGCGGGGTCGCCCTTGGTCAGGTGGCGCAGCGGGAGCCCGTGGAAGCTGAACAGCACGTGGTCGGGGCGCAGCTCCTCGAGCACCGCGCGCCCGCGCTCGGCGAGCGCCTCGATGAACCCCGGGTGCTCATAAAACGGCGGCACGAGCGTGATGAAGGGCGTGTTCCACATCTCGCCGGCGATCCGGTAGAGCGCCTCGATCGTCGAGCCGGTGCTGCTCGCGGCGTACTGCGGGTACAGCGGGAGCGCGACCACGCGATCGCAGCCGGCCTCGCGCAGCGCCGCGAGCCCGTCGCGCAGCGAGGGCTGGCCGTAGCGCATGGCGAGGCGGACCTCCCAGTCGGGCAGCCGGCGCTGAACCTCGGCCGTGAGCGCGCGCCCGTGCACGAGCAGCGGCGAGCCCTCGGGCGTCCACACCTTGCGGTAGGCGGCGGCCGAGCGCGCGGGCCGAAACGGCAGGATGACGAGGTTGAGGAGCAGCCAGCGGCTGATCGGGTTGATGTCGATGACGCGCGGATCCGAGAGGAACTCGCGCAGGTATCGGCGGACAGGGCCGGGCTCGGGCGCCTCGGGCGTGCCGAGGTTAATGAGCAGCGCGCCGGGTTTGTCGACAGCGGTGGGAGCGGGCATGGGTCGCGTGCGCGCGGGGGCCAGGCGGCGCCGGCGGGCCAGGGGAGCGTGACCCGCGAGCGCGTCGCTGGCAAGCGCCCGCGCCTCGCTTGACCGGTACGCGTCGCGCCAGCGACCATCACCCGCCGTGTCACGCGCGACCGATGCCGACGCGCGCCGCCCGGGCGACGCCGTGGAGCCGCCTGGGCCGGGGGCGCTCCACGTCTGGTGGACGCGCCCGCGCGACATCGTCGACCCCGACCTGCTCGAGCGCTACGCGGCGCTGCTCGACGACGACGAGCGCGCGCGGCACGGCCGGTTCCTGTTCGCGCGGCACCGACACCTGTTCCTCGTCGCGCGCGCGCTGGTCCGCGTCACGCTCGCTCGCTACGCGGGCGGCGCCTGCTCGCCCGCGGCGCTGCGCTTCACCTTCAACGAGCACGGCCGCCCCGATCTCGACCTGCGCCACGGGCTCGGGGCGCTGCGCTTTAACCTGTCGCACACGGACGGGCTCGCGGTCATGCTGGTCGGCAGCGGCGAGCTCGGCGTCGACGTCGAGAACCTCACCCGGCGCACGAGCGGGCTCAACATCGCCGAGCACTTCTTCGCGCCGCCCGAGGTCGAGGAGCTGCGCGCGTTCGCGTCGCGGGGCGGCGAGGCGCTCGCGGGGCGGCGGTTCTTCGACTACTGGACGCTCAAGGAGGCCTACATCAAGGCCCGCGGGATGGGCCTTGCGATCCCGCTGCGGGACTTCGCCTACGCGCTCGGCGACGGGCGCCGGACGGTCGCGCCCGACGGCGTCCGCATCCGCTTCTCGGGCACGCTCGCGAGCGAGCGCCCGGAGCAGTGGAGCTTTCGCCTGCTGCGACCTGGCCACGAGCACCGCGTCGCGCTCGCGCTGCGTCAGCCGCCCGCGCGCCCGCTCGAGCTGCGCTGCGTCGAGACCGTGCCGATGATCGAGGACCGCCCGCGCGCGCTCGCCGAGGTGCTCTCGCGCCCCGTCTCCGTCGCGGACCCGGGCTGAGCGGCGGCTAGATCAGCACTCGCTTGAGGTACTCGACGAGCACGTGGCGATCCGCGGGTTGGCTGCGGAACGCGACGTGGCGGTCGGGGCGGATCAGGTACTGGCACTCCGCGCGCGCGCCGAAGCGGCGGTGCAGCGCGCCGTCATGATCGAGGATCACCGCGCCCTCCCACGGCAGGGTCGCGGGCGCCTCGGCGGCGGGGATGACGACGTGCGTGCGCACGAGGTCGCCGTACTGATCGCGGATCGCCTTGCCGATCTCGGCGAGGTTGCGATAGCCCTCGGGGGTCGGCGCGTCGCCGTCGAACAGCAGCAGCGTGTGAAATGTCCCTCGGGTCAGGTCGAACAGGCTGCGCTCGTCGCCCGCGTCGGTGGTGACGCGCGCGTGCGGGACGCGGTCCCCGGCCGCGGGCGCGAGCGCGAACTCGCGGCGATCGGCCAGGCTCGCCTGCTCGCTGCGGTCGCTGTGGGTCAGGCGCGCGCCGAGCAGCGGGGTGTGGTGCTCCTCGACGAGCGAGCTCTCGCGGTAGGTGAACTCGAGCTCGCTGAACGCTCGCGCGACGCGCCTGTTGATGGTCTCGATGTTGGCGAGCACCGGCGTCAGCGCGTCGCGCAGCCCCCGGGCGATGGAGCCGCGCAGCCGCAGCGCGCGGCTCGTCCGCTCTGGATCTCCGCGCGAGATGTGCAGGCTCGCGCGGCGGCGCTCTTCGTCATAGCTGTCGAGCAGGGCGGGGCGCGCGAGCCCGCGCCGGACGAGCCCGAGCTTCCACGCGAGGTTGTGGACGTCCTGGACGCCGGCGTTGAGCCCGTGACCGCCGAGCGGGCTGTGGACGTGGGCCGCGTCGCCGGCGAGGAACACGGGCCCGACGCGGAAGCGGGCGGCGAGCCGCGGGCGGACGCGCTCGTGCGCGAGCCAGCGCGGCGCGCTCAGCTCGCCGCGAATCGGCACTCTGCGACAGAGCAGCTCCTGCAGGCGCTCGAGCGAGGGCTCCTCGTCCGGCGGCGGGTTCTCGAGCGTGATCAGGGCGCGGCGCTCGCCCGGCAGCGACGCGATCATGACGAAGCCGCGCTCGCCCAGGAACACGTACTGATCGTCCTCGGGCATCTCCCAGTCGAGATCGACGTCGGCGAACCAGTAGCGCTCGGTCTCGGAGCGCGCCTCGAAGGGGACGTCGATCGCCGCCCGCACGACGCTGGTGGCGCCGTCGCAGCCGACGACCCAGCGCGCGCGCGCGGTCTCGTCACGCCCGTCCGCGTGTCGGAGGCGCGCGCGCGTGGGCTCGTCGCCGTCGCCCAGCTCGAGCGATGCGAGCTCGACGCCGAAGTCGACGCGCGCGCCGAGCTCACACGCGCGCGCGCGCAGCGTCGCGGCGACCGTCGCCGGCGCGACGCCGAGGACGCGCGGGAACGGGGTGTCGAGCTGCGCGTACTCGAGGCGCGCGAGCCGTCGCGCGCCGCTGTGCCCGTAGAGGTTCATCGAGCGCAGCGCCTGGGCGCGCTCCTCGAGCGGCGCGAGGGCGCCGAAGCTCTCGAGCACCTCCTGCGTGCGCGGCAGCAGCTCCGCGGTGCCGCGGCGGGAGACCGGCGCGCTCGCGCGCTCGACGACGCGACACACGACGCCGTGTCGGGCGAGGTCGCAGGCCAGCGCGAGCCCGGTGGGGCCCGCGCCGACCACGAGGACGTCCGGCTCGCTCAGCTCGTGCATGGTCGCTCTGGCGCGCGGGAGCACGCGGACGCAAGCCTACCAGCCGGGCCTTGGGCGTGAAAGCACTCGTCCGCGCGCGGGTCAGCGCGGCGCGAGGCGCTCAGCGGAGGATCCGCTCAGCGTTGCCGCGGAGGATCGCGACGCGATCGCGCAGGCTGAGCGGGAGGTCATCGATGAACGCGTTGAGCCGCGGGCGCCACGGGTCCTCGAGGAAGAAGTGATCCGTGCCGTACAGGATGTGGTCGATGCCGGCGACCGCGCGGCAGCAGTCAAACGCCGGGCGATTAAACCCCTGCGCCATATCGTAGTAGAAGCGATCGACGTAGGCGCTCGGGTTCTTCGGCAGGTCCTGCCCCTGCCCGGGCGGGAACCCGGCGATGTCGGCGGCCATGTCGAGGCGCTCGCGCACGAACGGGAGGAAGCCGCCGAGGTGCGGGATGATGATCTTGAGGCCCGGGAACCGTTCGAACAGGCCCGAGTAGAGGATCGAGGTCGCCGCGGTGACGGAGTCGAGCGGGAACTGCAGGATCGTCGGGACCACCGGCCCGTAGCGCGCCGGCGGCGTCACCGGGTGGATCAGCACCGGCATCATCAGCTTGTCGATGGCCTCCCAGATCGGCAGCAGCGAGGGGTCGCCGGGGTACACGCCGCCCATGTTCGAGCCGAACACGACGCCCGCGGCCTCGGAGCGGTCCTTCCAGCGCGCGAGCTCCTTCAG
Organism: Myxococcales bacterium; assembly: GCA_020633295.1. Taxonomy (GTDB): domain Bacteria; phylum Myxococcota_A; class Polyangia; order Nannocystales; family Nannocystaceae; genus JACKDW01. Next base: position 449,949 of record JACKDW010000006.1, on the reverse strand, counting down.
CGACTCGGGGATCGAGTTCACGGGCAGGTGCACGAACGAGCGAAAGCGCCCCGGGGCGATGCGCGCGAGCTCGGCCTGGAAGTCGTTGAGCATGCGACAGAACAGGCTGCTGTCGTCGTCCAGGTGCGTATAGATCGTCGGCGCCGAGAGGACCTCGGTCTGGACCTGGTCGCGCTCCATCTCCCGCAGGCGCGTCGCCGAGTCCCAGGCCGGCAGCGGCGCGCGCGACCAGTACGCGATCAGCGGCTTCCCGTCGCAGGGCTCTTGCAACGACGCCTTTTCGGGATATCGCTTGCACAGGCTGCGGAGGTAGGCCTCCGGGAAGCCGTGGGAGTGCACGTCGATCCGGTCGAGGATTTGGGTCATGATGGTGCGCGAGCCGGTCGCCCTCCAGCGATCGCGCGAGCGAGGCTGCGCGACAGGTGACGATGGTAGCAACTTCACGCGGCGGCATCTAGCGGAACCTCGCGCGTGAACGAACGGACACGTTCTGTCTTGGCGCGCACGCGCGGCGCACTCGTGCGTGTGCATGGAAGCGCGCGGCGGGGCCTGGCGGCCCCGTCGGTCTCGATCCCGCGCGGCGCGGAGGCGCGTAGCTGAGCAGCGCGACCGTGCACGCGTCATCTACCCTTTCCAATTGGGTATACGCAGCACATAATCTTTGAACCGTGTAAACGACCGGCGCCGCTAGTGGGTCAACCGGCGAGTGGAGCAGACGACATGGACGAGAGTTCGGCGAAGTTGGATAGGGTCAGGCTGGAGGTCCGGGGGTACATCCTCGAGGAGTTCTTCCAGGGCGAGGACGAGTCGCAGCTGACGAACGAGACCTCGCTGGTCGAGAGCGGGACGATCGACTCGATGGCGGCGCTCAAGATGTTCTCCTGGCTCGAGGATGAGTACGACATCGAGATCCTGCCCGAGGACGTGCTCGTGACGCACCTCAGCACGATCTCGAGGATCGCGGCGTTCATCCTGAAGAAGCAGGCCAGCGGCGCCTGAGGGGGTGGTGATGGCGGCGCCCAGGTGGCAGCGAGAGCCGCTCCACGCCCTGTTCGAACAGGCAGCCGCGGCGCACCCGGATCGCGTGGCGGTCGAGGAGCCGCGGGTCGACCGGCGCGTGACCTACCGCGAGCTCGACGAGCTGTCCAAACAAACATGCGAGACCCTGCGCGCGCTCGGCATCGGCCGCGGCGCGCGCGTCGGGCTCTGCATGGCGAAGTCGATCGACGCGATCGCGACGCTGCTCGGGATCCTGCGCGCGGGCGCGGCCTACGTCCCCGTCGATCCGGGCGCGCCGATGTCCCGCGGCGCCTACATCGTCCATGACTGCGAGCTCGCGGCCGTGTTCGTCGAGGCCGCGCTCGCGCCGGCGCTGCGCGAGGAGCTCGCGGGGCTGCGCGGCGCGGGCGAGGGCGCGGGCGAGGGCGCCGGGACGCGGCTGATCACGCTCGCCGAGGTCGGCGGCGGCGACGGTCTGCGGGCCGCGCTCGCCGGGATCGAGGGCGCGCGCGGCGACGCGGCCTCGGCGGCCTGCGGCCCCGAGGAGCTCGCGTACATCCTGTACACCTCGGGCTCGACCGGGCGCCCGAAGGGCGTCATGCTCTCGCACGAGAACGCGGTCAGCTTCGTCGAGTGGGCTCGCGAGATCATAGAACCTGTCCCCGAGGACAAGTTTTCATCGCACGCGCCGCTGCACTTCGATCTCTCGATCCTCGACCTCTACGTGTGCCTGAGCGCGGGCGCGGCGCTCGTGCTCGTCGATCCGCTGGCGGCCCGCGAGCCGCGGGCGCTCGGCGCGTGGATCGCCCAGCACCGGATCTCGGTCTGGTACTCGGCGCCGTCGATCTTGACGATGCTCGCCCACTACGGGCGCCTGCAGCGGCACGACTTCGCCGCGCTGCGGCTCGTGCTGTTCGCCGGCGAGGTGTTCCCCGTCAAGCACCTGCGCGCGCTCCAGGCTCGCTGGCCGGCGCCGCGCTACTTCAACCTCTACGGCCCGACCGAGACCAACGTCTGCACCTACCACGAGATCCCGGCGCGCGTCCCGGAGGCGCGCGAGCAGCCGTACCCGATCGGGCGGGCCTGCTCGCACCTCTCGGTGCGGCTCGCGGAGGCGGACGGACAGCCGGTCGCGGCGGGCGAGGAGGGCGAGGTCCAGGTGTCTGGCCCCGGGGTCACGCGCGGGTACTGGAACCTGCCCGAACGAACATCTGCTGCGTTTACCGCGGACGGCTGGTATCGAACGGGCGATATCGCGTACCCCGACGAGGAGGGCGCGCTCGTGTTCGTCGGGCGCCGCGATCGCATGGTCAAGCGGCGCGGGTACCGGGTCGAGCTCGGCGAGATCGAGTCGGCGCTCTACCGCCACGATGACGTCGCCGAGGCCGCCGTGCTGGCGACCCCGGACGAGGACGCGGGGGTGCTGATCACCGCGTTCCTCGTCGCCAAGGAGCCGACGACGCCGCTGACGCTGCTCGGCGTCAAGCAATTCTGCGCACAGCACGTGCCGCTCTACATGCTCCCGGATCGAGTCGAGGTGCTCGACCGGCTGCCAAAGACCTCGACCGACAAGGTCGACTATCAAGCGCTCGGGCGGCGCGGGTGAGGCGAGGCGTGCGAGCGGTCCCTGTCCACGACGCCGAGGGCACGCCGCGCGGCCGCGCTGACACGGCCGCGGCGCGCGGGCTTACGGGACGGTGCGCGAGCGTGTAGCCTCAGACGGCGAGAGGGTCTGCGATGGACTTCAACCCCACCCGAGAGCAGAAAGAGCTGAAGCGCACGATCAAGCGCTTCGTCCAGGAGCAGCTCAACGACGGCTCTGCGCTCGCGCGCGACGAGAGTCAGACCTTCTCCAGGGAGCTGTGGCGGAAGTGCGGCGAGATGGGGCTCCCGGGGCTCGTGGTGCCGACCAAGTACGGCGGCGCCGGGCTCGACGCGCTCAGCGCGATCATAGCGTTCGAGGCGCTCGGGCTGTACTGCAACGACGGCGGGCTCGTGTTCTCCCTCGGCGCGCACCTGTTCTCCTGCGTGGTGCCGATCTGGAAGTCCGGCAACGAGGAGCAGCGGCGGCGCTACCTGCCGGGCCTCTCGGACGGCAGCCTGATCGCGGTCAACGGGATGACCGAGCCGTCCTCCGGCTCTGACGCGTTCTCGATGAAGATGCGCGCGGTCCGAGACGGCGCCGGCTACCGCATCACGGGCTCGAAGACCTTCAGCACCAACGGGCCGATCGGCGACCTGTACGTCGTGTTCGCGGTGACCGACCCGGACAAGGGCTACCACGGCGGCATCACCACCTTCCTCGTCGACGCCGACACCAAGGGCGTGACCGCGACGCGCTCGATGTCGAAGATGGGCCTTCGGACATCTCCCATGGGCGAGCTCGTGTTCGACGAGGCCTACGTGCCGGCCTCCGCGGTGCTCGGGGTCGAGGGCGCCGGCTCGGCCGAGTTCACGCGCTCGATGGACTGGGAGCGCGTCGGGATCTTCGCCAGCCACGTCGGGCAGATCGAGCGGCTGCTGAAGCGGGCGGTCGACCACGCGCGCTCACGCTCGCAGTTCGGCAACAAGATCGGCAAGTACCAGGCGATATCCCACCGTGTCGCCGACATGCGCATCAAGCTCGAGGCCGCGCGCTTGCTCACGTATCGTGCAGCATGGCGCTTGAGTCAGGGCCGAAACGCCACGTTGGAAGCCTCGATGACGAAGGTGTTCGTCAGCGAGGCGCTCATCCAGTCGGCGCTGGACACGGTCCAGATCATGGGCGCCTACGGGTACATGTCGGAGTCAGGCGTAGAGAGAGTCCTGCGCGATTCCGTCGCCAGCACCATTTACTCCGGGACATCCGAGATCCAGCGCAATATAATCGCGCGATGGCTCGGCCTGTGAGGAGGCGGGGCCCCGACGCGACGGGGTGGCTACGGGATGGGGAGGGGCGCGCGATGTGCCCCTTCGTTCATCTGGTATCGTTTGGTGCGACTCGCTGATGACCTTGAATCGGGCACCGAAGCGACGACCAAAGTTCATGGCGGAATTCGCGCGAAAGCATCCGCCGCGTGACTCTATTGGTTGTTCGCCGATCAACGAGCTCAAGGGGAGCGAGTATCGCGGTGAGGAGGGCGGCCTCTATCCCGGCGGGCAGAATCACCCGCCGCCGGAGCACTACGGCGCCGGTCTGCAGCGGGCCGTAGGCGTCGTCCCGCGCGGCCCGGACGGCGCGCCGGCGGACGACGGGAAGATCGGGCTCGTCGGCATCGGCCTGTCCAACACGAACAGCGAGTTTCAGGTGTTTATGCACCTGGTCTCGGAGTTCGAAGCGGTCAACCCGGCGCTCGTCGTCGTCAACGGCGCGCAGCCGCGGAAGTCCGCGGAGATCATGGAGACGCTGCGATCGAACTACTGGCCGACGATCGACCGCCGCGTGGAGCAGTCGGGCTTGACCAACGCGCAGGTCCAGGCCGTGTGGATCAAGAGCTCGGTCAAGCAGCCGTCGCAGGAGTTCCCGATCGAGGTTCACAAGTTCTACGCGTGCCTCGTCAACACGATGCACATCCTCGCGGAGCGCTACCCGAACCTCGCGGTCGCGTACCTCTCGAGCCGCGCCTACGGCGGGTACTCCGAGATCCCGCTGAGCCCCGAACCACACGCGTACGAGAGCGGCTTCGCGGTGAAGTGGCTGATTCGCGATCAGATCGCGGGCAAGCCCGAGCTCAACTTCGACCCCGCCAAGGGACCGGTGCGCAGCCCGTGGCTGCAGTGGGGCCCGTACCTGTGGGCTGACGGCGTCGTCCCGCGCAACGACAACGGCCTGACCTACGTGCGCGAGGACGTGATCTGGGACGGCGTGCACCCGTCGCCGAGCGGCCGCGAGAAGGTCGCGGGCCTGCTGTTCGACTTCATGCTCTCGGAGCGCACCGCGAGTCGATGGTTCTTGCACCCCGACATCGCCGCGCGCTCGCTCGAGGACCCGATGCGCGAGGCGGACGCGGACATGCAAGAGGACGTCTCGCCGACCGAGCTGCTCGATCCCGCCGACAGCGGCGCGGGTGACCGCCCGCGCGTGACGACCTGACGCCGGCGTCGTCGTCGCGTCGTCGGCGACCCGCCGCGGTCCTGCAGCCCGCTAGCGCTTCGTCGGCTTGAGCTGCCCGGCGCGGAGTCGCTTGAAGTAGTCCTTGTAGGCCCGCATCGCGATCGCGCCGAACAGCAGCATGATCGGGATGTTGACCCACAGCATCACGCCGGTGCCGAGCGCCGTGAGGTTGTCGAGGTCAGAGTCGGTCGTGATGTAGCCGCTGCAGGCCGCGAGGATGAACGCGCAGTAGATGACCTTGTACGGCAGCACCGCGCGCTCGCCCGCGATGTACACCACGCCCTGCTCGCCGTAGTACGACCACGAGATCATGGTCGAGACCGCGAACAGCCACGACGCGATCATGACGAGCCAGGTGCCGAGGCCGGGCAGCGCGAGGTCGAACGCGTAGCTCGTCAGCGCCGCGCCCGGGTAGTCGCGATAGACCGTCGGGTGCTCGACCAGCGGCGCCTCGGCGATCGGGTCGTCGGCGGCGCCGACCGCCTCCCAGGTGACGACGAGCTTCCCGCCCTCCTGCGCGACCACGCCGGTGACGCGGTGGACGTTGTCGCCGGTCTCCTCGTCGACGGGCCCGTAGCGCGCGACCAGGAACACGTTGTCCTTCGCCGCCCACGGCCCGCTGACGCGCTCGGCGTCGTCGTGCTTGGCGGGCAGCTCGGTCTTCGGCAGCGTCCAGGCGCCGTCCTCCGCGGCCGCGACGAACGACGGCACCTCGGCGAGCGTGGCCTCGCCCTCGCGGTTCCACGCGCCGCTGCTGAGGATGACCAGCGAGGTGAGCGTGGCCACCACGAGCGTGTCGATGAACGGCTCGAGGCCGGCGACCACGCCCTCGCGCACGGGCTCGTGGGTCTTGGCGGCCGAGTGAGCGATCGGCGAGCTGCCCTGGCCGGCCTCGCTCGAGAACAGCGCGCGCTTCATGCCCCAGAGGAACGCGAGCCCGAACGTCCCGCCGAGGAACGCGTTGTCGGCCTCCGAGGGGCTGAACGCCGAGGTGAAGATCAGCCGCAGGGTGTCGGGCAGCCGCTCGGCGTTGACCAGCAGCACGTACGTGGCCGCGATCAAGTAGAGCACGCACATGAACGGGACGACGCGCCCGGCGACGGCGCCGATGCGCTTGATGCCCCCGAGGATCGTCAGGCCGACGAGCACCGCGAGCACGACGCCGACGAGCTGCACGGGGAGGTCGGGGAGCGCCTTGCTGGTGACGACGCCGACGTTCCACGCCTGGAACATGTTGCCGCCCGTGATCGTCGCGATGAGCAGCGTGATACAGAAGAGGATCCCGAGCGGGCGCGCGAGCGCCTTGAAGGTGGGGAAGTGCTCGCGGATGCCCTGGTCGACGACCCACATCGGCCCGCCGTGCGGGTTGTCGCGATCGTCGGTGTTGCGGAAGAGCATCGCCTGCGTGACCTCGGTGGTCTTCAGCGCCATGCCGACCAGGCCGACGACCCACATCCAGAACATGGCCCCGGGGCCGCCGAGCGCGATCGCGACCGCGACGCCGCCGATGTTCCCGAGCCCGACCGTCGCCGAGAGCGCGGCGGAGAGCGCCTGGAAGTGGTTGATCGCGCCGGGGTCGTCCGACTCGTCGTAGCGGCCGAGCGTCACGGCGGTCCCGTGCGAGAGCGCGTGGTACTGGCAGAAGCCCGACCAGATGGTGAACAAGACGCCCGTGGCGAGCACGGCGTAGAGGACGAAGTCGCTCCAGATCACGGCGTTGACGGCCGTCAGGAACTCGTTCATGGCGTCGAGGTACGCGTCCATGGCTGTCTTTCCGGGCGGTGTTCGAGGGTCTGCAGGGCCGCGACCTCGATCCGCGCGCTCTCGGGCAGGATCATGCAGGTCACGGCGAAGACGCGCAACCGTGACCTCGCCGCTCGCGGACGCTCACTCCTGACCGCGGTTGCGCTCCGGCGTGCGCCCCAACATCACGCGGACGCGCGCGAGCAGGTGCTTGAGCTGGGGGTCGTGTACCGCCTCGAGCGCCCGCAGCGTGTCGTGATCGGGCTCCTCGGACAGCACCGCGACAGGCGCGGGCTCAGCCGGCGGTGGTGCGGGCTCGGGCGTCGCCTCGCGCTCCGGCTGACGGGGAGCCAGGCGCGGCAGGATGGCGTCGACGCCCGCGCGCGGACACACGGCGATCAGCCGCTCCGTCAGCGCCTGGCGTAAGTACTGCATCTCGTGTAGCCACTGATTGTCATGCACGTTGACGATCAGGGTTGTGCCGTCGACCTTCGCGGGCCACGTGTAGTCGCGCAGTCGTCCTCGCGCGACGCGCGGCCAGGCGTCGCGAATCCGCAGCATCTGGACGACGTGCGGCGGGACGATGCGGTTGATCAGGGACCAGGTGGGCGACGAGACGCTCACGGGGCCGCGCCGCGCGAGCTCGCGTCCCTTGTCGCGTCGCGTGTGTCGCCACGGCCGTCGCATCGCGCCCGAGTCTGCCACGCTGCGGATCGTCGCGAAAGCCCGCGAAGGGTCGGCGCGCGGCTGCTGGCCCTCGTGCTCGCGGTCACGCCGGCGCTCGGGTGCGCGAGCGCGACGGGCTGGACCCGCGAGCGCTCGCGGAGCTGCGAGCGCGACGGACCGCCGCGGGTCTGCGTCGTCGTCGAGCCCGATCGCCAGCTGGTCTTCGAGGTCGGCGACATCGAGCTCGTGCCGCAGGAGTGCGCGGAGGGCCCCGAGGGGCGCCGCGGCGGCTCCCTGCGGATCACCGCGCGCGACGGCGCGACGGGAGACGAGGCGCGACGTCGGGTGCACGTTCGCCGCGGCCGCGAGCTCACGCTGACGGCCGAGGCGCCGCTGAAGCTGCGAGTCGTCGAGCGCGCCCGCTGCGAGCACCCCTGACGCGCAGGCCTACTCGTCGACGATGCGCCGGATGACCTCGCGGATCCGGTGCACGCCGCCCATGTCGCGGGCCTGAAATTCGACGCCCGCGCCCTGCTCGTTGTCGTTGTTGCGGACCACCGAGAGCACCTCGAGCGGGCGCGCGCTGCCGGGCGGCGTGATCTCGATGATCAGCTCCTCGTCGGTCCTCGGGCGCGCGCGCGATAGCAGCAGCGCGCCGGTCTCCGACAGCTCGGTGATCGTGCCGCGCGTGAACTCGCGATCGCCCGTGCACCGCCAGCGGATCTCGACGAGCACCGGGTGTCGCAGGTGTCGTCGCCGCTGGGTGAGCTCGGCGCTGCCGATCACGACGTCGCGGATGAACTGGAGCTTGCGCCACTCGCTCCCGGTGCAGCGCAGCACGCCGCCCGCGCGAACGCGCAGGCGCGGGCGCGCGGTGTGCCAGCGCATGCCGATCGCGCGGATCATCACCTTGGACGCCAGCCCCGAGTAGTACACCTCGACGAGGATCTCTTCACCCGGGTCAAAGCGCTCCGTCGTGTAGACCTGCAGCGAGTTGGGCTCCTTGGGCGTCTCAAGGGCGTCGAGGAACGCCTGACCCGAAGGATAATGGCAGCGGATTTTTCGCAACGTGGTACCCGTGTTCGGATCGGCTTGGCAGGAGCGTTACCCGGTTTTCGCTGGGCATGCTAACAGGAGCCGTTCACCCGCTCAACCTGGCGGTCCGCGCAGCCGCGCCGCGTCGTCGCGCTGCAAGCGAATCAGTAGATCTTGAGGACACCTGCATCGGCGTGTCCGCGCTGTCGCGTCGTCCGGGAGTGGACCGCGTGGACCGCACGGCGGCGCGCGTGACTCCGTGAGACTCAGAGAGCCCTCGTGGGGCGCGCGAGAGGGCTCGCTCCTGGCGACGCGCGGCGTCGTGGGGAATACTCGGGCGCCCCGAGGTTATGCCGATCAAAGTCTATCTCTCCACTGCGGGTCGGCCGCTCGATCCGGCCGAGGCGAGCATCAGCGTGTTCGACCGCGGCTTCCTGTATGGCGACAGCGTCTACGAGACGCTGCGCACCGCCGGCGGGCGGTTCGTCGACATGCGCCGGCACCTCGTTCGCCTGCGCGCGAGCGCGGCGGGCATCGGGCTCGACGTGCCGCACAGCGACGAGGCGATCCGTCGGGTCGTGCGCGAGACGTGCGACGCGGCCGGCAACCCCGACTCCTACATTCGCATCATCCTCACCCGCGGAACGGGGCCGCTGATGCTCGATCCGCGGGTCTCGGGCGCGCCGCTGCTCGTCGTGATCGTCAAGGCGCTCCAGCCCCTGCCGCCCGAACTCTACGAGCGCGGCATCTCGGCGGCGATCGTCGACGTGCTCAAGCCGGGGCGGCTGCAGCTCGACCCGTCGCTCAAGACCGGCAACTACCTCAACAGCATCCTCGCGCTGCGCCAGGCGATCGACGGCGACGCCGAGGACGCGATCCTCTGTAACGCGGCCGGCGCGGTCGCCGAGGGCGCGACCAGCAACGTGTTCATGGTCGCGGGCGGCCGCGTGCTGACGCCGTCGTTCGAGACCGGGCTGCTCAAGGGCATCACGCGGACCGTCGTCGTCGAGCTGGCCGCCGCGCAGGGGCTGCAGGTCGAGGAGGTGACGATCATGCCCGCCGAGCTGCGCGCGGCCGACGAGGTGTTCCTGACGTCGTCGGTGCGCGGCGTCATGCCGGTCACGCGGCTCGACGGCGTCGCGGTCCACGGCGGGCAGGTCGGACCTGTCACTCGGCGCATGATCGCGGCGTACCGCGGCTACATCGACGCGATCGCCCGCGGCGCCTCGAGCGAGTAGCGGCGCGTCAGCCGTTCGCCGCGGGCGCGCGACCTCCTCGGATCGCGTCGGCTGGCTCGTCGGGCGAGTCCTCGATCCGCGGCTGTATCGCGCCGAAGATCCTGTCCCGTCAACACCGCGCACGAGGATCGGGATACGCGAGGCGCTACGGGCTGTTGCGGACCGAATCCTCGAGGCGGTTGTGCTAGCTTCGCGTCCGGCCGCAGGCGTCGCCGCGCCGCGAACTCGCGGACCGCGGCGCCGCGGGAGAGAAGGATCAGGATGCCGAGCGAAGTAAAGATATGGTTGCCTTCGTCCGGGGCCGACGCGGTCGCCCAGACCGAGGATGTCGCGCTCACGGGCGTCGTGGTCGCGGCGGGTACGTCGGCGGCCACGAGCTTCGAACAGGCGCGCGGCGACGCGGGCGCGCAGCTGCTCTGCGGCGGCGCGCGGGCCTTTCATCTGCGCGTGGACGAGGCGCTCGGCGCGGACGGACGCGCGCGCCTGCGGTCGGCGGTCGGTCGCCGGCTGCTGCTCGAGTTCGGCGACGGCGCGGGCCTGCGGTGTCGCCTGCGCGAGGCGGACGGGCAGGGGCTGGCGGGGGACGAGCGCCCGGCGATCAACCTGACCGAAGGAATGTTCGGGGCGGCGCCGCTGCTGCTGCGCGAGGACGGCACGCTCGCCGGCGAGGGCGGGCAGCCCGCGCCGCGGGGCCTCGACGCGCTCGACGTCATGGTCAACGCGGCGCGCTGGGTCTCGTCGCGGCGGACCACGACCTTCGAACAGCTGTTCCCCACCAGCGCGTTCCACCCGGAGCAGGCGCCCCGCGACGAGCGGCTCACGACGGCCCAGGGGGCGGGCCTGCTCGCGCAGCTGCGGGCGATCCTCGCGGCCGCGTCGCCCTCGCGCGAGGAGGCGCGCGCGGCCGGGATCGACGCGGTGCAGCTGCGCTCGGCCGCGCTGACCGTGCTCTCGCACCTGCTGGCGACCGTGCTCAAGGATCCGGAGTTCCGCGCGCTCGCGGACGCGGCCGCCGAGGCGATCTTCGGGCTCATCGACGACGAGGTCGGCGAGGGCGCGCGCGCCGAGCTGCGGGCCCACGCGATCCAGCTGCTGGCGCAGCGCGGGCCCGCGCTGTCCGAGGCGCACAAGGCCCGCGCGGTCGCGCTCCGGCGCGGGCTCCTGCGCGAGGCGCCCCCGTACGAGCAGCTGGGGGAGGTCTGGCGGTTCGCGTTCGTCTCGGCCCACGACTTCCACGAGGGCGAGTACGAGATCATGCGGGACAAGTACAAGTTCGCCGAGGTCGAGCTCCCGGCGGACGCGCCCAGTCCGCCCGGCTGGCGGGGCTACCGCGTGCTCGAGGCTCCTTTTAAAGGACCGAAGGGACAGGTCATTCAGCTGTTCGCGCGCGCGTCGAGCCCGCGCGAGGAGAACTTCGAGATGGGCGAGGCGTACTTCGCCGGCAGCTGCATCAGCCGCCACGCCAACCTCGGCGCGAACGACATGGCCGCGGCGACCGTCGCGATCGCGCAGCGCGGCTACAAGCTCATGATCAACTGCCAGTGCGCCGGCCTGACGACGCGCTTCGCGATCTCGCGCATGTTCCCCGAGGCCGATATCTACTCGTCGTGGGACTCGACCTTCTTCCGCACCGACAGCAGCCACAAGATCGTCGACTCCGAGGCCTGTGACTGCTTTCACGCGATCTTGCAGGGCTTCGCGGCCGGCGAGTCCTTCGTCCAGATCGACGCGCGGATCCGCGACGCGCAGTGGTATCACAAGCAGCAGCGCGTCGAGGGCTTCGTGCAGTTCGTCGGCCCCGCGCACCGCAGCGTCGCCGCGCGCTACGAGGACATCAACCACGACGGCAAGGCCGACTACTACGACGGCTTCCTCGACTTCACGCTGATCGAGATCGCCGAGGACACGCGCGACGGCGCGATCCCGCGGGACCCGGGCGTCGCGGCCTCGCAGGTCAGCGGCGAGGCGGCGCGCGGGCTCGGCTGGTCGGCCGGCAGCATGAACCGCGTCACGCAGTACAGCGAGCTGTGGGACGAGCTGCCGGGGGAGGCCGAGCGCTTCTACGCGTTCCGCGGCGCGGGCTTTTATAGCCCGGCGCACGCGCCCGCCGACGTGCCCACGGGCGACGGGCCGGCGCAGGACCTGGGCCGCCTGCCTGCGGTCGTCCGCTACCTCAAGGATCCCGACGCGCCCGGCGGGCTCATCGCGGAGGTCATGTTCAACTCGTGGCTCAGCCACACGCCGCAGGAGCTCAAGCGCATGCTGATCGCGGCCGAGGCGTGGTGGCGCGCGGTCGACCTCGGGCACCTCGGCGGGCGCGCGCCGATCGACACGATCGCGGGGCGGCGCGCGGGGCTGCTGCTGCTGCTCGCCAGCCTGCTCGAGTACCCCGCCGACCAGAACCGGCTGGGGCAGCTGTGGGACCGCGCCCTCGAGATGCTGAACTTCCCGCCGATCTCGCGCTCGCTGGTGCGGCGCTGCAACACGGACGAGGACCACAAGCGCGGCAGCTACTACGGCTCGCGGCGCGGGGTCCGGCAGCTGCTCGGCGACGGCGAGCCCGGGGCGCTCGAGCGCGGCGATCCGCTGGCCCACGAGCGCATGCTGAGCGACGACCTGAGCATCGGGCGCGCGCGCCTGCTGTCGCTCGAGCCAGCCAGCGCACCCGCGGCGCAGAAGGAGGACGCCGCGGATGATGCCGCCGAGGACGGCGTAGGGGACGTCGAGGCCGAGGCGCTCGCGACGGACGCGCCGGCGAGCTTCGCGGACGCGACGGAGGCCGAGGCCGCGCCCGGGAGCGTGCAAGGGGTCGTGACAGCGCCCGGGGACGACGCCGATCGCGGGGGCGAGGCGCCGACCGACGACGGGGCTCCCGCGGACCCGGCGGTTGAGGACGAGCGCGAGGCCCAAGACGCGGATGGTGTCGAGCTTGAGGGTCCGGCGCAGAACGACGCGCCCGTGGACACGAGCGCTGATGACGTCTCGGAGCAGGTCGCGGCGCCCGCGTCGGAGGCGGAGGGGACCGAGGACGGCGCGGAGTCGGTCGAGGCGGAGGGGACCGAGGACACCGGGGCGGCGCACGTGTCGAACCCGGACGCGAGCTCCGAGCTCGTCGCGGAGGACGTCGAGGCGGACGCGAGCTCCGATCCCGTCGCGGAGGGGACCAACACGAGCGCCGACGACGTCGCGGAGGAAGTCCAGGAGACCGGCACGGATTCCGGGGACGACGGCGCCGGGGCGGATACCGCGGTGACCTCGGAGGACGGCGCTTCGGAGGCGACCGAGGCGGCTTCGGAAGACATCCAGGCGACCTCGGCGACCTCGGCGACCTCGGCGACCTCGGCGACCGACGACGGTGACGACGTCAGCAATACAGAAGAGACCGCGCAGGACGACGCGGAGGCCCAGTCGGAGGCCGGCGATTCCGCGGACGACGGCGCCGCAGAGGCCGAGACGCCTGCGGAGGACGCGGCCGACTCGGAGACTGGCGACGACGCCGCGGGCGACGAGACGAGCGCCGGCGGGGACGACGAGCACGACGGTGACGAGGCCGGCGGCGGGACCTCGCCCGCGTCCGGGAGCGACCCAGCCGACGCGGCGACGGAGCACGGTGACGAGCCCGCCGCAGGCCCCGGTGACGCGGAGGAAGCGGCGGAGGGTGACCCGTCTGCAGAGGACGTCAACCAGGCGGCGGAGACGGCCGGCGGCGACGCGTCCGCCGACGACGACGCGGGAGATCCATCGGCGGCGACCTAGGGAGGTCGACGGGCGCGCGCGAAACCGCGCGCTCGTGCTACGGTCTCGCGATGATTCAGTCGACCCGCGGCGCGGTTCAACCTGTCCTTTTGTTCTTAATGGCGGCGAGCGTGAGCTGCGGCGATGACGTCGTCGGCTCGACGAGCGACAGCGACGGCGCGAGCGACAGCGACGCGGCCGCGACGACCGCGGGGCCGACCGGCTCGGAGAGCGAGGGCGAGCCCGCGTGCGCGCCGGGGGAGCAGCAGGCGTGCGCCTGCGACGGCGGCGCCGCGGGCCTCGCGGACTGCCTCGACGACGGCAGCGGCTTCGGCGAGTGCCAGTGCCCCGAGCCCGCCTGCGGCAACGGACAGGTCGAGGAGGGCGAGGGCTGCGACGACGGGCCGGCGAACGCCGACGACGCGGCCTGCACCAGCGCGTGCCAGCCGGCGTCGTGCGGGGACGGGCTCGTGCACGCGGGCGTCGAGGCCTGCGACGACGGCGTCAACGACGACAGCTACGGCGGCTGCGCCCCCGACTGCAGCCTCGCGGACTACTGCGGCGACGGGGCGCAGAACGGGCCGCCCGACGCCGAGGCGTGCGACGACGGCGATGACGTGAACGGCGACGGCTGCAACGTCGACTGCGTGGTCTCGGGCACGCCGCTGTGGACCGACGTCTACCCCGGCGAGGACGCGGGCAACTCGATCGCGCACGGCGTCGCCGTCGACTCGAGCGGCGACGTGTTCGTGGTCGGCGAGACCTTCGTGGTCGGCGAGAACGCGAACATCATGATCCGCAAGTACTCGTCGGAGGGCGAGCTGCTGTGGTCCCAGAGCATCGACGGCCCGGGCGGGGGCGTCGACGCGGCGCGCGGCGTGGCGATCGATCGCGAGGACAACATCGTCGTCGTCGGCGAGGTGTTCGAGGCCGGCAACAACGCGGACATCTGGATCCGCAAGGCCGACAACGACGGCAACGAGCTGTGGACCCTGCAGATCAACGGCGACGACGGCCTCGGCGACGCGGCGCGCGGCGTCGCGGTCGACGCCGACGACAACATCATCGTCACCGGCGAGTCCTATCACCTGATCGGCCTCACCGACGTGTGGACCGCGAAGTTCGGCCCCGAGGGCGATGAGTGGTGGATCAACGAGTACGACCACGAGGGCGGCAACGACGGCGGCTACGGCGTCTCCGTCGGCCAGGACGGCCAGATCTTCGTGGTCGGGGGCGCCTACGCGTTCATCGGCCTCGACGACTTCTTCCTCCGCAGCTACAGCCCGGTCGGCGTGATCGAGTGGACGCAGACCATCGACAACTGGGGCGGCGTCGATCGCGGACGCGCGGCCGCGGTCGACGGCGAGGGCAACCTCGTGATGGTCGGCGAGACCTACACCCCGGATGACCTCACGAACATCTGGATCGGCGGCTACTCGGCGGTCGACGGCGAGCAGCTGTGGGTCGAGTGGTTCGACAGCGACGGCGCCGACAACGACATCGGCTACGGCGTCGCGGTCGACGGCGACGGCAACGTCGTCGTCGCGGGCAGCACGTACGCGATCGACACGCTCGCCGACGCGATCGTGCTCAAGTACAGCGCCGGCGTCGAGCCGCTGTGGCAGCAGATCCACATGGGCCCGGCGGGCAACGATCGCGCGCTCGCGGTCGCGGTCGACGCGTACGGGAACATCTACGCGGCGGGCAGCGAGTACTCGGCCGGCGACTTCGCGAACCTCTGGCTGACCAAGTACGCGCCCTGAGCCTGCGCGACGCGGGCGCTCAGCCCTCGTCGGTGACCGACGCGAGCCAGCGGGCGAAGCCCTCGCCCGCGAACACGCGCTGCAGGTGACGCGCGAGCGCGCCCTCGATCGGCGCGCTCCAGGTCTCCTCGAGCGACGAGCCGGCGAGCAGCTCGCGCAGCGTGGTCTGGCCGAGGCGCTCGCGCTCGTCATGGAGCGCGTCGCGCAGCGTCGGCTCGAGCTCGCCCCAGGCCGCGAAGCTGGCGATCCCGGCGCGCACGTCGGCGGCGACGTCGGCGGGGCTAACCTGCTCGAGCTCGCCGCGCAGCAGCGCGGTCTCGAGGGGCAGCACCGCCGCGACCATGTCGGCGCGCTGGGCCGCCATCGCGGTCGCGTAGCGCGGGTCCGAGGCGCGCTCGACGATCATCGTGATGGCGCGGTCGAGCGTGCCGTCGACGAAGCGGCGCACGCGATCCTCGAGCTGGTGCTCGAGCTCGCCGCCGACGGTGGAGGCCACGCCCTTGGCGACGTTGAAGAGTCGCGAGCGCAGGCGCGCGCCCGGGATCCGGCTGGTGTCGGGGACCGCCGACCAGAGCTTGCGGCCGAAGTCGAGCAGCGACTTGTGGAGGA
The DNA here is from genome assembly GCA_020633295.1 of Myxococcales bacterium. Taxonomy (GTDB): domain Bacteria; phylum Myxococcota_A; class Polyangia; order Nannocystales; family Nannocystaceae; genus JACKDW01. Next base: position 434,068 of record JACKDW010000006.1, on the reverse strand, counting down.
TCGAGCGCATCAGCTCGCGCGTCGCGCCGTGGTCGACGAGCGCGCGCACGAGCTCGGCGCTCGGCGTGAACGGGCGCCGGGCCGCGCGCTCGAGCACCGCGGGCAGCGCGGGCGGCAGGTGCTCCGCGAGCGGGCGCGATCTGATTGTTTGGGCATGTTCTCGCAGGCGCGTGAGCTGCTCGGCGATCCAGCGCTCGAGCGCCTCGGCGCGGGCCGGCTCGGCGAGCTCGCGCAGCCCGCCGAGGACGTCCCGCGTGAGCTGCTCGGGCTCGATGTACGCGGCGGCTGGCCGCGTCATGAGGTCCTCGGCGAGCACGCGCGCGAGGCCCCGCGCGAGCGCCGGATCGGCGCGCAGACGGCTCAGCGCGCGCGCGCCGGGGGACGCGTCGCCGGTCTGCGCGTCACCGTCGGTCGCGTCGTTGTTGCCGGTCTCGTCGTGGATGGGGGAGGGCGCCATCGCGGTGAGGGTAGCCGCAAACGCGGGTCTCGAGCGGTCCCGCGGGATGGCTCTCCCGCCAGTCGCGCGGCCCCGTGCGTTCGGACACGGGCCCGCGACGCTTGCGAACTCCGCCGCGCGCCGCTAGGGTCTCGCACCGTGAAACCCGCCGAGATCTACGCGAACCTTGGTCAAGAGCACGTTGACGCCTACTATAAGGAGCTGTCCGGTAAGGAGATCCGCGCGGTCCTCAAGGCCGGCGACTCCCACTCGAGCGTGCCCTCGACCGCCTTCACGCAGGCGGCCCGCCGCAAGGTCTGGCGTAAGCGGATCGACGCCGAGGTCTCGACCAGGGACAACGACAAGCTCGCGCTCGCGTTCCTCATCGAGTGGCTGCTCCGCCACCACCGCGAGATGCTCATCACCTACCTCGACTTCCTCGGCGTCAAGCACACCCAGGGCGAGACCGACGAGGACTTCTGCGAGTCGCGCGAGCCCGAGAAGCTGCGCGAGGGCGTCCCGGTGCTGCTCGAGCAGTACCCCGCGCACCACGTCGCCACGTACCTGCTGCTCGTCGGCCACCTGCAGGAGACGCACGTCTACGACCAGACCCCCGAGGTCCTGACCGCGCTCGGCTTCGACGCCGGCAAGGCGGCGGCCTACGTCGCGGCGCACATCGAGGAGCACGGCGTCGCGCGCAAGAAGGACGCGGAAGACGTCGCGAGCGCCTCCTGATCCCCCGGCGCGCGGCCGCCCGGCGGCGCGCCGACCCCCGGTGACGCGACAGCGCAGGAGAGGTGCCTTATGGATCGACTCGAGATGCTGCGTCAGTTCGCGAGCCAGCGCCCTGACGATCCGTTCCCGAAGTACGGCGTGGCGATGGAGCTGCGCAAGCGCGGCGAGCTGGCGGCGGCCAACGCCGCGTTCGCCGAGCTGATGACGCGCCATCCCGAGTACGTCGCGGCCTACCTCATGGCGGGCAACTGCCTCGTGGAGTCCGGCGATCCGCAGGCCGCCGCGGCCGTCTTCGACCGCGGGATCGCGGCGGCGACGCGCGCCGACGACGCCCACGCGCGCGGCGAGCTCGAGGCGGCGCGCGGGGAGCTGTCGTAGCCCGTGGCGGCGATCGAGCCCGAGCTGGCGTTCGCGAGCCCGCGCAAGCTCCCCCGGGCCTCGAGCCTGCGCGGCCGCGTGGTGGTGCTCGACATCGCCTTCGCCGCCGACGGCCTCGGCAAGGGCTTTCGCAAGGTCACCGGCAAGTTCATCGAGCAGCTCGGCGATCGGCTCGTGCGCTGGGTCGATCACCACGACCACGAGCGCCACGCCGAGTTCGCGAGCGACCCGCGCTTCGTGCTGCACACCAAGGCCGAGCACGGCGCGTGCCCGGAGATCATCACGCCCGAGATGGTCCGCGAGTCAGGTCCGGTCGACACCATCCTCGCGCACTTCGATCTCGACGGGCTCTACGCGGCCGCGAAGTGGGCGCTCGGCGGCGTCGAGCCGTACCCGGGCGCCGACGACGACGCGCGCGCCGTCGACACGCGGATCGGCGAGCCGAGCGCGCGCGCGCTGCTGATCGACAAGGCGCTGCGCGTGCACTACGCCGACCCGGTGCTCAAGGTCCGGATCGTCCGCTGGCTCACCCGCGGCTTGAAGCCGGGGCTCGAGCTCGACTCGATCAAGGAGGCGGCGGCCGACTTCGACCGTCAGGCCGAGGGCGCGCGCGCGCTGGCGGAGCGCTTCGAGGTCGCGGGCGGGATCGCGTTCGTCGACATCCCGCCCGGCGCGCCCCCCTTCGACAAGACGGAGCTGCTGCTGCTCGGGCAGCGGCGGGCGACCGTCGCGGTGGTCGCCGACGGCGTCAACGTCTCGATCGCGGCGAGCTTCGACAGCGGGCTCAACTTCGTCCAGCTGCTCGAGCTCGGCGGCGGCATGCCGACGCGCGTCAGCGTCCCGCGCAAGCGGCTGGCGCTCGCGCTCGCGCGGATTCGCGAACGCCTCGCGCGCGGCGAGTGAGCGCGGCTCGACTTCGCAACCTGCCCGGTTGGGCATGTCGTGCGTGGCTCCGCCCGTGACGGCGCGCGGCCGCGCGAGCCGAACATCGTGCGCGCGCGCGGCCGTGGTCCCGCGCGACGCGAGCCCGTATCCTTCGGGTCCGCACGCGGCGAATCGCCGCCGCGTCGCGCGAGCTGAGAAGAGGAGTCTATGATGCCAGATCGTGGTCGCGAGCGGGACCTGGTCCTCGCGCCGAATGAATTCGCGTTCATCTCCGACGAGACGAAGGGCAACATCAACGTCTACGTCGGGCCCCACAAGACGAGCCTGGCCAACACCGACCAGCCTGTCGTCTTTGACCCGGAGAGCAAGCGCTTCTCCCACAAGACGCTGCAGGAGGCGACGCACACCATCTCGATCGCCCCCGAGGGCTGGTACCTCGTGCTGAAGAACCCGGCGAAGGACCAGTCGCACCCGCGCACGGGGGCGCTCAACAACCTCCCGGTCCTCGACATCGGGCGCAAGGTCAACATCCCCGGCCCGATCTCCTTCGCGCTGTGGCCCGGGCAGATGGTCAAGGTCGTGCAGGGCCACCGCCTGCGCTCCAACCACTACCTGCTCGTGCGCGTCTACGACGAGGAGGGCGCCAAGGAGAACTGGTCGAAGGCGGTCATCAAGAAGAAGGAGGGCGACGACGCCAAGGACGGGGAGGACGGCGGCGACGCGATCCACGACGGGGGCATGCCCGATCTGACGATGGGCAAGCTGTTCGTCATCCGCGGCACCGACGTCGCGTTCTACATCCCGCCGACCGGCCTCGAGATCGTGCGCGACAGCGCCGGCCGCTACGTGCGCGAGGCGGTCACGCTCGAGCGCCTCGAGTACTGCATCCTGCTCGATGAGGACGGCAACAAGCGCTACATCCGCGGGCCCGCGGTCGTGTTCCCGCGCCCGACCGAGGCGTTCATCACCCACAACGGCTCGCGCAAGTTCCGGGCGATCGAGCTCAACGAGATCAACGGCCTGTACCTCAAGGTCATCGCGCCGTACTCCGAGGAGGGCGTCGACTACAAGGTCGGCGACGAGCTCTTCATCACCGGCAAGACGCACAAGATCTACTTCCCGCGCCCCGAGCACGCGATCATCAAGTACGGGGATGAGGAGAAGCAGAACGCGGTCGCGATCCCGGCGGGCGAGGCCCGCTACGTGCTCAACCGCCTGACCGGGCAGATCGCGCTGCAGCGCGGCCCGAGCATCTTCCTGCCGGATCCGCGCACCCAGGTGATCGTCCGCCGCGTGCTCGACCCGAAGCTGTGCAGGCTGCTGTTCCCGGGCAACCGCGAGGCGCTCGAGTACAACCTGAGCCTGGCGCAGGCCGCCGGGGCCAAGCGCGGCGCCGACTTCGTCGCCGATCGCGAGCTGCAGGCCGAGGAGCAGAGCCGGCGCAAGTCCAAGCGCTCCGCGGGCGCGCCGCCGGCCCCGCCGCCGCCGCCCCAGGGCTTCGCCGGCGACGGCTTCTCGCGCAACCAGGGCTTCTCGGGCCCGCGCACGATCGTGCTCGACACGCGCTACGAGGGCGCCGTCGCGATCGACGTGTGGACCGGCTACGCGGTGCTCGTGGTCGACAAGTCCGGCGGGCGCAAGGTCGTGCAGGGGCCGCACACGCACCTGCTCGAGTACGACGAGACGCTGCAGCTGCTCGAGATGTCCACGGGCTGCCCGAAGACCGACGAGAACCTGCTGCGCACGGTCTACCTGCGCGTGCTCAACAACAAGATCTCGGACCGCATCGACGCCGAGACGCGAGACCTCGTGCAGATCAGCGTGCGCCTGAAGTACCGCGTGAACTTCGAAGGCGAGGACCCGCACAAGTGGTTCGAGGTCGAGAACTACGTCAAGTTCCTCTGCGACCACATCCGCTCGCTCGTGCGCAACGCGGTCAAGAAGCTCGGCATCCAGACGTTCTACTCGGACGCGACGTCGATCCTGCGCGAGGTGATCCTCGGCAAGCAGGGCGAGGACGGGCGCCGCCCGGGGCGCGTGTTCAGCGAGAACGGCATGCGCGTGTACGACGTCGAGGTGCTCGACGTGAACATCGGCGACGAGTCGATCGCCGAGCTGCTCGTCGAGGCCCAGCACGCCGCGGTCCAGCAGACGCTCGCGCTCGCGAGCGAGCAGCGCAAGCTCGAGTTCACCGAGCGCAGCGAGGCCATCTCGCAGCAGATCGCGGCCGTGCAGTCGACGACGCGGCGCGCGTCGATGGTCGAGAAGCAGAAGGAGGTCGAGCAGCAGAAGTCGCTCGACATGGCGCAGATCGACGCGCGCGCCGAGGCTCGCCAGCGCAGCCAGGCCGCGGAGCTGTCGCAGCAGGAGGCGATCGACACGATCCACAGGGCCGACCTCGCGCGCAAGCGCGCGACGCAGGAGTTCGAGCTCGAGCAGCACCAGCGCCAGCTCGAGCTGCAGCTCCAGAGCATCCGGGCCGAGGTCCAGGCGGTGGTCGACAAGGCCGGCGCCGTCTCGCCCGAGCTGATCGCCGCGCTGCAGGCCTTCGGCGACCGCGCGCTCGCCGAGAAGATGGCGGAGAGCATGGCGCCGCTGGCGATCCTCGGCGGCGAGAGCGTCGCGGACGTGCTCGCGCGCCTGCTGCAGGGCACCCCGCTCGCGCGCCTGCTCAAGGCCGCGTCGGACGGCGAGTAGCGAGCACCGCCATCCTGGCTTAAATGCCAGCTAGCGAGACCCGCCGGGCGCGCCCGGCGGGCCTCGCCTGTTAAGGCCCCGTCGGGATCCGCAGGCGGATCTGCTGGGCCCAGCCGGCGAGGCTCGTCAGCGTCGACGCGCACTCGGCCTGGTCCCGCGAGAGCCGCTCGACCGCGCGCGTCAGCTGCTCGCGCGCGCGCCGGATCCGGGTGTACACCGTCGCGTTCGGGAGCCCGAGCAGCTCGGCGATCTCGCGCCCGTTGAGCCCCTCGAACAGGTGGAGCTCGAGCGCGAGCTGGTACTCGAGCGGGATGCTCCGCAGCGCCTGCACCAGCAGGAGCTCCTCGCGCCGGCGCGCGAGCCGGGCGTAGGGTGAGGCGGGCGCGTCGAGCTCGGCGACGCAGCACGCGAGGAAGTCCTCGCGCTCGCGCTGCCGCTTGTGTCGCTTGCGGTAGTACAGGCGGAGCTGGTTGAGCGCGATCGCGGTCACGTACGCGCGAAAGCTCGCGCCGTCCTTCACGCGGTCCTTGCTCGCCGTGCACGCGAGCAGCGTGTCGGAGACGAGGTCGGCGGCGTCCTCGCGCGTCGCGACCTTGTTGTAGAAGATGCGCGAGAGCAGGCCGAAGTAGCGCCGCAGCAGCTCGGCGCCGGCGCGCTTCTCACCGCCCCGCCAGCGGTCGAGCAGCTCCCAGTCCTCGAGCATCATCGGGCAGGTTATCACGGCGCGCGGCGACGAACGCGACGGCCGCGCGTCGCCGATCCGCCGCGCGCCTGAATAGAAATTAGCGACCTGGGTAACGGTACAGTTGGCGGAGGAGGACGATGATGACCTCGAGACCAGGTAGCCCGTCGCGCGCGACGAGCCGCGACGCGCTCGTGATCGGGGACACGATCGCGCAGCGCGCCGCGTCGGTCGACGCGGACGCGCGCCTGGGCGTCGACGCGGTCGAGCAGGCGCTGCTGTTCCAGCGCGCGGCCAGCCGGCTGTTCGGCGGCGCGCAGGAGGAGGTGCGCGTCGGCCGGTTCGTCGTCGAGCGGCGGCTCGGCGCCGGCGCGATGGGCGTGGTCTACCTCGCGCGAGATCCCGAGCTCGACCGCGCGGTCGCCATCAAGCACCTCCACCCGCGCGTCGACGAGGCCGACGCGGCGGGGCAGGGCCAGCGTCGCATGCGTCGCGAGGCGCGGGTGATGGCGCGGCTCAACCACGCGAACGTCGTGAACATCCACGAGGTCGGCGTCGACGACGGGCGCGTGTTCCTGGCGATGGAGTACGTCGACGGCGTGACGCTGTCCGACTGGCTCGCGGCCGACGAGCGAGGCTGGCGCGCGATCCTCTCTATGTTTCTTCAGGCAGGTGACGGGCTCGCCGCGGCCCACGCGGCTGACGTCGTCCACCGCGACTTCAAGCCCGACAACGTGCTCGTCAGCGGCGCTGGGCAGGTCAAGGTCACCGACTTCGGCCTGGCGAGCGAGGCCGGCTGGGGCGCGGCCGAGCTGGGGCGCTCGAGCGAGTTCGGGCTCACGACCCTCGACGACGCGCGCGCGGGCCGGTCGACGGGCGCCTCGACGACGCTGACGCGGACGGGCGCGCTGCTCGGCACGCCGCGCTACATGTCCCCGGAGCAGTTCCTCGGGCGACCCGCCGACGCGCGCAGCGATCAATTCTCGTTCTGCGTCGCGCTCTACGAGGCGCTGTACGGCGTGCGCCCGTTCGCGGGCGAGGGGCTCAGCGCGCTCGCGGACGCGGTGCTCGCCGGGCGGCTGCGGGCGCGGCCGCGCGGCGGCGACGTCCCGAGCTGGATCGTCGACGTGGTGGAGCGCGGGCTCGCGCGCGCGCCCGAGCGGCGCTGGCCGTCCATGGACGCGCTGCTGCTCGCGCTGCGCGATGACCCGAGCGCGCGTCGTCGTCGACGACGGGCGAGCGTCGCGCTTGGCTGCGCGCTGCTCGTCGCCGGCTCGCTGTGGACCTACGGCCGCTACCAGCACGCCGCGCGCGTGGCCGCGTGCGAGGAGGCTGGCGCCGAGCTCGAGTCGGTCTGGAGCTCGACGCGCGGCGACGCGATCGCGGCCGCGATGATCGCCACCGGGCTCCCCCACGCGCCGATCAGCGCGGACAGGATCCGCGCGTCGCTCGACGAGTACGCGGCGCGCTGGCGGACGACTCGCGTCGAGCTCTGCCTCGCGTCGCGAGTGCGGCGCGCGGTCGACCCGGCGCTCGCGCGGCGCGGCGCGTGGTGTCTCGACGCCCGCCGGGCGCAGCTCGAGGCGCTCACAGACACGCTTGGTGAGGGCGATCCGGACATGGTGACGAGCAGCCTCGCGGCGTCGTGGGCGCTGACGCGGGTCGAGCCGTGCGGCGATCCTGCGTGGCTCGCGAGCGCGCCCGACGTCCCCGAGTCGAAGCTCGAGGCGCTCCGGTCCCTGCGCGCCGAGCTGGCGCGCGCCGAGGCGCTGGCGCGCTTCGGTCGCGTCGAGGAGGGGATCGAGCTGGCGCAGGGGGTGCTCGGGCGCGCGCGCGCGCTCGACTGGGCGCCGTCGCTCGCGGCGACGCTGCTCACCACCGGCGCCATGCTGCGGTCCGCGCGGCGGCGTGATGAGGCCGAGGCGCTGCTCGAGGAGGCGTACTTCGAAGCGGCGCGGGCGAGCGCGCCCGAGCTGCGCGCGCGCGCGGGGATCGAGCTCGCGGTGTTGACCGGCGTCGACCTGCGGCGCGACGACGACGGGCTGCGCTGGGCGCAGCTCGCCGCGCTCGAGCTGCCGTCGAGCTCGAGCCGTCACGAGGAGCTGCGGGCGGAGCTGGACCACGTCCACGCGGCGCTCGAGCTCGCGCGAGGAGACGCCGTGGCGGCGAAGCGCTACGAGGCGCGCGCGCTGACCGAGTACCAGGCGCTGCTGGGCCCGGAGCACCCGCGGCTGATCCCCATGCTGCTCGGGCTGGCGCGCGTCGAGGAGGCCGTCTGGCAGCAGACGACCGACGCGGCGGCGCGCGAGCGCGGACGCGACTACGCCGAGCGAGCGCTCGAGCTGCAGCGGCGCACCTACGGCGAGGAGCACCCCGACACCGCGGCCGTGCTCGATCAGCTCGCGAGCCTGGCGCAGGAGCGGGGGGAGCTCGCGGCGGCGCGGTCGCTGTACCAGCGCGCGCTGGCGATCGCCGAGCGCGCGTACGGGCCGGAGTCAGTCCAGGTCGCCGGGGCGCTCAACAACTGCGCCTACTTCGAGGAGCACGCGGGCGCGCGCGACGAGGCGCTGCGGCTGTACGAGCGCTCGCTCGAGCTGAAGGAGCGCGCGCTGGGACCCGACGACCCGTCGGTCGCGGCGACCTACGGGAACCTGGGCGTCGTCTATACGCGCGGCGGCGAGCTCGCGCGAGCCGTCAAAGCGTTCGAGCGCGCGCTGGCGATCATCGACACGCAGCACAAGCGTCCCGACCGCGACGTCGCGAACGCGCTGCACAACCTCGCTGCGGCGCGCGGGCGCCTGGGCGAGCACGGCGAGGCGCTGCGGCTGTACGAGCGCGCGCTCGAGGTGCGTGAGACGCTGTACGGCGCCGGGCACATCGAGGTCGCGGTCACCCAGCGCAACATCGGCGTCTGCCACCTGGAGCTCGGCGCGCTCGCCGAGGCGCGGCGCTGGCTGGAGCGCGCGCTGATGACCTACGAGCTCGCGCTCGGGCCCGACCACGAGTACCTCGCCGGCCCGCTCGTGGCGCTCGCGCGGGTCGCCGAGCGCGAGGGCGACATCGGCGAGGCGCTCGCCAGCGCTCGCCGCGGCTACGCGCTGCGCCCCACCGACGCGGCCGCCTTCGCGCTCGCGCGCGCGCTGTGGTCCTCAGGACAGGAGCAGGAGGCGCGCGAGCTGGCCGCGAAGGCGCGGGTCGGCCTCGTCGCCGAGGGCCCGCCCGGGGCGCGCGAGCTGGCCGCGCTCGACGAGTGGCTCGCCGCGCGCGACGAGCCGCGCTCGCGGTGACGCGCGTCGCCGAAGGGCGCCGCCTGTCGCCGCGTCGCTAGCCGGTGAACAGCCCGCTGAGCTCGTTGGCGAGCAGCGGGTAGCGCCCGGCCTCGTCGGATCCGTCGATGGCCGCGAACTCCCGCATCGCGACGTGCAGGTCGGCGCACTTGAGCTCGACGCCGAGCTCCTCGTCGTCGGTGAGCTCGAGCGTCTCGGGATCGACGAGCAGCGGCAGCTGGTCGGCGTCGTCGGTGCCCCCGACCACGCGGTTCCCGGCGATGCCGGCGCCGAAGAACATCGCGCTGCCGACCGGCCAGTGATCCTTGCCGTCGGTCGGGTTGGGCCCGTTGTAGCCCTTGCCGCGCCCGAAGTCGGCGCCGACCATGGTGATCATGCTGCCGTCGAGCCCCTTGGCCTGGGCCTCGCTGATCAGGTAGTCGATCCCGAAGTTGAGCTTGGCGAGCTGACGCACCTGATCGCGGTCGTGGTTGCCGTGGGTGTCGAAGCCGCCGAGCTCGAGGTTGACCGCGACCGCGAGCCCGGCCTCGAAGGCCGCGAGCGCGAACTGGATCTGCTGACACATGCGCTGGAGGTCGGAGAGCTCCGTGGGCATCGTGATGAGCGTGTCGGGCAGCGGCACGCTCGCGAGCGTGTCGTCGCCCTGGCGCGCGAGGAACAGCGCGCTCCCGGAGCGCTTCATGGTCGGCAGGTTGAAGTCGCTGACCTGGGCCTGCAGGCGCTCGCCCTGGGCCGCGCGGATGCGGTCGAAGGTCGAGCTCATGTGGTAGCGCGCGAGGTTGTCGGGGTCCGTGGGGACGATGCGGTTGGGCTCGGCGATCTTGCGGAACGGCGTGACGCTGCTGAGGCGCGTGACCGGCACGAGCTTCTCGGTCGCGTCGTAGCCGCCGCTGCTGATGAACGCGAGCGGCAGCGTCGGGTCCTTGGCGGCCGCGAGCAGCGCGCCCAGCGAGGGGTAGCCCTCGGAGCCGCGCCCGCTCCAGATCGTCGTGACGCCGCGCAGGTGGTTGTTGGTCTCCATGTTGACGCCGTTGACGACCAGCAGCTTGTCCGAGTGCTTGCTGAAGAACGCGTCGTTGGACATCACGAAGCCCATCGAGAGCGGGTCGTTGAGCCCGACGCCGGCCTGCGTGATCGCGATGGGCGCGAAGGACAGGTTGCCGGCGGCCTTCGGCGCCATGTAGATGCCGTTGTTGAAGGCGCCGGGCGGCTTCGGGTCGCAGTAGTACGTCGGATCCCAGCCCCCGCGGGCGCTGATCATCACGAAGAACGGGCCCGCGTACGGCGCGGCGGCGCGCGCCGGGCGGGAGAACACCGGGGCGACGACCGAGAGCCCGGTCATCGAGGCGATCTTGAGGAACTTGCGGCGGTCCATTGGGTCAATCTCCTTCGAGTCCAGGGCGGCTCACTCGTACAGGAACCGGTAGTCCGAGAGCATGTAGGTGAGCACGGCCATCCACGCGCGGACCGTGTAGGTGGGGTCGTCGACGACCTGCTGCTCCGCCGGGATCGCGGCGCCCGTGTTCGGGTTCGTGGTCGCGCGGCAGGTCGAGATGATGGCGATGGTCTCGCTGTCGGGGTCGTTGTTCGCGGCGCTGATCGCCCCCTCGAATTGTGTCTCCTTGAACAGGTTGTAGGCGAGCTCGATGTCGGGGTGGTCGAGCTCGAGCGACTCGCCGAGCACGTGCTCGTAGAGGTGCTGGATGTTGTCCTTGATCGCGCCGGGCGCGTTCAGCGGCGTGTCGGACATCTCGACGTAGGGGAACAGCAGGCGGTCCGACTGCGGCTTGCTGAAGTCGAAGGACGTCGCCCGGCACGCGACCTCGTTCGCCATGCGCATGGCGACCTGCGTCATGATGTGGTTCACGTCGGGCAGGCGGTCGGTGATCTCGTCCGAGTCCATGCCGCCGTAGAGCACGAGGTAGTCGGTCAGCAGGTACTCGTCGCCGCCCACCGACTTGTCCCAGCGGACCCCGGCGGTCGCGTAGATCTTCCGCGCGAGCAGCTCCGGCGTCGAGAGCCGCGCGGTGCCGACGTCGGTGAGCTCGGCGGCGCGCGCGTCGCTGGGCGCGCTCGGCATGTCGCGCGCGCGGAAGTAGGGGCTCATGACGATCGCGGTGAGGATCGTCTTGAGGTTGTAGTTCGAGAGCTCGAAGTCGGAGGCGACCTTGCGGAAGAACGCGTCCTGGTTCTCCCAGGCGATCACGAGGCCGTCGAAGCCGGGCGCGCCGGGGTCCGTGGGGTACTTGAGCGCGTCGTGGCCGGTGAGGCCCTTGTAGACGTGGTAGACGATCGAGAGCGAGAAGCGCGGGTCCTCGACGACGCGCTGCGCGAGCCACTGGATGCCGTTGGCGAACTCCGTCGGCGGCATCTCCTCGGTGCCGAAGCCGGGGCTGAACATCTCCCCGTGCCACGCGGGCTCGGGCAGCAGGCGCTCGTCGTCGGACTCGCTGAACATCTGGAACGCGCCCGCGAGCGGGTCCATGCCGCGGTGGCACTTGGCGCAGACCGGGTTGTTGCGCGTCGGGTTGAAGATCGCCGAGCCCGCCTCGGGGTCGATCGCCTGGCTCGCCAGCTCGAGCACGTTGGTCGCCAGGAAGTGCTGGTAGATCATCCGCGAGCGGTGGCGGTTGCGGTTCGTCACCGTCGTCGGGTAGCGGTTGAGCCACATCGGCGAGCTGAGGATGCCGGCGTGCGGCCAGGGCACGTCGGGCATGTCCGCCGTCGAGAGCAGGCCGGGCTGCAGCTCGTCGTAGTCATTCGGGTTATCGAACGCGATGTCTACGTCGTAGAACCACGCCGTGTCGGGCCTGAACACCATGTACTCGGCGGTCAGGATCTCGGTGAACGGGCGGTCGTAGCGGACGATGTAGCGGATGAGGTCGAGCGGCTCGCGGGCGATCGCCTTGTTGATCCGCCGGCGCTCCTCGGTCGACTGCATCAGCAGGTTCTGCGTGAACGGCGTGCGGTTCGGCCACTGGTTGTTGTTCAGCACCGAGGCGGCGCGGTTGGTCGAGTTGTTCGCGAAGAACTGATCGGTGAGCAGCACGTCGTTGAACAGCTCGAGCAGGCGATCCTCGAAGGCTGGCCCCTCGAGCAGGGTGCCGACGACGTACTCGAGGTCCTCGTCGTCGCCGCCGCCGAACTCGAGCAGCCCGTACTCCTGCTCCGTCGGCAGGCGCCCCTGGAGGTGCAGCGCGGCCTTGCGCAGCGTCTCCCAGGCGTCGAGCAGCTCGACGTCCGCGAAGCTCGCGTTGGCGTCGGGCGGCGGGCACTCGAGCGGCGCCTCGAGCTGCTCGAGGAACTCGACGATCGCCTCGTACTCGGCGCTGCCCTCGGGCAGGATGTCGCCGCCGCCGTGATCCGTGAGCCCGGTGGGCTTGGCGAGCAGCAGCGGCACGCCCTCGTACTGGTAGCCCTTGATCGCGCGGATGTTCTCGATGTTCGCGTCGATGAAGCCCGGGTAGATCGGCGGCAGCAGCAGGAAGTCCGCGAATTGCTCGGCGGCCACGCCGGTCGGGTCGTGGCACTGGATGCAGACCGTGCCCATCATCGGCCAGACCTCGTCGACGAAGAACTCGCGCGTGGGCGTGCACTCGACCGGCTCGCCGGTGGTGCCAGTCGGGTCGGCGTCGGTCGTGGTGTCGGCGTCCGTCGACGCGTCGTCGCCCGTGGACTCGGGCCCGGCGGACGTGCCCTCGCCGCCCGTCGTGCCGCCGTCGGTCGTGACCTGATCGTCGCCGTTGTTGCAGCCTGCGGCCGCGAGCAGGACCGCGGCCCCCACCGCGAGCGTCGCGCGCCCGCCGTGCCGTCGCTTCGAGATACGCCTCATTCGACCCTCCAGAGCAGGGCGGCAGAATACCCCGGGCGCGGACCCGACGTCACGCGCGCCGGCGCCGACGCGGTGTCGGTAATGTGTCTTTTAACGCATATCAATTCGCGGCTGCGGCGGTCGCTCCCCAGCTGGGGGCGAGCGCCCGCGCGGGCGCGTGGACGTCCGCGTCAGCGCTCGCCTGGGAGCTCCGCCCGCGGCTCCTCGAGCGACTCGTGGAGGTCCTGGGCGAAGCGCTCCGCGAAGCTCTTCATCGGCTCGCCCTCGCCAGGGACCGCCGAGAACACCTCGTAGACCTGGATCGACCCGCCGCCGTCGTCGGGGTCGAGGCGGTTGAGCGCGCGGATCTCGAGGTGCCCTGTCTCGGGGAGCTGCGCCTTGACGGCCTCGCTCAGGATCAGCGAGGCGCCGTAGCTGTCGCAGCGCCGCGCCATCGCGCGCGCGATCGTCACCGTGCGCGAGAGCATCACGAGCGAGAGCTCGCGGTCGCTGCCGACGGCGCCGACGGTCACGGGGCCAGCGTGCAGCGCGATGCCGATGTCGACGCCGGCGTAGCGGCTCGCGTGCTCGCGGTGCATGAACAGCTCGTGGCCGATCTCGAGCAGCTCGGTCGCGGCGGTCAGCGCGGGGCCTGAGCCCCCGGGGTAGCAGGCGGTCAGCGAGTCGCTGGAGCGCTCGGCGACGAAGCCGCCGTGTCGCTCGACGATCATCGCGGCCGCGTCGAAGAAGCGGTTGAGCAGCGCGAGCGCGCTCCGCATGCCGCGCCCGTCGCCGACGATCGCGGCGGTGCCCCGCAGCGAAAGCGCCTGCACGGTGCCCTCGATGTTGACGTGATCGCCGGGACGCAGCTCGCGCTTGACCCGCTCGGCGAGCCGGTCGAGCGCGGCGTGGGGCACGAAGCGCCGGTACGAATTGGCGCGCATCGCCGTGCGGATCGCGACCGCGACCGGGGGCAGCAGCTGCGCGAGCGCGGCGACGTGCTCGTGGCGGAACACGTCCGGCGCGAGCCCGTTCTCCAGGTAGATCACGCCGACGAGATCGTCGCGCCGCAGGAGCATGGGCGCGCACAGCACCGAGCGCACGGCGCCGCTCTTGATGTAGGGGTCGCTCGTGAAGTCGCCGCTCTCGGCGGCGTTGGTCAGCAGCACCGGCTCGTGGGTGCGCGCGACGTACTTGACGATCGCCGCGCACAGCAGCGTGGAGTCTGACGGCGCGCGCCCGCGGCCGAGCTGCACCGACATCGGCGGGAGCCCGCCCTCGGCCTCCACCGTCAGCGCGCCGTCGCGCTCGAGCAGCACGACGCAGTGCCGCGCCCCGGTGAACTCGGTGAGCGTCTGCGTCATGTTGGTGAGCAGGCCGTCGAGGTTGAGGTCGTCGACGATCGACTGGAAGGTGCGGCTGACACGGTCGAGGTCCTGCGCCGTCGAGGTCATGGTCGCGGACGACGACTGCGTCTCCTCGGGCTCCTCGGGCGCGGGCGGCAGCGCGTAGATCGGGAAGTGGTCGCCGAACTCCTGGCTGAGCTGCTCGACCTTGGCGCGCGCGCCCCAGCGGCGGTAGGCGTCGCAGGCCGCGGTCGCGTAGGACTCGACCGCGACCTCGTAGCCCGCGGTGAGCGCGTAGCGTGCGGTCATCTCGAGCGCGAGCGCCTCGCAGATGATCGACTCGTGCGTGCGCGCGGTCTGGATCGCCTGGTTATAGAGGATGAACGCGTCGCGGCGGCCGAGCACGCGCGACTGCTCGGCGCGGACGATCAGCAGGCGCGCCGCGAAGTTGTTGGGGCAGAAGCCGCTCCAGCGGCGCAGCTTCTTGGTCGCGCGCGCGAGCGTGGTGCGGATCCGCCGGCGCTCGCTGCGGGACGCCGCGCCGTAGCGCGCCGCGGCCGTGAGCGCGTCGTAGAACACGAAGTCCGCGCTGGCCGGCTGCGCGAGCACCGTCTCGAGCCGCGCCTCGAGCCGCCCGCTGACCTCGCGCGCCGCCTCGAACTCGCCGAACAGGTACAGCGCGATCAGCTTGTGCAGGTTGTAATAGAACATCGCCTGCGGCGTCGTCTTGTCGTCGAGGCCCGCGGCGAAGTCGGCCTCGGCCCAGTCGACGGTGTCGAAGCGCGTCGGCTGCAGCGTCTGCCCGCGCAGCGCCATGCACATGCGCTTGATCGAGCTGAGCATCGCGATGCCGTCGATCTCGCCGGCGCGCTGCGCCGTCGGCTCCATGCTCTCGGCGAGCCCGTAGATCCGGTCGACCGTCTGGCCCTCGACGAGCGCGACGTTGATGTACATGACGCCGCTGTAGAGCGCGAACGCGAGGTCGCCCTGCTGGATGCCCTGCTGGTAGCTGCGGTGCAGCCGGCGGCGCGCGGCGGCGAACGGCTCGACCCAGTTGGCGATGAACAGCCCGACGAGGAAGTCGAGCTTGACGTCGAGCCAGGAGTTCTTGAACCGCTCGTTGAGGCGCAGCGCGAGCTTGCCGAACTCGTAGGCCTCGTCGTGCCGCCCGAACACGCCGGAGAGCACGAAGCCGTAGCCGGCGACGCCGAAGGCCGACATGTCCGTGTAGCCATCTCGCAGCGAGATCCGGGCGCTCTTGAGCAGGATCAGCGCGGCGAGCTTGGTGTCGACGAAGTAGGCCGCGGGCACCGCGGTCGTCAGCAGGCGCTGCAGCAGCGTCTTGCGCGGCTCGTGGAGCTCTGGGAGGTCGGTGAGGTCGTCGGCGGCGCGCCAGCGGCGGGCGAGCTGCACGCGCAGGAACTCGACGAGCACGATCGGCACGGTCGCGGTCTGCGGCAGGTGGACGCCGAGCTGCGCGAGGCCCTCGAACGCGGTGGAGAGCGCGAGCGAGTTCTGCTTGCGGTAGGTCTCGAGCGAGACCTTCAGCTCGTAGATCTGCGCGCGCTCGAGGTCGGTGCGCGCGCGCGCGACGAGCGGCTGAAACAGCACGAGCGCGGCCTCGACGTTGCCGCCGAGGTACTCGGACTCCATCAGCTCGCGGTGCAGCGCGAAGGTCAGGTCGTACTGGTCGCGCCAGGCCTCGTCGGGCAGCAGGTCGATCCCGCTGCGCAGGTGGCTGACCGCCGAGCGGTACGCGATCGCGAGCTTGGCGCGCCGGCCCGCGGCGAGGTTGAGGCGCGCGAGGTTGAGGCGCTCGGCCGGCGCGGTGATCAGCGGCGCGGCGGCGGCGAGGTGGGCGGTGACCGTGAACAGCCGCTCGCCCAGCTCCTCGCCCTCGGACTCGGCGCGCGCGAGCAGCAGGCGGCCGACGCGGAGGTGGATCTCCTGGCGCCGCCGGACCTCGAGCCGCGAGTAGGCGGCGTGCTGCACCTTGTCGTGGACGAAGCGGTACTCGATGTCGTGCGGGAGCGTGAGCGTGGTCGACGAGCCCTCGGAGGACGCGCCGACGTACTTGTACGAGTCGCCGAGCGCCTGCACGAGGCCGCGCTCGAGCGCCTCCCACAGGTCGCGCGCGACGATCCGCGGCTCCTGCTCGGTGATGATCGCGAGCAGCTCGAGCGTGAAGCGGTTGCCGAGGCACGCGGCGTGCTCGATCGCGTTGCGGGTCGCGGGCGCGAGCTCGCCGATGCGCGCGCTCATCAGCGCGACGATGTCGTCGCTGATGCGCGCGCTCGCGACCTCGGCGTCGTCCCAGCTCCAGCCGCCCGCGCTGCGGTCGAAGCGGAGCACGCCCTGCTCGTACAGCGAGCTGAGCAGCACGCGGACGAAGAAGGGGTTGCCCTCGGTCTTGGTCTGGATGACGCGGACCAGGTCGCTCGTGTCGCGCGGGCTCGGCGTCAGCGTGTCGCGGACGAGCGCGGCGGTGTGGTCGAGGTCGAGCGGCTGCAGGGTGTGGCGCGCGACGACGCGGCCCGACTCCTCGATCGCGCGCACGATCTGGTTGAGCAGGTGATCGGGCGGGACCTCGTGATCGCGGTAGGCGCCGAGGATCAGCAGGTCGGAGAGCTCGTTGTCGATCGCGAGCTGCTCGATCAGCTTGAGCGCGGCGAGGTCGCTCCACTGCAGGTCGTCGAGGAACATCACGAGCGGGTGCTCGTCGCGCGCGAACACCTGCACGAGCTTGCGGAACAGCGTGCGGAAGCGGTTGGCGGACTCCGTGGGCGGCAGCTGCGAGACCGGCGGCTGCGCGCCGATGACGAGCTCGAGCTCGGGCAGCACGTCGATCAGCACGTGCCCCTGGCCGCCGAGCGCGTCGAGCAGCATCTCGCGCCAGCGCTGCAGCGAGTCGTCGGACTCGCGCAGGAGCTGACGGAACAGGTCCTGGAACGCCTGGATGACCGCGGTGTAGGGGACGTCGCGGCTGAGCGGGTCCGACTTGCCGGAGATGAAGTAGCCGCGGCGCGCGACGATCGGCTTGTGGACCTCGCGGATCACCGCGGACTTGCCGATGCCCGAGGGGCCCGCGATCAGCATGACCTCGGTCGAGCCGCCGGCGGCGCGCTCGAAGGCCGCCATCAGCAGGTTGACGCTGTGCTCGCGCCCGTAGAGCTTCTGCGGGATCTGGAAGTTGTCGGAGGTGTCGTGCTCGCCGGGCGGGAAGTCCTCGATCCAGCCGTGGCGCTCCCACTCGCGGGCGCAGCGCTCGAGGTCCAGGCGCAGCCCGTCGGCGCTCTGGTAGCGGTCCTCCGCGGTCTTGGACATCAGCCGCAGGATGATGCGCGAGAGCGCCTCGGGGACGTTGGCGGAGACCTCGCTCGGGGGCGTGGGCGCGAGCGCGATGTGGGCGTGCACCAGCTCCATCGGGTGAGAGGTCTCAAAGGGCAGCTGGCCCGTCAGCGCCTCGTAGAAGGTCACGCCGAGCGCGTAGTAGTCGCTGCGGTAGTCGACCTTGCGGTTCATCCGCCCGGTCTGCTCGGGCGCCATGTAGGCGAGCGTGCCCTCGAGCTGATCGGGGTCGACGACCGAGGGCGCCTCCTCGGAGATCTCGGAGGCGACGTCGAAGTCCATCAGCGCGACGCGCCCGCTCGCGCGGTGCAGCAGGATGTGGTCGGGGCTGATGTCCTTGTGCACGAGGCCCTCGGCGTGCACGACCGCGAGCGCGTCGACGGCCCGCGTGGCGAAGCGCAGGAACTCGTCGATCGCGAGCCCGCCGGTCTCGACGATGCGCTGGCGCAGCGACGCGGCGCTGAAGTTCTCGAGCACGAGCGCGAGCCCGCGGCCGTGGTGCTCGAGCTTGACCACGCGCAGCACGCCCGGGTCGTCGAAGCGCTCGAGCAGCGCGCGCTCGCGTCGCATCCGCGCCAGCTCGCTCGGCGTCGGCGCCTCGTTGCGCAGCAGCTTGACGAGCACGGGCAGGTGGTCCTCCTCGCGCGCGCCGGCGTAGATGACCGTCGCCTGCCCGTCGCGGAACGGCTTGAGCTGCACGTAGCCGGCCGAGGAGAGCAGCTTGAAGCGCTCGATGTTGATGCCCTCGATGCGCACCCGGTAGCGCCGCGCCGCGCCGGCGTCGCGCTGCAGCGCCGACATCAGCGCCTCCATCGACGGCCAGCGCTCCTCCGGATCGGGCGCGAGCCCGCGGACGATCACGCGGCGCAGCCAGCTCGGGACCTTGGCGTCGCGCGGGGGGTCCTCGATCTCGCCCGCGCTGACCTGGAACGCGAGCGCGGCCGGGTTCTGCCCCGAGAACGGGCGCGCGCCGTAGAGCCCCTCGTAGAGCGCGACGCAGAAGCTGAACTGGTCGGAGAACGCGGTCGCGCGCTTGCCCTGATACTGCTCAGGGGACATGTACGCGGGCGTGCCGGTGACCATGTCCGACATGGTCATGGAGGTCTCGAGCGTCTCGAGCCCGGCCCGCTGGGCGCCGAGCGCCGCGGCCTTGCGCGCCTTCACGTTGACGCTCTGCTGGTGGTACGTGCGCGCGAGCCCGAAGTCGAGGACGCGCACGCGGCCCTCCTCGTCGTCGACGAGCACGTTGTGCGGCTTGAAGTCGCAGTGCACCAGGCCCTTCTTGTGGGCCGCCGCGAGCCCGCGCGCCGCCTCGATGTAGCGCTCGAGGACCTCCTTCCACGAGCGCGTCGCCTCGCGCTGCCAGTCGCGCAGCGTCCGCCCCTTGACGAACTCCATGGCGACGTAGACCTGGCCGTCGTGCTCGCCGACCTCGTAGACCTGGACGACGTTGGGGTGCGAGAGGCGAGCCATCGCCTGCGCCTCCCGCAGCATGCGCGCGCGACCGCGCGACTCCTCGCCCGGCGCCTTGTGGACGACCTTGATCGCGACCTTGCGTCCGAGCTTGTTGTCTCGCGCCGCGTAGACGACGCCCATGCCGCCCTCGCCGAGCGTGTAGAGCACGGAGAAGTGGCCGATCTGCGTCGGGTGCTCCGGGCGTTCGGGCGGGGCGCTGCCCGCAGCGGGAGGAGGCGGGCTCATTCCTTACAGGAAGTCTATCGCCCATCGCATCCCGGCGAAATCTCCGCTGCGCGCCCGCAGCGTCGCGGCTAACGCGAAAACGCGCGAGGCGCTCAGCGGGGCGCTCGATTTCAGGAGTCTTTATGGACAGATCGAGATCCGAGCCGCGCGCGCGCAGCCGGGGCCGCGACGCCGGCACGCGCGGGCGCACGATCACGCGGGAGCCCGCGCGCGCGCGGGTCGTGATCCGTCGTCGTCGCGCGCGAGACGCCGGGCCCGCAGCGCGCGTGCGTCGATGGCTCGTCGTCGCGCGCTGGCCGTGCGCGCCGCGCGGGCTGCGCTGGGGCCGCGCGCGCCGCTGACGGCGCGCGCGCGCGCGAGGTCCCGCGCGGCGTGACTCGTTGTATGTGCACGAGGACGCGGGGACGCGCGTCGGCGACGAGATGTCTTTTTAGACAGCGGCGGCGACGCGCGCGGCCACGCCCGGCGCGCGCGCGAAGGTGTACGACTCGTCAGGTCTTTCAAGACATGTCACGAGCGTCTGGTGGCGCGGAATCCGCGGTTTGTGGGAAAGAAATTTATGTTTTTCAGATCACTGTAGATTCCATGTGGATAACTTGTGGGAAACCCTGAGTCGGCGCGGAAGTGGGCGTCCTCGTTTGTAAGTGTTTGGATTTATTCGGGCTGTGGCGTTTCTCCACACCCCGCAGGAAGCGCGCTCCTGGCCCGCGTAGAGGCCCGACGGGCCGGGCGCGAGGACGCTCGCGGGGTCGGCGGCGCCCCGCCGCTGTCGTGTGTGGGGGCAGGGACGGCGGTTGATCAGGCGGCACCTCGACCGCGCCGTGACCTGCCGGCGCTCGTGCGCTCGCGTCGCGCCTCGCCCTTCGCGACGTCGCGCGCCCCGGGGGCGCGCGCGGCGTCACCGGATGGTTGTAAAGACATGTTACTCGGCGCGCGTCAGTCGTGCGCGCTCGCGCCGAGCTGCGGGGCGGGGCGGGGCGCGGGCGTCGCGTCGAGCGAGCGCCGCGCGAGCGCGCGGCCGAGCTCGTCGATGACGATGTCGATCGGCTGCGCGCCCTTGGTCATCACGCGCGCCGTCTGCATGGCGAGGAACTCGCGCTCCTCGAGGGAGAGCTCCATCGCGGTGAGCACGACGATCGGGATCGCGCGCAGCTCCGGGCTCGCGCGCATCGCCTCGATGACCGCGAAGCCGTCCTTGCGCGGCATCATCATGTCGAGCAGCACGAGCGCCGGCCGACGGTGCGCGAGCTCGTCGAGCGCGGCCTGCCCGTCGACGGCGAGGATCGGCTGCCAGCCGTCGCGCTCGAGCGCGCGCCGCAGCATCTCGCGGGTCTCGGGATCGTCGTCGGCGACGAGCACCGTGTCGGCGCGGCCGCTCCCGCCGCGCTCGTCGCCGCCGACCCGGCGGTAGCGGCGGAGCAGCTCGCTCAGGCGTCTGGGCTCGATCGGCTTGACGAGGTACTCGGCCGCGCCCAGCGTGAACGCGCGCTGCTGGTCGCTGACGACGGAGAGCATGACGACGGGGATGTCGGCGATCTGCGGGTCTGACTTGATCTCCGAGAGGATCCCCCAGCCGTCGATCCCCGGGAATTGCACGTCGAGCGTGATCACGGAGGGCTGGAGCACGCGCGCGAGGTGCACGCCCTCCTCGCCGTTGTGCGCGTAGGCGACGGTGAAGTCGTGCTTCTCCATGGCGCGCTGGACCATGTCGAAGACCTGCGGGTCGTCGTCGATCACGAGCAGGATGTCGGGGCCGCCTTCGTGCTCGTCGGCGACGCGGGGCGGCGTCGCCGTCGGCGCGTCGCCGTCGGCCGCGAGCTCGCCGACCGGGAGCTTGATGATGAAGGTCGAGCCCTCGCCGTACTCGCTGCGGACCTCGATGTCGCCGCCGAGCATCGTGCAGAAGTGGCGCGTGATGGCGAGCCCGAGGCCGGTGCCGCCGAAGTCGCGCGTCGTCGAGGCCTCGGCCTGGGTGAAGGCGTCGAACAGCGTGGCGATCTTCTCGGGGCGGATGCCGACGCCGGTGTCCGCGACCTCGAACAGGATCCACGACGCGTCGCGCACGCGCGCGCCGCGGACGCGCAGCGTGCAGCGGCCGCGGCGCGTGAACTTGGCGGCGTTGCTGAGGAGGTTGAGCAGCGCCTGACGGAGCTTGGTGCGGTCGGTGTACATCTCGCCGACCTCGGGCGCGCAGTCGATGACGAGCTCGTTCTCGCTCTTCGTCATCAGCGGGCGGATCGTGCTCACGACGCTGCGCAGCACGTCCTCGACCGGGAAGCGCTCGCGGTACACCACCATCTTGCCGGCCTCGATCTTGGAGATGTCGAGGATGTCGTTGATGAGGTTCAGGAGGTGCTCGCCGGCGTCCTGGATGCGCGTGATGTCCTCCTTGAGCAGCGAGAGGTCGTAGTCGTCCGCCTCCTCCGCGATGAGATCGCTGTAGCCGATGATCGCGTTGAGCGGCGTGCGCAGCTCGTGGCTCATCTTGGCCAGGAACGCGCTCTTGGTCCGGTTGGCGTCGAGCGCCGCGTCGCGAGCCTCGCGCAGGCGCAGCGTGAGGTTGTGCAGGCGCGACTCGAACGCGCGCTCGTTGGTCATGTCGCGGAACAAGAACACGCAGCCGGTCACCTCGCCGCGCTGGATCAGCGGGTCGAGCGTGCACGAGACGGGCACGAGCAGGTTCTCGCCGCGCCGCAGCAGCGCGCGGTCGAAGTGCACGCTGCGGCCCGCGAGCACGGCCGCGAGCGGGCGCGCCTGGTCCTCGCGGTGCTGCGCCTCGTCGCCCGCGTCGTCCTCGCCGTCGTCCTCGTCGAGCTCGTCGTCGGGGATCAGCGGCTTGAGCAGCGCGTCGATCGAGAGCGTCGCGCTGCGCTCGGCGTCGGCGTCGGCGATGTCGGGCCGCAGCAGGAAGAACGCGAGCGCGCGCTCGCCGGTGAGCTCGTCCTCGGCGCGCCCGAGCAGCGCGGCCGCGGCCGGGTTGAGCGAGACGACGCGGCCGTCGCGGTCGAGCACGCACAGGCCGTCGCCGAGCGCGTTGAGCACGGACGCGAGGCGATCTCGCTCGGCGCCGATCCGCGACTCCGACGCGCGCCGCAGCTGCTCGTAGAGCTCCTGCATCTCGTGCGACGAGATGTCGAGCGAGCGCTCGAGCAGGTAGCGGTCCTCCTCGTTCCCGGCGTAGGTGCGGCTGATCCGGGTGAGCAGGTCGGCCCACGACTCGGCGGACGGCGGGGTCGCGGGGTCGCGGACGCCGACGCGCCGGAGCTGGCGCTTGAGGACGCGATGGAGGTCTGACTCACCCTTCACGGATCGTCGTCAGCGTCATGGTCTGGTTGTGCAGGTCGCAGGCGCCCCTGGTCACGGGCGAGAGCTCGCCGTAGGAGTAGAAGCCGACCTGCTTCGTGCCGTCGGGCAGCACGTCGAGCGTGGCCTCGACCTCCTCCTCCGTCCGCTCACCGAGCACGAGGCGGCGGCCGACGCAGCTGATCGCGATCGCGAGCACGTCGCCGCCCTCGCCGCCGCGCTCGCGCGCGAGCTCGCCGGCCCGCTCGGCGCCCTCGACCAGGCGATCGAAGTTGGCCTTCATGAGCTGCGCGCTCGCGCCGGTGGGGATGTCGCCGGCGAAGGTCAGCGACTGCTGGTCGCGGTCGATCGCGAGGATCGTGCGCACGACCTTGCGCTCCTCCTCGGGGCGCGTGAGCAGCAGCGGGAACAGCAGCCCCGTCGCCGGCAGCCCGGCGGCGCGGTCGCCCAGGTACTGCTCGTAGAGCTGCAGCGCGGGCTTGCCGTCGAGCTCGTAGAGCACGCTGCCCTCGGCGCGCGTGACCACGCGGGTCGGCCCGAACGCGTCCCAGCCGCCCTTGGAGCCGTGCCCGATGTGCACGGCGTCGCCGTAGAGGCCGATCGCGGTGATCCGCCCCTCGGTCGGCCGGCCGTCGTCGATCACCCAGGTCCGCTCGAAGCGCGGGCCGTCGCCGGCGAGCCCCCCGGTGACGATCACGCCGGCGTCGACGAGGCTGTTGATCCCGCGCACGAGCTCGGTCCCGTTGACGCAGCTGCCCTCTGAGAGCACGTGCACGCCGCGGAGGTCGTCCGCCGCGAGCGCGCGCGCGAGCGCCTCGCCGGCGGCGAAGGACTCGCTCGTCTCGGAGATCGTGGCGCTCGCGCGACGCAGCGCGGTCGAGTCGAAGCGCGCGATCGCGACCGCGAGGCTGCGGTCGGAGATCTTGTTGTCGAAGATCTCGCCGGCGGTCGAGCACCCGATGACCTGCGCGTTCGGGAAGGCGGCGTGCAGCTCCGTGATCGCGTCGTGGTGATCGCGGTACTCGGGGGCGCCGAAGGCGAGCACGAGCGTACGCTCGGAGTCCAGCGCCCCGGGGAGCGGCTCGCTCCAGCCGGAGTCCAGTGAGTGATGGATGATTTGTGCGCGCATGACCCCGTCGATGATGCCATTCACCTGTTCGTACATACAGGTTGAAATCATCGCGGCCGACGCTCGCCGGGCGGGCGCGTTGTCGCCCGAGGTTCAAACCGTATCTTTGTTCATGTATTGAATGACATGTGTTCAAGTGCGGCGGAACGCCACGCGCGGGCGGCCGCGGCCGCCGAGCGTCGTTCCTCGGCGCGCGGGCGCGTGACGACGCGCGTGCGCGCGCGCGCTCAGCCGCTCGGCGGCGCGACGTTGCCGAGCGCCCAGCCGGTCATGTCGGAGTACGTGTAGGGGGCGTCGAGCCCCCCGACGAAGTCGAGCTCGGCGGTCACGGGATCGAACACGAACGCGCCGCCGCCGTCTTTCTGCTGGTCGACGAGCCAGATCTTCCCCTCGCCGTCCACGCTCGCGCCGGTCGGCGTGTCGACGCCGGGGAGCTCGGCCTCGCCGAGGTGCGCGATCGCCTCGGCGCTGGTCGTGTCGACCATCAGCAGCCCGGGCGGCGCGAGCGTGGCGACCCACAGCACGCCGTCCTGGTCCTCGGTCATGCCGCGCATCAGGCTCCAGAGCCCGCCGGTGTCGACCGTGACCCACGAGTGCGTGGTCGGGTGCAGCCGCTGCAGCGCGCCGTCGAAGCCGCCGACCCACGGGCGCCCGTGGGCGTCGACGGTGAAGCCGTAGGCGCTCGGGATCGCGAGCTCGATGACCTCGTGGGCGAGGTCCGCGAGCGCGACGCGGACGAGCGGGCCGTACGGGTAGACGACGCCCCAGAAGTCGCCGGCCGCGTTGACGGCCCCGCCGTACACGCCGAGCGGACCGGCGATGCCGGGGATCACCGCGGTCCCCTCGACGTCGCCGGTCTCGCCGTCGAGCAGGTACACGTGGATGTCCGAACCGACAGGCGCCGAGGTCCACAGGCGCGCGTCGTGCAGCGCGAGCTTGCAGCCGTCGTCGTCGGGCGTCGGCGCCGTGACGAGCTCGCCCGGCGTCCACGCGGCCGGGCGTGACTCGACGGGCAGCGGCGTGTACCAGAGCACGCACTCGTCGTCGCCCCAGGGCAGCGCGGTCGGGCTCGTGGCGGTCGTCCGCAGGCCGTCGCCGTCGCGGTCGACGCAGCGCGAGAGCTGCCCGGCGATCTTGACGACGCCGCCGGCGCGGTTGACCACGGCGACGTCGCCGGCGCGGTTGACCGAGGTCCGCGACGGGTTGCCGGCGTGGTCGGGCGCGGTGACGTAGCGCGCGAGCTCGACGCGCGTGCGCGTGTCGATCTTCGAGACCGTGCCCAGCGGCGAGTTGGCGATCCAGATGTGGCTATAGATGAGGTCGGGCCCATCGCCGGGGCAGCCCGGCGCGGGCGGGCTGTCGGGCTGCTGGCCGACGTCGAACTTCGCGCCCGTGGTCGAGGCGTCCGGCTCACCGCCAGTGGACGCGGCGGTCGAGCCCGCGCCGGCGCTCGGGCTCGCGCTCGCGCCTGTGGTCGCGCCGTCGTCGAGCGTCGCGCCGCTGTCGGTGGCGCTCGACGCTACCTGACCAATTGGTCCGCTCGAGGCGCTGGGCGTCCAGGGCTCGACGCAGGCCGGGATCGTCAGCAGCGTCAAGGCGAGCGCCCGGCGAGCGCGATGCTCACCCTGCTGCGCGCGAACCATCGCGTGGCAACTTCGCACGGATCCTCGAGCGGCTCAACCACGCGAGCGCGCGCGCAACACCGAAGCGCGACGGCCGATGCACACCGTGATGCACGGACTCTCGGCGCCCGTCTCCACGCGCGTGCTTCACGCCGGTCGGCCGCGCGGACGCGAGGCGTACGCGCTGGTCGTCGGCCTCGCGCTGGCGTCCTGCCTGGGCGCGCCGACGGCTGATGTAGACGGCCCGCGCGTGGTCGCGTCGTCGCTGCCGTCGCCGCGGACGGTCGAGGTCGAGGTTCGGCCGCAGATCACGGTGGAGCTCTCGGAGCCGCTGGACGAGGCCAGCCTGGGTCCCGGCGCGCTCGCGCTGGTGCCCTGGGAGGAGGTCGGCGAGTGCCGCAGCGATCCGGTCTGCGCGCGCGGATCGTGTGAGCGCGGCCGCTGCCTCGAGGATCCTCTTTCGAGCTCGGACCTCGCGGCGCTCCTGGACGGCGAGTACGCGCCGGACGGGGCGCGAGTGACCCTGGAGGTCACGCTGCTGGACGGGGAGCTCGGCGAGGCGACGCGCCTGCGGCTGCAGCCGGCCCGGGCCTTGACGCCGCGCTGGCGCTACAGCCTGATCCTCGGCGGCGTTCGGGACCGCGGCGGCGCGCCCCTGGTCGACGCGAGCGGCCGCGTGAGCCACTGGCGAAGGGACCTCGTGACGGCCCACGAGGGCTCGTCGGGCCCGGAGCCGCGCCTGGTGGAGCCGGCGCCGGGCGGGGCAGGGGTGCCGCCGAACCTCGCGCGCGTGACGACGAGCTTCGCGCGCCCGGTGGCGCTCGAGGCCACGGCGACCGTGGAGCTCGAGGGCGTCGACGGGCAGCGAGTGGCGCTGATCGAGCCGCGCGGCTGCGACGGCTGGCCGGCGGCGTTCTGCCTGACCTGGCGGCCCGAGCACGCGCTCGAGCCCTTGATGACCTATCGCGTGGCCGGCGGGACGCTGCGCGATCACCTCGGTCGCGCGGTCGCGCCGCCCGCGGTCCAGGAGTGGTTCACGGCGGCGGAGGAGCTCGATGAGGAGCCGCCGTCGCTGGCCGGCGCGACGGTCGAGCTGCAGGGACCGTGTGTGCACGCGCGCGTGTCCACGGCCGAGCCCGTCGTGTTCACGATGTCATGGGCGTCGGGCGCGCAGGTCGAGGTCCTGGCGTCCGGCGAGCTGGAGCTCGCGGCCCGAGTTCCGGGCGAGGACCTCGGCGACGCGGAGACCCTCGAGCTGTCCCTGACGGTCCGTGACCTGGCGGGCAACACGGCCGAGGAGACGGTCGCGCTCGACCTCGGCGCGGCGGACCTCAGCGTCCCGCTGACGATCGCCGAGGTGCTCGGGAACCCGGCCGGCGCGGAGCCGGGTCAGGAGTTCATCGAGCTGCTCGACGTGCGCGAGCACGGTGACGAGGTGACGATCTCGGACCTGCGGGTGGTCGATCGCCCGTGGTCGGAGGTGCGCGCGCTCCCGGCCGACGCGACGCCCGGAGACGCGCTGCCGAGCTTTGTCACGCGTCCGGGGCAGCGGACGGTGGTGGTCGGCAGCGGCTACGTGTGGGGCGATCCGGCCGACCCGGATCCGCCCAGCGACGCGGTGGTCGTGACGCTCGACTCGTCGATCGCCGACGGCGGGCTGAAGAACGCCGGCGAGCCGCTCACGCTCGTGCGGGCCGCGATGGCGCCCGGTGCACCGTGGACGTTGATCGACACGCGACGCGCGCCCGAGGAGGAGTTATCCGCGAACGGGCAGAGCGTGATCTCGTCGCCCACACCCGCGATCGCCTTCGGCTGCGATCGTCCAGGTGTGTGGCAGGCGCATCCGCAGGGCGGCTCGTCACCGGGCAGCGCGCCGTGAAACAAGCGGTGGACACGGCGGTCGTGGTAAGCCTCCCTGCAGGCCCGACGGCGATGGTGAGTGGAGGATTTCACGGCTTCGATGGGGTCGGCGGGTCTCGCGCGAAAGGCGCGGAGTCCGAGGAGGAGCAGCTCGAGGGGGTCGTCGTCAGCTCGCGGTACTTCGCGGACTCGCGCTTCACGATCCTGCGCGTGCGCTCGCCCGGCGCCCAGGAGGTCGCTACTTGGGTCGGGCGAACCCGCGGCGTCGAGGAGGACGCCGAGGTCTCGGCCGCGGGCGAGTGGGCCGACCACCCGACGTACGGGCGACAGTTTCGCTTCGCCCGGCTCGTGATCAAGGCGCCGACGACGACCGCGGGGATCCAGCGGCGACTCGAGCGCTACCCCGGGCTCGGGCCCGATCGCGCCGAGCGGATTATCCAGCGCTTCGGCGCGGACACGCTGACGATCCTCGATCGCCAGCCGCGGCGCCTGCTCGAGGTCAGCGGCATCGGCGAGAAGACCCTCGAGCGCGTGCTCGAGTACCACGAGTCGCGCCACGGGCCGGAGGCGGCGGTCGAGAACCTGCTGATCGAGCTCGAGGTCCCCGTGTACCACGCGTCGCGGATCTTTCGCCGCTACGGCGAAGAGGCCATAGATATGGTCCGCGAGCGCCCGTATCGCCTGGCCCGCGACATCCGCGGGATCGGCTTCATGACGGCGGATCGCATCGCCCGCGCCGTCGGCGTCTCGCTCGACTCCGATGAGCGCGTCGACGCGGGGCTGCTGTACACGCTCGAGCGCGCCGAGTCCGAGGGGCACTGCGCGCTGCCGCTGGATCGCTTGGTGATGAACGCGGCGCAGATCCTCGAGCTGCCCGGCCCGCGCGTGCGCGAGGGGGTCGAGCGCCTGGTCGCCGAGGACGCGCTGATCCAGGAGACGCGCGGCGAGTCGCTGCTCCTGGTGTTCCCGGCGCCGTTCGTCGACGCGGAGGTCGCGGTGGCGCGGGCGCTCGCGCAGCTCGCCGTGGCCCCGCACTCCCCGTGGGCGGTCGGCGCGCTGCCGGAGACCCTGAGCCCGGGTCAGCGGCGCGCCGTCGAGGCGGTCGCCGAGGCCGGGCTGGCGATCCTCACCGGCGGCCCCGGCACGGGCAAGACCACGGTCACGCGCCAGATCATCGAGCTGGCGGTCGCCAACAAGGTCGAGCTGTTCCTGGCCGCGCCGACGGGGCGCGCGGCCAAGCGCCTGTCCGAGGCGACAGGTCAGCGGGCGACGACGATCCACCGCCTGCTCGAGATCCAGGGCGACAGCGGCGCGTTCACGTACCACACCAACAACCCGCTGCCGCAGGGGCTGGTCGTCATCGACGAGGCCTCGATGCTCGACCTGCCGCTGGCCGAGGCGCTGCTCTCGGCGCTGACGCCCGAGCACCGCCTGCTGATCGTCGGCGACATCGATCAGCTGCCCTCGGTCGGCCCCGGCAACGTCCTGCGCGACATCATCGCCGCCGCCGAGCGCCCGAGCTCGCCGATCCCGGTGGTCCGCCTCAACCAGATCTTCCGCCAGGCCGAGGGCTCCTCGATCGTCCGCAACGCGCACCGCGTGCTCCGCGGCGAGCGCCCCGACCCCGACAGCGACGCCGCCGGCGAGTTCTTCGTCGTCAGCGCGCGCGACCCCCAGCGAGCCCACGAGCTCGTCGTCAAGATCGCGGTCGAGCGCGCGCCCGAGGCCTACAAGCTCGACGCCCGCAACGACGTCCAGATCCTGTGCCCGATGCACAAGGGCCGCGCCGGCACGCTCGCGTTCAACCTCGCGCTGCAGGCCCACCACACCGCGGGCGCCCGCGAGCTCGAGCTGCCGGGCATCGGGCGCGCGCCGCCGCGGCTGTTCCGGGTCGGCGACCGCGTCATGCAGATCCGCAACGACCACGAGCGCGGCGTGTTCAACGGCGACATCGGCGTGGTCTCGCACGTCGACCCCGAGGAGCGCTCGCTCGTCGTCGAGGTCGACGGCGTGCCGCTGAACTACGACCACAAGCAGATCTCGTCGCTGCAGCTCGCCTACGCGATCTCGATCCACAAGAGCCAGGGCAGCGAGTTCCCGGCGGTGATCGTGCCGCTGCTCGGCGAGCACCACGTGATGCTGCGCCGCAACCTCCTGTACACCGCGATCACGCGCGCGCGTCGGCTGTGCGTCGTCGTCGGCGACCCGCGGGCGATCTCGCAGGCCGTGCGCCGGGGCGACGCGGCCCGTCGCTACACCGGGCTCGCGGCCCGGCTCGAGCGGGCGCTGACCCGCGGCCTCGGCGAGGCGACGGTGGTGCGCGTCGACTGATTCGCTTCGTGTAGCATCACCGAGATGTCGCGCCGCTGGATCTACGCGCTGCTCGCCGCCTGCGGCCTCGCGCTCGCGCTCGTGCTCGCGCTCGGCCGCTCCGCGGCGACGCCCGGCGGGGCGCAGGTCGACGCGGCGGCCTCGGAGCGCGCGCAGGCGGGCGCACGACGAGCGCGGAGTCCGAGGACGCGGGCTCGCGGGCGCAGGCGCGGCGGCAGCGGGCGCAGGCGCGGGCGCAGGCGCTGCTCGACGCCTCGCGGCGCGACGACCACGAGGGCGCGACGGGCGGGGCCGGCGGGCACGAAGACGACGACGACGACGAACGCGACGACGACGAAGTCCGCCGCGAGCGCGGTGACGACGATGACGACGAACTCGACTGGTCGCCGCCGGAGCCCGAGGTCGCGCTGCTCGAGGCCGGCGGCGGCGCGGGGGGCTCGCGCGCGCCGGTCCGCTACGCGCCGCAGGAAGGCGAGGCGCAGACGCTCGTGATCGACATGCGCGTGACGCTGCGCGGCGGCCCCCTCTCGCTCAAGCTGCCGCGCACGCGCACGACGATGCGGATCACCATGGGCGGCGAGGCCGAGGGCGGCGCGCGCCACGGCGAGGTCGAGCTGCTCGACGCGCTGGTGCTCGAAGAGCCAGGTCAGATCGCTACGGCCGCGCGCGCGCTCCGGCAGCAGCTCCCGCGGCTCAAGGGCGCGCGCGGCTACCTGCTGATCGACGCGCGCGGGGTGGTGCGCGAGGCCGAGGTCGAGCTCCCCGACGCGCTCGCGGGCGAGGAGGCGTCGCGCGAGCTCCGAGGCACGATCGAGGGTCTGCGGGAGACGCTGTCGCAGCTGACGGTGCCGCTCCCCGACGAGCCGATCGGCGAGGGCGCGCGCTGGTCGGTGAGCGCGCCGCGCTCGCGCAAGGACGGGATCTCGCTGCTGCACACCGCGATCTGCCAGCTGCGGTCGCGCCGCGGCGACGAGCTCGAGCTGGCGTTCGAAGTGGTGCAGTCCGCGGAGCCGCAGCCGATCACGGCGCCCGCAGAGCTCGCCGGCGCGCGCGTCGAGCTGGTGTCCTACGCGGCCGAGGGGACGGGCCGCATGCGCCTCGAGCTCGACGAGCTGTTCCCGCAGTGGGTCGAGATGGCGCTGAAGTCCGAGCTCGAGCTGCGGGCGCAGGGCGGCGGCCCGTCGCTCACGATCGGCCTCGACATCGAGCTGCAGGCGACGCGCCCCGACGGCGAGTGACGACGACGCGGGGACGCGCGCGACGACCGGCGCGCGAGGTTTAATATGCTCTATGGGTCATGTTGTTCGTCCGGCGCGCGCGCGGGCTCGCAGCGCAGGCGGACGTAGCGATCGTTGGCGAAGCCCGAGGCGTACGCGTCGTGGAGCAGCACGTGCAGCTCGCCGCGCGGGCCGAGCGCGACGCTCGGCCGCTGATGCTCGTGGAGTCGGAGCCCGCGCGCGACGATCGGCGGGGCCCCGTGATCGCGGATCGGCCAGACCACGAGCGTCCCCGCGCCGACGCGCTCGTCGCGGTACGTCGTGGACGGGGCGCCGTCGCGGTGCGCGTGCTCGTGCTCGATCGCCGGCCCTCGCGGTCGCCACGCGAGGCCGACGACGAAGGCCCGGCCGTCCCGCGAGGCGACGTCCAGGCTGTCGAATTCGGGATCACGCGGGATCGATGTCGGCCACTGGAGCGGGAGCGGCGTCCACCCGTCGGCGGCCAGGAGCTCAACGCGCCCGTCGACGACTCGAGGTGAGCGGGGCTCGCCGTGACGACTCCAGGCGTCCTCGATCGCCTCGCGGGTCGCCTGCTCGCGGTCCTCAACGACCTCGCCCGCGACGAGCCGTCGAGCGCGAAAGGGCGCCGACGTCCCGCGCTCGGCGTCGAGCGTGACGAGCAGCAGGCTGCCGTCGCGCCCCAGCCGCAGCGGGAACAGACTCTGTCCGCGCAGGTCGACGACCGCGCGCCACGGCGGTCCGCTCCAGAGCTCTTGCTCGGGGCCCGGCCCGCGGCGGACGGCGTACCAGCGCGCGCCGTCGAAGCGCGCCTCGTCGGGGACGCGGGACCACGTCGGAGGCGCCGGCTCGGCCGTCACGACGAAGCGCCGACCCGACGGGCGCGCGTGGACCAGCTCCCGGTGCGCGCGCCCCCGCGTGCTGGCGCTCCACCACGTGCGGGTCCACGTCACGCGGGGGACGCCCGCCGGGTCGATCCACAGCGCCGTGGCGTCTCGGCTGCCTCGCAGCCCGCGTCGGGTTCGGAGCCGCGTGTCGGCCTCCACCGTCACGCGCGAGCACGCCTCGCCTGGTGTCGACGTCGCGTCGCTCGCTGCGGTCGCGCAGCCGAGCGCGCCGACTCCGAGCACGAGCCCGCAGACGCGGCGCCTCCACATCACGCGAGTGTATCGCGGGTGAACGTCCGCGTCGCGGCCGCGCGCGACGCCCTCAGCGCGCCGCTCGCTCCACGGCGTCGACCGCCCGGAACATCAGGCGGTGGAGCGCGGCGGAGCTCCCGGACTCGAGATCCGCGTCCTGGACGATCGTCAGGCGTCGCCGGTACGCGTCGTCGCGCGCGCCCGACAGATCCGGCGGCGGCGCGCCGCGGTTCTCGGCGGGCGCGTGGTCCCGCAGCCCGGCGCACTGGTGACACACGCCGCGCTTGTTGACGAGCCCGCACAGGTCGTCGAAGGCGTCCTGCATCGCCTGTCGCCCGGCGGACAGGCGGTGGCGCAGCACCGACTCGCTCACGCCGCAGACGCGCGCGGCCTCGCGGTTCTTGAAGCCGAACACCTCGCGCAGGAAGATCGCCGCGGCCTCCTCCGGCGGCAGCGAGCGGCTCACGCACGAGAAGCAGAACGCGATGTGCTCGCGCGCTTCGAAGCGCGCCTCGGGTCTGCGCAGCTCCGCGCCGACGCGGTGATGGGGCGCGTCCGGGCTCTCCCGGGTGTGCGCCTGCGCGTCCCGGCGCCAGCGCCTGCGCGCGTTGAGGTGGTCGAGGCAGCGGCGCGTGAGGATCGCGAACAGCCAGGTCGAGAAGCTCGCGTCGCCGCGGAAGCTCGCCAGCCGCTGGTGCGCCTTGAGCAGCGCGTCCTGGACCAGCTCGGCCGCGTCCTCCGGGTGCGCGACCATGCGGTACGCGAACGCGTTGAGCCGCGGCAGCAGCGGGCGGACGAGCGCGTCGAAGGCCCCCGCCTCGCCGGCCCGCGCCGCGGCGACGCGCGCGGTCTCGTCCGCGCGAGCTGCTTGTTTCGCCATGTGCATGATCGTCCTCCGTCTCCGGCCGCGCCGCAACCTCCCCACGACCCCGCCACGACCGGCTAGCCCTTCGACGGGAGCGCGCGCAGCCCCTCGCCGAGCAGCATGAACTCGTCGGGCTCGGCGCGCGACGGGTCTCGCAGCAGCTCGACCGCAGCCTGACCCGCGCGCGCCGGCGACAGCGGCGTGTCGCCGAAGCGGCGCGCGACGAAGGTCTCGGGGTCGAGGCCGGCCCGCGCCGCGTAGGCCTCGACCCCCGCGCGCCCGAGCGCCGTGTTCGGGTTCAGC
Organism: Myxococcales bacterium; assembly: GCA_020633295.1. Taxonomy (GTDB): domain Bacteria; phylum Myxococcota_A; class Polyangia; order Nannocystales; family Nannocystaceae; genus JACKDW01. Next base: position 400,975 of record JACKDW010000006.1, on the reverse strand, counting down.
TGCGGCAGCAGACACTGCACGCGCAGCTCGAGGCCCGCCTCCTCGGCCTCCCCGCGCGCGTACTGGGCGAGGAAGCGCTGCGTCTGCTTCGCGCCGGCGTAGCCCCCCGAGAGCGGTGAGCCGTGCAGCGCGGCGCCGCTCGAGACGAGGACCACGCGGCCCCCGGCGGCCATCGGCGTCGTCAACACGGCCTGCAGCCACACGAACGCCGCCTTGACGTCGACCGTCCACGGCGCGCTGAGCTGCTCCCACGTGTAGTCGCGCAGCGGCGCCATGCGGGGGGTCGCGCCGGCGACCATGAACAGCGCGTTCGGCCTGCGCTCGCGCAGCAGCGCGCGGGCCAGCGCCGCGTCGGTCGCGTCGCCGCGCACCACGTCGATTCGTCCCGCGCCCTCCAGCTCGAGGGAGGCGAGCGCGTCCTCGCTGCGGCCGACGGCGGTGACGGTGGCGCCGGCGCGCGCGAGCGCGAGCGCGATCCCGCGGCCGAGGCCGCGCGTGGCGCCGATGATGAGGGCAGCGGTGTTGCTGAGCGGAGCGTTCTCGGTGGTCATGCCCAGTTGGACGAGCGCCGCCGAGAAATCCGCCAAGACGCTGAAATTGTTAGTGTTGATCGGGGGCTGGCGCGGCGCGCTGGGGCGTGAAGGTCACGAGCTCCCCGCGATCGAACTCGCGCCCGCGCAGGCCCCCGATCAGCACGCCCACGCGGTCGCCTGGCTCCGCCTCGTCGACGCGCCGGCGAAACATCTCGATGCCGACGACGACGCCGCGCCGCGCGGGCCTGGTGGCCGACGCCGGGATCGAGGCCGCGTCACCGACACGGAGCGTGGCGCCCTCGAGCACGCCGACGGCGATCCCGGCGTGGGCCGTGAAGTTGAACGCGTCCTCGATCCGGAGCTGCGCGGCCATCCCCGCGTCACTCGATCTCGCCGATGGCCTTGAGCGTGCGCTCGGAGGGCTCGGTGCCCATCGCGCGCAGCGCCTCGGCCATCGTCTCGCGCATGCAGCCGTAGCAGTCTCGACGGCCGCACGCGGTGAAGCCCCGCGGCTCGTAGCGCTGCAGCGTCTTGACGCCTCGAGGGTCGCGCAGCGCCGCGAGCTTCTCGACGATGACTTTCTTCGCGCTGCACGCCTCGGCCATCTGCAGCTCCGCGACGAGGCGCGCGACCTCGGGCACCTCGTCCTGCGGCTCGTGCTTGAGGATCTCCTTCGCGGCCTTCTTGCGGCGCCCGTCGCTGCGGCTGCCCGAGACGGTCTCGAACGCGGACTTGAGCGCCTTGGGCAGCTCGCCCTGCTCCTTGGCCTCGCCGCGCGGCGTGATCGCCTTCGCGGGCGCGTCGGCGGACTTCTGCGTCGCCGGCTCCGATGTCTTCTTGGCGACCTTGGCGGGCGCGTCCGACGTCTCGGGGGCGTCGGTCTCGGGGGCGCCCCCGGCGAGCGACTTGATGAGCACGATGACCACCAGCAGCGCGAGCGGGATCCCGATCATCAACATCAGCTTGCGTCGATCGGGCGACGGCGAGACTGCGGGCGCGCGCGAGGTCGAGGCCTGGGCGACGGGGGCCGCGGCGCTCAGCTCCGGGCGCGTGGCGTCGCCGCGGGTGATCTGCATCGTCTCGAGCGAGACCGCGGTCGCGGCCGACTCGCTGCGCTTGGCGTCGCGGACGAGCTTCATCAGCTCGTGGCGCACGAGCTCCGCGTTGGCCGGGCGCGCGTCGGGGGAGCGCTCGAGCAGGCTCTCGATCAGGCGCGCGAGCGGGGGCGGGATGTCGGGGCGCAGGCTCGGCGCGAGCAGCGGGGGCGGGGCCTCGCGCAGCTGCTTGGCGAACATCTCCGCGATCGTGTCGGCGTCCCACAGGCCGCGGCCCGCGAGGCACTCCCACAGGATCACGCCGAGCGCGTAGAGGTCGGCGCTGAAGTTCACCGCGTCGCCCGAGATCTGCTGCGGCGACATGTAGCCCGGCGTGCCGAGCACGGCGCCCGCCCGCGTCAGCGGGTTCTGCTCGTCCATCGACACCGCGCCCTCGGTGTCGCGCGCGATGCCGAAGTCGAGCACGTAGACGTGCGGCTTCCCGTCATCGCGCTCGGTGATGATGATGTTGTCGGGCTTGAGGTCGCGGTGGACGAGGCCGATCTCGTGCACGGCCGCGAGCGCGTCGGCGATCTGCCCGCCGATCTCGCACACCCACTGCCACGGGCGCGCGCCCTCGACCATCAGCAGATCGCTCAGCGGGCGGCCCTGCACGAGCTGCAGCACGAAGAAGTCGCTGCCGTCGCTGAGCTTGCCGAAGTCGATCGCGTGGACGACGTGGGGGTTGTCGATCTGCGCGGTCGCCCGCGCCTCGCGACGAAAGCGCTCGGCGATCGACTCGTCGGCGGCGACGGCCGGGCGGATGATCTTGACCGCGACGTCTTTCTTGAGCTTGAGGTGCTCGGCGATGAACACGGCCCCCATGCCGCCCTCGCCGAGCATCTCGCGCAGGCGGTAGCGGCCCTCGATCGTCGTGCCGATCCAGCCCGCGAAGGTCCCCTGGATCACGGGCGGCGGCTCGCCGTCGGCCACGGTCGCGTTGTCAGAGCCCATCGTCGGGATCGCGCCGAGGGACGACAAACCCGGCGACAGTCCGACCTCGGGCCCTGCTTCGGGTTGAGCGGCCGTCACTGCGTGGGACCTCGTGAGGGCATGGAGCGGGCGCTCACTATAGCACGCGCGACGTCCGCGAGCGTCCCGACGTCGCGCGCGATCGGGGGCGCGGGGTTGAAAGCGCGCGCGATTGCCAAAGACCGCGCGCATCGCCGAACCTCGAGCGAGACGTGGGCGACGAGCGAGCCGAGCAGGACGAGCGAGACGAGCGAGACGCGCGAGCAGGACCGCCGCGCGTGAACGCGGCGACGCGCGGCGCGGACGTCAACCGAGACGGCCGCGACACGCTCTCGGCGCAGTGCCCCGCGTGCAGCCTGCACGAGCTCGTGCCGATCTACCTGCATCGCGACGCGCGCGGGCGCTGGCGGCAGCTCAAGGACGCCGACGCGCTGCCCGAGGGCACGCTCGAGCTCGACGCGTGCCCCGTGTGCTTCGGCGTGTGGTTCGACCAGGGCGAGCTCGACACGCTCGGCGACGCCGAGGTCGACCCGGGGCTGCTGAAGACGCTGATGGGGCGCTCGGCCCATCGCATGTGTCCCAGAGGACATGGATTCATGAACGAGCACGCGCTGCCCGGGCTGCTGCGCACGCCGGTCGATCGCTGCCCGCGCTGCCGCGGGCTCTGGCTCGACGGCGACGAGCGCCGCGAGCTCGCCGGCTCGTCGACGCGCGAGGGCCAGGAGGAGCGCAGCCTGAAGCTCGCCAAGCGCGGCTTCATCTGGGCGGCGCAGCTGCTCACGCAGCTCCCCGTCGAGGTCGAGAACCCGGCGCGCGGGACCCCGTGGGTCGTCTACATCTTCGGCGGCGCGCTGCTCGTGCTCTACCAGCTCTCGGTGTTCGGGATCTTCTACGCGCGCGACTGGGCGCTGGTCGGCGCCGAGGTCCGCAGCGATCCGCGGCTGCTCTACACGGCGCTGACGCACGTGTGGTTCCACGCCGACGCGGCCCACCTGCTCGTCAACCTCTACTTCCTCTACGTCTTCGGCGACAACGTCGAGCACCTGTTCGGGCGCCTGCGCTACTCGCTGCTGCTGCTCGGCGCGGCCATGACGGGCGCGCTCTTGCAGATCCTGCTCGCGAGCCCCGGGTCCCCGCCGGTGATCGGCGCGTCCGGGGCGATCGCCGGCGTGCTCGCGGCCTACCTGTGGCTGTTCCCGCGCGCGCGCCTGCTGCAGACCGTCCCGTTCATCTTCGTCCAGGTCAAGATCCCCGTCTGGGTCTACGTCCTCATCTGGATCGGCTGCCAGGTCGTGATGGCCGCGTTCTCGAGCGAGGTCGACTTCGCCTGGTACGCGCACATCGGCGGCTTCATGTTCGGCGCCGCGATGACCCCGGTCGTCGTCCGCTGGCGACAGCGTCGCGTCGCCGCCGAGGTCCGGGTGCCCTCGGCCGCGTTCTTCCTCGGCAAGCCCCCGGAGGTCGTCCGGCGCGCGCGGGCCCAGGACCGCCGCGCGCGCGAGCGTCGGGCGGCGAGCGGTCGACCGCGCGCGTGAGCGCGTCGGGCCTCGGTCGTCCTCAGCGCGGCGCGACGCCGTTGTACCAGCCGACGAGCGACCAGGAGTCGTCGAACAGCATGGTCGCGACGACCACGCCGTCGCCCTTGTCGGCCTTGGCGCGCAGCTCAAAGGCGCGGCCGTCGTCCCGCGACTTCTCGGCCACCGCGATGTAGTCCGGCGTGCCGTCGGTGTTGGTGTCGACCTTGCTGAACTGGCCGGGCGTGCCGTTGATCGCCTGCTCGATCGCCGACGCGCTGTGCAGCTTGTTGAAGCGCACGAGCCACGAGATGGGCTCCATGGCGAGGTCCTTCGAGTGGTCGCGGCTGCTCCCGAGCGTCGGCGCCGCGGCGACAGCCGGGCCGCAGCCGCGGGCGGGGCGGCGACAGGGGCGGGGCGGCCGCGACCGCGGGGGGGGCCGCTGGCGCGGCCGCGACCGCAGGCAGCGGCGGCGCCCCGGGCATCGCGCCGTTGTAGCTGCCGAGGAAGTCCCACGAGTCGTCAAACAGCAGCGTCGAGACCACCTGCTGCTTGCCCCCGCTCGCGCGCGCGGTCAGCTCGAAGGCGGGCCCGCCGTCGTGGTCGAGCTTGCGGACCGTCAGGCGATCGACGATGCCGTCGTTGTCGAGGTCGATGGAGCTGAATTGCCCGGGCTTCTTGTTCAGCGCCTGCTCGAGCTTGTCGGCCGTGTGCAGGCGGTTGAAGGACACGAGCCACGAGATCGGCTCGGCCGCGACCTTTCCCTTGGGCCCTGTCGCGCTCCCCGGGCCGCCCATCGAGGCCCGGCCGTAGTCGCCGCCGTGACCGTCGCGCTCCGCGGGCTGCCCGCAGGCGCCCAGCGTGACGAGCCCGATGGTCGCGGCGGTGGTCATCAGGGCCCCAGCAATCGATCGTGAGCTTCGCATCCGTCTCTCTCCCGGCGCGCTCGCATGACGCGCGCGCCTCAGTATCCCGTGGACGCGCGCGCTTGACTACGCCGGCGCCGCGCAGTCGGGACCCGGGAGCCAGCGCGGCAGCCAGTCCGCGCCTGGCGAACGGGTCAGCCGCGCGATCTCGCCAGTCTCAACGTTCAGGCGAAACAGCTCGGCGTCGCCCTCGCGATCGGAGACGAACGCGATCCACGGGCCGCGCGGCGCCCAGGCCGGCTGCTCGTCGATCTTGAGCGCGCCCGAGCGGCGCAGCGCGGCGCCGGTCGCGACGTCGAAGACGACGACCTCCGCGCGCCCCGGGGCCGCCTCGCTCAGCGCGATCCGGGCGCCGTCGGGCGACCAGCTGACGTCGCGATCCTCACCGCGGGCGGGGGCGCTGGACCGCAGCGGACGTGGCTCACCGGCCACGTCCGCGCCCTCGAGGGCGAGCAGGAACACGCGCGAGCCGTCCGCGTCGGCGCGCGTGAACGCGAGCGCGCGCCCGTCGGGAGACCAGCTCGGCGCGGTGTCATCACCTGGCCTATTGGTCAGGCGATGCGGTCGCGAGCCGTCGGCCTGCATGAGGTACAGCTCGGCGTCGCCGTCGCGGCTCGAGACGAACGCGATCCGCTGCCCGTCGGGCGAGACCGCAGGTTCGAAGTTGCCCTCGAGGTTGTCGGTCAGCCGCAGCGGCGCGCGCCCCTCGGAGGCCCCCGTCAGCTCGACGCGGTACAGGTCGCGAAAGCTGTGGGCGTCGCTCTCGAGCACGAGCCACGCGCCGCCCGGCCCGGCGCTCGGGTTGCGCAGCCGGCCGCTCGGCGGACCGATGAAGCGCGGCTGTTCACCAGCCTCGAGGGACAGGAGCCCGAGGCGCTCGCGATGCGCGCCGCCCGGGAGCTCCTCGGCGCGGATCATCACGAGCGCGCGCGCGCCGTCGACCGGCGCCTCGAGCGGCGTGACGAAGTCCCCGGCCGGATGCTCGGTGAGCCGCGCGGGCGCGCCGTCTGGCCGCAGCGCGTAGATCTCCGGGTTGCCGTCGCGCTCGGAGACGAACGCGATCACGCCGCACCAAGGGGACTCCGTCGCGGCGCGCGGCGTCTCGGTCACCGGGCCTGCCGCCGGCGCGGGCGCCGGGGCCTCACGCGGCGTCGCGTCGCCCTGGCATCCAACGAGCAACGCGCCGGCGAGGATCGCCGACGCGCTGCGAGCGAGTCGCGGGGAGCGTCTCACGGCGTGCGCACGCGGACGGCGTCCGCGATCACGACCGAGCCAGCCGCGGCCCAGATCGAGAGATCGACCTCGTTCCAGCCGGCCGTGAAGTTGTACGTGCCCAGGTCGACCCACTGCTTGCCGTTGATCTGCTGGTTCGCGTACTTGGTCCCGAGCTTGGTCCCGCCGGCGTTGAACATGACGAAGGGCGCGGCGTCCGAGCGGTTGGTGCCGGCCGTCCACCAGCCCTCGACCTTGAGCGTCGCGGCCTGGTCGAGGTGGAAGCGGAAGCGCGCCGCGTCGGAGCGCGAGTCCGTGTTTTGCCACCAGTAGCCGGTGTTGTAGTAGCCCGGCGTCGAGTTCGCGGCGTTCCAGTTGCCCGAGACGATGATCTCCGCGTCGGCGCCGTTCTTCGCGTTGTTGCTGTCGATGATGATCGAGAGGTCGCCGTTGTTCGGCGGATCGGGATCGGGATCGGGCTGCGGATCGGGATCGGGCTGCGGATCGGGATCCGGCGCCTGTCCCTCACCACAGTAGCTCTTGACCAGGTTGAGGTACTGCGTCCACGGCCAGTTCGGGCCGGGGTCGACGCGGTTGTACGGCTGCAGCTGGCCGTGACCGACGATGTGGTACTTGTCGCGCGGGATGCCCTGGTCCTTGGTGATGTCGCAGACCAGCTTCGCCGACGCCTGGATCAGCCCGCTGTCCCAGGAGTTCTGGTTCGCGTAGCCGGCGTGCTCGATGCCGATGGTGAAGTTGTTGTTGCTGTAGCCGTCGCGCCAGCAGTCGAGGCTGTTGTTGAGGCTGCACTTGTACTTGGCGGCGATGTGCCAGGCCTTCTTGCTCTCGTCGACGAGCTGCGAGATCTCGCTGCCCGTGTTGTTGACGACGTAGTGGGCGCTGACGCCCGACGCGCCGTTGGCGAGCCAGCTCCAGCAGCCGCTGTACGAGCCCTCGCAGGTGTGGATGATGACCATCGCCGGCTCGCCGATGCTGCCGCCGGGGCGCGAGCTGAAGTTCGGCGAGGGGCGCCAGACCGCGGCCGCGTAGTTGGGGGAGGCCGAGGGCTTGGGCGGGAACTGGAAGTCGGGCAGCGCGACGACGGGCGAGAGCGACGCGTTCTCGATCGCGTAGCCGGCCGCGAGCGCGGTGTAGACCTCGTCGTGGATGTAGCTGGCCTGCGCGTCGATGTCCTCGATGCCGCTCATGATGGCGACGATCGGCGCCCAGCCGGCGATGTTCGTGCGGTCGTTGAGGCCCTCCTGGTCGGCGAGCGCCGAGAGCAGCGAGGCCGCCGAGCGGACGTTGGCGAGCGCGTCCGTCTTGGCCTCCTCGAGGGTCACGCCCGCGCGCGCCGAGCCCTCCTCGAGCCAGTAGCCGCGCAGCGCCATGACGCCGTAGCCGGGCTCCTGCCCGTCGAACTCCGCGGCGCCGTCGACCATCTGCCACTGCGTCTCGACCAGCGAGATGGCCTTGAGGATCTCGACGGGGACGTCGAACTCCTTGCTCGCCGCCGCGAAGATCTGGTCGAGCGTCTCGGTCGGCTCGTCGATCGCGCCGTCGTCTCCGGGCTCCCCGGGGTCCCCGTCGTCGCCTGGCTCGGGGACCATGTTGTCATCACCGCTGTCGCCGCTGTCGCCGACGTTGATGCCGTCGCCGCTGTCGCCAGCGGTGTCGCGCCCGCCGTCGTCACACGCGGGCAGCGCGGCGAAGCAGAGCAGGAGCGCGAGCGCAGGGGAGAGGGAAAGCGCAGGGGAGGGGCGGCGGGCGTGTACAAGCATGTGCGGATCCATCCGAGGTTCGAAGCTTCCACTGGTTGCGTGTCGAGAACGCCGATAACAATTCCCCCAAGCCCGTGAATGTCCTCAGCGAGCTGGCACCCACAATCTCAGCCCACAGGACCGTAGGATTGTTATGAATGCGCGGTGCGATGCGTCGGTATACCGCCCGCTCGGTCCGCGCATGTGGGCGCGAACACGCGTGCGCGCGATCGGGCTCAGGAGGCGAGCGACGCGAAGCCCACGCGCCCGTGGCCGGGATCGCGCTGCAGTCGGTGGATCAGCTCGGCCTGGCCCTCGGCGTGATAGCTGCTGCGCACGAGCGGGCCGCTCTCGACGTGGGCGATCCCGCGAGCGCGCGCGTGCTCGGCCAGCGCCGCGAACTCGTCGGGGTGGACGTAGCGCGCGATCTCGAGGTGGCGCTTGCTCGGCTGGAGGTATTGCCCAAGGGTCAGGATCGTCAAGCCGAGCTCGGCGAGCTGGTCGAGGACATCGCGGACCTCCAGGAGCTCCTCCCCGAGCCCGAGCATCAGCCCCGTCTTGGTCAGCGCGCCCCGCTCTCGCGCGCGCCGCAGCACCGCGAAGGAGCGATCGTAGCGGGCCTGCACGCGGACCTGGCGGCTGAGGCGAGGGACGGTCTCGAGGTTGTGGGCGAACACGTCGGGGTTGGCGTCGAGCACCGTGTCGACGTCCGCGAGCGCCCCCTTGAAGTCGGGCACGAGGACCTCGACGGTCATGCGCGGCGCGAGCTCGTGGCAGGCCCGCAGGGTCTCGGCCCAGATGCGCGCGCCGCCGTCCGCGAGGTCATCGCGGTCGACCGAGGTGATCACGGTGTGGCTGAGCTCGAGGGCCGCGAGCATCTCGGCGACGCGGCGCGGCTCGTCCTCATCCACGGGCAGCGGGCGACCCGTGGCGACGTCGCAGAACCGACACGAGCGCGTGCAGATCTCGCCGAGGATCATGATCGTCAGCGCGCGGTTGTTCCAGCACTCGCCGATGTTGGGGCAGCTCGCGCTCTGGCAGACCGTGTGCAGCCCGAGCTCTTTGACCATGCGACGGACGTCGCGGTAGCCCTCGCCGGCGGGCATCGGCACCTTGAGCCAACTCGGGTGCCGGCGACGACGCTTGCCCGCAGGCGCGTCGGACGAGGGTGCAGGCGCCGAGGCGCCGTCGACGATCGGGAGCCGGACGGTCACGGCCCTGGAATAGCACACCGGCGCGCGCCCGCGACGCGCGCCCGCGGTCGCCGCGCGTGACGGCGGCCGCGCGCGCGTCGGCGCCGCAGGTCCTTGAACCGCGGGGAGCGCGCTCGATCGCGCGCGCGCTCGCGGGGCAGGGGGCGACCGCTCGCGTGAGTCCGAAGAGACATGCGCGGAGCACCAGCCGAGCGCGCGCGACGGGGCCGCGCGCGCGACGACGCGCTGTGCCGGCGCGCGGGCCCGCTACGTCTCAGCTTGCTCGAGGACCAGGTTCTCGCGCAGGTCCTGATCCTGCTGCAGGCGCTCGAGCGCGGCGAGCAGCTGCTCGTCGCCCTTGGCCGGGAGCTTGACCGAGAGCGTCAGCATCAGGTCGCCGTCGGGCTTGCGGGCCTGCTTGACGCCGCGCCCCTTGAGCCGGACCTGCTGCCCGCTCTGGGCCCCGGCCGGGAGCTTGAGCGTGACCGGGCCCCACGGCGTCGGCACGTCGATCTTGCCCCCGCGATAGGCCTCGAGCGCGGTCACGGGCAGCTCCATGTGCAGGTTGTCGCCCTCGCGCCGCAGCAGGCGGTGGCCGCGGACCTTGACGGTCAGCAGGATGTCGCCCGCCGGATCGCCGCCGCCCTGACCGCGCAGGCGCAGCTTGCCGCCGTCGCGCATCCCCTGGGGCACGCGCACGTCGAGGGTGCGCTTGCTGCCGCCGCCGCTCGAGGTGACCTGCAGCGGCACGGTGGTCCCGAACAGCGCGTCCGTGAAGCTCACGGTGATCTCGCCCTCGATGTCGTGGGTGGTTCGCCGCCGGCGGCCCCGCACGTTGCCGAGCAGGTCGTCGGCGTCGCGCACTTGCCCGCCGCCGAACAGCTGTGAGAGGAGGTCGTCGAAGTTGGTCCCGCGCGCGTCGCCGAAGCTCGAGAAGTTGCCGCCCGGGAACCCGCCAGCGCCCCCGCGGCCGCCGAACCCGCTGCGCGCCTGCTTGTACGCGCGCGCGCGCTCGGGGTCGAAACCCTGGGTCAAGCTCATCTCGCCGAACTCGTCGTAGAGCTTGCGCTTGTCCTCGTCGCCGAGCACCTCGTAGGCCGTGGAGACCTCCTTGAAGCGCTCCTCGGCCTTCGCGTCCCCGGGGTTCTTGTCGGGGTGGAACTGCTGCGTGAGCTTGCGGAAGGCCTTCTTGATGTCGGTCTTCGACGCGTCGCGGTTGACGCCAAGCGATTGATAGAGGTCCTTCACCGCTGTTCACAATAAGCTCGGGCTGGAGCCGCGCAAGGGCTGCGCGAGGCGTCGTGGACAGAGACTCTCCGCGTTGCGGCCGCCCGGCCGGCCGCCCGTGTGACCCAGCGCCGCTGGCGAGCGTGGCCAGATCCGGGCGGGTATGGCACAACCTGACGCATCGTCATGTCGGGAGCCAGATCAGCCCAGAGCCGCGCGGAGCCGCCCGCCGGCGACATCCACGCGGGCCACCCCTACGCCGAGTTCCTCGCGCGTATGCAGAAACCCGGGCGCTACCTCGGGGGCGAAGAGCAGCAGATCCGCAAGCCCCTGGACGCGCCGCTTACCTGCCGCTTCGTGCTCGCGTTCCCGGACCTCTACGAGGTCGGCATGAGCCACCTCGGCACCAAGATCATCTACAACCTGATCAACCAGGCCGAGGATCTCGCCTGCGAGCGCGCGTTCAGCCCCTGGGGCGACCTCGAGGCCGAGCTGCGCGCCCGCGATCTGCCGCTCGTCAGCCTCGAGAATCACCTGCCGCTGCGCGAGTTCGACGCGGTCGGCGTGAGCCTGCAGTACGAGCTGAGCTACACGAACGTGCTGCTCAACCTCGAGCTGGGCGGGATCCCGCTGCGCGCGAGCGAGCGACGCGGACGCGAGCCGGTCGTCATCGCCGGCGGACCCACGGCCACGCACCCCGAGCCGCTCGCCGACTTCATCGACATCTTCCTGGTTGGCGAGGCCGAGGAGGTCCTGCCCACGCTGCTGCGGACCATCGGTCGCCTGCGCCGCGAGGACCGGCCGCGGCTCGAGATCCTGGCCGCGTGCGCGCGCCTCCCGGGCGTCTACGTGCCGCAATTCTACCGGGTGGCCCTCGATGAGCGCTCCGGGCTGCAGTACGTCGCGGGGCTCAGCGAGGACGGGCAGGCGGCCGACGCTCCCACGCGAATCGGCCGCGTGTGGGTGCGGGATCTCGACGCGTACCCGTTCCCGACGCAGTTCCCCGTGCCCTACGCCGAGGCGATCTTCGAGCGCGCGGCCGTCGAGATCACGCGCGGCTGCACCGAGGGCTGCCGGTTCTGCCAGGCGGGCATCATCTATCGCCCCGTCCGCGAGCGCGCGCCGGAGGCGATCAAGGCCGCGATCCTCGAGGGGGTCGACAACGCGGGCTACGCCGAGACCAGCCTGACCGCGCTCAGCACCGCGGACGTCTCCTGCATCGATCCGCTCATCAAGTCGCTCACGCCCGAGCTGCGCAAGCGCAAGGTCAAGCTCGGCGTCGCGAGCCTGCGCGCCTACGGGCTCGGCGAGGAGCTGCTCGACGAGATCAAGAGCGTCGGCATCACCGGCCTGACCTTCGCGCCCGAGGCCGGGACCCAGCGGATGCGCGACGTCATCAACAAGAACGTCTCCGACGAGGACATCCTGAGCTCGGCGCGGCGGATCTTCGAGCGCGGCTACGACCGCATCAAGATGTACTTCATCATGGGCCTGCCGACGGAGACGGAGGCCGACATCGCCGGGATCATCGAGACCGGTCGCCGCGTCCGCGAGCTCGCGCGCGAGCTGAAGCTGTCGCGGATGCCCTCGGTCACCTGCAGCGTCTCGCAGCACGTGCCCAAGCCGCACACCCCGTTTCAGTGGGCGGCCATGGACGGGCTGCCCGAGCTCGCCAGCAAGGTCAGCGTGCTGCGCGAGATGGCCAAGCGCGCGCGCGTCAACCTCAAGACCCACAACCGCGAGGAGAGCTGGCTCGAGTGCCTGTTCGCCCGCGGCGATCGACGCATGGGCGCGGCGCTCGAGCGCGCCTACCGGGCCGGGGCGCGCTTCGACGGCTGGCGCGAGTGCTTCTCGTTCGAGCGCTGGCTCACCGCGCTCGAGCAGGCCGGGATCGAGCCGTCGCTGTACACCCAGACGATCCCGGTCGACGCCCGCTTGCCCTGGGATCACATCGACATCGGGCTCGAGCCCGGCTTCCTCGCCAGCGAGTACCGCAAGGCGCTGCGCGGGCGCGCGTCGCCCCCCTGCGGCAAGCCCTTCGGCGCCCAGGTTCACAACAAGACGGTGGCCGCCGCCGAGGCCGATGAGCGCCGGCTCGTCTGCTACGACTGCGGGATCGCCTGCGATATGTCCGACATGCGCGCGGAGCGGATCGACGCCCTGCGCGCGCTCGCGCGCGAAGCCCCGGCGATCGTGCCCGTTTCCGCCCTGACGAGCCGGCGCGAGGAGGCCGCCGCCGCGGACGAGCAGGACGCGATCTCGGACGCGATCAAGGGCCGGCTCAACGCCAGCAAGCTCGACGCCGGGCACATGATGCGCGAGAACGCCGAGTCGCCCTTCAGCCGCGTGCGCGTGTTCTTCGCCAAGCGCGGCAGCATGTGCTTCATGGGCCATCTCGACCTCGTGCGCGTAATCCCGCGGATGCTCCGTCGCGCGGGTCTCGAGATCGGCTTTACGCGCGGCTTTAACCCGACCCCGCGCATGAGCCTCGGGCCGGCGCTGCCGCTCGGGATGGCGGCCCACGAGGAGGTCGTCGATCTCGACATCATCCTCCCGGACTCCGCGCAGGACATGGCCGGCGCCTGGACGGACGCCCATCGACAGGCCAAGGCCGAGGAGCTGCTCTCGCGGCTTCGCCGCGTCGCCCCGCCCGGACTCGAGATCGTCACGCTGCGTGTGCTCGCGCCGGGAGAACGCAAGGCCGGCTCGCTCGTGGCGGGTGCCGACTACAGCGTGCAGCTCGACGGTGAACAGCTCGCGCGCGTCGGCCCGCGGCTCGCCGAGCAGCTCGCGGCCGACGAGCTGCTCGTCGAACGGCCGGCGAAGCGGTCCAAGAAGCGCAAGGGGCGGGGACGGTCCGCGCCGCCGGCCAGCGGCCCGGTCACCTTCAATATTCGTCCCTCCATCGTCGACGCGTGGCTGGACAACGAAGCCCAACGTCTGCGCTTTCGCCTGCGGATGCAGCCAGGGGTAGCGAGCGCGCGACCGCGCGAAGTCGCGCGCGCGTTGGTGGGTGAATTGATCTCGGATCATCGGTTCGCGCGCGAGCGCCTCCTGGCCGAAGCACCCGCGCTCGAGCAAGGCGATTTTGTCCCGCTGCGTGGCATGGAACCGGTGTTTACCGGCGGCGGCCCGACATCCGGATAGCGCGAACGGGCGCGCGAAAGCGTCCATCGGCAGGCGGCTGCGGGGCTGGCTCCGGTGTACGTGAACCGAGCGCAGACCTCGTGCGTGTGCAGTGGAACCACAGGCACCCTGGCGATCGCATCAATTGCGTGAGAGCGTATAGTGCGCCTGCTGGAACTACGCGATCATTGCTCTTGGATTGGCGTTTGGCTTAACATCGCAACACGACTCGAACCCACCAGGGAGATTCAGTTCATGAAGCTCAACAGCAAGTTCGTGCTCGCCGCTCTTACCGCCGTGGCCCTTTCGGCCCCGGCGTGTGGTGGCGACAAGAAGACCGAAGACAACAAGGCCGGAGCCGACGCGAAGGACGGTGCGAAGGACACCAAGCAGGAGGCTGACGCCAAGGCCGGCGGCGACGAGAAGGCCGGCGGCGACGAGAAGGCCGGCGACGACGCCAAGGCTGAGGGCGATGACGCCAAGGCCGAGGGCGACGACGCCGAGGGCGGCGCTGAAGGCGAAGGCGAAGGCGAAGGCGAAGCCAAGGCCAAGTAAGCCGCCATCCAACAAAGTCACCAAGCAAAACGGCGAGGCGCTCCCATCCGGGGGCGCCTCGCCCTTTTTTGTGGACCCAAATCCCGAGCGGCTGTTCGGCCGCGGCCTGATGGACGGTCGGGTCCTACACGAGCCCCAGGCCCGAACGCCGGGAGCACAAAAGCGCACCCAACAGGATTCGAACCTGTGACCGTCGGTTTAGAAGACCGATGCTCTATCCATCTGAGCTATGGGTGCCCCGCGATGCGGGTTGAATCGGGGCGAGAGGATTTGAACCTCCGACATCCTGCACCCAAAGCAGGCGCGCTACCAGGCTGCGCTACGCCCCGATACGGGACGCGCACCATAGCCGACGGACGCGCTCGGGTCCAGACCGCGGTCGCGCCGGTTCACGCCAGCCAGCTGGCGAGCGCGTCCATGAACGCGCGCATCGCCTGGCCGCGGTGGGACCGCGCCGCCTTCTCCTCGCGGCTCAGCTCGGCGACCGTCTGGCTGGTCGGGCTCGGCCAGTCGATCCACACGTAGGGGTCGTAGCCGAAGCCGCCGGTGCCGCGGTGCTCGACCCGCGCGGTCCCGTCCCAGCGGCCGCGGAAGAGCACGAGCGCCTCGCCGTTGTCGACCGGCTGTCCGTCCAGCCGGACGACCGCGAGCACGCAGACATAGTGCGCCGGCGACTCGCTGACGCCGCGCGCGCGCAGCTCCTGGACCATCTTGGCGTTGTTCGCGTCGTCATCGGTCGGGGAGCCGGCGTAGCGGGCCGAGTAGACCCCGGGCGCACCGTCGAGCGCCTCGATCACGATGCCCGAGTCATCGGCCACGACCAGGGTGTCGCCCGGGAGGGACGTCATCTCGCGCAGCCAGCGGGCGATCCCCTCGGCCTTGAGCACCGCGTTGCCGGTGAAGGTGTCGCGGTCCTCGACGATCTCGGGCGCGTCGCCGTGGTCGGCCATGGCGCTCACGGCGACGGAGAGCGAGCGAGCCGCGGCCATCGCCCGCAGCTCGATGACCTTGTGACGGTTGCCGCTGGCGATGACGAGGTGGCGCGGGGACTGGGACTGGGACTGGGACTGGTTCATGGCGCGTCCCCCGAGGCGCTGGCCAAGCCGCGCTCGATCGCGTCGGACTGCAGCGCGAACAGCTGGTTACAGCCGGCGGTCGCGAGGTCGAGCATGCGCGAGAGCTCGGCGCGGTCAAACGTCCCGTTCTCGGCCGTCCCCTGGACCTCGATGAGCCCGCCGCCGGCGCGCATGACGATGTTGACGTCGGCGTGGGCTCGGCTGTCTTCTTCATACGGGAGATCGAGCACCGGCGACGGCGGCGCGTCGGCCCCGAGCGCGACGAGGCCGACCGAGACCGCGGCGACGGCCCCGGAGAGCGGTGAGCGCTGCAGGCGACCCTGCCGACGGAGGGAGGCGACCGCCAGCGCGAGCGCCACGTAGCCGCCGGTGATCGACGCCGTGCGCGTACCGCCGTCCGCTTCGATGACGTCGCAGTCGATGATGAGCGAGAGCGGCTGCGCCTGCGCGTCGTCGACGAGCGCGCTGAGGTTGACGGCGGCCCGCAGCGATCGCCCGATGAGCCGCTGGATCTCCTTGCCGCGGCCGCCGGGATCTCGCCGCCCCCGCGGGCGCGTCGCGCCCGGCAGCATCGAGTACTCCGCGGTCACCCATCCGCCGGATTTCAGCCACCCAGGCGGCTTCGCCTCGAGGTTCGCGGTGCAGATGACGCGGGTGCGACCGGCGGAGATCAGCGCTGAGCCGAGGGAGGCGCGGATGAAGCCGGGCTCGATGGTGTATCGACGAAGCTGCTCGGGGCTGCGACCGTCTGCTCTCATGGGCGACGAGTACCACAGCCCCGGGGCGAAAGCGCCCGACGGCGCGCGCGTGGACGGCGCTAATTTGTTCGCGCCGGCGGCCCGCGACGGAACTCGGTACTCTCAGCGCGGAGGAGGACGAGTGATCCGTCGACGCGACTTGCTCCACGCGGTCCCGGGTTTGGTCGTGGTCCCTGGGCTGCTGCCCGCGCTCGTGGGTGGCTGCGCCGCGCGCCAGCCGACGGACGCGCCGCGCCGCGCCGACGCGGGGGCGGAGCCGGAGCCGGAGCCGGAGCCCGAGCGCGTGATCGGGGAGCAGCGCTCGCGCTTCAATCACGTCGTCGTCACCGAGCGGGGCTCGATCCGCACGATGTACTTCATGGTCGACGGGCGCCGCGTGACCGAGTCGGTCTACGACGCCCGCGACCCTTACACCCTGAAGTTACCTGTCCTTCAGGCCATGACCTCGGTGCTGCTCGTGCACCCCAAGCCGCGCCGCGTGCTCATGATCGGGGTCGGCGGCGGCCAGGTCACCAACTACCTGTTTCACCACGTGCCGGGGATCGAGATCGACGCCGTGGACATCTGCCCGGCGGTCGTCGAGCTGGCGCGCGCGCACTTCGGGGTCCCCGACGATCCTCGCTACCGGCTGCACGTCGCCGACGGTCGCCGGTTCATCGCCGAGCGCCCGGCCGACGCGCGCTGGGACGTGATCGTGCTCGACGCCTACCGCGGCACCACCGTCCCGCTGCACCTGCGCTCGCGGCAGCACCTCGAGGGCTGCGCCGCGCGCCTGCCGGACGATGGCGTCGTGATCGCGAACCTGCACAGCCGCTCGGCCCGCTACCCCGACGATCGCGCGACCTTCGCGGCCGTGTTCCCGCAGATCTACGTGTTCCACAGCGCGACGGATCTCGAGGCGTCGCTGGTGGCGACGCGCGCCGAGCGTCGACTGACCGACGTGGAGCTGTCAGCGAACGCGGACACCCTGCTCGCCGACTACGGGCTGCACACGCGCGGGCTGCTCGCGCGTCTCGAGGCCGAGGGCCGCGGGCCCACCGACGGTCGGGTGCTCGAGGATGATTTCGCGCCCGAGGCGAGCGAAGCGGGGATTGATCGCCATAATGACAGCTGCCGGCCGCGCTGCGCCGGCGACCCGACACGAGGTTGATCATGAGCACGGGACAACCACCGAGAGACGACAACGAGATTCGGGGCGCGGTGATCGAGCCGCTGGTCGTGGCGAGCCACAGCACGCGCGGGTTCTTTGACTCCTTGCCCCCGCTCGCGCGCGGGCTCGTGGTGCTCGAGACCCTGTACACGCAGGTGCTGCGCAACGGCGTGATGGCGTTTATCGAGGACGAGCCGCGCGCGTTCGTCGAGGGCGTCGCGCGGGCCTGCGAGCTGCTCGATGAGCTCGACGTCGGGAACATGTTCGCCGCCGTCGAGCGGGCGGTTGAGGTCCGCGACGGGCGGCTGCGGCTCGATCTCGTGGCGTCCCAGGACGCGAGCCGCGCGCTCGAGCGCTACATGGCGCGGGAGCAGGTGGACGTACGGCTGATCGCGCAAGCGCGCGCCTCGCACGCGCTCCTCGCCCCGCACGTCGAGCGCGCGGCGGCCATCTGCCGCGAGCGCGACGAGCTCCGGGCGCGCGAGGCGGAGGCCGAGCGCGCGCGACTGGAGGCCGCCCGCGACAGCGCGCGGACGTGGACGCTCCGCGAGCGCTTCGCGGTCGGCGAGATCCTGTCGCACGCGAAGTTCGGCCTCGGCGAGGTCATCGCGCTCGCCGGCGGGGACAAGATCCAGGTCCGCTTCGCCGACGGCGCGGTCCGGACGCTCGCGCACGGGCGCTGACGGCCGTCTTCGCCAGCCGCCCGCGAACCTGGGCCCGCCCGCTACGCGGCCGCGCGAGCTTTGGTCGGCTAGAACGAGTGGCCGGTCAGCAGGTAGAAGCCGACGAATTCGTCGCTGATGCCGACATCGAAGCGGACGACCGCGAAGCGATCCCAGATGATGTACAGGCCCGGGCCGCCCGAGACGTGGATGTCGGCGAAGATCGGCTCGCTGTCCTGGAGGACACGTCCGAGCTCGAGGGAGCCCTTGAAGCCGAGCGCGAGCGTGCGCTTGCCCTTGAGCAGCGACAGCTCGACGGGCTCAAAGCGCAGCTCGGTGCTCCACAGGCCCTTGAAGCGGCCGATGTAGCGACGGCGCAGGTAGCCGCGGCCGATCGTGCTCCCGCCGTAGGCGTCGGGCGAGGGGAAGCCGAACAGCTGCCCGAGCGGGACGAAGGGGGCGTCGCCGTAGAGCCCCTCGGCCGCGATGCGCGTGGCGAGGATGATCTCGTCGAGGCCGAGCGTGCGGTACCAGCGGAAGCTCACGCCGATCAGCCCCCAGGCGTCGCGGCGGCCGAGCGGCGGCGCGGCGGCGAAGATCACGTCGTGGAGGCCGCCCGCGCGCGGGCTGTAGACGTTGTCGCGGCTGTCCCAGTTGAGGCCCGTGTGCAGCGGGAGGCGGTGGGTGTCGCCGACGTGCTCGAGCTGCTCCCGCACCAGCAGCGTGTCCGGGTAGCCGCGGATGTTGTCGAACGCGTAGTTGAAGCCGAACAGCGCGCGCAGCGTGCCGGGCCCGTACGCGGCGATCGGCTGCTGGTACTGCAAGCGGGCGTCGACCGTCGTCACCTGGCTGTAGATGCGCTCCTCGCCGTCCTTCGTGATCTCCTCCACCGACTGTCGCTGATCGAGGCCGAAGTAGGGGAACACCGGGTCGTAGCGGAAGTTGAGGTTGAACAGGAAGCGCTCGTTGCGGTTGAGCAGGTCCCACAGCACGAAGTTCATGCCGTACATGTGGACGTTGCGGAGCGAGACGCGCGCCGACAGCGTGGCGAGCACCTTCAGCTGATCGTCGGGGCGATAGGCGTAGGCGAGGCGTGCGCCGAGCTGGAAGCCGACCAGCGGCTCGGCGCGCACGACCGGCAGCGGCAGGAAGCTGTGGACCTTCTTCTCGCTCAGGCGCGTCGAGACCAGCTCGCCGTCGGGTGGCACGGGTCGCGGCGTGCGGAGGTCGGCGGCCACGAACCATTCGGGGAGGATCGACGGCGAGTGGTGGTGGAAGTCACCCGGGTGATGCGGCCGCGGGGGCTCGCCGGTGATCGGCTCGTGGAGGTCGTCTTGGCGGCGCGCTCGGCGAGGCGCGCGCGTGGTTCGTGGCGTCGCGGACTCCTGCGCGTCGTCGACCCGGTCGTTCTTGGTTGAGTCGGCCGGCTCGCGGTTCCCACCAGGCTGCGTCGGCGGCCCACGATCGTGTTCCGATTGGGGCGCGGGCTCGGCGTGCGCCCAGCTCGGCGCCCCGAGCCACACGACGTGCACGAGCGACGCGAACAGCCAGCGCCAGGCGCGGCTCGTCTGTGCTGCGTCGCGCGTCACGGTGGAGCGGTCGCCATCATACTGCGGTCGCGCGCCGGCGGTCGTCGACGGTCACCGCGCTGCGGAGTCCACGGCGGCGTCTCCGTCGCGGCGGCCGCGTCCGCGCGCCTGTGGGCTTGTACCGCGCGCGTCGGGCTCCTAAGCTCGAATCCGCGATGACAACACGGACACGGATCGTCGGTGACGCGCGCACGCTCAGCGGGCGCTGGCTGGGCAGGGCAGGGCTCGCGTGTGTGCTCGCGGCGGCGTGCGGCGACGCGGGCGACGGCACGAGCAGCACGGACGGCACGACCGGCGCGGAGACCGGGGCGAGCACGTCGTCGGGCAGCGACGCCGAGGCGTCGACGAGCTCGACGTCGGAGACGAGCGACACCGAGGGCGCCTTCGCGTTCCCGCACGGCCCGCTGCGCGCCGGCGTGGCCGTCGAGTACCTCGCCGATCCCGTGGGGATCTCGATGGCCGGCTACGGCCTGCGCACGCCGAAGGTCAAGACGCCGTGGATGGACGTGCTCAACGGCACGCGCGGCTTCTACGGCTACATGACGATCAAGGCGATGGTGCTCGAGGTCGAGGGCGAGCGCCTCGCGCTCGTCAAGCTGCCGACCATGAGCAGCGAGGACTCGCTGACCGAGGGCACGATCCGCAAGCTCAAGGAGGACCACGGCCTCGACTTCGAAGGTCGCGTGATGACGGGCGCGACGCACTCGCACCACACCCACGCGCGCTACTGGCGGCTGCCCCAGCAGCTCGCGGCCGTCGGCGCCGACTCGCCTGACGAGGAGGTGATCGATCGCCTGACCTCCGCCTTCGCGCTCGCGATCAAGCGCGCCGTCGACGACCTCGACGAGGCCGAGTGGGGCTTCGGCTACGCGGACGACTGGGATCCCGACAACCTCGTCTATCGCGACCGCCGGGGCGAGAACAACCCGACCTACGGCAAGGACCCGCGGCTCACGCTGTTCGCGGTCCGGCGCGCCGGCGGAGCGCCGATGGCGACGCTCATCAACTTCGGCATGCACGGCACCCTCTTTAGTGAGGACAACGAGCTGCTCACCGAGGACTCCGCCGGCGGCCTCGAGATGAAGTTCGAGGAGTTCTTCTTCGCCCGCGAGCAGCAGCCGATCCTCGGCATGTTCATTCAGTCCGGTGGCGGCGACGCGTCGCCTGGCGGCGATCAGCTCGGGCACGCGCCGCCGGCCCGCGCCGAGCTGGTCGGCGAGGTCGCGGCGCCGCGCGTCTACGATCTGTACAAGTCGCTCGCGTGGGAGCGCGACGCGACGCTCGCGGTCCGCTCGCGGCGCATCGACCTGCGCTACGAGCTGATGGGCTACGCCGAGCTCCCCGAGTTCAAGGGCCCGTCGGGCATCCCCTACACGTGGGGCGGCTGGCAGTGCAAGGACGACGACGTCACCGACAGCGACAACCCCGAGACCAGCATGGAGGGGCGGCCGAAGTTCTGCACCGACATCGGCGGGCTGCTGACGAGCCTCCAGCAGCCGATCCCGAACGGCCAGATGCACCAGGCCTACGTCACGACCGCGCGCGTCGGTAATGTCTTTATGGTCAGCTTGCCCGGCGAGCCGGCGTACTCCGTGATCAAGTACCTGCGCGAGTCCATGGCCACGCGCGCGCTGCCCGGCGGCGAGCCGATCGAGACGCTCGCGTTCGGCTACTCGCAGGATCACCTGCTGTACCTGACGCACCCCGACGACTGGTACCAGGGCGGCTACGAGACCGAGATGTCGCTGTGGGGGCCGCTCGGCGCCAAGTACATCGTCGATCGTCAGCTCGAGCAGGTCGACGGCATCCTCGCCGAGGAGGACGGGCCCGTGTTCGACAGCGACTCCGAGGACCTCTCGGGGCCGTCGAGCTTCGAGCCCCGCGGGATCGAGCGCAGCACCAACGCCGGCGCGCTCACCCAGAACCTGCCGGAGACGATCGAGCGCGGGCAGACCCTGCGCTTCGGCTGGGGCGGCGGCGACCCGTCGATCGGCTCGCCGCTCGTCAGCGTCGAGGTCGATCCCGGCGACGGCTCGTGGACGCTGTTCCCGTCGCCCAGCGGTTGGCCCGGCACCGGCCTCGACAACACCCGCTACCACATGCTGACGCACTACGCCCCGAACCCGGCGCCCAACGGTCAGGTCGCCGAGACCCGCGATCACGACTGGTTCGTCGACTGGCAGATCCCGCTCGACTTCCCGGGCGCGCGCGTCCGCCTCGTCGCGCGCGGCGAGGCCTTCGACGGGCAGACGACGGCGCCCTACGAGGTCACCTCGAGCCCCGTGCTCGTGCAGCCGGCCGCGAGCTCGCTGCTCGAAGGAACGCGCCAGGGCGACCGCGTGGAGCTGCGCTTCACCGTCGCGCCGCCACCCGCCGAGTACGAGCTCAGCTACCCGATCGGCGGCTATCGCCTGCTCGATCCCCAGGCCTCGCCCGACGCCGTCCAGACCGTGCGCGCGCCGCTGCGCGTGTGGTTCACGCTCGACGGCGAGGCCGTCACCGAGGCGATGACCGTCGAGTTCGACGCCGAGGCCGGGGCCCACGTGGTCGAGGTCGCCGGGCTGCCGGCGGTGCAGCTGCTCGCGCACGCGCACCTCGAGCGCGACATCGTCGCCGGCGTGCTCGAGACCAAGGTCGCGCCGTAGCGACACGCGGGGCGTCGCCCGAGGCGAACGCGCGGTGCACCTCGGGACAGGTCAGGAGCGCGGCGCGCGAGCGCGCAGCTCGCAGCGACGGTCACGGGCAACTGCTCTGGGCGCGCTCGATCATCCGGCTCTGCACGACCTCGATCGCGCCGTCCGCGGCGACGAAGGTGAGGTTCTCGCGCAGGTCCTCCAT
Source organism: Myxococcales bacterium (assembly GCA_020633295.1). GTDB lineage: Bacteria > Myxococcota_A > Polyangia > Nannocystales > Nannocystaceae > JACKDW01. Next base: position 378,790 of record JACKDW010000006.1, on the reverse strand, counting down.
ACAGCCGTTGCCCGTGCGCGTGAGCAGGAAGAAGCCGCCCTCGGTCGTCCCCGCGTTCTCGCGGCCGTCACACTGCAAGACGTGCTGGTTGAGCCCCACCCACAGCGCGGCCTCCTCGGGCGTGTCGAGCTCGCCGAGGAACTGCAGCGTCGCCTCCTGGTAGTTCGCCGCGCCCACCTCGTCGCCGCGTGTCCAGGCGAGCGAGACGTCGAGGATCGAGAAGAAGTCGCCTTGGCTGAACGTGGAGTGGAGCGGCAGCGCTTCGAAGGCCTCCGCGCAGGCGAGCGCGTCGCCCGCTGAGGCGCACTTCAGCCCGGCGACGTCGAGGAGCTCGCGCTCGTCGAAGTCGCCCTCGCCCGGGACCTGCGAGACGCCTCGCAGCTCCACGTAGTCGACCGGCTCGGCCGGCGAGATGCCGCCGAGCAGGTGGAGCACCGGCCCGGAGCAGAGGTTCTCGTCGAAGTTGGACTCATCGATCCCGCAGCCGGCGAGGGTCCACGCGACCGCGAGCAGGCCTGTTGTTTCACGCCACCGCATCACGTCCAGGTTACCGGGGGGAACGCGGGCGCGCAGAGCGGGCCGTGGCCCCGCCGAGACGGCGTTCGCGTCCCCGTGAGGACGCGTAGCGTCGACTCGCGGTCTACTCGAGGGGGTCCCAGCGCGGCGCGAGCAGGCGCCGGCGTCCGTCCTTCGAAAGCGGCACGTCCGGCGCGTCGAGCTCCACGCGGTCCCACAGCTGGCAGGTCACCTGCTTGTGGTGGTTGTCGAGCGCCTCGCAGTAATTCGTGAACTTGCAGCGCCGGATCTCGGCGCCGCGCCCAAGGCGAATCTTGCGAAACCAGTCGGGGTCCGCGAGCGACTGCCTCGCCGCAGCCACGATGTCCGCCTCGCCGCGGCGCAGCGCGCCCTCGGCCTGTTCGAAGCTGTTGATCCCGCCGGCCGCGACCACCGGCGTCTCGAGCCCGGCCTCGCGCAGCGCCTGGCGGATCGTGCTGGCGAGCGGCACGTTGCGCCCAAACGGCCCGCGCGCGTCGCTGAAGACCGTGGGCATGCACTCGTAGCCGCTCTGCCCCGTGTACGGGTAGACCGCCTGACCGACCTTCGGCTGCTTCGCGTCGTCGAACTTGCCGCCCTTCGACACGCTGATGAAGTCCATGCCCGCGCGCGCGAACGCGGTCGCGTACGCGGTCGCGTCGTCGAGGTCGCTGCCGCCCTCGATCACCTCGTCGCCGAGCATGCGGCAGCCCACCGGGTAGCCTTGGCCCACGCGCGCGCGCACGGCCGCGTACACCTCGAGCGGCAGGCGCACGCGGCCCTCGCGGGAGCCGCCGTAGCCGTCGCTGCGGAGGTTGGTGCGCGAGAGGAAGCTCGCCATCGTGTACGCGTGGGCGTAGTGCAGCTCGACGCCGTCGAAGCCCGCCGCGCGCGCGCGCGCGGCCGCGTCGGCGAACAGCCCGGGCAGCGTCTGCGGCAGCGCGCGGATGTGCGGCAGGTGCAGGTCGCTGACCTCCTCGCGATAGCCGACCTCGAGGTCCCGCAGCTCGCGGGGCGTGAGCACGGCGGCCCGCAGCGCGCGATCGCCCGCCAGCAGCGCGCGCCGCAGCGCGTGCTCGTCCGCGTCGCGCCAGCGGGTATCACCTGTCGCATCGACCATGCGCGCGCGGTGCCCCGCGTCGACCCGCAGAAACCGCGAGAAGAACTTCTCCGGCGGCGGGCGGCGCTTGACCGCGAGGAAGTCGATGAGCTGGATCAGCAGCCGCGTCTTCCCGTCGCTCGCCTCGCGCACGGCGTCCACGAGCGCGCGCAGGCCCGGGACGAAGCGGTCATCGCCCGCGCGCAGCAGCGGCCCGCTGGGGATGTCGCGGATGCCCGTGGCCTCGACCACGATCGCGCCCGGGCGACCGGCGGCGAAGCGGCGGTACCAGCCGATCACGTCCTCGGTCACGAGCCCGTCCTCGGTCGCGCGCCAGGGGACCATCGCCGGCACCCAGGTGCGCTGCGCGAGCTGCATCGCGCCGACGCGCAGCGGCGAGAACCACAGGCTCGCGCCCGCCTCGTCTTCGCTCGGCCAGCGCGTCTCGGCGACGCGGTGACGAATTCGCTCGGGGGGCGTCCACATCGTCGGGACGCGAGCATACCAGCCGAGACGCGCGCGTGGTGCCCACGCCTCGCCCGAGCGACGACCCAGGAGCGCGGGCGCGGAGGTCCCCGCTCTCTTCACGCGCCCAGGCGCCCACCAGCCGGGAGCTCGAGGAGACCACGCCGCTCGGCGACCCGAGCCTCGTAGGTCGCAGGTGTCCGAAAGGACGTGTCGAACACGCGCGGCCCGTCAGGCGACGACCGGCAGCCGACGCGCGACGGGCTGCTCGAGCGCGACCGGCTCGCGTCGCAGCTCCGGGCGCGGCGCGCCGCACGAGCGCCCCTTGAGCCCGAGCTCGTCGAGCAGCCGCAGGTCGTCCTCGACCGTGCGGTTCGGCGTCGTCAGGAAGTCGCCGACCATCATGCCCGAGGCGCCCGCCGCGAACATCATCGACACGAGCTGCCCGAGGTGGGTGCGGCCGGCCGCGATGAAGATGTTCTGGCGCGGCAGCGCGAGCCGGAAGCACGCGATGATCCGCAGCATCTCGAGCGGCGCCAGCGGCTCGACTCGCTCGAGGCGCGTGCCGTCGATGCTGACGAGGAAGTTGAGCGGCACCTCGTCGACGTCGAGCGCGCGCAGCTCCATGGCCAGCTCGGCGCGATCCGAGGGCGTCTCGCCCATGCCGAAGATCCCGCCGACGCAGGTCCGCAGCCCGATCTCCTTGGCGCGCCGGATCGTCGCGATCCGCTCGTCGTAGGTGTGCGTCGAGACGATCTTCGAGAAGAAGCTGCGCCCGCTCTCGAGGTTGTGGTTGAGCTCGGTGAGGCCCGCGTCCTTGAGCCGCTGGAGCGCGCGCGCGCTCAGGAAGCCGAGCGACGCGTGGGCCTCGGTGTGCCCGGCGTCGCGGACCGCTCGCACGCCCTCGATCATGCGCTCGAGCGCCGCGCCCTCGTCCTCCATGCCGCGCGTCGCCGTCACGAGGCCGAGCGCGGTCGCGCCCTGGGCCCGAGCCTTGGCGCTCGCGGCCGTGATCTCGTCGGTGCCGAGGAACTTCTCGGCCTTGATGCCGGTCGAGAAGTGTCGCGATTGCGAGCAGAACCCGCAGTCCTCGGGGCAGCCGCCGCGCTTGGCGTTGACGATCGAGCACAGGTGGACCTCGTCGCCGAAGCGCGCGCGTCGGAGTCGATCGGCCGCGGCCATCAGGTCCCACACCGAGGCGGCGCCCGACAGGTACGCCGTCATCGTGGCGTGATCGAGCGCGTTTTGCTGAGGCGCCGCGCCGTCGGTCCCGAGGATCTGGTCCGCGATCCGGGCTGGCGCGATCACGTCTGCGGACAGGTGCGTTTCCGACGTCTGCATCATGATGGCGCGAGGTATACCCCAGCGCGTCCGCGCACGGTGGAGCTCGCCGCGAGGTCACCGCCGACGGAGCCGGTGTTCCTCGCGCGCTGGCTCGCCTCGCGTCGTCACGCGCGTGTGCAGGCGCGTGCGCGCCGGCTCAGAAGCGCTCGGCGCCGCGCGTGCGCGAGGGTTCCACGCGTGTCGGGCCGGTGCTATTTTGCCGACCGCCCATGACCAAACCCGCAAAAGGCCCGGATTTTCCCCCCACCGAGCTGTCGTCGGACGACCTCAAGCGCCACTTCCCCGACAAGGAGGAGGTGCTCAAGCACTACCGCGAGATGCTGCGGATCCGGCGCTTCGAGGAGACCGCGGCGCGGGCCTACACGCGCGGGAAGATCAGCGGCTTCCTCCACCTGTACATCGGGCAAGAGGCGATCGCGGTGGCGACCGCCGAGGCGATCTCGCCCGGGGATCGCGTGGTCTCCACCTATCGCACCCACGGCATGGCGCTCGCGCTGGGCTCGCCCCCGGGGCCGTGCATGGCGGAGCTGTACGGCAAGAAGGACGGGCTGGTCGGGGGGATCGGCGGCTCGATGCACTTCTTCGACCGCGATCGCGGCATGTGGGGCGGCTACGCGATCGTCGGCAATCACATCCCGGTCGCGGCCGGGCACGCGTTCGCGTCGAAGTACACCGGCGACGGCAAGGTCACGCTGTGCTTCATGGGCGACGGCGCCGTCGGCATCGGACCTGTCCACGAGGGCATGACGCTGTCGGGGCTGTGGGACCTGCCGATCGTCTTCATCGTCGAGAACAACCGCTTCTCCATGGGCACCCCGCTGCACCGGACCGTCCCGGTCGAGGACATCACCGCGCGCGCCGAGGGCTACGGCTTCGCCTCCGACCGCTTCCGCGTGACCAGCGTCACCGAGACGCGCGACCGCCTCAAGGAGGCGATCGAGCGCGCGCGCGCGCGGCGGCAGCCGACCCTGATCGAGATGATCACCTACCGCTTCCGCGGGCACTCGATGAGCGATCCCGCGAAGTACCGCCAGAAGGACGAGGTCAGCGCGTGGCGCAAGCAGGACCCGCTCGAGCGGGCCATCGACGCGCTGCAGTCCCTCTACAACATGACCGAGGACGAGCTCGAGGCGATCGACGAGGAGGTCGTCAGCGAGATGGACGCGGCCATGCGCTTCGCCGAGGAGTCGCCGCCGCCTGACCCCGAGGCCCGGTTCGCCAACATCATCGTGTAGGCCTGTGGGAGCCGTCGAGAGCTAAGGAGCCACGTCATCATGGCAAACATTCAGATCCGTGAAGCCATCCGGGACGCCATGCGCGAGGAGATGCGGCGCGACGAGCGCGTGTTCCTCATGGGCGAGGAGGTCGGTCACTACAACGGCGCCTACAAGGCCAGCGAGGGGCTGCTCGAGGAGTTCGGCGAGCGGCGCGTGGTCGACACGCCGATCGTCGAGACCGGCTTCGCCGGCGTCGGCATCGGCGCGGCGATGTGCGGCCTGCGGCCGATCATCGAGTTCATGACCTTCAACTTCTCGGCCGTGGCCTTCGACCAGATCTTGAACAACGCGAGCAAGATCCGGCACATGACCAACGGGCAATTCTCGGTCCCGATCGTGTTCCGCGGGCCCAACGCGGCCGCGCACATGCTCGGCTCCACCCACAGCCAGGCCTTCGAGGCGTTCTACGCCCACATCCCCGGGCTCAAGGTCATCGCGGTCGCCACGGCCTACGACGCCAAGGGCCTGCTCAAGAGCGCGATCCGGGACGACAACCCGGTGATCTTCCTCGAGAGCGAGCTGATGTACTCCAAGCGCGGCGAGGTGCCCGAGGAGGAGTACCTCATCGAGATCGGCAAGGCCGACATCAAGCGCCCCGGCGCCGACGTCACGGTCGTGACCTGGGGGCAGGGCGTCCCCGTCGCGCTCGACGCCGCCGCGCTGGCCGAGAAGGAAGGCATCGACGCCGAGGTCATCGATCTCCGCACCCTGCGCCCGCTCGACGACGCCGCGGTCATCGAGAGCGTCAAGAAGACCAACCGCTGCGCGCTCGTCTATCACGGCTGGCCCTACGGCGGCGTCGGGGCCGAGGTCGCCACGCGCGTGCAGGACCTCGCGTTCGACTGGCTCGACGCGCCGGTCGCCCGCGCGTGCTACGAGGACGTACCCTTCGCCTACGCCGAGAACCTCGAGAACCTGTCGCTGCCGTCGCCCGAGCGCGCGCTCGCGGCGATCAAGAAGGTCTGCTACCGGACCTGAGCCGGTCGCGGCCCCCGCATCTCCGCCCCGAACCATCGCCCCGCGCGACGACTCCCACAGCGAGCATCACCCACCATGGCAACAGTAGTCGAGCTGCCCCGCCTCACCGACACGATGGAAGAAGGGGTCATCGCGCAGTGGCGCGTGGCCGTTGGCGAGAAGGTCAAGCGCGGTCAGGTCATCGCCGAGATCGAGACCGACAAGGCGACGATGGAGTTCGAGTCCTTCGACGCCGGCTACGTCCTCAAGCTCGTGGCCGAGGAGGGCGAGACGCTCGCGCTCGGCGCCCCGATCGCGGTGCTGGGCAAGGAGGGGGAGGACCCCGAGGCCGCGCTCGCGGCCTTCAAGCCCAGCGAGGCCGAGGGCGCCGCGTCGAGCGACGGGGGCGCCGAGGACGAGGCGGTGGAGGCCCCCGAGGAGCCCGAGCCGGCGCCGGCGCCCGAGGCGAGCGAGCCGGCGCCCGGCGGCGACCGCATCCCCGCGTCCCCGCTCGCCCGAAAGATGGCGCGAGAGGCAGGTATCGCGCTGGCCGACATCCAGGGCTCCGGCCCGCACGGGCGCGTGATCAAGGCCGATGTCGAGCGCGCGATCACGGAGGGGGCGCGCGCGCCGTCGAAGCCGGCCGAGGTCGCCGCGCCTGCGGGCGTCACCATCTCGTCGGAGACCGACGAGCACGGCCGACCCTACGTCAGCAAGCAGGACCGCCGCGTCGCGCTGTCCCAGATGCGCAAGACGATCGTCAAGCGCATGGGCCAGAGCAAGCGCGAGGCGCCGCACATCTACCTCACGATGCCGATCCGCATGGATCGGGTCGTCGCCATGCGCGCGGAGCTCAACGCCGCGCTCAAGGCGGAGGGCGTCAAGGTCAGCTTCAACGACTTCATCCTCAAGGCGGTCGCGCGGGCGCTGCGTGTGCACCCGCGCGTGAACGCGACCTACACCCCCGACGGGATCGTCGAGTACGGCGACGTGCACGTCGGCGTCGCGGTCGCGCTCGACGACGGCCTGATCGTGCCGGTGCTGCGCCACGCGGAGCAGAAGAGCATCAAGGCGATCGCGCTCGAGGTCCGCGACCTGGCGACGCGGGCCAAGGAGCGCAAGCTCAAGCCCGCCGAGATGACGGGCAGCACCTTCACGGTGACCAACCTCGGCATGTTCGGCGTCGAGGAGTTCATGGCGGTGATCAACCCGGGCGAGGGGGGCATCCTCGCCGTGGGCGCGATCGTCGACGAGTGCGTGCCCGAGAACGGCCAGGTGACGATTCAGCAGCGCATGCGCGTGACGCTGTGCAGCGACCACCGCGCCTTTGACGGGGCCGACAACGCCCAGTTCCTCGCCACGCTGCGAGCCCTGCTCGAGCAGCCGATGGCGCTGTTCGCCTGAGCGACCGGCGCCAAAAGGCTGGCTTAACGGCCAGGACCCCGAGAGCGGCGGCTCGCGGGGTCCTGCGTCGTATCGCTACAGTCGAGGTCGATCGTGGGCTCAGGTCGGCGTCGCGCGGGTGACGATCAGCGCGTCGGGATCGGCAAGCAGCTCCTCGGTGCAAGGCGGGGGCTCGCAGGGCAGGGTGCTCGGGTCGAGCCAAGTCTTGCGCGGGTTGTTGAGGCAGATCGCGCCTGAATTGCTCCACGCGGCCTCGACGGCCCAGGTAGTCTCGTGCGTCAGGAGCCCGTCGTTCGACCCGAGATCGATCGGCGTTCCGGTCGTCGTGTTCCCCGTCCCGTCGCCGCAGTAGTCAGCCCGAAACGCGCGCACCAGCGCCTCGTGGTGGGGGTCATTCTCGCTGTAGCCGAGCTCGGTGGCCTTCGCGATCGACGTCCCGCGGCAGGCCCACATCAGCTCGTCGGGGTTGTTGGTGCGATCGCCCGTCGTGGTGTCGTATCCGCCGGTCAGCAGCACGGCCTTGACCGGGTTGCTGTCGACGTCGAAGCACGTGTCGATCCAATCGGGGTCCCCGAACACGCGCCACTGGACGCGCATGAACTGGAGGTCTACGCCATCCTCGAGCTCCGAGATCTTGACTTGGTAGGTCACGCCCTCGTGAACGAACTTGACCTTGATCTTGTCGCTGCTCGAGACCTTCGGCTTCCCGTTCGGCTTCACGACGGAGAGCGTGCCGTCGGCGCCGATCTCGAGCCCGATGATGTCGGGGACCTCGTTGAGGTGCCAGTCGTCGAAATTCGGGCCGTTGAAGGAGACGCCGTTGAAGGAGATGCCGTTGAACGAGATGCCGTTGAAGGAGAGACCGTTCGTCTTGATCGCGCGGTACGAGACGAGCTCTTTTCCGCCGACGACCGTGCGGATGACCTCGTTCTGCAGCGGCGATGGCTCGACGAACTGATCGTCGTCGGGCGTGTCGCATCCCGTCACGAGCGCGAGCCCCGTCAGAATTCCAAATACGCGCGTGCCGATCGCCGTCATCACTGTCGCTCCCGCCGCGGGTTCGCGCGGTACCCTCCGCGCGATCGTCCACGACACGTCATTACTGTATGGGATGTCGTGGATTCCGCAAGCGCGCCACGGCCGTTCCAATGCTGTTTTGGGCGGGATTGGCCTACACCGTGCGCGGTGCGGCGGACGCCAACAATCGACACACTGTCGCTGATTGGCCTCGTCCTGTTACGCCACACTGCGGAGGTGATCGCGGCGAGCTGTTCGATCGCTGTCAGATTTGCGTCGTCGTCGACGCTGGCCGCTGCAGCCTTGCCGGTGTGTCGTCGCGCCACGATCGCGCGCGTGTCCTGCCCACGAGAGCCCGTCGTGGCGCTCACTGTCATTGTCGTGTCACGCAGGCCCGTGGCGCGCGGCCCCAGCGGACGAGGCGGCGCGCGGCGGTCTTCGGGCCGGAGCGCAGAGCTGGCACATTCCGCGCGTCCCAGTTGTCGACACGCGCTCGCGCGACGCGTGTAGGGATTCATCGTATCTGGCGATTAGGACATGTCTTGGCGACGCGCGCGTCGCCGCGGCGAGCTCCCCTGAGCGCGTCGAGCCCCCGCGCGCGCACGGTCGACGCTCCTGACGGAATACTTTGCATGTTCCAAAAGACATGTTTTCGGTTCGCGCTCAGCGGGTCGCGCCGGCGCCGCGTGGCGCGAACCCAGGTCGATGTACGCGCGCGTGGGAGATGCGCGTTGGTCGGCGTTTCCTGGTCGCCGCGCGGGGGACGACCGAGCGTCGGTTCGCGGGCCGCCGGGCTGCGGGGGCTCGCTTCGCTCGGTCTACGCGTCACGAACGATGGGATCCACGGGTCCGCGGCGCTCGGGCGACGAGAAGTACGCACGAGCTTCGCCTCGGCACGCGCGCGTGACCCCTCTCAGCTTGGCGCGCGCGCCGACCGGGGATAATGTAGCTCCCATGGCTTGTCTCGCTCGCAGGCTGGCAGCGGTGACGCTCCTGTTCGCCGCGCTCCTCGTGCCCACGGGCTGCGGTGACAGCGGGGGCGGGAGCGCCAGCGGGAGCGACGCCGGGACCGACAGCGGCGGGAGCACCGATGCCGGCACCAGCGGGAGCGCCAGCGCGGCCAGCGGCGGCGGGAGCGAGAGCGGCGGCGCGACGACCGGCGACGGCGTGCAGTGCTCGAGCCAGCAGTACTGGACCATGGGCGACTTCGAGTCGCCGCTGATGCACCCGGGCGGCGCCTGTCTCACGTGCCACAACATGGCCGAGCCGGGCGAGGACATCATCGGTCGCCTAGCGATCGCCGGGACCGTGTTCCCGACCCTGCATGAGCCGGATGACTGCAACGGGTCGTCGAGCGAGGCGGGCCCGATCACGGTCGAGATCACGACGGCCGACAACGCAGTGCTCAGCCTCCCCGTCAACGCGGCGGGCAACTTCCTCTACGACCTCGAGGAGAGCCCCGCGATCACCTTCCCGATCACCGCGAAGGTCAGGCGCGGCGACCAGGAGAACGTCATGAACACGCCGCAGGCGACGGGCGACTGCAACAGCTGTCACACGGAGCAGGGGGCGAACGGCGCGCCCGGACGCATCCTCGCCCCCTGAGCGCCCCGAGCCTGACGGTCGAGCGCGCGCGCCGGGGCGCGCGCGCCAAAGCTATCGGGAGGACTCGGCGTCGAAGGGGGCGCAGAGGCGGATGCCGAGCTGGCTGTCGCGGATGTTGGGCGGCACGACCGCGCGGTTGGTGGCGCGCGCCGTGATCTCGTTGAAGAAGAAGCCCCCGCCCCGCGCGACGTAGCCGCTCTCGGTGAGGTTCGACGTGGTCCACTCGAACGCGTTGCCGACCATGTCCTCGATGTTAAACGGGCTGTTCGTCTGGGGGTACGAGCCCACCACGTCCGCGCCGACGGCGTGCAGATCCTTGTTGTACGTCGTGTCGATGTTGCCCTCGTCCGGGCGCAGCGTGAAACCGTGCGGGAAGATCCGCGCGTCAGCGCCACGAGCCGCGCGCTCCCACTCGACCTCGGTGCAGAGCCTCGCGCCCGGGAGCCGTCCGGTTCGGTCGAGCCACACGAGGAAGGGGTTGATCTCCGCCGGCGTGAGCCCCGTCGCGGGCATCTCGAGCCAGCGCTGCGTCTTGTGCTCCGCGCGGCTCGGGTACACGATGGCTTCGCCCTGATCGGCGACGTAGCGCCGATCATCGCGCCCGAGCGTGAGGCGCCACGCGCCGTCGGGGAGGCGCTCGAGCAGCTGCGAGAGGCCCTGGGAGTCGATCCGCGGCGAGTACTCCTCGATCGTGCTCGGGGGCAGCGTCTCGAGGAACTCGATCCACTGGGCGAAGGTCGTCTCGTGACGGGCGATGAGGAATGCGGGGGTCGTGATGGTGCGCTGCGGGAGCGCGTCGAGGAAGGTCTTGCGCATGACCTCGTCGGCGCTGCCGAACAGGGCGGCGCCCGGGGGGACGTAGACGAAGCCGTCGGGCACGGCGCTGGCGTCCGGGAGGGTGAAGGAGATCGAGATGGAGGCGGAGCGGGTGGCGACGAAGGGGTAGAGGACCGGGGAGTGGCCCTCGAGGGAGGCGGTGAGGCGGTAGCTGCCTTGAGCGAGCTCGAGGTCGTTGAGGGGCGCGGCGCCGAGCTGCTTGGGGTCGGAGAGGAGGAGGACGCGTCGGCCGTTCTCGTCGTAGCGCTCGAGGGTGAGGGCGGCGCCGGGGGGAGAGGTCGAGAAGGACACGGTGGCGGGCGCGGCCCAGGCGGCGGCGCGGACGCCACCGCGGTCGTAGAGCTTGAGGCGCTCGAGGAGCTCGCGCTGGAGGCGGTCATCGTGCATGAGTTCGGCGAGGAGGGCGCGCTTGTAGAGGGCGTCGCCGAGGTGGGCGCGGAGGTCCTCGCGGTCGTTGTCGAGGGTGAGGGCGGACTCGAACTCCCGCGCGGCGCTGGCGAAGGCGGCGTCGCTCTCGAGGCCGAGCTCGATGGCCTTGGTCCAGCGCGCCTCGCCCTCCTCGATCGCCGCCTTGTCGAAGCTGGCGAAGGCCTCGTCGCGCTTCACCTGCATGCGCGCCTGGGCGCTCTCGGCCTTGCCCTGGTGCTCGCGCGCGAGCCCGACGTGGTGGTCGACCCGCCGCTGGAGGTCGCGGTAGCTCTGGTAGCGCACGCCGCCGTAGGTGAGCGCGAGCAGCGTCGGGATCGCGATCACGATGGCGCGCCTGCGCCTGCGGGTGCGCGCGACGGCGCGGACGCTCGCGTCGAGGAACTCGCGCTCGATGGAGCGCAGCGAGGCGCGCTCGAGCCGGTCGGCCTCGTCGACCTGCGCCTCGGCCCACAGCGCGGTGTTGGGACGCTCGAGGCGCTTCCACTCGCCGGCGGCCTGCCCGAGGCGATGGCGGAGCTCGCGGAGCTCTCGCTCCTCGTCGAGCCAGTGGCGCAGCGTGCCCCAGCCGTTGATGAGCGCCTCGTGGGCGATCTCGTAGACGACGCCGGCGGGGGCCTCGCGCGCGACGAGCAGGCGTCCGTGGACCATGGCCTCGAGCGCGGACTTGGCCGCCTCGTGGATGTCCTCGAGGTCATCCGCACCGAGGCTCGCGCGCGTGTCGTCGATCGTCACGAGGCGCATCAGCAGCTTGCGCGCCGCGAGCCGCTGGGTCGCGTTGAGCGAGGCGAGCAGGCCGTCAGCGTGACGGGCGAGCGCGCCGGTGACCCCGCCGATGCGGCGCAGCTCGGCGGCCGTGATCACGCTCGCGCCCTTGGCCCGGACCTCCCACAGCTCGGCGAGCGCGAACTGCAGGATCGGCAGGCTGCCCTCCTTGCCGGCGCTGACGAGGTCCTCGATCAGCGCCTCGGACTCGTAGCGGACGCCGCGCGCCTGGGCCGGGCCGACGATCGCCTCGCGGACGCCGACGTCGGTGAGCGGGCGCAGGAGGTAGATGGCGCGGGACAGCTCGTCGCCGAGGTACGGGACCTGGGCCGTGCGCGTGAGGAAGTCGCCCCGGACCGACGCGAGCACGCGGACGCCCGGGACGCCGGCGGCCATCTGCGCGAGGATCTTGCCGACGATCTCGGCCTCGGCCGGGTCGGCGATGGTGACCAGCTCCTCGAGCTGGTCGACGAACAGCAGGCGGCCCTCGTGGCCGCCGAGCTGCTGGTGGAGCAACCACCCGAGCTTCTCGGGCTCGCGCGTGACGAGCGGCAGCACGCGCTCCTCGTCGAGGCCGAACAGCTCGCTGAGCAGGGACATGAGCGACTGCAGCGGGTGGCGGCCGGGCATCATGTCGCCCCACGACCAGCGGCGCTCGGCTTCGAACGCGCCCTCGACGACCAGCGGCGCGACGCCGGCGCGACACAGCGACGACTTGCCGACGCCCGAGTCGCCGGCGACCAGCACGAAGGAGTCCGAGCGCAGGCGGTTGACCACGGCGCGGATCTCGGCGCCGCGCCCAAAGAACAGGTCGCGATGCTTGGCCTGGAACGCCTGCAGGCCGCGGTAGGGGTTGCCGGCCGCGACCTGGGGCTGCTGCTCGACGACGAGCACGGCCTCGAGCGCCTCGCGCAGCTCGTCGCCCGAACGGTAGCGCGCGCTCGCGCGTCGCCGCATGCACTTCTCGATGATCGCGGCGAGCCGCTCATCGACGGCGGGCGCGAGCTCGTGCATCTGCGGCGGATCGTCCCGCTGCACGCGCTCGGACAGCTCCTCGGGCGTGAACGCGGGGTAGGGGGGGCGGCCCGTGCAGAGGATGAACATCAGCACGCCGAGCGCGTAGACGTCGGTCTCGCGCGTCGCGGGCTCCGAGCGCCACAGCTCCGGCGCCATGTAGTGGGGCGTGCCGACGAACTTGTCGCTCTTCGAGACCTCGGAGGGGACGTTGCGCAGGCGCCCCTGCGAGTCCGTGAGGCGCTCGAGCAGCTCGTGCGGCGCGGTCGAGGACAGCTCGTCGCCGGTCTCGGGCGAGGCGTCGGGCGGCCGCGCGCGCGCGCCTCCTCGCGGGTGGCTGATGTGCAGCACGCCGGAGTCGCCGGGGCCGGGCTCGCGCGACGCGGCGTCCGCCGACGGCGCGGGCGCGCTGGACTCGAGCTTGGCGAGCCCGAAGTCGACGAGCTTCACCGTCCCGGTCTCCTCGTCGAGGATCGCGTTCGCCAGCTTGATGTCGCGGTGCAGCACGCCCTGCCGGTGCGCGGCCCCGAGGCCGCGCGCGAGGCCGATGGCGAGCTCGAGCACGCGCCGCCACGGCAGCGGCAGCGAGAACTCGTGCAGGCTCTTGCCGCGGATGTACTCGGTGACGAGGAAGGTCCGGCGGTCGAGCTCGCCGACGCGGTAGATCCCCATCACGTTGGGGTGCTGCAGGCGAGCGATCGCGCGGGCCTCGACGACGAAGCGCGCGCGCGAGGCGTCGGTCTGCGCGGCCATGTGGAACTTGATCGCCACGGGGCGGTCGAGGAGGCGGTCGTGCGCGAGGAACACCTGGCCGGAGCTGCCGCCGCCGAGGAACTCGACGAGCCGGTACTCGTCGAACTCCTCGGGCGGCAACCACATCACCGAGCTTGAGCGCTTGCTCCCCTCGCTCCGTGAAGACGGGTTCTCGCTCGGCATCTGCCGCACCGGGATCTCCATTCGCGCCGCGCCGGCTCAGATCACGGTTCCACACGCCTGCTCGCAGGACCAGGCGACTCAGCGCGCGAATGTGAGCGACGAGATCATAACACAGGCACCGCGCGCGTCGTGACCTCGGCGCGCTGTGGCGCTACGCCCCAGCGCGGTCGATGTAGCGGCAAGCGAACGAGCGCGCGCCGACGAGAGGTCGACGTCGAACCTGCGCGTCGCGAGCTACGTGGCCAGAAAGTCATGCGTTGTGCATAAACGACCTCGGTCATTCGCTAGGCTGTAGCCTGGGCACGGTCTGTCGAAGAGGCCAGCCGCGGCCGCGAGGGTAGTCAACCCGGGATGGATGTCCCCCAGCGCATCGCTCTCACGACGACGGTCGTGCTCACGGCGCAGTGCGTCGTCGTCGCGGCGCTCGCGGGTCCCCGAGCCGGCGCTGCGGCGCTGCTGTGCCTGCCGCTGCTCGCCGTCAACGCGCTCGCCAGCGTGTTCTTGTCGCGCGCGGGCTCGCGCGCGGGCTCGGGCTGGGGCGAGCCGCTTCGGCACGCGGTCAGCGGGCTCGTGGTCGCGGCCGCGCCGCTCGTGATCGGCCCAGACGCGCACGCGTGGCAGCTCGCGCTCCCCGTGGTGCTGTGCGCCGCGCTCGGCGGCTGGTCGACCACCGGCACGACGGTCGTGGTCGTGCTCGTGTCGCTCGCGGCGGCCGGCGGAGCGCTCGCGGCGGGCGCGTCGCCGGCGTTCGCGGTGGCGGTGGCGGTGGCGCTGGTCGCGGCCGGGCTGGTCGCGGGCGTCGTGCTCGCGCAGGCGCTGCGTGAGCGCGCGGAGGCCCACGCGACGCTCGATCGCCTGCGCCTGGAGGCAGCGCGCCGCGAGCGGTCACAGGAGGAGCTGAGGGCCGAGCGCGTCGATCTCGAGCGGCACGTCGAGGAGCGCACGCGCGAGCTCGCCGAGGCCAACGCCGCGCTGACGCGCGAGGTCGAGGAGCGCCGCGTCGCCGAGGCCGAGGCGATCGAGGCGAGCCGGACGAAGAGCTCGTTCTTGGCCAACATGAGCCACGAGCTGCGGACGCCGCTGAACGCGATCATCGGCTACACAGACATGATCCTCGACGGCATCGACGAGTTCGACCGCGAGAGCATCGGCAACGACCTGCACACCGTGCGGAAGTCGGCCGAGAACCTGCTCGAGATCGTCAACGACATCCTCGACCTGTCGAAGATCGAGGCGGGCAAGATGGACGTGCGCGTCGAGACCTTCCCGGTCGGCGAGCTGCTCGAGGAGCTCGCCAAGACGACGACGCCGCTGGCGATGCGCCAGCGCAACACCTTCAAGCTGACGTACTCGCGGCTGCTCGGGAAGATCAAGACCGACCGCGGCAAGCTGCGGCAGATCCTGCTCAACCTGCTGGCGAACGCGTGCAAGTTCACCCACAAGGGGCGGATCGAGCTGCGCGTCGATCTCAAGATGGAGAGCGGCACGCCCTGGTTCGTGTTCACCGTCAGCGACTCCGGGATCGGGATCGCGCGCGAGAAGGTGGATCGCCTGTTCGCGCCGTTCACCCAGGCCGACGAGTCGTCGACGCGCAAGTACGGCGGCACCGGGCTCGGGCTCGCGCTCGTGCGCCACTTCACCGAGATGCTCGGCGGCGTGATCTCGGTCGAGAGCGAGCTCGGCGCGGGCTCGAGCTTCAAGGTCAAGCTGCCGCGCGAGCTCGCCGACCCGCAGGTCGAGGGCGCGCTGATGATCTCGGTGCACTGAGATCGCTGCGGGCGGGCGGGCGCGCGCGCGCGCCCCCGCGGCCCGGCGACGCGCTCGGGTATGCTCGCGCGCATGACAGCAGGGCGACTGCAGGACAAGGTCGTGATCATCACCGGAGCGAGCCGCGGGATCGGCCGCTGCATGGCGCTCACCTTCGCGCGCGAGGGGGCGCGGATCGTCGTCGCGGCCAAGACCGTGAACGCGCGCCCGGAGCTCCCGGGGACGATCCACACCGTCGCGGAGGAGATCCGCCGCGCCGGCGGCGACGCGCTGCCGGTGCGGGTCGACGTGCGCAGCGAGGACGACGTGCGCGCGATGGTCGACAAGACGCTCCAGCGGTTCGGGCGGATCGACGCGCTGATCAACAACGCCGGCGCGCTGTGGTGGCAGGACGTGCTCGACACGCCGCTGAAGCGCTTTGACCTGATGCACGGCGTCAACGCCCGCGCCGCGTTCCTGTGCGCCCAGGCGGCGCTGCCGGCGATGATCGAGGGCGGCGGCGGGCACATCCTCGTCTGCTCGCCGCCGGTGCAGCTTGAGGGCCTCGGCGGCAAGACCGGCTACATGATGAGCAAGCTCGGCATGACGCTGCTCGCCCACGGGCTCGCCGAGGAGGTCAGGGCGCAGCGCGTCTCCGTCAACGCGCTGTGGCCGGTGACGCTGGTCGAGAGCCTGGCGACGATCAACTTCAAGATCGGCGGGCCCGAGGTGTGGCGCAAGCCGGAGATCCTGGCCGACGCCGCGCTCGAGATCCTGACGACGCCGCCGCCCGCGTTGACCGGGCGCGCGCTGCTCGACGAGGACTTCCTGCGCGAGCGCGGCTGGACCGACTTCGCGCGCTACCGCTGCGACCCCGACCACGAGCCGCCGCGCGTCATGCCGTCGGCGATCCCGAAGGTCGGGCTCGTCCCGGGCGCGTGAAGCCGCGCGGGCCGTCAGCCGCCGGCTGCGGTGTGCTACCTTCGCGCGCGAGAGGTCCCGTCCATGTCGATCACCGATGATGTCCGTAAGAAGTTCCAAGACAGCCTCACCGACGCCAAGCGGCTGCGTGACGAGATCAAGCTGAAGATCAACCTCGGCGGTATGGAGGCGCGCAAGCGCTGGCAGGAGTACGAGCCGCAGCTGCGCAAGATCGAGCACGAGATCGAGCAGATCGGCGAGGGCGCCTACTCGCGCGCCGGCGAGATGCTCAACGAGACGCGCACCGCCTTCCAGAAGCTCCTCGGCGATCTCAAGGCCGGCGGCAAGCAGCCCGGCGAGGCGCCGGCCGAGGGCGCTGACGCGGGCGAGGGCGCCGCGGACGAGGGCGCCGGCGAGTCGGCCAGCGACGAGAAGCGCGACGCGTAGCCCGTCGCGCTCGTCCACCAAGAAGAGACACCGCCTCCGGTCGGAGGCGGTGTCTCTTTCGTCGTCGCGGCGACGCGGACCGCGTCGCTACTTGATCAGCTCGACCGGCTTCACGTTGTCGTCCGGGTTGCGGTCGATCAGCAGCACCATCGGGTCGACGCCGGCCTTCTTGGGCTCGCCGCGGACCTCGAGCTCGAAGGTCGACGACGGCCCCGTGATCGTGTGGAAGCCGCGGTACAGCACGGTCTCGTCGCCGTCCGCGTCGTCGGGGCCGAGCACGCCGAGCTCGACGCGCTCGCCGCCCTCGTGCAGCGGGATCTCCTGCTCCTCGCCGAGGCCGTCCGAGCGGAGCTTGCGGGACTCGATCTCGAGCGTGACCTTGTAGCGGTCGTCGCCGAGCGGCTCGGCGCGCGCGGACGTGACCTTGTTGTCGTACAGCGTGATGGTCCGGAACCAGTCGTCGATGATGTACTTGCGGTCCGCCGGGGTCGCGGCCTCGAGCGCGTCGACGAACTCGACCGCGGTCGTGAACGGCGGCCGCTCGAACTTGTGCGCCTCGATGAACCTGGCGAGCGCCGCGTTGAGCACGTCCTCGCCGATGTACTCGCGCAGCGCGTACAGGACGACGCTGCCCTTGTTGTAGTGGAGGTACTGCTGGTTCTCGTTGAGCATCAGCGAGTTCTCCTTGATCCGCTCGCCGCCGCGGGCGCGCAGGTACGAGTCGAGCTCGTGACGCAGGAAGCGCTTCATCTTGTCGCGCCCGTACTTCTGCTCCATCACCATCAGCGCGGAGTACTGCGCCATGCTCTCGACCAGCAGCGTGCTGCCCTGGACGTTGCCGCCGATGACCTGGTGCGCCCACCACTGGTGCGCGATCTCGTGGGCGGTGACGTAGTACACGTAGTCGATGTCGTCGGGGTCGACGAGCTTGGCGATGAAGCCGATGCCCTCGGAGTAGGGGATCGTGTTGGGCAGCGACTGCGCGAAGTTGCGGTAGCGCGGGAACTCGATGATCCGCACCTGCCGGTGCTGGTAGGGGCTGAAGTTCGCGGTGTAGTACTCGAGCGAGTCCTTGACCGACTGGATCATCTTCTCGACGTTGTAGTCGTGCGGCGCGTGGTGGTAGACCTCGATCGAGACGTCCTTCCAGCTGTCGCGCACGACGGTGAAGCGCGCTGAGAGGAACCCGTAGAGGTTCAGGATCGGCGCGTCCATCTTGTAGTGGAAGTAGCGCCGCCCGTCCTCGGTCCACTCTTTCTGCAGGTAGCCCGGCGCGATCGCGACCTGGTCGGCGACGGTGCTGACCGTGGTCTCGAAGTCGATCCAGTCGGCCTCCGTCGAGATGTAGGTGTTCATCCGCGCGGCCATGTCGTCGACCGGGAGCATGCGCGGGCGCTCGGGGAGGTCATACTCGCGGCGCTTCTCGTCGTCGGCGATCTCGAAGTCGCGGTTGTAGCCGACGCTCGGCACGATCTCGCCGCCGTGGAAGAAGGTGCCGTTGTGCACGACGTTGATGTTGCCGCGCCCGTTGGTGAAGCCGCGGTTGTGACGCTTGGTCTCGAACTCGAGCGGCAGCGTCTGCCCGGGCGCGAGCGGCTCGGGCAGCGCGTAGATCGAGAAGCCGAGCGCCTCGTCGTGGAGCGTGCGCGCGGACTCGGGCACGCTGAGCGAGAGCAGCTCGATCTCCGGGTCGATGATCAGGTGGAGCTCGGCGATCGGCGCGTCGGTCTTGTTGACCAGCGTCATCGTGCCGCGCGCGTGCACGTAGCGCTGGTCCGGGTAGATGTCGACGTCGAGCTTGACCGCGGTCAGGCGCGGCTGCGGGGCGTCCTCGTACTTCTTGTACTTGCGCTCGAAGTCGACCTGCTCCTGCTCCTGCTGGTCGCTGGTCTTGAACGTGTTGAGGACGTTGGTGTTGTAGTAGATGTACGCGCCGCTGCCGATGAAGCAGGTGACCATCGTCATCAGGAACACGCTGTGGGCCGGCGTCACGCGGCGCCGGGCCTCGCGGGCGCGCAGGCGGAAGCGCGTGTCGGTGCCGCGCACCCAGAACAGGCTCGAGACGAGCCCGAGGATCGCGATCGCGCACAGCCAGTAGAGGTTGAACCAGAAGAACGGCGTCAGGAAGTGCCCGTAGTCGTTCATGTCCGAGTACGGCGCCGGCGGCGTCTGCCCGAACAGCAGCAGGTTGTGCTCGACGCCGACGTTCGGGAGGATCGCCAGCGCGATGTAGTACAGGACCATCACGCCGAACCCGAGGTACTTGTGGTTGACCAGCACCTGGACGGCGAACGCGAGCACGACCAGCTCGGCCCAGCCGGGGAACTGGATGAGCAGCAGGCCCTTGAGGAACAGCCCGAACTCGACCTCGAGGAAGCCGCTGGCGAGCTGGTAGGAGACGCCCGCGACCATGCTCGCGAGCAGCAGCACGACGACCGCGAGCATCAGCGCGAAGACCTTGGACGCGAGCGGGATCCAGGTCGGGATCGGCGTCGCGTCGAAGATCTGGCCCATCTTGGCCTCGCGCTCGCGCCAGACCATCTGCCCCGAGTAGACCGTGATGATCGCGAGCAGGAACACGCTGAAGCCGCCGCTGACGGTCTCGAGCACGAAGCGCGTGACCGGCCAGATCGGCGTGGCGTAGGCCTGACGGCTCTGCAGGTAGACGCCGGCGAGCACGTTGAACATGCCGAAGCCGACGAGCACGACGAAGCCGATGCGGCGCGTGACCCAGCGCAGCTCGAGCCAGGTCTGGCTCAGCAGCTGCGCGAGCTGGGCGCGCGCCGAGAAGTCGAGCGCGGCCTTCGGCACCGGCACGTTGGCCGCGCGGCTCGGCGCCTCGGTGACCTCGGGCGCGGGCGGCTTGCGGCGCTTGCCGCCGCCGGCGATCTGCATGCGGAAGCGCGCGTGCGTGAACGCGAGCAGCGCGACGCCGACGCCGATCCAGATCGCGCGGTTGAGCAGCAGGTAGCTGTCGAGCAGCACGACCTGCGTGTTCTTCTCGGCGACCGTCCAGTACTTGGTGACGTAGCTCCACGCGGTGCCGCCGAAGGGATCGATGAGCGCGAGCGTGGTCCGGTAGTCGAGATCGCTGAGCGCGCTGTCGGCCAGGAACACGAGCACGAACACGACGATGAGCCCGATGTACGCGTTGAGCACCCGGCGCGTCAGGGTAGCGAGCGTGAACGCGAGCGCGCCCATGACGAAGAAGTTGGGGATCACGAACAGCCCGATCGCGGCCGCGTAGGGCCCGAGCGTGATCGGGACGAGCTTCTCGGGCGGGTGCAGCGGGCCGATCGAGCCGAGCATGTGGCCCAGCGCCGCGAACACGACGATCACGATCGCCGGCAAGAGCGAGCCCAGGAAGCGCCCGGCGAGGTAGCCGTGGCGGCTGACGGGGCTCGAGAAGAACAGCGAGTCGGTCTTGAGCGCGTCGTCGCGGCTGACCGAGTTGGCGACGAAGGCCGCCGCGACGAACATCCCGAGCTGGCTGATAATAATGAAGAAGATCGAGATCGCGAACGGGGCGTTGCGCGCGATCTTGCCGCCGGCGCCCGGCAGGAAGGTCTCGTCCCAGCCGGTCACCAGCAGCGTGAGGCCGAAGAACAGCAGGGAGAAGATCCAGAACATCAGGCTCCGGAACCGGAACCCGCTTTCGAAGCGGAAGAACTCGCGGAACATCGACGTGTCCTCCGGTTCAGGCGGCCTGAGCCGCGGGCTTCGGCCCGTCGCCCAGGGTCGAGAAGTACACGTCCTCGAGCGTCGGCGTCGCGGGCTCGAAGCTCGCGTCGGGCCGCGCGTCGGCCTTGACGTGGATCTGCAGGCGACCGGCGTAGAGGCGCGACATGATGAGGTCGTGGCGCTCCTCGTGCTCGGCGAGCTCGGACTTGTCGATGAGCTTCTTCCACGTCTTGCCGCGCAGCAGGTCGAGCGCCTCGCGGGGGGTCGTGTTGAGCAGCAGCTCGCCCGACGAGAGGATCGCCATGTTCGTGCACAGGTCGCTCACGTCCTCGACGATGTGGGTCGAGAGGATGACGACTACGTGCTCGCCGATCTCGCTCAGGAGGTTGTGGAAGCGGTTGCGCTCGGCGGGGTCGAGGCCGGCGGTCGGCTCGTCGACGATGATCAGCTTGGGGTCGCCGAGCAGCGCCTGCGCGATGCCGAAGCGCTGCTTCATGCCGCCCGAGTAGCCGCCGAGCTTCTTCTTGCGCACGTTGTAGAGGTTGGTGCGATGCAGCAGCGCCTTGACGACCTCCTTGCGCTCGCTCCGCCGCGTGACGCCCTTGAGCACCGCGAAGTGGTCGAGCATGTCCTCGGCGCTGACGGTCGGGTACACGCCGAAGTCCTGGGGCAGGTAGCCGAGCACGCGGCGCACGCCGTCCTTGTCGCGCAGCACGTCGATGTCGCCGAGCTTGACGCTGCCCTCGTCGGGGTCCTGCAGCGTCGCGATCGTGCGCATCAGCGTCGACTTGCCGGCGCCGTTGGGCCCGAGCAGCCCGAACATCCCGCGCGGGATATCGAGGGAGACGCCCTTGAGCGCCTTCACGCCGTTGGCGTAGGTCTTCGACAGGTTTCGAATCTCGAGATGCATCGGTCCTCTCCGTCGGCGCGGTGTGTGCCTCGGGATCCCGTGTACCACCCGCGCGACATCGATATGACTGAGGCGAAAACCGCCCGGTTTCACGGGCTCGAGGCGCGACCGCGCGCGTCGTGACGACGAGAGGGCGACGGTGACGGCGAGCGATCGGCGAGCTCGCGACGCGCGTGCGCGGGCGAGCGGGCGTCTCCGCCCAGCGCGGCGCGACACGGCGTCGCGCGCGGGACAGGCGAGGCCGCGCGCGGTCGGGTTTCATCGCGCGCGGCGAGGCGGGCCGCGGGTTCTCACGCGCGCGACCCCGGGTCGCTGGCTTCACGCGCGAGCCCGGTGGTATCTTCGATTGGAGGGGGCCGGATGCCGAACGTGGTCGTGGACCTCAGCTCGCTGCGCGAGCTGGACGAATACTCGATGCCGGGCGAGCCGAGTCTCGTCGTCGAGATCGTCGGCGCCTACCTCGAGGAGAGCGAGGTCGACTCCAAGAACCTCCGCGACGCGGTCGCGTCGGGGGACTGGGCCAAGCTCGGGAACGCCGCGCACAGGCTCAAGGGCAGCTCGGCGAACGTCGGCGTCAAGACGGTCGTCGAATTGTGCGCGGCGCTCGAGAAGGACGCCAAGCGCGGCCCGGTCGCCAACGCGAACGCGCGGGTGAACGCGATTCTCGAGGCGCTCGCGGCCTCGTGCGTGATCCTGGAGCGCGAGCGCGCGGCGGCTGAGCAGCGCGGCTGAGCAGCGCGGCTGAGCGCGGCGAGCTAGCCGACGTCGCGGTCTCCGTCGCGCGACGACTCGCCCCCGGGGATGTCCTCGCGGAGCCGCTGGAGGCGACGCACGGCGTCCTGGGGCACCTGTCCGGTCTCCGAGAAGCTCGCGACGACCGCGTGGGTGCGCGTGATCAGCTCGGAGAGCTGCCCCTTGTTCAGCCCCTTGGTCTCGATCTGCGGGCCGACGAAGATCTTGACGTGCGAGCGGCGGATCCGCATCGAGCCCTTGCGCATCAGGTTGAACATCCCGTGCGTGCACAGCGGGATGATCGGCAGGCCGGCGTCGCGGGCCATGAAGAACACGCCGCGCTTGAACGGCTGGACGTCGCCGGTGCGCGTGCGGTGGGCCTCGGGGAAGGCGAGGATCGAGATGCCCTTGGCCGCGCGATCCTGCGCGTCCTGGGCGACCTGCTTGAAGCGACCGGCCTTGCCGGGGTGCACCGCGATGCCGTCGGCGAGGCGCATGATCTGCCCGTAGACGGGGATCTTGAACTGCCAGGCGTTCATCAGCCCGCAGAACGCGTGCGGGATCGCGGCGCAGGCGGCGTGGGCGTCCATGAGGTTGACGTGGTTCTGCATGAACACGCCGCGACGCTCGGGATCGAAGTCCTCGTGGTAGGTGATGTCGAGCGTGCGCGCGGCGAGCCGCAGGCACAGACCCATCCCGGGCCCGCCGATATAGGTGTGGGTCTTGCGGAACGGGATGACGGGGCTGAGCCCGCCGCCGAACACGACGACGCCGCTCATCACGGCGAAGGACGCGGACCAGACCGCGGTCGAGTGCGCGATCTCGACCGCGCCCTTGAGCGCGCGCAGGGGCAGCGGCGCCGGGCGGCTTCGCGCGGGCTTGTCCTCGAGCTTGTCCTCGAGCTTGTCCTCGAGCTTGTCCTCTGGCTGGCCCTTGGGCGGGTTGGGAGCGGGTTCAGGCGATGACATTCACGGCCTCCGGGACGACCTCGAGGTGCGTCGGCTG
Source organism: Myxococcales bacterium (assembly GCA_020633295.1). Taxonomy (GTDB): domain Bacteria; phylum Myxococcota_A; class Polyangia; order Nannocystales; family Nannocystaceae; genus JACKDW01. The sequence goes on along the minus strand of JACKDW010000006.1, from coordinate 355,668 downwards.
AATTCGCAGCATCTCGCCGTCGATCATGACGTCGAGCTCGCCCTCGAGTTCGAAGTGGATCTCGCGGGCCTGCACGGCGCTGACGGCCGGGTGCTCGAGGTGCGTGCCCTTGAAGATCTTGGGGAAGGTCGCCAGCAGCGACAGCCGGCCCATCTCGCCGACGCGGATGACGTCGAGCTTGCCGTCGCCGGTCTCGGCGCCGGGCGCCATCATCATCTTGCCGCCGGTGAACTTGCTGTTGTTGATCGAGATGAAGGTGACCGGCGCGCGATCGCGCGGGCCGTCGTCGAGCGCCATCGGGAAGCGCGTGGGCGCGAGCGCGGCGACCTTGGCGACGACGGCGACGATGTAGCCGAACTCGCCGAGCGCGGAGAACCGGTTGTTGCGCAGCGCGGCGACGTCGGCGACGAAGCCGATGCTGAAGATGTTGATGAAGTGCAGGACGCCGCGGGTGTGGCGGACGCGGATGACGTCGCAGGGGCGCCGCGCGCCCGCGGCGAGCGCGTCGATCGAGTAGTCCGCGCCGCGGTCGCTGAAGTCGCGCAGGAACGAGTTGCCGGTGCCCATGGGCAGGAAGCCGACGCTGACGGGCTCGGCGATGGGCGGCGGCAGCTCGTCGCCGGACGCCGGCGAGAACAGCCCGTTGATGATCTCGTAGGTGGTGCCGTCGCCGCCGATGGCGATGAAGTTCCGGGCGCCGGACTGGACCGCCTCACGGGTGATGCGCTCGCCGTCGCCGGCGGCCGCGGTCTCGCGCACCTCGATCTCGAGCCCGGCGCCGCGCAGCCGCTCGATCGCCGCGGGCGCCCGCGCGCCGCAGCGCCCGCCGCCGGCGGCCGGGTTGAAGATGGCGACGTAGCGTCGGTCTCCGCGGGTGGTGTCGTTGGCCATCGTCGTGTGTCCTCGTGGCGCCGACCACGTGCAGACGCGGTCGTCCGTGGCGCGCCCAGGGTACCGCGCCGGGCGGGCATCGGGGCGGCTGTCCTCAGCGGAGCTCCTGGAGCGCCTCCTCGCGCGTGAGCTGCTCCCGCAGCTGCACCGCCAGCGCCTGACGCTTGATCTTGAGCGAGGCGGTGCGGGGGAACTCCTCGTCCCAGCGCACGAAGGCGGACAGGCGCTTGAAGTCCGAGAGCCGCCGGTTGCGGCGCTGGAGATCGGCGATCATGGCCTCGTCGAGCGACTCGCCGGTCTCGCGCGGGCCGGGGGCCTTGCGGCGCAGGACGACGATGAGCTGCTCGCCGGTGAGCGAGCCGGTCGGCCAGATGTAGTTGGCCGCGAACACGCACAGCTCCTCGCAGCCGTCGAGCTCGGTGAACGCGGCCTCGATGTCCTCGGGGTACACGTTCTTGCCGCCCGAGGTGACGATCATGTTCTTGGCCCGCCCGACGAGCTTGAGGTGCCCGGCGGCGTCGATGACCCCGAGATCGCCGGTCCGCAGCCAACCGTCGACGATCGCCTCCTCGGTCAGCTCGGGCTGATCGAGGTAGCCCTTCATGACGGTCGGCGCGCGCACCCAGACCTCGCCGACGCCGGCCGCGTTCTTGTCGCGCAGCTCGAGCTCGACGCCCTCGACGGGCGCGCCCACGCTGTCGGCCCGGAACGGCTTCAGGTCGTTGAGCGTGAGCACCGTGCAGGCCTCGGTCAGGCCGTAGCCGATCGCGAGCGGGAAGCCGAGGCGGTTGAAGAACTCCGCGGTCTCGCGCTCACAGAACGCGCCGCCGGTGACGATGAGGCGCAGCTTGCCGCCGAAGCGGTCGTGGATCGGCCGCAGCAGGCGGCGCGAGAGCGCGTGGTTGGGCGCGCGCCGGGTCGCGCGGACGTTGGCCTCGATCAGCCCGTCGACGACCGCGCGCTGCCACTTCGGGAGGTCGTCGAGGTTCTCCTCGATCTTCTCCTTCATGGCCTTGAGCAGGCGAGGCACCAGCGCGATCTGGGTGACGCCGTAGCGCTGCATGGTCGACGCGAGGAACTCCGAGCGCAGCGTACGCTGGTGGACGACCGCGCCGCCCATGAGCAGCGGGAGCAGGAAGCCGCACATGAAGTCGATGGCGTGGTTGGTCGGCAGGACCGAGAAGAACCGGTCGCCTTCGTCCATCGGGTACATGTTGCCGAGCACCTCGGCCTGACACAGGTAGGCCTCGTGGGTCAGCTGGCAGCCCTTGGGGCGCCCGCCGGTGCCGGAGGAGTAGACGATGCACGCGACGTCGTCGCGCGCCGGCTCGTGGTAGCGAAAGTCGTCTGCGCGCTCCGGCAATCGCCACTCGCTGGCGGGCCCGAGCTCGGCGTCGCGCGGCGGCTCGGTGACGAGCACGAGCGTGCGCTCGAGGACGTGGCGCTGCTCCTCGCGGCAGAGCTGATGCCAGCTGTGGTACTCGGTGACGAGCACCCGCGGGCGGCACAGGCCGATCAGCTCGAGCTGCTCGCGCGCGGTCAGCTTGTAGTCGAGCGGCACGAGCGCGCAGCCCGTCCACATCGCGCCCGTGGCGCTGATCAGCCACTTGGCCTGGTTCTGCATCAGGATCGCGCAGCGATCGCCCGGCTCGACGCCGCGGCGGGCGAGCAGCGCGGCGAAGCGCTCGGACTCGTCGCGAAATTCGCGGTAGGTCCAGCGCCCGTTCTCGCGGTGACGGTCGGCCTCGATCAGCGCGACGTGGCTCTTGTACGCGACGGTCGAGTCGCGCAGGGCGGCGCCGATGGACGGCAGGCGGGAGAAGTCGAGCATCAGCGCCTCGCGTCGATCTTGTCTGCCAGCGCCTGGAACGTCTTGATGCCCTGCAGCTCGTAGTCGGGGATCTCGACGTCGAACTCGAGCTCGACCTCGGTCATCAGGTCGGCGGCCTGGAAGCTGTCGATGCCGAGCGTCTCGAACATGTCGTCTGCGGGCTTGAGCTGGCGGGGGTCGGCGCCGAAGCGACGGGCGGCCAGCTCGATCAGTTTTGTTGCGGTCATGGTGCTGCTCGCGGGGGCTTGATCAGGGCAGGTAGGGGCGGACGTCCTCGCTCTCGACGAAGCGCTTGAGCGCCTCCATGAGCGTGGGCCGGCTCGCCAGCTCGAGGAACAGGCGCTTCTCCTCGTGCAGCTCCGCGCGTGGGAGCGGCTTGATGAAGCGCTTGGCGGCGACGCGCGCGGTCGGGTCGAACTTCGCGGCCTGCTTGGCCAGCGCGCGCGCGGCCGTGAGGCCCTCGCCCACGGGCACCAGCTGGCTCACGAGGCCGACCGCCTGCGCCTTGCGGGCGTTGACGCTGCGGCCGGTCAGCAGCAGGTCGCGGACGACCGCGTTGCCGACCTCGCGCTTGAGCCGGGGGATGCCCCCGAAGCCAGGCACGATGCCGAGCCGCAGCTCGGGGAAGGCGAAGCGCGCGGACTTCTCGGCGATCAGGATGTCGCAGGTCAGCGCGAGCTCGAGGCCGCCGCCGAAGCAGATGCCGTTGATCACGCCGACGGTGACGAGCGGGAGCGTGTCGAGGCGATCCATGACCGCGTGGATGCGGTCGATGAACTGCGCGAGCTGGCGGCGGCCGCTCGCCGACTCGGCCTCCTGCAGGCCGCGGTAGAGCGCGCGCAGGTCGGCGCCAGCGCAGAAGCCGCTGCGCAGCGCGCTGCGGATGATGAGCGCGTGGGCGCTGTCGAGGTTCGGCGTGATGCTGTCGAGGAAGCCCTCGAGCGCCTCGAGCATCCGCGCGCCGATCTCGTTGCACGGCGCCTGGTCGAGCGTCAGCTCGTACACGCCGTCTTGGAAGGTCCACCCGAGCACGTCGCCGATCCTCGCGTCCTCGGTCATCCGTAGCGCTCCAGGATGCCCTGCACGTTCGGGGGCATCGGCGGGAGGTGGGCCTCCCACGTGCGCGGCAGCTGCTTGCGCGGGAACTCGGGGTAGACGCGGCACACCTCGTCCATGAAGTCGAGGCCCATCTGACCCATGAGCTCGAGCTGCGCGGGGATCGCCTTGCCGATGGTGTCGCGCAGCGCGTCGCGCTCGTCGTGCAGCTTGTGGAGGATCTGCAGCAGCTTGTCGCCGAGGTTGGGGTCGTCGACCTCGAGGAACAGGTCGGGCGTGCCGCGGTCGTTCATGATGTTGCGGATCCGCTCGTCCATCGTCACGCCGGCCGACGCGACGAAGCCGGGCATCGAGCAGACGATCGCGTGGAAGCGCGAGCTGACGAGCATGGCGCAGCTGCGCAGCACGCTGATCATCTCGAACATGTCGTAGGTGTCGCTGATGAACAGCGGCGCCGGGCGATCGAGCAGCGGGTTGAGGCGCTCGGCCGCGCGGCGGTCGAGCTTCTCCATGCCGATGAGCACCACGAACACGTCGCGGTCGCGGCAGAACGCGTTGACCGCGTCGGCGATGCCCTGGAGGTAGTCGTCGAGCGCCTGGTCGATCTTCGACGAGGCCGCGTGGAAGTAGATCGACTTGTAGTGCTCGACGCGGTACTGCCCGCCGAAGGTGCGCGCGGCCGCCTTGACGAGGTCGGGCTTGACCGGCCACCAGAACGGGTTGATCGGCGCGATCGCCAGGACCTTCTTCTCGCCGTCCCAGCCGGCCTCGCGCAGCAGCTTCTGGCCGACGGCGGGCGGCGCCGGCTCGAAGGTCCAGGCCGTGTCGGCGCCGTGCGTGGTGCGGACGCCGAGCTTGCCGAGCACGTCGCGCGACGGCAGGTTGCGGCACATCACCAGCGAGTCCTTGCAGTGGCGCTTGACGAAGCTGCGCAGCGCCGGCGTCATGCTCCCGGCCTCGGCGCCGTAGCCGACGCCGAGCTTGCGCTCGGCCGCGGCCATCCCCAGCGAGCCCGCCATGAAGCAGGTCAGCGCGCTGGCGAACTTCGACTTGAACATCGAGCCCTCGCACGCGATCACGCCGTGGTGCTTGGGGCACTCGCGGTACAGAAACGGCGGGAACACCTGGGGCAGGAGCACCTGGTGGACCGAGCGGAAGTAGCCGCTCGACCACCTCGGGTCCGAGGTGCTGATCGTCAGCTGCAGGTCGTCGTCGCCGATGACGTGACGCATCTGCCGGATCATCTCGCCGACGCGCACGTCGGCGCCGGTGTTGCGCGTGCCGACGTGCCCCGTGAGCAGCAGCTTCAGCGGCTTGCCGGGCGCCCAGCGCTCCTGGTCGACGTTGAGCGCGTGCTTGACCGCGACCGCCTCGATCAGCGCGTCGACGCTCGCCATGAGCGCGCGATCGGGATCGAGCGCCTCCTTGAGGGAGTCAAACAGGCCGCGCCTGCGTCGCTTCCGGCGCGGGCGCGGGACTTCGTTGGATGTTGTCATGCGACCTTCCGCGGGCTGACGGCCTCGGGCCAGGGCTTGTGCGGGTACGTGAAGTTGCCCTCGCTGGCGAAGCGGAACAGCCCGTAGGCGTAGTCGGTGAAGGGCGCGGGGCGCCTGCCCCCGAGCGCCGCGACGACCCGGCTGTTGTCGAACACTGTATTAAAGGTCAGGTAGGGCCAGAACACCTTCATCAGCGAGGCCGGCAGCGAGACGCCCCAGCCGCGCGGGGTCGCCATCAGCCCCTCGACCGTGAGCTCGAAGGGCTTGGCGAGCCAGGGCGCGAAGCGCCGGCGCGGGAGCCCGGCGGCGACGAGCGTGTCGATGATCGTCTGGTAGTCGGGCGACGCGTCGCCGGCGCTGAGGTTGTAGCTGTCGTGCGCGGGCGCGTCGCTCTGGTGGACGGTGACGATGCCGTCGCAGACGTAGTCGGCGGGCACGACGTCGTGGCGCCAGTCGGCGGCGAGCGGCAGCACGGGCATCTTGACGAGCGTGACGAACGCGCGCGTCATGTCGAACTGCGTGGTCTCGGGGAAGCGGCTGTCGCCGAGCACGGTGCTGGGGCGGAACACGGTGCAGCGCACGTCCGGCAGCAGCTCGTGGATCATGTGCTCGCAGAACTTCTTGGTCCGCGCGTAGGGGTCGTAGTCGCTGCGCGACCAGTCGATCATGTCGTGCTCGGCGACGAGCTCGCTCTGGCGGTGGCCGGCGACCGCGGTGGTCGAGATGTCGCTGAAGCGCCGCAGGCCGTGGTGATCGGCGGCCGCGCGCGCGAGCTTGATGACCGAGAGGGTGCCGCGCAGGTTGACGTTAAAGCACGCCTTGGACGACTTGCGGTTGAGCGACGCGGCGACGTGCAGCACCGAGCTCATGCTCTTGATCAGGCGGTCGCGCGCGCTCGCCTCGAGGCCGAGCTCCGGCGCCGTGAGATCGCCGAGGTAGATGTCGCAGCGCGAGCGCACGAGGTCGATGAACGGCTCGAACTCCATGTGCAGCTGCCACGCCTGCCACAGGCGCTGCTCGGCGTGCGCGGGGCTCTTGGCGCGCACGAGCAGCGCGAGCCGCGTGTTCGGGTCGCGCCGCAGCAGCTCGTGGGCGACGTAGGAGCCGAGGTAGCCGTTGCTGCCAGTCAAGAAGATCGTCATCAGCGGGCCTCTCCGCGCAGCCCCGCGCCGCTCGGCGCCTGGGCTGGCTGCTGGGGGAGCGAGAACGGGATCTTGGGCACGTACTTCTCCGGCGTCTTGCCCTCGAACAGCGGGTAGCACCACTTGCGCAGGCCGGGCATGTGGATGCCGATCCAGTAGACGCGCCAGTCGATGTCGGTGGTGTCGACGACGAACTCGGGCTCCTCGATCTCGTGCTCGCGCAGCGCCTTCGAGTGGAACACGAAGTGGTTCTCGTAGATGAAGGGCAGGTAGAGCGTGAGCATGCGGTCGATCGTGTTGAGCTTGTCGCGCACGCTGTCCGCTTTCTTCGCCCAGCGCTCGGCGCCGCGATGCAGCCCGGTCGGCCACCGCTTCGGCAGCCCGCGCATGAGCTTGGCGAAGCCGTCGGCGACCGAGCTGATGTTCTCGGTCGAGAGCAGGTGCTCGGGGTCGCTGGCGACCGCGTCCCAGCGCGAGAGCAGCACGCGCTCGATCGGCGTCGAGCCGCGATCGCGCAGGTGTCGACGGTGCGCGAGCGCGGTCAGCTCGCAGGCGCGCTCGACCGTCAGGCGGTTGATGTCCGACGTCCCGCACTGGTAGACGGGCGCGGCGCAGCCCTCGAGCAGCGCGGCGCCGGCGATCGTGATGGCGCGCGCGACGTAGTCGACCGGGATCACGTCGAAGGGGTTGTTGTTGCGCGCGGGCAGGTGGCGGAACCAGGTGCCGAGCACGTACGAGAGCGGCCCCGAGGTGTTAAAGCCCTGGTTCCAGCCCGGGAACGGGTAGCTCATCGAGCTCTCGACGATCGCCGGGCGCAGGATCGACATCCGCGGGATCCGGTCCTTGCGCGCGATCAGCAGGGACTCGGCCATGCTCTTCGAGTAGGTGTAGATGTTGGGCCAGCCGCGCTTGTACGCGCGCCGCTGGCCCTCCTCGATCATCGCGTTCTTGATCGACTGGCGCTTGAGCCGGCGCGTGATGTTGCGCAGCAGCATCGAGTTGTTGGGGTTGAGCCCGCGGTCGCGGATCTGCTGGAGCGCCTGCTTGTGCAGCTCGGTCTCCTTCTCGTCGCCCTCGTGGTCGGCGAGGATCCGCTCGATCGAGGCCCGGGCGTCGCGGCGCTCGAGCTCGGTGTCGAAGGGGTGCCCGTCGGGCGCGTAGTCCGGGATCAGCTGCTCGGGGATCTCGCCGTTGCGCGTGCCGCTGACGTAGCAGGTCGAGATGTGCAGCAGCGCCGCGTGATCGCTGCGCTCGACGAAGTTGGCGATGTGCTCGGTGCCGTCGACGTTGGTCGTGAGCGCGTCGCGGATGTCGGGATCGAAGTCGACGAGGCCGGCGCAGTGGATGACGAGGTCGACGTCGCGCTCGAGCTGGCGCGCGACCGCCGGGTCGAGGCCGAGGTCGGGCTCGGCGAGGTCGCCGTCGACGAGCTCGACGCGCTCGACGAGGAAGCGGCCGAGGTCGGCGCCGTAGCGATCGTGCAGCGGCGCGAACGCGGGCGAGCTCGCGACGATCTTCTCAAACCGCTCGCGCGCCGGCTGCAGCGCCTTCTTGCGCAGGATCACGTAGACCCGGCCGATCTCGGGCACGAGGTCGAGCATCATCACGAGCCAGACCTTGCCGAGGAAGCCGGACGCGCCCGTCAGCAGCACGTGACGGCCGGCGTAAGTGCGACGGATCGAGATTGGGTTCGCCATGGATTCACCCCGTGGGAGCTGTCGACCGCCTACTCGCGGTACTCGATCACCGGCCAGTCAGCTTCGCGCGCGGCGCGACGCAGCGTGTAGTCCGGGTTGACCGCGCACGGGCGCCCGATGGTCGAGAGCAGCAGAAGATCGGGCCCGTGCGCGCCGTAGGCGACGCTCTGGGACAGGTCGAGATCATGCTCGGCCGCGTAGCGCTCGAGCCACGGCTTCCACCCGTGGCCGCCGATCACTGGATCCTGGAGCTTGCCCGTCGCCTCGCCGCCTCTGAACTCGAGCGTGTTGCAGACCAGCTCGTCGACGAGCCGCAGGTGCGGCAGCAGCGGCTCCATGATCAGGCGGATGTTGTCCGAGAGCAGCACGACGCGGTGGCCCTCGCGGCGCGCTCGCTTCATCAGCTCGACGCCCTGGTCGAGGATGTTGTGCTGGAGGATGTCGCGGGCGTACTCCTCGCTGAGCTCGGCGATGCGGTCCTCGGTCATCCCGCGGAACGCGAGGTTGGCGACGCGCGTCGCGAGCGTGCGGTCGTTCTGCCCGAGCAGGCCGTGCAGCGGCGCGGCCATGGCGACGAACCCGAGCCGGAGCGCGCGCTCACCGAATTTCTGCGCGTTGCCGGCGAGGTAGGCCGAGGCCGCGAGCACGCCGCGCTTGAGCACGGTCCCCTCGGCGCGAAAAAAGGCGGCGGTCTTGCGGTCGTTCATCGTGTCAGCGGTCGTCTCTCGTGAACCCCGGGATGCCGCCGAACAGCATTCGAGCGGCTCATGCTGGCGTCAGGCGGCTCGCGCCGCGGTGGGGCGGAGGGGCCTGCGCGGCTGCCTCAATATCGCAGGCGCCCGTGCAAGCCAACGCGAAAGCGTTTGCGCGGTCCTGCGGGCGTCTCCTCGACGCCGGGTCCGAGCGCTCCCGCAGCGAGCTCGCCACGCGCCGCGAGGTCAACTGCGCCCTGCGCGTGGTAACCCTCACGTCGAGCCGCGCGACAGTCGCCCGTGGTACGTAGGGCGGGATGCTGCTGGTGCACGCGGCGGAGGTCGAGGGGCAGGGGCTCGCGCGTCGGCTCCGGGCCTGGGCGCGCGGCGGAGACGTCGCGCTCGCGGCGATCGGCGTGGGCAAGGTCGCCGCGTGCGCGGGCCTCGTGGAGCAGCTCGCCGCGCGACGTCCCGCGGCGGTGGTGCTGTTCGGGATCTGCGGCGTGTACCCGCCGGCCCACGGCGGCGACGGGCCGGCCCTCGAGGTCGGCGACGTGTGCCTCGTGGGTCGCGATCAGCTCGCGGATGAGGGGGTCGAGCACGAGCGCGGCTTCACCGAGCTCGCGCGGCTCGGCTTCCCGGTCACCGGCCCGTTCACGGCGGATCCTGAATTGACGGTCGCCGCCGCCGCCGCGCTCGGCGTGCCGGCGGTCGACGGCGCGACGGTCAGCACCTGCAGCGGCACCGACGGGCGCTCGCGCGCCCTGGCGACGCGGGCGGGGGCGCGGGTCGAGAGCATGGAGGGCGCCGCCGTCGCCTACGTGTGCCAGCGCCGCGGAATCCCGATGGTGCAGCTGCGCGCGGTGAGCAACCGGACCGGCGATCGCGCCCGCGGAGGTTGGGATCTCAAGCGCGCGGTCGCGGCCGTGCAGGACGCGGTGGTGGAGCTCGTGACGCAGGGCGTCCTCCGCCCCCACCGCAGCCCCGGACCCGGCGACGTCTGAGTGGGTGGGGCGAGGCGCGACGCGCGGTCGCGCGGCTGGCCGCGCCGACGCGCTCGAGGTAGCCCCACGCTCGTGACGCGCGCACGCGATGCAGGCGAGCTCGAGCTGGGCTTCTCGCCCTGTCCCAATGACACCTTCATGTTCCACGGGCTCGTCTCGGGCGCCGTGCCCGTGCCGGGGCTCCGGTTCGCGTCGGTGATGGAGGACATCGAGGCGCTCAACCGCCGGGCGCTGGCGCTGCCGGGCGCCGGCGCGCCGCTGCCGATCACGAAGCTGAGCGTGCACGTGTTCGGGCTGCTGACGGGGCGCTACGGCGCGCTCGACAGCGGCGCGGCGCTCGGGCGCGGCTGCGGTCCGCTCGTCGTTCAGCGCCGGGGCGCGGGCCTCGGCTCGCTGGCGGCGCTCGCCGGTCGGCGCGTGGCGATCCCCGGATCGCTGACGACGGCGCACCTGCTGCTGCGGATCTTCGCCCCGCCGGGCGCGCTCTCCCCCGAGACGGTGGTGCCCATGCGCTTCGACGAGATCATGCCGGCGGTCGCCGACGGGCGCTGCGACGCCGGCGTCATCATCCACGAGAGCCGCTTCACGTACCCGAGCTTCGGGCTCGAGCTCCTCGCCGACCTCGGCGCGCTGTGGGAGCGCGACACCGGGCTGCCGCTGCCGCTGGGGATCATCGCGGCCTCACGCGATCTGTCCTCTGAGACAACTCACCGCGTCGAGGACGGCCTGCGGCGCTCGATCGAGCACGCGTGGGCGAACCCCTCGGCGCCCGCCGAGATGATCCGCGCGCACGCGCAGGAGATGGACCCCGAGGTCTGTCGCCAGCACATCGCGCTCTACGTCAACGAGCACTCGTCGTCGCTGGGCGCCGAGGGGCGCGCCGCGATCGTCGAGCTGCTGCGCCGCGGTCGCGAGGTCGGGCTGCTGCCCGCGGACGCGCCGTCGCCGTGGCGCGCCTGAGAACCTGACCGTTAGGACCCGTCGCTCGTCCGGCGAGGGAGGCTATCCGCGGCGGTGCAGCGGGATCACGAGCCCCTGATGGTCGAGGACCTTCCAGAACTCGGGCCACCGCGGGATCTCGCGCAGCGTCGGCAGGACCTCGTGGAGGTTGTGCGGGTAGACGCGCCGGATGTAGCGCACCGCGGACTCGGGGTCGGGCGCCTCGAGGTAGTGCGGCTCCATCGGGGGGAACTCGTAGCGGAATTTGCGGGTGGTCTTCTCGGTCATTGTCACGCCGTGACGGTCAAATCAGCGTTTACGCCTCTGATCCCACAAAACCTCGGCGTGGCCAAGTTCGTGGGACGCGGCGCGGCCGACGACGAAGAGGTAGTCGCTGAGCCGGTTGAGGTAGCGCAGCGCCTGGCCGCGAATCGGCTCGTTGTGCTCTCGCACGAGGGCTACGGCGTGGCGCTCGGCGCGGCGACAGACGGTGCGCGCGAGGTGAGCGGCCGCGCCGACCGGTCCGCCACCCGGGAGCACGAAGGATCGCAGCGGCTCGAGGCGCTCGTTGAGCCGGTCGATCTCCCGCTCGAGCGCCTCGATGTCCCCGTCCTCGATCTTCAGCCGGGCCTTGCCGGCGACCGCGCCGGGCTCCGACAGCTCGGCCCCGAGATCAAACAGCTCCTGCTGGATCGTCGCGAGGGTCAGGTCGAGGCGCGCGGCGAACTCGGCCCGCGCGGGCGAGCTCTCGACCGCGGGGTCGCGGGTGAGCTCGAGGCGGACCAGGCCGATCGTCGCGTTCAGCTCGTCGACCTCGCCATAGGCGGCGACCCGCGGCGAGCCCTTCGACACCGTGTCGCCGCTGGCGAGCATCGTGTCGCCGCCGTCGCCGAACTTCGTGTAGACCTTGCTGATGTAGACCATCGCCCGGAGGCGTAGCCCGAAACGCGGGGCGCGTCACGACGCCTGGGCGCTAAAAACCCGCGCGGCGATCCGCGACCTCACGGCCGCCTGCGCCGCGCTCGCTACGCGTAGTGCTGCAGCGCGTCGACCAGCCGCGGCTGGTAATCGGGGATGACGATGGCGAGGACCATCCCGAGCGCGGCGCGGTTACCGTCGACGAGCATCGCCCAGCGGTGCCGCTTATCGATCTCGATGATGAAGATGTAGGTGTTGTTCTCGCCCTCGATGATCAGCTTGCGCAGGTGCTTCGCGGGCGACTCCTTCGACGCCATCGCGGTCTGCAGGTCCTCGTACATCCTGTTGAACAGGGCGCACGCGTGGCGCGACGAGTTGATCCCGGCGATCGACATGCTCGTCGACCGGCTGATGATGTCAACGCCGAGCAGCCCTCCCATGAGATTCTCGTCGATCTCTTCCAGGATCGCTTTCACGGCTTGAAGGTCCATCAGGCTGTCCTCTTCTTGCGGGGGCGGCGTCGGCGGTGGTGCTGGCCGTCGTCGCTCGGCCCGCGGGGGCGGGGCCGGTGGTGGTGCGGGTGGTGGCGCGGGCGGGGGTTGGCTGCGCCGCGCCTGCTCCTGTTTCTTGCGCTGCTGGGCGGCCTTCTTTCGCTCGCGCTCGGCGTCGCGTTCGCTCTCGTCGCTGAGCCTCGCGTGCTCGAGCAGCAGCGCGCTGATCGAGCTGTTGCGTACGGTCGTGGGCGTGTTGTCCGGGAGCTTCGACGACGACACGCTGCCCTCGCGCCAGCTCAGCATCACGTTGACGGCCTCATCCCCGATCTTGTCCTCGGCCTCGGCGTGCAGCAGGTGCCCGTGCTCGAAGTACATCGAGCCGGTGCCGTAGGGCGACTCCACCGACAGCTTGATCGACATCCGCGACGTCTGAGCCAGCTGGAGGATGTCCCAGAGCTCGAAGCCACCGATTTGCGCAATGGTCGTCGCCATCAACCGCCTTCCCTGGGTGGCATCACGAGTGCGAGGCGTTGGCGCGCGGGCCAACGGCGTGAACGGACGTGTCGGTCGCGGAGCGCGGAGCGCATGACAGCCCGGGTGCTTGAGGAGGACGCGAGCTTCGAATCAACGTTCGAAGCGAGGCTCGAACCAAGGAGGTCGCGCGCGGCGTGATCGCCGGTGGCGGAAGGCGAGAGGTTCGCAGCTGCATACACGATCGCAGAGCCAAGCGATTGTCGAGAAACTCGCGAGGGCACGCTACCATCACGCCCTGAGATTGGCCACGGCCTCGATTTTGCGCGCTGTCCGCGAACATGCTTCTGCCATGATATTCGGTGGCCGAGAGCGGCGGAAGGGCGCGACGCGAGTTCCGCTTGTAGGCGCGCTTTGTAGGCGCGCTGACGAGACGTGACATGATCGCACGATCGACCGCGGCGCGTGGCGACGCGAGCGCGAACGCGTGCGTCGTGGAGCTCGAACGCGCACGCCTCCGCGCGTTGTGAAGAAGAGGTCAGGTCGGTGGTGAGCGGATACGGCTCGTCACGCGCGAACACGCGGAGGCGTGCGCTGATCGTCGGGCGCTGGCACCCGCGCGCGAACAGGACCGATCCGACAGGCGGCCGAAGTCGAGTGGAACCGCGCCCGGGTAGGGGACGCGCGCACCTGGAGCGCCGCGGCAGAAACCGCGCGCCCCGGCGGCGTGGAGCGTGGGCGCCGCGTCCCCGACGCTTGAGCGCCAAGCGCTCGCGGCGGGATTCGTCGAGCCCTGCGAGCGGCTGAATATCGCCCCGCGGCTACAGCCGCCAGGAGAGGGCCGTGAGCGCCAGGTTCAACAGCGCGAGCGCGGGAGCCCAGGTGAGCGCGCGGGCGGCCGTCGACCTCGGGGTCCCGAAGCCGGCGGCCGCGCGCTCGATCCACGTGAGCGCCCAGGCCACCGCGATCGCCTTGGCCGCGAGCGCGACGAGCTCGAGCGCGACCACGGCCGCGTGCGACAGTAGAAGAGGAACTCCAGGACCTGTATGAACAGTCAGCAGCGAGAGCGCGAGCGCGAGCGCGACGATCGCGGCCGCGCCCGTGGCGAGCGCGCGTAGCGATCGCGCGTGGACGCGGTGGCTCCAGGTGGCGAGGGCCGCGAGCGCGGCGCAGGCGAGCGCGAGCAGGCCGAGGACGCGCGGCGCGTCGACCCCGTGCGCCGCGACCCCGGGGATCGTCCAGCCGCCGAGGAATACGCTCGCGAGGAGGACGGAGAGCGCCGCGCGCGATAGCCAGCGCGCAGGACCGGCGCCCGTGACGGCCGCGCTCGCGAGCAGCGCGAGCGCGAACGCGACGGGCTGGGTCCAGGCGCTCCAGCGCGGGAGCGGGCTGGCGTCGAGCAGCGCCCCGTTCTGCGCGAGCGCCAGCGCGTGTAGGTCCGCGCTGGCGAGCGCGCACGCAGGGGCGAGCAGCGCGGGAAAGAGCGTGAGGAGCCCGAGCGCGCGGGCGCGCGGGCGATCGAGTCTGTCCTCCGCGCTCGCGCTCGCCCCGAGCGTGGAGCCAGCGGCGAGCGCGATCGCGGCGAGCACGACGAGCAGCGATCCAGGTCCGGTCAGCAGCGCGAGCGGTTGGCCCGCGCGGCCGTCTCGACACTGGGCGATATCCGCCGGGGAGATCGACGCGTCGAGCAGCGCGCCGCACAGCCCGTCTCCGAGCGGAGCAAAAGCGAGCAGCGCGACGAACGGCGCTGCGGAGATCCACAGGGGCCAGCGCCGGGCGCGGCGCGAGGATCCTCGGGCGCGGTCGAGGGGATCGGCCCCGCTCGGCCGCGAAGGGGAAGATGGTCCCAGGGCCAGGAGCGCGAGCAGCAGGCACGCCAGCGCGGCGAGCCGCAGCGCGAGCGCGCCGGGGCGCCACGCGAGCGCCTCGGGGCTCGAGAACTCGAGCGCGACGCGTCGCGGACGTCCGTCAGCCGAGAACAGCAGGGACGCGCGCGCGGGGTGATAGCGATCGGGCGCGCCGCCGTGACCGTGTCGCAGGAAGTTCTTCGCGTGGACGCGCAGCTCGAGGCTGACGCGCTCGCCAGGCCCGACGCTGCGCGGGTTGCTCTCGTTCTCGATCGTGAACGAGCCCCAGTCGGGGTCCCTGGGGTCAACGCGGAACTGTGACAGCTGGACGCGCGCGTCGCCGCGGTTGACGAGCTCGATGCGCGCGCCCGTGTGCTCGGGCGAGAACTCGACGATCCGTGGAGACGTCGTGAGCGCGTCGTCGGGCTCGGGCGCGCCGCAGGCCGTCAGGGTGAGCAGCGCGCCGCCCACGATCCGCGCCGCTGCGCGTCGCCTCACCTCGCGCGCTCCTGCGTTCCAGACGCGAGCGAGAGCGCGGCGGCGGCGACGAGCACGACCGTGACCGCGAGCGTCACCGCGAGCGACGTATCCCCCGTCGCCGCGTCCAAAGCGGGGCGCAGGGAGACGAGCAGCGGGAGCGCGAGCGAGAGTGGGAGCAGCACACTGGCGACGACGAGCGCGCGCCGGAGCGGGTGGCCCGCCGGCTCGCGCGTCTCGTCTCGCGCGTCGACCTCCATGTCAACTTCGCTGCTCACCGGTCGTTCGGGAGCGGTGTGTTCGCGGGCGGCGTGGCGTCGCGCTACGGGAGCCCGCCCTGCATCGCCATCTCGAACACCTCGATGTCGTTCTTGTCCTTCGCCATCAAGTAGACCTTGATGTGGCGATCGCCGCGATAGGACTTCAGCTCGCTGTGGATGGCGCGGGCGGCCTCCTCGGCCGGGATCCCGCGATCGAAGGCGCCCATGAGCGGGATAGCGACGCTCGAGAGCCCCTTGACCTGGCAAGCGACGAGCACCGCCGCGGTCGCGCGCAGGACGTCCTCTACCTGGACCTTCCCGCCGGGCTCATCGGTGTTCGGCGCGTGGATGAGATGTCGAGCGCGCATCCTGCCAGCGCGGGTCACGAGCGCGGCGCCGATGGCGAGCGGCGTGTGGCCCTGGAGTTCGTCCTCGATATTCGGACCGGCGAGGTTCTTGATCTTCAGCGCCGGGAAGTGCGTCATGCGTCCGTGCGAGTTGCTCGGGACGACGAACGCGTCAACTTCAACTTGATCCCAGGGGATCGTGCAGATCTGGATCTCGATATTGTCGTTCGGGTCGGCTGCCACGTCAGTTCTTAAACATGGAGTCGAGCTCGGCGGCAACCTCTGACTCAGGGGCCTTGCGCGCGGTGCTGAGCTCGCGGATGACGAGATTCCGCGCTGTGTTCAACATCTGCCGCTCGCCGTGAGATAGGGTCTTGTGGTTCTTGAGGAGGGAGAGATCGCGGAACACCTGGCCGACCTCGAACAGGGAGCCGGTGCGGATCTTCTCCATGAAGCCGCGGTAGCGCCGGTTCCAGGTCTGCCGGTCGTGCTCGACGTTGTGGTCGCGGAGCAGGCTGAACAGCTCGTCGATCGCCTCTTGCGAGGCTACGTGACGCATCCCGTTCTCCTGGGCCTTGGCGACGGGGACGATGATCTTGAGTCCGCTCTCAACGACGTGCAGGTGGTAGAAGGCCATCGCCATGTTGCCGATCTTCTTGTCCTCGAGGGCGACAACATCGGCGACACCGTGCGTGGGGTAGACGACCTTATCTCCAACCGTGAAACTCGCATCCATCTGCATCGGATCTTCTCTCTTCCACTCGACGGCGCTTATTGTGCGTTTTTGAGCGCATGTGCGCAACCGCGCGGGTCGCGTCTCACGCGCAGTTCCCGTTCGCGAACCAGGGTAGGGAACCGTGGTACAAACTGGGTAACGCCGTTTTGCAGGAATTAGCAGGGAAGTCGCGAAGATCCAGGCATGGAACTGCGGCGAATGCTCACGATTCGTCCGCGCGAAAACGCGGCGATGTCACGAAAAAAATTCGCCTTCGCTCAAAGCGGACACGAAGCCGCCATCTATCAGTGTATATCGTCGCGCAAGAAATTCGCCATCGCGCGAATTCCGGACTAAAACGCGGGAATTGTCACTGAATCGAGATGATTTTCCAGCCGTACTCGCTCTGCTCTAGTGTCAGTGCGCGGCCCGGTTCGTAGCGGAGCAGGGCGCGCCGCATATCGGGCGTGTATTCAATTGCCCCAGGTTTTCGTACGAGCGCCTCCAGCGTATCCGCGCGTCGCTTCCACTCGTTGTGGACGATCGTGGTCAGGTCTTCGCCGAGCAGCAGCGTCAACACGCTCACGTCAGAGGCCCGGATCGCCGCGACCAGCGAACGGATGGACGCCGCCGGCGTCGACATGTTCGGCATGCCCGGCAGCCCGTCGACGATCTGGTAGCCGCCGTCGACCTTGACCCAGCGCAGGATCGCGTCGCCCTCGTGGACGGTCTCGCCGCCGTGGACCGCGGTCTGCTCGCGCTTGCCCGCGCCGTCCATGGACTCGAGGATCTGGGCGCGCTCGGTCGCCTGGGCCTTCCAGCGCTCGCGAAATTCCTCGTACGGCGTCGTCTCGCGCACCTCCGGGGCGAGCAGCGCGTAGGCGGCCTCCGGGTCGTCGCGCCGGAGCGCGTCGGCGTAGCGCGAGCGCAGCGCCTCGGGGCTGCGAATCTTGCCCGCGCAGCCGCTGAGCAGCGCGACCGCGAGCGTAGCGAGCGCCCAGCGCCGGGCGTGCGTGATGACGTTCATCGGGATCATGACGGGGCGATCAACGGCTCCGCGGCCCGGAGTACTTGTCCATGACCGTGTTCTTGGCGAAGTGCTCCCGCGTCGCCTCGTGGTCGAGGGTGTAGTGCAGCCCGCGGCTCTCGCGACGACGCCTGGCGCACTCGATGATCAGGTGACCGACGAGCGAGATGTTGCGCAGCTCGAGCACGTCCCGCGTGATGCGAAAGCGCCAGTAGTACTCGAGGATCTCCTCCCGGATCAGCTCGATGCGACGACGCGCGCGCTCGAGGCGTTTGCTCGAGCGCACGATGCCGACGAAGTTCCACATGAGCCCGCGGACTTCCTCCCAGTTCGCGCTGACCATGACCGCCTCGTCGGAGTCGACCGCGTTGCCCTCGTTCCACGGGGAGACCGTATCGGGCGGCCCGCGCCCGAAGTCGTCACAGACCTCGGCGGCGCCGGAGGCCAGGACCACGGCCTCGAGCAGGCTGTTCGAGGCGAGGCGACAGGCGCCGTGCAGGCCGCTCATGGCGACCTCGCCGATCGCCATCAGCCCGGGGATCTCGGTGCGCCCGTAGCGATCGACGACCACGCCGCCGCACATGTAATGGGCGGCGGGGACGACCGGGATGGGCTCGCGGCGCATGTCGATCGACAGGCTCGTCAGCCGGGCGTGGATGCCCGGGAAGCGGCGGACGATGAACTCGCCGTCGAGGTGCGTCATGTCGAGCCACACGCAGCGCTCGCCGGAGCGCTTGAGCTCTGCGTCGATCTCCCGCGCCACGATGTCGCGCGGCGCCAGGCTGCCCATGGGGTGGCGGTCCTTCATGAGCTCGGCGCCGCCCTTCTTGCGCAGGATCCCGCCTTCGCCCCGCAGCGCCTCCGAGATCAGGAAGGTGTTCGCGCCCGGGTGGTGCAGGCAGGTCGGGTGGAACTGCATGAACTCGAGGTTCGAAACCGAGGCGCCGATGCGGTACGCCATGGCCACGCCGTCGCCCGTCGCGACCGGCGGGTTGCTGGTGTAGCGGTACACGCGGCCGGCGCCCCCGGTCGCCAGGACGGTGAGCGGCGCGATATGGGCCTCGACCTGGTCGCGCTCGATGTCGAGCACGTAGGCGCCGAAGCAGCCGCGGGTGCCGTCGACCTTGGTCCAGCTGAGCAGGTCGATGACCATGTGGTGCTCGAGCATGGTGATGTTGGGGTGCGCCTGCGCGGCCTCGATGAGCGCGCGCTCGACCTCGGCGCCGGTCATGTCGCGGTAGTGCACCACGCGGCGGCGCGTGTGGCCGCCCTCGCGCCCCAGCTCGAAGGGCGCGTCCTTCGCGTCGCTCGTGCGATCGAAGCGCACGCCGTAGCGATCGGCGAGTCGACGGACGAGCCCAGGCCCGCGGGCCACGGCGTGCTCGACCATGTCCCGATCGCATAGCCCGGCGCCGACGACCAGCGTGTCATCGAGGTGCTTCGAGAGCGAGTCATCGTCGGCGAACACCGCCGAGATGCCGCCCTGGGCCCAGCGCGTGTTGGACGACTCGCGCCGATGCTTGGTGAGCACGGTGACGGTGCCGCGGTCGGCGACCTCGAGCGCGAAGTACAGACCAGCCAGGCCGCTGCCCAGCACCAGGTATTGGCATCGGTGAACGGGGGTGTTCGTCTTCATGCGGTGCGCGCGGGCCAGGGTAGCAGCCCGCGGACGCGGGCGCGCGGCTCGTGAGCGCGCGAGGGGGTACAATCTGCGCAGGGCCGGCGTGATGACGACTCGAGGGAGCACACGGGCTGGGGTCCGTCGCGGTCGCGCCGGGGCGCTCGGGATCGGGGCGCTGCTCGTCGGGCTGCTGGTGCCGGCGTCCGCAGGCGCGAGCCCGGCGACCTACCAGCGGTTCGTCGACGCGCAGGGGATCGTGCACGTCACCAACGTCGAGCGCGCGTCCGAGGACCCGTGGAAGCCCGCGCCCGCCGTCCCCGGGAGCGGCGGCGAACGCCTGGCCCGTGACGTCGCGGCGCCGGCCGGCACCAGCGACGAGCGCGTCGAGCCGCGCTCGGGCGCCGGTCCGCTCGCCGACGTCGTCGGCGACATCCACCGCTACGACGTGTTCATCGCCGGCGCCGCGCAGCGCTACCAGCTCCCCGAGGCGCTGATCCGCGCCGTGATCCACACCGAGAGCCGCTACAACCCCGACGCCGTCAGCCACGTCGGCGCGATGGGGTTGATGCAGCTCATGCCGGCGACCGCGCGCTACCTCGGCGTCGCGCAGCCCTTCGACCCCATGCAGAACATCTACGGCGGCAGCAAGTACCTGCGGCTGCTGGCCAACAACTTCAACGGCGACATGGTCTTGGTGCTCGCGGGGTATTTTTCAGGGGCGGGCGCGGTCAAGAAGTACGGCGGGGTACCGCCCCATCCCGGCGTGCGGCGCTATGTCAAGGCGGTGCTGCGCCGCTACTACGCCTACGAAGCTCACGCGCGTCGCGTCGGTCTGGGCGCCGAGCAGCAACCGACGCGACAGATCATGCCGAGCGCGGTGACGCCGGACCGCGCGCCGGAGTAGGCCACCCCGAGGACGACCGGGCGGTGAGGGCGCGGGGGCTGGCGAGCTCGCGCGCGATCGCGGTAGGCTGCCGCCGATCGTGAACGAGACGACCTCCACCTCCTCGGCCGGAGCTCCGGGGATCCCGGGGCTCACCGAGTTCATGTTCGACCGCCTGATCGTGCCGCGGCGCGAGGCGCCGACCGTCTCGCTCACACCCGGCGGTCACCTGTGCCTCAACGTCGATCGAGAGCTCTTGGTGCGCGTCGACGACGTGCTGGTGCGCGACGAGTCCCTGACGATCGAGCCGATGTCCGGGCGCGGCCCGGGCGGCAACGAGTCGTTGACGGGGCTGTCACGCGTCACGGGCGGCGGCGCGCTCGTGCTGTCCCGGGGCGACGGGAGCTTCCAGCCGCTGCACCTGCGCGACGACGCGTGCTTCCTGCTGGCGAGCGCGGTCTGGGCGTTCGAGGGCGCGCTGCTCTGGGAGGGCGGCGTGCTCCCGGGCACGCGCGGTCCCGTCGACACGCAGCGGGGCACGATTCCGCTCCTCCGGCTCAAGGGCAGCGGGCTGCTCGTCGTGCGCTCCAGCGGCCCGTGCGTGTCGATCAAGGTCGCGTCGAGGTCGCCGACGCGCGTGCGCGCGCGCGGCCTGCTCGGCTGGGTCGGCGGCGTGATCCCGGTGTTTGAGCCAGGCGGCGGGTTTATCCGCTGCGAGGGCGAGGGCGCGCTGCTCCTCGACCTGGCGACCTCGCGCAGCGGAACGGGGCCCGGGTGAGCAGTCGCTTCGATCGGTTCAAGCGCGAGATCTTGAACCTCCCCAACATGATCACGATCGGCCGGCTCTTCATGATCCCGCCGGTCCTGCTCCTGATCGATCGCTCCGATCCGTTCAAGTGCCTGATCGCCATGCTGGTGTTCATGATCGCCTCGGCGCTCGACATCGCGGACGGTTGGCTCGCGCGGCGACAGGGGCTCGTCACGGTCTTCGGCAAGTTCATGGATCCGCTCGCCGACAAGATCATGGTCATGGCGCTGCTCGTCTACCTCGTCGCGGACGGGCGCGTGCCGGCCTGGATCGTCGTGCTGCTGCTCGCGCGCGAGTTCTACATCTCAGGGATCCGGCTGATCGCGGTCTCGGAGAACGTGGTGATCGCGGCCGGCCCCGGCGGCAAGGCCAAGACGGCGCTGCAGCTGGTCGGCATCTGCTTCATCCTGGTGCACTATCAGTACCGAATGCCCTGGGTCGGCGAGACGACCATGGACTTCGGCGTGGTCGGCTTCGTGCTGCTGCTGCTGTCGATCATCATGTCGTACTACAGCGCGGTCGAGTACACGGTGCTGTTCGGCCAGGGGATGGCGAACAAGCGCGCGGACGTGTAGCCCGCGCGACGCTCGGGATGGCGAACAAGCGCGCGGACGTGTAGCCCGCGCGACGCTCGGAGCCGCTCGCCGCTAGCTCTTGGCCGGCGCGGCCTGCTCGCCGTCTTCCTCGGGATCCTGGGCGTGCAGGAGCAGGAAGGGGAACAGCAGCGCGACGCCGACGACGAGCGCGACGTCGGCGATGTTAAACGTCGGCCAGCGCTTGCCCGGCAGGTAGTAGACGAGGATGAAGTCGACGACGCCGTAGACCTCCTCGCCGCCGCGCATCAGCGTGCGGATGAAGCGGTCGTGGAGGTTGCCGAGCGCCCCGCCGATGATGAGGCCGATGGCGATGAAGCCGTACAGCCGCCGGGTCGGCAGGGTGCGGACCATGTTGAGCATGTACAGCACCGTCAACACGGTGATGACGATGAACAGCGGGCGCGCGTAGCCGGTGCCCTCGAGGAAGCCGAAGGCGGCGCCCGTGTTGAAGCTGAAGTCGAAGTAGAAGAACTTCTCGATGACCGTGATGCGCTTGTTGGGCAGGTGGAGGTTGTTCCACGCCCACTGCTTGGTCCAGAGGTCGAGGCCCAGCGAGAGCGCGGCCGCGAGCGCGACGGCGACCGCGCGACCGGAGCGCGCGGGGTCGGGGGGAGCGGGAGCGGACGGCGAGGACGCCGGCTCGGGTGTTGTCGCGGACTCGTCACTCATAGGCGGACGCCAAGTCGGCGCAGTGTAACGCAACCCGCCATCACAGCAAGCGAGTCAGCGCGCGTTCACCGACCGGTCTCAGACAGCGTCTTTGCGGGCTTCTCCGGGCTTTTGGGGCCGTTTCGGGTCGCCGCGGAGCGGCTGGCGAGCAGGTACCACGACGCGACGAGCACCAGCGCGGCGCCGATGGCCTGCGAGACCGACAACATCACCGGTTGATCTGCCGGCAGCCCGAGCGCGGTCGTGAGCGGCGCGAGCTCGACACGCAGCAGATATCCGCGCGAGGGGTCGCCCCGGAAGATCTCGGTGACGAAGCGCAGCAGCCCGTAACCGAGCGCCCAGCGTGAGCTCTGAACCCAGAGGCGCTCTGGTCCGCGACGCCTCCGCAAGCTCGTGAGGACGACGAACAGGAGCAGCAGCCCGAGCGCCTCGTAGGCCTGGACGGGGTGCAGCGGGATCGTGTGGGCGCCCTCCTGCGGCACGAGCTCGGTCAAGTAGACCACCGAGTTCTCGGGGAAGCGCGCGGCGATGGCGAGCTCCGGCGAACACGGCGCGCCCCAGCAGCAGCCCGACAGGAAACAGCCCGCGCGTCCGAACGCGTGGCTCAGCGCCATCCACGTGGCGAGGATGTCGCAGATTTCCCCGACGCGGCGCTCGTAGCGACGACCGAGCACGAAGAAGCCCGCGACGACCCCGAGCACGGAGCCGAAGAACACGAAGCCCTCGTCGAGATCGAAGATCCGCGCTGGATCGGCGAGGTGCTCGAGCGGGCTCGTGAGCACGTACAGCAGCCGTCCGCCGAGGAACGAGCCGAAGATCAGGACGAGGTAGAAGTCGAGCAGGAAGACGAAGGGCGTCGAGACGCCGCGCTGACGCGCGTCCCACCACACGCCGGGCCCGATCAGCATGCCCCCCAGCATGATCAACGTGCCGTAGCTGTTGATCGAGCCGAGCCAGGCGGAGTCGAAGAGGACGGGGTGCATGGACGCCGCTCACTCCGCTCGCGGCGCGCGCTGGACGTGGGCGTGGGCGCGGGCGTTCATACGAGCCTGCGGCAGTATAGCCGCAGGCTCGTCGCGGCTCACGCCGCGCTCGGCTGGCGCAGGAGGTCGAAGAGCGCCGGGCGACGGCGACGCGGCCACGCCGTCTGCTGGCGGGTGAGCGCGCGGCGACCCCGAGAGACGCGCTGATCCATGGCTTGACGCGAGAGGCCCTCGAGCGCGACGGGGCGCTCGGACTGCAGCGTGGTCAGCTCCTTGCGCTCATTGCCGAGGAGCGACGCGAGCGCGTTCTCGAGGAGCACGGACTCGGGGAGCCGGAGCTCGCGGAGCGCGGCGCGGAGGCGGGCGCGCATGCGCAGCTCCTCGCGGAAGTCCTCGCCCGAGGCGCGCAGGAGATCGGCGCGGTCGGCCGCGTCGCGCGCGACGGCCACGGTCGCGGCGGCGTGCATCACCGAGAGCGGGCGGATCTGCGGATCGCGGATGGCTGGCTCATGGAGCAGGAATTCGATCTCGCGCCAGGCGATCGCGTCGATGTCCGTCTCCTCGCCGCCGACGAGCTCGTAGTCCTCCGTGCTCAAGGTCGTGATCAGGAGGCGGAGCCGCACCGACTCGAACACGAGCAGCTCGGCGAGCGCGGACTGCAGCGTCTCGAGCTCGTCCTCGTGCTCGTCGACGTCGACGACCTCGTGGGCCTGGGCGTGCTCGACGAGCGTGCGCTGGAGCTGCGCGAGGCTCTGCAGCTGCTCGGCCGGCACCGGCGAGTCCGCGGCGCCCGTCAGCGGCGCGACGAGCGGCTCAAAGTCGCGGGGGATCTCGACGAACAGCGCGTCGCGCAGACCCTGGTGGAACGCGCTCAGGTTGGGGAACTCCGGGGAGCGGACCGCCTCCGGGAGCGGGACGCCGAGCTCGCGCGCGCGCACGACCTCGTGGGCGAGCTCGTCGAGCTCGGCCTGAACCTCTCGCATGTCCAAAAGGGGCGCGCTGGCGCCGGCCTTTCCGGAGTTGGTGGGCACGGGCAGCGCGTGGGTCACAGCAGACGAGAGATTCATGGGCGGTCCTCGCCGTGGGGTTTAAGCACGCCACCAGGTGACGCAAGGGGAGCTCCCACGCGATTCGCCTCGCGCGTGCGTTGCAGACATCGTTCCCCGCGCGACTGTCCATGAAACCACATGGGATTTTGCCGCCCAGGCCCGCGCCGCTGGAATTGCGGTAGCGGGCTCGGCGCCGAGCGAACGATGCACGACGCCCGTTATGCGGTAGCGACGTCGTGTTGGGCGAATTCGAGCTCGAGCCCGAGCCAGTCCTTCATCCGCGCGTTGCGTACGCGCTTTCCGTACACCCCGCGACCAGGGGTCGGCTCCTCGGCCCAGCGCGGCGACGGGGCGCCCGTGAGCTCAGCTGCTCGTTGATACATGTCTCTTCGAGCGCGGTGATCGTCGGCGCAGACGTTGATCACGCCGCAGCGCGCGGGGTCGAGGCGCAGCGCCGCGAGCACGCAGCGGGTCGCGTCGCGCACGTGGATCAGGTTGGTCGCCTGCATCCCGTCGCCCTCGAGCGCGCCCTCGTGCTGGCCGCGGCTGCGGTAGATCCGACCGATCCCGCGTCCGGGTCCGTAGAGCCCGCCGAGGCGCAGGATGATCCATGGGAGGCCGAGCGCCTCACAGCGCTCACGCACGCGCTGCTCGCCGGCTCGCTGCACGCGCCCGCGCGCGCTGTCGGGCCACGCCTCGCAGTCGTCATCGAGCCAGCCGTCGTGGTCGGGCAGCGCCGATGTCGAGCTCGTGTAGACGACGCGGGCGAGCGCGGGAGCTCGATCGGCGCAGGCGTCGAGCAGCCGCTGCGCGCCGTCGATGTAGAGGGCCTCGCGCGGCTGCGTGCGACCCGCGGCGAAGCAGACGACGATCGCGCGGGCCCCCTCGAGCGCCGCGTTCACCTGCGCGTCTGAGTGCTGGAGGATGTCGAGCGCGCGCAGGCGGACGTTCTCGGGCGGCTGGCCTCCACGCCAGGTCCCGGAGCGCGTCGTGGCGATGACCTCGCCGGGGATCGCGGCCGCGACTCGGCTCCCAAGGAAGCCAGCGCCGACGACGAGGACCGGGGAGGGCGGAGCGGGGAGGAGCGGAGACGTCACGAGCCGCGACAGCGTACACGATCGCGGCTCGGGGGCTGACGGGCGGCGCCCGTTATCCGAAGGTGACGCCGACGCCCGTGAAGAAGCCGAAGCGCGCGTACCAGTCGCGGCTATTGAAGAAGAACTCGACGGTCGGGACCTGCAGCCAGACGACCCAGCGATCATCGAGCATCAGCTTCGCGGTCACGCCGACGGACGTCGTCGCGCTGTGGCGGTAGCCGTAGGTGCGGGCCCAGTAGGCGTCGCCGAACCAGCCCGCCCAGCCGACCGTGCCGAAGGGCGAGATGTAGAAGCCGAGCCCCTTCTTGACCTGGATGTCCCAGAGGAACTTGCCCTTGACCTGGAACGCGAAGTCGCCGCCGCCGTAGCCGTAGTAGCCGCGGTAGCGCGGGAAGCCCTCCTGCGTGACGATCGCCAGCGCGGGGCCTGACGCGTCGCCGCGGAAGTGGCCGCCGAACTCCTGGTGGAGGCGAAAGCGACTCCAGTTGTAGTAGCGACCCGGGTAGTCGGCGTAGTACCGGTGGTAGATGTGCCAATCGCCGCCGGCGCCAAAGTTGAAGTAGAGCGCCCGGGTCCCTTCGCGGAGAATCCGCGGTACTGCGGCCTCGGCGTCCTGGGAGTAGGCGTAGGTGCCGAGGAGCGTCGCGGCCGCGGTGACGATCTGGAGCGCCTTGCGGACTGGAGAACGGCGTTGTGTACGGCGGCGAACCCTGCGTGACATGTGCAACTCCTGCTGCGGTTGGTACCGCGGCGGACTTACCCTATCCCGGTCAGGCCGCGCGGCGCCAGTTATCCATTGAGACTTCGCCGCCAGGCCGCGTTCCAGAGATCTCGATCACGCCCGTGACGCGGCGCGAATTCACGCGGGGCCGCGCGCGGTTGCGCGTGGACGCGTGGGGGCGCGCGCGGGCGCCCGATCGCGTCACGGGTTCGTGCAGTTCGGCGGCAGGATGACCGAGTTCGGTCCGTGCGTCGCCGCGACGCTGAGCTCGATGTAGAAGATCTGCTCCAGGTCGACGCCGTAGGCCTCGAGCGGGCCGCCGAGGTCGATGCGCGCCTCCTCGGCCGGGTCGCCGGGCTTGGGCGGGAACATCGGGTCGTAGATGAGCACGTCCGAGTCCGCGCACGCGAGGCCGCTGGTGTCGAGCGCCTCCACGACGTCGTAGCTCGTGGCCACGCTGTCGGGGTTACCCGTGAGCAGGCGGCAGAACAGGTCGGCGTCGCCCTGGTCGCAGCCGTTGGGCCAGACCCACGAGCAGCTGCCGAAGCAGTACAGCTGCTTCACGTCGGAGAAGTCGAAGGTGCAGTCGGAGGTGCAGGGGACCTCGACCGACGGCGAGTCCCCGTCGCACATCTCGCCGTGCTCCTTCTGCACGAGCTTGTCGCCGCAGTGCGCCATCTTCTGGGAGCAGTCGAACTTGCACGAGCCGTAGCCGCTGTCGTTGACGCCGTCGTCGCAGACCTCGCCGCTGTTCGTGTTCAGGAAGCCGTCGCCGCAGGTCGCCTTGACGCAGGTGTTGAGGCAGTCGTCGGTGTTGTCGGCGTTGCCGTCGTCGCAGGCCTCGACGCCCTCGCGCACGAAGCCGTCGCCGCAGCTCGCCTCGACGCACGCGCTCGTGCAGTCGTCGGTATCGTCGTTGTCGCCGTCGTCGCAGTCCTCGACGCCCGCGCGCACGTGCCCGTCGCCGCAGCTCGCCAGCGTGCAGGTGTTGAGGCAGTCGTCGGTGTTGTCGCCGTTGCCGTCGTCGCAGGCCTCGTCGCCCTCCTGCACGCCGTTGCCGCAGATCGGCGACGCGCCGGTGGTCGAGGTCTCGCCGTCGCTCTCGCTGGCGTCGGGATCGCCGGAAGGATCACCGGCGTCCGCGCTGTCCTCGCCCGTCGTCCCGTCGGTGTCCGTCGTCTCCTCGACGTCGTCGTCATCATCATCGTCGTTCGAGGAGTCCGCGAGACTCAAGCCGCCCATCGTCGACTGGTCGTTGTGCATCCCGTAGCAGCCGGGGAGCGCGAGCGTCGAGGCGGACGCGAGCGCGAGCGTCCAGCGGACCGTGTGGGCGCGAATACTCGTTCCCTGCATTGGCCGCACCCTAGTGTATGTGCATGGGGATGCGAAGGTCAGCAGGTGCCGACGCGCGCACGTCACGCTCGTCGGGCGCCGCGAGCGTCGCCCGAAACGCGTGAAGTTCGCGGATACCTGCTCAACTGAACGGTATCTCGCGCCGAACGTCTCGCACGCGCCGCGTCGACGCAGAATCAAGACCTGGCCGAACAGGCATCATGTTCGCCGAGGTTGTGGATTAGTTCACAGCATGTTCGGAACGGGCGCGCGGATGGTCGAAATTCGGTCGTAGAGCCCCGTAGACGACAAAATTTTCGCGGTGGTCATCACGGAGATCGGTCGCGGTGCAATTGAGCCAGCGATCCAACGATCGATCCAACGATCGAACCGACGATCGAACCGACGATCGAACCACAACGTGTGAACCAACGCGTGAGGCCAGGGACCACGGTCCCTGGCCTCGTTCACCGTACGCGTCGCGCGGGCGTCGTCAGCTGGCGGCCTTGTTGAGCGCCGCCGCCATCGTGCTGCCGAGGTCCGAGGGCGTCTCGGCGATGTGCACGCCGGCGTCGCGGAGCGCCTCGAGCTTCGCCTCTGCGGTGCCCTTGCCGCCGGAGATGATCGCGCCGGCGTGACCCATGCGCTTCCCGGGCGGCGCCGTGCGACCGGCGATGAAGCCGACGACCGGCTTCTTGACGTGCTCCTTGATGAAAGCGGCGCCCTCCTCCTCGGCGCTGCCGCCGATCTCGCCGATCATGACGATGCCCTCGGTGTCGGGGTCCTCGTTGAACAGCTGGAGGCAGTCGACGAAGTTCGTGCCGTTGACCGGGTCGCCGCCGATGCCGATGGCGGTCGTCTGCCCGAGCCCGAGCGTCGTCAGCTGGTGCACGGCCTCGTAGGTGAGGGTGCCGGAGCGCGAGATCACGCCGACCTTGCCCGGCTTGTGGATGTAGCCGGGCATGATGCCGATGCGGCACTGGTCGGGCGTGATGACGCCGGGGCAGTTGGGCCCGAGCAGGCGCACGGGCTTGTCCTGAATGAAGCGCTTGGCCCGGATCATGTCGGCGACCGGGATGCCCTCGGTGATCGTCACGATCAGCGGGACGCCGGCGGCGGCGGCCTCCATGATCGCGTCGGCGGCGAACGGCGGGGGCACGAAGATCACGGTCGCGTTGGCGCCGGTCTTCTCGATCGCCTCCGCCACGGTGTCGAACACGGGCAGGTCGAGGACCTTGTCGCCGCCCTTGCCCGGCGTGACGCCGCCGACGACCTGGGTGCCGTACTCCAGCGACTTCTGGGCGTGGAACATCCCGACCTTGCCGGTGATGCCCTGGACGATCAGGCGGGTGTTCTTGTCGACGAGTACGCTCATTTGTTCACCAGCTCCACGATCTTGGACGCGGCGTCGCGCAGGCTCGACCCCGTCGTCAGGTTGAGGCCGCTCTCCTCGAGCAGCTTCTTGCCCTGGGCCACGTTCGTCCCCTCGAGGCGAACCACGAGCGGCACCGTGAGGCCGACCTCCTTGACCGCCGCGATCACGCCCTGCGCGATGGTGTCGCACTTCATGATCCCGCCGAAGATGTTGACGAGGATGCCCTCGAGCCGCGGGTCGGACGTGATGATCTTGAACGCCGCCGTGACGCGCTCGACCGTCGCGCCGCCGCCGACGTCGAGGAAGTTCGCCGGCTCGGCGCCGAAGTGCTTGATGATGTCCATCGTCGCCATGGCCAGGCCCGCGCCGTTGACCATGCAGCCGATGTTGCCGTCGAGGTTGACGTAGCTCAGGTCGTGCTTCTTGGCCTCGAGCTCGGCGGCGTCCTCCTCGCCGGGGTCGCGCAGCGCCTCGATGTGCGGGTGCCGGTGCAGCGCGTTGTCGTCGAAGTTCGCCTTGGCGTCGAGCGCGAGCACGTCGCCGCTGCCGGTGATGACGAGCGGGTTGATCTCGAGCAGCGAGCAGTCGAGCCGCTCGTAGGCGCCTGCGAGCTTGCCGAGGAACGCCGCGGCCTTGCGCGCGACCTTGCCCTCGAGGCCGAGGCCGTAGGCGAGCTTGCGCGCCTGGAAGCCGGCGAGGCCGACGGCGGGGTCGATCGCCTCCTTGAGGATCTTCTCGGGCGTGTGGGCCGCGACCTCCTCGATCTCCATGCCGCCCTCGGTCGAGGCCATCACGGTGTTGCGGCCGGTCGCGCGGTCGAGCGTGATCCCGAGGTAGAGCTCCTGCTTGATGTCCATGCCCTGCTCGACGAGCACGCGCTGGACCTTCTTGCCCTCAGGACCTGTCTGAATGGTCACGAGGGTGCTGCCGAGCATCTTGGTCGCGACGTCCTTGGCCGCCGTCGCGCCCTTGACGACCTTGACGCCGCCGAGCTCGGGGTACTCCTTGAACCGGCCCTTGCCGCGGCCGCCGGCGTGGATCTGCGCCTTGACGACGACGATCTCGCTGCCGGTCTCGTCGATGAGCTTGGCCGCCGCGTCCTTGGCCTCCTCGGCCGTGAACGCGACGTGTGAAAGGGGAACGGGCACTCCCTCTGCCCGCAGAAGGTCCTTGCCCTGGTACTCGTGGATCTTCATTCGGGGCTCCCTCCGATGATCACGGGATCGTCTCCAGCTGTCCTGTTGTTGTAATTGCGCCGCGCGGGCGCCGACGCGTCGGCGCCCGCGCGGACCCTAATCGCTAGTTGCTGCTCTTGTCGTAGGGCAGGAGCTCGACGACGCTGCGGACGGCCTCGGCCGAGACCTCGAGCATCGCCTTCTCCGCGTCACCGAGCTTCATCTCGATGATCTTCTCGACGCCGCCCTTGCCGAGCACCGCGGGGACGCCGATGAACAGGTCCTTGTAGCCGTACTCGCCCTGCAGCATGCACGCGGCCGGGAGCACGCGCTTGCGGTCGCGGACGATCGACTCGACCATCGCGATGACCGAGGCGGCCGGCGCGTAGTAGCCCGAGTAGCCGAGCAGCCCGACGATCTCGCCGCCGCCCTTGCGCGTGCGCTCGATGATCGCGTCGATCTTCTCCTTGGGCAGCAGCTCCGGCAGCGGGATGCCGCCGATCGAGGTGTGGTGCGGCAGCGGCACCATCGTGTCGCCGTGGCCGCCGAGCACCATGCCGTGGATGTCGTCGACGCTGACGCCGAGCGCCTCGGAGATGAAGAACTTGTAGCGCGCCGTGTCGAGCACGCCGGCCATGCCGATCACGCGCTCCTTCGGGAAACCTGACTCGTGGTACATGACGTGGCACATCGCGTCGAGCGGGTTGGCCACGCAGATGAGGACCGCGTCGGGCGAGCGCTTGACGACCTCGCGGGTCACCGAGCCGACGATCTTGCGGTTGATCTCGACGAGCTCGTCACGGCTCGTGAACTTGCCAGTCTTGGGGTCCTTGCGCCGGGGGACGCCGGCGGTGATGACGACGACGTCCGAGCCCGCGGTCGCGTCGTAGCTGTTGCTGCCCGTGAGCGTGCAGTCGAAGCCCATCACCGGGGACGCCTCGGCCAGGTCGAGCGCCTTGCCCTGGGGCATGCCCTCCTTGATGTCGACGAGGACGACATCTCCGAGGTGTTTCTGCACCGCCCAGTGAGCCGCCGTGGCTCCAACGTTCCCGGCACCAACGATCGTGATCTTGTTCCGACGTGACATTCCGACTCCCTCTCGACCGGACCCACTTTCCCGGGGTCACCTGCTGAGGTCGGCGTGCATATACCAGCGCCGGCTCCAGACACGCAACGGGCCGCAACGCGCGGAAATGCCAAAAACGTCGTATTTACGGCGTTGGCGCGAAGGTGTGGAGGGCAGGGGGAGGATCGGGCTGGTGTCCGCGAGCTCACGCTCGCGCCCGCGACGGGCTGCAGCGGCGCGCGTGATGAAGCGCGCTCGTGGGGCCCCGATCGCGGCTAAACCGACACACGCGAGCGGGTCGGTCCGCGAGCCGGTTCCGCCGGGCGCGCGATCCTAGCCGGCTACTGGAGCGTGATCCCGCAGCTGCCGTCGATGTCGACGGTCCCCTGCGGGCAGGCCGAGCAGCCCCACTGGAAGTTGTCGAGGAGCAGCACGGTGTCGATCAGCTTGTCGCCGCGGTCGATGACCGAGAACGCGAGCGTCAGCGTCTCGCCCGGCATCGCGTTGCCGCGGGCCTTGAGCCAGCCGGTCGTGCCGCCGACGCCGTCGAAGCCGGTGCCCTCGAGCGCCTCGTGATCCTCGTTGAACGCGATCAGCCCGCGCTCGTTGAGGTACAGGGTCACGAGCGGCTGCTTGTTCCCCTGGCCGTCGTCGATGAACGAGATGTTGCCGGTGTACTCCTCGCTCTGCGCCCAGATGATGGCGATGTCGCTGAACGGGAGGAAGTCGTCGCCGTTCCACTCGGGGTACTCGGCCGAGAAGAACGCGAAGTCGAGCTCGAAGGAGTGCGTGCCCATGGGCACAGGCACCTGGAACTCGAAGTACAGGACGTCGTGGCCCTTGCCGGTGCCCGTCAGCCAGTGCTCCTCGAGCGTGTTGGAGCAGTCGAGGCCCGGCTCGCACTTGTCGAAGGGCGAGAGCACCTCGGGGTCCTGCTCGTCGAAGCCGCCGTGCTGGTGGTTCATGACGCCAGGCAGCTCGACGAGGTTGTCGGGGTTGTCGTTCTCGCCGTTCTGACCGGACTGCGCGGCGCCCGAGGCCATCTCGAGCACGCCGCCGACCGGCACGTCGAGGTTGCCGGTGCTCAGCGCGATGAACTTCTCGCCGCCGCGCGCGCTCCAGTAGGGCTTGTTCGTGTCGGGGTCGATCGCGGTGCCGAACTGTCGGATCACGCGCCACGAGTCGCTGTCGGGGGCGTGGAAGCTCAGGCTGCCGTTGACGAGCGAGGTCGAGTTGAGCTCGTTGAAGTCCTCGCCGTTGAGCAGCGCGCAGTTGAGCTCGAGCGCGTGCATGCGGTCGTTGGAGTTGTTGTCGCAGGGCTCGTTCTTGTACGGCGCGTAGCAGATGTCGCAGCCGCTCGTGTCGAGCTCGCAGCTCGGGCTGCACGTGATCTGTCCTCCGGGACCGATCTCATGCTCGATGTCGAGGGCCTGGCAGCTCGTGAACTCGCCGAGATCGGCGCCGTCGCACTCCTCGCCCTCGTCCTTGATCCCGTCGCCGCACGAGCCGACGCCGGTGTCGCTCGTCCCGCTCCCGTCGCTCGTGGTCATGGGCTCGCCGGTGGTGCCGGTCGTGTCGTGGGGCTCGGTCGTCGCGCCGGAGCTGCCCGTGTCGCTGGTCTCGTCCGCGCTCGACGTCGAGGTGTTAATGCTCGCGCCTCCGGTGGACTCGTCCTCGCTCTCGGTGGTCTCGGTGCTCCCGGTCGTCCCGGCGGCGTCGGTCGAAGTCGGCGAGCCGCTGTCACCACACCCGAAGACCTGGCCCATCATCACGAATAGACCGAGATGGAGCGTCGTTGTGCGTACACGCATCATGTCTTCCTGCCTTGGCTTGTGTTGGTCGAATCGCCGGATTCTTAGGGTGACGCGCTGGCTCAGAGCCGAGTGCATGCGCGTACAACCAACACGAAGATACAGGAGAACCGCGCTGACGTGGGCCTCGAGGCAAAATTCGGGCGCGGAGAAAATTCAGAAATCTGGAATTCGATTTTTTTCGAAAGGTTGGGTTCGGGTCTCCTGCCGCTAGGCGGGACGTCTGCGTAGGCTGATGGCCCCGCGCCGGAACCAGCGGTCTGTTGCGACATGAATTCCGCGGCATGTCACAATCAGACCCCCCGAGAAGCCCGCCCTGGCTGGTCCTAATGACAGTTCTACGCCCAGCGCCTGTACCGCGATGTAGGTACAAGTTATCCACAAGTTCTCCCTGTGGATGGCAGGTCGCTCCTGTGGATTCCTGCAACCGCGCGGATGATCCCTGGATCTCCCGGCAGAGTCTGCGACAACCGACCCGACACGGCGCCGTGACAGCGGGCCCGAACGTTCAAAGCGGCCGTGTCGCGCGAGCGACCGGCCGCTTTCGACGGGGTGTCCCGAGCTAGCGTCGACGTGGCGCTTCCGGGGTGATCTTCAGGGCGACCTGCTTGCCGTCGCGGAGCACGACGACCTCGATCTCGACCGCGGGCTTGAGCACGGCGAAGGCGGCCATGTAGTCGTCCATGTTGTGGATCTCGCGCTCTCCGAGCTTCTGGATCACGTCGCCCTTGCGCAGTCCTGCCTTCTCGGCGGCGCCGCCCGGGCGGACGCCGGAGAGCGCGAGGCCGTCGGCCTGGGCGGCGTAGTCGGGGATCGTGCCCAGGGACACGCGGAAGCCCGAACGCATCGGCTTGGACTCGACGACCTTCTTGTAGTCGAGCTGGAGGGACTGCGACATGATGGCCGCGACCACGCGGGCGGCCATGTCGCCGATGCGGGCGGCGCCGGCGAAGTCGATCTTGTCCAGGTCGTCGGAGGGCTTGTGATAGTCGTCGTGGGCGCCGGTAAAGAAGTGAAGGACCGGGATCCCGACCTCATAAAAGGAGGTCTGGTCGGAGGCGCCGTAGCCCTGCTCGTTGGTCTTGACCGTGAGCCCGCCCCCGGACTTCTCGAGCAGCCCCGCCCACGCCGAGGAGGTGCCCGCGCCGGCGACGATGACGGTGTTGTCGCGCATGCGCCCGACCATGTCGAAGTTCAGCATGGCGACGATCTGCTCGGCGGCCTGGGCGCCGAGCTGGGTGACGAGGTGCTTGGAGCCGAGCAGGCCCATCTCCTCGGCCCCGAACGCGACGAACTGGATGTCGTAGGGGCGCTCGCTCGCGGGCACGGAGGCGAGCGTCTTGGCCAGCGCGAGCATGGTCGCCACACCCGACGCGTTGTCGTCGGCGCCGTTGTGGACGGCGCGCTCGCCCGGCGCGAGCGAGTGGCTGTTGCCCATGCCGAGGTGGTCCATGTGCGCCCCGATGACCAGACGCTTGGGGCTCGAGCCGTTGCCGCGGAGGATCCCGCTGACGTTGCCGGTACCGAGGACGATCGGCTCGACGGGGGTGTCGATGACGCCCTGTCGCGTGCTCTTGGTGCCGTTGGTGATCCCGAAGTGGGGATCGTCGGACTTCTTGGCCTTGGCGGCGGCGCGGCCCTTGACGCCGAAGATCTCGAGCATCGCGTCGGTGCCGCTCGCGCCGACGGCGACAGCCGGGATCTGCAGATCGTTGACGCGCCCGTTGTTGGGGTAGGGCGACTCGTTGTCGGGCTCCCACAGCACGAAGCCGATGGCCCCGTGCTCGCGCGCGGTGATTAATTTGGTCTGCGGGCGGATCTTGCTGGGGTCGAGGTGGGGGTCGTCGGGGCCGCCCGCGCGGACGACGACAATTCGGTTGGTGCGCCCCTTGAGGTTGGCGTAGTCCCCGGTCCACGGCTCATCACCCGCGAGGCCGTAGCCGAGATAGATGAAGCGTCCGAGGACGGGGCCGCTCTCGCTGGTATCGTGACCCCAGGGCACGAGGTTGTGCTCGATGAGGGTGCGACCGGACGCGAGCATGTCGGTCTTCTTGGCGCGCACGCGCACGCCGTCGGTGACCTCAAAGGCCTGCTCGTAGCCGCCGCCGTCGAAGGCCGGCTCGAGACCCAGCTCGCGCATGGCGGCGACGACGTGCGCGCGGACGCGTTGGTCGGCTTCGGTCCCCGGCGCGCGACCCTCCTGGGCGTCGGCGGCGAGGAACTCCATGTGCGTGCGAATGTGGGCGACATCAACCGGCCCAAGGGTCGACCAGGCGTCAGTGGTGTTGGCGTCTCCGGCGTTGCCGCCGTCCGGTGATTTCGACGGCCCGTCGTCCGGGGTCCGTTTGCAGGACGGGGACGCGGTGATCGTGAGCGCGAGCGCTGCGAGACCGAGGAGGGTCCACGGCCGTCGGGCTCGGAACGCGGGCGATCGGTGGCCGTTGCGTGCGGGAGACATCTCGCGCAAGCCTACAACCAAGTGCGGACGCGGTCCTATAGGAGCGTAGCCGCCCGCTGCGTCGTCCGACGACGGGGCCGGCGCGCGAACTACGCCTGCTACCAGTCGATGAGCGCCGCGCCCCAGGTGAAGCCGGAGCCGAAGGCGACGAGCGCGATCTTCATCCCCGGCTTCAGCGTGCCCGACTCGACGCACTCGGCGAGCAGGGTGGGGATGGTCGCGGCGGTCGTGTTGCCGTTGCGCTGAATGTTATGCGGGACCTTCTCGGGCGGGAGCCCGAGCTGCTCGGCGACGTACTGGTTGATCCGCATGTTGGCCTGGTGAAAGAAGAACAGGTCGATGTCGTCGAACTCGACCTGCTCGTCGCCGCAGACCTGCATGAGGCTGCCGATCATCATCATGACGGCGTTCTTGAACACCTTGCGCCCGTCCATGTGGGCCCAGAGCATCTCGGGCGCGACGCTGCCGCGACCGTCCTCGTCGACGGGGATGAACGGGCGCTGCCGGATATCCCAGACCTTCTGGCACAGGACCTCGGCGTGGCGGCCGTCGGCGCCCAGCGCGATCCGTCGGATCCCGCGATCCTCGTTCGTCGCCGACACGACGACCGCGCCGGCTCCGTCTCCGAACAGCGAGGCGACCGTGCGGCCCCGGGTCGTGAGGTCGAGCGCGGCCGAGTGGGTCTCCGCGCCGACGACCAGGACGTGGCGCGCGGCGCCCGACTTGACCATCGAGTCGGCGACCTGGAGCCCGTAGAGGAAGCCCGAGCACTGGTTGCGAACGTCGAGCGCGGGGACGAACTTCGGGCTCTTCGCCTCGGCGACGCCGAGCAGGCGCTGGAGGATCACGCCGCTGCCGGGGAACGCGTAGTCGGGCGAGAGCGTGGCGAACACGATCATGTCGAGATCGGTCGCCGCGATCCCGGCGCGCTCGAGAGCGGCGCGCGCCGCCGGCTCCGCCAGCTCGGCGGTGCCGACGCCCTCGGCCGAGAAGTGCCGCGACTCGATCCCGGTGCGCTGGACGATCCACTCGTGGCTCGTCTCGATCCCGTAGACGTCGACGAGGTCCTCGTTCGTGACGACGCGCGGCGGGATGTTCTGTCCGGTTCCGGAGATATAGGCGTATGGCACGAGGGGTCCTTCGGGCGGAGCGGCGCGCGAACTCTAGCCCGAATCGTGGACCACGTCACGGGCGGCAGGCCGACGTCGACGCGTGATGTTTTCGCGGCGCACGGGTCCATCGGCCGGCTCGTCAGCGACGGACGTCCGCGTGGTAACCAAAGCGTCGCGACGCGACGGCGCCGCGGCGTTTTCGAGCGACGCGAGATCTCGCGGTCGCCTCGCGGGCGCTCGCGCGGGTCGTCGAGCGCGGCGAGCCGCGCGTCGTTCTCTAGATGTCCTAATGGAAATGTGTAGATAAAACGAATTGAGCGCACTCTCGAGGATCGACGATTCCTCGCGCGTGGTTTATGTGCACAGGCGCGTCGAGAATGCCGATACAACGAGCGCAGGGGCGCGCGAGTCCGCGCCCGGCTCGCGCCGCCCCCAGCGGCCCCGCGAGCGGGCGCGATGCCCCGTCGCCGCCGTCGAGCCCCAGCGGCGCGCCGTAGCGTCGCGTGGTCGCCTCGGGCCCCCGATACACGACGGCCCACGGCGCGACGGTCGGTCACGCGTGGGCCGGGATGGACGCGCTAGCTCTAGCTCTAGCTCTAGCTCTAGCTCTCCTCGGCGAGGGCCTCGAACTCCTCCCAAAGGCCCATGACCATCTCCTCCTGCGTCTCCCACACCTCGCCGTCGAGGCCGCGGTCGGGCTCGACGCCGAGCATCTTCGACGTCACGCGCTCATCCGCGTCGAGGCCCTTCTTGATCGCGCGCGCGTTGAAGTACTTGCGCATGATCGCGGCCTGGTTCTCGTGCTTGGAGGGGCACAGCTTGCCGCCGTTGACCGCGCGGTGGATCGTCGCCCACGTCGGCGTCGTGCGGAAGTCGTAGGTCTCGCCGTCGGCGTTCTTGCACTTGATGGTGCCGTTGAGCTTCCGCAGCGCGCGCTCGGCCGCGCGGCGATAGACGAGCACGTCGACGATCGGGTCGCAGAGCACGCGCGGGTCGGCCTGCTTGCTCCACAGCATCGTGAAGTAATTCGAGTTCATCCCGAACAGCCCGTAGGTCTGCCAGAGGTTGGGATCCTCGGCGTAGGGGTTGTCGGGGTAGCGGTCCTTCATCTTGCGCCACGCGCTGTGGCTGCCCTCGATGTCGGGCTGGAGGCGGTGCACGAGGCCGCTCTGGTAGCTGGCCTCGCGCAGCGCGACGAGCATCAGCAGCTTGCGGAAGCCGCGGGACGCCTTCATGCGCTTGTGGACGTGGGCGATGATGTCCTTGGTCCGCTGCTGCGTCTCTTTCGTCAGCTTGGGGCGCTTGCTGTCGAGCGCGTGCACGCACTCGCGGTACTCGAAGTCGAGCGCCGCCGCGAGCGCGTCCTCGTCCAGGGCCTCGTCGCCGTCCTCGTCCTCGAGGTCGCCGCCCGCGTGGGTGTCTCCCTCGCTGTCGATGGCTTCGTCGTCCACGAGCGCGAGCGAGGCGACTTCCTGGTTCTCGGCGTCCGCGCGCAGCTCGACCTCGTCTTTCTCGGCGAGCTCGACGTCGACGTCATCCTCTGCGGTGTCGAGGTCGTCGAGGTCGTCGCTCATGCACGCGGTCAGACAGCAGGCGAGGATCGCGATGTGGTGCAAGCGCATAGGGGATCGTCTCCTGGGGGCGCCTGTAACGGGCGTCGCGAGGTCAATCTCCCTGCGCGACTGGGGGGCGGCTGTGCTTCGAGCCACCCCGGAACCACGGGCCAGGCGGACGGCCATGGTAAACGCATTTTTCTTGTTCCAGTAGGGTCGCGTATGCTCGCAATTGCGGCGCGTCTACGCACGATTGTGCATTGGTCGGAAAGTACATATTTACGCGTACGCTCGCTTGCGCTCCGGACCGCTTCCGGCCGGCCGGTGCGAAGTCGTTCGGCGCGGCGGGCGTCGCGGCGCGAACACAACATGTTGTGTCGCGCGCGGTCACCGAGGCGCAAGATGTTGTGGGTGAGCGGGACGCGTACAGCGTGACACGCGTACGCGCGGGCACCACCGTCTCTGCCAATGCAGTGGAGGCTCGTATCCCCCAACACGTCTGGTACCGAAGTGCAAGCCGGTTGGCCGGTTGGTCGACGATTATCCCCAGGGCGTGGAGTGATCTCCCCTGTGGATGGACGCGAGCGCGCATGAAACGTAATTTTCCTCGTATTGGGCGTGGAAGCGCTCATGTCGTCGATCCCGCGCCGAGCGGCGGGCCGCTCGGAAATCGGGAGTGTTGGCCTGTATGGGGGTCCGCGGCGACGATCGTGACGGCCTGAGGGCGACACTCGACGTGGGCGCGGCTTCAGCGCGGAGCACAGCGCGACGGTGACTTGGTTGACGCGGGCGTAGTGCAGGTCACCGTTTCATGGGCTTCGTGGGCGTGGGGCGCTGTGGAGAAGCAGGCTCGACCTGTGGATGACTCCGGCGCGGGTGTGGATAACTCGATTCTCCGCTGTGGACAAGGAGCGCGCACACGGGCGCCCCGAGGACGCCCGCGGGCGCGCTGAATTCACGGCGTTGTGGGGGTCGTGAACCTCGACGTGATTCGACCCACGTCACGCGCGTCGTCGTGGTTCCCGCTGGTCGCGTCGCGCTCGCGCGGGAACTTGTAGATGCAAATTGTCAGACCGCGTCGTCGGCGTCGACGCGCGTCGTCAACGATCGAGGTGATCGAGCCGCCGCCCGTGGCGGCGGAGGATCCACAGGAAGAACGGCGCGCCGAGCAGGCTCGTGATGACGCCGGGCGGGAGGCTCCGATCGCCGAAGGCGCGTGAGCCGGTGTCGACGAGGACGACCAGGCTCGCGCCGAGCAGCCCCGAGAGCGGCAGGAGGCGGCGGTGCCCGGGGCCCGCGAGCATGCGCACGACGTGGGGGACGATGAGGCCGACGAAGCCGATGACGCCAGCGACCGCAGTCGAGGTGCCGACGAGGATCGCGGCGCTGAGGATCGTCAGCAGCTGTACGCGCTCGAGCCGGACGCCGAGGGAGCGGGCCGTGTCGGCGCCGAGCTGGAGCGTGTCGAGGTCGCGTCGCAGCCACGCGCCGGCGAGGAGGCCGAGCGCGGCGGGGGCGAGCGCGCCGGCGAGGTGGTCCCAGCTGCGGCCCTCGAAGCTGCCCATGAGCCAGCGGACGACCTTGAGCCCGAGATCCCAGCGCTCGCTCGCGAGCGCGAGCATCAGCGTCGTCAGGGCTGAGCACAGCGCCGCGAGCGCGACGCCGGCGAGCAGCAGCGTGGCGATCCCGTGGCGCGTGCCCGCGAGTGCGAGCAGCGCGAGCAGGATCCCGATCGCGCCGACGGCAGAGAGCGCGGGCGTCACCCAGAGGCCGAGCGCGTCGAGCCCGAGGCTGAACCCAAGGACAGCCGCGACCGCGGCTCCCGAGCTCACGCCGAGCACGCCGGGCTCGGCCATCGGGTTGCGGAACAGGCCCTGCGTGAGCGCGCCGGCGACCCCGAGCGCCGCGCCGACGAGCGCGGCCAGGAGCGCGCGGGGCAGGCGGAGCGACCACACGATCGCGTCGACGAGCGCGACGTCGGGGTCCGTCGGCGGCCCCGCGCCGACGAGCCGACGCGCGATTAGCTGCAGCGCGTCGCGTGGCGCCACGCCGCCGGGCCCGACGACGACCGCGAGCGCGAGCGCGGCGAGCAAGCTGAGCGCGAGCAGCGTGCCGAGGGCCGGATGCCGCGCGCGCGCGGCGTGGTGCGAGGCAATCACGGGGCGGGCGATCGCAGGGAGGGGTGACGACGGCGCAGCGCCGTGACGGCCGCGATCATCCCGCGGCCGACGCTGTAGAGGTTGTCCGGGGGCAGCGCGATGACGCCGCCCTCGCGCGCCGCGCGAGTGGCGGAGAAGCCAGGTCGCTGCGCGAACGCGCGCTCGCTGGCGTCACAGGACGGCGGCCCGCAGGGGATGACGATCACCGCCGGGTCCCACGAGACGAGCAGCTCGTCGCTGATCGAGCGGTGGCCGGTGATCTCGTGCTCGGCCGCGATGTTGCGGAAGCCGGCCGCGAGCGCGACGTCGTGGAAGCTCGTGTCACGGCCGGCGATGACGCCCTCGTTGTAGCTGACGAGCCCGACTGCGGGCGTCGGGACGTCGCGAGACAGGCGCGCGAGCTCGCCGTCGAAGCGCTCGACGAGCGCGCGACCGGCCTGCTCGGCGCCGGCGAGCCGCGCGATGTCGCCGACGTGCCTTCGGTAGTCCGCGAAGCCGGTGAAGCCGTCGAGCACGTGGGTCGGCGCGCCGTGCCGATCGAGCAGCGCGCGCGCCTCGGCCGAGGTGAAGCTGGCGACGAAGGTGTAGCCTGGCTTCAGGGCCAGCAGCGCCTCGCTCGTGCCCGCGAGCCGCGGGACGGCCTCGGGCCAGCGATCGACGACCGCGCTGTAGCGCGGGTCGTCCGCCATCACGCTCACGGCGACGACGCGGTCGCGCACCGCCGGCCCGAGCTCCCAGAGGACCTCGTCGCTCAGCACGGTCTGCGAGGCCAGCGTGCGGCCGCGCGCGACCGCCTCTTCGTCGGACGACGCGGGCGCGCGCGGGGGGCCGCTACAGGCGAGCAGCGCGAGCGCGACGAGGGCCGCGCCGCGTCGTCGCGGGGGGGCTGTGGGGCTCGAGGTCACGGGATCGCGATCATGGAGTAGGGAGGAAGTCCCACGTCGAGCGGGAGGTGGAGTCGGGGCGTCGGCGGGCTCGTGGTCAGGTCGAGGGCGTGGACGCCGATCTGGTTGTCGGCTCTGTCGCCGTACCACAGGGTGTCGCCCACGCGCTCGAGCACCCGCTCGACGCTGCGCAGGCCGGTCGCGATCGGGACGAGCGGCGCGTCGTCGTCGAGCGCGCCGGCGAACAGCGAGACGCCGCCGAAGTTTGCGGTGTAGGCGGCGAGGTAGGCGAGCTGGCCGTCCTCAGCGAGCGCGAAGGCCTGCGGCTGCATGACGTCGGCGACGCCGACCGCCGCGAGGCGTTCAGGCGTGATCGCCCAGGACACGGCGCCGGTCCGCACGTCGAGTCGCTCGAGGCCGGTCGTCAGCACCAGCAGGGTCTGGCGTTCCGCGTCGGCGGGGTCGAGCCGCCACTGTCGCGCCCAGCGACCCTGCAGGCGCAGCGGCTGCACCCCGTCGGCGTCGGCGTCGAGGTCGTGGAGCGCGCCCGTGTGGCGATCGATGAGGACGATCGCGTCGTGGTCGGTCGTCGGCTGATACAGCGCGTCCTCGTCGAGGCGCCCGATCGAGACGAGCAGCAGCTCGCCGCAGACGACCGCGAGCGACGCCTCCGGGTTGCCGTCGGCGTCGGCGACGGCGGAGATGTCGATCGTCGCGTCGGGCAGCAGCGTCGGGCGCGTCGGATCGTCGAGCGCGTAGACGTGGATCTCGGGCGCGCCGAACAGGGTCATGTACGCGCGCCCGTCGTCCGAGAAGGCGAGGCGGTGGGCGTTCGCGCTGCTGACGTCGGGCGCCTCGATCGCCTGCTGCGACAGCGTCGCCCACGCGCCGTCGGCGTCGAGGGTGTCGAGCGCGTCGAGCGTGTAGCGGTGGAGCAGGTAGACGTAGCCGCCGTGGGCGAAGGGCAGCGCGTCGGTGCTGCCGAGCGCGACGTCGGCCGAGACCGCGTCGGTCGCCGCGTCGATGACGCTCACCGCCCCGGTCGCGAAGTCGGTCGTCGTGACGACGAGCCGGCGCGGCTGCGCGGTCCCGAGGACGCACGGGCCGGTCAGCGTCGGGTAGCCGGGCAGGGGCGACGCGTCGGTGTCGCCCTCGCTGTCCCCCGAGTCGGTGACCACGACGTCGCCGGTGTCCTGGATGTTCGGCGCGCAGGCGGTGAGCGTGAGCGCGGTGAGCAGCGCGGTGCGTGTGTTCATGATGGGCAGCTCCTGCGAGGGTCTCATGTCCTTGAGTCAGTCGCGCGCACGGGCGCGCGTCGGCGTGATGCGGAGGGTCGCCCACAGGCTGCGACCGGGGAGCGGGTTCCCAGCGACGTCGGCGAGCTGTTGGATGGCGAAGGAGGTGTCGTTGATAAAGGAGAGCTTCCAGTGCACAAAGCTGATGTTCGTCAGGTTGCGCAGCTCGAGCGCGAAGCTGACGCGCTCGGAGATGGCGAGCTCGAGGCCGAGGCCGTGGAACCGGCGCGGCGCGTCCTCGTGGCGGCCGGAGGGATCGAGGAAGTAGCCGCTGAGGTGCTCGTACGTGTAGAAGACGCGCGGCGCGAGCGCGACGCTGCGGACGCGCCAGCGGTGTCCCCATGATGGCCGAAGAAACAGGTCGTTCGTGGGCACGCCCATCAGCGGGAAGCCGTACTCGTTGCTGCCGCGCGCGGCGTTGAAGGTGAACAGCCGCGTGTAGTTGCCCGTGAGCGCGATGTCGCCGGAGAGCATAGCGAGGTCGACGCTGCTCTCGACGCCGGCGACGAGCGCCGCGCTCGCGTTCACGAACGAGATCCGCGGGCCGGCTTGCCGCCAGATGATCATGTCCTGCGCCCGGGTGCGAAACGCCGCGACGTGGGCGCGCAGCGTGAACAGCGGCTGATCGTCGACATCAAAGACGAAGCCCGCGTCGAGCGTCGTGCCGCGTTCGGGCCTGAGCGTCGGGGCGCCGACGGCGTAGCCGACGTCGCTAAACAGCTCGAACATCGTCGGCGCGCGGAAGTATCGACCCACTGAGCTGCGCAGGCTGAGCCACGGCGCGAGCGCGAGCTTCACCCCCAGGCGGGGCGACGCCGCGATCGCGGCGTGGTCGACGGCGCCGCGCGCCTCGCCGTCCCGCGCGTCGGAGAACTCGCTGTAGAGCACGTCCAGGCGCACGCCTGGCGCGAGGAGCAGGTGATCGTCGAGCAGGAATTGCTCGAGCTCCAGGCCGCCGCCGACGCGCGCGCGCACGCGGTCGCCCGTGTATCCGAGCGGGAGCGAGGGGTTGACGCGCTCGTCCGTGCGCAGCCACTCGAGCCGAGGATCGAGCGCGCTGCCCAGGAAGGCGCCGGTCCACAGGGGCAGGCGCAGGCGCGGCGAGAGGTACACATCGACCGCGCGCGTGCGCTGGTTGTTGGCCCCGAGCCCGACCTCGTTCTTGGAGTCGAGGAACACGCGGCCCTCGAAGCTGACGGCGCCGACGAGCTCGAGCCGGCCGCCGGGGCCGCCGAGCCCAGCGCGGCGCGCGTAGCCGAGCGCGCGCGCCGTGTAGGTGTCGAGGCTGGCGACCGTGGCGGGTGATTCGGCGATGCCGGGCAGCCCCTGACGCTTGACGAGCGCGAGCTGCTGGACGTGGAAGCGCCACGGACCGCGGCGGCCCGAGAGCCCGACGCGCCCCTGCGCGCGATCGTACTGGTTGTTCTCGCGGCTCGAGGTCTGGTCGTTCTCGGGCACGAGCGGCGTGCTCCCGTTGTCGTAGTACGGGAAGTCGCCGCGCGAGCCGGCGTAGCTGAGCTGGCTCTGCAGACACAAGCGACGTGGGAGGCCGAGCGCGACGGTCACGTCGGCCTGACGCGAGAGGAACGAGCCGAAGCCGGCGCCCGCCTCGAGCTGCGCGTCCCCGTCCTTGGGGCAGTCGCGCGCGCTGACGAGGTTGACCGCGCCGCCGATCGCCGCGCCGCCGAACACGATCGGCACGTGGCCGCGATAGACCTCGACGCGCCCGAGCGCGTCGAGCGGCTGGTCGCCGATGTTGAACAGGCCCATCATGCTCCCGGTGATGGGCACGCCGTCGAGATAGACGGCGACCTGCTGACCCGTCGATCCGCGGATCGAGAGCGAGCTGAACTGGCCGAGCCCGCCCATGGACCGTACGTGGATGCCGGCCGAGCGCGCGAGCACCTCGGCCAGCGAGTCGGCGGGTCGCGCCCCCACGTCGCGCTCGAGATCGATCGCCGTGGCGAAGCCCGGCGCGCGCGCGTCGATCCGCCGCTGCTCGTCCAGGGGATCCTCGCGCGCGTCACGGACCGTGGTCCGGTACGCCGGCGGAGCGTCGCGTGACGTCGGCTCGCGCTCGTCGGCGGCGGCGCGCGTCGTGGTGAGCACGGCCGCGAGCCCGCACGCGATCACGACGCACTTCTTAGCGATCGTCCTGCGCTCGTCTGGCGGCGCTCGCGGCGGCGTAGAAGCCCGAGATGTTGCGCGGTGTGCGATACCTGCCTCCGACCGGCGAGGGGGAAATCTCGCGGCGCGAGGGGGCAGGTGGGGTGTTCCCCGGGCGGGCGGGCGCGCCCGTGGTCCCGGCCCAGTACTCC
This sequence comes from Myxococcales bacterium, assembly GCA_020633295.1. Taxonomy (GTDB): domain Bacteria; phylum Myxococcota_A; class Polyangia; order Nannocystales; family Nannocystaceae; genus JACKDW01. Next base: position 311,399 of record JACKDW010000006.1, on the reverse strand, counting down.
CGTGGGCTCCGCGTCGGGCTCACGAGCCCGAGAAGGGGTGCGCGCGGCAGGTCTCCTGGCTTGTGGGTCATCCTCGATCGACGCCTTCCCAGGCGATGCGCCCAGTGGCTCGTGTCGATCTCGTGTCCACTTACAGTGGCGGGAGCCGCATCGGCATTAAACCGATTTCCCTCTTCGGCGATCAGACGAGCTGATCACACCGCGCGCGGAAGCTGTCGTTCGTTCGTGAATGGTTCCGGGGACACCTGCTGGGCGATGTCGTGCTCGAGGTGGCCGCACTGTACGTCTCGTCGTGGCGCGAAGACGCCGTTCATGATCGGAACAAAGCTCACGCAGGATTTGACGAACGCGGTGGAGACGCGCGCCGCGGGGAATCACCCTCCAGGGATCGTCGTGGGGACCAGTGTTTCGTCGAAATCCGTGCCTTGGGGGCTCTAGGCGTTGCAATGCCGATGTGAAATCTCTAACGTGTTTTTCATGGTGCGTTCGTCGTCTCGAATTGGGCTTGGTCTTCTCTCGCTCTGCGTCGCCGCGTGCGCGCCCTCGACGTCTGAGACGACGGACAGCGACAGCGGCACCACCGACGACCCCAGCGCGGGCTCGAGCGGCGGCGAGACCGACGCGACCACCGGCCCGCCGTTCGTGCCGATCCCCGCGCGCGACGTGAGCATCGTGCGGGTCGAGGCCAACCCGGGCGTCGCGGTGCCGATCGGGCTCGACGGCGGCGAGGTCCCGGGGGCCATGCGCAACGCGTACATCCCGGCGAACCGCGACATGTTAATCCGCGTGTTCCTCGACGTCGGCGACAACTGGGTCGCGCGCAAGCTCGAGGCTCGCCTCACGCTCCTCTTCAAGGACGGCACCGAGAAGGAGCTCAGCGACACCTTCCTGATCGAGGCCGACACCTTCGCGGGCGGGCTGACCACGGGCCCGTACTTCGGGTTGCTGGCCGACGACGCTCAGCCTGGCGTGCGGTACAGGTTGAGCCTGTGGGAGGCCGAGTGGGGTCAGGAGGACACGCCGGAGCCGGACCCGCCGCCGCGGCTGCCGGTCAACGCGGATGACTCGGTGATCGTGGGCGTCGAGAACAGCTACCAGAAGCTCCGCGTGGTGCTCGTGCCGGTTCACTACTCCAACGGCAGCTGCGCGGCCAACGTCGATCCGGAGTACTGGCAGCCGCTCATGCGCGACGCGCTGCTGCAGGAGAACCCGGCCGACGAGGTCGAGATCACGATCCACGAGCCCTTCGAGGTCACCTACTCGATGACCTCGTTCTCCGGCCTGAACAACCTGGTCAACGACATCGCGCAGCTGCGCGCGGCCGAGAACCCGCAGCCGTGGATCTACTACTACGGGCTGTTCGACAGCTGCGGCGGGTGCATCGGCACCGGCGACGGTCCGGGGGGCGGCTGCACCGTAGGCCTCGCCGCCGGCATCACCGGCGACAGCAAGCAGAACGCCAACCTCCGGGTCTCGGCGGGGCAGCTGCTCAGCACCGACGGCGCGACGCTCGACACCTTCGTGCACGAGGTCGGGCACACGCAGGGGCGCCGTCACATCTACTGCCCGAACGGCGGCGCCGCCGGGACCGACGGCAGCTACCCCTACGACAACGGGATCATCAACGTGTGGGGCTTCGGCATCCGCGACTTCCAGCTCCGCCACCCGACCGCGACGGTCGACTACATGAGCTACTGCGGTCCGACGTGGTGCTCCGATTGGCAGTGGAACGCGACCTACCAGCGCATCTCGCTGCTGAGCAGCTGGGAGCTCGAGGACGCGCCGGTCGAGCCAGACGGCGACGGCGTGCTGATCGGCGTGATCGAGCCGAACGGGGACTCCGAGTGGTGGACCGCGCCCGGCTCGTTCGCGCAGGATGAGGCGCGCAGCGCCACGCACTCGGTGCGCTTTGAGCTCGGCGACGGTCAGGTCGTGCACGAGGCGGCCGTCGTCGGCGAGCGTCCGCACTACCCGGCGATCAACGTCCTCGCGCCGCTGCCTCCCGGGCTCGATCACGACGCGCTCGCCGAGGTAGCGATGACCTACGTGCACGACGACCACGAGGCGTCGATCGTGGTCGCGCCGCAGAAGATGTTCCACGACCCCGCGGTGCGGGCCCTGGTCGCGCGCGACGAGTAGCGAGCGCTCATCCGAGCTCGGCCCCGAGGCCCGGGCGAAAGAGCGGCAATCGCGTGGTCGCAATTGCGCCCGCGCCGGGTCGATCTCGCGTCGTCGGGGCGGCGCACGCCCGTGTGTTGTCCTTCACGAGGCGGCGGGGGAGGCTCGCTAGTCACCGCACCCGCTTTGCGTTAGCCTGGGGCCGAACTGGAGAAAGCCCATGCTCGACTTTCCGATCGCAGAACTGATCACGCCCGAGGAGCAGGTCGCCGTAGCCCGCGCGGTGGCGATCATGGCGTCCAGGGATGATCAGGTCTCGGACAGCGAGCGGCACTTCGTCGAGGAGCTGATGGGCCAGATGATGCTCCTGCCCGAGGAGCGCGATCTCGTGCGCCGCGAGTTCATGTCGCCGAGTGATCTGCTCGACGTGGCGACGCGCGTGCGTCACCGCGAGGCCCGGATCTTCCTGTTCTACCAGGCCGTCTGCGCCGCCTTCGCCGACAACAAGTTGGTCGAGGGGGAGGTCGACGCGCTGCTCGAGTTGGCCGAGGCCTTCGAGTTCGACAAGGGGCACGCCGCCCAGTTCATCCGCTGGGTGAGCGACAGCATTGAGCTGCGCGAGCGCGGGCAGCAGCTGCTGATCGAGATGTAGGATCCGACCGGCGTCATGAGCAGACTCATGACGCGGGCGCTTCGCCGCGGGACGCGCGAATTCGCCGTCTGGGCTTGCTGAAAACTCGAGCGGCCCCCATACTCCGTCGGCCCATGGCTCGTGTCACGGTAGAAGACTGTCTCGAAAAGATCCCCAACCGGTTCGCGCTGACGATCCTCGCCTCTCGGCGGGCCCGTGCGTTGCTGGAGAACCGGGGGACTCCCCTTATCCATTGTGACAACAAGCAGGCCGTGACCGCGCTGCGCGAGATTAGCGCCGATCGCGTGCGCTACGTCGAGTCGGTCGACGGGATCCTCGAGGCCTTCATCGACGAGCAGCGCAGCAAGCTGCGCTCGTCGAACACCGACAACACCTACCTCGAGGCCGTGGCCTTCGGCGGGATCGAGGGCGACGAGGACGGCATCGATGACGTCGGCGGCGACGTCGAGGAGCTGACCGCCGACCTCGAGCGCCTCGGGACCAAGAACCACGAGAAGACCGACGACGACGACAACGCCGTTGACGTCAACGCTGCGAGCGAGGCCGTCGATGACGGCGAGGACGACGATCCCGAGGTTGATCTCGGCGAGGTCGAAGACGACGACGACGATGACGACGACGACGACGACGACGAGACGGACGACGAGGTCTAGTCGAAGCTCGTTCGAGTCCCGGGGGGGCGCGCTTCGACGCCCCCGCGCGATCGTGGTCGCCCTCAGCGTGGCGCTCGTGCTGCCTGCGTGCGTGAGCAAGGCGCCGCCAGCCCAGTGGCCGTCGCCGCCGCCGCCAACCCTCGCCGAGCCGATCGGTCAGGACGGCGTCCGCTCGTCCAGCCTCGGCGCGGGCGCCACGGCGGCGCTCGCCGAGGAGGCAGCAGCGCCCGTTGTTCCGGCTGAGGCGTCCGCGCCCGCTGATACGCCGGAGTAACCTGCGAGGGCGCGTGACTGTGGTACGCATGGCGCTGCTCCATGGCAGCGTCGACTTCGAAGCCCCCGTTCTCCAAGATCCTGGTCGCCAATCGCGGTGAGATCGCGCTCCGCGTGTTCCGAACCTGCGCTGAGCGTGGCATCGGCACGGTCGCCGTCTACAGCGACCCCGACCGCGACGCGCTCCATCGCCTCGGCGCGGACGAGGCGGTGCACATCGGCGGCGCGGCTGCGCACGAGAGCTACCTGAACGTCGATCGGATCATCGCGGCCGCCCGCGAGACCGGCGCGGACGCGATTCATCCTGGCTACGGTTTCCTGTCGGAGCGGCCGGTGATCGTGCAGGCCTGCGAGGAGGCCGGGATCACGTTCATCGGTCCGCCCGCGCGGGCGATGGAATTGATGGGCGACAAGATGCGCGCGCGCGAGACGATGACGCGCGCGGGCGTGCCGGTGGTGCCGGGCGTCAACGAGCTGGGGACCTCGGAGTCCGCGCTCGCGGCCGCGCGTGACGTCGGCTTCCCGGTCATGCTCAAGGCGGTCGCCGGCGGCGGCGGGAAGGGCATGCGGATCGTCCACCGCGAGGCCGATCTCGCGCGCGCGTTCGAGGCCTCGAGCCGCGAGGCGAAGGCCGCGTTCGGCGACGGTCGCATGTTCATGGAGCGCGCGGTGATGCGCGCCCGGCACGTCGAGATCCAGCTGATGGCCGACGCCCACGGCGAGGTCGTGTACCTCAACGAGCGCGACTGCTCGGTGCAGCGGCGCCATCAGAAGGTCACGGAGGAGTGCCCTAGCCCGAGCGGACAGATGACGCCGAGCGTGCGCGCCGCCATGGGCGAGGTCGCCGTCAAGGCGGCGCGCGCCGTGGGCTACACCGGCGCGGGCACGGTCGAGTTCCTGTTCGAAGAGGGGCCCGGCGGACCCGAGTTCTTCTTCCTCGAGATGAACACCCGCCTGCAGGTCGAGCACCCGGTGACCGAGATGACCTGCGGCCGCGACCTCGTGTGGGATCAGATCCGCGTCGCGGCCGGGGAGCCGCTCGGCTACAGCCAGCGCGACGTGGAGCTGCGCGGGCACGCGATCGAGTGCCGCCTCTACGCCGAGGATCCGCGCCGCTTCCTGCCCGCGCCGGGCGCGGTGCACAAGGTCCGCTGGCCGACCGGCGCGCACATCCGCGTTGACACGGCTGTCTCTTCGGGCAGCGTCGTCTCGCGTCACTACGACCCGATGATCGCCAAGCTCACGGTCTGGGGGCCCGATCGTATGGCCGCGATCGGGCGCATGCGCGAGGCCCTGCATGAGACGGTGCTGCTCGGCATCTCGACCAACATCCCCTTTCACCTGCGCGTGCTCGACGAGCCCGACTTCCTCGCCGGGCGCTACACGACGCGCTACATCGATGAGCACCCCGCGCTGACCGAGGCGCTCACGCTCGACGAGCGCGACGCCAAGGCGGCGGCCGCAGCGGCCGTGTTCGCCGCTCGTCGCGCCCGCGTCAGCGGAGCGCGCGCGGACGTCGGAGAGGTCGGCGTCTCGGCCTGGCGTCGCGCGTCGCGCTGGCGAAGCTAGCGGACGCGAACACCACGCGATCACGAGACGCGGGTTAACCACAATACCACGCGAGCTCCGCGTAACCCGGCCGAAGGGCCCGCGCACGCGCGTGTGAAAGCTGCGTAGACGAGCGATTGCAAACGTCGTCATGACGTGGCACGCAAGACCCCCGTGCAGGGTAAGCGCGGGAAACGGACCAAGTTCATCTTCGTCACCGGCGGGGTCGTCTCGTCCCTAGGGAAGGGCCTGTGCGCCGCCTCGATCGGCGCGCTGCTCGAGGCCCGGGGTCTCAACATCGGGCTCCAGAAGCTGGATCCCTACCTCAACGTGGATCCGGGGACGATGAACCCGACGCAGCACGGCGAGGTCTTCGTCACGGACGACGGGGCCGAGACCGATCTCGATCTGGGGCACTACGAGCGCTTCGTCTCGCACCGGATGTCCCGGAGCAGCAACTACACCTCGGGGCAGATCTACGAGCGGGTGATCCGCAACGAGCGGCGCGGCGACTACCTCGGTCAGACCGTGCAGGTGATCCCCCACGTCACCAACGAGATCAAGAAGATGATCCTCGAGGCCGCCGACGGGCTCGACCTGCTGATCGTCGAGATCGGCGGCACCGTCGGCGACATCGAGAGCTTGCCGTTCCTCGAGGCGATCCGGCAGCTGCGGCTCACGAGCGAGGCGGACGACACCGCGTTCGTGCACCTGACGCTGCTGCCGTACATCCCGACCGCGGGCGAGCTCAAGACCAAGCCGACGCAGCACTCGGTCATGAAGATGCGCGAGATCGGCATCCAGCCCGACATCCTCGTGTGCCGCACCGATCGCGAGCTGACCCGGGCCACGCGCGAGAAGCTCGCGCTGTTCACGAACGTGCGCATGGACTCGGTCATCTCGATGCCCGACAAGGAGACGATCTACGAGGTCCCGCTCGCGCTTCACTCCGAGGGTCTCGACGTCAAGCTCTGCGAGCTGCTCAACATCTGGAGCCGCGCGCCGCGGCTCGATCAGTGGAGCCAGATCGTCAAGACGCTCAAGAACCCCGAGCAGCGCGTCTCGATCGGCATCGTCGGCAAGTACGTCGAGCTCGAGGAGTCCTACAAGAGCCTGCACGAGGCGCTCGTGCACGGCGGGTTGGCGAGCCGCGCGGCGGTCGACATCGTGTACGTCGACGCCGAGCAGGTCCAGGCGTCCGGGCCCGAGAGCGTGCTCGCGGGGCTCAGCGCCGTGCTCGTGCCGGGCGGCTTCGGCTCACGTGGGAGCGAGGGCAAGATCGCGGCGATCCGCTACGCGCGCGAGCAGGGCGTGCCGTACTTCGGCATCTGCCTCGGGATGCAGCTCGCGGTCGTCGAGTACGCGCGCAACGTCGCCGGGATCAAGTCGGCCAACAGCGCCGAGTTCCAGGACGAGGACGCGCACTCGGTGATCCACCTGATGCCGTCGCAGGAGGACGTGGAGGAGAAGGGCGGGACGATGCGCCTCGGCGCCTACGAGTGCGAGCTCGTCTCCGGGTCCCTGGCCGCGCGGATCTACGGCGCGACGCGGATCTCCGAGCGTCACCGCCACCGCTACGAGTTCAACAACAGCATGCGCGAGCGCCTGCGCGGCGCGGGGCTGCGCCTGAGCGGGGTCTCGCCCGACGGCGCGCTCGTCGAGATGATCGAGCTGCCGCCCGAGGCGCACCCGTTTTTCGTCGGTTGTCAATTCCACCCGGAGTTCAAGAGCCGACCGACGGTGCCGCACCCGCTGTTCTCGGCCTACGTCGCGGCGGCGCTCAAGTTCCAGCGCGAGCACACGTAGCGCGCGGCGTCCAGACGGGCGAGCGTGGCGAGCGCGGCGGCGTCAGGCGCCGTGCAGTTGTGAACCAAGAGTCAGATTCGCTCCGCGACGTCCGCGTACGGGGAGCGCCGTCGACCGGGACGCGCCCGCCGGCGCGGGACCGCAGGACCCCGCGCGCGCTCCTGCTCAACTCGCCCATCGCGGCGGGCGGATCTGATATGCTGGCCCGACGGGTGTAGAGAAGCCCGCTTCAGGAGATCGAGAGAGGTACGCCAGATGGTCCTCAACATGCGCCAAGACCTGCGGATGAGCCAGCAGCTCGTCATGACCCCGCAGCTCCAGCAGGCCATCAAGCTGCTACAGCTCTCGCGGATCGAGCTGACGGACCTCGTGCGCGACGAGCTGCTCGAGAACCCGCTCCTGGAGGAAGCCGCCGAGATCGGCACCAGCAACGAGGAGCAGGTCTCCTCCGTCGAGATGCAGGACTCCGTAGAGCTCGAGCCCGGCTCCGAGCGCAGCTCGGCCGAGGTCGAGCGCCACGCGAACTCCGAGGTGCAGGTCGAGGAGGCGCCGAAGGACAACTTCGACTGGGAGGGCTACCTCGAGAACGCCTCGCAGCTCGGCCCGGGCGTGTCGTCGATCCGCCGCGACAACAACGAGCTGCCGTCGATCGAGGCCACGCTGTCCGCGCCGGAGACGCTCGAGGAGCACCTGATGTGGCAGGTGCGCCTCTCCGACTACAGCGAGCGCGACGAGGAGATCGCCGAGTTCATCATCGGCTGCTACGCGCCGACCGGCTACCTCACCGACGTCACGGTCCCGCAGATCGCGGCCAAGCTCGGGCGCTCGACCCTCGAGGTCGAGCAGGTCCTGCGGCGCCTGCAGCACCTCGACCCGATCGCCGCCGGCGCCCGCAACCTCGCCGAGTGCCTGTGGATCCAGGCGCGTCACCCGGAGCACCCGATCGAGGATCCGCTGGTGCTGGGCATCATCTCCAAGCACCTGCACCGGATCGAGAACCGCAAGTACAACAACATCGCGCGGGACATGGGCGAGCCGCTCGAGGAGGTCTACGAGGCCACCAAGGTCATCATGGGCCTCGATCCGCGCCCGGCGCGGGCCTACTCGACGGGCACGTCGCCGTACATCACGCCCGACGTCTACATCCTCAAGGTCGGCGAGGAGTTCGTCGTCACGCTCAACGACGACGGCCTGCCCAAGCTCAAGATCAGCAACATGTACCGCTCGGCCATGAGCGGGAGCCCGAAGGCCAAGGAGTACATCCACGAGCGCCTGCGCTCCGCCCAGTGGCTGATCCGCTCGATCCAGCAGCGCCAGCGGACGATCGTCAAGGTCACGAAGTCGATCCTGAAATTCCAGCGCGAGTTCTTCGAGAAGGGCGCGCAGCACCTGCGCCCGCTGATCCTCAAGGACGTCGCCGAGGACATCGAGATGCACGAGTCGACCGTGTCGCGCGTGACGACCAACAAGTACGTGCACACGCCCCAGGGGATCTTCGAGCTGAAGTACTTCTTCAACGCCGGGATCAGCCGCAAAGACGGCGACGAGCTGGCGTCTGAGGCGGTCAAGACGAAGATCAAGCAGCTGATCGACAACGAGGACCAGACCAAGCCGCTGAGCGATCAGAAGCTCGTCGAGTGCCTCCGCGAAGAGGGCATCAACATCGCCCGGCGTACGGTGGCGAAGTACCGCGAGCAGCTGAACGTCCTGTCGAGCTCGAAACGCCGAAAATTGTTCTGAATCTCGGGATTCGGGGTCACATCGGGGCCGGTTCGCGTTACGTTGTAGGGTGACGGCCCCAGGCTGGGGCCGGCGACTCTCTCCAAGAGGTGCCACCCATGCAGACACACTTCGTTTTCCGACAGATGGAGACCTCGCAGGCGCTCCAGAACTACGCCGAGGAGCGGCTCGAGAAGATCAAGCGCTATGTCGCGGATCCGCTCAAAGTCAGCTGCACCTTCAGCGTGCACAAGTTCAATCAGATCGCGCAGTTCGAAGTCGTCTTGCGTAACGGGCTGCAGCTCCACGCCTCGGAATCGACGGAGAACATGTACTCGTCGGTCGATCTCGCGCTCGCCAAGATGGAGCGCCAGGTCCGCCGGTACAAGAAGCGCATCAAGCATCACAAGCAGAACGAGGGGCGCAGCGCCAAGGTGCGCCTCAACGTGATCGCGGCCGAGAACGACACGGACGAGATCGCGCTGCAGCAGCCGGAGGAGACGCCGGCCTCCGTCACGCCGATCGACGGCGGGCCGACGATCGTCCACACCAAGGAATTCCAGGCCGAGCGCCTCACGCCCGATCAGGCGATCATGCAGATGAACCTGATGCACAAGGCGTTCTGGGTGTTCACGAACCCGGAGACCGAGCAGATCAACGTCGTCTACCGGCTCGAGGACGGCGAGACCTACGGGCTGATCCAGCCCGAGCCCAGCGCCGAGACGGCCGAGACCGGCTAGCGCGCGCGCGCTCGAGAGCGACGCCCCGACGACGCACCGCAGGTGCGTCGCGGGGTCGTTTTTTTTGGGCGCGTTGTCAACGGCGCGCGCCGGCGCCCGCGGCCGCCGCGATTTCGCCCGCGCGGACCCCGGTTGCTGCGGCTGGTAAAGTCCCCGCGATGCGACGAGAAGCCTCCGTCGAGGTCGGCCAGCTCCTCGATCAGTCCGCGAAGCAGCTGCAGCTCGAGCTGCTGTCGGACTGGGGGGAGCTTGATCGCAAGATCGCCCGCCCGCGAATCCAGAAGCCCGGCCTCGCGCTGTGCGGCTTCGTGAAGCACGTGTTCCCCGATCGCCTGCAGGTCATGGGCCTGACCGAGATCGACTACCTCCAGAGCATCTCGCGGGAGGCCGCGATCGAGGGGCTCGAGAAGTTCTGCGGCCGCGGCCTGTGCGGGATGGTGCTGACGCGCGGGCTCGAGGCGCCCGACATCCTCATGGACGCCGCGCGCGCCCACAAGATCCCGCTGATGCGCACGCCGCTGATGAGCTCGACGTTCATCTCGCGGCTGACGCGGAAGCTCGAGGAGCTGCTCGCGCCGCGGGCGAGCATCCACGGGGTGCTCGTCGACGTGCTCGGCATCGGGCTGCTGCTGATCGGGCGCAGCGGGGTGGGCAAGAGCGAGGCGGCGCTGGACTTGGTGATGAAGGGCCACCGCCTGGTCGCCGACGACGTGGTCGAGGTGACGGTGCGGCCGCCCGACACGGTGTGGGGCGAGGCGACGGAGATCCACCAGCACCACATGGAGATCCGCGGCATGGGGATCCTGAACATCACGCACCTGTTCGGGGTCGCGGCCGTGCGCGACAACAAGAAGATCGAGGTCGTGGTCGAGCTCAGCGACGTCGAGGAGGCCGACTACGACCGGCTCGGCACCGAGAACGAGGTCTGGCCGATCCTCGGCGTGGACGTGCCGCTGGCCCGGATCCCGCTGCGACCGGGGCGCAACATCGCGTCGCTGATCGAGGTCGTCGCGCGCAACCAGATCCTCAAGTACCGGGGGCGGGACTCCGCGCGCGAGTTCCAGGACAAGATCAACGCGCGGATCCTCGCGTCCACGGGCTCGGCGGCGGTGCCGTCGCCGCGCCCGCGCAACAGCTCCCAGAGCATGCCGATCCCGGAGGTCGAGTGACGGGCGCCGCCGCGCCGCGCACGAGGTCCGCCATGCAGCTGCTCGTCGTCACCGGTCTCAGCGGTTCGGGGAAGTCGACCGCGCTCGCGGCCCTCGAGGACCTGGGCTTCTTCTGCGTCGACAACCTGCCGGTGCCGATGCTGCCGGACCTGCCGGGGCTCGTCGACGTCGACGAGGGGCGCCGGGTCGCGGTCTGCATCGACGCTCGAGACGCGCGCTACCTGCCGGAGTTCGCGGCGGTGCACGGGCGCCTGCGGGCGGCCGGGCACCGCGTCGAGATCCTGTTCCTGGAGGCGCCCGTCGACGTCATCGTGCGGCGCTATTCGGAGACGCGGCGCAAGCACCCGCTCGGCGATTTGCCGCAGGCGAGCGAGCGCGAGGTCACGTTGCTCGCGCCGCTGCGGCGCATGGCGAGCAGCATCATCGACACCCGCGGGATGGGAGCTCGCGGCCTGCGCCAGCTCATCCGCGATCGCTACGGGGTGCGCGGCGTGATGAACCTCGTGCTGTCGTCCTTCGGGTTTAAGTTCGGGCTGCTGAGCTCGGCGGACGTCGTGTTTGATGTCCGGTTCCTCAACAACCCGTACAACGTGCCGGCGCTGCGCCCGTTGACCGGGCTCGAGCCGTCCGTATCGTCGTTCGTGCTCGGCCAGGAGGACGCGTCGACGATGCTGGAGCACATCGAGGCGGTCGTTCGCTTCGTGGCGCCGCGCAGCGCCCGCGAGGGACGCTCGTATCTGACCGTTGCGATCGGCTGCACTGGGGGGCAGCATCGATCTGTTGCGCTCGTCGAGGCCATGGCGACGCGTCTGGAGACCGGCCGGCCGCTCTCGGAGCCAGCTCCGAACCTCATCGTGCGCCATCGAGACCTCCCTGAGGTCGCGGAGTCGGGAAAGGGCACGCCCAATGCTTCAGAGCCACCACGCGGGGCACACGCCGACCACCCTTGACGGGGGCGGTGGGTCGCCGGACGACGCGCCCCTCGACGAGGTCGACGCGCGGGTCGGCGTCGTCATCCTCGGGCACGCGCACACGGCCAGTCAGCTGCTGGCGGCCGCGCGCGCGATCATGCCGGCCGGGCTCGAGGGGGTGATGACGGTGGACGCCGGCACAGGCGAGACGCCCGTGCTGCAGGCGACGCTGTGCACGACGATCGCGCGCGCGGACCAGGGCCGCGGCGTGGTGATGATCGTCGACCTGTTCGGCGCGAGCCCGTGCGCCTGCGGTCTGCGCGAGCGCGCCGGGCACGAGGTCGTGGTGCTCTCGGGGCTCAACCTCGCGATGCTGCTGAAGCTCGCCACGATCGACCGCGCGCGCGTCTCCCCCAGCGAGCTCGCGCGCGCGTGCGCCGACTCGGGGACTCGCTCGGTCAGGGTCGTCGGGGGCGAGGAGCCGACCGAGCGCGCGCGCGACGACGAGGCTGAGGTCGAGAAGGAGCGCGCGAACGAGCTCTGCCGGGACGCGGAGCGAGAGCCTGCACAGGAGTCTTCATGAAGAAGCAAGAGCAAGTCACGGGGGAGCTCCAGATCATCAACCCGCTCGGGCTGCACGCCCGCGCCGCGAGCAAGCTGGTCAGCCTTGCGAACAAGTACGGCGCGGACGTCTGGATCGACAAGGACGGCACCGAGGTCAACGGCAAGAGCATCCTCGGCGTGCTGATGCTCGCGGCCGCGAAGGGCACCATCATCACCCTGCGCTGCGAGGGCGGCGACGCGCCGGACGCCTACCGCGCGATCGAGGATCTGGTCAAGGACGGGTTCGGCGAGCTGTGAGCGACGGCCGGGTCGACGCCGCAGAGGAGCGCTGGGCGCGGGGGGGAACCGCCGTCAGCCCAGGCATTGGCATCGGCGCGGCCTACGTGGTCGGGCGACGACGCGTCGCCGTGCCCCACACGCACATCGAGCGCGAGCAGGTCGAGGAGGAGCAGATCCGCTTCCACGAGGCGCTGGTCGCCACGCGTAAGCAGATCGAGGCCATCAAGGCCAAGCTGCCCCACGGCGAGCACCGGCAGATCCTCAAGGCGCAGCAGATGATGCTGCGTGACCCGGACCTGATCCAGCGGACCGAGACGCTGGTGCGCGACGAGCTGCGCTGCGCCGAGTGGGCGGTGGCCACGGCGATCGACGAGCTGCAGGCGACGCTGGACCAGGCGGAGACCGAGTACTTCCGCGAGCGCAGCAGCGACATCGGCTTCCTCGGCCGCCGCCTGCTGCAGACGCTCGTCGGCGAGAAGACCGGCGAGATCAGCCCGCCGGAGGGCTCGATCGTCGTCGCCCATGACCTCAGCCCCGCGGACACCGCCCAGCTGCACCGCGTGCGCGTGCTGGGCATCGTCACCGAGGTCGGCGGCCGCACCTCGCACAGCGCGATCATGGCGCGCTCGCTGCAGATCCCGGCGGTCGTCGGCATCGACGGCGTGATCGACATCGCGCAGACCGGCGACACCGTGATCGTCGACGGCGTGCACGGGCGCGTGATCGTGCGCCCCGACGCCGAGGAGCTGGACGACCACGAGGGCGAGCGCCGCCGCTACGACGCGTTCGAGGAGAAGATCCAGAAAGACCGCGCGTTCAAGGCGGTCACGCAGGACGGCCTCCACGTCGTCACGCGCGCGAACCTGGCGATGAGCGAGGACATCGAGCTGGCGATCCAGCACGGCGCCGAGGGCATCGGGCTGTATCGCAGCGAGTACATGTTCATGAACCGCGAGACGCTGCCGAGCGAGGAGGAGCACTACCGCACGGCGAAGGCGGTGCTGCGCAAGATGGCGCCGTACCCGGTGGTGTTCCGCACCTTCGACCTCGGCTCCGATAAGCAGAGCCCGCTGCTCAAGGCGCGCGAGGCCGAGAACAACCCGGCGATGGGGCTGCGCTCGCTGCGGCTCGCGCTGCAGGAGCGCGGGATGTTCCTGGCCCAGCTGCGCGGGCTGCTGCGCGCCGGCGTGCACGGCCCGCTGCGGATCATGCTGCCGCTCGTCAGCAGCATGCGCGAGCTCGACGACGGGCTCGAGGCGATCGAGGAGGCGCGCGAGCAGCTGATCCGCGACGAGCTGCCGCAGTCCGACGACATCCGCGTCGGCGTCATGGTCGAGACGCCCGCGGCCGCGCTGATCGCCGACCTGCTCGCGGAGCGCGTCGACTTCCTGAGCATCGGGACCAACGACCTGATCCAGTACTGCCTGGCCATCGACCGGGAGAACGAGGACGTCGGGTACCTCTACCAGCCGCTGCACCCGGCGATCACGCGCCTGATCAAGATGGTCGCGGAGGCCGGCGCGGCGCGGGATGTCCCGGTGAGCCTGTGCGGCGAGATGGCCGCGGATCCCCGCTACACCTGGGTGCTCGCGGGCCTCGGGATCCGCGAGCTGTCCATGAACCCGAGCGCGATCTCGGTCATCAAGGCGATCATCCGGACGTCGACCTCGGCCGAGATGACCAAGCTGGCGAACCGCGTGCTCGCGGCGCGATCGGCCGCGGAGGCGGAGGCGATCGTCTACGAGACCATGCACGCCCGGTTCCCCGAGCACCTCGAGCACGGCGCCGGCGCGCTCGTGGCGTCGGAGACGGACGGCGGGGACGACGAGTGACGATCGACGACGGGATGAACGGGGTCGGACACGCGCCGCGGCCGGCCGATCGCTCGCGCCGGGTCGCGCTCACGCTCGGCGAGCGGCGGGCGCACGTGTTCGTCTGTGATCGCGGGCCGAGGGACGCGCCGACGATCTTGCTGCTCCACGGGCTGCTCGTGCACCACCACGAATTCGCGCGGCTGATCCCGCTGCTCGAGGGGGACTATCGCGTGCTGGCGCCGGACCTCCCGGGCTGCGGCACGAGCGATCGCCCGCCGCCCGAGGAGTGCGACGGGTACAGCCTGCCGTGGCTGGCCAGCGCGCTGCTCGAGCTGCTGCGCAGCCCCGAGCTCGAGCTCGAGCCGGGGCGCCCGCTGCACGTGCTCGGGCACAGCCTGGGCGGCGCGGTCGCGGCGATCTTGACGACGAGCGCCGCGCTCGCGAGCGACGCGCCGACGCCGGCGACGCTGACGCTCGTCGACAGCTCGTGCTTCACGATGCCGATGCCGCTGGAGGGGCGGCTCGCGCTCGTGCCCAGGGTGGGGCCGCTCGTGTTCACGCGCCTGTACCGGCGCGCGGACCTGCGGCGCTACTTCACGCGCGTGTTCTCGCGACCCGAGCTGATCGACGAGGGCGCGGTCTCGGTGTACTGGGACCAGCTCACGCGGGCCGGGGGGCGCGAGGCGGCCTACGCGATGCTGCAGCAGCTCGCGGATCTCGACGCCATGAGCGCGCGGTTTTGCGAGCTGCGGTGCCCGACGCTGGTGGTCTGGGGAGCGGTCGACGCGTTGATCCCGGCGTCGCTCGGGCGGCGGCTCGCGGCGCTCATCCCGGGGGCGCGGCTCGAGCTGATCGAGGGGTGCGGCCACGCGCCCAACGAGGAGGCGCCCGAGGAGCTCGCGAGGCTGCTGCGCGCGCACGTCGAGCGCGCGTCGCCCGGCTAGCCCGGGTTTCTCACCGCGATTCGACGCGCGGGCGCGGAGCCTCTCCCGTGGAGGCTGGTCTGTTAGGCTCGGGCAGCCTTGCCGCGCGCGAGCACCAGCCAGGCGTCACCCGAGGATCCGCGCGTCGGCGTTGGCCGCCGCGCGCCGGTCGTGCGCGCGCGGGCGCGAAACAGCGGCCTGACGGCGATTGTGTGGGTCCTGTGTTGTCTCGCGCTGTGGCTCGCGCGGCCCTCGTCCGCGCGCGCGCACAACGGCGAGCAGCGCTGGAAGACGCTCGAGACGGAGCACTTCTACGTGCACTACTACGCCGGCGAGGAGCAGGCCGCCGAGCGCGTGGCGATGACGGCCGAGCGCGCGCACGATCGCCTCAGCGTCGAGCTCGGGCACGCGCCGCTGCTGAAGACGCACATCGTCGTCCGCGACGACACCGACACCGCCAACGGCTCGGCGAGCGCGACCCCGTTCCCGCGCATCTACGCGAACGTCGTCGCGCCCTACGAGATGTCGGTCTTGATGGCCTACGACGACTGGATCGACATCCTGATCACGCACGAGTACGTGCACATCATCCACCTCGACACGGTGCACGGGCTGCCGAAGCTGGTCAACGCGGTGCTCGGCTTCGGCGTGCTCGGCAAGGTCTGGACGCCCAACATCATCCAGCCGCGCTGGGTCGTCGAGGGCCTCGCGACCAAGTACGAGTCGAGCTTCGGCTCGCAGGGGCGCTTTAACTCGGCGCAGTTCGACATGCTGCTGCGCATGGGCGTGCTCGAGCAGTCCTTCGAGACGCTCGACCAGGTCAACAGCAGCGCGAACGTGTTCCCGTTCTCGACGTCGGTCTACCTCTACGGCCTGCACTTCATGCACTACATCGCCGAGCGCTACGGTCGCGACAAGATCGCCGAGCTCGGGCACATCTACGGCGGCCAGGCCGTGCCGCTCTCGATCAACCGCGCGATCAAGAAGGTCCTCGGCGTCGACTTCGACCAGCTGTGGGAGGAGTTCCGCCAGCACACCGCGCGCCGCTTCCAGGCCCAGGCGCGGCGGATCCGGGCGCGCGGGATCCGGGAGGGGCGCCGCCTGACGTACTCGACCTCGGAGCAGGCCTCGGGCCAGTTCACGCGCGCGCCGTTCTGGTCGCCGGACGACCGCTACATCTACTTCTACGAGGACGACGCCCACACCAACCCGGGGATCCGCCGGATCCGCTCGACCGGCGGCCGGATCCGCGAGGGCTGGGGGATCGGGCGCCAGGGCGCCGACATGGACATCGAGGACGTGTTCCAGGTCCAGGAGGCGGCGGGCGGGGCGTTCATCGGCGCGACCGGGGACATCGTGTTCAACCAGTCGCGCAACCACGACTTCCGCTACGGCTGGAACGATCTGCACCGCTGGCGCGGTCCTGGGCACGACATCGAGCAGCTCACCTTCGGCAAGCGCGCGCGCGACCCCGAGGTCTCGCCCGACGGGCGCACCGTCGTGTTCGCGCGCAACGACGTCGGGCAGTCGCGGCTCGGCTTCCTCGAGCTCGACACGCTCGACGTCATCGAGGTCGCGGCCAAGGACCGCGTCCAGCAGGTCACGGGGCCCGCGTTCAGCCCCGACGGTCGCAAGGTCGCGTTCTCGGGCTGGCGCGACGGCGGCTACCGCGACATCTACGTCTACGACCGCGAGACCGAGGCGCTCGAGCGCGTCACCGCCGATCGCTACCTCGACCTGCAGCCGGACTGGACGCCCGACGGCGCCTACATCGTGTTCGCGAGCGACCGCGACGACGTGTTCAACATCTACGCCTACCAGGTCGAGACCGGGCTGGTGCAGCAGGTGACGAACGTCCTGGGCGGCGCCTTCGATCCCGTCGTCAGCCACGACGGCGCGCGCCTGGCGTACATCGGCTACCGCAGCACCGGGTATGACCTTTGGGTCATGGAGCTCGATCCGGCGCGCTTCTTCGAACCGCTCCCGAGCGTCAGCCCGCTGCGCCTCAAGGACCAGCCCGCGCCGCCCGTGCGGGGCGAGGACGGCGCGCCGCGCGAGCGCCCGCTGAGCGCCCGAAACAGCCCGTACCGCCCGATCAAGACGATGTACCCGCGGCTCATCATGCCCGCGGGCATCGAGATCTCGAACGCGAACGGGCTGCAGCTGGGGCTCTCGACCTCGGTGTCGGACGTCCTCGGGTTCCACTACCTCGGCGGCAGCTACACCTACCTGTTCGCCTACAACAAGTCGGTCGGCTCCGTCGACTACTCGTTCAACCAGCTGCTGCCGAACTTCTCGCTCGGCTACGGGCGCGGCTTCTTCGAGCGCACCGGCGACTTCGAGCGCTACGTCTACGATCACCGCGCCGACGAGCTCGAGGGCGACCCGGGGTTTTATCAGGTCGGCTACCACGAGCAGGTCGACCGGGTCTCGGCGAGCGTCAACGTGCCGGTGGTGCGCCACCCGATCCACCAGACCGACGCGGACCTGAGCTACCGCTACACCCACTACACCAACGTCGACGCGGAGCTCGAGCCGATCGACCCCAACGCGCCGACGAGCACGCGCCCCTTCGTCGGCGGCGTCGGCGAGATCGCGCTGGGCATGGCGTACAGCAACGAGCGCTCGGTCCGCTTCGGCTACGGCAACACCTCGGGGCGTCGGCTCGGGATGCGCGTCTCGCTGATCGACCCCGCGCTGGGCGGCTCCTACCGCGACCTCCAGATCACGGGCAACTACCAAGAGTACCTCTCGATGCCGTGGCGCGGGCACCAGACGCTGGCGCTGCGCATCGAGGGCGGCGCGGCGGCGGGCGGCTTCGGTCGCCGCGGGGCGTTCTTCGTCGGCGGCTACTCGATGGATCAGGACATCATCCGCACGATCATCCAGCGCTCCGCGTTCAGCGAGCAGGGGGTGCTGCGCGGGTTCTCGCCGGGCGCGCTGCAGGGCAACTACTACTCGGTGCTCAACGCCGAGTACCGGATCCCGATCGCCGACGTCGAGCGCGGCCTCGGCTCGCTGCCGCTGTTCATGCGCCGGATCCTCGTCGCCGGCTTCACCGACTTCGGCGGCGCGTGGTCAGGCCCGTTCACCGCGGACGTGATCAAGGTCGGCGTCGGCGCGTCGCTGATCCTCTCGTTCAAGATCGGCTACGCGGAGACGGTCAACGTGTTCTTCACCTACGCGCACGGCTTCGACGACGTGTTCGGGATCGACTACTTCCGCATGCTGATCGCGCGCAGCTTCTGAGCGCGCGCGCTCATCTCGGCGTGCCGGCGCGCGCTCACGCGCGGGGATGCGACGTGGCCTGAAGGCGGGTTCGGGTTAAGCTTCTACGCGGTGCGATCACGACTCCCGACGCCAGGTTGGCTCGACGCGCTGCTCGGCCCGACGCTGCGCTGCCGCGGCGTGCTGGTCACCCGCGACGCGCCCGTGCTCGAGCTCGACGTCAGCGCGGCGATCGAGCAGCCGGGCGCGGCGCTGCTCGTGATCGTCGATCGCACGATCTCCGTGCGCGAGCCCTGGCCGTATCGCGGCGCGCGGATCTCCGTGGGCTACACGCGCGGGACCGAGGGCAGCGCCTCGTCGGTCGGCGGGGCCACGGCGGGGGCGCTCTGCACCCAGCTCGGCGAGCGCCTCGAGCGAGAGGCGGCCCGCGCCGAGCGGTGGATCGCGCGCGTGCGCTGGTTCTCGAGCTTCCGCCGGCGCGGGTGGGTCGACGCGGAGTCGCCCTTTGATCTGCAGCGCGCCGAGGCCCGGCGCGTGACCGTGCTGGCGCGGCTGCTCGCGTGCGCCGTCGAGCTGAGCGAGCGCGAGGAGCACCCGGCCCGGGTCATCGGCGGCCCCGATCACCGCGCGCGGGTCGAGGACGCGCGCGCGGTCGCGGCGGGGACCGACGACGCGGAGCTGCTGGCCGCGTGCGTCCACGCGCTGCTGGCGCTGCGGGCCTACGACGACGCGTTCACGCTCGCGGAGCGGCTCCCGGACGCGGCGACGCGCGAGGATGAGCACGCGGAGCCGAACGAGGAGCAGCCGACGGTCCACGAGCAGCTCTCGGCCCACGCGCGCGCCGTGCTGCTCGCGCTCCAAGGCCGGCACGCCGCCGCAGCGCGCCTGCTCGACGCGGTCGCGGCCCGCTGCGACGCGCCCGAGTCCGACGCGACGCTGCGGGCCTGCGCCCAGGGCCTGGTCTCGCTGCACCGCGACGAGCAGGCCTTGCCGCTGCTCGAGCGCGCGGTGGAGCAGGCCGAGCCGGCGCGCGCGGCCAGCGAGCGCCTCGGGCTCGCCGCGCTGCTCGACGAGCGCGGCGCGCGGGCGCGGGTGCTCGAGGTGCTGAGCGCGTCCGGGGTCGACTGGGCCCCGGACGATCGGCTGCGGGTCGCGGCGCTGTTGATCAAGGCGGGCGCGTTCGCGGACGCCGAGGCCCATCTTCAAACCTGTCTACAGAGACAGTCAGGAGCGCGCGGCGGCGAGCGGCGGCCGGGCCTCTCGGTCCGCGTCCGCGCCCGGCACAAGCTCGCGCAGCTCGCGTTGTGGCGCGGTCAGCCGGAGCGCGCGCGCGAGCTGCTGCGCGCGGAGTCCCCCTCGGACGCGCCGGAGGTCGCGCGCATGCGGGGCGCCGCGCTGGTGCTCGAGGGGCGGCACGAGGCCGCGCTCGAGCTGCTCGGGCACGCGATCGCGGGCGACGAGCGCGACGGCGAGGCGCGGCTGTGGCGCTGCGAGGCGCTGATCCGCGTCGGGCGAGCGCGCGAGGCCTACGCGGAGATCGAGGGCGCGCACGAGCGCATCTCGACGGCCGCCGGCGTGGTGCTGCAGGCGCTCTCGATCATCGAGATGAGCCCCTGGCGACGCGTGCAGTTTCACCTCGAGCTGCGCACGCGGATGTTCCTCGACGGCTTCTTCCACGATCGCCTGGTCGGGCTGCTGCCGCCCGAGTACCCGACCGCCGACGCGATCCCGCGGCGCCGGCTTCGAGCCGTCCTTTGGGACATCTTGCGGCGGCTCGCGGGGAACCGCAGCGAGGTGCTCACGGAGCTCGTCCCCGCCGCGGGCGACGGGCAGCCCAGCCTGCGCCTGATCGAGATCCCGCCGAGCTCGCGCGCCGCCGCGGTCGACGCGCTGCGCCGGATCGAGCACGAGCCGCCGCGCAAGACGCTCGAGGGCTTTCGCGACGCGCGCGCGCGCTACCCCTGGTCACCGCACCCGTACACCTACCGCGGCGAGCTGCGCCTGTGGCTCGGCGACTACCACGAGGCGATCGCCGACTTCAACGCGGCCGAGCGCGTCTCGCTGTGCCGCTGGGCGTTCGTCGGTCGCGGCGCCGCGCAGATGATGCTCGGGCGCCCCGCGCTCGCCGAAGCGGACATGGCGAAGGGGACGCGAGTGTTCGGCTTCCTCGCGGCCGCGACGACGACCGTCTACCGCGGCGAGCTGCTGCGCACGCGCGGCGCGCTCGACGAGGCGCTCGAGCAGTGTCACGCGGCGGTCGCCGCCAAGCCGTCGCGCATGTCGACGTGGGTGAACATCGCGCTCATCGAGCTCGCCCGCGGTCGCGCGCGCGCGGCCGACGAGGCGCTCGCGCAGGTCTCGAGTCAGGCGCCCGGGCTGCTGTGGGAGGCGTCGCGCGAGCTCGGGCTGCGCCCGCGCGCGCGCCTCGTCGCGCGCGACGACGACGCGCCCGCGATCCTCGAGCGCGCGCTCGTGATGATGCGGGGGAACCGGTCGTCGGTGATCCACACCTTCTTCGCGGAGGACGGCGAGTTCCGCGTGCTGCCCCGGGCCGAGCGCTGGAGCGCGCACGCGCGCGCGAGCCTGGAGATGGCGACCAGCGCGATCGAGCACGCGCTGGTCGAGGGGCTGCTCGCGCTCGAGGCGTAGCGCTGCGGGGCCTGGCCCGCGGTGCAGGTGTTGGTCCGTCAGCCCGCGCCCAGGCGGACGGCCGCGCTCGCGAGCGCGGCGATGACTTCGTCGTCCTCCCCGAGCGGCGCGGGCGCGAGCGTCAGCCGGACCTGGGGCAGCTGCTGCTGTACGTGCGCGACGTGGTCGGGCAGGTCGCGCTTGAAGTGGCGCCCGCCGGCCGAGAGGAAGCAGGCGACGACGCGCACGTCGGCGCAGCCGATCCGCGCGAGGTCGGCGACGACGCCCTCGAGGTGGGGGAGGCCCTGGGAGAGCAGGTGCAGGCGGACGACGACGCCGGGCCGCTCGGCGTCGAGTCGCGCGCGGACCCGGTCGAGCACCGCGACGATCGGGCGCGCCCAGTCGGGGTCGGGGCTGCCGTGGGCGACGAGGACGATCGCGCGTCCGCCGGGCGACTGGGCCTCGGCGTCCGCGCTCGCGGGAGGTGCGGTGTCCATGGGGCGTTCGTACCACGTCGCGCGCGCGAGCTCGATCGCGCGTTAGGAGGAGCCGCGCGGCGGCGCTGGCTCGCCCGCGTCCGCGGCTCCGACGACGCGCGAGGGAGGATCAGCCGCGCAGGTCGACCGCGAGGATGGCCTCGTCGGCCTCGCGCAGGCGCGTGAGCAGCTCGGGGCTCGGGCGCGACTCGAGCGTGATGGTGGCGCAGGCCGCCTCGCCGCGGGTGAAGATGACGTTGTGCATGTCCTGCACGTTCACCTCCTCCTCGCGCAGCGCCGCGAGCACGCCGGCGAGCACGCCGACGCGATCGAGGTGGCGGACGACGAGGGTGAACGGCGCGTCGCGGTCGGTGATCACGTTCACGGCGTTGTGGACGACGCCCTCGAGCACGTAGCCGCGGATGATGTGGACGACCTCGGCGGCGATGGCCTGGGCCGCCTCGGCTGTCGACGCGCCGATGTGCGGCGTGGCGTAGACGTCGGGGTAGCGCATCAGCGGGCTGTCGAAGGGCGCGTGGCCGCCCGCGGGCTCGTCTTCGAACACGTCGAGCCCCGCGCGCACGCGGCCCTCCTTGACCGCGTCGGTGAGCGCCGCGTCGTCGACCACGCCGCCGCGCGAGGTGTTGATCAGCGCCGCGCGGGAGCGCATGAGCGCGAGCTCGGCGCGCCCGATCAGGTGATGCGTCGCGGTCGAGTAGGGCACGTGCAGGCTGACGATGTCGCTGGTGCGCAGCAGCGTCTCGAGGTCCGGCGCCGCGCTCACGCCGTAGCGCTCGGCGAGCTCGTGGTCGACGCCCGCGGGCTCGTAGACCTGGATCTCGAGGGCGAAGGCACGCGCGCGCTGGGCGACCTCGCGCCCGATCATGCCGAAGCCGACGAGGCCGAGACGCTGGCCCTTGAGCCCGCGGCCGGCGCCGTACTTCTTCTTGTTCCACGTGCCCTGACGCAGCTCGCTGGTCGCGTCGACGAGCTGGCGGTCGAGCGCGAGCATCAGGCCCATGGTCAGCTCGGCGACCGCGATCGCGTTCTTGCCCGGGCAGTTGGCGACGAACACCCCGCGGTCGCTCGCGGTCGCGAGGTCGATGGTGTTGACGCCGGCGCCGGCGCGGATCACCAGCGAGAGCCGCTCGCCGGCGCACAGCGCGTCCTGGGTGACCTCGGTCGAGCGCACCACGAGGATGCTCGCGCGCGTCTCGGCGAGCGCCGCCGGCAGGTCCTGGGCCTTGAGCCCGGGCTGGTAGACGACCTCGCCCACGAGGCCGCGCAGCGCCTCCACGCCGCGATGGGAGAACTTGTCGGCGATGAGCACGATGCTGGAGCTCGGCTTGCGGGGCGTCGTCATCGGGGCCGGGATACCACGCGGGCGCGGGCGCGGTGTCGCCCATCGCGGGCGCCGAGCTGACGCGCGCGCGTGCGGGATCGCATCGCGTCGCCGCCGGTCACCGCGGCGTCGCTAGAAAGTCATCGCGTTGGCGTTTATCGGCGAGTCCCGCTATCCCTGTTCCCGATGTCAGCGACCTCCGCCGTCACCGTCCGGACGCGGGCGGGCGCGCGCCCGTGGGCGTGGGGCCTCGCGCTCGCGCTCGCGGCCTGCGGACGCAACGCCCCCGACGCGCCGCCGCAGCCCGCCGGGGTCAGGGGGGCGCGTCAGGGGTCGCGGCGAGCGAGCCCGACGCGCCGAAGGCAGACGCGCCCGCGGAGCCAGGCGCCGACGCGGCGACGATCGCCAAGGCGCCCGCGCGCCCGGCCTGGCGCGACCCGTCGCCCGCCGACGCGGGCGCGTGCCTGGAGCAGGACGCCCGCGCGCTCGGCGTGATGGTCTCGCCGTTTCAGCCGGTCGCCGGCGAGCCCGTGCGCGTGCTCGCGGCGACGCTGACGGGCGAGGCGCCGCTCGCCGTGCGCGTCGAGCCGCAGGACGGCGGCGACGCGATCGCCACGAAGCTGACGTATCGGCCAGGTGTCCCTTCGGCCACGATCGCCGAGATCGAGACGCCGAGCGCCGGCGCGTACCGGGCGATCGTCGGGCGCGACGGCGAGGGCCTCGCGTGTCTGCGCTTCCGCGTGCGCGCGGGCGGGGGCGCGCGCACCCCCCCGACGCCCGAGGGCGGCGTCGTGTGGCCGGTCAAGCGCGGCTGGGACGCGGGCGAGGAGGCGCTGTACAGCGCGTGGGTGCGCGAGATGTTCCACGCGCCGCGCGGCGACGACGTCGCCTATCGCCGGCTCGACGAGGTGACCGCGATCCCGGCGCGCAACCTTCTTCATAACGCGCTCGGCTGGGACGAGGATCTCGAGGGCGGCGACATGGCGCTGCGGCTCAAGCCCGACTGCGCCGACACGCCCTACTTCCTGCGCGCGTACTGGTCGTGGAAGCGGCGGCTGCCGTACGCGTTTCGGCCGTGCTCGCGCGGCGCCCCGGGCAAGGCGCCCCGCTGCGGGCAGGTCCGCTCGAGCCTCGCGGCCCGCGACGGCGGCGATCGTCAGCCCGGCGAGCTCGGCCTCGTGCAGAAGTTCATGCGCCGGACGCTCGCCTGGGGCGTGCACACCGGCAACGGGCGCACCGCGATCGGCGACTCGCGCAGCGACCTCTACCCCGTGCGCCTCGATCGTCGCGGGCTGCGGCCGGGCACCGTCTACGCCGATCCGTACGGGCACATCCTCGTGCTCGTCGAGCTCATGGACCCCGACGGCGAGCAGCCCGGGGTGCTCTACGCGGTCGACGGGCAGCCCGACGGCAGCATCACGCGCAAGCGGTTTTGGGAGGGCAACTTCCTGTGGAACCCGGACCCCGACCTCGGCGGCTCCGGCTTCAAGCAATTCCGGCCCGTGCGCGTCGTCGAGGGCGAGGTCGTGCAGCTCGAGGACGACGCGATCGCGGCCGACCCCGACTACGCCGACGTCTGGACCGGGCACGAGCAGCTGCCCGGCGTCGCGTTCTACGATCGCATGGAGACGCTCATCACGCCCGGCCAGCGCGACCCCTTCACCGCCCAGCGCGAGGCCGTGGAGGCGCTGTTCGAGTCGGCCAAGGTGCGCGTGACCTCGGTCCAGAACGGCGTCGACAACTTCGAGAAGAGCGGCGGCCTCGTGAGCATGCCGTCGGGCTACAAGGTGTTCGAAACGACAGGCGCGTGGGAGTCGTTCTCGACGCCGGCGCGCGACCTCCGGCTGCTGATCGCGATCGACGTGGTGCGCGGCTTCGCCGACAAGGTGCGCCGCCAGCCGGAGGTGTTCGGGATCCCGGAGGGCGCGCAGCGCGACGCGAAGATCGAGGCGCTGGCCGAGCAGCTCGACGAGCGCCTGGCGACGCTGGCCGCGGATCCGAGCTATCGCTTCACCTACCGGCGAACCGGCGGCGACGAGTGGACGCTGTCGCTGCAGGATCTGCTCGACCGCGCCGAGGCCCTCGAGGTCGCCTACAACCCCAACGACTGCCCCGAGATCCGCTGGGGCGCGCCGAAGGGCAGCGACGAGCTGCGCTCGTGTAATCGCCGGGCGCCGGCGGAGCAGCAGGCGAAGATGCGCGGCTACCGGGTGTGGTTCAAGGAGCGTCGCCGGCCGCCGCGCGGCGCGGGCGGTCCGGGCGACGAGAGCGAATCGCGGGAATAGGGCGCGCGCCTCGCCGTCGACGCGGCGCGCTCGGTTGACAGGCGCGGGCGCGCACGCGAAGACTGCCGCGATGCGCGGGACCGCGAGTCGATCGCGAAGGGGGGCGCGTCCACGCGCGCGTGGGACGACGGGACGCGTGCGCGCGACGCTGCTCGCCGCGCTGGCGCTGGCGCTCGCGACTCCGCAGGCGCGCGCGGCCAATCCCCGCCTGTCTGAAGGGCCACTCGCGGTCGAGGCCCAGGGCGCGGGCGATCCGGTCGCGGACGAGCCGACGCCCGCGTCGCTCGCGGACGATCCGACGCCCGCGCCGGTCGAGGACGCGCCGACGCCCGGGCCGGCGCGGATCCCCACGCAGATCTCGACGGACGCCGAGTCGGTGCGCGTGGCCGTCGGACTCGGTCCATCGGCGCCGGGCTCGCGCGAGGAGAAGGCGCTCGTCAGCGCCCTGGAACAAGCCGCGCGGGCCTCGACCGAGCCGCGCGTCGAGCTCCGTCGCCTGCGCGCCGGCGCTGGCGCGCCCCGACGGATCTGCCGCGAGCGCGCTGATGATCTCATCATCATGGTCGACTACGTCGCCGACCGACCGGAGCCCGTGCTCGTACCGCACGACTGCACGCTGGACCGCCCGCTCGGCATCCGCGGGGCGGCGGCGGCGACGGAGCCGGGGCTCGTGCGCGCGCTCTGGGACGAGCACGAGGCGCTGATCCGCGACGGCGTGCAGGCCCGGCGCGCGGGCCTGGCGATGAACCCCAAGGTCCGCACCGGCCTGATCGCGGGGAGTGCTATCCTCGTGGTTGGAGCGGCTGTCGGGCTTATTCTCGCGAGCACCTTGCGGAGTGAGACGGTCGTGATCACGGTTGGGCCATGACTTCTTCACGCACGGAGCGACGGCAGCAGGACGTGCTCGTCCGCGGCCGTAGGTTCCGCGCGTCGTCCTCGTCCTCGTCCTCGTCCTCGTCTTCCTCCTCGAGTTCTTCGGGCGCGTCGCGGTCAGCTTCGCTGGCGACCGTGGTAGGGCGCGCGGTCGTTCGCGTGGCCGCGCTCGCGATCGCGCTGCTGTGTCTGCTGCTGCCGCTCTCGCCGGCGCGCGCGGACGCGGGCGTCCCCGCGGGCTGGGACGTGACGACCGCGACCGAGCACATCACCATCGGCCGCGTCGAGCTGCGCTACGACCCGCGCCTCAGCGCCGACGCGCGCATGCTCGCGGAGCGCATCCCGACGTGGTGGTCGCGCATCGAGCAGGACCTCGCCGGCGACCTCGACGACACCATGCTCATCAGCTACGTGCCGCACTCGGGTCGCATCGCCGAGGCCACCGGCATGCCGCGCTGGGCCGCCGGCGTCGCCCACCCGCCGTCGGGCGAGATCCTGATCGCCGCGCACGCGCCCGACGGCTCCAAGACCGACCTCGAGGATCTGCTCAAGCACGAGATGGTCCACGTCGCGCTCTACCGGGCGACGGGCGGTCAGCCGCTGCCGCGCTGGTTCCACGAGGGCGTCGCCGAGAGCTTCGCCGACAACATCTCGATCGCGCGCGTGCAGACGCTGGCCGCGACCGTGTTCGGCGGCGGTGTACCTGCCCTCGAGGACATCGAGCGCAGCTTCCACCAGAACGATCCGCACGGCGCCTCGGTCGCGTACGCGGCCAGCCGCGACTTCGTCTCGTTCATGCGCTTCTACGACGACGACGGCGGCGCGATGCGCCAGGCGCTCCGCAACATCCGCAGCGGCGGCGGCTTCGAAGCGTCGTTCATCCAGGCCTACGAGCTCAGCCTCGAGGAGCTCGGCAAGGAGTGGCGCGCGGGCCTGCGCGGTCGCTTCGCCTGGTTCCCCATCGTCGGCTCGGGTGAGCTGCCGTTCTTCCTGGTCACGCCGCTCGTCGTGGTCGCGTTCTTCCGCAAGCGTCGCAAGATGAAGCTGGCGTGGGCGCGGCTCGAGCGTGAGGATCAGGAGGAGCTGGCCCGCTTCCTCGGGGTCGCGCGACGCGGCGGGATGGTCACCGCGCTGCAGCCCCTGACGACGCAGCTCCACTGAGCTTCCTCGGGGTCGCGCGACGCGGCGGGATGGTCACCGCGCCGCAGCCCCTACGACCTCGCAGCTCCGCTGAGCGCCGACCCTCGCCGCTCCCCGGGCCCCGCGCGCGGCGACGGACTGTAGTAAGTATCGGCCCGTGCAACGCATCACGGGCGGACTGCTGCGCGGGCGCAAGCTCCTGGCGCTCCCCGGCGGGGTCACGTCGCTGAGGCCGACCGGCGCGCGCGTGCGGGAGGCGATCTTCAACCGGCTGCAGGGTGAGGTCTCCGGGGCGCGCGTGCTCGATCTGTTCGCGGGCAGCGGCGCGCTCGCGATCGAGGCGCTGAGCCGCGGCGCGGAGGCGGCGGTGCTCGTCGAGCGCGAGCGGGTCATCGTGCAGCACCTGCGACGCCAGCTCGCGGCGGTGGGGCTCGAGACGCGCGCGCGCGTGATCGCCCGAGACGCGCGCGAGCTGGTGCGAGGGGCGCCCGAGGGCGGCCCGTTCGAGCTCGCGTTCCTCGACCCGCCGTACGCGACGGCGCGCGCCGAGACGGCGGCGCTGCTCGAGGCGCTCGCGGCGAGCGGTTGGCTCGCGCGCGACGCCCTCGTGATCTTCGAATACGAGCGCGCGGGCGCAGGCGCGGGCTTCGTGGCCGGCGGGTACACGAACGAGGCGAGTCGACGCTACGGCCAGACCGGGGTCGACTACCTGCGCTGGACGGGTTTGGGCGACGCGAGCTGACCGCTGGAGATCACGAGGCCCTGAGGGCGCCCCGATGACGCCCTGGTTTTTCTCGGCTACAAAAGCGGCGTGAACGAGCCCACCACGCGATCCACCCCCCTGGCGACCAACGCGCTGGCAGCAGCGATTCAACCGTCGGCGACGCTGGCGGTCTCGGGTCGCGCGAAGGAGCTCGCCGCCCAGGGCAAGGACGTGCTCGCGCTGAGCGCCGGTGAGCCTGACTTTCGCCCGCCAGAGCCCGTCGTGAGGGCCGTGCGGGACTTCATCAACTCGAAGGCGGTCAAGTACGCGCCGGTGTCAGGCCTCCCCGAGCTGCTCGACGCGGCGGCGGCCGACCTGAGCGAATTTCATGGGCGCCCGTTCTCGCGGCGCGAGATCCTGGTCTCGTGCGGGGCCAAGCACAGCCTCGCGAACCTCATGCTCGTCACGCTCTCGCCCGGCGACGAGGTCGTGATCACGGCGCCGTACTGGGTCTCGTACACCGACATCGTCACGCTCGGCGGCGGGACCCCGGTGATCGTCGAGAGCTCGCGGGAGCACGGCCTGCGCCTGCAGCCCGACGCGCTCGCGCGCGTGCTGACCCCGCGGACCAAGTTCGTCATCTTCAACAGCCCGAGCAACCCGACCGGCGTCGGCTACACCGGCGCGCAGCTGCGGGCGCTCGGCGAGGTCATCGTCGCCCGCGCGCCGCAGGCGTGGATCCTCTGCGACGACATCTACCGCCACCTCACCTATGACGGCTTTGAGCAGGTCAGCGCCTGGCGGGCGCTCGAGGGCCTGACCGAGCAGCTCGTGTTCGCCGACGGCGTGTCCAAGAGCCACGCGATGACCGGCTTCCGCATCGGCTTCCTCGCCGGGCCGCGCGAGGTCATCGACGCGGCCGGGCGCATCCAGGGGCAGATGACCTCCGGCGCGACCACGACCTCGCAGATCGCCGCGATCGCGGCGCTCACCGACCCGGCCTGCGCGGTCGCGATGAACGAGATGCGCGTCGCGTTCGCGCGGCGCCGCGCGCTGATGCTCGAGGGCCTGGGCGCGCTGCCGCGGGTCAACGTGCCGGCGCCCGACGGCGCGTTCTACCTGTTCCTCGACGTCTCCGCGCACGTCGGCCCCGGCACGCAGTTCGCCGACGACCTCGATCTGGCGACCTGGCTGCTCGAGCAGAAGCTGGTCGCCACGGTCCCCGGCACGCCCTTCGGCGCCCCGGGCAACATCCGGATCAGCTACGCGACCGATGACGCCAGCCTGCGCGAGGGCCTCGCGCGCCTCGAGGAGGCGTTCACCGGCCTCCCGACCGCGAGGGGCTGAGCGCGCCTCACGACGCTCTTTTTACAGGACCAAAAAGACAGGTTTCTTCATGCAGATCCGCTGTCCGCTGTGTCACCGCGAGGCCGCCGTGCCCGACGACTTCGCGTTCCGCCCGTTCTGCTCGCGCCGCTGCAAGCTCGCGGACCTCGGGAACTGGCTCGACGAGGCCTACACGATCTCGACGCCGCTGTTCCCGCCCGATCGCCCGTACTCGCCCGATGATCCCGATGATCCCGATGATCCCGACGGGCGGGGCGGGGGCGTCGGCGTGCACTGAGACGCACGCCAAGCGGGCGAGCCGTGGCTCGCCGCTTCGCGTCCGGCTTCAGGACGCGCGCGCTCTAGCGGCGCTTCTTCTTGCCCTTGGACTTGGGCTTGGGCTTGGAGCCGCCGTGCTTCCCGGACGGCGCGCCGCCGCCCTGGGGCATGCTCGGCATGCCGCCCATCCCCCCGAGCCCGGGCATGCCGCCCATGCCGGGCATGCCGCCCATGCCAGGCATACCGGGCATACCGGGCATGCCGCCCATCCCGGGAAGACCGCCGCCGCCGCCCAGGCTCTGCATCAGCTGCTGCATCGCCTGCGGGTTCTGGGCCAGCTTTCGCGCCGCGTTGAGCTGCTTGAGCATGCCGCCGCCCGGCAGTCGATCGAGCCATGATCCTCCGCCGCCGCCGCCACCAGGGCCGAAGCCCGGGATCATCCCGCCGAGAAGATCGCCGAACTGCCCGAACATGTCGCGCATGGCGATGAAGCGCATGATCAGCTCGCGGATCTCCTGCTCGGGGCGACCGCAGCCGCGGGCGACGCGGCTGATGCGCGTGGCCACGAAGTCCTTGGTCTGCAGCTTGCTCGGGTCCTTCTTCTTGCGCGCGCGACGTTGCGCGGCCCGGCGGTTGCGACGCCCGAGCTTGTTGTGCGCGCGCGTGTCGGCGTTCTCGTCGCTGGCGACCAGGAACAGCTCAGGGCTCTCGCGCTCACCCTTGGACATCGAGCGGATGATGGCCTCGACCTTCTCGAGCTCCTTGTCGTCCGCCGCCTTCTCCAGGGCCTCCTGGGGGATGTCGACGCCGAACATCTGCGCCATCGGCATCTTCTCCATGATGTCCTTCATGGAGCCCATGCTCTGGATGGTCTTGATCTGCTTGAGGAAGTCATCCATCGTGAAGTTGCCGCCAAGCATCTTGGCGGCGTCCTTCGTGGCCTGCTCCTCGTCGACGACGTCCTGAAAGTCCTCCATGAGGCCGACCAGGTCGCCCATGCCGAGGATGCGCCCGGCGAGGCCCTCGGGGCGGAACTCCTCGAGCTTGTCGAGGGACTCGCCGATGCCCAGGAACTTGATCGGCTTGCCGGTCGCGGCCTTGATCGAGAGCGCCGCGCCGCCGCGCGCGTCGCCGTCGAGCTTGGTCAGGATGACGCCCGAGATCGTCAGCCGCTCGTCGAAGGCCTTGGCGGTGGTGACCGCGTCCTGGCCGATCATCGCGTCGATGACGAGGAAGATGTTGGGCGGGTTGACCTTGGCGTTGATGTCGTCGAGCTCCTGCATGAGGCGCTCGTCGACGCTGAGGCGACCGGCGGTGTCATAGAGGACGAAGTCGACGCCCTCCATCGCGGCCTTCTCGGTCGCGTTGGCGCAGATCTCGACGGGGGACTTGCCGTCCTCGCTGTAGACCGGGACGTCGAGCTGCTTGCCGAGGACCTTGAGCTGATGGACGGCGGCCGGGCGATAGATGTCGGCCGCGACCATCATCACCTTGAAGCCCGCCTTCTGCAGCTTGCGCGCGAGCTTGCCGGTCGAGGTCGTCTTTCCCGAGCCCTGCAGGCCGACCATCATGATCCCCGTCACGCCCTTGCTCGCGCGGTGGATCGAGGTGTCGACCGGCCCCATGAGCTCGACGAGCTCGTCGTGACAGATCTGCACGAAGTGGTCCGCAGGGCGGACGCGCATCGTCTGCTCTTTGGTCTTGGCGACCAGCTTGACGCGCTGCCCAAGCGCCTTCTCTTTGACGCCCTGGAGGAACTGCTTGACGACGCGGAACTCGACGTCGGCCTCGAGCAGGCTCATCCGCACGTCCTTGAGCGCGGCTTTAACCGACTCTTCGGTCAGCTCGGCTTCGCCCGTCAGGCGCTCACGCGCGGCCCTAAACCCCTTCGAAATGGTGTCAAACACGGTGGACCTACATACCACGGGATGTGCGGGCCGTCGCGCGATCGTGCGCGCCGCGGGCGCGCGAGCTGGCAATGCTTGCAGTTCGTGAATGGCCCGCCGGCGCGGTACGTACCCAGGTGGTGAGCCTGAGCCCGCACGCTGAGCAACCCTCGCCCCGGCCCGCGGCCACGTCGCCCCGCTGGGGATGGCGCGTCATCCTCGAGTACTGCGGTCAGCGGCGCGAGGATCGCCTGCTCCCCCCGGACGCCGAGGTGACGATCGGAGAGGCGTCCGGCAGCACCGTGATCGTCCCGGGCGTGGGCGGCGCGACCGGCTTGTCGTCGCTGGTGGCGGCCGGTCGCCCGGTCGTTCCTGATGGGCTCGAGCTTGTTCACGATGGGCGTGAACCGCGCGGAGGCGGCCCGCTTGCGCTCGGCGCAGGCGTCGTGATGCGCGTGCGCGCGCACCCCGAGATCGTCGTCGAGCTGCGACGGGAGAGCGCTCCCCTGGCGCGCTTCGGCAGTCGCGTGGCCTGGAGCGAGCTCGGGCGGACGATCGTCTACGGGCTCTCGGTGCTGGCGCTGTTCGGGATCGGCACGGCGGTGTCGCACCCCATCGCGGAGGTGCTGGCCTACGGCGATCCGAACGGCGAGGACTCGCCGATCGCCCGGGCGATGTTCAACACCGTGCGCCTCGTCGAGCCTGGCCCTCGGGTCGAGTGGGGTGGGGTGGAGCCCATGGTCGCCATGGGGGAGGGCGAGGTCGAGGCGGAGGAGGACGTTGAGGTCGAGGAGCCCGAAGATGTCGACATCTGGGGCTCCCCCGAGGAGGGGCCGGTCGTGATCGGCACGACCGAGGAGCCAGTGGAGGCGGCGATCGCTGAGGAGGTACCGACGCCCGAGCCGACCGTCGAACCGACCGTCGAACCGACCGCGAAGCCGAAGCCGAAGCCGAAGCCCGTTTCACGTCTCGAGACGGCGACGGCCATGATCGCAACCGCCGAGCTCGAGCCGGCGCGCGGCGAGCCCGAACTCCCGCTCGCGGTTCTCGTGGGCGATCCGGACACCGATCCAGGGCTCATCCTCGACGTCCTCGAGGCGGCGCCCCTCGATCTCGAGATCGTCGAGGAGCCGGCGTCCGTCACGATCTCGGTCGTTGAGGAGCCAGAGCCGACCGTGGCCCACGCGCTCGCGGACGCCGCAGCGGAGGGTCCCGCGCTCTCCCATGTGGTTAAGGCCGGCCCGGAGTTGGCGAAGGGCGTGGTCATTGGCACCGCAGGCGCCGAGCCCGAGTTCACCTGCGAGGACCCGACCCAGCGCGCCAGGGACAACGTCGATGTCGTGTTCGTCATCGACGTCTCGACGACCATGGGGTTCATGCTCGACCACGTCGAGCGCGGGATCACCGAGGTCGACGAGAAACTCCGCGCGCTCGGCCGGGATCCACGCTACGGGCTGATCGTGTTCGTCGACGACGTTCTGGTCACCAACAGCGGCCAGCCGTTCGCGGACGTCGACAGCCTGCGCCAGCAGTTCGTGCACTGGCGCGGCTTCACCGCGAGCAACCGCCAGGTGCTCAGCGAGGCGACCAACGTCGATTGGCCGGAGAACACCCTCGATGCCCTGCACGCGGCCGCCACCCAGTTCGCGTGGCGGCCCGCCGCCGACACGGTGCGTCTGGTGATCCACGCGACCGATGACGACTTCCGCGAGGCGCCGACCCCGCAGAGTGGCGTGCGCGTGCAGCACTCCTACGCCCAGACGCTCTCGGCGTTGCGTGACCACGAGGTGCGGGTGGCCAGCTTCGCGGCTCGGATCGGCGGGGAGTGCGAGTGCCTCGACGTGGAGCCCGGGTTCTTCAAGCGCTTCCGCGACCAACCCTCGCTGCCGGACGGGACGGGCGGGGCGGTGTTCGATATCGACGAGGTCGCCGGCGGTCGTCTCTCGATCGCCGCCGCGGTCGACGCGACCGTGCGGGACAGCCTGTGCACCCGCTATCCGGTGCTCGAACTTCTGACCGGAAACGCCAAGTAATCTCGATGGTTATCGAATGGTCTCGAGAAATCGCTTGTGGTTGTCTCGCCACCACTCGTACCACCGCTCGATCGCTTTCTCGCGGGTTCGGCGGTCGGCGTCGGCGCGAAACGGGATCGACGCGCCGGTGATCCGCGCCAACTCCTCGGCGCACCAGCGACGCACCGCGACATCACGATGTCGCAGCTGACTCATCAACCACTCGGCCCGGTGCTCGTGGCCGTGGGCGTTGTGCCAGTCGCGCCAGCGGCGCGCTTTGAAACCGAGCTGCTGCCCGGTGATCGAGCACAGCGCCTCTAGCGCGACTTCCTGAAGATACGGATCCCGGGTCTCGAGCAGATCGATGAGCGTCGGGACGGCGAGGACATCACGCACCGTGCCGAGCGCGCGAATCGCCTGGAGCTGGCGCTTGCGGTTGCTGCTCGTCAGCGCCCGGCGGATCTTGTGCAGCGTTCGCCCGTAGCCCTGCGCGCGCGCGTAGGTCTCCAGCACGCGCATGGCCACGACGCGCACGTTCTCGTCCGCATCGAACGCGCGCTCACCGAGCACCTGGATGCACCGCGGATCGCGCAGCTCCTGATACAGGTACACGGCGTAGAAGCGGATCTGGACCTTGCCGTGATCCATCAGCTCGAGCAGGTACGGCGTGATGGCCGGGCCGAGCTCGACGCAGGCCTGCAGCAGCGCGCCGTGCTCGGACGGTTTGCGCAGATTGTTGATGTTGATCGAGTTGAACGCGAGCGGTCCCGGGAACCTGTTGGCGATCTCCGCGAGCGCGGGTTCACCGAGGTCGCGCAGTCGCGTGATGGGCGCTTGCCCGTCGAGGTAGTCGCGGATCGCCTGGTCAATCGCCGCGGGGCTCGAATCGGGCTCGGCGTTGGCCGCGGGCGTGGTTGGCGCCTTCGGCTTGATCAGGGACGGGACGTGGGCGGACTCCGCCGAGGCCGAGAGCGAGGGCAGCACCACCGACGGCAGGATGTTCGACGTGCTGGCCTCGGGTTCGGGCGGGCGCGTCAGCTCGCGGGGCATCACGAGGATCGGCTGTGTTGTCTCGAGGTCATCCGACGGCGGCGTCACGCTCCGCTCGTGTGGGAGTCGTTCGCGTAGATCCTCGGGAATCTCGGCCGAGCTGACGCTGGCGGCGTTCGTCGGGATCGGGAGCCCCGCAGCCGAGGCCCCGTTGAGCTGCTGCGTGAGATCCACGACCGCCACGCGACGGATCGCCGACACGGTCGGGCTGTCCTCGGCCGCGCGCGCCGCACGACGGTGGAGCACGCGCAGGACCTCGTCGAGGGTCTTCTCGGCGACGTCGCACAGGTCGCGAGCGGCGTCACGCTCGGCCTTGGCGAAGGGCTGGCCTTCGCGGTCGAGGTACAAGACGAGCACCGGGCGGCTGTGCACGCGGATCGGGAGGAAGATGCAGGGGATCGGGTGCGGCTGGTCGAGGCACTGGCGCAGCGTCAACGAGCTGGTTCGATCGAGCATTACGTCGCCCAGGACCGCTCGCTCGAGCCGGCCGTAGGCCGCCAGCGGAATGACCTCGCGACGTCGGAGGCGCAGCGCGCTGCCTGGCGCCTCGAGCACGCGAAGCCCCTCTTTTTTGACCGCGAACAGGCCCACGCGCGGGGCGATGATCAGCGCGGCACGCACCAACGCCGCAGTCGCCGACTTGGTGTCCCGCGCCATCGCCAGGCGTGTCCGCGAGCGCGACAGCTGCTTCGCCAGCGTGACCCACAGCGGGGGCGGCTTGGGTACCGGACGGCTCGGATCCCGAAGACGCTCGAGCGTCTGCTCGAGCTTCGCCATCGGCCCCGCGTCGGTCGTTGAGTCGGCAGGCGTCTCGTTCGGCTCGGGCTCGGGCACACGGTGGGTGAGGAGCGCGTCGCGATAGCCCTTCACGAGGGCCGCGTAGCGTCCGCCCACCGACTGCCCGACGCGCTGCGCGTTGAGGGCGGCCAGGCAGCACTCGGCGGTGACCATCGGCGTGAAGCCCTTGACCGTCCGGTACAGCAGCCCGAGCTGGCTGTTCGGCAGGTCGGGGTGGGTGGCGACCAGCAGGCGGTCGTCGTCCTTGCGCAGCGGCACGACCATCCCCGGCTCGGTCGCGTCGGAGGGCACCGCGTCCCACGGGCGCTTGTTGTCCTCCTCGAGCAACGACGGCGGCACCGCCGGCAACCCGCAGGCCTGCTCGAGGGCCTCGTCGACGACGTGCGGCTCGAGCAGCTGCAGCTCGAGCAGGTTCGTGTCGAAGCTCCCGCCATAGATCGACTGACGACGACTGATACTCGTGAGCGCGTCGGTCGGAAGCAGCTGCTTCGATTCCAGGTATGCGCGCAGCAAGCTCACGAATCCCTCCTCACGAACAGCACACGACCCGGTCGTCGTGACCGGCCCCGAGTCCCACTACGATACCCGGACGACGTACGTGCCCGCGATATGGTCGTGGAGTCCGCGCTTCTCGCGGTCGATCGCGATCCAAATCGCGCCGAGGCCGGCCGGAATCGCGCCGAGCAGCAACCCCAGCAATCGAAGGACCGCGACGTGCCAGCGTGGGCGCTCTCCGCGCCTTGAGATGACCACGAGCCCGACCGCGCGCTGTCCCGGTGTCCGACCCATGAGGGCCGTGAACAGCACCGTGTACAGCGACGCCATCACGAGCAGCGGCGCGAGCCACACGAGCACGTTGCCGAGGTCGGCCGCCAGGAGCTCGAGCAGCCCGTTGAGGCCCCAGGACTCCCGTCGCGGCAGCCAGCCGCCGGTGACACGCAGGACGGCGTAGTGAAGCGGGACCGCGGTCACGAGCAGGATGGCCCCGTCGAGCACCAGCGCGACGCTCCGCCGCCAGAAACCGGCGACGCGCACAGGCACGAGCGCCTGACCGCAGGTCGGGCAGGCCGCGAGCGCAGAGGTCGCAATCGCCGGGTCAATCGGCGTATCGCACCCAGGGCAGGGCGCCGCTCGCTTGTTGTCGCGACGTAGGATTCCCACCGGGACGCAGCCTATCACGCTGGCCGTCCGTTCCAGCGTCCGCACACGCGCGCAAAATGGAGAGGTGTTTTACATCTAAAAATGATATCTAAATATTTGTAATTATAAATCAAACATTCAATAGCAGCGCGATGCCGGCGATCGCGGCGGTCTCGCTTCGAAGCACCCACGGACCGAGGCCGATGGCCGTCGCGCCAACCTCGCGGAGCACGTTGACCTCCTCCTCGACGAGGCCGCCCTCGGGTCCGACCACGAGCCACACACGGGGCCCGATCACGTTCGGTCGTTCCGACTGCGCGCGTACCGCCGGGGCCGCCCAAGCAAAAAACCCTTGCCCATTCACGGCGTGCGCGCGAACCGCGTCCGTGAGCGACATCGGACCGTGGACCTCAGGGGGAAGCGGGCGACCGCACTGTCGTTGCGCAGCGCGAAGCACGCGCAATTGGCGCGCGGCGCTGGGAGGGGAGGTTGAACTGCGGGCTGAGCGCGCGAGCGTGATCGAGTGGGCGCCGGCCTCGGAGGCCCCAGTCAGCGCGGTCAGGGTCGCCGCGGACTCGGGCATACAGAGCACGAGATCCACGACGCGCGGCGGCGTGATCGTGGGCAGTCGCTCGCCGAGCTCGAGCGCGCAGGCACGCGCGTCATCGTCCGCGAGGGTGGCCGACCACAGGGCTCCTGCGCCGTCAATTACCTCCACGGTAGCGCCCACGCGGACGCGCCGAACGCGGCGGAGGTAGTGGGACTCGTCGCGGTCGAGGACGAGGCGACCGCCTGGTACGAGCGCCGGCGGCGTGGCGTGGGGGCCGCACGCGAACACCCGCGGGCTCACGCGCTGCGCTCCGGCCGCGTCAGGTACAGCGCGCACCAGTCGCGCAGGACCGGCCGCGCGCGCTCGACGAGTCCGAGCGCGGCGTAGGCCTCGGCGACCTCATCGCCCTCGTCCTCGAGGATCCCGCCGAGGATCAGCTCGCCGCCGGGCGCGAGGCGCCGCACGAGCTCCGCCGCGATCGGCACGAGGATCGTGGGACGGATGTTGGCCAGGATGAGCTCGAAGCGCCGCGCAGGATCGATGTCCGCGATCGTCCCGGTGGTCAGCTCGAGCTTCGTGATCCCGTTCAGCGCCGCGTTCTCCCGGGTCGTCTCCGTCGCCTCGCTGTCGACGTCCATCGCCGCGACCCGCGACAACTGCGGCGCGAACAGCCGACACGCCGCCAGCGCGAGGATCCCGGAGCCGCAGCCGAGGTCGAGCAGGTTCTTCGGGGGACCAGGCGGCCAGGCCTTGCCGACCGCGATCAGCTGCTCGAGACACAGCTGGGTGCTCTCGTGCAGGCCGGTCCCGAAGGCGCGCCCGGGATCCAGGACGAGCTCGGCGGCGGGGTCATCGGGTCCTCGGGGATGCCAGCTCGGTCGCAGCAGCAGCGCGCCGTCGCCGAAGCGGAGCGGCTTGTAGAACTCCTTCCAGCGGTCGCGCCACCCATCGTCGTGGTGGACCGCGCTCTCGACCGACAGCTCGAGCCCGAGGCGCGCCGCCAACCCGGGGATGGCCTCAGCGATGGCCGGCACGTGCTCAGGCTGGGTATAGGCGATGAGTTCGGGGTGCTCGACGGCGAAGCCGAGCGTCGTGTCGTCGCGCAGCTCCACGCCGCCAACGCGATCGTCTTCGGCCAGCAGCGCCGCCACAGCCTCGAGCCGCGGGTCCGGTCCGTTCACATCGGCGAGGGGCGGGGAGGTCGGCCGGGCGGTGACCGTCGCCCAGGCCTCGGCTGTGTTCGCGGTCTGATTCATTGTTCGTTGTCCCTACAAAGAAAACTCGAGTAGAGCCGCCCAGCAGCGGCATTGCACATCGATTTTCGGATGGTGTAGATACTCGAAAAGTGGCCGTCGTGTGGAGTAGGCGGCGACGTGGTGAAGGGGGAGGAAAATGGAGCAGTTCACTGGAGTCAAGGTCTTCTCGGCAACCAAGGCATGGGAGCGCGAGCAGATCAGTGAGCGTGTCACCGACTGGATCGGCTCAAACCCCGGTATCGAGGTCGTCGACAAGATCGTCACGCAGAGCTCGGACAGCGAGTTTCACTGCCTGACGATCACCCTGTTCTACCGGGAGCAGGGCAAGGCCTCCTAGCAGCCCGTGGCGCAAGCCCGCCAAAAAATCAGGCGCCGCTCGAGCCCGAGCGGCGCCTGATTTGTTTCGAACCGCGAGCGTGTCGCTACTTGCCGCGCGTCTTCACGGTCGCGCGCATGTACTCACGGTTGAGCAGCATGATCGCGTCGAGGCTGATCTCCTTGGGGCAGGAGCGCGAGCACTCGCCGTGGTTCGTGCAGGCGCCGAAGCCCGCGTCGTCCATGGTCGAGACCATGTTGATCACACGCGACTCTCGCTCGACCTGGCCCTGGGGCATCTTGACGAGATGCGCGACCTTGGCGCCGACGAACAGCATCGCCGACGCGTTCGGGCACGCCGCCACGCACGCGCCGCAGCCGATGCAGGCCGCGTAGTCGAAGGCCTCGTCGGCGTCGCGCTTGCCGATCGGGATCGCGTTCGCGTCCGGAGCGCTGCCCGTGTTCACCGAGATGAAGCCGCCGGCGGCGATGATGTTGTCGAAGGCGGAGCGATCGACCACGAGGTCCTTGACGATCGGGAACGCCTTGGCCCGCCACGGCTCGATGTAGATCTCGTCGCCGTCCTCGAACGAGCGCATGTGCAGCTGGCAGGTCGTGGTGCCGCGGCGCGGCCCGTGGGGCTCGCCGTTGACGACCATCGAGCACATCCCGCAGATCCCCTCGCGGCAGTCGTGGTCGAAGACGACCGGCCCGTAGTTGCCGACGTCCTTGATCTTGCCCTCGATGATGCCCTCGTTGAGCACGTCGAGCATCTCGAGGAACGACATGTCCGGACTGACATCCGTGACCTTGTAGGGCACGAGGCGCCCCGGACGGTCCGGGCCGGGCTGTCGCCAGATGTGCAGCGTGAGGCTCATGGTCTGTTTGGACATGGAGGGCTCCGTGGTCGCTGAAAACGTCAAGCTCGAGTCGGGGTGCGCTCAGCGGGCTACTTGTAGTTCCGCGTCGCCAGCTTCACGTACTCGAACTGGTAGTGCTCCTTGTGCAGCGTCGGCGTGGTGCCGACGCCCTGGTACTCCCAGACCGCGCCGTAGCAGTAGTTTTCGTCGTCGCGCTGAGCCTCGCCGCCGGGGGTCTGGTACTCCTCGCGGAAGTGGCCGCCACAGGACTCCTCGCGCTGGAGGGCGTCGTGGCACATGATCTCGCCGAACTCGAGGAAGTCGGCCACGCGCCCGGCCTTCTCGAGCCACGGGTTGAGCTCCTCGCCGCTGCCCGGCACCGACGCCTCACGCCAGAAGCGCTCGCGCAGCTCGGGGATCAGCTGCAGCGCCTTCTCGAGGCCCGCGCGGTTGCGGGAGATGCCGCAGTAGTCCCACATGATCAGGCCGAGCTCGCGGTGGAACGAGTCGACGGTGCGCTTGCCGTCGAGCGAGAGCAGCTTCGCGGTCCGGTCGCGCACGGCCTGCTCGGCGGCCTTCATGGCCGCGTGCTCTGGCGTGATCTTGGGCTGCTTGGCCGTCGCCAGGTAGTTGCCGATGGTGTAGGGGAGGATGAAATACCCGTCGGCGAGGCCCTGCATCAGCGCGCTCGCGCCGAGGCGGTTGGCGCCGTGATCCGAGAAGTTGGCCTCGCCGATCACGTGCAGCCCCGGGATCGAGCTCATCAGGTTGTAGTCGACCCAGAGCCCGCCCATCGTGTAGTGCACGGCGGGGAAGATCTTCATCGGCGTCTTGTACGGGTTGTCGCCGCTGATCCGCTCGTACATGTCGAACAGGTTGCCGTAGCGGTCCGCGACGACGTTGGCGCCGAGGCGCTCGACCGCGTCGGCGAAGTCGAGGAACACCGCGTGGCTGCCCGGGCCGTTGACGCCGCGCCCCTCGTCGCACACGTACTTGGCGCTGCGGGCCGCGACGTCGCGCGGCACGAGGTTGCCGAAGCTCGGGTACTTGCGCTCGAGGTAGTAGTCGCGCTCGTCCTCGGGGATGTCCTTCGGGCTACGCGGGTCGCCCTTCTTCTTGGGCACCCAGACGCGCCCGTCGTTGCGCAGCGACTCCGACATCAGCGTCAGCTTGGACTGGTAGTGGCCGCTGACGGGGATGCAGGTCGGGTGGATCTGCGTGAAGCAGGGGTTGGCGAAGCCGGCGCCGCGCTTGTACGCGCGGTACGAGGCCGTGACGTTGCAGCCCTTGGCGTTGGTCGAGAGGTAGTAGGTGTTGCCGTAGCCGCCGGTCGCCAGGACGATCGCGTCGGCGGTCCAGCTCTGGATCTCGCCGGTCACGAGGTTTCGCGTGATGATGCCGCGGGCGTGGCCGTCGATGACGACGACGTCGAGCATCTCGGTGCGCGAGTGCATCTTGACGTTGCCGAGGCCGATCTGGCGCTCGAGCGCCTGATAGGCGCCGAGCAGCAGCTGCTGGCCGGTCTGGCCGCGGGCGTAGAAGGTGCGAGAGACCTGCGCGCCGCCGAACGAGCGGTTGTCGAGCACGCCGCCGTACTCGCGCGCGAAGGGGACGCCCTGAGCCGCGCACTGGTCGATGATGTTCACGCTGATCTGCGCGAGCCGGTAGACGTTGGCCTCGCGCGCGCGGAAGTCTCCGCCCTTCACCGTGTCGTAGAACAGCCGGTAGACGCTATCGCCGTCGTTCTGGTAGTTCTTCGCCGCGTTGATGCCGCCCTGCGCGGCGATGCTGTGGGCGCGCCGCGGGCTGTCCTGAAAGCAGAAGCACCGGACGTTGTAGCCCAGCTCGGCCATCGTCGCCGACGCGGAGGCGCCGGCCAGGCCGGAGCCGACGACGATGACGTCGAACTTGCGCTTGTTGGCCGGGTTGACCAGCTTCATTTCGAAGCGGTGCCTGTCCCACTTCTTCGCGATGGGTCCCGACGGGATGCGTGCGTTGAGCTGCATGGCGCGTGTTCTCCTTGGGGGAGACCTTGGGGGAGACTTCTGGGCTAGGGGAGGAAGGGGGACTTCAGACGCGAGCTAGTGGCCGCCGTGGGACACGGGCGCGACGGCGCCGATCGTGTCGACCTGGACCATGCCGGTCATCATGGCGAGGGGCATGAGCACGTTGCCGACGAGCAGCAGCGCGCCGATCGCCGGGCCGATGAGCACGACGAACGGGCGGTACTTGCCGTAGCTGAGCCCGAGCGTCTGGAACATGCTCGTGCACGCGTGGGCCAGGTGCATGGCCAGCGCGATGTTGGCGACCACGTAGAACAGCCCCACCATCGGCTTCTGCAGCCCGAGGATGAACATCTCGTAGGCGTCGTGGCGAATCTCGGCGCCCGCAGCCACGGCCGCCGCCGGGTCGAAGCTGTCCGGCGTGGGCATCCAGTGCCCCGCGACCAGCACCTCCCAGTGGTTGAACACGGCCGGATCCGCGAGGCCCGCCGTGAAGTGGAGGATGTGGTAGACGATGAAGAGGAAGATGACGACGCCCGAGAACAGCATGTAGCGGGCCCAGGGGGTCGTCACCTGGTACTTGCGCGGCTTGTGGTAGCGGTGCTGCCGCGCCTCGTCGTTGAGCCGGGCGACGTGCACCGCCGCCCAGATGTGCAGCACGACGATCAGGATGAGGCCGAGCCGCGCGACCCACAGCAGCTTGCCGAGCGACTGCATGAAGTGGGCGTACTCGTTGTAGACCTCGCGACCGGCGAAGATCTGCAAGTTCGCGAACATGTGCTGAACAACGAACAGCACGAGCGCGGCGCCGGTGACGGCCATCAGGACCTTGAGACCGATCGTCGAGGTGAACAGGGCGCCGAGACCACCCGGTTTCGCTGTCTGGCTTTGCTGACTCATGGTTTGTCCGCCGCGGCCGGCTTCGGCGGCATCGCAGGGTGCCCGCGCCAGGTGCTTCCAGGCGCGTAAAGCCGAGCCTCAAGCAGGCTCCTATCACAGATCCACGCGCTTTGCTCCCGGAATTTGCGCTCACGCGCGCGAGCAGGCCGTCGCTCGCGGTCGACGTGCGCGTTCGCGGGGCGAGCGATATCACGTGCGCCCTGCGAGTCCGCAGGAGTCCTGGCGTCGGTTGTCGCGCCGCTTGACAGCGACGCGATCACGACGCGCGGCTCAGTGGACGTTGATGTTCGACGCGGGCTGCCAGCTCAACTCGAAGTGCCCGAGCATGACCGGATCGTTGTGCTTGAGTCGCACGACCGGATGACTCGGCCCCTCGGTGTCGTGCCCGGGGCGCACGCCGTTGGTGCTGGCGAGGTCGTAGACGAGCAGGGAGTGGGGGCCCTCCTCGGTGACCAGCGCGTGCACGCGGGAGAGGTTGCGCCCCGAACCGGCGAGCGAGCAGCGATCGCTGTAGCGGCCGATGAGCAGCCCGCGCTGCAGCTGCTCGCTGTCGACGTCGAGCTCGCGT
This sequence comes from Myxococcales bacterium, assembly GCA_020633295.1. GTDB lineage: Bacteria > Myxococcota_A > Polyangia > Nannocystales > Nannocystaceae > JACKDW01. The sequence goes on along the minus strand of JACKDW010000006.1, from coordinate 268,612 downwards.
TTTTGGTCGGCGCGATCGGACTTCGCCTTGAGCGAGCGCAGCCGAAGCACGCCGCGGGACTGCGGACGGGCCTCGACGTCGAGCGGGCGGTAGCCGCCGAGCTGCGCGACGCTCGGCTCGGCCATCGCCGACATCGCCAGGCGCGCGCCGCCTCCCTTGAGGTTGATCCCGGTGAGTCGTTCGAATGACTCATCGGAGCTCCCCGTGAGCAGGCCGTGGCCCTTGCGTCCGCCCGGGATGACGAACATCGCCGTGCGCCCGAACGACAGCGCGACGTGACCGAGCGCGGAGAAGCCCGGCACGCGCTTGCCGTCGGCGAGCACGATGCCCGCGCGCCCGCCGAGGTCGTAGCCGCGGAGCCGCAGCATCCCTTGACCGGGCCAGGCCGTGAGCAGGATGTGCCGTAAGCTCACCCGGCTGTCGCCTGGGATCGTCAGGGCGCAGCGGTTGTGCCGACCGATGACGAGCGCGTGTGGGAGGTTCTCGGGGCGCTTGATCACTCGCTGGGCGACCGGGAAGCCGGACCCGTCGGTGGCGATGATCAAGGTCTCGTCGTCACCCGTGTTGGCCACGAGCGCCTGCAGCACAGCGCGCGCGCGCGAGAAGACCTCAGCCAGGCGGACCGGGCCGTGGTCGTCGGCGTGCCGATGCGGCAGGACGTGGTTTTCGCTGGAATCGTCCTCAGCAGCCATCCGTCGCAGCCTGCGGTCGGAGTGCTCTTCCGGTAGCGAACTCACGGAAGCGCAGACAAAGGTAGTGCGGCCTCCGATGCTACGCCAGTACCAGACTCACGTGGAGTAAATTCGCCGTCGGTCTCGGAGTGCGTGACTCGCGGTCTGGACAAAAAATCAGTGTTCAGACGCGTTCGAAGTCGCTACCGTCCCCCCGCGCGAAAATGCAGGCGCGCGGGCGCGCAGGCGCGGGAGGTAGCACAATGGCAGGAAGCGAAGTCACCACCATCCTGGGTAAAGGCAGCTCGTTCGACGGTAAACTCACGTTCGAGGGCACCGTTCGTATCGACGGGGTGTACAAGGGCGAGATCGATACGCGGGGCACGCTCGTCGTCGGCAAGACCGCCGAGGTCAACGCCGAGATTCGCGCGGGCAACGTCGTGATCGAGGGCCAAGTCCACGGGCAGATCACGGCCGCCGAGTCCCTCGAGATCCACTCGTCGGCGCGCGTTTACGGCAACCTCAAGACCCCGAGCTTGATGATCGAGAAGGGCGCCGTGTTCGAAGGTAACTGCGCGATGGAGAGCGCCAACCGGAGCACGCGCAAGGAGCCGCAGGTCGTGGCGATGCCGACCGGCACCAACAAGAAGAACGAGGCGTAGGCCTCGGCCCAGAAGCGAGCCGAACCGCGAGCCGAGACACGAAGGCTCCCGAGATCGACTCGATCGGCGTCGCGGTCGCTCCACGGTGGGCGCCCGCGGCGCCTTCGTATTTTAAAGGAGTAGGCGCGGCGTGGGGCAGGGCGCCACGCCTCGCGGGATCGCCCTCGAGACGTGGTGCTGTTTCTCACCGTCTCGCGCGTGTGCGACCGGGCGCCGCACGTGCCTGGCGCCTCGCTTGCGCCGCGGCGACCCCGTGACACACCGGTAGCGACGGTGAGACGGATCAACGGGTTGTTGTCGGGCGCCACGCGGCGAGAACGGACAGCGCACCCGACGTCGATCCGCCGCGAAGTCTCGGCCGCGCGAGCTCACGGCGCGCGAGGCGATCTGTCTTCGCGAGCAGCCGCGAGGCGAGCGCTCTACGAGCCGCCCACGGCCGCGAGCGCGTCGGTCGACTCACGTTCCTGGGGGCCCGTAGGGGTCGTTGACGGCCGACACCCTGCGTGGTACGAGCGCGCCGCCACGCGACCCCAACACCATCGCGCATGTGCTCGCAAATTCCTCGAGCGCGCGCGAGGAAGCCTCTCCGGGGAGATTCCGGGGGAGCTTCCAGGAGTCCCTCGGGACGCTCGCTTCACCCCTGGTCGCGCCGAAACAAGCCCCCTTTTGAGTGACCATGAACGTGATTGACGTTGCCATTGTCACAGCTCTCGCCTCGGGCTCGGCCCCCGTCGTCGACATCGACGGGACGATGTGGATCCAGCTGGGGACCTTCCTGCTGTTGATGTTCATCCTCCAGCCGCTCCTGTTCAAGCCGTGGCTCGAGACCCGGCAGCGACGCATCGAGGCCATCGACGGCGCGCTCGAGAGCGCGACCGCGCTGCGCGAGCGCGCTGACGCGGTCCAGCACCAGTACGACACACAGAAGGCCGAGGCCGAGCGCGTCGCGCTGGAGCTTCGCTCGCACGAGCGGCGCGAGGCCGAGACGACCCGGCAGCAGGCGCTGACAGAGGCGCGCGCCGAGGCGGCTCACCACCTCGAGACGGCGCGCGAGCAGATCGCGAAGCAGGGCGCCGTCGCCCGCGAGTCGCTGCAGCGCCGCGTCGACGAGCTCGCGCAGCACGTCGCCAACAAGATCCTGCGGAGGGCCTCGTGAAGCTTCGAAACCACACTGGTCCGCTCCGGTGGCGCCTGTACGCCGTGGGCGTCAGCGCGCTGTACTTCCTGGTCGTCTCGCCGCCCGTGTTCGCCTCGCCCGCCGCTGGCGGACACGGTGAGGCTGGACACGGCGAGGCCGCTGGCCATGGCGCGGCTGCGGCTGGCCACGGTGAGGCCGCGGGCGAGCACGCCGCCGGTGGGCACGGCGCGGTTCACGACGGGATCAGCTGGCTCGGTGATGAGCACACCGTCGGCTTCGTGTTCACGCTGATCAACTTCGCCGCGCTCGTGGCGATGGCCTACCTGCTCGTCTTCAAGAACCTGATCCGCAAGAACGCGGCGCGGCACGACGAGATCAAGGCCAAGCTCGACGAGGCGACCGAGGCCAAGGCGACCGCCGAGGAGGTCATCGGGCGGGTGTCCTCGCTGCTCGATCAGTTCGAGCGCGAGAAGGCCGAGATCCTCCAGACGGCGCGCAAGAACGCCGAGACCAGCTCGCGCCAGATCGTCGAAGAGGCCCGCGCCGAGGCCGAGAAGATCCGCGCGGCGGCCGTCGCCGCGGCCGAGCGCGAGGCCGCGTCGAGGCGTCTCGAGATCGAGCGCGAGATCGTCGACTCCGCGATTGAGAAGGCCGAGGCGATCCTCGTGTCGCAGTTCTCCGAGAGCGATCAGCGGCGCATCGTCGACGACTACGTCACGCGCGTCGCCTCCGCTCCGCTTGCTGGAGGTGCATCGTGATCCCTGGAACCCTCGCACGCCGTTACGCGCGCGCGCTGATCGAGCTCGCAGAGACCGCGCAGCGCCGGGATCTCTTTGGACAGCACCTCGCGTCGGTCGTCGCCGCGACCAAGGTCGACGACGGGCGCGGCTCCTCGCTGGCGACCATCCTCGAGACCGAGCGCTACCCCGCTAGCCAGCGTCGCGCCGTGCTCGACACCATCTGTCGGCGCCTGCGCATCGACCCCACGGTGGTCAAGTTCCTCGACTACGTGTTCGATCGCGGTCGCATCGCCGGCGTCGCCCAGATGAGCCGGTTCTACGACGAGATGGTCGACGACATGGCGAACCGAGTGCACGCCGAGGTTCGCTCGGCGCGGCCGCTCAACCCGAGCGCGCTCGGCCGCATCAAGCAGTCCCTCGAGCAGGCGACGCAGAAGACCGTCCTGCTCGACTCCTCCGTCGACCCCTCGTTGATCGGTGGTCTGGTCACCCGGATCGGGAGCACCGTCATCGACGGGAGCGTCAAAAAATCTCTCCAGAACATGCGCGCGGCGCTGCGCGGCGACTGAGCCGCGCGCACGCCTAACCGTACGCGAAACCGCAGGATCGACCCGAACATGGACATCAGAGCCGACGAAATCAGCCGGATCATCAAGGAGCAGATCCAGGGCTACGAGACCGAGGTCTCGATCGAAGAGACCGGGACCGTGCTCACCGTGGGTGACGGAATCGCCCGCGTCTACGGACTCACGAAGGCGATGGCCGGTGAGCTGCTCGAGTTCCCGCACGGCGTCCGCGGGATGACCCTCAACCTCGAGGAGGGCAACGTCGGCGTCGCGCTGCTCGGCGAGTACCACCTCATCAAGGAGGGCGACACCGTCAAGCGCACCGGCACGATCATGTCGGTGCCCGTCGGTGACGCGATGATCGGTCGCGTCGTCAACTCGATCGGCCAGCCGATCGACGGCCTCGGCCCGATCGAGACGGACAAGACGCGCACCGTCGAGGTCAAGGCGCCCGGCATCATCGCGCGCAAGAGCGTCCACGAGCCCATGCAGACGGGCCTCAAGGCCATCGACTCCATGGTCCCGATCGGCCGCGGGCAGCGCGAGCTGATCATCGGCGACCGCCAGACCGGCAAGACCGCGATCGCGCTCGACACGATCATCAACCAGCGCGGTCAGAACATGATCTGCGTCTACGTGGCGATCGGGCAGAAGGCCTCGACCGTCGCCACGGTCGTCGATCGTCTGCGCCGCGAGGGCGCGATGGACTACACCATCGTCGTCGCGTCCACCTCGTCGGAGGCGGCGCCGCTGCAGTTCCTCGCGCCCTACACCGGCGTCACCATCGGCGAGTACTTCCGCGACAAGGGCGGCCACGCGCTGCTGGTCTACGACGACCTGTCCAAGCAGGCCGTCGCCTACCGCCAGCTCTCGCTGCTGCTGCGCCGCCCGCCCGGTCGTGAGGCCTACCCCGGCGACGTGTTCTACCTGCACAGCCGCCTGCTCGAGCGCGCGTGCAAGCTCTCCGACAAGGAGGGCGCGGGCTCGCTCACGGCGCTGCCGATCATCGAGACCCAGGCCGGCGACGTCTCGGCGTACATCCCGACCAACGTCATCTCGATCACCGACGGGCAGATCTTCCTCGAGAGCAACCTGTTCAACAAGGGCGTCCGCCCGGCGATCAACGTCGGCCTCTCGGTCTCCCGCGTCGGCGGCGCGGCCCAGATCCCGGTGATGAAGAAGATCGCCGGCCCGCTGCGCACCTGGCTGGCCCAGTACCGCGAGCTCGAGGCCTTCGCGCAGTTCGCCTCGGATCTCGACGAGTCCACGAGGCGCACGCTCAACCGCGGTCAGCACCTCGTCGAGCTGCTCAAGCAGTCGCAGTACGCGCCGCTCAACGTCGCGCTGCAGGTCGCGTCGGTCCACGCGGGCGTCAACGGTCACATCGACCACGTGCCGATCGCCGACATCATCGCCTGGGAGCGCGCCTACCACGAGTGGCTCAAGCAGCACCGCGCCACGCTGCTCGACGAGATCGCGAGCGCGAACAAGAAGCCCGAGATCAACAAGGCGATCGACGGGCTGAACGAGGCGATCGCGGCGTTCGGCGCCACGCGCAAGTAGTCCCCCGGACCGGCGCACCCGGTCCTCTCTCCAGAACGAGTTGGCAGGCGAGCGATGGGCAGCCTCAAGGAAATCCGCAACCGCATCACGACGGTCAAGAGCACGCGCAAGATCACCTCGGCGATGAGCCGGATCGCGTCGGCGCAGCTCGTGAAGGCCCAGAACGCGGCGACGTCGGCGCGCCCCTACGGTGACCGGCTCGAGGAGGTCGTCCGCGACCTCCTCAACGCCATCGACGCGGACGCGGCGCTCAGCCCCTTGCTCGCCAGCAAGAGCGAGATCAAGACCGTCGGCCTGGTCGTGCTGACCGCCGATCGCGGGCTGTGCGGGGGCTTCAACGCCAACGTCAACCGGGCCACGAAGAAGTTCGTCCGCGACCAGGAGGCGCTCGGCGTCAAGGTCGAGATCGTCGCCTGCGGCAAGAAGAGCCACAGCTACCTGCGCCACGAGGACATCGCGGTCGCCTCGAAGCACCCGTCCCCGGACCTCAAGACGATCGTCGACGTCGCGAAGTCGGTGTGCACGGAGGTCGCGGCGATGTTCACGGAGAGCAAGGACACCGGGCTCCCGCACGTCGACAGCTTCTTCATGATCTATAACCACTTCAAGAACGTGCTGGTGCAGGAGGTCACGACCCTCCCGCTGCTGCCGTTCCAGCCCGCGGAGGGCGAGGTCAGCAGCCTCCCGCCCGTGTTCGAGCCGGACCCCGCGTCGCTGCTCGACCATCTGCTGCCCGTGGCGCTTCAGTCACGTGTCCAGCAGGCCATGTTCAACTCGGTCGCCTCCGAGATCGCGTCCCGCCGCATGGCGATGGACTCGGCGACGGACAACGCGAGCGAGCTCATCGGTGACCTGACCCTCGAGTACAACCGAGAGCGCCAGGCCGCCATCACCAAGGAACTCATGGAGATCATCGGCGGCGCCGAGGCCCTCAAGTAGCCCCGCGCGCGTCGTCGTCCATCGCCGTCAGCAATCGGAGTCGTCCCTCCCATGTCGAACCTCCCGCCGTCCTCCTCCTCCAAGAAGTCGGGCCCGATCTTCGGCGCCCCTGGTTCATCCTCGATCCTCGGCGGATCGCTGGGCTCCTCGCTCGGCGGATCGCTGGGCTCGGGCCCCGTCGCCTCGAGCATCGGTTCGGGCCCGCTGAGCGCCGCGCGCGACGCCAACGTCGGTCGCGTCACCCAGGTCATCGGCCCGGTCGTCGACATCGAGTTCACGGGTCCGCTGCCCGAGGTCAACACCGCGCTCAAGATCAGCAACCCGGGTATCAGCGACGAGCCCGACAACCTGACCGTCGAGGTCGCGCTGCACCTCGGCGAGCGGACCGTCCGCACCATCGCCATGGACACCACGGACGGCCTCGTCCGCGGTATGGAGGTGCGCAACACGGGCAAGCCGATCATGATGCCCGTGGGCAAGGCGGTGCTCGGCCGCATCCTCAACGTCACGGGGGAGCCCGTGGACGAGCGCGGGCCGGTCGAGACCGAGGAGTACCGCCCGATCCACCGGGCCGCGCCGCCCTTCACCGAGCAGAGCACGAAGGTCGAGCCCTTCGTCACCGGCATCAAGGTCATCGACCTGCTCGCGCCCTACCGCCGCGGCGGCAAGATCGGCCTGTTCGGCGGCGCGGGCGTCGGCAAGACCGTGCTCCTGCAGGAGCTGATCAACAACGTCGGCAAGAAGCACGGCGGCTTCTCCGTGTTCGCCGGCGTCGGCGAGCGCTCCCGCGAGGGCAACGACCTCTACTTCGAGATGATCGAGTCCGGCGTCATCAAGGCCGAGGTCGATCACGAGACCATGCGGGTCGTGAGCCTCGACTCGGAGAACAGCAAGGTCGCGCTGGTCTACGGGCAGATGAACGAGCCCCCCGGCGCGCGCGCTCGCGTCGCGCTCTCCGGCCTGACCGTCGCCGAGTACTTCCGCGACGAGATGGGCCAGGACGTGATGATGTTCATCGACAACATCTTCCGCTTCACCCAGGCCGGCTCCGAGGTCTCGGCGCTGCTCGGTCGCATCCCGTCGGCGGTCGGCTACCAGCCGACGCTCGCCACCGAGATGGGCGCGCTGCAGGAGCGCATCACGACCACGACCAAGGGCTCGATCACCTCGGTGCAGGCGATCTACGTCCCCGCGGACGACCTCACGGACCCGGCGCCGGCGACCACCTTCGCGCACCTCGACGCGACCACGGTGCTCAACCGCGCGCTCACCGAGATCGGCATCTACCCTGCGGTCGATCCGCTCGACTCGAGCAGCACGATCCTCTCGCCCGAGGTCGTCGGCGATCGCCACTACGGCGTCGCGCGCCGCGTGCAGGAGACGCTGCAGAAGTACAAGGAGCTGCAGGACATCATCAAGATCCTCGGCATGGACGAGCTGAGCGAAGAGGACAAGGTCACCGTCGCGCGCGCGCGCAAGATGCAGAAGTTCCTCAGCCAGCCGTTCGACGTCGCCAAGGTCTTCACGGGCACCGACGGCGTGCAGGTCGACCTCGAGGACACGGTGTCGAGCTTCGAGGAGATCCTCGACGGCAAGGTCGACGACCTGCCGGAGGACGCGTTCTACATGGTCGGCGGCATCGCCGAGGCGAAGAAGAAGGCCGAGAAGATCCTCGCTGAGGGCTAAGCCGGCCGCGACTAGAGGTACGAGGCTATGGCCGCATCCAACATCGCGCTCGAGATCCTCACCCCGCACGGCTCGGCGCTGCCGCTGCGCGAGGGCGAGAAGGCGAAGAAGCGCCGCGTGAGCGTCGACGTCCCCGGCGTCGACGCGCCGGGGCTCAAAGGCGAGCTCGGGGTGCTCCCCGATCACGTCCCCTTCATCACGCCGGTGATCCCGGGCGTGGTGCGCTTCCGCGACGGCGCCGTCGACCGCCGCGTCGCGGTCGGCACGGGCTTCCTCGAGGTGACCGCCGACGGGCGCGTCGTGATCCTCACCGAGCGCGCGCTCGACTCCGCCGAGGTCGACGTGGCGGCCGCCACGTCGGAGCTCAAGGACGTCTCGGCGGAGCTGTCGAAGGAGTTCGGCTCCATCGACGCCGTGGAGCACCGCAAGCTCAGCGATCAGCAGGCCTGGCTCGAGGCCCAGCTCCGGGCCGCGCAGGCGTAGTCGCGTTCGACGCGCTGGCCACCATGCAGCCGCGATCGGTCTCCGGTCGCGGCTTTGTTCGTTCGAACGGCTGCGCTCTCGCGACGCACCGGGAGCGGCCCGCAGGCAGTCCGTGTGTATGCAAGGAAGACCGGCGCTCGTTCGCGCGCTGGCTGCTATGCTCCACCCATGGCGAACGGGCGTCCAGAGCCGGTCTTCGTGGCCACGCTCGACCGGATCGAGGACGAAGAGGCGCCGCTCTTGACGGCCTTCGCGGCGGTCCGCGATGTCCGTGAGGGGCGCACGCGGGCCGGGCGACCCTACGTGGATCTTGAGCTGGCTGATCAGACACGTTCAGTCGCGGGCAAGATCTGGGACGACGCCGGCGCGGCGATCCAGACGGCCGCGGGCCTGCGGCGCGGCGCGGTCGTGAAGCTGCTGTTTCGCAGCGAGCACTATCAAGGCGCGCTGCAGCTGAACGTGCGGGGGATCCGGACGCTGACGGAGCGCGAGCCCGGCTACGACGCCGGCCGGGTGTTCGGAGCCGGCTACCCGAAGGTCGCCGACTCGCTGTGCGCGAACCTCGTGTTCGACATCGAGACGGTGCCCGCGACGGAGCTGGCGACGGCGCCCGAGACGATCCGCAAGGCCGTTCACCGCCACGCGGAGCGACAGGGCGGCGACGAGGACATGGTGATGGGGCTGTCGCCGATGCTCGGCAAGGTCGTGTCGCTCGCCTACGGCGAGGCCGACGCGGAGACCGACGACGGCGTGCGCGTGCTCGTGGTCCCGCCGCCGGAGCACGATGAGGCCCAGCGCGCCGCGTACCCGCCGTGGATGCAGCCGGTCTCGGAGCCCGAGCTGCTCGAGGCGTTCTGGGCGCTCGCGGCCCACGCGGGGGTCGTCATCACCTACAACGGCCGCACCTTCGACGTGCCGTTTCTGGTCGGGCGCAGCCTGGTCCACGGGATCCCGGCGCGCGTCGATCTGCTGGGCAACCCCTACGCGCTGCGACCCCACCTCGATCTCTACCGCGTGCTGACGCAGGGGCGGCCGCTCGGGCCGATGACGCTCGACATGGTGTGCTGGTCGCTGGGGATCACGAGCCCGAAGGACGAGATGGACGGCTCCCAAGTCGCGCCGGCCTACGCGCGCGGCGACATCGAGATGATCGCGACCTACAACCGCAAGGACGTGGTAGCGACCGCGGCGGTGTTTCGGCGCGTGCGGGAGCAGGTGCTGCGTTTTCGCGACGACTGGTAGGGGCGCGCTCGAGCGCGGCGCTCGCGGGAGACCGCTGAGCTCGGCATCCGGAGCCCGAGGTAGACTCACGGGCGACACGGGCACGCTAGCCGCCGAGGAGGCCGCGAAGCTGCTCGGCGAGCCCGCTGAGTAGAGATGTCTCGGTGACCAGCTGGCGGAGGCACCGGGGAGCGAGGCTGGCCGCGAGCCCGAGCGGGACTCGCGGGCGACACGAGCAGGTTATCCGCCGAGGAGGCCGCGCAGCTGCTCGGCGAGCCGCCTGAGCAGAGATGTCTCGGTGACCAGCTGGCGGAGGAACAGGATCGCGAGGCCGGCCGCGAGCGCGTAGGCGGCCGCGAGCACGAGGCCGCGGCGCGCGGGCTCGAGGCCGGCGCCGGCGATCTGCTCGGGCTCGGTCGCCTTGACCACGCGGTCGGTGAAGAGCGCGTCGGGGCGGAGCTTTACGCTGTCGAAGAACTCGAGCTCCTCGTCGATCCACTCGGCGAGGACTTTTTGACAGCGCTCGTCGGCCTCGACGAGCGCGCGCAGCTCGTCCGGGAGCCACGTCTTGCCCGACGGATCTCCGCGAACGTCGGCGGGCTGCACGTCGAGCTCGCACAGCGCGTCATAGAGCCGAGTTGGGGGATCAGGCGCGGTCATTCGGCGACGAACAATCCCGGGGGGTGGGGGATGGAACGCTCGAGATCAGGGTGCGGCTTCCGAGTCGACGAGGCAAATGCGGAAGCGCTTTTTCCCGACCTTGATCCGCAGACCCTGGTCGTCCTGGTCTCGCGCGGTCAGCAGGCGGTTGGGATCGGTGCAGGGCTCGTCGTTGATCTTGACCGCGTTGGCCTCGACGCGCTTCCGCGTCTCCCGCTTCGACTTGAAGGCCTGCACGTGCTCGTGAACGAGCAGGTCGACGAGCGTGATCTCGCCGACGTCGAGCGCGAGCTCGGGCACGGCGCTCCAGTCACCGCCGCCGCCGAAGGCCTGCCGGCTCGCGGTCTCGGCCTGCTCGGCGGCCTCCTCGCCGTGCAGCAGTCGCGTGGCCTCGAAGGCGAGCCGACGCGTGGCCTCGCGCATCGCGGAGCCCTCGACCTGCGTGATCTCGTCGATCTCCTCGAGCGGGATCTCGGTGTAGAGCCGCAGCAGGCGGCCGACGTCGCGGTCGTCGCGGTTGATCCAGTACTGGTAGTACTCGAAGGGGGAGAGCAGCTCGCCCGAGAGCCAGACGGCGCCGCGCTCGCTCTTCCCCATCTTGCGGCCGTCGGCGGTCGTCAGCAGCGGGAAGGTCAGGCAGGTCGCGCCGGCCTCGCCGGTCTCGCGCTCGCACTGCATGCGGCGGATCAGCTCGACGCCCGCGATCATGTTGCCCCACTGATCGCTGCCGCCGAGCTGCAACGTGCAATCGTAACTTTGGGACAGGTGGTAGAAGTCGTAGGCCTGGAGCAGCTGGTAGTTAAACTCCAGGAAGCTGAGCGGGATCTCGGCGTCGAGGCGGTCGCGGTAGGTCTTCACCGCGACCATCCGGTTGACGGTGAAGTGACGCCCGATATCGCGCAGGAACTCGATGTACTTGAGGCCGAGCAGCCAGTCGGCGTTGTTGAGCAGGAGCGCGTCGTTGGCCTGCCCGCGGTCGAAGTGCAGGAAGCGCGAGAACTGCTCGCGGAACGCGGCCGCGTTCTCGGCGATGGTCTCCTGATCGAGGATCTTGCGCATCTCGGTCTTGCCCGAGGGGTCGCCGACCATCGCCGTGCCGGCGCCGAGCAGGCAGATCGGCCGGTGCCCGTGCCGCTGGAGCACGCGCATCGCCATGATGGTCAGGAGGTTGCCGGCGTGCAGCGAGCGCGCGGTCGGATCGAAGCCGATGTAGAAGGTCACCATGCCGCTCGAGAGCGCGTCGTCGATCGCGTCGAGGTCCGATGCCTGCTCGAAGTAGCCGCGCGCGACGAGGGTCGCGAGCGCAGGGGACTTCGGGTTCGGTGCTGGGGCCGGGGCCATACCAACGATGTTACCGCGTCGTTGTCCTGCGTTCACCCGTCGACGGCGACGCGTGCCGCCCGCGGTTCATCGCGCTGGCGTCGCGGTCGCGCCACGTCGCCTCGCGCGCGGTCACTCGACGGTGTAGGCGCCGTCCTTGACGCGGATCACGGGGAGCTGATGGTTCGCTTCAAAGGCGTCGTTGCCCCGCTTGAGCGTGGTCCAGAACGCGGCGAGTTCGGGGTCGCGGGGGCGCGCGCGCTCGATCATGCCGGCGAGGTCGCGGCCGGGGAACAGGTGCACGTCGGCGCGCTCTCCCTCGGGCAGCGCCTTGTTCATCACCCACAGCTCCTCGATGCGCTCGTCGCTCATGGCGAGGCAGCCGATCGACACGCAGTCGCCGTGGATCATGATGGCGCTGCCGGTGTAGCGGAGCGCGCGATCGCGGCGGTTGGGGTAGCTGACGCGCATCGACAGGTGGTAGCTGCTGCGCGGGTTAAACAGGTTGATGGTGTAGAAGCCCTCGGGGACCTGGCCGTCGCCCTCGGCTTTCTTGGGGCCCGCGACGCCGGAGGCCGCGCAGATCTTGTACGTCGTGACGTGGGTGAAGGGATCGCCGCGACGGTCGGTCGCCCAGACCTCGAGCTCGCGCTCGGCCTTGAACGCGCGCATCAGCAGCTGGCGCGGCGGGAAGCTGAGCCCGGCCGCGGTGAACAGGCCCCGGACGGTGTCCTGGCGACGCGCGTGCGCGCCGCGATCACGCTCCTTCGCGGACAGCCCGCTGCCGGCGTCCCAGCGCGTGAACGGGCGAAGCTCGGGGCGCGCGGGGCCGGGCTCCTCGGGCGCGGCTTCCGGAGCGGATCCCGGAGCGAATTCCGGAGCGGGCTCGCTGGACGCGGCCTCAGCGGGCTCGGCGTCGGGGGCGTCATCGACCGCGAGGGCGGGCGCGGTGTCGGCGGGATCCTCCGCGGGCGCGACGGGATCACTCGCGGGGGCCGGGGCGGGGGCGCGCGCTGGGGACGTGGGCGACATCTCGGGCTGCTCGGCGCGCGGCGCCCGGAGCAGCGGATCACAGGCGACGCCGGCGGAGCATATCAGCCCGAGGCCGAGCAGGCTGGCGCGTGCGTCCGCGCGTCGACGGCGGGCGGCGGGCGTGCGCGTGCGCATGGAGGCATAGACGCGCGAGCCCGTGATTCGATTTCATCGCGCACCTGTCCCTTGAATCGGGTACGTCGACGGGCTCGCGCTCAGCGATCCGGCAGCATCTCGGGGTTGATCCGGTGGACGATGATGCGCCGCCGCAGCGCGTGCTCGCTGAGCCCGAGCAGCGCCGCGGCGCCCGGGATCTCGCCGGCGCGAGCGAGCGCGCGGATGCACAGCGTGCGCTCGAGCTCGGCGAGGCTCTGGACCTCGAGCACGAGCGCGTCGTCGCCGGGATCGGGCTCGCTGTCTCGCGCGTCCGGTCGCTCCGGACGCCAGGAGAGCCCGTACTTCTCGAGGTAGCGCCCGAGCGCGGCGCGGGTGATGTCGAGGCGCGCGGCGGCCTCGCGGTAGTCCGCGCTGGTCGCCAGGACCTCGCGACACAGGGACTTGATGGCCGGGTCGAGCGCGAGCGTCTCGAGGAGCAGCACCACGTCGAGAGTGTAGCGCGAGCGCGTCGCGGCGTGTCTCGGGTCCCTGGCGCGCGCGGGCGCGCGAGGGCGCGCGAGGTCGCGCGCGCGCGTCACTCGGCGACGCGCGGCGGCGGGTAGCTCGCGTCCGGGTCGAGGCGGGTGGTGTACGAGCTGTCCCAGAGGTCATCGTAGAGCCGCGCGAGCCGCCGCGCGACCGCGCCGCCGCGGACGAGCAGCCCGACGTTGCGGCTGCCGTAGAAGTACTCCCGCGACCAGTTGCTCGTGCCGATCCACGCGAGCGCCTCGTCGACGACGAGGTACTTGCTGTGGGCGACCCGCGCGAAGGGGATGAAGCCGCCGCTGTGGGGCGGGATCGTGACGAACGCGACCTCGAGGTTGGCGGCGCGCTCGAGCGCGCGCAGCGGCGCGAGGCGGTCCTCGGCCGTGCTCCAGTGGGCGACGAGCAGCCGCGTCCGCACGCCGCGGGCGGCCGCGCGGCGCAGCGCGTCGTCGAGCGCGGCGAAGCGCGCCGCGTCGTCGCCGTCCGGGGGCTCGGTGCCGTAGCTGAGCAGCTGCACGCGCACGTCCGCGCGCGCGCCGTCGATGGCGGCGACGAGCCGTGGGAGGTCCCAGTCGCCGGGGCGCTCGAGGGCGTCGCGCGGGCTGGCGAGCAGCTCGAGCGCGAGCGGCTCGTCGCCGAAGCGCGCCGCGTCGTCGCCGTCGGGCGGCGGGCTCGCGGCCGCGCGGTCCGCGGTCGCGCGCGCCCCCGTCGGGTCAGCGCCGCCGGCGAGCGCCCAGTCGTGCTCAAACAGCCAGGTCAAGCGGCGCGCGAGGCCGTCGTGGCGCAGGCGCACGCCGAGCTCGAGGATGTGCTCGAGCGCCCGCCAGTCGAAGTTCTGGCTGCCGAGGAACAGCGCGCGGCGATCGACGACGAAGTACTTGGCGTGCAGGACCCCGCGCTCGCCGTAGCGCGCGCCGTCGATGAGCCGGACGTCGACGCCGGCGATCGCGGCGAGGCGGTCGGGGACCGCGGGCATCTTCTCGTGGAAGCTGCGGTCGAACAGCGCGCGGATCGTGACGCCGCGCGCGGCGGCGCGCTCGAGCGCCTCGATCACCGGCTCGAGCGCGCCGCCCTCGACGGTCGCGCCGTAGAACTCGGCGAGGTCGATGGTCGTCTCGGCGCCGTCGATCATCTCCACCCACGCGCGCGCGGCGTCGACGAGGTCGGGCTGCGCGAGGCGGGTCTCGAGCGGCCAGCTCTCGACGAGCTCGAGGGTCGCGGCGGGCTCACGCGGCGCGGCGGGATCGTGGGCGTCGTGGTCGCGATCGGGCTTCACGGCGTGCTCGTGGTTCGGGGCGCGCGCGACCGGGGCGCACGCGGCGTGCGTGCACAGGGTGAGCGCGGACACGAGCGCGAGGGACGACGCGCGACGGCGCTGCGGCGCGATGTCGCGTGCGTGTGGGGTGGAGGTGGTAGCGTGCGTGCGTCGTGCGGATCGCAATTCACCGGTCTCCCGCGCGCGCCCGCGAGCTCGTCGGCGCGCTCCTGTGTATCACGGCCTGCGCGATCCCGGCCGCGAGGGTGGAGGCGCCGGCGACCCCGGACGCGCGCGCGCGCGCCCAGCCTGGGCGCGCCGGCGCACGCGGCCGTGGCCCACGCGCCGACGGAGGACGCCGGCGTCGCGCGGGCGGGCGAGGCCGCGGACGCGACGCCGGAGGCCAGCGTGCACCCGGGGATCAACGACAGCTACTTCGAGCAGGCGACGATCCGCCCGTGGCGGCGGCGGTTTGAACGCGAGGGGCGCGAGGTCTTCGATCACCGGCACGCGATCGTCGAGGCGCTCGCGCTCCAGCCCGGGGTCGCGGTCGCGGACATCGGCGCGGGCACGGGGCTGTTCACGATGCTGCTCGCGAAGGCCGTGGGGCCCGCCGGGCGCGTGTTCGCGGTCGACTTGATGCCGCACTTCCTCGCCCACATCCGGGCCCAGGCGGCGGCGCAGGGCGTCGCCGAGGTCGTCACGACGGTGCAGGCGACCGAGCGCTCGCCGTCGCTGGCGGCGGGCTCCGTCGACGTCGTGTTCACCAGCGACGCGTATCACCACATCGAGTACCCGCGCGCGTACCTGGCGGAGATCCACGCGGCGCTGCGGCCGGGGGGACTCCTGTACTTGATCGACTACGACCGCGTGGAGGGGGAGAGCGCGGCCTGGCTGCTCGAGCATGTCCGCGCGGGCGAGCGCGAGGTCGTCGGCGAGCTCGAGGCGGCCGGCTTCGCGCTCGAGGGCCCGGTCGCGCTGCGCGCGGGGACGCTGCGCGAGAACTACTTCCTGCGGTTTCGCAGGACGCCGTAGGCGCGTCAGTGGCTACTTGACGACTCGACGACTCGACGACTCGACGACTCGACGCTCGACGACTCGACGCTCGACTACTCGACCCAGTGAATCGCGTCGACGCCGGCCTCGCGGTAGGCGGTCTCCACGTCGTCGCGGGCGCCGATGCAGAGCGTGCTGAGGCGCGCGCGGTCGAGCTCGACGCGCGTGAGCTCGGCGAGCTCGCTGGGCTGCAGGCGCGCGACCTCGCCGGCGAGGGTGGCGAAGTAGTCGCGCGGCAGCTCGTGACGGAGCGTGAACGCGAGCTGACTGGCGAGCGTGGTCGGGTCGCCGGCGTCCGCGAGCAGGCGGCGCAGCACGGCGCGGCGCGCCCTGGCGAAGCGACCCTCGTGCGTCGCGTCGGCGCGCGCGCCCTCGAGGCTCTCGGCGAGCACGCGCAGCGCCTCGCCGGCGCGCCGCGGATCGACCTGACCCTGGATCGTGACGCTCGCGGGGCCCGCGTCGCCCTCGAGGTAGGCCCGGAAGCCGTAGCTCGCGCCGAGCTGCTCGCGCAGGCGCCCGACCGCCTCGCTGAGCAGCTCGATCATCACGAGGCGCGCGCCGTGCTGACCGTCCGCCAGCGAGGGGATGGGCAGCGCCGCGTAGATCGTGGTCTGGGTCGCGTCGTCCTCGGCGAGCCCGAGGTGTCGCGGGCGCGTCTGGGCGCCGTCGACCGGCGGCCTCGGGCCGCGCGCTGGCGCGTGGTCCCAGCGCTCGAGTCGCCGCGAGAGCGAGTCGCGGTCGAAGCGGGCGCGGATGTGGGCCTCGGCGAGCGCCGGGCTGAAGCGCCCCGCGATGATCAGGCTCGCCGACGCGGCGCGGTAGTGCGTCCGCTTGAAGCGGCGCAGCGCGGCCTCGGTGAGCGCGTCGAGCTGCGCCGGCGCGGGCTCGCGGCGGCGGGCGTAGGGGTGCGCGTCGCCGAACACCGCCGCGTTGAGCTCGAGCTCGGCGCGCACGCGACCCTCGACGTCGCGGCGCCCGAGCTGCGCGCGCAGCACCTTGCGCTCGCCCTCGACGTGCTCCTCGCTGAACACGCCGTCGGCGGTGAAGGTGCTGAGCCCCGCGACCAGGTGGTCGAGCTCGCTCGTGAGCCCGACGACGCGGAACTCGGTGGTCTCGGTTGCGGTCGCCCGGGTCGCGTCGGCGCCCGCGTCGAAGTACGTGTTGTAGAGCTCGCCTGCCATACCGCTCCGGTAGGGGGTGATCCAGTCGGCGACGAGGCGCGCGAGCGCCGGCTGCTCGCGCGGCGCGTCGATCGAGCCGACGTCGAAGATCAGGCGGAGGTCGACGAGCGGGAGCCCGGCGGTCGGCGCCAGGATCACGCGCATGCCGTTGTCCAGCGTGAATTCGCGGAGCGCGGGGCTCCAGCGCGCCCGCGCGTCGAGGCGCGCGCCGCCGTCGACGATCGGGTCGCGCTCGCCGGGCGCGTCGAGCTCGGCGAGGAAGCGCGGGGCGGCGCGCGGCGTCGGATCCTCGCCCGACGGGCGCAGCCACACGACGTCGCGGGGTTGACCGCGCCAGCGCGGCAGCGAGCTCGCCGGCGTCTCGCCGAGCGCGTCGGCGCGTTCGCGGAGCGACTCGCCGCCGCGCGCGAGGTTCGCGAGCAGGGCGCCGCGCGTCTGCTGCTGGCTCGCGCGCCGCAGCGTCGCCAGCAGCACGCGCTTGCGCGCGTGCTCGAGCGCGCCGTCGTCGTCGTCGCCCGCGAACGCGTCGAGCAATTCGGTGAGCGCGCGCTCGACCGCGCGAAGCTCATCGTCGCGGTCCCCGGCGGTCGCGGCGTAGAGCGCGAGCTTGCGCGAGCCTGCGCCGCCGAGCAGCGCGAGGCGCGTGTCGGCGATCTCGGCGCGCGCGCGCGCGAGCTCGTGGAGCTCGCGCTCGAGCAGCTCGAGCGCGACGTGCAGCGCCGGCGACGGCTCGAGCGTGTCGGGGTCGTCAGGGATGTCGGCGATCACCGCCACGCCCGCGCGATCGACCGCCGCCCGCACGCTGCGGCGGCGCGGCGCGGCGGCGTCGGAGTGACCGCGCAGCGCCGACCGTGGAGCCGCGCTCGCGCGACGAAGCGCGCCGAATTGTCGCCGGGCGATCGCCCGCACCCGCGCCGGATCGAAGCCGCCCGTGATGACCACGGTGATGTTCGCGGGGGTGTAGCGCGAGCGCACGAAGGCGCACACGTCCGCCTGCGTGATCGCGGCGAGCTCGAGCTCGTCGTCCGCCGGCGGGTCGCGGTACGGATGTCCCTCGGGGAAGGCTGCAGCTGTCAGCGCGCGCTCGAGGTACTGCTCGCGGTCGCCGGCGCGCTGGCGCAGCTCGTTGGCGACCACCGTCAGCTCGCGCGTGAAGCGGGCCGCGTCGAGCGCCTCGCAGTCGGCGCGCAGGCGCGCGACCTCGAGCGCGAGCAGGCGCTCGACGTCCGCCGCGAGGCCCGTGGTCGTGTAGTGGGTGACGTCCGCGCTGGTGTACGCGTTGTGATACAGGCTCAGCGCCTCGAGCCGCTCGCCCAGCGTCGCGGGCTCGGCGTCGCCGTCGACGTCGACGTCGTACTCAAAGGTCATGTGCTCGACGACGTGCGCCAGGCCGCCCTTGCCCGGCGGATCGTCGCGGGCGCCGGCCTCGACGCGCACGTCGAGCTGCGCGAGCGCGGCGTGGTCGTCGGGCGCGAGCACGAGGCGCAGGCCGTTGTCGAGGCGCTCGTCGACGCTCGCGGACTCGAGCGCGGCGAGCTGCGGCGTCAGGTCGCGCGCGGGCAGGGGCAGGGGCTTCCAGCTCGCGCAGGCCGTGAGCGCCGTGAGGCACGCGGCGAGCGCGAGGCTGGGGTGTGGACGTCGAGCGAGCATCGCGGGCGGCGGGCCCCTTGTGCAGGCCCACTCGTCCATTGTGAGCGGCGGCGGCGGTCCTTACAGGTGATCGCGACGAGCTGGCGTGAGGCGGCGGCTCACTCGGGCGCGCTGGCGTGCTCGAGCGGCTCGTCCCCGAGCTGCGCGAGGCGGCGCTCGTGGGCGTCCATGGCCTCGCCGAGCGCCGCGAGCTTGCGCGAGACCCGGGCGCGAAGCTGCGCGTGCAGGTCGCGCTCGCGGAACAGCTCATCGGCGATCTGCATGGCGACCAGCAGCGCGACCCGCTGCGGGCTCGTCGTCCGGCGCCCGCCCGAGAGCTGCTGGAGGTGCGCGTCGACGTAGGTCGCGAGCTCGTGCACGTAGTCGGGCCCCTCGTCGCTGCGGATCGTCAGGCGCTGGCCCGCGATCTCGACCTGCACCGTGCGTTTCACGGGGTCCTCCGAGGGCGCGCGCGGGGTGCCGTCGTGTCCATGCTCGAGCGGTCCTGCGTCAGGGCTCGCGCTTGGCCTCGGCCAGCCGCGCCGCTTCGTCATGGGCGCGCAGCGCCTCCACGACGTCGCCCACGTCGCCGTCCATGAACGCGGGCAGGTTGTGGCGCGTGAGCCCGATGCGGTGATCGGTGACGCGGTCCTGCGGGTAGTTGTAGGTGCGGACCTTCTCGGAGCGGTCGCCCGAGCCGACCTGGTCCTTGCGGTGGGCGGCGCGCTCGGCGTTAACGCGCTGGATCTCGGCGTCGAGCATGCGCGAGCGCAGCAGCCGGAGCGCGATCTCGCGGTTCTTCGTCTGCGACTTCTCCTGGTCCGAGCGGACCGCGAGGCCGGTGGGCTTGTGGATCACGCGGACCGCGGAGTCCGTGGTGTTGACGTGCTGACCGCCCGCGCCGCTCGAGCGCATGACCTGCCACTCGAGGTCCGCCGGGTTGATGTCGATGTCGACGTCCTCGGCCTCCGGCATGATGGCGACGGTCGCGGCCGAGGTGTGGATGCGGCCCTGCGACTCCGTGGCGGGCACGCGCTGGACCCGGTGCACGCCGCTTTCGAACTTCAGCATCGCGTAGACGTCGCGCCCCTTGATCAGCCCGACGACCTCCTTGAGGCCGCCCGCGCTCGCCTCGCTGAAGTTCATGGGCTCGACCGACCAGCCCTGGCGCTCGGCGAAGCGCGAGTACATGCGCCAGAGGTCCGCGGCGAACAGCGCCGCCTCCTCGCCGCCCGTGCCCGCGCGGATCTCGAGCATCACGTTCTTGCTGTCGTTGGGGTCCTTGGGCAGCAGCTGCTTCTGCAGGCGCGCCTCGAGCTCGACGATCCGCTCCTGCAGCTCCTCGACGTCCGCCTCGGCGAGCTCGCGCATGTCCGGGTCGGAGAGCAGCTCGCGCGCCTCCTCGAGGTTGTTCTCGACCTGACGAAATTCGCGAAACGACGTGACGATCGCGTCGGTGTCCGCGTGCTCGCGCGAGAGCTCGAGGAAGCGCCGCTTGTCCGAGGCGATCTCGGGGTCGCAGAGCATCGCGTTGAGCTCTTCGTGACGGTCGGCGATGCGCTCGAGTTTGGCGAGGATCGAGGAGTCCATGGCTCGAAAGACCGCGAACCTAGCCTGGATCCGCGCACGCAGCAACGTCGCGCGCCGACGGCGGCCGGGCGCCGGGGATTCCCCGCAGGGCGAAGGCAGGCTATCAGTACCGCGTCATGCTCTCCGTCCCCCGCTGGCTCGCCGTCTACGCGTTTCTCGGCGAGCAGTGGCGGGATCGCAGGCGGGTGATCGCGGATCCCGAGCTCGACCGGGCGCTGGCCCGCGGGCGCACGGCGAGCTTCGGGCCGCCGGGCACGCCCGCCCGCGACGCGCTCGACTCGCTCGTGCCCGCCGCGCCGGGGCGGGCGCGCGTCTGGCGGGTGACGTGGACCGCGGAGGGCGGCGAAGAGGCCCGCGGGACGCGGGTCCTCGCCGCGGACTCGGCGGGCGCGCGGCTGCGCAGCGACGTCGCGTGGGAGGTCGCGCTCGCGCGCCCGTCGGCCTGGCGCGACGCGGGCGCGCGCGAGGCGGTGCTCGACGCCCTGGCCGAAGGGGCAGCTCGTGGTCGCACGGTCGCGCTGCTCGAGCCGCTGACCGCGGGCGCCGCGATCGAGCCGGCGCTCGGCGAGCTCGCCGACGCGGTGCTGCGCCGCTTCGCGGGCGCGCGGCTCTACGCGCTCTCGCCGGTCGACGGCGTGGGGGTGTTCGACTGCGGCGCGGTCGGCGAGGACGCGGTCCGCGAGGGCGACGACGCCGACGTGCCGATCGTGTTCGACAACACCCTGGCCTCGGAGACACCTCGCTACGCCTACGCGCTGGCGCTCATCAACGGCGTCGCGCCGCCCGACGGGATGACGCTCGTCGAGCTGCCGGGCGAGGACGACGCGCCCGAGGACGCGCGTGACGGCGCGGGCGCCTCGCCGCTCGCGCAGACCGTGGAGCTGCTCCGGCGCCAGTACGCGCGGGCGCGACGACAGGCCGAGCTCGCCGAGCTCGCGCGGCAGGCGTCGCTGGCCGAGCTCGAGCGCGCGCTGGCCCGCGGCGCGACCCTCGGCGCGCGCGTAGAGGCGCTGGAGCGCGATCTCGCCGACGCGCTCGAGTTGCGCTCTCAGGCGCTCGAACCCGCGCGCGGCGTCGCGTCGGAGACGCTCGAGGACGCGCGCGCGGACGCGCTGCGAGCGGGCTTGGTCGCGGCGCGATGGGAGCTCGAGCAAGCCGCCCTGGAGCTCGAGCGTCTCACGCTGCGCCCCGTCGACGCGCTCGAGGCGGAAATTGCCAGCTTGCGCGTACAACTCGCGGACGCGCAGGGCGACGCGCGACGCGGGACGACCGCGAGCGGGTGACAGACGTCGGCGCGTGCGAGGCTGCGGTCGTGACGATCTGCGCGCGGCCAGTTGCGACCGGGGTCAGGCAGGGTCTATGCTGGTGATCTGTGGCTTTTCTCCCCACGAGAACCAGCCGTTTTCAAAGCAGCACTCCGCTCCAGGTTCACGGTCTGACCAGCCGCGACGCCCGGACTACATTCAATTGTTGTACCCATGCGAAAGAGCCCTATCATGCGAATTTCACCCGATGGGCCGAAGCCAGACTGGGCCGCGCTTGAAACCGCATTCGAACACAACGCGCCTGACACCCACAGCTACCTGGACACCAAGACCGGCCACGTCCTGACGATCGTCGACAGTCGACCCGAGGACGAGGAGAAGCGCCTGCTGATCCGCCGCAACGGCGGTCGCTACCTTCACCTCGACCCCGCGTCGTCCCGCGAGCAGTATCGCTGGATGGAGCGCTTCGTCGCGTCGGTCGCCGACGCGTCGCTGCGCGAGCGCCTGATCCTGGCGATAGACGGTAAGGGCGCGTTCCGACGCTTCAAGGACGTCCTGCTGTCGTACCCGCTGGAGCGCGACCGCTGGTTCGCCTACCGCGCGAACCTGCTCCACATCTACATCGACAACTGGCTCGTGATGCAAGACGTCCTGCTCGGCGAGCCGCCGCCCTGGGGCGAGGCGCGCCAGCCGGCGGAGCCCGATGTCCCGCTCGAGAAGCCGATCGGCGACCGCGGCGAGGGACCGACCGAGACGCTGCGTCGGCAGGCGCGCGAGTTCGTCGACGGGCTCCCGGCGCTCGAGCTGCCGGCGGCCATCGCCTTCCTGCAGTTCCTCATCGAGCGTCAGCCGTCGACCGCGCCGGAGTAAACTCTCGAGCCGCGCGCGCGGTCGCGTGAGTCCTCACGCGACCGTTTACCTGTTCTTTGTGACAGGTCGCCGCGCGCGGCCAGCACGGGCCGGTATATCGGTATGAGGAGTGGAGACCCCGTGACCGAGGGCGCTCATCAAGCTCGCGCGTTCACGCGCTACATCGGGATCAACCTCGGCGGCGGCCGCGGGAAGAGCACCGCGGTCGCGCGGCTCGAGATCGACAACGAGGGCGAGACGCCGCGCCTGCAGCTGGCCGAGGCGCGCGTGCGGCGAGGTCATCGAGGTGGCGGAGAGGACAGCCACGACGGGCACGGCGATCCGCTGTTCCGCGACGACGTGCTCATCGAGTACCTGCGGCGCTGGGTCGACGACGACACCGTCGTCGCGATCAACGCCCCGCTCACGCTGCCGCCCTGCATCCGCTGTCAGCTCCCGTGCCCCGGCGTCAGCGAGTGCCCGGTGCCGGTCGTGGGCTGGATGCGCGCGCACGCGTCGCGCATCGCCGAGCGCCGGCGCTCGGATCCTGGGAAGCCCGCGGTCACGCCGTACACGCAGCGCGCCGTCGATCTGCTGCTGACCTGCGCGGGGCTCAAGCCGCGGGAGTCGCTGGGGCAGGGCATGGGCCCGCTGTCCGCTCGCGCGGCGTACCTGCGCCGCGTGCTCTCGCCGCGCTTGCGCCTGCACGAGAATTTGATCGAGGTGCACCCGCCCGCGACCGTGATCCGGCTGTTCGGCGCGAGCGTCGAGCACCGGCTGCGACACGGCACCGCCGAGGCGATCTGGGCGCTGCGCAAGCGCGTGCTCGCGGAGCTGTCGGACGCCGCGCTGCTCGAGCCTGGGGACGCCGCGGGCGCGCGGGCGCTCGCCCTCGCCTATGTCTGGCCCGAGGTTGTGGTTCGCAGCCCCCACGTGTTCGACGCCGTGATCGCCGCGTACACGGCGTTCGCGTGGGCGTGGGAGCGCTGGCGCGGCCCTCGAGATCTCATCGACGGGCCCGGTTCGGAGGCCGAAGGCGGCGCGCGTCCGGAGCGCTCGGAGCACATGGAGGGACGAGGTGCGGCGGTCGCCGACGCCATCGAGTCACTCGATCGCGACGCGCTCTGGCTCGAGGACGGCTGGATCTGGGTTCCACCTGTCCGTTCGTACAAGCCCGAGGCATCGCGTGTGCTTTGACACGACGTTAACCTCGCGGCGTGAGACCCCCGCGCGAGCGGGCGCGTTCTTTGGTCGTGACGATCGAAGCGCGGCGCGCGACGGGAGGGGTTGCCTGAACGTCGCCACGAGGTGCACATTCTAGGAACCTCCGGAGCCTCTGAGAGCCCGACATGACGCGTCTGAGCACGAGCGAGCGTACCCGCGCTGGGGGGAGCGTCCCCCAGGCGACTCGCGTGGAGAGTTCGCGTGAGCGGTGACTCCTTCGGCGCCGCCGAGTTCTCGCCGGCCGAGCTCGACCTCCTCGAGGACGCGCTCGAGGGCTGCGACGCGCCCGACTTTGACCCGGCGCGCGCGCTCCCGGACGACGCGCCCAGCTCCGTGCGCGCGCGGCTCGAGGAGTATCGAGAGCTGCTCGCGCTCGGCCGCGAGGCGCTCCCAATGGTCGACGTGCCCGTCGGCGCGCTGGACGACGTGATCGCCGAGGCCCTGTCCTCTGGGTCATCTGTGAGCCCGGCGCCGGAGAAGCCGGGCGTCGGCTTCTGGACGCGCCTGCGGCGATCGTTCGTGCTGCCCGGGGTCGTGCTCGCGGGCACGGCGGCGGCGCTGCTCGTGATCATGCAACCCCCCGCAGACGAGGCGCCCGCGGTCTCGACCGTCACCGCGAAGGCGGAGGCCCAGCAGGTCGCGCAGCTCGATGCCGTCGAGGCGCGCGTCGAAGAGGAGGCGGCGGCCGACGAGGACGCGCCGCCGCCCCCCAGCGCCGCCGCGCCCGCGCCCATGCCGGAGGCCGCGGCGGCGGGTGACGCCGGGGGCGCGTACGCGGCGGAGGACGCCAAGCCGACGCGCGCCAAGAAGTCCGAGGCGAGCGCGTCCAAGGGGTATGCGGGGGCGGAGCTCGACGACGCGCTGGAGCCCGAGCCCGAGGAGGCCAAGGACAAGTTCGACGCGGCCGCGCTGATCGAGAAGGCCGACACGCTGCGGCAGCGCGGTCGCTGCTCGCAGGCGATGGAGCTCTACGAGCAGGCGACCGGCGCCACGGGGATACACCAGGCGCGCGCGTTCGCGGGGCTCGGGCTGTGCGCCGAGTACGACGGCGACAGCAAGTCCGCGTTCCGCTACTTCAACCAGGCGCGCGAGGCGGCGCCCTCGATCGACTCGTGGATCGCGAGTCAGGAGGGGCTCACCGGCAGCATGGTGAAGTCGAAGCGCAAGGCCGCGCCCAAGGCCTCGAAGCCGAGCTCGAAGCAGTCGAAGAAGGTGCTGCTCGAGGACGCGTTCGAGTAGGCGCGCGCGGGCGCGCTGCAGAGGCTCGAGCGCGCCGGTTTGTTCCGGCGTGATCGATCGGACAGGCTCGAGCTGACGCGCCGCGCTACCCGACGTCAAAGCTGAAGTCGACGCCCATCGGCGGCCCGTCGAACTTCGGGAACCGGTGGTCGTAGACCGCCTTGCGCGAGCACGGGACGATGCCGAAGACCTTGAGGTTCGCGGGCGCGGTGACCGAGACGCCCTCGACCTTGCCCTCGGGACCGATCCGGAGCTTGAAGCTCAGCGTGCCCGCGCCGAGCTCCTCGTCGCTGTACATCGCCGCGGTCTCGATGCACTTCTGGAAGCGCCCCGTCAGGCGGCTCATGTGCTGGTTGACGACGCTGTCGGAGAGCCGCTCGCTGCCGTAGTCGTCGAGGTTGACGGTCTTGTCGCGGTACGGCGGGATGTGCTTGTCGTTGACCGGCGTGAACGGGGGCAGCTCCTCCTCGGCCCAGGCCGCGTCGTCCGAGCTGGCCCCGGGATCCGATCCGCCGCGTCGTCGTCCGCCGCGTCGCCTGCGTCGCTTCTTGCGCTTGCCGGCTTTCTCGTCCTCCGCGACGGGCTCCTCGAGCGCGGGCGATTCCGGCGCGCAGCGCTCGTCTGTGCACACGGTGCCCTCGCCGCAGCGGTCGTCGCACGGCGCGCTCGTGAGCCCCGGGCCGAACTGCCACCAGGCGACGGCCCAGGCGGCCGAGGCGAGCGCGAGCCCTGCGAGGAACTTTCCCATTCCCGGTGGTTACGAGGTCGGGCGACGCGGTGTCAAGCGACGCTCGTCGGCGCGCGCGGCGAGCGGGCGTATTCGACATGTCCTTGGGGTCTTGCGACCTCGCCGCGTCGGCGCGTCGCGAGACGCACGGCGCGCGTCGACGCGCCGCGCAGGCGCCCCCCCGTGGTATCGTCCCGAGGCTCCGGGGGCGCGCTGGCCCCCGATCGGTGACACCAGGGAACGATCATGCCCCTCGCCTCGAATCTCGCAGGTCTCGTCCTGGCCGTGCTGCTCTCGGCCGGTGGTTTCTCCTACACCTTCTCCAACGAGGCCAGGCCGACCGGCGAGGCGTTCGTCGAGGTCTCGGCCAAGGGCGGCGATCTGCCGGCGATGGATGTCACGATCAAGGGCGACGGCCAGACGATCAAGAAGAAGGTCCCGCCGCTCAAGAGCGGGGAGAAGCACCGGATCGACTGGGTGCAGCAGACGCCGCGCGCCAGCTACACCATGGAGCTCGCGGGGCCGGGGATCCAGGGCAAGACGAACTTCGAGATCGTCAAGGCGACCGAGGGCGCCAAGTCGACGGGCCCGGGCCGCATCATCCCGAAGTGCTCGCGCGAGGACATCGTCGACCGCCGGACCGCGAAGTTCCAGGTCGTGTTCGACGTCAAGTCCTACGAGTTCAACGTCTATGACACCAGCGGCGCGGTCGCCCACACCAAGACCGGCGGCTCCGGCGAGTACGGCAACGGCGACATCCTCGAGTTCACCTGGCCCGAGCTGCCGCTGTTCATGGTCGAGCTCAAGGCCGTCGGCGAGCAGGGGCAGACGGGCGCCTACCGCCTCGTGCCCTGGCAGGTCGATATCCCGCACGTCGACGTGATCTTCGACAGCGGCAAGGCGGTCATCAAGGAGGGCGAGGCGCCCAAGGTCGACAAGGCCTTCGACGCCGCGGTCAAGGAGCTGGTCGCGCTCGAGCGCATCAACGAGGCCGTCGGCGACAACATCACCGCGCAGCTGTACATCATCGGCTACACCGACACGGTCGGGAACGCGGGCAAGAACCAAAAGCTCTCGCGCGGGCGCGCGAAGGCGATCGCCGAGTACTTCAAGAAGAAGGGCATCTGGTGCGAGATCTTCTACGCCGGCATGGGTGAGAACGGGCTCGCGGTGCCCACCGGCGACAACGTGGACGAGGCTCGCAACCGGCGCGCGGCCTACATCCTGACGGCGCAGAAGCCCCCGCCCAGCGGCAAGATCCCCGCCAAGTGGACGCAGCTCGCGGGCGCGCGCAAGCGTCCGGCGAACATCAAGGTGCCGGCGACCGCGACGCTGTCGAGCCCGGAGCTGCCCGCGAGCGACGCCTCGAGCGGCGGCGGCGAGTCCGGGAGCAGCGGCGACAGCGGCGAGGACTCCTCGGTCGGCGGCGGCACGAGCGACGAGGGCAGCGAGGAGACCTACGACAACTGGGAGGACGCGCTCGGCAACGAGGAGCACCCGCCGTCGATCGAGGACGAACCCGGCGCGACGAAGAAGGGCTGCGCCGTGGACCCGGCCTCCGGAACGGGCGCGGGCGGGCTCGGCCTCGCGACGCTGATCGGCCTGGTCGGGCTCGCGCGGCGCCGTCGGCGAGCGTGAGCGTCGCGGCTCAGGGCGCGGGCGCGACGGGCTTCGCCTTGGAGAAGTCCAGGCCGCCGCTCGCGCGCACCAGCTCGTTGTAGCCGGCGAACGCCGCCGCGACCGCGTCGGTGGACTCGGGGTCCTTGGCGAGCGACTCGGTGGCCGCGCGCGCGGCCGTGACGAAGGTCTGGGCGGCCGCGCTGAGCGCCTCGACGCCCGGGATCGCGGCGTCGCCCGCAGCCTCGCCGTAGGCCGTGTGGGCGCGCTGGAGCGACGAGAGGGCGTCGCTGCAGCTCGCGCGGTCGATCGACGCCAGGCAGTGCGCGAAGCCGCGACTCGAGATCACGAGCTCGCGGGCGCGGTACTCGAGGCCCTTACCCGCGCGCGCCTCGACGCGCGCGAGCGCGTCGCGGTCGGCCTGCTCCTGCAGGGCGTCGAGCGCCTCCGTGAGCTCGAG
The DNA here is from genome assembly GCA_020633295.1 of Myxococcales bacterium. GTDB lineage: Bacteria > Myxococcota_A > Polyangia > Nannocystales > Nannocystaceae > JACKDW01. Next base: position 241,197 of record JACKDW010000006.1, on the reverse strand, counting down.
GTTGGCGTTGTCCCAGCGATCGTAGGCGGCGACGAGGTCCTCGTGCAGCGACGTGATCGCGTCCTTGTCCTTGGCGGCGATCGCCTCGCTCGCCTTGCTGGCGAGCGCGGCGTACTCGCGCGTGCGCGTGTCGTACTCGGCGGCGGCCGCCTCGACCTCCGGCAGCGGCGGGGACAGGTGCTTGCCCTCGCGCAGCGCCTTCTCGCAGGGGGTGAGCGCGGCCTCCGGCAGCGCGGCGGGGGCGGGGCCCTTGGCGCCGCGCTTGAGCGCGCCGTCGCCCTCGACCCGGTCGGTGTAGCGGCGATAGTGCCGCGCGACGAAGGGCCGCGTCGTGTTAATGCACGCGGCGTAGGGGCCGAGCTTGTTGGTGATCAGCTCCGGGTCGCGGAGCGGATCGGCCTCGGGCGGCGCCGCCTTGTCGGGCTTCGCGGGCGACTCGGACTTCGTGACCGGCGGGTCGCCGGCCTGCTCGCCGCGATCGCAGGCGAGCGCGCCGCTGAGCGCGAGCGCGGCGAGCGAGAGGCGCGTTGTAGAAGATGTCTTTCTAGCCATGTGATTGACGCTCCGCGCGCGCCGGCGCCGACGCGCCGCCGGGGGTTCGGGGCCCGGTGATGTTAAACCCAGTGGGGGCTCTCGGGCACGATGATCCGGAGGTGGTGGTAGAGGTTCTCGATCCGGTAGTGATCGGCGTAGCGGAACTCCTCGCCGTCGATCTGCGAGTGCAGCGCCGGGATCCCGGTCGGTCGGAACAGCCGGACCTCGATGTGCTTGCCCTGGTGGATCGGGCGCTCCTTCTTCGCGAGCCCGAGCACGGCCATGTCGTCGCCGGTGACGGGGTTGCGCTTGTGGTTGGCGATCGTCGCGCGCGCCCAGTCGGTGTGGCCCTGCATGATGACGACCTCGAACTTGCCGTCGTCGGGCTTGCCCTCCTCGGCGAAGATCCAGTCGCCGCCGAACAGCAGCGTGCCCTTGACGACGATGTCGGTGAGCGACGCGTACTCGATGCGCTCGCCGTCGACGGTGAGCTCGGCGGCGAAGCGCTTGCGCTTGATCAGCGAGCGGAGGAAGTGGCTGACGCCGGCGCGCACGTAGATGACCCGGTCGCGGTAGATCTGGCGCAGCACCGGGACCTTGGCGACGAGCACCTTGTCGCGGTTGCGCGTCGCGAGGATCTGGGCGGACAGCCCCACGCCCCAGCTGTCGAACCACAGGTCCTGGGCGATGACCTCGCCGGCCTCGTCGAGCGTCTCGACGCGCCCGACGTCGAGCCAGCTCTCGATGCCCTGCGCGATGATCTCGATGTTGCGGTCGAGCGCGCGCACGCCCGCGTAGATGCCGAACGAGCGGCCCTGGTCGTTCGCGGTGCCCATCGGCAGCATGCCGAGCGGGATGTCGACGCCGTAGCGCTCGCGGGCGAGGATGATGCCCTTGGCCGTCTCGGCGAACGTCCCGTCGCCGCCCAGGTAGATCACGCGACCGATGTCGCCGTGCTCCAGCCGGTCGGCGAGCTTGGGGACCGTGGCGCCGTCGGGCAGGGTGGCGAAGAACTCCGGACGCAGGCGCGCGCGCTCGAGCCGCTCCATGGCCGCGTCGATGGCTTTTCCGGCTCGCCCGGTGCGAGCCGTGGGATTGGCCACGAGCAAGGAGCGCGTGCTGCGGGTCGCCATGGCGAAGCGTGAGGGTAGCTCGAATTGTCCGGACGGGGCAGGCGCGCAGGCCCGCGCGCCGGTTTCGCAGATTGTGTCGCCTTCGTGTGAGAATTTGCCCCTCCCGGCGGGCCGCTGTTCCCGCGTTTCCGCGGCCGCGCTCGGGGCGGATCTGATACTCGATCGGTGATGCAACGCCCTGGTCTCCGCGCCGTCACGAGTCTCACCGCACCCTGCACCGCGCTCGCGCTCGCGCTCGCGTTGGCCTCGTGCGCGAGTTCGAACGCCGACGCGACCGGACCCAATACGCCGCCCGAGGGCGGGGCCGCGACCGAGGAGCAGCCCCGCTTCGAGAACCCCGGCGGTATGTGGATGCCGGGGCAGATGGCGGCGCACGCCGACACGCTCAAGGGCATCGGCGTCGAGTTTGACCCGGCCGCGCTCGCCGACCCGACCGCCTTCCCGCTGGGCGCGGTCGTCAGCCTGGGCGGCTGCTCCGCCTCCTTCGTCTCGCCCGAGGGGCTGATCGTCACCAACCATCACTGCGTCGGCAGCTACCTGCAGCTCAACTCGTCGCCCGACGACAACCTGCTGAAGAACGGCTTCCTCGCCAAGACCCGCGCCGACGAGAAGTCAGGCGGGCCGCGGGCGCGCGTGTACGTGACCACGCGCTACACCGACGTGACCGAGAAGGTGCTCGAGGGGACCGACAAGATCGCCGACGACGAGGCGCGCTACGAGCAGATCGCCGAGCGCCGCAAGCAGCTCACGAACGCGTGCGAGCAGGGCCGCGAGGACATGCGCTGCTACGTCGCCAGCTTCTTCGAGGGCGCGAAGTTCTTCCAGATCGAGCAGATCCAGCTGCGCGACATCCGGCTCGTGTACGCGCCGGACGCCGGCATCGGCGTGTTCGGGGGCGACGTCGACAACTGGCGCTGGCCCCGGCACACCGGCGACTGGGCGTTCCTGCGCGCGTACGTCGGCAAGGACGGCAAGCCCGCGGACTACGCCGCAGACAACGTCCCCTACAAGCCCGCGTACCACCTCAAGGTCGCGCAGGAGCGCGTGGAGGAGGGCGACTTCGTGATGGTCGCGGGCTACCCCGGGCGGACCAACCGCCTCAAGACCGCGGGCGAGGTCCAGGAGGCCGCGGAGTGGTACTACGACCACCGGATCGAGTTTTATGAGGAGTACCTCGGGCTGCTCGAGTCGCTGACCAAGGACGACGAGGAGCTGGCGATCAAGGCCTCGGGTCGCATGCGCGGGCTGGGCAACTACCTCATCAACTACAAGGGCATGCGCGACGGCCTCAAGGGCGGGCTCGCGGCCGAGAAGCAGAAGCTCGAGGCGGACCTGCGGGCCTGGATCGAGCAGGACCCGCAGCGCAAGGCGAAGTACGGCGACGTGCTCGACAAGATCGCGGCGCTCAACGCCGAGCGCGCCGCGACGCGCGACGCCGACGCGGCCGCCGAGGGGATCCTGCGCGGCTCGTCGCTGCTCGGCGTCGCGCTCGACCTGACGACCTGGGCCGAGGAGCGCAAGAAGCCCGACGCCGATCGGCGCGCGGGCTACCAGGACAAGGACGTGAAGGACGAGGAGGTCTCGCTGCGCGCGATGCAGAAGACCTACGATCCGCGCCTCGATCGCGCCGTGTTCAAGATGTACCTCGCGCGCGCGGCCCGGCTGCCGAAGGAGCAGCGCCCGGCGCTGCTGACCGCGATCGTCGGCGACGCGACGGACGACGCCGCGATCGAGCAGGCGCTCGACAAGCTGTACAAGAAGACGAAGCTGGGCGACGCGGACGCGCGCGTGAAGCTGCTGAAGAGCGCGAGCGAGGCGTCGCTCAAGAAGAGCCGCGACCCCTTCGTCCAGCTCGCCGTGAAGCTCAAGCCGCAGGTCGACGCCCGCACCGAGACGGCGAAGAAGTTCGCCGGCGCGATGGCGACGCTGCGCCCGAAGTACATCGCGGCGCTGCGCGAGTTCACGCCCGGCGACCTGGCGCCCGACGCCAACGGGACGCTGCGCGTGACCTACGGGACGGTGCGCGGCTACACGCCGCCGGGCGGCGGGGCGCCGCACAAGCCGTTCACCACGGTCACGGAGATGGCGGCGAAGCACACCGGGACGGAGCCCTTCGACGCGCCGAAGCGGCTGCTCGACGCGGTAGCGAGCAAGAGCTGGGGCCCCTACGCGCACCCGTCCGTCGGCGAGGTGACGCTGGACTTCCTGGCCGACCTCGACATCACGGGCGGGAACTCGGGCTCGGCGACGCTCAACGGCCGCGGCGAGCTGTGCGGGCTCGTGTTCGACGGCAACTACGAGTCGATCGCGTCGGACTGGGTGTTCATGCCGGCCGTGACGCGGTCGATCCACGTCGACATTCGATATGTCCTCTGGGTCATGGACGCGGTGGACGGCGCCGATCACCTGCTGACCGAGCTCGGGGTCGATCCCGCGATCTAGTCGGCTCGGCCGAGGCTTGCCGAGCTCCATGCTGCACGACAGCCTGGACGTCGCGCGAGCGCGGCGTCCGGGCCGCGAGCTCACATGTTGTTGATGTAGTCGTTCGCGAGCTCGCAGTCGGGGTTGAGCTCGAGCGCGTAGCGGAACGACTCGCGGGCGTGGTCCTCGATGCCGAGCCCGAGGTAGATGGCGCCGCGGTAGGCGTAGACGAGGTCGAGGCTCGGGTCCATCTCCTCGGCGTACTTGAGCTGCTCGAGGGACTCGTGCGCGGTGGCCTCGTCGCCGCCGTTGTTGCGGAAGCGGGCGAACGCGATCATGGCGCGCAGCTCGGCGTCGTCGAGGCCGTGGTCGTAGGCCTCTTCGAAGCGCGCGACCGCGGTCGCGTAGTCGCCCTCGTGCATGGCCGAGACGCCCTCGTTGAACAGCATCTGACCCTCCTCGTAGTCGCGGGGGTCGGGGTCCTCCCCGAGCGCCGGCTCGAACTCGGGTTCGGGCGCGCCGTCGATCTCGCCGAGGTCGATGTCGTCGAGGTCGATGTCGTCGAGCTCGACGTCGTGGATCACGGTCTCCGCCTTCGGCGGCGCGGCGGCGGGCGCGGGCGCGGGCGCGGGCGCGGGCGCGGGCGCGGGCTCGTAGTCGCCGAGGTCGACGTCGTCGATGTCGCCGAGCTCGAGGTCGTCGATGTCGTCGAGCTCGTCGTCATCGATCTCGGCGAGCAGGTCGTCGTCGATGTCGCCGAGCTCGGGCAGCTCGTCATCGAGCTCGTCGAGCTCGGGCAGCTCCTCGAGCGCCGGCTCAGACTCGGGGGCGCGCGCCGGGGCGGGGGCCGCGGTGGTCTCGGCGGCGAGCGGCTCGTGCGGGGACGCGGCGGCCTCGGCGGCGAGCTGCTCGTAGGTGACGTCGGGCTCGTTGATGGTGTTGAGCGCGCCGTTGTCGAGGAACTCCTCGTCGGCCTCGGCCTCGGCGTCGTCGAACACGGGCGCGATGTCCTCGCCCTCGAGCTCGAGCATCTCGTCGTCGTCGAGCAGCTCGATGAGGTCGTCGTCGCCGTCCCCGGCCGCGGGCGCGGGCTCGCTGACGTCGTCGATGATCGTCGGCTTCGCGCGGGTCGGCTCGACGTCCATCTCGACCGGGTCGACGTCGGCGAGGGTCGGCTCGTCCGTGACGTCGAGCCCGCCGAAGTCCGCCTCGTCGTCGTCGACGAGCGCCGCGATCCGGCCGGCGAAGTCGCCCGGCGAGGAGCGGTCGGTGGGCTCAGGCGCGCGCGCGGTCGGCTCGGCGGAGACCGGGCGCTGCGACGGCGTCGGGCCGCGGAGCAGCTCGGCCGAGTCGACGAGCATGCTGTCCTCGTCGGAGAGCGCGGCCACGCCGGCGAACATCTCCTCGTCCTCGCTCAGCAGCGTGGGCAGCTGCACGTTCGAGTTGGCGGGGTCGGGGAGCTGCCGCGGCAGCGGGGTGTCTTCGAATTCCTTGATCGCGCTGGTCGCGTCGAAGGTCGGCGCGAGCTCGTCGTCGTCGGGCGGGCGCGGCGTCAGATCCGGCGGATCCGGGCGCTTGCGCGGCGGACGACGAATCCCGGCGAGCTCGAGCACGCCGGCCTCGATGAGCCCGAGCAGGAGCGTCGAGACCCGCGGCACGGGCGGCTGGCTCGCCTCGTCGAGCAGCTGCGTGAGCGAGCGGCTGCCGTCGACGCAGCTGAGGAAGTACTCCTCCTCGGGCAGCAGCCCGAGCGCGGCGACCTCACCCTTCCACTTGCTGTTGGGCCGCGGGAACTCGCCCTTCATGCCCTCGAGCTGCGCGCGCGCGCGCTTGTCGGTGTAGCGCTCCTGGACGGCCGCGAGGATGATGCCCTCGACCGTGTCGTCGAGGCCGATCTCGGCGTCCTCGGGGACCTCGCCGCCGGGCTTGAACTGGAACCGACCCTCCTCCCAGGCGAAGATCTCGAACAGCTTCTCGCGCAGCTGGCGATAGAGCCCATAGGTCAGGTTGCCGCGCGAGAGGATGCCGTTCTCGACGAGCAGCTCCCCCTGCTTCTTGCCGGTGCGGCGCACGGCCTCGAGCGTGTTGTCGCTCTGCTCCTGGGTGATGAGCCCCTCCTCCGCGAGCACCTGACCGAGACACTCGGACAGCTGGTTCGAGCGGACGAAGGTCGGCTTGCCCCGGTCGAAGAACACGACCTTCTTCTTGTCGCCCGAGGTCAGGAGGTAGAGGTTCCCCGTCGCCGCGCTGAGGCCGATGTCACGGACGAGTCGCGCGAACGGGACTCGCTTCAACGAGCCCTTCGCCGGGAAGGTGGAGGACGGTCGGGATGGCGCGGTCGGCATGGGCACAGCTCAACGTCGCGTAGGCGCACGCGCGGCGCCCTCTGCTGAGCGATTGGGGGAGGTCGCTTCCGGTCCGGGAGGTCGCCCGAGAATACCCCTTTGCCGCTTGCCCGGGGCAAATGAACGCTTCAGGCGCGGGTAGGGCGCAAATTCTCGAGTGTGGGGCGATGTGTGTGCGGGCGCGTCGAGAAGTATGGTAGCCGTGCACGCCAGTACGCCTCGAGGTTCGAGTATGCACACTCAGGAGCAGGAGCAGGAGCAGGAGCAGGAGCAGGAGCACGCGCAGGTCCCCTCGTCCGTCCCCGTCGTCGCGGTGGTGCTCGCCGCGGGCAAGGGCACGCGGATGCGCTCGGACGTGCCGAAGGTGCTGCACGAGCTCGCGGGCGCGCCGCTGGTGCGCTACCCGATTCGCGCCGCGCGAGCGGCCGGCGCCCGCGAGGTCGTCGTGATCGTCGGCTACGGCGCGGACGCTGTGCGAGCGCGCCTGCGCGACGATGAGGAGCCCGGGGAGCGGATCCGCTTCGCGCTGCAGGCCGAGCAGCGCGGCACCGGTCACGCCGTGCTGTGCGCGCTCCCATCCATCGCGGGCCACGAGGGCGCGGTCTACATCCTGAGCGGCGATGTCCCGCTGCTGCGCGCGTCCACGCTGCGCGCGCTGCATGGGGCCTGCGCGCGCAGCAGCGCCGGGCTCGCGCTCGCTAGCTTTCGCCCGGCGGACAGCGCGGGCTACGGGCGCGTGATCCGGGGGGCCGACGGCGGCGCGGTCGCGATTCGCGAGCACCGTGACGCGTCGCCGGCCGAGCGCGCGATCGGGGAGTGCAACGCGGGCGTGTACTGCGTGGACGCGGGCCTGCTCCGGCGCGTGCTGCCGACGCTCGGCAGCGCCAACGCGCAGGGAGAGATCTACTTGACCGACCTCGTCGCGCAGGCGGCCCTCGAGGGCGCGGTCTCGATCGTCGAGATCGCCGACCCGCTCGAGGTCGCGGGCGTGAACACGCCCGAGCAGCTGCGCGCGCTCGAGGCGGAGCTGCGGCGGCGCGGCCCGTCGTGACGGCGCGGTAGGACGGTGCAGTACACTGCCGACGATGCCCCGCAGCCCGTGGCGAAGGTCCGCGCGCCGCCTCGCGCCGGGAGGCTCGACGCGCGCGCGGTGGCTCGCGTGCGCGCTGGCGATGACGCTCGCGCGCGACGTCGCGGCCGCGGAGCCCGCGGGCGCGCGGGAGGGCTCACGCGATGAGGAACCGCGCGATGAGGAACCGCGCGAGGAGGGCCCGCGCGAGGGACCGCGCGAGGAGGGGCGCGAGGAGGGGCGCGAGGAGGACGACGCGCGCGAGGTGGGGCGCGAGGACGATCCGGCCGAGCTCGCGCCCCCGGACATCGGCGAGCGCCGCAGCCTGCGGATCGCGCGGATCGAGGTGCTCGGCAACGAGCAGGTGCCCAAGCAGATCATCCTCGAGACGCTCGCCGGCGAGGAGCTCAGCGTCGACGCGGCGCTCTTGTGGCCCGAGGACTCGCGAGTCCAGCGCGCGCGCCAGCGGCTGCTGGCGACCGGCAACTTCGAGCGCGTCACCCTCAAGATCCGCCCGGTCGCGGGCGACGCGACGGCCGCGGCGCTGATCGTCGACGTCGAGGAGCGCGGCTCGCTCTCGGTCACGAACCTGTACATCGGCAGCTCGCGCATGACGCCCTTCCGCGGCGGGCTGCAGGTGCGCGAGCACAACTTCCTCGGGCGCTCGGTGCACATCGGCGGCGGCTTCATCTGGGGCACGCGCCCGCCCGAGATCGCGAGCTCGCGGCGCCAGCAGGGCGGCCGCGTGTTCATCGAGGCGCCGCGGCTCGCGGGCACGCGCGTCGGCATGGGCGGCGCGCTGTATGTCCTCTCGGCCAGCGACCCGTTCCGCGTCGCGGGCGCGGAGGACGATCCGGATCCGGCGCTGTTCCGCACCGTCGACTTCACGCGCATCGGCGGGCTGCTCGGCGTGACCTTCCCGCTCATCGCGGACCTCTCGCTCGGCGTCGACTACCGCTTCGAGCGCGTCAGCGCGCTGCTGCCCGAGGACCCGCGCTACTACGATCCCGCCGGCGGCTCGCGGCGCGTCGACCTGTACCTGCAGGACGGGATCCACCGGCAGACCGCGGCGCACTTCCGCCTCGTCTGGGACGGGCGCGACCTCGCGGCGACGCTCGGCAAGGGCGGCCGCTTCGCGCTCGACGTGCAGTTCTCCTCGCCGATCGTCGGCAGCGAGTACGAGTACATCAAGCTCGTCGCCGGCGGCGCATACACCTTCCGCCTGCCGTGGGGGCACTGGATCACGCCGACGCTGGTCGCCGGGCAGATCGCCGGCGACGCGCCGCGCTACGAGCGGTTCTTCACCGGCGACCTGAGCGACTGGACGCCCGGGCGCGAGCTCAGCTTCATCTACACGACGCGCGCCGCGATCGACGTGTTCGGCACGGGCATCGACACGCGCACGCTCGGCGACCTCTTCACGCGCTTCGACCTCGAGTACGTGTGGCCGCTGTTTCAGGGCAGCCGCGTGCGCGGGATCAAGGGCGGGCAGCTGTTCCTCTCGACCGGGGTCTACACGCTCGTCGAGCCGCGGGAGCTGCGGGAGTTCCGGCGCGCGCGCGGCGAGATGGTCGCGCCGCCTGGCTTTAACGCCAACTTCGGCCTGCGGCTCGACACCGTGATCGGCACGCTCGATCTCTCGGTCGGCAACGTCCTGCGGAGGACGCCGCTGTGAGGCGCCGGGCGTTCGTCACCGGCGCCGGCCTGACGCTCGCCGGGGTCGCGGCGGGCGGCGCCGGGGGCGGCGAGCTGTTCCTGCTGCGGCGGATGAAGTTCGAGGAGCTCGGCGACGCGGTCGTCGTCAGCGTCGCGCTGCCCGAGCTGCTGCCGACGCGCGACGCGAGCGCGATGCAGTCGATCGAGTCTGGCTTCGCGACCACCCTGCGGCTCGAGGCGACCGTCGTGCGCACGAAGTCGCTGACCCCGGTCGCGCGGCGCGTGCGGATCGTGAAGATCCAGTGGAACCCCTGGCGCGAGCGCTACGTGGTGCAGACCACCGACCAGGGGCGCGGCGCGGCGATTCGCTACTACGGCAAGCGCGACGCCGCGATCGCGCACGCGATCACGCTCGAGCGCATGCGCGTGGCCCGGGCGAGCGCGCTCGAGCGCGGCCCGTCGGCGACCTACGCGGTCACGATCGTCGGCCAGCGCAACCCGATCGACCCGGAGTCGCGGGTCGCGGCCGACGACGGCGGCGGCGGGCAGACGCGCGGCGGCGGCGACCTCTCGGCCTTCTCCCGCTGGATCGGCGTGTTCGTGCAGTCGGCGCCGCGCGCCGAGAAGACCTTCGCCGTGCGCAGCTCGCCGGCCTTCTACCTGGTGACGCGATGAGCGCCGAGAAGCCTGAACGAAGAGCCAGACGCGCGTGGACGCGGGGGCCCTGGTGGGGGCGCCTGGAGTCGCGCGTGATCGCGGCGCTCGTCGTCCTGGGCACGCTCTGCGTCGGCGCGTCGTTCTACCTGGTGACGCTCACGGTCGAGTACTTCGACGGCCTCGTCGACGACGCGATCGCCACGAGCGAGCGCGCGGCCGGGCTCGCCGGGCCGTTCTACGACGGCTACGTGCAGGCGCGGAAGCAGGCCTACCAGGCGCGGCTCACCGCGATGGCGCGCGAGCTCGAGATCGCGGAGCTGCGCGCGGGCGCGGGCGCCACGGCGCGCGCGGTCGAGGACCGCCGCCGGCGTCAGCTCGCGTCGCTGCTCGAGCGCGAGGACGACCTCGTAGAGCTCTCGCTGCGCGCCGGCGACGACGCGATCACGGTCGAGCGCGCGAGCGCGTTCCCGGAGGAGTCGGGCGCCTGGGTCTGGGTCCCCGCGACCGGGGCCACGGCTGAGCTCGCGCCCGCCTCGCAGGCGCTCGAGGTCGCGGCGCCGCCGCCCGAGGACGCGCTCGAGCGCCACGAGCTGAGCGCCGTGTTCGCGCTCGATCCGGCCATGGACCGGCGCTATCAGGAGCTCGGCCGGCTGCAGCGCGAGGCGGACCTCGTGTCGGTCGGCGACGACGTCGTCACGCGCGAGTCCCTCGAGGCGGCGGTGTTCCGCGCGATCGGGGTCGCCAGCGCGCTCGTGCTGCTGATCGCGCTGATCGCCGGCTTCGTGCTCGCGCGCGCGACCACGCGCAAGGCCTCGGCGCTGAGCCGCGTCATGCAGCGCGTCGCCGACGGCGAGCTCACCGCGCGCGTGCCCGAGCTCGGCAACGACGAGCTCGGGCAGCTCGGCTGGGCCTTCAACCGCATGCTCGACGAGCTCGCCGCGGCCCAGAAGAAGCTCTCGTACCTGCAGCGCGTCGGCGCGTGGCAGGAGATGGCGCGCCGGATCGCCCACGAGATCAAGAACCCGCTGACGCCGATCCAGCTCGCGGTCCAGCAGCTGCGCGAGAAGGACCCCGGGCTCGACCCGCGGTTCTCGCGGATGCTGGCGACCTCGGTCGAGATCGTCGAGGACGAGGTCGCGGCGCTGCGCCGCATGGTCACGAGCTTCTCGGGCTTCGCGAAGGTCCCGGAGGTCCGGCTCGAGCCCGTCGCGATCGCGCGCGTGTTCGACGAGTTCGAGCGCGCCTACGGCCACCTGACGGAGCGCGAGAGCGACACGCTCGAGGTCGTGCGCCCGTCCGCGCCGATCGAGATCGCCGGCGACCGCCAGCTGCTCAAGCAGTGCCTGGTCAACTTCGTCGAGAACGCGGTGCTCTCCGGGCGCGAGGCGGAGCGCGAGTCGGTGCGCGTGCGCGTCAGCGCGGCGCTCGGCCAGGACCGGGAGGGCGTCCTCATCCGCGTCGACGACAACGGCCCCGGGATCGCGCCCGAACGACGCGAGCGGGTGTTCGAGCCCTACGAGTCGACCCGGCGCGCCGGCACGGGCCTCGGCCTGGCGATCGCCAAGAAGATCATCCTCGACCACGGGGGCGAGATCTGGGTCGACGACAGCCCGCTGGGCGGCGCCGGGATCGTGGTGCGGCTGCCCACGCGCGGCGCGCCGGGCCGGACCGGGCGAGTGTAGCAATTTGACTCTTCGGACAGGTTCGAACCGGCCGACGGGGACGTGCGCGCGCGGTGAGGTCGGGTGATGTGCGCGCGCCGGCGCGGCGTCACGCGGCCGTGACACACGAACGTCGTCTCGGGCGCCGCGCTCGCGATCGTCGCGCCGCGACGGGCACGCGCGCGCTCGTCTCGGGCCGGCTCGTCGGAACTGTGTGGCCATGTGGGCGCGATCGAGGTCGTCGCGCTTCGCCCGAAGCCGCCCATATTGCCGGTTGCGCCGCTGAATCGCGTATGCGACGGTTATCGTCCAAGATGACGCTCGAGTCTCGTCGGGTCGTCGGGGATCAGCTGGGCGGGCGAGGTGGCTCGAGTGGGGGAACGCGCGCAACGATGAGTCGCCGAGCACAGAGCCGAGTCCTCCCCGCCCGCGCGTTGAAGCGCGCGCGCGGGGTCGCCACGCTCGTGGCGCTCGCGCTCGGTCTCGCGTGTACGAGCAACAACGCGGGCGACTCGCGCAGCCCGGACGAGCGTGATCTCGAGCTGCAGTCGCTCGAGGCCGACGCGACGCGGGCCAGCGACGTCACGATCAAGCAGGTCGAGGCCCGGCGCGCCGTCTCGCCGATCCGCCTCGAGGCCGTCGACGGCAGCGAGCTGCCGCTCAACCGCCTCGTCGCGCGCGCGGACCTCGATCAGCCGCTCGCGTTCACCGAGCTCGAGATGGAGTTCCTCAACCCCGAGGGGCGGCCGCTCGACGCGTGGCTCGCGGTCTCGCTGCCCGACGGCGCGCGCGTGACTCGCTTCGCGACCTACGTCGACGGCGGGTGGAAAGAGGCCGAGGTCGTGCCGCGCAGCCTGACGGGCTTCCGCAAGCTCGTCGGCGACCCGCGCGAGCCGGCCGTGCTGCGCGACCACGACTCCGCGCAGTTCCGGGCCCGCGTGTTCCCGGTCGCGGCCAACCGCCCGACGCGCGTCGTCGTCTCGTACGTGCAGGAGCTCCGCGGGACCGGGCAGGTCTACCGCCTCCCGCTCTCGGGCATCACCTCGCGGCTCGACAGCTTGATGCTGCACATCCGCGGCAAGGGCCTGCGCGCGTCCGAGGGCGCCGGCACGGTGCGGCGCGAGGACGGCGACGAGGTCTACAAGCGCGTGGCCAAGAACGTGCGCCCGCGCGAGGACGTGGTCCTCGAGTTCTCCGGCGATCGCAAGATCGGCATCCGCCACGAGAGCATGGTCGTCGCGCGCCTGCAGTCGCCGGTGCCCCACGATCACAGCGCCGCGCTCTCGGGTCTCGCGGTGCTCGTCGACACCAGCGCCTCGCAGGCGCACGAGTACGGCCGCTACGTCGATCGCCTCGGCGAGGTGCTGCGCGCGATCAAGCAGCGCACGCCCGAGGACATCCGCCTGCGCGTCATCACCTTCGATCAGCAGGTCGAGACGCTCTACGACGGGCGCATCAGCGGCTTCGGGCGCGACCAGCTGCGCGAGCTGCATCGCCGCCCGCCGCTCGGCGCCTCGAACCTCGCGTGGGCGCTGCGCCACGTCAGCCGCAGCAAGCAGCTCGGCTTCGACCGCGTGCTCATCGTCTCCGACGGCGTCGTCACGGCCGGCCCCTCGAGCGTCGAGGAGCTGCGCGCCGAGGTCGCGGCGCTCGGCGACGCCGGCATCCGCCGCGTCGACGTGGTCACGCGCGGCGACCTCAGCGACTACACCGTCGCGCACGCGCTCACGCGCTCGGACGCGCTGGCCGAGAACGGCCTCGTGCTCCGCTCCGACGACACGGCCAAGCGCATCGCGCTGCGGATCGCGCGGACGGTCGTCGACGATCTGCGCGTCGTCATCCCCGGCAGCCGCTGGGTCTACCCCGAGCGCATCGAGCCGCTGCAGGCCGGCGACGACGTGGTCGTCTACGCCGAGGTCCCCGAGCGCGGTGACATCGACGTCGTGCTCCGCGGGCAGCACGTCGACCCGCGGCCGCACAAGCTCCAGCTGCACGACGCCCGCCGCCCGCTGCTCGAGAGCGCGTGGGCCGGCGCGCGCGCGCGGTTCTTGACCGACGAGTACCACCGCTGCGTCCGCGACCGCGCCGGCCTGTGCGAGCAGTGGATGCAGCGCGTCGAGTCGTGGTCGCAGCGGCACCGGATCCTCAACGAGTTCACCGCGATGGTCATGCTCGCGCCGTCCGAGGACTACCAGCGCTTCGGCATCGATCGCGCCGCGCCGGAGGATGTCCTCGTGTACGGCGACGCCGGCGTCGAGCTGCGCGCGCGCGCCGTGAGCTCGCTCGAGACCGCGGTCGCCAGCGCGGCCCGACCGACGCCGTACTGGAAGGCGCGCAGCCACGTGCTGACGCCGGAGTACAAGACGCGACCCGAGCCGTGGGAGGAGGCCGCGCGCGTCGAGGCGCTCGCGGCCGCCGCGAAGGAAGCGCAGCGCGTCGCGGAGGTCGCGGGCGAGCGCGGCGACGTCACGCGCGGGCGCGTGTCGGACACCGACGACCTCAGCGAGCTCGTCGGTCGCGTCGGCGCGCCGAAGCGCCCGGCCCGCGGCGACAAGGCCCGCGCGCCGCGGACGAGCCCCAAGCACAAGCCCGAGCCGCCGCGCGTGCGCACCTCGATCCGCCCGACGGACGCCTACGACGACGACACGCTCGTCGTGATGCGCTACCTCGGCGACGGCGAGCTGCGCTCGCGGGCCATCGCGCGCAACCTCGCCGAGGACTGGCGCCAGCGCGAGCCCGACAGCGTGATCGCGCTGGTCGCCCTCGGCGAGGCCTACGAGGCGAGCGATCGCCTCGACGCGGCCGCGCGCGCCTACGGCTCGCTGATCGATCTCTTCCCTGGCCGTCCGGACATGCGGCGCTACGCGGCCGAGCGCATCGAGCGACTCGATCGCGCGTACGAGTGGCTCGTGCTCGACAGCTACGCGCGGGCGCTCGAGCAGGACCCCGAGGACCCCACGACGCACCGGCTCCTGGCGATCGCGCAGCTGCGTTCGGGCGAGCACGCGGCCGCCTTCGACACGCTCGTCGACGGGATCGCGTGGGCCCGCGCGAGCCGCAAGTACCGGAGCGCGGTCCGGATCATGCGCGAGGACCTCGCGCTCGTCGGCGCCGCCTGGCTGCGCGCGCAGCCTGACGAGCGCGACTACATCCTGCGCGCGCTCGACGTGCAGAACGTCGCGCTGGCGCAGGAGCCCTCGCTGCGCTTCGTGCTGACCTGGGAGACCGACGCGAGCGACGTAGACCTCGCGGTCCGCGACGCCGACGGCAACTACGCCTCGCACCGCCACCCCGCGCTCGCCTCCGGCGGCAGCCTCTACGACGACGTGCAGGAGGGGCACGGCCTCGAGGCCTTCGTCATCGACGGCGAGCCCTCGGCGTTCCCCTACAACGTCGAGGTCGAGTACTACACCACCGGCGTGCTCGGCTTCGGCATGGGCAAGCTGCAGATCATCACCCACGACGGCGCGGGCCTGCTGCGCTTCGACGAGCGCCCGTTCCTCGTGACCCGCGACCGCGCGCGCCTCGACCTCGGGCTCGTGACGCGCGCGGGCGACGAGCGAGCGCGTCGGCGCGCGCCCTAGCACGCGCGTCGCGGCGCGCTCACACGTAGGGTGAGCGCGTCACGGGTCGCTTCGGCGTGTTGATCCCCATCTCCGCGTAGCTCACCCGCAGGTACTCGGCGTCGAAGCTCTCGAGCGCGACCGGGGCGTCGTTGCGGCGCGCGTCGACGGCCGCGCGCCACAGCCCGGCCGGCGTCAGCACGACGTCGTCGCGCACGTGGCCCCGCGCGCGCTCGGGGATCTGCTCGTGGTGCGCGCGCGCGCCGGGGCCGACGATCCAGGGCAGGGGGTCGCCGCTGTCGAGGTAGACCTCGAGGACATCTCGCAGCGGCCCGCAGCGCTCCTGCGAACGCCACGAGAGCGCGCGCGAGAGCGACTCCGTGCGCGGGCGCCCCAGCGGCGCGCGGTGAAACGCGGCGCTGTAGACCTCGCCGCGGCGCGCGTCGAGCAGCGCGAGCGTGAGGCCCTCGACCTCGGGCGGGGCCGACGACGCCAGCGCGGCGAGCGTGCTCACGGCGTACACCGGGCAGCCGCGCGCGAGCGCGAGGCCCTTGGCCGTGGCGACCGCGACGCGGCTGCCGGTGAAGGTCCCCGGGCCGCGCCCGCACGCGATCGCCGAGAGCTCGCGCAGCGCGATCCCGGCGCGCTCCGCCAGCGCCTCGATCCGCGGCGTGAGCTGGGAGGACGCCTGGTTCGCGCGCGCCTCGTCGACGTCGAGGAGCACCGTCTCCTCCGGCGCGCCGACGCGGCCGAGCGCGAGCGCCGAGCGCGGCGTGGAGGTGTCGAGCGCGAGCAGCCACCCGCTAGTAGAGGTCTCTTGGGTCATGTTGTGCACAGGGCGCGCCCGGCCTCAGGGGTCGAGCCAGAAGCGGATCACGTCGTTGCGGAGCGCGATCAGCAGCAGCAGCAGGATGATCACGAGCCCGATCGCGCTGGCGAGCTCGCGCGCGCGCTGCCCGAGCGGGCGCCGGCGCACCGCCTCGATCGTGAAGAACATCAGGTGCCCGCCGTCGAGGATCGGGATCGGCAGGAGGTTCACGAAGCCGAGGTTGATGCTGATCAGCGCCATCAGCAGCAGGAACTCGCCGGGGCCGCGCTGCGCGGCCGTGCCGGCGACGTTGAAGATGCCGACGACCGAGCTGAGCTCGTCGACCCCACGCTCGAGCATCACCATCTGCCGCAGGCTCGTCCACATCATCTCGAGCATCGACAGCGTCTCGAGCACGGCCGAGCGCGCCGCGTAGGTGAAGCGCCCGCGGATCGGTTCGGGCTCCGGCAGCTGCCGGCTCTGGTAGGGCTCCGCGCCGAACCACAGGTACTCGCGGTCCTGGCGGTACACGTCGCGATAGGTGCGCGTCTCCTGCTTGATCGTGACCGCGCGCGGCGGCTCGCCGGGCGTCTGCACGCGCAGGCTCACCGGCTCCTCGCCCTTGCGGTCGAGCGCGAGCGCGAGCGTCTCCCAGCGCGTGATCTCGAGCCCGTCGATCGCGAGCACGCGGTCGCCCGGCAGCAGCCCGACCGCGGCCGCCGGCGAGTCCGGCGCGACCGTGCGGATGAAGGTGTTGGCGGGCACGATGCCCGTGATCGCCGAGGCGTCCTTGCGCGGCAGCAGGCGCGTGTGCCTCGACTCGTACCAGAGGTAGGTCGCCAGCTCGTCCGCGGTCGAGCGCGCGCGCAGGTAGGTCAGGCGGACCGACGCGTCCTCGTTCGACGCGAGCTCGCGCACCAGCTGCTCGATGGTCTCGATCGGCTCGCCGTTGATCGAGGTGATGATGTCGCCCGTCCGCAGGCCGCTCTCGTAGGCCGGGCAGTCGAGCTCGCTGAGCCCGATCTGCGGCGCGTACGACCAGGGGAACACGCCGAGCTGCCCGCGCGGGATCGACTCGCCCAGCGCCGTCTTCACGACCGTGCGGCGCGGCGAGATGTAGCGATCGATGCGCTCCCCGTCGCGCTCGATCTCGAAGTGCAGCTCCTGGCCGGGCGCGCGGCGGACGTGATCCTGGAGGTCGCGCCAGGCGTGGAGGTCGTCGTCGTTGACCGCGAGCACGCGGTCGCCCGGCTCGAGGCCGAACTCCTGCGCCGCCGACTGATCGAGGATCGTGCCGATGATCGGCGGGTCGACCTCGGTGTGCCCGAGGAAGAACGCGCCGTAGAGCAGGATCGGCAGCAGCAGGTTGAACAGCGGCCCCGCGAACAGCACGAGGTAGCGGGCCCACAGCGGCTTCGACCGCAGCGCGCGGCTCTCCTCATGCGGGGGCACGTCATCGGCGGGCGTCGGCCCGAGCAGCGAGACGTAGCCGCCGAGCGGGATGGGGGCGAGCCGGTACTCGGTCTCGCCGAGCCGGAGCTTGAGCAGCGCCGGGCCGAAGCCGAGCGAGAAGCTCAGGACCTTGACGCCGACGAGCTTGGCCGCGAGCAGGTGGCCGAGCTCGTGGATAAAGATCAGCGGGCCGATCAGGAGCAGGAAGGCCAGCAGCTGAGTCACCCGCGACCTCCGCGCCCGCGCCCGTGATCCGCGGCGCTGCGCGCGAACTCGAGCCCTGCGTCCTGTGCGTACGGGGATCGCACGATGCTCTTGGATACCCGACGCGACGGCCGCGTGCTACCCATCGCGCGCAAGCATTGCTGCGGGTCGCTGATCTTGGATAAAACCGCGCGGCCGCAGGACATTCCTGCCGGCCACAGCGTACACTTGGCTCTAATTCGGGCTCGCGCTGTGAGCGAACTGCGGTCGGGGAAAAGGTGTAGGCCGACCTGCCCTGAATCCGACTCGTGCTGGCGTCGTCAGAAGTTCGACGCCTATCTCCACCCAAGAGGAATCCACAATGATTCGTACGCACCATGTTTTGCTCGTCAGCCTCGGGCTCGTTACCGGCTGCGCGACCTCATCGGCCAATTCGAACCCGAACAACCCTGACGCCGGAAACGTTCAGTACGACGTCGCGAACCCAGGCGACGCTGGCGCGGGTGCTGCGGGCGACGGCGCGGGCGACTCCGCGACGAGCGGACGCAAGCCGCGCTCTGGGACCTCGACCCGCGGTCTCGGATCGCGCGAGGGCGTCCAGCGGCTCCAGGCCAAGGCTCCACCCCGCGGTGACGGCGGCGGCGGCGGCGGCGGCAACACGGTCTCGCCGAACCGCAAGCCCGGCGTCAAGCTCGGCACCGGCGGCCTGAAGATCCCCAGCAAGGGCGGGGGCACGACCCAGCCCGACCCGACCGCGGATCCGAACGGCCTCCTCGCCAACGTCTTCGCGCTCCCGGCTGGCACCGAGAGCCTCCCCGACTTCGCCACGCTCGGCGCTCCGGCGGCCACCGTGCCGATCCGCGAGCTCAACTACGAGGCCCGCGGCGCGTTCCCGGGCGTCAGCGTCTCCGGCGAGACCATCGGCATGCAGTTCGTCGGATCGCTCAACATCGTCGAGGAGGGCGAGTACACGCTCTGCCTCAACAGCATGGCCGGCTCGCGCGTGCTGCTCGACGAGACGCTGGTCGTCGACAACGACGGCAACCACACGGCGCCCACCGAGAAGTGTGAGCCCGTCTACATGGCCGCCGGCGAGTACGGCATCGAGATCGACTACTTCTACCAATCGTCCCTGGGCGTGAAGGTGCTGTTCAGCTGGAATCGTGACGGCGGCGCCGCGTCGACGCCGGTCCCGACCTCGGTGCTGTTCAAGCCGGGCACGTAGCCGCGCGCGGTCCAGGCCGCGCGGTGGAGGCGGTCTCGGGCCGTCCACGCCCGCGCCGCGCCGTCGATCCAGCACATGGATCGACGGCGCGCGCGTTTCGAACATCGAGTCGTTCCGCGACGAAGCGCGCAGCCGCGGTGAGCACCGCGAAGCTCAGCGGCCCCGCGCGCGCAGCTCGACGACGGCGGCCTCCAGCCGCGGCCGCGTGAGCGCGGGCAGCTCCACCGTCGCCGCGCGGAGGTCGACGTCCTGCTCGACGTCGACGTCGCAGGAGGCGGCGACGCGGGCGACCTCGTCGCCGTCGAGCCGCAGGAGGTAGTGCCCGTGTCCGCCAGGGCCGAGCACGCGCGACGCGGACGGCTCGAGCGGCAGCGCGCGCGCGCGCTCGAGCTCGAAGTCCGACTCGCGCATCGGCACGTTGATCCACTGATCGTCCTCAAACCACCCGAGCGCCGCCGCGCTCGCCCCCTGCAGGAGGTGCGGCGCGTACTCGGCCGGCAGCGCGCCGAAGCGCACGCTGATGCCCGAGACGACGCTGTGGCGCACGACCTGGCGATCGAGCTCCTCGCCCGTCGGCGTCTCGAGGTCGACGAGCTCGAGGCCCGCGAGGATGTAGAAGCCCGTGTCGTCGACCGCGAGCTCGGCGGGCTGGATCAGCGCGTTGTACTCCGCCGAGAACTCCCAGCCGAGCAGCGGGTAGTTCGTGCGCAGCACCGCGATCGGCTCGTGCGTGGTGTCGGCGAGCGAGAAGCTCAGCGTTGCCGCGTACAGGGTCCGCGGGTTGTACTCACCGATGTCCTCCGAGACATCCTCGCGGATCCCGAGCAGCACGTGCCCTGGGTCGCGCCCGCGCGGCGCGGCGACGTCGAGCAGGCGCACGCGCGAGAGGTAGCGCAGCTCGCAGACCTGCGGGTCCGCGCCGCAGCCGGTGGTGAACTGAAAGTGCCACGGGTCGCCGAGCGCGAGCTCGGCGTCGATGGGCGCGAGCCAGGCGTCGAGCTCCGGCCCCTCGCTCGCGGCGCGCACCGCGACGACGAAGGGCAGGGTGTCGATGAACACGAGCGCGCGCGCGTAGTCGTCGTAGGGTCCGGGCGGGAACGGATCCTGGGGCTCGCCCTTGACGATCTCGCCGCTCGGGTCGATCCGCCAGATCGCGCGGTGACTCGGATCGAAGATCAGCACCCAGGCCTCGCCGGGCCGCGCGCCCGGTCGAAGCCAGGTGTGTGTTGCGAGCGGCGGCTCCAGCTCGATCGGCGCGAGCGCCTCGCCGAGGCGCTCCAGCGCGCGACCGTCCGGGCCGAGCGTCAGCAGCCAGCCGCGCTCCTCGGGGCTCGGCGCCGCCTGGTCTCCGACGAGCGCGAGCGGCGTGCGCTCCGACATGATCCGCGCGTCGACGACCCGGGGGGCGAGCGTCTCACAGGGGCTCGCCAGATCGATGCGCACCTCGGCCGCCGGATCGCGCGCGCAGCCCGTCGCGAGCAGCGCGAGCGCGGCCAGGCGCGCGGCGCGTGGGCTCATCCCAGGACCGCCTCGATCGCGTCGCGCGTGACCGCGGCCAGACGATCGAGCTCCTCGTCCGAGATCGTCAGCGGCGGCATCCAGTAGATCGTATCGTGGAGCGGCCTGAGAAGCACCCCGCGCGCGAGCGCGGCCTCGCGGAGCGCGAGTCCGAGCCGACCGCCTCGCACGCGCGGCGCGGCGTCGTCGTCGCGCACCTCGAAGGCCGCGATCATGCCCAGCTGGCGGTGGTGACGGACCCGCGTGCAGCCCTCCGCGACCGCGTGGCGTCGGCGCGCGACCGCCTCGATCCGGCCGTCGAGGCGCGCGAGCAGACGAGTCTCATCGAACAGCTCGAGGCTCGCGAGGCCGGCGGCGCACGCGACCGGGTTGGCGGTGAAGGTGTGGCTGTGCATGAAGCTCCGCGCCGGCGCGCCCGAGAACGCGGCTTCGAAGCCCTCGCGGATCAGCACGCACGCGAGCGGCAGCACGCCGCCCGAGAGCCCCTTGCTCAGGCACAGCAGGTCGGGCGTGACCCCGGCCCACTCGCTCGCGAGCAGCCGCCCCGTGCGCCCGAAGCCGACCGCGATCTCGTCGCTGATCACGTGCACGCCGAGGCGCTGCGCGGCCAGGGTGAGGCGACGGTAGAAGCCCGCGCCGGTCATCGTCATGCGCCCGGCGCACTGAATCAGCGGCTCGATCACCAGCGCGGCGAGCTCGTGCTGATGACGCTCGAGCAGGGCCACCGCCGCGTCGGCCTCCGGCGAGTCCGCGCCGACGTCGCGGCGCAGGTCCGCGTGCTCGTGGCGGTCGAGCGCCGGCGCGGGGAGCTCGAGCACGTCCATCAGCAGCGGCGCGAAGGCGTCGCGGTAGGCGTCCGAGCCGCACACCGCGAGCGCGCCCATGGTCTCGCCGTGGTAGCTGTTGCGCAGCGTGGCGAAGCGCGTGCGCCGGGTCTGCCCGGTCTGCTGGTGATATTGAAAGCTCATCTTCAGCGCGACCTCGACGGCCGCCGAGCCGCAGTCGGCGAAGAACACCTTGCCGTAGCCGGGCGGCGCGCGCCGGATGAGCGACTCCGCGAGCGCGACCGCGGGCTCGTGGGTGAAGCCCGCGAACATGACGTGGTCGAGGCGCTCGACCTGCGCGCGGATCGCCTCGACGATCCGCGGGTGCCCGTGCCCGTGCACGCTCGTCCACCACGACGAGATGCCGTCGAGGATCGCGTTCCCCTCGTGGTCGAAGAGCCAGCTCCCACGGGCGCGCTCGACCGGGATCGGCGGCAGCCGCTCGAGATCGCGGAAGTGCGTCGCGGGGTGCCAGAGGACGCGGGCGTCTCGGTCGCGCAGGGACGTCATGGCCGCGGAGAGTAGCAGGCCGTTGAAAATCGCTCGCGGCGCCCGAGCGTCGGCGACGGCGGAATGCCATTACCTGTCATTACAGACATGTCGTGTGTTTCACGCGGAGCCCGCGCAATGTGCCATCGCTGGCAGACGCGCGCGGCCCGTCCTCGCCATCTGCCGGTGTCACGGTCGCCGCGCGCCCGGGGCCGCGCCGGCGCGCGCTGCGCGGGCCGAGAACGACGTGCTCGCGCGTGATGGTGGAGATCACGGACTTCGCCCTGCGCCATCAAAAAACGCGCTACACTGATGGACGAATGGATCGATTTCTGCGGACGGCCGGGGCATGCCTCGCGCTCGGCGTGATCGGGATGGCGCTCGGATGCGTCATCTATGTCGAGGACGTGGAGGATGGCGATCCGTGCGCCGGCGTCACCTGCAGCGCCGACGGCGGCTGCGAGGCTGGTGTCTGTTTCTGTGACGAGGGCTACTCCGGCAATCCCTACAATGACAGGGGCTGTCAGCCGACCGCGCCAGCGGCCGACGGCAGCGCGTGCGAGCCGTCGTGTGGCGTCAACGCCCATTGCTCGGACAACGCGTGCTACTGCGACGTCGGTCACGTCGCGGTCTGCCCCGGCGCTGACTGCCTGCCGGAGGACCGCGTCTGCGACGGCGAGGCCGACTGCCCGGGCGGCGAGGACGAGGCGGCTGAGGTCTGCAACCGCACGATCCTCCAGGAGTTCCTGCTCACCGACGACTGCTACGACGGGCTCGACATCCAGTGGCGGCTCTGGTCCGAGGACAACTCCTGGGTGTGGCCGGGGCCCGAGAGCGCGTTTCAAACCGCCGGCGACGGCGTCGACACCTATGAGCTCGTCGACTGCTACGCCGGCGAGTGGCTGTTCTTCGGCGGCGAGTCGGGGGCGGCGACGTGGGGCGTAGGTCTCCAAGGTGAGCTGCCCTGCGAAAACTGCGGGTTTCAGTGCGGCCAGGCGCCGACGATCGATATCGGATATTTGACCTGCTATTGACAACCGGCGGCGCGTCGACGGACTGACACCACGGCCACGCGGCGAGTGGCGGTCACGGAGGCGCACGCGTGTGCGTGTGCAATAGGGACGGCCTGCGCGATGAATTGTGGGGCGCCCGCATTGACAACGGACACTCGGTATGGTGGAACGATTATAGAGGTGCTATTCAAGATGTGCGGACCTCGGGTCTGCACATATCTTCCTGGTTTACGGACCTAGAGGACGCGACGTCGGCCGCGCGCTGGCGTCTCTGCTCGTGCCACCGCGACGCGGCGGACCCCCCCTGACACGCGTGTACGCGCTCCCCGTCATACACCAGAAACGCATCGTCCCATCATGACAGAGATCGCCCAGCTCATCGAGGCGGCGCTCCAGCAGAACCGCGCCAACCTGTTACGCAAGGCCGCCATCAACACGGTCGCCAAGATGCCCCCGACGACCAAGCTCCGCGAGCTGCTCGACAGCGAGGCGGGGGCGTCGATCCGCGAGCTGACGATCGACGAGCTCCGCGAGGCGCTCGGTCAGCTCGGCGGCGAAGCGCCGCCTGAGGGCGCCCGCTCCTCGCGACGCAAGGTCGTCGCGCTCGCGCGCAGCGAGGGCGACGGCGAGACGACCGAGAGCCGAGAGGCGCGCCTGTATCGCGACATCCTCGTCGCCGTCCAGCAGGGCCCGCTGACGATCGGGCAGCTGGCGAAGCAGGTCGTGGTCGACGTCGCGGAGCTTCGCGGCTACCTCGCGTGGATGAAGAAGATGGGGAAGATCGCGAGCTCGGGGCGCGCGCGCGCGACTCGCTACCACGCGCCCGCGTGAACGATCTGGTTGTAGTGACAGGACGGCTCTCCGAGGCGCGCGCGCGCGGGAGGGCGACGGGGTTCCCGTATGGACGAAGTGACACCCGCTGACCTCGGGATCGAGCTCGATGTCCTGCGCGAGCGCGTCGCCGCGCTGAAGCACGACCTCGGGAAGTACGTCGCCTGGATGTCGGCGAACCTCGACGACGACGCCTGGCGCGGGCCCGCGAGCGCGCTCTTGACGAGCGCGCTGCAGCGCGATCTGCTGCGGACGCGGACGCGGGCCGACGGCGCGCCCGAGGCCGCGTGGGAGGTCTGGGAGCGGCTGACGCGGGACCTGGGCGCGGCGGTGTTCTCGACCTATGGCGAGCTGCGTCGCGTTCGCGAGGCCGTCGCCACCCTGCGCGAGGCCGAGTCGGCGGTCCGCGTCGGCGGCTCGGCGCTCACGCCCTACGCGCCCGCGATCCGGGGGGCCCAGGACGTGATTCGCGTCGAGCTGCGCGCGCTGCAACGCGTGCTGAGGGCGCGATAGCGGGCGCCAATAGCGCCTGGACGCCGTTTTTGGGCGAGACGGCGTGTCGGCCGCTGTGCGTGGGCCCCCGACACGGAGCTGCGCCGGCGCCGAAACAAATCGGGCGTCGGTCGTGTCGACGGGACCCGATCAAGACGCGCAGCGCAGGCGCGACTTTCACCGCCGGCTGCGAGGGGATATGAACGACGAGCGCGATGGCGTCGATTCTCATCATTGACGACGAGGACAACTACCTGGAGCTGTGCAAGCGGTTCATGCCGGAGCACACCTTCTTGCCGCCGGCGCGCAACTACCGGGAAGCCCAGGCGCTGCTGCGGCGTCATCGAGGTCGGGTCGACCTCGTGATGCTCGACGTCCACTTCAACATCCCCGAGGACGACCTGCTCCCGCGGGACAAGCAAGCGCTGCTCGAGGGCGCCGCGGCGCCCGAGCGAGTCATCGAGCGCCTGCGTCGAACGCAGGGGCTGCGGATCCTCGACCAGCTGCGCAAGGACTACCCGGACCTGCCGATGATGGTGATGACCTCGCGCGACGATCTGCCGCTCGAGGCCGACGCCGAGCGGCTCAACGCCGAGGACTACACCTACCTGCTCGACGATGACTACCTCGACGCGCGCTCGCTGAAGCTGCAGGTCGACGGGATCCTGGCGAGCACGACGCGGGCGCCGAGCGAGGTCGACGAGCCGTTCTACTGGGGCTCGACGCCGTCGATGCACAAGCTGCGCCGGCGGCTCTCGGTGCTCGCGCGCGGGCGCCTGCCGATCATCATCCAGGGCGCGACCGGGACAGGCAAGAGCCTGCTCGCGCGCGAGTTCATCCACCCGCGCTCGGGTCGCTCGGGTCGCTTCGTGCCGGTGGACCTCTCGACGATCCCGAACGACCTGATGGCGGCGCACCTGTTCGGCGTGGTCAAGGGCGCGTACACCGGCGCGACGACGTCGCGCGAGGGCGTGCTCGAGCGCGCCCACGGCGGCACGCTGTTCCTCGACGAGATCGGCAACCTCGGCCTCGAGCTGCAGAAAGCGCTGCTGCTGGTGCTGCAGGACGGCACGTATCGACCGGTCGGCTCGGTGAAGGAGCGCGTCGCCGACATCAAGCTGGTCGTGGCGACGAACGAGAACCTCGCGGCGATGGTGCGCGACGGCAAGTTCCGCGAGGATCTGTTCATGCGCCTCAACCCCGCGACGGCGGTCACGCTGCCGGGGTTGAGCAAGCGCCGCGACGACTTCGAGGAGCTGCTGCAGTTCTTCATGCGCCGGGTCGCCGCCGAGGCCTACAACCGCGACCTCCTGGCGCAGTACGTGGAGCAGCGCGGGCTCACGGCGCTCGCGGGCCCGCAGGGGACGATCCCGGTGACGGTCGGGCGCGTGCTGCCGGCGCGCCTCGATCCCGAGCGGGTGCACCTCCTGCTCCACCCGAGCAGCTACAAGCTGCTGCGCGACTTCGACTGGCCCGGCAACTTCCGGCAATTCGAGATGACGCTGTCCAACCTCGTGACGTTCACGCTGGTCGAGCTGGTCGAGCGCGCCGAGCACATCGAGCCCGAGGACCCCGGCCACGAGAGCCGCTTCGACGTAATCCCCATCCCGCCCAAGACCGTGCGCGACCTCCTGCGGCCGATGGCGAGCCTGCTCGGCGAGGAGGCCGGCGAGGGCGAGGAGGGGGCGGTCGCCGCGTTTCGGCGCGTACACATCGAGGTCCCGCGCGCCGAGTCGCTCAACGCGGTCTCGTGCGCGGTCGAGCGCCAGTACCTCGAGGTGCTGTACGAGCGCACCGGCGGCGAGCTCGGGGCCATGGCCGAGGCGCTGCTCGGCGATCCGGCGGCGGGGCGGAAGATCCAGCTGCGCATGAACCAGATCGGGATCAAGCTGCGATCGCTACGGCGCAAGCGCGCGAGCGCGAGCGGGGGCTAGCGCGTGGAGACGAGCACGATCGAGCCCCTCTCGCGGCGCCGCCGGCGGACGCTCGCGCTCGCGTGTTTTCTGGCTCTTGGGTCAGGTACTGCGTGGGCGCGCCGGGCCCCGGCCGAGGACCCGCTCCCCGGCGTGCTCGATCGCCGCGCCGGCGCGGGCGACCCAGGGCTGCCGCGGCCGCCCGGCCCCGACACCGACGACGAGGACGGCGACACCGACGGGCTCGACGTGCCCGACGGCGACCCGGCGGAGATGCGCGCGCTCGAGTTCGACATTCACCTCAGCCGCGCGCAGCGCTTCGAACGCGAGGGGCGCGTCGACGAGGCGATCCGCGAGTACTCGTCGGCGCTCAAGCTCCAGCGCGGGGATCCGGGGGCGCTGCGCGGGCGCGCGCACCTGCACTACACCAAGCCGAAGCGGCGCAGCTGCCCGCGGCGCGCGATCGCGGATCTCAAGATGCTGCGGACCTACGATCCGCGCGGGCTGTGGCTCGAGGAGCGCGCGAACGTGTTCGCGTGGATGGCTGAGTGCGGGGAGCGCTACCAGGACGAGCGCCTCAACCTCGCGGTCGAGATGGCCGAGGAGGACCCCGAGACGCCGGGGCGCCCCGACGACATCCGCTTCACGCTGGCCAAGCTCCGGCTCGAGCGCGCGGAGTCGCTGGGCTCGACGCGCGAGGCCCAGGCGCTGCGCGACGAGGCGATCGGCGACATCGAGCGCTACCGCGAGGAGTGTACGCGCGACGGCAGGACGCCCCAGGCGGAGGCGCTCAGCCGGCTCGCGGGGAGTTATCAGGATCGCGGCGAGACGGCCAAGGCGATCAGCGTCTACACGCAGCTGATCAGCGCGTACCCGGGGCACCCGCTCTCGCAGCGCGCGCGCAAGGCCGTCGAGGATCTTCAGCTCGAGCTCGAGCTCGCGACGATCGAGAAGGAGCAGGGCGGGCGCCCGACGCCGGAGGCGCAGGCGAGCTTCGATCGCGCGGTCGAGGCGATCAAGCGCAACGATCTGGTGACCGCCGAGTCCGAGCTGCAGCGCACGATCAAGGACTCGCCGTGGTTTCAGCGCGCGCGCTACGTGCAGGGGCTCGTCTACGCCCGCCAGGAGCGCTTCGCCGACGCGGTGCACGAGCTGCGGATGGCGATACGGCTCGATCGCTTCGACTACGAGGCGCACATGCGCCTCGGGCTGATCTACGCCAAGCGCCTCTCGCCGACCGAGGACCGCGCCGCGATCGAGCACCTCGAGAAGGCGCTCGAGCTGCGCCCGGATCTGCATCAGCTGCGCCTGTTCCTGGGCGAGCTGTACGCGCGGACGAACCGCGAGCGCGCGCGCGTGCACTACCGTCGCTTCCTCGAGGAGGTGTCGTCGGATCACCCCGACTACGCGCGCGCCGCCGAGGCGCTGCGCAACCTCGACTTCCGCCTGCGCGAGGAGGAGCCCGCGATCCCGCTCGCGCCGCCGAGCGACCTCCGCCGCCTCGAGCCCGAGCTGCAGCGGATGATCAACGAGGCCTACCTGCGCGTCGGCGACGACGGCGACTGGTCGCAGGCCGACAAGATCCTGCGGCGCGCCCTGAAGAAGTTCCCCGGCGAGGTCGTGGTCCTCAACGAGCTGGCGAAGGTCGCGTCCGCGGACAACCGCCCCGGCGACGCGCGCTCGTTCTGGGAGCGCTCGCTGCAGCTCAAGGAGGACCAGCGCGAGGTCCACGAGCGCCTGGGGCTGCTGCTGCGCAAGGAGCTGCCCGACGAGGCGCTCCCACACCTCCAGCGCGCGGCCGAGCTCGGCTCGACGATCGGGCGCTTCCTGGTCGCGCAGCTGCTGCTCGAGAAGTACCGCCTGGTCGGCGCGTCGGAGCAGCTCGACCTGTACTTCCAGGAGGCGAGCGACTTCGACCTTCACTGGGACGTCGCGCTCGAGCTGCGCGACGACCTCGACGCCTGGTTCCTGCAGATCTACATCCTCGCGAGCGCGCTCGGGCTCCTGCTGATCTCGCTGCCGGCGCTGCGGATCTACCGGCGCTTCCGCGGCGCGTCGCTGAGCCAGCTGCTCGAGCGCGCGCCGACGAGCTTCCCCGAGATCGCGCGGATCCTGAGCCTGATCCGCCACGAGATCCTCAAGCACAACACCGCGTTCTTGAGCGATGTCGGGCACGCGCTCGAGGTCGACGAGCCGGGCGCGGAGAACCGCGCGTCGATCGTCGCGCGGCGCCTGTTCGGAGAGCCATCTCGGCGTCGACGCGGGCGCGGGCGCGCGAGCGCCGAGCGCGAGCGCTCAACCCGGGATCAGGGCATCTACGGGCGCTTCCTCGGCTACGTCGACGAGCTCGAGAAAGTCGCGCGCAGCCACGGCGTCACGCTCAACCTCCACCGCAAGGACCCGATCTTCCGCGAGATGATCCGCGCGTTCGAGTCGCTGCGCGGCCTCAGCGAGCTGCAGCACAACGCGAGCGCGTCGCGGAAGCTCGACTGGTCCAAGCGCCTGCTGCGCTGCGGGCAGATCCTCGGGCGCGACGCGTTCGAGCGCCTCAGCAGCCTGATCCGATCGCTCTGCATCGTGCGCGTCGATCGTGAGACGCTGCAGGAGGTGCACGCGCTCGTCGTCACCGAGTCCCAGTTCGCGGGCGTCGAGGTCGCGGCGCCCGAGGTGACGGGCGAGGGCGCGGCGATCCGGGTGTTCCGCACGGACCTCGACGACATCCTGACGAACGTGATCCGCAACTCGCTGCACTCGAGCGTCCTGTACGCGCCCAAGCCGATCCGCCTCGGCGTGGAGCTGATCAACGAGATGGACGAGATCACGGGGCTGACGACGCTGGCGATCCGCATCAAGGACCAGTCGACCGAGAAGCTCAGCAACGAGATGCTGCGCGGGCGCTATGTCGAGCGCGGCATGGGCATCACCGCGGACCTGCTGTCGCGCTATGATGGCTCGATCGCGGTCGAGCCCGAGCAGGGGTGGCAGAAGGCGGTCGTGCTGAGGTTCTTCACGGTCGAGGAGGAGGAGGCATGAGCAGCGGACGACCCGTGCACGTGCTCGTGGTCGAGGACGGCGACGAGTACCTGACGAACCTGTCGACCTTCGTCGCGGAGGGGATGCGCTACACCCAGGCGCGCAGCGGCGAGCAGGCCTGCGCGCTCGCGCGGAGCCAGCGGCCCGACGTCGTGTACCTCGACATGCGCTTCGATCGCACCCCGGTCGAGGCGCTGCTCGGCGACCTCGTGTCCCTGACGGCGCGCTTCAACGGGGACGTCGCGCGCGCGCGCAGCTTTCAGCAGGACAACCAGGGCATGTTCATCCTGCGAGCGCTGCGCGACGCGGGCTTCCGCGGGCCGGTGATCCTCTCGTATGACTTCGCGAGCGAAGAGCGGCGGTTTCGTGCGTTGTCAAGCCGAGACCCGGCGCTGAGCTACTGCCCGGACTACGCGACCGCGAACCAGATCCGCGAGACCATCCTCAAAGCCGTCGCGGGCACGGCATGACGGCGGCGCGAAAACTCGATACCGTCGGGTACATTATCTCGGCCCGCGCGCGGGCGAGGAGGGTGTCGACGATGAAGAAGATGGCGTTTTTGTTGCTCGGGTTCTCGCTGGTGAGCTTCGGTTGCGCGGAGCAGCCCGGAAAGAAGAAAGAGGAGAAGCCCGCGGCCAAGAAGGACACCAAGAACGTCAAGGACGCCAAGAAGGCGGACGACGAGGCGAAGCCGGACGCGGACGCGGAGGAGTAGGCCGCCGGGGCGATCGCGCTGCGGTCGCTCGCTGCCCCCACGGATGGGAGGAACCCGGTGCGCATGCCGATACGTCACCCGCCGCCTGGGCGCGACGCGCCCGCGCGGCGCTGCGCGTACCTCGAGGCGCTCGCCGAGGCCGCGCTCGGGCTGCCGCTCGGCCCGGCGGCCCGCTTGGTGACGCGCCGTCGCTCGCGGGGGCGCCACGGCAACGCGCTGCAGTGGCACCTCGGGCTCGAGCCCCACGACGGCGACGCGGTGCTCGACTGGGAGGACCGCATCGAGCTGAAGCTCGTGTCGGTGTGGCGGCGGCGCTCCGGGCGGCTCGTGTGCGACAAGCTCAAGGTCTGCGATCTCTCCATCGACCCGTGGCGCAAGCTCTCGAACGTCCTGTTCGTGTTCGTCGATCGGTTGACGCGGGTCGTCGTCGGGCACCGGTTCTGGCGGCTCGCCGGGGCCGCGCGCGAGGAGCTGGCGCGCTCGTGGTCGCTCGATCCCCACTTCGAGCACCCGTTGCTGTTCGTTGAGACACGTGAGCACGAGGGCCGGCAGGCGCCGGCCTACTACCTGGCGGCGCGCTGGCTGCTCGGGACCGAGGGCTGCGCGCGGATCCTCCCGGCGGACGCGCTGCCCGGCGTGTACCGCTTCGACGCGCGCTGGTGGTCCGAGGCCCGCCGCGTGCACGGCCGCGGCGACCCGCCGCTGATCACGCTGTGGCGCGGCGAGCAGGACCACAAGATCCCGTGCCCGCGCTGCGACGGGCGCCTGCACCTCGAGCCAGCTGTAGTTGGCAGGGACGGCTGGGCGCCGGCGCTGCACGCGATGCCGCTGGGGCCCCAGTGCGCCCTGCGGGCCCACCTCGTGCTCGACGCCGCGCGTCTGCCGTTGCCCGTCGACGACCCCGGGCGCCTCGAGCTCGAGGAGGGGATCGAGGACCGGGTGCCGGCCGAGCAGGTCTGGCGGCTCGCGGATCGGGTGCCCGAGCCCGACGACCACCTGCACGAGCGCTAGCTGGCGCGAGGACCCAGCGCCAACCAAAACGGAAACCCAGGACAGCTGACCAGGCCATCCTGGGTCCCCCCCCAGTTTAGATGTTCGATAGCAGCACCGACCATGCGAAAGCGCGAACGCGCTCGTCGTCTTCGATAAGTCAAGTCAAGCGCAAGATAAGCTCAAGAGACGTGAAACCAGGCCAGGCTAAGCAATGCGTTAAGCGAAGTGAGTTAAGGTAGGCCGGAAGTCACGTAAGCCAGGTGCAGTTCAAGTCAGGTCAGGTCAAGTCAAGCGAGTGGTAAGCCAAGCTACGGTTTGATGAGGAAGTGTACGGCGGGTCCCGCCGACGCCCGAACTAGAAGCATGGATTGATCCATCACACTAACTCGTTGAAATTGTTTCAGTGAAGGCGGCGCTGGCTGCAGTTTGGGTCCATGCTATGACGCAAATGTCCGAGCTGCGCGATGTTCGCAAATCCCACCCTGACACGCGTGTCGTGGTGTTCGCGCGCGGTGCAATTTTCGCTCAAATCCGCCCACGAACAGCGTTCGAAACCCGCTCGAGGTTCGGACTTGCCAGCGCACCCCGGACAACCGACGCTATCCCGAGGATCCTGCCGAGGACCATCGCGGCCCGAGCGAGGCCGGCGAAGGCCGGGCGACGACGGGTGCAGACCAATTCGAGGGGCGACATCGAAGGTGAGCGGACGAGCGCGATATCGCGGAAGGACTGGGCATGACGACGATGGTATGGGCGCGCGGCACACTCGATCGGGTGTGTGCGCCGTACACCGACGGGGTGGGGCGGCCAGCCGCTCCATCGCGCTGCGGTCCTCGTCGCTCGCGCGCACGCTCTCGCAGTCATGAACGCCCCCGAACACGCTGACGACGACGTTCCCGAACCTGTCGCGCGCTGGCGCGTCGCGCAGAGGCGCGCGCGCGCGCCGGGAGCTCGTCGCCATGGATGACACCGACGCCTTCCAGGTGCTCGTGGTCGCGCTGTGCGTGATCGGGAGCATGTTCTTCTCGGGCTCGGAGACCGCGATCACCAGCCTCGACGTCCATCGAGCCCGGCGCGTGGTCGAGGAGGGCGGGCGACGCGGTCGCCTGATGGAGTTCTGGGTCAACCACCCCGTGCGCGTGCTGTCGACGATCCTCGTCGGCAACAACATCACGAACACGCTCATGGGCGCGCTGGTCACCGCGCTGGCGATCCGCCACCTCAACGGGGGGCCCTACGGCGAGTACGCGGTCGGCGGCGCGGTGGTGCTGACGACCATCCTGCTGCTGATCTTCGGCGAGATCACGCCCAAGGCGATCGGCCGCGCCTACAGCGAGCAGCTCTCGCTGCCCGCGCTCGGGGTCCTGAGCGCGCTCAGCCGCGTGATGTCGCCGGCGCTGTGGCTGCTGACGCGGATCACGAACTTCGTGCTCAAGCGCTTCACGGGCGGCGGCAACCTCAGCCTCTCGAGCCCGGTCACGTCGGACGAGATCGGCTACCTCGTGAAGGTCGGGCGCAGCCAGGGCTCGATCAACGCCGACCAGGCCGCGCTGCTGCGCCGCATCGTCAGCTTCGAGGACAAGATCGTCCGCGACATCATGGTCCCGGTCGACAACGTGACGGCCGTCGACCTCGAGTGGGACGCCCGGCAGGTGCGCGAGGTCGCGATCCGCTCGGGCCACAGCCGGCTGCCGGTCTACCAGGGCAACGTCGACAGCATCCGCGGGATCCTGCACATCAAGCAGCTCGTCGGCCTGGCGGACCAGGAGACCATCGAGCGGATCCTGCGGCCGCCGGTGTTCGTGAGCGAGTCCCAGCGCCTCCACGACGTGCTGCGCCGCTTCAAGGAGCAGCGCGTGCACCTCGGGATCGTCGTCGACGACGCCGGCGACACGGTCGGCGTGATCACGCTCGAGGACGTGCTCGAGCAGATCGTCGGCCAGATCTTCGACGAGTCCGACCGCGCGCCGCTGCGCTCGGGCCCGGAGCAGCAGGACGGCGTCTACTACTTCCACGGTCAGGACAGCCTGACGCGGGTCGAGGAGCGCCTGAAGATCGAGGAGTTCGAGGAGCTCGAGGGCGTCGACAGCATCGGCGATCTCTTGACGCGCCTCGCCGGTCAGATCCCGATCGCGGGCTCCGTGTTCGTGTGGGAGAACATCCGCTTCAAGGTCCTCGCGGCCGACGACCGCCACGTGATCCGCGTCAGCGTCGAGCGCGTCGAGCCGACGATCGAGGTCAACCCGGCGAGCGAGTGACGCGCGCGCTGAAGCGCGCGAGCGCCCAGGTCGGGAACACCTGGCGGTAGAGATCGTAGTCGAGCACCGCGGTGTTGAAGAACACGCCGGTCGCGGGCTCGCGCGGCCAGCTCCCGTCGGCGCGCTGTCGCGCGGCGAGCAGCCCGATCGCGCGCTCGATCGCCTGGTCGACGCGGGCGTTGGCGCCGGCGCGGAGCTCGAGCAGCGTGAGCGCGGCCCAGGCTGTCTGAACAACCAGGCTCGGATCCCCGGGGGGGAGCGGCGCGGGGCGCCCGTGGAGCAGCCCCTCGTGGCTCTCGCCCCAGCCGCCGTCGACGCGCTGGTGCTCGAGCAGCCAGTCGCGCGCGCGCAGCAGCGCGGCGTGGGTCGCGGGCAGCCCGGCCGCGCGCAGCGCGGAGACCGCGAAGAACGTCCCGTAGGTGTAGTGGATGCCCCAAAAGCCAGCCCAGGCGCCCGAGCGCTCCTGGGCCGCGAGCAGACGCCGCGCGCCGCGGCGAACGGCGCGGTCGATCGCCCGACGGAGTCGCCGCGGCGCGCTCGGCCCGAGCTCCGCGCGCGCGGCGACGAGGCCGCGCACGCAGCTCGCGGTGCACTCGGTGTAGCTCTCCTCGATCATGCAGCTGCCGTAGATCTCGGCCGGGTTGAAGCGGCGCAGCAGCGGGCTGCCGCGTCGCGCCTCGTAGGAGCCGAAGCCGCCGTCGTCGTTCTGGCGCGCGAGGATGAAGCCGACGGCCGCCGCGAGATCCGGCGCGATGTCGGGACCGAGTCGCAGGCGATCCGCGGCGAGCAGCGCCTCGATCGCCTCGGCGGTGCAGTCGCTGACCGGCCACGGGTGGCGCTCGTCGGCGAAGCCCCAGCCGCCGCGCGCGGGGGCGCGGTAGTGCTCGGCGCCGCCCGGGATGTCCGCGCGCAGCTGGGCGCGCGCGAGCCAGTCGCACATGCGCGTGACGAGCTGGGCGGTGTGGTCGACGCGCGGGCCCTCGCACAGCGCCTGCACCGCGAAGCTCGTGTCCCAGATGTCGCTGCGGGCGCCGGCGATGCGCATGCCCGCGTCGTCATCCTCCCACACCCAGTACTCGATCCCCGCGAGCGCGCGGGGGAGGTCGGGGTGGTAGGGATCCTCGGCGAACAGCGCGAGGCAGAACAGCATGCCGTTGACCGGGCTCAGGCACACGTAGTCCGTGCTCTCGAACTCGAAGCGGATGTGGTCCATGGCCCGCGCGAGCGCGCGACGGCGCAGCGCGGCGGGGACCCGCCCCTCGACGCGGCGAACGCCGTCGAGCAGCGCGCGCAGGGTCACACCTGTTGGTTCGTACAGGTCGGTCGACGCGACCTCGTGCCGGTGGGCGGCGAACGGGGCCGCGTCGTAGCCGCCCGGGTACAGCTCGCGCTTGATCGCGTCGAGCCGCGCGCACGGATCCGCGGTCAGGCGCGACCCGTAGACGTAGGACAGCCC
Organism: Myxococcales bacterium; assembly: GCA_020633295.1. Taxonomy (GTDB): domain Bacteria; phylum Myxococcota_A; class Polyangia; order Nannocystales; family Nannocystaceae; genus JACKDW01. Next base: position 206,934 of record JACKDW010000006.1, on the reverse strand, counting down.
GAGGTAGATCAGGCGCAGGTGGCAGTAGAAGCGCCGGGGGTGCGCGGGGGAGGCCGCCGGCTGAAGCCACAGCTCGGGCGCGATCGGCTGGACGTGGTCCCACGGGTACAGCCCGAGCAGCGCGAGCCACACGCGCCCCCAGGTGGGCACGCGGGTGACCCCGCCGTGACCGAGGATCCAGCGCCGCGCCGCGACCACGCGCGGGTCGTCGGGGGCGCGGCCCAGCAGGCGCAGCGCGACGTAGGCGAGGAGCGTGTGGAACAGATAGCTCTGGCTCTGCGGGTGCATGCCCCAGCCGCCGTCAGGGCGAGCCGCGCGCTCGATCGCGCGCTCGATTCGCGCGGCGCGATCGGTCGGGATCGCGTGACCGACGACGCGACACAGGATCACGTACTGGGCCACGAGCATGATGTTCCACCCGACCTCGCCGGCGACGGCCCCGGAGGGCCGCTGCAGCGCGGCCAGCCGGGCGACGGCGCGGGCGTAGCGGACGGTCACCTCCGCGCGGTCGAGCTGCTCGCGAGGGGCGCGGCGCCTCGGTGAGGTGCCAGGCGCGGCGGGGTGATCGGAGGTGGGGGAGGGCGCGACGGGCGATGGGTTCACGGGCCGACTCGGAGGATCAGGAAGTACTGGTGCTCGAGGAAGGTCTCCTCTCGCTCCAGCACGAAGCCTGCCTCAGTCAGCTCGCGCAGCGCAGTGTCCCTGGGCACACGGTACGACGGGTCGGGCGCGGCGTCGCCCGGGACCTGCGCGTCGGGTTTGAAATTGATCACGGCCAGGCGCCCCTGGGGCGCCAGCGCCTCGCGCAGCTTCGTCAGGTACGGCACGCGGTTGCGCAGGAACGCGTACGTGTTCGACATGAAGATCAGGTCGATCGCGTGCTCTGGCAGCGCGGGGTCGTCGTAGAAGGCGAGGTGCGGCTCGATGTTGGGGGTGCCCCAGCTCTCGCGGTTGCGCTCGATGTACGTGCGGAACTTGTCGTCGACGTCGACGGCGTAGACCTTGCCCGCCGGGGCCTCGAGCGCGATCCGGCGGGTGAAGTAGCCGGAGCCGGCGCCGATGTCCGCGACCACGGCGCTGTCGTTCTCGATCATGAGCGCGCGCACCACCTGATCGGGCTTGGCCCACGCGTCGCGCTCAGGCGTCTCGAACACCTCGATCATGTGATCGGGGTCGTCGTAGTGACGCGGGAGTTGGTTGTTCGTCGCGCAGGCGACGAAGCCGGTGAACGCGCAGACGATCAGCGAGAGCCCAGCACCTCGGGCGAATCGTCGGCCTTGCTCCCTGCGCCCACGCATACGCACAGGGTACGTCATCCGGGTGCCCGAGCGCGAACGCTGCGTGTGCGCGGCGGCACGCGGTCCGCACGCGCGTCTCTCGAGCGCCGCTCCGAGCGCCAATTCGCGGCGCCAGGGGACGAGCGCTCGGCGAATCGCCTTGCGTTCAAAACGTGGTCCGGTGTTCGGCGGCGGGTGAGTTCTCGGCCCTGGGCGGGTACACTCCCGACGCCCGTGCAACCCGGTCCCACATCCGAGCGCGCCGACGCGCGGGCTGTCCGTCAGCAGCAGGGGCGCTCTCGCGCGGACCGTCGCGCGGCGGGCCATCGTCTGCTCGCCGAGTCAGGTGGCCCGTGGAGCCCGTTGCCGATCGAGTGGTCGCGGGCGAGCAGCGCGGATCGCCTCGCGTCGGCCGCCGGGGACAGCGATGTCGAGCAGCTCCCGGGGATCGCGTGGCGCATGCTGTTCACGCTCGTGCAGCTGATACGTCACCCGCGACGGAGCTTCGAGCGCGTTCAGGAGCCCGTCGACCACGGCACCACGCTCCGGTTCCTCGCCGCCGTGCGCCTGCCGATCTGGCTCGGGCTGCTCGTCGCGCTCGCGATCTTCTCGTACTACGGCGGCCCGACGCCGACGCGGATCCGCCCGGCCCACGAACTGCTGGACCCGCGGCTCGTCGAGGCGCTCTCGCTGTGGCTCCTGCTGCTCGTCCCGGCCGGGCTGCCGCTGCTGTACTTCTTCAACGGCATCTTCAGCCACGTCGCGCTCTCGCTCACGGGCGGCGCGCCGCGCTCGATCGGCGCGACGCTGCGGGCGACCGGCTACGCGCTCGCGCCCGCGCTGATCTGCGTGGCGATCCTCGAGGTCACGCTGCACACGGTCGGGCTCGGCTTCGTGCCGGTCGCGGCGGTCGTCGCCGCGATCTGGCTGCTGTACTTCGTGCTGCTCGGCTGCGCGCTCACGGGCACCCACAACATCCCGGCGATCCGCGGCTTCCTCGTCGCGCTCGTCCCGGCGGGCTTCCCGATCCTGCTGCTGTGCGCCCGCGCGTACCTCGTGCTCGAGGACCTGCCCGGCTGGGCGCCGCCGGTCGGCATGAAGTTCTTCGTCCCCTGACGGGGGCTCGCAGCGCGCTGCTAGCCGTCGTCGTCGTCGGTCGCAAGCGCGTCGGTCGCGGGCGCGTCGTCGACGAGCTCGAGGATCGACTGGTTCAGCGCGAACAGATCCGGGGGCGCGACGGCGGAGAACTTCACCGTGTTCTCGCCGTCGGCGAGCATCAGCGTGCGGCTCCTGGTGATGTTGTAGTAGTCGTCGAAGGCCTTGTTCGGGCCCTCGTCCTGGGTCGCCGGCACGACGATCGGGATGTCGACCCGCAGCTTCGCGCGCAGCGTCTTGACGCGCTCCATCAGCTCCTCGCGCTGCTTGATCGGCGTGATGCTGCGGCCGTCGCGAATCTCCGTGATCACGCCGAAGGCCTTGAGCCGGGCGTCGCCGTACTTCTTCACGATCGCGTCGAGGTTCTGGAGGTCGTCGTGGAACGCGGCGTCCTCGAGGGTGCCGACGGCGACGATCCGCGGGCTCGGGCCGAGCTCGCACAGCTGGCACGAGCGCTCGCCGCTGACCGCGTCGACGACCTCGAAGGGGCGCAGCTCGCCGCCGACGCCGAGGCCGCTCTCGGCCAACACGCGCGTGTCCTTGGGCGCCTCCGGCTCGGGCGCGGCCTTCGGCGCGTCGACCGGCGCCGGCGTCGGCTCGTCGGCGGTCTGCTGGTTCGCGCTGTCCTCTGGCGCGCGGGTCGACGCGCACGCGGGCGCGAGCGCGAGCGCCAAGGGCAGCGCGAGGCGGGCGGCGAAGCGGCGCGTCACGAATCGCGTGACGAGGTGCGTGCTCGAGCGAGGGCTGGTCGTGCGCATGGCGTTGGGGTGCGTTGGCGCGGTGCTCGCGGCACGCACAAGATCCCCGGCAGTGTGGCCCGGGCGGCGCGACAGCGCCAGAAATCGGCGCGGGCGGTCGACGGGGGCGGGCGTCCCGCGGCGGTGCGTTATCATCGCGCGGCATGAGTCGACGGAGCACGACGAGTTCGCGGCGCAGCTTCCTCGCGGTCTCGGGGCTCGCCTCGGCGGGGGTGCTGCTCCCGGGCCGCGCGCTGTGGGCCGGTCCGAGCAGACCCGCGCCCGCGCGCGCCCCTGGGACCGCGGAGCGGACCGCGGCGATCATCGACGGCAGCCCGCTGCTCGCCGACGAGCGCCTCGCCAAGCAGGCGCTCGAGGAGGCGCGCAAGGCCGGCGCGAGCTACAGCGACGCGCGCCTGGTCCGCTGGCTGCGAGAGCGCGTGAGCGTGCGCGACGATCACGTCAGCGGCGTCAGCCACAGCGAGGAGTACGGGCTCGCCGTTCGGGTGCTCTGCGAGGGCGCCTGGGGCTTCGCCGCGACCCCGCGGCTCGAGCCGCGCGCGGTCAAGGCCGTGGTCGCGCAGGCGATCGCCCAGGCCAGGAAGAACGCGATGCTGCGGCCCGGGCCGATCGAGCTCGCGCCCGCGCCCGCGGCCGTCGGCAGCTGGGTCTCGCCCCACGAGGTCGATCCGTTCACGGTGCCGATCAAGGACAAGGCCGAGTACCTGATCAACGCCGCGAACGCGACGCTCAAGGTCCCCGGCGTCAAGCACGTCGACGCGTTCTCGTTCGCGGTGCGCGAGGAGAAGCTGCTGCTCACGAGCGACGGCACGCGCACCCTGCAGGTGTTCTTCCGCGTGAACCCGGGCTTCTCGGCGACCGCGGTCGACGGGCGACGCGGCCGCTTCGCCTCCCGCGCCCACGAGGTCGAGCCGATGCTCGCGGGCTGGGAGCACTGCCAGGCGGCCGACTTCGTGGGCGCGGGCCCGAAGATCGGCGAGGACGCGGTCCGCAAGCTGCACGCGGCCAGCGTCGAGCCCGGCGAGCAGACCGTGATCCTCGCGCCCTCGAACCTGTGGCTGACGATCCACGAGAGCATCGGTCACCCGACCGAGCTCGATCGCGCGCTGGGCTACGAGGCGAACTTCGCCGGCACGAGCTTCATGCGCGCCGAGGACACCGGGAAGCTGCGGGTCGGCAGCGAGCGCGTGCACCTCGTCGCCGACCGCACGCAGCCGGGCGGGTTGGCCACGACCGCGTGGGACGACGAGGGCGTGGCCGCGCAGCGCTGGGACATCATCAAGGACGGCGTGCTCGTCGGCTGGCAGACGACGCGCGAGCAGGCCGGGTGGATCCACGAGCCCGCGAGCCGCGGCTGCAGCTACGCCGACGGCTACGGCAGCGTCGCCTTCCAGCGGATGCCCAACGTCAGCCTGCAGCCGGGCGCCGAGGGCTACACCACCGAGGACCTGATCAACGCGACCGATCGCGGCATCCTCATCACCGGGCGCGGGAGCTGGTCGATCGACCATCAGCGCTACAACTTCCAGTTCGGCGGTCAGTACTTCTGGGAGATCCGAAACGGGCGGCTGACGCGGCCGCTGCGGGACGTCGCGTACCAGGCCAACACGGTCGACTTCTGGCGCTCCTGCGACATGATCGGGGGCGTCGACGCCTACCGCCTCGGCGGCAGCTTCAGCGACGGCAAGGGCGAGCCCGGCCAGAGCAACGCCGTCAGCCACGGCTGCCCGCCGGCGCGCTTCCGCGTCAACGTGCTCAACACCGGGGGGGACCGATGACCCTGTCGAAGGCCGAGATCAAGAAGATCACCCAGACCGCGATCAAGGCGGCGACGGTCCCCGAACTCGAGGTCCGGGTCGAGGCGGCGCGCGAGGGCAACCTGCGCTTCGCCAACAACGAGGCGACGACCTCGGGCGACGTCGAGCGGCTGACGGTGTCGGTCACCGCGAGCGAGGACCGGCGCTCGGCGACCGTGTCGGGCAACCGGCGCGACGCCGCGGGGGTGCGCGCGCTCGTCGAGAAGGCGCAGGAGCTGTGTCGGCTCTCGCCCGTCGATCCGGAGCACATGCCGGCGCTCGGCGCCCAGCGCTACGCCGCGGTCACGGCCCACGACAAGCTGACCGCGCGCATCGCCGCCGAGGAGCGCGCGAACCTGGCGGCCAAGCTCATCCGCGCGGGCAACCTGCGCAAGCTCGTCGCGTCAGGCCTCGTGCGCGCGCGCGATCACGTCTCCGCGGTCGCCAACAAGCAGGGGCTGTGGGGCTACTTCCCGAGCACCGACGTCTCGTTGACGACGACGATGCGCACGCGCGACGGCACCGGCAGCGGCTGGGCGAGCGCCGCGTCGTACCGCGTCGGCGCGCTCGATCCCGAGGCGGTCGCGCTCGCGGCCGCCGACAAGGGCGAGATGTCCCAAGGACCACAAGCGATCAAGCCCGGGCGCTACACGGTGATCCTCGAGCCGCAGGCGGTCGCGGATCTGCTGTGGTTCTTGGTCTACTCGCTCGACGCGCGCGCGGCCGACGAGGGCCGCAGCTTCTTCTCGCGCCCGGGCGGCGGCACGCGGATCGGCGAGACGCTGTTTCACCGCGACGTGACGATCCGCAGCGACCCCGGCGCGCCCGAGCACCCGTCGTCGCCCATCGGGCGCGGGGGGCTCGCGTTGGCGCCGACGACCTGGATCGAGGGCGGCGCGCTCAAGCAGCTCGCGTACTCCCGCTTCTGGGCCCAGCGGCAGGGCGCGAGCCCCGTGCCGCGGCCGCGCTCGCTGCTGATGGCGGGGTCGCGGCGCTCGCTCGCGGAGCTGGTCCGCGGGGTCGACCGCGGCGTGCTCGTCACGCGCTTCTGGTACAACCGCATGGTCGACCCGCGCACGATCCTGGCGACCGGCCTCACGCGCGACGGGACCTTCCTCGTCGAGCAGGGGAAGATCAGCCGGCCGGTCAAGAACATGCGCTACAACGAGAGCCCGGTGACGATCCTGAAGAACGTGCTCGCCCTCGGCGCGCCCGCGCGGGTCGGCGACGGCGAGGTCAGCGTCGTCCCGCCGATCGTCGTCCACGACTTCAACTTCGCGAGCGTCAGCGACGCCGTCTGAACCTGTCCCTTGGGACTAGCGAGGCTGCGGCGCGCTCGACTCGAGCGACGCGCGCTGGTCTCAGGCCTAGTTCGCGACCGGCTCGACCTGGGGCGCGCACGCCCGCGGCGCGAGGATTCGGTCGAGCCCGTCGCCGACGTCGCGGCGCAGCTTCGTCGGCTGACCGAGCCCGGCGATCAGCAGCCGTCGTCCGCGGATCGTCACCGGCCACGTCATGATCGGTCGGCCCATCGTGATCTTCCACGCGAGCGCCGGATCGACGCGCTCAGGACCCTCGTCGGCGAGCGGCGCGAGCGCGGCCAGCTGGGCGTCGGGTCGCGCGTCGGACGAGCCGGCGATGAGCAGCCCCTCGTGGGTGGCGAGGACGACGCGGTGAAGCTGCGCGTCGTGCGCAATTTGTTTCAGAAACAACCCGGCGGCCTCGCACGGGTTGGAGCTGCGCGCTTTTCGTCGTTCGAACATGATGTCGTCTCGTGTGGTTTGATGTAAGTTTTATCGAGACGGACGCTGTCGCCAAGAAATCGGGGCGGGCGCGCGGCAATCCACAGCAGGGCGCCGTACAAATACAGCTCGAGGAACTCCTCCGTGGACTCCTCGAGGCGTGGGAGCGCGAGCGTGACGATGATGCTGGCCAACCCGAGCGAGAGGACCGCGACCGCGTCGCGCCCGGAGACGACACGACGCCGACTCGTCGGGCGCGCGCGCGGTCTCGAGTCGCGCCAGGCGCAGCCCAGCAGCGCGGCGGTGATCGCCGCGAAGCCGACGTAGGCCAGCCCGCCGGCGGCGTTGTGGGCGTTGCGATGACCGATGAGCGCGTCGAGCGAGTTCGCGGCGGCCTCGAGGTGATAGACGCCGCCCCAGTCGATCTCCTCCCCGAGCGTGATGACGAGCCAGCACGCCATCAGCCACACCCAGCGGCGACCGTCACGACGCGCGATCGCGAACCACGCGATCGCGCCCGCGACCAGGATCGCGTGGGAGCACTGCTCGATCGGTCCTTCCTTCGCGCCGAGCGCGAGCACGAGCTCGGGGCAGAGCAGCGAGAGGGCGAGCAGCAGCGCGAGGCCGACGAGCGCGAACGCGAGCACGGGCCATCGTACTCGCGCCGCCGGCTCGCGTCAGATCTCGGGGAGCTCCCAGTCGATCGGCGTGTGGCCGAAGGCGCGCAGCTTCTCGTTGATCGTCGAGTACGGCTTGCTGCCGAAGAAGCCGTTACGCGCCGACAGGGGCGACGGGTGGGTGCCGATGATGACCTCGTGGATCTGGGTGTCGATCAGGCGCGCGAGCTTCTTGGCGAAGCCGCCCCAGAACACGAACACGATCGGCCGGTAGCCGTCGCTGAGCGACTTGAGGACCGCGGTCGTGAACTGCTCCCAGCCCTTGTTCTTGTGCGAGTTGGGCTTGCGCTCGCGGACGGTCAGCACCGCGTTGAGCAGCAGCACGCCCTGCTGGGCCCAGTAGGTCAGGTTCCCGTGGCTCGGCGCGCGCGCGCCGACGTCGTCGACGAGCTCCTGATACATGTTCTGCAGCGATCGCGGGATCGGCCGCACCTCCGGCTTGACCGAGAACGCGAGGCCGTGGGCGAAGCCGGGGGTCGGGTAGGGGTCCTGACCGAGGATGACGACCTTGACCTGGTCATAGGGCGTCAGCTCGAGGGCCTGAAACACCTCGTCCTCGGGGGGGAGGATCGTCGCCTCCGCGCGCTCGTCCTCGACGAAGTCGAGCAGCTTGTGAAAGTACGGCTTGTCGAGCTCTTCGCCGACAGCGGAGCGCCACGAGTGCGGGAGCGAGTCACCTGTGAGCACGGGATGATCAACCTCTCCGTCGCCCTTCGCTCGCGCGAGCGCGCGCGGGCGGGGTCGACTGGGAGGCTGATGATACCGCCATGACGACGTCATGGTCGCGCGCGAGCGCGCGTTGGCTGATCGTCGCGCGTGCTCGCGCGCGGGCTACTCGTCCTCGTCCTCGGCGACCTCTGCGGTGAGGTCGCGCAGCGTCTGCGAGAGCAGCGCGACGCCGTAGCCCGTCCCGCGCGTGCTGCGGAACGCCGGGCCGGCGAGGTCGACGTGACACCAGCGGACGTCGGTGCCCTCGAGATGCCAGTACACGAACTGCGCCGCGCAGGCGGACTGCGCGTTCATGCGGTTGTGCACCGAGTTGGTCATGTCGGCGACCTGGCTCTCAAATTCGCGCTTGAAGAACTCGGGCGCGAACGGGAGCGGGTGGCAGAGATCGCCGGTGACGCGACCGGCGGCGAGCGTCGCCGCCTCGACCTCCGCGTCGTTGCTGACGATCGCGGCGTGCATCATGCCCGTCGAGATCATCTGCGCGCCCGTGAGCGTCGCGGCGTCGAACACGGTGTCGCACTTGAGCTCGCGCGCCGCGTAGCTGACGCCGTCGATCAGCAACATGCGCCCCTCCGCGTCGGTGTTGTGGATCTCGACGGTCTTGCCCGAGTGCACCGTGATGATGTCGTCGGGCTTGTAGGAGGCCGGCCCGATCGCGTTCTCGGCCATGCACATGATGAGCGAGAGCTTGTGCTTGAAGCCGCTCGCGGCCAGCACCCGGAACGCGCCGAAGACCGCGGCCGATCCGCCCATGTCGCACTTCATGTTGCGCATGGTGCCGCTGATCTTGAGGTTGAGCCCGCCGGTGTCGTAGGTCACGCCCTTGCCCACGAGCGCGAAGTGGCGCGGCTCCTCGGCCGCGATGTCGCGCGGCGGCGTGTAGGTGGCGATGAGCATCCGCGGCGCGTCGAGGGCGGCCCGACCGACGGAGTGGATCCCGAGGAGGTTCTGCTTGACGAGGTTGTCGCCGACGATCTCCTTGATCTTGACGTTGGCGAGCGGCTTGAGGATCGCCTTGACGCGCTGGGCGTACTCGTGGGGGTTGAGCTCGGTCGGCGGCGTGTCGACGAGCTCGGCCGACTCGCGGCTCGCGGTCAGCGTGTGCTTGACGATGTCGTCGACGGGGACGACGACGCCCTTGCGGTCGATCGCGAGCAGCTCCACGCGGCGCTCGCTCGAGTCGCCGCTCTTGCGGTTGAAGAGCGGGAGCGCTCGGCCGGCCGCGTTGATCGCGGCGAGCAGGTGCGCCGGATCATCGAGGATGAACAGGATCGCGTTCTTGCCCTTGTCGTCGAAATTCGCGTTGCCGACGACGCGGCGAATCGCGCCTGGCCGCGCCGGCGAGTTGTATCGGGAGCGTGTCTCTGGGAGCAGGCCGAGGCACACGCGGCGGGGCGCGCGGCCGCCGGTCAAGGAGCAAACCGTGGTCCCGAGGTCTCCCGGAGAGGCGTCGCGCGCCATCTCGATGAGCAGCTTGGTGGTGGACTTGTCAAGCACACCCGGGAACGCGCGGGGCTTGAGGACGCTCGGCGGCGCCACCACGAGGAGCGTGCGGCTGCCACGAATCATAGACTTGACGGTTGTTGCGAAGCTCAGAGACGTCACGATGCGGGATTATGCACAATTCTCGCGCTGGACGTGGCGTTCTCGCGCATCGTGCCGCGATTGAGCTCGTGTCGCGACATGTCCTCGTATGAAGACTGTACGGCGGCCGCGCGACCGCAGCCCGAATTCAGGGCTTGCAGGGGGCGACGGGCGCGCTCGGATCCTCTGTGCTGTTCCCGCGTTTTGATCGGCTCAACGCCCTCGGATCCGTTCAGGGTGTCGGCGAAATCAGGCCGTTTCAGGCGTGTACGCGCATGTGCGCGGATTGTCGCCAACGCGCCGAAGATGAGCGACACACGTGCCACTTGTGATAGCGTCTACAGGCCCGGGCGTTGGCTCGGATTTCCCGATAATTCCCCGATCCCCCGGGTCCTTCACGGTCCCAGGGCGGGCCCCGGACGCGAGCTTCGGCCCTTCATCTCCCTCATACGTCCATGAGCAGAACTGACGATCAAACGCAAAACGACCCACTTATCGGGACGACGTTCGCGGGGCGGTACCACATTGAGCTGCGCCTCGGTCGCGGAGGGATGGGCGTCGTCTACAAGGCGACGCAGCTCGACCTCCGCCGCGGGGTCGTGATCAAGGTCCTGGCGCCGGACTGGATCGGTGATCCCGAGGCGCTGGCACGATTTGAGCGGGAGGCTCGCGGTCTCAGCAGCCTGCAGCACCCGAATATCGTCACGCTCCACGACTTCGGCCGCGTCGACGGCCGCGCGTATATCGTCATGGAGTACGTCGACGGCGAGACGCTGAATCGTTTCGTCCGCCGCAAGAAGGTGCTCACGCTCGCGGAGTTCGTGCCCGTCGCGGCCCAGGTGCTCAAGGGGCTCGGAGAGGCGCACTCGCGCGGCATCGTCCACCGCGACATCAAGCCCGCCAACATCATGCTGTGTGAGCGGCAGGGGCGGGCCAATTACGTCAAGATCCTCGACTTCGGGTTGGCCAAGCTCGTCTCTGGCTCCTCGGACATCACCAAGCAGAACGTCCTCGGCACCCCGACGTGCCTGTCGCCCGAGCAGATCCAGGGTCAGCGGGCCGACCAGCGCGTCGATGTCTACGCCGTCGGCATCCTGTTTTACTTCATGCTCTCCGGCAAGCTGCCGTTCGAGGCCGACAACGACGCCTCCGTGCTCTACAAGCACGTGCACGAGCAGCCCGAGCCGCTGGAGGGGCTGCTCCCCGAGGACCACGAGGTGCCGAAGGGGGTCATCGAGCTGATCGAGCGCTGCCTCGAGAAGAAGCCCGATCGCCGCCCGCGCGACGCGAACGAGGTCGTCGAGGGGCTGATCGACCAGGTGCCGTTCTCGATGTTCCGGCTGCCGCGCGCGGAGCCGAAGCCGGAGACGGCGCCCGAGTTCATCGAGGAGGAGCCGTCGAGTCAGCGCTCGGAGAAAGTCGTGCCCGTCGACCAGATCCAGGTCGGCTCGTTCCCGCGTTCCTCGGCGTCGTCGACGGGCCCGGTGTCGCCCTCGGGCGTCGTCCTGCCCAAGTCCACGATCGACGGGCTCAAGTCGCAGGGCTACTCCATCGAGAGCTCGAACATCTACAAGGACTCCGACGGGCGCATCGTCATCCAGACGACCGATCCGAACCAAGAGGCCGACAGCCGCGCCAAGAGCACCCGGCGCATGGCCATCGGCCTGCTGCTCGTGTTCGCCGCGTTCTTGCTCCTCGTGATGCTCAACAGGATCTCGAACAAGCAGCCCGACGGATCAGGGACGCCGGAGGTCGCGTCGGGGCTGTCCGAAGATCCCAACACGGTGCTCAAGCAGATCGACGAGCTGATCGAGGACCAGCAGTTCACGCGCGCGCGCAGCTCGCTCGAGGCCAAGCGCACGATGTTCGAGCATGACGATCTGTTCCTTGGCCGCTACGAGGCCAAGATGCGCCAGATCGACATCAAGCAGCGGCTCTCGCAGGCGCGCGCGCTCGAGCACGCCAATCAGCCCGACAAGGCGATCGCCAAGTACACGGAGGTGATCGAGCTCAACCCGAATCACATCGAGGCGCACGAGCGACTCAGCGCGCTGCGCTCGAAAATCGACGCCGATCGGCCGGCGGAGCTGCACATCAACACGAGCCCGCAGGGCGCGGATGTGTACATCGATTACAACCACATCAATAAGTCGCCCTTCACGCACCTCGTCTCGCCCGGGAAGCACAAGATCTCGGTGTCGAAGGAGGGCTACCAGACCCACGAGACAGAGATCGAGGTCGCGCCCGGGGAGAAGCGTGAGGTCGAGGTCCCCCGGCTCACGAAAGAGCGCGCGGCGGTGCCTGTGCGTCGTCCGGAGCCCGAGGAATTCGAGGAGCCCGAGGTGAAGCCTCAGCCCACGGCGAAGAAGAAGAAGCCGCGCCCGCGTCCGCCCCAGACGACGCCCACGACCAAGAAGAAGAAGAAGCCGTCCGGCGGCCTGCTCCCCACTTGAGTGATGCCTGCCGCGTAAGGATGGGCTATTGTCGGAAGCGGCTCGGCGGCAGGTTCTCTCACCAGCGCATCTTGGCCGCTCTCTCGCCGCGCTCTCTCGCAGCGCTCTCTCGCAGCGCTCTCTCGCCGCTCTCTCTCGCCGCTCTCTCTCTCGCCGCTCTCTCTCTCTCTCTCCGCTCTCTCTCGCCGCGCTCTCTCTCGCGCTCTCTCGCTCCTCGCCGCGCTCTCAGTCTTTCGTCTTCTCTCGCCGTCTTCTCTCGCCGCCTCCGCGGAGGCTTGAACAGCTATGCAACGGACGATCCCTACGATCTTGAGCGTCTCCCTGATCGTGTCAGGTGCGGGTATTGGCACCGCGAGCGCGCACGTCCCCGTACGAGGTCCGCTCGCCGTAGCGGCGCAGGAGCCGAGCGATGACGACGCCTACGAGGCGCTGACCGAAGAGGCGGCGATTCGCTACGAGAAGAAAGAGTACGCCGCCGCGGTCGCGCTGTTTGAGCGCGCCTACGAGATTCGCCCCGAGCCGAACATCCTGTTCAACGTCGGCCGCATTCACGAGGAGGCGGGCAACCTCAACGACGCGATCGGGTACTACGAGCGGTTTATCCAGGACACCTCGGCGGACTACGACGCGCGCCAGGCCGCGCTCAAGCGCCTCACGCTGCTGCGCGAGCTGGTCAACATCGAGAAGCGCCCCGAGACGCCGCCGGATCAGCAGCAGCCGCCGCCGGATCAGCAGCAGCCGCCGGCGAACGTGCAGCAGCCGCCGCCGGATCAGCAGCAGCCGCAGAACCCACCTGACGACAAGACCTCTCCGCCGCCCGATCCGCGAAAGCTGCGGATCGTCGGGTACTCGCTGCTCGGCGCTGGCGCGGTCGCGCTGATCGGCGGCGGGATCGCGGCGGGCATCGCCCGCAACAAGCACGGCCAGCTCGACAGCGCGGCGCCCGACATCGTCCTGCGACGACAGCTCGAGGCCGACGGGATCAACGCGGCGCGCGCGGCCGACGGCATGTTCATCGCTGGCAGCATCCTCGCGGCTGCGGGCGTCGTCGTCCTGCTGCTGCCCCAGAGCCGCACGCCGAAGGAGCCGAAGGAGAAGCGGACGGCCTTCGTCCCGCAGTTCTCCGCGCGCGAGGTCGGCGTCGGGCTCGTCGGGCGCTTCTAGCCGTGCCGATCGCTCCCACGAACCTCCAGGAACGGAACGCGAAACTCAGGAGTCTCTCGCACATGCTCTCGACGCAACGAGGTTTGCTCTGGGCCGCCGCGCTCGGCGTGGCGACGATAGCCGGGGCGTGTACGTCTGTCCTCGACTTTACCGAGTGCTACGCGGACGAAGACTGTCGATCGTTCTTCACGGACAACAAGCCGATGCGCTGCGACACGGACGGGCGCTGCGCGGTTAAGGACGAGGGCTGCGATCAGAACAGCGAGTGCGAGGCGCTGGGCGACTCGTACATCTGCGGGCTCTCGCACCGCTGCTACGACTACAGCGAGGGCGGCGATCTCTGCGACGAGCCCGTGTTCCCGAACGCGGACGAGCGCGACAACGTCGTCTTCGTGGGCTCGCTGATCAACCGCGCTGGCGACGGCGCGGCGATCGAGCAGGGGATCCGCCTGGCCATCGAGGAGTTCAACGATCACGCGGAGCTGGCCGCCGAGGGGCACGCGAAGATCGCCTGGTTCGCCTGCGACACGAAGGGGAGCAAGGACCGCGCCCGTCAGATCGCCGAGTTCCTCGCGGGCTCGTCGGACTCGACTGCGGCGGTCGGCGTGTCCGCGCTGATCGGCCCGTTCGGCAACGAGGAGTTCGTCGAGGTCGTCGAGGAGGTCAGCCTCGCGGGGAACATCAACGCGTTCACGATCTCGCCGACCTCGCTGGTCGAGAGCTTCGGGCCGCAGGACCCCGGTCGCGTGATCTGGCGCGGGGGGCCGGGGGCGACGCGCTACGCCAACGCCTTGCTCGCGCGTCTCAACGACGAGGCGCCGGAGCGCATGTTGACGATCCTGTCCACCGCGTCCCAGCCGTGGACGCTGTTCACGGCGATGGCGGTGAAGAAGGACGTCAACGGGCAGGAGCGCTGGTGGATCAACATCGATGACGTGGGCGGCGAGATGGGCGCCCAGGGCATCACCTCGTACAACAACGTCGACGAGATTCCGAACGCGGTCGCCGCGGCGGTCGCCGCCGACCTCGGCGGCGAGGCGCAGGTGCTGCTGCTCCTCGGCGGCCCCGAGACGGGGAGCGTTCTCGAGGAGTACTACGCCATGGCCGGCTCGCTGCCAGCGCGCGTGATCGCCCCGCACTGGGCGCTCTCGGGGCTGAACGAGTCGCTCGCGAGCATCGGTGACGCGCAGGCGCTCGCGGCGATCGAGATCATCACGCCGGACATGCCGAACGCGGGGACGACCGCGTTCGCGCAGCGCTTCCAGGAGCGCTTCTCCGCAGCGCCGGTCGGCGACGCGTATCAGGCCTACGACGCGACGCTGTTGACCCTGTTCTCGATGGCGGGGGTGACCGACGGCTCGATCGTCGGCCCGAAGATCTCGTCGGTGACGCGGGGGCTGCTCAACGGCGACAGCCCGATCATCAGCGCGGCTGACCCGGGGAACACCTTCGACGCGGGCGCGAGCGCGCTGGCGAACGGCAACGACGTGACGATCGACGGCGCGGCGTACTCGATCCAGATCGACGCGGCGCGCCGCGAGGTCTGTACGGACTTCCTCGCGCTCCGGGCCTCGGGCACCCCGTCCGAGCCGGGCCTCGAGCCCGCCGCGCGCTACCAGGTGAACTGCCCGGTCGAGGTCTCGGGCACCTGGTAGCGCCTCCGCGCAGCCGCGGAGACCTGTCTCTTTGGACGGCTTCGCGGCGCGGGCCGAACGGTCGCGTCACGCGACGTCGTCCGCCTCGATGAGCTGAACGCGCCACGGCGCGCGCGGGGCGTCACCGCGAGCGCGCGTCGCTCACGTCGCTAGCGCTGAAAGAGCAGGGGGTCGAGGCAGCTCTCGTCGCCGGACTGGATGCCCTTGCCGGTCGCGATCGCCAGCGGGAGGACGTTGTTGACGAAGAAGTCGAGGCCCAGGACCTTGGCCTTGAGCATCGGCGACGCGCCGCGCTGCGCCATCACGCGCTTGGCGGTGATCGCCTGCTCCGCGGCCTCAATGGCCAAGAGGACATATCCGAACATCTTGAGGAAGGGGCTCGCCTGCAGCATCGCGCCCTCGATGTTGCGCTGGCGGCCGACGTTGGCGAGGTGCATCGCGGCGGCGGCCAGCGACTGCACCGCCTTGGTGATGCGCGCCGCCTGCTCGATGAACCCGTGCTTGGCGGCCTCGCGCAGGAACGACTCGGACTCCTGCATCCACTCGATGAACAGCGCGCCGCTGCCGATCCGCATCTTGCGGCCGAGCAGGTCCAGGGCCTGGATGCCGTTGGTGCCCTCGTAGATCGAGAAGATCTTCGAGTCGCGCACGAGCTGCTCGACCGGGTACTCCTGGATGTAGCCGTAGCCGCCGTAGACCTGCACGGCGAGCGTCGCCATCTCGTAGCCGATGTCGGTGCAAATGGACTTGAGGATCGGCGTGAGCAGATCGACGCGGCCCGAGAGGCGCGTGCGCTCCTCCTCGTCCTCGAGCTCGTCGGCGAGGTCGCTCATCAGCGCGACCTTGCAGCACAGCGAGCGCATGGTGTCGGCGAACACCTTCTGCGTCATGAGCATGCGCCGGACGTCGGGGTGGTTGACGATCGCCACGCGCGGCGCGTCGGGGTTGCGCACCTCGCGGATCGACGAGCCCTGCGTGCGCTCGTTCGCGTAGTGCACGGAGTAGTTGTAGGCGGCGGCGCCGATCGCCATGCCCTGGGCGGCGACGCCGATGCGCGCCTCGTTCATCATCAGGAACATCAGCTCGATGCCCTGGTTCTCGACGCCGATCATCCACCCCTTGCACGGGCCGGTGGCGCCGAAGCCCATCACGCAGGTCGCCGAGCCGTTGATCCCCATCTTGTGCTCGATCCGCAGCGCCCGCGCGTTGTTGCTCTCGCGCGCGCCCTCCTCGCCCAGCAGCTCGCCCTCGTCGTCGACGAGCAGCTTGGGGACCATGAACAGGCTGAGGCCCTTGGTGCCCTTGCCGGCGTTGGGCGTGCGCGCGAGCACGAGGTGGACGATGTTCTCGACCATGTCGTGGTCGCCGGCGCTGATGAAGACCTTCTCGCCCTCGATCAGGTAGACGCCCGGCTCGTCTGTCGGCGTCGCCTTGGCCCGGTTGTCGCCGACGGAGCTGCCGGCGCCGGCCTCGGTGAGGCACATCGTGCCGCCCCACTCGCCCGTGAACATCTTCGTCGCCCAGGCCGCGCGCTTGTCCTCGGGGCCATGTTTGGCGATGACGCGCGCGGCCGCGACGGCGAGCCCGGGGTACATCATGAACGCGACGGACGCGCCGATGAAGCCCTCGTAGAGCGCCATGGACATGACGAAGGGCATGCCGCCGCCGCCGAACTCCGCGGGCGCCGACACGCCGATCCACCCGCCCTCGGCGAGCTGGACCCACGCGTCCTTGTAGCCCTCCGGCGTCGTGACGTTGCCGTCGGCGTCGATCGTGCACCCGGCCTGATCACCGGGTCGGTTGATCGGCGCGAGGACGTCCTCGCTGATCTTCTTGCCGCCCTGGAGCGTCGCTTCGTAGATCTCGCGATCAAAGTCGGCGTAGCGCTCCAGACCGGCGAGCTTCTTGTGCATCTCGAGCTGGTCGAAGAGCACAAAGGTGATCTCGTCGAGGTTGACGGTGAAGCGCGTGCTGCTCACGATGGCGAATCCTTTGAGTGTGCGGCTCCGGACAGGGGCTGCGCCCGGCGCGTAAAGTCGCTGCGGAATGATGTTTACTAGCTGAATACTGCCTGATTCTCGCAGCGTCCAGCGGCCGCCACGGAATCTGCGCAGCGCGGACGCGCGAGCCCTCGTGCGCGGCGTTTTCGGCTGCTGTGGGGAATGGCCCTACAACTATAGCGGAGCTCGCCGCGAGCGGCGCCGCGTTCTCGACCAGGCGAGATCGCGCGAGCGAAGATCGCAACCTGGCCGCACTCGGAGGCGGAGGTCTCCTCCTCTAGCTCCTCCTCTAGCTCCTCCTCTAGCTCCTCCTCTAGCTCCTCCTCTAGCTCCTCCTCGACGCGGACCCACGTTCGCGCCGCGTTGACTCCAGCGCGCGGCCTCGGTGGCCGCGAGATTGCGCCGCGGGCTCGAGATCCCCGAAGGTACAGGTCCGCAGTGCCCGTCGTCGATCAGCTCCGCGTTCGCGCAGACCCGCCGAGGTCGACCGCTCGCCTCGCGCCCGCGAGCGCGTGGCCGCGACGCGCGGATCGACGACCGCGCGACGGTGCCCGCTCGGGGCGCGCGCGTGGAGCTGGGGACGTGCGGCGCGGGAGCCTCGACCTGCCCTGTGTGCCATTTTTCCCGGTGGCGCTCGCGCGCGCTCATCGGCCGCGGCCAACCAGGGTGCGCCCGTGACCACGCTGCTGTTCAATAAGCCATTTCGCGTGCTGACGCGCTTCACCGACGAGGACGGGCGGCGCTCGCTCGCGGACTACGTGAGCACGCCCGGCGTGTACCCGGCGGGGCGACTGGACCGCGACAGCGAGGGGCTCGTGCTGCTGACCGACGACGGGCGGGTGCAGCATCGCGTCAGCCACCCGCGGGCCAAGCTGCCCAAGACCTACTGGGCCCAGGTCGAGGGGCTCATCGACGCGGACGCGCTCGCGGCCCTGCGCGCCGGGGTCGAGCTCAAGGACGGCCTCACCGCGCCCGCGGAGGCGCGAAGCATCGCGGCGCCGGCGGTCTGGGACCGCGACCCGCCGATCCGGGTGCGCAAGTCCGTGCCGACCAGCTGGATCGAGCTGACGCTGCGCGAGGGACGGAATCGCCAGGTCCGTCGCATGACCGCCGAGGTCGGGTTCCCGACGCTCCGGCTGATCCGCGTGCGGATCGGTCCGTGGGCGCTCGACGGGCTCGCGCCGGGCGCGTGGCGTGTCGTGGACGGCCGGCCGCTCGAGATCATCGCGCGTTATCTCGAGCGCCGCAGCCGCTCGGCGGGTGACGCCGAGGATGCTCGTGGAGTCAAGTTCGTGACGCGCCCGTCACGTCGGCGCGGTCGAGGGGCTCACGGGCGTCAAGCAGAATCCCCCGATAAACGTCGGACGCGAGGTTGACGCGAACTTGGTTCGCGGGCGGCGCGGCCTCGGCCGTGGTCCGACCAGAGGTGCGAGGTCGCGCGCGCCGGCGAAGCCGAGCCCCGCGCGGGAGCCCTGTACGGCTGGGCGGGTTTTCTGGGCCAGATGTGCGTGCTAGCGTCGTTACACTGTACCCGCGCGGGTGCGCCGAAGTTTCAGACGTGGGCGATCAGGGCAGCCACAGCGATGGGCGCGGTACGCCGGCCCAGGGACCTCCGTCGACGGGCGGCGGAGGAGTCTCGACTGCCTCGAAGTTCGAATCAGTCGACATCGACCTGACGCTGACTCCAGGCGGTGAAATCGGGGACGACGATCTCACGGTTGTGACGCCGTCTGTCATCTCGCACGTGAGCGGCTCGCGTCGATTTACGCCCGCGTCGGTCGGTGAAGAGGACGCGACCCGCATCACGCACACGCCCGACGTCAAGTCGCTCAGCGGCGGCGAGACGGGTCAGCTCTCGCCGCGCCAGGACACGCTGTTCGGCACCGTGCTCGCCGATCGCTACCGCGTGCTCGACCTCATCGGCAAGGGCGGCATGGGCAAGGTCTACCTCGCCGAGCACGTCGCGATCGGCAAGAAGGTCGCGATCAAGGTCCTGAGCCAGGCCTACTGTCATCGCCCCGATCAGGTGAAGCGCTTCCTGCGAGAGGCGCGGGCCGCCTCGACCATCGATCACGAGAACGTCATCGACATCACCGACTTCGGTGAGATGGACAACGGCTCGGTGTTCTTCGTGATGGAGTACCTGTCGGGCTCCGACCTCGGCAAGCTGCTGCGCAAGACGGGCGCGCTGCCGTGGAAGCGCGCGCGCCGGATCTTCGTGCAGATCTGCCGCGCGCTGCAGGCCGCCCACTCGAAGGGCATCATCCACCGCGACATCAAGCCGGAGAACTGCTTCCTCATCAACAAGGAGGGGCGCCCGGACTTCGTCAAGGTGCTCGACTTCGGCATCGCCAAGGTCGTCGACGAGGAGCGGCAGAACGCCCACACGCTGACGCAGGCGGGCGCGCTGATCGGCACGCCGGAGTACATGGCGCCCGAGCAGGTCAAGGGCGAGGCCGCCGACCCGCGCATGGACGTCTACTCGGTCGGCTGCATCATGTACCAGGTGCTGACCGGGCACCTGCCGTTCAAGGACACGAACATGTTCGGCGTGCTCAACCAGCAGGTGCACGCCACGCCCAAGCCGCTGCGCGAGGTGGCGCCGAACGCCGCGATCCCGCCGCAAGCCGAGGCGATCGTGCTGCGCTGCATGGAGAAGGATCCGGAGGCGCGGTTCCAGAGCATGCGCGAGATCATCGAGTCGGTCGGCGGCTCGACGATGAGCGGCGAGGACCTCATGGCCGAGCTCGCGGCCTACCGCGCCGCGATCTCGTTTGAGGAGGGCGCGGCGCCCTCGAGCGAGGGGCTGCTCGCGGACACCGAGTCGCTGACGCCCGACTCGGTCAACGACACCGGCCGCTTCACGACCGGCCCGATGACGCTGCCGGGCCAGAACGCGATGATGTTCAAGGTCACCGTCGCGCTCGCGGCCCTCGTGCTGATGCTGGCGCTCGCGCTGATCTACGTGCTGGCGACGCGCGGCGGCGACGAGGACTCGCTGGGCGAGTCGGAGACCTCCTCCGCCGACGAGCAGCCCGACGAGACGCCCGTCGTCGTGATCAAGGCGCCCGACCTGCCGAAGGACGACGCGATCATCGAGGACGACGGCGGCGAGGACGAGACCGACAGCGGTGAGGAGTCGGGCGACGACGGCGACGAGTCGGGCGAGGGCGACGACGACGACGAGGACGACTCGTCGGGCGACGACGACAAGTCGACGAAGAAGTCCTACAAGAAGGCGAGCAAGAAGAAGGACCCGCCGACGAAGAAGGCGCCGACGAAGAAGATCGAGAACCTGCCCAAGAACCTCGACTTCAAGACGCGCAAGTCGGTGCAGGACAAGGTCGCGTCGACGATCCGGTCGAACTGCAAGGGCGCCGGCGGGGCGCCGGCGGGCTCGATCGTCCGCGTGGACATCAAGGTCTCGGGCAGCACCGGGCGGGTGCTCAGCGCCAAGCCGACGAAGGCGCCGAACTCGACGATCGGCACCTGCGCCGCGACCGCCGTGAAGAAGAACGCCCGGTTCCCGCGCTTCAAGGACCCGAGCCAGTCCTTCGGCATCGCGTTCAAGCTGTGATAGCACCGCGGGCATGCGCATCGCGTTCACGACGCTGGGCTGCCGGCTGAACCAGTTCGAATCGGACGCGCTCGGGAGGATGGCCCGAGAGTCAGGTCATGAGGTCGTCGCCCCCGAGCAGGCCGACGTCGTGGTCGTCAACACCTGCGCCATCACGCACGAGGCCGACGCCGACTCGCGCCAGCGCGTGCGCCAGGTGACGCGCAGGCGGCCCGGCGCGCGCGTCGTCGTCACGGGCTGCTACGCGAGCGCGTCGCCCGAGGAGGTCGCGGCGCTGCCCGGCGTCGCGCTCGTCGTCGGCAACCACGAGAAGGAGTCGCTCATCGAGCGGCTCGCGCGGCTGGCCCCGGACGCGCCGCGCGACGCGGCGCCGGTGGTGCACGTGCGACCGGCTGACCTCGCGCGACGTCGACGGGTCGCGGCGCTGCGCCCGGAGCTCGCGCCGGAGCGCAGCCGCGCCTATCTCAAGATTCAGGACGGCTGCGACTACCGCTGCTCGTTCTGCATCGTGCCGTCGGTGCGGGGTCGCAGCGCGAGCGTGCCGGCGGCGCGCGTGGCGGCGCAGCTCGACGAGCTCGTGGCCGCGGGCGTCCCCGAGGTCGTGCTGACCGGCGTGCACCTCGGGACCTACGGGCGTGACCTCGAGCCGCGCGCGCGGCTCGACGCGCTGCTCACCGAGGAGTTGATCCCGCGGCTCGGCGCGTCGCGCCTGCGGCTCGGATCGCTCGACCCGCACGAGGTCTCAGGCGCGCTGATCGACGCGCTCGAGCGCCACGGGGGCGCGCGCCTGTGTCGACACCTGCACCTGCCCACGCAGAGCGGCGACGACGGGGTGCTCCGGCGCATGCGACGGGCGCACACGAGCGGCGACCTGAAGGAATTGACGGGCGCGCTGGCGCGGCGCGTGCCCGGGGTCGCGCTCGGGACGGACGTCATCGTCGGCTTCCCCGGCGAGACCGACGCCGAGTTCGAACGCACGCGCGCGCTGCTCGAGTCGCTGCCGCTCGCCTACCTGCACGTGTTCCCGTTCTCGCCGCGCGCGGACACCCCGGCGTGGGCGCTGCACGAGGCGGAGCCGGTGGCGCCCGAGACCCGCGCGGCGCGGAGCCGGGTCCTGCGCGAGCTCTCGCGCGCGCGAGCGCGGCAGTTCGCCGCGCGCCAGCGGGGCGCCGTGCTCCCGGCGGTCGTCCACCGCGCTCGCCATCGGCGCTCCGGGATGATGATCGCGCTGACGGACAATTACGTGCGCGTGGCGATCGCCAGCGACGACGATCGCATGCTGGGCGCGACGGCGCGGGTGCGGATCGAGCGGGTGGACTCGGACGGCGGCGCCGTCGGCTCGTTCGTCAGAGCTTGAGGACCATGCCGTCGCGCGCGGCGATGGTGTTCGGGAACTGCTCTTGGGCCTGCGCCTCGATCGAGCGCAGCATCTCGTCGTCGTGCGTCGGGTCGTGGCTGTAGAGGATCAGCTTCTTGACGCCGGCGGCCTCGGCCAGGCGGATCGCCTCGGTGTACGTGCTGTGGCCCCAGCCGACCTTCCCCTTGTACTCCTCGATGGTGTACTGGGCGTCGTAGATGAACACGTCGCAGCCCGCGGCGAGCTCGGCGAGCGTCTCGTTGAGCGTGCCGGCGGTGTGCTCGGTGTCGGTCGCGAAGACCATCGACTTGCCGCGCTCGTCGACGCGGAAGGCCGTCGAGGTCTGCGGGTGCGGCAGCGGGATGTGGCGCACGCAGGCCTCCTCGACGGGGACGCTCTGGCCCTCGCCGAGCATGTGAAAGGTCTTCGTGCTGCCCATGACGTCGAGGCCGACGGGGAAGAAGGGCGGCGACATCTGCTTGTTGAGGATCGCCTTGGCGTCCTTGGAGCAGTAGATGTCGAGCTTGAAGCCGGGGACGAACGCGGGGACGAAGAACGGGAAGCCCTGGATGTGGTCCCAGTGCGCGTGCGTCAGGAACAAGTGGATCGCGCGCGAGTGCTCCTTCATCGTCGCCATGAGCTTGAGCCCGAGCTCACGGATCCCCGAACCACTGTCGAGGATGATGATGTCGCGACTGCTCTCGAGCTTGATCGAGAGACACGGAGTGTTTCCGCCGAACTCCGCGTATCGTGGCCCCGACACGGGAATGCTGCCCCGGGTGCCCCAGAACGTTATTTCCACGGGGCGTTCTCCTGCGTCGGCTGCATGTTCGCTCGATGATATTTCAAGACCAATTTCGGTTGCAAGCGCAGCCCGATCCTGGTGTTGCGACCCTATGGTACCGCAGAACCGTCGCGTCGGCGCTGAAGTTCGACGCGCGACGTCGACGGCCGCGGGCTGCGCTGCGCGAGCGGCTCGGCTTCCGACGCTCGGTTTTCGACGCGCCGCGCGACGGAGGTCAGTGCGCGACCGCCCGTGGCGGGCTCGCGCGGACGGCCGTCATCGGGCCGCGGTCGGTCGCCGTCGCGGGCGGAGTTGCCCATGGTGACGACCCGTTAGGGTCTGGCGCGTGCTCGTGCGCGTACGCGCGAGCGCGGCGCGTAGACCCGGCCGCTCGCGTCGCGTACTGCCGCGTGCGTCGGGCGGCTTTGTGATGTGTACGACAGGCGGCTGCGTCGGGCGATCTCCTGTGTGGACGCGTGTGGACGCGCGTGCGGAGGTCTCCCGAGGTACGCGAGCTCACCGAGGTCGAGATCCGAACAGCGCGGTGCCGACGCGGATGAGGGTGGCGCCCTCCTCGATCGCGATCTCGAAGTCGGCGCTCATCCCCATCGACAGCTCGCGCAGCTCGACGTTCGCGCGCGGGGTCCCGGCGAGGCGATCGCGGAGCCGGCGGAGCTCGGCGAAGTAGGGCCGGGTCTCCTCCGGCTCGCCGGGCGGCGGGATGATCATGAGCCCGCAGCAGCGCACGCGCTCGCAGGCGGCGAAGCGGTCGAGCAGCGCGGGTAGCTCGTCCGCTCGCAGCCCGGCCTTGCCCTCCTCGGGCGCGAGCTGGAGCTCGACGAGGACGCGCTGCGTGACGCCGAGCGCGCGAGCGCGGCGCTCGATGGCGTCGAGCAGCCGGGCGCGGTCGACGGTGTGGATCAGCGCGTGGCCGACGACGAGCTTGACCTTGTTGGTCTGCAGCGCGCCGATGAAGTGCCAGCGCAGCTCGTCGTCGCCGGCCAGCGCGGCGTGCTTGCCCTGGAACTCCTGGGCGTAGTTCTCGCCGAAGTCGCGCAGGCCGGCAGCTCGCAGCTCGCGGATGGCGTCGAGCGAGTGACGCTTGCTGACGCCGATGAGCCGCGGCGGCGGGGCGCCCTGGGCCTCGGGGACGCGACGCGCGGTCGCGGCGGCGACGCGCGCGAGGATTTGCCGCAGGGCGTCAGCGCGCGGAGAGTGCTCCGGGGAGGGCTCCGGGGAGGGCTCCGGGGAGGGTTCCGGGGAGAGCTTCGGGGAGAGCTTCGGGGAGAGCGGTGGAGAGCGCTCGTCGGTCACGGCCGGGCGACTGTAGCCTGGATCGCGGCGGCGCGGTCACCCGCCCAGCTCACGCCGACCCCTGACGAATGTCCCAAAGGGCATCCAGGACCTCGGCGAGCGGGAGCCCGACGACCGCCGTGTACGAGCCGTCGATCCGCGCCACGAGCCCGGCGGCGTGCCCCTGGATCCCGTACCCGCCGGCCTTGTCGGTCCACTCGTCGGTGTCGAGGTAGCGGTCGAGCGCGCGCTCGAGCTGGGCTCCGGAGAGCGCGCGCGTCCACACGCGCGTCGTCACCACGCGCTCGCGTCGACGCGACGGCGCCCGCCCGTCGACGAGCGCGAACGCGGTCGACACGGCGTGCTCGCGGCGCGTGATCAGCTCGGTCAACATGCGCCGCGCCGCGTCGCGATCGCGCGGCTTCCCCAGCGGCGGCGCGCGCTCGTCGAACCACACCGCGGTGTCCGCCGCGAGCACGAGGCCGTCGTGGCCGCCGTCGCGCGACAGCGCGAGCAGCGCTTTCTCCCGCGCGAGGCGGGCGACGTACACGATCGGTGACTCCCCCGGCCGCCAGCGCTCGTCGCAGTCGACGGGCCTGGTCGTGAACGCGACCTGGGCCGCGCGCAGCAGATCGGCGCGGCGCGGGGAGGCGGACGCGAGCAGCAGGGGCCGCGTCGGCGGGGACGGCGTGGCGATGGAGTTCATGACTGCGGGGCGGAGCTCGCGGCGACGGGCGGTATGATGGCGTGGTCGCGCGCGCGAGCACAAGGCCCGACGAAGGCCCGACGGATCCGCCGGGCGTCACGGGAGCATACCGTCGACGATCGCAGCGCGCGCGACAGGACGCAGCGCCCATGATGTACACGTCTCGAAGGCCATCTCCGTTCTGTCTCTCGACCTACGCCGCGCTGACGCTGCTCGTGCCCGCGATGGTCCTGCTGCGCGGCGAGCCCGAGACGGCGCCGCGCTCGCGCGCCCCGATCGTGTGCGCGTCGCCGGAGGTCAGCGCCCGTGTCGCGCGCGAGCCGGCGGTCTCGTCGACGCCGGCGCGCGAGCGCGTGATCGAGGGGCTGTGGCAGCGCTACGAGGGCGTCGCCGACGGCGACCCGATGCGCTTCTACTACTTCCACGACGGCGCCCACGGCCTGTATCGCTACGGCAAGGTCGGCTACACGAACACGCACGGCTTCAACTACGCGGCCGACGGCTCGTCGCTGACGCTGCGTTTCCGCAAGTCGGGCGAGCGCCACGAGGTCACCTACCGCGTTGAGCGGGAGGGCGGGCGCGATTGGCTGGTGCTCGAGGACGATCCGCGCGAGCCGGGCGCGACGCGCTACTTCCGGGTCGCGCGCGGCGGGCAGGCGCCGGCGCGCGCCGACGCGGCCGGCGGCGAGCTCGGGGGCGCGGCGATCGGCGGCCGCCTGTGGGGCGACGAGCGCCGCTTCGCCACGGGCGGCATGGGCTTCGCCATCTACCAGCTGCAGGCGCAGAGCATCGACGGGCGCGGCGTCGGGTGGTTTCACCGCGGCGACTACGACGAGTGGACGACGGAGGCGCTCAGCTACCGCCAGCAGGGCGACTCGATGGTCATCACCTTCTCGGTCCGGCGCGAGGAGGCCGTCACGCCGATCGCCGTGCGCGAGCTCGAGGGAGACGACGGCGAGCCCCAGCGCGAGCTGACGATCGAGTCCGACCCGCGCGACTTCTGGCGCGCGCACAGCTACCGCGACATGGGCCCGACCTTCGCCGCGAAGGGCTTCGACGCGGTCGTGGACTGGGATCCGAGCTTCGCGGTGCGGCGCTGATCGGGAGGCGCGGGTGACCGGCGTGTCCACGCTCGAGGAGGCGCTCGCCGCCTGGGACGGCGAGCAGGTGATCCTGCGCCGCGACGCGGAGGCCGACGCGTGGATCATCGTCGCGCTGCACTCGAGCGCGCTCGGCCCCGCCTGCGGCGGGACGCGGATGCGCGGCTACGCCGGGCTGCGCGAGGCCGTCGTCGACGCGCTCGCGCTCGCGGGCGGGATGACGCTGAAGTTCGCGGCCGCCGGCTTCCCGGCGGGCGGCGGCAAGGCGGTGATCTGGCCGTCGCGCCCGCTCGCGCAGGCGGAGCGCGACGGGCTGCTGCGCCGCTACGGCGCGGTGGTCGCGTCGCTCGCGGGCGCGTTCCGGACGGGCCCGGACGTCGGCACCACGCCGCGCGACATGGACGTGATCGCCGAGGCCGGCGCGCCCTACGTGTACTGCAGGACATGTTCGACTGCGGGCCCCGAGGGCAGCGCGCCGCACACCGCGATCGGCGTGCTCGCGGCGATCGAGCTGCTGTGCGCGCGGCTCTCCGTCCCGCTCGACGCGGCCCACGTCGTCGTGCAGGGCGTCGGCAGCGTCGGGGCGCGGCTCGTCCGGCGGCTGCTCGCCGCGGGGGCGCGCGTGACGATCGCCGACGTCGACGCGCGCGCGACCGCGGCGCTCGCCGGGCTCCCGCGCGTGGACGTCGTGTCGCCCGCGCGCGCGCTCGAGCTCCCGTGCGACGTGCTCTCGCCCTGCGCCCTCGGCGGCGCGCTGAGCGAGCGCAGCGTCCCGCGTCTGCGCTGCCGCGCGATCGCGGGGGCGGCCAACAACATGCTCGCGACGCCGGAGGACGACGAGCGCCTGCGGGCGCGCGGGGTGCTGTACGCGCCCGACTTCCTGGTCAACGTCGGCGGCGCGCTCGCGATCACCGGGATCGAGTCGCGCGGGTGGTCGCGCGAGCAAGCGACGGCGCGCGTGCGCGCGGCCGTCCGTGACAACCTCGCCGAGGTGCTCGCCAGCGCCGCGCGCACGGGGCGTGGGACCGACGCCTGCGCGCGCGAGCTCGCGCGCGCGCGCCTCGGCGCCGGCGCCTCGACCCCCTGTCCCTAGATTCAGGATCTTAAAGAGGATCCCGCGGCCGCGCGGGGCCCGGCGCTCAGCGCCCCTCGAGCCGCTTGATGCTCGCCTCGACGGTCTGGTTGCCGGGGTGGAAGTGGTTGTACTGCCGGTAGTAGCGCAGCGCCTCGCGCGTGTAGGTCGTCTTGCTGCCGCTCGAGATCGCGGCGGCGCGCTCGGCGGTCTGGGCCGCGCCGAGCAGCGCGGCGCGGCTGCGCGGGGAGGAGCGCAGCGCCTCGCGGTAGTGGGTCAACGCGGCCTTGGCGTCGCCGTTGCGCAGCTTCGCCTGCGCCATGCAGACGCGCAGCTTGTAGTTGCGGCCGCCGCCGAGGTCGAACGCCTTGAGCAGCTCGTCGAGGCCCGCGCGCGTGTTGTTGGACTTCACGAGGTTGCAGCCGCGACGCACGAGCGCGTCGATCTCCTCCTTGTTCGAGTCCGGCTCGCCGCCGGCGGAGTCGTCGACGTCCGCGGAGTCGCCGTCTACGTCGCCGGAGTCGTCGAAGTCGTCGGGGAGGTCGGGCGTCGCGTCGCCGCTCGTCGGGTCGGGCGGCGGCAGGTCGGGCGTGGGCGGTGGGAGGTCGGGCGCGCCGACCGTGTCGTCGGGCGGCGGCAGGTCGGGCGGCGTCGCGTCGGTCGTGGCGACGTCGGGCGCGGCAGTCGTCGGGCGCGGCGGGAGGTTGGCCTTCGACTCGTCCGGCGCGCTGGCGCTGGCGCCCGGCGGGCGCGCGTCGGGGCGCTCGACCGGCGTTGTGCCGCACGCGCGCAGCAGCAGCCAGATGACGACGAGCGCCGCGACGACGATGATCGCGAGGTAGACCGCGCGGTTGCTCCCAGCGTCGGCGCGCTCGGCTCGATCCTCGGCGTGGCTCGACTTCTCGCGCGCGGCGGCGGCGTGGGTCGAGGACTTCGACGCCGCGCGCGCGCCCGAGACGCCCGACTTTCGCGTCGCGGCCGAGATCGCGGCGGCGGTCGAGACCTCGGTGTAGGGCGCCTCCTCGACCGTGGTGGTGTCGCGCGCGGTCGCGGCGTCCGCGTCGGTCTCGGTCAGCGCGGACGCGCGGTGGCCCCCGGTAGGTTCCTTGATGGCTGTAGGAACATGTTCTTCGGACCTCCTCTTGGGGAGCGTCGCCTCGCCGGTGCGCGGCGCGCCGATCGCCGGGCGCACGCCCTGGATGGTCTGCTTGGGGCGCGACGGCGAGAAGGTCGGGAGGCCAGGTGACGCGCTCAGCGGCGGCTCGGGCGCGGGCGTGAAGGTCGGCGCGCGCGAGCGGCTCGGCTCCGGCGTGGGCGTCGTCGCGGGCGTGGGCGCCGGCGCGGGCGCGACGCTCACGGCGGCGGCGGGCGTCAGCGGCGGCGCGTCGTCGTCGTCGTCGGTGAGCGCCGCGAGCGGATCGAGGAGGTCGTCCGGATCGTCCTCGGGCGCGTCCTCGGGCGCGCGCTCCACGGGCTCCGCGTCGGCCTCGCCGCCTGACGCGATGTCTGACTCTTCAGACATGTCTTCGGGGCGCCCGTCCTCGCGCTCGCCCGCGCGCGCGCTCGACGGCGGGCGGTCGGCGAGCGAGATGCGGGCCTGGGCCATCGAGCGCGCCGCGACCACGAGCTCGTCGTCCTCCGCGATCGTGAACGCGGCGAGCGAGTCCTCGGGCGGCAGCGGGGGCGGGCGCACGTCGTCACGCCACGCGCGGTCGAGCGCGAGGCAGAAGCTCCCGGCGTCGAGGTAGCGCTGCTGCTTGTTCCACGAGACGGCGCGCTTGAGCACCTCCTTGATCGCCTCGCTGCACTCGAGCTCGGCGTCGATGAAGCGCCGCGCGTTGCGGACGACGTCCATCGAGAGGTCGTCGCCGTAGAGCCCGAAGATCGCGGTCATCGCCAGGCTGTAGACGTCGGCGGCGGCGTCGGCCTCCTTCGCCTCGCGCGTGACCTCGGGCGCGGTGTAGATGAACGAGCCGACCGCGCCCGTCTGGGTCTCGTTCGTGGTCGCCGAGTCGGGCATGCGCACCAGGTCGAAGTCGGTCAGGCGCGGCTCGCCGGAGGCGTCGAGCAGGATGTTGCTGGGCTTCACGTCGCGGTGGATGAGCCCGCGATCGTGGGCGTGCGCGAGCGCGCGGCCGACCTGCTGGATGATCGGCAGCACCTTGTCCTCGGGCAGGAAGTGACGACGAACCGCGTCGCGGAAGTCGTAGCCCTCGACGTACTCCATCACGAAGTAGTAGTTGCCGCCCTCCTCGCCGTGCGGCTCGATCACGTGGACGATCGAGGGGTGGTCGAGCTGCGCCATCGCCCGCGCGCCGCGGAAGAAGCGAGCGCGCCGCTTCTTGTCCTCGGCGAGGTGCGCGTGCAGGACCTTGATCGCGACCGAGCGCCGGTCTCGCTGCCCCAGCGCCATCCAGACGGCGCCGAAGCCCCCCTGGCCGATCTTCTGCATCAGCCGGTACGTGCCGCCGCCGAGCGTGTCGCCGGGCTTGAGCTGCCCGTTGTCGGAGCTCTTCCTCGAGCCCGCGCGCGGTCGCGTGTGCCGGGTGAGCGAGAGCCGGCCGTCGCCGGAGAACACGCGGCGGTACAGCTCGTTGCGGAACGGGCGCAGGCCGTTGGAGATGCCGGCGAGGCGCAGCTCGAGGCGCGCGCCGTCGTCGATCTCCTCGCCGTCGAGCAGGCGCCGGAAGCTGTCGAGCAGCTCGCGGTTGCCGGACAGCAGGCGGTAGAGGTTCTCGAAGTGCACGTTGCGCGGCGCGTGCTCGATGATCGAGTCGACGATCCCGTCGACGTCGTCGGGCGCGATCACGCTCTTGCCGTGGATGGCGACGCTCCACAGGTGCTCCAGGATCAGCTGGCAGAGATAGACCGAGCCGCCCGTGAAGTGGAAGATGCGCGCGGGCAACTCGGGCGAGACGCGCGCCCCGGAGCTGCGCAGGTGGGCCGTGAGCGCGACGAGCTGGTCGGGCGAGAGCTCCTCGAGCTC
Source organism: Myxococcales bacterium (assembly GCA_020633295.1). Taxonomy (GTDB): domain Bacteria; phylum Myxococcota_A; class Polyangia; order Nannocystales; family Nannocystaceae; genus JACKDW01. The sequence continues at coordinate 177,069 of JACKDW010000006.1, read as the reverse complement.
GACCTCGATGCCGACGTTGAAGGGCGAGCGCTTCGGGTCCGAGATCAGCGTCGACGGGCGCGCCGAGCCGGCGAGCACGAACTGCAGCCGCGAGAACGTCTTGTCGATCGCGCGGTTGTTGAAGAACGTGCGGATCTTGCTGAAGAACTGCTCCTTGAAGGTCGCGGCGAGCAGCACGTCGATCTCGTCGACCATGACGACGAGCCGCGTGTCCTGCTGCTCGAGCCACGCGCGGAACGTGTCCTCGGGGTCCTGCCTTCGCAGCGGGTCGCGGCTGAGCTTGCCGCTCTTGGCGACGCCGAGCAGGAACTCGTCCCAGAACTCGCGGTAGCTCTCGATCACGATCGGCGCGATGTCGATGAACGCGCAGGTGTACTCCTCGGGGTCGAGCGTCTTGATCGTGCGGATCAGCAGGCTCGACTTGCCGCTCTGGCGCGGCGCGACGATGTACGGGAACCGCTGGTTGCGCTCGATCTCGAGGAGCAGGTCGTGGTCGGCGTCGCGGACGACGTAGGAGCGCCCGTCGAAGGTGCCCGCGGCCCGATACGGGATCTCGGTGCTCATCGGTAGCTCCTCTCGTCCATAATTCGAGCTGTGAGCGCCTCGTCGCGCTCGTCGCGCGCGCAGTCGTCATGCAGGCGCGCGCACAGGGCCTGGGCCGCGCTCGGGCGGCCGGCGACCTGACGGGTGATGTGCTGCGCGTGGCGCCGCGCCAGCGCGCGCGCGCGGCTCGGGAGCAGCTCGAGCAGGCGCGCGAGGCCGTCGTCGCCGAGCGGACCGACCTGTACTCGGAGCCAGCCTGAACGCAGCTTCGGATCGGCGAGGCGCCAACCATCGAGGAGCGCGGTGACGGGCTCGGGCGCGCTGACGACGACGCGGACCGCGGGCGGTCGCGCGGTCGCCAGCCGGAACAGCGAGGGCAGCAGGTGCTGGGCGAGCGGCGCGGTCAGGTGTCCGAGCTCGTCGAGCAGCAGCGCGAGCGGGCGCGCCGCGGCCTGCTCCTCGAGCGCGTACCAGTCGTCGACGCGCGCGCCGAGCTGGCGCCCGAGCAGCTCGAAGAAGCGGCTGTAGAACTGCTGGAGGTCGTCGGTGCGCAGGCGCTGCAGGTCGAGGTAGCACGCGCGCTCGCGGGCGACGCCCGCCGCGTAGGCGCGCGCGCGCAGCAGCAGGCTCGACTTCCCGTGCTGGTAGGGCCCGTCGATCGCGATCATCGGCGCGCCCTGATCGAGCGCGCGCGTCAGCTCGTCGTCGCAGGCGCGGCGCACGTAGGACGGCGCCTCCTCTGGGAGCGTGCCGACGGCCTGGAAGGGGTTGCCGGCGGGGTCGGGCGCGCCGCTCGTCGCCGAGGTCGTCGACGGCGACGAGGGCGTCGACGTCGCCGCGTGACGCGGCCGCGTCTGCGCGCGCCTCGGCAGGCGCACGTCGTACCAGTGGACGTAGCGCCCCTGCGCGTCGCGGTGGCGGGCGTCGGCGCGCCAGGGCGTGTGGCGCTCGTCCTTGACGCGGGTGTACACGCGCGCCGTGTCGCCGCGCAGCTGGATCACGTTGTAGGCCCTCGGGACAGACTCGCCGCGCTGCCGCGGCCCCGCGCACAGCGAGCCGGCGGCGACGACCGGGAGCGCGTAGCCCTCGATCTGGCAGGCGTCGTTGAACGCGGTGCGGTGGGTGTGCCCGCACAGCCCGAGGTTGAAGGTCCGCTGGCTGAGCTGGCGCAGGCTGTCGACGTCGAGCGCGTCGGCCTCGGGGCGCTGGCGCCAGTTGAGGTCGTGGTGCCAGACCGCGACGCGGTAGCCGTCGAACTCCGCGAGCCGCCCGGCCGCGCCGTGGATCGCGGCGCTGTGGATGCCGCCGCGGTTGCGCTCGTGGTCGTTGAGGTCGCAGCTGTTGAAGCCGGCGAACGCGACGCCGAGCGCCGGCAGCTCGTGCACGGTGTACTGCTCGGCGCGCGCGCTCGGGTAGTCCTCGCCGGAGAGCTGCTTGTAGAACGCGCGGAAGTTGGCGAGCCGGCGCTGGTACTGCTCCTCGCTGCGCGCGCACAGGAAGCGACCGTGTCGCTCGATCACGAGCTCGTCGGGCGCGCCGGGCGGGCGGGCGCGTCGCGACACGAAGGCCTCCTCGGCGGTCGGCCAGTGCACGTCGTGGTTGCCGGGCGTGACGATGACCCGCGCGAGCGGGACGCCGAGGTAGTCGGCGAGCTGGCGCAGGAAGCTCGCGGCCTCGTCGTACTCGCGCGGCTCGGCGGCCTGCGCGATGTCCCCGGAGACGACGACGGCCTGCGGCGCCGGGACGCCGTCGTCGGCGTGCGCGGCCAGATCAGCCTGCAGCGCGTTGAGCAGCTCCTCGTTGCTCACCTGCTCATCCCGCGTCCTGTGGATGTCCGACAGGTGCAGGAGCGTCACGGCGTGTCGTCGCGTGGCCTCCATCTCGTCTACTGCGGCGCACAACATAATACTCTCGGGGCGCCGCGCGCTGTGGACTTTCCGGGGCGCGAGTCCGGGCGCGAGCACAGCCGCTCGCGCGCGCGAGCGAAGTCGCATGTACATGAGAGCAGGCGGGCGCGCGCGTGTCTCCTGTCCTTTCAGCCTTGTGATCCTGGGCCGCGCGCTGTGGCCGAGGAGGACGTCCGCGCAGCGCGTTCGCGCGGCGTCGGGCGCCGGGGCGTCCTCGCGCGAGCACGCGCGCGCGCGCGCGCGCGGACGGACGTCGGCGCGGGCGCGTGGGCGCGCTGAGGCCGTCGCGCGACGCGGGCGCGCCGCGACGCGGGCGCGCCGCGACGCGAGCGGGTCACGAGTCGGGCGCGACGCTGCGGAACAGCCCGAACACGCTCGTGTACCCGTGGAGGTGCGTGCTGCGCTTCACCGGGCCGATCTCGCCGTTACAGAAGAAGCCGCCGAGCGGGACCGAGCCGACGCGCTCGCGCAGCGCGTCGGAGTCGTGGTTGGGTCGCCCGTAGAGGTGCTTGCCGCGGCCGAGGCAGGAGAACAGCAGCGCGCCCGCGGGCGGGCGAGCCGCGAGCGCCTCGGCGCGCGCGTCGAGGTGCGCGTTGAGATCCTGCGCCGACGCCTGCCGATCGCGCAGGTGAAATTGCACGACCTGGCCCGTGGAGAGCTGCGCGTCGACGGCGAGCGCGGAGTTGTTGGGGTCGAAGCCGATGATCGAGCGCACGAGGAAGTCGCCGGGGCCGTAGCGCGAGGCGTCGGGCTCCGTGACGACGCCGATGAACAGCGAGTTGCGCATCAGCACGCGGTCGCGCGCCTCGAGCTGCTCGTAGAGCTCCTGGACCGTCGCGACCGGCGAGCGCCCGTCGAGCTCGCGGATGACGTTGCCGTCGCAGCGCGTGATGAACATCGGCGCGCCGATCGGTCGGCAGCCCTGGGCGACGACGCTGTCGATCGAGAGCGCGCCGGCGAACGCGAGCCCGACGACGCCGGTGCCGTGGGCGCGGCCGCCGGCGTAGAGCGCGTTGTGCCCGGGGCGGTTACCGCCGCTGGCGACGCCGCCGATCTTGGTCGCGCCCGGGTAGCGCTCGTCGAGCACGCGCAGCAGCGCGGAGGTGTCGCAGCTGACGGGGTCCGGGTGGAGGATCAGGCCCGCGATGTCGCCGTCGAGGCGCTCGTCGAGCGCGCGCAGATCCTCCGACGCGGTCGTCGGGTCCTCGGACCAGCGCGCGAGCGCGTGGCCGCCGACGTGGAAGGGGTGCAGCGTGACGCCGGGCAGCGCCGCGGCGGTCAGCGAGACGCCCGGCGTCTGCTCGAGCTCGCGGCCGCCGCCGATGAAGCCCGCCGCCGAGCAGCCGATCTGCGCGGCGCCGGGGAAGCGCGCGCGCAGGCGCGACGCCACGAGCACGTAGGACTCGCGGAAGCTCGACGAGATGTAGATCGCGAGCAGCTGGGGCGCGACGCCGCCGAGCTCCTCCTCGACGCGCGTCGCTACGTCGTCGAGCGCGGTCTCGAAGTTGTGGGAGGTCGAGGCGGCGGAGGACCAGTGCATGGGAGCTCAGGCGGGCGTCGAGTACGTACAAGCGAGTGCGAGGGATCGAGAGCGCTCGAGGTGCGCGCGAGCGCTACGGGGCCTTGTCCTCGACCGGCGCGGGCGCGGCGGGCTGCATGTGCGCGTCGAGCCAGTCGAAGGACTCGGCGAGCACGTGGAGCACCGACTCGCGGGCGCGGTAGCCGTGGGACTCGTGGGGCAGCACGACCAGGCGCGCGGTCCCGCCGAGGCCCTGCAGCGCGTGGAACAGGCGGCGCGACTGCAGCGGGAAGGTGCCGGAGTTGTTGTCGGCCTCGCCGTGGATGAGCAGCAGCGGCTCGTTGATCGCGTCCGCGTGCATCAGCGGCGAGAGCTCGACGTAGGTCGACGTAGCCTCCCACAGCGTGCGGCGCTCGCCCTGGAAGCCGAAGGGCGTCAGCGTGCGGTTGTAGGCGCCGGAGCGCGCGATGCCGGCGCGGAACAGGTCGCTGTGCGCGAGCAGGTTCGCCGTCATGAACGCGCCGTACGAGTGACCGGCGATCGCGACGCGGCTGCGGTCGATGGCGCCCTCGGCGTCGGCCGCGTCGATCGCCGCCTGCGCGGCGCCGACGATCTGCTCGACGAAGGTGTCGTTCATGGTCTCGGGGTCGCCGATCACGGGCATCGCGGTGCGGTCGAGCACCGCGTAGCCGCGCAGCAGGAACATCAGCGGCGAGGTGCCGCCGAGCCGCGTGAAGCGGTTCGGCGCCGCGCGAACCTGTCCCGCGGTCCCTGCGTCATTGTACTCGCGCGGGTACGCCCAGATGACGAGCGGGAGGCGCTCCCCGGGCGCGCGCGCGGGCGGCAGGTACAGCGTCGCGGAGAGCTCGACGCCGTCAGCCCGCTTGTACTTGAGCAGCTTCTTCTCGATGCCCGTGAGCTGCGGGTGCGGATCGGGGAACTGCGTCAGGGGCCGGGCCGCAGCGCCGCCCTCGCCGGCGGACTCGATGAAGTAGTTAGGCGGATCCCGCCGCGACTCGCGGCGCACGAGCAGCGGACGCCCGGTCGGCCCCGGCGCGCCGGCGAACGCGACGAAGGAGTGGTACGCGTCCGCGGGCGATCGCAGGAGCCGCTGCTTCTCGCCGCGCTCGAGGTGGAGGCGGTCGAGGAACGGGCGATCGCCCTCCGGCGTCGCGCCGCTGCCGTCGAGGTAGATCCAGCCGTCGTCGACGACGACGGTCCACGTGCCGTCGGCGCGCTCGCGCTGCACGGGCCAGCCGGGGTCGCCGTAGCGATCGTGGTAGGAGCGATCGTCGAGCACCACCGGCGCGCGCTCGCGCGCGAGGAAGTGGACGCGCGTCGTGGTCCAGCGACGGTCGCGATCGTACTCGGAGACGATCGCCGCCTCCTCGCTGTCGAGCCAGAGGAGATCCGAGAAGCGCTGCTGGACCTTGAGCAGCTCCTGCGGCGCGGCGCTCGCCTCGTGCAGGTTGAGGCGCAGGAGGTGATCGCGATGGTCGACCTCGCGCCTGGGATCGCCGCCGTCGAGCGCCTCCGCCCACACGAGCGTCGCCGGCTTGCGCGGCTGCCACGAGAGCCGCCGCGGGCCCGTGGGCACGCCCTGGATCGGGACCTCCTCGGAGGCGGGCAGCGTGGCGAGCTCGCGCACGCGCGCGCCCTCGCGATCCCAGATCTCGAGCTCGCGGGGGAACCGGTAGTAGGGGACGACGTAGGAGAACGGGCGCGTGAGCCGGGTGACCTGGATGAACCGGCCGTCCGGGGACGGTCGCGCCTCGTCGTAGATACCGGCCGGCCCGACGCGGGTGACCTGGCCGTCGGTGGTCACGATCGCGAGCTGGCTCCGCGCGTAGTATTCGAACACGTCGGCGTCGTGCGGCGTCTCGAGCAGGTCCTGGTACGTGCGGTTGGTCGCGGCGCGCCCGGCGGTGTCCTGCACGAGCGGCCCCGACGGGACCGTCGGGGCCGGCGGTGGCGCGGGCGCGCGCGGCGGCACGAGCCGCACCAGCAGCGCGCGCGAGTCCGGCATCCAGCGGTAGGCCGCGCCGATGACGTTCGTGACCTTGTCCTCGATCAGGCGCCTGGCGGCGCCGGTGCGCGCGTCGACGATCCACAGCTCGAGGCCGCTCGCGCCCTCGATCGTCAGCGCGAGCGCGGCGCCGTCGGGTGACCAGGTGGGTCGGTTCAGGCGCGCGCCGTCCTCGAGCGTGACCGCCGTCGTGGCGCCGTCGCCGGTGCGCTGCAGGGTCAGGTCGGTGTAGTGCGAGGTCTGGCGCAGGGCGCTCCGCGCAGGGTTGATGCGGAGCCCCGCGAGGCGCAGGAACGGCGCGGCGACGACCTCGATCGGCGGGAGCGGATCGTAGGCGGCCTGGACGAGCTGCGCGCCGTCGGGGGCGACGATGATCGCGGGGGACGGCGGCGCGTCGACGACCTTGACGACGTCGGGCGGCGGCGCGCGGTAGCGTGCGCCCGCGCTCGCGTCGGATGGGGTCGGGGTCGGCTGCACGGCGGGATCGTTCGGCGGCGGGGCGTCGACCGTCGCGGTCGTCGGCGTCGCGTCCACGGAGGCGGGCGTCGGTCGCTGTCGGTCGCTGTGCTCGGGCGTGCACGCGAGCGCGAACGAGAGCGAGAGCGAGAGCGCGACGGCGCGGTGGGAGGCGAGCGTTCGGGCGAGGGAAGACGCGCGGGAAGACGCGCGGGAAGACGCGCGGGAAGACGCGCGGGAAGACGCGCGGGAAGACGCGCGGGAAGGCGCGCGGGAAGACTTGAGGGAAGGCGCGCTGGGAGATTTGAGGAAAGACGCGCTGGGAGATTTGAGGAAAGACGCGCTGGGAGACTTGAGGGAAGGCGCGCTGGGAGACTTGAGGGAAGGCGCGCTGGGAGACTTGAGGAAAGACGCGAGGGACGACGCGAGGGACGACGCGAGGGACGACGCGAGGGACGACGCGACGGTCGAGGGGCGGCGGCCGCGGCGGTCCGAGGACGGCGCGGAGCATACCGCGGCCACGCGGGCGGGCGCGGCCTCGGGGGCTGAGAACGCGGCGCGCGCTCGTCGGGTTGTTCGGTCGTGGGCTTGCGTGATCAACGTGCGCACCTCGGAGAGCTTTTTCGCACCGAGCGTACCGTACTCGCGGCGCGCGTGCGTCCGCGGAATTACGCGACGGCGCGTGATCGCGGGCTCGCGCGTCGCGGCGAGCGCTCCCACGCGCGACCGCACGCGCGTGCAGCCGCGAGCACGCGCGTGCCCTCGCGACGGCGAGTGGGGTCGCGCGTGCCCCAGCGATATCGCTCCCCGCGTTTCTGGGGACGTGGTACGAGGAATTCAATGCCGACGCTCTACGAGACGGTAAAGCGCTTTTTCGACGCGACGGACTGGGCCTATGAGGAACTCGGCGACGACATGCTTATGACGACCTTCGGGGGCGAGCGCGGCGAGTGGCACTGCGTCGCGCAGACCTCCGACGACACGCATCAGTTCGTCTTCTACTCGATCTTCCCCGACGCGGTGATCGACCGACGGCGTGACCACGTAATGGAGTTCCTGACCCGCGTCAATTACGGTCTCGCGGTCGGCAACTTCGAGATCGATCTCGACGACGGCGAGGTCCGCTTCAAGACCTCGATCGACATCGAGGGCTCGGAGCTCACGCTCGAGCTGTGGAGGCACATCGTCTATCTCAACGTGACGACCATGGACACGTACTTCCACGGGATCGGGGCGGTCGCCGACGGCGAGTGCACCGCGCGGGAGATGGTCGCGGCGATCGAGGCCGACGAGTTCTCGCCCGAGGGCATCGACAAGCTCGACAACTGAGCGTCATCGCGGCGCGTCGCGCTCGTCGTGCTCCGCGAGGCAGGCGAGCTCGTCCGCGACCTGCCGCACCTCCTCGCACTGGCGCGCGCAGCTGACGTCGTCGGCGTAGCCGCTCAGCGTCGGGCAGGACGCGCCCTGCTCGCGCAGCGCGACGCAGGGGGCGGGGCCGCAGGCGAGCTCGCGCGAGAGGAGCGCGGCGCCGACGAGCGCGCTCCGGATGAATGTCCGGAGAGTCATGTCCCACGCGCGCGCGGCTCGCCGGCGGCGCGCGACGCCGTCGAGACGGGGCGCTAGTCGGTCAGCGTGCCGAAGCCGCACGCGAGGAAGAACGCCTCGAACTCGTCCTGGCACGCCTCGGCCTCCTCCTGCGAGACCTCCCCGCAGGGATCGAACTTGGCCACGCAGCCCGTGAAGTCGTCGTACTCGCTGCCGCAGCCGAGCTGTTCCGCCTGGTCGGCTTGCTCGCTGCACTGATCGGCGCAGGGGCGGTCGTCGTAGCCGATGTCCTCGTCGCAGGCGCGGGCGTCCTCGCACAGCTTGACGCAGGGATCACCGCCGCAGCCGGCGGGCAGTCCGAGGAAGCCGAGCGCGAGCGCGGCCGGCAGCAGCAGCAGGAGCTTCTTCATGGGACGATAGGACCGGAGTTTCGCGCCCCCGTCAAATGGTCGTTTAGACAGGTTCCATCCGGCGGGCGCGGACGGGAAACGACGTTAGCGCGGCGCGAGGCCGGCGCGCTCGGGGAGGCCGAGGCAGAGGTTGAGGTTCTGCAGCGCCTGCACGGCGGCGCCCTTGCGCAGGTTGTCGAGCGTCGCCACCAGCACGGCGCGGCGGCGCGTCGCGTCGACCGCGAAGCCGCCGATGCACACGCCGTCGGCGCCCGCGATCATCTTGACCTCAGGGATCTCGGCCTGCACGTCGACGAGCGGCTCCGACGCGTAGCGCTCGCGGTAGCGCTCGAGCAGCGCCGCGGTCGTGACGGCGCGCGCGAGCGGCAGCGTGATCGTCAGGCTGATGCCGCGGAAGAAGCTCGCGACGTGCGGCGTGAAGTCGACGCGGCGCCCGAGCTGTCGGCTGACCTCGGCCTCGTGCGTGTGCCCCGTGAGCGAGTAGGGCATGAGGTTGCCCTCGAGGCGCGCGGGGTCGTTGCGCGGCGAGGGCGTGGTCCCGGCGCCGCTGTAGCCCGAGACGCCGAACACGACCGGGGGGCCGTCGAGCAGCTCGAGCGCCGGCGCGATCGCCAGCTGCATTCCGGTCGCGTAGCAGCCGGGGTTGGCGATCCGTCGCGAGCGACGCACGCGCGCGCGCGCCAGCTCGGGGAGGCCGTAGCACCAGTCGTCGGTGAAGCGGTGATCGGCGCTGAGGTCGAGCAGCAGCGGGTCGCGGTGGCGCGCCGCGATCGCGCCCGCGTACTCCTCCGACAGCCCGTTGGGCAGCGCGAGCACCCACGCGTCGACCTCGCGCGCGGCGGCGGCCTCGGGCGTGAGCGCCTCGAAGCGCAGCGCCGTGTCGAGGCCGGGGACGAGCGCCGCGACGCGCTGACCGGCCAGCGCGCGCGAGCTGACGAAGCCCGGGCGCAGGTCGGGGTGGGCGGCGAGCAGCGCGAGCAGCTCGGCGCCGACGTGACCGCGCGCGCCGATGATCCCGACGCTCCGCGTCGCGTTGTCCGCGGAGGAGCCCGCGGAGGAGCCCGAGGAGGAGGTGTCCGGAGGAGCAGCTTCGTTCATGGTCCGCGCGGGGGCTCGAGCGAGGCGGGCAGGGACAGCGCGTGGTCGATGCACGCGGCGGTGACGGAGTCGAGCGCCGACATCCCGGTCCAGAACACGATCCAGGGGCCGCTGCGGAAGCTGCCCTTGGCCTGCTGGAAGTACCAGGGGTTGATCGGGTTGCTCCGGCGCGAGCGCCAGTACAGCCGCGGCGCGTCGCGGATCAGGCGCTGCCAGATCGCGCGGCCGATGCCGGCGCCCTGGGTCTCCGGCGTGACCGCGAACTTGTCGAGGTAGGGGATGCCCTCGTGACCGCGCGTGACGACCGCGGCCGCGCGCAGCGGATTCGAGAGGTAGACGCTGTGCAGGTCGAGGCGTTCGAAGTAGTCGGGCGCGAGCCGGCGGCCGAAGCAGGCCTCGATCAGCGCGCGCACGGCCGTCGTGTCGAGCTCCTCGAGCGTCTGGCGGCGCGTGATCTGCTCGCCCTGGCGCACCAGCGTGCCGGAGCCCTTGTGCGTGAACAGCTCGCGCGCGAGCTGGCTCGGCCGCGTGATCGAGACCGAGGAGGTGTGGGGCAGGCCCGCCAGCAGCTGCTGGATCTGCTTGAGCTTGAGCAGCATGCCGCCCGAGATCCACGGCTGCTCGACCAGCCGCGGGTAGTCCTCGGCGAGGTTGATGGCCGGGATGATCGCGCCGTCCTGGTCGAGCAGGCCGCCGGTCGGCGTCAGGAAGATGATCTTGAACGGCTTGATCCGCAGCGCGAGCTCGCGCGTCGCGACGTCGGCGTTGACGTTGAGCAGCTGGCCGTCGGCCGTGGTCCCGAGGCACGAGAGCACGGGCAGCGCGTTCGAGTGACGGATGCACGAGCGCAGCGGATCGAGGTCGATCGCCTCGATCTCGCCGACGAGGCCGAGCCGCGCGGGGTCGAGCGCGCGCGCCATGAAGACGCCCGTCGGGATCGGGCGCGCGCGCGTGCCGAGGCTCTCGAGCGCCTCGACGAGCCGCAGGTTCTCGCGCTGGAACACCTGGCGCGCGACCTCGAGCACCTCGGGCGTCGTGACGCGCAGGCCGTCCTCGAAGCGCGACTCGACGCCGGCCTCGGCGAGCGCGGCGCTGAGCTGCGGGCCCGCGCCGTGCACGACGATGGGCACGAGGCCCACGTGGGTGAGGAAGGTGAGCGAGGAGGCCAGCGCCTCGAGCGACTCGGGGTCCGCCAGGATGCCGCCGCCGACCTTGATGATCGCGAATTGCGACTTCTCGACCGACGCGAAGCGCGTGAGGTACTGGTCGACCTCCTTGCGGCTGCCGATGTTGCTCAGCAGGGTCTTGATGATGTCCCGGGTCGTTCGCATGGTCTTCGCGGTCCGTCGGGTTAGGCCAGCAGCGCGCTCAGCATCGCCTTCTGGACGTGCAGGCGGTTCTCGGCCTCGTCGATCACGAGGGAGCGGGGGCCGTCGATCACCTCGTCGGTGACCTTGATGTTGCGGCGGGCGGGCAGGCAGTGGCTGAAGTAGCCCTGACCGCCGCCGGCCGTCCGGCGCATCTTCTCGGCGTCGACGATGAAGTGCTTGTACTCGTCGCGGATCGGCCGCTCGCGCGCCCAGTCGCCGAAGAACGGCAGCGCGCCCCAGCTCTTCGCGTACACGACGTCGGCGCCGTCGTAGGCCTCGGCGATGTCGTGGGTCACGTGCAGCTGGCGGCCCTGGGCCTGCGCGCTGCGCAGCGCGGCGCGCATGTAGCGATCGTCGAGGACGTAGCGCGACTCGGGGCACAGCAGCGTTACGTCCATGCCGAACTTCGCCGCGATCATCAGCGCCGAGTTGGCGACCGCGGTGTTGAGCGGGCGCGGGTGGTAGGTCCAGGTCAGCACGAACTTGCGCCCGTCTGTCGCCTGCGGGCCGCCGAGGCGCTCCTGCAGCGTGAGCATGAGCGCGAGCTCCTGGCACGGGTGCACGATCGTCTCCATGTTGATCACGGGCACGGTCGCGTGCGCGGCGAACTGCCGGATCACCCGATCCTCGCGATCGACGCTCCAGTCCTGAAACTTTGGGAACGCCCGGACCGCGATCGCGTCGCAGTAGCGCGAGAGCACGCGCGCCACCTCGCGCACGTGCTCCTCGGCGTCGCCGTCCATGATCGCGCCGTCTTCGAACTCGATCGGCCACGCGCCCTTGCCCGGCTCGAGCACGATCGCCTTGGCGCCGAGCTGGTGCGCGCCCAGCTCGAAGGAGGTGCGCGTGCGCAGCGAGGGGTTGAAGAACAGCAGCGCGATCGACTTGCCGCGCAGGCGCGGCTGCAGGGGGTTGGTCTTGAGTTCGCGCGCGTCGTCCAGCCAGCGCTGCAGCTCGGCGCGCGTCCAATCTTCAGTGGTCAAGAAGTGGCGCATCTCGGGTCGTGCGTCCTCGTTGGGGGCGAGCCGCCGTGTTGTACTCAAATTCACCTGGCTTGTCCGCGGGGGCGTAGGGCTCCGCCCTTCGCGCAGCCGCGGGCGCCCCGGGACTGCCGCTATACTCGAGGGGCATGCTCGACGCGATCACGCCGGGCGCGGTCGAGGAGGCGCTGCGGGGCCACGAGACCGCGGATTTTCCGGCGCTCCCGGGGCGCCGCAACCACCTGCGCGCGGCCGTGCTCGTGCCCGTGATCTGGGATCCGGCGCCCCTGACCATCCTGACCATTCGCGCAGCTGACCTGCGGCTGCACGCCGGCGAGGTGGTGTTCCCGGGCGGGCGCTTCGACCCCGCCGACGACGCGAGCCTGGCCGACACGGCGCTGCGGGAGGCGCGGGAGGAGGTCGGGCTCGGGGGCGCCAGGATCATCGGGACGCTCTCGAGCATCCCGCTGTACACCTCGGAGTACCGGCTCGAGCCCTACGTCGCGCTCGCGCCGGCGCAGCGCCTCGTCGCCCAGGAGTCGGAGGTCGCGGCGATCCTGCCCGTGGCGATCGGCGAGCTGCTCGCGCGCGCGTCGATCGACGGGATCGCCTGGACGCGCCCGGACGGCAGCGAGACGCTGTCGCCCGTGTTCGACCTCGACGGCCGCCTGGCCTACGGCGGCACGGCGCACGTGCTCTACGAGCTGCTCGAGGTGCTGGCGCCGCTCGCCGGGCGACGCCCGCCGCCGATGCGGGTGGGGCGCTTCACCTGGCAGGACGTGCTGGGCCCTCGGGCGCCGAAGGGGATCTAGCGGCCGCCGCAGGTGATCGCGGGCGCCAGGTCACGACGCGTCGGCGAGCGCCTCGTCGTCCTCGGCGAGCTCGGCGAGCGCCGCGCTCGCGACCAGCGCGGCCTCGGCGTCGTCCACGCCCTCGTCGCCCTCGTCGGCGTCCTCGTCGTCGCAGACGCCCACGTCCCAGTCGGTCTCGGTCGGCCCGGCCCGGCGGGCGCACGCGCGCAGCGTCGAGTAGTCGGGCTTCTCCTGGCCGTGCTCCGCGCGGAACTCCGTGATGTCTGAAAGGACCTGTCCTGAGAATCCCTCGTAGGGCATGCGCTCCTCGCCCGCGATCGCGAAGGCGTCGTAGGGCAGGAACTCGAGCTCGTCGTCGTAGAGGAACGCGCTGTACGCGTCGTAGTCGTCGTAGTCGTGGATGTTGGCGCGCATGGTCTTGATCCAGCGCACGCGCTTCTGGGTGCCCTTGCGCTTCATCTCGGGCACGGTCTTGAGCCACTTGCGCTTGTTCCCGTAGAGCGCGGCCCAGGGCTTCGCCGACCACTTGCGCTTGACCCGGGAGATGCTCTGCGACCGCGCGCGTCGATCCTTGAGCTCGGTCCTGAGGTACTCGCCGATGCCGCCGTAGTAGCGCAGCTTCTCGTGCTGGGCGTGCAGCTTGGCGATCAGCGGGCGCGCGGCCGGGCGCGCGCGCTTGTGCAGCGCGCTCAGGCCGTCGCGATCGAGCGCGCGGACGAAGTCGGCGACCGTCGCCCGCAGCGCCTTCAGCAGCTCCGCGTCATAGTTGTCGAGCCACAGGGCGAGCTCCGCGTGCTCGTCGACCCGGGACTGGACCTCGCCGTAGCGCCCCTCCCAGTGGGCGAGGCTCGCCTCGCGCCCGCGCGCGACCTCGAGCAGGCGCGCGTGCTCGGCGACGCACTGTTCGAAGCGCGCGTGCCCGAAGCGGTCGAGGCACTGCTCGAGGCGCTTGCGCTCCCCGTGGGCGCCGAGCGTGACCGCGTTCCAGAACCGCTTGAGCGCGCTCCGCTGCTCGCGCTGCTCGAAGCCCCGCGCGCGCAGCCACGTGTAGGGCTCGAACTCCTCGAAGCGCGCGAGCTCGGCGCGCGCGGCCTCGAGGGACGCGCGCGCGCGCGCGCGCTCGACGGCGTACTCGCCGGTCTCGGGGTGGAGCAGCTGCTCGCGCCGCAAGAACAGGCTGTCGGCCTCGAGCACCGCGCGGCGCCGCTCGTTGGTGTCGCGGCGACGTTCGAAGTCGCGGCGCGCGACGAGCAGCGTGTGCATGTCGAGCTCCGCGGCGACCGCCTCGACCACGTCGTGCTCGCTGGACTGAACGAGCGAGCGCGCGAGCTGCTCCAAGGTGTTGTCGAGCGTGGCCTCGGCCTGCTCCCGGCACCCGTCGAGCTCGCGCGACTCCTCGTCGAGCGCGTCGAGCTGCTCCTGATACGACGCGAGCGCGCCGTTGGCCATGTTGATTCCGTCACGCTTCGTGGGCACGGTCGGTCACCTCCGCGGGGCTCGGGCGCGCGTCGGCGATCGCGGAGACGCGGAGCGTGAAGTCCTCCGCCTCGCGCTCCTCCGCGGCGCCGTGGTCAAACATGTCGATTCGGTCAGGTTCATTCGTCGAGCCCAGCGCGCGCGCCTCGAGCTCCTCGCTGAGCGCGCGCAGCTGGCCCGGCAGCGCGGCCGGATCGGCGTCGGGGTCGAGCAGCGACCGCAGGCGCGCGCCCGCAGCCGCGTCGCCGAGCGCGTCGCGCAGCGTCTCGATCGCGTCGGTGAGCAGGCGGGCGCGGGCGTCGGCGCGGGCGTCCCCGCAGACGTCCCGGGCCAGCCGCGCGAGCAGGCGGCGCCGCTCACCGCGGGTCAGCCCGAGCGCGCGCTCCCACTGGCTGAGCGCGCGTGACCCCAGCGCAGCTGGCCCGCGAGCCAGCGCTCGAAGGGGCCGCGCGGCGCGGGCTCGTCCCAGCACGCGCGCGCGCGGTCGAGCAGCGCCTCGAGGTCGAGCGCGCGCCGCGGGTCGCCTCGATCCACTCGATCGCGCCCGCGTAGGCCGCCTCGAAGTCTTCGTCGGAGCCTCGGCTCGCGCCGCGCAGGCGGCGAGGAACAGGCGGCGGCGGTCGACGCTCGCGCCGGGCGTGCTCGCGTACAGCTCGAGCAGCGAGACGGCGGCCCGCAGCGCGCCGTCGGGACGCGCGCGGCGCTCGAGCGCCTCGAGCACGGCGGCGCGGCGCGGCGCGTCGTCGAGCAGCGAGGCGACCTCGCAGCGGATCGTCGCGGGCTCGAGATCCCGGAGCCAGCCGTGCAGCCCGGCCGCGTGGCCCCGCGCGATCCGTCGCGCCTGCTGATCGAGGCCCTTGCCCTGGGCGAAGAACAGGCTCGGGACGCGCGCGGCGAGCAGCTCCTCGTAGGTGTTGTAGCCAGCTGCGCTAATGGCCAGGTCGAAGCCCGCGAACAGCCGCCACGCGCCGGCGGGCTCGGCCAGCGGCGTGATGTCGGCGCCGTAGCGCTTCGGGCCCTGGTAGAGCGGGCCGTAGCCGATCACGAGGTGGTTGCGCGGGTCCTCGCGCAGGACGGCGACGAGCGCGTCGAGCTGCCGCTCGGCGGCCGGGTCGCCGCCGCCGCCCGCCGAGAGGTACAGCAGCCGGCGCGCCGGCGCGACGCCGAGGTAGCGGCGGGCCTCGTCCCGCGACATCGCGCGCGCCGGTCGATAGCCGCACACGCGCCCGATGAAGCGGCGGCGCGCCGCGACCCCCGGCGACGTCGGCGGGCGCTCGTCGTCCGCGCCGGGCTCGTCAGGCACGAGCACGCGGTCGTAGAGCGCGACGTGACGCTGGTGGAGCGCGCTGCGGGCCGCGTCGGGGCGCTTGTGTCGGTCGATGTAGACGAGCGCGCGCGCGTAGTCGCGGAGGAACAGCAGCTCCTGAAACGCGCCCTCCGGCTTCGTGTCGAGCACCAGCAGATCAGGGCGCAGGCCGGCGACCACGTTCGAGACGAGCAGCTTGGCGCTCGCGGCGTAGCGCCGCCGCGGCGCGCCGCTCTTCGCGATCGTCGTCCACGAGGGGATCTTGAAGACGGGGAAGTCGTGCGCGAGCTCGGACGCGTCGCTGGTCGTGATGAACTGCAGGTCCGGGCGGGCGCCGAGGGAGCGGGCGAGCGGCGCGAGCGCGCGGGCGATCGCCAGCAGGCGGGAGAGGTGGCCGAGCCCGACGCCGTTGATCGCGTAGAAGAGGACCTTCACGCGGTCTCCGCGACGAAGAAGGAGGACTGCCGCCAGAGCTCGCGCAGGCGCGCGCCGACGTCGTCGTCGGCCTCCGGGTCTCCTTCGTCGCCCTGGGTCCGCCGCAGCAGCAGCGACATGTCCCCCGGGACAATGTCGAGCGCCTCGACGAGGCGGACGAAGAACTCCTCCTCCTTGACGTCGAAGCGCGCGTCGGCGGCCGCCATCGAGAGCGCGCGCACGGCCACGAAGAAGCGGTCCGCGTAGCGATCGAGCGCGTCGACGAGCTCGCGCAGCCCGGTCTGGCGCGCGCGCTCGATCGCGGCGTCGACGCGGTCGTCGGCGTGGAGGATGTCGCGCAGGCTCTCGCGCTCCTCGGCGCTCACGCGCCCGTCCGAGAGCGCCATCTTGGCCATGATCGTGATCGCGGCGGTCTCTGAGTCCACACGGCTCCTTCGGCGTTCGGGGCGTCGCGCCCGCTCTAGGGGTCGATCGAGCGCGCGCTCGATCTAGAGCAGCGGCAGGCGCACGCCCATGTCCTTGCACTTCTTGCGCACGACCTTCTTGGTGTCGCGCGAGAGGCCCTTGTAGGCCGACTTGGCCGCGTCCTCGCGACCGAGCTTGCAGGCCGAGAGCGTCTTGATCTCGAGCGCGAGGCCGCTGCGGCTCTTCTGCAGGCTCTGGCTCGCGAGGTTGAACGCGAGCGACGCGTTGCCGCCGAAGTAGGCCTTGCTCGCCTCCTGCGCGAGCTGCGTGGCCGACTTCTGCGTCGGCTCGGGCTTGGGCTCGGGCTTGGGCTCAGGCTTGGGCTCAGGCTTGGGCTCGGGGCTCGTGGGCGCGGGCTCCGGCTCCGCCTTCTTCGTGTAGCGGCGCTTCTTCGTCGGGTCGCTCGAGCCCGCGTCGGGGCTCTCGCCCGCGCTCTCGCCCGCGCTCTCGCCCGCGCTCTCGCCCGCGCTCTCGCCCGCGCTCTCGCCCGCGCTCTCTGGCGCGGCCGCTTCCTCGCCCCCGGTGTCGGTGTCGTCGTCGGGGGCAGCCGAGTCCGCGGCGCCCGCGTCGCTGGCTCCCGCGGCCTCGTCACCCGCGCTCGAGTCCGCAGGCGCCTTGGCCTCGGGCGTCTTGGCCTCGGGCGCCTTGGCCTCGGGCGTGTCTTCACCCTGCGCGACCACGGGCTGCTGCTCTTTGTCGTCGCCGCCGCGGTTCATGATGACGCCGACGACGATGGCGATGATGAGCACGAGGATGACGACGAGCCCGATGAGCACGGGCGTCTTGCTGGGCTCGTCGTCGTCGTCGCGGTTGACGATGACCTTCGGCGGGGGCGTCGCCGCGTCCGCGCGTATCGGCGCGAAGACCTCGGAGCGCGCGGCGGCGCGGGCGGCTTGCGGCGGTTGATGAGATATGACCGAAGGGGCAGCTGCGGCGACCTGGGCCGCCGCGGGCGCGAGCTGGGTCGCCGCGTGCGCGACCTGGACCGCCGCGCTAGCGACCTGGACCGCCGCGCGCGCGTCGCTGCCGGCGCTGTCCGCCGCGCTCGCGGCTTCTTCGTCCGCGGCTTCTTCGTCCGCGTCTTCATCGGCGTCGACGTCGATCCGCTGTCGGCGTCGCTGTCGGCCGCGCCGGCGACGAGCCCCGCGAGGCCGAGCCCAGGCTGCGACGTCGCGGCCGCGCCGGCGACGAGCCCCGCGAGGCCGAGCCTGGCTGCGACGTCGCGGCCGCAGCGTCGGGCTGGGCGCTCGCGTCCGAAGGCGCCTGCGCGGCGCTGGCCTCGGCCGGGGCGGCGTCCTCGGTCGCCGCGGCGTCCTCGGTCGCCTCGTCCGCGTCGATGTCGACCTCGTCGTCGCCCGCGTCGTCGACCCCGGCGTCCGCGACCTCGACCTCGTCCTCGTCCTCGGCGACCGCGACCTCGTCGTCCGGATCGACCTCGAGCACGAGGCTCACGCCGGCGAGCGACTCCGCCGCCTGCTCCGGCTGCGACGGTCGCTTGCCGAGGAGGCTCGCCGACAGCGAGCCGAGGCCCGCCGACTCGGGCTTCGGCTTGGCGAACAGCGAGCCGCTGAGATCGATCTTGTGACCGCCGCTCTGCATGACCGCGGCCAGCAGGCTCTCGCTCGTCTTCTTCTCGGCGCTCGACGCCGCGATCGTCGGGCGCGCGGGCGCGTCCGCTTCCCGCCGCGAGGGCGGCTTCCGCGGGGGCGGGGGAGCCGACGGCGCGGGAGCCTCTGCCTCGGGAGACGGCTGCGCGGGCGCTTTCTCGGGCGCGGGCGCCTCGTCGGTCTCGCGCTTCTCGCCGGGGAGCGGCGGCGGTTTGAATAGCAGGTTCGTCATCGACTTATGTCCCGTCATGCCTGCCCACGCGGACTGGCTGATGGTGTTCGCGTGGCGGTCCGTGGCGTCGCGTCAGTGCGATACAGCCCTGTTGATGGCGGTCTCGCGCGTAGGCGCGGCGACCGATGAGCTCGTGAGCCCACGCAGGCTATCACGGGCGGCGTGCCGCGAGCGTCTGCTGAGCGCACCAGGACCGCGGGAAAAGCCGCGCGCGCGCACCCGTCGCGTCGACGTCGCGCGCGCGAGCGCGCGCTTGCGAGCGCGCGCCTTGGTATGTCCGAACAAGCATGTTAAGACCGACGCGACGCGGTCGCGCGGTCGCGCGCGCGCGCGTCGTCGCGCGGCGGTCGGGCGCCCGTGAGCAGCCGACGCGCGATGGCGGACGTCCGCGCGCGGTCTGGCGCGCCCGCGGCCGCGCGATCTGTCGCGCCGCCGCGGGGCGCGCGCCGCCGACGCGCGGGGGCTCGCGCCCGCCGACGCGCGTTCGCCCGGCGGATGTCCTCGTCGCCAGATCTCACGCCGCGTCGAGGCGCGCGCGGGCGGCCGCGCGAGCTCTTCCGCGCGCGCCGATCGAGCCCGCTTCGGCTACCCTCGACGAGCGCGATCGTTCGCGGAGCCGCGACGCCGTCTTGTTGGAGGAGCCGATGCAGCGCGAGTCACGAGCAGAGCACCGACGTCCTCCCACGCTGCGGCGCGGACGGACGACCTCGAGGGGCGCGCCCGGTCGCGGCTCGCTGGCGCGGCGCGCTGGCCTGCTCGCCGCGCTGCTGACGGTCGCGTGCGGGCCCGACCCCGCGGGCTCCGCCGCGCCCGCGCCTCGCGCCTCGCGCCCCGTCGATCACGACGCGAAGGCGCCCGACGTCCAAGAACATGACGTAAAAGCCATGTCCTCTGCGCCGGCGGCGACCGACGGCGCGGACCCGCCGGCCGGCGAGCTCGCGCCGCTGCAGCTCTCGAGCGAACGCTGCCGAGAGCCGAGCGAGCCCGGCTGCGCGTCGTGCTGCGCCGGCGAGCGGATCGACGAGGCCGGCGAGACCCGCTGCATGATCCGGACGTGGAGCGGGCAGGGCGAGCCGGGGCCGCAGGCCTGGTAC
Source organism: Myxococcales bacterium (assembly GCA_020633295.1). Classification (GTDB taxonomy): domain Bacteria; phylum Myxococcota_A; class Polyangia; order Nannocystales; family Nannocystaceae; genus JACKDW01. The sequence goes on along the minus strand of JACKDW010000006.1, from coordinate 157,788 downwards.
AACGGCGGCCACTCGACGGAGGGCGCGTGCCCCGAGAGCTGCCGCGCCTGCGATCCGTGCACGGTGCGGCTCGAGAGCAAGGCGCGCGCCCTCACGCCCCGCGACGACTGCGACTGCGCCGCGCCGCCCGGCCCCGACGCGTGCTTCCAGCCGAACAGCTGCGGCTGCTACTGCACGCGGCGCGCGGAGCTGGTCGCCGCCTGCCCGCAAGTGTTCGCGGCGCCGGAGGCGGGCGCGTCCGCGCCCGAGTGATAATGTCTTAAGGGACATGCTCGTGCGCGGGCGAGCGCGACGAGGGTAGATCCCTGCTATCCTCGGCCGCGACGCGGGTGGAACGCCGCGCGTGGGAGGTGTGCGATGGCGGGGCTTGGGCGGTGGAGCGGGCGCGTGCTCACGCTGGCGGGCGTGTCGCTGGCGGTCTCGGCGTGCGGCGACGATGAGGGCGGGCGTGACTCGGACAGCGGCTCGAGCGGCGGCGCGACCGTGGCGGCGTCGACGGGGCCAGGCAGCGACTCCGGCGTCAGCGCGGGCCAGACGACGACGAGCGTCAGCGGGTCGGACTCCGAGGCGAGCGCGGGCTCGACGACGACGGGCGCGACCGCGGTGATGACCTCGGCCGCGACCGAGACGACGTCGACCGCGGGGGAGACGACCGGCGACGCCAGCACGACTGCGGTCGAGTCCGAGAGCGACACGGACTCAGACTCGGACTCGGGCGATCCGTGCGCGGGCATGGGCGGCGGTCAGCTCGACTTCAGCTACATCTGGGTGGCGAACTCGGCCCAGGGCACGGTGTCGAAGATCAACACGCTCAACATGTTCGAGGAGGGGCGCTACATCGTGCGCCCGGACTCCGCGGGGAACCCGTCGCGAACGTCGGTCAACCTGCGCGGCGACGTAGCGATCGCCAATCGCTTCGGCGGCATCACGAAGATCTTCGCGCGCGTCGACGACTGCATCGACCTCAACGGCAACAACACGATCGACTCGTCGACCGGGAAGTTCGATATTCGCGCGTGGGGCCAGGAGGAGTGCGTCGCGTGGTACGCAGACTTCCCGCAGGAGTCTCGGCGGGTCGCGTAGGCCGTTGAGATCAGTCGAGGAATCGGGCGGGCGAAGGCGCGGCTCCGTCACGGTTCCAGCGCCCTACGCGTCCGGCTCCTGTCGACTGAAGACGAAGCCGCGCTCGAGGTAATCGATGGCCTCGAGCCCGAGCGACTCGAGGTCGGCCTGGCCGTCGTCGGCGTACCAGTGCCGCATCGTCGCGCGCACGGTGCCCATGACCGCGCCGGCGAGCACGTCGGCGAGCCACGGCCCCGACTCACCCGGGGGCATGCGACGCACGAAGGACGCCGCGATCTCGCGCTCCCAGTCGCTGTCGATCTCGCGCTCGCGCGCGAGCAGCTCGGGGGACTGCGCGATCAGGCGCTGCTGCGCGAGGAGCTGCTCGCGGTTCTCGGTGTACTCGGCCGCGAACAGGCTGGTGACCGTGCGAAACACGTCGAAGGGCGACTGGTCGGGGCGGACCGCGGCGAGCAGCTCCTGAAAGCGCGCGAGTCGACCGCGTCGGTTGGGGAACACCAGCGCCTCTTTGTCCGCGAAATAGCGAAAGAAAGTCCGCTTTGAGGTCGGGACGGCGGCGCAGATCTCGTCAATCGTCGTCGCGGCATAGCCGCGCTCGGCGAACATTTCATGTGAGGTTTGCAGGATTCGAGCGCGCGTTTTGGCCCGCTTTTGTACGCGGATTGAGGTTGACGACCCCACGGTGGGCGCGGTTATACCGAACTGAAATGCCACTCAGTGGCATTTGTACGCAAACGCAGTCCGCATGCCGATAGCAGCGTTTTTTACCCAGAGGTGCGCGCTGAGCGAGAGCGCCGCGACCGCAGCGTTTTCGGCGTCGGGGGCCCTCGAGGCGTGCCAGCGATTTCGCGAGCCGGCGCTGATCCTGGACGATCCACGATCGGGCGCGGTCGGAGTTTCGCTTGCGGGAGAGCTCGTCGAAGGCCGCTCACCGACCGCGTGGCCGGTGCGCGGGTTGCTCGCGCCGCTCTACCCGGAGTGGCTCGGGGATCGCAGCTTCGCCGAGGCCCACGGGGTGCGCTTCCCGTACGTGAGCGGCGCGATGGCCAACGGCATCGCGACGACGCGGCTCGTCAGCGCGATGGGCCGCGCCGGCTTCCTGGGCTTCTTCGGCGCCGCCGGGCTGGCGTACGCGAGGGTCGAGCGCGCGGTGCAGGAGCTCGCGCGCGCGCTCGGCTCGGGCGCGCCGTGGGGCTGCAACCTGATCCACTCGCCGAACGAGCCGGCGCTCGAGGAGGCGGTCTCCGATCTGTATATTCGGACAGGCGTACGCAAGGTCTCGGCGGCCGCGTACATGCGCCTGACGCCGGCGATCGTGCGCTACGCGTGCAGCGGTCTGCGCCTGGATCAGTCCGGCCGGATCGTCCGCGCGCGCGCCGTGTTCGCCAAGGTCTCGCGCCCCGAGGTCGCGCGCCGCTTCCTCGAGCCCGCGCCCGCCGAGCTCGTCGCGGCGCTCGTGGAGCGCGGGCAGCTGAGCGCCGAGGAGGCTCAGCTCGCGCGCCACGTGCCCGTCGCGGAGGACATTACCGTTGAGTCAGACTCGGGCGGGCACACCGACAACCGCCCGCTCGCGGCGCTGCTGCCGAGCATCCTCGCGCTGCGCGACGAGCTGGCGCGCGCGCGCGGCTACACGCGACACGTCCGCGTCGGCGCGGCCGGGGGCCTGGGGACGCCGAGCGCGGTCGCGGCCGCGTTCTCGCTCGGCGCCGCGTACGTGCTCACGGGCTCCGTGAACCAGGCCTGCGTCGAGTCGGGGCTGCACGCGCGCGGGCGCGCGATGCTGGCGCGCGCGGGCCTGGCGGACGTGATCATGGCGCCGGCGGCCGACATGTTCGAGCTCGGCGTCGACGTCCAGGTGCTGCGCCGCGGGACCATGTTCGGCGTGCGCGCGCGCAAGCTCTACGAGCTGTACCGCGCCCACGCGCGCTGGGAGTCGATCCCCGCGGGCGAGCGCGAGAAGGTCGAGCGCCAGCTGCTGCGCTGCAGCTACGCGGAGGCGTGGGCGGCGACCAAGGCGTTCTGGCGTGAGCGCGACCCCGGCGAGGTCGCGCGCGGGGAGTCGGACCCGCGACATCAGCTCGCGCTGGTGTTCCGCTCGTACCTCGGCCGCGCGAGCCGCTGGGCGATCGACGGCGAGCCGACGCGCGAGACCGACTACCAGATCTGGTGCGGTCCGGCGATGGGCGCCTTCAACCAGTGGACCGCCGGCAGCTTCCTCGAGGAGCCGACGCGCCGCGAGGTCGTGCAGGTCGCGCGCAACCTCATGGAGGGCGCGGCGGCGGTGACCCGCGCGCACCAGCTCCGCGCCTACGGCGTCGACGTGCCGAGCGCGGCCTTCGACTTTCGACCCCGGCCGCTCGCGTGAGCGAGACGAAGTGATCAACGGACCATGAAAAGCACCCACAGGCCGCCCCTCGCCGTCGTCGGCGTCTCCGCGCTGTTCCCTGGCTCCTCGGACGCGACCGGCTTCTGGCGCGACATCCTCGCGGGCGCCGATCTGCTCGGCGACATCCCGCCGAGCCACTGGCTCGTCGAGGACTACTTTGATCCTGACCCAAAGGCCAGGGATAAGACCTACGCGCGCCGCGGCGGCTTCCTCGACCCGGTCGACTTCGACCCGGTTCAGTGGGGCGTGCCGCCGACGATCCTCAAGGCGACCGACAGCTCGCAGCTGCTCGGGCTGATCGTCGCCGAGCGAGTGCTGCGCGACGCGACGCGCGAGCAGTTCACGACCGTCGACCGCAGCCGGATGTCGGTGATCCTCGGCGTGACCTCGGCGCAGGAGCTGCTCGCCGCGATGGTCAGCCGCCTGCAGCGGCCGGTGTGGGTCAAGGCGCTGCGCGAGCAGGGCCTGCCCGAGGACGAGGTGCAGGCGGCCTGCGACCGGATCGCCGCGCACTACGTGGAGTGGGAGGAGAGCTCGTTCCCCGGGCTGCTCGGCAACGTCGTCGCGGGGCGCATCGCCAATCGCCTCAACCTCGGCGGGACCAATTGCGTCACCGACGCGGCGTGCGCGTCGACCTTCTCGGCGCTCTCGATGGCCGCGCAGGAGCTGTACCTCGGCGACTCGGATCTCGTGATCACGGGCGGCGTCGACACGCTCAACGAGATCTTCATGTTCATGTGCTTCAGCAAGACGCCGGCGCTCTCGATGTCGGGGGACTGCCGGCCGTTCTCGGACAAGGCCGACGGGACGATGCTGGGCGAGGGCCTGGGGATGGTCGCGCTGCGGCGGCTCGAGGACGCCGAGCGCGACGGCGATCGGGTCTACGCGGTCGTCCGCGGCATCGGGTCGTCCTCCGACGGGCGCTCGAAGAGCGTGTACGCGCCGCTGCCCGCCGGGCAGGCGAAGGCGCTCGGGCGCGCCTACGAGCGCGCGGGCTTCGGGCCCGAGACGGTCGAGCTGCTCGAGGCGCACGGGACCGGGACCAAGGCCGGAGACCTCGCCGAGTTCACGGGCCTTAACATGGTCTTCAAGACAGACGATGCGGGCGCGCGGCAGTGGTGCGCGCTCGGCTCGGTCAAGTCGCAGATCGGGCACGCGAAGGCGGCGGCCGGCGCCGCGGGCCTGTTCAAGGCCGTGATGGCGCTGCACCACAAGGTGCTGCCGCCGACCGCCAAGGTCGACAAGCCGAACCCCAAGCTCGGGCTCGAGGAGTCGGCGTTCTACCTCAACACGCGCGCGCGCCCGTGGATCCGCCCGGACGCGCACCCGCGGCGCGCGGGCGTCAGCGCGTTCGGCTTCGGCGGCTCGAATTTCCACGTCGCGCTCGAGGAGTACACCGGCGCCGCGCCGCGCCCGGAGCGGCTGCGGACGGCGCGGAGCGAGCTGATCACGATCTCGGCCGCGAGCGCGTCGTCGCTGGTCGCGGAGGCGCGCGCGCGGGTCGAGCTCCTGCGCGCGCACGCGGGCGCGCCAGAGCTGCTCGCGTTCGTCGCCCGCGATCTGCAGCGGCGATTCGACGCCGGCGCGGCCCACCGGCTCGCGCTGGTCGCCGCCGACGCGGAGACGCTCGCGGCTCGCCTCGCGCGCGCGGCGGAGCGGATCGAGCGGGCGCCGCAGACGTCCTTTGAGCTGCCAGACGGCGCCTGCTACGGCGTCGGCGCGCCGACGGCCCGCGCGGTCGGCTTCCTGTTCCCCGGGCAAGGTAGCCAGTACGTCGGCATGGGCGCCGAGCTGGCGATGAACGACGACGACGCGCGCGCGGTGTGGGACCGCGCGGCGAGCCTGAGCTTCGCGAGCGAGCCGGGCGCGCGCGTCGATCAGGTCGTGTTCCCGCCCCCGCGCTTCTCCGACGACGCGCGCGCGGCTGATCAGGCGCGCCTGCAGGCGACGCGCTGGGCCCAGCCCGCGATCGGCTGCACGAGCCTCGCGCTGCTCGCCGTGCTGCGTCGGCTCGGCGTCTCGCCGCAGGCGGTCGCCGGCCACAGCTTCGGCGAGCTGACGGCGCTGCGCGCCGCCGGGGCGCTGCGCGAGGACGACTTCCTGCGCGCGGCTCGACGCCGCGGCGAGCTCATGGAGGAGGTCGGCGGCGACGCCGGCGCGATGACGGCGGTGAGCGCCGACGTCGAGTCCGTGCGCGCGGCCGTCGACGGCCACGACGTCGTGCTCGCCAATCACAACGCGCCGGAGCAGGTCGTGATCAGCGGCGCGACGATCGACGTGGAGCGGGCCGAGCGGGCGCTCGCGGGGCGCGGCCTGCGGTTCACCCGGCTGCCGGTCGCGGCGGCGTTTCACAGCCCGGTCGTCGCGCCGAGCACCGTCCCGTTCGCGCGCTTCCTCTCGGACCTTCCCGTTCAGACAGCCACGATCCCGGTCTACTCCGGCGAGACCTCGCGGCCCTACGCGCCGGGCGCTGCGGACATCCGCGCGCGGCTCAGCGGGCAGATCGCGGCGCCCGTGCGCTTCGTCGAGATGGTCACGGCGATGGCCGACGCGGGCGTCGACACGTTCGTCGAGGTCGGCCCCGGCTCGACGCTCACGGGCCTCGTCGGGCGAATCCTCGGCTCGCGGTCGCACCTCGCGGTCGCGCTCGACCGCAAGGGCGTAGACGGCCTCGAGTCGCTGTGCCGGGCGCTCGCGCGGCTGTCGGCCGGCGGTCTCGCGCTCGAGCTCGGGGCGCTGTGGCGCGGCTACCGTGAGCCGCGCGATCCGGCCGCGCGCCGCAAGCCCCGGCTCGCGGTCCCGATCTCGGGGACCAATCACGGCAAGCTGTACCCTCCGCCAGGTGGGGCGGCCGCGCTCCCGCCCCCGAACCCGCCGAGACCGACGCGCGATCGATCCGCGCGCGCGTCGACGGAGCGCGCCGCGGCGCCCACGGCGATCGTCGCAGCTGCGCCGACTCCGGACCACGCGCCGCGCACGGTCACGTCGGCGCCCGCGCCCGCGGCATCATCTTGGATCGCGCCGGCGCCCGCGCGGGCACCGACGAGCGCGGCGAGCATGTCGAGCACGACGGACGTGCCGAGCACGTCGAGCGCGAGGATGGCGAGCTCGGACGCCTGGCTCGCGGCCTGGCGCGAGGCGCAGGAGCAGACCGCGCGGGCCCACGCGGTGTTCCAGGAGTCGATGGCGCAGTCCCACGCCGCCTATCTGCGCGCCGCCGAGGCCGGCCTGGGCGGGCTCGCGGCCCTGGCAGGCGCGGCGCCCGTGCAGCTGAGCCCGGCGCCGCTCGTGCAGCTGGCCGCGCCACAGCCGACGCGCGCGGTCGCGGTCGAGCCGTCCTCGCGCGTCCCCACGCCGACGCGCGCAGCGCCGGCGCCGTCTCTCGATCCTGCCCATGTTGACCCGACTCCCGCCGTCGAGCGTGCTGCGCCCGAGCGCGTGACATCGAGCGCGCCGGCGGTCCTCGCCGCGGCCGCGCCGGGCGTGGATCTGCAGGCGGTGATGCTGGAGGTGGTGGCGGAGAAGACGGGGTACCCGTCGGAGATGCTGGAGCTGTCGATGGACATGGAGGCGGAGCTTGGGATCGACTCGATCAAGCGAGTGGAGATCCTGGCGGCGGTGCAGGAGCGTGCGCCGGGGCTGCCGCCGGTGGACGCGAACCACATGGGCTCGCTGGCGACGCTGGGGGAGATCGTGGACTACATGCGCTCGCTGATGCCTGAAGGGTCAGGTGGTACAGCGGCGCGCGCGGACGCGGCCGAGGTGCCCGCGACGCCGGCGATCGAGGTCACGATCCGGGCGCCCCAGCTCGGGCGCTTCGCCCTCGAGCTGGTGCCCGCGCCCGCCATCGGCCTCGCGCAGCCGGGGCTGTTCACGCCCGAGGGCGTGGTCATCACGCCCGACGGGGGCGGCGTCGCGATCGCGCTCGTCGACGCGCTCGCGCGCCGAGGGGTGCGCGCGCGCGTCACCCGAGACGTCCCGGCCGACGCGCGCGCGGTCGTGTTCCTCGGCGGCCTGCGGGAGCTCGCGGACGACGACGATGACGCGGCGGTGGCGGTCAACCGCGAGGCCTTCCACGTCGCGCGCGCGGTCGCGGCCAGCATGGCGCGGCGCGGCGGGCTGCTGGTGACCGTGCAGGACACCGGCGGCGCGTTCGGGATCGGGGGGGGGCTGACGCGCGCGCGCGCGCTGCTCTCGGGCCTGCCCGCGCTGGTCAAGACCGCGAAGCAGGAGTGGCCGACGGCGAGCGTGAAGGCGATCGACCTCGCGCGGGCCGGGCGCGACGCGCGGGCGCTGGGCGAGCAGCTCGCCGACGAGCTGCTGCTCGGCGGCGCGGAGCTCGAGGTCGCGCTCGCGGCCGACGGCGCGCGCCGGACCGTGCGCGCGTTCGCGGAGGAGGTGTCTGTTGGGACAGGACGTATCGGTCGTGGCGACGTCGTGCTCGTCTCCGGCGGCGCGCGCGGGGTGACGGCCGCGTGCGTCCGCGCGTGGGCCGAGGCCAGCGGCTTCGCGTGTGCTGTGGAGCGGTGGTGGCGGAAGACGCGTCGAGATCTGAGCTGTCGATGGACTGAGGCGGCTGGGACGACCGATCAGCGGTTGGATCGCGGCGGTGCAGGGCGTGCCCGTGCGGTGGACGCGGGGCTCGCTGGCGACGCTGGGGAGATCGTGGAGTACATGCGCTCGCTGATGCCTGAAGGGTCAGGTGGTACAGCGGCGCGCGCGGACGCGGCCGAGGTGCCCGCGACGCCGGCGATCGAGGTCACGATCCGGGCGCCCAGCTCGGGCGCTTCGCCCTCGAGCTGGTGCCCGCGCCCGCCATCGGCCTCGCGCAGCCGGGCTGTTCACGCCCGAGGGCGTGGTCATCACGCCCGACGGGGCGGCGTCGCGATCGCGCTCGTCGACGCGCTCGCGCGCCGAGGGTGCGCGCGCGTCACCGGAGATGTCCCGGCCGACGCGCGCGGTCGTGTTCCTCGGCGGCCTGCGGGACTTCGCGGACGACGACGATGACGCGGCGGTGGCGGTCAACCGCGAGGCCTTCCACGTCGCGCGCGCGGTCGCGGCCAGCATGGCGCGGCGCGGCGGGCTGCTGGTGACCGTGCAGGACACCGGCGGCGCGTTCCGGGATCGGGGCTGACGCGCGCGCGCTGCTCTCGGCCTGCCCGCGCTGGTCAAGACCGCGAAGCAGGAGTGGCCGACGGCGAGCGTGAAGGCGATCGACCTCGCGCGGGCCGGGCGCGACGCGCGGGCGCTGGGCGAGCAGCTCGCCGACGAGCTGCTGCTCGGCGGCGCGGGCTCGAGGTCGCGCTCGCGGCCGACGGCGCGCGCTGGACCGTGCGCGCGTTCGCGGAGGAGGTGTCTGTTGGGACAGGACGTATCGGTCATGGCGACGTCGTGCTCGTCTCCGGCGGCGCGCGCGGGGTGACGGCCGCGTGCGTCCGCGCGTGGGCCGAGGCCAGCGGCGCGCGCTTCGTGCTGCTGGGGCGCACCGCGCTCGCGCCGAGCCGGCGTGCTGCCGCGGGCTCGAGGACGACGCCGCGCTCAAGCGCGCGCTGATCGAGGAGCGCCGCGCCGCCGGCGAGACGCCGCGCCCGGCGGAGATCGCCGCGCGGCTCCGCAGCGTGCGCGCGAGCCGGGAGATCCGCGCGACGCTGTCGGCGATCACGGGCGCGGGCGCCGAGGCCCGCTACGTCGCGGTCGACGTCACGGACGGCCCGTCGCTCACGCGCGCCCTGGACCAGGTGCGCGCGGAGTGGGGGCCGATCGCCGCGCTCGTGCACGGGGCCGGCGTGATCGCGGACAAGCCGATCGCGGCGCTCGACGACGCGGCCTTCGACCGCGTGTTCGACACCAAGATCACCGGGCTCCGGGCGCTGCTCGCCGCGCTCACGCCGGAGGATCCGCTGCGCGTGCTGTGCCTGTTCTCCTCGGTCTCGGCGCGCTGCGGCAACAACGGGCAGAGCGCGTACGCGATGGCCAACGAGGTCCTCAACAAGCTCGCGCAGTGCGTCGCCCGAACCCGCGCCGGGCGGACGCTCGTCAAGGCGCTCGACTGGGGTCCGTGGGAGGGCGGGATGGTCAGCCCCGAGCTGCGCGCGCACTTCGAGCGCCTCGGCGTGCCGATGATCCCGCTGCCCGTGGGCGCGCGCATGTTCGTCGACGAGCTGCGCGACAGCTGCACTCCGGGACAGGGGCGCGTGGAGCTCGTGCTCGGCGGCGAGCCGCGCCCCGAGGCGCTGCTGAGCAAGGGCACCGCGGACCGGATCCTCGAGCTCGAGGTGCACATCGGCCGCAGCAGCCACGGCTACCTGGCCGATCACGCGATCGCCGGGACGGCGGTGGTGCCGGTCGTCTTGGTGATCGAGTGGTTCTCGCGGATCGCCCGCGCGTTCCGCCCCGACCTGCGCCTGCGCGCGCTCGAGCGCGTGCAGGTGCTCTCGGGCGTCAAGCTGAACAACTTCGACGCGGGCGGCGATCGCTTCACGCTGCGCGCCCGGCAGCTGCGAAACGGCGACGGGCTGACCGTCGGCCTCGAGCTGGTGGGGGAGGGCGGCAAGCTCCACTACCGGGCCCAGGCGGCGATGGCCGAGGCCGCCGACGTCGCGTCGCGTGAGGCCCCGCAGCCGCGCCTGCGCGCCTGGGACAAGCCGCGCGCCGAGCTCTACGGCGACGTGCTGTTCCACGGCGACGACTTCCAGGTCATCGAGGCGCTCGAGGGCGTGGGCGAGGAGGGCATCGCCGGCTGGCTGCGCGGCGTGCATCAGGCGGGCTGGGCCTGGGATCGCTGGCAGACGGACGTCGCCGCGCACGACGGCGGCCTGCAGCTCGCGGTGCTGTGGGCGCGCGCGCAGCTCGGCCGCGCGACCCTGCCGATGGGCGTCGACGCGCTCACCTTCTCCGACCGGCCGCCGCACGACGGCCCGATCCGCTGCGTCGCGCGCTGTCGAGAGACGAGCGCCTCGCGAGCGCTCGCCGATCTGTACTTCCTCGACGAGAGCGGCGCGTGCCTCAGCGAGTGGCGCGGCGCCGAGCTGGTCTCGCGACCCGACATGCCGACGATTCGTCCCGGGTAGGTCGCCGTGGACGATACGAGCGCCCGAGGCGAGCCCATGGACTTCCCCCCCGTCGCGATCGTCGGCCGCGCCTGCGTGTTCCCGGGCGCGCTCTCGCCCGAGGAGCTGTGGACGCTGGTCGCGGACGGGCGCGACGTCGTCACGTCGGTCCCGCCGGGCCGCTGGCGCGTCGCGCCCGAGGACGTGCGCTGCGCCGCCGACGACGAGGACGCCTCGGATCGCGCGTGGACGGATCGCGGCGGCTACGTGCGCGGCTTCGAGCGCGTCTGGGACCCCGAGGGCTTCGCCGTCCCGGCGCGCGCGCTCGCGGGGCTCGACCCGCTGTTTCACTGGGTCCTGCACTGCGCGCGCGCGGCCCTCGAGGACGCGGGCGACCGCCGGCGCGGCGCGACGGACAGGCCGCGCGTGACCGCGGTCCTGGGTAACCTGGGCTTTCCGACAGCCGAGATGAGCCGCTACGCCGAGTCGCGCTGGCTCGACCCGGCGCTGGGCGAGCCCGCCGGCGCGGCGCCGGCGGATCCGCGCAACCGCTTCATGTCGTCCGGGCCCGCGCGGCTGCTCGAGCGCGCGCTCGGCATCGCCGGGGGCGCGTTCTCCCTCGACTGCGCCTGCGCGAGCTCGCTGTACGCGATCAAGTACGCCTGCGATCAGCTGCACGACGGCCGCGCGGATCTCGTGCTCGCGGGCGCGGTCAACCGCGCCGACGATCTGTTCCTGCACGTCGGCTTCGCCGCCCTCCAGGCGCTCAGCCGCAGCGGCCGCAGTCGACCCTTCCACGCCGAGGCCGACGGCCTGCTGCCCGCCGAGGGCGCGGGGATGGTCGCGCTCAAGCGCCTCGCGGACGCGCGCCGCGACGGCGATCGCGTCTACGGGGTCCTGCGCGGCGTGGGCCTGTCCAACGACGGGCGCGGGCGGGGCTTCCTCGCGCCCTGCGAGGACGGCCAGCGACGCGCGCTGACGGCCGCCTACGCGCGGGCGGGGCTGCGCCCCGCCGACGTCTCGCTGCTCGAGTGCCACGCGACCGGCACCGCAGTCGGCGACCTCGCGGAGCTGCGCAGCGCGGCGGCGGTGTTCGCCGGCTGCCGTGATGTCCCGATGGGCTCGCTCAAGTCGAACATGGGCCACCTGATCACCGCGGCCGGCGTCGCCGGCTTGATCAAGGTGCTCGAGGCCATGCGTCACCGCAGGCGGCCGGCGACGCTGCACCTCGACGGCGGCGCGGCGCTCCACCCCGCGTTCGCGGGCGGCCCGCTGCGCGCGCTCACGCGCGCCGAGGAGTGGGAGTGTCCAAGAGGACAGGTTCGCGTCGCCGGCGTCTCGGCCTTCGGCTTCGGGGGCAACAACGCGCACCTGATCGTCAGCGAGGACGACCCGGCGCTCGCGGTCGACGGCCGGCGCCTCGCGGCCGCGGAGTCGACCGTTCGCCTCGCGCTGGTCGGCCTCGGCGTCGTCGCGAGCTCGTGCGCGGGCGTCGAGTCGTTCGCGCGCGCCGTGATTGACGACGACGGCTCGCCGCCGTCCCCGATCATCGAGCGCGACGCGCTCGCGCTCGCCGGCCTGCGCTTCCCGCCGCGCGACTTGGAGCGCGCTCGCCCAGCAGCGGCTCGCGCTGACCGTCGCGCGCGCCGCCTGCACCAGCGCCGCCGCGCTCCCGCGCGAGCGCACCGGCGTGTACATGGCGATGGAGCCTGACCCCGAGGTCTGCCGCTTCGGCGCGCGCTGGCGCCTGCCGAGCCGCGCGCGCGACCTCGCGGCGACCGACGCGTCGCGCGAGCCCGCGGCGCTCGACGAGCGCGCGCGCTGGCTCGCCGCGTCGCGCGACGCGCTCGCGCCCCGCTCACGGCCGCGGATGTCCTGGGGACCATGCCCAACATCCCCGCGAACCGGATCAACAACCAGCTCGACCTCGGCGGCCTGGAGCCGACGGTCTCCGCGGGCGAGCGCTCGGGGCGGATCGCGCTCAGGCTGGCCGCGCGCGCGCTGGACTCCGGCAGGCTCGACGCGGCGCTCGTCTGCGCGGTCGACCTCAGCTGCCAGGACGTGCACGTCGCCGCGCTCGCGGCGACCACGGGCGCGCGCGCGCGCAGGAGCCACCGGGCGACGCCGCGGTCGCGCTCGCGCTGCGCCGCCTCGACGACGCCCGGCGCGGCGACGAGCCAGTGCTCGCGGTGCTCGAGGTCCACGCCGCGGCTCGCGACGACGACCTGGCGCTCGATCCGGAGGATCCGCAGGACGCGTTCGGGCTGCGCGCGCGCTTCGGTCGCTGCTGGGCCGCCGGCGAGCTGCGCGAGCTCGCGGCAGCCGTCGCCCTCTGCGACACCGGGACAGGTCCAAAGGGACATCCATGGCCGTCGCGGCGGCGTCGCGTGTGGCTCCGCGGCCGCGCCAGCGCGCCCGCGGTCGCGGTCGAGCGGCCTCGCGAGGCGCCCGCGCTGCATCGCTACGCGGCCACGAGCGCGGCGGCGCTCGCCCGCCAGCTTCGCCGACGGGCGCGGGCGGCGACGGCCCGGCCCGCGCCGCGCTGCTCGCCCGCGACGCGGACCAGCTCGGCGTCGTCGGAGCGCGCGCGCGCGCACCTCGAGTCGAGGCCGGGCGTCGCCCGGCCGGGCGTGTTCCTCCACCGACGCCCCGTCGCGGGCGAGCTCGCGTTCGTGTTCGCCGGCGCGGGCGCGGCCTACCCCGGCATGGGCGCGGCGCTCGTGCAGGCGCTCCCCGAGCTCGACGCGGAGCTGCGCGCGCGCAGCCCCGCGCTCGCGCGCGCGTTCTCGAAGACGTGGTCTAACGACCAGGAAGCAGCGCCGCTCCAGCGGCTCTGGAGCTCGTCCTACCTCAGCCAGCTGCACGCCGAGCTGACGCTGCGCTGGCTGGGCCTGCGCCCGCGCGCGCTCATCGGCTACTCGTCCGGCGAGAGCAACGCGCTGTTCGCCGCCGGCGTCTGGCGCGACCAGGACGCGATGGTCGACGACGCCCGGCGCTCGGGCATCTTCACCCGCGAGATCGGCGGCGCGCTCGAGGCGGTCGCGCGCGCGTGGGGTGAGCGCGAGGTCGCGTGGGAGACGTGGACCGTGCTCGCGCCCGTCGCCGAGGTCGCCGCGCGCGTGGCCGAGGTGCCGCGGGTGCACGTCTCGATCATCCACCACGATCACGAGTGCGTCGTCGCCGGGGACCCGCAGGGCTGCGCCCGGGTCCGCGCCCAGCTCCCAGGCGCGCGCTGGATCCGGCTGCGCTACGACCTCGCGGTCCACGTCCCCGAACTCGATGATATCCGCGACGCCTGGCTCGCGCTGCACCGGCGCCCCGTCCACCCCGCGCCCGCGGGGCTGCGCGTGTACTCCGGCGCCCACGCGGGCTCCTACGCGCCCAGCGAGGACGCGTGCGCCGAGGCGATCCTCGGTCAGGCCGCGCGCGCGCTCGACTTCCGCGCCGTGATCGAGCGCGCCTACGCCGACGGCGTGCGCATCTTCGTCGAGCATGGCCCACAGGGCAGCTGCTCGCGCTGGATCCGGGCGATCCTCGGCGAGCGCGAGGCCGTCGTCGTCGCGCTCGACCGCAAGGGCGCCGGCCTCGAGCCGGTGCTCGGACCATCGCGGCGCTGACCGCCGCGGGCGTGCCGATCGATCCGGCGCGCGCGCTCGCGGCGTGCTCGCGCCGGGTGGCGCCGCTCGTCGATCCCCGCGCGCGGGCCGACGCTCGAGCGCCCCAGCCATCCGCCGCGCGTCCGCGTCCCGCCGCCCCCCGCACCGACCCTCGGAGCGCCTTGATGCAGCCCACGCAGTCCATGCCGCCCGCGCCCACGCTCCCCGGTCTCCGCGCCCGACTACGCGACGCGACCGTCCGCGCCGCCCGTGCGAGCGCCCGTGACCCCAGCGCCTCGCTCCGCAGCTCCATCCTCGCCGCAGCCCTCGCCGGCGCCCGCCCGCGCCGCGCCCACGACGACCCCGGCGGCGGAAACCGTCGACGCGCCCGCGCGCCCTGGGGACGCCGCGCTCGCCGTGCTCCGCGAGCAGCTTGCCGAGCTCGGCGACCGCCAGCGCGCGCACGTCGAGCAGCAGGCGGCGCTCCACCGCCGCTTCCTCGAGCTGCGCGCGCGCAGCCTCGAGCTGCTCGTCTCGGCCGCCCAGGCCGCGTCGAGCGGCGCGCCCGCGCCGAGGGCGATACCCGAGCGCAGTCGCAACCGCCGTCGCCGCCGCCGCCGCCGCCACCGCCCTCGACCTCGACGGCTCCCGCGCGCGGCGTCTCGTCCAGCCCCGCCGGTCGCCGATCAGGTCGCGACGCGCCCGCCGCCCGCGAGCTCGACCGCGCGCCGGCCCGCGGCGACGCCTCCGCGCCTCGAGCTCCGCGCGGGCCGACCTTCGACCGCGCCGCGCTCGAGCGCCACGCCCTGGGCGCCATCTCTGAGGTCTTTGGGCCAGGTTTCAAGGAGCAGGATCAATTCCGCCGGCAGGTCCGCATGCCGGCGCCGCCGCTGCTGCTCGCCGATCGCGTCACCGGCCTCGACGCCGCGCCCAACTCGCTGGCGCTCGGCACGATCTGGACCGAGACCGACGTGCGCGCGGACGCCTGGTACCTGCACGCCGGGCGCATGCCGGCCGGGATCATGATCGAGTCCGGCCAGGCCGACCTCATGCTGATCAGCTACCTCGGGGTCGACCGCGAGAACCGGGGCGAGCGCGTCTACCGGCTGCTCGGCTGCGTCCTGACCTACCACGGCGGCCTGCCCGAGGTCGGCGAGACGCTCACCTACGACATCCACCTCGACGGCCACGCCAAGCAGGGCGACACGCGCCTGATGTTCTTTCACTACGACTGCCACGTCGGCGGCGCGCGGCGGCTCTCGGTGCGGCAGGGCCAGGCCGGCTTCTTCTCCGACGCGGAGCTCGCCGCCTCCGACGGCTGCCTCTGGCGCCCGGAGGATCAGGAGCTCGTGGCCGCGCCGCGCCTCGACCCGCCCGCGCTCGACTGCCCGCGGCGCAGCTTCACGCCCGCCCAGGTCCAGGCCTTCGCCGCCGGGCGCCCGTGGGAGTGCTTCGGCGACGCGTTCCTCTACACGCGCGCGCACACCCGCACGCCGCGGATCCAGTCCGGGCGGATGTTGTTCTTCGACCAGGTCGAGTCCTTCGCGCCGCGCGGCGGCCCCTGGGACCGCGGCTACCTGCGCGCCCACAAGCGGCTGCGTGATGACGAGTGGTTCTACGAGGGCCACTTCCACGGCGACCCGTGCATGCCGGGCACGCTGATGTTCGAGGGCTGCCTGCAGGCCATGGCGTTCTACCTCGCGGCGCTCGGCTACACGGCGCGGCGCGACGGCTGGCGGTTCGAACCTGTCCCCGAGGAGGCCTACAAGCTCAGCTGCCGCGGCCAGGTCACGCCGGGGGCGCGCGAGCTGATCTACGAGGTCTTCGTCGAGGAGGTCATCGCGGCGCCGGTGCCCACGGTCTACGCCGATCTGCTGTGCACGGTCGACGGCCTCAAGGCCTTCCACGCGCGCCGCGTCGGCCTGCGGCTGGTCCCGGCCTGGCCGCTCGACGAGGGCCACCCGCTGCTCGAGCGCGCGGCGGGGCGCCCCGCGCCCGCGCAGCTGGCCCGCGCCGGCGAGTTCGTGTTCGACCTCCGCTCCATGCTGGCCTGCGCGTGCGGTCGACCGACCGAGGCCTTCGGCCCGATCTACGCGCGCTTCGACGGTCACGAGTCGGTCCCGCGCCTGCCCAACCCGCCCTATCACTTCATGTCGCGCGTGACCCGTGTCGACGGCGCGATCGGGGAGCTCCGCGCTGGCGCGCAGGCCTGGGTCGAGCTCGATGTCGCGCCGTCGGCCTGGTACTTCGCCGAGAACAGCTCTCGCACCATGCCGCTGTGCGTGCTGCTCGAGGCCGCGCTGCAGCCCTGCGGTTGGCTCGCCAGCTACATGGGCTGCGCGCTCTCGGTCGACGAGCCGCTGATGTTCCGCAACCTCGACGGCACCGGCACCCAGCACGCGGAGGTCGGCCCCGACGCCGGCGTGCTGCGCACGCGCGCGCGCAACACCACGCTCTCGCGCACGGCCTCGATGATCATCGTCGGCTTCGAGGTCGAGTGCCACGTCGGCGAGCTCCGCGTCTACTCGATGGAGACCGTGTTCGGCTTCTTCCCCGCGGCGGCCTTTGAAGATCAGCCCGGCCTGCCCACCACCGCAGCGCAGCGGGGCGCGCTCGAGCGCCCCGGCGCCGCGCCGGTCCCGTTCGCCAACCCGGCCGGCGCGCGCCTGCGGGTCGCCGCGCCGATGCTGCGCATGCTCGACCGCGTCACCTGCTGGGAGCCCGAGGGCGGCGCGGCCGGCCTCGGCTTCGCGCGCGCCGAGAAGGTCGTTGATCCGGGCGAGTGGTTCTTCGCCGCCCACTTCTTCCAGGACCCCGTCCAGCCCGGCTCGCTCGGGATCGAGGCGATGATCCAGCTGCTCCAGTGGTGCGTCCGCGAGCTCGGGCTCGCCGACGAGCTCCGTCACCCGCGCTTCGAGCCCGTCGAGCTCGGCGGCGCGCTGACCTGGAAGTACCGCGGGCAGGTCGTCCCGCGCGACGGCGTGATCACGACGACGCTCGAGCTCGTCGCGCGCGGGCGCGACGAGCGGGGCGCCTACGCGCGCGCCGTCGCCTCGCTGTGGATCGACGGCAAGCGCATCTACGAGGCCACGGGGCTCGGCGTGCGCGTCGTCGACGATCCGAGCGAGCGGGGGCGACACGGGCGGCGCGCTCCGCTGAGCCTGCGCGCGCGCCCCTGGCTGCGGGACCACCGGCCGACGTGGACGGTCCCCGCGGTGCCGATGATGTCCATGGTCGAGCTGCTCGCCGGCGCGGCGCGGGCCGACGAGCGCCTCATCGGCCTGCGCGACGTTCGGGTCAAGGGCTGGCTCACCGTCCCGGAGGAGCGCGCGGGCGCGCTGCGCTGCGATCGCGAGGGCGACCGCGCGACCCTGTACCTCGAGGCAGGCGAGGGCGCGCCGGAGCGCGAGATCGCGAGCGCCCGCCTGCTCACCGGCGCCGCGCCGGCGCGCCCCGCCGCGTGGCCGGCGTTGACGGGCGATCCGAGCCCGCGCCCCTACGACGACGGCTCGCTGTTCCACGGCCCGGCCTTCCAGCTGCTCGAGCGCCTGGTCCGCACGGCCGCCGGCGCGTCCTCCGTGATCAACCTGCCCGATCCGACACGACGAGACGCAGGCGCGGTGCCGCGACCGCCGATCGGGCGGCTGCACCCGCTGCTGCTCGACGCCGCGACCCACGGCATCCCCCACGACCGGCTCGAGCTCTGGGACGCGCGGCTCTCTCCGGACCACGTAGCCTACCCCGCGTGGGTCCCCGAGCTCGACGTCTACGGCCCGCCGCCGACGCGCGGGCCGATCCGCTGCGAGGCGCGGCCGCGCGGCCTCGTCGGCGGCGCCGCGTTCCCGGCCTTTGACATCCAGATCATCGACGCGGACGAGCGCGTGTGGTGTCAGCTGCGCCTGGTCGAGGCCTGCTTCCCCAAGGGCCCGCTGGGGCGCGCCGCGCCGCCGCTGCGCCGCGCCTTCCTGCGCGATCATATCTATGTCCCCGGGGTCAGCCTCACGCGCACGGGCGCGCGCGAGTCGGTCCTCGACGTCGCCGCGCTCGCCGCCAGCGATTGGCTCCCAGGGACCCTCCGGGCGGTCTACGGCGACGACGCGCCGGAGCGCGTCGCGCGAGCCGAGCACGTCGCGGCCGCGCACCAGCTGCACCCCAGCGCGCTCCCAGCCGCGCTCCCGCTGACGCGCTTCGAGCTCGCGACCACGCGCGACGGCGACGAGGTGACGGTCCGCGGCGACGCGCGCGGACGCCTCGACCTCAGCCCGCTGCGCGCGTTCTGGACGCGCTGGTTCGACCGCGGCCCGTGGCCGGTGGAGGACCTGTACTACGGGCTGATCGAGCGCTTCGTGCGTCGCGTCGTCGTCGTCGACCCCGAGGCCTACGCCGCCATCCGGGGTCGCGGCGCGCTCTACCTCGCCAACCACCAGGTCGCGGTCGAGTCGCTGCTGTTCTCGATCATCGCGTCGGCGCTCGGCGAGCTGCCGACCGTCACGCTCGCGAAGATCGAGCATCAGCGCACCTGGCTCGGGGGGCTTATTGAGCACTGCTTCGCCTACCCGGGCGTGCGCGACCCCGGGCTCATCACCTTCTTCGACCGCGCTGACAAGGCCCAGCTCCCGCGCATCGTCGGGCAGCTCGCGAGCGAGATGCGGGGGGGCGCGCCCGGGCGCGGTCGCTCGGTCATGGTCCACGTCGAGGGCACGCGCTCGCGGAGCTGCGCCGCGCCGGTCGAGAAGATGAGCGGCGCGTTCATCGACATGGCGCTGCACGTCGACGCGCCGGTCGTCCCGGTGCGCTTCACCGGCGGCCTCCCGCAGGCGCCGCTCGGCCAGCGGCTCGAGTTCCCGCTCGGCATGGGCGCGCAGGACATCTGGATCGGCCGCCCGCTGCTCCCGGCGCAGCTCGCCGCGCTGCCCTACAAGCAGCGCAAGGAGCTCGTGATCGCGGCGATCAACGGGCTCGGCCCGAGCAACGCGGACGAGCGACCCCACTCACCCGATCCGGCGTTCGCGGCCGCGGTCGAACATTGGCGATCGAGTCACGCCGGCGTGGACGCCGAGCACGCCGTGCTCGCGACCACGCTCGCCCAGCTCGCCTCGCCGAGCGCAGCCGTACGACGTCTGCTCGCGGCCCCGAGCGCCGCCGCGCTCCGCGACGACGCGACGCCCGAGGGTCGCTGGCTCGCCGAACTCGGGCGCCGCTTGCTCGGCTGAGCGGCGCGTCGCGCCGGTGGTTCGACACCGCGCGCGGCGTGTATCTGCACGTCGATCGCGGGCCGCGCGAGCGCGCTAGGATCGCGAGCAGGGCCGCAGTTCCTTCGCGGGCCGCGACGACGACACGACCGACGCGGGCGCGGCGATGACGTCGAGCACCGCGATGACAGAAAAAAACTCCGCGTCGACGCGCGCGCCCTCTCAATATTGCGGCGCGCGCTCGTTCGACTGCGACGAGCAGCTCGATCACTATGATCGCGTCGCCGCGATCGCGGCGACCCGTCGGTAACAACCAGCAGGAGCACTCCATGCGTTCGCTCGTATTCGTCGTTGTAGGCGCCGTGTCCCTCTCCCTCGCCGCGAGCCACGAGGCGCGCGCGTACTGCTACGGCGCGGTCTCGCAGGTCCTCAGCTTCGACGCGGCGCTCGGCGAGCTCCCCGAGGGCGTCGCGGTCGACGTCACCGGCGACGTGTTCGTCGGGCTCGCCACGACCGGCGAGATCCTCAAGCTCGACAACGGCCAGGTCACGACCTACGCGGAGCTCGACAACGGGGCCGGCTACGCGCTCGGGATGACGACCGACGGCCCCGGCACGCTCTACGTCGTGCTCACGACCTTCACGCCGGGGACGCAGGGGCTGTACCGCGTGAGCCCGGGCGGCGACGTGGCGATGATCGCCGAGTTCGACGCCGCGACGACCCTGCCGGACGATGTCGCGCTCTCCTACGACGGCTACCTGTACGTCACCGAGGCGATCGGCGGCGCGATCTACCGCGTCGACAAGGAGACCGAGGAGATGGAGCTCTGGTTTCAGGACGAGCTGCTCGTCGGCGACCCCGAGAACACGCCGCTGCCGTTCCCGGTCGGCGCCAACGGCGTCGCGGTCGACGGCGCCTCGCTCGTGGTCTCGAACACGCAGCGGGGTCGTATCGTCCGCGTCCCGATCGACTGCGACGGGTACCCGGAGGATCCGCTCGTGATCGCCGAGGATCCGCTGCTGCACGGCGCGGACGGGATCGCGCTCGATCACCATCGCGACATCTACGTGGCGGTCAACGATCCCAACATCGTCGTGCGCGTCGACCATGACGACGGCGACCTCGAGGTGCTCGTCGACGAGAGCGACGGCCTCGACTTCCCGGCGACCGTCGCGTTCGGGCGCGGCTGGCAGCGCAAGCAGCTCTACATCACGAACTTCGCGTTCTACAGCGGCGCCGAGGGGAACCCGGCGCTGCTCAAGGCCTACGTCGGCGAGTCCGGCCTCTGGCTGCCGTGACGCGCCGAGGGCGTACGCGTGTGGCCAGTCGTCCCCGCGACGCCGCGCACCACGTTCTCATTTCGAACGCGTACGCGGGTGAGCGCGGGCGAGGCTCCGGGACGCCGCGAGTGGCGGCACCGGACGCCGCGCGGGTGACTCGGACGCGCGCCTAGCCGTCGCCGGTGACCCCGTCGCGCACGAGGTCGCCGAGCCGCCCGAGCAGGCGCGCGCGCGGGAGCCCGAGGTGATCGATCAGCGGGCGCAGCTCGGCGTTGACGTCGACGCGCGCGGCCGCGTCGCGCTCCGCGGGCGCGACGAGGAACAGCGCGCGCGGCCCCGCGTCCCCGGCGAACGCGTAGCTGCTGAACACGCCCGGCGCGGCGAGGTCGATGAAGAGCAGCGCCTCGCTCGCGTCGCGCTCGGTCGTGATCGCGCGCCCCCGGGCCGCGAGCGCGGCCGCGAGCTCGCGCTGGAGCGCCTCGCTGTTCGAGAGGAGCTGCAGCGGCGCGTCGGCGGGTACGCCGGCGCGCTCGAGCATCGCCTCGACCCGCTCGCCGACGCGCCGGCGGCTCAGGATCCCCGACGCCTCGAGCACGACGCCGTACCGCCCGGAGGGCTCGAGCAGGTAGGTGGTCAGCGAGCGCGCGTCGGCGCCGGTCTCGGCGACGCTCGCGAGCGTCGCGAGCGACATCGGGTCGCCGGTGTTGAGCGCGGTGACGATCGCGGCGGGCGCGAGGTGCTCGATCGACGCCGTGACCGCGCGCGCGTCGGTCTCGACCACGGCCTCGAGCGAGTCGGCCCGCAGGCGCTCGCCCAGCTCGGCGAGGAAGCCGGCGTTGTCGCCGAACAGGAGGACCAGCGGCGGCCCCACGCGCGGCAGCGGGCCGCCGTCGGCGACCCGGGTCGCGCTCGGGCGCAAGAACCCGCGGATGTCCGACGGGATCTCGAGCGTGAAGGTCGAGCCCTCGCCGTAGACGCTCGTGACCCGGATGTCGCCGCCCATCATGCGCGCGAGTCGACGCGAGATAGCGAGGCCGAGGCCGGTGCCGCCGAAGCGCCGGCTGATCGACTCGTCGGCCTGCGAGAAGCTGTCGAACAGGCGCGAGAGCTGCGCCGGCGTCATGCCGATGCCGGTGTCGCGCACGTTGATCTCGATGATGTCGAGCGCGGCGCTCGTGGCCTTGGCGCGCGCGCGCTCGTCGGCGCTCGCGGGGCGCCGGCGCAGCTCGACGTCGATGACGCCGTCGCGCGTGAACTTGCACGCGTTGCCCACGATGTTGACGAGGATCTGCCGGAGCCGCGTCGCGTCGGCGACCACCCCGGGGAGCGGCGCGGGGCAGCGCAGCGTCAGCGCGTTCGCGTTGGCCTCGACGAGCGGCCCGAGCGACGCCAGCGTCTCCCGCACGAGCGGCTCGAGCTCGACCGCGCCCGCGACGACCGAGAGGCGGCCTGACTCGATCTTGTTGAGGTCGAGCACGTCGCTGACGAGCGCGAGCAGGTGCGCGCCGGCGTCGTGGATCCGCCGCACGTCGCGGCGCAGCGTCGAGAGCAGCCCGCGCGCGTCCTCCACCTCGGGCGCGGGCTCCTCCTCCGGGCGCGCGTCGTCGAGCACGTCGAGGATCAGCTCGGAGTAGCCGATGATCGCGTTGAGCGGCGTCCGCAGCTCGTGGCTGACGCTGGCGAGGAACGAGCTCTTGGCGAGCGAGCTCTTGAGCGCCTGGTTGCGCGCGGTCCGGAGCTCGACGTTGAGGTCATGCAGCGCCCGCAGCGAGCTGGCCCGCTCCATCGCGTAGCGGAGCGTCCGCTCGAGCTGCGCGCCGTCGAGGTCGAACTTGCTCAGGAAGTCGGACGCGCCGGCCTTCATCGCCTCGATGTCGATCTCGCGGCCCGGCTGCGACGTGAGCAGCACGACCGGCGTCTCGCAGCCGCGCGCCCGCGCCTCGCGGAGCAGCTCGAGCCCGGTGCGCGCGCCGAGGCGGTAGTCGAGCAGGCAGATGTCGAAGCCCTCGGCGAGCAGGCGCCCGAGGCCCTCGTCGAAGTCCTGCACCCAGGTGACCTCGTAGTCGCACGCGGAGATCTCCGAGATGGACTCCATGGCGAGGGTGTAGTCGTCCTCGTCGTCCTCGATGAGCAGCAGCGCGATCGTCTTGGCCACGGCGTCCCTCGTCGCGGGCGAGTGCCCTGTCCCGAACACCTAGTCGCTGGAGAGCTCGACGATTTCGAACCAGTAGCGACCGAGCACCTGCATCACGTCGACCAGCGAGTCGAAGCTCACGGGCTTGACGATGAAGGAGTTCACGCCGAGGTCGTAGGACCGGTAGATGTCGGTCTCGGCCTGCGACGTCGTGAGGATCACGATCGGGATCCGGCGGAGGTCGTTGTCCGCCTTGATCTCCGCGAGCGCCTCGCGGCCGTCCTTGCGCGGCATGTTGAGGTCGAGCAGGATCAGGCCCGGCCGCGGCGAGTCGTCGGGGTCGCGGTACTTGCCGCGCCGGTGGAGGTAGTCGAGCAGCTCCTCGCCGTCCTCGACGAAGCGCACGTCGTTGGCGAGGCGGCTCTCCTCGAGCGCCTCGTTCGCCAACATCCTGTCCTCCGGGTCATCATCAGCGATGACGATCGTGATCGACTGCTTGGTGGACGTCCTCATGCCTTCTCCTTCTCCTCGCGCGCGTGGACCGGGATCTGGATGCGGAACACGGTGCCGTGCGCGGGCGCGGCGTCGACCTCGATCGAGCCGCCGTGCTGCTCACAGATCTTGCGGCAGATCGCGAGCCCGATGCCGGTCCCGGCGTACTTGCCCCGCCCGTGCAGGCGCTCGAAGATCCCGAAGATGCGCTCGCGGAAGCGCGGCTCGATGCCGATCCCGTTGTCCTCGACCTCGATCAGCGCGAGCTGCTGCTCGCCCTCGCCCTCGAGCCGCGCGCGGATCTTGACGACCGGCGGCGCCTCCGGCCGGCGGAACTTGATCGCGTTGGCGATCAGGTTCTGGAACAGCTGGCGCATGCGCATGGGGTCGCCGTAGATCACCGGCAGCTCGCCGAGCTCGACGCGCCCCTCGCTCTCCTCGACGCGGACCTCGAGGTCCGAGACCACGGTCCGCAGCGTCCGCGCGAGATCGACCTCGACGACGGTCTGCCCCTTGGTCGAGAGGCGCGAGAACATCAGCAGGTCGTTGATGAGGTTCTGCATGCGCCGCGCCGCGTCCTGCATGCGCGCGATGTAGTCGCGCCCCGTCTGCGGGAGGCTGCCCGTGAACTTGCGGTCGAGGCGATCGGAGAACGCCTGGATCTTGCGCAGCGGCTCTTGCAGGTCGTGCGACGCGACCGAGGCGAAGCGCTCGAGCTCGCCGTTGCTGCGCTCGAGCTGGGTCATGTACTCGCGCAGGCTCGCCTCGGCGGCGTTGCGCGCGGCCTCGGCCTGACGCTGCGCCGTGATGTCGCGCGTGACGAGCACGACCCCCGTGACGCCGCTCGCGGCGCGGATCGGCCCCAGGCGGCTCTGGAACGTCCCGATCGAGCCGTCAGGGTACTCGACGCGGGTCTCGTAGGTGAACGACTCGCCGCTGCGGACGACCCGGGCGAAGCGCTCGCGCAGCGCCGGGCGGTCCTTCGGCGCGATCGGGGTGAAGAAGCTGTCGGGCCGCCCGATCAGCGCGTCCGGGGGGATGCCGGGCGGATCGCGGTTGAGCGTCTGGACGGCGCCGTCGCGATCGGCGGTGACGACGAAGTCGGTGAGGCAGGTCGAGAGCGCCTGCCAATTCGCGGTGGCCCGCTCGGCGCGCTCGCGCTGCGCGTCCTCGTCGAGGCGCGCCGGCTCGGCGAGCAGCGCGACGCGCTCGCCGTCCGGCGTCGCGCGCAGCTCGTGCGTGATCCAGGTGCCGCCCGCGGCGCGGAGCTCGGCGTGCCGCGGCGTAACGGGCTCGGCGAGCCACGCCCCGACGACCGGGCCCTCGCTCGGGCGCAGCAGCTTGCTCAGCGGCTTGCCGACGAGCTCGCCGTCGGAGTACCCGAGCCGCTGCCACGCCTGGTTGGCCGCGACGATCGTCGCCTCGGCGTCGAGCACCAAGCAGGGCGAGGGCGAGAGTTCGAAAAAGGAGCCTCCAGGGGGCGCGTCCTGCATAGCGATTCCCATCTCGGCGGCGCGAATAGCCGCGAGCTTGTTCGAAGCGATACGCCGTATATACTAACACACGTTCGTCCTGACGAGCCGCGATTAACTCGCGCAGTAATCGACAGCGGCGCTATTGAGCGCGAATTGTCGCGTATATTTAAAGATGTTCGAATGGACAGAGTGCAAGGATTTCCGCATGCTAAGAATGCTTAGACCACTCGCGATTCATGCGCGTCGCGAGACGCCCCCGGGCCCGCGAGGACGTCTGCTCGGCGCGCTGCCTGAGGTCGCGCGCGGGCGCCTGTTCGAGCTCCTGCACCACATGTGGCGCGCCTACGGGGACCTCAGCTCGACGCGCGTCGGCGCGAAGCTGCTGATCTCGGTGGTTCACCCGGCGCACATAAAAGAGGTGCTGGCGACGCGGCGCGAGTCGTACACCAAGGAGTCTCACCGCGCGCGCGTGCTGCTCGGCGACGGCCTGCCGGCCAGCAACGGCGCCTCGTGGTCACGTCAGCGCGCGCTGCTGCAGCCGCGCTTCATCCCGCGCGCGCTCTCGTTCTTCGACCCGCGCATCGAGGGCGCGCTCGATCGCGTGGTCGCGCGGTGGGGTCGCGTCGCGGATGAGGACGGGGAGCTCGCGCTCGATCAGGAGATGACCGAGCTCACCCTCGATCTCAGCCTGCGGGCGCTCTCGAGCGAGTACCTCTCCGACGAGCACGCGCCGCTGCGAACGGCGATCGTCGACGCGGTTGATTTCGTCGCCGCGAGCGGCCAGCTGTTTCGCCTCTCGACGAAGCTGCCGACCCGCCGGAACGCGCGCTTTCAGGCGTCGCTGGCGACGATTCACGGGTTCATCGAGCGCGCGATCGCGGCGCACGAGTCCCCCGATCAGGACCTGCTCGCGCTCATCTTGAGCGCGCGCGATCAGGGCTGGATGAGCGACGAGCTCGCGCGCGACGAGGCGGTGTCGCTGCTGCTCGGCGCCTACGACTCGACCGCGCGCGCGCTCACGTGGACGTGGGCGCTGCTCGCGGCCCATCCCGACGCGCGCGCGCGCCTGCACGACGAGGTCGACGCGCTCGGCGGCCGCGTCCCGCTGAGCCAGGATCGCGGATCGCTGCCGTGGACGCGCGCGGTGATTCACGAGGCGATGCGGCTCTACCCGCCGTTCTGGGTGTTCCCGCGGCACGTCGCGGCCGACGAGCAGCTCGGGGGCTACCGCGTGCCCGCGGGCAGCACGGTGCTGATCTCGCCCTACCTGACGCAGCGCCACCCGGGGCTCTGGCGCGACGCCGAGCGCTTCGACCCGGCGCGCTTCCTCGGCGACGCGGCGAAGGAGGCGCGCGCCAACTCGATGTACTTCGGCCTCGGCCCCCGCACCTGTATCGGGAACCATGTCGCGCTGCTCGAGGTGACGGCCGTGATCGCGTGCCTGGCCCAGCGCTTCGAGCTCACCCGCGTGGGGCCGCCGCCGGTGCCGGAGTTCGCGACGACCCTGCGCCCGCGCGGCGGCCTGCGGGTGCGCGTGCGTCGACGCGCCGGATGAGCCGCTGGGCGCGCCAGGGAATTGAGGGAGGCTGCGTCGAGCATTCGCAATAGTTGCGTCGAGTATTCGCAATGCTTTCGCGGACCGGCGCAATGGCGTGAATCCATGCGCGCTCGAGATGCGAGGATTCACCCGCGGTCCACGGACCGCGCGTGGGCTCGCGCCGCGAGGCGTCGGCGCGCGGGAGACCCCGGACCACGAGCTCGCGCGTCGCGGCCCCCGAGCGCGCTCACGCGAGCGCGCGCGTGAGGTCGTCGAGGACCCGCGCCCGATCGCTGATCAACCAGCCGCGCGCCTCCGCGAGCTCCCGGAGCTCCAGGCTCGGCTCAAAGGCCACGGGCGTCCCCACGAGCGCGAGCACGCACGCGTCGCTGCGAGAGTCGCCGATCGCGGTCGAGTTCGCGAGGTCGACGTGGCCCGTGAGCGAGGGGATCCCGAGGACGCGACACAGCGCCACGACCTTGCCGCCGGCGCGGCCGGGCATCAGGCTGCAGGCGCCGGTGAAGCGGCCGCGCTCGCGCGAGTAGACCGCGCCGGCGGCGTCGGGGATCTCGAGCTCGCGGGCGAGCAGCGTCACGACCTCGAGGGGTGATGAGGAGACGATCACCGGGCGCAGCCCGCGGCGGCGGAGCTCCGCGAGCATCGGGCGCACGAACGGGTAGAGCGCGTCGCGACGCGCGCGCCACACGTCCTCGGCGACGCGCTCGATCGCCGCGGGATCGAGGCCGCGGATCGCGTCGCCGTAGGCGCGCGTGGTCGCGTTCACCATCTCCGCGAAGCTGAGCTCGGACGCGCGGTGGCGGCGTACCGCGGCGAAGATCGCGTCGATGCCGTCGGCGCTCGCGAGCCCGCGCGCGCGCAGCAGCTCGAGCAGCCGGAGGCCGAGCGAGCCCGGCAGCAGCGTCCCGTCGATATCAAGCGCGGCGATTCGCACGCGCGGGCAGCATAGAACACTCCTGTATGTTCGGCCATGTCGGTGACGTCGCGAGCGAGGCGCGCGCCCCGGCGCTCCGCCGGCAGCTCGCCCGCGCCTCGCGGGCGCTCGGAAAAAACTTCGGCGGCGCGTGAAAATTCTTCTGCGCCGTGATCGCGTGAATCAACGCTAATTGAGTGTTTGTCTATCTAGTGCGACGTATGAGGGAGGCCGGGCATGGCGCTGATTGATCGGCTCGATGAGGGCATCGACCGCGCGAGCCAATTCGTGGCCGCGCGCGCGCGCGCGAGCGGACGCATCGACGGGGGCTGCGAGGGGCGTGCGCTCGAGACCGGCCTGTTCCTGCACCTGGTCCGCGCGCGAGGCGACGATCCGCGCTGCGAGGCGAGGCTCGCGGGGTACTGCCGCCGCTACCTCGAGCGTCGGCGTGGGGTCGCGCGCGGGCTGGACTCCACGGTGAGCGAGATCATCTGCGCGCACGTGCTGGGCGGCGAGCTCTCGCCGGCCCAGCGCGTCGCGCTCGACGGGACGCTCGCGAAATTCGATCACCCCACGCGACGACGCAAGCGCGCGTTCTTCACGGTGCTGCTCGCGGAGCTCGGCGTGATCTCGACGCCGGCGATCGAGCTCTCGGCCGCGCGCGCGCGGCGGTCGAGCGAGCAGCGCTGGGTGTCGGTGATCCTCACGTCGCTGCGGATCCTGATCGCGTGTCAGCGCGGCCGCGCGGGCGAGATCGGGGACGACGAGGTCGCGTTCATCCGCGCGCAGCAGGGCGACGGCGGCGGCTGGGACCAGCACGTGCTGGCGACGATCGTCGCCCTGATCGCGCTCGATCGGCTCGGGCGCGCGCCGGACTCGGTCGCGCGCGGGATCGCGTACGTCTGCCGCCAGATCCGCCGCGACGGCGGCGTGCCGTTCATCGCCGACGAGGACGTCTGGGTGACATGTCTTGGTGGTCAGGTTCTTGACGAGGCGCGGCCGTCGACCTGCGATCTCAACGCGGTCGCCCGCTACGTCGCGTCGCTGCAGGCGCCCGACGGCGGCTGGGCCTTCTCGGAGGGCGTGCGCCAGACCGACGCCGACGACACGAGCGTCGCGCTGACCTTCCTCGGGCGTCGCGACCCGGTGGGGCACCGCGAGGCGATCCGGCGCGCGCAGTGGTACTTGATCGCGCTCCAGAACGAGGACGGCGGCTTCCCGACCTTCGTCCGCGGCGCGCCGTCCGAGGCCGAGATCACCGCGAAGGCGATCACGGCGCTGCGCGCCAGCTCCGCCTCGCACTTCGGCGGGAGGATCGAGCGCGCGTGGCGTTGGCTCGCGGACGCGCAGCGCGACGACGGCTCGTTCCGCGCCGAGTGGAAGCTGTGCGCGACCTACCCGGCGCTGCACGTGCTCTCGGCCGCGGCGGTCTCCGATCGCGGTGAGCTCGTCGACAGGGTGCGCGCCGGCGTGCGCGCGTCGCTCCGCGCGTGGCGTCGCGCCGACGGCGGCTGGGGGCTGCGCCCCGAGGGCGGCGCGGTGCACCTGCTGAGCACCGCCTACGCGCTCGCGGGCTTGGCGACGGATCGCGACGGCCTCGGGCGCATCGAGCTCGGGCGCTCGGTGGCACTGCTGCTGGAGATGCAGGGCCGCGACGGCGGCTTTCACGGGGCCGGCGACTCGCTCGGGCCGCGGCCGTTCGTGTACGACGTGCCGCTGCTCGCGTCGATCTACTCGCTGTGCGCGCTGTCGCGGGCGCGCCGAGCCCTGCTCCGTCACGTGCACTCCGGGACAGCTACGCGGGCGCGCCCGCGACCTCGGCTCGTCGAGAGCTCGACGACGCGCGCGCGCGTGGGCGCGGGCGCTCGGCGGGCCTCCGAGGTGTGGGCCCGCTAGCGCTTCGGGGCGTGTCGGGGCGTGTCGGCCGGGGTGCGCTCGCGCGTGGGCGAGAGCGGCTCGGCCGGCCCGGCTCGACGGCCGGGCGGGTCCGTGATCGTCGTCGCGGTGCTATCGTGGGCGCCGGGACGGAGCCGTTGACCGCCTCGTCGGAAGTCTGGAACTTCGCCTACGGGTCCAATATGTGCCCCGAGCGTCGGGCGACGCGCGCGGGACTGCGTCCGCGCGAGGTCGTGCGGGCCGTGCTGCACGGGTGGCGGCTCGCGTTCAACATCCCGGGCGTGCCGCTGCTCGAGCCGGCGATGGCGAGCATCGTCGAGGCGCCGGGGCGCTGCGTCCACGGCGTGCTGCTGCGGCTGACCCGGGCGGAGTTCGAACGGCTCGAGCGGAGCGAGGGCGGGGGCAGCTTCTACGCGCAGGTCGAGCTCGAGCTCGAGACCTACGACGGCCGGCGGATCACGGCGCGCGCGTTCAAGGGCGCGCCCACGCTCGAGTGCCGGGAGCGCCCGCCGTCGCGCCGCTACCTCGGGCTGCTGCAGTCGGGGGCGCGCGCGAGCGAGCTGGACCCCGAGTACTGCGCCGGGCTCGACGGGCTGCCGCACGCGCCGGACAGCGCGCTCGTGCGCTCGTGCGGCGCCGCCTTCGTGCGCGCGTTCATGTGGATGAGCCAGGGCAGGGGCAAGGGCTTCGCGCAGCGCTACGTACGCCTGCTGCAGGAGACGGATCGCGTGCTGCCGCCGCTGGCGCGACACGGCGTCCAGCTCGGGATGATCGCGCCGGGGGTCGCGCTCGGGCTCGCGCTGCGTCGATGGGAGCGACGCGTCGGCGAGGGGCGCTAGGGGAGGCGGGCTTCGCCACGGGGTCCTGGCGCGACGCGCTCGCGCGCGGGTGTGTTACCGTTCTCGCCCATGGCGCGGGAGGCGAGCGCGAGCGACGGGGGCTCGGGCGCCCGGGAACCCGCGGCGGCCAGCGGGGGCGCGCGCGTCCCGTCGGCGCAGAACGCCGACACGCTCGACGTCTCCGCCGCCCGCTCGACCCGCGTGGAGGAGCGGCCCGAGGTCGAGGAGCGCGGGTCTGCGGACCTCTACGGCGACACGCTCGCGGCGGACGTCACGAGCGCCGGGGCCGGGGCGGGCGACCCCGCGGCCGACTCCCCGCGCGCGCACTTCGGGCGCTACGTCATCATCGAGCGCGTCGGCGCGGGCGGGATGGGCGAGGTCTACGCCGCCTATGACCCGGAGCTCGATCGCAAGGTCGCGATCAAGCTGATCCGGCCCGGGCGCGCGGGCCCGGACGCGCGCGCGCGGCTGCTGCGCGAGGCCCAGGCGATGGCGCGGCTCTCGCATCCCAACGTCGTCGCGGTCCACGACGTCGGCACCCTCGACGATCAGGTCTTCGTCGCCATGGAGTTCGTGCGCGGCGAGACGCTCGGGCAGTGGCAGAGCCGCGTGTCGCGATCGTGGCGCGAGATTCGAGACATGTTCGTACAGGCAGGTAAAGGGCTCGCGGCGGCGCACGCCGCCGGGCTCGTGCACCGCGACTTCAAGCCGGAGAACGTCCTCGTCGATCGCGAGCAGCGGGCGCGCGTGACCGACTTCGGGCTCGCGCGCGCGGCCGAGGACGAGGCGACGAGCCCGGCGCCGTCCGAGTCGCTCGCGGATATGCGCGAGAGCGGCGCGCTGTCATCGCGGCTGACGCACGTGGGCGCGCTGCTCGGGACGCCGGGCTACATGGCGCCCGAGCAGTGGGAGGGGCAGCCCGCCGACGCGCGCTCGGATCAGTACGCGTTCTGCGTGTCGCTGTACGAGGCGCTCTACGCCGAGGCGCCGTTTCGCGGGAAGAACCTCGCGATGCTGCACCACGCCGTGGTCGACAGGCCTGATCCGGAGCCGCCGCGCGGGCGCGGCGTGCCGGGGTGGCTGCGGCGGCTCGCGCTCCGCAGGCTGCGGCGCGCGCCCGAGGAGCGCTGGGAGAGCATGGAGGCGCTGCTGCGCAAGCTGGCCCGCGACCGCGGCGGGCGTCGGCTCGCGCTGGTGGGCGTCACGGCGGTCGCCGCGGCCGTGATCGCCTCGCGCGTCGCGGGCGGGGACGACGAGGCCTGCGCCGACGCGCACGCGCAGCTCGAGGAGGTCTGGGGGCCGTCGCCGCGGGGGGCCGTGGACGCCGCGCTGCGCGGCTCGGGCGTGGCCTACGCCGGCGAGACCGCCGACCGCGTGACCGCGCGGCTCGACGCCTACGCGGACGGCTGGATCAAGACGCGCGCGGAGGCGTGCCACGCCTATCGCGGTGGAGATGTCTCTTCCGACATGTACGATCGAGAGATCCGCTGCCTGGAGCGGCGCCGGGCGGGCCTCGCCGCGCTCGTCGCCGTGCTCCGCGACGCCGACGCGCCGATCACCGAGCGCGCGGTGCAGGCCGCCGACGCGCTCCCGGGGCTGCGCGACTGCACCGATCCCACCGTGCTCTCCCTCGCCCTCAAGCCGCCGGAGGACCCCGAGGCCGCGCGGGCGGTCGCGCGCCTGCGAGACCTGCTCGCGCGCGCCCAGGTCGACGGCAGCGCCGGGCGTGCGCGCGACGGGCTCAAGCGCGCGGACGAGGCGCTGACGGGGGCGCGCGCGCTCGGCTATCGCCCGCTGATCGCCGAGGCGCTGACGCGCGTCGGCCTGCTCCAGACCGAGCTCGCGCGCTTCGAGGACGCGCGCGACTCGCTGCTCGACGGCTGGTCCGAGGGGCTCGCCAGCCAGCACGACGACGAGGCGGCCCGCGCGGCCGCTCAGCTGATCCACGTCGTCGGCTACCGGCTCGCGCGGACGGAGGACGGGCTGCTGTGGACCCGGAACGCGCGGGCGATGATCGAGCGCCGGGCCCGGCGCGACCGCGTGCACGCGAGCTACCTCGAGAGCCTCGGGAGCCTGCGCGCGCGGCTCGGCAGCTACGACGAGGCGGCGGCGGCCCTCGAGGAGGCCGTGGCGATCCTCGAGGCGGAGCTCGGGCCCGAGCACACCGAGGTCGCGCGCGTGCTCGCGAGCCTCGGCGACGTCGTCTCGCGCGCGGGCGAGCCTGCGCGGGCGCTCGAGCTGCTCACGCGGGCGCTCGAGCTGCAGGAGCGGGCGCTCGGCCCCGGGCACCCTGGGTCGCGGTGACGCTCAACAACCTCGGCGGCGTGGAGACGGCGCGGGGCGAGCACGCGCGCGCGCGCGCCTACCACGAGCGGGCGGTCGCGCTGCGCGAGCGGGCGCTCGGCCCCGAGCACCCGCTGCTCGCCTCGTCGCGCGCCAACCTCGGCGTCTCGCTCCTGATGCTGGGCGAAACTCGACGCGGCCGAGCGCGAGCTGAAGCGGGCGCTCGGGATCCGCGAGCGCGCCCAGGGCCCGCTGCACCCCGACCTCTCCGATCCGGTCACCGGCCTCGGGAACCTGTACTTCATGCAGTCCCGATTCAGAAGACGCCGAGACCCAGTACCGCCGCGCGCTCGCGAACGACGAGGCGAGCGTCGGCGCCGCGCACCTGAACACCGCGACCTCGCGCAACAACCTCGGCACCGCGCTGTGGAAGCTGGGTCGCCTGGACGAGGCCGAGGCGACGCGGCGGCGGGCGCTCGCCGACATGGAGGCGGCGCTGGGCCCCGCGCACCTGCTGCTCGCGTACCCGCTGCTCAGGCTCGGCGGCGTGCGCATGGAGCAGGGCGCGCTCGAGGAGGCCGACGCGCTGCTGCGGCGCGCCGACGCGATCGCGCGGGATGGTTGGCCGGCGCAGGAGCGCGCGCGCGTCGGCTCGCGCGCGCGCTGCTCGAGGGGCGCGCGGCGCCCGCCGGAGGCGGTGGTCCGCGACGTCCGGGCGGCGCTCGCCCAGCTGCGCGAGGGGGGCCCCATCTACGCGCCGGAGGTGAAGCGAGCGGAGCGCTGGCTCGCGGGCGCGCGCGGCTGAGCGCGCGTCGCCGCGCGCCTGACGAGAAGGATATGCTCGAAAAGACATGTTCGTGTTCGCGCGCGAGGTCGTCGGCCGGCGGGCCGGGCGATGGCAGCCATGCAGAATCGTTATGAGCGGCGTTCGTCGGCGTCTCTACACTGTGGATGGCCGCAGGCGCACTCGAGCGCGTCGCGGCGGAGCGTTATGGCGAAGCAGTATCGAACCCCTGTACACACGCGCGGGCGCCTCGCGTCCCTCCTCGGCGCCGGCCTCGCGGCCCTGTGCCTCGTCACGGGCTGTGATGACGTCTCCGGCGAGAGCGCGGGCGAGAGCGACAGCGAGGGCGAGACGCCCGCGCTGCGCGACGTGCACCTCCTCGGCGAGCTCGGCGACGGCGCGTTTATCTCGATCGTCGCCGACGAGGACGACGTCGTCATCTACGCCTGCGACGGCGAGGACGACAACGTGACGATGAACGAGTGGTTCAAGGGTCCGCACGACGACGGCGCCTTCGAACTCACGAGCAAGGACGGCGCGCACGTCTCCGGACAATTCGACGCTGAGACGGCGACGGGCTCGCTGACGATGCCCGGCGGCGCCGCGATCGAGTTCGACGCGCTGGTCGAGGACGGCGACGCGGGGCTCTACGTGCTCGACGACGTCGACTTCCTCGGCGGCTGGGTGGTGCGTGACGACGGCACGCGCGGCGCGGTCATCAACCGCACCACCGGCGACCTCGTGACGGGCGTGTCGTTCAGCTTGGGCGCGTCAACGGCGATCGTGCAGGAGCAGACCTTCACCATCGCGCTGCTCTCGGAGCCCGTCATCAACCTGTAGCGGCGCGCGCTACTCGGCCGCGGTGACGCCGACCGACGGCATCTCGTGGCCGCTGTTGATGATCGCGTCCTTGACGAAGCGCGCGGCGCGGGTCTTCGGCTGATCGGCGCGGTACACGAGCACGATCTGATCCGGGAAGTTCGGCAGCGCGGCGTGCAGCCGCCGGAGGCGGGTCGGCGCGTTGTAGGCCGCGATCCGTCGCGGGAGGATCGCGACGCCGACGCCCGCGAGCGCGAGGCTCTTGACGAGCTCGAAGTCGCCGCACGAGAGCAGGCGCGTCGGCGTCGCGCCGCGCTCGGTCAGCGACTCGAGCAGCTCTCGGCACTGGTGCACGCGGCCGGCGAAGATCAGCGGCCCGTCGCGCAGGCGCGCGCGGGCGGCCTCCTCGTCCAGCGTGGCGCAGTGATCGGGTCCGTAGAACTCGGGGCCGACCGCATCGTCGTCCGCGAGCGGGACCGTGACCACGGGGTCGTCGGCGGCGACGAAGAAGTCGACCGCGTCGGTGAACAGCGGCGTCATCACCAGCTCGGGGTGCGGGCGGGGGTTGACGATCAGGCCGAAGTGAACCTCGCGCTCGATCACGGCCTGGCGCACGCGGGCCGAGGTCGCGTTGTGCAGCTTCAGCGT
This sequence comes from Myxococcales bacterium, assembly GCA_020633295.1. GTDB lineage: Bacteria > Myxococcota_A > Polyangia > Nannocystales > Nannocystaceae > JACKDW01. Next base: position 123,364 of record JACKDW010000006.1, on the reverse strand, counting down.
GACCTCGGGGGCCCCGCGCAGCAGCTCCGGCATGAAGCGCGGCAGGAAGTAGGCGCCCAGCGACTCGTGGCAGCCGAGCACGAAGCGACCGACGAGCTCGTGCTCGAGGCCGGCGATGCGCGCCGTCGCGCGGTCGAGCACCGCGAACACCTCGTCGGCGTGGCGCAGCAGCTCGAGGCCGGTCTCGGTCGGCGAGACGCCGCCGCGGTGCCGCAGCAGCAGCGTGCTCTCCAGGTGCTCCTCGAGCTGTCGCACCGCGACCGAGAGCCGCGGCTGGCTCACGCCCAGCGCGCGCGCGGCCGCGGTCATGCTCCCGAGGCGGACGATCTCGCGGAAGTATCGCAGCTGCGACAGATCCATCGCGCTCAAGGGTACCAGGCGCGCAGGCGACCGCCGCGTCGCGGCGCAGGGGCGCGCGCGCGGCCTTCGAGCGCTCGCGCTCGCGACGCGTGACGGGCGGCGCGCGTTCGCGCGCCGGTCAAGCCGAGGCCGTGGTCGCGTCGATCGCCGGGGCGCGCAGGAGCGTCGGCAGGATCGCGGCCGCCACCTCGGCGGGGCGCTCCTCGTGCACGAACAGCTTCGCCCGCGGCACGACGCGCAGCTGCGCGTTCGGGAAGGTCGAGACCATCTCGCGCGCCCGCGCGACGGGGAAGAAGGGATCGTCCTCGCCCCACACGAGCTGGACCGGCGCGGTGATCCGGGCGTGCACCTCGGCGAGCTCGCGCACGAGCTGGGGATCGAAGTTGCGCCCGAACTCGCCGGCGGCCCAGCGGCGCGCGGGGTCGTCGCGCAGCGGCGCGAGGTACAGCGCCTCAAATTCGCCGTCGAGCAGCGCGCGGTCGTGAAAGCAGTCGCCGAGCAGGTACGGGCTTCGCCGCAGCCGTCGGCGCGAGGCCGCCCACGAGAGGGCGTGCTCGAAGCCCGGGAGCTTCGCCATCAGCAGGAACTGTCGGAAGCGCCAGTTCAGGCCCTGCGGCTGCTCGGTGCTCACCAGCGCCATCGAGCGCACCCGGGGGTCGCCGGCCAGCGCGTGGCGAGCGATCAGGCCGCCGCTGTCGTGGGCGACCACCGCGATGTCGTCGAGCCCGAGCGCGTCGACGACCGCGCGGACGTCGGCGATGTGGCGGCGCAGGTCGACGCGGGTCCCGCGATCAAAGCGGCTTTGACCGGCGCCGACGAGGTCGAGGAGGTGGCACGTGACGTGGGGCGCGAGCGCGGGCAAGAGGCCGCGAAACGTCGCGCCGCTCGCCGGCCAACCGTGCACGAACAGGACGTCGGGCCCGGCGCCGACGCGTCGGTAGGCGACCGCGCCGTCGCCGACGTCGAGGTAGCGCTGCGGGGCCGCGTGAAACAGGTGAAGGGCGTCAGCTGGCGTGATGGACTGCATGGCGTTGCTCCGGGGCGCGCCGCGCTGGCGCGCGCGGCAACAGGAAACGTCGCGTGTCGCGGCCTCGCAATGACCTCCCCAGGTAGGTGACGGGGCAGGGCGCTCCCCGTACGCTCGTGGGCAGCGCATGCCGAACCTCAACCACGCCGCCGGGCTGTTCCCGGCGCTCCTGAAGCACTGGCGAGGCCAGCGCGGCCTCAGCCAGCTCGACCTGTCGCTCGCGGCCGACGTCTCGAGCCGCCACGTCAGCTTCCTCGAGACGGGCCGCTCGGTCCCGAGCGCCGAGATGGTCCTGCGGCTCGCGGCCGCGCTCGACGTGCCTTTGCGCCACGTCAACGCGCTGCTGCAGTCGGCCGGGCACGAGCCGGTCTATCGGGAGTCGGGCCCGGGCGAGGGGCTGCCCGAGGAGGTCGCGGGCGCGCTGCAGATGATGAAGGACCACCACGAGCCGTTCCCGCTCGTGATCATCGATCGCACCTACGACGTCGTCGATCTCAACGCGGGCGCGCAGGCGCTGTTCGCCGCGCTCGTGGGGGGCGCGGCGCCCGACGTCGCGGCGCCGCTGAACCTGGCCCGGCTCACCTTCGCGCCGCAGCTCCGCGACGTGCTCGTCAACTTCGACGAGGTCGGGCGCGCGCTGCTCTGGCGGCTGCAGCGCGAGGTCCTCGCCGACCCGAACGACGCGCCGCTGCGCCAGCTGCTCGAGGAGCTGCTCGAGCTGCCGACCGTCGCGGACGACTGGCGCGAGGCCGACCTCACCGCGCCGTCGTCCCCGGCCGTGACCGTGCACCTGCGCGCCGGCGGGCACGAGCTGCGCTTCCTGACCGCCGTGACCGCGTTCCAGGCCCCGCAGATCGTCACGCTCGACGAGCTGCGCATCGAGACGTGGTTCCCCTGCGATCCCGCGACCGAAGCCGCCTGCCGGGCGCTCGCCGCAGAGCTCGTCGCCCCGCGGCGCGGCTCGGCTTGATCGCGCGACGCGGACGCTCGCGGCCGCTAGCGGTCCGCGGGGACGCGGACGAGGCGGAAGCCGATGTTCGGCGTGCTGCCGCCCGTGCTCGACGCGCGGAAGCTGACCCGTAGAACATCTTCGCAGTCCGCCCAGGAGCCGCCGCGGATGACGTGCTCGCGGCGCGGCGCGTCCTCGGGCAGGCGACACACCGGCGCGCGCGCGGGGCTGCGGGCGTAGAAGCGCGCGTCGTAGTCGTCCTCGCACCACTCCCACACGCCGCCGGCCATCGCGTACAGCCCGTAGTCGTTGGGCGGCAGGCCGCGCGAGGGCAGGATCGAGAACTCCTTGAAGCGATCGAAGTCGGCGCGCTCGGCCGTCGGCGGCGCGTCGCCCCACGGGTAGCGCGCCGCCGGGAAGCAGCCCCTCGCGGCGCGCTCCCACTCGGCCTCGGTCGGCAGGCGGTACGCGATCACGTCGACCTCGAGCGCGCGTCCGCAGGCGGCCGCGACCTCCCAGTCGAGCGCGACGATCGGCTTCTGGGCGTAGCGGTACGGCCCGTCCGCCGTGCGCTCGGGGACGCCGAACAGCTCCTGCGACGAGACCACGCGGCCCTGGCTGCGCCAGCGCCCGTGCGCGTCATGGGCGTGCCAGTCGCGGGCGCGCGTGGTTCGATCCTCGCAGTACTGCAGGCAGATCTTGAGGTTGTTGCGGAAGCCGAAGGAGAAGCGCTTGGGATCCGGCGGGCGGACCTCGCGGCGCAGCCGCTCGAGCGCCTCCGCGTCGGCGACGCCCGGCGGCGGCGGCCAGCCGAGCGCGCGCGTGACCTCGGCCCAGGTGATCGGCGTCTCGCTGAGCCAAAAGCCAGGTAGGGTGACCTCGTGCGGCGGCGCCTCGTCGGGCTCGCCGTCGTCGCTGCCCATCGTGAAGCTGCCGGCGGGCACGTAGCGGAACGCGACGCCGTGCTCGACGACCGCGAGCGCGTCGAGGAGCTCTTGCAGGGGCGCCAGCGCGCGCGCGCGATCGAGCCGCGCGGCCCGATCGAGCGTGGCCGCGGCGCCCTCGAGGTCCCCGTCCGCGCGCTGCCGGGCGGCGCGCGCGAGCGACTCGTAGATCGCCTCGTCGCGCGGCGTCACGCGGTCTCTCCCGCGCTCTCTCCCGCGCTCGTCGGCAGGACCGTGAGCCGGCGACAGGGGTCCGGCGCGCGGCCCTCGTGCTGCGCCTGCCAGGGGTCGGCGGCGAAGGCCGAGCCGGCGTGGTGCTGCGCGCGCGCCCGGCAGCCGCCGGTGAAGCGGTCGCCGGGCTGCGGGCGTCGGAGCCGACGAAACGCGTGTCCCTCGCGCCAGATCGATTCGAAGCCGCGCTCGCGGATGGTGCCCGCGTCGAAGCCCGATCCCAGGAAGCTGCACGGGTTGACCGCGCCCTGCGCCGAGATCGACGCGACGGTCGTGGCCGCGCCGCAACCTGGCTCTGCGGACACGATGGCGCGCAGCGCCTCGCGGGCCGAGGGGCTGAACGGATCGATCGCGTGCAGGTCGCCGTCGGCGTCGACTCGCTCGAGGCGCGCGAGCGCGTCGACGTAGCCGCGGAAGCTGGGCATGAGCTGATCGTCGCCCGCGGCCACGCCCACCGGGTACAGCGGCCGGAAGACCGCCGTGTGGGCGCCGACCGAGCGCGCGAGCGCGACGCAGTCCTCGACCTCCTCGAGGTTGTCGCGCGTGAGCGTGAACGCGAGCGTGAAGCGGGCGTGGCGGGCGAGCAGCCGCAGCTTCTCGAGCACCGCGTCGAACACCCCGGCGCCGCGCACCGCGTCGTTGGTCTCGGCGCGCGCGCCCTCGAGGGAGACGTTGAGCCAGACGAGCTCGCGTCGCCCGAGCTCGCGGGCGAGCCGCTCGTCGAGGCGCAGCGCGTTGGTCGTGAGGCAGGGGTGCAGGCCGTGGCCGGTGGCCGCGTCGAGGATCTCGAGCAGGTCCCTGCGCAGCAGCGGCTCGCCGCCGGTGAGGCCGAGGCGGAAGCTGCCGAGCCCCGCGAGCTCGGCGAACAGCGCGTCCAGCTCGGGCAGGCGCAGCGGGTCGTGGTTGCGCGGCAGCGGCCCGGCGAAGCAGTGCGCGCAGCTCAGGTTGCACGCGGCGATGATCTCGAGGTGCACCGCGAGCGGCCCGAGCAGGTGATCGGGCGGCGGCTCGCGATCGACGCGCGCGGCCGCGAGCCGGCCGTCGAGGCGCAGGTAGCCGCGCTCGAAGAGGAACCCCAGCAGGCCCTCGATCGCGTCGCGCTCGTCGTCGTCCGCCGCGCGCTCGAGCACGCGCCCCGGCGCGTCGACGATGAGCCGGTCGAGCGCGCGCGCGGCCGCGCGATCAAACGGCAGGTAGCGCGACGTCCGGCGGTCGAACAGCAGCGCGCCGAAGTGCTGGGGCACGAGCACGAGCGACGGGCGCGTCAACGGAAGCCCTCGCAGTCGACGGTGAAGCGGCAGCGCACCCAGACCGCGCGGGGGGGCCGCTGCAGCACGCGCCAGCGGCTCGCCGCGGGCAGGCCGAGGCCGGTCGCGTCGCGCGAGAGGTAGTCGTATCTCCACTGCTGGTCGCCGCGCGGCCTCGAGACCCTGACCTCGACGAGCGGCTCAAACGCGGCGTCGTCGAAGTCCGGGCCTCGCCACCCTGACCCGGGCTTGTCCACGCTCGCGCGCCAGCGGCCGTCCGTCGCCGACCGCAGCGTGGGCGTCGCCGCCGAGCGGATCCGCGGGTTGAGCTCGGCGCGAAACAACAGGAGCCCGCCGGGCGCGGGGCGATCGATCTTGAAGGTGAGCAGGTGAGCCCCCGGCGCGACGACGACGCGCTGCTCGCTCAGCTCCTGGTCGTCGACGCGCGCGTGCTGCAGCGCGCCCGAGACGTAGAGCTGGAGGTTGAGGCCGATCGGCGCGTCGGCGCGGCGCCAGCGGAGCACGACGCCGCCGCAGCCGGCCGGGACCTCGCAGTGGCTGTGGACCTCGAGCGCGAGGCGGCGCGAGGTCTTGCGAAACCGCAGCAGCTCGTTGAGCCGCAGCTCGTCGTCGCCCGCCATCGCCCGCACTATACCAGCGACGTGCTTCGCGACCTGCGTGCCCGCGCGCGTCTGCGGACGGCGTCACGCGCGTCGACGTCCCGTGAGATCGAGGGCCGTCGCGGCCAAGGGGAGCGCGACCCCGGAGGATCCACTGTGCCCAGCGTCCAGCGAGCCCGCGTACGTCGTGACCTGTCCCTCTCGCCCCGTGTCCGACTCCGCGGGATCGCAGCGCTCGCGCTGACGCTCGGCGCCTGCGCCCCGGGGGCGAGCGCGCCCGAGAGCGCGGCGCCGGATTCGTCCGCGTACGACTCGGGGCCGAGGTTCGCGAGGGTCGCGTCCGAGCCCGCGCCCGCGCCCGCGCCCGCGCCCGCGCCCGCGCCCGCCGACGCGGTCGGTTCGCGTGCGCTGCCGGGGGGTGCGACTGTGACGGGCGCACCTTCGAGCGGCATCCCGACGACCAGCGTCTCGCGGGACTTCACCGCGGTGATCGACGTGGTCCCGACGGCGAGCTCGGAGTCGGGGTACGTCGTCGACGGCGCGAGCGCGGGGGCGCCACGCTTCGCGCGGATGATCGTCATCGAGGCCGCCCCGACGCCCGCGGATGATCACCGCTCGATGATCACGCCGGAGCCGCCGTGGGGCTGGGAGGCCGAGATGGCGGAGATGGGGCGGCGACACGCGGAGCGGACCAGGCGAGGGCGGCGCGCGGACGAGCGAGCGCGGCGCTACGCCGAGGCCCGCGAGCGGCGACGCGTCGCGCAGGGCGAGCCGCCGCGCGTCAACCCGCGCCCGCGGCGGCGAGGAGGTCTACGACCCCAGGACCGCGGCGCCCGACGGCTTCGAGCAGACCATCCAGTCCTACCTGCTGACGGCGGGGCGCTTCGACGACACGCTCAACCCGGGGCCGCTGCAGCAGTTCGCGCGCGCGGTCGAGTCGCTGCCGGGGCTCGCCAACGCCGCCCAGTTCCAGCGCTCGCCGATCGTGGTGCATGTGTCCGATGGGGCAGGGAAGGCGCTGCGCGGCGCCGAGGTGAAGATCGGCCAGAAGACGCTGTGGACCGGCACCGACGGGCGCGTCGTCTACCAGCCTGGCTGGGACGGCGATCCCCAGGTCTCGAGCGCGCTCGTCCGCGCGGGCGCGCACGCGCAGCGCTTCGCCGTGACCGCCGGCGGCGACCAGCGCTGGGTCATGCAGCGCGTGGCCGCGCCCGAGCGCCTGCCGGAGGTCCTCGATCTCGCGCTCGTGATCGACACGACCGGCTCGATGTCCGACGAGCTCGAGTACCTCAAGGTCGAGCTGCGCGCGATCTCGACGCAGCTGCACGACGCGTTCCCCGGCGTGCGTCAGCGCTTCGCGTTCGTCGCCTACCGCGACCACGGCGACGCCTACGTGACGCGGCGCATGGACTTCACCGACTCGCTCGACGACTTCGTGGCGGCGCTCGGCGCCCAGCGGGCCGACGGCGGCGGCGATCGCCCGGAGGCGGCGCACCGCGCCCTCGCCAACGCGAGCGAGCTGTCCTGGTCGCCGGGTGACGCCGCACGCGTCGCGCTCTGGGTCGGCGACGCGCCGCCGCACCCCGGCGACATCGGGCCGGCCATGGCCGCGAGCGAGCTGCTGCGCGCGCGCGGGGTCGCGGTCTACCCGGTCGCCGCCAGCGGCGTCGACCCGGCGGCGGAGTTCGTGATGCGGGCGTCGGCGCTGCTCTCGGGCGCCGAGTACGTGTTCCTCACCGACGACTCCGGCGTCGGCGACCCCCACGCCGAGCCGCACATCCCCTGCTACGAGGTCGAGAAGCTCGCGCGCGTGCTGCTGCGCGCGGTCTGGACCGAGGTCGCCGGGCGCCGCAGCGAGGCCGGCGAGGACGCGATCGAGCGGCGCGTCGGTCAGTCGGTCGCCGGCGTGTGCCAACAGACAGGTTGAACAGCGCGCCCGCCCGCCCGCGACGCGCGGGTCGACGCGCGCGTCAGCCGAGCAGGAGCACCACGAGCTTGCGCCACGCTCGCTCGCGTCGCTGGAGCCGACGCCAGAGCGCCAGCGCCGGCACGAGGTGCGCGCCGAGGATCCCGGGCGCCGCGTCGCGGCCGTGCACGCCGGTCGCGAGCACGGGCTCAGGGCCGATGTAGGTGCCGAACACGCGATCCCAGACGATCAGGACGCCGCCGAAGTTCTTGTCGACGTGCCGCGCGGCGCGGCTGTGGTGCACCCGGTGCAGCGCCGGCGTGTTGACGAGCGCGAAGAAGACGGCGCGGGCGGCCGCGCGGAGGATCCCGCGCGCGCGGCCCGGTGATCGCCGCGCGGGCGCGGGCGTGTCGACGTGCAGCCAGGCCATCGCCAGGTAGTGCGCGACCGCGACCCCGGCGTAGACCTCGAGCGGCACGCCGAGCGCCGCGAGCGGCAGGAAGAACGGCAGCAGCGACGCCGAGTTGAGGAGCGAGACGCGGAGCCCGACGGTGACGTCGTAGCGCGTCGGCTGGTGGTGCACCTCGTGGATCGCCCACAGCAGGCCCGCGCGGTGCGAGGCGCGGTGGGCCCAGTAGTACAGGAAGTCGTAGCCGAGCAGCGCGATCAGCCAGGTCGTCGCGCGGCCCGGATCGAGCGGCGCGAGCCCTGACCAGCGCGCGCACAGCTCGGCGACGCCGACGTAGATCAGCGCCTCGAGCCCCCACAGCCAGGGCCGCGCCAGCACGCGCGCGCCGCCGAGCCCGAGGTTCGTCAGCAGCTCGCGGCCGCGGGCGCCGGGACGCAGCGCGAGCTCGACGACGATCGCGACGGCGACCAGCAGGGCGCAGAGGAGGACGATCACGCGGGGCACGCCCGAACCGTACGCGGCATCGAGTCAATCTACATCTTATTTATTTTCAGTATATCAATCACTCACGATTATTATCGCGTGGTGCAGCTTCACCGCCTCGAGGGCTTCTACTGGGTCGCCAAGACCGGCAGCTACGCGCGCGCGGCCCGGGCCTTCCCGTACCCGATCACGCAGCCCGGCGTGTACCAGCAGGTCAAGAAGCTGCAGGACGAGCTCGGGCGCGCGCTCGTCGAGCGCGTCGCCAAGGACCAGATGCGCCTGACGCCGGCGGGGGAGGAGCTGTATCAGTTCTGCGCGCCGTTCTTCGAGGGGCTGCCGGCGCTGCTGCGACGCCTCGAGTCGCAGCCGCAGGGCGAGACGCTGCGGATCGACGCGGCCGCCTTGGTGCTGCGCGAGCTGCTGCCGGCGTGGCTCGGTCGACTGCGGCGCGCGCGACCCGAGCTCGCGGTCGAGCTGAGCGAGCTGCAGGTGCCCGACTTCGAACGCCTCCGCGACGGCCGCGTCGACCTGCTGATCGATCACGTCGCCGACATCCCGCGCTTCTGCGAGGCGCGGGTCGTCGCGCGCAGCTACCCCTTCCTCGTGCTCCCGCAGGGTCACCCGCTGGCGCGGCGCGGCGCGGCGCTCGAGCTCGCCGCGCTGCGCGACGTCCCGCTCGTCGCGTACCACCCGAGCCTGCGGCAGCACGCGCTGCAGCTCGCGGCCGTGCGCGCGCACATCGGCGAGCCGCGCCGCACGCTCTCGGCGACCTCGGCGGAGATCATCCTCGCGTTCGTGCAGGCGGGCCTGGGCTACTCGATCATCCCGTGGCTCGACGAGCGAGGCCCGCGCGCCCGCGGCGTCCGCTGCCTGCGCCCGACGGCCGCCCGGGTCCGCTTCGAGATCAAGGCGATATGGCGAAAAGGACAGCCTCTACGCGCGCCGATCGAGGCCGCGCTCGCGCTGGCGCCCGAGCCCCCGGACTGAGTCGCGGCGGGCGCTCAGCGGAGCGCGCGCGATTTCGGCGCGGACGAAATCCGAGCACGCCCGCGCGGTTCGGCGTCGCCAGGTCGCGCTCGGCGAGGCGCAGCGCCGCCTCGAGGCTCGCGCGCGGCCGCGGTCTCGCCCGCGCAGCGCTGCAGCGCGCCGGGGTTGTAGCGCGCGATCGCGTTGTCGGGCGCCAGCGTGACCGCGCGCTGGATCGCCGCGATCGCCCGGTCGTCGCGCCCCAGGCTCGAGCCCACGCCGAGCACAGGTAGAACCTGGGTCGACGGCCGACGGCGCGAGCTCGGCCGCGCGCGAGAGCAGCGTGACCGCGTCGCCGTGGCGCGCGGCGCGGAGCGCCTCGAGCCCGCGGGCGAGCAGCCCGTCGTACTCGGCGGCGGCGCCCTGGAGGTGGGCGCCGCAGTACTCCACAGCGAGACGCGACCGCCTCGGGTTGGCGCCGCAGCGTGGGCAGGAGTTGGCTCGCATCGCGCTCGATCCGACGCGAGCACAGCGCAGGCCGGGCGCGAGGTCAAGCGCTCGCGCGTCCCTGCGGCGCGCGTCACCGACTCGGCGCGACTTCGCCCGAGCGGCCGACGCGGCGCGCAGGCGTTCGCGTTCCGCCGCCGCTCCAGCGCGGGCGCCGAGCCCCGCGAGCTCGCGCGCGCTCGGGCGAGGCGCGCAGGCGCCTCGGGGCGCGCGGCGGTCGTCGAGGCCGCGCTGCAGGGCGTCGGCGAGGATCCTCGCGCGCGGCGCGAAGACTTCCCGCAGTACACGGTGATGCGCCCGATGGCCTGGTCGCCCGGCGTCTTCAACCCCGGCACGTGCGAATTCGACAACCAGAAAGCCTGGACCACCGGCGCGGTCACGGGGCAGCCAGGCTCGGTGCACGCGATCATGCTCAACGGCGACACGGGTCAGGTCGAGGCCGAGATCAACGTCCCCGAGCTGCAGACGATCGGCGCCGGGCCCTACGGCGGGGCCGTCGACGCCGAGGGGAACTTCTGGTTCCACTCGCGCGACGCCGCCCCGTACCCGCTCGTGCGCGTCGACGGCCAGGACTTCACGTATCAGCTCTGGAACGTGCCCGCGCCGGTCAACCCCTACGGGATCACGATCGACACCAACGGGCGCATCTGGCTCGCGGGCTATATCGGCGGCATCGGGCGCTTCGATCCCCAGACCGAGACCTGGGATGTCGTCGAGGGCCTGACCGGCCTCGGGATCCAGGAGGACGCCAACGGGCGCATGTGGATCGCGATCTACCCGTGGGGCGGCACGGTCGGCGCCTGGGGGCTCGACGTGGAGACCATGGAGCAGGTCGGGCTGATCGACCTGACCTCGTACACCGCCCAGTCGCGCGGCCTCAGCGTCGACTTCGAGGGCAACATCTGGGTGGTCGAGCAGGGGGCCCGGGCGTTTCGCGTCAACCCCAACGACCAGACCACCGAGATCTATGACGGGCTCGACGGCGCCTACACCTACAGCGACATGACCGGGTGGGGGTTGAAGAACATCATCCCGGGCTGACCGTCGTTGCCTCGAGCGCCGGGGGGATGCTACGCGTGCCCATGCCCTCGTCGCTCGCGCGCTCCCCCGCGGCTCGTCTCGCGTCTCGTCCCCGTCGACTCGTCGCGCTCCTGCTCCCGCTCGTGCTCGCCTGCGCGCCGTCGCCCGGCGGCACGAGCGACGGCGGCACGAGCGAGGCCGGCACGAGCGCGGGGCCGACCAGCGAGGGGGGGAGCACCTCGAGCACGGGCGCGAGCACGGGCGCGAGCACGGGCGCCACGACTGATATGGCCACCGGGACAGGCGGGGAGACGACCGGGGAGACGACCGGCGCCGCCGCGTCGCCCTGCGACGACTGCGGCGAGGACGAGCTGTGCGTGGCGACGCTGAGCGGGGACGTGTGCGCCTTCGATCCCCCGTTCAGCTACGCCTGCCGCGCGACGCCGCCCGAGTGCGCCGACGGCCTCGCGTGCGCCGGCCCGTGCCTCGAGGCGCTGTGCGGGCCCGGGGGCAGCTGCGACACCATCGGCTGCGACCCGCCGCCCGGGCTCGGCGTCGACTTCACCTGCGGGCTCTCGCTCGGCGGCGCGTGGTGTGACGTGTGGGCCCAGGACTGCCCCGACGGCGAGAAGTGCCTCGTCGGCCCGCAGCAGGAGGCGAGCTGCGTGCCCGCCGGGCCCAAGCAGCTCGGCGAGGGCTGCGTCGGCGGCGAGGCCGACGACTGCGGACCCGGGCTCGTGTGCAGCGCGGTCGCGGGGGAGGGCGCGGGCGTGTGCGCGCCGGGCTGCCTGGGGACGCCGCGCGAGCCCGACTGCGCCCACGCCCAGGGCGCGGCCGCGTGCCTGATCGACGGCGCGCCCGCGCCGGTGTGCCTGCCGAGCTGCGATCCGCTCCCCGACAGCTGCGGCGCCGGGGCGACCTGCGCGTACGGACAGAGCACGGACGTCTTCGTGTGCGTCGCCGATCACAGCCCCGACGACGTGGGCCCGGGGACCGTCTGCGCGGACCTGGGCGCGTGCGGCCCAGGGCTCGTCTGCGCGAGCGCGAACCTCGTGCCCGGCTGCGGCGGTGACGGCTGCTGCGCGCCGTTCTGCGACTACGCGGCGATCGACGCGGACCTCGACGGCGTCGTCGATGACGGCGTCGACCCGGCGCTCGGCTGCGAGGCGCTCGCGGGCACGAGCTGCGCGTCGTGGTACGTCCCGCCCGGGGACGCGCCCCCGGCGCTGCAGCACGTGGGCGTGTGCGTCGACGGCTGACCGATCAGCCAGACCGCTCGCGCGCGTCCTCGTCGGCGATCGTCTCGGGATCCCAGCCGACGTAGCGCATCGCGTCCACGCCGTCGCTGTTTTCGAAGCTCACGCGGATCTTGTACGGCTCCGCGAGCGCGGAGCTCCCCAGCGCGCGCGCGGCCACGACCTCGCGAACGCACGTCTTCGGGGTCGCGCCGCGGGCGCTGCTGGTGACCTGGTCGACGCTGATCGTGCCCTGCGCGCTGACGGTGAGGTGCACGTTGACGACCCACTGCTGCCCGCGATGGCCGTCCTTGTCGATGAAGCTCTCCGGCGGCAGGCCGTCGTAGCAGCGCTCGAGCGCCGCGCGCAGCTCCTGGCTGCGCATCAGCTTGTTTGTCTCCTGAAAGCGCGCGGAGCACGGCTCGCGCGGGGCGCAGGAGGACGGTCCCGCCGCGCTCGAGAAGATGATGCCGAGCGTCGGCCGCTGCTTGCGCGGCTTCTTGCGCCGCTGCTTCGCGCCCGGGGTGTCGAGGGCGGGCGACGCCGCGAGCTCCTCGGCGCTCGCGGTCGGGTGGTCCAGCGGGTCCGGCGGTCTCGGGTCCGCAGCGGTCGCGGGCGGTTCGGGGCGCGTGGTCGCGGGCGGCGACGCGATCGCGCGCGTCGGCTCGTCGCTCGTCGTGTCGTCCTCCCGCGCCGCGACGGGCTCCGGCGCGGGCGCGCTGACGACGATGATCGTGAGACAGACGGCGAGCACCGAGCCCAGCGCGATCGCGGGCCACAGCCACCGCGGTGACCCACGCAGCGAGGGCGGCGCGGACACGTCGATCGACGCGACCTCGGGCGCGCTCGGGGGACGGCGGAATTGCGAGGGCGCGGGCGCGAGCTCGGTTGTGGCTCTGGCGTCGCCGGGGTCGGGCGCGGCGGCCTCGATCAGCCCGAGGATGTCCGTCGCGTCCCCGTCGCGCGCGCGCGCGTAGAGCTGCAGCGTCGCCCAGTCGTGGTCGTCGCTCGCGCTGGCGCCGAGCGCCTGCTTGGCGCTGAGAACAGCGCGCTCGAGGGGGACTCGATCACGGTACAGCGCGCGGTACAGCGCCTCGGTCAGGCGGCGCGAGCCGATCACCGACAGCGGCAGGCGCGACGCGACGACGGCCTGGACCCCCGCGCGGTGCAGCATCTGGGCGACGCCGCCGAGACGGCTGACCGGCACGCCCGCGTCGCCGGAGGAGCACGCGGCGATGACCACGAGCCGCAGCATGTCGGCGTGGGGCACCAGCGCGCGGGCGAGCGCGTCCGCGCTGACGAGGCGCGCGGCGTGCTCGAGCGCGGCGTCTCCCTCGGCGCCGAGGTAGGTGTCGACGTCGCGGTGGAGCAGGAGGCCGCAGTCGCGCCCCTCGACGCCGCCGTGACACAGCAGGTGGAGCGCGTCGTACCCCTGGCCGTCGCGCTCCGCGTCGCCGAGCGCCTTGCTCAGCGCGCGCAGCGAGACCCGGGGGAGCACCGCGCTCGGAGCCCCCGCGGTGCGCTCGATCGCCAGCAGGTGCTGCTCGTGCGGGACCTCGCCGCCCGCGTCGGACCAGGCCACGAGCAGGCGCCCGCGCGGCGGCGTCGCGGCCGGCCGCGTGCGCGTCGCGGGCCACTCGTAGCGCAGCAGCACCGTCGAGATCGCGCCGAGCGGGAGGCCGATGCCGCGGATCATCAGGAGCTCCCAGGGCAGCGCGTAGATCTCCGCCGCCGCCGAGCGGATGGTCATGTGGACAGGTCGTTCGGCGACGATCTCCGCGGTCAGCGTGGACTCGATCGCGCCCCAGCCGGCGGGCTCGAGCAGCTCGCGCAGCGTGGTCCCGAGCGCGCGCGCGAGCGCCGGGTCCGCGTCGGGGCGCTGGAGCGCGCCGAGCCGCTCGATCAGCTCCGCGCTCCAGTCGATCGCGACCTCCCACGAGCGCCCGTCCGGCGTCCGCAGGATGTAGGTCTGCGGCGCGAAGGTGAACGCGTAGGGGTCGTCCGTGTCGCGGGCGCGCGCGAACTCGAGCTCTAGCTGGACCATGGCGCTCACCGGTCCAGGGCATCATACCCGGCGCGCGGGCGCGGCGACGACTTCCGCGCCCGCGCTGTGGTAGGCAGCGATGGGGAGCTTGATGCCGGCGCAGCCCTCACCACCGCGTCGTCGCCTGTCCGCGCCGCACGGCGTGCTGATCGGCCTGCTCGCGCTCGTGCTGCTCGCGCTCCTGGTCCCCGCGCGCGGCGACGACACCTCGCGCGAGCCCCCCAAGGACGCGACGTCGACCGCCGAGCCGACGCGCGAGCGCGCGAGCACTCCGCCCGCGCGCGCCATGATCCCGCCCGGGCGCGAGCGCGCCGTGCTCGCGTGGCTCGAGCCGCTGCGCGAGGGCGGCTTCGCCGGGCGCTCGGCGAGCGGGATCTCGATCGAGCGCGATCACCTGCGGGTGCGGCTCACGGGCGGCGAGGCTGGCTGCTCGCTGCCCGCGTGGTCCGGCCCCGGCGGGGTGCTGGCGATCGGTCGCGGGGCGCCGCCCGAGCAGACCCCGGCGCCCCGCGGCGAGGTCGCGCGCGCCGGGTTTTATCTGTCCTGGTGGACATGTGATGACGACGGCGACGCGGCGCGGGCGACCGCGCTGCTCGAGCAGCTCGCGACGCGCTATCACGACGACATCTGGGGCGCGGGCGTCGACGTCGCCGCGCCGGCGCCCGCGACCGCCGCGGCCGCCGCGATCCCCGAGGGCTGGAGGGTGTCCGAGCCGGTCCCCGTCGCGCGTCTCGGCGTCGTCGGCCCGGCCGCCGCGGCCCTCGGCGTGAGCCCGTCGCGCCTGACGCTGCTGACCTTCGCGGTCGGTCTGCTGACGCTGCTCGCGTTAACGCTGCTCGAGCCCGCGCCCGCGCCGGCGCCTCCGGAGGACGACGAGCCCCCGCGCGGGCGCGGCCGTGTCTGGCGGCTCGTCGCGCTCGCGGGGCTCGTCGCGCTCGGCCTGCTGCTGCGCGCCTGGGCGCTGCAGACCGCCGCCTTCGACGGCGACGAGGTCTGGGCTCGGGCCGCGCGTGTGCCGGTGTTCGACGACGATCACGACGCGTGGGTGCACCCGCCGCTGTACCGCCTGCTGCAGTTTCACTGGGCGGCCTACTGGGGCGCCCGCGGCGAGCCGTCGCTGGCGCTGTTGCGGACGCCGGCCGCCATGGCGAGCGGGCTCGCGGCGCTGCTGATCGCCAGCTTCGCCGCGCGCGCGCGCGCCGACTGGTTCGGCGTCGCGGCGGTCGCCGGCTTCGCGCTCTCGCCCGCGCTCGCCACCGCGACCGTGCTCGCCAGGCCCTACGGGCTCGCGACGCTGCTGTGCGCGCTCGCGCTGCTCGCCGCCTTCGCCCGTCGACCGCGGTGGTCGATCGCGGTGACCTCGGCCGGCGCGCTCGCGTGGTGCGACCTCGTCTTCGGCGCCGTCACGGCTGTGGCCGTGGCGGTCGCCGCCGCCTCGTGGTACGCGCGAGTCGGTCGGTCGCCACGATCGACGCGCGCGCGCGCTCGCGGGCCTCGCGGCGCTGTCGCTCGCGCTGTGGTGGGCGCCGCTCGTCGGGGAGCGCGCGCGCCGTGGCGGAGCAGCGCGCCCCGAACATCACCGCGCGCGAGGGCGCCGCGGACGACGCCCCACCGCTACAACATGTACATGAAGCCATGTCTGTCACGAGCGGCGCGGCCGAGCCCTCCGCGCGCGCGCGGCCTGACCTGCGCCCTGCAGACCCGCGGCCCGGCGCGCGTGGCCCAAACGCTCGCCGCCAGCGCCTGGGGCTGCGCCCCCGGGGCGCGCGCTGGGGGCCTGCCTCGGCGCCCTCGTGACGCTCGCCGTCGCCGCGCTGTGCTGGCGAAGGCGCCGCGTCGCGTCGCTCGTCGCGCTCGCGCTCGCGCTGCTCTTCGCGCTCGTCCTCGGCGCGCTCGTCGAGCTGCGCCTGCGGAACCTCCTGTTCGCGCCCACGCTCGTGACGATCCTCGCGGTCACCGCGAGCGCGTCGCGCTCCGAGCGAAGCTGATCATGCGAGCGCGCGCGCGCTCGAGGTCGCGCGAGCGCGCTAGCTAGCTAGCTAGCGACGCCCCGAGGCGAGCTCACCAGCTCGGCGCGCGCGGGCCGTCGCGACCCAGCGAGCCGGAGCGCTGACGAAGCCGCGCGACGAGCTCGCGCAGCGTCGACACCGTCGGCGGCACCTGTGAGGTCAGCGCCTGGTCGAGCTCCGGATCGAGCCCGAACAGCGGCTGCATCACCTGACGCGCGCGCGCCACCTCCACGTCGCCCGCGCGCAGCAGCTCGTCGGCCGCGCGCAGCGCGAGCGCGTCGTGCTCCACCAGCTCGGCGCGGTTATTCACCTGCAGCAGCAGGTTCGCCGAGGCGCACACGTCCTCCCAGATGCGCGTGCCGGCGCGCGCCGGGAAGCGCCCGCTGACCGACGCGTCGACGCGCAGCCACCCGAGGATCTTGTGCTGCAGCCCGCGGATCATCTGGCGGTCCGGGATGCGCAAGAACTCGTACTCATCCAGGCCCACGAGCATCGCCAGCGACGTCCCGACGAGCCGCAGCCGCGTGTACAGCCCGCGCATGTCGGGGGGCTGATCGAGCTGCAGCCGCCCGCGGAATTTCGCGTAGGTCTGGCGCACCCGCAGCGAGCGGTCGAGCTCGGTCTCGTACCACTCGTCCTCGATCTTGATGCCCTCGTGCTCTCCGATCGCGCGCTGGATGGCGCTCGCGGACTTCAGCGTGCGGCGCCGCGCGCCCGCGACCGCCGCGATCACCTCCCAGACGCCCGCGTTGTTCGGGAGCCCGCGCAGCCGGGCGCCGCGGTGGGCCAGCTCCATGCGCGCGATGGAGGCGAGGTCCGCGATCTGCTTCGACGATCGGTCCGCGCGCATCAGGTCGTCGACGCGCCAGCTGAAGCTCTGGTTCGGGTTCATCTGCGCGAGCGTCGACGCGTCGTCGCGCTCGTAATGGTTGAACACCCGCGCGAGCAGCTCTCGCGCGTTGGTCAGCAGCGCCTCGGCGTCCGGGACGAGCTCACCGCGCGCCGCCTCGATCGTGTCCGACTCGTACGGGCGCGTGTCGATCGCCTGCGCGCGCTGGAGCACCGCTCGAATCGCGTCGAGGAGCCCGCGGGAGCTCTCCGCGTCCGCGCGCGCCGCCGATGCCTGCGTCGCGTCGACGCGGCTCACCGAAGGCCCCTGCGGCGTCGCCTGGCGAGGTGGCTCCTGTTGAGACGGCGCTGGCGATGAGCGCAGTCGATGTGCGTTGCTCATGGTTGCATTCCTGGGACCGAGCCGCGCGGCCGCGCGCGTCAGCGACACAGGCACCCCGACGCGGCGCCCGGCGAGGGGCGCCGCTCGTTCCTCGAGCGTCGCGCGGATGAAGCAGGAGCGATTCCAACGAGTTCGCGCACGAGCGATAATTGGTGGCTCGCGGCGCGTGGAACCTGCGCAATAAGCGAGAGTCCCGATATGGGAGACTACTAAATTCTTAACGTAGGTTTAATCATGAATCAACCGAAAATGATGGCGTTGGTCTTTTGACCTATCGAAAGTGCACGTAATAATACGCGAGTGTGACAATCTTTGTCACGGGGTGATGCATCTTGACTGTTCGACTAGTCTCTTCTAGTCGACCGCGCCGCGAGCTCGAGGTCGCCGGCGCGCGGGCCGGGAGCCCGCCGGGGCAAATACCCTCCACCGCGGCCCCAGGGCCGACTTTCGCGCGGATCTGGCGAGGTCGAGCGCGGCGCGGCCTGACGGCTCACCGGTCGTCGCGAAGCGCCTCGAGAGGACGACGTTGAACGCGTGAAGCGGTGATTCTATCCGCGTAAATACGCGATCATGCGACGCCTGTTTAGAAGCGTGTTCGCGGCTCGTATGTCGTGTTCGCGGCGTTTATTAATAGTGGTACATTGGCATTGTTGGTGCATTGGTGCGATGATTGGGGGCCGTCGACGCGACTGAGATCCGAGGGCGACGCCTGCGGCGAGGACGTCCTCGGCTCGAGGCCGCGCGCGCCGGCGCGTCGGCGCCAGCGCGCGGAGCCGGAGGCGACCACGACCCTTCGTGCCGCGCTACTCAAGATCCTGTCCCCAGGTGTTCTTCGAGATGGGCCCGGTCGGGCCGTCCTCGAGCCGGCACACGCCGATGAGGTCGGTGATGTCGATCGGGATGCCGAGCACCGAGCAGTCCTCGGGGTTCCCCCAGCGATAGATCGGGCCCATCCCCGGGCTCGTCGGATCCCCGGCGCCCGGATCGGTGAACGCGTCGCTCATCCACGCCGGCCACGCGGCGCCAACGAGCCCCTCCTGCGCGCCGAAGTCGAGGCCGTAGACGTGCTCCCACGTGTCCCAGGCGACGCCGGCCTCCGCGTCGTCCGCGAGCTCGGCGCAGACCAGCGTCACGCACACGTCGAAGACCTCCTCGCCGATCGTCATGTACACGTGGTGCCCGGGCGCGGCCCAGAAGCCGTGGGAGCCCCAGGCCGCGTAGACCACGGGGTGCGTGCCGTCGTACAGCTCGACCTCGCCGCCGCCCCAGTCATAGGCGCCGCCGAAGCTGTGGGCCGAGAGGTACACCTGGCTCGGCGAGTAGCTCAGGTCGGGGTTCTGCAGCAGGCGCACGGTGATGTGCTCCCAGTCGCCCACGTGGTTGCCCCAGATGGTGTCGGCGACCTCCTTGCCGCGGTTGTAGGGGTAGTACACGTAGGGCTCCCCCGGGCCTGGCTATACGGCCAGGATCATTGCGAGTTCGGTCCGCGCGATCTCGAGGTTCCCGCGGTGTGACCCGGTGACGCGTCGACCTCGTCGACACGCGAGCGATGAGCGGCTCGGACCTCGGGCGCCACGCAGCGGACGTCGCCGTACGCGCATGCGCGGGCGCGCTCGGACCCCGATCGAGGCGGCGTGGGGTGCTGACCCGAGGATCGTTGGCCTCCGAGCGGGAACAGACCGAATAGCGGCACCGGCTGTGCCCCATCACGCGAGGACATGATGGCAGCGGTCACGACCACGATCCTGATTGATTGCACGAGCTCCGCCGCCGGCGCGCTCGAAATCAACCCCCAGGAGACGACGCGAATTCTCAGGCGGCGGCGCGAGCTACGTTGCGTCGGCGGCGTCGACGGTGAAGATCGCGACGACGAGCCGGACGGGCGAGAGGGGCGAAAGCGTGTCGGCGACCGATACGAGCACCTGCGCCAAAACGCCGACGTCACTGTCACCGGTCATCACGCGGCGCGGGCGTCTGACGGCGCCGAGCGATCGAGCCGCGCGCTTCGTCGTGAAGTCGCGCGATCGTCCGGGCGCGCCCGAGTCCACGGTTGGTACCATGCCTCGATATGGGGGATGGACGCGGAGGCAGAGGCGTCGCCGGACGGACCATCGATCGCGAGCTCCTCGAGCGCTGGTGTGACGGCGACAAGCGAGCGGGCAGCGAGCTCATCAAGCGCCACTACGCGTCGGTGTTTCGCTTCTTTCGCAGCAAGCGCGGCGACTGGGCCGAGGACCTCGCGCAGCGGACCTTCAGCCTCTGCGTTCGGCAGCGCGACTCGTTTCGCCGCGAGTCGTCCTTTCGCAGCTTTCTGTTCGGGATCGCGCGCAACGTCCTGTTTCATGAGCTCCGTCGGCGTTCGCGTCGACGCGACCTCGACTTCACGACCCTCAGCTCGATCGACATGGGGCTCGACGCGTCGGGGATCATGGTCCAGCGCGCCGAGCAGCGCCTGCTGCTGCAGGGGCTCCGCTCGCTGCCGCTCGAGGATCAGATCCTGCTGGAGATGTATCGATGGGAAGGGTTGACCGCGAGCGAGCTCAGCGAGGTGCTCGAGATCTCGGTCGCCGCGGTCCGCAGTCGCCTTCGCCGCGCGAAGGAGCGATTGCGGACGCTCGTGCTCTCGCTCGTCGACAACCCGCAGCTACGCGAGTCCATCTCCGGCGGCTTCGAAGACTGGGTTCGCTCGATCCGGGCCGCGATCGACGGCGCGGACGGGGGCGAGGCGTAGCCGGCGCTCGGCCGGGACCCGCGAGGCGCGATGACGGGGCATGACCCGGCGGACAACGACGAGGCGCTGTCGCGCTCGCTCGACGTCCTGATGCCGCGGCCCGGCGGGGGCGTCGTTGAGGCGCTCAGCGCCGAGCTCGCGGCGGCGCGCCTGTGCGCGTCCCTGTGTGATGAGCCGCTTGAGCTGCGTATCGCTGATCGCTACCGGCTGCTCGAGGAGCTGGGCGCCGGCGGCATGGGGGTGGTCTACCGCGCGCACGACGTGACCCTCGAGCGCGACGTGGCCATCAAGCTGCTGCAGTCGCTCCCCGGGCGCGACGGCACGCGCGACCCGGCGCGCCGTGATCGCCTGCTCGAGGAGGCGCGTACCCTCGCCAAGCTCCGCGATCCTCACGTCGTGCCCGTGTTCGAGGTCGGCACCCACCGCGGCGAGGTGTTCATGGTCATGGAGCTCGTCGAGGGCCTCGAGCTCGGCGCCTGGGTCGAGGCGACGAAGCCGAAGGTGAAGGAGATCCTCGCCGCCTACGTGCAGGCGGGTCGCGGGCTCGCGGCCGCCCACGAGCTCGACATTATCCACCGGGACTTCAAGCCCGCGAACGCCCGCCGCGATCCCAAGGGTCACGTTCGCGTGCTCGACTTCGGCCTGGCCGCGCAGGATCAAGGATCCTCGGTGCGCGCCTGCGTGTCCGCAGGTTCGTCCGATGTGGCGTCGGCGTTGACGCGCGCGCTCGTCGGCACCCCGCGATACATGGCGCCGGAGCAGCGCGAGGGGCGGGGCGTGTCGGCGGCCAGCGACCAGTACAGCTTCTGCGTCGCGCTGCACGAGGCGCTCACGGGCGCCCCGCCGAGCACTGAGCGCGCCGACGCCTCGGCGCTCGCCGGTCGTCTGCCGCGGTGGCTGCAGCGCGTGCTTCAACGCGGGCTGCAGCCTGACCCCGCGCTCCGCTACCCGAGCATGCGCGCGCTGCTCGACGAGCTCGCGCGCGACCGGGGCGCGGGCGCGGGCGCCTACGTGGGTGCGCTCGTCCTCGCGCTGGCCAGCGCCTACCCGATCGTGAGCGCGCTGACCCCCGACGCGTACGAGCGCTGCGTCGCCGCGTCCGCGGACGCCTGGGACGTCGCCGATGGATCGCGCGCGCGCGTGCGCGAGACCTTCGCGCACGCGGCGGAGCCCTACGCCCGCGACACGCTGGCCCGCGTCGACGCCTCCCTCGACGCCTACATCGAGGACTGGCGCGCGGGCTACCGCCGCGCTTGCGCGGCGACGCACCGCGCTAACACCCAGTCGCCCGCGCTGCTCGATCGCCGCCTCGCGTGTCTCGAGCGCCGGCGCGCGGGCGTGCGCCTCGTCCTCGACCGGCTCGCGGGCGCGAGCGATGACGCGACCCTGCGGCGCCGCGCGGCTGCGGCCGTGGCCGCGCTCCCGGGCGTCTCGAGCTGCGACGACGCCGGGCGTCTCGCCGCGCTCTCGCCCCCCACGCCGGACCAGCGGGCGGCGACCGACGAGCTCGCCGAGCAGCTCGCGCGCCTCGAGGTCGACACCCTGCTCGGCGGGGAGCAGCCCGCCGAGGTCTCGGTCGAGGACCTACTCGCGCGGGCTGACGAAATCGTCGTGAACGCCGAGGCCACGGGCTACGCGCCCACGCTCGTGCGCGCCCTGCTGGCGCGCGGGCGTCTCCATCGCTTCGCCGGTCACGGGCGCGAAGCCTCCGCCGACCTCGTCGCCGCCGAGCTGCGGGCCGAGGCCGCCGGCGACGACGACGCCGTCATCGCGGCGCTGCACGAGGGCGCGCGCGTCGAGCTGTTGATACGACGCGCTGCGGCCCCGGGCGAGCAGCTGCTCGCGCGCGCCCAGGCCAAGCTCGAGCGCGTCGGCGAGCGCGGCCTCGCGCGCGCCGTCCACCGCGACCTCGAGGGTCACGTCGCCTACCTCGACCGGCGCTACGCCGACGCGATCGTCGCCCACCGCGACGCCTTGCAGCGGTACGCCGAGCTGCCTGCCGCCGAGACGCGAGTCGGCCGACAGCGCGCCCTCGTCAATCTGGGGCGCGCGCTCTCGGACGCTGGCCGGTCCCGTGAGGCGCTGGAGGCCTACGAGCGCTCCTACGCGATCGCCGAGGACATCGCGGGCGCGGGTCACCCCGCGCTGACGGACACGCGCTACAACCACGCCGTCGAGCTCCTGGGCGTCGGTGCCCTCGAGCAAGCCCTCACGCTGATTCGCTGGGTCCGCGACGAGGAGGCGCGTGTCCTCGGCGAACGGTCGCTCGCGGTCGGGAGCGACGAGCACCTGATCGCCACGGTGCTCCTCCAGCAGGGCGACCTGCGCGGGGCGCTGCATCACGCCGAGCGCGAGCTCTCCGTCGCGCTCGAGCACCCCGACGCGACCCCGAAGGTTCGCGCGCTCGCCCTCGATCTCGTGGGCGCGTTGAAGACCGAGCTCGAGGAGTTCGCTTCGGCGCGCGAGCACCTCGAGCGCGCGCGCGACGAGCTGAGCGCCCCGGAGCGTGACCCCGCGCTCGCGTCCACCGTCGAGCGTCACCTCGGCGAACTCGCGCTCGCGCAGCGGGAGCCCGAGCGCGCGCTCGAGCACTACGCGCGGGCGTCCGAGGTCCTGCGGACCGCAGGCGTCCCGCGCGGGCCGACTGAGGCTGCGCTCGCCTACGAGCGCGGGCGCGTCTTCACGGCGCTCGAGCGTCCACGCGAGGCCGCGGTCGAGCTCGAGACGGCGCTCGAGATCTGGGCTGAGCACCCCGACAACCCCACCGGCCAGGCCGAGGCCAAGGCGCTGCTGGCCGAGGCCCTGGGCCAGCTGGGCGAGGCGCTGCCCCGCGCCTGCGAGCTCGCGCGTGAGGCCATGGACTACCTCGGCGCCGAGCTCGGCGTCGACAACGAGCGCCGCCGCGAACTCGAGGCGTGGTGTGGCGAGCACTGCCAACCCGAAGCTGCGGCCGCGTCGGAGGAACCATGAGCCGGACCGCGGCGTCGGCGTTGGCGCTCGCGGCGAACGTCAAGGGGGAAGGTCGTCGCGCCGCTGAACGCCCGCGATGACCAACGCCGAGCTCGCGGCCGCTCGATGTGCCCGCCGCGCGCCAAACATCTCGCATGGTCCAGCGTCCCCGCGCCCCCTCCCGCGTAGTGAACCCGGGACCCCAAATCCCTGGTCCCGCGGTCAGGTGTCACGGAGACGACGAACTCCCGGAAGATGACCGCGGGAGCAGAATTGGGGCGGAGCGTACACGTAGTACACAGCCCACAGCGGACTCCAGGCCCGCCAGGCGTCGACCGCCGCGCGCGCGCGGATCGCCGCGCGTGCTCGCTCCGCGTAGCCACTACGCGCGCGCTCGCCCCGGGTCGCGTTGGTGTGCGCGCGACGGGGCACGGTGTCGGCACGGCGCGCGGGTGTCTGCTCGACGTCGTGCGCGACAGCATCGGCGCCCACGCGCCCCGCTCACGAGCTCCCGCGTGGGAGCGCGTCGCCGGTCTGCTTGCGGTGCCCGCGGATCGCCTTGCGCCAATCGGGCGCCTCCTCGAGCACCTCGGACGACACCCCGAGCACCTCCCAGCCGCGCGTCCACACGTCGTCGTCACACAGGTCCACGACGCCGCCGACGACGGCGAACACCTCGGGGATCCAGGATGTAGTCTCCACCGCGCCCGCCGCGGTCTGCCGGCGCATGCGGGCCTGTCGGTATCTCACGGGTTTGCCCATCGGCGTCAGGCTACCTGAGCGCGTCGAGGTCGTGGGGCCGGCCGCGCGGGGTGGCGCTGATCTTCCGCGTCCGCGCGCGCGTCCGCGCGGCGCGTCCGCGCGGCGCGACGGCGCGCGTGAAAAAAAGATCGAGCGCCGCAATTGATCGTCGGGCCGATCGGACATCTCGGACAGCGCGTCGGCGAGGCGGCGGCGGGAGACGGCCCCGCGAGCCCACGCGCGCTGACACCCGAGGCTCGCGCGCACGCGCTGGGCCGCGGTCTGCCGAGGGGAGACGTTGTCATGTTGAGGCGCATCACGCTGCTACTCCTGGTCCCGCTGTCCGCCGCGCTCGCGGCCTGTGATCCGGCGCTCGATCCCGCGTTCGCGCTCGCGGACGAGGGCGAGGCCGGCTACCGCACGAGCGGCGGCATCACGCTGAACACGAATTTCTCGGGGGAGCACGCGCTGTGGTCGCTCGACCTGCTCGGCGAGCTGCACAACGGCGTGCGCGTGACGGGCGTCA
Organism: Myxococcales bacterium; assembly: GCA_020633295.1. Classification (GTDB taxonomy): domain Bacteria; phylum Myxococcota_A; class Polyangia; order Nannocystales; family Nannocystaceae; genus JACKDW01. Next base: position 99,229 of record JACKDW010000006.1, on the reverse strand, counting down.
ACCTCAACCTCGGCGGCATCGTCCCGGTCCCGGTCGAGGCCGTCCAGGTGACCGCCGACGGCGGGCTCATGGCCGTCAGCGGCAAGGTCACGTACACGACCGACGACTTCCTCGACTCCATCTGGACCGTCGACTTCGCCGAGGGGGACACCTTCGTCTCCGTCTTCACGCAGATCAACAGCGTCCGCCTCGTCGAGGGCCGCTACCGCTACGAGTTCACGCTCGTCGATGACCCGGAGGCGCCGCTCGAGGAGGGCGAGCCCTCGTGCGCCATGGACGACTCGGGCTTCTACGAGGCCGTGCTGCTCGGCGACCTCACCGTGGACGCCGCGACCGGCGACATCACCTCGCGCCCGAACACCATGTTCATCGCCTGCCTCTCGGGCGCGATGGGCAAGGCCGCGTCGCTCGGCTACGTCCCGGGCGAGACCGTGACCACCGACGAGTACGAGGCGTCGGTGCGGATGCTCCGCGCGGACTACTGCGGCGACGGCCGGTCGTACACGCTGCCGGGCACGCCGCTGCTGTACTGGGACTCGCTCGATCCGCTCTCGACGCCCGGCGCCGTCGGCTCGATCGGGACGTGGGCCACGGCGGCCACGGAGGCGCTGTGGACCGACGACGGCGCGCTGTGCCTGGGCGCGCCGCGCATCGGCGACAGCGCGGTCGACTGCACGATCCCGACGTGCGCGCCGGGGACGAACTGGAGCGACTACCCGGAGGCGATGTTCTGGACCAAGACCTCGGCGTCGATGGGCGGCGGCCTCTAGTGATATGTCGTAACAGACATGAATGACGTGACGCGCGCGAGCGCGTCGGCCGGGCGGGCGCGACGAGGGCAGCTCGCCCCCGCGCTCACCCCGGGATCTGCAGCTTGAGCACGGCGCCCGTCATGTCCGAGTACGTGTAGGGGTCGACCAGCCCGGTCGCGAGCCCGACGATCGCGTAGGTCTGCGGGTTGAGCTTGTAGGCCTTGTCGCCCTTGTCGACGACCCAGACGAAGCCCTCGTGATCGACCGCCACCCCCCACGGGTCGACGCAGTCGGCGAGCGGGATGTCCTGGTTCACCCAGCTCTCGCTGTTCTTGTCGAAGTGCACGAGCCCGCACGGATCCTCGCTGGCCGCCCACACGCTGCCGCTCGCGTCGACCGCGATCCCGCGCAGGTTCACGTGGGCGCCCGGGTACGTGATCCACGTCGCGTCCGCGCTGCGCCAGCGATACAGCTCGCCGCCGTAGCCCGCGGCCCACAGGTCGCCGTCGCCGTCGAGCGTCATGCCGTAGCGATCGTCGTCGCCGTTCGCGTCGCCGAGGTCCGTGACCTCGAGCGTCTCGATGTCGACCTTGAGCACGTCCTGGTTGTGGATCCCGGCGACGTAGAAGTTGCCGTCCTGGTCGACCGCGCCGCCGTAGGGGTTCTTCGCGCCGCCGCCCGTGTCCGGGAACGGGTACAGCACCTCCTCGAGCAGGCCGCCGTCCTCGCCGTCGAGCAGCTCGAAGTGCGCGTTCTTGTCGCTGTCGCGCCACGCGATCCACAGCCGCGGCTCGGGGTACTCGCAGCTCTCCGGATCTGGCTTCTCGGCCACCCACGCCGTCGCGCGCGGGCCGTTGTTGTAGTTGGGGGAGGGGATCGAGCGCGTCCACAGCACGCACTCGTCGGCCTCGAGCGGGAGCACGTCGCCGGGGCCGCTCGACGTCTCGATCTCGCCGTTGTTGTTCTTGTCGACGCAGCGCTCGACGCTCGCGGCGACCTTGGTCACGCCGCCGGGGTCGCGGCTCGACACCGCGACGTCGCCGTTGAGGTTCACCGACGTGCGCGACGGGCGGGCGCCGATCACCCGGTAGCGGCCCTCCTCGACCACCGACATCGTGTTGATCTTCGACACGGTCGCCTCGCCGTCGTTGGCGATCCAGATGTAGCTCAGCACCAGGCCCGGCGCGCCGTCCTGCTCCTCGCAGGGGACGTCCTGGCACGCGTTGGAGCACGCGTTGTTGTCGATCGCGTCGCCGTCGTCGCAGGCCTCACCCTCGTCGGCCTGCAGCACCCCGTCGCCGCAGCGTGGACCGGGGCCGCCGCAGTCGTCGGCGCACGCGCCGTAGCTCCCGTTGGCGTCGCCGTCGTCACAGGCCTCGTCACCCGAGACGACCCCATCCCCGCACGCGCTCGCGTCGCTGTCGCTGACGCCGACCGTCGAGCCCGAGGCGCCTGACGACGACGACGAGGACGCGGTCGAGTCGCCCGTCATGGACTCGGAGTCCCCCCCGGTGAGCGTCTCGCTCGCGCTCGCGGCGTCGCTCGAGGACGCCGTGGTCACGGCGGTCGACTGCGTCAGCGAGCTCGCGCCGTCGGACTCGCCGCGGGTGGAGCCCGCGTCGTCGCCACAGGACACGAGCGACGCGAGCGAGAGCGTGACGAGGAGGATCGCTGAAGGAAGGAGCGTGATCGTGGAGCCGCGCACGCGCGCAGGGTAGCAGCGGCCGGAGACCTCCACGCGAGTCACTCGCGCGTCGTGTCGCGGGCTTCTTCGAGAGAATTTGTTGTATGGCCGAGTACACGGCGAGGCGGCAGACCTCCGCCTCAGCTCGCCTGTCCGGGCGCTGGCGGCAGGCTCGGGATCAGATCGACGACCGCGAAGCTCTCGAGCGTGATCCAGACGACGAACGCGACGTAGAGCAGCAGCAGCAGCGCGGACTCCCGTCGCGAGAGCGCCATCCCGGTGCGCATCGTGACGAACAGGACGACGGTCGCGAGCGTCAGCACGCCCATCAGCGGTCCGGCGATCGAGTAGTTGACGACCGCGGCGCCGGCGATGAGCACCCCGGCAGGGATCGCGACGAGGAGGTCGAACACGTTGCTCCCGAGCACGTTGGCGATGCACGTCGTCGCGTTCCCGGCCCGCGCCGCGCGGACGCTGACGAAGGCGTCGGGCACCGACGTCCCCGCCGCGACGACCGTCAGCCCCCACAGAAAGCTCGGCGTGCCGAAGGCCTCGCCGAGCGCGATGGCGGCGCGGACCAGGCCCTCGACGCCGGCCAAGATGATCACGAGGCTGGCGAGCAGCGTGAGCCACTGCGCGCCCGGGCGAATCTCCTCGTCGCGCGGCGGCGGCGTGTAGTCCTTGGTGTCCTGGTACTGCAGGAACAGGTAGAGCAGGTAGCCGCCGATGGGGATCAGCGCGAGCCCGCGGTCCAGCTCCCCCAGGATCGGCCCGTCCGCGACGCGGTCGACGGGGTTGTAGATCGCCGCGAACGAGAAGGTCAGCAGCAGCACCGCGACCGCGATCATGTAGAACTGCGCCTCCTTGTAGACGAGGTCGCGATTCGCGTCGAGCTGCTTGTCGACGACGAGCCCCGCGACCCCGGGGATCACGAGGATGTTGAAGATCGCCGAGCCGACGATCGCGGAGACGCCGAGCTCGAACTCGCCGTGGACCAGCGTCGAGAGCACGGTGGTCGACAGCTCCGGGAAGCTCGAGCCGATCGCGACGATCACCGCGCCCTGCACGACCTCGGGCAGCTCGTAGTAGCGCGAGAGCTGCTCGGCCGACGACTCGAGCAGCGCGCTCCCCTTCCAGATGATCGCGGTCGAGACGAGCGCCACGAGCGCGTAGAGCGCGATGAGCATGCTCCGAGTATGGACCGTCGGCCGCGGTGGCGGGTCGCGTTCGCGCGCCGGCGCGGCTGGGCGCCGTGCCCCGTCGCGTCGGCGGCGCGGACAGGTGAGCGCGGCGTGACGGTGTCGTGGCGCGCGTTCGTCGACGCGCGCGCGCGCGGACCCTACAATCTGCTCGAGTAGACAGGTGATCGCGGCGACGCGGTCGCGTCACGAATCCGAATGCCCAGCGAGCACGACGGTCTCCGCTACGAGTGGGTCCTCGCCGGCCTCGTCGCCGCGGCGGGGCGCTTCGTGCCGCTCCCCTTCGCCCACGGCGTCCTCCGCAGACGCGCCGAGCGCTGGGCCGTGCGTCGCACCGCGCGCGCGCGCGGGCTCGATCGCCACGACCTCAACCCGCTCTGGGGCGGCGACCTCAGCACCGAGCTCACGCGCGCGCTGCTGCAGCTCCCGCTGCGCCTCCTGCTGTTCCCGATCCGTCGCGTCGCCGTGATCCTGAGCTCGGCCTACGGCGTCCCGCGCGACGCGGTCCGGCCGATCCTGCTCGGCCGCGCGGTGGTGGTCGCGATCGACGACGGGCACCTCGCGTGGGGGCAGCCGCGAGCGCAGCGCAGGGCGCGAGCTCGGGCGCTGCGCGTCGCCTTTGACCACGTCTACCGCGAGATGGACTTTCTCGTCCTGCGGGCCGCGCTCGCGGACATGATGGCGAACATCCCGAGGCTGCGCGTCGCGGTGCACGAGCGGACGCTCGCGCTGCTCGGGCGCTCGCGGCCGTCGACGGGGGCGGGGGCCGACGCCGGCGAGGTCGCCACCGAGGTCGCGGCGAAGCTCGGCGGGCGCGAGCTCTCGGCGCTGTTCGCCGAGTTCGATCGCGAGCTCCGGCGCGCGCTGACCTGGGCCGAGCTGGCGGCGCCCGCCGAGCTGTCGCCCGCCGAAGACTGAGTCGCGCGGGCGCTCACGACTGTTCACGCCCGTCGCTCGCGGAGGGCGCGACCTCCGATCGTGGCCAACGAGTCAGGTGCTCCCAAGGCCAGCAGATCAGCTCGCCGGGCGCCCGCCCGCCCACGCGATCGCCCCGTCGAGCTCGTCGAAGGCGAAGGTCCGCACCTCCGCCTTGACGAAGTGCTCGGCGATCTTCGGGGCCACGCTGGCGAGCTTCGTGTCGGCCGCGAGCGCGATCCGGCGCAGGTGCTGGTGGTGGTCCCGCACGAACCGGATGTGGCGGAAGAAGCTGCCCAGCGACTCCCACCCCGGGAACGCGCGCGTGTGGATCACCAGGCCGGCGAGCTCGCCGTGGGCCTCGATCCAGCGATCGGCGCTCGCCGACAGCGCGTCGAAGTCCTGCGCCCGGAGGGGCCCGCCCGGCTCGACCACGAGCACGCCGACGTCCTCGAGCAGCCGGTGGGAGGTCGAGCCGCCCGCCGGGAGCGAGCGCAGCCACTCGACCGCGTGCTCGAGCTCCTCGTTGCGGTACACCTGCACCGCGCACGGCATGAAGAACCGGATGAAGCGCGTCGACTCGCGAATCCAGCCCAGGTCGCTGACGATCGCGCAGCCCTCCAGCTGACGCAGCGAGTGGATCCCGAACCTGAAGTCCTCCCACGCGCCCGAGCCCGAGAAGCGCTCGAACTCGGGGCCGAACTGGTAGAGGAAGCGGACTCGCTGCCCGTCGGCGCGCGCGCGCTCGAGCAGCGGCTCGAGCACGCGCTCGTAGTCCTTACGGGTCACGACGTGCTCGGCCTTGACGCCGATGATGCCTTCGGGGAGGTTGTCGATTGTCTCGAGCATGGCTGTACTCCAAGCGCGACCGCGCGCGCGTCCCCACGCTGATGCAAGTTCGACTCCAGGCGCTCGCGTCCCGCTGTAGGCGAACGCTGACACGGCGCGGGCGAGCGCACCCGAGAAATTTCCCGGACCCGGTGATTGCTCCGCGCGCGGACGTCCCGGCGCGTTCGCGCCGCGGCGCGACGGACGGCTCGTCGAGGCCGTTCGCGGGGTCGGGGGGTCGCGGCCCGGCGCGCGGATCTGACAGCGCCTCGCGGCCGACAATTGTTATATGTCTATTTGGACATGTCGACCGAGCGCGAGACGCCGGCGCCGGCGATCGCCTTCGACGCGACGGTCAGCGGAGCCGAGGCCGGGACGCTCCTGGCGGTGAGCGCGACGATCGCGGCGCGCCCTGACGAGCTCGCGGCGCTCGTCGAGTCGGGGAGAGCGCCAGCGGCGCTCAGGCCCGGCGCGACGGTCGGTCGCTTCGTGATCCTCTCGGCGCTAGGCGAGGGCTCGATGGGCCGGGTGTACCTCGCGTTCGATCCGGAGCTGGACCGTCGGATCGCGCTCAAGCTGCTCCGCGGCGACAGCGATCGCGCGAGGCAGCTGCGTGAGGCGCAGGCGCTGGCGCGCGTGACCCACCCGCACGTGGTGCGGGTCTACGACGTCGGGCTCCAGGACGGCCGCGTGTGGATCGCGATGGAGCTGATCGTCGGGCGGACGCTGGGCGCGTGGTCGTCCGAGCGCTCGCGGAGCTGGCGAGAGATCCTCGAGGTCACGCTCGACGCGGGGCGAGGCGTCCTCGCGGCCCACGAGGCCGGGCTCGTGCACCGCGACCTCAAGCCTGAGAACATGATGGTGGCGAACGACGGCCGCGTCGTCGTGATGGACTTTGGGCTCGCGCGCGCGGGCTCGACGGGGAGCGACGCGGAGATGCGGGACGACGGCGCGTCAGCGTCGATCGCGGTGACGGCGTCGACGCCGACGTTCTCGCTCGAGCTCACGCGCGAGGGCGCGGTGATCGGGACGCCGGCGTACATGGCCCCGGAGCAGCTGCTCGGGCGCCCCGCGGACGAGCGCGCGGATCTGTTCTCGTACTGCGTGGTGCTGTGGGAGGCGCTCCATGGCGCGCGCCCGTTCGAGGGGGAGACGCTGCGAGCGCTCGCGCGGAGCATCGAGCGCGGGGTCCCGCGCGCGCCGCTGCGCGGTCGCGCGGCGCCGTCGTGGCTGCGGGCGGCGCTCGTGCGCGGCTTGGCGTTCGAGCCCGAGGCGCGCTGGCCGTCGATGCGGGCGCTGCTCGAGTCGCTGGCGACCGCGTCTGCCCGCCGACGCCGACGTCGCGGGCTCGCGCTCGTCGGGCTCGCGGCCGCGGTGCCGCTCGCCCTCGCCGCGCGCGCGAGGGTCGACCGCGAGCGCGCGCGCGTCGAGTGCGAGACCCTCGGCCGCGCGATCGAGGCGCAGTGGAACGAGGCGGCCCGTGACCGACTGCGGCGAGGGACGCTCGCCACGGGGGTCGGCTTCGCCGAGTCCACCTACCGGCGGGCGCTCCCGATGATCGAGACGTGGACGGAGTCATGGTCGCGCGTGCGGACACAGCAGTGCGTGGCCGCGCGAGTCGAGCGCTCGCAGCCGGAGCGCGCGCACGAGCTCATCGCGGGGTGTCTCGAGGATCGCCGTGTACGCTTCGCCGCGCTGCTCGGGGCCGTGAGCGAGCCCGACGCGCGCTCGCTCGGCGACGTGCTCCCGGCGCTCGCGGGCACGCAAGACCCGGAGAGCTGCCTCCGTGACGTGACGCGACGCCGTGACGCGACCGCCGGGCGGTCGCGCGACGCCGAGGTGCTGGAGGTCTATCGATCCCTCGAGCGCGCGCGGGCGCTGGGCGACGCGGCGCGCTTCGTGCAGGCGCGGGAGCTCGCCCGCGAGGCGCTCGCGACCGCCGAGCGGCTCGCGAGCTCGTCGCTCGGCGCGGAGGCCCGGCTCCTGCTCGGGCAGTTCATCAACGCGAGCGGCGACGCCGAGTCGGCGGCGCGCGAGCTCAAGCGCGCGTTCGAAGACTGCGTAGCGCTCGGGCTCGACGCGCCAGCGGCGGACGCCGCGATCACGCTCGTCGAGGTCGTCGGCGTTCAGCTCGCGCGCCGCGAGGAGGGCCGCTGGTGGGGTGAGATCGCGCGCGGGCAGGTCCGTCGCCTCGGCGAGGCGGACGGCCTGCGCGAGGCCACGCGGCTGAGCGTCATGAGCAACCTGTACCGCGTGACAGGTGACTTTGAGAGCGCGCGCGCGCAGCTCGAGCGCGGCGCCGAGATCGAGCTGCGCGAGCTCGGCGAGGATCACCCGCGCGTCGTCCTGAGCCGGGATCACCTGGGCGTCCTCTACGCCTCGCAGGGCATGTTCGAGGTCGCGCTGCCGTACTTCGAGCAGGCCAGCGCGCGCTTCGGTGAGGTCTTCGGCGACGATCACCCCAAGACCATCACGGCCAACGAGAACCTCTCGGGCGTGTACATGACGCTCGGGCGGCTCGACGAGGCGGCGCGCTCGATGCGGCAGACCGTCGCGGCGATCGAGCGCGCCTACGGGCACGAGCACCCGCGCCTCGGCGAGAGCCTCGGGAACCTCGCGGTCGTGCTGCACCACGGGAACCGAGCCGCCGAGGCGCGTCGCGAGGCGACGCGAGCGCTCCGGATTCAGGAGCGTGCTCGCGGCGCGGACCACCCCCGCGTCGGCTACATGCGCGCGCTGCTGGGCGAGATCCTGCTGTCCGAGGACCGCGTCGAGGAGGCGATCGCGGAGTACAACGCGGCGATCGGGATCTATGAGCGCGGCCTCGGCGATGACAGCCTGGAGCTCGCCCGCGTGCTCGATCAGCTCGCCTTCGCCGAGCTCGAGCGCGGGGAGCCGGCGCGCGCCGAGCAGCTGCTCGAGCGGCTGCTGGCGATGGGCTCGTACGCCCGGCTCACGCCGCCCGAGCGCGGGGACGCCCGGTACCTCCTCGCCAAGGCGCTCGTCGCCGGCGCGCGACCGGGCGCGCGCGACCGGGCGCTCGCGCTGGCGGGCGAGGCGCTGGAGTTGTTCCGCGACGATGGGCCCACGAGCGCCGAGCGAATGCGGGCCTGCCAGCGATGGATTGACTCGCATGCCGCGCCCTAGCGCTGCGAGGGCGACACGCTCGAGCGGTGCGCGATGATCGAGCTCGCCGCCTTGCTCGATGATCGTTGAGCCCCGCTGGAAACCGCAGGCGCGACGTGCCACAAGCGGAGCGCGGGCGCGGCCCGAACGAAGGAACAACGTGCGCGAATTGCGACTGCGGGTGGTCAAGGCGAGCCGAGACGACGCGCCCCTGCTCGAGAACCTGCTCGCGCTCTACGCCTACGACTTCTCCGAGATGCTGGCGCTCGAGATCAGCGCGGACGGCAGCTACGTCCCCGATGGTTGGTCGTGGAGCGCGGAGGACCACGTCTGGCTCCTGTACGTCGACGACCGCCCCGCCGGCTTCGCCGTCGCGACGCGCGGCTCGCTCATCGACGGTAGACCTGACGTATGGGACATGCGCGAGTTCTTCATCCTGCGACGACACCGTCGAGCCGGCGCCGGCCTGCACCTGGCGCGCGCGGTCTGGGAGCAGCTGCCGGGCGTCTGGGACGTGCGGGTCATCGAGCCGAACGTCGCGGCGCTCGGCTTCTGGCGGCGCGCGGTCGCGGACGCGGCGGGTCGCGCCGTCGCGCCCACGCTCGCCGTCAACACGCGCAACGGCAAGTCGGAGCGCGTGTTTCGATTCGAGCCGAGCTCGCCGTCGCGCCCGGACGGGTAGGCGGCTCCGCGGTGACGAGGACGGCGTACATCAGGACTGTTTGTTGGCACTATCGTGGCACGCCCCGTCTGGCACTTCGAAACCTGAGTAACTTCAACTGGTTGCGACCCTGCTGACGAGTACACGTAGTACACGAGGTCGAGCACGCCGTCGGCCTTCTCCGCGTAGAAGCCGTACACCTTCGCGCTCGCCAGATCGCCGGAGAACCACGGGAGGGTGTCGGACGGCGCGTCGAGGGAGTCGGTGGAGCGCAGCCAGTAGTTATTGTCGGGGCCGACGAAGCGCGTCTCGTTCGGGAACGCCCAGTCCACCGTCGAGGGCCAGTACTCCTCGTTGGCCGTGAACCAGACGCGAGGCGCGTACAGCTCGAGGAGGTCTTGGCGCGGGTCCGGCTCGATCGGCCCCCCCGTGGTCTCGTTCGTCGTCTCGGTGTCGGACTCGTCGGTGCCCGCGCTCGTCGCGTCCGTGCTCGTGGAGCCGGTCGAGCTGGTCATCCCGCCTGTGCCCGCGGTCGTGTCCGTGCCGGGGCTCGTGCCGGGACCCGCGGTCCCGTCGGTCGCGGAGGCGCCGGACGTGCTCGACGGCTCGGTCTGCGCGGCGCCGCTGTCGTCGCCCGTGGTGGAGTCGCCGGGGCCTGAGTCGCCGCAGGCGGGCGTGAGCGCGAGCGGGATCGACAGCGTCAGCGCGGTGAACGATATACGTGGTTGTTTGGACATAATGTGTCCATATGGTCACATGAAAACGAGAGCCGTGCGCGCGTGTTGACGCCCGCGAACGCGGATGCGCTTGCTTTCGCGCGCGCGCTGGCGAATTATGGAGCGGCGCCGCGTCGGCGGCGCCAAGGCGGTGCACGATGGCAGAGCAAGGTCAAGGCAGCGGTGAGTCGGGGGGCCGGGCGCAGGGGCGGGCGGTGACCCGCGCGGAGTGGCTCGAGGCCCGCAAGGCCGTGCTCGCGCAGGAGAAGCTGCTCACGCGGATGCGCGACGAGGTGACGCGGGCCCGTCGCGCGCTCCCGTGGGTGCGGGTGGAGGCGCCCTACACCTTCCAGGGGCCCGACGGCGAGGAGACCCTCGAGCAGCTGTTCGCCGGGCGCAGCCAGCTGATCGTCTACCACTTCATGTTTGACCCGAGCTGGGACGAGGGCTGCCGCAGCTGCTCGTTCCTCAGCGATCACTACGACGGCGCGGTGGTCCACCTGGCCCAGCGGGATGTGACGATGGTCGCGGTCTCGCGCGCGCCGCTGGAGAAGCTGCGGGCCTTCCGGGCGCGGATGGGCTGGCGCTTCAAGTGGGTGTCGTCCTTCGGCACGCGCTTCAATCATGACTTTCAGGTCACGTTCACCGACGACGACCGCGCCCGCGGCGAGATCGACTACAACTACGGCAAGGCGCGCTTCTTCTCGCCGGAGGCGCCGGGCCTGAGCGTGTTCGCCCGTGACGAGCGCGGGGTGTTCCACACCTACTCGACGTACGCGCGCGGGCTCGATCGCTTCATCACCGCGTACCACCTGCTCGACGTGGTGCCGCGGGGTCGCGACGAGGACGGGCTCGGCTACTCGATGGCCTGGCTGAAGCTCCACGACGCCTATTGATCGGCGGGCTCAGCCTCGGGCGCGACTTCTGGCGCGTCCTCGGGGGCGCGCGCGTCCGGCAGGTCCAGGTCCGGGGTTGCCGGTGCGTCGTTGTCGAGGCGGTGGCCGTCGACGAGCTGCTCGAGCCGGGCTCGCGCCTCCCGGGCCGCGCGCTTCTCGGCCTTGTCGCGCCCGTGCGTCTGTCGGTTTCGCTCGGCCTGGCGCGACCGCTCCTCGCGCGCTTTATTCTTGCGGTGCTTCCCCAGGTTGATCACGCGCGCCACCCCGTGAGGGTAGCAGACGCGCGTCAGTCGGCCGGGACCGCGAGCACGTTGGTGACCTGCATGGCGAGCTCGTGGTCCTCCCAGGACCACGCGAGCGCGTTGTCCGGGGTGAACTGCACGAGGTGGGGGCCGGTGCCCCACTTGTCGTGACCGAGCCAGTTGGCCGCGACCACGTCGCCGCTCGAGAGCGTCGTGAAGCCGGAGAACCAGTCGAGGCCGATGTCGGGGAAGCTCTGCTTGCCGCCGAGCGTGTTCACGACCTCGCCGCCCTCGTCGAGCTCGAGCACGGTCACGGCGTCGCCGGTGGTCGCGAGCGTGTTGCCGTTGGGCAGCCGCTCGGCGAGGTAGCCCTTGCCCGGGAGGATCGCCTTCCACACGGTCTCGCCTGCGGGGTTGACCTCCATCGCCATCCACGGGAGCCCGGCCGTGAACAGGATGTTGCCGCCCTCGAGCACGCGCGCCAGCCGGAGCTCGGTGACGCCCGAGATCTCGAGCGTGTCCTGCACCGCGCCGTCGCCGTCGACGTAGGAGAACACGACGCCGGGCCCCGCGTTGGCGCCGAGCAGCGTCGTTACGCCGTCGTCGAGGCGCCGCGCGGTCTGGATGTCCTGGTGGTCGTCGATCATCCAGCCGATCGCGCCGTCGCTCAGCGAGACCTCGAGCGCGCCGCCGCCGTGGCTGACGAGCGCGCGGTCGTCGGGCAGCAGCTGGAGGTCGCGCGCGCCCGACGGGATGTCGGTGATCCACACGGGCCCGCCCCCGGGATCGAGCAGGATGAGGCGGTTGAGGCCGTTGTCGATCATCAGCAGCCTGTCTGCGAGCGCAGGTCCTTCGGTCGTCGCGGTCGTCGCGTCGCTGTCGGTCGCCGCGCCCGACGTGGTCGTCGCGTCGCTCGAGCCCGTGGTCGCGCCCGTCGCCCCGTCGCTGGTCGGGCCGCTCGTGGTCGCGGGCGCGCCGGTCGACGCGTCGTCGGTCTCGCCGGCGCCGTCGGTCTCGCTCGCGGCGGTGGTGCCCCCGGCGTCGCCGCACGCGGTCAGCGAGCAGACGAGCGCGACGAGGAGCGCGGAGGCGGGGATGGGGGCGAGGCGCTGCATGGCGCGCACGCTAGCGCATTTTCGCGCGCGCGAGGGTCTCGCGGCGGTGCGCCGCGCGTGCGCCTACGCGGGGGCCTCGGCGCCCCCTGCAGACGTCAGCTCGGCGTGCCGCAGCGCCGCCACCTCGCCGCCGAGCAGCACGACCTGGGCCGAGAGCAGCACCCAGAACAGCAGCGCGATGATCGAGCCGAGCGGGCCGTAGACGGCCTGGTAGTTGGCGAAGCTCGCCAGGTAGAAGACGAAGGCCGCCTTGAGCACGTTGAACAGGATCGCGGCGAGCAGCGCCGCCGGCCACACGTCGCGGGCTCGCACGCGCCGCGAGGGGGCGACGGTGTAGAGCATCGTGAGCGCGAGCGTCTCGATCCCGAGGCCGACGAAGCGCCCGACGAGGTCGAGCAGCCAGCTGAGCTCGGCGACGACGCTGCCGACGAGCTCGCCGGCGACCTTCGCGGGCAGGCTCGCCATGAACTGCAGCGTCGCGGTGCTGACGGCCGAGAGCACGAACAGCAGCCCGACCGAGAGCGCCATCGCGATCGAGAGCAGCTTCTCGCGCCAGGCCGGCCGCGGCCGCTCGGGCGCGTGCGCGCGGTCGAGCCCGCGGATGAGCGCGCCGAACAGGCCGCTCGCCGACCAGAACACGCCGATGAGGCCGAGCGCGCCCACGGTGCCGCGGCTGCTGACGATGAGCTCGATGTTGCTGCGGACCAGCTCCTTCGCCGAGGGCAGCGCCTCGCTCACGCGCTCGAGCAGCTCGCGCTGGACCTCGTCGGAGTCGACGAACAGCCCGAGCACCGCGATCAGCCCGAGCAGCAGCGGGAACAGCGAGAAGATCGCGTAGAAGGTCACGCTCGCGGCCATGTCGGGTCCGCCGTGCTCGCCGAAGCGCGTCAACGCGCGCGCGACCCGGTGCTCGCGGATTCGGGTCAGCAGCGAGGCCCGGGGCTCGATCGTCGCGCTCATACCTGCACAACTGACACATCTCGCCGCGATTTCGAAGCGCGCTGGGCCGCGCTCACGCGTGAAACCGCGGATCGATCGGCTCGCGCGCGTCGAAGTGGTGCAGCCGCGCCGCGTCGCGCCACTCGTCGTCGCCCTCGCGCACGACGATGCAGGCGTCGCGCAGCGCGGGGTCGGCGAGCAGCGCGCGCCGGAGCGCGCGCCAGAGCGCACAGACGTCGCGCGTCGCGATCATGAGGTTGAGGTACGGCCGCCCGGCGTGTTCACCCCGCGAGCTCGACCGCTCGTCCGCGACGCTCGAGCCGCTGGCGACGCGCTCGAGGGCCGCGATCACGTCCGCGGCCGGGCGGTCGCGACCGCGATCGCGCTACAGCTGAACGCAGCGCCTCCGCACGGCGCATCATCGTATCGCGGGCGCGTCGTATCGCGGGCGCGTCCGGCGTGGGCGTCCGGTGCTACAACGCCCGGCATGATCACGCTCCACTACCTCACCGACTCCCGCGCGCACCGCATCCTCTGGATGCTCGAGGAGCTCGGCCTCGAGTACGAGATCGAGGTGCACCGGCGCAACGCGCAGAACCTCGCGCCCGACTCGCTGCGCGCGGTGCATCCGCTCGGCAAGTCGCCGGTGCTGGTCGACGACGGCGTGACGCTCGCCGAGTCGGGCGCGATCGTGGAGCACCTCGCCGAGACCTACGCGCCGGCGATGCGCCCGACGGAGGGCGAGGCGGCGCGGGAGCATCGCTACTGGCTGCACTTCGCGGAGGGCAGCCTGCAGCCGGCGCTGGTCATGAAGCACGTGTTCAACCTCGCGCGCGCGCGCGTCCCGAGGCTGCTGCGCCCGGTGCTCACGCTCGTGCCGAGGATGATCGAGCGCGCGTACCTCGACGCGACGCTCGACGGCCTGATCCGCTTCGTCGACGATCACCTCGACGGGCGCGAGTTCTTCGTCGGCGACGCGCTCAGCTGCGCCGACGTCATGATGATCTTCCCGCTCGAGGCGAGCGCGAGCCGACACTCGGGGGGCGCGTCGAACATCGAGCGCTACGTGCGGGGCGTGCACGCGCGCCCGGCCTACCAGGCGAGCCTGAAGCGCGCCGGGGTGCCCTACGCGTACGCGTGACGGGGGCGCTCAGGCGCACTCGAGCCGCGCCATCCGCAGCACGATGTCGTCGGTGTCGGACACGCCGTCCCACGCGAGCAGCAGCGCGCGCGGCTCCGCGAGCGCGGCGAGGCCGGGGTAGCTGGCGCTCTCGGGCTTGAGCTCGAGGATGATGGGCTCGCCGAGGGGCTGCATCGTGAAGTCGTGATGGCGGACCACGAAGGTCCGCTGCGCGCGGTCGCCGTCGCTCTCGACGACGCGGTACACGACCGTGATCCCGAGCTCCGACACGAGCATCGTCGGCCAGGAGGACATGGCGACGTCGACGACGAAGTCGACGGGCGCCGCCGCGTCAGCGCCCGGCGGCCAGGGCAGCGGCGCGCCGTCGTCGTCGAGCACCACCGCGCGCATGGTCCGGTGCTCGTCGCTCGCCACGTGATCGTCGCTCTCGTACCAGGCCAGCCACGTGAGGCCGAACTCCGCGAACGCGGCCGGTCGAGAGACGTGGCCGCTCCCCTCGAGCCCGGCGAACACGTGGGCGCTTTCGAAGCCGTCGGCCGCCGCGCCGGTCTCGTCGGGCGCGCTCGGGCGCGCGACGACGACGCTGTGCGGGGCGCACAGCGGGCCCGCGTCGCAGGCGTTGTGACCGATGGCGGCGGCGATCCGATCGCCCGACCACAGCAGGCGCACGCCGGACCCAGGCGCTGCGGTCTGCTCCGTCAGGACCGCAGGCTCGACGAGCGGCGCGCCGTCGCCGTCGAGCACGCCGAGCGAGAACCCGCTCGCGCGGTCGACGGGCGTGGCGCCGTAGGAGTCGGTCGTGTAGGCCGTCACGAAGCGCGGGTGCGCGGGCGTGCGCAGGATGTCGACGAAGCTCGGGTTGCTCGACGGGACCAGCTCGAGCTCGCCGTCGATCGCCCACGCGTCGAGGTCGAGGAAGGTGACGAAGGTGTCGTAGTCGTTGGTCCCGTCGGGGTCGCCGGTCCAGACGTAGGCGAGGCGCGCGGGGTCGTCGAGGCGCGGCGCCAGGCGCGAGATGTAGTGTCCGCTGTGCGTCAACGGGAGCACCGGCGCGACCGAGACGACGGCGCCCGGCTCCCATGTCGCCGCGAGCTCGAACGCGCGCGCCTTGTAGTTGCCGTGGCCGTCACCGACGGTCTCGCGCTGCACCGTCATCACGCGCGCCGGGGCGCCCGGGCCGCCGGGGTCGAGGGTGTACAGGCGGGTCCCGAGCACGCTGTCGGTGTTGAGCGGCGTGTCGAGGATGGCGGACGGCGCGAGCGCGCACGGTTCGGGGAGCCCGGGCCACGGCGGCGCGCCGCTGTCGCTCGTCTCGCCCGTCGCTTCCTCCGTCGCGCCCGCGGACGTCGTCGCGCCTGTCGTCAGCTCGCCGGCGGTCTCGCTCGACGCGACGGTGGTGGAGGCGAGCGTGGTGGACGCGACGGTCGACGCGGTCGCCTCGCTCGAGGAGCTCTCGCTGCTGTCGTCGTCGCTCCCCGGCGCCTGCGGCCCGCAGGCGAGGAGGGCCCCGATGAGCGGAGCGCAGACGAGGAGCGCGGGCGCGCGACCTACCATGACTCGACGATGCGGGACGCGCCCCGCTATGGCAAGCGCGCCGAGCTCACGTCCCCGTCTCCGCCGGCAGCGCCGCGAGCTCCGGCGGCGGCGCCACCGGCGTCGCGCGCGAGACGTGACCGGCGCTCTTCCGGCCGCGCAGGAAGTAGGTCGTCATCTCGCCCTTGCCCTTGATCGTGATCGCGCCGCGCCGCTCGCAGAGGAAGTCCGGCGCGAGCCGGCGGTAGAGCGCCTCGCTGATCTGCGCCGCGCCGGGCTGCCCGGTCGACTCCATGCGCGACGCGGTGTTCACCGTGTCGCCCCAGAGGTCGTAGATGAACTTCTTGCGCCCGATCACGCCGGCGACGACGGGCCCGACGTGGGCGCCGACGCGCACGCGCAGCGGCGCGCCGTTGGGGTCGCGGAGCGTCTGGGCGGCGTCGAGGATGTCGAGGGCGAGCGCCGCGATCGCGTTGGGGTGGTCCTCGCAGGTCTCGGGGAGCCCGCCGGCGACCATGTAGGCGTCGCCGATGGTCTTGATCTTCTCGAGCGCGCGGTGCTCGACGAGGCCGTCGAAGCGGCTGAAGACGTTGTTGAGCATCTGCACGATCTCGACGGGGCGTGACTGATCGGACAGCGCCGTGAAGCCGCAGATGTCGATGAACATGACCGTGATGTCGTCGTAGGCGTCGGCGACGGTCGCGGCGCCGTCCTTGAGCTGGCGCGCGACCGGCTGCGGCAGGATGTTAAGCAGCAGGCGCTCGGACTTCTCGCGCGCGCGCGCGAGCTCCTCGGCCTGGTCCGCGAGCTTCTCCTGCTGGCGGAAGTTGCTGCGGATCAAGAAGTACAGGCTGTGCCCGACGGCCGCGCTCGCGATCGCCGCGAACGCGTGAAACAGGAAGGTCGCGCCGGCGTAGGGCGTGCCGAGGAAGGACGGGTGCGCGACGACGTAGGGGATCGCGTAGGCGAGCGTGATGGCGACGTTGACCAGCACGCGCGGCGCGATGCTGCAGACGATCGGGATCGTCGCCATGGAGAGCAGGTAGCCGCAGGCGTAGAACGGCTCGCCGAAGTCGCCGAGGCGCGCGACCGCGAAGCCGCAGATCCCCGAGCCCGCGACGATGATCAGCGAGATGGCGACGGTCGCGTGGCGCGTCAGCAGCGACAGGAAGTGCATCCCGAGCACCGTGAAGACCGAGAGCCCGAGGATCCACGCGCGCCAGAAGTTGAAGAAGTCGAGCATGCGCGCGTCGTCGGGGAACATCAGCGCGTCCGTCGGCCAGAACAGCAGCGTGACGATCGCGATGATCCAGCCCATCAGCTTCGCGAACTCGGCGGTCAGCCGGTTGCAGTGGGCGTTGAACCAGCGCTCGTCGAGCTCGCTGGGGCTCGCGCTCGCCTCGAAGCTCAGCGGCAGCAGCGACGTCTGGGACAGGCGCGTCGTCACCGGCTCCACTCGCGCGCGGGCGTCCGCGTCCGCGGAGGCCTCGCGGCGGACGGGTCGAATGTGTTCAATTGTACATGTCTCCCGTGGCGAGATAGTGCCGGCCGCGACGCGGACGGACAAGTGCAGGAATCTGAACGTTGAGACATGCGCGCGCGCGGCCGCCGGGCCCGCGCGCGGCGAGCTCACGTCAGCGCGCGCCGAGCTCGGCGAGCGCGTCCGAGGGCAAGATCGTCACGCCGGGCGTGGCCTCGCGCAGCGCGGCGATCATCGCCCGGGCGACGACGCGCGCGTGGATCGGGCGATAGCGGCGCAGCGGGCCCACGAGCGCCCAGCTCGTCACGCCGGCGAAGCGCTCGGCGAAGCGCTCGCCGCGGCGCAGCTCGTCGCGCTCGCCGAGCAGCAGGGAGGGGCGCAGGATCACGAGGCGCTCGAGGCCGAGGGACCGGAGGTCGCGCTCGAGCTCGCCCTTGACGCGGCTGTAGAAAATGCGCGAGCGCGGGTCCGCGCCGAGGGAGCTGACGAGCGCGAAGCGTCGCGCGCCGCGGGCCAGGGCGGCGCGCGCGAATTGCAGCGGCATCTCGTGGTCGACGGTGCGGAACGCGGCTTGCGAGCCGGCGCGCCCGATCGTCGTGCCGAGGCAGCAGTAGGCCTCGTCGACGCGGTCCGGCAGCTGCGCGGCGTCGAGGGTCTCGAGCTCGACGACGCGCTCCTCGAGCCGCGCGCGGTCGAAGGCGGGGGCGCGCGCGCCGAGGGACTCGAGCGGTCGGCGCCCGTAGCTCACGACGCGCAGCCCGCCGCTCGCCGGCGCCTCGCTCGGCAGCAGCGCGGCGATCAGGTGGCGCCCCACGAGCCCGGTGGCCCCGGTGACGATCGCGACTCGTCCGTCGGTCGGCATGGCGCGAGCCTGCCACACTCGACGCCGGGACGGGATGACAGGCGCGCGCCGGCGCGGGGCGACACGCTGTCGCGCGCCGGCGCGGGCGCGCCTCGGCGCGGCGGGGCGACGCGGAGGCCTGCGCGGCGCGGGAGCGCGGGCCGCAACGGCGGTCGACGGCGTCGCGCTCACACGCCGCGGGCTCGTCGCGGCGTCGGCACGCGGCTTGCTCATCCCGCGACCGGGGCCGGCGCGCGCGGAGGGGGCGCGCCGCGCGACCCGGGGTGACCGCCGGGGTATTCGATTCAACAACGCGCTGTTCGTCCGCGGCGATCGAGGCTTTCGTCTGTGGTGGAGCGATCTGTTCATCCTGGGGCTGACGGTCCCGCTCGCGCTCGCGACCTGGAGCACGCCGCTGCGCCCCGGCGTCGCGATCGCCACGGTCGTCGCGCACTACTTCCTGTTCTGCAACATCACGCGCATGCGCGGGCTGTTCGAGCTGCTGTGGGCGCTGAGCTACTCGGCGCTGAGCGTGTGGCTCGTCGGCAGCGGGCTGCTCACGTGGCCCGGCATGACCGCGGTGATCCTGCCGCTGACGATCTCGCTCACGATCGCCGAGGTCACGAGCCCGCGCTACCGCGGCGTCGGCTCGCGCGGCTA
The DNA here is from genome assembly GCA_020633295.1 of Myxococcales bacterium. Lineage (GTDB taxonomy): Bacteria > Myxococcota_A > Polyangia > Nannocystales > Nannocystaceae > JACKDW01. The sequence continues at coordinate 80,501 of JACKDW010000006.1, read as the reverse complement.
CTTGCGGAAGCGGACGTGAAAGTGGTTCGAGTGGCCGCGCCAGTGGCGAATGATGCCCGCGGTCCGCCCGCGCCCGCGCGGGTACTGGAACAGCTCGTCGAGCGTGCTCTCGGAGACGCCGTGCTTGCGCGCGTACTCGTAGACGAGCTTCTGCAGGCTGTAGCTCATGAAGATGTGGCCGACCTCGCCGGTGTCGATGAACGCCTTGAGCAGCAGCCACGTGCGGCGCGCGTCGAGGTTGTCCTTGTTCGCGCTGCGGAACTTGATCTCGTCGGCGAGCTCGCCCTCGAGCACGTAGCCGACGTCGACGTCGCGCCCGTGCTGGTGCGAGACGTGGGGCGGGAAGCTCCCGCCGCCCTTCTTGCTGATGTCGCCGACGTGGATCTTGGGCCCGCCCTTCGCCTGGCCGGCGTAGCTGGAGATCGCGGACTGGATCGCGCGGATCGTCTTTGATGTCCCGTAGGACAGGGTTGGATGCTTGACGACGTAGTGGCGCCCGGGCGGGAGCTGGACGCCGGACTTGAGCACGCCCTTGTCGTCCTCGTAGGCGCCGAAACCGGGGACGATCCCGCCGTCCTTGTAGACCGTCAGCTCCTGACCGACGCGGAGCTTGTTGCGATCCTTGAGGTGCCCGCGCTGGTAGCCCTCGAGCTCGCTCGGCGTCACGCCGTAGCTGACCGCGATGTCGCTGAAGGTCTCGCCGCTGGCGACGCTGTGCTGCAGCTTGACGCGCTCGCGCGGCGCGATGTCCGGGCACACGCGGATCGTCTGGCCGACGCGCAGGTTGTTGGGATCGCGCTTGAGGCTCGCGTTGAGCCGGTAGAGGTCCTGGCGGCGCACGCCGTAGCGCGCCGCGATCAGGCTCGCGGTCTCGCCCGGGATCACCTCGTGGGTGTAGACCGGCGAGCGGTAGTCGCAGAGCTTGGACTTGCCGGCCCGGCGCGACTCGACGCAGACCTGCAGCTCCTGACCGACGCGCAGCATGTTGGGGTGCTTGCGCACGGCCGGGTTGTCGTGCTTGATGACCTCCTCGGTCGTGCCGTACTCGCTCGCGATGGCGCCGAGGCTCTCGCCCGAGCGGACCTCGTGGACGGCGCGCTTGAAGCCCTTGCCGCACCCCTCGGACGCGCGCCTGCTCGACGAGTCAGACTTCTTGTCGGCCTTGTCGGCCTTGTCGGCCTTGTCGGACTTCTTGTCGGACTTCTTGTCGGACGTCTTGTCAGACGTCTTCTCGGGAACCTTGTCGGACGTCTTGTCCACGCAGACGTGCAGCGACTGCCCGACGCTGATCTTCGCGGGGTCGAGCCCGGGGTTGTTGTAGACCATCGACTTGACGGTCACGCCGTACTCGGCCGCGATGCCGCCGACCGTCTCGCCCGACTTGACCTCGTGGCGCAGGTGCTCGCGTCCAGGGCCGCAGTAGCCGGCCGCCGCCGGCTGCGGCGCGAGCAGCAGCCCGGTCGCGATCGCGATCGTCGCCAGCGCGGCTGCGGAGCCGCGCGCGAGCAGCCGGGCGCGCGGCGGGTTGAACACAGGGGCGCGCCAGCGGGCGCGCACGCGTCTCGCGGTCACCATCACCGCGACAAGACCTCGCACATGGGGCCACCACCACGCAAGCAGCGTGACGGGCGCGCTTGCTCCAGAAGGCCGTAAACGCGGGTTACGTGGCGTTCTGTTCCCTCGCGCGTCGCCGTGTGGTACCACCCTCGAGCCATGTCGGGCCACAACAAATGGTCAACGATCAAGCGCAAGAAAGGTGCGTTAGACGCCAAGCGCGGGAAGATATTCACCAAGATCGCCCGCGAGATCATGGTCGCGGCCAAGGAGGGCGGTGGCGACCCCGACGGCAACCCGCGGCTGCGGGCCGCGCTGGTCGCCGCCAAGGCGGCGAACATGCCCAAGGAGAACCAGGAGCGGGCGATCCGCAAGGGCACCGGCGAGCTCGAGGGCGTCAACTTCGAGGAGGTGATCTACGAGGCGCGCGGGCCGCAGAATTCCTCGTTCATCCTCGAGGTGCTCACGGACAACCGCAACCGCACGGTCGCCGAGATCCGCCACCTGTTCAGTAAGGCAGGTGGTGAGCTGGTCGCCAACGGCGCGGTGTCCTGGCAGTTCGACCACAAGGGCGTGATCGAGATCGAGAAAGAGCTGATCGACGAGAACGCGCTCATGGAGCGCGCGCTCGAGGCTGGCGCGGAGGACATCCAGGACTGGGGCGAGAGCTGGGCGGTGCTGACCGATCCGAGCGAGCTGCAGGCGGTGCTCGACGGCTTCGAGGAGCTGGAGGTCAGCGGCGAGCGGCGGTTCCTGCCCAAGCCCGAGTCGTCCCCCGAGCTCGAGGGCGACGCCGCGATCTCGGTCGCCAAGCTGTGGGCGAAGGTCGACGAGCACGACGACGTGCAGAGCGTGTTCTGCAACGTGCAGCTCCCCGACGACATCATGGATGAGCACGGGCCCTGAGGCGGGGCGCGGCGCGGGCTCCACGGCGGACCCGGCGTAGAGGCCACGAAGGCGAAGGTTGAGCAGGCGCGACGCGATTCGAGTGCTCGGAGTCGATCCCGGAACGCGCGTCGTCGGCTACGGCCTCATCGACGCGCGCGCCGGCGGCACGCGCTTCGACTACGTCGAGTGCGGCACGCTGCGGGTCGACAGCGCGCTCGACATGCCGTCGCGGCTGTACCGGATCGCCGACGGGCTCGCCGAGATCATCTGCGAATTCAGCCCGCGCGAGATGGCGCTCGAGGCCGCGTTCCACGGCGTCAACGCGAGCTCGGCGCTCAAGCTGGGGCTCGCGCGCGGCGCGATCATGGTCGTCGGGGCGCAGCACGGCCTGCGGATCGACGAGTACGCGCCGGCGCACGTCAAGAAGGCGGTCGTCGGCCACGGGCGCGCGACCAAGGCGGAGATCCAGGCGCGCGTGCGCCTGCTGTGTCACCTCCAGCGCCCGCCCAGCGCGGACGCTGCGGACGCGCTGGCGCTGGCGATCTGTCACGGACACGCGGTCACGCCGCTGCGGGCGGCCGCGGCCGCCGGCGCGGCGCGCCGCGGGACACGAAAGCGCGGGTAGAGGCGAACATGTTTGGATGGCTAAACGGTCAGGTATTTGAGCGGGACGCGGGCCAGGGCAGCGTCATCCTCGACGTGAGCGGGGTCGGCTACGAGGTGCGGGTGTCGCTGCAGACGCTCGCGGCCGTCGGCGAGCCCGGCTCGAGCTGCGCGCTGTGGGTTCACACGCACGTGCGCGCCGAGCAGCTGACGCTGTTCGGGTTCTCGACGCCCGCCGAGAAGCAGCTGTTCATGCTGCTGCTGCGCGTCCCCAAGGTCGGCCCGCAGAGCGCGCTCGCGGTCCTCGGCGGCTTCCCGCTCCCGGACCTCGTGCGGGTGCTCGTCCGGGGCGAGCAGGGGGCGCTGCAGAAGATCCCCGGGATCGGGCGCAAGACGGCCGAGCAGATCCTGCTCTCGCTGCGCGACAAGGCCGAGGAATTGCTGACGGTGATCGACGAGTCGGCGCGGCCGACCAGCGACGACGCGGGCGCGCGGGGGCGCGCGGGGGCGCGCGGGGGCGCGAGCGAGCTGCGCGACGAGGCCCAGCTCGTGCTCGTCAACCTCGGCTGGCGCGCGAAGCAGGTCGAGACCGCGCTCGAGAAGGTGCTCGCGGCCGAGGGCGAGGGCGCGAAGAAGCCGACGCTCGACGGGCTCGTCCGCCGCGCGCTCGCGCAGCTCATGGAGCGCGCCTGAACGCGGGAACAATCACGCGCCGCGCTCGTGTATCCATGCCGTGGTGTACGAGCGCGCGGTCGCGTCGAGAGTCTTGAGGTCACCGGCGGGCGCGTCCGCGAAGCGGCTCGCGCTCCGCGTGCTCATCGTCTACGTCGCGCTGCTGATCGCGCCGTTCCCCCTCGACCTGATCCCCGGGGTCGAGGCCGTCGTCGGGGCCGTCTACGGCGGCTTCTGGGAGGCGATCGTGCCCTGGCTCGGGCGCCATGTCCTCGGGATCGAGGCGCCGATCGTGCGCCGCTTCTCGGGCAGCGGCGACACGCTCTTTCACTACGTCGAGTGCTTCGCGCGCGCGCTGCTCGCGGTCCTCGGCGCGCTCGTCTGGAGCGCGCTCGCGCGCCGCCGGGGCGCCGGCGGAGAGGCCCGCGCGCTGCTGTGGCTGCGGCTCGCGGCGCGCTACTACCTCGCGTCGACCATGCTCAGCTACGGCTTCGCCAAGCTCTTCAAGCTGCAGTTCCCGCAGCCGAGCCTGGCGCGCCTGATCGAGCCGATCGGCGACGCCTCGCCGATGGGGTTGATGTGGACGTTCATGGGCTACTCGGCGCCCTACACGATCTTCACGGGCGCGCTCGAGGTGTTGGCCGGGCTCCTGCTGCTGTCGCGCCGCTTGACGCTCGCGGGCAGCCTGGTCACCGCCGGCGTCATGGTCAACGTCGTCATGCTCAACCTCAGCTACGACGTCGCGGTCAAGCTGTGGTCGCTGCACCTGCTGGGGATCGCGGCGCTGCTCGCCGCGCCCGATCGCGCGCGCCTGTACGCGCTGCTCGTCAGCGGCGCCCCGGCGCCCGCGGGCGCGGAGGATCGCCCGCTGGAGAGCCCCCGCGGGCGTCGGCGCCTGCGCGTCTTCGGCGTCGCGCTGTCGATCTACCTGCTGTTCATCCACGCGGCGCTGAACGCCGCGCTGATCTCGGAGTACGGCGACGGTCGCCCGACGCCGCCGCTGTACGGGCTCTACGAGGTCGAGGGCTTCACGATGGACGGCGAGGAGCGGCCGCCGCTGCTGACCGACGCCGAGCGCTGGCGTTACGTGATCTTCGATCGCAACGGCAACCTCTCGACCGTCGGCATGGACGGGGCCCGGCGCGGCTACACGCTCGCGGTCGACGAGGAGGCGGGCACGCTGACGCTCAAGCCGGCGCCGCGCTGGCGCGGCGAGCTCGAGGACCCGACGGAGGAGCCGCCGCCGCCGCCGGATGAGACGTATGTCCTGAAGTACACATGTAGCAGCGACCGCGCCGTGCGGATCGAGGGCGCGATCGCGGGCCGCGACTACGCGCTGCGCCTGACCCTCGTCCCCCGCGAGCGCTTCACGCTGGTCCGCCGCGGCTTCCGCTGGGTCCAGGAGTACCCCTTCAACCGCTAGCGGGCTGCGGCGAGCGTCCGCGTGTCGGCGCGCGGCGGGCCGCACGTCGAGCGCGGTCGCGCGGCCGCGCGCGCGCTCCGCCGCCGCGCTTCGCGGTACACTCGAACTCGATGACGCGACTCGGTTGGCCGCACTCGTCCCGGGCGCGCGCGCGGACGCGTCGGCGCGCGGCGGGGAGCTGACGCGATCGATGCCAGCGCTGGACACGGCGATGGGGCTGCTGGCGAGCGCGGTGCAGCGCAGCGCGCCGCGCCCGCTCAACACGCGCGAGGCCGCGGCGCGCTACCGCGACGCCTCGCGGGACGACATGTTCCCGGAGCCAGTCATGCCGGACGTCACGGTCTCGCGGCGCCGGCGGATCCGCGGGGTCGAGCGCGAGCTCCTGACGTTCGACTCGCGGCACGCGCCGCTGTGCCCCGCGTTCGCGTCTCGCTACCGCCGCGACTACCCGGCGCTGCACACCGTCTACGCCCGGCGCCTGCGCCCGCCGGGCGCCGAGGCGCGGCCGCGCGTGCTGTACCTCCACGCGTACATGCTGCCGTCGACCGTCGTCGACGAGCTGACCTTCCTCGCCGGGATGGCGCGGCGCCTGGGCGTCGAGCTGATCCACATGCAGGTGCCCTACCACGGGCGACGCAACCACGGCATCTCGCGGGTCAGCGGCGCGAGCTACTGGACCTCCGACATCGTGCGCAGCGCGGAGGCGCTGCGGCAGACGGTGCACGACGCCCGCGCGCTGCTCCGGTGGCTGCGCGCCGAGGACCCGCGGCCTGTCGGGGTCGCCGGGATCAGCATGGGCGGCGTGCACACGCTCGCGCTCGCGAGCCTCGAGCCGCAGCTCGCGTTCGCGATGCCCTGCGTCGCGCACATGGACGTCGCCGCGCTCACGGACCAGGCGCCTGTCCTCTCGACCATGCGCGCGCGGATGCGCGAGGACGGCTGGGCGCCCGGCGAGTTCGCCCGCTACGTCGAGGCCTCGGCGTGGGGGCGGCTGCGCGTCGCGCTGCCGCCCGCGCGGATCGAGCTGTTCGCGGCGGACCGCGATCAGTTCTTTCGCCGCGAGCACGTCGAGGCGATGTGGCGCGCGCTGGGCGAGCCGCGCATCCACTGGTACGCGAGCTCACACATGGGCTTCGCGCGGCACGTCCCGCGCGTGTTCGCGAAGATGCGCGAGTTTATCGATCGCGCGCCGTGATCGCCGCTGGAGCCGTCGGCGCGCGCGCCTCGAGGGGTTCTTCTGGAGTGTTTCGTCGGGGAGGTGAAATTATCCTCACGCCCGACTCACGCCGCGCGCGTCGCTCACGGCGTGATGTGCCTAGCGGCCGCGGGGCCGCGCGTCAGGATCACCGACTTCCTGACGACCGCTCGGCCGCAGAGTGCTACAACCAACGCCGTCGAGCCCGCGTTCGATGTGTCCCCATGGACAGGAGCATATCGTGCCGGCGGCGCCTCGACAATAAAGGGGAATGAGAACACATGTTGAAGAACAAGATGCTTCGATACCTGGGCTACGGCCTCAGCGCGGCGCTGCTGGTCGCGTGCGGTGACAGCGGCAACGACACCGCGTCCGGCGGCTCCGACACGGACGGCACGGACAGCGACTCGACGAGCGAGGGGACCTCGGCCGGCCCGGACTCCAACACCAACGGCATGACCGGGTCGCAGACCGGCGGCAGCGAGACGATGGGCATGACGTCGATGGGCGACGGCGACGGCGACGGCGACGGCGACGGCGACGGCGACGGCGACGGCGACCTCTGCGGCAACGGCAACCTCGACCCGGGCGAGCAGTGCGATCACGGCGGGGAGCCCAACGACGAGTGCGACGAGAACTGCACCATCCCGGGCCTCATGGGCGAGTGCGGCAACGGGGAGCTCGAGGGGGACGAGGCCTGCGACGACGGCAACACGGAGAACGGCGACGGCTGCAGCTCGACGTGCTCGATCGAGATGCCGGCGGTCTGCGGCGACGGCGTGATCGAGGGCGACGAGCTCTGCGACGACGGCAACGACGTGCCGGCTGACGGCTGTGAGCCGGACTGCACGCCGACGCCCGCCGTCTGCGGCGACGGCATGGTCGGCGGCGACGAGGAGTGCGACGACGGCAACGACATGGACTTCGACGGCTGCCAGAACGACTGCACGCTGACGCCGGCGGAGGAGTGCCAGCCGCCCGAGATGTACATCTCCTGCGACGACGCGCTCGACAAGAACGACCCGCTCGCGCCGTTCCAGGCGCTCGGCCTCGCCTGCAACAACAACCCGAACGAGGCGATTCAGATCACCGACACGAGCTTCAACACGATCAACCAGAACGCCTGGCAGATCGCCAAGGGCTTCGGCACCTTCATCGACCCGGACACCAACGAGCTGCTCTACAGCGCGCGCGAGGGCGAGGCCTTCGTCATGCTCTCGAGCGGCGTGATCTCGGCGCCCAACGGCCAGGGCATCGTCACCGAGACCCCGGGGTCGCAGACCAGCAACGGCAACAACAACAACCCCGACGACGACGAGTTCCTGCCCAACTACACGCCGCAGGACGACCAGACCGGCTCGCTCGCGCCGCAGTGGATGCTCGGCAACAACAACCCGAACGACAAGATCTGGTTCTCGTTCAAGACCACGGCGCCGTCGCTGGCCCAGGGCTACGCGATCGACTTCGCGTTCTTCTCGTCGGAGTGGCCCGTGTTCCACAACACGAGCTTCAACGACCTGTTCGTGGCCTGGGCCGTGACCGAGGACTTCGTCGGCAACATCTCCGTCATCGACGACCTGCCGACCACGATCACCTCGCTCAACCCGCACTGGACCGCGAACAACAACCCGTCGTGTCCGGCCAACACCGACGGGCCGGGCTTCAGCTGCAACGAGCCGCAGCTGGCGGGCACGGGCTTCGAGGGCCACGCGGGCACCACCTGGGTGCGCATCAACAACCCGATCATGTCGGGTCAGGACCTCGAGCTGTTCTTCTTCGTCGCCGACATGGCCGACAGCATCCTGGCGACCGGCGTGCTGCTCGACCGCTTCCGCTGGAGCTGCGACGCCTGCATCCCGGCCGACGATCCCATGTGCACCGGCGAGGTCCCGCACCCCGACTGCTGCGGCGTCGTGCTGCCGATGTAACCGGACCGCTCGGTCCACCCGCCGCGAGCCGCGTCCGCGAGGGCGCGGCTCGCCGCGTTTCGAAGGGTCGCGCGCGTCGACGCGCGGCGGACGTCAGGGGCGGACGTCAGGGGCGGACGTCAGGGGCGGACGTCAGCGCGCTGGCGCGTGCAGATGTCGCCAGAGCAGCAGCGTCACGAGCGTCTTGCCGTCGACGATGTCGCCGCGCGCGAGCAGCTCGTCGAGCCGCGCCGGGGAGACGAGCTCGACCTCGACGCGCTCCGTCTCGCCCAGGGCTTGGCGCCCGAGCGGGCGCGCGCCCGCGGCGACGAAGGCGTGCATCCGCTCGCTGCAGAAGCCGGGCGTCGTGAAGAAGGCGTGCAGCGGCTCGAGGCGCGCGGCGGTGTACCCGGTCTCCTCCTGCAGCTCCCGCGCGGCGCAGGACGCCGGCGCCTCGCCGGGCTCGAGCGTCCCCGCGGGCAGCTCCCACAGCGTCTCGTCGACGGCGAAGCGGCGGCTCCGCAGCATGACGACGCGCCCGTCCTCGCGCAGCGGGAGCACCACGACCGCGCCCGGGTGGACGACGACCTCGCGCTCGAGCTCGGCGCCGCTGCGGCCGGTGACGCGCACGGCGTCGACGGCGAACTTGCGCGCGGTCAGCAGGCGGCGGCGGTCCCGGCGATCGTCGGCCTCACCGGGGCGGTCCTCGCGGTCCATGGCGTCCTTTGGGCTCGGGCGCTGCGGGGGTCTAGCCGGCGCCCTCTTGCGAGGTCTTGGCGTCGCCGTCGGTCTTCTCGACGGGCTTGTCGGTCTTCGCCTGCAGCTTGGTCTTGGTGCCGTCCTTGAACACGCGCTCGACGGTGCCGTCGGGCTGGATGATCGTCTTCGAGCCGTCCTCGTGGACGAGCACCTTCTTGCCGTCGGTGCCCAGCTCGGCGCCCTCGATCTTGAGCTTGGTCTTGGTGCCGTCTTCGAACAGCTTCACGCGCGTGCCGTCGGGCTGCACGATCGTGCCGTCGCGCTTGATCTTGGTCGCCTTGCCGTCGGGGCCGATGATCGTGCCCCCGGGCTTGACGGTGTACTTGGTGCCGTCGGGCGCGGTGAGGATCTTCTTGCCGGCCTTGCCCTCGACCTCGTAGGCGCCGCCCTGCTGGTCCTTGACGTCGACCTCGTCGAGGTCGCAGGCGGCGAGCGTGAGCGCGAGTCCGCAGGGGAGCCACAGCCGGCCGACGAGGGCAGCGAAGGAGGTAGCGGCAGTCATCCGTTTCTCAGAGTACCATCGAAGCGCGGCGCTCCCCAGTGTCGTGGCTCGCGCACCACGCTCACGCGGCGAGAGGATCTTCCGGCCAGATTCGCCCGCGGCGCGTACGCGGCGGGAGAGCGCCGCTCGCCGGCGCGCGCGGGCGTCGACGCGTCGGCGCGCGCGCGCGCGAGCGCGCGCGCCAGTGTGCCCTCAGGGTCATGTCGCCGCGCCCGCGCGTCGCGCCCACGATCGGCGACCGCGGCGGGCGCGATGCCGACACGCGGCGTCCGCCCCGCTTGCGGTGAGCGGCTCCAGGTCCGCATAGTGATCGGGTGTCGTCGTCCCGGATTCGGTCGCGGACCGAGGAGACCGTGTTCATGCGGTCGACGACGATGTACCTCCTGGTCGAGGACTGCGGCCGCAAGCTCATGGATCTGCGGATCGGCTTCGATCCGGTCACGATCGGGCGCGACGCCGACAACGACGTCGTGATCGGCTCGCGCTGCGTCTCGCCTCACCACGCGCGGATCGAGCCCCAGGGGATCAGCCACCGGATCGTCGATCTCGACAGCGCGAACGGCCTGATGGTGCGGGGCCAGCGGGTCTCGAGCCACGTGCTCGTCGACGGGGACGTGGTGCGCATCGCCGACCCCGCGACCGGCAACTTCGTCAGCCTGACCTATCAGGACATCGGCAAGCAGGCGCAGCGCCAGCCGTCGGTCGCGGTCAACCGCTTCCGGCTGCTCGAGGACCGGGTGACGATCGGGCGGACCGGCTGCGATCTCGACCTGCCGAACCTGCAGGTCTCGCGGCTGCACGCCGAGGTGTCGCGGGGGCCAGACGGGCACGTGCTGCGCGACCGCGCGAGCATCAACGGGGTGTTCGTCAACGGCAAGCGCGTCGACGAGCGCGCGCTGCAGATCGGCGACGTCATCCAGATCGGCCCGTTCAAGCTCGTCTACGACGGCGACGCGCTCGATCAATTCGACCAGCAGGGGGCGATGCGGCTCGACGCGCGCAGCCTCGCGCGGGCCGCCGGCGGGCGCATGATCCTCGACCACGTCTCGCTCGTGGTCGAGCCGTGCGAGTTCGTGGCGATCGTCGGCCCGTCCGGCGCGGGCAAGTCGACGCTGATGGGCGCGCTCTCGGGCTACCAGCGCGCCGACGAGGGCATGGTGCTCGTCAACTCCGACGACTTCTACGCCAACTTCGACGCCTACCGCGCGGTGATCGGCTTCGTGCCCCAGGACGACATCGTGCACGCGAACCTGCGCGTCGACGAGGCGCTGTTCTACACCGCGAAGCTGCGCCTGCCGCCCGACACCTCGGCGGCCGAGATCGAGAGCCGGATCGCGCGCGTGCTCGAGGACGTGCGCATGAGCGAGCACCGGCACAAGGCGATCCACCAGCTCTCCGGCGGGCAGCGCAAGCGCGTCTCGATCGCGTCCGAGCTGATCTCGGAGCCGAGCCTGTTCTTCCTCGACGAGCCGACGTCGGGCCTCGACCCGGGGCTCGAGAAGCGCATGATGTACACGCTGCGCTACCTCGCGGACTCCGGGCGCACGGTCGTGCTCGTGACGCACGCGACCGCGAACATCATGCAGTGCGACCTCCTGGTGTTCATGGCCGGCGGCCGCATGGTGTACTTCGGCCCGCCGGCCGGGGCGCTCGAGATGTTCGGGGTCACGAGCGGCGACTTCGCCGACATCTACACGAAGCTCGAGCGGCCGACCGCCAGCGACGCGGTGACCCACGGCGAGCTCGCGGGCGAGTACGAGATCTGGCGACGCCACAACCCGGAGGCCCCCGGGCCGCCGACGCAGGCCGAGCTGTGGGAGATCCGCTACCGCTCGACCGAGGAGTACCGCCGCTACGTCTACGAGCGACAGCGGCGCGCCGACGGCGGGCCCGACAGCGCGATCAGGGCGGTGCCGCTCGAGCTGCAGGCGGTCGCGCCGGGGATCTATCGCTACCGCGTGGCCGCGCCCGCGATCGGCGGGACCGGGCGCCCGCGCCAACCCAGCGAGGCGCAGGTCTCGATCTGGCTGCAGCTCAGGATCTTGATGCAGCGATACGTTCGGCTGATCATCGCCGACCGCCGCAACCTCTGGATCCTGCTGCTGCAGGCGCCGCTGATCGGCTTCGTGCTGCTGCTCGCGGCGCGGCGCGGCGCGCTGCAGAACGTCGTCTCGTCGAACGGGCGGCTGGTGCTGTTCCTGCTCGTCGTCGTCGCGGTGTGGTTCGGCGTGCTCAACTCCGTCCGCGAGATCACCAAGGAGGCGCGGATCTATCGGCGCGAGCGGCTCGCCAACCTGCGGATCAGCTCGTACCTGCTGTCCAAGCTCGGCGTGCTCGCCGGGCTGTGCTTCATCCAGAGCCTGGTGCTGGTGCTCGTCATCACGCTCAAGGTCGACTTCAGCGCGGCCGTCTCGGCGCTGACCGACGAGGGCTTCGTCGACATCGTCCGCGCGCCGCCGTTCGGGCTGTGGGGCGCGACCTTCGTGACCGTGTTCCTGACCTCGCTGACGGGCGTCGGGCTGGGGCTGCTGATCTCGACGCTCGTGTCGAACTCCGACAAGGCGATGAGCTTGGTGCCGCTCGCGTTGATCCCCCAGCTGGTGTTCGCGCTCGCGTTGATGCCGCTGCCGCAGGCGATCGCGCCGGTCTCGTACCTGACGGGCGCGCGCTGGGGGATGGAGGCGCTCGGCTCGATCGCCCACATCGTCGAGCCGCGCGACCTGGCGAGCTGCGAGATCCCGGGCCTGATCCTCACGTGTGAGCCGTACGCGACCGTGAACTACGATCCCTCGCTGCGGCACATCCTGACGACGTGGCTGGTGCTCATCGCCTACACGGTCTACTGCATGCTGCTGACCGCCTGGTCGCTGCGGCGACGCGAGCGGGCGGCGAGACGACGACGCTGAGCCGGGCGCCCGCCGCCGCGTCGACGACGATCTGGCGGGGCGACGTCGGGGCAGGGTACCGTCGCGCGGTTCGGCGCGGTACTCTTGCGCCGGGAGTGCGCGAAGCCGCTCACTGGGAGAACGCGGAGATGAGCCAGAAGGGATCCGAGCACAAGCCGACGCGGGCTCGCCGCGCGACCTTCGCCTTCGCGCGCTACCTGCCGCTGCTCGATCCGGAGAAGTTCGCGGATATCGCGTTCTACAAGGGTCTCGAGGAGATCGGCTACGAGCAGGTCCTGCTCGGCGGAACGGGCGCCGCAGACCTGGCGACGCTGACGCGCAAGATCAAGCGCGAGACCAAGCTGACGGTCGTGCTGTACCCGGCCGGCCCCGACTCGGTCGCGCCGGCGGACGTCGTGGTCATGCCCGACGTGATGAACTCAAATTCGCACTACGCGAGGCCGTGTGGTTCGGGCTCGGTGGCGACGGCCATGAACATCGCGCGTCACGGCCTCGACTACGTGCCGGTCGCCTACCTGATCATGGGCAACTCGACCGCGCGCTGGTACTTCGACGCCTACCTGCTGCCGTCGAACAAGGTGCTGCTGAGCTACATCAACTACGCCGCGATGGTCGGCTACCCGTACATCGCGCTCGACTACGAGGACCCGCAGATCAACATCGACCCGAAGCTGATCCGCGCGATCAAGCAGATCGGCGACCTGCGCCTCGTGATCTCCGACGAGTTTGACCCCGCGGGCGCCGCGAAGGCGATCTTGATGGGGGCGGACACCGTGATCACGCCGTCCGACGTGTTCGAGGAGAAGCTCGGCGACGACGGCGACCTGACGCTTGCGCTCGCGTACGCGAAGGAATTCCATGACGCGCTGCTCAAGCCTTGAGCTCGCAGGTGCGCCTTGAGCGACGACCGTCACCGCAGCGCTCGCCCGATCAACCCGGGCGCCTTCACGGGCGGCCCGGCGGGGCACGCCGGTCACTCGGGGCGCTACTCCTCCGACGACATGCTCGCGAGCTCGAGCGTCGTGCAGCTGATCTCGCGGCCGCAGCTGCAGCGCCTGGTCGGCGAGCCGCTGCCGCCGCCGGCGTCGCTGCTGGCGACGTGGATCGGCGCGATCGCGATCGGCTCCACGGCGGCGGCGGTCGGCGCCTACTACGTCACGCTCACGGTCGTGTTCCCGGAGGGGGCGCTGGAGTTCTTCCTGCTCGCGCTCTCGGGGCTCGTCGGCGCGTCGATCGTCTGCGTGTACATCATGCACCGGCGGCTGACGGCCAACCTGCGCCCGTGGCTCGTCGACCCCGGCGTCGACGTGCCCGTCGAGGCCTGGCGCGAGGCCATGAACTACCCGAACCTGCTCGCGTTCACGGTGTTCGCGGCGGCGGTGGTCGTGAGCTTCGCGGCCATGCTGGTGATGTGCGCGTTCGACCTGAACATCGCGCTGCACGTGCTCGTGGGCGGCCTGCTCGCGTCGATCCTCGACGGGATCTTCGCCTGGCTCTACACCGAGCGGCGCATGCGTCGGCTGCTGCGCGCGATGGCGGCGCGCGATCCGATGCTCCCGGTCGCCGGCGTCGGCATCCTGCAGATGGGCATCGGCCCGAAGATGGCGCTCGTGATCGCGGGCGCGTCGATCGTCGGCTCGGTCGTCACGGGCACGCTCGCGTACCGCGGGGCCACCGACGCGCTGCGCTTCGGCAACGTCGACGGCCTCGCGCTGCAGATCCTCGCGGTCACCGGCGTGGGCCTCGCGGTCACGCTCAGCGGCTGCCTGCTCGTCGCCAGCCAGGTGACCGCGACGCTGCGCGAGCTCACCGGCATGCTGCGCGAGCTGACGCCCGAGCGCTACGGCGAGCGCGCGCTGCCGAGCGACGGCGACGAGGTCGGCGAGCTGATGGCGGCGGTCAACGGCATGCTCGTCGGCCTCGAGGAGCGCGAGTTCATCAAGGACGCGTTCAGCCGCTACGTCACGCGGCAGGTCAGCGACGTCGTGATCCAGGGCGGGCTCGAGCTCGGCGGCGAGCTGCGCCAGGTCACGATCCTCATGGCCGACATCCGCGGCTTCACGCCGCTGTCGGAGCGCCTGCGGCCGCGGCAGGTCGTCAAGCTGCTCAACCGCTACTTCACCGAGATGGTCGAGGCCTGCATGGCGCACGGCGGGCTGATCGACAAGTTCATCGGCGACGGGCTGATGGTCGTGTTCGGCGCGCCCGTGCGCCTGCCGCCCGAGGAGTCAGCGCTCTCGGCCGCGCGCGCGGCGATCGAGATGAAGCGGCGCCTCACCGCGCTCAACGAGGGGCTGGTCGAGGACGGGCTGCCCGCGCTGCGGACCGGGGTCGGGATCCACTCGGGCGAGGCGATCGCCGGCAACATCGGCTCGCCGCAGCGGCTCAACTACACGGTGATCGGCGACACGGTGAACGTCGCCGCGCGGCTCGAGACCGCGTGCAAGGAGCTGGGGCGCGAGATCGTGATCTCCGACGTGGTGCGCGAGCTGCTGGGGCCGCGCGCCGTCGTGGGCGAGGGCGCGCTCGTCACGCTCAAGGGCAAGTCGAAGCAGGCGCGCGTGTTCTCGCTGCAGGGGCTGCGCGAGGACGATGAGCGCGAGGGCGCCGAGGAGTCGGCGCCGCGGGTCGCGTCGAGCTAGCGCGTCGTGACGATCGCGCCCGCCGCCGCCGCCGCGCGCACGCATGTCTTTTTCGTCAGGTTTGCGCGAGGCCGGCGCGCGCCGTAATCGTCAGACTTTTCTACATAATGGTTGTTAGGACAGGTTTTCCGCGCGCGGGGCCGCGCGCCGCGGTCCGTGCTTGTCGCGCGCGGGCGCCTCGTGCACGCTGAGTCGGTCGTGGGGTCGGGCAGCGGCGAGGGCGGGACGACCGGCGCGCGCGCGTGGCTACGGCGCGTGCTCAGGCGCGCGGACGCGCCCGCGTTCGCCGATCGCGGCGATCAGCGAGTCGCGCGGATCGTCGGCGGGATGCTGCGCGTGATGTTCGTGATCGTCTGCGTCACGCTGCTGATCCAGTTCGCGATCTCGGGCTTCGCGAGCGGGATGATCGGCCTCGTCGTGACGGGCGCCTGGGTCGCGTTCCTGATGCTGCTCGTGCGCCGCGGCCGGGTGCAGGCGGCCGCGCTGCTGCTGATCCTCAACGTGACGCTGCTCGTCAACGTCTCGTCGGTCGGCTACGGCGGCATCCACAGCCCGACGATGGGCGCCAACCTGCTCGTCATCCTGATGGCGATCATGCTGGTGACCCCGCGGCGCGTCGCGATCGTCTCGGCGTGCGTGCTCGCGTGCGTGGTCGCGGTCTACGTGATCGACACCACCGGCCTCGACGAGCGGCTGCCGTTCCCGCAGACGCCGAACACGCCGGAGATGGCGCTGATGACCCACATCGCGCACCTGCTCGGCGCCGGCTACTTCCTCTGGCTCGCGGTCAGCGGGCTGCAGCAGGCGCTCGACCGCGCCGAGACCGAGGAGCGGCGCGCCGGCGAGCTGCTCGACGAGGCGCGCGTCGCCCGAGGCGTGGCCGAGCAGGCGAGCCGGGCCAAGACGCAATTCCTCGCCAACATGAGCCACGAGCTGCGGACCCCGCTCAACGCGGTGATCGGCTTCAGCGAGCTGCTGCTCGAGGACGCGGACGAGGCCACGACGGAGGAGCTCGAGTCGATCCGCCGCGCCGGCAAGCACCTGCTCGGGATCATCAGCGACATCCTCGACCTGACGAAGATCGAGTCCGGGCGGATGCTGCTCGAGCTCGATCGCGTGCAGGTGCGCGCGCTGTGCGAGGAGCTCACGCGCGCCGTCGAGCCGCAGGCGGCGGCCCAGGGCGACACCGTAGAGCTCATCCTCGACCCCGCGCTCGAGGGGGACGGCGGCTGGATCGTCGTCGACCGCACCCGCGTGTATCAGATCGTGGTCAACCTGCTGAGCAACGCGGTCAAGTTCACGGACGGGGGCCTCGTCGAGCTGCGCGTCGCGCTCGCGCCCTCCGGGGCGGAGACGGAGGGCGCGCGGACGCTCGAGTTCGCGGTGCGCGACACCGGGATCGGGATCGCCGAGCACCAGCGCGCGCGCCTGTTCGAAAGCTTCTTCCAGGTCGACAGCAGCCCGAGGCGCGAGCGCGGCGGCACGGGCCTCGGGCTCACGCTCTCGAGCGCGCTCGCGGACATGATGGGGGCGCGGATCACCGTGGAGAGCGAGCTCGGGCGGGGCAGCGTGTTCCGCCTGCTGCTGCCGGTGGAGCGCGCGGACGCGCCAGGAGCC
Source organism: Myxococcales bacterium (assembly GCA_020633295.1). GTDB lineage: Bacteria > Myxococcota_A > Polyangia > Nannocystales > Nannocystaceae > JACKDW01. The sequence goes on along the minus strand of JACKDW010000006.1, from coordinate 63,833 downwards.
GACGTCGGGTAACGCGGGCTTCGTCGGTTCGGGGAGGAGGCGCGTGGAGGCGCGGAGGTCCGCGCGCGGTCGCGGAGGATTGAGTGTCCCGGCGCGCGCGCGCAGGTGATAGCGTGGCGGCAGATGGCCCGTCGCATCGAGGACGCCCACGCGAGCCCGCGGGGGACCGGGAGTCCACGCGCGTCGCCACGCGCGGGGTGGGCGGGCGCGCGCGCCGGGCGAGGAGCCTGTTGAGATGAGCGAAGGCCGAGACGTGTTCGTGTTCAACGGGGTCAACGGCGCGACGGGGGACTACCTGCTCTCGCCGATGTCACCGGCGCGCCTCGTCGAGCTGGCGCTCGGGCGCAGACCGGACGAGCTGCAGCGGGAGGCGAGCGCGCGTCACGAGTCGTCGCTGCTGATGAGCTTCGCGCCGCGCGACGACGTCGATCGCGCGAGCCTGGCCGAGAGCGGCTGGGGGGTGATCTTCGCCCGCAACGCGGACGACGCGGTGCGCGAGGCGTTGCAGCCGCTGCTGCGTCACCGCGCGGCCGCGGCCGGCGCGAGCGACCCCGGCCGCTATCGCGAGTTCTGGCGCGACGACGGCTACTGGCCGGGGGAGCGCAAGGCGGCGTTCCTGCGCCGCCACGACGCGCCGACCTCGGGCCCGGTCGAGCCCGATCGCATGCCGTACTACCTCCTGCTCGTCGGCGGCCCCGAGGACATCCCGAGCGAGTTTCAGGCCCAGCTCGCGCTGCAGCACGCGGTCGGTCGGCTGCACTTCGAAACGCTCGAGGAGTACGACAGCTACGCGCGCAGCGTGCTCGCGAGCGAGCGCGGCGAGATCCAGGTCGCCCGCCGGCTCGGGCTGTTCGGGGTCCGCAACGATCGGGCGACGACGCTCAGCGCCGACGCGCTGATCGGCGGGCTCGCCCGCTCGATCGGCGCGCGCGTCCCGAGCTGGGAGACGGAGCTGCGCGCGGGCGAGGGCGCGACCAAGGCGGCGCTCGCCGAGCTGCTCGGCGGCCCCGAGACGCCGGCGGTGCTGCTGACGGCGAGCCACGGCGTGGGATTTCCCAAGGGACATGTCCTTCAGCGCGCGTGCCAGGGGGCGCTGCTGTGTCAGGACGGCGCGCCCGGCCGCGGCCCGCTCACGCCGGCGCAGTACTTCGCGGCCGAGGACCTCGGCGACTCGGCGCGCCTCGCCGGGCTCATCGCGTTCCTGTTCGCCTGCTACGGCGGCGGCACGCCCAAGTACGACCCGTACCTTCACGGCGCGGGCAAGCGCGAGCCGCAGGCGCCGCAGCCGTTCTTCGCCGCGCTCCCGCAGCGGATGCTCGGACACCCGCGCGGCGGGGCGCTGGCGGCGATCGCCCACGTCGACCGCGCGTGGGGCTGCTCGTTCGTCGATCGCGAGACGGTCGCGCCGCAGATCGCGGTGTACGAGTCGTTCCTGCTGCGGCTGCTCGACGGGCAGCCGGTGGGCGCCGCGATGGAGTACTTCGGCGATCGCCAGGGCGAGCTCTCGGCGGCGCTGCTCGAGAAGCTCGAGGAGGTGCAGCGCGGCGGCTCGGTCCCGCCGCGCGAGCTCGCCAACGACTGGACCGAGAGCAACGACGCGCGCAACTTCATCCTGTTCGGCGATCCGGCGGTGCGCGTGCCGACGGTCGCAGACGGCGAGGCTCCGCGTCGCCCGGCGCTCGAGCTGCGGGCCCCGACGACGCAGGCCCCGACGACCGGCGCGGCGAGCTCCGCCCCGCCGCCCGAGGCGCTGGGCATGGAGTCGTTCAGCTGGTTCTCGGGCGACCGGGACGAGCCCGCGCCCGAAGGCGTCCGGGCGCAGCTGCGAGGCTTCGTCGCCTCGCTCGGCAAGAAGATCTCGGATGTCGTCGCGGACATGAGCACGCTCGAGGTCTCGACCTACGTCACGGGCGACTCGGACGAGGTGTTCGTCGGCGAGGGTGACCTGATCGGCGCGCGCCTGCGCGCGTACACGCGCGTCAGCCTCGACGGCGACACGGTGGTGTGCGTGCCCGAACGCGAGGGGGAGCTCGACCGCGAGCTGCTGGCGCTGCACGAGCGGATGGTCGAGCAGGCGCTGAAGGCCCGGGCCGAGATGATGAAGACGGTCGTCGACGCGGCGGCGAGCCTCATGAGGTTCACGAAGTGAGGCGCGCGCTGAGGCGACGCGACGCGACGCGACGGGGTCCGCCGAGGGAGGCGCGCCCGTGAACGCGGCGGAGCTCGTCCAGCTCGACGCGCTGCTCGACGCCCGGCTCACCGCGCTCGCGCGCCGCGGCGAGGACGGCCTGGTCGCGTTCGCGGTCGACGAGCGCGACGCCGCGCTCGACGAGCTGATGACGCTCATCACGCTCGCGCGCGGTGACGAGCGCGGGATGGCGGTCTTCGACGCCGGCGGGGCGGAGCGCCGCGAGCCTGGCGGAGCGGGACGGCTCGCTCGGCTCCAGCGCGAGTTTCGGGCGTTCGTGACGCGAGCGCTGCGCGGCGTCTCGCGTCTCGCCGTGGTCGAGAGCGGGGAGGAGGCGGCGCGCGTCCGCACCCGGGTGGGCTGGACCGGCGACCTCGAGACCGTGGTCGGCCCCGACGTCTCGGCGGAGCTGCTGCGCGCGCACGCGAGCGCGGTCGCGCGCGCGCTCGCGACGACGTTGCTCCGCGTTCGACTCCTGACGATGATGACGAGCGCCGCGGGCAAGATCGCGGCGCTGCTCGTGACACCGGGGGCGGCGGTCATGGCCCTGCCGATCGCCTACCGGTGCGTGCGCGACGTGTACACGCAGTGGCGAGAGCGGGGCCTCGGAGCCGAGCTGGGAGAGACACCGTGGCAGTGACAGAGATCAAGGCAGCCCTTCGCACCGCGGCCGACACGGTCGCCGGGTACCTCAAGGACGCGTCCGTGCTCGTGGTCGAGACGCAGACGATCGACGCGGGGAGCGGCGACGAGCCGAAGCTCGCCGCGCGCACCGTGATCCGGCTCGACGGCGACAACACCTCGGTCGTGCCGGCGTCGAAGAACGAGGACGGCAAGTGGGAGCTCGACACCGTGCTGCACGACATCCACATGCAGAACGTGCGGTCGGCGATCGAGTATCGATCGAAGATCCTCGAGTCGATGCTCGGCCTGCTGCGCTGAGCCGCAGCAGCAGGCGAAGCGACGCGACGCGCTCGCACGAATTCGGGCGGCGTGATTTCACTCGTCGACGCGCGCCGGCCGGCCGCGCGTTGACAGCGATCGAGGCCGCCTCGTACGCTCTCGAGCGAGGCGTGTATGGGCGAGCGCGGCGATGGGTCCCCGGTCGCGGGCTGGACGAGGGCGTTCGTCGACGAGGTGTTCCCGGCGGAGTACGCGACCGTCATGGCGCGCCGACGCGAGGTCACGCGCCGGGCGGCCGCGCGCGAGCGGCGAGCGGCTCAGGACCCAGAGGATCGGTCTGACGGGACACCTGCGCCGAGCGTGCGGCTGCGGCTCTTCGGCCTCGCGTTCTCCGGCGGCGGGATCCGCTCGGCGACGTTTAACCTCGGCGTGATCCAGGCGCTCGCCAAGCGCGGCCTGCTGCCGCGCTTCGACTACCTCTCGACGGTGTCGGGCGGCGGCTTCATCGGCGGGTGCCTGAGCGCGCTGCTCAACGATCCCGCGACCGACACCGCCTGGGACGAGCGCTTCCCGTTCTTTCTGCGACCAGGGCGCCCGGAGCCCGCAGCGCTTCGGCACCTGCGCAGCCACAGCAGCTACCTCGCGACCGGGACGCTCGGGTACTTCGCGTTGGCGGCCGTGCTGCTGCGGGGCATGCTCGTCAACATCCTGACGCTGACGCCGCTCGTCGTGCTCGCGGTGGCGTGGACGCACTGGATGTACGGACCGGGGCTGACGGGCGGCGCGCGCTCGAGCTGGCCGTCGTTCACGCTCACGGGCGGCGCGCTCGCGGCGTTCGGGCTCGCGGTCGCGCTGTTCCCGGTGGTGGCGTGGTTCGCCCGCAGGCGCGGGGTCACGGACGCGCGGGCGCTGTATCGCCGTCACGGCGTCTACGCGGTGCTGCTGGGCGTCCCCGTCGCGCTCGCGGTGGTCGAGAGCTTGCCGGTCGCGCTCGCGTGGTTTCACGCGGCTTCGCCCGGGACGAACGCGCTCAGCGGGGTGACGTGGGCGTCGCTCGCCGGCGCGGTGCTGCCGAGCGGGGACGCGCGCGGGGACGCGCGCCCGGGGCCGCTGGCGACGCTCGGCGGCGCGCTCAAGCTGCTCGCGGCCAGCCTCGCCGGCCCGCTGCTGCTGCTGCTGATCTACCTGGTGCTGGCCGACTGGGTGGTGTTCCCCGACACCGCGCCGGTCGCCCCGTCGCTCGTGCCCTGGGTCGTCTACGGCGGCGGCGCGGCGCTGCTGCTGTACACCGCCGCGTTCGTCGACGCCAACGCGACCTCGAACCACCAATTTTATCGCGACCGCCTGAGCCTCGCGTACCTGTTCCAGCGGGGCGAGGGCGACGCGCTGCGCCCGACCGACGCGCTGCGCCTGACCGAGCTCAACGCGCAGGGCACCGTCGCGCCGCTCCACCTGATCAACACGACGATCAACCTGCACGGCGAGCGCCGGAGCCTGCGCGGGCGCGAGGCGGACGTGTTCTTCTTCAGCCGTCACTACAGCGGGAGCGCGCGCACGGGCTACGCGTCGACCGCGACGCTCGAGGCGGCCGACCGCGGGCTGAACCTCGGCACCGCCGTCGCGATCTCCGGCGCCGCGGTGTCCCCCAGCATGGGCTCGATGACGATCCGCTCGCTCGCGCTCGTGATGACGCTGCTCAACGCCCGCCTGGGCTACTGGCTCGTCCACCCGGCGCGCGCGCGCGACGGGGCGCGTCGCTCGCTCGCGCGGCTCGGCGCGGGCGTCCGCCAGCTGCTGACCGAGGCCGCGGGGCGACCGACCGCGACCGGCGCGTACGTCAACGTCAGCGACGGCGGGCACCTCGAGAACCTCGGCGTGTTCGAGCTGCTGCGTCGCCGCTGCCGCGTGATCGTGTGCAGCGACGGGGAGCACGACCCCGCGATGAGCTTCGTCGGCCTGGCCGCGCTGATCCGCCTGGCCGCGACCGAGCTCGGCGTGCACATCGACATCAACCTCGACGCGCTGCGCCTCGACGCCGACGGGCGCAGCGCGCGACATCACGCGATCGGCCGCGTCGACTACGGCGACGGCGAGGTCGGCTGGCTGCTGTACATCAAGCTCTCGATCGGCGCCCGCGAGCTGCCGTACATCGAGCAGTACCGGCGCGCGAACCCGGAGTTCCCACACCAGTCGACGGGCGATCAGTTCTTCGACGAGGCGCAGTTCGAGGCCTACCGCGCGCTCGGCTTCAAGGTCGGCGCGCGGACGATGGACGCGCTCGACGAGCTCGCGCGCGCGCTCGACGACGTCGACGGCCCGCTCAGCTTCGACGGCGCGGGGCAGGGGGGCGGCGACGGCTCCGCGGACGCGCCCGCGGGCGACGCGATCGACGACGCGCTGCGCAAGAGCTTTCGCCCCGCCGCTGATCCTGCGCCGCCGTGGTAGCGGCGAGGCGCCCGCTCGCGCGCGTTCGCTCTGCGGGGCCCACGCGAGAGCGCGGGGCGCGGGGCGTGAGCATGCACGGGCGCTCGTCCGCGTCGCGTCCTGCCCCGGATCGCGCGCCGCGGGGCGTTTTGTCCGCAGGGACATGTCTGCAAGTGAACTAGTTCTCGGGGACATGTGTGTCGATTCGCGGCGCGCGCTGCTGGTAGACTCGGCTCGACGGGCGCGGCGCGACGTCGGGAGCGAGCGATGGTCACGGGGCAGCGGCGACGAGCGGCGAGGCGGGCGATCGTGCTGGCGTTGCTCGTCGGCTGCACCGGCGAGGGGACCGAGAGCACGACCGGCGACATGACCGAGACGGAGACCGGCACGGCCGGGCCGTCGACGGGCGACGACGCGACCGAGACCGAGACGACGGGGCCGACGAGCGCGGGGCCGACGCCCAGCGGCGACGGCGACGGCGACGGCGACGGCGACGGCGACGGCGACGGCGACGGCGAGGACTGCGTGCCGTCGCCCGAGCTGTGCGACGGCGTGGACAACGACTGCGACCCGGAGACGCCGGACGGCGCGGACGAGCAGCAGCTCGGGGTCGCGTGCGACGGCGGCGATCAGGACCTCTGCCCCGAGGGCGTGATCGGCTGCGCGGGCGGCGAGCTGACGTGCAGCGATCTCAGCGACGACTCGGTCGACGTGTGCGACGGCGAGGACAACGACTGCGACCCGGAGACGCCGGACGGCGCCGCCGAGCCGACGCTGGGGCTCGCCTGCGACGGCGAGGACAGCGACGTGTGCGACGAGGGCGCGTGGGTGTGCGACGCCGAGCTCGCGGCGCTGCGCTGCGACGACGCGAGCGACGACACGCTCGAGGTCTGCAACGAGCTCGACGACGACTGCGACGGCGAGCCCGACAACGAGTGCGGCTGCCTCGTGCCCTCGCACTACATGACCGTGCAGGAGGCGGCGGACGACGGCTGCGTGATGGTGCTGCTCGAGCCCAACGCGCCGACGAGCTTCAACCTGATCGCGCCCGGCTCGCACCGGATCCTGCCGTACCCCGCGGGCGGCGTCGAGCTCGACGCGGTGAACCTGACCTTTCAGGGGCAGTCGAACGAGCCGCGCGTCATCCGGCTCGAGCGCGTGCGCCTCAACCAGCTCGGCGTCAACAACTTCGATCCGAACGCGAGCGTGATCGGCGAGCGCCTGCGGGTCGAGGGCGTGATCTCGGAGATGGGGCCGATCGCGCTGCTCGGCCACAACATCACGATCACGGACTCGGTGTTCAAGGACAACCACTCGACCAAGCAGGAGAGCCCGATCAACGGCGCCGGCGTCATCCGGCTGGTCGCGGCGGTGAACGCCACGATCGCGCGCAGCGAGTTCCGCGGGAACTCGGCCGCGGGCGACTTCGACGTCGGCGGCGCGATCTACCTCGAGGCCGCGCCGAGCTCGGTCCAGCTGCTCAACAACCTGTTCGAGGGCAACAGCGCGCACGGGGCCAACGCCGGCGGCGCGCTGTTCGTCGACCAGGGCTTCGGCGAGAGCGACCTGCTGATCGAGAACAACACCTTCTTCGCCAACAGCAACCTCTTCAACGTCGACGCGAGCTCGATCCGCTGTCAGCACTCGCTGCCGGGCGGCACGCTGCGCAACAACATCATGTGGCTCTCTGACGGCGGGCACATCAGCGGCTGCGACGACGCCCCGATCACGTACTCGGCCCACCAGGGCGGCGTCACGGGGGAGGGGAACATCATGTCGGACCCGAAGTTCGACAACCTCAGCGACTACGGGCTGGGCCCCGACTCGCCGTGCATCGACGCGGGCAACCCCGCGCCGCAGTACCTCGACGCCGACAACACCGTGAACGACATGGGCTGGACGGGCGGGCCGGGCGGCAAGAGCCCGTGACGCGCCGCGATCGCGGCGTCTGCCTTCGCGCGGCGCGTTGACACGCGCGCGCGGGCGCGCGGACACTGCACGCGATGTCGCGACGATCCCGATGGCGTCCGCTCCTCTCGACCTCGGCGCTCGTGCTCGCCGTCGGCCTCGGCGACGGCGTCGCGCACGCGCGCGCGCAGCCGGGTGACCGCGGCGCTGACGAGGTCCCCGAGGCGCCGGCCGAGCCCGCGTCGTCGGGCGCGCTCGAACCGGCGTCGTCGGGCGCGCCGGCACCAGCCTCGTCGGGCGCGCCGGCACCAGCCTCGTCAGGCGCGCCCGCGTCCACCTCGTCGGGGGCGTCCGAGGACCCCTTCGGCGACGTGACCGGCGAGGCGCGCGACGAGGAGCCGCTCCCCGTCAGCAACCAGCGCTTCGCCGGTCGTCGCGCGTGGGGGCTGGGCTCGATGATCCTGGCCGCCGGGTATCAGGGGTTCGCGCTGCCCGGCGAGGGCGCGCTCGGGCTGCTCGCGCTGCAGCTGCCGACCTTCGACATGGCGTTCTTCCTGCGCAGCCGGCACGCGATCGAGGTCAGCGTGCCGGTCGTCAACATCGCGCTCACGCCCCTGTTCGGCGCGCTGATCGGCGTCCCGCTGTTCGTGTGGCGGACCGACGTCTTCTACAACTTCAACGTCGGCGAGCGGCGCACGCGGTTCGTCGCCGGGCCCGGGCTCGGCTTCAGCGTCGGCGGGGCCTCGGGCGCGTTTCAGCTCGGCCTGCGGATCCCCGCCGAGCTCGGCCTCGAGGTGCTCTCGACGAGCAAGGGGGTCAGCTTCCGCATGCTGCTGCGCCCGTTCTTCGAGGTCTACGCGCTGACCGGATCGCAGGTGGAGTCGACCGGCGCGGTCTACGGCGGCGGCGCGCTGCTCGGGCTCGGCGTGATGGGGTACAAGGTTCGGCGCTGAGGGCTCGCGGCGCGAGATCTAGATGTTCAAGTAGTCATGTCTCTTCGGTCGGGCGCGGCGTCGCGCGGCGTCGCCGATCTTCGCGCGGCTTCGCGCCCGCGGGGGCCCGACGACGTGTAGGTCGGGATCGGGTACCCTGGGTCTCGGCGCGCGACCGCGTTCGCGCTCACGAGGCTCTGCGATGGGGATCGAGCGATGGCGAATTTGGGGCCTGTGCTGCGCGCTGCTCGCGGTCGGCTGCGGCGACGGGCAGCGCGGCGACGTCCCGGCTGATCCGGCGACGCCGGTGCGTGAGACGCCCCGCCCCGCGCAGGCCAGCCAGGGCGACGCGGTGGCGTACGTCGAGCTGGTCGCGGGCGACGTGCGGGTGCGCGATCGCAACAACGAGACCTTCCCCGCCCAGGTCGGGCTGCCGATCCTCGAGGACGACGTGTTCGTCACGAGCGACGACGCGTACCTGATCGCGGAGCTGCGCAACGGCTACCTCGTGCGCGTCGACGAGGACCTCGAGGTCGCGGTGCGCGACTTTGTCCTGCTCAGCGCGCCGAAGGCCGAGCAGACCTTCACGGCCCAGCTCGAGGGGCTGCTGACCCCGGCGGAGAGCAAGCGGATCGGCGCGGACGCGGCGATGTCCGAGCGCATCGCCGGCTGGCAGTCGCGCCTCGAGAGCGGCGACAGCCTGCCGTCGGAGTCCCGCGCCGAGCGAGCGGTGTCGTCTGCGGAGGCGCCTGAGGAGGCGGATCCGGGCGACGACCGGCGCGAGAACATGGGCGTGAAGCCCGACGAGACCCAGGGCGCGGAGCAGGAGCCGCCGGAGGACGAGGAGCCCGCGCGCGAGGAATTCGACGACAAGCGGGACGGGCCGGCAGGCGGCAGCGCGGGCGCCTCCAAGTCGAAGCGCGACGTCAAGCGCGACGACAGGCCCGAGCGGCCGGCGAAGTCCGCGAAGCAGTCGAGCGCGTTGCCGACGGCCGGCCTGATGCCGGAGCCCGACGTCGCGTCGAAGACCGCCGAGACGCGGCCGCTCGAGGAGCCCGACGGCGGCGGGTACGGCGGGGGCGACGGCACGCCGGAGCAGGACGGCGCCGCGCCGGCGTCGGCGACGATGACGTGGTCGATTCGACAGGGCGGTAAGGACATCAAACAAAGCGGCGCGCTCCCGGGCCCGTTCGCGCGCGAGCTGCTCGAGCGCGGCGCGCGAGAGCTGCGCGCGCTGCACCCGACCCTCGGCGCGCGCGTGCAGCTGCTGTACCGCGTCGAGGACGGCGCGATCACGCGGGTCGTCGTCCGCGGCGGGGTCGCGGCCCCGCCGGCGCTGCGCGAGCTGCTCGGCCGCACGATCACGCTCGACGTGAGCCCCGGCGACGTCTGGGTGGTCATCGACGTGGAGCTCCGCTGACGGAGTCGGAGCCGCGATGCCGCGCCCGCGCGTTCGATCCGCGAGCCTCCCGCTGCTGCTCGGCGTCCTCGTCACGATCCTGCTGACGACGCTGTGCCTGCTGCAGCGCGTGGGCGTGTGGCTGCCGGGCGGGGGCGTGATCGAGCTGGCCGAGCGCGCGACGCTCGATCGCCGCTTCCGCGCGCGCGGGCCGGTCGAGACCGGCGACGCGGTCGTGCTCGTGATGATCGACGACCGCACGCTCGCCGAGGACCCGCTGCTCGGCGAGCGGCGCGAGGGCACGCGGCGGCTCGTCGACGCGATCGCGCGCCAGCGGCCGCGGGTGATCGGCCTCGACCTGCTGTTCGCGGCTCCCGAGCGGCTGCTCTCGGACGCGCTGAGCGGGCGCGTCGACGCGTACCTGTCCACTCAGCCAGATCACACGCGCGACGAGGCGACCCGGCTGCTCGCGGCGGTGCAGGCGGAGAACAGCGGCGACGCGGCGCTCGAGCGCGCGCTCAAGGACGCCGCGCAGGTGGTGCTCGCGCTCCACCTCGGCGCGCGCGGCGAGGAACTCCCGGACGACCCGGCGCTGAAGAAGGCGCGCTACGGGCAGATCGTGCTCGGCCCGCGGCGGCCCGATCGGGTCGAGCGCGCGCTCGCGTCGCTGCCGGCGCTCAACGAGGCCGCGGCCGCGCTCGGCGTCGTCACGCTGGTCGAGGACGACGACTTCACGGTCCGCGCGATGCCCTTCGCGGTGAGGGTCGAGCGCGCGCGCGGGACCGAGGTCTACGCGCCCTTCGTCGTCCCGATCCTCGCGGCCTACGACGGCGCGCGCCGGGGGCAGCTCGCCTACCTCGGGGTCGATCACACCGTCCGCGTCGGCGCGCGGACGGTCGCGCTCGACGAGCAGGACAACCTCCTCGTCAACTTCCGCGGGCCGACCGGGACGTTCACGACGCTGTCGGCGATCGACGTGGTCGAGGGCCGCGTCGACCCGGACGCGCTGCGCGACAAGATCGTGCTCGTCGGCGTCAGCTACCTGGGCAAGGACCGCGTGCGCACGCCCTACGGCCCGGGCGCGCCCGGGGTCGAGCTGCACGCGACCGTGCTCGATCAGCTGCTGCGCGGCGACGGCCTGCGCCGGGTCTCGCCGCTGCGCGACGCGCTGGGCTGCCTGGTCGCGGGCTTGCTCGTCGCGGGGCTGTTCGCGCCGAGGCTGCGCTTCAGCCCGGCGCTGCGCGTGCTCGGCGTGCTCACGGCCGCTTGCCTCTACGTCTACGTCGCCTACGCGCTGTTCGCCCAGGGCGGCCGCTGGGCCGCGCTCGTCTGGCCGCTGCTGACGGTCGCGACGGTCGGCACCTGCGGGCTCACGCTCTCGTACTTCCGCGAGGCGCTGGGCCGCCGGCAGCTGCGGCGCAGCTTCGCCAACTACCTGGGCGACGACGCGCTGCGCGAGCTGCTCGCGGACCCGCGCGCGCTCCAGCTCGGCGGCGCGCGGCGCCCGATCTCGATCCTGTTCTCGGACATCCGCGGGTTCACCGAGCTGTCCGAGCGGCTCTCGCCCGAGCAGCTCGTGACGGTGCTCAACACCTTCCTCACGCCGATGACGCGCGAGGTGCTGGCCCGCGGCGGCTACCTCGACAAGTACATCGGCGACGCCGTGATGGCGGTGTTCGGCGCCCCGGTCGCCCACGAGGACCACGTTCGCCGCTGCCTCGAGACCGCGATCGCGATGGTTGGCGCGCTGCGCGAGCTGCAGCCGCAGTTCGGCGAGCAGGGGCTCGAGGTCGCGATGGGCGTGGGCGTCAACACGGGCGACGCGGTGGTCGGCAACATGGGCTCCGCGGAGCGCTTCGACTACACCGCGGTCGGCGACGCCGTGAACCTGGCCTCGCGGCTCGAGGGGCTGACGAAGGTCTACGGCGTGCGCGTGCTCGTGGGCGACCAGACCCGCGCGGCGGCGGGGCCTGAGTTCCGCTTCCGCGAGGTCGACCTCGTGCGCGTGAAGGGCAAGGGCGTGCCCGTGGCGATCCACGAGCTGCTCTCGGGGCCAGGTGGTGAGATCGCGGCCTACGACGGGATCGAGGTGTTCGAGCGCGCGCTCGCGGACTACCGCGCGGGCGAGCTCGCGGCCGCGCGCGCCGGCTTCGACGCGTTCGCGGCCCGCAACCCGGGGGAGCGCTGCGCGGCGCTGTACCAGGAGCGGCTGCGGGCGCTGGGCGAGCGCGCGCCGGCGGGCTGGGACGGGATCGCCAGCTTCACGAGCAAGTAGCGGCGCGCTCGGTCACGGCGCGACCCGAACGACCTGGAAGCTCATCTCGGCGAAGGCGTCGTAGACGCAGTCGCCCGGCGAGCTCGCCTCCGTCACGTAGGCCGCGTAGGGGGAGCCCTCGAGGCGGCGGCTCGTGCCCTCGTGCACTGTCCACGCGTCGCGCTCGCCGGTGAACTGGACGCCATCGCGCCGGCTGTCGGCGCAGTCGTCGAGCGCGCAGCCGACGTCGACGATGGCGTAGCCGAGCGGCGCGGGCGGGTCCCAGCCGCCCTGGTAGTCGCGGAGCGAGAACACGAGCGTCGCGTCGTCGTCGCGCCGCGCGAGGCGGAAGGTGTTGATCCGCGTCGACCAGGGACCGCTGGTGGACTCGCTATGATAGTGGAGCGTGACCGCCTCGCGCTCGCACACCGGGAAGCGCTGGCTCGCGCGCTCGACCAGGAGGGTCACGACCCGGTCGACGCCGGCGTCGTCGCAGACGAGCGAGATCGCGAGCGTCGTCTCCCCGGTGATGTTGGCGACCTCGCAGTCGACGGTGAACTCGCGGTAGGGGACGTACTCGTGGTCAGGATCGATCAACGCGGGCCAGTCGCCGATCCCGAGCTCGATCATCGGCACGTCGTCGAGCGCGGCGCACGGCTCGTCGCTGGCGAGCGGCAGCTCTTCGGCCTCGGGGAGGACGCAGCGCGGCGTGGGGTCCGTGAACTCGACTTCGTCCGTCGTCTCGGCGTCATCGTCGTAGTCCGAGTCCGCGCCGTCGTCGGGCTGGCAGGCGGCGAGGGTGAACAGGGCGAGCAGGGCGGCGTGGACGGGGTGGACGCGCTTCATGGACGGGTAGTCGTGGCCGCGCCAATTCAATTGCCGAAAGCTGGGGCGCTCGACAATTGATGGGGCCGCGCGGCTGAGCGCCTGCGCGCGCCCGAGCGCTCAGGCAGCGCGCGCGCGCTGGTGCTCGCCGTAGACCCACGAGAGGAAGCGGTCGACGCCGCGGATGACCTCCTGCGTGCGCGGGGAGTAGAACACGTCGAAGGCGTGGTGCGCCCCGTAGAGCTCGGCGTAGACCACCGGCGCGCGCGAGCGCTCGCGCAGCGCGGCGACGAAGCGGCGCGCCTCGGCGACGGGCACGAGGTTGTCGCGGTCGCCGTGGATGACGAAGAAGGGCGGGGCCTCGGGGCTCACGTGCCACAGCGGCGAGGCGCGTTCGAAGCGCGCTCGGTCGGCGGCGAGCGCCGCCTTGAGCACGACGCGCTCGAGCACCCACATCAGGCCCATGCCGGCGCTCGGCAGGTTGCCGCCGCTGTTGGTGAAGTCGTAGACGCCGTAGAAGGGCACGCAGGCGCTCACGCGGGTGTCGACGTGTTCGAAGCCTGGCTGGAATTCGGGGTCGTTCGCCGTGAGCGCCGCGAGCGAGCACAGGTGCCCGCCGGCCGAGCCGCCGGTGATGACGATGAACTCGGGGTCACCGCCGTACTCGGCGATGTGCTCGCGCACCCACGCGATCGCGCGCTTGATGTCGACGATGTGGTCGGGGAAGGTCGCCGACGGGCTCAAGCGGTAGTTGGTCGACACGCAGATCCAGCCCTGCGCCGCCATGTGCAGCATCAGCGGCACGCCCTGCTGGCGCTTGTTGCCGATCACCCAGCCGCCGCCGTGGACCTGGATCAACACGGGCGCGCGCTCGAGCGAGCCGCGGCGCCGGTAGATGTCGAGGCGCTGACGCGGGTGCCCGCCCTCGACGAACGGGACGTCGCGGATCCACTCGAAGCCGCCGCGTCGAAACCACAGCGGCGCGGCGAGCTGCGTCCACGGCAGGCGGACGCCGAGCCGCGCGCGCGCGCGCGGTGGGAGGCCGCGCTTGTAGTCGTCGCCGAGCCCCGCTCGCAGCGCGCTGCCCAGCGTGCGCCCGGTCTGGCGCGCGTGCAGCAGGAGGCTGGCCATGCCGCCCCACGACGCGGCGGTGATGAACAGCCCGACCCAGCCGACGCCGCGCTCGAGCGCGCCGAGCCAAATCGCGGCGGCGACGATGGTCGCCTGGAGCGCGAGCGCGTGCAGGACCAGCTCGGAGTGCAGCCACCCGGCGAAGAAGCTGGGGACGGTGATCGGCCCGAAGCCGCGGTGAGGGCGATGCGCGTTGAGGGTGAGCCAGGCGCCCAGCACGGCGAGCAGGAGAAATGCCCAGCTGACCATGTTCCGGAGGATAGCAGAGCCGCGCGCGCGCGCGCTCACGCGTGCGCTCGCGCGTCGCACGCTCGCGCGTCGCGTTTGCGCGCTCGCTCGAGCGCGATCAGCCGGCGGCCCAGCGCGCGCTCGCGGCCTCGATCTTGCTCGAGCAGCCGGGGAAGCAGCGCTGCTGCACCGCGCGGAAGCGCGGGTGATTGACGCCCGCGAGCACGAACGCGTCGCGGTACGCGGGTCGCTGCACGGCGCGCCAGCGGTCGCGCTCGGCGTCGGTGAGCGAGCCGTGCGCGCGGGTGAAGGCGTCGAGGTCGAGCTCGACCTGCTGATCGAGCAGCGCGGCGAGCTGGTCGAAGATGCGGATGTAGGCGTCGGTCGCCCGACGACAGCCGTGCGCCGACTCGCGCCCCGCGAGGCGCTCGATGAGCAGGACATCGAGCCGCGCGTGCTGGGCCTCCTCGATCCAGTGGTGCCGCAGCAGGCTCTTGTAGCGCGGGTCGATGTCCGGATCGCCGCGGACCGAGTGGAGGTAGTGCTGCTGCGTCATCCACTCGATGTGCAGGGTCGCGAGCGCGACGCCGAGCGGATCCTCGGTCATGACCGAGCCGACGATCTCGGCGGCCGGCCCGATGAACTCGCAGGGGGTGCCGAAGCCGAACTCGAAGGCCTGCGCGAAGCGTTCGAACAGCGCGATGTGCTTGGCCTCCTCCTCGCCGAACTGCATGAGCGCGAGCAGCTCCTCGGCCGACTCGTGCAGGGCGGCGCCCGCCTGCGTCATCGCGAAGGGCAGGATGAAGCGCTCCACGAGCGCGAACAGCTGCACGTAGCTGTGCGCGCGGATGTGGTTGACGCGCTGACGCGCGACCGGATCGAGGAACTCGAGCGCGTCGGCCTTGGCCAGCGCGTCGGGGAGGAAGTCGCGCGAGAAGTCGATGTCGTGGATGCACGAGATGACATCCTCGATCCGCCACCGCGCTTTCTCGGCGTCTTGAATGATGCTGGCGAAGGAGTAGGTCACGGCGCCGCCAGGATCATACGGGCGCGCGGGGCCGTGGACCATCCGGGCGCCGGGCTGGTGGGGGCGCGCAGCCACAGCGTGAAATCACCGCGACGTCCACGTGATCGATTCTACAATCGCCGGGTCTGCCGAGCCGTGAGATGAACGCCGGGGATCAGGAACACGAGGCGCTCGGGGTCGCGCCGACGCTCCAGCACGCGGGCCCGGCCGGATCGCTCGACGAATTTCTCGACACGCGCGGACCGGCCGCGGACACGGTTCCCGGCGGGATCGACCCGGAGGCCGTGGAGTTCGACGTCGTCCGCGATGCCGTTCGCGCGCGCCTGTTCCCCTCGCTGAAGCAGCGCCGGTGTATCGGGCGCTACGAGCTCCTGCGCCCGCTGGGCAGCGGCGGCATGGGCATGGTGCTCGCGGCCCGCGACCCCGAGCTCGAGCGCGACGTCGCCGTCAAGGTGCTGCACCGCGCCCACGCCGAGGACGAGACGCGCGCGAGTCGGCTGCTCCGCGAGGCGCGGGCGATCGCGCGCGTGGCTCACCCCAACGTCGTCGCGGTCCACGACGCGGGCGTGCACGACGGGCAGGTGTTCCTGGTGATGGAGCTCGTCGAGGGCGCGACGCTGCGGGGCTGGCTCGAGCGCCCGCGCTCGTGGCTCGAGATCGTCGACAAGCTGCTCGCCGCCGGGCGCGGGCTCGCGGCCGCCCACGCCGCCGGCGTCGTGCACCGCGACTTCAAGCCCGCCAACGTGCTCGTCGGTCGCAACGGCCGCCCGCGCGTCGTCGACTTCGGCCTCGCGCGCCCGACCAGCGACGAGCCGCGGCGCGACGCGCCCGCGGGCGAGGGCGCCGCGAGCGAGGCGCTCGTGGGCTCGCTGACCGTGACCGGCGCGGTCATGGGCACGCCGGCGTACATGGCCCCCGAGCAGCTGATCGGCGCCGCCGCCGACACTCGGAGCGATCAGTTCTCGTACTGCGTGACGCTGTACGAGGCGCTGTTCGGGTGCCGACCGTTCACCGGCGAGACGCTGCCCGAGCTGAGTCAGTCGCTGCTGCACGCGCCGCTGCGCTTCCCGGATGACGGCGGGCGCGTGCCGCCCCAGGTGCGCGTCGTGCTCGCGCGCGGGCTCTCGCGCCGCGTCGAGGAGCGCTTTGAGAGCGTCGAGCAGCTGCTCGACGCGCTGCGCGACGCCGTCGCGCCGGCGCGCGCCGACCCCCGCCTCGCGCGCTCGGTCGCGCTCGAGCCCGCCGGCGAGCTGCCCGAGACCTCGCCGAGCTCGCGCGGCCTGTCGACGCTGCTCGACGAGCTGCCGCGCGGACTCGTGAGCTATCCCGAGTGCCAGGTCCGACCGACGACGGTCCGGCTCGCGCTGGCCCGGCAGCCCATCGACGACGACGCGCTCGCCGCGGCGCCGGTCGAGCTGCGGCACGCCCACGCGATCGTGCGCGGCGGTCCGGAGTGGATCCCCGAGGTCGCGGCGCGGCTCGTGCTCGCGGCGATCTTCGAGCGTCGCGGCGACTCGCTTGACTCGTGGATCGCGTTCACGCGCCTGCTGCTCCGCTCGACGCTGAGCACCGGCTTCTTCGCGTTCGTCGTGCAGCCCCGCGGCAGCTCGCAGCTGGCGCGCTCGCTCGCGCGCGTGTGGTCGAGCCTCCACCGCGGGACGGAACTCGCGGTCTCGCCGGCGCGCGAGGGCGTGGTGATGTTGTCGCTGCGCGCCCCGCCGGCGCTGCGCGACGCGCTCGCGCGCGCGGAGCTGCGGGCGCTGGTCGCCGCGTGCCTCGAGCTCGCGCGCGTCACGACCTTCGACATGGTCGAGCGCGAGGGCGACGGCGAAGCGGCGCGCTTCGAGCTCGCGTGGCGCTGAGGACCCGGTCGGCTTCGGCGACGCCGACGACTTCGATCAGGACGGCCTCACGAACCTCAAGGACGGCTGCCCGCGCCAGGCGAGTACGACATCGGGCAGTACGAGCCCGCGGACGGCTGCGCGGCGCCGCCGCAGCCGTGACGCGACGACGCGTCGCGCCGGCGTCCTCGCGCGCGCACCGAATCACGCTTGGAGCGAACGATGCAACTTCTGGCTTATGATTCATGTCTTCGGCCGGGCCGGGCCGGGCCGGGCCGGGCTCGCGCTGCTCGCGGTGACCCTCGGGCTCGCGCGCCAACCAGTCACCGCGCCGCAGCTGGTCGGCGGCGACACCGAGTGGCAGGAGGTCGCGTGCGGCGAGACCATGAGCCGCGGGCGCAGGGCCGGGGGCGAGGTCCGTTGCTGGGGCTCGAACTACAACGGGGCGATCGGCGCGGGCGACGCCGACGTCGAGCTGTATGACGCGCCGACGTCGGTCGTCGACCTGGGCTCCGCCGTCGCGCTCGGGCTCGGCCCCGACAACCGCGCCTGCGCGCTGCTTGACGACGGCAGCGCGTGGTGCTGGGGCGCCGCGTACCTGGGCGACCACAACGTGTTCTCGTCGGCGACGCCGCGTCAGGTGGTCGAGCGCGACGAGCTGCCGTGAGTCGACGCCGACGCGCCCGCGCGCGGAAGGACGGTGAGCGGCCGCCGTCCGCCACGCGCTCGGCCTCATCCTCGGCTTCGTCCTCGGCCTCGTCTTCCTTCGTCGGGCGCGGAGTCGCGGCGACCGTTCGGGCGGGGCGGGGCGGCTGGCTCTTCGGCTAGAAGTCGCGGACGATCTGCAGGATGTCGTCCGCGAAGCGCTCGATCACCTTCGGGCCCACGCCCTTCACCTCCGACATGGTCTCGCGGTCCCGCGGGCGCGCGGCCGCGACCCCGAGCAGCGCCTTGTTGGTGAGGATTCGGTAGGCCGGGATGCCGAGGCGCCTGGCCTCGGTCTTGCGCCAGTCCGTGAGCGCGTCGACGAGCTCCGTCGGCGCGCTGGCGGCCAGCGCCGCGTCGTCCGGTCGCTCGCTCGCGCCGCGCTTGCGTTTGCTCGATCTCGACGAGCCCTTCTTCGACGAGCCCTTCTTCGACGAGCCCTTCTTCGACGAGCCCTTCTTCGACGAGCCCTTCGTCGTCGGCGACTCGGTGATCGTGATGTTCAGCGCGCTCGCGCTCGCGTCACCCTCGGCCGCGGCCCGGCCCTTGCGGGTCAGCTCGACGCGGCGGTAGCTGATCGTCCGACCCTCTTTCTGGAACGACGCGTCGGTGATCGTGACGAGGCGCGCGCGGGCCAGCGCCGCGAGCAGCCCTTCGAAGTCCCGGCGCGCGAGCTCGCGTTCGAAGCCGTCGCGGAACAGCTTGCCCACGGTCTGGCGATCGTGCGCGAGCAGCCGCTCCAGGATGCGGGACAGCAGCGCGCGCTCGTCGGCCCGCGACTCGCGGGTGCGCTGCGCGACGCAGTCCTCCGGCGCGCACACGTCACAGATCCCGCACGGATCGCCCGAGTCCTCCTGATCGCCGAAGTGCTCGACGAGCTGCAGCATGCGGCAGCGCGGCGACTCGGCGTAGCTGGCGATCCGCAGCAGCTGCCCCTGCTTGTGGGTGCGCTGGGCCACGTAGGAGCGCTCCCAGCCCGAGCGCCCGCGCGTGACCTCGTCGTCGCCCTGGATCTGCGCGCCGCCGTGGACCCAGAGCTTCTGCAGCCGGCGCTCGAGCGCGTCGCGATCGATCCGCAGGCGCCGGGCGAGCGACTCGCGCGTGCGCGGGCGCGGCCCGAGCAGATCGAAGAGGTCCTCGAGCTCGACCGGATCCGGGTAGTCCCGCTCCGTGAAGTACTCGTGGGTGCGGTGGTCGGCGTAGGAGTGCAGCATGACCGCGCGCGAGCGCTTCCCGTCGCGGCCGGCGCGGCCGATCTCCTGGTAGTAGCCCTCGACGCTGCCGGGCAGCGCCATGTGGATGACCGTGCGGACATCTGGCTTGTCGATGCCCATGCCGAACGCGATCGTCGCGACGATGACGTCGAGCTCGCCCGAGAGGAAGCGCGTCTGCACCGACTCGCGCCGCGCCGCGTCCATGCCCGCGTGGTACGAGGCCGCCCGCACGCCGCGCCCGAGCTCCGCCGGCACGGCCTCGGCGACCTTGCGCGTCGGCGCGTAGATGATCGCCGGCAGGCGCCCGGGCTTGCCGAGGATCTCGCGGGCGAGCGCGCCGCGTTCGGGCGTGGGCAGCTGCGCGACCTCGACCGCGATGTTGTCGCGTCGGAAGCCGTGGATGAAGGTCTTCACGTCGGCGAGGCCGAGCTGGCGCACGATGTCGCGCTGGACCGTGGGCGTCGCCGTGGCCGTGAGCGCGACGATCGGCGTCGGCTGCAGCTGCGGCAGGCGCTCGCCGAGCATGCGGTAGTCGGGCCGGAAGTCGTGACCCCACTGCGAGATGCAGTGCGCCTCGTCGATCGCGATCAGCGTCGGCTTGCGGCGCGAGAGCATGTCGACGAAGCCCGGCACGCCCAGGCGCTCGGGCGCGATGAACAGGTAGTCGAGGCGGCCGGCGAGGTAGTCGCGGTAGACCTGCCCGCCGCTGCCGCGCTCGCGCCCCGAGTGGATCCGGTCGGCCGCGAGCCCGAGCTCCTGCAGCTTGCCGACCTGGTCCTCCATCAACGCGATCAGCGGGCTGACGACCAGGGTCGTGCCGGCGCGCGCGAGCCCCGGGAGCTGGTAGCACAGCGACTTACCTGCCCCTGTGGGCATGACCAGGAGGACGTGCTCGCCGCGCGTCACGCTGCGGCACACCGCCTCTTGGTGGGGGCGGAAGCCGGGGAAGCGGAACACCTCGTGCAGGAGCTCGCCGAGCTGCTCGGGCGGCGTCGGGCGGCGCCTCGTCGCGCGCGCGCGATCGGGGGGCGCGGGCGCGCGCTCTATGGTCGCGGGCGCGCGCTCGACGGTCGCGGGCACGGTCGCGGGCGGCCGCCTCGGCTCGTCCTCGTCGCGCGCGGCCTCGGCGCGGGCGGGGCGAACACCACCCTATCCGTCCATGAGCCCGGCGGCGGCGCGTCGTCGAAGCGGTCCGCGGGCGGCGCGTCGGTTTTCGTCGGGCAGCGGCCTGTCGAAAAAGCCAGGTGGTGGACCGTCGAGCCCGGCGGCGGCTCGGCGCGCGCGGGCGCCGAGCCGCGCGCGCGGTTGTACGGGGCTGCGGCGGGGCTGCGGCAGGGTGCTGCGGCCGCGACGGCGGCGCGGTCGATTGGCGCCGCGCGGGCGGCTCGGCGCGCGTGGAGCTCGACGCAGCCGCTCGCGCGCGCGGGCGGGGACGCGGTTTCCGGGAACAGGCTGGTCTGCGCGGGCGCGGCGGCCTGGCGCGACGCGGGCGCGCTCGCGCGGGACGTCGCGGCGAGGCGCGTCCGGGGGGCGTCGACGGCGGCACGCGGGGGACGAGAGCGAGGCGCGTCCTCGACGGCGAGCGCCGCCTCGTCGAAGGGTCGCGGCGCGCGGGCGCGAGGCGTCCTCGTCGCGCGGGGCGCCTCCGGGTCCCCATCGTCACGATCGTCGCGCGGGCGCGGCGTCTCGGTTGAGGCCGAAGATCGCGGCGACCTCGAGGTCGACGTCGTCGACGACGATGTCGACGACGTCGAGGTCGCCGTCGAGGTCGCCGTCGAGGTCGCCGTCGAGGTCGCGGTCGCGGTCGAAGGGACCGTGGTCGAAGCGCGCGGGGGGGCGCCGGTGACCTCGCTGACGACGGCGCGCACGAACGCCTCGATCTCGGCCATGAACGCGTCGAAGCTGGCGGCGCCGCGCTCGATCTGGCGCAGCTTGTGCTCCCAGGCGCCGGTGAGCGCGGGGCTCTTGACCTGCTCGTGGACGACCGCGATCAGCTCGATCCCCCGCGGCGTCGCGTGCAGGCTCTTGCCCTGACGCTCGATGTAGCCGCGCTCGAGCAGCGTCTCGATGGTCGCCGCCCGCGTCGCCGGCGTGCCCAGCCCTTTCTCGCGCATGGCGTCCGACAGCTCGCGGTCCTCGAGCGCGCGCCCGGCCGTCTCCATCGCGGTCAGCAGCGTGCTCTCGCTCAAGCGCGGCGGCGGCCGCGTCTGCTTCTCGACCGCGCGCGCGTCGAGCACGTCCTGGGCCTGCCCGCGCGCGAGCCCGGAGGGCAGCGCCGGCTGGTCGCGTTCGTCCTCGGCGTCGTCGCCTCCGCGCGCACCACGACCGCGTCGGCGTCGCGTCTTGATGTCGAGCACCTTCCAGCCCTCGCGCACGACCTCGGTCCCGCGGCTGCGGAAGCGATCGACGAAGGGCTCTGGCCCGCCCGTGTCGGCGTCCGCGTCGGCGCCGGGCTTCGGCGCCGGGAAGGTGATCGCGGTGATCACCGTGGTCGTCGCGTAGAGATGGTCTTCGTGCCAGATCGAGAGCAGGCGCCGACAGATCAGATCGTAGATCTTGCCCTCCGGGCTGTCGCGGTCGAGCGCGCCCGGGGTCTTGCTCGTCGGGATGATCGCGTGGTGATCGCCCACGCGCCCGTCGTCGACGTAGCGCTTGCTCCGCGGCGTCGCGCCCGAGCCCTGCGCGACCAGGCCCTCGGCGGCGTAGGGCGCCGCGATCGCGTCGACGATCGGCCCCAGCGTCCCCGCCACGTCGCTCGAGAGGTGGCGGCTGTCGGTGCGCGGGTAGCTGATGAGCTTGTGCTTCTCGTACAGCGCTTGCGCGAGGTCGAGCGTGCGCTTGGCGCTGAAGCCGAACAGGCGGTTGGCGTGGCGCTGCAGCTCGGTGAGGTCGTAGAGGCGCGGCGGCGGCATCGACCGCTGCTTGCGATCGACGCGCTCGATCACGGCGGCGCCGCGCTGCGCTCGATCGACGATCGCGGACGCCTGCTCGCCGTCGGCGGGCAGGCGCGTGTCGGGGACGCGCTCGGCGGTCGCGGTCGCGTCGGCGCCTGGCCTCGCGTCGGGGTCGACGTCCGAGTCGGCCGCGGGGTGCACCGCGGCGTTGAGCTCGGGGTTGTAGTACGTGCCGACGTAGAGCCCGGCGTCCACGGGGCCCTCGTCGTCATGGGCCCTCGTCGGCGCGCGCGGGCGGAACGTGGCCTGCACCTCGAGGTAGTCCTCGGGCACGAAGTCGCGGATCGCCAGCTCGCGCTCGACGAGCATCGACAGGGTGGGGGTCTGCACGCGGCCGACCGAGCGCACGTCCCCCGAGCCGCGTCGCCGTCGCCGCGAGGTCTTGCCGAACTTCTTGCCGAACTTCTTGCCGAACTTCTTGCCGGAATTCATCGCCGTCGTCTTCGCCGACAGCCGTCCGCCCGCGAGCGCGACCGCAGCGGTCTGCGGTTGACGATCGGCGACCAGCGTGTGCGCGCGCGACAGGTTCATGCCGACGAGCCAATCGGCCTGGCTGCGCCCGCGCGCGGCGGCTGCCAGGTTGTCGTAGGCGGCGCCGTCCTTGAGCCGCGCGAAGCCCTGGCGGATCGCCTCGGGCGTGAGCGACGAGATCCACAGGCGCCGGACCGGCTTCTTGCAGCCGGCGCGCTCGTAGATGTAGCGAAAGATCAGCTCGCCCTCGCGTCCCGCGTCCGTGGCGCAGATGACCTCGCGGGTGCTCCGGGCGTTGAGCAGGCGCTTGACGACGGCGAACTGCGAGCGCGAGCGCGACAGCGTCACCAGCGGCCACTCCTCGGGGATCATCGGCAGGTCGTCGAGGCGCCAGCGCTTCCACTCCGCGTTGATCTCGTGGGGCTGCGCGAGCGCGACGAGGTGACCTACAGCCCAGGTGATCTGGTAGCCCGCGCCCTCGAGGAAGCCCTCGGCCTTGCGCGTCGCGCCCAGGACACGGGCGATGTCCCGGGCGACGGAGGGTTTCTCGGCGACGACGACGGCGGTCATGGAGGGGGTGGCGGCCGCGGTGCCGCTCCGTGAAGCTCGGCCGCGCGCATCCGTGGTTGCGCGGCGGGTCCGGCCGCGCGCGCTCGCGCAGGGCCGCAGGGTGTACCACGGGCGTGGGCCTGTCCACGGTCGCGCGTCCGCGTGATCTGGAGCGGAGCACGTGCGTGCACCTGCGTTGATCGCGCGTGCTCCGAACGGTCGCGATCGAGCTCGCGGCGACGACGAGCGGCGTTCGGCGTGGACGGCGATGGCCTCGGCTTGCCCGAGGGGCATGTCATCGGCACGCGGTGGATTGGAAGACCGACGAGCGGCTGGCATCGTTGTCAACAGGCGACGATGGTGAACGAACGCGCATCCTCGAGGTCGAGCGGTCCTTGGCTCCTTCCTTGGCGCCGTCCTTGGCTCCGTCCTTGGCTCCGTCCTTGGCTCCTTCCTACGATCCAGGCGTCACGCGTTCCTCGTCTCGCCCCGCCGCGTCGTCGCGCGTCGCGTGCCTCGCTGCTGATCCCGCTCGCGTTCGTGACGCTCGCGGCCGCCGGGTGTGATCGACGCGCGCCGTCGCCGACCGAGCACGTCGATGAGCAACCCGTCGCCGCCGCGCCGGCGCCGGTCGAGACGCCGGAGACGGGGACCCCGGTCGCCGAGCCGCGCGCTTCCGAGACCGCGCCGGCGCCGGCGCCCAGGATCCTGCAGAACCCGGTGATCGACGCGTCGCTGCTCTACGCCGCGAAGATCGAGCGCCCGAAGCGTCCGCGGCGGCGACGGAGCACGGCGACGAAGTCGTCGAAGCCGATGAAGAAGCTCGACATGGCCGGCGACGGGATGATCGGGCTCGGCTCCGCCGGCCTCATCGGCAAGGGGGGAGGCGGCGGCGGGGGCGGGATGGCGAAGTCCAAGGCCGCGCCGTCGGCGGGGCCCTCCGGGGGCAGCTCGTCCTCGGGTCCCCCGGTCCACCGCAGCGCGCCGCCGCAGGAGCGCGCGGCCGGCAAGGACGAGGTCAAGCCGGACGAGGGCGGCAAGAACACGCGCTACCTGTCCGCCGACGACTCGAACTCGCAGGCCTCGCCCGTGCTCGTGCGCCAGGCGATCAAGTCGGGGCGCTACGTCGACCCCAGCCTCGTGCGCACCTACGAGTTCCTCAACTACTACAGCTTTGACTACGAGCCGCCGGCGCAGCCCGACGACCTGGCGATCACGGCGGCGATGCGCGCGACGGACGTCCAAGACGAGTACTCGCTGCAGGTCGCGGTCCGGGCCCCGGATCGCGCGCGCGCGGCCATGAAGCCGCTGCACACGACGATCCTGCTCGACACCTCCGGGTCCATGGCGGGCCCCTCGATCGAGCTCGCGCGGACCTTCCTCGAGCGCTTCGCCGGCGGGCTGCGGCCCGGCGACTCGCTCTCGCTCGTCGTCGCCAACCGCGACGCGACCCTGCTGATCGAGCACCTCGAGGTCTCGGCGCCCGGGACCGCCGCGCGTGAGCTGGCCGCCGCGCTGGGCCGCGCCGAGGCGCAGCCCAACGACGTCACCGACCTCGAGCGCGGGATGAAGCTCGCCTACGACGTAGCGACGCGGCACCTCTCCGAGCGCGTCTCGAGCCGCGTCATGCTCGTCTCCGACGGCGCCGCGAACTTCGGGCGCCTCTCGACCCGCGTGATCGAGCAGCACGCCGCGGACGCCGACAAGGAGGGCGTGTACCTCATCGGCGTCGGCCTCGGCGTCGGCTTCAACGATCAGCTCATGAACGCCTTCACGGATCGCGGGCGCGGGGCCTACGTGTTCCTCGACGCGCCCGAGGAGATCGATCGCGTGCTCGCCGGGGCGCGCTTCGTCTCCAACTTCGACGTGAGCCTCAAGGACGTGCGCCTCAAGATGGTCATGCCCGACGGCTGGTCGGTGAAGTCCTTCCACGGCGAGCAGATCTCGCGCTCGAAGGCCAAGGTGACGCCCCAGTACCTCGCGCCGAACGACCAGATGATCTACCACATGATCGTCAAGGCGACGCCCGACGACGGCGCGGAGGCGAAGGCCAAGGCGAAGGAGAAGGAGAAGACGAAGGCCCCTTCGCCCGCCGGCGAAGATGCCCCCGAGGACAGGGCCCAGGCCGCGGGCGCCGCGGCGACCCGGGCCGCGGCGCGCTTCGAGTTCGAAGCCGAGTTCACGCCGATCGGCGCCGCCGGGCGCACGCGCGCGGCCGAGCTCGCGGTCGCGGAGATGCTGGGCGAGGACAAGCGCGCGATCAAGGGCAACGCGCTCGTCGTGTTCGCCGAGACCATCAAGAAGATGAAGTACCCGCTCGCGCAGCACCGCGAGGCCAACCTCGCGCTGCTCGACCGGGCGCTCGTGTTCGTCTCGGACGCCCAGCAGTACCTCGTCGACAACGAGCTCGGCGACCTGGTCGCGCTGATGAAGCGCTACCGCGAGACGCTCGCGCTCGGCGAGCGCTTCCCCGGCGCGCGGGACCAAGAGGACACCTCGCCCGACGCGGTGCTCGGGATCCCGGCCGAGTACGTCAAGAGCGTCAAGCTCCGCGGGCCGAAGACGAGCAAGGCGATCCGCGGCCTCCGCAGGCTCCGCGACGCCCGCAAGCTCATGCCGCAGGAGGGCTACCAGTTCCTCGCCATCAGCAGCGGCCCGGTGGGATCGGAGTGGCCGGCGGGCTCGGGCGAGCTGAGCCCGCGGACCTTCTCGGACCCGCGGCCGCGCTTCATGGGCGCGCGGCGGGCCACGAAGCCGCGCGAGCCGGTCCACGATCTGCACCAGGTGACGATCGAGCTGGTGGCGCCGCCCCAGGCCCAGAGCTTCTCCTTCGACTTCAACTACTTCTCGGCCGAGTACCCGGAGTTCATCCAGCAGGACTACAACGACAGCTTCTACGCGATCCTGCAGGCCGGCTCGACCCACGACGGCGCGCCGACCAACATCTCCTTCGACGCCAACAACCGCTCGATCGAGGTCGACAACAACTACTTCCAGAACCAGTTCCAGCCGATCCCGAACTGGGGCACCGGCTTCGACGACCACGGCTCGACCGGCTGGCTGCGGACCTCGTGGCCGATCAAGGCCGGCGAGACGTTCACGATCACGTTCTCGGTCCACGACGAGGGCGACGCGATCTACGACTCGCTGGTGCTGCTCGACAACTTCGCGTTTCACCACTACCCGGCGGTCGGCACGACGGATCCGCTGAATTGAGCGGCGCGCGGCGGAGCGCGTCCGCGCGCCGTCGCGCGCGCCCGGGAAAAACTGTAACGAGCCGGGCGCGTCGGGGACTCATCTCGTGGGGGGCCGGGAGCGCCGCCCGGGCGTGACGATGGGCATCCTGCGAACACTCAAGCCGCCGCCGCGGGGCGGCGCGCCGGCGGGGGAGGGCGAGGCGCCCGAGCCGGTGAGCGAGGCGCAGCTCGTCGCGCGGGCGCGCGAGGGCGAGCTCGACGCGTGGACGCACCTGTACCACTCGCACTTCGAGCGCGTGTACCAGTTCGTCGGCAACCTGACCGGAGATCCATGTCTCGCCGAGGACCTCACGCAGGAGGTGTTCGCGCGCGCCTACGTCGCGCTCGCGCGCTTCGACGAGCGCGCCGCGCTCGCCACGTGGCTGTGCGGGATCGCGCTCAACGTCGTGCGCAAGCACTGGCGCAGCCGGCGTCGTCGCGGCGGCATTCATCTGTCCGTCGGGCCAGCAACGCTCCCGCCCTCGGCGCCCGAGCACGCTGACCCCGAGCACCATGAGCTGCAGCGTCAGCGCGCCGCGGCGCTGCGCGCCGCGCTCGAGACGCTCCCGGTGCACTACCGCGAGGCCTTCGCGCTCGTGGTGCTGCGCGACCAGTCGCCGGCCGAGGCGGCGGCGCTGCTCGGCATCTCGCCGGGCAACGTCTCGGTGCGTGTGCACCGAGCTCGCGCGCGGCTGCGCAAGCAGCTGGCGCGCATGGGCTGGCTGCCGCGGTCGGGAGGAGGCGCGCGGTGAGCCGGCGCTTGGACGACGAGCGCGCGCTCGCGCCGTTTGAGGAGGCGCTCGCGCGTGAGTACGCCGAGGAGCTCGCGGCCGACGTGCCGGCGCCGGACCTGCTCGCGGCGCTCGAGCGCGCGCGCGAGCTGAAGCCGGCCCGCGTGCCGCAGGCGATGATCGACGAGGTCGGCGCGCGCAACCCGGTCGTCTCGCTGCGGCTCCGCGCGCGCGGCGCGGCGCCCTCGTCCGCCGGCGCGCTCGACGAGTTCGTCACGGCCTACCGCGCCGAAGTCGATGACGAGCTCCGACGGCAGCGCGTCCCGCCGCGGCGCGAGCGGTCGCCGTCGCGACTTCGTCGTCGGCTCGCGGTCGCGGTCGGGCTCGCGGCTGCGGTCGCGCTCACGCTCTCGACGTGGCGCGCGCTCGAGTCGTCGCGACGCGACGCGGACGCGAGCTGGCAGGCGGAGAACGTGGCCGCGAGGACATCCGCTGACGCGCGCGCGACCTCCCGGCGCGAGGGTCCGCGCCGCGCGGCGGTCTACCAGGCGACGACGCGGGGCCCGGCGGGGCCCGGGGCGGGGGAGCCCCGGCCGCCGCGCGACGAGGACGACGACGCGACGGATGACGTCGACGCGGGCGCGCCGGCGTCGACGACGGACGACGAGGCCGCCGCGCTCGGCGGGCGCTCGCCCACCGCGCTCGCGCCCGACGTCGACGCGGCGGCGCTGAGGGTGCGCGAGACGGCGAGCGCGCGCGACCTCCGGTCGCTCGACCGGGCGGCGCGGGCACACTGGCAGGCCGGGGAGCTGCGCGCGGCGGAGCGGGCGTTTCGCGAGCTGATCGAGCGCGGCGGGCGAGACCGACTCGTCGAGCTCGCGTTCGGCGATCTGTTTACGCTGTCGCGCCAGATCCACGGCGAGCACGCGCTGCCGCGGCTGTGGCGGGAGTACCTTGCGCGCTTCCCCCGCGGACGCTACGCCGACGACGCGCGCGCCGGGCTGTGCACGCGCGCGAGCGGTCGCGCGCGCGCGCGCTGCTGGGCCCGATACCTGCGCTTCTTCCCCGACGGTTCGCACAGCGCGGACGCGCGCCGCCACGTCACCCCGGAGGGGCGCGAGTGAGCCGCGGCTGGACGGCGCTGGCGAGCGCCGCGCTGCTCGCCGCGTGCATCACGGAATTCGAAGTGGTCTCCGGTACAGGTAGCGGGAGCGACGGCGCCAGCGGCGAGGCGAGCGACGCGACCGGCGCGACCGCGGACGGGGGGGAGAGCGAGAGCGAGAGCGGGGCGCCGTGCAGCGAGTGCGGCGAGGAGTGCGTCGATCTCAGCAGCGACCCGCGGAATTGCGGCGAGTGCGGGCGGGACTGCGACGGGGACGAGCGCTGCGTCTCCGGCGAGTGCCGGCTCGAGTGCGGCGGGGGCTGCGGCGCGACGGCGATCTGCGTGGACGACTCGTGCGTGTGCAAGCCGGGGCTGAGCGGCTGCGACGGCGCGTGCGTCGACCTCGACGCGGACGCCGAGCACTGCGGCGCGTGCGGGGTCGCGTGCGAGGGGACGACCTGTATCAATGGTCAGTGTCAGACGGGCGCGTGTGACCCCGCGCAGACGAGCTGCGCCGGCGCGTGCGTCGATCTCGAGAGCGCGACCGAGCACTGCGGCGCGTGCGATAACCCGTGCGCCCAGGACGAGCTGTGCGTGGAGGGGAATTGCCGCGACGTCAGCGCGAGCGCGTGCGCGAGCTGCCCCTGCGAGGAGTGCGACGGCGACCGCTGCTGCGCGTACGAGTCGCTGCCGACCGCGCTGTGCGTGGAGGCGGACGAGTGCCCGGCCCCCTGAGGTAGTACGGTACTCGCATGAGCGTCGGGCTCCTCGGCGTCGTCCTGCTCACGGCGGTCTCGCTCGACGCGCGCGAGCGCAGCGCGCCGACGGACGCGCCCGCCGTCGAGGCCGCGCCGGTCCCGGGCGATCGCGTCTCCGCGCTCGAGCTCGACGCGCGCGGGCTCGACGAGCCCACGCTGCGCGCCGCGATCGAGCTGCGGCTGCCGGAGGTCGACGTCTACTCGCGCGCCGACGGCGAGCTGCTCGCGGATCGACGCGCGCCCTACGTGTACGTCGAGATCCGCCGCGGCGACGCGCGGCCGGAGCACGCGATCACGATGATCACGTCGGACGGCCGCGTGTTCCGGCGCGTCGTCCCGATCGAGGACGACGAGCCGGAGCGCGCGGTCGCCAGCGCGGTCAGCTCGACGATTATGGCGATTGAGACAGGTTCGGTCGCGCCCGACGAGACGGGCTCGACGATCCCGCAGGCCGCGGAGGCGCCCGCGGAGGCGCCGCCCAGCCGCCGTCGCCCGCGCCCGCGCCCGCGCCCGCGCCCGCGCCGCGCCGGGTCGCGCCGCCGCTTCAGCTCGGCGTCGAGGCCCACGCGGGCGCGCTGCTCGGCAGGGCCGCCGCGCTACGGCGACGTGTTCCTCGGCTGGTTCGGCGGGCTCGGCCTGGCGCTGCGGACCCCGGCAGGCGCGCTCGCGCTGCTCGAGCTGCGCGCGGGCGGGCGCGCGATCGAGGGGCGCGGCTCGTCCGCGTCCGCGCGCTGGTCGTGGGCGGCTACGCGTGGCGGCGCGATCGCCTCGAGCTCGCGCTCGCGCTCGCGCTGCTCGTCGAGCCGTGGCTCGTGCGCCCCGGCGACGCGCTCGTGCTCGCGGGCGCGCCCGCGTCCGCGCCGCGCGGCTTCCCGCCGCTGCTCGGCGCCGCGCTTCGCTTCTCACCTGGCTACATGGTCATGTTAAAGCGAGGGCGAGCGCTGCGCGTCGGGCCGCGGCTCGAGCTCGCCGGCGGCCTCGTGCGCGGCGACGGGGGGCCGCGCGTCGCGGGCGTGGGCGCGCGGGACGAGGGCGGCGAGCTGACGCCGCGGTTTCGCCTGGGCGGCCTCGAGCTGCTCACGGGGCTCGAGCTGGTCGCGTGGTTCGACGTTCCGCGGCGCCGCCGGGCGGGCGCCGCGAGCCCCGAAAAAAAACCGTAAGCGCCGGCGGCGGGCGGGGACAGAAGGAGTGCGCCTTGGCGAGGCGCGGGGTTGATTCATGTTTCGTCGTACCTGCTCCTTGATGTTAACGATGTTGTTCGGCGCGTCGCTCGCGGCGCTGCCGTCCTGTGGCGACAGCGCGAGCGAGGGCTCCGCCGCGAGCGAGTCGGACTCGACCTCCGACAGCGCCTCGAGCTCGGACTCCGGCACCCGGACGACGGGCGGGGGCGGATCCGACTCGGCGACCAGCGCGGGCCCGGGCGGCACGATGGGCGGGAGCGACAGCAACGCGACCACGAACACCGACCCGACCGCGTCCGGCTGCGCGCCCGGGCTGGTGCAGTGCGGCGATCAGTGCATTGACGTCTCGGCCGACCCGGACCACTGCGGCGGCTGCTTCGACGACTGCAACCAGGGCGAGAGCTGCGTGTCGGGCAACTGCGTCGGCGACTGCCCCGGCGGCGCGACGCTGTGCGGGATCGAGTGCGTGAGCACGGACTCCGACGCGAACCACTGCGGCGGCTGCGACAACGCCTGCCCGGACGGACAGTTCTGCGCGGGCGGCCAGTGCGTCGGGATGTGCCCCATGGGCACGATCCAGTGCGGACAGGACTGCGCCGACGCGTCCTCGGATCCGCTCAATTGCGGCGGCTGCGGGGACGACTGCGGCGCGGGGCAGACCTGCGAGTCGGGGCAGTGTCAGTGCCAGCCCGGCTTCGACCAGTGCTTCGGCGGCTGCGTCGACCTCGACACCGACCCCAACCATTGCGGCGAGTGCGGCAACGACTGCGACGGCGTGTGCGTGGACGGCGAGTGCGCGTGCCCGGACGGCGAGATCCAGTGCAACGGCAACTGCGTCAACCCGGACACGAACCCCAACCACTGCGGCCAGTGCGGGAACGACTGCGGCAACCTCGAGACCTGCGGCGGCGGCGTGTGCCAGTGCATGGGCGGCTACACCGAGTGCAACGGGAACTGCGT
The DNA here is from genome assembly GCA_020633295.1 of Myxococcales bacterium. Taxonomy (GTDB): domain Bacteria; phylum Myxococcota_A; class Polyangia; order Nannocystales; family Nannocystaceae; genus JACKDW01. Next base: position 32,912 of record JACKDW010000006.1, on the reverse strand, counting down.
CAACACCGACACGAACCCCAACCACTGCGGGATGTGCGGGAACGACTGCGGCGACCAGGTGTGCGGCGGCGGCGAGTGCCTCAACGACTGCGACGGCTTCCCGGACCAGTGCGGCGACAGCTGCGTCGACACCAACATCGACCCGCAGCACTGCGGCGGCTGCTTCGACGACTGCAACCAGGACGAGGTCTGCCTCGACGGCAACTGCGAGGAGTACCAGCCCGCGCCGTGCAACCAGTGCCCCTGTGACGGCTGCGGGAACGACCCGTGCTGCTTCGACGAATTCATGGACGCGCCAGTATGCTTGACCGACTCCAATCAATGCCCGTAACCCTCGCGCGCGCGCTCGCGTGCTTCCTCGTCGGCGTGCTCGCGGCGAACTGCGGCGACGCGACCGGCGGCAGCGCGACCGACTCCGGGGTCGACTCCGCGACCGTCGCCGACACCGACAGCTGCGCGCAGGGCCTCGTGCTGTGCGGCAACCTGTGCGTCGACGTCTCGAGCGACCCGGCGCACTGCGGCGGCTGCAACGACGACTGCCCCGGGAGCCAGGGGTGCCAGGCCGGCCAGTGCATCCCGAGCTGCCCGGTCGGCGCGACGCTGTGCGGGCTCGAGTGCGTCACGCTCGACTCCGACGACGACCACTGCGGCGCGTGCGGCAACGCCTGCGCCGACGGCCAGGTCTGTGGCGGCGGCGCGTGCCTCGACGCGTGCCCGCCGGGCACCGTGCAGTGCGGCGGCGACTGCCCCGACGTCTCCGCCGACCCCAACCACTGCGGCTCGTGCGGCGACGAGTGCCGCGGCAGCCAGGTCTGCGTCTCGGGCGACTGCCGCTGCGAGGAGGGCCTGGTGCAGTGCGACGGCCGCTGCGCGGACATCTCGAGCGACCCGGACAACTGCGGCGGCTGCGGGAACGACTGCGACGGGGGCGTCTGCGTCAACGGGGCCTGCGAGTGCCCGCCGGGCTCAGACACCTGCGACGGGCAGTGCGCGAACCTGCTGACCGACGACAACAATTGCGGCGGCTGCGGGATCGAGTGCGACAACAACCGCGAGCTGTGCGTCGCCGGGAGCTGCCAGTGCCGGCCTGGCTTCACGCTGTGCGGGAACGAGTGCGTCAACCTCGGGAACGACGCGGACCACTGCGGCGGCTGCGGCAACAGCTGCGGCGATCAGGTGTGCGGGGACGGGCAGTGCCTCAACAGCTGCGACGGCTTCCCGGACCAGTGCGGTCAGAGCTGCACCGACCAGGACGAAGACGTGCTCCACTGCGGGGACTGCTTCGAACCCTGCGACCCGGATCAGGTCTGCGAGAACGGCGACTGCCAGGGCTGACGCGCCGCGTCGGCGCCTAGCCGACGCGCTCTCGGTACTCCTCGTAGTACGCGCGGTACTTCGTGTCGAACCACGCGTCGAGCGGGATCTCGCCGCGCCACCCCGCGGGCACGCCGTGCATCGCGAGGCGGTGGGCGTCCGCCTTCAAGAACGCGCGGAACTTGCTCGGGGACCGCGCGTACACCGGGCAGGTCACCGCCCCGCGGGACCGCGCGCCCTGCAGGCCGTGGGGCCACTGGGACTCGAGGTCGAGCGGGTCGAGGCGATACGGGCGCTCGACGCCGAAGCCGACGAACTCCGCGAGCGGGCCCGCGACCGGCTCGCGGCGCTTGTGGAGCAGCAGGCCGTCGTCGACCACGGTCAGCGCGGCCTCCTGCGTCGCCCGGACGCTGACGCGGAGGACCCGGTAGTACCCCGTGGTGTCCGGGTAGACCCGAAGGACATGTTCGTCGCCCTCGAGCGTGATCGCGGGCAGCGGCGAGAACGTCGTGATCGGCACGTCGTGCCAGTAGACGTGCAGGACCAGCGGCGGCGTGGCGCGCTGCAGCGTGTACAGGCTCAGCCCCGCGGGCCCGGCGTGCACCTCGATCGCCTCGCGGTGCTCACGGACGATCGCCGTCACGCGCTCGAGCGCCACGGTGGGGTACTCGAGCTCCCACGCGTCGCCGGCGTTGCTGTACATCCGCTCGGTCTCGAGCTCGTACCGGCTCCCGTCGCCGGCCGGGATGAGCTGGAGCAGGTGGAGATCACGCCCGCGGCGCCAGCTCCACACCCACGAGTCGGGCGGCGCGCGCTTGATCCGCGCCGGCCAGCCCGCAAGCTGCTCCACGCAGTAGGGGATGACCTCGGACTCGAGCGGCTCCGCGCCCTTCCACTTGCTGATCGCGTTGGCGAGCGCGCGCCAGGTCGCGGCCGAGGGCTTCCTCGTCAAGATCGCGCGTACGCGGGTGAAGTCGCCCATGCTGACGCTCGCCTCGTCGGCCCCGCGGGGCCCCGACGAGCATCGCAGCTGCGCGCGCGAGCGTCCACCGCGGACGCGCGCGCAGGTCCACGCGCGCCTGGGCCCGCGCGCCGCGAGACGCGAGGGGCGCGGCCGCCGACCCTGGTGAGTCTGATTGAATGGACATGTTGATCGCGTCGCGAGTCGGCCGGCCGGCCGCTCGCCGCGGGCCCCGGGGCACGCGCGAATCTGCGTATGTTCAAAGAGACTTCGAGTGAGCGAAGATGGGGCGATGTCGCTTCCTACACGCACGCTGTTTCTAATGGGCGCCCTCGCGCTGACGCTGGCCGGGTGCTCGGGCGGCGACGGTGAGTCCCGCGGGACCACCGACGCCTTCACCGCGAGCAACGTGACCGCGATGCCGACGTCGTCGTCCTCCAGCACCGACGCCACGATGACGAGCGCGCCCGGCACGACCGATCCGAGCGCGGGCGAGACGACGGCGGGCCCCGTGACGAGCACGACCGACATGACCGGCGTGACCGCGACGACCTCCGGCTGCCCCGCGGGCGCGCAGGGCTGCGCCTGCGACGGCGGCGGCTGCGATGACGGGCTCAACTGTCAGGACGACGTGTGCGTGCTCGCGAGCTGCGGCGACGGCGTGCTCGACGACGGCGAGGAGTGCGACGAGGGCGACGCCAACGACGACATGGGCGCGTGCAAGTCCGACTGCACGCTGCAGGTCTGCGGCGACGGCTTCGTCGGCCCGCGCGAGGGCTGCGACGACGGCAACAACGTCGACGACGACGAGTGCTCCAACACCTGCACGCCGCTGACCTGCGGCGACGGGGCGATCCAGGGCAGCGAGGCCTGCGACGACGGCAACGACATCAACACCGACGACTGCCTCGACACCTGCGCGCTGGCCTCCTGCGGCGACGGCTTCGTGCACGACGGCGTCGAGGCCTGCGACGACGGCAACATGGACGACACCGACGACTGCGTCGGCGACTGCCAGGCCGCGAGCTGCGGCGACGGCTTCGTGCAGGCCGGCGTCGAGGCCTGCGACGACGGCAACATGGACGACACCGACGACTGCGTCGGCGACTGCCAGGCGGCGAGCTGCGGCGACGGCTTCGTGCAGGCCGGCGTGGAGGAGTGCGACGACGCCAACAACGAGCCGAACGACGGCTGCGACAGCTGCGTGTGCTCGCCGCAGATGATCACCTACGACATCCCGTTCGCCCAGACCAACGGGTGGTTGGCGAGCGGCTGCTGCAACGAGGCCAACTACCGCGTCGCCAACGGCAACGGCGTGATCCTCACGGCGAACTTCATGGACAGCCTGCCGGCGAACGCGACGGTCACGAGCGTGAACATCAAGACCGGGATCCGCCACGCCTGCGACGCCGCGGCCAACGCGATGCAGTGGCAGCTCAACGACAACGACATCGGCCAGTGGGGCTCGGCGAACGGACCGCACTGCAACTGCGCCAACGCGGCGGTCGGGACCGCGAGCTGGGACGCGAACCCCGGCTTCTACCTGCCGGGCGCGTCGAACAAGATCGAGATCATCCACAACGCCTCGGGCTCCTGTCACGAGGCGATCAGCACGGTCCCGGGCGCGCCGGCGGGCACGGCGTTCCGCGTGGTCGTGACCACCGGCTGCGGCTGATCGCGGCGCGGCCGCGCGGGGGCGCCCGCGCGTCCGCCTGTCTCGAGGTACAGGGCCTCAGGTCAGCAGGTCCCAGATCACCGTGTAGTGGATCACCGCCGCGATCATCACGAACACGTGGAACAGCTCGTGGTGGCCGAACACGCGCGGCCACGGGTCCGGGCGGCGCAGCGCGTAGAAGCTCGCGCCGACCACGTACAGCCCGCCGCCGAACAGGTAGCGAAACAGGATCGAGGGGCCGCAGGCCTCGAGCACCGCGCCGGAGGACAGCGCGGTCGAGAGCCCGAGCACGCAGTAGATCGTCGCGCGGGCCTCGCGACGCATGCCGGTGAACACCCAGGCCTCGAGCGCGCCGGCGACGGCTCCGACCCACACGAACGTGAGCGCGACGGTGCGCGCGGGCTCATGCAGCGCGAGCCCGAGCGGCGTGTAGCTGCCGGCGATCGCCAGGTAGATGTTGCCGTGGTCGATGCGCTGCAGCATCCGGTGGGTGTCGGGCAGCCACGCCGGCGTGTGGTAGACCGCGCTGACGCCGAGCAGCATCAGCAGCGTCACGCTGTAGATGATCGCGGCGACGGTGCTCTCGCCCGGCTGGGCCGCGCGCAGCAGCGCGATGGTGGCCGGGAGCGCGAGCGCGGTCGCGACCACGCACGGCACCCCGCGCAGCAGCGGCCGCTCGTGGCGCGGGATGTAGCCGATGGACGGGTGCACGCTGCGGTCACGTCGCGCCACGTTCTCTCTCCTCCTCGCGCTCGCCTTCCACGCTCGCTGCCACGATCGACTCGGCGCGTCAGAGCCCGAGGCTGACGGCCGCGGCCCCGGCGGTCGCGCGCACGACCTGGGTCGCGAACTCGTGGTCGAGGTTCTCGAGCACGTCGTCGTTGCCGTCCATGCAGTGGTAGGACGGGTAGCGGAAGTTGGACGAGTCGGTCACGAACATCGCCGGGATGTCCTGATCCCAGAAGCCGGCGTGGTCGCTGCGGCGCAGATCCGAGAGCGCGGGCAGGCTCTTGAGCTCGTCGGACAGCGCCTCGCCGATGGTCGGCAGCCCGATGCTCGCGGCCATCGCCTCGAACTGCGCGCCCGCGGCGGCCATGCCGTCGTCCGAGACCCAGAAGACGAAGTCGGCGCGGAACTCGTTGCCCTCGAGGACCGCGAAGTCGTCGGGGAACAGCAGGTCGAAGCCGGCGGGGAAGTTCTGCGAGTTCGGCTCGTCGCTCTTGACGCCGATCATGTCGAAGTTGAACACCGCGGCGATCGGCTCGCCCGTCATCGCGGCCTCGTCGGCGTAGGCCCGTGAGCCGACGAGCCCGATCTCCTCCTGGTCCCAGCAGGCGACCACGAGCGTGTTGGGCGTGGGCACGTCGGCGAGCACGCGCGCGATCTCGAGGATCCCGGCGACGCCGGTCGCGTTGTCGTCGGCGCCGCTGCAGTTCGGGATGTGATCGTAGTGCGCGGTCACGAGCACGCGCGGTCCGTCCGCGACGCTGCCGGGGCGCACGCCGATGACGTTGACGCCGAGCCCGTAGTCGTGGAGCGTCACGTCAAAGCCGAGCTCGCTCAGCCGGTCGGCGCAGAGATCCTGGACCGCCTGCCAGTGGGCGGAGCCCGGCACGCGGATGTCGGCGATGAAGCCGAGGTCCTCCTCGTAGCGGGGCTGCTCGACGCAGCCCATGACGGCCTCCGGCGTCTGTCCGGGGCAGCTCGCGCCGTCGGTGGTCGCTCCGGTCGTCGCGCCGTCGCTGGTCGCTTCGCTGGTCGTCGCGCCGGTCGTCGCGCCTTCGCTCTCGCCGGTCGAGCTCGGGGCGGTCGCCGCGTCCGTGGCGGTGCCGTCGCCGCTGTCGCCGCAGGCGAGCGGCACGAGCGACGCGAGCGACGCGAGCGACGCGAGCGAGAGGACGAGAGTCGCGCCGAGGCGCGTACGGGGCGGGGTCGGGGCGCGCGCGCGCATGCACGGACGATACACCGAGTCGCGCGCCGGCGCGTCGCCGTGATCGGCAGCGGCGGCTAGATGTCGGTCCGCATGTTCCGCATCATCCGCGCGGGTCGGCGGCTGACGAAGCGATCGCGCAGCTTGCCGGCGCCCGTGATCCGGCGCTCGGCGAGGGCGTTGGCCGCCTGCACGGTGGTCGTCTCCTCGGTGCGCGCGATCTGGAAGATCTGCGTGGTGATGTCGTAGATGCCGCCGGCCTGCTGGAGCGCGCGCTCGTGGTTGTAGCCCTCGAGCTCGTTGGCGACGTTGATCAGCCCGCCCGCGTTAACCACGTAGTCGGGCGCGTAGAGGATGCCCTTCTGCTCGAGCGCGCGCGCGTGCTTGTCCTCGTCGGCGAGGATGTTGTTGGCGCTGCCGCAGACGATCTGGCACTTGAGCTGCGGGATCGTGTCGTCGTTGATCACGGCCCCGAGCGCGCAGGGGGCGAAAACGTCGCACGCGGCCGCGTGGATCTCCGCCGGCGGGACCACGTCGACCATGTTGGCGAAGTCGATGATGACGCGCTGGATCGCGTCCTCGAAGATGTCGGCGACGACCGCCCGCGCGCCCGCCTCGGTGACGAGCTTGACGAGGTGGTAGCCGACGTGGCCGAGGCCCTGGATCGCGACGGTGCGCCCGTGCAGCGAGTCGTTGCCGGTCGACCACTTCAGCGCGGCGCGGATGCCCTGGAAGGTGCCGAACGCGGTCACCGGGCTGGGGTCGCCCGAGCCGCCGAGCGCCCGGCTGATGCCGACTACGTAGTCGGTCTCCATGCGCACCCACTCCATGTCGCGCACGGACGTCCCGACGTCCTCGGCGGTGATGTAGCGGCCGCCGACGCCCTGGACGAAGCGCCCGTAGCTGCGAAACAGCATCTCGCTCTTGTCGGTCTTGGAGTCGCCGATGATCACGGCCTTGCCCCCGCCGAGGTTGAGCCCGGCGGCCGCGGCCTTGTAGGTCATGCCGCGGGAGAGCCGGAGGACGTCGCGGATGGCGTCGGCCTCGCTGGCGTAGCGCCACATCCGGCAGCCGCCGAGCGCCGGCCCGAGGGTCGTGTCGTGGATGCCGATGATCGCCTTGAGGCCGGTGATCTCGTCGTAGCAGAAGACCAGCTGCTCGTGGTCGCGCTCCGCCAGCTGCTCGAAGATCCCGCCCGTCGTCTCGCGCTCGCTCGTGCTCACGGCTTCCTCCATCTCGCTGTCTTTCGTCCCGTGATCCGGGGTAGTGGTCCCCCGCTCGCTACCCGGGAGCTTGCCACCAGGGAGCGGAAGCATGGCAGAGGGCGGCCGGCGGCGGCTATTAGCTTTCGCACGCACGCGGGGTACACTGGCGCGCGCAATGGCGAAGGCGCGCGGAATCCTGTTCGTGTACGACGCGGATCTGAGCCTCGCCAGCGTGCTCGCCGAGATCGCGCATCGAACCGTGCGTCCCGACACCTACGTCTGCAACCTCTGCAAGGTCACGTACGGCGCGCTGGGGATGAAGCGGGCGTGGAGCCGCTACGTCAAGGGGCTGCGCGCGGGCGGGCTCGACGTCGACTTCGCGTTGCGATCGGGTTTTCGCAGGCGCCACCCGGATCGCGCGGACGACCCCTTGCCCGCGCTCTACGAGCGCTCCGCCGACGCGCGCGGCGGACTGCGTCGGCTCGTCGGGGCCGGCGAATTCAACGCGGCGACGACGGTCGACGAGCTGCAGGCCCTGGTCGAGGCGGCGCTCGAGCGCGCGGGGTTGTTGCCGCCGAGCGTCGCGCGCTGACGTCGCGGGGCGCGGACGTCTCCGCGACCGCGCGGACCTCGAGGTCGTCGGGCGCGGACGGCCTGCGCGCGCGGACCCGGGCGCGTCCGCCCGCCGATCACCATGTCCGCCGGGACATGCTGATCAGCGCGCGGCGCGTTGGAGCTGGCTACCCCGGCTGCAGCAGGAACGGGTAGGTGACGACGACGCTGGCGCCGTTCGCGGGCTTCGGGAACGCCCAGCGCTTGAGCGATCGCTCGATGCACTTGGCGAGTTCGGGCGCGCCGACGCCGGTCTTGATCTCGGTCGCGGTCACCTTGCCGTCGGGCCCGATCGTCCACTCGATCGTGACGGTCCCCTTGGCGTTGGGGTCCTTGCTGAGCTCGGCGTTGTAGCAGCTGCGGACCTCGTTGATGTGCGCGCGGACGATCCTGCGGATGATGTCCTTGTCGAGCGCGCCCTGCACCTGGGCCTTGCCCTGGCGCACCATCGGCACCCGCTTGCCGCGGCCGCCGAAGCCGCCGCCGCTGCCGCGGCCGTAGCCGCTGCCTGTGCCGCCGCCGCCGCCCTTGCCGATGAAGCCGGTGTTGCCGAGCCCGATGGTCCCCGAGCCCGTGCCGCCGCCGCCGCGACCGGTGCCGACGAGGCCGAGGCCGCCGACGCCGTAGCTCTCGCCCACGGCGTGGTCCCGGTCGACGCCGACGGGCACGTCGACGGGCTGCTGCACCACCCTCACGGTCCCGTCGGGGTTCGTGATCCGCTGCTCGTCGACCGCGACGAAGGAGGTGAACTCGGACATCACGCGGTACTCGAGCGCCACGTCGACGATCGCGCGCTCGCGCTTCGTGGTCGCCTCCGCGTCGTCGCGGTGACCGAGGCTGCTGGGGTAGCCATTGATCGCGTCGATCTTCTTGCGCGCCCACATCGACGCCACGCCGTCGCCCTCGACGGTGTCGGCGGGATCGAGCGCGAGCGGGATGCTCACGCGCTCGCCGCCGAGGCGCCCGTTGAGCGCGACGGCGCCCTCGGGCGCGCCGCCCTTGAAGCGGCCGTAGACGACGACCGGCTGCCCGCTGAACAGGTCGGGGACGCGCTGCGGGTAGACCTCCTGGATCTCGACCTCGCCCCAGTCGATCGAGATGTCCGTAAGCACAGGATGGGCGATGCGCTCGTAGAAGCGATCGACGATCGCGTCGGGCTGCTCGCCCGGGCCCATGTAGGTGACCGCGCCGCGCCCGACGGCGGCCATGCCGTCGAGCAGGTAGCGGTTGACGGAGCTGCCGACGCCGAGGCTGAACAGCCGCGTCTCGCCGAGCCGCTGCTCGATCTCCGAGAAGATCTGGACCTCGTTGCCGATGTAGCCGTCGGTCAAGAACAGCACGACGCGCATGCTCTCGTCGGCGCGCTTGATCTCCGTGTTCTTGGGCATGCCGAGCGCGGCCTTGATGCCCTCGATCATCTGGGTGCCGCCCGTGCCGTGCATGTCGTCGATGTACCGCTTGCCGCGCGCGACGTTGTCGGGGGTGCTGGCGAGCGGCCCGGCGCCGAGCGCCGACGCGCTCTCGGAGAAGCGGATGATCTGGAACGAGTCGCTGGGGCCGAGGGTGTCGAGCGCCTTGTGCACGGTCGCCTTGGCCGTGTTGATCGGCGTGCCGTGCATCGAGCCGGAATTGTCGACGACGAAGATCAGCTCGCGCGGGCGCAGCTTGTCGGGCGGGGGCGGCAGCCTCGGCGGCTGGATCGTCAGCGTGAAGTAGCCGTCGTCGTCCTTGCCGCCGCGCGCCGAGGGGCGCGTCTCGGTGATCATCGCGGCCTGCGGCGCGTCGCCGGCGAGCGACCAGGAGAGCACGAAGTCGCGGTTGGGCAGCTCGCCGTCGCGGGCCAGCTCGACGTGCAGGCGATCGCCGGCGCGCGCGGTCGCGACGCGGTGGTACTGGGACGCGACGGAGTGCACGGGCATGCCGGCCTCGATGCCCACCGCGATCGTGATCGGCGCGCAGGTGACCTGTCCCTTGGGCATGACGGGCGGGGTGATCCGCGAGGCGTCGGGGACCGCGTCGGTGTCGAGGAGGCGCCCGCCGCCCGCGCGCGTCCCGGTCGGCGCGCCCGGGATGAAGCGCGGGCCGACGACCGTGGGCAGGCTCAGCGCGTAGCGCCCGTCCTCTTGGTGGAGCGGGTGCACGAGGTGCATCTCGACCTCGACGGTCTCCCCCGGCGCGATGTTGGCGACCGACTGCGTGAAGATGTTGGGGCGCTCCTGCTCGAGCAGCGCGGCGCTCTTGCCCTGCTGCTTGGCGTCCTCGTACAGCTTGCGCGCCTCCTCGCGCTTCTTCATGACGCCGTGGATGTGCCGCGCGCCGACGTGGAACCAGTAGTCGTCGACGGCGCCGTCCTCCGGCAGCGGGAACGCGTACACGGCCTCGATCGGGACGTCGTAGGTGTTCTTGAAGGTCTGCGTGACGGTGGTCTCGGCGAGCGTGCCGAGCACCCGGGTGTCGAAGCTCGTGCCCTGCAGCGGGAGGCCCATCCACTGATCGCCGCGCTTGACCCGGAGCAGCCCCTGCTCGAGCGGCGCGTCCGCGTCGACGGGGTAGGGGTCCTGCGTCGGCGCCTGGCCGCGGGTGCAGGTCTGGCCCTCGCCGCTGGGCACGGCGGGCGCGATCTCTCCGTCTGGCTGAAAGAGCAGGCTTCGATCGGCCTCGGCGGCTTCGGCCGCGGCGTCGTCCTGCGGGTCGGGGTGCTCAAACAGGGCCGAGGTGTCCTCGTGGGTCGGGGCGCACGCGGGGCCCCAGACGCACGCGGACAGCACGGCCCCGGTCCATACGAGGGCCTTGGTGCGCATGTTCTGTCTCGCAAGTCCGCCGTGTCGGCGTTCAGGCGGTCAGACAACAGGCGGCGGGCGAGGTTCCACGTCCGCCGCCCGACGCGGCTCCCGGGCTGCGCGCGTCGGTCGGTTTCGCGACGGACGTCAGCGCGCGCGAACACTCAGCGGGCCGCTAGAACCGGCCGGACAGCACGAGGCCGCCGAGGGTCGGCTGCACGCGGACGCGCGCCTCTTCATCGCCGCCGTCACCCTGCTCGGCGCGCAGCTTCTTGCTCTTGGCGAACAGCGCCGCGCCGGCGGCGATCGCCGCGCCGCCGAGCACGATCCCGAGGCCGAAGCCGACCCCGCTGATCGTGTTGGCCGTCTTGCCGTCGGCGCGCACGGTCTCGAGCTGGGCGTCGGGCGCGTCCATCTCGTAGAGCGTGTTGAGATCCTGGGTCAACGCGGTGCCCTTGGCCGCGAACACCGAGCCGAGGATGATGCCGCCGACGATGAGCACGCCGCCCGCAGCCATGGTGCCGATGCCCGCGTTGCGCAGCGTGGTCGCCTTGTCCTTCGGGGGCTTCTCGGGCTCGGGCTCGGGCCCCTCGGGCTCGGGATCCGGCTCGGGGTCCGGCTCGACCGGCTCTTCCTCGCCGCCGCCGAGCTCCTTCTCGATCTCGTCGAGCATCGTCGCGATCTCCTCAGGATCGCCGAGCGTGGGGTCCTCTTCGAGCACCCCCGCGAGCTCCTGCAGCGCGACCTGGGCTTTCTCCAGGTGCGTGCGCTTGCCGCTCTTGCCGTACCAGGCCTTGTAGGCCGTGCCGATGTTGTAGAGGACGAGCGGATCGCCGGACGCCCGGTACGAGCGCTCCCAGCGATCGGTGGCCGTCTCGAAGTCCTTGGCCTCGAAGGCGGCTTTCCCCTCTTCATAGAGCGCGTCGGGATCGGGCTCCTCCGCGATCACGCTCGCGTGCACGGGCCGCGGCGACGCGAGCCCGGCGGTGACGACGGCGACCGACACGGCGAGAGAAACAGTCGTGGGTAAGAAATGTCGCATCGAGAAGGGCGATGCTCTTGATATCACACGCTCCGGCTTGGCGGCCACGCCCCCGCGGGGTAGGCTTGCGCGAGTTGTGACCCCGGGTTGACCGCGGTCGCTTATAAGGAGTTCGCGTGCTCAAAGAGCTCATCCGCCGCGCCCGCGAGGTCGCCGAGAAACACCTTCCCGAGGACGTTCGCGCGCGTGGCCGCCAGCTCGCGGATGGCGTCCTGGAGCGCGTCCCCGAGCGCGTTCGCGCGACCGTCGAGCCGTACCTGGCGGAGGAGCGCCCGGACGCGTCGACCGAGCACGGCGATCGCGCGAACACGCCCAATGAGGCGGGCGCCAGCGAGCCTGAACCAGCGCCCGCGAGCGGCGGGGGTTGGGCCCCGGCCGCGGGCAACGTGCGCGGCGACGAGTACCGGGTCGTCGTGTTCGGCGCGCCCAATGATCCCGCCTCGCAGCGCGCGTGCGCGCTCCTGCAGGAGGAGGAGATCGAGCATCGGATCGTCGATCTCCGGCTCGAGCCGCGGACCGCCAACCAGCTGGCGTCCGTGACCGGCAACATGCAGTACCCGTACATCTATATCGACGGGCGTCACTGGGGCAGCGACGGTGATCTCGAGAGCCTGCGCGCGCTCGGCGACCTCGCCAAGATCATGGCCCGCAAGCTCGACACGATCAGCGACGAGGGCCGGCGCGTCGGCGGGCTGCACGAGACCTTCGACGACTCGATCACGATCGAGAACGTCACCGAGCGCCTGCACAAGGGGCACATCCTGACCGTCGACGGGCTCGACTGCTGGCTCGAGAACGAGCGCGTGTTCCACGAGGGCGTGCCGCGCCCCATGTCGGAGCTCGCCGAGGTCGTGCGCGAGATCGTCGCGCGCGCCGACGAGGATCCGGATCTCGACACCCAGTGGCGGTTCGAACCGGCGGTGGACCTCAACCATTGAGCGCCGCCGCGCGCCCCCGCACCGTGAACGCCGAGCCTGAGAACGCGCCCCCGTTGACCTTGGTCGAGACGCCGGCGGCGCTGCGCGAGCTGGTCGCCCGCGTCTCGTCGCGGGCCCGCGTCGCGCTCGACACCGAGGCCGACAGCCTCCACGCCTACCCGGAGAAGCTGTGCCTTGTGCAGGTCAGCCTGCGGGGCGAGGGCGTGGCGCCCGTCGACGCGCTCGTCGATCCGCTCGCGCCCGCGCTCGCCGAGGACTCCGCGCTGACGCCGCTGCTCGAGGTGCTGCGCCCGCGCGAGCTGCTGCTGCACGGCGCCGACTTCGATCTTCGCCTGCTGCAGCGCAGCCTCGACTTCGTGCCCGCGCGCGTGTTCGACACGATGCTCGCGGCGCGTCTGCTCGGGGCCGCGCGGCTCGGGCTCAAGGAGCTGCTCGCGGAGCGGCTCGGGGTCGCGATCGGCAAGGGCTCGCGCAAGGCGAATTGGGCGCGCAGGCCCCTCGACTCGCGGATGATCCGCTACGCGCGCGATGACACGCGCTACCTCGACGCGCTCGCCGCCCAGCTGCGCGCGGAGCTCGAGGCGCGCGGCCGCCTATCGTGGCACGCGGAGATGTGCGCCGCGCTGGTCGAGGACTGCGCCCAGCCGCGCGAGGTCGAGCCCGACCGGGTGTGGCGCCTGAAGGGCAGCAACCGCCTCAACCGCCTCGGGCTCGCGGTGCTGCGCGCGCTGTGGCGCTGGCGCGAGGACGAGGCCGTGCGCTGCAACAAGCCGCCGTACTTCATCGTCTCGCACGAGCTGCTGGTCGCCGCGGCCGCGGCCGTTGGCGCCGGGCGCTCGCCATCCTTCGAGCGCGTGCCGACGCGCCGCCGTGACGCGATGCTCGAGGCTGTCGAGGGCGCCTGCGCGCTCGCGCCCGACGAGCGACCGAGTCGTCTTCGCGCCCGCAGCGGCGCGCCCATGTCCGGCGAACAGCAGCGCCGGCTGGCGAACTACAAGCGCCGACGCGACGCGGTGGCCGAGTCACTCGGGCTCGATCCGTGGCTGGTCGCGAGCAAGTCCGCGCTGGATCGTGTCGCGCGCGATCCGGAGACGGGCGGCGCGTCGCTGATGCGCTGGCAGCGTGCGCTGCTGCTCGACGCGCCGTGATCGGCGGCGAACCGCGAGGAGCGAGCCATGGATGACGAGCGCGCCCCCGCTCCCGCGTTGATGGCCGGGTTGATCGCGTTCCTCTGCCTGATCTGGGGCAGCACCTGGCTGGTGATCCGCGGCGGGCTCGAGGACCTGCCGCCGTTCACCTCGGCCGGCGCGCGCTTCGTGGTCGCCGCGCTCGTGATGACGGTCGTCGCCTGGCGTCTGCGGCGACGGGAGGGAGGGGCGCCGCCGCCCGCCTGGCTGTGGCTGAGCATGGGCCTGCTCAATTTCGCGGCCTCCTACGGCGTGGTCTACTGGTGCGAGACGATCTTGCCCTCGGGCATCGTCGCGGTGCTGTGGGCGGTGTACCCGCTGATCACCGCCGGCGCCGGTCACCTGCTGCTGCCCGGCGAGCGCCTTCACGGACGGCAGTGGGCGGGCTTCGTGTTCGGCTTCCTCGGGGTCGGGCTGCTGTTTCTCACGGATCTCCAGCGATTCGGCGCGAGCGCGATCCCGGCGGCGTCGATCCTGTTCATCAGCCCGCTCGTGTCGGCCGCGGGGACGGTGCTCGTCAAGCGCTACGGCGGGGCGAGCAGCTCGGTGCTGCTGAACCGCAACGCGATGTTCGTCGGCGCCGGCGTGCTGCTCGCGCTCGCGTGGACCTTCGAGGCGGACGCGCCGATCGCCTGGAGCGCCGCCGCGATCGCCAGCATCCTCTACCTGGCGATCGTCGGCACGGTCGTGACCTTCGGCCTGTTCTTCTGGTTGATCCGTCACGCGCCCGCCTATCGCATGAGCCTGATCGCCTACATTACCCCGGTCATCGCGCTCTCTCTCGGGTGGGGCGTCGGGGCGGAGCCGGTGACGTCCGCGACGCTCGCCGGCGCGGGCCTGATCCTCGCGGGAGTAGCGCTGGCCGTACGCGTCTCGGATCGCGATAGCGGGCGCGGCGGCGATCGCACCTAGCCGCTGCGCGGGGCCGTGGCGCGGCGGTCATTTCGGGCTAGTCTCCCCCCCGTATGACCGTGATGGAGGGCAAGACCACGGGCGGGTTGCTCGCGGCTCCACACGCCGCCCCGCGCTCCGGCGGCTCGCTTTCCGATAAAGTACTCAAGGTCGCGAGCGACGCCGTGCAGAACGTTTCCAAGGGCAAGGCCACGTCATCGGCGGACGACTCCGACGCGCCCGCGGCTGAGCCCGCGTCAGAAGAGGTCTCACCGTCCGCCGAGCGCAAGGCCGAGCGCCGCGCGACCGTTCGAAACCTCGTCATCCGCCTGACCGCGCTCGTCGCCGTGCTCACCGGCGTGTACTTCGCCGCCAAGTTCTTCGGCGTCATCGAGTACATCCACTCGGGTGAGATGCAGCATTACATGGTCGACGCCGGGTGGACGGGCGTCATCGTGTTCTGCCTCGTGTACTGCGTCGGCGTCGTCGCGCACGTACCTGGCCTCGTGTTCGTGTTCGCGGCCGTGCTCGCCTACGGCCCGGTCGGCGGCGGCACGGTCTCGCTGCTCGGCGGCATCCCGGCGGTCGCCATCACCTTCCTCGTCGTGCGGGCGGTCGGCGGCACCGCGCTCGCCCACGTCAAGAACCCGTACATGCGCCGGGTGCTGAGCCACCTCGACGAGCGCCCGATCCAGAGCGTGTTCCTGCTGCGCCTCGTCTTCATCATGGCGCCCGGCGTCAACTACGGGCTCGCGCTCTCCAAGGTGCGCTTCCGCGACTACGTGATCGGCTCGGCGCTCGGCCTCATCATCCCGATCGCGGTCTCCTCTTGGATCATCGACTACATCTGGAACTGAGCGTCCAGACATGTCGAAGCGCGCGCGGCTACCAGCGCGCCGCGAGCTCGAGGCAGAAGCGCGCGACCGCGTCGACGCCCTGGGCCCAGTGCTCCGGCTCGGTGAAGCCCGAGCGCTTGCGCGGCGTGAAGCTGTGGTCGCCGTCCTCGAGCCAGCGCAGCGAGATCGCGGGCGCGAGCGCGTAGCCCTCGACCTCGTCCCGGCGCCCCATGGGGTCGCGCGTGCCCTGGACGATCAGCGTCGGCGTCGTCAGCCGCGCCAGGTGCTCGACGCGGAGCGAGTCAGGGCGACCGGTCGGGTGGAACGGGTAGCCGAGGCACACGAGGCCGCGGATGTCGTCGCGCGTCGCGGCGATCAGGCTGGCGACGCGACCGCCCATCGACTTCCCGCCGATGATCAGGCGCGCGGTCCCGAGCGCGTCGAGCACCGCGTTCCATGTGTCCATGAGGACAGGCATTCGATCGGGCCCGCGGCGCGCGCCGTCGACGCGGCGCGCCGCCATGTACGGGAACTCGAAGCGCGCGACTCGGAGCCCGCGCTCGCCGAGGCCCTCGGCGAACGCGACCATGAACGGGTGGTCCATCGGCGCGCCGGCGCCGTGGGCGAGCGCTACCGTGACCGGCGCGCGCGTCGGTCCGTTCCACAGCAGCGTCGGCGCGGCGCTCGTCACGGGGGACGTCTACGCCGCGCGCGCGCGCGCGGTCAATCGCGCCCGCGCTCGCTACCCGCGCTGCTCGACCTCGACCGGGAGCGCCTCGTCCTTCTTCGCGTAGCCGGCGTCCTTGAACACCTGATTGACCTCGTCGAGGCGCGCCTCGACCAGCGCGATCTCCTCGGCGCTCAGCTGGTAGGTGTTCTTGTTGCCCGCGGCGGCGCTGCGCTCGGCGAACGAGGCCTCTTGCTCCTGCTTGGTCGTCTCGAGCTTCTGCATCGCCAGCTGGTTGCGCTCCAGGGACTTCTCGAGCGCGCGCTCTTCCTCCGGCGTGCCCGCGCTCGCGTTGGCGGACTCGAGGTCCGCGCGCTCTCGCTCGAGCGTGGCGTGGGCCTCCTCGTAGGCGCGACGCCACAGGATCTGCCCGCGCGCGTCGTTCACCTTGATCATCAGCACGTAGTACTCGGTGATCCGCGTGCCCTCGGACTCGAAGAACGCCATGTAGTCGGTGAGCCCGCCGAGCGCGCTCGCCAGCTTGCCGAGGTCGTTGGCCGCGGGATCCGGAATCCACTTGTGCTTGGCCGTGGCCGTGAACGCCGTCAGCTTCGGCGTGACCTCGAGGAACAGGGTGAGCTTCTCCTCGGTCAGCGGGGCGGCGAGATCCTTCTCGAGGTGCGTCTCGATCTCCGTCATCGCCGAGATCAGCCCGCGGGCGCCGTTGATGTACTCGCAGCCGGCGAGCAGCGGCCCCGCGGCGAGGGTCGCGGTCAGGGCGAGGATCGCAGATCGTCTCACTGTACGCAGGATAGCGGCGCGCCGCCGCGAGGCACAGCGGCGGGGCTGACGCCCGAAGCCGGCGCTGGGCAGGCGCGCGGACGTCCCGTACCGTGTGCGTCGGTCATGACTGATCTCGTCTCGCTTCGGCGCTCGCGCGCGCATCCGGCCCGCGACCTCCACGGCTTCCTCCCGACGACGCCCGAGGAGCTGCGCGCGCGCGGATGGGCGCAGCTCGACGTCCTCATCCTCAACGGCGACGCGTACGTCGATCACCCCGCGTTCGGCGGCGCGCTGATCGGTCGCTTCCTCGAGGGTCGCGGGCTGCGGGTCGGCATGATCGCGCAGCCGCGCTGGGACGTCCTCGAGGACATCCAGCGGCTCGGCGCGCCGCGGCTGATGGTCGGCGTGACCGCGGGCAACCTCGACTCGATGCTCAACAAGCTGACCGCGCAGAAGAAGGTCCGCTCTGATGATCAGTACTCGCCGCGCGGCGAGACCGGGCACCGCCCCAACCGCGCGTCGATCGTCTACAGCCAGCTCGCGCGCCGGGCGTTTCCGGGCGTGCCGATCGTGCTCGGCGGGATCGAGGCGTCGCTGCGCAGGATCGCGCACTACGACTACTGGAGCGACTCCGTGCGTCGCTCGGTGCTGCTCGACAGCAAGGCCGACCTGCTGATCTACGGCATGGGCGAGCGCGCGGTGTGGGAGGTCGCGCGCCGGCTCGACGCGGGCGAGACCATCGAGCAGATCCGCGACGTCCGCGGGACCGGCTACGTGCTCAACCCCGGGCAGTGGGAGTCGATCGAGCCGAGCCGCCACGTGCCGGACGGTCGCCCCGTCGCGCTCCCCTCGTACGAGGACGTCAAGGCCGACAAGCGCGCGTTCTCCGAGATGTCGCGCGCGTTTCAGTACGAGACCAACCCCGGCAACGCGCGCCCGATCCTGCAGCCGCACGGCGCCCGCGCGGTCTACCTCAACCCGCCGGCCGAGCCGCTCGAGACGTCCGACATGGACGAGCTCTACGACCTGCCGTTTCGCCGCGCGCCCCACTGGATCTACGAGGGCGCGCGCGTGCCCGCGTTCGAGACCGTCAAGCACTCGATCGTGACGATGCGCGGCTGCTTCGGCGGCTGCACCTTCTGCTCGATCACCGAGCACGAGGGCCGCGTGATCCAGTCGCGCTCGGCCGAGAGCGTGCTGCGCGAGATCCGGGCGCTGCGGCGCATGGATGACTTCCGCGGGGTCATCACCGACGTCGGCGGCCCGACGGCCAACATGTACCAGATGAAGTGCAAGAGCGACGCGATCGAGCGCGCGTGTCGGCGGCTCTCGTGCGTGCACCCGAAGATCTGCGAGAACCTCGTCACCGATCACGGCCCGCTGCTCGAGCTGCTCGCGCGCGTGCGCGAGGCGCCCGGCGTGCGCCGGGCGTTCCTCGCGTCGGGCGTGCGCTACGACCTCGCCGAGCGCTCGCCCGCCTTCGTCCGCGCGCTCGCGCGCCACCACACCGGCGGTCAGCTCTCCGTCGCCCCGGAGCATTGCAACGACGCGGTGCTCGAGAAGATGAAGAAGCCCGCGGTCCGCAGCTACGATCGCTTCGCCGAGCGCTTCCTGTGCGAGAGCGAGCGCGCCGGCAAGGAGCAGCACCTCGTCCCGTACTTCATCTCCGGTCACCCCGGCAGCACCGCGCAGGACATGATCGACCTCGCGCGGTACCTCAAGCAGCGGGGGATGCGGCCGCGTCAGGTGCAGGACTTCATCCCGACGCCGATGTCGATGGCCACGTCGATGTACTACACGGGCCTCGACCCGTTCACGCGCGAGCCCGTGTACACGGCCCGCGAGCTGCGCGAGAAGAAGCAGCAGAAGGCGCTGCTGCAGTACTGGGACGAAACGCAACACCACCTCGCGCGCGAGGCGTTGCGGCGGGCCGGTCGCGAGGACCTGATCGGCACCGCGCCCGGCTGCCTCGTGCCGCCCGAGCACGTCTCGCGACGCGCCGCGCGGGCGCTGAGCGCCGCGCCCGTCCGCGCCGCTCGCGAGGGCTCGCGGGCCGCCGCGCCGCCGGCACGCCGCGCTCGCGCGCGTCGCCGCGACCGCTGACCGTTGATGCCGCTACAACTAGGTTACATGTCTTCGCGGACATGCTTTTGCCTACACCACACACCGCGCCCGACACGCGCGCGCCCGTGGGGATCCGCAAGCACTCTTCGCTTGAGTCAGGGCGCGCCGTCCGGATAATTCACGCGTGATGTTTATGAGTCCCGCGAGGGCGGCCCGAGGCGAGGGAACGCGAGGGCGCGCCGCGATCTTCACTGTGTTGACGCTCGCCGTCGCGACGGCGACCGGCTGCGACTTCTTCTCCATCAGCGGCGAGAGCCGGCTGCAGCTGTTCGCGAGTCACCACGGCGCGCCGGACGACACGGGCGCGTTCCCCGACTACGGGGTCGACGACGCGCCGCGGACCTTCACGACCGGCGAGGGCTGGGAGGTCATCCTGGAGAAGGGCGTCGCGGTGATCGTCGGCGCGCGCATCCTGAGCTGTGACGGCGCCGCCGCGATCGAGCTCGACACGCCCTTCGGCCCGTACCCCGAGGACTTCCGCATGCAGGACCTCGAGGTGATGAACATCGCCGAGGGCGTGCTCGACCCCGCCGAGTACTGCACGATCGAGGTCGAGTTCGGGCCCTACACCGTCGCCGCGCTCGAGGGCGTCGACACGCCCCACGACGTCAACAACCCGGCGGTGCTCGAGAACTCGACCGTCTACCTCCGCGGTCGCGCCACGCGCGGCGACGAGATCGTCGACTTCGAGTACCGCACCCCCGAGACCGCCGTCGCGACCCTCGACATCTCGACGCTCCAGGACGGCGGCCCCGTGCTCGTCGAGAAGTCCGACACGCGCACGATCAACCTGACGATCGTGAAGACCTACGACACGCTGCTCGCGGACGTCGACTTCGCGACCGCGACCTCCGAGGCCATCGGCGAGGCGCTCGTGCAGACGCTCGTCGACGAGACCTACGCGATCTACGGGACCTCGCAGTAGCGGACCGCACGCGCGCGCGTGGATGACCCCGACGCGCGCGCGGTCGCCCGCGAGGCGCTCGCCGACTTCCGCGCCGAGCTCGGCGTCGTCGTCGACAAGCGCGTAGCGAGCGAGCGCCCGACCTCACGCGGTCGGGCGCCGCTCCACGCCTGGGCGTCTAGCCGGCCGAGGCCTTGAGCGCCTTCTCGTCGCGCTTGCGCGCCGAGTGATCGAGCTGGCGCTTGCGCAGCCGGAGGCTCTGCGGCGTGACCTCGAGCAGCTCGTCGGCCTCGATGAACGCGAGCGCCTCCTCGAGGCTGAGCACGCGCGGCGGCGTCAGCAGCAGCTTCTCGTCCGCGCCGGCGGCCCGCACGTTCGTGAACTTCTTGGCCGTGCAGGGGTTGACGATCAGGTCGCCCTCGCGGCTCGACTCGCCCACGATCATGCCCGCGTAGACCTTCACCTGCGGCCCCACGAACAGCACGCCGCGCTCCTGCAGCCGGTGCAGCGAGTAGGTCATCGTGACGCCTGACTCGAGGGCCACGAGCACGCCGCGGTGCCGCGTCCGCCGCGGCCCGAGGTAGGGTCCGTAGCCCGCGAACACCGACGACATCACGCCGGTCCCGCGCGTCTCGGTGAGCATGGACCCGCGGTAGCCGATCAGCCCGCGCGCCGGGATCTTGAACTCGAGCCGCGTGCGCGTGTCACCCTCGGCCTCCATGTGGATCAGCTCGCCCTGCCGCTGGCTGAGCGCCTCGATCACGACGCCCGAGTACTCGCCGCCGCAGCGCAGCACGACGTGCTCGTAGGGCTCGAGCGTCTCGCCCTCCGGGGTCTCGCGCAGGATCACGCGCGGTCGCGACACGCACAGCTCGTAGCCCTCGCGCCGCATGGTCTCGATCAGCACGCTGAGGTGCAGCTCGCCGCGGCCGGCGACTTCGAACTCGTCCCGCGACTCGGTGTCCGAGACCTGCAGCGCGACGTTGGACTTGATCTCTCGCTTGAGCCGCTCCTCGATCTTGCGCGACGTGACCCAGCGACCCTCGAGCCCGGCGAACGGGCCGTCGTTGATGCGGAAGCGCATCGTCATCGTCGGCGGGTCGACCTCGAGCCGCGGGAACACGACGCGCGTCTCGATCGCGTCGGTCGTCAGCGTGTCGCCGACCTGCAGCGTCGCCATGCCCGCGACCGCGACGATGTCGCCCGCGTGCACCTCGTCGCGCTCGAAGCGATGGGTGCCCTGGAAGCCGAGCAGCTTGCGCACGCGGAACTGCTCGACGCAGGTCGGCTCGGGCGCGTCGTTGGCCGCTGGATCGCGGGGCGTCTCGCTGGGCCGGACGAGCGCGACGCGGTCGCCGGGTCGGAGCACGCCGCCGCGCAGGCGACCGATCGCGAGGTAGCCGAGGTACGGGTCGTGATCGAGCGTCGAGACCCACATAGCGAGCTCGCCGTCGTTCGTGATCTCGGGCGGCGGCGCGTGCTCGAGCAGGAAGTCGAGGATGAACTCCATGCTCTGCGGGTCGTCATCGGGGTCGGCCATCGCGTAGCGTTCGCGGGCGCTGCAGAAGCAGACCGGGAAGTCGAGCTGCTCCTCGCTCGCGCCGACGCTGGCGAGCAGGTCGAAGGTCATGTCGACGGCCTTGTGCGGCGTGCTGCCGTCGCGATCGATCTTGTTGACCGCGAGCAGGACCTTGAGGCCGCGCGCCACCGCCTTCTCGGTCACGAACCGCGTTTGCGGCATGGGGCCTTCAAACGCGTCGACGAGCAGCAGCACGGCGTCGACCATATTGAGGACGCGCTCGACCTCGCCACCGAAGTCGGCGTGCCCCGGCGTGTCGACGAGGTTGATCTGCACGTCCCGATGCCGCAGCGCGGTCGGCTTGCTTGTGATCGTGATGCCGCGTTCGCGCTCGAGGTCGCCGCTGTCCATCGCGCGGTCGGAGTGGGACTCTCCGCGCTGGAACGCGCCCGCGACTGACAGCAGGGCGTCGACGAGGGTCGTCTTGCCGTGGTCAACGTGGGCGATGATGGCGACGTTTCTGATATCGCGTCGCGTGCTCGTAGTGCTCGTATCGGTAGTTGGCTTGGCCATATCCGCGTGCGGCGGACCATGCCAGAGAATCGCGCGCGCGACCGGCTCGCGAGTGGAGACTCGTCACGTGGGCGCGACGCGGGACGCGCGTTGGACCCACGTAGCCGGCTCACTCGCGTCACGCCGCGATCCTCTCCAGGGCCGACTCGGGCGTCTCGGGCTCCTCGGACTCCTCGATGTCCTCCGGACGGGGCTCCGGGGACTCGGTTCCGCTCGGCGCGTTCTTCGCCGGTTTGGCGGGTGGGGCGGCCGCCGGGAGCAGTGGATCGTCCGGGTTGGGCGTACGCCGATCCCGGTTGGGCTTGATGTCGATATCGGGCTGGCTCATGCGAACAGTAGAACTGAACACATATTCAGTGTCAACTGTTCAGCCTGGTCAAATTATCAGAATTCGAGCCCGTAAGCCGGTCTAGCCGGGCGAATTCGCACCGCGGTTGCGCGGCTCCGCGCCGTACCTGGCCCGAAGTTCGGGCGCGGCATCGGCGCTCGAGTCGCGAATTATCAGCCGGCTGGCTGGAATTTCGGCCGATTTCGCTGGCTCGCGGATGGGCCAGCGGTGTGCGCGAATCTGAGAGAAAACTCTCGTTAGATCCGCGCGTCGGCGCGAAGTTCAGTCGGATTCATCCGCGCGGTCGTGCGCGGACGCGCGGTCTCGCGCCTGCTCGGCGGCGATGTTGATCCGGAGCCCACGCCCGATCAGGTACTGCTCGCTGCTGCCGGCGCGCGTGTGCTTGGCTTGGTAGGCCTTCGCCTCCTGGAAGCTCGCGCGCAGCTCCCCGAGCAGCTCCGGAAACCGCCCGGCCTGGAACACCTTGCCGACGAAGTGCCCGCCGGGGCGCAGCGCGGCGCGGGCGAGCTCGAGCGCGCGGAGCAGCAGCGCCTCGCTGCGCCACTGATCGGACGCGCGGTCTCCTGTTGTCTGCGGGGCCATGTCGCTGAGCACGACGTCGAAGCGTCGCCCCGCGGCCGCGATCGCGCCCTCGGGGCTCCAGTCGTTGACGTCCGCGACCTCGTGCGCGACCCAGCCGGGGAGCGCGAGCTCGACCGGTCGCAGATCGATCCCAAAGACATGTCCCTCGGGACCGACGCGCGTCGCCGCGTACTGCATCCACGAGCCGGGCCAGCAGCCCAGGTCGAGCACGCTCGCGCGCGGCTTGATCACGCGGAAGCGCTTGTCGATCTCCTCGAGCTTGTAGATCGCGCGCGCGGCGAAGTTCTCCTGCTTCGCGCGCCGGTACGCGGTGTCGTGGCGCGCGGCCCGATCGTTGAGCTTGCGTCGTCGTGCCATGGTGCGTGGTCGCGGATCGTAGCAGCCGCGCCACGAAAAAGACCCGCCGCGCGCGCGCGACGGGTCTCCCGCGTCTCGTCAGGGCGGCGGGGCTAGCCCTTGTTTCGGCCCTCGCGGATCGCCAGCTTCACCGCGTGGCGGATGATGACGTAGCCGTTCTTGCCGCCGGGCACGGGGCCGCGGACGAGGATGCAGCCGTCGTCGGTGAGCACCTTGGCGATCGTCATGTTCTGCTGGTTGACGCGCACGTTGCCCATCTGACCCGACATCCGCTTGCCCGGGAGGACGCGGCCGGGCGTCTTGCGACAGCCGATCGAGCCGCCGTGGCGGAACTGCTCGTGGTTACCGTGGGTGCGCGCCTCGCCGCGCATGTTGTGGCGCTTCATGACGCCCTGGAAGCCCTTGCCCTTCGACGTGCCGGTGACGTCGACGAGCGCGCCGTCGGAGAACAGGTCGAGCGCGATCTCGCTGCCGACGGGGTACTTCTCGAGCGCCTCCGCGGGCACGCGGAACTCGCGGACGATGTACTTCGGCTTCGCGTCGATCTTCTTGTACTGGCCGAGCGTGGGCTTGTTGACGCGCGACGGGCTCTTGTCTTCGAAGCCGATCTGCAGCGCGGTGTAGCCGTCGCGCTCGACGGTGCGGTGACCGAGGACCTGGTTGCCGGCGGCCTTGAGCACGGTGACGGGGATGCGGTCCCCGTCGTCGTTGAAGATCTGGGTCATGCCGATCTTCTTGGTGATGAGACCCATTTGAAAATTCATCGTGTCGTTCCGTTCTTCGGGTTGTTCTCGCGCGCTCGGGTCAGCGACCGCGGGCGCGCCGCAAGAGAAAGCTCCGATGGGTGGGGGACTATGGGCGACCGGGGCGACGCGCGTCAACCAACGGGGCGGTCTGAGACAGGCGCCGGCGGGAGTTTCAGCACGCGACGGGTGTTCGCGGCCGTCTGGGCGGCGAGCTGCTCGGCGGGGACGCCGCGCGCGGCCGCGAGAATCGCGCATGTGAACGCGACGAAGGCTGGCTCGTTTTTTCGCCCGCGCATGGGCTTGGGCGCGAGAAACGGCGCGTCGGTCTCGATCAGGATGCGGTCGTCAGGGCACGCGCGAGCGGCCTCGAGGACCGGCGCCGCGGTGGGGAAGGTCGCGATCCCGGAGAAAGAGATGTGCCAACCGCGGTCGAGCCAGCCGCGCGCCTCCTCGGGCGTGCCGGTGAAGCAGTGCACGATCCCCGGGTCGTCGCGCGTCGGGCAGGCGTCGACGACGGCGAAGGCGTCGTCGTGGGCGTCGCGGATGTGCAGGACGAGCGGGAGATCGAGTCGACGGGCGAGCTCGATGTGCCGCGCGAAGGCGTCGCGCTGCGCGTCGCGGGGCGAGAAGTCGTAGTAGTAGTCGAGCCCGGTCTCGCCGATGGCGACCACGTCGCCGCGGTGCTCGCTCGCCAGCGCCTCGAGTCGCGCGAGCGCGTGGTCGTCCGCCGTCGAGGCGTCGTGGGGGTGCACGCCGATCGCGGTGAAGATCGTCGGGTGCGCCCGCGCGAGCGCGAGCGCCGGGTCGAAGGCGTCGAGGCGACAGCCGATGTGCACGAGCTGCTCGACCCCGGCCGCGCGCGCGCGCGTCAGCGCGGCCTCGAGGTCGTCGCTCATCGGCGCGTAGTCGAGGTGACAGTGCGAGTCGATGAGCCCGGGGATGTACGGCGTCGTCGGCCGCGGTCGTGATTTTTTGCGACCCACGGGCGGGAAGGGTAGTCGCTCGGCGGCCGGATTGGGAGCCCGCGGGGGTTGGCTAGCGAGCGCGCCCCGGGAGCCGCGCGAGCAGGAATTTGACGTACTGCCGGTCGCCGCGGCTCGCGCCGAAGATCGCGGTGAGGCCCGCGTCCGGGAGCTCGCGCGGATCGAAGCTCGGCGGCAGCTTGATCCAGAGCTCGTCGAAGCGCCCGCGCAGCTCGATCGCGTCTTGCAGTAAGGGCATGTCTCGAAGGCCCGGTAACTCGGTCGCCCAGTCGCGGCCCCACGGGGGATCGACGAACAGCAGCGGCGCCCGCAGGTCACGCTCGAGGACCACGGCGCGCGCGTCACCCGAGATGAACTCGATCCGATCGTCGACGCCGTACACCGCCGCGTTGTGGCGGGCGAGGCGGACCCGCGTGGTGTTGCGCTCGATCGCCGCGAGCACGCGGCTGCCCGAACGGGCGAAGCCGATCGCGTTGCCGCCGACGCCGCAGCCGAGGTCGACGACGGCGCGGCCGCGGGCGAGGCGACCGAGCTCGAGCGCGAGGTCCTCGGGCGTGAGCGAGTACCGACCCTCGGTGTCGACGCGGGTGCCAGGGCGGCGAAAGCCCGGCGTCGTGTCGCGGCGGCGCTCGAGGTCGTGCTTCCGCGCCTCACGCAGCGACGCGCGAGAGAGCGCGGGGGCGCAGGTGACGGTGAGCACGCGGCCGGCGAGCGTGGTCCCACGAACGCGCGCGACGAGATCGGCGGCCGCGGGCTGGGAGAGGCTCGCGGTCGCGGTGATGGACGCGTCCGATCCGGCCGTCGGCTCGAACAACCATTCTCCCGGTCCGAGAAGCCGCGCGCAATCGAGCCAGTCGGGCAAGTTGCCCACGGAAACGGTGTATTCGGACACTCAACCAGGTCGTAGCGCGCTCGCTGAAATCGCGCAAGCTCTGCGCGCATGCCGGCGCATCTCCGCGCGTCGCGGACCCTGTCACCGATTGGCGCCGGCGTCGTAGGGTCGATCAAGCGCGTCGCGCAGGCCGGCGACCGGCCCGCGAGACGCTCGGTTTCCCGCCCATGTCCATCCTCTGGCCGACCCGCGACGAGCGCCACGCCGATCTTCTTCGGCGCGCGCGCTCCGGTGACCGCCGCGCGTTCTCGCGGCTGATCCGCGAGCTCGAAGATCCTGTCCGCGCGTACATCTTTCGCCGCGTGCTCAACCGGGCCGACGCCGAGGACCTCGTCGGTCGCGTGTTCGAACGGATGGTCGAGCGCCTCGAGCAGTTTGATCCGCTGCGCGGCGCGGTGCGCCCGTGGGTGCTGCGGATCGCGAGGAACGCGATCATCGATCACCTGCGCACGCGCAAGGTGTTCTCGCCGCTCGACACGCTGGGTGACCCGGTGCCCGCCGACGTCCGTGATCCGCTCGACGACCTGATCGAGCGCGAGCGCGTCGAGCTGCTCGCCGAGCTGGTGCGCGCGCTGCCGGCGGAGACCAAGGAGCTGTTCGCGCTCCGCTACGGCGACGGACTGCGTCACCGCGAGATCGCGGAGGTGTGCGGGATCTCGGTGGCGGCGGTGAAGCAGCGAGTGTCGCGGGCGCGACGCGAGCTCAAGGCCCGCTTGCGCGACCGCGAGCGGGAGATGGAGGCCCCTGATTATGCCGTCTAACTCGATCGACCGACTGCTGCGCGCGCTGTACCGCCGCGACGACGCGGACGCGACGTCGCGCGAGTCACCGCGCGCCGCGACGACGCAGCGGGCCATGGACGCCTACCTGCGACGCTACCCGGAGGAGCGACGCGGCGGCTTCTCGAGTGGATCGCTCATGCGCCAGGTCGCGCTCGCGGCCGCCGTGCTGCTGGTCCTGATGATCGGCGCCTGCCAGGTGCCCGTCGCCGTGCAGCTCAACCTCGGCCAGCGCATGCACTTCGTGGTGCCGGCGACCCCGGAGATCAAGGCGCGCGTCGACGGGCTCGTCGACACGGTGCGCGGGCTCTCGCGCGTCGACAAGGTCGAGGTCCGCGTGCGTCACGAGGGCGGCGAGACCATGCGCGTCACGCTCGGCGTGTGGGGCGAGGACCTCGACCCCCAGGCCGTCTACGAGGGCGTGGTCGCGGCCTACCCGGAGCTCGAGATCCTCGACCGCGAGTCGGCGCCGCTCGAGGCGACGGTGCACACGACGCTCGGCGACAAGCTGCGGCACGACCTGTTTCAGCGCGCGCTCGACGAGCACAGCGTCGAGGAGGCGCGCGCGGCCATCCTCGAGCAGCTCGCCGCGGACGGCTTTCAGGGCGAGGCCGAGGTCGTCGTCGAGGAGCAGGAGGAGGGCAAGCGGCGCGTCGAGATCAAGCTCCGGTCCCCGGGCGCGGAGGACGTCGCCGAGGTCGAGCTCGAGACCGAGGACGAGCTCGAGCTCGTGGGCGGCTCGGGCGAGCCGGGCGACGATGACCTGGTGGAGGAGGTCGTGGAGGAAGTCGTGCACGAGCGCGGCGGCGCGGTCGAGCGTGAGGTCCGCGTGATCCGGCGCGCGCGCCGTGACGGCGAGTGAGCGCGGCGATCAATATGTCCATTTGGACATGCGATAGCGCGTCGGCGTCGCGGGCTCACCGGCGGGCGTCGGCGTCGAGCTGCGCGAGCCCGCGACGCGCGTCGGCCACGGCCTCGCGCACGCTGGGGAACAGGCTGCGCTCGAAGCCGCGGAGCAGCGACTCGCCGCGCGCGGGCTCGATGCGCGCGAGCGCGTAGGCGGCCCGCACGCGCGTGACGCGGGCGACCCACCAGCGCTCGGCGAGCGCGCGCAGCTTGATCGCGGCCTCGCGCGGGGCGTCGGCGCCGAGCGCCGCGAGGGCCTCGAGCGCGCGCTCCCGATACTCTCGATCCTCGAGCGCACGCACGAGCGCCGGACCGCCCTCAGGGTCGCGGGCGGCTGCGAGCGCGAGCGCGGCCGCGAAGCCAGCTCGCGGCCGGCCGGCGTGCGATCGTCGGCGTGGAGGTAGGGTCGCAGCGCGGTGCAGGCGGCGGCGCCCGGCGGGTCGAGCTCCGCGATCGCGCTGGCGATCCCGGCGCGAACCCGCGGGTCCTGCTCGGCCTCGAGCGCGCGCACGAGGTCGGGCTCCGCGCGCGCGCCGAGCACGGAGACGAGCCCCTGCGCCGCCTGGAAGCGGGCGTCGGGGGAGGGGGAGACGAGCGCGCGCGCCAGCGTGCGCGCCAGCGACTCGGCGAGCTCGGGCGCGGCCGCGGACTCGCGCGCGGCCTCGCCGAGCAACGAGATCGCGATCAGCCCGCACTCGCGCGAGAAGGTCGCGTCGAGATCGTCGGCCGTGCTCTCGATCCACGGCGTCACGAGCTCGACGAGCGCGACGTCCCCGATCTGCCCGAGCCCGGTCGCCGCGAGCGCGCGCACCCCCTGATCGGGGTCACCCTGCGCGCACCGGCGGAGCGCGTCACGGACCGCGGGGCCGTGCTCGTGCAGCGCGGCGGCGTCCCACCGCGGCCGGTCCGTGCCGATGGCGTCGAGCAGCAGGCCGCCGAGGTGACGGATCGCGATGTTGCGCACGAGCGGCTTCGCGTCAGCGACGTCGCGCAGCGCCGCGGGGAGCGTGATCGGTCGTGCCATGGCTAGCTCGGCTAGCGTGTCCGCGCGGACGGGCGCAGCGGGGCGTCGGGCGGCGGGTTGCGGCTGCCGTACAGCCGGATCATCTCCTCGGCCATGCGGCCGGTGAGCGCGAGCCGCAGCATCCGAAAGTCGCCGCGCAGCGACCACAGCGCGTAGTCGAAGGTCGCCGGCCTGTTGCGCTCGATATAGAAGTGACCGATCCACGCGAAGCCGTAGCCGAGCACGAGCGCGAGCGGGAGCGCGAGCGGGTTGAGCGTGAACACGCCCCACACGGCGGCGGTCAGCCCGAGCGTGGTGCCCAGGTAGTGGAGGCCGCGGCACACGGGGCTGCGATGCGCGCCCGCGTAGAACGGCCAGAATTCTTCAAACGTTCGCGGTGGGTCGGTGTACGGCATGTCGGACTCGGGCGGCGGGCCGAGTATACGACGAAGCCGCGCGCGCTTGACCGGCGGCGCGCGGAGGGGCCGTCGAGACCTTCGCGGCCGGTCCGGGGCGCGCGCCGCAGCCGCGAGTGGGGCGCTTGACATTGCCCGCGCGCGCTCGAATCATCGTCACTGGGACGTGGCCTCGTCGTCCGCGCTGGTTAGTTATGTTCGAAAAGACCTGTACATCAAGCCATGTTTTTAGCCAGCTCGCGCGCGCCGCGACGCTCTGCGTGCTCTACGGGCTCACGGCCGCGGCGGTCGGCTGCGGCGACGACGTGATCGAGGACCCGTCGCTGTCGGACTCGTCCTACGAGAACTCCCCCGTCGCGCCAAGGGGTTGAGAAGACAGCGGTTTTTTCGCGCGCGGGGCGTGTGCCCGCGATGTTCCACACGCCGCCCAACAACCCACAAAGAGTGTGGTGATTCGCGAGGCGGTCGCTACTACTCAATGGACGGCAGCGCGGCCGTCAGCTCCGCCGCCTCCGCGCGCTCGGCCGCGTACGCGGGGCCGAGCTCCTGATAGCGCCGCGCGCTGGCGTCGAGCAGCGGGCGGGCGACCTCCGGCTCCCCCAGCGCGACGAGGGCCTGCGCGAGCAGCAGCTCGAGCTCGGCGCGCACGATCGGGAGCGAGCGCTCCTCATCGGTGTGGGCGAGCGTCGCCTCGAGCACCGCGCGGGCCTCCGCGGCGCGACCTCGCGGCAGCAGCAGGCGCGCGAGCTGAGCGTTGGCGCCGACGACGGTGAGGTCGGTGGGGTCGAGCGACGCGAGCTGACGCAGCGCGCGACGCACGAGCGCCTCGGCCTCGTCGAGCTGGCCCTGGCCCGCGCGGGCCTCCGCGAGGCGCAGCAGCGGCGGGGCGACGCGCATGTGTTCGGGTCCGTGGGCGCGCTCCAGCACCTCGATCGCGCGCGTGAGCTCATCGGCCGCGGCGTCGTGGTCCCCGGTGAGCACGCGCAGCCCGCCGAGGATCGAGAGCAGCGCGCCGGTCTCGGGGTGCGCGGGGCCGCGGGTCCGCTCGTTGATGGCGAGCGCCTGCTCGGCGTACTCGAGCGCGAGCGCGAGCTCCCGCGTGTTGCGGTGCAGCGCCGAGAGGCTCTTGAGCGTGATGGCGAGCTCGGGGTGGTCGGGCCCGAGCGCGGCGCGCTGGAGCTCGAGCGCGCGCCGCAGCTGCGCCGCGGCCTCGGGGTACGCGTGCTGATGAAAGCGCGCCTGCCCGACGTTGCGCAGGGACTCCGCGATCGCCGGGTGGCCGCGCGGGAGCAGCCCCTCGCGGGCCGCGAGCGCGCGCTGGTGCAGCGCGAGCGCCTGGTCGAAGGACCCGGCGAAGTAGTGGACGCGCCCGAGCGCGTACCAGACCTCGGCCTGCGCCAGCGCCCCGCGGAGCTCGTCGAGGCTGGCCGCGCGCTCGCCGAGCGCGCTCGCCAACGCGGCCTGCGCGAGCGCCTCGCGGTGGAGGGACAGGCGGTTGCCGATGACGCCGAGGCGGCTGGCGATCGCGCGGGCGGCCAGCGCGTCGTGACCCGAGGCGATCGCCAGCCAGAGCGCCTCGTCGAGGCGCGCGCGGGCCTCCTGGTACTCCCCGCGACGCTCGTGGAGCGAGCCGAGCTGGTGCAGCGCCTCTGCGGTCAGCGGGCGGTAGTCGAGCGCGCGCGCGGGCTCGAGGGCGTCGCGCGCGAGCTCGATCCCGCGATCGTAGAGCCCCGCGTCCTCGTGGGCGCGCGCGCGCGTCAGCGTCTCTCGCAGGGCGGTGACCTCACCGGCGCGCGACGGCGGCGGCGGCTCGAGACGCGCGGACGAGTCGCCGTCGAGGCGCTCACAGTCGCCGGGCGCCGACAGCTGCGAGCTCGCGGGGATGGCCTCGTCGAGCGCGCGAGGATCATGCAGCACCTCGACCAGCGCCGCGAGCTCGACGCGCTGGGACTCGAGGCAGGCCATGCGCCGATCGAGCGTGGCGCCGCGGATCGACCCGCGCGCGTGCTCGTCGCAGACGCGCGCGTAGACGGCGGCCCAGGCTGACGCGACGCGATCGAGCGCCGACTCGACGCGACCCCAGGTCGCGGCCGCGCGCGCGGGGTCGGGCGCCGAGGAGAACGCGGCGCGAACGGCCTCACGCGCGTCGGCGCCCCAGATCGCGGTGATTCGATCCTGTCCCAACGAGCAGCTCAACGCGTCGGCGCCGGCCGCCTGATGCGCGCGCGCGAGCGCGGCCGTGGTCGCGACCGCCGCGAGCCCGCAGGCCGCGACGATCGTCGTTCGGCGCGAGCGCGTCGACGAGAGCGCGTCGAGCAGCGCGTCGAGGTCGGGCCAGCGCTGCTGCGGCTCGGGAGACCGCGCGCGCCGCAGCGCGGCGTGGATCCTCGCCGGCGCGGCGCGGGGCAGGCCGGCGCTCCCGAGCGCGTTCGCGATCGCGGTCGCTAGCCGCCGTTGGTCGCGCGCGCGCGCGCTGGCGAGCTCGTCGTCGTCCACGAGCTCGAGATCGAAGCAGCGCAGCCGCGGTCGGCCGTCGACGCGCGTCGACGCGATCGGGACGTCTGCGTGCACGAGGCCGGCGCGGTGTGCCGCGGCGAGTCCACGACCTGCGCCGATGTACATGTTGAGCAGCGCGCGCCAGCCCGAGCTCGCGTTGCTCTCGGACCACGCGGCGATCCCCCGTCCGCGCGCGTACTCGGCGGTGAGGTAGCGGCGCGCCTGTCCGTCGCCGCCCGCCTCGTCGGGGCCGAGCGCGCCGAGCTCGTGCACGCGAACGACGTTGGGGTGGGCGAGCCCCGCGAGCGCGCGGGCCCGATCTGCGGCGCGGGGGCTGTCGATCGCGAGCTCGAGCGCGACCTTGCGATCGAGCTGCTCGTCGAAGGCCGCGTAGAGCTGGCGGGCCGGTCTCCGCTCCAGCGCGCCCAGGATCACGAATCGCGCGAGCCTCACGCCGCCGAGTCGCAGCCGCTCGCCGCGGGCACCGGGCTCGTCGTCGGCCGCCACGCCGCGAGGATACGGTCCCGGACGCCGGTGAGGTCGCGCGCGAATTCGCGTCCGCGAACGCGGGCGCCCCGCCGCGCTCGCGTGGACCCCGAGCGGAGAATTACTGGCCGTTTACATGTCGCGTACGAAGAACACACCGCCGCGGCCCATCATACTGGTGCGGCAAGAGGCCGCCGCGCGAGACCGCGCGAGCCCCCGGAGAAAACGACCATGAAGTTCTGGACACTGCTGACCGCGCTCCCCCTCACGCTCACGCTCGCGTCCTTCGGCTGCGACAGCGAGCCGGAGACAGAGGTGCTGGACGAGGAGATCGCGCTCGCGGCGGACGCGGACGCCCCGCTGCACGCGGGCGAGCACATGCACAAGCACAAGCGGATGTCGACCGACGACCTCTGCGCGATCGTGAGCTGTTCGGACGACCAGCGCGCGCAGGTCGACGCGCTCCTGGAGACCGCGCGCGCCGAGCGAAAGGCGTCGTGGGAGTCCCATAAGACAGGCGCCGGTGAGGCCGCGGCTCCGCTGCAGGCGGCGAACGCCGCGCTGGCCGCGAAGTTCCGGGGCGAGTCGCTCACCGCGGCGGATCTCGAGGCGCACCACGAGGCCATGAAGGCCGCGTTCAAGGGCCACGGCGACGACGCGCGCAGCGACAGCGGCGACGCGGTGCTCCTCGGCCTCCACGCGATCCTGACGCCCGAGCAGCGCGACGCGCTGGCGGACGAGGGGCTCCGTGCGCTGCTCAAGAGCGGGCACGGCAAGCACGGCAAGCACGGAAAGCACGGCAAGCACGGCAAGCGCGGCGACCGTGGCGAGCGCGGCGAGCGAGGGTGGCACCACGGTGATCGCGGTGAGCACCACGGCGAGGGCGAGGCCGGCGAGCGCCGCTCGGGCGGGCTCGACAAGCTGTGCGCGACCGTCGAGTGCACCGAGGACCAGCGCGCCGAGCTGAGCGCGATGC
>JACKDW010000059.1 GCA_020633295.1 Myxococcales bacterium | reverse complement strand
GCGCCTGCGCGTCGCGCCCGGGGACCTCGGCGCGCCGCGCCTGGGCCTGACTGAAGAGACATGGTCTTCGCTGGCCGCGGACGTCGACGTGATCGTCCACGCGGGCGCGACCGTGAACTGGATCATGCGCTACGAGCAGCTGCGCGCGGCGAACGTGCTCGGCACCCTCGAGCTGCTGCGGCTCGCGGCGACCGGCCCGGCCGCGGCGGTGCACCTCGTCTCGACGATCAGCGCGGCGCGAGCCGACGGCGATGAGGACAGCGCGCTCCCCCGCGCGGCGGCGCTGGCCAGCTCGGGCTACGGGCTCAGCAAGTGGATCGCCGAGCAGCACGCGCGCCGGGCCGCCGTCGCCGGGCTGCCGACCACGATCTACCGGCCGGCGATGATCACCGGTCACAGCGCGCGCGGAGCCAGCAACGCGACCGACTTCATCAGCCGCTACCTCGTCGGCAGCGCGCAGCTCGGGCTGCACCTCGAGCTCGACGCCGCGCTCGACATGACGCCGGTCGACTTCGTCAGCCGCGCGATCGTCACGCTGCTGCGCGAGGCCGATCCGGTCGGCGACGTCCATCACCTCGTCAACGTCGAGCAGACGCCGAGCTACCGCGAGCTCGGCGCGGCGATGCGGCGCCTCGGGGTCGCGGTCACGCCGGCGTCCTACGGGGAGTTTCGGGCCGCGCTGCTCGAGCGCGCGCGCGCGCCGGAGCCGCTGGAGCACCCCGCGAAGAACGCCCTGCTGCCGCTGCTGCCCTACTTCCCCGCCGACGGCTTCGCGCTCGCCATGGGCCCGTGGCCCAGCGCGCGCACCCGGGCGCGCCTGGACGCGCTCGGCGTGCGCTGCCCGGCGATCGACGACGAGCTGCTCGCCGGCTACCTGCGCGCGCTCGAGATCGCCGGCGTCAGGCCGCCGTGATCGCGTCCCGCCTCAGCGGCGCTCGAGCTGCCCGTCCGGCCAGATGATGTAGACCGGGCGCTCGCGGCGGATCGCGTGGCGGATCGTCGCCCACACGCCCGAGCGGCGCTGCTCCTTCATCATGCCGGGCGCGGCGAGCAGGAGCTCGCCGTCGGCGACGATCTTGCGGTTGCGCGCGAGCGGGGCCTCGGGCGCCGCGACGAGCTCGCCGCCCTGGCAGCGCGCGCGCGCCTGCTCGAGGTTCGCGGGCCGCAGCCGCAGGCGTACGCCGAGCTCGAGCGCCATCGCGTGGACCTCCGCGTCGGCGCCGACGCAGTCGCCGTGCGTCAGCGAGGTGACCGCGAGCTCCTCGAGCAGGCGACGCGTCGTCGCCCGCTGCGCCTCGGTCATCCCGCGCCGGGTCCCCGTGAACGACGCCTTGCGCCCGGACTCCACGAGCGAGCAGTAACACCACCGGGGCCGCCCGTCGAAGCGGTGGGCCGCGGCGCGCGATCGCGGTACAACCGCGCGCCCATGCCCGTGGACTCGCTGACCTTCACGCACCACGCGACGCGGCGCGGCGCGCCGCTGCCGAAGATGTACGGACCCGTGCTGCGGCCGCGTGAGCCCGTCGACCGGCGGGAGCCGAGCCACCAGACGTGGTTCGTCGGCGACGCCGGCGGGATGGTCGGCGCGCTCCTCGTCGACGACGCGCTGCTCGTGGCGACGGGCGCCGAGGGCCGCGCGTGGACGGTCGAGCCCGACGGGCGCGTCGCCGAGCTGACGCTCGAGACAGGCACCCCGCCCGAGGTCGCCGTCCCCGACCCCGCCCGCGCCGCGCACGAGCGCGCGCGCGCGGACGCGCTCGCGTCGCTCCGCTTCGCGCGCGTGCAGCCCGCGGCGGGGCGCCGCGTCGCGCTCACGGACGGCCTGTCCTTTGCGAC
>JACKDW010000058.1 GCA_020633295.1 Myxococcales bacterium | reverse complement strand
ACCTGTGGCCGACGATCGGTCCTGATGATGAGCCCGTGCTGTTCGCGTGCACCGGGACGAACGTAAGTACTCGCCGTAGCCCGTCGTGACCGCCGCCGGCACCGGATCCAGGCTCGCCCCCCATGGACGACCGGATCACGAGCAGAAGCGCGGCACGGAAGCGGCTGGAGCGGGAGTTTGGAGAGGACCGCCATCTCGTCGAGACCCTCCTCGACGTGTATCGAGGCGAGTACGACGGCGCCGGCGCCTGGATGCACCAGTTCGCCCGCGAGGTCCTCGGGCACCGCAGCGCGTGGATGCTGCCGTTTGTCGACGTCGACGGGCTGACGGCGAGTTGTCTGCGCGAGGGCACGCTCCTCGGCCTCGACGGCGCCGAGCGAGATCGCGTCTACGTGTTCTTCTTCGACATCTGAGCCGCCATCGTTTGCGGCAGGTAGACCGCGCCGGGCTTCTCGATGGCGACCCGTAGCGCGCGACGGAGGTACTCGCGCGGGTCGACGCCGCACAGGCGCGCGGTCTCGACGAGCGTGTACAGGATCGCGGCGACCTCAGTCCCGCGACGCGAGCGCGAGCCGTAGTGGTTCTTGCGGCCCAGGACCACGTTCCGCATCGCGCGCTCGGTGTGGTTGTTGTGAATCGGGATTCGCGAGTCCTTGAGGAACGCGGTCAGGCCGGCCCAGCGGTCCAGCATGTAGCGAATCGCCTTCGCCAGCGTGCTGCGCGGGAGCGCGACCTGTCTCTTGCACCACTCCTTGAGTTCATCAAGGAGCGGCATTGAGCGCTGCTCGTGCAGCGCCTTGCGCTTCTCGAGCGCGCGCTCGAGCGCGTCGCCCTCCAGGCCTGTGGGCACCGGCGCCGCGCGCTCGATCAAGAACAGCTCCCCGATCATCGCCAGCGCCTCACGACTCTCCACCGGGTACGCGAGCTCGGACTCGATGAATTTGCGGCGCACATGGGACCAGCAGTGCGCGAGCCGCAGGCCCTTTCGCTTCTTCGCCAGCGTCTCGTAGGCCCTGTAGCCGTCGCAGACGACCACGCCCTCGAAGCCCTCGAGCAGCGCGCTCGCGGTCTTCGCCGACCGGCTCGGGTCGAGCGCGTAGCAGCACGCGTTCTCGCACGTCACCGCCCACACCCACCAGCGCTTCGTCGACTTCCCGCCCATCAGCCGCCACCATGTCTCGTCCACGCCGATCAGATCCGCGCCCAGCGTGTACTGAAACAGCGCCACGTACGTCGGCTCGAGGTGCGTCGCCGCCGTCTCGGCTACGTCCCACAGCGTCTGTGTCGTCACGTACAGGCCCGCGCTCGCCATCGACCGTCGCTGCCGCTCGTACGGCATGTGCTCGATGTACTTCGCCGCGATCACCAGGATCGCGAAGGCCAGCGAGTAGCGACCGCCCTTCTTCAGCTTCAGGGGCCCCGGCGCGGTCACGACCGCCGCGTTGCACCGGCAGCGGTACTTCCGGCGACGATGCTTCACGACCTCGTAGCGCCGCTCGACGACCGTGACCTCCTCGCTGTCCTCGGTCTCCTCGCCCAGCGGCTCCATCGCACCGCCGCACCGCGGGCACGAGCACTCATCCTTCGGCAGCTCCCACACCTGCTCGCGCGTCGGCAGCTGCGTCTGCTTCGTCGGGCCGTGACCTCGCTGCGGCGCGCGCTCTTTGTTCTCTTCGCGCTCCAGCGCGTTTCGTCGACGCTCCGACGACTCACCAAGCAGCTTGCGCTCCAGCTTCGCCCGCTGCTCGGTCTCCCGCACAAGCTGCAGCGCGAGCTGTTCCCCCGGACCTCTCCCCTGAAGCGCCGCGAGCTGC
This sequence comes from Myxococcales bacterium, assembly GCA_020633295.1. GTDB lineage: Bacteria > Myxococcota_A > Polyangia > Nannocystales > Nannocystaceae > JACKDW01. The sequence goes on along the minus strand of JACKDW010000058.1, from coordinate 71 downwards.
TCGCGTAGCTGCTTCAGCTCCCGCCCCATCCGCCGGTTCTCCTCCGCGTACAGCTGCGCGCACAGGGCCAT
>JACKDW010000057.1 GCA_020633295.1 Myxococcales bacterium | reverse complement strand
GCCCCGGCGCGAGCCCGCCGTCGCCCGGGGGCAGCGCGCGCGGCCAGACCGGGCGCAGGCCCGCCGCGCGCGCGAGCTCGATGACTCGCTCGAGCAGGAGCTTGTTGGCGAAGCAACCACCCGCCAGCGCGAGCACGTCGCCGCCCTCGAGCCGGCGCGCGGTCGCGACGATCATCCGGGCCAGCGTCTCATGGAAGCGCGCCGCCACGGTCGACGCCGACACGCCGGCCTCGATGTCCCCCACGGCCGCGCGCAGCGCGGGGCGCCAGTCGAGCTCGAGCGCGCCGCCGTGATCTCGAACATGTACAAAAGGATAGCTTTTAACGACGTGGCGCCACCCCGCGCGGGCGGCGTGCTCGACCCGCGTCGCCGCCTGGGCCTCGAAGCTCGCCTCGTGCACGAGCCCGAGCAGCGACGCGAGCGCGTCGAACAGCCGCCCGACGCTCGTGGTCCGCGGCTCGGCGCGCGCGAGCAGGGACAAGAGCAGCGGCCGCTGCCCGTCGGGGATCCTCGCTACCGGCGGCAGCCGCCGCGCGAGCGCGGCCGGGCCGAAGCACACAAACAGCACCGCGAGCGCCGAGCGCCACGGCGAGCGCGCGGCCCGGTCGCCGCCGGGGAGCGTGAAGGGACGCATCCGCGCGACGTGACGGGGGAGCGCGCGCGCGTCGTCGAAGGCGAACCACTCGCCGCCCCAGCTCGAGCCGTCGTCGCCGAGGCCCGCGCCGTCCCAGGCCACGCCGACGCCCGCCTCGGTGACGCGGTTCTCCACCACGCACGCGAGCACGTGCGCGACGTGATGCTGCACGGGCGTCAGCCCCAGCTCGTGCCGCGCCGCGAGCTGACGGGCGACCGCCGTGGAGCCGTAGTCGGGGTGCGCGTCGCAGGCGATCGCCGTCGCGCGCGACGGGTACAGCGTCAGGAGCTCCTGGGCCGCGTCCGCGCAGCGCCGCCGCGCGAGCGGACCGTCGAGCGTTCCGACGTGGGGACCCACGATGATCGCCCGATCGAGCGCGAGGCAGACCGCGTTCTTGAGGTGCGCGCCCACGGCGAGCGTCGCGTCGCCGCCCTCGCGCTCCTCGACCTCGAGCACCAGCGGCGCGCACCCGCGACCGCGTCGCAGCGCGAGCGGGCGACCCGCGGCCCAGCGGACCACCGAGTCGTCGAGCGGCCGCACGATCGCGCGATCGTGGCCCAGGATCACGTCGGCGATCGAGCCGAGCCGCGCCCGCGCCTCCTCGACGTCGACGCAGATCGGCTCCCCGCTGCGGTTCCCGCTCGTGGCCACGAGCGGCCTGGCGAGCCGCCGCGCGAGCAGGTGATGCAGCCCCGAGGACGGCAGCATGACGCCGAGCTCCTGGTTGTCCGGCGCGACCGCAGCCGAGAGCGTCGCGCCCGGTCGTCGCGTGACGAGCACGATCGGCGCCGCCGGCGAGCGCAGGAGCCCCTCGTCCTCGCGCGTCGGCGAGGCGACGCGCGCGAGCATCTCGAGGTCGGAGACGAGCACGGCGAGCGGCTTCTCGGGTCGGCGCTTGCGCGCGCGCAGCCGCGTCACCGCCCCGTGGTCGGTCGCGTCGACGACGAGGTGAAACCCGCCCACGCCCTGGATCGCCGCGATCGCGCCGCGCGACAGCGCCTCGGCGACGCGCTCGATCAGCGCGCGCGCGTCCCCGCGGACGCGCGCGCCGCCCTCCCACAGCGACAGCTGCGGGCCGCAGCGCGGGCACGAGATCGCCTGGGCGTGGAACCGGCGATCCTCGGGCTCCTCGTACTCCGCTCGACACGCGGCGCACCGCTCGAAGCGCGCCATCGTCGTGTGGGCGCGATCGTAGGGGAGCTGGGTGATGATGCTGAAGCGCGGGCCGCAGCGGGCGCAGCTGATGAACGGATCGCCGCACCTCCGGCTGCCCGCGTCGAACAGCTCCCGCACGCACGCGTCGCAGGGCGCGGCGTCGACCGGGACCGGCGCGCGGTTGATCCCGGCCGCGCTCGCGCGCACGCGAAAGCCCGCGCGCCCCGTCACGGCGAGCGGAGTAGACGTGACCGTTTGGACATCCGCGCCGGGCGGCGGGGACTCGCGCACGGCGGCGATCAGGCGCTCGATCGCCGCCGGCGCGCCCTCGA
>JACKDW010000056.1 GCA_020633295.1 Myxococcales bacterium | reverse complement strand
GCGAAGCGCGGCGCCGCCGAGCTCGCGCGCTCCAGGGCGCGCGCGTCGTCGTGGGCGCCGGCGCGCTGGTAGTAGCGCAGCCGCCCGAACTCGCTGTAGCCGCGCCGGCGGTAGAACGCGAGCGCGCGCGCGTTGCCCTCGATGACCTCGAGCCACAGCTGCGAGCAGCCGGCGGCGCGCGCCGACGCGAGGTGGCGTTCGAACAGCGCGTCGCTGATCCCGAGCCGCCCCCGGTGCTCGGGCGCGATCGCCATGGCGCCCATCCGCAGCGTGGGGGCGCCGGCGAACGGGCGCGCGCCGCCGAGGATCACGCCGACGGGCGCGCCGTCGACGAGCGCGACGTGGGAGCGCTCGGGCGCGTTGCACTCGACGCCGAAGAAGCGCTGCTCGAATTGCTCGAGGGACAGGTCGAGCGGGACGGCGTAGTCCGCGAAGCCGCGGGTGAAGGCGGCGTGGCAGGCCGCGATCCCGAGCTCGCTCACCGGGCGCACGACGACGCCGGTCACCGGGCGCGACCTCGTGACCGCGTGTGTGAGCGCGGAACTCTGGCGGGCGATGGCGGGTGCACAACGGGAGCATCGCGCGTTCTTGACGACGCGGGCAATCGCGGTGAGCCGGGCCTCGCGCGCGCGCACGAGGTGGTGTTGCAGAACGTCGCGACGCGGCCGCCGTGTTCGCGAATGATCGCGCGAGGTGGCGACGAGGGGGCCCCGGAGCGCGGCCTCGTCCTGGCACAGGCCTTGCTGACTTGTCGCCGCGGAGTGTTCAACATGTCTATTTGCCCAGGTCCTATTTGCGCGTCGCGCGGGGCCCGGCGCGCGCGTGGGTGGGCGCCGCGGATGACCCTCGCGCTCGCGCTCGCGGGGAGCGTCGCGAGCCCGGCCCGCGCGGCCGAGGCCTCGAGCGACGCGGTGATCGAGCGCGCGGGGTGGCGGGCTGACGCACACGACGTGGCGTCGGCCGTGGACGAGCCCGACGCCCACGAGGCGAGCGCGCGCGGCAAGAACCTGGTGGGCGCGAAGGGGCTGGGCGCCCTGGCGATCACGCGGGGCCGCGCCGGTGCGGGCCTCGAGACCGCGTCGCACTTCGGCGTCAGCTCGTTCTACGAGCGAGAGGTCGTCGCCCGCTGGCTTGATCTCGAGCTGAACGTCGGGGTGTTCTCGGCGACAGGTGGCGTCCACGTGCCCGTCGACCTGCTGTTCAAGAAGGCGTTTCACGTCCATCGCCGCGCGACGCCGTACCTCGGCGCGGGCCCGACCCTCGAGACGCGGCTCGAGGACGAGCGCTCGCTGGTCGGCGGCCTCACGGCGTCGGCCGGGGTCTACGTGTGGGTTACGAAGAACTTCGGGATCGACGTCGAGCTCGACTACACGCTCCACTTCACCGACGAGGGGCGCGAGCACGTCCCCACCTTCGGCGTCGGCCCTGCGGCGCACTTCTGACTCGACCCGCCGCGCCCACGCGCGTTCACCCGGCGGCGTAGCGACGACGCTCCGCCGCGGTCGCGCGACGAAACGGCGACAGCGGGCGCGCCCACGCGACGTCCGCGTCGCCGCCGACCCCCGCGCCGAGGTTCGGGATGAGCGCGTCTCGCTCGCGTCGCAGGGCGAGGGTCGGGCCGCGCCCAGGCCGACCGAGCTCGACGACGAGCGCGTCTCGACCGAGGCGCGCGAGCAGCCGGCGCGCGCGGGCGAAGGGCCACCAGCGTCGCAGGCGAACAGCGCGACCCGCCGACAGCGACGGCGTCACGGTCACGCGGGCGCGCGCGGGGCCGTCGGCCGCGATCCACAGGGTGCGTCCGCGCGCGTCGAGCCACAGGCCGACGAGCTCCGCGAGCGCGAGCGGCCCAGGCGTCGGCTCGGCGACCGGAGGCGAGGGCGCGGGCAGGAGGGCGCGGGTGAGCTGCAGCAGCCGGGCGTGCTGCGGCGCCGTCATGCGCCCCGTCGCGCGCAGCGATTCGAGCAGCGCTGGCTCCCCGCGCTGCAGCTGCTCGAGCAGCGCGCCGACGCGGTCGAGCAGCGCCGGCCGCTCGCCCGCGCCCGCGCACGCGACCGCGATCACGGCGCAGTGCTGGATCAGCGCGTCGACGTCGTCGCGGGGCGCGAGCAGCTCGCGCGCGAGGCTCGCGAGGGCCGGGTCGGCGACGCTCAGGCCGTCCTCCGACGCCGCGAAGGAGAGGCGCGCGAGGAGTCGGAACAGCTCGCCCTTGACGCCGCGGACGTCGACGCGGAGCGGCGGGCGGATCAGCTTGGAGCGCAGCAGCGGGATCCCGGCGCAGACGCGGCCCGCGTCGAGCTCGCCGG
>JACKDW010000055.1 GCA_020633295.1 Myxococcales bacterium | reverse complement strand
CGCCGGCGTGGGCGCTGGCGTGAGCGGCGGTGGCAACGTCCCGCCGCGCGGGACCCCGCGGCGCGGCTCGCTGGCGACCGGCGTGACCTCAATTCCGTGGGGCGGCGTGTGATCCGACGGCTCCTCCTCCGCGGCCCCCGACGACGAGCCGATCTCGCCCGAGAGCACCCCCTGGACCTCGGCGGCCACGATGGACTTCACGCTCGCGGCCGTCGCCACGACGGTGCTCCCACGGCGCGGCGGCGCCGGGGTCGGCGGCGGCGCCGCGGGCCGCGGGGAGCCGATCGCGAGCACCGTGATCGAGCTGCTGCCGATGTAGATCACCGAGCCGACCGACAGCGGGATGGTCCCGACGATGCGCTGGCCGTCGGCGCGGTAGGAGCCGTTGCTCGAGTTGAGATCGCTGTAGGTCAGGTACTGACCGTCGTGGCTGACGCGCAGCTCACCGTGACGCCCCGAGACCTTGGGGTCTCGCAGGACGATGTCGCCGTACTCGCGCCCGATCAGGAAGCGCGAGCCGGAGAACTGCAGGGTCTCCGAGCGCGTGTCGGAGTACTGGATGGACAGGGTGAAGGTGCTCATGGAGGGAGGAGGCCGGCATCCCGAGGCTATCGGTTCGCGCGCGGGCATGACAGCCCGCGCCGCGCGGACGCGCGCCCCGCCCGGGTAATTTTGACGCCGCGCCGCGCCGCTCGGCACCGACGGCGCGGGGACGGCCACGGCCTAGACGCGAGTCAGTCGCGGGCGCGCGCGGCGAGGTAGCGCGCGAGCAGCTCGGCGACCTCGGCGCCCGCGAGCGTGTCGAACCACGCGAAGGTCGGCGCGGGGTTGACCTCGACGACCGCGAGGCGCTCGTCGCCGACGATCACGTCGACGCCCGCGAACACGAGCCCGAGGCAGGCGGTCGCGCGCGTGGCCACGTCGACGAGCTCGCGCGGCGGGGCGTCGAGGCGCTCGACGTCGTGCCCGCGCGCGCCGTCGTCCTCGCGGCCGACGCGGCCGGCGGCGACGACCTCGCCGGCGAGCACGTAGAGGCGGACGAGCGCGCCGGCGACGTGCTCCTGCAGCATCTCGGGCGCGCGCGAGAGCTGCTCGAGCGTCGCGTCTCCACAGGACCCTTCAGACAGCTTACGCACGTCGGCGCCGCCGGTGAGCGGGCGGTGCGTGACCGCGCCGCGCCGCTCGACGAACGCGCGGGCCGCGAGCGGATCGTTCGTGACCAGCGTGGCGAGCGTCGGCACGCCGGCGGCGCGCAGGCGGTCGAGCTGCCACGGGAGCAGCTCGGCGACGCCGAGCGCGGCGGTCGGGTTGACGATCGGCACGCCGCGGTCCTCGAGCATGCGCAGCATCGACATCACGAGGCTCCTGCGCTCGCGCAGCTGCTCGAGCAGCGAGTACGGGCGCTCGCGCAGCGCGTCCTCGTACTGCGCGCTGCTGCGCGCGGTCCGGCCGAGCGCCCGGACCCAGACGCAGCCGGGCAGCCCGTCGACGGCCGCGGGGCCGGTGAACACGTCGCCCGGCGAGAACGCGATCGTTCGATCCTGCTCTCCAGGACAGATACCGGCGTTCCACAGCAAGACCTCGACGCCGCGCGCGACGAGGCGCGCGCGCACCTCGTGCACCTGCGCGTCGGCCTCCTCGCCGACGATAACGATCGATCGCGCCACGCTCGCTCCAGTCCGCGCGGCCGGGTGGCCGCGCGCGATCACGGTACCCCGCTTCACGCGAGTCGTCAGCCGCGGAAGTGACATGATCCTTCGGGCATGTCGAGCGCGAAGCTGCGCTCGCGCGCCGGCGGAGGCCCGCGGACGCGGGCGTCAGCGGACGCCGCCGCCGACCGCGAGCGCGCCGTCCTGCGCGCTAACGAACGCGATCGAGGGCGCGATCACGGTGCCCGCGGGGAGATCGGGCGCGACCTTGGAGAGATCGAGCGCCGGCAGCGGGACGCTCGCGAGCGTCCCCTGGAACATCTCGAGCACGCGCGCGCTGACGAGCCCGAGCATGCTCTCGAACACCGCGGCCTGGGCCGGCGACGCCGGCTCGCCGGCGATCCGCACGCCGGTCACGTCGAACTCGAGCACGTGCGCGGGCTCGATCTGGAGCGCGATCGCGCCCTCGCCGTCGCCGCCCGAGGCGGTCACGTGCACGCGCGCCGCCGCGCTCAAGAACACGTCGAGCTCGGTCACGCGACCGCCCATCGTCGCGCGCACCTGGAGCGCGACGTCGCCGACCTGGACCTCGAGCGCGCGGTCGATCCCGCAGTCGATCAGCACGGGCGGCAGGCGCAGGTCGACGTCGATCTCGAGCTTCTCGAAGCGGTACAGCGGGATCTTCCCGTTCGCCTCTTTGGTCAGGTCGTGGGTGACGCGGAAGTAGCCGGTCTGCCAGAGGCTCGTGAGCAGCTGGTTGACGAGGTCGAGGCGCAGCCCGACCTCGACGGCGTTGCGCGGCGGCGCCGGGGCGGCCTTCGTGCGCCCGCAGCCGCGGCGGACGATCGCGCCGGGGTGCTCGCGC
>JACKDW010000054.1 GCA_020633295.1 Myxococcales bacterium | reverse complement strand
CTCGATGAGGTCGGCTACCTGTCCTACGACAACCGTCACGCCGACCTCCTCTTCGAGGTCGTCTCCCGCCGCTACCAGGAGCAGAACGCGATCGTCCTGACCACCAATCGGCCCTTCGGGGAGTGGAGCGAGGTCTTTCCCAACGCATCCTGCGTCGTCACGCTCGTCGACCGCCTCTGTCATCGCGCCGAGATCGTGGCGATCGAGGGCGACTCGTACCGCGTCAAGGAGGCCAAGGAGCGCGCGGCGAAGCGCCGCGCCTCGAGACACTCGGGCAAGAAGAAGACCGCGAGGTCGCGGCCGACGAAGTCAAAGAACTGATCTTCGAAGCTACGCCGCCGCTGCCCTGGTCACGCCATCCGCGTGTCCAGGGCGCGGCCGTTCGTCGTGATCGCGCGCTCGCTCGTGTCCAGATTCCCGCGCTTTGCGAGGTCCGATTTCCCGCGCTTTCTCGTGCTCAAATTTCGGCGCCAAATTCCCGCGGGAATTCGTGATCGTCAACATTGGTGTCGCCGACGGTCGGCTCTCGTTCCACCACGGTACCAGTTCGTGCGCAGAACCCCGCGTACTTCAGCGGTCTCGCCCGATTTGTGGAAAGCCCCGAAAACCCTCCCCGGACCGACGAAACCGCGTGCTGCGGGGTGTTGGGAGGGTTCTCGGGGCGTCGCGTGTGAAGTCGGGCTTGAAGTCGCGATGCAGCAGCTCGGCGGCGTGCGCCGCCGCGAGCCCGCGACCCGCCGCGCTGATCACCTCCAGGACCTCGCGCCAGCCTCGTACCCGCTCCTTCAGCCAGGTCTTGAGCGTCCGCCCGTCAACGAGCTCCATGGCCAACCACACGGAGTCGTGATGCTCGCCGACGTCGTGGATCGCGACCACGTTCGGGTGGGAGAGCCGCGCCAGCGCCTGAGCCTCCCGCAGCAGCCGCGTGCGCGCGTCCTCGCCGCTCGTGCCGGCGCGCGTGTGCTCGGGGCGCAGCAGCTTGAGCGCGACCTTGCGGTCGAGCTCGGGATCGTAGGCGGCGTACGACCCACACCATCACCCTGGCCTCGCGGCCACACCCGGCAGTACGCTGTTTCCGTCACTCCCGGCCGCGAGACCGGGGTTTTTCATGGTCTGGCGAGTACGCGGGAGGGGGCGCGGGAGCGCTGGATCTTGCGCGGTCCGTGGCACATAGGGGGAACATAGTACGAGCGCCTACTCCAGGGTGACGAAAAAAGACACCGGGAGGGTTTCACTCGGCACGTAGATCTGCGCATGAAACTCGTACAATCCCGTCTCCGGCTCGTTCTTCAGCAGGAGCTCAGTCACAAAAGGGCCATAAGCAATCGCCGGAGATTGTGGTGTTACGGACCAAGAGACGTCCTCTGGTAGACATAGAGGGGTCGCCCATACTCCTATTTCTCCGGATGAGATATGCGTCCACTCGATCTTCGTAAATAGGCAGTCTTGACCTTCCCATTCAAGTCCTGGATCGCAATCCGTGCTCAGCTCTGCAACCACGAACGCCGTTGTTGCGTCGCAGGGATCGCAAGGCCCATCGACCGTACGTACGTCCGCTTTCAGTTGGATGTCCGCCGCTCCGCACGTCTTGCTCGAATCTGTGCTTGTCTCGACACAGGAGCCATCCGAGTCCGTCGATTCACAGGGGGCGGCTGGCCCACACGCACCTGCCAGGAGGAGGGGGGCGAGTGCGAGCCATTTCTTCATCATGATTCCCCGATTCGCCGACTCGATAGCATACCGCATCCGTTTCACGCTCGGGCATGAGGGTGCTTGTTTCCCATCGATTGTTCGACGGCGCGACCAACAGGCACGCGCGCGTTGTGGAAGGCGTCGCGGACTCTGACACCGCGCTAGTTGTCGTGCCCTGGCTTCAGACGTAGGCCGAGCCCGGATCCGTTGTCGAGAAACTCGACGCCCGCCTCCTCGAATGCGGCGCGAAGCGCCTTCACGGTGGCCTTGTGCGGCTTACTCCGCCCGTGCTCGAAAAGGTGAATCGTGTTGCGGGTGACGTCTGCCCGCTTGGCGAGGTCGTCCAGCGTCCACAAGAGGAGCGCTCGGGCAGCGCGGCACTGGGCGGGATTCACGGCGCGCACGATACCACCGGCTCGAAGTCGCGCCGACGCTGCTCGTACCGGCGCACGATATCATGATCAGTTTAATTTATAATGACTGGTTCATGATTTTGATATCGTCGCGGTGACATCGCACCACGCGCGCGAACCGCGCGTCGTGCCGAAGGAGCAAGCAGATGACCGACGATCACGATGATGACGACAACCTGACCACCCTCAGCGGCGACAAGGACGCCACCGGTCGCGCCCGCCGAGCGCTCGCGCACTACTTCGACGGCGACCCCGCCAAGATCGCCGCCGCGCTCGACGAGTACGACGGCACCTACCCCGACTTTGGCACCTACACGCGGCGTGAGCTGGAGGAACACATCGCGCCGTACATGATGTGGCTACTCGATCGCTGGGTCGACCTGGACGGCGTCGCCAACGACTGGATCGCCAGCGGGCGCAACTGGCTGCTGCCCGACGGCGATGACGCCGTGCATGTCTTTCTGACCAGCC
>JACKDW010000053.1 GCA_020633295.1 Myxococcales bacterium | reverse complement strand
TTCAAGCCTCGCAATACGTGATCTCGACGTCCATGCCCGCAGTATACGTGAATCGCGGGTCGAAGTAGATCCTCGTGGGAGGTGTTGGAGATGCCGAACGGAGTCATGAAGCTGGTTTCGGAGAAGGTCGTCGGGCGCGCGCGTGAGGTCCCGAATTACGGACCCCTGCGGCGACTGATCGGGCGCTGGGATGGTGGCGGGGGCGCGGACACGTCGCCCGATACGCCAGCGCGAACCTCCGCGGTAGCGAAGAAGTTTTGGGAGAAGCTGATCGTCGAGGAGCACGGTCACCTCTCGAACCACGACCAGACCCTGTACGCGCTCCGCTACCACCGACGCGCGTGGCGCTTCGACGGGAACGTCAACGCGGCGCACGAGGAAGTAGGCTACTGGGCCTGGCAGCCCGACGGTGACAGCGGCTTCGGGTGGGTGCATCACTTCGTCACGACCCCGCGCGGGATCGCGGTCGTGACCCGCAGCGCACGGATCGCGGCGAACGCCACCGTTATCACGGTCTCGACGGACCGCAGCGTCACCGACGGCGCGGCCATCCCTGCGAGCTGGCCAGCCTTGACGCAGCCCGACCCCGAGATCAGCGAGGTCGACCACCTCGAGGACAAGTTTCCCGCCAGTCGCTACAGCTTCCGGCTGGACCTGAGCAAGAACGCGACCCTCGGCTACGTGGAGGCCGTCTTCATGGAGGTCGTGGACGGCGGGAGGACGCAGCTGGTCCACAAGATGGAGAACACGCTCTCGCGGGATGACCTCCCGGGCACCTTCGACGCGCAGACGCTGTCCCTCGCGACGCCCGCGCAGTACCGCGCGGCGATCGCCGCGACCGCCGAAACCGCCGGACAATTCGGAGGCGTCGTGGACTGGCCGCTCGTCCCGTTGCACATGTCTCTCCTGCCAGACGGTCGATTCGTCAGCTTCGGATCTCCGCTGCTGAGCCGCGGCTACCCTGCCGCCTCGACACAGCTTGGACACGACCTCGACGTGTGGGATCCCGAGCAGGGGATGGGGCCCGACTCTCACCACTCCATGCGCGACAAGCTCTTCGTCGACGCGTTCTGCAACGCGGTGAAGCTCGGGCCCGAAGGACTGCTCTTCGCCGGCGGGACCTCGCGGCGGCCTCAAGGCCCGGGTTGGGGCAAGACGACGGCGATCTTTGATCACCGCACGAACGCGGTGGTCGACACGGGCAAGCCGCTCCACTTTGAGCGCTGGTACTCGTCCCTGATCCGCCTCCCCGACGACTCCATCGTCAGCCTCGGGGGCTCTCAGGACTACTGTCACAACGCGTGGTGGGATAACCGAGTCGCGCTCGGGCGCATCTCCGAGGTCCCGGAGGTCTATACGCCGGGCCTCGGGTGGCGACGACTGACGACGGGATACGACGCCGCCCCGGCCTCGGGCGCCGGTGCGAACGTGCGGATCTTCGGGCGCGCGGACAACCGCTGGTGGTACCCGCGCGCCTACCTCGCCTCGGACGGCCGCGTCTTCGGCGTGACCTGGAACAACCTCTGGACGCTGGATCTCGCGGGCACCGGTACCGCGCTGTGGCACTCGATCTTGCCCAACGGTCACAACGCGGGGGCGTCCACAGCGTCGGTGATGTTCCGCCCGGATGAGCTCCTCATCGTCGGCGGCGGGACACGCAGCAACGAGGAGCCCGCTGCAGCCACGAACAAGGTCACGCGGGTTCGCATCGCGCCGGGGGCCGCGCCGACGGCGACGGCGGTCACCCGCGCGCACCCCGACGGCACGCCAGGCAAGGAGCTCGAGGCGCGCGCGTGGGCAACCGCGACGGTGTTGCCGACCGGTACGGTGCTCATCACCGGCGGCACGACGGACTCCAATAAGTCCGACAAAGCCGTGCTGACCGCGCTGCTCTGGGATCCTGACGCCGCCGCCGGGACCAACCCCTGGACCGTCGGCGCGACCGCGCTTCGGTCTCGTCTCTACCACTCGTTCGCGGTCTTGGTGCCCGACGGCACCGTGCTCGTCGGCGGCGGCGGCCTCCCTCCCTTCGCGCTCTCTGCCGCGGAAGGCGTGGACGGGCGGTCCTGGGACACGCCGTGGTTCAACGTTGAGCGCTACTACCCGCCGTACCTGTTTGATGGGCAGCAGCGATCGCAGCGCCCGACGATCGCGCTCGCGCGCGGCCAAGCGGCTTACGGCCTGCCGATCGAGCTGACCCTGGGTGGCGCCGCGGGGACCATCTCGAGCGTCTGCCTGATCAGCCTGCCGACAGGCACGCACAGCCACAACATGGACCAGCGGTACATCCCGCTCATCGATGCGGCGGAGGGCCTCGGGACGTTCTCCCGCGCTGGCGCGACGCTGACGGTGCGCCTCCCCGCGAAGTCGGCGAGGATCCCTCCCGGGCACTACATGCTGTTCGTCGTCAACGATCAGGGGGTGCCCTCCGAGGCGCTGCGGCTCCCGTCGGCGAGCGGCCGCGCGGAGTTCCTGCACCTCGGCGCGGCGGTCCACGTGGGCCCCTACGAGAGCCCTGGGCTGGCCGTAGGCGCCTCGAGCGCTAGCGTGCGCGTTCGCGCCGTGTCCGAGACGAGCCCGAGCGCCGACAAGATACACACGGCCTTCGAGATCGTCGAAGGGCTGAACGGGCAAGCCGGGACCATCTCACTGCGCTCCCGCCACCAGCCGAACAAGTACCTCCGGCACCAGGGCCGCGTGATCAAGCTGCACCCCCTGGATAACTCGACGGTGTACAAAAACGACGCGAGCTGGCTCCCAGAGCT
>JACKDW010000052.1 GCA_020633295.1 Myxococcales bacterium | reverse complement strand
CGCGACGGTCGGCACCACGGGCACGCCCAGCGCCTCGGCGAGCGCCGCCGGCTCGAGCCGGAGCCCGGCCTCCTCGGCCACGTCGACCATGTTGAGCGCGATCACCAGCGGCAGCCCGTACTCGAGCAGCTGCATGGCGAGGTAGAGGTTGCGGCCGAGGTTGGCCGCGTCGACCACGAGGATCACCGCCTCCGGCGCGGGCGCCCCCGCGACGCCCGCGAGGCAGCGAAACGCGACCGCCTCGTCCTCCGAGACCGGCGTCAGGCTGTAGACGCCCGGGAGGTCGATCATCGTGATGCGCGCGGGCCCGGCGGACTCGCCGCCTGACCCTTGAACCAGCTCCGAGGTGACGCGCCCCTCGAGCGTCTCGACGGTCACGCCGGCGTAGTTCCCGACCTTGTGGCGGGCGCCGGTCAGCACGTTGAACAGGCTGGTCTTCCCGACGTTCGGGTTGCCCGCGAGCGCCACGCGCAGCTCGCGATCGCTCACGCGCTCGCTCCTGGTCTCTCGAGCATCTCGACCTCGACGAGCCGGGCCTCGGCGCGCCGCAGCGACACGTGGCTGCCGCGCACGCGCAGCTCGAGCGGGTCCCCGAGCGGCGCGCGCTTGATCAGCGTGACCACCGTCCCGGGCACGAAGCCCATCTCCATCAGCCGCAGGCTCAGGTCGCCCGACCCGCCGGCGCCGCGCGTCTGCACGACCCGCGCCCGCGCGCCGAGCTCGAGCTCCGCCAGGGTCGCGCGCGGGTCGGGGCGCGCCGCCGCCGTCCGCTCGCGCGCGCGGCGAGTGCCAGATCGGGGGCTGTCGACGCGCTGGTGCACGGGCCTCTCACTTTCGGTCGCGGCCCCGCGCCGGGTCAAGCCGGCGCGCGCCTCGAGGTCGTGGGGCCCCGCACGCCGGGCGCAGGACCCACGACGCGCGCCGCCCTGCCGCGCGCGCCGACTGCTACGCTCCCGGTCCGATGTCCTCGGCGATCCCCACGACGCTGCCGATCGCCGCCGCGCTCCCCGAGGTGATCGCGGCGCTGCGCGCCGGGGCCTCGGTCGTCATCGAGGCGCCGCCCGGCGCCGGCAAGACCACGGGCCTGCCGCTCGCGCTGCTCGAGGCCGGCTTCGCCGAGCGCGGCGACATCATCATCCTGCAGCCGCGTCGGCTCGCCGCGCGGATGGCCGCCGAGCGCGTCGCCGAGCTGCTCGGCGAGACCCCCGGGGGGCGCGTCGGCTACCAGGTCCGCTTCGACGCGCGCGTCGGCCCCGACACCCGCGTGCGCTTCATGACCGAGGGGCTGCTGACGAGGCGCCTGCGCGACGACCCCTCGCTCGCGGGCGTCGCGGTCGTCGTGCTCGACGAATTTCACGAGCGCCACGTCGACGGCGACCTGTGCCTCGCGCTGCTCAAGCGGCTCGCCCTCGGCGCGCGCCCGAATCTCTCGATCGTCGTCATGTCCGCGACGCTCGACGGGCAGCCGATCCGCGACTACCTCAGCGCGCCGGATCCCGTGACCGGCGCCCAGCGACCGGCCGCGCGCGTCGTCAGCGAGGGCCGCGCCTACCCGGTCGCGGTCGAGCACTCGAGCGCCGCGGACACCGGCCGCCCGCTCGAGAACCAGGTCCTGCGCGCGCTCCATCGCCTGCTCGAGGACCCGGGCGCGCCCGCGGGCGACGTGCTCGTGTTCCTCCCGGGCGCGCGCGAGATCCGGGCGGCCGCCGCGGCCTGCGAGGGGCTCGCGCGCGTGCACGAGCTGCTGGTGCTCCCGCTCCACGGCGAGCTGCCGCCGCGCGAGCAGGACCGCGCCGTCCGCCCCGCGTCGCGGCGCAAGCTGATCCTCAGCACCAACGTCGCCGAGACCTCGGTGACCATCGACGGCGTCGTCGCGGTCATCGACAGCGGGCTCCACCGCCTCGCGACCCACGACCCCTGGTCCGGCGTCGCGAGCCTGCAGGTCCGCCCGATCGCGCGCGACTCGGCGACGCAGCGAGCCGGCCGCGCCGGACGTACGCGCCCGGGCCTGTGCCTCCGGCTCTACACGCAGGCCGATCACGACCGCCGCCCCGAGCACACCACGCCCGAGATCCGCCGTCTCGAGCTCGCCGGCGCGCTGCTCGACCTCTACGCCTTCGGCGTCGACGAGGAGGCGCTCGTCCGCTTCCCGTGGTTCGAAGCGCCGCGGCCCGCCGCGCTCTCGGCCGCGCGCGCGCTCCTGCGTCAGCTCGAGGCCGTCGACGCGCGCGGGCGCCTCACCGACGTCGGGCGCGCGCTGCTGCGCTACCCCGTGCACCCTCGCCTCGCGCGCCTGATCGTCGCCGGTCGCGAGCGCGACGTCGCGGACCTGGCCTGTGGAGCAGCCGCGCTGCTGAGCGAGCGCTCGATCTACGCGCGACGCGGCGCCGGCCCGCCGCGCCGGGACCGCGACGCGGACTCCGACCTGCTCGTCGAGCTCGAGCACCTCGACGCCTTCGCCGAGCGCGGCGCGGCCGCGGCCCGCGCCTACGACCTGTCCACTGGCACATGTCGAAGAGTTCAAAAAATACGCGAGCAGCTGCGGCGGCTCGCGGGCGCGCGGCGAGGTCACGGGCGCAGGTCTCGCCGCGACGACGCCGACGCCGACGCGCTTGAAGACGCGCTTGAAGCCGCGCTCGCGGCCCGAGAGACCGCGCTCTGTCAGGCCGCGCTCGCGGCCTACCCCGACCGCGTCGCCCAGGTCCGCGACGACGGGCAGGGCCGCGTGCTCGTGCTCTGCGGCGGCGGCTCTGCGCGCCTGAGCGCGAGCTCCGTCGTCCGCAGCGCCGAGTGGGTCGTCGCGCTCTCGGTCGCGTCGCGCCGCGAGACCGACGCGCGCGCGGGCCGAGAGGCCGTCGTCGACCGGGCCTGCGCGATCGACCCCGACTGGCTGCTCGAGCTGCCCGGAGAGCTGCTCGCCGACCACGAGGAGCTGCGCTTTCACCCGACGCGCGCGCGCGTCGAGGGCCGCTCAGAGCTGCGCTACGGCGCCCTCGTGCTCACCCGCGACGAGCTCGCGCGGCTCCCCGCGCGCGCGAGCGAGCTCC
>JACKDW010000051.1 GCA_020633295.1 Myxococcales bacterium | reverse complement strand
TCGACGTCGTCGGCCGCGTCCCGCGGGAGGACGAGGCGCGGCGCTTCCTCGTCGACACCGGCCACGACAAGCGCGCGCGCGTGGTCGACGAGCTGCTCGCCAGCGACGCGTTCGCGGAGCACTGGGGCGACGTCTACGCGGATCTGCTGATCGGCGTCGACCCGGGGCCCGAGCGGCGCGTGCACGGGAGCACGCAGGCCTGGCTCTCGGAGCAGTTCGCCGCCGGGCGCCCCTACGACGAGCTGGTCGCCGACCTGCTGACCGCGGGCGCCGACGAGGCCTCGGCCGACGATCCCCGCGCGGCCGGCTACCTGTTCGCCAAGGGCCGTCAGGGGCGGCTCGAGGCGCTGACCGGCGAGACCGCGCGGCTGTTCCTGGGCGTGCAGCTCGCCTGCGCCCAGTGTCACGATCACCCCTACGACAAACGCTACACGCAGCGCGAGTTCTACGGGATGGCCGCCTACTTCGCGCGCACCCGAGTGCGGCGCGGCGCCGGCGGGCCCGGGACGATCCGGATCGTCGATCGCCCGCGCGGCGAGGCGTTCATCCCGACCGCCGAGGGCGAGCCCGGCGAGCAGGTGTCGCCGCGCTTCCTCGGCGCGCCGCTCGAGCCCGAGGGCGATGAGTCGCGCCGCGAGGCCTTCGTCCGCGCCATGCGGGCGTCGCCGCTGCTGGCGGAGGCCGCGGTCAACCGCACCTGGTGGCAGCTGTTCGGGCGCGGCGTCGTCGAGCCCTACGACGACCTCGGCGGCGAGGGCGACGCGCGCCCGCCGGTGCTGCAGCAGCTCGCCGGTGAGTTCCGCGAGAGCGGCTACGACATGCGCGCGCTGATCCGCCGGATCGTGCTCTCGCGCGCCTACCAGCGCGCGTCGACGGGCGCCGCCGAGGGTCCCGACGCGATCGCGGCGGCCGAGCGCGCGTTCGCCCGCGCGGCCGTGCGACCGCTGAGCTCGCGGCAGCTGTTCACGAGCCTGATCGTCGCCGCGGGGCTCGAGGACTCCGATCGCGCGGCGGCGCGGCGGCTCGTCGAGCAGCGCCGCGAGCAGGCGCTGCGCGAGTACCTGTTCCTGTTCAACGACGACGAGATGTCGGCCATCGACAGCTTCGACGGCAACGTCCCGCAGGCGCTGCTCTTGCTCAACGGTCAGCTCACCAACCGCGGCGTGACCATCGGCGCCGGCGGGACGGTCAAGCGCGCGCTCGACGGCTACGCGCGCGCGCGCGACGACGAAGACGCGCGCGTCAACGGCCTCGCGCGGCTGTACCTCGCCGCCTACGGGCGCCCGCCGAGCGACGCGGAGCGCGAGGGGCACGCGCGCTACCTCGAGCGCGCCGGCGACTCGGCGGCGGCCTACGAGGACCTGCTGTTCGCGCTGCTGCTCTCGAGCGAGTTCGTGACGAACCACTGAATTTTTACCTGACTGAAGAGACACTAACGAGAACGGAGACACGTGATGACACACGCACTCAGCGGACGCCGCGGCTTCTTGGGCCTGGGGCTCAGCGCGCTCGCCTCGGCCGTCGTCTCGGCGCGCGTCGTCGTCAGGCGCGCGCGCGGGCCAGGCGGCCGAGGCGAGCCCGGCGGCGTCGGGCGGCGGTCGGGCGCGCGCCTGCATCGTCCTGTTCATGCACGGCGGCGCGAGCCAGATCGACACCTTTGATCCCAAGCCCGGGCGCGAGACCGGCGGTGAGTTCTCCGCGATCCCGACGTCGCTGGCCGGCGTCCGCGTCGCCGAGCACCTCCCGAGGCTCGCGCGGCGCATGCACAAGCTCGCGCTGATCCGATCGCTCACGGCGGTCGAGGGCAACCACGACCGCGCGCGCTACCTGATGCACGCCGGCTACGCGCCGGCGGGCGGCGTCGATCACCCGGCGTTCGGCTCGATCGTCGCGTCGAGCCGCGACCCCGGGACCTTGCCCGGCTACGTCTCGATCGGCGGGCCCGGGCACGACGCCGGGCTGCTCGGGGCCCAGCACGCGCCCTTCGTCGTCGGCGATCCGACCCGGCCGGTGCGCAACCTCGAGCCCGCGCGCGGGATCAGCCGCGGCCGCCTCGACGCGCGCCTCGCCCTGTGGCGCGCGCAGGAGCAGCGCTTCGCGGCGGGCCGCGGCGGGGCCCAGGTCGCGGGGCACCCCGCAGTCGTCGAGCAGGCCGTGACGATGATGCGCGCGCCCGAGTCCAGCGCCTTCGATCTCGAGCGCGAGCCGCAGGCCAGCCGCGCGCGCTACGGCGACACCGGCTTCGCCCAGGGCTGCCTGATGGCGCGGCGGCTCGTGGAGTCGGGCGTGCCCTTCGTCGAGGTCTCGCTGCGCGGCTGGGACACGCACGAGAACAACTTCGACCGCGTGCGGGCGCTGAGCGGGGAGCTCGACGCCGGCATGTCGGCGCTGCTCGACGACCTCGAGGCGCGCGGGCTGCTCGACTCGACCCTGGTCTTGTGGGCAGGTGATTTCGGGCGCACGCCCCGGATCAACGCGCGCGGCGGTCGCGACCACTTCCCGCGCTGCTCGTCGGTCGCGCTCGCGGGCGGGGGCGTGCGCGGCGGTCAGGTCATCGGGGCGACGGACGCTGACGGCTCGGAGATCGCCGAGCGCCCCGTGACCGTGCCCGACCTGTTCCGCTCGCTGGCTCACGCGCTCGCGGTCAACCCGGACGAGACCTTCGTGAGCGCCGCAGGTCGCCCGATCACCGCGGTCGACGGCGGCGCGGTGGTCGAGGAGCTGTTCTGATGATCACGCTCCTGTGTACGCGACGTCGCCGCCCCTGGGCCTGGCGCGTCGAGAGGCGCGCGCGCGTCCGGCCGCCGCAGACCCGCGTGGGCGCGCGGGCCCGCCGCCGCGTCCGCCTTCGGGCGCGCGGCGGATCGTAGACGCGCGGGTGCTCGTGCCCGACGCGTGAGCTCCAGGGCGCGGGGCTGCTCGCGCGGTGCAGGGCTCGGCGCGCCGGCGTTGCACCCCGCGGCCCGGCTCCAGGAGGCCCGCCGCCGCCGCCGCGCGGCGCCGCTCGTCAGCGGGGCCGCGCTCTGGCACCATCCGCGGGCTCGTCGCAGCACAATCGCCATGAACTCGCAGGACCCGGCCGCGTCGCCGAAATCAGTTGAACGGCTCTACCCCTTCGCGCGACGCGCCCGCGTCGTGGTCAGCGGCCGCGCGGCGCTGCGCGCCAACCTCCGCCGGCTGCACTTCGTGCTCATCGCCGAGGGCATGAGCGAGGTCGGGCGCGCGTCGGTCGAGGAGGAGTTCGGGCACGTGCCGGTGGTGCAGAAGCACGCCGCCGACGAGCTGGGTGAGCTGCTGGGCTGCCCGGGCGCGCGCGTGGTCGGCTTCCTGAAGTCCGAGATCGCGCGCTCGATCTACCGCGAGCTCAAGGCCCACCGCGTCGCCGCGCCCACGCGGCAGCTCGCGTCGCGGCGGCGCACCTCGACCAACGTCGTGGCGCGCGTCGAGGAGACGCCGTCGGGGCCAGGACCCCGGAGGGCGGAGGGCGCCGGGGACGAGCGACCGCGGCGCGCGTGGTCGAGTGAGTCCGAAGGGACCGGGGACGAGCGAGCGCCGCGTGGGCGCGGGGTGGACGGCGAGCGACGGCAGCCGCGGAAGCCCGAAGGGACAGGCTGCTCGCGCGCGCGAGCGCGGACCGAGGGGCG
>JACKDW010000050.1 GCA_020633295.1 Myxococcales bacterium | reverse complement strand
TCGCGTCGAGCTGCGCGGGCTGGGCCACGGTCGCCCCAAGGGACAGCTCGCGCGACCGCTCGCGGGTCGGCGCGACCGTCTCCGCGAGCGAGAGTTCGGGCCGGCCAGCGCGCGCCGGCGCGTTCGAGACGGTCTCCGAGCGCGTGCTGATCTCCTTCACCCCCACGATAGTGTGGGCGTGAGACCCATAAAACGTTACGAGATTTCTCTCGGGGCGGAATCGGGCGGCGCGTCCTCGTGGAGCCGGTCGACCTCCGCCGTGATCGCGCGGTCGGGCGGCGCGCCGAGCCGGGCGCCGATCAGCATCGCCAGCGCGCTCGCGGGCAGCGCGTAGAGGATCGCGGAGAGCCGCGGCACGACGCCCGAGAAGTACAGCCCGAGGTACACGAGCGCGCCCGCCGTCAGCGCGAGCGCGCCGCCGAGCGCGTTGGCGCGGCGCCACCACAGCCCGGCGATCAGCGGCACGAACAGCGCCGCGCTCAGGACCCCGATCGCCGCCGAGTACAGCTCGGTGAGCAGCGCGGGCGGACGAAACGCGAGCGCGGTCGCGACGGCGCCGATCACCCACACGACCGCGACGTTGATCCGCCCGAGCGCCCGCGGCGAGAGCGGGCGGCGGGCGGCGACCTCGATCAGGTCGTGGGCGACGGCCGAGCTGCAGGCGAGCAGCAGCGCGTCGGTCGTCGACATCACCGCCGCGATCACGGCCGCGACCGCGACCCCGCGCAGCAGCGGCGGGAAGTGGGCCTTGACCACCTCGTGGAACACGAGGTCGGCGTCGGCGAGCTCCGGGAAGCTGGCTTTCCCGACAGGCACGATGACGAGCACCGCGAGCAGGATCATCACGACGTAGCCGATCATCGCCATGTTGAGCGAGAGCTGCGCGCCGCGGGCGTCCTTGGCCGTGTACACGCGCATGACGACGTGCGGCACCACCGGGATCGCGGCCGCCCAGATCACGAACGCGCCGAGGCTGGTCGAGAGGCCAGACGCGCCGGCCTCGCCGAGCGCCGGCGCGCGCGTCATCGCGGCGTCGAAGATCGCGCCCGCGCCCCCGAACGTGACGATCAGCAGGGCCGCGGCGACCACGATCACGACGAGCATGATCGCGCCCTGCACCACGTCGGTCCACGTGACCGCGAGCATGCCCCCGAACGAGACGTACGCGACGAACACGACGGCCGAGATCACGAGCGCCGCGTCGTAGGGGATCCCGAGCAGCGCCTCGGCGGTCAGGCCGGCCGCCTTCATCTGCGCGACGATGTAGATCGTGAAGCTGAGGACGATCAGCAGCGGCACGCCGAAGCGCATGACGGGCGAGGGGAAGCGCGCGCTGAGGAAGTCGGAGATCGTGAAGCGCCCGAACCGGCGCAGCTGCGGCGCGACGAGGATCGACGCGAGCGGGAAGCCGACGACCGCGCCGGCGAAGAACGCGAGCGTGGTCGGGATGCCCTTGCTGTAGGCCAGGCCCATGACGCCGATGATCGAGCCGCCGCTGGCGAGCGCGGCCATCAGCGCGATCGCGTTGACCCACGGGCCGACGCTGCGGCCCGCGACCCAGTACTCGTCGTTGGAGCCGAGCACGCGGCGCGAGGCGAGCACGCCGAGCGCGACGCAGCCGAGCAGGTAGACGATGACGATCCCGCGCTCGAGCACCAGCTCGCTCACCGCGATCCTCCCGCTGGCGACGCGCCGTGACGCGCCCGCGCGCCGCGTCGGCGCGCGAGCAGCCGCGCGAGCGCGACGATCGGCGCGAGCAGCATCAGCGCCGCGAGCAGCCAGCCGCGCAGCGCCATCCCCCGGAGCTGTACGCCGTGCCAGGTGGGCAGGAACGCGATCACGGCCGCGCCGAGCACCACGAGGATGTAGACGCGATCCCCTCGAGCCATGGGGTAGAAGCTCGACGTGGGCTTGGGCGATGTCATCGGCCTGGCTGCTCGCGCGGCCGCGCGGGCGACCCTCAGCATACCCCCGGCGGCGACCCAAAGCGGCGCTACGGGCAGCTTGTCCGAACCCAGGCGCGCGCGCTGGCTGGGCTACCCGGCGCGCAGCGAGTGACCGGTCGAGCGCGCGATCGGGACGCGCACGAGCGTCCCTGGCGGGCCCGCGTCGAGGGGCAGGAGCACGCGCTGGAATCGCGGCGTGCGCCCGACCATACAGTCACCGCGGCGGGAGACGCCGCTGATGAGGACCTCCTCCGTTCGCCCCACGCGCGCCTCGTGGGAGGCGCGCGTGTGCTGCTCCTGCAGCTCGATGACCTCGCGCAGCCGCCGTCCCTTGACCTCATCGGGCACGTCGTCGGCGAGCTTCTTCGAGGCGTAGGTGATCCCGCGGTCGCTGTAGCGGAACATGAACGCCGAGTCGAAGCGCACCTCGTCGAGCAGCGACAGCGTCTCGGCGTGGTCCTCCTCGGTCTCGCCGCAGAAGCCGACCATGATGTCGGTGCTCAGCGCGATCTCGGGCATCGCCGTACGCAGCTTGCGGACCAGCGTCACGAACTCGGCCCGCGTGTAGCCGCGCCGCATCTCCGCGAGCATGCGGTCCGAGCCCGACTGCGCCGGCAGGTGCACCTGCGGACACACGGCCTCGAGCGCGGCCATGGTCGCGATCAGCTCGTCGGAGAAGTCGACGGGGTAGGGGCTCGTGAAGCGGATCCGCGAGATCCCGTCGACCGCGGCCACCGCCCGCAGCAGCGCCGCGAAGCTCACGTCCTCGTAGCGGTATGAATTGACCGTCTGGCCCAGCAGCATGACCTCGCGGTAGCCGTGCTCCGCGAGCCGCCGCGTCTGTCGGAGGATGTCGCGCGGCGCGACGCCTCGCTCGCGCCCGCGCGTGAAGGGCACGACGCAGAAGGTGCAGAACTTGTCGCAGCCGCGCTGAATCGTGACCTGGCCGCTGACGCCGTCATCGTCGCGGTCGACCGCGCTGCCGAGGGCGTCGATGCCCGCGTAGGTCTCGGTCTTGTCGAGCTCGACATCGATCACGCGCTCGCCCGCGCGGGCTCGATCGACGAGCTCGGCGATGCCGCGGTAGCTGTCGGGGCCGACGACCAGGGTGATGTGCGGCGCCCTCTCGGTTACGCGCTCGCGGAGGTGCTCGGCCATGCACCCGGTGATGCCGAACACGAGCCCGGGGTTCTCCTGGCGGTGGCGCAGGAGCTGCGAGGTGCGCCCGTAGACGCGATCCTCGGCCTTCTCGCGTACCGCGCAGGTGTTGAGCAGGATGACGTCGGCCTCGGCCGGGTCGCGCACGCGGGCGTAGCCCTGCTCGCGCAGCTGCCCGAGGATCAGCGCCGAGTCGGCCTCGTTCATCTGGCAGCCGAGCGTCTCGAGGTAGACGCGCGGAGCGTCGGGCGCGATCTCGTCGACGTCCGCGGACGAGGCCGCAGGCGGCGTCCCGGCGGGCGCGGTCGACTTCGACGTCCGAAGCTGCACGAGGCGTGAGGACATGGGGCTGGCATCCTACGCCAAATCGCGCTGATGTCATCCCGACCGCCGCGGCCCGCACCGCCGTGGCGCGCGGTCCCTGGAGCCTGCGCGCACCGGCCAGCGGGACGGTCGCGGAGCGGAGCCTGATCGACGTGGGCGCGCTGGGCGCGTGCTGGGTCCAGGGTGTGCACATGCAGCCTTTACCCGGGCAGAGGTTCCAACATAGAATCCGCGCGACTTCGATCCCCAAGCGGTTCAAGTCGGCTTCGCGCCCACGAACACCGGGGGCCGGGCAGAGGAGAATTCATGCGTCTACTACCACTGATTCTCAGCGTCACGTGTCTCGCCACCGTGGCGTCGTGCACCCAGCCGCCGACGCCGACGAAGGCGAACCCCGAGGACATCCAGGACATCCAGCCGGCGGACGGCGCGGACAAGCCCAGCAACAGCAAGCACCTGGGCGACCTGCCGGATCCGGTGGCGCGCGTCGGCGAGAAGGACATCACCCTCCTCGACTTCCGCACCATCTACGACCTCAAGGTCCAGAAGTACAAGGACCGCGACCGCGAGATCCCGGCGTCCGCGGATCGCCGCTACCGCAAGTCGATCACCGATCGCCTGATCTACCAGGAGGTCCTGCGCCAGGAGGCCGCCGCCATGGGCGTGACCCATGACGAGAAGGTCCTCGCCGAGCGCGAGGCCCAGCAGAAGCGCGGCATCAAGGACTGGGACAAGCACCTCAAGCGTCGAGGCGAGACCGAGCAGAGCCTGCGCGACATGTACATCGCCGAGCTGCTTGAGCGCGCGCTGCTCGAGAAGACCGGCGCCCTCATCGTCTCGCCCGAGGAGATCGACGCCGAGTACGAGAAGGTCAAGCCCAACTACAAGTCCGAGCAGGAGCGCGTGCGCGCGGCTCACATCCTGATCCCGGTCGGCCCCGAGCGGCAGCACCCGCGCCCCGGCGAGAAGGTGCCCGAGCCGACCGAGGAGGAGAAGGCGCAGTGGAAGGCCGAGGCCATGAAGAAGGCCGAGGAGGTCTTCGCGCTCGCGTCGGCGCCGGACGCTGACTTCGAGGCCCTGGCCAAGGAGCACTCCGTCGGCCCGAGCGCGTCGAAGGGCGGCGACCTCGGCGTGTTCACCAAGGACCGCATGGTCG
>JACKDW010000005.1 GCA_020633295.1 Myxococcales bacterium | reverse complement strand
GGGGTGACGAGGCGGGGGCGGTGCAGGAGAACTATCGCCGAGTCGCGGACGCGGGCGGCTTCTCGCTCGCGAACCTGCGGACGGTGAAGCAGGTCCACGGCGTGGCGGTGGTGCGCGCGGATCAGGTCACGCCCGACAGCGAGGCGGACGCGATCTGGGCGCGGCGTGAGGACGGCGCGGCGGTGGTCGGCGTGCTGACGGCGGACTGCGTCCCGGTGCTGATCGCCGATGACGAGGGGCGCGTGGTCGCGGCGGTGCACAGTGGTTGGCGTGGCACCGCGGCGAACATCGCCGCCGCGACCGTGTCGACCCTGGCCGACGCGGGTGTCTCGGCCTCGCGCCTGCGCGCGGCGATTGGCCCGTGCATTGAGCTCGACGCGTTCGAAGTCGGGCCGGAGGTCGCGGCGGAGTTTCCCGAGCGGGTGGTCGCGCGCGAGGGCTTTCGCCGGCCGCACGTCGATCTCGTGGCGATGGTGCGTCTCCAGCTCGAGGCGGCGGGCGTCCCGGCGGCGGCGATCGAGCGGGTCGGCGGCTGCACGCACCGCGACGGCGCGCGCTACTTCTCGTTCCGTCGCGACGGCGCGGGCATCGGTCAGCAGCTGTCGTTCATCGGGTTTCCCGAGCGCTGATTCTCGAGCTGTCCGAAGGGTCTTGTTAAAACAACAACGAGCCGACGACCGCTGGGCGGCGTCGACTCGTCTGGGTGATCACGAGGATCGTGTTCGTGACGCGGGCTACTCGGCGGCGGGCGCCTCGGCGGGCGCCGCAGCGCCGCCCTCGGCGTTCATCTCGCCGTACTTGTCCGCCATCGTCTTCTTCTTGGGGCTGACGATGCCGAGCACCGAGAAGGCCAAGATCCACCCGAACACGAGGGTGAACGCGCCGATGATGGCGATCTGGGCCATGGCGCCCGCGGTTGTGATGGGGGGCTTCGAGGCCTCGAGCTCCCACTTGTTATCGGCGATCTCCGATGACGACATGACTTGAATCCTCCAGAACCGTTGAGCCAGAACCTTGAAGCAGGGGCGTGATACGCGCTGTCACGCCTCAAATGCCAGGACGAACGTGCTCAGTTGTCGGGCATCGCTGCCGGCCTCGTCCCGCTGTCGTGTTGACAGTCGTGACGCTATCACGCCGGAGCTCGGGCCGACAAGATGCCGCCCAGGGCGCCGTGCCCGGGCGAGACGCGAAATCGAGCGCGCGTCCCGGCCTGGCGGCGGTGGGCGGGCCGATCTCCCATGGATCCCTTCCGTGGGTTGTTTCCGGGGACCCGCCGCGGGAGATCCCGCGGGCGCGACGCTCCGGCGCGATGGTAGGCGCGTTCATCCGTCGCTGTTTACACGGGCGACGGCGAGGGAGGTTCCCGACCCGCTACTTCCTCCGCCGCGACCCGTTGCTGACGGACGGGGGCGGCATCTGCGACACGACCTCGAGGCCGTAGGACGGCAGCAGGTCGCCGGTGAGCACCTGGAGCTCGGTCTTGGCCTGGAGGTAGTCGATCTGGGCGCGGAGCGCGTTGGCCTCGGCGATCTCCAGGGCGTCGAGGCGAAACAGGACATCGTAGGCGGTGGAGCGCCCGACCGCGTAGCGGGCCTTCTCGGCCTCGAGGTTCTCCTGGGCCAGCTCGACGGCGTGGTCGCTGACCTCCATGCGCTTGGCGGCGTTGCGCAGCGTGTTGGCGGCGCGGATGACCGAGCCGGAGATCTGCTGGCGGGTGATGTCGAGGTTGGCCTGGGCCTTGTGCAGCTCGAGGATCGCGCGCTGGTGGTTGCCCTTGGCGGCCCGGTTCTGCACGTCCCACGTCAGGTTGAGCGACGCGGACACGCGGTAGTCGGCGAGCAGCCCGTTGCTGAGATCGTCGGTGAAGATGTTGCGGAACGCGTTGGCCCAGTTGCTCTTCTCGCCCGGGTCGCCGCTGCCGATGTTGGGAGAGCGGTCAATGCTGCGGCCCTGGGGCGCGAAGGTCCCCTGGAAGTCGAGCTGCGGGAGGCGCTGATTGGCGGCGACGAGCTCGTCGATCTGGCGGCTCGCGATCGCCAGCTGCAGCTGGCGGATCTGCGGGTTGGCCTCCATCGCGCGCTCGATCTGGGCTTTGTGGTCGTAGGGCTCGGGCTGGAAGGCCTGGGGATCGGTGGTCGGCGTGACGCCCAGGACCTCGAGCTCGGCGAGGTCCTGACCCATGAGGGTGCGCAGCGTCAGGCTGCGGTCGATGAGGTTGTTCTCGGCGAGCAGCAGGTCGTTCTCCTGCTGCGCGCGGGTCTGCTCGATGCTGCGCAGCTCGATGGGCGAGCGGCGGCCGGCGGCGACCTCGGCGCGGGTGCGCTCGATCTGCTCGCCCGTCAGCTCGAGCGCGCGGCGCTTGTTGACGAGGTCGCGGTGCGCGTACAGGACCTCCCAGTACGCGTTGAGGATGTCGCGGACCACGGTCTGCGCCGTGACCATCTGCGTGGCCTCGGTCTGGCTCTTGGCGAGGCGCGCCTTGTCGATGTCGGCGCGGTTGACCTTGATGCCGGCGCCCTTGAGCAGCGGGTGCGTGAGCGTGAGCGTCGGCGCGACGGTGTACTGGGCCAGCTCGATCGAGCCGAGGTCGGGGTTGAAGATCGAGACGGGCTGGCTGGCGAGGCCGCGCGTCATGGAGAACGAGAAGTCGACGGTGCCGCCGGTCTCGATCTTGCGGTTGATCCCGAAGTTGGCCGAGAGCGAGCGCGAGCCCGTCGAGAGCACGAAGGCCGAGCCGCGCTGCGGCGTGACGTTCAGCGTCGCGGTCGCGCCTGCCCGAATGAACACGTCGTAGGCGCCCATCGCCGCGAGGATGTTGGCCTCGCTGATCGCGACGTCGTAGACGTTGCTGCGCAGGTCGATGTTCTGCTCGAGCGAGAGCTTGAGCACCTCGCTGAGCTCGAGCGACTCGGTCGCGAAGGGCGCGTTCGCGTCGACGTTGAAGGTCGGCAGCTCGCCGTCGTCGATCAGCTGCGGGCCCTCGCCGTCGCTCGGCGTGGTCGGCGTGAGCTGACCGGGCGGCGGCAGCGGGCGCGAGGTCGCGGTCGGGCGCGGCGACGTGGGGGCGGTCGAGGGCCGGGTGGTCGAGGGCAGCGGGCTCGAGGTCGACGGCTTGACCTCGGTGCGCGCGGGGCCCTGCGGCGCGGGCTTGATCACGCCGTCGGTCGTCGGCTGGCCGCTGCGGTCAAAGGCCGGCTCAGCGAGCGACGTCAGGAGCGCGGTGACGACGATGGGAGTGAGAGCGGGCACGAGGGTGCACTCGGCTGATAGCGCCGTGGCCTGCCGCGGTCAAGCGCGGGTCGCGGGAGGAGGTGTCCCCTGGATAACAGATACCCGCGCGCGCTGGTGTGGTTTCACGCAGAAACGCGGACGGAAGCGGAGAACCCTCGCGTCCCGGGCGTCTCGCGCGCGCGCGCGCTCGGGCCGACGAGCACTTCGACACAGTCGCTTAACAAAAATTTACAGGCCCTCAGGGGGCCGGCGTCACGTCGACGTGCATCGTCCACCAGTCGACCCCCTGGCGGTTGTCGCGGACCACGTAGTAGAGCGTGGCCCGGTCGTTCGTCGGCAGCGCGTCCTCGTCGTCCGCGCTCTTGAGCAGCGTCCACTCGTTCTTGCTCACCGGGTCGTTGCTGCCGCCGCTGAGCAGCTGCCCCCAGGTGATGAACCAGCGCCCGCTGTAGTCCTCGAGGCGCGTCTCGTAGCCGTCGCGCCCGCCGTTGATCGGGACCAGGTACTCCTGCAGGTAGCGCTCGGGCGCCTCGGTGGTGATCTTGATGATGTCGCCCTCGCGCGCCGCGATCGCGTCGCCCGACGCGAGCTCGCCGAGCACCTCGGTGCTGCCGTCCTCGTGCTCGAGCTCGATCGCGAAGCTCTCGATTCGCGGGTTGCGGTCGCCGTCGGGGATCTCCTCTGGCGTCGGCAGCTCCGCCGGGAGCTCGAGGCCGAAGCCGCCCGCGAGCTCGAGCAGCGCCTCGAGCGGGCCGACCGTCAGTCGCTGGACCGCCTGGATGCAGAGGTTGTCGAGCTCGGTCTCCCCGGAGAGGAGCGTGTTCGCGCACTCGCTCGAGCTCGGGCCGTCGGGGCCGTGGCCGAACATGACGATCTCGACGCTGCCGCCGATCAGCACGTTCTGCGAGAGCGGGACGATGAAGTCCTGCAGCCCGTCGGCGACGCCGTCGTCGGGGATCAGGCAGGGGCTGGGGAACTCGGGCAGCTCGCCGCTCGCGAGCAGCTCGGGGTCGAGGTCGAAGAGCGTGAGCTGCGGGCACTCGGGCAGCTCGCCGAGGGAGGTCGGGAGCGCGGCCTGGGTGCAGCCGAACAGACCTTGCCCAGGAGGCAGCTCGCAGGCGATCCACAGCGGGTCGATGATCGCCGGGCTCTGCTGGTCCTCCTCGTTGACGATCAGCGGCGTGAGCTGAACTTTTTCGAAGGGCAGCGCCTGGCAGCGCACGCCGAGCGCGTCGGTGTCCTCGGGCGCGCCGAGCGGGAGCGGCTCGGTGACCTCCATCTTCACGCCCAGGATCCGCGTGCTGACGATGAGGCGCGAGGGCGGCAGCGGCGGCCCGCAGGCGGCGCTGAGCAGCGCGCAGGCGGTCACGGCCGCGAGGCCGAGCGACGGTCGCCGGGATCGCGACGATCGGGGCACGGGCTGACGATACCCGAGTTGCTCGCGTCGCGCAGGCGCGCGCACGATCGCGCCGGGGGCGACGCCGGGGGACCGGAGCGGGCGGAGGCTGCGGCGCGTTCGGGGCGGGCTCGCGGGCACGTCGTCACCACTCCATGCGCGCGCCGATCGAGGGCAGGATCGGCAGCGACGCGATCGACGAGCGCTGCTGATAGTCATAGCTGTACTGAAAGCCCTCGGTGTTCTGCGCGTTGTAGACGTTGAGGATGTCGAGGTAGATGAGGAAGCTCAGGCGTCGGTAGATCCAGCGCTTGTCGACGCGGATGTCGAGCTGGTGAAAGGGCGGCAGGCGGTCGGAGTTCCGCGGCCCGTAGATCGGGATATAGACGCCCGAGGACGCGTCCGTGACGGCGCCGATGATCGGCGTGTTCGGGTTGCCGGAGACGAGGCGGAAGCGCGCGCCGATCTGCCACTGCCGCGGGAGCTTGTAGCTGGCGATGGCCGTGAGGATGTGGGTCTGGTCGAAGCCGAACAGGTAGAACTCTTCGCCGGGCGCGTCGCGCCGGGTGCTGCGCATGAGCGTGTAGCTGAGCCACGCGTAGAGGTTGCGGGTCAGGGCTTTGCGCGCGAGCAGCTCGCCGCCGAAGATGTGCCCGACGCCGGTGTTGGCCTGCAGCTCGGGCTCGATCGCCCCCTCCTCGTCGCGCAGCAGCGCGCTCGAGGGCGCGGAGAGGTGCCAGAGGTGCTTGTAGAAGCCGGTCAGCTCGAGCTTGATGTCGTAGTCGAAGTCGTGCTCGAGGCCGACGCTGGTGTGCAGCGCGTGCTCGATGCCGAGGTCCGGGTTGCCGAAGGTGTCGTCCCACTTCGCGGGCGGGTTGGGGGCCTGGGTGTAGAGCCCGGCGCCGGCCTTGAGCACCGTGCGGTCGCCGACCTGAACGGCCGCGCGCAGGCGCGGGTCGACGGCGGCCTTGTTGAAGGGCGACGAGTAGAACGAGAAGCGCGCGCCGGGGTAGAGCGTTACGCGGTCGCCGACGCCGAGCGTCATCGTCGTGTAGAGCGCGGGGATGATCAGGTTCGACGACACGGTGGTGGTCGCGAGCTGGTCCGAGCTGCCGCCGCCGCCGGTCGAGAGCGGCGCGGTGATCGAGAGGTCGAACCATGACGCGGTGAGCTCGGTGCCGACGCGGAACGCGGCGCGACGCGAGAGCCGGCGCCCGAGCTCGGCGCGCGTCGAGAGCGTGTTGCCGATGATGTCGCCCTGGATGACGTCGAAGACGAAGAAGTTGACGAAGTCGTGGCGGAACGAGGGCGTGACGAGGAAGTCCCAGCCGCCGATGCGCTTCGTGTAGGCGACGTCGCCGCGGTGAAAGTAGATCCGCTGGCTCAGGCGATCGCGGTCGTCGGTCGCGGTGTCGTTCTGCTCGGAGAACAGGAACTCGAGGCGGTCGTAGGAGCCGAACCACTTGAGCGAGAGCTCGCCGTCGTCGACGGGGTAGTCGAACAGGAGCTGGTAGTCGTAGTAGCGCGGCGCGGCCGTGACGTTGAGGCCCGCGTCGTCGGGGATCGCGTTGGCGAGCACGAGGTCGATGTAGCTGCGCCGGAAGCTGCCGATGATCGAGCCCTTGCCGACGGGGCCCTCCATGAGGATGCCGGTGTCGAACAGGTCGCTGTCGAGGTAGCCGTGGAAGCCGTCGCGTCGGCCCTTGCGCGGCACGACGTTGACGATGCCGCCGATCGCGTCGCCGTAGCGGCTGTCGAAGTTGCCGGGGATGAAGTCGATCTGCGTGAGGATGTCGGAGTTGAAGACGCTCGTGACGCCGCCGAAGTGGAACAGGCTCGGGATCTCGTGGTAGCCGAGGTAGACGGCCGAGTCGCCCGGCGCGGCGCCGCGGACCGCGAGCAGCCCGGCGCCGAAGGGCGCGCGCGCGACCCCCGGGAAGTTCTGGATGGCCTTGAGCGCGTCGCCCTGGGTGCCCGGCAGCGTGTTGATCTCGGCGACGGTGATCGTGCGTCGGTCGATCTCGCCGACGTCGTCCTTGCGCGCGCGGATGACGGTTCGGTACGGGTTGAAGGTCAGCGGCTTGGGGTAGAGGTCGAGCTCGACGCGCTTGCCCGACAGGAGCTCCTCGACCGTCTCGACGCGGTTGTGGCCCTCCGCGAGCACGATGACGCGGAGCTTGCCGTCGGGGAGGCCGCGGAACTCGAAGGAGCCGTCGAGGCCAGAGAGCGTCCGCCGCGTCCAGGCCGGCTCCTCCTCGTTGTAGACGGTGTAGTCGACGTCGCCGAGCTCGGCGTCGGCCGGCGCGGGGACGACGAGCACGACCGCGCTGTCGATCGGCGTGCGCTGCCCCGCGGAGCGGATCGTGCCGGAGACGCGCACGGGGCCTGCGTCGGCCGGGGTCGGGTCTTGTTCGCGGGCGTCGGCGTCGTCGCCCCCGGCGCGCACGGGGTCGGGCGCGGGGTCGGGCGCGGGCGGCTCAGGCTCCGGCGCGGGCGGGGCGAGCTCGAGCCCGAGCGCGAGCACCACCTCGACAGCCTGGCCCTTGTAGGTACCTGGCTCATAGCGCAGCTCGCCGACCGCGCGGCGCGCGAGCGCGTCGAGCTCCGGGTGGACCGAGCGCGTGACCTCGAGCTCGCGCGGGACGCCGTCGACGCCGACGACGTACTTGATGATGACCTGCCCGGCCGGCGGAGGGTCGAGCTCGAGCAGCGCGGCCGGGTAGTCGATCGGGGCGGCTTGGTTCTTGAGGACAGGCGCGGTGTAGTCCTCGTCGGGCGCCGGCGCGGCCAGGGAGTAGGGGGCGCTGCGGGCCGACGCCGCCGGGCTCGCGCCGACCGCGAGCGCCCACGCGACGAGCGTCAGCGGCCGCGCGCTCCGGTGGCTGTGCGAGGGGCGAGGCACGTCTCCTGACGCATCCTAATGGCAATCGCGGCGCGGCGCTGAGGAACGACCGACGCGTCGCGCGAGGGGGCGCTCACGACGAAGTCGGCTCGCTCAGTCCTCGAGCTGAAACTCGTACTCGTAGCGCAGCTCGTAGTCGGCGGGCTTGCCGTTGGTCGCGATCGCGGGCTTGAACCGAGAGCCGCGCAGCGCCTTGGCCGCGACCTTGTCGCAGCCGTGGCCGATGCCCTTGACGACGCTGACGTCGCGGACGTCGCCGGTCTTGCGCACCTGGACCTTGAGCACGACCGTGCCCTCGATGCCGAGCTCGCGCACGGCCGGGCACTGCAGCTCCTTGACCTTGATCACGCGCGGCAGCGTCTTGATGTGCAGCTCACCGGTGGGCGCCCACGGCTCGCCCTGCTTGTCCGTCTTGACGCCCGGCGGCCGCGAGCCGGTGCCCTTGGAGTTGGGCTTGCCCGTGCCCCCGGGGACGCCGTCGCCAGGCTCCCCGGTGTTCACCGAGACGCCCGAGTTGCCGTCCTGCACCACCTGGCTCTGGTCGAAGCGAGGCGGCGGCGGCGGCTCGTCGCTCACCGGCTGCTTGCTGATCGGCGCCTGCTTGACCTTGCGCGGCTTCTGCTTCGGCGGCGGGATCTCGGGCGGCGGCTCCTCGGGGTCCGGCTCGGGCTCGGGCTCCGGTTCGGGCTCGGGCTCTGGTTCGGGCTCGGGCGGCGGCTCGGGCTCGGGGAGCTCGACCTCGGTCAAGACGTAGAGCGGCTCGGGCTCGTCGGGCGGGCGGAGGATCGCCGAGACCTGGAAGGCGAAGAACACGATGACGTGGGCGACGATCGACGCGATCGTGCTCAGGCTCGAGCGCTGCCCGGTACCCGGCGGCGCGAGGCTCGGGTGAGTCGGGCGGCCGGACGTCAGGGGACTCGAGGACACGGCGGGCTCCTGGGCCGACGGCTACCCGCCTGCGCTGGCCCCGTCCGTGGGCTTCGGCTTCTCGGTGGCGACGGCGTACTTCTTAACGCCCGACTCGCGCAGCAGATCCATGAGGTGGATCATCGCGCCGACCGGGGCCTCCTCGTCGCACTGGATCACGCCCTGGAGCTCCTGGTTGTCGGAGAGCTTGACCGCGATCGCGTCCTTGATCGTCTTGTCGACGTCCGCGGGCGCGATCTTCTGGCGATCGACGAACACGCTCCCGTCCTTGGCGCACTGCAGGAAGATCTGGTTGGGGTTGGTCTCCATGGTCTGACCGGTGTTGGCGTCGGGCTTGTTGATGTTCATCGCCTCGGACGCCTGGATGGTCGTGGTCGTGACCATGAAGATGATGAGCAGCACCAGCATGACGTCGACCAGCGGGGTCACGTTGATGCTGGTGATCTCCTCGTCGTCGTTGTCGTACGATGCTGCCACGCGCGGTCCTACCTGTTGAGAGCGGGCGCGCGGCGGCGCGCGCCCGGTCGCCGGCTAGTCGCGGCGCCCGCCCTGTCCCTCGAGCAAGGCGTGCACCATGTTCGTCACGGCGTCGGCCTCGCTGAGGAGCGCCTTCACGCGACGCATGAAGAAGTTGTAGGCGATCACCGCCGGGATCGCGACGAGCAGACCCACGGCCGTCGCGACGAGCGCCTCGTAGATGCCGGACATGACCTTGTCCGAGTACTCCGCGGTGCCCTGGATGCCCGTCTCGGCGAGCCCGCGGAAGGTCTCGATGATGCCGAGCACGGTGCCGAGCAGGCCGATGAACGGCGCGTTCGACCCGACGGTGCCGAGGTAGCCGAGGTTCTTCTCGAGCCGCAGCTTCTCGCCGGGGCGCAGCGCGGCGATGATCGAGGCGGTGGCCTTGCTGCCGCGGTCGGCGTTGGCGACCATCTCGGCCGCGATGCGACCGCCGGGCGCGGTCACCGTGCTGAGCAGGCGCTGGGCCTTGTCGACCTCGCCGTCAGAGAGCGCGGCGTGGAGGTTGCGGAGCAGCGCGGCGTCCTTGCCCGCGAGGCCGCGGAAGAACATCCACCGCTCGAACATCACGGCCACGCTGATCAGGCTCAGGATGATCAGCAGCCCGAGGATCCACTCCGCGCCGACGCTGGAGAGTTGGAGAAAGGTCTCGGTGAGATTCATGGGGAGGCCCGCGAAACCCTAACTGAAAACG
The DNA here is from genome assembly GCA_020633295.1 of Myxococcales bacterium. Taxonomy (GTDB): domain Bacteria; phylum Myxococcota_A; class Polyangia; order Nannocystales; family Nannocystaceae; genus JACKDW01. The sequence goes on along the minus strand of JACKDW010000005.1, from coordinate 704,508 downwards.
TCGTTGTTCGGCCAGCGCACCGCGGGGTGCCGCGCGCGCCCGGTCGATGGTTCGCGACGCGCGTGCTGGGATCTAGTTGGAGCATGATCGAAAACCGTTGGTTCCACGGCGCGGGGCCGTTGGAGCGGCGTTGTACGGGTTGTGCCAGGAACGCGGTGTGGTCGCGCATGTTGCGCGGGTCAGGCCGGGGGGCCCATGAGCTCGCGCAGGAGCTGGGTCGCGTAGGAGCCCGCTGGGAGGAGAAATTCGAGCTGGACGCCCTCACCGAGCTCGGCGGCGTCGTCGCCGGTCTCCGCGGGCGACGGCGGGACGGTCGTGAGCGAGATGGCGTCGGGTCGCGCGGGGATCGTGATCGCGCGGCGGGTCCCGGGGACCTTGCGCCCGAGCATACGCAGGGTCTCGCGCGATATCTCGCAGCGGCGCAAGACGGCGTCCTCGAGCGCGAGCGCGGGCGTCTCGGGGCCAGGGCTCCGCGTCTTGCTGCCGAAGATGGGGCCGGTGATCACGAGCTCGCCGCGATCGAGGCGGGCCTGGTCGAGCGCGCTATCGCTCGACTCAAACATCCCGCCGGTGTCGCTCTTCTTGAGGATGTCGCCGGCGAGGATGGTGCGCATCAAGCCGCGCTCGCGACGTGTCAAAACGTACAGGTTGAAGAGCGCGGACTGCCCGGCGCTCGTGGTCAGGTCGGCCTTGAGGCGGCGGCGAGCCGCGCGGGGCGACGCGAGCTGAGCGAGTCCGCGCGCCGCGTTGTTGCCCCCGTGACCGAAGCGCTGGGGTCCGTAGAGGTTCTCGAGACCCCCCTGCGCGGCGAGCAGCTCGAGCTTGCGCGCGATCCTGATGATGGCCTCTGCGGGCGGGACCGCGAGCTCGCGCAGGACGATCGTGAAGCGGTTTCCTCGCAGGTGCCCGCGACGGAGCTTGTTGCTGTGCCCGCGCGCGGGCCCGAGCGTGATCGCGGGGTGTTCGAAGCGCGCCAGCGCGGCGCCGGCTGCGGCGGGGACGGTGACCCACTGCTCGGTGATCGCGTGACGATCCTTGAGGCCGGCGAGCCCGATGTCACGCCGCGGGATCTCCAGCTGACGCGCGAGCTCGGCGAGCGCGTCCTCGGTCGTGAGGCCGCGCTTTCGGAGGGTGAACATGAGGTGCGCGTCCTCGCGGTCATCCGGCGTGTAGGCGGGGAGCTCGACGACGCGGAAGTCGGAGACGCACGCGCGCAGGCGGCCGCCGACGCCGGGCAGCGCGGCGGTCTGCAGCGGCGGATCGACGACGAACTCGAGCAGCCGCGCGCGCGCGTCGTCATCGGCGCGCACGCCCGCCTCAGCCATGGCCGCTCTCGGGCTCTTGATCGCGGCGCTCGGGCGGCTGCGTCGGCTGCTTCTCAGGCCAGGCGTTGGCGGGCGGCGGATCGTTGGCGGGCGGATCGCCCTTGGGAGGCTCGCGCTTCGAAGGATCCTGCCTGGACGTTCCCTTCGACGCGTCGTCGTCGTCGGGAGGATCGCGCTCGGGCGGCGCTGAGGGCTCGCCTGCCTCCTCGACCCCCGGACGGCTCGCGGGCGTGCCAGCCGGCTCGTCGGGGGCCGCGGGCTCCTTCGTCGACGGGCTCGGCGACGCCGCGCCGGGTTCGCCGAAGCGTCGGTCGCGGGCCTCCTGCTTCGTCTGCATGCGCTTGTCCCGGGCCTCGCGCTTGGCCTTCTCCTGCTTGTTCAGGTTGAACTCGTCCTTGGGCAGGATCGGGCGCGGGGGTTCAGGGGGCTTGCGATCCGGGCGCGCGCGGCCGGGGTCGGCGGGGCCGAACTCGTCGTAGATGTACTTGAGGTAGAGCTTGGCCTGCTTGCCGTTGGGGTGCCCCGGGTGCTCGGTCTGCAGCTCGGTGAAGGTCGCGCGCGCGAGCTCGATCTCGTCGAGGCGCAGGTACGTGAGCCCGAGCTGGAACAGCACCTCGGCGTCGAGGCCGATGCCGGGGTAGCGCTCGTGGGCTCGCTCGAGCCGCATGATCGCGGCCTCGGGCCGGTCTTTCTTCAGGTAGTAGCGCGCGACGTAGAGCTCGTGCTGGAGCAGCCGGCGGTTGACGTCGTCGCGCAGCTTGACCGCGTAGGGCTCCATCTGCGAGCCCGAGTGGTGATCGAAGAAGTACTGCAGCTCGCCCATGGCGTCGCGCAGCTGGCTCTGATCTTTTTGGTAGTAGGGCGGGAGCAGGAAGAAGTTGCTCGGCGAGTTCTTGTAGGCCGCGAGCGCGGCCATGTACGCGACCCAGCCGTTGCGCACGTGCTTGTGGGTCGGGTGCAGCTTGGCGAACTGTCGGAACGCGTCCTGGGCGACGATGAATTCGTCGCGCGCGAATTCGGCGCGCGCGACGAGCAGCTCGGCCTCGACCGCGTAGCGGCTGAAGGGGAAGCGGATGCGGACGAAGTCGGCGTAGGCGACGGCCTCTTCCCAGTCGCGATCGGCGAACTCGCCGAGCGCGAGCTCGTAGTTCTCGCGCGCGGTCTGTCCGTAGTCGGCGCTGAGGTCCGGGCCCGTCTTGCAGCCCGGCGCGAGCGCGAGCGCGAGCGTGAGCGCGAGCCCGGCGCCCGCGCGGGACCACGTGCGCCGCGACGACGCGCGCCGCTCTGGTTCGCGCTCGTTCATGGTCGCCCGAACTCGCGCGGGGTCGCGGAAAACTGGGAGGTCGCGGAGTGCCGGCATGTCGGCGGCGGGCACGGTAGCGGTGGCGTGCGCGCGCTGTCAATCCGTGGCCCGGCGGTCCGTGGCGAAACTGCGCTCGTCTGGGCCGATCCCTGGGGTGCCGACGCTCGAGTCATGGGGGCAGCTCGTCGCGCGAGCCCATGACGCGCGCGTGGTCGCTGACGCCAACAGCGCCCGCGCGCTCGCTATTCCCGACGCCCGGCGCGATGAGCGACTTTTCCAGACGCCGCGCTGGGCGACGTGGGTTGTTAGGGCCAGGCGAGGGAGACTGATACTCTTCGCCGCGGCGATGGGGACGGGCCAAGGCCACGGCGCGGAGCTGGACTCCGGCAAGCACCTCGGGTTTTGGCCTGCGCAAGCCGTGGTCGCGGGCGCGATGCTCGGCATCGGCATCTTCATCGCGCCGCCCGTCGTCGCCGCGCACGTGACGACGCCGGGCTACTTCCTGCTGATGTGGTTGATCGGCGGGCTGGCCGCGCTGTGCGGGGCGCTCAGCGTCGCGGAGCTCGGCGCCATGATGCCGCGCGCCGGCGGCGACTACCCCTACCTCCAGAAAGCCTACGGGCCCGGGGTCGCGTTCGCGGCTGGCTGGCTGCAGCTGCTCGCGACCTTCCCCGGCTCGCTGGCGACGATGGCCGTCGGCACGGCCTCCTATCAGCTGCCCGTGCTGCTCGGGCCCGAGTACACGAGCACGATTCAGGTGTTCGGGCTGTTCACGATCGACGCGGCGACGCTGTGGGCGCTGCTCATCGTCATCGCGCTCACGGTGATCAACCACATCGGCGTCGTGCTCTCGGGCCGCGCGCAGGTGGTGCTGACGACCGTGCCGCTGATCCTGTTCCTGGTCACGAGCCTCGTCGTCATCGGCCAGATCGGCACCGAGGGCATGGGCCGCTGGTTCGCCGAGGGCTCGACGAGCGAGGCGCCTGGCATCGCCGAGGTCGCGCGCGCCTACCTCCCGGTGTACTTCGCGTACTCGGGGTGGAACGCCGCGATCTATATTGGCGGCGAGATCAAGGACCCCGGGCGCGTGCTGCCCCGCGCCGTGATCGGCGGGACGCTCGCGGTGCTCGGGCTCTACATGGTCCTGTGCGCCGGCTTCCTCTCGGTGTTCCCGCTCAGCGAGCTCGCGCGCGCCGGCGAGGTCGGCACGGCCGCGGCCACGCGCATGTTCGGCACCACCGGCACCGTGCTCGTGACCGTGCTGATCCTGCTCGCCATGCTCGGCTCGATCAACGGCACCGTGCTCACCGGCTCGCGGATCGCCTACGCGATGGCCCAGGGCGGCGACTTCTTCCAGCGCGGCGGTCAGCTGCACCCGCGCTTTCGCACGCCCGTGGTCGCGCTGTGGGTGCAGGCCGCGCTCGCGGCGGCGCTGATCTTGACCAACAGCTTCAAGGAGCTGCTCGACTACACCTCGAGCGCGATGCTGATCACGGGCAGCCTCACGGTGATGGCCGTGATCGTGCTGCGTCGCCGCTTGCCCACGCTCGAGCGCCCGTACCGGCTCGGCCTGTACCCGTGGCCGCCGCTGCTCTACACGCTCTCGAGCCTGATCGTGCTCGTGGTGCTCGTGCTCGACGGCAACTTCTCGGTCTACATCTCGATCCTGTGGTTCGCGCTGGCGATCTTCGCTCACCGCATGATCCGCGGGCAGTGACGGGCGCGCGCGTGCTCTCGGCCGCGCGCGGGCGCGAGCGCGGACGCTGCGGCGGGGTCGGGGCGGGCGCGGGCGCGTGGCGATTGCGGTACTCTCGCGGCGATGACGACGCCTTTTTCGTTGATGAGCTGGAACGTCAACGGCGTACGCGCGCGCCTCGACCACGTGCTGACCTACCTGTCCGACACCGAGCCGGACGTGGTGTGCCTGCAGGAGACCAAGGTCGAGGACAAGCTGTTCCCGCGCGTGCCGTTCATGGAGCTCGGCTACGAGGTCACGGTCCACGGCGCCAAGGGCTACGCCGGCGTCGCCACGCTGAGCAAGATCAAGCCGAGCGAGGTGCACTGCGGGTTCCGTGAGGCGCCGCCCGACAAGGCCTGCCGGATCCTCAACACCGTCGTCGACGGCGTGCGCATCTACAACCTCTACGTGCCCAACGGCACCAAGCTCGGCAGCGACAAGTTCACGCACAAGCTCAACTGGTTCGCGCGCCTGCGGGCCGAGCTCGACGCGACCGCGAAGCCCGGCGAGCAGGTGGTGCTGATCGGCGACTTCAACATCGCGCCCGATGAGCGTGACGTGTGGGACGTCGACACCTGGAAGGGGCAGATCCACTTCACCGACGAGGAGCACGCCGCGCTGGCCAAGCTGCTCGAGTTCGGGCTGCACGACTGCTTTCGCAAGCACAACCAGGAGGCCGGGCAGTACACCTGGTACGACTACCGTGGCGGCGCGCTGCGGCGAAAGCACGGCCTGCGGATCGATCACTGCTACGCGACGAAGCCCGCGCTCGAGCGCTGCACCGAGGTGATCCACGACATCGAGCCGCGCAAGTGGCAGAAGACCTCGGACCACATGCCGATCATCGCCAAGTTTTCTTAGAGGTGCTTGAACACCTCGAGACGCGCGCGTCGTCTCGCGCGTGGGCTGTGGGGTCCAGACCGCTACATCGAGAGCTGGGCCATGATCCCGCCGCGCAGCAGCCTCGGCTCGGCGCCCCGCGCCGGGTACACGTCGACGCTCAGCAGCAGCGTGACGACGTACCAGCCCACCCCGAGCTGGGCGCGCACGCCCGCGCGGGTCTGCGGCCAGACCTGCACGGGCGCGCCGACGCCGAGGCTCGGCATCGGGAACGGCGAGAGCACGCGGCCCCAGGGCGGCACGCCCTCGAGCGTCGGGATGAGCTCGACGTGCGTCTTGGCGTCGGACTCGACCGCCAGGGAGTAGACCGCGTAGCGCGGCGCCGCGAATTCATAGCCTGCCCGAAGTCGCAGGCCCGAGCCGTCGCCGAGCCCGCCGCCGACGCCGACGATCGGGCCGCCCGGGAGCACCCAGCGCAGCAGCTCCCAGCGCACGCTGAGCTGGTCGGCCGCGGCGTCGCGGGTGATCGTGTCGCGGCCGCGCGCGACGTCCTCGAGCTCGAACTTGCGGCTGCGCGCGTAGCCCTCCCACCAGCGCGGCGCGTCGACCTCGAGCGTGATGGTCGCGTCGTCGTCGCGCGCGATCGCGTCGTCGCGCACGAGCCGGGCGCCGAAGGAGCGATCGGAGAGCCCCGTGACGACGGGGTGCCGGGCCTCGGCGCCCGAGAAGCTGCAGGGGCAGCGGTCGCCCGGCGAGCGCTGCGACGCCGCGATCGTGAGCACCGACTCGCCCGGCGGGAGCGTCGCCGAGAGCGTCACCATCCGCGACGGCGCGCTCGTCCAGCGAAACGCGTCGGCGAAGGCGAGCGCCTCGAGCCGCGCGCGCGTCTCGCCTGTCGCGTCGACCAGGGTCGCCGCGACGCCGTTGACGGTGACCGTGAGCGCGTCCACGCGGGAGAGCGCGAGCGCGAAGACGACCGGCGCGGGCGCGTCGCCGGTGTTGCGGAACACGTGCTCGCTGCGCCAGGCGCAGCGGATCGTCCGCACCCCCCGACACGTGAGCGTCGCCGTGTCGGCGCCGGCGCGCAGCGGGGCGCCGTCGCCCACGACCACCGGTCGCGTGACGACGGCGTCGAGCGGCGCGCCGCACTTGCACGCGCGGGCGCGCGCGGGCGCGAGCAGCACGCCGCCGGTGAGCGCGAGCGCGAGCGCCCGCGTCGCGCGGACGCTCCATCGTCGGGGCGGCGCCCGGCGTGCTCGCATATCGGCGCGGTCTACTTCATCTCGCCGCGCGCGAAGATCGAGGCGACGTAGGTGAGCACGTCGGTGGCCGAGATCTCGTCGTAGCCGTAGTTGCGGATCAGCCGCTGCTTGACCACGTCGATCTTCTCCTGGGCCTCCTTGTCGACGACCTGCGAGACCAGGCTCGTGAGCTTGATGCTGTCCTTCTGGTCCTCGAACAGCTTGAGCTCGAGCGCCTTGTACAGGCGCTCGTTGGTCCGGTAGTCGAACTGCTTGCCCTCGATCGCGAGCGCGCCGATGTAGTTCATGATCTCGCGCCGGAAGTCGTCCTTGCGCGACTCGGGGATGTCGATCTTGGTCTCGATCGACCGCATCAGCCGCTCGTCGGGCTCCTCGTCCTGCCCCGTGTAGGGGTTCTTGACCTTCTCGCGCTGGGTGTACGCCTTGACGTTGTCGATGTAGTTGCCGCACAGGCGCGCGATCGCGTCCTCGTCGGCGCTGATGGCCCGCTGGACCTCGTTCTTGACGATGTCCTCGTACTCCTGCTTCACGACCGCGAGCAGCTCGGTGTAGCGCTTGCGCTGGTCCTCGTTGTTGATGAGGCTGTGGCTGCGCAGCCCGGACTCGAGCTCGTTCATGACCATGAACGGGTTGATGCTGAGCTGGCCGCGGTCGGACACGAGGCAGTTGGCGATCTTGTCCTGGATGTAGCGCGGCGAGATGCCCTCCATGCCCTCGCGGCGCGCCTCCTTGCGCAGCTCTTTTACGCTGTCCTGGGTGAAGCCGGGCAGCGTCTTGCCGTCGTAGAGCTTGAGCTTCTGCAGCGCGGAGAGCTGGTGCTTCTTGGGCTCCTCGAGGCGCGTGAGCAGGGCCCACATCGCCGCCATCTCGAGGGTGTGCGGCGCGATGAAGCGGCCGCGGACCTTCTCGGAGTTGTAGTCCTTGGCGTAGATCTTGATCTCCTCGTGCAGCTTGGTGATGTACGGGATGTCGATCTTGACGGTGCGGTCGCGCAGCGCCTCCATGAACTTGTTCTCGAGCAGGCGGTTGTACTCGGCCTCGTTGGTGTGGCCGATGATCACCTCGTCGATGTCCGTCTGCGCGAACTTCTTGGGCTTGACCTTCTGCTCCTGGGTCGCGCCGAGCAGGTCGTACAGGAACGCGACGTCGAGCTTGAGGATCTCGACGAACTCGATGAGCCCGCGGTTGGCGATGTTGAACTCGCCGTCGAAGTTGAACGCGCGCGGGTCGGTGTCGGAGCCGTACTCGGCGATGCGGCGGTAGTTGATGTCGCCCGTCAGCTCGGTCGAGTCCTGGTTCTTCTCGTCCTTGGGCTGGAAGGTGCCGATGCCGACGCGGTCCTCCTCGCTGACCAGCAGGCGGCGCACGCGGACGTGGCCGAGCACGGCCGAGAGGTCGCCCTTGTGGTGCAGCATCAGCTCGCGGAAGATGTAGCGGCAGGCCGGGTTGAGCTGGCCGCGGACGTAGGGGCGGAAGCCGTCGCTCTCGAGCCCGAGGTTGGTGATCGCCTCCTCGCGGAAGTCGGGCGGGATCAGCTTGAGCGGCTCCTCGTTCATCGGCGAGGGGTAGACCTCTTGCCCGGCGGTCAGGTGGCGGAGCTGCTCCGGCAGCACCCACTCGTAGGTGTAGAGCGCGCCCTCGGGCGTGCGGCTGTAGTCCTCGAGGCCCTTCTTGAGCAGGCGGACGATCGTGCTCTTGGACGAGCCGACCGGCCCGTGCAGCAGGATGATGCGGCGCTCGGTCCCGTAGCGCAGCGCCGCGGCCTTGAGCACGTTGACCAGCCGCATCAGCGGGATGTCGAGCCCGAAGATCGCGTCGCGCCCGCCGCGGAGCTCGTCTTGGAAGAAGCGGTAGCGGGTGATCTTCTTCTTGTTGTCGACGTACTCTTCGGTCCCGAAGGACAGGATCATGTCGTAGAGCCGCTCGTATGCGGTCCGCGCGACGCGTGGGTTGCGGCGCACGAGCTCGAGGTAGTCCTCGAACGACCCGGTCCAGTGGAGATCCTCGTAGCGCTTCCGGTCTTGCAGCGACGCGATGCGGTCAACCAGGGTGCTGCTCATAAACATCCTCGATGGTTCTTGCGCGCGGTGGCGCGATTCGGGACTCGGTTGTCAGGCGCGAAGAGGAGCGTCGCCGCGAGCGTTTCGGGCGGTGCTCCGATGCTGCAAATGCTACACTACCGATCACGAGCCAGCCAACGCGCGGCCGCGCGACGGAGGCTCGCTGACAACCATCGCGACGCCATGATATCGCGCATCGAACAGGACCACAGTCGGTTTCGCGAGATTATCCGCGGGCGGATCAGGAAGAACCTGCGGAAGTACATTTCGCGCGGCGACATGATCGCTCCCAAGAGCAAGGGGTCGGTCTCGATCCCGATGCCGCAGATCAAGATCCCGCGGTTCTCGTTCGGCAGCAACAAGGGCAACGGCGTCGGCCAGGGCGACGGCGAGCCCGGCGACCCGGTCGGCGGCGATCCGCAGGACGGGCAGGGCGGCAAGGGCAAGGCCGGCCAGGACGAGGGGCAGAAGGCGCTCGAGGTCGAGGTCTCGCTCGAGGAGCTCGCGGAGATCCTCGGCGAGGAGCTCGGCCTGCCGCGCATCGAGCCGCGCGGGACGCAGTCGCTCGAGACGAAGAAAGATCGCTACGTCGGCCTGCGGACCACGGGCCCGGAGAGCCTGCGCAGCTTCAAGGCGACGTTCAAGCGCGCGCTGCGGCGGCAGGTCGCGATGGGCACCTACGATCGGAATCGCCCGGTCGTCGTGCCGATCCGCGAGGACCGCCGCTATCGCTCCTGGCGCACCGACCCGCGCCCACAGTCGAACGCGGTGATCATCTACATGATGGACGTCTCCGGCTCGATGGGCGACGAGCAGAAGGAGATCGTGCGCATCGAGTCGTTCTGGATCGACACCTGGCTGCGCAGCCAGTACAAGGGGCTCGAGTCGCGCTACATCATCCACGACGCGAGCGCGCGGGTGGTCGAGCGCGAGGTGTTCTTCAAGACGCGCGAGTCCGGCGGCACGATGATCTCGTCGGCCTACAAGGTCTGCAACGAGCTGATCGAGGCGGAGTTCGACCCGGAGCAGTGGAACATCTACGCGTTCCACTTCTCGGACGGCGACAACTGGTCGGTCGACGACACCTCGACCTGCGTCAAGCTGCTGCGCGAGGAGCTGCTGCCGCGGCTCAACCAGTTCGGCTACGGGCAGGTCGAGTCGCCCTACGGCTCGGGGCAGTTCATCAAGGATCTGCGCGGCGCGTTCCCCAAGCAGGAGAACCTCGTGACGAGCGAGATCAAGAACAAGGACGAGATCATGGACTCGATCCGCGAGTTCTTGAAGGGAGGCCGCTAGCCGTGTCGTCGCTGCCCGCAGTGCTCCGAGACCTGCAGGCCGAGATCGAGGGCTACGCGCGCGAGTTCGGCCTCCAGTACTTCACCCAGCTGTTCGAGCCGGTCGACTACCGGCAGATGTGCGAGATCGCGTCGTACGGCGGCTTCCCGGTCCGCTACCCGCACTGGCGGTTCGGGATGGAGTACGACCACATGATGAAGAGCCACACCTACGGGCTCTCGAAGATCTACGAGCTGGTCATCAACACCGACCCCTGCTACGCGTACCTGCTCGAGGGTAACAGCCTCGTCGATCAGAAGCTCGTGATGGCCCACGTCTACGGGCACAACGACTTCTTCAAGAACAACAACTTCTTCGCGCACACCGACCGGCGCATGATCGACGTGATGGCGAACAACGCCTCGCGCGTGCGCCGGTACATGGACCGCCACGGCGTCGCCGCAGTCGAGGCGTTCATCGACGTCTGCCTCTCGATCGACAACCTGATCGACCCGTGGTGGCCGTTTCGGCGCGCGCAGCAGCGCGAGAGCGCCCGCGCGATCACGGAGCCAGAGCCGCCGCCCGCCGAGGAGCCGGGGCGCCTGCAGCACTCGCGCGGCTACCTCGATCGCTACATCAACCCGCCCGAGTTCATCGAGGCGCAGCGCGAGAAGCGGAAGAAGGAGGAGGAGGCGCGCAAGCGCAAGCTGCCGCAGCGGCCCGAGCGCGACGTCCTCGGCTTCCTCATGAAGCACGCGCCGATCGAGAGCTGGGAGGCCGACATCCTCGGGATCATCCGCGAGGAGGCGTACTACTTCCTGCCGCAGATGCAGACGAAGATCATGAACGAGGGCTGGGCCTCGTACTGGCACTCGCGCATCATGACGACCCGGGCGCTGCGCGACGACGAGGTCGTCGACTACGCGGACGCGGCGAGCGGCGTGATGGCGATGGCGCCCGGTCAGCTCAACCCCTACAAGATCGGGATCGAGCTGTTCCGCCACATCGAGCGCCGCTGGGACAAGGGCCGGTTCGGCAAGGAGTGGGACGAGTGCGACGAGCTCGTCGAGCGCGACCGCTGGGATCGCGCGCTCGGCCTCGGGATGAAGAAGATCTTCGAGGTGCGCAAGCTCTACAACGACGTGACCTTCCTCGACGAGTACTTCACGCTCGACTTCTGTCGCGAGCAGAAGTTCTTCACGGTCAAGGAGAACCGTCGCACCGGGCGGCGCGAGATCGAGGGGCGCGAGTTCGCGAAGATCAAGGCGCGCATCCTCCAGCAGCTGACGAACTTCGGGCAGCCGTTCATCTACGTCGTCGACGCGAACTACCTCAACCGCTCGGAGCTGCTGCTCGGGCACCGGCACGAGGGCGTCGACCTGCAGATGGAGTACGCGCGCGACACCCTGCGGAACCTCGAGCGGATCTGGCGTCGCCCGGTCTCGCTGCTGACGGTGCTCGACGAGAAGCCGAAGCGGATCCGCTTCGACGGCTCTGAGATCTCGGTCGCCGACGAGCGCGAAGCGTTTCGCGTGTAGCTCGTGTCGTCGCGCGACGCCGCAGTCACGACCGCGAGCGTGACCTGCGGCCTTGCGCGGGAATGCTCACGCCGCGGCTCAAACGTGGATGTGTGGCGGAAGGGGACGACCGCGTCGCGTCGGCCTCGCGCGAACACGTGCGCGTACAGCTTCGTCTGGGATGGCTCGATGAGCGCGTACCGTGTGACGCTCGCTCGAGCGCTGTGCGCGCTCGCGCTCGCGCGCCGCGAGTCAACGCGTCGCCACGAGCTCTCGGAGCAGGTCGTTCGCGCGGCGGGAAGGTCCGCCTCAGCGCCCCGGCGTGGTATGGTCCTTTTGTGCGGTTAATCGCATGGGCTTCCACCGACGTGGGTCGGGTTCGCATGGCCAACGAGGACAGCTATCTCGTGGACGCGAACCTGGGCCTGTACTTAGTTGCAGACGGTATGGGCGGGCACGCGGGCGGCGCCCACGCGAGCGCGATGTGTGCCGACGTGGTGAACAAGGTTGTTCGCCGCGGGATGGCGCGCCTTATGGGGATGCCGCAGGAGGACGTTAGCGATGTCATCTCCGAGATCCTCACCGCGAGCGTGAGCGAGGCGAGCGCGCGGATCTTCGATCACGCGCAGGCCGATCGCTCGCTGCAGGGCATGGGCACGACGCTCACGGGAATCCTGTTTTTTGGGACACGTGGGTACATCATCCACGTCGGCGACAGCCGCGCGTACCTGCTGCGCACCGGCACGGCGCAGCAGCTGACGACGGATCATTCCTGGCTTAACGAGCAGATCGAGGCGGGCCTGATCACCGAGGAGGAGGCCCAGAGCAGCGATCTCAAGCACATCATCACGCGCTCGGTCGGCTTCGAGCGCATGGTCGAGGCCGACATCGTCTCGCTCAACGTGAACTTCGGCGACGTGTTCCTGCTGTGCTCGGACGGGCTGGCGAACTACATAAGCGCCGAGGAGCTGTCGGACCTGGCGGTCGAGCACCACTACGCGGACCTGCCGCGGGTCTGCACGGAGCTGGCGCTCGAGCGCGGCGGCGAGGACAACATCACGGTGGTGGTGGTGCTCGCGTGCAACGACTACGACCAGCGCAAGGCCGTCCGCAAGATGAGCAAGACGGTCGCGGACACGCTGCCGGCGCTGCCCTAGGCGTTAACCGTCGGGCGGTCTGGGAGCAGACCTTCGACGCTCGGGTCGGTCTCGCGCGTTCGTGAATTTTCCCAGGGAGTCGCGCGCGCGGCCCCCGAGCGCGCCCGGTTGTGCTACACCTCCACTCCGCTGGTGAAGCGGTCAGGGAGGATAAGGTGATCGCGGCGTCGGTCGTTCGCGGCGCGACGTCGAGGAAAGTCCGGGCTCCACAGGGCAGGGTGCTGACGCAGGTCAGTCGGGGAAACCCGAAGGAAAGTGCCACAGAAAGCAAACCGCCCGCGTTCGCGCGGGTAAGGGTGAAAGGGTGTGGTAAGAGCGCACCGGGTCTCGGGTGACCGAGATCGCACGGTAAACCCCACCTGGAGCAAGGCCGAGCAGGGACGCGCCAACCGAACCGCGAGGGGAGGAAGGCGAGGGGTCGCCCGCCCCGTCCCGGGTAGCGCCGCATAGACGAATGGTCACCACCCGGGGGAGGAGATGAACCCGGGGACAGAACCCGGCTTACGACCCCCCTCGACCGTCTTCATCGGCACCTAATTTTACAGGCGCGCGTCGCCGAGCGCAGGCGCGCGGCGACGCGAGCGCCGCCCCGTCACGTGTTGACGGCGGCGGCGGTTCGGTCGCCGCTCAGGAGGAGACCTTGGCCTTCTTGCGAGGCGCGGGCGCGGCCTTGGGCTTGGGCTCCTTGGCCTTGTCCTCGTCGGGCGCGGGGAAGTGCCCCGCCCAGTAGAGCAGGCGATGGCAATTCTCGCAGGCGACGATCTCCTGGCCCTTGAGCAGGCGCATGTAGTTGATGTGCGCGACCATCATCTTGCACGCGGTGCAGCGCTCGCGACGAGCTGGCACAAAGGCCATGCCGCCCGTGCGCTTGCGGATGCGCTCGTACCGGCGCAGCCAGTCGCGCTCGATGTCGGCGGTCAGGCCGCTGCGGGCCTTCTGCGCGCGCTTGATCGCGCGCTCGAGCTTGGTCTGCTCGGCGGTGAGGCGCTCTTTCTCGCTCGACGCCTGCGCGCGCAGCTCGCTGAGCGCGGTGTCCATCTTGGCGATGCGCTCCTCGGTGGTGCTGACGGCCTCGCGCAGCTTGCCGATCTCCTGCGTGCGCGCGGTGATCATCCGGCGCGTGGTGTCGATCTCTCGCTGGGTCGCGTTGAGCTCGCGCGAGGTCTTGATCTGCCCGAGCTTGGCCTTGCTGTTGCGGACCAGCTCCTCTTCCTCGGCGAGCTGAATCTCTTGACGGGTCTGGAACGAGCGCGTGTCTTCGAGCTTGGTTCGCTCGTTGTCGAGCATCTGCTCGAGCTTGACCAGATCCGTGTCCAGCTCCTTGAGGCGCCGCGGGATGTCGGCGAGCTGTCGTTCAAGCGCCGTGAGCCGGCGGTCCTGCGCCTGAAGCGTGCGCAGCGAGGCGATCTGGGGATGGACCTTCGTCGTTGTCATGAGGATCTTGCTCGAGACGAGTCCGGCGTACGCTCGATGCGTTGTTCGTGGTCGCTGTGACGTTGGGGTGCCGAGCTCGCTACGTGGGCCTCACGATAGGGAGAGCGGGTGCTATCGTCAAACTGCGCGCGTGGCGCGAAGGCGCCTGGGGTGGTCTTGAGGGCGTGCTCTAGCCGGTCGCGGCGCCGCGTCCAAAGAGCCCGACGGGCTGACTGCTCGGCTTGACTTCACCCGGGGCCACGCGGATGCTGCCCGCAAATTTCAATTTGCGCGCCCGGGCGCCGGGCGCTGTCAGAGAAGGCTCTTTGCCGTGTCCCACCGTGAAATCCGCCCCCTGCTCGAAGATCTGCTGTCTCGTCGCGTTCTGCTGCTTGATGGGGCCATGGGGACGATGTTGCAGGGGTATCGCCTGACCGAGGCGGACTATCGCGGCGCGCGCCTGGCTGACCATCCCCAGGACCTGCGGGGCAACCACGACCTCCTGTCCCTGACGCGCCCGGACGTGGTGCTCGACTGCCACCGCGCGTACCTCGACGCGGGCAGCGACATCATCGAGACGAACACGTTCACGGCGACGTCGATCGCGCAGGCGGACTACGCCTGCGAGCCCCACGTCTACGACATGAACCTGGCGGCGGCGCGCCTGGCCCGTCAGGCCGCGGACGAGTTCACCGCGCGGGATCCTCGGCGGCCGCGCTTCGCGGCCGGGTCGATCGGCCCGACGAACCGCATGCTGTCGATGTCGCCGGACGTCAACGACCCGGGCTACCGCGTCGTCACCTTCGACCAGGTGCGAGCGTCCTACGTCGAGCAGGTCCGCGGCCTGGTGGACGGCGGCGTCGATCTGCTGCTCGCGGAGACGGTGACGGACACGCTGACGCTGAAGGCGTGCGTGTTCGCGATCCAGGAGGTGCTGGCCGAGCGCGGCGTCGCGCTGCCGGTGATCCTCTCGGTGACGATCACCGACAAGAGCGGGCGCACGCTCTCCGGGCAGACGATCGACGCGTTCTGGACGTCGGTCGCGCACGCGCGGCCGCTCGCGGTCGGGGTCAACTGCTCGCTCGGCGCCGAGGACATGCGCCCCTACGTCGCGCAGCTCTCGGCGCTCGCGGACACGTACATCAGCTGCTACCCGAACGCCGGCCTGCCGAACGCGTTCGGCGAGTACGACGAGGCGCCGGCGGTCACGGCCGGGCTGCTGCGCGAGTTCACCGAGAGCGGGCTGGTCAACATCGTCGGCGGCTGCTGCGGGACGACCCCGGAGCACGTGCGGGCGCTGCGTGAGGCGGTCACGTCCCTGCCGCCGCGGCGCGTGCCGAGGAGCCCGGCCGCGGCCGGCAACTCGCGCTACAGCGGGCTCGAGGTGCTCGAGATCCGCCCGGAGAGCAACTTCATCATGATCGGCGAGCGGACCAACGTGACCGGCTCGCGCAAGTTCAAGCGCCTGATCAAGTCCGGGGACTACACGACCGCGCTCGAGGTCGCGGTCGAGCAGGTCCGCGGCGGCGCCAACGTGCTCGACGTCAACATGGACGAGGGCATGCTCGACTCCGAGGCGGCGATGACCCGCTTCCTCAACCTGATCGCGTCGGAGCCCGAGATCGCGCGGGTGCCGATCATGATCGACAGCTCGAAGTGGTCGGTGATCGAGGCCGGGCTCAAGTGCGTGCAGGGCAAGGGGATCGTGAACTCGATCTCGCTCAAGGAGGGCGAGGAGGAGTTCTTGGAGCGCGCGCGCAAGATCCAGCGCTACGGCGCCGGCGTGGTCGTGATGGCCTTCGACGAGCGCGGCCAGGCCGAGACCGTCGCGCGCAAGGTCGAGATCTGTCAGCGCGCGTACAAGCTGCTGACCGAGCAGGCCGGCTTCGCGCCGACGGACGTCGTGTTCGACCCGAACGTGCTCGCGGTCGCCACGGGCATCGAGGAGCACAACGACTTCGCCAAGAACTTCATCGAGGCGACGCGGATCATCAAGCGGACGTGCCCGGGCGCGCGGGTCAGCGGCGGCGTCAGCAACCTCTCGTTCGCGCTGCGCGGCAACGACGCGGTCCGCGAGGCGATGCACGCGGCGTTCCTGTACCACGCGATCGACGCGGGGATGGACATGGGCATCGTCAACGCGGGGCAGCTGGTGATCTACGAGGAGATCCCGAAGCCGCTGCTCGAGCACGTCGAGGACGTGCTGTTCAACCGCCGCGCCGACGCGACCGAGCGGCTCGTCGAGTTCGCGCAGTCGGTCAAGGGCAAGGGCAAGAAGCGCGTGCTCGACCTGAGCTGGCGCGAGCAGCCGGTCGAGCGGCGCCTGGCCCACGCGCTCGTGCACGGCGTGATCGACTTCATCGAGAAGGACACCGAGGAGGCGCGCCGCAAGCTCGGCCGCCCGCTCGCGGTGATCGAGGGCCCGCTGATGGACGGCATGCGGATCGTCGGCGACCTGTTCGGCGCCGGCAAGATGTTCCTGCCGCAGGTCGTCAAGAGCGCGCGCGCGATGAAGCAGTCGGTCGCGTACCTGACCCCGTTCATGGAGGACGAGCAGGGCGAGGTCCGGCGCTCGGCGGGCAAGGTGCTGCTGGCGACGGTCAAGGGCGACGTCCACGACATCGGCAAGAACATCGTCGGCGTGGTCCTGGGCTGCAACGACTACGAGGTGCTCGACCTCGGCGTGATGGTCCCGTGCGAGCGGATCCTGCGGACCGCGAAGGAGGAGGGCGTGGACGTGATCGGCCTCAGCGGGCTGATCACGCCGTCGCTCGACGAGATGGCGCACGTCGCCCGCGAGATGCAGCGGCAGAAGTTCGAGCTGCCGCTGCTGATCGGCGGCGCGACGACGAGCCGTCAGCACACGGCGGTCAAGATCGCGCCGCACTACGGCGAGTCGACGGTGTACGTGCCCGACGCGTCGCGCGTGGTCGAGGTCGTCGCGCAGCTGCTCGACGCGGACAAGCGCGCGGCGCTGGACGTCGAGAACCGCGCCGAGCAGGCGCGCCTGCGCGAGATCTACGCGGGCAAGACGAAGCGCCCGCTGACGCGCCACGCCGAGGCGAAGGCGGGCCGGCTGCAGATCGAGTGGACGGCCGAGGACATCCCGACGCCCTCGTTCACGGGGCGACGTGTACTCGAGGACATCTCGCTCGCGGACGTCGCGGAGTACATCGACTGGACGTTCTTCTTCACGGCGTGGCAGCTGAAGGGGCGGTTCCCGAAGATCCTCGAGCACCCGAAGTACGGCAAGGCGGCGGTCGAGCTGTACGATCACGGGCGCGCGCTGCTCGACAAGATCGTCGAGGGCGGCCTGCTGCAGGCGCGCGCGGTCTACGGCCTGTGGCCGGCGAACGCGGTCGGCGAGGACGTCGTGCTGTACGAGCCGACGGCCGCGGGTCAGGGGACGCGCGAGCTGGCGCGCTTCCCGATGCTGCGGCAGCAGCAGCCGCGCGGTCGCGGCGAGACGACAGGCGACGAGGTCTACCTGTCGCTCGCGGACTTCGTGGCGCCCCGCGAGACCGGGCTGCGCGATCACGTGGGCGCGTTCGCGGTCACGGCGGGGATCGGCGTCCCCGCGCTGGTCGCCGAGTTCGAACGTCAGCATGACGACTACCACGCGATCATGACGAAGGCGCTGGCGGACCGCCTGGCGGAGGCGCTGGCGGAGCTGCTGCACGAGCGCGTGCGCCACGAGTGGGGCTACGAGCACGAGCGCCTGGGCAAGGAGGAGCTGATCGCGGAGCGCTACCGCGGGATCCGTCCGGCCTTCGGCTACCCGGCGTGCCCGGACCACACCGAGAAGCGCACGCTGTTCTCGCTGTTGCGGGCGCCGGCGCTGGGCATCACGCTGACCGAGCACTGCGCGATGCTGCCGATGGCGAGCGTGAGCGGGCTGTACTTCGCGCACCCGCAGGCGCGCTACTTCACGGTCGGTCGCCTCGGGCGCGATCAGGTCGAGGATTACGCGGCGCGCAAGGCGATCGGGCTCGAGGAGGCCGAGCGCTGGCTCGGGCCGAACCTCGGCTACAACCCGGGCGCGGCGGCGTAGCGCGTGGGGTCGGGGGCGCCGGCCTCGGCGAAGCCGGCGCGGCGCAGCTGGCAGCTGTCGCAGCGCCCGCAGGCCAGCGGGCCGCGGTCGTCCTCGGTCGGCGCGTAGCAGGAGACGGTGTCGCCGTAGTCGACGTCGCGCTCGAGGCCCGCCTGGATGATCTGTCCCTTCGTCCAGGAGATCAGCGGCGTCCGAACGCGGATCCGCTGGCCCGTCACGCCGAGGCGCGTGGCGAGGTTGGCGGTCTGTTCGAAGGCGCGGATGAACTCGGGGCGGCAGTCGGGGTAGCCGGAGTAGTCGACGGCGTTGACGCCGATCCACAGCTCGCGCAGCTCGAGCGCCTCGGCCCAGGCGAGCGCGTAGGCGAGGAACAGGGTGTTGCGCGCGGGCACGTAGGTGACGGGGATGTCGCCGGCGGCCTCGACGTCGCGGCCCATGGGCACGTCGAGCGGGCTGCCCTCGAGCAGCGCGCTCGCGCCCCGGGTGAGGCGGCCGAGGTGCTCGAGGTCGATGACCTCGTGCTGCTGGACGGCGAAGCGCGCGGCCTGGCGGGCGGCGCAGGCGAGCTCGAGCGCGTGCCGCTGCCCGTAGCGGAAGCTGAGCGCGTACAGCGGGCGACCCGGGTGCTCGGCGCGGGCGAGCGCGAGCGCGGTGGTCGAGTCGAGCCCGCCGCTGAGCAGGATGACGGCGCCGCGAGGGTCGCCGTCGCCGGGCGCGTCGGGGCGCGGTGCGGTGGTCGAGGTCACGGGCTCAGCCGGGCTCGAAGCTGGCCTCGTAGTTGAAGCTGAGCTCGAAGCTGCCCTGGGTGCCGAAGGTGTAGGCGTTGGTGCTGGTGACCTTGGTGCTGACGGGGATCTGGTCGTCGAGGTTGAAGATCGTCGTCTGGGTCGCGCTCGACTCCATGGAGATCATGTTGCCCTGGGCCTCGACGGCGCCGCCGCCCTCGACCTCGACCTCGACGGTCGCCAGGCGCTTGCCGGTGGACTCGTCGATCGAGATGAGCTTGATCGTGGTGTCGATCTCGGAGGGGATCTTCATGCCCATGGGGCTGGGGATCTCCTTCTCCTCCGATTTACTCACGGGCTTGCCGACCTCGAGGGCCTCGTCGGGCAGCTCGGGGACGCCGAGCATGCCCTCGACCATGCCGTGGATGCTCTGGACCTGCGGGTCGGCGTTCTCGTCGCGCTTGTTCTCGGGCAGCGCCTTGGTCTTGTCCTCGTCGGGCTCGCCGCGGTCGTTGATGATGACCGCGCCCGTCACGGACTGCGCGACCGCCTTGGGGTCCGGGGGCGGCCCGGCCTGCTCCCCGCCCTCGCCGGCCTCGGGCTGCGGCATCTCGGACTTGTAGTCCCGCAGCTCGAGGACCTTGTAGGAGACCTTGAGCGTGCCTTCGCCGTTGTCGGTGAAGTCGAGCTGGCCGGAGAGGTCCGCGCTGATCGAGCCGCCGCCGCGCCCGCTGGTGACCGTGAACGAGCCCTTGATGTTCTTCTTGAGCGTGCGCGCGGCCGTGTTGTAGCGCAGCGTCACGCCCCCGCCCTTGGGGTCCTTGGCCGCGCCCTTGCTCCCAGGCGCCGCAGAGTCGCCGTCTTTCTTGCACGCCGGCGCGCCGAAG
Source organism: Myxococcales bacterium (assembly GCA_020633295.1). Lineage (GTDB taxonomy): Bacteria > Myxococcota_A > Polyangia > Nannocystales > Nannocystaceae > JACKDW01. The sequence goes on along the minus strand of JACKDW010000005.1, from coordinate 684,955 downwards.
CCGAGGAGCAGCGCGGCCGCGATGGCGAGGGTGGACGCGGCGCGGGAGCCGACGCGAGATCGACGGGCGGAGCCAGTGCGGTTCATGGGGCGAACGCTAACCGCGCGAGCGCAGGGGTGCAAGCTGATCGCGGGGTCAGGTGGGGCGCGGGACATCGGCGCCGGGGTTTGCTACAACCGCGGGCCATGGTCTGGGAATGGCTCGGCGCGCTGTTCGGGAGGCGATCGAGGATGCCGCGGGATCGCGCGACCCGGATCCCGCGTGCGGTTCGCAAGGCGACCAAGCCGCAGTCGGAGGCGATTCAGCAGGCGATCGACACGATCGGCGCGCTGCCGGGGCTGGCCGACGTCGGGGTCACGAAGCGCCTCCCGAAGGGCTTCACGGAGGCCGTGCGCGCGCTCCACAAGGCGCACGACGAGTACATCGAGGTGGCCGCCGCGGGGATGGCCCTTGAGTCCGCCGCGCGACCCGGGACCCCGGAGGGCGCGCCCTGCTGTCGAGAGATGCCGCTGGGCGTGACGGGCGTGGAGGGGGCGGTCATCTACCGCACGATCCGCGTGTGGAAGGACTTCCCGCAGGTCGCTGCGCGCCTCGCCGAGCTCGGGCAGGCGCAGTTCGACGAGATCCAGTCGCTCCACAAGGGCAAGGACCTGCAGAAGATCCGGATGAACGACAAGGCGGTCCGCGAGGGGCGTCTGGCGTTCGCGCGCAAGGGCGAGGCGTGCCCGTTCCTCGACGAGGAGCGCGGGCGCTGCCGGATCTGGGAGGTGCGCCCGCAGAGCTGCCGGATGCATCACGTGACGACGAACCCCGAGTGGTCCGACGCGCGCAGCGAGCACTTCGAACAGGTCGAGGCCAAGAACCTGCGCATCCCGGTGCGTCAGCAGGTCGCGCTGATGCAGGTCGAGAAGCGGATGATGCTGCAGGCGGCGCCCTTCATGCACGCGAACGTCGTCCAGATCGCGCAGATGACCGAGGGCGATCAGCTGTACGAGGTCGGCGAGGCGCCGCTGAAGTTTCAGCAGGACGGCCAGATCCAGCAGCGGGCCAACCGCAACAAGGCCGGCGCCAAGAAGTTCAAGGGCAAGGGTAAGGGCAAGGGCAAGGGCAAGTCGCGCAAGAAGTGATCGGTCCCCTGAGACCTGTTTGACAGGACCTGTTTGACAGGACCTGTTTGACAGGACCGGTTCGAGTAGGCCGGTACAGGGGCCGCGCGGCTCAGCCCGCCGGCGCGCGGGTCCAGCGGTAGCTGACGAGCGAGCGCATGGCGCCCTCCGGCGTCGGGCCGCACACGTGCGTGACGGTGTAGTCCGCCGCGCTGCCGGTGAGCTTGGTCCGCTCCTGCTCCTTCACGACGGTGAGCTCGCCGACCGCGTCCTTGTTGATCTCCTTGAGCCGCTCGACGCACTGCTCCTCGGTGGTGCCGGGGGCCAGCTCGAACAGGAACTGCGAGGTGTACATGCCGGTCGCGTCGCGCTGGGACCGCGACTGCTTGACGACCGTGGCGCCGGCGAAGATCTCGGCGCGGAACCAGTCGGGATCGCGGAAGCTCTCGCCGAGATCCGTCGACGCGCTTTGCCCGGGATCCGCAGATACCGCTCCCACGTTGACAGGTGCTTTTTTGGTAGTTGCCTGTACATTGGTTTCGCCAGGCGTTGCGGGATCGGCGGGTTTTGCGGTCGCCTTGGTCGGGGAATTCTTCGTTGAATTCACGGACTTCGGCGCCTGTGGTGAGCAGCTCGCGCTTCCGAGGAGAGTCGCGGCGAAGAGGACGGGGGCGAGGCTGTGCCAGCGGCGCATGGCGCTGAGCGTAACAGAATCGAGACGCGGTCGGCATCTTCGTCGAGGGCTCTAGACCCTTGTCAGGGGCGGGCGAGCGTCCTAGACCAAAGTTATGGCGGGTGCAGCCCACGTGACCTCGGAGGTCCCGATCAAGCGGTCGCAGATTCCGACGGCCGGCACGGTCGTGGAGCGCAGCAACGTGTTCGTGGGGTACAGCCATCGCGATCGCGACCTGTTCGGCGAGCTGCAGATCCAGCTCAAGCCGCTGCAGCGCGCCTGGATGCTCGACCTCTGGGATGACTCGCGCGTGCTCGCGGGCGTCACCGGCCGGCGCGCGCTGGTGCGGGCGCTGGAGTCGGCGAAGCTGGTGGTGCTGCTGATCTCCCCGGGTTTCTTCAGCTCGCCGTTCATCACGGCGCACGGCTTGCCGGCGCTGCTCGGCGGGCTCGGTCGCGAGAAGTCGGAGGTGATGTGCTTGTACGTCCGCCCGTCGATGGAGGCGTTTGAGACCTTCGTGTTTCGCGGAGGCAACGGCGTCGCGCATCAGCTGCGGCTGACGGACTTTCACAGCCTGAACGATCCGACACGTCCGCTCGCGGCGTTTGATATGACGGATCGGTCACGTGTGCTCGCGGGCGCGGGCGCCGAGATCATCAGCGCGGTGCGCCCGGACCTCCTCCCGGTCGCCTGAGTCGCCTGACTCGCCGGGGCGGCGAGCGGCGCGCGAATCTGGGCAGCGTCGTGACGCGGCGGTCGACAACGCGCCGGACGGCCCGCTGACCGGCGCAAAAAGCCGCGATCGGGCCGGAGACCGGTGGCCGAAGCCCCGAGCCCTCGGCGATAGTAGCTTCGTCGATGTCACGGAGTCGTCGTGCCATCCGGCGGAGCCGTGTCGCGCTACTGGTGACGGCTACCCGGCCTCGAGGGGTGCGTTCGCGTAGACGGCGCGTGGCCGCGGTCGCGAGCGCGGCCGCGATCCTGGCGACGTCCACCCCAAGAACGCACGTTTCCGGCGGATTGACGCTGGGGGTGGCGCAGGCGGCGGAGAGCGGCGGGACGGCGTCCGAGGCGGGGCCCGAGCGCACCCCGGAGGAGGCTCAAGCGGCGTACGCGGCGGGCCTGGACGCGCGTGATCGCGGAGCCCACGAGGAGGCCGCGAATCAGTTTTTTACGGCGTACCGGTCGTTGCCGCCGGAGCCGCGGGAGCGTCGGGCGGCGGTCCTGTTCGAGCTGATCGCGGCCCGCCGCAGCGCCTACGAGGCGCAGGGGGACGCCGCGCAGCTGTGCGCGTCGCAGCGGGTGCTCGACGCGTATATCGAGGAGCAGGCGGCGGAGACCGACGTGCACCGGGACACGAGGAAGGCCCGAGAGCTGCGCGCGGTGGTCACCGCGGATGTCGAGCTGCTGCGGGAGACCGACCCCGCGCTCGACTGCGTGACGCTGCGCGTCGAGGGGGAGCCGCCGGCCACGGCGGCGGAGCGGGAGCCGCCTGTCAGCGCGCCCAGGAGCGCCTTGGACGGCGATCGCCTCGTGCTCGCGGGGGCCGTGACGACGGGCGTGGGCGGGGTGATGCTCGGCGCGACGATCGCGGGCGTGGTGGTGTTCGCCCGGGCCGTCGCGGCGCAGCGCGAGTTCGTGGACCAGGGCGTGGCGATCCCGCAATCCAAGCTGGACGAGCTCACGTCGAGGGAGCAGCTCGGCGGCGGATTGGCGATCGGCGGCGGTCTGCTGGCGGGGGCGGCCCTCGGCGCCGGCATCACGATGCTCGTCCTTGGGAGTCGCGCGCGCGCGCGAAAACCGGTGTCGTTCGCGCCATTTCTCACGCGTGGCGGCGGCGGTGCGACGTTCGGGATGCGGTTTTGAGCATGGGCGATTTCGTAAAAATTACCAAAGAGACAGGTCGGAAGCGTGCGGCGCGTGTGCGACTTCGTGTATGCAAGGGGTAGCCGCCCGAGTCATGTCGGCCGTACACGAACTCCCGACCGCGCAGGACGCCGCCCCGGAGGGGCCGGCCGCGCGCGCGCGGCCGGACACGTACGACTTCGTCGATGACTTCGGCGACGAGGATCCGCAGGAATTAATCGGGCAGACGCTCGCCGGGCGCTACGAGCTGCTCAAGCTGCTCGGGACCGGCGGCATGGGTGCGGTGTACCTCGGGCGGCACGTCGTCATCGACAAGCTCGTCGCGGTCAAGGTCCTCGGCAGCGCGTACGCGTCGCAGCCTGAAGGGGTGCGCCGGTTCCTGCGCGAGGCCAAGGCGGCCTCGCGCATCCGTCACGAGAACGTCGTCGACATCACCGACTTCGGTGAGGACGCCGGGACCGCGTTCATGGTGATGGAGTTCCTCGAGGGCGAGGACCTCTCGGTGACGTTGATCCGCACCGGCGCGCTGCCGTGGCCGCGCGCGGTGGGCATCGGCGTGCAGATCGCCGCGGCGTTGTCGGCGGCGCACGAGCAGGGCGTCGTGCATCGCGACATGAAGCCCGAGAACTGCTATCGCATCGCGCGGGGCGGGTCGCAGGACTTCATCAAGGTGCTCGACTTCGGGATCGCGAAGCTCACCGACGACAAGCACTCCGGTGACTCGTCGCTGATCAACGCGGGCTCGTTCCAGGGGACGCCGGAGTACGTCGCGCCCGAGCTGCTGCGGGGCGCGCTGCCCGACCCGCGCGTCGACATCTACGCCGTCGGCGTGATCCTGTACAAGCTCGTGTGCGGCTCGGTGCCGTTCTATGACGAGAACTTCATGGAGGTGCTCAACAAGCAGCTGTTCGAGCTGCCCGAGCCGCCTCGTCAGCGCGCGCCGGCGCAGGAGATCCCGGCGTCGCTCGAGCGGGTGATCCTCCGGTGCCTCGAGAAAGATCCGGCCGCGCGCTACCCGAGCATCGCCGAGCTCGTGGGGGACCTGCGGGCGATCGAGCTGGCGGCGCCGCGCGCCGCGGTGACGCGCGAGGGCTCGAGCTCGTCGCGCTCGCTGCTGGTGGCGGTGTTCGCGGCCCTGGCGCTGCTGCTCGCGGGCGTGCTCGCGTTCGTGCTGATCGGGGAGCGTCAGGACGACGCGGCGGCGAAGGAAGACGCGAAGGAGGACGCGAAGGAGGCCGCGAAGGACGTCGCGGCGCAGGAGGACGCGAAGGACGTAGCGAGCTCGGCGGGCGAGGCGGGGCGCGAGTCTGAGACGTCGTCGCGCGCGCGCGACGACGGGGCGATGGACGACGCGGAGACCACCGAGGACGCCGAGGACGACGGCGGCGATGCGGACGACGCGGACGCCGATGTCGTGGACGACGGGGACGATGACGAGGATGACGCGGGCGACGCGGGCGACGGCGACGGCGACGGAGGCGACGGGGACGAGGACGACGGGCGCCCGAAGACCTCGCGCCCCGCCAAGGGCGAGGACGCCGGCGACACGCCGAAGCGGCTGTCGTATCGCGACTTCGCCAACCGGATGTCGCGCGTGACGCCGCGCAACCGCTGCAGCAAGTACGGCATGCCGGGGATGAAGGTGAAGCTGAAGGTGACGGTCGGGCCGGACGGTCGGGTGAAGAGCTCGACGCCGATCGGCTCGCAGTCGGGCTCGTCGCTCGGCTCCTGCGTGGCGCGCTCGGTGCGGCTCCTGAAGTTCCCGAAGTCGCAGAAGGGCGGCACGTTCCGCTACACGTACAAGCTCTAGCAGCCCGTGGCGAATGTCCACGCGACGCCCCGGCGCTTGCGACCCGCAGCCGCGCCCTGCACCATCCCGTGTGCACTTCGACCCGCCCCTGACTCGTGCTCGCTTCCTCCGCCGGTACAAGCGGTTCTTCGCCGATGTCGAGCTCGAGGACGGGACGACCGTCGTGACCCACTGCCCCAACACCGGCTCGCTGCGCGGGTGTCTGGTAGAGGGGGCGCCGGTGCTGATCAAGCGGGCGGAGAACCCGGCGCGCAAGCTCGCCTGGACCTGGGTCGCGATCGAGCTCGACGGCGTGTGGGTGGGGGTCGACACGTCGCGCGCCGAGGCGCTCGTGGTCGACAGTCTGCGCGCGGGCGTGGTCCCGGAGCTGAGCGGCTACGAGCGCGTGATCCAGCAGGTGCCCTACGGGCGCAGCGGTCGCAGCCGCGTCGACATCGTGCTCTCGCGCGGCGGTCATGCCAACGCGCGGGTGAAGAAGCCGCGGCGCGGCGAGGCCTTCGTCGATGATGAGCGCGTCTACGTCGAGGTGAAGAACACGACGCTGATCTACGACGTGCGCGCGGGCGAGGAGGTGAGCCGACGCGCGGCGTTCCCCGACGCGGTGACGGAGCGCGGGCGCAAGCACCTGCTCGAGCTGCTCGACGTGGTGGAGAAAGGGCAGCGGGCCGCGATCGTGTTCAGCGTGCAGCGCAGCGACTGCGAGGCGTTCGTCCCGGCGGACGCGATCGACCCGGCGTGGAGCGAGACGCTGCGGACCGTGGTCGACCAGGGCGTGGAGGCGTACGCGCTGTGCGGCGCGATGTCGCCGCAGGGGATCGCGCTCGACCGTCGGCTCGAGGTCGTCCTGAGCTGAGCTCGCGCGGTCGACGTCACGCGCGGCTCAGCCGCCGCAGCAGCCGCGACCATGGTCGTGGTCGTCGTCATGATCGCCGTGGTCGTGGTCGTCGTCATGATCGTGATGATCGTGTTCGTGGGGCGCGGGCGTCGGCGTCGACGCGCAGCAGCTCTCGGTCGAGGAATCGTGATCGTGATCATGATCGTGATCGTGATCGTGATCGTGATCGTGATCGTGATCGCCGTCGTGGGCGCCGACGTCGAAGCGCAGCTGGACGAGGAGGCCGCGCGGGCCGAGCCGCAGGAACGACGCGGCGAACAGGCCGCCGAGGCCGAGCAGCGCGAGGTTGGCCAGCAGCGTGGGGCCCTCGTGGACGTGGCCCTCAATGCCGGTGCTGGCGACGCCGCCGAGCAAGCTCGGGAGCGCGGGCGCGATGAGCAGATCGAGCGCGTAGCCGAGCGCGAGCGCGAGCGCGATCATCGAGGCGGCGAACAGGCGCGCGATCCGGCGCCCGTGCAGCTGACGGAGGACGCCGAAGGTGGTCGCGTTCGTCGCGGGGCCCGTGAGCAAGAAGGCCAGCGCGGCGCCCGGCGAGAGACCCTTGGCGATCAGGATCGCGACGAGCGGCGTCGCCCCGGAGGCGCAGACGTAGATGGGGATGCCGAGGAGCGCGAACAGGGCGACCTGCGCGATCCCGGGGATCGCGGTGAGCGAGTTCGCGTCGACCCACGGGGCGATCAGCGCGCCGAGGACGAGGCCGAAGGCGATCCACGGACCTGTGCTGTCGACCATCTCGACGAGGCCGATGCGCAGCCCGTCACGGAGGCGCTCGCGCGCGCTTCGGCGCGGCTCCTCGGCGGTGGTGCCCGGGTCGAGCGAGCGTGCGCCCGCCTGGCGATCGGCGCGTCCGCCCACGAACCAGCCGACGCAGAGCGCGACGAGGGCGGCGCCGACGACCCGCGCGAGCGTCATGGGGGTTCCCAGCAGCGGGATCGAGAGGATCACCGCGTCGAGCCCGAGCTCCGGCGTGGCGATCAGGAACGCGAGCCCCGACGCGGCCGGGACCCCGCGACGCACGAGGCTGCGGTAGACGGGCACGACGCCGCAGGAGCACAGCGGGAGCGGGAGGCCGAAGGCCATGCCCCGCAGCGCGCGCGAGCCCGCGCGCCCGCGGCTGAGCCAGCGGACCGAGGCGGCCGGGAGGAACGACCCGACGACGCCGGCGAGCACGAAGGCGAGCAGCAGCGCGGGGGCGCTCTCGCGGGTCAGCTCGACGAGGCTGTCGAGCATCATGGCGCTGGGGCTCGCGTCGGCGTCGGGGTGGTGCGTGTGGGCGACCGCGTCCGTGAGCAGCATGCTGAGCAGGCCGAGGCCGGCGAGGCCGCCGAGACGCGAGGCGAGGCGCTCGCGTCGCGACTCGGGCCGCCGGCCGCCGCACACGGTCGCGCCGGTGCGCGCGGGCCCGGGCGTGTGGTGCGAGACGACGTGCAGCAGGAGGCCGCCGACGAGGCCCTGGAACACGCCCTTCCAGCTGTCGCTTAGTACATACATCGCCGGGCCGGTGAGTCCGAAGCCGGCCGTGGTCGCGACCGCGATCGCGAGCAGCGCGAGCGTCGCCCGCAGCGCGCCGGCGGGCCGGACGAGCCACCAGACCGCCATGGCGACGGGCAGCTGGTGCGCGATGATGGCGATCTCGATGCCGTGCCCGTGTCCGCCGACGTGGGCCCCCGCGAGGGCGATGCCGTCCGTGAAGGCGTGACCGATCATGCCGACGATCGCGAGCGCGACGACGGCCTTGTGCGTGGCGCGCGAGGCGAGCCGGAGCGGGCCCTCGGCGAGCGCGGGGCCGAGGAGGCCGGCGATCGCGGCGAGCAGCGCGGGCCAGCCGGCGAGCGCGACGGCGCCGGGGATGATCTCCACGATCGCGAGGCCGATGACCGCGACGAGCACGAAGCTGTCGAGCGCCGAGAGCGTGACCTGCTCGCGACGCGCGACGCCGTGGAGCAGCGGCCCGAGGGCGATCGTCGCCATGCTGATGGCCAGGATCTTGTACCCGTGGCTCGCGGGTTCGGCCGGGGGGAGCAGATCGAGCATGCGGCGGGCATGATAGCGCGTCGCCGCCGGCGCTCTCTCACGGGCGCGCGCGGTGGCTGGGGGCGCGCGGTGGGCGGGGTCGGGGCGTGATGTGACGGCGCGCGGCCGCGTCGTGGTTTGCTCTCGGCGGCGCGGCGCTGGAGCGCTCCGCTTCGCGGCGAAGCGCGGCGCGCGTGTGCGCCGCGTGTGCGCCGGGGTGCGCGTCAGCGCGTCGCGCCTGGCGGGCGCGGCGAGACGTGATGCATCACGCGCGCGCGCGCGGCTCGTGGCGGCGACTGGGGCGAAACGGGGGCGGTTCGCGGCACGCGTTCGCGCGGGTGCGTTTGTGAGCTGTAGGACATGTATTTCAGAACCTGTTTCAAAGTTGCGTAGATGTGACGGGTGCAGCGGCGCACTGCATTGTGGTTGACGGCTGATCGACCCTGATCATACGTTGCCGTTATGCGCGCTTGTCCTTGGATTCTCGCTTGCTGCACCTTGCTCTGCGTCGCCTGCTCAACCGGCGAGCGTGAGACCGAGACGGAGTCTGGCTTCACGATCACGGGGACCGGGACGACCGCGATGACCGCGATGACGTCGTCCGACACCGACACGACGGGCGAGCAGAGCACGACCGAGGAGGACACGACCGGCGCGCCGACGACGGCCGGCTGCCCCGAGGGCTCGCTCGACTGCCCCTGCGATCTCGGCGCCTGCGACGAGGGGCTCGAGTGCGTGGAGGACGTGTGCGTCCCCGCGTCGGGGACCACGACCGGAGATCCGACCGACGGCTCGACGAGCGACGGGACGACGACCAACGGCGGCGGCTTCCCGCTGTGCGGCGACGGCGAGCCGGTGGCGACGGAGCTGTGCTTCGGCGACGCGGTGCCGCTGAGCATGGGCGGCGGCCCGGCGGACGTGCTCGTCATCGACATCGGCGGGGACAACCGGGACGACGTGATCACCGCGAACGCGACCGCGAACAACGTGACGATGCGGCAGTCGCTGGGCGGCGTGACCTTCGGCGGGCTGACGACCGCGATGGCGGGCGCGGGCCCGGCGGCGATCGTCGCGACCGACGTCAACAACGACGACGTGCCCGACCTGATCACCGCCAACGAGGGCAGCACGAGCCTGTCGATGTTCGTCGCCACGGGCGGCGGGATGTTCGCGCCGCAGATGGTCACGATGGTCGGCATGGGCCCGAAGGCGATCGTCGTCGCGGACATCAACGAGGACACGATCAGCGACCTGCTCGTGGCCCACGCGGTCGACAACAACGTCGGCTTCATGGCGGGCACGGGCCTCGGCTTCCAGGCGCCGTCGCCGGTGGCGGTCGGGACCACGCCGGTCGACATCGCGATCGACGACTTCGACGGCGACAACAACATCGACTTCGTCACCGCGAACGCCGGCAGCGGGAGCCTGAGCGTGCTGCTGGGCAACGGCGCGGGGCTGTTCAGCATGCCGACGAACGTCGCGGTCGGGAACAACCCGTCGGCGGTGGCGACGGGCGACATCAACGGCGACGGCGACGTCGACCTGATCGCCGCGTCGCCGGCGGCCGGCGCGATCTACCTGTTCAAGGGCAACGGCCTGGGCGGCTTCGGCGTGGGGCTGCCGTTTAACTGCGGCATCGACCCGCGCGACCTGATCGTCGTCGACATCGACGGCGACGACGCGCTCGACGCGATCGTCGCCAACGGCGGCGCGGGCACGGTGAGCGTGATGATCGGCGACGGCGCGGGGAGCTTCGCGGAGCCGCAGCCGTTCCCGGTCGGCAACACGCCCGTGGCGCTCGCGCTCGGCGACTTCAACGAGGACGGCGTGTACGACATCGTCACGGCGAACATGGGCGACAGCACCGCGACGGTGCTGCCCTCGAACCCATAAGCGCCGCGCCGTCACGTCGCGGCCGGCCCGGCGCCGCACGGGTCGCGTGAGCTCGCCGCGGCGAGCTCGCGCGGTATGACGCGCGCCGAGGGCCCGGCTGAACGGCGTACGGGCGGCGCGCGGCCGGATCGCGGGGTCGCGTGAGCTTCGCGCTGGCGCTCGGCGTGAAGTTGTCGTTTGCTTGCCGTATATGCTGGACTCACCTGTTCTTCCTGACACCTACAAATTCTTGCTGCGCGCGCTCGCGCTGACGACGAGCGCCGCGCTGACGCTGACGCTGGCGCCGCGCGCGGCCGAGGCGTGCGGCGGCATGTTCTGCGACAACACGCCGATGCCGATGCCGGTCGATCAGACCGGCGAGAACATCCTGTTCGCGCTCGACTCGACCGAGAACACGGTCGAGGCGCACATCCAGATCCAGTATGTCGGCGACGCCGAGAAGTTCTCGTGGATCATCCCGGTCACCGCGGTGCCGGAGTTCTCGGTGGGCTCGGAGCAGCTGTTCACGAACATGCTCGCGGCCACGGTGCCGAGCTACTCGCTGACCTTCCAGAGCGACTGCGCCGAGATGGATCGCGGCGGCTTCGGCTGCTCGGCGGCGGAGGACTCGTTCGCGGGCGGGACCGACTCGGGCGGCGGCACGGACGGCGGGTACTACGGCGACGACGACGACGATGACGGCGGCGTGCAGGTGCTCGCGCGCGACATCGTGGGCCCGTACTTCGTCGAGGTGCTGCAGAGCGGCGACGCGAACGAGCTGTACGACTGGCTGATCGCCAACGACTACGCCCAGGACGACGACGCGCCGCCGATCGTGCAGGAGTACCTCGACGAGGGCCACTACTTCGCGGCGGTGAAGCTGTTCAACGGCGCCGAGGTCGACGAGATCCAGCCGCTGGTGATGAAGTACAGCGGCGACGAGCCGTGCGTGCCGCTGCGGCTGACGCGGATCGCGGCGGTCGACGACATGCCGATCCGCGTGTTCTTCCTGGCGGGCCGCCGCGCGGCGCCGACGAACTACAAGCACGTGCTCGTCAACCCGGCGCGCATCGACTGGGTCAACAGCGCCGACAACTACGACGAGGTCGTCACGATGGCCGCGGACGGCGAGGGCACCACGGAGGGGCTCGCGTTCGTGACGGAGTACGCGGGGCCGAGCGCGCTGGTGTCGTCGAGCGGGCTGTACGACGACCGCTGGAGTCAGCTCGACTTCGCGGGGGTCGAGAACCCGATCCTGACGCCCTCGTACAACGTGATCGACGCGCTCGAGGGCGCCGGGCTGGTGCTGTGCGACTTCGGGCAGTGCGACTTCTATCACCCGATGATCGCGCCGATCCTGCGGCAGTACGTGCCGACGCCGGCGGGCGTCGCCGAGGGCGACTACTACAGCGACATGTCGGACTTCGAGGCGCTCGTGGACCTCGAGGCGTGGGACGGCGCGGCGTTCTCCGACGAGATCCAGCAGCGCATCGCGGCGCCGGGCAAGAACGCCGAGGATCTGCTGAAGCGTTGGCCGTACCTGACGCGGATGTTCACGCACATCTCGCCGCACGAGATGATCGAGGACCCGATCTTCCACCTCAACGGCGACCTGCCGGAGGTGTCGAACACGAACCAGGCGACGGCGTTCCTGCCGTGCCGCGGGTCGACGCGGGTGGTGCTGCCGAACGGCGACGAGATCCTGCTGAACGAGGACGGCACGTGGCCCGAGCTGCCCGACGAGATGCCCTGGGTCGACGCGGTGCAGAGCGTGCCGATGTCGGGGGCGCCGCAGGTGGAGCAGGACTTCCGGGCGGTGATCTCGGAGAAGCTCGAGGAGTCGAACGAGCGCTTCGACTACGACGACGGGCGAGGCGCCTGCGCGGTGCGGCCGATCTCGCGCGGCGCCCAGGGGCTGCTGGCGTGCGGCGTGATCATGCTGATCGGGCTGCGCGGTCGTCGTCGTCGGTAGCCACTACGCGCGCGTAGGTTCGAGGGTCTGCGATACGCGGGCAACGGGCCGCTGCGTATCGCCGGATCCCTCCTCGAAGGCCTCAGCGCGCGTAGGTTCGAAGGCCTGCGATACGCGGGCAGCGGGCCGCTGGTGAATCCCAGGGGTCCCTCCTCGAAGGCGTAATCTCGGAACGAAGCGTCGAAGCTCAAGGGCCGCGCGCGAGCCGGGGAGGGGCCGCCTGAGGACGGCGAGCGTCACGGCGCTCGTCCGCTTCATCCGCCCAGACGCTCGCCGCCCGGAGGGCGGAAGGGCCCGGCGTTAAGCAGCGGCCCGCAGCCCGCGTATCGCAGGCCGTCGAGGTGCGCGCGCTGTCGGAAGGTCTTCCACGCGCGGGCAAATGGGTCGTTGCCTGACGCCAGCGGTCGCCACGGCAGCTTAGCCGCCGGCCTTGCGCAGCAACCACTCGGCGCCGAAGCGGTAGCCCGCGCGCTCCCACAGGCGCGCGAGCCAGGCCGTCGCCAGGGTCCAGCCGAACACGATGGCGAGCGTCGTGGTGGTGCTGTGGACGTTCTGCCAGAGGTCGAGGATCGGGAGGCGCGAGAGCTCGCGGAACACGATGACGTGGAGGATCAGCAGCGTCAGGGAGGTGCGCCCGAGCGCGACCATCCAGGCGCCGCTGGTCCGCGGCCAGCGGCCGTCGAGGCGCAGCACGAGGCCGAGCAAAATGAGGACGACGGTGTGCAGCAGCAGGATGATCGCGGGCCCCGCCGGGTAGAAGCTGCCGCGGACGCGGATCAGCCGGACCCACGGGTCCTGCAGGAGCCAGTGGGGGAGCGCGCCCTTGGACACGAGGTAGTACGCGAGCGCGAGGCTGGCCCCGAGGGTCAGGGTGACGGCCGCGAGCGCGCGGACGCGCGCGCGCTGACCCGCAGCGATCCAGCGACCGACGACCATGCCGCTGAGGAACATCGAGAGCCAGGGGAAGATCGGGAATTGACCCTCGACGAAGGCGAGGCGCAGCGGGCCGCCGGGCAGGCTGGTGTCGCGCATGCGCGCGTTGAACAGCGCGAAGGGGGTGTCGAGCCAGCTCTGGAGCGCGACGGTGCCCGCGAGCACGGCGAGCGCGAGGCCGAGGAGCGCGGCGTTGGGCAGCCGGCGCCAGATCGGCGCGAGCGCCATGGCGAAGCCCATGAGGTGGAGCACGAACCATGAGCCAGGAGAGAACCAGCTCGGCGTGAGGAGGTTGAGCAGGAGGCCGAAGAGCATGAGCGCGACGCCGCGGCGCGCGAGCAGGAGGTCGATCGCGCCGCCCGTGCGCCGCGTCAGCTGCTTGTCGATCAGCAGCGAGGTGCCGAGGCCCGCGAGCGTGATGAAGAGCGGCGCCGCGACGCCGCCGCCGGCTTGAAACGCGGCGAGCACCGGATCGGAGAGGATCGTCTTGCGCGGCGGCGGGTGATAGAGCCACATGCTCATGTGCTGCTCCATCATGAGGAACACGGCGAGCCCGCGGAGCGCGTCGATCCCGAGCAGACGGCTGGAGGTCGGCGCGGCGGTCGTCACCGCGCTCGTGGGCGTCGCGGCGTCCGTCGCGGTCGGTGAGGGGCTCGCGGAGGGCATGGGCGCGGACGTCACGGTAACGTCCGCGCGATCGCGTGGCAAAGCGAATCGCGCGTGCGGGCGCTCGTAGCCCGGTTCGGGGGCGCGGCGCGGCGCGGCTCGGGGCTGGTAATGCACGGCGCGAGGCTGCAAGATCGACGCTCTATGCAGAACTCGGACGGACACGGCGACACGGTCGTCTTGGGCGCGGGGCGCTTCATTCAGCTCGTGCGCCACGGGCGATGGGAGTGGGCCGAGCGGATCAACGCGAGCGGGGCGGCGGCGTTGGTCCCGATCACCGACGAGGGCGCGATCATCCTGATCGAGCAGACGCGGCCGCCGCTGGGCGGGCCGGTGATCGAGCTGCCGGCGGGGCTGGTCGGCGACATCCCGGGGCAGGAGGACGAGGACATGGCGCTGGCGGCCGGGCGCGAGCTGGTCGAGGAGACCGGCTACGAGGCGCGGGAGGTCACCTTCCTCGCGCGCGGGCCGAGCTCGCCGGGGCTGTCGAGCGAGTGCCTCGCGCTGTTTCTGGCGACGGGGCTGCGGCGCGTGGGGCCGGGCGGCGGCGTCGAGCACGAGGACATCACGGTCCACGAGATCGCGCTGTCGGAGGTCGACGGGTGGCTGCGGGCGCGCGCGGGCGCGGGCGTCCACATCGACGTGAAGGTCTACGCGGGGCTCTACTTCGCGCGTCAGCACCTCGACGCCGGCGGGTCGTAGCCAGCCCGTCCGCGCTCGTCAGCCGCGCGGCGTGGCGCCCTCGCAGTAGCGGAGGAGCAGGTCGATCAGCGCGGGGCGATCGATCGGCTTGGTCATGTAGCCGTCGGCGCCGAGCGTGTGCGCGAGCGACGGGTCGCTGAACATCGAGACCATGATGACGGGGATCGCGGCGAGCTCGCTGTCGGCCTTGAGCGCGGCGAGCACGGACCAGCCGTCCATGTCGCTCATCTTGACGTCGAGCGTGATGACGTCGGGCTGCAGCTCCTCGGCCATGCGCAGGCCCTCGGCGCCGTTGCTGGCGATGTGCACGTCGAACTCGGCGCGTCGCAGGACCCGGCGCAGCAGCTCGTGCGTGGTCGTGTCGTCGTCGATGACGAGCACGGTGTGAGTCGCGTGCCCGGGCTTCTGCGTGGGCGCGTCGGCGTCGTCGAGCGTGACGACGGGGACGCGGATCGAGAAGGTCGAGCCGACGCCGAGCTCGCTGGTCGCGGACAGCTCGCCGCCGAGCATGCGGCAGAACTCGCGGCTGATCGCGAGGCCGAGGCCGCTGCCGCCGTAGACGCTCGAGGTGCTCGGGTCCGCCTGCTTGAAGGCTTCGAACAGGCCGCCGAGCTTGTCGTGGGCGATGCCGATGCCGTTGTCGGTGACGTCGCAGTGCAGCCAGTCGGCGTCGCCGATCGGGCGCTTGCGCATGATCAGCTCGACGCGGCCGTGCTTGGTGAACTTGCAGGCGTTGCTGAGCAGGTTGAGGAGCGTCTGTCGCAGCTTGGCGCGGTCGCTGCGGATCCGGCCGACGCCGCGCTCGAGCGTGACCTCGAGCTTGTTGCCGTTGCGCAGCGCGAGCGGCTCGATGGTCGCCGTGAGCGCGCGCGCGAGGTCGCGGAGGTCGAAGGCCTCGATGTGCACCTCGGCGCGGCCGGACTCGATCTTGGCGATGTCGAGGACGTCGTTGATGACCGACATCAGCTGCTGGGCGGCGCTGTTGATCTTGTCGAGGTCGGGGAGCATGCGGTCGCGCGTCAGGGGCTCGACGTCGCCGTCCTTGACCTCCTCGCAGAGCAGCTCGCTGTAGCCGATGATCGCGTTGAGCGGCGTCCGCAGCTCGTGGCTCATCTTGGCGAGGAAGGCGGTCTTGGCCCGGTTGGCCGCCTCGGCGCTGTCGCGCATGGCGCTGAGCTCGTCGTTGCGCCGGCGCAGGCGCTCCTCGGCCTCGGCGCGCTCCTCGAGCTCGCGAGCGAGCGCCGCGTTGCGCTCGGCGACGCGGCCCTCGAGCTCGGCGGCGCTCGCCTGCAGCGCGCGCTGCGCCTCGCGCAGCTCCTCGATGACGCCCCGCAGCATGCGGTCGCTCTGGTCCTTGAGCTGCTCGAGGTAGACGCGCGCGCGCGCGTCTCGCTCGAGCTGGGCGCGCGCCGCCGCGAGCTGCTTCTCAAGCTCGGCGACTCGGTTGCCTGGGGGCGCGCTCGACATCCCTGCGACTCACCCGGGCTCGCGGCTGCCGAGCAGCACGGTGACGAAGGTCTCGTTGTGGAACCTGGCGCTTTGGCCCTGGCTGATGGGCCCGATCTCTCCGTACGCGTAGAAGCCGGCGATCGGCGCGCTGTCGGGGAGCCGCGCGCGCAGCAGCGCGTACTCCTCGGGCGTGCGGGAGCCGAGCAGGCGATGCCGGCCGGCGCAGGAGAAGAACAGCGCGGCCCGGGGCGACGCGCCCGGCTCGAGCGACGCGAGCGCGGCGTCGATCGACGCGCGGCAGCCCACGAGGATGGCGTCCCGGTCGGCGTGGGTGAGCTGCACGCGCGCGCCCTCGGGGACGTCGCCGAAGAAGCGGATCTCGCCGGTGCGCTCGTCGCTGCTCAGCGGGGCGCGGAGGTAGAAGTCGACCTCGTCGCGCTCGTAGACCGCGAGCGCGTACTCGCCGGTCGGCACGCCGTCCTCGCCGATGTAGTGGCGGTAGAACGCGAGCGGCGGGCGGCCGTCGATCTCGAGCACGACGTTGCCGCGCGCGCGCGTGACGAGGCCCTCGCGGCCGATGGGCGACCAGCCGCTGGCGACGCCGGTCGCGACGACGAGCGGGCCGCCGATGAGCAGCAGCGGGGCGGCGTCGTGCAGGACCTCGGTCCCGTGGAATTGCGAGGTGCCGGTCCAGGTGAGCCCGTCGCCCGCGAGCCCGCCGACGATCGGGGGCGGCGCGTCGTCGAGGCCTCGCGCGAGCCCCTCGACGATCGCGACGCCGCTCGTGGTCAGCCCCTCCGGCGTCGTGAGGCAGAGGCACGGCGGGCGCGTGAGCGCGGCCGCGGCCTCGCGGACGGCGTCGCGTACGCGCGCCCGGGCGTCCGCCTCGCCGCCCGCAGCCGACAGCTCGCGCGCGACCGCGGTGGAGAACTCGAGCGCGTCGCTGGCGAGCAGCATCACGGCGAGCGAGCTGTCGTGAAAGCCGCCGGGCGCGTCACCCTCTTCGGCGCCGGGCTGCGCGCCCGCGCTGGTCGCCTCGCCGTCGGTCGTGCAGCCGATCCAGCGCGCCTGGGGGAACGCGCGCGCGAGCGTCTCGAGCGCGCGTCGGTGGTCGAGCTCGACGCTGGCGAACACCAGCCCCGCGCGCGCGGTCTGCCCCCGCAGCGACGCCTCGCACTGACGCGCGACCATCTCGGCGGCCGCCGTGGCGTCGATGTCGTTGCTTTGGCCAACCGCGACCGTGAGCATCGTGGCGATCCTGAGGTCTCACGCCTGACGTGAGCGCTGCGGCCGGCATGGTCAGGCGGCAGCGGAGGTGAGGTAGACGCGGAGCGCGGGCTCCGAAATTCAGGATACACGAAGCCCGCGGCGAGGATTCAGGGGAAATCGCGTGCGCGGCGACCGACGCCGCGCGGCGAATTCGAGCGCGCCGCCGCGTGCGGGACGACTTCGCCCGCGCGGGTTCGCCTGTACTTGTGGTCATGAGCGCGCGCGGATCGTTGCATCGTCCACCTCCGCGAGCCGGGGCGCGCCCGCGGCCCGCCGCGCCGCGCGAGGGCTCGCGTCGCCGGCGGCTTGCGCCCTTTTGAGCATCCCGCGGGGCCTCGGCGCGCGCGCGCGACGGGCCCAGACGGTCACGGGGCGCGCCGTCGCGGCCCTCGCTGGCACGGCTTGGTGCCCGTGTATTACGGTTCGAAGCACGCAGGTATGAGCGACGACGCAAGCCCGAGCCCCGTGTCCTCCCCCTTGGTCCACGACGCACGTCGCCGCCGCCGCCGCGGTCGCGGGCGCGCGGCGCTCGACGTGCGCGCGCGCAGGCCCGGGGGTGAGGCGTGAGCGACCCCGTCTCGGTGTTCCTGGTCGTGATCGCGAGCCTGCTGCTCGTGGGCGCGCTCGGTGAGCTGCTGTTCGCGCGCACGCGCGTCCCCGACGTGATCTGGCTGATCGCGGCCGGGCTCGCGCTGCGCCTGATGGGCGTGGTGCCCGACTCGGTGCTCGACACGATCACGCCGTACTTCACGGCGCTCACGCTCGTGATCGTGCTGTTCGAAGGCGGCAGCCGGCTGTCGCTCGCCGACCTCACCGGCGCGGCGCCGCGGGCCACGCTGATGTCGCTGCTCGGCTTCCTGTTCGCGATGATCACGGTCGCGGTCTTCAGCATGGGGCTGATGGCGATCGCGGTGCTGCCGAGCTCGTGGACGTTCTCGCACGGGATGATGCTGGGCGCGATCGTCGGCGGGACCAGCTCGCTGATCCTGACGCCGGCGCTGGCGCTCGCGCGCGTGAGCCCGCGGATCCAGCGGATCGTCCAGCTCGAGGCGTCGCTGACCGACGCGCTCTGCGTCGTGATCGCGCTGCCGCTGATCGGCGTCCTGTCCGATCAGGCACATGGCGCGGCGACCACGCTCGGGCTCGTGGCCCAGAGCTTCGGGATCGCGCTCGCGCTCGGGATCCTCGGCGGCTGGGCGTGGGTGCCGGTGATCCGCCTGCTCGCCGACAGCCCGCGCGTGTACCCGCTGACGCTCGCGGCGCTGATGTTCCTCTACGTGTTCACCGGCGAGGCCGGCGGCAGCCCGGCGATGGCGGTGCTCGCGTTCGCGGTGATCGTCGGCAACGCGCGCCTGCTGATGCACTGGCTGATCCGCGCGCGCCCGGAGGGGCCCGAGACCTCGCTCGCCGACTCGGTGCGCTCGGTCCACTCGCAGATCAGCTTCATCATCAAGTCGCTGTTCTTCACGTACCTGGGGCTGATGCTCTCGCCGCCGTGGTCGCTGCTGATCATGGGCGTCGCGCTCGGGCTCATCCTCATGCTCGTGCGCATCCCGGCCGTGAACCTGACGCTGCGCGAGCCGACCTACAGCCTCGACGAGCGCGGCACGGCGCAGGTCGCGATGCCGCGCGGGATGGCTGCGGGCGCGCTGGCGACCATGCCCGCGCTCGCGGGGGTGCCCGGGACCGAGGCGCTGCACTCGCTCGTGTTCGCGACGATCGCGGCGACCATCGTGCTGTTCACGATCGGCTACCGCAAGGCCCACGGCGCGTGGCCGCCGACGCGCCCGTTCCTGGTCTCTGGGACAGGATCTCCGCGCGCGCTCGAGGTCTCGGCCGCGGACCCGAGCCCGGATGAGGTCACCGCGACGATCGCGTCCGAACTCGACGTGATCGAGAGCGACGAGCCCTACGCGCCGCCGGGCCCGGGGGCCGGCGCGGGGCCGGCCTAGCGCCGCGCTGACGTCCGGGTCGCGATGCCGCGCTTCGACAAGCTGCTGGTGCTCGATCTCGACGAGACGCTCGTCTACGCGACGGACGAATTCGCCGAGCTCCCGGAGCCGTCCGACGACGACTTCATCGTCGGGCCGTACCTCGTGCGCCCGCGCCCGGGCGCGTCCGCCTTCCTCGCGCGCTGCCTCGAGTGGTTCGAGGTCGGCGTGTGGACGGCGTCGACGCGGGACTACGCGCGGCCGGTGCTGCACCGGCTCGTCGAGCTCGAGCGGCTCTCGTTCTTGTGGGGCCGCGAGCGCTGCACGTGGCGCACGGACATGGAGACGCGCGAGGGCTACTGGATCAAGGACATCAAGAAGCTGCGCCGGCGCGGCTACGCGCGGTCGCGGATCATCGTCGTCGACGACACGCCGCGCAAGCTCGAGCGCAGCTACGGCAACCTCGTGCGCGCGCGGGCGTTCTTCGGCGCGCTCGACGATCGCCACCTCGGCGAGCTGCTCCCGTACCTCGAGTCGCTCGGCGAGCTCGCCGACGTCCGCCGGGTCGAGAAGCGCGGCTGGAGCAACGCGCCGTCGGGGTGAGGCGTTGCCCGGCGCGCGCCCGTCGGACGTGCTGTGCGCGCGGCGGAGGTGTGGCGCCGAGCTCCCGCTGTACGACGTCGAGGGCGCCGGAGCCTCCTGCTTCGTCTACATACGCGAGAGCCCGCGCTCGACCTTGGCGCGCAGCGTCTCGCCCGGGTCGAGCTCGAGCGCGCGGCGATAGGCGGCGCGGGCGGGCTTGCGCTTGCCGTAGCGCAGCAGGATCTGGGCGTGCAGCGCGTGCGCGGCCGGGTTGTCGGGGTCGAGCTCGAGGGACTTCTCGATCGAGCGCCGGGCCGCGCGCGCGTCGTTGAGCGCCAGCTCGGCGCGGGCGCGCAGGCGCCAGGCGTCGGGGTGCGAGGGCACGCGGCGGCTCAGCTCGCGCGTGACCGCGAGCGCGTGGTCGCCCATCTCCTTGCGGATGTAGAGGCTCGAGCAGAGGTCGACGGCGTCGATCAGCTCGCCGGTCGGGCGCTGCTCGTCGCGCATGCGGTTGTAGGCGATGCGCGCGTGGATCGACGCCATCTTCGGGCTGCCCGCGCTGACCTCGAGGGTCGCCCAGACGTAGTACAGGCGGCCGGTGCGACCCTCGGGGCCGCGGTGGATGCCGCGGCGGATGATCTTCTCGGCCTCGTCGTTGTCGCGCAGCTTCATCAGCAGGCGGGCGTAGAGGACGCGCGCGTCGATGTCGTCGGGGCTGGACTCGACGGTCGCCTTCAGCGGCTCGGCGGCCGTGAGCAGCGCGCGCCTGCGTCCGGTCACGAGGGCCGCGTGCGCGCGGGCGCGGGCGAGGTCCTCGGGCGCCGCGCCGCGCTCGCGGGCCTGCTCGAGCCAGGTGTCGAGCTCGCTCGGCAGCGTCGCGCCCGGGCCCTGCTCGCGGGCGCGGGCGATGCTCAGCTCGGCGAGCGCGAGCGCGGCGCGGTGCGTCGAGCCGATGTTGGTGATGAGCTCGCGCAGCATCGGCTCGGCGCGGCGCCCCTGGCCGAGGCCGACGAGGTAGAGCGCGAGCGTCTCGCTGTAGCGCGGGACCTTCGGGTTGGTCTTGGCCGCGCGCTCGAGCCAGTCGAGCGCCTTGCGATCGCCGTCAGGGTCGCTGAGGCGCTGGCGCTGCCACAGCTCGGAGAGCCGGACCATCGCCTCGGCCGGGATCGGCTCCTGCTCGACCGCGCGCAGCAGCGCGGTGTGGGCCTTGCGGAGCAGCTCGGGGTCGTCGCGCGCGGGGTCGCGTCGCAGCTCGCCGGTCGCGCTGGAGCGCGTCGCCTTGGCCAGGTACGCCTCGCCGAGGCCGGTCCACGCCCGCGGCGCGAAGGGCTCCTCCTCGGCGAGCCCCTCGAGCTTGCGCAGCGCCTGGTCGAGCTCGCCGGCGGCGATCGACGCGCGCGCGCTCGCGACCTCGAGCTCGGCGCGCCCCGGCAGGAGCTCGCGCGCGCGCGCGAGCCAGGGCTGCGCCTCCTCGTAGCGGCGCTGCTCGACGAGCGCGAGCGCCTGCAGGTAGGCGACGCGCGGCGGCTGCTGCGGGAGCTCGGCGAGCCGCGAGAGGCTGCCCATAAGGTCACCTTCTGCGAGCAGCGCCCAGGCGTCGTAGAGCTCGCGCTGGGGCGCGGGCAGCGGGCGCCCCTCGTCCTCGAGCCGCGTCCACCACTCGCGCGCGCGCGCGCTGTCGCCGGCCGTGAGCGCGGTGTCGAGCGCGAGCCAGCGCGCGCTCCAGTCCCAGGGCGAGAGCTCGTCCCAGGCCTCGTCGAAGGCCGCGAGCCCGCGACCCGGCTCGCCCATGTACACGTGCACCGTGGCCCGCGCGACCTGGGCGCGCGCGCGGTCGTGGGGGAACAGCGTGCCGTCGTCGAGCTCGAGCAGCTGATCGGCGAGGTCGGCGACGCCGCTGAACTCGCGGAGCATCGCCGCGTTCAGCAGCGCCTCGTCGGCCGCGAGCCCCATGTGATCGGGGGCCTTGGCGCGCGCCGCTCGCAGCGTTCGCAGCGCGCGGGTCCCCTCGCCGGCGCGGTGCTCGAGCCGCGCGAGCGCGCGCTGGTAGGCGATCGCCTCGGGCTCGGCTGTGATCGCCTGCTCGAGCGCGCGCCGCGAGGCGTCGATCGCCTCGGGGGTCGCGTCGCCGCTGGCGAGCACGCGCAGCGCTTCGAACCACGCGCGGTGGTGGGGCGCGAGCGAGTCGCGGCGCGTCACCTCGTCGGGCGAGGGCTCCGGCAGCGCGCCGGCGCGGGCGCTCGCCGACTCGACCGCCGCGAGCTCGCCCCGCGCGAGCGCGACGAGGCCCTCGGCCACGACCGCGTCGCGACAGCGCGGCGGCGCGTCGACGGTCGAGGGCGCGGCGGTCGTGTCCGCCGGCATGACGCCGAACTCGACCCACAGCTGCCCGCGGATCAGCGCCTGCGAGCCCATGAGGCACGCGCGCTGGTCGGGGCTCATGAGCGCGTCGGCGGCCAGCGTGCGCGAGAGCTCGCGATCGGCCAGCGCCAGCTCGCGCGCCGTGCCGTGCAGCAGCCACGCGCGCGCGCGGTCGAGGCGATCCTCGGTGGACTCGGCGAACACCCACAGCGACGCGGCGGCGTACAGCGCGAGGCCGACGGTCGCGGCCACGACGGCGATCAGGAGCCACGGCGACCCGCCGCGACGGCCGCGACGACGCGCGCGGCGAGGCGGGGCGCCTCGAGCCTCGAGGCGCCGGGGGAGCGCTGCCCGCGGCGCGTCGTCTCCGGGTGTTCGCCTCGGCACGTCAGGCCGTTCTATCCCAGGGGCCGCCGCGCTGCACGTCGCGCGCGGCGAGGCTGCGCGGCGGGTCCGCGCGATGCTCTGCGCGATGCTCTGCGCGACGGTCCGCGCGACGGGTCCGCGCGACGCTCCGCGCGACGGTCCGCGTGACGGTCTGCGCGACGGTCCGCGGTCGCGTCGCTTGCAGGATCTCACGCGCGCGCGCTCGAGGGGCGCGGGCGTTCGCGTTACCGTCACGCCGTGCCCGCCTCCTCCTCTCGCCCCGTGCGCGCGCTGCTGTCCTGGAGCAGCGGCAAGGACAGCGCGTGGGCGCTGCACGTGCTGCGCAGCGACCCCGCGTACCAGGACGTCGAGGTCGTCGGGTTGTTGACGACCAGCAACGGCGCGGCCGATCGCGTCGCCATGCACGGCGTGCGCTGCTCGCTGCTGCGCGAGCAGGCCGCCGCCGTCGGCCTCGAGCCGTGGATCGTCGCGCTGCCGCACCCGTGCAGCAACGACGACTACGCGCGGATCATGGGGGGCGTCGTCGCCGAGGCGCGGGCGCGGGGCGTCGAGCGGATCGCGTTCGGCGACCTGTATCTCGAGGACATCCGGGCCTACCGCGAGGCCGCGCTCGAGGGCACCGGCGTGCGCCCGATGTTCCCGCTGTGGGGGCGGCCCACCGAGGCGCTCGCGCGCGAGATGGTCGACGCCGGCGCGCGCGCGATCCTCACCTGCGTCGATCCGCGGCGGTGCCCGGACGAGTGGCTGGGGCGCGAGTACGACCACGCGCTGCTCGACGCGATCGCGCGGGCGCCCGACGCGATCGATCCCTGCGCCGAGCGCGGGGAGTTTCACACCTTCGCGTACGACGGCCCCGCGTTCGCGCGGCCGGTCGCGGTCGCGCGCGGCGAGGTCGTGCGGCAGGACGGCTTCGCGTTCATCGACCTGCGCGCGGCGGGGCTGGGCGCGCGCGGCGAATAATTTACATGTCTTAACGGACATGTTTTAAAGATCCGCGCCGGAGAGCCGCCGGGCGACCGGTGTCAGACGGTGCGAGATGATCGACCTCGACCTCGCTCCGACCTCGCGCGCGCTCGCGTTCCTCCACCCGCGCCGCCGCTCACCCCGCGCCGCGCTCTGCTCGCTCGCGCTCGTCGCGACCGCGCTCACCGCCTGCGGCGACTCCTCCGGCGGCTCCGACGCGAGCGCGGGGACCGGCTCCGCGACCGAGAGCACGACGCGCGGCGAGGCGACCGACGGGACCGCGGGCGAGAGCGCGACCGCGAACACGACGGGCCCGAGCGGCGGCGAGACCGACGGGCAGACGAGCGCCGGCAGCGCGGCGACCGAGTCGACGAGCGCGACGGACTCGACGGGCGCGACGGACTCGACGGGCGCGACGGACTCGATGGGCGCGACGGACTCGACGAGCGCGACTGCGGGCGAGACCGAGGACGAGACGACCGGGAACATCTGCGCGGACGCGGACGTGACGTTTGAGCCGTCCATCCCGTACATCCAGATCCTGGTCGACCAGTCCGGCTCGATGACCTCGAACTTCGCCGGGCAGACGCGCTGGGACGCCGTCTACAACGCGCTGTTCGACGGCCAGGACGGCGTGGTCGCGCAGTATCAGTCGCAGATCCGGTTCGGGCTGTCGCTGTACACCAGCGACGGCGGCTTCAACGGCGGCGAGTGCCCGATCATCTCGGAGGTCGCGCCGGCGATCGACAACGGCGCGGCGATGCAGTCGCTGTACGACATGAACGGGCCGCAGGGCGACACGCCGACGGGCGAGTCGATCGACGCGGTGGTCCCGACGCTGCTCGGGCTGCCCGACGACGGCCCCAAGGTCATCGTCGTCGCGACCGACGGCGAGCCCGACACCTGCGCCGAGCCGAACCCGCAGAACGGGCAGGGCGTCGCGGTCACGGCCGCGACCAACTCCTTCGACGCCGGCGTGCCGGTCTACATCATCAGCGTCGGCAGCGACATCAGCGACCAGCACCTGCAGGACATGGCGAACGCCGGCCTCGGCGTGCAGCCCGGCGACCCCGACGCGCCGTTCTGGAAGGCCAACGAGCCGCAGGCGCTGCTCGACGCGTTCAACACGATCATCAACGGCGTGCGCGACTGCAAGCTCGAGCTCAACGGCGAGGTCCAGGAGGGCAAGGAGGAGGAGTGCGCCGTCGAGATCAACATGCAGGAGGTGCCCTACAACGACCCCGACGGCTGGCAGCTCAACAGCCCGAGCGAGATCGAGCTCGTCGGTCAGGCCTGCGACTCGATCCAGGAGGGCGAGGTCGAGGTCGACATCAAGTGCTCGTGCGAGGCGTTCATCGAGTAGCCTCCTCGTCCCACGCGTAGGTCTCGCGGAAGCCGACGCGCTCGCCCAAAAATTCGCACAGCGAGTCCCAGAGCTTCGGGTGCGGCTTGATGATCGGGCGCGTGGCCTTGACCTGGATGTAGGCGGTCTTGAGCGCGAGCCCCTCGATCATGCACAGCGAGGCGATCGTGAAGGTCGCCGAGCGGCTGATGCCGGCGCCGCAGGCGACGAGCACGGTGTCGCGATCCCGGCGCGCGCGGCTGACGAAGTAGACGCCCTGGGCCAGGAGCGGGAGCGGGAGCGCCTCGCCGTCCTCGACCGCGAGGTAGCGCGAGCGGATCCCCTCCTGCTGGAGGTCGCGCGCGAGCAGGAGCATCGCGCTGACGCCCGCCTCGCGCAGCGCGTCGCGCGACCTCGTGTCACGGTATTTTCCGATCGCTAGCCACGGGCGGACAAAGTCCATGGAGCGCCTCCTCGCGCGGGCGACGGTGACGATACCCCAGGCGCGCGTCTCGTCGCGCGTCTCGTCGCGCGTCCTGTCGCGCGCCTCGTCGCGCGCCTCGTCGCGCGCCTCGTCGCGCGTTTTGTCGCGCGTCTTGTCGCGCGACGGCGCGCGCGGTCGACGAAGACCGCGCCGCGGCCAGGCGTACTATCGTGCCTGGGTCGATGGCGAATTTGGAGCGCACGGCGATGGCCGACGGGATCGCGGAGGCGACGAGCGATGGCGCTTCGAACATGTTCACTACGACCGCTGACGACGCGCGCGCGGACGACGGCGCGCACGAGCCGGGCGCGACGATCGGCCGCTACGTCGTGCTCGAGCGGCTCGGCGCCGGGGGCATGGGGGTCGTGTACGCGGCCTTCGATCCGGAGCTCGGGCGCCGCGTGGCGATCAAGCTGCTGCACCCGCAGCTGGCGCGACGGAGGCGCGAGCGCAGCGACGACGCGCGCGGCCGGCTGCTGCGCGAGGCCCAGGCGCTGGCCCGGCTGACGCACCCGAACGTGATCACGGTGCACGACGTCGGCACGAGCGGCGCCGACGTGTTCATCGCGATGGAGTTCGTCGACGGCGCGCCGCTCTCGAGCTGGCTGACGGCGGCGCCGCGGTCGTGGCGCGCGATCATCGGCGTGTTCCTCGACGCGGCGCGCGGGCTCGCGGCGGCCCACGACGCGGGGCTCGTGCACCGCGACTTCAAGCCCGACAACGTGATGATCGGCGTCGACGGGCGCGTGCGCGTGCTCGACTTCGGGCTCGCGCGCGACGCCGAGAGCGGGGATCCGGCGAGCTCGCAGCTCGCGGCGATCGAGGACGACGCGCTGCGCGAGACGCTGAGCTCGAAGATCTCCGTGCACTCCCACGACCTGACGCGCACCGGCGCGCTGATGGGCACGCCCGCGTACATGTCCCCAGAGCAACATATGGGCGCGGGCGCGGGGCCGGCGAGCGATCAGTTCTCGCTGTGCGTCGCGCTGTACGAGGCGCTCTACGGGCAGCGCCCGTTCCCGGCGGACAGCCCGATGCGGCTGGCGATCGCGGTGCTCGAGGGCAAGGTCACGCCGCCGCCGAGGGGGGCGCGCGCGCCCGGGTACTACTTCCGCGTGCTCGCGCGCGGCCTGTCCGTGGAGCCGCGCGATCGCTACCCGTCGATGCGCGAGCTGATCGCGGCGCTGTCGGTGGACCCGGTCGCGCGTCGACGCCGTCGGCTCGTCGCGGTCGGGCTCGGGCTCGCGGCGCTGACGGGCGCGCTGTTCTACGCGCAGCGCCAGCGCGCGCTCGAGCGGGCGTGCGCGCGCGCGGGCGCGGAGATCGACGCGGCGTGGAGCGACGCGCGGCAGCGCGAGATCGCGGGCGCGTTCTCGGCCGACGGCCGCGAGTTCGCGCGGGACTCGTGGCCGCGGGTGCAGCGAGCGCTGGAGCGCTACGCCGCGGCGTGGCGCGAGGGGGTCGCGGACTCGTGCCGCGCGACGCGGATCGAGGGCGGTCAGTCGGAGGACGTCGCGAGCCTGCGCGCGCGCTGCTACGGCTACCACCTCGAGGAGTTCACGGCGCTGACGGAGGTCCTGCGCGAGGCGAGCGGCAACGAGGTCGTCCGCGGTCTCGACGCGGCGCTGGGGCTCGGCGAGCTCGACGACTGCGAGCGGGTCGCGGCGCTGCGGGCCAGCAACCAGGCGCTCGATGATCCCGAGACGCTCGAGGCGGTCGAGTCCCTGCGCGCTCGGCTGGCGCGCAGCCGGGCGCTCGGGCTCGCGGGGCGCCCGGAGGAGGCGCTCGTCGAGGTGCGGGCGCTGGCCGAGGAGGTCACGTCGCTCGGCTACGAGCCGCTGCAGGCCGAGGTCGAGCTGGAGCTCGCGTCGCGGCTGTTCGAGCACGACTCCGAGCGCGCGATGACGCTGCTGCACACGGGCCTGGCGCGCGCGATCGCGACCGGGCAGGACGAGCAGGCCGCCTGGGCCTGTGAGTACCTCGCCGCGATGCACTTCAACTATCACGACGAGTCGAGCGAGGCGCTGCTGTGGGGCGAGCAGGGCCTCGCGTGGGCCCGCCGGCTGACGACGAGCACCTACCTCGAGGGCAAGCTGCACCTGACGCGCGCGCGCGCGCTGTCCAGGCTCACGCGCCACGACGAGGCGCGCGCGGAGGCGGACCTCGCGTTGGGGTTGTTCGAGCGGGCGTTCGGCGCGGAGAGCCCGAACTACGCGGTCGCGCTCGACAAGCGCGGGACGATCGAGTGGAACGCGGGAGCGGACGAGCGCGCGCGGGCGCTGCGAGAGCAGGCGCTCGCGCTGCTCGAGCGCATCTACGGCCCGGACCACCCGATGCTCGCGGACTCGCTGCACACCCTCGCGATCTCGGAGCTGCGGGCCGATCACTTCGAGCGGGCCGACGCGCTCGTGCGCCGCGGGCTCGAGCTCCGGCGCGCGCAGTACGGTCCGCGTCATCGGCTCGTCGGCGAGCTGCTGACGACGCTCGCCGAGCAGCAGCTCCGCGCCGGTCGCTTCGACGAGGCGATCGCGACGAACCAGGAGTCGCTCGAGATCTTCCGCGAGGCGTTCGGCCCCGATCACGGGCACGTCGCGGCCGCGCTCGGCAACCTCGGGAGCTCGCTGAGCGCCGCGGGTCGCCACGAGGAGGCCGCGGCGCGGCTCGAGGAGGCGCTGGCGATCGACGAGCGCAACAAGTGGTTCCAGAAGATGGTGGTGCCGCTGTACAGCCTCGGCGACACCTACCGGGAGATCGCCGACGGGCGCGCGTGCGCGGGCGACGAGGAGGGCGCGCGGCCGATCTACGAGCGCGGGGTCGCGCGGCTGCGACGCGCGCTCGAGCTGGCGCGCGAGCACTACGGCGAGGACCACTACTTCTCGGGCGTCTCGCGCTCGGCGCTGGGCGTCGCGCTGCGCAAGCTCGGGCGGCTCGACGAGGCCGAGGCGATGCAGCGGGCGTCGCTCAAGAGCCTCGAGGTCGCCGTCGGGCGCGAGCACTCGACCAACGCGTTCCCGCTGGTCGAGCTCGGGCGCCTGCTGCTCGCGCGCGGCGAGGCGGAGGAGGCCGCGGCGCAGCTCGAGCGCGCGCTGGCGCTGCGCGAGGGGGCGACGACGACGCCGGGCGATCTGGCCGAGGTCCGCTCCGTGCTCGCCGTCGCGCTGTGGGAGCTCGGCCGCGAGCGCGCGCGCGCCCACGAGCTCGCCACGCAGGCCCACGCCTTCTACGAGCAGGACCCGCCGCAGGGGCGCTGCCACGAGACGCGCGCCTGGCTCGCGGACCACCCTAAACCAGAACCATAGGACAGGCTTGATCCGCGGCGTCGCGGCGCCGCCACCGAGCTCGCCGGCGCTCAGCCGGCGGCGCCGATCGGCACGTACCACCCGAGCCGGTCGCGCGCGCGCTCCCAGTCGTCGAGCAGCGCGCGCGCGCGCCGGCTCCCGGTCGCGTCGGCGTGGGCCGTGAGCAGCGCGCGCAGGCGCGCGCTCGCGGCCGCGTCCAGCGGCGCGCGCGTGATGTACTCCTGGTTGATCCGCGCGTCCGTGTCGCGCGCTCGCAGCAGGAACAGCTCGCCGCCGGTCATGCCGGCGCCGGCGTTGGACTCGATCGGGCCGAGGATCACGACGGCGCCGCCGGTCATGTACTCGCAGGCGTGCAGGCCCGCGCCCTCGACCACGGCGCGCGCGCCCGAGTTGCGCACGGCGAAGCGATCGCCGGCCCGCCCGTGGACGAGCAGCTCCCCGCCGGTGGCGCCGTACAGCGCGCAGTTTCCGATGATGACCTGTTGGTCAGGTTCAAACCTCGCGTCGCGATCGGGCGTGATGACGACGCGCCCGCCGGCCATGGACTTGCACACGGAGTCGTTGGCCTCGCCCTCGAGGCGCAGGTCGACGCCCTGGACGAGGAAGGCGCCGAAGCCCTGACCGGCCGCGCCGCGCAGGCGCAGCGCGATCGCGCCGTCGGCTGGGAGGTGCGGGCGGTGATCGGGCTCGCCGTCGCCCTCGGCGCGGGGGCGGGCGCGGGCCTCGCTCGCGCGCTGCGCGAGCCAACCACACAGGCGCGCCGGGATCGCGCGGTCGGTCGAGCGAATCGTGAACGCGTGCTCGCGAGGCCCGCCCGCGAGCGCGAGCTCGGCGGCCGCGAGCGCGCGCGCGTTGAGCTCGCTGACCTCGGCCGGCGCGCTCGCCTCACGCGCCTCGGCGGGGGCGCGCGCGAGCGGGCGCGCGTGCAGCAGCGCGGCGAGCTGCAGGCGGCGCTGCTTGACGAGCTCGCGGCGCGCGGGCGCGAGCTCGAGGCGGCTGGTGTCGCCGACGAGCTCGCCGAGGGAGCGCGCGCCGACGGCCGCGAGCCGCAGGCGCACGTCGTCGGCGAGGCGCCGCAGCAGCGTGACGACGTGCTCAGGCGCGCCCTTGTACTTCGCCTTGAACTTCGGGTCGTGCGTGGCGATGCCGGTGGGGCAGCGGTTCTTCTCGCACACGCGCGCCATCACGCAGCCCTGCGCGACGAGCAGCAGCTTGCCGAAGCCGTACTCCTCGGCCCCGAGCGCGGTCGCGACGACGATGTCCTCGGCGGTCGAGAGCCCGCCGTCGACGCGCAGGCGCACGCGCGCGCGCAGGTCGTGCTCGCTCAGGCGGCGATGCACCTCGGAGAGCCCGAGCTCCCACGGCAGGCCGGCGTGACGCATGGAGGAGATCGGCGCCGCGCCGGTGCCCCCGTCGCCGCCGGAGATCTGGATGATGTCGGCGCCGGCCTTGACCACGCCGACGGCGACGGTGCCGACGTTGCGCCCCGCGACCAGCTTGACGCAGACCGCGGCGCGCGGGTGCAGCTGCTTGAGCTCGTAGATGAGCTCCTTGAGGTCCTCGATGGAGTAGAGGTCGTGCAGCGGCGGCGGCGAGATAAGGTCGACGCCGGGCCGCGCGTGGCGGGCCCGCGCGATGCCCTCGTCGACCTTGACGCCCATGAGCTGCCCGCCCTCGCCGGGCTTGGCGCCCTGGGCGATCTTGATCTCGAGCTCGTCCCCGGTGACGAGGTACTCGGCGGTGACGCCGAAGCGCCCCGACGCGATCTGCTTGGTCGTCGCGGTGGTGCCGTCGATGAAGTAGTAGGGGTTCTCGCCGCCCTCGCCCGAGTTGCAGCGCCCGCCGACGGCCCGCATCGCGCGGAACAGGTCGCGCTGGGTCTCGGCGCTGATGGCCCCGTAGGACATCGCGCCCGAGCCGAAGCGCGAGAGGATCGCCTCGACGGGCTCGACCTCCGCGAGCGCGCGCGCGACCCGTGCGGGCCGGAGGCGCAGGAGGTGGCGGAGGTTGATCGGCGCGACCGCGCGGCCCATGGCCTCGTACTCGCCCCACAGCTCGTCCTGGCGCGCGCGGGTGGGCGCGTCGCGGACGAGCGAGTGCACGAGCTTTGTGCGCGCGGCGAACATCGAGTGCAGCTCGCCCCGGGCGCCGCGCGGGTGCTCCATCAGCAGGTGCGCGCTGGGGCCGTGCAGGCCGGGCTCTTGGTCCTCGGTGTGGACGAGCACGAGGCGCGCGACGTCCTCGAGCTCGTAGCCGCCGATGCGGCTGATGAGCCCGGGGAAGAACTCGCGCAGCAGCCGGGGGCCGAGGCCGACGGCCGAGAACAGCTTGGAGCTCTGGTAGCTGCGGGCGACCGAGATGCCCATCTTGCTCATGACCTTGAGCAGGCCGGCCTCGAGCGCGGCGCGGAGCCGCCGCTCGCGGGTCGCGTGGTCGTCGTCCGCGTAGCTGCGGTGGTCGTGCTGGCGCGCGAGCGCGAACACGAACCAGGGGCAGACCGCGGTCGCGCCGAAGCTGATCGCGCACGCGAGCTGGTGGGTGCTGCGGATGTCGGCCGCGTCGACGACGATGGACGTCTCGAGCCGCAGGCCCGCGCGGTTGAGCGCGTTGACGACGGCGCGCAGCGCCAGCAGGCTCGGGATCGGCGGGTGGTCGATCGAGGCCGCGCGGTCGCTGAGGATCAGCAGGCTGCAGCCGTCCTCGATCGCCGCGAGCGCGCCGCGGGCGATCGCCGCGAGCTGCCGGGTCATGTCGTCGGGGCCAGCCGCGCGCGCGAAGGTGCAGTCGAGCTCGCGCGCGAGGATCCGCAGCGTCGACGGGCGCTTGATCTTGAGCTGGCGCAGCGCGGCCAGCTGGTCGAGCGAGAGCACCGGCGACGCGAGCGCGATCGCGGGCGTCTGCGGGATCAGCTCCTTGGGCGCGAACACGTTGGGGCGCTTGCCGAGCTCGACGCGCAGGTCGGTCACGGTGCGCTCGCGCAGGTAGTCGAGCGGCGGGTTCGTGACCTGCGCGAACGCCTGGTAGAAGAAGTCGTAGAGGCTGCGGCGCTCGCTCGAGAGCACCGCGAGCCGGGCCGTGTCGCCCATCGACGCGATCGGCTCCTTGCCGGTCGCGATCATCGGCGCGAGCACGCGCGCGAGCTCGTCCTGCGTGACGCCGTGCAGCGCGCCGACCGAGGCGATCGCGGGCACGCGCTCGTCGCTCGCGGGCCACAGCGGGACCAGGCGCGCGTCGAAGCGCGCGCCCTCGTTCTCGCGCGAGCGGCTCGGGTCGCGGAAGTGGACCTTGCCGTTGTCGAGCAGCACGGTCACGCCGGCGCCGGCGCGCAGCGTGCCCTTGGCGATGACCTCGGCCGGCGGCGCGTCGAAGATGCCCGCCTCGGAGGCCAGGTAGAAGCGCTCCTCGGTCATCATCCAGCGCGCGGGGCGGAAGCCGTTGCGATCGAGGCGCGCGCCGACGACCTCGCCGTCGGCGTAGCCCAGCAGCGCCGGCCCGTCCCACGGCTCGACGGCGCGGCCCCAGAAGTCGTAGTACGCGTTGCGCTCGTCAGCCGGCGGCAGCATGATCGTCAGCACCTCCTCGATGCGCGGGATCGAGGAGCGGAAGCGCAGCGCCTCGGCCATCTCGTTGAGGTTGCCGCTGTCCGAGATGTCCTGGTGCGTGAGCAGGCCGTCGCGCGAGAGCCCGAGCGCCTGCTCGCGCGAGTAGGCCCACGAGCGGTTGCCGGCGATGGTGTTGATCTCGCCGTTGTGCGCGAGCGTGCGCAGCGGCTGCGCCTTGTCCCAGCTCGTGCGCGTGTTGGTCGAGAACCGGCGGTGGAACAGGCAGAAGCGCGTCGCGTAGCTCTCGTTTACGAGGTCCGGGTAGAACAGCTCGAGGTCGCGGGCCCGACACAGCGCCTTGTAGACGATCGTGCGCGCCGAGAGGCTCGTGAAGTAGAGGTCGAACCAGCTGTCGGCGCGCCGCAGGCGGGCGCGCGTCATCTGCTTGGCCGTGTACAGGCGGCCCTCGAAGCTGGCGAGCGTCCGGCACGCGCGCGGCCGCCGGATCACCGCCTGGCGGATGACCGGCAGCTTGTCGCGCGCGATCGGCCCGAGCACCTCGGGTCGCGCGGGTACGTCGCGATAGGTCTCCAAGGTCAGGTCGTACATGGCGAAGCTCTCGGCGAAGACCTCGAGCGCGCGCCTGCGGCGGCGCTCGTCCTGGCTCAAGAACAAGGTCGAGACAGCCACGCTCCCGGGCGCTTGCCCGAGCAGCGCCCAGGGGATCTCGGTCATGACGCCGGCGCCGTCGCCGGTTTGGTCGTCGCCCGCGAGCGCGCCGCGATGCTCGACGCGCGTGAGCGCGGCCAGGCCCGCCTCGAGGATGCTGTGCTCGGCCCGGCCCTGCCGGCTGACGACGAAGCCGACGCCGCACGAGCCCAGCTCGATCTCGGCGTCATCGGGAACAACATCGTTCTGAGCGCGCTTGAACATGGTTCGGAAGCCTAGCAGCCCGGGGCGAGAGATCGCGATGCGGCGGCCGATGGGCAGGTCGTAAATTACTTGTTGGCAACTAGCAAGTATGCCATGAAGCGAAGGAGCGCGACTGATCGCGTGAACGGAGGAGCGCAGCGATGGACCAGCCCGGGGCGATGACCCGCGAGGACAACGAGGCCGCGGGGCGCGGCGGGGCGCCGCGACGCTGGCCCGAGCTCGACTACAGCCAGCCCCCCGGCGCGCCGGCACTCTACGCGCCGGACTCGATCGCGTGGCACGTGTTCAAGAACCCGGTGTCGCTGTTCATCGGCGGCGTCGCGGCGGTGCTGCTCGAGTTCGGCGAGCCGCGGGTGCGCTCGGGCGTCTGGGGTCACTCGATGTTCCCCTACGACCCGATCACGCGGATGCGGCGGACGGGGCACGTCGCCCACGTCAGCACCTACGCGCCGCGCGAGGTCGCCGAGCGCGTCATCGCCCGTGTGGTCCGCATGCACGAGCGCGTGCGCGGCGAGACGCCCGACGGCGTGCCCTACCACGCCAATGATCCGGCGCTGCTGAACTGGGTGCAGGCCACGGTCGGCTACGGCTTCATGGAGGCGTACGCGGCCTACGCCCACCCGCTCACCGACGCGCAGCGCGATCGCTTCTATCGCGAGACGCAGCCGGCGGCGCGGCTGTTCGGGGCCACCGGCGCGCCGCGGTCGCTGGCCGAGCAGCGCGAGCAGTTCAACGCCATGCGCGGCGCGCTCGAGCCCCACCCGATCGTGCTGGAGTTCCTCGGGATCGTCACGCGCGCGCCGGCGGTCCCGCGCCCGCTCGCGGGGCTGCAGGGCGCGATGGTGCGCGCGGCGGTCGAGCTGCTCCCGGACTGGGTCATCGCGCGCCTCGAGCTGCGACGCGACACGCTGCCCGCCTGGGAGCGTCGGCTGCTGCGGGGCGCGGCGCGGCTGCTCGATCGCGTGCCGGTGCCAGGCAGCCCGCCGGTGCAGGCGTCACGGCGCCTGGGGCTGCCGGGCTCATACCTCTACGTCGGACGCGGTCGGCTGTAGCCGGCGCGTCGGTCTGGACCTGCGCTTTGGAGCGGGTTGTGAAATGGCTCGAGGAGCCTGTCGAATAGGGCTGGAGCGGCGGCCGACGCCGGCTCGCGCCGCCGCTCCGCGTCGAGCGGCGCGGCGTCGCGCCCCGGCGGACGCGTGATATCGTCGCGCGGTGTTCGGCGGCGATGCCTCCTCGAGCGAGACGCAGCGCGCCTCCTCCTCGGGCGCGCCCCCCGAGCCCGACGCGCCGCGGGGCTCGTCGTCGGCCGAGCGGATCGGTCGTCACTACATCCTCGGCGTCCTCGGCGAGGGCGGTATGGGGATCGTCTATGACGCCTACGATCCCGAGCTCGATCGTCGCATCGCGATCAAGGTGCTGAGCCGGCGAGGCGGCGGCGCGGCGGCGCGCGAGCGGCTGCTCGCCGAGGCCCAGGCGATGGCGCGCGTCTCTCACCCGAACGTGGTGCAAGTCTATGACGTCGGCACCTACCGCGACCAGGTGTACGTGGCGATGGAGCGCCTCGAGGGCGGGACGCTGGGCGAGTGGCTCGCGCGCGCGGACGTCGACGCGCGCGCGATCATCAAGCTCTTCGCCCAGGCCGGGCGCGGGCTCGCGGCGGCCCACGCGACGGGGCTCGTCCACCAGGACTTCAAGCCCGACAACGTGCTGATCGACAGCAGCGGGCGCCCGCGCGTGCTCGACTTCGGGATCGCGCGCCTGCTCGACGCGCCCGAGGAGCGCGCCAGGCCGCGGGGGCGGGGGCGCGGCCGCGGTCTCGCCGAGCCCACGGGCGGGACCCCGGCGTACATGGCCCCCGAGCAATTCGCCGGTCGCGACGTCGACGCCCGCGCCGATCAGTTCGCGTTCTGCGTGGCGCTGTACGAGGCGCTCGCGGGGGCTCGGCCGTTCCCCGGCGAGACGGTGCTGGAGCTCGCGGTCGCGGTGAACGAGCGCGAGCCGCAGGCGCTGCCGAGCTCGACCGGCGCGCCGCGCTTCGTCGCGCGCGCGCTCCGTCGCGGGCTCTCGCGAGACCCCGCCGAGCGGTTCCCCGCGATGGAGCCGCTGCTCGCGGAGCTCTCGCGAGACCCCGCGCAGACGCGGCGGCGCGTCGGCGTGGCGCTCGCGTTCGGGGCGGCGATGGTCACGACGGGGGCGCTGGTCAAGTGGCAGACCACGAACGCGGCGCGCTGCACCGGGCAGACCCAGCTCGACGAGCTCTGGAACGACGGGCGCGCCGAGCAGATCACCGCGTCGCTGCGTCGCTCGGCGCTCCCCTACGCCGACGAGAACGCCCAGCGAGTGCGCGCGCGCCTCGACGAGTACGCGCGGGGCTGGAAGGAGATCCACCTCGACAACTGCCAGGCGACGCGCGCGCGCCGGGAGCAGTCCGAGGCCGCGATGGATCTTCGGCTCGCGTGTCTTCATCACGCGAGCCAGGCGCTCGCGGCGACCGTCGCGATCCTCGCGGACGCCGACGACGGCGTCGCCGAGCGCGCGCAGCCGATGGTCGACGCGCTGCCCGAGCTCGCGCGCTGCGACAACCTCGACGCGCTGAAGACGGAGGTCCCCGAGCCCAGTGAAGCGCTCGCGCCGCTCGTGGACGCCGCGCGGGCGCAGCTCGCGAGCGCGGCTGCGGCCCGCGTCGCGGGGCGCTATGAGCTCGCGCGCGAGCGCGTGCTGGAGGTCGAGGCCGGCGACATAACAACGCGCTACGGCCCGCTCGAGACCGAGGTCGCGCTGGCGATGGCCGCGATCGAGCGCGAGCGTCGCGAGCACGCGGAGGCCGAGCGCTGGATCGATCGCGCGCTCGCGTCGGCGCTGCGCTGGAGTCAGTGGTCGCTCGCAGGGGACGCGGCGGTGCACGGGATGGTCACGGTCGGCTCGTCGCTGTCGCGGCCCGAGGAGGCGATGAAGTACGCCGCGGTCGCGGAGGGGCTCGGCGCCCGGTCTGGGACGCCGGTCGCGCGGGCTGAGCTCGCCTCCGCCCACGGCGCGATCCTCCGCGAGCGCGGCCGCTACCGCGACGCGGAGCCGCTGTATCAGCGCGCGCTCGAGCTGCTGCAGGAGGCGTTCGGGCTCGACTCGATCAGGACCGCGGCGGCGCACATCAACCTCGCAGCCTGTCTCAAGGGACAAGCTCGCTACGACGAGGCCGCGGACCACTACGCGCGCGGCGTCGCGATCTACGAGGCGGGCTACGGCGCCACGCACCCGAAGGTGGTCTCCGTCCGCGCGCAGCTCGCCGGGCTGCACAACCGCCGCGGCGAGTTCGCGCTCGCCGAGCGAGAGCTGCGCTGGGTCGTGGAGCAGCGGGCGGCGCTCACGGGCGGGCGCGGGCCGGACATGATGCGGGCGCACCTCGGGTTGGCGAGCGTGCTCATCGCGCTCGAGCGCTACGCGGAGGCCGAGGCGAGCGCGCGCGCGGCGATCGAGGTGAGCGACTCCTCCCCGGACTCCGACGGGCTGCTGGCGACCGCGTACAACAACCTCGGCAACGCGCTCGAGCTCCAGGGCGAGCTCGCGGGCGCCGAGGAGGTGCAGCTGCGGGCGCTCGAGCTGCAGCGCCGGCTTCGCGGTGACGATCACCCCTCGGTCGCGATCACGCGCAGCGCGCTCGGCCTCATCATCGAGAAGCGGGGGGACTACGCGCGCGCCGAGCGAGAGCAGCGGGCGGCGCTCACGGCCCTCGAGGCGACGCTCGGCCCCGAGCACCCGACCACCGCCAACGTGCGCAGCAACCTGGGCTCGGCGGTCGCGAAGCAGGGGCGCGCCCGCGAGGCGCTCGAGCTGCAGCGCGCCGCGCTCGCGGCCTCGCGCGCGAAGCTCGGCGACGATCACCCGCAGACGCGCGAGATCGAGGCGCTGGCGCGCGAGCTCGCGTCGCGCGAGTGAGCCCGAACTTGTTTTTTACTAATGTCCCTCAGGACATGTATTGAGCGCGCGGGCGATCAGCGGCGCGCTCGCGCCGGCCCGCGCGAGCCGCTGGGCGCGGGCGCGGGCCAGGTCGACCTGGCCGAGCGAGCATCGAAGCTCGAGCCCAGCAGCTCGCGCGCCTCCGCGAGCGCGCCGTCGGGGAAGCGCGCGCGGTGCTCGGCCAGCGCGTCGAGCCCGGCGGCAGGATCACGCTCGCGCCGCGCCTGGGCCCGCGTCAGGAGCCGCGTCTCGAGTTTCGAGCGTCTCGAGCGGCGCGCCGGCGCGTGACGACGCGCGCGCCGCGGCTCGACGGGCGCGGCGGCTCGGCGCGCGGCGGCGCGACGGGCTCGGCGCGCGGCGGCGCGATGGGCGGCTCGTCGTCGAGCGCCCTGAACTCGATAGATGTCTGAATAGACATGTCGTCATCGGGCGGCGCGGCGCGGGCGGTCGCCGCGGCCGCGTCGATCGGCGCGGGGATCGGCTCGTGGAACACCAGCGCCCCGATCACGGCGGCGGCCGCGAGCTCGACGCGGCCGAGCGCGGCGAGCCCCCAGCGCGACGCCGTGGTCCCGGTCGCTGCGGTCGCGGTCGCCGGCGTCGCGCCGCCGGGCAGCTCGAGCTGTGGGAGCAGCACGACCCAGGCGCGCTGGACCTGGGCGCGCGGAGCGGGTGGCGGCTCGAGCTCCGCGAGCGCGCGTCGCAGCTGGAGCCGCGCGGCGCGGAGCCGCGTGTAGGCCGTGTCGACCTTGATCCCGAGGCGCTCGGCGATCTCGCGGCCGCGGAGCCCCTCGAGCTCGGCGAGCACGAAGACGTCGCGGCGCGGCGGATCGAGCGTGGCGATGAAGCCGTCGAGGAAGCGGCGCGCGACCAGCTGTCGGTGCATGCCCTCGTCGCGCGCGGGGTCGAGGCGCGCGTCGACGTGCCAGCGCGTGAACGCGTCGAGCTTCCGGCGCGCGCGCATTCGGCCGCGGCGGTGACGGAACGCGACCCGGCGCGCGATCCCGGCGAGCCAGGGCTTGAGCGGCCGCTCGCCGTCGAAGCTGTCGCGGCGACGGTAGGCGGTGAGGAAGACCTCCTGGAGCGCGTCGTCGACGCTCCCGCGCTCGACGCCGAGGCGCGCCAGCACGGCGCCGACGTAGGCGTAGTTCTGCTGGAAGATGCGCCTGAAGGCGCGCGTGGGCGCGCGCGTGCTCGCGGGGAGACTCACGGCACTCTCTGGTTCTCCGGTTTCGGCTGGTTTCGTTGGGCCCACGAGAAAGAGAGCCCGATGGACGCGCGCGCGCTCGCGGACGCCGCGCGGTGGAGCTCGACGCCCTCATACTGATACGAGGTCAGCACGAGCGGGATTACGGCGTCGACCCGGAGGAACAGCGCGAGCCGCCGCGCGAGTCGTTCGCGCAGCTCGATCCCGAACGCGGCCGCCGCCCACGGGCTGAGCGCGCTGCGGTCCGACGACGGCCCGAAGCCCGCCGCCCGCGACGCCCCGCCCTCGATCGCCGCGCACAGCGGCAGCTCGACGGGCCCCGCGTACAGCCGCGGGCACAGCTCGCCCCGCACCACGCCCAGCTGCACGGCGCCGTCGCCCGCCGGCGCGCTCAGCTCGACCCGGCTCGGCGGCAGGTAGACGCCGTCGAGCCCGACGCGGATCGCGGGCCAGCGGCGCGTGAGACCGAGTCCGAAGACCGGCGCCGCGCTCGGCAGCGAGCCCAGATCGACGCCCGCGAACACGCGGACACCAAAGCCCCGGTCGCGCGGGGACGCGCCGGGCGGGTCGCGTGGGCGCGCGGTCGCCCTGGTCGGGCGGGTCGTGCCGAGCGCGGACTGTGTCGTGGGCGCTGGCGCGGGCTCTGGCGCGCTCGTGCCCGCAGTCGCGAGCGGCACGCTCGCGACGCCCAGCGTCGCGGACGCGTCGCGATCGATCCGGCGAGCGGGGGGCGTCGTCGCGGGCTCGGGGCGCCGCGCGTGCGCTCCCTCGGCGTCGAGCGTCGCGCTGGTCGCGAGCGGATCGGCGAGCACGGCGATGAGCAGCGCGGCCGCGTCGGCGAGCGCGACGCACGACGCTGAGTCGAGCGCGCGCGTGACCGAGCCGTCCTGCCAGCGCACGCGCAGCTCGAGGCGCCAGCGCGCCCCGACGCGCGTGACGTCGGCGCGCGCCGTGACGTCGGGGCGCGAGCCGGTGAGCGTCAGGACGCGCGTCCACACCTGCGCGCCGCTCGGGCACGACGCGGGCGCGGACCACTCGAGCGGCGACGGCTCCTCGAGGACCGGCACCTGCGCGAGCGCGTCGGTCGTGGGCGTCGACGGGGCGTTCGAGGTGGCCGGGGCGACGCCCACGAGCGCGGCGAGAGCCAACCGGATCACGGGCGCGAATGGTAGCAGCGCGGCGGCCCCCGGCGCGCGCGGGCTCGTCTCGTGGGGGAGAGGGTCATGGGGCCAGCGTGTGCCGGGCGACGAAGGCCGCCGAGAGCCCCTCGGGGATCGAGAGCTGGCCGCGGCCGACCGCGACCTGTACGTCGGCGCCGAGCGACGCGACGTCGGAGACGTCGAGGGCGCCGAGCCCCTCGTCGAGCGTCGCCACCGTCACCGCGCCCTGCGACTCGCCGTCGCTCGCGTGCTGCACGAGCGCGAGCTCGTGCAGCGGGTACTCGCCCGCGTACGCGGCGATGAAGCCGCTGCCGTCTGTGCCGATGCTCGCGTGCCGTGTCGGGTCGACGTCGCCCGGCGACGGCTTCGTCCACAGCGGCTGCGCGTCGAGGCTGAAGGCCTGAACCCACGTGTCGTAGGGCGCGTCGGTCTCGGCGCCGTGGAACTGCGCGCGCGTCGAGCCGACCGCGAAGCCGTACAGCGGGCCCGGGCTGAGCTCCTCGTCGAGCGCGTGCTGCCCGAGCACCGAGCCGTCGGGCGCGAAGCGGGTCCAGAGCGCGCGCGTCGTCAGGGCGTCCGGGCCGTCGAAGGGGTCGAGCGCGTGGTGAACGACGCCGTCGGGATCGAGTCCGAAGCCGAGGAGGTCGTGCCAGCCGCCGACCGTGTGGATCGCGTGCTCCCACGCCAGGGACTCGTCGTCGACGCGGAGCACGAGCGAGGTCGTGTCGTCGTTGTCCGGCCACGTCACCGTGAGCGCCACCCAGAGGCGGCCTTGGTCGTCACACAGCGCGCGCGGGGGCTGCTCGACATCGCTGATCTCCGGCGCGAGCTCGCCGTCGTAGGGCGCGTCGCTGAGCAGCCCGCCGCCGCCGTCGAGGTGCAGCACGCGGAGGTCGTCGGCGAGCGGGTGTGGACCCGAGGTCGCGAGCTGCTCGGCGACCGCGTAGATCGTGCCCCCGGAGACGCACGCGTCCGTGAGCCGCCAACCGTCGAGCGAGGGATCGAAGTACTCCAGTTCGCGCTCGCCCGCGGGCGTGTAGCCGTGGAGCACGCCGCGCCGCGTGAAGGTGTTCGGGAGCTCACCCCAGCCCGCGGCGAAGATCATCCCGTTGGGCGCGACGCCGACGCCGAGATAATTCGACTCGGTGACCTCGGGCCAGGTCGCGATCCACGCGCCGCCGAGGTCGGGCCCCGCAGTCTCGCCGACGGTCTCGGCGCCCGACGAGCCGGGCTCGGTGTCCCCCAGGGACGCGCCGGTCGACGTGTCCCCGCCGCCCGTCGTGGTGGAGTCGCCGCCGGAGTCTGGATCGGTGGTCGCGGTCGTGTCGTCGCCGCTGTCGGTCGGGCTCAGCTCCTTCGTCAGCTCGAGGCAGCCGGGCGCGAGCGTGACGGCGAGCGTGAGCGGCAGGATGGGCGAGAGCGGGCGCGCGGCGCGGAGCGGGGGCGAGAACGGAGTGTGCATGGCTTGGATACCTCAATTGGGCTGTTCTCCGGCGCCCGCGGGATCCGTTGCGAGGTCCAAAATTAATTTCACGCGTCGCGGGCGGCCGCGCGGGCTCCGGCGCGCCGCGGGCTCCGTCCGCGATCGCCAGGCCTTCGAGTCATGTTGTCTAGAAGCGCAGCGCGAGGCCGCCCGGGCGCACGCGGAGCCGCGCGCCCACGCGATCGGGTCGCGCTCGGCGGTGGCGCGCCAGCCCGTCGGCGAAGATCGCGGTCGAGACCACGCCGCCGACGGAGAGCAGCCCTCCGCCGACCATCGTGGTCATGAACGCGACCGGCACGTCGCTGCAGTAGACGCGGCTCGTGCACTCGGGCCCTGAGGTCAGCGCGAAGGGGAGCGCGAGCAGGGTCACCCCGGCCGCCAGCACCGTCACCGAGATCCCGAGCCCGAGCGCGAGACGAGCGTCGCGCTGCTGCCAGGCCGCGGGGGCGTCCGTGATCGTCATCGCGGGGGCGGGGGCGGGGGCGGGGGCCTCCGGTCGCGCCCCCGCGCTCACGACGGTCGAGGCGAGCAGGGCTGCGGACAGGAGCGGCATGGTATTCGTGCGCGCTTCGACGCGGGCGCCACCTCCTGCAGAGTAGCAGGGCCGCGCCTCGCCTTCGAACGTCGCGCGTCGCCGCTCTGGCGGAGCGGCGACGCGGTGACGCCTCGGCGGCGAGCGCCGACGGGCTCAGAAGCCCGCGAGCGGGTCGCCGGCGGTGCGCGTCGCCGCGCGGCTCTTGAGCCCGAGCGCGCTGACCTTGTCGATCAGCGTCAGCAGCTCGCGGCGGTCGCCGTGGGGGTCCTGACCGATCGCGCCGTTGACGAGCTTGCGCGCGCTGTCGAGGCTCGCGTCGCCGGAGAGCTTCGACTCCTTGAGCAGCATGGCGAAGCTGGCGACGCCGGCCGCGAGCCGGAGGTTGTCCGAGCTGCCCTCGAGGCCACGATCGTCGTCCTCGACCGTGCGCGTCAGCAGCGTGCTCTTGTCGCCGTCGGGCTGCTTGTAGCGCACCTTCACGGTCATGAGCTCGCCCGAGTTCGCGGCCGCGGTCGTCGTCGGCTTGTTCTGGTACTTGAGCGCGTCGACGGTGCCCGCCGCGCTCGCGCCCCCCGGCGGGATCAGCTCGTAGAGCGCGGTGACCGTGCGCCCGGCCCCGATCTCGCCGGCGTCCTTGGTGTCGTCGTTGAAGTCCTGGGCCGCGAGCATGCGGTTCTCGTAGCCGATCAGGCGGTACTCCGAGACCAGCCGCGGGTTGAACTCGACCTGGATCTTCACGTCCTTGGCGATCGTCGCCAGGGTCGCGCCGGCCTCGCGCACGAGCACCTTCTCGGCCTCGCGCACCGAGTCGATGTACGCGTAGTTGCCGTTGCCCTTGTCCGCGAGCATCTCCATGGTCGAGTCCTTGAGGTTGCCGCGGCCGAAGCCGAGCACCGTCAGGAACACGCCCGTCTTGCGCTTCTCCTCGATGAGGCGCTCGAGCGCCGCGCGGTCGCGGGTGCCGACGTTGAAGTCGCCGTCGGTCGCCAGGATCACGCGGTTGATCCCGTCCTTCTTGAAGGAGCTCTGCGCGATCGTGTAGGCCAGCTCGATGCCCTGGCCGCCGTTGGTCGAGCCGCCGGCGCTCAGCTGCTCGAGCGCGTCGATGATCTTCGAGCGCTGGCTGCCGGGCGTCGCCGGCAGCACGAGGCCCGACGCGCCGGCGTAGACGACGATCGCGACGGAGTCCTGGGGACGCAGCTCGCGGGCGAGCATGCCGAGGCCGCGCTTGAGCAGCGGGAGCTTGTCGGCGTCGTTCATCGAGCCCGAGACGTCGAGCAGGAACACGAGGTTGCGCGCGGGCAGCTGGTCCATGCCGATCGAGCGCCCCTTGATGCCGATCTGCGCGATCGTGTGCCCGGGCGCCCAGGGGCACGGCGCGACCTCGGTCGAGATCGAGAACG
The DNA here is from genome assembly GCA_020633295.1 of Myxococcales bacterium. Lineage (GTDB taxonomy): Bacteria > Myxococcota_A > Polyangia > Nannocystales > Nannocystaceae > JACKDW01. The sequence goes on along the minus strand of JACKDW010000005.1, from coordinate 642,166 downwards.
GATCGAGGCCCTCGGGCTCGGGGTAGTCGTAGTTGAAGTAGTTGACGAACTCCTCGACGCGCACGGCGTCGGCCGGGGGCACGCGCCCCTGCGTGACGAAGCGGCGCATGTTGCTGTAGGAGGCGGTGTCGACGTCGATCGAGAAGGTCGAGAGCGGCTCGTCCCCGGCCTTGAGAAACTGGTTCTCCTCCACTTTCTCGTAGCCCTCACCGCTCGCGTCGTCGGATCGCGGGGTCTCGTCGGCGATCGGAGGCGGCGCCGGGGACGGCTTGGGCATCGAGCGTCCCGACTTCTTCATGGTGCGTCGGGCTCTCTCCTCGCGCATGGGCGCCTCGGGCTCCGCCGGCTCGGGCGCGGCGCCGGCCGCGTCGTCGTTGGCGGCGTCCTCGGGGCCGCGCATCGCGTAGCGGCCTTGCTTGTTGACGGACGTGGGCTTGCCCATCTTGACCTCCTCCGCGGAGGCGGGCGCGACCTCGGACTTCGAGTCGAGCGCGACGGACTTCTCGTCGTCGCGGGAGTCGCAGCCGGTGAAGGCCGTCGCCGCGAGCAGCAGCCAGAGGGCGGAGCGCAGGCCGACGGCGCGGCGGCGCGAGGTCAGGCGATCGACGGTGCGCAGCGACGACGCGCGCGCGCAGGGGCGTTGCGAGGAGCTCGGGGTCAGGTGCTTCACGGGTTGTTCCTCTCTGCCGCCGCGGGTCTGCACGACTCCGTTCGGCGATGCCTGTGTGCAACGCCTCGCGCGGGCCAGCGATCTACGTCACGGGCGCGCGACGTCGCGTCGACGGTCGCGCCCGCGTTGATTGAATCATCCGCGCGCGCGCCTCGTCCATGTCGCTTCGCGCGACGTCGAGGCGCGCGCTCGCGGCGGCCTCGCGGCCCGACCGCGGCGGCGCGGCCGAACCTGCGCGTACATCCACGTTGATCGAGCGCGTCGCGACGAGGGCGCGGGCGCGCCGTTTCCTGTTGAAGCGCGGCGCGTCGCGTGCGATAGACCGACGATGGCGCGTGTTCGCTCGACGCTGCGCACGGGGGCGCTGGCGGGCCTCGTGCTCCTCGGAGTCGCCCCCGCCGCCGTGAGCTCGCTCGCCGCGAGCGGCTGCCGCTGCGACGACGCGGCGCGTGACCCCGAGCGCCCGCCGTGGCCGCTCGACGACGCGATCGAGGCCGCGACGGAGTTCCTGCTCGCGCAGCTCAAGGACGACGGCAGCTTCGTGTACCGGCTCAACCTCGACGCCGAGGGGTCGCGCCGCGCTACAACGTGCTGCGCCACGCGGGCACGATCTACGCGCTCTCGGAGGTCCACGCGGCGCAGCCGAGCCCCGAGCTGCGCGCCGCGATCCTCAAGAGCGCGCGCTTCCTGCTCGAGCGTCACGTCGACACCGTGCGCGGCGTCGGGCGCCCGGGCGTGTTCTCGCTGCCCGATCTCGAGACCCGCAGCGGGCGGCGCGAGCTCAAGCTCGGCGGCTGCGGGCTCGGGCTCGTCGCGCTCATCCGCGCGCGCGAGCTCGACGAGCAGCTCGTGCCGCTCGAGACGCTGCGCGGGCTCGGGCGCACGATCCTGTTCTTCCAGCGCGACAACGGCGGGTTCCACTCGAAGTACGACGAGCAGAAGAAGTTCCTCGAGTTCCGGTCGCTCTACTACCCCGGCGAGGCGATCCTCGCGCTCACGCTGCTGTACGAGCTCGACCCGGACCCCGCGTGGCTCGAGGGGGCCGCGCGCGCGGCCGCGTACCTGACCCGAAGTCGCGAGGGCGCCACGGACCTGCCGAAGGATCACTGGTTGATGATCGCGTCGGCGCGCCTGCTGCCGCGCTGGGGCGAGCTCGCGGCGCCGCCGATCCCCGCGGAGCCGTTTCGTCAGCACGTGCTCGCGCTCGGGCGCGCGTTCCTCGAGCAGCAGCGCGCCGTCGTGGTGCAGACCGGGGTCCAGCTCGGGCCGACGATGGCGGACGAGCGCTCGGCGCCCACCGCCACGACGGTGGAGGGGCTCGTGGCGATTCACGGGCTGCTGCGCGCCGACGTCCCCGAGGAGGAGTCGCTGCGCCGCGAGCTCGAGCTGGCGATCAAGGGCGGCGTGATCTCGGTGATGCGCTCGCAGGTGCGCGACGGGAGCGCGCGGGGGGGCATCCTGCGAGCGCCGCGAAAGGTCCGGGGCGACGCGGAGTTCAACAGCCGTCAGGCCGAGATCCGGATCGACTACGTGCAGCACGCGCTCTCGGCGTTCCTCGGCGCGCGGCGAATCGGGATCAAGACGACCGGCGCCTGACTCGCCCGTCGTCACCTGTCCGAAGGAACGCCCGCCTACGGTCGGCTGTCGTGGGCGGGGCGAGGACGTCGCGGGCTCGGCGGCGGGAGCCGATAGACGAACACCGGCGAGCGCCTGTGCCAGCTCATGTCGAGGCGCAGCTCGTCGACCTCCTCAAAGCCGTGGCGGACGATCGGGTGCCGGGTCGTGATGAAGCGCAGCCCGGGCGTCAGCGTCGAGAGCTTCAGCATCAAGCGCCGCATGAGGCGGTCGGAGAAGGTCGTCGAGCACGTGTAGATGACGGTCGCGTCGGAGAGGTCGGCCTCCATGAAGTCGCCGCGCACGAGCTCGCACTCGCGGGCGCGCAGGAGGCCGAGCTCGCGGGCGCGCGAGAGCGCCGCGCGGGCGCCCTGGTGACGGCTCGGCGACATCTCGATGCCGACGCACTTTCGCAGGGGCACGGCCATCGCGACCTGCAGCACCATCTTGCCGACGCCGGAGCCGAGGTCGTAGAGAACGTCGTCCTCGCCCAGCTCGAGGTGGGTAATCAGCTTGTGGACCGAGGCGAAGTTGATCTCGCCGTAGGTCGGAGAGCCCCGGCGCTCGCGGATCGCTCGCACCTCGTCGCGGGGGATCTCGTAGCCGGAGATGTCGCGGTACAGCCGGCGCATGGACGCGCGCAGCGAGCTCGAGTCATCGCGGCCGTCGCCGTCGCTGTCGGGCGCCTGCGTGTCCTTCGACACGCGCGGATTGTACGGCAGTTCGAGCGAGCGCGAGCCCGACGCGGATCACGTCCACGGCTCGGCGGCCCGGCGGCCCGCGCTGCTCAGCGAGCCTCGAAGCACGCGCGCGCGCGCGTGCAGTCCTCGGGCACGCACGGCGCGCTGTCCGGCCCGGTCACGAACTGCGTGCGCAGGCACTGGTAGCCGCTCGAGCGGCTCGTCGAGAAGGCGTCCGGCGTGTCTTGCCCGTAGACGTACAGCGCCTTCGTGCGCAGGTGCTTGCAGACAGGTTGGTCACGGTCGATATGGCGCAGGAAGCTCGGCATGGCGCACTCCGTTCGAGCTCGATGGAGCTCAGCAGTTCACGCGGGAGACGCGACCTCGAGGGCGCGGTGCAGGGTCGCGCGCACGAGCCCGCGCGTGAGCGGGATCTTGTACGCGTTGCGCTTGAGCGGCTTGGCGCCCTCGGTCGCGGCGGCGGCGGCTCGCTCGATCAGCGCCGCGCTCGGCTGCTGCCCGACGAGCGCGGCCTCGGCCGCCTCGGCGCGCCAGGGGATCGGCGCGACGTGGCCGAGGGCGACGCGCGCGGCCTTGATCGTGCCTGACTCAACAGTCACGTTGACGGCGACCTCCGCGAGCGGCCAGTCGTGCGACTGCTTCTCCTTGACGGCCTCGTAGGCGGAGCGCTGCCCGGGCGCCGCCGCGGGGATCGTGACGCGCGTCAGGATCTCGCCGGGCGCGAGCCGGTGCTCGCGGGTCGCGTCCTCCTTGGGCCCGACGAACAGCTCGGCGATCGGCAGCGCGCGCGCCTCGGCCCCGGCGAGCTCGACGCGCGCGTCGAGGGCGAGCAGCGCGCTGGCGAGCGTCGAGGGGTGGACGATCCAGCTCGGCCCGCCGCCGAGGATCGCGTGGTAGCGGTGGTCGCCGTTGATCGCGAGGCAGTGCGAGCCGCCTTTCTTGAGGCACACGAGCTCGGCGTGGCGGTAGTACCAGCAGCGCGGGCGCTGCAGGAGGTTGCCGCCGAGCGTCGCCATGCTGCGGATCGAGGGCGTCGCGGCCGAGCCGGCCGCCTCGCGCAGCGCGGCGAGCTCGGCCCCGAACTCGCTCGCGGCGGCGAGCTGCGCGAGCGTGACGAGGGCGCCGAGCGACCACGCGCCGTCGCCGTCGCGGGCGAGCTCGCGCAGCGCGGGCGCGTCGCTCACGGTGCGCAGCTCGACCAGCGCGCTCGGGCGCGCGAGTCCCTCTTTCATTTGGTCGATCAGGTCGACGCCGCCGGCGCGCAGGACGTGCTCTGGCGCGGCGGTGACGGCCGCGCGGGCCTCGTCGAGCGAGGCGGGCCGGATCAGGCTGAAGGGCTTCATGGTGCTGGCTTTCGTGGGTCGAGGATCATGCGAGGCGTCGTGCTAGGAGGTCGCGCCGAGCGCGGTCAGCACGCGGTCGGGGGTGATCGGCAGCGCGCGCACGGGCGCCCCGATCGCGTCCATGACGGCGCCCGCGATCGCGGCGGCGGTCGGGATCGTCGCGGGCTCGCCGATGCCGACGGCGCCGGTGCTGTTGTTGCCGACGTGCACCTCGGTCAGCAGGACCTCGATCTCGGGCACGTCGCGCGCGCCGAGGCACTTGTAGCTCTCGAGGTTCGCGTTGAGCATGACGCCGCTGCGGCCGTCCATGACGCGCTGCTCCATCAGCGCGTAACCTGTCCCGAGGATCACGCCGCCGTTGATCTGCGAGCGCAGCGTCAGCTCGTTCATCACGCGGCCGCAGTCGTGGATCGCGAGGACCTTGCGCGCGCGCGCGACCCCGGTCCAGGTGTCGACCTCGACCTCCGCGAACTGCACGCCGGCGATCTGGTACAGCGGGCTGCCGAGGAACTTCATCGGGTGGCTGCCGTAGGTCTGCGGGCGCGTCGCGCTCTCGCTGATCGACTCGCCCTTGATCTTCTTGCACAGCGCCGCGAACTCGATCGACTTGCCCTTGCGCGCGCTGGCGACCCCGCCCTCGCCCCAGGTGATCTTCGCCGCCGGCGCCTCGAGGGCCTCGGCCGCGAGCGCGATCAGCCGGGCCTTGACCTGCTCGGCCGCGTTGCGGACCGCCGGCGTGACTGACGAGGTGGTCTGGCTGCCGCCGCTGCCCACGGACGAGCCGAGCTCGCTGTCGCCGATCTTCACGGTCACGGTCGACAGCGGGCGCCGCAGGACCTCGGCGGCGACCTGGGCCATGACGGTGCCGATGCCGGTGCCGATGTCCTGCACGCCGTTGCGCACCTCGACGCCGCCGTTGGGCGTGACGGTGACGGTGACCGAGGCCGCCTTGGCGCGCCCGAAGTCGCCCCAGATCGACGCGGCCACGCCGACGCCGGTGCGCATCCGGGTGTTGCGCCCGCGCTGATCGGCCGCGCGCCTGCGCTTGTCCGCCCACTGAAACGCGTCGCGCCCGAGCTCGAATTGTCGCCGGCGCACCGGGTGCTCGTTGTGGGCGATCCGCAGCTCGAGCGGGTCGAGGCCGAGCTTGGCGGCGAGCTCGTTGAGCGCCGACTCGATGCCGAAGGCGCCCTGCGGGTGCCCGGGCGCGCGGAAGGCCGTGCCCGGGCCGGCGTGCGTGAACACGTCCGCGCTCTCGACGAGGATGTTGGGGCACTTCGTGTAGATGCCGAACGCGTTGCGACCGATGCCCGCGCCCGTGCCGATGCCGGCGCTGCCGTGCCCGACGACGTGGATCGCCGTGAGCGCGCCGCCCTCGGTCGCGCCCAGCGTGACGCGCTGGTGGGAGTCGGGCCTGTTGCCGGTGCAGGTGTGCTCCTCGCGGCGATCGAGCAGCAGGCTGACTGGCTTCTTCGACAGGCGCGCGAGCTCGCCGGCGATGAAGCCCAGCCGCGAGCCCGGCGCCGAGGCGCCGAACTTGGCCCCGAAGCCGCCGCCGAGGAAGTTGGTGATGACGTGCACGTCCTGGGGCTTGAGCCCGAACATCTCGGCCATCTCGCCGCGCACGCTGAAGATCGACTGCGTCGAGCACCACACGGTCATGCGCGCTTGCTTCGCGTCGTCCCAGCGCACCACGATCGAGTGGGTCTCGAGCGCCGTGTGCGTGTGCACCTGGGTCGTGTACACGGCCTCGTGCGTGACCTTGGCCTGACGGAGACCGCGCTTGGCGTCGCCCTTCTTCATGGAGGGCGCGGGGCGGATGTTGCCGCGCGCCTTGGCGCCGCCGCCCGCCCCGGGCTCGTCGCCCTCGGTCCTGCGCTCCTTGACGGCGGTCGTGTGGACCAGCGGCGCGTCGTCCTGCATGGCCTTCTCGAGCGCGACGACGAAGGGCTGCTTCTCGTACTCGACCTGGATCCGCGCGAGCGCCTCGCGGGCGGCCTCGGGCGTCGCGGCGGCCACGGCCGCGACGTCCTGGCCGACGAACAGCACGCGGTCGCTCGCCTTGGCCAGGGCCACGCACGCGCTCACGCCCGGCGCGTTCTCGGCGGCCTTGATGTCGATCGACTTGATCACCGCGCAGGCGTGCGGGCTGCGGAGCACCAGCGCGTGCTGCATGTCGGGGAGGTTGATGTCGTGGGTGTACTTGGCCGCGCCGCTGGTCTTGAGGTGACCGTCGACGCGCGGCACCGCCTCGCCGACGACCTGGGTCTTGGTGTCGGCGTCCCAGGGTCGCGGCTCGCCCGGCGGCGTCGCCACCGAGACCTTCTTCAGCGCGCCCTCGAAGCCGAGCGTGAGCGTGTGTCGGGTGTCTGCGCCGGCCATGGTCACGCGCCTCCCCCGGCCGCGGACTTCACGGCCGCGACGACGTGCGGGTAGGTCCCGCAGCGACAGAGGTTGCCCGAGATCGCGTCCTGGATGGCGTCGGCGCTCGGCGCCGCGCCGCCGGTGCGCGCGAGCAGGGCGGTGCAGGAGATCAGCATGCCGGGCGTACAGAAGCCGCACTGCAGCGCGTCGCGCTCGACGAAGGCGCGCTGCAGCGGCGACTGGCCGCCGTCGTGCCCCGCGCCCAGGCCCTCGACCGTCGTGACCTTTCGGCCAGCCACGTCGTGGGCGAGCGTCATGCAGCTGTTCTGCGGCTGCCCGTCGACGAGCACCATGCACGCGCCGCACGAGCCGCGATCACAGACTTTCTTGGTGCCGGTGGCGTCGAGCCGTAGCCGCAGCGTGTCGAGCAGCGTCGCGCTCGGCGGGACCTCGGTCGTTACCGCCTGGCCGTTGAGCTCGAATTGCAGCGGCGCTGGACCTGGCCCAAGGGTCACCCCTGGGGTCACGGGCGGCGTCTGGGCTGGTCCCTCGGGCGGGGGTGCCTTGGGCGTCGCGCAGCCGGCGACGAGCGTGGCCGTGCCGATCCCGCGAAACAGCCCCCGGCGTGTGATCCCGGATCGCTTCGACATACCCGACGAGGGTACCGCGAAGGCGCCCCTCCTTGCAGCTCGGAGCGCGTCGGTCCAGGGCGCGCGTCAGCCGTCGTCGACCGCGCGCGCGTAGGCGGCGTCGCGATCGCGGAGGATCGACGCGAGCCGCTCCTCAAAGCGCGTACGCCCGTCGCCCTCGCCGATGGCCGTGAAGTTGTGACGGGCGATGTCCGAGGACAGCTCGGGGTCGGTCTGCACCGAGCGCTCGAGCAGCGTGGCGAGCTCGGGCGCGAGCTTGGCGATCTCCTCGCGAAAGCGGGCCTCGGACGCGCGCTGCGCCTGTCTGCGCACGTCGTCGAGGACGCGCGCGCGCACGCACTGGATCACCGGATCGGGGCTGCGGCGGATCAGCGCCACGAGCGACTCCGGCGTCAGCTGGCGATCCGCGGGCGTGGTCAGCCGCGGGTGAAAGGGGACCATGTAGAAGCGCGTCTCCCCCTGGTTGGCGTGCTCGCGCTCGTAGAGCTCGCGGAGCTCGCGGACGAGATCCTCAAACGCGGCTGGCCGGGCCCAGGCGTGCTGCTCCCAGCCGAGGAAGGTCAGCAGGATGATCTCGACCTCGGGGTTGCGCGCGCAGGTCTCGGCGACCGTGTTCGCCACGTCCTTGGCGCTCGGCCCGCGCTCGTCGATCCACAAGAGCGGGCGCTCGACTCGACCCTGCTCGCGACTGCGGCGCGCGAACGGGCACAGGTTGAGCGCCTCGACGATCTCGACCAGGTAGCGGTCGTGGATCTGGTGGACGACCTCGGCCGGGGGCCATCGGCTCGCTGCGACGCGCATGCTCGCGCCAGTGTACTCGCACCGGCGGCGCGCGCCTTGCTACACTGCCGCGCGTCGCACGGCCCGTCGCCGTGTCGCGCTCGACCGTGCCCGCACTCCCCGAGCCCACTGACGCCGACGTCGCGCGCGTGCTCGCGGCCTACCCCGCGCTCGAGCGCCCGCGCGCGCGGCCGATGTCCGGCGGCCTGATCAACCGCACCTTCGCGGTCGAGGACCCCGCGGGCGCGTTCGTGCTGCAGCGGATCAACCCGATCTTTGATCCCGTGATGCACCACAACATCGAGGCCGTCACGCGTCGCCTCCGCGACCGCGGCCTCGTCACGCCGACGCTGCTGCCCACGCGCGCGGGCGCGCTGTGGTTCGAGCTGCCCGGCGGCGGCGCATGGCGCCTCATGACGCGCGTGCCCGGGCGCAGCTTTGATGTCATCGAGTCGCCGGCCCAGGCGCGCTCGGCCGGCGCCCTGGTCGCGCGGTTTCACTCCGCCCTGCATGGCCTCGAGCACAGCTTCCGCGGGCTCCGCGTCGGCGTTCACGACACCGCCAAGCACCTCGAGGTGCTCGCGCGCGCGCTCGCGCGTCACCGCGAGCACCCGCTGCGCGCCGAGGTCGAGGCGCTCGCCCAGGACATCCGCGGCGCGCTGGCGACGCTGCCCGAGCACGCCGGGCTGCCGACGCGGATCGCCCACGGCGACCTCAAGTTCAGCAACGTGCTGTTCGCCGGGGAGCGTGGGCCCGCGCGCGTCCAGGCGATCTGCCTCGTCGACCTCGACACGCTCGCGCCCATGCCGCTGCATCACGAGCTCGGCGACGCCTGGCGCTCGTGGTGCAACGTCGGCGGCGAGGACGGGCGCGCGCGCTTTGACCTCGAGATCTTCGCGGCCTCGCTCGAGGGCTACGTGGACGCGCTCGCGGTGCCGCTGCGGGACGAGGAGCGCGCGGCGCTGCTCCACGGCGTCGAGTGGATCTGTCTCGAGCTCGCCGCGCGCTTCGCCGCGGACGCGCTCAACGAGTCCTACTTCGGCTGGGACCGACAACGCTACGCGCGCGCGGGCGACCACAACCTCGCGCGGGCGCGGGGACAGCGGGAGCTGGCGCGCGAGGTCGTCGCGACCCGCCGCGAGCGCGCGGCGCTGCTGGGCGTCGACGCGGACGCGTGACCCCAGCGCGAGGCGTCGCGCCGCTCCTCCGACGACCCGTCGCTAGAAGCGGAAGGTGTGCAGGCGCGTCCCGCCGCTCTTGCTGCCCGGGAAGCGCACCGGCCCGATGGTCTTCAGCACGCACTGCGACAGCGGGGCGAGCCGCGGATCACCGCGGGTCTCCGCGGAGGCCTGGAGCGCGCCGCTCGGATCGACGCGCAGCGTGACCGACAGCTGAACCCCGTCGATCGTGCGGGCGAAGTCGAAGGTGTGCCCGCAGGCGGTCACGAGGTGCGCTTGCAGGCTGTTCATGCGCATCTTGATGTCGAGCGGCCGCAGCTCATCGATCGGCAGCTCATCCGGCGAGGGCGCGGGCGCCTCCAGGAGGTTGGCGGGGATCGCCGCGCGCGGCGCTGGATCAGGCGGCGCGCTCGCTTGCTTCGTCTCGCTCGGGCGCGGCTCTACCGGCGGCGTCACGCTCGTCGAGGGCGTCTGTTTCGCGGGCGCCGCGGCGAGCTTCTCCGGGCCCACGCCCGAGGCGATCGGCGGCGGCGGGTTGAGCAAGCGCGCGACCGTGAGCACGACCGTGAGCGCGAACATCACGACGCCAACCCACAGGATCAGCTGGGCGGGCGTGCTCGTCGGCGCGGGTCGCCGCTGCACGATCACGGTCGGCTGCTTGGGCAATTCAGTCGCGGGCGCGGGCGCGGGCGCGGGCGCGGACTGCTTCCTCGTGCTCGGCGCTGGGGTGTCCTTGACCGCCGGGAACCCGCCAGTGGCCTTGCGGACCGCGGCCTCGGTCCGGCTCGCGGTCAGCGGCAGGATCGGGGACGACTGCCGCGTGCGCGGCAGCGGCATCGAGATCGGCTGCACCGCGGGGGCAGGTTCGGGCGCGGGCGCGGGCGCCGACCACTCGTTCTCGTTGAGGCCGAACAGCTCGGCGTCGGACATCGTCTGACGCTTGCGCGGGCGCGGGGGCGGGGCAGGCTCGGGCTCGACCTCGTCCTCGTCCTCTGGTTCATCCGCGAACAAGCTCTCGTCGACGAACTCTGGCTCGGCGTACGCGGGCTGCGGCTCCTCGGGCGCCGGCTCGGCGACGTCGACGAATTCAGGTTCGGGATCGGGCTCGACGAAGGCCGGCTCTTCGAACTCTGGCTCGACGTAGGACGTGGCGTCCTCGGGCTCAGGATCGGGCTCGATGAACGCGGCTTCGAACACCGGCTCGGGGTGGACGTCGGCGAAGGAGCTCTCGTCCGGCTCGAAGGAGGCCTCCGCTGGCTGGAGCGCGGCGAGGTCTTCGGGGGCGGCGAAGGTCGCGTCCGGCTGAACGTCGGCGAAAGAAGCCTCGTCGCGCGCGTCAGCGAAGGGGGCCGCGTCGACGGGCTGAACGTCGGCGAAGGGGGTCGCGCCGTCGGGCTCGACGTCGGCGAAAGACGTCTCGTCGTCGACGTCGGCGAACGACGTCTCGTCGTCGGGCTCGACGTCGGCAAACGACGTCTCGTCCGCGATCGGCTCGTCGGTGTACTCCGCGTACGGATCGGACGGCGCCGGCGTGTACGTGTCCTCCGTCGCGTAGTCGTCAGCCGTCTCGAACTCGGTGAACGCCGACGCGCCGTCGACGATCGCGGGCGCGCTCGGCTCCTCGCGCTCGTACTCGACGTACTCGGCCGGCTCGTAGTCCACGTCGTGGGCGTCGGGCTCGAGGTACGTCAGCTGGTCGCGGTCGTCGAGCTCCGTGACCGGCGGCTCCGGGATCGCGTGGCCGAAGCTCGGCGGCTCGTCCACCGGCGTGTAGTGGTAGCTCGCCGCAGACTCTGGCTCTTCAGACAGGCGAGCCTCTTGCTCGGACTCGGCGAGCGCCGACATGAAGTCCTCGGCCGAGGCGAAGCGGTACTCCGGATCCTTGTGCAGCGCGCGCAGCACCACCGACTCGAGCGCGGCCGGGATCCGGAGATCGGGCGCCAGCGTCCGCAGCGGGATGGGCTCCTCGTAGAGCTGCTTCTTGAGCACCATCAAGTACGACTCCGCGAGGAACGGCGGGCGTCCGCTCAGCATCTCGTACAGCAGCGCGCCGGCGGCGTAGAGGTCGGTCTGCGGCGTGCGCTCGCCGCCCGAGACGAGCTCGGGCGCCATGAACTCGGCGGCGCCGGGCAGCGTGTCGTCGGCCGCGGTCGTCTGCCCGTAGGGGTCGCGCCACTCGCCCAAAAACGGCGTGATCCCGACGTTGATCAGCTTCAGGTCGTCGAGCTCCTCGCCCGCGCCCGCGCAGATGCAATTCGAAGGCTTGAGGTTGCCGTGGACGAGCCCGCTCGCGTGGATCCCCGAGAGCGCCTCGAGCAGCTGCATCGTCAGCGACAGCGCGCGATGCCACGGCAGCGGCCCCTCGCGCTCGAGCAGCGCCGAGAGCCCCTCGCCCGGGATGTACTCCATCACGAAGTAGCTGAGGTGGTCGGGCGTCGTGCCGATGTCGAGGACCTCGACCACGCGCTCGTGCCGGATCTGCATGAGCGCGAGCGCCTCCTCGAGGAATTGCTCGGCGCGCGGGCTGGTCGGCGAGTGCTCCGGCGTCAGCAGCTGGATCACCAGCGGGCGCCCGCTGTTGATGTCCTCGGCGACATAGGATCGCAGCGCCGGCGAGCGGCTCAGCGGTCGCAGCAGCAGGTAGCGGTCCGCGAACTCGCGCCCGGCGAGATCCTCGGGTGAGCGCCAGACCTCGAGATCGAGCGGCTCGCCGTAGGTGACCGTCTCCTGCGCGCGCTGGTGGGCCTCGGTGACCGCGCGCTCCTCTCCCGAGAGCGCGAAGGGAGGGGGCGCGTCCAGGGAGTAGTCGTCGGCCGCGAGCGCGTCGTCGCGCGGCGATTCGTCGAAGAGCGGGATCGCGTCGACGCCGTCGTCGTACTCGGGCTCTGGCGGCGCGGACTGCAGGTGATGGGCGCTGACCGCCGGGAAGGAGGCTGTCGCGGCCGTGACCGCGTCCGCGAGCGACGGCTCCGGCGCGTTCTCCTCGGGCTCGCCGCGCATCCCGTCGTCGAGCTCCACGTAGGAGGTCTCGTCCTCAGGCTCGCGCTCGGCGAACTCGGCGAAGGACTCATCGGGCTGGAGGTCGGCGAAGGACGTCTCGTCGGGCTGGAGGTCGGCGAACGAGGTCTCGTCGGGCTGGTCGTCGGCGAAGGCCAGCTCGTCGGCGAAGGCCGGCGCTTCCGCAAGGTCGGCGAAGGACGTCTCGTCGGGCTGGTCGTCTGTGTCTGGCTGAAGGCCGGCGAACGAGGTCTCGTCGGGCTGGTCGTCTGTGTCGGGCTGAAGGTCGGCGAACGAGGTCTCGTCGGGCTGGTCGTCGGCGAAGGACGCCGCTTCGGGCTGAAGGTCGGCGAACGAGGTCTCGTCGGGCTGGTCGTCTACGTCGGGCTGCAGATCAGCGAAGGCCGACTCGTCGGGCTGGTCTTCGGCGAAGGACGCCGCGGGCTGATCGTCGGCGAACGAGGCGGCGGCGAAGGACGACTCGTCGGGCTGGTCTTCGGCGAAGGACGCCTCTTCGGGCTGGAGGTCGGCGAAGGACGGCTCGCCCGGCTGGTCCTCAACCACGAAGGACGGCTCGTCCTGGGGCGTCTCGACGGGCGCGTCGGTGAACGCCGCGTCATCGTCGTCGTCAACCAATGCGCCAGACAGCGGGCTCGTGGCCGCGGCCTCGTGTTGGCTCGGGCCGTCACTGAGCTCCGAATCGTCCGAGTCCTCGAAATTGTCAAACAGCGCGCTGGCGAAGGCCTCGGCCGGTGAGCGCGACAGCAGACCCGTGCCGGGCTCCTCCAGCTCATCTTCATCGGGCGTGAATCCGGCGCGTGAGGGCTCGGGCTCGGGTGCTGGCGCTGGCTCGGCGTTCCCGCCGAAGCTGGGGTCGGACTCCAGCAAGAACAGGTCGAGGGCGTCCGGCTCGGACTCGCGAACAAATTCGTCGAGGGGGTCGAGCTCCGCCGTGACGGCGGGCTCCACGACCGCTGGCTCATCCGAAGATCCGTGAACGATAGACGGTCCCGCGTCGGAGGCGTTGGACGCCGTGACGGAGTCGTCTTGGGCTACGTCCGCGGGCGCGTCGACGAAATCGTCAAGGGCGTCGGGGTCTTCGTCCGCGGGCGCGTCGACGAAATCGTCAAGGGCGTCGGGGTCTTCGTCTGTGTGCGCGTGGACGAAGTCGTCAAGGGCTTCGTCCGCGGGCGCGTCGACGAAATCGTCAAGGGCGTCGGGCTCTTCGCCCACGTGCGCGTGGATGAAGTCGTCGAGGGCGTCGGGCGCGGGCTCGAACTCCTGGACAAACGCGTCGAGGGCGTCGGGCTCGGCGACGTGGGTCGGCTCGACGGGCGCCGCGGCGAAGTCGTCGAGGACGTCGGGCTCGGCGTGGACTCGCGCTCCATCGGCCTCCACGTCGTCAGAGCCCTCCGCGGGGTGGGCGGGCTCGGGCTCTTTCGCCGGATCTTCTGGTGCACGCAGGAACGCGTCCAGGGAGTCGCCAGCGCTCGCGTCGGTCGCAACCTGGTCGTCGCTCAAGAACTGATCGAGGGCGTCGGGATTCGCCATATCCGACTCATGGGCGACGTCACCCGCGTCGTCGCCGCTGTCGGGTTGGGACGCGTCGTAGGCGGCGGCTCGGGCGCGAAGTCGTCATCATCGTCGTCCGTGAAGACGTACGCGGCCGTGTTCGCTTCGGGCAGCGTCTGCTCGGCGGGCTCAGGCGCGAAGTCGTCGTCATCGTCGTCGGCGAAGACGTAGGCGGCGGGCTCGCGCGCTTCGACGGGGAGCGACTCGGCGGGCTCGGGCGCGAAGTCGTCATCGTCGTCGGCGAAGACGTAGGCGGCGGGCTCGGGCGCGAAGTCGCGCGACGGGTCCTGCTCGGCGGCGGGCTCGGGCGCGAAGTCATCATCGTCATCGTCGGCGAACCTGTACGCCGGGGGCTCGACCGCCTCGCGGGCGTCGAGCTCGTCGTCGAACGCGTCGTCAGCGTGGGTCGCTGGCGCGGGCTCGAGTTCGGGCTCGTCGGCGTGCCCCGCGAGCGCTTCGTCGTCATCGGTGAACGCGTACTCGACCGGCTCAGGCGGGTACGCGTCAACGAGCGCGTGGTGGTCGTCGTTCGTGGCGACGTGATCCTCGTACGCGGCCTCGTCGGCGTCCGTGAGCGGCGGCGCCGGCTCGAGCGCGTCGTCGTCCGTGAACGCGAACATCGCGGGCGACTCGACCTCGGGCTCGCTCGCGTCGGGCTGGAGCTGGAAGTCGTCGTCGTCGTCGTCGTGCAGGAAGCTCGCGGGCTCCAGCTCGATCGCCGAGGGGCCTGGCTCGAAGGTCTCGTCGTCGCGCGCGTTGTCGTCGGAGCCCTCGTCGTCGAAGCCCCCGTCGTCGAAGCTCTGGTCGTCGAAGCTCTCGTCGTCAAACGACTCGTCGTCAAACGACTCGTCGTCGAAGGCCTCCTCATCGGCGTCCTCGAGCGCGCTCATGAGATCGGGCGCGGACGCCCGCTCGGCGTCGAGCGGCTGGATCGACGCGAACTCGTTGTCGACGTCCTCGATGAACGAGCGAAGGGTGGTCGGCTTCGGCGGCGCCGGAGGCATGCGCTCGGCGTCGTCCTCGACGACGTCGAGGTCCTCGTCGGTCAGGTCGATGGCGGCGCCGGAGCCCGACGCCTCCGGGTCCTCGAGCAGCGCCGCCGAGCGCCAGACCGTGACGTCATCGGTGGACTCGGGGAAGGGGCGCGGAATCTTGACCGGCGTTACCGGCTGCGGCGCCTGGCCGATGACGCGGGGGGCCAGGCGGGCCGACGACGCGTCGAGATCGCGGAGCGCGGCGGATTTAAACGGCGACGCGCCCGTCCACTCGGGCTCGAGCGCGGGCGTGGACGTCGGTGCGGACGTCGGTGCGGACGTCGGTGCGGACGCCGGCGCAGTCTTCAGGGGCTGGGCCACGGTCCTTGATGGTGGGCGTGGCGGGGGCGGCGGGGCTCGCTTCGGCTCGGGTGGGTTGCCGACCTCGTCGACCTCGTCGACCTCGTCGACCTCGTCGACCTCGTCAATCTCGTCAACCTCGTCGACCTCGTCGGCCTCGTCGGCCTCGTCGAGCTCGTGTTCACCGCCAATACCGTCTCCGTCTAGCGCCTCACCGTCGGCCCCTGATATGGGCGCGCTCGATGCCGCAGTCTGGTCTCGTTCTGTCGGGTCGTTCGAGGGCGTCTGGGAACTATCAGAGCCGTTTTGCGTGCTAGCCACGTAGGGCGCAGAATATCGCACAAACATCACACGCGGGTCAAAGAAAGGGGGCCCGAGACGACGGCCAAAGCGGTCGAATTCTCGCGCGTGAACGCGTGCTCACGCGCGGCCTCGTGGGCGCTGCGCGTCGATGTTGTCGGCTCGCGGCGACGGCCGTGTGGTGCGTCGGTGGGGTCCGCAAGCGGCACCCGCATTCGCGCGAGTCATGCGACCGCTCTGATGTTCAGGCGCGTAAAGACTCTGCGTGAAGTGAGCGAAATTACGCGCACGAGATTTTCTGTACTTGTGGACACGTCGCCATGAATCGCCAACGCTCCCATTCTTCACGCGCACAGCTTCGCAATCGCGTCGTGAACGCGGCGCGATTCGCTCGCGCGCGGAGCTCATTGCACGGGGCGCGCGCCCGGCGTGTCGCCGGCGGCTGCTTCGGTTTACCCGACTGCTCCATCTCGGCGGTCGCCTTCAGCTCCGCGACGCGACCGAGCAGGATCTGTTCGCGCTCCGGATTCTGACCCTTCGTCTTGCCGATGTAGTCCTCGAGCAGCACGACCGCGCGCTCGGCTTGACCGGCGATCTGGGCGCGCAGCAGCCCCTCGTCGTAGATCCACTCGACGTTGCTCGCGTCGAGCTCGCGGGCCGCCGCGAGCTCGTCCGCGGCCTCCTCGAGGCGCTCCGGGACGCCCTGCAGCGCGGTCGAGAGCGCGACGTGGTTCTCAGCTCGATCGGGCTCGCGCTCGAGCAGGTAGCGAAACGCTCGCGACGCGTCCTCCGACTGCCCCTTGGCCCGCAGCGCCTCGCCGAGACGACGATAGAGATCAGCGTCGATGCTCGCGTCGGGCGCGTTGACAGCCTCCTTGAGGTAGTACATCGCGTCCGCCTGCCGCATCTTCTCGTCGACGAGGATGAGCCCGAGCTCGGCCTCGCAGCGCGGGCTCTGGGGGATCTTGTTGGCGCATTTTCGCAGCTCGCTCGCCGCGCCGATCTCGTTGTTGTTCGCTCGCTGCTCGCGCGCCGCGGCGATCGCCTGCTCGATCGCCTCCGGGGGCAGCTGCTCGCCGCTGCGCGGCGGCGGCGGGGTCTTGCTCGGGTTTCGAAACGGAGACGTGGCGCGCGGAGCGGTCTTCGTCTGCGCCGCGAGGGCGCGCGCGGAACCCAGCTTCTGCGGCGCAGACTGCTGGGGAGCGCCTTGGCAGGCGAGCAGGGAGATCGCAAGGAGCGTGGCTGCCGTCGCCGCGCCGGTCGTCAGGCGCGCGCGAAGGCCAGCGGGTACAGGTCGACGCATGGTGGGCAGTATACTCTCTCGGTGTCCAGGTCTCCCTTCGACGTCTCCATGAGCGATGAGCCGCTGGGTCAACGCACCGCGGTGTATCCTGGATCGTTTGATCCCATCACGCGCGGTCACCTCGAGATCGTCGAGCGAGCGCTGCGGCTGTTCGACCAGGTGATCGTCGCCGTCGGTCGGCACCCCACGAAGAAGGGCTACTTCTCGGTCTCGGAGCGCGTGGACCTGATCTCGGCGAGCATCGCCCATCTCCCGCGAGCGCGGTCCGCGAACTTCGACGGCTTGATGGTGAATTTCTGCGTGGAGCAGGGCGCGAGCGCGATCATTCGAGGGCTTCGGCCCATGGGGGACTTCGAGACCGAGTACCAGATGGGCATGGCGAACCGTGACATCGCGCCGACGATCGAGACTGTTTTCTTGATCGCGCGGCCGGATCACCAATTTATCTCCAGTTCGTTGATCCGTGAGATCGCGCACCACGGCGGAGATTTCCAGCGCTACGTGCCCGAGCCCGTGTTCGAGGCGATGATGTCGCGGCTGGGCTCGAAGGCAGGCTCGTGACGATGTCGACGGACTCCGGGGAGCGCGGCGGCGCGATGGTCCCTGCGGGGCAGCCCGTCGACGGCTGGCGCGGCGACGAGCATCGCTTGCAGGTCAGCGCGGCGGAGGAGGCGGGGCTGCGCGCCGGCGACGTCGAGCTCGAGCTGTACACCGAGGGCTTCAAGGCCGGCATGGTCCTGCAGGACCCGAGCGACGGCGACCTCGTCGCGCGCGGGCGCACGGTCCTCGACGACGAGCAGCTGACCAAGTCTTTAAAACCTGTCCTTATGTTCCTGAAGATCCCGCGCGACGGTTGGCGCGTGCGCGTGCACGACGGCGAGTTTGAGCTGCGCGTCGACTCGAGGGCCGCGCAGGCGGGCGCGCCGGTGATCGACGCGGGCAAGGCGGTGCTGCAGATCTGGCTCGCGGCCGCGCTCCTCGGCGTGGCGATCCTGCAGCTGCAGCTGCTCGGCGCGTTCAGCTCGAGCGCCGCGGCGGTGCTGTGGGGGGTGGGGCTGCTCTACGGCTCCTGGCAGCTGCGGCGCGGGATGGTCAGCGGTCGCGCGATGCTGGGCGCGCGCCTCTCGCTGGGGCTCGCGATGCACGCGCGCGAGGAGCAGCTGATCCTGCCGCCGTCGGGGCCCGCTGCGGGCGCGCTCCGCTCCTCCGTCGGACGGCTAGACCCGTGGACAATCCTGGTCTCTGTCGTGGCTGCGCGGCCGCGCGTGTGATTCGCAGCGGGCGCGGGGCGACCTTCTGGCGCTGCGCCGTGCACGACGTCGACGCGCGCTGGCCGAAATATCCCCGGTTGCCGGTGCTGCAGTGTTCGCGATTCCGCGCGCGCGATGCCGAGGCGCCGCCCGGGCGCTGAGCGCGTCTCGGCGTGAGCATTGTTCGCGTGTCGTCCGCGAGCGTGCGCGCGCGGTCGGGCGCCTTAAGTTAAAGTAAGCGCAGGAGGCTCACCGTGAACAATTCCGTCCGGCAGCGCGCGATTCGAATGTACACAGCTCAGCGCGCGGCCGTCGCGATTGGCTCGCTGCTGCTCGTAGGGACAGCTGGGATGCTGGGCGCGAATTCGGCCTGGGCCGGCAACGGGCTGCACCCGCGGACGCCGGTCCTGTTCCCGCCGACCGAGTGCCTGACGATCGTCGATCGCTCCGTCGACCCGATCCTGCACATCGAGTACGAGATCCCCTACGAGGATCCCGGCGACGACATGATGGTGTGGGAAGACGAGGTCGACCAGAGCCGCACCCACCAGTTCTTCGCGCTCTGCCGCGATCACAGCCGACAGGAGTACCTGCCCGAGTGGACCGTCTGGGCCGACGTGAACGAGGCCGACGGCAACGGGCTGCTGACCGAGCTGCCGACGGACGACGGCGTGTTCGAGACCAGCGCCGAGTGGTCGGGCTGCTGGTACCGCGTGAACGAGGACGCGGATCGTCGCCCGATCTCCTTCGCGGCGGCCGCCGAGGGCGTCGACTGGGACACGAGCGCGGTCCCGGCCGGCACCTACGCGCTGCGCGGCTACACCTTCGAACCCGCGTTTAACTTCTTCTGGCGTCGACCCGGCGTCGTCAAGGTCGTCGACGATCCCGCCGACGAGAACGCCCCGCCGGCGCTCGCGATCATGAACGGCACCGACATGGGGCAGATGGGCATGGGCGAGGAGGGCGGGATCACCGTGTATCGCAACGAGCTGCTCCCGCTCGAGGGCTGCGTCGCCAGCATGCCGGGCTCCGCCTTGACCGGTTACTACGCGCTCACGGAGGGCGGCGAGCTGGGCGTGTGGACGCCCTTCAGCAGCGACGTGCCGCTCGCGGACGTCTCGGACGGGGCGAGCTGGACCCTCGACTTCGAGCCGCCGCCGGAGACGCACGGCACGTCGATCGCGATCCGCGTCGACGTCACGGACCCCATGCAGCGCACCTACTCAGGGCACGCGTTCTGGCTCGTGTCCGTCATTAACGCCGACGCGCCCGTGGAGTGCGACGAGATGGACAGCACCGGCTTCATCGGCCCCCAGTGCGAGACCTCCTCGGGCGGCGAGACGGGGACCAGCACCGGCGACAGCGCGGGCTCCGACACCGACACGAGCGCGGGGACGAGCGCGGGGACGAGCGCGACCGGGGTCGACGGGACCGACGCCACCGGGGGCCCCGACGAGGAAACGGACGGCGACGGCGGAGGGTGCGGCTGCCGGGCCGAGTCTGGTGATTCGTCCGAACTCGCGCTGCTCGGATTGTTCGGGGTGCTCGTCTTCACGTCCTCACGGCGAAGAGCGAGTTTTCGCACCCCTCGCGCCGCGAGCTGCCCTGGGCGCCGCCGTGATGATCCCCGCGGGCTGTGTAGACTCCCCGCAGCGCGAAATGTCGATAATGCCCCAGCGTAGCCAAGACGAGTCACGCCGGTCGGATCCTGCGGGCGCCAATACGCCCTCGATCCCCGCGTTGATCTGCGATCTCTGCCGCGGTTTCTACAGCCTCGGCTGGGTCAGCGGCACCGGCGGCGGCATCTCGATCCGCGGGCGTGAGGGTATCTACATGGCGCCCTCCGGCGTGCAGAAAGAGCGCATCAGGCCCGAGGATGTGTTCCTGCTCGACGGCGACGAGCTCGAGCGCGCCGTGGTGCTGCGGGCGCCCAGCGACCCGTCCCTGCGGATCAGCGAGTGTCGGCCGCTGTTTTATAACGCGTTCCGTCTGCGGGGCGCCGGCGCGGTGATGCACAGCCACTCGATCTGGGCCGTGCTCGCCGCGCGCCTGTTCGCGCCCGACGGCGGTCCGGCGGAGTTTTGCTGCCAGGGGCTCGAGATGCAGAAAGGCCTGCGCGGCGTGGGCTGCTTTGACGAGCTGCGCGTACCCATCATTCGCAACACGGCGCGCGAGGCGGAGCTGACCGAGAGCATGGAAGAGGCCATGCGCGCCTATCCAGACGTCGACGCGGTGCTCGTCGCCGGTCACGGCGTATATGTCTGGGGGGACAGCTGGATCAAAGCGAAGACGCAGGCCGAGTGTTACGACTACCTGTTCCGCGCGGTCGTCGAGGCGTACCGCGTCGGCCTGCCGCTGCCTGGGACGCCGACGCGCCGCGCCGGCGCGTGAAGAGCAGGGGAGAGGGAGAGGACGATGCAGCTTTCATGGCTCGAGCAGCGCGCGGCGGACGAGGCCGCGCCGACGACCACGGACCTCGCGCGTGTCGACGTGTTCTACGAGCGCCTGGAGGTCGAGGACGAGCGGTTCCAGCCCGCCGTCGACCGCATCAAGCAGGCGCGCGGGTACGTCACGCAGGACATCATCGAGCTCCATCCCGAGACCCCGAATCTCGACGGCATCTGCGCCAAGTTTAAGGATGAGCACCTGCACACCGACGACGAGGTGCGGCTCGTGCTCGACGGCGAGGGCATCTTCGACATTCGCGGCGCGGACGACCGCTGGATCCGCGTGCAGGTCGAGCGCGGTGACCTGCTGATCGTCCCGGCGCAGCTCTACCACCGCTTCTTCCTCACCGAGCGAAAGCACATCCGCTGCGTGCGTCTGTTCAAAGACGCCTCGGGGTGGACGCCGCATTATCGCTAGCGGTCGTCGGTCCAGCGCCGTGTCGTCGTCCGCGGGGCGGGGCGGGGGAGCCCGACCGCCTCGCGGTCGTTCGTCGCTCACGTCGTCTGAGCGCGCTCGCGGCGGCGCGTCAGTCGTGCTGCGCCGCGCGACGCGTTGTGGCCACGGGCAAATACGCGTTGATCCGCGAACGAAGCTGCTCCCAAGGTGACGTAGCGGTCGGGCTCTGGGCCGCCATGCGCAAATTTGCCCGCGCCCGTCACGAGACTGCCCATTCGCGCGGATCCTACGTGTCTGCCCAAACCTACAGATTTGGTCTGGGCGTCATTTCTCAACCGAATACAATCAGCGATCGATCGCCGGGCTCGAGCGCAGGATTCGGCCCAGACGCACGGTTGATTGCAAATCTTCGGTTGACAACTATATATATAGCTTGGCAAGCTGACCAATATGGTGAAGTTCGAGCAAGCCTTCAAGAATGCGGTCACGGACGCCAAGCGCGAAGTGCTTGTCGCTCAGATTCGTTCCCATCCCGAGATGACCATCAGCGAGCTCGGGAAGCTGTCTGTGGGGGAGCTCGGCGGGCTGTTGAAGCAGATCACCGTCGGCGACCTCCTCGAAGGAGCGAGCGCCAGCAAGTCACCAAGCCCGCGCCGCAGCGCGAAGGCGGGCGGCGGCGGCGCGAAGGCCCCGGCGAAGTCTGGCAAGGTCAACACGCGCACGCAGAAGGGGCGTGACGCCTACGACCAGGCGATCCTCGACATTCTCAAGTCGAAGTCCGAGCCGGTGTCCGCGCCCGAGATCAAGAACGTCGTAGGCGGGACATCGCTGCAGATCCGCACCGCGCTGAATCGCCTGATCAGCCAGGGGCACGTCACCTACACCGGGAAGGCGCGCGGCACCCGGTACCAGGGCGTCTAGCTCGCGTCGTCTTGTCTGAGCGCACGGTCGCCCGCGCTCAGAACTCGAGAGCTTCATCCCGGCACACGGCGAGGTACTTCTTCAGCCGCGGTCGCGCAGGTCGCTGAATATCTCCAGCATCCCGCGCGCTCGCGGTCGAGATCGTTGGTTCTCGTTCGCGGTCTAGACCGTGGCACGCGCGGAACGCTCGTGAACGTCACACGCGACCAGGGAGCTTGCGCAGGCGTGTGCCGTGTCACGGGTGCTCGCGCGGGGCCAGCGCGAGGCCGCGGAAGCCTGGCGCAAACACGCAGAAGTGTGGACGGTCACGCGGCCTGGCACGAGTAGTCGTGGATCCGGGGTGTCAGCCTGGGGTCCCTGTGGCATTCTCCGCGCGCTCGAGGTCCAGGGTCCCTCACAGGCGAGCGTGTCCGTCGATGCGTTCCCGGGATCAGCCAAGGCCTCGGTGCTGCTCCATTGAGCAGCCAGAGCCAGCAAGAGAGAGCCGACATCATGGAACTCGAGAAGGTCCGAAATATCGGGATTTCCGCGCACATCGACTCCGGAAAGACGACGCTGACCGAGCGGATCCTGTTCTACACGGGCAGGATCCACAAGATTGAGGAGGTCAGAGGGAAGTCCGGCGTGGGCGCCAAGATGGACTCGATGGAGCTCGAGCGTGAGCGCGGGATCACCATTCAGTCCGCCGCGACGCACGTCACCTGGGGTGACCATCACATCAACATCATCGACACGCCTGGACACGTCGACTTCACGATCGAGGTCGAGCGCGCCCTGAGCGTGCTCGACGGCGCGATCCTGATCCTCTGCGCCGTCAGCGGAGTGCAGTCGCAGTCGATCACCGTCGACCGTCAGATGCGTCGATACAACGTCCCGCGCGTCGCGTTCATCAACAAGATGGATCGCTCGGGCGCCAACCCGTTCAAGGTGACCAAGCAGCTGCGCGAGAAGCTGCACCACAACGCGGTCATGATCACCTACCCGATCGGCGCGGAGGACGAGTTCCACGGGATCGTCGACCTGCTGACCCGCGAGGCGCTCTACTTCGACGGCGACAACGGCGAGAACATCCGCAAGGAGCCGTGTCCCGAGGAGCTGGCCGAGGACGTCGAGGAGTACCGGAACAAGCTCGTCGAGGCGCTCGCCGACTTCGACGACGAGATCGCCGAGAAGTTCCTCGAGGGCGAGGAGGTCTCCGCCGACGAGATGCGCCCGGTCATCCGCCAGGCGGTGCTCGATCGCACGCTGACGCCGGTCTACATGGGCTCCGCCTACAAGAACAAGGGCGTGCAGCACCTGCTCGACGGCGTCGCGTCGTACCTTCCGAACCCGACCGAGGTCGAGAACAAGGCCTTCGATCTCGACGAGAACGAGGCCGAGATCATCCTCGAGAGCGTCAATGACAAGCCGCTGTGCGCGCTGGCGTTCAAGCTCGAGGACGGCAAGTACGGCCAGCTCACCTACGTGCGCGTGTACCAGGGCCTGCTCAAGAAGGGCATATTCATCTACAACGCGCGGACCCGTAAGAAGGTCAAGGTAGGTCGCCTCGTTCGCATGCACTCGGACGAGATGGAGGACATCGAGGAGGCCGGCGCCGGCGATATCGTCGCGCTGTTCGGCATCGACTGCGCCAGCGGTGACACCTTCACCGACGGTCAGCGCAACTACTCGATGCAGACCATGTTCGTGCCGGACGCGGTGATCAACTACGCCGTCGCGCCGAAGAACAAGAACGCGCTGCAGAACTTCTCCAAGGCGCTGAACCGCTTCGCCAAGGAGGACCCGACCTTCCGCGTCAGCCGCGACGAGGAGTCGGGTGAGACGATCATCGCCGGCATGGGCGAGCTGCACCTCGACGTGTACATCGAGCGTATGCGCCGCGAGTACAAGGTCGACGTCGACGTGGGCGAGCCGCAGGTCGCCTACCGCGAGACGATCACGGCCGAGACCGCGTTCATGTACATCCACAAGAAGCAGACGGGCGGCTCGGGTCAGTACGCGAAGCTCGGCGGCTTCATGCGGCCGCTGTCCGAGGAGCTCAAGGCCGAGCACAAGCACTACAACTTCCTGGACAAGATCGTCGGCGGGAAGATCCCCCGTGAGTACATCCCGTCCTGCGACAACGGCTTCAAGAAGGCGATGGACCGCGGCGTGCTCATCGGCTTCCCGGTTGTTGATGTCGAGATGGAGATCAACGACGGCGCGGCCCACGCGGTCGACTCGAGCGACATGGCCTTCCAGATCGCCGCGCGCGCGGCCTTCAAGGAGACGATGGCGCGGGCCAACCCGATCGTGCTCGAGCCGATCATGAAGGTCGTCGTGGAGACGCCCGAGGACTTCCAGGGGCCGGTGCAGGCCGGGCTGATCCGTCGCCGTGGCAACATCGTCGGCTCGGAGACCAACTACGGCACCGCGGCGATCGAGATTCACGTCCCGCTCGCCGAGATGTTCGGCTACTCGACCGAGCTGCGCTCCGCGACCCAGGGCAAGGCGGAGTTCTCCATGGAGTTCCACAGCTATGGGCCTGTCCCGCGGAGCATCCAGGACGAACTCGTGAAGAAGTACGCCGAGCGCGCCAGGTAGTCGACAGCCTCGCTCGAAGAAGACGCCGCGTCCCCCAGGGGCGCGGCGTCTCTGCTTGGTGCGCGGCCGACGGCATCATCAGCGCCACACGGCGAGGCGCTTCTTCGCCTGCCAGAAGCGCTCGAGCGTCATCTTGTCCTGACCTGCGGCGCGGATCTGCAACGGGCTGAGCCGCACGCTGATCGCGTGGGATGCTTGGCCGCGCCAGCTCCCGATGTCGACGCGGTCGTGCCCCTGAAGCTGAAGGCCGTGGCGCTGGAGGTAGAGCCGGATCGCGGGGACCTGGAGATCGACGCCGGACGTCGCGGCGGCGTGGGGGTTGTGAAGGTCTCCGGCGCACGCGAGCAGCTCCGCGAGGTCGTCCGGGTGGCGCTCGAAGTGCTCCGCGTAGCTGCGGTAGTAGACGCGCTCAAACGCGTCCTCGCCGGTCACGAACTCGCCGTCGAGGACGTAGCCGATCGCCCACAGGCCCTCGCCGAATTCGCGATCCCACTCGGCTTGTCGCGCGTGGCGCTCGCGAAAGCCGCCCGCGCGCCCGATCCTGCGCTTGTAAATGACCCAGGGCATCGATGGTGAAGCATCCCGTGGGGGAGTCGAACCCCCGTTCCCTGACTGAGAATCAGACGTCTTGAACCACTAGACGAACGGGACAGGTGAAAAGAGAGAGAGCGCGAGAGAGAGAGAGCGCGCGCGCGCAGACGAGAGGGCCCGGTGGGATTCGAACCCACGACCGCCCGGTTAACAGCCGGGTGCTCAACCAGCTGAGCTTCGGACCCAAGAAAGAGGTGAAATGCGGAGCATCCCGTGGGGAGTCGAACCCCGTTCCCTGATCGAGAATCAGACGTCTTGAACCACTAGACGAACAGGACAGGTGACGAGAGAGCGCGCGCAGACGAGAGGGCCCGGTGGGATTCGAACCCACGACCGCCCGGTTAACAGCCGGGTGCTCAACCAGCTGAGCTTCGGACCCAAGAAAGAGGTGGTGAAATGCGGAGCATCCCGTGGGGGAGTCGAACCCCCGTTCCCTGATCGAGAATCAGACGTCTTGAACCACTAGACGAACGGGACAGGTGAAGAGAGAGAGAGCGAGAGAGAGAGCGCGCGCGCGCGCAGACGAGAGGGCCCGGTGGGATTCGAACCCACGACCGCCCGGTTAACAGCCGGGTGCTCAACCAGCTGAGCTTCGGACCCAAGAAAGAGGTGGTGAAATGCGGAGCATCCCGTGGGGGAGTCGAACCCCCGTTTCCTGACTGAGAATCAGGCGTCCTGGGCCTCTGGACGAACGGGACAACGTTATGACGCGAGAAAGAGAGCATCCCGTGGGGGAGTCGAACCCCCGTCTCCTGACTGAAAAACAGGCGTCTTTTGGCCGTTGGACCAACGGGACGTGGGGCGAGCGCGGAGGTGTACGAGAGCGTCCCGTGGGGGAGTCGAACCCCCGTCTCCTGAGCGAAAATCAGGGATCCTGGGCCGCTGAACGAACGGGACAGCGGGCGGCTCAATCAACACGCCTGTAAAGACATGTTTGTTGAGCCGCGCGCGAGACGGACGGAGGGAGTCGAACCCTCTTCTCCGGGACGAGGACCCGGCGTCATAGCCACTTCGACCACGTCCGCGTCGGCTCGTGCACGCTCCGCGAGCTGTCAGCGCTCAATCGCTGACAGTCGCTCGCCAGTGCTCGCCTGCGCGGGGACACCCGTTCTCGGGTCGTCAATTCCCCCCGCGCAGGCAGACTTCGCGTTCACGCTCGAGGCGCGCGCGGTTCTGCCCGTGCAGGCGAGGATTGATATTTCGACCCGACAACATAACGAGAATGGTTGTAGTCGACGAATTCGGGCTCGTCAACGGCGCGCGACGAGAAAAATTCAATTCTCGCGTACGAGCGGAAATGCGCTTTGGGACATAAAAGAATGTCGGCCGCGTGGCCGGCGAGCTCGCCGCCGGGGGTATGCTCGAGCCCGTCTCGCGCGCCGCAGGTGCGCGGCGGAGGAGCGTCCATGAATGTGATCCTGCAAGTGTTCCTGCCCGTCTCGCTCGCGTTCATCATGTTCTCGATGGGGCTCGCGTTGACGGGCGCTGACTTCAAGCGCGTGGCGGTGCAGCCGAAGGCCTTCACGATCGGCGCGCTGCTGCAGGTCGTGACGCTCCCGCTGATCGCGTTCGGGGTCGCGTCCTTGATCCCGATGTCGCCGGAGTTCGCGGTCGGGATCATGATCCTCGCCGCGTGCCCAGGCGGCGTGACGTCGAACCTGCTCACGCACCTCGCGCGCGGCGACACGGCGCTGTCGGTCTCGCTGACCGCGGTGATCAGCATCCTCAGCGTGTTCACGATCCCGCTGATCGTGAACTTCGGGCTGCAGCATTTCTCGGGGGCGTCCGCGGCGGTGGAGCTGCCGCTGCTGAAGTCGGTGGTGCTCCTGCTGCTGATCACGACGGTGCCGCTGCTCATCGGCATGGCGGTGAAGTGGCGCGCGTCGGAGTGGGCCGATCGCGTGGAGCCGCGAACGCGGCGGGCGGCGGCGATCCTGTTTATCGTCATCGTGATCGGCGCGATCGCCAAGGACCGCGCGAACCTGCCCTCATGGTTCACGGAGGCGGGCCCGGCCGCGCTGGCGCTCAACGTCGCGACGATGGCGGTGGCCGCCGGCGTCGCGCGCCTGCTCGGCTTGGAGATCCGTCAGCGGATCGCGATCACGCTCGAGTGCGGGCTGCAGAACAGCACGCTGGCGATCACGGTCGCGGCGACGCTGCTCGCGAACACCCGCATGATGGTGCCGGCGGGGATCTACGGCCTGCTGATGTTCGTGACCGCGGGCCTGTTCATCTACCAGGCGAAGAAGAGCGTGCCCGCGTCATGACGCGTCGCCCGCGGCGATGCTCGCGTCTGGTCGATCGAGCAGGCTGACGAGCACGCCCGCGAGCAGCGAGACGACGAACGCGGGCGCGAGCTCCTCGAGCTGCGCGAGCAGCGGGCCGACGCCGGGGAGCCGGACGAGCGCGAACTTGAAGATCGGGATCGCGAGGAAGCCCGCGACCATGGCCGCCTGGGCGCCGCGGGCGGTCAGCCGCGGCCAGAACAGCGAGAGGATGATCGTCGGGCAGAAGGTCGCGGCGATGCCCGACCAGCCGAAGATCACGAACCAGAAGATCGAGCGCTCCTCGGTCATCAGCGCGACGGCCATGGCGAGCGCGAGCGCGAGGAAGGCGAGCGCGAGGGTCACGCGGCGGCAGGCGCGGATCAGCGCGCGGTCGCTCAGCTCGGGCCGGAAGACCTGCTGGTAGAGGTCGCGGACCGCCGCGCTGCCGGCGACGACGAGCAGCGAGTCGATGGTCGACATGATCGCCGAGAGCACGACGGCGATGTAGAGGCCGATGATGAGCGGCGGGAACAGCGAGTCGATCATGAGCGGCAGCACGTCTTGGCCGCTGGTCCCGAGGTCCTGCCCCAAGAGGATGGTACGACCGATCAGCCCCGTGCACACGGCGCCCGCGTCGGCGAGCAGCGTCCAGGTCACCGCGACCGCGGCGCCGCGCGAGATCTCGGAGGCGTCGCGGAGCGCGAGGAAGCGGACGAATACCTGGGGCGAGCCGAGGAAGCCGAGGCCGATGGCGAGCAGCGCGATGACGCTGGCGACCGCGCCCGGCGTGAGCCCGGCGCCGGCGGTGAGGCTGAGCAGGTTCGGGTCCTGGGCGCGCAGGCCGTCGACGACCGCCGTGACGCCGCCGGCGTGAACGAGGCCGGCGATCGGGAGGAGGACGAGACCCGCGACCATGAGCGCGCCCTGGAACACGTCGGACCAGACGACCGCGATGAAGCCGCCGCTGGTGATGTAGAGGAGCACGATCGCGAAGCCGACGAGCGCGCCGGTGAAGTAGCTCCAGCCGAGGAATTGTACGAAGGCCTGGCCGGTCGCGTCGATCTGGGCGCTGACGTAGATGGTGACGAAGATGACGAGCGCGCCGGCGGCGATGATGCGCAGCCGCTGGGTGTCGTCTCGAAGGCGCGACGCGAGGTAGTCGGGGATCGTGATCGAGTCATGCCGGTCGGTGAGGCGCTTGAAGGGGCCCGCCATGGCGAGCCACGCGAGGCCGACGCCCAGCAGCTCGCCGAGCACGACCCAGAACGCCTTGACGCCGACGAAGGCGCCCATGCCGGTGAGGCCGAGCAGCAGCCAGGCGGACTCGCCGGTGGCGCGGGCCGAGAACGCGACGGACAGGAAGCCGAGCCGCTTGCCGCCCGCGAAGTAGTCGCGGAGGTCGTGGGTGCGTCGCGAGGCGAGCGCGCCGAGGCCGATGAGCACGGCGGCGTAGAGCAGGACCGCGATGGTTTTCTCGAGGAGGCCTGGCTGCATGGCGCGACGTCAGCATAGCGAAGTCGCGCGCTGGTTCGCGGCGACGCGCGCGAGTAGAGTCGGGCGGATGGCGCGTTCGAGGAGGCTCTTGCCAAAGGTAATCGTCCTCGCCGTCCTGGGCGGCGCGTGGACGGCGACGGGCTGTCAGACAGCGCGGGCGTTCACGGCGGGCGATCGGGCCGCGATTGAGGAGGTGCTCGAGGCCCAGCGGGTGGCCTGGAACCGCGGCGACCTCGAGGGGTACATGGCGGGCTACGAGCGCTCACCAGCGCTGGTGTTCACCTCGGGAGGGACGATCCGGAGGGGCTGGGAGGAGACGCTGCGTCGCTATCGAGCCCGCTACGGCGAGGACTCGAGCTCGATGGGGGCGCTGCGGTTCGAAGTGCTCGAGGTGCGCGCGCTCGGGGCCGACGGCGCGGTGGTGCTCGGGCGATGGGAGCTGCGCGACACGCCGCAGGCGGGTCAAGGCGTGTTCTCGGTCGTGTTCGCGCGCACGGGGGATGGCTGGCGCGTGGTCCATGATCACACGTCGGCGTCACCTGTCGACGTGGAGGACGCGAAGGAAGACGCGAAGGAAGACGCGAGGGAAGACGCGAGGGAAGACGCGAAGGAAGACGCGAAGGAAGACCTGTCGACGCCCTCAGACGGAGGGTGACTCCTGGGGCTCGCGCGGCGCGTAGGCGTAGTACTCGCTGCCGTAGTAGCCCGAGCGCTCGCGCCGATGATCGACCTCGTTGAGGATCACGCCGAGGAGGTTCGTCTCGCCATGGCGCAGGGTGGTGAGCGCGCGCTGCAGCTCGCTGCGGGTGGTCGATTGACACCGCGCGACGATGACGAGACCGTCGACGTGGCGCGCGAGCACGAGCGGGTCGGTGACGGGGAGCACCGGCGGTGAGTCGAGCAGGATGATGTCGTAGCGCTCGCGCAGCTCGAGCAGCAGGCGCCGACAGGCGGGGCTCTCGAGCAGCTCGGCGGGGTTGGGGGGGAGCGCGCCGCAGGGGAGGATAGCGAGGTTCTCGGGTTGATCCTCGCCGCCGACGATGAGCGCGTCGTCGATCGAGCGCTCGCCCGTGAGCACGGCGCTGAGACCGAAGCCCTCGTGCTCGAGCTGCGGCGGGAACACGTGGTGCAGCCGCGGGCGTCGCATGTCGGCGTCGATCAGCAGCACGCGCTTCTTGGACTGACAGAAGCTCATGGCGAGGTTGATCGCGGTCGAGCTCTTGCCCTCGGAGGACTTCGGCGAGGTGACGAGGAGGGTCCGCAGCGGCGTCGCGCCGTCGGAGAAGCTGAGCGCGGTCCGGATCCCGCGGCAGCGCTCGGCCATGACGGACTGCGGGAAGAGGTAGGCGTGGAGGTCGCGCTGGCGGTGCTGCGCGCGGATGTTGCCGACGCCGAGCCGCGCGTCGGCGGGCAGCAGCGGGAGCTGACCGAGGACGGGGAGGCCGAAGCCCGCGATCGCGCGCTCGAGGTCCGCGAGGCCGCGGATCCGGTGGTCACGCACGTCGATGACCAGCGCGAGCAGGGCGCCGAGGCCGAGGCCGAGCGCCGCCGCGATGGTCACCAGCAGCGCCTTGGGCGGGAACACGGGCTCGCGCGGCGGCGTGGCGTAGTCGAGGATCTCGATGCCGCCGGCCTCGACGCGGTTGCTCATCTCGATCTCGGTGTCGCGCCGCGCGACCATGGCGTAGGTCTCGGCGGCGGTCGTCGCCTCGCGCTCGAGCTCGCGGTAGCGCCGCTCGAGCTGCGTGAGCTCTAGGGCCTTGTCTTTCTCGCGCTTGAGCGAGGCGTGGTGCTTGCGCTCGGTCTCGTCGGCCTTGTTGGCGCGAGCCTCGAGCGACTTGAGGAGGTCGGCCTCCTCGCGCTTGATGCGAGCGTCGATCAGGCGCAGGCGCCGACGCGCTTGCTTGAGGTCAGGCCACTTCTCGCCGTAGCGGACGCTGAGCTTCTCGACCTCGCGCTCGGCCGCGAGCTGCTCGTTGCGCATGTCCTCGAGCAGCTTGCGCTCGTCGGGCGGCAGCAAGCTCGTGCTCGCCAGGCTGCCCTCCTTGTGGAGGCGGGTGGCCTCCTTGTAGGCGGCGCTGCTGGCGTGGCTGGTGGACTCGGCGTCCTTGAGGTGCTGGGTCGTGGCGATGATGGCCTGCGTGATCTCGTTCTGGCGGTCGGCGAGCGAGATCGAGGTGATGCCGTGCTCGCGCTTGAACTCGGCGAGCTCGGCCTCGGCCCGCTGCAGCGCGTCGAGCGACTTCTTGCGCTCCTCCTTGAGGTTCTTGCGCGCGGTCTCGCCGGTGCGCGAGCGAGCGTTGCGGACGTACTCGAGGTAGGAGTCGGCGAGCGCGTTCGCCATCTCGGCGGCGACGAAGCGGTCGGGGTAGTCGGCCGAGACCACGAGGATTCGCGAGTTGCGGACCTCGCCGATGTTGGTCAGCTCGCGCATACGCTCGACCGGGTCGATCTCGGCGGTTCGGGCCAGGCGCTCGGCCTCCGAGCTGATCCCGTCGATGCCGAGGAACACCGGGTCGTTGGCGAGGCCGAGGGCCTCGAGCGCGCGCTCGGCCACGGCGCGGCTGCCGATGATCTCGCGCTGGGTCTGGTAGTACTCTTGATAGGCGAGCAGGCGCCCCTCGGCGTCGTCGCTGACGCCCTTGATCTTGTCGAGGACCTGCGGGCCGGAGACGTGCAGGACGACGGTCGCCTCGGCGCGCCAGCGCGGCTGGAGCAGCACGATGGCCACGAGCGCGCCGGCGATGCACAGGACTGTGGAGGCGGTCACCGCGAGCCAGCGGCGGCGCAGGATCGCGGCGATGCGCAGCAGCTGCTCCATGGCCTTGTCGGCCTCGTCTCGCGCGTCCCCGGTGTACCCGTACGGCGAGACGGGCGGCGGCGCGCCCGGCTGCTGCGATCGACCCGACATGTGCGTCCAATAAGCTTAGGCCGGCGGGCAATTATGTCCAAGCAAGTGGTCCAGGCCGGCAGCGGCGCGCGATGGCTCGTGTGCGCGCGACCTCCTTCGACCTCGTTCGACCTCCGTCGACGTCTCTCGTCCTCCTCCTCGTCCTCCTCCCCGTCCTCCTCCCCCGTCCTCCTCCTCGTCCTCCTCCTCGTCCTCCGAGCTCACGTCGCCGGCGCGTCCGCGAGATCTCCGCCCGCGGCGTCCGTGGCGGGGCAGAGGAGCACGGCGCGGGCGTCGACGTTGAGGACGGTGGTGCCGCAGACCTCGGCGAGCGGCTCGTCCCAGTGGCAGTGTCCGCAGACGACGAGCGGCGGCGGCCGCTTGGCGAGCGTCTCGGCGACGCGCTCGTCGCCGCGCTGGCTCGCGGTCTCGCCCGGCGGCCCGGC
This sequence comes from Myxococcales bacterium, assembly GCA_020633295.1. Classification (GTDB taxonomy): domain Bacteria; phylum Myxococcota_A; class Polyangia; order Nannocystales; family Nannocystaceae; genus JACKDW01. Next base: position 610,074 of record JACKDW010000005.1, on the reverse strand, counting down.
GTGCAGGACGACGATGTCGGGGTCCTGGCGCAGCACGCGGGTCAGGAGCTCCGCGAAGCGCTCCGGCGAGTGGCGGTTGGGCTTGCGCTTGCCGCCGATGATCCCGGAGACGCCGCCGACGCGGAGGCCGGCGATCTCCCACACGCCGCCGTCGAGGCGGCGCGTGTGGGTGCGGCGCTCGAGCAGGCGCTGGGCCTTGCCCTGCGGGAACAGGTCGTGGTTGCCGGCGACGCCGGCGACCCAGTGAAAGGCCTGGGCGAAGGCCGTCCACACCGGGATCACGTCGCCCGTGGCGCCGCGCTTGCGCGCGCGTGGTCCCGAGAACATGTCGCCGGCGATGAGCGCGCCGAGGTCTCGCAGATCCGGGATCACCTCGGCCTCGACGAGCGTCTCGAGGTGCTCGATGAGCGCCTCGCCGAGCAGCGACGTCTCGCCGAGGCGGGAGGGCAGCGGCGCGATGCCCTGGAGGTCGGAGGTGACCAGGAGGCCGTGGAGCCCGGGCGGGAGCCCGGAGACCGGCGCGCGCAGCAGCGGGAGCTGCTCGTGCGCGGTGCCGCGCCCGCCCGGCGCGGCGCAGAGGTAGGGGAGCTCGCTGACGAGCTCGAAGGGGGCGTCAAAGGTGAATTGCATGGGGTGTCTTCGGGGGGCTACAGGGAGGAGCCGCCGCGGCCGAAGAGACCTGACGCGCGTGATCGTGCTTGAGGAGCGCTCGCGAGCTTCGCGGAGGAAGTGTCACGATGCGGACGTACGCGCGCCGCCGCGGCGGAGTTGCGTATGTGCTTCGTGACAGGTCATCTCGCGCGCTCCCAAGGCGTGGATCGACCGGAGGATAGTCGACGGCGCTGGCTCGCGCAAGCCGCCGACTCGATTTAGATGGCGAGAAGGACAGGTTCAGCTGTGCTCGCGCGTGTCCCGGAAGATGAGCTCGGGGAACCGCTCCTCGACCTTCTGCAGGTTCCAGCGGTTGGGCGCGAGGTAGGCGAGGTCGTCGTGGCCGTCGCGCGCGAGGTTGGCCTCGCACTTGCGCTGGAAGTTCTCCATGATCTTCTGGATCTCGATCGCGCTCTTGTCCTTGGTGTCCGGCGTGATCCAGCGCGCGGTCGTGTAGTCGACGCCCTCGTAGTCGGCGTCGACGCTGTACTCGGCCTTGAGCCGGTACTTCATGACCTCGAGCTGCAGCTGGCCGACGGCGCCGACGATGAACAGGCTGCCGAGCAGCGGCTTGAACACCTGGATCGCGCCCTCCTCGGAGAGCTGGCGCAGGCCCTTGGCGAGCGCCTTGGCCTTCAGCGGGCTCTTGAGCAGCACGCGGCGGAACAGCTCGGGCGCGAAGCTCGGGATGCCGGTGAAGCGCAGCTTCTCGCCGGCGGTGAAGGTGTCGCCGATCTTGATCGTGCCGTGGTTGGGGATGCCGATGATGTCGCCCGCGAACGCCTCCTCGGCGATCTCGCGGCTGCGCGCCAGGAACACGCGCGCGTTGCCGAGGCCGACGGGCCGCCCGAGCCGGCAGTGAAACGCCTTCATGCCGCGCTCGAAGCGGCCCGAGCAGATGCGCAAAAACGCCATGCGGTCGCGGTGGTTGGGGTCCATGTTCGCCTGGATCTTGAACACGAAGCCGCTGAAGTCGGGCTCGCCCGCGTCGACGTCGCGCGTCGGCACCGGCTCGCCGGGGGCCGGGGGGTTGAGCGCGGCGTCGCCGGTGATCGCGGCGCGGGCCTGGGGCGGCGGCGCGAGGCGGATGAACGCCTCGAGCAGCTCGCGGACGCCGAAGTTGTTCATGGCCGAGCCGAACAGCAGCGGCGTCTGCTTGCCCTTGAGGAAGGCGCCGTGATCGAAGGGCTCGACCGCGCCCTCGAGCAGCTCGACGTCGGCCTGGAGGTCCTCGATCTGGTCGCCGACGAGCTCGGCGAGCCGCGGGTCGTCAATCCCGTCGACCTGGATGCCCTGCTGCACGCGGTCGTGACCGGTCGCGGAGAACAGGTGGATCTTGTTGTGGATGAGGTCGTAGACGCCCTTGAAGCGCTTGCCCATCCCGATCGGCCAGGTCATCGGCACGCAGGTCATGCCGAGCTTCTGCTCGATGTTGTCGAGCAGCTCGAGCGGCTCCATGCACTCGCGGTCGAACTTGTTGACGAAGGTGACGACGGGGGTGTCGCGCAGGCGGCAGATCTCGATGAGCTTCTCGGTCCGCTGCTCGACGCCCTTGGCGCCGTCGATGACCATGAGCGCGGCGTCGACCGCCGTGAGCACGCGGTAGGTGTCCTCACCGAAGTCGGCGTGACCGGGGGTGTCGAGCAGGTTGACCTGGGCCGGGACGTCGTCCGGGTGGTCGGGGTGGGGGTACTCGAAGCTCATGACCGAGGTGGTCACCGAGATCCCGCGCTCGCGCTCCATCTCCATCCAGTCGCTGGTGGTCGCGCGGGCGGCTTTCTTGGACCGGACGGCGCCGGCGAGCTGGATCGCGCCGGAGTAGAGCAGCAGCTTCTCGGTCAGCGTGGTCTTGCCGGCGTCGGGGTGGCTGACGATCGCGAACGTCCTGCGACGCGCGACCTCCTGCTCCTGGGCTAGGGCGTCGTCCGTGGTCACGGTGTCGCTCGATAGCAGACGCGCGCGTGGGCTGCCACCGTGGGCTCCGGGCGCGGGCTCGCGAGCGTCGGTCGGGCGTGCGCCTTCGCGCTCGTCAGGCCGTGGAGCCCGCGGCTTAAACGCGAAGGCGCCCGGGCGGGCTACTCGTCGCGCTGCGAGGCGCCCATGCTCATCTCGTCGACCTGGGCCCCGGTCCCGCCGCTGCCCTGGGTGACCCAGGAGCCGACGTTCTTGTAGTGCATGCCGAACGCCATGGCGGCGACGATCCAGGTGCCGACGACGTAGGGGATCAGCGCGGAGTTGGTCATCGTGTCGATGAAGCGCGCCTGCATGTTGACCGGGAGGTTGTTGCCGAGCGACGCGCCCACGATGATGCACAGGACGCCGAGCAGCACCTGGATGCCGCTGTAGAGGTTGGTGTGCGTCCAGCGGCCGATGAGCTTGCCGCGGTCGTCCTGGCGGAACCGCTCGAGGATGACGCGGATGATCGGGTGCGTGATCAGGTAGAGGCCGGCGAACATGCCGTCGAACATCTTGTAGGGCAGCAGCGCGTAGAAGATCGTGAACTGGATGAGGTGAGCCGTGAGCGCGTACATCTGCGCCGGGTGGATCTTCACGCCGCGCAGCTCGGGGCGGCAGCGCACGACCTTGGCGTGCGGGCTGGTGTAGGCGACGCCGAAGCTGCTCTCGGTCGGCTTACCCCAGCAGCAGCCGTAGACGTAGCAGCCGAGGCGACAGATGCCCTCGCCGAGCGGCATGAGAAACCCGAGCGCGTCGAGGATCGGCAGGATCGGTGAGCCGGTGACGCTGGCGTAGACCCAGGTCGCCAGGATGCCGCCGAACACGCCGCCCTGCAGCATGTAGCCGGGCTTGACGAGGGTCTGCAGCGGGCTCTTAAACAGCTGTCGCCACTCGAGCATGATGCTGGTCAGGCGTGAGACCAGCAGGATCGAGGGGATCATGAAGAACAGGTAGAAGGGCGCGAGCGAGAGCGCGTCCATGCCGACGACCTCGCCGTACCAGAGCGCGGTCGAGTAGCCGATCATGAACGCGGTCGCGGCGACGAAGCCGTAGGTCACGAAGATCCAGTCGCCGACGCGCAGCAGGATCGTCTTGTTGTGGAAGTCGCGGATAAACCCGAGGACGCCCGCGTCATCCGCCGACTGGGTGGTAGTGCCATTCGCCATCGTCGTATCTTCGTCCCTTCGTCCGGGGCGCTGCTCCCGGGACGTACGCCGCGGCCACCGTACATCGAGCGCCCTGCTTCGCCTAGCCTGTTGACCAAACCGTGACCGAGCGAGCGTGCGCTCTTGCACAGCGCGTCACGGGGGTGGGGCGCATCGTCTCGCGCATGGCCGGCGGGTCACGTCGATGTCACGCGCGCGCCCGGGGTCGCGCTGTTCACCTGGCTTATTAACCGCCTGTGTAAATAGCGACGCGGCCGCGACCTGGGGGCTTTTTAATCGAGCGTGTAGTTAACCGGGCGTGTAGTTAATCGAGCGTGTAGTTAACCGGGCGTGTAATTAGTCGAGCGACGCGCGGCCGTGGACGCCGTAGAGAGGGCCTCGCGCGGGGTCGCCGGGGCGATGGAGGCCGCGTCAGGCGCGGACGACCGCGTCGATGATCGCGGCGGGCACGGAGTAGCGCTCGAGGAACGCGCGACGCTCGGCGTGCATGGTCTCGACCCAGCGCCGGTACTCGTCGGTCCGACCTTGCCGTTCGAACAGGACGCGGGGTCTCAGCAGCTCGGCGGGCACCCGCTCGAGCAGCGCGGCGTTCTCGGGCGCGTCGAGGTCGACGACCTCGTAGCCGAAGTCGGGGTCGACGGTCCAGACGACGCGGCCAGAGATCAGCGCCTCGAGCATGGCCGACGAGTGGCGGATCTTGACCTTGCGGGCGTCGACGTCCTTGGCGTCGCCGCCGACGTAGCCGGTGTTCATCAGCCACATGGTGGTGTCGGAGAAGGTCGCGGCGAGCTCGGAGAAGCGCGCGGCCTGACGGCTGTGCGCGAGCGGGAAGAACGGCTGCGTGAAGGGGGAGCGCGTCTTGCCGCGATCCTTGCCGGCGGCCGAGGTCTTGGAGGTCTCGCCGAGCATGAGGTAGCCGGCGGCCTGCTCGGGGCTGCTGAAGCGGACGATGCCGGGCGTCGCGGCGTCGCGGCCCTCGTCGCGGTTGAGGATGCCGAGCGAGTGCAGCGGCGCGATGTCGTGCAGGTCGGCGGCGTTCTCGACGGCGCGCATCGGGATGATGGAGCGGCCGTTCTCGGTCCAGGCCACGAAGTCCCAGCCGTCCTTGGGGATGCCGTCCTCGACGATCGCGTCGGGCGCTACGTCGCCGCGGATGTAGGCGTCGACGTTGGTCGCCGGGGCGCCGGTGCCGACGAGGACGTCGCGCAGGCGGGCGACCTCGGCGGGCGCGAGCAGACGCTTGAAGAAGTCGGGCTGGCCGCGCTCGTCGACGTAGACGTTCTCGATCCACGCGGACGGGCTGGTGGTCCCGCGGTAGATCACGGGCTCTGCCTCTTCGGTCAGGCCGAAGGTCTTGGCGAAGCAGCCGTTCTCGGTCACGGAGACCTCGCCGCCCGGCCAGAGCGCGATCATGTCGTCCTGGATCGGTCGCGTGAGCTCGCCCTGCTTGCTGAAGGTCGTGGTCGTCTTGCCGGTCCCGCTGAGCCCGAGGATGCCCATGGTGAGGTCGCGGCCGCCGTGGTGAATGGCCTTGGCGCCGGCGTGCATGACGAGGCCGCCGCGCTTGTAGATGAGCGCCGCGAGCATGCGCAGGGCGCCCTTCTTGCTCTCCCCGAAGTAGTCGGGGCCCATGATGTAGGTGACGTAGTTGTCGAGGTCGACGATGATCGCCTGGCGCCCGGGCATGTCGACGAAGTGGTCGGGCGTGTAGACCAGGCGAAACGCCGGCTGAAACGGCGCGGCGAGCTGCTCGGGGGTCTCGACCTGGTCGCGCGGGAACGACAGGATCTGCTGCATCCCGGCGATGTTGGCGGCCTCGCGCGTGTACAGCCACTGCACCGGCACCGCGCGCGGGCCGAGGCCGACGTAGGCCTCGATCGCGATCAAGGCGCCCTGGCGGCGCACGTACTCAGCCTGGCTGGCGATCAGCGCGGCGGCGCGCTCGGGGTCGATGGTCTTGTGCGAGTAGACCTCGGGCTCACCCTCGCGATCGATGATGTAGGTGAACGCGGCCATGCGCGCCTTGTTGCGCGCGATCTTGTTGATGTTCCCCAGCGCGGTCTCGCTGCAGTACGGCGTGTGCGCGAGCGCGAGCGACCGGAGCTGCTCCTGCGACGGGTTGCGCAGGAGGTCCACACCCGTGAACGGAACGGGCGGCTGAGTGGGCAGTGCGGCGCGGGGAGGGCTCGGGTTGCTCACGGCGCAGAGACCAGTAGCACGCCGCGAATGGGCCTCCAAGGGCCGCAGGGGCGCACAAGCCGGCTCGCTGGCCGCTGCGCACGCGGTGCGAAAACCACGGAATCGCGTGCGAGAGAGACGTCAGCGCGCGTCGCGGATCGCTCCAGGAGCGAGCGGCGCGTCCGCGCGACGATGGAACTCACGCGCGCGCACTTCGTCGATGTCGCGTCGCGTGGTGTGACGTGGTCGCGCGGCGGCGCGTGATCACGCGTCGCGCGGTCACGCGATCACGCGGTCACGCGATCACGCGCCGCGTCAGCGCAGCTTCCAGTCGACGGCGGCGACGCGCTGGCTGTCGCGTCCTACGGTGATGTCAAAGCTGCGGGAGCGACCGCCGGCGGTGACCGTCAGGCGCGCGGTGACGGGCGCGGCGCCCTGATCGTGACGCGAGACCTCGACGAAGACCTTGCTCGAGACCTTGGCGATCGTCAGCGTCTCCTCGCCGTCCTCCTCGCGCACGCGGACGCTCTTGGGGTACATGGCCGAGAGCCGGCGGCCGCGGCTGTCGACGAGCGCGATGTCGAGGTCGGCGGCGCCGTTCCACGTGAGCTTGGCCTTGAGCTGCGGACCGCTGTGCAGGCGATCGCCGCCCTCGAGCGCGCTGCGGTCGACGACGACCTGGCTGAGCTGGCGCTCGAGCGAGCGGAGCTTGCTCTGGTCCCGCGTGGCTTTCTCGAGCCCGCGACGCGCGGCCTCGCGGGCGTCGTCGAGCTGCCCGACGCGCGCGAGGCAGCGCGCGAGCTCGGCGTGGTAGTCGCCGCGGGTCGGCGCGATGCTGGTGAGCGCGCGTCGGTGCGCGCACGCTCGCTCGAGATCTCCCTTGCTCTCGTAGCCGCTGGCGACGCGGTCCTGCAGCGTGCGATCGAAGGGGCGCAGCTCGACGGCGGAGCCGTAGACGCGGGGCGCGAGCGTGTCGCCGTGGGCCGCGAGCTGATCGGCGAGGGCGATCATCGCGGGGGCGTAGTCGGGGTCGGCCTTGGACCAAGCCTGGGCGAACTGCAGCGTCTCGGGCGCGCCGGCGCGGGCGGCCGCGCGGACGAGCTGGAGGTGCGCGCTGCGGTTGGTCGGCGCGGCGTCTCGTCGGCGTCGCAGGTCGTCGACGCGATCGCGGGTGCGCGACGAGGGGGCCGAGGCCCGGCTGGCGACGAGCTGCGGACGACGGGGGCGCCACTTCTTCTTGCCGCCGGCCCAGCCGGAGCTCGAGCCGCCGCCGGACGAGCCGCCAGGGCCCCAGCCGCTGTCGAAGGGGTTGCTGAGCGAGCCGTCGCGGGACGGCGCCGAGGGCTTCGCCGATCCCGAGGACGCTTTCTTCTTCATCTTCTTCGTCGACTTCGGCGCCGGGGCCTTCGTGGTCGCGGGGGCCTGCGGCTCGCCTTCGAAGTCCTCGCCGAGCTCGACCTCGAAGCGGTCGAGCGCGTCCGCTTCGTCGTCGCCGCTCGCGTCGTTGTCGGCGTCCTCGAGCCGTGGCGGCGAGAAGCTCGGCGCGTCGTCCTTCGCGCTGGGAGGCGGCGCGGGGTCACGGCTGGCGCCGCCCTCGTCGAAGCTCTTCGCGTCGAGCTTCTCGGCGGCCTCGTCGGCGCTCGCCTCGGCCTCCTCGGGCTCAGCCTCCTCGCTCTTGGCCTCCCGGGCGGGCGGGGGCGGGGAGGCGTCGGGCAGCGGCGCGCCGCCGAGCGGGACGCTCGGGCTCGCGGAGGAGGCGGTCTCGGTGGGCGCGATGGTCGAGGGCGCCGCCGAGTCGCGGTTCTCGAGCCGGCCGTCCCACGTGTCCTTTCGGCCACGCTTCCGCACGACGTTGAACTCGCGGTACATCGCGTCGTTCTCGAGGGCGATGAGCGCGGTGTAGCGCGAGAGCACGGTGTACTCGGTCGAGAGCGCGACGATGTCGCGCTTGCCCGCGTCGCCCTGGGTGGCGGTGAGGAAGTCGATCTCCTCGCGCGCCCAGGTCCGCGGGAGGTGAGCGTGGCGACCGCTCGTGCCGTCGACCGCCGCCTCGAGCTGGACGTTGAAGCGCTCCTCGACGCGCACGCCGTCGGGCCCGCGCGCGCGCAGCGTGACGTCGCCGCGCACGGGCTGCGAGAGCTTGCCGGTGAGCGTGATGGTCTCGCCGGGGCGGATGGCGGCGAGCCGCTTGGGGTGGACCTGGACCATGCCGTCCGGCAGGTCGAGCTCGAGGTCGCGGACCGAGGGGATCGCGGCGCGCGCTCGCAGCTCGCGGACGAGCCCGCCGAAGTCGTCGCGGGCGTCGGCCTGCACGAGGTCGCCGCCGAGCTCGCGCGCGAGCGCCTCGAGCACGAGGAGGTCCGAGCGCGCGCCGAGGGCGACGAGCTGCAGCTGCGCGCCCCCGGGCCCGAAGTCGCCGGCGAGCTGGGTGAGCAGCGCGTCGGCGCGCAGCTCTCCGGCGGTCGGGTTGCCGTCGCCGAGGTAGACGACGACGCGCTCGCGCTCGGGGCCGCCGCCAGGCGCCGCGCTCGGGGCGGCCTGCAGCGTTCGCGCGCCCTCGCGCAGCATGCCGCCGAGGTCGCTCGCGCCGGCGAGCTGCTGTCCCTCGAGGAAGCTGTCGAGCGCGGCGAGCTGCTCGCGCGAGCGCGGCGCGAGGCCGCCGGGGGACTCGTCGCAGGCGCTGTCGCAGGCGAGCGCGGCGACGCGGTCGCGGTCGCCGAGGCTCTCGCTGAGCGCGCCCACGAGGCTGCGCGCGACGGCCCAGAGCTCGGGCGTGGTCGAGTGGCTGCGGTCGATCACGAACACGACGTCGACGGGGCGGTCGCTCGCGCGGGCGCGCAGGCCCTCGAGCGTCGGCGTCATGGCGACCATGAAGTAGGCCTGGCCGTCGCGGTCGAGGTGGGTCTCGGCGTGCAGTCGCCGCTCCTCGGTCGGCAGCGGGATGTCGACGCCGAGGTCGTGGGTCGGGCGGAAGTTGTGCTTGCGCGTGTGCAGCTGGATGCGATCGCCTTGCTGCGAGCGGTCGAGCGCGAGCATGGGCGAGACCAGCGCTTCCTCGGAGCCAGGCGGGAGGTCGCGGCGATCGACGGTGACGGTGAACTCGAAGTTGCCGATGGCGTCGCCGGCGACGCCGCCGCTGGCGCCGCCCATGGGGTAGCGGTAGCGCAGCGTGTCGCCGACGGAGTCGAGCACCTGGGTGTACGAGAGCCGGATCGAGCGCTCGCCGCGGCCGGGGATCGGGAAGATCTTGAGCTTGAAGATGTTGCCCTGCTCCCAGTGCAGGAGCGCCGGGTCGCGCGGGATCGTGGCGTCGACGATCGACTTAAAGATCCGCTGCGCGCGGCTCTTCTCGACCATCGCGGCCTCCATCCAGCGGTTCCCGACGAGCAGGTCGAGCCCGGAGATCGAGGCGTCGGTCGGCAGCGGGAAGCGGTAGGTGCCCTCGAGGACAGCTGGCGCCGTGTTGAAGAACGTCTGCTCGATCTCGGTGTGGGCGATCCGCCCGGAGATGGCGACGTTGACCTTGTGATCGACGAGCTCGAGCGTCTGCCGCTGGACCGAGCTGCCCGCGCGCCGGGCGGTCAGGCTGCCGACGCCCGCGGGCACGGCGTCGAGCATGCGGCCGGCGGTCTCGAATTGCCGCGACCACTCGGTCGCCTCGAGCGGCGCGAGGCTCACCTCGGCGACGATCGTCTCGGTGCCCTTGGCCCTGGGCGCGGTGACGTCGGCGCGGGCGCTGTCGACGTGGCTGCCGGGCCCGAGAGCGATGACGTCGGCGCCGCGATAGAGCCGCGACACGCCGTAGACGACGTCGTGCGCGCGCTCGCCCGGGCGCGCGAGCGTCCGCGCCTCGCCCGAGTGGACCTCGAGCCATTCGTCGTCCGAGACCTCGACGCCGATGGGCCCCTGGCCGACGGGGACGAGCGCGACGAGCTCGCCGCGGTCGAGCCGAAAGCGCCAGTCGCTGGCGCTGGCGGGCATGCGCAGCTGGGTGTTCTCGTTGAGCCGCAGGGTGGCGCCGCTCTTGAGCTGCAGCTCGGCCATGGCGCCGGGCGGGACCTCGAGCGTCTGACCGGCGCGGAGGGTGGCGCCCTGACCGAGGTACGCGCCCTCTGGGAGTTCGGGCGTTCGGATGCCGCCGCTGCCGAGCACCGCGTGCAAGGTCGCGAGGGCGTCGCCGTCGGCGCTCGCGTCTGGGCCCGTCGCGTCAGCCGCGGTCTCCCCGGTCGCCTGATCCGCCGAGTCGGCGTCCTTCGGCGCGGAGGTGCAGGCGGCCGCGAGCAGCAGGGCGCCGAAGACGAGCGATCTCGGGGTACGCGCACCCGCGAGACGTCTCAGATCAGATCCAGCGCGCGCCGAGCGGTCCGGGCGAGCCGTGGAGAAATTGGGGGTCGGCGTGGCTGCTGGCATGATCCTGGTGCTCTGGTGCCTGAACGAGTCCAACGCAGGTCAGCTTACAGAGGTTTGCGAGCGGCGCGTGGAGCGGACGTGGGCGCGCGTGCGCGCGTTTCCAGGCGCGAGCGAGCGCGTACGCGGTTTCGCGCGTTCGCCGAGCGCGTGGCTGCGGCGCGCGTGCGTCTGCGTTGATCAGGAGATCGCGGAACATCGAGCCGCGCGCCCCGAGTCGCGGTCGCGTGAACGCCCGCGCGCAGGCGACAACAACCGCGGAAAAGGTTATGACCTGAAAACCACGACCTGAAGCCCGCTCATGGTCTCGGCCAAGGACACCTTCCTCGCGCACGCTGACGGATCAGGCTTCGATCCGATGGTGGACGAGCTGCGGCGCAGCCTGATCGAGGTCAAGGTCCAGACGCTGGCCAAGGTCCAGAACCTGGATGAAGCCGGGCTCAAGGTGGCGATGCCGGGGCTGTACGAGCAGATCGTCGTGACGACGATCCAGATCGCGGCGCACGTCGGCCTGGGGGTCGGTCTGGCGCTGGAGGCCCTCGACGAGGTCAGCCAGGGCGCCTCGATCTCGCAGTTCTCCCGCGACGTCCGCAACCAGATGACCGAGACCGGGGTCGCGCTGAAGCGGCGGCACTCGAACCAAATCGCGACGCTGGTCGCCGAGATCGAGGTTCAGCGCCTGGCCTGGCGGCATAACCACGAGTTCCTCTCGTGGCTCGGGTTTCGCCGCGGGGATCCGCGCTACCCGGTCACGGACCGGCTCGAGCGGCTCAACGCGTTCAAGGTCCAGCAGCGCCTGCTGAAGTCCCGCGATACCGTCGTTCGGCTGATCGGGGCGCCGCTCGCGGCCGCGCTCGAGGCCCACGACCGCTTTATGCTGGCGAACCGCTGGCACCTCTCGCTGACGCCCGATCACGCGGTCGAGCGCTACGTCTGGCCGCTGCTCTCGTTTCAGCCCGGGCCCGTGGTGATGCTCGAGGTAGCCCGCCTCGAGCACGACGTCATGGTCGACCAGGGCGCGTCGGCGGAGAAGCTGGCGGGTCAGCGGCGACGCATCGTCGTCGGCTTCAAGCAGCAGCTGGCGCGCGCGCTCGAGCACATCCCCGAGGGCGCGCGCGCGGGCGCGATCGCCTGAGCGGCTTCGCGCGCTAGCCGGCGGCGATCTGGTCGAGGAACGCGTCGATCTGGTCGAGCAGACCCTCGCCGCCGCCCTCGGCGAACTCATCGCGGGCCAGGATCGCGTGGCCGCGCGCGTGCTCGTACTCCCCGAGCTTGGCGTCGAGCGTGGCCGCGTAGAAGTAGCGGAGGCCGCGACGCAGCGGTTCGGGGTCCTGCTCGATCGTCTCGAGCAGCGCGGCTCGGCAGGCGGCGGCGATGTCGGGCTCGGCGGCCATGACGACGAGCGCCTCGAGGTTCTGCGCGGCGCCCTCGAGCGCGGCGGCCGGATCGTCGCGCGCGTCGACCTCGGCCTTGAGCTCGACGAGGCGCGAGAGGTGCTCGGTGAGCAGCGCGACCGCAGCGCCCTCGCCCTGCCCTTCGTCGTCGAGCAGGAGCCGGGCCTCGCCGAGGATCGCGGCCACGTGGTCGGGCGCGAGCTCCTGCGCGCGGCGGTAGTGCTTGCGCGCGGCGGCGGGTCGCTTGCGCGCGCGCTCGATCTCGCCGAGCACGAACCACAGCTGGGCCTGCTGGCTGGCGTCCGCGAGCTGCTTGTAGGCCGCGAGCGCCTCGCGGGCGTAGCGCTCGGCGAGCTCGAGCTCGAGCTGCTCGAGCGCGATCGCGGCGAGCATGTAGCTGACCGCCGGGTCAGGGTAGCCGGTCTCGCGCGCGCGCAGCAGGAACGGCTTGGCGGCGGCGGCGGAGTAGTCCGCGTACTGGATCCCGGCCCACATGTACGCGAGGTCAGGCGTCAGCGCGCCCTCGGCCGCGAGCGTGGCGAGGTCGCCCTTGAGCACGTCCTGGCTCATGCGCGCGACCTCGTCGTTAGGGGCGCACTGGCTGACGTAGGCGGCGACGCGCGCCCGGGAGATGCGCCCGTGGGTCGCGAGCGCCGGGATCTGCGAGGCGACCGCGGCGTCGAGGTCGGTGAGCAGGGACTCGACCGAGATGTCGCCCGGCTCGACCTTGGCGTCCTCGGAGAAGTCGGCGGTCCGGCTGGGCGGCGTGTCTTTCTCCGCGTCGACGAGCCGCCAGGCGACGCCGCGCAGGCACACGACGAAGTAGAGCGAGGCGACGTCGCCGCGCGCGGCCGCGATCCAGTGGCGACCCTCGCTGCCGGAGAGCTCGTTGAGGCGCTTGTAGGCGGACTTGGCCTTGCGATCGCGCAGCAGCGCGGCGGCGTCCTCGAGCGCCTTGACGGTCGCCTCCGGCGCGTGCGTGCGCGCGACCTCGAGCAGCGGCGCGAGCTCGAGCCACGCCTCCCATGTCCCCTGGGCGTCGGCTTCACCCGCCGCGGGCTCGGACGGCGCGCGCGCGCGCTTGCACGCGGAGACGGTGGAGACGGCGAGCGCGATCGCGATCAGCGCGGCGCGCCAGCGCGCGGGCGCGCGTGGACGCGGGGGAGAGGAGGGGCGCGGATCAGCACGCGACACGGCGCGAAGCCTACGGCAAGCCGCCCCGGGCGACCAGCCCGACGCGCGCGCGACCGGGGCCAAAGAAAAACCCGAGCGGCCGGCGGGCCCGTGTAAGCGCGGCGGCTCGCGTCGCGTTCGCGGGGTGAAGGGACAGCTGGCATGAACAATCAAACCACCCTGAAGTGCTCCCGTCGCGGCTCGCTGCGGGCCCTCGGCGCGCTCACCTCGGCGCTGCTCGGCGCGACCGTGCTGACCGGCGCGACCGGCGACGCGATCGCGCACGAGCGTGTGCACCCCGTCTTCCCCACGCCGAGCCAGGACGTGACGGTCTCGCTCGAGACCGAGTTCGGCTCGCCGCTCGAGACCTTCGCCCACGGCGGCAGCATGTTCGTCGCCGGCGCGACCGGTCAGCGCTACAACATCCGCGTCACCAACAACAGCGGCGAGCGCGTCGAGGCCGTGGTCACCGTCGACGGCCGCGACGTCGTGAGCGGCGAGCTGGGCAACTTCCGGAAGCAGCGCGGCTACGTGATCGCGCCCTTCGGCAGCGTGCTGATCGAGGGTTACCGGCAGTCGCTCTCGCACGTGGCCGCGTTCCGCTTCTCGGACATCTCGGGCAGCTACTCCGCGCGTCGCGGGACGCCGCAGCACGTGGGCGTCGTGGGCGTCGCGGTGTTCCAGGAGAAGACCCAACGGCAGCCGCGCCCGCGCCCGCGCCCGATCGCGCCGCGCCCGTACTACGAGCCCTACGACGCTGCGGGCGAGGCCCAGACGAAGTCGCGTGGGAGCGCGCGCCCGAGCTCACCGTCCGCGACCGAGGCGGCGCCGAGCAGCGACGCGGCGATCAGCGGGGGCTTCGCGCCGCCGACCAACAACATCGGCACCGAGTACGGCGAGAGCCGCTTCAGCTCGGTGCGCGAGGTCGAGTTCAAGCGGCGCCGGAGCAAGCGACCCGACGCGATCCTCACGCTGTACTACGACACGCGCGACGGCCTGCGGAGCCGCGGCGTGCCGGTCGACCCGCCGCCGTTTCACCATCACCACTTCACGCCCGATCCGGAGCCCTTCCCGATCTCGGACCGTCGCTTCGCGCCGCCGCCTCCGCCGCGCTGATCGTCCCGCCTGTGCTGTGACCACGCGACGCCGCGCCCGGGTATCGGGCGCGGCGTTATTTTCTACTTGTTGTTCTCGCGCTCGCCCGCGGGCGGCTCAGCTGGTGAGCAGCAGGCGCACGGCCGCGGCCGCGCAGGCGAGACCGAAGGTGCCGGTCACGAAGCTCGCGGTCCCGTAGATCACGTTGCGGCGGTCGCAGCTGTGCATCCCGTTATTGCCCTGGGGACAGACGCAGCGAAAGCCCGCGCCCTCGTCGTAGTGCAGCTCGATGGGGTCGGTCGCCGGCTCGAGCGAGTGGATCGCCCGGATGCCCCAGGGCTGATCGCCGCGCGGGAACTCGTGACGCTTGCGCAGCAGCTTGCGGGTCGCGGCGAGGAAGGGGTCGTCGCGCACGTGCGCGAGGTCGCTCTCGCGGATCTGCGTCGGGTCCATACGCCCCGACGCGCCGCCCGAGACGACGACTGGGAGGCCGCGGGCGCGGCAGGTGCTGATCAGGTGGGTCTTTGCGTTGAGGTTGTCGATCGCGTCGACGACCAGCTCGGGGGCGGCGCCGAGCAGCGACTCGCTGGTGCTCTCGTTGTAGAACACGCGCTCGCTGCGGACCTCGCAGCGCGGGTTGATCCGCCGCAGGCGCTCGGCCATGACGTCCGCCTTGGGCTTGCCCGTGGTGCCCTTCATCGCGTGCAGCTGGCGGTTCGCGTTCGTCACGCAGACGAGGTCGAAGTCGACGATGGTCAGGGTGCCGACGCCCGAGCGCACCAGCGACTCTGCGGCCCAGCTGCCGACGCCGCCGAGCCCCACGACCATGACGTGGCTGGCGAACAGGCGCTCCATGCCGGCGTCGCCGACGAGGCGGCCCATGCGGTCGAAGCGGCGGTGCAGGCGATAGCTCTCACTGACCGGAGGGACATGTGTCTCGGCCGGCGCGGTCGACTCGCGGCGCAGGCCCGGGAAGGCGAGATCGCCCGGGATGAATTCAGCGGCCATGATCGCGCCGGAGTGTAGCAGGTTAGCAGAGCTCGGACTGCGCGAAGGTCTCAGAGGACAGCACGCAGCTGGCGTAGCGCCAGTACGCGAGCTGCCCGCGCAGCTGGATGCGGCGCCGCTTGTCGGCGACGCAGTTGTCGCGCAGGCGGTCGAGCATGCTCTGGACCGCCGGCGACGCGGCGTCCTGCGAGGCCTGGAGCGCGAGCTGCATCTTGTGCTCGCAGACCTTCTCGGGCGAGGGCACGCCGACCGTCAGGACAGCCCAGGCGATCAGCAGCAGCCCGAAGATGCCGGCGAAGGTCAGCGCGGCGATCTTGAAGATCAGGATCCCGTAGTCGCGCTCCTCTTCGCCCGCCGGGGCGCTCTCGGTCGGTTCGGACATACGCCAGAGCGCTAGCAAAAAATCATCCGGCGCGCACCTCAGCCGCCGCCGTCGATGACCTTGAAGGCCGCGCGGCGCTTCTTCGCCTGCGTGTCCGCCGGGGTGTCCGGCGCCGGGGTCTCGCGCGTCGGCGCGCGGATCGACTCGGACGGCTCGGGCGCGGCTTCCTCCGCCGGCTCGCTCACCTCGACCTCGCTGGCAGGCTCGGGCACGGCCTGGGGTTTGACGACGCTCGGCTTGCCGCTGTCGGGGAGCGACACGGAGCGCAGCGCGGCGCCGCGGGCACCCGCAGGGTCGGCGTTGGCGTCACGGAGTCGACGGATCGACTCGGGCATGTTGCGATCGAGGACAATTCCCCGGCCCGTCGCCCGGTCCGCGACGACATAGATCGCGTCCCACGGGAACGAGCATCGGGTTACGTAGCCCCCAAAGGAGAGGTCGGCGGAGATCCCGTGATCTTCGAAGGACAGGTCCAGCGGGTAGTTCGCGTCGAGGTCAATGATCAGGCGCTCTTTCCACTGCTCACGAATAAATTTCGGGCACACCACATCGGCGTGGATCGCGTTCACGTGAATGCGTGGGCACCGGCCGGCCGCGTAGAGCGACTCAATCACACTCTGAACCGGGTGGACCATTGCGCCCGTACGGTAGCTGATTTTGCCCCGGCCGGCGAGGGTCGCCCGTGATTTGCCGGGCCCAGAATCCGCTGTTCTCGGCCTCCTGGGGGCGGCGCCGTGGCGCTCGCGGCCCCCCATGTTTTCGCTCCTCGCGGCGGGCCTTGGCCCACGCGGGCCGTGTGATTCCGGGCGCTGGCGCGGGCACGCGTGCTTGCGTCGATCTGCTTGATCCGTGCTACGGTTGATCTTCCGGACCCAAGGAGCCGCTCGCCCATGGACGCCAATCACTCATGTTCGCGTTGCTCGTCCGAGCCGTTCGCGCCAGGTGATGAGTCGTCATCCACCGGCTTCTTTGTTCTGGTGCTCTCGTTGACGTTGATCCTCGGCGGGCTCGTGGCGATGGGCGTCATCTCCTTCGACGGCCTCGTCGAGCTGCTTCGGCGCTGACACGCCGCAGACGTCGAGCCGCGGCGCTCAGCGGCCGCCGCACTTGCGGTCGCGCGCGCCGCAGGTGACGCGCACGTGGATGTGCCGGTCGTGCCCCTTCGCGTGGCGCACGACGCCGTTGTTGGTCTTGGACGCGCGCGGCCACTGAATCCAGCGCGCGAGATCTTCTTTACTCGCCCCCGCAGCCCGGGCCGCCTTGTAGAGCCGGCGCTGCAGCGGGTAGCTCAAGAAGATGTACTGAACCTCGCCAGACTCGAGGAACGCGTGGACGAGCTTCCACGAGAGGTCCCAGTCGATGTCGCTGGTCGAGCGCGGCTCGGTGCCCGTGACGCTCGCGCGCACGGGCAGGCGGATGTCGATGTCACGCCCGCTCTGGTGGGAGCGGTGCGGACGAAACCGGCCGCCCTTGCGCTTGCTGACCGCGCCGATGACCACGGGCTTCTCGTAGCCCGTGCGGTGCTTGAATTTAACCGCCGCGACCATCAGCTGCTTGATCGTGTGGCTCGAGCCGTAGCAGTACTCGGGCCGGCGACAGGCGAGGATGCCGCTCTTGGTCGGGACCGCGACGCCGTTGATCAAGTAGCCCTTGTTCGGCTTGCCCACGCTCGCGCCGCTCGTGCGGACCTTGATGCGCGCGAGCTTGCGCGCGAGCGCTCGCTCGGAGCTCTCGCCGGCGACCGCCGGGGTGTCGTCATCACCCGTGACGTCCTCGGCGTCGTCGTCGTCCGCGTCGTCGCGCTTGGGCTCGACCCAGACCCGCAGCGTCTTGCCGGCGATCATCTTGCGCTTGCGGTTCCACTTGCGCAGCATCGCCTCGTCGACGCGGTAGCGCCGCGCGACCTTGGACCAGGAGTCGCCCTTGCGGATCTTTGCGGTGATCTCGACGCGCGGCGGCGGCGGGTCCAGGGCGAAGACCTTGAGCGTCCGCCCCGCCCGCAGCATCTTCTTGCCGTCGGCGCCGAGCGAGGACTTGTTCCAGCGGATCAGCGACTTCTCGCTCACGCCGTAGCGGTCCGCGATCGACGGCTTGCTCTCGCCCGGGATGATCGTGTGGGTGACCCACACGCGCTCGTGCTTTTTGGGCTTTTGGGGCTGCTTGGGCTCCTCGGGTGCGGCCGCGGCTGGCTCTTCGGGGTCGCCCTCGGCGTCCGCGCCAGAGGTGTCTCCCGGGTCATCTGGACCAGGATCATCTGGATCGTCTGGGTCACCGAAGCTCGCGTCCTCCCCGTTGACGAGGCCCTCGGCCTTGAGCTCGGCCTCGAGCTCCGCGAGCGCGCGGTCGGGGTCGGTGGGGTCCGTGGCCGACTCGTCGTCGTCGCCCTCGGTCGCGCCCTCGAACTCCTCCTCGACGGGATCGTCCTCCTCGTCCTCGGGATCATCAGACTCATCGGGCTCGAGCGCGTCGACGCGCTCGTCCGTCGCGGGCTCGGACTCGATGGCCGCCGGCGCCGGCTGGGCGTTGGTCGGCAGGGTCGTCGAGGTCGGGACCGGCGCGGAGATGCAGCCCGTGAGCGCGGCGCCCATCATGACGAACAGCGCGAGCAGGGCGACTCCGGCCCACGTCCACCCGTCGATGGGCGGCCGTCTTGGGGGAGCTGCTGGGTCGCGCCTGCGCGTCATGGAGAGGATCGCCGTGCGGGAGGATCACCCGACACGCCGGGCCGGAGGGCCGGCCCGTAGGAAGCGGCCGGCTACAACGCGTGAGCGCGGGCCGGCATTCCCGTGTGCTGCAGGTACGACGATGCCACGGTCGAGAATGTTCTTCTCGCGGGCCGGCGAGCCGGTCCTACTCCGAGTCGGACGCGTCCGTGACCCCGAGTACGCGCACGACCTCGGGGTACACGCGGTCGGCGAAGTACTGGCTGCCGGCCATGGTGAAGTGGATCCCGTCGTCGGCGCGCAGGGACTGGTTCTTCTTCTTGCCGACATCAGCGGTCTTGAGCAGCGAGCCGTTGGTGTCGGAGGTGATCTCCGTCGTGTCGAGGTACTCGCCGCGCGCGCCGAGCTTGTCGTTGACCGCCTTCTCCTGGACGCTCCGGATCAGCGTGAGCTTCTTTTCGAAGCTCCCGAGGCCCATCCGCGGCAGCCCGAGCCAGAGCACCTGGCGGTCCTCGCCGGCGATCTCGTCGAGGAACTCCGCCATGCGCTCGGCGTAGGCGTCGTCCCACTCGTCCGTCTTCCAGTGCACGCGCTTGCCCTTGCCCGACTTGTTCGTCAGGTCCTGGCCGTCGTTGCCGCCCATGATGACGACCACGAGGTGGGGATCGCGGGCCTCGACCTGACGCTTGCCCTCGGCCATCCAGTCATAGAAGTCGGGTCGCGCGAGCCCGGTCGCGCTCTTGGCCTTGCGGAAGCAGTTGATGTCGGGGTGCGCGTCGAGCTTCTTCTCGAGCAGCGCGCCGAAGCCCGTGGCCGCGAGGCTGTCGCCGAGGATCAGCACGCGTCGCGGGAGCTCGAGCGTGGCCGGCTCCGCGCCCTCGTCGTCGGCGTCGTCGTCGGGCGTCGCGGCCTCGGCGCTCGCCGCCGCGGCGTCCGCGTCGGCGCCCGGTGCGATCGCCTGAGCGCTGTCGCCCGCAGGCGCGCTCGCCTCGGTGTGATCCTCATCGCTCGGTGTGGTCTCTGGGGTGAGCGCCGCCGTCCTCGGCACCTGGGGCTGCGCCGCCGAGCCCGAAGTCGCGCTGTGCTTGTCGGTCGTACACGCCGACGCGAGCGCGAGCGTCGCGCCCAACGCGATCGATGGGAACGCGCGGAGCCATGGACAATATTGAACGCCGGCGAGGACGCGAGCGCGGCGGGCTGACGAGGCACGGGCGACGGGCGATGGCATGCACGGACGCTATAGCCCGGTTCCTGGGCGCTTGAAAAGAAATCCGGGGAATCGCGCTGGACGCCAGCGCTCGCGCGCGTCGACCAATCTCGCGCGTCGCGGCCGCGCTGATGCAAGGCGCACATCGGGGCACAACGGCGCGCGCTCGGGCGGGACGAGCGTCGCGCGGGCCCGGGAGTTTCACGGCCGAGCTTCTGTCCGAGCTTCTGTCCGACTTTCCGTCAGACCTCCCGTCAGACCTCCTGTCCGACCTTCCGTCAGACCTCCTGTCAGACCTTCTGTCAGACCTTCTGTGTGTCGCTGCGCCGCGTTTCTGCGAGCTGATTGCGCGAGGTCTTTTCGCGCGGGAATACCCGCGCGGCGGCGGCCCGCGCGACCCAACGCCGAGTGCGCGGGGGTGGCAAGCCAGAACCAGCTATGGGACACTGAATGAGGTCTGTCACGTACAGGAGAGCCAAGGCATGCGTCTGAATCAGCACGAATCCCCGACCGCCTCTTCCATCTCGCGCTGGCGTACCGCGCGAGGCATCGTCCTCGGCGCGATCGTTCTGGCGGGTTCGATGGCCACATCGGCCGCCATCATGTTCCGCCTCGCCGACACGGACTGCGCTGCGGCTGCGCAGGCGCGCCACGTTGAGCGCGGCTACACGTACAGCGGCGTCGGTGCGGTCATCCAGCAGCGCGGCGCCGACTCGGTCGTCGTCCGTCACGTCCTGCCCAACGGTCCCGCGTTCGGCGTGATCCGTGAGGGCGCGACGCTGATCAGCGTCGACGGTCACAAGCCGCAGTCGCTCGAGGCGTGGGCGATGGCGCTGCGCGGTCCCGAGGGCACCTCGGTCAAGGTCGAGGTCGCGTACCCCTGCACCGGTCACGAGACCGTCACCCTCGAGCGTCAGCTCATCCACATCCGCCGCTGATTCCGCTTCAGAGCGCCGCCGCGCCGGTTATCCCATCACGGCGCGGCGACGCTGGCCTCCAGTTTGGGCGACTCCGTGAGTCCGTAGACCCGCGGGGTCGCCCGTAGTTCGAACGCGCTCGTCGGGTTGACAGCGACGCGCGCGAGCGGCCCGCGAAGGTCCACGTCGCTGGCGAGACTTCATGCACGGCCCGACGTAGCGGCGTTTCATCGCCTCGCGCTGCGGCGCGAGGCGACGGCCGCTAGACGAGAGAGAGCAGCAGCTCGACGAGCCGGACGGCGTCGAGCAGCGGCGTCGAGGCGTCAGTGACCAGCGGGACGTCGAGCACGCGCACGCCGATGGCCTCGACCCGATCGATGTCGAGCTCGCCGTGGTACGAGCCGCGCTGGCTGTCGACGACGACGAAGTTGAGCAGGCGCTCGACCGGGACGTCCTCCTCGACGTCGCGCCGCAGCTGGGTCAGGAGCGCCTCGACGGAGTCCGCGAGCGACATGCCGAGCTGCTCCGGGTCTCGCCCGCAGTTGGGGACATAAACCTTGGGGCAGCCCGACGCCGCGATCGCGCGGCCGACCCCCTCCGGCAGCAGGCAGGCGAGCACGCTGGTGTAGAAGCTCCCGATCGGGAACACGACGAGCTCGGCGCCGCCGATGAGCCCCTGGGTGCGGCGATCGATCGCGGTGCGGGCGGGCGTCAGCGAGGCCCGCGTGGACGACAGCCGCAGCGCCTTGATCGGCGCGCCGATCGGCTGCGACTTGCTCGTGAGGTTGTGCTGACCGACGACCACCGCGCCGTCGGCGAGCTCGGCCGCGAGGTGGAGGTTCGCGTTGACGACCGGGCGCACGACGCCGCGCACGGCGACGAGCTTGGAGAACAGGAAGATGACCGCGTCGATGTCGCGGTCGTTGTGGATGTAGCCGCCGGCGAGGATCAGGTTGCCGACGCTCGCGCCGCGCAGGTCGAAGCTCAGCGGCATGTGCTCGCAGAAGATCCGCAGCTGGCTGCGGATCAGCGTGCGCAGCGGCCTCGGGATCGCGCGCACGAGCGGATCTTCTCCTTCGACCATGTCGCGCAGGCGCTCGCGCAGCGCGGCGTTGTCGGCGCGCTCGCGGAAGCGGAGTCGGAACAGCCGGTAGACCTCCGGCTGACCCTGCAGCTCGGTGTCCGCGAGCGCCATGAGGCGGTTGCGGAGGTCGCCGACCGCGATCATCGGGAACGCCTCGCGCAGCTTGGCCGAGCTGCCGCCGGAGTCGAAGGGCGTGATCAGGTGGACCGAGTTGTGCGTGTAGCGGGTCAGCGCGCGGCTGGTGCCGCGCAGCGCCGTGCCGCCGCTGAAGAACAGGACCTGCGGGCCGAGCTCCGGCGCCCGGGTGTAGCGCGCGAGCCGGAGGCTGTCGGGCACGCGGCGCGTGTGCGTGATGCGGGCGAGCGCCGTGGGGGTGCGCGGGTCGTCGCTCGCGGGGGCGCGCGCGACGAGCTCGAGCGGGGCGCGGGGCTCTGGGTCAGCCATCGAGCGCCGCGCCCTCCATCAGGTAGCGCGCGCAGGTCTCCGCCGCCGCGTCGAAGTCGACCGCGCCGGCGAGCTCGTAGACCTTCACGCCCGCGAGCCCGGCGATGTACTCCTCGATCGGCGCCGTGCTCGCGCGGCCGCCATCGGGTGGCGTGTAGAACAGGCCCGGCGACTTCATGAGCGCGGGCAGCAGGTCGCGTCGGGCGTTCGGGTCGATCTCGCGGATGACGACCGAGCCCGCCGCGTCGCGTCGCCAGTTGAGCAGCGCGACCGCGGTGAGCGGCGCGGCCAGGCGGAAGCGGCGGGGGCCGAACGAGCGGTGGACGAGCCCGTCGTACTTGCGCTCGAGATCCCACAGCGCCGCAGGGTCCATGGCGGTGAAGCGCGCGCGCTCCTCGTCCGTGAAGATCCACGCGAGGTGCTCGTTGTGCAGGATCGTCCCGGGGTTGATCCGCGGGTGCTTGGGCACGCCGTAGGCCCACAGCGCGTCGCCCCCGGGCGCGGGCCCGAACATCACGCGGTCGTTGCTGAGGAAGATCGCGCCCGGCCGCGCCATGATCTTGAGCGACAGGGTCGACTTCCCCATGCCCGGGAAGCCCGCGATCATGATCGTCCGCCCGGCCTCGGAGGTCACCGCCGCGGCGTGTCCCAGGAGACATCCCTGGTCGAGCCGCGCCTGGATCAGGCGGTTGTTGATGAAGTTGACGACCTGGCTCTCGTTCTCGAGGCAGTCGCCGATCACGAGGTTGGCGCGCCCGCCGAACAGGTAGACCATGCCGGTCCGCAGCTTGCGGACGAGCCGCCCGCCCTCGATGTCGAGCCACGACTCCTTGGGGCCGCGCGGGCTCGTGGTCGGGTTGATCGTGAACGGGCGCTGAAAGAACATCGACTCGATCGGCGGCGGGTGGGACTGCAGCGCGGTCAGCCGCGTCGTCACCGGGGCGTCGGGGTCGCCCGCCAGGAACTCGCAGAAGTACTCCGCGAGCCGATCGAGCAGCGCGCGTGAGTTGGACTCGACGAGCGCGATGAAGTCGTCGGCGAGGTGGAGCCGCAGGGTGTGTCCCGGGCGCAGCAGGTGCTCGCGCAGGGCGCCGACCATCGCGCCCAGCGCGGCCGCGGACAGGCTGTCGACGGGGTCACGCACGGGCCTGCAGCTCCTTCTTCGGGGGGCGCTGATCGGCGCGCGAGCGCGCGCCGCCGCCGGGGCCGGCGGTCGAGACGCCGGAGGAGAGCTGCGCGATCACGTGGTCGACGTAGCGCGCGGCCGCGTCGATTCCGCACGCGACCTTGAGCCCGCGGAAGCCGCCGAAGGCGGAGACCTCGAAGACCTTGGGGCCGTCGGCGGTCTCGACCACGTCGACGCAGGTGAAGTCGAGCTCGAACAGGCTCTGCGCGCGGCGAGCCAGCGCGACGAGCTCCTCCGGCGGCTCGTAGGCCTGGTAGCGGCCGCCCGCGGCGGTCGACGAGGTCCACGAGCCAGCCTGCTTCACGCGCGCGTAGGTAGCGAGGTACTCGCCGCCGAGGAACACGACGCCGAGGTCGCGACCTGGCAGCTCGAGCAGCTTCTGGAGGTAGAGCACGGGGCCCTCCTCGGCCTGGAAGCGCGTGAGCGTCTCGAGCAGCGCCGCGCGCTCTTCGGGGTCGGAGGGCCGCCGGAGCACGCGCATGCCCCGGGCCTTGGTCGAGAACAGCGGCTTGAGCACCGCGGCGCCGTAGCGCTCGAGGGCGCCGAGCGCCTGCTCTCTGTCCTCGGTGACGGTGGTCGGCGGCATCGGGATGCGCCCGCGCTGCAGCTTGACCGTGCCCGAGACGCGATCGATCAGCGGGATCATCCGCTCGGGCTTCGAGAACAGCCGCGGGCCGCGGCTCTCGACGTAGCTGAGCAGCTCGAGCCGGTCGATCGCCGAGGGCGTGTAGGTCTTGGCGATCTTCTTGACGATGATCGCGTCGAGCTCGCAGATGTCGAGGCCGCGGCTGAGCGCGCGCCCGGCCGCGAAGTCGACGACGACCTCGCGCATGTCGATGAGGTGGCGAAACCCGGTCCGGCGCTCGACCGCGTCGAGCAGCTCGCGCGTGGACCAGCCGTCGGGGATCCCGACGACGCCGATCCGTGGGCTGGCGCCTGACGCCTCGCCTGCCTTGTTCGTTTGCATCCTTGCTCCCTGTCGTGCGGCGCCGCGCCGCGGTCACCAGTACGTGAACACGCCCTCGGGGAGGACGTAGTCGGCCCACGGCGCGCCGCGGTCGAGGTGCGCGACGAGCTGCTCGAGCAGGTACTCGGCGCGCATGAACATCGCGCCGGCGAAGCGGCCGTCGAGCTGAAAGCGCGTCGACGTGACGAGCGAGCGGGCGAGCCCGAGCGCGAGGCGGGCGGCGAAGGTGTGGTCGCCGTTGCGGGTCGCGAACGCGGCGGCGAACTTGTAGAACTCGACGTTGACCTCGTTGAGCTGCGCGCGCGCGCGCGGCTCGAACACGGGCATGCGGAAGTTCGAGACCAGGAACACCGAGACGTCCTGGAGGTAGTCGAAGCGCGTGGAGCGGTGGAGGTCGATGAAGTGGACCCGCCCCTCCTGCTGGTTGACGATGATGTTGTCGGTGTTGAAGTCCCCGTGGATCATCACGGAGAACGGCGCCGCGAACAGCTCGTCGAGCGGCGCGGCGCGCTCGAGCAGCTCGTCGAAGGAGGCGATCGCGAAGTCGCCGATGCGCGTGCGCTCGCGCGCGAGGTCGGGGTGGACCTTGAGGACATCCGGCAGGCGCTTGCGCAGCTGGTGCACGAAGCGCGGCGCGATGGGCTCGCGCTCGAGCGTCCGCGTCCACACCTGCGCGATGGTCCGGGTCGAGTAGGCGAAGGCCTTGCGGACGAGCTCGGGGCCGCCGTCGAACACCAGGGACTGGAAGGTCTCGCCGCGCAGGAACTCGAGCAGCAGCGACGCCTTGGCGCCGTGGTCGTGGTAGCCGAAGATCTGCGGCGTGAGCCCGGGCTCGAGCTTCTGCCAGCGCTCGATGGCCTCTTTCTCCTCGAGCACCTTGCCGGTGCGCCCCTCCTTGAAGATCACCCAGCGCGTGTCGCTGGCGCCCTCGTGCCCGTGCACGGCGCCGATCCGGCTGCCCGAGCGGGTCTCCCAGATGCCCTCGTAGTCGATGTCGGAGATGTCGAGCCCGACCTCGGAGGCGGCGAGCGTCTCCTGCAGCGCCTGGAACTCGGAGACCTTGAGCTTCTCGCCGAGCGCCGCGAGGATGATCGCCTCGCCGATGTTGAGCAGGCAGTCGCCCGCGCGCTCGAGGTAGCGAAAGATGAACAGCGAGGTGACGAGGTCCTCGGGCGCGTCGCCGGCGCGCAAGGAGGCCATGATGCGGCGGAAGACCTCGACGTAGAGCTCGTCGACGCGGTACTCGGCCCGGCAGATGGCGAGCGCGCCCGAGAGGTCGCGGCTGAACAGCGCCTGGTCGACGCGGTCGAGCGCCTTGACGAGCTCGTCGACGAACGGCGCGTACTCGAAGCGGGTGAGCGCCTGCGGGGCGCTGAGGAAGCCGAGCTGCCCGACGATGTTGACGCAGTAGTCGGCGATGCGCTCGAGGTTGTTGGTGCTCGTGTTGATGGCGCGCACGAGATCGACGCTGCGCCGCTCGACGCGGGCGTCGCCGAGCAGGCGATAGCACTTGTTCTCGATCACGCTGCGGAGGTTGTCGATGTAGTCGTCGCGCGTGACGATGGCGCGCAGCGCCGACTCGCGCGGATCGGCGATCGCGGCGCGGACGCCCTCGAGCTGCTTGCGCACCTCGAGCGTGAGGAACCTGAAGTTCTCACGCACCGCCGAGATGATCTTCGTGATCTCGTCCATGCTCGCGTGGTGCCCCCCTCGGCCGACCTAGACGCTGATGTTCAGCGTGTCGCTCGCGGGCTCGGTCGCGTCCTCCTGCTCCTCGCGCCAGGAGAACTTGAGGACCGCCTTGACGCGCCCCTGCTTGCGCCTGGCGCGGATCTCGAGCTTCATGAGGCCCTGCGGCTCGAGCACGAAGGACTGCTCGCCGCTGTCGAGCTCCAGGTGCCCGCGCTCGATCCCGGTGATGAGCGCCTTGAGGTAGCGCACGACCGACGCGCGGTCCTGGATCGACTCGTGCCTGAATTCGTGCATCGTGGCCATATTCCTACGCCTGCTCTCGAGCTCGACCGAAGCCTCGCGCATGATCGCGCGGCGCCGGCCCATGAACGTTACAGAAAAGTGACGATACCGCAATCTGCGGAATCTCGGTACCACGCCCAGAGGACCTCCCCGTGCACGAGCTCGACGCTGAACCGCGCGTCTTCGCCGCGATCCTGCGGCACGGCGAATACGAACAACCGGCGGACACGCCGAGCGCCCATCTCCCGTACCCGCTCACGCCGCGGGGAGAGGCCCAGGCGCGCGCGGCGGCCGATCAGCTCTTCGAGTTAATCGGGCAGGTCGCGGCGGCGGAGCCGACCGCGCGGCGCGTCAGGATCGACGGGACCATCCACACCTCGCGCATGCTCCGGGCCTGGCAGACCGGCGTGCTGCTCGCCGAGCGGTTGACCGCGCGCCTGCGTCAGAGCTTCGTGGTGAGCGAGCACGAGGCGCTCGCGGAGCGCTCGCTGGGCGCGGCGGCGAACCTGACCGTCGCCGCGATCGAGGCGGCGCTCGCCCGCGATCCGCGGGCGCGGGCGCCCGCGCCGGGGTGGAAGTCGACCCCACACTATCGCCTGCCGCTGACCGGCGCGGAGACGCTGATGGAGGCGGGCGAGCGGGTGGCGCGGTTCATCCAGGCCGAGCTCGACGCGCTCGCGCGGCGGGCGAGCGACGACTCGCTGATGATCTTCGTCGGGCACGGAGGGGCGTTTCGCCACGCCGCGGCGCACCTCGGGATCCTCGAGCTCGACCAGGTGCGCGGGCTGTCGATGCACCACGCCCGCCCGATCCTCCTGGAGCGACGTCCGGACTCACGCCTTGACCGAATCGCCGGGGAGTGGAAGATACGATCGAAGCCCTCGAGGTGACGACTTGTCGAATGCACCCCACGCCGTCCGCACAACCCAGGCCGCGATGAGCCACAGCCCGCGATATCACGGCGCGCGGTGGTCCAGCGCGCAGCTCCCCGACGAGGTCGAGCGGTGGCCGGCGGCCCCCCGGCCGCACCTGGTCGACGCGTACGCCGACCACTACGACATCGACCCGGCCGAGCTGCGCGAGTACGCGAAGGACAAGCTCTGGGTGCTGCCCGCACGGACGATGTTCTTCTTCTGTGATGTCCACGCCGACGCGATCGCGTTCCGCGACTCGCTGATGGCCTCGGGCGGCGTCGAGCTGACGGGCCCGGGGATGCTCGACTTCCGCCTGACGGACGAGGGGCGCCGCGGGCTGTTCGTGATCGCGGGGGACTGCTTTGACAAGGGCCCCCACAACCTCAACCTCCTGCGCGCGATCGGTCACCTGATCAAGCTCGGCGGCGACGTGGAGATCCTCGCGGGCAACCACGACCTGCGCACGCTCGTCGGGCTCGACTACCTCGGGCGCAAGGAGCCGCGCTTCGCCCACCTGTTCGTGCGCATGGGCAAGAAGTCGGTGCCGCTGTTCAAGGAGATCCTCGAGGCGTACCCGCCGACGGCCGCCGAGCGCGACGCGGCGCCGAGCGAGGCCGAGCTGCGCGCGCTGATGTTCCCGCCGGCGTCGTGGTTCGAGGACTTCCCGAAGGCGGCGCACGGGCTGATCAACGAGAAGAAGCTCAAGAAGGAGCTCGTGCGCATCCGCGAGAAGGTCCGCGAGCTGAGCGACAAGGTCCACGAGCTCGGCCTGACGCTGCGCGACCTGTACCTGGCCGTCAGCGCGTGCCGTCGGCACTTCCTCGCGCCGGACGGCGAGTTCACCTGGTTCTTCGAGCGCATGCGCCTGTGTCGGCGCTGGGGCTCGATGCTGCTGGTGCACGCCGGCGTCGACGACCAGACCGCCGCGATCATCCGGCGCGAGGGGGTCCGCGGCCTCAACCAGCGCTTCGACGAGCTGCGCGGGCGCGACCTGTTCGAGCTGTACCACGGCGCGATCGGCAACTGCTTCCGCACGAAGTACCGCGAGATCGACTTCCCGCTGAGCGAGCGCGGCGTCGCCGACATGCACGCCGCAGGCCTGTACGCGATCGTGCACGGGCACCGCAACATCCTCCGCGGGCAGCGGATGGTGATGCGCCGCGGGCTGCTCAATTTTGAGTGTGACGCGTCGATCGACGCGAACACGCGGGTCATCGAGGGGCTCGTGGGGCGCGGCGCGGCGGTCGTGGTGTTCCGCGGCGACGGCTCCATCACGGGGATCAGCACGGATCACGCGCGCGCCAGGCGACTCGTGCTGCGCGAGGCCGGCGGCCTCGTGACCATCACGGGCGCGGTCGGGGAGTAGCGAACATGTCCAATTCGACATCTGCGAGCGAGGCGACGACGGAGCGCGACGACAAGGCCGCGCGCAAGGCGAGGAAGGCGGCGAAGAAGGCCGCCAAGGAGGTCGCGAAGAAGGCCGAGCGGGCCGCGAAGGAGGCGGAGCGGTCCGCGAAGGAGGCGGAGAAGGCGGCGAAGAAGACGGCCAAGGCCGCCGCGAAGGCCGCGAAGGAGGCCGCGAAGGAGGCCGCGAAGGAGGCCGCGAAGGAGGAGGCGCGCGCGGACGGGGGCGCCCAGGAGGTCGAGCGCGCCGACGCGAGCGCGCCGGCGTCGGGCAAGGTCGCGTTCGAGGGCTCGATGGCGCGCGACGAGGCCGTCGCGTACTTCTCGTCGATCGTCGAGGGCCTGCGGGCCGGGACCGTCAGCTTCCAGCACGGCGACGATCAGGCGGCGTTCCCGAACCTCCCCGAGCAGCTGATGGTGTCGGTCTCGGCGGCGCGCAAGTCCGACAAGTCGCGGATCGAGTTCAGCCTGTCGTGGCGTGAGAGCGCGCGGCAGCGGCTGACGATCGTCGCGGACGAGTAGCGCGGCCGCGAGCGCGGCGGTTGGCGGCGGGCGTCCGCGCCGGGGCTGATATGCTCGGCCCCGGAGGCACGACCATGGAACGCACCGCGCTGCAGATCTTCCTCGCAATCCTCAGCCTCATCCCGCTCGCCGGGCTGGTCATCGGCTTCACCGACGGGACCGACTTCTTCATGCCCGACGGCGTCCACGCGCCGTCGAGCCTCGACAACCAATTTCGCTACCTGAGCGGCGTGTACGTCGGCGTGACCATGGGCCTCTGGTACACGATCCCGGCCGTGGAGCGCCGGCTCGCGGCCATGCGGCTGATCGGCGCTGCGGTCATGCTCGGCGGCGTCGGGCGCCTGCTGTCGATGCGCTCCCACGGCGTGCCCGAGGACCCGTCGATGGTGGTCGGCGTGATCCTCGAGCTGGGGGTCGTGCCGCTGCTGCTCTTGTGGCAGTCGCGGATCGCCCGGCAGTACGGGCACGCGCCGTGGTGACGGGGCGGCGCGCGGTTGGGCTAGCGCCCGTTCTAACCTGACTTTACGTGCAGGCCGCACTCTTTCTTGGCGGCGTCCTCCCACCACCATCGGCCCTCGCGCTCGTGCTGTCCCGGCAGCACCGCGCGCGTGCACGGCTCGCAGCCGATGCTGATCATCCCGCGGCTGTGCAGCGGGTTGAAGGGCACCTCGAAGGCCCGGATCGCGTCCCAGACATCGGCGCTCGAGCGCGCGGCGAGCGGGTTGAACTTGAGCAGCGGGCCGCCGTCTCTTCCCGGGTGGGCGTCGCGCTGCACGACGGGCAGCGCGGACCGGGTCCCGGGGCTCTGGTCGCGGCGCTGACCGGTGACCCACGCGCGCAGCGTCGCGAGCTGACGACGCAGCGGCGCGACCTTGCGGATCTGGCAGCACTCGCGGTGGCCGTCGGTGAGGAAGGAGAACATGCCCTTGTCGCGGACGAGGCGCTCGACCGCGACGGTGTCGGGGAAGCGGTACTCGATGCGGATGCCGTAGTGGCGCTCGACCTCGGCGAAGTAGCGGTAGGTCTCGGGGTGCAGGCGGCCGGTGTCGAGGCTGAAGACGCGGAAGCGGCGACCTGTCTCCTTGGCGTACTCGATCAGCAGGACGTCCTCGGCGCCGCTGAAGCTGATCGCGAGCTCGTCGCCGAAGCGCTCGAGCGCTCGGTCGATTATGCGCATGGGGCTGGCCTCGGCGAGCTCGCGCTGGAGCTCGAGGACGAGCGCGTCCGGATCCTCGGTGTTCGGCTGGGTATTGTCGGGCGGGCTCACGGAGGCGGCTGCGCTGGTCATGTAATTTTCGCGGAGTTAGGTGAAGCGGAGTGCTTCATCTTGGACGATTCCCCGACCGCATGCACCCGGTGGGGAACCGTAAAATGGGGCCGGGCCCGCGGGCCGGTGAAGGGGCGAAGGACGCCGAAGGGCGCCGCTGGTCGCCCCGGGGAGACGGGCGACCAGCGGAATGGGCGGCCGCGACCGGGCGTTGACCGGGTGAGCGGCGACGCTGGATGGCAGACCCAAGGGACATACGCGAGTTGCTCGCCAATCGTCGGCGAGCGCGGGCCGCAGCCGCGCGCCGCTGTCGACGGCGCTGCCTGCTGGCGCTCGCGGCCTCGCTGGCCGCGTGGCTGCTGGTCCACCTGGTCTGGATCGTCGGCGACGGGCTCGTCGACGAGGGGCGGACCGCTGACGTCGCGGTGGTGCTCGGCAACCGCGTGGAGCCGAGCGGCGAGCCGTCGCCGTGGCTGCGGGCGCGGCTCGACCGGGGGCTCTCGCTGTACCGCGCCGGGCGCGTGCAGGCGGTGATCGTCAGCGGCGGGCTGGGCGTGGAGGGGCACGAGGAGGCCACGGTCATGAAGCGCTACCTGGTCGAGCGCGGGGTCCCGCGCGCGCGGGTGCTCGAGGACCGCGACGGCTACAGCACGTTCCGCACCGCGAACAACGTGGGCCGGTTGATGCGGGCGCGGGGCGATCGCTCGGCGTTCGTCGTGAGCCAGTACTACCACGTCGCGCGCAGCAAGCTCGCGCTGCGGCGCGCGGGCGTCTGCGAGGTGTACGGGGCGCGGGCGCGGCTCGAGCTGGGCCCGCGCGACCTGTGGTCGGTCGGCCGCGAGCTGGTCGCGCTGCCGCTGTACTACCTGCGCTGGGACTACCCGAGGGGCGCGCGCGATCGCGTGTGTCCCTCGAGTCAGCCGGGTGCGGACGCGCGCCGGACGACGTGAGCGGGGATCTCCAGACGTCCGCTGGCGCTCGAGAATTCAGTCGCGTCGCGGGGCGGCGGGCGGTTGGCGGGCGCGCGGCGATGCGGCTACGCTGAGCGGCGATGGGACGACGACGCGCGCGCTCCTCGGCGCCAGTTCTTGGGCACGCGGCGGCGCTGCTCGCCGGCGCGCTGCTGGGGCTGCTCGAGCTCGCGGCGCACGCCTCGGGCGGCGCCTGCGGGGACGCCGGGGACTGCCCGGCCGGGACGACCTGCAACAGCGGAAGATGTGTGAAGGACCAGGTCCGATGCGTTCGGGCCTGTGACCAGCGCAGCCAGCACGGCGCGTGCGTCGCCTACGGCGCGGACTACTGCGGGGCCGACGCCGTCTGCGCGCAGAATTGCGTGACGCGTGACGCCGGCGGGCGCTGCCTGGCCTACGGACCCGACGCGTGCGGGGCCGACTACCGCTGCGAGCGGCGCTGCGTCGACCGGACGATCAACGGCCAGTGCGCCGCCTGGGGACCCGATCACTGCGAGAGCCGCACGCGCTGCGTCAAGCCGTGCGCGCAGCGGAGCCTGAAGGGGCAGTGCGTCGCCTGGCAGCCCGACGTGTGCGGACCGGCGTTCACCTGCGCGCGCGCGTGCACGGTGCGCGACGGCTTCGGGCGCTGCGTCGAGTGGGGCGCCGATCACTGCGGGCCGGCGTTCACCTGCGCGACCCGCTGCACGATCCGCGACGCGGGCGGACGCTGCGTGGAGTACGGCGCGGACGTCTGCGGCGAGGGGGCCGCGTGCGCGCAGCGCTGCGTGACGCGGGATCTCCAGGGGTCCTGCGTCGAGCACGGCGCCGACGTGTGTGAGGCGGGCTGATCGGCCCTGCGGCGCGGTCGTGGTACGACGTCGCGCATGGGCGCGAGGACGAGCCGGTCGCGGAATTCGGATGACGGCGCGCGGTCGCGCTCGCCGTGGCGTCTGCTCGCAAGCGTGATGGTGCTGGGCGCGTGCGGCTCGAGCCCGCCGGGGCCCGAGGCCGCGCCGGCCAAGGCCGCGCCGGCTGAGGGCGCGGACGCGGCGGCGCGCGTCGTCGAGGACGGCGCGCCGTCGTCTTCGACTCCGTCTTCGGAAACATGATCCTGGGGACAGGATCGAGAAGACGCCGCCGGCGGGCGCGGACGCGGCGTTACGCGCGGATCTCGAGGCGCTGTGCGCCGCGCTCAACCACGACTACGTCGACGGGACGCTGACCGACTACTACCGCGAGGTCCACCCGACCACGCCGCTGGGTCAGCAGTGGAAGAAAGCGGGGGAGGAGTCGGTGCAGCCGGGGCGCGCGCTGGCGGTCGCCTACGCCGAGCACCTGGCGCGCGCGCCGGGGGAGGCGCCGGGCGAGGGGATGCCCGCGTGCGCGCGGCTGTTTGAAGAGCTCGACGATCTCGAGTGACGCGCGTTGGCGCGCGATCCGGAAACCCGCCGCGTCGCGGTGTCATAGCGGTATCCGACGCGCTGGCCCCAGCTTTCGAACGATCCTCGGCCCGGCCCTCGCCGCGCTCGTGTGCGCCTGCGGGCCGGGGCCGGGGGCCGTCGCCACGCACGGGGAGTCGACGGAGACCTCGACGACGGACGCGCCCGACGAGTCGACCGACGCGGAGACCGGCTCGGTGGGCGTGACGAGCACGACGGGCGCGAGCGAGACGACGTCCCTCGAGACCGACCTGCCCGCGGCCTGCCAGACGTACGAGGCCTGGGTCCCGCAGCTGCGGATGGCGCCGCTCGTGCACGTGATCGATCGATCGGCGCGGATGGCCGACCACACCTACGATCACGACCTCGACCCGGAGACCCCGGAGCGCACGCCGTGGTCGGTGCTGCACGAGGCGCTCGCCTACTCGACGGCGATGGCCTACGGGCACGCGGCCGTGATCGCGCCAGGGCTGGGCGCGGACGACGACGCGCAGGCCTGCGCGAGCGAGCAGCTCGTGGTCGCGCAGCCGGCCTGCGCCGACGGCTCGCACGTGCTCCCGGCGCTGCCGCCTGCGGACGCCGGCCCCGACGAGCTCGTCGGCGGCGCGCCGCTGGTCGCGGCCCACGACGCGGCGGTCGAGCTCCTCCTCACCTGGCCGCATCTTCACGTCGGTTCCGGGACCATCGTGCTGGCGATGCACACGCCGCCGAGCTGCGAGCCCGGGGTCTCGGACCCGCTCGAGCGCCTCGACCCGCGGCTGCTCGAGCGCGTGACCCAGGCGCGCGAGCAGCACGGCATTGACACCATGGTCGTCGGCGTCGACGTGACCGACGCGACCTCGCCGGTCGAGCAAGACGGCGCGCCGGACGGGGTCAACCTCCGCGTCTATCTCAACGAGCTCGCGCTGGCGGGCGGGTACTACCTCGATCATCCCGAGGACCAGTACTTCGACGCGCGCGAGCCGGTCGCGATCGCGGAGGCGCTCGACAGCCTGGCCTGCGGGGTCGTGGGCTGCACGATCCCGATCGAGGGCGGGCTCATGGGCGAGCCCGAGGACGTCTCGCTGTCGGTCTACGGCGAGGCGTTCGAGCCCATCGCGATCGAAGACTGCGCGGACGAGGACGGCTGGGCCTGGACCGACGAGACGCGCACAGAGCTCGAGCTGTGCGGGGGCGCGTGCGCGCGATACCATCTCCACGATGATCCCTGCGTCGAGCCCCCGGAGGAGCCGGCGGTGGTGGTCGAGCACGGCTGCCCCGCGGAGCCCTAGAGATGTCTACTTGGACAGGTAGACGTCGACACGCGGCGGTGAGCCGGTCGGCTGGGTCACGACGTCGGCCTTGCCGTCGCCGTTGACGTCGCCGACCGTGAGCGCGAGGAAGCTGAAGCCCTCGTGGACCACGGGCGCGGCGAACTGGCCGCCCGGGAGCCCGCGGTACAGCTGGATGCGCCACTCGTTGCCGGGCACGTCGGTGACGAGGTCCCAGAGGCCGTCGCCGTCGAGGTCGCCGGTGTCGAGCATGGAGAAGTTGAACACCTGGGTCTCGACCGCGGCGCCGAAGCTGCCGTCGCCGGCGCCGGGCCAGACGTTGACGATCTGCGGCGGGGTGTCGTCGGCGGTCAGGAGGTCGAGGTGGGCGTCGCCGTCGTGCCAGCCGACCGCGAGGTGGGCGAAGGTCCAGACCTCGGTCTCGGAGGTCTTCTGCAGGGCGCCGGTCATGAGCCCGCGGTAGGTGATGACCCGCGGGGGGAAGCCCCCGTCGGTGTCGGTGAAGAGGTCGCCGCGGCCGTCACCGTCGTAGTCGGCGACTGCCATGGCGGGCGAGAAGTTGTTGAGCTCGGTGGTCACCGGACCCGAGACGCCGAGCCCGGCGAGCCCGCGGTAGAGCTCGACGCGGGGCGGGAAGCCGGCGCCGCGGGCGATGATGTCGGCGCGCCCGTCCCCGGTGACGTCGCCGACGACGAAGCCCTCGAAGCTGGCGATCTCGGTGGTCACGGCGGCGCCGAAGCTGCCGTCGCCGAGGGCGGGGTAGACGCTGACGCGGGGCGGGAAGCCGGCGCCGCCGACGATGAGGTCCGCGTCGCCGTCGCCGTCGATGTCGCCGAGGTCCATGCCCTCGAAGGTGAAGATCTCGGTGGTCAGCGGGTCGTCGAGGGGGTCTGTGTCGAAGCCGTCCCCGCCGCCGGTGGTGTCCGTGGTGTCGGTGTTCGTGTCGGGAGCGCTCGTCGTGGTAGCGCCGTCGCTCGTCATCGGTCCGGCGCTGGTCGAGCTCGAGTCGCCGGTGTCGGTGTCCGCGTCGCCCGTCGCGCTGCCGGTGCCCTCGCTGGTGCCGACGTCGCTTGCGGTGGCGGGCGTCCCGGGGGTCCCGGTGGAGTCGGTGGCGGGGGCGCCCGGGCTGCCCTCGGTCTCGATGCCGGTGCTCGTGGTGATGACGAGCTCGGCGCAGCTGGCGAGCGCGAGCGCGGCGAGGCTGGCGGTGAGACGGCGACGTGCGGTCGCGCGGTCGCGCGGTCGCGCGGGGGCGGTGCGCGGCTCGTCTTCCGGCGTTGGTAGGCCGGCGGCCATCGCGATCTTCGCGCCGATGTTCGCGTCGACCTTCGCGCCGATCCTCGCGCCGATCCTCGCGCCGATCCTCGCGCCGATCTTCTCCACCCTACCCACGGTCTCTTGAGGTTAATCGGCGGCGATGGACGCGGCAACGGACCGGTCGCGCGCGCGGGACAATGGCGATACTGTGGAGGCGACGCGCATGCCGGACGACACCCAGCGATCCCCTGACCACGGCGCGACCGGTGCCGCTCGACCCGCGCTGGGCGACCGCGCGTTGTTTCCGTCCCTCGAGCTCGCGGCCTACCTCAACCACGCCGCGATCTCGCCCTGGTCGACGCCGGTCGTCGAGACGATCACCCAGGTCACACGCGACTTCGCGCGTCAGGGGCTGCACGCGCTGTTCCCCTGGCTCGAGCGGCGCGAGCGGCTGCGGGAGCAGCTCGCGCGGCTGATCGGCGCGGGCGCGGCGAGCAGCGTGGGCCTGACGAGCAACACGAGCCACGGGGTCTCGACGGTCGCGCTGTGTATGCCCTGGCGGCCAGGTGACCGGGTGGTGCTGTTCACGGGCGAGTTCCCGGCCAACGTCACGCCGTGGCAGCGGGCCGCCGAGCTGTTCCAGCTCGAGCTCGAGTTCCTCGAGCTCGCGCCGTTTCACGGGCCCGGCGGCGACGGGCTGGCGCGCCTCGACGCGCGGCTGCGGGCCCGGCCGGCGCGCCTGGTCGCGGTCTCGGCGGTGCAGTTCCAGAGCGGGCTGCGCATGCCGCTGGAGGAGATCGGGCGGATCTGTCGGGCGCGCGGGGCCGAGCTGTTCGTCGACGCGATCCAGGCGTGCGGCGCGGTGCCGATCGACGTCGAGGCCGCGTGCGTCGACTACCTGAGCGCCGGCGGGCACAAGTGGTTGATGGGGCCGGAGGGCACAGGGTTCCTCTACGCGCGACCGGAGCGCGCGCGGGCGCTGGTGCCCCGGACGGCGAGCTGGATCAGCCACGAGGACCCGTTCAAGTTCTTGTTCGAGGGAGCGGGGCACCTCGACTACGGGCGCCCGTTCAAGCGCGACGCCCGGCTCGTCGAGGGCGCGGCCGGCAACACCGTGGGCCTCGCCGGCCTCGGGGCCGCGGTCGCGCTGCTGCTCGAGCTGGGCGTCGAGTCGATCTACGCGCACGCGCAGCGCTACCTCGACGCGCTCGAGCGCGAGCTCGCGGCGCGCGGCTTCACGAGCGCGCGGGCCCGCGAGCCGGCGGCGCGCTCGACGATCCTGAGCGTCTCCACGCCGGCGCCGTGGACGGCGGCGTCGATGCAGCGGCGGCTGGTCGCGCGCGGGATCTCGTGCAGCACGCCCGACGGCTTGCTGCGCTTCGCGCCGCACTGGCCCAACGACGCCGCGCGCGAGCTCCCGCTGATCCTCGACGCCGTGGACGCGCTCCTGTCCGAGGGAGCGGGGCCCGAACAGGCGTGACAGGCGGCGCGACAGGTTGGAAACTGACCCTGAGACCATGTCTCCATCCGAGCTCTCTGATCTCTTTGACCTCGCGGACTTCGTGGTCCAGCGCCCCGCTCGCGACCCCGCCGCGGGGCCGTGGACGATCCAGGAGCGCGCCTACCCGCGCGCGGGCGCGCTGTCGGAGCGGATCCGCTTCGCGCTCGGCTACGCGATCCTGGCGCCGTCGATCCGCAACTCGCAGCCGTGGCGCTTTCGCCTGCGCTGCGACGACGCGACGGAGCGCGGCGCGCTGGAGCTGCGGCTCGATCGCGCGCGGGTGCCCGTCGTCGCCGATCCCGAGGGGCGCGCGGCGACGATCTCCTGCGGCGCCGCGCTGGCGACGTTGACGCTGGCGCTCTCGCGCCTCGAGCTGCCCCACGCGGTCACGCGCCTGCCCGACGGCGCGGGCGATCGCCTGGCGCTCGTGCGCTTCGACCCCGCGCTGCCGCGCCCGGAGCCGCTGGCGCCGGAGGAGCAGTGGATGTTTCAGTGCGTGGGCAAGCGTCGGACGATGCGCGGACCGATGGCCGCGCGCCCGCTCGCCGAGCGGCTCACGCGGCGGTTTCGCGAGCTGGCGCGGGCGTCGGGGGCCGAGCTGATCACGCTGGCGCCCGAGGATCCGCGCCGCGCCGCGCTGGTCGAGCTGATCGAGGAGGGGGAGGCGCTGCAGTCGGCCGACCCGCGCTTCGTCGACGAGCTCGCGCGGTGGACCCTCAGCCCGGGGGCGGCGAGCGAGGGGCGCGCGAGCGGCCTGCGGCGCGCGCCGGGCCTGCGGACGTTCACGGTGCTGCGCGAGGACGGGGCGCGGGCGGCGAGGGGCGAAGAGCTGTCCGATGGGTCACCTGTAATGGCGATCCTGACGACCGAGGGCGACGCGCCCGGCGACTGGCTGCGCGCCGGCGCGGCGCTGGTGCGCGTGCTGCTGCGCGGGCGCGTCGATCACGTGTGGGCGTCGTTCTTCGGCCAACCACTGGAGCGGCCCGAGCTGCGCGCGCGCCTCGGTGAGGTGATACGCGCGGCGGGATCGGCCGCGCGCTGGCCCCAGGTCGCGCTGCGCCTCGGGCACGGGGGCGAGGTGCCCCCGAGCCCGCGTCGCGACGTCGCGGCGGTGCTCGAGCAGGACGATGAGGAGCTCGTATGACACGGATGAATCGACGAGGGTTGCGACATCGACGTTCAGGTCGCGCGGGGTGGCTCGCGCTGACGCTCGCGCTCGCGGGCTGTTCGGGTGGTGAGCCCGCGACGCCGCGCGCCGTCGCGAAGGCGCCGACGAAGGCGCCGGAGGCCGGCCCCAAGGCGCCAGAGGGGACCACGACGCCGTCGTCCGAGCGCAGGAACCCGCCGCCGCCGGTCGAGCAGACGCCCGAACCGGTCCCCGAGTCGGCTGAGCTCGCGCACAAGGCGGAGACGCGCGCGGCGGTGCCGGTCTGCGATCAAGCGGTCCCCGCGATCGCGCGGCTTCGCGAGCTGACCGCCGAGACATCTTCGGAGGAGCGCGCGGCGGCGGTCGGCGACGAGAAGCTGCTCGAGCTGCTCGCGCACACCGACGCCGCGACGGGGCGCGCCGACAAGGCGGCGCTGACGAGCGCGTCGCCGGAGACGCCCGCAGGCGAGCTCGCGACCCGCGCGATCGACCCCGCGCTCGCGTTCTGGATGCGCGACAGCCTGGCGAGGGCGGCGGACGTGAAGCTGACGGCGGAGCAGCGCGCCGAGCACTGGAGCGCGGCGAACTGCGCTTGGGAGCAGGTGCGAGTCGCCGACGCGCTGGTGCTCGGGACGCGGGCGCGCGGGCCGGAGGGCGCCGCGCTGCCGGTCCAGGAGTTCGACAAGACGCACCTCCCCGATGTCGGGGAGCTCGTCGCGGCCGCGTTCGCGGCCGGGCGAGCGGCCTTCAAGGCGCCCGACGATCGGCTCGAGCTCGTGGTGCAGCCGGCGAGACAGGAGATCGAGAAGAGCTTCTACCGGCTCGCGCACCGCAGCGTCAGCGCGGGCGCGCGCGTCGGCGCGGACGAGGGGGAGCAGCGCCTCGCGCTGCACGCGTTCGCGTTGATCGAGGATCGCCTCAAGGACAAGAACACGCGCGGGATCGCGCGCGTCAAGGAGGCGCTCGCGGACCCCTCGCGGCGACCGCCCGCGGGCGAGCTCGACGTGCTGCGCGAGCTGAACGTCGCGTTCGCGAAGCGCACGCGGAAGTACTGCTCCGACGCGGTCAACACCAAGGGGCGCGGCCTCGACGAGCTCCTGGCGAGCGCGACCGAGGGCGCGACCTACGTGACGTTGATCCTGCCGGAGATGGAGCGTCAGCTCGCGGCCGACGGCTTCGTGGTCGACGAGCATCGCGACGACTGGCAGTCGCTGCGCGAGCTGATCGAGGAGGCAAGCGAGGTCGAGGGGGGCGCGCCCGACAGCGACGAGCTCGCGAAGGTGTCGGCGGAGCTCGTGCGCTGGAACTGCGCCTATCAGGCGAAGCTCGGGATCCGCGAGTGCACGTCCACGGCGGACGAGAAGGCGCGGTAGCGGCTCCGCGCGGCGCTCGAGCTGCGCGGCAGGCTGTGCTCGCGCGCGCCCGATGGTTGGCGCGCTCGCGTCGAGGCGCGCGGCGCGAGGCCGCGGCCGCGTCATGACAGGTCCTTAAGAGCATGTATAAAGGGCGCGGTCCTCGTCGTCGCGGCGCGGCGAGTCACGGCTGCTCGAGCGCGCCGAGGTCCACGGCCGCGCCGGCGATCCGCGGCAGCGCGTCGAGGTCGAGCGGCGTCGGCTCGTCCACGTCGCCGTCGTCGTCGAGGTCCGCGAGGTCCGGCGGGATCAGCCCGTCGTCGCCGGCGTCGACCAGCGTCGAGCCCGGGCCGAGGTGGAGGTCGCCGGCGCCGAGGTTGACGAACAGCGGCGACTCGCTGAGCACGTCGGTGCAGGTGATCGTCGCGGAGTCCGTGCAGCCGCCCGCGATCGACGAGCGGATCACCTGGAGCTCGACGGGGTCGACGACGTCGAAGCCGAACACGCTCGTCTCGATCTGCGGGTTGTTGTTGTCGGCGGTGTTGCCCCACACGATCGAGTTCACGAGCCGCGCCGACTCAGGCCCGGCGGTCTCGGGCGCGGCGTAGTACAGGCCGCCGGCGCTGAACCCCGCGGTGTTGCCGGCGATGCTGCAGTGGGCGATGGTCACCGCCTGGTTGCCGTTGGCGCGCACGTACATGCCGGCGGCCTGGCCCGGGGAGCTGTTGCCCGTGACGACCGTGTTGACGATGAGCGCTGGCCCCGAGGGCGCGACGGGCTCGGCGACGATCCCGAGCCCGGCGCCGAAGCCGTCGCCGTTGCCCTCGAAGCGGGAGTTCGCGAGCACGAGCCCGTCCACG
Source organism: Myxococcales bacterium (assembly GCA_020633295.1). GTDB lineage: Bacteria > Myxococcota_A > Polyangia > Nannocystales > Nannocystaceae > JACKDW01. Next base: position 570,335 of record JACKDW010000005.1, on the reverse strand, counting down.
GGGTTGTAGCTGGAGTACAGCATGCCGGCGAAGCTGCCCGGTCCGCCCGGGACGTTGTCGCCGGGGCCGCCCGGGCCCGCTACGTTGTCGCGCACGAGGCAGTCGTTGATGAGCACGTGCGAGCTGCCCGTGGCCAGCAGCGCGTTCCCGCCGCCTGTGCCGCCGAGGTTGGGCGAGTAGCCGCCCGCGCCGCCGACGTTGCCCCGAACCTCGCAGTCCTCGACGACGGCCTGCGCGGTCGCGCGGACCAGCAGCCCCGCCGCGCCGCCGCCTGTGCCGCCGATGCTGCCGCCCTCGCCCCCGTCGCCGCCGCGGTTGTTCTCGAACACCACGCGCTCGACCACCAGCGTCGCGCCGATGAAGGCCACGCCCGCGCCCTCGCCTCCGGTCCCGCCGATCGCCATGCCGAGCCCGCCGGGGCCGCCGACGTTGTCGGAGACCACGCTGTCGCGCAGCTCCAGCGTGTCGCCGGAGAAGTAGATGCCCGCGCCGAGCCCACCGGAGCCGCCGATGGACCCAACCTCATGGTCGCCGCCGCGACCGGTCTCGTTGCCGGTGATCCAGCAGTTGGCGACCGTGAGGTGACCCGCCGTCCCCAGGATCCCGGCGCCCTCGCGCTGGCCCGGCTCGACGCCGGTGACGCCGCCTTTGATCGTGAAGCCGTCGACGCGCGCGCCGTCGGCCGCGAGCACGACGTGACGCGCGTTGTCGCCGGGGTCCTGCGGGTCGCCCAGCTCGCCGCTGAGCACGGTCTCGTGCGCCTCCCAGTCGCGCTCGTCGAGCGCGCCCTCGCCCCCGGCGAAGCCGCCGTACAGCGCGACGTTCGGCTGCAGCGTGAAGCTGGGCGCGGGGCTCGGGGTGTACACGCCCTCGGCGACCCAGACCGCGCAGCCGTCCGGATCCACGCGCAGCGCGGCCTCCTCGAGCGCGGCGTTGACGGTGCGCTTGGCGAACAGCCACGAGTTCCCGCTGTGGTCGTCGTTGCCCGTCTCGCCGTCGACGAGCACGACGCAGCCGTCGATGTCCTCACCGGTCTCGCCGGTCTCGCCGGTGGTCGGCGTGTTCGTCGTAACGCCCGCGCTGGTGCTCGCGTCGTTCGTCGTCGACGGGTCGCCCGACGGGTCGCCGGTCGGGCCGGCGCTCGTCGTCGCGGCCCCCGAGGAGGTCGTCGCGCCGGAGGCCTCGGTCGCGCTGGACGTGGCGTCGGACGTGGCGGCGTCGCTGCTCGCGGCGTCGTCGTCGCCGCAGCCGGCGAGCAGGAGGAGCGTGGTGAGGGTGAGTCGGCGTCGCGTATGCATATGGCTAAAAAGACATGTCAATAATATCGCGCCGCGCGAGCGCGCGTCGCGGCCCGTCGGCGCGGATCCGCGCGCGGGCGTCAGCGGATCATCCGGCGGCAGAACACGAACACGAACAGCGAGATCGCGAACACGCCGAGCAGCGACTCGACGCCGGCGAGCAGGCGCGCGAGGCCGATCGGGCGGATGTCGCCGTAGCCGAGGCTCGTGAAGGTCACGACGCTGAAGTAGAGCGCGTCGAGGAAGTCGCCGTGGACGGCGCCGCTCGAGCCCTCGAGCTCGAGCGCGGTGTAGGCCAGCGCGAAGCCGATGATGATGCAGAGGAACGCCGCGACCGAGCGACCGGGGCGCTCGCCGTAGCCGCACAGCAGCCAGAGCGCGGTCAGCCACACGCGCTCGCCCAGCGGCGCGAGCCGGCGCTGCATGTCCATCTCGAGCTCGTAGAAGACGCCCGAGGTGTTGTAGTCGCCCTGGTGCTTGTAGAGCTCCTTGAAGTGGCGATACACCTCGTCGGCCTTGGCGTGCTCGGGCGGCGCGCGCAGCTCGTACGCGCAGCGCAGCCCGAGCTTGTCGGGCGTCGGCAGGCGCACGTCGACGAGCAGGCACTCGTGCCACAGCCCGCGGCGCAGGCTCTCGCAGCGGCGGAAGTTGACGCGCTTGAGCACCGAGCCTTCGAAGTTGACGTCGTCGAGCGTGGAGAAGTCGAAGCCGACCTGGTCGAGCCGCGCGTCCCGGATCGACGCGCCGGTGAGGTCGGAGCGGCGCAGGTTCTTGAGCTCGAGCTCGACGCCGTCGAGGCAGGCGCCGCGCAGCTGGAGCCCGGAGATCCGGATCACGCCGGCCGCGTCGAGCGCGGCGAAGGCCGCGAGCAGCGGCGCGCGCGGCTTGCCCTCGCGCGGCGCGTGCAGGATGCACAGCGTCGCGCCGGCTTCGGCGGGCAGCGGGCAGCCCTCGGCCGAGCACGCGCTCTCCATGCGGGGTGATGGTACCGCGGGGTGGCGCGCGGGTCCGCGCCGCTCGAACCTGTCTTTTAAGACCATTGAAAACGTCGCGGGTCCGCGCGGGTCCGCGGCGGCTGGTCCGCGCGCGCTCGCGACGTCGAGTACGCGGCGGTCGGGCTCGCGCTGCGGGGCGGCACGCGACGCGGCGCGAAGTCCCAGGCGCGAGAGTCAGTCGCGTGGTGAACGGGTCTCGGCGGTCGTGAATCCTTGATGGAGCCCGACGCCACGCGAGCTCCACAACCCTCGCCGACGAGCTCGCGCTCGTCGTCACCGCGCGTGGTCGTCGTGTCCGGCTGCATGGGTTCGCCGCGCGACGGCGTCATGGTCAACCCCGCGGCGATCGAGCTCGACGGCGAGGCCGGCGGATCCTGAGGAGGAGCCTCGAGGGCGACGCGAGGGTGAGCGCTCGAGCGATCGAGACGCTCGAGCGCGAGCGGATGAGCGGATGAGCGCGCGCGCGTCGAGTCGCGAGCGCGCCCCGCGATCCGCCGCCGTGCGAATCCGAGCGGACCGGCTCACGGACCTTCGCGTGGACTTCGCGTGGACTTCGCGTGGACTTCGCGTGGACTTCGCGTGGACTTCGCGTGGATGTCCCATGGGCCCGACGCGAATCATCACGAGGAAGATCGGGAGGCAGCCTCGACGCCGCAGCGGGCCGGTGACGCAGCTGCTAGGCTGAGCGCGCAGGCCGAGGCGCTGTGTTCATCGCGCGTCGCTCGACTCCTGCTCGACTCCTCCTAGACTCCTTCTCGACTCTTTCTCGACTCTTTCTCGACTCTTTCTCGACTCCTTCTCGACTCCCGCTGTGCGTCACCACGTCCTGATTCATATCGGCGGCTGCGGCCTGGGCCTGGGGCTGCGTCTGTGGAAAGAGGTGTTCGCCGAGCACGGCGTGGGCGCCGACGGTCAGCTTCGCGCGGGCGCGCTGTCCGACGAGGGCGCGTTCCTCAAGCGCGTCGCGTCGAGTCGCGTGGCGCCGCGCGCCGTGGTGGTCGACGGCGATCCCAGCTCGATCGACCTCTTCAAGGACGACCCCGTGTCGGGCCTGTTCCGGGCGGACAACTTCGTGTTCGGGGGCGGCGCGTGCGGGAACAACTGGGCCATGGGCTACAACGATCGCGTGGCGATGCGCGACGCCGCGGTCGCGCGCGTCACCAGCGAGATTAACCCCGCGGGCGGGAGCCACAACTTCATCATCACGCACGCGCTGGGCGGCGGCACCGGCGGGGGCCTGGGCGCGGCCATCGTCGAGAAGCTGCGCCTCGTGTACCCGAGCTCAACGATCGTCTGCTTCTCGGTGCTCTCGAGCCCGTCGCAGGACGACGTGGTCGTGCGTCCCTACAACGAGGTGCTCGCGCTGGCCAAGCTGATCGCGAACGCCAACGCGGTGGTGCTGCTCGACAACGAGTCGCTCGGGCTCGCGGCCAGGGCTCGCTTCGGCGAGAACGCGGTCCACCACGCGCGGCTCAACGAGCTCGCGGCGCAGGCGCTCGCGCTGCTGACCTCGCCGCTGCGGCTGCCGGAGACGCGGGCGGTCGAGCTGCGCGAGCTGACGCGCACGCTCACGCCGTTTCGCGGCCTGGCGCTCGTCAGCCTCGCGATTGAGAGCTGGACGGACACGGTCGGCGGGGACCTCGTCGACGCGCTGCGCAGCCGCGTCAACCGCGTGAGCGGACACGGGGCCGACACGAGCGCGCTGCTGAGCGCCGCGTTCATCGCCCCGCGCGGGCGCCCGATCTCGCCGACGAGCCTGCGCGCCGACGCGCGCCTCGGCTTCCGCGGCTGGTTCCCCGATCCGCTCGTGCTGCGCACGCGCAGCCGGGCCCGGGCGATCGCGATGGCGTCGAGCGAGTCGGGCGTGGTCGGGCCGCTGAGCGCCCTGTGCTCGCGCTTCGACAGCATGCTCAAGCGCAAGGCGTTCCTGCACTGGTACCACGGCCACGGGCTCACCACGTCGCAGATGCAGCAGGCGCGCAAGGCCGTCGGCGAGCTGATCGCGGCCTATCAGACCGCCGCGAATTCGTGACAGCCATGGCCAAGTCGAACGCGATCATCACCCTCGGAGTCGGCGGCGCGGGCGTGTCGATCGCCAGCGCGATGCTCCAGCAGCTCGCGACCGACATCGGCGGGACGCAGCCCGACGCGGACGGGGTGTTCTTCCACAAGCTCGGCGGCGGCGCGCTGTCGCCGTGGGCCGTGCTCGTCGACACCGATCCGCTCGCGGGGGGGCGCGCGCGCGAGCGCCTGCTCGGGCAGCCCGGGGCGCTCGGGTACCGCACGGACGCGATCGTCGTCGGGCGCGAGGGCGCGGCGCGGTGCTTCAGCCGGGCGTACTGCGACGCGATCGACACCAAGCTCTCGACGGTGCTCGATCAGATCCGACGGATCCGCGACAGCGTCCGCGTCGACGGCTTCCTGATCGTGCACGCGCTCGCGGGCGGGACCGGCAGCGGGCTCGCGGCGCGGCTCGTGGAGATGCTGAAGTCGCACTACCCGAAGATCGCGCGCGTCAGCGCGGCGCTGCTGCCCGATCGCGCCGTCCATCCGTCCCCGCTCGACGCGCTCAACGCCGGCCTCGCGCTCCACAAGCTCGCGGACAGCGTCGACCTGTGCCTGCTGGCCGACAACGACGCGCTCTCTCAGCACGCGCGGCGGGGCGGTGACGCCGCGCGCGACGCCGTGCTCGCGTCGGCGCTCGCCAACTTCGCGCTGGTGCTGCAGGACGGCCGGGCCTCGCTCCCGGAGATCACGAATCACCTGGGCGCGATCACGCCGCGCCCCTTCGTGTTGATGTCTCGCCTGTACGAAAAGACATCCGCTTCGAAGCAGCTCGCGAGCGCGCTCGAGGGGCGCGGCGCGCTGGCGACGGCGCCCTCGCGCGCGTGGCAGCGACCGCCGCTGGCGGCGATGGCGGTGTGGCGCGGCGGCTTCACCCAGGCCGAGCGGGACGCCGCGGCCGCGCTGCTCGACGGCAGGGCGCTCAAGCCCGCGCCCAGCCTGCTGCCGTACTTCTTCAAGCAGCAAGAGGGCGTCAACCCGCGCGCGCAGTACCTGTACGCCGCCCACGCCGGGGTCGCGCGCGTGCTCGCCTCGCGGGTCGAGGCGCCGTTTCGACAGCTCGTCGACGCGGGCGCGTTCACCGACGGCTACGGGCGTGACGGGCTCGCGGCCGCGACCTGGGGCGACGCCAAGACGACCCTGGCGGCGCTGGTGAGCCAGCTCGACGGTCTCTCGGCGCCCTAGACCGCCGCGCGTCCGCGCGTCCTCGCGAGCTTCTTACGCCTCGAGGGCCGCGAGCGCGAGCTGGACGTGGTGCTCGTGGAGCTGGCGCGCGTCGTGGACGCCGAGCCCGAGCTTGACGGCGCGTCGCAGCAGGCTCGCGCACTCGAGCAGGCGATGGAACGCGGCCGCGCGCTCGTCCTCGAGGGTCCGCAGGCGGTCGAGGCCGGCGTGGATGTCGTCGCGCACGCGCTGGGGGTCGCCGCGGGCCTCGCTGACCGCGAGCGCGCGGACCATCGCGCCCTCCTGCAGCCCCTTGAGGTCGACGGTGATCTCGACGATGCGCCGCGTCAGCTGCTCGATCAGCCCGACGAGCGGCTCGATCGGCGCCGTCAGCATGTCGACCTCCGCGGTCTGGCCGAGCAGCGTCGCGCGGTGATCGACGAGGCGCTGGACGAGCAGCGCGAGCTCGCCGACCTGCGCGCGCACGTCGCTCGGCGTGTCGCCCTGGAGCAGCGCGGCGAGCCGGGCGACGAGCGGATCCGAGGCGGGCAGCGCGGCCGGGGCGACGCGCAGGCGGAACATCGGCGGCGCGTTGTTCTGCGTGCTCGCGTGCATGCTGCGGCCGAGCAGCACGCCGCTGTAGCCGAGCAGCGGGAGCGCGACGAGCCAGCCGAGCCACCACGTGGCGACGCTCGCGAGCCCGAAGCCCGCGAACACGCCGCCGACGATCAGCGCGGTCGCGAGCCCGGCCTCCGCGAGCCCGGCGTTGCGCTGCAGCACGCGCACGTCGACGCCGGTCTCGCGCAGCATCGCGGCGATCTCCTCGGCGGTCTCTTTGGCCAGGTCATCGAAGAGCCGCTGCGGGAGCCGGATCCGCCGCAGGCGCTCCTCCTCGGAGTACATGTTGGGGTCGCCGATGATGAACTCGAGCGCCGGCAGCGGGCCGTCGATCACCGACGCGAGCACCTCGTGCAGGCGGCTGAGCGAGGCGGCGTCCTCCTTCACCCCCATGAGGTCGATGGCGTAGCGCTCGTTGCCGTCGACGAGGTGCCCGAACTTCGTCGCCACGCGCCCGCACGCGAGGCACAGGCGCTGCCCGACCTTGAGCGACGCGCCGCAGTGCTGGCAGACGGTGCGCGCCTCGACGAGCGCGAAGCTCGAGCCCTGCCCGCGCATGTACTGGGCGATCGCGGCCGCGCTCTCGGGGCGCTGCGCGGGGTCGTCGGCGAGGCAGCTGCGCGCGAGCGCGTCGAGCTCTGCGGGGACGTCCTGGCGCAGCGTCGTCAGCGAGGGGAGCTTCGCGCTCTCGCGCAGGAACGCCGGGCCGTCGCCGAAGGGGAAGGTGCCGGTGAGCGCGCGCCACAGGATCACGCCGAGCCCGTAGATGTCCGAGCGCTGGTCGAGCACCGTGCTGCGCAGCTGCTCGGGCGAGCCGTAGGCCGAGCCCTGCAGCAGCAGGCTCGAGGCGGTGTGGCTCGAGAGGATGTCGACGCGCGCGAGCCCGGCGTCGACGAAGAACACGCGCCCGTCGCTGACCCAGATCATCGTGCGCGGCGAGACCTCGCGCAGCACGCCGCCGCGCGCGTGCACGGCGTGCAGCGCGTCGGCGATCGCGGCCGTCAGCGCGCACACGACGTCGAGCGGCGCGGGGGCGTGGTGCGCGAGCCAGTCCTCGACGACGACGCCGCTGAGCTCGAGGCGCGCGCGCCAGGGCGGCTCGGCGCGCGGGTCCTCGGCGGCGCCCGGCGCCTGCGGGCCGGTCGCGAAGTTCCCGATCACGCTGACGGCCTGCAGCGTCTCCTGCCGGCGCAGGTCGCCGACGTAGCGCCGGCGCAGCGACTCGTCGCGCGCGAGCTCGGGCGCGAGCTGACCGACGACCGCGTTGCGCCCGTCGGCGAGGCGGACGCGCCAGCGCTGCTCGCTGCCGACGTCCTCGGGCCCGCGCGTCACGACGTGTTCGAAGGGCAAGAAGGGGAGGGTGCCCCCGGCGTCTCCCTGGGTCACGTTCGCTGCACCTCCTCGAGCGACTCGACCCGCAGCGCGAGCTCGGAGAGCAGCTCGTCGACGTCCGAGCGGCCGCGCGCGAGCTGAACCGCGGCGGCGCGCTGCCGGCTGTGGAACGCGTCGAGCGTCGCGGTCAGCTCGAGCAGCCGCGCCGACCACATGTCGCGCTCGTGGAGCATCGCGCGGACCTCGGCGCTCGGGTCCATGGTGTCGTGGCTCGCGAGCGCGCGGTCGAGCGCGTCGAGGCGCGTCGCGGCGAGCATGCCGACGTCGAGCGCGCGCGCGAGCTCGGCGTCGAGCTCCGCGCGGGCGTCCGGCGGCGAGCCCTCGAACAGCGCGAACACCCGGGAGACGACCGCGCGCAGGCTCTCGCGGTGGCGGTCGGCCTCGATCTTCGGGACGACCGCGTCGAGCTTGCGCACGCGCGAGCTCATCGCCGGCGTCAGCGAGCGCTGGTCGGACGCGCGCGCGCTGATGAAGGGGCGCGTCGAGGCGACGAACGCGAGCGTGAAGACCACCGGCGCGACGGCCATGACCATGGGGATCGCGATGAACCACAGCCCGAACATCGCGGGCGCCATCACCACGCCCGAGACGACCGCGGTGCGGCGACCGGCGATCGCGAGCGCCTTGGTGCGCACCCCCGCGAGCCCGAGGCGCCCGCCGCGGGCCGACTCGCACTCGATGTCGAGCTGCGCGAGCGACTGCGCGAGCGTCACGGCCGAGGCCTGTGAGATCCCGCTGGCGATCTGGAAGGGCAGCCGCGGGATCGACGAGGCGAGCGGCGCGGCGTCGAGCCCGAGCCCGGGGTTGCGGCGGATCCACTGCAGCAGGCGCTCGCGCCGGACGCTGTCGAACTTGTCCGCGATCTCGCCGGGCCCCGTGACGTAGAGCGCCATGTTACCTGGCTTGATGTGCACCTGGGGGAAGCCGCACTTGAGGCATACCGCGAGCTCCGAGACCAGCGGCGCCTCGCAGCGCACGCACGCGCGACGCGCGTCGTCGCCGTCGCGGCGCAGCGGGATCGCCAGCGCCGCGCCCCCGTCGGGGCCGCGCAGCGCGACGAGCTGCTCGACGACCGCGCGCGCGGCCTGCGGACGATCACCTGGCTGTTTCGCCAGCAGCGACGTGATCAGCTGACGCAGGCGCGGCGAGTAGGGGGCGCCCTCGGGGAGCGAGGGGATGGGCGCGGCGCGGTGCTGCTCGAGCAGACCCAGCGGCGTCGCGCCCGTGAACGGGGGCGCGCCGGTCGCCATCTCGTGGAGGATGCAGCCGAGCGCGTACAGGTCGGTGCGCGGGTCGACCGCGAGCGGGTCGAGCGTCTCGGGGGCCATGTAGTCAGGGGTGCCCGCGACAGCCATGGCCCCGCGGTCCACGCCCGCGAAGGACGTCGCGCGCGCCATGCCGAAGTCGGCGATCTTCGGCGTCTCGCTGCGGGAGACGAGGATGTTCGCCGGCTTGAGATCGCGGTGGATAATCCCCATCTCGTGGGCAGCCGCGAGCCCGTCCGCGATCCCGCGCGCGAGCGAGAGCAGGCGCGGCTCCGGGATCGGCGCCTCGCGTGCGATGAGCTCGGCGAGGGTCGGGCCCTCGACGAGCTCCATCAGCAGCACGCCGCGCCCGGCGATCTCGCGGTGGTCGTGAATCTCGACGATGTTGACGTGCTTGAGGTGGCGAACGAGCTCGGCCTCGCGTGCGAAGCGCTCCGCGGCGTCGCCGTCGCGCGCGAGCCGGGTGTGCAAGATCTTGCCGGCGTAGACCATCCCGGTCTCGCGGTCGTGCACGCGCACGACGGTCGCGACGGCCCCGCTGCCCAGCTCTTCTCCGAGTGTGTACCGCAGCGCGCGCTCGTCCATCGGCGTCCTCGAGAGACCAGACGCAGTGTACGGCATTCGGGCGCGCGGCCGACGTCGGGCGGGAATGACCGCTCGAGCGTGAGCGCGGGCGGCATAGTGCGCTAGCCCACGGAGTGTGCGCGTCAGCGCGTTGCCGCCGTGACCCGCGTTTGGGTAGGTTGTCCCTCGTAGGTCTCCGGCGAAGGATGAACCTGTCCGCTCGGGCACCGACCCGGGAGCCACGAGACCACGCAAGGTCGCGATGCCACACGCCAGCCCCGCCGAGCTCCCCTTCGACCTGTCGAACCAGCCCACCGTCGGGGCCGCGTCCGGGGGCGGGGACGGCCCGGGCAACGAGCTCGCGCTCCGACCCGTCGACGGGCTGCCGCGGTGGGTTGGCGATCGACTCGCGGGGCTGCTGCTGCGCGCGGTCAGCATGGAGGAGAACCTCGGCCGTCGGCTCACCAGCATGGTCACGCCGATCACGGGCTACTTCCGCCGCGACCGCCACGTCCACCCGGAGGTCGACGCGGCGACGTACCGCCTGCGGATCACCGGCGTCGCGCGACCGACGGAGCTGACGCTCGAGCAGCTCGAGGCGCTGCCCTTCGAGCGGCGCGTGCTCGTCCAGGAGTGCGCCGGCAACGGCAATCACCTCATGGGCTCCGCCGGGCTCCTGGGACAGGCCGTGTGGGAGGGGCCCTCGCTGCGGACGGTGCTCGAGGCCTGCGGCGGCGCGGGCCCGGCCACGAACTTCGCGTTCCACGGCCGCGACGTGCTCAAGCTCGCCGGGGTCACGCTCAAGCACGGCTATCACTACGGCCTGTCGCTCGAGGAGCTCGAGCGCGCGCGCGCGCTGATCGCCGTGCGCATGAACGGTGAGCCGCTCTCGCGTCGACACGGCTTTCCCGCGCGCCTGGTGGTCCCGAAGATCTACTCGATGTCGCACGTGAAGTGGCTCGCGCAGATCGAGGGCAAGACCGAGGCGCACCGCGGCTACCACAACACCTGGGTGTTCACGAACAAGGTCAAGCGAGACGGCAGGTGGGTGCGCGTGCAGGCCCGCTGGATCGGGCTCAAGTCGCTGATCACCCACTGTCGGCGCGACGGCGACGATTGGCTGCTGACCGGCGTGGCCTGGGGCGGCGAGCGCCCGATCCCGCACGTCGTCGTCAGCTGCGACGGCGGCGAGAGCTGGCACGAGGCGCAGGTGCAGTCGCCCGCGCGGTTCTTCGCGAACAACCCCGACATCGAGCTGCCGGATCTCGAGGGCGCCTGGAGCGTGTTCTCCTATCGCTGGCGCCCGGCTCGCGGCGGCGTGCATCGGATCGGCTGCCGCGCGCGCGACGACGGAGGCGCCTGGCAGGCGCTCGAGAACGATCCCGAGGTGCACGGGCACTTCAACCAGACGCGCGTGAAGTGGCGCGACGTGACCGTGCCCGCGCCGCGCGAGCGCTGATCGTCGCATGGGAGCGCGCGCCTCCCTCAGGCGGCCCCTCCCTGCCCTGCGCCCTCGGTCAACTGGACAGGTGAGGCGGAGCGCGTGTTCTCGGCCTGGTCCGCGCAGGTGACTCGACGGGCACCAAGCGCGACGCCCCGCGTCGTGACGACGCGGGGCGCGCGGTGCAGCGGAGGCAGTCTGGGCGGACCCGGGTGGACGTCCGCGGGCGAAGGACGTCAGGCCGGGATGATGCAGACGCCGATGTTCTCGAGGCCAGGCGGCTCCGTGCCCGGCTCGTGCCACTTCACGCACTCCACGCCCTGATCCTGATCGGGGCACACCGGGTTCTCGGTGTCGCAGAACGGGGTGCAGCAGCCGAGCGAGTCGACGCAGCCCGGGACCGAGGCCGCGTCGGCGCAGAACAGGCCCGGGTCGCAGACGTTGATGAACTCGCAGGGGTCGCCGTAGACGCCCTGGTCGCCGCTCGCGTCGAAGTCGCAGATGAACTTCCCGTCGTCGGTGCTGGTCGGGAAGCAGATCTGACCTTCGGGGCAGTCGACGACGATCGGGTTGCAGGTGTGCAGGCACAGGATCAGCACGCCGTCGTTGGAGATGTCACAGACCTGGCCGATCGGGCACTGCGCGTTCTCCTGGGAGCCCGTGCACATGTCGAGGCAGGTGCCGACGTTCTCCTCGTTGACGAACCAGCACAGCAGGCCCTTGTCGCAGTCGTCGACGCCGCTGACGGCCGAGCCCTCGACCGTGCACTCGTCGCCCGACTGCCCGGGGCTGTCGGCGACCGGCGAGCACTTGGTCGCGTTCCAGTAGCCGCCGCCCTGGTCGTCCCACGGCATGCACTTCTCGCCGTCCGGGCAGTCCTGGGCCCAGATGTCGCACTCCTTCACGCCCTCCATGTCGGGTTTGCAGATGAACTCGCAGCCCGTCGTCGCGGTGGGGTCGTCCGTCGTCGGCCCGGCCGTGCCGGAGTCCGTCTCGCCCGCCGTCGGCGCCGTGGTGCCGCCCGTCGTGCTCGTCGCCGACGAATTGCCCGTGGCGTCGTCGTCGTCGTCGTCGTCGTCGTTGGCGGCGCTGTCCGAAGAATTCGCCGTCTCGCTCGACTTGCTGTCACCGCACGCGCTGAGCGCGAGGCTGCTTGCGCAGGCAAAAACCAGGAATGAAAGTAATTTCGAATTTGTCTTCATGGATTACCTGCTGAAACTTGAAAATCCTGTTGCACACAACACGCAAACCGTAGTCAGCCCCACGCTACGGAGGGCGCGTTTCCGTTAACTGAAACACAGAAGGGCGCCTATGCGCAATCGCACATTCAAACGATCTGAAACGTCGTTTGAACGCCGATTAACGCAGGTCGTAGATCAGATTGCGCGTATTCGCGCGCTCGCAGAGCGCCCGGGCCAGCGGCTTGAGGCCGCGGGTAGCCACGAACTTGCGGTCCTTGAACACGCGAAACGGGTAGCGCTCCCGCAGCGCGCCGTAGCGCGCGCGCTCCGAGGTCTGCAGGCGGTCGGTCAGCAGCGCGCTCAGGGGGTCGTTGCTGCGCTCCTCCCGGACATCGATCGCGGCCGAGTCGGTGGCGAAGCTCATCAGCAGCTCAGCCGGCTCGGCCTGGACCTCGGCGCGCGGCTCCGGGTCCTGCTGCAGCCAGCGGCGCCAGGCGTCGCCGAGCGTCCCCTCGGGCTCCGCGGTGAACGCCGGCAGCCCGTGGTCCTCACCCGGGAGAAAGTACAGCGCGGGGCCGATGATGCCCCGCTGCACGCGCTCGACCGCGACGCCCTCGATCCCGTGCAGGCGCACGAAGATGGTCTCGGCGTCGAGGTGCGCGCAGCGATAGATCGTGCTGCGGAAGGCCAGGCTCGCGGCGGCGGTCTCGCCGTCGTCCTCGAGGTCGATCGCGCGCCGTCGCCACAGCTTCGCCACCTGCGTCAGCTCGATCGTGAGCCGCAGGTAGAGCCCGGAGCCGTCGAGCTTGGTGAGCTCGATGCGGAACGCGGCCTCGCCCGCGCTCGGGTCGTGCCGGCGCAGCAGCACGCGCTGGTCGTCGACCGGCGCGAGCTCGCGCCCCTGAAAGCGCTGGTAGTAGTCGTGCTTGTCGACGAGCCGGCCGAACACCTCGGCCTCCTCGAGCCGCGCCTCGAGCTCGTCGCGCTCGCCCATGCGCGTGAGCGAGTCCTGCGCGACCTCCTGATCCGTCAGCACGCGGGTGAGCGTGGCGAGGTTGGGCAGCCCCGTGCGCGAGTCGAGGTAGAGCTCCTCGTAGATGCCCCCGTCGAGCGCGTGACCGAGCAGCTCGAGCGAGCACTGCAGCCGCCTGCGGTCCGGGAAGGTGTTGTTGAGCCGGGCCGCGCGCAGCGCTCGGTGCACGCGGTCCAGGTACCCGCGGGCCTGGGCCCCGAGCAGCTCCTGCGTGTGAAGGGTGACCAGCTCGCCCACGACAACCTTCCTCCCACTCGTGCGTCGCGCGTGCGCGACCGGATCGACGCGATCGACGCGCGCGCGGGCGCGCGGCGCGTCACCCCGCGGCCTCGGCGGTGGCCTTCTCGATCGCGCGCGCGATCCGGCGCTGCTCGATCTCCTTCGAGGTCTTGAGGTTCTCGTCGAGCAGCGCCGAGGTCGACTCGTCGAAGGTGTTGAGGTCGTTGATGAGCGTGTCGAGGTTGCTGCGGAAGAACACCTGCGTGTCGCTGACGAACTGCGTGGTCACGTTCATCGACTCGCTCATGACGTCGAGGCTGCGCTTCATCTCGAGCATGACCACCGAGGAGTCGGCCGCGCGCCCGATCGCCTGGATCTGCGCCGACGCCATGTCGAGCTTGATCGAGGCCGCGGTCGTGTACTGCTGGATGTCCTGCCCGAGGTTGCGGATCGTCTCGCCGAGCTTGCGCGTGCTCTCCTTGAGCAGCGCGTAGCGCTCCTCGGCGGAGCCGTAGAGCTGCACGTTGGTCGAGTGCTCGGCGAGCTTGGCGTAGACCTTGTCGCGCTTGGCCTGGATGTCGCGGGCCTCGACGCTGCCGGCCTCCACCGCCTGCTCGGCGTCGGCGAGCTCCTGCTGCAGCCGCTTGAGCTCGAGCACGTAATTGAGCGCCTCGCGCTCGTTCTTGGCCATCTCGACGATCTTCTCGTTGATCCGGTCGATCTCCTGGTACAGGTCCTGCTCGCTCTTCTTCAGGGTGTCGACGTACTCGGCGGCCTCTTTCACTCGCTTCGCGCTCAGGTGGTACTGCTGCTTGAGCAGCTCCTCGATCGAGCGCTGGCTGAGGACGAGCCCGTTGAGCCCCGGGATGTAGCTGAGCAGCTCCTTGAAGCCGGCCATGAGCCCGCCGCGGGTCGCCGTGCCGTTGAGGTAGTCGCTGAACCGGCGGAGCTTCTTCAGCTCCTCGGCCATGGCTTTCTGGACGTTGACGTTGCGATCCCGCAGCTCCTTGAGCTCCCCGATCTTGTTGTCCTGAACCGCGCGCTCCTGCTGGATATCGGTCTCCAGCGACTGGACCGAGATGCCCTCACCGGTGTACGCGACGTGGCGATTCAGGATCTCGAGATCGACCTTGGGGCCACTCATAGCTTGCGAAGGGTGACACAATCCGCGGTCGATTTGTCCGCTAATTTCACGACGCTGCGGCGCCTCGCGCCAGCGGGCGTGACGATCGGCGAGCGAGCGACGCGGCGGTTGTTCGCGCTCGACGTGTTCGCGCGCGCTCGTGACGAGTGTCGGCTGCGCGGTGGACGCCAGCGATCGGGCGTGATCGACCGACGGCGACCGGTTTCGAACGCGCGCGCGGGACATCGCGCACGACGACGCGCGGATCGCTGCAGCCGCGCGCGCCTGCGGCCGCGCGCGCGCACGGCTGCAGCCGCGCGCGCGCGTCCGAAGACGAGTAGACTGCCACCCGTCAGTCATGGGTTACGAGACGTCGCTCAGCGGAAACAACCTCGCGTTCCTGGAGTCGCTCTACGAGGCCTATCAGGCCGATCCCGACGCCGTCGATCCGGCCTGGGTGCCGCTGTTTCGCGAGCTCGAGTCCGGGTCGCCCGCAGCGGCCGAGGCAGCGGCCGAGGCAGCGGTCGGCGAGAGCGCGGCGCCGTCGCGCGTCGACAACCTCATCGAGGCCTATCGCCACTACGGCCACATGAAGGCGCGGCTCGACCCGCTCGGACGTCCGCGGCGTCACGTCGTCACCGAGCTCGACCCCGCGTTTCACGGCCTGGGCGACGGCGACATGGACCGCGTCTTCGACGCGGGCACGCTGCTCGGGGGGCAGCGGGGCACGCTGCGCGAGATCTACTCGCGGCTCGAGAACACGTACAGCCGCCACGTCGGCGTCGAGTACCTGCACATCCGCGACTCCGAGCAGCGCGCGTGGCTGCAGTCGCGCATGGAGGCCTGCGAGAACCAGGTCGTCCCCGAGGTGACCGAGCAGCGGCGGCTGCTCAGCGACCTCGTGCAGATCGAGAACGTCGACAAGTTCATCCACTCGAAGTTCCTCGGGGCCAAGCGGTTCTCGATCTCCGGCGCCGAGAGCATCATCGCGCTGCTCGACTGCATCATCGAGGAGGGCGGGGCGCTCGGCGTCGACGAGCTCGTGCTCGGCATGGCCCACCGCGGGCGCCTCAACGTGCTCATGAACATCATGGGCAAGAAGCCCGAGGAGGTGTTCTCCGAGTTCGAGAAGGCCAACCCGTGGGAGAGCCTCGGCAGCGGCGACGTCAAGTACCACCTCGGCCATCACCGCTACTACACGACGCGCGGCGGCCAGGAGATGTACCTCGCGCTCGCGTTCAACCCCAGCCACCTCGAGGCGATCACGCCGGTGATCCAGGGCCGCGTGCGCGCCAAGCAGGACACCTTCGCGGACGTCGCGGAGGCGCGCGCGCGCGTCATGGGCGTCACGCTGCACGGCGACGCCGCGTTCGCCGGGCAGGGCGTGGTCCAGGAGACCTTCAACTTCTCGCGCCTGCGCGGCTACGACGTCGGCGGCGTCATCCGCATCGTCACCAACAACCAGGTCGGCTTCACCACCGACCCCCACGACTCGCGCTCGACGACCTACGCGACCGACATCGCGCACGCGATGCAGGTGCCCGTGTTCCACGTCAACGGCGACGACATCGAGGCCGCGGCCTACGTCGCCAAGCTGGCGATGGGCTTCCGCCAGCGGTTCGGGCGCGACGTGATCATCGACCTGATCTGCTACCGGCGGTTCGGGCACAACGAGGGCGACGACCCGACGTTCACGCAGCCGGAGATGTACAAGCTCATCGACGGGCACCCCTCGGTGCGCGCGCTCTACGAGCAGCGGCTGATCGAGCGCGGCACCGTCACGCGCGAGGACTGCGAGCGCATCGACAAGAACTGGACCGAGACCTACGACATCGCGCTCGACAAGGCGAAGAAGGCCGGCGGGACCTCGGGCAAGCGGCCGATGCACGGGGTGTGGGAGCGCTACCAGGGCGGGCTCGAGTCGGAGACCCCGGATGTCCCGACGAGCATCTCGCCCGAGCAGCTCGATCACCTGCGCCAGCGGCTCGTGCGCGTGCCCGAGGACTTCAAGCTCCACCGCAAGCTCCGCCGCCTGCTCAAGGAGCGCGACACGATGTGGCGCGGCGAGCAGCCGATCAACTGGGCCTGCGGCGAGCTCATGGCGCTGGGCTCGCTGCTCGCCGAGGGCGCGCGCGTGCGCTTCTCGGGGCAGGACAGCCAGCGCGGCACCTTCAGCCACCGGCACGCGGTCTACCGCGACAACGAGACCGGCGCCGGCTGGTCGCCGCTCGATCACCTGGCCGAGAAGCAAGGTCGCTTCGAGATCTTCAACAGCCCGCTCAGCGAGTTCTCCGTGCTCGGCTTCGAGTTCGGCTACAGCCTGATGGCGCCCGACTGCCTCGTGGTCTGGGAGGCGCAGTTCGGCGACTTCGCCAACGGCGCGCAGGTCATCATCGACAACTTCATCTCGTCCTCCGAGGACAAGTGGAACCGCCTCAGCGGGCTCGTCATGCTGCTGCCGCACGGCTTCGAGGGGCAGGGGCCGGAGCACTCGAGCGCCCGCCTCGAGCGCTTCCTGCAGATGGCCGCCGAGGACAACATGCAGATCTGCAACCTGACGACGCCGGCGCAGCTCTTCCACGCGCTGCGCCGCCAGGTGCTCCGGCAGTGGCGCAAGCCGCTGATCCTGATGCAGCCCAAGAGCCTGCTGCGCTTCCGGCCGTCGTTCTCGCCCGTCACCGAGCTGACCGACGGCGCCTTCCACCGCCTGCTCGACGACCCCCACGTCGCCGATCCCGGCGCCGTCACGCGCCTGCTGCTGTGCTCCGGCAAGGTCTACTATGACCTGCTCGAGGCGCGCGGTAAGCTCGACGAGGCGGCCGCGCGCAAGGTCGCGATCATCCGCGTCGAGCAGCTCTACCCGTTCCCCGGGCGCTACCTCAGCCTCGCGCTCGAGCGCTACACCGGCGCGCGCGAGCTGGTGTGGGTCCAGGAGGAGCCGCGCAACATGGGCCCCTGGTCCTTCATCATGCCGCGCCTGCTCGAGCTCAACGCCGCCGAGCGCTTCGGCGCGCCGCGCTACGTCGGCCGCATCGCCAGCGCGAGCCCGGCGACCGGCTCCTCCGCCAGCCACGCGCTCGAGCTCAAGCTGCTGCTCGACGCCGCCTTCGACAAGCTCTGATCGACCCGAGCTCGATCGAGCTCGATCGAACTCGACGCGCTCGACCCGAGAGACCCGCCAACCTGCACCCATCGATCCCCACGCGTTACAGCAAGGACCCACGCGATGCCTACCCCGCTCAAAGTCCCCGCCCTCGGCGAGTCCATCACCGAGGCCATCGTCGCCAACTGGCTCAAGTCCCCCGGAGACCGCGTCGAGGCGGACGAGTCTGTCGTCGAGCTCGAGACCGACAAGATCACCGTTGAGGTCCCGGCCCCGTGCGCCGGCGTGCTCCTGCGCCAGCTCGCCGAGACCGGCGCCACCGTCTCGATCGGCGACGTGATCGCGGAGATCGGCGACGGCGACGGGAAGCCGGCGGAGCGGGCCGAGGCGAAGCCGGAGAAGGCCGAGGCGAAGCCGGAGGCGACCGAGGCGAAGGCCGAGGACAAGGCAGCGGAGAAGGCCGAGGCGAAGGCGGCGGCGAAGGCCGAGGCGGCGAAGACCGAGGCGGCGAAGGCCGAGGCGACGAGCGCCGCGCCGGGCGGTCCGGCCATGCCGGCCGCGCGGGCCGAGGCCACGCGCGCCGGGGTCGAGCTCGAGCGCGTTCCCGGGACTGGCCGCGGCGGCCGCGTGCTCAAGGAAGACGTCCAGCGCGCCGCGAAGCAGCCGGCCGCCGAGCCGCCGGCGCCCGCGAGTCAGCCGGCCGTCGAGCCGCCGGCGCCCGCGAAGCAGCCGGCGCCCGCGCCCGCGAGCGCGCCCGCGTCGGCGTCCGACGACGTCGAGATCAAGACCATGACGCCGCTGCGTCGGCGCATCGCCGAGCGCCTCGTGCAGGCCCAGCAGGACGCCGCGATCCTCACGACCTTCAACGAGGTCGACATGTCGGCGGTGTTCGCCCTGCGCAAGACCTACCAGCAGGCCTTCGTCGGCCGCCACGAGATCAAGCTCGGCTTCATGTCGTTCTTCATCAAGGCCGCGGTCTCGGCCCTGCAGGCCTACCCGGGCGTCAACGCGGAGATCCGCGGCAACGACATTCACTACCACAAGCGCTACGACATCGGCGTCGCGGTCGGCGGCGGCAAGGGCCTCGTGGTCCCGGTGGTGCGCGGCTGCGACCGCCGCTCGTTCGCCGACATCGAGCTCGAGATCAAGCGCCTCGCAGGGCTCGCGCGCACCAACAAGCTCACGCTCGGTGACCTGACGGGCGGGACGTTCACGATCAGCAACGGCGGCATCTACGGCTCGATGCTCTCGACGCCGATCCTGAACCCGCCGCAGAGCGGCATCCTCGGCCTGCACAACATCGTCGAGCGCCCCGTCGCGGTGAACGGGCAGGTCGTGATCCGCCCGATCATGTACCTCGCGCTGTCCTACGATCACCGGCTGATCGACGGGCGCGAGGCCGTGCAGTTCCTGATCCGCGTCAAGGAGTGCATCGAGGATCCCTCGCGCCTCCTGCTCGACGTTTGATGTCTCGTCGGATGTCTCGCCCGCCCGGGCGCCACGCAACCAAGGCAGCGCAAGACCATGGCCAAGTCTCCACCCCCAGCCATCCCCGCCGACCTCCCCCCACGCCTCGACCTCGTGGTCATCGGCTCCGGCCCCGGCGGCTACGTCGCGGCCATCCGCGCCGCGCAGCTCGGCATGAAGGTCGCGTGCATCGAGAAGGACCCGACGCTCGGGGGCACGTGCCTCAACGTCGGCTGCATCCCGTCGAAGGCGCTGCTCGACTCGAGCGAGCGCTACGAGGAGATCCGCAAGCACCTCGGGCCCCACGGCATCGCGGTCTCCGGCGTCTCGATCGACGTGACGAAGATGCTGCGGCGCAAGGACAAGATCGTGCGCCAGCTGACCGGCGGCGTCGAGTTCCTGTTCAAGAAGAACGGGGTCTACCGCGTGCGCGGCCTCGGCAGCCTGCGGGGCGAGGGGCGCGTCGGCGTCTCCGATCCGAGTGACGGGCACCTGCTCGCCGAGCTCAACACGGACAAGATCCTGGTCGCGACCGGCTCGGTGCCGGCGACGCTGCCCGGGATCGAGTTCGACGGCGAGCGCATCGGCAGCTCGACCGAGGCGCTGTCGTACCCCGAGGTGCCCGAGCACCTCATCATCATCGGCGCCGGCGTGATCGGCCTGGAGCTCGGCTCGGTCTGGGCGCGGCTGGGCGCGAAGGTCACGGTGCTCGAGTACATGCCCGAGCTGCTGCCGATGATGGACCCCGACATCAGCAAGCAGGCCGCCAAGATCTTCCCGCGTCAGGGCATCAACTTCGTGTTCAACGCGCGCGTGACCGGGGCGACGCGCGAGGGCGACATCGTGACGGTGCGCTACCAGGACAAGGACGACCAGACCCAGACGGTCACGGGCGACCGCCTGCTCGTCGCGGTCGGCCGCAAGCCCAACACGCGCTGCCTCGGCGCCGAGGAGGCCGGGCTCACGCTCGATCGCCGCGGCTACATCCAGGTCGACGAGCACTACCGCGCGGGGGCGCCGGGCGTGTACGCGATCGGCGACGTCATCCCGGGCATCATGCTCGCGCACAAGGCCGAGCACGAGGGCATCGCCGCCGTCGAGCACATGGCCGGGCTCGGCGGTCACGTCAACTACGACGCGATCCCCAACGTCATCTACACGCACCCCGAGATCGCGTCGGTCGGCAAGACGCAGACGGAGCTCGAGAAGGCCGGGATCCCGTTCCGCCAGGGCAGCTTCCCGTTCGTCGCCAACGGCCGCGCGAAGGCGATGGGTCAGACCGACGGCTTCGTCAAGATCCTCGCGCACGCCGAGACCGACCGGATCCTCGGCGCGCACATCATCGGCCCGCGCGCGAGCGACACGATCGCCGAGCTGGCCGTGGCCGTAGAATTCTCGGCGAGCGCCGAGGACATCGCCCGCAGCGTGCACGCTCACCCGACGCTGGCCGAGGCGATCAAGGAGGCGGCGCTCGGCGTCGACGGGCGCATGATCAACCTCTGATCGGTGATCACCGGTCCGTGATCACGCGCTGATCAGCTCGGGCGCCGAGCGACGCAACGACGGCCAGGACGACGCGATCGAGCGGCTTCGCACGCCTCTCGGGCCGTGACGCGCTGGCGAAATCGGGCTACGGTGAATCGCTCATGACGGTTCGTCGAGGAGGCCGTAAGGGGGGCGACGCGACCCGCCGCGTCGTCGCAAGCACCGGACGTCGCGTCGTCGCCGGCGCGAAGAAGCGACCGGCCGGTGACGCCGGCCCGGCGTCGCGAACGCTCGACGACCGCCCGCTCGAGATCGCCATGAGCCGCGATCACAAGCGCGTGCTCGTCACGCTGCCCCACGAGCTGTGGATCATGGGCGCGCAGAGCCTCGAGATCGAGCGCAGCGTCGCCGTCAAGGCCGAGCGGCCGTCGGTGAGCGAGGCCCCGGGCGACGGCCAGCTGTGGCTCGGCGGTCACCACCTGTTCCGCGGCAACCTCTACGCGACCACGAGCGCGAAGGTCGGCAGCAAGCTCGGCGGCTTCGTCGATCGCGTCTGCGTCGTGCGCCCTGGGCTCGTGTGCGGCGTCGGCTCGAGCGGCGAGATCTTGTGGAGCGCCGAGAGCGAGACGGTCACGCATCGGCGCAAGGTCAGCGAGCGCCGGGTCACCGGCCTGGTCGCGACGCCGCGCGGGCGCGCGATCTGGTCTGACGGCAGCCAGGACGCCTGGGTCATCGATCCCGATCACCCGTCGGGGTACATGCGCCTGCGCCTCAAGACCACGAGCCCGGTCGAGGTCGCGCGCGAGGGCGTCGCGGCGCTGCACGTCACGACCGCGGGGCGCTGCGTGCTCGCGGCCCGCGACGGCGCGGTCGCCTGGACGAACCCGGGCCTGCGGCTCGAGGCCGAGCGCTTCCTGGCGAAGCCCGGGGCCGCCGGCCGCGCCGTCCCCCTGAGCCTCGCGGGGGACGCCCGGTGGATCTACGTGCTGCGTCCGCGCGGTCTGCTGCAGCGCTTCCTGATCGCCCAGCCGCCGATCCCCGAGGACGCCGACGAGCCGCCGCCGCCGCTGCCGGAGGCGCAGGAGTGCCGCCTGCGCTGGCCGGCGAGCTGCATCGCGCTGCAGAGCCCGCCCTACGCCGCCGAGGACGTGCTGGCGACCACGCTGATCATCGGCGGCCCGCAGGCCGACGGCATGCTCGGTCGCCTCTGGCGGCAGCCGATCGACGCGCTCGAGTGGAAGCCGCTGGCGCTCGGCGAGCGCGCGATCACCGAGGCGCTCCCGCCCGAGGCCCCGCGCGCGGTCAGCTTCGTGCCGACCCGCAGCAAGCTCAAGGGTCCGGAGGTCGAGCCGCTCTCGGCGCTCAAGGTCGATGATGTCCTTAAGGCCAGCGGGCCGCTGCACATCACGCAGGCGCGCGGCTCGCTGCTCGAGCGCCCGGTCGCGCGCAAGCCGGCGACCGAGGTCATGCCCGGCGACGCGGTGCTGCTGCCCGCGATGGTGCGCGCGCGCGAGGGCACGGCCCGGCCCGCGATGCTGCTGTGGCCTGGCGTGCCCGAGGGCGACGCGGAGCCGCCGGAGCCGCAGTGGCTGGTGTGGGGCGATCGCCCGCGCGGCTGGATGTCGGTGAGGACGCCGAGCATCCGCAAGCAGGGCTGGTCGCGCACCGACCTGTTCCCCTGGCAGGTCGCGCTCGCGCGCAAGCCCGCGCTCGCGGGCAGCCGCGTAGAGCTGCCCGAGAAGTGGTTCGACAAGTCGCTGTTCGACGCGCTCAAGCGCGAGTGCAAGCACCTGCTCAAGGTGCTCTGGTAGCCCGGGCGGCGCCGACTAGGACGCGATGATCGCCTCGACCTCCTCGGTCGAGAGCGTGTGGTCCTGTGACTTCGCGGCCTGGAAGACCTTGTCGACGAGCGCCTCGGAGGCCTCGTGGCCGTGCTCGCGCAGCCAGTAGACGACGTTCGACTTGCCGCTGTAGTGACCGATCTCGATCTCCTGACGGCGTCCGAACACCGCGGCCGGGACCGACGAGTACACGCGGTCCTCGAGCTCGGTGTCGCCCTGCTTCTGGGCCTTGATGATCGCGGCCGCGTGCACGCCGGTGGCCGTGCGGAACGCGTCGCGCCCCGACAGCGGGTAGCTGGGGTGGATCGGCACGCCCGTGTACTCGCTGACCTTTTGTACATACTCGACGAGGCACGAGAGGTCGTGCTGCTCGCTGTCGAGCAGGCCGAGCAGGTAGAGGTTGAGCAGCAGCAGGTCGATCGAGGTGTTGCCGACGCGCTCGCCGATCCCGAGGCCGCAGCCGTGCACGCGGTGCACGCCCCACTCGAAGGCGTACAGGCCCAGCGTCAGCGCCATGCCGCGGTCGTTGTGCCCGTGCCAGTCGAGCTCGACGCGGTCCTCGACGTCCATCGCGCGCAAGAGGCCCTTGGTGAAGTTGAGGAGGTTGCGGAGCCCGTCCGGGGTCGCGTGCCCGACGGTGTCGCACAGCACCAGCCGCGTCGCGCCCTCGTCGATCGCGGTGCGGAACAGCAGGTCGAGCGTCATCGGGTGCGAGCGCGTGGTGTCCTCGGTGACGAAGGAGGCCGGCAGCCCGTTCTTGACGATCAGCTGCACCGCGTCGCGCGTGTGCTTGACCAGGCGCCCGGTGTCCCAGCCCTCCGCGTAGCTGCGGATCGGGCTCGAGCCGATGAACGCGGTCACCTCGATCGGCACGCCGACGCGCTGGGAGATGTCGATGATCGGCGTGATGTCGGCGGCGACCGTGCGCGCGGCGCAGTTCGGCGTGAGGTTGAGCTTCTCCTCGACGATCATCCGCAGCAGCCGCTCGACGTCCTCCTGCGCGCGCGTGCCGGCGCCGGGCAGCCCGAGGTTGAGGCACTGGATCCCGAGCCGGTCCATGTAGCGGAGCAGCTCCATCTTCTGCTCGATCGTCGGGTCGCGGACCGAGGGCGACTGCAGGCCGTCGCGGATGGTCTCGTCGACGAAGCGCGGCGGCCTCCGCAGCAGCGGGCCGGTCCGCTCGCGCTCGTTCCAGTCGTAGATAAGGGCCGCGGTGTTGTGCTGCTGATTCATGCCCGCTCCTGTTCGCGCCGCTCGTGCGCCAGCGTCGCCGGCGAGCTCGCGCGCGTCGACACGTCGCCGATGGAGTCAGTCTAGCCCACGGCGAAAAGAAGCCGCGAGTCGACCCGTGGACTTTCGTCACGGGCTGCTCGCGGCGCCGCCGAGCGTGAATTGAATTTTCTAGCTCGTGCCGCCCGCGTCAGGCCGTGGCCATCTGCAGGCCCTCCATCCGGAAGAACGCGCGCATCTCGTCGAGCAGGCCGACGAACAGCAGGGGCACCACGTCATCGTCGTCGTCGAGCTCGTCGAGCAGCAGGTCGCGCATGATGATGATGCGGTCAAGCCGCGGCTCCTGCTCGTCGGTCTTCGGCTGGCCGAGGAAGGTGACGTAGGTCCGCGGGTTGATCCCGTCGGCGACCTGGGCGGCGGTCGGGCGCTCCTGCACGATGATCGGCGCGCTGGCGATGCGGTCGAGCACCGGCTCAGGGACCTCCGTGAGCACTTCCTCCTCGAATTGGGCGCGCAGCGCGTCGGCCTCGCGCGGATCCATGGGCTCGCGCTCCCCGGCGTTGTCGGTGTCGAGCTCGAGGACGCGGAGCATCGCCGTGCGCGCCCCCTCGAGGTCCCCGTTCGACTCACGCACGAGGCCGAGCTGGTAGTGCAGATCAGGATCGCCCGGATCCGCGACGATCGCCTGCTCGAGGGCCGTCAGCGCGGCCTCCGTCTGACCGTTGGCCTCGAGCACGAGCGCGCGCGTGCTCAGGTACACCGGGTCCTCCTGACGCTCGGGCGAGATGCTCGAGAGGATCTCGAGGGCCTCGTCGGTGTCGTCGTCGTCCAGGCGGATCTGCGCGAGCAGGAGCTTGCCCTGGTCGACCGCCTCGGCGTCGACATCGTCGCGCGCGAGCAGCGTGCGGAGCACCGCCTCGGCCTCCTGGAGGTCATTTCCGCTCGCCGCCAGGCACTCGGCGCAGTCGAGGTAAATCTCGGCGCGGTTCGAGTCGAGATCGACGGCTTGCTGGAGGTACCCGGCCGCGTTTTCGAGCCGTCCCTCGGACCAGGCGATCAAGCCGCCCAGGTGAAGCACGCGCACGTGGTTCTCACCCGCGAGGCGCTGGGCCTCCTCGAGCGCGGCCTCGGCTCGCTCGAGGTCCTCGTTCTCCACGGCCTGGAGGCCACGATCGATCACGGCGTCGATGGAATCCGCAGCGCGATTCATGGGCGGACTGTACTCCGCTCGCCGCCGTCGCTCACCAGGATTTTGTCGCTGCTACCTCGTGTATGTTCGCCAGGCGATGCCACACGACGCACACCGCGTGAGCGCGCTCATGACGTTGCTGCGGGAGCGCTGGGTGTTCGCGCTTGCGACAAACGCGCTTGACCAGGCTCCCTACGTCACGCCGCTGTTCTACGCCACGACGGAGCTCTCGCCCTGGCTCGGGCGTGTCGCGCCGGCGCTGGTGTTCGCCAGCTCGCCGCGCTCGACCCACGGCCGCCACCTCGGAGCCGGGCCCGTCGCGGTCGGCGGCGCGGTCTACCTCGAGAGCGAAGCGATCGGCGCGCTGCGTGGGCTGCAGCTCCGCGGTCGCGTGGTCCTCGGTGCGCGCTTGCCCGCGGAGATCCGGCGCGCGCTCGAGCGTGCGTACCTCGACCGTCATCCCGTCGCGGCGCGGGTGCTCGCGCCGGCCGACGGGCCGCCTGCCCACGCGCTGTTCGTGCTCGCGATCACCTGGGTCAAGCTCACCGACAACCGCGTGCGGTTCGGGCACCACGAGATCGCCGAATTCGCGGACGCCTGGGACGAACTCGACCTCCACGAGCCTGGCGGAACATGAGAAAATCGCCGCAGCGCGCGAATAATCAAACACTCCGCGCGTCTTACTTGCGGGTCTCCCATGTTTTCACGTCGCGCCTGGATTCAAGTCGTTCCGCTCACGGGCCTGTCGCTGACCTTCTCCGCGCGCGCGCGCGCGGACGAAGCGCTCGCGGTCGCCGCGCCCAACGCGGCGGTCGGAGCCCTCGTCGCCGCCACCGCTGGCGCGCACGCCCTGGTCTCAACCGACGGGGCGCTGGCGCCGACCCAGCTGCGTCTCGGCACGGTCGTCGTCAACGTCGGCGACGGGATTCGCCTGCCCGCGGGGACGCGCGCCAGCCGCTTGTTCCTCGATGACGCGCGCAACGCTCCGCGCCTCGGCGGCAACATCCGCGACGCGCTGATCGCCCAGCGGCCTGACCTCCGGGAGCAGCTCGTGGCGAATCACAAGAGCTGGACTCGCGGCCTCGCGCGCTCGATCATCGCGTGGAATCACGCGCTCGAGAAATCCCCGGTTCGCGGCCAGCGAATCACCGACAAGCACGGGCGGTACGCGCTGCTCAACTGGGCCGGCGCGGTCATCGACCCCGCGTCGAACAACCCGGGCCCGTCGGCGCTCGGACGGCTGCCTCAAGAGCCATCCTCCTGCGAGCTCGCGGCCTACACTCGCTACATCGACGGCCTGATCGCCACGCTCCGCTAGCGTTCGCGCCGTCCCCACGGCGCGTCCCCGACGTCGTGGTGCGCGATGGTGTGCACTCACTCACTCGTCTGGAGCCTGCGGTTTGCTGACATGGCTCGGGCCTGAGCGCATAATCACTGCTCTCGGTTAACCCGACGTCAGCTTTGACGGCGAGCCGTCGCCTGCGGCGTCACCGAACACGGTACGGGCAAACAGGTTACACAGGACATGGACACCTTCGCCGCCAAGACCCAACGCGAGGACCTCGACTCGGTCGTCATTCGCTTCGCCGGAGACTCCGGCGACGGCATGCAGCTGACCGGAACTCAGTTCACCCAGTCAACCGCCCTCATGGGCAACGACCTGGCGACCTTCCCCGACTTCCCGGCTGAGATTCGCGCGCCCGCCGGGACGACGTTCGGCGTGTCGGGCTTCCAGGTCCACTTCGCGGCCCACGACATCATGACGCCGGGCGACGCCCCGGACGTGCTCGTGGCGATGAACCCGGCCGCGCTCAAGGTCAACCTCGCCGACCTCAAGCGCGGCGGGATGGTCGTCGTCAACACCGGCACCTTCACCAAGGGCAACCTCAAGAAGGCCGGCTACGACAACGACCCGCTCGAGGACGACACGCTCGGGCCCTACCGCGTGCTCAAGCTCGACATCTCGAAGCACACGCTCGCGGCGGTCGAGAAGTTCGAGCTCGGGACCAAGGCCGCGCTGCGCAGCAAGAACATGTGGACGCTCGGGCTGATGATGTGGCTGTTCGGCCGCGACCGTCAGGCCACCGTCGACTGGCTGCGCCAGAAGTTCGCCAAGAAGCCCGAGATCGCCGAGGCGAACGTCGCCGCGCTCAACGCCGGTCACGCGTTCGGCGAGACCGCCGAGATGCCCAGCGGCATCGGCTGCTATCAAGTCCCGAAGGCCAAGCTCGACAAGGGCACCTACCGCAACGTGACCGGCAACGAGGCGCTCGCGTGGGGGCTCGTGGCGGGCTGCAAGCTCGCCGAGCTCAAGCCCGTGCTGGGCTCCTACCCGATCACCCCGGCGTCGTCGCTGCTGCACGCGCTCTCGAAGCTCAAGAACTTCGGCGTCGTGACCTTCCAGGCCGAGGACGAGATCGCGGCGGTCTGCGCGGCGGTCGGCGCGTCGTGGGGCGGCGCGCTCGGCATCACCAGCACGTCGGGCCCCGGCGTCGCGCTCAAGGGCGAGGCGATCGGGCTCGCGGTCATGGTCGAGCTCCCGCTGGTCATCTGCGACATCCAGCGCGGCGGGCCCTCGACGGGCCTGCCGACCAAGACCGAGCAGTCCGACCTCCTGCAGGCGGTCTGGGGGCGCAACGGCGACTGCCCGCTCGCGGTGCTCGCGGCCGCGACCCCCGGCGACTGCTTCTACATGGCGATCGAGGCCGTGCGCCTGGCGACCAAGTTCATGACCCCGGTCATGCTGCTCAGCGACGGCTACCTGGCCAACGGCGCGGAGCCGTGGAAGATCCCCGACGTCAACGCGCTCGAGCCGTTCCCGGCCACGCAGCACACCGCGCGCGAGGGCTTTCACCCGTACCTGCGCGACGAGGAGACGCTCGCGCGCATCTGGCCGGTCCCCGGCACGCCGGGCCTCGAGCACCGCGTCGGCGGCCTCGAGAAGGACTACAACTCCGGCAACATCTCCTACGATCCGGACAACCACCACCGGATGGTCAAGGTCCGCGCCGCGAAGATCGACAAGATCGCCGAGCACATCCCGCCGCAGGATGTCTGCGCCGGGCCCGAGCAGGGCGACCTCGTCATCGTCAGCTGGGGCTCGACCTTCGGCTCGGTGCACCAGGCCGTCCGCAACGCGCTCGCGGCCGGCGAGACCGTCTCGCACATCCACCTGCGCTACATGTGGCCCATGCCGCGCAACCTCGGCGACCTCCTCCGCGGCTTCAAGCAGATCCTCGTGCCCGAGATGAACAACGGCATGCTCGTGAGGATCTTGCGCAGCGAGTACCTGGTCCCCGCCGAGGGCCTCAACAAGATCGCCGGCCAACCCTTCAAGGTCTCCGAGATCGAGACCGCGATCGCCGACAAGCTCGCCGCTAGCAAGTAAGGAGCGCGGAGATGCCCGACACACCCACGAAGAAGCTCACCCGCAAGGACTTCACCTCGGATCAGGAGGTCCGCTGGTGCCCTGGCTGTGGCGACTACGCCATCCTCGCCGCCGTCCAGCGCACGCTGCCGACGCTCGGCGTCAAGCGCGAGAACACGGTCTTCATCTCGGGTATCGGCTGCTCGAGTCGGTTCCCGTACTACATGGACACCTACGGGTTTCACACGATCCACGGGCGCGCGCCGACGTTTGCGACCGGGCTCAAGCTCGCCAACCCCGAGCTCGACATCTGGATGATCACCGGCGACGGCGACGGGCTGAGCATCGGCGGCAACCACCTGATGCACGTCCTGCGGCGTAACCTCAACCTGCAGATCATCCTGTTCAACAACCGCATCTACGGGCTGACCAAGGGCCAGTACTCGCCGACCTCGCTGGTCGGCAAGCTCTCGCCCTCGACGCCGATGGGCTCGGTCGACAACCCGGTGCTCCCCGTGGGCTTCGCGATGGGCGCGGGCGCGAAGTTCGTGGCGCGGGCGATCGACACCGACGCCAAGCGCCTCGGCGCGGTGCTCGTGCGCGCGCACGGCTTCCGCGGCACCAGCTTCATGGAGGTGTTCCAGAACTGCCCGGTGTTCAACGACGGCGCGTTCACGGACTTCACCGAGCGCGCGACCGCGACCGAGACGCAGCTGCACCTCGAGCACGGCAAGCCGATGATCTTCGGCAAGGACAAGAACAAGGGCCTGCGCCTCAAGCCAGGCGCGCTCGAGCTCGAGGTCGTGACGCTCGGCGAGGACGGGATCACCGAGGCCGATCTGCTCGTCCACGACGAGCGCAACCGGCCGCTCGCGTTCCTGCTCGGGGCGATGCAGCCGCCCGAGTTCCCCGTGGCGCTCGGCGTGCTGCTCTGCGAGCCCGACGACAGCTTCGAAGATCGCGTCCTCGGGCAGGTCGAGCGCGCGATCCAGAAGCAGGGCGCGGGCGACCTCAACGCGCTCATGCGCAAGGGGCACATCTGGACGGTCACCTAGGCTAGGCTAGCCGCGGTCCGCGAGTCCCCGTCGACGCGCCGCCCCCGAGAGGGAGCGGCGCGTTCGCGTTTTTGGCGCGCGGGCGATTTTACATGTCCCAAGAGACATGATGTTCGTTGCGCCAGATCCGCATCACGCCGCGGGCGGCGGCGAGTGCTCCGCCGCGGCGAAAGCCGACCGGTCGACCGCCGCCGGCGAGCTCGCGCGCGGCGAATTTGACCTACTGGCGCGCGCGCGAGAGAGGGCCGCAGGCGCGTCGCTCGGCTACAATGGGAGCGTTTGCTTCCCTGGTCCTTCGCGAATTCTCCAGGGACGTCGAATCAACGACCCCACGTCTACGTCCAACACGGCACCCAGAGATCGCCACGGCCAAACTACGAGGAATAGACCATGCTCTTGCGCTCCATCCGGAATAACGGACTGCTCATTACCGTCTTCGCCGGCTTCACCAGCCTCGCGTTCGGCTGCATCATCAACGGTGGTGGTGACACCAGCGGCGACGGCCCCAACCAGTGTGGCGAGTCGCTGCTCGATCACAACTACGTCGGCCAGGACGGGCTCTGCTACTGCGATTCGGGTTACACCTGGTGTAACCCGAACAACGACGCGGACCTGACGTGCTGCGAGGCCGTCGGCAACACCCCCAACGGCGGCAACTGCGGGAACAACAGCTCGCTCGCCGGTGACGGCCTCTGCTACTGCGACCAGGGCTACGACTGGTGTTCGAACACAGGGCTCGACTGCTGCCCGCTCGATCCCAAGCAGCCGACCGAGACCGACGCCGAGAGCGTGGGCGGGACGACCGCTGGCACCACGGGCTCTGGCACCTCGGCTGGCCCCGACTGCAACCCCGAGCCTCCGCCGGACGGGGCGTGCGACGACGGCACCGTCTGGTGCACCCACGACGAGAGCTGCGGCGGCGGCGGCGACTACTACGAGTGCATCAGCGGCGCGTGGCAGCTGCAGGGCAAGGACGTGCTCGACACGACCTGCTCGTTCGACGATCCCAGCTGGCAGTCGTTCGGCTGCGTCGACGACGCTGAGATGGACCAGGTCGTGATCCTGTGCGGCAACGGCTCGGGCGCCGCCTGCACGTCGGACTCGTGCCAGGGCACCGAGACGCTGCTGACCTGTGACTACGGGCTGCAGACGGCGATGCTCGACTGCCTGACGATCTGCAACGACTCCTCGTTCGACAACGGCGAGTGCGGCGAGCAGGACGGCGTCGATCAGTGCCTGTGCTTCGACGACACGACCAACACGAGCGACAGCGACAGCGACAGCTCGACCTCGACCTCGGATTCGTCTGGGAGCACCGGCTAGCCCGCGCGCGCTGGCTCGCTCGACGAAGGGGAGGCTCGCGCCTCCCCTTCGCGCGTTCGAAGCGCTGCTCAGGCGCGCCAGCGCAGGAGTCGTTCCTGCTGGCTTCGCTTGACCACGCGCGCGAGCTTGAGGACCTCGCGCGTGAGCGCCTCGTCCGCGAGCCCGGGCTCGAGGGCCGCGTTGCCCTGGTCGTCCCAGCGCAGCGTCGTCGAGTGCCGCGCGCCGCCGGCCGCGTAGATCTCGACCGCGTAGCCCGCGTCGTCGGTTCGCGTGAACAGGAATCGGGCCCCGCTGGTGGGGTGCAGGTCTTGGCTCGAGCTGCTCGTCATCTCGGCTCCGCTGGGCGGCTCTCGGCGGCTAGAACGAGAACACCACGCCGCCCGGCGCGAGCGCGGGGCCGGGGCCGACACGCGGGATCGTGCCGAGCTCGGGCTCCGGGATCCCGTCGCCGCTGTCGCGCGTCAGGAGGATCGCCGCCGTGACGCCGCCGGCGACCGCGACGGCGCCGATGAGCGCGCCCCAGAACCAGCCCTTCTTGTACAGCGGCTTCTTCTCGGGCGCGGGCTCGTCGACCGGCTCCGTCGGGCCAGGCTCGGCGTCCTTGGGGCCCTCGGGCTCGGGGTCCTGTTCGTCGTCCGGCGGGTCTGGGTCCGGCTCCGGGTCGGGCTTGTCGGCCTCGGCGAGCGCGGCGAGCTTGCTGTCGATGTCGGTGATGTGCTGCTCGACGCTCGCGCGCGTCGTCTCGTCGAGGGCCTCGGAGGCGGCCAGGAACTTGAGGTAGTTGCTGAACAGCGCCCGGGCCTTGCGCAGGTGCCTGGGATCCTGCGAGAGCTCGTAGAGGCGGTAGTAGGACTGGCCGATGTTGAACAGGAGGTCGGGCTGGTCGGAGAGCGCGTAGCTGCGCTCGAAGTGCCCGACGGCCTGCTCGTAGTTGCCGAGCGCGTAGGCCTGCTCGCCGAGGTGGTACTCGTCCTCGGCGCTGCGCTCTGCGGGCGCGACCGCGGCCCGCGCCGCCACGGCCTGCGCGGGGATCGTCGCGGTCAGGAGCGCGACGCTGACACAGGCGCGGACCAACGCGGACACGTCCATCATCTACTCCGGTCCCGAGGCGCTTTCAAGCGCAGTCCATGCTCGGGCGCCCGATACAGCCGTGATTCGTCGTCGCGCGCGCCAGGGTCGCCACGCGAGCGCTCGCCACGGGTCATGCGTGCTCAGACGTTGAAGCGGAAGTGCATGACGTCGCCATCTTGCACCACGTAGTCCTTGCCCTCGAGGCGCAGCCGGCCCTTGGCCCGCATCGCCGCCTCGGAGCCGGCCTCGATGAGCTCGTCGTAGCTCATGACCTCGGCGCGGATGAAGCCGCGTTCGAAGTCGGAGTGAATTTTCCCCGCGGCGCCAGGCGCCAGCGTGCCGCGCCGGATCGTCCAGGCGCGGACCTCTTTCTTGCCGGCGGTGAAGTAGGTGATCAGCTCGAGCAGCTCGTAGGCCTTGAAGATCAGGCGGTTGAGCCCGGGCTCCTCGAGGCCGATGCCCTCGAGGAACTCGGCGCGCTCCTCGACGTCGAGGCTCGCGATCTCGGCCTCGATGGCGGCGGAGATGATGACGACCTCGGCGCGCTCGGCGGTCGCGAACTCGCGCAGCGCCTGGACGTGCGGGTCGTCGTCGGCGCTGCCGAGCTGCTCCTCGCTGACGTTGGCGACGTAGAGCACCGGCTTGGCGGTGAGCAGGCAGAGGTCGCGGAGGATCTCGTCGTCGGCCGGCTCGAGCTCGACGCTGCGGGCGGGGATGCCCCCGCCCATGGCCTCGAGCACGCGCTCGCAGGTGATGACGGCCTGCTTCTCGAGCTTGTCGCCGCTCTTGGCCTGCTTGCGCGCGCGGCTCAGGCGCTGCTCGACCGACTGCATGTCGCGCAGCAGCAGCTCGGTGTTGATGACCTCGGCGTCGTTTACGGGGTCGATCTTGCCGTCGACGTGGATGATGTTGTCGTCGTCGAAGCAGCGCACGACGTGGACGATGGCGTCGACGCTGCGGATGTGGCTGAGGAACTTGTTGCCGAGCCCCTCGCCCTGGCTCGCGCCCTTGACGAGGCCCGCGATGTCGAGGAACTCGACGGTCGTCGGCACGATCTTCTGGGGCTCGACGATCTTGACGAGCGCGTCGAGCCGCGGGTCGGGGACCGGGACCATCCCGACGTTGGGATCGATCGTGCAAAACGGGAAGTTCTTGGACTCCGCGCCGGCGTTGGAGAGCGCGTTAAACAGCGTCGATTTGCCGACGTTGGGGAGACCGACGATTCCGACTGCGAGGGCCATGGGAGCACGCTGGTAGCACACTTCCCCGGCAGACGTCGGCGCGCGCTCGCGGCCTGAACATCTTGTCAGAGCGCGCCGCGGCGGGTCCCGGCCCGGGGGCCAGGCCAAGTCACATTTTCGCCGTGGGCGTCGCTAGAACCGGTACTCGAGCAGCAGCGGGAGGATCTCCATGCCGAGGAGGAAGCTCGTGACCTTCTCCTCGCTGCCGCCGAGCGGGATGTTGAGCGACTGCGTGAAGCCGATCGTGAGCGCGACGTCGATGCCGAGCGCGAGGTAGTCGAGCAGGAACAGGCGCGCGCCGCCGCCGAGGCGCAGGCTGAAGGTCCCCGACCACTGCAGGCTCTGGAGGCGCGACGCGGTCACGTCGGGGTAGCGCCACCAGCCGCCGCCGAGGCTGCCGCGCACGTAGGGGACGAGGTACGGGCGCTCCTTGAGGTACCACTTGTACGCGTAGCCGGCCCAGATATCGAAGCCGGCGACCGTGCCCGGCTGACAGGAGCCGGAGGGCGGGTTCGCGCCGAAACCGCAGGTGTCGAGCTTGAACGTTTCGAAGTCGCCGCGATCGAGCAGCGCCGCGATGCCGATGTGCACCCAGTGCGGGAGGTGCAGCTGGTAGTCGTACTGGAGACCGATGCGGACGCGCGGCATGTAGCCGAGGAACGCGATCTGCAGCGGCAGCTGGAGCGAGACCGCGTTGCCGGAAATCACTCGCTCGGGCCACTGGTATCCCCCCGAGGAGCTGGAGGAGCCGCTGGAGGACGCGCCGCTGCTGTCGAAGCCGACCTGCCCGCCCGCGCCGCCGCCGGCCGGCGCGGCCTGGGCCGTCGTGGTCGCGAGCGCGAGCGCGACGAGCGAGAGCCCCGCCGCGACGCGCACGCCGCCTACGCGGAGGCGCGTGTCGCGAGGCCTGCGGGAGCGTGCGTGTACCATCCTTAACCATTGCTACCAGACACGCGGTCGCAGGTCTCGACCTGGTCGGCCGGCCCGCGCACCGGGGAGCGCGCGGCGGCCGTACGCGCGCGGCCGGCACGGTCGCGGCAGGCCTCGTGGGTGCTCGTCTGCTAAATTGGCAATGTCGCGTGAAGCATGAACTAGACACAGCGGAGGGCGGTCACGCGCGCGTTCGGGAGGCCGCCCTGGGGGTGGTCGACACGCTGCGCGACATGGCGATCCTGGGGGCGCTCGCCTGCGCGCTCGGGCTCGTCAGCATCGCGTCACGGGGCGACGAGCTGCCCTGGTTCCCGGATCCCGCTGAGGCCTTCGCGGGCAGCTGCGAGCTCGGCTCCGCGCCCGGAGACGAGGGCGAGACCGGCGCGCTCGCCGAGGTCGCGGGCTCGCAGGTCGAGCGCATCGCCTACGCCGAGGCGGTGACGTTAATCGGCGACGCGAGCGTGACCTTCGTCGACGCGCGCGCCGCCGAGCACTTCGCGGCGGGTCACATCCCCGGCGCGTTGAACCTCCCGGCGATGAACGCGGAGGAGCTCCTGGCGATGCAGTCGTTCCCGCTGCCGCTGGAGGAGCTCGTGGTCTGCTACTGCGAGGGCTGGAGCTGCGAGCAGTCCGAGGCGCTGGGGAAGATCCTGCAAGACCGCGTCGGCTGTCAGAAGGTGCGCGTGCTCGAGGGCGGGTGGCTGCGCTGGACCGAGCGCGGCGGGCCGATCGAGCGCGGGAGGTCGGATCATCATGGCTAGCGCGCTGCAGCGCGCGCTGAGCACTCGCGCGGGCGCGAGCGCGGTCTCGGCCGCGCGCGTGATCGTGGCGGTGGTGTTCATCGCCGCGGCGCTGCCGAAGATCGTCGACCCGGCGGGCTTCGCCGAGGACATCCGCAACTACGAGGTGTTCCCGCTGTGGTCCTCGAACCTGCTCGCGGGCGTGGTGCCGATGCTCGAGCTGACGGGCGCGATCGCGATCCTGACGGGCTGGAAGCGGCGCGGCGCGGCGCTGCTGCTGGGGCTGCTGACCGCGTCGTTCATCGCGCTGATCGCCTCGGCGATCGCCCGCGACCTCAACATCGACTGCGGCTGCTTCGGCCAGCAGAGCGAGGCCCAGGCCGTGGGGTGGCCGCGGCTGCTCGAGGATGTCGGGCTGCTCGCGTTGATCGTGGTCGCGGCGCTGAACCCGAAGCGCCCGAGGCCGTCCGCGCTCGTCGCGTCGCGGTGAGCAATGCCACGCGCTCGCGCTCCGCGATGGGGCTCGGGTCGCGGCCGTGGTACATGGCCCTCATGGGCCAGGTCTCGCCGACGCCGTATCTGCTGACGATCGACCACCTGCTGACCGAGGAGGAGCGCCTCACGTGGTCGGCCGCGCGCGAGTTCTGCGAGCGCCGCGTCGCGCCGGTGATCGAGGAGCACTACGAGCGCGGGACCTTCCCCAAGGAGCTGATCCCGGAGTTCGCGGAGATGGGCTTCCTCGGCGCGCCGCTCGAGGGCTACGGCTGCGCCGGGATGAACCCGGTGGCCTACGGGCTGACGATGATCGAGCTCGAGCGCCAGGACAGCGGCATCCGCAGCTTCTGCTCGGTGCAGTCGGCGCTCGCGATGTGGCCGATCTACGCCTACGGCACCGAGGAGCAGAAGCAGCGCTGGCTGCCGGAGATGTCGGCGGGGACGAAGATCGGCTGCTTCGGGCTGACCGAGCCCAACTCGGGCAGCGACCCCGGGTCGATGCGGACGCACGCGCGCCAGGACGGGCCCGGCGGCGACTACATCCTCAACGGCCAGAAGTTCTGGATCACCAACAGCCCGATCGCCGACGTGATGGTCGTGTGGGCGAAGACCCGCGATCACGGCAGCGACGCGCCGGTGATCCGCGGCTTCGTGCTCGAGCGCGGGATGAAGGGGATCTCGACGCCGGAGACGCACGGCAAGCTGAGCCTGCGCGCGTCGCTGACGGGCGAGGTCGTGATGGACGACGTGCGCGTGCCGGCGGCGAACATGCTGCCGGGCGTGCGCGGCCTCAAGGGCCCGCTGAGCTGCCTGACGCAGGCCCGCTACGGGATCGGCTGGGGCGCGCTCGGGGCCGCGATGGGCGTGTACGAGCGCGCGCGCCGGTACACGCTCGAGCGCGTGCAGTTCGGGCGCCCGATCGCGGGCTTCCAGCTGACGCAGCAGAAGCTGGTCGAGCTGCACAACGAGATCGGTAAGGGGCTGCTGCTCGCCTATCACTTCGGGCGCGAGAAGCAGCGCGGCGCGCTGAGCCCGACGCAGGTCTCGTACCTCAAGCGCGACAACGTGCGTATGGCGCTCGAGGCAGCTCGCACGGCGCGCTCGATGCTCGGCGGCAACGGCATCATGGGCGAGTTCCACATCATGCGGCACGTGTGCAACCTCGAGACGGTCTACACGTACGAGGGCACGCACGAGATCCACACGCTGGCGATCGGCCGCGCGCTCACGGGCCTGAGCGCGTTCTCGTAGGTTCGCGGGTCGTCCTCGGCCTACGGCCCCCCCGACGCTTCCACGATCGCGGTCGATGACCGCTCGGAGGACGCCTACGGGCGCGCGAGCTTGACCTGGACCTCGGGGCCGCGCCCCGTGGCGATGTCGGAGCGACCGTCGCGATCGAAGTCGCCGATGAAGGTGTAGCCAGCGTCGCCCCACCAGTCGGGGACGACCCAGCGCGTCTGGTTGAACCCTGCTCCTGTGGACAGGTTTAAGAAGACCGTGCCGCCGCTCGCGGACGCGATGTCGGCGCGCCCGTCGCCGTTGAAGTCGCCGACGCGGGTGTAGCCGGCGCCGCCCCAATTGGCCGGGACGCGCCAGATCGCGGGCGTGAAGCCGGCGCCGGTCGACAGCAGCATGTGCACGTCGCCGCCGTTGGCCGACGCGATGTCGTCCTTGCCGTCGCTGTTGAAGTCGCCGACGAAGGTGTAGCCGCTGCCGCCCCAGCGCCCGGGGACCGCCCACTCCTGGTGGGAGAAGCCGCGCGCCTGACCGAGGCGCATGTAGACGACCCGGCCGTTCATGGAGGCGATGTCGTGCTTGCCGTCGCCGTTGAAGTCGCCGACGCGGGTGTAGCCCGCGCCGCCCCAGCGCGAGGGCACGCTGGCGGGCGCGCAGGTAAAGCGGTCGCCGACGAGCTGCCGGAGGTAGATCCGGCCGCCGTCGGCGGAGGCGATGTCGTGCTTGCCGTCGCCGTCGAAGTCGCCGACGAAGGTGTAGCCCG
Organism: Myxococcales bacterium; assembly: GCA_020633295.1. Classification (GTDB taxonomy): domain Bacteria; phylum Myxococcota_A; class Polyangia; order Nannocystales; family Nannocystaceae; genus JACKDW01. The sequence continues at coordinate 533,442 of JACKDW010000005.1, read as the reverse complement.
CGCTGCCCCAGCCGCACTTCATCGGCCAGGGAGCGACCGCCGGCAGGCTCTCGATCGTGAAGCCCGCGCTCGCGCGGCGCAGGTGGACGCGGCCGCCGTCGGCGGAGGCGATGTCGTCCTTGTGGTCGCCGTCGAAGTCGCCGACGAAGGTGTAGCCGGCGTCGCCCCAGGCGTTCGAACCCGTGTTGATCGTCTGCGGGCGCCACTCCCAGGAGCTCGGCGACGCGTTCCGGCGCGACTGGCTCACGAACAGCGTGGCGCCGCTGGCCGAGGCGATGTCGGGGATGGCGTCGCCGTTGAAGTCGCCGGTCCAGGAGTAGCCCGCGCCGCCCCAGCCGTGCATGAAGAGGCTCGTGAGGGTGCGCCGCTCGGGGGGCACGGGCGGCATCACCCAGAGCTGCGTGACGCAGCTGCCGGGCGCGGACTTGATCTTGGACTCGACCACGAAGGCCGTCACGTCGACGATCGCGCTGCCGGGGCCGACGAGGCCGGGCATGGGGATGTCGACGAGCTGCGCGAGGGCCCAGCGCGCGAGGCGATCGAAGAACTGCTCGGGGGTCTCGTCGGCCTCGCCGATCGGCGGGAAGCCGAGCGAGCCGAGCACCTTCTCGCGCAGGCTGAGGTCCGCGCCGAACTTCTCGGCGATCTCCTGGCCGGTGAAGCCCTCGTCGGTGCGCTTGTGCAGGACCGAGAGCCGCTGGTCGGGATCGATGAGCCGCTCGGTGTGGCACTCGGTGATCCCGCGCAGGTTCATCTTGACCGCCCAGTCGATGTACGCGAACGCGCGCAGCTCACCGTCGACGCGCTCGTACAGCGCGACGGTGTAGTGGCGCGTGTGCCCGGTGTGGATCGTGTCGACGGCGTCCATGCCGCGCTGGGTCCGGTGCGGGAGGCGGAAGCCGTAGCTGTCGCGGCTGTAGCGCTGCGCCGCGCCGAACAGGTCGCCCGTGAAGCTGGTCCGCAGGTCACCCAGCTCCGGGCCCATGTTGGGGAAGTAGTGGTTGAGGTCGCGGGCGTAGGGCGCGGAGACGCCGACGTAGATGTCGTGGCCCGCGGTGTTGAGGATCCCGTAGCGGACGTGGACCGTGCGCGAGAGCGCGGCGGCGTCCAGCGGCGCGAGGGCGAGCGCCGCGAGCGAGAGCGCGGCGAGGGGGCGCGACGAGGCGCGGGCGACGGCGGTCATCACGGCGGTCATCACGGCGGTAGCGACACGAGCCGGGCTCGAGGATCACGGGCGCGTGCCCAGGCGCGTTCGCGAGCGCGCCGACCCGCGCGGGTTGTGTTTTGCCGACGCAGGCGCGACCGTGTTCGCGTGCAGGAGCCGGCGGCGGCGGCCGACGACGACATCTCGCTCGCGGACGAGTTGCACCGCGCCTGCGTGAAGGCGCAGGTGTTCGGCGGCGCGCCGCCGCGCCTCGGCCGCTACACGCTGCTGCGTCGACTCGGGCAGGGCGGGCTGGGCGTCGTGTTCTCGGCGCGCGACGACGAGCTCGATCGCGCCGTCGCGATCAAGCTGCTCCGGAGCGCGCGCGTCGAGCACCCGGGCTCGGACGCGCCGCGGCGACGCGATCGCCTGCGCAGCGAGGCCCGGGCGATGGCGCGGCTGTCCCACGGGAACGTCGTGCACGTGTACGAGGTCGGCGAGCACGACGGGCGCATCTACCTGGTGATGGAGTTCGTCCGCGGGGAGACGCTGGGGCGCTGGCAGGTCGACCGCGGGACCCGCGAGATCACCGAGATGTACATCCAGGCAGGTCTCGGGTTAGCGGCGGCGCACCGCGCCGGGGTGGTGCACCGCGACTTCAAGCCCGCGAACGTGCTCGTGGACGCGCGCGGGCGGGCGCGCGTGTGCGACTTCGGGCTCGCGCGCGTGCGGCAGCGCGCGCAGCCCGACGGCGCGCCCGATCGGGTGACGGGGGCGTTCGGGGCGCTCGGCGCCCCGAGCACGTGGCAGGGCACGCCGGCGTATATGTCCCCAGAGCAAGCTCGAAACGAGGCCGTGACCGAGCGCTCGGATCAGTTCAGCTTCTGCGTCGCGCTGTACCAGGCGCTCAGCGGCGCGCGCCTGGATCCCGCGAGCGATCACCGCGCGGAGGTCGAGCGGCTCCGCGGAGGGGGACGCGCGCCGTCGGGTCGCGCCGTGCCGGCGCACGTCTGGGTCGCGCTCGCGCGAGGGCTCGCGCCGGCGGCGTCCGAGCGCTTCGCGTCGATGGAGGAGCTGCTCGCGGCGCTCTCGGATGAGCCCGCGCGTCGCCGTCGTCGCGCGCGACGACGCGCGCTCGCGGTGGGCGTCGCGCTGCTGTGCGTCGTCGGCGTCCTCGTCGTCCGCGACGCGCGGCGGCGGGCGTGCGCGTCGGCGGGCGCGTCGATCGAGGCGGAGTGGGGCGGAGCGCGGCGCGCGGCGCTGATCGACGCGTTCCGGCGCACCGGGGTCCCGTACGCGGAGGGCTCGGCGGCGCGCGTGGTCGCGCGACTCGACGAGTACACCGAGACATGGACGATCGAGCAGGTTGAGGCGTGCCTGGACGCGTGGCACGACGCGCTGCCCCGGCGCCTGACGGACGCGCGCGCGCGCTGCCTGGAGCGCCGTCGCGGGGAGCTCGCGGCGCTGGTCGACGCGCTCACGGCGGGCGGGCAGGCGACCGTCGAGCGCTCGCTGACGGCGCTCGGGCAGCTGACGCCGGTCTCGCGCTGCGCGGGCGTGGATGAGCTTGAGCGCGAGGCGCGGCTCGAGGAGCTCGAGCGCGAGGCGGGGCCGCAGGTGCAGGCGGCGCGGCAGCAGCTCGCGCGCGCGCAGGCGTTCCTGCGCGTCGGCGAGGACGCGCGCGCGCGGGAGGAGCTCGAGCGCGGGCTCGCGTCGCTCGCGTCGGGCGACGCCCCGCGCACGCGCGCGGCCGCCGAGCTGCTGCGCGGGCAGCTGCTCGTGCGCGACCCGCTGCGCAGCGACGAGGCCGCGCGGGCGCTCGCGGGCGCGTACACGCGGGCCGAGGCGCTGGGGGACGACCGGGCGAAGATCGCCGCGGCGTCGTCGCTGGTCTACGTGCTGATCGAGGTGCTCGGGCGCGCGGACGAGGGGCGACGCGGGGGTGAGCTGGGGGAGGCGGCGGCCGAGCGCGCGGGCGCGTCGGTCGACCGCGAGCGCGCGCAGCTGCACGACAGCCTCGGCAGCGCGCTGCGGTGGCTCGGCCAGTACGAGGAGGCGCGCGCGCAGCTCGAGCGCGCGGTCGAGCTCGAGGACGCGGCGCTCGATCCCCTGCACCCCGAGCTCGCGGGGAGCTTGAGTCACCTGGGGCGCGTGCTCGGGCACCTCGGGCAGCACGAGCGCGCGCTCGCGGTCCACGAGCGCGCGCTCGAGATCTACCGGCGCAGCTTCGGCGAGGAGCACCCGCGCTACGCGCAGGCGCTGACCTACGCCGCGCGCGTGGACGAGGAGCGCGGGCGCTACGACGAGGCGACGGCGCGCTACCAGCAGGCGCTCGCGATCTGGGCGCGCGCCTACGGCGACGCGCACACGCGGCTGATCTGGCCGCACAATTGTCTCGGGCGCGTGGCCATGCGCGCGGGTCGACGCGAGGCGTCGCGCGAGCACTACGAGCGGGCGCTCGCGCTGGCGGAGCGGGCGCTCGGGCCGACCCACGACGACGTCGCGTGGGCGCTGCGCAACCTCGCCGAGATGCACCTCGCGTTCGGCGAGTACGCGCTGGCCGAGCGGCACCTGCGGCGCGGCGTCGACATCTGGGAGCGCGCGCACGACTCCTCGCACCACTACCTCGCGTTCGCGTGGACCGGGATCGGCGAGGCTGAGCTGGGGCTCGGGCGACCGGCCGAGGCGCTCGTGTCGCTCGAGCGCGCGAGGTCCCTGCAGACGCCCGACACCAGCGCGGCGAAGGATCGCGGGCGCACGCTCTTCGCGATCGCGCGAGCCCACGCCGCGCTCGGCGTGGGGGTCGAGGCCGAGCGAGCGCTGTCGCAGGCGATCGCGGCGTTCGGCGCGGCCGGTGAGTCGAGCGCCCAGGACTACGCGCGCGCGCTCGCGTGGCGCGACGAGCAGCGGCGCTTGTGAGCGGCGAGGCGGGCGCGTAGGCTCGCGCCTCGTGGAGCACGTCCACACGTCACGGCGCCCGTGCTCGTCGTCGCCGCGCGAGCCATCGCGCGCCCGGGAGCCGCGGCGTGCGTAGCGACGAGGAGCTGCTCGAGGCCTGGCGCGGCGGCGACCGGGAGGCGGGCGAGCAGCTCTTCGATCGGTACTTCGCGCCGCTGCAGCGGTTCTTCCGCAACAAGCTCCACGACGCGGGCGAGGTCGACGACCTGGTCCAGCGCACCTTCCTCGCCTGCGTCGGCGCGAAGGATCGCTTCCGCGGCGACGCGAGCGTGCGCGCGTACGTCTTCGGCGTCGCCTACAACACGCTGCGAATGCACCTGCGCGGGCGTCGGCGCAAGCTCGAGCCGATCGACTTCGGGACCGTGTCCGTGATCGACCTGGGCGCGTCCCCGAGCGCGCTGCTCGGCGAGCTCGAGGAGGAGCACCTGCTGCTCGCGGCGCTGCGGGGCTTGCCGCTCGAGCTGCAGGTGGTGCTCGAGCTGCGCTACTGGGAGTCGCTCTCGAGCGCCGAGATCAGCCGCGTGATCGAGGTGCCTGCGGCGACCGTGCGCAGCCGGCTCCGGCGCGCGCGCGCGCAGCTCGAGCGGCAGATCGCCGCGCTCGCGTCGACGCCGGCGCTGGCGCTGCGGACGACGCAGAACCTCGAGGCGTGGGCCGCCCGCGTGCGCGCGCAGCTGTGACGCCCGCGACCGCGAACATGCCCCTTGCGTCCGCTGCCGTCGACGCCGGCGCTCAGCGCCCGCTCGACACGGCGACGCCCGGCGTCGCGGCCATGGGTGATATGGACGCGTCGGCGACCGCTCCGCGAATTTCAGCGCCCGGCTAGAGCACGCAGACGACCGCGGTGCAGTTGTCGGAGGCGCCGGCGTCGAGCGCCTGCTCGACGATCCACTCGGCGGGGTCGCGGTCGGCGTCGCAGCACTGCGCGAGCTCGACGGCGTCGAGCGCGTTCGAGACGCCGTCGGTGCAGAGCACGAGCAGGTCGCCCTCGACGAGCTCGAGCTCGAGGATGTCCGGCGTCGCCTCGTCGGGGAGCCAGCGGTACAGGCCGCCGTCGGGCGCGGCGTGATCGTCGGTCAGGAGCTCGGCCTCGCCGTCGCGCACGAGGTACGCGCGCGAGTCTCCGACCCAGGCGACGAGCGCACGCCAGCCGCGGGGCTCCGCGACGAGCGAGGCGGTGACCAGCGTCGTGCCGCCGACGCTCGCGGCCGCGACCTCCTGGCAGGCCCAGCGGATCGCGTCGAGGATCGCGTCGCGGGTGACGAGCGGCGCGAGCTCCTCGAGGTACGCGCGCACGGCCGCCTGCGAGGCCTCGGCGCCGCCGGCGTGACCGCCCATGCCGTCGGCGACGACGATGGTCTGCTCCGACGTCGCGTAGGCGTCTTGCTGCTCGTCGCGTTGCCCGATGTCGGCGCTGGCGAAGATCTGCATGGCGTTATCGTCGCGTCGCGATCGCGTCAGCCCTGCCCGGGCAGGAAGCCGACGAAGTGGCTCGGGAGCTCGACGCCCTCGCCCATGAGCACCTGGTCGCCCCAGCGCTCGAGCCAGAGCACGCGCGTCGACTCGCAGCGGTACAGGTAGGTCGCGACGCGCGGCAGCGCGGGGCGCCCGTGCATCCCGGCCCCGGCGGCGCTCGCCTGGCCGCGACGCTCGAGCGCGTAGCTCAGGTCGCCCTGCCGGATGTGCCGCGGCGGCTCGCCCACCAGGCCGTGCCCGGTGACGGGGGCGAGCCACAGCCACTGGTCGCGCGCGGGGGCGCCGATGAGCCAGCGCCGCTTGCCGACGTCGTTGAGCACCGCGATGACCGTGGTCGCCGCGCCCTCGCGGAGGTTGAGCACCCCGTCGACGAGGTAGTCGCCGTCGCGCTCGGGGTCGGAGCTGTTGACGAGGACCACGTCGCCCTGCCGCAGGTTGGCGAGCCCGAGGTCCGGCGTCGCCGGGTCGTCGTCGATGTAGGAGCGCGGGACAGCGCCCGCGTAGGCGCGACCGCGCAGCCGCTCGGCGACGCGGGCGCGCACGCGCTGGCTCGCGGGGTCATGGGGCGGGTGGCTGTTGCCGCCGGAGGCGGCCGCGAGCGCGAGCTGGGGGCCGCCCTCGCCCTCCGGGAGCGCGTGGCGTCCGTCACCCCAGTCGCGCAGCCGCCGAGCCGCGAGGATCCCGACCCAGAACGCGCCGGCGATGGTCATGGCAGCGAGTAGCGATGCGATCGTGAGCATGGTTGGCGAACCTCTTCGTAATAGCACGCGACGCGCGGGCGCGGGAGCCTCGCGCGCGCGGTCGTGAGACATCTGTGGGAGTCCGTGGGAGCGCGGCCGTGAGAGCGCGGCCGTGAGAGCGCGTCCGTGAGAGCGCGGTCGTGAGAGCGCGTCCGTGAGAGCGCGTCCGTGAGCTCGCGTCCGTGAGCTCGCGGGCTCGCCCGCGCGGCGCGAGCTCGCAACGGGGACGCGGCGGTCGCCCGGCCGCGCGCGACGTCGTCGTCGCGCCGACGCACGCGCACACGCGGCGGCGCGTGACGTCGCCGCGTCACGCGGGAGCGTCGACGGGCCGGGGTGGCGACGCGCTCGCGCGCTCGTGGTCGTCCTTCGTCGCGCGCCGCGTCGCGCGGTGATTTTGAACATGACTCTATGGACATGTTTTGCTCGGGACGCGGTCGCGCTGGGCGACGGCTTCGGCTCGACGGGCGAGTTCGCGCGGCGGAGATCTCCTCGTCAATTAGCGAGCAAATGCGGAGGTGATCTCCGCCAGAACAGCGTGATATTGCCTCCTGGGGCTCGAAAGCGCGCAGCACGAGGGGTGGACAACGCTCGGTTTTTCCACACGTCGTTCACAGGTGCGCGGGTCCGCCCGTGGATGAACTGTGCATCACTGGTGACTCGCTCGCGATCACGCGCTTCCATGAACATGCAATTGCCAAAAGGTTAGCGACGCATACGAAACTTACCTGGCAACTGACAGTGACGCTCGACGACGTCACGACCTGGCCTCTATGACCGGTTGACGCTGGATCTGAGCGACCCAGTCTGCTACGACTCTAATGGTTGCTCACTGGCAGTCAGCTGTCACAGAGCAAGGGCTCGTTCGTGCGCCGTCGTTGCACGACATGTCCTAATGTGCACGTTTGCACAGAACCCAGGAACCACACCCATGTCGATGAACCCCCTGTCCCCGTCTCCGCTGGCTTCGCTGCAGGGTTGCGTTGTCGCTCACATCCACGTCACCAACGGCGCGGAGCTCGAAGCGCTCTCCCTCGCGGGCCCGCCGGCCAACAGCCGGCCGATGCCTACGCCTGGGATGTTTCAGGAGCACGCGCTCGGGCGCGTCTACTACGTGACCGCGCGGGGTCAGGCGTACGTCGTGCGCACGCCCGAGCAGCCGTCGATGCTGCAGCCCGCGGACGCGCTGCCGGCCGGCGCCGCGCTCGAGGAGCTCGACGAGGACGAGTACGACCGCGCGCTGTGCATCCTGGCCGAGGCCGCTGACGCGCTCGAGTCCGAGGACATCTCGGTCGGCATCTACGAGCACGACGGCCACCGCTACTACGTCAACGAGGTCGGCGTGTACCTGATCTACGGGGCCCCGGGCGCGCGCCGCTTCACCGCGGTCAACCTCCCCGAACTGCCGGCGGGCGCGGTCATGATCGAGGAGGACCGCCTGCACGAGCTTCCGGCCGCGCTCTACGACGCGATCGACGATGTCGAGGAGAGCGCGGACGCGTCCCCCCAGGCGCAGAGCTGAGCGCGCCGCCTCCCGCGCCCAGAGCCCGGCCGTCTGCGCGACGCGCCGGGCTCTCGCGTTCGCGCGCGCGAGCGTGCGCGACGACGATCGCCGGTGGTCATCTTCGGCGCCCGCGCGGCGCGGGCGGTGTCGCCGTGAGCGGGTCTTCGGGCCAGGCGTGCTTGGGGTAGCGGCGCATCAGCGCGCGCCGCAGCGCGGGGTAGTGTCGCTCCCAGAAGCCGGCGAGGTCCGTGGTGACCTGGACCGCGCGCTGGTTGGGCGCAAGCAGGTGCAGGACCAGCGGGACCGCGCCCGCGGCCACGCGCGGCCCGACGCGCGCGCCGAAGAAGTCCTGGAGCCGCGACGCGATCCACGGCGGGCGATCGAGCTCGTAGCGCACGGCGACCCGGCGCCCGCCCGGGAGCGAGACGTGCGTCGGCGCGACGACGTCGAGCGAGGCGCCGCGCTCGCCGGCGAACACGAGCGCCGTGAGGTGGGCGAGCAGCCCCCGGCGCTCGAGCTCGGCGAAGGAGGTGCAGCCCTCACACAGCAGCTCGAGCTGCGCGCGGACGAACTCCTCGTCGAGCGCGGGGAGGTCCGCGAGCTGGGCACGCGCGCGCGCGAAGTCGACGCGCGCGCGCAGGGCCGCGAGCGCGGCGGGGTCCTTCACGAAGCGCGCGGGCCTGGCCGCGAGCGCCGCCTGCGCAGGAGCTCGCTCGCGCGCGGGGAGCCGCGCGAGCTCGTCGCGGGTGAGCACGAGGCGCCGTAGCGCAGCTCTGAGCGGCCCTCGACGCGCGCGCGCGTCGGGTGAAAGCGCAGCTCCTCGTGGTCGGCGAGCAGCTCTCCGGGCAGCTCGAGCAGCCAGTCGGGGTCGATCGCGCAGGCCCGGTCGACGACGGCCTCTCGGCCCGCGCGCGCGTCGGTCTCGCGGCGCGACGCGACCGAGAGCGCGACGACCCACTCGGCGCTGCGGACGACGGAGCTCGCGCTCAGGCGCGCAGAGCCGCCGCCGCAGAGCACGAGCACGCGGCCCTGCCCGTCGTCGCGGACCTGGGCGACGCGGTCGGGGTAGGCCGCGAGCGCGGCCTGACAGAGCGCGGTCTCTCGGGCCGCGAGCGCGGCTTCAAGCGCGTCTTCAAGCGCGTCGGCGTCGGCGTCGTCGCGGCGAGACCTGCGCCCGTGACCTCGCCGCGCGCCCGCGAGCCGCCGCAGCTGCTCGCGTATTTTTTGAACTCTACGACATGTGCCAGTGGACAGGTCGTAGGCGCGGGCCGCGGCCGCGCCGCGCTCGGCGAAGGCGTCGAGGTGCTCGAGCTCGACGAGCAGGTCGGAGTCCGCGTCGCGGTCCCGGCGCGGCGGGCCGGCGCCGCGTCGCGCGTAGATCGAGCGCTCGCTCAGCAGCGCGGCTGCTCCACAGGCCAGGTCCGCGACGTCGCGCTCGCGACCGGCGACGATCAGGCGCGCGAGGCGAGGGTGCACGGGGTAGCGCAGCAGCGCGCGCCCGACGTCGGTGAGGCGCCCGCGCGCGTCGACGGCCTCGAGCTGACGCAGGAGCGCGCGCGCGGCCGAGAGCGCGGCGGGCCGCGGCGCGTCGAACCACGGGAAGCGGACGAGCGCCTCCTCGTCGACGCCGAAGGCGTAGAGGTCGAGCAGCGCGCCGGCGAGCTCGAGACGGCGGATCTCGGGCGTGGTGTGCTCGGGGCGGCGGTCGTGATCGGCCTGCGTGTAGAGCCGGAGGCACAGGCCCGGGCGCGTACGTCCGGCGCGGCCGGCTCGCTGCGTCGCCGAGTCGCGCGCGATCGGGCGGACCTGCAGGCTCGCGACGCCGGACCAGGGGTCGTGGGTCGCGAGGCGGTGGAGCCCGCTGTCGATGACCGCGACGACGCCGTCGATGGTCACCGAGGTCTCGGCGACGTTGGTGCTGAGGATCAGCTTGCGCCGCGACGCGGGGCGGACGGCGCGGTCCTGCTCGCGCGGCGGCAGCTCGCCGTGGAGCGGGAGCACCAGCAGCTCGTGCACGCGCGCGAGCCCCTCGCAGGCCGCGGCGGCCGCCCGGATCTCGCGCGCGCCCGGGAGGAACACGAGCACGTCGCCCGCGGGCGCGCCCGGGTCCTCGAGCAGGCGATGGAGCGCGCGCAGGACCTGGTTCTCGAGCGGGCGGCCGGTGTCCGCGGCGCTCGAGTGCTCGACCGCGACCGGGTAGGCGCGGCCCTCGCTGACGACGCGCGCGGCCGGTCGCTGGGCGCCGGTCACGGGATCCGGCGCGCTGAGGTAGTCGCGGATCGGCTGCCCGTCGAGCGTCGCGGACATGACGACGATCGAGAGATTCGGGCGCGCGCCGAGGGCGAGCCGCTTGAGCAGCGCGAGGCACAGGTCGCCGTCGACGTGGCGCTCGTGAAATTCGTCGAGCACGACGACCGCGACGCCCGCGAGCGAGGGGTCGTCGCGCAGGCGCCTCGTCAGCAGCCCCTCGGTCATGAAGCGCACGCGGGTGTCGGGGCCGACGCGCGCGTCGAAGCGGACCTGGTAGCCGACGCGCCCCCCGGGGGTCTCGCCGAGCAGCTCGGCGACGCGCTCGGCGGCCATCCGCGCGGCGAGCCGACGCGGCTGCAGGATGATGATGTCGCCGCGCTCGGCGAAGCCGGCCTCGAGCAGCGCGAGCGGCAGGCCCGTGGTCTTGCCGGCGCCGGGCGGCGCCTCGATGACGACCGAGGCCCCGGCGCGCAGCGCCGCGATCACCTCGGGGAGCGCGGCGGCGATCGGCAGCGTCGTGGGGATCGCCGAGGACATCGGACCGGGAGCGTAGCAGTCGGCGCGCGCGGCAGGGCGGCGCGCGTCGTGGGTCCTGCGCCCGGCGTGCGGGGCCCCACGACCTCGAGGCGCGCGCCGGCTTGACCTGGCGCGGGGCCGCGACCGAAAGTGAGAGGCCCGTGCACCAGCGCGTCGACAGCCCCGATCTGGCACTCGCTGCGCGCGCGAGCGGACGGCGGCGGCGCGCCCCGACCCGCGCGCGACCCTGGCGGAGCTCGAGCTCGGCGCGCGGGCGCGGGTCGTGCAGACGCGCGGCGCCGGCGGGTCGGGCGACCTGAGCCTGCGGCTGATGGAGATGGGCTTCGTGCCCGGGACGGTGGTCACGCTGATCAAGCGCGCGCCGCTCGGGGACCCGCTCGAGCTGCGCGTGCGCGGCAGCCACGTGTCGCTGCGGCGCGCCGAGGCCCGGCTCGTCGAGGTCGAGATGCTCGAGAGACCAGGAGCGAGCGCGTGAGCGATCGCGAGCTGCGCGTGGCGCTCGCGGGCAACCCGAACGTCGGGAAGACCAGCCTGTTCAACGTGCTGACCGGCGCCCGCCACAAGGTCGGGAACTACGCCGGCGTGACCGTCGAGACGCTCGAGGGGCGCGTCACCTCGGAGCTGGTTCAAGGGTCAGGCGGCGAGTCCGCCGGGCCCGCGCGCATCACGATGATCGACCTCCCGGGCGTCTACAGCCTGACGCCGGTCTCGGAGGACGAGGCGGTCGCGTTTCGCTGCCTCGCGGGCGTCGCGGGGGCGCCCGCGCCGGAGGCGGTGATCCTCGTGGTCGACGCGGCCAACCTCGGCCGCAACCTCTACCTCGCCATGCAGCTGCTCGAGTACGGGCTGCCGCTGGTGATCGCGCTCAACATGGTCGACGTGGCCGAGGAGGCCGGGCTCCGGCTCGAGCCGGCGGCGCTCGCCGATGCGCTGGGCGTGCCCTGGTGCCGACCGTCGCGCGGGTCGGGCAGGGCGCGCGCGAGCTGGTCGCCGCGCTGCGCGAGCGCCTGGGCGGCCTGAGCCGCGCGCGAGCGGCGAGGGCTGCGCGCGCGCCTGCTCGCGCCGGTCGATCACCAGCTCGGATCGACGACATGTTCTCTGGCGCAGGTCCGCGCGCGCGCGCGGCCGCCGTCGACGCCGCTGACCGCGGCCTCGTCGACGCGCGCGGCGATCCCCGAGCTGCAGGCGCTGGTCGAGAGCCCGGTGCGCGGGCGCTGGCTGCTGTCGGCGCGGGCGGCCGGGACCGAGGCGCTCACCGGCGCGCGCGCGGCCGAGACCGCGGCGCTCTCGCGCGTCCCGATCGAGCACGCGGCCGAGGCCACCCGCGAGCTGATCGAGCGGCGCTATCGCGAGGTCGACGAGATCCTGGCGGGCCTCGGCTACGCCGACGCCGTCGACGCGCGACCCGCAGACGCGGCGACGGCGGTCGCGGCCGCGCCGGCGATGGGTCGCTCGGCGCGGATCGACCGCGTGCTCACGCACCCGCTGTGGGGCCCGCTCGTGTTCCTCGCCGTCATGGCGCTGCTGTTCAACTCGATCTTCAGCTGGGCGACGCCGCTGATGGACGCGATCGAGGCGGTCATGGGCTGGCTCTCGGGCCTGGTGAAGGGCGGGCTGGGGCCGGGCGTGCTGACGGACCTGCTGACCGAGGGCGTGATCGCGGGCGTCGGCAACGTGCTCGTGTTCGTGCCCCAGATCGCGCTGCTGTTCCTGTTCATCGGCCTGCTCGAGGACACCGGCTACATGGCGCGCGCGGCGTTCTTGATCGATCGCCTGATGGCGCGCGTGGGCCTGCACGGGCGCGCCTTCGTGCCGCTGCTGAGCGGCTACGCCTGCGCGATCCCGGCGATCATGGGGACGCGCACGATCAGCTCGTGGAAGGATCGGCTCGTCACGATCTTGATGATCCCGTACATGAGCTGCAGCGCGCGCCTGCCGATCTACGTGCTGATCATCGGCGCGCTGTTCCCGGGCGACGTGCGCTACGGCCCGTTCACGCTCGGCGGCCTCGTGCTGCTCGCGATGTACGCGCTCTCGACCGTGTCGGCGCTGGTCGTCGGCGCGATCCTCAAGCGTACGCTGCTGCGCAGCCCGACGCCGCCGCTCGTGCTCGAGCTGCCGCCGTACCGCGTGCCGCGGCTGCGCAACACCGCGATCTACGTCTACGACCGAACCGCCGACTTCGTGCGCGGCGCCGGCACCGTGATCCTGGCGATGACCGTGATCCTGTGGGCGCTGCTGAGCTTCCCGGAGCCGCCCGCGCCGCCGAGCCCTGGCGACGCGCCGGCGGTGGTGCAGGTCGTCGACGGCAAGCCCACCAAGGCGCCTGTAGACCGCGACCTCTCGCCGATCGAGTACTCCATCGGCGGGCGCGTGGGGAAGGCGCTGGAGCCGGCGCTCGAGCCCATGGGGCAGGACTTCCGCGTCGGCATCGCGATCCTCGGCAGCTTCGCCGCGCGCGAGGTCATGGTCAGCACGCTGGGGCTCGTCTACGGCATCGAGGGCGCCGACGACGATGACACCGGCCTGCGCGAGGCGATGCGCGCCGCGGTCGACGAGGACACCGGCGAGCGGCGGCACACCCCGCTGAAGGGGCTCGCGCTGATGGTGTTCTTCGTCTACGCGTGCCAGTGCATGTCGACGATCGCGGTGGTGCGCCGCGAGACCGGCGGCTGGCGCTGGCCGGCGTTCATGTTCGTCAGCATGACCACGATCGCGTACGTGCTCGCGGTGCTGGTCTACCAGGTCGGGCTCGCGCTGGGGTTCTCGTAGTCGTGACGGCGGGCGCGCGGGGTCGCGCCCCGCAGCGGGCGCGCGGGCGTACGATGTCTCCGTGGCGATCACGTTGCGAGTCGACGCTGGTCCGCGCGGCGACGCGATGAAGCCGACCGTGGCGCTCGCGCGCGCGCTGCAGGAGCGCGGGCTCGAGGCGCTCGAGGCCTGCTCCGGCGCGCCGCCGCTGGTCGCGTGCGCGCCCTACCACGGCCTCGTGATGGCGGCGCACATCGCCTACGCCGAGCACTACCCGCTCGTGCTCGCGCCGGACGACGTGTGGCTGTGCGTGGCCCAGGGGGCCGCGCGTCACCTGCTGACCTTCCCGGCGCTGCTGCAACGCAAGCTCGGGCGCGAGGCGGCGATCGAGCTCGAGGTGCGCGACGACTCGCTGCGCCCGGGGGCGCCCCGCGAGGGCTGGTCGCGGGTCATCACCAAACTCTCGGAGCAGCTGCGGACTCACCTCGGCGGGCTGCACTCGCTGCTGGTGTGCGACTTCTCGACGACCACCGCGGTGACGCGCGCGGCCTCCGAGGTCGTGCTGATGAGCGCGGCGCAGCGGCAGTTCACCTACGTCGTGCGGACGCTGTGCGGGATCCCGGAGGTCACGCTGCTGGGCGCGTCGTCGGACTGGCGCGCGATCGTCCGGCGCGCGCGGGCGCTCGACGAGCTCGGCCTCGAGTGGTGGACCGAGCACCTGCTCCCGGTCCTCGAGGCGCTCTCTGCGACCGCGCGCGGCGAGGACACCCGCGCGTTCTGGCGCGAGTTTTACAAGCGCGAGGACGCCTCGGGCGGCGAGCGGGTGTCGGGCTGGATCAACGCGCTGTTCCCCTACCTCGGCGATGAGCTCCGGGAGGGGGAGGACGGCGCGGCGTCGCTGCGCGCGCGTGTGCCGGGCGGGGACGGGGCGCGGCCGCGGCCCGGAGACTTTCCGACCGGGATGTCGGGAGCGCCGCTGCGGTGGCTGTACCTCGACGAGCCGCGCTCGCTGCAGCTGTCGGCGGGCTTCGTCGGGGTCACGCAGGATCCGGACACGCTCGCGCTGCGACCGGCGATCGCCTGGGCGATCGCGCCGCCGGCTCGGCGGCTGCGCTTTCAGATCGACCGTGAGCCCGGCGACGAGAACCGCGCGCGGGGCTTCGTGCGCCCGCGCGAGCCGGCGACGCTGCGCGATCTCGAGGGCCTGCGCGAGGAGGTGTCGACGCTGCGGCGGTTTCAGCTGACGCTCTCGGGCTGCGCCGAGCTGCGCGCGCTCGAGCTACGGGGGCTGGCGAGCGTGCGCTCGCTCTACGTCTCGGAGTGCGAGGCGCTCGAGCGGCTCACGCTGGGCGAGCTGCCGCAGCTCGAGACCCTGGGGCTCGACGGATGTCCCGGGCTCCAGGGCCTCGCGGGCCTGGGCGAGCTGCCGGCGCTGAGGTTCTTGTGGCTCGAGGTGATGTGCTCGCTGCGCGACCTCCGTGGGGTGGCGCGCGCGCGCGCGCTCGAGCACATCTCGGTCTCCGACTGCCCGGGGCTCGAGTCGCTCACGGGGGTGGGCGCGCTGCCCGAGCTCGTGTCCCTGTCGCTGAGCCGTTGCCCGCGCCTAATCTGTCTCAAGGGACTGGAGCTAATCGGCTCGCTCGAGCGCCTGACGATCGACCGCTGCGCCGTGACGAGCCTCGAGGGCCTGTCGGCCGCGCCGCACGGGCTGTTCCTCGACGAGCTGCCGGCGCTGCGAGACCTCAACGGGCTCGGAGGCGCGCGGCTGGAGGTGCTGCGCGTCGAGGGCTGCGCGACGCTCGAGGAGCTCGAGGGGCTGCGGGGGCTTTTGCGGCTCAGGCGCGTGGTGATCGTCGACTGCCCGCGGGTGACCAGGCTCGACGTGCTCGCGTCCCTGCCCGCGCTCGAGAGCGTGACGCTCGAGCGTCTGCCAGCGCTGCAGATCACGGAGACGGTCGCGGCGCTGCCGGGCGTGGAGCTCGAGCGCCTGCGCTCGTAGGAGCGGGCCCGGTCATCCCCGCGACGCCGCGCGCTCAGGAGCGCCGCGCCCATCGTCGCCGAGGCCTGGAGCGTCTGCTCAGGAGGGTCGCTTGAGACGCGCGCGCGCTCGCTCGACGCGCGCGCGCGCCGGGCAGCCCTCGACGTGATCGTTGACCAGGCCCATGGCCTGCATGAACGCGTACACGGTGGTGGGCCCGACGAAGCTCCAGCCGCGGCGCTTGAGGTCCTTGGCGACGCGCGTCGAGGTCGGCGTGCGCGGCTGCTTCGCGATCGCCGCGCGCGTGACCCGGCGCGGGCGTTCGGGGCCGCGCGGCGCGGGCTCGTGGGTCCAGAAGTAGGCGGCGAGCGAGCCGAACTCCTGCTGCAGCGCGCGGGCTTGGCGGGCGTTGTTGATCGCCGACTCGATCTTGCCGCGGTGCCGCACGATGCCCGGGTCCCGCAGCAGGCGCGCGACGGAGCGCGCGTTGAAGCGCGCGACCGCGGCGATGTCGAAGCCCGCGAACGCGCGGCGGAAGTTGTCGCGCTTGCGCAGGATCGTCAGCCAGCTGAGCCCGGCCTGGAAGCCCTCGAGGCAGAGCTTCTCAAACAGGCGCGTGTCGTCGGTGACCGGCTCGCCCCACTCGTGATCGTGGTAGTCGCGGTAGCGCTCGTCGCCGGCGCACCACCAGCAGCGCGCGACGCCGTCGTCGCAGGTGATCAGATCTGGTTTGGGCTCGGCGCGCGGGGGCACTCGATGGCTATAGCCGAGCTCGCCATGACGTCGCGGTCAGCCGGATGACGGCTTGTGCTTGGGCTTGGATTTCAGCGTGGTCACCGGGCCGGCGCCCGTCGGCCCCAGGACCTCCTCGACCTTCGCCTTCACGTCCGGGGAGAACGGTCGCGTGACCGACGGCTCGGGCTGCCGCAGGCCGCACCCGTGAACCTCGCCGAGGCAGATGGTCTCGGCGTTGAGGCGCAGCTCGTACGGCTCGTCGGGCTCGTCGGGCTCGTCGGGCTCGTCGGGCTCGCCGGGCGCGAGCGCGTCGGGGAGCGGCGTCAGGGGCTGGGGGCGCGTCGAGTAGACCGTGCCGAGGATCGTGACGCGCTCGCCCACCGCGTCGCGCTCGAGCTGGTCGAGGTAGAAGGTCGGCAGCGAGGACTCGAGCAGCGCGCCGTCGTCGAGCCGCAGCGTGATCTCGCGCCGGTTCGCGTTGTCGCCGGTGACGCTGACGAGCGTGGCGAACAGCTGCAGCGAGCGATCCTCGCGGCGCTCGAACTCGGCGCGCGTGCGTACGGTCGGCGGGATCGGGAGCTGACCGGGCTCGACGTCGTCGCGCGCCTTCTCGCCGTCGGCGAGGCGCATGGAGTCGACGCGGAAGTGGCGGGCGCTGATCGCCTGCCCCCACGGCGTGTAGTGAGCGCCGCGCGCGACGACGCGACGCTCGACGAAGGGCGTGTACTCGGGCATCGGGCGGTACGAGAGCACGTACCGCCCGCCGTCGGTGTACAGCCACGAGCCCTGGAAGCGCTTGTAGCCGGCGAAGCGCTCGATGTCGAAGACGCCCTCGAGCTCGACGATGTCGGCCTCCTCGGTCTTCGTCGCGTCGCCCGTCTCGCCCTCCACCAGGCCTTCGCGCGCGCGGGGTGTCTCTCCTGGCTTCGCCTCGAGCTCCTTCGTCACCGCGTGCTCCTTCGTCGCGTCGCGCGGCGGCGCCGTGCAGGCAAAGGCGAGCAGCGCGAGCCCCAGGGCCGCGCCGATGCCTGGTGTTCGGGACATCTATGAAGAGAGTGCGGGGCCGCGGGGAGGCGGTCAATCGTCGCGTGCGCGCTCGCGGGGCGCCGCGCGGTCGTCGTCGCCGCTGTCGAAGCGGCAGCGTCGGCGACCCGCGCGATCGGGCCGGATCGGCGACAGCCCCGAGGCGGTGGGCGGGGCGTCGAGCTCGTCGCGCTCGTCGGCCTCGTCAGGTCGTGGGTCACGACGCGCAGGACCGCGCCAGCACGCCGCGCGATGTGGCGCAGCAGGTGCTCGTGGGAGCCGGCGGTCACGAGCGGGCGCTGGCTCGTCGGTGCTGACGCGAGCGCGCGAGCTCGCGGGCTCGCTTAGCGCGACCAGACCTCGAGCACGAAGTCCGCGCCGAACTCGGCGAGGCGCACGATGTCCATGTTGTCGCTGTTGTCGACGTCGCCGACGTCGATCCCGTAGGCGCGGCCCATCGCGCCGCCGGCCTGGTACGCGGCGTCGGGCAGCCCGAGCCCGGCCTGCGCGGTCCAGCCGGTGCCGGTGCCGTCGCCGAGGTAGAGCGCGAGGCCGACGCTCGCGTCGTGGGTGATGACGTCGAGGTGGCCGTCGCCGTTCATGTCGGCGAGGTGACCGATCTGCGCGCCGTCGACCGACGTCGCGATCGACCAGCTGCCGCCGCTCGCGAGCAGCACGGTCCCGCCCGCGAGGATGTCGATCGCGCCGTCGCAGTTGACGTCGCCGATCGAGCCCTGCACAGGATCGGCCGTGCCCACGCTCTGGCCCGGGATCGCGGCCGCGAGCACCTCGGCGAAGCCGCCGCCGTCGTTGCGGTAGACGTAGGCGTCCATGATGGTCCCGCCGCCATGTCCGAAGGCGAAGATGTCGAGATCGCCGTCGCCGTCGTAGTCGTGGAAGGAGAACGAGCCGACGCTGCCGGCCTGGGCCGAGCTCGGCGCCGCGCCGACCGTCCAGCTGCCGGCGCCGTCGTTGTGCGCGAGCGCGTAGCCCTTGTTGAACTGGTCAGCGCCGAACACCCCGTCGAGGTCGCCGTCGCCGTCGAGATCCGCGAGCCCGCCGCCGTTGAACAGGAAGGGGTCGGGCAGGCCGGCGGTGAGGTCGCTGAAGCCGAACGCGCCGTCGCCCGCCCAGGCCCACGCGCCGCGCACGTGATCGCCGACGAGGATGTCGAGCTTGCCGTCGCCGTTGAGGTCGCCGAGGTCGCCGCCCCAGCCGCCCGAGAACAGCCCGCCGGTGAGCGTGGCGGGCGTGGGGTCGAAGGCGCCGTCACCTGTACCTGTGAACACGTAGGCCGCGCCGGCCTTGCGGAAGTTGACGAAGAGGTCGAGCGCACCGTCGTCGTTGAAGTCGCCGAGGTAGGGGATCGCGCGCGGCGCCTCGGCCGAGGCGTAGCCGCCAGCCTGCACGAACACGGACCAGCGCTTGGTGAAGCCGCCGCCGCTGTCGCAGCCGACCGGGACGTGGCTCGCGAGCCCGACGCCGTCGGCGGGCGCCGTCGGCTGGTGACAGCCCGGCGCGAACTCGCAGGCGAGCGGCTCGCCGGTGGTGGCGTCGGTGGGATCGTCGGTGGTCGCGTCGCTGCCCGAGGTGTCGGGCTCCCCCGTGCTGCCGGTCTCCGAGTCGCTGCCGCCCGGGTCGCTGGTGCCCGGCGCGCTCGGGTCGCTGGTGCCCGGGCCGGAGGTGGTGCCGCTCGCCGTGTCGGCGACGGTCGTGACGCTCGCGTCGGTCTCGCCGGCGCCGTCGTCACCGCAGGCCGCGACGGCCGCGAGGACGGCGAGCGCTGGGAGCAGCGCGAAGGGGCGAGGGCTCGAGGCGCGACCCTCCTGGTTCACGTGCGGGTCCGCTTGCTGTTCCACGGTGACCACGTCACCACGCGCGCGCGCGCGTCGTCAACGTGAACGGTGTATGTGCACGAAGTGACACGTCCGCAGACGCGCCCGCGCTCGCGGAATCGCGCGCGCGGGCGTCGAGCTCAGGCCGAGAGCTCGTCGGCCCGGGCCTGCACGCGCTCGTCGGTGTCGAGGCTGAAGCTGCGGGCGTGCTCGAGCTCGTCGCGGATGAACGCGGCGAGCTGCTGACAGCCCGTCGCGAGCGCGGCCTTCGTGCCCCGCGGCGGCGCGCCGTCGAACAGCCGCGCGACCACGGTCTGGGTCCGCGGGCTGTACTCCCACAGCCCGACCATGCGATCGCCGAGCAGCAGCGGGCGGTGGCCGAGGTGGTTGACGGCGCCGAGCGGCTCCTCCTTGCCGCGCCCGCCCCAGGTCTTGACGCGCACGCCGTGGTGCGCCGGGTCGACGTGGACGGCGGGACCGTCGTGGATCGCCAGCAGCGTGTCGGCGAAGGGCAGGAACAGGTACTCGCGCGGCGGCGCCTCGCGGAGCTCGACGAGCTCGTCGAGGTCGCGGGCGAGCAGCCAGGCCTCGTCCGCGTGCCCCTCGATCGTCACCGGGAGCACCTGCATGCCGGCGAGCGCGGCCTTGATGTCGCGCTGCGACACGCCGATCCAGGTCGCGAGCTGCTTGACGGTGATGGGCGCGAACCACTCGAGGCAGCGGTGGGCGATCGCGGCGAGCGGCAGCGCGAGGTCGCCGACGTCCAGCGCCCCGACGGCGCGGGCGGCCGGGCGCCAGAGGTAGCGCTCGGTGTCGAGTCGGCCGCCCGCGAGCGCGCGCTCGATCCGCCCGGTGAACTCGAGCTCGCGCAGCGCGACCGGCAGCAGCGACGAGAGGCCGACGCGCTTGCCCGCGTCGCCGAGGCTGCGCAGCGCGCTGGCGGGCAGCGCGGCGCGCAGCTCCGCGGTGGTCAGCGGCGCGCCGCGCCGCGTGATGACCTCGAGCGCGGTGGCGGCGAGGACGTCGACCTCGTCCCGCGTCGCGCCGGCGCGCGCGAGGTCGCGGTCGGTCCGCGGGCGCTGCAGCGCGGCCGCGAGCGCCATGTAGTCGGCGACGTGTCGCGCGGGCGCGAGGTAGATGCAGCCGCGCGCGGCGGGGGTGACCCGGATCGCGCCGGCCTCGCAGGCGGCGTCGATCGACGCGCGGGTCGCCCCCGGGGCGCGGGCCCGGATCGCGAAGTAGACGTCGACGCCGCCGAGCGTGCGCAGGCAGCCGTGGGACTCGAGCAGCGCGGCGTGATCGAGCCCGCCGCTCGACGCGGGGCGGGTGAGGCCCTGCTTGCGGCACCACAGCGCGCGCGCTTGCTCGAGCGGGATCCGGAGCGTCGCCTTGGCGGCCCGCGTGGCGGTCTGCGTCGGGGTCTTGGCAGGGGCGGAGGACCGCGTCGTCACGGCCGTCGTCGCGGCTTTCGTCACGGCCTTCGTCCCGGCCTTCGTCACGGCCTTCGCGGGCTTGGTCGCGGCCTTCTTCGCGGCTTTCGTCACGGCCTTCGCGGGCTTGGTCGCGGGCTTGGTCGCGGGCCTCTTCGCGGGCGTCCTTGCGGACTTCTTCGCGGGCTTGCTGGCGCTCGTCGACTCGGGGCGGCGTTTTCCAGCCTTCTTTCCAGCCTTCTTTCCAGCCTTCTTTCCGGCCTTCTTTCCAGCCTTCTTTCCAGCCTTCGCTCCAGCCGCTCCTCCGGGCTTCTTCGCGGCCGGCTTCGTGGAGGAGGGACGAGCGGCCTTCTCGGCGGCGGGTCGTGTCGTGCTCTTCGCGGGCATGGCGGGACTGTACACAAGCGCGCGAATTCGATCGCGGTCTGCCAGCGAGGAATCGCCTTGTTGATAAAATAGCAAGCGAGTTGATTCAAGAACCACGGCGCGTACGCTGCATACACGCCCGAGAGCGGCGTTCTCGCGGGGATTGGCCCGCCCGGTCGAGCACGGGGTGCAGCATGCGTGACGCGATCCTTCTCCTGCGCGGACGTCCGCGGTTTCGCCGGCTGTGGCTCGGCAACCTCATCTCCCAGCTCGGCGACTGGGTGGGCTGGGTGGCGGTCAGCGTGCTCGCGCTGGGCTCGGGCTCGGAGGGCGGCGCGGCGCTCGACTTGGCGCTGGTGTTCCTCGCCCACAACGTGCCGGCGGCCGCGCTCGCGCCGCTCGCCGGGCCGCTCGCCGATCGGATGGATCGGCGCGCGCTGCTGCTGGCGACGACGGCGGCCTCGTTCGCGCTCACGCTCGTGATGGCGGTCGCGGCCGCGTGCGGGGCGATCTGGCTGGTGCCGCTCTCGCTGCTCGCGCGCTCGGCCGTGACGGCTTTCTTCACGCCCGCCGAGCGGGCCGCGCTGCCGCGGCTGGTCGCGCGCGAGGAGCTGCTGCTGGCGGGGGCGCTCGACGCCGTGACGTGGAGCGTCGCGTTCGCGCTCGGGATGGCGGCGGGCGGGGTGCTCTCGCTGCTCGGGCCGGTCACGGCGCTGCTGCTCGACGCCGGCTCGTTCGCGCTGGCGCTCGCGCTGCTGTGGGGCCTGCCCGCGATGCGCCCGGACAGGAGCGTTCAGACAGGTCGAGAGCGAGCGGGGGCGCGGCGGGCGATCGGCGCGGCGATCTCGTACGCGCTGCCGCGTCCGCGGTTGACCCGCGCGGTGCTGGCCAAGGCTCCGTTCGCGCTCGCGGCGGGCGCGGCCTGGCTCGCGTTGAACCTCGTGGCCGCCGACGTCGAGGCGGCGGGCGGGGTCGCGGTCGGCCTGGGGTTGGGCTTGCTGCACGCGGCGCGGGGCGTGGGCGCGGGGATCGGTCCCGTGCTGGCGGCGCGGCTCGCCCGGACGTCGCGGTCGCGCGATCGGGCGTGGCGCGCCCTGTTCCTCACGGGGCTCGCGGCGATGGGGCTGTTCGTGGTCGCGCCGTCGGGCCCGTGGCTCCTGCTGTTGGCGGCGCTGTGGGGCGTGGGCGCGGGCGCGAACTGGGTGCTCTCGAGCGAGGCGCAGCAGCGCCTGGGTCCCGACGCGCTGCTCGGCCGCTTGGGCGCGCTCGA
The DNA here is from genome assembly GCA_020633295.1 of Myxococcales bacterium. Taxonomy (GTDB): domain Bacteria; phylum Myxococcota_A; class Polyangia; order Nannocystales; family Nannocystaceae; genus JACKDW01. Next base: position 511,448 of record JACKDW010000005.1, on the reverse strand, counting down.
TCACTGCTGCTTCGTGATCGCGCAGAGCGTCGCGGTGCTGGGCGCGGCGCTGCTGGTCGAGCGCGGGCTCGGGCGCGCGGGCGCGGCGGCGCCGTTCTTGGTCGCGGCGGCGCTGCTGTGGTGGGCGCTCGAGCGCCGGGTCAAATGGAGTGACGTGAGTTGACCGAGCGGGGGGCGCACGGCTGTGCGCGCGAGCTGTGCCGCGACCGCACGGCCGCGGGTCACGGTCGCGCGTCGCTGATAAGATGAATTTTAAAACATGTAATAATATTCATGTTGGAACGGGGGTTGCTTGGTGGTCACACGTATGTGGCGAAGACATCCCCGCGCGCGCTGGCGGCTGCCGACGCTGCGGCCGCTCGATCCGGTGGTGATGGAGTCGCTGCGAGAGCGGGCCGACGGGAGCGCCGCCGCGTTCGCGTCGCTGCGTGACGCCGCCGTGCGCGCGCTCCGGCGCGATGAGACGGCGCTGCGACGCGCGGTGCTCGACGCCGACACAGGCGCGGCGCTGCACGCGGCGCGTACGCTGAAGATCGACGCGTCGGCCGTCGGCGCGCACGCGCTGACGATCCTCGCGCGCCGCGTGGAGATCCGCGCGACGGCCCGGGGATGCGCGGGCGTGTACGCGCTGCTCGGCGCGATCGTGGCGGAGCTGACGGCCGTGTGCGCCGCGCTCAAGGAGGCCGCGCTGTGACCCTCGAGTCGATCACCGCGCTCGTCGGCTGCGCGTTCGGGGCGGCGCTGCTGCTGCGCGCGCTGTTCGTCACCAACGACATCCTCGAGTTCATCGTGCGGACGTCGTACACGCGGACCTGGAACGTGCTGCGCGCGTTCATCGTGGTGTTCGTCGCCGGCTACGCGGCCGCGATGGTCATCGTCCTGCTCGGGCACGTGCGCTGGCTCGGCTACGTCCTCGGGGCGGTGTTCCTGCTCGGCTCGCTGTTCGTCTACCTCGTCGTCTACGCGGCCCAGCAGGCGCTGCGCGGGGTCATCGCGCCGGAGGACTCGCGCGGGGCGGCGCCGTCCGTCATCGACGGCTTCCAGCTGCCGCCCTCGCTCGAGACCGCCGACGAGCGCCACGTCTCGGTCTCCAAGGCGCCGGGCACGATCGCGGTGATCGACGACGACCCGCTCAGCCGCGTGCTGCTCGAGAAGATGATCAGCGGGCTCGGGCACAAGGTGCGGCTGTACGACCGCGCTCGCGCGGCGCTCGCCGGCCTCGAGCGCGACCCGGACGTCGACGTGATCTTGCTCGACCTGGTGATGCCGGACATGAGCGGCTTGAAGGTGCTGCGCGCGCTGCAGCGCCACGCGCTGTTTCGCAGCACGCCGGTGCTGATGGTCTCTGCGGTGGACGACACGCGGCAGACCGCCGAGTGCATCGAGCAGGGCGCGGTCGACTTCCTGCACAAGCCCTTCGACGCGGCGCTGCTGCGCGCGCGGCTCGAGGCGTCCCTGGTCCGCGGGCGCATACTCGCGCTCGAGCGCGAGGCGAAGCTCTCGATCGAGCGCGAGCGCCAGCGCGCGGACGAGCTGCTGCGCGTGATCCTGCCGGGCGACGTCGTCGACGAGCTGGCGACGACGCGCAGCGTCGCGCCGCGGCGTCACGACCACGTCGCGGTGCTGTTCGCGGACCTCGTCGGCTTCACGCGCTACTCCGAGCGCCGCGAGCCCGAGGAGGTGCACGCGCTGCTGCAGACGATCGTCGCCGAGTGGGAGGCGCTCGCGCAGCGGCACGGCGTGCAGAAGATCAAGACGATCGGCGACGCGTTCATGGGCGCGTGCGGGCTCCGGGCCAGCGACGATCGCGTGGTCGCGCGCTGCGTCGCGTTCGGCGTCGAGATGATCGAGGCGCTGCGCCGGACCGGGTGCGGGATGGAGCTGCGCGTCGGCGTGCACGTGGGGCCGGTGGCCGCGGGCATCGTCGGGAGTCGACAGTTCCTGTTCGACATCTGGGGCGACGCGGTGAACACCGCGCAGCGCGTCGAGGCCAACGGGGTCAAGGGGCACGTGTGCGTGAGCGCCCAGGCGCAGCGCGAGCTGGCGGGGGGCTTCTCGTCGGTGTCGCTCGGCCAGGTGGTGCTCAAGGGCAAGGGCCCGCTCGAGCTGTTCCGCGTGCGCGCGCCGAAGCGACGCGCGCGCGCGCAGCGGAGGCCGCGCGTCACGGTCGACGCGCCCGCGCTCGGTCACTACATCGCGCCGCAGCCGTCGAACGCGTGAGCGCGCGCGTCGGCGCGGCGCGACTAGAGACGATCGGAGGCGAGCCCGACCGAGGTGACGCCGGACTCGTGCGCGGCTGACATGACGCGCACGACGACGCCGTAGGGGACCTTCGCGCTGGCGTCGATGGCCACGCGCCCGTCGAGCTGGACCTTGTCGTTGTCCTTGAACTGCTTGACCATCTCGTCGAAGTTCTCGCTCAGCGGGGACTCGCCGAGCTTCGCCTTGCCGTCGTCGTCGATGGTCACGATCAGCGTCGCGTTGGGATCGTTGGTCTGGTGCGTGACGGGCTGCTGCGGGATGTTGATCGGCATCTCCTCGTTCTTCACGGGCGTCGCGACCATGAAGATGATGAGGAGGCTGAGGAGCACGTCGACCATCGGCGTCACGTTGATCTCACACAACGCGCCGGAGTCATCGGACTGAACGCTCGCGGCCATGGATGGGCAGTATGCTACACGCCGGGCCCGGGCGCGCGCAATTCTCCGCGGGGGGCGCTCGCGGGCGCGCGCCCCTTCGCCGGCCTTCGCCTAGCCGGGGCGCGCGAGCTCGGCCGCGGCCACGCAGACGGTGAGGTCGCGGTCGCCCCGGTTCTCGAGCGAGACGGCGACGCGACCGCCTCGCGGCGCGGTCGTGAACCGGTGCGCGCGGGTGCCGAGCGCCAGCGGCCCGCGCTCGCCGTCGCGGATCGCCCAGGTCAGCTGCTTGCCGTTGTCGCCGTCGCCGGTGTCCTTGGCGAGCAGGCCGCGGACCTCGTGGCTGTCGTCGACGCCGTAGAACTCGACCTCGGCGCGGCCGCCCGCCGGCACGCTCAGCTCGACGCAGCGGTAGAGGTAGGGGTCGCCGTAGAGCTGGCCGACGCGCGCGCGCTGGTCGGCCTCGCTGCACCCGCGCCGCGAGTCGCGGCTGGTGAGCGCGTCGCAGATGTCGGCGGGCTCCCGGGTGACGCGGTAGCGACCGGCGCGGCTGAGGTCCCGCACGAGACGCGCCGCCTGGCGCTCGTCGGGCGCGAGCTGCCCTTGCCAGGTGCGCTCGAGCACCCGGGACTGCCGGCGGGCGAGCGCGAGCGCGAGCGCGAGCGCCGAGGCGAGCGCGACGAGCTGGATGACGAGCTGGGTGACGCGCGCGCGTCGGGGGTTCACCGGGGTGGCGGCCGCGTCGTCGCGCGTGCCCGGGGGCGGGCGGCCGATCGCGAGCGCGAGCAGGCACAGCGCGAGCGCGGCGAGGCTGACGCCGAGGGCGGCGCGCTCGCGGGGAGTGGCGTCGAAGCGCAGCTCTATGCGGCCGTCCCCGGGCACGCGGGCGCGCGCGCCGTAGACCCCGCCCTCGAGCAGCGCGCGGGGCTTGAGCTCGAGCTCGCGCGGCTCACCGCCGTCGGCGCTGAAGAAGCGCGCGCGCCACTTGTGGTGGGGCGCGATCAGGAGGTCGAGCGGCAGCGCGTCGCCGCGGATCCCCTGGAGCTCGAGCTCGTAGCGCTGGGCGCCCCGGCGCCGCGCGGGCCCGTCGAGCGCGCGCACTTGTACCTGGTCATCGGGCCATAACGCGAGCCCGGGGAGGCTCGGGCCGGCCTCGCCGGCGGGGGCGGGCCGCAGGCGCGCGAGCGTGTAGGGGCCGAAGCGACCGATGGGCTCGAGCGCGTCGCTGAGCTCGGGCTCGAATTTCTGCAGCTCGCGGGGCTTGTCGTGGATGACGTGCGTGACGCCGAGGCCGCGCAGCAGCGCGGGCCTCCGGTGCTGGATCGGGCGCGCCGTGTTGACGCTGGGGATGTGGCCGTCCATCACGACGCGCGCGCCGAGGTCGGCGAGGACGAACAGCGGGTAGGTCCCGCCGCCCATGCCGCGGCGCAGGAACGCGACGGTCAGGCGCGATGGGTCCTGTTGTTGTTGAGGTTGTTGTTGAGGTTGTTGTTGAGGTTGTTGTTGAGGTTGTTGTTGAGGTTGTTGTTGAGGTTGTTGTTCGCGCGCGAGGGCTTCGGCCAGCGCGTCCGCGTGCTCGCGGTGGCGCGTGCGCTCGAGGGTGTCGACCGCGCCCACCGGGCGGGCGACGAGGCGCGCGCCGCCGTCGAGCACGCCCAGCGCGAGGGGTCCGAGGAAGGCGCACAGCAGCGCGCGCTGGGCCGCGGTGAGCCCGGGGCCGGGCTCGCGCGGGCCGACGAGCTGCGGCAGGCGGCGCAGGCCGTGCACGAGCAGCGCCGCGCCGACGCCCGCGAGCGCGTACCACAGCGGCTTGACCGCGATCGCGTAGCGGATGAATTGCAGGTTCTTGAGCGCCGGCACGACGAGGTCGAGCTCGAGTCCCGTGATCGCGTCGCGCGAGCCCTGGGCGAGCAGCGCGATCAGGCACAGCAGCGTGAGCCAGGCCGTCGGCGCCGGGCGCCGGCGCGCGGCCGGCACGAGCACCACGAGCGCGCCGCCGATGAGCGCGAGCGGGCCGATCCACGCGCGCTGGTGGTTGAACAGCTCGCCCGTGACGAGCGCGGTCGCCAGCGCGTCCCAGGGCTCCCAGGGCACCGGCGAGCGGCCCATGTCCTCGCCGCCGCCGAGGAAGGTGACGAGCCACGCGAGCGCGAGCAGGACCCCAAGGACATGCGCGATGAGCCACGCTACCAGCGCGCCGCGCGGGCGCGCGCGGGCGGTCAGCGCGAGCGTCAGGGCGCCGAGCGCCCCGCTCGTGACGACGGTCAGCAGCCCGAAGGGGTGCGCGAGCAGGGCGCCGCCGATCGTCAGGGCCGTGAGCGCGACGCGGCGCGGGCTCGGGCGGCGCGCGGCCCACCACCCGAGCGGCAGCGACGCGGTCCACAGCGCGGTCGAGAGCAGCTGCGGCCAGACGCCGTGGAACATCAGGTAGTGCCAGCCGCCCTCGCGGCTCGAGCCGGCGTCGAGCAGCCACAGCGCGGCCGCGATACAACCGGACCATATGGCCATGTCGCGCGCGGGCGGCCGGGCGCGCTCGTCCGGCGCGCGCGCGTCGCCCGGGCCCGCGAGCTCCCGCGTGATCACGCCGGCGAGCAGCCCGACCGACGCGGCCGCGAGCAGCCACATCGCCAGCTGCCCCCAGGCGTAGCTGCGGCGCAGCGCGATCGCGCCGAAGCTGATGACGTGGAGCGCGGCCATCCAGACGTGCCCGAGCAGCGGGTAGGTGTCGCCGAGCGCGTGGCCGTCCCCGAGGCGATCGGTCCAGCCGCCCAGGCGCCCGGCGGGGATCAGGTCGCGGGCGAGGATCTCGACCTGGAGGTAGTGCACGCCGTGGTCGCGGGAGGCCGGCGGGAGCCCGAGCGCGAGCTCGCCGAGCAGCAGCAGCACGAGCATCCCGAGCGGCGCGAGCGGCCAGAGCACGCGCGCGCGCCGGGGCGTGCCCGCGATCACGCGGCGCGCGAGCTGGCGAGCGCGCGCGCGCGTCTCGGGCAGCGTGGCGACGTAGAGCGCCGCGGCGGCGCCGAGCCAGCGCGCGGGCGCGGCGTGGGCGAAGCCGACGAGCGCGAGCCCGACGAGCCCGCCGAGCGCGGCCGCGAGCTCCCACGCTCTCGACGCGGCGGTCCGCGGGCCGGGGCGCGTCGCGACGCCGCGCGCGTCGTCGTCGCTCGCGTCGCCGCGCGTGTCCTCGCTCGCGTCCTCGCTCGCGTCCTCGCCCGCGTCCTCGCCCGCGTCCTCGCTCGCGTCCTCGCCCACCGGCTGGAGTGTACCCGCGGCCTCGCCGGGGAGCGCGTCGTGGCCTCGCTTGCCGCCCCTTCGCGCCGCCCCCGCGGCGGTCGGCCGCGTGGCGCCGCCGGGGGGCCTGCGGCATAGTGCGCGCCGTGTCCAGCCCCAGCGCCCACGTCCTGCTGCTCGAGAACATTCACCGCTCCGCCTACGCCGCGTTCGAGGACGCCGGCGTCGAGGTTCACGCCCGCGCGACCGGGCTCAATGAGGAGGCGCTGATCAACGCGCTCGCGAGCATCCCCGGCGACGCGCCGCTCATGGTCGGGATCCGCAGCAAGACCCACGTGACCGAGCGCGTGCTCGACGCGGTCCCGCGGCTGCACGCGATCGGGGCGTTCTGCATCGGCACCGATCAGATCTCGCTCAGCGGGGCGCGCGACCGCGGCGTGGTCGTGTTCAACGCGCCGTTCAGCAACACGCGCTCGGTCGCCGAGCTGATGATCGGCGAGATCATCATGCTCGCGCGGCACGTGTTCATGCGCAGCGCCGCGTGTCACCGCGGCGAGTGGCGCAAGAGCGCCAAGGGCAGCCACGAGGTCCGCGGCAAGACGCTCGGGATCGTCGGCTACGGGCACATCGGCTCGCAGCTCAGCGTGCTCGCCGAGGCGCTCGGCATGCACGTGATCTTCTACGATATCGTCAACAAGCTGCCGCTGGGCAACGCGCGCGCCTGCGGCTCGCTCGACGAGCTGCTCGCGGCCAGCGACTTCGTGTCGCTGCACGTGCCCGACACCTCGCTGACGCGCGGCATGATGGGCGCGGCCGAGCTCGCGAAGATGCGCCGCGGCGCCTCCCTGCTCAACGCGTCGCGCGGGCTCGTCGTCGACGTCGACGCGCTGCGGGCCGCGCTCGACGAGGGCCGCCTCTCGGGCGCCGCGATCGACGTCTACCCGAAGGAGCCGAAGGGCGAGGGGCAGTCCTTCGAGAGCGTGCTGCGGGGCTGCGAGCGCGCCATCCTCACGCCGCACATCGGCGGCAGCACCGAGGAGGCGCAGGCCAACATCGGCCGCGAGGTCTCGATCGCGCTGGCCGGCTACCTGCGCGCGGGCGTGACGGTCGGCGCCAAGAACCTGCCGCAGGTGGACGCGCCCGACTGGGACGGCGGCTGCCGGATCAGCAACATTCACCGCAACGTCCCGGGCGTGCTCTCGGCCATCAACAACGTGGTCTCTGGGTCAGGGATCAACGTCGCCGGTCAGCACCTCGCGACCATGGAGTCCGTCGGCGTGCTGATCGTCGACCTCTGCATCCCGCGGGACGACCCGCGCGCGCGCGGCCTGCGGGCGGCGATCGCCGAGCTCTCGACCAGCCTGCGCACGCGCCTCTTGTGAGCGGCGCCGCGCGGCCTTCGCGGTCGTGAGATCTGCGCTTTGGGCTAGGTCTTACCTGCGCGGGATCTGTCGCGTCGTGTCAGACATCGGCGCTGCGGCCCCGCGCGTCGCGCTCGTCCGCGGATTCACCCGGGCGCGCGCGGAATCGTCCGCGGCGCGCGGCCGCCCGCGCGCCCGCGACCGCTCGAGGCTCGCGCCGCGCGGACCCGTGCGTCACGCTCGCGGGAACTTGCGGCCAGGTGCGGTCTCGTCCGCCCACACCATCCCACGCTTTTGCCCCGCGCGGCGCTTCGTCCCGTGGCGTCGCTCGTCGCCATGCTGGTACCCTGCTGGTCCATGCGGGCGATTAACTTTGCGGTGGCGGTGATGGGGATCATCGGCCTGTCGCTCACGACAGGATGCCGGGGCGGCGCGACGAAGAACCCCGGCGAGTGCGGCGGGCTCTGCGGGGACGGGACCAAGTGCTCGGATGAGGGGTACTGCGTCGTGGACTACCTCTCCGCGTGCACCTCGGACTATGACGAGTCGGACAGCTCGGTCGACGACGGCGGCGACCTCCGCCCGCCGATCACCGACTGGGGGCAGTGCAAGGAGGACATCGCGAGCCTGCCCGAGTTCGTGCCCGTCGACGACTCTCACGTCCCGCAGTACGACCCCAGCGCGCCGCGCAAGCTCGACATGAACGCCGGCGAGGAGCAGCTCGCCGAGGACACCGTCAACCGCCACATGCGGGAGATCGAGTACTCGCTCAACGAGTGCTTCTCCCGCACCGCTTGCTACAACAACGGGGTGTTCCCCAGCGGCACGATCGCGTTCGCGTTCCGCCTCGTGGGCTCCGGGCAGGTCGAGTCCGTGCAGGTCGAGGCGCCGGCCGAGATGAACATCTTCTCGACGGTGCAGTGCGCCCGGAAGGCGATCTACGAGCACAAGTTCCCCGAGTACGACGGCCCCGCGATGACGATCTCGTACAGCGTCGAGCTGCTCTGAGCGCGCGCGTCGTCCTCGGCGTCTCCGCTGCCCGCACGCGCTGCCCGCACGCGCTGCCCGCACGCGCCGCACGTCGCCGCGACGACGCTCAGCGCGGCGACGGGTCGCCTTGACGGTGACCCTGGGAGATCTCGCTCGCGGGCGCGGGCGCGGGCGCGGGCGCGCGGGCGCGCGAGAGCGCCTGCACGGCCTCGGCCGCGCGCGCGGCGACCTCGGAGATGACCTCGAGGGGCTCCGGGAGCAGCGTCGCCGCGCCGTGGTCTGACGTCATCATCGAGGTCTCCGCCGCTTTAAAACACATGTCTTTGTGGACATGTTATTGGGACGCGCGCGTCGACACGGTAGCGTCGCGACGGCGGGCCGCGGATCACGGCGCCGGCGAGAAAAATTCTCGGCGCGCGCGTCGGCGCCGACGCGCCGGGCCGCGCGTCAGGGGCGAGCCGCGCGCAGCGCCTGCACCAGCGCCGGCAGCAGGTTCGGGCCCGCGCACGCGAGGTCGGGCCGCCGCGAGCTCCACGGCGGCGATCGACGCGTCAGCGTCTCGAGCTCGCCCCCCGCCTCGCGCACGAGCAGGCCGCCCGCGGCCGTGTCCCAGGGCTGCAGGTGGAACTCCCAGAAGCCGTCGAGGCGCCCTGCGGCGACGTACGCGAGGTCGAGCGCGGCGCTGCCCGCCCGTCGAACGCCCCGCAGCCGCGGCGTGACGGCGACGAACTCCGCGAGGTTGTCGACCCACGCGGGGTCCGAGGGGGGGCGCGCGCGCGCGTAGGAGAAGCCCGTCGCGAGCACGGCCGCGCCGAGGCTCGCGCAGTCAGAGACGCGCAGCCGCTGGCGCGCGCCGGTGATCGCCGACTCGAGCCAGGCGCCGCCGCCCCGCGTCGCGGTGAAGGTCTCGCCGCGCGCGGGGTCGTGGACGACGCCGACGAGCGCGCCGTCCTGGTCCTCGAGCGCGATCGAGACGCAGAAGTGCGGGAGCTTGTGGGCGAAGTTGGTGGTCCCGTCGAGCGGGTCGATGATCCACTGCGGCGCGCGCTGGTCCGCGCCGGTCACCGCCTGCCCGGACTCCTCGGCGAGCACGCCGTGGTCAGGGAAGCGCGCGCGCACGCGCTCGATGATCAGCGCCTCGGCGGCGCGGTCGGCCGAGGTCACGAGATCGATCGCGCTCGACTTGGTCGTGATCTCGAGCTCGCGGCCGAAGTAGTCGAGCAGCAGCGCGCCGGCCTCGCGGGCCGTCGCGGCTGCGAACGCGAGGACGTGCGCGGGCTCCATCGCGCGCGACACGTAGCATGGAATTCGCGCGCGCGCCGGGTATAGTGCGCGCGTGGTGCCCGCCTATGACCGCGCGCGCGCGCTGGGGCTCGCGCTGCTCGTCGCGCAGGCGCTGGGCGTCTGCGCGCTGGCGTGCGCGAGCGCGGACGTCGGGCCGTCCGCCGTCACGCTGACCGGGCAGGCGACGAGCGCTCCGCTGCTGGTCAGCCTCGAGCGCACGTCCTGCTACGGCTGGTGCCCGGTGTATCGCGTCGCGGTCTACGAGGACGGCGTGCTCGAGTTCGAAGGGGAGCACTTCGTCCTGCGCTCCGGGCTGCACGTCGATCGCGTCACGCCGGCGCAGCTCGCCGCGCTGCGCGAGATCACGGCGCGGGCGCGCGTCGCCGAGCTCGCCGATCGCTACGTTCGCAGGGACTACACCGACATGCCCTCGATCATCACGGTCGTGCGCCTCGGCAGCGGCTACAAGCAGGTGCGCCACTACTTCGGGGACACGAGCGCGCCCGCGCGGCTGATCCAGCTCGAGGAGGAGATCGATCGCGTCGTCGAGATCGAGCGCTTCATCGGCACGCCCGCGCAGCGCGAGGACCTGCGCGCGAGCTGGTGACGCGCGGGCGATTTCAAGCGCGCGCGCGAGCTCGACGCGCGGGCGAATTCGGACGTCGCACCTTCGACGCTCGCGGATTCGTCGAGCGCGCGCGCAGGGGCCATGGGGTATGCTGTCGGCCGTGCGCTCCTCGGCCTCTACTGGCAGGACGGGTCGCGCGGCCCCTCGTCATGGGGCCGCGACGCGGCAGGGGGCCCTGCCCGCGCCGCCCCTCGCGGAGGCGCTGGCGTGGAGCGAGCTGGCGTCCGCGAGCGCACGCGGGCTGCTCGACGCGCTGGCCCGCAGCTGTGAGCTGCCGGCGCTCACGCGCGCCCTGATCATCGGCTGGATCAACCGCGACCGGCCGGACGCGCGGCGGCGGGCGATCCTCGAGCTCGTGTGCGCGGAGCTCGGGCACGCGCTGGACCCAGGGCTGATCGAGGCGCTGCTCGAGGAGCACGAGGCGCTGCCCGCGAGCACCCGCGCGGCGCTGGCGGCCGTCTCGGCCGGCGCGACCGAGGCCACGCGGCGGCTCGCCGGGGCGCGCGGCTTCACGGCGCGCGAGCGCGTCGAGCTGGTCGTCGTCGCGGCGGCGGGCCACTATCTCAACATTCTCGCCGGCGGCCTGCTCGAGGGGCTGCCCGGACCGGCCGCAGGCGCGGCGGAGCAGCATGCCAGGGGGGGTGAAGGCGATGTCGAGTGAGTATGGCCAGCAGCCGCTGCGGGTCGCACGGCACGCGGTCCTCGCCGAGCTCGCGGTCGAGCTGACGCGCGCGCTCGAGGCCGACGACCCCGGCGACGCGCGCGGGCTCGTCGAGCGCGGCGTCACGCGGGTCAAGTGGGTGCTCGAGTTCGATCGGTGCACGCTCGCGCTGCCGGAAGAGCCTGTCTCTTCGGACGGGTCGACCGGCGCGCCCGCTGGGAGCGCGAGCTACTCGCTCTCGACGCTGCACGAGGCCGACGACGACGCCGACGTGGTCGAGCGCGCCGGCATCCCGCTCAGCGACGGCATCGCGGGGCTCGTGCTGCGCGAGCGCAAGATCTGTCTGTTCGAGCACCCGCGGACGCGCGTCGACGCCGACGCGCTCACGCTCGTCGACACCGAGCTGCGCGACGACGCCGTGACCGGCGTGATCGCGGCGCCGCTGCTCGGGCGCGGCGGCGCGCCGCTGGCCGCGCTCGTGTTCGCCTCGCGCGCGGCGGCGGGCTTCTCCGCCGACGACGCGCGCTACGTCGCGGCGGTCGCGCAGCAGCTCGCGCTCGTGCTCGAGCGTCAGGCGCTCGAGCGGCGCCTGCGAAAGGCCGAGCGCGCGGCGGCCGAGCAGGGCGCGGCGCGGAGCCACGCCGAGCAGGTCGCGGCCTCGGCCGAGGCGCAGCGCTCCGAGTTCGAGAACAAGCGCGTCAGCGAGCTGCTCAAGAGCAACGCGAAGCTGCGCGAGGAGATCGAGATCCTCGCGCGCGCCAAGGCCGAGCTGCGCCAGGCGAAGAACGCGGCCGACGCCGCGAGCCGGGCCAAGAGCGCGTTCCTCGTCAACATGAGCCACGAGCTGCGCAACACGCTCAACGCGATCATCGGCTACGGCGAGATGCTGCAGGAGCAGGCCGCCGACGAGGGCTACGAGGACATCATCCCCGACCTCGGGCGCATCTGCATGTCGGGTCAGTACCTGATGTCGACGATCCGCGACATCATCGACATGTCGAAGATCGAGGGCGGGCGCGTCAACCTCACGCTCGAGACCTTCCCGGTCGCGAGCCTCGTGCAGGAGGTCGCGGCCGCGGTCGAGCCGCTGATCGAGCAGCGCGGCAACAAGCTCGACGTCCAGGTCGACGACGAGCTCGGGAGCATGCGCGCCGACCTCGGCAAGGTCCGGCAGGTGCTCTTCAACGTGCTCATGGCGTCGTCGCGCCTCACCCGCGAGGGCGAGATCAGCGTCTCGGTCTACCGCGACATGTTCCGCGGGCGCGCGCGCTTCGTGTTCATGATCAAGGACAACGGGCTCGGCATGACCGAGTCGCAGATCATGAAGACCTTCGCGACCTTCTCGAGCGACGCCGACGCGAGCGCGGCCGCCGGCGAGCCCGAGGGCGCCGCCAACCTCGGCCTCGCGATCAGCCGCTACTTCAGCGAGATGATGGGCGGGCAGGTCATCGTCGACAGCCGCGTCGGCCTGGGCTCGAGCTTCACGATCCGGCTGCCGGCGAACATGTCCCCGGTGTGAGCGGCGGCGCGCCGACGCGCGCTGGTGTAGGCTCCCGCCCGTGCGCGAGCGCGGAGAGCTGATCCTGGTGCGCCACGGCGAGACCGTGGGCGAGTCCTCGGTGCGGCTCTACGGCGCGACCGACGTCGCGCTGAGCGAGCTCGGCGCGCGCCAAGTCGAGCGGGCCGCGGCCGCGCTGCGCCCCGAGCCCTTCGACGCGATCGTCGTCTCGCCGCTGTCTCGCTCGCGGCGCTCGGGCGAGCTGCTCGCGGCGGGGCGCGAGCCGACGCCGGCGCTGCGCGTGGTCGAGGCGTTCCGCGAGATCGACTTCGGCGCGTGGGAGGGCTGGACCTTCGACGAGGCGCGCGCGCGCGACCCCGAGAGCTACGCGCGCTGGGGCCAGGACGGGCTCGAGTTCCGCTTCCCGGGCGGCGAGTCGCGTCGCGGCTTCCTGCAGCGGGTGCGCGCGGCGAGCTCGGACGCGGTCTTCCCCTCGGGCGGGCAGACGCTCGCCGCCCTGCACAAGGGCGTGATCAAGATCGTGATCGCGACGCTCACCGGCCTGGAGCACGAGGACGCCGCGCGCCTCCCCGTCGCGCTCGGCGGCTACTACCGCCTGCGCCACGACGGCGTTCGCTGGCGGCTGATCGGCGGGCTCGAGATCGCGCACCTCGGGGAGCTCGACAGCGGCGCGCGGTGAGGGCTCGCGGCCTCGTCGGCGAGGCTCGTGACGCGCAACCGCGTTCCGCCGTCTGGCCCGAGATCACATGCTCGACCGGCGACGCGTGGACATTCGCCGCGGCGCCGAGCTCGGCCCTGTACAATCGCGGGCAGCGGAGGGCGCGATGAGCTCAAAGAATCAGGTCGTTCAATTCCCCGGCGCGCGGGCGAGGTCATTCTGCTGCGGCGCGGCGTTGCTGCTGGCGACGGGCTGCGGAGACATCACGCCGCGCGAGGGCGCGTGGATCCACGAGGCCGGCGCGATCACCGACGACACCTGCAACCTCGGCGCCGACACGCCCACCGATCCCTACGGCGAATTCACGATCGGCGAGCTCAACGGCGACAGCTTCCGCATCACGCCCGGCAGCGCGGACTCGTTCTCGTGCACGCTGCTCGGCGGCGGCGACTTCGAGTGCCCCGATCGCGTCGCCGACGGGATCCCGATCGACAACTTCGACGCGACGATCAACGTCAACGTGCGCGTCGACGGCACCTTCTCCTCGGAGACCGAGGCCTCGGGCACGCAGACCTTCAGCGCGAGCTGCGAGGGCGCGGACTGCAGCAACCCGCTGTTCGTGCAGGGGATCAAGCTGTTCTACCCGAACACGACGCTGCCCTGCGGCTACACGATCGGCTTCACCGCAGACGCCAAGTGAGCGCGACGGTCCTCAAGCCGCCCGCGCCGCTGCGCTTCGATCGCCCCTCGGTGTTCCTCGCCGGCTCCATCGAGATGGGCGCGGCCGCGCCGTGGCAGGACGAGGTGACCGCGGCGCTCGGCGAGCTCGACGTCCTCGTGCTCAACCCGCGACGTGACGCGTGGGACAGCTCGTGGGCGCAGCGGATCGACAACCCGCAGTTCCGCGAGCAGGTCGAGTGGGAGCTCGAGGCCCAGGAGCGCGCGAGCGTGATCGCGATGTACTTCGACCCGAACACGCGCGCCCCGATCACGCTGCTCGAGCTGGGGCTGTTCGCGCGCGGCGGGCGGCTGATCGTCTGCTGCCCCGAGGGCTACTGGCGCAAGGGCAACGTCGACGTCGTCGCGGCGCGCTACGGGATCGCGCGCGCCGAGAGCCTCGACGCGCTGATCGTCGCGACGCGCGGGCGGCTCGCGGCTCAGCCCGGCTCGAGCACGAAGGGGTAGTTGACGACGACGTCGCCGGGGGTCGCCCAGTCGGGGAACGTCCAGCTCCCGATCGCCGCGGCGATGCAATCGGCGACGGCCTCGTCCGCGAGCGCGCGCTCGCCCACGGCGCTCCTGGAGACCGCGCCCTCGCCCGTGATCGTGAACTGCACCACCACGCGCCCGGCGAGCTCCGGGTCGCGCCCGAGGCCGTCGTTGTAGCAGGCGCGGACCTCGTCGATGTGGGCGCGGACGACCCGGCGGATCCGATCCTTCTCGGCGAAGGGGAGGCGCGACGGCTCCTCCTCGAGCTTCGCGTCCGCAGCGTTCGCCTCGGCCTCCTCGACCTCCTCGACCTCCTCGATCGTCATCTTCGGCGTCGGGGCCGGCGCTGACGCGCTCGCCTCGCCCGCGGCGGCGCCCGCCTCCGGATCGATCGCGTCCAGTATCGTCGCCGCCGTCGGGCCGGGCTCGTCCCCGTCCTCGCAGCGCTCGCCGCGGTCGCCGGTCAGCGACGCGCGCCACTCGAGCGAGCAGCCGGGCAGCAGCGCGAGCAGCCCTGCGAGGGCCAGCGTCGCGCGGCGAGCTGAGGCGGTGTGTGTGCGGGGCTTCGGGAGGGCATGGTCGGTCACGGTCGCTCCTGGTTCTCGGGTCAGGACGCGCGGTCGTCGTCCTCGCCCGTAGCACGGCGCGCGCCGGCGTAGGTTCCCGGCGGCCGACCGATCGGGCTCAGCCCGCGCGACGGAGCAGCCGCATGCGCACCGCGCCCCTGGGCCGCAGCGTGATCCCGGGGTCGGGCGTGATCGTCTGGCCCGGGACGAGCTCCAGGCGGTAGCGCTGCAGGAGGACCGCGAGCAGCAGCGTCGCCTCCATCATGGCGAACGCGTTGCCGATGCAGGTCCGGGGGCCCGCCGCGAAGGGCACGTACGCGTAGCGGTGGCGCGCGGCCGCGCGCGCGGGCGCGAAGCGCTCCGGGTCGAAGGCCTCCGGGTTGTCCCACAGCGTCGGGAGGCGGTGCAGCGTCCACGCGCAGACGCCGACGATCGTGCCCTTCGGGATGTCGTACTCGCCGAGCTGATCGTCCCCGAGCGCGCAGCGCTCGACCATCCACACCGGCGGGTACAGGCGCATCGACTCCTGCAGCACCTGCGTCGTGTAGGGCAGCGACTCGAGGTCGGCGAAGCTGGGCGCGCGCCCGTCGAGCGCCCGCGTCAGCTCGGCGTGGACCTTGCGCTCGACCTCCGGGTGGCGCCCGAGCAGCATCAGCGTCCACGTCAGCGCGTTCGAGGTGGTCTCGTGCCCGGCCGCGACCAGCGTCATCACCTCGTCGCGCAGCTGCCGGTCGTCCATGCGCTCGGTGCCCGTCTCGTCGGTCGCGCGCATCAGCATGTCCATGAGGTCCGTGTGGCCCTCGGGCGCGGCGCGGCGCTCGGCGATCATGCGCATCACGAGGCCGTCGAGCGCGCGGCGAGCCCGGCCGAAGCGCAGGTTCGCGGGCGTCGGCAGCCAGGTCGGGACCGGCAGCACGGTCTCGGTGCGGCGGCTGACGTAGTGGGTCGCGACGGTGAGCGCGTCGCCGAATTCACGTGACTCTCCGGCCAGGTCGACGCTGAAGAGCGTCTTGCCGACGACGCGGAAGGTCAGGCGCATCATCTCGTCGTGGATGTCGACGACCGGCGGCGCGCCCCCGCCGTCGTCGCGCGCGGCCGCGTCCCAGGCGTCCACGTGCTCGAGCCCGCAGCGCACCATCGCGTCGGCGAACTCGACGAGGCGCTGGCGGTGAAACGCCGGCTGCATGAGCTTGCGCTGGCGTCGCCAGAGCTCGCCCTCGCTGGTCACGAGCCCGTCGCCGAGCACGAGCGAGAGCGGCTCGTAGGTGCGGCTCTTGCTGTAGTTCTTGTGGTTCTTGACGAGCACGTGGCGGATGTCGTCGGGGCGGTTGATCAGCACGAAGCGGATCGGCCCGAACCGCAGCAGCACGGTGTCGCCGTGCTCGCGCACGTGGGCGCTGAAGCGCTCGAGGTGATCGGCGGAGAGCTCGTGCAGCTGCCCGAGCAGTGGGAGCCCGCGCGGGCCGGGGGGGAGTCGCGGCCGCGAGCGGGTCGCGTCGAGTCGCAAATGTGAGGTGTGACTCATGTTTGACAATATGTGAGTCGATCCTCAAATTTGTCAAGTGACTCGCTCCAAACCCAAGAAGGCGCCCGTTACACGGCGGAAGCCAGTGCAGGCGCGGAGTCGGCGCCGGTACGAGAAGATCATAGACGTCGCCTCCCTCATGTTTGCCGAGCACGGTTTCGAAGCCACGACGATGGAGGGGATCGCGGCCGTCGCGAAGACCTCGATCGGCTCCGTCTACCAGTTCTTCCCCAACAAGCGCGCCGTGTTCCGGGCCGTCGCCGAGCGCTGTATCGAGCGCAGCGCCGAGGTCTTCACCGAGTTGTTCTCGTCCCCGGGGGCGCAGGGTGAGGGCGACGAGCCGCAGTGGTCGCGGATGATCGACGACGCGGTGGACGCGTTCGCGCGCCTCCACGCGCGCGAGCCCTCGTTCACCGCGGTGATCACCAACGTCCAGCTCTACGAGGACTACGCCGACGCCGACGAGGCGATGATCCGCACCTTCGTCGCGGTGATCGAGGGGCTGCTCGGGCAGTGGGCGCCGGCGCTGCCGCAGGCGAAGCGCCACGTCGTCGCGCTGATGCTCGTGCAGACGACCGCGCTCACGCTGGTGGCCTCGTCGCGCGAGGCCCCAGAGATCGCGCAGCAGATGATGCTCGAGCTGCGCGTCATGCTGCGCCGCTACGTCGCGCCGTATGTGCGCGCGGAGGCGTGAGCGCGTCGCGTCGCGTGCCGTGTGCGTGCGCGCGCGTTCTCGAGCGTCGCGGCTGTATTGTGGATCGAGCCGATCCCGTGATCTAATCCGCGGGTGCAAGCACAACGAATCATCGCGGTCGCGTCCTCCAAGCGTCTCCTCGGCGCGCTGCTCTGCGGGCTGCTGTGCGCCCCGCTGAGCCTCGCGGTGAGCGGCTGCAAGCGCGGCGGTGACTCCAACCAGCCCAAGACGCTGCGCACCGCGGTCGAGCCGGGCCTGATGAAGGACGGCTACTCCGTGCCGCAGGCCTTCGGCGACGCGCTGGCGCCGGGCGCCGTGCTCAACGCGCTCGACGAGAGCGTCGTGTGCACGCCGGAGGAGTACGCCGGCGAGACCGGCGAGGGCGCGGCGCCGGAGCTGACCGGGAAGCCGCTGAAGTTCGGCTCGACGCTGCTGTCGCGCCTGCGCGAGGCGAGCGGCGCCGGCGAGTCGCTGCAGGGCGTCGAGCTCGACATCTCCCAGACCTCCGCCGAGACGCTGTCGCTCGCGGGCGACTCGCCCGCCGCGCCGGCCGACAAGGGCTGCGCGAGCCGGGTCGTGAACCTGCAGAACGCGGGCAAGCCGGTCGTGGTCGTGGTCGAGGCCGTGCGCGCCGACGTGCGCTTCACCGTGCTCACCTCCGGCTCGCTCGAGCACGACAAGGTCGGCGAGGTGCTCGGCGTCGAGCTCTCGGGGTCGGGCGCGCTCTCGGGGTCGGGCGCCGGGCTGGTGCTCGCCTACAAGGCCCGCGAGCTCGCGGCGCCTGACGTCTGTGACGCGGCCGCGCCGTGCACCCGGGCGCGCCGCGTCGACGGCGAGTGTCGCTGCGTGAGCTGCGAGCAGCGCGTCGAGGCCTGGGCGGACGCGACCGGGGCGGCGCGCGGGCCCGACGGCGGCGTCAAGCTCAACAAGGACGCCGGCTTCGACCTGCAGTGCAAGAACATGCCCGAGGGCGCGATCGACGTCCGCGCCCAGGGGATGCACGGGACCGCGCTGATCGACGAGACCAAGGGCAAGGCGACCGCCGGCTGGTCCGGCTGCCTCGCGCTCCACGACCGGCTCGCCGACGCGGCGATCGGCGAGGCCTGCAGCGAGCAGACCGAGGCCGAGCGCGACGGCTACGTCAACCTCACGACGAGCGAGGGCGCGTCGGCCAAGCGCGGCGACGACGGGGCGGTGCACGTCGAGGTCCGCAACCTCGGGACCAAGCTCGCGGAGCAGGAGGGCGGCGCGGCGACGCTGCGCAAGTTCACGATCCTGATCCGCTCGCCCGAGCACGCGAAGTGAGCCGGCCGGGCGCGCGCGGCGTCGATGGCTCGGCGGCCGAGCACGCGAAGTGAGCCGGCCGGGCGCGCGCGGCGTCGATGGCTCGGCGGCGCGCGGCGTCGATGGCTCGGCGGCCGCGCGAGCCATCGACGCCGATCAGCGCAGCTCCAGGAGGCAGAAGCCGTTGCCGAACGGGTCGACGCAGAACGCGGCCGCGCCCCAGTCGCCGCGCCGCGTGTCCTCGACCGCGCCGCCGCGCTGCTCGACGAGCGCGACGCGGGCGTCGAGATCGTCCACGTCGAAGTCGAGGTGGACCGGCGTCCAGTGGCGCGCGTAGCTCCGCGTCGCGTCGCAGGTCGACGCGGCCTTTGAGCCAGGTGGCTTCTCGGACAGGTGAATCGTCACGCCCGCCGCGCGCAGCGTGACGTGCGTGGGCTGCTCCCGCTCGAGCGCGCAGCCCAGCGCGCCCTGGTAGAAGGCGACGGCCGTCCCGAGGTCGGAGACGTCGATCACGATGGAGACCTTGAGCATGGAGGCCTCTCTAGCACGGCCTCGCCGGCGCCGTCGGGCGCGCGCGTCTACACGCCCTTGGCGCTCGACATGCTCTCGTGGGCGTGCGTCGCCTCGGACTTGAAGAACTGCAGCACGAGCTCGTGGAACTGCGGGCGGCACTCGATCATCGGCAGGTGCCCGCAGCGCTCGAAGATCGTCAGCTGGCCGTTCTTGAGCAGCTTCTCGGCGGCGACGCCGTGGACCACCGGGACGATGCGATCCTGTCGACCCCAGACGATGTGGATCGGCATCTCGAACTCGGCGAGGCGGTCGCTGATGTCGATGCTCGACTGCCCGGTCCACAGCGGCTTGTGCCGGCGCAGCAGCTTGAGCAGGCTGTCGGCGTGCCACGGGGTGCTCGTCGCCTGCACGATGTTGCGGATGTAGTCGCTGGTGATCGTCTCTTTGCGGTACGTGAACAGGACCTTGTAGCGGTACCAGGCGAGCATGTACTTGGGCCACAGCATCAGCTCGCCCACGAGCGGCATCTGCATGACGCGGAACGCCCAGTGGACCTCGCGCCCGAGCCCCGCGGGCGCGATCAGCAGCGCGCGGTCGAAGCGGTCGGGCGCGTCGAGCATGGCCCAGAGCGTGTTCGCGCCGCCGAGCGACCAGCCGATGACGTGGGTGCGCTCGAGGCCGACGGCGTCCATGAACGCGATCGTGAAGCGCCCCAGGCTCGGCACCGTGTAGTCGTGCTCCGGCGACGGCTCGGTCGCGCCCCAGCCGATGACGTCCGGCACGTAGATGTGGAAGTGCTGCGCCAGGAACTCGAGGTTCGCGGCCCAGCTCTCCTTGCACTCCGCGATCCCGTGGATCAGGAGCAACGGCGGGCCCTCACCACCCTCTAGGTAGTGGACCTCGGTGCCGTAGGCCCGCGCCGTCTTCTCCTGCATCCGCATGAAAATGCTCTTCGTTTTTAGAGTTCCCCCGCGGCTTGTGCAACCTCGTGGAGTCTCGCGTCGAGGGTGGGGACGAGGGGGGAAGGCGAGGGGGCGTGGCCGGGCGAGGGGCGAACGCGGTTGTCAGGGGAGGGGCGGAGCGTGAGCGGTCGGAGTGAGTTTGTCGTGTAACCTGCAGCACCCAGCGGGCGCCGCGTCAGGCGAGTCGGCGGTGGCGCCGGAGGGGTTCGATGGGTCGTTGGGTGTGCGCCCAGCTCGGCCGAGGTGAGGGCGAGGTGAGGGCGAGGCGAGGCGAATCAAATCAAATCAAATGATCCAGTGGATCGCGGGTCGTCAGCGCGGTTCGGATAGGGGTCTGGCGCCCTCGGGGCTCGCGGCCTCGCGCTGCGGCCCTGCTCTGCGTTTCTCGTGTTCTTCTTCTATCCTGCGCCGGGGCGCGACCGAAGTCGAAGGTCGAAGTCGTCGGTCTCGAGGGCTTGTGACGGCGAGCCCGGCCGGGCTCGAGCGATGCGGGCGAGGGGCGCGAGCGGAGTTCATGGGCGGAGGTCGTGCGCGGAGGTCATGCGCGGAGGTCATGCGCGAAGGTCGTGCGCGAAGGAGAGGAGCGAAGGAGAGGAGCGGAGCGGAGGAGCGGAGGAGAGGAGCGGACGAGCGGAGGAGAGGAGCGGAGCGGAGGAGGCCCCGCGAGTGATCACGTAGGATGATCGCGCAGGATGACCGGGAAGGTCGCTCGCGAAGGCTGTCAGCGAAGGGGGGCCGCGACGTGGAGGAAGGACGCGGAGCTCGTCGTCGCGCGGGCGGCTCGCGGGGGACGGCTGTGCTCGCGGGACATGGTCAAAGCTCGAGGAGCGGGCGGTCGTTGTCGAGGGTCAATGGCGTCTCCGCGCTCACGGCCCGCGGGCCGATTCGGTCGGGCGGCTGGCCTCAGCGCCCGGGCTCATCCCAGAGGCTGAGCACCGCCTTGGCCAGGCGGCGCGCGCTGACGGACTCGTACTCCTGATCGAGGTTCACGGGCGCGTCGAGCTGGGCCGCGCACAGCGACTCGAGGTCGGCCGCGAGGACGGAGTCCATCCCGAGGTCGATGAGCGGCTTCCCGACGTCGACCGCGCCGACGTCGACGCTGAGCATCTGCGCGATCTGGGCCCGGAGGTACTCGGTCATGACGCCGAGGCGCTCGGCGTAGGGCAGCGCCAGGACGACCTCGCGGGTCGGCGCGGGACCGGCCCACCGGACGCCTGGCGCCGACTCGAGCACGCTGTTGGCGAGCATGTCGAGCTTGCGGCGCAGGTACGCCTCGCGGCACGCCCTGCGCTGGATCTTCCCGCTCGAGGTCTTCGGGATCGTGCGGGGGTACACGAGCACGACCGAGTACACGTGGACCCCGAAGCGCGCCGCGATCTCGTGGCGGATCGTCGAGACCACCTCGTCGGGGTCGACCGGCTGCCGGGTGTCGAGCTCGTGGACGACGACGAGCTGCTCCTCGCCGCTCGCGTCGATCGAGAACGCCGCGCCGCAGCCCGGGCGCAGCGCGGAGTGTGCCTCCTCGGCCGCGGACTCGATGTCCTGGGGGTAGATGTTGCGCCCGCGGATGATGATCAGGTCCTTGAGGCGCCCGGCGATGTAGAGCTCGCCGTCGTGCATGAACGCGAGGTCGCCCGTGCGCAGGTACGGGACGCGCTCGTCGTCGTCCGCGAGCTGCGCCTTGAACACCTGCTCCGAGAGCAGCTCGCGGCTCCAGAAGCCGGCGCCCGAGCTCGGGCTGCGGACCCAGAGCTCGCCGATGACGTCCTCGCCGAGGCGGACGCGCTCCGTCGGCGCGACGATCAGGAGCTCGGTGTCGAGCACGGTGTGGCCGCAGCTGACGAGCTCGGTGACGCCCTGGGTCTCGCTCGCCGGCGCGAGCTCGACGACGCCCTGCTCGAGCGCGGCGCCGCGCACCCGCAGCGTCGGCGGCTCGATCTCGGCGTTGCCGCCCGAGACGATGCACGTGTTCTCGGCGAGGCCGTAGCAGGGGTGGTGGGCCGCGGGCCTGTAGCCGCTGACGGCGAAGGCCTCGGCGAAGCGCCGCAGGGTCCCGGCGCGCACCGGCTCGGAGCCGTTAAACACGAGCTTGAGGCGCGAGAGGTCCCAGGCGGCCCGCTGCGCGGGCGTGGTCTTGCGGACGCAGAGGTCGTAGGCGAAGTTCGGCGCGCCGCAGGCGGTCGCCTTGTGGTCGTGCATCGCCTCGAGCCAGCGCGCCGGCCTGCGCATGAACTCGATCGGCGACATCAGGAACGCGGGCCCCTGCGTGTAGGTCGGGATCAGCACGCCGAACGCGAGCCCCATGTCGTGGAAGTTGGGCAGCCAGGTGACCGAGGTGTCGCGCGCGTCGATCGCGAACGCGCGCGCGATGCAACCAGTATTATGGAGCAGGTTTCGATGCGTGAGCATCACGCCCTTGGGCTTGCCGGTTGAGCCCGAGGTGTACTGGAAGAACGCGAGCGCGGCCGGCTCGACCTGGCGCGGCGACCAGCCCTCGCTGGCGGCCGGGTCGACGTCGTCGGTCGTGAGCCACAGGATTCGCGCGAGCGCGGGGAACTGGTCGAGGAACGGCGCGAACTGCTTGTGGACGCGCGTCGTCGTCAGCACGACGCGCGGCGCGGCGTCCTCCACGATCGCCTTGAGGCGCGGCAGCGTCCGGTTGAGGCGCGACGGGTCGGGGAGCGCGACCGGGACCGCGACCGCGCCGGCGCCGAGGCAGCCGAACAGCGCCACGACGAACTCGAGCCCCGAGGGGTACATCATCAGGACGCGGTCGCCCGGCCGCACGCGCGGCGCGATGGTCGCCCCGACCGCGCGCGCGCGGCGGTCGAGCTCGCCGTTGGTCAGCGTCTCGCCGGCGCGCTCGCCGTCGTCGAGCACGGTGTAGATGACGCGGTCGGGGTCGCGCGCGGCGGCGCGCTGGATGTGCTCGACGAAGGTCTGTGACTCCTGATTCGACACGGGGCCTCCACGGTTGGCGCGTCGCGTCGAGCGCGGCGCGGTGGCGCCTGTCCGCGTCGACGCCCGCGCGCGCGGGGGGGCGCGGACGGCGAGCGGTCGGTCAGTCCTTCTTCCTGGCGAAGATGAACTGGTTGACCTTGTTGGGCTCGAACCGCAGCTCGATGTGGTCGTCGCGGAAGTTCGAGCGCTTGAGCAGGCTGTGCATCTCCTCCGGGCTCCGGTAGATGATGCGCCAGTCGAGGATGTAGTCCATGAGCGCGCGGTCGGGGCAGTCGTCGGCGAAGTTGCCGATGACCACGAGGCCCTCGGGCTCGAGCGCCGTGCGGCACCAGTTGAGCACCTGGATCGCGACCTCGTCGCGCAGGTAGTCGAACAGCCCGCTGCTGTAGATCACGTCCTGCGGCGCGGGGTGGGTCATGCCGCGGGCCTGCCCGAGGTGCATGACGCTCTCCTTGGTCCACAGGAACTGGTCGGTGAGCCCGTGCTCGCGCGCGAGGTGGCTGCCGAACGCGAGCGCCTCCATGTCGATGTCGAGGCAGGTGACGCGGACGCAGTGCGGGTCCTTCATCACCGGGAAGAAGTCGAACAGCTCGCGCGCGGAGCCGGAGCCCAGCGACATGATGCGGTACATGTCGTCGCGCCCGGTGCCCCACTCGGCGTAGCGCTCGAGCAGCGCGTCGCGCAGGAAGTCCCGGCGCGCGCGCACGGCCTTCGACGACGGGCGCTCGAGCAGCCAGCGGTCGATCAGCGGCCCGAGGCGGCCGTCGCCCTTCGGCTTGTTCTGATACACCAGCTCGATCGTCGCGTAGTCGCCCGCGTAGCCGCGCGGCTTGCAGAACGAGCGGTCGCAGAACTGGCTCTTCATGAACGAGCTGAAGGTCTCGCGCAGCGTGAACGAGCCGTAGCCGTCGGCGTGCGTCTGGCTCGGCGCCGTCTTCACCGCGTGGGTCAGCGCGCCGATCAGCTGGTCGCAGAGCTCGTTGACGCGCCCCTGCGCCTTCTCCTTGAACGCGCCGAGCTCGCTCTCCGGGAGCTTGTGCCGGTGGACGCGCCCGACCTCCTTGGCGAAGGTGCGGTCGAGGTCGAGCATGCCCTGCTTGAAGGTCTCGATCGCCTCGACGAGCGCGGGCGGGTAGTTGTCGTCGGTGAGCTTGCCGGTCAGCGTCGAGTGGAAGCGCTGCACCTGCGCGACCTCCTCGACGATCAGCGGCGGGAGCTTCGACGTCGTGTCGCGCAGGCGCTTGGCCATGAGGTTGGCGAGCGAGCGGAACAGGCGGACGCCGAAGCCCGGGTCGTGGGCCATGAGCTCGTCGAGCGCGTTGTAGGGGATCTCGAGCACGCGCCCGTTCTCGACGCCGATCACCCGCGCGCTCGCGACCGCGTCGGTCACGAACGACATCTCGCCGATCAGGTCGCTGGGGCCGAGGATGCTGACGTCGATACGCGCCTCGCGATCCTCGGAGCTGATGTCGACCTGGACGCGCGCGTGGCCCTCGAGCAGCAGCATCAGCGAGTCCATCTGCTGGCCCTGCTCGATCAGCACGTCGTTGGAGCGGAACTTCCGCTCCTCGGCGTGGAGACGCAGCTCGATCTTGTCCTGCTCGCTAAGGTGATTGAACGGGGCGAATCCATCTTCCATGGCGGTCTCCTTACCGAACCATTGCTCGCTCAGGCTCTGCTCTACGGTCTTCAGCCCGACCGCCGCGGGCGGCGGCAGCGTCTTCCGGACGCGCAGGGCCTCTCGGAAGCGCTCGTTGGGGAACCGGCGGCTTTCGTCCCGCGCGTACTCGGGGCGAATGCCGGTGACGAACGTCATGGCCAACAGGCCCTTCCCCTTAACCGGAAGATACCCGCGATCCTTGCCCACGAACAAGTGTGCGATCGAGCGGAAGGCCTCCGTCGTCATGTTGATGCGGCCCGCCTCGCCGGACGATTCCAAGCGCGCGGCGGTGTTCACCGTGTCGCCCCAGACGTCGTAGGCGAACTTGGTGCGCCCGATAACGCCCGCCGTCACGGGGCCCGTGTGGATGCCGACGCGCACGCGCCACTCCACGCCCTCGCGCTCGTCGTTGTACATGTCGAGGAACTCGATCAGCTCGAGCGCGGCCATGACCGCGTCGACGAGGTGCGTGTCGTTTTCGACCGGGATGCCGCCGGCGCACATGTACGCGTCGCCGATCGTCTTGAGCTTCTCGAGCCCGTGGCGCGCGATAATCTGGTCGAAGCCGTTGAACAGGCGGTCGAGCGAGCGCACGAGCTCCTTCGCGGGGACCTTGCTGGAGATCTGCGTGAAGCCGACGAAGTCGGTGAACATGATCGTGCAGTGCTTGTAGTTTCGCGCCTCGACGCGGCCGCGGCTCTTCAGCTCCTCGGCGACCTCCTGCGGGAGGATGTTGAGCAGCAGGTCCTCGTTGCGCTCCTTCTCGCGCTTGAGCGCGTGGCGGCCGACGAATTCGTCCACGCGCAGGCGGTGGCCGATGATCGCCCAGACCAGCCCCATCATCACGAGCGCCGAGAGGAAGTAGTTGTTGCTGACGAAGTCGCGCCACTTGTCGGTCGAGAGGTCCGTGATCGTCGGGTCGACCACGATCATCACGATCAGGTACTGCAGCCAGATAAACCCCGTGTGCAGCCCCATCTCGAGGGGCCCGAAGGGCATCGAGACCGCGAAGCCCAGGATCACGAGGGACAGGCCGGCGTAGTAGGGGCTGCTGCCGCCGCCGGCGATGATGATCAGCCCGTCGAGCGAGAGGACGCAGGGGATCAGGACGACGAAGTTGGCGAGCAGGCGCGAGACCTTCGCGGCGCGGCCGCTGCGCTTGAGCAGCAGCGTGACGAGCATGCCGAGCGCGAGCGCGGGGACGACGAGCAGGCGCACGCGCACCAGCTCCCAGCCCTTGTCGGGGTACAGGACGAAGTCGAGGATCCCGAACACCGGGAACAAGAACAACGCCAGGCCGCAGAGGATCTGGGTCGCGTTCACGGTGCGCTCCGCCGTCTCCGCGGCGAACGCCTCGATCAGTTCGGCAGGGAGCCGCACGGGTGAAAGCCTATGCTAACACGGGCCTGCGGCGGCCCCGCGTTTGCGTCCCGCGGCGGGGGGCGTGCTGCGGCCGCTGCATGTGCATACGCGGTCGCGCGCGCTCGCAGCCGGCGTGAGCGATTCGCACCGCGGGCGGCCTCGTTCGCGCTACCGCTGCGCGGGGGCTCGCGAGCTCGCGCGCCCGCCCGCCGCGGGTCGCCGCGGCCGGAGCTCGGTCGCGCGAATTCGTCGAGGCGCAGGGGCGGGCGCGCGCGGAGGCCTGACGCGGGGCGACGGGCTCGGCCGCGCGATCCTCGGCGCGCGGCGACCGGTCGGCGCGGAGGTGCGCGGCCCGGTCGCGCACGAGCGGCGGTCGGGCGCCGCGTCGCGCGAGGTCGCGAGGGTCGCGCGAGCTCGCGGCGGGCGTCCCTGCGACATGGTCCATGGGCCTGGTTCGAGCGCGACGAGGCGCCCGCGCGCGCGACGAGCTGCGGTACCATGTCGATGATGTCGACACGCGGGTGGATGGGTTGGGTGATCGTCTGTTGTGCGCTGGTGGGCCTCGGGCCCGCGGCCTGTGACAAGGGCGCTGAGACGAAGCAGCCGGGCGCGCAGCCGGCCAAGCCGGCGAAGGCGGAGCCGCAGCCCGAGCCCGCGCCGGAGGTCGACGCGGACTACGAGGCGCGCAAGGCCGCCGCGGTCAAAGAGCTCCAGGGGATCACGGGCAACGACTGAGCCCGTGGAGCGGGCTCAGTCGTCGCGTCGGCCTCGGCCCGTCGCCGCGCGTCCTCGCGGCCGCTCGCGCCTCGGGCGGAGCGGATCCGGCTCCGCGGACGCGTCGCCGCGCGCCGCGGGGACGCGGGGACGCGGCGTCGCGGCTGGGGCCCCGCGCCCACAGCGAGCCGCTCGATCAGATCAAAAAGACACGTAGAGGCGATCAGATCCAAGGGACACGCTCGTGATCGCGGCCGCGGGCCCGCAGCGAGATCCCACCTCGTCGTACACGGCGGGCTCCGGGGTCTGCACATGATCGCTCGACAGCGATCTCGAGGTTCTGTACCGTCATCGCGCGCTCGCGCGGTGTCGCGCGTCTCGGCCCATGAAGCTCGTAAACGTCGCTCTCGCGTTCTCGTTGATCGTCGCGTGCGCGGCCGGTGTGCTCTGGCACATGGAGCTGCGCGCGCCGCCGCCCGAGGACGTATGCGCGCACCTCCTGTCGCTCGCGCGCGAGGACGCCGACGCGCGCTTCGACCCGCGCCGCTGCCTGCGGCGGCTGCAGCCGCCGAAGAAGTTCGGCGTGCGCCCCTACGCCCAGCGCATGAAGTGCATGAAGGACGCGGGCTCGTTCGCGGCGGCGATGCAGTGTCGTGTGCGCGCGTAAACGCGGGGTAATTCGCGCGCGGCCCCAAAGCTCCGCGCGTCGCCTGAGGAGTGCCGCGCGCGGCGCTAGACCGCAAATTCGCGCGCCCTGGCGGGGTAGGATGGTTCGCGCCGTTGGTTGCATGTTGGCGGTCACGCGCGCGTCGAACAGACACCGACTCGCTGCACGCGGCGCACCGCCAGCGGCGCACCGCCGGAGGAGATCGATCCCATGAGCCTCGTAGCCCGAGCCCGCGAATACGCCCTGCCGCTGCTGCTGCTGACGTCGTGCGTCGGCCTCTCGGCAGGCTGCACGAACCGATACACGATCCCGGCCGGGGCGCCGACCTACGCGGCGGACGCGAAGGTCGCGGTCAGCGTCAACAAGACCGGCGTACGCCAGGTGAGGATCAAGGTGGTGCACCTGGCGCCGCTCAAGCGCATCGACCCGACGTACTCGGCCTACGTCGTGTGGTTCTCCGTGCCCGGCCAGGGGATCACGCGCGCCGGCTCGCTGAGCTACAGCGAGAAGTGGCGCACGGGCAAGCTCCTGGCGACCACGCCGCACCCGAAGTTCGAGCTGATCATCACGATCGAGCAGAACGCGTCGACGCAGCAGCCGTCGGACAAGGTGATCGCGCGCCGCGTGGTCTCAAAGGTCTAGCGGAGGGTCTAGCGGGGGTCTAGCGGGGGTCTAGCGGAGGTCTCGCGAAGGCCTCGTCGCGCTCGCGTGGCGACGGCCCGCGAGCCTCCGCGCGAAGCGCTGACGAGGCGCGCGGCGCAGATCAACCAGCGCCGAGCTCACGTCGTTAGGACGGATCCTCGGCGAAATCAAGCGCTCCAGTATCTTCGGACAGCCTGCGCGGTGTGAGCTCGCGCGGCTGCGGGCTCAGGCGTCGCGCGGCTTGCCTGGCGCGCGCGAGTGTGCCATTGGGCGCGCACGATGCATGGGCAACGAAGACCGGCGGCGCTGATCCTCGAGGACGGCTCCACGTGGCCGGGCGAGCTGTTTGGCGGCGCGGGCGAGGGGCTCGGCGAGGTCGTGTTCAACACCGGGATGACGGGCTACCAGGAGGTCGTCACCGACCCCTCGTACTGCGGGCAGATCGTCGTGATGACGACGCCGCACGTCGGCAACACCGGGATCAACGACGAGGACTGCGAGAGCGCGCGGCCGTGGCTCGCGGGCTTCGTCGTCCGCGACCTGAGCCCGCGCGTCAGCAGCTGGCGAGCGCGTCGCTCGCTCGACGCGTTCCTGCGCGAGCACGGCGTCACGGGGCTCGCGGGCGTCGACACGCGCACGCTCGTCCGGCACATCCGCAGCCGCGGGGCGATGCGCGGCGTGATCGCGCCGGGCGAGCGCGCGGACGCGCTCGCGCGCGTACGCGCGGCGCCGCTGATGGAGGGTCAGGACCTGGTGCCGCAGGTGACCTGCGCGGCGCCGTACGAGTGGACCGAGGGGACGGCGCCCGCGTGGCTCGACCCGAGCGCGGCGCCGCCGACGAGCGCGGCGGGGCGCCGGGTGGTCGTCATCGACTTCGGGGTCAAGCGCACGATCCTGCGGATGCTCGTGGACCGCGGCTGCCGCGTGACGGTGGTGCCCGCGACCAGCACGCCGGAGGAGATCCTGGCGCGCGCGCCCGACGGCATCCTGCTGTCCAATGGGCCCGGTGACCCGGCACAGGTGACCTACGGGGTCGCGACCGTGCGCGCGCTGCTCGGCGCGCGCCCGATCTTCGGCATCTGCCTCGGGCACCAGATCCTCGGCCTCGCGCTCGGCGGCGCGACCTACAAGCTGACCTTCGGCCACCACGGGATCAACCAGCCGGTGCGGCCGCCCGCGGGCGGCCGCGTCGAGATCTCGAGTCACAACCACGGCTTCGCGCTCGCGGCCGAGTCGCTCGCGGGCGCCGCGGTCACGCGCGTCAACCTCAACGACCGCTGCGTTGAGGGCGTCGCGGCGCCGCAGCTGCGGGCCTTCGGCGTGCAGTACCACCCGGAGGCGGCGCCGGGGCCCCACGACTCGGCGCCGCTGTTCGACGAGTTCATCGAGGCGATGCTCGCCGCGCCGCAGGGCGCGGGCGCGCAGGAGCGAGGCTAGATCATGCCCAAGCGCACCGACATCAAGAGCGTGCTCGTGATCGGCTCGGGGCCGATCATCATCGGGCAGGCGTGCGAGTTCGACTACTCCGGGGCCCAGGCCTGCAAGGCGCTGCGGCGCGAGGGCTACCGCGTGATCCTGGTGAACTCGAACCCGGCGACGATCATGACCGATCCGCAGCTGGCCGACGCGACCTACGTCGAGCCGCTGCTGCCGGAGGCGATCGAGCGCATCATGGAGCTCGAGCGACCCGACGCGGTGCTGCCGACGGTCGGCGGGCAGACGGCGCTGAACCTGGCGATGGAGCTCGACCGCTGCGGCGCGCTCGCGCGCCACGGCGTGCAGCTGCTCGGCGCCTCGCCGACCGCGATCGAGCTGGCCGAGGATCGCGAGCGCTTCAAGCTGGCGATGGAGGAGGTCGGCCTGCCGGTGCTGCGCGGCGAGACCGTGACGACCGTCGAGCAGGCGCTCGAGGTCGGCGACGCGCTCGGCTACCCGGTGCTGATCCGGCCGTCGTACACGCTCGGCGGCAGCGGCGGCGGGATCGCGGTCTCGCGCGAGGACCTGCGCGAGCGAGCCGATCGTGGACTGCGGGCCTCGCCGGTGACGCAGGTGCTGATCGAGCGCTCGGTGCTCGGCTGGAAGGAGTTCGAGCTCGAGGTGATGCGCGACGGCGCCGACAACTTCGTCGTCGTGTGCTCGATCGAGAACCTCGACGCGATGGGCGTGCACACGGGCGACTCGATCACGGTCGCGCCGGCGATGACGCTGACGGACCGCGAGCTGCAGCGCCTGCGCGACATGGCGAAGCTCGTGCTGCGCAAGGTCGGCGTCGAGACCGGCGGCTCCAACGTGCAGTTCGCGGTCGACCCGGCGACGGGCGAGGCGGTCATCATCGAGATGAACCCGCGGGTCAGCCGCTCGTCGGCGCTGGCGAGCAAGGCGACGGGCTTCCCGATCGCCAAGATCGCGGCGCTGCTCGCCGTGGGCTACACGCTCGACGAGCTGCGCAACGACATCACCCGCGAGACGCCGGCGTCCTTCGAGCCCAGCCTCGACTACGTGGTCGTCAAGATCCCGCGCTGGACGTTCGAGAAGTTCTCGGGCGTGAGCCCGCAGCTCGGGCCGCAGATGAAGAGCGTGGGCGAGGTCATGGCGATCGGCGCGACCTTCCCGGAGGCGCTGCAGAAGGCGCTGCGCGGGCTCGAGCTGGGGATCGACGGGCTCGAGTCGTTCGCCGGCGCGGACCCGCGGCAGGTCGCCGCGCTCAAGGCCCGGATCGTCGGCTCGGAGGACGCGCCCGACGGCCTCGCCGAGCCGACGCCGCGGCGCCTGTTCCTCGCCGGGGACGCGCTGCGGGCGGGCGTGACGATCGAGGAGGTCGCGGCGCGCACCGGCTACGACCCGTGGTTCGTCGAGCAGCTCGCGCGCGTGATCGCGGCCGAGCGCGAGCTCGCGACGCTCACGCCGGGCGGGCTCGAGTCGATCGACCGCGCGCGCATGCTGGCGCTCAAGCAGCTCGGCTTCTCCGACGCGCGGCTGGCTCGGCTGCTCTCGCCGCCCGCGGGCCCGCCCGTGGACGCGATGGCGGTCCGGCGGCGCCGCGCGGCGCTCGGCGTGACGCCGGTGTACCGCCGCGTCGACACCTGCGCGGCCGAGTTCGCGGCCCACACCCCGTACCTGTACGCGACCTACAGCCTGGCGCCGGGCGCCGACGAGTCCGAGGTCAGCGCGCGGCCGAAGGTCATGGTGCTGGGCGGCGGGCCCAACCGCATCGGTCAAGGCATCGAGTTCGACTACTGCTGCGTCCACGCCTGCTACGCGCTGCGCGAGCTCGGCTACGAGGCGATCATGGTCAACTGCAACCCGGAGACGGTGTCGACGGACTACGACACCGCCGACCGCCTGTACTTCGAGCCGCTGACGCCCGAGGACGTGCTCAACGTGTGGGCGCTCGAGTCGGCGGGCGGCGAGCCGGTGCCGGTGCTCGTGCAGTTCGGCGGGCAGACGCCGCTGAACATCGCGGGCGCGCTGGTCGAGGCCGGCGTGCCGATCTGGGGCACCTCGCCGGACGCGATCGACCTGGCCGAGGATCGCGGTCGCTTCGGCGCGCTGCTGCGCGAGCTCGGCGTGAGCCAGCCGCCCAGCGGGATGGCGCGCGCGCTCGAGGACGCGCGCGCGATCGCGGCGCGCGTCGGCTACCCGGTGCTCGTGCGCCCGAGCTTCGTGCTGGGCGGGCGCGCGATGGCGATCGCCTACGACGAGACCGAGCTCGCGCGCTGCTTCAACGAGGCCGAGGCCGCGGTCGTGGCTGCGGGCGGGCGGCCGGGGCAGCCGGTGCTGATCGACCGCTACCTCGAGGACGCGCTCGAGCTCGACGTCGACGCGATCGGCGACGGCGAGCGCGTCGTCGTCGTCGGGCTCATGGAGCACGTCGAGGAGGCGGGCGTGCACTCCGGCGACTCGGCGATGGTGCTGCCGCCCTACAAGATCGGGCCGTACCACCTCGACATCATCCGCCGCGACGTCGCGCGCATCGGCCTCGCGCTCGGCATCCGCGGGCTGATGAACGTGCAGTGCGCGATCCAGGGCGACCGCGTGTATGTCCTCGAGGTCAACCCGCGAGCGTCGCGGACGGTGCCGTTCGTCGCCAAGGCGACCGGCGTACCGCTGGCGAAGCGCGCGGCCGCGGTCGCGACCGGGCGGACGCTCGAGGAGCTCGCGCTGACGACGACGCCGGAGGTGCGCGGCTTCTTCGTCAAGGAGGCGGTGCTGCCCTTCGACAAGTTCTCGGACGCGCCGGTCGTGCTGGGCCCCGAGATGCGCTCGACCGGCGAGGTCATGGGGCACGCGCCGAGCTTCGGCATGGCCTACGCGAAGGCGGTGCTCGGCGCCAAGCAGTTCATGCCCGAGCACAGCGCGGCGCTGCTGACCGTCAACGATCACGACAAGGGCGCGATCGTCCGGATCGGGCGCGAGCTGGTCGCGCTCGGCTTCACGCTGCACGCGACCGGCGGGACCGCGGCCGCGCTCGAGCGCGCCGGCGTCCCGGTCGCGCTGGTGCACAAGGCCGCCGACGGGCGCAGCCCGAGCACCGCCGAGCTGGTCGCGTCGGGTCGGGTCTCGCTCGTGATCAACACGCCGCTCGGCTCGCGGGCCTACACCGACGGCCAGGCGCTGCGGGCGGCGGCGCTGCGCAACCGCGTCATGCTGGTCACGACGCTCACCGGCGCGTCGGCCATGGTCGAGGGGCTGCGCGAGCTGCAGCGGCACCGGCGCGAGGACGGCGAGCTGGGGCTCGCGGTGCGCTCGCTGCAGAGCTATCACGAGGCCGAGTCACAGGGCTGATCGATTTCCCGCGGCCGCGGTCAACCTACGAAGCCCGGCCGCGAAGCCCGGCCGCGACGAAGCAGACCACGCGCGCCCCGGGTCCGAGGTTGAACATGTACAAAGCACCAGGAATTACCGGCTCGCTGCTCGTCTTCGCGCTCGCGGCCTGCTCGGGCGACAGCACCACCGCGACTGACGCGACGACCGACGGCGGGAGCACGGGCGGCGAGACGACCGCGGGGACCACGGCGGGGACGGTCGAGACGACCGCCGGCCCGGCGACCGGCGGGAGCACGGGCGAGACCGGCGGCGCGACCGAGATGACCGTTGGGACATCCTCAGGGAGCGTGACCACCGGCGCGACGGAGGGCGCGACGACGGCGGGCGCGACGACGGAGGGCGCGACGACGGAGGGCGCGACGACGGCGGGCGCGACCGAGACCGGCGGCGAGACCGAGGGCGACGGCTGGGCGCTGCCCGCCTGCGACGAGATCGGCGGCGCGCCGGGCTTCGGCTTCGGCCCCGACGAGGGCGCGACGATCACCCCGAGCCCCGAACCGCTGCCGCCGGGCAAGACGTACACCCACGGGCTCGCGGCCCTCGAGGCGCCGGGCGTGCTGGTGATGGAGCACGCGGCGACCGTGTACCGCTCGACCGACGCGGGCTGCGGGTGGGAGACGCTCGGCGTCATCGACTGGACGCCGACCTTCATCACGGCGGGGGTCGACGAGCACGCGTGGATCTGGTCGGACAACGCGTCGACGCTCGTGCACGTCGACGGCGCGACGCTCGAGCCGCTGATCAGCCCCGTGGCGAACATCAAGGGCCTCGGCGCCGATCCCGACGACGCCATGCGGATCCGCATCGGCGATGGTTCGGGCGGGCTGCAGGAGTCGCCCAACGGCGGCGCGCTGTGGATGAAGATCGGCACGCCGGCGCCCGTGGGCGTGCTCAACTACCGCGCGGCCTTCGACCCGGCGGACCTCGACCACGCGCTGTTCGGCGGCGCGCAGGTCGGCTTCTACGTGACCTTCGACGGCGGCGGGCAGTGGCAGCAGTCGACCTTCGTGGGCGCCGAGGACCACGTGATCAACGGCTTCGACGCGGTGGTCTCGGCCGCCGACGGCGACGTCGTGTGGGCGCTGGGCCTCGACATCACGGACGCCGACGCGGATCCGGACTTCACGGGGCGCCGGCTGTACCGCTCGGAGGACGGCGGGCTGAGCTTCACGCCGGTGGTCCAGCAGGGCGCGCCCAACAACGACGTGATCCTGACCAACGGCACGCGCATCGTCGCGCACCCGGACGACGCGGACATCCTGTACTTCGTGTTCGGCACCTGCTTCAGCGGCTACGGCACGAACCTGTACCGCTACGACGCGGGCGACGACTCGCTGACCTGGCACAACCACCCCTACGCGGACTTCGGGCAGCTCGCGGTCTCGCCGGCGGACCCGACGTTCCTGTACGTGGGCATCGACGGCGACGACAACCCGCAGTGCCCGTAGGCTTCGGGCGGGGGCGCGCGCGCTGATTGAGCGCGTCGCTACGGCGCGCTGAGCTCGGCGAGCACGACGTGGTGATCCGAGGCGAGCGCGCTCGTCTCGACGGGCAGCGGGTCGCCGAGCTTGCTCAGCCCCTGGCCCACGTCGAGGGGCTCGTGCGCGGAGTTGTAGACCTCGGTCTGCGCGCCGGCGTCCTCGCCCGCGAGCGCGTCCTGCAGCGCCGGGCCGATCATGAGGTAGTCGATGCGTCGGCTCGAGTCGACGCGCGTCGACCAGTCGCCGTCGAGCTGCTGGGCGTCGAGCGCGACGTGATCGCCCCAGCCGGGGTCCTCCAGGTAGAAGAACGGGTGGTTGCGAAGACCTGGCCCTTCAAGCATGTCGCTCAGGTCGGCGCCCAGCGCGTAGGTCACGGGGAGCCCGGCGGGCAGCGCGGTCAGCGGGTCGGGGTCGTGCGGGCCCTGGTCGAGCTCCTCGTTGAAGTCGCCGACGAGCAGCGTGTAGCCGTCCGCGAGCGCGCCGGCCTGGGCCATGCGCGCGGCCTCTACGGCGCGCCGGAAGTCGTCGGCGGGCTCCCACCCGGCCTTGTAGTGGGCGACGATGACGGTCAGGTCGACGCAGGGCTCGGGGCGGTCGAGGGTCGCCTGGACGAAGGGGCGCGCGATGTCGTTGGCGGTCGGGTCGCCGGAGAGCGCGGCGGCGTCGTGGACGAAGGCGCTCACGAGCGGCAGGCGGCTGAGGATCGCGTTGCGCAGCTCGCCGAAGGGGTTCTGCTCGGGGACGAAGACCTGGTCGTAGCCGCTCGCGGCCGCGAGCGCCTCGAGGTTGGGGATGTCCTGATCGCCGTCGATCTCGTTGAGCGCGACGAGGTCGGCGTCGAGGCGCGCCAGGATCGCGCGCGCGGCCTCGTGCTGCTCGCTGCCCGGCGCGCCGACGCTGGCGATGTTCCAGGTGGCGACGCGCACGGTCCGGTCGGGCGCGTCGCAGCTCGCGGGCGCGCCCGTGGTCGCGCCGTCGGTCGCGTCGCTCGACATGATCGTTCCGGTGCTTTCGGCGCTCGCCGCGGTGGCGCCCTCGGTCGTCATCGCGGTGGCCGCGGTCGCGGCGTCGCTGCCCGCGGTCGTGTCGCTCGCGTCGCCGGTCGGCTCGGTCCCGGCGCCGTCGGTCGCGTCGCTCGTGGACGCGCCGGCGCTCGTGGACGCGCCGGCGCTCGTGTCGTTGTGCAGCCCTAGCCCGCAGGCGCAGGCGAGGGCGAGCGGCGCGAGCAGGCCGTGCGCGGCCCGGCGATAAGATGGTTTTTTGGACATGTTAAGGACGCGTGACTCGAGGTCGCGGCGTCCTTGCCGAACGGCCAGGCCAAACCAAAGGATCCTACGCGGGGCGACGCGCGGGTGGCAAGCGCGCCTCGCCGCCTGGTTCAGCGCGCGGGCGCGCGCCCGGGTCAGCGCCCCGGCGCGGCGAGCAGGCTGGGCCGGTAGCCGTCGGGGACGGAGAAGCCGAGCAGCTCGAGGCAGGTCGCGGCGACGTTGCTCAGGCCGGGGCGGTCGACCGCCCGCAGCTGGGGTCCCCCGAGCGGCTCGCGCGGGTCGAAGATGACGAAGGGGACGGGGTTGAGGCTGTGGCTGGTGCGGGCCTGGAGGCTGCCGTCGGCGCGCCGCTCGAGCATGTGGTCGGCGTTGCCGTGGTCGGCGGTGACGATCAGGACGCCGCGACGGCGCCGGGTGTCGGCGACGAGGCGCGCGAGGCAGAGGTCGACGGCCTCGACCGCGAGCACGGTCGCGTGCAGGTCCCCGGTGTGCCCGACCATGTCGCCGTTGGCGTAGTTGAGGCGCGCGAAGTCGTAGCCCCCGGGGCCGGCCTCGTCGAGCGCGCGCAGCAGCCGGTCGGTGATCTCGGCGGCCTTCATCCACGGCCGCTGCTCTAGCTCGCCCTTGTCGGAGGGGATCTCGAGGTAGGTCTCGCGGGCCGGGTCGAAGGGCTCGGAGCGGTTGCCGTTCCAGAAGTAGGTGACGTGCCCGTACTTGTGGGTCTCGCTGATGGCGAGCTGCCGGCGGCCGGCGAGCGCGAGCCGCTCGCCGAGCGAGCCGGCGATG
This sequence comes from Myxococcales bacterium, assembly GCA_020633295.1. GTDB lineage: Bacteria > Myxococcota_A > Polyangia > Nannocystales > Nannocystaceae > JACKDW01. The sequence continues at coordinate 475,359 of JACKDW010000005.1, read as the reverse complement.
GTCGGGGGCTCGACGAGGTAGCGCGGCGGGAGCTTCAGGTCGCCGTCGTACTGCATCATCCCGGCGAACAGGACGTCGGGCCGCGGGCCGCGGTCGAAGCCGGTGAAGGCGTCCTCGGTGAAGGCGCGCGAGATCTCGAGGGCCCGGTCGCCGCGGAAGTTGAAGAGGATGACGGCGGCGCCGTCGCGGATCGGGCCGACGGGCGCGCCGTCGTCGCCGGTGATCACGAAGCCGGGGAGGAATTGATCTCCTTTACCTGTCTCTTCATACAGGGTCTCGATGGCGGCGCGCAGGCTCGGGAAGCCGCGGCCGCGGCCCAGGACGTGGTGGGCCCAGCCGCGCGCGACCATGTCCCAGTCGGCCTCGTAGCGATCCATGGTCAGGCGCATGCGGCCGCCGCCGCTGGCGACGCGGTAGTCGAGGCCGCTCTCACGGAGCTCGGCGAGCGCCCGCTCGAGCTGGTCGGCGTAGCGCAGGGCCGAGCGCGCGGCGACGTCGCGACCGTCGAGCAGCGCGTGCACGCGGGCGCGCTTCACCCCGCCTTGGGCGGCGCGCCGGAGCATGGCGAGCAGGTGGTCGATGTGGCTGTGGACGTTGCCGTCGGAGAGCAGGCCGAGGAGGTGCAGCGGCTCGCCGGAGCGCTGCACGAGCGCGACGGCGTCGCGCCAGACGGCGCCGTGAAACAGCGCGCCGCTTCGGATCGCGTGGTCGACGAGCTTGGCGCCCTGGTCGATGATCCGCCCGGCCCCGAGCGCGTTGTGCCCGACCTCGCTGTTGCCCATGTCGCCGTCGGAGGGCATGCCGACGGCGGTGCCGTGGGCGGCGAGCGCGGTCTGCGAGGGCAATCGACGCAGCCAGTCGAGGGTGGGCGTGCGCGCCTGGGCGACGGCGTCGGTGTGGTCGCCGTCGCCGAGGCCCACGCCGTCCATCACGACGGTGACGACGGGTCCCTCGGGCGGCGTTCGCCAGGGGTGGGGGGAGAGCGTGGACTCGGGCATGCGCCCGTCGTTGTACCTGAAGATCGCGACGGGTGTGCTGCCCGAGGCGCTGATGCCCGAACGCTGGATTGCGACACGCGCGGCTTCCTGTGAGCGGTGGCGGGGGGCGCTCCTTGCGGGACGCGCGTGAGCGACCCCCTCTCGGGGGCCGCTCACATGGTCTTAAGTCCTCATACGGCTCCCCACCACCGCTCACTCGCCACGCTCCGTCCTCGCTCGCGGGACTCCGCTCGGTCGACAGCGGAGCCGGGCTCTGAGGTCGTTGCGAACGCGCTCGCGGCGTTCTTCATCACGCGCTCGCGGTTCTTCATCACGCGCTCGCGGTTCATCACGCGCTCGCGGTTCTTCATCACGCGCTCGCGGCGTTCTTCATCACGCGCTCGCGGCGCGACGGCTCGAGGCTCGCACGATGGGTCGGCGCGCGCGGCCTGGAGAGCGTCCGCGCGCGGGCGCTAGAACCAGGCCTGATAGGCCAGCGAGACGTCGAGGTACATGTCGAAGACGATGCTGTCGGGCTCGGCGTCGGGCGGGGCGTCGAGGTCGCTGACGACCTGCTCGGACGAGAACAGCTTCTGAAAATTGACGCCGATACGCAGGCCCTGGTTGCGGACGATCGGGATCCCGAGGCCGAGGTCTCCGCGGACCGCGGGGCTGTAGCCGACGAGCTGCTGGTCCTCGTTGGGGTCGGCGCTGCGCGGGCGGGTGAAGCTCGAGACGATCAGCCCGCCGGCGACGCCGAACTCGAGGAACAGGCGGCGGGCGAGCGGCGCCTGGAAGGAGGGGCCGAGGGTGAGGTCGGTGTGGGCGAGCAGGGTGGTTCGCGGGACGCGATCGATGCCCCCGGCGTCCGTGGTGACCTCGTAGCTGCGGATGGTGGGGAAGCGCGTGTGCCCGCCCTGGAACTCGAGGCCGAAGCGCAGCGGGCCGATGGGCACGGCGTGGTACCGGAGGTCGAGGCCGAAGCCGAAGCCGAGGGGCGGCGACAGGAAGGCGCCGCCCGAGCCGACGTCGACGCCCATGCGCACGGCCGCGGCGACGCCGATGATCGGCTTCTCAGGCGCGCGCGTGAGGACCGTGTTGCCGCGACGCGCGGCGGCCTCGTCCGGGTTGGCGAGCTGCAGCGCGGCGAGCAGCGCGAGCTGAGGGGAGAGGAGCACGGTGCGCGCGGACTCTAGCGGAAAACCAGGGCGGCTGTCGCGACGCGGCGCGGGGACGGCGTGCGCTCGGCCTCCGCGACGTCGAGCGTGGCTCGCAGGAGCGGCGCGGCGGCGCCACGGTCGCCGGGCATGTACTATCCGCGCCATGGCGACGCCGCTCCAGGTACGAGTGCAGCTGCGACGGGATGGCGGGCGCGTGGGGCCTCGCGAGGGCCCCTGGGTCCGCGCGGCGCAGGTCGCCAGGGCCTGGGGTCCTGCCGATCCGTCCGCGCTGGCGATCGTCGAGGATCACCGCGGACGCGCGCTGGGATGGGGGCTGTACTCTCCGCAGTCGGAGATCCGCGTGCGCGTGCTCGAGTGGGCGCCTGAGGCCGGCGATCGACGACAGCCGGTCGAGCTCACGCCGCAGGTGGACTGGCTCGAGCGCCGCCTGACGCGCGCGCTGGCGGCCCGCGACGCGCTGGGCCTGACGCGCGCGGGCACCACGGGCTATCGCGAGCTCAACAGCGAGGGCGACGGCGTGCCCGGGCTGGTGATCGATCGCTACGGGCAAGACCGCGTCGTGCAGATCACGACCGCGTCGATCGCCGCCCGCGCGCCGCAGATCGTCGCGTGGGTGCGGGCGCGGACACGCGGGCGGGTGTTCGTGACGAGCCCCGCGCGCGCGGCGGAGCGCGAGGGATATCCGAGTTTTTCGGAGAGCTGGGCGGGGCTGGCGACGGGCGACGCCGACGAGCCGCGTGAGGGCGCGGGGACGGAGCGCCGAGCGGACCGCGAAGTTGACCGCGAAGTTGACCGCGAAGTTGACCGCGAAGTTGACCGCGAAGTTGACCGCGAAGTTGACCGCGAAGTTGACCGCGAGCGCGACCTCGGGAGCGACGTCGGTAGCGATCCAGATCACGTCGCGCCGCTGCGCTTCACGGAGCACGGGCTGCGCTTCGCCGTGCCGCCGCCGCCGGGACAGAAGACGGGGGGCTTTCACGATCAGCGGGAGAACCGGGCCGCGATCGCGGCGCTGGCCGGCGCGCGCGGGCTCCCGCTGCTCGATGTCGGCTGTCACGTCGGCGGCTTCGCGATTCACGCCGCGCGGCAGGGCGCGCTGGCGATCGGCGTGGATCAGAGCGCGCTCGCGCTCGCGTGCGCGCGCGAGAACGCGGCGCGCAATCAGCTCGAGCAGCGCGCGCGCTTCGTCGAGGGCGACATGTTCGCGCCCGCCAGCTGGCTGCCCGCGCTGACCTGTGACGGCGCGCCCGGGGCCGAGGGCTTCGGCGTGATTGTGCTCGACCCGCCCGCGATGGCCCGCAGCAAGCGGGACGTCGAGCGCGCGCGAGGTGCCCTCGCGCGCACGATCGCCGCGCTCGCGCCCCACGTGGCCGCCTCAGGCTTCCTGGTCGTGTGCACGTGCTCGCACCATCTCACGCGCGCGCAGCTCGACGCGGCGCTCCTGGCCGCGCGCGGCGCGGGCCGCTGGACGCGGACGCACGCGCTCGGTCCCGGTCCCGATCACCCGGTGGCGCCGGGCCACCGCGAGGGCGAGTACCTGCGCGTCAACGTCTATCAGCGGCGGTGAGCGTCGCCACGCGCCGCGAGATTCTTAAAACATGTACATACGTACAGGTTTTATGATTCAGATCGCGGCGCTCGCCTGCTCGGCGTAGTCGCCGATGACGGAGATCCGGTAGACGCTGTTCTCGGTCTCGACGTACAGGAGCTCGCGCTCGGCGGTCGTGAGCACGCGGCGCACGGGCGTCGTCACCATCCGGCGCCCGTTGGGGTCGCGGAACAGCACCATGCCGCGCCCGACGACGGGCTCTGAGATCAGGAACCCGTTATAGGCCTTGCCTACCGTCGCGTTGAGCGATCCGTCACCGGAGGTCCGGATTTTGGTAGCCAACACCGCGAGCACGACGACAACTAGATTATCGCCCCGCGCTTGCGCACGCCACGGAGTTTTCACGAGGCGCTGGCAAAAAACCGCCGATACGCGCGCCGGAGAAGGCCTATGAGCCCGTCGCTGACTCCGGTGTTTACCCACACTCAGGACGCCGGAGCGTCGGGCGCCCGAGTCCGCCCGCGGACCCGTCGCGCGCCGACGCCAGAGAGCTGTCCAAGCGCGATCTCGGGGACCCAGCCCTCGAGCCCGTCGCTGAGGCGGATCTGGCACCAGTCGCGAGTCTGGTCGACGATGCGCACCTGACTGCCGCCCTGCACCGTGAAGATCTGTTTGCGGTGCGCGCCGGGGGCGTCGCGCACGGCGACCTGAGCGTCGAGCACGATCGCGGGCGGCGTGTTCTGTTCCGCGCGCACGGAGAGGCCGTGCACGGCGCCGAGGATCCCGTACAGCGCCAGCAGCACGACGACCAAGCTGCCGACGACGCTCGCGCCCCCGCGCTCCGGCTCGGATCCGCCCCGGCGCTGACGCCAGCGCGCGGTCGACCACAGCGCGAGCGCGAGCCAACCGAGCGCGAGCGCGAGCCAACCTACCGCGCGTCCTCGGGCCGCGGCGAGCACCGGACCCCAGCCGGTGTCCGGTTGGCCGAGGCGCGCGCCGGCCTGGGTCGCCGCGACCTCGGCCCTGCGCTGGACGATCCCGAGGTTGCGCTGCGCCGCGTCGATGACGTCGGCGCTCGGCCGCGCGTCGCTCTGCAGCGCGCGGCGGAGGTGAAAGGTCGCGCGCCCGTAGTCGCCGAGCTGCGCGTACGCGGTCCCGAGGTTGTAGCTGAGCAGCGCGCTGCGGCCCGGGAGGAGCGCCTCGGCCTGCTCGTACTGCGTCGCCGCCTCGTCCCACTGGCCCGCGGCCACGGCCGCGTTCCCGCGCGCGAAGGCGTCGTCGACCACGTCCGCGCGCGCGCTGGGGCACAGGCACAGCAAGCCGAGCCCGAGCCCGAGCCCGAGCCCGAGCCCGAGACGGCGCGACGCGAGCGGACGCCGGTCGCCGCTCACGCGCGCTCCCTCCCGCGCGCGAGGGCCTGGCCGCGCACGAGCGCGAGCGCCTCGTCGAGCACCGCCTGGCGATCCTGGGGCCGCTCGCCGCCGGCGGCGCCGAAGCGCGCGGCGTCGCAGCGGTCGAGCAGCGCGCCGAGCTGCGACACGACGTCCTCGGGGACGCCGCGCTCGCGCAGCAGCGCGAGCAGCTGCCGGCGCGGAAGACCATGTCCCTTGGGACCTGCCCGTTCGACCGCGGCGCCCTGCAGCAGCTGGCTGATCGCGCCGTAGAAGCCGTCGCCCGAGGAGACCGCGGCCTCGGCCTGGGTCGTGAGCGCGCGCCGCCGCGCCGCCCGGGCCGCGGCCTCGCGCGCGGCGTCGTCGGGGCCGAAGCGACGCCACAGCGCGCGCCCACCAGAGACCGCAGCGAAGGCCGCCGGGACGCCGAGCATCCCGTACAGCCAGCGGCGAAACGCGCGCCGGGGGTCTCGGCGCGAGGCGCCGACGCGGGGCGCGGAGGCGGGCGTCAGCGGCGGCGCGAACAGGTCGCCGTCGCCGGCGGCGGCCTCGGGCGTGGGCGTCGCCGCGTCGCCCATGCCGGTCGGCTGCGGCGCGTTGGGGTCGGCGGTGACCTCGAGCTTGATCGGGCGCGTCGACACGGTCTCGTAGCGCTCGGTCGCCGGGTCGAAGAAGCTGAAGCGGTGGGCGGGGAGCTCGAGCGCGCCGGCCTGCTCGGGGATCACGAGGAACTCGTAGCGGCGCTCGCCGCCGACGCGCTCGCCCTCGTAGGTCGCGACCTCGACCTTGGGGTCGTAGCGGCGCATGCCGGGCAGCGCGGGCCACTCGCCGGGGTCGATCGCGTTGATGTTGCCCGTGCCGGAGATCGTGACGGTCAGCGTGAGCGGCTCACCCTGCTTGACCTGCGCGCGGTCGACCTCGGCGGCGATCTTGAAGTTGCCGACGTTGTTGGGCGAGAAGCCCGGCGGTCGCCCGGCGCCGGGGAGCGGGCGGACCTGGAGCTTGAGCGCCTGACCGACGACGCGGCGCAGGCGCTGGACCGGCCGGAACAGGTCGGCGACGACGCCGACGTCGGCCTGCGGCCGCCCGATCATCAATTCGCCCGCGCGCTGGGGGAACAGCGCGCGGCGGAAGATCGTGTGCACGTGGAAGCGCCGGCCGTCGATGACCTCCGCGCGCGTCGGCGTGACGTTGAGCTCCTCGGTCCAGAAGTCCTGAAAGCCAGGCGGCTCGTTGAGCGAGATGTCGACGCGGCGGCCGATCGACTCGTACAGCTCGATCGCGTAGATGACCTGCTCGCCGACGTAGGGGGAGGGCTTGTCGACGCGCAGCCACAGGAACAGGTCGCTCGGGGCCTCCTGCGGGCGCGCGGTCTCGCTGGGCGCGACGGCCTCCTCGGGCATGGCCGCGCCGATGACCTCGAGCACCGGGATCCGCGGCGCGCGGACCTTCGCGCCGTTGACCTTGACGTGCACGGGCAGCTTGAACTTCCCCGGCTTCGTCGGGATCAAGTAGTAGGCGTAGCTGACGGTGGTCCGGCGCGTGACCTGCCCGTTGATCCACGAGGTGCTCTGACCCTGGCTGGTCATGGGGCCCTTGAGCGAGATGCCCATCTCGGTGAAGTCCGGCAGCTCGGGTTCGGGCACGCGGCCGCCGCGGCCCTCCTGCGCGATCTCGATGACGTAGCGGACGCCCTCGCCGACGGAGACGCGGGTCCGCTCGAGCTGGACGTCGAGCTCGAGGCCGCCCGCAGCGGGCGCCGCGACGGCGCGACGCGGCAGCGCGAGCGCGGTCGCGATCGCGCCGAGCCCGATCGTGATCGCGCGGCGCGTCAGCGGTGACTCGCCGGCGGCTCGCTCGCTCGCCTGCCCCGCGCTCACCAGTCCTTCTCCACGGGGATCATCACGGCGGGCGGGCGGCCCAGCAAGAAGCGGTCCTGCTCGTCGAGCTGCTCCAGCGCCTTGTCCATGTCGGCCTTGTCCATGGGCTGCGGCTGGGGCTGCTGCTGGTCCTGCTGCTGGTCCTGCTGGTCCTGCTGCTGGTCCTGCTGGTCCTGCTGGTCCTGCTGGTCCTGCTGCTCTTCGTCCTGCTTCTCTTCGTCTTGCTTCTCTTCGTCTTGCTTCTCTTCGTCCTGCTGCTGTTCGTCCTGCTGCTGTTCGTCCTGCTGCTCTTCGTCCTGCTGCTCGTCGTTCTTTTCCTGGTCCTGGTTCTCCTGGTCCTGGTTCTCCTGGTCCTGGTTCTCCTGGTCCTGGTTCTCTTGCTCCTCCTGCTCCTCCTCCTGCTGCTTCTTGCGCAGGAGCGCGAGCTCGAGGTTCCACTTGGCCGCGCGGTGCTCGGGGTTGGCCTTGAGGCAATTCGTGTAGCGCTGGATGGCGGCGTCCCAGGCCTCCGCGTCGAAGTCGATGTTGCCGATCTCGTACTCGGCGCTCGCGCGGACCTGCGGGTCGTCGGCCTCGGTCCCGTGCTCGAAGGCCTTGCGGGCCTCCTCCTTGTTCTCCTGCGCGAGCTGCACGAGCCCGCGGTTGTAGTGCAGCTCGGCGCGCTCGCCGAGCCACTCCTCGGCGGCGTCGTAGGACGAGAGCGCGGCCTCGTAGTCGCCGGCCTCGTAGGCCGCGTTCCCGCGCTCGATGTCGCCGTTCTTGGTCGCGAGCGCGGTCGCCAGCCAGCCCGCGGCCAGCAGCGTGAGCGAGAGCTTCCCGCCGATCCCCATCACGCCTTCCTCCTGCGTCGTTCCCCGAGCGCGAGCGAGACCGAGAGCAGCAAGAGCCCCGGCAGGACGACGAAGGCGAAGCCCTCGTCGCGGTGGATCTCGACGGTGTCCTCGCGCTGCGCTCGCGACAGCGTCGAGAGCCACTCGCCGACCTTGTCGAGCCCGAAGTGCTGCGGGTCGACGTGGACGTACTCGCCGCCGGTCGTGCTCGAGAGCTGCTTGAGCAGGCCCTCGTCGACGCGCGTCATGACGTAGTTGCCGTCGTTGTCGGTCTGGTAGCCGGCCGGCTCGCCGCGCTCATCGAACTTCTGGATCGGCTCGCCGGAGACCGAGCCGATGCCGACGGTGTAGATGCGCACGCCCAGGCGCGCGGCCTCCTCGGCGGCCTCGGTGGGCTTGGAGGTCGTGTCCTCGCCGTCGGTGAGCAGGATGATGACCTGGGCCGCCTCGCTCGCGTCCTCGAGCGCCGCCGCGTCCTCGCCCTCCTGCTGACGGGCCTCGCGGAGGTACTGCAGCGCGAGCCGCAGCGCCTTGCCGATGGCGGTGCCGCCGGGGTTCTCGAAGCGCGGGTCGGCTTTCTGCAGGTAGAGCTTGAGCAGCCGCGCGTCGCGGGTGACCGGCAGCCCGCGCGCGGCCCCGGCGAACACGACGAGCCCGACGCGGTCGCCCTGGTTCTCGGCGCGGTCGAGGAAGCGGCGCAGCTCGGCGGCGACCCGCTCGCTGCGCGAGGGGTAGACGTCCTGGGCCAGCATCGACTTGCTGTAGTCGACGACCAGCACCACGTCGAGGCCGCTCGCGGGCACGATGCGCGCGACGCCGCCGTACTGCAGGCGCGCGAGCCCGAGCACGACGCACAGCGACGCGAGCACCGTGAGCACGGCGGCCGCGAGGCGGTTGCCCCGGTGCACGCCCGCGATCAGCTTGCCGACGAGCGCCGGGTTGCCGAGCGACGCCATCGCGCGCCTGCGCTGGCGCGCGGCCCAGATGTACGCGGCGGCGACGAGCGGCACGAAGATCAGCAGCCACAGCAGATCGGCGCGCGCGGGCACGAGGCCCTCGAGCACGCTGAGCGTCACGGTGTGGGCCTCGGCCTCCGCCGGCGCGGCGGCCTCGACGAGCGGCGCGGGGGCCAGCGCCATGAGCTGGCCCGAGAGCGCGCGCGCGTAGCCCGAGGCTGTCCCCGAGAACATCATGCCCAACATCAGGGGAACCTCCGCAGGCGAGTGCTGCGCAGCAGCACGTCCAGCAGCAGCAGCAAGAAGGCTGGCCAGAGGAACAGGTGGAACAGCTCGGCGCGGACCTGCTCGCCGGCGACCGTCGACCTCTCGAGCTTGTCGAGCAGGTCCTGGAAGGTGGTGCGCAGCGCGTCGGGGTCCTTGGCGGTGTAGGCGTAGCCGCCGGTGATGCTGGCGATGCGCTCGAGCTGCGCCGGGTCGACGCGGTCGGAGCCCATGCGGTGGTCGCCGATCAGCACGGTGTAGACGATGACGCCGCGCTCGGCGGCCTCCTCGGCGGCGGTGTCGGGGTTGATCCCGCCGGCGTTGTGCTTGCCGTCGGTGACGAGCACGACGATCTTCGAGCTCGCCTCGCTCTCGTCGAGGCGGTTGAGCGCGACGCCGAGGCCGGCGCCGATGGCCGTGCGCGAGCCGTCGATGCTGCCGAGCTGGAGCTTCTCGAGCAGCCCGCGCAGGACCCCGTGGTCGATGGTCAGCGGCGCGACCGAGGACGCGTAGCTGCCGAAGGCGACGAGGCCGATGCGGTCGTGGGGGCGGCGCGTGATGAACTCGTCGATCACCGACTTCGCGGCCTCGAGCCGGTTCGGGTACATGTCGCGCAGCTCCATCGACTGGCTGAGGTCGATGGAGACGGCGATGTCGATGCCCTCGTGCTCGATGCGGTCGGTGAAGCGGCTCGACTGTGGGCGCGCGAGCGCGGCGGCGAGCAGCAGCGCGGCGGCGAGCCGCAGGCCGTCGGGCAGCCAGGCGAGGTGAGCGGCGAAGCCGGGTCGCAGGCGCCGGGCCGAGAGCGTGCGCGAGAACTGCAGCGTCGCCGGGCGCGGCGCGACGGCCTGGCGGATCAGCAGCGCGAGCACCGGGAGCGCCGCGGTCAGCAGCCACCAGGGACGATCGATGACGACGTGGCGCAGGTCCTGCTGGAGGATCAACGCGAGGACGCCCGCCGTGAGCGCGAGCCCGAGCAGCGCGAAGCCGAAGATCGGCAGCAGCGGGTAGTAGGGCCCGCGCTTGCGCGGGCGCCTGCGGCGGGGACGTCGCGCAGCGCGGCGCGCGACGGCGCCGGTCATGGTGCTCTCCGCGGCGCGACCGACCATCGACGCCTCCATGGAGTGCTCGGCGCGGGCGAGCTTGTTGGAGGCCTGCTTCTTGGCCTTCGAGCGTCGCGGCTTCGACTCGGCCTTCTCGGCCTTCTCGGCCTTCTCGGCCTTCTCGGCCTTCTCGGCCTTCTCGGTCGACGTGTTGGAGGACTCGCTCACGCGTTCACCTCCGGCGTCTTCGAAGGTTCTTCCGCTGGCTCGGCGGTCTTCTCGACCTTCTCGACCTTCTCGACCTTCTCGACCTTCTCGACCTTCTCGGTCTTCTTGGGGCTGGACGCGGGCGTGTCGGCGTCGTCGTCTTCGTCCGCGTCCTCCGCGACGGCCTGGACATCCACGGGTGGTCCGGCGAGCTCCCCGGGCTTGGGGATCGTCGAGGTGACCATGTCGCGGACCTGCCCGATGGCCGCGCGCGCTTCGTCCTGCTCAGGGGAGAAGCGGGCGAACTTGACGAGGTCGGCGTGGGACAAGAAGCGCACCACGTCGTCGGGCTTGAGCGGCTCGATGCGCGCGCCGGAGCGCATCAGCGCGAGGCGGATCTCCTCGGTGGTGCGGTCGAGCGCCTCGACGCCGAAGCGGCCCTCGAGGTAACCCTTGGCGATCTCCGTCAGCTCAAGATAGAAGTCGGCGAAGCGCTTCTCCTCGACGTAGGGCTGCTGCTCGAGGGCCTCGAGGGCCGCGAGCGCGGTCTCGTGCGCGGGCACCGGCGGCGGCAGGACCTCGGGCCGCGGGCGCCGGCGCCAGCGGTTGATGAGCAGCATGAGCAGGAAGCCGGCGACGAGCGCGACGAGCGAGCTGTAGATGATCAGCTCGGCGCGCTCGTTGGGGTACTCGAGGGAGTAGGGCGGGTCCTCACCCTGGCGTGTCGGCTCGTTCTCGTTGGCGAGCAGGCTGTCGACGACGAAGCGCGTGGGCGGGACCTTGACGGTCTGCACGCTGCCCTCGGTGTCGAGGTACGTGAGCGGGAAGCCCGGCACCGCGGCCTCGCCGGGGCGGAAGTGCTGCAGCGTGATCGTGAAGACCTTGCGGAAGCCGGCGCCGGTCGACTCGGGCTCGGACTCGTCGACCGAGACCAGGTGCAGCGGCGCGAAGTCGAGGCCCATCGGCAGGTTGACGGAGACGCCGGCGGCGTAGGCGGCCGTGACCTCGAGCTTGAGGAGGTCGCCGACGTTGGAGGGGTCTGGCTCGAGCGCGGTGCGGACGGTGACGAGCTCGTCGGCGGAGGTCGTGACGGTGCGCTCGCCGGTCGCGGTCGCGGGCTCGGCTGCCGGCGCGGGCGCTGGAGGGGCGGGGGACTTGGCGTCGGGCGCTGGAGGAGCGGGGACGTTGGCGTCGGGCGCGGGGCCGTTGGCGTCGGGCGCGGGCGCGGGTGAAGCGGGGACGTTGGCGTCGGGCGCGGGCGCGGCGGGGGGGCCTCGGCGTCAGGCGTGGGCGCGGCGTGGACGTTGGCGTCAGGCGTGGGCGCGGCGGGGACGTTGGCGTCGGGCGCGGGCGCATGGGGCGGCGCCTCGGCGCCGGGCGTGGGAGCGTGGGCCGCCGGGGGGCGGCAGGGCGGCGGCTCCGCGCGCGCGCGCGCGCCAGCTGCCGAGCCGAGGACCACGAGCGCGGCGAGCAGCGCGAGCGCGCGCGGCTGGCTCGGTCGCGCGCGCGGACGCGGCTGCTTGATGGGATATGTCCCATGGACCAGCGCGAGGTCTCGAGTGTGCTCGGCGGCGTCACGGCGACGCCGGGGATCGTAGCAGACGCGCGCGCGGCCGGGCGCGCGCGGTCGGCCGCAGGGCGAGTGCGCGGCGCGCCCGTCATCGCCGCATCCTCCGGGCCCGGCGGGCGAAGAAGTTGACGAGCGGCCGCTGCCAGTTGCCGCCGCAGCGGATGTCGAGGTGCTCGAGACGCAGCTTGCGCATGAGCTTGTCGAAGCGCTCGCGCTCCCGGGCGACGCGCTCGCGATAGCGCGCGGCCCGGCGCGGGTTGAGGTCGATGAAGTGGTCGCCGCCGAGGTCGAGCAGCTCGAGATCCTCGAGCGCGACGAGCCCGAGCGCGGGCAGCTCGAGCTCGACGGGATCCTCGACGCGGATCGGGATCAGGTCGTGCCGGCGGCGCGCGATCTTGAGGGCGCGCTCGAAGGGATCGGTGTCGGCCGGGCCGCCCCGGCGCCCGCGACCCCGGCGGCGGCGGCTCGGGAGCACGTCGACGAAGTCGGAGATCAGGATCGCCACGCTGTGGCGCACGGCGAGGCGCGAGAGGTACTCGAGGCTCGCCGCGGGCCGCGTGCCGCGGTGCTCGGGCTCGTGGGTGAGGACCCGCGAGATGACCGCGAGCACGTGCTTGCGCCCGCTGCGGGGCGGGACGAACACCTCGACGCGGTCGGTGAAGCCGATCAGGCCCACGCGGTCGTTGTTGAAGATGGCCGAGAACGCGAAGGTCGCGGCGAGGCGCGCGACGAGCCCGCGCTTGTCGTAGTCGCGCGTGCCGAGGTCGAGGCTCTTGGACATGTCGACGAGCAGCATCACCGTCAGCTCGCGCTCCTCGGTGAACAGCTTGACGTGCGGCTCGCCGGTGCGCGCGGTGACGTTCCAGTCGATCGCGCGCACGTCGTCGCCGGGCGTGTAGGCGCGGACCTCGGAGAACGCGATGCCCTGGCCCTTGAACACCGACTGATAGGAGCCAGCGAGGTGCTGGTTGACGAGCCGGGAGGTCTGGATCTCGATGCGCCGGATCTCGCGCAGCAGCTCGGTGGTCTGCGCGAGCGCGTCGCTGCGGGCCTGGGATCGTGATGCGGAGTGCTGCCTCATGACATGGATGTCGAGTCAGGTCATGGTCGCGGCGGGCTCAGGGGACCTGGACGTGCTCGAGGATCTCGCGGACGATCTCCTCGACGGTGCGCCCGTCGGCCTCGGCCTCGTAGCTGAGGATGATGCGGTGGCGCAGGATGTCGGGCGCGACCGCCTTTACGTCCTCCGGGCTGACGTAGCCGCGGCGGCGCAGGAAGGCGTGCGCGCGCGCGGCCTGGAACAGCGCGATCGAGGCGCGCGGCGAGGCGCCGAAGTCGATAAACGGCCCCAGCGCGGCGAGGCCGGCGCTGTCGGGCGCGCGCGTGGCCGAGACGACCTGGACGATGTACCGCTGGACCGACTCCTCGACGATCATGCGGTCCATGGTCCCGCGCACGCTCTCGATCTCGTCGGGGCCGATCACCGGCTCGGGCGTCGGCGGCTCGCCGCCCGGCGCGCCGGCGATGCGCTGCATGATCTTCAGCTCCTGCTCGGCGGTCGGGTACTCGACCTTGACCTTGAACATGAAGCGGTCGAGCTGGGCCTCGGGCAGCGAGTAGGTGCCCTCCTGCTCGATCGGGTTCTGGGTCGCGAGCACGAGGAACGGGCGGGGGAGCCGATAGGTCTCGTCGCCGATGGTCACCTGGCGCTCGGCCATGGCCTCGAGCAGCGCGCTCTGGACCTTCGCGGGCGCGCGGTTGATCTCGTCCGCGAGCAGGAGGTTGGTGAACACGGGCCCCTGCTTGTTGGTGAACTCGCCCGTGTTGTGGTTGTAGATCACCGTGCCGATCACGTCGGAGGGCAGCAGGTCGGGCGTGAACTGCACGCGCTTGAACTGCATCTTCAGGCAGCGCGCGAGCGTGCTGACCGTCAGCGTCTTGGCCAGGCCCGGGGCGCCCTCGAGCAGCACGTGGCCGTTGCACAGCAGCCCGAGGAACACGCGCTCGATCATCTCGTCCTGGCCGACGATGACCTTGTGGACCTCGGTGAACAGTCGGTCGATGAACGCGCTCTCGCGCTCGACCATCTCGTTGACCACGCGGATGTCATACGCGCCTACGGATGTCATGCTCTCTCGCGCTTCCTCTCTGCTCGCTTCGCGCTCTCGGTTCGGTTCGCTCTCGGTTCGTTCGCGCGGGTCCGTGACCCGCTGGCGCTCGGGCGATCTCGCACGTCGTCGGCGATGTGTGGCGATCTTGACGCCGCTCGCGCCCAGGGTCCCAGGGCGCAGCGGCGGCGGCGCCCCACGGGGCGCCGGGAGTATAGGCGAAAACTGCCTCAAATCACCCGCCCAGAACTGGGAGGCGCCCCGCGCTATTCCCCGCTGGACCCTGTTCCCCGTGATTGACGGCCTTTGACGCGTGATCTACAAGATGCGCTCCATGGCCCTCCGCGATAAGCACCGGTTCTTCGACATCCGCACCGTCCGTCGACATATCCGCAGCGGGCGCGTCACCAAGGAGCAGCATCGCGAGTTCCTCTCGACGCTGCGGGATGTCGCCGAGAACATCATGGATCCCAGCGAGGGAGGGGATTCCACCGACGGCTTCGAGCCGGAGCCCGGCGGCTAGCGGCGTCGAAGCCAGTCACTCCATGTCGGCGAGACGCGTGAGTCGAGCGGTCTGGATCGCGGGCGCGCTGCTGAGCGTGCTCGCGTGTCGACCGGTCGAGGAGCACGCGGAGGAGCGCGCGCAGGCGACCGCGCGGGAGCCCGCCCAGCGCGCGACGGACGCGGCGGAGGAGCCCGTCGCCCAGACGCCGCCGCCCCACGCCGCCGCTTCGCTGCCAAATTTTGCTCGCGTCGCCGAGCAGCTCGCGCCCTCCGTCGTCAGCGTGGTCGCGACGCTGGGCGAGCGCGGGTCCGAGCGCGGTGAGGCGCCCCGGACGATCCGCGGGATCGGCAGCGGGATGATCGTCAGCGCCCGCGGGCAGGTGCTGACGAATCAGCACGCGGTCGCCGAGGCGACCGCCGTCGACATCGAGCTGGCGAACCGCACGCGGGCGCGGGCGCGGGTCGTGTACGCGGACCCGCTGCTCGACCTGGCGTTGCTCGAGCTCGAGAGCCCGGCCGAGCACATGACGCCGGTGGTGTTCCGCGCGCGGCAACCTCAACCTGGCGAATGGGTCATGGCTGTGGGGCAACCCTACGGCCTCGGCAACACCGTCACGGTCGGCGTGATCTCGGGCCTCGGGCGCGACCACGACGACCTCGGGCGGCCCGGCGGGCTCGCGCGCGATGGCTTCTGGTCGTTCATCCAGACCGACACCCCGGTCAACACCGGGAACTCGGGCGGCCCGCTCGTCGACGTCCACGGCGAGGTCGTGGGCCTGACGACCGCGGTGCTGCAGGACGGGCAGGGCCTCGCGTTCGCGATCCCGGCCGAGATGGCGCGCAAGTTCCTCGAGGAGGTCTGGACCTACGGTCGCGTTCGCCACGTCCGCCTCGGGATCCGGGCGGACAACGCCGGGCCGGAGGACTTCCCCGGGCGGCTCTCGGCGGTGCGGATCAAGTCGGTCGCGGCGAGCGGGCCGGGCGACAAGGCCGGCCTCGAGGTCGGCGACTTCGTGCTGGCGGTCAACGACCGGCCGATCTCGAGGGTCTCCGAGCTGGCCTACTACGCGCAGCTGCTCGGCGTCGGCGCGCGCGCGCGCCTGACCGTGAAGCGCGGCGAGGCGCCGCTGCAGCAGCTGCTGATCATCCCCGCCGAGGCGATCTAGCGCTCGCGGCGGGGCGCTCAGTACACGCGCTTGCGCATGCGGAGCGCGTACTTCTCAGGGTGCGCCGCTTGGTCGGCGCGCAGGCGCTCGAGCTCGGCGGCGCCGCCGGTCAGCCCCGGCCCGACCTCGGCGGGGTAGGCGAGCTGGGCCTCGACCTCGAGCGTCGGTCGCGTGAGGCCGCCGCCCTTGCCGCTGAGCGAGCCGCGGGTCGTGACGTGCTCGCCGGTCGCGAGCGCGCGGGGGGCCGCGCCGAGGGGGCGATCGCGGTCGAGCGTCTCCCCGCCGGTCGCGGCGCGGCTCGTCGCGCCGCGCCGGGGCAGGCGAGCCCGCTTGCGCGTCGCGACCGAGAGCCCGCGCAGCTCGAGCTCGACCTTGGCGGCGCAGTCGAGCTCGTAGCGCAGCACGTCGCGGTCCTCGACGTCGCGCGTCCAGGTCAGCGCGCAGCGGTACCAGTCGGTGTCGACGACCTCGGGGTCGTCGGCCGCGTGGACGCCGAGCAGCGTGTCGACGCCGAGCGCCCGCGCGGCGTCGGGCCGCAGCGTCAGGAGCGTGTAGCTGCCCGCGATCAGCAGCGCGGCGATCGCCAGCGTCCAGCGCCAAAAGCCCCTGCTTTGTTTCGGCATGTCTCTTCAGTCAAACGTATCACCGCGCCCCCCGGTGTCCGAGCGGCGCGGCGAAACGGCTGTTTTTCCGCTGAACGCGGGCGCATGCGGCAAAGGTGCGCCGGTCGCGGGCGCTACTGCGGCACGATCTGGTTCTGGAGCGCCACGCCCGTCATGTCGGAGTACGTGTAGGGGTTCTGCAGACCGGTAACCTCGGCGGCGACCTCGTAGGTGTCGGGGTCGACCTTGAACGCCTTGTTCGCGCCCATGTCGACGACCCAGACGTAGCCCTGGAAGTCGATGCTGACGCCCCATGGGTTCACGCAGCCGGGCAGCGGGATGTTCTTGTTGACGTAGGTCTTGCTCTCGGCGTCGATGTGCACCAGGCGACACGGGCTGCTGCCCGCGCCCCAGACGTTGCCGTCGGCGTCGGCCATGATGCCGTTGACGCGGGTGCCGCCCGAGTCGGGCATGGTCGTCCACTGCATGGAGTTGGGGTCGCGGTAGTACACGCCCTCGCCGAAGCACGCGCCGTTCCACACGAAGCCGTTGAGGTCCAGCGTCATGCCGTACTTGCAGCCGACGGGGTTGCCGAGGTCGGTGATCTGCAGCGTGTCGAAGTCGATCTTGACCGAGGGCATCTGGTTGAGGCCGGTGGCGTAGAAGTTGCCGTCGGCGTCGACGGCCCCGCCGTAGGGGCTGTACTCGGAGCCCCAGGGGTGCAGCACCTCGTCGATGGTGTCGCCGGTGGCGCCGTCGATCTTGAGGAAGTGCGCGGTGTTGCCGTTGTCCTTCCAGCCCATCCAGAGCACAGGCTCCGGGTACTCGCAGGTCACCGGGTCCGGATCGCCCGCGACCCAGGCGGTCGCGCGCGGGCCGTAGGAGTAGCCCGGCGAGGGGATCGGCTTCTGCCACAGCACGCACTCGTCGGTGCCGGCCGGGAGCAGGTCGTTCGGCCCCTGCGAGGTCTCGATCATGCCGTTGTTGTTCTTGTCGACGCAGTCCTCGACCTTGGCCGCGATCTTCGTGACGCCGCCGGGGTCGCGGCTCGAGACCGCGACGTCGCCGCGGAGGTTGACCGAGGTCCGCGAGGGCTGACCGCCCTCGACGTAGTAACGCGCCTCCTCGATCGCGGACTCGGTGTTGATCTTCGAGACCGTGCCCTGCGACGAGTTGGCGATCCAGATGTAGCTGAGGACGGCGTTGCCTCCGCCTTGCTGCTCCTCGCAGGGGACCATCGTGCACTCGTTGGAGCACGCGTTGTTGTCGATGTTGTCGCCGTCGTCGCACTCCTCGCCGAGGTCGACGTCGAGCACCCCGTCGCCGCAGAACGGACCCGGGTCGATCCCGGTCTCGGTCGCCGGGGTCGTGGTCTGCGTCGTCGGGTCGCCCGTGGAGTCGGTGGCGCTGGTCTCCGGGTCCGTCGCCGTGGGCGAGCTCGTCCCCGCCGTCGTGCCCGTGGCCGAGTCGGTGCCGCCGGAGGTCGGGTCCGTCGCGCCCTGGGTGGCGCCCTGGGTGTCGCTGCCCGCCGTCGTCCCGCCGCTGATCGTGACCGCGCTCGAGGCCGCGCTGTCACTCGCGTCGGAGGTCTCGCTGGAGCTGTCGCCGCAGGCGATCAGCGCGACGCTCGCGAGCGCGGCGAGCAGCGAGGGTCGAAGGAGGCGCGCGTTCACGGGGAACGCGACCAGTGCATTTGCTCGAGACCAACCACGCGTCACCGGCTGATTAGGCCAAACCGCGGCGCTTCACGCAACACGGGCCCAGCTCACAGAAAGTTCTCGCTGCGCTGGGCCCGGGATCGCGCGGACGCGTCGGAACGACCGCGTCAGCGGCACACGGGGCCGGGGCCGTCGGCGATCGTCGTGCACTTCTTGCCCTGGGGACAGCTCCCTGGTTTCTTTGGACTACAGGGAATCTCACACGACTTGAACTTAGGGCCGCTCGGCCCCGCGATCCCGTAGTACTCGACGCAGGTCTCGCCCTCGGCGCACAGCTTCCCGCCGCAGTCGCCGGGCGCGTCGGGCGGTGAGCCGGGGGGCGGCTGGTCGGTCGGAGGTTGCCCCGGAGGTTGCTCTTCGCCGGCGTCCTCGGGTGGAGCGCCGGGAGGCGGCTGATCGGTGGGCGGTGCGCCGGGCGGCGGCGCGCCCTCGGGTGGAGCGCCGGGAGGCGGCTGATCGGTGGGCGGTGCGCCGGGCGGCGGCGCCGACGAGTCACAGGCGACGGTGAGGGAGAGCGTGAGGGAGAGCGTGAGGGAGAGCGCGAGGGGGGCCGCGAGGGAGAGCGCGAAGGAGCGGCCCGCCGCGCGCAGGAGCGAGCGGAGCGCACGCGAGGATGTGCAAGCGAGTTCGCGGGAGGATCGTGAGCATGCGCGGTGCGGGTGGGGGTCTGCCATGGCTTCGTCTCCAGGTGCGTGGTTCGTGGATGGCTCGAGAGCGGACTGTGGACGCGAGAGGTGACGCTCAGGCGGGCTCGCAGAAGCGCGCGAGCACGGTTTTGACGCCGACGCCGGGGAAGCGCAGCACGAGCTTGAGGTCGGCGCCGAGGCCCTTCCAGCCGACGATCTCGCCGCGCCCGAACTTGCGGTGCTGGATGGGCATGCCGACGTACAGCTGCGCGCCCTCGCTGCTCGCCGCGCTCGCGGGCTCGCCGGCGTCGAAGACGATGTCGCTCGCGCCGCTGCGGGCGGGCGTGTGCCCGGGGTCGTACACGATGTCGCTGTTCCACGACGGCTCGGCGGGCGCGACCGGCTCGCGCGGGGGCGGGGCGGGGCGGCGCGCGTGCGGGCGCAGCGTGTGCTGGGCGGGCAGCTCGACGAGGAAGCGCGAGGGCTTGGAGACCTGCACCTGCCCGAACAGGCGCCGCTGCCGGGCCCACGAGAGGCTCAGGCGCCGCTTGGCGCGGGTGATGGCGACGTAGGCGAGCCGCCGCTCCTCCTCCATGCGCGCGGGGTCTTCGTCGTCGAGCGAGCGCGCGTGGGGGAACACGCGCTCCTCCATGCCGGTCATGTACACGTGGTTGAACTCGAGGCCCTTGGCGCTGTGGACCGTCATCAGCGTGACGGCGCGAGGCGACCAGGCGCCGGCGTCGACGCTGGTCGCCAGGCTCACCTGCTCGAGGTAGTCGGCGAGCGTGGCGCCCGGCTGCTCGGTCGAGAACTCGTCGAGCTCGCCGACGAACTCCTGGAGGTTCTCGAGCCGCGCCTGGGTCTCGTCGGTGTCGTCGCGCGCGAGCGCCTCGCGGTAGCCGGTGCGCTCGAGCGTCGCGGCCGCGAGCTCGCCGAGGTCGCCGTGCTCGAGCTCCTCCTGCAGGCCCTCGAGCAGCGCGCGGAAGGCCGTGACGCGCCGCGCCGCCGCGGTGCCGAGCCCGACCTCGTCGGTCCGCGCGAGCGCCTCCCAGATCGAGAGGCCGTGGCGGCTGGCGAACTCGGTGAGGCGCGCGATCGTGGTGTTGCCGATGCCGCGCGCCGGCGTGTTGATGACGCGCAGGAGGTCGACGTCGCTCGCCGGCGTGATCAGCAGGCGCAGGTACGCGACGAGGTCCTTGATCTCCTTGCGGTCGAAGAAGCGCAGCCCGCCGAACACGTTGTAGGGCAGCCCCGCGAGCCGCAGGCCCTCCTCGAGCGCCCGCGACTGCGCGTGCGTGCGGTAGAACACCGCGATGTCCTCGAGGTCGCCGCCGCGCTGCGCGTGGCTGACGATCTCGTTGGCGATCCAGCGCGCCTCCTCGCGCTCGTCGCGGACCGCGAGCGCGCGGACGGGCTCGCCGTCGCCGAGCTCGCTCCAGAGCGTCTTGCCGAGGCGGCCGCTGTTGCGCCGGATCACCGCGTCCGCGCAGCCGAGGATGTGCCCGGTGCTGCGGTAGTTCTGCTCGAGGCGGATCAGCTCGCAGCCCGGGTGGCGGTCGGGGAAGCGGAGGATCTGGGCGACGTCGGCGCCGCGCCAGCCGTAGATCGACTGGTCGTCGTCGCCGACGACGCAGAGCTCGGCGCGGTCGCCGAGCAGCGCGACGAGCTTCGCCTGCACCGGGTTGGTGTCCTGGAACTCGTCGACGACGATGTGCAGGAACCGGCGCCGCAGCTTCAGCACGGGGTCGAGGTCGGCGAGCTGCGAGCCGGGAGCGGACTCACCCGCCTCATCGAGCAGGCGCACCGCGAGCACGAGGAGGTCGCCGAAGTCGGCCGCGTCGGCGAAGCGCAGGCGCTCCTCGTAGCGCTCGCAGGCGCGCTGGGCGACGCGCAGCACCGGCTCCTGGACGCCGAGGCGCTTGAAGTCGCGGGGCCCGAGCCCCTGGTTCTTGGCCTTGTCGAGGTGACCGAGCAGCGCGCGCGGCGGGTAGCGCTGCTCGTCGATGTTGAGCTCGCGCAGGACCTGCTTCATCAAGGACTTCTGATCCGCGGTGTCGTAGATCGAGAAGTTCGACGACAGCCCGACCGCGGTCCCCCAGCGCCGGAGGATGCGCGCGCAGATCGAGTGGAACGTCCCGACCCACAGCTCGCGGATGTCGTCGCGCTCCTGGCACAGCTCGGCGATACGCTCCCGCATCTCGCCGGCCGCCTTGTTCGTGAAGGTGACCGCGAGGATCCGCCAGGGCGGGACGCCCTCCTCGAGCAGCGCGGCGACGCGGTGCGTGATCACCCGCGTCTTGCCCGTGCCGGCGCCCGCGAGCACCAGCAGCGGACCCCCGCGGTAGCGGACCGCGGCCTCTTGCTCCGAGTTGAGCGACATCGGCCCCTCCATACCACGGGCGCGGACGCGCCGTGGTCGCGGCGATCCTGGCGCTCCGCGCCGTCGCGCTCGCCGTCCTCAGGCGGCTCCCTGGCTCGCGCGGCCCTGCACCTTCGATCAACCAGGCGGCGATCCATCGGAGCGAACGCCGAGCGTCTGCTCTCGAACTAGCGCTTGTAGATGTCGGAGGAGTCGAGCTGCATCATCTGCCTGCTCACGGACGACGCGGCCTCGGCGCTCTCGTGGATCGGCAGGTGAATCGTGAAGGTCGAGCCCTCGCCGACCGCGCTCTCCACGAGGATGTCGCCGCCCATCAGGCGGCACAGCCGGCGGCTGATCACGAGCCCGAGCCCCGTGCCCTTGAATTTGCGCTGGGTCTCGATGTCGCCGCGCGCGAAGGGCTGGAACAGGCCGGCGAGCGCGTCCTCGGACATGCCGACGCCGGTGTCCTTGACCTCGAAGTAGACCCACGCGGGTCGGGCGCGATCGATGCCCGGGTGCGAGCTGTCGGGCGCGCTCGCGGTGCGCCGGACGGTCAGGTGAATCGAGCCCCCGGTCGTGAACTTCGCGGCGTTGCTCAGCAGGTTCGAGAGCGCCTGCCGCAGGCGCGTGGGGTCGGCCCAGATCTCGCCGAGATCGCGGTCCTCGGGGACCGCGAGCACGAAGATGTTCTTGTTGTGCTCGACCATCGGCATCGTCAGCTCGATGACGTCGCGCACGAACGCGCCGACCGAGACTGATTCAAAGAACAGGTCGAGACGCCCGGCCTCGATCCTCGAGAGGTCGAGGATGTCGTTGATCAGCGCGAGCAGGTGCGAGCCCGCGCTGCGGATCTTGCTGAGGTCCTTGAGCCCGTCGCCGATCCCCATGTCCTCGAGGTCCTCCTCGAGCAGCTCGGCGTAGCCGATGATCGCGTTGAGCGGCGTGCGCAGCTCGTGGCTCATGTTGGCGAGGAAGGCGCTCTTGGCCTCGTTCGCGTCGACGGCGTCGCTGCGGGCCTCGTCGAGCTCGATCAGCAGCGACTGCAGCTCCTCGTTCGACTTGCGCAGCAGGCCCTCGGCGCGCTGCGTGAGCGCCTGGAACGAGATCAGCGGGACGAACACGAGCACGTACGTCGTGATGATCATCGTCACGTACATGCCGCGGCGGACGGCGAGCGACGTCTCGAGCGTGGGCGCGTAGCCGTAGTCGGTGAGCTCGAGGCCGAGGAACACGAGGATCGTCAGCGCGCTGCAGCACAGCGACTTGAGCCACTCCTCGGGCCCGAACAGCACCAGCGGGAGCCCCGCGACCGGGAACAGCGCGAGCTGGATGCCGGCGTCGCGCCCGAACTGGCTGGCGAACAGCGCCGGGAACACGGTCACCAGCGCGCACACGAGCACGCGCGCGGCGTCGCGGCGCCCGCGGTGGTTGAGGTAGATGCACAGGAGGCAGCCGAGGATCGCGGGCAGGACGAGCAGCCCCTCGGTCAGCGAGCCCGTGATCGCGGCGAAGATCGGCGTCCAGACGAGGCCGATGGCGACCAGCGCGAGCGCGACCTGGTTCGAAACCGTGACGCGCCGCGAGAGCCTGGGGGGGGTGTCCTCACGGACGCCCGCCCGCGTGAGGCGCTGGAGGATGGAGTTCGGGCGCGACATCCAACTAGACCGCAAGGTCATGACCTCACGGACACACAGCATTATGCCGCACGGCGCGTGCCGACGCGCGGGTATCGCCGTGTGAGCCCGTGTACGCGCAAGCTGGCCCAGGCCGTCGTCGCGACGCGCGTCCGCTCGCGCGGCGCGGTCGCGTCCCCGCGCGCGCGCTCGCGTGGCGACGCGCGGGCGCAGTATCGAGCGACGCGAGCCCGCTACGCGCGCGGCGCCGCGTGCAGGACGCGCGTGACGGCTGACTTGTCTTCGGAGACAGGTACGTGATCGCGCTGCGGCGCGCGCCCTCGCGACCCGAGGCGGGCGCGCGCGGCCGGGTCGCGCGTCAGGGGTCCTCGGCCCAGTTCTTCATGTTCACGCACTGCTGGTAGCGGGCCGTCTCCCGCGACCACGCGAGGTTGCCGAACATCCACGCGCGCATCCCCTCGACGTAGGCGAGCGCCGCGGGCGAGAGCTTGTGGTTGAAGCGCGGCAGCTCGCGCTCGAGCTCGAGGAAGGCGCGCAGCTCCTCGTTGTGCAGCGCGACCGCGCGCGCGACCGCGTCGTCGACCGCGAGCCCGCGCTCGCGCTGCAGCAGCAGCACGAGGTTGGTCGCGTGCCCCTCCTGGATCTCCTTGGGGTACGAGAAGATGTCGTTGACCCAGCAGATGCAGTTGTTGGCCATGAGCGCGAGCTGCTGCAAGACCGCGTGCTCGCGCAGCTCGGCGGGGATCATGCCGCCGGCGGTGACGTCGAGGAAGTCGAACGCGGTGTGCACCGCGCCCGAGTAGGCGCGCATCTTGAGGTACGCGGGGATCGACGGCGCGCGCCCGGCGTTGCGCGTCTGGATCTCCCAGAGGTTGCTCTGGAAGTAGGCGCGCACGCCCCGGGTGAAGCGCGGGAGCCAGCCGCCGCCCATGCGGCGCGCGAGGCGATAGCGGAGATCCGAGAGCGCGTGCGAGAGCGGGCCCTCGTCGCTGTCCGGGCGCGCGCCGGCGAGGATCTCGAGCAGCCGCTTGTGCAGCGCGGCGAGCCGCGTCGGGTCGCGCGCGACGCTGGAGCCCACGCCGTCGCAGAACCAGTCGTCGTGAAAGAACAGCCAGGTGATCCAGTCGTTGAGCAGCGCGAGGTCGCGGGCCGGGGCGCGGCTGCACGAGCCCGCCGCGAGCTCGACGAAGCGCACGCGCCTCAGCAGCGTCGAGGTCTCGTCGTCGACGATCAGCATGAAGCGGTAGGCCCACTCGATCGTGCGCTCCTGCACCGCGTCGACCTCGGGGTGCATCGCGGGCGCACCGAGGGCGCCGATCGACGCGAGCGCGGGCACCGGGCTCGCGGGGCAGACGACGGGATCGGCGGACGGGACCACGCGCTCGACGACGCGGAAGGGCACGTGAACCGGCGGGGGCGCGTGCGCCTGCGAGTGTGCTTGCGAGTCGTTCACGCGCCGCCCTCCGTGCCGCAGGGATCCACGCGGACGCCGTGTCCGCGGACGATCCGGAGCCACCAGCTTGCATGAGTTTGGCCCGTCGCGCACGGACGCGATCCCAAGTGATATGCTCCGCCCGCTCTTGTCCGCGAACGACTCAGGGGATCCGCAGTCGCCCGAAGCGAGCTCCGCGTCGCGGGAGCCCGACGACGACGAGGGCGCTCGTCGCCCGACGGCGCCCAACGGCCGTATGAACGATGATTCAGGCGAGCCCGCGGTCGCGCCCGCGGGCTCGTCTTGCGCGCCGTCTGCCGTCGAGCCACGTACCAATCCATCCGTCGAACCGCCGATCGCACCGGCGGTCGATCCAGCGGTCGATCCAGCGGTCGATCCAGCGGTCGATCCAGCGATCGATACGCCCGTCGATCCGTGGTCGCTGCGTCGCCTCGCGTCGAGGCGTCCGCTTGTCGTGGTTGTACTTTGGCTCACGATCCTGTCGGCGTTCGCCGTGGCGCTCGCGGTCGTCGGCGGACCGCGGGTGAGCGGGGCCGTCGACGGGCTCGTGCCGGTGGATCAGCGTTTGGCGGAGCCCGAGCTGTGGGTGCTGTTGTCAGACCGGCCCGAGCGAGCCGGGGACGAGGGCTCGGCGTCGCGCCCCGCGGGACCGACGGCCGAGGGGTCGACGGTCGAGCGGGCCGCGATCGAGCTCGCCGAGCAGCTCGACGCGCTGCGCGTCCCGGTCGCGCCCCCGGCCTCCGACGCGGCGGTGTGGCTCGACGCGCACCGGCTGTACCTCGTGCCGCGCAGCCGCGAGGCCGCGCTCGCGGAGCGGCTCTACGGCGACGCGATCCGTCGCGCCGTCGCGGGGATCCGCGCGCGGCTCTCGAGCCCGCTGTACTCGGTCTCGGGTGAGGAGCCGCGTCGCGATCCGCTGCGGCTGCGCGAGCTCATGGACGAGCGCCCCGGTCAGCTCGGCTTCATGACCGTCGAGGGCGAGGACGAGGAGGCCCGCGCGCTCGCGCCGCGCATCACGGTGGCGGGCGATCTGATCGCGGCCGACGGTCGCGCGGCGCTCCTGCGCGTGCAGCTCCCAGCGCCCGCGGACGAGGCCGCGCTGCGCTCGCTCGAGGACAGGCTGCGCGCGGGGCTCGAGGGCCACGAGGTCGACTTCGCGATCGTCGGGCAGGCGCGTCGCGAGGCGAGCGCCCGCAGCTCGATCCGCGCCCGCGGCCCGCGGCTCGTGTGGACCGCCGTCGCGCTGCTGGCCCTGCTGCTCAGCGTGACGCTGCGGTCTGTCCGCGCCGTCGCGGGCGTGCTGCTGTGTGGCCTCGGCGGCGTGCTGGCGGCGACGGCCGCCGGGCGGGGGGCGCTGGGGCTGCTCGACATCCCGCTGCTCGTGTTGACGCTCGGCTTCGCGTGCGAGGGCGCGCTGCACCTGCCGCGGCTGTCCTCGCGCGGGTGGCCGGCGGCGCTGATCTTGGCGACCGCGTTGCTCCCGCTCGCGCTGTCGCCCTACCCGGCGTGGCGGGCGTGGGCGACGCAGTGGCCGGCGGGCGTGCTGGTCGCGGCGCTCGGCCTGCGGCTCGCGCTCCCGGGGCTCTCGCGGCTCTCGCGGCGCGAGCTCGCCCTGTGGCCGCAGCCCGGCGCGGGCTTTCACCTGCGACCGGCGCCCGCGCTCGCGCTGCTGCTGTGCGCGGCGTCGCTGGCCGGTGGGGCATGGTCATTGGAGCATGTTGATGTACGCGGCGGACACCCGCTCCCGACCGCCGACGCCCCGCTGCGGAGCGACGAGCGCCGGCTCGCGCGGGCGTTCTTTGACCCCGGGCTGCTGGCCGAGGTGCGCGCGCAGGGGGCGACCCCGGTCGAGGCGCTCGAGCGCGGCGCGGCGCAGGCCGACGAGCTGCGCGCGCTGCTCGAGACGGCGGCGGCGCGCGTCGACTCGCCCGCGCTGTTCATCGCGTCGGAGCCGGCGCGCTCGGCTCGCGCGAGCCTGCTCGAGGAGCTCGGGCTGGAGGGCGCGCTCGAGCGCCTCGAGCAGGAGCTCGCCGCCAGCGGGATGCGCCCGGCGGCGTTCAGCGAATTTCTCGAGGCCGCGCGCGCGACCGAGGTCACGCCCTCGGCCGAGGCGGCGCTCGCGGGCCCGCTCGGCCCGTGGGCGCGCGCGTACATCGGGGAGCTGCCCGGCGGGGGGCACGAGCTGCGCGCGCGCGTGCACCTGCGCCGCGAGCTCGTGGAGCCGGCCGGCGACGTCAACCCCAACAACCTCACCATCCTCAGCGATCGCAACCCGGCGACCGACGACGACGCGCGGGCCGAGCTGCGCGGCCCGGCGATCGCGGCCGTCGAGGATCGCCGCCGCTTCGACGAGCGCCTCGGGCTGCTCGCGGCCGCGGGCCTGTGGATCGGCGCGCTCTGGGTGTGGCTGGGGACGCGGCGGCTGTCGACGGCGGTCGCCGCCGCGTTCACGAGCCTGGCCGTTCAGTCCTGTTTGATCGTGCTGCTCGATCAGCTCGGCGCGGCGCTCGGGCCGACCACGCTGCCGGCGCTGCTGCTCGTCGGCGCCGCCGCGATGATCGCGGGCGGCCGCGCGTGCCAGGCGGTCGACGAGCGGCGCCCGTTCCCGGCCAAGGGCATCCTGCTCACGAGCGCCTGCCAGATCGCCGCCGGCCTCGCGCTGCTCGCCAGCGCGGAGCCGCTGTGGCGCGCCACCGGCCTGGCCGTGGCCTGCGGCTGCGCCCTGGCCTCGGGCTTCGGCGTGTTCGTGGCGCCCGGCGTGTGCGCGCTGCTCCGCCGACTCTCCCGCAGCGGCGATCTTCGCGGCCGCGGTCGCGAGGGGCGCGCGCCGGACGACGAAGGAGCGCGCGCGGGATGAGCGAGGGCTGCACGCGCAGGCGCTGGCTCGCCGCGACGCTCGGCGCGAGCGCGGCCGTGATGCTCTGGCGTCCCCGGGCGGGCGCGGCCCCGGCGAGCGGGGGGGCGCCGGCCTCGCGGTTCGACGGCTTCCCGGACAAGACCGCGCGACGCCTGCGAAACCGCGTCGAGCTGTGGCGCGGCTACGCGGCGCGGACCCAGAGCCTGCGGGCTCGCTACACGCTCACGCGTCGCACCTCGCTGCTGGTCGATCCGCTCGTGGTCACGGGGACGCTGGTGTTCGTCGCGCCGGCGACCCTCGTGCTGCGCGACGACGCGCACGTCGGCTCGACCACGCGGGTCGTCGGCGACGCCGTGACGATCACGCCCAACGATTCGTCCGCGGCCGCGCGCGGCCGCGAGTCGCCCGCGCTGGCGTGGCTGCGCGCGCGCATGCTCACCCTGTTCGCGCCGCCGCCGGGTGACAACGACCCCGAGCTCGCCGCGCGCGCGCTGCTGGAGGGCTGCGACGTCTCGATCCCGAAGGGCGCGGGCATGCAGCTGCTCCTGCAGCCGCGCGCCGGCGCCGACGCGATCACGCGCGCGCTCCGGAGC
This sequence comes from Myxococcales bacterium, assembly GCA_020633295.1. GTDB lineage: Bacteria > Myxococcota_A > Polyangia > Nannocystales > Nannocystaceae > JACKDW01. The sequence continues at coordinate 447,888 of JACKDW010000005.1, read as the reverse complement.
CTCCGCGTACGCCTCGACACGATGACGGGGGCCGTCAGCGCGCTCGAGCTCGAGGAGACGCTCGGCGATCGCGTCCTGCTCGAGCTCGGCCAGCAGCAGCAGAACCTCGACGAGGACGTGCTGCGCCAGCTGATCGATCGCTGAGCCCGGCGCGCGCCTCCGCAGTCACGCTCCGCGAGCGCGGACGAAAGCTGACGTGGCGAGACGATCGACGGGCGCTCGCGTCCTCGCGGCGCGTGACGTCGAGAACGGCGAAGACGAGGTCGAAGACGAAGTCGAGGGCGCGCGCCGAATCGCTGATGATTGCCCGCGTGAAAACCCCCGGATGAGCGCCACGGCACACACCGCGCGGCGTTTTGCCGCAGGGGCGGACGCGACGACGCGACGTTTTTCGCTACAGTCTCGGTGGTACCGCCATGGGACTTCTCGACGCTCTCACACCGCGCGCCGCCTCGCTGCTCGGCGCCGCGCTCCTGCTCACCGCGAGCTGCAGCCCGGGCGAGGAGACGCTGAGCCTGCGCTTCGTCGCCCAGGTCAACGGCGCCCCGTTCGCGTGTGACGCCCGCTACGAGGGCGTCGGCTCGCCCGGGACCGCTGTGAACCCCGTCGACCTGCGCCTGTACGTCCACGGCGTCACGCTCGTGCGGGCTGGGGGCGAGCGCGTGCCGCTGGCGCTGACGCCCGACGGGCTGTGGCAGAGCGACACCGTCGCGCTGCTCGACTTCGAGCGGCGCCTCGGCACCTGCCAGGGCGGCAGCGACGAGACCAACGCGCTCGTCGTCGGCGCCGCGCCCGACCACGACGACTACGTGGGCCTCGAGTTCACGCTGGGCGTGCCGCTCGAGGAGAACCACCTCGACCAGGCCACCGCCGAGGCCCCGCTCAACGTCGCGGGCATGTGGTGGAGCTGGGAGGCCGGCTACCGGTTCCTGCGCGTCGAGGTCGACGTCCCGGCGAACGAGCGCTTCGTGTTTCACCTGGGCTCGACCGGCTGCAGCGGGACGCCGCCCGACGACTTCACGTGTAACCACGAGAACCTCGTCACGATCGCGCTCGACGACTTCGACCCGCGCGCGGACGCGGTGGTCCTCGATGTCGGCGCGCTGCTCGCGGGCTCCGATCTCGCGCACGTCAACGACAAGGACGAAGACCCCGTCACCGGCTGCATGAGCTCCCTCGACGACCCGCAGTGCCCCGCGCTGACGGCCCCGCTCGGGCTCGCGTTCGGCGGCGGCGGCCCGACCGAGTCGCCGCAGACCGTGTTCCGCGTCGAGCCCGGAGGCGCGGCGCAGTGAGACGCCTGGCGCGAAGGTCGTGGTTTCTGCCGGCACCGGCGTTGGCGTCGGCGCTGGCGCTGGCGCTGGCGGCCTGCGGCGACGACGGCGGCGAGACCGAGTCGGACTCCGGCGAGACCGACACCGGTGACGCGCCGGCCTACGACTGGGGTCTGCCCGAGTGGTACCCGATCCCCGCCGTCCCCGCCGACAACCCGATGACCGCCGAGAAGGTCGAGCTGGGCCGGCACCTGTTCTACGACGAGCGGATCTCGGGCAACGGGACGTTCGCGTGCGCGAGCTGCCACGAGCAGGCGCGCTCGTTCTCCGACGGCCTCGTCACGCCGCTGGGCTCGACGGGCGACACGGTGCCCAAGAACTCGATGCAGCTCGCCGGCGCGGCGCTGCTGGGGACGTACACGTGGTCGAACCTGAAGCTCGAGACCTTCGAGCAGCAGGCGCTCGTGCCGATGTTCGGCACCGCGCCGGTCGAGCTCGGGATGTCGGATCTCGAGGACGAGATCCTGCAGCGCTTCGCCGACGACCCGCTGTACCAGGGGCTGTTCGCCGACGCGTTCCCCGACGACGACGCGCCGCTGACGATCGACAACGTGGTCAAGGCGATCGCGTGCTTCGAGCGCACGCTGCTCTCGTACCGCTCGCCCTACGACCGCTACGTCTACGAGGGCGACGACAGCGAGTTCCCGGAGGCGGCCAAGCGCGGCATGGCGCTGTTCTTCGACGAGAAGTTCGAGTGCTACCACTGTCACTCGGGCATCAACTTCACGACGTCGTTCTACTCGTCGACCTCCGGGCAGCGCGAGATCGACTTCCAGAACATCGGGCTCTACAACCTCGACGACGAGGGCGCCTACCCGGCCGCGGTCCCGGGCCTCTACGAGCAGACGCAGAACCCGGCCGACAAGGGCAAGTTCCGCCCGCCGCCCCTGCGCAACGTCGAGCTGACCGCGCCGTACATGCACGACGGCAGCGTCGCCACGCTCGAGGAGGTGCTCGAGCACTACGCCGCCGGCGGGCGCCTGATCGAGGACGGCCCGTTCGTCGGCGACGGGCGCGTGAACCCGAACAAGAGCGAGTTCGTGCGCGGCTACGAGCTGAGCGACGAGGAGAAGGCCGACATGCTCGCGTTCCTCAAGACGCTCACCGACGAGGCGTTCGTCACCGATCCTCGCTTCGCGAGCCCGTTTGAGTGAGCCGCGCGAGCGCGGCCGGGCGCGCTGCTATGCTGCGGGCATGCGGCGGCGGGCTCCTGGTTTATCGGCCATCTTCGCGCTCGCGCTCGCCTGCGCTCCGCACGAGGCCCCGCCGCCGCGCGCCGCCGCGCCCGACGCCGCGTCCGCGCCGGCGCCGGCGCTCGCGCCGACGGAGACCATAGAGCTGTCCCTCGAGACCGATCCCATGCCGCTCGCGTGGACGCTGCCGGTCGCGCACAGCGGCTGGCCGACGGTGAACCACGGCCTCGTGCTCGTCGAGGACGGCGCGGTCGTGCGCCGGCGCGTCGAGACCGGCGAGCTCCTGTGGCGCAGCGCGCTGCCCGAGGGGACGCGCTGGCGCGACGTCGCGGCGGGCCCCCGCTTCGTGATCGCCGTGGGGAGCCGCGACGACGCGCCCGGGCAGACCCAGCTCGCCGGCTTCGACGCCAAGACGGGCATGACCGCGTGGCGGCGCGCCGTCGAGGGCGCGGCCGAGGTCGCGCGCAGCGAGCACGGCGTGACCGTGCTCGAGCGCGATCCAGGCTGTCGTACGAGCCAGATCGATCCGCGCACCGGCGCGGATCTCAGCCCCGAGCGCGCGGGGCTCCGCTACGAGCGGCGGCCGCTCAAGGGGGGCCAGCCGTACTCGAGCTGCCAGCCGGCGATGCGACCGCTCGGCGCGCTGGTGCGCACGCGCGGCGAGGGCGGGCGCGTCACGGCGGAGCGGTGGGACGACGGCGCGCTCGAGCTCTCCGAGTCGTTCATTCACGACGTGGTCTATGGGTCCGGTCATCACCCGTGGCTCGGCGGCCGCGCCGAGGACGGCCTGCGGATCGTGAGCGTGTTCTACGGGCGCCGCGGCTGGACGCGTGACTGGTCACGCGGCGAGGCGCCGGGCGGCTGCGACGGCGAGGAGCTCGGGACGCTGCGCGCGGCCGTGCTCGACGAGGCGTACCCGCTCGCGCGCCAGTGCGGGCGCGCGCGCCTGTACGACCCGGAGACCGGCGAGACGCTGTGGGAGCGCGAGAGCGTCGCGACGCCGCTGATCGCGGGCGAGCGCTCGCGCGGCGGCGCGCTGCCGCTGCCCAGCTACGGCGAGCGCCCCGTGCAGTGGTTCTCCGAAGCCGGTGAGCCGGGCCGCGCGCTGACGATCCCGCTCGCGGCGCGCGAGGTCTACACGTTGCCCGACGGCCTGCTGATCGTCGAGGACGACGCCGTGCGCTTCGAACCGCGCGAGCCGGACGGGCCGCGCTGGCGCCTGGCGATCCAGCGCTCGAACCTCGTCACCGATGGTTGGCGCTGGGTCGCGATCCAGGATCAACAGGAGCCGCGTGGCCAGCTCGTCGTCGACGCGCAGAGGGGCGTCGTCGTCGGCTCCATCGAGAACGCCTTCGTGCTCGGCTTCGCGGACGGCTACTTGGTGTTGCGTCGCGCCGAGGGGGATGCGCTCCTGAGCGCGCGGCTGCCCGGCTGAGAGCGCCGCGCGCTCAGAACCACCGCTTGCGGTTGTAGCGATCGTTGCGCCACGGGTGCGCGGAGTTCGAGTAGCCGTTCTGCTCCCAGAACCCGGGGCGATCCGCGGTCATGAACTCGACGCGCTTGATCCACTTGGCGCCCTTCCAGGCGTAGAGCTGCGGCGTGATCATCCGGACCGGGCCGCCGTGGAGGTCGGGCAGCGGGCGCCCGTTGACCGCGTGGGCCAGCAGCACGTCGGGCTTGAGAGCCTCCTCGAGGGGCAGGTTCGTGGTGTAGCCGTCGTAGCCGTGGCACATCACGTGGGTCGCGTCGTCGTGGGGCTGCACGAGCGCCGCGACGTCGGAGAAGCGCACGCCGCCCCACTCGAGATCCATCTTCGACCAGCCGGTGACGCAGTGGAAGTCGCTGGTGTCGACGACCTGCGGCAGCTCACTGGTGAAGCGCGTCCAGTCCAGGGTCTGCGGCTCCGCGCACGCGCCGTCGACGACGAGCCGCCAGCGTTCGGGCGCGAGCAGGATCTTGCGGCCGAGGTCGAGCACCGGCCACTTCTGGGTCTCGCGCTGATCGACCGGCAGCTTCGGCATGCCGTGGCGGTTGATCGGCCCGCTGCCCTTGGGGCGCGCGTCGGCGAGCGCAGGGGTCGCGCGCATGCGCGCTTCGAATCGCTCCTTCAGGCGCATGCGCGCCTTGATGATGCGCTCCAGCTTCCGGTCCTGCGCTCGCGTCGTGCTCTCGTCCGTCACGGGGCTTCAGCGTAGCCGCTCGCGCGCGCGTCGCCACGCTACACTGGCGAGCATGTCGCGCTCGCCCGCTCACGTCGCGCTCGTCGCTCTCGTCGCCGTCGCGGTCGCCTGCGGTCCCGCCACCGACACCCCGCCCGAGCTGGGCACGGTCCCGCGCGTCGCGGCGAGCCCGGCGCCCGAGGCGACGCCCGAGGCGACGCCCGACGAGGTCGAGTCGCGCGCGCGCGGCAACGGCATCCGCGTGGCCGACGGCGCCGCTCGGGAGGCGCTGAACAAGCACCGAGAGCGCCTCAGCGAGGAGCGGGAGCTCGCGATCAAGTACGCCGACGGCGCGCTCGGCGACGCGCTCACGACGAAGCGGCTGCTGCTGGTCGACGCTGCGGCGCCGGCGGACACGCGCGAGGTTCGCTACTACCTCCTGCGCGGCGACGTGCCGACGCCGGCGAGCTTCGACGCGCTCAAGGACGCGCGCGGTGAGGACGGCGGCCGCGCGAGCAGCTTCGTGCTCGGGGGCGAGGACGCCGCGCGGCCGGGGCTGTTCCGCGACGTCGACGAGGGGCGCTACACCGCGTGCGCGGTCGTTGGACCCCCGGAGGACCCCGCGCGCAAGGCCGCGCTCGCGCGCGCCGCCGCCGAGCTCGAGGCGGAGATCAAGGCGACGGGCAAGTCGATGGCGGAGGCGCTCAAGACCACGGGCGGCGCGGTGCCGAGGCCGCCGAAGATCGAATGGAGCGCCTACCCGGTGCGCTGCGCGGGCGCGGAGATCACCGGCGCGCCGGTGAGCCGCGTCGTCGTCCTGGCGGGGTCGTGAGTCGCCGCGCGGCCCTGCCGAGGACATGCGCTTGTGGGCAGGCGCGGGACGTCGGCGGTACACTGCGCGTCGGCCATGAAGCTCCCCCTCGAGATCAGCAACAAGACGAGCCTGCGCGCCGACGCGATCCAGGAGCGCGTCCGGGCGCGAGGGCGGGCGCTCGATCGCTTCTACGACCTCGTCGACGACGTCCACGTGGCGCTCGCGGAGCCGCGCCGGCGCGGCGGGCCTGTGCTGGTCCGCGTCACGGTCACGGTCGGCGAGGAGTCGATCGTCGCGGTGAACAAGCCCGCGGGCGGCGCGAGCCTCGACGCGGCCCTCGAGGAGGCCTTCGCGGACGCGGTGTCGCAGCTGAAGGCGGCCGAGCAGCGCCTCAACCCGGCCCGCTCCGGCGCGAACCTGCGGCGCCCGGACTTTGACTAGGCTAAGGCTAGGCCGGGCGCCGGTGAGCCGCGTCAGTCGTCGATCCCGCCGATCAGCTTCAGGAACTCGTCCTCGCTGATCACCTGGATCGGCGCGCCGGCGGCGATCAACGTCTCGGCCTTCTTCTGCTTGGACGACTTCGCCGCCTTGCCCGCGCCGACGACCAGGTAGTTGAGCGTCTTGTTGACGCCGCTGGGCGTCTCGCCGCCGAGCGTGCGCACGCGCTTCTGCGCCTTGGCGCGTGCGAACGCCTCCAGGCTGCCGGTGAACACGAAGCTCTTGCCCGCGAGCTCGCTGCTCTCGGCCTCCGGCTCGGGCTCGCCCTCGACCAGCGTGATGTGCTTGAGCAGCCCGTCGATCAGCTCGGCGCGCGCCTTGAGCCCGTCGACGATCGCGTCGGCCATGGCGTCGGCGATGCCCTTGATCGCGATCAGCTGCTCGCGCTCCAGCCGGCGGACGCGGTCGAGCGTCTGGAACTCGGAGGCCAGCAGGCGCGCGTTCTGCTTGCCGAGCGTGTCGACGCCCAGGGACTGCAAGAACACCCACATGGGCATCTGGCGGTGCTGGTTGACCTGATCGACGAGGTTCTGCGCGCTCTTCGTGCCCATGCGCTCGAGATTGGCGAGCTCCGCGACGGTGAGCGTGAAGAAGTCGACGGGCGAGGACATGAGCCCGGCGTCGACGGCCAGCTGGATCACCTTGGGCCCGAAGCCCTGGATGTCGACGACCTTGGCGAAGTGCTCGAGCTCGCCGTACACGGCGAGCGTGCAGCCGCCCGGGCGCGCGCACCACAGGAACTCGCCGTCGCGCTTCTTGCGGACCTTGGTCTTGGCGCCGCACTCACAGGTCTCGGGGATGTCGAACAGGTAGCCGCCGGGGCCGTCCTCGGTGACGCGCTCGACGTTCGGGATCACGCCGCCGCGACGCGTGACCTCGACGCTGCAGCCCTGGGTCAGCTCGAGGCGCTTGAAGATGCTGAGGTTGTGCAGGCTCGCGCGCCCGATCATCGCGCCGCTGAGCTCGATCGGCTCGAGCAGCGCGACCGGGGTGATCATGCCGGTGCGGCTCACGGACCACTCGATGCCCTTGAGCTCGGTGACGCCGGAGTCGCCCTGGAACTTGTAGGCGATCGCGTAGCGGGGGTGGTGCCCGGTCTCGCCGAGCTTCTTCTGCACGGCGACGGACGCGGCGCGGTAGACCACGCCGTCGATCTCGAAGTCGATCTTCGCGCGGTTCTGCGCCCAGCGCTCGTAGGCGCCCTGGAGCTGCTTGCGGTCCTCGAGGAACTCGAAGTCCTCGGGCGCGAAGCCGATCTGCTTGAGGTAGTCGAACTTCTCGCGCTCGTCGGCGAACTCCGGGCCGATGATGTCGTAGGCGTAGAAGCTCAGGTGCCCTGCGCGGCTCTTCTTGCGGTCCTTCTGCTTGATCGAGCCGGCCGCGAGGTTGCGCGGGTTGGAGTAGTCACCCTTGAACTTCTGGAAGGTCGACAGGCGCATGAAGATCTCGCCGCGGACCTCGACCTCGACGCCCTGCGGGTTCTTGATCTTGTTGGGGATGTCGGGGACGTCGAGGACGTTCATCGTGATGTCCTCGCCCGCGGTCCCGGAGCCGCGCGTCGCCGCGACCACGAGCCGCCCCTTGGTGTCGTAGCGCATGCTCGACGCCATGCCGTCCATCTTCGGCATGACGATCACGCCGCCCTTGATCTTCTTCGCCCAGCTCAGCAGGTCTTTCTCGCTGTAGCACTTGTCGAGCGAGAGCATCGCGCGCTTGTGCGTGACCGCGGCGCCGAAGCGGTCGGCCGGCTTCATCTGCTCGGCCTGGTCCGCGCTGAGCGTGTCGCCGCCGGGGCTGCTCGGGCCCATCGCGTGGAGCACGGGCGCGTTCGGGTTGAGCCGCGTGAGGCGGTTGACGAGCTGGTCGTACAGCGGGTCCGAGAGCGACGCGTTGTGGTCGTCCCAGTACTCCCGGTTGCAGCGCTCGATGAGCGTCACGAGGTCCTGCTCGCTGAAGTTCTTGAGGTGCTGCTTGACCTCGTCCTCCTGCATGCTCTCGAGCTTCGTCTTCTGCATGTACGTACACTCTCTTTGGTTGGCGGCGACGCGCTCGCGCGCGACGCGGTCGACTAATCCATCAAAGCCAGCGCGAAATCAACGAAGAAGGCCCGGCGCTGGCGAGCCAGGCACCGGGCCCCCGCGAACGCGGTCAAACGCGCGCGGGCGCGCGCGACTAGCCGCTCGCCTGCTTCTTCTTGATCGCCTTGAGCTTGGCCTCGAGGTCCTCGATCTTCTCGTCCTCGGCGGTCTTCGGCGCCTCCTCGGCCATCGCCGAGGTGTCGATGTCCTCGAAGCGCGCGAGCATCTGGAACAGCGCGAGGCGAGAGCCGGGCGCGGGCCCCTCGACGTCGAACTCGTCGTCCTTGTCGGGGATCTTGATGTCGCCGCGGGCCCCGTCGATCACGCAGTCGTGCGCGACCTTGAGGATCTTGTCGGGGTTGCTGTTCTTGGGTCGGACGCCGCTGAGCAGCGGGTACTTGCTGCCCGAGAACTTGAGCAGGGTGTCGAGCGCCGCGACGCCGCCGCAGTGGGCGTAGAGCGGGTCGTACTTGTCGGGGACGATCGAGGTGTTGCGATCGATCATGCCGTCCTCGTCCTTCTTGGCGAAGTCGCCGCCGGCGGTCGCCAGCATCTGGAAGTCGGAGAGCAGCTGGCGGAAGATCAGCGAGTAGAGGAACGCGCCCTTGAGCGCGTCGCCCTTGAGCTTCTTCGAGAACACGAAGGTGAGGTCGTTGTAGCCGCCGCCGAGATCCTCGCGCAGGACCGCGACGCCGTAGGGCTCCTCGCCCGGCTTGAGGTCCTTGGCCTTCTCCGGGATGTCAGGCGAGCCCTCGACCAGCCACATCCCGTGGGTGTCGCCGGTGAACTCGACGCGCTCGCGCAGCTCCTTGAGGTTGGTGAGGATGATGAAGAGCTTCTCGTCCTTCTCGAGCGCGGCCGCCCACTCCTTGAACTCGGGGCCGACCGAGTCGAGCCACGTGCGCGGCGGCGGCTCCTCGCGCCCGAGCTGCTTCTTGATCGTGCGCAGGACCGAGCGGAACGGCTCGTCGCCCGCGACCACGCGGCGGGCGTACATCTTCACGTCCATCCAGCCCTTCCAGATCTCCTCCTTGTTCTCGAGGAACTCCTTCTGCATGGCCGCGACCGGGCCCTTGACGTCCGCAGGCAGCTCCTCGATCGCCGCGCTCGCCTCCTCGCTGGCGAAGAAGCTCAGGAGCTTCAGGTCGGAGTACATGTGGAGGATCTGGTCTTTCTGGTCGTCGCCGAAGCCGTACTTGACCTTCTCGATCTGCGAGGCGTAGTCGCGCCTCGACTTCTTGCGGAACGCCCACGAGTCGGCCTCGGCGACGCCCTTCATGATCGCGCGGACCTTGTCGGGCTTGCTCAGGCCCTTCTTGACGCGGATCGTGGAGAGAACACCCGGCGTGAGCTCGTACTGAAATTTCTCGTCCTTGACCTCAATGTCGTCGTCGAGGACGTCGGGCAGGTACTCGCTCTCGCTGTGGAAGATCTGCTTGAGGACCGGGCGAAGCTCCTCGCGCACCGGGTCCGGCGGGACCTGCGGGATCGGGTTCGCGGGGTCCTGCTTCTCGCGGTTCGCCTCCTCGTACGACATCTGACGCTTGAGTCGCTCGGAGCGGCTCTCTCCGCAGGCGGTCACTCCCATGAGCAGCGCGAGAGCGACACACACACGGGCGCTAGTACGGACGGGACGCTTCATTGAGATCTCCACGAATTTCAGCCAGTTGCAGCCAGTTTGCGGTTCTGGAGCCACGGTAGGCAACCGGCCTACTGCTGTCAATCATCGGCTCCCTCGCGTGAAACGGCGGACGCTCCCCATCGGTTCCGGCCCGCGCGCGAGGGGCTCTTGCCGGCGCGCGCTTTCGAACGCGGGGTCGAAGACGCGTGCAAAGACGCGTTCCAGGACTCTACGTGCACGTGAGAATTACACATCCTCGAGCCCGCGCTCCCTCGCGCCAACAACCGGACAATACCGAGAAATTCCCAGTTTCCGCGCTTGACCAGCTCGTGGCGACGCTGCATCTTACGTAACGGAAGTTTCTGGCTTTCGGGGCGACGACGAAGTACCCAACCCCCTGCACACGCGGGTGCACCGCGCCAAGACGTTGATTCGAACGAAGTCTTGGCGAGCGTCAACCCGGAGCCGAAGGAGCCGATCGTGTCCACGACCCAGACATCGACAACGGAATCCACCTCTGCGCAGACCACTCCTCAGCCCGACCCGGCGATGGCCGGCGCGCTGACGCTGACGGAGGTCGCCGCCGCCAAGGTGGCGGAGATCCGCGACGCCGAGGACATCGAGAGCCACTACGCGCTGCGCGTGAAGGTCATGGGTGGCGGCTGCGCCGGCTTCCAGTACGACCTCTACTTCGACGAGCCGGTCGACGGCGACCAGGTGTTCGAGAGCAACGGCGTCCGCCTGATCTCCGACTCGATGAGCTTCATGTACCTGATGGGCACCTCGATCGACTACGTCGAGGGCCTGCAGGGCGCCGGCTTCAAGTTCAACAACCCCAACACGACCGGCAGCTGCGGCTGCGGCAGCTCCTTCTCGGTCTGACCCGCGCCGCGCCGTGACGCGCGAGAGCCACGCCACCAGCGGCGTGGCTCTCGGCGTTTCGAAGCCCATCAAGAAGGCTTGATGGACATGTCCCGGCGCTCTGCTCAGCCCGGGATGTCGGCCTCGAGCGCCCAGAAGCCGCGCATGTTGAGGGTGCCGAGATCCTGGCCCGGGAGCCAGAAGGCCGGGTGGCTCGGGTCGGAGTTGCCGTCGGGGTTCTGGTCGATCGCGAACACCCAGAGCTGCTTGACGGCGTTGGAGGCGCCGGTCAGGCGGTTGCCGTAGGTGCGCCGCGAGGTGAACACGACCCAGGAGTAGCCGCCGGAGCTGATCGGCGCGAAGGTCGGCTCGTAGTTGTAGCTGAGGTCGCGGTCGCCGGCGGCGAAGGGGTAGACGTCGCCGTTGACGGCCGACAGGCGGATCTCGACGCCGGGCTGATTGGCGTTGGCGAGGAACAGGTCGGCGCGGCTGAGCCGGGTGTCGAGGGAGTTGGGGTACTGCCCGCGGTGATAGACGATCCAGCCGCTGTTGGGCGAGACGCTCGGGAAGGTGATGCCGTTCCACATCGGGTCGGGGCCCGCCTCGACGAGCACCGTCGGGTTGGAGGCGAAGGTCGCGTTCGCGTCGAAGTCGTAGGTGGCGAGCGCGAGCGTGTCGTGGGTGATGTAGGCGATCAGGTCGCCGGCCGGCCCGAAGGCGGGCATGTTGAGCTGGACGCCCTCGAGCCCGGTGTTCTCGAGCTTGGCGCCGGTCATCGCGTTCCACATGCCGTCGCTGCCGCCGGGCGGCCCGGGCAGCGGCGCGGCGTTCTCGATCAGCACGGTGCCGTCGGGCGAGATCGCGGGCATCGCCCAGTTGCGCACGGCCTTGCCGACGTCGGCGAGCCCGAGGATCTGGACGTTATTCGACAGGTCCCAGGTCGAGACCGCGATGTCGCCGCCGATGATCATCGTGTTGCCGTCGGCCGAGACCGAGTGACAGGTGCTGCAGCCGTTCTGACCGTTGGCGGCGAGGAAGTCCTCGGGCGCGTCGGCGCCGGGGTTGATCCGCAGGACGCGGCCGAGGCTGTTGGCCCAGTAGTACACGCTGCCGTCGAGCTTCGCGTTCGAGATGTTGTAGGTGTGATCGACGACGACGGTGGCGAAGGCCTCGCCGGGCTTGAGCCGCGTGACCTTGAGGTCGAGGCTCTCGCCGGCGACGGTCTTGGTGATCGTGTCCCAGGTCTCCTGATCCAGCAGGTAGCGCGAGGGCGGGTCGGCGTTGGCGAAGATCTGGATGTCGAGGTAGTCGGCGGTGATGTGGATGAGGTACTTGTCGCCCGCGCCGCCGCCGTTCCACATGAACTCGGGCGCGCGCAGATCCTGTGGGTAGACCATCTCGTCGTAGGGGTACGCCCACGTGGTCTCTGGGTCAGGTTCGATGGCGCCCTGCAGCAGCCCCTTGTCCTCCGGCGTGACGCCGCCGCCGTCGACGACGACCTGGAGGTCGACCTGGAGCGACGCGTCGGCGCTGAGGCCCTCGTGGAACGCGGTCACGGTCGTGACGCCGCCCTTCTGGCCGGTCCCGAACACCTTGCCGTCGTCGTTGATGGTCGCCAGCTCGCCGTCCGCGAGCGTCCAGCTCGCGGTGACGGGCACGCCGTCGAGCAGCGCCTCGTAGTCCTCGGACTGCGAGAGCCCGTTGAGCACGAGGATCGTCGCCGCGACCGGGTCGACCTCGAGGTTCGGCCCCGGCTCGCCGGTGGTCGCGGTCTCGCTCGAGCTCGAGCCGTCGCTGTCGCTGTCGCTCTCGCCCTCGCTGCCGCCGCCCGTCGTGACGACGCCGGAGGTGTCGCCCGTGGTGCTGGTGCCGGGCCCGCTGCCGTCGCTGGTCGCCTGCGAGGCGACGCTGTCGCTGGCGCCGCTCGAGTCCGTCTCGCGGCCGCTGTCATCACCGCAGGCGATCGCGAGCGCGAACACGACCCCGGCGTAGATCAACCAAGTATTGTTCTTCATGCCACTCCTTCAGCGCAGCGCGAGTCAACGCGAGCTCCTCGAGCGTACACCAGGTTCAGGCGGCGTCGCGGGGGCGCGCGCGTCGGCGCGGGGCGGAGGATCCACGGGCCGCGCCGACGGCCCCGCGCGGGGATCCCCTCGCGCGTGCGCGTCGCGGCGAGAGCTGTACGAACGAGCATGCGCGGAGGTCTGCGCGCGGGCGCGGGCGCGCGATAGGATCTGGTTGAAGAGGCATCTGAAATCGACGGCGCGTGACGTGATCGTCACGCGCGCGTCGTCGTCTCGGCTCGGCGTCGCGCCAGCGGACGAAGACCGAGAGCGCGTCCAGGATCGCGCGGGGCGCTCCCAAACGCGCTCCCGCGCGTGAAGACCTCGCCGGCGGCGAGCGCGGGCTAGGCCGCGATGACGTTGACGAGGTCGAGCAGGCGCCCGGCGTAGCCCCACTCGTTGTCGTACCAGCCGACGAGGCGGATCAGCGGGCCCATGGACTGACAGGTCTCGACGTCGACGATGCTCGAGTGCGAGTCGCCGAGGATGTCCGACGAGACGAGCGGCGCCTCGCGCACGTCGAGGATGCCGCGCAGGCGCTCGCTCGCGGCGCCCTCGCGCAGCGCCTCGAGCACGCGGTCGAGGGTGGGCGCGCCGTCGAGCGTGCAGGTGATCTCGTAGAGCGAGCCGTCGGGCACGGGCACGCGCACGGCCTGACCGTCGACCTTGCCCTTGAGCGAGGGGATGACGAGGCCGAGGGCCTTGGCCGCGCCGGTCGAGGTCGGCACCAGGTTGACGCCGGCCGCTCGCCCGCGGCGCAGGTCCTTGCCGGCGAGCGTGTCGATGAGGCCCTGGCCGCCGGTGTAGGCGTGAGTCGTGCTCATCAGGCCCCAGCGGACGCCGAAGGTCTTGTCGAGCACCGACATGACGGGCGCGAGCGCGTTGGTGGTGCAGCTCGCGTTGGAGATGAGGCGGTCTTTCTGGGGGTCGAGGGTGTCCTCGTTAACGCCGACGACGACCGTCTTGTCGACGCCCTTGCCGGGCGCGCCGAGGATCACGTGGCTGGGGCCGCCCCCGGCCGAGCGGTGCCGCGCGAGGCCTTCGCGGTCGGTGAACACGCCCGTGGACTCGATCACCATGTCGACCTTGTGCTCGGCCCAGGGGATCTTGGCGGGGTCGCGCTCCGACGAGATCGCGATCTTGAACGCGCCGACCTGCAGCGAGTCCCCGGAGACCTCGACCTTGGGCATGTTGCAGCGGTGAACCGAGTCGTACGCGAGCAGGTAGGCCAGCTGCTCGACGGACGCGAGGTCGTTGGCGGCGACGATCTCGATCGACGAGCCGCCGCGCACCTGACCGGAGCGCTCGGGGTCGAGCTGGCGCAGCAGGGCGTGACGAACGACGAGCCGACCGATGCGGCCCAGACCATTGATTCCGATGCGAACAGACGCCATTGCGCGCGGACCATAGGGCAACCGGGTCCAGGCCGGCAACCCGCGGCGCTCGCCGCAGCGCGAGACCGGGGTCACACGTCGGCGCCGGTCGCGTCGAGGCTGCGCGGGTGATGAACAATTTCCGCGAGCGGTGGGTCCCACGTGTACACCCCGCCGCGAGACCGCTCCCACCGCTCGGCCTCCTCCGATCGACTCCCGCCGCCGCGTCGCGCTCGGGATCCCGCTGACGCCGGATCCCGCGCCGGCGTGATACCGTGACGATACGCTCATGCACGCTCCGCGCTCCCGCCACGCTCCCTCCTCCGTCGCTGCCACGCGCGCGCGCGCGCGCTCTCGCGGGTGGCGCGTGGGCCTGCTGCTGCCCGCGCTCGCGCTCGCGCTCGCGGCCCCGAGCCTGGCGTGCAAGCCCTCCGGGACGCGGGGGCCCGAGGCGAGCAAGCGTCAGCGCGGGAAGCCGGCGAAGCGCCGCGGCCCGGCGCTGCCGAAGCCGCACGCGATCCCGTCCGCGCCGCCGATGGGCGTGGTGATCGATCAACCAGAGGCCGCGCTGGCGGAGCTGGCGAGCTTCGTGCCGGGCGTGCCCGGGCCGCAGAAGCTCCTGAACGTCGCGCTCGCGGCCGTCGGGCCCGACGCGTTCGCGCTGGCGGTCGCGCCCCAGGTCGACGCCGGGCGCCCGTGGGTCGCGGCCAACGTGGCCGGCGAGGACATCCTGCACCTGCCGATCCGCGGCGGCGGGCTCGGCGAGGTCGAGCGCGCGCTCTCGGGCTACGCGAAGAGCGGCTCGTTCGGCGCGGTGACGCTGCCGCCGCCCGGCGGGGGCGCGTCGGGCGGGTCGTTCGCCGGGCAGTCGGTATCAGTCCCCAAGGACAGCTCACCGCGGGTGGCCTGGCTCGACCGCGAGACCAAGACGCTGACGATCGCGAAGACGCTGCAGGGGATCGCGACGGGGCACGAGCTGCCGCGCGCCTACGGCGACCGCGGCCCGATCTGGGTGGCCGTCGGCGAGGAGTACACGCGCGCGCTGACGGGCGCCGACGACAACCCGTTCGGGCGCGTGGTGGTGCGCGGCGCGAGCGTGCACGAGCTCGAGATCGTCGCGTCCGCGCACCCGCAGCGGGGTCTGCCGCAGACGCCCGAGATCGCCGCGGGGGCGCTGACCGGCATGCTCGACGCGCCCAACCTCGCGGTCGGGGTGAGCACGCGCTGGCCTGGCCACAAGCAGTGGGTGTCGCAGACGAGCGCGCAGCTCAAGCGCCAGGTCGACAAGGCCGGGTTCATGGCGCAGGCGGTCATGGGCAAGCTGGTCAGCAGGGTTAACGCGTCGCTGCGATCGTGGGACGGCCGCGTGTTCGTCGGCGTCGGGCCCGAGCGTCACGTGATGTTCGGGTTCGGCACGCCGGATCACCAGAAAGCCAAGAACGCGGTCCTCGGCGCGATCTCGACGGCGCGCGACAACCTCTCGATGCTGCGGATGTTCACCAGCGACGTGCCGAACATCGGGCTGCGCAAGAAGGACGACGTCCACGTGTTGACCGTGCCGGGCGCGCGCAAGTTCCTGGGCAAGGAGGCCGCGCCGCTGCTCGATGACCGCGGGCGCCTGGTCGTCGCGTTCTTCTTCAGCAACCGCCTGAGCTCGATGATGGGCGTGGTCGGCCCCAACGCCGAGGCCGAGATGCTGCGCTGGAAGGAGACGATCAAGGACGCGACGCCGGCCGCCGACTCGCGCGATCACCTGATCGCGGCGGCCTTCGCCGCCGATCCGAACCAGGTCCAGCCGCTGCTCAAGGGCGCCGCAGAGGGGCAGGTCGACCCGGCGCAGTTCTTCAACATCCGGCGCGTGCGCGAGCCGACGCGGGTGGTCGTGCAGCAGCAGCCCGATCGCTACCGCGCCGTGATCACGGGGCCGAAGGCGGGCGCGGCCCGGGTCGCGCGAGGGCCCGAGGCGCGTACGCTCGAGACGCGCGAGTCAGTCGACGCGAAGACGATGACGGCGCGCGTCGACGGCCGTCGTCTTCAACTCGGCGCGGGTTGACAGGAGGCGTCGTCGCCGACGTGACGCGCTCGGCGTCCCGCGCTCGGCGACGTCGCGCTTATTCCTCGTCCTTGGGCTTGATGTCGAAGTCCTCGAGCGTCACGTTCGGCACGAAGGTCAGCGCCTCCGAGAGGTACAGGCCCGTGTGGAGGATCAGGTGCGTGACCGTGCGTACGAGACAGCCGCCGGGGACCTCGGCGACGTAGGCCGCTCCGCGGTTACCGTCGCCCTCGTGCCTGACTTCAACCCAATGCATGGCGAATCTCTCCTGCGATCACGGCTCCGACTTCGCTTCGGTGTCGATGGAGTGGCCCGGCTGTCGCCTTCAAGCTCTTCCTCAAGCTCTGCCTCAAGCTCTTCGCGCGGTCGAGCATGCGTGTTCCGGGTTGCCCTGCACCCTCGCCAAACGGCGGTGTGAGCGCAATTGTCGGCATTCTAATGCACCGGTCCCGTCAAGCCAAGCGTCGTCTCTCGACGCGTGAACCGGGCTTCGCGCCGCGCTCGCGCGAAATTGGTCCGCGGTCTGCGGACATGGTTCGCGCGTCCGCAAAGATGGTCCGCGCGTTCGCACGCCGCGGCTAGCGGCCTGAGCCGCCCGCGTCGCCGAGCGCGTGTACGCCCGAGGTCGCGGCGGGCGTGCTCGCGTCGCGCTGCCCGTGGCGCGCCGCGATGTCCGCTCCCGCGAGCAGGCTGACGACGCGCTCGATCAGCATGAGCTGTTCGGGCTGGAGATCGGGCAGGCGCACCGCGAGCGAGAGTCGCAGCTCCGCGCCGCCGGTGCCGGGCAGCGGCAGGCTGAGCCAGGCCCACGCGTTCTCGTGCTGACCGGCGCCGGTCAGCACCGCGCCGCCGCGACGGATTTCGAAGCCGGGGACCCCGAGGTGCTTGAGGATCGGGAGCACGTCGGGCGCGAGCCGGATCCAGCGGTCGACGTCGCGCTCGCCCGCGCGAGCTTGTGCTTCGGCCAGGCCGTCGATGGTCGCGAGGAGATCCATGACGAGCCGCCGGCGATCGCGGAGCCCGAGCATGCCCCCGCCGGCGAACGCGGGGAGCTTGCGCAGGAGGTTGTGGTACCCGAGCAGCACCGCGGCGACGATCATCGCCACGATCGCGCCGCCGAGCGTCCACCAGCCGCCGACGCCGATGACGATGAGGTAGGCGAGCGCCGAGAACATCGCGGTCGAGAGCCACAGCACCGAGACGACGCGCGCGTGCGGGACCCCGCGCGCGAGCATGCGGTGATGGATGTGGTCGGCGTCGCCGGCGAAGATCGGCTGACCGCGGACGTAGCGGCGCAGGATCGCGAGCGACATGTCGAACAGCGGCAGCGCCATGACCATCAGCGGGATCGAGAAGATGATGATCGGGACGCGGTCGCGCACCGGGTACAGGAACAGCAGCAGCGAGGGCAGCAGGAAGCCGAGGAAGTAGCTGCCGGCGTCGCCCATGAACACGCGCGCGGGGTGGCGGTTGTGGATCAGGAAGCCGAGCACGGAGCCGAGCGCGGCGGCGGCGATCCAGCCGACGGCGACCGCCGCCGTGCCGTGGAGGATCGCGGTCAGCACCACGACGCTGTAGCCGATGGCGCAGATGCCCGCGGCGAGCCCGTCGAGGCCGTCCATGAGGTTGATCGCGTTGACGCCGGCGACCAGGAACAGCGCGGTCATGATCATCGCGACGCCGAGGCCGAAGGAGCCGCCGAGGCCGAACCACGCGAGCAGCGCCTCGAGCGCGAACCACCGCAGGCCGAAGCCGACCGCGAGCGCGGCGGCGGCGAGCTGCACGAGCAGCTTGTAGCGCGCGCGCACGCCGACGAGGTCGTCGAGGAGGCCGACGAGGCCGCACATCAGCGCGCCCACGAGCACGCCGGTGATCGGCGAGATCGAGAACAGCGCCTGGGTCGCGGACAGCTCGGTGGTCCCGGCGAGGCCCGAGATCAGCACGAGGCCGAAGCCGAGGATCAGCACGAAGCCGCCGACGCGCGGGACCTCGCCGACGTGGACCTTGCGCAGGCTGATCTCGCCGTCCTTGCGCCCGAGCGAGTTCCACACGCGGATCGCCAGCGGCATGAGCCCGCCGACGAGCACCAACGCGGCGACGCCCGCGATCCAGAGCACGGACGGATCAGCCCTCAAGGCCAGGCCTCCACCTGCGCCGCCGGCAGCCCGAGGCGCGCGCGCAGGCGCGCGACGACGCGGCGCCCGGCGAGGCCGTCGCCGTAGGGGCAGCGCCGCGGCCGGACGGCGTCGTAGGCGACCGGGTCGCGCAGCCACCGGCTCGCGGTCTCGACGAGGCGCGCGGCGTCGTAGCCGACGACGACGGCGCAGCCCTGCGCGACGCCCTCGGGGCGCTCGGTCGCGACGCGCGTGACGAGCACCGGCTTACCGAGCACCGGCGCCTCCTCCTGCAAGCCGCCGGAGTCGGTGATCACGTGGTGTGATCGGCCGAGCAACCATACGGCTGAAGCGTACCCCACCGGCGCGACGCGGTGCACGTTGCCCAGCCCGGTGAAGGCGGCGTCGGTCGACTCGCGCACGCGCGGGTTGAGGTGCACGGGGTAGACGAAGTCGACGTCCGGGTGCGCGCGCGCGAGCGTGGCGACGCCGCGACAGACGGCCTCGAGCCCGCCGTCGAAGCTCTCGCGCCGGTGACCGGTGATCAGCACGAGCCGGCGCGCGCCGGCGAAGCGGGCGAGCGCGGCGGCGTCGGTCGGGTCCTCGCGCGGCGGCTCGCCGCCCGTCGGGAGCCGCCGCCGCATCCAGTGCACGGCGTCGACGACGGTGTTCCCGGTGACGTGGACGGCGCCGGCGGGGACGCCCTCGGCGAGCAGCGCCGCGCGGGCGCCGGGCGTCGGCGCGAAGTGGGTCCGGGCGATCCGCCCGATGATCTGGCGGTTGGCCTCCTCGGGGAAGGGCGCGTCGAGGTCCGCCGTGCGCAGGCCGGCCTCGACGTGGGCGACCGCGACCCCCCGGTGAAAGGCGGCGAGCGCCGCCGTCATCGCGGTGCTCGTGTCACCCTGGACGATGACCCAGTCCGGCCGCGCGCGCGCGAGCACGCCGTCGAGCTCGCGCAGCAGCTTGGCGCACAGCTCGTTGAGCCCCTGACCGCGGACCATCACGGCGAGCTGCTCGTGGGGGCGCAGCCCGAGCGTCGCGGCGATCGGCTCGAGCAGCTCGCGGTGCTGGCCGGTGCTGCACAGGCGCACGTCCCAGTCGTCGTGCGCCGCGGCGGCGCGGTAGACCGGCGCGAGCTTGATGGCCTCGGGTCTGGTCCCGTAGACGATCAGGATCCGGGGCGAACTCGACGCCATCGCGCCTCGCCTATAGCATGGCCGGCGGTGAGCGCCGCGAACGTGACGAATTCCACCCAGCCGCCCGAGACCGGAGAGTCCCAAGGGTCAGGCCCGGATGTCTGCGTCATCGGGCTCGGCTACGTCGGGCTGCCGACCGCGGCCGTGCTCGCCACCCGAGGCGCGCGCGTGGCTGGCTGTGACATTCGCCCCGAGGTCGTCGCGACGATCAACGCCGGGCAGGTGCACATCGTCGAGCCCGAGCTCGACGCGCTGGTGCGCGCCGCCGTGAGCGCCGGGCAGCTGCGAGCCCACGGCGCGCCGGTGCCGGCGTCGACCTTCCTGATCTGCGTGCCGACGCCGCTCGGCGACGATCGGCGCCCGGACCTGCGCCACGTCGAGCAGGCCGCGCGCGCGCTCGTGCCGGTGCTGCGCCCGGGCAACCTCGTCGTCGTCGAGTCGACGATCCCGCCCGGGACCACGCGCGACGTCGTGGCGCCGATCCTGCGCGCGGGCGGGTTTCACCCGGGGGACGACCTCTACGTGGCGCACGCGCCCGAGCGCGTGCTCCCGGGCGCGGTCCTGCGCGAGGTCGTCGAGAACCCGCGGGTCGTCGGGGGGCTGACCGAGGCCTGCACGGAGCGCGCTGCGGCGTTTTACGAGGGCTTCGTGCGCGGCGAGGTTCACCGCGCGCGGGCCGAGGTCGCCGAGCTGGTCAAGCTGTCGGAGAACGCGTTTCGCGACGTCAACATCGCCTTCGCCAACGAGCTCGCCAACGTCTGTGAGCACCTCGGGCTCGATCCCTGGGCCGTGATCGAGCTCGCCAACCATCACCCGCGCGTGCAGATCCTCCGCCCGGGGCCAGGCGTCGGCGGCCACTGCGTCGCCGTCGATCCCTGGTTCATCGTCGCGCGCGCGCGCGAGCACACGCCGCTTTTACAGGCGGCGCGGCGTGTCAACGACGCTCGCCCGGCGCGCGTGATCGCGCGGGTGCGCGCGCTCGCGCGGCGGTTTCGCGCGCCGCGGGTCGCGTGCCTGGGGCTCAGCTACAAGCCCGACATCGACGACCTGCGCGAGAGCCCGGCGCTCGAGGTCGTGCGGCAGCTGCAGCGCGAGGGCGGCTGCGAGCTCCTGGTGGTCGAGCCGCACCTCGAGCGCTCGCCGCTGCCCGGGCTCGAGCTCGTGCCCGTCGAGCGGGCGCTGCGCGCCGCCGACATCGTCGTCATCCTCGTCGCGCACCGCGTGTTCCGCCGCCTCCCTTCAGACATGTTCATTGGGCCGTCTGTGGTCGACGCCGTGGGGCTGCTGAACGCGCGCGCGGCTGCGGGTGGCGCGTGAGCGTCGGGAGTCCGCTCGCGCGCCTCGGCCTGCTCTGGCGGACGGCCCGGCACCTGCGGCCCCGGCAGCTCGCGGCGCAGCTCGGGCATCGCGTCCGCGGCCCGGCCAGGCGCCCGCGCGCGTCGCTGTCCGACGGGCTCTCCGGCGTGGCCGCGCACGCGCGCGGCTGGCCGGCGCCGCGGGCCGACGGCGCGCTCGCGCCGGAGGGCGTCGTCATGCTCGCGCGCCCGCCCCACGAGCCGCGGGCGGGCGGGTGGACGCCCGCGGGTCGCAGCGCGCTGTGGACCTACACGCTGCACTACCACGGCTGGATCGCGCGCGCCGGCGACGACGACCCGCGGCCGCTCGCGCTCGTCGAGCGCTGGATCGCGGACCACCCGCGCGGCGTCGGCTGGGAGCCGTACCTGACGTCGATGCGCGCGCTGCAGTGGCTGCACCTGCTGATCCGCGGCGCGGGCCTGGGCGCCTCGAATAAAATGTCTGAGGAGACATGTTCTCGGGTGCTGCGCTCCCTGGCCGCGCAGCTGCGGCACCTCGAGGCGAACCTCGAGCGCCACCTCGACGGCAACCACCTGTGGACCAACCTCGCGGCGCTGGCGAGCGCCGGGCTGGCGCTCGACGGCCCGCTCGCGGCGCGGCTGCGCCGTCGCTGGCTGCCCGCGCTCGTCGCCGTCGCGGACGAGCAGCTCGCCGGCGGGGTGCACCGCGAGCGCGCGCCGAGCTATCACTGCCTGCTCGCGCACCAGCTCGGCGGCGCGCTGTGGTTGGCCCGGCGCGCGCCCGAGGTCGCGCCCGGCTCACCGACGCGCTCGCGCGACAGCTGGCCGCGATGCTCGACGCGCTGCCGGCGTTCACCCACCCCGACGGCGACGTCGCGCTGTGGGGCGACAGCCAGCGGGGCGCGGCGGTGACCCCCGGGGACCTGATCATCGGCGCCGCGTCGGACCCTCGGGACAGCTTCGAGCACGCGCTCTCGAGCGCCCGCGTCGCGCGGCTGCGGCGCCCGGGCCTGCGCAGCGACGCGCCCGCGGCCGGCTTCTTCCGCCGCCGCTGGGGCCCGTGGACGGCGCTGTGGAGCGCGGGCGACGTCGGCCTGCCGCACCAGGTAGGGCACATTCACGGCGACGCGCTCGCGCTCGAGCCAGCCTGGGGCGCGAGCGCGTGCTCGTCGACGCCGGCGTCGGGACCTACGCGCGCGGCCCCGATCGCGCCTACGCGCGCGCGACCCGGGCCCACAACACGGTCACGGTCGGGCTCAGGCCGGGCGATCAACATGAGCTATGGGCCAGCCACCGGATCGGCGCGGCGCGCGCGGCTCGGCGAGGTGCGGGCCGACGCGGGACGCGCTGCGCGGCAGCGTGCTCGGCGTGACCGCGCCGGCGTGGCACCACCGCGCGCTCTCGTGGGACGCCGGGCGCGGGCTGCTGCGCTGTCGTGATCACGCTGTCCCGGGCGCGCCCGCGACGGCGCGCTACTTCCTCCCCGGCGACGTCGAGCTGACGGCGCGCCCGGGTGGTTGGCGCGCGCGCACGACCGGCGGGCAGGTGTTCACGATCACGAGCGACCCGCCGCTGCGACGCGAGCGCGAGCTCGCCCCCGGCTGGCGCGGGTTTAACGAGGCCGCCCCGCGCCACTGCCTGCTCGCGCCGGTCCCGAGCGCGGGGCTCGAGGTCCAGTTCGCGCGCGAGGCGACGCCCGTGAATAGAGTCTTTTAGGACAGGTTAGAGCGATCGCGGTCGGGCGCGGGGATCCCCTCAGCGGGTCGCCGCGCTCGCGCGTCGCGGCGCGCGAAAATGCCCGCTGCGCAGGGCGCTGCGCACCGCCGCGGCGACGCGATCCGTGTAAACACAACAAAGCTCGCGCGCGCGCTGGCACGATCGCGCGATGTCGACTCGCGTGAGCGTCTGCCCATGAAGGTCTGAGACGTCACGCAGGGGTTCTACCGCGAGGGCGGTCCCCCATCGCGCAGGCGATTGTGATAGTCACGACCCATGAAGTCGGCGCGGGCTTGTATCTACACTTGTATCTTCGCTTGTGTCTTCATGGGTACGCCGGCGCTCGCGCTCGTGGGCTGCGGCGACGGCGGCGACGACTCGCGCGGGACCGGGGGCTACGGGAGCGGCGCCGGCATCTCCATCACCGCCGGCGACAGCACCGGCGGCGGCGGGAGCCTGGGCGACGGGGGCACGAGCGACGGGAGCGGGGGCGGCAGCGACTCGGCGGGCGGCGACACGCAGGGCGCGAGCGGCGGCTCGGGCGATGACTCGACGGGCGGCATCAAGTTCGACATCGGCTCGAACCCGGACGGCGGCGCGCTCGACTGCGACGAGATCAACGGCGGTCAGGACATGGACCTCTCGTACATCTGGATCGCCAACACCGACGTCGGCACGGTCTCCAAGATCGACACGCGCAGCGGCGTGATCGAGGGCCGCTACCGCACCGCGAACACCATCGAGAGCCCCTCGCGGACGACCGTGAACCAGTTCGGCGACATGCTGGTGGGCAACCGCGGCGACGTCGCGAGCGTGACCGCGATCGCGTCGTTTGAGCACCGCTGCGTCGACAAGAACCAAAACGGCGTGATCGAGACCTCGACCGGCTACGACGACGTGCGCGCGTGGGGCGAGGACGAGTGCGTGCTGTGGCACGCGTCGATCCCCGCGACCTACGAGCTCGGGCCGCGCGGGCTCGCCTGGGAGGGCGGCGTCGTCGATCCGATCACCTGCGAGAACTCGGTGCCCAACCCGCGCGTGTGGGTCGCGTTCGACCGGGCCGACAGCTACGACGCCTGGCGCTTCAACGGCCAGACCGGCGAGGTCCTCGACAAGGTGTCGATCCCCGGCACGAGCGGGCGCCCGTACGGCGGCGCGGTCAACCGCGAGGGCGACTTCTGGTTCGTCATCCGCGGCTCCCAGCTCGTCTACATCAACAGCGAGACGCTGTCGCACCAGCTGTTCGCGACGCCCGACGTGCCCTACGGCATGAGCATCGACGCGAACGGTGACCCGTGGTTTGCGACCTACAACGCCGGCGCCGGCGATCAGATCTACCGCTTCGACACGCAGACGATGCAGTTCGTGTCGGCGGGCGGCGGTCAGGGCAAGCACCGCGGCATGATGATCGATCACCACAACCGCGCGTGGGTGATCGGCAACAGCCCGTGCCGCCTGATCCTCGTCGACGCCGAGAACGAGGCGCTGATCGACGACAACATCCCGCTGCCCGGCTGCAGCGACCCGGTGGGCGTCAGCATCGACATCGACGACTACGTGTGGGTGGTCGATCGCGGCGCGAGCAAGGCCTACAAGATCGACCCGGACACGCTCGCCATCGAGTTCACGGTCGAGGGGCTCAACCACCCCTACACCTACTCGGACATGACCGGGAGCCTGCTGCGGCTCGTGGCGGACCCGCTGGGCTGACCGCCCGGGCGTGACCGCGGTTCCATCGCCGCGCCCGCGTCGAAGACTACGGCGCGGGGCGACCCGCGGGCCTTCGCTGCGGGCGTGCGCTGAGATTCGAAGATGTCCTTCGGGTCATCCCTCGGTCGGGACGAGCGCGCAGAGGCTGTCGACGCAGGCCACGTCGCTCGGCAGCGGCGCGCAGTCGCACACGCCGCCCTCGTAGCTCGCGCAGAGCTCGGCGGCCGCGTCGACGTACTCAGCCTCGCGCGTGACGGCCACGGCGTCCTGGCCGCAGCAGTCGTCACAGGACGTCGAGACGCGCGCGCAGTCGCTGTCGGCCTCGCACGCCTTCCAGCGCTCGTCGATCGCGATCGACGCGCCGTCCTCGGACAGCGAGAGGCCGGTGTCCTCGGTCTCCGGCGCGCACGCGCCCTGGGCGACGAGGCCGAGCGCGGCGAGGCTGAGCGCGGCGAGGCTGAGCGCGGCGAGGCTGCGGGAGAGACGGCGCGGTCGCATGCGCGTCACTGTAGCAGCGCGCGCCCTGCCGCGGCGTGACGATGACGAGCGCGGCCCGCAAGGTCGCCGTCGTCGTCGCGTTCCGCGACCCGCTGCGCACGCCGACTGGCTGCGCGACCAGGACGCGCTCGCGCTGGACACCAGCGCGCGCGAGGTGTGAGATCGCGCGGTGAGCTCCTCGTCGTCCCCGCCCGCCCGGCCGCTCGAGTACGTCTTCGCCGCGCTGACGCTGCCCGGCGTCGCGCTGACCTGGCGGTACAACCTCGAGTACATGCAGCAGGCCGGCGGTTTCACCGTCGAGGGCTTCGTCGCGGCGGCGTTCGCGAACCCGGCGGCGGCCTCGCTCAGCGTCGACCTGCTGCTCGTCACCCTCGCGGTCTCGATCTTCATCGTGGTCGAGGCGCGGCGTCTCGGCATGCGATACGCGTGGCTCTACCTGCTGCTCGCGATCAACGTCGCCATGGCGTTCGCGTGCCCGCTGTTCTTGTGGATGCGCGAGCGTCAGCTGCGGCTGCGGCCCGGCTCCGCGCGCGCCTGAGGCTTCGGCCAGGTGAGAGGCGCGCGGCACGCCGCGGACGTCCGCGCGCGCGTACAACTTTCGTGACGCGCGGCCAGCGATTCGATTGATACTCGGGGCGCCTCGCCATGCTCGCGCGCCGCTCAACCCCGATTTATCTGGTCTTTTGGTCACTCTCGTTCGGACTGCTCGCGCCTGGCTCGGCCGCTGCGGCGGCAGGTCCCGACGCGCTCGCCGAGCCCGACGCGCCGCAGGCGATCCTCGGCGGCGAGCTCGTGGCGCCGTGCTCGTGGCCGACTGCGGTGAGCATCGGCGGCTCCTGTACCGGCACGCTGATCCACCCGCGCGTCGTGATGTACGCGGCGCACTGCGGCGACAGCGTGCCGTGGATCCGCCTGACCGACGCGATCGAGAACGCCGAGAAGCGCGAGCTCGTGCCCGAGCGCTGCGAGATCCACCCCGTCGGCTCGTACGGCTTCGGCACCGACTTCGCCTACTGCCTGCTGCCCGAGCCGATCGACGACCTCCCGCTCACCCCGCCGCTGATGGGCTGCGCGGCCGAGCAGAAGCTGCAGGTGGGGCAGGCGGTGACGCTGGTCGGCTTCGGCGACAGCGAGGAGGAGTACGGGATCAAGCGCTTCGTCGACACGACGATCGCGGAGTTCTCGTGGGACGAGGTGTTCATCGGCAACTCCGAGCAGGGGGCTTGCTACGGCGACTCGGGCGGGCCGGCGCTGGTCCAGCTCGACGACGGCACCTGGCGCGTCTTCGGCGTTGCGTCGTGGGGCAAGGTGGGCTGCGGCGTGGGCACCTACTACTCGATGGCGCACAACGGCGTCGAGTGGATCGAGGACGCCTCGGGCTTCGACGTGACGCCGTGCCACGACGCGCGCGGCAACTGGGACCCGAGCCCCGCCTGCGCCGGCTTCGCGCTCGAGCCCGAGGTCGGCGGCGGGAGCTGGCCGAGCTGTCAGGTTGGTCAGGTCTCGGGCTACGGCGAGACCTGCGGGGCGCCCTTCGACCCCGCGCTCGTCGACGAGGACCCGCCGAGCGTGCACGTGATTGATCCGGGTGATCGCAGCCGCCACAACGCGTCGGATCTGGTGGGCAACGTCAGGCTCGCGGTCCAGGTCGCGGCCGAGGACGCCGGCTGGGGCACCGCGTCGGTGACGCTGCAGGTGTTCACGGGCGAGGCGCAGGACGGCGACGAGCCGGTGTTCACGATCGACGACCCGGCCGCGCCCTTCGTCTATCCCGACCTGACCTTCAAGACGGGTGTGTGGACGCTGCGCGCGGAGGCGGTCGACCGCGCGGGCAACATCGGGCTGTCCCCGCCGGTGGTGTTCGCGGTCAACATGGACCCGCCGCCCGCGCCGCCCCCCGAGGAGGCGCCGGAGACCACCGGTGACGGGACGTCGGGCGACTCGAGCGCGTCGACCGACGGCGGCGACGACGACGACGACGATAGCTCCGCGCAGGATCCCGTCGAGGACGAGGGCGGCTGCCGGATCGCCGGGCGCGACGCGGCGCCGCCGTGGCTGCTGGCCCTGGCCGGGCTCGGGCTCGGGCTCGGGCTCCGACGACGTCGGCGCCGACGCGGCGCCGCGCTCGGCGTCGCCGCGGCGCTGCCGCTGCTGGCCGCGGCGGGCTGCGGGGACGACTCGAGCGAGACGAGCGCGTCGGCCGGCACGAGCGAGGGCGACGGGAGCGACGGCAGCGACTCCGAGGGCGCGACGACGGGCGCGACGACGGGCGAGCCCGCGTCGACGGGCGACGCGAGCACGGGCGAGCCCGCCGCGCCTGGCTGCGGGAACGGGCAGGTCGAGGGCGAGGAGCTGTGCGACGACGGCAACCTGCTCGACGGCGACGGCTGCAACCACGACTGCAGCCCCTCGGGACAGGTCGAGTGGGTCTCGCTGGTCGAGAACTCGATCTACGGCGACGAGGGCGTGCAGGACCTCGCGCTGACGCCCGACGGCGCGACGATCCTGGCGACCGGCGTCACGCGCGTCGAGGGGGACCACGACGCCTGGGTCGGCGCGTTCGCCGTTGAGGACGGCGCGCTGCGGTGGTCGACGACCTTCGATCACGCGGGCGAGTACGACGCCGGCAACTCGGTGGCGGTCGCGGCGGACGGGACCGTGTACGTCGGCGGCATCGCGTCGGTCGACGAGACGAGCGCGGGCCTGTGGCTGGCGGCCTACGACGCGACAGGGACCGAGCTGTGGACGCGCGTCGACAAGGAGGGCCTCGACGACGATCGCTACCTCGACGTCGCGGTGACGAGCGCGGGCGACGTGCTGGCCTTCGGCACGATCGACGGCGACGACCTGTATCAGATCAGCTTCGCGCGCCTGTTCGACGGCGCGGGCGCGCCCCTGTGGACCCACGAGCTGCCGCCGGACGTCGTGGGCGGGGCGGCGACGCTGACCGCCGCGGACGAGGTCATCATCGCCTCGCGCCAGCTCACCGACCCGGACACCAACACGCACTACATCTGGCTGCGCAAGCTCAGCCCGGACGGCGCGCCGATCTGGACGCACAGCTTCGGGCACATCTTGACGCGCTACTACACCTACGACGTCGCGGTCGCGCCCGACGGGACGATCGTCGCGTGCGGTCAGCTCGATCGCACGCAGGGGGGCGACACCGTGATCTCGGCCTACGAGCCCCACGGCGGCGAGCAGCGCTGGATCGTCAAGCAGCAGATCCCGACCACGGGCCCCGACGCGTGCCTGCACGTCAGCGTGAACGCGCTGGACGAGGTAGCGATCGTCGGCTGGGGCCTGTTCATCGACCCGGTGCAGGACATGTGGATCGGCAAGCTCGACCTGCGGACCGGCGCGGCCGGCTGGACGCGCAACGTCGGCAACATCGACTACCGCAACGACATCGGCGACGGCCTCGTGCTGATGGACGACGGCGTCATCTTCGCGGGCGGCTTCATGTACAACGAGGCCACGAGCACCGCCGACAAGGCGCTCGTGAAGCTGACGCCGTAGCCGCCCGGTCACGGGAGGCCGTGCAGCGTTCGGGTCGCGCGCTCGAGCGCGTCGCGGCGGGCTCGCAGCGCCTCGTGGATCGACGTCGTGTCGACCGCGTTGTCCGTGTCGAGCGATCGGGCGAGCGCGCGGGTCTGGCGGACATCGTCGAGGAGCGCGTCGAGGAGCGCGCGCTCGCTCGGGCCGATATCACTGAGCGGGCGCACCGGCAGCGCGCGCAGCTGCGGCGGGCCGACGCGCAGATACCCGCCCGAGAGCGTGAGCCCGGCGAAGCGAGCGCGGTAGGCCCGCGTCATCCAGTCGCTGTTGAGCACGGCCTCGAGGTACTCGAGCGCGCCGCGCTCGAGCGCGGCGTCGTCGGGGAGGACGATCGTCGTCGACTTCGCGGCGAGGTACTCCGCGCGCGGATCGGCGACGACCTCGAGGCGGCGCGTCATCCCGGCGACGATGAGCTTGGGGCGACGGGCCTGCCGCAGGCGTCGCGCGGGCAGCAGCGCGAGCGCGCGCGCGGGGACCACGGGCGCCCGCAGCGAGCGCCCGAGGTAGCGCATGGACTTCGCGCCCCAGCGCGCGTGATAGGGGTCGATCAGCCCGCTGTTGATCACCCGCAGCGCGCCCACGAGCTCGCGCTCGCGCTCGTCAGCCGCGTCCGCGAGCAGCGGCGCGAGCGAGTAGGCCTCGGCCACCGTCGCGCCGCCGCAGACGAGCGCGTGCTCGCCGAGCGGCGGGAAGCGCTCGAGCGCGGCCCGCAGCGCGAGCGCGTCGTCGTCGAGCGCCGTGATCCAGGGGCCGCCGTCCGCGGGGAAGCGAGGCGCGCGCGCGACCCGACGCGAGCTCGTCACGCGCCCGTCCAGGGCGCGCTCGAGCGCGAGCTCGCCGTCATCTTCGACAGGGTCTTTCGGGCATGTCGATCGCGCCACGTAGAGGATCGGGTACACGGCCGCGCCGGCGAACGCGGGCGCGCCCGCGAGCTCGCGCACGCGCAGGAGCCGGGCGCGCGTGAGCAGCAGGCGGCGCGCGGCCGCGGCGTACTCGGCCGAGAGCAGCTTGTTGGGGACGATGAAGCCGTGCGCGCCGCCGGGTCTCAGGAGCTCGAGCGCGCGCTCAATGAACACGCAGAACAGATCCCAGTTGCCGCGCGCCGCCTCGTAGCGTCGACCGCAGTAGCGACGCAGGCGCCGCAGCGCGTGGTCGGCCGCCATGCGCTCGGCGTCGATGTAGGGCGGGTTGCCGAGCACCACGTCGAAGCCCTGACGCGCGTCGGCGGCGAGCAGGGCGCGCGCGAGCTCGACCTCGCCACGGCGCGCGGGTCTGCCGGGCGGGGGTCCCCGCAGCGCGTCCAGGTGGTGGACGGCGTCCCGCGCGGCCGCGACGAGGCGGGCGCGTGCGCTCGAGTCCACGGCGGGGCGCCGCGCGAGCGCCCACAGCAGCAGCGACACGCGGGCGACGAGGACGCCGACAGGGTCGTGATCGACGCCGAACAGCGCGCGCGTCAGCAGCTCGTCGGTCGGTCGCGCCGGGTAGCGTCGCGCGAGCCAGCGCGCGCTGGCGACGAGGCAGTGCCCGGCGCCGCAGGCCGGATCGAGGATCCGCGGCGGTCCGTCGTCGTCGGCCGCGAGCGCGCCGGCGGTCAGCTCGACGAGCTCGCGCGCGAGCCAGGGCGGGGTGTAGACGACGCCGGCGTCGCGCGCACGCCAGCGCTCGCAGGCGCGGCCGAGCGCCTCGAGCGGCGCGCCTCGCAGGGTCTCGGCCGTCGGGCCGCGCAGCAGCGGCTCGAGCAGCTGTTGACGCGCGGGCGGATCGAGCGTCGTGACGCGCGCCGCCCCCCGTGGGGAGAGCGCGTACACGATGTCCTCCGAGACATCTCGCTCGAGGCCCGCGCGCGCGCGCAGCGTGGCCACGCACAGCGCGGTCACGGCCTGGGCGCGCGCCCGGGTCTCGTCGCCCCCGTCGTTGGTGAGCGCGGCCAATCCGGGGCGGAGC
The DNA here is from genome assembly GCA_020633295.1 of Myxococcales bacterium. Lineage (GTDB taxonomy): Bacteria > Myxococcota_A > Polyangia > Nannocystales > Nannocystaceae > JACKDW01. The sequence continues at coordinate 417,789 of JACKDW010000005.1, read as the reverse complement.
GCGGCGAGCGTGCGCGCCGCCGCGTTGTTCGCGGGTTCTGCTCGCGCGCGGGGCATAGCGATCGTTGTAGTACCACGGCGGCCCGGCGTCCGCGCCGCTCGCGTCGGTCGGTCGTCGCGACGCTCCCGGGAGCGCGAGGCGGGCCGCTCGGCCTTCGCGCGTGAGCGCTCGCCGCGGGCCGGCGGGCTGGCGCGGGCGAGTACAGGTCCGCGCGCGCGCGACGAATTGTTCCACAGGGATCGATATATGTCCTAAAGAACAGGCATGAAAATTTCACTTCGACACGACCTCGCGCTCACCCCGCTGCTGCTCGCGGCGCTGGCGGTCGGCTGCGGTGACGACGGCACGGGGACGGCGACGTCGGACACCGAGGGCACCACGGGCGAGCCCACGAGCACCACGGAGGCGATGACGAGCTCGCCGACCTCGGCCGGGCCGGCGACGGACACGGACCCGAGCGGGACCGAGACCGACGGCATGACGGGCGGCACGACGACCGAGGGCGAGACCACGACGAGCGAGACGACCGGGCCCGTGTGCCCCCCGGGCGCGGAGGGCTGCGCGTGTGACGGCGACGTCTGCGACGGCGGGCTGGTGTGCGAGGACGGCGTGTGCCAACCCCCGCCGGCGCCCGAGTGCGGCGACGGGGTCGTGGACGCGAACGAGGAGTGCGACGACGGCCCGGGCAACGCCGACACGGCCGCGTGCAAGTCCGACTGCACCCTGCAGCAGTGCGGCGACGGCTTCGTGGGCCCGGGCGAGGCCTGCGACGACGGCAACGACGTCGACGACGATGGCTGCACCAACGCGTGCGCGCTCGACACCTGCGGCGACGGCGAGCTCCAGGGCGACGAGGAGTGCGACGACGGGAACGCGGACAACAGCGACGACTGCCTCGACACCTGCGTCGCGGCCACCTGCGGCGACATGTTCGTGCAGGCGGGCGTGGAGGAGTGCGACGACGGGAACGCGGACAACGCCGACGACTGCCTCGACAGCTGCGCGGCCGCGAGCTGCGGCGACGGCTTCCTGCAGGACGGCGTCGAGCAGTGCGATGACGGCAACGCCGACAACACCGACGAGTGCGTCGACGGCTGCGTCCCGGCGAGCTGCGGCGACGGCTTCGTGCAGGCGGGCGTCGAGCAGTGCGACGACAACAACCAGATGGCCGACGACGGCTGCTCGGACACCTGCCAGTACGAGGAGCGCCAGATCTACCTGACCAGCTCCAACGGCGCCACCGGCTTCTACGAGTACGACATCAACAGCGACACCTGGGCGACGAAGCCGAACCCGCCGAGCGTGACGCGCACGCAGATCACCAACGACGGGACGCTCGTGTACCTCATGGGCAGCAACAACGTCGTCTACAGCTATGACCCCCAGAGCGAGCAGTGGGCGAACGTGATGGCGGGGCCGGGCGGGATGACGTCGAGCCCGATCGGCTACTTCCAGTGGTTCCCGGACGGCTTCTACTACCTCAAGGACGGGACGACCGCGATGTACGTGTATCGCAACAACGCCTGGTCGAACTTCGCGCTCGGCGTCGCGGGCTCGAGCGCCGGCACCTGGGACAAGGAGAACGACGAGCTGTACATCCGCACATGGTTCCAGATGGGCTTTCAGGTCATCGACACGACCACTGACACGGTGGTCCGGACGATCACCGACGCGACCAACGTCGGCGAGAACAGCCGCACGGGCTCCTACTACGACGGCAACTTCTACGCGCGCACCTTCACCGGCACGGTCCAGCGGCTCGACGCCCAGAACGGGACCAAGACCGACACGGGCGCGCAGCCGATCTCGGATCACACGGCGTCCGACACGGACTTCACGACCGGCTACGTCTACATCCACGGCTACAACAACAACGGCACCGTGTTCCAGCGCTTCAACCCGGCCGACGACTCGATCGTCACGCTGGCGCCCTCGGCCAACGTCTCGAACCACTCGACGATCACGGTCCTGCGCGCGCCGTAGCGCGGCGCCGCGCGATCAGCCCGCCGGCGGCAGCGGCGGGACGTCGATGAACTCGACGCCGCTGCCGCCCGCGTAGCCGAAGCTCACGGCCGAGTCGAGGCCGACGACCGTGATGCCGACGGTCTCGTCGTCCTCGGCCTCGACGCTGTGGGCGCCGAACTCGAGCGGGAAGTGGGCGCGCTGCCAGGTCACGCCGTCGACCGTGGCGACGTCCTGCCAGCCCGGATCGCCCGAGACGTCGGCGGCGTCGAGGCGGACCGTCGCGCCCGCGCGGCGGACGATCGTCACGTAGTTGACCGCGTACTCCTTGGGCACGAAGAACACGTAGCGCCCGCGGTACTGATCGATCGGCGGGACCAGGATCATCGCCGGGTCGCCGGGCCACCAGCCGTTGTCGGCGTCGTCGTTCGGGGTGGGGTCGACGGTGATGTACTCGTTGGACAGGATGAACTGCGTGATCGCGAAGGGCTGCTCGGCCGAGACGATGAAGGGCGAGCTGGCCTCGAACACGACGGTCTCGTAGGCGTCGATGGTCGCGGGCGCGCCGGCCGGGGCGGCCGGCGCGTAGCTGAGCGCGGTGTCGTCGAACGAGCCGGTCAGGCGCACGCGCACCTTGTCCTCGTCGTCGCCGAGGTTGGGCGGCGCGGCCACGACGACGTAGCTGCGGCCCCAGGCGGTCAGCGGCAGCATCTGGTGCTCCATGTGGTCGCAGCAGCAGTCGATCCACGGGCTCGGCTCGAACGAGCAGACGTTGCCGGAGAACACCGCGACGGGCTTGTCGGCCTGCACGCGCGTGCCCGAGAGGTTGCCCTGCCCCGGCTCGTTCTGCAGCGGCGAGAGCACCGCGTTCGACATCAGCGTGTAGGTCTGGCCGCGGTCGACGGTCAGCGTCAGCACGCCGGGGTACAGCGGGATCCCGGCGGGCGGGAAGAACTCGACGACGGTGTCGTCCTCGACGCCGACGACCGTGACGAAGGCGCCGCCGTTCTTGCCCACGATCGAGATCGCGTCGCCGGTGATCGCGGTGTAGTCCTGGTCGAGGACGTGCGCCGGGAACAGCAGCGAGGCGTCGTTGGAGTAGACCTCGGTGGTGTTGTCGAGCGGGTTGAACTGGTAGACGGTGATCGGGAAGTCGCTCTCGACGCGGTAGGCGGTGCCGTAGGAGTTCTCCTGCGCCTTGGTGCCCAGCGCGTTGTCGAAGCTGAACACCCACAGGCCGCCGCCGGGGATCGTCGCGGTCTCGAGCGGGGTGTCCTCGGCGCCGGCGTAGATCGAGACGCTCGCGGTGGTGTCGGCGGTGTTGGTCGCGACGACGGCGAACTGCTGGTCCGCGGCGCCAGGCTGCAGGCCGATCTTCCAGGCGTTGGGGAGGTCGACCGCCCAGAACTCGCAGCCCTGGTTCGACTGCTCGGCCTCGGCCTGCTCGCAGGCGCTGCCGACCCCGCCCGCGTCCTTGGAGCCGACGTCGAACTTGGGGTCAGGCTCGCCGGACGACGAGCCGGGGCCCGCGGTCGTGCCGGCGGTCGTCGCCCCGCTGGTGTCGCCGCTCGAGTCGTCCCCGCCGGTGCTCGCGGCGGCGCTGCTGCCCGCGGTCGTCACGTTGCTGGCCGCGTCGCCGGCGGAGGAGTCCCCGCACGCGAGCAAGAGCGGCGCGCAGGCGATCACGTGAACGCGGAGGAGCTGTCGCATGCCGCGTATCATCGGCGACGAAGCCTGCGTATACAACAATCACTTCATCCCATCGCCCCGGGGCAAAGGTGTCTTTTCAACCAGCTCGTGGGGACGTCAGCACGCGCGCCTGGCGAGCGGCGACGCGCGCCCGCAGGCGCGGCGGGGGGCTGCTACCCTGGGCGCAGTGCGCCTCGCGTACCTGAGCCACTACTTCCCGCCCGAGACCAACGCGCCCGCCGCCCGCGTGCACGAGCTCTCCCGCGCGCTCGTCGACGACGGGCACAGCGTGCACGTGATCACGGGGCAGCCCAACCACCCGCGCGGGGTGATCTTCCCGGGCTATCGGGCGGCGAGCGTGCGCCGCGAGCTCATCGACGGGATCACGGTTCACCGCCTGCCGACCTTCCCGGCGGCCAACCGCGGCGTCGCGCTGCGCTCGCTCGGGTTCATGCTGTTACCTGTCTCTCAGGTCGTGTTCGGGCTGACGCGCGTGCCCGAGGTCGACTGCGTGTTCGCGACCTCGCCGCAGCTGCTGACCGGGGTCGCCGGCCTGGCGCTCGCGCGCGCGCGCCGGCGGCCGTTCGTGCTCGAGGTGCGCGACCTGTGGCCCGAGTCGATCGTCAGCGTCGGCGCGCTGCCGCGGTCGCACCCGATCGTGCGGGGGCTCGAGCGAGTCGAGCGCGGGCTGTATCACTCGGCCGCAGGGATCGTCTCGGTGACCGAGAGCTTCGTCGAGCACTTCGAGGCGCACGGGGTCCCGCGCGCGCGCGTGGACGTGATCAAGAACGGCATCGACGCGCGCCTGTTCGACCCGACGCAGACCCCGGCGCCGCTGCGCGAGCGCCTCGGGATCGTGCCGGACGCGCTGCTGGTGCTGTTCTGCGGGACCATCGGCATGGCCCACGACGTCGGCTTGCTCGCGCGCGCGATCGCGGCGTCGCGCGGGCGACTCGACGCCCACGTGGTGATCGTGGGCGACGGCGCGCAGCGTGACGCGGTCGCGCGGGAGATCGCGGCGCTCGACGTGTCGGACCGCGTACACCTTCTTCCTCCGGTGGCGCGCGAGGAGGTCCCCGCGTTGCTCGCGGCGGCGGACCTGAGCGCGGTGATCCTGCGCGACAGCCCGACCTTCGCGGGCGTGCTGCCGTCGAAGATGTTCGAGGCGATGGCGATGCGCTGCCCGATCGTGCTCGGCGTGCGCGGAGAGGCGAGCGCGCTGCTCGAGCGCGCTGGCGCCGGGCTGGCGTTCACGCCCGGGGACGTCGACGCGCTGGTGTCAACGCTGCAACAATTCCGCGCGCTGCCGCCGGCGCGTCGGCGTGAACTCGGCGAACGCGGACGCGCTTTTGTGCTCGCGCACCACGATCGCCGCGCGCAGGCGCGTGCGCTCGCGCGGTTCCTCGAGCGGACGATCGCCAGGGCGTCGTAGCGCCGTGAGCTCACGCAGAATGACCTCGCGTCAGCTCGGGCGCGCGCCGTGTCACGCGCGGCGCGGTCCGTGGCGAATGTCCACGCGGTCGTCTCACTTGACCCGTGTTCGCCACCGTCCTCGAGCGCTCCGCAGGACGTTCGGGCGCGACGTTGTGCGACACCGCGGGCGTTCGCCCGGGGTGTTGGTTGACATCGCTGGGTCACGCTGCCAAGGTCGCCGCACTCCGCTGGCGCCGTGACAGCGGCCCGCTCTCCATCGTCCGTCACGCTGTCCCATGGACTCCCCTAGTCCTTCGCGAATCTCCCGTGACCGTCGAGCGGCGTCGTCGCGCGACGCGAGCGCGCTCGCCGAGGCCTACCAGCGCGTGCGCGCGGCGACAGAGGCCCTGGCCGCGCCGCTGAGCGCCGAGGACCAGGTCGCGCAGTCGATGGCCGACGCGAGCCCGACGAAGTGGCACCGCGCGCACACGACCTGGTTCTTCGAGACCTTCGTGCTCGGCCCGGGCGTGGCCGACTACGCGCCGTTTCACCCCGCCTTCGCGCACCTGTTTAACTCGTACTACGTGTCGGTGGGCACGATGCACGCGCGGCCGCAGCGGGGGCTGCTGACGCGGCCGCCGCTCGCGACGATCGCGGCCTATCGGCGCCACGTCGACGCGCAGCTGCTCGCGCTGCTGGGGGGCGAGCTGCGCCTGTCGGGAGGCCTCGCGCGCGACGAGCTGCTCGCGCGCGTCGAGATCGGGCTCCACCACGAGCAGCAGCACCAAGAGCTGATCGTCACGGACCTCAAGCACCTGCTGAGCCACAACCCGATCGCGCCGGTGTACCGCGCGCGCCCGGAGGACGCGCGCGGCGTCGCGGCGCCGCTGGACTGGATCGCGCACGAGGGCGGCGTGCACGAGCTCGGCTTCGCGGGCGCGGGCTTTCACTTCGACAACGAGGGGCCGCGCCACCGCGTGTTCCTGGAGCCCTTCGCGCTCGCGTCGCGGCTGGTGACCAACGCCGAGTATCAGGCGTTCATCGACGACGACGGCTACGCGCGCCCCGAGCTGTGGCTCTCCGACGGCTGGGCGACGAGCTCGCGGGAGGGCTGGCGCGCGCCGCTGTACTGGCGCGCGGACGGGCGGGTGTTCACGCTCGCCGGCGAGCGCGCGCGCGCGGACGACGAGCCGGTCTGTCACGTCTCCTACTACGAGGCCGACGCGTACGCGCGCTGGGCCGGGGCGCGCCTCGCGAGCGAGCAAGAGTGGGAGATCATGGCGCGCGCGAGCTCGCCGCTGGCGACGTCCGCGGGCGTGTTCGCCGATCACGGGCGCCTGCACCCGGCGCCCGCGGCCGCGTCGACGTCGGGGGAGCCCGCGCAGCTGTTCGGCGACGTGTGGGAGTGGACGTCGTCGGCGTACGCGGCCTACCCGAATTATCGCCCGCTCCCCGGCGCGCTCGGGGAGTACAACGGCAAGTTTATGTGCAACCAGTTCGTCCTCCGCGGAGGCTCGTGCGCGACGCCGCGAGACCACATCCGGGCGACGTATCGCAATTTCTTCTATCCCCCCGCTCGCTGGCAATTCTCCGGCATTCGCCTCGCACGCTCCCCATGAAACACGCGACCGCCCCTGCGCCCGAGACCTCCACGCCCGAGCCCGTCGGGACGCCCCGCGCGGTCGAGACGCGCGCGTCGTCGCGACCGGTGACGCTGCTCGACCTCGAGCCGCGCACCGACACCTTCCTCGAGGAGGCGCTCGCGGGGCTGCGGCGGCCGAGCGGGCAGCGGACGCTGCCGTGCAAGTTCTTCTACGACCGCCGCGGCTCGCGGCTGTTCGACAAGATCTGCGAGCTGCCCGAGTACTACCCGACGCGCACCGAGCTGGGGATCATGCGGGAGCACGCGCCGGCGATGGGGCGCGCGTGCGGCCGGGACGCGATGATCGTCGAGTTCGGCAGCGGCAGCAGCCTCAAGACGCGCCTGCTGCTCGAGCACCTGCCGCGGCCGTCCGCCTGCGTGCCCGTCGACATCTCGCGCGCGCACCTGCTCGAGGCCGCCGAGACGCTCGCGGACGCGTTCCCGGCGATCGAGATCCTCCCGGTGTGCGCCGACTTCACGCAGCCGTTTCACCTGCCCACGCCGCGGCGGGCGTCGTCGCGCCGCGTGGTGTACTTCCCGGGCTCGACGATCGGCAACTTCACGCCGGCGCAGGCGAGGCCGCTGCTCGCCCGGATCGCGGACCTCGTCGGGGAGCGCGGCGGGCTGCTGATCGGCGTCGACCTCAAGAAGGATCCCGCGGTGCTCGAGCGCGCCTACAACGACGCCGCCGGGGTGACCGCCGCGTTCAACCTCAACCTGCTCGTGCGCATGAACCACGAGCTGGGCGCGAGCTTCGACCTCGACGGCTTCCGCCACCGCGCCGTCTACGACGAGGTGAACGGGCGCGTCGAGATGCGGATCGTGAGCCTGCGCCCGCAGCGGGCGCGCGTCGGCGACGAGGCCTTCGAGTTCGCGGCGGACGAGGTGATCGTCACCGAGTACTCGCACAAGTACACGGTCCCGCAGTTCGCCGAGCTGGCGCGCGAGGTCGGCCTCGAGCTGCAGGAGACCTGGCGTGACCCGGCGTCGCTGTTCGCGGTGCTGTACCTGTCCCAGCAGCGCGGCCGCGCGTAGTTCAGGCGGCGTGGCCGTCTCGCGCGTCGCGTCGCGCAGGCGACCGGCGCGCGCTCGAGCCGCGCGCTGGCCGGCGGTCCTGGCCGGCGCCGCGCGATGGTGCGCGCGCGCGTGACATGGCCACCGAGTCATGTCGTGCAGACGGGCGCCGCGCGCGGCGGTCGTTCGTCGTGGGAGTCGGCCAGGCCGTCGCGAGACCCGTGCGCGCGCAGGCCGGACGCGGTCTCCTCGTCGCCAGCGACCGCGCCGCGCGCCGGCGCGCGAGCTCGTTCGAACCATTCACTTTTTAAAGGACATGAATTTTGTGAGGGGTGAAGAGAAAGCCGGCGCGCGGTGATTTCAGCTGAGTAGCCATGAAAACACGAAACATCCTGATGAGCCTCGGGCTGCTCCTGCCGCTTGGTTGCGGTGACGCCGGGTCCGACACGACTGACAACACGTCCACGGACACGACCACCGGCACGACAACGTCGAGCTCCGCGACCTCAGCCGGGCCGTCCCCGAGCACGACGGACGACGCGACCGACGCGACCGACGCGACCGACGCGACTGACGATAGCGGCACGAGCGGGACGGAGCCGGACACGGCCGGCGAGACGATGTCGGCGCCCGATCCGGTGTGCGGCGACGGCGAGATCAACGGCAACGACGAGTGCGACGACGGCCCCGACAACGCCGACGACGCCGCGTGCACGAGCGAGTGCCTGATCGCGGTGTGCGGCGACGGGCTCGTCCAGGCGGGCGTCGAGGGCTGTGACGACGGCGACCAGAACGCTCCCGGCGGCGCGTGCAAGCCCGACTGCAAGCCGGCCATCTGCGGCGACGGCATGGTCCACGCGGGCGTCGAGGAGTGCGACGACGGCAACCCCAACAACAACGATCTGTGCCTCGACGACTGCACGCTGGCGTTCTGCGGCGACGGCTTCGTCGGCCCCGGCGAGGGCTGCGACGACGGCAACATGATCGACGACGACCTGTGCACCAACGCCTGCACGCTGCCCGGCTGCGGCGACGGGATCCTGCAGGGCGAGGAGGAGTGCGACGACGGCAACATGGAGGACACCGACGCGTGCACGAACGCGTGCACGAACGCGGTGTGCGGCGACTCCATCGTCCAGGAGGGCGTCGAGGAGTGCGACGACGGCGACCCCGACAACGACGATGACTGCCTCGACACCTGCGTCGCGGCGACCTGCGGCGACGGCTACGTGCAGGACGGCGTGGAGGAGTGCGACGACGCGAACATGGACGACACCGACGACTGCGTCGGCAACTGCCTGATCGCGGTCTGCGGCGACGGCTTCGTCCAGGAGGGCGTGGAGGAGTGCGACGACGGCAACGACGTCGACGACGACGAGTGCAGCAACGCGTGCGCGCTGCCGATCCCGACCGCGAGCTGCGACGACCTGCTCTACACCGACAACGTCTGGGGCCAGGCGGCGACCGGCGTCGACCTGCGCGCGTGGACCAACAGCACGCTGCACTACATCGGCTGCATGGGCAACGGCTGCACTTCGAACACGTTCTACTGTAACTACGACGTCGACAACGAGATCCTCCAATTCGGGACTAACTCCAACTCGGCGATGCGCGCGATGGTCGATCCGAACGACGCCAACGGCGACACGATGGCCGGCAGCTTCAGCGGCTGCTGCAACGCGGCGCTGGGGCTGTGCAACAGCCCCGACATGAACAACAACAACGTCGCGGTGAACGGCGGCGGGACCAACATCGAGTCGCTGTGCGACGCGCTCGGCTACGAGAACGGGCAGCTGCTGACCCACGTCAGCAACAACACCTGTCCCGAGCCTCACGTCACCGACGCGGAGGGCCTGGACTGGCAGTCTGACTTCCAGAGCAGCAGCGGCTGGGGGAAGGCCTACCAGTGCTCGACCTTTAAGTAGGGGAGACGGGGCGACGCGCGGGGGAGACCGCCGCGCGCGCCGGCCCGCGCGCTCGACGGGCGACCTCGAGCGCGCTCGTGCGGTGGTCTGCTGCGCGGCGGTCGAGAGTCTCGGGCCGCGCCCGAGACACGTCGTGGTGCGCGCGCTCGTGACGTCGCGCGCGCCGGTTTGCTACGCTGCCCGAGATGCCCGGAGACGGCTCGCGCGAGACCCTGCTGATCACCGACGCGCGCATGCGGGCGCACGTGCAGGGGCCCGGTCACCCCGAACGGCCCGAGCGCCTGGACGCCGTCAGCGAGCACCTGCGCGACGCGGCGCTGCCGGGGACGCGCTGGGCCGCGCCCGCCCGCGCCGCGCTCGTCGACGAGGCGCTCGCGCGCGTGCACGCGCCGGGATACCTCGAGGCGGTGCGAGCGGCCCGCGGTCGGCAGGTTCACTTCGACGTCGACGTCGCGCTCTCGCCGGGCTCGGTGGACGCGGCGCGGCTCGCCGTCGACGCGGCGCTGAGCGCCGTGGAGGAGGTGGTCTCGGGGACCGCTCGCAACGCGCTCGCGCTCGTGCGCCCGCCCGGGCACCACGCCGAGCGCGCCCGGGCCATGGGCTTCTGCGTGTACAACAACGTCGCGGTCGCGGCCGCGCACGCGCGCGCGGCCCTGGGCTGCGAGCGCGTGCTCGTCGTCGACTGGGACGTCCACCACGGCAACGGCACGCAGCACCTGTTCGAGGAGCGCCGCGACGTGCTCGTGTTCAACACGCACCAGTGGCCGCACTACCCGGGCACCGGCGCGGCCGAGGAGCGCGGGCGCGGGGCCGGCGAGGGCTACACGGTCAACGTCCCGCTCGCGCCGGGGGCCGGCGACGGCGAGTACGTCGCGGTCTTCGACGAGCTGCTGCCGGCGATCGCCGAGCGCTTCGCGCCCGACCTCGTGCTCGTGTCCGCCGGCTTCGACGCCCACGCCGAGGACCCGCTCGGGGACATGGAGGTCACCGACGAGGGCTTCGCGGCGCTGTGCGACCGGGTGCGCGCGCTCGCCGAGCGTCACGCCGGCGGTCGCCTGGTGCTGCTGCTCGAGGGCGGCTACGCGCTCGAGGGACTGCGTCGCAGCGCGCTGGCCTGCGCGAGAATCCTGTCTGGTGAGACAGGTCCTTCAGTGGCGCCGACGCGCACGCGCGCGCTGCGAGGCGCGCTCGGCCGCGTCCGCGAGCAGCACGCGGCGCGCTGGGGGCTCGCGTGAGCGAGGGCGACGCGGCGCGCTTCCCCGACACGCCAGCGGGGCGCTACGCGGCCGAGTGCGGCGGGCGCTGCCCGGCCCACGGCGCGCCGCTCGAGGTCGCGCCTGGCTACGCGCTGCACATGGAGTTCTTCCCGTCCCGCGAGTGGGAGGCGTTCCAGATGGCCAACCCGTTCAGCCTGGACCTCGGGCGGTCGCTCACGCCCCCGGCGCGGTCGTGCTCGCGCGAGACGCTGGTCTGGTGCCCGCGCTGCGAGGCCGCCCGGCGTCGCGGCGAGCCGGTGCTGAAGTGAAGATCGCCCCGCGACGGGGCGTGACTCACTCGGCCGGGAGCGCGCGCTCGTGGGCGCCGCAGCGCTCGCGCGCGTCGATCGACTCGGCGAGCGTGAAGAAGAACGTGCAGCCGGCGCCCTCGCCGGCGGACTCGCACCACAGCTGGCCGCCGTGCACCTCGGAGATCCTGCGCGCGATCGTCAGGCCGATGCCGGTGCCCTCGCGGCTGGTGTCGAGCTGTTCGAACACGCCGAACACGCGCTCTGCGTGCTCGGGCGCGATGCCGATGCCGTTGTCGCGGACGAAGTAGATCGCCGCGCCGTCGCGCCCGCGTCGCCAGCCGAGCTCGACGCGCGCGCGCGCGACGCCGTCGGTGTACTTGATCGCGTTCGAGATCAGGTTCTGCAGCAGCTGGAGCAGGCGGGCGTGGTCGGCGATCGCGGGCGGCATGTCGCCCGCGATCACGAACTCGATGTCGCGGCCGGTGTAGGTGCCGCGGACGTGATCCAGCACGTCGCGCGCGAGCGCGTCGAGCGAGCAGGGGACGCGCGCGCCGATCTGTCGCCCGATCCTCGAGAGCTCGAGCAGGTCGTGGAGCAGCTCGAACATGTCGGCCGAGGCCCGCTGGATCCGCTGGAGGTCCGCGCGCGCGCGCGCGAGTCGGCCGCCCTCGATGTCGCGCTCGATCAGCCCCGCGAAGCTCTGGATCGAGATCAGCGGGCTCTTGAGGTCGTGCGAGATCGTGTAGGCGAAGCGCTCGAGCTCTCGGTTCTTGCGCTCAAACTCGCGCAGCAGCAGCTCGCGGTCGGCCTCGGCCCGCTTGCGCGCGGTGACGTCGAGCAAGAAGCCCTCGAGGTGCAGCAGCTCGCCCTCGGGGGAGAGCACCCCGACGCCGACCTCGTCGATCCAGCGCCACTCGCCGGACTTGTGCCGCAGGCGGTAGGTCAGGCTGAACGAGTGATCGCGGCGCAGCGCCGAGTCGACGCGCGCGACGATCTCGTCGAGGTCGTCCGGGTGGTAGAGCTCGACGAAGCTGACGCGATCGGCGAGGAAGTCCCGCGCCGTGTAGCCGGTGAGCTGCTCGACCGCGTTGTTGATGTAGGTCATCCGGTAGCGCTCGTCGTTGAGGCACAGGTAGATGACGCCGGGCACGTTGTCCGCGAGCATGCGGAAGCGCCGCTCGCTCTCCTCGAGGCGCGCGGCGGCCTGCTTGCGCCGCGTGATGTCCTGGATCGAGCCGAGCATCCGCAGCGGGCGACCGTCGCGGTCGTACTCCTGCACGCGGCCGCGCGCGCACAACCACGACCAGTCGCGCCCGCCGGGGAGGCGCGCGCGGTACTCCACGACGAGCAGCTCGTCGCTGTCGTCGAGGTGCCGCCGGATCGATCGCTCCACGCGCGCGCGGTCCTCGGGGTGCATGGCGTCGCGCCACGCCTCGATGGCGTACTCGCGGCGATTCGGGTCCTCGCCGAGCACCTCGCAGGCGTTGAGGTCGATCGTCAGGCGGCCCGTCGAGATGTCCCAGTCCCACAGCCCGATCGACGCGCTCTCGAGCGCGAGCTCCAAGCGGCGGCGCTGCTCGAGCAGCGCTCGCTCGGCGTCTCGCCTTCGCGTGATGTCGGCGATCACGAGCAGCGTCGTCCGGTCGCCGCGCGCGTCCGCCTCGACGCGGGTCAGCGAGTCGACCCGTACGTAGCGGCGCGACCGCGAGCCCGGCCGGGGCTCGGTCCACGAGCGGACGAGGTACGGCCCGCGGCGCTCGGTCTCGACGTCGAGCTTCTCGGGCGCGTGCGCGCGCTCGCCGTCGCGAAACGGGCGCCCGCGCAGCTCCTCCGGGGCGCGCCCGCTCGTCCGCGCGGCGACGTCATTGCAACACACGACGCGCCGCTGCTCGTCGAGCAGCCAGACCTCGACGCCGTGGCGCTCGCTGGCGCGCTCGAGCGCCGCGCTCCAGCGGCGCAGCGTCGCGTTCTCGCGCTCGAGTCGCGCGACGCGCTCGCGCAGCGCGGCGAGCTCGGAGCGCTCGTCCTCGACCTCGTGCGTCGCGCGACGTGATACCGACAATGATCTCGCTCCGGCGCCTACTGCCTACTGCCTACGCGCCCGCGCGCGCGGCGATCCATATCGTATCAGACGGGCACGCGGGCCCGCGGTCGGGGGCTCGAGTCGACTCGCGCGAGACCGGGTCAAGGTCCGCACACGCGGTCGGTCGTCGAGCGTCGGGCTCGCGGTCTCGCGGCCTCGAGCCCCCGACCGCGGCGAAATTCCCCGATCGAGGGGCGCGGCGAGTCGGCCTGCGCGTGCGTCCCTTGGGTACAGTGCGGAGGATGGTCGCGTCTTCGACGGGGGAGCCCGCGTCGTCCACAGCCCGCCTCGTCGCCGAGCGCTCGCGTCACGCGGACGCGTGGACGCTCGATCCCTCGATCCGGTTCCTCAACCACGGCTCCTTCGGCGCGTGCCCTCGCGCTGTGCTCTCGGCCCAGGCGGCGCTGCGCGAGCAGCTCGAGCGTCAGCCGCTGCGGTTTCTCTACCGCGAGCTCGAGGGGCGCCTTGATCACGCGCGCGAGCGGCTCGCGGACTTCGTCGGCGCCCGCGCGCGCGACCTCGCGTTCGTGACGAACGCGTCGGCCGGCGTCAACACGGTCCTGCGCGCGCTCGAGCTCGAGCCCGGCGACGAGCTGCTGGTGACCGACCACGAGTACAACGCGACGCGCAACGCCGCCGAGTTCGCGGCCCGCCGCGCCGGCGCGCGCGTGCGGGTCGCCCGGCTGCCGTTCCCGCTGCGCGACCCCGACGAGCTGTGCGCGCGCGTGCTCGAGGCGGTCGGCCCCCGCACCCGGCTCGCGGTCCTCGATCACGTGACCAGTCAGACAGGTCTCGTCGTGCCGGTGGAGCGCCTCGTCCCGCAGCTGCGCGAGCGCGGCGTCGAGACGCTCGTCGACGGCGCCCACGCGCCCGGGATGCTGGCGCTCGCGCTCGACGAGCTCGGCGCCGGCTACTACACCGGGAACGCGCACAAGTGGCTGTGTACGCCCAAGGGCGCGGCCTTCCTGCACGTCCGCGAGGACCTGCAGGAGCGCACGCCGCCGCTCGTGATCAGCCACGGCGCCAACTCTCCGCGGGTCGATCGCGGGCGCTTCCAGCTGCTGCACGACTGGACCGGCACCTGCGACCCGACGCCCTGGCTCGTGATCCCCGACGCGCTCGCGTTCATGGGCTCGCGGCTCGAGGGCGGCTGGGCCGCGCTGCGGGCACACAACCACGCGCTGTGCCTGCAGGGGCGCGCGCGGCTGTGCGCCGCGCTCGAGATCCCCGAGCCGGCGCCGGCGTCGATGATCGGCTCGATCGCCTCGGTCCCGCTGCCCGACGGCGACGCGCGCTCGCTGCGTCCGCCGCTGTACGTCGATCCGCTGCAGGACGCGCTGCTCGAGCGGCACGGGATCGAGGTGCCCGTGATCCCCTGGCCGGCGCCGCCGCGCCGCCTGCTGCGGATCTCGGCGCAGCTCTACAACGGCCTGGGCGAGTACGAGGCGCTCGCGTCGGCGCTGCGCGGCGAGCTCGCGCGCGAGGCCGCGAGCGCGCGCTGAGTCGCGGGCCCGCGAAGTCGCGGCGCGGAGGCGCACGGAGGCGGCGCGCGGGCGCGCGCATTAGATGTCGCGAAAGACATGCTGAATGAGGGGCCACGCTCCTCGGGCGCGCGGGGGCGCGCGGGGGCGCGCGGGGGCGCGCGGGGGCGCGCGGGACGAGCCCGCGCGAGCCCGCAAAGATGCGCGCGCGTTGTGGCGATTCGCCTCGCTCGGTAGAAGGGAGGCGTAGGTCGCACGTATGCAGCCCCCGTCGCCCCGTCCGCCCGCGAGCGGCGAACAACGCCCCGTCGCTGACGCCCCGCCGCCGGCGGCGCGCGCGGAGGATCACGCCAAGCTCGAGAGCCTGCGCAAGGCGTTCAGCGCCGCCTCCGACGCGGACGGCCGCATTAATCCGGCCGCGCTGCGCAAGGCGCTGGGGCTCAAGACCGAGTTCCTCGCGCTCAAGCTGTTCCAGCTGTTCGACCGCGACGGCAGCGGCGCGATCGAGAAGGACGAGTTCATCGACGCGATCAGCCGGGTCGTGTTCGGCACCACCGACGACAAGCTCGCGTTCCTGTTCGGCTTCCACGATCACGACGGCGACGGCTTCATCGTGCGCGCCGAGCTCGACCGGCTGATCTACCTCGGGCTGGCCGAGAACCGCCTCGAGCTGTCCCCCGCGCTCGTGCAGCAGATGATCGACGCGCTGTTTCAGCAGGCCGACGTCGACGGCGACGGGCGGATCACCTTCGATGAGTTCGCCGCCGTGCTCGCGCGCTACCCCGGGGTGCTCGAGCGCGTGACGCAGGGGCGCGCGGTCTGGTCGACGCTGCGGGCCGACGCGCTCGCGCGCCCGCCCAAGACGTCGCTCGCGCGCCGCTTCACCCACTACCTCGAGGAGCACGGCGTCGAGCTGCTGCTGCTCACGGTCTACGTGCTCATCAACGTCGGCCTGTTCGCCGGCGCGGTCGAGCGCTACGCGGCCAAGGGCGCGAACGGCTTCGTGATGATCGCGCGCGGCTGCGGGGCCTGCCTCAACTTCAACGGCGCGCTGATCCTCGTGCCGATGATGCGCCGCTTCCTCACCTGGCTGCGCGCGACGTCGGCGGCGCGCGTGCTCCCGGTCGACTCGAGCGTCGCGTTTCACAAGCTGGTCGGCCACGCGATGTTCGGCTTCGCGGTCGTGCACACGCTCGCGCACCTCTGCAACTACCTGACCCTCGAGACGCCCTTCTTGGAGCTGCTGCTCGGGACCCGCGCCGGGCTCACCGGGCTGCTCCTGATGATGGTGTTCGGCTTCATGTGGTTCTTCGCGCTGGACCTGATCCGCCGCTCCGGCCACTTCGAGCTGTTCTACTTCTCGCACCTCGGGTACTTCGCCTGGTTCGCGCTCGCGCTGCTGCACGGCCCGGTGTTCTGGATCTGGACGCTCGTGCCGCTGCTCGGCTACGCCGTCGGGCGCGTGCTCCGGCTCGCCCAGCGCACGCGCGAGGCCGAGGTCGCGCAGCTCAACCTGCTCCCCTCCGAGGTCACCAACTTGCAGATCAAGCGCCCGGCGGGGTGGGAGCACCGCGCGGGCGACTACCTGTTCTTGCGGATCCCCGAGCTGGCGCGGCAGGAGTGGCACCCCTTCACGATCAGCAGCGCGCCCGAGCAGCGCGAGACCGTCGGCGTGCACGTGCGCAGCCTCGGCAACTGGACGCGGGCGCTTCGCGCGCTCGGGGAGCGGCGGGCGGCCGCGCCAGGGCCCCAGGCGCCGCTGCGGGTCTATCTCGACGGGCCCTACGGGACGCCCAGCGCCCACATCTTCGAGTCCGAGTACGCGATCCTGGTCGGCGCGGGGATCGGCGTGACGCCGTTCGCCGCGATCATCCAGAGCATCCTGCTGCGCGCGCGGGCGGGCGATCGCAGCAGCGCGCTGCGCAAGGTCCACTTCATCTGGATCAACCGCGATCAGTACGCCTTCGAGTGGTTCGTCGAGCTGCTCGCGCAGGCCGAGCGCGACGCGGCGGAGGTCGACGTGGCGCTCGATATCCACATCTACATGACCGCCGGCCGCGACGATCTCAAGTCAGCCTCGCTCGTGCTCGCGCGCGAGCTCCTCTACGCCCGCACGCGCGCGGACCTCGTCACCGGGCTGCAGGCGCGGACGAACATGGGGCGCCCCGACTGGGAGCCGCTGCTTACGTCGATCCTGCGGGAGCACGCGCCCGGGCGCGTCGATCTGTTCATGTGCGGCCCGCGGGCGCTCGTTCGGGTGCTGCGCCCGATGTGTCAGCGGCTCGGGATCGGCTTCCGGCACGAGGTCTTCTAGTCCGCGCCGGCCGGGGCGGATGAGCGTCGCGCGCAGGCGCGCGGGCGAGTTCCGCTGCGAAGGGCCGCCATATCGACGATACTGCGGACGTGCCCCCGCCCCGCGCCGGTCTCCACTCGCTCGCGACGGTCGTCGTCGCGGCGCTGAGCTGGGGCGCCCCGGGCTCGCTCCGCGCCGCGCCGGCCGAGCCGGTCACGGTCCCGCCGCCGCCGCCGACAGAGACGCTCGAGCCGCCGGCGGAGCCCTCGAGCGCGGCGCAGCCGCGCGCCGCCGACACGCCCCTCGCGATCGAGGCGCCGCCGACCTCGCGACCGCCCGCCGCGAGCGCCGAGCCGCCGCCGCCGGGCGAAGTTCGAAAGGTCCTCGAGGACAGCGACGCGCCCGCCCGCGATGGGGAGCGCGGCGAGGCGTTCAAGGACGACAAGGACGACAAGGATCCGAACCGCCTCGAGTACGGCGCGCTGCCGGCGGTCAACTACGACAGCGACCTCGGCTTCGGCTTCGGCCTCGTGGGCACGCTCGCCAAGTTCGCGCCCGGCTACCGCCCCTACAAGTGGCGGCTCGAGCTGCTGCTCTACGCGACGCTCAAGGGCAAGCCGGGCGGCGGCGTCGAGGTGCCGTACCACGACGACTACATCAAGATGGACTTCCCCGGGCTGCTGGAGAACCGCCTGCGGATCAACGCGATCGCCGGCTTTCGCCGGCACACGACGATCGGCTACTACGGCCTCGGCAGCGACGCGAAGGCCGAGGAGCCGTGGCTGCAGTACGACCCCGAGCTCCAGGCGGACGAATTCAAGGCCGCGCGCCGCTACCACCAGTACGACCGCATCTACCCCTACGGGAACATCTGGGGGCGGATTAACGTCTGGGATCGCTCGACGCCCGAGCACAAGCGCCGCCTCGAGGTGTTCGTCGGCCTCGGCTTCGTCTACAGCGTCGTCAACCTCTACCCCGGCAGCAAGCTCGAGCAGGACCACGAGCTCGCGCAGCAGGACACGCCCGACGGGCGCGAGATGGCGCGCCTGCTGCACGGCGACGAGGACCACGCGCTGCTGACCAGCGGCGCCGGCCTGCTGATCGACACGCGCGATCACGAGTACACGCCGACGCGCGGCACCTTCACGGAGATCTCGGTGCGCGGCTCGCCGGGCGTCGACAAGGGGCTGACCTACGCCGGCTTCAACCTCAACACCAGCTGGTACCAGTCGATCTACAAGGAGTGGCTGGTGTTCGGCGTGCGCGGCGTCGCCGACTTCATCGTCGGCAAGGCGCCGCTGTGGACGCTGACGCGCTTCGGCGCCTTCAACGACGTCACCGGCCCCGGGAGCGGCTGGTCGGTGCGCGGCGTGCCGCGCCAGCGCTTCCACGGCAAGATCAAGGCGATCGGCAACTTCGAGCTGCGCAGCATGCTCGTGAAGTTCCGCATCAAGAAGCAGCGCTTCCACGTCGGCACCGTCGCGTTCGCCGACACCGGCCGCGTGTGGGCGGACTACCAGGCCGTGACGATCGCCGGCGCGCCGCTCGACGGCGGCTTCACCGACTGGTCGCTCGGGCTCGGCGGCGGCCTGCGCGTCAAGTGGGGCGAGACCTTCGTCGTCCGCTTTGACGTCGGCCACTCGGTGACGGTGCAGAACACGGGCTTCTACATCGACATCGGTCACATCTTCTGATGCGCGCGCTGACGCTCACGCGCCGATCGTCAGCGGCGCCGGGGGCAGCCGCCCGGCGAGCAGCGGCGCGAGCAGGGTCGGGAGCCGCCGCGGCACGAACACCTCCGCGATCTCGGCCTGCAGCGCCGCGAGCGTCCACCAGCGGTGCCCGTGCATCGTCGTCGACTCCAGCGGCTGCAGGTCGCCGGGCTGCGGCGTGAAGGCGGGCCCTCGGGCCAGGTAGTAGCGCTCGATCGACTCGTAGCGATCCGCGCCCCAGCGCCACACATGGCGGCGGTCCCAGACCCACGGCCCGAGCTCGTACTCGTGCTCGCGCAGGCCGGTCTCCTCCCACAGCTCGCGGCGCGCGGCGACCTCCCACGCCTCGCCCTGGTCGAGCGCGCCGCCGGGCATCAGCCAGAACTTCTTCACGTCCTGGTCATCCACCGCCATGCGAAACAGCAGCACGCGGTCGTCGGGGTCGAGCAGGATGACGCGGGCCGTGGGGCGCGGGATGGGCGGGCGCTGCATGCCGACGCGCAGGATACCGCGGGCGCGCGTCGAGCTTCACGCGCGCGAGCGCGCCGCCGACCGCTCGCGGACCGCCGCTATCGCGGGCGCCTCGCTTCAGGGCACAGTGCTGCGGTGAGCGTCAGGGCCCATCGCGCGGCGCGTGTGCTCGCGGCGGGCGTGCTCGCGGCGGTCGCGTGCGGCGCGGGCGCGGGCGTCGCGACGCGAGACGACGCCGAGCGCCCGTCGGACGACATCGCGCGCGCGCCCGTCGTCGTCGCGGCGACCGGCGCCGCGTCTTCAGACATGTCCAAAGACCCAGGAGGTGACGCGCGCGTCGAGGCGCGCGCGTTTCGCCTGCGAGCGCGCGCCGCCGGCCGGCTTCGTCTCGCTCCGCGCGCGCGCGCCGGCGGTCCGGCTCGACATCCGCTACCACCGCGCCGACAACTTCACCGGCGCGCCGCTGCCGGGCTACGGCGCGCCGGGGGCCTGGCTCACGCCGGCGTCCGCCGACGCGCTCGCGGCCGCGCAGCGCGAGCTCGCCGAAGAGGGGCTCGGCCTCGTCGTGTTCGACGCCTACCGCCCGACGCGCGCGAGCCGGGCGATGGTCGCCTGGGCCGAGGCCCACGGCCGCGAGGAGCTGCTCGGGGACTACGTGGCGCGCCGCTCCGGGCACGCGCGCGGACACACGGTCGACGTGGGGCTCGTCTCGCTCCCGAGCGGCGAGCCGCTCGACATGGGCGGCGAGTTCGACGCGTTCGACCGCGTCAGCCACACGCGCGCCGCCAGCGGCGCGGCGCTCGAGCGCCGCCTTCGCCTGCGCGCGGCGATGCAGGCCCGCGGCTTCGCGCCCTACGAGCGCGAGTGGTGGCACTTTCGGCACTCGAGCCCGGGACTGCCGGCGCGCGACGTGCCCTACGGCTGCGACGAGGACGCGCCCGAGCGACGCCCGTGACGACGACGAGCGGAGGGGCGACGAGCTCGCGCTCGCGCCCCTCCTCCGTGAACGCGGCCGCGCGCTACTGCGGGTTGATGACCACGAGGCGGAGGCCGCCCGGGTACGCGTAGGACGTCACCGGCGTGTAGCCGACCTGCGACACGCCGAAGAAGTCATCGCTGGTCGCGAAGTGAGCGCCCTCGGACACCTGCCAGTCGGCGATCTCGAAGTCGCCGACCTGATAGTAGCCGTTCACCACCTGCCCGTCGACGAGCACGTCGGCGCCGCCGGCCGGGCGGACGATCTGCGCGTAGTGGACGTTGTAGCCCTCGCCCGTGACGAACGCGTAGCTCTTGAGGAACTGCTCGGTCGGGACCGCCTGGTACATACCCGGGTCGCCGGTGTTCGCGTTCGGGTTCTGGCTCTCGAGGTACTGCACCGGCAAGAACGGCTTGTCGCCTTCGAACACGAAGCTCGTGGACGTCGCGAACTGATAGAACTCGCCCTTGTCGAGCGTCATCGGGAAGCCCGGCTGGACCGGCGTGGTCGAGATCATCGTCCCGTCCGCGCCCGCGTAGACGCGCCAGTGGAACTTCTCATTGTTGCGCTTCGGCGCGGCCGCGCCGACGTACTTCTTACCCCAGTACTCGAGCGGGAACGGCGACTCCTCCATGTGATCGCAGTAGGTCTGCGGGTACGCCGGGACGTTGGCGCACTCGGTCGCGCCGATCACCATCAGCGGGCCGTCGGCGGTGATCGTCGTGCCCGAGAGGTCGCCGCCGTTCTGCTGCTGCACGACCACGTTCATGAAGTCGTAGCGGTTCATTGACACCTGCGTCGACTGACCCTGGCTGAGCGCCGGGATCCCGCCGCCGCCGGCGGTCGCCTGGGTCACGGTGAAGTCGACCGTGGTGTTGTCCTGGACCCCGATCGCGCTGAAGTAGCTCGGGTAGGCGCCGACCGTGCCCGGGTACGAGGTCACGATGTAGTTGCCCGTCAGCGAGTACTCGGGCAGCAGCATCGACGCGTCGTTGGTCGCGGTCGAGCCGATCGGCGAGTGCGCGTAGGCGACGACCGGGAGGTCGGTCTCGAGCCGGTACACGCCGCCGACGCGCTTGAGCGTCTGCGAGTCGACCTCGACCTGCGACAACGACCAGGTGTACGTGCCCTCCGGCGCGATGTTGACCGCGCCGCCGACCGGCTGCTCGGCGTTGCCGTTGACCGGCACGTAGTAGAGCTGGGCGACGACCGTCTTCGTCGACGACACGTTGCCCGCGATCAGCGAGTCGTTCTGCGCCGGGTTGTTCGCGTTGTTGTAGAAGTTGTCCATCTTCGTGGTGAAGAAGGAGCAGCCGATCGAGCTCGGCGTGAGCTGGACGATCTCGCACATCGGCGCGCACGCGCCGGCGCTGCAGCCCTCCTTGTCGCCGCAGTCGACCGGGTCCTCGAACTGCTGGCCGTCCGCGGAGCAGGTGACGTAGGTGTCCTCGTCCTCGCACGTCGTCGTGCCCGGGACGCAGAAGTTCTGGACGCACTCGCCGTTCATGCAGCCCGAGTTCGGACCGCACGGCTCGGCCACGTAGCCGTCGCACGTCTCGTTGCAGACCTCGATCGCGCCGCCGTCGATGCACTGCCCGGAGGGCTCACCCGCCTCGCAGAACTCGTCGCCCTCGACGATCCCGTTGCCGCAGATGTCACCGTCACCGTCGCCGTCGCCGTCGCCGTCGCCGTCACCGTCGCCGTCGCCGTCGCCGTCGCCGTCGCCGTCGCCGTCGCCGTCGCCGTCGCCGTCGCCGTCGCCGTCGCCGTCGCCGTCGCCGTCACCGTCGCCGGTCTGGGACTCTGAACCCCCGGGGCCGGCGGTCGTCATCCCCGAGCCCTGCGTCGTGGCGTTCTCGGTCGTCGACTCGTCGTTGTCGGTCGTGCTGGCGTCGGTGTTCGCCGTGGTCGTGCTGTCGTCGCCGCAGGCGCCGAGGCCGAGGACCAAGGGGAGCGCGAGCAAGGAAGAAACAAACAGTCGCTGATTCATGTCATCTCCGCAGGATTGTGGCGCGATTATACCGTTCGTCCCTCGCTGCTGCGGGGGGCCATACCACCCAACGGGAACAACCAAAACAAACGTTTGTCGAAGACAGATAGAAGCATGTGTGAGCAAGGTTGCAGGTCGGATCGGTTCCCGGGGCGGGTCGATCTGGGTCTGGGACTAGACATGTTTTTAGGGGAAGGTTGACTGGCACGATGGACGGCGCCTCGCGTGGCTGACTCGAGAGCTCGACGGACGCGACGCCAAGCCGACGACGAAGTTGGGTCGCCGGGTTGTCGAGTCCGTGACTCGCCGGCCCGGGCGCCCGCGCGCTTGCGCTCGCCAGCGCCGGTGCGCGCGCGGCCGAATGTGGAACGACGGGGGTGACACTTGGGAGCGCCCCCGGTGTTGCATGGGGCATGATGCCTTCGAACCGAGAGCCGATCGGTCCCGGCCCCGGGCGAGCGTCCGCCTCAGGGCGATCCCCGGAAAAATTTCGCCATCAGGACCCGTCTATCGCGGCGTCTGGCCGCGCGGCCGGACTGCTGGGCGGGAGCGAGTGTGGTATGCAACGGTTGATGTTTCGCGCGCGATCTGGTCGTTCGTTCTCTCGTCCTGATCTGAAGCGGGCCCGCTCGCGGCGCCCCGGGAGCTTCGCTCGGGCGCTCGGCTTCGTGCTCGCGGCGGGCCTCTCGCTCGGCGTGGGCGCCTGTGGCGGCTCCGGCGACTCGATGGCGCTGCAGCTGGTCTACGCGCCGACGCATGATGTCGATCTCGCCAAGACCGGCGGCGTGCCGCCCGTCGCCTCGGGGACGCAGATCTGGATCAACCCGGTCACCGACGCGCGCGTCGACCCGGGGCGGATCGGCATCTCCGAGGAGGAGGACAACACGCCGATCTACTACGCGGCCGGGCAGAACCCCGGGGACTTCGTGCGCAACGTGTTGGCGAAGGAGCTGACGACGCTCGGCCTCCCGATCACCGCGAACCAGGCTGCGGCGACCCACGCGTTGAACCTGCAGCTGCAGAAGTTCTGGGTGACCGAGGGCAACAACTACCTCGGCGAGGTCACCGTCGGCGCCGCGCTCGTCGACATCAACGGGCAGCTGCTCTGGCAGGGGCAGCTCACCGGCGCGGCCAAGCGCTGGGGGCGTAGCTTCGAAGAGGACAATTTCCTCGAGGCCTACAGCGACATGGTGCTCGATCTGGCGGAGCGCGTGGCGATGGACCCGACGCTGCGCAACGCGCTCGCGACCAATCAGCCGCAGCCGTACGTCGCCCAGCCTGTCGCGCCGCAGCCTGCCGCGCCGCAGCCCTGACCGCGAGCGCGCAGCCCCGCGCGGGGCGAGTACGTGACGCCCGTGCGCAGCGCCCTTCGTGCCGCGCGCGGGCGTCGAGTAATTTGCGTCGAGTGCTTGACAAGTCTGAAAGGCCAGCTACAAACATGAGTGCTGTCTCCGTTGGCTGGAGGCCGCCCCGGGACTGAAACGTCCGCTGGCCATGATGAAGCGCTCCACGATATACGCGATCTCGATGACGGTCGCGTCGACCATGTCTCGGATGTCGGCTCGAATGCCGATGTCGGGCATGCGTCGCCCGTGTTGAGCGCTCTCCTGGCGCCAGCCGGCGCGCGTGACCCGACGAGCGGTGTCACTTCCGCCGCGCGCTGATCGTCGCGTGACGGTGTCCCGTTGAGGGCTGACGCCGCGCCGCTGTTGTATTGGCACTGTCACAGGGCTGAGCCCCGTGCGTGTCACGGTCTCGGTGCGTCGCGTTCCGAGGACCCGAGCGTCTCGCTCGACCGCGAGTCCACGGCTCGCGCATCGCCGGGTGGTGGCTTGGTGACCTCGCGGGTCGCCGCGAGCAGCGGGTGCGCGCGTGCCGATCATCGGTTCGCGTTCGTGGACAGCGTGTAGAGGCAAGCGCGAGGAGACGCGTGTAGCGGGGAGGGCTGTTGGCGCCCATCGGGGCTCATAATCCCGGCCGCGCCGGTTCAATTCCGGCTCCCGCTTTCGAGAGAGGACTAAAGAGACAGGTGTAGCGGGGAGGGCTGTTGGCGCCCACCGGGGCTCATAATCCCGACCGCGCCGGTTCAATTCCGGCTCCCGCTTTCGAGAGAGGACTAAAGAGACAGGTGTAGCGGGGAGGGCTGTTGGCGCCCACCGGGGCTCATAATCCCGGCCGCGCCGGTTCATTCCCGGCCGCGCCGGCTCCCGCTTTCGAGAGAAGACTGAAGACGCATGTAGCGGGGGGCTGCTGGCGCCCACCGGGGCTCATAATCCCGACCGCGCCGGTAGAGGCAAATTCAGGGCTGTTGGCGCCCCGGGGCTTTCGAGAGAAGACTAAAGAGACAGGTGTAGCGGGAGGGCTGTTGGCGCCCATCGGGGCTCATAATCCCGACCGCGCCGGTTCAATTCCGGCCTCCGCTTTCGAGAGACGTTGTAGTTGTAGAGGCAGGCGCGAGGAGACGTGTAGCGGGAGGGGCTGTTGGCGCCCACCGGGGCTGATAACCCCGGCCACGCCGGTTCAATTCCGGCTCCCGCTTTCGAGAGACGATGTAGAGGCAAGCGCGAGGAGACGCATGTAGCGGGGAGGGCTGTTGGCGCCCATCGGGGCTCATAATCCCGACCTCGCCGGTTCAATTCCGGCCTCCGCTTTCGAGAGAGAAGACTAAAGAGACAGGTGTAGCGGGGAGGGCTGTTGGCGCCCATCGGGGCTCATAATCCCGACCGCGCCGGTTCAATTCCGGCCTCCGCTTTCGAGAAAAAAAGTTGTACAGACAGACCGCAGGGATGGGTTGATGGTCACCCGACGGGGCTCATACCCCCGCCTGCGCCGGTTCAATTCCGGCCCCTGCTATCGCCGACGCGTGATGTGTCGGCGCCCACGAGGATGGAATGTTGGTCTTCCGCCGGGTCTCATAATCCCGTTACGCCGGTTCGATTCCGGCCCTCGTGACTTCGACTTGCGGCGCGATGCGCTCGCGGACTTCACGGGAGCATCAGGAGCTCCCGCGTGGAGAGGAGGAGAGTGAAGAGGTTGGCGCGTCGTCCAGCGATGCGCGCTGGAGCGTGATGTCGCAGGGATGGGTTGATGGTCACCCGACGGGGCTCATACCCCCGCCTGCGCCGGTTCAATTCCGGCCCCTGCTATCGCCAGCACGTGATGTGCCGGCGCCCACGAGGATGGAATGTTGGTCTTCCGCCGGGTCTCATAATCCCGTTACGCCGGTTCGATTCCGGCCCTCGTGACTTGTCGTCGCTGAGCTACGCTGACGCCGCGAGCGCGATTCTTGTATGTCCTTTTAGACAGGTGTTTCTGCAGCGACGCGCATGACGTGCGCCGTGGGGAAAAAGTCCCTTCGGTCGCGCACGCGGAGGCGCTGGGGCGCTTCGCAAGTTTTGCGTAGAGCGATTTACGCAGGGAGTGCGCGGGGGTTTTCACCGCCTCATCTCTATACTTGAAATTGCCGCGCAGCTTCGCGCGGGATTTTCATGCAGCTCGTGCACACGCCCCAGATGCAGCTCCTGCGGAGCATCATCGATAGCGTCGCGGATCCCATCTTCGTCAAGGATGAGGCGCATACGTGGGTCGAGCTGAACAGCGCGTTCTGTGAGTTCCTCGGTCACCCGCGCGACGCGCTGCTCGGGAAGAGCGACTACGACTTCTTCCCGCGCCACGAGGCGGACGTCTTCTGGCAGCGCGATGACCACGTGTTTCGCTCCGGGCAGGACGATGTCAACGAGGAGCGCCTTACGGATCAGCACGGCGTGACCCGCACGATCTCGACCAAGAAGTCGGTGATCGTGGATCGCTCCGGGCGGCGCCTGCTGGTCGGCGCGTTTCGCGATATCACCGCGCTGCGGCGCGAGGAGCGAGCGCGGGTCGAGTCCGGAGAGCACCGGCTGGATACGCGCATCGACTCGCGTGTGGCCGGGATCTCGAAGATCGTCGACGACGTCCGCGCGCTCGCGCGGGACGCCGTGCGCGATGAGCCGGTCGCGGTCACCTTGTCGACGCTGATCAAGGACGCGCTGAGGCTGTGCGGCGAGAGCTTGCGCGGCCGCGGGATCGCGTTGCGGCTGATCAACCGCGCCCCAGGCGTGGATGTGCGCTGTCGCGCGACGCAGATCGTGCAGCTGTTGATCTCGATCCTCAACGCGGTGCGCGACGCGGTCCTGGGCTCGCCATCCCCGTGGATCGAGCTGCGGATGAGCGCGACGGGCGGGTTCACGGAGCTGCGCGTGGTCGCGGCCCACGGCGCGCTGGTGATGGAGGGCGCGGAGCTTGGCGTCGTGCGGGGTCTCGCGGCGGACAACGGCGGATCGTTGACGGTCATCGCGCGTGGCGTCGAGTCAGGACTCATGCTCCGCTTGCCGCGCGCGTCCGTGGGTCGACGCGCGGGGATAGCGTCATGAGCGCGCGCGTGCTGATCGTCGAGGATGAGCCCGCGCTCATCGATATCTTCCGGCGAATCCTCGCGCGCGCCGGGGTCGTGACCGTCGACGCGGCGATGAACGGCCGCGCGGGGCTCGAGAAGGCGCGCGAGCGCGCGTACGACGTGATCTTCTCGGATCTCATGATGCCGGAGATGGATGGCGTCGCCATGGTTCACAGCCTGCGCGCGCGGGAGGGCCCGAACACGAACACGCCGGTCGTCGTGGTCACGAGCTTCCTCGACGAGGGGCGGTGGGCCGCGAAGGAGCTCGGGGTGCGCTATTTCGCCAAGCCGATCCGGAAGCATCAGGTGCTCACGGTGCTCCGAGAGCTGCTCGGCTGAGGAGCGCTGGTTCGCGGTCGGCGTCTCGAGGTCGGGAACCTTCGCCCGACCGTCGCGTTGGCGCCGCTGGAGACGCCGTCGGTGTCCGTCGCGCGCGCGTCGGGGGGGTGCTGCGCGAATGGCTCGTGGGACAGCTCGCGTTCGAGGCGGAGCGTCACGCGCCGCCGCCGGCGCGGGTGGCCACGCTGCTCAGCGGGCGCGCGTCGCCTACGAGCGGTGCCTCCAGCCGGGCGCGGGCGTGGCCGAGCTCGAGGCGTTGGCGCTGTGCGAGACGCGGCTGCGCGCGATCGATCCGGGGAGCCCGCTGCTGCTGCCCGAGATCAATCCTGGTCGATCGAGCATGTGCGGACTGTCGCCGCGCGCCGTGGGAGCTGGCCGACGTGGCGGGCGTGGAGTCCGAGAGCTCGGCGCGGACCGGTCGGCGAGTGACGGCGCCCGCGCGTGTCGCTAGGCTCGGCTAGGAGGAGGGCGCGGTCGGGCGGCGCGCGAGGAGCTGCGCCTCGTGGGTGCCGCGCTCGGTCCAGGCCTCCTCGTAGCGCACGACCTCGAGCAGGCCGCGCGAGAGGCCGGCGAGCTCGCGCAGCTCCTCGCGCTCGATCAGGAAGCGACGGCTCGGTCGGGTGTTGCGCTCGAGGTTGGTCACGGTTGGCTGCGCGAACAGCAGCAGCCCGCCGGGCGCGAGCGCCTCGATCATCGCGGGGAACAGCGCGCGCTGGAGGTAGTGCAGGCAGACGATGAGCGAGTAGCGGCCGCTCGGGGCGGCGCTCGCGGGCAGCGGCGCGCGCTCGAGGTCGAGCTCGAGCGCGCGCAGCGTCAGGCCGCCGGCGCGGGCGCGCTCCCGCGCGAACTCCAGCGCGACGTCAGAGATGTCGACGAGCGTGCTCTCGAGGCCGCGCGCGGCCAGCCACAGCGCGTTGTGGCCGGCGCCGCCGGCGACGTCGAGCGCGTGACCGCGGCTCGGCAGCAGCGTCGCGCACTCGCGCAGCAGCTCGCTCGGCGCGCGCGCGACGTGGCTGCCGGCGCGGTAGCGCGCGTTCCAGCGCTCCCTGTCTTGATGGGACATGTCCCGAGGGCGAGGTTAAGTCAGCGCGGCAGCGCGTCGCGCATGCGGCTGAGGAACTCCTTGCCGCCCTTGGAGATCTCGCGCGAGACGATGCCCTTGATGACCGCCGCGAGGAAGCGGTTGACCTGCATCTCGCACTCCATGTGCTGCGTCCAGGTGATGCGCGTGCGCGCGTCGCCGACGGCTTCGAACTTGGTGCTCCCGCTGGACCACAGGTTGTCGGTCTTGACGGTGCGCCACGCGTAGGTGCTGTCGTCGGTGAACTCGTACTTGGCGGTGTACTCGCCGTTGAAGGTCACGCCCTTCTCCGACTTGGGCACGAGCACGTAGTGGATGGTGTCGTCGCCCTGCTTGTCCCAGCGCTTCAGATCGCCGTGGTGCGTGGCGATGGTCTCGGGGTTGGCGAAGTGCTCCTTGGCCTTGGCGATGGGCACGTCGACGACGAAGGTTTCCTTGTAATCCCCGATGAACTTTGGCACTGGACCTCTGCGGTTGGTTGGAGCCGTGGCGGTGACCGTGGGCTGAGGACGTGACGCGGGGACGGGCTCGCCTCGCGCCGCGCGGCCTCGCGGCCGACTCTTCAAGAATCAGCCCACGCGGCGCGAATTCGGCCGGAGGGCGGCGCTGAGCATACACGCGGGCGCGGAGCTCGACAATCGTCAGCGGGTGCGCAGGCGGTCGCGCAGGTCCGTCGCGGACGCCGCGCGGAGGCGGTACGATCGCGGACCATGCTGAAGAAGCTGCTGCTCGCGCTGCTCGTGCTCCTCCTGATCGCCGCCGGCGTCGTCCTCTACTTCTGGACGCAGGCGACGGCGCTGCCCGACTGGTATGAGCCCGAGGGCGAGGCCGCGGTCGCCGAGGCGTCGCCCGAGGAGAGCGCCGACACGCGCGGGCTGCAGTGGCAGCCCGCGAAGGACGAGGGCGAGGGCGCCATGGAGGTCCGCGGCTTCCACCGCAAGGCGCCGCTGCTCAAGGGCGAGTCGCGCAAGGCGATTCGGGCGTCGCGCGCGGTGCGAACCAAGGACAAGCTCGAGGCCGGCGTCGTCGTCGACACCTCGAAGATCTCGAAGCAAGAGATGTCGAAGCGCGACAACGCGACCCTCGAGCGCGCGCTCGAGGCGTTCCCGGGGCTGACGCAGCGGGATGTCTACATCGGCGTCGAGGACACGCCCGTGACCAAGGACGGCGTGCTGCAGCTGTCCCCGAAGGCGCGCCTGCGCGTGGGCAACCTGACGTACAGCCTGGCGGACGCGGCCAAGCGCATGGGGATCCCGGAGAGCAAGCTGCGCGACGATCTGAACAAGCAGCTCCAGAAGATGGACGCGAAGGATCCGCAGGCGGGCTGACGCGGTCGCGCTGACAGCTCGAGGCGTCGGCGTGTTAATGTGATCCGCGAACATGGCCGGGGCCGAGCCAGGCGCGCGCGAATATCAACTCGGCGAGGTGCTCGGCCAGGGCGCCGTGGCGACGGTGGTGCGCGTGCGCGACCGCGAGGGGCGCGAGTTCGCCGGCAAGGCGCTGCACGCCTCGCACGGCCAGGACGCCGCCGCGGTGACGCGCTTCGTGCAGGAGGCGGAGCTGCTCGCGGGGCTCGAGCACGAGAACCTGGTCCAGCTGCACGGGGTGCGCGAGATCGACGGGCGGCGCGTGCTGCTGATGGAGCTGGTGGAGGGCGCGACGCTCGAGCAGCTGATCGCTCGGGAGGCGCCGCTGGCGGAGCGCCGGATCGCGGCGCTCGGCCAGGGCGTCGCCGCCGGGCTCTCGCACGCGCACGCGGCCGGCATCATCCACCGCGACCTCAAGCCGGCGAACGTGCTGATCGCGGCGGCGGGGGAGGTGCCGAAGATCGCGGACTTCGGCATGGCGCGCGCGACGAGCTTCGCGGGGGTCGACCGCACGGCGATGACGATCCTCGGCACGCCGGACTACATGGCGCCGGAGAGCCTCGACCCGCTGGCCGTGGACCCGCGCAGTGATCTGTACGCGCTGGGCTGCATCCTGTTCGAGATGACGACGGGGCGCCCGCCGTACACGGCGGCGACGCCCTTCGGCGTGCTGCAGCAGCACCGCGAGGCCGAGATCCCGCCTGTCCCCAAGGACTTCTCCGACGGGCTGCGCGCGCTGATCGAGAGCCTGCTCGCGAAGTCGCCCGCTGATCGCCCGCAGGCGGCGGCGACGGTGGCGATGACGCTGTCGCGGATCGCCGCGGGCGAGGCGGAGACGCGGGCGCTCGCGCTGCCGTCGCGCGACGGCGGGGCCGCGTGCGCGGGCTGTGGGCACCCGCTGATCCTCGAGATCGGCGCGTGTATGAATTGCGGGCTGGTGACGGCGCGGATCGAGCCGGGGCCGTGCACGCTGCTCGTGACCGGCCCCGGGAGCCCGGGCGACAAGCTCGACTCGAACCTGCGCGAGCGCCTGGTCGACTGGATCACGCGCAACCCGGGCCTGCGGATGGCGCCCGGCGCCCTGGGCGAGACGATCCCCCGCGTGCCGTTCACGCTGGCGACCCGCGTGTCGCGGGCGAGCGCGGAGGCCGTGGGCGCGTCGCTGAAGCGGCTGCACCTCGAGTTCGAAGTCGTCGAGGGCGGCCCGCTGAAGTCGAAGCCGATGCGCAAGAAGGCGACGACGATGGCGGGGCGCACCGCGGCGATCCTCGCGGCGATGTCGGGCGTGTTCGCGCAGTCGGCGTGGATCCTGTTCTCGGTGCCGCTGATCTTGGTGGTGATGTCGGTCGGGGTCGCCTGGCAGGCGGCGCGGCGCAAGACCACGGCGCTGCCGGCCTCCGAGGCCGCGCTGCCGCCGGCGCTCGGCGAGGCGGTGCGCAGGGTCGAGCGCGCGCTCCCGGCGATCGACGCGCCGCGGCATCGACACGGCCTGCGGGCGGCGGTCAGCCGCGCGCTGACGCTGTCGCGGACCGCCGATGATCCCGAGACCGCGGCCGAGCTGGCGAGCGCGGTCGACCTCGCGACGGTCGCCGCCGGGCGCCTCGCCGAGCTCGACAAGACGCTGCAGCGTCGCGACCTGCGGGAGCCGTCGGCCGAGGAGCGCGCGATGCTGCACGAGCGCGACCGCTGGGCGGCGCGCCTGCTCGACCTGACCGCGACGCTCGACGCGTTCCAGGCCCGGATCGCGTCGGCGCGCGCGGGGGTCGATCGGGGCGCGGCCACGCGGCTCGAGGATCCGCTGGAGGATCTGCGCGTGCGCGTGGAGGCGCTCGAGGAGATCAAGCGAGAGGTGGAGGGCGCGTGACGCAGCGGCAGCAGGCGCCGAGGATCGCGGACCAGGTCCCCGGCGCGACGATCGGGGAGGGACCGGAGCGCGTGGGCTCCGAGCAGCGCTGGCGCGCGCGCCTGCCCGACGGCGCGCGCGCGGTGCTCGGCAGCCTGCTGCCGGAGCTGGCGCGCGACGAGTCGCTCCGGCGCCGCTACGTCCACGACGTGGAGCGGCTCGCGGCGCTGGGTCGCGAGCTCGACGGCGGGCTCGCGCGGATCCTCGCGTCGGGTCCGCAGCCGGACCCGCGCGATCCGGAGGCGCCGGCGCCCTGGCGCCTGCGCGAGGATCCGCGCGGCGAGACGCTCGCGAGCTGGCTCGAGCGCCGCGCGCCCGCGCCGATCGATGAGGTCGCGGAGATCATGGGCGCGCTGGCGGCGGTCGTGCAGCGCGTGCACGAGGCCGGGGTCGTGATCCGCGACCTGCACCCGCGGCACGTGGTGCTGCCGGAGGACGCCGCGCGCGGACCTGTGCTCACTGACGTCGGGCTCGCGCGCGTCGACATCCTGTCCTCGCGGACCGCCGCGAGCCTGATCCTCGAGGGCTCGGCCTACGCCTCGCCCGAGCAGCTGCTGCGCACGGCCCTCGACCCGCGCTCGGACGTGTTCGGGCTCGGCGTGCTGCTGTTCCAGGCGCTGACGGCCGAGCTGCCCTTCGGCGACGGGCCGGCGCTGCTGCGCGCGGACGCCGAGGCGCCGCCCGTGTCGCGCCTGCGAGGAGATGTTCCAGAGGACCTGTCCCGAATCATCGCGCGCTGCCTCTCGGCGGATCCAGAGGGTCGACCCGAGAGCGCGCGCGAGCTCGCGGAGGCGCTCGCGGGTGAGCGCGCCGGCGGCGAGCGATCGCTGGCGCGCACGCGCTGCCAGAGCTGCGGCGCCGCGCTGCGCGTCGGCCAGCGCCTGTGCCTGTCGTGCGGCAAGCAGGCGGTGGTGTTCCCGCGCGCGCGCGCGGGCGAGGGGCACTTCGGGATCAACCTCGTGAAGGCGACCGAGGACGCCGCGTACATGGGTCGCCTGCGCGGCTTCCTCGAGGCGGTGAGCGACGGCCCGGTGCCGGCGCTCAACCTGATCATCGGCGACGCGCGCATGTATTCGAAGGAGGAGCAGAGCCGCCGGCGCGCGCTGCCGCTGCGCCTGTTCAACGACCTGAGCGAGGAGACGGCGGAGCAGCTCGTCCTGCGTATGCGCGAGCTCGAGTTCCAGGTGAAGCGCGTGGACACGCGTCAGACGGGGCTGACGCGCAAGTTCAAGCTCGGCGTGGCGACCGTGATCGGGCTGTTCTCGGCGGTCGTCATCGGGCTGCTGGCGACGGGGGCGCCCCTGGCGATGCTGGTCCTCGCGCTCGTCGTGTTCGGGGCGCTCGCGGTCGGCTTCACCGCGACGCGGCTCAACAAGGCCAGGAATCACTCGCGCAAGCCGCCGTTCTTGTCGCTGCGCGCGGCGCCGGCGGCCTTGCCCGCCTCGGACCCGCTGGTCGCGCGCCTGGCCGCCGCGCTCGACCCGGAGACGCCCAAGGACGTGCGCGAGCAGCTCGGGGAGCTCGCGCTGCAGGTGCAGCGTCTCGTCGATCACCGTGAACAGATGTTCAAACAGTCAGGCTCCAGCGAGGCCGCCGAGCTCGCGCGGGTGAGCGAGCCGGTCGAGCCGCTCGTCGCGTTGATCGAGGATCACGTGATGCGCCTGCGGGAGGTCGACGCCGAGCTCGCGGGGCTCGACGAGGGCGCGATGGTCCGGGCGCTCGCGGCCAGCGAGGCGCGCGGCGAGGCGCGCGCGGCCCGGGCCGCGGTGCTCGAGGGCCTCGATCGACTGCGTGTGCTCGAGGACCGGCGCGCGGCGCTGTTTCAACGGCTGCTCGAGGCTTCGAACCTCCTGCGGCGCGCGGTCGATCTCGGGCTCGAGGTGCGGGACCCAGCGCAAGAGCAGGCGCGCCGCGTGCAGCTCGCCCTGCGCGCGCTCGATGCGGGTGAGTAGGTGTCGCTCAAGACGCGCGGGGACCGTCGGTCCGCGTCGCGCGACATCTCCTCCCCAGTCTAGGCGACCTTCGCGTCACGGAGGGCCGCGCGGCTGAAGACCTCGAGAAGTGGTCTGCGGCGCGTAAGAGCGCGCGCGTCGACGGCGAATGGGGATCGCGCGCGCGCTCATGCTTGGGCGGCGTGTGGTATCGACGCGGACATGGCTGCGAGGGTCCAGCGAGCGGCGATCGGGGGCGGCGCGCGCCGCCTGGCGGCGCTCGTGGTCGGCGTCGCGCTGGCTCCCGTGACCGCGCGCGCGCAGCCGGAGGCTGACGCGTCGGCGGCCGGCCTGACGATCGAGTGGCGCGCGCCGGCGGCGTGTCCCGAGCGCGCGGCGCTGCGACGGCGCGTCGGGGAGCTGGTGCGCGCCGGCGCGGAGGTGCGCGACGCGGACGCGCGCGTCGACGTCGAGAAGACAGACGACGGCTTCGCGGCGACGCTGCGTGTGCGCACGGTGGACGGCGAGACCACGCGCGCGCTCACCGGGCGCGACTGCGCGGCGCTGGTCGACGCGGTAGCGGTGATCATCGCCTACGCCGTCGATCCGGTGCGCTCGGACGTCGAGACGCCGGTCGTTGACGTACCGCCGCCTGATCGAGCGCTCCCCGACGCGCCGCCATCATCGACGCCCGACGAGGCCGTCGCGCCGACGCCCGAGGAGCCCGCGCCCGCGCCGACCCCGGCGCGCGTCGAGCGAAATGTCTCGAGGGACAGCACGGCGCGGGGCGGCGCGAGCTCGGTCGAGACGGACGGGGGCGACGACGCCCGGCCCGACGACGCCCGGCCCGACGGTCCGCCGGTCGCGATCGTGCAGCTCGGCGCGGGCCTCGGCGGGGGCCCGCTGCCGTCCGTGGGGGCGCGCGTCGCCGGTCGCGTGGGGGCGCGGATCCGACGAGCGCGACTCGAGGTCACGGGTGAGTACTGGCTGACGAGGCCGGGCGTGGCCGAGCTCGACGCGCGGGCGCGCGGGCGCTTCTCGCTGTGGACGGTGGGGGCGCGCGGCGGCTACACGCTGGCGACGCGGCGGCTCGAGCTCCCGCTGGTCGTCGGGGTCGAGGCCGGGGTGCTGCGCGGCGCGGGCGAGGAGCTCGTGGTCTCGCGGACCAGCCAGCAGGCGTGGGTCGCGGTCACCGCGGCGGCCGGGCTCTCGTGGGAGTTCGTCCGCGGGTTCGGGTTGTGGTTGGAGGTCGGCGGCGCGCTGCCGCTTCGGCGGCCCGGCTTCGCGGTCCAGAGCGACGTGGCGGCCGACGAGCTGCTCGTGGTGCATCGCGCGGCGGCGCTCGCCGGCGTGGTGACCGCGGGCGTCGAGCTGCGGTTTCGGGGTCGCCGGGGCGCGTCGAGGCGCGCGGGGTCCGGGTGATGAAGAAACCTCGACGGGGTCGGGCGCCCGACGGGAACAGGGAGTCGACGATGCGGTCGTCGTCGACATCGCGCGGACAGTCAGGGGAGCCAGCGGCGTTCTCCGTGGGCGGCGTGCGCGTACCGATCGAATTCGCGCGGATCTACCGTGATCATCACGATCGGGTGTGGCGCTGCCTGGCCGCGCTGGGGGTGCCCGAGGCCGCGCTCGACGACGCCGCGCAGGACGTGTTCGTGATCGCCTATCGCCGAATCACCGCCTATGACGGGCGCGCCCCGGTGCGCGCCTGGCTCTACGGCATCGCCCGCAAGGTCGCGCTCAAGCACCGCGAGCGCGCGTTCCGGCGGGCGCGCGAGCGCCTCAGGCTGGTCGACGCGGCGCGCACCGACGAGGGCGGGGCGCCGGCGCCCGACGAGCAGGTCGCGCGCAGCGAGGCGGTGAGCGTCGTCGAGTCGTGCCTCGAGCGCCTCGACGAGGACAAGCGCGCGGTGTTCGTGTTGTCGGAGCTCGAGGGGCTGCGCGCGCCGGAGGTCGCCGAGGCGCTGGGCATCAAGCTCAACACGGTCTACTCGCGCTTGCGCGCGGCTCGGGCGCTGTTCAACCGCGAGCTCGAGCGTCGCCGCGCGCAGGAGGACCGGCTCGAGCGACGGCTCGCGTCGCCCAGCGGAGGAGGAGGACATCGATGACGCCCCGCGATGAGCTGGACGACCTTCGCAGCGACGAGCGTGTTCTCGAGAAGATCGAGGAAGATCTCGAGGAAGACCTCGAGGAAGATCTCGAGGAAGATCTTGAGGAAGATCTTGGTCAGGAGCCCGACGAGCCCCTCAGCCTGGACGCGCGCGCGCTGCTCGACGCCTACGCGCGCGAGCGTCGACCCGCCCGGGACCGCCTGGTGCGCAACCTCGACGGCGTGCTCGAGACGCTGCAGCGCGAGCTCGACGCGGACGACGAGGCGTGGGCGCCGCCCGCTAGCGAGCTGTCATGGAGGACATCTCGAGTCGGGCTCGGCGCGGCGCTGGCCGTGGGGGTCGCGCTCGCGGCCGCGGTCGCGCTGTGGCTCTCGGGCGCGACGCCCATCCGCTCGTGGATGCTGACGGGTCGCGCGGTCGATCAGGCGGCGAGCCGCGTCGGCGAGTCCGCGGCCGAGCAGGCCGGCGCGCGCCGGGAGCCTGGGCCGCGCGCGACCGGCGAGCTCAAGCGCGCGCGCGTGCTGCGGGAGCCCAAGGCGCGGCGCGCCGGCGAGCGCACGCCCGCGCTCGACGTGAGCGCGAGCGATCGCCTCCGCCGCGAGAGCGCGCTGATCCGGCGCGCGCGCGCGGAGCTCGAGCGGGGCGCCCACGCGGCCGCGCTCGCGCTGCTCGCCGAGCACGCGCGCGAGTTCCCCGAGGGCGCGCTGGTCGAGGAGCGGATCGCGTTCACGGCCCTCGCGATGTGCTCTAGCGGACAGCTCGCTGCGGGGCGCGAGCAGGCGCGCGCGCTGCGGGAGCGCAACCCTCGATCGAGCCAGCTCGCCGGGGTCTCGCGCGCCTGTGAAATTTCTGAGACGGGGTCGGGCGCGCGTCGGGAATAGGGGGCGTCGACGGCCTCCCGAGCCCGCGCTGTATGTGGCGCGCGGCCGGGCGGGCGCCGGCGTCACGCGCTCAACCAGCGAGGTCTCATCATGTCTGCAGCGAAGCCCCTCCTCCTCCTCCATCGACGTTCACCTGTTCGCGGCCCGATCGCCGTCTCGATCTCGCTCGCGGCGCTGTGCGCCGCGCTCGCCTGTGAGCCTGTCCCCGGGGACATTGGCGACCTGACCGACGGGACGACCGTGAACATCGGCGCCTCGTCGGCGACCACGGGCACCGAGTCCGACAGCAGCACCTCCGGCGTGGACTCGCTGGACGGCACCACCGCCGAGACCGGCGTCGACACCGAGGGCCCGGCCTGCGGCGAGATCGGCTACATGGCGAAGTGCGAGGAGGACGTAGATCGCGACGGCATCCCGATCTGCGAGGACAACGCGCCGGATCACTACAACCCGAACCAGCGCGACGGCGACGACGACGGCTTCGGCGACATCTACGACCTCTGCCCCATGACGCCCGGCGTCAGCAACACCGCCGACGCGGACCGCGACGGCGTCGGCAACGCGTGTGACCGCTGCCGCGCGGCCGACTATAACCAGGCGGCCGACGAGGAGCTGGTCCCGGCGTACATGCGGGTGCGCAACATCCCGCTGCAGCGCGATCAGGATCACGACGGCATCGGCGACGTCTGCGACAACTGCGTGGCGATCGCCAACTGCGAGGACCACGACGCCATGAACCCGGCGACCGAGAACGACCTGCCGGAGTACCCTGGCGCCGCCGACCCGTGCCAGACGCCCTGGGAGGGGCACGCGATGATCGGCGACGCCTGCGTCAGCGAGGGCGCGCCGGTGCAGCTGCCCGGGGCCGCCGGTCCGGTCGGCTTCGGGCCCGACGACGACTGGGACCAGGACGGGCTGCGCAACACCATCGACTACTGCCCGCGGCAGCCGAAGCCGCTCGAGCTGTGCGTCGACGAGGAAGATTGCCCCGAGGACAGCACGTGCAGCGACGGCGTGTGCAACCACCTCGACCCCGACGGTGACCTGGTAGGGACGATCTGCGACACCTGCCCGTTCGTCGCCAACCCCGAACAGCGCGCCGAGGGCGGCGCCGAGCTCGATGATCCCGACGGCGACTTCATCGGCTCGGTCTGCGAGCTCGACGCCTCCTGCAGCGAGCGCCCGAACCCGCGGCCGGTCGCGCACTACCCGATCTCGGTCGGCGGCTACTGCTGCGTGGCGACCTGGTACGAGAAGGCGGGCCCCCTCGAGCCCAACGGCGTCCACGATCCCAACGGCGTCGAGCTGCTGCCTGACTGCGCGGGCTACGGCGAGGGCGACTGCCGCGAGCTGCCGCCGAGCGTCGTGGCGACGCCGGGTGTCGTCGAGGTGCCGCCGGGCTGCGAGCAGGCGCTGGCGGACTCCGACCTGCCGATCAGCCAGCGCGTGTTCATGGACGTCTCTCACCCGCTGGTGAACGGCGACGTCGACGTGTGGCGCAGCTACGAGTGCCTGCTGCCGCCGCTCGATCAGGACTTCGACGGGGTCGCCGACGCCTGTGACCTCTGCCCCTTCGCCTTCGACCCCGCCAACCAGCCCTACGTCGACGGCGGGGGCGAGCTGTGGCCGGACCTCGGGAAGTACTGCAACGGCGAGTACCACCCCAAGTTCGCGTGTGAGCCCTAGTCGCCCGCCGCGTGGCGCCACGCGACGCTCGGCGCCGAGCTCGACGCGGCGCGCACGGGCGAGCAGGAGAGCGCGAGAGACGTCGCGCGGGCGCCCGGCTTTCACCGGGCGTCCGCCGCGTCTATGCTCGCGCGCGGATGGCCGCGACGCACCTGCCGATCGACGACGCGCGCGCGCGCTTTACCGAGGCGCTGCGCGCCGACGCGCCGGTCATCGTCACCGCGCCCACGGGCTCGGGGAAGTCGACGCGCCTGCCGCTGTGGCTCGGCTTCGACGTCGCCTGCGGAGCCGGGCCGACGCTCGTCGTCGAGCCGCGGCGCGTCGCCTGTCGAGCGCTCGCGCTGTGGCTCGCGCGCGGGCGCGGCGAGCCGGTCGGGGCGTCCATCGGCTACCGCGTGCGTTTTGACGATCGTCGCAGCGCCGACACGCGGGTGCTGTTCGTGACCCCGGGCGTCGCGCTCAACATGTTCGCCGACGGCTCGGCGCTCGACTTCGCGACGATCCTGGTGGACGAATTTCACGAGCGCGGGTGGGAGGTGGATCTCGTCGTCCTGCTGGCCCGACGCGCGCTGGCGCGGCGCGGCGCGGCGCCGCGGCTCGTGCTGTGCTCGGCGACGCTCGATGTCGACGCGCTGGTCGAGCAGCTCGGCGCGACGCTCGTGCGCGCCGAGGGGCGACGCTTCCCGGTGTCGATCACCTACGAGGGGGACGAGGCGCCGAGCCCGGTCGGGCTCGAGCGGCGCGTCGCGGACGCGCTGACGCGGCTCGCGGGAGACCGCGAGCGCGACACCGGCGACATCCTCGTGTTCCTCCCGGGCAAGCGGGAGATCGAGCGCTGTCGCCAGATCGCCCAGGGGCTGCCGCTCACGCCGGTGATCGTGCACGGCGGCGTCAGCCCCGAACGCCTCGTCCGCGCGTTCGCGCCGGCGGACGCCGGCGCGCCCGCGCGCGTGTACCTGGCCACGAACGTCGCCGAGACCTCGGTGACGCTCCCCGGGGTGACGGCCGTGATCGACAGCGGGCTCGCGCGCATGCGGCTGCATCGAGCGGGGCGCTCGGTGCTCGCGCTCGCGCCGATCAGCCGCGCGTCGATGGAGCAGCGCGCGGGCCGAGCCGGCCGCGTCGCGGCGGGGCGGTGCGCGCGGCTGTGGGCGCGGAGCTTCACGCCGCGGGAGTCGACGCCGCCCGAGCTCGAGCGCGTCGAGCTCGATGACATGGTCCTTCGAGCAGCTCTTTGCGGGCTCGCCGCGGACGAGCTCGCCAGCGCGCCCTGGGTCACGCCGCCGCCGAGCTTCGCGCTCGAGTCGGCGGTCGCGCGCCTGCGCGGGCTCGGGGCGCTCGACGCCGGCGGGCGGCTCAGCGCCTACGGACGCCGGCTGGCGACGCTGCCGGTGAGCGCGAGCTCGGCGCGGCTGCTCGTCGATCCGCCCGCGGCGCTGCGGTCGACGCTGCTCGAGCTCGTCGCGTTGCTCGAGGGGCGGCGCGCGCTCCTGCAGCCCGCGGTGGACGAGGACGTCGCGGCCGCGCGCGAGGGGCTGTTCGGCGCGCTCGAGGACGAGGTGTATGTTGAGCTGACGGCGCTGCGCTTCGGCGACGCGACGCGGCACGGGCTGCACCGCGGCGCGCTCGAGGCCGCGCGCGTGCTGGCGCGGTCGCTCGCCGGTCGCCTCGGCGTCGCGTCGCCGAGCGGGGCCTCGCCGCTCCCACCGCGCGAGCCGCTCGCGCGCTTCCTGCTCGAGCGCGCCCCGGAGGCGGCCTTCGTGCTGCGGCCGCGGGCGGACGCGGGCGCGCGGCGCCGCAGCGCCGAGGGGCGCGAGCGCGGGCAGCCGTGGAGCAACGGCGCGTGTGAGCTGGTCCTTCAGACCTATCGCGTCCCCGGGCGCGACCCCGCCAACCCGCCGCCGAAGCCCCGCTGCGGGCTCGTGCTCGACTCGGAGTGGCTCGGCGTCGGACGCGGGGCGCGGGGGCGCGGCTCGATGCTGCTGCCGTGCGCGCCACAGCTGCTGTGCGACGCGGGCCTCGGGGTCGACGCGCTGCAGACCTACCGCGTCGAGCGAGTCGACGGCGCGCGTCGGGTCGTCGGCGAGCTCGTGCGGGAGTACGCCGGGGTCGCGCTGCGTCGCGACGCGCGCGCGCTCACCGGGGCGTCGCTGCGCGAGGCGGTCGCGCGCCTGATCGAGGACGGCGCGCTGCTGCGGGGGCTCGCCGACGCGCTCGCCGAGGACCTGCATCGCTGGGCGCTGCTCGCCGGCGCGTCTTCCCTGTCGCCGCCGTCGTCGTCGTTCGCCGTCGTCGCCGAGGCTCGATCGATCGAGCCGCCGCCGTCGCGCGCCGAGCACCTGCGCGCGCGGCTCGAGGAGCTCGGGCTCGAGGACCCGGCGGACCTCGAGCTGCTCGAGCCCGATGATCTGCGCCCCGAACTCGACGCGCTCGCGCTCGCGGCCGGCGTGGAGCCGGGCGCGCTCGCCCAGCTCGCGGAGGACTTCCCCCGGCGCTGGACCGACGAGGGGGCGCGCTACCGCTGCGAGGTCGACCTCCGGCGTCGCCGGGTGGTGCTCGAGCCCGACAACAAGCTCGCGCGGGCCCGCGGGGAGCCGCGCGCGCGCCACCTCCCGCGGTTTCGCGGCTTCGCGGTCGAATTCCACAAGGCCAGCCGGCGCGTGCGGCTGCGGTAGCGATCGCGGTCGCGCGGTCGCGGTCGCGGTCGCGCGGTCGCGGCCTTATGGATTGTTCGTCAGGAACGATCGGACCGCCGCGGCCACGGGCTCCGGGTCGTCGAGGTGCACGTGATGACCGCCAGGGAGGCGCACGAGCTCGAGCGACGCGAGGCTCTCGACGCGCTGGCGCGCGAGCTGCTCGTCGAACCGCAGGCCGTCGTGCGCCCGCACGAGCAGCGTCGGGCACCGGATCGCGCGCAGGAACGCGAGCGTCTGGCCCTCGGTTAGGCGCACGCGCGACGCGAGCCGCAGGCGCGGGTCGGAGCGCCAGCGCAGGCCGTCGTCGTCCTCTCGGAGCGCGCGCTCGACCAGCGTCGTCGCCGAGGCGACCTGCATCTCGCCGGCCATCAGGCGCGCGCGCACGGCGTCACGAACCGACGCGAGCGGCCGGGGTCGCTCTCGTCCCGCGGTCTTGCGGGCGCGCGCGCGCGCCTGCTCGACGGCGTGGCGGAGCACCGCGGGCGCGTCCTCCTCGAGGTTGGTCATGGGCCCGAGCCCCTCGAGCAGCACCAGTCGCTCGACGCGGTCCGGCACGGCGCCGGCCACCAGCGCGCCGACGCCGGCGCCGAGCGAGTGGCCGATGATCGAGAAGCGCTCCCAGCCGAGCGCGTCGCAGGCCGCGATCGCGTCCGCGACGTAGTCGATGAAGTGATACACGCCGCCTGGGCGGTGGTCTGAGCGCCCGTGACCGGGGAGGTCGAGCGCGACGAGCTCGAGCCCTGGCACGCGCGGCGCGAGCCCGTCGAAGCTCGCGGCGTTGTCGAGCCAGCCGTGCAGCGCGAGCGTCGGCCGCTCGCCCGCGCGGCCCCAGACGCGCGCGGCGAGCCGCAGGTGCGGGAGCTCGAGGACGCGCTCCCGCGGTGCGCGGTCGTCGGTCGCCGCGGCGCTCACCCGTACGAGGTCTCCAAGTCGAGCTTCGTGGCCCGGCGGTAGCGCTTGACGGTCGCCACGAGGTTCCCGCGCTCGAACGGCTTGCGGATGTACTCCGCGGCGCCGAGCGTGTAGGCGCGCTTCTTCTCGTCGGCGGCCGTGACGACGATGATCGGGATCGCGGCCAGCTCCTCCGTGGTGCGGATCTGCTGCAGCAGCGACCAGCCGTCCTCGGTCTCGCCGAGCTCGATGTCGAGGATGATGACGTGGGGCAGCAGCTCGCGCGCGCGCGTGATGCCGCGCAGCCCCGTGCCGCAGCTGACGACGTACCACTTCTCGCGCTCGAAGTGCTGGCGCATCAGGTGGCGCGCGGAGTCGTCGTTGTCGATGACGACGATCTTGAACGCGCCGTGCGGGATCTCGCCGATCATCGACTCGTCGTTGAGCTCCTCGATGACGCTGGGCTCGGGCACCGACGCGGGCAGGCGGATCGTGAAGGTCGAGCCGACGCCCTCCTCGCTCTTGCCCGAGATGCTGCCGCCCATCATCTCGCAGAAGCTCCGCGTGATCGCGAGGCCGAGGCCGGTGCCGCCGAATTTCCGCGTCGTCGAGGCGTCGACCTGCGAGAACGGCTTGAAGATCTTCTTCTGCTGCTCCTGGGTCATGCCGATGCCGGTGTCCTGCACGCTCAGCACGACCCAGTCCTCGCCGCCGTCGTGCTCGCGGCGCACGCGGAAGGTGATCGTGCCGTTCGTCGTGAACTTCGCGGCGTTGCTGATCAGGTTCAGCAGCGACTGACGGACCTTCGTCAGGTCCGCGCGCATCGTGCCCGCGTTGGGGTCGAGGTCGACGGCCAGCTCGTTGTGGTTGCGCGCGAGCAGCGGCTCGGCGGTCGCCAGCGTGTCCTCGACGAGATCGCCGATCTCGAAGTCCTCGAGGTACAGCTCCATCTTGCCCGACTCGATCTTGGAGATGTCGAGGATGTCGTTGATCAGCGTCAGCAGGTGCTGACCGGACGCGTGGATCCGGCGCAGGTCCTTGAGGCCCTGCTCGCTCTCGGCCTCTTCGAACAGCATCTCGGAGTAGCCGATGATCGCGTTCAGCGGCGTGCGCAGCTCGTGGCTCATGTTGGCGAGGAAGCGGCTCTTGGACTGGTTGGCGGCCTCGGCGGCCTCGCGCGCCTCGATCGCGCGGACGTTGGCGATCTGCATGCGCTGGTTGGCGTCCTCGAGCTTGCGGTTCACCGCCGCGAGCTGCTCGTGCCCGCGCTCGACCTCGGCGCGCGCCTGCTCGCTGAGGTCGATCGTCGCGTACAGGTGACGAGTGTTCAGCTGCAGCATCCAGGTGATGACGCCGATGAAGATCGCGGGCGCGACGGTGTTGACCATCGCCGAGTCGATCAGCCCCATGGTGCCGATGGCGATGCGCACGTTGCTGACGACGATCCAGACGACGACGCTGCCGATACCCCAGGCGAGCGCGCGGCGCGGGATCTCGAGCACGAGCGCGACGACCGTGAACGCGCACAGCAGGAGCGCGGCGTTCTGCACGATCGTCGTCTCGAGGATCAGCGCGGTGAGCCCCGCGGTGGCCATGAACATGCCGAGGAACAGGTTCACCGCCAGCTGGAAGCGCCCGCGCTCGAGCAGCATCAGGCTGATGCGGCAGAACATCGCGGCGTTCGCCTGGATCGCCAGGTCGAGGTAGCCGACCACGTTCTGCTCGCCGAACAGCAGCATCGAGCTGCGTATGCACACGATCACGAGGAACGTGCCAAACGCGTAGTTCAGCAGCCTGCCGAGCGTACGCCGCCGGTACTCAAGGATCCCTTGTGTGCTGGGCAGCGGCGTCGCCATTGACAGTCCCAAGGTACAACACCACCCACGGGGAGCGGGAGTACGCCGGCGCTCGCGGGTATAACGCGACCGCACGCGGACGTGGTCGTCTTCGTGAAAAAGCGCTCTCCGACGCGCTCCCCGGAGCGCTCCCCGAAGCGCTCCCCGAAGCGCTCCCCGAAGCGCTCCCCGAAGCGCTCCCCAAAGCGCTCCCCAAAGCGCTCTCCAAGGCGCTCTCCAAGGCGCTCTCTATCGTGAGCGGCCGCGCGGGGTGATGAGCCCGCGTACGCGTCGTGGCTTGAATCGCCCGGCGGGACACACGAAGACCTTCGCCTGACCTGATGTACAAGTCACCACCTGAGAGGGGCCAGACGCGGGATGTCGTTGTAATCCATGTTGACCAATGACGCATAATTCAGGCGCCGATTCGAGCGTTTCGCGCACAAATGGCGTTTTCGCGTGCTCGGGTCGGGGAAGCGAACGACGGGCGGCGTACAGCTACGTGTGAGCTGACGCGTCGCGCGCATTCGCGGGGCTGGCTCTTGGTACCAGGCCGCGATTTCGGGCGCTTTTCTACCCTGGATTTCTGTGTCAGCGTCGGCGCGTGAAGGACCGTCTGCGCGTCGGGCTCGCCGGGTTCGGGCTGCTCGGGCTGCTCGCCTGCAACCCGGGGGCGCGACCCCGACCGGCCGCGTCGACGCCTCAGCCGGCGCCGGCGACTAGTCCCGAAGACCAGGTTCATCAAGCGCCGAGATCCGCCGACGAGCACGCGGCCCTGCTGGCGCGCGCGGGCGAACTGGCGCGCGCGCTGATCATCGTCGACGGTCACATCGACGTGCCGTTCCGGCTCGAGAAGACGCGCGCGCCCGGCGGCGCGATCACGGAGGACGTCACGCGCGCGACCGAGGGCGGCGACTTCGACCTCCCGCGCGCCCGCGCG
The DNA here is from genome assembly GCA_020633295.1 of Myxococcales bacterium. GTDB lineage: Bacteria > Myxococcota_A > Polyangia > Nannocystales > Nannocystaceae > JACKDW01. The sequence continues at coordinate 373,535 of JACKDW010000005.1, read as the reverse complement.
GGGGGGCTCAACGCCCCCTTCATGTCGATCTACGTGCCCTCGAGCTACGAGGAGCGCGGCGGCGCCACGGAGTTCGCCGACCGCCTCATCGACTCCGTCGAGTCGATCATCGCGCGTGCCCCCGACGCGCTCGCGCTCGCGCGCACGCCCGCCGAGGTCCGCGAGCACTTCCAAGCCGGGAAGCTCTCGCTCGCGCTGGGCATGGAGAACGGCGCTCCGCTCGCGGGCGACCTCGCCAAGCTCGCCCACTTTCACGCGCGCGGGGTCCGGTACATCACGCTCACGCACTCGCGCGACAACCACATCAGCGACTCCTCCTTCGACGACGCGCGCACGCACGGCGGCCTGAGCGAGTTCGGCAGGCAGGTCGTCGCCGAGATGAACCGGCTCGGCGTCATCATCGACGTCTCGCACGTCTCGGACGAGGCGTTCTGGCAGGTGCTCGAGCTCAGCCGCGCGCCCGTGCTCGCCTCGCACTCCTCGTGTCGACGCTTCACGCCAGGCTGGCAGCGGAACATGAGCGACGAGATGATCCGCGCGCTCGCCAAGGCGGGCGGCGTGATCATGATCAACTTCGGCTCGAGCTTCATCAGCGACGAGTACCGGCGCCGGCGCGAGGCCGAGCAGGCGCTGCTCGAGGCCGAGGGGCTCGACGACGACAGCGCGGCGGGGCGCGCCCGCCTCGAGGCGTGGCGGGCCGAGCGGCCGCCGGTCGACTTCGCGTCCGTCGGCCAGGTCGCTGATCACGTCGAGCACGTCATCGCGCTGGTCGGCGTCGACCACGTCGGGCTCGGCTCGGACTTCGACGGCCTGGGCGACAGCCTGCCGACGGGGCTCAAGGACGTCTCGATGTACCCCAACCTGCTGGCCGAGCTGCTCGCGCGCGGTCACGACGACGACGAGCTCGCGAAGATCGCCGGCGAGAACGCGCTGCGCGTCTGGGACGCGGTCCTGGAGCGCGCGGCTGGCTGAGGCGCGTCGAGAGACCTCCTGTCCTGGGGAGCATGTCGCCGCGGGCGCGGCCGCGCCGACGTCGTACGCGAACTCACGCCGCGCCCGGCTCGAGGTTGACAAGCAGCCGCGGCGGCGCCGATCGTCGCGTGGAGCGATGACCTCGACCCTCCGCATCTTCGCCTACGGCTCGCTGGTCTGGCGCCCCGCCTTCGCCTACGCGCGGCAGCACGCGGCCTGCGTGCGCGGCTGGACGCGGCGGTTCTACCAGGGCTCGACCGATCACAGGGGGATCCCCGGCGCGCCCGGGCGCGTCGTTACCCTGGTCCCCGACGCCAGAGAGCGCGTCTTCGGCGTGGTCTATGAGATTTCCCCCGACGAGGCCGCGCGCGTGCTCGAGACGCTCGACGTGCGCGAGCAGGGCGGCTACGAGCGCGTCGTCGTCCAGGCGGAGCCGCTGCGCGCGCCGGCCCGCGCGAGCGCGTCGCGGCGCTCGCCGCCGGGGCGCGCGGTCGAGGCGCTGACCTACGTCGCCACGCCCGAGAACCCGAATTACCTCGGGCCCGCGTCGCTCGACGAGATCGCGCGACAGATCGCGCGTTCGCGCGGCCCGAGCGGCAGCAACCGCGAGTACCTGCTCCGCCTCGCGGAGTCGCTCCGGCAGCTCGGCGTCCACGACCCGCACGTCGCCGCGCTCGAGCGGGCGCTCGCGCTGCTGGGCGCGTGAGCTCGAATCAAGGTGTCTCGAGAGTCATTTCACAAGAGCAAGCCGCGCCATGCCTGACGACCCCACGCGCCCCGACTCGCCGCGCTCGCTCGCGCGCGAGCCCGAGCCATACCCCTTCGTCCCCTACCGGCCCGAGCGCCTCTCGCCGGAGCGCATGCGCGCGCGCGCCGAGGAGTTCTACGCGCGCATGGATCAGCGCCGCAGCGTCCGCCACTTCAGCGCGGACCCGGTGCCGCGCGCGCTGATCGAGCTCGCGATCCGCACGGCCTCGACCGCGCCCTCCGGCGCGCACCGGCAGCCGTGGACCTTCGTCGCCGTCAGCGACCCCGGGATCAAGCGCGAGATCCGGCTCGCCGCCGAGGCCGAGGAGCGCGAGACCTACGCGCGCCGCATGTCCGACGAGTGGCGCGAGGCGCTGCGACCCCTCGGCACCGACGCGAGCAAGCCCTACCTCGAGCTCGTCCCGTGGATCGTCGTCGCGTTCGAGCAGCGACACGGGGTCGACGACGACGGCGGCAAGATCAAGCACTTCTACGTCAAGGAGAGCGTCGGCCTGGCCTGCGGCCTGTTCATCGCGGCGGTCCACACGATGGGCCTCGTCACGCTCACGCACACCCCGAGCCCGATGGGCTTCTTGACCAAGATCCTCGGGCGCCCCGAGCACGAGCGACCCTTCATCCTGTTCCCGGTCGGCTACCCCGCGGCCGACGCCCGCGTACCTGACCTTCAGCGCAAGTCGCTCGACGAGGTCTCGGCCTGGGATCCGCCGCGCGGCGACGCGGCGCGCGATCGCTGACGGGCGCGCGCGCGCGAGCGACGTCGACGGGCGTTCACGCGCCCGCGGCGAGTGTCGCTTCGCGGCGCGGCGCGGGCTCGGTACTCTCCCGATGAGCGGCGCGCGGTCGAGCGCCGCTGCGGAGGGTGCATGGGCGGCGAGATCCCTGGGCGATTCCTGACGGCGCAGTGGCGCTACCTCGCGATGCTCAACTACGAGGTCGAGCCGTCGCTGCTGCGCGCGCGCGTGCCCGCGGGCACCGAGCTCGATCGCTGGGACGGGCGCGTGTTCATCAGCGTGGTCGGCTTCATGTTCCAGCGCACGCGCGTGCTCGGGCTGCCGATCCCGTTCCACGTCAACTTCGAAGAGGTCAACCTGCGCTTCTACGTGCGCCGCAGGGGCCCCGAGGGGTGGCGGCGCGGCGTCGTGTTCATCAAGGAGCTGGTCCCGCGCGCGGCGATCGCCTGGGTCGCGCGGACGATCTACAACGAGAACTACCAGGCGCTGCGCATGCGCCATCAGATCGAGCACGGCGACGAGCTCAGCGTCGAGTACGGCTGGCGCACGCGCGGTCCCGCCGGGCGCTGGAACAGCGTGAGCGTGACGGCGCGCGGCGAGCCGCAGGCGATGGCGTCGGGGACGGAGGCCGAGTTTATCGCCGAGCACTACTGGGGCTACGCGGCCCAGCAGGGCGGCGGCTGCATGGAGTACCGCGTCGAGCACCCGCCCTGGCGCGTGTGGCCGGCCGAGCGCAGCCAGCTCGTGTGCGACGCGGCGGCGCTGTACGGCGAGGAGTTCGCGGACGTGCTGCGCGAGGAGCAGGCGCCGAGCTCGGCCTTCCTCGCCGAGGGCTCGGCGATCGTGGTGCGCCGCGGCGTCCGGATCGAGCCGTGAGGCGCGCCGCGCTCTCTACATGTCTTCTTGAGCATGTAGGTTCGCGCGCGCGGCGGCGCGGCGCGTCTCGAGCGCGGCGCTCGATCGCGACGGACGCACACGCCGCGCCCGGCGCGTGCACCCGGGAATCGCTCGACGGCGCCGGGCCCCGGCGGTAGCGTGGGCACGATGCTGTTCGAGTCGCCCTACAACATCATCGAGCAGGCCGACGGCTTCGTGCGCTTCGTCCGGCTACCGGTGGGCTACCCTGATCCTGCGGCCATGGCCGAGGAGGCAGATGCGCTGCAGGAGCGGTTCCCGCCGGCTCGGCGCGCGCGGATGCGCTGCCTGCGAGATCTCCGCGCGGCGCGGGGGAACAACAGCGCCGCGTTCGAGGCGGCGCTCAAGCGAACGCGCCTGCAGGTGTTCACCGGCTGGGAGCGCCTCTCGGCGCTCATGCTCTCGCAGTCCGGCGTCCTGCACTGCAAGCGGCTGTTCGGCGGCCTGGGCATCGAGGCGCTGGTGACGACCGACGAGCTGGCGGCCGCCCAGTATCTGCGAGCGGACCGCAGCGCGTAGGTCCTCGCGAATCACGAGGCGTCGAGTCGCGGGCGCTTGGCGCTGGTGACCACTGACGAGGTGGCGGCCGTCCAGTGTCTGCGAGCGGACCGCAGCGCGTCGATCGTCGCGCGTCATGAAGCGTCGAGTCGCCGGCGATTGGCGCTCGCCAGACCGCGCGTGTCGTCGACGCTCGCGCTGCTCGGCGGGCCGGGAGCGAGCCGGGGTTGCGGCTCGGTTTGGGCATTAACGTGGAGACGGGTACGAGTTCGACGCACCCCTTCCGGGACCGCTCTCAGCGCTCGCGTCGGCGTCCGCTCGCAGCTTCCGCCGCAGCCGGTCGTCGTGGTCGATCGCCAGCTCCAGATCGCGCGCGTGCGCTCGGCCCCCGATCACTCCTGCCTCTCGGTGATGTGCGAGCTGTCGACCTTCGTCCCGGGCGACTGCCCGTACGCGTGACTTGGTGAACCGCGCGAGCCAGTCCGGCGCGCCGGCGCGTGATTCCTCGGCGTCGATCTGTGCCCGGCTCGAGAACGCGTCCGCGTGACTGTTGAGGCTGGTAAGATAATTCTGCGTGTCTCGCAGGCGCATCGGGTGGGCGATCGCCGTCGTGATCCTCGGCGTGGTCGCGTGGGTGTTGCTCTCGCGGTCGTCCGGAACCGAGCCGCAGGGACGCGGCCACGAGCGACGCGCTCTCGCGGCGCCCTCTCCCCGCGCTGCCCGGGCGGCCGAAGAGGTCAGGCCTGCGTTGCGCACCTCGCGACTCGCCGGCGTGGTTGTCGAAGTCGACGACGCGCCGGTCCCCGGGGCGCTGGTCTGCGTCGCCCCCGGCGCGATCGGGCCGAGCTTCGCGCTCGGCTGGCGTCCGCGCTGCGTCCGCGCGGATGAGCAGGGTACGTTTATGATCGAGCCGGTCGCGCCCGGGCGGCATCTCCTCAGCGCGACCGCGCGCGGGTATATCCCGCCGCCGTCGCTCCGAGAGCGCGTCGGTCTCCGCGTCGCGGTCGCAGCCGGACAGACGCGTGATGGCCTCGTCCTCCGCCTCCGGCCCGGCGGTGGTGAGGTCCGCGGCGTCGTTCGTGACATCACCGGCGGGACGGTCTCGGGCGCGTGGGTGTTCTCCGAGGGCGCGATGACGACCAGCGACGACGAGGGGAGCTTCTCGCTGTGGCTCGACACCCGTTCCTTCGTTCACCTGAGCGTGATCGCGGACGGCTACGCGCACGCGGATCTCCTGGAGCACCGGCCGATCGGGCGCGTGCTCGAGGTCTTGCTCAGGCCCGAGGTCTTGCTCACGGGTCGAGTGATCACGGCCGAAGGCGGAGAGCCGGTCGCCGGGGTCGCGGTGGTAGCGACCGCGCCGGGGCTCATGGGCTACAGCGGCAGCTTCTCGACCGAGCCGCACGTCTTCACGGGCGAGGACGGGCGGTTTCGGTTCACGGGGCTGGCCCCCGGGCGCTACAAGCCCCAGGTCCGCGACGGGTCCTACCGCGGACAGGCGCGCGAGAGCGTGCTGCTCGAGCTCGGGAGCGAGCCGGCCGACGTCGTGATCTCCGCGCACCCTGCTCGGCGTCTCGAGGGACATGTACAAAGAGACCGTGGCGACGTGCCCTGCGAGGACGCCACGGTCGCGATCCACGACGCGGCCGGGGCCGTCGTGGACCGCGGGCTCGCGGACGCCGAGGGGGCCGTCGCGGTCGGCGGTCTGCTCCCGGGCGTGTATGACCTCGAGATCTCGTGTGACCAGGGTAGGGCCGTCGACACCGTGGACCTGCTCGAGGGAGACGTCACGGGCGCGCTTTGGGAGGTGGAGCTGCCGACCGGGCGAGCGATTCGCGGGCGCGTCGTCGACCAGTCGGGCCGCGGTGTCGCCATGGCCTACCTCCAGGGCGAGCTGATGGAGCCCGAGGACGATGACGCGCGGGCTGTGGCGCGGGCGGTGACCGAGGCCGACGGCGCGTTCGAGATCCTGGACCTCCCGCCGGGCGTCTACTCGTTCTACACCGTCGAGGCCGAGGGCATGGCCGAGCCGATCGAGAGCCCCAGCGTCGCGCTCGCGCGCGATCGCGACGCCGAGGGGGTGCGGATCGTGCTGCCGGACGCGGGGGCGCTGCGCGTGCGCGTGCGTGACGACGATGGAGATCCTGTCCCGGGCGCCACGTTGCTCGTCAAGCGAGAGGGCGGCGGCGGCGGTCCGCTGAAGTCGACGCCCGACAGCGTGTGGACCATCGACCCGGCGACCCCGGGCGTGTACTCCGTCAAGGTCTCGAGACCCGGCGTCGGCGGCCGCGCGGGTCCCGATGATCCAGGCCGCGCGGACGAGGGCGCGCAGGTCGAGGTCGTCGCCGGGGCGACCGCCGAGCTGACGCTCATCGCGAAGGCCCGCGACGGCGTGATTTCCGGCGTCGTCCGCACGACCGACGGCGACCTCGTCCCCGACGCGTCAGTGTGGGCGAGCGCGGGCGCGACGTACGTCAACTGGGGTGGGCAGGAGCGTCACCCGACGGTCGCGCGCGCGGTCACGGACATCGACGGCGCGTTCACGCTCGAGCATCTCGAGGACGGTGCGTACACGATCCACGCGCGCGACCAGGCCGGCGTCGAGCGGACCGTCCTAAACGTCGGCGTCGGTCGCGACGACGTCTCGATCGTCCTGCCGAACCACGGCGCCGTGTCGGGTCGCGTGGTGGTGCGCGGCGGCGAGCCGCCTGCGAAATTCTCGATCTCCGTGCGAGCGGGTGAAGGGGACCGGGGGCGCTCCGAGGAGTTCCTGTACACCGCGGGGGAGTGGCGCGTCGTCGGGCTGCCGCCCGGTCCCGTAACCGTCGAAGCGCGCGCGGCGGAGGGGACCGCGAGCCAGCGCGTGAGGATCACGGAGGGCGATGAGCGGACCGGCCTGACGCTCACGCTCGCGGCTCGGGGCGGCGTGCGCGGGCGCGTCGTCGACCAAAGTACCGGCGAGCCGGTCGCGGGCTACCTCGTGACCGTCTCGAGCGCGAACGGGCGCGCGACCGCGTCGCGCTTCGACCCCGAGGGCACACGACGAAGCGGGCCTGATGGAGCGTTCGAGCTGCGCGAGGTGCCGAGCGGCGAGGTCGTGCTGCACCTGTGGCCGGCCGACGCGCGTCGGCTCGGTTACCAGGACCGGGAAGTCACGCTCACGGTCGGGCCCGGAAAGGTGATGGACGCTGGGGCCATCGAGGTGCAGCGGCGCGACGAGAGGTCGGAAGCTGACGACAGCAGCGGGGACTGACGGCCAGCGACGCACAGGAGGCGTCTGGCGAGTGTCGTGCGTCGCGAGCTTCGTGAAGGGCCCAGCGGCCGCAGGGTGGTCACGAGGAACGCGTTCGTGACCGGTTCGCGCGAAGTCGCTCCAACCTGTCTGAGCGACTACGAGGTCTGGATCCTGTGGCAATCGTGCTCGCGGCGCCGCGGCCTCAGGGCGCGCTCGAGAACCGCCCCACCCACGCGTCGGGGGACGACCCGGCGAGAAACACCGCGCCGCCGGGGGAGCCGTCCTCGAGCACGAGGACGTCGTGCACCGCCGTGTGGGGCGGCTGCGCGGATGTGCCCGACCACCAGTGGAGCTCGCCCGCGTGCGAGAAGCTCGCGTAGATGAGCCTCAGCTCGTCTTCTTCCGCGGGGGTGCTCGTGCCGGCGACCAGCACGTGCTCGGGGTGCAGCGCGAGGGCGGACCCCCTCGACCAGGGCAGCTCGTCCCAGACCGACGACCACAGCGGCGCGCCGCCGGCGGTCGCTCGCATGAGCCACAGCGCGTCGCGCTGCTCGATGTAGAGAAAGTCGTTGTCGTCCGCCACGATCTCGACGTCGACGCCCGCGCTCCCGACCAGCACGAGCTCCCCGCCCGGCGCGATCGCGAGGCCGCGGAGACCGTCGTGACCGCCCTCGCCGGCGTCGAGCCGCTGCTGCCACGAGATCTCGCCATCGAGCGTCAGCTCGGCGATCCACGCGTCGGCGTCGTGGGTGGAGACGCCGGGCTCGTACTCCTGGAGCTGACCCGCGACGACCAGGCCGCCGTCGCGCGCCTCGATGGCGCTCAGGCCCCCGCGGAGGTCCTCGATGCCCGGCTCGAGGAACTTCGTCCACAGCAGCGTCCCGTCGCCGTCGACGCGCATGACGCCCATGTGCGGCGGCTCCGTCATGCCGAAGCCGCTGCCGACCGCGACCGCGCTGCCGTCCTCGGCGATCGCGACATCCGACACGAAGAGATCCTCCTCGGTCGCGGTCGACCAGAGCAGCTCGCCGCCCGCGGTGAGGCGCGCGATCAGCCCGTAGAAGCAGCCGTCCGAGCAGTTGTGGTCGTGGGCGACCCCGGCCGCGATGAGGTCGCCGTTGGGCGCGGAGCGCACGGCGTAGAGGTTGTCGCTCAGCGGCGAGAGATCAGGGCGCTCGGACCACAGCAGCGCGCCCTCGGGCGAGTACGCGCGGAGCCAGCCCGCGTTGGGCATCATGTCGATCTCGTGCGTTGGCGAGTGCTCGTTGCCGACCGCGATGATGTCTCCGGCCAGCGAGCGCGTCAGCCCGTAGGCGAAGGCGCTGGCCCCGAGCACCCCGGGGTAGGTGTCGAGCCACAGCGCGGTCCCGGCGTCCGACGCACAGCTCGCGTCGCAGCCGTCGTGCTCGATCGTGTTGCCGTCGTCGCAGACCTCGGGCTCCTCCAGCACCCCGTCACCGCACACCGGCTCGACGCCCGTGGTCGCGCCGGTCGTCTCGGTCGTCTCGGTCGTCTCGGTCGTCTCGGTCGTCTCGGTCGAGCCTTCGCTCGTCGCGCTCCCATCGACGCTCGAGCTCGACCCGGCGCTCGTCGTGCTGCCCCCCTGACTCGAAGCGGTGGACTCGGCGGTGGTGCCGGCGTCGCTCACCGAGCCCTCCGTCGCGCTCGTCTCGGCGACGTCGTCGCCGCAGGCCGGGCTCGCGATCGCGAACAAGCCAACACACAGGGCGGCGCGGAGCGATACACTGTGCTGCATGTCGGGATCGTAGCAACGTCGCCGCGGCGGCGTGACGCATTCAATTCGCCGCCCGAATTCACCGCGTCGCGACACTCACGAACGGCCGAAGCGCTCGACCGCGTGGTCGCGGTTCGCAGACGATGTCGCGGGCCGGGGCCGGCGGCCGTTGATCGAGCGCGAGGGCCCGAGACCGGGAGCACGCGCGGCGGTCGATGGTCCCGGGCCGACCCAGCTCAACGCCATTGTTGACATGGCTCTTAAGATATAAATTCAAGAGTCTAGCGTTGTAAGGCCGGTCTCGCGCGTGTGGTTCTGATAGCCGATCAGGCGGTACTCCGAGACCAGCCGCGGGTTGAACTCGACCTGGATCTTCACGTCTTTGGCGATCGTCGCCAGCGTCGCGCCGGCCTCGCGCACGAGCACCTTCTCGGCCTCGCGCTCGGTGTCGATGTAGGCGTAGTTGCCGTTACCCGTGTCCGCGAGCAGCTCCATGGTCGCGTCGTCGAGGTCGCCGCGGCCGAAGCCGAGCACCGTGAGGAACACGCCATGTCTCGCGCTTCTCCGTGATCACGCGTTCGAGCGCCGCGCGGTCGGTGACGCCGACGTTGAAGTCGCCGTCGGTCGCCAGGACGACCCGGTTGATCCCGCCCGGGCGAGCGCCCTGCTCGGCGACGGCGTAGGCGAGCTCGATGCCCTCGCCGCCGTTGGTCGAGCCGCCGGCTTGGAGCTGGGCGAGCGCGGCCAGGATCTCGGCGCGTCGACTGCCCGAGGTCAAGGGCAGCGCGAGCCCCGAGGCGCCCGCGTAGGTGACGATCGCGACCGCGTCCTCGGGGCGCAGCGTGCGGGTGAGCGACGCGAGCCCGCGGGTGAGGAGCGGCAGCTTGTGGGGCTCCGCCATTGAACCGGAGACGTCGATCAGGAACACGAGGGTGCGCGGCGGCGACGCGTCAGGCGGTAGCGCGCGGCCCCGCAGCCCGATCATCGCCAGCTGATGGTCCTCCGCCCACGGGCACGGCGCGACCTCGGCGGTGATCGAGAACGGATCATTTCCAGAGGGCTCCGGATAGTCGTATTCGAAGTAGTTGACGAACTCCTCGACGCGGACGGCATCGGTCGGCGGCAGCGCCGTCACGCAGGTATCGGCGCGTGTTGCTGTAGGACGCGGTGTCGACGTCGATGGAGAAGGTCGAGCGGGGCGCGCGGTCGACCCGCGAGAACTCGTGCTCGGCGAGCGCCGCGTACGTCTCGCCGCGCGACGGGAGGTACCGCGCGTCCACGTCGCCCGGCCGGTGACGGTACTCGACGATCGTGTTCGTTTGTCCTGGCTGGATAACCGCGACGACCTCGCGCGCGGGCGGCGGGATGCTCGCGACGTAGGCGGCGGTTGTGGTCAGGATGGTCGCCAGGGCCGCGATCGCGATGTACACGGCGCGCAGGCCTCGAGCGCTCGATGAACGGCGCATCGATCCTCCGTTGTTGTGCGTGCGATGACGAGGCGCGCGGGGAGGCGCGCGTCGTTCGGTCCCGGCGGGGTCCTACCGGGATTCGAAAAACAAAAACCGCCGAGAACGGCGGTTTTGAGAGAGCGGGAGACGGGGTTCGAACCCGCGACATTCAGCTTGGGAAGCTGACACTCTACCAACTGAGTTACTCCCGCGAGGGTGAAGGCACTTACCATGGGCGAACGGCGCGCGCAAGCGTTCGCGTGCCGGGCTCGGCTCGTGGCAGAGTACGCCCGTGACTTCGATTCGCAGGAGGAAGCGCGTGCTTCGGCGCGGGGTGCTCGCCTGGCGGGCGGGGCTCGAGCCCGAGGACCTGGCGCGGCGGTCTCGAGGGCTCGCGCAGCGCGTGATCGAGCACCCGCGGTGGTCCGAGGCGGAGGGGGTCGCGGCGTTCGTGGGGGTGCGCGGCGAGCCCGATACGCGTCCTCTTCTGCGGGCCGCGCTCGCGGCGGGGAAGCGGCTGTGGTTGCCGCGGGTCTCCGATGACCGCGCGCGGATCGAGTTCTTGCCGGTGGCCTCCCTCGACGAGCTGGTGCCGGGGGTGATGGGGCTCCTGGAGCCGCCGCGCGGCGCCCCAGCGCCGCTGCACGCGGCGCAGGGGCTGGGTTTGATCCTGGTGCCCGGGCTCGCGTTTGACCGCGCGGGGCGACGGCTGGGCTTCGGGAAGGGGCACTACGATCGCGCGCTCGCCGGGGTCCGCCTGCGCGAGCTGCCGACGCGCGTCGGGCTGTGCCTGGAGGAGGCGCTCGAGCCGGGCGGCGAGCCGCTGCCGGCGGACGAGCACGACGTGCCGATGCACTGGGTGCTGACGCCCTCCGAGCAGCTGCGCTGCTCGCCTCAATAGCGACGCCGCCCGTTTCAGCAGCTTTGCTGCCCGCCTCAATAGCCGCGCTGCCGGCCTCAGCCGTCGTCTTGAAGCGACGCGATGATCTCGTCCGCGAGCAGCGCGCCGAGCGTGTCGAGGGTCCGGCGACCCTCCTCGGCGCTCGCGGCCGCCGGGTCGCCGCAGTAGGCCCGGTCCATGCCGCACTCGAGGAAGTCGCGGGCGCCGGCCTGGATCTTGAGGTGCATCGGCACGACGTGGGCTGGGAGCGCGCGGGCGGTGTCCATGTCGACGAGCTCGGGCGCGCGCGCGAGCACGATGCTGGTCTCGTACTGTCCGGCGTGACACGAGCCGCTCTGGAACTCTTCGGTCAGGCGCTGGACGTGGCGCCGGCGGGTCTTGTCGAAGTAGACGAGCGGCGCGCCGGTCTCGGCCTCGTAGTCGCGGGCGACCGCGCGCAGGCAGGCGACGTGGCCGGGCTCGAGGTGGCCGCTGAAGATCGCGACGCGCGTGAAGCCCATGCGGTGGATTGACTTACATGTCTCGAGGACCATGCCGTGCGCGACCTCGCGGGGGAGCGTGGTCGAGCCCTTGAACGCGGCGGCCCAGTCGGTGACGGCGTAGTGGATGGTCGGGAAGATGACGGACTCGAGCCCGCGCCGCGCGAGCTCGGCGGCGCCGCGCTCGGCCATGCCCTCGCTGATCAGGCTGTCGGTGGCGAGCGGGAGGTGCGGGCCGTGGGCCTCGGTGCTGCCGAGCGGGAGCAGCGCGACGACGGGGCGCTCGCGGGCCTTCTCGAGGATGGCCTCGACCTGGGGGTAGGTGAGGCGCGCGAGCACGTGACCGCGTGCGCGGCCTGGATCGGACGCGGTCACGCGAGCGCCTCCGCCGGCAAGCTCGCGGCGAGCTGGCGCAGCGCGCCGCGCTTGATCTTGCCGGTGTCGGTGCGCGGGAGCTCGGCGATGAACTCGACGCGGCGCGGGGCCTTGAACGCGGCGATGCGCGCGCGGCAGTGCTGGATGATGTCGGCGGCGAGCTCGTCGCCGGGCGCGTGGCCGTCCTCGAGCTCGACGTAGGCGAGCGTCTTCTCGAGGCCGGCGGCGTCGCGGTGACCGACGACGCCGGCCTCGCGCACCGCGGGGTGACCGATCAGGCAGTTCTCGACCTCGAGCGGCGAGACGTAGACACCCGAGCACTTGAGCATGTCGTCGCCGCGGCCGCAGAACCAGAAGTAGCCGTCGTCGTCGACGTAGAACTTGTCGCTGCCGCGCACCGAGTCGCCCCAGAAGGTCGCGCGGCTCTTGTCGCGCATGCGCCAGTAGCCGACGCCGGCGGACGGCCCGGTGATGACGAGCGTGCCGATCTCGCCGCGCGGGACCGGGGCGCCGTCGTCGTCGATGAGGCGGTAGGAGTAGCCGTCGACGAGCTTGCCGAGGCTGCCCTCTCTCACGTCGCCGGGGCGGTTGGTGATGTAGATGTGGAACATCTCGGCCGAGCCGATGCCGTCGTAGATCTCGACGCCGGTCAGCCGCTTCCAGTCGCGGTAGAGGCGGGCCGGGAGCGCCTCGCCGGCGCTGATGAGCGAGTGCAGGCGCGCGAGGTCGTGGCCGGCCATCGCCTCCTTGGCCGCGAGCATCTTGGCGATGGTCGTGGGCACGGTGATGAATTGCGTGGCCCCGTAGCGCGCGAGCAGGCCGTAGTAGTCGGCCGGCTTGACGCGCTCGGGCAGCAGCACGCAGCCGCCGCCGACGCTGAAGGGGAACAGCATGTTGCTGGCGAGCGCGTAGCCGAAGAACAGCTTGGGGGCCGCGAGCGTGATGTCGTCGCGCGTCAGGCCGAGCGTGCGCTGGGCGTAGGCGACGGTGTTCCACACGAAGTCGTGGTGCATGTGGACCACGCACTTGGGGTTGCCGGTCGAGCCGCTCGAGCTGAGCCAGGTGGCGAAGTCGTCGCGGTAGGTCGGCTCGGTCTTCGCGGTCGCGGGGCGCCGCGCGAGCTCGGCGCGCCAGTCGATCGCGCCGTCGGGCGCGGGCGCGCCGCTGCGGTCGACGACGATGATGTCGGGCCGCAGGTTGGTGGGCAGCTCGGCGAGCTTCAGCGCCTCGGCGAGCTTGGGGTAGATCGTCGCGTCGACGATGACGGCGCGCGGGCGCGCGTACTCGAGGTAGTAGACGTAGTCCTTGACCTGCAGCCAGGTGTTGGTGGGGACCGCGACGCAGCCCGCACGCAGCACGCCGAAGTAGGCGTGCGCGAACTCGGGCGTGTCGAGCAGCAGCAGCTGGACGCGGTCCTCGATGCGCAGGCCCAGGTCGCGCAGGAGGTTGGTCACGCGGCAGGAGGCCTCGACGAGCTGGCGGTAGGTGTGCCGCTCGTCGCCGTAGTAGATCGCGGTCTCGTCGCCGAGCCCCTCCTCGAGGCGCGCGTCGAGGAACCACTCGGCCATGTTGAGGCGGTCCGGGATGATGATCTCGGGGTCGCTGGGGTCGCTTTGGTGCATGGGCTTCTCCGGGTGCGCGACGCTGCGAACGTCCCACATCCGCGCGCGCACGCGGGCGCCGCTAGAAGTGCGACGCCTCACGGTTGCCTGGGCAGGCGCGCGCGAGTCGGGCACAGTCACCCCCGTGGAGCTCGTGTATCCGACGCTGCGCTTCGACGATCAGCGCGACTGCTTCGTCGTGTGGCTGCGCTGGGTCGCGATGGAGTCGCCGCCCTCGCCCGAGCGGCCGCCGGCCCAGGGGATCCGCGTCGAGCTGCAGCTCAACCGCAACACCGTGCTCGGGCCGACGATCGTGTACCGGCGAGACCTCGAGCAGCCGGTGTACCTCCGAGCCCAGCGCGCGCGCGCGGCCGAGATCATCCGCGCGGCGGCGCGGCGCGGCTGGCTCGACCTGACGCTCGTGATCCACGGGTCGATCGCCAACGCGCCCTACGCCGCGGTCTATCAGGTGCGCGATCACGAGGGCGAGGCGATCGACACGCGGCCGCTCGCGGGCACGCCGCTGCTGCAGCTGCAGCCGTCGACGCCGGGCGATCGCTGGCACGTCGCGGGGCAGGCGAGCGCGCGCTTCCGGCTCGAGCGCGTCGGCGAGGGGCGACATCACCTCACGGTGATCCGCGGCAGCTGAACCTGGCCGATCGCGCTCGTCACTCGGCGCGGTAGGCCGCGTACTTGCGGACCCAGACGTCGAGGGTGCCGTCCTCCTGCTCCTCGCTGCCGGTCGCGAGCACGTCGTCTTTGTCGTCGACCGCGACGCCGTAGCCGCGATCGTCTCCGCCGGCGGGGCCGTCGTGGATGTCGGTCCAGATGGCGACGCCGTCCTCGCCGTCGAGCTTGCGCACCCAGATGTCCGCGTCGCCGCCGCCGCCGCCGCCGACGTGGCCGACGACGACGATGTTGTTCTCGCTGTCGACGGCGACGCCGGTCGCGAGGTCGTCGTGCTCGTCCGCGCTCGTGTAGGTGTGCGTCCAGACCGTGTCGCCGCCGGCCTCGAGCTTGCGCACCCAGATGTTGCGACCCTCGCCGTCGCGCTCGGTCGCGCCGGCGACGACGAGCTCGCCGCGGCTGGTGACGGCGACGCCGAGGCCCTCGTCGTCGAGGTCGTCTTCGTCGTAGGTGACGACCCAGCGCTCGTCGCCGTCGGCGTCGAAGGCCCCGACCCAGAGGTCGAGGGTGCCGTCCGCGAGCGTCATGCTGCCGGTGATCACGAGGCCGCCGTCGGGCAGCCCGGCGATCGCGTGGCCGCGGTCGTCGAGGTCGAGGCCGTTGTCGAAGCTCGTGTCCCAGTCGGGGCCGCCGCCCGGGCCGAAGCCGGCGATCAGCACGTCGAGGCCGTCGCTCCCCTCGATCGCGCCGGTGATCGTGAAGGAGCCGTCCTCGTTCATGAGGATCCCGGCGCCGGTCGAGCGCTCGAGGTCGACCGCGTTGGTCGTGAAGCTCTGCCCGCCGAACTGCTCGACGCCCTGGAGGAGGACGTGGGTCTCGGTGTCCGGGCTCGACTCGCCGACGGCGACGAAGCCGTCGTCGAGCGCCCGCGTGACGCCGAGCATGCGGTCGTCGGCGGCGCCGGTGTAGGGCGCGGTCGTGCGGAGCAGCGCCCCCTCGGCGTCGAAGAGGTGGAGCGCGATGTCGTCGGGCGCGTTCGGGCGCGCGGAGTAGCCGGCCACGAGCGCGGCGCCGTCGGCCCGCGTGGCGATCGCGAGGCCTTCGTCGTCGAGCGCGTTGCCGGCGTCGAGGACCTCGGTCCAGAGCACCTCGGCGGGCAGCCCGTCCTCGCTGTTAGGGTCCGCGCAGACGCCCGCGAAGCACTTCAGCGTCGGGCCGCAGTCGTCGTCGCTGACGCACTCGCGCCCGACGAGGAAGCCGCCGTCAAAGCACGCGCCCCCCAGCGCCGCGGCGAGCAGCGCGGCGGCGACGACGAGCCTGCGTGGATGTCCCATTGTCTCTACGGTCTAGAAGGTGAAGCGATGGTCTGTGGTCGCGCCGAGCTTCGACGCGGGGAACTTGAGGCCGCGGGCGACGTCGCCGAGGCAGCGGCCGAGCGGCATGCTGTCGTAGGGCGCCTGGACGCGCGCCTTGGAGACGGTGCCGTCGGGGTCGATGGTCAGGTCGACGCGGACCTGCATGCCCGCGATCGCGCCCTGCTTCTCGCAGCGGCTGCGGGCTCGTGACTCCGCGCGGCGCAGGCGCGAGCTGATGCTCCGCGACGACGGGCGATCGGGCAGCGCGGGCGCGCTGGTCGAGCCGCCCTCGGGCTTCGTGGTCGAGGCGCCGTCGTCGGGCGGCGAGGCGCCGCCGTCGGGCGCGTGGACATCGGGCGGCGAGGTGTCGCCGCCGTGCGAGTCGGGCGGGTCGCTCGGCGAGCTGTCCGCGTCGGGGGGCGCGCTGTCGAGGGCGGGCGCGGTGTCGCCAGCGGGCTGCGCGGTGTCGCCGAGCTCGGGCGCGCCGTCGGTCGCGTCGGCGAGAGCGTCGGCGAGAGTCTCGCCGAGACTCTCGGTGGCGTCTGGAGGATCGCCGTCCTCAGCCCCCGTCTCGGGCGTGTCGGTCTCGGCGGCGGGCGGCGAGGCGAGCTCGGGCGCCGGGCTCGTCGCGTCGATCGTGGGCTCTTCGGGCGGCGTCGCCTCGGCTTCGCGGTCGGGCGTAGCGAGGACGCGCGCGTCCTCGGGGCGCTCGTCTGCGTCGCGCGCCCCGAGGCGACCGAGGCCGATCCACGCGAGCGCGGCGACGCAGCCGACCGCGAGCAGCCCGGACATCGCGACCCACAGCGCCGAGCGCCCGCTCGGTCGCTCGGGCGGCGGCGTCGGGATCGCGGCGCGGCCGACGTGCTCGAGCGCGTAGGCGAAGTCCCGCGCGGTCTGGAAGCGCGTGTCGGGGTCGGGCGAGAGCGACTTGAGGATCAGGCGCTCGAGCGCGGGGCTGATGTCGGCGTCGGGCGCGAGCTCGCGCGGCGAGGGCGGCGGCTCGCTGACGCGCTTGATCAGGGAGCCGAGCGGGCTCGTGCCCGTGAACGGCAGCTGACCGGCGACCATCTCGAACAGGATCACGCCGACGGAGTAGAGGTCGGTGCGCGCGTCGAGGCGGAAGCCCTGAGCTTGCTCCGGGGACATGTACTCGGTGGTCCCCATGACGACGCCGGTGCCGGTCTTGGGCGCGCCGCTGTCGTCGACCCCGTCGGGGTTCTTGATCTTGGCGATGCCGAAGTCGAGCACCTTGATGTAGTCGGGGTTCCCGCGCAGGTGCAGGCGCACGCAGTTGCTCGGCTTGATGTCGCGGTGGATGACGCCGTGCGCGTGCGCGGCGTCCAGCGCCTCGAGGATCTGCAGGATGATCCGGCGCGCGCGCTCCCAGTGCATGGGGCCCTCGCGCTGCAGCGTGGCCGCGAGGTCCTCGCCCTCGAGCCACTCCATGACGAAGAACGGCACGTCGTCCTCGGTGTGGCCGAAGTCGGTGATGTCGACGACGTTGTCGTGCCGGATCATCGAGGCGGCGCGCGCCTCGCGAACGAAGCGCTTGACGAGCTCGGGGCTGCGCGTGAACTCGACCCCGAGGATCTTGATCGCGACCATGCGATCGAGGTCGACGTGGCGCGCGAGGAAGACGTCACCCATCCCGCCCGCGCCGATCTTCTCGACGAGCTCGTAGCGCCCGCCGAGCAGCGCGCCCGAACCTGCGCGCGGAGACTTGCGAGCGCGGATCGCCGCGGTCGGCTCTCGGCGCCCCGCTGGCGCCTCGTCGGGGACCGGGCGCACCGCGGGCGCGCGTGGCTCGTCGTCGGCTGCGGCGTCTCGCGCGCGCCCACGCGAACTGATGACGGTCGCGCCCACGCGGACGCTCCCGCTGCGTGAATCGGGCACGGGTCAACAATAGCCCAGCGAGGCCGCGTTGCGGGCGAGGACCGGACGCGCGCGCGGCTCGGCGGAGCGTGGGCTCGCGCGTCACGTGCGACGGGCGCCCACGATGCGCACCCAGGCGCACCGCCGCGCGGGCGAGAGCGAGCGCGCGTCGGGCCTTTGTGCCAGGTGACTGCGATCCGCGCGTGTCGTCGACCGCTCTTGTCGGGATGTCACGCGCCGCCTACGATTGAAACGGCGTGAGCTCGGCAGGCGGACGTGGGGAGGGGCGACGGGCGCTCGGGTCGAGCGACGCGCGCCCGCTGGGTCGAGGGGGCGCGCGCGGGCTGCTGTCGCTCGCGACCCTTGTTTTTCTGTCTTTTGGGACATTTGAGAGCGCGGCCGCCAGCCCCGACGAGCAGGCGCGCCGTCAGGAGCTGCACAACGCCGCGCAGGCCCGCTACGACGCGGGTGACTTCGACGGCGCGCTCGAGCAGTGGCTCCGCGTGCACGACGAGCTGCCGCCAGACCCGGCGCTCGAGGCCTACCGCGCGGTCTTGCTCCACGCGATCGCGTCGGCGGCCGAGGAGGCGCACGCGGCGAGCGGCGACGTCGCGCCGCTGCGGAGCGCGCTCGCGGTCTACGAGCGGGATCTCGATCCCAACCGCGCGCGCGAGGACGGCGGGATCTCCGAGCCCGATCAGCTGCGCGCGCTCGTCGAGCGTCAGCGGTCGCTCGAGGCCGCGCTCGAGGCGGCCGGGGGCGCGCCGGACGAGACCGACGAGCCGACGCCGACGCCGGCGCCGGCGCCGGCGCCGACGCCCGTCGAGTCGCGCGCGCGACCCCCCGCGCGAACCCTCCAGCTCGTGGGCGGCGTCCTGCTGGGCGCAGGCGCGGTCTCGGTGGGCGTGATGAGCTGGGCGCTGTATCGCGGGCAGCAGCTCGATCTCGAGGGCGAGAGCTTCGCCATGAGCAACGGGATCAACAGCGACCGCGCGGCGGTCGACGACCTGATCGTCCGCGGTGAGCGAGCCAACGCCGTCGCGATCGCGACGGGGGTGATCGGGGGCGCGCTGATCACCGCCGGCGTCGCGCTCCTCGTCGTCGGCTCGCGCGGGCGCGGTCGAGGCCGCCGCGCGGCGCGGACGCCTACGTTGGCGCCGGCGCTGGCTCCGGGCTACGCCGGCGCGGCGCTGCACCTGAGGTTCTAAGAGCTCTGCGCCGGCGGGCTCGTCCGCCGGCACCACGAGCGACGGCCGCCCGGGGGCGGCCGTCGGTCCGGCGCGTGGGCGTAGCGACTAGCTGACGCCGAGCATCTCCTTGAGGCCCGGGATGTTGCCGAGTTGGGGCATCAGGATGATCTCGATGCGGCGGTTCAGCGCCTTGCCCTCGTCGGTGCTGTTGTCCCCGATGGGGTCGTTCTCGCCGAAGCCGGCGGCGCCGATGCGGTCGGCCGGCATGCCGTGCTCGATCATGAACGTGACGACGGAGATCGCTCGCGCGGTGCTCAGCTCCCAGTTGTTGCTGAACTTCGCGGTCTTGATCGGGACGTTGTCGGTGTACCCGGCGGCCAGGAAGTCGCGGTCGGGGACCTGCGCAAGGGCCTCGGCGACGGTCGTGAGCGCGGCGGCCGCCTCGTCCTTGAGCTGCGACTTACCCGAGGCGAACAGGATCTCGCTGGCCATCTTGACGACCACGCGCCCGCGACGGAACTGCAGCTTGATGGTGCCGGCGTCGACGAGCTCCTTGAGGCGGGCGAACAGGTCCTTGTAGACCTGCAGCTCCTTCATGCGCTTGGCCTTCTCGGCCCGCAGCTCGTCGAGCTCCTTCTTGGTCAGGCCAGCCTCTTTGGCCAGCTGCTCGAGCTGGTCGTTGAGATTCTTGATCTCATCCTCCAGCTCCGCGATCTTGTCCTTGAGATCCTTGTTCTCGGCCTCGAGCTTCTTGTTCTTGGCCTTCTCGGCCTCGAGGTCCTTCTCGGTCTTGGCCAGCTTGTCCTGGGCTTCCGCCAGGGCGGCCTCGAGCTCTTTCTTCCCGCAGCCTGCGACCAGCAGGCTTGCGACCATAACGGCGACGGCAGCGCTTCGCATGAAGCGCAGCGTACCGCAGGTAGGTCCATTTTTTGATCTCGGGGCGGCCCTGTGTAGGATGTTGTACGGACACCCGATATAGGGCGGCATCATTTTGAAATCACAGCGAAAACCCGCCAGCGGGCGAGCGCGAGGCGCGAATCGGAGCACGGCGAGATCGGCCGAGGGGCCGCGGATCCCTCGCCCCTGGGGCGAATTTCTCGGCGTCGCCTTGCTGGCGCTGGGCGCGTTGACGCTCGGCGGGCTGTTCTCCTACCAATTCGGCGACGGCGTGCTCATGGGCCCCGTCGGCGGGCTCGTCGCTGGATCCCTGTACAGCGCCTTCGGCATGGCGGCCTACCTCGTCGGCGCGGGCGTCATCGGTCTCGGCGTCAAGGCGCTGCTGGGGGATGAGATCGACCTGCGACCCGGCGAGGCGATCGGCTTCATCGCCGCGACGGTCGCGTTCTGCGTGCTGCTGCACGTCACCTTCCCCGAGTATCGCGTGCACGGCTTCACCGTCGGGGGGCTGACGGGCGAGCTGCTCGGCGAGATCAGCCTCGGCCTGTTCGGGATGGCCGGGACCTACGTCGTCGCGCTGGCGGTGCTCTGCTCGGGGTTGATCATCTCGACGCCGCTCTCCCTCGATCACCTGATCTACGGCGCGCGCCTGCTCGCGCGCGGGGCCGCTGCGGCTGGCGTGTACCTGTGGACGGTCACGACGGGCATCGTCGCGGCGATCCGCGAGGGCCGGGTTGAGGAGGAGGACGAGCAGGAGGTCGAGGCCCGGACGCGACGCCGCGCCGCTCGCAATCGCCGGCGCTCCCCGGGTGATCAGCTCGACCTCGGGCTCGAGGACGAGGACGCGGAGGAAGCGAGCGACGAGGTCGACGAGGAAGAGGCGGAAGAGGAAGAGGAAGAGGAAGAGGACGCGGAAGAGGAAGAGGAGGACGAGGACGCCGAGCTCGCCGAGGACGAGGAGTACGAGTACGTCTACGTGGACGAGGACGAGGCCGCTGCGGACGAGGAGTACGAGTACATCTTCGTCGACGAGGACGAAGAGGATGAGGCCGAGGAGGACGAGGCCGAGGCAGGACGAGGAGGACGAGGTCCGAGGAGGACGCCGAGGAGGCGCCCAAGAAGCGACGCTCGCGGCGAAAGAAGTCGCCGGTCGAGGGCGAGAGTCGGCCGCGACGCAACCGTCGCGTGAAGAACGGGGACGCGCCGTCGGAGGCGAAGTCGTCGAAATCGAAGTCGTCGAAGGCGAAGTCGTCGAAGTCGAAGACCGAGTCCAAGCGGGCCGACGAGCTGCCCGAGATCGTGGTCCCGGCGGGTCCGGATGTCGTCGAGGCCAGGCCGGCGCGCGGCCGCCCGATCGTCGACACGGGCGACGTCGAGATTGGCGATCGCCAGGACGACGTGCGCGTGAGCGAGCCCGAGAACGGCGCGGAGCCTGATCGCCCGGTCGCCGAGGACGACGACGAGGGCGACAGCAAGCTCAGCCGGGCTGGCAAGAAAGCCCCGCCGCGCGCGCACGAGCTCGCCGCCCGGGCTGCCAAGGCCGTCGCGGAGCGGCTCAGCGGCGGCAGCAGCAGCAGCGGCGGCGAGGCGAGCGACGAGGAGGACAGGGACCGGGGCGTGAAGTCGATCCCCGGGATCGTGCGCCTTACGTCGGGCGAGTACAAGCTGCCGCCCTCGAAGCTGTTCGAGTTCGCCGACGCGCGCACCACCGACGTCGACAAGGGCTTCGTGCTCGAGCAGGCCGAGCGCATCGAGCACGCGCTGGCGCAGTTCCGCATCCAGGGCAAGGTCACGCGGATCCACCCGGGCCCCGTGATCACGCGCTACGAGTTCAAGCCGCAGCCGGGCGTCAAGCTGTCGAAGATCGAGAGCCTCGAGAACGACATGGCGATGGCGCTCGAGGCGATCCGGATCCGCATCCTCGCGCCGATCCCCGGCAAGGCGACGGTCGGCTTCGAGGTCCCCAACAAGTCGCGCGAGCTCGTCTACATCAAGGAGATCCTCGACGGCGACGCGTTCGGCGTGGGCCGCAAAGCCAAGCTGCCGATGGCGCTCGGCAAGAACATCACCGGCAAGCCGATCTCGATCGACCTGGCCCGCGCGCCGCACCTGCTGGTCGCGGGCGCGACCGGCTCGGGCAAGTCGGTCGGCGTGAACAGCATGATCTGCTCGCTCTTGTTCTCGTGCTCGCCCGAGGATGTCCGGATGATCATGATCGACCCGAAGATGCTCGAGCTGAGCATCTACAAGGACATCCCGCACCTGCTGCAGCCGGTGATCACGGACGCCGAGCAGGCCAACCTCGCGATGCGCTGGGCGGTCGACGAGATGGAGCGGCGCTACGCGATCCTGAGCGCGGCGCAGGTGCGCGACATCGGCGGCTTCAACAAGAAGCTGCCGCGCCTGATCCACGAGTGGGAGGGCGAGAAGCGGGCGCTCGAGGAGGCCGCCGCCGACGCGAGCGCCGACGCGGCCGCTGAGGGCGAGGACGCCATGGTCGGCGGCGAGCTGCCGGGCATCATGGTCGACGCGGCCGGCGAGATGACGCCGGTGACGCGCGCCGACCTCGACAGCAAGCTCGGCCCGTGCCCCGAGAAGATGCCGTACATCGTCATCGTCATCGACGAGTTCGCCGACCTCATGATGGTCGCGAGCAAGGAGGTCGAGGCCAGCGTCGCGCGCATCGCCGCCAAGGCGCGCGCCGCCGGGATCCACCTGATCCTCGCCACGCAGCGCCCGAGCGTCGACGTCATCACCGGGACGATCAAGAACAACTTCCCCTCGCGCATCGCGTTCCAGGTCACCAGCGACATCGACTCGCGCACGATCCTCGACCAGAAGGGCGCCAAGCAGCTGCTCGGCATGGGCGACATGCTCTACATGGACCGCGGTATGCAGCCGCAGCGCGTGCACGGCTGCTTCGTCTCCGAGGACGAGATCTTGGAGGTCGTCGGGTTTATCAAGAAGCAGGCGCGCCCGGTCTACAACCACCAGATCACGGCCAAGCGCGTCGAGCTCGACGAGGACCAGCCCGAGCGCAAGGTCGACCCGCTCTACGACAAGGCCGTGCAGATCGTCGCCGAGTCGCAGAAGGTCAGCACCAGCATGATCCAGCGGCGGCTCAACATCGGCTACAACCGCGCGGCGAAGATCGTCGAGATGATGGAGGAGGACGGCGTGATCGGGCCGTCCCGCGGGACCACGCCGCGCGAGGTGTACATCGGCGCGCTCTGAGGGCGGCGCGCGCCGGCTCGGCGGGCTGCTGTTCACGGGCGCGCTCGAGTCGGTCTCCCGCGCGGCGGGGGACGGTCGCGCCGCGGGCGCTCTGGCGCGGGCGCTGGGCGCGGGGGCTCGGCGCGCGGCGACGCCGTCGCGGCGGCGCTCGGCTACACGGCGACGGGCGCGGGCGGGGGGCGCGCTCGAGCCTCGCGTGCGGGGGCGTCGCGCGGGCGCTCCTGGTTGACCTGTCCCGACAGTCCTGTCCGTTCGCGCTGGCGGATACGCTCGCGCTGGCCGACGCGCGGGGCCTCGCGTGGGTCGTCGCGCTCGCCGGGCGGGGCGCGTGGCTGTGCACCCCGGAGCCGCTGCGCGCCGCGTGCCCGCGCGGCTGGACGGAGACGGGCGTGGCGCTCGAGGACCCGGCCGCGCTCGCGCGCCTGCTCTCGCCGTCGGCGCTGGCGCCACGCGGGCTCGTCTCGCGGCTGATCGACGCGTCGCGGCGGCGCGGTCAGGAGGTCTCCGCGAGCCTGGCGCGTCGCCTGTGCGCCCAGGCGTTGCCCGCGCTCGCGCGCGTCCTGGTGGGCGGCGCGGCGACGCTGGACGACGCGGCGCTCGAGCGCGTGGCGAGCGACGCGCGGAGGATCCTGGAGCGCGCGCTGTGGGCCGCGTGCGCGACGCCAGCGCGCGCGCGCGCGGCGGTCGAGGAGTGTCTTTTTGAGCAGGTGAAGAAGCGGGGCGCGGCGCTGGACGAGGACGCGCGCCGCTCGCTCGTGAACGCGTTCCTGGGCCTGGGGGCGGACGACGAGCCGGCGCCGCTCGAGCTGGAGTGCGTGGGTCCGGCCGCGCTCGGCGCGGTGCACGAGGCGCTGCTCGAGCGCGAGCTGGAGCTGGCGCGCGGGCCAGGATCCCCCGCGACGCGGCTGCGGGTGACCCGCACGGCCGGCGATCGCAAGCGCGCGGGCGCCTACTACACGCCGGGCTTCGTGGTCGCGCACCTGCTGGATCGCGCGCTGGACCCCGTCCTCGCGCGGCACGTCGCGCGGCTCGAGGGGCTCTCGGGGGACGCCGCGCGGGCGGCCGCGCTGCTCGAGCTGCGAGTAGTCGATATGTCTGTAGGGGCAGGCAATTTCTTGCTCGCGGCGGCGCGGCGGATCGAGCGTCGGCTGCACGGGTACCTGCGGGGTCACCCCGGCGTCCGCGCGGCGGCCTGCGGCGAGCCGGCCGCGCTGCGCGGCGCGATCGTGTCGCGCTGCCTGCACGGCGTCGACGTGGACGCCGAGGTCGTCGCGCTGTGCCGCGGGATCTTTGATCTGTACGCCGGGACAGGCCCTAACATCGTCGTCGGCGACGCGCTGATCGGCGTCGGGACGCGGGCGGAGCTGGACGAGCTGCTCGCGGGGCACGGGCTGCGCGGGCCGCTCGACGCCTCGCGCGCGGTCCAGGCGCGGGTCATGGACCTGCTGATCGCGGCGCGCGTGGAGCCGTCGCGGGCGGACGCGGCGCTGCTCCAGGAGGTTCTCGAGGGCAGGTCCGAAGGCGTCGCGTCCGCGCGCGCGCGGGTCGAGGAGGTCCTGGGGCCGCTGCGGCCGCTGCACCTGCCGCTCGCGTTCCCGGGGGCGCTGGGCGAGGGCGGAGGCGGCTTCGACGTCGTGCTCGGGAACCCGCCATGGGAGGAGGTCACGGTCGAGACAGACCGGTTCTGGAGCCGGCGGTCACCTGGCCTGCAGGCCTTGCCGCAGCGCGAGCGCGAGCGCGAGCTCGCGGCGCTGCGTCAGGCGCATCCGGATCGAGAGGCTCGCCTGGAGCGCCAGCGTCGCGCGTCCGCGCGACGGCGGCGCGCGCTGCTCGCGGGCCCGTACCCGGGGCTGGGGACGGGGGACCCGGATCTATACAAGGCGTTCACCTGGCGGTTGATGCAGGTGGCGCGACCCGAGGGGCGGCTGGGCCTCGTGCTCCCGCGCAACGCGTTCGTCGCCAAGGGGTCGGCGAGCTGGCGCGCGGGGCTGCTCGCGTCCGGCGGCTTCGAGGAGCTGTGCTTCTTGACGAACCGCGGCGGCTGGGTGTTTCGCGACGTGCACGCGCAGTACACGATCGCGCTGGTGACGATCCGTCGCCCGCCGGCGGGCGACGAGGCCGGTGAGGAGGCGGTGAGCGAGGCGGGGTCGGAGCGCGGAGCGCTGGCGCTGCGCGGGCCGTTTGACTCGCGGGAGGCGTTTGACGCCGGGCGTGGCCGGGCGGGGACGCGGATCGAGGTGCGCGCGCTGCTGGCGGGCTCGGACACGGCCGCGTTCCCGCTGCTGCCGGGTGACGGCTCGGCGGAGATCTGGGCGCGCATGCGCCGGGCGCCCCGGCTCGATCTCGACGCGCCCGGTCAGTGGCGCGCGCGGCCGGCGAGCGAGCTGCACGCGACGCACGATAAAACGGAGATGTTGTTTGAGACAGGTGTAGGGGACGCGCGCGGGACGTGGCCGGTGTACAAGGGTCAGTCCTTCGACCTGTGGCGCTGCGACACCGGGCGCTACTACGCTCGCGCGCGGCCCGAGCGGATCACCGCGCTGCTGCAGGCGCGTCGACGCCGGGCGCCGCGCCGCTCGGCGCTGGCGGAGTTCTCGGCGCGCTGGCGGGAGGACCCCGCGACGCTGCCCTGCCTCGCGCCGCGGATCGCGTTCCGCGACGTCACGCGCGCGACCGACAGCCGGACGATGCGCGCGGCGCTGGTGCCGGGCGAGGTCGTGCTCGCCAACCAGGCGCCGTACCTGCTGTGGCCCCGCGGTGACGCGCGCGATGTCGCGTATGTCCTCGGGGTCCTGTGCTCGATCCCCTTCGACTGGTTCGTGCGCCGCGTCGTCGAGACGCACATGAACTTCCACGTCCTCAACCCGGCGCCGATCCCGAGGCCGACGCGCGAGGATCCGCGGTGGCGTCGCGTCGTCGCGCTCGCGGGGCGACTGGCCGCCTCGGATGAGCGCTTCGCGGCCTGGGCGCGCGAGGTCGGCGTGGCCTGCGGGCCGCTGCCGGAGGAGCAGCGCGCGGCGTCCGTGGCCGAGCTCGACGCGGTCGTGGCCCGGCTCTACGGTCTGGACGCCGCGCAGACCGAGCGCGTGTTCCGGAGCTTTCACGTCGGCTGGGACCCGGGGCCGCGTCTGCGCGCGGCGCTCTTGTTCCACGCGCGGTGGGGATGACGTGAACAAACGACGCCGCGCGCGGAGCTCCGCGCGCGGCGTTGGATCGGCCCGCCTAGAGCTCGAGGGAGCCCGTGCGGATCAGGTAGGCGAGCTTCTCGCGCTGTTCAGGACGCAGCAGCGCGTGCAGCCGCTGCAGCGCGGTCGTCACGGCCTCCGCGAGGAGCTGGGCGCTCTTGGCCCGGGCGCTCGCGGCGGCGGTGGCGGCCTCCTCGTCGAATTGCTCGCGGCCGAAGAGCTCGGCCATGGCGCTGACGGAGCGGCGGTGATCGACCGCCGCCTGGGCGCGCTCGGTCTTGAGCGCGTCGACAATGACCGCCAGCTCGGCGGCCTGGCGCTCGTCGAGGTCGAGCTTGTGGATCAGGAAACGGAGCGGGCGGCGGACGCCGAACGACGAGCTGCCGCCGCCGCCGTGCCCGCGCGACGGCGCGCCGAGCTTGCCCTCAAAGAAGCCGGGCCCCGTCCACTCGGAGCGCGGTCCGCAGCGCCGCGCGCCGTGGACCTGCTGCAATTCGTTCCACCAACGGAAAAATCCGGGATGCATGATTCAGTTGTTCTCCTTCGCCGGGGCGATCGCGCCCGGCGGGTCTTGCTGTGTCGGTCGCCCGACGCGTCGCGCGGGCCCCATGCCGCGCGCGACCGGAGCAGCGTGGGACCTCCGTCGTCCATGTCAACAGCGCACGGAGATCGCGTGCGCGCTCTCGTGCGTGAGATGGGCGCCTGGTCCAGATCTGAACGCTGTTCGCGCGCGGGCGATCGCGAAAGAGTCTGTCGGGCCGGCGATGGTTGTTTGCCGGCGGCGACCGGGGGTTGTACAGGTGATCACGGGCGCGCGGCCCCGCGGGGCCGCGCGAACGTGAATCGCCCGCCCGCGTGAAGCGTCAGACCCGATACGCAGCGACGAGCGTCTCGATCATGCAGCGTCTTCAGCCTCAAGCCCCCTCCCGCCGAATGTTCAGCTCCACGGTTCCCCCTCGTCGGCTCGCGCGCGGCCTCGCGCTCGGCGTCCTCGTCTCCCTCGTGACCCTCGCCAGCGCGCCCGCCCGCGCCGAGGCCCCCGCGCCGATCCCGGCCGAGCCCGCGTCGCAGCGCGGCACCGCGTCGGGCGTGCTCGACGCGGTCCAGCGCTTCTACGACGGCACCAAGGACATGCAGGCGAAGTTCCAGCAGACCTACATCAACCAGGTCTACGGGCAGCACAAGGTCACCAAGGGCGCGCTCAACATCATGAAGCCAGGGCGCATGGTCTGGGACTACGAGTCGGACTCGGACCCGGACTTCTACGTCGACGACGACAAGCTGTGGGTGATCGAGAACGACACGCACCAGGTCGTCAGCCAGTCGGTCAAGGGCAACGCCAACCTCGCGGGCGCGACCAAGTTCCTGTTCGGCGGGCAGAAGCTGATTCAGACGTTCAAGGTGCGGCTCGCCTCCGACAAGCTCGTCAAGCGCTTCGGCGCCGCCGGTCACACCGTGATCGAGATCAAGCCGAAGGAGAAGAACCCGCACTACAAGTCGATGCTGCTGGTCGTCGACGACAAGACCGGGCGCGTCGACGCGTTCGTCGTCCGCAACCAGGACAACAGCATCAACCACTTCGAGCTCTCGGAGATCAAGCTCAACGTCGGGCTGAAGGCCGAGGCCTTCCAGTACAAGGTCCCCGACGGCTACGTCGAGACGCGCCAGTGAGCGCGGCGCGATCACGCGCGCGGGCGATATCGACCGAGTCGATGTCGCCCGCGATCGTGTTGCGCGGCCGGCTCCGCGCCTGCTACCGTCGCCGCCGCTGATCGCCGCGAATCGTGTTCGCGCCACGGGGGCGTTCGGGCGCGGCGCTCGGGAGCATTACATGTTGCAAAAGACATCTCTTCTCGCGGGCCTCGGCCTGCTCACCTCGCTCGCGCTGCTCGCCTGCGGCGACAGCGGCACCACCACCACGGACGGCGGCTCGACGACCGAGCAGGACACCGGCACGAGCGCGGGCGCGACGGAGGGCACCGGGGCGACCTCGGACGCCTCGACGACCGGCGGCCCGTCGACGACGACGGACGACCCCGCGACGACGGCGGACCCGTCGGCCGGCGACACCGCGGCGAACGGGGACGACTGCGTCGTCAACCTCGACTGCGCCTCGCGGGTCTGCGAGAAGTTCACGACGCCGGAGGTCGGCGTGTGCGTCGACCCGCCCGACGGCGGCAGCACGCGCGTCATGGGCACGATCCGTGACCTCGAGGGCGGCGCCCCGGTCGGCGGCGCGGAGCTGCGCGTGCTCGCGGCCGCCTCCGCGCTCGGGGACCCGACCGCAGCCTCGCCGCTGTTCATGGGCACCGCCGACGGCGCCGGCGTGTACGACTTCGAGAGCCCGGGCCCGATCAGCGCGCCGATCGGCATCGTCGGGCTGCTCGTTGAGGCAGGTCGCTACCCGACCGCGACGGGCCTCGCCAAGCCGGTCGCCGGCAGCAGCTACGGGCCCGCCGCGGACGTCTGGGACCTCTGGGTGCTGTCCGACGCGACGCTGGGCGCGTGGAACGGCCTCCTGCAGGCGGACGCCGCGCTGACGGACTTCTTGCCGCTGGGCGACAAGGGCGGGGTCGTGGGCATCGTCCGCGACTCGACCGGTCAGCCGATGGCGGGCGCCGTCGTCGAGTCGAAAAACCCCGGCTCGGCCGCGATGATCCGCTACCTCGCCGAGGACGGGGCGTCCTTCACGAGCGACATGACGAGCTCGAACGGCCTGTTCGTGCTCGTCGCGCCGATGCTCGCCGAGGAGTTCACCGTCGCGGGCGCTGACGTGGTCGGCACCGCCGGCTCGGCGATGACCGGCGCGGTGTTCGTGATGGCGCTCAACGTGCCCTGAGCTCAGGAGGCCGGCTTGTCGCGGCGCGCGAGGATCTCCGCGAGGATGCGGTCCAGCGCCTGGCGCCGCGGCACGCCGCCGACGCGGTAGCCGTCGATCAGCAGCGTCGGCGTGCCCTGCACGTCGATCCGCCCGGCCAGCAAAAGGTCCTCGGTCAGCTTGAGCTGGACCGAGGGGTCGACGAGGCAGCGTTCGAAGGCCGCGCGGTCGAGCGCGAGCGCGTCGGCGCGGGCCAGCAGCGCGTCGCGGGAGAGGTCGTGCTGGTCGCGGAACAGCGCGTCGGCGTACTCCCAGAACTTGCCCTGACGACGCGCGCACTCGCTGGCCGTGGCGGCCTCGCAGGCGTCGGGGTGGAGCTCGTTCTCGATCAGCGGGTTGCACTGCGGATCGAGCGGGAAGTGCACGTAGGCGAGCTCGAGCGGCACGGCGCTGGTCGCCGCGTAGTCCTCGAGCTGTCGCCAGGCGCGCTTGCAGAACGGGCACTGGAAGTCGCTGAACTCGATGATCACGACGGGCGCGTCGCCCTCGGGGCCGACGCGCTTGCGCGGCAGGTCGGCGCGCCCGGCCTCGCGCATGATGTCGCGTCGCGGCGTCTTGGCGAGCAGCTTCTCGACGGCGGCCGCGGCCGCGCGCTCCTCGGCGCTGGCCAGGAGGTCGTGGAACCAGCGGTAGGCGCCGAACATCCCGACGAGGAACAGCGCGAAGCCGACCGCCGGCAGCGCGCCGGGCAGCCGCGGGAGCGCGGACAGGCCGCCTCGCAGGCCGTCACGGAGCCCGCGCGGGGGCGAGTCGGCGGTGATCGCGACCCAGCTCGAGATCAGCAGGCCGGCGTTGAGCCCGTACCAGATCACGCAGAACGGGCAGAACTTGCCCTCCACGAGCGACAGCGTCGCCATGATGACGGAGGCGAGCACGCTGAGCGCCGCGAGCGTCAGCAGCAGGTCCCGAAGGACATCTCGTGGTCGACCGGCGCGGATCAGCGCGATGATCGCGAGCAGCGCGCAG
Source organism: Myxococcales bacterium (assembly GCA_020633295.1). Taxonomy (GTDB): domain Bacteria; phylum Myxococcota_A; class Polyangia; order Nannocystales; family Nannocystaceae; genus JACKDW01. The sequence continues at coordinate 343,673 of JACKDW010000005.1, read as the reverse complement.
GTGGCCGCGCCGGCGCCCCCGATGACCGAGACGGGGATCCCGAGCAGGTCGCCGAAGCGCCCGCCCGTGACGGCGCAGCCGGTCTCCGAGAGTCGGTGACAGAGCTGACCGATGCCGCCGCCGCCGAACTCCAAGTCGATGTGCACCATCGACAGGTAGATGCCGTCGGCGACGGCGAGCAGGCTGAGCGCGAGCGTCGCGAGGAGCGCCAGGATTCTTCGCGGGACCATGGGGCGGGTACCCTAGCACGCGCTCAGGGCATCGGATCCGGCGCGCCGCAGTCGTCGGGCGGGAGCCCGTCGATCCACGCTCGCAGCAGCGCGCTGCCGTCCTCGTGCGCGAGGCTGCGGCCGATCAGCGGCATCATCGAGCCGAGGTCGAGCGTCTCGGTGCGGTAGATGAGGATCGAGGCCTCGGCGTCGCCGGGCACGATGTCGTAGTCGCGGTTCTCGCCGCCCTTGCCGGCCGAGCCGGGCTTCTTGCAGAAGCCGAGGTGGAACACGTCCTCGTTGTCCCAGTTGAGGAACAGCTGCGACGAGATCCCGTTGACGCCGCGGGGGTTGTGGCAGTAGGCGCAGTTGATGTCGAGGTAGTCGCGCGCGGCCGTCGTGACCTCGGCGTAGCTCATGTCGGCGACCGGCGTGTCCGCGAGCGCGCGGTGGTCCCAGGCCTTCGGGATCCCGGCGATCGGCGGCACGCCGGTGAGCCAGCCGGCGTCGGCGTAGCGCTGCAGCTGGTTGACCGGCCCGTCGCCGAAGTCAGCGTCGCGGTTGAGGTAGCGCGGCCTGGGGCCGATCGGCGTGATCACGGTCTCGTCGTTCTCGTCCTTGATCTCGTGGCACTCCTGGCACTGGTTCTTCTGCGGGATCAGGTAGGTCGAGAGCTTCGGCTCGCCGTCGAGGCCGATGAACTCGATCGGGCGGATCTCGCCCTGGACGGTGAGCAGCGCGTCGCCGAGCTCGTGATCCCAGATGTACGGGTAGGCCTTCCACTCCTCCGGGAAGCGGACCAGCACGCGCGTCTCGATCAGGTCCTGCGCGAGCTCGGGCGCGCGCAGGTCGGCCGGGAAGATGAACGACTTGAGGATGATCGAGCCGACCGGGAGCTCGAGCACCTCGTTGTCGCGGTACTCGGCGGTCGCGCCCGGCGGGATGTAGATCGCGCGCTGCTTGAGCGCGTAGTCGCTGAACAGGACGGTGTTGAGCTCGTAGGGGTAGACGTTGTCGGCGAGCTCGAAGCCCTGCTCGGTCCAGCGCACGAGGCACATGTCCGAGAGGAGATCGGGGACGCCCGCGTCGAAGTCGACGCCCTGGAAGTCGCACTCGAAGGCCGGCGCGCCGGTGGTCTCGCTCGTGGTCGCGTCGCCCTCGCTCGTGGACGACGACGAGCCGGCGCTGGTGGTCGCGTCGGTCGCCGGCGCGGTCTCGCCGGTCGTCGTGGTGCTCGCGTCGCTCGTGCCGCCGCCGCTGTCGCCGCAGGCGAGCAGCGCGAGCGAGGCGACGAGCCCGCGCGCGCCGACGCGGGCGCGCGCGATCGCGTGGGTGCTCGTGATCATCTCGCGCTACCCCATGTCCGGGGGCGTGATCGGCCCCATGGTGAAGTTGCCGCAGTCGAAGGGGGTGAACGGCGCCGGCGGGCGGAACAGCGCCTCGATGTCGAAGGGCGGCTGCTGCGTCTCCTCGGCGTTGAGGCTGACGAAGGTCGCGCCGGTGTTCGACTGCAGGCAGAGGTGGTTGTCGTTGGAGTTCATCGCGGCGTCGGTCGGGTGGTGCGAGCTCTCGCCGATCGTGTCGTAGAGCACGTTGTCGATGGGCAGGTTGTCGGCGTAGAGCAGGATGAGCAGCGCGCCGAACTCCTGATCCATCGTCGACTTGAACGGGTCCATCCCGCTCCCGGAGTGGGAGTTGTCGTGGATGAAGATGTTGTTGGTCTGGTAGTTGTAGATGACCCCGTCGCCCATCGGCAGCTCGACCTTGTCGATGTCGCCGTTGAGCTCGTCGAGGCTGATGGCCCACTGCTCCTCGTCGCCCTCGATGATGAGGCCGCTGACGACCGCGATGTCGCCGGTGCCGTTGTTCTCGTAGGTGTTGTCGAAGATCTCGACGCGGCGCGAGGCCATCGCGAAGGTGCCGGTGCCGGGCGGGATCTGCTTGACCGTGCCGCCTGGCGCGAAGTTCACCTGGTTGTTGTTGATGATCGTGTTGTCGTGGATCGAGATGTCGTGGCCGACGATCGGGTTGCCCGGGAGGTCGAAGATCAGCAGGCCGCCGGTGTTGTCCTCGGCGAGGTTGCCGTAGACGTCGGCGTACTGCGTGTTCTCGATCTCGATGCCGGCGACGTTGCGCTTGGCGACGTTGTTGCGGACGATCGCGTGGGCGCACTGGCCGACGTAGATGCCCGCGTCCGACGAGTTGTAGGACACCGAGTCCTCGATGAGCACGCGCCGGACCTTGACCGGGTAGATGCCGTAGGAGCCGTTGCTCGAGTCAGCGACCTTGCGCCACGTCACGCGCACGCGCTGGATCGTCACGTCGTCGGAGTCCTCGATGCGCAGGCCGTCTTTCTTGGCGTCGACGATGGCGAGGTCGCGGACCGTGGTGTTGTCGCCCACGATGTCGAGGCCGTTGGACTGGGTCATCTGGGCCGCGAAGTCGAGCGTGGTGCCCTGCTCGAAGTCCCCCTCGACGCCGATGCCCTGGCCGCAGACCGTGATGCCGTCGGCGCGGATCGTGACCTGGTTGTCGAGCTCGAAGCTGCCGAGGCCGAGCACGAGCGTGCCGTTGTCCTCGAGCGAGTTGGCCGCGATCTGCAGGCCCTCTTCGTCGTCGGCGGTGACCTCGATGCAGTCGCCTTCGAAGTCGGCGCAGCTGCAGTTGGGGAAGTTGGCGTCGTCGCCGGTGTCGCCGGTGCTGCCGCTGCTGCCGGTGCCGCTCTCGCTGTCGGTCGCGCCGTCGGTGTTGCCGCCGGCGGTCGTGCTCGCCGTGGGGTCCTCGGTCGCGCCGCCGGAGGTGCCGGTGCCCTCGCTGGTCGCGTCGGCGTCGGTCTCGGTTCCGTCGCCGCCGCCGCTGCAGGCCGCGAGCGGGAGCGCGAGCAGCAGGCCGTGGGAGAGGGTGCGAAGGGATGTGAGTCGGTAGTTCATGGCGAAGGCTCTCAGGCGAGTGTCCGCCGACAGTCTACCCGACGATCGCGGACGGCGTACGGCGGCGGCGTCTTCGGGCGCGGCGCGGCGCGCGTTCCAGGGCCCGCGCGGCGGGTCCGCTCGCGTGACGACGGGGTGACAGGGGCGGCGTACGGACGTGTCTCCCGGGCCATGAGATCGCGGCCGCTCCCGGGCCCGATCTCCCGGGTGATGTCAGATCGGCGCCGCAGCTTCGGTACTGTGGTCGGGATGCTTCGCCGGACGTTCCTCCTCACCGCGAGCGCCTCGATCGCGCTCCTCGCTTGCTCGGCCCGCACGGAGGAGCCCTTGGGGCCGCATCCGAACCCGAGCGTGTTCCAGCTGCTGATCGTGGATCACGAAACCGCATTCGCGGACGCGGGCGTCCCCTACGTGCAGGCGCTCGCGGGCGAGGGTCTGCTGCCTGTGGAGGGCGTCGAGCTGATCAAGCTCCCGAGCTACGGTCGCGACGGCCACCGCACGATCGAGGGACCGACCGTCGCGGCGTCCTCCGATCGCGCGGCGCTCGAGCGCGCGTTCGAGGCGCTCCCCGAGAAATGGCGGCTGCCCAGCTCACACGCGCTTCGCTACGGGCAGGGCTCCTGGCGGCCGGGCTCGGACGAGCCGCTGTGGGCGGCGTTCGTCGTCCAGTCGGATCCGGTGGTCGACGCCAACGGGGTGCAGCGGGTCGGGCTCGTGGACGACGGCGTGGGCGTCGAGGTCATCATGACGCGCGAGGCCGGCGAGCGCTTCGCCGAGGTCTCGGGCGCCAATGTCGGTCGCAAGCTCGCGATCGTGTTCAACGGCGAGGTGCTCTCGGACCCGGTGATCGCCGAGGCGATCACCGGCGGGCGCGCGGTGATCACGGTCGGCGCGGAGCCGGCCGAGAACGAGGCGCTGGCGCGCGCCCTGAAGCAGGCGCTCGAGCGCTGACGCGCGCGGCTCCGCGGCCGGCACGCCGGGGCGAGCTCGCGCCGAGCTGGCTGCTATGTTCAGCGCATGACCATGAACTTGTGTTGGCTTATTAAAACGCGCGCGCGGCTGCTGCCGGCGGCGCTCGTGCTCGCGGTCGCGGCCTGCGGCGACAGCGGGCCGGGCGAGACCACGGCGTCGGAGTCCGAGACGGAGCCGTCGGCGAGCGACCCCGCGACGACCGACTCGACGACGAACGTCTCGATGACCGACGAGACGACGGTGGGGCCGACCACGGATCCCACGACGGTGGGGCCGACGACGGACCCGACGACGAGCTCGACGACGGAGCCGGCGGTGTGCGGCAACGGCACGCTCGAGAGCGGCGAGCAGTGCGACGACGGCAACGACGTCGAGGGCGACGGCTGCGAGTCGGACTGCTCGCTCTCGCCCGGCGCGGCCTACTGGACGCGCACGCACGATCAGAGCGGCAAGATCGACGAGGGCGCCGGGGTCGCGACGGACGGCGTCGGCAACATCTACGTGGTCGCGAACGTCGAGGACGCGAATAACCAGCAGGACATCTGGATCCGCAAGTACGACCCGACGGGGGTCAGCCTGTGGACGCAGCAGTACGACGGCGGCGTGGGCTCGATCGACAGCGTCTCCTCGGTGACGAGCGACGACGCCGGCTTCATGATCGCGGTCGGGCGCCAGTCGACGGGCGGCATGGGCAGCGACTTCTGGCTCAGCCGCTGTGATCCTCAGGGGCAGCTCTTGTGGGCGTTCACGGACGCCGGGCCGATCTTCGGCGCTGACATCGCGATGCTGCCGGGCGGCGAGTTCGTGGTCTCGGGCAGCATCAAGCAGAACGGCGACGACAACGCGTGGATCCGCCGCTACGACGGGAGCGGCGCCGAGGTGTGGACGCGCGTGTACGAGGGCGCGGACAACGGCCCCGACACGGCCTCGAGCGTCGCGGTCGACGGCGCGGGGAACATCCTCGTGGCCGGGCGCACCTTCACGATGGTCGAGGGCTTCAACATCTGGCTGCGACGCTACACGCCCGACGGCCAGGTCGACTGGTCGGTGGAGCGCGACGGCCCCGTCGGCGGGATCGACTGGGCCAACGGGATCGCGCACGATCCGCTCAGCGGCGAGATCGCGGTCGTCGGGCGCGTCGACGGCGAGGGCGGCTCGGTCGACATCTGGATCGCCAAGTACGACGACGCCGGCGTCGAGCAGTGGGAGGTCATCCACGACGAGAACGGCGAGACCGACCTGGCCAACGATGTCGACATCGACAGCGCCGGTAACGTGATCGTCGTCGGCCAGACCGAGTTCGGCGCCCAGGACGACATCTGGATCGGGAAGTACAGCGCCGCGGGCGACGAGCTGTGGATCGACGTCTACGGCAACGAGGCGGGCGAGGAGGACCTCGCGCGCGCGGTCGCGGTCGACCCCTTCGACGACATCGTGACCGTGGGCTACGAGACCTTGATCGCGTCCTTCGACAGCGACGTGTGGATCAACAAGCGCGAGCCGTGAGCGCGGGGCCGATCGCGGCGGCGCGCGCTGTTGCGGCGCGCGCCCCGGTGGAGGATGCTCGACCGCGATGGACAGCGGGCTCTCGGGACTCACCGCGCTGATCACCGGCGCTTCGGGCGGCATCGGGGGCGCGCTCGCGCGGGCCTTCGCGGGCGAGGGCTGCAGGCTGGCGCTGCACGCGAACTCGCGGCCCGAGGCGCTCTCGGACCAGGTCGAGGCGCTCGGGCTCGAGGGGCGCGCGAGCGTGCACGTCGCCGATCTGCGCGCGTGGGAGCAGGCCGAGCGGATGCTGTCGGAGGCGGTCGCGGCCCACGGGCGCGTCGACGTCTGTATCGTCAACGCGGGCGTCTGGCCGCCGGAGGACGCGCCGCTGCACGCGGTGTCGCCGGCGCGCGTGCGAGATGTCCTCGAGGTCAACCTGCACGGCGCGATCTGGACGGCGCGGGCGTTCGCGCGGGCGCTCGCCGAGCGCGGGCCGCGAGCGGACGGCCGCGGCGCGAGCGTGTGCCTGATCGGCTCGACCGCCGGGCGCTTCGGCGAGGCCGGGCACCTCGCCTACGCGGTCAGCAAGGCCGGGCTCCACGGGCTGATGCGCAGCCTCAAGAACGAGCTCGTGCGCCTCGACCCCTACGCGCGCGTCAACGTCGTCGAGCCCGGGTGGACGGCGACGCCGATGGCCCGCGCGGCGATCGAGACGCCGGGGCACATCACGCGCGCGCTGCAGACCATGCCGGTGCGCCAGCTCGCGCGCGCGCGCGACATCGCGGACGCGGCGCTGTTCTTGAGCGCGCCGGGGCTCGCGCGCCACGTCAGCGGCGAGATCCTGACGGTCGCGGGCGGCATGGAGGGGCGGCGGCTGTGGGCGCCGGGCGACATCGACGAGGCGCGGGTGCGGGACCGGCTCGCGGACTCGTAGAATTTTAATATGTTCAATTAGACAGGTCTTAAAAGACCTGCGATCGTCAGCGCGTGCTGTGTATGACGAGATGGACGGTGAGCGGGGTCCTCGCGGGGGCGCTCTTGGTGTTCGCGGGCTGCGGTGACGACGCGACGGGCACGAGCGGGACCGGCAACGAGACCGAGTCCACGGGCACGACCGGCGGCGCGACGCTGGCGACGACGGGCGCGACGACGGCGGGCACGACCGCGGGTCCGCCGACCTCCGGCGGCACGATGGACGGGACCGGCACGACCGAGTCGGTGATGACGGGGCCGGGTACGACGGGGCCGGGGACGACGGGGCCGGGTACGACGGAGACGACGGACCCAGGGACGACGGACCCAGGGACGACGGACCCGGGCACGACGGACCCGGGCACGAGCTCGGGGACGACGGACGTGGGCACGACCGGGCCGGCGCCGACCTGCGACGACCTGGAGATGAACGGGCTCGAGACCGACGTCGACTGCGGCGGGCCGGAGTGTGACCCGTGCGCCGACGGGCTGATGTGCCTCGTGGGCGGAGACTGCGAGTCGCAGCTATGCGACGCGGAGCTCTGCGTCTCGTGCGGCGACGGGCTGATGAACGGCGCGGAGACGGATGTCGACTGCGGCGGCCCGGACTGCGCGCCCTGTGAGCTCGGCGAGATGTGCCTGGAGGACGGCGACTGCGAGTCGCAGCTGTGCGAGGGCGAGCTCTGCGTCGCCGAGAACCAGTGCGTCAACGGCAAGGGCTGCCTGGTGGTCGTCAGCGCCTCGAACAACCAGGCCTACATCTACGAGCCCGAGAACCTGACGCTGATCGACAGCTACCCGGGCCTCAACTTCCCGCAGTCGGTCGCGGCCGGGCCCAACGGGCTGCTGTACGTCGGCCAGAGCTCGGAGATCCGGACGATCGACATCCTCGACAAGTCGACCGCGACCATCGGCGGCGGGCTCGTCAGCGGCTTCCTCTACGGCATGACCGTCACCGACGATCGCGTGTACGCCTCGGGCTCGGGCATGCCCACGGTGCGCGTGCTCGACCTCGGCGGCGGCGACCAGGGCACGATCACCTCGCCCAACGGGTCCAACCTGCGCTCGACCGCGTTCGGACCCGGGGGCGACTTCTACCTGACGTCGTTCGGCGGCGGCCCGGCGCAGCACTGGGATCCGGGGATCGTGTACGACGCGGCGTTCGGCGGCGGCGGGCTGAGCTCGGCGTTCGGCGTGGGGGCGCGCTCCAACGGCGACGTGGTGATCACCAGCCAGAACAACGCCAGCTACTACGTGTTCACCGCCGACGGCGTCTACCTCAAGAGCGTGGCGGTCAGCTGCGCCGGGCAGGTGCGCAACCTCGCGATCAACGGCGAGGACTTCGCGTACGTCGGCTGCTACGGCTCCAACAAGGTCGTCGTGTACAACGCGGCCGACGCGGTCGTCGACGAGGTGGCGGTCAGCTCGCCGAGCGGCGTCGACATCCTGCCGGCGTGGCCGTCGCCGTGAGCCGGCGCGACGCCGCGCGCCCCCGCAGCGCGACGCCGACGATGCTGACGGGGCGCCCGCGGCATCGTCGTCGTACACTGTCTCGCGCATGGCGTTGTCCACCCGCGCGACCTGGTCCCTGTCTCTCCTCCTGTTGAGCTCGGCGGCCGCGCCGCTCGGGTCGGCGGCGTGCGGCCCGGTGCAGCGCCCGGACGGGGGATCAGGGCTGCTCGCGGTCGGCAGCCCGGCGCCGCTTCTGTCGGCGACGGCGCACGACGGCGCGACGGTCGACCTGAGCGCGCTCGAGGGCGCGCCGACGGTGATCTACTTCTATCCCAAGGACAACACGCCGGGGTGCACGAAGGAGGCCTGCGCGTTTCGGGACGCGTGGACGAAGCTCGAGGACGCGGGCGTGCAGGTCATCGGGGTGTCGGCCGACTCGCTCGAGTCGCACCGCGCGTTCGCGAAGGAGCACGCGCTGCCGTTCCCGCTGGTCTCCGACCCGGAGCTGCGCTGGGCCAAGGCCTTCGGCGTGCCCGACATGGCGGGCGTGCTGAGCCGCGTGAGCTTCTTGATCGGCCGCGACGGCACGGTCGCGAAGGTGTACCCCGACGTCGACCCGGCGCTGCACGCCGACGAGGTGCTGCGCGACGCGGCGGCGAGCTGATCGCGACGCGCCTCACTGCGCGACGAGGCGGTAGTAGGGGGCGGCGACCGGCTCGTAGACGACGCTCGCGAGCTTGTGGTTGTCGACCGAGATGTCGCTGAGGACCGCCGTCCACGGGCCGTCGGGGCTGTCGGCCTGCTCGAGCGCGTAGCTCCAGAACGGCCTTAGCGCGGTGGTCTCGACGGTCAGCGCGCAGTCTTCGTAGACGACGGGCGCGTGGCCCCAGGGGGCCGCGAGCGGCTCGCCGACGAAGTTGCCCTCGCCGGGCCAGGCGACGGACTTCCAGTAGGCCTCGACGACGGTCGCGCCGCGGTAATAGCGGGGCAGCAGCGCCGTGGTGTCCGGGAATTTCGTCGGGTAGTTGCACGGCTCGACGACCGTGCCGTAGCTCGCGGTCGCGCCGGCCTCGAGCCAGCGGGCGACGCTCATCTGCCCGCTGTCGGGGACCTGGCCGCCGAAGGAGGTGAGGTGATCGGCGACGCCGCCCGGGACGTAGGTGTTGCTGGTGATGCCGCCGACGTTGGCGAGGCCGGTGAAGTAGAACAGGATGTTCTCTGTATCTTCGACCAGGTTGCTGCCGCCGCCGCCGGAGTTGTCGATGTAGGTCAGCGCGAGGCCCTCGTCGGGGTAGTTCCAGGCGTTGACCGTCGAGATGAAGGCCGGCCAGCGGACGCTGCGGGCCACGTCGGTGGTGCGCACGAGGTAGCCGTCGCCGCCCGGGAAGCTGCCGTCCGCGCTCACGCCCCGGTCGATCAGCGCCTCGGCGTTGGCGACGTCCTTGGCGGCGAGCATCATCGTCGGCCGCAGCCCGTGGTCGTCGAAGGGGCGCGTGGAGTCGGAGTCGAAGTAGTCGACGAGCGCCGTCTCGCCGCAGGCCATCCCGGAGGTGTTGCAGTAGATGTCGCTGAAGCCGAGCGCGAAGGCGGCGGTCGCGGACATGCAGGCGACGCGGTACGGTCGCGTCCACGTGAGCGCGAGCGCCTGGACCTCGGGGCCGAGCGCGGCGTCGACCTCGGCCTTGACGCCGGTGAACACGCCCTCGGGCATGACGTTCTGCACGTCGAAGCTCAGCTCGACGACGTTCTCGGGCGGGATCCCGCGGGCGGCGACGTAGTAGTCGGCGACGGCGACGGACTGCGGGTCGCTGAGGTTCACGAGCACGCCGAGCTCGTCCTTCGTGATCCGCAGGCGCGGGAGCTCGACGCTCGGCGCCCGCGCGGGGCACAGGCCGTCGCCGGTGGTGCCGTCGCTGTCGCTCGTGCCGCTGCTGCCGCCGCTCTCGGAGCTGGTCTCTGGGACATCTGTGCTCACGCCGGCGCTCGTCGGCGCGCTCGTGGTGGTGTCGTCGGATGTGGTCGCGCTCTCCGTCGCGCTCTCCGTCGCGCTCTCCGTCGCGCTCTCCGTCGCGCTCTCCGTCGCGCTCTCCGTCGCGCTGGAGGTCGCGTCCGTGCTCGCGTCGGAGCCGGCGGTCGTCTCGGTTGGCTCGCCGCCGCCGCCGCCGCATGCGAGCAGCAGCGCGAGGCCGGCGAGCGTTCGGGAGCGGGGCGATCGAGGCGCGAGGCGGCCGAGCATGCCCGTGATGGTACCGCCGCGGCGGGCCCTCGCGCCGCGGCGCTCGCATTCGACCGCCGCGGCGCGTCCCGGGCCGCCACGTCGTCGCGGCGGCTGTCGCGGCGGTCATGTCGAGCGGCATTTTTCTCGCCGCGCTCGCGGGGCGGGGGAACCTCGGCGCGCTCGCGTTGTCGGGCTCTACAGGACCGCGACCAGACGAGGCGTCGGCAGACGCACGCGGCGCGTGGGCCCGCAGCGGGTGAGCTGCGGCCGCGCCCCGCCGTGTCCGCGCGGCGTCGCGGTCTCCACGAGCCGTCTCCACCCGCGCTCGCGTCCGCACCCCGAACCCGCCCCCCGAACACGCACCCGAACCGGAGCACCCAGCATGACGACCCGTAAGAAGAGCGAAGGCGACAGCGCCGAGGTCGAGGCGAACCTCGTCCCGATCATGAACATCATGTTCCTGCTCATCCCCGCGCTGCTCCTCGCGATGGAATTCGCGAGCATGGCGGCGATCGACGTGACCCCGCCGAAATTCACCACGGCGCCGGCGAACAACGTCGACAAGCCGACCGAGAAGGACCTCTCGCTGACGGTCGAGATCCGCGAGGACGGCTTCCTCGTGCGCGCGCGCGAGGCCGGCGCGAAGGTGCACGACGACGGCAAGCCGAGCGTGATCCCGAACCGCGGGGGGGTCGGCGCGGAGCACCTCGACTACCCCGCGCTCGCGTCCCAGCTGCGCGACCTCAAGGCGGCGTACCCGTCGACCTTCACGATCACGGTGACGGCCGAGCAGGACATCGAGATGGACGCGCTGGTGCGCACGCTCGACACCGTGCGCGGCGACGGCTGCTCGCTGCGCAAGATGCAGCAGGGCGAGGAGCCCGGCGAGGCGTGCATGTTCTGGAACACGATCATCAGCAGCGGCGCCGCGTAGGGCCGCGCGGCTCAGGCCGCGGGCGCGCGAGTCGGGCGAGGCGCTCGGCTCGCGCGCGTTCGTCGTGGCGCGGGGCCCCGCGTGAGCGAGCGAGCGCGTGAGCGCGTGAGCGCGTGAGCGCGTGAGCACCCGCGCGTCGCGGATCGAAGGGCGCCGCCGGCTTGCGCGTGCGGCCGCGCGCGGGCACCTTGGTCGTCGTGTCCGACCCGCAACGCAAGCCGGGGCCGCCGCGCCGCGTAGAGCCGCGCGCGTCCGGTTGGCGGGTGGTGCTCTACCACGTGATGTTCGAGGCGGAGACGCCGGCCGGCCGACAATTCGACATCGCGCTGCTGATCCTGATCCTGGTCAGCATCGCGGTGGTCGCGATCGAGAGCACGCCGCTCGGGCCGCGGCACCCGACGCTGTTCGCGGTGCTCGAGTGGGTGTTCACGGTCGTGTTCACCATCGAGTACGTCCTGCGGCTCCTGTGCGTGCGCCGGCCGCTCGGCTACGCGCTCTCGTTCTACGGGGTCGTCGATCTGCTCGCGGTGCTCCCGACGTACATCGGGCTGTTCTTGGGGACGCCGTCGCTGGTCGTGATCCGCATGCTGCGGTTCATCCGCGTGCTCCGGCTGTTCAAGCTGACGCGCTTCCTGAGCGAGGCGAACAGCTTGATGGCGGCGCTGCGGGCTAGCCGGGCCAAGATCACGGTGTTTCTGGGCGCGGTCGGCATGGTCGTCGTGATCGTCGGCACGGTGATGTACCTGGTCGAGAGCGAGGCCGACAGCGGCTTCGACAGCATCCCGAAGAGCATGTACTGGGCGATCGTCACGATGACGACGGTCGGCTACGGCGACATCGCGCCGAAGACGTCCTTCGGCCAGCTGATCGCGGCGATGCTGATGATCGCGGGCTACGGGATCATCGCGGTGCCGACGGGGATCGTGAGCGCCGAGCTGGTGCGGCCGAGCTCGCCGGAGGAGACGTCGACGCGGGTGTGCCCCGACTGCTCGACCGAGGGGCACCACCCCGACGCGAAGTTCTGTCGCGAGTGCGGGGCCGACCTCTCCGACGAGGTCGAGGACGAGCCGTCGCCCGGGGTGTTCGCCGACCCCGATCCTCCGCTCCCGCCGACGCCGGCCGAGCCCGCGCCCGCGCCCGCGTCCGCGCCCGCGCCCGATGACGTGTCGTCGTAGCGCGCGCTCGCGTCAGCGCCCGACGAACTCGGGCTCGCGTCGCTCGAGCAGCGCGCGGACGGCTTCGTCGTGATCCTCGGTCCGCTGCGCGATGCCCTGGTAGGTCGCGGCGAGCTCGAGCGCGGTCTCGAGGTCAGCGCCCCAGCTGCGGTACGCGGCGCGCTTGGCCAGGCGGACGGCGACGGGCGGGTTCTGGGCGATCAGCGCGGCCTGCTCGCGCGCGACCTCGAGCGCGCGGCCCGACGGGACGACGCGGTGCACGAGGCCGATCTCGAGGCCCTCCTCGGCCGTGATCACGCGGCCGGTGAGCACGAGCTCGAGCGCGCGCGGGAAGCCGACGACGCGCGCGAGCAGGTAGGCGCCGCCGTCCCCGGGGACGAGGCCGACCTTGACGAAGGTCGAGCCGAGCTTGGCGCCCGCGGCCGCGATCCGGATGTCGCACATGCACGCGAGGTCGAGCCCGGCGCCGATCGCCGCGCCGTTGACCGCCGCGATCACGGGCTTCTCGCACAGCGCGAGGCGCCGCGGGATCCGCTGGATGCCGTCGACGTAGCGGCTGCGGAGCTCGGCCGCGCCGCCGGCGAACATGCCGACGCGATCGCGCATGCGCTTGAGGTCACCTCCGGCCGAGAACGCCTCGCCGGCGCCGGTGAGCACGAGGCAGCGGACCGCGTCGTCGCGCTCGGCCTCGTCGAGCGCGGCGATCAGCGAGGTGACCATGGCCTCGCTGTAGGCGTTGCGCGCCGCCGGCCGGTCGAGCGTGATGGTGGCGACGGCTCCGTCGATCTCGTAGCGCAGGTCTTCCCTCGGCATGCGGGAGCTATACCAGCGCGGGCGCGCGGACCGAACGCGGCGGGCGGTTAAAACGCGCGCGCCGAGCACCTCGAGGAGGCGCCCGGCGCGGTCGCGGCCTGTCAGCGGGCTCAGGCGCCGACGAGCAGGTCCTCGTAGTCCGAGGACATCTGCGGGTCCTTGGCGATCTCCTTGATCATGGCCTCGAACTTGTCGCGGTCGAGCTCGTGCTTGGCGAGGATCTCGTCAGCCTCCTCGGGCTTGGCCTCGATCTCCTTGGCGATCTCCGCAGCCTTGGTGACCTTGGGGTCAGGCTCGTGGACGGGCTCTGGCTCGGGCGTGGGCTCGGGCTTGGGCTCGGGCTTCTTGACCTCGGGCACGGGCTCGGGGTCGGGCTTGTCCCCGCCGCTGTCGCAGGCCCCGGTGAAGACCACCGCGAGCGCGGCGGCCAGGATGCTGATGCCTGATTTGCTGGTCTTCATGCTCGCTCCTCGTTAACCGGCTCCGCCGGGCCCCTTGCGCTTCGCGCCCTTGCGGTCGGCCTTCGCGTCCTCGCGCTTCTCCTTGAGCTTCTCGAGCTTCTCCTCGCGCTTCTCTCGCTTCGCCTCGAGCTTCTCCTCGCGGCGCTCGTGCTTCGCCTTGAGGTCCGCCTTGGCGTCAGCGTGGCGGCCGCGCTCGTCCTTCATGTCCTCGTGCGTCTCCTTGAGCTTGTCGACGTCCGGGTTGTCCTTGTTGAGCTCGCGCTTCATCTCGTGCTTGAGCTTCTTCATCTTGGCCTTGTGGCGCACGTGCTCGACCTTGCGCTGGGCCTTGAGCTGCTCGTGACGCTGGCGGCTGCGGATCTTGAACTTCTTGCCCTGGGCCTTGAGCTTCTTGATCTTCTCGTGCCGCTTCTTGCGGCGCTCGAGCTCCTTCTCGCGGCCCTTCTCGAGCTTCTCGCGGATCTTCTGCTTGTCCTCGTCCGAGAACTCGCCGATCTCCTCCTTGCGCTCGCGGATCTTGTCGCGCAGCTTCTTGCCGCGGTAGCCCTCGGCGATCAGCTGCTTGACGTAGCGGCCGAAGCCGGCCTTCTTGCCGCGCTTCTTGTTGACCTCCGACTCCTCGATCAGGATCTCGGCGGTCTCGCCGGCCGAGAGCCCGACCTCGTCGGCGCCCTCGAGCGCCTCCTGGATCTCCTCCTCCTCGACGCCGGACTCGCGGAGATCGCCGGTCGCCAACGGCAGCGTGATCACCTGCAGGATGTCGTCGGCCTCTTCGTCGTCGGCGGAGTCCTCCTCGGGGGCGACGAGATCAGGGGCGCCGGCGTCGTCGACCGCGCCGGCGGCCTCGGCGGCCTCGGCGTCGGGCTCCTCGGCCAGCGCCACGGAGGGCGCGGCGAGCAGCGCGGCGAACAGGGTGCTGAGCAGAATTCGTTTCATGGTCTCCTCGAGTGATTGTCGAGCGGTGAGTGGGACCAATTCGACTGGGAACTCACATCACTTATGCACGCGTGGCGTGTAAACCCGACGTGATCGGCCTTGCGCACGTGCGCGGCGCCGAAAAATCATCGATGAATGGCCCGGGAAACGCAACGGGGGGCGCGAGGGCCCCAGCGTTGCAGCCTGCGGGCCCCACGTGGCGAAAACGCGCGAGCGCGATCAAGCGCTGGCGACGGGCGCGAACGCGATCACGCTGTACGCGACCGCGACGCCGCGGCCTGGGTTGCGATAGCCGTGCTTCTGATCGCCGCGGAACACCACGACGTCGCCCGGATCGAGCGTCCACGCGCGCCCCGAGACCGCGAGCTCGATGACGCCGCGCTCGCACGTGAGGTACTCGCGCGTCCCCGGCGTGTGCGGGATGCCGGTCATCGTCGCGCCTGGCTTGAGCTCCATGCGCTCGATCTCGAGTCCCGGGATCGGATCGGGCAGCAGCTTGCGGACCTCGACCTTGCCGCGTCTGCGCGTCGGCAGGCTCGCGGCGGGGTAGCGCTGCGCGGCGGCGCGCGGCGGGCTGATGAGCTCCTCGAGCCGCACCTGCAGCGCGTTGGCGACCTTGACCAGGACCGCGAGCGTCGGGTTGGCGAGCCCTGACTCGAGGTTGGCCCAGGTCGGCCGCGGGACGCCGGCGATCTTCGCGATCTGCTGCTGGGTGAGCCCGCGGGCCTCGCGGAGCTGGCGGACGTTGTCTCCGAGGTGCGCGGCGACGGGCTCGTCGGTCATGTCGAGAGAGTGGCAACCTGATGATTTATTAGCAAGAGCGTTGAGAGATTATCGAGTCGCGCGCACGCTCGTGACATGTCCAAAACGCCAGAAAATGAAGTCCTCGGGTCGCGCGGCGACGTCGTCCCCCACCGCGCGCGGGCGAGCGGCCGGCGCGCGCTGGCCGGCGTCGGCGCGCTCATCACCGGCGGGAGCCGGGGCTGGGGCTGGGGCTGGGGGCGCGCTGGGGCTCCGCGGCGCGCGGGTCGTGCTCGTCGCGCGCGGGCGGAGAGCGCTGCGCGAGGCGACGGCGGCGGTCCGGGCGGTGGGCGGCGAGGCCCACGGGATCGCGGCGACGTCGCGGCGCCTGGCGCCGCGCAGGCGATCGCGGCGCAGGCGGCCGCGCTGGTCGGGCCGATCGAGCTGCTGATTAACAACGCGAGCGCGCTGGGGCCCACGCCGATGCCGCTGCTGCTCGACCTCGAGCCCGACGCGTTCGCGGAGGTCCTGCGGACCAACGTGCGCGCGCCCTTCGAGCTGACGCGCGCCGTCGCGGGCGCGATGCTGGTGCGCGGGCGCGGGGTCGTGGTCAACATCAGCTCGGACGCGGGCGCGGAGGCGTACCCCGGCTGGGGGGCCTACGGCGTGTCGAAGGCGGCGCTCGATCACCTGACGCGCAGCTGGTCGGTCGAGCTCGCCGACGCGGGCGTTCGCGTGTTCAGCGTCGACCCCGGGGAGATGGACACGGTCATGCACGCGGCCGCGCTGCCGGAGGCCGACCGGGCGGCGCTCGCGGAGCCCGACGAGGTCGCGCGGCGGATCGTCGAGATGATCGAGACGCCGGCGCGCGCGCGGTCGGGGGCGCGGCTGCTCGCGTCGAGCTGGCGCGGCGGCGCGGTCGTCGAGGCCCAGCGCGGAGGTGCGGCGTGAGGCCGGCGCGGGCGCCCGCGACGGCGCGCGGCTGCTGGCGCTCGATCGTCGAGACGGCCGGCTGCGCGATCACGAGTTCAGCGCGCTGCCGCAGCTGCTGGCGCCTGGGGACGTGCTGGTCGTGAACGACGCGGGCACGCTGCCGGGGCTCCCCAGCGCGCGCGCGCTCCTCGACGGGCGCGCGGGCGAGGCGGTGGAGCTGCGGCTGCTGGGCCCGCCCGATCGCGGGCTGTGGACGGCCGCGCTGCTCGGGCGCGGCGATTGGCGGACGCCGACCGAGCGGCGCCTGCCGCCGCCGCCGCTGCCTGCAGGGGGCGCGGCTGCGGCTCGAGGGGCCGCGCGGCGCGGGGGCGCGGCGCGGGGGCGCGCTGGAGCTGGTGATCGAGCGGCGCGTGCCGACGTCGCCGCGGCTCGTGGAGCTGCGCTTCTTGGCCGAGGAGGCGCGCGTGTGGACCTGCCTCTATGAACATGGAGAGCCCGTGCAGTACGCCCACGTCGCGCGCCCGCTGCGGCTCGCCGAGGTGCAGACGCGCTACGCGTCGCGCCCGTGGGCCGCCGAGATGCCGTCCGCGGGGCGGCCGCTGACGGCCGCGATCTTGCTCGCGCTGCGCCGTCGCGGGGTCGCGCTCGCGAGCCTGACGCACGCGGCGGGGTTGAGCTCGATCGGCGACGCGGAGCTCGACGCGGTGCTGCCGCTGCCGGAGCGCTACGACATCCCCGCGCGCACGGTGACGCTGGTCGAGGCGGCGCGCGCCCGCGGCGGCCGGGTGATCGCGGTCGGGACCACCGTGGTGCGCGCGCTCGAGGGCGCGACGCGTGAGGCGGGGCGGCTCGAGGCCGGCGCCGGCGTGACCGGCTTGGTGATCGGGCCCGGCTTCGCGCCGCGCTGCGTCGACGGGCTGCTGACGGGGATGCACGCGCCCGGGGAGAGTCACTACGAGCTGCTGCGCGCGTTCGTCCGGCGCCCGTGGCTCGACGCCGCGATCGCGCACGCGGAGCGAGCGGGCTATCGCAATCACGAGTTCGGCGACACCTGTCTGATCGGTCCGGATGTGGTCGCGGCGCGGGCGCGCCCGAGCGCGGCGTAGCGCCGCGCGACGCTACGCGCGGCGTCGGGCGCGGGGCGGCTCGTCGCGCTCGTCGATCTCGACGTCGGGGTCGAGCTCGTCGTCCTCGGCGTCTTCGATGTCGTCCTCGTCGTTCTCGTCCTCTTCCTCGTCCTCTTCACCCTCGTCCTCGTCCTCGTCCTCGTCGTCCTCGCGATCGAGCAAGTGGTCTCCGCGGTCGCGCGCGCCGTCCTCGAGCTCCTCCTCCAATTCACCCTCAAAGTCATCCTCGAGCGCGCCGGGTCCCAGGAATTGCACGGTGACGACGCGCCCGCGGGCCGCGTCGACGAGCAGCACGCCGTCGGCTTCGAACGCGAGCGTGTACTCGAGCAGCTGGCGGCGGGTGAAGCGGTTCTCGACGCGGGCGGAGCGCTCGGCGCCCTTGAACTCGGCGACGTAGACGCGTCTCCTGCGGCGCACGAGCGCGTCGGCGCGCACCGGGAAGCCGCGCAGCTCGCCGTCGATCAGCGCCCGCGTCACGCCCTTGGGCTGGTGCTCGAGCACGCGGTAGCCCGCGCGTCGCAGCAGCCGCAGGGCTCGACGCTCGCCGCGCTCGCCGACCCTGCGGCTGCGCGCGGCGTGTCGCTCGCCTCGCCAGGCGGCGAAGCGCAGACCGGCGATGAAGGTCCACAGGAGCACGAAGCCGAGCACCAGCAGCGCGGCCAGGGTCGCGCCGCTCCAGCCAGGGTCCTCGAGCACCTGCGCCTGCGAGGCGACGAAGGCGGTCTCGCGCGCGTAGCTGGCGGAGCTGGGCACCGCGCGAGCCTACTCGGGCGGCGCGCAGGGGCGAAGTTTTCGCGGTTTCGAGGCGACGGCGGGCGCGCCTCGCCCGTCAGATCGCGTGGGCTTCGAAGCGCGTGGCGGCGTGCCCGAGGATCGCGGGCCCGCTGACGAGCGCGGTCGCGCGGGGTCGCCAGCCGCGAGCTACGCGGTCGTCGAGGAGCGCGTCGGCGTCCGGGAGCTGGGGCCAGGCGGCGACCGCCGCGACGCCCCCCAGTCAGGTCGTGTCGTAGACGAGGTGCACCGGGTCCGCGGCCGGCGGCCGCCAGCGGACGATCACGTCGAGGGTGTACTCGTCCTGCTGGACCACCTCGACGAGCTCGGCGGGCGGGGACTGCTCGCACGCCCAGCGCACCACGTCGGCGAGCATCCCCTGGCGCGCGAGCGCGCGCTCGAGCTCGGCGCGCAGCTCGGGCGCCAGGCCGACGCGGTCGTCGAGCTCGATATGGCTTACGAGACAGCTACCGTCTGCGCAGGGCGAGGGGACCGGGGCGAACGCCACGAGAGCAAGCGTAGCAGGTCGCGGCGAGAGTCCAGGCGCGCGCGCGCGGCGGGCTACAGCGACTCGATCGCGCTGGTGCCGCTGCGGACGCGAAACCGGCGCCGACGGGCGGGCGGGCTGTACTCGGGGCTGGTCACGGCGTCGAGCTCGAGCAGCTCGACGTCGAGCTCGCCCGCGCGCGCGACGACGAGCGCGAGGCCGTAGCGGGCGCTGTCGGCGTGCACGAAGTGCGAGCCGTGGGCGCGGACGTTGTCGTCGAACAGCGGCACGATCTCGCCGAGGCCGAGGGTCGCGAGCGCGGGGTCCTGGCTGGTGAACAGCGCGAGCTGCTCGAGCAGCGAGATCGAGCTGATCCCGGCGGTCGTGAACTCGACGGCGGTCGCGGGCGCGTCGGGCTCGTCGAAGTCCGGCCGCAGGTGCGCGGCGTAGAAGCCGTGGAGGTCGCCGGAGAGCACGACGAGGTTCTCGACGTCCTGCAGCGCGGCGAGCAGCGCGGCGCGCTCGCTGCGGAAGCCGTCCCACTGGTCTGGCTTGAAGTAGTAGGCGTTGCGCAGCAGCGCGGGCAGCTGGTCGAAGGCGCTGAGGTCGACGACGAGCTGCGCGACCATCAGCGCGCTCGCCCACAGCTTCCAGGTCGCCGTCGAGCCGCGCGCCGCGTCGAGCAGCCAGTCGCGCTGCGTCGCGCCGAGCATGGTCGGGCGGAGCTCGGCCTCGAGCGCGTCGAAGGCCGGCTTGATCGCGAGCACGCGCGCGCCGAGGGGCGAGTGCTCGAGGAACTTCCCGACGTCGGGCGCGAGCGGGCCCTCGGGGATCAGGTGGTCGTCGCGGTAGTAGCGGAGGTCGGTGAGCAGCAGCTCGACGTGCCGCCCGTAGCGCAGCGCGCGGTAGGTCCTGATGTCCTCGGGGAACCTGGCGCTCGAGTCATGCTCGAGGTCGACGGGGAGGTACTCGAACCACGCGCGGGTCGCCGCCTCGCGGCGCGCGGTCTGGCGCTCCTCGCCGTCGCGCTCGTCGAACTCGTTGGCGACGTCCTGCCAGGCGTCGTTGGTGAACTCGTGGTCGTCCCAGATGGCGATGAAGGGGTAGCGGGCGTGCGCGCGCCGCAGCGCCGGGTCGGCGCGGTACTGCCGGTAGAGCGCGCGGTAGTCGGCGAGCGTGTAGGCGGCGAGGTTGCCGGTGTCGGGCGCGTCGTCGAGCGGGAGCCCGTCGGGCAGGCTCAGCGCGCGCTCGCTGGCGAGCGGCTGAAACCGCGGGTCGGCGATCGTCTCGTAGATGTAGTCGCCGAGGAACAGCACGAAGTCGACGGCGCCCTCGCCCTCCTCGAGCTCCACGAGCGCGCGCCAGGCGTGGTACCAGCGCCCGACGTACTCCTGGCACGAGGCGACCGCGAAGCGCGGGGTGACGTCCTGCTCGGGCTCGGGCGCGGTGCGGGTGCGGCCGGTGTCGCTCCACACGCCGAGCGCTTCGAAGCGGTAGTGATAGGTGGTGTAGGGCGCGAGCTCGACGAGCTTGAGGCGCACGGTGTGGTCGGCCTCGGGCGCGGCGCGCAGCGTGCCGGTGATCGCCGGCGCCTCGCCGGCGTCGTCGAGCACGTAGTAGCGCACGTCGAAGCTCTCGCCCGCGCGCCCCGCAGGCGGCTGCACGCGCGTCCACAGCACGACGCTGTCGGGCCGCGGATCGCCCGAGGCGAGGCCCTGCGGGAACACGCGCAGGACGTCCTCGGGGTCGGAGATCGGCGGCGGGCCGTCCTGCGGGTAGTCGTGGTGCAGCTCGTCCTGACAGCGGATCATCGAGGTCGCCGCGCTGACGACGACGACCTGGAGAAACCCGCGACGACGCATCCGGCGAGCGTAGCACGGCGTCCCGCCGGCGCTCGCCCGCGTCGGCGCGCGGGTGGGGGTCGCGCGGGTAGGTCCGCGTGGGTCGAGCTCACCCGCCCGCGTCGGGCCGCCGGTAGAACTCGACGTGGAACACGACGTCGTCGGTGAGCGGCGCGACGTCGTGGAGCTGCTGCGGCGCGATGACGCCGGGGCGCCGGGGCGTGAGCGTGTGCTCGCGCCCGCCGACGCGGTAGCGCAGCGCGCCGCGCTCGACGTTGAGCTTCCCCCAGACGCCGGCGGCGGTGCTGTGCTCGCGCAGCAGCCCGGCGGGGATGGTCTCGCGCGTGAAGCTGCGGGTGCGGCGGTACGGCGCGCAGTCCTCGGGGATCTCCTGCATGGCCGAAGCGTCAGGTTCGGGCGGCGCGCTCACGAGGCCTCGGCCGGCGCGCGCAGGCGCTCGTGGAAGAACGCGAGCACGCGCTCCAGCGCGTCGCGGGTCGGGTGCCCCTCCTCGTCGATGAGGTCGGTGGTGACGACGGAGTGGGCGACGCGCTTGTTGCCGTGGGGGTTGCCGGGGCCCGAGTCGATCTCGATGCCGGTGAAGCCGTCGCCCAGCTCCTCGCGCAGGCGTTCGAAGCGCGCGCCGGGGCACAGCGGGTCGTGGGTGAAGCGCATGCCGATGACGTGGAGCCCCTCGTCGCGGACGCGCTGGCGGATCGTGACGAGCTCGTCGTCGGAGACCGCGAGCGCGCGCCGGTGGCTCGGGGTCAGCCCGAAGGGCAGCGAGGGCTGGCTGAGCACCGGGGCCATGACGCTCGGGTCGACCATCAGCGAGAGCGCGAAGTTGCCGGTGAGGCACATGCCGATGGCGCCGACGCCCGGGCCGCCGCGCTCGGCGTGGAGCTGGCGACAGAGCGCGCGCAGCCACGCGGTGATCGGGCTCGAGCGACGGCGCGCGAGCACGGTGAACTCGCGGCTGATGCAGGCGCGCGCCATCTGCCCGAGCGCGTAGGGGACGGACAGCGGCTTGTTGGGCGTGCCGAACATGTGCGGGAGCGCGACGGCGAAGCCCTCGTCGGCGACGCGGCGGGCGAACGCGGCGACCTGCGGCGTGATGCCGGGGATCTCGTGCATGATGACGACGCCGGGGCCGTCCCCGCGGCGATAGACCACGCGCCTGCGGCCGTCGTGGCTGAACTCGGTGGTCTCGAAGCCGGCGAGCGACATGGCGGTGAGGGTAATATGGGCGCGGCCGCGGCGGTGATGTACGCACCGGCGTTGGCGCGGGCGCGAGGGCGACGCGGGCACGGGGTCCGCGGTCCCCTGCGCGGGCGCGAACGCGCGCGATTGATGCAATTATGCATGGATTGTCTGCCTGCAGAGTCGTTGTCCATTTGATCCCGTATGAAACACTGGGAATGCCCCCGGACACGGGGCGAGGCACACCATGCACGATTCCAGCGCGCTCCCCTCCCCCCAGCGACTCGCCCGCGTCGCGGGGCTGCTCTACCTCGTCATCATCGTCTGCGGCGTGGGCGGTCAGGGCCTGATCCGCGAGCCGATGATCGGCGAGACGGCCGCGCAGACCGTCGCCGCGATCCAGCAGGCCGCGCTCGCGTTTCGCCTCAGCGTGCTCGCGGACGTGGCCATGGTGCTCGCGGACGTGGGCCTCGGCGCGCTGCTCTACGTGCTGCTCGCGCCGGTCAGCCGCACGCTCTCGCTCGCGGCGATGGCGTTCCGTCTGGCCCAGGCGTCGGTGCTCGGCGTGAACCTCGTCCACCTCCTGCAGGCGCAGGCGCTCGCGGGCGCGCCGGGCCTCGAGGGGCGCGACGCGCTGGTCATGTCGCTGCTCGACGCGCACGCGGTCGGCTACGACCTCGGCCTGATGTTCTTCGCCGTCAACTGCCTGCTCGTGGGCGTCCTGATCGCGCGGTCGAAGTTCCTGCCGCGAGCGCTCGGCGTCGGCGTCGGCGTGTCGGGCGTGGTCTACCTCGTCGGCGGCGGGCTGCGGGTGCTCGCGCCGGCGCTCGCGGCCGCGTTCGCGCCGGCCTACGTCGTCCCGCTGCTGGCCGAGCTCGCGCTGTGCGGCTGGCTGCTCGCGCGGGGGCTCGACGCCGCCCAGTGGCGGAGGGATGAGATGTCCCTGGGGGCATAACGCTCGGCCGCCGAAGCGGCCTGCGCGTTCGGTCAGGCGTTCGCGCGCGCGCCGGCGCGCGCGACCTCGTCGAGGATCACCGCGTGGCTGCGGCGCAGCCCGTGCCCGTCGTCGACCTCGAGCAGGCGCACGGGCGCGGCGTGGCCCGGGCGCGCGGCGAAGCGGCGGCTCGTGTCGATCGGGATGATCTCGTCGCCCCGCCCGTGGATGATGACGGTGTCGACGGGGGCGCGCAGCGCCCCGGCGTCGAGCATGCGGTCGGCCGGGGGCTGCCGCAGCTCGAGCGCCGGCGCGCAGAGGACGAGGCCGCCGACCGTGAAGCCGCGCGCGCGCGCCTCGATCACGGCGATGAGCCCGGCGACGCCGCCGAAGCTCGAGCCGACGACGATCCAGCGCGCGAGCGCGCCTGCGCTTGCGGCCAGGTCGCCGGAGCACAGCAGCCGCGTGAGGAGCTCGACGCGCGCCTGCAGGTCGAGGCCGCGGCAGTCGGGCGCGGTCACGGCGTGGCCGGCCGCGCGCAGCGAGCGGTGCTTGTGCCCGTGGGGGCCGCTCTCGAGGCCGTGACAGAACAGGACGTCGTAGCTCGCCACGCGCGTGAGTGTGCCGGGCTCGCCGCGCGGCGGCAACGGCCGCGTCAGCGCGCGGCCGCGGGCTCGAGCGGCGGCACGCCGAGCTCGCGGCGGACCTCGTCGAGCGGGCGGTGCATCACCGACCAGGGGTCCCAGCCCTCGGAGATGTCGGTGTTCATGGCGGCCCCGCGGCGCAGCGCCAGGAACGTGCTCCGCGCGTCGAACTTGCCGGTGAAGGGCGGCGCGAAGGCGGAGAACGTGAGGCCGAGGTGGAACTGACAGACGACGAAGAAGATGAAGGTGAAGGGGTCGCGCCGCCGGTAGCCCGCGCTGAAGGCGGCCGTGAGGATCTCGCCCTCGGCGTCGGTGCCGTAGCCCGCGAGCAGGTGCGTGATGTCGTGGATGACCTGCGGCTCGACGGTGCTGCCGCGCTCGCCCGGCAGCGGGAACCCGCACTCGCGCATGTGGTCGTGGTAGACGCGCCCGACGGTGCCCTCGGGCAGCTCGCCGAGCGCCCGGTAGCGCGTCGCGAGCGGGGTGTCCTCGAGGGCGCCCTTGAGCGTGGCGATCGCGGTCGCGAGCCAGCGGACGCCGCCGTTGCGCCACTTCTCAATGAGATGGTCTTTGAGCCATACGCGCCGGGCGACGTCGAGCCGCAGCCAGCCGAGCTGACCGTCGGCGATCTGGCGCAGGTTCTTGAGCTCGTCGAGCTCGACGCCGAGCGCGGCCGCGAACGCGGCGCAGCGCGCGTGCTTGTCGGCGGTGACGACCTCGTCGAGCATCGAGATGATGACCATGCCGTTGACGAGCTGCCAGCGCAGGCGCCGGTCTTGGATCGCGGCGGCGAGCGCCTCGGGGCTGATGGGCTCGAGCGTGTCCGGGTCGTGGGGGGTGCCGAAGATCTCCTGGGCGGCGTCGAGCATGGCGCGCTCTTGCTGCGCGAGCGGGCCGTCGCCGGCGGCGGCGGTCCTGAGCGCGCGGAGGATCGGCAGGGCTTGGTCGGGGGTCGGGAGGACGAGTTCCACGGCGGTCTCCTGGGTGGGCGACGGGCGATCGACGATCGCGTCGATACTACGATGATGGCGGGGACGACACCGCTCAGGGCTTGAGGTAGTGGACGAGCAGGACGACCAGGTCCCCATCTTCAGGGGTCAGCGCGTGGGGAGCCCCGGCGTCGAGCAGCGCGACGGCGCCGGGCTCGACCCGCGTGGCGGTGTCGCCCACGCGCAGCTCGCCGCGCCCGCGCACGACCTGGATGGTCACGGGGCGCTCGACGCTGTGGACCGGCAGCGCGGCGCCGCGGCGCAGCGCGAGCGCGACGATCTTCACGCGCGGCTCGTCGACGAGGACGGCGTGCTCGCGCGCGTCCCCGTCGTTGGTCCACGCCGGGATCTTCTTCACGCTCAAGAGCGCGGGCGACGACGCGTCGGCCGGCAGCGCGGCCTGGGCGGCCTGGACGGGGCGAGGCTCGCAGGCGCTCGCGCTCGTCAGCAGCAGCGTGAGCGCGGCGAGCGTGGACAGGATGGGGCGGCGGGCGGCGGGGTGCATGGGCGGCGGCTCCTTCCCGCTCGATGTAAGCCTCGAGTCGTCATGACGCCATGTCATGAAGTGAAGAGTCATTATTCTCAATACGAATAATCGCGTAGGCTCGGCGCATGGACCTCTCCGCGCTTGCGCTGCACGACCTCAACCTGCTCGTGTCGCTGCACGCGCTGCTGCGCGCGCGCCACGTGAGCCGCGCGGCGACGCAGCTCGGCGTCAGCCAGCCGGCGATGAGCCGGGCGCTCGCGCGGCTGCGCGAGATGTTCGACGACCCGCTGCTGATCCGCGCGCGCGGCGGGATGGAGCCGACCGCGCGCGCGCTCGAGCTCTACCCCCAGCTCGAGGCGGTGCTCGCCGACGTGCGGGAGCTGGTCCGGCCGGCGCGCTTCGAGCCGGCGGCGGCCGAGGGGGTGGTCCGCGTGGCCGCGCCGGACATCGTGGTCTACATGCTCGTGCCGGCGCTGACGCGCGCGCTCGCGAGCGAGGCGCCGGGCCTCGATCTCGAGATCGTGCGGTGGGAGGCGGACTGGCGGCGGCGGCTCGCGGACGGCTCGATCGACTTGACCGTTGGGACACCCTCGGGGGACGAGGCGAACCTCTTCACGCGGCCGCTGATCGCGAGCGAGTGGGTCTGCGTGCTGCGAGCGGGGCACCCGGCGCTGCGGCGGCGGTGGACGCTCGAGCGCTTCACGGCGCTCGATCACATGCTGGTGTCGTTGACCGGTCTCGGCGGCGGGCCGGTTGATGTCGCGCTGGCGAAGCTCGGGCGCGCGCGGCGGATCGCGCTGCGGGTGCCGTACCCGGCCTTGACCCCGCTGCTCGTCGCCGAGACCGACCTCGTGCTGACGACGACGCGGTGGCTGGCGGGCAAGCTCGCGGGGCCCGCCGGGCTCGCGCTGCGCCGGCCGCCCCTCGAGCTGCCGCCGATCCGCGCGGCGATGGTCTGGCACGAGCGCGGCCATCGCGACCCGCAGCAGCGGTGGTTTCGCGAGCTGATCGCGCGGGTCGCCCAGTCGGTGACGGGCGCGAGCAAGAGCGCGGGGCGTCGAGCGACCCGCGCGTGAACGATCGCGGCGGCGCGGCGCAGGACGGCCGCGGCGGCGCAGTCTCGAGCGCGCGGGGCTGCACGGCCTGGCCGCGCGGTGGCTGGCGCGGTCGCCTGCGCGGAGCTGCGCGGAGCTGCGCGGCCTGATCGGCCCGGCGCGCCGCTCGGGCGCGCGCGCGGTGATTTGGCTATGCTCCCGCTCAGATGGTCACGGTGACCCACGACTCGCGCACGCTGATCGAGGCGCGGCGCGTGCTCGATCGGGTCGACGTGCGGCTGCTGCTGAGCGTGCTGATCATCGCCAGCCTGCTGCCGATGCAGTGGGTCCACGCGATGGACCCGCTGTTCCTGCTGCTGTTCGGCACGGAGTTCGTGGTGCGCGCGCTGCTGGTGTTCCGCGGGCGCTGGCATGACCCGCCCGGGGTCGGCGACGACACGGTCGGCGACGAGCGCCGCTGGCCGCCGCCGGGGCAGCTCGCGCTGCTGGTGCTCGACTTCTTCGCGCTGGTCTCGTTCTTGCCGCTGCACGGCTTCGCCGACGCGCGCTGGCTGCGGCTGTTCCGGCTCACGCGCATGCTCGCGCTGATCGGCTACTGGGCGCCGCTGCTCCTGGATGTCTGGTCGGTCATGCTCCGGCGGGAGCGCGCGCGCCAGGTCGTGCTGATGGGCGTCATCGTGCTCGGGCTGTCGTTCGTGGGCGCCGTGGTCATGGAGTACATGGCCGACAGCGGCGCCGGGCCGATCGACTACGACGGCGACGGCAAGCTGACGCAGTCCGACCGGGCGTTCTTCGCCCACCTGTGGTGGGCGTTCCGCCAGGTGCAGGACCCGGGCAACATGGTGCAGAGCCCGAACCACACGATCGCGGTGCTGGTCAGCATCGGCCTGACCGTGTTCGGGCTGTTCCTCGTCAGCTTCCTGATCGGCCTCGGCACGGACGTCGTGCGCGAGCTGATGGAGATCAGCCGGCTGCGCGGGCCGGGGCTGCGCGGGCACACGGTCATCATCAACATGAACCCGTCGACGCGGCAGCTGCTCAACGAGCTGATCCGCTACTACCGCAAGCTGCTGCCCGAGGGCGGGCTGTCGTGGCGCTGGTTCGGGCAGCTGTACCGCAACGCGCAGCGCACCTTCTCGGGCCCGCGCTACGTCGTCGTCGGTCGCCGCGCCGAGCCGCCCGACTTCCTGCGCCACCCCGACCTCGCGCGGATCATCTACCGCCAGGGCACGCACGACGACGACGAGATGTTGATCGAGCGC
Source organism: Myxococcales bacterium (assembly GCA_020633295.1). GTDB lineage: Bacteria > Myxococcota_A > Polyangia > Nannocystales > Nannocystaceae > JACKDW01. The sequence continues at coordinate 316,642 of JACKDW010000005.1, read as the reverse complement.
ACCGACATCCGCACCGCGCAGCGGGTGGTGCTGCTCGCCGACATCACCGCGGACGACCCCGACGCGGAGACGATCCGCGGGCTGCTGACGGTGGTCGAGAGCCTGCGCGACGGGCCCGTGCCGTCGGCCGAGCTGCCCCACGCCGACGGCCACGAGACCCGCTTCACGCGGCGCAACCGACCGCCGCTGCTGATCGCGGAGATCCTCGACGAGAGCAACGTGCCGGCGGCGCGCGCGGCCATCGCGACGAAGACCGGGCACACGCACGCGTTCGTCGTGCCGACCGAGCGCCTGATCGCGCTGTTCGTCGCCTGCGTCGCGCGTCGCTCGCGGATCGGGCCGCTGCTCGAGGAGCTGCTCTCGAGCCACGGGCACGAGGTCTACACGTGCTTCTTCGACGTCCCCGGGCTCCGCTACTCACGCCCGGAGGCGCCGCCGCTGCCGAACTCGCTGGCGCCGAACATGCGCTACCTGACCGCGCGCGCGCTGTCGCTGCCGCCGTCGCGGCGGGCGCTGCCGGTCGGGCTGCTCGTGCGACCGACGCGGCACGAGGTCGGGGCCCCGGAGCTGCGCGTGGTGATCAACCCGCAGGGAGCCCACGACGACGCGCAGGGGCGCTGCTGCGGCTTCGTCGCGATCAGCTCGAACTTCCCCGTGGTCCGCGACTTCGCCGAGGACCTGCACGAGTACCCGGGGACCGTCGAGGATCCGCTGGGCGAGCTGCCGGGCAGCGCGCGCGTGCACCCGAACGTCGACGAGGCGTTCCCGGCGCTGCGGCGCGCGCCCATGACCCCGCTGCACCGCGTGCTGGTCTGCGGGTTCCGCTCGGCGACCGTGAGCATGATCGAGGCGCTGATCCGGGCCGAGCCGACCGCGGAGATCCTCGTGCTGCTGGCCGACGACGACGCGCTCGCGGCCGCGCTCGACGACTTCGACGCGCACACCAACCTCGTGCGCAACCGCCTGCTGACGGGGCACGGGGTGTTCTTGCCCGAGGGCGGCGAGCACACGCTGCGCTTCGCGATGGAGGACGACGACGGCACCGTGCACACCTCGCCGCGCGGCGGTCGCGTGCACCTGCGCAAGGGCAACTTCACCTCGTCGCGCCGCCTGATGAATTTGCCAGCTGGCTTTGGGCACATCTCGAGCATGGACGTCGTGATCCTGATCTCGAGCGAGAAGGACGGCTCGGACGCCCGCACCACGCAGGCGCTGATGAAGATCGAGACGCTGTCGGCGCGCGCGGCCACGGGCAACGCGAGCGCGCAGCAGATCATCGCGGAGGTGCTCGACGGCGAGCTCGCGCGCCGCCTCCGACGGCACTACGCCAAGCTCGAGATCCAGCGCGTGAAGGTCTACTCGATCCAGACGCTGCGCGCGTTCTTCATGTTCCAGTCGGTGGTCGTGCCGAGCTTCGACCTCGTCTACGCCGAGCTGCTCGGGCCCTGGGGGCAGAGCTTCGTGCGTCTGGAGCCGCGGCGGCGCGGGCTCGGGTGCTGCAGCTATCAGTCGCTCTCGGCTCGGCTCGCGCGCAAGGGGATGATCCTGATCGCGGTCGAGCTCGAGTCGCCGGCGCACGACGGGCAGACGGTGCTGCACGTCGGCGAGGGCGAGCCCGGTCGCGGGGAGTCGATCGATCTCGAGCGGCTGCGCAGCGCGTGGGTGATCTGCGACGACGCGCGGATGGCCGACGGGCGTACGCCGGCGCGCTCGCCGTCCCTCTCCGGTATGCATATGCCGGCCGAACACGGCTGAATCCCGCGGGGCGAAATCCCTGCAGCGCTGCCGCGCGAGATTTCGTCAGTCCTTCGCTACGCCGCTCGAATTCGCGGTACCGACGCGCGTGATGGACGCGAAATTGTAGATACAGCAATTCAGCCTACGCGGATAACAAGATCGCGCGTGCGCGTGCGCAAGACGGATGGTCTGGTGGCCAGGTACGAGGAGGCCGCTACGCCCCGAATCAAGTTCTGCAGCCGCGTCTGTTGCAGCATCGGCGGCGTCACCACGGGACCACGCTCGCGGCCGTCGAGATCTTGATCTATACGTGATGGGACACCTATCCCGGTACCCACCGTCGTGTACAGCTTGGCGGAACCCGAGGCCCGATGGTCAACGAAACAGCATCGCTACGCAGCCTGTTCGCACAAGCCCTCCCGGAGCTCTACGCCTTCGCCTACCAGGTTTGCGGCGACCGAGAGGACGCTCGGAGGTTCGTCGTCGATCTCGCCGAGCGCCTCAAGGCCCAGGAGATCGAGCCGGCCGCGCTGCGCGAGCACGACTCGCTGCGAGAGCTCCTCATCGGCATGCTCGCGCGCTCCATGGAGGAGAGCCTCGGGCGCAAGGCTGACCAGAGCTTTCAGATCCTCGACAACATCCTGCGCAGCGACATCACGCGGCCGATCGACTTCGACGCCGAGGGCATCGACGGCGATCCAGACCGCATCCCGATCCTGCTGTGGGAGCTCAAGCGCACCTGCCTGACCGCGGTGCTCGGCTGCCTGCCCCCGAGCGTGCGGCTGTCGTTTATCCTCACGGACCTCCTCGGCTACTCGCCGGGCGACGCGGCCGGGCTGCTCAACATCCGCGAGAGCGCGTACCGTGTCCGCCTGACGCGGGCGCGCAAGCGCGTCGAGGACTACCTGACGCCGCGCTGTCAGCACGTCGATCGCAACAACCCGTGCAACTGCGAGGGGCGGCTGGGGATCGCGCTCGACGCGAAGTTCGTGGTCGCGCCGCCGCACACCCTCGACATCCCGGAGCGCGAGTTCGACTCCGACCCGGACTTCCGCGACATGGCGATGCTGTACCGCCGGCTGCCCAGGGTCGTGATGACGGACGAAGAGCGCGCCGAGCTGCTCGCGGTGCTCGACTGACCGCTGGGAGGTTGACGCGGGAGGCCGCGCGTCGGCGGGGGCGGGTCGGGGCGGCGTCGGTAGGGGCTCCGGGGGCGCGGGCGCCACGGGGGTCCTACCGCAGCACGCGAGCGTGACGGCGAGCGCGGCGGCGACGTGATTCGGTCTCATGTTGAATCGTGAACCAGTCGGTGAGCTCTCCGCGCGAGCTGAGCGGATGAGCATGGACGGGGAGCCTGGGCCGGATCGAGACCCGCGCGGCTAGACCACGGGGTTGACGAGCGGCGCCAGCGTGATCGCGCCGCTGGCCTCGACGCGCACGACCTGCCCGCGGCTGAGCGCGCCGACCCCCTCGGGCGTGCCGGTGAAGATCAGGTCACCTGGCTCGAGGGTCATGCACGCGCTGACGTGGGCGATGAGCGCGGGGACGTCGAAGACCATGTCGGAGACGAGCGCGTCCTGGCGATCTTCGTCGTCGACGAGCGTGCGCAGGCGCAGCTCGCCCGCGGGCAGCCGCCAGCCGGGCGGCGTCATGCGGATGAAGCCGCTGACGGGGCCGAAGCTGTCGAAGCCCTTGGCGCGCGTCCACTGGCCGTCGCGGCGCTGGAGGTCGCGGCACGACACGTCGTCGCCGAGCAGGTAGCCGGCGACGTGGGCCCAGGCGTCCTGCGCGGCGACGTTGCGCGCGCGCCGACCGATGACGACGACCAGCTCGCCCTCGTAGTCGACGCGCTCGTAGCCGCGCGGCAGCGCGATCGCCTCGCCCGAGGGGATCAGGCAGCTGGATGGCTTGAAGAACAGCAGCGGCTCGCTCGGGACCTCGTTGCCGAGCTCGGCGGCGTGCGCCCGGTAGTTGCGACCGACGCCGATCACCTTGCCCGGGCGCACAGGCGGCGCGAGCTCGCCGTCGGCGAGCTTCATGGTCCGCAGGGTCTCGGCCTCGCGCGCGGCGCTCCACGGGTCCGCGTCGGACTCGCGCGCGGCCTGGAAGGGATCCTCGATCCACTCGAGCGCGAGCCCGTCGCCGGGACCGGGCGCGGGGCCGTCGGTCCAGACGCGCACGGCCTGCTCGCGGACGCGCCCGGCGCTCCCGTGGACGCGGACGCGCCCGACCCAGAGGGCCGGCGTCGACGGGATCGTCGGCAGCTCGCGCGAGGGATCGTGGGATGGGTCGTTGGGGGTCACGGAGGGAGATTCACCCGCGCGCGGCCCCGAGGGCAAGTGCGCCGCGCGGCGCGAGATTCGGGCTATGCTCCGCCGGCCAGACGCTCGCGCCCGCGCGTCGCCGCCGGCGTCGCCGCGTCCCCCGTCCGCCGCTCTCCCGTCCTGGGTCGCTCCAGCCATGAACCGCTTCATTCGCCGCGCGCTGATCGGGGTCGTCCTCGGGATCGTGCTCTACGTGGCGTGGGTGCTGTGGAGCGACACGGCGCGGGTCGCCGAGGCCGTGCGCGGGTACAGCTGGTCGGCGGTCCTGATCGCGCTCGGGCTGTCGAGCGTCAACTACCTGCTGCGCTTCGCCAAGTGGGAGCTGTGCCTGTCGTGGCTCGACGTGCGGGGCGACGGGCCCGGCGACGCGCCGCAGCTGACGGTGACGCGCTCGCTGCTGATCTACGTGGCCGGCCTGAGCATGTCGGTGACGCCCGGGAAGATCGGCGAGGTGCTGCGCAGCTGGCTGCTGCGCACGACCGACGGCGTGCAGTTCACGCGCACGGCCCCGGTCGTGATCGCCGATCGCCTGACCGACTTCATCGCGCTGGTGCTGCTGAGCCTGGTCGGGATCAGCGAGTTTCAGGAGTACCTGCCGGTGGTCTACGTGTCGATCGCGCTGGTCGTGATCGGCGTGATCATCCTGGGCTCGCCGCGCCTGTGCCACGCGATCCTCGGGGCGCTCTCGCGGCTGCCGGGGATCGGGCGGGTCGCGGGCGCGATCACGCGCCTGATCGACAGCAGCGCGACGCTCATGCGCCTGCGCTACCTCGCCGTGCTGAGCGCGCTGAGCGTGGTGGGCTGGGGCCTGGAGTGCCTCGGCTACTACGTGATCCTGCACGGCTTCCTGGGCGTCGACGCCTCGCTGACGCTGTGCACGTTCCTCTGGTCCGTGACGACGCTGATCGGCGCGCTGAGCTTCTTGCCCGGCGGGCTCGGGGCCACGGAGGGCTCGCTGGCGCTGCTGATCGCGCGGCTGGGCGTCGGAGTCAGCAGCGAGATCGCGTTGGCCTCGACCGTGCTGATCCGCGGCTGCACGCTGTGGTACGGCGAGCTGGTCGGCGCGCTCGCGCTGGTGCTCGTCGTGCGCTCGCGGGCGTACGCCGCGGGGGAGGCTCGGGCCGCCGAGGAGGCGCGCGCGTCCGAGGGCCCAGGCGCCGCGTCGGCGCGCGGCGAGTAGCGCGTCGTCGCGAACGCGTGCCCGCGGCCGCTTGCGCGCCCGTCGACAACATGCTGTCGTGCCGGGCGCGAGCGCGGAGGCCGTGAGCTCGCGGCCCGCGAGACCCGAGGTACGAGACGCGATGCACAAGTACACAGTCGAGGATGACTTCGAGACCACCGTCGACCGCTACTGGGCGGTGTTCTTCGATGAGGAGTACAACAAGGGGCTGTTCGAGCACCTGGCGATCACGCGCGAGGTCCTCGAGATCACGCGCGAGGGCGAGGGGCAGGACGAGGTGATCCGCCGGCGCATCCGCCTGACGCCGCAGCGCGACGTCCCGACGATCTTCAAGCGCTTCGTGAAGGGCGCGATTCAGTACACCGAGCACAACGTGTTCACGCGCAAGAAGGACACGATCGACGTAAAGATCGTGCCGGGCTTCATGGGCGACAAGTTCACCTCGGTCGGCACGTACATCGTGCGCGCGACCGGAGACAACAAGGTCCGCCGCACCTTCCACGGCGAGATCAATTGCAGCGTGCCGCTGGTCGGCGGGCGCGTCGAGAAGCACATCGCCGGCGAGGTCATCGACGGCTACAAGAAGACCACCGACTTCACGCGTCGCTGGCTGCGCGAGCACCCGGCGAGCGAGTAGCCGGGCGCGCGCCGCCGTCGGTCGCGGAGGCCCGCGCGGCGCGTCGCGGCGAAGGAAAAACAACGCCGGACCTGGAGACGGAAACTTCCAGGCCCGGCGCTGATGAGAGACGCGAAAGAGGAGACCCTCCGTCCTGGAGGTCTCGATAGATCGCGTCGCCGGAACTCGACGCGACCCCTGTGGGCGTCACGCACCGCGCGTCGACGCCACACAGAGGTAGTGATCGACAGACCGCGACCAATTGCGTTTCGATCACAAATTTTTAAAAAACGCTGAAAATATATTTCTCGTCGGCCGCGCCGCTGGGAGACGCCCGGCGCGGGGCGATTGTCGGGCGTTGTCGCGCGCCGCGAGAGGAGCGCCCCGGCAGCGTGTTCGCGGGTGGGGCCAGGCGCGACATGACTCCAGGGACACTCCTGTGGGTCGGCGGGAGGGCTCGCGGGCGCGCGCCGCGTCGTCAGGCTCGTCAGGTCGGCAATTGAGCGCGGGCCGCTGGGGCAGAATCGACGTCGTGACGGACGCGACGGAGCGCGCGACGGGGGAGGCGCGGCGGCCGATCGACGGGCGCGCGCTCGCGCTCATCTCGACGCTGGGCGCCGTCGGCTTCATCGTCGCCATGGTGATCGCCGCGTGGCTGTACCCCGGGGGGACCTGGGCGCGGCCGCGGGCGATCGGCCACTCGCTGTGGGGCAACTACCTGTGCGACCTGATGCAGCTGCGCGCGCGCAACGGCGCGCCGACGCCGGTCGGCTCGCTCGTCGCGCGCGTCGGCACGGTGCTGATGTTCGCGGCGATCGCGAGCTTCTACGTGCAGGTCGCTCGCCTCGAGCGCGCGGCGAGCTGGCTCGCGCGCGTGACGGTGGGCTTCGGGCTGCCGGGCTGCGCGATCGGCTGCGTGATCCCGCTGACGCCGTCGGATCAGTTCCCCGTCGCGCACGCGGTCGTCGTCGTCTCGGCGTTCCTCCCCAGCTTCGTCGCGGTCCTCGGCGCGGCCGTGATCTGCCTGCGCACAGCGACGACGACGCGCGCGGTGAAGTTGATGGCGCTGGTCACCCTGATCTTCGGCGGCCTCGACGGGCTGCTCTACATCCTCGCCTACGTGAGCTTCTGGCTCGGCTACCTGCCGCCGCGGGACGTCCAGCTGAAGATCAATGATCTGCTCCCGGCGCTGCAGCGCGTCGGCACGATCGGGATGGTCGCGTGGGTGCTGGCGGTCGCGCGCGCGCGCGCGGAGACCAGCGGAGTGAAGGTGTAGGGCGGCGGTCCTCTCGCGCGCTCGCGTCGCGGGCGTCGGGCCGCGGTCGCGCGCGGCCTGAACCTATACGCGCTCGGTGGATGGCGTCGCGCGCCCCGGGCGGCGCGACAGCTGCACGAGCTCGGACGCCGAGCTCGGCCGCGCCGGTTCGGGCGCGTCCAGGGGCTCGAGCACGAGCTCGAACAGGCCGTGATCGAAGGGCTGACCGGGGGCCGCGGCGCCGGGCACCAGGCGCTCGCGCAGGCCCTGGGCGGCGAGGCTGCGCGCGCGGAAGTGGCAGTACGGGTTGTTGCCGGGGCGGCCGAACAGCGCGTGCGCGGTGAACGAGCAGCCGCCGAGGCAGACCTGCGCGAAGGGGCATGTCTTGCAGTAGCCCCAGAGGTCTTCGGTGGTGCGCGCGCGGGTGAACGCGAGCTCGGGCGCGTCGGTCCAGATCTCCCGCAGCGTCCGCTCGCGCAGGTTCCCGCCGACGTAGGCCGCGGTCTGCAGGGACGGGCAGCCCTTGACCGCGCCGTCGGACTCGATGCCGAGGACGAGGCGGCCGGCCTGGCACCCCTGCCAGTGATCGCCGCCGCCCTCGTGGAGCGAGCGCAGCAGCGCCTCCTCGGGCCCGAAGTAGCCGAGGTTGTTGCCGGGCATGAGGATCATCCCGTCCTTGAACGCGCGGCGCTTGAGCGCCGCGACGCGCGGCGCGACCGTGACGAGGTCGTAGGGCTGCAGCAGCATCGCGGGGCGATCGGCCGCGCGCCCGAGCGCGGCGGTGATCTGCACCTGCCACGAGCGCACGCCCGCGTCCCGCAGCAGCTCGTACAGCGCCTCGAGGTCCGGCGCGTTCACGCGGTTGATGTGCGTGTTCGCGCCGACGGCGAGCCCGGCGGCGCGCAGGTGAGCGAGGGCCGCGATCGCGCCGTCGAAGCTGCCCGGCGCCTTGCGGATGAGGTCGTGCGCCGGCTGCAGCCCGTCGACGCTGACGGACGCGAGGTGGAGGCCGGCCGCGGCCATCTCGTCGGCGAGCGCCCGCGTGATCCCGCGACCGCCGGTGGTCAGCCCGACGCGGACGCCCGCGCCCTTGAGCGCGCGGACGATCGGCAGGAAGTCGTCGTGCAGGTAGGCCTCGCCGCCGATGAGGATGACCTCGCGCGCGCCCATGGCCGCGAGCTGCTCGACGACCTCGAGCGCCTCGCGACCGCGGAGCTCGTCGGGCCGCGCGGCGCCGGCCCGCGAGCCGCAGTGACGGCAGGGCTGGTCGCAGCGGAGCGTCAGCTCCCACACGACGTACGCGGGGAACCACTCGCTGTCGAGGACCTCGAGCCGACGCAGCGCCATCGCCTCGATACTACGACATCTCCGCGGGACGTCGCGGCGGGACGGCGGGACGTCGCGGCGCGACGCGGGACGTCGCGTGACCTCGCCGCGCGACGTCGGTCCTCGAGCTCGGCGGAAGATCGGCGCGCGCGCGCGCGAGCGCGCCGATCGAGCGCCGAGCTGCGATATGATCGGGCGTCCGCCGATCTTTCCTTTTGAACAGATTGAGGAGAACCGATGGCCAGACTCGAGACCTGTCGCGCGTGCAGCGGATTCGTTGCGCCCCAGTCGAACGTGTGCCCGCACTGCGGCGCCGCCGTCGAGACGGCCGCCGCGCGTCGGGCGAAGGCCGTGTTCTACGCGGCGTCGGGCAGCCTGATCGCGCTGACGCTGATGGCGTGCTACGGCGGCGGTCCCTACGATCCGCCGCCGGACACGGACTCGGAGACGGAGACGGAGACGGACGCGCCGACGGCGACCGAGACCGGCACGACCGCGGGCGCCGAGACCACGGACACAGACACGGACACGAGCGAGTCGGGCTGACCCCAGGTTCAGCCGCGTCGGGCTACTCCGCCTGACGCTCGAGCTCGCGGACCAGCGCGCGCAGGGTCCGGCGCGCCGGGAAGCGGTTAAACACGAAGGCGTTGGGCAGGCTCTCGACGCGCGCGGCCACGGCGGCGTCCTTGAGCAGCGCGCGCTCGACCCCGAGGTAGAGCTCGCCGTCGGGGAAGCGCTCGAGCTCGTCGAGCCGGCGGGTGAGCGCGTGCCGGTGCCAGCGGTGGAACAGCTCGATAGCGATCGTCGGCAGGGGCGCGGGCGGGGGCGCGTCGAGCTCGAGCTCGGCGGGCGCGCCGGGGCGCAGGGAGAAGTCGGGGACGCACATGCCGGTGGTGCCGACGTGGCGGATCTCGGGCGCGAGGTCGAGGACCCAGCGCTCGTCGTCGAAGCTCTGCTTGATCTGCTCGATCTCGGGGGGCACGTGGCCGAGGCCGGCGCGCTCGATGGTCACGAGCGGGTCCTTGTTGCTGAGCGAGAGCTTGAGCGGGCCGCGGCGCGGGAGCTCGATGACGGCGTCGAGGCGGAAGGCCTTGAGCAGCGGCACGGCGGTGACGAAGGTCGCGAGCTGCAGGCCGTACTTCTTCTGCATGTCGAGGATCGCGCCGGGGCCCTCGACCTGCAGGACCCAGTGCTGACCCTCGCGGCGGACGTCGGCGACGAGGCGCGAGAACTTCAGGCGACGCAGGACCTGGCGCAGCTCGAGCAGGTCGGGCTCGAGCGCGGTGACCGTGACGCCGCGGGAGTGCAGCACGAGCCCCTGGACGAGCGCGAGGTTGTAGCGGTGGAGCAGCTCGAGCGGCTTGTAGGCGCGGTGGCGGATGAGCCGGCGGTTGGCCGCGAGGTCGTTGTAGAGGCGCTCGCGGGTCGCGTCGAGCGGGCCGGCGGTCTGCTCGTGCTCGGCGAGGCTGGCGGCGACGAGCTCGAGGTAGCGGTCGAGCGGGGTGTCGTCTTGAACCTGCTCGCGGAGCACGGCGGCGGCGCGCGCGAAGGCCTCGGCCCGGGCGGCGGCGACGGTCTCGTCGGCCTCCTCGAACTCGGCGCGGTCCATGAGCAGCTTGCTGAGCCCCTTGGCGACGCGGGGCTTGGCGTGCGCGTTCGTGCGGGCGTCGAGCGCCTCCTCGAGGTCACCGCGGCGCTCGCCGACTCCGCGTTGGAAGATGTCGAGGAGATCCGCGGCCAGCGTCTGCAGCTCGGTCTGCTTCGTGTCGAGGAAGCTCGGCCGAACGGTGTCCTTGTACTTGCGGAAGATCAGGAGATCGCGGGTGAGCACGGTCTTCGCCCCGGTGTTTGAAATCGCGCCTGTAACGGTCCCACACCGCGCGAGTTCGCGCAATCACGCGCATCCGCGCGCGCTTCATGTACGTACATGGGTTCCATCGCGGCGGCCCAAAGCAGTAGGCTTTCTCGGTGGATCTTCGACTGCCGATTCTCCGCGCTGGCGCGCTCGCGCTGCTGATCGCGGGGTGCAGCGGCGATGACGGCGACTCGGCCGGCACGTCGAGCACGTCGAGCCCGACCAGCGAGAGCTCGACCACCGAGGACGCGAGCTCGACGAGCGTCGGCGGCGAGACGTCGACGACGACGAGCGACAGCGGCGAGACCACGGGCGGCGAGGGCGACCCGTGCGAGGATGACTCGGACTGCCCGGTGACGGCGCCGCACTGCGGCGAGGATCAGCGCTGCTACGACGGCAGCTCGGGCGACCCGTGCGTCGACGACTCGTCGTGCTCGGCGCTGGCGCCCCTGTGCAACCCGGACCAGCTGTGCCAGACCGGCGACGCGGGCCAGCCGTGCGCCGATAACGACGATTGCGGGCCGCTCTCGCCGTACTGCGGCGAGGACATGTGCCACGACGGCGGCGCCGGGCAGCCGTGTGAGACGCCCGAGGACTGCGCGCCGACGACGGCGTACTGCGGCGCCGGGATCTGTCACGACGGCGGCGCCGGGGCGCCCTGCGAGGGCGATATCGACTGCGCCGAGGACACGCCGCACTGCGGCGGCGAGACCTGCCATGACGGCGGGAACGGCGAGCCGTGCGAGGATGACGACGACTGCAACATCCTGGCGCCCAACTGCGGGGGCGGCTTCTGCCAGGACGGCAGCGCCGGGGACCCGTGCGAGGACAACGACGACTGCAGCGTGCAGGCGCCCTACTGCGGTCCGCAGGGGAAGTGCCACGACGGCAGCGAGGGGCAGCCGTGCGCGACGGCGACGGACTGCAGCGCGTTCGCGCCGATCTGCGGGCCGCTCATGACCTGCCAGAACGGCGGCACCGGCGACGCGTGCCAGGACGCGTCGGACTGCAAGGCCGGGTACAACTGCGTGGCCAGCGAGTGCGTCAGCGGCTGAGCGCGCGCGCGGTCTAGCTGCGAGCGAACGCGCGATCGTAGGCGCGGTGCTGCCGGCGGCGCTCGCTGATGCCGCTCTCGGCCGCGACCTCGGTGAGGACCTCGTAGAGGACGGCGCGCTTGTCGGGGCGCTTGCGCAGGATTCGCCCGAGCCGCTGCACGTGCTCGCGGACGCTGCCGCTGCCGGAGAGGATCACGCCGACGTTGGCGTCGGGCACGTCGACGCCCTCGTTGAGCACCTTGGAGGTGAGCAGCACGGGCAGCTCGCCGGCGGCGAATTGCTCGAGCAGCTGCTTGCGCTCGGCCGGGCGTGTCTGATGGGTCAGGGCCGGCATGAACAGCAGGCGCGAGAGCCGGTAGACGGTGTCGTTGTCCTCGGTGAAGACGATGATGCGGTCGCCGCGGTGGCGTCGCAGGACCGACCACAGCGCGTCGATCTTGGCGCGGCACGTCAGCGCGATGCGCCGCTGCTCGCGGTAGCCCTGGAACGCCTCACGGCCCTCGTCGCTGCGGTGACAGAGGTAGATGAAGCGACCCCAGCCCTCGGGCGAGGAGAGGTTGACGCCGGAGGTGCGCAGGAAGTTGATGTAGAGCTCGCGCGCGAGGTCGTAGCGCTCCTGCTCGTCTTCGTCGAGGTGCACGCGCACGGTCTCGATCTCGTAGGGCGCGAGGTACTCGCCCTCGAGCGCGTCGATCGGCACGCGGTAGTTGACCTGCCCGAGCAGCTCCATGGCGAGGTGCTCCCCGCCGTCGGCGCGCTCGAGCGTCGCGGTGAGCCCGAGGCGAAACGGCGCGATCGAGCCCTCGGCGATGAAGCGGTAGGCCGGCGCCGGCAGGTGATGGCACTCGTCGCAGACCAGCAGCCCGAACTGGTTGCCGTGAAATTCGGTCTGGAACGCGGCGGAGTCGTAGGTGGTGACGGTCAGGTCCTCGCGCTCCTTGGAGCCGCCGCCGAGCATGCCGACGGGGACCTCGAACCACTTCTCGAGCACGCGCTGCCACTGGTGCATGAGGTCGATGGTCGGCACCACGACGAGCGTCGGCCGGCGCGTGCGCGCGATCGCGAGGACGGCGAGGATGGTCTTGCCGGCGCCGGTCGGCATCTCGACGATGCCGCGGAAGCCCCCCTTGCACCACGCCTCGAGCGCGGCGGCCTGGTGGGGGAAGGGGGTGAGCTGGCCGCGGATGGTGAGCGCGTCGAGACGATCGAATTGGCGCGCGCGGTCTTGAAAGGGGATCTGGCGGGCCTTGAGCTGGAGGACGATGTCGCGGTAGCGCTGCGCGGGCGCGCGATAGCGACCGGTGCGATCGTCGACGACGAGCAGCCGCACGAGCGGGTCCTCGGCGTCCTGGAGGGGGGGGAGCTCGCTCGCCACGAGCGTCCCGTTTTCGAATTCGAGCTCGACGGCCATCGCCCTGCGGGGACGCTACCACGTCGCGCGCGATTTCGGGCGCCCGGTCAGGAGGGGCGCGCGAGCGTGAATTCGCGGCGGACGTCGGCGGCGTGGGGCGGCGTCGTCGGATCGGTGGCGCGCTCGACGAAGCGCGCGCGGCCGCGGCGGTCGACGAGCACGACGGTCGAGCAGCGCGTGCCGTAGCGCGGGGTGGCGATGAACAGCGCCGAGAGCTCGCGCTCGATCGCGAGCGGCACGCCGGTGCGCGGCAGGTCGTCGTCGGCGGCGCGGCGACGGTCGTGCAGCAGGGTGAGCAGGTGTTCGGGCTCGAGCGGCCGCGGGCCCGCGAGCGCGCGCGTGAGCTCCTCGCGACCGGAGCGGACCTTGGGCCAGGGCGTGTTGAGGACGGCGTTGCTCACGCCGTGCACGCCGGGCGCGACGGGGCGCGGCGAGCGGTCGTCGCGGTTCGAGAGGTACCAGAGCTCGTCGCCGGCCCGGCCGACGACGAGGTTGAAGCCGTTGTAGGCGTGGGCCCGCGGGGCGACGGCGGCGAGGTAGTCGGCGGGCGAGCGGGCGCCCGCGCCGGGGGCGGTGAGGAAGTCGCGGACGAGGGCGCCGCGCGAGGGCGCGCGGGGATCGTGACGATCGGGCTCGCGCACGTTGGTCAGCGCGGCCCAGCGCCCGTCGCGGTGGACGCCGAGCCAGGTGCCGCCGGCGACGCCGTCGCGGCCGCCGAGCACGTCGGAGGCGTCGTCCCAGAACGCGGCGCGCAGGGTGGGTCGCTCATAGAGCTCGTCGCGGTTGGCCGCGATCACGAGGGGGTACTCGGGGTCGGCCCGGTGCGCGAGCAGCAGCGTGCACATCGGCGTGGAGGGTAGCAGATGCGCGCGCGTCCCCTGCCCGGCGACGACGGCGGGATCGTCCAAGGGGAGCGACCGGGCGACGCGCGCGCCCTCGCGGCCGCGCGCTCCTCCGCGCGCGTTGTTCGTCGCGACATCACGCGCGCGGGGTGGACGTGAGCAGCGCGCGGCGCAGGATCGACGCGACCTCGGCGACGTGCGGGGGGCGAATGAAGTTCTCGTGATCACCGGCGACCCGGTGCAGCGTGAGCCGGCCGCGGGCGCGCCACCGCCAGACCTGGCTCCAGGGCCCGATCCGGAGCAACGACAGCCGAGGCATGATCAAGGTCAGCGGCCCGCGGTACTGCGGCGGCGGCTTGCCGCGGACCGCCGAGACGTGGCGATCGAAGCCGCGGTCGCGCACGACGAATTGCACGACGCGCGCGACTCGCCCGGCGACCCACGGGTGATCCTCGAGGGCCAGGTGAAAGATCCAGCGGCTCAGCTGAACGCCCGCGTACTCGCTGGCCGAGATCCACGGCCACGTGTCCAGCAGCGTCAGCGAGGCGATCTCGTGACCCCGCGCGCGAAGCTCGGCGGCGACCTCGAGCGCCACCAGCCCGCCGACGCTGTAACCGCAGAGGTGATAGGGGCCGACGGGCTGTACGCCCTGGATGCCCCGGATGTAGCTCGCGACGAGGAAGTCGAGGAGCGCGCGACCCGACTGCCCGGTGTCGTCGGGCGGCTGGCACGCGTAGACCGGGTGACCAGGGCCGAGGCTGTCGGCCAGCGACTTGAACGAGATGAGGTCGCCGTAGCCGGCCACGACCATGAACAGCGGCGCGGTCTTGCCCCGCGTGATCAGGGGGAACACGGCGGGGCGGTCGACGTGCTCCACGCCGCTGAGCCGCCGCGCCACGCCGCGCGGGGTCGGGTCCTCGAGGAAGGACGAGTGCGTCAGCGTGACCCCCCACGCGGCCTCCAGCTGGTCGAGCAGCTGCAGGAGCGAGAGCGAGTCGCCGCCGAGCTCGAAGAAGTTCGCGTCGAGCGCGACGGACTCGAGCTGCAGCGCCGCCGCGAACGCGTCTTGAGCCGCGCGCTCCATCATGATCCCACCTCCGGGCTCGCGAAGCGCGCTTGAATCGCCGCGCGGTCGAGCTTCAAGCTGCGCGTGAGCAGGTTGTTCTCGAGCGAGAACTCTTCCTCCGTGTAGCGGACGTGACCGATCTGCAGCTGCACCGCGCGCGCCTCGTTCAGCTCACGGACGCAGCGCTCGACCGCCGCGCGCGTCGCTTCTGTGTCCTTTACGACCGACACGATCGCGACGAGCTGCGCCGCGTCGACGCTGCACACGACGCTGCGTCGGACGCCGGCGCACTCGTTCAGGCGCCGCTCGAGGACCTCGGGGTGGAGCTTGTCGCCGCCTGGCGTCAGGATCATGACCTTCTTGCGCCCGACGAGGTAGAGGTAGCCGTCCTCGTCAAACCGGCCGATGTCGCCGGTGGCGATCCAGCCGGCGTCGAGGAAGGTCGCGCGCGCCTCGTCGGGATCGTGAAACAAGTAGCCGGACGCGAGCGCGTTGTCGCGACGCACCAGCACCTCGCCGTCCTCCGCGAGCCGGACGCCGTCGCGGTCGACAGGGCGGCCGACCGAGCCCAGGCGGTTGGCGCCCGGCACGTTGCACGTGATCATCCCGACCTCGGTCATCGCGTAGCCCTCGTAGAGCGGCAGCCCGAGGGTCTCGAACAGGCGCAGCGTCTCGGGCTGGATCGGCGCCATCCCGGTGAGCATGTGCCGTACGCGGCCGCCGAGCGCGTCGCGGATCGGCTTCGTGCAGACGCGCTGGAGCGCCCGCCGGGCGCGCCCGGCCGGGAGGCGCTCGAGCGCGCGCACCAGCGCGCGCGCGGCCTCCCCCTTCACGCCCGGCGTCTCTTCGACTCGACGATGAACCATCTCGTAGAACAGCGGCGGCGCGAGGAACAGCGTCGGCTTGACCTCGCGCAGCGCGGTGAACAGCAGCTTGGGGGTCGCGAGCGCGATGTTGGTGCCGTGCCAGATCGCGGCGTAGATCGCGAGCCGCTGCTGGTAGTGCGAGAGCGGGAGGAACAGGAGCCCCACGTCGTCGGGGTGCGCCCCGCCGCCGTATCTGGGCAGCGCGCGGACGAAGTGCTCGGCGCCGGCTCGGTTCACGCTCATGCACTTGAGCCGACCGGTGCTCCCCGACGAGAACACCCAGGAGAATTCATCTCCGCCCGGCTCCGGGCGCGGGACGTCGCGCGCGGCCTCGCACTCGAGGGGGCCGAGGCCGACGAGCCGCCCGACCCACGGCGCGACCGCGGGGGCGCGCTCGTCGACCAGCAGCAGGTTCAGCCCGTAGCGATCACGCGCGGCCTCGAGGCTCTCGGTCACGACCTCGTCGAAGTCCGAGAGCGCGACGACGTTCACGCCGAGCCCGATGAGCGCGAGGTCGTACACGACCCACTCGTAGCTGTTGTCGCCGAGGAGCCCGACACGCATCCCGCGCGTGACCCCGGCGCGCTCGAGCGCGGCGCTGGCCTCGTCGACGTCAACGCGCAGCTCGGCGTAGGTCCGACGGAAGCGCTGACGT
Organism: Myxococcales bacterium; assembly: GCA_020633295.1. Taxonomy (GTDB): domain Bacteria; phylum Myxococcota_A; class Polyangia; order Nannocystales; family Nannocystaceae; genus JACKDW01. Next base: position 300,454 of record JACKDW010000005.1, on the reverse strand, counting down.
CCCTGATACGCGTCGATCCAGCGGTCGCCGTGCTCTTGGAGTTTGTCGAGCAGTTGATCGAATCGCATGGCGCATACGGCCGCGCCGCGACGCGGCGTCGGTCGGGTCGCGGCATGGTACCGCGAAGGGCGCGGCGCCTGGTACCCCGGAGCGCGAACGCGCCGTCGGCGGCCGGTGATCGAATGCGCGCCGCAGTGCTACGCTGCGGGAGCTTCAGGAGGTCGCGCGTGAACCCGCAAGAGCGTGCCGCAGCGCTACGAAACTGCCCTGGCTTCACAAGCATGTCCGACGACGTGATCGAGCGGCTGGCCGCGATCGCGGAGCTCGTCTCGCTGGGCCCGGGCGCGGTCATCATTCGCGAGGGGGAGGTCGCGTCCGACCTGTACGCGCTGCTCTCCGGCGCGCTCGTGGTGACGCGCCGACGCGACGGCGCGGAGATCGTCGTCGACCGCGTCGTCGACGAGCCGATCCTGCTGGGCGAGATGCAGGTGCTCACCGGCGGCCGTCGCGTCGCGACCGTGCGCGCCGAGTCGGCGTGCCAGCTGCTGCGGATCGGGCGGCCGCAGCTCGAGGCCACCGCGAACGAGCACCCGGCGCTGTTCGCCTACTTCGCCGAGCTCGCGCGCGATCGGCTGCGCCGCCACCAGCTGCAAGCGGCGCTCGGGGACGAGGCGACGTCTCAGGACGAGTCGCTGCTCCTCGACCTCTGCGACGTCGTGGACTGGCAGACGGTCGACGCCGGCGCGCAGCTGGTGCGGCAGGGCGAGGAGAGCGACGCGATCTACTTCTTGTTGAGCGGGCGCCTGCTGTGCGTCGTCGAGGACGAGGACGCGCAGCGGTCGCCCGTCGTGCTCGACGAGATCCTGCCGGGCGAGTCGCTGGGGGAGTCCGCCGCGCTGCGCGGCAGGACGCGCGCCGCGTCGGTCTGGGCGACGCGCCCCAGCGAGGTCGCGCGGGTCGATCAGGCGGCGTTCTTGCGGGTCTCGCAGGCGCACCCGAGCTTGATGCGGCGGACCCTCGAGGTCGTCGTCGAGCGCCAGCGATCCAGGCGCCGGGGGACGAGCGCCCGGACGATCGCGATCATCCCGCTGCGCGAGGGCGTGCCGATGCGCGAGTTCATGGACGCGCTCACGCCCGAGCTCAGCCGCCTCACCGCGGCGGTTCACCTCGACCGACGCGCGCTCGCGCGTCGGCTCGGCGACGACGCGCTCGCGGATCTGGACAGCGCGGACCCGCGGGCGCTGCGGGTCACCACGTTGATGGACGAGCTCGAGAGCGAGGCGAAGCGCGTCGTCTACGAGGTCGACCGACTCGACTCCGGCTGGGCGCGCCGCTGTCTGCTCAGCGCCGACGAGCTCGTGCTCGTCGGGCTCGCCACGCAGGACCCGACGCCGTCCGCGCTCGAGCGCCGGCTGACCGGCATCGAGGGCGGCGTCCTGCGCCCGCACACGACGCTCGTGCTCCTGCATCCCATAGGACATGAACCAAAGGACACGAGACGATGGCTCGCGGATCGACAGGTCGACGGGGTCCATCACGTCGGGGTCGCGCGGCGGGCTGACCACGCGCGGCTCGCCCGCTTCCTCGCGGGCGCGGCGGTCGGGCTCGTGCTGAGCGGGGGCGCGGCGCGGGGGCTCGCGGGCTTCGGCGTCATTCGGGCGATGCACGAGCTCGGGATCCCGATCGACGCGATCGGCGGCGTCAGCTCGGGCGCGCTCGTCGCCGCCGGGCACGCCGCCGGCCTGGCGCCGGACACGATGATCGACATGATGCGGGCGCCGAGGTCGATGCTCCGCATGATCGAGCTCAACCCGCCGGTCGTCTCGCTCTCGTCGGCGCGCGGCCTGAACGCGATCCTGCACGAGCTGTTCGGCGCGCGGCAGATCGAGGACCTCTGGATCCCGGCGCTGTTCGTGTCGACCAACATGACCCGCGCCCGCCAGCGCGTGAGCGCGCGCGGTGACCTCCGCGAGGCGCTCATGGCGAGCAATTCGATGCCGGGCGTGTTCCCCCCGGTGGTGATCGACGGCGACCTCCACGTGGACGGCGCGTTCCTCAACAACGTGCCGATCGCCGAGCTCCGCCGCCTCGTGCGAGGCGGGCCCGTGATCGCGCTCGACGTGACGCCGAGCGTCGAGTTCGAACACAACCTCCACGCGAGCGCCGGGCTGAGCGGGTGGAGCGTGGTCAAGGACAGGCTCCTCGGTCGCGGCGACCACTCGAGCATGCCCAACATGATCGAGCTGCTGCTGCGCTCGGCGTTGCTCCACCACGTCGCGCACCTGCGCGAGGTCAAGCCGCTCGCGTCGCTCTACCTCAGCCCGGACCTCAAGGAGTTCGGGCTGATGCAGCACATCCGCGTTCGCGCGATCGCGCAGGCTGGCTACGAGCGCACGCGCGAGGCGCTGGAGGCGTGGTGGGCGACCGCGGGCGTGGCGGCCCCGGCGGGGGCGCCCGGCCGGCGATAGCCGCCGCCGTCGGCGACGGGTGTTGGACGACTTCCTCGTCTCGGGCACAGGGCGCGGCGCGCCGAGCTGCGCTCGGAGCTCACCGCGCCGGTCCAGACGCGGCGTGTCCGGGCGACTCGCAACACGGGCTGCGCGCGCGCGGCCCTGCGGGTATGGTGGAGGCGTGAATCCGCGCGTCCTTCCCCATCGCCCCGCGTCCCTGCCCTGGCTCCTCGCGCTCGCGCTCGCCGCGTGCGGCGACAGCGGGGGCGAGACGACCGCGACCACCGCGAGCGAGTCGGAGACGAGCGAGGGCGCGGCGACGGCGACGACCGGCGTCTCGGGACAGGCCGCGGCCCCGGACCCGACGGCGGGCGTGACCACCGAGGGTGAGACGGACGCGACGGCGGGCGAGACCACGTCGATGACGGGCGCGATGACGGAGGCGACGGGCGAGACGGGGGAGACGACCGGCGGCTTCGAGGACCTGGTGATGACGCCGGAGGACTTCGGCTGCATCCTCGACTGGGACAAGGTCCGCAACCTGCGGATCACGAACCTGCTGGGTCACCTCGACGAGGCGCTGGCCGTCGCCAGCTCGCCCGACGGCGGCGAGTACCCGGTCGGCACGGTGATCCAGCTGGTCCCGACCGAGGCCATGGTCAAGCGCGGCGCGGGCACGAGCCCGGTGTCGAGCGACTGGGAGTACTTCTTCCTCGAGGTCTCGGACCAGGGCACGGCGATCGCGAACCGCGGCTTCGCCGACGTGGTCAACGGCTTCGGCGGGAACTGCCAGGACTGCCACAGCAAGGCCGCGCCGCAGTGGGACTTCATCTGCGAGAAGGACCACGGCTGCGATCCGCTGCCGCTGACGGACGAGCTGATCATGACGCTGCAGGAGGGCGATCCGCGCTGCCCGTGAGCGCGGCGCGTCGGGTCGCGAGCGCCCGTCATCAGGGCGCGTCGGGGCGGCGGGCCTGGACGAACGCGACCTGGACGTCGCCGGTCGGCGTGCGGCGGGGGTCGGCGGGATCTTGGAACATGTCCGAGATCGTCAGGATTTCGGCGCGCACCGGCTCGAGCCCGGGCAGCCACTCGAGCAGCTGCGACGTCGTGACGAGCTCCTCGGGCTGGAAGCAGCGCCAGTGGCGAGCCATCGCGCGGTCCCACTCGACGATCATCAGCGTCCCGCCCGGGCGCAGCGCCGCGGTCGCGGTCGCGAGCACGGCGCGGCTGGCCGCGCCGCCCGGCAGCGCGTAGGTGCTCACGACCAGGTCGAAGAGGTCGGCGCTTCGCCAGGTCGTCGTGTCGCCGACGACGAAGCGCGCCGCGAGCTCGCCCTGCGCGGCGGCGGCGTTCGCCAGGCGCACCGCCTCCTCGGCCCAGTCGACGCCGAGGACCGTCCAGCCGGCGCGCGCGAGCGCGAGCGCGAGCTCGCCGGCGCCGCAGCCGAGGTCGAGCGCGCGCCCGGGGGGTAGACCGGCCTCGGCGAGCGCGCGCGCGAGCACGCGATCGGGGACGATCGTGCCCGCAGGGTCATGTTGATAGGATTCGTTCCAGAACGCGGCGTCCATGCCGTCGTCGGGGTTCTCCGTCATGGTGCGCCGGACGGTAGCGAGCGCGGGGGAGGTCGGCAAGCGCCACCGCGCGGGGCTCCGGTACCATGGGGACATGTACGTCGGGCATCTCGAGCTGACGGCGCCGCTGTGGTGGACGGTGCAGGGCGTGCTGACGCCGGAGGAGTGCGCGGGGTACATCGCGCGGTATCAGCGAGCGCAGCCCGAGCTCGCGCCGGTGATCCGCACGGACGGGGTGGGGCTCGACCCGGAGATCCGCAACAACACGCGGATCATGTGGGACGACGCGGCCGAGGCGGACGGGCTGCTCGCGCGGGTGCGGGCGCGCATGGCCGAGGACGGGCGGTCGTTCCCGGCGCGCTTCCACGGCGGCGCGCTGACCCACGCCAACCCGCGGCTGCGGGTCTACCGGTACGGGCCGGCGGAGAAGCACACGGCGCACTGGGACACCGAGGTCGCGCTGCCGGAGGGCGCGGTGACCCGCGTGACGCTGGTCGTCTATCTCAACGACGACTTCGAAGGCGGCGAGACCGACTTCCCCGAGCTCGACGTCCGCGTCGCGCCGGCGCGCGGCATGGCGCTGGTGTTCCAGCATCGCGTGCTGCACCAGGCCTGCGAGGTCACGCGCGGGGCGAAGTTCGTGCTGCGCACGGACGTGGCCTACGCGGCGCGCGGGTGAGCGACGGCCGGGCGCGTCAGCGTTCGGGCTCGATCGAGACGCCGACGCGACGCAGCAGCGGGTCCTCGACCTGCAGCCAGAGCGCGTAGGGCCCTTCGTCCAGCTCGAGCACGAGCTCGCTGGCGCCCGTGAGCGTGTAGCGCGGGACCCAGGGGCAGCCCGAGCAGCTCACGAGCACCGCGCTCGCGCGCTCGTCGATGACCCAGCGTACGCGGTGCTCGCCAGGGGACGGGATGTCGAGCGTGACGCTCGTGGCGCGCGCGCCGTCGGCGTCGCCGCGCACGTCGGGCTCGTCGCAGGCGGGGACGCGGGTGTAGCTCCACCGCGCGCCTTCCCACGCGACGCGCGGCGAGTCGCACAGGAACGAGCGCACAGGGTGGACCGCGTCCTCGCAGCGGGGGCCGGCGAGGAACTCCTCGGCGACCTCGTCGAGCGAGCGGCCGTAGATCTCGGCGAAGCGCCGCCGGACGCGGCGCTCGCTGTCGCGGTAGGAGAGCGCGTCGTACAGCGCGATCAGGCGCTCGGGGCCGTACCGCGAGAGGAGGTGGGCGGCGAGGTCCCCCGCGGTCGTGTAGTTGGGGAGCTCGCCGTCGAGCATGGTCCGGGGGTCGAGGCGCGGGGTGTCGCGGGCCGCGAGCGCGAAGTCGTCGTCGAGCAGCTCGGCCGCGCCCTCGGCGAGCAGCGGGTAGGTGTCGCCGTAGGGCTGGTGCAGCAGCGCGTGCACGAGCTCGTGTTCGAAGGCGCGCGAGGACGCGAGCGCGACGTCGCCGTCGAAGCAGCCGCCGGAGAGCTCGGGGCAGCGCGCGTCGAGGACGTCGTCGTGGACCCACAGCAGCGGCACGGGCGGCGCGTCGAGCTCGGCGTCGCCGAGCTCGCGCTTGACGAAGGCGGCGAAGCGGTCGAGGTGGTCGACGGTGCCGGCGCAGGGGGTCAGCGTCGGCGCGGCGCCGAACTCAACATGTTCTCCGTGCCAGGTGACTGGCGGCAGCTCGCCGTCGTCGCAGGCGACGAGGCACAGCGCGGGCGCCAGCGCCATCAGCAGCGCGCGCGCGCGGCGGCGGGTCACGGCGCGCCTCCCAAGTAGACCGCGAGCGCGCCGCTCGTGTTGAGCAGCGCCAGGTCGCGCGCGCCGTCGTGGTCGAGGTCGACGAGCTCGAGCGCGCCGGCGCCGGGCAGCCGCGCGGGGGTGTAGTTGGGCAGGCGGTCGCCGCGCTGGTCGGCGCCGAGCAGCAGGATCGTGAACTCGTCGCCGTGGTCGAGGAGGTCGAGCCGGCCGTCGGCGTCCCAGTCGACGAGGCGGCTGCGCCAACCCGAGTTGGCCGGCCGCAGCACGAAGGGCCCGCGCAGCTCGCCGTCCTCGTCGAGCTCGAGCTGGGTCCACCAGTAGACGTCGTCCTCGAGGACCTTGAGCGCGAGCTCGAGGACGCCGTCCTGGTCGAGGTCGCCGACGTCGAGGCCGAAGACGGGGCCCGGGGTCGGGAGCTCCTCGGGCGCGCTCCAGCGCCGATCCGGCCGCGGGCGCAGGCGCTGGAGGCCAGGCTGTCCGTAGACCCAGGTGAGCACCTCGAGCGCGCCGTCCTGATCGAGGTCGGCGACGACGAGCCCGAGCACCTCGGCGCCCGTCGCCTCGATCGCCGCGGTCTCGATCGCGGGCTCGAATTCAAGATCGCCGGCGCCGTGGAGGACCACGAGCGCCCGCTTGTCGCGCCCGAGCACGTCCAGGCGCCCGTCGCGATCGAGGTCGACGACGCGCAGCGCCTCGAGCGAGCCGCTGGCGGCGGCGTGCAGCTCGACGAACGCCCCCGGCTCGTCGCGCCAGCCGAGGACCGCGAGCTCGTGGGGGACGGAGACGATCAGCTCGGCCGCGCCGTCGCCGTCGAGGTCCGCGAGCGCGGCGCCGGTGCGGTCGGGCGCGCGCGCGTACTCGGCGGAGGTGAAGCCGCCGTCGCCGTCGCCCCGCAGCCACCACAGCGAGCTGTAGTCAAACTCGGGATCTTCGCGCGAGCTGGCCCGTTCCGCGTCGCGCCAGTTGGCGACGAGGAGGTCGGTCGCGCCGTCGCCGTCGATGTCCCCCGCGCGCAGCAGGGGGCGCGCGTTGGGGGCCGCGAGCGCGGCGCTGCGGATCGTGGTGAGCTGCGGGCTGTCGCGGACCCGACGCACGCGGAGCCCGGCGTCGCCGACCTCGAGCAGCTCGTCGTGGCCGTCGCCGTCGAGGTCCGCGAGCGCGAACGCGACGGAGTCGGGCGCCGCGAGCTCGACGCGCGGCGCGAAGCCGGCGCCGTCGCCTCGCAGGATCGAGAGCTCGCGGCGCTGCGGCGCGTAGCTGAGGATGTCGAGCGCGCCGTCGCCGTCGAGGTCGCGCAGGTGCGGCTTCTCGCAGTGAGAAATAGGTGGTTCTTGGGTCAGGTTGATCGCGTCGACGGGCGCGCCCTCGAGGCCGCCGAGGAAGGCGACGAGCGCCGGGGCGCCGAGCTGATCGACGCACGCGACGACGTCGAGCGCGCCGTCGTGATCGAGGTCGTCGACGGCGTGCAGCCCGATCGTGAGCTGCCCGTCGAGCGCGGCCGAGCTCAGCGCGGGGCCCAGGGTCAGCGACGGGCCCGGCGCGCCGAGCAGCGCCTGCGCGGCGGTCGGCAGCGCAGGCTCGTCCTCCAGCCCCGCGAGCGCCTGGGTCAGCGCCACGAGGTCGTCGCGGCCGTCGTCGTCGAGCGCGCGGACGGTGAGGTCGTGGAAGGCGCGGTCGTCGAAGTGGCGCGCGGCGTCTACGAGCTCGCCGGCGGGCGAGAACCGCAGCAGCGCGAGGCCGGCGTCGTGGGCCGGGTCGGGCTCGCCGGGGCCGAAGCCGATGAGGAGCTCGGCGCGCCCGTCCCCGTCGAGATCCGCGGTGACGAGCGCGCCCGGGCGCAGCGGCGCGTCGATCGGGTCGTGCAGGACGAGCTCGAGCTCGCCGGTCGCGCGCGCGAGCTGGACGCGCGCGGGGCGAGCGGGATCCTGCTCGTCGGACCAGGTCGAGAGCAGCGCGTCGGCGCGCCCGTCCCCGGTGACGTCGCCGACGGTCAGCGCGCGGGGCGGCTCGTCGAGCGCGAGCGCGCGGGGCTCGAGCTCGAGGCCGCCGTCGCCCCGCCCGCGCCAGACCAGCAGCGCGGGCGGATCGGGCCGGGCCGCGACGACGTCGAGCAGACCGTCGCCGTCGAGGTCACCGGCGGCGACGTGGGTGAGCGCGTCGTCGTCGCCGGCGCGCCACACCTCGGTGAGCGCGAGGTCGAGGCCGTCGGCGCGCTGCACCAAGAGCTCGTCGCCGAGGAGCAGCGCGTCGCGCAGGCCGTCGCCGTCGACGTCGCGCGCGCGCAGGCGGGTGAAGTCCACGTAGAGTTCGTGCCAGAGCGGCTCGCGCAGCGGCGACGCGTCGGTGAAGATGCGCAGGCGCCCGTCGAGGAGGGCGAGCAGCGCGTCGTGGCCGGGGCGCTCGTCGTCGAGGTCGACGGCGGCGAGCCCGAGGCCCATGACGGCGTCGCCGATGGGCAGCGCGGGCGCGGGCTCGAGCGCGCGACCCGGCGCGCCGCGCAGGATCGCGATCGTGTGCTCGAGCGGGCTCTGGAGCGCGAGCTCGGGGTAGGCGTCGCCGGTCAGCTCGACGATCTCGAGGGCCTCGACGCCCGCGGGCGCGGGCCAGCTGCGCGCCGGCGAGAGGCCGCCCGCGCCGTCGCCGAACAGCGCGCTGACGCGCGCGTCGTCGAAGTGGGCGACGGCGACGTCGCCGTGACCGTCGCCGTCGAGGTCGCCGGTCGCGAGCGCGTGGCCGGACCGCTCCAGCGCGACGGTCCTCGGCTCGCCGAGGGAGCCGTCGGCGAGCACGCGCACGAGCGCGAGGCTGGCGTCGCCGCCGTTGAGCGTCACGAGCTCGGCCGCGTCGCCGTCGCGCTCGAGCACCGCGAGCGCGCGCGGCTGCGAGCCGACGACGCGGCGCGCGAGCTCGACGAGGCGACGGGTCGGGGTGGCGCGCAGGGTGACGAGCTCGTCGGAGTCGGGGAGGGTGACGATCACGAGCGGCGCCGCGCCGGCGAGCGCGAGCTTGACCGTCTCGAGGTCGCCGAGCTCGCCGCGGGGGTACCAGTCGCTGCGTCGATCAGAGTCGCCCCAGCGCGCCGAGACGACGCCGTCGTGCCCGCTGACGGTGATGAGCTCGAGCGCGCCGTCGCCGTCGAGGTCGGCGGCCGCGAGCGCGCGGGCCTCCGGGGCCAGCGCGTAGCGCGTGGCGGGCTCACAGAGCGCGCCGTGTCGCGCGCAGCGGGGCGTGGTCTCTCCGCAGGCCGTCGCGAGCAGCGGCGTCGCGAGCAGCGAGCCGGCGAGCAGCGGCGAGACGACGGCGCGGCGCACCGAGAGAGTCTGCCACGGGCGCGACGCCTGCGAGCGCGCGAGCGCTGCGCGCCGGCGCAGGGTGTGCGGTGCGCGGTCGCTCGGCGCGCCGGCGGATCGGCGCGCGGCCTGCGTGTCAATTGGTACAGGTCCCGTGGGCCAGGCGATGCCTCAGTCGCCGTCGGCCAGCGGATCGGCGCGCGGCCTGCGTGTCGATTGGTGCAGGTCCCGTGGGCCAGGCGACATCTCAGTCGCCGTCGGCCAGCGCCTCGACGCCGCGGCGCGTGTGCACCTTGATCATCTGGCGCCGGTAGTGGACCTCGTAGGGCACGTTGGCGAGCGGGCGGCACTGCGCGTGCGCGGCCTCGCTGACCGCGCGCGCGACCGCGGGGTCGCGCAGCCGCAGGCCGACCACGGCGCCGAGCTTGCTCAGCGCGCGCGGCTTGGAGCCGAGCACGCCGACGACGACGTGGGCCGCGGTGATCGGCGCGTCGGGGCTGTCCTCGGGCGAGCCGGGCGCGGCGTCGAGGTCGAAGCGCAGCGCGACGCTGACGAGCGGGAAGTCGATGCTGCGGCGCACGCACCACTTCACGTAGCGCGCGCGGCGAGCCGTGGTCGGCAGCGGCAGCCGCAGCTCGGTGGTGAGCTCGCCGGGCTGGGCGCGGGTGTGCGCGGTGCCGTCGGCGTGGAAGAAGCTCCCGAGCGGCAGCTCGCGCTCGCCCTCGGGGCCGACGAGCACGATCGTCGCGTCGAGGCTGATGAGCACCGGCACGTTGTCGCTGCTCATCGCGGCCACGCAGTTGCGACCCTTGGGCACGACGTGACAGACGTCGCCCTCGCTCTTGATGCAGCCGCCCCCGATCGCGCCGCGCCAGAACTCGGTTTGGTTGACGTAGCGGCAGCGCGTGTCGAGGTTCACGTTGCCGCCGAGCGTCGCCATGTTGCGGATGATCGGGCTGGCGACGGCGCCGGCGGACTGCGCGAGGCTCGGGAACAGCGCGCGCACAGAGGGCTCTCGGGACAGCTCGCTGAGCGTGACGCCGGCGCCGATCCGCAGGACGCCGCGCGCGTCGTCGCGCCGGACGCCGCGCAGCGCGGTGACGCGGGCGAGGCTGACGAGCACCGGCGGCTGGTCGAGCCAGTGCTTGAGGTTGGGCAGGATGTCGGTGCCGCCGGCGATGAGCCGGGCGCCGGGCGTCTTGCCGAGCGCCTCGACGACCTCGGGGACGGTCTCGGGCGACACCACGTCGAATTGCGGTAGGCGCAGCATGCTCGTCGCTCCTCGCTCCTCGCGGCTAGGCCGTCTTCCTGCCGACGCGCGCCGCTTCGGGGCGTCGGTCTCGCTTGTGGGGCTCGAGCGCGCCCGCGTCCTCCTGGGCGCGCCGCGCGATGAGGGCCTCGAGCACGCGCGGGGGCGCGAAGGGTAACCTGTCGATACGGACACCCACGGCGTCGTAGATCGCGTTGGCGATGGCGGGGATCGAGGAGTGCAGCGGGCCCTCGCCGGCCTCCTTGGCGCCGTAGGGGCCGTTGGGGTCGGGGGCCTCGACGATCAGCGCCTCGAGGTCCGGCGTGTCGAGGAAGGTCGGCATGCGGTAGTCGAGCAGGCTCGGGCCGGCGTGCACGCCGTTGTGGTCGGGGTCGACGACGTGCTGCTCCATCAGCGCCTCGCCGAAGCCCATGTAGCAGGAGCCCTCGATCTGGCCCTCGACGATCTTGCGGCTGAGCGCCTTGCCGCAGTCGTGGGCGCACCAGATGGTCTTGACCTCGACGAGCCCGGTCTCGGGGTCGACCTCGACCTCGGCGACGTGGGAGGTGAAGCTGTAGGCCGGCGAGGCGCCGATGGTCCCGCCGCGGTACTCGCCGTGACGGTCCTTGGGCGTGTTGTAGCTGCCGACGACGCCGAGCAGGCCGTGGTCTTCCTCGGCCCAGTGCAGCGCCTTGACCAAGGGCACGCTGCGCTCGGGGTTCTCCAGGTCCATGGCGCGCTCGGCGATCAGCGCGACGCGCCGGCGCGGGATGTCCCAGCGCTTGCCGACGCTCTCGCAGACCAGGCGCCGGAGCTTGCGCGCGGCCTCGAGGCACGCGTTGCCGACCATCAGCGTGATGCGCGAGCTGTAGGCGCCGAGGTCGACGGGGCACAGGTCGGTGTCGGCCGAGAGCACGCGGATGTCGTGCAGCGGGATGCCGAGCTCCTCGCTGACGATGACCGCGAGCATGGTGTTGGAGCCCTGGCCGATGTCGTTGGCGCCGGAGAACACGCGCGCGCGCCCGGAGCGATCGAGGCAGACCTGCACGGCGGCCTGCGGCATCTCGTTGGGGTAGATCGGGTAGTTGGTGCCGGAGATGTAGGTCGAGCCGGCGATCCCGATGCCGCGCCCGTAGGGCAGCTCTCGGCGCTTGCGCTTCCAGTCGGAGGAGCGCTCGACCGCGGCCAGGCACTCGAGGAAGCCGTTGGAGCCGATCTTGAACTCGTTGACGGTCTGCGAGTTCATCCCCATGTCGTTGCGCCGGCGCAGCTCGATGGGGTCGAGGCCGAGCTGGGCGGCGGCCTTGTCGAGCTGGATCTCGATGGAGAAGCGCGGCTGGACCGAGCCGTGCCCGCGCTTGGGCCCGCACGCGGGCTTGTTGGTGTAGGCGCGCCGGCTGTCGAAGCGGTAGGCCTTGAAGTCGTAGGGCGAGCACAGCAGCTGGCCCGAGTAGTAGGTGGTGACGAGGCCGAAGCTCGAGTAGGCGCCGCCGTCGAGGATGGTCTTGGCGTCGACCGCGGTGATCACCCCGTCCTTCGTGAAGCCCGTGCGGTACTTCATCTTCATGGGGTGGCGCCCGCGGTGGCTGTAGAACACCTCCTCGCGGGTGTAGAGCAGCTTGACCGGGCGACCTGTCTTGATCGCCAGCTTGGCGACGACGAACTCGAGGTCGAAGGGCTCGCTCTTGCCCCCGAACGCGCCGCCGAGCGGCGGCTGGATCACGCGGATGCGCTGCGCGGGCAGCTCGAGCACCTTGCTCAGCTCGCGGTGCAGGTAGTGCGAGACCTGCGTGGCCGACCAGACGGTGAGCACGCCGCCCTGGTCGAGCTCGCCCTCGAGGTGCGCGACGGCGCAGTGCGGCTCGATCGCGCCGTGCGTGGTGCCCTCGAAGAAGTACTCGCCCTCGACCACCAGCGCCGACTCGCTCAGCTCGCGCTCGACCTCGCCGAACTCGAGCACGACCTTCTTCGAGAGGTTGCCCTTGCGCGAGTAGGGGTTGATCGTGAGGCGCTTGTCGGTGTTCGCGAGCGCCTCCTCGGGGTCGTAGAACGGCTTGAGGAGCTCGTACTCGACCTTGATCGCGCGCAGGGCCGCGAGCGCGGTGTCCTCGTCGACCGCCGCGACCCCGGCGACGCCGTCGCCGACGTGGCAGACCTTGTCGACCGCGAGCGCGTTCTCGTCGGGCGTCCAGGGGATGATGCCGTAGGGGATCTTAAAATCCTGACCGGTGACGACCGCGTGCACGCCGGGCATCGCCTCGGCCGCGCGGGTGTCGATGGCGACGATGCGCGCGTGCGCGTGGGGGCTGCGCAGGATCTTGGCGTGCAGCATGCCCGGCAGCTTGAGGTCGTCGGTGTAGCGCGTCACGCCGCGCATGCGCTCGAGCGCGTCGACCTTGCGGTGGGACTTGCCGAGCTGCCAGTGCTCGCGCGGCTGGCTGTGGTCCGCGTCCGCGTCCGCGCGCGCCGGGGTCGTGGGGTCGGGGTCGTTGGCCATCGGGTCTGTCCTTCCCTACTCGCGTCCCCCGGCGGCGGTCGCCTGCATGCGCGCGCTGGCGTCGACGACGGCGTCGATGATCTTGGTGTAGCCGGTGCAGCGGCACAGGTTGCCCGCGAGCGCCTCGCGGACCTCGTCGCGCGAGACCGGCCCCGCGCCCGGCGGGCGGTCGCGCACGAGCGCCTCGGCGCTCATCAGGATCCCCGGCGTACAGAAGCCGCACTGCGCGGCGTCGTGGCGGTCGAACGCGTCCTGCAGGGGGTGCACGCCGCCGGCCGCGAGCCCGAGGCCCTCGACGGTCGTCACCGCACGCCCCTGGGCCACGGCCGCCAGCGTCAGGCACGCGAGCACCGGGGTGCCGTCGAGCTGCACGGTGCAGGCGCCGCAGTCGCCCTTGTCACAGCCCTGCTTGCTGCCGATCAGGTCGAGCTTGTAGCGAAGCACCTCGAGCAGCGTGTAGTGCGGCGGCGTCGCGACCGTGACGGCCTCGCCGTTCACGGTCATCGACAGCAGAAGCGCAGGAGCTGACATGGCGGTAGCTTTGCGCAAGCGCTTCCTGCTGCGCAAGCCGCTGGCCCGCGGCGCGGCGTGACATGGCCCGCTTTCGCCCGTGTGAAAGCTCCTCGGGCGACGCGCGCGCAGCGGGCTCAGGCGCGGTCGACCACGGGAGCGGCGGGGTCCCGAGCGCGCGTCGTCGGGCGCGTCCCGAAGGCGGCGAGCTGATACACTGCGCTCCGGGATGGTCCTCAGCCCACAGGCGCGATGGGGCACGGCGGCGCGCTCGCTGGTCGCCGCCGTGCTGCTCTGCGCGTGCGCGAGCGTCCAGGGAGAGGGCTGGGGGGCGTTCGAGCTCGACGCGACGTTTCGTGCCGCCGCGCGTGCGGGCGTCCTGGACGAAGGCTCGGAGCGCGGCGCGGCCGCGCGCTCGCCAGGCGAGCGGGGCGCGGAGCTCGGCGCGGCCGACTCGGCTGACGTTCCGGCCGACGCGCCGGTGGTCCAGCTGATCGCGTTCGGAGACGCCGGCGCGAGCACGGCGGCCCAGCGTCAGGTGACCGAGGCGCTCGCGCGCACGCTCGAGCAGGCGCGGGCCGAGGTCGAGGGCGCCCGGCGCGTGATCCCGGTGGTGCTCTGGCTCGGCAATAACTTCGGCGAGCACGCGCTCGCGCCGGTGCCCGCCGGCGACACGCGAGCTCGGGCCGTGTGCATCTCGACGCAGGACGCCTGGAGTCGACCGGAGGCGGCGGCGCTGGCCAAGGTCGTGCGCGCGCACCGGTGGGCGGGCTTCGCCAGCTTCGCGGTGCTCGGGCGGCGCGACTGGGAGTGCGGCGCGCCGCAGCTCGCGTTCCAGGAGCCCGGCGACGACGGCCCGCACCCCTGGGTCATGCCGACGTACAACTACGTCGTCCGCGTGTTCCCGGGCGGCGAGGCCCGGGTCGCCTCGCGCTGCGACGCCGGGCCGGCGATCACCTGCGCGCTCGAGCCGGGCGGCGAGGCGGCGCTGGTCGAGCTGGTGCTGCTCGACACCTCGCCGTGGAACGACCCGCCCTTCGGCGAGCGCAGCGAGGACCGCGACGCCGAGAGCCTGGCCCAGCAGCGCGCGCTGCTCGAGGCGGTGCGCGCGTCCGCGGCCGAGCGCGCGTCCGCGCCGCTGCGGCTGCTGGTCACGCACCACCCGATCGAGACCGCCGGGCCCCACGGGCAGGGCGGACTCTATCCTGACTCCGCGTTCATGTACACCGAGCCAGCGCTGCAGCGGCTGCTCGACGACGGCGTGTTCGCGGGCGTGATCTCGGGGCACGACCGCAACCTCCAGGTCACCGCCGACATCTCCGACGGGGTCAAGCGCTCGAGCCGCTACTGGCTCGACTACCCGGTGTTCCAGGTCGTCGCCGGCGCGAGCTCGCGTCCGGACGGGCGCGCGGGGGCCGGCGCGCGCGGGCTTAGCTGGTACAAGGGACAGGCGTTGATCCCCGACCTGATCAGCGAGCGCGCCGGCTTCGCCGAGCTGCGCGTGTCGGCCGGCGACGTGCTCGCGCTGCTGCACACGCGGGCGGGCGGGCGCTGGCGCGTGGGCGCCGTGACGATCCCGCGCGGCCGCGCGCGTCACCCGGTCGCGACCGCGTCGCCCGGCATGGAGCCGTGCGTCGGCTGCGACTCGCGGCCGCCGCGGCCGCGATGACGCGTCGTTCTCAAACGTGACCCTTGGCGCGTGTCACCGAGGCTGGCGCTCCGGTCACGCGCGCGCGCCGGAGCGCGTCGAGCAGCGCGTCCCGGCGAAACGGCTTGGACAAGGTCACGCGGATCCCCAGCCGCCCGGCGCGCTCGCGCAGCGCCTCGTCGAGCCGCCCGGAGACGAGGATGATCGGCAGCCCCGGGCGCAGCTCCTGGACGCGGCGGGCGACCTCGAGGCCGTTTTGGCCGGGCATGTTGAAGTCGACCACCGCGACGTCGAAGCGGGCGCCGGGCGCGTGCAGCCGGGCGAGCGCGTCCTCGGGCGTGTAGGCGCCCGTGACGTTGAAGCCGTCCTCGCGCAGCAGCTCGCGCGCGAGCGAGACGATCTGCGCCTCGTCGTCGACGAACAGCACCGCGCCGCGCTCGACGTCGTCACGCGGCGGCGGCGAGGTCGAGACGAGGTCGTCGGGCTCGGCGCGCTGAAAGGTCACCTGGAGCTCGGTCCCGTCGGCGTCGCTCTCGGTGACGCTGACGCGCCCGCCGTGACGACGAACGATCCCCCGGACGACGGCGAGCCCGAGCCCCGTGTTCTCCTCGGCGCGCCTCGTGGTGAAGAACGGGTCGAAGACGCGGGCGCGCAGCTCGGGCGCGATCCCGTGCCCGGTGTCGCGCACGAGCAGCGTGACGGCCCCGCAGCTGCAGCCGTCGTCCTCGGTCACCCGCAGCGCGACGTGGACCTCGCCGGGGCCGGAGATCGCTTGGTGCGCGTTGGTGCACAGGTTGACGAGCGCGTGCCGCAGCAGCGACTCGTTGCCCTCGATGGGCGCGGGCGCCTCGCCGAGCGACCACGTCAGCTCGACCTGCGGGGGCATCGACGCGCGGAGCTCCGTCAGCGTCTCGAGGGTCAGCTGGCGAAGGTCGAGCGCGGCGAAGCGCGGGGGGGCCCGGCGGCTGAAGGTGAGGACCTGCTGCGCGAGCCGCTGGGTCCGCCAGCCGGCCTCGAGCACGTGGTCGAGGTAGCGCGCGAGCTGGGAGTCGTCCCTGGCGCCCCGCCGCGCGAGCTCGGCGAAGCCGACGATCGTCGTCAGCGCGTTGTTTACGTCGTGCGCGACGCCGCCGGCGAGCACGCCGAGCGCCTCCAGCCGCTGCGAGTCCATGAGCTCACGGTGCAGCCGCTCGCGCTCGACCGCCGCCTCGATCTCGTCCGTGATGTCGCGGTGGGTGCCGAACACGCGGAGCGTGCCGTCGTCGTCGCGCGCGGTCGTGCACGCGGAGTGCACGTGTCGGACCGCGCCGTCCGGACGGACGACGCGGAACGTCTCCTGGCCGGCGGCGATGAACAGCGCGTCGCGCTCCTCGCTGCCGGGCGGCGGGCGGTCGTCCGGGTGAAGACGCGCGAGCCAGGCCGCGCGCGTGCGCGGGAACTCGTCCGGCGCGAGCCCGTAGATCCGACCCATGAGCTCGTCCCAGTGGAGCGCGTCCGCGGTCGCGTTGAGGTGCCAGATGGCGACGCCGGCGGCGCGCGCGGCGAGCTGCAGCCGGCGCGAGCTCTCGGCGAGCTCGCGCTCGGCGACCTTGCGCGCGGTGATGTCGATCATCACGCCGTCGACCCACAGCGGCTGGCCGTCGTCGTCGCGGATCACGTGCCCCTGGTCGAGGATCCAGCGGACCTCGCCGTCGGCGCGCAGGATCCGGTAGTCGATCGAGAAGGTCGCGTCGCGCGAGACGACCGCGCGGATCAGGTCCAGCGTGACGCGTCGGTCGTCGGGGTGGAGCACCTCGACGAGCGTGACGCGCCCGGACCGGATCTCGGCGATCGGGTAGCCGGTGAGCTCGCTGATGCTGGTGTCGATGTAGGTCGACTCGACGCGCTCGCCGACCAGCCGCCCGCGGTAGACGACGCCCGGCACGTTGCGCACGAGCGCGCGGTAGCGCTCCTCGGACGCGCGCAGCCGCTCCTCGGCGTGCACGCGCGCGGTCACGTCGGTGAAGGTCGCGACCACGCCGTGGCGCGAGCCGAAGCTCGGCATGACGACCGGCTGCGTGTTGATCGAGATCCACACGAGCCCGTCGTCGGGGCGGCGCACGCCCATCCGCGCGCCGGAGATCGGCTCGCCGGTGCGCAGCGTGAGCATCGCGGGGTGCTGGTCGCCGGGGTAGGGCGCGCCGTCGGACCGGACGGCGCGCCAGCGCGGGTCCATGGAGTCGCGGCCGGTCATCTGCGCCTCGGTGAGCCCGAGGAGCCGCGCGGCGCTCTCGTTGCTCTGCACGATCGAGCCGTCGGGCGCGTGCAGGACGACGCCCTCGCTCATGGCCGCGATCACCGAGCGGTAGCGCTCCGCGGACGCGCGCAGCTCGGCCTCGACCGCGCGTCGCTCGGTGATGTCGTGCAGGCTGAGCACGACGCCGCGGCCCGCCTCGCGGGGCAGGCGAGACGCCGCGCAGGCGACGAGGACGATGTGGCCGCGCTTGTGGCGGAGGCGGAGCTCGTGACGGGCGCCTGGGGCCGCGTCGTCGTCGGGCGAGAGCGTCGCGAGCGCGTCGCGGTCGACGAGGAGCCGGCCGATGTGGCCGCCGCGCAGCTCGTCGGTGCGCCAGCCCAGCATGCGCTCGGTCGCGGCGTTGCAGTAGAGCACGCGCTGCGCGTCGTCGATCGCGACGATCGCGTCGCGGATCACGGCGAGCAGCGCCGCGTCGAGCTCGCGCGCGAGGAGCTCGGACCCACGCGGTCGCGGCTGGTCAAGCTCGTCGGTGTCCACGCTGCGATCGCTCCTGCGTACGGACTCGGGCTGACGCCGGAGCTCGTGCTCCCGACTATACTGTTCGCGGCCTCGACGAGCTAAAAAAACCCCTATCCAATACTGTGTAGTTGTCCACGGCGCGGCTCGCGGGCGCGGCTCGCGGGCGCGGCTCGCTCGAAAACCCCTATACACTTCTGTGTAGTTCTTCTTGAAATCATGACTCTTAAGTCATGTATTAGAAATCTCGAGGGTCTACACACTAATGAATATTGTGCACACCTGGCGCCCGATGCATCGTGAGAAAGCGGACTAGGGACGACAAGAGGTATAGCGATGGAGGTAGTCAGTGTTTACGCGGTTCAGTCGAGTGAATACGCAGAGCTCGCGCGCGCGACGTATCGGCGCCAGCGGGCGTGTTATCAGCGGTTCGGGGTCGCGCGCGCTGCCGACGCGCAGGCGTCGTTTCTGTGGCGAAACGTCACGCTCGTGGTCGCCGAGGACGCGCGCGGCGAGCTCGTCGGCGGGCTGCGGGTGCACAGGCGTGGCGCCCACGCGCTGCCGGCCGAGGCCGCGCTCGCGGGCCAGACGCGGCTGTCCGAGCACCTCGAGCGGCGGCGCGGCGGTGTCGTCGAGTACGCGGGCTTGTGGGTGGAGGAGCGGCTGCGCGGGCGGGGGCTGAGCGCGATGCTCGTGTCCCTCGGGATCGCGATCACGCCCGAGCTCGGCGCGCGGCACGGGGTCGCGTTCACGCACCATCACCTCGACTTCTGGTGCCCCTTCGGCTTCGACGTCGACGCGCGGCTGCAGGGTCTCGCCTATCCGAGCCCCAGCTATCGATCGTCGCTGCTGTGGATCGACGCGCTCGACGTTCCGAACGCCGCGCCGTACATCCGCGACGCGGTCTCGCGGCTGCGGCACGCGGCGCGCGAGCGCGCGGCGGTGCGCTGGCGCCCCGGGCCGGGGTCGCTGCCCGATCAGATCGAGTTCCCTCGCCGCGCCGCGCAGATGGTGCGATGCGCCTGAGCGGTCGTCACGAGGGGCCGACGCGAGGGCGCTCGTTGGGGACGCTCGCGGACTGCGCTCGGGTGACCAGGCGGACGAGGTTGGCGACGCCGCGCACGTCCAGCTTCTTCATGATGTGGGCCCGGTGCAGCTGAATCGTCGGCTCGCTGCGCGAGAGCGCCGTCGCGATCTGCCGGCTGCTCATGCCCTTGATGACGAGGTTGAGGATCTCGTGCTCGCGCGGCGTGAGCGAGTCGAGGCGCCGCCGGAGCTCGTCGAGCTCGTCGCGGCGTCGCGCCAGCGCGAGCGCCTCGCCCACGAAGCGCTCGAGCTCCTGCAGCCGCACCGGCTTCTCGAGGAAGTACACCGCGCCCTCCTTCATCAGCCGCGTGGCGATCGAGACGGTGCCGTAGCCGGACATAAAGATCACGGGGATCGAGCGGTCGTCGTCGCGGAGCGCGCGAAAGAGCTGCTCGCCGTCCATCCCCGGCAGCTGCAGGTCGACGATGAGGCAGCTCGGCGCGCGCGCGCGCGGCGACGCGAGGTAGGCCTCGGCGGTCGCAAAGGACATGACCTGATAGTCTTGCTCGCGAAGCGCCGCCTCGAGGAAGGCGCGCACCGAGGGGTCATCATCAATGATTGCCACCGTCTCCGTACCCATAGGCTCCCAAGCATACCGCGGGCCGAGCCCGCGCTGGCGCGCGTCATGGGCGTGACGAGCTCCCGTCGCGTGAGGTCGACGAGGCGGGGGCGCCCGACGGCTCGCGTCTGTGGCGCGCCTCGGCCCTGCGCGCGCGTGTTGATCACGCCGCGCGGTGGCGTGTCGCCCCACGCGGGGAGGCGATACGCAGGAGTTTCGCGACGTGGGCGCGGCGAGGGGTCCTCATGCCGATCCTGAGGGCGCCCGCGCGGCTCTACGATTGGCCCGCGCTCGAGGCGGTCGCGCCCGACGAGCGGTGGCACCCCTGCGTGTTTGAGCGCGGTGATCCGGAGCAGCGCGAGGCCATGGACGCGCTCGTCGCCCGCGACCGCGTCACGGGGGTGTTCGACCGACACGAGGCGCAGCTCGAGGAGCTGGTGCGCGTGCGGGCGCCGGATCGCGAGCTCTCCAGGGCCGAGCTGAGCGCGGAGCTCGAGGCGCTCGCCGCCCCCGGCGGGCGCGGCCGCAGCGGTCGCTGGGTGTACTACCCGTGGTCCGGGCGCCTGGTCCACGTGCTCGAGCCGGCGCGCTTCCGCGAGCTCCGCAGCGACCGCAACCGCTACAAGATCACGCCCGCCGAGCAGACGGCGCTCGCGTCGCTGCGCGTCGGGATCGTCGGGCTCAGCGTCGGGAACGCGGTCGCCAACACGCTCGCGCTCGAGGGCGCGTTCGGAGAGCTGCGTCTGGCCGACTTCGACACGCTGTCGCTGTCGAACACGAACCGCGTCCGCTGCGGCGTGCACGAGCTCGGGCTCAACAAGGCGATCCTCTGCGCGCGCCAGATCTACGAGCAGGACCCGTACGCGCGGCTCGTGCTGTACACCGACGGGATCACGCGCGACAACGTGTCGTCGTTCTTGGACGCCGGCGGCGCGCTCGACGTCGTCGTCGACGAGTGCGACGACCTGATGGTCAAGGTGCTGCTGCGGGAGGAGGCCAGGCGGCGCCGCGTGCCGGTGATCATGGAGACGAGCGACCGCGGGCTCCTCGACATCGAGCGCTTCGACCAAGAGCCCGCGCGCCCGCTGCTGCACGGGCTGCTCGAGGGGCACACGTCGTCGTCGCTGGCGTCGCTCTCGCGCGAGCGGCGGCTCGAGCTGATCGCGAAGATCGTCGGGGTCGACACGCTGTCGCCGCGCGCCGCCGCGTCGCTGCTCGAGATCGGCGCGAGCGTTCGCGGCGTCGCGCAGCTCGGCTCCGACGTGGCGCTGGGCGGCGCGTCCGCGACGATCGCGGTTCGCAGCGTCGCGCTGGGGCACCCGGCGGCGTCCGGTCGCGCGTGGATCGACGTGCGCGCGTCGTTGGCGAGCATGCGCGAGCCCGGCCCGCGCGAGGCCTCTGCGCCGATCGTCGCGGTCCGACCCGGCGTCTCCGGCCCGGCGCGCGGCGTTCTGGACGCGCTGCTCGAGCGCGCGGGGGCCTCGTCGTGTGTGTCGTGGTCGATCGACGGGGACCGCGTGCTCGTCCTGCGGCTCGCCGAGCTCGACCCCGGCGACGCGATCGCGCCGCGGACCCGCTGGATCGCGGCCGGCGCGGCGCTCGAGCGCGTGCTCGTCGAGGCGCGCCGATCAGGGCTGTGGCTGCGCGAGCGGCTGCGGCTCGACTCCGAGGATGACGGACTCGTGGCGACGCTCGAGCGCGTGGACGAGCCGCGGGCGCGCTCCGGGTCTCCGTGGCCTCTGGTTGGATCGCGCGGGCTGAACGACGATCTCGTGGACGCGCTCGAGCGGACGGCGCGCGCGGCGGGCGGTCACCTGCGCGTGATCCTTCGCGGCGCGCGGCACGAGGCGATGGCGCGCGCGCTCGCGGAGGCCGAGCGCCTGGCGCTGCTCACCCCCGGGCTCAGCGCGCGCGCCCGCGACGATTACGAGGGCTCGGGGGGCGGCGCGCGGCTGGCGACGGCGCTGCTGCGCGACCCTGAGGCGCGCGCGCTCGTGCGGGCGATCGACGGGGGTCGCACGCTCGTGTGCGCCTCCCTGCGCGCGCTCTCCGAGTCCGACGGCGTCGCGCTGCTGAGCGTGCCGGACGCGACGCGGGCGAGCCTCGTCGCCGGCGGTCGAGCGCGGGCGCGGCTGAGAATGTTCTTAGAGACATGTTCGATTCGAGCGCGGCCGATGGGCGCGGCGCTCCACGTGCTCACGGTCGACCCCGCTCGTGAGCTCACGCCGCGCGAGCGCGCGACGGTGCAGGAGTTGCGCGAGCGGCTCGACGCGCTGCTCGACGGGGGGTTCACCGACGGCGTCCCGGTCGCGCTGCTGCGGCTCGCGGACGACGATCGCGGCGCGCCGCGCTGAGCGTGCGTCATGGGGGCGAATGTGCGCTGGCGCGGGACGAGGGCGAGGGTCACGCGAGCGCGTCGGTGATTTTCGATATGATGGTTGAGATATGTCGTATCGAGCAGGTAGTTGGCATAGGGAGACGTTCGGGCGCGTTCGGGGCGGGGGCGTGCTGTGCCGCGTGAGCCGCTAGAGCGCGGCGAGCGGGCGACCGCGCGCGGCGACACAGCCCCAGACGAGGGCGCGCGCGCGGCGGTCGACCGCCGCCTGGGCTTCGTCCCGCGCGCGCTGGCGGCTGGGCGGGGGACGCCGCGCCTGGTGACCGTGATGGTCGTCGACCTCGCGGGCTTCGTCGCGCTGAGCGAGGGGCTCGACGGCGACGAGACCGCGAAGATCGTCGGCGAGCTCGACGAGCTGCTGACGTCGACCGTCGTCGCGCGGGGCGGCGCGCTCGAGCGTCACTCCGGAGACGGCGTCGTCGCCCTGTTCGGCCCGCGCGAGGGCGACGACGGCGCCTCGTCGGCGTTGACCGCCGCGCTGCTCCTGCGCGCGCGCGTCGAGGCGCTCGCGCGCGCGTGGTGGGAGGCGACGGGGCGCGCGCTCACGCTGCACGTCGGGATCCACAGCGGGACGATGCTCGAGCGCGACGCGGGCGAGGCTCGCTTCGTCCGCGTCGCGGTCGGCGACCTCATGACGACGGCGTCGCGGCTCGAGCGGGCCGCGCGACCCGGGCAGATCTTGGTGAGCGCCGCGACTCGCCGGCTCGCGAGCGACGGCTTCCTGCTGCACGAGGTGCCGTCGATCCGCGCGCGCGGGCGCTCGCGGGACTCCTCCGCCTTCGAGCTGCTGGGGTCGTCCGAGACTTCGAAGCGCGCGCTGGACGGTGAGTCGAGCGCGCTCGCCGGGCGCGCGCGCGAGCTCGCCGTGCTCGCGGAGGTCGAGCAGCGCCTGCGCGCGGGCGCGGGCGTGATCGTGACGATCACCGGCGAGGCCGGGATCGGGAAGTCACGGCTGCTCGCGGAGTGGCGCGCGCGGCTCGGGAGCGGCGCGGAGTGGCTCGAGGGGCGCTGCTACTCGCAGACCGCGGCGATCGCCTACGGCCCGCTGCTCGATCTGCTGCGGCAATTCATGGCGCTGCGAGGCGACGAGCTGCCGGTCGACGAGCGCGCGCGGCTCGACGCGGCGCTGCGCCGGCTGGTCGGCGACCGCGAGGAGCTGGCGACGATCTTCGCGCACCTGCTCGCGCTGCCGCTGCGGTCCGGCGAAGAGGCGGCGCTGCGGGACCTCGAGGCGTCGCAGCGGCGGGCGCGGGTCCGCGACGCGTTCGCGGGGCTGCTCGAGGCGCTGAGCGCTCGGGCGCCGACGGTGGTGGTGTTCGAAGACCTGCAGTGGTCGGACTCGACGAGCTTGGCGCTGCTGGACGAGCTCCGCGCGCTGACCGAGGGGCGCGCGCTGGCGCTCGTCACGAGCTCGCGGACGCCCCCGCGGCGCGTCGAGGACGGGCGCGGCGGCCCCGTCTTCGAGCTCACGGTCGCGCCGCTGTCGCGCGACGAGAGCGGCGCGCTGGTCCGCGCGCTGCTACGCGTCGACGCGCTCAGCGAGCCGCTGCTGCGCTTCATCCACGACCGCGCGGCCGGGAACCCGTTTCACGTCAAGGAGATCGTGCACGCGCTCCACGACGCCGACGCGCTCGAGCAGCGGCGCGACGGCGTGTGGATCGCGAGCGCGCGAACGGAGACGCCGGCGATCCCGGACACGCTGCACGGGCTGGTGAACTCCCGGCTCGAGCGCCTGCCGGCGCGGACGCGGGCGATGGCGCAGGAGGCCGCGGTGTTCGGCGGCGTGCTGCTCCGGCGCGTGCTCAAGCACTTCTATCGCGCGGAGGAGTCGATCGACCCCGAACTCTCGGAGCACGGCGTCGCCGAGTTCGTTCGGCTGTACGCCGACGATCCGGAGATCGGCTACGTGCTCGAGCACGCGATCGCGCAGGAGGCCGCGTACGACAGCCTCAGCGCGCCGCGGCGCCGCGAGCTGCACCTCAAGACAGGGCTCGCGCTCGAGGAGCTGTTCCGCGACCGCCAGGCGGAGCTGTACGACATCCTGGGCGACCACTTCTTCCGCGCGGGCGCGTGGACGCGGGCCTATCGCTACCTCACGCGGGCGGCGAGCGCCGCCGCGGCGCTCGGGGCGTTCACGGAGGCG
This sequence comes from Myxococcales bacterium, assembly GCA_020633295.1. Lineage (GTDB taxonomy): Bacteria > Myxococcota_A > Polyangia > Nannocystales > Nannocystaceae > JACKDW01. The sequence continues at coordinate 276,556 of JACKDW010000005.1, read as the reverse complement.
CGCGTGCACCTCCGGCGCGCGCACGAGTCCGCGACGAACCTCGAGAGCTTCGGCGAGAGCTTCCGCCTGCGCATCGACGTCGCGATCGAGATGGCTAACCTCCTGCACTCCGTGTCGCCGCGCGCGTCGCTCGAGCAGCTCGAGGAGGCGGTCCAGGACGTCGAGGCGCTGCGCGCGAACAACGAGCACGTCGGCGAGCGGCGGCTGGCGCTGCTGCACCTGCACCGCGGCGTCGCGGCCTACCTCGGGATGGACTGCAAGGGCGCGCGCGAGCACCTCACGCAGGTGCTGCCGCGGGCGCGCGAGTTCGGCGACACCGCGCTGACCGGGCTGGCGCTGAGCGTGCTCGGGCGCGTCTCGTTCTTCCTCGGTCGCTTCGACGAGGCGGCGACGCACTTCCGCCACGCCGGCTACCTCCTCGGGCGCGCGGCGCCGAGCCGCTCGTGGGCGGGCAACATCGCCGGGCTCGCGTTCGTCGAGTCGATCCGCGGCGACGTCTCGGCCGCGCGCGACCGCTACACCGAGCTGATCGAGACGGTCCGCGCGAGCGGCAACCACGAGGCGCTGCCCGTGGTGCTGGTCGTCTCCTCCGGCACGGCGCTGTTCGCCGGCCGCCACGCCGAGGCCGTGGCGATGGCGAGCGAGGCGACGTCGCGCGTGCACGAGAGCGACTCGCTGTACGTCTACCTCGGGCACCTGTTCGAGGCCTGGGCGCGCGCGCGCTCGAGCGACTACGCGGGGGCCGAGGCCGCGTTCGGGCGCTGCCGACGGGCGAGCGCGTGCTTCGACATGCGGCCGATCGGGCACGACTGGATGCTCGCGGCCGAGTCCGAGTACCTGCTCGCGATCGGGGACCTCGACGCGGCCGCCCGCGCCGCCGAGGAGACGCGCGCGTCGGCCAGCGAGCTCGGCGATCGCTTCGGCGAGGGCCTGGCGGCGCGCGTCATGGCCCACGTGCACTGGTCGCGGGGGCGGCGGAGCGAGGCGCGGCAGGCCTACCTCGCCTGCGAGGCCGCGCTGCGCGACGCCGACGCGGTGCTCGAGCTGTCGCGGACGAGCTTGCAGTGGTGCGCCCGACTCGCCGGCGACACGATCAACGCCCACGAGCTCGGGGCGCTGCGCGCCGCAGTGCGCCTGTTCACGACCGCCGGCATGGAGCGTGAGCGGGCGACCGCGGCCGCGCTGCTGGAGGTGGTCGTCCCCAGCGCGTGAGCCGTCGCGTCACTCGCAGGCCTGAAAGAACTCGAAGCACGCGCCGCCCGGCTGGATGCTGTTCATGACGCAGTTGGGCATGAAGTTCGGGCACGTGTCGGCGATGCAGTAGACCAGCCCGGTGTAGGCCGTCTGCGCGTCCATCGTCGCCGCGTTAAAGCAGTCGTCCTCGCAGCCCTCGTCGCCCGCGCACCCCTGGGTGCACATCGAGAGCTCCTGGCAGGAGGCGTCGCCGCTCGACTCGGCCTCGCAGGCGGCGAGCTCCTCGGCGCAATTCTCCGCGATGTCGAGGGGGCTCATGACCTGGTTGTCGTCGAAGCACTGCACGAGCGCGTCGAGCTCCGAGATCGCGCCCGGGGCCGCGTCGTCGTAGCACCCCAGCTCGCACGGCGCGTCGCCGTCGCAGGCGTCCAGGCAGTCTCCCAGGGCCTCGCAGGCCAGGCCGTCGCCGTCGCCGTCGCCGTCGCCGTCGCCGTCGCCGTCGCCGTCGCCGTCGCCGTCGCCGTCGCCGTCGCCGTCGCCGTCGCCGTCGCCGTCACCGTCGCCGTCACCGTCACCGTCGCCGTCGCCGTCGCCGTCGCCGTCGCCGTCGCCGTCGCCGTCGCCGTCGCCGTCGCCGTCACCCGAGTTGCTGTCGCTCTCGCTCCCACCGGGGCCCGCGGTCGTGTTGTCGCCGGTCGACGTCCCCTCCGTCTCGCCGTCGGTCTCGGACTCGGTCGCGCCCTCCGTGTTCGAGGTCGAGGAGGAGCTGTCACCGCATCCCGGGCCGGTGAGCGCGAGCCCGATGACGAGGGAGAGGGAGGCGAGTCGTGTTCGCACCATGGAGACTCCTTGCGCGCACGCGCGCCGCAGTGGGTAAGGATCTCGGATCGTATCACCGAGGCCGCCGCGCGGTCGCGTTCGCGGCCGCCACGCGACCGCTCGCGACGGGACGGCGTTACGGGCAGTACGCGCGCGTCTTGTCGACGTAGAGCGTCACGGCGTCGAGCGTGCCGGTGTCGGTGAAGCTCCCGTCGCCGACGCACAGCGTCCACGTGCCCGCGGCCGGCTCCCCGATGAAGTCCGCCAGGCTGATCCCCGGGCCCGCGCCCGGGTTGGGGAAGACGTCGCACACGCCGTCGGCCTGGCAGATCGTCGCGTTGGTCGGCAGGCCGTCGCCGAGCAGCTCGGCGTCGTCCGGGGCGGCGTCGCGGACGTCGACGGGGAAGCTCTTGGAGAGGTTGGCTGACGCGCCGCAGCAGTCGGTCCCGTCGTCGATCAGCTCGTCGAGCCCGGGGCGGCTCCAGATCGTCAGGAGCGTGCCGGAGGGGCTCATGAGCTTGACCGTCGTGTCGCCGACCCAGGTGTGGTCGAGCCGCAGGCGGAGCCGGACTTGGTGGACCAGGTCGAAGTCGTCGTCGTCGTCCGGGAGCTCGAGCTCGACGCAGGCCATGGACGCCAGCGTGCCGTCGTAGACGCCGTCGTCGATCGCGAGGTTGAGCTGCGCGGCCGCGAGCTCGACGGGCACGAGCTTGAAGCCGGGGCACAGCGTGGGGTCGTCGACGAGCTCCATGCAGGTCGGGCCGAGCGCGTTGACGAGCGCGAGCTGATCGTCCGGCGACACGCCGGCGCCGTCGGCCGCCGCGACGAGGTGGGCGACCAGCGCCATCCAGTCGTCGATGGTGATCGCCGCGTCATTCATGTCAGGGTTGGTCAGGCCGGCGTGCGCGGTGCACATGTCGCGGCACTCCGCGCCGAAGCCGACGCCCGGCTCGACGCCCGGGGGCGCGTCGACCTCGAGGCCGTAGCGCGCCGGCCCGTCGATCGCGGCGAGCTGTCGCGTCACGCAGGTGTTGAAGCGCGCGAAGTCGGCGGCGCCGAAGAAGCCGCTGAGCGCCGCGTCGGCGGCGACGAGCGCGGCGAAGCTCCCCGGCGCCCCCGGGGCGCCGACGAGCTCGAGCAGCGCGGGCTTTCGGCCGACGCGCTGGTACAGCGTCGCGTCGCCGCTCGGGTCCTCGACGATGTCGGCCATGCTCGCCGAGAGCTGCGCCATGATCTGCGCGATGTCGTCGTTCGTGAGCGCGGGCGCCGGGCCCTCCTGGTGCTCGACGAGCGTCAGGCCGTAGTCCTCGAGCAGGTCGGTGAAGTCCTGCGTGGAGACGCCGAGGCCGGCGTGGGCCGTGAGCATGTCGTCGCAGTCGTAGGCGGCGTCAGGGCAGTCGGCGAGCTCTCCCAGCTGCTCGTCGAGACAGCTCGTGCGGTACGCGGTGTTGACGTCGGCGTTGAGGAAGTAGGCGTTGATCCGCTGGTCGCTGAGCGCCCGCTCCATGAAGACGACGTGGAGCGCGTGGATCCCCGCCGGGCCCCCGAGGCGCTCGCACAGCGTCTCGCCGTCGCCGTCGCCGTCGCCGTCGCCGTCGCCGTCGCCGTCGCCGTCACCGTCGCCGTCGCCGTCGCCGTCGCCGTCGCCGTCGCCGTCGCCGGTCACGGGGTCGCCCGTCGTCGGATCCTCGGTCGTCGCGGGCGGACCGGCGGTCGTGTCCTCGCCGGTCGTCTCGCCGTCCGTCGCCTCGGTGTCGCTCGTCGACGCGGTCGAGTCGCCGGAGCAGCTGGCGAGGGGCAAGAGCGAGCCGAGCGCGGCGAGACGCAGAACCGTCGAGCGTAGTCCCATCACGAGCAATCCAGGTAGCGGCTCGACGGTATCACGGGGGCGGGGACGCGGCGCACGCGGCCCCGGGTCCGGCACGAGCGACCCGGCGGCCGGCTCAGGCCGCGCCCGCGCGAGCGGGCGACGGCGGGCGCGGGCGCGGAAATTTTACAGATGACTTATTGGACATGTTGTTGGGCGCGCGGGCCGGACTCGCGTCGCGCTGTATGCCTATACAAGCCCGGGCTCACCCGTCTGTGGCGGCGGGGGGCAGCGGCGGCGCGTCGGCGAGCTGACGGCGCAGGACCGCCGGGTCGCTGGTCGGGAGCTCGCAGCGGCCGCGCTCGCACACGTACGCGGTCGGCTCGCCGCCCAGCGCGCGCTTGCCCTCGAGCGCTGGCACGAGAGACAGGTTCTCGTCGAGCTGCGGGCCCTCGCGCAGGACCAGCAGCGCGCGGTTGGGCAGGTAGGCGCCGCGCGCCACGTCGAGCAGCGGCCGCGCGCGCGCCTCGCCCTCGCCCTCGGGGATGAGCAGGAAGACCTCGCGCGGGCGGTCGAGCGCGCGCTCGAGGCCCGCGAGCATGACCGCGAGGCCCCCGGCGCGCTCGCGCAGCGGCGTCGCGAAGGCGGCGAGCAGCGCGTCGGCGTGGGTCTGGACGGCCGCGTCGCCGGTCAGCAGCGCGAGCCGCAGGAGGTTGTGCAGCGCGAGCGAGTTGCCCGAGGGCATGGCGCCGTCGTGGTCGGGCAGCTCGCGCGCGAGCAGGGACTCGGCGTCGTGCGCCGTCATGAAGTAGGCGCCGCCGTCGGGGTCGCGGAAGCGCTCGTCCTGCAGGCGCTGCAGCGCGAGCGCGCGCCGGAGCCAGCGCGCGTCGCCGGTGGCCTCGTGCAGCTCGAGCAGCCCGTGGATGAGGAAGGCGTGGTCGTCGAGCACCGCGGCCCCGGACGCGCGGCCGTCCTTGAAGCTGCGGCGCGGCCTCCCGGCCTCGTCGAGCACATGGTCCTCGAGGAAGCTCGCCGCCCGCGCGGCGCGCTCGCGGTAGTCGTCGCGCCCGAGCACGACCGCGCCGCGGGCGAAGGCCGCGATCATCAGGCCGTTCCAGGCGGTCAGGATCTTGTCGTCGCGCAGCGGCGGCGGCCGCTCGGCGCGGCGCGCGTAGAGCGTCTCGTGGGCCCCCGCGAGCCGCTCGGCGAGCGCCTCGGGGGTCAGCTCGAGCCGCGCGGCCGTCTCGGCCAGCGGCCGCGGGAGATAGAGGATCGAGCGACCTTCGAAGTTGCCGCTGGGGCTGACGCCGTAGGTGGTCGCGACGAGCTCGGCGAGCTCGGGGCCGAGCGCGGCCTCGAGCTCGGCGGGCGTCCAGGTGAAGAAGTAGCCCTCCTCGCGCGCGCCCTCGGGCGTCGGGCTGTCGGCGTCGGTCGCGGAGTAGAAGCCGCCGCCGGGCGCCGTCATCTCGCGCGCGACGTAGTCGAGCGTGCGCGCGGCGATGTCGGCGAACTCCCGCCGGCCGGTGACCTGGTAGCCCTCGAGGTAGGCGACGGCCAGCAGCGCGTTGTCGTAGAGCATCTTCTCGAAGTGAGGAACGAGCCAGCGCGCGTCGGTCGAGTAGCGGTGAAAGCCGCCGCCGAGCTGATCGTGGACGCCGCCGGCGGCCATGGCCTCGAGGGTCCGGGTCACCATCTCGAGCGCCTGCGGGTCCGGGCGGCGCCGGTGGAGGCGCAGCAGCAGCCCGAGCGCGTCGGAGGGCGGGAACTTCGGCGCCGGCCCGAACCCGCCGTGCGCGGCGTCGTAGCGCTCGCGCTGGCGCGCGAGGAAGGCGTCGAGCGCCTCGACCCCCGGCGCGTCGCCGGGCGGCGCGGGGGCGTTGGCGCGGCGCAGCGCGTCGGCGATCTGCTGTCCGCGCTGGCGCGCGCGCTCCGGGTCCTCGGCGTAGCTGGTCGCGAGCTCGTCGAGCAGCTCGTACAGGCCCTTGCGCGCGCCTCGGGCCCCGGCGCGCGGCGGGATGTAGGTGGCGCCGAAGTACGGCTCGCCGTCCGGCGTCAGCACGACGGTCATCGGCCAGCCGCCGCGGCGCGTCATCAGCTGCACGGCCTGCATGAACACGCCGTCGATGTCGGGCCGCTCCTCGCGGTCGACCTTGATGGCGATGAAGCGCTCGTTGAGGCGCGCGGCGATCGCCTCGTCTTCGAAGGACTCCTCCTCCATGACGTGGCACCAGTGACAGGTCGAGTAGCCGACGCTGAGGAAGATCGGGCGCCCGAGCGCGCGCGCGGCCGCCAGCGCCTCCTCGCCCCAGGGGTGCCAGTTGACGGGGTTGTGCGCGTGCTGGCGGAGGTACGGAGATGTCTCGAGGAGCAGGCGGTTGGTGAAGCGCGGCGCGCCCTCGGGCGTGACGTGACGCGTGCGCGGGGTGTAGCCCTCGGGCCGGTCGGCCCAGGCCCGCTCGAGCGCGTCGGCGACCGCTGCGGGCAGCGGCGCCGCGCCGGGCAGCGGGTCGCCGAGGAAGCGCGCGCCCGCGGGCGCCGGCTCGGCGCGCCCCGTCGCGCGCGCGCGCGGGCGGCTCGCGCGCTCCGGCGCGGGCGCGCGGGGAGCACGCGAGCAGCAGCGCGCCGACGAGGCCCGCGGCGAGCCCGGGGCTCGCGCGCCGACTCGCGGGGAGGAGGCCGAGGGAGAGAGACGGCGCGCGCGCGCCGAGGCGCGAACGAAGCGAAAAAACCCGGTCGCGCTCGAGGGGACGACGTCTCGGCATCCCGAGGAGTATGCCGCGGTTTCGTGGTATCCCCGAAGCGGCGGATCGTGACGGTCACTCGAGCACAATTCGAGGCCCGGCTCGCGTGGGTCGCCGCCCAGACCGGGGAGCCGCGCGCGGGCGCCTTCGGCCCCGGCAGCGTCTCGTGGCAGATCGACCGCGAGTGGATCGTGCTGCTCGCCGGGGGGCGCGCGGCGCTGCTGCAGCTCGCGCACCCCTTCGTCGCCCACGCGGTCGAGGAGCACTCGCGCACGCAGGTCGATCCGCTCGGCCGCTTCCAGCGGACCTTCGACAACGTGCACGCGATGGTGTTCGGCGACCTCGAGCACGCGCTGCGCTCAGCCCGGCGCGTGCGCTCGATCCACGAGCGGATCACCGGGACGCTCGGCGAGCCGTGCGGCGCGTGGCCGCGCGGCGCGCGGTACGAGGCCAACGACGCGGGCGCGCTGCTGTGGGTCTACGCGACGCTGGTCGAGAGCGCGGCGCTCGCCCACGAGCTGTTCCTGCGCCCGCTCTCGGCGGCGGAGCTCGAGCGGTACTACCGCGAGTCGTGGCGCTTCGCGGCGCTGTTCGGGATCCCGCAGGACATGATTCCAGGGACATGGGCGGAGTTCACCGCGTACTGCGAGCGGATGTGGCGCTCGGACCAGCTCGTGGTCTCGCGCCCGGCGCTGCGGATCCGCCGGTTCCTGTTCGCGCGCCCCCGCGGCGTCCGCCGGCGGCTGTTTCGCTGGCTCGAGATCATGACCGCCGGGCTGATGCCGACGGAGCTGCGCGCGCCCTTCGAGCTGCGCTTCGGCCCGCGCGAGCGGCGGATCTACGGCGCCTCCCGGGCGGCGCTGCGCGGGCTCTACCCGCGGCTGCCCGCGCGCGCGCGCGCGCACCCGCTCCACGAGGAGGGGCTGCGCAGGGCGGCGGGTCGTCCCCGGCGCGATCGACTCGGGCGGCTGGTCGAGAAGGTCCTGCTGCGCGCGATCGACAAGGGCGCCTGACGTCGCGCGCCTGGGCGCTGCACCGGCGCGGCGCGGGCGGCCTCGGGGCCCGCGGACTTCAGCGCGGCGTCGGGTGGGGTGCGCGGGGCGAGTCTGGGTGGCGGTGCGCCGGTGATGCCTGCACCGGTGCGCGTCGACACCGTCGGCCGTGGCGTACAATCCCGGCGTGCATCAAGCGTCGCTCCTGCGCCTGCTCGATCTGATCCGCCTGCGGCTCGACGCCCGCGACGCCCGCGTCGAGATCGGCGGGCGCGAGCCCACGGACCCGCGGCTGCTCGCTACATCGCTCGGGCCCCACAGCCGGATCGTGGTCGTGTTCGACGCGCCGCTCACCGACGCGCAGCGCGACGGCGAGCGCGAGACGAGCGCGCGGGCCAAGCTCGAGGCGCTGGTCGCCGGCTTCACCGGGATCAGCGAGTCGCCGCTCGCGGGCGAGGACGCGGGGGCCCACCGCGTGCCCGCGAGCGCGCGGCTCGACGCGGCGCTCGAGCGCCTGCGCGAGCAGGCGGGCGCGGCCGTCGCCGTGGTCGTCGACCGTCAGTCTCCTGTCACATGGGGCAGCTCGCTGAAGAACACCAGCGCGGCGGCCGCGGCCGAGCATCACGCCCGGGTCGCGCGGGCGACCGAGCGCCTGCGCGCCCCTGCGCTCGAGGGCCAGCGCCGTCACCTCGTGAACGACGAGGGCTTCGGGCTGCTCGCGCGCGGCTTCGCCAACCTGTACTGGCTCGCGCTGGTGTTCGCGGCGCCGTTCTCCGAGCTGCGCGCCGACGGGGCGCTGGTCCACGCGCTGCCGGCGATCGAGCGCTTGGTGCTGAGCCTGCCGCCGATCGATCCGGGCGGCGGCGGCGGGACGCGGGCGAGCAACGTCGTGATGCTGCCGCCGCGCCGAGACTCGTGATCGTCGACGTCGCGGCGCTCCGCTGGAGGGCTCGCCGCCGCTCGTCGTCCGGCGCCAGCGCGCTAGCGAGCTCGAGCAGGTTCATCGGGTTCATCGCGGTCTGGTGCTCGAGCTCGTCGTACGCCTCGACCGCCACGAGGCCGCCTCGGGCGTCCGCGGGGGCGCGGCGGGCTGAGGCGCTCGTGGAGGACGCGTCCGCGGCCGCGAGGCGACATCAATACGACATCAATACGAAATCAATACGACATCAATACGATGTCCCAAGAGAAGTGTTGAAGCAGCGCGCGCGCCGCCGGCTTCAGGCGCGCGCGCCGTCGAGCGCGGCGGCGAGCTGCTGCGCCGCGCTGCGCAGCGGCGCGGTGTCGGCGTGGGCGCGGCTGAGCAGCAGCGCGCCCTCGAGGGTGCACAGCACGAGGTTGGCGACGGCGTGGGCGCGCTCGGGCGCGACGCCCCAGCGAGGCAGCCGCTGCTCGATCAGGTCTTGCCAGCGCGCGTAGGAGGCCGAGCAGGCGCGCTGCAGCGCGGGCGACCGCGCTGCGGCCTCGAGCGCCACCGTGGCGACGGGGCAGCCGTCGAGGAACTCGGAGGCCTCGAGGCGGTCCGCGAGCGCGGCGGCCACGGCGACGATCGCCTCGCCGAGGCTCGAGGCCGCGTCGACGAGCGCGAGCAGCTCGGCGTGCATCTGCTGGCCCGAGTGCTCGAGCGCGGCCTCGGCGAGCTGCTCCTTGCCGCCGGGGAAGTGGAAGTACAGCGAGCCCCGCGGCGCGCCGCTGCGCGCGACGATCTGCTTGAGCCCCGTGGCGTGGTAGCCCTGCCGTCGCAGCAGCTCGGCGGTGGCCTCGACGAAGCGGGCCCGGCTGTCGATGGGGCTCTTCACGCGCTCGTCACCGCTGCGGCTGCGGGCGCCCCGGCGGCCGCGAGGGCGTGACCCTCACGGCGCCAGGCCGAGGTCGCGAGCTCGCCGTACATCCCCGCGAGCGCGCCGACGATCGTGCGCCAGCGGCTGAGCTCGGGATCGGGCTCGTGACCGGCGCTCATGCGCGCGAGCTGGCGCAGGTACCAGTGGATCTGCAGGAGGTCGTCGAACAGCCGCACGCCGACGCCGACGCGGTGCTCCGCGGCCGCGAGCGCCTCGCCGCGCAGCAGCCGGCGCGGCAGGTCGGGGTCGATCGCGAGCGGGCGGGCCATGCCGACCACGTCGGTCGCGCCGCCGCGCAGCGCCGCGTCCATGCCCTCGCGCGAGCGGAAGCCGCCGGTCACCATGAGCGGGAGGTCGACGCTGCCGCGCATGCGCTCGGCGTACTCGAGGAAGAACGCCTCGCGCGCGCGGGTGCTCGCGCGCGCGGGCTGCTGCTCGGAGCCCTCCATCATGGCCGGCTTCTCGTAGCTGCCGCCGGAGATCTCGAGCAGGTGGATGCCCTCGGCCTCCAGCGCCTGGGCGACCAGCGTCGACTCCTCGCTGGTGAAGCCGCCGCGCTGGAAGTCCGCCGAGTTGAGCTTGACCGCGACCGTGAAGCCGCGGCCCGTGGAGCGCTTGATCTCGCGGACCACCTCGAGCAGGAAGCGCATGCGGCCGTCGAGGTCGCCGCCGTAGCGATCGTCGCGGAGGTTGGTGCGCGGCGAGAGGAACTGGCTGACGAGGTAGCCGTGGGCGGCGTGCACCTGCACCCCGTCGAAGCCGGCCGCCTCGGCGTAGGCGGCGGCCCGCCCGAACCGACCGACGAGCTCCTCGATCTGCGCGAGGCTCAGCGGCGTGGGGGTGGAGAACAGACCGCCCTTGCGATCGACGACCACGGCCGAGGGCGCGAGCGGCTGCCAGGTGACGGTGCGCGCGGTCTGTCGCCCCGCGTGGCTGATCTGCATGAGCACCGCCGCGCCCTCCGACTTGGCGGCGCGCGCCCAGGCGGCCAGCGGCGCGCCGTGGTCACGGGTCATCACGACGTTGTGCCGCTCGGTGCGGCCGCCCGGATCGACGATCGCGTTGCCCGTGATGAGCAGGCCGGCGCCGCCCTGGGCGAAGCGCTGGTACAGGCGGGCGAGCCCCTCGGTGGGCACCCCGTCGGCGGTGGCGAGGTTCTCGCTCATCGCCGCCTTGGCCACGCGGTTGGGCAGGGTGAGGCCCGAAGGCAGGGTGAGGGGCTGCTCGATGTTCATCTCGGTCACGGAGCGAACTATGACACTCGGTCTATATATGTCAATCGGTCTATATAAATTTCTCCGATTGGCGCGATATCGCCCGCGTTCGAGCGCGCGGCTCATGCGCGCGCCGAGGTCTTCGCCCGGTTCACCGCGCTCCTCGCGAGCGCGCTCCTCTCACCGTCCACGCCCGCGACGGCGACAGCGGCGAGTTGGCGACCTGACTCGATGTGCATGTCGCTGCCGGCTTCGCTCGCGTCGCTGCGGGTCGCGCCCGCGCCCATGTTCGCGCGTGGATCGATTCGTCCGAACGCGGTGATCAGCTCGCGGGGTCGCGGCAACACCCCTGACGCGGACGAGCGGGTCATCGACCCAGTCGATACGCCTCGCCGCAGCAAGTCGAGAAGCCCCGTCATGAACACCCGCCAACCCCGTCGACTCCTCCTCCGCCTCCTCCTCCGCCTTGTTCTCCCCCGGCTCCGCTCGCGGATGACCGCCGGCGCCCTCGGTCTCGGTCTCGTGGCCAGCCACGCCGCGCTCGCGCAGGCGAGCGCGCCCGAGGCCGCGAGCTGCTCGGCCGAGAGCTCGCTGTCCTCGCCGGGCGGCGATCAGTGCGCCGTGATCACGCCCGAGGAGCTCATGCAGCTGTTGATCCTCCTCGACGAGGCGCTCGTCCACGCCGCAGCCGACGACGAGGCCAACGGCACGACGGGCGCGTACGCGACGGCCGCCCAGTACCAGCACACGCTGCTCCTGTCCGCGCGCGAGCGAGTGGACGGGACGATCGAGTGGCTCGAGAGCCCGGCGCTCGCGCCGAGCGAGACGACGACGCCCAACGAGGCGGGGCCGGTCGGCTTCCGGCTGCTCGACGTGGTCCGCGACCTCGTCTACGCCGGCCACTGGGCGGGGATCAGCGCGGTCCACCACAAGAGCGTGGAGGCGCAGAGCGCGTTTGAGCTGGGCGCGCAGGCGCTCGAGCTGGCGAACGAGCTGCGCGCGCGCGCGTATCGCTGCTACATCAACGCGTACATCGGCGCCTGACTCGTGGTCGCGCGCGGGCGCGGTCAGGCGCGCTCGAGCACGTAGTCGAGCAGGCGATCGCCGTCGAACACGAAGCGGCCCGAGAACGCCTGTCCCGAGAGCAACATCGGCAGCCAGTGGCGATCGTCGGCCCACATCTCGTCGTAGGGGAGCTGATCGATCGCGGTCCACTGGGGGACCGCCTCCGGGGTCTCGCGGACGTCGCCGACGCAGCCGTCGGCGATGAACACGTGCACGTGCAGCGAGTAGCCGTCGACGAATTGAAACCGCAGCTCGCCGGACTTGGCGACGTTGGTGGGCGTGACGCCGACCTCCTCCTCGACCTCGCGCACGGCCGCAGCCAGCGGCGTCTCGCCCGGCTCGATGCGCCCGCCGGGCCCGTTGATCTTGCCGGCCCCGAGCCCGCGCTTCTTGCGAATCAAGAGCAGCTCGCGGTCGCGGCGGATGAACAACAGCGTCGCCGGATCGACCGGGCGCCAGCGCGTCCAGTCGATCTCGGCGACGGTCCGAGGGCTCGCGGGCGCCGGGGTCATGGGCGGCCGAAGCTATCAGCTCAGCGGTGAACCGCAAGGTCTCGCGGCCGCGAGGTCTCGGCGAGCCGTCCACGCGCCGGTCGGTGGAGCGCTCCACGGAGGCCGGCCAGCAGCGCTTCTCTGGGGCCGTGGGACGTCTTGGTATCCTCAAGGGCCATGTCCGAGACGCCGCTCTCCGATCTGATCACGCGGGTGCTGAGGTCGAGCGCGGCCCGTGATACCGATCGTCTACATCGGGAGTTCCTCGCGGCGTCGGTCGGGATCTTCGTGCTCCGCCTCCCGAACGCGCCCGCCGGCGCGGTGATCGACGCTGGCGGGCTCGAGCTCCCGATCTTCAGGGCGCCGAACGGGATGAGGGTCATTCGGGTGTGCGCGGACCCAGAGGTGTTTCAGGCGCGCTTCGGCGTCGTGCTCAACGCGCTGATCACGGGCGACGAGGCGCTGGAGATGCTGCGCAACGGCGACCCGACGATCGACGGCGTGCTGCTGGCGAGCGCGGCGAGCGAGCACTCGATCCTCTTCACACGCGCGGACGCCGAGGTGTTGCTGGCGACGAGGGAGGCGGAGCGCGCTCGAGCACGACCGTGGTGGAAGCGCTGGAGCTAGCCGATCGCCTTGCGCAAGCGGCTGCGGATCAGCCCCTCGAACGCGCGATCGGGCAGGTAGCGGCGCAGCGTCGCGAGCACGCGGGCGTCCGTGCCCACGAGGTATCGCGGGCGCGGGCGCTTCGAAGTCAGCGCCCGCTCGATGACCTCCGCGACGCGCTCCGCCGGCACCGCGCCCGCCGCCATCTGCTTCGTGAACGTGACGACGGCGTCGATCAGCGGGCCGTACCGCTCGATGGCCTCGGGGGGGAGCTTGCTGCGCAGCTCGTCCGCGCGCTCGAGGCCCTTGTCCCAGATCGCGGTCTGGATCGCGCCCGGCTCGACGAGCACCGCCGACATGCCGACGAACGACAGCTCGCAGCGCAGCGCCTCCGTCATGGTCGCGAGCGCCGACTTCGAGGCACCGTACGCGCCGTTGAGCGCGGCGCCGAAGCGCCCGCCGATCGAGCCGACGTTAATGATGCGGCCGCTCGCGCGCCGCAGCGCGGGCATGCAGGCCCGCGTCGTCCGCAGCACGCCGAACAGGTTGACGTCGAGCTGCCAGCGCAGGTCGTCGAGCTCGAGGTACTCGACCGGCACGTTGAGGGTCGCGCCCGCGTTGTTCACGAGCCCGTACAGGCCGGCGTCACCGACCTGCTCCTCGAGCGCCGCGACGCCGGCGCGCACCGAGTCGTCGTCGGTCACGTCCATCCGGACGGGCTCGATCCTCGCCGCCTTTAACGCGTCCGCGTCGGCGGGCTTGCGATGCGTTCCGAACACTCGCCAGCCGCGTCGCGCGAGCAGCTCGGCGCTCGCGCGGCCGATCCCGGAGGTGGCCCCTGTGATCAAGACGGTGCGCTGCACGGCGATCACTATAGCGATCCGCGCGCGCGCGTGAGCCCGTCACCGCCGCCGAGGCGCCGCCGGGGGGATCGTGCAGTGAATGAGCGCGGAGCTCCCACGAGCTCGGGATACTCCACGCGCTCGCCGACGAGCGCGCGCTCATCGGCCTCGACGGCGCTGCTTCGACTTCCTGGTCTGCGGCTTCTTGTGCCCAGCGAGCCACTTCTCGAGCTCCTTGGCCTCCGAGATGTCGGACCCGGCGAGGACCTCCTGGGCGCGCTCCGCCGACGCGAGCGCGCGCTCGGGATCGCGGCTCTCGAGCGCGCGCGCGAGCTGGAAGCGGGAGACCGCGAGCAAGCGCGGCTCGCTCCCGAGCGCCTCTCGCAGCTCGATCGCGCGCTCGAGGTGCGCGGCGGCCTCGTCGGGTCGTCCGAGCTTGAGCGCGATCTCGCCGAGGTTGCTGTGCGAGCTGGCGACGGGGTCGCTTCGCGAGTCGTTGCGCTCGAGGATGGCGAGCGCCTCTTGATGCAGCGCGCGCGCCTCCTCCAAGCGCTCGAGGTTCAGCAGCATCGTCCCGCGGTTGGCGAGCGCGCTGGCGTACTTCGGGTGCTCCGCGCCGAAGCTCTGCCGTTGAATCGCCAGCGCTCGATCGCCGAGCGCGAGACCCGACTCGACCTCCCCGAGCCGCACGAGCACGAAGCCGAGCAAGCTGAGGCTGCTCGCGAGCTTGGGGCTCTCGGGCCCGTAGGCCCGCTCATAGATGCTCACGCCGCGCTCCAGGAGCGGTCGCGCCGTCGCGTAGTCGTGACGCCTGGCGTAGGCGGCGCCGCGGTTGTAGAGCGTGATCGCAAGCCGCGGGTGATTCGGCCCGAGCGCGCGCTCGTAGATCTCCTGCGCGCGCTCGGTCAGCGCGAGCCCCTTGTCCAGATCGCCCGAGATAAATTCGACCCGCGCGAGGTTGTTGAGCGGCGAGGCGAGCTCGAGCGAGTCCTCGCCGAGGGTCTCGCGCTTGAGCTCCAGGCCGCGCTCATAGGCGCGCCGGGCCTCGTCCAGCTTTCCGACGTCCGTCAGCAAGAGCCCGTTCACGTCCAGCATCCTCGTCTCGTGCGGCGAGTCGCCGCTGCGGGCGACCAGCGCCGCCGCGGTCGCCATCCACGCGAGGCCGCGCTTGAACTCCACGCGCTCGTGCGCGACGAAGCCCAGCTTGACCGCCGCGTCGACAGCCAGGCCGTCGAGGCCGGTCGAGAGGGCGAGGTGAAGCCCGCGCAGCCCGTGCTCCTCGGCCTCGTCGAAGCGGCCGAGGTTGGTGAGGGCGTTGCAGATCTCGAGCTCCGCGTCAGTGATGAGCCGTGACCACCCCAGCGCGTCGGCCTCGACGAGCACCTCCTCGGCGAGCGCGAGCGCCTGCTTGTCGTCGCGCACGAGCCCACGCGCCTGCGCGCGGAGCAAGCGCTCACGCAGCGCCCACGCGGCCTCGCGCTGCTCGGGCGCCGGCAGCGTGAGCAACCGGAGTCGCTCCGGGTCCGCGCAACGCGAGCTCCGCGGCAGGCGGGTCGCCGCCGCCACCGCCTCGACCGCGGTCGCCCGCTCACCCGTCGCCAGGACCTCGTAGAGCGCCGCGAACTCGGCCCGCTGCGACTCGGAGCAGTCCAGCGCGCGCGCCCCGAGCTCCGCGTCGAGCGTGCGCTCGACCTTCACGGCGACGCACAGCTGCGCTCGCGTCTCGCTCCACGCCGCCGTCCACGTGTCCAGCGCCGGCGCGAGGCGTGTGAAGGTCTCCTCGGCGTTGTGAGTCCCCGAGCCCTCCATGTGCCCACGGAGCGCCGCCCGGGCGTCCGCGTTCCACAGCTCCGCGATGCGCTGACCGTCTGCCGCGCACGACGCTCGCGCGCGCCGCTGCTGCAGCTGCGCGAGCGCGGCCCACAGCGCCGCCCCGGCCGCGACCCCGAGCGCGCCCACGAGGACGCGACGACGCGGCGTCGGGTCGGCCTCGAGCGCCTCCAGCAGCGCGCGCACGCTCGCGTGTCGCCGCGCCGGCTCGCGCTCCAAGCCGCGCTCGAGCACCCGCCGCAACCAATTCGGAACGGACGAGCGCGGCGGCGCGCGTCGCTGGCCCATCGTGATCGCCAGCTGCAGCTGATGAAACGACGTCCCCGGGAACGCGCGCTGCCCGTAGAGCGCGACCCACATCGTCGCGCACAGCGAGAACAGATCCGTGCGCTCGTCGACCGGCTCGGCCAGGAATTGCTCGGGCGCCATGAAGGCCGGCGTCCCCATGACCGTGCCCGCCGAGGTCAATTCCAGGTTGAGCTTGCTCGCGCTCGTGCCCCGCGGCGCCTGACGGCGCGCGCCGTCACCAGGCTCGCGCTGCTCGGCCCGCACCAGCCCGAAGTCCATCACGCGCACGCGCCCGTCGTCGCCGACCATGATGTTATCGGGCTTGATGTCGCGGTGCAGCAGCCCCGCCTCGTGCACCGCCGCGATCCCGCGCGCCGCTTGCTTCATGACCGAAAGAACACGTTTCCACCGCGGCCGCTCCTCCCGCAGCCAGGCCCGCAGCGTCCGCCCCGCGACGTACTCCATCGACAGCCAGACCTGATCCCCGTAGGTCCCGACGTCGTGCACCGCGACGACGTTCGGATGCGCCAGCTTGGCCAGCGCCTGCGCCTCTCGGTACATCCGCGCGCGCGCGGTGTCGCCGCGCCCCGCCCGAACTAGCTTCAGCGCGACGTTGCGATCGAGCTCCGGATCGTAGGCTCCGTAGACCACCCCCATCCCGCCCGCGCCGATCGCTCGCAGAATGATCAGCCGGCCGACCGGCGTACCCGTGGGCAGCGTCCCGGCGCGCGCGGCTGACGACGACGCCGATGGGTCCGTCGGCCCTGTGTCGCCCCGGGGGAGCACGTTCGTGGTGTTGTGCGAATCCTCGACGTCCGCGGACGCGCTCGCCCGCCCCCGTTCGTCCATCGTACGCGCGGCTGCGAGCTCCTCTGCGTCGAGGCCGATGTGCGCCACCGGCACTCATCTTACAACGCGGGCGCGGGCGGCGGCGCGGGCGGATTTGACCTCACCGCGAGCGCGCCGAGGCGACATGTCGTACCTGTCTGATCGGTCTTGCTGCGCTGTCCCGCGCGCCGCGTGCTGGAGCTCCGTGGTGGGGCGGCCGGTTCGACCTCAGGATCGCGTCGACCTCCCGGCGGGGAGCGCCCCCGTCGGTTGTTGCGTTGGTACGACGGGCGGGAGCTCGGCCGCGTTCGCCTGCGCGGGGCCGCCCGGGCGCCGGCGCCCGATGGCGTGCGCCACCACCTTGCGGAGGATCTCGGGACGCACCGCGCCCAGGCCGTCGTGCATGTGCAGCACCCTCAGGAACTGCCCGTAGACGACCGGGGCGTTCGCGCACAGCCTGATCAACGACTTCGTGTACCAAGTTGATCGCCCCTAGCGACCGCCGACAGCAGCCCGCCGACGCTGCCGCCGATGACCACCGCGTGCTTCGAGTTGTGCGCGCTCATGGGAGGATGGGCCGCTGCGCGAAGGGATGTCGTTGAGCCCGTATATGCATCGACCGCGCCGCGCGGCGGAGAGTGACACCGTAGCGCGTCCCAGGTCTGGCGCGCGGGCCACGGGTTGGCGCCGCTGTGGATCGTCCGTGTGGCCGAGGCGATGAGCGTCAAGCGCAACGGGCCGAAGCCGAACACGGGGTCGTCTGCATCGGCGTGTTGGGTCTGAGCCACGATGCTGCTCGCGCGCGTGTTCCCTGTGTATATTGTCGGTCCGGCTCGGCACATGCGCGCTCTCGCTCTCGCTCTCCTCGTTGTTGATACAGGCGGCGCCCCGGTGTTCGCGGCGCGCCACGCCGCCACGTTCGCGCACGCCTCGCTCCGCGCGAGGCGTGTCGCCGCCCCGTCGTCGGCTCCCGACGCTCGCCGATCGCATCGGCGCGGAGCCGCGTCCACGCGCGAAGAACCGCGAGCGCGCCGGGGCCTGCGCTGACGGTCGCGCGCCGACTCGTGGTACCGGGACGGGGGACGACACCACGTTGACTCGTCTCAACGACAACGCTCCACACGCTGCGGCGATGAGCAGCGACGATCCGATGGTCGGGGCGATGATCGGCCGCTTCCGCGTACTCGAGCGCCTCGGCAGCGGCGGGATGGGGGTCGTCTACGAGGCCAAGGACACGGAGCTCGGCCGACAGGTCGCGCTCAAGCTGCTCGCCGCCGACATCACCGGCGATCCCGACGCGCTGGAGCGCTTCAGGCGTGAGGCGCGAGCCGCCTCGCTGCTCAGTCACCCGCACATCTGCACGATCTACGACATCGGGATCCACGACGGCCAGCCGTACCTGGTGATGGAGCGCATGTACGGCCGCACGCTGAGTCACGCGATCGCGGCGCGCGAGCTCGCGGTCGTCGACATCGTGCGGCTCGGCGAGGAGATCGCGGACGCGCTGGACACGGCGCACCGCGCCGGGATCGTCCACCGCGATCTGAAGCCAGCCAACCTGTTCATCACGGACCGCGGCGAGGCGAAGGTCCTGGACTTCGGCACGGCCAAGCTGCTGCCTGGAGGGGGCGCTCCGCGGGCGGCGAGCGACGCCGGGGACTTCACGACGGGCGCCGGGGTGGTCGTCGGCACGGTCGCTTACATGTCCCCAGAGCAAGCTCGTGGAGAGCCCGTCGACGCGCGCAGCGACCTGTTCTCGCTCGGCGTCGTGCTCTACGAGATGGCGACCGGGCGGCTGCCGTTTACGGGCGCCAGCACGGCCGAGCGGTTCCGATCGCTGCTGTCGGACACGCCCGCGCCGCCGAGCCGCTTCAACCCGGCCGCTCCGCCAGGGCTCGACCGGGTCCTGCTGGAGCTGCTCGAGAAGGACCCTCGACTTCGCTTCCAGCGCGCCGCCACGCTGCGCGCGAGCCTGCGGGAGCTGCGGAGCGTCGACGCGGCGCCGCTCGTCGGCGCTCGCCGACGGTCGCCTGACCCGCGCGCGTCGCGACGAGCGCTGTGGGGCGTCGCCGGCGTGCTCGGCGTGCTAATCGCGGGGGCGTCGATCGTCGTTGGGTCGCGCGTGGCGGGCGACGCTGACACGACGCGGTCCGCCGAGCGCGGCGACGACGAGCGCGACGACGACGAGCGCGACGACGACGAGCGCGGCGGCGCCGCGGCGGCGCCCTCCGTGCGCGCGCTGGCCGTGCTGCCCCTTTCCAACACCAGCGGTGACCCTGAGTTCGACTTCCTCGCCGAGGGGGTCGCGGAGGGCGTCATCAACCGCCTCGCGCAGCTGCCCGGTATCACCGTCATGGCGCCCAGCACCGCGCTGCGCTTCAAGGGTCGCGCGGACGAGCCCGTCGCGGTCGGTCGTGAGCTGAGCGTGGACGCCGTGTTGACGGGTCGCTTGCTGCTCGAGGGCGACGCGGCGCGCCTCGAGCTGGAGCTGGTCGACGTGGACAGCGGCGCGCTGCTGTGGGGGGAGAGCTACGTCGTGCGACCGAGCGCGGCCGTCGCGGTCGAGGAGGAGATCGCGGCCCGCATCACCGCGCGCCTGCGCCTGGGCCTGCTGTCCGTGGCCCCGCAGGCGCCGATGGAGCCCGAGGCCCACACCCTGTACCTGCGGGGTCGCTACCAGCTGAACAAGCGGACGCCTGCCGGGTTTCGTCAGGCGCGGGCGCTGTTCGAGCAGGCGCTCGAGCGAGACCCGGAGCAGGCGGTGCTGCACGCGGCGGTCGCGGACACGTGGGCGCTCATCGGAGCGTACAGCGTGCTGCCCCCGCGTGACGCGTTCCCCCGCGCGCTCGCGGCCGCCCGTCGCGGTCTGGAGCTCGACGAGCGCTCGCCGGAGGCGCGGGCGGTCCTGGCGTTGTGCACCTTCCTGTACGAGCGGCGCTGGGACGAGGCCGAGTCGGAGTTTCGGCGGGTGACGGCGTCGCAGCCGGGCTTCGCCACCGGGCACCACTGGTACGCTGAGTTCCTGATGGCGCGCGGACGCGTCGACGAGGCGATCGCGGCCCTGCAGCGCGCGAGGGCGCTCGATCCCCTCTCGCTGGTGATGACCGTCGACACCGGGCGCGCCTACTTCTACGGGCGCCGCTACGCGGAGGCCCGCGCCGAGTGCGAGCGCGCCCTCGCCGTGTCGCCCGAGTTCGTGCCCGCGGTGGACTGCCTGGCCATGGTCGCCACGGAGGAAGGGCGGTTTGACGAGGCGATCGCGGGCTATCAGCAGGTGAGCCGCCTCTGGGGCGCGCAGAGCGGGCTCCCCGGTCAGACGATGGCGCTCGCGCGAGCGGGCCGTCGCGCGGAGGCGGAGGAGCTCCTCGCGCGTCTCGACGTGTCTAAAAGGCCAGGTCATTCCGCGCTGATACCCGTGGCGATGGTCCACGCGGCCATGGGTCGTAACGACGAAGCCTTCGCGCTGCTCGAGATCGCCCGCGACGAGCGGTCCGACAAGATCGCGTATCTGAAGA
Organism: Myxococcales bacterium; assembly: GCA_020633295.1. GTDB lineage: Bacteria > Myxococcota_A > Polyangia > Nannocystales > Nannocystaceae > JACKDW01. The sequence goes on along the minus strand of JACKDW010000005.1, from coordinate 256,486 downwards.
CGGATCCGCGCGTGGACAGCCTGCGCGCCGACCCGCGTTGGGAGCGCTTCGCCAGACAGGCTGGGCTGTAGCAGGAGGGGCTCGATGCGAGAGAGCGGCGGCGCGAGACGGGGCGAGGAGCTGCGACTTCACCGAGCGCGGCGTGAGGCGGCAGGCGCCGCTGAGCATCCTGGCTCGCCGGAGGAGCTCGAGGACGGCGCGCTCGACCGCCTGATCCTGCGCTCGCTCGCGGCTGGACCCATGCGCGGCCGGGACGTCGCGGCGCGCATTCGCGAGGTCTCGGACGACACGCTGCGCGTCCGCGGCGATCGCCTCTACCCCGCGCTTCGTCGCCTCATGCGCGAGGGCGCGGTCTCTGCGTCCTGGGAAGGCGAGGGGCCGGGGCGGGCGCGTCGTTACACGCTCACGCGCGCCGGTCGACGACGGCTCTACCCGTCCGCGCCCCGCGAGCCGGAGCGCTCTCGCTGGCCGCGCGGGTGGTTCTCCAGGCGGGTCGCCGACGCCGTCGCGCCCGCGCTCGACCTGCCGGGAGAGAACACGCTCGCGCGGCTCCAAGCCGCCGAGGGCGCGCGCGGCGAGTCGTACTGGGGGACCGCGCCCGTCCCCGGTCTCGCCCACAGGGTGCTCGAGGCGATGCGTTCACGCGTCACGCACGGGGCGGTGCGCCCCGCTGATGCCGAGTTCGCGTCGCCGCCGGCCCGACACGCCGTCGCGCCGTTGACCGAGACGTCCTCCGGTCGCTGGGCGGCGCGCGGCATCCTGCTCGCGCTCGCGCTCGCGCTGGCCTGCGGCGCGTGGATCAAGCCGTGGTTGACGCTCGCGTCGATCGTCACGCTGGTCGTCGCCTACCTCGCCTGGGATGCGCTCCTGTCCTTCGCGATCTGGGTTCAGATCAACAGCCGCTCGCCGCCGCCGGGCTGGCCCGCCGAGCGCCGGCGGAGCCTGACCCCCTGGGTGCTGCGGCCGCGCCACGCCGCGCTGTTCTTCGTCCACAAGCTCAACTACTTGCTGCACATGGGACGCGCGCTCGTGTACCTGCTGTTCTTGCGCGGCCGGTGGGTCCGGCGCGCGAGCGAGGACGAGCTCGAGGACCGCTGCGTGGAGATCCTGATCGGCACCAGCTACGCGATCTTCCTCGCCCAGCGGCCGGAGCACGAGGGCTCCAGCGTGTTCGTGCTCGAGCTGGAGAAGCAGGCCATCAGCCAGGAGCTGGGGAGGTTCGACAACCGCCTGCGGGTCGTGCTCGACGCCGCCGCGCGCAGGATCCTCCGCTTCGAGTGGAACGGCGCCGAGGTGACGCGCAGGTCGCTGCGGCTGCAGCTCCTGTGCGACGTCGGATCGCAGTCGATCCACCCGATCATCCACTCCTTCAACACGAGGCTCTACGAGCAGGTCGATCAGGTCGACCGCGCGTACGATCGCCTGTTTCGTCACGGCCAGAACCTCAACGCCGCCGCGCATCACTACCCGGCGCTGTGCCTGCTGTGCCCGCCGCGGTGGTTCAAGGTCGTCCTCGAGACCAACGCGTCCGTGCCGATCCCGCCGCACGCGGTCAGCACCTTGCGGCGGCTCGCGCCGCACTCGCCGTACGTTCGCTTCATGCTGGCGGCCCGCGGCGCCTATCTGCGCCTCGTCGCGGCGCACGGCGTCGGCGTCGACGCCGAGGCGCTCTTCATCTGCTCGGCGCTGCACTCCGTCGACCACGCGGTGTACGGCGCCCTGCAGGATCGCGTCGACTTCCCCGGCGCGGGTAACAACCTCGTGTACCGCTGGTTTCACCTCCCGGTGAGCGTCCGGTTGTTCATGGACAACTCGCTGCGCGGCAATCGCCACGAGACCGCGTTCTACGGCGACCTCTACGCCGAGCTGAGCGCGATCGATCGTGACTACGCGGACATGATCGAGCTCTCGATTAGCAGCTGAAGGGCTCGAGCGCCCGCCGAGGCGCCTCGAGTGACAGGTCCGAGGCCGGCTCAGCCGCCCCGCGGTGGTTGGCTCAGCGTCGGCAGCCGGAGCTCAAGGCCGACGGCGGCGCGCACCCCGAGCGACGCGGTCTCGAACACGAGCGCGTCGCTGCCCGCGATCGAGAAGCTCGCGCGCCGCGGCGCGCCGTAGCCCTGGAGCTCGAGCCAGACCGCGAGCCACGGGGTGAGCGGGACGGCGAGCGCGAGCGCGGCGCCCACACCGAGCACCAGCGTGGACTCGGTCCTGGTCTGCTCGACGCCGACGCCGCTCGCCGTGACCGCGCCGAGCTCGAGCTGGGCGCACAGCGGGAGCTCCACACGCGCGCGCGTCAGGGGTTGCCAGCAGCCGCGCGCGCTGCCGGTCCACGCGTAGACGTCGGCCCCGACCTCGGGGAAGCCGTCGAGCCGCGCGGGTCGCGAGAGCGTGTGCGCGCCGCCGAGCTCGACGCGCCAGCGCGCGCCCTGGAGCGAGGCGTGCAGCGCGAAGCTCACGTCCGGCGCCGGGACGAGGCCGTAGCCGAGGGACACGGCGGGCCGCAGCCCGCCGCGGAGGCCGAGTCTCGAGCGCTCGCGGCGGTCGGTCGCGCTCGCGCTCGCGGCCCGTGAGATCGGTGACGTCACGCTCGTCGAGGTCTCCGGCGTCACCGGCTCGACCATCGTCGCCGCGGGCGCGACCGGGTCCGCGACCGGCTCCGCAGGGACGTCGCTCGCCGCGGCCGGCAGCGACTCGGCGACCGCGAGCGGATCGACCGCGATCGCGTAGAGGAGCGCGCTGGCCTGCGCCAGCAGCTCACAGCTCGCGCTGTGGAGCTCGCGTCGGGAGGCGCCGGTGGGCGAGCGGAGCTCGAGCACGACGCTGTACACGCCGTCCGTGACGACGACGCGCGCGCGCGCGTGCACGGGCGCCGCGCTCGCGCGCTCGACCGCCGTCAGCTGACGTACGCGCGCGTCGAGCTCGACCTGCGTGGGACACGGCGCGGGGGCGCGCCACTCGAGCGCCGAGGCGGGCGCGTCGCCCGTGGCGAAGAGCAGCGGCGCCGCGACGAGGAGAGCAAGCGTCGCGCTCGTCACGGGCCCATGGTACTCGGCGCGCGTCCCTCGTGCGCCCGGGAGCGACGTCGCGGCTACACGAGCCAGCAGAGCCCGACGTTGTCGTACTCAGGGGGCAGCTCGTCTTGTTGGCTCCCGGCGACGCACTCCATACCGGGCTCGGGGCACTGCGGGGGTTCTTCGAGATCACAGAACGGCGTGCAGCAGCTGTCGCCCACGCAGCCCGGGTAGACCTGCGACGGGATGCAGGTCAGCCCAGCCTGACAGTCGGTGATGAGCTCGCAGGGCTCGCCGACCTGCGCGGCGCCCGACTGGGGAACGCACGAGAAGGTGGTCACGGCGTACTGGCATGACTCCTCCTCCGGGCAGTCCTGCGTCAGCGGGTGACAGTCCTGAAAGCACAGGTTGAGGATCGCGTCGTTGAGCACGGCGCAGGTCGTCTCTGGGGTCGCGCACGAGGGGCTCTGCTCGCTCCCCGAGCACATCTCGATGCAGTAGCCCGCGAGCGTCTCGTTGTCGACGTGCCAGCACAGCTGCCCGAGATCGCAGTCGTCGACGCCGCTCGTCGCGTAGCCCTCGACGTGGCACTCGTCACCGAGCTGCTTGGGCGGGTCCGCGATCGGCGTGCACTTCGCCTGCGACCAGTACTGCTCGCCCCAGGGGGCGCACTTCTGGCCCTGCGGGCAGTCCTGAGCCCACACGTCGCAGACCTCGGGCGGCGGCATGTCAGCGCCGTCTCCCAGGGTGCCGCCGCTGTCCGTGGGCTCGCCGGTCGACCCGTCGCCTCCGGTCTCGCCTGTCCCCCACGTCGAGCTGGTCGAGGTCTCGGTGGTCACCGTCGACGTCGGGTCGAAGCCGGTCGAGGTGCTCGCGGAGTCGGCTCCGGTCTGCCCCGTGCTGGCGTCGGGCTCGCTCGTGGTGCTGGAGTCGGTCGGCAGCACGCCGACCTGCTTGGGCGGCGGGTCACACATCGTCAGCGCGAGGGTGACGAACAGGGCGGGGAGCGCGTGGAACGGCTTCATCATCCCTGGGTCTCCGGATCCCGGACGCGTGATCAAAAAATCGCGGACCCGTTCACCGGGGGCGGGCGACGCAGCCGCGGCGTACGCGAGCCGCCTGGGGGCTGTCGCCATGGCGCGCGAGGAAGCGCGCGATCGCAGCAGGCGCGCCAGCGTCCCCCTGCGCGCAGAGGATATCGATCTCGAGCACAGCGCGATCGATGGAGAACAGGCTCTCGGGCCAGCGCCGCGCGTGCTGCTGAAGACGGGCGCGGGCGAGCGCGGTCTCTCCTCGCGCGTGCGCCTCGCGAATGGCCGCGAGCGCGCGCAGGGAGGCCGTCATGTCCTCGTCCGCGGGATCGCGGGTCCACGAGGGCGAGGTCGGGGGCGAGGGCGAGGTCGAGGGCGAGGTCGAGGTCGAGGGCGAGGTCGAGGGCGAGGGCGAGGGCGAGGGCGAGCTCGAGGGCGAGGGCGAGGGCGAGCGCGTGGCCGTCGCTGCTGGCGCTCGCCGCCTCGCGGGTCGACGGTCTCGGCTGGCCCCGCGCTCGTCGTCGTCCTCGAATAGCGTGAACGGAGAGTGCGCCCACGCCGAGTCGCCCGTGGCCGGCTCGGGCCCATCGGACCGCGCGGCGTCGCCGTGACCGCCGCGCGTCCGCGCGTCCGCGCCCACGTCGACCTCCTTGGACGCCGCGCTCGCGTCAGCGGCGGAGCGACGCGCGCTGGGCAGCGCGAGCGCGACGACCCCGACCAGCGAGACCCCCGCGAGCAGCTTTCCGAGCGTCCAGCCAGACTGACCCGAGAGCCATGTCAACGGCCCCGCCTTCGCCAGCGGCGTGAGCAGGGGCGAGAGCGCGAGCCAGACCCGCTGCTCCCTCGCGGGCTCACGCTGGCGCGCGCGCCAGCGCTGGAGCAACATGTCTCTTCGGACGGAATTTTCGAAGGTCGCGGCGAACCGCGCCCGCGCGAGGCGGAGGCGCGAGTACGCGGTGTTCGGGCTCACGCCGAGCGCGCGCCCGAGCTCGCGCCGCTGCAGCCCCTCGAGCTCACCGAGTATGAACGCCTCGCGCTGCGGTCGCTTCAGCGAGTCGAGGAACGCCCGCAGCAGCTCCTGCGCTTGATGCTCGGCGAGCGCCCCGTCGAGGCCCACCGGCTGCTCGCGAGGCTCCCGCGCGAGCACGGCGCGACGGCGAAGCGTCCGCTGAGCGCTTCGCCGATAGCGCCAGGCGACACGGCGGGTGATCCCGAAGATCCACGAGCGCACGCTCGAGCGCCCCTCAAACGCCTCGCGGCGGCGCAGCACGATCAGGAACACATCCTGGGCCGCGTCCTCGAGCTCGTGGTCATCGACGCCGAGCCGGCGCAGGTTGCTGAGGACGTAGTCGAAGTGCGCGTCGTAGACGCGCTCGACCGGCACGCGAACGCGCAGCGCCGCGCCGTGATCCGCGGCGGGAGGCACGGCGCGCGAGAGCGCGTGTCGGGAATCGTGGAGCTCCATGCTGTTGACGAGTCACCAGCTCGTCCCCGTTTGATCAAACTTTGTGGGCCAAGGTTCCAGAGGAGCTTCTCATACGCTGGCGCGTCTCGCGCGGCGCGCCAATTGGAGCCCGGAGGCCGAAGACCTGGAGGACGCCGGATGAGCGGGTGCGACGGCCCAGCGATTTCGAACAACGACTGACGGCTACGTCACGGATTCGGCGGGTCTTGGAGCGCTGAGGGCGGGCGTACACCTCGGGCGGAGCGGCTGCGAGCGAACTACGAAGCCGCTAGGCTCGATCCACGCCCGTGAAGACGATCCGACACCCAACGCCCGCCACGTTCCTCTCGGTCGCGGGCGAGTTCCTCGCGGCCAACGAGGCGCTCAACAACATCTTTTTCGGGATCGCCGGCGATGCCGTCCTGGATCGCTACGCGGGAGCCGACAACCTTTGGCTCAGCGCGCATGACGAAGACGCGGTCGTCGGCGCCGCGCTCCAGACTCCGCCCTACGAGCTGGCCATCGCGCACGGCTCATCGCCCGAGGCGGTGCTCGCGTTGGCGCGCGCGGCCCAGACGCAGCGGGGTGACGCGCTCGACGGCGTGCGCGTACCGGCCGAGTACGTCCCCCTCCTCGAAGCCGAGCTCGCTCGCGGCTACGAGCGCGAGGAGGCGATCGGTATCTATGAGCTGAGCCGGGTCATCGCCCCCTCCCCTGTTTTGGGCGCGATGCGGTCGGCCGTCGCCTCCGACCTCGATCGGGTGGTCGAGTTCGCCGTTGGCTTCGCCCGGGACACCGGCGCCGTGCGTAGCGAGGGCGACGCGCTCGTGGCCCGGGTGGCCGCCCTCGTGAGCGAGGGCATCTTCGTCGTGTGGGAGCTCGAGGGCGAGCTCGTCTCGATGGCCGCGTCGCGCGGGCCCACGCCCCGGGGCATCCGCATCTCCTGGGTCTACACGCCGCCCGAGCTGCGCGGCCGTGGGTACGCCGGCGCCCTCGTGGCCGGGCTGAGTCAGCGCGAGCTCGACGCGGGGCGCGAGTTCTGCTTCTTGTTCACGGACCTGGACAACCCGGCCTCGAACAAGGTGTACCGACGGGTCGGATACCGGCAGGTGGGTGAGATGGGCGTCTACAGGGCCGTGGGCCGCGAGCGGTGAAGCTGCCGTCGCGCCGGGCGCGAGGGACGAGCGAGGCGTGGAGGAGGAATCGGCGAAGCCGAAACAACGCCGTAATCGCAAGAAGTAGCCGAGACCTCTACTGCTCAAAGCAGTAGATCGGGCTGAGCAGGCTGCACGCGCCGCCGCTGCACAGGCTCGTCCACTTGGTGTCCGCGCTCTTCCAGTCGCCGCGGTGCCCGGGGCCGACCCCGCTCCAGGTCCAGGCCTCGCACGTGTCGCCGCCGGGGTGCTTGGTGCCGTCGGGGGCGGTGTTGGTCCACACGGGCTTTTCGAGCAGGCACGGGATGCCCTCGGGGGGCTCGTTGCCGTGCTCGTCGAGGTTGATCGGCGCGTCGAGTGTCCCGTCGGTCAGGTCGCTCCAGCCCTCGGCGATCGTCACCCCGTCGACGCGGACGTAGAGCCCGGCCCAGTGGTTGAAGCGCGAGGCGGGGGAGCTCACGACGGTCGAGAGCCAGGCGAGGTAGGTGCCGGGCAGCCCGGCCTGCGCGGCGAGCAGCTGACAGCTCGCGTCGGCGCCGAAGAGGCCGCCCATGTCCCCGGTGAACAGGGTGCTGGTGACGAACACGTACTTGCGCTCGTGCTCGCAGGTCGCCGAGCAGCCGTCTTCGGAGTCGGCGTTGCCGTCGTCGCACTCCTCGACGCCCGCCTGGACGAAGCCGTCGCCGCAGAACGCGAGCTCGCAGGCCGCCGTGCAGCCGTCCAGCGAGCTGAGGTTGCCGTCGTCGCACTCCTCGACGCCCGCCTGGACGTAGCCGTCGCCGCAGGACGCGGGCTGGCAGCTGCCCGGGCACGCGTCGTCGTCGAGATCGTTGCCGTCGTCGCACGCCTCGACGCCCTCGTGCAGGATGCCGTCGCCGCAGAACGCGAGCGCGCACTTCGTCGTGCAGGCGTCGGTGTCGAGCGCGTTGGCGTCATCGCACTCCTCCACGCCGACGTGGACGATGCCGTCGCCGCAGTAGGTCAGCGCGCACTGCGTGGTGCAGAAGTCGTTGTTGAGGCCGTTGGCGTCGTCGCACTCCTCGACGCCCTCGTGCACGAAGCCGTCGCCGCAGAAGGTCGACTGACAGAAGTTGTTGCAGTCGTCGGTGTTGAGCAGGTTGGCGTCGTCGCAGTCCTCGACGCCCTGGACGAAGCCGTCGCCGCAGGTCGCGATCGTGCAGGCGTTGGTGCACAGGTCGTTGTTGTCGTCGTCGGCGTCGTCGCAGCCCTCGACCCCCTGGTGCACGAAGCCGTCGCCGCAGGTCGCGAGCGCGCAGGTGGTGAGGCACGCGTCGCTGTTGTCGGCGTCGCCGTCGTCGCAGGCCTCGACGCCCGCGTGGACGAAGCCGTCGCCGCAGGCGGCGAGCTCGCAGGCGCTCGTGCAGGCGTCGGTGTCGTCCTCGTTGCCGTCGTCGCAGGCCTCGTCGCCCTCGACGAAGCCGTCACCGCAGATCGCGGGCGTCCCGGTCGTGCCGGGCTCGCCCGTGCTGCCGGTGCTGGCGGGCTCGCCGGTGCTGGCAGGCTCGCCGGTGCTGGCAGGCTCGCCGGTGCTGCTACCGGGGCCCTCCGTCGTGCTGCCCGCGGTCGCGTCGGAGTCGCTCGTGTCGCTCGTGACCGCGGCGTGGGTCGCGTGGGTCACGTCGACGCTGGCGTCCGAGGAGCCGCCGCTCGTGAGCGTCGCGGTCCCGAGCGTCACGTCGTCGCCGCAGGCGAACAGGACGACGAGCGGCAGCGCCGCGCGGGGGCGCGAGAGTACGCGGAGGCGATCGATCATGGCGGTGCTCCACGACGTGCGGCGCTCGCATAGTACATGTCTTTATGGACATTCCCATACGGAGGAACCCCTGAGCCCGTCGCCCGTCGCGGACGCTGCGGCTCGCCGCCCGACGGCGCGCCCCGTCGCGCTCGCTCGGCTGTTCGCGGAGGGCGCCTCAGGCGTGCTCGTGACCCGGGTCATGTAGACGAGCGCGCCGTGCTTGTCCGGATCGATCACGACGCTGCCCGCGTGTCTGCATCCTGCGTGCCGAGTTCCCCTCGTTCCACCACAGCAGGGAACGCCGCGACGAACCGCGCGACGCCGACCAGGACGCCCACCCCGGAGCGCGGGCTCCCGTGAATTCACGCCCTGAAGCGCGCGCGGGTTCGATCGCGTGAGGGTCGAGCTCGTGGGCAGGCCGCTCTCCCGCGCTGGATCGCGCGGGCCGACGCGGGCGCCGGGACACGCGGACGCGCTCGCGCGTGCGCGCGGAGCTCCCGGCGAGCTGTCAGCCGCCGCTGGAGCGACGCGCGGCTCGACGCTATCGTGGTTTTAATGGGCGGCTCGCCGAGGATCATCAAGTGCATCTGGGGACAGGTAAACATCGAGGGCGTGGGCAGGGTCCGCGACGCGATGCTGTACCCCGGCGGCGGCGAGGCGTGGGACTGGCGCGCGAGCGACACCCATCACGTGCCGGGGATCCAGATCTGCGACGTCGAGCGCCTGCTCGAGGCCGGCGCGCGCACGGTGGTGCTCTCGCGCGGGGTCAACCTGGTGCTGCAGACGCCGGACGAGACGCGGCGCTTCCTCGAGCGCCAGAAGGTCGTCTACCACGTGCTGCAGACCCACGAGGCGGTGGCGCTCTACAACGAGCTGCAGGGGCGCGAGGCGGTCGGCGCGTTGATCCACTCGACGTGCTGAGCGCCGCGCGCGGTCGCGCGCGGCGGTCGGCTCGCGAGGGCGCGCGTCACCAGTGGAGGTCGCCGACGGCGTCGACGCCCGTGATGTCGACGGTGACGCCGGTGGCGATCGGCGTGACCGTGCGGGCGGCGTCGGTGGTCCGCAGCGCGGCGCCCTGACGGCCGACGATCGTCCCGTGACCGCCGGTGCTGAGGTGCAGCGCGAGCAGGTCGACCGCGACGGGGTGCTCGACCGCGATCTCATTCGAGCTGTCTTTTCGGACAACAACGCCGTCCTGCCCGACGGCGACCCAGGCGTCGCCGTTCATGGAGACCTGCACGGCGAACAGATCCGCGTCGGTCGGCAGCGCCTGCGGCGTCCAGCTCACCCCGCCGTCGTCGCTCCACAGCATGGTGCCGGCGGCGCCGACGGCCGCGCCGTAGGGCCCGTGATCACCGAAGTCGACGGCGTGCAGCGCGGCCGCAGCGACGCCGGTCTGCGCGGCCGCGGGGTCGCCCGCCTCGTGGCGCCAGATCACGCCGTCCTCGGCGACCGCGATCACGCGGAAGGGCGAGACGTCGACGCCGCGCAGCGTCCCGCTCGCGCCGGCGATCGCCTGGAAGGCGCCGCCGTTGTCCGAGATGAGGAGCGCGCCGTCGTCTCCGACGGCGGCGACGCGCAGCGGCTCGGTCGCGGCGACGTCGCGCAGCGTCGCGCTCGTGATGACCTCGGTCGTCCAGCTGTCGCCGGCGTCGTCGGTGAAGCCGACGACGCCGCCCTCGCCGACGAACCAAGCCATCGTGAGGCCGTGGCAGGTGATCGCGTGGATGTCGACGTCGAGCCCGAGCGGGTGCTGCTGGCCGCCGTCCGGCGAGACGCGCAGCACCGTGCCGGCGTCGCCCACCGCCCAGTTGCTCGCGTCGGGCACGCACGCGCCGCTCGAGCAGACCTCGCCGCCGCCGCAGTCGGCGTCCATCGTGCACTCGGGCGCGGACTCGGTGGTGGTGCCCATCGGGTCCTCCTCGGTGTCGCCCTCGGTCTCCTCGCTGTCGTCGGTCGTCGACGTCTCGCCGTCGTCGCCGTCGCAGGCGCTCGCGGTCAGCAGGAGCGCGCTCGAGAGGAGCGCGGTGAACAGGGGCGAAGGCAGGCGGGACAGTCGCATGCCTGGACGATACACCGCTTCACGTCAGCGCGGCGCGACCCTGGTCTTGTCGATGAGCTCCTGGACCTCGCGCAGCTGGGCGCGGGCCTCCTCGAGCGTCGTCGGCGGCGGGCGCTCGTCTCGCGGGCACACGAGCTCGGCAGCGTCGTCGCGGCCGCGGCAGCTCGGCGTCTCGTCGCACTCGAGGTCGTCGGGCCAGCGCTGCGCGCCGCAGGTGCAGGGCGCCGTAATCGGGAAGTTCTGCGGACACAGGCCCGCGAGCTCCCGCGCGCGCACCCTCTCCGCGATCTCGCAGTTGAGCTCGGCGCCCGCGAAGATCCGCGACGCGATCGCGTGCCAGGTGGACGTCTGCAGGCGGCGCGACTCGGCGTAGCCGTCCTCGCGCGCGCGCGCGTCGTCGGACCAGGCCGCCTGGCCGCAGGCGACTCGCAGCGCGCGATCGTGGACGCGGGCGTGGGCGAGGAGCACGACGCCGGCCGCCAGCAGCGTCAGCAGGAGGTCGCCCGTGATCAGCATCAGCGCGCGCTCGAGCGGCGTCGCGGCCTCGTAGCGGCGGCGGATCCACGCGACGACGACCAGGCCGATCGAGACCACGCCCCAGCCGAGCAGCTGGCTGACGACCCCGACGGGCGCGTCGGTGCCGAGCAGCGCGAGCAGCAGCAGCGCGAGCGCGAGCGCGCCGCCGCCGAGCGCGAGAGAGCCCTCCAAAGCCCGGTCAGGTTAACATGGTTCTCGAGACATAATCATGGGGACCCGGGGAGACCGGGCCGCGGAGCTCGGTGGACTCATTCACGCGCACGGTTCAGCACTGCTTCCTGCTCACGCTGCTCGCGCTCGCGGCCGCGGGCACCACGCCGCTCGGCGCGTACTTCCAGATCACCGGCTCGCTCACCGCGCTGTTCGCCATCACCGTCGCGGTGCTGCGCTGGCGCGGGCTCGAGTTTCACGAGCTCGGCGACGGCCCGGGCGTCCGCGACGCGCTCGAGCGCGTCTCGAGCCGCGGCGACCTGCCCGCGATGGTCTACCTGCTGCTGATGCTCGCCTCGATCGCCTGGCTCACGGGCGTGATGTTCGTGGTCCTGAGCTGACGCGCGCGCGTCAGGGCGTCGGCGTCGCCTCGGGCGCGGCGGCGTCCGTCGGCGCCGCGCCGGGGGTGATCGGCTCGAGCGCGATCAGGCTCAGCCCCTTCTGGCCGGTGTCCATGTTGAGCTCGCCGAGGTTCTTGGCCCAGCGCATCATCGGCTTGCGCGCGCGGTTGCGGGGGTCGTCGAGGCGCGCCTGCAGGTCGCGCAGCGGCTGGACCTGGTAGGCCCACAGCGCGTGGGGCGGGTGCGGCCACTTGCGGCTGTAGATCGTGCGCACGACGACGGCGTCCGCGGACGCCGGCAGCCCCTTGATGTTCTGGGCGAAGTCCGGGGTGTACATGAAGTACTCCTCGGCGTTGCTCATGTACATGACCTCGACCTCGACCCCGAGCGCGCGGCAGGCCGCGGCGACGGTCCGCAGCGTGCTCGAGCCGGTGAGGTCGCCGCTCATGACGCGCACGCGCCCCTGGGCGTGCAGCGTCTGGATGTGCTTGAACATCGCCGGGTCCGAGAGCCAGGTCGTCGGCGCGCCGTCGTGGGCGCGGTCGCGCACGCGCTTGAGGTGACGGTAGACGGTCTCGCGCGCGGCCTTGTACCCGCCGATCAGCGTCCGCACCGCGCGGTCGTCGAGCCCCTGGGCGCGAAAGCCCTCCTCGAGCGCGGCGATCGTCGCGTCGCGGCGCTCCTCGGCGAACATCTCGATGAGCGCGTCGGGGCTCTCGGCCCTGGGGATCAGCAGCCCGTAGATGCGGTGCAGCCCGACGACGCGGTAGTCGATGTCCATGAGGAACACGAGCTCGCTGCGGGCGCGGCCGATGAGCGTGAAGTTCTGGTCCGAGCCGACGCCGACGTAGGCGCCGCCGCGCCCGGTGATGTAGGGGAAGAACAGGTCGTGCCGCTTCTCGTTGCTCTGGACGTAGTGGATCTCGACGGGGATCGGCGGGTCCTCGTCGCCGGCGGCGAGCGTCTGGCGCTGCGCGTCGGTCAACGGGCGGAGGCCCGCGACGGCGTCGGGCGCGGGCGTGTCCTCCGGCTCGGCGAGCGGCTGCGGCGGCGCGTCCTCGGTCGCGCTGTCCGTCGCGTCGTCGAGCGCGCGGTCGGGCGCCGGCTCGACCGTCGCGTCGTCGGGGGCGCGAGTCGGCTGCGGCGACGCGAGCTCGGCGGTGGAGCTCGTCGGCGTGCTGCAGCCCGCGAGGCCAAGGACCAGCGCCCACGCCAGCGCGCGCGCGCCGTGCTCTCGGTTCGGCCTGCTCATCGCCCCGAGTCTACGGTGTTCGCGGGCTCGTCGCGCGCGCCAGCGCGCGCCCCCTCGGCGTTCGCCCGGGTGAGTTCACGCTGGCGCGTCCACGACCTCGCTCGACGGATCGCTCGCGGTCGCGTCGTCGTCGTCGTGACGCGCGCGCCGAGCTCGTCGCGCTCCGAGCCCGTTGAGCTCGGAGCGCGCGGCAGGGGACGCGCGTGACAGCCCCGCGCGACGGGCGTGCGCCGGCTGTGGAATACTGCGTGCATGGGCATCGATCGCGCCGCGATCGCGCTACTCGCCGCGTCGCTGCTGGGCTGCGCGTCGCCGGGCGACGGCGAGACCGAGGACGACGCGACCGGCGACGCGCTCGACTCTTCAAACTCCTTCGCGATCCTGTGGGTCGGCGACACGCTGCTCGCGGACGCGGCCCAGGACGCGCTCGATCGCGACGGCTACCTGTACCCGTTCGTGTTCCTGTGGACGCTGGCGGACGCGGACTTCAGCGTCGGGAACGCCGAGGGCCCGATCACGACGATCTCCGAGCCCTACTACCCGGACCAGACCTGGTCCTACAACGCGCGCCCGAACGCCGCCGAGGCGCTCGCGAGCTTCGGCTTCGACGCGATGAGCCTGGCGAACAACCACCTGATGGATCGCGGGCCCGCTGGCGTCGACGACACGCGAGCCAACCTCGCCGCCGCCGGGATCGAGGGCTTCGGCGCCGGCGGCGACGCGGACGAGGCGGCCGCGCCGCTCTGGATCCCGACGCCCTACGGGCTCGTCGCCGTCATCGGCATGGCCGAGGTCAGCGGCTACGTGCCCCAGGCTGGCGCGGACAGCTACGGCGCCGAGACGCTCTCGCCCGAGCGCGTGGTCACGGCGCGCGCGCGCGCGCTCGAGGGCGGCGCGCGCTGGGTCGTCGCCTTCGTGCACTGGGGCAACAACTATGACGTCGTGGAGGAGGAGCAGCGCGCGTACGCGGAGGTGTTCGTCGCGGCGGGCTACGACCTCGTGATCGGTCACGGCGCCCACGTCCCGCAGCGGGTCGAGCTCATCGCCGGGGTGCCGGTGCTGTACTCGCTCGGCAACTTCGTGTTCGGCACGCCGGGGCGCTTCTCCGACGCGTTCCCGGGTCGCGGGCTGGTCGCGACGACGCGCTTTGACGACGACGGGCTGCGGCGCGTCGAGCTGCGCTGCATCCTCACCGACAACGACGAGGTGCGCTTTCAGCCGCGGCCCTGCGGGTGGGCCGAGGCGCGCGAGCTCATGGCCGCGCTGGGGCCGGCGGTGCGGCTGCACGACGCGATCGGCGTGATCGAGCGGTAGTCGGCGCGCGCGGCAGTCGGCGCGCGCGGTCGTCGGCGCGCGGTCGTCGACGCTACGCGTTCGGGTACCACGCCCGCAGGCGCGCGTCGGCCTGCGCGGGCGTGGCGGCGAGCAGGCCCTGCGGGCCGACGTCCTCGAGGGCGAAGCTCGCCGCGACCACGCCGCGCGCGACGCAGCGCGTGATCGGCTCGCGGTCGACGAGGGCGGTGAGGAAGCCGGCCGCGAAGGCGTCGCCCGCACCTGTCGTTTCGACCACCTGGTTCGCGCGCGCGCGCCAGCGGTGCGCGGCGCCCCCGTGCCAGAGCTGACCGCCCTCGGCGCCGCGCTTGAGCACCAGCGTCGCGCGGCGGTCCACGGCCTCACGCTGCAGCGCGAGCGCGCCTGTCTTCGAGAGCAGCAGCTCATCGCGGCTGACGAACAGCGCGTCGACGCGCCCCAGCAGCGCGCGCCAGCTCGGCAGCGCGTCGTCGCGGAGCAGCGCGAAGGGGTCCAGCGAGAGCAGCGCGCCGCGCCCGGCGAGCCCGTCGAGGAGCGCGCGCTGGCGCTGCAGGGGCGCCGGCGCGAGGTGGACCGCGCGCGCGGCTCGCCAGGCCTCGGGGATGTCGTCGAGCGTCGGGGTGGCCTGCTCGTGGCTCGGCCCGCTGAGGCGGTGCACGACCTGCCGGCGCGCGCCCTCGTCGAGCAACCAGATCCGAAGACCCGGTCCGTTCATGGGGCGGAGCGTGAGCGCGACGCCCCGCGCCGTCAGCTCGTCGAGGACGTCGCGCGGGTAGTCGTCGCCGACGCGGCTGACGACGCCGACGCGCGCGCCGAACAGGCGCGCGGCGAGGGCCGCGTAGAGCACCGCGCCGCCGGCCTGTCGCATGCGCGTGGAGCCGTCGGCGTAGACGACGTCGTCGACGATGAGGTTGCCGAGGATGAGGAGGTCGAGCACGGGTCGCGGCTCTCGGTGCGGCCGCATGGTAGCGCATCGGCGCGCGCGCGCGGCTACGCGGGCGACGACGGCTCGTCGAGCTCGCGCGTCGCGGTCCGCTGGGGCAGCGTCGAGAACAGCAGCGCGAACACGAGGCCGATCGCGGCGAGCGGCCAGAGGTCGACGCCATGGAGCCCGGTCGGCGCGGCGCGATCGATCACGAGCCCGACGATGGGCGCGAACGCGGCGACGAACAGGGCGCGCGACTGGCTCTCGATCGAGAGCACCGTGGCCTGCAGCGTCGGCGGCGTGTGCTCGTCGAAGCGCGTGAGCTGGACCGGGCGAAACAGGTTCTGCAGCGCGCCCGTCTGAACCACGAACACGAGCGCGGCGACGGCGGGCCAACCCGCCAGCAGCGCGGCGAGCATGAGCGCGTAGCCGACCAGGTTCGCGCGCCACAGCCAGCGCGTGGTCGGGCCGGGCCCGCCGAGGCGGCGCGCGAGGGCGCCGGCGCGGCGCGAGGCGGCGCTCTCGATCAGCCCGAGCGCGAAGTACACCAGCCCGAGCGCGACGACGGTGCCGCGGAACGCCGCCGACGCGTCGTCGACCCCGGCCAGGGTCGTCGCGGTCACGGCCCCGACGCCCGCGAGCGGCAGCGCGAGCACCGAGAGCTCGATGAGCGGCTGCAGGTACTCGCGCGCGAGCTTGTGGGACCCGTGGAACGCGCTGGACTCGGCGAGCAGGCGACGCAGCGGCCGCTGTCGCGCGGCGGCGCCGAGCCCCGCTGCGGTCACGCGCACGATCGCGAGCGCGCCGGGCCGCGCGTCGGGACCCGCCTCGGGCGCGCCGTCGAGCTCGCGCGGGTAGGTGGCGAGGTTCACGAGGTTGATCGCGTAGGGGATCAGCGTGAACCAAAAGACCGCCGTGAAGGTGCCGACGAGCAGCGCGATCACGGCGCCGACGAGCGCGCCCACGGCGGTGCCGCGCTTCGACCACGAGCGCGTGTAGCCGTAGACCTCGGCCTTGTCGCGCGCCCGCCCCTCGCGGCGCAGCCACTCGAAGATCATCGCCTTGTGCGTGCCCGAGCGGAACGCGTCGCCGAGCGCGTAGAGCACCATGGCGGCGCACAGCAGCGAGAGGCCCGGCGCGAGCGCCAGCAGCGTGAGCGCGGCGATGTAGGCGACGAAGGAGAGCACCATGCAGTGGCGGCGCCCGTACAGGTCCGCGAGCGCGCCGCTGGGGATCTCGAGCAGGTTGAGCGCGAACTCGCGCAGCCCGATGAGCAGCCCGATCTCGAGGAACGAGAGGCCCTGCTCGAGCAGCGCGAGCACGAAGAACGGCTCGTGGTAGCGCTGGTTCTTGAGGAAGCCGTAGAGCGAGAAGCGAGCCAACATCGCGCGACTCACGGGGCCATCCTACAGGAACTCGGAGACATGTGACGCGCCGATCACGGGGCCTCGCGCCGGCGCGCGGCGAGCGACTCGGCCGCGAAGCCGAGCGCGAGCAGCATGTTGAGCCCGGTGTACAGGCGCAGCGGGAACAGCAGCGCGAGCTCCAGCGCGTACAGCACGAAGGAGCAGCTGAGCGCCTCGCGGAAGCGCAGGCCCGCCGCCTGCATCCAGACGAGCGCGATCATCCACGTCGCCTTGGTGTAGTAGACCTTCTTGGCCACGAAGAACGCCTCCTCGGCGGAGTCGGCGAGCGCGTACTTGGCGAAGAACTGCAGGTGATCGGTGGTCCAGTAGTCGAGCTCGAACTTGAGGTGGACGATCGTGTAGCTGGTGAGGAAGATGAGGTAGAGCGGGTAGCGGAGGCGTCGCGCGCGAGCGGGCGGCTCGGGGGTCGGTGCGTCGGGGGCCACGCCTCGTTATACGCGCGCGCGCGCGGGAGCGCCCGGTTTGTGAGCGCCGCCCATGGGTCGTCTGGGTTGTCGGCGACACGCGTGGCGCGTGGCGAGCGGCGACGAGGTGTTCCGCCCTCGCGTCACCGGTACCGCCGACCGCGGCACCTGATCACGTGGCCGCGAGCGCCTCGAGCTGACGGCGCAGCGCCGGCGGCATGCGGGCGAGCATCGCGTCGAGCTCGGGCAGCGACTCGGCGTGGGCGAGCAGCTCGGTGAGCAGCTCGCGGCGCGCGAGCAGGACGTCCGCGCCGCGCTCGAGGGTCTCCTGGGGCGCGGCGCCCCAGACCCGCGCGAGCGTGGGCCACAGGCGCTCGCGGGAGACCGCACAGAGCAGCTCCCGGAGCGTGTCCGGCTCCTGCAGGCCCGGCATGGCGACCACGACGTCGCGGTTCTCCGGGCGCATGTTGGCGATCGTCGTCAGCAGCGGACCCCACAGCCCGTGCTCGCGCGTGACCGCGAGCAGCGTCTCGAGCACGGGCAGCCCGAGCGAGACGGCCGCGTCGCCCATGACGCCCTTGCTGCGGTCGCCGAGGTGACCGACGAGCGCGAGCGTCTGCGGCCACGTCCCCGTGCGCTCGGCGGTCGCGAGCATGCCGCGGCGGCGCGCGTCCGGGAGCAGCTCGAGCAGGCGGTCGAGGCGGTCGCGTCGCTCGATCAGCAGGCCGATCTGGTGGAAGGCGACGTCGTCGTCGATCGCGCGCATGACCTCGGCGAGCGTCTCGTCGGCGAGGCTGGCGACGAAGCGCGCGAGCGTGATGTACTCGCGTCGCGTCGTGAGCTCGCGGGCGGTGTCGACGATCACCGCCGGCGCGATCGCGGCGAGCACCGTCTCGGCGCGCTCGGGGTCGAGGTGGGTGCTGAGCTCCGCGAGGAACCTCGGGGACAGCTTGTGGCTGACCTTCGCCGCGCGCCGCGGGTCCATCTCGCAGGTGACGCCCGCCGTGAGCTCGCTGCCGAGCGCGCGCTCGGCCAGCGTCGCCGAGAGGCCGGCGGGCACGAGCGCGCTGAGCCGCGCGAGCCGCTGGAAGCGGTCGCGGTGCCGGGCGTAGATCGCCTCGGTCACGCAGGCGCGCAGCTCCTGGAGCTCGCCGGCGCGCAGCGGCGCGAGCGAGGGCAGCGCGGCCTCGTCGACGTCGAGCGCGCGCGCGAGCTTGATCCGCTGGGCGTGGAGATCGAAGTCGAGCACGAATGGATATGTTCCTTAGGTCAGGAGCTTCCGCGCGCTGCGACGCAGCGGCCTGGGCACGAGCGCGACCACGTCCTCGAGCGCGGCGCTCAGGCGGTCGTGCTTGCGCTGGGCGGCTCGCTCGATCAGCGCGAGCAGCTCGACGCGCGCGGGCTCGGGGAGCTTGTCGAGGAGCTCGCGCGCCCGGGGCGGGAGCGCGAGCGTTTCGAGCTCGCCTTGCGACATCGCTCGAGTGTACTCAATTCGCGCCCGCCAGGCGCCGGCGACCACCGCGGGCGCGGGCGCGGCGGGTTTGGGCTGACGGCCGCGCAGCGCTCTCCGGGCGCTCGTCCGTCGGCGCCGCGTCGTCCGGCGCGCCGCGTCGTCGACGGGGCGCTCGAGCTGTCGCCCGGGCCTGTCCGGGGATCGCGGCCGTCGCTACCATGCTCCCGTGACCACGTCGACGATCGTCGACCTCCTCAGCGAGTCCCGCGTCGCGATCCGCCTCCGCCTCCCCGGCGACGTGGCCACGCTCGCCGGCGCGCTCGTCCACGCCAGCATGCTGCTCCTGTTCGCGGCCCTCGCGATCTGGCCGATGGCGATCTTCAACGTCGTCAGCGTGCTGGTCTTCCTGGGCGCCCGCGCCCTGTTCGCGCGCGGGCGCTTCCACCTCGCGATAGCGACGGTGAGCGTCGAGGTGCTGGTGCATCAGGTCCTCGCGGTGCTCTTCTGCGGCTGGGCGCCGGGCTTTCAGTACTTCCTCGCGACGATCCCGCTGGCGCTCATGCTCCCGGGACCGCGGGTGGTCGGCCTCGCCACGACCGCGGCGACGTCCGTCGTCTTCGTCGCGTTGGCCATCCTCGCGCCCGCGACCCCGCCCTATCCCTTCCCCGCGCCGCTCGTGCACGTCGTCGCGGTCGCCAACGCGCTCGGCGCCTTCAGCGTGCTCTGGCTGTTCATGTTCCTCTATCGCGTCCGCGCCGACGAGACCGACGAGGCGCTCGCGGCCGCGCTCGCGCGCTCGGACGGGCTGCTGCGCGCGATCTTCCCGGCGTCGATCGTGGAGCGCCTGCGGGAGTCGCCGACCCGCGTCGCCGAGAGCTACCCGGCGGTGACGATCCTCTTCGCCGACATCGTCGGCTTCACCCCGCTCGCCGAGCGGGTGCCGCCGGAGGAGCTGGTCGCGATCCTCGACGAGCTCTTCGCCGACTTCGACGCGCTGGTCGACGCGCGCGGCCTCGAGAAGATCAAGACGATCGGCGACTCGTACATGGTCGCCGCCGGCGTCCCCGAGGCCCGCCGCGATCACGCGGTCGCGATCGCCGAGCTCGCGCTGGCGATCCGCGAGGCGACCGCGGACTTCGCCGCCCGCCGCGGGATCGAGCTCTCGCTGCGGATCGGCGCGCACTCGGGGGCGGTGGTCGCCGGGGTGATCGGTCGGAGCAAGCTCGCCTACGATCTCTGGGGCGACACCGTGAACACCGCGGCCCGGATGGAGTCGCACGGCGAGCCGGGCCGGATCCAGATCAGCGCCGCGACGGCGGCGCTGCTCGAGGGTCGCTTCCAGCTCGAGGCGCGCGGCGCGATCGAGGTCAAGGGCAAGGGGGCGATGGCGACGTCGTGGCTGGTCGCGCGCGCCGCCTCGCCCGCCGACGCCTCGACCGCGATCAACGGGCGCGGATGAACGAGCGCAGCTTCTCGAGCGGGCTGCTGCCCTCGAGCTGCTCCCAGGGCATCTGGACGCCGCGGATGCTCGTCAGGCCGTGCTGCTTCATCAGGCGCAGCGCGTAGTCCATGTAGAACTTGACCCCGAACTTCTCGTCGCTCTGCATGCCGGCCCTGATCGCGCCGAAGCGGGTCGAGTCGGTGAAGCCCTCGAAGCCGCGACCGCCCGACAGCTCGATGTAGCGGACCTGCTCGTCGCGCTTGTTCCAGAACGCGTGCGGGATGCCGCGCGGCTTGATCACGTAGCTGCCCGCGGGCGCGGTGAAGCGCTCGCCGCCCTCGCCGCCGACTTCGAATTCGATCTCCCCGGCGATGATGAACACGCACTGGTCCTCGTGCACGTGCGAGTGCGGCGCGAGCAGCTGGTCCTTGTCGATCGAGCCCTCCATGATCGAGAAGTCGCCGCCGAGCTGGGCGGCGCGGACCTTCACCACCATGGAGTCGGTCGCCTCGCCCTCGTCGGGCTTGATGAGCAGGGTGTTCGCGGTGTACGCCATATTGTTCTCCTGTCGCGTGTAGAGCCTGGTTGAGCGCGGCGCGGCGGCGACTACGCCCGCCGCGTCGTCGGTGTGACTCAGCATGACAGGGGCGCGCGCAGGACCTAGTACAATAGGCGACAGAGACCGAACACTTCGCGCCAGCGCCCCGTCATGCCCGCGATCGGAACCGTCCAGTTCAGCCCCATCGCCGCCGCGATCGCGTTCGCGCTGATGAAGGGCGTGCCGATGGACGAGATCACGCGCGTGACCGGCCTCGAGTACGAAGACCTGCTGAAGCCGATGCAGTACGTGGACAACGACGTGGTCGCGGCGGTCTTTGACCTGCTCGCGCGCGCGCTGCCGGGCGAGGCGCTCGGGCTCCAGCTGGCCGCCGGGGCGCCGTTCTCGTACTTCGGCGTGCTCGCGCACGCGGCCGTCTACGCCGAGGACCTGCGCGACGCGATCGAGGTGTGGCTGCGCTACCACAAGCTCCTCGCGTCGGAGCTGCGCGTGGGCTTCGAGGAGGGGCCGACGGAGTGCCGCCTGTGGCTGCATCATCCCAACGACGAGCGCGCGCCCAACCCGATCCCGCCGGAGGCGACCCTGGGCCTCACCGCCCGGTTTCTGCGCGAGGCGCTCGAGATCGAGGGCGCGCTCGCGCGGGTCGAGTTCAGCCACGCGCCTGCGGGTCCGCTCGCCGTCTACAAGAAGTTCTTCGGCGTCGAGGCGCGCTTCGAACGCCCGCGCAACAGCCTCGTCTTCCATTCGGCGGCGCTGTCGCGGCCGACCGCGCGCGCGGACTTTCGCCGCTACGAGTTCCTGTTCGAACACCTGCAATTCCTCGAGCGTCAGCTCGCGGAGGAGCGCGAGCACGAGGAGGTGCAGCGGGTGCGCGCGGCGATCCTGAAGAACGCGCGGCGCGGCGAGTACGGCGCGGAGGCGCTGGCGAAGGGCCTCGGGATGAGCCTGCGCTCGGCCCAGCGGCTGGTGAAGACGCACGGGCGCAGCCTTCGGACGCTGCTCGATGACGTCCGCGAGCAGCACGCGCGACGCCTGCTCAAGGACCCGCGCCTGAGCGTGGAGGAGATCGCGTTCTTGCTGGGCTACTCGGCGGAGAGCGCGTTCCGTCGCGCGTTCAAGCGCTGGGCCGGCGTGAGCCCGGCGGAGCTGCGCCGGGCGTAGGCGCGGGCGAGCGAGGTCGCGCTCGAGCTGGCGCGACGGCGCGACGGCGCGACGGCGCTACGGCGCCAGCTCCTCACCCGGGCGATAGCGACGCGCCGTCTCGGCCGCGAGCTCCTCCGGGTGAAACAGCGTCGAGCGCTCGGTCTCCTCGGCGAACAGCGCGGCCTGGTCCGCGTAGTGGGGCGAGGACTCGTCGAGGGTCGCGCTGCCGAAGGCGTGCACGGCCCGGGACGAGACGCGCCCGGCTGCGTCCCACTCCACGAACATGATGAAGCTGTCGCCCGTCGAGAGCGCGCGCGTCAGCGTGTCGTCGTCGAGCGTGCCGTAGACGGCGCGCAGGGTGTCGGGGCCGCCGCCGAGCGGGAGGTCGACGTCGCCGCGGCGCAGGCGGTTGATCTCGCGCCAGGGGACGCCGACGCGACCGAAGCGCGCGTGCAGCTTGCGCGCGGACGTGACGAAGGCCGCGACCGGATCAGCCTTGAAGCCGCGCTCGAGGTGCCCGTAGTTGAGGGTCTCGCCCGCGGTCATCGTCGCCAGGGCCGCGGCCTCGCTGTCGAGCTCGGCGCGCATGTCCCAGGCCGCCAGCAGCTCGCGCGCCTCGGCGACGACGGGGTCGTCGGGCAGCGCGTCGGACTCGAGGACCGCGCGCACGACCTGGTCCATGGGCGAGCCCGGCGCGTAGCGCTTGTCGTACTTGTAGCGGCGAAACTCGTCGCGCGTGATCGACTCGTCGCGCCCGTAGGTCTCCTCGATCCGCAGCGCCCGGTTGGTCATGTGCGACTCGATGCCGAGGGTCCTGGAGAACGCGGCGGGGTCGGGGTTGCCGGGGCCCACGGTCGCGTGGAAAGGCGTGTTGTTGGCGTTGAACACGAGCCCCGACGGCGGGTTGACGACCTGCGGCAGCGCGTCGAGGGGCACGAGCTCGTCCCAGATCAGCGCGCCGCGATCGCCCGGCAGGTACTGCCGCCAGTCGTGACCCTCGGGCCTGCGCGGCGCGCTGGCGTTGTAGAGGTAGGAGATGTTCCCGCGCGCGTCGGCGTAGACGAAGTTGATGCTCGGCTGAGCGCGCGTGGCGACGGCGGCGAGCCACTCGTCGCGCGTGCGCGCCTTGTTCATGCGATAGAACTGCTCGACCTGGCGCAGCTCGCCCATGCCGGCCCAGCGCAGCGCGTAGACGCCGTGGGGTCGCTCGAGCACCGGGCCGTGCGCCGAGGTCTTGAGCTCGCGCGTGACCGTCCAGCGCAGCGGGCCCCACAGCCGCACGAGCAGCTTGATCTCGCGCGTTTCGAACGCGCGCCACTCGCCGTCGAGCAGGTACTGGCCCGGGCGCGCGGGGTCGGTCTCGAGCACGTAGATGTCCACGAGGTCCGGTCGGTTGACGGTCATCGCCCAGCCGAGCTCGTGGTTGTGACCGTGGAGGATCACCGGGCTGCCGGGGAACAGCCCGCCGATCATGTCCCAGCCCTCGTCGCTGGAGACGTGGGCCTCGTACCACGCGACCGGGCCGGTGAGCGGCTGGTGCGAGTTGACGAGCAGGCGCGTGGCGCCGTCGGCCGAGCGCGAGGGCGCGACCGCGATCCCCTGGGAGCCGCGCGCCGGGTCGGGCGTCGGGGCCACGCGCGGCGCGTCGCCCTCGAGCGAGACCGCGCGCTGGCGCTGGTCGCCGAACAGCTCGAGCACGTCCTCGTCGAAGCCGTAGAACAGCGGGGTCTTGAACGCGAAGCCGGCGATGACGTCGCGGCCGCGCACGGGCAGCGCGTAGTCGAGGAGCTCGTCCGGGTGCAGCGCGCCGTAGTAGTTGAGGCCGTCGGCGTAGGCCTCGACGAGCGCGCGGGTCTCGGGCGAGAGCTCGCGCTCGTAGCCCGCGTCGATCGCCTGCCACACGCCCATCATGTGCACGAGGAAGTCGACCTTGGCCGCCTTGGGCCCGTCGACGGCGCCCAGGGAGCCGCGCGCGGCGAGCAGCACTTTCTGGATGGTCTTGAAGTCATCTTCGGCGTGGGCGTAGGCGAGGCCGAAGGCCGCGTCCGCGTCGGTCTCGCCGTGCACGTGCGGGACGCCGCGGACGTCGCGGGTGATCGTCACGGCGCGCCCCTCACCGGCCGCGAGCAGCGGCGCGAGGTCGACGGCGGGCGGGCGCGTGAGGTAGACGTAGACGACGACGACGAGCAGCGCGACGATGAGGACCCCCGCGAGCGCGCGGAGGATCACCCGCCCGACGCGCGTCCAGCCGCGAGCTCGCGCGCGCTTCGGCGCCTGCGCTGCGTCCGACACGGCGCCATGATAGCAGCGCGCGAACGCGGTCGCGGGGGCGAGCGCGACGACGGATCTCGCGGGCGCCGGCGGCCGAAGAAGTGCGTCAGCTCGCCCCGCGACTGTGGTGTACTGCGCCCAGCATGAACCACTCCAGCTTTGGATTCGAGAGCACCGCAGAGGAAGTCACCGAGGGCGTGGACCTCAGCGGTCGCGTCTGGCTCATCACCGGCGTCAACTCTGGCCTGGGCTACGAGAGCGCGCGCGTCCTCGCCAAGCGCGGCGCGCACATCGTCGGCGCCGCGCGGACGCTCGAGAAGGCCGCCAACGCGCTCGCGAGCCTCAACATCGACGGGACCCCGCTCGCGTGCGATCTGTCCGACATCGCCTCGGTCCGCGCCGCCGTAGAGACCGTCAAGGCGCGCGGGATCACGCTCGACGGGATCCTCGCGAACGCCGGCATCATGGCGCTCCCGGAGCTGAAGCAGCAGCACGGCTACGAGCTGCAGTTCTTCACCAATCACGTGGGGCACTTCGCGCTCGTCACCGGGCTGCTCGATCAGCTCACCGAGAGCGGGCGCGTGGTGATGCTCAGCAGCGGCGCGCACCGCATGGTCGGCGACGACCCCATCGAGTTCGACAACCTGTCGGGCGAGCGCGACTACCACCCGTGGCGGATGTACGCGCAGTCGAAGCTCGCCAACATCCTGTTCGCCAACTCGCTCGCCGCGCGCTTCCAGCAGGAGGGCTCCGGGCGGACCGCGAACTCGCTCCACCCCGGCGTGATCAGGACCAACCTCGCGCGTCACATCCCCGACGCCGAGGGCATGTTCGAGCGCATGACGATCACGCTCAAGAGCGTCCCGCAGGGCGCGGCGACGCAGTGCTACGTCGCGGTGAACCCCGAGGCCGCCGCCGCGAGCGGGCGCTACTTCAGCGACTGCGCCGAGGAGGATCCGATCCCGGCGGGCCGCGACGCCGCGCTCGCGGAGCGGCTGTGGACGCGGACCGAGGCGATCCTCGCGGAGCTGTGAGGGCGGGATCGGCACGGTCAACGGTCAGAACGGGACGTTCGGAGTCGGCGGCGCCTCGGCGAACTCGCTGCACGCGGGCGGCGGCGGTGGAGGCTGGTACGGCGGCGGCGGCGGCGGCCAGGACGGCCACGCGGGCGGCGGCTCCTCGTACTACGGGGGGATGGACGCCAACACCAACACCACGCCGGACGTGCGTCAGGGCGACGGTCAGGTGCGCTTCAGCTGGGGTAACTGACCGAAGCGACACCTCGCTAGCCTGATCGCGCGGCCGCGCTCGAGTCGCGCGATCACGGCGCGTCGCGGCGACCACGTGCCGGGGCCGCGAGCGGGGCTCGTCGTGACGACGCCGAGCGAACGATGACGCCGCGACGAGCGGCCGGAGCTTCTAGAGCTCGAAGCAGTACAGGCGCCGCTTCGAGTTACAGGGGCCGAGCGAGGCGTTGGTCCAGGTCTCGTCGACGGCGGCCGAGTTGCCGCTGAGGCCCTGCTCGAGGCCCGAGGACGACGTCCAGTTGGCGCAGTACTCGGTGCCGGGCATGGTGCCGTCGCCGAGGGTGTTGGTCCAGACGATCGACGAGCCGACGGAGGTGCCTTTCTCGGTGACGCTGATCGCGTTGAGGAGGTTGCCGTCGGTGAGGTCGGTCCAGTCGCTGGCGACGGGGTTGCCGTCGAGGCGCTGGACCTCGGTCATCGTCTGCATGAAGCGCGTCGCCGGGGTCGCGCTGTCGTCGCTCAGCCAGGCGCGCCAGGTGCCGCCGAGGCCCGCCGAGAGCGCGAGCGTCTGGCACTTCGCGTCGGCGCCCGCGACCCCGCCGAGGTTGCCGTTGTACGTCACGCTGGTGACGAAGGCGCGGCGCGGGACCTCGACCTCGCAGCCGTTGCCCGGGTCGTCGTCGAGGTCGGCCCAGCCGGAGTCGCACATGCCCAGCGCGCACACGCCGAGCTCGCAGACCGCGGCGGCGTTGGGGTACTCGCAGAGGTTGTCGCAGCCGCCGCAGTGCTCGGGCGAGCTCTGGGGGTCCACGCAGACGCCCCCGCACAGCGCCTCGTCGTCGGCGCAGGGCGGTGAGCAGGAGCCGTCGACGCACACCTCGTCCTGCCCGCACGCGCTGCCGCAGCCGCCGCAGTGCGCCGCGGAGGCGCTGGTGTCGACGCACTCGCCGTCGCACAGCGTCTCGTCCTGGGCGCAGGGGTCGACGCAGACGCCGTCGAAGCACTGCTGGTTCACGCCGCAGGTGTTGCCGCAGCTCCCGCAGTTGGCCGCGTCCCCGTCGGTGTCGGTGCAGACGCCGTCGCAGTTGGTCTCGCCAGCTCCACAGGACAGGCCGCAGGCGCCGTCGTTGCACGGCTCCCCGGGTTCACAGGCGTTGTCGCAGGCGCCGCAGTGGCTGTTGCTGACGCTGGTGTCGACGCACTCGTTCCCGCACACGGTCTCGCCCGCCGTGCAGCTCGTGCAGACGCCCAGGTTGCACATCTCGCCGGTCCCGCAGGCCTCCCCGCAGGCGCCGCAGTTGCTGACGTTGTCGAGCAGGTCGACGCACTCCTCGCCGCACTTGCTCGTGCCGCCGGCGCAGTCCGCCATGCAGGAGCCGCCGGCGCAGACGAAGCCGTCGTTGCAGGTGATGCCGCAGCCGCCGCAGTTGTCCTCGTCGATGTTCGTGTTCACGCACATCCCGTCGCACTGCATCTCGCCGCCGGCGCACTCGCCCGAGCTGTCCGTGCCCTCCCCGTCGCCGCCGCTGCACGCGACGGTGAGCCCTGCCGTCGCCAGGAAGCCGATCAAGTAAGCGCGTATGGATCGCATGGAGCCTGAGTAGCGGTACGCCGGCCCCGAGGTCAAGGACGCCGTGGCGGATCCGGGGGGCGGCGCGCGGTCAGCGTAGATTCGCGCCGCGGCCCCGGGCGCCTGAGGCTCGGTGCCCCCTAAAACATGTTCAAAAAGACACGTTGATACGCCGGCTGACGTCGCGCGCCGCGTGAGCGCGCGGCTCGTGGCGTGCGCCGGCGCGCGCGTGCCGGGCGAGCCGCGCTAGCCGGGCGGGTTGACGACGAGGTTGAGGCCGGCGCCGGTCATGTCGGAGTAGGTGTAGGGCTGGACGAGGCCGGTGACCTGGAGCGCGACCTGGTAGGAGTCGGGGTCGACCTTGAAGGCCGACTGCGTGCTCTGGTCGACGACCCAGACGAAGCCCTCGATGTCGATCGAGATCCCGACGGGCGTGACGCAGCCGAAGTTCTCGACGTAGCCGATCAGCGACTTGGTGGCGACGTCGAGGTGGGCGACGCCGCAGGGGCCGTTGCGCGCCGCCCACACGTTGCCCGAGGCGTCGGCCATGAGCCCGCGGTAGGAGCCGCTCGCCGCGATGTTCGTCCACTGCTGGGTGTCGGGGTTGAAGTGGTGCACGTAGCCGGCGCTGGCGATCCAGGGGTGACCGTTGCCGTCGACGGTGATCCCGTAGGTCCACTCGCCGGCGAGGTGGGGCGTCTCGTGGGCGTCGACCTGCAGCGTGTCGTAGTCGACGCGGATCAGCGGGCCGGTCTGCCAGCCGAGCACCCAGAAGTCGCCCGCGGCGTTGACGGCCCCGCCGTAGGGACCCCAGTTGTTGCCCGACCACGGCGCGTGCTCGACCGCGGCGTCGATGCTGCCGCTCTGGCCGTCGAGGCGGAAGAACATGCCCTTGTTGAGGGTCTGGTGGTAGTGCCCGACCCAGACGTAGGGCGAGCTGCCGGTGCAGGTCTCCGCGTCGTACTCGCCGACCCAGGCCACGGGCCGCGGCCCGCGGTTGCCGCTGGACGCGAGCGGGAGGTGCCAGAGCACGCACTCGTCCTGCCCCCACGGCAGGTAGCTGGCGTCGTGCGAGGTGTCGATCTGCCCGTTGTTGTTGCTGTCGACGCAGTCCTCCTCGCGCGCGGCGATCTTGGCGATGCCGCCGTTGCGGTCGACGACCGCGACGTCGCCGAGGAGGTTCACCGAGGTCCGCGAGGGGTCGGTCGCGCCCGGGCCGACCGCGTAGCGGCCCTCCTCGACGCCGGTGAAGGTGTTGAGCTTCGAGACCGTGCCCTGGGTCGAGTTGGCGATCCAGATGTAGCTGAACGGCGGGTCACCCGGCTCGCCGCCGCAGGGATCCACGGAGGGGGTGTCGGGGGTCTCGAGATCGAACTTCGGTCCGTCGGCGGAGGACTCGGAGACGCCCGAGTCCTCGGAGGTCGCGCCCTCGCTCGCGCCGCTCGTCGAGCCGCTGCCGGAGGCGCTCGAGTCGCTGCCGCCGCCGTCGCTCGCGTGCATCGAGTCCCCGGTGACGAGCCCGCTCGCCGAGAGCGAGGCCGCCGAGGCCGAGGCCGAGCTCGCGTCGGAGGAGCCGCCGCTGTCGTCACCGCTGTCTCCGCAGCCGAGGAGCGTCGACGCGAGCGCGAGCCTCCCCGCCCACGCTCCCACGCGACGCTCGATCCAGCCCTCGATCCCGCCCTCGATCCAGCCCTCGATCCAACCACTCGACGCCCATGCACCCACACGCATCTTCGGACGATACAACGGGTCGGTGGTTGCGCGCGCGTTGGCGGCTGTCTGTAGGACCATCCAGATCGTGGTGCGCACGTCGCTGCGCGGCGGCTGCTCAGGCGTCGGGCAGCGGGGCGCGCTCGCACGCGAGCAGGCGCTCGTACGCGGTCCACTCGGGGCCCCCGCGCGCGCGCAGGCGACCGGCGAGGACGCGGTTCTCGAGCGCGCGCGCGAGCCGTTCGTGCAGCGCGGCGCGCTGGCGGAGCCCGGCGATCGCCTCGTGCGAGGCGTCGACCTCGGCCCGCGCGTCGAGGTACTCGGCGTAGGCGGGATCGCGGTCGAGGTGGCGGCGGATCGCGTCGCGGTGGCGGGCGAGCGTCGCCTCGAAGTCGGGGTGCCAGGGGTCATCGAGCACAGGCCAGCGCGCGAGGATCGCTGCGGCCGCGCGCCGGTAGGCGGCGTCCTCGAGCTCCTGGGCGCCCCCCTGCGCGCGCGTGGCCTCGTCGATCGCCTGCTCGAGCGCCGCGAGCTCGCGCTCGGAGGAGTGCTCGCGCCCGGTGAGCTCGAGCGCGGCGGCGAGCTGCTCGATGACGACGCGCTCCTCTGGCAGCGCGGCGGGCTCGGACGGCGCGCCCTGCTCGGCCGGGGCGCGCTGTCGCAGCCAGCGCTCGGACGTGGTCGTCGGCACGTCGATGCCGCGGGAGGCGACGCGCGCGCGCGCGTGGGCCTCGAGCGGCGAGATCCGGCCGTCGCCGTCGAGGTCGAGGCGCGCGCGCGGGAGCGCGGCGCCGTCGCGGTCGCGCCCGGCGAGCGCGTTGAAGAAGTGCAGGCCGTAGCCCTCCTGCGCGCGCCGGTCGGGGTTGGGGTCGCAGCCCGACGCCTCGAGATCCCAGGTGGTCGCGAACAGCCCGCAGCGCTCGGTCTCGGGCGCGCCCTGACCGGGGTCAGCGGCGCGAAAGGCCAGCTCGGCGAAGCCGCCCGAGAAACATGTCGTCACGACCATCCGCGTGGGCCTGCGCGCGCCGTCGAGCAGCTCGGCGAGCTCGCGCGCGCGCAGGCGCGACTGCGCCCACAGGTCGACGAAGTTCTCGCCGGGGTCCTCGCCGCGCTCGCCGTGACCCGCGAGCACCACGAGCAGGGGCGGCCCGGGCTCGCGCGTCGCGGCGGCGAGCGTCGTGAGCACGGCGTCGGCCGTGGCGACGCCCGCGACCGGCAGCGTCGATTCGCGATAGCGCGCGTCGCGACCGCCCCGCGGCGCGAACAGCTCGGCGAGCGCGCCCCGGAGCTCGTCGCCGCGTGGCTCGGGGTCCTGGACCTGCACGGTCGGGCTGCGCGGGCCGCCGGCGAACAGCACGAGGCCGCGCTCGCCGAGGACGCTGCTCGCGAGCGCGAGGTCCTGCTCGATGGAGACTTGGTTGTGCTCCGGCAGCGCGCCGCCGCCGGCGGCCAACCACCGCAGGGTCGCGGGCTCCAGGGAGCCGGGCGCGAGAGCGGGTTCGTTTCCGGGATCCTCTGTCGGATCCTTTGTCGGATCCTCGGTCGGATCCTCGGCGGGATCCTTCGCAGGGTGTTCGGAGGGGTCTTCGGCGGTGGTGTCCGCGGGCGCGCTCGCGGAGCCGCCGGACGCTCCGAGGGTCTCGACCGCCGCGATCACGGCTGGCGCCGGGGCGCGGTGCGGCTCGGCCTCGCGCGCGGGCGCGCCGGAGCACGCGAGCAGCAGCCCGAGCGCGATGGGCAGCGGTGTCGCGGGCTCGCGCCTCGGTCTCGCCTGTAGTCCGGTGGTGGGCACGACGAAGCGCGAGCATACCCGATCTGCGCCGCGCGCCCGCAACATCCCGCGATCGCGCTGTACGCTGCAGGGGATGTCTCGTCGGCGGATCTCGTTCGCGCTGCTCATCCTCGCGGGGCTGTTGACGCTCGCGCTGGGCGTGTTTCGCTTCGCGCCGCTGTATCGCCTCGTGCCCCACGCGCCGCGGACCGCCGCCGTCGACGCGCTGCTCGGCGCGCGTCCGGTCGTCCTCGCCCATCGCGGGGCGTCTGCGGACGCGCCCGAGAACACGCTGTCCGCGTTTCGTCGCGCGGCCGGGCTGGGCGTCGGCTTCGAGCTCGACGTCGGCCTGTGCGCGACGGGCGAGGTGATCGTGATGCACGACGACACGCTCGAGCGCACGACCGACGGCAGCGGGTCGATCGCGGCGGCGACGCTCGCGGAGCTCCGCCAGCTCGACGCCGGCGCGTGGTTCGACGAGGCCTTCGCCGGCGAGCCGGTGCCGACGCTCGGCGAGGTCCTCGACGCGCTCGGGGGGCGCGCCGTCATCGACATCGAGCTCAAGACCACGGAGCAGCGCGCGGCGCTGGCCGAGGCCGTGGTCGCGGAGATCGAGCGCGCGGACGTCGTGGAGCGCGTGTTCGTCAGCTCCTTCGATCCCTTCCTGCTCGCGGAGGTGCGCCGGCGCAACCCGGCGATCGTCCGCGGGCAGCTCGTCGGCAGCTTCGAGGGCTCGGCGCTCGCCTGGTACGAGAAGCGCGCGCTGCAGAGCCTGCTGCTCAACGACGAGGCGCGGCCGGACCTGATGATCGTCGAGGACGAGTGGCTGAGCGCCGGGTGGCAGCGCGCGATGCAGGCGCGGGGCTATCGCGTGCTGGTGTGGACGGTCAACGAGCCCGCGCGGGCGCGGGCGCTCGTCGAGCGCGGCGTCGACGGGGTGATCTCGGACGTGCCCGAGCTCGCGCGGCGCGAGCTCAGCCCGTGAGCTCGGCGACGCGGACGACGTCGCCCCGCGCGCCGCGGAGGAATCGATCGACGCGGGCGATCGTGGTGCGACAATGCGGGGATGAAACGGGGTGGTCTGTCGCGCGCCAAGGCGCTCGCGCTGCGTCCCGCCGAGCTGCCCGCCGTCGAGGTCGGGCTGCGCCGGCCTCCGCGTCGACCCGTGTCGGGCTGGCTCGATCGACAGGGGCGCGCGCTCGCGGCCGATTCGCGCGAGATCCTGGCGAGCTACCACGCGGTCAAGGGCTGGGTCACGCGGGTCTCGACGCGCGAGGAGCACGAGGGTCCCGACTACACGGTCTCGGTCGCGTACACGCGCGAGGGGGCGCTCGAGCAGCGAGCGCTGCGCTTCGGCTTCGATCGCTATCACTGGGCGGTCGGCGGCGACGATCACCTCTCGTGGTGGCAGCACACCGTGCTCCCCGGGGGCGCGCTGACGCTGCTCGTGCGTCCTGGTGACCGTGACGACGCCGCCGACGGGCGCGAGCCGCTCGTGGTGTTCGGCAACCTCATGGCGTATCGCCGCCGTCGCGGTCGCCTGTTCTGGGCGGCGGACCGCGGCGCGCCGTCGGCCGTCGCGCCCGAGGTGTTCCGCGTGCAGACCCTGGCCCGGCGCGCGCGCCCCGACGACCTGGTCGAGATCAACAACGAGATCGTGCACGCCAACCGCAACGCGCGCTGGGAGATCGCGGCGGCTTGCGGCGACGCGGCGGCGCACGTCGCCGATCGCGACCCGCTGATCCACTGGGCGACCGCCTGCGCCTACGTACATGTTGGACGTCTCGCGGACGCGGCGCGGGCGGCCGCCCGCGCGGTCGCGCGGCGCCCCGCGCTCGCGCCGAGGATGCGCGCGGACCTCGATCTCGCGCCGCTGCGCGGTCGCGCGGACTGCCCGTGGATGACGTAGGCGAGGAGGTCGGCGAAGACGATCGACCTAGAGCTCGGCGAAGAGCTCGACGAAGCTCGGCGAGGAGGTCGGCGAAGAGGTCGGCGAGGAGGTCGGCGAGGAGGTCGGCGAGGAGGTCGGCGAGGAGGTCGGCGAGGAGGTCGGCGAAGAGGTCGGCGAAGACGCGCGGCGCTCGTCAGCGCGCGGCGAAGATCGTCGAGCGGTAGCGATCCCAGCTGTCGGCGAGCAGCGCGACCACCGGGCCGACGAGCCCCGGCGTGCTCGCGACCCGCGTCGCCGCGACCACGGCCGCGCCCGAGGAGCCGCCCACCAAGAGACCTTCCTCTTGGACCAGTCGTCTCGCCATCGCGAAGCTCTCCTCGTCGCTGACGCGCTCGGCCCCGTCGATCACGCCGAGCTCGAGGACCTCCGGCGCGACGCTCCCACCGATCCCCTCGAGCAGGTAGGGGCCGTCCTCGCCGAGCGCGCCGGTCTCGACGAGGCCGGCGAGGCGGCTGCCCACGGGGTCGGCCAGGATCACGCGCACGCGCGGGTCGTGACGCTTGAGCGCGCGCCCGACCCCGGTGATCGTCCCGCCGGTGCCGACGCCGGCGACGAACGCCCCGATTGTTCCACCTGTCTGTTCGAGCAGCTCAGCGCCGGTCGTGC
This sequence comes from Myxococcales bacterium, assembly GCA_020633295.1. Lineage (GTDB taxonomy): Bacteria > Myxococcota_A > Polyangia > Nannocystales > Nannocystaceae > JACKDW01. The sequence goes on along the minus strand of JACKDW010000005.1, from coordinate 223,899 downwards.
GCTCGTGCACCTCGGGGTTCGCCGGGTTGCGGAACTGATCAGTGAGCAGCGCGCCCTCGCGCTCCGCGGCCATGCGCTCCGCGACGCGCCGAAAATTGCGCGGGTCGTCGGGCGGCGCGTTCTCGGTGATGACGAGCTCGGCCCCGAGCGCGCGCAGGGCCTCGCGCTTGTCCGTGGACATCTTCTCCGGCATCACGCAGATCAGCCGGTACCCGCGGACGGCGGCGACCAGCGCGAGGCCGACGCCGGTGTTGCCCGCGGTCGCCTCGATCAGCGTGCCCCCGGGCTTGAGCGCGCCGCGGCGCTCGGCGTCCTCGACGATCGCGCGCGCGATCCGGTCCTTGACCGACCCGCCGGGGTTGAGGTGCTCGCACTTGCCGAGCACGGGCACCGGCAGGTCGCGCGCGATCGAGCGCAGCGCGACGAGGGGGGTGCCGCCGATGGTGTCGAGGACGGAGCGCAGCGCGGGCATTCGCCCGATTGTCGGGCATCTGCGGCCCGCGCGAATCCGCGGCGCGCGTGAGCACGCGCAGGTCGTGGTGGTTCAACGCTCGTGTGGGCGGGCGCCGCGACGATCCGCGCGCGGCGTGATCGCGGGCGAGCTGTCACCGCGGGCGTTGATTCCGCTACTGTCTTGTTCGTCATGTCGCGGCGGAGCGAGACACGGAGGGCGGCGCGGCTCCTCGCGTTCACGGGCTTGATGCGCGCGATCCTGGCGCTCGCGTTCTTCACGCTCGGGCTCGCGTGCGACGCCCCGAACGAGTCGGCGCAGGATCGGCGGCAGGCGGCGCCCAAGCCCATCACGCCGCCCGACCCGGATGACTCGCGCGGCGGCGGCGGCCTGCATGACGAGGCAGCCGATGACTCGACGGGGCCAGAGCTCCACGGCGACACGAGCGTCGAGCCCGGCCTCGGGCTCGGGACGATCGGCATGGGGGGCGGGGGCAGCAAGGGCCTCGGCGGCGAGCCGTTTGACGTCGGCGACTTCGTCAAGGCGCTGCCCGAGGAGGCCATCGCGTTCAACGTGCCCGGCAAGGTCCCGCTGGGCGAGACGGTGCGCGTGCGCCTGCGGATCGAGCCGGGCGCGTCGGACGAGCAGCTGCGCGCCGACTTCGAAGCCGGGCGTACGAAGCGAGAGGTCGGCGACGTGGCGACCCGGCGCGCGCGGGTCGGCGATCAGATGAGCGCGCGGCTCGTCTCGTCCAGCCTCGAGGTGACCGCGCTCGGCGAGACGAGCAAGCTCGTCAGCGCGCGCGAGCCCACCGAGTGGCTGTGGGACGTCAAGGCGAGCGAGGGCGGCACCCACACGCTGCGCCTGACGCTGTCTGTGATCCCGCCCGAGCGCGTCAGCGGGCGCGAGATCCTGTCCCTCGAGGAGGAGATGGTCGTCGAGGTCACGGCGCTCAAGCGCGCGCTCACGGTGCTCTCGGACAACTGGGAGTGGATGTGGACGTTCATCGCCGCGCCGCTGGGCGGGCTGTGGTGGGCGAGACGTCGACGCGCGCGCGAGCAGGCGGGGCAGGCCGTCGCGCCGCCGGGCGAGGCCGCAGGGAAGCAGGCGCAAGAGTCCACCGGGGCGCCCGCCGCGGGCGCGGTCGGGACGTCCGACGAGCGCGGGTCGTAGCCCCGTAGATGACCCCAAGGGCGCGATGTCGAGAGCGCGGCACGGCCGGCGTCGTGACGGCCGCGCGCTCGCGGCCACGCTCCTCTTGTACAGTGGACGACTGCGGCGACCGCTCGGGCGAGCTCACCACGGCGCCATCGGCTCGGAGAGGAAGTCATGGGAAACGCCATCAGCTTCGGAGGAATCACGATCGGTCGAATCTCGTTTCGCTCGATCAACGGCCACTACCTCGTCGCCGAAGGCGGCGGCGGCGGACCGTGCAACGCGAATCGGACCGCGGTCGGCCCCTGGGAGAAGTGGTCCGTGTGGTGCGAGAACGGCTGGGATTGGCACGTGCAGGCGAGCAACGCCGGCGGCTTGTCCATCGGGGGCAATTACCTGTGCCTCCAAGATGACGGCAGCGTCGTGGCCAATCGCCAAGCGGCCGGTCCGTGGGAGACGTTCTGCCTGTTCAAGTACCACGAGCACGATCCTGGCCACGATCATCAATCGAGCCAGACCCTCACGCAGAACACCGGGTACGCCGGCTACAAGGAGCTGCTCAGCAGCAACGCCACCCTGCGTGACGGCGACATCGTCTTCCTCTGCCGCAAGGCCTTGTTCTTGGGGTCATCGCAGGGCGTCGGGGGACCCAGCGAGCCGCTCACGTCGCCTGGCATTCTGCTCGCGGACGGTGGGGGCGGGGGCGCTGCCCACTGCTGGTCGACGGTCTTCGGTGAGTGGCAGCGGTGGACGATTCACGTCCACTGACGCTGTCCATTCGGTGAGCGGATTCCTCGTCTGCCTCGGAGCCACGTCGTTGGCGCGCCGCTGCTCGGCAGGAGCGAGCCGACGACGGCGGATCACGGCGTCACGACTCAGAACCGGTAGCGCAGCCCGACCGAGCCGCCGTAGGGCGACATGCCGGCGTTGAGGCGCAGGCCCGAGCGAGTGAGGCGGACGCCGTCGGCGTTGAGCGCCGTGTTGGCGCGACCGCTGCGCGCGAACATCACGGTGCCGGCGATCCCGAGGGTGAGCCCGGCGGTCTGGGCCAGGAAGGGGATCACGAGGAAGACCTTGCCGCTGAGCGTGTCGGCCTGGGGGATCGCGATGAGCGGACCCGCGACCGGGATCAGCAGCGCGCCGCCGAGCTGCTCGTCGCCGAGGTCGTAGGCGACCGCGCCGACGAGCGCGGTGATGATGTACGAGCCGGCGAACAGCGACCAGCCGGAGATCATCATGCCGAGGCCTCGACGCTTGGTCTTGCCCGCGGGGGGCGGGACGTACTCAGGAGGCGGCGCGGCCGGAGCGGCCGGCGGCGGCGCGGGCTGGAACACGGGCGCGGGCTGGACCGGCTGCGGAGCCGGCTGCTCGGCGCCGCCCGGAGCGAGGGGCGCCTCGGCCGTGGCGGGCGCGGGCGCGGCCTCGGCGGGCGCGGGGCCCTGGACGATCGCCGAGGCGAGCGCGAGCTGAACAATCACGGAGGCGGCGATCATCGTGGGTTCCTTCCTGTGGCGGCGGGGACGGAGCGGCGCGATCGTGGAGCGACGCTCGAGGATCCATGCCGACTGTACGCTCCCTGCGGACAGCGACGCCCAGGATAACTTCGCGCTGTGGCGCGTGTCACCGTCGCGCGCCGAAATCACGCGCGCGACGGGGCCGGCCCGCGCGCGCGGGCCGGCTCGGCGGCCGGGGTTAGTCGGCGCTCTCGTTGAGGTAGGTCTTGTACGTGCGGCAGGGCTGCCCGCGCAGCGACGGGCAGGCCGGGAGGTCGGTCGGCACGTCGATGCCCGGGACGACCGGGAACACGATGCTCGAGGCGTGCTCGCTGTCGTGGCCGATGGCGTGCTTGACCTCCTCGCCGCCGAAGTCGTGGAGGATGAAGGCCCACTCCGCGCGCGTGCCCCCCGGGTCGTCGATGGCGACGCGGAGCGAGGAGCCGGCCCGGAACGCGTGCGCGAACGGGAAGATCTCGACGCGCAGGAAGGTCCACTCGCCGGGCGTCAGCGGCTCGGCGTCCTCCTCGAGGTGCGTCTGCACGGGCCGCAGCTCGGTCGACCGCGAGTCGTCGATCTTGCGGTGGCTGGCGCGCAGCCAACCTGACTGAATGTACATCTCCTGATTGTCGGGCCGGACCTCGGTGATCGTGACCTCGAGGTCGGCCTCGTCCGCGGTCGAGCGGATCCAGAGGTCCGCGCTCGCCGGCCCGATCATCACGACGTCCTGCTGGAGCGGCGCGGTCTGGAACACGACCGCGCGACCGTCCTGCTCGTTCGGCCAGTTCCACGGGGGCAGCGAGGAGTTGATGTCGCCGCTCGGCAGCGTCGTGACCTGGCCGGCGTCGGGGTCGTGCGTCCACTGCGAGCCGCCGCCGTCGGCGGGCGGCGGCTCGGCGGCGAGGATGCCCCAGGGCTGCATGTGCCAGCGCTGCGGGGTGATCTCGGGCAGCGGCCACTGGTCGAAGCTGTACTCGAAGGACTTGATCGGGAGCCCCGGGCCCTCGCCCGGGGCGCCGCCGGCCTCGAACAGGATGCGCACCGGCTTCTCGGCCTCGTAGGCCGCGAGCGCGCTCTCGTAGGAGTCAAAGTCGAGGAAGCGGTCGGGCGGGATCTGGATCTTGTCGCCGAAGAACTCCTCGAACAGCAGCGGCGCCAGCGTGCGCACGAGGTCGGGGACCTGCGGGATCTCCTTGCGCACGTAGAAGCTCAGGAAGTGGTTCCACTCGATCAGGATGTCGGGCGTGTAGCCGTCGGCGTGCACGCCGTTGTAGCCGTTGTAGCGGACGATCGGCGCGCTCGTGAATTGGTTCCACAGCGCCGGGAAGTGCCCGCCGGTCTGCTCGTCCTGCCAGGCGCCGGCGGTGAAGATCGGCACGTCGATCTGGTCGACGAAGGTCAGCGGGTTCAGGAGGTCGAACTCGGGCGTGTAGAACGGGTTCGCCAGCGCCTTGGCCACGACGTCGACCTTCTGCCCGTGGAGCTTTTGGTTCTCCGCGCAGATCGAGTCGCCGCCGTCGACGCGCGTCTGCTCCCAGCCCTGGCCGTAGGGGTCGGCGTTGTTGACCACGTTGTCGGCCCAGTTGAGCGCGAAGCCGTCGTTGAAGATGCCGCCCGGCGCGAGCGTGGAGGTCGAGATGTCGGCGATGACGGAGAGCGGCGAGATCGCGGCGAGGCTCGGCGGGTTCTCGCGCGCGACGTACAGCTGGCTGATGCCGGGGTACGAGAGGCCGGCGAGGCCGACCTTGTTGAACTTGACCCAGGGCTGCGCGGCGATCGTCTCGACGATGTCGTAGCCGTCGAGCGCCTGCAGCGGTTCGAAGTAGTCGTAGGCGCCGCCCGAGCAGCCCGTGCCGCGCATGTTGACGCCGACGGTGGCGAAGCCCATGAGCCCGCCGATCGTGCCCGAGGGGTGGTTGGGGTTGTCACACAGGATCGGGAGGTCCTTGCACAGCGACTCGAGGTCGAAGGGATCCGGCAGCGCGCTGGCGTCGATCGGCTCGCCGGGCTTGGACGGCGAGTAGCCCGAGTAGTTGACCAGCGTCGGGTACGGGCCGTCCTCGATGGGGCCGGGGAGCGTCACGTAGACCGAGAGCGTGGTGCCGTCGCGCGTGGTGATGTAGCTGAAGCCGGGGCCGATCTCCTGGGCGTCGTAGAACGACTGCGGCGGCGTGCTGCCCACGATCGGCATGACCTCGAGCGGCCACGCGCGGTCGCTGCCGTCGACGGTCTGCACGGAGTAGCCGGAGCCCGGCGCGAGCTCGCGGAACACGAGGCCGCCGTACTGGTCGACGGTGCCCGCGGCGACCACGGAGCCGCTGTCGTCGTGGACCTCGAGCTCGATCCCGGGCGTCGCGTTCCAGACGTGCAGCTGCTCGACGCTCTCGCGCACGTCGAAGCTCGCGACCACGGCCCCCTCGGTGTCACCCTCGGTGGTGGTCGTGTCGACGCCGGTGCCGTCGCTCGTCTCGCCCCCGGTGGTGTCGCTCGTGCCGGCGGACGTCCCGGTCTCGCTCCCGGCGTCCGTCTCGGTGGTGAGCGAGTCGGAGTAGAGGTCGTAGCCGCAGGCGGGCAGCGCGAGCGCGAGGAGGAGCGACGCGCCCGCGCGCGCGAGCTGGGGGGAGGTGGGGAACGAAGACGAAGACATGATTCAACAGGCTCCTTGCGCGCGAGCGCGTGAACGGGGCAGATCGACGTTCAACTCGGCGCGCGGGGAGCATACCGTGGGTCCGCGAGCGCGACCAAGCGGCGAGTGGCGCGCTGGGCTCGAATCCGCGCGACGTCGGCGGGCGCCGCGACTCACCCGGGAGAAGCTTGTATGTACGAGCACTCCGACGCCGCGCGGCGTCGGGGGGATCTCTGATATATCGGCGTCCCGACACGCGGGGATCTCCGCGATGGACCTCAACGCGCACGTCAAGCTCCAGACCGCCTGTCTCCTCGCGATCGCCCTGATCGCGGTCGGCTTCCTGCTCAAGATCACGAGCGCGTTCATGATCCCGTTCACGATCGCGGTGCTGCTCGTGATCGTGATCTCGCCGGCCGAGCGCTGGCTGCGAGCGCGACGGGTCCCGGGCGGCCTCGCGACGGGGCTCGTGCTGTTCGGGCTGTTCCTGCTCATGACCGGCCTCGGGCTGCTGGTCTACGACTCGATCCGCGCCGTCACGCGGGGGCTCGAGCCGTACGTCGCGCGCGGTCGCGCGCTGCTGCTGCAGCTCGACGGCCTCGCGCAGGAGCGCCTGGGGGTGTCGGTCCTCGACGGCTTCGGGTCGAACGGCGGCTCGCTCAGCGACGTGATCACGTCGAGGCACGCGATCCAGACGATCAACGCGAGCCTCGGCTCGTTCATGGGCTTCCTCTCGGGCCTGCTGATGACGCTGCTGTTCCTGCTGTTCATCCTCGGCAGCCGCGAGCTGTTCAAGCGCAAGGTCGACCGGCTGCTCGAGGAGCGCTTCGACGACGAGGGGCGCGACGAGCTGCTCGAGACGATCGCGCGGCAGGTGCAGGAGTACCTGCTGCTCAAGACCGCGATCAGCCTGTGCACCGGCGCGGCCGTGTGGCTGGTGGCGTTCGCGTTCGGGCTCGACTTCGCGATCGTCTGGGGGTTTCTGGCGTTCGTCCTCAACTACATCCCGAGCCTCGGCCCGATCGTCGCCGCGACGCCGCCGATCGTGATCGCGTTCCTGCAGTACGAGCACGCGTGGTTGGCGGCGCTGGTCTCGGGGCTGATGCTGGCGATCCAGTTCGTGTCCGGCAACATCGTCGAGCCGAAGGTCATGGGCGACCGGCTCAACCTCAACATCGTCGCGGTGCTGATGAGCCTGTTCGTGTGGGGCCTGGTGTGGGGCTTCGCCGGCATGGTGCTCTCGGTCCCGCTGACGGCGTGCCTCAACATCGTGATGGCCAACTCGCGGCGCTTCAAGGGCGCTTCTACCTGGCTCTCGGGCTAGATTGAAGGAGGCGCGCCGCGCCGCGCTCACAGCTGATAGAAGCCGAGCTCGACGGCGCGCCCGGGCCGGCGCTCGCCCGCGAGCGAGTGGAGCTCGGGCAGCGTCGTGACGTGCAGCGGGCGGCGGCGGAGGTGGCGGGCGGCCTCGTCGCACTCGGCCCGGCTCGCGTCGCGCAGGCGATCCGAGCTGCACGCGCCGGCGTGGTAGTAGACGCGCGGGCCGCCGGTCCAGCCGCCCTGCAGCGCGTCCTTCGCCTCATGAAACTTGAGCCAGGTCTGGTCCGGCGCGCGCGTGCGCGGGATCAGCTGGTAGGACTTCAGGAGCGCGTCGTCGCCGTGGTTGACGACGATCACGGTCGCGCCCGGGGGCAGCGTCGGCGCCGTCTCGAGCAGGAAGCGCAGCTCGAGGTCCTCGCTGCGCGGCGCGGTCGCGCGGCGCAGCGGGCCCCAGCTCGCCAGCGCGAGCAGCAGCCCGAGCAGCGCGAGCGTGAGCCCGCGGGCGCGCGGGCGGAGGTCCTGCGGGCGCGCGAGTCGCTCGAGCAGCCGCTCGAGCCCGAGGCCGACGAGCAGCGCGAAGGGGATGAGCGTGAGGGTGTGGTAGCGCGCGTTGCAGAGCTGGTCGCCCTCGGTCGGGTAGGGCGCGACGACGAGGGAGAGGACGACGAGCGCGGGCAGCGTGGCGAGCGCGCGGCGGTCCCGGAGGCCGAGCGCGAGCCCGAGGAGCGCGAGCATGGTCAGCGGGATCGGGGTCAGCGCGGGGTCGAGCCACAGCAGCGTGCCGAGCAGGCGCGGCGCGTCGCCCGTGGTGCCGCGCAGCGCGGCGGCGGGGATCGCCGGCAGGCGCAGCAGCGACCACGCGAGCGTGATCGCGAGCGCGAGCAGGGCCGCGCGCGCGGTCGAGTTCAGCCGGCCGCGTCGCAGCTCGGCGGCGGTCTCGCGGAGACCTGGTCCACAGGCCAGGATTGGCAGGGAGAGCAGCGGCAGCAGCAGCGCCGCCTCGGGGCGCGCGCCGAGGCACAGCGCCGCGCCGCAGGCGGCGAGCAGCAGCCAGCCGATCCGCCCGCGCTCGCCGTGCCGCGCGAGCGCCCAGAGGGCGACGAGCGCGGGCAGCAGCACGAGCGGTTGGCGGTTGGCCTCGCCGCCGTGGCGCACGAGCACCGGGTGGATCGCCAGCGTCAGTCCCGAGAGCCAGGCCGGCCAGCGCGCGAGGCCGATCGCGCGCGCGAGCGCGGCCGCGATCGCCGGCGCGAGCGCGCCCGCGATCGCGTTGACGAGCACGATCGCGGTCAAGGACGGCGCGAGCAGCAAGAGCGGCGCGAGCAGGCCGCTCGGCGCGAGGCCGTACTCGAGGTCGAAGCTCGCGTCGTGACCCGGCAGCGACGACGCGAGGTTCATGTGGTGGTCGCCGGGTCCCCAGGTCGCGAGGCCGAGCCGCAGCGCGAGCCCGAGGGCGAACAGCGCGAGCAGGGCGAGCGTCGCGGACCAGGCGCGCGTCGCAGGCCGGCGAGCGCGCGCGCGGCTGCGGCGAGCAGCGCCGCGAGCCACAGCGGCGTGTAGAGGAGCCAGAGGCGGCGCGCGGCCGGATCGGCGGCGCGCGGGCTCACGGGCGTCGCCGCGGCGGGCGGCGTGGCGCCGCGGTCTGACCACAGCGAGGCGAGCGCGCCGCGGCGATCCGCGTCGCGCAGCCGGTCCGCGAGCGCCTCGGCGGCCTGCTGTCCCTCGGGACTGGTCGCGCCGTCGATCGAGATCTCGAGCTGGCCGCGGTCATCGCTCGTCGGGTGGCGCAGGACCAGCGTGACGGCGCCGTCGGGGCCCTCGAGGCGCGCGCGCGCGAGCGCGCGGTCGATGCTGAGCCCGGTCCACGTCCAGTCGCCCAGCACAGGTCCGGCGAGCCGGTGCGGCGCGGCCGCGTCCTGCAGCAGCTGGGCTGCGGCCGGCTCGAGCACCCAGCGCGACGTCGGCTCGCCGGGCGTCGCGTCGGGCGCGGACGCGACGAGCGCGAGCGCGAGGAGCCAGGGGGCCACGCGACTACGATACTCCAGCGCGCGCTGGCCCGGGCGCGGCGGTGATTCTTGCTATCGTGAGCGCGATGCCGACGAACTCGCCGCCCGCGTCCGCGACCTCCGAGCCCGCGCCGCGCGACCCCTACCTCGAGGGCTGCTACGCGCCCGTGCAGACCGAGAGCCCCGCGGGCGGCGTGGTCCTGCGCGCGGCGGTCGGCGCCGTCCCGCGCGACCTCACGGGCGTGTTCGTGCGCAACGGCAGCAACCCGCGCTTCGCCCCGCGCGGGCGCTATCACTGGTTCGACGGCGACGGCATGCTGCACGCGGTCTCGCTCGCCGGCGGCGTCGCGCGCTATCGCAACCGCTACGTGCGCACGCGGGGCTTCCTCGCGGAGGAGGAGGCCGGCGAGGCCTTGTGGACAGGTCTGCTCGTGCGCCCGGATCTCACACGGCCTGGCGGTCCGTACAAGAACTCGGGCAACACCGATCTCGTGTGGCACGCGGGCCAGCTCTTGGCGCTGTGGTGGATGTCGGGCGAGGCCTACGAGATCGAGCTGCCGTCGCTGGCGACGCGCGGCGTCGCCGAGTTCGGCGCGCCGCTGCCGCGGGGGCTCGCGGCCCACGCGAAGGTCGACCCGCGCACCGGCGAGCTGCTGTTCATCGACTACGGGCCGCGCGCGCCGTACCTGCGCGTGGGCGCGATCTCGCGGGAGCGCGCGCTGCTGGGGCACGCGCCGGTCGAGCTGCCGGGGCCGCGGCTGCAGCACGACATCGCGTTCACCGAGAACTTCGCGCTGGTCTTCGACCTCTCGATGATGGCGGACCCGGTCGAGCTGCGCCGCGGTCGCGAGCGCATCAAGATGTTCCGCGACGTGCCGACGCGGATCGGCCTGGTCCCGAGGACAGCTCTTCGCGACGGCCCGCGCGCCGCGCCGGCGCCGGTCCAGTGGTTCGAGGCCGCGCCGTTTTACATGTACCACGCCATCAACGCCTACGAGGACGGCGACGCGGTCGTGCTCGTCGGCTGCCGGATCACGGACCCGCTCGTCGGCGACCCCGAGAACCCCGCGCGCTCGTTCACGGTGCCGGCGATCGCCAACCTGCGGCTCGAGCCGTACCTGCACCGCTGGCGCCTGGACCGCGCGAGCGGGCGCGTCACCGAGGAGCGGCTCGACGACGTGATGGGCGAGTTCCCGCGCATGAACGATCGACGGCTCGGGCGGCCGGCGCGCTACTGCTACACGCCGCGCGTGGCCCCGCGCGAGACGCTGCTGTTCGACGGCTTCACCAAGCACGACCTCGCGCGCGGCGAGCACCGGCGCTACGCGTACCCGCCCGGGTGGTTCGGCGGCGAGCTCACCTTCGCGCCCCGCGACGGCGCGGGCGATCGGCCCGAGGACGAGGACGACGGCTACCTGATCACGATCGCGAGCTCGCGCGCGTCGGAGGCCGCCGAGGTGTTCATCCTCGACGCGCGCGCGCTCGAGCTCGTCGCGCGGCTGCCGGTGCCCGCGCGCGTGCCCGTCGGCTATCACGCCGAGTGGGTGCCCGGCGCCGGTCGAGCCGAGCTCGCCGGCTGAGCGCGGCGTCGATCCGCGCGCGGCGGCGAGGTTCGGGTTGCATCCCTGTAGCCCCGGCGTGACACTTCGAGCGTGGCGCCGATCTTCATCCTGGGCGGCTATCAGACCGATTTCGCGCGCAAGTGGGCGGCCGAGGGCCGCGGGCTCGAGGAGATGATCCGCGAGGCCGCGCTCGGGGCCATCGACGCCGCGCGCGTCGAGCCCGGCGACATCGAGGTCGCGCACGTCGGCAACTTCATCGGCGAGCTGACGACCGGGCAGGGGCACCTCGGCGGCCTGCTCGTCGAGGCGTCGCCGGCCTTCGTCGGGCTCCCGACCGCGCGCCACGAGGCCGCCTGCGCGTCGGGCTCGATCGCCGCGCTGGCGGCGAGCGCCGACATCGAGTCCGAGCGCTACGGCCTGGCGTGCGTGGTCGGGGTCGAGCTCATGCGCAACATCCCGGGGGCCGAGGTCGCGCGTCACCTCGGCGCGGCGGCCCGCGTCCCGCTCGAGACCGAGGGCGTGCTGCACCCGTGGCCCGCGCTGTTCTCCCGCGTCGCCGATGTCTACGCCGAGCGCTTCGGGCTCGATCGTCGGCACCTCGTCGCGCTCGCGCGCGCCAACTTCACCAACGCGCGCCGCAACCCGCTGGCGCAGACGCGGCGCTGGACGCTCGACGACGACAGCTTCGCCGAGCACGATGAGAAGAACCCGCTCGTCGTCGGGCGCGTCCGCCGACACGACTGCAGCCAGATCACCGACGGCGCGGCCGCGCTGGTGCTCGCCTCCGCCAACGTCGCCGCCCGCTGGGCGCGGCACCACGGCGTCCCGCTGCCCCGCGTGCCGCGGCTCTTGGGCTGGGGTCACCGGACGGCGCGCATGTCCCTCGAGGACAAGCTGACCGCGGGCAAGAGCGCGTACGTGTTCCCGCACGTGCACGGCGTCGTCAACGACGCGCTGTCGCGCGCGGAGCTCAATGACATCTACGAGATCGACGCGGCGGAGGTCCACGACTGCTTCTCGATCACGCACTACATGGCGATCGACCACCTCGGCATCACGCCGCCGGGCGAGAGCTGGCGCGCGGTCGAGGACGGCACCGTGCTGCGCGGCGGGGCGCTCCCGATCAACCCGAGCGGCGGGCTGATCGGCGGCGGGCACCCGGTCGGGGCGACGGGCGTGCGCATGCTCGTCGACGCCTGGAAGCAGGTCACGGGGCGCGCGGGCGACTGTCAGGTCGAGAAGGCCGATCGCGGGCGGGTGCTCACGCTCAACCTCGGCGGCAGCGCGACCACGGCGGTCAGCTTCGTCGTCGGCGCGCAGTGACAGCGGAGGCTGACGCGAGCGCGTCGCGATCGCGGCGCGACGCGACGGATCGCGATCGGCTCGCGGGCTGTTCTTGATACTCTCTCGCCATGCGAGACGACCAGCGCGATCGAGGGATCTGGAGCGGCGGGTGGGTCGAGCGGCTGCGCGGGCGCGCGGGGCTGCTGGGCGCGTTCTTGTTGGGCGCGTGCTTCACCGCGAGCGGCCCGTCGGTCGCGGGCGGCGGGGACGCGTCGGAGCCGGCGGACACGAAGATCAAGCCGGCGCCGCCGGCGGAGTCGGTGGCGGCGGGCCTGCTGCACGACGCCAAGCCGCCCGAGGGCCCGCCGCTCGAGCCGACCGTGCAGGGGCTCGACGCGGCGCCGCATCGCCAGGCGCCCAACGGCAAGGCGGACATCTGGATGCTCGCGCGCGGGCACAACGCGTTCATCGGCAAGCTCGAGCTGGCGGCCGGCGGGGCCGTGCCCGAGCACCGCGACCCGACGGAGGAGTACCTGCACGTGCTCGAGGGCTCGGGCACGCTGCACATCGACGACGTCGAGCACGCGATCGGCCCGGGCACGACGATCTTCATGCCCGCGAACGCGAAGGTGCGCTACCAGAACGGCGACGCGCGCCTGGTCGCGCTGCAGGTGTTCGCGGGGCCAGGTCCCGCCGCCAAGTACGACGGCTGGAGGGCGGTCGCGGAGTAGCGCGCGACGGGGCCTGAGCGCGCGCAGGACGGCTCGCGCTCCTCAGCGCGCGCGCCGTGTCTCGCCTCGGCCTACGCGCTCCGCTGCATGCTCGCGAGTTCGGCCTCGAAGAAGAACGCGGGCTCGCCGAAGGCCGGGCGCAGCTCGTCGAACCAGGCCGCGCGCTCGTCGAGCTTGGCGTAGAAGGGGCGGCCGGTCCACGCGGCGCGGCGCGCCTGCAAGAACCGCAGGGCGAACACCGGCTCGCCCGCGAGCTCGGCCGCGCCGTCGATGACGATCTTGCCCGGGGTCGTCGACATCGAGGGGCCGCGGGCGGTGCGGGCGAGGCCGGAGAGCGACGCGTGGGCGTCGCGGAAGATCCGGTAGGCGCGGTGCAGCGGGACCTTGAAGTACTCCTTGGGCCCGGTGTCGCGCGCGATGAACATGTAGTACGGGACCGCGCCCAGCGACACCTGCGTGTGCCACATGCGTGACCAGGTCTCGGCGTCGTCGTTGACGCGGCGGATCAGCGGCGCCTGACAGCGCACGAGCGCGCCGGCGCCTTGCAGCCGGCGGATCGCGGACCTCGCGATCGCGGGCTCGAGCTCGCGCGGGTGGCTGAAGTGCGCCATGACGCTGACGTGCTTGCCCCGCCGCTGCACGAGCTCGAGCAGGCGCATCAGGTCGTCGGCGTCGTCGTCGGTCGTGAAGCGCTGCGGCCAGTAGGCCGGGGCCTTGGTCCCGAACCGGATCGACGTCAGCCCGGGCAGCTCGGCGTCGAGCAGCGGCTCGACGTAGCGGCGCAGCACCCGGGTGCGCATGACCATGGGGTCGCCGCCGGTGAACAGCACGTCGGTGACCTCGGGGTGCCGCTGGAGGTAGCGCACCAGCGTGTCGGCCTCGCGCGCGGCGAACTTGAGCTCGTCGACGCCGACGAACTGCGCCCAGCGGAAGCAGTAGGTGCAGTAGCTGTGGCACGTCTGCCCGGGCGTCGGGAAGAACAGCGCGGTCTCGCGGTACTTGTGCTGCACGCCCTTGACGCGCGCGCCGTCGAGCGAGGGGACGTTGAGCTTGAGCTGCCCCGCCGGGTGCGGGTTGAGCTGACGCTGGAGCTCGCGGGCCGCGGCGACGATCGCCGCGCGCTCCCCCGCCTCGACGAGCGCGCGCATGCGCGCGAGCTCGTCGGGCGCGAGCATCCCCGGCTGCGGGATGGTCAGCTGAAACATCGGGTCATCGGGGACGCGGTCCCAGTCGATGAGCTCGTCGAGCACGTAGTTGTTGACGCGGAACGGGAGCACCGCCGCGACGGCCTTGAGCGAGCGCCGGTGATCGGCGGACAGGCGCGAGAGCTGCGGGATCTTGTCGAGGTCCCGGTTCGTGTACGCGCGAAATCTCCTGTGGCTCTGGCCTGCGCGGTCGCTCATGCGCGTGCTCCTTGATGGTCGCCTGGGCGCGGCGCGCTCGGGACGCGCGCCGCGGGCGTCCTCCTCGAGGCGCGTGCGGCTCTGAACGAGGAGATGGACCCCAGGGCCGATCCAGCGGCACCGAGGCGGCGAGCGGCGCGCTCGCGCTGCGCGCGGAGGGCAGCCTGTCCCTGGATCTTCAAGCAGGCGTATCCACGCGACGCCGCTCGTGTCTATCACGTTCTCCGCGCGAGACGCCACGGCGCGGCGCGTCGCGGCTTGGGAGAATTCAATCAAGCGTCGTCGTGGTCCGCTCGCGCGCGCGATCTTGTCCACGCGCGGCGATTGACCGAGGATGCGTGTCGTGTCGAAGGTCGAGGCGAGAGTCCGAGCGCGACGGCGTGACCGCGCGCTCCGGTGGAGGTCCTGCGCCGTGCTCCTCGCGGCGGGCGCGAGCTTGCGCTGCGGGTCCGAGCCCGAGCCCGAACCCGAACCCTGGGTCGACACGCGCGAGCCGTGCTCGGAGCGCGACCCCATGCGCAACGTGTACTTCGGCGATCTGCACGTGCACACCGCGAACTCCTTCGACGCCTACCTCAGCGACGTGCGCGTGGATCCGGCGCAGGCCTACCGCTTCGCGCGGGGCGAGACGATCACGATCCCCGGCGGCGCGGGCGGCACCCAGCAGGTCACGATCGATCGGCCGCTCGACTTCGCGGCGGTCACGGATCACGCCGAGTACCTCGGCGAGGTCTCGGCGTGCACCACGCCCGGCGCGCCGGGCTACGAGTCCGACACCTGCGTGGGCTTTCGCGCCAACTCGCCGTCGATCTTCGTCGGCTTCGGGACCGCGCTCAGCTTCGAAGAGCCGCAGCGCCGCGAGGATGTCTGCGGGCCCGACGGCGCGGACTGCCTGGCCGCCGCGCGCGACGTCTGGTCGCGGGTGCAGGGCGCGGCGGAGGACGCCTACGATCGCAGCGCGGCGTGCAGCTTCACGAGCTTCGTCGCCTACGAGTGGTCGGCCGCGACCGCGCTCTCGAACCTGCACCGCAACGTCATCTTCCGCTCGAGCCAGGTGCCGCCGCTGCCGGTCAGCAGCTTCGAGGCGACGAGCGCCGAGGCGCTGTGGGCGAGCCTGTGGGACGAGTGCGTGCAGGGCATCAACGGCTGCGACGTGCTCGCGATCCCGCACAACTCCAATTGGAGCAACGGGCGCCTGTTCAACCCCGAGTACGCGGCCACGGACGGCGACCGACAGCAGGCCGAGCGTCAGGCGCGGCTCGAGCCGCTCGTCGAGATCTTCCAGCACAAGGGCGACTCGGAGTGCGAGAACGGCGTGTCGGGGATCCTCGGCGAGCCCGACGAGCTGTGCGGCTTCGAGAAGCTGGTGCAGCCGCCGTTCATGGACTGCGGCGACGGGGTGGGCTCGCAGGGGATGACGGGCGCGGGCTGCCTCTCGCGTCGCGACTTCCTGCGCGGCGCGCTGCTCACGGGCCTCGAGGTCGAGCGCGACATCGGGGTCAACCCGCTGCGGCTCGGGGTGATCGCGAGCACCGACACGCACAACGGGACGCCGGGACAGGTCGCAGAGGACAGCTATCCGGGGCACTTCGGCTCGCGCGAGGGCGGGCCGCTCGAGCGCCTGACCGCGGTCGTGCCGGGCGGCGTGCGCAACAGCCCCGGCGGGCTCGTGGCCGTGTGGGCGGAGGAGAACACGCGCGAGGCGCTGTTCGACGCGATGCGCCGGCGCGAGACCTACGGGACCTCGGGCCCGCGCATCGCCGTGCGCATGTTCGGCGGCTGGGAGCTGCCCGAGGACATGTGCGCGCGCGAGGACCTGGTCGAGCTGGGCTATGAGCGCGGGGTGCCGATGGGCGGTGAGCTGCCTCCCAGGACAGGCTCCTCGGGGCCGGCCTTCGTGGTCTCGGCGCTGCGCGACCCGGAGGGCGCGCCGCTGCAGCGCGCGCAGATCATCAAGGGCTGGCTCGACGGGTCCGGCCAGCGCCACGTCGAGGTGCACGACGTCGCGGGCGGCGACAGCGACGCGAGCGTGGACCCGGCGAGCTGCGCCCCGCAGGGCGCGGGCGCGGACAGCCTGTGCGGCCTGTGGCGGGACCCCGCGTTCGACCCCGCGCAGCCGGCGTTCTACTACGCGCGGATCGTCGAGAACCCGACCTGCCGCTGGAGCGCGCGCGACTGCCTCACGCTCGCGGAGACGCTGCCGCCGGAGGAGCTGCCGGCGGTGTGCGAGGACCCGACGATCCCGAAGACGATCCAGGAGCGCGCCTGGACCAGCCCGATCTGGCTGTGAGGACATCGTTGACGCGCGCGAGCGGGACCTGGTCGCCTCGCGCGTACACGGTCTGCGGGCCGCGCGGGGCGTCGACGCTCGGGGCGCGGCTCCTCGGCTCGCGCGCGCTCACGGCTCGACGCGGGTGACGACGCCGAAGATGTTGCCGCGCCCGGTCCAGCCGTTGACGCCGCCGCGGTTGTTGCCGATCTGGTAGCGCTCGCCGCGGATCGCCTTGACGAGGTGGAGGTACTGGCTGCCGGCGACCTTGCAGAGCACGATGTCGCCGACCGCGAGCGCGCGGTCTCCGAGCGGCGCGACGGTGACGAGCTGCCCGCTGCTGATCTTGCCGCGCATGCTGTCGCCGCGCGGCCGGAACGAGACGGTCTCGCCGCGACGCAGTCGCTCGATGTGCCCGGTGGCCCAGCCCACGATGGGCTAATCCTGACCGTTCGGTCACGTCTCGGCAAAGCGCGGTTCAGCGCGCGGCGTCGAACAGCGCGAGCAGCTCCTGCGAGCGGCTGTTCGAGAGCTGGACCAGCGGCAGCGTGCGGTAGACCGGCATGACGGTGCCGTGCGGGCTGCCCGAGTCGAACGGCTCGTCGGGGATGTCCTTGGTGTGCGAGGGCGGGCGCAGGAATCGCTTGTCGAGCGAGATCGCGAGCCGGCCCTCGCAGTTGCACGGGTTGCCGTCGTCGACGTGCTGGCAGCGCGGCGTCAGGTAGTCCTCGATGCGCTTGCGCGCGCGAGTCAGGCGCACGCGGTAGGCGCTCTCCTTGATGTCGAGCAGGCGCGCGCCCGGGGCTGGCTCAAAGCCCATGAGGTCGGTGAGGATGAAGGCCATGCGCACGCCCGGGGGCAGGCACGAGAGCA
Source organism: Myxococcales bacterium (assembly GCA_020633295.1). Lineage (GTDB taxonomy): Bacteria > Myxococcota_A > Polyangia > Nannocystales > Nannocystaceae > JACKDW01. The sequence continues at coordinate 206,726 of JACKDW010000005.1, read as the reverse complement.
CCGCGGTCAGGCAGGTGCGCTTGAGCTCCCACAGCAGCGCGTGGAGCCGGTCCGGGTCGCTGTAGGCGGGGTCGACGGGCCTGGTCAGCTCGCTGCGCAGGATGTCGTCGAGGATCTTGAAGGTGCGACCGGCCTTGCGGCCGAGCCGCGTGTCGAGGTCGCGCGCGAGCACGCCGAGGACCGCGTCGCCGGGGGTCGGATCCGCGAGCAGCTCGGCGGCGGCGGCGGGCTCGGCGAGCAGCCGACGCGCGGTGGCCTCGATCGCGCGCCGCGCGTCGCTGCGCGAGCACACCATCAGGTAGGCGAACGCGTAGAGACGCTGGAGCTCGCTGGCGAACAGGGCGCGGAGTTGGCTGGATGGTTCGAGGGCCACGGTGATGCGGGGCGCGAGCGCGCGGGGGCGGACCGCGAGGAGGCGGTGTTTTGGGGCAATACCGCGGACCCAGGCGCGCTCGCAAGCAAAAGCGAATTTCTGCGCGCTCGCCCGCGCTCCGGCGAGCGACCCGGCGCGCGGCTCGGCGCCCTCTCGGGCGGGTTTTCGCGGCGGGCCCGAGGCGAAGGTCCGCGCGACGTCCTGTCGATCCCTTTCGCCGGGCGTCGTTGGTGAAACGTAGACTACGAACCGCGCAACTGCGTTGCTTCGCCTCGCCAACGGCGAGGCGTCGCGCCGTGATTCGGCACGCTACGCCTCGGCGACGCGACGCTCGAGCGCGTCCCAGAACTTCGCCTGCATGGTGGCGTCGCCCGTCAGCCCGCCGAGGCGGTTGATCTCCTGCATGCCGGTCGGGCTCGTGACGTTGATCTCGGTGAGGTAGTCGCCGAGCACGTCGATGCCGACGAACAGCATCCCGCGCGCGCGCAGGTAGGGGCCCACGGCGGCGCAGATCTCGAGGTCGCGCGCCGTCAGCCCGGTGGCGCTCGGGGTCCCGCCGACGTGGAAGTTGTTGCGCAGCTCGCCCTTGGCCGGCACGCGCAGGACGGCGCCGACCGGCTCGCCCTCGATCAGCAGGATGCGCTTGTCGCCGGCGCTCGCGGCCGGCACGAACTCCTGAGCGATGGTCCAGGCGCGCCCCTCCTCGGTCGCGAGCTCGAGCAGCGTGTTGAGGTTCGCGTCGCCCTCGCGCGCGATCAGGACGCCGCGCCCGCCGTGCCCGTACAGCGGCTTGAGGATCATGCGCCCGCCGAGCTCGCGCAGCGCGGCGCGCAGGTCGTCGCGGGCCCGGAGCATGTATGTCCTCGGGGTCAGCTCAGGAAAGGGCAGGATCGAGAGCTTCTCGCTCAGCTCGCGCAGTCCCGCCGGGGCGTTGACGACGACGGTCCGCAGCGCGGCGCGGTCGAGCCACCAGGTCGCGGTCAGGTAGTCCTGATCGAAGGGCGGGTCCTTGCGCATGACGATCGCGCGGAAGCTCTCGGCCGCGCGGGGCCGCGCGGGCCCGAGCGCCTGCATGCGTGGTGGCGCGGACGGGCGATCTCGTGAGATCTCGCCCAGGCCGATCGGCGTCGCGCGGGCCCAGGTCTCGGTGCCCGCGAGCGAGAGCCCCGCGAGCTCGACCATCCACGGCGTGTAGCCGCGTCGGCGCGCCTCGGTGATCATCACGTAGCTGCTGTCCGCCGCGGGGTCCATGATCTCCAACGGATCAAGTACAAAGAGGACATCACCCGGGGATGCCGAGTCGCGCTCCGAGCTCTGCTGCATACGCGCGTGAGGGTCGCACGCGCGGGTCGCTTTCGGCAGCGTCTCCGCGCACAACTTTGGTGTTTTGAAACGGCCCGAGGCATACTTGTAGGTCCAGTGACTACACGCCCTCCAAAGCGCTCCAAGCCCCAGCCCGCGCGCGCCACGGTGCGTGCGCTGCGTGCCACGACCCCGCGCGATCGCCACTCCTCGTCGGCGATGGCCTCGCTGCTCGCGAGCCTGCCCGAGGCGCCGTGGCTCCGCGTCGAGCGGCTGGCGCTGGTCCGCCGGGAGATCCGCGAGTCGCTCTCCGCCAGCGCGCTCGAGCTGCTGTGGAGTCGGGCGGAGACGGTGGTCGAGGGCAGCGCCGAGCTGCGTCGGCACCCCGGGCGACGGGCGACGGACCGCGACCCGGAGCGCTACTACGGCCGGTTCTACGCGACGATCATGGTGACGGTGGACCTCGCCCGCTGCCGCGAGCTGCTCCGCGACCCGGTCGACGCGGCCTCGGCCCTGCGGGTCGCCGAGCTGCTCGAGCGCCGCGGCGATCTGCGCGCCCGGCTGCTGCGGCTGGTGCTCGGCGAGCTGGCGTCGCTGTGCGGGGCGCGGCCCGAACAGCTGCGGCTGGCCGAGCCGACGCCGGTGCCGGTCCGCGCGCGGCGGCGGGGAGATGTCCAAAAGGACGGCCGTGCAGGTGGTCGCTTAACAGACGCGTTTGAGGTCCAGCTCGAGCCGAAGATCCGCGCTGAGGGGACATGCATTTTGATCGACGGTGACGCGGTGGTGTCGCTAGAATCGACGGGCGGCGGCGTGCTCGCCCGCCGTCCGCTGGGTGAGGTGCAGGCTTGATGGAACGCTCACAAACAGCCCCCGCGTACGCGCCGACCGAGGCGGCGACGCCGGACGGCCAGCTGTCCGTTCGCGAGGTCGCGCGTCTGTTTAACCTGCCGGAGAGCCGGCTGCGCTACTGGGCGCAGACGGGCTTCATCCGCCCGTCGGGGCGCGGGAGCGGGCGCAGCCTCTACAGCTTCCGCGACCTCATCGGCATCAAGGTCGCCAAGGAGCTGCTCGCGGCCGGGCTCTCGCTGCAGCGCGTGCGCAAGAACCTCGACGTCCTGCGGCTCAAGCTGCCCGAGGTCGATGAGCCGCTGGCGCGCCTGCGGATCCGCAGCGAGCACGACCGCGTGCTCGTCGAGGATCACCAGCGGACCTTCGACGCGGCGACCGGGCAGTGCATCCTCGACTTCAGCGTCCAGGGGCTGCGCGACGAGATCGCCGAGGTGCTCGCGCTGCCGAGCACCCAGGCCGCGCGCGAGCAGGCGCTCGGCGTCGACGAGCGCTCGGCCTACGAGCTGTTCCGCTTCGCGTGCGAGCGCGAGCAGGAGTGGGACGGCAAGGACCCCGAGCACCCGGCGCTGCTCGAGGCGCGCGACGCCTACGAGCGCGCGCTCGACCTCGACCCGGGGCTCGCGGCGGCCTACACCAACCTCGGCTCGCTGCTCGCCGCGATCGGCGATATAGATGGCGCGAGGGACATGTTCGATGAGGCGCTGCGCTGCGACGAGGACCAGCCCGAGGCGCAGTCGAACCTGGCCGCGCTCGCGCTCAAGACCGGCGATCACGAGACCGCGATCGCCGGCTACCGCCAGGTCCTGCGGACCGCGCCCGACTACGCCGAGGCCCACTACGGGATCGCGCGCGCGCTGCTCGGCGTCGGCGGCAAGGGGCAGGCGCTCGCGCACCTCGAGCGCTTCTGCGACGCGGTGGAGCGCACGCCCGCGGGCGCGCGCGACGCGTCGCTCGAGGAGCGGCGCGCCCACGCGCGCGCGGTGATCCGGGCGCTGCGCGACGAGCTCGGCGTCGGCTGAGCCGCGGCCCCGCGCGGCGCGGGTGCTGGCGTCGCGCGCTCGAGGTACGCTTCAGCGCCCGCGGGTCGCCGCGAGCTCCCCAAGATGGCCACCGGGACAGGAACCAGCGGGCCCGTCGTGAGCGCCGCGCGCCAGCGGCACCTCGAGCGCATCCTGCAGAACCTCGGCCACGCCGAGGTCGGCCGCGCGTTCGGCCTGGCGAAGCTCTCGACGCTGGCCGACTTCCGCGCGGCCGTGCCGCTGATGGACCTGCAGACGCACGCGCGCGAGGTCGAGGCGCGCATCGGCTTCGGCGCGACCGACGCGAGTGACCCGCGCGCGAACGAGCTCTCCGGCTGCGGGGTCGAGCGCGGGCTCGTCGTCGAGGCCTGGCGCGAGTGGCTCGGCGCGCGCGACCCCGCGGCGGCCTCGCGCGCGCTGCTGCTGCAGGCGCGCAACCCCGACCCGCTCATCGACCGCGTGCGCGCGCGGGACCTCGAGGCGCTCGGCGCCGAGGTGCGGCGGATCGAGTCGCTCGCGAGCGAGCGCGAGCTCGAGCAGCTGCGCGCGCTGCTCGAGGAGTTCGAACCGACGCTGCTCGTGGTCCCGAGCAGCTACACCTGCGCGTGGCTCGAGCGCGAGCTCCACGGGCCGATCGACCGCCGGATCCCGTCGCTGCGGCTCGTGCTCGCGGGGCACGATCACCGCCAGCGCGTGCGCGCGCGCGTCCCCGTCGAGTTCGCGGGCTGGATCGATCGCAGCGGGCGGCTCGGCGTCCCGTCGCCGCGCTCGCCCGCGCGCGCCTTCACGCTCGCGGTCTCCAGCGCGCTGATCGAGCTGCTGCCGCACACGAAGTTCGACGTCGACGGTCGCCCGATCCTGCAGGCGGAGACGGTGCTGCCGGAGCACGCGATCATCGGCGAGCGCTACGAGGTCGTCGTCAGCTCGCCGCTCGGCTTCCTGCGCGTCCGGCTCGACGAGCACGTGCGCGTGGTCGGCTTTGATCCGCCGACCCAGGACGCGCCCTTCGCCCGCCCGCGCGTGGTCCGGCTGCCGTCGCCGCCCATCGACATCGCGCTCGAGGGCGTGTCGCTCCTGGGCACGTGGATGACCGCGAGCGTGCGCCAGGCGTTTCGCCCCGAGGACCCCGCGCTCGTGGCCGCGACGATCGGCCCCGACCTGACGACGATCAACGTGGGTGGCGACGCGGGCGGGCGAAGACGTCGCCGCGGCGGCCCCGGGGACCCCTTCGCGGACACCGAGCTCGGCGGCGCGAACGCGCAGGAGCAGCGCGCGGCGCCGCGACCTCGCCGGCTGCTGGTGCAGGTCGAGGTCCAGGGGGATTCACGAATCGGTCTCGAGGGACATCTCATACGAAGCGTCGACAGCGACCTGTGCCGACGCAGCCCGGCCTACGCGCACCTGCGCAGCCGCAGCGAGCTGCTGCCGCCGGCGGTCACGATCGTCGAGCCGGGGACCTACCACGCCGCGCGCGTGCGGCGGATCCGATCGCTCCGCGGCCGCGTCGGCGCGCCGGTGGTGCGCGTCGTCGATCACGCGCGCGCGCCGATCTTCCCGGCGACCACGGTCGGCCACGTGCGCGGCTAGTCCAGGTGGTCGCGCTCAGACCTTCTCGGCCAGCACGAGGCGCTCGATCGGCATCACCGTCATGTCGCGGCCGGTGGGGGCGACGTAGCGGGCTTCGAACTCGGCGCTCCCAACGTGCTCCTGCACGCGCCAGCCGTAGGGCTCGAGGAACTCGTCGATGTGATCGGCGAGCAGGCCGAAGTGCCACAGCGCCTCGTCGACGACCAGGCGGCGGCGCAGCGCGTCGAGGCCGTAGGACTCGGTGCCGTCGATGAAGTCGCGCCGCACGTAGGTGAACGCGAGCCGGCTGCGCGGCGCGGCGATCCGCAGGGCCTCCAGGGTCGCGCGCGCGCCGGCCTCGTGCAGGTACTGCGTGACGCCCTCCCACAGGAAGAAGCTGGGCGCGTCTACCGGCAGCCCGCGCGACGCGAGCGCGGCCCCGAGGTCGTCGTGATCGAAGTCGATGGCCAGCAGCGTCACGTGCGACGGGACCGCCCCGAAGCGGCGCTCGATCCACGCCCGCTTGCGCGCGATGTTCTGGGGCAGGTCGACCTCGATCCACCGCGCCCGCTCGCGCCCGGGCAGCCGGTAGGCGCGGGTGTCGAGCCCCGCGCCCAGGCTCACCACCGCGCCCACGCCCTCCGCGAGCGCGGCGGTGAGGCGCTCGTCGAGGTAGGCCTTGCGGCACGCGATGCCGGCCCAGGTGCCGGGGTGCGCTCGCTCGACGCGCCGCAGCATGGCGGCGCGCAGCCAGCGGATCCGCGTGAGGTGCACGAAGAGCGACCAGCCCCGCGGCAGCACGCCGCGCGCGAGCTCGTCGCGCGTGAGCGACTGACCGGGAGGAAAGTTGGTCTCCACCGCCGCGAGCGCCATGGTGCCGAGGGCGGTGCCGGTCGCCGTGTTCTTCATGGCTGATCGAGCATAACGACACCGGCGGGGCCTCGCAAACGGGCGCGGGCGCGCGCTCCGTCGCCCCGGCCGTGGGAGCGTCGCCGTGACTTAGCGTGTTTGTATGAACATGGCTTGATGGACAGACGACGAACGCGAGACGCCCGCGTCGGAGGACGCGGGCGCCTGCGCGAGCGGACGAGCGCGGCGCTCACTCGGCGGAGAGCTTGCGCTTGAGCTCCTCGAGCTGCGAGTCGAGCTCGGCCTCCGAGATCGCGGCCTCGGCTGCGGCGTCATCGTCGAGAGGGGGGGGCTCGCCCCCGGCGTCGGCCTGGGCCTCGGCCCTCACGTCCTGGGCCGACGCGCCCTCGGTGATCTGCTTGCTCTCGGCGGCCTTGAGCGCCATCTGCGACTTGAGCCGCTCGAGCTCGTCGTCGACGCCGGGGCCGGCCTCGAGCGCCTTGAACTGCGACTCGAGGCTGGTGTCGACGCCCTCGGTCAGCGCGGCGCTCATCTCCGAGGTCGCCTCGGCCTCGGCCTCGAGCTGGGTCACGCGGTCGGCCATGCGCTCGAAGGTGTCGAAGGCGCTGGTGTTGTTGATGCCGTTGAGCGTCTCGTTGATCGTGCGCTGGGCCTCGGCGCGCTTGGCTCGCGAGACGAGCATGTTGCGCTTGCGCTTGGCCTCCTCGATCTTGCTGTCGAGCCCGCGCAGCGCTTCCTTCAGCTTCTCGACCGACTCTTTCTGGGCGTCCCACTGCTGCTTGAGCGTCGCGGCGATCTCGGCGTGGCTCTTCTTGCGCCCGAGCGCGGCCCTCGCGAGGTTGTCGTCGCCGGCGCGCACGGCCAGCATCGCCTTCTTCTCCCAGTCGGCGGCCTTGGCCGCCTCGGTCTCGTACTGCTTCTTGAGGCGCTTCTCGTCGGCGATGGCGACCGCGACCTGCTTCTTGGCCTCGACGAGCTGCGACTTCATGTCGACGAGGACCTGATTGAGCATCTTCTCAGGGTCCTCGGCCTTGTTGATCAGCTCGTTGATGTTCGAGCGGAAGAGCGTGCCGATGCGTGAAAACAGTCCCATGGATCAGGTCGCCTCCTCGGCCGTGGGCGAGGGCCGCCACCGCGCGAGCTGCTCGAGGTGACTGTCCAAGCTCATGGACATGTCATCAATCATGGCCTGAAACTCGTTGAAGTCCAGCGTCTCCACGGGGTGCGCGCCCGAGAGCAAGAGCTGCCGGTCCTGCAGCCCGTAGGCGCAGTGCAGCAGCTCCTCGTTGAGCTCGAGCAGCGTGCGGAACAGCGCCTCGCAGTCGGGCGTGTCCTCGCGGAGCTCGAACACCGGCGTGGTGAACAGCACGATCGGCTCCTGGATCTTGACCACGATCTGCGTGTGGCGAAGGTTCCCGGTCGAGACCAGCCAGGTTCCGTCGTCGAGCGGCTCGTGCACCAACTCCATTCGACGGATGTAGGATTCCAGCGTATCCGTGTGACTCATGATGGTATCGGCGCGGGCCAGACCGCACATCGCGATCCGGGCGCGCTGTATTCTATGCACCGGCCCATCGGGCGGCAACCTGCGGGGGTCGACGCGACGGGGGAATGCGCGCGGCATCAAGCGCGTATGAAACCGCGTCGGCACGCGCGCGGTCACAACACGACGCGCGGCTCGTCCCCGTCACCGCATCGCGCGGCGGGCATCGGCGCGCCAGCGCCGGCCGGACTCGCGCGTCGTCAACAGCCCGTCTCTCCACCCGCGGCAGCTTGGCCAGGGGCCGTGGTCGTGGTATCTGGCTGGCCTTATGAGTGCCCAGGCGCCCTTGCCCGAGATCCCGAAGGACCGGCTGCCGCGCCACATCGGCATCATCATGGACGGGAACGGTCGCTGGGCTAACAACCGCGGCCTGGCGCGCGAGCACGGACATGAGCGCGGCGCGGACGCGGTGCGGACCACCGTGCGAGCCGCGCGCAAGATCGGTGTCGAGGCGCTCACGCTGTTCGCGTTCTCCTCGCAGAATTGGGATCGTCCGCCGCAGGAGGTGTTCCACCTCATGGCGCTGCTCCGTCGATACCTGGTCGAAGAGCGCGGCGAGATCCTCGACAACAACATCCGCCTGGTCACGGTCGGGCAGACGCACCGGCTGCCCGAGTATGTGCTCGAGCCGATGACGGACCTGATGAAGGCGTCGGCCGACAACGACGGCATGATCCTGTGCCTCGCGCTCAGCTACGGCGGGCGCGAGATGATCACCGACGCGGTCCGCAAGCTCGCGCGCGCGGTCGCCGCCGGGACCTTGAAGCCCGACGATATCGACACCCGGGCCATCGAGGCGCAGCTCGACTCGAGCCGCATGCTCCCGCCCCTCGACCTGCTGATTCGGACCAGCGGTGAGCACCGCATCTCGAATTTCTTCCTGTGGGAAGCCGCGTACGCGGAGCTGTTCTTCACCGAGGTGCTCTGGCCGGACTTTGAGCGCGCGAACCTGATCGAGGCTCTGCACGACTTCGCGGGCAGAGAACGTCGTTTCGGCCTCACCTCCAACCAGCTCGACGACGCCCGCGCGGACGGTCCCGAGGAGCCCGAGGCGCCATGAGCAACTTGACGCAGCGGCTGCTGACGGCGGCGGTCCTCGTGCCGATCCTCGTCGTCGCGCTGTTCTACGACCCGACCCCCTGGAGCATCCTCGCGCTCGCGGTGTTCGCTGGCGGTTTCGCCCACGATGAGTTCCTGCGCATGTCGCTGCCGGTGGCGCCCGACGGGACCGGCGACCGGGCCGTGGGGCTGCGCGCCGTCACGCTGCTCTGCGGGGCCGCGCTCAGCATCCTGTGCTGCGTCTTCGGCCCCGGCGCCGCGATGGCGCCGACGCTCACGGTGACGGCGCTCGTGCTCGGCGCGGCCGTGCTGACGCGCAAGCACGCGCTCGATCTCGGGGCGCGCCACGTGATGGCCTGCTACACGAGCGTCGTCTACGTCCCGCTGCTCGTGACGGTGTGGGCGCTGATCAAGTCGTCGCTGCCCAACGGCGCGAGCTGGCTGTTCGTGACGCTCGGGATCGCCTTCGGCACCGACACCTTCGCGTACTTCGCTGGCCGCGCGTTCGGCAAGCACAAGCTCTACCCCGAGGTCAGCCCCAAGAAGACCTGGGAGGGCAGCGCTGGCGGCCTGCTCGGCGGCGTGTTCGTGACGACGACCTTCGGCTGCCTGTGGATGCTGCCCGAGCTGCCGGTCGTGCACGCGGTCGCGCTCGGGGTCGTCGGCTCCGCGTTCGGGCAGGTCGGCGATCTCGTCGAGTCGCTGTTCAAGCGCGGCTTCAAGGTCAAGGACTCGGGCAACCTGCTACCTGGCCATGGGGGCATGCTCGATCGCGTCGACGGGCTGCTGTTCGTGGCCCCGGTCGTCTACTACTACGTGACGCTGATCCTGCCGCTGGCGGGATAGCGACGCGGACGGTCCACGCGGAGCTCGGGAGCTCGTCCCCAGGACCACGCGCTCGCGCGCGACGCGAGCGCGGGCTAGCTCGGCCCCGGCGGGAGCGCCTTGCGCTCGCTGGATTTACGGCCGAGGTAGAAGCCGGCGCCGCCGATGAGCAGGATCGGGAACAGGTACCAGAGCGTCGAGACCACCAGGCCGGTGCCGACCGCGGTCGCGGCTCCGGCGGCCCCGGCCGCCCCGTTCGAGGCCTGTTGCTTCTTGGCGTAGGCGAACGCGGCCGCGCCGGTGGCGATAGCGAGGAGCCAGATCACGTACAGAGACTAACGCTGTCGCCGTCGCGAGCAACCCGCACGCCACGATTCTCCCGGGCGCGAGGGGCGAGTTCACGCCCCGCGACGCGCTCGTGAGGCCAGGCACACCGGGGCGCTCGACCGAGAGCTGAGGGCGCGTTGACCGGTTCGGGGGAGCGTGGAAGTCTCCGGGCCAGCGCACGCGAAGCTCGTCATCGAGTTCACCGCACGCTCCCACGCTCTCTGGCACCCCCGTTCGCGCTCTCTCGTTCGCGCTCCCTCGTTCGCGCTCTCTCGTTCGCGCTCTCTCGTTCGCGCTCTCTCGTTCCGCGCTCTCTTTTTCGCCGCGAGCTCTCTTCCGCGCTGTCTTCCGCGCTGTCTTCCGACTCTCACGCTCGTTTTCTCGCGATTCGCGCTGTGCGCAGTTTTTTCGCCGACGCCGAGCAATCGGCGTCGGCGTTGCTCTTCTTCACAGCGGCTCGTGAGGGTCGTTGTACAGGCAAGCGAAGGGCGCGCGAGGGGCCGTCACGGCGCGGCTAGTCGTCGTCGCTGGTGGCGTTGGCGCTCGCGTTTGTGCGCAGCACGGCGTCCTGCGCGGCGCGGGAGAGCTGGGTCGCCTGGGTCGCCTGGGCGCGCCTGGCCGGGACCGCGTTGGGCCCGTATTTGGGCTTGGGCCACTCGATATCGTGCTTGATGATGCGCCGCTTGAGCGCGTGGCGGGTGATGCCGAGCATGGTGGCGGCTTCGACGATGGTCCCGGCGTTGCTGAGGGCTTCCGTGCACAGCCGCTTCTCGGCGTCGGCGAGGTTGAAGCTTTCGAGTACGAGGCGCATGGCGGTGAGCGTAGGGTGTCCGCGTGGTCTGGGGTGGATCATGTGCGCGACAAAATTGCCTGAATATCTCGCGGTCGCGCGCGTCTGAGCGCCCTCGCGCGTACCTGTCCGGCTGGCCGGATTATGTCCAAAAAGACACAAAGGTAACGCGAGAGGACGACAATCTTGACTTGCCCTAAGGCCATGTGCAAGCAAGACAGTCGTGCGCGTCAAGATCACCAACACGGCGTTTCACGTGCCGCCGCTCGTCGAGACGGCGGAGGAGGTCGCGGCGCGCTGCGGCTGCGAGGTGAACTGGGTTCTGAGCCGCGTCGGCGTGCGCCGGCGTCACGTCGCGGAGGACCGCCACGTCGAGCGCCTGGGCGCCGCGGCGGCGCGCGAGGCCTTGGCCTCGGGGCCGCCGCCAGACCTCGTCATCAACGCCTCGCTGACGCCGCGGCAGGCGATTCCGGACTCGTCGGTGTTCCTCATGCGCGAGCTGGGGCTGCGCGGCGTCCCGGGCTTCACGATTCATGGGACATGTCTCTCGTTCCTCGTCGCGCTGAACGCCGCGGCCGCGCTGATCCACGCGGGCGCGCACCGGCGGGTGCTGATCGTCTCCGCCGAGATCGCGTCGGTCGGGCGCGACTGGAAGCACCCCGAGAGCGCCGCGCTGTTCGGCGACGGCGCGGCGGCGGCGATCGTCGAGCCGACCCCCGCGGGGGAGCCGAGCGAGCTGCTGGCCTACGCGATGGAGACCTACCCCGAGGGCGCCGAGTTCACGCAGATCCGCGGCGGCGGCGTGGTCCAGCACCCCAACGATCCCGACACGGTCGCGCAGCATCACCTGTTCGAAATGAACGGCCCGGCGATCTATCGCCTGGGGCGGCCGCTGGTCGGCGCGCTGCTGCAGCGGGTGTACGCGGCCGCGGGCCTCTCGGGTCCCGATGACATCGATCTGGTGGTGCCGCACCAAGCCTCGGGCCTCGCGCTGGCGTCGCTGCGGCGCTACGGCTTCCCGCCGGAGCGGGTCGTGAACATCATCGCCGACTACGGGAATTGCATCGCGGCGAGCATCCCGATGGCGCTCGCTCACGCGGCGCGCGAGGGCCGGCTCACGCGCGGGGATCGGGTGCTCGTGCTCGGCACCGGCGCGGGCTTCTCGATGGCGGCGGCGGCGCTTCGCTGGTAGGGTTCGACCCCGCCAGGAGACGCCATGTCCACGCTGCATCGGATGCGCCTCGCCTATCGCGTGATTCGAAGGGTCTTCGGCGTCCGCGTCGCGCCGCTGTTCACCGGGGTGCTGTTCGGCGTCCTGCGGGGCGCCGTCGCGCTGTTCATGGGGCTCGACGCGCTGCTGCCCCGACTGCGGCGCACGCGGGTGACGCGGCCGATCGTGATCGTCGGCTCGCCGCGCACCGGCACGACCTTCTTGCAGCGCTTCTTGCACCGGACCGGGGTCGGCACCGGCATGCAGCTGTGGCGCATGCTGTACCCCTCGGTGCTGCTGCAGAAGCTCTTGCGCCCGCTGCTGCCGCTGCTCGAGCGCGTGAGCCCGGCGCGGCACCACTCGACGGTGGCCCACGCGACGAGCCTGACCTCGGTCGAGACCGACGACGCCGGCATCTTCCTGCGCTTCTTCGACGGCTTCTTCCTGTACGGCTTCTTCCTCGCCTGGGACGACGAGGATCACCGCGGGATGGTCGACCCGGCCGTGCGTGACACGAGCGCGCGCGACTACGACTGGCTCGAGCGGGTGTGGCGACGCAACCTCGCGGCGACCGGGGGCGAGCGCGTGGTCGCCAAGATGTTCTCGCTGTCGACGCGCATGCAGGGCTTCTTCGAGCGCTTCCCCGACGCGCGCGTGCTCTACATGGTCCGCGATCCGGTGGACGTGATCCCCTCGGGCATGAGCCTCGTGACGGGCGTGCTCGACAAGCGCTTCGGCGTCTGGTCGCTGCCCGAGGCGACGCGCCGGCGCTACCTCGACCGCCTCTACGACGCCTTCGTCGAGCTGCTGCGGCGCTTCCACGACGACTACACGGGCGGCGCGTTCGACCGCGAGCGCGTGTACCTCGTGCGCTACGACAGGATGATGCGCGAGTTCGAGGTCGTCATGGACGAGATCCTCGCGCACGTCGGCACGCCCAAGGACGCGGCGCTCGAGGCCGCGATCCGCGAGCAGGCCGAGAAGCAGCGGGCCTACAGCAGCGAGCACAAGTACAGCCTCGAGAAGTTCGGGCTCGACCGCGCGAGGATCCAGCGCGACTGCGCGTTCATGTACGAGACGTTCGGGATCCCGCGCGAGCCGGACGCCTGATCGCGCTCACGCGTCGGCCCGAAACGCGCGCGCGAACGGGGCGCGCGTGACCTGGCGCTTCGAGCTGTCGACGATCGCGAAGACGACGTGCGCGAAGGCGTCCGCGAACGCGCCGCTCGACTCGAACAGCGCCTCGGCGAACCACCCGGCGACCGCCGCCGGATCGTTCTGGAACACGCCGCAGCCCCAGGCGCCGAGCACGAGCGCCTCGTGGCCGCGGTCCGCCGCGAGCGCGAGCAGCTTGCCGATCCGCGCGCGCATGACCTCGGGGATCCGCGCGCGGTCGCGCTTTTGGTTCTTGCGCACCGCGCCCGCGTTGACGGCGGCCGCGGTGATGATCGAGACGCGGGCGGGCGCGGGCAGCAGCGCGTCGTCGTCGTCGCGCAGCACGGGGACGCGCGGCGCGTAGATCATGTGGTCGCTGTAGAGCGCGTCGCGGCTGACGCGGGCGGGGCGGTACATGCCCTCCATGTCGGCGTTGGCGATGCAGGGGTAGAGGCCGGTCGCGCGGGCGAGGCACTCCTCTTGCCCCTCGCTGCCGCCCAGGAAGCCGCCGCCGGGGTTGCGCGCCGAGGCGAAGTTGAGGCAGGCGGGGTCTTTGAAGCCCGCGTCCTGGGTCAGCCGGCGCGCGGCCGCGAGGGTCGTCTCGCCGGTGACCTCGAAGCGCGTCGCGGGTCGCCTGGGGCCGGCGGCGCGCAGCCGCGCGGTCACGCGCTCGCGCAGCGCCGAGAGCTCCTCGGGGCGGTAGTGGCGGGCGCCCGCGCGCGCGGCGTCGAGCTCGGCGGCGATCGACACCACGTCGCCGCCGGGCGCCGCGTAGCCGCCGCGCTCGAGGATCTCGAGGGTCTCGCGCGCGATCGCGGCCCTGCGCTCACGGATCTTCTTGCTGCCCATGCGTGCCACCTCGGCGCGGCCGCGCGCCCGTCAATCATATGACCACACGGGCATGTATGAAGGCCCATGTGACAGTGGTGCGGTTATGCGGGCGGGCGCGCGGGTTGTCAAGCGACCTCAGCCGTCGCCGCGCGCGGTCGCCAGCGCCTTGCGGTACTCGGCGCCGATGACCGTGGTCGAGAGCCGCCTGGGCAGGAGGTCAGCGAGCAGCAGCGAGGCGCGGTTGAGCAGCCCGGGCACGTACATGTAGCGGCGGCGCTGGAGCGCGCGCACGGCCAGGCGCGCGCAGGCGTCGGCGGGCATGACCATCGGGTTCTTGTGGCCGAAGTGCTTGGAGAGGCCGTGGATGTCGAGCAGCTCGGTCGAGATGCCGCCGGGCACGAAGGTCGTGACCGAGACGTCGTCGGCGCGCAGCTCGTGCCAGAGGCAGCGGCCGAAGTTGATCAGAAAGCCCTTGGTGCCCGAGTACGCCGCCTGGTAGGGGACCGGGACGACGCCGGCCAGGCTCGAGACGAGCAGGACGCCGCCCGACTGGCGGGTCTCGAGCAGGTGGGGGACGAACAGGCTGACGAGCCGCACCGTGCTCGTGACGTTGAGCGAGAGCATGCGGCTGATGTCCTCCCACGCGAGCGCGTGGTGCTCGCCGAAGCAGGTGATGCCGGCGTTGAGGATGACCGCGTAGACCTCGCGACCGTCTGTGGCCTCGCGGAACAGGCGCTCGACGTCGTCCTCGCGCGAGAGGTCGGCCTGCACGGTCACGACCTGGACCTTGGCCTCCTGCTCGAGCTCCCGCGCCAGCTCCTCGAGCCGCGACCGCCGGCGCGCGGCGATGATGAGGTTGGCGCCGTGGTCGCGGGCGAGGTGTCGGGCGATCTCCCGGCCGAGCCCGGACGAGGCGCCGGTGACGAGGACCCAGCGGGAGCGGAATTCCATGGGAGAGGGCATCGCGCGGTCTCTTTACACCACTTTCGCGAGCGGGGCCCGCGGGGCCTCGCGCCCGTGATTTCGGGCACTATCGACGCGGGTGGAGCGGGCCGCGTCGATGGTGGTAGGCTCTCGAATCGTGCACGGTCGCGCGATCAGAGCCCGGCGAGGGGCGGCACGCAGGAGCGCGGCGGTCGTGCTCGTCGTCTGTGGTTCGATCGCGGCGGCGGCCTGCGCCGCGGGCGACGAGACGAAGGACGCGTTCGGCGATCCGTACATCACGACCGCCGGCGAGGACACGACGGGCCTCGGCAGCGACGGGCCGATGGGGGGCAGCACCTTCGGCGTCGAGTCCGAGTCGGGTGAGACCGAGGGCGTCTCGGCGACCGACGGGACCACGAGCGCCAGCGACCCGACGATGCCGACCACGCAGACGTCGCTGACGACCTTGACCACGCAGGGCGGGACCAACATGACGACGGTCGACCCGACCGACGACTGCCCGGAGCCCTGCGGCGCGCCCGCCAACGACTGCTACGTCGAGGAGGGCTGGTGCGAGAACGGCGTGTGCGTCTACGGGCCGAAGTTCGAGGGCGAGGAGTGCGACGACGGCGACCCGTGCACGAGCGGCGACAGCTGCGACGGGATGGGCGTGTGCGTCAGCGGCGAGGCGATGGACTGCAGCCCGCCCGCGCACGCCCAGGGCGGCGAGTGCGTCGACGGCGGGTGCGAGGGCTTCACCTGCGTCGCGCCCTACGAGAATTGCGACGGCGACTGGGACAACGGCTGCGAGGTCCCGACCGGGGTCGCCAATCAGTGCAACCAAAACGGCCTCACCGAGGACGGCTGCTGGACGGCGTACTGCGGCTCGTCCAACGACTCGAAGGCGACCAACTTCGGCAGCTTCTACTGCTACGACTGCTCGACCTGCCACGTCGTCGGCAACAACCTCGTGCAGTGGTGTGAGCACGCGACGGGCGACTGGTACCCGCCCGACGCCGGCGGCTGCGGAGCCTACGAAGACCTGGTGTGCGCGCCGTGACGCGCGGCCGCCGGTAGCGCCGGGCCCGGTAGCGCGGCCGCGCGCAGACCGGGCGCGCCGTGTCGCGTACACTGCGGAGCCGTCATGCCCCAACCCGAGCTCCCCCTGTCTGGAAGTTGTCGCTGCGGCGCCGTCACGATCGAGATCACGGCCGCGCCGATCATGACCGCAGCGTGTCACTGTCGCGGCTGTCAGAAGATGAGCGCGAGCGCGTTCTCGGTCACGGCGTTGATCCCGACCGGGGGCTTTCGCGTGACCGCGGGGACGCCCGTGAAGGGCGGCGCGAAGGGGACGCAGCTCGACCACATGTGCTGCCCCGCGTGCTTCACGTGGATGTTCACGCGTATTCACGGCGTCTCGGAGTTCGTCAACGTGCGCCCGACGATGTTCGACGACGCCGAGTGGGCCGCGCCGTTCATCGAGACCGTGACGAAGGAGAAGCTCTCGTGGGCGGTCACGCCCGCGCGACACAGCTACGAGGGCTTCCCGCCGCCCGCGGAGTACCCGGCGCTGCTGGCCGAGTACGCGGCGCGCGGCTGACTCGCGCTACGCGAAGCGCAGGCCGAGCACGAAGCGCTCCCACTCGCGCTGCCAGGCGCGCATGTCGGGCGCGCCGACGGTCTCCTGCAGGATCGCGTGGCCGCCCGGGTCCTCGCGGTGACGATCGCAAAAGCTCCGGTAGTAGCGGCGCAGGAGCCCGCGCTCCTGCAGCCAGTAGCAGAGGTAGCGCGCCTGGGCGTAGTTGGTGCCGGGGTCGTCGTCGTAGAACTGATCCGAGGTGGTCCCGCACAGGGCCTTGAAGCTCGGCACCCGACCCGCGCGGATCGCCTGCTGCAGGCCCGCGAGGCGCCAGTTGGTGAGCCCCCAGATCGCGCCGTCTCGCTCGGCGCACTGCTCGTAGAGCGAGGCGAGGCCCTCGTCGAACCATGAGGGGCAGGCCGGGAAGTTGCTCTCGATAAACGGGTGGACGAGCTCGTGCACGAGCGTGCCGCCGCCGGTGGCGATGTTCATGATCAGGGCCGCGTGCGCGCGCGAGTAGTAGCCGTAGGGGGTGTCGGGCTCGGCGCCGAAGAACTCGCGGGTGTGCTTCGTGTAGCTGCGCTCGCCCTCGAACAGCCAGATCGTGTTGAGCGCCTGCGGGTCCTGATCAAAGTAGGCGGCGCGCAGGTGGTCGACGGCCCAGCGGATCGTGCCCTGCGAGCGCTTGTGGACGTCGTCGGGGGCGCCGTCGCCGACGACCACGAAGGGCTCCTCGCGCAGGATCGTGAAGCCGCGCCCGTCGAGCTTGCCCTTGAGCCCCTGGATCGCCTGGCAATAGGCGGCGGGCCGATGTCCGGCGGACGGCGACGGGATCACGAGCGAGCCGGGGGCGCGCGGGGTGCCGCGCAGGTGCACGCAGAAGCGGCCGCCCTGGTTGTCGCCGAGCGGCCAGCGAGCGAGCAGCCGCGCGCGTGACATGCGTCGCGACGCGCCGCGATCCTCGGCGGGCTCGTGGTAGAGGACCTCGTCGCGCGCGGCGTCGTAGCCGATGATGAGCCGCATGTGCTCGGTGGTGCCGGGGGCGTCGTCGTAGTGCATGCACACCACGCCCGCGATCCCGCGCGTGAGGTCGTCGTGCACCCGCGCCCAGCAGGCCTCGAGCGAGGCGCCGTCGTCGTCCGCGTCGAGCGTGTACCACACCGGCCCGGGCGCGAAGCCGAGGCGCTCCATCGCGGTCTTGAGCTCGGGCGTGTAGCAGCCGCGCCCGAGCGCGGGGTCGAGGCCGGAGGCGTCGAACACGTCGTCCTGGTCGCCGTCGACGCCGTGCAGGCCGAGGAGCATGGCGACGCAGGCCTCGCCGCAGAAGTCGGGCCGCTGGCGCACGTGCGGCGCCCCGGTCACCGCCGCGTCGATGTAGACGGGCGGCGCCGTCTCGGGCGGCGTCGCGGGCTCGGGTCGCGCGACGCCGCGGCGCGTCGGCGGCAGCCGTTCACCTGTCCCACACGCCATGGAGGCGAGCGCGAAGCCCAGGAACGCGCGACGGTCGACGCCGGTAGGCATGCTCCTCAGGCTACAACGGACGAGCGCCGGCGCCGGTGTAGACCTGGCTTCTTACGCAGGTTTTACAGGGCGCGCCGCCGGCCGCTGGCGCGAGGAGCAGCGCGCGATGAGGACCAAGAGAACAAGAAAAGCGCCGTCGCCTCCCATCCGTAGGTGGCGACGGCGCGGGCCCGGGCACGATCATCGCGGGCGAAAACGCGCCTGTCAACACCGCGCCGCGGCCAACGAAACCTCGTTCCGCGGCGTCATTCACGATCACTGACAGACCGGGACGACCAGGACCTCGAACAGGTGGTCGTAGGTCCCGTTCGCCGGCTCCCACGCCGGGCAGTCGAGCGCGCACGAGTAGGCGTCGCCGGGCGGGTAGACGTCGGCCTCGAGCCGCGTCTCCCAGCGCGCGCCGAGGAGCCCCGGGTCGACGTCGCCGACGAGGCGCGCGACGATGGCGTAGTACTCGCCGGCGGTGATCGTCGGCGTCGGGTCGAATTCGACGGGCTGCCAGGCCATCTGCTCGGTCATGGACGAGCTCGCCAGCGCGATCACGTTGTCGTCGATGCTGAAGCCGAGCGCGCCGGGGGTGAGCGGGTCCGGCAGCGCGAGCACGCGCAGCTCGACTTGGTTGGTCGCGGCGGCCGCGTTCGACATGCGCACGCGCAGGCCCGCGAGCCAGCCCGAGGTCGAGGCGCGGAACACCTGCAAGCGCGACTGCAGGTCGTTGTAGGCGACGTCGGCGAGCACGCAGCTGTCGCCGCACTTGATGAGCGCGGGCGCGGGCTCGGGCGCGCCGTCGCAGGCGACGCACTCGGGGCTGCAGGTCGGGCTCGGGTCTTGGCCCTCATCGCAGTCCTCGCCGTCGTCGACCACCATGTCCCCGCAGGTGTCGCCCTCGGTGTCGCCGCCCGTGGTGGTGGGGTCGCCGGTGGTCGACATCTCGGTGGTCCCGGAGGTCTCGTCGGTGGTGGCGGCGCCGGTGGTCGGGTCCTCGGTCTCGCCGGTGCCCGAGATCGTGATGACGCCGAAGGTCTCGAGCGTGTCGTCGGTCCCGTCGGTCGCGGGGCCGGAGGGGCCGGAGGGGCCCGAGTAGGTGTCGTCGATGCTCGTGGAGCCGCTCGCGTCGGGCGGGAAGCAGTAGTCGCCGACGAGCTCCATGCCGTCCCCGCACACGCACGGGCCGGTGTCGCCGGGGTTGTCGATGAAGCCCGTCCGCGCGTCGCACTCGCACGCGCCGCAGCCGGAGAAGCAGTTGAGGCCGGGCGCGTCGGGCGTGCGCGGGTCACAGGAGAGCAGCAGCCCGAGCCCGAGCCCGAGCGTGAGGCCGCGGCGATCGACGCGGGCGGGCGAGCGCACCGATCGCGCGGTGCTGCGGGCGCGTCGCATGCGGCGAGGGTAGCATGTTCGTAAAGACATGAGCCTTGCGCCGCGCGGGCGGGCGCGGGCTCGCCTGCCGCGCCCGCGCACGCGACCCGCCGCGCAGCGCGTCCACACGCCGCGCGGCCCAGCGGTCGACGGCGCTGACCGACGACGACTTTCGCGGCTCTATCCGGTCGGTGCAGGCGGCGCCCTCGAGGCTCGGCGCGAGCCGCCCGCGGCGAGCGTCCGCGTGACGCCTTTCCTGGCCTTTTCGCCGCCACGCGGCGTGCTCAGAGTCGATGCCGGTGAAGCCCGGACCGCGCTCGCGCAGGGGCGCGTGGATGGTCGTGCTGTTCTCGCTGCGCGTCAGCGACGGACATGGGAGCTCGACGCTCCTGCTCGTCGGGTAAAAGGCGCGGCCCGCCGGGCCCGCGCGAGTGGGAGACATGTCTTGAGGCCCAGCCAGAGCTCGTCGCCGACGCGCAGCGCTCGTCGGGCTGGCTACAGGTCGGGCTGTCGGGCGAGCCGTCGCGTGTCTCGAGACGACGATGTCTTGGCGGGAGCTCCCGTCGCGGATGCGGTCGCCGTCGACGTCAGGCTAGATTTCTTACTGTCTCTCGGGACAACCTTCGGCGAAGGCGTCACGCCGCGGGAGCTCGCGGTCGGGGGCGGCGCTGTCATGGCAGAGGACTTCCCATTCGAAGGCGTCGCCAGGGCCGGCGTACTCGGCGAATCGTCCTCGACGTCGGCCATCGGCAGGTCGTCCGGCAGGGCGGCGGGGCCGGGGTCACAGGCGAGCACGAGCGGGATCGCCACGCCGACGATGAAACCGACAAGGAAACCGATGCGTTCAGAACGGTGTTCGATGGCGATTAGGCCCACGACAATGACTCCTTGAAATCATAAGTATTAAAACTAAATAAACTTCTAAAAATCAAATTAATTC
Source organism: Myxococcales bacterium (assembly GCA_020633295.1). Taxonomy (GTDB): domain Bacteria; phylum Myxococcota_A; class Polyangia; order Nannocystales; family Nannocystaceae; genus JACKDW01. Next base: position 186,687 of record JACKDW010000005.1, on the reverse strand, counting down.
GATTTGTCTCAAGCTCGTCGCGCGGACTCGCGCTTCGCGGTACCGTGCTGTGCGCGATATGCGAGACGGCGAGCCGGCGTCGTTTGAGTTCTTGCGCTTGCGGCCGAGGGGTCCGCTCGCGCGCTTCGTCTCGTCGCTGTGGTTCGCGCGGGGGCGGATCCACTACCAGCGGGACGCGATCTTGCCGGGGGGACATCTGACGCTGATCCTCAACCTCGGCGCGCCGCATCGGACCTTTGATCCCCGGGCGCCGCAGGAGCTCGCGCGCTCGCGGCTGCGAACGGACGCCTGGCTCTGCGGACAGCAACGCGGGCCGATCTTGAGCGAGCCGACGGCCGAGACGCACATGGTCGGCGCGTTCTTTCACCCGGCCCGGGCGGCGCCGTTCCTCGGCGGGTCGGCCGGCGGGGCGTGGCGCCCGGCGGCGGAGCTGACCGATCAGCTCGTCTCGCTCGAGTCGCTGTGGGGCGCGACGTCGGTGGCGCGCGCGCGCGACGAGATCGCGTCGGCGGGGGCGCCCGCAGCCAAGCTCGCGGCGCTGGGGCGGGTGCTCGAGGCGCGCCTAAACAGGGCGATGGGCGTCGGGCGGCCGCCCCTGGGCGGGGTGGCGCGGCTGGAGCGAGCGCTCGCGCTGCTCGAGGGTCCGCGCGGTCACTCGGTCGCCGCGGTCTGCGAGCAGCTCGGCGTGAGCGCGCGGCACCTGGGGGGTGAGTGTCGCCGGCTGCTCGGCGTGAGCCCGAAGACCTACGCGCGGATCGTCCGGTTCAACCGGGCGCTGCGCGGGGCGGCGCGGGGCGCCCCGCGCTGGTCGGAGCTGGCGCGGGCCTGCGAGTACTACGACCAGGCCCACTTCATCCGCGACTTTCGCCGGTTCTCGGGGCTCACGCCCGGCGAGTACGTGGCGCGGCGACGGGCGGTGTACGGCGAGGGCGAGGAGGCGGCCGAGTTCGTGCCGATGGCCTGAGCTCCGATTTGTCCAATACCGTCACGGGCCGCGGACGCAGGATCGAGCGCGCGGGAGAGGCCGCAGGAGGAGACGCCATGGATCGCAGGGAGCGAGGCTCGCGGAGGAAGTTGGATGTCGCGCTGATCGGGACGCTCGGGCTGACCGGGGTCGCGATGGGGCTGTTGACCGCGCTCGTCGGCTTGCCGCCGGGCGTCGAGCCGTGGGTGTGGATGGCCGCGTACGCGCTGTGGGTCGTCGTGATCGCGGGTCGCCGCGAGGCGCGGCCGTTCGTGACGGTGCTGCTCGCGAGCGTGGTCACGGGGCTGCTGACGGGGCTCGTGCAGGGGCTGCTGCAGCAGCGCTACATCGCGAGCAACCCGTGGTACGCGGCGGACTTCGCCGGCCTCGGCAGCGGGCTGGTGCTGGGGCTGCAGTTCGTCGGCTTCGGCGTGGTGATGGGATCGCTGTTCGGCGTCGCGGTCGGCTTGGTCGCGGTAATCGTTGCGCGCGTGCGCGGACGCTAGCCCGGGCGCCCGCGTCGGCCTCGCAGGCGCGAGAGCTGTCTTGAGGTTCAGGGTCTGTTCGTGCGCCCGCTGCCGTCCCGGGGCGCTTGTGGGAGGAATTCACGGCCGGCGTCGCCGAGCGCTCGCGCTCGGCGGCGCGTCGCGGAAGGTGGAGCAGCGGGTCGCGGAGTTGCGGGCTCGTCGCGCGCTCGTGGTAGCATCGAGACGCCTCCGGGCTTTCTTGACGCTGCTTGTTTGCTTCGTTCCCTGACGTTTTTCCCTGACGTTTTTCCCTGACGTTTTTCCCTGACTTACTTGAGGAGTTCTCGATGAAGTTTGATCGTAATTGGCAGTGGCGCCTCACGGCGCTCGGCGCCCTCGCGTTGGCGCTCTCCATGAACACGCAGGCCTGCGGCGGCGCCGACGACGGGAAGCCGCTGGACGGCGGCGACGCGGCGTGGGATCGCCCGCCCTTTGATCCTCCGGGCGGCAACGGTGAGCCGTCCGGGGACAGCGGCGGCGGCTACGACACGGGCGGCAGCGCCACGGGCGGTACGTCGGGAGGCGACGGCTACGATCCCTCGGGCTACGGCGACGGCGACGGTGACGGCGACGGCGACGGCGACGGCGATGGCGACGGCGACGGCGAGTACATGTGCCTCGCGGACGGCGACGGCGCCTGCAACATGCAGCCGGGCGCCTGCGAGCCCGCGCCGCTGCCGGGGACGGACACCGACACCGACACGGACACGGACACGGATACCGACACCGGCGGCTGGGACACCGACCCGGCGCCGTGCTGCGAGGACCCGGACTGCAGCTGCGACACGGACCAGTGCGTGAACCAGCCGTGCCAGGCCGACGCGTACTGTGATTGTCAGTGCCCGAGCGACCCAGACTGCGAGCCGGGGACGTGCGGCGGGGACATCCCGCTGCCGCCGGCGCCGGTCATCTCGGATGACCCGGCCGCGCAGGCGGCGATGACCTGCCCCGACGAGCAGACGCCGGTCGTGCTCTACATGTCGAACGACGACAGCAACTCGCAGGCGTCGCCGATCCTCGCGCGCCGGATGATCCGCGACGGCGGCGTGGTCGATCCGTTCCGCGTGCGCATCCACGAGTTCCTCAACTACTACGACCTGAGCTACGAGCAGGTCACCGACGCGCCGGCGCGCGTGGGCATGCAGATGCGCCGGATCAACAGCGAGATCGGCGAGTTCGCGCTGCTGCTGTACGCGCAGGGGCGTCACCGGCCCGCCGAGGCGCGGCGGCCGATGAACCTGGTGTTCTCGCTCGACACCTCGGGCTCGATGTCAGGCGAGCCGGTCGAGCTGCTGAAGGAGTCGATGCGGGCGACGGCCGCGTCGCTGCGCGCGGGCGACGTCGTGTCGATCGTCGAGTGGAGCGACGTGCAGTCCGTGCTGATGGACTCCTACGAGGTCTCGGGGCCGAGCGACCCGATGCTGCTGGCGATCGTCAACAACATCGAGACGGGCGGGAGCACGGATCTGCACGCGGGCCTGGTGCTGGCGTACCAGCTGGCGAGCGCGAACTTCTCGGACCAGCGGATCAACCGCGTGGTGCTGATCAGCGACGGCGGCGCGAACACGGGCACGACCGACATCGACCTGATCGCGGCGTCGGCCGACGACAGCGACGGCGAGGGCATCTACATGGTGGGCGTGGGCGTGGGCGCGTCGTCCGGCTACCGCGACGACCTGATGGACGAGGTGACCGACGCGGGCAAGGGCGCGTACGTGTTCATCGACAGCCCCGAGGAGGCCAACCGCATGTTCGGCGATCGCTTCGTGCAGATCATGGACGTCGCGGCGCGCGACGTGCAGATGCAGGTGACGCTGCCGTGGTACTTCGCGATCAAGGAGTTCCACGGCGAGGAGTACAGCGCGAACCCGGCGGAGGTCGATCCGCAGCACCTCGCGCCCGATGACACGATGAGCTACCACCAGATCATCCAGGTCTGTGATCCGTCGCTGCCGCGCACGACCGACGAGATCACGGCGCGCGCGACCTTCGAGGATCCGATCTCGCGCGTGATGATGAGCGACGAGATGTCGATGCCGCTCGGCGACCTGGTCACGACGGGCGCGAAGCAGCTGTACAAGGCCGACGTGGTCGTGGCCTACGCGCAGTCGCTGATCGTGATCGGCGACCTGATGCAGGCGGACAAGGCGAGCGAGGCGAAGGCGCTCGCGGAGGCCATGATCGACTGGCTGCAGGCCGCGGAGTCCGAGCTCGGGGATCCCGAGATCTCGGAGATCCGCGCGCTGATGCAGGAGTACGTCGTCAACCTGAACTAGCGGGCCGCGTCGAGACGGCGCTCGATCGTCTTGGGCGGTCGAGCGTCGTTCGGTCGAGCGTCGTTCGGTCGAGCGTCGTCGTACGCTCGAGCGCGTCGCGGCGGTCGAGCGTGTTATGGCTCTTGGGATAGCTTCGCGGGGTCGTCCTCGCGCTCGAGCGAGACCACCTGGGCGGTGGCGCGGCCGCGGTGGAAGCGGAGCGCGAGCTCGTCGCCGACCGCGAGCTGGTCGGCGTCGACGACCGCGCGGCCGCGCGGGCCCTGGGCCACGGCGTAGCCGCGCTCGAGCACGGCGAGGGGGCTGAGGGCCTGCAGGGCCGAGGCCGCGCGGCCGAGGCGGGCGCGCGCGGTGGCGGCGAGCTGGGGGCCTACGCGCGTGAGCGCGTGCTGGTGCTGCTCGAGCTGGGCGCGGGCGGCCGCGAGGCGGTGACGCGGGTGCTGCTCGATGAGGCGGGCGCGCAGCGCCTCGAGGCGCTTGCGATCGCGGGCGAGGCTGCGGCGCGGGTGATGGCGCTCGAGCGCGCCCTGCAGCGCGGCGAGGCGGCGACGCGGGAGGTCGACGAGGCGCTGGCCGGCGCGGGCGAGGCGTTGATTGGCGAGCTCGACGCGGGCGCGCTCGTCGATGAGCTGGCGACGCAGCGCGAGCGCGATCCGGTGGGCGCGGGCGTCGAGCTGCTCGCGAAAGCCCGCGAGCTCCGGGGTGACGAGCTCGGCGGCGTGCGAGGGGGTGGCCGCGCGCACGTCGGCGACGAGGTCACAGATGGTCACGTCGACCTCGTGCCCGACCGCGGAGACCACGGGCACGGGGCAGGCGGCGATGGCCCGCGCGAGCGCCTCGTCGTTGAAGGCCCAGAGGTCCTCGGCCGCGCCGCCGCCACGGCCGATGATGATGACGTCGATCTCGGGCATGGCCTGCAGCCGCGTGAGCGCGCGCAGCAGGGTGCGCGGGGCCTGCTCGCCCTGGACGAGCGCGGGCGCGAGCAGGATCTTCGACGGACAGCGGCGGCGCGTGACCTTGAGGATGTCGTGGATCGCGGCGCCCGTGGCGGAGGTGACCACGCCGATCCGCCGCGGCCAGACGGGCAGCGGACGCTTGCGCGCGGGGTCGAACAGCCCCTCGGCGTAGAGCGCGGCCTTGAGGCGCTCGAGCTGCTGCATGAGCGAGCCGAGCCCGGCCGGCTCGGCGTGCTCGGCGTAGAGCTGAAACTTGCCCTGGGCGGGGTAGATGCCGAGACGGCCGCCGACGCGGAGCGCGAGCCCGTCGTGGAGGCGAAAGCGCAGGCGAGAGAGGGTCGAGCGCCACAGCGCGACGGGGAGGCTGGCGGCGTCGTCCTTGAGCGTAAAGTAGGCGTGTCCGCTGCCGACGATGCGGAGGTTGGAGATCTCGCCCTCAACGAGGATCCGCGAGAACTGCTGCTCGAGCGCGCTGTGGGCCGCGCGGACGAGCCGCGAGACGGTGAAGACGTGCGGCCCGTCGTCGCCGCCGCCGCCGCGTCGTCCAGGCGGCGAGCGCCCGTTGAACAGGTTGTACTGTCGCTGCGCCACGCGCTCCGAGTTGTACCCCAGGCTGAATCGACGCGCGCCGCGATCCAGACAAATTGATCGAAGGCGCCGCGCGGACGCGACGCGCTTCAGTAGACCGGCACGGTGCCGATGGCGGCGAAGTTGCGCCGCTTGTCGATGATCGTCACGTCGTGCGCGCCGGTCTTGTCGGCGGGGATGGTGATTTCGAAGTTCGCGGTCTTGGTCCGCCGGAGCCCGACCACGAGCTGGTGGTCGCCGGGCAGGACCTCGAGCGCGGGCGCCTGGATCGTCACGCGGTGGACGATGATGTCCCCCTCGCGCCAGTGCTTGGGCGGGTAGAGGTTCTCCGCGATCTGCTGCGGCAGCGGGTTGATCCGCGAGACGCGTCCCTGCTGCAGCCGCGCGTAGATCTCGGTCGTCGCGGGCAGCTTGCCGTGGGCGACGAGCACGAGCTCGAGGTCGAAGTCACGGCCGCGGACCACCGACCCGCTGACACGCCACGCGACCACGTCGAGCAGCCCCTCGAATTGCACGAGGGTCGTGTGTCCGCCGGGGAGGTCGGGGACCGCGTCCCTCAGCACCGCGTAGAGCGGGTTTTCGTCGTCAAAGCCCGGCGGGAGCACGTTGCTGACGAGCGCGAGGTTGCGGTTGCTGTGGTCGAGCACGAACAGCGGCCAGCCGTCGGCGCGGTGCTGCTGGGTGAGGAACGGGAGGTCGGAGGCGCGGATGAGCGCGGCGGCGGGCTCGGCCGCCGACAGCCAGCTCGTGAGCTCGCTGTGGCCGCGGAGAAATTGTTGGTGTTCGGGCGGGGGGCCGTAGAGCTCGATGGCGGCGTCGCGGACCTGCCCGAGCGCGAGGGTCTCCGGGAGCTGCCCGTCGGCGACCAGCGCCCGGTGGTTCTTGAGCGCGCGCATGGGCGACTCGTGCAGGGCCGTTTGGTTCTGCAGGTGGATGGCGCCCGCGGTGTGGATCCCGAGGATGACGAACACCACGCCGACCGGCGCGAGCGCGCGGGCGGGCTCTGGCAGCGCGTCGAGCGGCGCCATGAGGCGTCGTCGCCAGCGCGGGTCTTGTGCGGACGAGGGCGCAGGAGCGACCAGGAAGGCGAGCAGGAGGCCGAGCGCGGCGAGCTTGGCGCTTCGGGGGAGCTGCGCGTCGGCGCCGATCTCGGCGGCCGCGTAGTTGTGCTCGCCGCGTCGGTCCGTGATCGGCATGCCGACACGGCTCGGGGTGCGGCCCGCGTCCTTCGCCAGGATCAAGAAGCCAGCCAGACCGACGAGGACGGCAAATCGGCGGACGGCGCGGCTGCTGTGGGCGTCGGTGAACTCCGCGATCGCGGCGGCGCAGCAGAGCGCGGCCGGGACGGCGAGCGGGATGGCGATGCGCCCGTACAGCAGCGTCCACAGCCCGCAGATCGTGAACCCGGACAGCAGCCACATCGTCGGCCAACGGTCGCGATGGGTGGCGAGCGCGCCGAGGGCCATGATCGGGAGCCACGGGAACATCTGGAAGCCGACGTCCTCGATGATCTGGGCGAATTGTCGCGCTGCCGGCCGCGACATGATGTCGAGGTGCTGCGCCGCGCCGAGGATCGGGATGTAGCCCTCGCCCTGGTGGAGGGCGAGGCGCGCGGCGAGGCTGGCGATGCCGAGCGCGGCGAGCCAAAGGACCGTCGCCGGCAGCCACGTGGGGACGCGGTCCGAGAGCGGCCGAGGGCTCAGGAAGCCGATCGCGAGCAGCGGGATGAGCGCGCCGAGGACGACGCCGGAGGCGGTGGTCCCGAGGACGAGGGCGGCGACGCAGAGCAGACCCGCGAGCAGCGCGCTCCACCACTGCGGCGCCGGTCGACGGGCGAGGGCGTGGAGGCCAGCGGCGACCGCGAGGGTCGCGAGGAATTCACCGATGGGGTTGCCAATGGCCACGCGCGCCTGCTGGACGACGCCGGGGAACGCGAGCACGAAGCCGCCGGCGAGCAGCGCGACGGGGGTGCCGGCGCCGCGAATGCGGGCGATCCAGACCGTGAGGCCGACCGTCCCGCAGGTGGCGAGCGCGCCGGGGAGCCGCAGGGCGGCCGGATCGTGGAGCAGCGCGATGGCCCAGGCGCGCGCCCAGCTGGACAACCACGGCATGTGGGGGACATCGGTGACGGTCTCGCCCATGAGCGCGCGCGCGTGGTCGAAGACGGGCAGCTCGTAGCGGCTCCACAGGCCAGGTTCGAGCAGCCCGGGGAGCAGCGCGAGGGCGCTGACGAGCCCCGCGATGAGCGCGAGCAGCCACGGCCGCGTCGGGCTCGAGGAGCTCGAGCGGTCAGCGGGGTGGGTGGCGGCCTCGGGGCCCTCGGGGATCTCGTCCGGCATCGCGGAGGTTCGCTTGGCGGGATGCTTCGATGCGCGGTTTCGCTGCGCGCGGCAGCTTACTCTGAAATTGCGCGTCGCGTCCCCCGATCGGCGCCGGTTCGCGGGTCGCGTCGTGGAGCCGCGGCGGTTCACGCGGGTCTCATGACGGGCACGGGGCACGACGCCGTGCTCGGCGCTGCGTTCGCGATCTGGGGGAGCCCGCGTGCCTCACGTTGGCGCGTCGGGCCGGGATCGACGCGCCTGGAACCGGCGTCTTGGCCGAGGCCGAGCTGTCGGGTGAGCGCAAGGCAGGAGGTGAGAGCGCGAAGACGTGCGACGGCGTCGTCTTGGCGGGGCAAGGCGACTACGCGATCACGGCCGACGCGACGCGGGCGCCGTGCGAGCCAGGCAATTCCTCCGGGCGGTGGTCATCACGCGAGCGCGCGACGACGGCGGCTCATCGCTGCCACAGCCCGTGCTCGACCCCGTCCTGGATGACGATGGCGAACACGCCGTGGTCTCCCTGACGAGTCGGCGGGTACGCGACGATCGCCCCGCGGCCCTCGGCGGCCTTCGCCGCCGCGTCGATGTCGTCGACCGCGAGGTACGCCCGCGTGGTCGGGCGCTCGTGCTCGGCGAGCGGGGCGCGGATCCCGACGAGCGCGCCGTCGGGGCGTCGCGCGACGCGGGCCAGACCGAGGCTCGCTTCTCGTGGTCCAAAAGACAGCCCGTGTACGGACTCGAAGAGCGCGCACGTCGAGTCGACGGCGGGCGTGACGACCTCAAGGTAGTGGACGTTCATGGTGGCGTCTGGCTGCGCTGCGGCGCGCTGCGGCGCGTCGCCGCGACACGCGGTCGTCGGGGGCACGACGCTCGCGGTGACGAGCAGCGCGAGTCGGAGTGGCGCTGCGGCGCGCATCAGGCGTGGACCTACCGTCGCCCCGCGATCCCGTCAAGTCGCACGGCGGCCGCGACCAGGACCGCAGACGCGCGGCGCTCCGATGTCACCGCGCCCGTGATCGTTGACGGCTGCCTCCTCGCGCCGCCGCGTCGCGGCACCTGCCTCGCCGGCTAGCGCCCCGAGACGAGGCGAGGCCCTCGGCGCTCGCGCGGCGGCTCCCCCTGCTCGTCGCGGCTCGCGTCGCGTTCGTCGCCCTCGCGCCGCGCCTGCTCCTGCCTCGCCGCGCGCTCGAGCAGGCGGACGGCGGCCGCGTCTTCACCTGGCGCGAGGTGCATGTAGCGATCGGTGATCGAGACGTTGCTGTGTCCGGCGAGGTTGCGGATCGCCGCCGCGCTCGCGCCCTCCTTCGCGAGCAGCGAGCAGAAGGTGTGGCGGAGCGCGTGCGGCCCCGATCGTGGGAGCCCGGCGCGGTCCAGCGCCTTGTGCAGGCGGTGGCGCAGCCACGACGCCGTGATCATCGAGCCGTCGTCGCGCGCGAGCACCGTCGGCGCCGCGCGCTCGAGCTGCGCGAGCGCCTCGATCACGCGCGCGGGGACGGCGACGCGGCGAAAGCGATTCGACTTCGGCGTGCCGACGTGCCCGTGCCACTCGCTGTGCTCGATGATCAGCGCCTGCGTGTCGGCCAGGACGCTGCGCCAGTGCAGCGCCCGGATCTCGCCGGCGCGCAGGCCCGCCTCGCCGCCGAGCAGCGTGATGCACAGGTGCTCCGGTCCGAGCTGACGCGCCGCGGCCACGAGGTCTTCGAACTGCGCGCGCGTGAAGAACGGCGCGGTGGTGCGCGGCTGCTTGAGGAACCGGATCCGCGGCTTGTCGCGCGCGTCCAGATGCCCGAGCTCGATCGCGCTGTTGAGCACGGCGGAGAGCGTGGCGGCGATCTTGTTCTTCGTCGCGCTCTGCACGTCGATGCCCCAGATCCTGGCGACGTGGGCGGGCTCGACCGCGTTCAGGCGCACGCGCCCGAGCAGCGGCACGATGTGGTGCTTGAGGTTGCAGCGGTGATTCTCGAGGGTCGACGGCTTGCGCCCCTTGGACGCGGCGTGCCGCAGGAAGTCGTCCTGGAACGCCGCGATCGTCGGCGCCGCGGGCCGCCTGTCCTCGACGCCGTGGCGGATCAGCTCGCGCTCACGCGCGGTCGCCCAGCGCATGGCGGCGCGCTTGCTGCTGGGGTTGCCGGGGACGTCTCGACGCTCCCGCGTGAGCGCGCCGCTCGGCAGCCGGACCCGGATGTCCGCGACCCAGCGGGCTCGTCCGCCGCGCTCGCGTAGCTCCACCCGTACCGTCATGAACGCGCGTCCCGGCGCGCCGTGAAGGCGCGACCTGCCTCGAGGGTATGTCCGCGAGCCCGCCGCGATCAAGGCGCGCGCGGGTCTGGGCGCGGGACGGGAGGCGGCGCGAAGGACCCCCGGCACCGCGCGACGGGGCGCCGCTGTACGCGAGCGCGCGCTGCCGTGACCACCGCGCGCGGGACCGCGTGTACAGGCATCTGGGCGCAGGCGCGAGCGACTGACGCGTGGTCGTCGGGCGCGCGCTCGCGCGCGCTGGACGTGCGAGGACCCGCCGTGGCGCGAACGATCGCGCGCGGCAGCACGCGACCCCCGACGCCGATGACGGTCCGACGTTGAAGATCTCGGAGACGTCGCGGCGCCCGCCGGTCCACGTCCCGCCCGTCGAAACCTGGCGATACGGACAGCTTCCTGACCCGCGGGCTCCGGGGCGGAAGTCGCCGGCTACAGGGCAGCGCGCGGTCTCCCGGTGTACGCCACGACGAGCCTGAGCACCGCCCACAACACCCCGGTCACGGCGGTCGCGATCAGCACCAAGCCGAAATCTGGTTGGAAGCGTCGCAGCGTACTGATGGGGACGCCGAACAACCTCGGCATCTCCACGATGATCCACGCCCCGGCGAGCGTGGTCAGCAGCGGGAACCACAGGCTGAACAAGCCGAACGCGCCCGACTTGGATCGTATCGTCGCGCGATCACGCCAGGCCCACGCGGTGCACAGCAGGAACGCGATCGGCGTGAGCGTCAGCGCGAGGAACAGGGCGCGCTGCGACCATCGGCTGCCCTCCCCGTCGTACTCCAGGCCGATGGCCCTCGCGGTGATGCCGTTGCGGAGCTGGGTCGACTCGCCGAAGCCGGTCCCGCTGCCCGCGTTGACCAGGACGACGACGCCCTCGCGCGCTGACGGGACCAGCGTCATGAGCGTCTCGACGCCGGGGCTGGCCCCGGAGTGCCACACGCGCCCTCCATCGACAAACCACCCAAACCCGTAGAACGGCGACGCGTCGCTCGCCGGGCGCATCATCATCGCCTTGCCGTCGGCGCTGAGGATGTCGTCCTCGCCGCTGAGCATGATCCGCATGTAGAGCGCCAGATCGCTCGCGCTCGCGACGAGCCCCCCTTGCGGCCCCGCGCTGCGGTCGATCTTGCTCTGCGCGAGGGGGCGCTTGGCGCCAAACCACGGTCTGTGACCGGTCGCCATCGCCTCGTGAACCTCGCCGTCCGCGACGAAGCTGTGCTGCATGCCAGCGGGCTCGAGGATATTGCGCTCGAGGTAGGCCTCGAAGTCTTGCCCGCTGACGACCTCGATCAGGCGCCCGAGGATCAGGTAGTTTACGTTCGAGTACTCCCAGTGGACCCCGGGCGCGTAGGCGGGCGTCAGCTCCGCGACGCGGGCGACTCGACGCGCGATCTCGTCCCGGTCACCCGCGCGTTCCCTGTGCGGCGCGTTCCCTTGCAGGGTCGAGTAGCCGCTCGTGTGGCTGAGCAGCTCCCGGATCGTGATCGAGCCCGCAGGGCGGCGCGAGAAGACGTCAAGGTAGCTCGAGACCTCGGCGTCGAGGTCGACGCGTCCCGCCTCGACAAGCTGCATCACCGCCAGCGCCGTGACGCTCTTGGAGATCGAGCCGGTCAGGAAGGGAGTGTCCGGCGTGACCTCCTCGTCGCTCCCGATCCTCATCACGCCGCGCGCGCCGAACGACTCGATCGCGCCATCCCTCACGACGGCGTAGGCCAGACCGGGCGCGCCGGAGACCGGCAGCTCATGGTCGATGAAGTCCTCGATCGACCCGTCGGGAACGGCCGCGTGCGAGACCGTGCCGACTCCGAGCGCGAGCAGCACGAGAAGCCGACGCAGACCGTAGCCGCGTCGTCTCGTTGACGTGGTCGGGCGCCGACGCTCGAGCTCGTCTCGAGTGACAGGCGCGCGGCGGCGGGTGTTCACACGCGCGGGCTCGCAGCTCGCTCGCGTCGCTGCCGTCGACGGCGGACGCCGGCCTCTGGACGAGCCGAGCGCCCGGCCCTCGCCGTTGCTCAGACGTCGGGCACCTCCAGCCCCAAACGCGGTCAGGCGCGCCTTGGGCGTCGAGCGCTGGGGTGCGCGCAGCTTCGTCTCGAACGCGTCCGTCGCCGCTGTGGAGACATCGGCGCTCGCCGCGAGCTGGGCGTGAGTCTGGCGCAGGCGCGCACGCGCTGCGCGACACGGGTCGCTCGTCACGACGCGACGATACCATCCGCGCAGAATTGCTCGATCAGCGCAATATCGCACGGGAATTTCGATGAGCAGCAGCTCTCACGAGAACAACAGCGTCGCCTCGCGGCGCTCGCGGGTGCGCGGCGACGGAGGGAGCGACGAGCGCTGCGCTCAGGTCGAGTCGCTTCGAGCATCGCTCGCGGTCGCGAGACGTGCCGCCGGGCGAGAGCGCCGCCGTGACGAGCCGCGCGCGGGAGCTCAGCGCCCCTCGAGCGGGCGGTTTCGGTGTGTTCGAAACCTCCCTCGAGGCGCCGCGTTCACCCTTTCCCGAAGGACATGTCCGCCGGCCTCGGGACCGGGCGGTGAGCCTGCGGTCGAGACCCGTTTTCGATTGACCGACTCTGTCGGGTGCGAGACGTTGGCTCCCATGGGTATCCGATGTTCCAGGGTGTCTCTCGCGCTCGCGCTCGCGCTCGGGTCCGGCTGCGGAGGCGACGACGCCAACAGCACCGGCACCGGCACGGATCCTGGCACGACGGCGGGGACGACCGGCATGACCGACACCGACCCGACGACGGCGACGAGCGTCTCCAGCACGGGCGTTAACACGACGGGCGGCACCGGGAGCACCGGGAGCGGCGGGAGCACCGGGAGCGCCGGGACCACCGAGACCAGCGAGACGAACGAGACCACCGACGCGGGCACGGACTCGAGCGGGACCACGGGCGGCGACGACGAGCTCTACGAGCCAGACGACGGGCCGACGCACGAAGGAGGAACCATCGTCGACGTCTGCAACGAGTCCGAGATCCTGGCGGCCATCGCCGCGGCGTCCAGCGGAGACGTGATTACGGTGTGCCCGGGTACCTACAATTTTAATCAGCTGATCTCGGTCAACGCCGACGGGGCGGACGCGGCGCGGATCTTCCTCCGGGCCGAGGCGCCCGGGACCGTGACCTTCAACCTGTCCCACATCGAGAACTTCAAGATCAGCGGGAAGTTCTGGATCTTCGAGAACATCACGTTCTTCGGCGACTGCGACAACGCGAACGCCTGCGAGCACGCGTTTCACATCGTCGCCGACGCCGATGACGTCATCTTCCGCAACAACGAGGTCGTGAACTTCGCCTCGCACGTGAAGCTCAACGGCGAGATCGTGAACGGCGGACCGGCGAAGAGCTTCCCGGATCGGACGTGGTTTATTAACAACTTCTGGCACAACACCAAGTACGTAAATAACGACGCCCCGCATAACATCCTGAACCTCGACGGCGGCAAGGACCACGTCGTGCGGGGGAACATCTTCGCGGACTACAGCACCCCGGCCTCGCTGCCGAAGTCGGCCTCGGCGGTCTACCCGAAGGCGTCGACGCTCCGCATGCTGATCGAGCAGAACCTGATCGTCTGCGAGAAGGCGCGCACCGACGGCGAGACCAACCGGGGCATTCAGCTCGGCGACGGCGCGCCAGCCTCGATCTGCGACGGCGACGACGACCAGGACGGCAACGGCGACTGCGTCGAGAACGGTCAGAACCAGGAGGCCGTCGTCAGGAACAACATCGTCATCGGCTGCAACAACGGCGGCAGCTCGGCGGGGATCATGGTGGGGAGCGACCGGGAGTCGCGGATCTCCCACAACACGGTCTACGACGCCGAGCCGCGGAACGCGGCGTTCTACGAGGGGCACCCGGATCACGACACGCTGTTTCGCTTCAGCGTCCTGGAGAACGGCTTCAACACCGACTACGCCAAGCGCCCCCTGAACGAGGCGAACAACCTCACGCCCTCGCACGCCGAGATGAACACGATCTTCACCGCGCCGGGCGGCGGTGACTTCTCCCTGGCGGACGGCGCGAGCATCACCGAGCAGAACGCCGCCGACCCGGCGGTCCCGCATGACTTCTGCGGCTACCCGCGCGGGGACACGGCGGACCTGGGTGCGATCGAGTACTCGACGACCTACGACGGTACGCCGTGCGCCGCGATCGTCCAGGAGATGTACGACCGGATCCCGTAGACGTGCCCATGAGCGTCGCCACGCGCTCGCGGGAGGTCGGTTCCAGGCGCGCCTTGATCGCCGAATTGCTCCTGGCCAAGGGGAGAGTCCTCCGAGCGAGCCATGGGCCAGGTTCCAGCACGAGCCCGAAGACGCGGAGCGGCGGTCAGCTGCGGCTGCGGCCGCGGCCGCGCGCCGGGCTGCGGGCCCGAGGCTGTCGTGGCCGGCCTGGTCTCCGCGGCGCGAGCGTGAGCGAGGTCTTTGCGCTCAAGATGTCCCTAGGGTCACGTGATGTAGCGGTCGTTTGGCCGCTCGCGACGCGTCCGTCCGGCCACGGGCCCTCGTGTTTGCGCCCGGATCGTTGGGCGCTCGGGTCTGTTCGCCTCGGGCGCGGCGTGAGCTCGTCCCGACCGCGAAATATTACGGGCCCCACGTCACGGCCCATGAGCTCGGCGGGTCGGGAGATCGAAATGGGACTCGCGGTCGTGTGGAGATGTGGGTAAGTTCGGACGATGCGCGACTCCGACAGGGGGCGCTCCGCGTTCAGCTCGGCTCGAAGACGCTGTCAGGGGCTCGTTTACGCGGCGCTTCTGCATGTTGTGACCTACGGGACAGCTTGCCGCGAGCTCAACCCCGACTTCCAGGGCCCGGCGCCCGGCTCTACGTCGATCGCGGCGAGCACGACGGACACCGACGGCGGCGCGACGGCGACCGAGGCCTCGACCGAGGTGACGAGCGAGACGACGGCGACGACGGGCGACGCGACGACGGGCGACGCGACGACGGGCGACGCGACGACGGGCGACGCGACGACGGGCGACGCGACGACGGGCGACGCGACGACGGGCGCGCCCGAGTGCCCCGAGGGGCAGGTCGAGTGCGACGACGGATGCATCAACCCCGAGGTCAACGTCAAGCACTGCGGCGGCTGTGATCAGCCCTGCCTGATGACGCAGGTCTGCGTGGACGGCGCGTGCGCGCTCAACTGCGCCGTCGACGAGCAGATCTGCGGGCTCGAGTGTGTCGACCCGCTCGTCGACGCGGACCACTGCGGGGGCTGTGACCAGCCGTGCGCGCTGAGCGAGTTCTGTGTGGGCGGCGTGTGCGTGGGCCAGTGCCCGCCGGGCACGAGCGACTGCGCGAACGCCTGCGTCGATGTCGACACGTCACCGGAGCACTGCGGCGGCTGTAACCTCGCCTGCGGTGACGACGAGGCGTGCGTCGCCGGCGAGTGCGTGTTGACGTGCGACCAAGGGCTGTCGGAGTGCGACGGCGAGTGCGTCGACCTCCTGAACGACAAGTACCACTGCGGGGCCTGCGAGACGCCCTGTGGCGGCATGGCCGTGTGCGCTGACGGGGTCTGCGTCGACGATTGCCCGGGCAACAAGATCTTGTGCGAGGCGCAGTGCGTCAACCCGAACACCGACGACGAACACTGCGGCGGCTGCTTCCAGCCGTGCCCGGCCCAGCTGTCCTGCGCGGGCGGAGAGTGCAAGTGACGGCTGGTGCGCGGCGCCGCCTGGGCTCGAGCGCAGCGCGGGTCGGTGCTCCAGCGGGATCAGCACGGCGCTCACCTTCAACGCCCTCCGGCGCACGCTCGGCGTAGGTGGCCGCGGCGCGTGATCGAGACCCGCGGGTGACGACGCGCGCGCCGGATTCTCCCGCTGCTGCTGCCGTCCACGCTGCGTACGGCGCTCTCTGATGGCTCGCGGTCCCGACGACCCGGCACGACGCGTTGTCCGCGTCGTCGTTGTATCCTCGAGCGACCGGCGTATGGACGAAGAATGCGAGCGCGACGAGCTCATCGACGTCCTGACGCGAACGCTCGGCGCTTCGCGGGCGCGGGCGTTGCTCGAGCGCGCGCCTGAGCCGATCGCCGCGCGACCGCGGCTGCTGTTCCTCGCGGCCAATCCAGGAGAGACAGGACGTCTCGATCTCGAGCGGGAGCACCGCGAGATCGAGGCCGCGCTGCGTCGAGGCGAGCGCGGCCCTCCACTCTCGCTGCGCGCCGCCTGGGCGGTTCGCATCAGCGATCTGCAGGACGCGCTGCTTCGTCATCAGCCGACGATCGTGCACTTCTCCGGGCACGGCGTCAGCGGTCACGCGGCCAGCGGCGACTCGCGCCGCGGACGTGATCTCTCGGCGCCGGTCACGAGCCCGGGGGGGCCGCGCGGGCGCGCCGGCCTGGTCCTTCGAGGCGCCGCGGATGAGCGCGTCACGCTGTCGCCCGAGGCGCTCGCGGAGCTGCTCGACGAGTTCTCGGGGGACCTTCGCTGCGTGGTCCTCAACGCCTGTCACTCGCGGGAGCAGGCCGAGACCCTCGCGCGACGCGTCGACGTCGTGATCGGCATGGACGCTGACGTCGAGGACGGCGTGGCGATCGCGTTCGCGCGCGGGTTCTACGGCGCGCTCGCCCACGACGCAGCGCTCGCGCGGGCCTTTAACCTCGGGTGTAACGCGATCGCGCTCGCCGGCTTTGACCAGGCGAGCGCGCCGCGGCTGATCGTCCGCGGTCCGGAGGTTGATCCGGCGACCATGCGGCTCACCGCGTCGCAGCGCACCGACGACGTCGCCGTGCGACGCGCCCTCGAGTCCCTCGGCGAAGAGGGGCGCGCGCTGCTGGAGCGCCTACGCGCTCGCGCGTCGACGGAGCCGCGGGAGCGCCCCCGCGGCCCGGGCGTCCTGCACGTGCACGCGCTCCAGCGCGCGCGCCACTTCACGGGGCGCGCGGCGCTGCTCAGCTCGCTGACGACCTGGGCGCGCGCGCCACGACCTCGGGATCGCGTGCTCGCCGTCGTCGGCGTGGGGGGCGCGGGCAAGACCGCGGTCGTGGAGCGACTCCTGGACGCGCTTGAGCAGGAGCAGGCGCCCGCGACCGGGTGTCCGGGCGGCGTGCTGGTCTGGAGCTTCTTCGAAGACCCGCGGATCGAGGCGTTTCTCGCCCGCGCCGTCGCTCACTTCGCGGGGTCACGGTCGTCACGACCGGAGCCTGGCGAGCTGCTCGAGTGCCTTGAGAACGCGCTGCGCGTCGGCAGAGCGGATCTCCTGATCCTCGACGGCGTCGAATTCGTGCAGTCCGAGGGGCGCGCCGATCGGGCGTTCGGCGAGATCGAGGAGCCGCTGCTGCGTCGCCTGCTGTGGTCGCTCGCGCGCGGGCTCGGCACGGCGCGCGCGTTGGTGACGTCGCGCTTCCCCTTGGCCGATCTGGCTGATTGGGAAGGCGAAGGTCTTCGGACCATCGAGCTCGCGCCGCTCTCGCCTGCCGAAGGGGCCGCGCTGCTGCGGCGCTGGGGCGCGAGCGGCTCGACCGCGCAGCTCCGAGACATCTCCGCGCACGCGGCCGGGCACCCGCTGACGATCGCCATGACGGGCTCCTACGCGTCCGCGTTTCTCGACGGGGACGCCGGCGCCGTCGCGCGCCAGACCTCCGGCGCGAGGCCCTCGCCCAGCGACGACGTCCTCGCGCGGAGGTTGTCGGAGCTGCTGGCCGCCTATGTCAGCGTGCTGGGTCCGGTCGAGCGCGACCTGCTCACGCGCGTGTCGGTGTTCCCGCGCGGGGTCGAGCTCGAGCTCCTGGTCGACCTCGCCAACGCGAACGGGCGCGCGGCGGGGGCCCTCGCCGGGGCTGAGCGGCGGGAGCTGCAGCGCGCGCTGGGGAAGCTGACGCGTCTCGGGATCTTGTACGAGGGGACCGCGACGCGAGCGGGCGCGACGCGCTACGCGGCGCACCCGATCGTGCGTGACCACTTCGCCCCGCTCCTCGGGCGCGACGCGGACGAACTCCACATGCGCGTGATCGAGCGGTTGATGCACGGGGTCGCCGAGCGCGGCGCGCTGACGGGGAAGCCGATGCGCAACCCGGCCGCGCAAGACCCGACGCTGCGTGACGCGTTCGAGGATCTGATCGTTCACAGCCTGCGCAGCGGAGACCCGCGCGCGGCGTACGAGGTCTACAAGCGCGTCCTGGGCGGCTTCCGGGTGCTCGGGATGCGGCTCGGCGAGATGGCGCGCGGCCTCAGGATCCTCCGCGCCTTCGCCGGCGGCGCCGAGGCGGAAGCGCTCCCACGCGCCCTCGATCCACGGGCACGCGCGAGACTCGCTCACGACTGGGCGCTGTACGCCGCGGCGCTCGGGGACTTCGCCCAAGCCGCGCGCTGCTACGCATTCGAACTCGAGCAATGTGAAGGGCTCTCCGTCGGCGGCGCGAAGCTCTCCGTCGGCGCGCTGCAGGCCCTGGGGCGGACGCACCGGATCCTCGGGGAGCCGCGGCGGGCGCTCGCGTTCGCACGCGAGGCGGTCGCGCGCGCGCGGTCATCGGGGGACACGAGCGCGCTCGCGCTCAGCCGCGCGCTCGAGGGCGTGGTGCTGCGGGATCTGGGCGAGCTCGACGAGGCGGCGCGCTGCTTCGCGGACTCACCCGACCGCGACGGGAAGCTCGCGGGCGCCCTGTGGTACGCCGAGCATCTTGCGGCGACGGGCGAGGTCGATCGTGCGCGCGAGCTCGTGCGCGCGCGACTGCGGTTGAGCCGGGAGCTCGGCTGGGCGAATCACGCCGCCTCCTGCGAGTCGGTCCTCGCGGACATGCTCTTGTCGCCGGGCACCATGGACGCGCGCTCGGTCGACGAGGCCGCGAGGCACCTCGACGCGCTCCGCCGGTGGACGCGCCGCAGCGGCGAGGTGCGGCTGCTCGCGCGGGAGCACGAGCTCATGGCGCGCGTCGAGCTCGCGCGCGACCGCCTCGAGGCCGCGCGCGTGAGCGTCGACGCCGGCGTCGCGCTGACGACGGCGTGCGGGATGCGAGCACGCCGGCGCGTGCTCTTGAACCTGAACGCCGCCGTCGCGCTGGAGGAGTCGCGCGCGTCTACCGAGGAGTCCGCGCGGCTCGACGCGGCGATCCGAGAGACGCTCGCGGCGGTCACGGAGGACGACCCGTGGCACGCGGCCGAGGCGTACGGGCTGGCTGGCGTCGCGGCGGTTCAGGCGGGCGCGTTCGCGCTCGCGCGGGAGCGAATCTCTCGCGCGATGACGCTCGGCGCCCCGCTCGATCACCCCGCGCTCGAGGTGATCCTGCGCGCGCGCTCGTGGCTCGGGCACCACCTCCCGTGACCGCCCGATGAGCGCGCGCTCGGGCTCGTCGCGGGCGGTTTTGCGCGCCGCGATCACGGGAGGAGATCACGGGAGGAGCTCGCGCGGGCCCTCGCGCCTCGCTCGATGCATATACGACGAGCGCGGCGGGACGTCGTCTGCCGTATAACAGCGTGCGTGAGCACCGTGGGGCATGACGACTCGCTCATCGACGCGCTGGTGGCGATGCGGCCGGAGCAGACCGATCCCGTCGCGCACCTGCTGCGCGCCAAGGTCCGCAGAGACCTGGTCGATGCGACAGATGATCCATTTCGGCTCGGTCGCTTCACGGTCCTGGGGCGGCTCGGCGGCGGCGGCATGGG
Organism: Myxococcales bacterium; assembly: GCA_020633295.1. Classification (GTDB taxonomy): domain Bacteria; phylum Myxococcota_A; class Polyangia; order Nannocystales; family Nannocystaceae; genus JACKDW01. The sequence continues at coordinate 167,184 of JACKDW010000005.1, read as the reverse complement.
GGTCGTGTACGTGGCGTACGACCCCGACCTCGATCGCAAGATCGCGCTCAAGATCCTGCACAGCCGCGGGGAGCAGGGGCACCGCGAGATGCTGCGCGAGGGGCGAGCGCTCGCGCGTCTGCGCCACCCCAACGTCGTCGGCGTCTACGAGGTCGGCGCGCTCGAGGAGCGCGTGTTCGTGGCGATGGAGTACGTGGAGGGGCCCAACCTGCGCGCGTGGCTACGCGAGCCGCGGACGCCGGCAGAGATCCTCGCGCGCCTCATCGAGGCCGGTCGCGGGCTCGCGGCGGCGCACGCCGTCGACCTCGTCCACCGCGACTTCAAGCCCGAGAACCTCGTGATCGCCGACGACGGGCACGCGCGCGTGATCGACTTCGGCCTCGCGCGCCCGGCCGAGGAGACGGAGCTGGTCACGATCGAGGACTTCGCGTCGCCGATCACGTCGTCGATCCGCGCCGGGACGCCCGCGTACATGGCGCCCGAGCGCCTCGCCGGCGAGCCCGGGGACGCGCGCGCCGATCAGTACGCCTACTGCGTGACGCTCTGGGAGGCGCTGTTCGGCGCGCGCCCGCACGACGAGACCGCGAGTCGGCGGGCGCCGATCTGGATTCGTCGCGTGCTCGAGCGCGGGCTCGAGGAGGACCCGGCGCGTCGTTGGCCGACGATGGAGCGGCTGCTCGCCGCGCTGCAGCGAGGGCGCACGCGGGTGCGTCGGCGCGCGCTCGCGGCGACCGCGATCGGCCTCGCGGTCGCGGCGGGGCTCGCGAGCGGCGCGTATCAGTGGGACGTCGCGCGTCGCACCGCCGCCTGTCAGCGCGCGGGCGAGGCCATCGACGCGGTGTGGAACGACGACGTGCGCGCGCGGGTCCACGACGCGCTCGTGGCGACCGGCGTGAGCTACGCGGCCGAGACGGCGGCGCGCGTGCTCCCGACGCTCGACGAGAAGATCGACTCGTGGAGGCGCGCGCGCGCGGAGGCGTGCATGAACGAGGACGTACGCGCGACCTGGTCGCGCGACACGGTCGATCGCGTCGCGTGGTGTCTCGAAGACCAGGAGATGGCGATCTCGTCGCTCGTCGCGCTGCTGACGCGGGTCGAGCGGCCCTTCGTGCAGAAAGCCGCGCTCGCGGCCGCGGCGCTGCGCGCGAGCGACGAGTGCCTCGACGTCGAGCAGCTCGCGCGGCAGCCGTCGCCGCCGGTCGAGGGGCGCGCGTCGCTACGCGGGCGGCGCGAGGAGCTCTCGCGGGCCCAGGCGCTCGCGCACGCGGGCAAGTACAACGAGAGCCTCGAGATCGCGAGCCGCGTCCGCGCGGCGGCGGAGACGGAGGCGTGGCCGCCGCTGTGGGCGGCGACGCGGCAGCTCGAGGCGGACCTGTTTGAGCGGACAGGTAAGTACGAGCGCGCCGAGACGGCGGGCCTGGAGGCGTACTTCGCCGCGGTGCGAGGGGACGCCTGGGGACGCGCCGCGACCGCGGCGACGGGGCTCGTCAGCGTCCTCGGGTCCCGCGTCGAGCGACCGGACGAGGCGCGCGTGTGGGCGCGGCACGCCGAGGTCGCGCTCGCGCGCGCGGGGGATCCCTCGGGTACGAAGGAAGCGTCGCGGCTCGGCGCGCTCGCCATGGTCGACTACCACGCCGGTGACTACCGCGAGGCGCAGGAGCTGCTCTCGAGCGCGATCGCCCGCTACGAGCGCGCGCTCGGGCCGGACCACCCGATCGTCGCGCGGCAGCTCGGGAACCTGGCGATGGTGCGCAACACCATGGGCTCGTACGCCGAGGCGATGGCGCTGCACGAGCGGGTCGTCGCGATCCACGAGCGCTCCCTCGGACCCGACCACCCGATGTGCGCCATGGCCTTGAGCAACCTCGCCAACGTGCGGCTCTCGATGGGCGCGTACGCCGAGGCGAGGGCGCTGCACGAGCGCGCCTTGAGCATCCTCGAGCGCGCCCACGGCCCCGTCCACCCGAACATCGCCGCGTCGCTCAACAACCTCGCCAACGTTCACCGCGCCACGGGCTCGCACGAGGAGGCGCTGGCGCTGTACCAGCGCGCGCTGGCGATCGACGAGCAGGTGTTCGGCGTCGAGCACTCGAACGTCGCCATCAGCCTCACCAACCTCGCGGTCATCCAGGGGGAGCTCGGTGACCACGAGGAGGCGCGGCGCACGAACGAGCGCGCGCTGACGATCTTCGAGAAGACGCTGGGGCCGGAGCACTCCAACGTCGCGCTCGTCCTCCACAACATCGCGGAGCAGGACGCGCTCCTCGGCGACAACGCGGCGGCGCTCGAGAACCTGCGGCGCGCGCTGTCCATCGCCGAGGGCGCGCTCGGCCGCGAGCACCCCATGGTCGCCACGCACCTCGGCGCGCTCGCGGCGGTCGAGCTGACCCTGCGGCGACCGGCGCGGGCGCTGCCGCTGCTCGAGCGCGCGCTCGCGATCTTCGACGCGCACGAGGGGGTGCAGCGCGGCGAGGCGCTCGCGTGCTTCGCCATGGCCGAGGCGCTCGAGGGCGTCGGCGGCGACCCGGCGCGCGCGCTCGCGTACGCCGAGCGCGCGCGCGCGGGCTTCCTCGAGGCCGGGGACGGGATGACCGATCACCTCGCCGACGTCGACCGCTGGATCGCCAAGCACGCGTCGAAGCGCGACGCGAGGCGCGGCCATTGATGATCCTCGCGTCCGGGCCCGCGCGTCGGCGCGGATGACCGCTCCCCGGGATCGTGTAGGTACGCGGATGCAGCGAACGACGGACGCGGCGCGCGAGGCGATCTCCCGCGAGCTCGCGCGCTACCTCGCGACGCCGCCGGGGTCCGCGAACCTACGATCAGCGGCTCCACACGATGTGCTCCAAGTACCAGGTTCTGGAGCTGGTCCGCGACATGGGCGGAGCGCTGTGCCTCAGCCCCTGCGGCCGCGTCGCCGGCTTCTCGCACGACGCGCGCTGGCCGACCGCGCCGACGACCACCGCGTCGGCGCTCTGGCAGCGCGCGCCCGCCGCGCGCCGCCACCCGCTACCCCGCGCTCGAGCCGCTGGGCGCCGCGACGGCTCGCGGGCGACGTCCTGTGCGCGCGCTGCCAGGGCGCCGGCGAGCTCGGGGCGCGCCGAGCTCGCTGTGACGCCTGCGACGCGATCGGGTGGATCTGTCCCGAAGTTCAGGACGTGGTCCCGTGCCCCTACTGCGCGTTCATCCGCGACGACGAGCCGCCGGTGACCGAGTGGCTCGAGCGCTGCTTCTGTCGCGGGGTGCGTCGGATTGAGCGGGCCCGGGTCGAGCGCGGCTTTCCGCGACGACGACATCGGATAGCGAAGGAGCCGTCGACAGCGGCTCGACGGGAGCGGCGCTCGAGACTCCCGATCGCGCGCCGCCGGACGAATGCGGGATCTTCGACCCCGATCCCGACGGCGCGGATCCGCTGCGTGGAGACGCCTCATGGGACGGCTACGACGACCAGGCGGCGTCGCTCGGAGCCGAGCCCGTTACGGTCGTGTTCATCAACAAATCCAGCACGCCGCTGCTTGCTTCGCCCGGGCACGCAGGCGCGTGGGTGACCCTCGAGTCACCCGCGCACTGGGTCGCGAACCGCACGGACTTCACCGTCCGCGCGCGCCACTCGATCAAGTTGGTCGCCACGCGCGACGAGGTGCGGCGCGTCCTCGACGAGCGGGTCGACCTCGAGCCGCCGCTCCCTCGCGCCCGCGGATTGGGAGCGACTGTCGATCGCGCTGCGCGAGCCGAGGTTCACCGCCGCCGACGCGTCGTTCTCGCGGCGCCCAGGCGTGCATCCGAGGTGCGCTGGGCGCGAGCGAGCCGGATCCGCCGTCGCGCTGCTTCACCAGGCTCGCCGTCGACAACAAGATCCCGCGGTGAGTGAAACCGCGCCAAGCCGCCGCGGACGATGAGGAATCCGCACGGCGTCCGCCGCGAGCGTGGCAATTCCGGCGGCGTCGTGTACCGTCCCGGGCATGCTGGTCTCTCGGCTCCTGCGCACTTCGCCCTCCTCGAGCCTGCGCGTCGTCGGCCTCGCCGCCGCCGGGCTCCTGCTCAGCAGCGCCTGCGGTCCCGGTGACCACTCGGGCCAGGACCCGCCCAAGAAGGAGGGCCTCGACGCGAAGGCGAAGGCGAAGGCCGACGCCGAGAAAGCCCGCGCGGCCAAGGAGGCCGAGGCCGCCGCGAAGCCGGCGTGGACGTGGACGCTGCCGGCCGGGCTGAGCAAGCCGCCCGAGGTCCCGGCGGACAACGAGATGACCGCGGCCAAGGTCGCGCTGGGCCACCAGCTGTTCATGGACAAGCGGCTCAGCGGCGACGGCTCGCGCAGCTGCTACAGCTGCCACCAGAATGAGCTCGGCAACGCCGACGGGCGCAAGATGGCGCTGGGCGCCGGCGACAAGCCGCTGACGCGCAACACGCCGACGATCTGGAACGTCGGCTACCACGCCGAGCTGTACTGGGACGGGCGCGCCGCGGGCCTCGAGAAGCAGATGATCGGCGCCTGGAAGGGCGGCAACATGGGCGCCGGCGATGACCTCGACGCGAAGGCGGCGGAGATCGGCGGGCTGCCCGAGTACAAGGCGCAGTTCAAGGACGTGTTCGGGCTGTCGGGGACCGAGGCGGTCACGCCGGATCATGTCGCCAAGGCCATCTCGGCCTACGAGCGCACGCTGCTGTGCGGCGAGACGCCCTACGACACCGGCGAGCTCGAGGGGCCGTCCCAGCGCGGCTGGGAGCTGTTCCGCGACCGCGGGTGCCGGACCTGCCACGACGGTGACAACTTCACGGACGGCAAATTCCACAACGTCGGGATCTCGGTCGGGAGCGCGAAGAAGCCTGGCGACATCGGCCGCGGCAAGGTCTCGGGCAGCGCCGAGGACAACCACAAGTTCCGCACGCCGACGCTGCGCAACGTCGCCAAGACGGCGCCGTACTTCCACGACGGCAGCGTCGCGACGCTCAAGGAGGCCGTGCAGTACATGGCGCGCGGCGGCGATCGCAAGGCGCCGGGGATCGACCCCGGGCTGCAGGACCTCAAGCTCACGGACGCGCAGCTCGACGACCTCGTGGCCTTCCTCGAGGTGCTCAGCTGCTCGGGCCAGCTCGAGGTGCTCGGCGACCAGGCGGTCGCCGGGATCCCCGAGTAGCTCCCCGAGTAGCTCCCCGAGTAGCTCCCCGAGTAGCTCCCGCCGCGCCTCACGAGCGCGCCCAGGTGCCCGTTTGGGCCTGTCCTGGTGTTCTCGTGCGGGCGTCGCGTCGCGCGACCGCACGGCGCCCGTATTTGTACTACCATCGACCCGCATGGGCGCGCCGACTCGCATCACCCTCGAGTTCGCGCGCGCGCGCGACAGCGGCGACCCCTACGCCTTCGACTTCGCGCCGCAGGTCTACCTGCTGCGGACCCCGGGCGGGCGCTCGCGCGACGTCGCGTTCCCGTGGAGCCACGAGCTGCTCACGCGGCTCGAGGCGCTGCGCGGCCCCGACGTCGCCGACGCCGTGGCGCGGGAGCTCGGCGCGACGCTGCGCGAGTTTCTGGAGCCCGCGGGCTGGGACGGGATCGAGCGCCAGATCGCCGACGCGGTGTACGACGAGTCGCCCGTGGTCGTCACGATCCGCTCGTCGGCGGCGGAGCTGTACGCGCTGCCGTGGGAGCTGCTGCGGCTGCGCGGGCTCGGGATGGCGCTCGGCGCCATCCCCACGCTGCTGCTGCGCTATGAGTGGCCCGAGACGCGCACGCGAGCGCTGAGCGGCGCGCCCGGTCCGGGTCGCGTGCTCTTCGCCTGGTCAGACGCCGGGGGAGATGTACCGGCCGAGGAGCACGCGCGCGCGCTCGCGGAGACGATCGCGGCGGACGTCATGCCGCAGGTCTCGGCGCGTCAGCTCGCCGAGGCGCTGCGCGCGGCCGAGGCGTCCACGCGACCGGTGCGCGCGCTCCATCTCCTGTGCCACGGGGCCCCGGGCGACGACGGGCTGCTGCTCGGGACCCCCGCGGCGCGCGAGCGTGTCTCGCCGGAGGAGCTCACGCGCGTCCTGTTCGCGCACGCCGACATGGTCCGGCTCGTGACGATCTCGGCGTGTCACTCGGGCGACGCCGCGCTCGGCGGGCGCCTCGCGAGCGTCGCCCAGATGCTCCATCGGGCAGGTTTCGCGGCGGTCGTCGCCTCGCGCTTCCCGCTCTCGGTCGAGGGGTCGACGCGGCTGACCCGGGCGCTCTACGCCGGCGCGCTCGCGCGCGACGGCACCTTGGAGGAGGCGGTGCGCGGGGCCAAGGCCGCGCTCGCGCACGACGTCTCGAGCATGGACTGGGCCGGGCTGCAGCTGTACGCGCGCGAGGCCGACGGGGACGCGACGCGCCTGGCGGCGCTGCTGGGCGCGCCGCCGAGGACGACGTCGAAGTCCGCAGCGACGCCCGAGACGTCGTCAGCGACGCCCCGCGCTCGAGTGCTCGACGAGCGCGCGTCGACGCCGGAGCGCCCGCCCAGGCCGGAGCGCCCGTCCCCGCCGTGGACACCCGAAGCTCCGCCCGCGCCCGACGTCGAGCCTGACGTCGCGCTCGAGCCCCCGGCGCCCGAGTGGTTCGCGTCGCGCCGGCTCGCGGTCGCGCTCGCGGTGATCGTGCTCGCGGCGTTCGGGGCCGCGCTCCTGCTGCGCGGCTGCGGAGCGGCGTCGTCGTCGTCGTCGCCGCGTGACGCGAGGTCGCCCACGAAGATGGCCGAAGGCGCAGAGGTTCCGGTCCACGCGTCCGCGGACGCAGGCGCGCGTCCGCGCCCCCCGAGGTCGCCCACGAAGATGGCCGAAGGCGCAGAGGTTCCGGTCCACGCGGACGCGGACTCAGGCGCGCGCCCGCGCCCCCCGAAGCTGCGCGAGCCGCTCGAGCGCGGGCCGGCGACGCCGACGCTCGCGAAGTCGCCCGATGAGGCCGCGAGCCCGCTCGGCGTCGCGGAGCGGAAGTTCGGCAAGCCGGTGATCACGAGCCGCGCGGCGTCGATCGAGGTGGTGCGGGTCGGCACCGTCGACGCGTGCCGGATCGGGCGCGACAAGGACTGCCGTCGACGGATCGCCGCGTTCCGCGACTCGCTCAAGCGCGACGCCGACGCGCTCGCGGCGTGCTTCGACGCCGGGGCGCGTCAGGACCTGACGATCGAGGCCAAGATCTACCCGGACGGGCGCGTCGCGGTGGCGGACTTTCGCGCGCCGGGCAAGCTGCCGCGGACCTGCCTCGCGCAGGCGTTGACGCGCCCCGGGACCGCGTCGCTCGCCGGCGAGGGGCGGCTCGACGCGCAGCTCGTGCTGCGCGTCGGGGGGGCGTGAACGGGACATGTCTGAAGAGGCGCTCCCGCGGGTGTTCGGCGTGCTCGGCGATCCGATCGGGCACTCGCGCTCGCCCGCGATGCACAACGCGGCCTTCGCCGCGCTCGGCGTGGCCCACCGCTACGCGGCGTTTCACGTGCGGCCGGAGGCGCTCGCGGGGGCGCTCGCGGGGGCGCGCGCGCTCGGCCTCGGCGGGCTCAACCTGACCGTCCCGCACAAGCGCGCGGCGCTGACCCTGGTCGACGAGCTGACGACGCGCGCGCGTCGGATCGGCGCGGTCAACACGGTGGTGCCGCTGCCCGGGGGGCGCCTGCGGGGTGACAACACCGACGGGCTCGGCTTCGCGGCCGCGGTCCGCGAGCTCGCGCCGGCGGTCGCGGTCCGCGAGGCGGTGGTGCTCGGCGGCGGCGGGGCGGCCAGGGCCGTCGTCGACGCGCTGATCCACGATCACGAGCACCAGCTCTCCGTGGACCATGTCCGATGGGTCACGCGCTCACCCGCGGCGCTCGCCGAGGAGGTCGCCTTGGAGGTCGCCGAGGACGTCGAGGTCCAGGGCTACGCGCAGCTCGTCGGCCCGCGCGCGCTCGCTCGCGTGGACCTGCTCGTCAACTGCACCTCGGTCGGCATGCCCGGCGGGCCCGCGCGCTTCCCCGTCGCGCTCGCGCTCGCGCGGCTGCCGGCTGGCGCGCGCGTCGTCGATATCGTCTACCCGCGCCGGCCCGGCGGGCTGCTCGACGAGGCCGAGGCGGCGGGCTGCCCGGCGCAGGACGGCTTGCCGATGCTGCTGTGGCAGGGTGTGTTCGCGCTCGAGCGCTGGCTCGGGCTCGCCGACGGCTCGCTGCCCGCGCCGGCGATCGCGGCCATGCGCGCGGCGCTGCGGTCGTCGGGATGACCTCGCGGCGCGAGCGAGCTAGCGACGCGAACGATCGCGCGCGCGCCGACCGTCCTCGAGGTAGCGGTAGCACTCGCGCAGCCCGTCCTTGAGGCTGCGGAAGGTCGTGAAGCCGCGGGACTCGAACGCGCTCGAGCGGACGAGGTGCGTGGCCACGCTCGGGGAGATACCCACGAGCAGCGCGTAGCTGCCGAGCAGCTCGGCGCCCTGCACCATGCGCAGCAGGTGGCGCGCGGTCTCGTCGTCGATCTCGTCGACGCCGGTGACGTCGATGATCACGCAGCGGGCCCCGGACGTGGCGACGCGATCGAGCAGCCGCTCGGTCATGTCCGCCGCGCGCGCGCCGTCGACGACGCCGATGATCGGCAGGGTCAGCACGCCGTCGGCGACGTCGATGATCGGCGTGCTCATGGCCTTGACGGCCTCCTGCAGGCGCCCGATCAGCGCGGCGCGCTCCTCGGTCGTGCGCTCCAGCTCGCGCGAGGCCGAGGCGTAGTTGCGCGCGAACTCGGCGAACATCTGCTCGGTCACGCCGAATTCGTCCTCGACCGGGGCGATCGCGATGAGCTCCTCGGCGAACTCTCCGACGGAGAGGTACGCGAGGACCTCGCCGAGGCGCTCCACGCGGCGTCGGCTCACCGTGAGCGTGTCGTTGTCGTCGTCGGCCCGAGGCATCGCGGCGGCTCCTCGCTGGTCCTCGCACACTACAATAACGCGGCTGCGGTGACCTGCGCGCTGGGCCACGTTGTGCGCGGACTCGCGGGCGCTCGCGCGGATCCGGGCGCGTCGCGGGCGGTGGCGCGCGGCTCGCCTGGGTGAGTCGCGCGCCTCGGGCCACCTCTATGAACGAAGAGACAGGTTTTGTACGTGGCGAGACACGGCGGACACAAGCCGCTCGCGGACGCGGGCCTCGACGCGCGCGTGAACGCGTCGATCGCGGATAGCTTCACCAGAGGATCCACGAGCCGAGTCCACGATCAAGGTGAATTCCCGAAACCGCTAAAAACTTGACAGGGAGTTCTGGCGAATTGTGTGTATGGACATGGGCGTCGTGTGTTCAGTGATTAATCTGGGAGATCTCGTCGAGGCGATCTGTCAAGGGTAAACACGCTCTTTGCGCCTACAAATGTGTAAGTGTTTGACGTACATCAAAACCGTTGCACGTACATGCTCGTGATTAAATCTCCAAGTTTCTTGCATGCGCAGATCGGCTCAGATATGGCGATGCGTACAGGTCGGTCCGCGGGAACACGCGCGCGGACTGACGCGTGATCGCTGCACGAGATCGCTGCGGTAGCGGCGGACAGCGAGGACGGGACCTCTGATGGCGCACTTCGAACTCGACGACGCGTACCCCGATCAGGCGAAGATCAAGGTGATTGGTGTGGGCGGTGCCGGCGGCAACGCGGTCAACACCATGATTTCCAACAAGGTGGAGGGCGTCGAGTTCATCGTCGCCAACACCGACGTCCAGGCGCTCGAGAAGAGCCTCGCGCCGATGACGATTCAGCTCGGGCGCTCGGTCACGCGCGGGCTCGGGGCCGGCGCGAACCCGGAGAAGGGCCGCGAGGCCGCGCTCGAGAGCGTCACCGAGATCGCGGAGGCGCTCGAGGGCGCGGACATGGTGTTCGTGACCGCCGGTATGGGCGGCGGCACCGGCACCGGCGGCGCGCCGATCATCGCCCAGGTCGCCCGCGAGATCGGGGCGTTGACGGTCGGCGTCGTCACCAAGCCGTTCCGCTTCGAGGGCCGGCGGCGCTCGAAATTCGCCGACCTCGGCATCGAGAAGCTCGAGGCCGCGGTCGACACGCTGATCACGATCCCCAACGATCGCCTGCTCAGCGTCACCTCGGCCAACACCAGCCTGCTCGACAGCTTCCGCCTCGCCGACGAGGTGCTCCAGCACGCCACCCAGGGCGTCTCGGACCTCATCACGGTGCCGGGCATCATCAACGTCGACTTCGCCGACGTGCGCACGATCATGTCGGACCAGGGCCGCGCGCTCATGGGCATGGGCATCGGTCAAGATGAGGGGCGCGCGCTCGCGGCCGCGCAGCAGGCGATCAGCTCGCCGCTGCTCGAGGACGTCACGATCCACGGCGCGCAGGGCATCCTCATCAACATCACCGCCGGGCCGGACCTGCGCCTGCACGAGGTCGAGGAGGCCGCGTCGCTGATCCAGGAGGCCGCGCACGAGGACTGCAACATCATCTTCGGCGCCGTGATCGACGAGAACATGGGCGACCTCCTGCGCATCACCGTGATCGCCACGGGCTTCGAGAGTCACGCGCCGGCCGCGGACGAGCTCGAGCAGATGATCGCGCAGAGCGTCCCCCATCGCCGGCAGTCGGCCATGCGCGGGCGCGTAAGCCCCCAGGGGGTCTCGGCGGCCTCCGCCGTGTTCGGCGCGACCGGTCAGCCGCCGCAGGTGGCGACCCCGCGCGGTCGCCAGCGCAACGCGGCGCCCATGGTGCGCAATTCGGGCTCGGGCCTGTACACGGCGCTCCAGCAGCAGCAGCAGCAGCAGCAGCCGCAGCCGACGCAGCGCGGTCGCGTCCCCGGGCAGACCGCCGCGCCGAATTCCGGCGCGAATTGGTCCAACGCGGACGTGCAGGTCGCGGATCCCAGCGAGATCCCGGCGTTCTTGCGGCGACGCGACGAGAGCGGGAATTTCTCGCGCTAGTCGGCGCCCCGACGTCCCGACTCCCTGCCGCTCTCCCTCTTGAACTCTCTCTTGAACTCTCTTCCGGCCCCTCCGCGCGATGGTCCGGTCAACGCTCCCTCCTACTAGTCGCAGCTATTGGAACGCACGCCGTCGCGAGCTCGCGGCGGCGTGTTTTTTTCGTCGTGCGGGCTCTCCTCGCGCGCGGCGCTCGAGGGACTTCTTCAAGAGGCGCTGCTCGAGGGCTGTTCACGCGCCCGCGCGCGCCCGCGACCGAACGCGCCAATTAATTGCCTCCCCTAGCCTGCTCCGGTATGGGCCTGGAGGATGCCCCCGCGTACGTCGCGGGCGTCAGCCCATGTCGTCTCCGACGCGCGGCTGACAGCGCACCCTCGACCCCACGTCATGCTCGCACGCAAGTCCACGCGCCCGCGCGTCCGCGCGAAGCGGCCCCGGCAGAACCGCCGGCTCGAGGGGCGCCGGACCGTCGCGCGTCCCGCCACAGCGGTGGAGACCCCGGCGACCCAGCGCACGCGCGCGCGCGTGGCGGATCGAGCTGGGCGCGCCCGCGTGACGCCGCGCAACCTCCGGGGGCCGCGCGCGCAGGGGCGCCGACTTCGGCTGTCGGCGCTCACGCTGCCGGAGCTCGGCCCGCGGAGCCGCCGCGCGCTGCGCTGGGCCGCGACTTTGGTGTGCTGCGGCGCGCTCGCCTACGGCGCGCTCGTGGGCGTCGGCGCCGGCTATGACTACGCCACGACGTCGCCGCGCTTCGCCGTCGACTCGCTCGTGTTCACCCCGACGCCCCACATGTCCAGCGAGCGCCTGCGCCACGTCATGGACATCGCGCCGGGGACCAACCTCCTCGCGCTCGAGCTCGACGCGCTGCGCGAGACGATCCTCGCCGATCCCTGGGTCGCGCGCGTGACCGTCACGCGGGATCTGCCGGACACGCTTCACGTCGCGATCGAGGAGCACGAGGCCGCGGCGGTGCTGCTCACCGGCGGCGCGCTGTACCTCGTCGACGCCCAGGGCGCGCCGTTCAAGCGCCTCGAGTCGGGCGAGCGCGGCGAGCTGCCGATCATCACGGGCGTCAAGCGGGGCTGGTGGGGCAAGGACGCGAGCGAGCCTGATCGCCGACGGCTCATCGCCACGGTCCGGCGCGGGCTCGCGATCAAGGACGCCTACGAGGCCGCGCCGCGGCCCCGGCTCAGCGAGATTCACCTCGGCGAGGGCGGCGACGTCACGCTCTTCACCGCCGCGCTCGGGACCCCGCTCCGCCTCGGGCGCGGGCCGGTCGAGCCCAAGCTCGCGCGCTTCGACGCGCTGCGGGTCGCGCTCGGCGACAAGGCCGACGCGCTCGCGGTCGTGCACCTCGACGTCGGCGGCGGGCCCGAGGATAAAGATCGCGTGGTCGCCAGCTTCTTGACGCCGGAGGACGAGCGCGACGTCTTGGGGCGCGCGCGCTCGAGCGGCGCGCTCGCGGCCGAGCGCGACGGCGTCGCGCCTCCCCAGGCGGTCGCGCCGGCCGGCGCGGCGACGAGTCACTCCTCCGCAGACGCGTCCGCGCGTCGCTGGTCCCAAGGACAGGCGCGGAGAATCCCCCGCTACGAATAGACGCTCGGAGAACGCGAGAGAGGGAAGAAGCGGCATGGCTGAGATCGGAGAGGTCATCGTCGGGCTCGACATCGGCACGACCAAGGTCGCGGCGATCATCGGCGAGGTCACCGAGGGCGGCGTCGACATCATCGGCGTCGGCACGAGCCCCTCGGACGGCCTGCGGCAGGGCGTCGTCGTCAACATCGAGGCCACGACCAACAGCATCTCGCAGGCGGTCATGGAGGCCGAGCAGATGGCGGCGGTCGAGGTCCAGTCGGTCTACGTCGGGATCGCGGGCGGGCACATCCGCGGCTTCAACAGCCTCGGGCAGGTCAGCATGCGCAACCGCGAGGTCACCGAGGAGGACGTCGCGCGCGTGCTCGAGCAGGCCAAGGCCGTCAACATCCCGCTCGATCGCCAGATCATCCACACGCTCCCGCTCGAGTACATGATCGACGGGCAGGGCCAGATCCGCGACCCGATCGGCATGAGCGGCGTGCGCATGGAGGTCCGCGCGCACGTGATCACGGCCGCGACCGCGTCGGCGCAGAACATCGTGAAGTGCTGCAACCGCGCCGGGCTCGACGTCGTCGAGGTCGTGCTCGAGCCGCTCGCCAGCTCGCTCGCCGTCCTGCACGAGGACGAGCGCGACCTCGGCGTCGTGCTCATCGACATCGGCGGCGGGACCACGGACCTCTCGATCTACGCCGAGGGGCAGAACGTCTTCACCTCGATCATCGTCATGGGCGGTCACCGGATCACCCAGGACGTCGCGCACGGGCTGCACACCAGCGTGTCCGAGGCCGAGGCGATCAAGCGCAAGCACGGCTGCGCGCTCGTCAGCATGGTCGACGGCGAGGAGACCATCGAGGTCCCCGGCGTCGGCCCGCGCCCGCCGCGGGAGTTCCAGCGCCGGTTCCTCGCCGAGGTCATCGAGCCGCGCGTCGAGGAGCTCTTGCTGCTCGCGCAGGAGGAGCTCAACCAAAGCGGCTTCATGGAGCTCGCGGGCAGCGGCATCGTGCTGACCGGCGGCGCCGCGCAGATGCCCGGCATGGGCGAGATCACCGAGGACATCTTCCAGATGCCCGTGCGCATCGGCTCGCCGGTCCACGGCGTCGGCACGGGCGGGCGCGGCGGCGTCAAGCTCAGCGAGGGCGGCTTCGCCAAGGTCATCCGCAACCCGAAGTTCGCGACCGGCGTCGGCCTCGTGCTCTACGGCGCCAGCCACGACCCCGTGTTCGCCGAGAACGAGATCGCCTTCGGCGCGCAGCAGGGCCCGCACCGCGCCGGCTGGGGCTCGCGCGTCGTCAGCTGGGTGCGCGAGATGTTCTAACGAACATCTTCGAAGTCGCGCGCGCCCGACGGTCCGCGCTGAGCCCGCGCGCGCGCGAGCCTGGGAGGCGCGACGATCGACGCGAGCTCGGATGTCGGGACGACGAGCTCGGGTGTCGGGACGACGACGAGGACGTCGGGATGACCGGCGCGACCGCGACGGCCCGGGCCTCGAGCGACGCGACCGCGGCCCGTCGCTCGAGTGCGTCGAGCCCATGCCTCCGGACGCGCCGCTGGAGCACGTACACATGACCTCGATCGCGCGCTGGATCGAGGACGGCGCGCGACTTTGAGGAGCTCGGCGCGCACAAGCGCGCGGGGGTGTGGGCGCGCGCCCTCGCCTGCGGCCGCGCGGCGCCGCGGGTTGGGGGGCGCGCGCCTCGAGCGTGGCGTAATGGACATGCCTCTTGGAATATCTCCATGAACGCGCAGTCCCACAGGTGATGAAGCGTGCGTTTCAGAACACGACACTAGGGGCGCTCTCGCTGCTGGTCGCGCTCGCCGTCGGCTGCGACAGCCAGGCCGAGGCCGAGAGCGCGGCGGAGGCGGAGGTCAAGGCGGGGGCGGACGGCGCGGCGGAGGCGGACGCGGAGGTCGACGCCGACGCGGAGGTCGACGCGGAGGCCGACGCGGAGGCCGAGGTCGAGATCGCCGGGGCGGCCCGCATCGACATCGACGGCATCGCCGAGCTCGTCAGCTCCGCGGACGGCGAGGTCAAGACCGGCGCCGAGCTCGAGGCCGCGATCAACGACGCTGACCGTGACCTGCACGCCGTCGACATCGACGCGGACGGGCAGGTCGACTACCTGCGCGCGATCGAGTTCCGCTCCGAAGGCGCGATCCGCCTCGACCTCCAGGCGATCCCGTCGAGCTCGCTCGACGTCGAGAAGGCCGTGACGGTGGCGACCATCGACCTGACGCCGAAGGCGGAGGCCGAGGTGATCGCGACCACGGTCGCGCTCGCGCCGGAGGTCAAGGCGGAGGCCGGGATCGAGGGCGACGCGAGCGTCGAGTTCGAGGCCGACGCGAGCTTCGAGGGGGACGCGGTGATCGACGCGAAGGCGCCGCTGGTCGCGTGGACCTTCGAGGCGGAGCGCCCGGTCTACGAGGGCTCCTTCTCGCTCAAGAGCGAGCTCGAGCCCGCGGAGTTCAAGCTCGAGGCGGTCGCCGGCGTGATCACGGACGCGGAGGTCAAGACCGCGGCCGAGCTCGAGGCGGTGATCAACAAGCCCGACGCGCCGCTGGTCGAGATCGACGTCGACGCCGACGGCACGCTCGACCACGTGCAGGTCGTCGAGGTGCGCGCGGACGCGGGCGCGGACGTCGAGGCGTCTGCGGACGTGGGCGCCGACGTCGCGTTCGAGTTCCGCGCGGTCCCGAGCTCGGTCGACGCGCGCTTCGCCGTGTCGCTCGGGCAGGTCGCGTTCCACACCGTGAAGGCGGAGGCGACGGCCGCGGCCAAGGTCTCGATGACCGCGAGCTACTCGGCGTTCTTCTCCGCGAGCGCGGGCGCGAGCGCGAGCTTCACCCACGAGTGGAGCGTCGACGCGGGCGCGGGCGCGGACGCGGGCCTGCACACCTGGGTGTTCGTCGACCGCCGCCCGGTCTACTACAGCGCCTACGCGCGCGCGGACGGCCACGCCTTCATCCCGCCGGGGCACCTCAAGCACGGGCACTGGAAGGCGCGGGGCGTGGTCGCGCCGGGGCACGCCGACGTGCGCGGCCACGGGCACGGGAGCGTCGAGGTCAAGCACCACAAGAAGCACAAGAAGTCGAAGGCGAGCGGCGGGCTGTTCGGCAAGACGAAGGTGCACAAGAAGTCGAAGTCGAGCTCGAGCGGCGGGCTGTTCGGCAAGACGAAGGTGCACAAGAAGTCGAAGTCGAGCTCGAGCGGCGGGCTGTTCGGCAAGTCGAAGTCCAGCTCGAAGTCGAAGCCGAGCTCGAAGTCGAAGCCGAGCTCGAAGTCGAAGTCGAGCTCGTCGGGCTCGTCGGGCTCGTCGAAGAAGAAGAGCTCGGGCGGCAAGAAGGCCGGCAAGGGCAAGTGATCGACGTCGCGCGGGCGTGACGCGGCCGGATCCGAGCGATCGCCGCGTCGCGCTCTGCGTGACTTCTGGCTATTCGGACAGGAACATCGTCACCGGGCGGCGACGGCCGTCGCCGCGTCGCGGCGTCGCGGCGGGGCGGGCGACGCCGGGGCGTTTGAGCGTTCACACACGCCCGCGCTTTGCCGCGCGCGCGGCTTCGGGTGCATGGTTTTGTGCATGCACGGCGGAACTTCGGACCTCCTGTTTAACCCCTCCGAGGAGCACCGGATGCTGCGCGAGATGGTGGCCGACTTCGCGCGCAAGGAGGTCGATCCGCAGGCCGCCGCGCACGACGAGCGCGGCGAGCTGAACCGCGAGCTGTTCGCGCGTCTCGGCGACCTCGGGCTGCTCGGGATCACGATCCCCGAGGACGACGGCGGCGCCGGGATGGACGCGGTGGCCGCGGTCATCGTCCACCACGAGCTGTCGAAGTACGACCCCGGCTTCTGCCTCGCGTACCTCGCCCACTCGATGCTGTTCGTGAACAACTTCTACCACTGCTCCAACGCCGAGCAGCGCGAGCGCTACCTCGACAAGGTGCTCAGCGGCGAGTGGGTCGCGGGCATGGGCATGACCGAGCCGGGCGCCGGCACCGACGTGCTCGGGATGACGACGACCGCCACGCGCGCGGGCGACGAGTTCGTGGTCAACGGCACGAAGACCTACATCACCAACGGCTGCGAGGGTCACTGCTTCCTGTTCTACGCGAAGCTCGAGGGGCGGATCACCGCGTTCGTCGTCGACCGCGACTGCCCGGGCTTCTCGACTTCGAACCACATCGACAAGCTCGGCATGCGCGGCTCGACCATGTCGGAGCTGATCTTCGAGGACTGCCGGATCCCCGCGAGCAACCTGCTCGGCGGCGAGGGCGAGGGGCTCACGCACATGATGCGGAACCTCGAGATCGAGCGCCTGACGCTGGCGGCGATGAGCGTCGGCATCGCCGAGCGCTGCGTCGAGCTGATGGTGCGCTACGCGGAGGAGCGCAAGGCGTTCCGCAACCCGATCAACCGCTTCGGTCAGATCCAGCGCTACATCGGCGAGGGCTACGCGGCGACGGCCGCCGCGAAGGCGCTGGTCTACAACGTCGCGCGCGACGTGGGCCCCGAGGTCCGCAACCGCATCGGCTCGGACGCGGCGAAGCTGTTCGCGGCGCCGGTCGGCAAGATGGTCGCCGACTACGCGATGCAGGTGATGGGCGGCGCGGGCTACTGCAAGGAGTTCCCGGTCGAGCGCCTGTGGCGTGACGCGAAGCTGCTCGAGATCGGCGGCGGGACGCTCGAGGCCCACCAGAAGAACCTGACGAAGGACCTGACGAAGCTGCTCGCCCGCTAGCGGCCGCGTGTCGTCGCGCGCGAGCCCGTCGAGCCGCGAAGACGTCCTGTTTGACAGGACCTTTACAACCATCGTCGGCGCGGGGGTCTATTCATGGGTGATGCGAATGATCGCGCTCTCGCTCACCGTGGTGGCCCTCTCGTGCGCGCTCGCGTGCGCGTCGAAGGCCGCGCCCCATGTCGACGAAACGCCGCGTGAGGACGCGAGCGCGCGCAGCGAGCGGCCGGACGCGGTCGTGACTGCGGACGCGCTGATGGGCGTGTGGCGCCCGTGCGCCCAGCACCCCGAGCGCGCCGAGCTCTTGTTTGAGCCCGAGCGTCGCCTGCGCGTGTGGCCGTCAGCGGCGCGGCCCGACGGTCCGGACGCGCGCCCGTGCTGCGCTCCCCAGGAGCGTCCCGGTCGAGGCGTGTTCGGCGAGTGGTCGCTCGACGGCGAGCTCGTCGAGCTCCGCAGCGGCGTCGCGGACTCCGGGATGACTTGGTGGGAGCTGGGCGTCCCGGTGCGCATGCGGCTCGAGGGCGGGCGCCTGCGCGAGCTGCTGCCGCCGAACGTCGAGCCGCGCGTCGCCGTCGCGGACGAGCGCGCGCCCGCGTGCTTCTACACGCGCGTGACGCCCCGTGACGGGTGACGCGTCAGCCGGTCCGCTCGCACAGCACCATCACCCAGGGGAACACGCAGGGCGCCTCGAGCACGCGGAAGCGCGCGCCGACGAAGTCGAGGAAGCCGCGTCGGCCCCAGTGGTTGATGTGCTCCGGGTCGTTGCCGAGCGCGCGCACGTGCTTGCCCCGCAGGAGGTTGAGGCCGCGGAAGAACGGCTCCCAGGGGACGCTGAGCAGCAGGTGGCGGGCGGCGAGGCGCTCGAGCACCGGCAGCATCCGCGCCGGCTCCGGGATGTGCTCGAGCACCTCGAGCATCATGACGAGCTCGAAGGTCTCACCGAGCTCGGCGAGCTCGCGGGCGTCGCGGCGCTCGATGGTCGCGCGCGCGCCGAGCCGGCGGCGCGCGTCGTCGACGGCCGCGGCGGAGAGGTCGACGCCGCGCAGCTCGGCGGTGACGCCGCCGCGGACGAGCGCCTCGAGCATGTAGCCCTCGCCGCAGCCGACGTCGAGGATCGAGCGCGGGCCTGTTCGCCGGGTCAGGCGCAGCGCGTGGCGCTTGAAGTGCGCGATCAGGGCCCGCTGGACCGGGTTGCGGCTCTCGTGCTTCTGCTTGTTGCCGTGGGCGCTCACGGGCGCGCTCCCGGTGCGGGCGAGGGGGAGGGCGAGGGAGAGGGCGAGGGAGAGCGCGAGGGAGAGGGCGAGGGAGAGGGCGAGGGAGAGGGCGAGGGAGAGAGCGAGGGAGATGACCTCGAAGACAGGCGGTTTGGATCGCGGGTCGCGGGCGCGGCGCGCGGATCGTGGGCGCGGATCTCCCGGATCGAGAACACCTCGTCGGGCCGGATGGTGGTGCGCACGAGCAGCTCGCCGAGCAGGCCGAGGCCGAGCATGATCATGGAGCCGAGCGTCAGCAGCACGCCCAGGGTCAGCAGCGGGCGGGTGCCGATGGGGACCTCGAACCACCAGAGCACGGTCATGTAGACGAGGATGCTGATGCCGGTGACGCCGAACAGCAGCCCGGGGATGCCGAAGAAGTGCAGCGGGCGGGTGCGGTAGCGGGTCACGAGCAGCACGGTGAGGAGGTCGAGGAAGCCGTGCAGGAGCCGGCGCGCGCCGAACTTGCTGACGCCGTGCTGGCGCGCGCGGTGCTCGACGACGAGCTCCTCGACCCGGAAGCCGCGCTCGCTGGCGAGCACCGGGAGGAAGCGGTGGAGGCCGCCGTAGACGTTGAGCTCGCGGATGCAGCCGGCGCGGTAGGCCTTGTAGCCGCAGTTGAAGTCGCGCAGCGGCACGCCGCTGAGCCGGCGGACGACGAAGTTGAAGAAGCGCGAGGGCAGCGTCTTGCCGAGCGGGTCGCGGCGGCGTCGCTTCCAGCCGGACACGAGGTCGGCGCCGTCCTCGATCCGCGCGACGAACTCGGGGATGAACGCGGGGTCATCCTGGAGGTCGGCGTCGAGCGTCAGGATGATCTGCCCGCGCACGCGGTCGAAGGCGGCGGCGAGCGCCGGCGACTTGCCGAAGTTCTTGCGGAAGTGGATCACCCAGACGCGCGGGTCGCCGACGACGAGCGCGTCGAGCAGCGGGCCGGAGCCGTCGTCGGAGCCGTCGTCGACGAACACGAGCTCGTAGCTGCGGCCCATGGCCGCGAGCGTCTCGGTCAGCTGGCGGTACATCTCCGGCAGCGAGCCGCGCTCGTTGAACACGGGGAGCACGATCGAGAGCTCGGGGTCGAGCGCGGCGGGGTCGGGCGCCGGCGCCGACGCGGGCGCCGGGTCGGCGCGCACGGGCGCGCGGTCGGGCTCGCCGGCGTGGGCGAGCGGGGCGTTCGCGGTGCTCATGGGCCAGGTGGCGGGCGAAACTGCGACGAGTGTAGCGCGGGCGCGGGCGTGCGCGTCGGCCCCGTTGTGGACGGCGTTGCCCGCACGCGCGCGCGTGCGGATTGTCACTCGTTTCGAGGCGAGCCCGCGGGGTCGGTGGACGCCTCGACAGCCGCCCACCCGTGTGATTGTGTGACCGCGCCAGATGGTCTCGAGCACGCCCCCACGCCCCTCCTGCGCGGCCGCGAAGGTGCCCGGCGCGCTGGGTGACATCGACGCGGAGACGCGGGCGACGCTGGAGGCCTTCGCCTTCGACGTCGCGGCCTTCGTCGCCCAGCGGGCGCGCCTCGCCGAGGGCGCGCTCGAGCCCGAGCACGGGCGCGTGCGCGGCGTGGTCGAGCCGCCGGCGCCTGGGGACGTCATCCGCTTGCCGGCGCCGGGCACTCCGGCGCGCGCGCGGCTGCACGCGCGCGGGCTCGCGGCGATCGGCGCGGGTGAGGTCGGCGTGGTGATCCTCGCCGGCGGCATGGCGACGCGCTTCGGCGAGGTCGTGAAGGCGGCGGTCCCGGTGATCGACGCGCGCGGCTTCCTCGAGCTGAAGCTGGCGGACGCGGCGGCGGTGGCGGGGCGCGCGGGCGCCCGCGTGCCGGCGCTGGTGATGACGAGCTTCGCCACCCACGAGGAGGTGTCGCGGCTCGCCTCGGCGCTCGCGCGCCCGGAGGTGCCGGTGCGCGTGTTCTCGCAGGCGGTCTCGGTCCGGCTGACGTCGGCGGGCGCGCTCGCGCGGGACGAGGACGGGCGCCCGTCGCTCTACGCTCCTGGCCATGGGGACATGTCCTTCGCGCTGCGGCGGACCGGCGCGCTCGCGGAGTTCTTGGAGGGCGGCGGGCGCACGCTGCTGATGTCGAACGTCGACAACCTCGCGGCGACGCTGGACCCGGCGGTGATCGGCGCGCACCTCGAGGGCGGCGCGGCGGTGACGGTGGAGGTCGTCGACAAGGTGCCGGGCGATCGCGGCGGGGCGCCGGCGCGGGTCGACGGCGCGCTGCGCCTGGTCGAGGCCTTCGCGTTCCCGAGCTCCTTCGATCAGGATCGCGTCCCGCTGTTCAACACCAACACGCTCGTGTTCGACGCGGCGCGCCTCGATCGCGACTTCGAGCTCACGTGGTACGCGGTGCGCAAGCGCGCCGGCGGCCGCGAGGTGATCCAGTTCGAGCGCCTCGTCGGCGAGCTGACGGCGCACCTGCCCTCGCGGTACCTGCGAGTCGAGCGATCGGGTCCAGAGGCCAGGTTCCTGCCGGTCAAGAGCCCCGAGGAGCTCGCGCGCCGGCGAGGCGAGATCGCGGCGATGCTGCGCGCGCGCGGCTCGTGAGGGGTCGATGGTCGACGAGGCGCGGCGCGAGCAGCAGGGCGCGGGCGAGGGCGCGACGGGGACACGCGCCGGGCGGAGCGCGCGTGGACGCCCCTCGACCGAGCCGCGCTCGTCGGATCAGCGCTCGACGGGGATCATCTACGACGCCCTGAGCGCGCTGCTGTTCGGCGTGCTCGTGATCCTGATCCTGGCGAGCTTTCGCGACTACGGGATCACCTGGGACGAGAGCTGGCACCTGCACTACGGCGATCACATCGTCGCCTGGTACGCGTCGGGTTTTGAGAACCGCGCGGCGCTCAGCTACCACTCGGACTATCTGTATGGCGGGGGCTTCGACGCGACCGCGGCGCTGTTTCGGGCGGCGGCGGCGTCGGCCGACGGGCTCGCGCCCTACGACGTGAACCACCTGCTGGGCGCGTGCGTCGGCGTGCTCGGGATCCTCGGCGCGTGGCGGCTCGGCCGGCTGCTGTACGGCCCGGCGGGCGCGTTCTGGTCGGCGCTGCTGCTGAGCCTGACGCCCGTTTACTACGGGCACATGTTCAACAACCCGAAGGACATCCCGTTCGCCGCCGGCTACGTGTGGGCGATGGTCGGGATCGGGCGCGTGCTGCTCGCGCTGCCGCGGGTGCCGACGCGGCGCTGGGTGGAGCTCGGCTTCCTGCTCGGCGCGGCGCTGTGCGTGCGCGTCGGCGGGATCTTGACGATCTGCTATCTGCTGCTCGCGCTCGGGCTGTACGGGATCCACCGCGCGGTCGTGTCGGGGAGCCTCGACGCGGCCTTCGGCGTGACGGCGCGGCTGCTCGCGCTGGCCGGCGCGGCGAGCCTCGGCGCGTGGTCGCTGATGCTGGTCGCGTGGCCGTGGGCGCTGCTCGACCCGCTGCGCCACCCCTTCGAGGCGCTGGGGCGCATGACCGCCTACAACCTGCATCACCGCGAGATGCCCTTCGGCGAGCTGGTGATCCGCACGACCGAGCCGCCGTGGGACTACCTGCCGCGCTACTTCCTGTTCAAGCTGCCGGTGCTGCACTGGGCGCTGCTCGGCGCGGCGGCGGCGATCGGGCTGTGGACGCTGTGGCGCGCGCTGGCCGGGCGCGGGCTGCTGCGCGCCGACATCCGACGGCCGCTGCTGTGGTTCACGCTGCTGCTGGCGACCGCGTTCCCGCCGAGCTACGCGATCGTCCGCGGCTCGACGCTGTACGACGGCCTGCGTCACTTCCTGTTCCTGATCCCGCTGCTCGCCGTGTTCGCGGCGAGCGCGGTCGTCGTGATCGCGCGGGCGCTCGAGCGACGCGGGCGCGTGTTCGCGTCGCTGTGGCTGGTGATCGTCTGCGGCGCGTGCGTCGACGTGGGGCGCGTGATGGTGCACCTCCACCCGCACCAGTACGTGTTCTTCAACCGCCTCGTCGGCGGGCTGCCCGGCGCGTTCGAGCGCTACGACACGGACTACTACGGCGAGAGCTACAAGCGCCTGTTCGCCGGGCTCTATGAGCACCTGTGGACCCACGAGCGCGAGGCGCTCCTGACCGAGGAGTTCACGGTCACCGGGTGCATCCCGGTCGAGATCGCGCGCGAGTACGAGCGCCAGAACATTCGCTTCACGCGGGCCGCCGGGGCCGACTTCTTCGTCGGCTACCAGCGCGAGGGCTGCCTGCGCGCGCACGCGGCGAGCCCGGTGATCTACGCCGAGCAGCGCCAGGGCGCGACGCTGTCGCTCGTCCGCGATCTGCGGCCGGGCGCGCGCGGTCGGAGGTCGCCGTGAGCGAGGTGCAGGCCGCGAAGGAAGAGCGCGCCGCGCCCGAGCCGTCGCCCCAGCAGCTCGCGCGGGCGCGCGGCGATCTCGAGGCCGCGCGCGCCGTCGCGGCCGATCCGGCGACGACCTCGTACTACGTCGAGGCGCACCTCGTGCGCGCCTGGAGGCGCCTCGTGTCGTGGATCGATCCCGTCTGGCGCTACGACGGGCGCCCCGAGTCGCTGCTCGAGCGCGTGCGCGACGGGGCGCTGCCGTGGCCCGCGCGCGCGGGTGAGCGCGCGCGCGTCGAGGCGACGCTCGCGGCGCTGCTCGAGGGCGGGCGCCACGTGGGCGCGGACTCCCGCGGGCGGCTCGCGGCCCACATGGCGAGCCTCGAGGGGCTGCTCGACGCGATCGAGCTCGAGGGGCGCGGGGGACCGCCCGCGCGCAGGCGGGCGCGCAGGCGGGCGCGCCTGTCGAGCGCGCTGCTGTGGATCGTGCCGCTTATGCCGCTCGTGCTGTGGCTGTCGGGCCGCGCGCTCGAGCGCGGGCGCTGGCGCGTCTCGTACTGGAGCGGCCCGCTCGTCGAGGGGCGGCCGGACGGGGTGCTTCGCGCGCGCGAGGTGAAGCTGTCCCTCGGGACCGATGAACCGTCGTCGGCGCTCGCGCCCGCGCGCGACGGCTCGGACGGGCGCCTGCTGCCGGTGACGGACGACGGCGCGTTGACGACGCGCTGGGACGCCTGCCTGGTGCTCGAGGCCCCGGGGCGGCCGGTGTTTCAGCTCACCGCGGACGGGCCGGCGCGGCTCGAGGTCGACGGCGTGACGCGGCTCGAGCTCGACGAGGTGAGCGGCGTCGCGAGACGTCGCGCGCCGCGGGCGAGGACGAGCGCGACGCGCGAAGGTCTGTCCCTCGAGCCAGGCGTCCATCACCTGCGCGTCGAGGCCCGCGCGCTCGCGCGGGGCCACGCGGTGGCGCTGACGGCGTCGCTGGCGGGCGAGCTGCCGGCGGCGATCCCCTCGCGCTGGCTGCGGGAGCCGAGCGAGGAGCTGCTGCGCCCCTGCGGCCCCTGAGGGGCGGGGCGCCCGGCTCGCGCCGCGGGGAGCCCGGCAGTATGCTGCTCCGGGCGACATGGCCGAGGTCCACGCACTGGCGCAGAGTTCCGAGACGCCGACGGAGCTGCTGCAATCCGGTCACGGTCAGCTCGCGGCGGCGCGCGCGGTGCTCCTGGACTTCGACCCGCGCGTGCGCGCGCTGGCGGCCCGTGAGCACCTGATCTCGGCCTGGTCGTCGCTGGCGGCGATCTACGGCGTGTCGCTGCCCGAGCTGCGCGCGCGGCTCGGGGCGGACGAGCGGCGCGAGGCGCTGCCGGGGATCGACTCGCTCACGCCGGCCGCGAGCGCGCGCGCCGGCGCGGTGCTCGAGGCGCTGCAGGGCGGGGCCGAGGGGGCGCGCGCGCTCGATCGCGACGCGCTGCTCGAGCACGTGCGCCTGCTCGGTCGCCTGTACGCGGCGGTCGATCGCGCGCGCACAGGCGGCAGCTTCGCGCGCGCGCAGGCGCGGCGAAACTGGGGCGTGCTCGTGCTGCTGGCGATCGCGGCGCTCGTCGTCAGCGCGCTCGTCGTGGCCACGCGCGCGCCCGCCGACGAGGGGCCGTGGCGCGCGGCGCTGTACCGCAGCAAGGTGATCGCGGGCGAGCCGGCCGCGCGCCGGCGCGACCGCGACATCGACTTCGACTGGGGCCTCGACTCGCCGCTGGGCGACGCGATGCCGGTCGACTTCTTCGCTGTCCGATGGGACACGTGCATGGTGCTCGAGGACACGACCACCATCGAGTTCAACCTGATCTCCGACGACGGCGCGCGCCTGCTCGTCGGCAGCGATCGCGTGGTCAACAACTGGGGCAACCACCGCGCGCGGCAGGCTCGCGGCGCGCGCGTGCTCGAGCCGGGCGTGCACCACCTGCAGCTGCTCTACTACGATCACCGCGGCCCGGCGCAGGTGCACCTGACGGCGACCGTCGACGGCGGCGCGATCGGCCCGGTTCCGCGCGAGCTGCTCGTGGATCCTGGGTCCGCGTACGAGCTCCGCGACCCCTGCGCGCGCGTGCGGGAGGCGCGAGCGCCCAAGCGGGAGACCGTGACGCCCGCGACCGAGGACGACCCGGCTACCCCGCGCGCCGCAGGTGGGGCATCTTCTACCCGCGCGTCCGGCTCACCCGCAGGCGCGCGAGACAGACTGAGCGGACCATGAAAGTAAGCGTCATCGGAACGGGATACGTCGGCCTCGTCGCGGCGGCCGGGTTCGCGGATCACGGCAACGACGTGCTCTGCGCGGACATCAACGAGGACAAGATCGAGGCGCTGCGGCGCGGCGAGATCCCGATCTACGAGCCGGGCCTCGACGCGCTCGTCGAGCGCAACGTCGCGGCGGGTCGCCTGCGCTTCACGACCAGCAACGCCGAGGCGGCCCGCCACGGTCGCGTGATCGTGCTGGCCGTGGGTACCCCGACCCGCGATCACGGCGGCGGCGCGGACCTCTCGTACATGTTCGCGGCCGCGACCGAGGTCGCCGAGCACCTCGACCACCCGGTGATCGTCGTCAACAAGAGCACCGTCCCGGTCGGCACGGCGGAGCGCGTCGCCCGGCTGATGGGCGAGCACACCTCGCAGCCCGTGACGGTCGCGTCGAACCCGGAGTTCCTCAAGGAGGGCTCGGCGGTCAACGACTTCATGAAGCCCGATCGCGTCATCATCGGGACGGCGGACGAGCAGGCGCGCAAGGTGCTCGAGCTGCTCTATCAGCCGTTTTGTCGGACCAACGACCGCATGCTGTTCATGGACGCGCGCTCCGCCGAGCTGACGAAGTACGCCTGTAACGCCTACCTCGCCGCGCGCATCTCGTTCATGAACGACATGGCCAACCTCAGCGACGCGGTCGGCGCCGACGTCGAGCGCGTACGCCGGGGCATGGGCTCGGACCCGCGGATCGGCAACAAGTTCCTGTACCCGGGGGTCGGCTACGGCGGCTCGTGCTTCCCCAAGGACACGCGCGCGCTGCTCAACACGGCCCGTGAGTACGGCCTGACCCTCGAGATCGTCGCCAGCGCCGAGCGCATCAACGAGGTCCAGAAGCTGGTGCTGGTCCGCAAGGTCCGCGCCCACTTCTCCGGTGACCTGGTCGGCAAGCAGTTCGCGCTGTGGGGCCTGTCGTTCAAGCCCAACACCGATGACATCCGCGAGGCGCCCGCGCTGCGGATCGCCTCCGCGCTGCTGGCCGAGGGCGCGCGCCTGCGGCTGCACGACCCGATCGCGGGGGCGAACTTCATGGAGGCGCTGGGCGACAAGAGCGGCGACGCGGCCCTGTTCGACGATCCCTACGAGGCCGCGCGAGACGCCGACGCGCTGCTGCTCGTGACCGAGTGGCGACAGTTCCGCAGCCCCGACTTCGATCGCCTCAAGCAGCTGCTCCGCACGCCGGCGCTGTTCGACGGGCGCAACCAGTGGGATCGCGGGCACGTCGAGTCGCTCGGCTTCACGTACCACGGCATCGGTCGCTGAGCGTATGCACATCGAGCGAGTTCCGGAGGGGGCGCCGCCGCTGCCGCCGCCGAGCGATCCGCCGCTTCGCTACTGCGAGGCCCGGGGGGCGCGGTACTCCTACACGGTCGAGGGCCCCGAGGACGGCGCGCCGATCATCCTGATCCACGGGATCCCCGGCAACGTTCGTGACTTTCGCTACCTCGGGCCGCTGCTCGGCGCGCGCGCGCGCGTGTTTCGGTTCGAGCTCCCTGGCTTCGGCGGTAGCCGGGACGCGCGACTGCCCTCGCCGTGGCCACGCGCGCGCGCCGAGGCGGTCCTCGCGTTCGCGGACGCGCACGCGCTCGAGCGCTTCGCGGTGCTCGGTCACTCGATGGGGGGACGCACGGCGCTGGAGGTCGCGGGCCGCTGGCCCGAGCGAGTGCGCCAGCTCGTCCTGCTAGCGAGCGTCGGCCTTCGTCGGCATCAGGGCTTTCGCGCGTCTCCGCCGCTCATGCGGGCGTTCTTGCGGCTCGCGCGGATCCCCGGGCTGCGGGCGCCCGTGCTGCGTTCGCTGCGCGACGGCTTTCGCCGCGCCGGCTTCACGCACGCGGACGAGAGCCCGGATGATGAGATCCTGTGGCAGTTCGAGCTGGCGGCGTCCATCGACTTCGCGGGCGCGCGCCGGGCCGTCGCGCGCGTGCGCTGCCCGACGCTGGTCGCGAGCGCGGACGATGATCGCCTGGTCGAGCGCGCGGTCGCGGAGGAGCTCACGCTGCGCCTTCGTGACGCGCGGCTTTTGACCTTCGACCGCGGCAAGCACAACATCCAGAAGTCGCGCGCGCCGGAGCTGGCCGAGGCGATCCTCGACTTGATCGGTCTCCCGTAGGCGCGCGCTGTCCCGCGCCGATTTTTTAAGCGGAGATCGATGTCGACCTGGGGTGCCGCGCGGTCGCGCGACTGTTCCCTGAACCAAAAGACAGACGCCGCTCCCGGACCATTCCGGGGCGGCGTCTGCGGGGGACAATGAGGGGTGGTTGGACGGTGGTGATGGAGGAACTCGAACGAGGAGCGGGAGGAGGAGGAGCGGGGAGGAGGAGGAGCGCGGGAGGAGAAGCGCGGGAGGAGAAGCGCGGGAGGAGCGCGGGAGCTTAGGAGGTGATGCGCGGGCTGGGCGGCGTGGTCGGGCGCGGCTCGGAGGTGATGCCGCCGATCTGCAGGCCCTGCGAGGCGTTGGTGTCGCCGGTGGTGACGCCCTGGGGACCGGTCGGGGGGTTGGGGCGCGGGGGGATCGTCTGGTTGCTGTCGAGGGCGGTCGGGCCGCTCGGTGACGCGGTGGCGTCGACGATGTCTTGAAGGTCACAGGCGCCAGCGGTCAGGGCGGCGACGAGGAGAACGGCGAGGCGGGACAGGTTCGCGGTGGTCATGGTCGGTGGGGTGAGGGGGAGGAGTGGGAAGCGTGGGGGGAAGAAAAGGAGTGTCGGGGCGCCGGAGGGATGGAGTGGAGGGGGGGGTGGCGACCCCGACGCTCCAGGTAATGAGCAAGACGCGGGCCAACTCGATCGCGGGCGAGTTGCGGCCTTTTTGGTGGAATTTCGGCGCGGAGGCGCGCATCGGCGCGACAGATGGGCGCCGAGGCTGGCCGCCCTCGTGTCCACATGGCAAGGATCGTGGCCGGTGACATCTCAGCCCGCGGCGCACAGGCGCGCCGTCGCTATGGCGCGATCACGTCGACGACGAGCGCGCTGTGGTGATCGATCGCGGCGGCGGCGCGAGCCGCCTCGAGCAGGCGCGCGGCCAGACCTTCGGGTGTCGCGGGCTCGCGCAGGAGCGCCGGGAGCGTGGGCTCGAGCGGGAACCACAGCCCGTCGGAGCACAGCGCGAGGCGGTCTCCCACACGCAGCTCGAGGGTCGTGATGTCGAGCTCGACGTGTTCGGCGAAGCCGAGCACGCGCGAGACCACGAGGGCGAAGGCCGGATCGCGGGACGCACCGCGCGCCTCCTGCTCCGTCCACAGGGTGTGGTCGGCGAGCACACGGCGCGTATCACCTTCACGGACGAGGTAGGCGCGCGAGGAGCCGATCTGCGCGAGCGCGGCGCGCTCGTCGTGGACGCCGAGTATCGTCATCGACGCCGTCGGGTGCCACGGGTCCTGCCGCGCGTAGCGGGGGTTGAAGAACGCCGGGTCGAACATCGCCCGGTTGGCGGCCGTGAGCGCGGCGCGCAGGCGCTCGACCGGCGCGTCCTCGTCGCCGGTGAGCCAGCGGCGCCGGAGCGCGCGCCACCCGGACTCGACGCCGGTCGGGCGGTGCCAGCCGCCGTAGGTCGGCCCGCGGGCGTCGACCAGCGCGTAGAGCCGCGCGTGCCCGTCGATCAGCACGCGGTCGTCGTTGTGCAGCGGCTCGGCGGAGCCGGCCGCGCTCGCGCTGGCGACGAGCAATCGCGGGGCGACAGCCACGGCATCACCCATGGTACCGGTGTCGACGCGGCCCGGGCCCGAATATGCGTTAAGAGGCAGGTTTATGCGGGCCGGGCGGGTAGCCCGCGCGGGCGGCCCTACGGCCGTCTCGCGGCCCGTCGACGGCGCGTCCGCGTGAGCCCGGCGAGCACGAGCAGCGCGAGCGCGGGCGCGCCGGCGGGCTGCGACTGGGCGCAGCCGCAGCCGTCGTCGGCGCCGCTGGAGTCGGCTCCCGAGTCGGTACCGCCCGTGCTGCTGCCGCCGTCGTCTTCGGTCGTCGCGCCGGCGCTGGGGTCCTCGCCCGTGCTCCCGGGGCCCGCGGAGGGGTCGCCGCCTGTGCCGCTGTCGCTGCCGGCGGTCGAGTCGTCCGTGGTCGTCGTCGGCTCGCCGGTGGTGCCGGGCTCGCCGGTGGTGCCGGGCTCGCCGGTGGTGCCGGGCTCGCCGGTGGTGCCGGGCTCGCCGGTGGTGCCGGGCTCGCCGGTCGTCGCGGCGCTCAGCGTGCAGTCGCTCTCGCAGCCGTCGCCGTCGTCGTTGTTGCCGTCGTCGCACTCCTCGACGCCGTCCTGGACGAAGCCGTCGCCGCAGGCCGCGAGCTCGCAGGCGGTGGTGCAGGCGTCGCCGTCGTCGTTGTTGCCGTCGTCGCAGGTCTCGACGCCGTCCTGGACGAAGCCGTCGCCGCAGGACGCGAGCGCGCAGGTGTCGAGACAGTCGTCGGCGTTGTCGTCGTTGCCGTCGTCGCACTCCTCCTCGCCGTCCCACGTGAAGCCGTCGCCGCAGGACGCCGGCTCGCAGGTGGCGAGGCACGCGTCGGTGTTGTCGTCGTTGCCGTCGTCGCACTGCTCGTCGTCGGTGAGCACGCCGTCGCCGCAGACGGGCGCCGGCGAGCACGCCCACTCGATCAGGTTCTGGGCGAAGGTGGTGTTGTCGCCGTTGGCGATCGACGAGTTCGTCAGCTGGTTGTGGTCGCCGAACACGACGACGCGCCCGCCGACGTCGAAGCCGGTCTGCGGCTCCATGACGATCAGGTAGGAGGTGTTGACCGCGTTGGTCGCGAGCGAGAGCGCGTCGCCGCCGTAGCTCCAGTCGACCGTCGTGCCGTAGGGCAGCGTGGTCACGCCGGCGATCAGCGGGTGGTTCCCGGCCGCGGTCGCGACCTGTCCGCTCGGGATGCTCTGGTAGCCGTCGACGCCGTAGACCGAGGTGAAGGCGGCGTAGCCGGGCAGCTGGTAGATGTCGGCCGAGACGATCAGCGTGCCGCCCGCGGCGACCCAGGCCTGCAGCGCGCTCTGCTCGGCGCCGCTGAGGTTGCCCGTCTGCTGGTTGAGCAGCGAGGTGTAGAAGATGTCGACCGTGTCGAGGTAGGCGGCCGTGAGCGTCGGCGTGCCGGCGGCGACGGTGTCGCCGTTGGCCATGATGTAGCCGCGCAGCGTGGTGTGCCCGGAGCCGCTGCTGAGGACGCCCGCGGCGTAGTTGACCCGGGTGCCGTCGAAGCTGCCCCACACGCAGTCGGCGGCGCGGGCGGCGTGGGGCGTCAGCAGGAGCGCGAGCGCGGCGGCGACGGGGAGCGTGCGGGCGAGCATGGCCCGTTATAAATCAATATGTCTATAAAGACATGTTGTAAATCGGCCTGGGGGTGGGCGGCTACGCGGGCGCGTCCGCCTCGGGGGCGGGCGCCCGCGCGGCCCGGTCGCGCAGCGCGAGGACACGCGCGTGCGCGGCCTCGACCGCCGCGCGCTCGAGCCGGCCGGCGCTGACGTGCTCGCCGATGATCTCGACCGCGCGGGCGACCGTGTCGGGGCTGTAGCCGACGTTGTTGCCGATCGTGAGGAGGTCGACGCCGGCCGCGAGCGCGCGGCGCAGCGCCTGCTCGAAGCTGTAGGCGCTGGTGATCGCGCCCATCTGCAGGTCGTCGCTGATGACGACGCCGGAGAAGCCGAGCTGCTCGCGCAGGAGCCCGGTGATCACCGCGCGCGACAGCGTCGCGGGGACGTCGGGGTCGAGCGTCTTGTTGAACAGGTGGCCGGTCATGACGGTGTCGGCGAGCCCGGCCTTGATCAGCGCGGCGAAGGGCTCGAGCTCGCGGCGCGTCCAGGTGTCGCTGATGTCGACGAAGCCGAGGTGCGAGTCGGCGCGGGAGCTGCCGTGGCCGGGGAAGTGCTTGAGCGAGCACAGCACGCCGCGGGCGTGGTGGGCCGTGATGAACGCGCTCGCGTGGCGCACGACGACCTCGGGGTCCGCCGAGTAGCTGCGCTCGACCTTGCCGATGATCGGGTTGCGCTGGTTGACCATGAGGTCGACGACCGGCGCGAGGTTGAGGTTGACGCCGGCCTCGGCCAGCAGCGCGGCGGTCTTGGTCGCGGCGCGCTCGGTGTAGTCGGGCTTGTCCTTGCGGCCGAAGTGGCGCGCGGACTCGGTGCGGGGGAAGCCGTACTTCGGCAGCAGCCTGTTGACGTAGCCGCCCTCCTGATCGATCGCGATCAGCACCGTGCGCTCGGCGACGGCCTGCAGCTCGCCGCACAGCGCCCGCAGCTGCGCCGGCGACTCGATGTTGCGCTTGTGGTCGCCGAGGATGTCGTCGCGGTCGAACAGCAGCACGCCGCCGAGGTGGCGCTCGGCGATGTCGCGCAGGACGATGTCGCCTTCTTTGGCCCGGGCGCCGCGGAAGCCGACGAGCAGGAGGCCGCCGATCATCTTGGCCAGCGCGGCGTCGTCATCGGCCGCGGCGGGCTCGGGCGATGGTTCGGGCGGCGCGATGTTGGGCGGCGGCGCGGGCTCGGCCTTCGGCTCCGGGGTCTCGGGCGGCGGGTCGCCGCAGCGCGTGAGGCCGAGCGCGGAGGCGCCCGCGAGCGCGCCCAGGAATTCGCGGCGGCTCGCGCGGCGGCTCGCGCGGCGGCGGAGAAGGCGACGATCGGGCATCGGCTCGCAACTATACGCGACGCGCACGCGGGGCGGCGGCGCCCTCGTCTCGGACGATTCGCTCACGAGAGGCCGTGGCGCTTGAGCTTCTCGTACAGCGTGCGCAGGCCGATGCCGAGGTGCTCGGCGGCCTTGCGCCGGTTGCCGCCGACGTGGTCGAGCGCGGCCCGGATGGCCTCGCGCTCGGCCTCGGCCATCGTCGGCGCGGCGGCGGGCGCGGGCTCAGGCGCGAGCCAGGCGCGGCGGCGGGGCTCGGCGTGCGGGCGAGCGGGCGCGGTCGGCCCGGCGTGACGAGGATGTGCTCGGCCCGCAGCACGCGGTCGTCGCTGAGGATGGCGGCGCGCTCGAGCGTGTTGGCGAGCTCGCGGATGTTGCCGGACCACGGCGCGCGCAGCAGCAGCTCGTGGGCCTCGGGCGCGAGCTCCAAGCCGGCGCGCCCGAGCTGCGCGCCGACGCGGACGAGCAGCGCGCGCGCGAGCGGGAGGATGTCGGCGGGGCGCTCTCGCAGCGGCGGGAGGTGCACGGGGAACACGGCGAGGCGGTGGTAGAGGTCCTGGCGGAACTCGCCGCGCGCGATCATGGCCTCGAGGTCGCGGTTGGTCGCGGCGACCCAGCGCACGTCGGCGGACACGGTCTGGTTGCCGCCCACGCGCTCGAACCGGCGCTCCTGCAGCACGCGCAGCAGCTTGGCCTGAAGACCAGGTTTGAGCTCGCCGACCTCGTCGAGGAAGAAGGTGCCGCCGTCGGCGAGCTCGAGGCGCCCGCGCCGGCGCGCCTGCGCCCCCGTGAACGCGCCCTTCTCGTGTCCGAACAGCTCGCTCTCGAGCAGGCTCTCGGACAGCGCGGCGCAGTTGATGGCGACGAAGGGGCCGCTCGCGCGGGCGCTCCAGCGGTGCACGGCCTGGGCGGCGACCTCCTTGCCGGTCCCGCTCTCGCCGATCAACAGGACGGTGGCGTCGGTGCGCGCGACCTTCTCGAGCGCGCGCACCACGGGCTGCATCGCCGGGTCCCCGTAGGAGAGCGTGGGCTCGCCGGCGTCGCCGCGGGTGATCTCCTGGAGCGCGCGCAGGCGGCGGCGCTCGACGGCGCGCGCGACGAGCCGCCGCAGCTCGCCGGGGCTCTCGAGGGGCTTTTGCAGGAAGTCGAAGGCGCCGAGCTTGATGGCCGCGACCGCGGTCTCGATCGTGCCGTGGGCGGTGAGGACGATGATCTCGAGCTCGGGCTGGTCAGCGCGGACGCGCCGGAGCAGCGTCATGCCGTCGACGCGCGGCATCGTGAGGTCGGTGATGAGGACGTGGAACGAGCGCCGCGAGAGCGCCTCGAGGGCGGCCTGCCCGTCCTCGGCCTCGGCGACGTCGTAGCCCGAGAGCTCGAGCGCCTCGGCGAGGAAGCTGCGGACGCCCTCCTCGTCATCGACGACGAGGACGCTGGCGGCGGGGGTTGTGCTCATGCGTCGCGCTCGTGGTCCGTGCCGTCGTCGTTGTAACAGATAGCGAGCGCGCGCCGGTCAGGCCGGGATCACCACGCGGAACAGCGCGCCGCCGTCCGGCGGGTTCTCGGCCGTGATGATGCCGTCGTGCAGCTCGACGACGCGGCGCGCGACCGCGAGCCCGAGCCCGGTGCCGTGCACCCGCGTGGTCTTGAACGGCTCGAAGATCACCGGCAGCTGGTCGGGCGCGATGCCGTCGCCGAAGTCGCGGACCTCGAACACGAGGCGCCCGCGCTGCTCGCGGATCGAGAGCTCCGGCGGGCGCCCGGGCGGCGAGGCCTGGAGCGCGTTCTTCAGCAGGTTCGTGAGCACCTGGTGAAAGCGCAGCGGGTCGAGCGACCAGCGCTCGGGCGCCTCGTCGGCGTGGACGACGACCTCGGGCTCGTCGCGCCCGGCGGCGGCGGAGAGCACGGCGTCGGCGACGAGCTCGGCGGGCGAGACGTCGACGCGCGTGATCTCGCCGGAGCGCGCGAAGTCGAGGAGCGCGGTCGTGAGGTGCTGCAGGCGCACGGCCTCGTGGACGATCCGCGCGGCCTTGCCCTGGGCCCGCGGGCGCTCCTCGAGCACCTCCTCGAGCAGCTGCGCGTGGCCCTTGAGCGAGGTCAGCGGGTTGCGCAGCTCGTGGGCGAGCACCGCGGACATCTCGCCGAGCGCCGCGAGGTGCCGCTGGCGGCTCAGCGCGGCCGCGGTGCGATCGGCCTGAAAGGTCATGCGCAGCAGCACGCCGGCGATGAGCACGAGGACCAGCGCCGAGGTCAGGCCGACCGCGAGGTTGCGCTGGGCTCGCGAGCTCAGCTGCGCCGACAACATCGGCACGAACTCGATCACGGGGTAGGGCGGGGGCCCGAGCGCGCCGAAGCTCTGCGGCGCGCCGGACTTCTGTGGCGCGCCGGACTTCTGCGGCGCGCCGGACTTCTGCGGCGCGCCCGGTGGCGGGGGCATCCCCGGTGGCGGGGGCATGCCAAAGGGCGGCGGCATCCCCGGTGGCGGCTTCTGATCGCCCAAGGGGCCGGGGTGCGGGGGCGGACCGCCGGTCAAGCGGATCCGATCGCCGACGCGACGCGGCGCGTGGGGGGGCGGGGGCTTCGCCAGCGTCGCCGCGTCCAGGACGACCGCAGGCTCACCGGCCTCGGCGATGATCCCCTGCCCCGGGATGATGAGCGCGGCGTAGCGCAGCCCGTGTACGGACTGCGCGTCGAGCAGCCGCTGCAGCGCGGCGGGGGTCGGCGGACCCTGTTCGGGCGGCAGCGCGTGACGCCACGCCGTCAAGAAGGCGTCGCCCTGACCGCGCTCGATCGTCGCCGAGAGCGCGAGCGCGCCGGTGTAGTTGGAGATCGCGACGCCGACGAGCGTCGCGCCCAGCAGCAGCACGACGGCGAACAGCGACCAGCGCAGCGTCGTCGGGTAGCTGGTCGGGGGCTCGCTCATCTCTTGCACGGTATCACCGCGGATCGCCGGGCGGGCGCGGCGGGGGGCCATCGTGGTGCGGGTGCGGAGGCGGAGGCGGGCCGCGCAGCGCAGGCGCGAGCGCGCTCCACTGCGACTCGGTCAGCAGGCTGCGGAGCTCGACGAGCACCACGAGCTCGGCCGCGCGCAGGCGCGTGACGCTCGCGGTCACACGAGCGCGTTGACCGGTGACGCGCTCCGACGACGCCGCGAGCCCGGCGAGCGCGAGGTAGTCGTCGTGGGCCGCGTGGACGCTGCGGTGCAGCGCCGCGAGCGCGCGCGCGTGATGCTGAAAGACGTCGACGATCGCGTCGGCGGTCAGGTCGTCGACGCCGAGCTCGCGGGCGCGCGCGCCGAGCCGGGCGGTGTCGGGGGGCGGTGGCGGTGGTGGGC
This sequence comes from Myxococcales bacterium, assembly GCA_020633295.1. Taxonomy (GTDB): domain Bacteria; phylum Myxococcota_A; class Polyangia; order Nannocystales; family Nannocystaceae; genus JACKDW01. Next base: position 132,250 of record JACKDW010000005.1, on the reverse strand, counting down.
GAAGGGCCGCGAGCTGCTCGCGCTGCGCGGGCGTCAAGAGTCCGTGGATCTCGCGCGCGAGCTCGAGCTCCGCGACGCGCAGCGCCGCCTCGGCGGCGGCGGCGGTCTGGCGGGCTGTGGGGGCGTCCTGGGCCGCCTGCGTGAGCGCGCTGAAGTAGGCGTCGGTCGCGGCGCGGCGCGCCTCGTGGAGCTGCGTGAGCGCGGCGCGGCGGCTCGTGGCGCGCTGCTCGGCGGCGCGCAGCGTCGCGGCGTCGAGCTCGAGCGCGCCGGTTTCGTTGAGGTGCGCGAGCACGATATGCGGCGGCGGCCCTGGCGGAGGTCCGTGCGGAGGTCGCAGAGCGGACGCGCCGGGGGCGAGCGCGAGGAGCGAGGACAGCGCGGCGGCGGTCAGGGCGGCGGTCAGGGCGTGGGTCGGCATGGTCTCTCGGGTGATGGCTTCGGGGGCGACTTCGAAGAAGACGTTGGGCGAAGTTGTGACCCGCGCGGTCTCGCAGACGATGTCGGAGACGCTCGGGACGACCTCAAGAGGTCGAGGTCGGGAGCGGCGCGTCGGGGTCGAGCGGCGTGAGCGTGAGCGTGACCGTGGTGTGGGCGACCGCGTTCTCGACGACCTGGCGCGCGCGCGCGTCGTCGTCGTCGTGCTCGAAGTCGACGCCGTCGAGCAGCGTGTCGAGCTCGCGCTCGATCACGATGGTCGCGCGCATGGGCTCATCAGAACCTTCCGCCATGTCGCCGGTCGGGAGCTCGAACAGCGCGCCGAAGGGGCTCGTCGCCGCGATCTCGAAGGGCACCTCGTCGCCCTCTTCGGCGCCGGGGGCCTGGTAGCGCCCCGCGACCCACAGGCTCAGGCCGGCGAGCGCGGGCTCCTCCGGCAGGCCGAGCGTGTCGTCGTCGCTGCGCGCGACGAGGTAGTGCGCGTGGCAGAAGCGCGACGCCGTGAAGGTGCGCGCGTCGAGGAGGCCGGGCGCCGGCGAGGTCAGGGATTCGAACACGGCGCGCGTGGTCTGGGTCGGGTTGATCGAGCTGCCGTGACCGCGGGCGTCGAGACACTCGACCAGCGCGGCGCTGTAGTTGACGAGGCCGCCGCGCTCGACCGTGACGCGGTAGCCGAGGTCGGTGACCGTCGTCCACGCGCCGGCGGGGTACTGGTTCCAGCGCGTCTGGTAGTGGACCTCGGCGATCAGCGGCTCCGTCGGGCCGAGCTCCGGGGGCGCGAGCAGATCGAGGGCGTCCTCGGGATCCGCGGGCTCGAGCGCGTCGCTGTCGGTGCCCTCGTCGTCGTCCATCGGCTCGCCGCAGGCGACCGCGAGCGAGGTGAGGAGCGCGAGCGCGAGCGGTGAGCGTCGCGATCTGCACGGGGTCCACGGCATCGCCGGGTCTTTTTGCATCGGGCGTGCCAGCGCCGGGGCGGCGGAAACCCTGGGATCACCCGCGCGGCGGCGGAGCGCGGCGGCGTGGGGGTGCGGATACGGCAGCGCGTCTGCGGCTTCCGCAGGGCGCGATCGTGCGCTAGTGTGCGGTTTCGTGCCACAGGCGACAGGAGTCCAGCCGCGGGCGACCGCGGGTCGCGTGCTTCGCGGTCGCAGCCAGGTGCTGGTGATCGGCGCTGGCCCTGCGGGCTGCGCCGCCGGGATCACGCTCGCGCGCGCCGGCGTCGACGTGATGGTGGTCGATCGCGCGCGGTTTCCCCGGCCCAAGACCTGCGGCGACGCGATCTCGAACCACGCGGTCGCGCGCGTCGAGCAGCTCGGCGCGCTCGCGGAGATCCTCGAGGGCCCGCACGCGCTCGTGCGTCAGGCGGACGCGGTGTTCCCCGACGGCTCGAGGGTCGCGCGCGTCTACCAGCGCCCGGGCATGATCGTCCCGCGCCTGCAGCTCGACGCGGCGCTGCGCGGCGCGCTCGGGCGGTCTGGCGCGAACGTGGTTGAAGAGACATCTGTACGGGAGCTCGCGCCGCCGCCCGAACCAGGCGCCGTCGGCTACCGGGCGCGGGGCCCCGCGCTCGACTGGCGCGCCGAGCTGATCATCGCCGCCGACGGCCCGGGCTCCGTGGCCTGGGGCGCGGCGGGTCGACCGAACCCGCGGGGCCGCAACCTCGCCGTGGCGGCGACGCAGTACCTCGAGGGCGTGCGCGATCTCGAGGGCGTCAGCGAGCACTACTTCGAACACGACCTGCCCTGCGGCTACGGCTGGGTGTTCCCCTCGGTCGACGGCGTCGCCAACGTCGGCGTCTACCAGCGCGCCGACGCCTACCGGACCAGCCCGGGGCACCTGCGCGCGCTGCTGCGCGCCTTCCTCGAGCGCCATCACGAGCGCCTCGCGGGCGCGCGCCCGGCTGGCCCCGCGCGCAGCTGGTCGTTGCCGCTGGGGCCCGCCGCCTGGGTCGGGACCCGCGATCTGTTGCTCGCCGGGGACGCCGGCTTCTCCGTCGATCCGCTGTCGGGCGAGGGGATCTGGCAGGCGCTCGAGACCGGGATCATGGCGGCCGAGACCGCTCGAGACGCGCTCGCGGGCGCCGGGCTCACCCCGCGGCTGCAGCGAGCCCACGCCCGGCGGTGCACGCGACGCATCGGCGTGCACTGTCGGCTGCGCGCGGCGGTGCAGGACGGCATGCGGTGGTTCGTCGATCGTCGGCTGTATCGCTCCGCCTGGGCCCGCACCGGGCTGCAGTGGGCCTACGGGCGCGGCGCGCTCGAGCAGAGCAAGACTGTCTAGAAAAAACGGTTCGCGCGGCTCTTCGCCGCGCGGATTCTCCCGGAGTTATTCCGGGCGCATGCCCTCGCGGGGATCAGCGACGGGCGGCGCGGCGCTCGATCGCCGCGACGGCCTGCAGCATCCGCCGCCGGGCCGCCGGGTTGGCGGTGTGAACGCGCAGCTGCGGCGGTCGGAAGCCGCGGGTCGCGACCGCCTCCTCGATCCACAGCAGCACGTCGTAGCCGGTGCCGCGCTCGTCGTCGCCGAGGTCGTGGTCGAGGCTGAGGACCTCGACCTCGCCGGACTCGAGCAGCGCGATCGCCTCGTCGGGCCAGTGTACACGCACCCACCCCGCCGGGGCCTCGCGCTCGTCGTCCAGGTACACGCGCATAACGCCATTCATTGTAGCGCGAGGGGGCCTGGAAACCTGTCGATACAAGCGTCGCGGGCGCGCGTTTGCTTGCAAAACCCCGGCGATCGTGGAAGCCTCGGACGTCGGTGGTGGCCGCCTTCAAGATCCTCCGAGATGTCCTCGTCGAGCGCCTGCGCAAGCGCGAGATGGCGAACCTCGCCGGGGCCGTCAGCATCATGCTCGTGCTCGGGCTGCCGGGGCCCGAGATGGGCGTCCGGGTGCTGTTCGCGACGCTGCTCAACGTCCTCGTCTACCTCAACAACGACTACTGCGACGTCGAGTTCGACCTCTACGCGCCCGGCAAGGACTGGCAGAAGGCCCGCTTCCTGCGCGCCAACATGGGCGCTGCGGTCGCGGCCCAGGTCGCGCTGGTCATGGCGCTGACCGTGCTCGCGACCTGGTGGGACCCGGGGCTGTTCATCGCGCTGATCGTCGGCGGCGGGATCTGCTGGGCCTACTCCGCGCGGCTCAAGCACATGCCCGGCGTCGACGTGGCGGCGATGATCATCTGGGGCGTGACGATGCCGCTGACGGGCGTGCCGATCGAGCGCGTGCTGGGCTGGTGGCTGGTGCTGCAGCTCGGGCTGTTCTCGGGCGTGTTCGAGTCGATCCAGGTGCTGCGCGATCGCGTCGAGGATCGCACGCTGGGCGTGCAGACGACCGCGGTCGCGCTCGGGCAGCGGCGCACGCTCGCGCTCATCCGGGCGCTCGCGCTGCTCGCCGCCGGCTTCATGATCGCGACGCTGGACATCTGGGCCGGGCTGCTGGTCGCCAGCGCCGCCGTCTTGCCCTGTCGTCGCGGACAGGTGCCGCAGTACTGGGATCGCGTGCGCGTGATCTTCGGCGTCGCGTGGCTGGTCGCGTGCGCGCGCATTTACCTCGCGGGCGCCAGCGACGGGCTGCTGGTGTCGATCCCGGTGACCGCCGGGATCCCGGCCTGGATCAGCTGACCGGCCGGCGACCGCCGCCTGCGCGCGTCCTCACTTGACTTGACCCCGTGTGCGCGTCCACGTTCGAGAGCCATGAGCGTCGGCGATGAGCGGGCAACTGGGGTCGGCGTCGGCCTCGTCAGCCTTTCGCTGATGCTGGCCGAGCTCGTGCTCACGCGGATCTTCTCGGTCACGATCTGGTACCACTTCGCGTTCGTCGCGATCGCGGTCGCGCTGTTCGGCGCGGGGGTCGGCGGCCTCTTCGTCCACCTCGCGCGCGCGCGGCTGACACAGGTCGACGCCCGGCGCTGGCTCGCCGGGTTGGCGCTTGGGCTGTCGCTCTCGCTGGTGCTCGTCGACCTCGCGCTGCTGCGGGTCCCGCCCAACTGGTTCGGCGGCACGCTCGGGCTGTTCACGGTGTTCACGGCCCGGCTGATGATCGTGTTCCTGCTCGCGGCGACGCCGTTTCTGTTCGGCGGCGCCGCGATCGCGCTGGCGATCCTGCGCCGCCCCGCGCGGATCGGGCGGCTGTACGCCTGGGACCTCGTGGGCGCCGGGCTCGGCTGCTTGCTGGTGATCCCGGCGCTGCACTGGTTCGGCGGCCCGCAGGCGCTCGTGCTCGCGGGCGCGGTCGCGTGCCTCGCCGCGGTCGTGTTCTTCGGTCGGCGCTCGCGCGTGACCCCCTACGCGCTGGCGCTGGCGCTCGGGCTCGGCGCGCTCGCCAGCAGCCAGCTCGGCGCCCGGGTGTTCGCGCTGCGCGTGGCCAAGGGCCTCGACCTGCGCAACCCCTTCGTCAAGCCCGAGTGGACGCGCTGGAACGCGCACTCGCACGTCGCCGTGCTGCCGCCCCACGGCTTCCGCGGCTGGGGCATGAGCGAGAACTTCTCGGGGCGCCTGCCCGAGCAGAAGACGCTGGTCATCGACATGAACGCGATGACCACGCTGACGCGCTTCGACGGCGACGTCGGGCGCGTCGGGCACACCTGGTACGACCTGAGCTCGTTCGCCTACCGCCTGCGGCCGCGCGCCGAGGCCGTCTGCGTGATCGGGGCCGGCGGCGGCAAAGATGTCCTCGGGGCCCTGTCGAGCAAGGCCGCGCACGTGTGGGCCGTCGAGCTCAACCGCCTGATCGTCGACGAGGTCATGCGCGGCGCCTACCGTGACTTCACCGGCGGGCTCTACGAGCGCGACGACGTCACCGTGGTCGTCGACGACGGCCGCGGCTTCCTGGGCCGCACCGAGCAGCGCTTCGACGTGATCCAGCTGAGCATGGTCGACACCTCCGCGGCCACGGCCGCGGGCGCGTACGCGTTGACCGAGAACAGCCTCTACACGCTCGAGGCCGCCGGCGAGTACATCGGCAAGCTCAAGCCCGGCGGGCTGCTCTCGATCTCGTCCATGAGCGTGCCGGGGCTCGCGGTCGGGGCGCGGCTGGCCGCGATCGTGCGCGAGGGCCTGGCGGCGGACCGACGCGCGCGCAACGTCGCGCTCTCGGTGCTCGTGCTCCGCCACGGGCAGCTCTACAACGTGATCGCCAAGCGCGGCGCGTTCACGGAGCTCGAGCTGCAGCGCGCCGAGCAGCAGGCGCGCGAGCTCGGCTTCACGATCGTCTACCGCCCGCGCCAGGATCCCCCCGAGGGCGTCTCGTCGCCCGACGGCGCTGACGCGGGCGGCGAGGGCAAGGCCGAGGCCGAGGCCGACGAGGTGCTCGGCGCGACCGAGGAGGAGTTCGACGAGGACGGCGTGCGCGTGCTCCGGTCCACGCGTCCGCGCGAGCGCCTCGATCCGAACGAGCCGCCCGAGGCGCGCGAGGCCCGGTGGATCTACAACATCCTGACGGCCGAGGACGGCGAGGCGCTCTACAGCTACCTGCTGTCGCTGCCGCTCGACGTCTCCGCGCCCTACGACGATCGCCCGTTCTTCTTCTACCAGGAGCGGCTGGCGAGCTCCGGCGACGTGCTCGCGGCGCTGCGCGGGCAGCCGCGCGCGCACCTGCTGGGCGGCGGGCTGACGATCCTGATCCGCGTGGGCGCGGCGCTCTCGCTCCTGGTGGTGCTGTTCTTGTTGACGCCGTCGGTCGTGCACCTGGTGGCGCGCGCGCGGCGAAAGCAGCGCTCCGAACAGTCGTCCGCTTCGGCGTCCGGGCTCGCGGCGGCGCTGCGCGACGGCGCGTACGTGATGGCGCTGGGCTTCGGCTTCATGTTCATCGAGCTGGCGCTGCTGCAGCGCTTCGGCCTGTACCTCTCCGACCCGACGCTGACGCTGGCGGTGGTGCTCGCGGTGATCTTGCTGGGCGGCGGGCTCGGGAGTCGCCTGCTGGCGGGCTCGGAGTTCAGCGCCCGCGCGCCGCGGGGCGTGGCCGCGCTGGCGCTGGCGCTGGTGCTGGCGTACCTGTGCGTGATCGTGCAGTCGGACGCGCTGATGGCGTTGCTGAAGGCGACGCGCTCGCTGTCCCGAGTCGCGCGCGCGGGCCTGGCGATCGCGTCGATCATGCCGCTGGCGCTGGTGATGGGCGCGTGCCTGCCAGGCGGGCTGCGGGTGGTCGCGGGACGCGACCCGACGCGCGTGCCGTGGCTTTGGGCGGTGAACGCGGCGACGTCGGTGCTCGGCGCGGTGCTGGCGACGATCGTGATCATGCACCTGGGGGTGCTGGTCGCGGGCTGGGTCGGGGTCGGGTTCTATGTGGTCGCGCTCGTGGTGTTGCCGCGCGAGGCGGCTCGCGCGGGCTCGAGCTCGTCTGCGGGGCGCTCCAGCAGCTCATAGCTCCTGCGCGGGCGCCAGTTCAAGGACACACATGGCTCTTGGCCGGGGCGCTCCTCGCGGGACGCATGTACCTCGGCACCTCGTACATGGTCGGAAGTGCTTGTCCGACCTGAGCGCGCGTTGGTTCGAGGACACGCGTGTGGCTTTTGGAGAGAGAGGGCGGGGCGTGTCCTCTCGGCCGTCTTGGGCCCCCTCGATCCACGATCGAAGCGGCGCCGGTCACGAGACGCGTGTCAACCCGCGCCACGTCGGCGGAGCGTGGCGGGAGAGAGAGGGCGGGGGGCCGTATGAGGACTTAAGGCCATGTACGAGCGCCCGAGGGGGGTGAGTACATGCGCCCCGCAAGGAGCGCCCCCCGCCCTCTCTCTCCAAGAGCCACGCGCGTCTTCTACCCAACGCGCGCGAGCTTCAGACGAGGACTTGAGGCCATGTACGAGCGCCCGAAGGGAGTGAGTATGTGCGCCCCGCAAAGAGCGCCCCACAACGAAACGCGCGACGCGGTCGCGCGCTCGCTTGCGTTCGGGGAGGGCCGCCTACTCGGACGAGGGCGCGCCCTCGGTGATGAGGACGAACTCGATGCGCCGGTTCTTGGCCCGGGCCGCGTCGGTGTCTTCCGTCTCGCGCGGCTTGGTGTCGCCGAAGCCCTCGGTCTCGAGCTGCGCCTCGGGCACGCCCTTCTCGACCAGGTAGTTCTTGACCTCGGCCGCGCGCTTCTTCGACAGCTCGAGGTTGTACGCGGGGTCGCCCACGTTGTCCGTGTGGCCCTCGATGCGCACGCGGACCATCGGGAATTCCTTGAGCGACTCGGCGGCCTCGTCGAGGGTCGGCCGCGAGCTGCGGCGGATCTTCTCGCTGTTGAACTCGAAGGTGATGCCCTCGAGCACGCCGATGGACTTCTTGAGCTTCTCCGGGATCTCGTCCGGGCAGCCGTCGCCGTCCTCGAAGCCGTTGCGGGTCTCCGGCTTCATCGGGCAGGTGTCCTTCTCGTCGGGGAAGCCGTCGTTGTCGGCGTCGCGGACCGGGCAGCCCACGGGCGCGATGCCGGGCTCGGTCGGGCACTCGTCGACCTCGTCGGGGAAGCCGTCCTTGTCGGTGTCGAGGCCGGTCGGGCAGCCCGAGGGCGCCTCGCCCGGATCGCAGGGGCAGCGGTCCTCGTGGTCGTAGATGCTGTCGCCGTCGAGGTCCTTCGGCGGGCAGCCGTCCGGCGGGATGCCGGGCGCCATCGGGCACACGTCGACGTCGTTGAGGATGCCGTCCTTGTCGAGGTCGTTGTCGATGACCTTCTTGGAGCGGCCGAGCGTGAAGGTGAGGCCGAACAGCACCGAGAAGTGATGCACCCAGTCGCCCTGGGTGGCCGCCTTGGCGCCGATGATCTGGCGGGCGTCGAAGCGCGCCGCCATGTAGCGGTTGATGTAGACCTTGAGGCCGATGCCGAGGTGACCTACGCCGTCGAGGTCCTTGCCGAGCCCCTGGCGGGGGTCGTCCGAGGAGGCCACGCCCATGCCGCCGTAGCCGCCGAGCAGGAACGGCGCGATCCGGGTGCCGGGCGCCTGCAGCAGCGCGTGGCCGCGGAAGCCGTAGACGAACGCGAAGGTGTTGGCGCCGTTGCGCACCGCCGTCGGGATCGCGCTGAACTCGGCCTCGACGCCGAGGAAGGGCAGCGCCATGTAGGCCGCGCGCAGACCGATTTCCGGCCCGATCAGCCACAGCGCTTTCTGGGGCGAGGTGTCCGGGTGGTAGAAGTCGTGGCGCTCGTCGGGGAGGAACAGGCCGCCGAAGATGCCGACCTCCCAGGTGTTGCGCTCGGGCTTGTAGCGGTACAGCAGCGGCTTGTCTTGATCTTCGACGCCCCAGCCCTTGCGCGACTTCTTGGGCTTCTTGGGTCCCTCGGCGTCACCGGAGGCGCTCGCGTCTCCCTTCGCTCCGCCGGCGCCGAGCTGAATGGAGCCGCTGGCTTCACCGCCCGCGCCCGCGCCCGCGTCGTCGCTGCCGTCAGCCGGCGCGCTCGCGTCGGCGTCGCCGGCGTCGGCCGGCGCGCCCGCGCCGTCGCTCTCGGGTTGCACAGCCCACGCCTCGCCGGTGGGCATGACGGTCGCAAGCGAGATGCCTGCGGAGAGCAAGACGCGAGTCCAGGAAAGCCGCATGATGCCGGCATCCTATCAACGGCGCTCTGGGATGAGCAACGAATCTGGCGATCGCGGGCGTGCCGGACCCCACAGGTGTTGGCGTGGCTGCCCCAGGCGCGTGCGTGCGACGACGCTCCGCGGCGACGGTGCGTCGACGCGCGAGCGCTCGGTCGCCGTGCGCCCTGGTCCGTCGGGTTTGGGCGCGGCGTCAGGCCGTCGCCGGTCGCCGCGACTCGGCGCGGCTCAACGATCGAGCTCGGGGTCGCGGACGAGGGTGTTCGGGTCGTCGTCGCACTTCGCGAGCTCGTTCATACAGACGCCCAGGTCCTGGCCGTTGGCGAGCTGCGACATCTTCAGGATCATGCACTGGAGGCACTGCGCGCTCACGTCGATGCCGATCGACGGCTCGGGGTTGCACTGGTGCTCCGGGCCAGGATCGAGCGGGCCGGTGTAGGGCTCCTGCGCGCACACGTCGGCGAGGCACAGGCCCAGGTCGAGCTGCCAGAGGATCTCGCCGATGTCGGTGCCCTCGACGCCGACGCAGCCCAGGACGCAGACGAAATCGATCTCGATATTAAAGTCCTGGTTGATGAACTGGCAGGGGACGTTGCCGTCCTGGTTCGAGAACAGGCACGAGAGCATGTCCAGGCACGAGACGAAGGGCGCGTCGCTGGGGGGCATGTCGGGCTCGGGCCCGCGCGTGGTCATGGGCAGCGAGGTCGACGGCGTCTTGGTCCCGCCGGTGGTCTCGTCCTCGGTGGTGATCGAGAACGTCTCGTCGGAATTGCAGCCGGCGAGGCCCGCGGTCACGAGCGCGAGCGCGAGCACGCCCGCGGCGCGTCGCGGCGTTGGCCGCGTCTCCTGTGGCGTCTCTCGCAACTTCTCTCGCAACTTCTCTCGCAACTTCTCTTGCAACTTCTTCAGTAGGCCAAGTTGAGGACGGTGCATCGCAGGACCCGACGATAACAGCGGCCGGCTCGCGGACAAAGGAACGTTGCGCACGGCGGTGATTTGTACCTCGGTAGCGAGCTCTGCGCGGAACTGCGCGCGCGCGCGCGCAGCCAGGTCGCGCGGGCAACCCTCGCGCGCGGCGCAGCGAACGAGGGGCTGACGACCCCCCGCGCGGGCTGGGTAGCGCGAGATAATTGCACAACAAACTGCGCCCATGGGCAATTTGTCATAAACTCGAGGTGCTGCGGAGGCTTCGCTCCTTCGTCGCGTCTTCCCTTGCACCGCTTGTTCCCAGCTTGAGGATAACGATGGTATTCAAGTCGTTCGTTCGCGTTCTCGCCCCGGCGTTCACCCTTGGGCTGGCGGCGTCCTCGTTGACCGCGTGCCCCGGCCCACCAGCGGACGCGGACTGCGAGGAGTACCAGGGCTTTCTCGACGACGTGCTCGCGACGCGCGGCATCCTCGAGGAGTTCGTCCCCGAGGTCCCGCCCTACCCGATGGCGCTGGTGCTCGGCGAGAAGGCGATCAACGAGCTGCTCGCGAACCTGACCGAGTCGGGGGAGTCGCCGGACTTCTCGACCTCGGTCTCGATGGGCCCGTTCCTCATCTCGTTCTCGGCCGGGCAGACCGACTTGACGCTCGAGGCCCACGGCGACTGCGGCAACTGCATCAAGGTCGCGCTGAGCAAGGTCGACCTCGGGCTCAGCTTCGGCGGCATCGAGCCGCCCAACCCGGACGTGCCGGAGCCGATCTTTACGGGCGCCGTGACCGCGTCGGGCGACGTGAGCTTCGGGCTGCCGATCCGCGTCGAGCGCCTCAACGAGGTCTCGTTCCTGGTCGCCGACTTCAACAACCTCGTGCTGCGCGACGAGGACGTCAAGCTGACCCTGTACAGCCAGCAGGTCGAGGAGGACGGGATCCCGCTCGACGACTTCAAGGGCATCAAGGACTACCTGCGCTCGACGATCCACGACCAGCTGGCCGAGAGCTTCGGCGCCTCCGACCTGCTCGAGATGCGGCCGTGGTCCCTCGGCGGCGAGAACGTGGTGCTCGCGGCGCGCGAGGTGTTCGTCAACCCGGAGGAGAACACGCTCGTCATCGGCGCGGCGACCAACCTCGACATGCCGGCGAACGCGGGCCTCGACACGCAGGTCGCGATCGCCGACGGCCAGTTCATGACGGTGCGCTTCCACGCCGAGCTGATCGAGAAGATGTGTCAGCGCATGATCGAGGAGGGCGAGATCCCGCGCAGCTACGACGACAACGGCAACCCCGACCCGAACGGGCCGATCACGGTGACGCTCGACTCCATGACGACGAGCGCCAACAGCAACGCGCGCCTGGACACAGAGTTCCGCGTGTGGCGAACCGACGACCAGTACTGCGGCTACGCCGAGGTCGAGATGCCGATGTTCCTGGAGCTGGAGAACGAGCTGCTCGGCGTGCGCGCCGGCGACATCACCGTCGTCGACGGGAAGGGCGTCGGCGTCCTCGCCGCCTCGGACCCGGAGTTCGTCGACAAGAACCAGGACGTCGTGGATGAGTTCAAGGCCGCGCTCGCGGAGCAGGTCGGGTTGACGGTCGACTATCGGGCCATCGACTCGCCCAAGGGCGTTATCAACCTCCGGACCAGCGGCGTCGTCTCGATCCCCGAGGGCATCGAGGTCAGCCTCCAGAACCTCCAGTAATCGCGGAGAGCGGCGGTCCGGGCGGGCGCCCGCGAGGCTTCGCGCCGGACCGCCACACACGCGCGCCGTCGCGCGCGAAGTTAAGCGAACATAAACCCTACTGCTCGACCTGAGGCTTAAAGCTCGATGCTGCCCATACCTTGCCCCTCACCCGCCCGATCGCTCTCTCGATCGCGTCGCGCTTCTCCCTTCTTCACGGCGCTCGCCTGGGCCCTCGCGCCGGCGTTGCTCGTCTCCGTCGCCTGCAGCGACTCGGGCGAGGACACGACGATGACGACGAGCGACGAGAGCGACCCGACGATCGAGAACCCGACGACGGGCGTCGAGATGGTCTGCATGCCGGGGGTCGCGTCGTGCAAGGACGAGGGCGTGATGCGGGTCTGCAACCCCGACGGGCTCACCTATATCGACGTGCTCTGCGAGGAGGGCGAGACCTGCAGCTCGGGCCGCTGCCTCGGGCCCTGCGACTACGCCGAGGAGTCTCCGTCGTCGGTGGGCTGCTCGTTCTTCGCCGCCCGCATGACGCACTGGCGCGAGAACTCGCCGGACGCGCTGATCATCGGCAACACCGACCGCGACAAGACCGCGACGATCCAGCTCTGGTACGTGCCCGACAACCTGCGGCAGGAGTTCGCGCAGGGCGACCCCGTGCAGCTCGCGCCCGGCGAGACGCGGGTGTTCGAGATGACGAACTCCTTCGTCGACCAGTACTCGTCCGGCTACCGCCTGGGCGGGCTGTACCGCGTCGAGAGCGACATCCCGATCGTCGCGTACCAGCACTCGCCGCTCGAGAACAGCTCGGCCAACGACTCTTCGATGCTGCTGCCCGAGCACGCGCTGCGCAAGGAGTACATCGTCTACTCGTACCCGGGCTTCCAGGACAAGAACGACGAGGACATCAACGGGCACCCGAGCTACTTCACGGTGCTCGCGCTCGACTACGACACGACCGTGACCTGGACGCCGCCGGTCGCGACCGACGAGACTGGCTTTAAGGTCAAGTACGTCAAGGCGGGCGCGCAGGGCTCCGTGGTCATGGACAAGTACGAGCTCATGCAGATCGCGGCCGCCGACGTCAACGGCGACTGGAAGCGGCGCGACGTGTCGGGGACCATCATCGAGTCGGACAAGCCGATCTGGGTCGTCGGCGCGACGGCCTGCGCGTTCGTGCCCTACGAGGGCGAGAACCCGGGCGTCAGCGGGCAGGGCTTCTGCGATCACCTGCAGGAGCAGCTGATCCCGCTCGACCACTGGGGCCGCCGCTACGTCGGCATACACGCCAAGCTCCGTCAGCAGGAGCGCCGCTACTGGCGCGTGTTCGCGGGCGAGGACGACACCAAGGTGTGGGTCATCCCGCAGCAGGGTCAGCTCGACGAGGACGGCGCGGTCATCTCGCTGGCGAAGAAGGGCGACTTCTACGAGTTCTCCGTCGACTCCTCGTGGGAGGAGCAGAAGGAGTACGGCAACAAGGACTCCGGGCTGATCTTCATCAGCAACAAGAAGATCATGCCGGTCCAGTACATCGCCGGCGCGCAGGAGCTGACCTGGGACGAGGGCTCGCCGATCGGCGACCCGTCGATGTACGCGATGGTGCCGGTCGAGCAGTACCTCAAGCGCTACGCGTTCACGACCGGGCAGGGCTACCGCGACAACTACGTGCAGATCGTGCACCGCAAGGGCGGCGCGCCGGTGTACGTCGATGACGTCGAGGTCACGGGCTACACCGAGCTGGGCCCCGAGGGCGATGAGGTCCCGGGCCTCGAGGTCGAGACCTACGAGATCGTGAGCTGGCCGGTCAACGACGGCGCGCACTTCGCCCAGAGCGACGACAAGTTCGGCATCACCAACATCGGCTACGCCGACCCCAACTTCGAGACCAAGGTCGGCTTCGCGTCCTACGCCTACCCCGGCGGCATGGCGCTCGAGGTCATCGCGCCCTCCTAAGCGAACGGGCCGGCGTGGCGTGACGCCGGCTCGTCTCAGCGCCTGTCTCAGCGTCTGTCTCAGCGCCCTGTCTCAGCGCCTGTCGCAGCGCCCGAGGGGCCTTCAAGTCCGTTGAGCGCTCGGGGCCGCTAGCCGAACAGGCCGATCTGCCGGGCCTCTTTCTTGGCCTCGCCCTCGGGGTTGAACTCGACCTCGTAGCCGACGAGGTCGTAGAGGTCGACGGTCGAGCGGATCCCGCGGTCGTGGAGCACGACGATCGAGCCGCTCGCGCCGATGAGCTCGCCCTCGATGATCTCGTTCTCCTCGGGGGTGAGCGTGTCGAGCTCGCGGAAGCGCCGCGCGTCAGCGGCCAGCGCGGGCGTCGGCACGCGCTCGGGCTGGCGCAGCAGCAGCGTCGCGTAGTCCTCGGGCAGCTGGGCGCGGACGCGGTCGAGCGCGCTGTGGAGTCGACGCACCGCGCGCTCCTCGGTCATGTCGCTCTTGAGGAGCTCGAGCTTGCGGCTGCGTCGCATGAACTCGGTGTAGCCGAGGCGCGAGACCTCGACCTCGAGCTGGCGGATGGTGATGCCGTCGGGCGCGGTCGCGACGTAGAACGCGGCCAGCGGACCCTGCTCCCACAGACGCTCGTGCTTGCGCTCCTCGGACGCCATCCCGACCTTGACGACCTCGTCGCCGAAGCAGGCGAGGTAGAGGTAGTGCGGCTGCTCGATGTAGGCGCGCACGCTCGGCTTGAGCTGGGGGATCATGCGGCCGTCGCAGCGCAGCCAGGGGGCGAAGCCCTCGCGCTCGATGCAGGCCTCGCACTGGGACTTGCGCTCGGGGACCGCGTTGTCCGGGCAGGTCGAGCGCTCGCCAGATTCGAAGTCGAACCACCCGGAGCACAGCCTGCGGCCGAGCCGCTTGAACCGGAGCGCCCCCGTGAGGGGGAGCTTGCGCGTCGCGCCGACGTTCGCGGCGTCACGCACCTCGAGGTGGATGCCATCCCTCTGCCAGCCGAAGCCGACTACATGCAGCGTTTCCGGGGTCGTCATGCTCGCCGGGCCCTCCTTGGGGGTCGTGCAGCGCGTCGTGGCGCCTGCTCGGTGAAGTGGCCGCTTACACAATGCCGCGCGAGCGCGCAACCCGACCGATTCGGGCCGCTGCTGCATGGGCGAGAGAGGTGAAGTGGCCGCGAGCGACTTTACGGGAAAAACAAACACGCCTCGGACGCGGGGTCCGAGGCGTGCTCGCTGCGCCGACGATCGCGGCTACGGGCTGACGAAGTCAGCGGTGTGGTGCAACGCGCGGACGCTCGCGGGGTTGATCGGCGTCGACTGTTCACCCGAGACGTGGGTGATGCCCTTGATGCTGTCGAGGGAGGCGGGGAGCGGCGTCACGACCCAGTACTCGTCGCTCTCGACCATCTCGTGGATCGCGGCTGGCTGCGCGGTGGTCTCGCCGCCGATCGTGAACTGGATGGTCTCGGTGGCGCTGAGGCGCTCGGGCGGGATGACGCCATCGGCGGTCCACCACTCGGTGGAGCCGTCGCTGTTGTGGGCGCCGATCAGGATCGGGTAGGTGGGGGGTTGGGGGACGTCGCCCTGATCCCAGGAGGTCAGCGCACGGATGCGCTCGTAGGCCTTGTTCCACGTCCACGGGCCGAACCACTGCGGGCGGCAGTAGCTCATGTAGTCGACCTCGACGTTGGGGTTGTGCAGCGTGAAGTAGCGGATGCCGAAGCCCCAGGCCTGGATCTTGCCGTCGGGGTCGGGGTAGGTGTTGTCCGTGCCCGCCGCGCCGCCGCCGGGGCAGAAGATGTGATACTGGCCCTGCGAGTGCCCGTGCTCGTGCACGATGGTCTCGAGGGACATCTCGGTCACCTTGTCGTCGGGCGTGTGATACATGCTCGAGGCGACGCGCAGGTAGCCTTGGCCCTGGCCGGGGCCGGGGATGTCGATCGCCTGACCGAGCAGCCCGCCGTTGGTGCAGCCGGTGAACTGGCAGCCCTGGTCGAGCAGCGCGTGATAGTAGACGTTGGGCGCCGGGTTCTCCTGCTGGCGCAGCTGCGCGGTCGCGTTGAGGATCGGCGAGAGGCCGTTGACCGACTGCGTGTACGGCAGCGGATCGTGGACCTCGAGCAGCACGCGCTGGACGGGGTTCGCCTCGTGGAAGTAGTTCTCGATGGCCTGCAGGTCGCTGTCGGTGACCGTGGCGATGATGTCCTTGCCGTCCGCCTGGTAGTGGATCGGCACGAGCACGATCTTGAGCTCCATGGGGTCGGCCTCGAGCCCGATGAAGTTGGGGCCGCTGGCCGGGGTCGCCCACACGCCCTCGTCGCCCACGGCCATGGCCTCGTCCTCCCACAGCTCGACCTGGAACTTCGTGCCGGGCTGGACCTGGCCCTCCTCGGCGACGAGGCCGAAGTAGAAGGTGCGCTTGAGCTCGCCCTCGAACGAGTCGCCGGTGACCTCGACCGTCTGGGTCTTCGTCTCCTCGGTGCCGTCGGGGTACTTGAGGAGCAGCCGCGCCTCGACGTCATGCGCGACCCAGTTCGGGTCGACCGTGTAGTGGACGCGCAGCATCATGTCGCGGTCGCGGACGAGGAAGCCGTCCCGACCTGCTCCATCGACCCAGTCGGCCCCCTGGCCGATGTCGACGCGGGTGCCCTGGTTGGCCTCGACGTGGGTGATCGAGATGCCCTTGGCGGGCGCCATCACGACCGGGCTGCCGGTGGTCTCGACGCCGGAGTCTGATTCCGAGCCTCCGGGGTCGGTCGCGCTCGAGCCATCAGTCGAGTTCGAGCTCGCGCCGTCGGTCTCATCCGCGGTCTCGCCGCTGTCGCTGCTCTCGCCGTCGCTGCCGCTGTCGCTCGCGCCTTGCGGGTCGCCGCAGCCCGCGAGCGCGAGCGCGAGAGAAGAGCAGAGGGACACGGTGACCAGCCGGGAAAACGCCATTGCGAAACTGGCATAAACCACAGCTGACGCACACGGCAAGCATAACGATCGCGTGCTCGCCGGGTGTCAGACGTATGGAATTGTGGGCTTAGGGAGCAGGGGGTCGACCGCTTCCCCAACCCTTTTGACTCCAGACCCGCCAATTCTTACGGGAGTTTCGAACGTTAGGATGGCGAAAATCCCGCGGGGTACGTCCCCGCGAACGGCGGTCATGGCGCGACATTTGCTGTGTGCGAAAGATTACATGCACACAGAGCCGAACAGATCTTCGATCCCCGAGCCACCGAGGTCGATCCAGGCGTCCTCGCAGGTCTCGCCGGGCTGGCAGTCGGCGTCGCTCAGACACTGACCGCAGATGCCGACCTCAAGGACGTTCTGGACGTTGGCGAGGCTGCAGATGCCTGTCTCGCACACGGGGTCGAGCGCGTCGGGCTTGACGCAGGGCTGGTCCTGCATGAGCGCGCCGTCGGGCATGCAGCGCATGATGCCCGTGAAGGTGTCGAGGTCGATCTCGGGGGCGCAGTTGGGGGTGGCGCCGCCGCAGTCGGCGTCGGTGCGGCACTCGCTGCAGGTCATCAGCGAGAACAGCCCGGGCGCCTCGATCAGCGTCGCGCAGAACGGCGCGCTGGGGTCGGAGCACACCTCGTCGGTCTGGCAGCCCTTGCCCGCCTCGCCGCCGTTGCACATCGAGCCCTCGCCGCCCCACGGGTTGGGGATCGTGCAGCCGCCGTCGGGGCAGTCGGCGTCGACCTTGCACTCGCCGCAGCTCCCCCCGACGAGCGGCACCGAGTAGCAGTGCCCCGAGAGGCACTCGCAGTCCTCTTCACAGACATCGGCGAATTCAAGGAACGGGTCGCAGGCGGGCGCGCCGGTGGTGACGGTCGTCTCCTCCCCGGTCGTCGACGAGGAGCCGTCGCTCGAGGTCGACGAGCTCGAGGTCGACGAGCTCGAGGTCGACGAGCTGCTCGCGCCCGCGGTGGTCCCGGCCTCGGAGTCGCTGGTGTCGCCGTCGGTGATCGTGCCGGCCGGCGCCGAGTCTCCGCAGGCGGCGAGCGCGAGCAGGGCGAGGAGCGCGAGCGGTCGCGCCAGGTGGGCGCGCGCGGTGTGGACCAGGGAGCGGTGATGCATCAGGGTCGGCGTATCCATGGGCGTTGAGCTGTGGGCAGACAGACAGCACCATGATTACAAGCCAGGTGCGCGTGGTTTGTCCAGAACGCGGCATCCTGACGCCGCGTCGAGCGGCGGCGGAACTGGGCGAGCAGCGTTCGCGTTCGGCGGCGGAGCCCGGCGAGCAGCGTTCGCGCCAGCAGCGACGCGCCTGGCGGAGAAAGCAGCGCGGGCGCCCCATGGGGACGCCCGCGCCGAGAAGTTGGTGTGAAACAGGCTCAAGTCGCCGCGGCGACTAGCCGTTCCACTTCGCCTTGTTGGCCGTGAAGGTGACGTAGAACCACCAGCCCGGCTCGCCGTTGTTGTCGTCCTTGTCGTTTGGCTTGCACACGAGCGAGGCGATGGAGTTGCCGCCGACGACCGGGAGGTCGTCGGGCAGGGTGGTGTTCTCGGCGTCCGTCTCGGTCAGGAAGCCGCGCATGATGCCGTTGACCGCGCCGGCGACGGGGTCGCCGTCGTAGGTCGCCGAGATCTCGACGTCACGCAGCGGGAGCACGAAGTCGCCGAGCGAGATGTCGAGGCTGGCGATCGTGTCGCTGGTGAAGCACGGGCCCGGGACCGGGTCGGTGCTGAGGCCGTAGCTGAGGTGGTTGCCGTCGGGCGCGAGGCAGCCGCTGCCGTCGTTGGTGTAGGCCGAGGGGTTCGTCTGGCCGGCGCCGAGCGAGCAGATGGGCGCCGCGAGGGGCACGAGGCAGGTGTCCGCGACCGCGAGGTCCATGTCGCCGCCCGCGTCGCCGACGTCGAGCGGGTCGGGGAACAGCATGACGAAGTTGAGGTCGAGCGAGCCGTCGGGCGGATCGTCGCCGTCCATCGTCACGGCGTCCATGAGCATGGTGTTGACCATGTCGGTGATGTCGAGGTTGCAGCCGAGCGCGAAGAAGTGGGGGTCCTCGATCTTCATCGAGTTCCAGCGCAGCGCGGTGATCATCAGCGGCTCGCCGGTGGTGCTCGGGTCGGTCGTGGGATCGCCGGTGGTCGTCGACGGGTCCTCGGTGGTGGTGCTGGGGTCGGGGCCCGCCGTGGTGTCACCCGTCGTGGTGGTGCCGTCGTCGTCGTCGTCGTCGTCGTCCGCGGAGGTGCTCCCTCCGGCCGTGGTCTCACCCTCGCTCGTCGTCTCGTCGCTCGAGTCGGTCGCGCGGGAGTCATCGCCGCAGGCCGCGAGCGCCAGGGTCAACGGTAGGCTCAGTGCTGTAGTGAAAAGGACGCGCCAGGACGAAGGGTTGATCATTCAACAAATATAGCACCGAAGCCCGGGCGCTCGGAATACCTGGACGATTCTGCCGGGTCTGCGCGGAGGCTTCGGCGGCTCTCCTGTGGGGGGCGGCGATCGTGGAGGTCGGCGGCGACCGCGGGCCACGAGTGGTCAGAGCAAAAACCGGGCGGCAGGCTTCGTCGTGTCGCGGGCCGCTGCGGTCCGGGCCGCGCCCGACTCGAGACACTGGAGCACGGCACGCGCGTCGCGCTGCGTCGTCGTCGCGACGCGCGGGGCGCATTCGCGCCGCGCGCCGAAACGTGGTTTGACCGCGGGTTACGGCGAGACGTGGGAGGTGGTGCCGTCGATCAGGTCCTCGACCCAGTCGACGAGCAGCGTGCCGCCCACGTCGGTCTCGTAGAAGCTGTTGCCGCCGATCCAGGTGTGGCTCGTCGACGTGACGATGTAGCTGCCCCACACCGGGCTCTGGTCGAGCACGTTGTCGCGGAGGTCGTAGAGGCCGTCCTCGAAGAACCAGTCGTCCATGCTCGGGATCAGCTTGAAGCCGCAGGGCATGTCGTTCGGGTTGGCGATGCCGTAGCCGAAGAAGGTGCGGATGACGGAGTCGTGGTTGGCGCTGATGAGCGCGAGCCGCTGGTTGTTGTGCTTCGCGCCGATGTACGAGGCGAGGTTCGCGATCCCGCCGCCGTCGGGGAGCGAGCAGTCGGTGCAGTCGTCCGGGATGGCGACGTCGAGCGACCAGAGGTCACGCCACTGCTGCTGGAGGCAGGGGGCGAGGTAGGCGTCGGCCATGGGCGGGCCCGAGTCGTCGAGCAGCGTGACGTCGGCGTAGAAGAACGCGTCGGCGATGCGGTCGTAGTTGATCGCGGCTCCGAAGCCGCCGGCGCTCTGGCCGGTCACGAGCACGTCGTATACGTCGCCGTAGAAGGTCGGGACGATGCGCTGGAGGAAGTGCTCGACGTTGGTGTACCCGACGAACTTCTGGGCGCCGGCGCCCTGGACCATGCCGTTGGGGTTGCTGCCCGCGTGCACGTCGCCGGTGCAGTAGGGGATGTGGATATGGGTCCACTCGGACACCGGGTTGTCGCCGTTGCCGATGTTGAAGATCCCGCCCTGGCCGCCGCCGCTGGCCCAGGCGTTGAACGAGTTCGCGTCGGCGTTGCCCGGGTTGACGCCGCAGGTGAGCGCGTTGAAGCAGGCGCCGCCGCCTTCGAAGTGGATCATCAGCTTGTTGACGGTGCCGTAGCGGATGCCGAAGCCCGTGGAGCTGCCCGTGCGGCAGGAGGACTCGGGGATGTCGATCCAGTGCCACTCGCCCGCCGGGAAGTCGGGCAGCGGCTCGCCGTCCCAGGGCGAGGGCGGCAGGTCGCCGTCGCCGTCGCCGTCGCCGTCGCCGTCGCCGTCGCCGTCGCCGTCGCCGTCGCCGTCGCCGTCGCCGTCGCCGTCGCCGTCGCCGTCGCCGTCGCCGTCGCCGTCGCCGTCGCCGGAGTTCGAGTCGGAGTCGGTGCCCGAGGGGTCGGTGCCGGGCCCGGCCGAGGTCCCGTCGCTCGACTCACCCCCTGTGCCGCTCTCGTCGTCGGTGTCGGAGTCAGTGCCTGACCCTGTGTTCATTTCATCGTCGCCGCAGCCGGCCTGGGAGGCGAGCGCGAGGAGAAAGCCGCAAGACAAGACCATGAGCCGAGACGAACGCATCATGTCGCGATGGTAGCGGATCCGACGCTTGCAGGGTCAACGGGTTTAACAACGGGCGGCGCGATGCCCCGGAGCAATCACCGGGCGACGCCGTAGTGACAGCGCGTCGGTCTGCGTCGGTGGATGATCAAAGTCGCGCGCCGGAGCGCGCGACGTCACGGGCTGACGTGCGAGGTCTGCCCCTCGAGCATGTTGCGGATCCAGTCGATCAGCAGGATGCCGTTGACGCTCTTGGTGTAGTAGGAGAGGAAGCTCAGGTACGTGTGCGAGGTGCCGCCCATGAGGTATGAGCCCCAGTTGTCGTGCTCGGCGAGGCCGTCACGCAGCGCGTAGATCCCCGCCTCGAAGTGGTCGCCGTTCATCGGCAGCTCGAAGATCCCCTCGGGGCACTGCTCCCCGCCGGGCTTCTGCAGGCCGTAGCCGAAGAAGGTGCGGATGATCAGGTCGCGCTCCGAGGAGATCAGCCCGAGGGTCTGATCGTGGTGCTTGTTCGCGATGTACGCGCCGAGGTTGGAGATCCCGCCGCCGTCCGGCTGGAAGCAGTCGTCGCAGTCGGCCGGGATCGTGTCGCCGAGGTTGTAGAGGTCGCGCCACCGCTGCTGCAGGCACGGCGCGAGCCAGTCGTCGCCGAGCGGGGGGCCGGAGTCGTCGATGAGGGTGACGCGCGCGTCGGGGTGCTCGTAGGTGAACGCGTCGGCGATGCGGTCGTAGTTGAACGCGGCCCCGAAGCCGCCCGCGCTGATGCCGGTGACGAGCACGTGCGAGGCGCCGTCGAAGGTCGGGACCACGCGGTCGAGGAAGTGGTGGACGTTGCGGAAGCCGACGAACTGCTGCGGCTCGTCGATGATGTAGCCGGGGACGAAGGTGTCGGGCGCGTCGCCGATGTGCACGTCGCCGGTGCAGTACGGGACGTAGACGAAGTTCCAGTCGCGGACGGGGTTGTTCGGGTTGTCGGTGTCGAAGATCCCGCCCTGGAGGATCGTGTTCTGCCAGATGAGGTCGAACGCGAGCTGGTCGAAGTGCGCGAAGCTGGCGTAGAACAGCCCGCAGGTCGCGTCGTTGAAGCAGCCGCCGCCGCCTTCGAAGAAGATCACGAGCTCGTCGGAGATGCCGTAGCGCACGCCGATGCCCGCCTTGCTGCCGTCGATGCAGCGCGCCTCGGGGATGTCGATCCAATTCCACTCGCCGGGCGGCGCGTCGGGCAGCGGCTCGCCGTCGAACATCGGGCCGGGGTCGACGCCGGTGTCGCCGGTGGTCGCGGTGGCGTCGCCCGTCGTCTCGCCGTCGCCGGTCGTGGCGGCGTCGCTGGTCGTGCTGGTCGAAGAGTCACCTTCGCTCCCGCTCCCGTCCGGGCCGGCGGTGGTCGTCGTCGCGGCGCTCTCGCCCGCCG
Organism: Myxococcales bacterium; assembly: GCA_020633295.1. Taxonomy (GTDB): domain Bacteria; phylum Myxococcota_A; class Polyangia; order Nannocystales; family Nannocystaceae; genus JACKDW01. The sequence goes on along the minus strand of JACKDW010000005.1, from coordinate 110,348 downwards.
CGGTGTCGGGCGCGTCGGTGTCGTCTCCGGCGGCGTCTCCGGTGGTGTCGGCGCTCGTGGTCGCGTCGGTGAGACCCAGGCTGTCGTCGCCGCAGGCGAGGCCCGCGATCCCGAGGAGGCACAGCGACAGCGCGCCCAGGCGTGGCGCTGGCAGGGACCGAGAGGGCAGGAGCGTCGCAGCCATGACGCGTGAATGTACAATGAGTTTGCAGCGGTTCAGCGGTGTACTCGAGCGCACGAGATGGGCGCCGGTCGCCGAATAATCGGTGAGTGGCGCATGTTGCGCCTGCCTCCAGGAAGCCCGATCGCGGGCGTGTGATGTGCCGTGGACGCTGGACCCCAGGTGGATTTCAGGGGTGATTCGCGTCCGTCACGCGGGAAAAGGGGTGGAGCGGGCTGTCGCTCCTGTGCGACTCTCAAGGGCGGAGGCCGCTTTGCTGACATTCTTGCCTACTGTTTTGAAGAAATTGGCTTTTCGACGAGCTACGGCGGGTTCGATCGTTTTCATCGGGGCGGCGGTCCTGTGTGGGGCGCCGGCGCCGGCGAACGCGGACCCGGGGGCCGACGCGCCGCTGGTCGATGACGTCGCGCCGTCGGGGATCTACCAGGGCGAGGAGACGCAGGGCTGCGCGTGGCCGACGACCGTCGCGGTGACCGGCGGGAATTCGCTGTGCACGGGGACGCTGATCCACCCGCGCGTCGTGGCCTACGCGGCCCACTGCGGCGCCGGGAACAAGACGATCCTGTTCGGGAACTCGTCGCAGGTCGGCTCCAAGACGATCCAGACGGAGTTCTGCCGGACCAACCCCGCCTACAGCGGCGTCTCGGACCAGGCCCACGACTGGGCGTTCTGCAAGCTGACGCAGTCGATTGAGGACCTCCCGATCACGCCGATCGTCATGGGCTGTGAGGGCAACCAGTACCTGCAGGCCGGCGCGCAGGTGGCGATCGTCGGGTTCGGGAACAACAGCGTGAACGACACCGGCGCGGGGACCAAGCGCTGGGCGATGACGACGCTGCACAACGTGATCGGCAACGTCGCGCACGTCGGCGGGGCCCCGGACGCGGGCATCTGCTCGGGCGACTCGGGCGGGCCGGCGTTCGTGCAGTACGACGACGGCACGTGGCACGCGTTCGGCATCGCGTCGACGGTGACGGGCGGCTGCAGCGGGCTCGGGACGCACTCGCTCCTGCCGGCCGCGGCGGCGTGGATCGAGGAGGAGTCGGGCATCGACGTGACGCCCTGCTTCACGACCAACGGGCAGTGGGACGCGGACTTCCGCTGCGGCGGCTTCGCGGAGTCGGGCCCGCAGTCCTTCGGCGAGTGGCCGACGTGGTGCGAGGGGACACCTGCCTCAGGGGCCAGCTCGACCTGCGGCGACCCCTACGACGCGGAGGCGGACACGACCGCGCCGATCGTGACGATCCTGAACCCCATCCACGGGATGGTCTACGACTCGGGCACGAAGCTGCCGATCGAGATCGACGCGCTCGACCCCGGCTGGGGGGTGAAGAGCGCGTGGATCTCGATCGAGGGCATGGATCAGCCCGGGATCGAGTACCCGCCGTTCAAGTACGGCGCGGTGCAGTTCCCCGACGGCGTCTGGCACCTGACCGCGTTCGCGGAGGACGGCGCCGGCAACCTCGGCGAGTCGGCCGAGGTGACGATCTACGTCGGCGTCGAGCCTGGCGAGACGACCGGCGGGGACTCGAGCACGGGCGGCGACGCGACGACGGACGACCCCTCGGCCGGGACCAGCGACAGCAGCGCGGGCGACGATGACGACGACAGCGCGCCCGGTGACGACGACGACGACGACGATGACGCGAGCGGGACCGAGACGTCGATGATGGACTCGGAGGGCGACGGCGAGGGCTGCGGGTGTCGTGCGGACGACGACGCGCGCGGCTGGGCGCTCGCGGGCCTCGGGCTGCTGGGGCTGCTCGGCGTTCGCCGCCGCCGCCGGTGACGATGACGCGCGGGGCTCGGCGATGGCCGGGCCCCGTCCGCGCGTGGTTCTAAGATGTTTTTTTGGACATGTGTGTGCGCGTCGCTCAGCGCGTGTCGCGACCGCCGCCGCAGGCCATGAGCGTGCAGGTCGCCTTCCCGCCGGGCCCGCAGACACAGGTGTTGCAGTCGTCTCTCCACTGCTCGCCGACGGCGTAGCGGCCGTCGTCGCAGCCGCCGGCGTGCGTGCGCGGATCGGGCGCGGGCTCGCGCAGGGGCTCGGGTCGCAGCGACTCGTCAGGCGCGTCGGGCTCGTCGGGCGCGCGCGCTTCGGGGACCGCCTTCGGGAGCGCCTCCGTCGTCGGCTCGTCGTCCGTGGCGCTCTCGTGCGCGCGCGTGTTGTCCGGCGCGGGCGCGGGCTCTGGGTCTGTGGTGCGCGGCTCGCCGCGCGGGCAAGCGCTCAGGAGGGGGAGCGCGCCGGCGAGCGAGACGGTGAGGAGGAGCGTGGCGGGCGACGCGAGCGCGTCGACGAGCCGACGCTGCCGACGGGCGTGGAGGTGCACGGAGCGAGTGTACACGAGCTCGCTCGTGTTCCCGCGGGCGCGCGTCCGCGGTATACCGGCGCGACGATGGCGGAGTCGGTCACGATTCACGACGTTGTGCAGGGGCGCCCCGGGTCGATCCGGGTCGATCGGCGCGGGCCGCTGCAGGCGACGCGCGCCGGCCCGCCGCTCGTGATCCTCGGGGGCATGACGCAGACGCTGACGAGCTGGAGCGGCCAGATCCGCTCGCTCGCGGCCGAGCGCGAGGTCGTGGTCTACGAGGCGCGCGGCCAGGGGCGCGGCGCGCTGGGCCTGGAGGATGTCTCGTTCGCGCGGCACGTCGACGACTTCGTCCGCCTGCTCGAGGCCTTGGAGCTCGAGGGGCCCGTGGACCTGTGCGGGTTCTCGTTCGGCGGTCGCGTGGCCCTGGCGATCGCGGCGCGCGAGCCGGCGCGGATTCGTCGGCTGGTGATCTCGGGCGTGAGCGCGGGGCGAGGGGCGGTCGGCCGCGTGATCGTGCGGGCGTGGCGGGCGGCGCTGGCGACCGGCACGCTCGAGACGCTCGCGTGGCTGAGCCTGGCGGACACGCTGGGGCCCGCGTACCTGGCGAAGTACGAGCACATGCTCGAGGCGATGGTCCGCGCGACGGTGCAGCGCAACTCCTACGAGGGGATCCGGGCGCTGTTTGAGCAGACGCTCGACGGCGGGCACGGCTCGCCGTGGTCGCCGCTCGCGCTGGCGCCCGAGATCCGCTGCCCCGCGCTGCTCTTGGCGGGCGAGCACGACCGGCTGGCGCCAGCCGAGGATCTCGAGCAGCTCGCGGCCGCGTGCTCGGGCCCGGCGCGCGCGGAGGTGCTGGCGGGGGTCGGGCACACGGTCGCGATCGAGGCGGCGGAGGCCTGGCGCGCGCGCGTGCTCGAGTTCCTGGACGCGCCGGAGGCGGGGGCGCGGTGAGCAACACCTTCGGCCAGCTGCTGCGGGTGACGACCTTCGGCGAGTCGCACGGCGCGGGCCTGGGGGTCGTGATCGACGGATGTCCTTCAGGACACCCGTTTCCGCACGCGCGCGTCAACGCCCAGCTCGCGCGCCGGCGGCCGGGGCAGGGGCGGCTGAGCTCGCCGCGGCGGGAGCCGGACGGCTACGAGGTGCTCAGCGGGCTCGAGCCGGGCACGGGCCTGACGCTGGGCACCCCGATCGCGCTGCTCGTGCGCAACGAGGACGCGCGCGGGCGCGCGTACGCGGAGCTCGAGCGCGTGTACCGGCCGTCGCACGCGGACTACACCTACGACGCGCGCTACGGGCTGCGGGCCGTCTCCGGCGGCGGGCGGGCGTCGGCGCGGGAGACGGTCGCGCGCGTGGCCGCGGGGGCGCTGGCCGAGGACCTGCTCGCGGTCGCCCACGGCGTCGAGATCGTCGCGTGGGTCGACGATGTCGCCGGGATCGCGGCGACCGTCGACGGCGAGCGCGTGACCCGCGAGGAGGTCGACGCGACGCCCGTGCGGTGCCCCGACGCGTCTGTCTCCGAGGCCATGATCGAGGCGATCGACGCGGCGCGGCGCGACGGCGACACGGTGGGCGGCGTGGTCCGCTGCGTCGCGCGCGGCGTGCCGGCGGGCTGGGGGGCGCCGGTGTTCGGCAAGCTCACCGCGTCGCTGGCCGGCGCGCTGATGAGCCTGCCGGCGAGCCGCGGCTTCGAGGTCGGCGAGGGCTTCGCGGCCCGGCGCATGCGCGGCTCGGAGCACAACGACCCGTTCACGATCGACCCCGTCGACGGGCGGATCCGGACGGTGACGAACCGCAGCGGCGGGATCCAGGGCGGGATCAGCAACGGCGAGACGATCCGGCTCGCGGTCGCGTTCAAGCCGGTGGCGACGATCTTTAAACCGCAGCAGACGGTCACGCGGGACGGCGCGCAGGTGACCTACCAGGCCAAGGGGCGCCACGACCCCTGCGTGCTGCCGCGGGCGGTGCCGATGGTCGAGGCCATGGTCGCGCTGGTGCTGTGTGACCAGATGCTGCACGCCCGGCTCGCGCGCGTCGACGGGTCGTTGTGAGCGAGCGCGCGGCGTCACGGCGGGGCTGTCAGTCGGCGCGCGAAGCCGGGTACGATGGCGCGTGGGCGAGTCGAGCCGGCCGCGCGAGCGGGGAGACGTGACGACGTGACGCTGCGGCTGGTCGAGAAGAACCCGACGGCGATCGACGCGGAGGTCGTGAGCGGCGCGGAGGCGGACGCGGCCGAGGAGGTCGTCGCGCCGGCGCGGCGCCGGGCTCCGTCGGCGCCGCCCTCCCCCGGGACGTTGCCGCTGGCCTACGCCAAGCAGCTGCGCCAGCACGAGGCGCTGATCTGGTGGGGGGTGAAGGACGCGATCGAGCCGCGGCCTGTGCTCTGGGTGGTCGGCGTGTGCGCGGCCGTGCTGGTCCTCGTGACCGCGTTTTATCCGGGGTTCTGGTGGCAGCCCTGGGCGTCGCTCTGGCGCCCGCTCGCGGTCCTGTTCGCGCCCGCGCTGCTGGTGCTGCTGCGGCAATTCTCGAGCCGACGGGCCACGCTGATCACGGACAACTCGGTGATCGACATCCCGCGCCGCGGTGAGCCGGCGCGGCTCGGCTTCGACTCGGTCCGCAAGGTGCGGCGCGATCTGTGGACCGGCGGCATGCGCCTCGAGGGGGCGCGACACACGGTGCGCGTGCCGCAGGAGCTGGCCGACGACGCGCGCCGGGCGATCGCGTCGCAGCGGCACGGGATGGTCCGCGCGAGCGAGCGGCCGGATGATCCCGAGGGCTGGATGCCGTAGCGAACGTCGCGTTCGTCGGCGCTCGGCGGGGAGGTCGAGGTTGACGACGAAGTCGACGATGTCGAGCGCGCGCCCGACCGGCGCGTGCTTATGGTTTCGCGCTTGCCAGCGGGCGCCCGGGGCCGGTGGGCTCCACGGCTCGCGACACGCGCGGCTCGACGACCGCGACGGGGCCGTGCGCGGCCCGCAGTTCGGGGTCCTTGTGCTCGCGGATCAGGCGGAACAGGCCGTTGTCGAAGCCGCCGCCCGCAGCGCCCTGGACCTGCTCGAGGCGCTCGCGCAGGCCCTGACGATCCATCATCAGCGCGCGGTGGTGACAGAACGGGTTGTTGCCCGGGCGCCCGAACACCGGCTCGGCGGCCGCGGTGCAGCCGGCCATGCAGGTCTCGGCGTAGTAGCACTCGCGGCAGTAGCCCCACAGATCGTCGACGGTGCGGTGGCGGATGTAGCCGAGCTGGTAGGTCTCTTGCCACAGCGTGGCGACGCCGTGCTCGCGCCAGCTGCCGCCGATGTTTAACGGTCCGCCGAGGCTCGGGCAGCTCTTGATCGCGCCGTCGCTCTCGATCCCCATGACCGCGCGCCCCGCCGAGCAGCCCGTCCAGTAGCGGTTCTGCGACTTGCGCAGCCGTCGCTCGAGCGGGCCGAAGTAGCCGAGGTTGTTGCCCGGCCACATCCGGACGCCGCGCGCCTGGCAGCGCTCGAGCACGCGCTCGAGCGTTTCGAACAGCTCCAGGAACATGTAGGGCTGCAGGATGAGCTCGGGGTTGTCGGCGGCGTTGCCGTGGGGGACGGTGATCTGCAGCTGCCAGGAGTGGATCCCGGCGTCGGCGAGCACTTCGAACAGCGGCAGCAGCTCGTGGCGCGTGAGCGCGTTGATCTGGGTGTTGCTCGCGACCTTGCCGCCGCGCGCGTGGAGGTAGCGCAGGGCCGCGAGCGCGCGCCGCCAGCTGCCGGCGACGCCGCGGAGCCGGTCGTGCGTCGCCTCGAGCCCGTCGATCGAGAAGGTGACGCTGCGGATCCCCGCCTCCATCATCGCGTCGACGCGCGCCGGCGTGAGGTTGAGGCCGCCGGTGGTCATCGTGCAGCTCATCCCGGCCTCCCGGATGGCGCGGATGATCAGGATGAAGTCGTTGCGCAGGTAGGCCTCGCCGCCGATGAGCACGACCTCGCCGCAGCCGAGCTCGCGCAGCTCCTGGACGATCTGCAGGCACTCCTCGGTCGTGAGCTCGTTCGGGCGTCGCGCCCCGGCACGCGGCCCGCAGTGGGCGCACTTCTGATCGCAGGCGAGCGTCAGCTCCCAGACCGCCCAGCGCGGGCCGGCGGCGCGCTCGCGCGCGGCGTTGGTGGTCCAGCGGCTGTCGGGCGCCGGCAGCGTGACGATCGGCAGCCGCCGGCGGACATCTTCGAGCGACATCTCGAGCTCGACTGTATCACGGGACAGCCTCGCCCCGGCGCGCCCGAGCGCGGCGCTCCACGAGACCCGCGCTGCTCGGCGCGCCCGCCGAGCACGAACGCCTGCGCGCGCGACCTGCTCCGCCGGCGCGTAGCGAGCTCGGTCTCGAGGCGCGCGCGGGGCCACGACCGCAGCCGCGGTCTGGCCTCGCGGTCGCGCGCGGCGGCGCTGCGATGGGATGGCTACAGGGACATGCACGCGTCGCGCCGCGCGATCGGCTCCGCGCCGGGGCAGCCCGAGGGGCGCCGGCGCGGGGCTCGACGCGGGCTTGACCCCGGGCGCGCCGGCCGACGGGCTGCGCCGCGTCGGTGGTACGCTGCGCGGGATGACGCGAAGCGAATGGCGAGCGGGGGTGGCTCTCGGCGCGGCGCTGCTGCTCGTGGGCTGCGGCGACGACACGACGACGACCGGCACGACCGGCGGGGCGAGCGGGCCGACGAGCGCCGGCACGACGGCCGGGACGACGGGGACGACGGGGACGCAGACGACCGCGGGGCCCGGGACCGGATCGGCGGGCGAGACGTCGGGGACGACGACCACGGACGCGACGGGCGCGAGCACGGGAGGCGAGACGACGGGCGCGACCGGCGAGGCGACGACCGAGGGGGTCGGGACCACCGCGACGACGGGGGATGAGGCCTGCGCGTGCGTGCCGGGGAACGACCTGATCTACCTGCTCTCGGACGACGACGAGATCTACACCTACGATCCGCTCGGCGACGTCTTCGAGTACGTCACGGACGTGATCTGTCCCGGAGAGCAGAAGCCGTTCTCGCTCGCGGTCGACCGCACCGGGCTCGCGTGGATCCAGTACGCGAGCGAGGACGTGTACACCTTCGACCCGATGGCGCCGGCGCCCTGCGAGTTCGCGGGCGTCGTGGGCGGTCAGGCGTTCGGGCTGTTCGGCATGTCGTTCGCGCCCGAGGACAACTTCGACCTGTGCGATCGGCTGTTCTTGCACTCGTACAGCGGCGAGGGGCCGTTCTCGGAGGGGCCGGGCGCGGGCGCGCTCGGGGTCTTCGACCCGATGACGATGGAGCTGGCCTCGCTCGGGCCGGTCGACTACGACGGCGGCGAGCTGGCGGGCACGGGCGAGGGCCGGCTGTTCGCGTTCGCGGGCGTCAACCCGGCGAAGCTGATCGAGTACGACAAGGACACCGCGATGCCGATCAGCACGCTGCCGCTCGCCGGGCTGAGCAAGACGCGGGCGTCGGCGATGGCGTTCCACAGCGGCGACGCGTACTTCTTCACCGAGGCGGTCGACACGACCTGCGTGCCGTGCCTCGAGGCCAACTGCCCGGCGGACTACGCGGCCTGCGGGGCCGACCCGGTGTGCGACGAGGCGTTCCACTGCTCGATCGAGCAGGGCGTGATCCAGGACGAGTGCGGCGGCTTCATGACGCCCGGGATGATCAGCTGCGTGTCGGAGACGTGCCTGGCCGAGTGCTACCCGGCGACGATCGACATCTTCAGCAAGGTCACGCGGCTCGACTACGACGACAGCGAGGGCAACGGCCAGGTGCTGACGCTGGTCAACCCGATGGCGCCGATCCGGATCGTCGGCGCGGCGACCTCGACCTGCGCGCCCTACGTCCCGCAGTGACGGGCCGGCCGCGGGGCCGCGTGCGCGGGCCAGCCCGGGCGCGCGCCGATCGGCGCGCGCGGGCGTAGAATGTCCGTATGGACAGCAGCGACGAGCTCATGCGCGAGGCCCGGGAGAAGATTCAGGCGATCCTCGAGACGCTGCAGCGCGACGCGCGGGCGCTGACGGTGCTCGTGGTCGACAAGCGCGGGCAGCTGATCGCGAGCGCGGGCGACGTCGAGACGGTCGCCGAGAGCTCGCTGTCCTCGCTCGTCGCCGGCAACGTGAGCGCGACGGGCTGAGCCAAGGGTCAGCCGGGTCAGCCAGCTCCGCCGGGGAGCTGCGGGAGCGCGTCGCGCTGCTCGGTGAGGCGCAGCTTGGGGCCGGCGAATTGTTCGAACAGCTCGCGGTGCGCGGCGTGGGACATGTCGCCGTCGCGGGAGTAGTAGTCCTGGACCCAGCCGAGCAGGAACTCGAGGCGCGCGTCCTGCTCCTGCCTTGAAGAATACTTGTGGGGTTCGAAGGGGCGGGCGCGACAGTTCTCGAGGCACTGCTGGGCGCCCGGGTCGAGGAACAGCAGCGCGGCGCCGAGGGTGAGCGCGCGCGCGATGAGGTCGCGGTAGCAGCCCTCGACGACCCAGCGCTCGTGGGCGGCGCAGAAGCGCTCGAGCTCGGCGAGCGCGACCTCGGGCGCGCGCGGCACGGCGATCCGGTCGGGCTCGAAGGCGATGGTGTCGAGGTCGAGGCGCGCGAGCGCGTGCTCGCGAGCGAGCCGCGTGGCGAGGGTGCTCTTGCCGGAGCCGGAGTTGCCGAGGATGGCGACGCGCATGGGGCCCAGGATACGGGATCGCGTCGTCGTGGGTCGCGCGGGGGCGTCGCGCCGCGGCGCCTGATAGATTGTCGCGAATGGATCGACGCGATCAGCTCTCCGGCGCGCGCCGGGTCGTCGTCAAGCTCGGGACCAACGTCATCACGCACGCGGACGGCGAGGCGCGCGACGGCATCGCGCTGGGCCGGCTCAACGCGCTGATCGAGGCGGTCGCGCGCGAGCAGCGGGGCGGTCGACAGATGTTGATGGTCTCGAGCGGCGCGGTCGGGATGGGTCAGCGCGCGCTGGGGCGACGCGAGCGCCCGCGCTCGCTGGGGCTGCGTCAGGCCTGCGCGGCGGTCGGGCAGGGGCAGCTGATCGCGCTCTACAGCCAGGCGTTCAACCTGCTCGGGGTGCAGGTCGCCCAGGTGCTGCTGACGCAGGCGGACCTGGCCGACCGCGATCGCCTGCTGTGCCTGCGCACGACCTTGACGCGCCTGATCGAGCTCGGCGTGGTGCCGGTGCTCAACGAGAACGACAGCGTCAGCGTGCGCGAGCTGATCGAGCACCGCGCGTCGACGGGCGGGGCGACCGACGCGGTGGGCTTCGGCGACAACGACGAGCTCTCGGCCCGGGTCGCGCTGGCGGTCGACGCCGACCTGCTGGTGCTGCTGACGGACGTCGACGGCTGCTACACCGCGGATCCTCGACATGACTCGACGGCCATGCGACTGGGGCGCCTCGAGACGATCGACGACGCCCTGGTGACGCGCGCGGCCGGCACGACGTCGGCGGGCGGGACCGGCGGGATGTCGAGCAAGCTCGAGGCGGCGCGCGCCGCCGCGGCGGGGGGCACCGCGGTCGTGATCACCAGCGGTCACAACCCCGACGCGCTGCGGCAGGCGCTGGCCGGGGAGGACGTGGGCACCTTCATCCCGGCGGGCGGGCGTCGGCGGGCGCACCGCCGCGCGATCGCGGTCGCGGTGAGCAGCGCGGGGGCGCTCGTGATCAACGACGGCGCGCTGCAGGCGTTGACGCGGCGCAAGGCGTCGCTGCTGCCGGTGGGCGTGCTCGAGGTGATCGGCGAGTTCTCGCCCGGCGACGTGGTGGAGCTGCGCGACGCCAGCGGGCGCGCCCACGGGCGCGGGCTGGTCAACTACGCGTCGGCGGCCTGCCGTGCGCTGCTCGGGCGCAAGAGCAGCGAGATCGCCGACGTGCTCGGCTGGCAGGGCTACGACACGCTGATCTCGCGCGAGAACCTGGTGCTCACGGGCGTCTAACAGGGCGCGGGCGCAGGCGCGGCGCGGGCGCGCGGGTGTGCCCGCCACGCGCGCGGCGGCTGTGCTAGGACCTCGGGCGATGTCGACGAATGACGTGCGAGACCCCGGGGACATCCGCGCCGTGGCGATCCGGGCGCGGCGAGCAGGGCGGACGCTCGCGGCGCTGGACGGGCGCGGGCGGGCGGGCGTGCTCTCGGCGCTGGCGGACGCGCTGGCGGACGCTGGCCGGCGCGCGGCGCTGCTCGCCGCGAACGCGCGCGACATGGCGCGCGCGCGCGAGGAGGAGGCGCGCGGCAAGCTCGACTCGGCGCGCGTGCGTCGTCTGGCGCTCAGCGCGGGGAAGCTCGACGCGCTGTGCGACGGGCTGCGCCAGCTCGCGGCGGCGCCGGAGCTGCTGGGGGCGCCGACGCTGCGACGCGCGCTCGACGACGGGCTGCTCCTCGAGCGCGTGCCGTGCCCGCTCGGGACGCTGGGCGTGGTGTTCGAGGCGCGCCCGGACGCGGTCCCGCAGATCGCCGGCCTGGCGATCAAGACAGGTAACGCGCTGCTGCTCAAGGGCGGGCGCGAGGCGCTGGAGAGCAACCGGGCCCTGACCGCGCTCACGCGCGAGGTGCTCGCGGCCCGCGGCCTCGACCCCGACGCGATCGCGCTGCTCGAGCAGCGCGAGGAGATCGCGGCGATGCTCGAGCTCGACGACTGCATCGACCTCGTGATCGCGCGCGGCTCCGGCAGCTTCGTGCAGTACGTGCAGCGCAGCACGAAGATCCCGGTGCTCGGGCACGCCGAGGGCCTGTGTCACCTGTACCTGCACGACGACGCCGCGCCGGAGCTGGCGGCGCGGATCGCCGTCGACGCCAAGTGCAGCTACCCCGCGGCCTGCAACGCGATCGAGACGCTGCTGTGGGCGCCCGGCGCGAGCGCGGCGCTGGAGGCCTGCGCGCGCGCGCTGCTGGCCGAGGGCGTGGCGCTGCGCGTGTGTCCGCAGACCCGGGCCGCGCTCGCGTCGCTGCCGGGGGCCGACGCGCTGACGCCCGCGAGCGCGGAGGACTGGCGCACGGAGTACGGCGCGCTGGTGCTCTCGATCCGTCAGGTCGCGGGGCTCGACGCCGCGCTCGAGCACATCGAGCAGCACGGCTCGCGCCACACCGAGGCGATCGTCACGGCGGACGACGCCGCGGCCGAGCGCTTCCTGGCCGAGGTCGACGCGGCCGGCGTGTTCCACAACGCGAGCACGCGCTTCGCCGACGGGTATCGCTACGGGCTCGGGGCCGAGGTCGGGATCAGCACGGGCAAGCTGCACGCGCGCGGGCCCGTGGGCGTGGAGGGGCTGGTGACCTACCGCTGGCTGCTGCGGGGTCACGGTCAGGTGGCGAGTGACTACGGCCCGGGCAAGCGCGCCTTCCTGCACCGCGAGCTCCCGTAGGGCCGCGCGAACCGAAACAGGCGCGGCCGCGGCGTATCGGGTCTCGAGGTCGCGTGCCCCCGCGCGCGACGGTGACGCGACGGTGAGGGGACCTGCCCGGCGCGCGGCGGCGCCGCGGGCTTGCCTCAAACAACGCGGCTCGGTATATCCGGCGCCTGAGTGATCATGGCCATGGCAACGGTAACCGCCGCGCGTCCTCGCACCACAAGTCTGTTCATCCCGAGCCTGGTCATCGCGCTCGCGCTGCCGCTCGCGCTCGCGGCCTGCACCGGTAACCGGGCGCAGAGCTACGGTCACGAAGAGGAGCACGAGCAGGAGGCGCCGCACGGGCAGGCGGGGCAGGTCGCCCACGCGATCCCGCAGCAGGCGCACGGGAACGCGAACGCGCACGGGAACGCGAACGCTCACCAGACCCCGACCAGCTCCGCGACGCCCCCGCCCGAGCCGACGTCGTCGCTGCCGGCGGAGCCGAGCCCGGACATCGTCTACGACCCGCCGTTCGACAAGGCGCCCGTCGCGACCCGCAAGACGCCCAGCGGGATGATCATCGAGGACTTCGTGATCGGCGAGGGCGACGAGCTGACCGCCGGCGCCACGGCGAAGATCCACTACACGGGCTACCTGACCGATGGGACGGTCTTCGACAGCTCGGTCAAGCGCGGTCGCCCGCCGCACGGCTTCGAGGTCGGGGCCGGGCGCGTGATCAAGGGCTGGGACGAGGGCGTCGTCGGCATGCGCCGCGGCGGCAAGCGGCGGCTCATCATCCCGCCCGCGCTCGGCTACCAGCAGCGCCGCGCCGGTCGCATCCCGCCCAACTCGACGCTGGTGTTCACGCTCGACCTGACCGGCTTCATGCCGCCGCTCCCCGAGCCGCAGCCGCAGTCGGTCTACGCGGGGACGCCCGTGGCCCAGGAGAAGCGGCCCGACGGTCTCGAGATCTACGACTACCGGGTGGGCGACGGGGCCGTGGCCAAGGCCGGCGACACCGTGCACGTGCACTACCGCGGCACGCTGACGAAGGACGGCACCGAGTTCGACGCCTCGGCCGCGCGGCGCAAGCCGATCACCTTCGAGCTGGGCAAGGGCCGCGTGATCAAGGGCTGGGACCAGGGCATCGAGGGCATGAAGGTCGGCGGGCTGCGCAAGCTCGTGATCCCGGCGGCGCTCGGCTACGGAGAGCGCGCGCGCGGGAAGATCCCGGCCAACGCCGACCTGACGTTCACGGTCGAGCTGATGGCGGTCGAGCCCGCCGCGGCGCCCGCGACGCCGGCCGCGCCCACGCCGAATCCACCCACGCCGGGCACGCCGGTCCAGTGAGCGCGCCCGTGAGCTCGACGACTCGCGCGTGTTCTTGGGGTCAGGTGCTCGCGCTCGCGCTGCTCGCCGCGGGCGGGTGCAAGGGCGCGGACGCGGGGACCCCGGACGCGCCGGGCGCCGACGCGGCGCCGATCGCCGCCGCGGCGCCGGTCGCCGCAGCGCCCGTTGAGACGCCGTCCGCCGCCGCCGAGAGCCGAGAGCCGAGCGCAGCCCGAGCCGGTCGAGCCGAAGGAGCAGCCGCTCGTGGCGCCCGACGGCACGCGCGTCGAGCCGTGCGGCGCGGCGCCGCCGGGTATGGCCTGTGTGCCAGGTGGACCGTTCATCCGCGGTGATGACGACGGCCCCGAGAACGCGCGCCCGAAGGCGACGATCTGGCTGCAGAGCTTCTACATGGACATCAACGAGGTCACCTTCGCGGAGTACAAGGCCTGCGAGAAGGCCAAGCGGTGCCCCCGCGCGGGGCCGCAGTACCTCGACTTCAGCCGCCCCGAGCAGCCGATCAACGGGATCAGCTGGTTCGACGCCGACGCGTACTGCAAGGCGCAGGGCAAGCGCCTGCCGAGCGAGTCGCAGTGGGAGAAGGCGGCGCGCGGCCCCGACGGTGAGCTGTACCCGTGGGGCGATGACCCGCCGAGCTGCGAGCTGGCGATCATCAAGACGCCCGAGCTCGGGCGCGGCTGCGGCCTGAAGAAGGCGGGCGAGAAGCCGGACACGGGGCGCGTGTGGCCGGTGGGCTCGCGGCCCGCGTTTCGCTATGGCCTCCACGACATGGCCGGTAATTCCTATGAGTGGGTCGCCGACTGGTACACGCGCAGCTACGAGCAGTGCGGGGATGCCTGCGCCGGCTTCGACCCCAAGGGGCCGTGCGCCGGCGAGGGCGAGAGCTGCCCGGGCTATCGCCACAAGGTGGTGCGCGGCGGGTCGTGGTACTGGGACGCGTCGCGCAACCTCGGCTACCACCGGCGCGCGCACGTGCCCAACAACAACCCGTTCCACCACTTCGGGTTCCGCTGCGCGGCGACGCTCGAGGACGCGAAGGCGCTGGCCTCGGCCCCTGCGCCCGCGAGCGAGTAGGCCCGAGCCCGTCGCGCGACGGGCGACGAGCACATGGAGAGGCGGCCCGACGGGAGCGTTGTCTACCTTAGGATCGTTTTAGTTACGACCGCCGTTACCGGTTTCCCGGCACTGGGCACGTCGGCCCCCTTCCAGGGACCTTATCGAGCTTGCTCCTCGCCCACGTGGCCGCCTCTCCGTCTCGAGGGTACGTGTCCACGGGCGCGGTGGCAACGCGCGACGGTCTCGGCGAGCTCGGCGGGACGGCGCGGCGTGTTCGGCCGCGCGTGGTCACGCGGCGCGTGACCGGGCGAGCGCGGACCTGCGCTCACGCGGCGCGGCGCGGCGCGCCGAAAAAGGTGACCAAGAGGTCATGTCAGTACAGCTTCTTCTTGGGCCGGCTCGGCGCCGGCGCGGCGTCCTCGGCCGCGGGGTCGCTGGCCGCGTCCGCGGGGTCACCGTCCGCGGGCGGCGCGAGCTGCTTCAGCTGCTCCTCCAACATGTGCTTCGCCGCGTCCTGGGTGAGCGGGCCGAGGCACTCCTCGAGCTGGCCGTTCGTCGTCGCGCTGGTCAAGCACCCGAGGTAGGCGGACCAGACCGCGTCGCTGGCCTTCGTGTCCGCGCGCAGCCGCGCGAGGGTGTCGACGCAGCCCGCGATGACCTCGGCGTTGGACTTGTCGCCGACGTCCACGCCGTACGACTTCAGCTTCTCGAGCTCGATCTGCTTCTTGTTCTCGCACGCGCGCTGCTCGGGGCTCGTGCAGCCGGCGAGCGCGAGCGCGGTGAACAGGCCGAGCGCGGCGGTGTGAAGGGAGGAGCGCGTCACGCCGGGAGTTCACCACGGGCCGGGCGGCGAGTTCAACGTCGCCGCGCCCGACGAGCGACCGCGAGCGCGCTCCCCGTGAGCTCGGGAGCCTTCGCGAGCGGGAGCCCGCGGCCGGCGTGGCGCCGGAGTGAGCGCGTCGCGTGTCGTCGCGGGCGCCGGGGCGCGGGCGTGGCCGGCGGCGCGCTTGTGCAGTAGTCTGCCGGCGCCATGGTGCAGCCGCGTCAGCCCCGAACGCTCGACATCGACGCGCTGTGTGAGCGGGTGCGCTCGCACCACGACGAGGCCGCCGGCGCGCTCGTCGAGCGCGTCTACGCGGACGCGCGCGAGATCGATCCCGACGCCGTCGGCGCCTCGCTGGCGGCGGCGGACCTGCTCGCGGAGCTGCGGCTCGACGCGCCGGCCGTGTGCGCGGCCCTGCTCGCGCTCGAGGTCGACGACGGCGCGCTCGAGCTGGAGGAGATCGGCGCGCGCTACGGCGAGGACGTGCGCGAGCTGGTCGACGGCGTGCGTCGCCTCGGGCGCATGCGCTGGGACAAGCTCGACGCGAGCCAGGCCGAGTCCATGCGCAAGATGTTCTTGGCCATGGCGGCGGATGTCCGCGTGGTCATCGTCGCGCTCGCGCTGCGGGTCCGCGACATGCGGGCGCTGGGCGAGCGGTCGACGGAGGAGCGCCGCCGCCAGGCCCGGGAGACGCTCGAGATCTTCGCGCCGCTGGCCAACCGCCTCGGCATCTTCCTGCTCAAGTGGGAGCTCGAGGACCTCTCGCTGCGCGAGCTCGAGCCGGAGATCTACCGCGACCTCGGCAAGCAGCTGGCGCAGAAGCGGATCGAGCGGACCGCGTTCATCGACGAGGTCATCGGCGTCCTGCGGGCGCGCCTCGCCGAGGCCGGGATCACGGGCGTGAGCATCTCCGGGCGCCCCAAGCACATCTACAGCATCTACAAGAAGATGCAGCGCAAGCAGGTCGGCTTCGACGAGATCTACGACGTCTCGGCGGTGCGCGTGATCGTCGACCGCGTCGAGCAGTGCTACGCGGCGCTCGGCGTGGTCCACAGCCTGTGGACGCCGATCCCCGGGGAGTTCGACGACTACATCGCGCGGCCGAAGGGCAACGGCTACCAGTCGCTGCACACCGCGGTCGCGGGGCCCGGCGGGCGCGGGGTCGAGGTCCAGATCCGCACCCACGAGATGCACTACCTCGGCGAGTACGGCGTGGCCGCTCACTGGCGCTACAAAGAGGGCAACAAGAGCAGCCGGCTCGCCGACGAGAAGTTCAACTTCCTGCGCCAGCTCATGGACTGGCAGAAGGACGTCTCCGATCCGCGCGAGCTGGTCGACTCGCTCAAGACCGACATCTTTCAGGACCAGGTCTACGTGTTCACGCCGCAGGGCGACGTGGTCGACCTCCCGCGCGGCGCGACGCCGGTCGACTTCGCGTACCGCATCCACACGAGCGTCGGTCACCGCTGCCGCGGCGCGCTCGTCAACGGCCAGATCGTCCCGCTCGACCACAAGCTCAAGACCGCGGACCGCGTCGAGATCCTGACGCACAAGCGCGCGCAGCCGCGGCGCGACTGGCTCAACCCGCAGCTCGGCTACGTGCACTCCCCGAGCGCGCGCCAGAAGATCCGCCACTGGTTCCGCCAGCAGGGCCGCGACGACGCGATCACGCAGGGTCGCGAGCTGCTCGACCGCGAGCTCAAGCGCGCCGGCGTCGAGCGCCCGCGCTACGAGGAGATCGCGGCGCAGCTCGGGCACGAGCGCGTCGACGACCTGCTCGCGGCGGTCGGCTTCGGCAACATGACGAGCCAGACGGTGGCGACCAAGTACCTCGACGCCGAGGCCGCCAAGCGCCCGGCGCCGCCGCCCGAACCGCCGCCGCCGCCGCGCGCGCCTGAGCGCCCGCGCAAGACCAAGGGCGTGAGCGTGGGCGGCGTCGACGACATACTCAGCCGACCGGCGCGCTGCTGTACGCCTGTCCCCGGGGACAAGGTGGTCGGCTACATCACGCGCGGCAAGGGCATCATCCTCCACCGCCAGGACTGCCCCAACATCATCAGCCACCCGGAGCCCGAGCGCCTGGTCGACGTCGAGTGGGGCCGCGAGGGTCGCGAGACCTACCCGGTGACCTTCCTGATCGAGGCGCTCGACCGCCCGGGGGCGATGCGCGACATCACGACGGTGGCCGCGGACATGAGCGTCAACATGTCGAGCCTGCGCTTCACCGACCGCAAGGACGGCACCGCGGTGATCGAGCTGGTGCTCGAGGTGCGCTCGAACGACCAGGTGGTGCGCTTGCTCAACAAGTTCGAGCGCGTGCCGGCGGTGGTGCGGGCGCGGCGGCGGGCGGGGTAGCGAGCCGCTCGACGTGTCGACTCGCGCGCGCGTGGTGGGCGGGGCCGCCGCGTCACGCGGGTGGTCCACCTCTCGCGCGGGTTCGGGCGGAGGCTGACCTCAGGGCAACTCGGGCGTCGGCGGCGATGAAGGGCGCGAGTTGATCGAGCTGGTCGGCGTCGAGGCGCGCCCGCGGAGCTCGAGCAGCGCGTCCACGGTGGGGAGAGGCGAGGCGTCGCGGCGGGCGATCAGCGGCTCGAGCAGCGCGTGAGATCCGAGCTGTTCTTGCAGCAAGGTCTCGAGGACCTCGCGCGGCGTGAAGGTGACCGCGAGCTCGCCGAGCGCGCCGCGGTGGTCATCGATGCGCAGCGCGACGAGGAGGTTGAGGCTCCAGGTGGCGAGCAGCTCGCGACGCCCGCGCGCGAAGGCCCGCAGCGGCGCGCATGGGAGCTGGTCCGCGAGCGCGCGGATGGATGCGGCGACGCAGCGCTCGCGCGTCGCGGCGGCGCGGGTCGTCGCGCAGCGCGAGCTGGGTCGCGACGAGCTCGCCGAGCGCGAGCCCGCGCGCGCGCCAGCCGTCGACCCAGCCCCTCAGCTCCTCGAGCTCGCCGGCGCTCCACATCGCGGCGTCAGCCTACCCATCGAGCAGATCGCCGAGGAGCTCGACGTACCGCGGGTACTCGAGCGCGCGCGCGACCCAGGGTGTCAGCGGCGCGGCCCGGGCCTCGTCGAGCAGCTGTCGGGCGGTCGGGCGGTCGTCGTCGAGCGCGGCCACGACGGCGCCGACGAAGGCGAGGCGCGCGCGGGCCTCGTGGTCGTCGGGGACGAGCGCGCGCGCGGCCGCGAGGCTCTCGCGCACGTGTCGCTTGGCGTCGCGCACGGCGTAGTCGTCGTAGTGGTAGCCGAGCTCGTAGCTGAGGTACCAGGACGCGGTGTGCAGCTGGACCTGGAACTCGAGCGCGGCCACGTCGAGCTCCGGCGGCGGCGTTTCGGGGTCGAGCGCGGCGGGGGACGGCAGCTCGAGCGCGGCCGCGAGCTCGCGCGCGAAGGCCTCGCCCAGCGCCAGGGTCGCCGGCGCGCGCGGGTGATGGAAGTCGACGAAGATCTGGTCGTCGATGGTCCCGAAGCGCGCGCGCAGGACCGCCTCGGCGTCGACGCAGCGGGCCAGACCGTCGGCGCAGAGCCGCCGGATGATCGCGTTCTGCGAGGGCATGGCGCGCGAGCGTCGAGCGTCCTGAGTGACGGCGCGCCAGGCGTCCTCGCGCGCCCCGTCCTCGTCGCCGAGAGCTCGGCGCGCGCGGCTTCGCAGGTGGTAGGTCAGGGCGTAGCCGGGCGAGGCGGCCTGGGCCTCGTCGAGGGCCGCGCGCGCGCCCGCAGGATCGCCGCGCGCGAGCAGCTGCTCGGCCTCGGTGACGCGCGCCTCGCAGACCTCGCGTCGCGCCTCGGGCGTGGCGTCGTCGTGACGCGAGCGCTGGGGCGGGGCGCCGTCGAGGTTGCCGACCGGGAGCCCGACGATCAGCGCGGCCCCAGCGGAGCGTGCTCGTTCGGCCAGGTCTCGCAAGGTCGCCTCGTAGCGCGCCTCGACGCGCAGGCGCTCGCGCTCGAGCGACGCCGTGCTCACCAGGTCGCCGCCGCGGACGTCGCGGCCGAGCGTCCAGTGCTCGTTGTGACCGAGGTACAGGAGGATCGCCTGCGGGCGGAACTCGTCCGGGCGCGCGAGCACGTCGTACAGCGCGATCGGCGGGACCATCTCGAAGGACGTCCCCGCGGTCGCGAGGTTATCGACGTGCAGCGGCGCGCCCTTCAGCTGTCCTCCCAGACACCACTGGACGACGCGCGCGATGTTGAGGTGCTCGTAGTAGGGCTCTCCGGCCATGGTCGAGGCGCCGTAGGCGTAGACGCCCAGCTCGCCGTCGCGCGGCGGCCTGGGCGGCCGGGGCTCGTTCCCGCGGCGCACGACCGGCGCGGGCAGCAGCGTGTGGACGGCGGCGTTGAAGAGCGCCGCGACGCCGCACCACAGCGCGAGCGCGAGCGCGGCGAGCAGCCAGCGCGCGCCCCCGCTGAGCGACGGCCTCGACTCCTCCGCGGCGCGCGGGCGACGACGCGCGAGCAGCCAGCTCACGAGCCCGGTGAGCAGCGCGATCAGGCCGAGGACGCCCATCCAGCCGAGCACCCCGAGGGCGCGGACGCGACGCACTCGCTCCGACCACGCGGGCTCGTGCCAGGGGATCTGCTCGTAGCGCTGGGCTGGGCGAGGGCCGTCGTCGCGGTCGTCGTCGCGGTCATCGCCGCGCGTGTCATCGCCGCGCGCCTCCTCGCGGGCGCGCTCGCCCTCGCGTCGCGGATCGATCGACGGCGGCGCCAGCGACTTCCACGGGAAGCGGCCGGCGTCGTTGCGCGTGAGCGCGTCGAGCACCGCCTGGGCTCCGTCGCCGCCGCATCCCGCCGGCGTGAGCCGGGCGGTGAACGAGGGCAGCGGGCGATCGCCGGGCTCGGCGGCGTCGGGGTGGGCGAGCGTGAGCTCGCACGGGCTCGCGTCGCGCAGCGTCACGTGGACCGTCGCCTGCGCGATGGCGACGCGCGCGATCGGGCCGCCCGGATCGTCGATGGCGTGGGGCCGCAGCAGCCCGCGGAGCTCGACCTCGGCCTCCGGCGCGATGGCGTAGCGCGCTTCGGGGCCCGCGACGTCGGGGGCGGCCTGGGCCGGCGACGCCGCGAGCAGGCTCGTGACGAGGGGCAACCACCGCGCGGGCAGCATGGCCGCGACACGGTAGCACGAGCTCGCGTGGGCGACGGGAGCCCGCGCGCGGCGCTCTCGTCCGGCGCGCGCCGGTCAGCGCGGTTCAGCGCCCGAGGAACCAAAACCGCGTCCCGCCGTGCCGGCGCGCGTGGTCGAGGAAGCGGAGCAGCAGGCCCATGTCCTCGCGAAACGACGGCTCGCCTTGCGCGAGGTCGTCGCGGGACAGGAGCCCGAGCTCGAGCTCGAGCGCCTGCTCCTCCGAGAGCTCGAGGGGCGGCGGCGCGGCGAAGTGTTCGAAGTACGCGCGGTCCGGCGCGTAGCCCCGCGTCGGCAGCGTCAGCGCGCGCTCCCACCCGGGTCGCAGCAGCAGCGCGTCGCGCAGCGCGAGGAAGCGCGCCCGCACGGTCTCGAGGTCCTTCGAGACCCGCGCGATCTCGGACGGCATGTCGGCGCGCTCGGTGAACCGCGACGAGATGTACAGCGGCAGCAGCGAGTCGATGTCGACCCCCGCGAGCCGCTGGAGCTGCGAGAACACCGGCGGGAACGCGTCGAAGAGCTCGGAGTAGCCGCCGCCGACGAGGCCGTAGAAGCTCTCGCTGAGCGCGTCGTGGCGCTCGTTGGGGAGCGGGGTCGAGATGTTCGCCTTCGGCAGCAGCCAGTACGAGGGCACGCGCGAGTGTACCCGGGGTCTCGCGCGCGCGGGAAACCTGACTCTCTCGCCATGTAGAGGTCGGGCGCGAGGCTCGAGCGCGGCGCCGTCGAGGTGCGCACGCGAGCCGCGCGAACTCTCCCGTTCACTCGCGTGACCTCGCGGCGTAGGCTCGTGGAGCCGTATCGCGGCGCGAGCAGGATCCTCGCGGCGGCGGGACATGGAGGAGCGGGTATGGCGGTGAACGTGCGGCTGCGGACGACGACGAGCGGCAAGACCTACTGGCAGGCGGACATCCGCGTGCGCCTGGCCGACGGGCTCATCCATCGCGAGCGCCCGAAGACGCCGGGCAACACGCGCGCCCAGGCGCTTCGCTGGGCCCGGCAGCGCGAGGCGTACATCCTGCGTCACGGCGTCGAGGGCAAGGGCGAGCGGCGGCATGGGAGCAAGGCGACGCCGACCTTCAAGGCGTTCGTGCCGCGCTTCATGGCCGACTACGTCGAGGCCAATCGGCTCTCGCCGATGACGCGGCGCCACTACGAGGTCGTGCTGCGCACGCACCTGCTGCCGATCCTGGGCGACGTCACGCTCGACCAGATCGGCCCGCGCCAGATCCAGGCGCTCAAGCGGCGCGGGCTCAAGGCGAGCACGACGAACCAGGTGCTCAGCAAGCTCAAGGCGATCCTGCGCACCGCGTCGCGCTGGGGGCTGCTCAAGGAGGTCCCCGAGATCACGACGGTGAAGGTCGGCCGGCGTCACCCCGAGTTCTATGACTTCGACGCCTACGAGCGCCTCGTCGCCTGCGCGGCGGAGCTCAACCCGACCACGCACGCGCTCGTGCTGCTCGGCGGCGACGCGGGCCTGCGCCGCGGCGAGCTCCGGGGGCTGCGGTGGGTCAACGTCCACCTCAAGCGCGACGCGCTGTACATCTGCGACAACCTGACCTTTCAGGACCACGTGCGGCTGCCGAAGGGCGGGAAGACGCGCTGGGTGCCGATGACGACGCCGCTCGCGGCGTGCCTGCGCGCGCTCGAGCGACGCGGCGAGCACGTGATCTCGCGCGAGGACGGGCACTACCTGTCGGAGCGGAGCTTCGACCACCGCCTGTACCGGGCGCAGCAGCGGGCGGGCCTGCCGAAGAAGGGCGCCCACATCCTGCGCCATACGTTCTGCTAACGGACGGCTTCGTAAATAAAAGAGATTACTGGACTTCTTCCTCTTCGGCTCGAGCGCGGGACTCCTGCGGGACCGCGCCAGGATCGAGCGACTCGAGGCCCTCGATCGCGTCCTCGATCTGCTCACCGGCGACCGACATGTACCGCTCCGTGATCTGTAGCGACGAGTGACCCGCCAGCTTCTGGATCACGCGCGGGTGCTTCCCGGCGAGGACCAGGTTCGAACAAAACGTGTGACGGAGGATGTGGATCGGCCCGTCGCACTCGCTGTGATGCACGCCGAGCATCGCGGCGCGCGTCACCTTCATCCGGTACGTCACCATCCCCTTCGTCAGCGGCGCCTGGGTCCCGGTGAGCACGAACGCGTCGGCCGCGTGACCCGCGGTGAGTTCCTCCAGACACGCACGCAGCCGCCTCGTGAGCGGAACGATCCGCTCGCGTCGACCCTTCGTCGGCCCCTCGATCCCGCGCCACATCGAGCGCCGCACGTGCAGGCGCCCGCGGCCGCGGAAGTCGATGTCATTGATCCGCAGCGCGCGGATCTCACCGCACCGCAGCCCGGCGTCGCCGCCGAGCAGCACGATCGCCAGGTGCACGGGAGTCGGCGCGTTGTTGATCAACGCGCTGTACTCCTCGGGCGAGTACCACTCCGGATCCCGGGCGTCCTCCTTGACCCGCTTGACGGGAGGAGGCGCCGCCGAGCGAACGCCCCAGTCATGCGCGACCCGGAGCATGCACGCCAGCTCCGAGATCAGGACGTTGCGTGACGCCGGCGCCAGGTCGAGCGCGGCCAGCTCCCGGAACTGCGCCTTGCCGACCGCGTCGATCATCATGTCCCCGAAGGCAGGGTTGAACAACTGCGCGACGTGCCGCTCGTAGCGCTCGACGCTCGAGGGCCGGAGGTTATTGATCTGCGGATACTCGGCGAGATACCGCGCGGCGAACTCGCTGAACGAGACTTCCTGCTGCTTGGGTTCATCGACCTCCTTCCGTGGCGGGCCACGCTTGATCAGGTGCTGCTCGTGCTGCCGGGCCCAACGCTCCGTCTGCGTCTTGGACCAGGTCACAGGCTTGGTCACCTTGGCGCGATGTCTCGCGCCGCACGGGTAGTGGATCCGGATGTCCACGAGCCATGCCTGCTTGCCGCTCTTGTAGGTTCGTTTCGTGATGTTGATGGACATGGGTTTCTCTCCATGACCGTGCCCACGAGCATGGTAGCGCAAGCCTCCACGCGAGAACCCGCGACACGCCGCGCAAATTCGCGTCGCCCGCGAGTTCGCGAGACGCGATCCCGCCCGCGCTCGCGTCGAGCGGCGGCGAGGGTCATCGACCGGCGCGCGGTCGTGCTGGATTCCGCGCGAGCGCGCGGCGTGTGGTGTGCAGCGGAGCGTTCAAATGTGCGGCGGAGCTCCCTTCTGAGCGTTCGAGCTCCAATTTGTGCAGCGGCGCGGTGATCTGCGCGACGGAGCTATCAAATGCGACGCGAGAGCACTTCGCCGCGCACGTCCTTGTCGCCTACCCGCGGGTCCTCGACGCTCGATCCTGTCGAAGGAGGCTCGCGGTGGATGAGGCGACTTTAATAGAGACGGTCCAAGACGAGCTCCGCGATCACGCCACGCGGAAGCTCGCGCTCAGCGGGAGGGCGGTCAGCAGGAGCTTCGTGTACAGAATCGAGCGCCGGCTCTACCTCAACCCGCGCGTCGACCGGTACATCAGCCTCTGCACGCTCATCGGGCTCGACGTCTATTGGATCGGTGTCCTCTGCGACAGCGGCGAGCGCTGGTCGGATGAGCTGCGACGCCGCTGCACGATCCAGGGAGGATCGATCCGCAGCTTCGCGCGTCGCCACCAGCTCGTACGCCAGAGCCTCAACCACTGGTGCCTCGGCGCCCATTTTCCCCGCCTGCGGGTCGCGCTCCGCCTCGCCGACTTGCTCGGCGGCGACATCCACGTGCGACGGCGGTCGTGATCCGCGTTGTTTGCTTGCAGTTCGCGCTGCCGTCAGCGTGTCTTCCCCTTGCACCCTGCAAGGGAAAGACACGATCGTGTCTTCCCCTTGCAGGGTGTCTCGAAAACGGTCCTCATCCTGGGGCATTCGGCGCTGATGGCTCGCGCGTACCGAGAGATCGTGTCTTTTGTTTGCGTAGTGCAGCTCGAGAGACGACGTACGAGGGCGTTTGGCCGCTGCTCGCCGGCGCGGCAATTTCTTTTGTTTGCTGCAAGCAGAAGATACTGGCGGTTCGCTGGTTCCCGGATCAGGCTGGCCTTGGTGACACGAACGAGCGCGAGAGGAGTCTCCCATGGACGATGAGGCCGCCCACCATCTCCTTCGCAAGGTGTCCTCGGCGGGGGTCCGGCACGGCACGGCCGAGCCCGCTCCAAAGAGCATGTCGTGGGAAGAGTTCTTGCGGCAGCCCACTGCGGCCGAGCGCGCCTCAGCCGACGCCCGGGCTCAACGAGGCTCTCCGCCGTCTGCCTCGGACGCGAACCCCACGTCGCTACGCGACAGCAGAAGGCGTCGCCGCCGCGCTCACACCGTGTCGTCCACGAACGAGCGGCCGCGTGTTCACAACCTCGCGCTGACCTACGACGTCACGGCTCCCGACGAGCCCCGGAGTGACTCGCCGCGTTCGCCCGAGGTAGCGACCGCTGAAGCGAGCGAGGAGCTCGCGCTGATCCGCGATCTCCTCGAACAGCTCGTACGATCCCAGCAGCGAATTGAGTCGCGCCTCGAGGCGGTCGAGCGCAACACCAGCCGGCGGCAAGAGTCCGACCGCGTCGACACGGCGCTCGCCCGGGCCGCCCCACGAGCCCAGCAAACATGTCTGCAGGAACGCGTCCGGCGCGCCCCGGCAGCCTGCGCCCGTCCTCGGCCCGCCCCGGCAGCGTCAGAGCTCGACGAGAGCGCTCCCCCGCGCATCGAGCTCAACCTGGCGGCGACGCGAGGTGACGACGAGTCGAGGAACGCGGGCCTGTTTCGAGCCCCGCTGCTCCTCGTCGCTCAGCGACAACGCGGCCAACTCAACCGCTTCAGCGAACTCGAGCGACGAACGCGTCAGCCTGACAGACGGCCGACGAGTCTGCGCGTCTCGAGGGTCAACGAGGAGCGTGGTCCACCGGCGTGCCGTGAATTCGAGCGCCCCGACGCACCGAAAACGCCTGGCCGCTGACGCCAGCGGAGTCGTGTGCCATGGCATGGCATGGCACGGGCGCTCGAATACGCGAAGACCATGTCGGATCAAGAGCTTACAGCGCGCGTGGCATGCCATGGCACGGACTGTTGCGAGGTTGAAGCGTCGAGTATCTCGTCGCGCGCGGACCGTCATGGTGATCGGAGCGACGGTAAACCATCGCGAACGCCAGCGTTCGCGACGCGCGCGGTTTCGCAGGGCCGTAATGATCTCAATAGGTTCCCGCAGCGTTCGCGATCGTTCGCGACGTTGACCGCGAGACCCTGCGTACTCAAGACCCACGGGGTTCATCCTGTCGCTCGCCTGCTCGTACCACTCTCGGAGACCGGTGCTTGACTCGAGTGTGGCCCAAGGGCCGGACGCTCTGTTTTTCCGCGACCTCCTGCAACCCACCGGCACCGGGGCCGAGTACTCGAGCATGAAACGCATCATCACGATCGCCTCTCTCATGGCCCTGTCGATGACCGCGGTCGCCGGCAACACCCAGGCGTCGGTCTCTTCCGCGTACACCAACGCCGTGAACGCCAACGACACCGAGACCTCGCTGCTCGCTGAGGGCGAGCTGACGACTGATGACGGCGAGATCGTCATCTACTCGGTCTACCTGCTCGACGGCTCGCATCTCCTCGGGAGCGTTAGCGTCCACGACACGAGCCGCGGCACCAACCTCATGTACTCGATCGACGGCGACACGGTGATCGTCCGCGGCTCGCGCGAGGGCGAGCGTGTCAATGAGGTGGCCAGCATCTCGGAATTCGTCGAGATCGACTGGTCGAGCGATCCACCCACCGTCCGCAGGAAGTGGAAGTGTCCCGGCTGGATCGGGAAGGTCATTTGCACCGTCGGCGCCACGATCATCGAGGCCTGCGCCCAGGAAGGTGAATTCCTCGGGGTCAAGTGCGGGGACTCCGTGGACGGAGGAACGACCGGGGGCGGCGGGGGAGGTGGGGACGGCGGCGGTGACACGGACACCGACACGGACACCGACTAGCTCCCCAAGCCACGGCGCGTGACTACGCTGCGCGTTGGCCGTGGTATCAGTGCCCAGCATGGCGCCGTCATCGAGACGCGAGTATCGACTCACCGTGCCGGCCGAGGAGGCCGTCTCTCGGCTACGCGCTTCGGTTCGTGGTCGGGCGGTAGAGAACGGCCGGCACGATGATCACCTGCGCTTTGAAGCAGACGAGAATTCGTTCCGGCTACTTCTCGGTCCTGGTGACGCCGACGATCCGGCCGCCTGCGTCCGTGGCGAATTTGAATCGCGTGGCGATCAGACGCTGATGCGGGTCTCGACGGCGACTATCGGGGTGCGTACCGGCGGTTGGCTCGCGGTTGCGCGCGAGCTGGCGCCGTGGACCCTCGGGCTCGCGCTGATCCTCGGTGTTCCCTGGCTCGCGGGGTTGCTGCAAGGAGCGCAAGCAGCGGGGAAGCTCGTGCTCTGGGTCCTCGTCTATCTCGTCGCGGTCGCCTACCGCTTCGGACGACGCGCGCTCAACCGCCGACGTGACGCGGGCGAGCTGTTGAGCTTGGTCGAGCGCGCGGTCAACCCGGTACGCGCGCTCGCGGAGCATGCCGGGCCGTTTCGGGAGTAGGCGCGAACGTCCACCGAAGTCTGTTCGCGTGTCCTCCTCAGGGAAGACGACAGGCTGTCCCGCGCATCGCTACGATGCGAGATTCGAGCCGAGCTCTTCCGCCGCTGTCCTGAGCACGAGGAGCTCAAGCTCGAGTTCATCAACGTCGAGCTCTTCCGCTTCATCGGGCAAGCCATACGTGGGTTGCAGGACGAGACCGAGCTCCGGATCCCTGACCACGAACACGCGGTGGCGGCTCGTCACGTAGAAAGTCCGCCGCATGCTCGCGTAGAACCCCGGTGAAGGCGCATCGCCGATGTTCTCGGGCTCATCTTTGATCACCGGGCACAGCAGCTCTTCAGGGGCGAGCGCCTCGAGCACGACGGACGCGAGTTGATGGACGACTCCGTCGAAGCCCGCGCACGCGAGGACGCGGCCGCTCGGATCGGTCAGGAGCGCGGGTCGTTGCTCTGCACACGCACCGGCGCGCAGTTGGTCGAGAAATTGAGCCTGACCACACGAACTGTTTTCGAAGATCGCCAGTTCAGCGTGATCGAGTTGGTGCTCTACGGCGCGTTGTCTTTCCATGGTTCGAGTTTGAATCTAAACTTAATTTAGTTTAGATTCAAACTCGAATCGCCTACACGATCGAAAATGGCTCCCGTGGGTCTCCATGGGGTAGTTTCGCCACGCGTGGCGAAGTCCAAGCAGACCTCCGTACGCGTAACAGACGCGAGTTTGGCGCTCGCGGAGCGGTTGGTGGTCCCGCTCCAGGGGGCTCCTAACCACGCTCATGTTCGCGTTACGCGTTCATACGTGCTCGCGCTCGCGCTTCAACGAGGTCTCAAGGCGCTGTCCGGCGAGTACCTTGGGGAAGACTCGAACGAAGAATCGTAGACGCGCGAAAGCCGCTGGTGGGTGACGTGGGTTTCGTGCGTGAGCCGAGCGAGCCACCCACCTCATCGATGCGCGCGCCGAGCCTGTGTGATGCTTGGAGCCCTGCTCGTCGATCCCCAAGGCGACGAGCAGCACGTGGTCGCCGACGTGGATCCCGTCGAGCATGACGGCCGCGATCGTCAGCGGTCGGAGATCTCGTTTGAGGATCTTGTGGACCGTCTTCGAGGTCTCGCGGATGAACTTGCGGCTCACGGTGCTCTTGCTCGTCGAGCGCTGCTTGACCGTCTTCGGCACAGGCTCGAGCGAGCGCTCGTAGCGGCGCGTGGCCACGCCGATGAGCATCTGCTCGAGCACTCGCTGACGGAGTGGGTCCTCGGCCGCGAACGCTTGCCAGGTCGGCAACGCGACCTCTCCGTTCGCGTCACGCACACGAGGTCGACGAACGCCCACTTTGCGTCCACCGAGCACGAGGCTCGACGTACAGCTCCCTGCGCGGCTCGGTCCTTGGGCTCCTCGATCGCGGTCGTACGCGCGACCACAGAGCCGTGTACGGTCCTCCTCGAGCATCTTCTTGAGCGCCTCCATCACGACCGTGACGACGAACTCCATGAGAGTTCCCCGCACTACGTCGGCGAGTGGGGTCAGCAGCTGAAGAGCTGCGCTTCGGTCTTCTCCTTGGTCCTTGCTGATGGCATCCTCGCCCATGGCGGTCTCCTTCTGTTTTGCACCCCGATCATCCGATCGGGGAGATGGAGCCGCCGCTCTTTTTCAACAATCTATGGGGCAGTCCCGCCCGGTCGAGCGAGCGCGAGGCCGACATGAGGCCATCAAGGACCATGACCACGCGCTGCTCGTCGGCGAGCCCGGCGCCTCCCCGAGGCTGGCTTTCGGCTCACCTACTGCCACAACGCCTCGGTCGCCGCGACTTCCAGCCCGCCGAGCCCGCCGCACCTGAGCCCGGTGGATAGCATTCACGATCGATGTCCTCGGGCCGTGCTGAGCCTCCTGCTACCGCCCAAGATCACGAACTGGACGCTAGCGACGAGAATTCGCGAAACGCGACGGAGGAAGTCTCGCTCTCAATTCGATGCGTCACACAGAGAGGACTTCCTGACGCCATTGGTGGTATGCATTTGGAGAGGGTGCACAGTAGTTGTAGGCAAGCACTTGCACGGGGCTCCCGTGTGAGTGATTATTCAACTTAATGGAAACTGGGGCACTCGTTCGACTTCGACACAACTCATCGTTGGGACCGATGCGGGTGCTTTCTGGGCCAGACAATGGAATTGTGAGGGTCAAACTGCTCAACCGTGCCGAAGAGCGGCAGGTTCAGGTACACATTCTCGATCGATTCCCGATTTATGAGGGTCAACGCGTCACCGTTGCTTCATCTAGCGACAAACTCATCATTCGTGCGGTCGAGGGCACGGGATCCGAGAGCCTGCGCTATTGCGTGGTGAGCAACGGTGACGAGATCCAGACGCTTCCCGAATCGATCATCTCGCCACGATCGCCGTCTGCCAATCATCCCGTCACCTTCTTCGAGAACTTGCAGTGGGATCGCCCACACGACTTTTATGCACGCTTGAACCTCACATTGATGCGCACGCAGTGGTACGAGGCATCGGAAGGTCTCCCTACCTTCCGTGGGGCACGGATCCGACCGCTCGCTCATCAACTCTACGCCGCTCGTCGAATCCTGGAAGATCGTTCGCCGCGCTTCATCCTCGCTGATGAAGTCGGACTTGGTAAAACAATTGAGGCGGGGCTTGTGATTCAAGCCTTGCTTTCGGCCGACCCCGAGTTGCGGGTGCTGGTTGTCGCACCTGGGAGCATGAGTCGGCAGTGGCTGCGCGAACTCTACCTGCGTTTCGGTGGCCGAGCATTCGTTCACGTTCCCGGGGGGGACACCACGGAGATCTCGACGCGGGAGCGAAATCGGCGCGCGAACGCCGCGCTGCTCATCGTCTCGACGACGGCGATGGTTGAGGATGTGTCGTTTCGAGATGCGCTCACGGAGCGGACCTGGGATCTGGTGATCCTCGATGAGGCTCACCAGTTTCCGCCGGAGCACGAGTTGTATCAAACGATGCGACGCCTTTCGGTCAACAGCGAGGGGTTCTTGGCTCTGTCCGCTACGCCATCTAAGCGCCAACTCAGCGGACTATCGGGTCTCCTCGCGCTCGTCGCCCCCGGATCCTATGAACCCGATGACGGTAAATCGCTGGCCGAGAAGCTCGAGCAGCGACGCGAGATTTGGGGAGTTTTGGCGTCGACTGTCGATATCTTGGGCGCGGCCCGGGCGGAGTCCGAAGATGACGAGCCGGATCGTGAGTCCATCGAGTTCATCATCGGAGACTGGAAAGATGTACTTCCGGGTGAGCCTGAAATCGCACGAATGCTTGAGCGTGCAGATGACGGCGAGGTTGTGGCCCTGGATGAACTCGTGGCCTATATTCAAGAGCACTACCGGATTGACCATCGCATTATTCGTACGCGTCGGCGTACGCTCGACATACTCGGCACAAACTTCAATCGCCGGGAAATTGAGTACCTCGACTACGAAGCATCGGCGCCCGAGATTTTGCTCGAAGATCACCTTGATGCGCTGCACGCAGGCGAAACACCGACACTCGCCCAGGTGTTTCTGAGGACGCTTTACTGGCGTCGGTTTTGCTCGACACCGAGATACTTTCTGGATTTCATCAATGTACGCATCGATACTCTTCGTGAGGGTATGGGCAACGGTGGACTAGCCTACGCTCGCGCGTTGCAGTCGAGTCCTGGGCCGGCTGAGCAAGAGCGTCTCGAGTACGAGATCGCCGCACACGCGCCCGAGATGCCCCGGGAGCGCGCGTGGCTCGAACAAGCTCGCGGCCTCGCTATCGAGTGGCTCGAGGCGAGCTCGGAGGGATGTGCTCGGCATCGCCAGGTCGCGTCCTGGCTCGAGGACTTCCGCGCTGAGGTCACGGGTGGAAAGGTTCTGGTGTTCGCCGAAGATCGGGCGAGTGTCGACGAATTCACCGAGTTGATGGGCGCCAAGTTTCCGAGCGAGGTGGAGGCCTTTCACCACGGGATCGATGATGACCGGCTTGAGGCGGCCGCCCTGCGGTTCCAAAATGATCGCCGGTGTTGGCTGCTGGTCAGCGATGAACTCGGTGGTGAGGGGCGCAACTTCCAGATTGCCGAGTGCCTTGTGCACTTGGATACGCCGCTCTCTGTCGGTCGTGTCGAGCAACGGATCGGTCGCCTCGACCGTATCGGCCGAGTGTCGCAGAGGCGTGTGAAATCAGTAGTCGTCCGCGGCCCCAGTCGGGTGGAGCGTGCGCTCCAGTCGATCCACGACTCGGTGTTTCATGTATTCACGCGCTCGGTCGGTGGTCTCGAGTTCATGTTGCCTCCATGCCAGACACGGCTGCAGGAGGCTATTGGACGCGGAGCGGACCTCAACGAACTCGCGCAGCAGATGCATACCGAAGTCGAGAGCACGCTTTCGGACGTCGACGAGGACTTTGAACTATCGCTGGATTTGTCGAAGCAACAGTTGGAGCAGGCGCGTGAACTCGCTGAATTGTTCGCCGAGTCAGCGGCGCAGGACGAGGAGCGCGACGTTAGGCACTGGCTCGGGACTCTCGGCGTCCATGCGCGGCGCGATCGCGGTAAGCTCAGCTTTAAGTGGACTGTCGACAGTCTCAACGGCGAAACGCTCCCGAGCTTGGGTGAGCAGGGGAGCACGCCATACGGCACATTCGATCGCACGATCGCCCTTCGTAACGAGTCGCTGCAATATTTCGCCCCGGGCCACAAACTGATCGACTCGGCGCTCGCGGCTCTGCGTTCGAGCCGTGTCGGCCGGGCGACGCTGCTTTATCGCGATCTGGGGCACCAGCGTCGCAACCAGTCGTTCGTGGTCGTCGTTGGGACGAGCCGGCTCGCGGAGCACGGATGGGAAGATGGGATTCCGGCAGGGCTCCGGACCAAGGCCTACAACGTCTTGTGGCCAGCAACGGACTCGGTCTGTGTCCGGATCGGGATTGACGATGAACCCGAACTCGTCGAGAACCATCAACTCAAGGGAGAATTGCTGCGCATCTTCAGGAAGCACGATGGTGATCGGGAGGGGACTGCCCCATAGATTGTTGAAAAAGGAGCGGCGGCTCCATCTCCCCGATCGGATGATCGGGGTGCAAAACAGAAGGAGACCGCCATGGGCAAGGATGCCATCAGCAAGGACCAAGGAGAAGACCGAAGCGCAGCTCTTCAGCTGCTGACCCCACTCGCCGACGTAGTGCGGGGAACTCTCATGGAGTTCGTCGTCACGGTCGGGATGGAGGCGCTCAAGAAGATGCTCGAGGAGGACCGTACGCGGCTGTGTGGTCGCGCGTACGACCGCGATCGAGGAGCCCAAGGACCGAGCCGCGCAGGGAGCTGTACGTCGAGCCTCGTGCTCGGAGGGCGCAAGGTGGGCGTTCGTCGGCCTCGTGTGCGCGACGCGAACGGAGAGGTCGCGTTGCCGACCTGGCAAGCGTTCGCGGCCGAGGACCCACTCCGTCAGCGAGTGCTCGAGCAGATGCTCATCGGCGTGGCGACACGTCGCTACGAGCGTTCGCTCGAGCCTGTGCCGGAGACGGTCAAGCAGCGCTCGACGAGCAAGAGCACCGTGAGCCGCAAGTTCATCCGCGAGACCTCGAAGACGGTCCACAAGATCCTCAAACGAGATCTCCGACCGCTGACGATCGCGGCCGTCATGCTCGACGGGATCCACGTCGGCGACCACGTGCTGCTCGTCGCCTTGGGGATCGACGAGCAGGGCTCCAAGCACGTCCTGGGGCTCCGAGAAGGCGCGACGGAGAACCGCGGGGTCTGCAAGGCACTACTGCAAGACCTGGTCGAGCGCGGGCTGGATAACGACAAGAGCACGCTCTTTGTCATCGATGGCAGCAAGGCGCTGCGGCGTGCGGTCCTCGACGTGTTCGACAAGCGCGCGGTCATCCAGCGCTGCCAGGTGCACAAGCGCCGCAACGTCCTCGATCACCTCCCGGAGGGCACGAAGGCGAGCGTGGGCAAGGTGCTGACGACGACCTTCTCGACGCGCTCGTTCAAGCTCGCGCAGCGCCAGCTCACGACGCTGCACCGACGCCTCGAGACGGAGCACCCCGGCGCGGCCGCGTCACTGATGGAGGGCTTCGACGAGCTGCTGACGGTCAAAGCGTTCGAGCTCGACAAGACCCTCGAGCGCAGCCTGTCGACGACGAACCCGATCGAGAACCTCAACAAGACGATCCGCCGAGTCTCCAAGCGAGTGACGAGGTGGCGCAATGGCGCGATGGTCGTGCGCTGGGCGGGGGCCTCGCTCCTCGAGGCCGAGAAGGGCTTTCACAGGCTCAAGGGGTATCGCTCGATGCCACGACTCGTCGCCGCGCTACGAGCCCGCGACACGAGCCTCGGCGCTGATGTTGACGAAGCGCGAAAGAGCGCGTAAGGACATCTCGCCGTCGCTCGTAGTTCAACAGCGGACGGGACATTCCCGATCGGGAGTGTGATGTAGAGGATCTACTCGGCGCGATGTCATCCGGGCGGTTGTGGGCTGCCGTCCAGGCTGGAGTCGACGCGGGCTGTGACGAACTCAATCGCAGGCTCGAAAGCCTACGCGACGAAGCGGGGCGCGATCTCGCAGAACGTATGAGCACGGAGATGGGCTACCTACGCAGCCAGATCCGTCGGGGAACTACGAACGAGAAAGCCACCGCCGAACGGAGCCTGCACCTGCGTAACAAGCTACTCGAGAGTGTCCGACGAGCGGAGATTGAAGTCGAGGGGGTCGCGCTGATCATCGGATGCTGACGCTGGAGTCCGAAATGAGCAACGATTGGTCGAAATTCAAGTCGTTGTCGGCCCTCGTCGATGCCGTTTCGCAGGCGCGAGCGAGGGAGCGCGATCTTGCCGAGCAGTGGCGAAGTTCGAGTATCGCTCGCGCTTGGGCTAGGCTCGCGGCCAGTGAGGGCTCAGATCGTTTTGTCTGGCTGCGAGAACTCATCCGCTTGCACGGAGGCAGTCTCATCCTTGCGAACGAATTGCTCGGACCGATCGACCCGAAGTCGGCGGCTCGCTTCGGTCTGCGGTCGAGCACGATCCGAGAAGCAACCTCGTGGCACGCGATGGAACTCGCTGAGGCTGTCGACATGCCGCCGGGCCTCGCGCGCCAGCTTGATGAGAGCGTGACGATCGATCCTTGTCCTCGCCGTGTAGCGATCGAAGAGCCTCCCGATGGCGTGCTGCTGCGCTGCTCAACCCACAGACGATATCGAACGACGACGCAGAAGTCTGCCGTCCGGGCGTTGTGCACGATGCCGGAGGGGCAGAGCATGCTCGTGACCATGCCAACGGGGAGCGGAAAGAGCCTGCTGTTTCAGCTCGGTGTTCGCTGGTGGAACGAGCTCGCTGGGGGGACGGAGCGCGTGTGTGTGCTGGTTATCGTGCCCACAGTCGCGCTCGCGCTCGCGCACGAGCACGCGCTCGCGCGTATCCCGGGCCTCGAAGGCAGTCGAGCCTTGACCTCGGACCTGTCGCTCGCGGACCGCGAGCAGCTTTTCATGCAGATGCGTCGTGGTGAGGTCCCAATCGTGTTGGCGGCGCCAGAGTCCGTTCTCGGCTCGGCTCGAGCCGAGTTGCAGCGCATGGCCAAGTCTACGAGCGAGCGTCCCCACGCCGAACGTGGACGCCTCGCTGCGGTGTTTGTCGACGAGGCACATATCATCCATAACTGGGGTCGAAGCTTTCGCCCGGACTTTCAGCGCCTTCCGGGT
Organism: Myxococcales bacterium; assembly: GCA_020633295.1. Classification (GTDB taxonomy): domain Bacteria; phylum Myxococcota_A; class Polyangia; order Nannocystales; family Nannocystaceae; genus JACKDW01. Next base: position 75,961 of record JACKDW010000005.1, on the reverse strand, counting down.
CTCGTGCGCCAGTTGCGAGTGGACAACCCGGCGCTGCGGACGATCTTGCTCTCGGCGACCGTAGACCGAGAGGCGAAGCGCTTGCTTCGCCAACAGTACTCGGGGCAGGGCGAATTGCGAGAGATTGCGGCCCAGGTTCCGCGAACCGAGATCGATCTATGCATGTACCATTTCGACGATGCTCGACAGCGCGATCGCGTGGTCATCGACTTGCTCGATCTGCTCCCGCGACCGCTCGTCGTGTACACGACCCGGGTCGAGGATGCGCAGCGGATTCACACGCAGATGTGCCGCCGGGGCTACGGGCGCCTCGCGTGCTTCACCGGCGCCACCGGGGCACGCGACCGCCGTTCGATAATTTCGCGATGGCAGGCGGGTTCCATCGATCTCGTTGTTGCCACCTCCGCGTTTGGGATGGGCATCGACAAGGCGGACGTTCGCGCTATCGTTCATGCATGTCTGCCCGAGAACGCTGCTCGTCTCTATCAGGAGATCGGTCGTGCTGGACGTGATGGTCACCAAGCCCTCGCGGTCGTGCTGTCTACGCGGCGCGACGAGCGCGAAGCAATCAGGATGGCGACGGGTCAGGTATTGACGGCAGCAAAGGCTATTGAGCGGTGGACTGCACTCCTGAAGCAAGCTCGGCGCGACGGGCCGATCTCGACGCAAGCCCTCGAGCTGAGTCTTGATGCCGAGGTCGAGCGCATCGGCCCGAACACGGGGCAGCACCACCGACGATGGAACAAGGCGCTCCTCGTGCAGTTACAGCGCTATGGTGCCGTGGAGGTGCTCGGTATCGACGACCAACACGATCGCTGGACGGTGCGAGTTTGCGATCCGGGCTTGCTCGGCGACGACGCGGGCGCGCGCCTCGAGTCCTACCTCGCTACTCGAGATGGCGAGATCAAGGCGGCGGCGCGGCAGGTTGGGCAACTGTTGCAACTCGTGCGCGTCACCGAGACGCTGGGGGCCAAGCTCGAACTCGACGACGATGATGCCGAATTCGAGGATGATGACGCTTTTGTCGATCCTTTCATCGACACAAGTTGCCTGATGCTCGCCTTGTTCGAGCAGGTCGAGGACTCCGTCGAGATTCACGAGCCGTGTGGGCGTTGCCTGTGCTGCCGTCTCCAACGACAAGCGCCGCCTGAGCGCTTGCTTCACCAGGGGGGGAGGTCGATCTGGTCGCAGCCAACGGATCGCAACGTGGGCTTTGTAGGCCCGCGCGTCGCGTTCACTCGAGATCCTGAATATAGAGATCTCGATGCCTTGGTTCGGGCGCTAGCCGCGACGGGTTTCGTTCAGTTCATCGTCCCCAACGGGCGAGCGGATGATGCGGCGCACGCGCTAGCTAACCACGCCGGCCACCCCGGGCTGGTCCTCGAGCACCGGCACCTGTTGACTGATCGAGTAGCCGGCCTGGAGATCTGGCGAGCCGCGCCCGTATCGACGGTGGTATTCTTCGATTCGAATCCAGGGGATGGGGAGCGGGCGCTGGTCTACGAGCGAAGCCGCGACCATGTTCTAGAGAGTGCGGACGCTGGCCTACTGTTCGTCGCACCCCGTGACCTGCCGATCCAGGGCAAGAGGCTTAGCTCGGTCGCGTCGGCCCACGCGCCGATCTTGTTAGACGATCTCATCTATCATCCGGGCGAGCATTCATGAGTCTCCTGTCGGATACCCAGGGTCGTCCCGAGCGTGTGTGGTCGCTGCTGCGCCTTCTTCAGGCCTTGGGAGGACGAGCGTCGCGTGGCGACGTCGACACGTGGATGATGCCGGCCTCGTTTCGCGACAGCGATAAGAGTCTGTCGCAGGTTGCCCAGACGGTCGGTTCGGCGCGCAGCCTCGGGTTGGTCGATGATGACGGGGACGAGCTCGTGCTTCTTGTCGAGGACGTCCCGGCGACGATGCAGGGCTTCGCAGACCTCGCCCACTATCGCTTGTGCGAGCCGCTCAACGACGCAGACGCAGTCGTATTTCAGGCCTACGCTTGTGTGATCGTCGAGACCGCGCGCAAGGGCAACTCGGATTGGTTGGCGGAGCAGAAAGCGGCTGAGATAGCGAACTTCATCAACCGCGTCCTCGTTCACGGTGAGGACAGCGACCTGCGTCGGTTTAACAAGGAGAAGGCCCCCGCCTGGCGCGCGTGGCTCGTCGCTCTTGGGCTCGCGTTTGAAGCCAGCGCGCTACCCTACCTGTTCCCCCAGCCTGCCGAGCGCATCGCTCGGGAGTTGCCCGCGATCGCGGCCTCGCTGGGGATCGATGTCGAAATCCCTGCGACCAAGTTTGTGAACGAGCTCGGTCGTCGTATGCCCTACCTCGACGGCGGATCGGTTCACAAGCAACTCGCGGATCGCATCGCGGCAGTCCACGACTGGCGTCAGCGGGAGGGGAGCTTGAGCAACGTCCTCAGTGAGGCCCTGCGTGACCTTCACGACGAGGGGGTCATCGAGTTGCGCGCGCGAGCCGACGCCAAGGACGCGTTGATCCTGGACCACGACCCAGGGTCTCCCCTGCGATCGTTCGTCGGCGTAGTCATTTGTGGGGGTCGCCGATGAGCTTTCGTAACTATGCGTGTTGGCGGGCCGAGGACTCCGCGGCGATCCTTCGCACAGAGGCGCTGGAGAGTTCACGCGCGGTGTTCATGGCCGTGCACTCGCCAATCCGCGATTTTGATGTCGAGGGCATGCTCGCTGGCTTGCTCGGGGAGCGCAGCGAGACAGGGCTCCTCGACGCGCTTACGAACACCGATCACCGCCACCTATTTTGTGTGGTCCAGGGCGAGCCAGGGTCGGGTAAATCGCACTTGATCCGCTGGCTCCGGTTTCGTTGGGAAGAGCGGCGCCCGGACGACCTGGTGCTTATGGTCCCGCGCAGCAATGGTAGCCTCGAGGGCGCCTTGCGTCATATGAAAGAGCGGCTGCCCAAGGACTACCGCCACCTGTTCGCCGGGCTCGGTCAGGCGCAGGACACCACGCTGCAAGGTCGGGCGCGAGACTTCCACAGCAAGCTGGCCAACAGCCTCGGATCCGACTACTTCGTAGGCGAAGCTCCTCGACACGCCGAGTGGGCCGAGACGAATCAGCTCGGCCGGCTCATCGGTCACCACCAGGTCCTCGAGCGCTGGTCCGCGCCACGCCGTATTCTCGAGACGCTGTCGGGGGGCGCGGACCGAAACTCACGCGTCGAGTCGTTCAGCCTCCAGGACGTCAACGAACTTGCGGTCCTCCTCCGCGGGGTGCGCGACCGCACCGTCGGCGCCAAGGCACTGCGCGCGCGACGAAAATTCGAGCGTGAGGCCGTGAAGCTCGGCGCGCTCCTCGAAAAGGCCGCGGGCGGCTCCGTCGACGAGGTGGCTGTCAACGAGGCGGCGCCCATGCTCGTTCGTCTGCAGGAGGCACTGAACGTTCGCTTCGGCGCGGTCGTGCAGGACCTCGTCGGGATCGGCCGTGATGGTCTGGTGCGGGCGTTCCGTGAGTTGCGTCGACAACTCGCGCGAGACGGCCGGCGTCTCGTCTTGCTGCTCGAGGACATCACCAGTTTCCAGGGCGTCGATAAGCAACTGCTCGATGTGCTCATCGCCAAGAGCGAGACCGAGGGTGACGACGGCGAACTGTGCGATCTGCTCAGCGTCGTCGGGATCACGACAGACTTCTACAACCAGTCGATGCGCGGCTATGGAAACCTGCGGGAGCGGGTCTCGTTGCACGTGTACCTCGGCGATGCAACTTCGGATCAGGGTCGAATCAGCCTCTCGCTGTCCGAGCCGAGGGGGCGCCAGCGATTCGTGAGTCAGTACCTGCGAGCCGTTCGCGCGGGTGTCGTGGCCATCGAGGAGTGGGAGCAGAGCGGCCACGATGAATTGACTAACGCGTGCGTAACGTGTCCGCACCGTGGGCCTTGCCACCGCGGCTTTGGTCACGACGAAAACGGCGTCGGCTTTTTCCCGCTCTCGCCACGAGCGATCGACCGCATCTATGAGACGCTCAAGGATCCGAACGGAACGATGAGCCTGAGGACCCCCCGGGGTCTGGTTCAAAACGTGCTGTCTCCGCTATTACTCCATCCCGAACGTCTCGAGGTGGGCGAATATCCCCCAGTCAACCTCGAGGGGGCCAACCTCGCCGAGGAGGAGCGCCATCTACTCGGGCCCATCGAGCGGATTCCCAAGATGCTGCTCTCTGAGCCAGCCGACCAAGAGCGCATGCGGCGGTTCATCCTCTGGTGGTCCTCGGTGAATCCTGCCGCGGAGACGGCGCTAGATTCCGAGGGGCGGCTGAAATATGCGGACCTTCCGAGGGAAGCATACGAAGCGTTCGATCTGCCCTGGCCAGGCGACGAGCGGGAGATCGCTGAACGCACGTCGAGCAATCGGGAGGCGAAAGCTCCGAATCCTGAGCACGCGTCCGAAGTGTCCGAGCCGGGACCGTTTGTCGACACGGAAGCCAGACCGCCCAGTCGCAGGGTGTCGAGTTCCAGGTCTTCATCGGAGGCAATATCCCGCGCGAAGACGTCGACAAAACCGGCGGCGAAGGTCAGTCGCCCGCAGATGGACAAGCTCCGCCTGGAACTCAAGGGCTGGTTCGCAGGGGGAAAGGTTCGCGACGAAAAAAAGTGGTCTCAGCTGCTCGTGGAGATCCTCGATACCTTGCCCTGGCGCAGCCTTGGCGTGCCCCACTGGCTTCAGGGCAAACTGTTCACAGACTCTACGGTCATGCTCGAGGGGACGCGTCGAGCGAGCGTCCGACACTTCGTCGTGCCCCGCTGCGAGTGGGTTCGGGAAGGCCTCGATGGATGGTTGGCCTTGCGGACCCAAACGGGAGACGAGGTCGAGTTTCACCGCCGGCGTGTGGCTCGATTCTTGCGCAGGTTCCACAAGTTGGTGCTTGGGCATGTCGGGGCCAAGAGCTTGAATACTCCCAAGGGCGAGATCTGGAATCCGGCAGGTACCGCGGCCCAGGCTTTGCTCGCCCGAGCCTGGTTGCAAGGTCGGATTCCCAAGTCAACCCCGCTGGCGGTACGCTGGGAGAAACTCTTGACTGACGACGAGGGGACGCCGCTCAGCGCCGCGGAGCACACCTCGGGTTGGCAAGAGGTCGTGCGCCGTGTTGGTAGCTATCTCGGTAGATTTCGCCAGTTCGTGCGATCGTGGGTTCAGCTAACGTTGAAGCCCGAAAACGGAGACAAGGGAATCGTCGACGCGGGGAGTATCGCCAGCGCGCTTGTGGCCTTTGCCGAACGTCTCGATCCGGACCAGCCTCCGATCAAGCCCGACTTGCCGCAGCAACTCGGCGAGTGGAGCGCGATCGCAGACGTAGGCCGTACTGTCTACAACGTTATGCCGAAACTCGCGCGCCATGAGTTCGGTCGCGTAAAGACCCAGGTTGAGTTGATCGAGACAGCCTGCGATCGCACCAGCCTCCCCCAGTACCTTTCCGACGTCGATCAGACCATCGAGCAGCTTCGCATACGAGATCGGCGAGTGTCCGCGCATCGAATCGATGAGTGGTTTCGAATTCGCCATACGCTCAGAGCCAGGGAACTGTTCACGAACGACGAGGCCAGCCGCTTACGACGCCTCGACGACTTCCTTGCTGAGACTGATATCGAGCGGCGCGAAGAGCTCGAACGCGCGAGTTCCATCAGTCGGATCGACTGGATCCTCGAAGTCCCCTTCGACGACTTGGCACTGATGGCGGAGCAAGTTGGCAAGGTCAAGCTGGTCCTCGAGCAGCTGTGGACCTACGTCGACACGTTACTCGAAGAGTCACCGGGCGAGGCCAGAGACGCAGGCGCAGCGCTCGCGGCTGCGGGAAAGCGGATCGGGTTGGCCGTAGACCAGTTGACTCGAGCGCTGGGTACGCAAGGGAGCGAAGGATGAGCCAAGCGAAGTCTCCATTGCGACGGCTGCAGGGGGTCATACAAGACGGCCAACTCGCGGCCGCGGTGCGACGGCGCGAATACGGGACGGCTCTGAGCACTGCATCGGTCGCGCTCGAGACCCACGGCGTTGCCATCCAGCAACTCGAGGACCTGGTCCGCATCGCGGGCGCGGTCGCCAGCCATATCGACGAGCACAGCAAGGCCGATCTGCGTCGCAAACTCGGCGAACTCAGCTCGTACGGTCGGGCTCTGACCGGCGAGGTTACGACCGAGACTCTCGAAAACTCGCGGCGCCAACTTCGTCGAGTTCGAGAACTCGTCGACGACGTGAGCACCCCGCTGCAGCGTGGATGGGAGCGCCGGGTCGAGGCCGAATTCACGACGCTAGCCCAACTTGGCAAGGCGCTCGAGGCCATGAATGCCGAGGTCGAACTTGGCGCGCGCATGCGCAACATCGCGCGTTTGGGGCTGAATCTGGGCGAGCAGTTTCCTGCGAGCGTCGAGGCCTTGACCACCCTCACCACCTGTATCGAACAACGCGATGAGGCCCTCGGTGAGCTCTCGAAGCCCGACTCCCGCATCGACGAGTTCTTGCTCAAGGTCGCCAACGGCGTGGCGACCTTGCTCGACCTCGATCTACCGACGTTGGACTGGCTGCACAAGAAAGACGCGGCCGGAGCGTTCGCAGTCCGTGTAAGTATCAGTCGGGGCCGATGATGGATCAGCGCCAACCGAGGAACGCGGACAATCGGACGAGCAGCTTTCGACTGACGGTAGCGTCCAGCATCTGTGGGGCGAACAGTGCTGAGCCGGTGTGAATGCAGGCTTGGCAGCCGTCGACGCACAGTCGTGCGCTAAGCCGGTAGGCTTGATCGCCGAGCCGGGCGTCTGCCTCGAGTGAGCCCTCCCGGGTTACGTTCTCGAGCCCGAGATAGCAGTCGCGCAGTTGCGTCCACTGCGTGACGCCCGCGTCGCGGGCGCGGGCGAGCGCAACGACTCGTCCGATCAGTTCCCAGGCCGTGGGCGGTCGGTTCATTTCGCCGCTCAGGCCCTCGCTCACCGCTCGGACCTCACGCTGCAAGTCGAGGTAGCTGAATCGCTTGTCACCTATTTCTTCGCTGTCGCACAGTACTCGGAGCGCCGATTGTGTGATCGTGGCGTCGTTATTCGGATCGAGGCCCAAGGCATCCGCGAGATCGCGGACGCGCGCCTCCGAGGTCGGATCCACGCTCGACCATGTCTGCGAGAACGCGCGGTCACCGAGGATGTGATCGAGAACCTCATCCTCGCGGGCATTGGGACACTCGGACAGCATCCCCGAGCGTAACTCGGTGAACGCTCGATCGAGAGTCTCGAGGAATGTGCGGGTCGTGCCGTCTCCGTGCTCGCCGTCTTCACAAACGACAATGACATCGTCTGCGTCTGCGCCGAATTGGACGGGCAGTTTTGTATGGAAGAGAATCTTGCGAGCGTCGCCTTGACCATGGATCACGAACAATTGTTGCATACGGATCGCCAAACCGTGAACTGCGAGGGAGCGCACGTATTGGGCAAAGTCAGCGTCATCGCGACTGCGGTTGATCGCGTCACTTAGGAATTGCTGAATGTCGACGAGGTGAGGTTTGGCGATTTCGTCCGCAATCCGTTCTATACGTTGTGGGGTTAGCAGCGGATGCAGGGAGAGATACCCATCGTAGGTATCGTGCAGGAGTTGTTGAAAACGATCGCTATCCCAGCGCCGTAGCACCCGCTTGAGGTGCTCGTTGGTGTTCTCGAACGCGCGCGCGGTCGCTAGTATGTCAGCGAGTTCGCGGGCTTGGAAGCGGTTTATTCCGGCCCGAGGGGCTCCGCTGAGCACAAGAAAGCGAAAGTACTGACTTCGCAGCCAATGTTCCTCGGGGGTGTTTTCGATGTTTCGAAAATCGTGCTTGACGAATTCGTTGAGACAGTTGCTGTCGAGGCGAAGCCGGATCCCCTCCGTGTCGACTTGGTAGCCGTAGAGTTGCACCGCTGGCTTGTGGCCCCCACGACGGCTGTACTCCGCATATTCTTGATCGTTGACGAAGGTCTGCGTGCGAACGAACTCGTCGCGCTTGTACTCGTTGACGTCGATGATGATGCGCGCCTCCGCGCCCCAGTAGATCCGCGACAGCCTGAGCCCCGTACCGTGTTGTTTGGCACCCGTGCCTCGATAGGCGTAGAGCCCCGTTGTCAGTGGCTCGAGCGCGGGGACGGCGTGGGGATGGCCGCGCTCGCGGCGAGCGTCGCAGACGATGAAACCGTTGAGATTGCCCTGACTTTTAGGGTTGATGCCTGCGAGCGTACCTGCGCCTGTATTGGCGTTGACGAGTTCGTTGTGGTCCCGATCGTAACCAACGTAGGGGGTCCAGAGCGCTCCGTGGAAGCGCCCGAGCGTCTCGAGTCGCAGTTGCCGAGGACGGATGACCCTCGGCATGACGTGGTCTCCAATCTCGGTGTGCAAGTAGCGGGGGAGTTCGCCGCGGAGGGCCTCCAAGCCACCGACGACGGGTTCGAAGCTGTCGTGATCACGCCCGTGGTCAACCGCTGCCCAAGGGGCGAGGCCAGCGAGGGGCCGGACCCAGTGTGCGATCCGCAGCCCGTAACGACGGGTGGCCGTGCCCGGAGCGCAGGTCGAGAGCGCTAGGGAGATGTCTTCGTCCTTGTTGCACTCGCGCCTGTCGTCGTCGTCGAAGCAAACCTCGACCGCGGGCAAGTTGATGGTCTCGAACAGGCGGGTCGGTACTTCTGGAATCTGTCCAACCCAGTCGGCGAGGCCGCGGCGCGCCGGTTCGCTAATCGCGGGCCTGATCCGTGCCCACAGCGCCTCGAGGTTGGCGATATCCATGTCGGCGAGCACTCGCTCGCCGAAGATGTCGAGGATCATTGTCATCGCGCTCTCGAATACATGAGCGGGAAACTCGGGCGAGGGATCGCTGCGGTAGTAGTGCGCGCGAGCGGCAGCATCCAGCAGCGTGGCGATGAGCTGACCACGGCGAACGAAGAAGTTGCCCATGTTCAACGGCACGGAGAAGTTCACCGCCTCGAGCATGCGTTCTGGGCGGTGGAAGGACCATGCATCGCGAGGGCTATAGGCCGACAGGGTTACGCCGGTCACGGGGCGATCGTCCGCGCCGCGGCCCCCTCGACCTTTCCGCTGGACAAAGCTGGCGGCGTTGAGGGGGGCGTAGTGCTGGTAGACCAGGCTCATGTCCGGATCGTCGAAGCCAACCTCGAGCGACGAGGTGGAATAGACAATGTCACTGTTGCGGATGATGTCGTCGACGCGGCCTCGAGTTCCAGAGAAGATCGGACTCGGGGACACGGACAGCGACTGACCGACCTCGTATGCGCCACTCGCCGTTTCTTGGTGGGGATCGCAGGCGGCGAAGAACCAACACTCGCCATCGACGAAGCGGCTGCATGTAAGCGGGTGGCGGCAACACTCACGACGTGGTGTGGACTCGGGGACTACCGTTCCATAGGCTTGCGTCCTCAGTCGGGCAAGACGCTGGTTGCGCTCTGCGTCGAGGTAGTCGCCGTGGAGGCGCTTGACCTTGTCGATCGAGTCGAGAAACACGAGACCGCGGTATCCGCCACGCTTGCCGCCACGGCGCCGCATGCCGTGGGCGAGACACATCAGTGATTGGATTGTGGTCGAAGCACCTGCGACGTCCTTGCCACGCGACTCGACCTCGGGCTGTACGAAGTAAAAGTACTCCCGCGAGCGCGGGTTGGGTTCCCGCTCGTCGGCGGTCGGGGAAATTTCGGTGATTGCCCCATAGCCACACAGCTCGCTCCAGACGCGGCTCGCCTCGCCGAGCGTAGCGCTCATGCCGATAGCTAGCGGGCGGTCGCGTCGGTTGCGACTGTTGATGCGCAGGCGCGCGAGCAGCCGACGCAAGGCATAGCCAACCTGGGCGCCATGGATGTGGGAGTATAGGTGGATCTCGTCGGCGAGTAAGGCGCGGGGCGGCGGGACATTCTTGGCATCACCGAACAGGCGTCCTCGCCAGTGGCTGTGGAGCCAGCTGTGCAAGGATTCTGTGGTCATGATGAACAGGTTCGTGTCGGCCTTGCCCAACCCGCGCTTGCTGCCAATCCAGCCGGTGTAGGACCAGGCGCAGTTGCGACACCACAAGCGGTCGGGCTGGTCGGGTTCTGGGGTTGGCGTGAGCAGCAGGCTCCCGCCGCAGGCGTCGCGGGGACAGGGAAACAAAGGAAACGTGTAGCTCGAGCCGACGCGTTCCCAGGTGTGTTTGGCGTTGTCACCGAAGTTGCTGGGAACCTCGCTGTTTTGCACGCCGAGCGTCAGTGTCGGCATTCCGTCTTGCTGGGCGAGGGCCGCAAGGTAGCCAGCGAGCCTCTGGGCCTGGTTGTTGGCGAGGCGAATCCGCGGGTAAACGAGCACGGCGTGGGTCCCCGTCACTCCCGCGAGCTTGTCGATCGCCGACGCGATGATCAGCGGTAGGCCGGCGGCTTCGGTTTTGCCCGAGCCGGTGTCGGCGGTGAGTACGAACGCGCGAGTGTCTCCGTGACCAAACCAGGCGGGGAGCAGCTCGAGCAGACCCCGCGCCTGGAAGCCCGCGAGAAGCGGATCGTCGACCGACCACTGCGCACACAGCATTCGAGCCGTGGCCCGCAGGACGTTGGCTGCGTTCGGGGTGGCATGAAGGGTGGATTCGAGTGTGTCAAGGGTCTGGCGGAGCGACTGGTTGCGGGTTGGTTTGTCGCGGTCGAGGAAGCGGACTTTTGCCGAGCGGACCAAGAAGGGTCGGTTCCCGGCGTCGTCCTCGCGAAAGCGTTGCTTGACGTAGCGCAACTCTCGCGCGAGCTCAGCGGCCCGGCTACGCAAGCGGCCATCGTCGAGAGTCATCAGCCAGCCATCTTGACGCAAGCGGCGGAGCGCCGGCTGCAACTGCGTCAGCGACAGTTGCGTTGTTCCGGCGAGCGTCGTCGGTCGAGTCCAGGACTCGAAGACGCCAAAGTTGACCCGGCGTTGCTCGATGTCCTCGAGCGCGTTGAGGATCCCGAAGTCCGACTCCGAGGGGACCTGAGGCAGGGGAGGGCGAGGGGCGGGCTCACGCGCACTGGTATGCGACGAGCTCGAGTCCAGCGTCCGTCGGCCGGTGTCGGTCTGGCCCCACTCAAGCGTGCCTTCGGCGACAAGCGCTTCGACGAGCGGCTCGAGGTGGTCGTCTCCTTCGAGATTGATCCAGCAAAATTGGTCTCGAACAGTCTCGTAGTAGGGCGCGCGTGAACCCCGGCGCAGCACGGCGATATAGTCCTCAATGTGGGCTTGGACAGACTCGAGATCACAACCGATTGGAGGCCTGGCGGGGTCGCGGGGGGAGGCCGTCCAAAATGTTCCGTGGTTGCTCTCGCGAATTCGGAGCACCACGAAGCCGAGGTTGAACAGCTCGAGGAGACCCTCGAGGACCTCCCGCTTCGTGCGCGATAGCTGCTTGCTCAGCTCGAAACTTGCTACGGACTGGTACTTGCTGGTCTGCGCCCGTTCTCGCACGGTGCTCAGCAATTCGGTGAGCGCGGGAGACAACTCGGTCTCGTTGGACAGTGGCGTACGAACGAGCGTCTCGGTGTAGACTTCGGGGGCGCCCGCGTCGTCGAATCGGCGCACGCGAACGGTCAACTCGATCGGCGCGCCATCTGGGCCGAGAACTGGCCAACTGGCGATCTCGCGGGTCTCGTAGACATAATCACGCAAGATCTGGGCTTGCTCGAACAGTTCATCGTCGTCAGGGACCACGCTCAGGAGTTGGCGCGAGATCAGCAAGATAAGTTTCGTGCGTGCACGGGTGATCGTGACGTTGAAGCGCTCGGCGCTGAAGATGAAACTCGCCTCCATCTTGGCGAATTCGGGATCGGAGACCGTGTACGACGCAATGATGGCGTCTCGCTCGCGGCCCTGGATTCGATCGACGGTCTCGACAACGCAGTCTTCGCCAAGCCCGCGATCGCGGATCAGCGTCCGTAGGTTGGCATTCTGGGCACGGTGCGGGGACACAACCGCGAGTCGCTCGGTCCAGAATGTTTGTGCGGAGAGCTCGGACTCGTCGTCGTGGGGCTTCATTCGCTCATGGAGCAGCTGGACGAGCGTTGCGGTGAGGCGGGCCTCGAAGTCGTTCGAGGTTCCACACAGTGGCCCGTTGTAGAGCAGGACACAGACGGGGTTCTCTGGATCGAGGGCGTGGCGCTGCCAGTCTTCGAGGTCCTGCTCCCAGTTGTCCCGCAGGTCGAGGCGTTTGCACCTGACGTCAACCACGGACTCATAGCGACCCTCGTAGAACACCTGCGCGGGGTACTCGGACAGTAGTTGGTTGAGTCGGAAGGTCTCCGTCAGGGGGAACTCGGGGATGTCGGCGTGCTTGAGGAACCCGTACAAGCTCGACCCGAGACGCAGGCCATCGATCTCGCGCTCGTGGGTCTCGCGGACGGGCGCGAGCTGGTTGTCGTCACCGGCGACGAGAACGCGTCCCTGTGGCGCGAGCCCGGCGCTGCTGAGGAGGCCCTGGCTGACGACCATCTGGGAGGCTTCGTCGATGCAGATGAGATCGAACATCGGTGCCGTCGGGCCCTGAGCCATAGCAAGCTTGCCGCGCTGGATGGCGCGAAACAGGCCCCAGCCCGTAGCACCTACGACGAGGTACTTGGAGTCGAGTGCGTCGCCGAGCGCCTCGGGTTTAATCACATCCACGCCTTCGGGGAGCGACTGGTCGGGCTCGCGGCCCAACCACAGCATGCGGACCGGGCCCTCGGCATGAACGGCACGTCGGCGCACGTGCTCGAGGAGATTGCTGATAGAATTACGCGTGAACCCGGTCAAGAAGATCCGACAAGGTCGCCCGGCTTGGCGGCGACCCTCGAGATAGCCGAGGGCCATCCATGACAACGCGAAAGTCTTGCCCGTGCCCGGAGGACCGAGAATCAACGCCACGCGATGGTCTGCGATGCCCTGCCAGCCACGCTCTTGGGCCTCACGTAGCACGTGCTCGGACGGACTCGCGGCGATCGCGGCACGAGCGAAGGCAAGTCCAGCGAGCCAGTCGCAGCGCGAGTCTGTCGAGACCTCGGACGCGAACACTCGAGGGTGGCGAAGGAAGCGGCGGAGCTCGTCACGAACGCTCATTGGTCGGCCTTGCTGAGAAAGCGCAGAAGCGCCGCCATGCGCTCGGTGTTGATGTCGACGTGTGCTTGATCGAGAAACCAACCGTTGCTCGGCGTCTCCCGCATGAGGCGTTGCATGGTCGGGCTGGTCCAGGCTCGCCTCCAAACCTTGACACGCACGTGGCTCGGAGAGCGACTCGACAAAAGCTGGACTTCGCATTGACGCCATAGCGTGGGGTCCATGCGTAGGTCGGGATCGTCGTCGGTGAGGATCAGCCCCAGGCTCCCGGGGGTGAGCTCGGCCTGGCGGCTCTTGGCAGGGACGAAAAATTCGAGGATCGCGCCGCCGTGTTTGTTGTGAGCGTTGCGAAGCTCGAGTTCGGCGAAGCAGCGAAGACGCTCGCGGCGCTCTTGCGCTGGGCGGGCGAGCTCGACGAGGGTGGCGAGGCGGTCGGCGCGGCTTTGTAGCAGTTCCTGGGCCAAGAGCACGTCGAGGTCGATGGCGTCGAGGGGATGAAATTGCTGCTGAAACCGAAAAGGGGGCTTACGCAGTCGGAGGAAGTCTTGCTCGGCCTGGGAGTTGTCCTCGAGGATCCAGCGACACAAGCTCTGCATGGCCTGAAGTCGAGCGACCGTATCTCGACGCGTGGCCTTGACGAGTTCGGGCGAGTCCGCGAGTTGGCGCATGATATCGATGGAGAGGCGGGCTGAGAACGGCCGTGCGAAGTCTGGCTCGGGGATGTAGGGATTAGCGAGTGGAGGTGTGACCGCGGCGAGCGCTCGGCTCACCCGCGCGAGGTCGTAGGAAACCGTGACCGGGAGCACGTACAACTGCTCCATCACGCTGCGCAGTGCGCTCGCGGGAAGGTGGTGGGACCCGCGATACTCCGGCTCGGGGGCACGGACCTCCTCAGGCGGAAACAGACGGACGAGGTCGAGCAGTTGGGTACGAACTTCGCTATTGTCGAGGTGCATGGCGAGCGTGTCTCGCAGGTCGTTCGCCTCGGATGGTTCGTACACGAAGATGTGAGTCCGGAGTCCTTCGTCGGCAGGGACGCCGGCATTGTGGTTGTCGATTTCTCGAAGGGAGTGGATGAGACTTGTCAAGACTCGACTAAGAGCCGGCAACTCATCGTTTGCTTGGGTGATGACCTCAACGGTCGGCGGCTTGGCTCGTATGCCACCGACAAGACATCCGACGCTGACCAGATGATTCGCTACGGGGTCACGATCAACGACCAAGAAAATCGGCACGTCGATCTTCGGCGGCATCAACCACGTGTGGTGTTCGGCGAGGCGACTCCACTGGTTTGACAGGATGGCCTCGCCTCGCTCCTTGAGCAGTTTACCGCGAGTGCGCAGGGTCCACGTCCCGTCGCCGAGCTGGGACGCCCGGGCGATGCTGCCGACCGTGCGAAGACCGTTGCGATGAAGGAAGGATTTCGATTGATGCGAGAGCCCTGGGATGGCGGATATGTCCCATTCCTCGGGGTGCAAATTGTCGCCGATGGTCTTGCTGCAATGCTGCAACCACTGGCATTGCTCGCACTTAAAGTAAAGGTGAAAGAAAGTTGGATCGCTACCGCGCTCGACGGTCTTCGAGGTCATGCCAGGGAGTTGGCGGCGGAAGAAGTCGCGAAGCAGTTCTTCGTAACTGCGAAGATCGAACAAGCCACGCTCATTTTCCCACAATTGATCACCGCCGCCGATGTACCAGATATTGGCTTTGCGATGGAGCGGTGGATTGCTCTCTCCCAGCGAGTTGAAGACGCCGCGCAGCATGAGCGCGTAGAACGCAACCTGTGCGCGGTGATACTGAGTGGGCCGTCGTGTATGCTTAACATCGATGACCCGCAGACGGCGCTCGCCTCCCTCTTCGATCCACTCAATGAGGTCAGGGAGCCCCGTACGAATCGATACATTCGCGGGCAGATGAAGATCGGCGCGTAGCGACTGAGTCTCGTCGAGTTTGGCTTGGTAGATGAACTGGGCGGGGTGCTCGCCGCGCAAGAATGCGGAGGTCAGCTCAGGGGACACATGATAGCTGTGTGGCTTGGGCCGGAGGACTGACTCTCCTCGTTCGATGAGTCTAGTGAGTACATTTTGCTCAAAATGAATGCCCTCGTCGCCGCGAATACCGGAGTCGTTGATTTCGTCGACGGGAATCGAGTCCCGGATCTCGCGTGGGAGAGTGGCGTATATAAACTTCCGCTCACAACGATATTGAAACCAGTCTTTGAGGTCGCTCGCTCGAATCTCAAGTCGCATTGTTGGTTCTATTTCGCGCCTGGAGCATGTGCGATTAGGGGTTAGTGGTGAGGATCAACTCCGCGTTCGACCATCGGAGTCACCATCGCACCAGTTCCTGCCTACCGAAGTCATCCAACGATCAGTCCATATCAATCACGCTTTGTCCTCAGGAGTCCGCCTATCCAACCACACAAGATACCGTTGCCCCACCTCGACCGGCGTTCTTGCATCCGGGTTCGCCCACGCGCCATCGCCCGTCTCCTGGGCCAAGAGCAGTCGGAGGTTGTGGACCCGGCGCTTCACCTGCGCGTGGGACAGCTCCACCTGTGCGGCAATCGCGGTGTACGAGATTCCGCGGGAGAGTAAACGAGCGATCTCAGTCGCTTTCGTTAACTCACGATTTCGCCCGCGGGCCACGTGAGCAGTGTTATCGAGCGCGATAAGGCGCTGCAAGCTTGTTATTTTCCGTACTAATAGTCCGGATTTTCAAGGTATACCTGCTCGTATTCCCACGCAGGACCGTGCTCAACCCCAAGGAGGACTCGTGAGCCAGACGCCTGGATCGCTTTCTGGCCCCGACCACCGCGGTCAACTTCTCGACAACCGATACTTTCTAGAGAAGATCATCGGCGTCGGTGGCATGGCGACCGTGTACCGCGCGCATGATCTGCGGCTTCCGTCGACCGGCCGCGGTCAAGGTCATCCACCCCGAATTCTCGCGCTCGTCGAACCAGATTCGTCGCGTTGAGCTCGAAGCCCGGCTCGGCGCGCGGATGGACCACCCTCACCCGTTCTCGACTTCGGGGACGTACCTCTCGGCACAGGGTCGACGCTCTACCTTGTCATGCCCCTTCTCCGGGGTGTGTCGCTTCGGGATCTCATCCTTGACCGAGAGTTCCCCTGGCAGCGAGCCGTCCAGCTCCTCGGAGCGCTCGATGCCCTTCACAGCGTCGGCGTCATCCACCGCGACGTCAAACCTGAGAACTGCTTACTTGACCTCGGTATCGCTAACGTGGTCGACGACGAGCAGACACCGACCTTCAGCGGCTCCGTCATCGGAACCATCAAGTACATTGCACCAGAGCAGGCTCGCGGCAAAAACCCCTCGATCGGCGGACCGCTCTCTACGCCGTCGGTGTCGTCTTGTTCGAACTCCTGGCCAGGAGGCCCCCTTTTGCCGGTTCGCACTACGACATCCTCACAACTCATGTTCAGGCGCCTCCGCCTCATGGAGGATGCGAGGACGCCCAAGCATGTCTCGCTGCATGGAACCGCTTCGACGACGAGCTTACCCGCCGAATGGCCCGCCTCGCGGCTCGAAAGAACGAAGCGTGGCGACCACTGCACCAAGTCACGGGCCGCCTCCCAGAGGATCCGCACTAGGAAACGCTCGAAGAAGAACACCGGTGAAGCCCGCGGACCCCTGGCGCCTGGCGCGCGATTCTAGGCGCGCATCGCAGAATCGCGCGCCGCGTGGTACCTAACACTCGTTCAAGCCATGGAAGGCAAAGTCCAATGACGAACGCGAAACCCGCTGTAGTTCTGCTTAGCGGTGGCCTCGATTCCTCGACGACGCTGGCGATCGCAAAAGAAGAAGGATGTGCGCCCTACGCGCTGACCTTCCGATACGGTCAACGGCACGAATTTGAACTTCAAGCCGCGCGCCGCATCGCATCGGAGATCGGCGTTGTCGAGCATATCGTCGTTGACCTTGATCTGCGAAAGTTCGGCGGGTCCGCGCTGACCGCCAACCTCGAGGTCCCCAAGGGTCGAACCGAAGACGCCATGACAACGGGCATACCGGTCACCTACGTCCCAGCGCGCAACACGATCTTTCTTTCCGTCGCGCTCGGCTGGGCCGAGGTTCTGTCTGCATCCGATATTTTCATCGGCGTCAACGCGGTGGACTACAGCGGTTACCCCGACTGCCGTCCCGAGTTCATCGACGCGTTCTCGGCCATGGCGAACCTTGCGACCCGTGCCGGTGTTGAAGGCGGTATTCCCTTGGCCATCCACACCCCCCTGCTTCACTTGACCAAGGGACAGATCATCCGCCACGGCCTCTCGCTCGACGTGCCATACTACTTGACGTCGACCTGCTACGACCCCGACGACCGAGGACGAGCATGTGGCGAGTGCGACGCGTGCATCTTGCGGCTCAAAGGGTTCGAGGAGGCAGGTGTCGAAGATCCAGTTGAATACAATACACAAGTCGCTGGCAAACGACGACTCCGCGGAGAGCGCCAGTTAGAAGACCTGGAGCGACAACTCTCGCAGTGAACGGAGAAATTGCAGTGGAAGACGTACAGGGACGTACTGACAACCGACAGATCGCACTGGACCGCGTCGGCGTGAGCGGCGTTCGCCACCCGATTGTCGTTCTCGACAAGAAGCGCGAGAAGCAACGTACGGTCGCCATGCTCACGATGTCGGTCGATCTGCCCCATAACTTTAAGGGCACACACATGAGCCGATTCATCGAGGTGCTCAACGAGCACCACGGTGAAGTAACGATGCGTACGCTACCGACGATTCTTCAGACTCTTCGCGAGCGGCTCGACGCCGAAACGGCCCACATCGACATAGAATTTCCGTACTTCATTCCACGAACGGCGCCAGCGAGTGGCGCCACGGCCTTGATGGACTATGAGTGTAAATTCATCGGTGAGTCGAACGTCGAAATAGATGATTTTATCCTCCAAGTTCGTGTGCCGGTCACAAGCCTTTGCCCCTGTAGCAAGGCCATCAGCGACTACGGAGCACACAACCAGCGCGGTCATGTGACAATCCAGGTCCGAAGCCAAAGCGTCCCCTCGACAGGCAGACCCTCGCTGATCTGGATAGAAGAACTCATTACCATCGCAGAAGCTTCAGCTTCGGCACCTGTCTACCCGCTTCTCAAACGGGCTGACGAGAGGTTCGTGACGATGCAAGCCTACGACAATCCCGTGTTTGTCGAGGACATGGTCCGCAATGTGGCCGCAAAACTACAAGACGAACCCCGTGTAGCCTGGTTCCACGTACACGCTGTCAACCATGAAAGCATCCATAACCACGGTGCATTCGCATCCGTCGAGTGGACACGACCGGTAACGCAGTGACCACTCCCGTCCACATCATCGTGAGTTGCACGGACCGGAAACGAGTTCCGGTTACGCCAGATCGCTGTCTTCGCAACATCAGCGATGGTCCGTCAGAAAAGCGGGCTGTGCAATGGTGGAGAGCCCTTAACAAAAGTGTCTCGGACAACAAACGCACACCGCGAGCATTGTACGGTGGTGAGCACTGGACGACCTCGCAGCAGATCGAAGAATCCCTTGTCACGGACGGAAGACACCCAACCATGTGGGTGAGTTCCGCCGGTTATGGTCTCGTATCGTGGGATATTTCGATCAAGTCATACTCTGCGACATTTGCGGGTGGATACGACGACACAGTGGCACGCAAACTCGCCCCCGGTGAATCGCGAGCCGTCTTCGGCAGGTCCTGGTGGAAAACGATCTCGGATCAGGAACTGCCGACGTCAGCATTCCCGAGATCGATCGCCAATATCGTGAAGGCTGGTAATCATACGCCGGTTCTCGTAGTAGCATCGCCGGATTACATCCTGGCGATGGAAGATGATCTCTTGGCTGCCAGGGATGTCATGAGGTCATCTGAACAACTCATCGTTATCTCCAACGGTCCTCGTCTGAAGTCGAGTCGCATTATCAATAATGTGATTCCAGTCGACGAACGGGCACGTTCGTGTGTTTCAGGCAGCCTGCAAGGTCTCAACGCACGCGTGGCTCACAAACTAGTCAGAGGGATCAAAGTCGGCCCGATTTGCTACAGCAAACTGCGCGAGAGGTATGATGTGATGATGAAGGATGCGAAGAAACCTGCGCGTACGCACGGTGAAACGATGACCGATGACCAGGTCATTGAGTACATACACGCCGAACTAGAAGTTGACTCCAACGTAAAACAAACTCGACTGCTACAAAAACTCCGTAAGAGTGGGCGATCTTGCGAACAAAAGCGTTTCCGCGGTCTCTTCATCATTGTGAAAAAAGGTTAGAGCGTGCCAGCAATCTCCATGAAATATTTTCTGCCAGACGCCCAAGATCTGGTTGACCCAAGTTTCGATTTCGGGCGCGAAACCCGCAGTCCGGACCGGATTCGTCAACGCGATGATCGCTACGCCCACGAAGTCTTTGAGAAGCCACCGTACAACGGTATTCTCGTGTCCAAGGGAATCGTTGAGGGTACGGGAGGTAGTTCTGGTCGCTACCCACAGTCACAACGTTTGCGGCTTCTCCGCGAGGGTGTGCAGGAATTTTTTCGTGTCAACGAAATTCCAAGGTGGAAGCCCGAATTCATGGGCGACTGCGGTGCCTTTTCCTACGTAAAGGAAAGCAAACCGCCCTACACTGTTGACGAGGTCATCGAATTTTATGAGGGATGCAACTTCGACTTCGGAATCTCAGTTGACCACGTAATTCTCGACTACAAGCCTGGCTGGGACGTCAAGATGTTCGGCAAGGATGGCGTCCCAAAGCCGACGAAACATCGACAAGAACTGACTCTCGAACTCGCTCGGGACTTCTACAAGCGAACCCGCTCATCTAAGTTGCACTTTACCCCTGTTGGCGTTGCTCAGGGGTGGAGCCCAAACTCCTACGCGTACGCAGTACGGCAATTGCAACGAATCGGGTACGATTACATCGCGCTGGGTGGCGTCGTGCCGCTCAAAACAGACGACGTGCTTCGCGTCATGCAAAAAGTTGACGACGTGCGCCTAACCAGCACCAAGTTGCATATGCTCGGCGTCACTCGGATCGCGGAGGTGCGTCGGTTCTCTCGGTTTGGGGTGTCAAGCTTTGACTCGACATCACCATTACGCCAAGCATTCAAGGACGACAAGGATAACTACTATACATCGGATGATGCATACACGGCGATCCGTATCCCGCAAGTTCAAGGGAACGCCAAATTCCAGAAGCGCATCCGGTCAGGTGAAGTCGACCAACGGGTGGCTCGTGGATCCGAACAGCGATGCCTACGCTACATGGAAGAATTTGATCGGGGAAAACGAAAGGCGTCATCGGTTCTGAAGGCTTTGACGGAATACGGAAAGCTCTACGATCCTAAGAAGGACCGCACGGAGGCATATCGCCGAACGCTAGACGCAGCACCGTGGAAGCATTGTCCATGCGAGGTGTGTAGCGCGCTTGGTCACCATGTAATCCTATTCCGTGGGGCGGAGCGCAATCGCCGGCGCGGCTTTCATAACGTGTGGGTGTTCTATCGCCGACTCCAACGCGGACTAGGACGAAGGCGACGGAAACTCGTACTCGTTCCAGAAATTAGTGTCGCAGCAGAGCAACAACAAGCGTTCGTGTAGAAATTGAAGGATGTTAATGCCCCGTCAGGAAAAGCACATCTTGGTCACTGCAATGCAAGTGCAGCAATCTCGTGGCCAGTTCATCTACTCGTTTGCTATCGATGGAAAACTGATCCCCGAAATCGCCTCGGTTTCGAGGATTAAGAGAACTGACGACATTGCTCTGACCGGATATCAAAGACCCGAAGTCTACTCACATATCGAGGAAATTCGGAGTTACCTCGAGTCTCCGCAACCCATGATTCCGAACGGAGTCGTGATCGCGTTCGATGAACGAGTAGCCTTCAAGCCGGCCAAGGCGAGGACTCTCAAATCAGATCCCGTCCGGGTTGGTACCCTCCGGATCCCGCGGGTCAAGGATGGAGATCCAAGGCCGGGCTTCATTGTCGACGGACAGCAACGGCTAGCGGCTGTTCGAGAGGCCCACATCAAGTCTTTCCCCATTATCGTGAACGCGTTCATCACCGACGACCTCAAGAAGCAGACGGAGCAATTCATTCTCGTAAATGCAACCAAGCCGCTTCCGAAAGGTCTGTTGTACGAACTCTTACCTCACACGAATGCACGACTCCCAACGCAACTTCATCGCAGACGCCTTGCTGCCGAACTCCTCGAGCAAATTAATCACGATAGTGAATCGCCGTTGTTTCACATGATACGTACGCCAACATCACCAACAGGAGTAATTCGCGACAACTCGATTCTCAAGATGTTGACCAATAGCTTGAGCGATGGCGCCCTATTTAAGTATCGCGGCACAAAGGATGCTCCGGCTGACGTGCAAAAGATGCTAGGTATCATCTACGAATTCTGGCGTGCAGTGCATCACACGTTTCCCGATGCATGGGGGCAAAACCCACGACGTTCGCGCTTGATGCATGGTGCGGGGATCGTTGCTGTTGGAAATTTGATGGATCACTTCGTAGCAAAATATCCTCGTAGAGGAATGCCAAAGGAAGACTACTATCGTTCTCAGCTAGCGATGGTTGCACCAATCTGCGCTTGGACCAAGGGTTCCTGGGCGATTCCTGGGAATCGGCGCAAGTGGAACGAAGTCCAGAACACCCGCCAGGACGTCGCGCTTCTCACAGAATTCCTTCAGCGTTCTTTTGACCAGGTCGAAGCGCGCACCTAGGACGCCATCCTATCCCCACCGATCCCGCCGAGCGCGTGACCGACGAGAAATTCAGCACGCTCACTGATCACCGCCTCGGCGCCGGGATGCTCCTCGGCGTTGGCGGCGGCCTCCTCGTCGAGTCGCTCCTCGCCTCGTCATCGATCGCCGCCGGCATCGTATTAACTATACGGCGGCCCCCCTCTACGGCCCCGGTCTCGCCGGCGCCAGCCTCCGAGGGCGCTTCTAGGCCTGAAACGAGCGCACGGGAACGGGCCGGGAGCGCGTCGAAGCTTCACCGTGCTGTCGACGCTGGGTGCGGGTCACACATGGGGCGGGCGTAGCGGGGCATCGCGTTGTCGATCGCCGTGTTCGCGCCCGCTGGTGAAAAGCCGAGTGGCAACGACGCGCGGTCGCGGTGGAGACCGTGTGTGCGGTCAGACGCGAAGCGTCGACCACGAGATCTCGATTTGAGGTTTCAACACGAGATCGAGCGTCGTCTTCACCCCCACGTGCTCGAAGAGCACGCGTAGCGTCTCGCGCTCGTCCAATGACTCGATCCCGATCCGAACCGCGCCCTCGCTACACACCCGATCGACAACGCGCTCCCCCAGGCGAAGCTCGGTCTGAACCGAACGCTCCCCGATGTCGAAGGTGAAGCGAAGCGTCACGCCGGTCGGATCGATGTGCAGGTACTCGTAGAAGAACTCGTCGTCGCTGTCGACGGGATCAGCCTCGAAGAACGCCAGGAGATCGAGCGTATCGGGAACGTTCATGGTTTAGCCGCCCTTGGGGATCACGGTCGTCAGGCTTCGATCGCCGTTGTCGAGCACCTTCCAGGTTGACTCGAATTTTGCAAATTTTCCGGACGGACCGCCGAACAGCGATTCGCGCGTCTCAAACGCGCCGTGCTCGTTGGTCCACCGACTCGTCACGTTCGCGTCACCTTGGACAACACCTTGGAAGTGATCGTCGAGCATCTTGTAGCCGCGCGTGTTGTCGGGGACGCCGAGGCGGCGCATCTGTCCGAGGTTCTGCTTGCTTCGCTCAATATTGTGAGTCCGCCCCGTCGCGCGGCCAAATAGATAGTTAAACTTCTTGGAGGGTACAACCGCCTTGCGGGCTCGAGAGAACCTCGACGCCGCTCCTGTAACCCGCGAGAGCGCACGGAGGGCCTGTACGCCCGCGTGAATCGTCATCCCCTCGCCCATAGCGATCGCAATCCCCGGCGGCCCACAACTAACGAGGGCTACCTCGAGCTCCGTGAGCACGCGGTCGGCGGTGTCGAGCGCCTTGTTGATCTTGGCGACATCGCGCTCGGTGAGCCTCGTGCGACCGTTGTGGCGTTCGTACGCAGCTCGCATCGCCGGCGTCCAGCGCGACTGGATCCAGTGCTCAACCTTGCAGTCGACGCAGAGCCCGGTGCCGTCCGCGGCGGCCAGCGGGTCCCCGCCCGCGTACAAGAAGGGGTTGCGCTCCCTGCTCGCCAGCTCATGGGGCTCGGGGGCGACGGTCATCAGCGGGTCCGGTGAAGTCCAGCGCCCCACAGCGGGCAAGTAGTGACGAACGCCGATCGCGACCGCGCCGCTGATCGACTCGTGCTCCTTCCCCGTGAAGCGGTAGTCGGGGCGCGTGACCCCTTCGGCGCGCCACGAGACCCACGACCCACCGTACGGCTCGGAAGCCTCGCGGGCGATGATCGTGCCCTGAAGATCGAGTACGAGCGCGCTCGACCCGAGTCGATCCTGGACGTGAAACCGCGTGTTCTCGTCAGGCCGGAGGGGACCGGCTGTCCCGCTGGGCGAGCAGCTGTCGCATCCACCGGTGCCGATGACCACGAAGAGGGTGAACAGGCATGGCGCGAGTCGGCGTCTCGGGAGCGTCAGGATCGCAGCGATGAGGATGACGGACGCCAGGGACACGACGAGCATGCAGTACCCATCGGCCGGCGATCGGATTCGTTGCGCGCCGCGGGGCGTTCGAGCGGACTCGACCCTCTGCTCGGGACGATGCCAGCGTCGCGTCCCGCGAGGAGGCCGTGGGGTACTCGGCAGAGGCAGAGGCCCGAGCGCGAGGTTTTCACCACGCGCAACGACAGTGCACGAGGTTCGAGGATCCTCGCCAGCAGTCTCGAGCGTCATGTACTCGATACATCGCGCGAGCAGGGCGATCGTTTCCTCGGGGTTGTCGAATCGTGCGTGTAGAACGCAGATTCGGGCGCGTTTTCGCGCGGAAGAACCAACGCCGAACGTGTTTTGTAGCGAGCACGCAACGCAGCCCGCCGCGTGACCGATACGCTCCCACGAGAGGCCAGACGATGCCCAAGAACCCTGTCTCCGTGAGTCTCGTGTTTCCGCTGTTTGCGCTCGGTTTGGCTGCGTGCACTCCGGTGGACGAAGAGCCGCTTGATGACCCCAAACCCGGTTTCGGGGAGACAACCTCGGACGAGACAGCCGTCGACGATTTTGACGCCGAGGTCGGTCTAGTCCCCGGCGCGGATCCCGAGGAGCCAGGGTGGCAAGACCTCGATTTCAAGTCGCGGCCAAGCATCTGCGGGGACAAGCTCGCCGAATTGCCGGAGACCTGTGATGACGGGGATGCGAACGGCGAGCACGCCGACTGCACGCCGTTGTGTCGTGTGGCCAGCTGCGGTGACGGCTTCGTCCACGTCAGCGAGGAGTGCGACAACGGCCTTGCGAACGACAACAACGCCGAGGGCTACGGCAGCTGCAGCGCGAGCTGCAAGCTGATCGAGGGCTGCGGTGATGGAGTCGTCCAGGAGGACTACGAGCAGTGCGATCACGGATTCGACGGCAGCATGCAGTGCTCACCGAAGTGTGAGTGGTTCGGGCGGATCGTGTTCGTGACCGAGGGAGCCTACAAAGGAGATCTCGGTGGCATCGAAGGCGCGGACCAAAAATGCCAGGACGAGGCGTACTTCGCGGGATATCCGGCGCCAGACCTGTTCCGGGCCTGGTTGAGCACCGCCGGATCAGGCGTCGCGTGGCTCGACGCCGATGACGGACGGAAGTTCGTGCGCCCGGATGGCGAGACGGTGGCGTTGACGCTCGAAGACCTGACTGACGGGACGATCGGCGTCCCGATCAGCGTGACGGCGACGAAGACGACGCCGGCGGTCACGAAGGTCTGGAGCGACACGGATGTTCACGGAAATAGCGCCTCCAGCGTGGACTGCGGGGGGTGGACCGAGACGGCTGGCCAGGGCCGTGTGGGCCTCAACAACGCGACCGATTCGACTTGGACGCTGCGTGACAATGCGGCATGGTGTACGTCGTCCGCGCACCTATACTGTTTCGAGCAGCCTGATGTCGGCATCGAACCACCTCCGTGAATTGACCAGCGTGACCGCGCTGCTCATGTGCGTCACCGGCTGTCCGCCGGGGGCGATGATGACGACAAGCACCTCGAGCTCGACATCGAGTTCGTCCGTTGGCTCAGAGCCAACGGACGCGTCCGCGATGGATACTGATACGGATACCGGAGGGCCCGAGTCGGTGTCCGGTACGGACACCGACGGCGAGACCGGGACCGGACCCGAATGCGGCGACGGTGTTGTCGAGGGCGATGAGGAGTGCGACGACGGAAACATTGATCAGCACGATGACTGCC
Source organism: Myxococcales bacterium (assembly GCA_020633295.1). Taxonomy (GTDB): domain Bacteria; phylum Myxococcota_A; class Polyangia; order Nannocystales; family Nannocystaceae; genus JACKDW01. The sequence goes on along the minus strand of JACKDW010000005.1, from coordinate 50,555 downwards.
TCAACTCCTGCATGTGGGCGTTCTGTGGCGACGGCAAGGTCCACGATGGCGTCGAGGAATGTGACGACGGCAACGCGCGCGATGATGACGGCTGTCCGACGACGTGTGACTTCGCGCGGTGCGGCGACGGCTTCGTCCAGCTCGGCGTCGAGGAGTGCGACGACGACAACGAGGATCCGAACGACGGTTGCGACATGGAGTGCGTGAGGACCCGCGCCGTGTTCGTCTCGAGCGAGCAGTACCAGGCTGATTTCGGCGGGCGCTTCGCGGCTGACCAGGAGTGCCAGGCGTTGGCGACCGAGGCGGGGCTCGAGAACGCCGGGACGTACCGCGCGTGGCTGTCGGACGAGACAGGCGCGCCGGGGCTCGACTTTCATCGCTCCCAGGGTCGCTACGCGCTCGTGACGGGGATCCCGATCGCGGAGAGCTGGGACGACCTCACCGACGGCAGTCTGCTCAGCCCGATCAATGTCGATGAGAACGGTCAGCTCGTCGAGGACATCGTGTTCACGAACACGCAGCCGAACGGCGCGCCGATCGATCAGATGTACAGCTGCGAAAACTGGACCGTGACCGTGGGAGACACGTGGGTCGGGGTGACTTTCGCGTCGGACGAGGACTGGACGGAGCCGGAGCTAGGGAATCCCGACGTATGCGGCGCGGGGGCGCGGGTCTACTGTTTTGAGCAGTGAGCCCGCCGTCGTCCGCCCGTCGGTTAGCCGCGTTCCCGCTGCTGGCGCTGGCGATGATGGACCGCGACGGCGAGAAGCAGCCGATCGTCGGTCTGGGTTGGGCGGCGACGCAGGTGGAGCCCGAGATCGCGCGACAGTTCCCCGCGCTGGCCGACGACGCGGCGGCGCGTCACGAGCAGGCCCGACGCAGGCACAGTAGTTGGGGCGTGGACTAGTGTCTCTGCGCGCACGTGGCCACGCGTACACCCGCGGAGCCGAGACCCATACGGGACTCGTACCGAGAGTTCCAGCGCGTGCTCGTACTGGCTGGCATCGTGGTGCGCGAGCGAAAAAGCCCCGGGATTCCGCCAGGTTGGGCACGGTCGGGTGACGAGCGGGTCCCGGGGCGTAGCGTACGTTCTGCTCGCACCTCGCGATGCGCGGGACGCCGCAGCGGGCGATCCAGGAGCTCGCGGGGCACGCGAAGAGCTCGACGACCGAGATCTACATGCACCTGGCCCCGCGGGCGCTTCAGGACGCGATCCGCAACCTTCGCGGTTAGCGGCGCCGGTGGTGCGTCGCCGGTGAACGACACGCCGCGTGGCGCGGGGCGTCGCGCGGCTCAGCCGCGCTCGAGGGCGTCTTAGTCGGCCTGTCGTGATTCTCGTATCCACGCGCGCGCTGACGCTTCGTCGTTGAACAGCCGCGTCGGCTGCTGGGTCTTGTTGAGGCCCATGAAGAAGTTGGCGGTGATGCGCGCGATCGGGGAGTTGATGACCAGCGCGACGCGCGAGGAGAGCGCCCTGTTCTCAGCGCTCGACGCGAAGTAGTCGCGGGCGCGCTTGTTGATGCCCTTGATCCGGCTTATCAGCACGATCGTCGCCAGCGGGGTGTCGCCCGTAGCGAGCGCCGTCGCGAGCGTCACGATCTCCCGCGCCGTCGGCTCGTCGATGAAGACGCCGTCGCGGTAGCGGAACACGAGGATGCGCTCGGCGTCGATCTCGATCGTCACGGCGGGGTGCTCTCGTCGGCGCGGCGGCATCGTCCACGACAGTATCGTCGGCGCGCGCGCTCGGCTCGAGCGCGTGATGTGGTCAGATCCGCGCGGCGCGACGACGTCGCGAGCTCGGCGAGCTCGCGCGTTCGCGCCCGTTGCTCGCCCGGGTGTTCTCCCGGATTCTCGGTGTAGCGTGCACTCCCTGTCGACGCTCCGACGGCGGTTGCAGGCGCTCCTCGACGGGGGCGCGCTCTCTCGTGACGAATTCGCGACGCTCGACGGGCTCGTGGGCGGCGCGGAGCACGAGGCGCGGCAGCGGGCGGGCTACGATGTGCTCGATCGGGGGATCGCGCCGATCATCGACGCGCTCGTCTCGCTCGCGGCGTTGAACTTCGGTCGCGAGCTCCCGCTCACGGGCGAGGATGAGCGCGTCGACGCGATCGCGGCGGGCGTCAACATGCTCGCCGAGGAGCTGCAGAGCTCGGTGGTCTCGCTGGACTTCGTGCGCGACATCATCGACTCGATGGCGGAGTCGCTCGTCGTGACCGATCACGACGGGATCATCCAGCTCGTCAACGAGTCGACGGGCCGCCTGGTCGAGCGCCCGCTCGAGGCGCTCCGCGGGGAGCATATCTCCTGTCTCGGGGGACACTCCGAGACGTCCGCGTCGCGCCTGCTCGCGGACCTCGAGCCTGCGGCGACCGCCGAGGCGGTCGTCGACTACGTCGACGCGCGCGGGCGGCGGACGCCGATCCTGTTGTCCGTGCGGCGCCTGTGTCCGCGCGACGATCGACCGTCGCTCTACGTGTGGGTCGGCAAGGATATCCGCGCGAGGCTGCAGCTCGAGCGCGAGCTGCGGGAGGCGCGAGACGCCGCGGTGGCGTCCGCCGCGGCGAAGGGGGAGTTCCTGGCGAACATGAGCCACGAGATCCGGACGCCGATGAACGCGGTCATCGGCCTCACCGGGCTCCTGCTCGAGACCGCGCTCGACGAGCGGCAGCGCGGCTTCGTCGAGTTGGTGCGCACGAGCGGCGAGACGCTGCTGGCGCTGATCAACGACATCCTCGACTTCTCGAAGATCGAGTCGGGCGAGCTCGAGCTCGAGCGCGCGCCGATGAGCGTGCGGGACTGCGTCGAGAACGCGCTCGACGTCGTCACGGCGACGGCGGCGGCGAAGTCGATCGAGCTGCTGGCGCGGGTCGACCTCGACGTCCCGGTCGCGGTCTACGGCGACGCGACGCGCGTCCAGCAGACGCTCGTGAACCTGCTCGGCAACGCGGTGAAGTTCACGGGCCGCGGCGAGGTCATGCTGAGCGTCGGCGCGCGCGCGCTGCCGGGCGCGCGAGGTGTCGAGCTCGAGTGGGTCGTGCGCGACTCGGGGATCGGGATCCCGGCGCACGCGGTGCCGCGCCTGTTCGACGCGTTCTCGCAGGCCGAGACCTCGACGACGCGGCGCTTCGGCGGCACAGGGCTCGGGCTCGCGATCTGCAAGCGGCTCGTGGAGGGCATGGGCGGGCGCATCTCGGTTCAGAGCCTGGAGGGCGAGGGCACGACGTTTCGCGTCACGATCCCCGGTGAGGTCGCGCCTTACCCGAGGCCGCGGTACCTGGCGGCGCGAGACGAGCGGCTCCACGGCGTCCGCGTGTTGCTCGTCGACGATAACCACACGAACCTCGAGATCCTGCGCGACTACATGGAGTCCTGGGGCGCGGAGGTCATCGCGGCGACTTCCGGCGAGGAGGCGCTCGCGCGCCTCGAGGGGCGCGCCGCGAGCCTCGAGCTCGGGATCATCGACATGGACATGGACGGGATGAGCGGCCTCGAGCTCGCGAATGCGCTGCGCCGGCGTCCCGGCGGCGACGCGGTCCCGCTGATCATGCTCGCGTCGTTGAGCCGGCGCGAAGCCGGACGAGCGCTGGAGCCGTTCCGCGCGCTCCTGACGAAGCCGGTAAAGCCGGGTCGGCTGTTCAGCGTGCTGCGCTCGTTGGTCGCGCCCGACGAGGAGCCTGCGGAGTCGGAGACGGAGACGCGCAGCTCGAGCGACGCTGGTGTCCCGCTGCGCGTGCTGCTCGCGGAGGACAACGCGATCAACCAGACCGTCGCGAAGCTGTCGCTCGCGCGTTTGGGCTTGCGCGCCGACGTGGTCGCGGACGGTCAGGAGGCGATCCGCGCGATGCGCTCGATCCCGTACGACTTGGTGTTGATGGATGTCCAGATGCCGCTCGTCGACGGCCTCGAGGCGACCCGCGTGATCCGGGCCGACGCGGACGCGACGCAGCCGTACATCGTCGCGGTGACCGCGAGCGCGACCGTGCGTGATCGCCAAGCGTGCCTCGACGCGGGCGTGAACGACTACGTGAGCAAGCCGTATCGACTCGGTGACCTCCGCCGCGTCGTCGCGCGCTGCCGCAGCGAGGTCGAGCGGCGCGAGACGGTGAGCGCGCTCGACTCGTCGCGCGCGCGGTCGATACCCCGCGAGCGGGCGCGCTCGGGTGAGGGGTCGTCGCGCGCGGAGCCGTCGTCGGGCGGGGCTGGCGTCCGCCTCGACTCGCGCGAGGTCGTGCTGGATCGCGCGAAGCTCACGGGGCTCGCGGAGATGCTCGGGACGTCCGACGCAGAAGAATTCGCCGCGTTCGTCGACGAGTTCTTGTTAGCGCTCACGGCGGTCGTCGACCGCGTCGCGCGCGCCGTCGAGGTGAAGGACGCGGGCGAGCTGCGCGTCGCGGCGCACTCGCTCAAGGCCAACGCGGCGCAGCTCGGCGCGATGGCCGTGGCGCGCGTCGCCGACGAGCTCGAGCGCCACGCGCTCGCCGGCGCCGTCGAGCGCGGCGCCGCCCGGCTCGCGGCGCTCGAAGAGGCTCACCGGCGCTATCGCGTCGCGCTCGCGGAGCTGCGCGCGCGCGAGGGGTGGTAGCGACGCGCGCTCCTCCGCGGCTCAGTGCATCGGGATCAGCTGGACGTCGAAGCTCGCCGCGTAGACGACCAGGGCCATCATGACGGTGATCAGCGCCGGGGCGACGACGGCGCGGGCGCGCTGGAGCGCCGTCGAGGGCTCGTGCGCGCCGCCGCGGATCATCGCCACGACGAGCGGCGTCGGCAGCAGCAGCTGAATGACCGCGGTGCTGCACAGCGCGTAGACCAGCGGCGTCGGCACGTCGAGGACGCGGGTGAGCGCGAGCGCGGCGATCAGGAGGTTGGCGCCGAGGTTGAGGAGCAGGCCCCAGAGCCGCAGGCGGTAGAGACCGACGAGCGCGGTGGCCATCAGCGCGGCGCAGGCCAAGAGCGGCGCGGCGTCGGCGGGGTTGCGGTCGAGCTGCAGGGCGCCGAACAGCGCGAGCGACTGGGTGTCGGCGAGCGCCATGACGATCGTGAGCACGAGCGCGGAGCGGTAGGCGACGGGCGCGAAGGTGTCGCTCTGGGCCCGCAGCCCGGCGGCGCCGACGAGGTGCAGCGCGGCGCCGGTGCACAGCGCGATCGCGGCGCCGACGAGCTGCTCCTCGCCGTGACCCGAGAGCCCGATGAGGAAGCCGAGCAGCAGGTTGGACCAGAGCACGGCGCGCGCGAACACGTGGCTCGCGAGCTCGCCGCGGAAGATGAGGCCGGCGCTCGCCACCAGCAGGCCTGCGGGGAGCAGCAGCGCCACGGGCGGGCTCGAGAAGCACGCGAAGCTGGCGGCGCCCGCGAGGCAGGCGAACGCCGCGAGCACCAGGCGCGCGTTCGAGGGCGCTCGCTGGGTCGGGGAGCTGTCGTCGAGGGCAGACGTGGAGGGCGGCAGGGCGCTGGGCATCACGGGTAGGGACGCCCGGCGCGGGCAAAGGTTTCATCGCGCGCTCGCGCGCGGGCTCGGCCGACGGGCCGCGACGGCGGTGCGCCGGTCCTGCCTCGAGGGTGGCGACATCGGCGTCGCGCTCGGCCGCGCGGCGGTCGTCCGCAGCCTGCTACACGCGCCGCGCGAGCCACTCGCCGTAGGCGCGCAGCATGGTCCCGAGGTGCTCGCGCGTCGCCTCGTCGGTCAGCCGCAGGTCGCCGTCGAAGCGCTGGTGGGCGCCGCCGATGACGACCTCGGGGTAGGGGAAGACCTCCGAGAGCATGCCGAGCAGCACCTGCTTGAGCTGCCCCTGCGCGCGCGCGCTGCCGACGACGCTCGCGGCCGCGCCGAGGAGCGCGACCGGCTTGTGCGCGAGCGGCGAGCGGTAGGCGGGGCGCGAGGCCCAGTCGAGCGCGTTCTTGAGGACGCCGGGGACGCCGTAGTTGTACTCGGGCGTGGCGATCAGCAGCCCGTCGGCCGCCGCGATCGCCTCCTTGAACGCGCGCACGGGCGCCGGCCCGCCGTCGTGGTCGAGGTCGCCGTTGTACAGCGGGACGTCGTCGAGAGGATATATCTCGAGGGACAGGTTGTCGGGCGCGAGCGCGTGCATGGCCACGAGCGCGGCGCGGTTGAGCGAGCGGGCGCGCAGGCTGCCGGGGATGGCGAGGATCTTCAGCGGTGGTCTCATCGTCGGTCTCCAGGTCTCGGTCTCGGTCTCAGGCTCGGGCTCGCGCGAGCGCCCGCCCGGGTCTCCGGGCGGGCGGATCGCGGCGCGGCTCAGGGGAGCTCGAACAGCAGCAGCTCGCTGTCGTCCTCGGCCGTGATCGTCAGCGCGTCCGCGCCGTCGCTCGGCGTCGGCGTCGCGGCGCCGTCGCCCGCGTCGAGCTGCTCGTCGCCGACGCGCAGGCGCCCGCGCACCACCTGGATCCACACGCGCTTGCCGGCGGCCACGTCGTGCGTGACGGACTCGCCGGGGGCGAGCAGCGAGGCGTACATGGCGAGCTCTTGGTGCACGCGCAGGGAGCCGTCGCGGCCGTCGGGCGAGACCACGAGCCGCAGGCGCCCGCGGCGTTCGTCGTCGAAGCGGCGCTGCTCGTAGCCGGGCGTGAGCCCGCGGCGCTCGGGCACCACCCAGATCTGCAGGAAGCGGGTCGTGGCGTCGCGCGCGTGGTTAAACTCGCTGTGGGTGACGCCTGTCCCTGCGGTCATGCGCTGAACCTCGCCGGGGTGGATGGTCGAGCCGTTGCCCATGCTGTCCTTGTGGGCGAGCGCGCCCTCGACGACGTAGGAGATGATCTCCATGTCGCGGTGCGGGTGCGTGCCGAAGCCGGCCCCGGGCGCGACGCGATCGTCGTTGATGACCCGCAGGGCGCCGAAGCCCATGTGCCGGGGGTCGTAGTAGCCGGCGAACGAGAAGGTGTGGTGGGTGTCGAGCCAGCCATGGTTGGCGTGCCCGCGCTCGCCAGCGCGGCGGATGACGAGCGCGGGGGTGTTCGCGGAGGAGTGCGGTGCGGTGGAGGTGCTCATGGTGTTGCTCCCTGCGAGCGCCGGGCCGCCGGGCCGGCTGAGGCTGTATGCGCCAGCGGCGCACGCGGCCATCGCCAGGAATCTACGGCGGGAGGGGGCGTCTCGCATGCCCTCGACTGTGGGATCGTATCGCTGTGCGAACAAGGTGTTGTAATTTGGAATGACTGTTCGGATTATCGAACAATATGGATCTCGAGGCGCTGCGGACCTTCGTGACCGTCGTGGAGCACGACAGCTTCTCGCAGGGCGCGGCGGCGCTGCGGATCGCCAAGTCGACGGCGAGCCAGCGCGTGCGCGCGCTCGAGGCCTCGCTGGGCAGCAGGCTGCTGCGCCGGAGCACGCGCAAGATGGGGCTGACCGCGGCGGGCGAGGCGTTGTACGCCCGGGGGCGCGAGATCGTCGCGGCCGCGCGCGAGGCCGAGCGGGCGCTGACGCGGCTGTCGGACGAGATCGCGGGCAGCCTGCGGGTGAGCGCGCCGGTGGCGTTCGGACGGCGCTTCCTCGGGGGGGTGGTCGCGCGCATGCTGAGCGCGCACCCGCAGGTCGAGCTCGAGCTCGACCTGAGCGAGCACGACGTCGACCTGATCGCCGAGCGCTTCGACCTCGCGCTGCGCGTGGGCCCGCTGTCGGACCCGGGCCTGATCGCGCGGCGCGTCGGCGAGACCAGTCACCTGGTCGTTGGGTCACCTGACTACCTGGCGCGGCGCGGCGCGCCGGCGACCCCGTCGGCGCTCAGCGAGCACGAGTGCCTGCTGTTCACGCACCAGCGCGCGCGCGACACCTGGCTGTTCACGGGGCCCGAGGGGCCGACGCGCGTGCGCGTGAGCGGGCGCCTGCGGGCCAACCACGGCGACGCGCTGGCCGACGCGGCGATCGCCGGCGTCGGCCTGGCCTGGCTGCCCGACTTCATCGTCGCGCCCGCGATCCGGCGGGGCGCGCTGCGGGTCGTGCTCGCCGACCGCTGCCGCAGCCCGTCGCCGATCCACCTCGTCTACCCCGATCGCCGGCTGCGACCGCTCGCCGTCACGCGCTTCGCCGAGTACGCGCGCGAGGAGCTCTCGCGGCGGCTCGACGCGCTCGCGCGCGAGTGCGGCGACGCGTCTTGAACATGTCTTGTGGGACTCGTCGCGCGGCGCGCTCAGCCGGCGATCACCGTGATCTCGCGGGTCGCGGTCGGCTCGAGCGCGGCGCCCTCGACGTCCGCCGCGATCGCGATGGAGTACTTGATGCGCGCGGGATCGCTGGGGGCGCCGCTCTCGCGCAGCGCGTCGGGGATGTCGACGTCGACCATGCACCAGCCCATGACGACGTCCTCGCCGGGGCGCAGCTCGACGGGGAACGAGCGGCCGATGTCGAACTCGCCGGTGCAGGCCGCGACCCCGCACTCGACGCGCCCGCCGGGGTCCTCGGCGTCGTCGCCGTCCCACTCGGCGCGGAGCGCCACCGAGAAGCCGAGCACCCGGCACGGGCGCCGGGCGCTCAAGACGAAGCCGCCGCGGTGGATGGCGCTCGTCTCGGGGAAGGGGTCGTCGCAGCGCGTGATCGCGACCCTGCCGCCGTCGACGTTGAACCATCCCTTGACCGTGTCGAAGATGCCCATCCGTGGCCTCCCGCGCGTTGACGCGTCGAGCGGACTATCGAGTCCTCACGGGGCTGTCAACGCGCCTGCGCGCGACGTACGTCGGCGCGCGGCGGCGGCGGTCAGTACATCTCGGCGGCGCACTGCTGGTCCTTGCAGACCGCGCGGAAGCCAGGGCAGCCGCCGCAGTCGACCCTGTGCTCCGGGTCGACCTCGGGGCACACGAGCGCGTCGCGCTGGGTGATGTAGCGCTCGTGCTCACGCGCGGCGATCGGCGCGCTCGCGCAGCCGCAGTGGCTGCACGGATCGGGGTGAACGAGCTGGCAGTCGGCGTCGCTCATGCACCGGCGATCGAAGTCCGTCAGGTCCACGCTCGAGGGCGGATCGCCGACGCGCTTGCTGGCGGGGTCGCTCGGGGAGCACGCGGCGAGCGTGAGCGCGAGCAGGGACGGGATGAGGCTCCGCGGACGCACCGGCTGAGCTTCGCACAGGCGCGAAGCGGCGCGCCGGCCGGGTTGTACGGAGTGAACCAGTCGCCGCGCGCGGGGACTGACACGCGTGAGGACCACGACCGTGAAGTACCGTCTCCAGCTCGTCTCGCCCATCGCACGTCTCGCGCTTTTGACCGTCGCGCTCGCGCCCGCGCTCGCGCGGGCGGGGACGCCCGAACTCTCGACGACGGGCGCGGGCGTGAGCCCGTCGGCGGTCCCGTCGCCGCAGGCGGTCGCGCCGGTGTCCTCCGCTCCGCTGGCGTCGGCTCCCGCTCCCGCGCTCCCGCCGGCGCCCGATCCCGCGGTCGCGCCAGCGCCCGCCGTCGCGCCGGCGCCTCGCGGTCACCCCCGCGCCGGCCGCTTCGCCCGCGGTCGCGCCGGCGTCCGTGTACCCGCCTCCGTCGATCGAGGGCCCCGCCGTCCAGGACCCGTTCAGCGCGCCCGCGTACGCGCCCGTCGAGGATGAGCCCGACGCCGATCGACAGCCCGGGCGCCACATGATGGTCGGCGGCTTCGTCACGCTCGGCGCGGCCTACCTGTCGACGACCGCGTTCATGTCGCTCACCGGCGAGGATCGCCTGCGCGTCGCGATCCCGGTGGTCGGTCCGCTGCTGGTGCTCGACGCGTACGACAGCTACGGCTCGGCGGCGCTGGTCGCCTCCTCGGTGGTGCAGACCGGCGGCCTGCTGCTCGGGACGCTCGGCGCGATGCGCTACACGAGGCACGAGCGCGCCCGCCCGCTGCATCGCAACCGCGGCCGCGGCGTGCTCGCCCTCGGCGCGTCGGTGTTCGCGAGCAGCTACATCCCCACGGCGGCGCTCGGCGCCCTGGCGATCAGCGGCGGCGAGACGCGCAGCGGCCTCTTGATGGTCCCGATCGCCGGTCCGCTCGCGGTGGCGGCCGACGGCGAGTGGGGCTCGCTGGGCGACGGGATGGTCGCGATCTCGCTGGTGCAGGCGGCGGGCGTGGCGATGGCGATCGTCGGCGCGACTCGGCTCGCGCGCAGCCGGCGGGCGCTGCAGCGCGGGTACGCGAACCTCAACGTGAACGTGGGGCCGACGCCGGCGCTGGACGGCGGGCTCGTGCAGCTGACCTACCGCTGGTGAAACATGTCTAATCAGACAGTGAACAACCCACGCGAGCGTGTGACCAGGTCCGCGCGAGCCCAGCTCGGGCGCTGATCCTCGGCGCGTCGCCGTCGCGCTGCACAACGCGGTCGAGGGCTGCGTGCACGAGGCCTGGGCCGCGTGGCTCGCGGGCTGGAGCGCGCGGCGAGCCGAGCGCGCGCCGCTGCGCTCCATTCACGGACAGCTCGTGCACGACGAGCTCGCGCACGCGGAGCTGGCGTGGTCGCGTTTGACATGGTTTTACGAGCAGCTCCCACCGCACGGGCGGCGGCGCCTCCAGGGCGCCCTGCAGGAGGCGCTCGCCGGGCTCCCGGCGCGGGCGAGGGCGCAGGCGCGGCGGCTCCCGTCGGCGCTCGGCTTGCCGGCGCCGGACGTGCTCGCGCGCGCGGTCGCGGATGTGCAGGCGCGGCTCGAGGCGCAGGCGCGGGCGCTCGGGCTCGCGGAGTAGCGGCGCTCGGGCTCGCCGCGGGTCCGCGCGTCGTGGTACGCAGGGGCTGATGCGCGCGCCCGAGGTTCACGAGCTGCGCCCGAGGCGAGGCGAGGCGCCGAGGTGAAGACCGCGGAGAAGCTCGCGCTGCTCGGCACGCTCTACGTCGCGCAGGGCCTGCCCTACGGGTTCTTCGAGCAGGCGCTGCCGGTGATCATGCGCGAGCAGGGCGTCTCGCTCAAGGACATCGGCCTCGCGTCGCTGGTCGCGTTGCCCTGGGCGCTGAAGTTCCTCTGGTCGCCGCTGGTCGACGGGCTGGGCTGGGCGCGCGTGGGCCTGCGGCGCAGCTGGATCCTGCCGCTGCAGGCGCTCTCGGTCGTCTCGCTGCTGGCGCTCTCCGGCGTCGATCCGGTCGCCGGGCTCACCGTGGTGCTCGCGGGCGTGTTCTTCGTCAACCTGCTGTCGGCGACCCAGGACATCGCGACCGACGGCCTCGCGGTCACGATCCTCACGCCGCGCGAGCGCGGGCTCGGCAACGGGCTGCAGGTCGCGGGCTACCGCGTCGGCATGATCATCGGCGGCTCGTTGCTGCTGGTCGTCTACCACCGCTACGGCTGGCCGCTGGTGTTCGTGAGCATGGCGGCGATCATGGCGCTGACGAGCGTCCCGATCGCGCTGCACCGCGAGGCCCCGGCCGCGGCGGACGAGGGCTCGCGCGCCGCGACGCGCGGTGAGCGGGGCGCGGGGGCGCTGCTCCAGGGCGTCGACTGGCGCGCGCTGATCGACTTCACGAGACGTCCCGGCGGCGCGCTGTGGCTCGTGGTCGTCGCCGGCTACAAGCTCGGCGTGCACTTTGGGACAGCCATGCTCGGGCCGCTGCTGAGCGATCTCGGGCTCTCGATCGAGCAGATCGGCCTGCTCAAGGGCGCCGCCGGGTTCGTCGCGGGCCTCGCGGGGGCGCTCATCGGGGGCGCGCTCGTCAACGCGCTCGGGCGGCGACGCGCGCTGATCTCCTTCGGCGTCCTGCAGGCGCTCGCGGTGGCCGCGTTCGCGCTGCCTGTGCTCCTCCCGCCGACCTCGGCGTTGCTGTACGCGGTCGTCATCGCCGAGCACTTCGCCAGCGGGATGGCGACCGCGGCGCTGTTCACCATGATGATGGACATCTCGCGCCCGGAGGCGGCGGGCGCTGAGTACACGCTGCAGGCGAGCGCGGTCGTGCTCACCTCGATCGCGGCGGCGGCGTTGAGCGGCTTCAGCGCGCAGGCGCTCGGCTACGCGGCTCACTTCCTGCTCGCGGGCGGGCTCGCGCTGCTCGCGTTGCTACCTGTCCTGATATTTATGTCTCGAGGGAGTGTCGATCCCGCGCGCTGAGCTGTGGCAGGCGCCAGCGCGCTCGCAAGCCTTGCGCGCCGGCGCGACGCGAGCGTGACGCTCTCGTCGCGGTACGCTTGAGGACGCTATCGTGTCGCGTCCTGGACTCGTCGAGCGGCTGCGGGGCCCGAGCTTCGCGGATGAGGAGAAGACCCGCGTCGCCGGGATCCTCAACGCGAACCTGATCCTGACGCTCGGGATCTGCGTCGTGCTGGCGATGGTGCACCCGCTCGTCGCCGACGACCCCGGGCGCTCGCTCGTGATCTACCCGGCCGTCTTCGTGCTCACCGCGGCGCTGCTGCTGCTGGTGCGGCGCGGTCGCGTGCAGCTCGCCGGCGTGCTCTGGGTCGCCGGCCTGTTCGTGGTCGTCAACGTCACCGCGGTGGGCTTCGGCGACGTCACGAGCCCGGCGATCATGTGGCACTTCGTGATCTCGCTGGTGGTCGCGCTGCTGTTCGGCGGCCGCGCGGTGCTGCTGTTCGTCAGCCTCGCGCTGCTCGCCGTCGTCGCGCTGTACCTCAACGCGACGCGCTGGGGCCTGCGCATCGAGACCTTCGCGCTGACGCGGGAGATGTCGCTGCTGACCTTCTCGATGCAGTTCGCGATCGGCGGCACGTTCCTGTACCTGATCGTCGAGTCGCTGCAGCGGGCGCTGCGACGCGCGCGCGCGAACGAGGAGCGGACCCAGGAGCTGCTCGTCGAGACGACCCGCGCCAAGCGCTACGTCGACGACATCTTCCGCTCGATGGCGCAGGCGCTCATGGTGCTCGACGCCAACCTGGCGATCCGCACCGTCAACCCCGCGACCGCGCGGCTGCTCGACTGGCGCGAGCAGGACCTGGTGGGCCGGCGCGTGTCGTCGGTGCTCGTGGGCGCCGAGGGCGGTCGCGGGCCCGAGCAGCTGCGCGCCTGGGTCGAGCGCCTGCGCGCGGACGAGCTGCACCACGTCGAGTGCGCGTTCCTGACGCGCGGGGGCGACGTCGTGCCGGTGCTGTTCTCGAGCTCGCGGATCGTCGACGAGCGGGGCGCGCTGGTCGAGATCGTCTGCGTCGCCAGCGACATCACGCTGCGCAAGCAGGCCGAGCAGCGCCTGCTCGAGGCCAAGGAGCTGGCGGAGGAGGCCAACATGGCGAAGAGCCGCTTCCTCGCCAACATGAGCCACGAGCTGCGCACGCCGCTGAACGCGGTGATCGGCTACAGCGAGATGATGATCGAGGGCCTCGACGACGGCGACCCGGTCGCCGGCGAGGATGTCCTCAAGATCCAGCGCGCCGGGCGGCACCTGCTGTCGCTGATCAGCGACATCCTCGACCTCTCGAAGATCGAGGCGGGGCGCATGGAGCTGCACTGCAGCGAGTTCGACGTCGGCGGCCTCGTCAACGGCGTGATCGACACGGTGCGGCCGCTGATCTCGGGCAACGGCAACACGATGTCGATCGTCGTCCCGAAGGAGCTCGGCGTGATGCGCTCGGACGAGACGAAGATCCGCCAGGTGCTGCTCAACCTGCTCAGCAACGCGGCGAAGTTCACCGAGGAGGGGCGCGTCGACATCAAGGTCGAGCGCGTCGAGTCGCTCGACGGCGTCTGGTACACCTTCGCGGTCAGCGACACGGGCATCGGCATGGGCGAGCAGCAGCTCGCGCGCCTGTTCCAGCCGTTCATCCAGGCGGACTCCTCGGCCTCGCGCAAGTACGGCGGCACGGGGCTGGGCCTGGCGATCAGCCGCGTGTTCGTCGAGATGATGGGCGGGATGATCGACGTCGTCAGCCGCCGCGGGGAGGGCAGCATGTTCACGGTGCACCTCCCCGCGAGCGCGCCCGAGAAGACGGCCGTGCGCGCGCCGCCGCGGCCGCCGACGCTCGGGCACGGGCACCGCGTGGTCGGGGTGCCGGGCGCGCGCCGGGTCGGGTAGCGCTGCGGGCGGTCGCGCGCGGCGTCGCGCGTGGTTGATTAGATGTCGTTATGGACAGGTGTCTGCGCGTGAGCGCGCGTTGTGTCGCGACGCGGATCGCTCGATACTCGGGCGCGCGCCCTGACCCGCGCGCCGCGACGCCCATGGCCGATCCCTCAAGACCCCCCGTGCGCGCCCGCAGGCGCTTTCTCGCCGGATCCGCCGCCGTCGCCGCGTCGACGCTCCTGCTGGGTCGACGTCGCGCGTACGCGGGCGACGCCGAGATCACCCTCAAGCTGGCCGTCGTCGCGCCGCCGGGGACCCCGTGGGCCCGCCACATCCGGTGGCTCACGACGCGCGTCATGGACGGGACCGGCGGCAGGGTCGTGATCAAGCCGCACCTCGGCGGCGCGCTCGGGGACGAGGTCTCGACCCTGAGCCGCTGCCGGCAGGGCGGCGTCGAGATGTGGGCCGGGAGCGTGGTGGCCTGCGCCAGCGCGGTGCCGGAGATCGCCGCGCTCGAGCTGCCCTACCTGTTCCCGACCCTCGCGGCGGCCGACGACATCCTCGACAACCGGGTGACCGGCGAGATCGAGTCGATGATGACGAAGGCGGGGCTCAAGCTGCTGTTCTTCTCGGAGAACGGCTATCGCTCGATCGGCACCAACTTCGGCTTCGTCCACGCTGTCGCCGACCTGAAGGGCAAGCGCGTGCGCGCGCAGCCGGGCGACGTGCCGACTCACACCTGGCGCGCGATGGGGGCCTCGCCCCTGTCGATCCCCGAGACCGAGGCCCTGACCGCGCTGCAGACGGGCGTCGTCGACGGCTTCGCCAACACGCCGCTGTTCGCCTACGCCGCGTCGTGGCTGCAGGCCGCCACGCACGTCACGCTCACGCGCCACAGCTATCAGCCGGCGCTGGTGGTCATGAACCTCGACACCTGGCAGGCGCTCCCGAAGACCGCGCAGGCGCTCATCCGCGGCGATCCGAAGCAGCAGGCGCGGCTGGGGCGCAAGATCGTCCGCGGCGTCAACAAGCAGGTCCTCGACGTTATCCCGGCCATCGGCGTCGAGCTCCACGAGTCGACCTCGAGCGAGCTCGCCGCGTTCAAGGCGGCCTGCGAGCCCACGCACAAGCAGTTCACCGACAAGCACGGCGACAGCTTCTACAAGGCGATCACCAAGCACCTGTAGCGCCGGCGCGCGGACGTCTCGAGGCGCCCCGCGGCGTGGCGTCGCGCTACGAGGGCGGCGCGAGCTGCAGGAACACCTTGCGGTAGCGCGCCGTGCTGCGCGGCGTGAACAGGTCGGCGATCGTGTAGCGCTCGAGCGACTCGAGGAACGCGTCGCGGGCCTCTCGCAGCGGCTGGATCAGCGTGCACGCGCGCGTGATCTCGCAGGTGTTCTTGGCGCCGCTGAAGCACTCGACGAGGTGGAAGTCGGGCTCGACCTCGCGGACGAACTTGCCGACGTTAATCGACTCAGGCGGGCGCGCCATGCGGATCCCGCCCTGGCGCCCGCGCTTGACCTCGATGTAGCCGAGCTTCCCCAGCAGGTGGACGACCTTGGCCAGGTGGTTGCCGGAGATGCGGTACGCGCTGCTGATCTCCTCGGTCGAGATCACGCGGTCGGGGAAGCTCCCGAGGTAGAGCATGATCCGCAGCGCGTAGTCGGTCTGTTTAGTCAGGCGCATTCGTGGGAGGGAGTCTACGCGCTGTTCGTCGTCGTCGCAGGTGCGGGCGGCGCGGCCGTGACGAACGCGTCGCTGAGGATGCCGCGCAGCGGCACGCCGGCGAGGAACATGGCGCGCTTGAGGGACTTGACGAGCTCCGGGTCGCCGCAGAGGAACACGCGCGTGTCGGCGGCGGCGCCGAGCCGCGCGAGCTCGGCGCGCGCGTGATCGAGGACGGTGCCGCGCGCGATCGGCTCGTGGTCCGCGGCGTCGTCGTCGTCGCCGTCGAGCGTCGAGGCGATGTAGCGCAGCTGCGGGGTCGCGCGGGCGAGCGAGGTGAGCTCGCCGCGCATGTACAGCCCGCTCGGGTCGCGCGCGCCGTGCACGAGCGCGATCGGGCCGCGGTGCGCCTGTCGCAGGGCCTCGCGCGCGACGCCCCACAGCGGCGCGAGGCCGGTGCCGACGCCGACGAGCAGCAGCGGGGCGTCCGGGGCGTCCGGGGTGTAGAAGCACTCGCCGAGCGGGCCGCGGACCCGGACCGCGTCGCCGACCCGGACCTGCTCGTGGAGCCAGGTGCTCATGCGCCCGCCGAGCATGCGGCGCACGTGCAGCTCGAGCAGCGGCTCGCCCGCGAGCGACGCGAGCGAGTAGCTGCGCGTGAGCCCGTCGGCGCGCGCGAGGTTGATGAATTGACCTGGCTCATGGGTCCAGTCGCTGCGGTCGCCGGAGAGCGCGAGGCGGACGCGCGTGACGCTCGGGGACAGGCGCGCGAGCTCGACGACGGTCGCGGGTCGCTCCGCCGCCGCGCCGACGAGCGCGATCTCGAGGTCCTCCTGCGGGCGGCAGAGGCACGCGAGGAAGTAGCCGCGCTGGCGCCAGGTCTCCCGCAGGCCCCGCCGCGAGGCCTCGGTCGGCGCGCCGGCGCGCGCCTGCACGAGGCACGAGCGGCACGCGCCGACGCGGCACGAGCTGGGGATGCTCGCGCCGGCGCGCTCGAGGCCGTCGAGCACGGTCTCCCCCGGCTCGAGCGCGCAGGAGATGTCGCCGAAGCGGACGATCGCCATGGGCCGGTCAGCTCCGCGGCGCTCAGCGCCCGAGGACGTCGCCGCGCACGCTCTCGGCGACGTCCGCGACCTGCTTGATCAGCTCCGCGGGGACGCCGAGCTCGGCGAGCGTGTCCCCGAGGTGACCGATGACGACGTCGAAGTGCAGATCGGTGAGGCCGCGCGCGACGAGGTGCGCGTGCGCGGCTCGCATGTCGCGGCCCGTGTAGCTGTTCGGGCCGCCGGTGACCATGGTCAGGAACGCGGTCTGCTTCGCGGCCTGCCTGTCCATATCGACATCTTCGAAGAAACCGGCCACGCGGTCGTCCTGCAGCATCTTCCGGTAGAAGATCTCGACGGCCTTCTCCATCGCGGGCGCGCCACCAAGCTGCTCGTAGATACTCGTCATGTGTTCACTCCTGGGTTGTGCCTCGAGCGTCGCGTCTCAAAAGACGAGTATTAAATACGTGTTTTTGTCGACGCTGTCATCCGGAAAATTCAGCGCGCCGGGCCGGCGTCCGCGCGCGCGCGCGCGGCGGTCAGTCTGCGCGCGCGCACGCGAGCTCGAGCAGGAGCTCGAGCGCGACGCGGACCGTCTGCGCGCGGACCTCGGCGCGTCCGAGCGGGCCGAAGCGCTGCTCACGGTGGAGAGTCGCCGCGCCGCGCCGCGCCGCGGCGAGGTGCACGAGCCCGGCCGGCCGCGCCGCGTCGAGGTCACCGGGACCGGCGACCCCGGTGACGGCGACGCTGAGCTGCGCCTCGGGGTAGCTGCGGGCCAGCGCGCCCTCGGCCATGGCCCGCGCGACCGCCTCGCTGACGGCGCAGCAGGAGCGCACGAGGTCGTAGGGGACGCCGAGCATCTGCGCCTTGGCGGCGTAGGAGTAGACGACGAAGGCGCGGTCGACGACGTCCGAGGAGCCGGGGATCGTCGTGAGCGCGCCGGCGATCAGCCCAGCGGTCAGGGACTCCGCAGTCACGAGTCGAAGGCCCCGCGACTTGCACGCGTCGATGACCGCGCGCGCGAGTTCGCCTGTTTGCGTGTCGAGGGTGAGCATGGCGTGTCGGCCTGTGCCGGGTAGTGTACGCCGACTCGCGTGAGCCGCGCCGGAGAGTGTGCGCCGAGGGGCGTGAGGCGCGCGAGCGCGGGCGCTGGGCTCGGCGGTTGCGACGCGCGGATTTTCGCGTGCGCGTGACGCTCGACGGTCAGCGTTCTAGAATCCAAGCGACGCGCCGCGTTCCGCACACGCTCGCTTATGTCCATGCACAACACCGCGCCCCGGGGCAACGAGTCGACGCCCGGTGACGGCGATCCGCTCGTCGGGCACACGCTCGCGGGCCGGTATCGAATCGAGCGCTTGATCGGGCGCGGCGGCGTCGGCCTCGTGTACCTCGCTCGTCGCGTCGATCGTCCCGAGCCGGTCGTCGTCAAGGTGCTCGCGCCGGGCTGGGCGGGCAACCACGAGACGCTCGCGCGGTTCAAGCGAGAGGCCGATCGCCTGGGCGGGCTGACGCACCCCAACATCGTGCGGATGCTCGACTTCGGCCAGGACTCCGATCGCGCGTTCATGGTGATGGAGTACCTCGACGGCGAGCTCCTCGAGGATCGCATCGAGGCGCGCGGGCGCCTGAGCACCGAGGCGTTCGTGCCGATCGCGGCGCAGCTGCTCAAGGGCCTCGGTCACGCGCACTCGCGCGGGCTGGTGCACCGCGACCTCAAGCCGTCGAACATCATGCTCGTCGAGCCCGACGGGCAGGGCAACTTCGTCAAGATCCTCGACTTCGGCCTGGCCAAGCTCGTCGACCAGGAGCAGCAGAAGATCACGCAGCAGCACGTCGTCGGCACGGCCGGCTTCCTCTCGCCCGAGCAGATCCAGGGCGAGTCGGTCGACCAGCGCGCGGATGTCTACGCGCTCGGCGTGCTGTTCTTCACGATGCTCGCGGGGTCCGAGCCGTTCAACGCGGACACCCACACGGCGCTGTTCTACAAGCACGTGCACGAGCCGCCGCCTCGCCTCGATGACGTGCTGCCCGAGGGACATTCGGTGCCGGCCGAGCTCATCGAGCTGATCCACGCGTGCCTGTCGAAGCGCCCGGAGGATCGACCGGAGGACGCGAACGAGCTGCTGCTCGAGCTGATCGACTGCGTCGACGCGTCGCTGATGCGCGCGCCGGCCCCCGCCGCGCTCGCGGGCGCGTCCGCGAAGAGCGGGACGATGGTCGGCCTCGGCTTCCGCGGCGCGAGCCCGGTCGCGCCGATCCCGGTCGGCGCCGCCGCGGAGCCGCCACCTCGGCCCGCGCAGACGATGGCGCGGGGGCTCGAGCCAGGGTCTCAGGTCAGCGAGCGCAACACCACGAGCTCGATGCTCGAGCGCTCGGATTTTGACGTCTCGTCGTCGCGCACCCGGCTGCCGCCGGTGACGGTCACGCGGCCCGAGACGCGCGCGCGCACGGGCGGCTTCGTGGTCGCGATCGGGGCCTGCTTCGCGCTGCTCGGCGCGGCGGTGCTGACCTACGCGATCGCCGGGCCCAAGCCGACGGAGGCGGCGGCGGAGCCCGTGAGCGAGCCGGCGCCGCGGGTGGCGGACGTCGAGGACGGCCTGCGGCTCGCGGCCGACCACATCGAGGAGGGGCAATTCGAGACGGCGACTCAGCTGCTCGACAAGCACCAAGCCGACTACGACGCCGACCCGGCGCTCGCGCGTCAGGCCGCGCAGCTGCGCGACAAGATCACGGTGGCGAAGCTGTATCGCGCCGCCCGGGATCTCGAGGACAAGGGCTCGCGCGACGCGGCGATCGACGCCTACGAGGACGTGCTCGAGCGCGACGGGGAGCACGCGCTGGCGCGCCAGCGCCTCGACGCGCTGGTCGCCGAGCGCGAGCGCGCGGCGATGGGCCCGACCGGGAACTTCACGCTCGTCTCGCGCCCCGAGGGCGAGGTCTACGTCGACGGCGAGCTCGCGGGCAAGACCCCGCACGCCGGCCGCCTCGCGGTGGGCAAGCACCGGATCGAGGTCGTGGCGCCGGGGTACAAGACCTGGTCGAAGAGCCTGACGATCGAGGAGGGCGACAACAACAAGCCGCTCGACGTCACGCTGGGGCGGGGGCGCAGCAGCGCGCCGCGGCCGTCGAAGCGCCCGAGCAAGCCGACGCAGGACGAGCCGAAGCAGGACGAGCCGAAGCAGGACGCGCCCAAGGAGCCGCCGAAGGAAGACAAGGACAACCTGTTCTTGCCGACCAAGAAGAAAGACGGCGGCGGCGTGTTCCTGCCGACGAAGTAGGGCGCGGCGCGCGTCGGCCGAGACGGGCACGAGCACCGCTCCCGGGCGGAGAACGACGGACGCGCATGGACGATCTCGTGATCGGTCGCCCGCCGCTCGGGCTGCTCGGTCGCGCGGCGCGCTCGCTGTACGTCGCGCCGATGCTGCGGCGGATCACTTCCTGTCGCGCGCAGATGATCGCGCTGCGGTTCGGGGATGGGTCGGGACGCGACCGGTTGCCTAGCGCGCTGCTGAAGAACGTCGCGCGGCCTCGATTATGTCCCAAGCGCCAGCCTGCTAGCGCGCGACGACCTCGTCGAGGAACGCGAACTGCTCGCGCCAGCACAGCTGGGCCTGCTCGCGGAACAAGAACGCGTGGAAGGCGTGCAGCTCGCCCTTGTAGATCCGCGTCTCGCAGCGGACGCCGGCGCGGGCGAGCGCCGCGTCGAGGCGGTGGGTGTCGCCCTTGATCGGGTCGCGAGTGCCGGCGAAGGCGAAGAAGGGCGGCAGCGGTCGGTCGGTCGGGTCGTCGCGCTGCTCGAGGAAGATGAGCGGGTCGGCGAGCGGCATGAGCTCGCCCTCGCGGCGCGCGCTCGGGAGGTACTGCGCGGTCAGGGTCAGGAGCTGGTGGTGCACCCAGGTCGGCAGCGGGCGCCGGCGACCGGCGTTGAAGCGCTCGGTCTCGCTGACCTGGAGGAGCGCGCACGCGGCGATGCAGGCCCGCGGGGTGAAGCCCGAGCGGAACAGCGCGCGCGCGGGCTCATAGTCGAACTCGTGGCGCGCCGCGAGCGTGACGACGGTCGCGAGGTTGCCGCCCGCGGACTCGCCGGCGACGACGATGCGCTCGGGGTCGCCGCCGAACGCGGCGGCGTGCTCGAGGACCCAGCGGGCCGCGGCGCAGGCGTCCTCGACCGCGGCGGGGAACGGGTCGCGGGGCGCGAGGCGGTAGTTGATGTTGAACACGACGTAGCCGCGCGCGGCGAAGCTCGCGGCCATCATCCAGTGTGTATCTTTAGACAGGTGCGTGAACGCGCCGCCGTGGATGTAGAGGATCACGCGGGCCGGCGGCCCCGGCTCGCGCGGGCGGTAGACGTCGAGCCGGTGCGCGCGACGACCACCAGGCCGGTAGGGGATGTCGCGGAGGACCTCGACGCGCTCCCGCGCCGCGCGGGCGATCGGGAGCGCGCGGCCGAGCTTGCTCGCGTGCTCGAGCGCCTTGAGGTAGCCGAGCCGGATGGCCTCGTTGCGGAGCTGGTGGTAGCGCTGGCGGACGACGCCGGGCACGGGCAGTCGGGGCATCGCGTCATGGTACCAGGCCCGCGCGGCGCGGCGCGGGCTCGTCTGCGGGCGCGTCGCTCGAGGCGCCCGGGCGACGTGGGCCGCGTCGCGTGAGCGCTCCGCGGGCGCGCCGCGCTGCTTCACAGTTCTTCACACGCGCGAGCGCGTCGCTCGAGGCGCGCGCGGCCGCGGGCGAGACCGTCGCGCCGCTTCACACTTCTTCACGCGCGCGCGTGTACGGGCTTCACACCGGGGCCCCAGCGTGGGAGCAGGAGGTCATCACGACACATGCTCGGATTTCTCATCGGCGCCGGATGTCTCATCGGCCTGGTCAAAGTACTCAAGCACCATCATCACGGCTGCCACGGCGGTCGTCACGGACACGGCTGGCGCGGCTGTCACCGCGGCTGGCATCACCACGGCTGGCACCCCGGCTGGCAACACGATTGGCACGACGGGCCGGAGGGCTGGCACGGCCGCGGCTGGCGCGGACCGGGCGGCGGCCCCTGGTCGCGGGCGGACGGGCGCGTCCGCTGGTGGCTGTACCCGCTGCTGCGTCGACTCGACACCACGCCGGGCCAGGAGAAGGTCATCCGCCGCGAGGTCGAGGCCGTGCGCGCGGCGCTCGAGGGCGGGCGCGAGGAGTTCGTCACGTCGCGTGGCGACATCGCCCGGGCGCTGCGCGGCGAGTCGCTCGACGAGACGGTGCTCGGCGAGCTGTTCGCCCGCCACGACGATCGCCTGCGGGGGCTGCGTGAGCAGCTCGTCGGCTCGCTCGCGCGGGTGCACGACGCGCTCGACGAGCGTCAGCGCGAGCAGCTCGCGGCGATCCTCGAGACGGGGCCGCGCGGGTTCCGTGGCGGTCCGTACCGAGGGGAGGGGTAGCGATGAAGCGCGCGCTCCTGATCGCGGCCCTCGGGCTCGGGACGGTCGTCGGCTTCGGCAGCGGCCTCATGAGCCTGCACCACCACCACCGCGCGCAGCACGACGAGATGATGCAGCGCCTGAGCGAGGTCTGCGTCGACGCGGCCTTCGACGCCCGCGGGATCGCGCGCGCGGGTGAGCCGGCGGCGCGACTCGACGGGCTGGCTGCCGAGGTCGCGGCGCGCTGCGCCGCGGCGGCGCGGTGAGCCCAGCGCGGCGCGGCCCGCCATGACGTGAACGGATGGCGGGCGCGCGTCGCCTCACCCGGCCCGGCGCCGCCGCGTCGGTGCGGGTCGGTCTCTGGTACAGTCGATGCCCACGACGATGTCTATCCGCGTGCTCCTGATCGACGACGACGCCCGGCTGCATCAGCTGCTGGGCGTGTATCTCGGGCAGAACGGCGTCGCGCTCGAGTCGGCCCACGACGGCCGCGGCGGCCTGCGAGCGCTGAGCGGCGGGGCCTTCGACGCCGTGCTGCTCGACGTGATGATGCCGGACCTCGACGGGCTCTCGGTGCTGCGGACGATCCGCGAGCGCAGCCGCGTGCCGGTGCTGATGCTGACGGCGCGCGGCGACGAGGCCGACCGCGTCGTCGGCCTCGAGCTCGGGGCCGATGACTACGTGCCCAAGCCGTTCAGCCCGCGAGAGCTGCTCGCGCGGCTGCGCGCGGTCCTGCGGCGGGTGCAGCCCGAGGCGACGGCGCGGCGCGTGGTCGTGGCGGGCGTCGAGGTCGACGTGCCGGCGCGCGAGGTCCGGGTCGACGGCGCGCGCGTCGAGCTGACCGCGATCGAGTTCGACATCCTCGTCGCGCTGCTGCGCCGCGCGGGCCGAGTGGTCCCGCGCGAGGCGCTGCTGGCCGAGGCCGGGCGCGGCGACGTGGTCGTGAGCGAGCGGACCGTCGACGTGCACATCTCGAAGCTGCGGCGCAAGCTCGGCGACGACCCGCGCTCGCCGACGAAGATCCAGACCGTGCGCGGCGTGGGCTACGTGTTCAAGCAGGAGACCGCGTGAGCGACGAGCGTGACGACGATCCGTGTCCCCGCGGCGGAGGTCGCTGGCGTCGCGGTCATCGTCACGGTCATCATCACCATGGTCATCACCATGGTCATCACCACGGGCATCACCATGGACATCGTCGCCTGGGGCGGTTCTTCCTCGGGCGGCTGCACCGGCGGATCTTCGCGTGGTTCAGCGCGTCGATCCTGGTGAGCGCGCTGACGGCGGCCACGCTCGTGTGGGCGCTGGCGTCGGCGGATCACCCGACCTGGCGCGAGCAGATCGAGCGCGGCGAGGCGTTCATCGGCAGCCGCTACGCCGAGGTCTGGACGCAGCCTGACGCGCGCGACGCGTTGACGCGCGAGCTCGCCGAGAACTTCGCGGTCGCGGTCACGGTGCGCGACGAGGGCGGCCGCGTGCTCACGCGCGCGGGTGAGGTGTGCGCGCGCCCCGATCTTCGCGCGTCGGTCGAGCGCGAGGGCGCGCGCGTGGGCGAGGCCGCGGTCTGCATGCGCCACGGTCACGTGCGCGGCGGCGGCGTGCTGCTGCTCGCGCTGCTGAGCGCCGTGTCGATCCTGTGGCTCGCCTCCGCCGTGATCGCGTATCGCCTCGCGCGCCCGTTCGCGCAGCTCGTCCGCGTGACGCGGGCGATCGGCGAGGGGCGCCTGGGCAGCCGGATTCAGCTCAATCGGCGCGCGCCGGGAGAGGTCGGGCTGTTGGCCGAGACCGTCAACGACATGGCGGCGCGCATCGAGAAGCAGCTCGCCGACCAGCGTGAGCTGCTCGCGGCGGTCTCGCACGAGCTGCGCACGCCGCTGGGGCACATGCGCGTGCTGCTCGAGATCGGGCGCGACGCCGACGAGGTCGGCGTGAACGCGGGCTGCTTCGACGAGCTCGAACGCGAGGTGCTCGAGCTCGACGGGCTGGTCGATCAGCTGCTGGCGAGCTCGCGGATCGAGTTCGACTCGCTCGACCGCCGCGCGCTCGAGCCGACGGCGCTGGCGAGGCGGGCGCTAGAGCGCGCCAGCCTGCCCGCATCGCTGCTGTCATATGGGACAGATACAGAGACCTCCGCCGACGCGCCCCAGGGCGACGCGACGCTGCTGCTGCGGGCGCTCGCGAACCTGCTGCAGAACGCGCGGGCCCACGGCGGCGGGGTCACGGGCGTGCGCGTGCGCGAGGACGCGGCGCGCGTGAGCTTCGAGGTCGAGGACGCCGGCCCCGGCTTCGCCGACGCCGAGCGAGGGCGCGTCTTCAGCTCGTTCTACCGCGGCGATCACCGCGCGGGCGCGCGGCACGGGTCGATCGGGCTCGGGCTCTCGCTCGTGCGGCGGATCGCGGAGGCCCACGGCGGCGAGGCGTGGGCGGAGAACCGCCCCGAGGGCGGCGCGCGCGTGGGCTTCTCGATCGCGCGCGCGTCCGAAGAGGTAGAAAAGGACATGTGAACGGCGCGGGCGCCCGCGTGCGTCTCGCCTAGCCGTTGTTGAGGAGCTTGATCGCCTCCGGGTTCCCCGCGAGCAGGTGGAACTCGATGCGACGGTTGCGCTCGTCGTTCGGCGAGATCCCGGACAGGAGCATCTCCTCGCCGTGCCAGCTGACCTCGAGGCGACTGGGCGCGACGCCGCGGCCGACGAGGTAGCGCTTGACCTGCTTGGCGCGCTTCTCCGAGAGCTGCATGTTGTGTCGGGCGGAGCCCGGTGCGCTCGTGTGGCCGGAGATCTCGAGGCGCACGTCGGGGAACCGCTGCATGACCGCGACGACTTTCTCGAGCTCGCGCTCGCCGTCGGGGAGGATGTCCCAGCGGTCGCTGTCGAAGGTGATGTTCTTGATCGCGACCGTGGACAGCGCGCGGCGGCGCCTCGTGGGCGCGCGCAAGCAGCTCCCCTTGGACCTCCTCAGCCTCGCGCGCGCGCAGCGAGGCGCCGACGCGCTCGAGCTCGCGGACGAGACGCTCACCCGCGCGACGCGCCTCAACGCGGCGGGCTCGCGGCTGAACGAGCGGGCCTTCGCCGACGAGCGCGCCGCGCTCGAGGCGGCGCGGGCGCGCGAGGCCGAGCCCAGCGATGACGCGGTCGGCGACGGCGACGGCGGTGCGCCGTGCGCGAGCCCGGTCGATCCGATCCGACTCTATGGCCAGCTCGATGAATTCGGTGAGTTCGGTCAGCTCGATCAGCTCGGCCTGCTCGGGCCCGCGTCCGGCTCGCGCTCGTCGAGCAGGATCACCGGGACCGGCGCGCCGCGACCGGGGCTCCAGTGCAGGAGGTCCCCCGCGTTGCCGCGCACGTGCAGGTAGGTGTACTGCACGCGGTCGCGCGGGAGCAGCTCGTCGTGGGTGAACACCGCGATCCAGGTGCCGGTGTTGAAGTACCAGGCGCCGCCAGGGCGTCCGCGCCGGGCCTTGAGCCGCCACAGGACCTCCTCGTGGGTGTGCCCGAAGCAGACGATCGGCACGTCGAGCAGCTTGGCGATCTTGCTGGCGCAGCGGCGCAGCGGCCGTGACGACGGCTCGGTCGCGCTGCGGACGACCGCGAACGCGATGCCGGCCATCGCCATGAGCAGGAACAGGAAGTCGAGCAGGAGGAACAGCGAGGCCTTGAACACGAAGCCGCCGCGCAGCTGGTGGATGCCGTGGAAGCCGGCGAACCACAGGCCGAAGGCGAACAGCGCGATCAGGGTCGCGGCCACGAGCACGCGCAGCGCCTGCCAGCCGAGGCTGCGGATCGCCTGGTGGAGGTCGGTGCGCACGGCCTTGAGCGTGTCGATGGTCAGCAGCGCGGCGCCGAGCCCCGAGGCGCGCGCGAGCTCGTCGAGCGCGCGCTCGTGGCTCTCGCGCATCTGCTTGCGGACCTCGTGCCCGGGCTTGGCGAGGCGGCGCAGCACCTGCAGCCAGAAGCGGCTGTGGCTGGCGAACACGCGCAGCAGCAGGTGCGGCTTGTTGAGCACGAGCCACTTGAAGTAGCGGAGGTTCGCGCGCGTGCTCGGGACGATGAAGGTGATGTGCCCGAAGGCGTTGTAGAGGTAGCGCTGGAAGAAGTTGCCGAGCGGCATGTCCTGCTCGGCCCGGAACATCGGCGCGTCGCAGTCGTCGAGCTCGCCGCGCAGGAGGTAGCGGAACGCGTTCTCGGGGTCGTACTGGCAGCCGTGCTCGACCCACGCGCGACCGGGCTCGTGGTAAAACCATGGCTGAAAGGACAGGCGAGAGCTGGCCGCGCGCGCGCGCGGCTCGTCCGCGCGGCGCCGCGCCTGGCGCTCGACCGCGTCGAGGATCACCGCCTGCACGCGCGGCCACTGCAGCTCGAGGTCGTGGTTGCCCGGGAGGAAGATGACCTCGTGCCCGGCGAGCAGCACGCTGGCGAGCGCGTCGATGAACACCGGGTGCCCCGCGGTGATCTCGAGCATCGCGGCCGCCGCGGCGTCCGGCGTCATCACGGGCCCGAAGCGGCGGCCCCGCAGGGTCGTCGACGCCATCGAGACCGAGCCCGGGTGGATCAGGCTCGAGGTCGACGCGGCGGCCCGCTGGCCCACGTCGCGATCGATGCGCAGGAGGTCGAAGGCGTCGCCGTTGAGGACGAGCTTGAAGCCGACCCCGCGGCGCGCCGCGTCCTCGCACAGGAACACGCAGAAGGCGCGAAAGTCCTCGTCGTAGAAGAACGCCTCGAGCTCGTAGAACCGGCCTGTTTCGGGGTTCTTACCCCGACCGATGTGGAGGTCGCTCACGACGATCAGATCGTGAACAGGCGCGGTCTCGGTGTCGTCCATGGGGCCGAGTCTCCAGTGTACCCCTGGACGCCGCGGCGCGCCCTCGCTCCAGCCGCGGCACGCGTGTCGCGCGGCGCCGCCTGGGGCGAGATGACCCAAGGGACTCGTTCTCGAGCACGTCGGTTGCTATCCTCGATGGAGACCCCGGCGCGCCGCGGCGGGGGTAAAGGTGATTGGCATGCGCACTCAATTCCTTGTTCTCCTGGCTGCCGACCGTCGCGCGCGCGCGCGCCTCACCGCGCTCGTGGGGACGCTCGCGCTCGTGGGCGCCTGCGGTGACAGCGGCGGCGTAACGGGCAGCAGCGCGACGCCTACGGACTCGAGCGACGAGTCCGAGAGCGAGACCGCAGCCACCGACGGGACCTCGGCCGGGCCGATGACGGGCGCGACGGAGGACCCCACCGACGGGACCTCGAGCCCGAGCGCGACCGACGCGCCGACGACCGAGTCGACCGACACGGCGACGAGCGACAGCACCGGGCCGGTCGAGCCGCTCGTGATCGACTGCAACACCCCGCCCGCCGGCGCGGTCGGGCAGAGCTTCGAGCACTTCTTCGAGGTCTCGGGCGGCACGCCCGGCTACCAGTGGGAGTTCGCCAACCTGCCCGGCGGGCTCGTCAACGACGGGGTGTCGGGCTACGTCAGCGGCACGCCCGACGCGGCCGGGGAGTACACCGTCGAGATCACGGTCACCGACGTGTACGACCAGGTCGTGGTCGAGGTGTGCCCGGTCTCGATCGAGGAGATGTTCAGCGTCGACCTCGCGGCGCTCGACGGGCCGTGCCTCAAGAAGGGCGAGTCGATCCTCGACTACCTGAGCGGCGGCAACGGCGAGCCGATCGTCTGCTCGGTCCCGGGCGGCAAGGGCAACGGCGTGCTCCCCGACGGGCTCAGCGTGGACCCCGACGAGTGCACGATCGAGGGCACGATCGCCGAGCTGACCTACGGGACGTGGGCGTGGATCGTGGAGGCGAAGCAGGCGGAGATCTCGGTGTTCGCGCCCTACTGCGCGACCCAGCCGCTCCAGGGGCCGCAGTCCTACAAGATCGGCGGGTGGCACTCGGGCGGTGATCACCTGACCCCGGCGACAGGGACGTTCACGCCGGGCGAGCTCGTGAAGTTCGACGGCGACATGGAGCCGCACTTCGAGGTCAGCGGCTGCGCGGGGCCGCCGTGCTACCACCAGACGATCGCCGACTTCTCCTCGTCGCCCTTCGGCACCGGCGAGTGCAACGACGACGCCGACGGCTGCTTCGGGATCTGCCCGCTGGTCCCGGACAACAACGAGCCCGACGGCGACAAGCAGCTGCCGTGCGAGCTGCTCGACGGCTTCGCCGGGCTGCAGCACGAGCTGTGGGCGAAGGGCGGACCGGTCGCGGCGCAGTTCGAGGACCGCGTGTGGATCTCGCACCAGACCATCCACTACTGCATGGGCGACACCGTGGAGCTGTGCTCGGGCGGCCTCGAGGTGATCAAGCAGAACGGCAAGAACTCGAACCTCGAGTTCGCGGTGATCATGTTCCCCAAGTGACGCGGGGCGCCGACCGGCGTCCCCGGGACATGTTCGTTTGTCCAGTTTGACGGGCGTGTTTTCGCGCGCGGCCGCGAGAGTGATCTCGGGCGGGCCGGCGCGCGGGAGCACCGCGCGCGACCTGCGGATCCGCGCGCGGCGGCGCGGTGGCTCCAGTTCGCGGCCAGATCGCGGCGCGGCGTCGTTCCGGCCGGCCGGTCGCGAGGGCCGAGCACCGCGGGCGCGCTCGTGTATGCTCGGTATCGCCCGATGGATCCGTCGATGCGCACCACGGCCGTGGACTTGGAGGGCCACGATGACCACGCGGACAGGCAGCCGGCGACCGGCGAGCCGGCGCTGCAGCGGGTCGGCGACGTCATCGACGACAAGTACGCGCTCGAGGCCAAGCTCGGCGAGGGCGGCACCGGGGTGGTCTGGCGCGCGCGGCACTTGCAGATGCAATCACCGGTCGCGCTCAAGGTCCTGCTGCCGCGGCTGCGCGAGCGCGGCCGCGCGCTCGATCGCTTCTGGCAGGAGGCGCGCCTCATGGGCGAGCTGGGGCACCCCAACATCGTGCGCGTGCTCGACGTCTCGCCGCTGACGGCCCCGGTCCCGTACATGGCGATGGAGCTGCTGACCGGCGGCTGCCTGTACCGCCGCTGCAAGGAGGTCGGGCGGCTCGAGGTCCACGAGGCCTGCCGCCTGCTCGACGGCGTGCTCTCGGCGCTGGTCGCGGCGCACAAGCGCGGCATCGTGCACCGCGACATCAAGCCCGAGAACCTGATGTTCGCCGAGGTCCGCGACATCGTCACCGACGAGCGGCGCACGGAGCTCAAGATCCTCGACTTCGGCGCGTCGATCTTGATGGCCGGCGACGCGCTGAGCGAGGGCGAGGGGCTGCTGGGCACGCCCTACTACATGTCCCCAGAGCAAGCTCAGGGCGCGCTGGAGCTCGACCACCGCTCCGACCTCTACAGCGCGGCGGTCGTGCTCTACGAGCTGCTCAGCGGGCACCTGCCCCACGTGGGCAACGGCGTGCACGCGCTCGTCTACAGCATCGCGATGGAGGAGGCGACCCCGATCGCGCGCTGGCGCCCGGAGCTGCCGCCGGCGTTCCACGAGTTCTTCCGCGTGGCGCTGGCGATGGACCCCGACGCGCGCTTCCAGAGCGCCGAGGCCATGCGCGAGGCGCTGCGGCGGCTCTCGGGCGGGCTGTCGCGGCTCAACCGACACACGCAGCTGTACCTCGCGGCGGTCGACGCGTCGCCGCTCGAGCGCGACGTCGTCGTCCGGCGCCCGCGCGCGCGCAGCTCGAGGCCGCGGATGGTCTCGTCGCGCGCCGCGACGCCGCGCGAGGGCTCGTCGGCGTCGATGACCGCGCGCCAGAGCGCGCACTCGGCCTCGACGCTGAGCGCCGCCCACAGCACGCTCGCGGCGGCGATGACGATGTCGGGCTCGATGGCGGACGTGGTCGCGGGCGAGTCGTCGTCGCGCGTCGGCCTGCTGTTCGCGGCGGCGGTGCTCGGGCTGATCCCGGCGGTCGCGGTGCAGCAGCTGTCGCGGGCGTACGGGCTGGCGGCGAGCCTCGGGCCGTGGCGCGCCGCCGCGCTCACGTGGCTGGCGACCGCGCTGCTCGTCGTGCTCGTCGGCCGCGTGTGGACGCGCCGGCGCGCGTGAGCGGTCGAGCGCGGCGCGGCGCGGCTCGAGCCCGGGCCGAAGATCGACGATGATGCGGTCGTGACGGTCGAGGACAGCGAGGAGGCGCGCGCGGGAGACGACGGCGGGCCCGCGCGCCCGCGCGTGACGATCATCCGCTCCGAGAAGAGCTGGATCGAGGGCGAGGCGGTGCTTCAGCTCGAGAAGACCGCGACGCTGCCGGGCATGCGGCGCGTCGTCGGCATGCCGGACCTGCACCCGGGCAAGGGCACGCCGATCGGCGCGGTGTTCCTCAGCGACGACCGCGTGTACCCCCACCTCGTGGGCAACGACATCGGCTGCGGCATGGCGCTGTGGACGACGTCGGCGCGGCAGCGCAAGAAGAAGCTCGAGCGCTGGCTCGCGCGGCTCGACGGCGCGGCGATGGAGGGCCCGTGGGAGGGGGACGCGCGCGCGCGCCTCGAGCAGGCCGGGGTCGCGAACGCCGACTACGACGCCTCGCTCGGCACGATCGGCGGCGGCAACCACTTCGCCGAGCTGCAGGAGGTCGCCGACGTCCATGACGACGCCGGCCTGGCCGCGCTGGGGCTCGACCGCGGTCAGCTCGCGCTGCTCGTGCACAGCGGCTCGCGCGGCCTGGGGCAGTCGATCCTGACGGCGCACATCACCGACCACGCCGCCGAGGGGCTCGTGACGGGCTCGGCGGAGGCCGAGGCCTACCGCGCGCGCCACGACGAAGCCGAGACCTGGGCGCGCGTGAACCGGGCGGTGATCGCCGCGCGCTTCCTCGAGGCGATCGGCGCCGACCCGCCCGGCGCGCCGGCGATCGACGTGTGTCACAACAGCGCCCGCGCGGCCGACGTCGACGGCTGCGCGTGCTGGCTGCACCGCAAGGGCGCGGCGCCCTCGGACGAGGGGCCCATCGTGATCCCGGGCTCGCGCGGGGCGCTGAGCTACGTGGTGCGGCCGATCGGCGACGGCGCGGGCGCCGGCTTCTCGCTGGCCCACGGGGCGGGGCGAAAGTGGCGTCGCAGCGACGCGCGCGGGCGCCTGCGCAAGCGCTACAAGCCGCGCGACCTCGAGCGCACGAGCGTCGGCGGGCGGGTGATCTGCGAGGATCGCGACCTGCTGTACGAGGAGGCGCCGCAGGCCTACAAGGACGTCGACGTCGTGGTCGCGGACCTGGTGGGCGCGGGGCTGCTCGAGATCATCGCGACGCTGCGGCCGCTGATCACGTACAAGACGCGGCGGCGCTGAGCGGCGCGCGACCGGGCTCGTCTTATATGTCCGTACGAGCAGCTTACGCGCGGCGCCTGTGGGCGGCGGCGTGCGTCGCCGCGCTGACGCTGGCCTGCGCCCATCGGGCCGCGCCGAGCTGGGACGGCGACTGCGATCGCTTCGAGCCGCCGACGCGCGCGCGCTGCGAGGCGATCCGCGCGGCGCTGCTCGAGCTCGACGGCGAGGCGCTGCTGCGGCAGCTGCCCGCCGGCTCGCCGCTCTCGGTGAACCGGTGCACCCAGGGCGGGATGCCGCTGCTGTGTCAGGACGACGGCGGGTATCGCCGCGCCGAGCTGGCGGCGGCGCTCGAGGGCGCGGGCGGGCTGCGCGAGGCCCTCGAGCTGGGGCCGGGCGACGGGGTGCGCGTGGTGGTCGGCGCGTGGCAGCACCTGCGGCTGTGCGCGCGCGCGGGCGACGGGCGCACGCTCCTGTGCCTCAGCGCCACGGGGGGCGACATCACGTCGCTGCTGGTCGCGGCGCCGCGCCTGCTCCCGGACGAGGACGCCGACGGGCTCCCGCGGCCGCGCGACCGCTGCCCCGCGCGACCCGAGGACTACAACGGCGTCGACGATGACGACGGGTGCCCGGAGGGACAGGAGGAGTATCCGCTGACGCTCACGCGCGCGGGCGCGCGGCAGCTCGCGATCGCGGGCTGGCTGGGAGAGGGTCAGCTCGACGACCGCGGGATCTCGCTCGCGGCGGTCCGCAGCGCGGCGCTGGCCCATGACGCGATCAGGATCGAGGTCACGTGCGAGGGCTCGCCCGAGGCGCGAGCGGAGCGCTGCGCCGGGCTGCACGCGGCGGCGGCCGAGGCGATGGCGGCGCTGGGGTCGACGCCGCCGCTCGTCGCCGTCTCGGAGGAGGGGATCTGGCTCGACGGCTACCCGCCGCTGCGGCTGCGCTTCGCGCTGGTGCTACCGGAGGCGTTTTAATCCGCGAGCTCGTCGCGCGCGGCATCGTCCTCGTCTTCGTCTTCGTCTTCGTCCTCGTCTTCGTCCTCGTCCGCGGCTTCGTCGTGTTCACGCAGCTCCGCGCGCACGCGCATGAGGATGCGGCCGAGCCGGTTCTCGCCGACGCCGTCGCACACGCCCCAGAAGGTGTCGCCCCAGCTGTTGCCCTCGACGAGCTCGCGCGCGCCGGTGGCGAGCAGCCGCGCGCGGTACTCGGGGATGGCGTACTTCTGGCGCGAGAGCTCGAGCATCGTCGCCTCGCGCGCCTCGCCCCAGTCCGGGCGCACCGTCAGCGAGCGGCCCATGCGCTTGGCCTGCCCGGGTGAGGCGCAGGCTCGCACTGCGGCGCGCTCGTCCGGGCGCAGCGTCTTGGCGGCCTGGTAGGCGTGCTCGGTGCTCGGGTACTCGACGCCGTCTAGCGTCACCGGGGCCGGCGCGAAGTTGGAGAGCCAGCGGTGCTCGCCGCGGAATCGCGTGATCGGGTCGTCCATCGCCGCTTTAAAGATGGCGGATTAAACATGTTATATCAGACATCTTTAGGAGGCGCCGTTCGCGACGCCGCGCGATCGGGCGTCGAGCGGCGCGCGACCGGTCAGGTCTAGCGTTCGGGGCGCCCGAGCGCGCGCAGCAGCGCGCGCTCGACCGGCGTGTAGTAGGCCGGGTCGTCGCGCTGCAGGTTAAACGGCTCGGTCATGTCGATGACCGTGTTGCCGAGGAAGCGGACCACGCCCGCGGCGTTCGTCGACGCCGAGTGGAGCATGAACGGGTGGCACAGCGTCACGGTGCCGACGGGGCCGGTGAGCTCGACGAACTCGCTGCAGCGCTCGAGGATGCGCGGGCCGACGGTGCGGTCGAGCCAGTTCATGCCGTCGGGGTGCGCCGCGAGCTCGCGCGCGGCGATCGCGACGGACTCGGGCGCGACGTACGTGCCGCCGCCGCGCGGCGCGACGTCGGAGAAGTAGGACAGCACGATGAGGCCGTGGCGGTAGGTCTCGAAGCGCGTGTCGACGCTGGGGTCGTCGAAGTGCCAGCTCGGCGCGTCCAGGGTGGGCGGCGCCCACGGGCGCCCCTCGCCGCCCTTGACGTTGACGGCGAAGTAGTTGGTCCACTCGCGCGTCCTGACACGTTCTGGCCCTCCGAGCAGGTCGCAGATCGCCCCCCAGACGCGCGGCGCGAACTCGGCGATCGGCGCGCGCAGGCGGCCCTCGACGTCCATGCGCGCCCACGTCCAGGTCTCGGGGCGCGCGGGGTCGAAGCCCCGCAGGTCGCGGCTCGGGTCGCCGGGCAGGTACATCTTGACCCAGCGCGCGGGGTCGTCGCGGACGCGCTGAATCGAGTCGTCGACCCAGGCCTGGGCGCGCGCGCGCGCGAAGCCGTCGCGGATCGTGACGTAGCCGCGGGCGATGAAGTGCTCGAGCTCTTCGGGCGTGAGCGTGGTCGGGCGATGCGGCGGCGGGCGCTCGCGCGTCGGGGCGGGCGCGGGCGCGCTGCGGGTCTGCTGTGGTTGGCCCGGGCGATACACCGCGCGCCGCTTCTTGCCCTTGGCGACGCCGTAGGCCTGGTCGAGCAGCCGCTCGATGAGCTCGTGGTCCTCGCGCTCGAGCGCCTCAGGTCGGATGGCGTCGCGGTCGAAGATCGGCGCGAGGCGCAGGCGACCCTCGCCCGTGAAGTAGGTGAGGAGCGTCGACCCGCGGTTGCCGCGGAGCATGACGAGCGCGCGCGCGAGGATCCGCTGGATGTCGTCGTCCGTGAGCGCCGCGGGCGTCGGCGCGTAGAGTCGGCGCCCGCACTCGCGCGTCGCGTCGGACATGAGCCCTGGGACACGCGTGGCGAGCTCGAGGAAGCGCGCGCGCGTCGCCGCGAGCTCGCCACGCTCGCGGCGCGCGAGCGCGAGGTTGATGATCGCGCTGATCCGGCGCGGACGCGCGCGGATGGCCTGCTCGAGGTCGACGATCGCCTCGTCGACGCGCCCGAGCAGGCGCAGCGCCTCGCCGCGGTAGGCGGGGAGCGACGGCCCGCTGGCGCCGGCCGACGCCGCGGCTGTGGCAGCGCGCGCGGCGTGCTCGAGCCCGCGCGCGGGCGCGCCGCGCAGCGCCTCCAGGAGGATGAGGGCGATGTGCGGCCAGGGGCTCTCGGCGTTGATCTCGAGCGCGCCCTCGAGGTCCCGCGCGGCGCCCTCGAGGTCCCCGAGCCAGAGCTTGAGCTCGCCGCGGTCGGCGAGCACGAGCGGGGAGTGTTCGAACAGCTCGACGAGCCGGCTGTACTCGATGAACACCGGGTCGGGGTGCTCGCAGCGGAGCCGCAGCTGGGCCGTGCGCGAGGCGTAGCGCGGCGCGGTGCGGGTCTTGATGCGCACCAGCTCGCCGTCCTCGACAAAGGTCGCGTGCTCGCTCCGGTTGCCGCGCAGGCGCGTGAGCGCCTCGTCGAGCGCCGCGATGGCGTCGTCGGAGCGACCGCTGGCGACGCGCCGCGCGGCCTCGGGCACGAGCTCGAGCAGGCCGCCGCGCAGCTCGTCGAAGCACGCCGGGCTCAGCCGCGGCGGCGAGTCCCCGCGCGCCAGCGTGATGCGCAGCTGCAGCAGCCGGGAGGTGAGGGAGTAGCCGTCGCCGCGCAGCCCGGCGCGCTCGTTGTGCTCGGCGGCGCCGTCGAGCTCGCCCGCGCGCATGCGCAGCTCGGCGCTCCAGGTCAGCGCCTCGACGTCGTCGGGGTCGCGCGCGAGCGCGTCGTCGAGCCGCGCGCGCGCGTCGTGGACGTCGCCCTCGAGGGCCGCGCACACGCCGAGGACGCGGTGTCCAGGCGCGCCGTCCTCGAGGCTCGAGCGCGCGCGCGCGGCGAGCCTCGCGCGCGCGCGCGGTGTCGCCGGCCCAGACCGCGAGCTGGGCCTGACCCGCGAGCGCCGCAGCCTCCCGCGCCGAGGCTCGCGGGCACGCTCGAGGGCCCGGCGCGCGCGCGGGAAGTCGCCGGCGCTGACGGCCGCGCGCGCGGCCTGCAGCGCGAGCGCCGACGTGAGTGACTCGAGGGACAGGGCGTGATCGAGCGCGGACGCGGCGAGGTTGCCGATCCCCTGGCGCGCGTAGACGCGGGCGAGGCGGACGCGCCAGGCCGCGTCGTCAGGCCGTTCGGCGACGACGCGCTCGTAGTAGGTGGCGGCCGCCTGAAGGCTCTCGGCGGCCTCGTGGAGCTCGGCCGCGCGCGCGACCCACGGCAGCCGATGCCGCCGCGAGAGGCCCTCTTCGAGCAGCTCGAGCTCCTCGTGGTGCCAACCGATCCGCCCAGCGCGCTCGCGGGCGATGTCGAGGACGTAGGGCGCGCTGGCGCCGGCGCCGGCGATCGCCGCGCGGAGGTGCTCGAGCGCCTCGTGGTAGTCGTGGGTGCGGAACAGCAGCACGCCGGCGATCGTGCGCACGAGGCTGAGCTCGCCGCCTTGCGTGAGCGCGGCCGCGAGCTCGCGGCGCGTCGCCTGCACGTCGCCGAGGCGCAGGAACACGCGGGCCCGCTCGAGGCGCGCGAGCGGCCCCGCGTACGCCATGAAGCGGCGGACGGCGGCGGCGTCCATGGCCCCGGGCTGGCCGCGCAGCGCGGCCCGGAACGCGCGGACGTCCTCCTCGCGGAAGCGACGTACTCGCCAGACCTGCGCGCCCGGTCGCGTCATCGCGAGCAGTTTACCCGCAGCGCCCGCGCGCGTCGCCTCGCGGCGGCTCTCGAGTCATGTGAGCACCGGCGAGGGGGTCCGCTCGACCTCACGCGACGACCGCACGCGCGCTGCGGAGCGCTCGCGGCCTGCGAGCGCGCGCGGCCCGAGCGTGACGCTCGAGGCCAACGCGGGCTCATCGACGACGCGCGCGCGCGCTCGCGGACGCGGGGCTCGAGCGCGCGTGCACGCGCCGGTCCCGGGGCGCTCGACGAGGAGGCGCGCGGGAACCAGGCGCACAAAGACATGCTTCGAGGGGCAGGTTCTCTCGATGCCGTCGACGTCCCGCTCGCGCGGCGGGCCGTGAGCTAGCCAGCTCCTCGCGCCCGCGGCCTTGGTCAGCGTGCGCTTGAGGACAGGTGAACCGGGGCAGCAGCAGGCGCGCCGCGCCGCGCCGCGCCGCGCTGAATGGACGAGCTCCGCGAGATCCCGGCGAGCCGCGCGGGCGCGTGAGCCGTGCGCGCGGGCGCGGCGTCCTCGCGCGGTCGCGACGCGCGTCCCTGGGCGCGTCGTCTCCCGTGCGCGCGCGCGGCGTTTCGGGCTAGTATCCCGGCGATGGCGACCGCACGAGAGGCGCCCGCCCGAGGCGACGCGCGCGTCGTCGTGGTCATCCCGGCTTACAACGAGGCGCCGTCGATCGGGGGGGTGATCCGCGGCTGCCAGGCGCACGCCGACGGCGTGCTGGTGGTCGATGACGGCTCGCGCGACGACACCGCCGGGGAGGCCGCGCGCGCCGGCGCGCGCGTGCTCCGGCTCGATCGAAACTGCGGCAAGGGACAGGCGCTTCAGGCCGGGATCACGGCGGCGGCGGACGCCGACGTGCTCGTGTTCATCGACGCCGACGGTCAGGACGACCCGAGCGAGATCCCGCTGCTGCTCGCGGCGCTGCGCCCCGAGGTCGACATGGTCATCGGCTCGCGCTTCATCGGGACGTTCGAGCCGGGCGCGATCACGCTCATCAACCGCGTGGGCAGCCACGCGCTGTGCGGGGTGCTCAACGTGCTGTTCTGGACCCGCGTCACCGATCCCTTCGCGGGGTTTCGCGCGGTCCGGAGCTCGGCGCTCGCGCGCTGCTCGCTCCGCGCCGCGCGCTACGACATCGAGGTCGACGTGCTGCTCGCGCTGCTGCAGATCGGGGCCCGGGTCGTCGAGGTCCCGGTTCGGCGGAGCCCGCGGGCCCACGGCGCGAGCGGGCTCGACAGCGTGGTCGACGGCACGCGCATCTTGCTGCGGATCCTCGATCGTCGCCTCGACGTCGCGCGGAGGTGGGCGCGGTGAGCGTGCGCGTCGAGGCGCCCGCGGTCGCGGATGAGGGGCCGACCGCGAAGGACGGGCCCACGGCGCGCGCGGTGTGGTCGCGACTCGCGGCGCCGCTGGGCGTCGTCGCGCTGGCGCTGCTCGGGCTCGTGGCCCCGGGCGCGGGTCTGCTCGGCGGCGGCGAGGGAGGCGACGCGCGCGAGGGAGGCGGCGCGCGCGAGGGCGGCGTCGCGCGCGAGAGAGGGCCAGGCGATCGACCGCGCGACGCCCCGCCGAAGGCCGTGTACACCCCGGAGGCGCGCGCGCTGCTCGGCGACCTCGAGCCGGGGGAGGCGCTGCACGGCTGGCGCGTCTCGAGCGTGGACGGCGTGCGTGACGACGGCATGATCCGCGTCAACCTCGAGCGCGACGGGGTCTACTTTCACGTCGAGCTGTGGCCGCGCGGCGCGGGTGGAGGCGGCGCGCCGTTCCAGAGCGCCCGCTTTGACGTGTTCTACACGGGCGCCGATCCGGCGGCCGCGGCGGACGGCGGCGCGTCGCAGTTCGCCGCGATCGAGGCCGTCGTCGCGCGGGTGCGCGCGGGCGAGTGACGCGGCGAGCGCTACACTCGCGCGTGGTGCATCGACGCGTCGCGCTCGCCGTCACGCTCGCCTGTCCGGCGCTCACGGCCTGCGGCGAGACGCTGGCGTCGGGGTGGAAGATCCAGACGCGCGCCCAGCTCAGCCGGGGCGACTGCGACGGCGGCTTCGTGGTCCGCGGGCACGACGGGGCGCTGCAGGTCGTCGATGACGTGCACGACGCGATCGGCGTGTCGCGCGAGGCGCTCGACGCCTACGTGTTCGCGGCCAAGCCGTGGCGGGGAGGCTGGCTCGTGTCGACGAACGCCTGCGAGGGCGAGCTGTGCCGGACCAGCCCCTCGTACCGTGTCGACGCGCGCGGGGTCGCGACGGCGCTCGAGAATTCGGCGGCGACGACCTACGCGCCGCTGCCAGACGGCGAGCTGCTCGTGGTCAAGCGGCGCTGCAGCTATCACCGCATGGGGATCGTCGTGACCACGCTCGGGCGCGCGCGCGCGCCCGAGGAGGAGCCGCAGGTGATCGGCGGGCCGTGGCCGGGGCTGTGCGCGCGCGCGGTCGCGGTGGACGAGGGCGGTCGACCGTGGCTGCTCGCGAGCGTGGCTGGCCTCGA
Source organism: Myxococcales bacterium (assembly GCA_020633295.1). Classification (GTDB taxonomy): domain Bacteria; phylum Myxococcota_A; class Polyangia; order Nannocystales; family Nannocystaceae; genus JACKDW01. The sequence continues at coordinate 12,208 of JACKDW010000005.1, read as the reverse complement.
CGACATGTACAACGTGGTGCTCCGCGTTAACGACGACGGCGCGCCGCGCATCGTCCACCACGTGCAGGGGCTCCACGGCGACGCCGAGCTGGTGCGCCAGGCGTACACGCAGCTCGAGATCGAGGGGGAGCAGCTGTACCTCTCGAGCTCGCTCGACGGGGCGCCCCCGCTGCGCCTGGTCCCTGGCCCGCACGGCTTCGAACAGCAGCACGTCCGGCCGCCGAGCTGTCGTCTTCGTCGTCTCCCTCGGCGCTCTCGCCCGCCGCCGCCGCCCGCTGGCGAGCTGTCGTTCGCCGCGATCGCGCGGCTCGAGTCCGCGGGCGTGCGCGTGTACGAGCGGGCCCGCGAGCTCGGGATCGTCCCCTACCACCGCGCGCTGAACGAGGTGGTCGCGCTGATCGCCGAGCTCGTGCCGGCGGACGGCTACACGCTCATCCTCCACGAGGAGCCGCCCGAGGGCCTCGCGGCGCTCGGGCGCCTGCCGCCGGGCTTCTACGCGACCTTCTCGAGCGACGCGGCGCGGCGCGAGGCGCTGCACCGACGCTTCCCGCAGCTGCGGCCGCCGTCGCGGTGATCGCCGCGCGCTCAATAACTCTGTTCTAAAAGACATGTTGCGCAGGCGCGCTCGTGCGCTCTGGTAGACTCGCGCGTGATGCTCGAGGGCTCCGCAGCGGCGCGCCGGATCTTCGTGGCGGCCGCGCTGGCGGTCGGCGGCTGCTCGGGGAGTGATCCGGGCGAGACCGAGGGCGCGTCGACGGGGGCCACGACGACGGCGACGACCGACGAGGACGCGACCGCGGGCCCGTCGACGACGACCGGCGCGTCGACGTCATCGGCGACGACGGTCACGACGGTCACGTCCGACACGTCGAGCGCGAGCGACCCCGGCACGGGCGAGTCCACCACGAGCGGCCCCGCGACGACCGAGGCCGGCACCACCGGGGGCGTCGACGTCGCGCGCGAGTGCGACGCGTGGCCCGAGCACCCCGAGTGGATCTTCTGCGACGACTTCGAATCCGACGCGCCGCTGGTCGGCCCCGGGCGCTACTTCGAGGGGGACATGCCGCGGATCGAGGGCGCCGGGCTGGCGGGCAGCGCCGCGCTCGAGGCGGCGTGGTCCCAGGGTCAGGTCGGCGCCGGCGGCGTGAAGCTGGCCTTCGGCGAGGTGCCCGACAGCTACTTCGACAACGGCGTCCGCCCCGGCGAGCACTTCGACGAGCTCTACTACCGGATGCTGGTGAAGCACGAGGCGGGCTGGGAGGGCGCGCCCGCGAAGCTGTCGCGCGCGACCGTGTTCGTCGACGGCGCGTGGTCCCAGGCGATGATCGCCCACGTCTGGTCCCACAACACCGAGCCGTACCTCGGCATGGACCCGGTGCGCTGCGTCGAGAGCGGCGCGGTCGTGTGCTCGGGCTACAACGATTTTAACAATATGAGCTGGCTGGGCTTTCAGCTCGGCGACACGCCGATCTTCACGCCGGCGCTGAGCGATCAGTGGGTCTGCGTCGAGGTCCGCGTGCGGCTTAACGACCCGGGCGTGGCCAACGGCGTGCAGACCGTGTGGATCGACGGCGCGCTCGAGGTCAGCTCGGAGTCCCTCGACTTCATGGGCACCTACGAGGGCTTCGGCCTCAACGCGGTGTTCTTTGAGAACTACTGGAACGACGGCGCGCTCAAGGATCAGCGGCGCTGGTTCGACAACATCATCGTGTCCGAGGCGCCGATCGGCTGCCCGGGGTGAGCGGCGCCCTGCGGATCGCGGGGGGCGACGCGGACGCGCGACGTCGGGCGCGAGGCGCGTGCGCGCGGCTTCGCGGCGGCCTGGGAGGTTTTCTCGACGGGCTGTCACACGCGGGCGCGCCCGGTCGTCATGGTCTCGATGGTCGAATCCACCCACGCTCCCGCCACCGCTACCTCCACCTCCACCTCCACCTCCACGAACACGGTCGCCGCCGCCGTCGCCGTCGATCCGCTCGACGCGATCCGGACGCAGCTCGACGCCTTCGGCGCGGCCTACGACTACGATGTCGGCTACCTGCACGCGCTGCTCGACAGCTCGCCGGCGGGTTTTCAGCGGTTCGCGGCGGCCCGCGAGATGTCGGCGTTTCGCGAGGCGCTGCCCCGCGACGCGCACTTCCTCGCGCGCCTGGGCGCGCTGCGCGAGGAGGACTGCGGGCCGTGCTCGCGCCTCAATATCAAGATGGCGCTCGAGGCAGGTGTCGAGCGCGCGCTGCTGCGGCGCGCGCTCGAGGCCCCGACCGCGCTGCCGGGCCCGCTCGCCGACGTCTGGGAGCACGCGGTCGCCAGCTCCGCGGGCGCGCCGTCCGACGGCGCGCGCCTCGAGCGGCTGCGCGCCGCCTACGGCGACGCCGGCGTCGCCGAGCTCGCGCTCGTGATCGCGGGCGCGCGCGTGTACCCTGCGCTCAAGCGCGCGCTCGGGCGCGACGGCGCGTGCACGATCGGCTCCCTCGCCGCGCTGCTCGAGTGAGCGCTACGAGCCCGGGCCGCGGACGCGCTGCATGAACCACCAGTGATGGCCCTCGGGGTCGACGGCGCGGTAGGTCCGGTCGGCCCAGTGATCCTCGCCGTAGTCGTGGGTCGTCGGGCGATCGGCGATGGTCGCCCCGGCCGCCTCGGCCCGCGCCGCGTGGGCGTCGGCGTCGTCGACGAAGACGCACAGCATGCTCGTGTTCTGCCCGTTGACGGCGCGGGGGCTGACCGCCGGGAGCCCGCCCTCACGGTGCGAGCCGCCGCCGGCGCTGCCGACCATCACGAGCCCGTTGTCGCCGAGCCGCAGCTCGGAGTGCTCGACGCGGCCGCCTTCGCCCTCGATGACCATCACGCGCTCGAAGCCGAACGCGTCGCAGAGGAAGTCGATCGCGGCGGCGGCGTCGTCGTAGAAGATCGAGGCGTTGATCCGGGACCATCCTGGTGGTGGTGCTCTCATGGGGGACCTCCTTGTCCGACGGCACTATCGAGAGCGACGCGCGCCCGCGTCAAGTCGCGTTCCGTCCGGCGTTGACACGGCTTCGTGACGCGCCGCGCTCGTGGTTCAGCCGCGCGCCGGGATGTCCCAGACGACCTCGAGCAGCGGGCGCGCCGGTGCGCGGGTGCAGCCGCGCGGCGACCAGGTACGCGGCGCCTCCCCCCACACGACGCGCGCGCTCGTCTCGGCGGAGTTGCGACCACGGTCGTCGATCCCACGAGCGCGCTGTGCTCGGCTGAGCACTTGTTTCCGCCCCGGTCGTCCGGCGCGGGCGGGGGCGCGCCCGGCGAGCCGCGAAAACGGCGTCCCGCGAGCGCGCGCCAGCGCGTGTGGATCTGCGCGGCGCGGTCGAGACATACTCGCGTCGCCGTGGAGCACTCGTCGACGACAGCGGAGGGCCTGGTGTCCGCCGCGCGACGCTCCGAAGAGGCGTTCGAGGTCACGGTCGCCGCGCCGAGTCGGGCGGACGCGCGCGCGGACGACGAGCTGCGCGGCCGCGTCGGTCGCTACGTCATGATCGAGCGAGTGGGCGCCGGGGCCATGGGCGTCGTGTACTCCGCCTACGATCCCGAGCTCGACCGCAAGGTCGCCATCAAGCTGCTCCAGCCCGGGAGCGACGACGAGGCGCTGCAGCTCCGGCTGGTGCGCGAGGCCCAGGCGATGGCGCGGCTCTCCCACCCCAACGTCGTGCACGTGCACGACGTCGGGCGCCACAGCGATCGGGTGTTCATCGCCATGGAGTTCGTGCGCGGGCGATCGCTCGGCAGCTGGCTGCGCCTCGCGGTCGCGCCGAGGCCCTGGCGAGAGACGCTCGAGCTGTTTGTACAGGCAGGTCGAGGTCTGCGGGCCGCGCACGACGTCGGGCTCGTGCACCGCGACTTCAAGCCCGACAACATCCTGATCGACGACCTCGGGACGCCCAAGGTCACCGACTTCGGCCTCGCGCGCAGCGCCGACGCGAGCGCGAGCCCCGGCGCGGACGCGGCGACGCGGGTGACGGCGCGCGAGCCCGTCGAGCCCGTCGAGCTCGAGGAGCTCGCGCTCACGCGCACCGGCGCGCTGGTCGGCACGCCCGCCTACATGGCGCCCGAGCAGCACCTCGGCGAGACCGCCGACGCGCGCAGCGATCAGTTCAGCTACTGCGTCAGCCTGTACGAGGCGCTCTACGGCGCGCGCCCGTTCACCGGCGACACCGTGTACGAGACCGTCGACGCGGTGCTCAGCGGGCAGGTCGCGAGCCCGCCGCGCAGCGCCGCGGTGCCTCGCTGGCTGCGGCAGGTGGTCCTCCGCGGGCTCGCGCGCGCCCCGGAGGAGCGCTGGCCGTCGATGGGCGCGCTGCTCGAGGCGCTGACGCGCGGGCGGAGAGCGCCGCGCTGGCCGTGGCTCGCCGCGGCGGGCGTCATCGCGGCGGGCGTCGGCGTTGGCGTCGCGCTGTCGCTGCAGGCGCGCGCCGTCGAGAGCGCGTGCGAGGCCGAGGCCGCGGCGTTCGGGCGCGTGTGGAGCGACGCGCGCGCGGACGCGATCGAGCGCGTCTTCACCGCCACCGGGGGCGCGCTACGCCGCGGACACGTGGACGCGCGCGGCCGCATCAACGACTACGGCCAGGCCTGGGGCGCGCGCTGGCGCGCGAGCTGCCCGCGCGCGCGGCCCTGCTGGCGCTGCGCCGCGCGAGCGCTCGGCCGATTTCGACGCGCGCGTTCACAGCTGTCTCGATCGCCAGCTCGAGGAGTTTCCGGCGCGCTGCTCGAGGTGTTCGAGCAGGCCGACGAGGCCGTGGTGCGCCGCGCGATCTCGGCGACCGAGGCGCTGACGCCGGTGTTCATGTGCTCGGAAGAGCAGGTAGCGAAGAACCTGATCGTCGGCGAGGGCGACGCGGCCCAGGCCGAGGCGCTGACGCCGCGCGGCGCGAGCTCGCGCGTGCACGCGGCGCGGCTGGCCGGGCGCAGCGGCGACGCGGAGCGGGCCTGCGCGGCGCTCGTCGCCCGCAGCGCGGCGCTGGGCGTGCCGTCGCTCGTCGCGGAGAGCTCGCTCGAGCACGGCACGCTGCTGCGCGACATGGGGCGCCACGAGGACGCGGAGCGGGCGCTGCTCGAGGCCTGGTGGGCGGCGGTCGGCTGCGGGCACGACGTCGTCGCCTTCGACGCGGCGCTCGAGCTCGTGACGCTGGTCGGCAGCGCGCTCTCGCGCCCCGAGGAGGGGCTGGTGTGGCACGGCAACGCCGAGGCCGTGCTGAACCGCGTCGGCGGCGGGGACGAGGCGCGGGCCCGGCTCGCGCTGCGGCGCGCGAACCTCGAGCTGGAGCGCGCGCGCTACGTCGAGGCGCGCGCGCTGTTCGAGCTGGCGCTGGAGCTCTCCGGGCGCGCGCGCGGCGAGTCGGACCTGACCGTCGCGACCGCGCTCGCCGGCCTGGGTCGCGTCCAGGTCGCGCTCGGCGATCTCGACGCGGCGGTGCGCAGCCACGCGCGCGCGATCGAGGTGCGCGTCGCGCAGCTCGGGCCGGCGCACCCGCTGCTCGCGCGCAGCCACTACAACTTCGCCAAGGCGCTGCTGACCAGCGGGCGCGCGGCCTCGGCCGCCGCCCACTTCCGCGAGGCGCTGGCGATCAAGCAGCGGGCCTTTGGGCCAGACGCGCCGGCGCTCGCCGGCGACCTGCTCGCGCTCGGCACCACGCTCATGGACCAGCTCGAGTACGACGAGGCGCTCGCGCACTTCGAGCGCGCGCTCGAGCTCGAGACCTCGCGCGGGCGCGACACCAAGCTCGCGGGCAGCGTGCACTCCAACATCGGCGAGCTGCTGCGGCGCCGCGGCGAGCTCGCGGCCGCGCGCACCCACCTCACGCACGCGCTCGAGCTGCGCGAGCGGACGCTCGACCCGGACGACCCGCGCGTCGCCTACCCGCTGCTGAGCATCGCGCGCGTCGACCTGGCCGAGTCGGCCTACGACGACGCCCACGCGCGGCTGAGCCGGGCGCTCGAGCTGCGCGAGCGGGGCCTCGGCGCGAACAACTTCCGCGTCGCCGCGCCGCTGTGTCTGCTCGCGCAGGTGCACCAGGCGCGCGGCGAGCTCGCGCGCGCGCGCGCGGCCCTCGAGCGCGCGCTGCCGCTGCTCGAGCCCGTGGACGGCGAGCGCCAGCAGCTCGGCGAGTGTCGCTTCACCATGGCGCGCCAGCTCGCGGCCGAGCGCGCGCCGCCGGCGGAGGTCGAGGCGACGGCTCAATCCGCGCTGGCGGCCTACGCCGATGCGTCCGAGAACACCGAGGAGGCCCGCGCCGAGGTCGCGCGCTGGCTCGCCGCGCGCGCGGGCGAGGGCGAATAGCGTTGGCGCGCGCGTTCGCAGCAAAAAAGCTGCGCGTGGGGTTCACCGGTTGTGGTGAGTACGCCCGGTACTCGACACCATCCATCACAACAACCGCGCGACACCTCCATCAGCACGATCGCGCTCGCGTTCGTGCCGACGACGGCCGCGGTGAGCCGCAGCCGCACGAGCTCGGGCGCGAATCCCTAGACGCCCGACGCAGCGCGAAGTCACCGTGTCGTTTTCACTTCGTTCCCGCGACCGCGCGCGTGGTGTACTGAGGCGCGCGGCCATGCCCCATCGTCGACGCACTCGCTTCGTTCAGGAGACGCGCCGGCGAGGGCCGACCGGATGAGCGCGCTGCTCTCGCTGTGGCTGGCGAGCGCCACGGGTACGGTGACGGGGACGATCCGCGAGGGCGGCGCGCCGCTCGATGAACCCCTCGTGAGAACGTGGTGCCCCACGTACAAGTCGACGCCGGCCGATCCGGCGACGGGGCGCTTCGAGCTCACCTTGCCCGTGGGGGAGTGCTCGCTCGTCGGGATCACGAACACAGGGTTTCGCTACGTCACGGTCGAGGTCGTGGAGGGGGAGGCGGTCGAGCTCGAGCTCGAGATGGTCCCCCGCTACTTGCCCGGGCCGACGTCCTGGTCGCCGCTCGGCCTGTCGCTCACCTCGGAGCTGCAGTGGCCGGCGGGCGATGATGTCGGCGTCGCGTTCCTGAACCTGAACCTCGCCTCCAGCGAGCGCCTGCGGGTCTACGGCCTCGACCTGGGGGTCGTGAACCGCGTGCGCGGCGGCGGGTACGGGGTCCAGGCGGGGGTCGTCGTGCACGCGTGCGAATGGACAGGGCTGCAGACGGGCGTCGTGACGAAGTCGCTGGATCCCGCGGAGGACCGCAACGAGCCCACGTGCGGATTTGGTGTCACCGGGGTGCAGCTCGCGTTGGCGCACGCCGAGAGCGACCTCGTCCGCGGCGTTCAGCTCGCGGGGTTCGTGGCCGAGGATTTTAACGTCGTGGGCGTACAGCTCGCTGGCGTCGTCGGTCGCTCCGAGGGTGGTCTCGACGGCGTGCAGGCGGCGGGCGTCGTCGCGTGGTCCGAGTGGCCGAGGGGGCTTCAGGTCGGCGGCGTCGTCTCCGTCGCCAACTGGCGGCTCGCCGGCGTCCAGCTCTCCGGGGTCGCGAACGTCGCGCTCCAGCACCCGGCGAACGGCGCCCAGATCTCCTCGACTTTTAACTACGCCCGCTGCGTTCGCGGCCTGCAGGTCGGGCTGATCAACGTGGCGGAACGGGCAGCCGGGGTGCAGCTGGGGCTGATCAACATCGTCGGTCGGCGGGTCATGCCGGTGCTGAACGTGGGGACCCAGCGCTGCGCGTGGTAGCGCCCGGACGTCGCCGGCAGCGTCGCCGCTGGCGCCGCGAGCTGATAGCCTGTTCGCGTGGTGCGGCCGTGCATGTTCCACATCCCGATCTGCCCGTTCTCTCAGCGGGTCGAGATCCTGCTGGCGCTCAAGGGGATGGAGGACGCGCTCGACTATCACGTCGTCGATATCACCGTGCCGCGGCCCGCGTGGCTGCTCGAGAAGACGCGCGGGACGACCGCGATGCCGATCCTCGAGCTCGAGGGCGGCGAGGTGATCAAGGAGAGCCTGGTGATCGCGCGGTACGTCGAGGAGCGCTTCCCGACGCCCGCGGTCGCGCGGGAGGATCCCTACGAGCGCGCCGTCGAGAACATGCTGATCGCCGCGGCCGCGGAGCTCACGGCGCCTGGCTACGCGCTCTTGATGAATCAGGAGCGCGCGCGGCGAGCGGAGCTGCGCGCGCGGCTGCTCGCGCGCTACGCCGAGCTGAGCGCGTTCCTCGAGCGCTACGCGCGTGGCCGCGGGCCGTTCCTGTTTGAGCGCTACGGCCTCGCGGAGGTCGTCTACACCCCGTTCTTTCAGCGCTTCTACGCGCTCGAGCACTACGAGGGCTTCGAGCTCCCCGACGCGCCGGAGTATCGGCGCGCGCGGGATTGGGTCGACGCCTGCCGGGCGCAGCCGCAGGCGCAGCAGGTCACGCGGGAGCAGGTCATCAAGCTCTACTACGACTACGCGCGGGGGGCGGGCAACGGGGCGCTCGCGCCGGGGCGCGCGCGCTCGAGCTTCGCGTTCGCGCCCGATTGGCGCGCGCGGCCGTGGCCGCCGCGCGAGAAGTACGCCGGCGCGCTCTCGGACGCCGAGCTGGGGCTCGTGTGACGGCCGCGCGGTCTCGGAGCGACTGATTGATATGTCTGTATGGACATAAATCAACGTCGCCGACTGGCTCGACGAGGAGGCGACATAGCGAGCGGCGCGGCTCACCAGCGGATCGAGAAGGAGACGCCCACTCGTGACCCGCGAAACGGCGGCACGCGCTGGCCGGTGAACGCGTCGACGAGGCAGCGCGCGATCGCGGGGGGCGTGTCGTCGCTGGTGACGACGGCGCTGCGCAGCTCGCCCGAGCCCTGAAAGCTCAGCTTGAGGGTCGCCTTGCTGCCCGGGGCCTGCACGCCCTCGCCGCAGGCGCGCGCCCGCGGTCGCGTCGCCTGGATCACGCGCTTGAAGTCGGTGAGGCCGGGTTTCTCGGGGAGCCCCGCGCGGGCGTCGGACGGGGGGAGCTTGCCGGTGATGCGCGGGCTCCTCTCGCACCCTGGCGTGCTCGGATCAAGCAGGCACTCGACGCTGGGCGGGGTGCTCTCGGTCGTTGGCGACGGAGGCTTGTCGGCCTGGTCGGAACGCGCGGGAGGGGGCGCGCGTGGGGGATCGGGCGCGAGGCTGGGCGCGGCGGGTTTCGGCGCCGGTGCGGTCTCAGGCGTTGTCGCGGCGGCGGAGGACGAAGACGGGCTCGACGGCGGTGCGCCGGGAGCTGGCCTGGAGGTCGGCGTCGCGCGCTTCGTGGAGCTCGCGGGCTCGACCGCGCGCGCCGGCGGGGGCGGGGTGAGCGGACTCGAGTCGACGCGATGATTGACGGCTCGCGCGGGGACAGCGTCGGCCGTGGTGCCCGCGGGCGCCCCCGCGTGACAGGCCGCGAGCGCGAGCGTGAGCGCGGCGCCGGCCTCCGGACTCGCGCGACGGAGGCGGTGCGCCGGCACGAACTTTGGTTCACCGCGCGCGGTGAGCTCGTACGAGACGCACAGCCGGCCGCGCGCGCGCCTGACCAGGCGCGCCGCCGCGCGCTCGGTCATCGCCGAGAGGTCGTGGACCTCGTGGTCACAGCGCGCGCAGTGACGGCGCGCGCTGTCTGGCGCGCGCTCGAGCGCGTCGAAGCGCTCGTCGCAGGGGCGGGCGACGAAGTAGGGCGACGCGGACGCGCGCGGAGGCTCGACGGGCTCGACCACCACCTGCAGGCAACGCGCAGGGGCGCGCGTCGATCTTCGGGTCGAACTTCGGGTCGATCTTCGGGTCGAACTTCGGGTCGAACTTCGGGTCGAACTTCGGGTCGATCTTCGGGTCGACCTTCGGGTCGAACTTCGGGTCGACCTTCGGGTCGAACTTCGGGTCGACCTTCGGATCGATCGTCGGGTCGATCTTCGGGTCGATCCTCGCGCCGGCGTACGCGTGCTCCGTCGCGTCGGGCTTCGCGTGACGTCGCGCCGGTGTTCGTGTCGGTGCGCGCCTCAGGCGAGCGGGCCGCGGCGCGCGTCGGGGCGCGACCACAGCACGGCCTGCGCGGCGAAGATCGTGCACCAGGTGTTGATGTCGCTCGAGCCCGGGAGGTAGCGCAGCCCGCCCTCGGGGGCCTGCAGCGCGGCGAGCCGCGTGAGCCCGCGGGCGATCGGCGCGGCGAAGGCCTCGCGGTCGAGCGCGGCCCACAGGCGCACGCTCTGGGCGACGATGTCGGCGGGCGCGGGGCCCCAACCAACCTGCCCGTTGTGCCATGCATGGAGGGCGCCGTCGGGTCGCTGCACGTCGGCGAGCCAGCGGGCGCCGGCGCGGAGGAGCGCGGCGAGCTCGTCGCGCCGCGGCGGCGGCGCGACGCGCTGGAGCAGCAGCAGGCCCTCGAGCGCGTAGCAGGTCGCGTGCACGTAGCTGCGCGCGTCGCCGGCGTAGATCACGAAGCGCCCGTCGGGGCCCAGCGGCGTGAGCGTCTCGAGCAGCGCGTCGACGAGCGGCGCGAGCGGACGTCGACCGGCGCCGCCGTGGGCGTGCAGCGCGTGCGTCAGCTTGAGCTGATGACAGCCCCAGGAGGTGCTCCAGCGCAGCGCCGGCGCGGCGCCGCGACCGACGGCCGCGCGGCGCTCGATGCAGTCGGCGACGAAGTCGTAGAGGCGATCGACGGCGCCGGCACGCGGCGCGCCGCTGGCCCGGGCGTGCGCGAGCAGGCCGTGCAGCGCCATGGCCGAGTCGAAGGCGTAGTCGAGGCCGTCGCGGCCGACGCCGCCCGCGGGCGAGAGCCCGCGCTCGAGCCTCGCGGCGATCGTGTCGCGCAGCGGGCAGGGTCCGTCATCGACCTCGGCGAGCAGCGTGAGCAGCAGCCCGGCGGCCTCGGGGTAGGGGTAGCCGGGGTGCGCCGGGTTGACCCACGAGAGCACGTCGCCGCTCGGGGTAACGGCCTGTCCGCGGAGCCAGGCGAGCATGCGCCCGAGCTCCGGCGTGCGCGCGGGCGCGTCGGGGCGATCGTCGTGCTCGCCGGGCGCCTCGAGCGTGACGCGGCCGGGCGCCTCCTCGGCCGCCTGGGCGGCCTCCCGCGGGGGCGCGGGCGTTGCTTGCAGGCGCGTCATGACGAGGCTTCGACGACGAGCTTGAGCGCCCGGCGGGCGGTGGCGGCGAGCGTCTGCCGCGGCGCGCCGGCGAGCGCGGGGTAGGCCTCGCAGGGCGTGAAGCAGCCGCCGCAGGCCAGCCGCTCGATGTCGGCGCGGGCGTCGAGCACCTCCCGAGAGTGCCACAGCTCCGCGATCGGGCGCTCGCGGATGTTGCCGAGCGGGCGATCATAGACGTGGCACGGGTAGAGGTCGCCCTCGGGGGAGATGAACGCGGTGCTGCGCAGCGACTGACAGGTCACGCCCGACGGCTCGCCGCGCTGATAGAACTCGAGGTTGACGAGGAACAGCAGCTCCATCATGTCGACGAGCCCGGTCGGCGGCCCGCGGCGACGGACGTGCTCGCGCACCAGCTGACGCGGGCGAACGCGCGCCTCGCTCGCGAGCGCCGCGTTGTTGAAGAAGTGCCCGGAGACCTGCAGCCAGTTCCAGTGCCACTCGCGGTCCTGGAAGCCGGGCACGCGCGCGCGCAGCAGCTCGCCGAGCGCGTCGACGGCGTCGGCGTTGAAGGGCGTGATCGTGGTGCCGAGGTAGACGTCGACGCCGTCGAGCGCGCGCAGGGCTTCGAAGGTCGCGAGCGCGCGCTCGAAGGCGCCGCGCTGCCCGCGGATCCGGTCGTGGACGTCGGGCGGCCCGTCGACGCTGACGGTGATGATGAGGTCGAGGCGCTCGCCGTACTGATCGCGCAGCGCGGTCGTGGTGTCGACGACGCGGCGCGTGAACCAGCCGTTGGTGGGGTAGTGGAGGATCTTGAGCGCGCGCGCGCGCGCGGCGATGGTCGTGAGCAGCGCGTGCGCGTCGCGGCGCAGGAACACCTCGCCGCCGGTGACGTCGAGCCAGGTCAGCCCGGGGAGCTGGTCCATGAGCGCGCCGAGCTCGTCCGGCGTGAGCTCGTGCCCTGCGGGCGCCTCCCAGGTCTTGCACATGGCGCAGCGGAGGTTGCAGCGGCGCGTCACGTCGAGCACGAGCCGGTTGGGGGTGCTCGGGCGACGCACCCAGGTCTCCATCAAGCGCGCGACCAGCTCGGCGCGTCGCTGGAGACGCCGTAGACCGAGGGGCATGACGGCCACTATATCGCAGGCGGCCTCTGGGCGCCGCGCGCACGCGCACCGCGGCGCGCGTCGTCGCAGGACCCATGGGTCATGTT
>JACKDW010000049.1 GCA_020633295.1 Myxococcales bacterium | reverse complement strand
CGCTCCAGAACTCGATCACCACGCGCCCTCGCTCGTCCGCCGCGAACGCGTGGACGAGCGAGTTCATCACGAGGTTCGTGATGATCTGCGAGAGCGCCCCCGGGTAGCTGTGGAGCGTGAGGCGCTCGTCCCCCACGATCTCGACGGCGTGCGACGTCCGTCGCAGCGCCGGGCTCAGCCCCTGGACGATCGTGCCGAGGTAGTCCTTGACGACGAACTCGCGCTTCGCCTCGGAGGACTGGTCGACCGCGACCTGCTTGAAGTCCCGCACGAGCGCCGCGGCGCGCTCCAGGTTGCGCAGGATGAGCAAGCAGCTCTCGTCCGCGGTGCCGAGATAGCGCTCGAGCTCGTTTCGCGTCACGCCGCCGCGCCGGTAGGACCCGACGAAGGCGCTCGTCTTGTCCCGGAGGAGCGAGGCCGCGGTGATCCCGATCCCGAGCGGCGTGTTGATCTCGTGGGCGACGCCGGCGACGAGCCCGCCCAGCGCCGCCATCTTCTCGGCCTCGACGAGCCGCCGCTGCGTCGCGCGGAGCTCGACGAGCGCGCCCGAGAGCTCGCGCATCCTGCTCTCGAGCTCGCGCTTCGTGTCCGCGAGCTGACGTACGACCTCCTGCGAGCGCCGCAGTCGCAGGCTCGTGTCTCGCAGCTCCTGCTCGGTGAGGAAGCTGTCCAGCGCCTGCTCGATCGTGATCAGGAGGTCCGCGCTCTGCCACGGCTTCTCGATATAGCGGTACAGCGACGCGTGATTGACCGCGTTCCCGACGGCCTCCGCGCTCGCTTGACCGGTGAGGAGCACCGTCAGCGTGTCCGGCGACCGCGCGTGGATCCGCGTGAGCAGCTCGTCGCCCTTCATGCGCGGCATCAGGTGATCGGAGATGACGACCGCGAGCGCGGCGCCCTCCCCCGTGAGCTCCTCGACGAGCTCCAAGGCCTCCTCGCCGCTCTCCGCGACCTCGACGTTGCAGGTCTGACTCAAGCCGCGCCTCAGCTGCTCGCGCAGGCTCCTCAGGACGAAGCGCTCGTCGTCGACGCACAGCACGACCGGCGGCTCTACCGCGCGAGCTCGCGTGGCGGCGGTCTGCGTCGTCATGGCCGCTCGACCCTCCCGTGGCCCACTCGCGCGGCGCTCCCGTTGATCGGCGCGGGCGTCTCCGCGAGCGCGAGCGCGAGCACCGTGCCGCGCGAGCATGTCGAGGACACAAAAGTCCCGTTCATGGGGACTCCTGGCGTCACGAGACCGCCGTCTCCCCGGTTCGGCGGCTCACCCCGGCGAGCCGCGAGACCGCGTCTCTCTCGCTACCCACGTGACGTACGTTCGCCGAGAATAGCAGCGAACTCATCACTTTGATCCCAGGGAGCGCGCCTGATAACGGCGTTCGATTGACGCGTTCACGGGCCGACGGGCCGGTTCCGCGGCGCGGCGTCGATGCATCGAGTAGCGCCTCGATCGAGGCCGCGTATTCGAATGGGGCTTCGGGGATTCGTGTGGGTCGCTGGTGTCCAGCAGTGTTCTTGACGGGGCGGACTCAACGAAATTTCACCATCACGCGTCTGCCACGCAAGGGCAAGCTCGCTACGCTCGGCGCTACGCGCCCCTGGACGGCGCCTGCGCTGCGTGACAGATCCAAGTATGGCTCCGCCTCGAGCGGGAACAGGCTCGCCGCGCCGGCGGGACGCAGCGGCTGTCGAGAAATACATCCAAACGTGTGAAACTGACGGCAATTGCGATCCGGATCTTATCTTTAGAGTGTTGACATCTGAACAGCGTGTAGATTGTGTCGAGTGTGATTAGGAAGGGGCTTCGGGAATTCGTTGGATGGCCTGACAGGGAAGTCGCTCACGAGCCCGCGTTCAAGCACGCGAGCTACGCGGCCGGGCTGCCCCGGGCGTACTATGTCGTCCGCGGCTCGGCCTATCGCGCGCACTCGCTACGGCGGATCTTCACGCGCGCCGGGCTACAGACTCCGTCTGGCGCGCGCGTGGCAAATGAAGGACGCGAGCGCGCCGCGAGCCCGCTGCGCGCGTGTACGCGGCGACGGCGACTTCAAGGCCGAGTCGCGACCGCGCGCGCGCACGCGTCCTCGCGCCGCCGATCGCTCGCGCGCGAGCGCCTTCGGGCGTCTCGCCGGGCGGGCGTCTCGCCCTCGACGCCCGCCGCGAGCCCGCTGCGCCCCGGAGCGTGGCAACGCGCCGCACGGACGCTCGCGTGACTCCGCTTCGGCGACCCCGGCATATACAAGCTCCGCGGTGACGCGTAGGGTCAATGTGTATGCGCGCCGCCCCGCCCGTCCGCGTCCTCCGCCTCGCGCTCCCGCTCGCGCTCGCGCTCCCGAGCGCGTGCTTCCAGGACCCCGGCGCCGCGACGCAGGCGACCGCCGGCTCTGACGGCGGGTCAGGCTCTACCTCGGCCGGCCCCGGCGCGAGCGTGGGAGACCAAGAGGAGACCGCCGCGACGACCGGGGTCGGCGCGACGGGGTCGACCAGCGGCTCGAGCGCGACGACGAGCGCGTCGTCCAGCGACGCGCTCGGGACGTCCGACGGCAGCGCGACCACCAGCGGCGCGACCACCAGCGACACCACCCAGGACGCGACCACCGACGACACCAGCTCGAGCGGCACGACCGGCGAGCCGCCTGACGGGCTCGCGGCGCTCGGCTCGCTCGTGGTCCTCGGGGACTCGATCAGCGACGGCGGCGGCCAATCACCGTACTACTACGACCTGCTGCGCGACTCCCTGACGACGCACTACGGCCCCATCGCCTACCAGAACGCGGCCGCGAGCGGCTCGGAGACCAAGGCGCTCAAGGGTCAGGCGGAGAGCCTGCCCGACAGCTTGCCGGGCCCCGTCGCGGTCGTGATCACGAGCGGCGGCAACGACATGAAGGCGAACATCCTGCAGATCGTGCTGGGGCTCGACGGCCCGATCAAGGCGACGATGGCGAACAACATCGACGCGGCGCTGACCGAGCTGCTCACGCCCGGGCGCTTCGGCCCCGGCGTCGAGGTCCACGTGTTCGAGGGCAACATCTACGAC
Source organism: Myxococcales bacterium (assembly GCA_020633295.1). Taxonomy (GTDB): domain Bacteria; phylum Myxococcota_A; class Polyangia; order Nannocystales; family Nannocystaceae; genus JACKDW01. Next base: position 2,519 of record JACKDW010000049.1, on the reverse strand, counting down.
GCGAGCGACGGCGAGGGAGACTTCAACGCCTACGACTGCGCGTTCGGCCTGGGCTTCCCGATGCTCCCGGTCGACATGTACTTTAATGCATGGAACGAGGTCATCGCGGAGGCCGTGGACGCCCGCGAGCAGACGCCCGTGGACATGCACGGGCACTTCTTCGGCCACGGCTTCCACTCGGAGCCCAACTGGTACGCGCCAGACTGCACGCACCCGAGCGCGATCGGGCACGAGGCGCTGCGCGACCTGTTCTTTGAGCAGATCACCGGCGTCCCCGCGCCCTGAGCTCGCGGGCCCGGGAGCGCCTGAGCTGGCCATAAACACGCGCGCGTCGCCGAGCCTCGCTCTACGACGCGCGCGCCCCCGCGCGGTAGCGCGGCGGGACCTCGAGCGGCTCAGGTCGCTAGCCGCAGGAGCCGCAGCCGAACGACTCGACCTCGCTGACGCACTGCGAGTCCCACGTGGTCATGCAGCAGTAGTCGTCCTGGGCGCAGACGCACGCCTCGATCGTGTCGTTGGAGCACCCGGGGCCGTTCTGCGCCGTGCAGCAGGTCCCCGGATCGGGATCGCCGGTCGAGCCCGAGTCGCCGACGCACTCGCCGAACTCGCAGGTCTGGCCGTTCCCGCACGCGTTCCCGCAGCCGCCGCAGTTGTTGTCATCGCTCTCGGTGTTCACGCAGCTGTTGCCGCAGGCGACCTCGGGCCAATCGCACACGCACTCGCCCCACTCGCACAGCGAGCCGTTCGGGCACTTGTTCCCGCAGCCGCCGCAGTTGTTCGTGTCGTTGTAGGTGTCGACGCAGGCGTTGCCGCACAGGATGCCGCCGTCCTGACACTGACACTCACCGAATTCACAGAAGGTGTTCCCGGTGCACTTCTTCCCGCATTGACCGCAGTTGTTGTTGTCCCACTCGGTCTCGACGCAGGCGTCGCCGCAGAACAGCTCACCCGAGCCGCAGCCCTCGAAGGTGTGGGACTCGACCGAGCTCGTGACGATATCAAGCCAACCAACGGACTCGACCGTGACGCCGGTGAGCATCCCGGTCGTCGTGAGATCCTTGTGCGTCTCGACGCGTCGCCGCTGCACCGAGATCGAGAGCCCGTTGATGTCGACGCCGTCGACCGCCGCGAGCAACGCCGCGCGCGGGATGTCGAAGGCGCCGTCTCCGTCCTGCGCCTCGCAGACGACCGCGCCCGACGTGAAGTCGGCCGAGGTGACGCTCGCGGTGATCACCACGCTGTCAGCGCCCGGCGTCCAGCGAACGGGGAGCGGACCGTCGCCGTAGATGTCCGCCAGGGTGAGCGCGTCGAGCGACGGCGAGGTCTGCAGAAACGACGTCCCCGTGAAGCTCTTCTCGAACGCCTCGAAGCCCGCCGCGGCCGCGCCCGACGCCTGGACCGTGGCCTCGCCGCCAGGGGCGAAGGGCGTGCCGCTGTCGCCGCTGAAGCCGTAGGGCGGGAACAGGTTGATCGGGATCGGCGTGCCCAGGAAGGTGAGCGCGCCGGCGTCGAAGGGCTCGACCTTCTTGCACGCGGGCGAGTCCGGGGCCGGGAAGTAGCAGACCTCGTCGGATCCGCAGGGCGCGTCGCAGATGCGCTGGCACCTCGACTCGCAGGCCGCGTTGAACGAGCAGTACTCGTCCGAGGCGCACGTATCACCGCAGTCGGGGGTCAGCGCGATCCGGCAGCCGCTCACCGACTCGTAGCAGCCCTCGCCGCCGCCGGACTCGGTGTTGGGGATGAAGCTCGCGCTCACGCTCGGCACCGAGGACCCGCCCGTGGCGAGGTGCGACTCGACGAGCGAGATCGTCCCGAGCGCGTGGGGGACCGCCGGCTCCGGCTCCCCCGTGTCGCTGTCGCTCTCGCTGCCGCTCTCAGTGGTGTCGGGACCGGAGCCGCCGCTCGTGCCCCCGTCGCTCGTGTCCGTCGACTCGGTGGCGCTGGAATCGTCGTTGTCCGAGCCCGACTTCCCGCTGTCACCACAGCCGGGCACGAGCAGCAGGGGCGCGAGAAGAAGACCGAGGGGATAGATTCGCGTGAGCACGGTACGCATGGGTTCGCTTCGTCCTGTCCGCGCGAGAGCGCGCGGGCAGGCTGACTAGCGCAGCATCTCGGGTGCGCGAAGATGAGCGCGCTGGAGAAAACGCACGCGTACCGCGCAGCCATCGATTTCGCGGAAGAACGACCGCACGACCGCGAAGCGAGCGAACGCCACGGCGCGCGCGGTCGATGCCGCGCTCACATTTTCGCGGGCTCGGGCGTGTTTTCGATCGTCCCGACCGGGCCTGCGTCGCGCGGCAGCGTGATCGTGAACACGGTCCCGTCGCCGACGGCGCTGTCGCAACGGATCGCGCCGCGCAGCTTCTGGACGACCAGGTTGTAGACAATGTGAAGCCCCAGGCCGCTGCTCCCGTTCCCGCGGTTCGTCGTGAAGAATGGGTCGAAGATCTTCTTGATGCTGTCGGACCCGATCCCGCGCCCGTTGTCGGAGTACCGCAGGAGCAGCGCGCCGCCTGGCG
>JACKDW010000048.1 GCA_020633295.1 Myxococcales bacterium | reverse complement strand
GTGAAGCTGGTGCTGAATCGCGATCGCGCCTCGCACCGCATCGTCGGCGCCTCGCGGGAACAGGGCCATGATCGCGTCGCCGATGTACTTGTCGACGAAGCCGTGATGCTCGCGCACCACCGGGCCGACCTCACCGAGCAGCGCGTTGATGAAGTCGAAGTTCTGCTTCGGTGTCATCTGCTCCGAGAGGCTAGTGAACCCCCGCACGTCGGCGAACAGCACGGTCATCTCGCGCTCCGTCTGATCGCCGAGCTGCACGTCAACGATGCTCTCGCGGTCGAGGTACTCGAGGATCTGCCGCGGGACGAAGCGCCCGTATGCCACGTTGACCTTGGCGAGGTTTAGGTGCAAGCGCAGCCGCGTGAGCAGCTCCTCGCGCGAGAACGGCTTGGTCAGGTAGTCGTTGCCGCCCACACGAAACCCCGCGACGAGGTCGGTCACCTGGTTCCGGGCCGTGAGCATGACGACGGGCAGCTGGTAGGCCGGGTAGCGCTCGCGGATCTTCGCGCACACCTCGTAGCCCGAGATGCGCGGCATCATGACGTCGAGGACCACGAGGTCGAAGCGGCGCTCGTCCTCGATCATCGCCAGGGCCTCCGCGCCGTCGCGCGCCAGGGTGACCGCGTAGCCGTGCAGGGCGAGATGGTTCTGCAGCACCTGCCTGTTGATCGACTCATCGTCGACGACGAGGATGTGGAACTGCGCGTTGGCCTCGATCCGCGCCTCGTCGGGCTCCGCGGGCGGAGCTTCGGATCGCGGCGCGCCGCCGCGCTGCGGCGGCACCGAGCGCAGCAGCCCGCGCTGACGGGCGGGGGCGACGCTGCGGGCCCCGGGCTTCGCCAGCGGCAGCGTGAAGGTGAACCGAGAGCCATGTCCGGGCTGCGACTCCACGGTGAGCCGACCGCCGAGCAGCTCGACGAGCTTCTTGCTGATCGAGAGCCCAAGGCCGGTTCCGCCGTAGGCGCGCACCGTGTCCCCCTGCGCCTGCGTGAACGACCGGAAGATGCGCTTCTGCTCAGAGGCCGCGATCCCGATCCCGGTGTCCGAGACGGTCACGGAGATGACCCCCGGCGGAGGCGCGTCGGGCACGACGCGAGCCGAGACGGCGACTCGGCCCGCCGCGGTGAATTTGATCGCGTTCCCGACCAGGTTGTACAAAATTTGCTGTACGCGGTTCTCGTCGGCGTGGGCCTGCGGCAGCTCGGGATCGATCTCGTTCACAATCTCGAGCGGCTTCTGCTGCGCGAGCGGCCGCGAGATCATCAGGACGACCTCGGTCACGCCGAACAGATCGATCGGCCTGGTGTGCAGCGTTAGATCGTGATTCTTCAGCTTGGAGAAGTCGAGGATGTCATCGACCAGGTGCGCGAGCCGCTTGCCGGCCACGACGACCATCTCCAGGTTGTTCTGCTGTATCGCGGACAGCTCGCCGCCGACGCCGTCGAGCAGCGACTCGGCGATCCCGATGATCCCGTGCAGCGGCGTCCGGAGCTCGTGCGAGGTGTTGGCGAGGAATTCATCCTTCAGCTTGTCGGCGCTCCGGATCGAGGCGATCGTGCGGTTGAAGGAGTGGGTCAGGAAACCGACCTCGTCGTTGAACTGGACCGGGACCTCGATGTTGAGATCGCCGCGTTGGACCGCGCGCACGCCGGCGACGAGCGCGTTGAGTGGGGCGACGAGGTTGGCGCGCAGGAACAGCGGGAAGATCAGCAAGATCACCAGGCACATGCCGAACAGCAGGTACACGAGCGGCGTCATTCGCTCGTGAACGAAGCGCCGGAAGTCGTGGTCGTAGTCCACGACGACACCTGTGTTTGGCGCCAGGCTGTCCGGCAGCGCGCTCGCCGACGGGAGCGTCCGCGTCGGCCCGACACGAAAGTCTGGAAACACTCCGGAGCGCAGGACGCCGCGCGACGCGAGCGGGTCGTGACGGAGGGCGATCGAGCCGTCCGCCGACAGGACGGTCTGGAGGTTGACCGGCCGCGGCTGACTCTCCGAGACCAACCCCGACCACGTGATCGTGATCTGATCGGGCGAGGACTCGACGAGCACGGTCGCCTGCACGGTCTCGTCCATGTCGAGCAACGCCGGCGTGATCGCGGTCTGCTGCGCGAAGTTGTACGCGGCGCCCGAGAACGGCCCGCCGAAGCACACGACGCCGCGGCGGTTCACGTGGAGCTCGCGCCATCGCTGACTGAAGAGCGGGAACTCGAACTCCAGCGGCAGCGCGACAGATTCATCGCCGACGATGGCGAGTCGCCGCCCTCGAGGCGTGATGTGTTCGTGGCGCTCGGTCGCGGCCGGGCGCACGGCGAGCCCCCCGTCGGGGGCTCGCTGAAGGTGGAGCGCGCGCCCGTCGATCTGGGGGTGTTGGTTGAAGTACGCCGCCTCGTGATGCGGCTGGACGGTGAACGCGATCAGTCCGAACGCGACGACCAGGGTGAACAGCATGATCCCGATCAGCTTCACCATGAACGTCGTCGGCTTGTGCGAGTGATTCACGTAGGTGAGCCCGAAGCCCGAGAACGCCAGCAGCATCCCGAGCGAGAACAGCGACTCGCTCGCGTTGTCTGGCAGCGCTCCGGCGCTCTCGAGCACGAGCGTAACCACGGGGAGCAGCGTGAGGCTGAAGAACACCGCGTAGCGCTGTGCGGCCCTCGCCTGACGGGCACGCGGTCGCCACAGCCGACGCCACAAGCTGCGCGGCTCGTGGGCCGAGATGCGCGCGCTGTGTCGCAAGAGGACGACGATCGACCACAGCGTGGTCACCAGCGTAGCGACGTTGATCACCTCCGTGTGCGCGGGCGTGTGCCCGAAGATCGAGCGGTGCACGACGTTGCCCACGCCGGCGACCGCGAACACGGCGATCGTGACGAACAGCGCGACTCGAGACGCCAGCAGCTGTCGGCCCTCGATCGTGGTGAAGTGGTACGCGAATTGAATCCACGGGATGAACGCCAGCGTGATGCTGAGGTCCATCGCTATCTCTACATAGAACTTCGCCGGCGTCGCGCTCAGGGTCGAGGCGCTCAGGAACATGCACACGCTCAAGGCGGTGAACCCCGCGACGAAGCCGAGCAGCATTCGCGTGGGCGTCTCCTTGTCGCGCAAGCTGTACAGGTACAGCACGAGCGCCAGCCCGCACATCGACTGGATCAGGAAGCTCAGCGAGAGCTGGGTAAAGTAGAGACTCACTTGACCTCGACGCGTCCCTGGCTCCGGGCAGGCCTACACGACGCGCGCGTTCGCGGGTCGCGTCACTCCATCGCGTGGGGGCGGCGACGCGAGCGGCGCGTCCGTGCTCCGTCGACGCCACTGTATCGCACCGTCGCGCCTCGCCGGTGGCCGCGCGCCGGCGTCGTGTCGCCGCGCGGAGCACTCGGTTTGCCTTGACAACCGTTTGCCGAGCTCCGGGCACAACGGACGGTCATGGGGCCATGAAGGTAATGCCCCCCACCTCCAGCGCGCCCGAATTCACGGGTTTGCGAGCGATCGGCGGGTTGTGGGCGTTCTGCCGGAGGACCGCGATTTTCGGGCTTGAACTGCCGGTTCGCGCCAATCCAGGCGTTATGGTGAGTCTCGCGGGCGCCTCGCCCGATTTGCCAGGCGTTTGCCCGACGCGGGGGTTGTCCGATCGAGCAGGTCCGCAGCGACGCGCGCGAGCTGATGGCGCAGGTACGGCTGCGTGGCCTCGAGCGCGCAGATCTCCGGGACCCTCGCAGGCGCACGCGCTCGCGAGAGGGCGGCTCGCGGCTCGAGGGCGTGCCGATCGCGCGGCGCCTGGGCGTTTACGCTCAACGCACGAACACGGCCCCGTACGCGGTGAGGAACTTGACCCCGTTGTCGGCGCTGCAGCCCGCGAAGTTACCCGTCGAGAAATTGGGATCATTGCACGTGGTCCCGTGCCCGCCGATCCCAATGCGCGAATCAGGCGTATTGCAGCAGTTCATAACCGCGTCGTCATCCGCGATCATGCCGATGCGTACCGCGGCGTACTGCTCGGGGGCGGGATGTATATTAAACCCGCCCTCTTCGATGGAGGTCTCCAGCGAGCTGCCCGCGATCAACGACTTCCACTCCTCGCGCGTGTTCGCGGTCACGAGCTGGAGATCGAGCGACATCAACGCGAACATCGACGGCTGCGCCTCGTCGATCACGATGTAGTTCATGTTCGGCGGGTCTTGGTTGACGTTGATCGGGTACTCGAGCCCGACCATGATCTGGTCGAAGGAGATGCTCAGCCAGCCTGGCAGCTTTGCCTCGGTGTGGTCGAAGTCCGGGGCGTCCTCGTTGAGCAGTTGGTCGTTGGTCCACAGCGGGTCGTGGTACGTGAACGTCGGCGTCGATCCGTTCGCCTTGAGCACAAGCGTCCAGCCGCCGCCGTTGTTATCCATGTCGCAGAAGGCCGAGAACGAGGCGTCGCCGCCCATCCCGTCGGGATCGAGCGCGTACACGCCCGAGGCCGCGGCCGGGTCAAGCGTCTGCACCTCGAGGCAGTCCAGCGCGAGCGCGCAGACGTTGGCCGCGCACACGCTCCCCGCGCAGTCCCCGGAGTCCACACAGGAGTCCCCGAGCGCGCAGCCTTCACATGACCCGCCGCAGTCAACATCGGTCTCGAGCCCGCTGATGAGCCCGTCGTCACACGACGGCGGCGTACACAGCGTCGTGCACAGATCGGCGTTGTCGTCATCACCGTCGTCGCACGCCTCCGTGCCCGCCCAGACGTAGCCGTCGCCGCAGCTCGCCGCCGTGCACCCCGTCACGCAGTCGTCGGTGTTATCGGCGTTGCCGTCGTCGCACTCCTCGCCCTGCTCCAGCACCCCGTTTCCACACTGCGCGGGTCCTGTCGTGCTCCCGGCGCTGCCCTCGGTCGTCGAGCTCGTCGAGTTGGTCGTGGTGCCCGTCGTCCCGTTCGTCGTCGAGTCCGTGGTGCTGGAGGTCGCGCTCGTGGTCACGGACATGCCAGAGGTCGCGCTCGTCGTCGCGCTCGTCGTCGCGCTTGTCGTCGCGCTCGCGCCCGAGCTGCTCGAGTCCGTGTCGATGAAGTCCGGGTTGGAGACGATGATGCACCCGCTGACGAGGAGGGCCATCAGCGAGCCTCGTCGCGCCGTTCGAGCGCGCGACGAGCACGGGTTGCGGAATTGGCCGCTCGGTGATGTCGAGTGTCTGCGGAGCTCGACGTCGGCGTGAATCGGGGACCTCAGCTGCGTCGTCTGCTCCCCCGGCTCGCTGCGCCCCCGCGGGGCGCGAGGCCCCTGTGTACCGAGACGCGCGCGCGCGCGCGGGCACCTGCGAGATGAATAAGCCACCGCGACCAATCATACGTACGATCGTCACTGGCTAACAATCTCGGTCGTCGCTCGTTTCTGTGGGCGCGCGCGCCGGGGCGCGCCCGGTCCACGCGCAATTCCATCTGCCTGTAGCGAATGTCCTCAAGGACTGCTTGATGGCTACGCGGCCGGCCGTCCTCGTCCCGCGTGGGCGCGCGCGCGGCGGGCAACGGGCCTTTCGATCCGCGGAGCGCTCGGAGATACTCGTGAGGATGGAGTACACGCCGGAGCTCGACACGGGCGCCGCGTCGGTCGAGCGAGCGGGGGAGGCCGCGACTGGCCCGCGAGGGGCGCGACGGCCGGCGTTCGCGGCGACGCTGCACGCGCGAGCGCAGGACAGCGAAGCGGCGACCCTGCGCGCGCGGGCGGAGGGCGACGACGCGGCCACGCTGCACGCTCAGGCGCAGGGCGACGACGCGAGCGCGCGACGCGAGACCGAGACGATCGGGCGATTCGCCGTTCTCCGCCGGCTCGGGGAAGGAGGCATGGGGACCGTCTTTAGCGCGTTCGATGAGGAGCTCGAGCGCCGCGTCGCGATCAAGGTGCTCAAGACCGGTGAGCTCCTCAGCGAGGACGCGAAGCAGCGAATGCTGCGCGAGGCGCGAGCGCTCGCCCGAATCTCACACCCCAACGTCGTGCCGGTATACGAGGTCGGTGAGCACGACGGCGGGATCTATATCGCCATGGAGTACATCAAGGGGAAGACGCTCGGCGACTGGATCAACCCGGCGCGCAACACCGAGCGCCCAGGGGTCCCGCGGCCGTGGGAGCAGGTCGTGAAGATGTTCATTGAGACAGGAAAAGGGCTCGCCGCGGCGCACGCGGCGGGTCTCGTGCACCGCGACTTTAAACCAGACAACGTGCTCGTCGGTGACGACGGTCGCCCGCGCGTCCTGGACTTCGGGCTCGTGCGCGCGCACGGGAAGGAGAAGGTCGTGACGCGCTCGCTGCCCAGCCTCGCCGAGTCACTCAAAGGGCTCAGCGTGACGATGAGCGGCTCGTTGCTGGGCACGCCAGCGTACATGTCTCCAGAGCAGCACAACGCGGAGGAGGTTGAGGCCGCGTCTGATCAGTTCAGCTTTTGCGTCGCGCTCTACGAAGGAATCTACGGAGAGCGCCCGTTTCGCGCCTCCACGCTGCTCGATCTCTGCGAGAAGGTCAACGCCGGCGAGATCGACCCGCCGGAGCGCTCGATCACCGCGCCCTTGAAGCTGCGTCAGGCCATTCGCCGTGGTCTGTCGACCGACCCTGAAGCGCGCTATCCCTCGATGGACGCGCTGCTCGACGAGCTCAACGCGCTGGTCTCGCGCGCCGGCTTCGTCCGCTCCCGCGCGTTCTGGCCAGCGCTCGCGCTCGTGGGGACGCTGACGGGCGCCGGGGCGATCGCCTGGGCGACGCTCCGCGCTCCGTCCGTCGCCGAGCAGTCCGAGATCGAGCGACTCGTGCAGGCCGCCCACGCGGCGGGCTCGCAGGCGATGTGGGTCTACCCCCGCAAAGGTGACCCCGAGAACACCTCGTATCGCTGGCTCCTGAAGCTCGAGGCGCTCGACGGCGCGCCCGCTCGACACGTCTCGAGGAGCGCGCGAAGCCTTCGTGAGGAGTTCACCGAGACGCTGGTCGCGCTGGGGGATCTCTATCACGATCGTCCCGGCGCAGCGCCCTACGCGGTCGAATTCTACGGGCAGGCGCTCGTCTTCGACCCCGAGCACGCGCACGCGCGCAGCCGTGTTCGGGCCTCGCGAGTGCAGCTGATGAACCTCACCGACGCCGCAGCGAGCGGCGACTTCAGCGACGCTGAGCTGGCCGCGGTCGAGCCGCTCGCGATCCTCGCGGAGCTCAAGGACGAGCCACACGAGGCGGTCGTCGACGCGCTCGTCGAGTACCACCACGCGACCGATCCGCAGTCGCTGACTTCGGAGCGAATACTCCGCGGCATGGTCGGCGAGACAGGTGATTTACCCGGTGACGCGGGCGCGCTGGTGGCCCAGGCGTCCGCGCTCAAATCGCCTCAACGCCGAGGCAGCTCGAGCGCCGAGCCGGAGGACGAGCAGGAGGACGAGCACGAGGTGGAAGGGCCCGAAGCCGACGCCGACGCCGACGCCGACGCCGACGCCGACGCCAGCGCCGCGACGCCGCGAACGACGCGAACGACGCGAACGAAGCGTCGCGAGCGATCGCGCGAGACCGAGCCGTCGGCGGGGGAGAAGCCGGCCGCGATCGATCCGCTCCAGGGGGTCGAGGAGGCCGAGGAGCTCATCAGCGCCGGTGACGCGCAGTACCGTAGCGGTCAGTACAGCGCCGCCAAGAAGAGCTACCACTGGGCGCTCGAGCGCGACGTCGGCAATCACAAGGCGTTCTTCGGTCTGTGCAAGGTCGCGTTTCAGGAGGACAAGATGCCCGTCGCAATTGACTATTGTCAGCGCGCGGTCAAGAAGCGCCCCAAAAACACCGACTATCGCGTCCAGCTGGGGAAGGCCTATCAGAACGACCTTCAGCGGGCGAGAGCCCGCGAGCAGTACCAAAAGGCGTACGATCTCGGCGACCTCCGGGCCAAGAAGTACCTCGATCGACTCGATCAGTAGCTCCGACGTATCGCGCAGCGTGTCCATGCTTCAGCAGCTCTTGCCGCTATTCTGTGTGTCCGTCGCGGCGCCGGTCGTGGACGCGGCGTCCGGTGATGAGCCCGCGGTCGGCGTCGAGCGGCGCGCGCCCGACGTGGACGTCGCCCAGCCCGAGGCGCACGCGGAGTCGTCTCCGCGCGCGTCCCCGGACGAGGGATCACGGGACGAGGGTGGGCCGCGTCCACCGGCCGCCGAGTCATCGGGCGCCGTGGGGACGGCTGATGAGATCAGCGACTTCGTGGTCGCCGTGTTGCCGCTCACGCTGCGGAGCGAGAACGCGGGGCTCCGCGTTCATCTCGAGGAGCAGCTCGAGCGCGGCCTCGAGCGCGCAGGCTTGACGCTCGCCTCGCGTGAGCGCGTCGCCGCGATCGCCGGGGATGGTTGCTCGCTCGCGTGTGGGCAGAAGCTCGAGGCCGAGCTGGGCGTCACGCACCTGCTCACGCTCGAGGTTCACGAGGAGGACGACGACTACGAGCTCGAGGTCGTGCTCGTGGACTTCGCCACCGGCGCGAGCCAGGCGTTCAACGATCGCTGCGAGACCTGCTCGGTGCGCGACGCGGGGGCGCGCCTGAGCGGGCTGGTCGGTCAGACTCGTGACATCTTTCGCGCCGAGGCGAAGAAGCGCCCAGTCCTCCATATTGACAGCACGCCGCGCAACGCGCTCGTGTACCTCGACGGGAGACACGTCGGCAGCACGCCGCTCGACTGGCCCGCGAAGCCCGGCACGGTGCGCGTGAAGGTCGCGATGAGCGGATACGAGGACCACGAGCAGGATGCGACGCTCGTGCGGGGTCACGAGCTCTCGGTTGATGTCGATCTCGTGCCGACGAAGAAGCGCGAGCTCGGTCGAAAGCTCGCGTTCGCGGCGCTCGGTGTCGGCGCGCCGCTGATCGGCGTCGGCGTCACCTTCCTCGCGCTCGACGGCAGGTATACGGAGTGCCCCGCGGGCGACGTGGGCGACCCGCGGACGCGCTGCATGAGCCAGTACAGCAGCAGTCTGCAGGGCGCGACCCTGCTCGCCGGAGGCCTGGCGCTCGAGATCGCGGGGATCACCGTGCTCGCGCTGACGCGCGAGAGACGGCGGCAGCGGGCGGTCACGGTCGTCCCGGCGTTGAACGGGATCGCGCTGAGGGGGCGGTTCTGACGGCCAGCGATCGTTTTATGTCTTTATGAACATGTGTCAGTGAACGCGGGATGCACGAGCGCGGCCGCCTCGCTCGCCGCGACGCGCTACAGCTGCGGCTCCCATCCGTCAGGGACGCCCTCGCGCAGCAGCCTGCGCGCGGCCTCGAGGTACTCTCGGGTCATGGGGTCCTCGGGGAATTGCTCCGACGCGGCCGTCAGCTCCTCGATCGCGCCCGTGAAGTCGCGCTCGAAGAATCGGCGGACGCCACGCGTGAAGGCGGGCGCGCTCGCGCGCTTTCGTTCCCGCAGCGCCGGCTCATCGCCCTCGTAGACCTCGTGCACGGTGACCACCGCGCGCTTGCCGCGAACCTTGACCACGCTCATCAGGCGCGAGCCGTAGCGCTCCGGTCGCTCGACTCGTGAGAGCGTGTCCTCGCTGACGAGGAGCGCGGCGCTGTAGCGCTTCGTCAGGCCCTCAATCCGCGACGCGGTGTTGACGGTGTCGGAGATGACCGTCCCCTCCATGCGCTCTGCCTCGCCGATCGTCCCCAGCATCAGCCTCCCGGTGTGGAGCCCGATGCCCATACGCACCGGCGCGAGGCCCTGGTCCGCGCGCGCGCGATTGTACTT
>JACKDW010000047.1 GCA_020633295.1 Myxococcales bacterium | reverse complement strand
AGAGAACACCCATGCACCCAATTGACGAACTGCTCCAGGTCCTCAAGAAGCTCCGCCTCTCCGGTGTCCTGCAGACGCTCGATCTGCGAACCCAGCAGGCAGCGGACGAGGGGCTCGCGCACAGTGAATTCTTGTACCGATTGCTTCACGACGAGGTCGAGCGCCGCGACGCCAAGCAGCTCGATCTCCGGCTCCGGCGCGCCAGCTTCGAGCACCAGAAGAGCCTCGAGGACTTCGACTTCAGCTTCAACCCAGAGATACCGAAGGCGAAGGTCGTCGACCTGGCGACGTGCGCATTCGTCCACAAGAAGGAGAATCTCTGCATCGTCGGCCAGAGCGGCGTCGGGAAGTCCCACATCGCGCAGGCGATCGGCCATCGCGCCTGCATGATGGGACATGCTGTCCTGTACACCTCGGCAAACGCGATGCTGACCCAGCTCCGCGCTTCGCGGGCCGACGCGACCTATGATCGCAAGCTGCTGCGTTTCACGACCCCCGCGCTGCTGATCATCGACGACCTAGGGCTTCGCCCGCTCAAGGATGATGAACCACTCGATCTCTACGAGGTGATCCGGGCCCGGTACGAGCGCGGGTCGATCATCGTGACGTCGAATCGGGATCTCGAGGAGTGGGCGCCCCTCTTCGGCGAGGCGCTGCTCGCCGGCGCCGCGATGGACCGCCTTCTCCACCACGCGCACGTGATCGAGATCGAGGGCGACTCGTATCGCAATCCACCTCCCGGTCGCCGGCGCTCGGGGCGGGAGAAATAACCGCCCATGACACCGTGGATCAGTTCAGCCGACCTCGAGCTCGCGCCGGTGATCGCATTCGTCGATCACCGCGAGGGCGTCGATCGAGGCGAGCTCTTCAGGCGAACTCGAGGCGATCAGGAGACCCGAGCCTTGACAGTGCGCTTGGCCGGGGTCCACTCGTCAGGCGGGACCTCGTCCTTCGCGGCCTGCCGCTTGGCGATGTACAGCACGAGCGGCTTGAGCTGCTTGACCAGCGACGCGTGCTGGTCGCGGAAGAACCGCTCGATCTGCGCTCGAGAAATTCCCGCGGGAGGCGCCGCGAGGACCCCGCGCTCGAGCTGCCGGATGATAGCGTCCGCGTTCACGCGGCCGATTCCTCATCGGGCTCGATGCCGAGCTGACTGATTAGCTGTTTGAGCTGCTTCTCCACCTCTGCGCCGAGCACCTTGGCGGCCTCCGCGTCCGAGAGCGCGGGCGCGGGTTCTTCCGTCGCGGGCTCTGGTTCGCGCCGCTCGAGGGTCTCGCGCATGCCGCTCTTTTCGAGGGTGCGCAGAATCCTGTGAACCTGCTGCCAGCCCTCGAGAATGTAGTCGAGGGGCTTGTTGCGGTAGTCTGTGTCACCGCGCTTGTAGTAGGCACGGTGCAGGAACACGTACGTGCCGTCCCTGAGCGAACCGTCGTGTGTGTAGAGCTGCCGTGGGGTCGTCTCCCCATCGACCTTGAGTTCTTCCTGCTCCTTCGCGAGCGCCACCTTCGCGTACTGCGGACCCAGGTCGCTGTCGAAGAGCACCTTGCCCTCGAAAACGGCGGCGTCGGGAAGCCACACCATGTCCCCCTTGGCGATCACGAGCCCGCGCCGAGTGTCCTTGCGAAACGCTTCGAAGAGGTCGATTCGGATATCAAGGAGATCGGCTGAAGGTTGCTGACGTAGATGAATGTCAAGCGTCGTGTTCACGTGCGGCCAAGCCTTCTTGTCTGCGGCGAACCATTCGTCGGCCGCCAGCGTCGGGGCCGGCGTTGTCTTGGGCGCCGGCTCCTGCTTCGTCGCCGGAGTCGCGGGACCAGCGGCCGCCGCCTTCCCCGTGAGGGGACTAGCGGCCGCCGCCTTGCGGGCCGCCTTCGTGATCGACTTCCGGGTCGTCGCGCCCATCGCCTCCGCGACCTCGATGCCCAGCGCTGTCGCGCGCGGTTTGTTGTCGATCGTGCCGGCGAGTTCTTTCTTGTAGAGGACCCCGAGCGTACGCGCGCCGATCTTCGGGGACTCCTCGGATGAAACGATGATCACGAGTCGGCGCAGCGCCTTCTTCTGCGCGGTCGACATCCCGTCGAGCAGCTCCGTGACCTCGGCGCGCGCCTTCGGCTCGGGCTCGGGGGGCGACGTGGGCTTGGACGCGGGCTCCTGCTTCGGCGGCTCCTGCTTCGGCGGCTTGGGCTTCGCGCGGGACGCCAGCTCGGCCTCCACGATGCGCGGCGCGGCGTCCTTGAGCGCTCCCGAGGAGTCAGCACAGTCGACGTGATCACCATCCATGACGAGCCCCCAGGAGCCGTCTGAGCGCGAGCGCGAAACGACGAGGCGCCGACCGCGATAATGCGCCTCGTACACGCCGGCCTTCGTGTGCGTCCACTCGAGGGTGACGTGCTCGACCGTGCTGACCACCTTGTCGAGCATCGTCGGGAACTGAGCAGCCCCGTTGCGCGGCACCTTGACGTCACCCTCAGCATGGAGCTTGCCGTCCTTGTAGACGTGGACGCGAACGTCGATCGAACCCGACTTGGACGTGGCGCGTAGCGTGACCGTGTCGTCGCCGTTCAGGTAGTAGAGCACCGCTGTCGACTCCTCGCGCCGCGAACGACCGGGCTTGTAGCGGTAGCGAGTGTCCGCGAGCGAGAGGAGCTCGGGTCCCTGCGCCCATTCGTCCAGGATCCGCATGACGCTCGCGCGCGCGGCCCGGTCCCCCTGGGACGCCTCGAGGCGTCGTTTCGCGTCCTCGGTGGCCCCTGCGAGTAGCCCGGACTTGTCGCCGCTCGTCCGAAGCTTCCTGGCCTTCTTGAGCCCCGGCTGCTCCCACAGCAGCGCGAACATCGAGGTCTTCTTGCCGCGGCTTTTGTACTGGTAGACCTTGTAGTCGCCCTCCGCGAAGGGGGCGACGCAGGCGTCACGACCATCACGCTCGCGGAGGTCCCATACGAGCTTCTGTAGGCGCGCGGGGTTCTCGAGCATGCGGTGCGTCTTCTCGTCGTCGCTAGGCGCAGGGGCGCCCTTTGCCGTCTCCTGCTTCACCTCCTCCGCCTCCTTTCCCTTCTCTCGGACGTCATTCGCCGTCTCCGCCGTCTTCGCCACCTCCGTCTTCGCAGTCGTCGTCGTCGCCGCCGTCGTCGTCGTCGCCGTCGCCTTCGCCGTCTTTTTCGCAGTCTTCGGTGGTGCCTTCGTTGTCGGCGTGGGTTTTTCAACGGTTGGCTTCGTCGCCGAGGCCGTAGCATCCGGGTGCTTGAACACACCGAACGCGGGCCATTCGTGTTCCCAGGGGTTGACGCGGCCCCAAGGCTGAATCACCAGCAGCGGATCATCGCTCCCCTCCGGTGGTCGTCGTACGGTGAACGCGTAGACGTGGTAGTCCTGATTCGTCAACAGGACGAGCCACTCGTCTACGGGTTGATCGTCGAGTACGAATTCAACCGCGTCATCGGAGTCCTCGGCGCTCGGCACGAACTCCGCGACCGCACGATCGATTCGCCAGCCAGGCATCGTTGTGGGGAACTGGACGTTCGGAAGCTTTTTCCGCAGACGTGCCTTGTCGTCTTTCGAGAGCGGCTTCGCGGGTACCCCGTAGGCGATGAGGAACGGACCATCGACGACCTCCGGTAGCGTCGCCGATTCGGGTAGCGCAGCATCGATTAGCGGGCTCCCGCCATCGTCCAGCACGAGGCTGTGACCGACGCCGAGGGGCACCTCGCGCGTCTGGCCATCGCCGAAATCGATGTCCGCGATGACACGATAACCGCGAATCTTCCCAAACTTCATCGTCGTCTCCTGTACTTCCACGCGTACGCGCCAGCCGCCCCCGCCGCGGTGGCCAGTCCAACCCCGCCAAGAATGCGGCCCCACGATCGCGGCTCGGGTTCCGGCGCTGGCTCATCGCTGAAATCGAACGGCATACGGGCGTCAAAGCCGTCGACTTCGGGTTCTTCGTCGTCACCCGGATCGATCAGCGTCTCTGGTTTGTTCGACGTGAGCTGCTGCGGGCCTCCGAACTTGGACACGCCGCTCTTGAGCAGCTCGCTCTTGAAGTCACGACCATCCGTCAGGATCTCGCCCGCGGGGACATCCCCGAGCCGCACACGGAAGCGCGACGGGTGCTTCAAGAGGAGTTGGCGATGCTCCTCGAGGCGCTCGGCGAGCACGGGGTCGCGGAATGCGTCCCAGCTCTTGCGTACGTAGGCGCAGACCAGCGAGTGACGGAGGTTCCACATCTGACGCGCACGTACCTTTTTGAGCGTCGACTTGAGATGCGTCTCGTAGAGCGTTGTGAGGCAGAGCCGGCCGCCGGCCTGTATAAGCCCCAGAGGCGCGTCCACAATGCACCCGAGCGGGGCTCCGAGCGATCCCTTCATTTGCCAGTGGGGGTAGCCGAACGGAAAGACCTGGACATATTTGCCGTTATTTTTTGTGTAGCAACTCCATGAGCCAATGGCGCAGCCGATCGCCGAGCCGAACAGGAACTCCGGTTTGTCGGGATCCTTGACGCGACCGCCGATCCGACCGCCACGTGGTGTCTCCCAGTCCGTCGAGTTCCGGTGTAGGAAGTCGAGCCCGCCGTCACAATATGAGCGCCACTGGTAGTGGAGACAGGTCGTGTCGTCGGACTCGGGGGTCCCGACGTGGACTTTGTACAGATGAGGCGAACGCGAGCGGTTCGCTACCCACGTCCACGCGACCGCCGCGAGACGATTCGTGTTGACGTAGAAGTCACCGACGTCGCGCACGTAGGACTTCTTGATCGGCCAAGGGCCTCCGTTCTCGTACCAGTATTTGACTTCGGGCCCAATGGGGTTGAGGCTGACCTGAACTACGCTCGTGACGCGGTTTTGTCCCGGCATAAATCCGACGCCGCCGCTCGGCTCGAAGCGCGTCATGTCGTTGCCGAATTGATCCTGCTCGTTCTTATTCCGCTCCCCGGGCGCGAACGCCATCCCGCCATCACGCTCCGCGCCGACCCACTCGCCACGAGGGTTGAAGCGCGGCGCGAACAGATGGGTCCAAGACCCGCGTTGCATCGCCGGGATGACGATGCTCTGAACGTAGTAGGTGTCCGTCTCCGATCCGGACTCTTGCAGCGGCGGCATGAGCTCGTACGCCCGGCGCCGTTGCTCCTCGATCGCCTGGTCCTCCCACTCTTTACGCTTCGTGAACGCGGAGACGAGCGATCGCGCGAAGCCGATGACCGCCGCCGCCGCCGCGCCCCAGGGGCCCATGGAGCTGAGCGCCGTGATCCCGACGGCGATCGCGGCCGACGCCGCGTTGCCACCGGTGTTCGTCAGTACGGAGGGGACCTCGGACGCCGCGAGGCTGAGCGCATAGGCTGGCGGCGTCATGGCCGAGGTCAGCCCTGAGCGAAGCGACGACACCATGCCCGCCGAGAGTTCTTGCTGGCTGCCGTCAACGACCGCAGTGAGGGCGCGCAGCATATGCTGTGTCCCGAAGGCAAGATCTCGTACAGCCTGTGAGTGTAGGACGTTCGCCATCCCGTCGCCGAACGTGGTGTGCTCCGTGCCGAGCGTCCGCGGATCCACGGATGGATCCGACAGCGCATCGGTGTAGACTTGATGTGTCGGGAGGCGACTCTCGAACTCACTCGGTAAATGGCCGAACAGCTCATCGAACGCGGGTGAGCGATTATCGAACTGCATCACGCCACCTTGATCGTCCCGCCGATCTGCGGCTTGGGTTTGGCGACCTCGCGGACGCAGGGGTCTGGGTTCTTCTGCAGGGACGAGCGAATCGAGTCGTCGAGCTGGTGATAGCGAGCGAGGACGGCGCGCCGGCAGGCCCAGAACGCAGCGAAGCGCTCCACGACGTAGTTGTAGGCGGCCACGCCGATCGGGCCACGCGCGCCGGTGAGGACCGTCAGCTCGGGCTTGCCCAAGTGAACGCGCAGCAACAGGCCGTCACGGTAGATCGAGCCGGGGCCTTGGGGGGAAAGGGGCAACGTAAGGATGGCGGGGTCCGTGCGCTTTCGGAAGCGCGTCCAGTGCTCGTCGACGACGCGGGCGTCGATACGCGCGTTCTGTTGGGGCTCGAAGCAGTTGGCCGCGGTGCGTAGCGCGAGCGTCGCGGCATCCGCGGTGTCGCTAAACGTCCAGGCGAGTCCGTCCGCGAATGGGTCGAGCCGACCGTGGCACCATGGCCACGTCCCGAAGTAGATTCGGACATTCCCGCTCCACTCGCAGGTGTGGCCACGTGGCGTCGGGTCGTCCAGCCCGTCGTCGAAGTAGGCCGGGCGCGCGCTCGAGAGCAGCACGCGGACAGCACCCGCGCACGCGTTGTAGGGGAGCTCGTAGGAGGGAGCGTCAATGACCCAGGTACCCGCGCGCTCGCGAAGCGCTTGCACGACTTCGTAGCGGACGTGTGCCAGTTGATTTTTGTCCCACGAACCGGCGACCGCGAATTGCGGCGCCCGTCGCTTGTGCCACTCCCGGAACGCGGCCACGGGTGCCACGGCGAGCGCTCCCTTGTCACCGCCCGCGGTCGAGACCGCCCGCGCGAACTCGACCCCCCACCCCATGCGCTCGGCCATGAGGCTCCACTGACGCAGCCACCACGCGGAGAGCGAGGGCCAATCCGTCGGGTTGAACGCACCTCCCAGCGCTGCGAGGGCGCCGACGTGAGAGCCGTAGCAGTCGAGGACAGCCATCAGCCTTCCGCTCCGTCCCCCGAGCTGTCAGGGGCCGCTGTGGCGCGGTACAGCCACGCGCCCCCGGCGAGGGCGATGAGGGCGGCCGCGCCGGCCTGGAGAACGTTCGCGTGTCGTCGCCACCACGGTTGTGGCGGAGTCGCCAAAGAATCGCGCGTGAACGCCACCGGGAGTTCCGAAGCGCCCGGCTCGAGCCAGCCGACAGACGTCGCGCGTGCAGAGAGCGCCTGCACGTCCCACCGCGCAAGCGCTCGGTAGAACGGCTCCCAAGCCCGATACGTCTCGTCGCCCGGCTCCGGGACGTAGGCGAGCGGGGAGTGCCAGCTCGCCGGATCGTTCTCGTCACGCCCGGCGAGAAGCACGAGCGCTAACGGGGCGTGCTCGACTGGGGGGGCTCCGCGGACGAGCTGACCAGCAGATGTCCACGTCCGAACCTCGATCGCTGATTGGGGCCAACGCTCTTCGTCCACCCCGGCGAGGAACCGCTCGCGCGCGCTCCCGCTCGCGTCGTCGTACGCGATACGGAGGAACATGCGTACTTCGTCCTCGGCGGGCGGAGTACCCGCCGCGTATGCCTTCGCGTACGCGACGAGCTGAAAGAGTTGGTGGCGATCAAGAAGCACGTCTCAGCCCTCTGGGTCCTTTGGGCAGGGACAACGACGATGCCGTGGCGGTCCGAACTCGATGTCGACTTGGACGCTGGCGTTCTGGGGGGCAGCTGTGGCGATCTGGATGAGGTCATCGAATCCGATGTGGAAGCGATCGCTCCAGTGACCCTCGGTAAGGGTTCCGCTAATGAGCTGAACGCTCCCGTTCGGTCCGCCCGCACGAACGTAAACATTGGCCCCAGTGACGCCCGAGACCCGGACCCACGCCTCCACGCCCTCGACCACACGCGGGCCGAAGAACGACGACAATGGGAACACCCCCTGGTTTGTCGTGGTCGCGGAGTTGAACCCCGTCACCGGATCCCAGGCCCAACCCAAGACAAGAGGCGGTGGATTCGCACCCGGAACCCAGCCGCTCTGATCGCCGCGAGTGATGCGGAAGCGTCGCGTACGTGCGAGTGGTTCGTAGCGTTTGGCCCAGCCGACGTGATCCGACTCGGAGAGCGGCTGCACGAGCAACTCGACCGGGATGCCGCGATCGATGGTCTGGAGTGCGAGCTGGTCGCCCGGGTACATGATCACGTGCTGCACGAGCGGCCGGAGGTCGATCTCTTCGCGGAACTGCGCGAACGTGCCCCCGGTAATCACACGGGCGATGTCGTACGGGTTCCGGGTGCGCGCCGAGATCCCGACGATCTTCGGCGAGTCGGCGGAGAACAAACTCCAGAAGTCGGCCGGGACGACGCCGCCGCCGTCGAGGTTGCGCGTATACGTACGATTCGAGACCGAGAAGTCGCTCCTCGTGCCGCCAATCAGAGTCGTTCCGTCGAAGACAGCCGCCTGCTGAAGCACAATGGTGTATGGTTCGCTCACATCATCCTCCCGGATTTGCGCATTTTGGTTGCAGGAACCTGCGCACATGCAGGCTCGAGGGTCCATTCGGCCTCCCAAGGCGTGGAGGCTCTGCTGTAATTCAGCGCCGCGCTAGCGGCACTCGGAGTCCTCGCAGAGAGCCCACCACGCCTTCGCGCTGTAGTGGAGTCGCACCGACGCGCTGGTGAGGTTATTGGCCGCACCCGTGTGGCGGATAACGGCGACGACCCGCTCGATGCTCCCGATCGTGATCGGGTTGTTCTCCCATGGCGGGAACTCGAGGTGGATCTGCGTTCCGTTCTTGTTCAGGAACTGGTTCCCGTCGTACTCGTCGCCGATCGGCTTGAGCGAGGCGAAGAACTTGGTCGCGTTCTTCGCGTCCTCGTTGACCGCGCCGATATAGAACTGGACCGTGAGATCGAGGTAATTGTCGCCGTTATTCGCGAGGGAGAAGTCGACGCCGATCTTCTCCGGCGTGTATCCGGGCCTTTGAGTGTGCGTGAGCACGATCGCCTTATGCGGCGCCACGGGGAAAGAGTCCTCGAAGTCCCCACCGAGTCCCTCGATGACCTGGTTGAGCTTGACCAGCGAGTTGTCGGAGAAATTCGAGACCGTGGGTTGCGAGTACAGCACGTTCGCGGCGCAGCACCATCGCTTGACGTTGCGAGTGTACGTGTTGCACACCTGCACCGTTTGGTTGCACTTCTGCTCGACCGTCGAGCACCGCTGCTCCATCGTCGTCATCTTCTGGTAGCACCGCTTCAGGTACTCCCACTCGTCGCGGCTGAGGCCCAAGCACTTGAGCAACCAGTCCAGTGCTTCGGCTTTGTCGATGTCAGCGAACGGTGAAAGGGAGTACACTTCCTGCACCTTCGCGAGGTGCTGTGTCTGAACGACTTCGGCATCCATGGCAGATCTCTCCTGTCGCTCCGCCACCGAAGCGCGGAGCTTTGTTGTCGCCCCGGCAAAAAGGTCCGGAGCCCAGTTGAAGGTTTAAAGTGGGCTATCGGAAGAGTCTTCGGGTGCGGCTCTGCGTCGCCGCGTTCGCTTGTGGAGTCGCTTCGTTTTGGGACGGGACCACGTACACGTCCCAGTCAATGACCAGCATCTCTCCGCCCTTCAGCGACTCGGCTTGCGGACCGGGGACTTGTAGTAACACCTGGCGTCCCTCAGCCGTCCGTCCCTCAATCGTCGCCGTCGCGCCTGGGACAATACGAATGACTCGAGCAGCAACCTTCATGATTCGTCTCCCTGGGCGCGAGGGTTCTGTTGAGCGTACATCCACCCTCCAGCGAGCATCGCGCCGCCGAGGACCGTGAGGCTCGTACGCACGGGCAACGGGGTCTTAGTCGCGGCGAGGCCGAGCGCAAGCGGGATAAGACCGGTCAGGTTGCCGCCGGTAGGAAGACACTCCGTCAGGCGGTAGTCGACAGCGGCCTGCGCGAGCATCCCGCCCACTAGCCCAACTGCCCCCGTCGCCACGGGGATCAGCGGATCGTAGGACCGGCCCGCGCGGAGCGTCACGACGGCCCCCTCGAGCTCCCGTGGGTTCATCGTCTGAAGCCGGCGAGCGACATCATCCGCGCCCATGTACGCGAGCTCGTGAAGTTCGTCCAGCACGTCTCCGACCGACCGATTCTCTTCATCTTCCATCGTACGAAGGGCGATGTCCTTCATGTTCACTTCCCCCAGTAGTCCCAGACGCGTGCTCCGACTTTTGCCAAAACGCCGGTTGGCGTGGCGGCCCCCCGCGTCTCGGCAATCACGGCCGCCTCTTGTTGGTTGCGTGCCTGTGCGCGCAGATTGGCCTCTTGCACGATCTGTAACGTTCGTTCCGTGTCCAGCACACTGAGCATTTCTGCTCGGCTGACAATCGTGTCCTGAACGGCCCTTCTGGCGTTCGCCTGCGCGACAGCGCCGGTTGCCAGCGATTGCTTGATGGCCTTGTCGACCACAGCTTGGGCCTCCTCACCGGCCTTGAGAATCATTTCCGAACACTGTCTCTGCGTGTTGAGCATCAACGTGACCGATTCACGAGCTGCGCGTGTGACAGCGTCGAGGTCAAAAGGATCAAGCGCTTGCGGGGGTCTCAACGGTCCCGGCGGAAGCAGCGGCGCTTGTACCTTATGTTC
>JACKDW010000046.1 GCA_020633295.1 Myxococcales bacterium | reverse complement strand
CGGGTGCGTCGACGGGTTGGCGCTCGAGCGCGACATCGATGACGTTCTTCCGCGGGAGCGGCTCGCCGTAGCTCGTCGGCGGCGCGGCGGCGGCGGGCGTCACGGCGACGAGCCCAGGCGCGCGCCAGTCGGCGTTCTGATCGGGCGCGTAGGTCAACTTGTTCTCCGCCGACGTCGCCTCGATTGAAGTGTATCGGCTGCTGTTGTCGGACGGGCTCGCTACGCCGCTCACCGAGATCCGGCGCACGCGCCCGACCGCGATGACGCTGACCCAGCGCTCGGGGGAGAGCTGCGCGAAGTCGGCGAGCGTGACCGCCGACAGGTGACAGTCGGGCGCGGAGCACGGGTGGTAGCGCGCGAGCGCGAGGCGGACGAACGGGAAGTAGCTGTCCGTTGAGGCGAACTCGATGTCGCAGTACCAGCGCCCACGCTCCGCGTCCCAGGCGACCGCGTGGGGGATGACGTCGGCCTTGGGGTCCACGCGCTGGCGCCCCGGGACCGAGAGTCGCTCGGTCGGATACGGCCCCAGCGGCAGCGATTCATACCTCCCCAGGATTGGGTCAGGAGTGCCCGTCTCGCCGTCTTCGCGCCGCGCCGACCGGAACACGCCGAGCGGGAAGTGCTCGCGCGTGGGCGCGAGGCCAGGCGGGGGCTTCGACGAGAACAGCGGGTCGCTCCCCCAGTACGTGTACAGGGTGCGCGCGCCCACCACGTCCACTGGCACGGGGCTGAGGCCCCAGCCCTTCGGCTTGAGCACGACCGCGAGCATCTCTCCGTAGCCGCTCGAGAACCACGGGCCGTCGAGCCAGACCCGGAGCCCGCCGGGTCCGCGATGACTGGTGCGCTGGGCGGAGGTCTCGCCGCGCGTCCACGCGAAGATCGGCACGACCTCCAGAACGCGCGGCGCCGCCGGTCTGGCGCTGTTGGGGACGTGGACGACCGACGCGCTGGAGTCGCGATACACGTCAGGCGCGGCGGGGATCGCCGGTCGTTCCCGCGAGGGCGTTGGTCGCGGACGGAAGCGCTCGGCGGGGAGGTACTCGTGGTAGCGGGCGCTCGCGCGGGCTCGATAGCGAACGCGTCGATACCGGGTGTCTCCGAACTCGTGAGCCGGGCTGCCGCGGACATCGTCGCTGGTGTAGCTCGCCTGGGACGACCACGGCGCCGCCGCTCGCGGCCGGTTCTCAGTTCCGCTCTCGCGGTCGGGCTCGTGCCACTCCGCGAGCAGATCGACCTGTCCGGTGCTGGGTCCATCGACGCTCACCGCGACGTCGAGCGCGTGCGAGGTCCGGCCCGGCTCGCGCGGCCTCGGCGTGATCTCGAGCGCCGGCACGCCCAGCGGCTGCTGTGTCGCGTGGACCAGCTCGAGCGCGCGTGATGGGGTGATCATCCAGTGCCGCCCATTCTCCACGCGCCGGCAGACCTGTTCGAGTGAGCCCTCGATCCTCCCCTGCTCCAGCTCCACGCGGACCCAGTCGATCAGCCCGAGCTCGCGCGCGGCTGCGGCCGACACACGCGCGGCCACGCGCAGCCACGCCCGGCGCCCCCGCGGGAGCGTGACGACCACGGTCGAGAGGTTGCGGGCGTCACCGCCGTCGCCCTCCGTGAGTCTCAGACCGAGTTCGGGTCCGTCCCGCAGCTCGAGTCTCCAGCCGCGCGCGTCGGGCCACCCGTGGCGCTCGCCGTACAGCGGCAGCGTCTCCTCGAGCTGGGTCGGGCCACGCGGATACAGTCCAACGCGGAGCGTCAGCCCCTCGGCGAGCGGGTCCGGGAGGTAGGGCAGCACGAACGCGCTCCCGTCGAGCAGCGTCGCTGTCGCGTAGCTCGCCCCGCCCGGGCTCGCGCTCTCCCGCGTGTCGAACTCGCCGTCCCGCTGCGCCAGCATCGGCCACAGCTCGGCGCGAGGACGCCCGTCTTCACCATCGAGCATGCCGTGTTGCTCGGCGCACTCGACCTCGACCTTGGGGGGCGCGAGCAGACGCACCGCGCGTTGCTGGCACGGGACCGCGTCGGCCGCGCTCGCGTCGCCATCGTGCGCGTCGAGATCATTCAACGTTCGAATAGCGAGCCGCGCCGTGCTCTCGCCCTCGAGCGGCAGCGGCGACACCTCGGCGCGCTCGTGAAAGAGCACGACCAGCGGCGACGTGATCGGCTCGAAGCGGCGGTAGCGGATCGGGTCGGAGCTCGTGGCCTCGTCGCTCGCGTCGCCTTCGGGCCGAAACTGCACGCTGTTGCCCGCCAGGTCCACGGCGCGCAGACGCACTCGATAGTCCTCACCGAATCGCAGGCGCGGCAGGCTGCCCGGCTGCGGGTGATGGGTAACGCGGAGACCAAGCAGCTGCTCATCATCCGTCGAGATCTCGGCGGCCTGGTTCGCGAGATTGATCGGGCGCCCAGGATGTGGCGCCACTAGGCTCCAGCCGTGCCAGCGAAACAACGCCTCGTGAATCCCGGTAATGGCGACGCGCTCGGGCGTCGCTACGTCTCGCGTGACGGCGGTCTCCACCCAGCCCTCGTCCTCGACGTGCAGGTAGATGTCCTCGACGCCATCCTTGCGTAGGAACTGGTAGTCGCTTCGCCGCGCGCAGAGGGAGTACCAGCGATCGCGGCTGGCGACGTGGATATCCGCCCTGAACCCGCGTACGAGGTCGTCGGCGTCGACCACCAGAGGATCGGCGTCGCGCCGGACCGCGCGCTCCATGCTCTGGGACCGGCTCACGCGACGCTTGTAGCGCTCGGCCCTGCCCGCGCGGATGAGCGCGAGGCCGGCGCTGCGCGGCGCGGGCACGGCCGCGCGTGTGCTCGACCGCCGCGAGCGACGTCGAAGCCCGAGTTCGCTCTCGACCGCCGCGACGGTCTGAAGGGCCAGACCGTCCACGTCGACGTTGACGAGCTCGTAGCCGTCACCCCGGAGGCGGACCACGCCCTCGTGCAGCTCCCACGTCTCGCCCTCTTGATCCCGGCGCGCGTCATCACGGCGCGCGCGAAAGCTCGCCGGGCCGAGTTCACACAGGGTGCGCACGGCGATGATCCCCGGGACCTCCGCGAGGTTCTTCCAGGCCGGTGAGACCTCCACGCTCCCGTGCGTCGCTCGCTCGGGTAGCGCGTCCCGAGGGACGACGAGATCGACAACGAGGCCGAGCGCGCGGAGCAGCGCCGGGTAGCGCCCCAGCAGCGCGACCCGGCGGTGGAAGTCGAGCTGCTCGACGAGCAGTGCGCGCGAGGGTGACGCTGGCCGTCGCTCGCTCGCGGGCACCGGCGCGTGAAAGTCCCGAAGCAGCGCGAGTTGATCGCCCGGATCATCGGGCCTGTCGTCGAGGACACGTGCACCCGGGCGCGTGAGCTGCTCCTGCGCGGCCCACAGCTTGATGTGACCGGGCCCGCGCCGCGCCGGACGAGCGGTGTCAGGAGCCGCGTCTCGCACCACCTCCGCGACGATCGAGAGCCCCGATATCAGCGTGCTCGTGTCAATATCGGGCTCGGTCTCCTCTCGAGCCACGAGCCACGAGTACGCGCTCTTGAGGTAGCTATGAACCGCGCCGGTCGAGTAGCTGGAGACGTGCTCCTCGGCCGGCCGCGCCCGCCCCCTCACGGGGACCGCGGCGGGGAACAGCGCGCCCCAGAGGTCTCGCCGCGGTCGCGCGCTGACTCGCGTGGCCGTCAGCTCGACGGCGCCCCGCCTTGACGCGGCGTCGGTGAATCGGAGGCGAAACGCGGCGCGCTCCAGCAAGCGCGGCCACTCGAGCAGGATCGGGAAGTCCGCGAGGGTCGTCGCGTCGCGGACCGCGTCCAGCCGCGGCGCCAAATGAAGCGACACACGCACCTGACCGCGGGTGTCGACGCCGTTGGGGAGAGCCGTACAGAGAAAGGTCGGTGTAGTCATCCTGTTACCTTCACGCCGCGAACGCGTCGCAGTAGTTCGTCCACGCCTCCGAGGCGCCCGGGCTCGTCGCTGGGAAGACCGCGTCGAACGGCGGATCCGCCGGCGAGCCAGCGAGCCGACGTCGCACGGTCAGCTCCACGCTCGTGCTAAAGCATAGGATCTCGACCTCAACCACCATCGTGGCCGTGCCCTCGAGATAGGTCCCGCTCGTGTCGTCGCCCCAGCCGAGCGCGAGGAAGAACGTCACCGAGACAGAGACGAGGCCGAGCACGCTCACGTGACCGCTGATCTCGAAGTAGGCTTCGAAGTACAGATCCGCCTGCGTCCAGCGCCAGTAGATGCCGACGCGCACGCGCACCCCGCCGCTGGCGATGCCGATGTCGAGAGAGAACTCGCCCCGCGCCTCGAGGGCGGCCTCGACTCGCTCGAGACCATCCGCGCCGAGCTCTAGCTCGAAGAAGCCTCCGCCGCCGAACGGCCCGAGCGTGAGCGCGAAGGGGTCGCTCCTGCGGCAGAAATAGAACCACGCCGAGACCGGGGCGCCGTTGAAGGGGAGTCGGAGACCCGCTCCAAGGCGCAGGTTCTGGAGGGAGAACACGCCGAGCTCGACGCTGGGCAGCCCCACGTCGTAGCTGGCGGTGATGCCGTCGGCGGCGACCTCGAGATCGGGCGGGTCGGAGAAGCCGTCGGCGGGGATGAAGCGTTGGAGGCGACGGATGAACCCGAGCGATCCGCCGAGCTGCACGCGCCGGAGCACAACGTCGATGTCGGGCTTGCCGCCGTTGCGCGAGTAAAACGCGAGCTTGTCGAAGCGCAGCGTGAGCAGGTGCTCCCCGCCCTCCCGGACGAGCCCGAGGGTGAAGTCATGGAGTTCGGAGAGCACCGAGGTCTCGGGCTCGACGCCGGGCGCGGCGAGATCCACCACGGTGGTCGCCTGAAGCCTAAGTCGGCAGTCTGGGCCGCGCACAAAGTCGACGACGCCGACGTACGCGTTCTTTAGCTCGCGCGTCGACCAGCGTAGCTCGCTGATGATTCGTGAGCCGCTCGGCCGGGTGGTGATGCGGGGCGCGTTCTCGACGGCGCCCGTCTTCAGCAACTGTTCGAGCGCCAGAGAGCCGAGCATGGCCGCGCCTTCGAAGAACTCCCTCGGGGTGAAGTGCCCGTCGGCAATCCCCGCGGGGATCGGTGATCCCGAGAGCCCCTCCTCGCCCGCGCCCACCGGACCGAGCTTCCGCGAGATCCCCTTGACCCGCATACTGGGAGAGACGACGCCGCCGGTCTTGCGGCCGAGCGTCGGATCAGTGAATGACAGCAGCGGCGCCGGCTGCCCCTTCGCTACCTCGAGAAAGACCTCGCCCTTGATCCCGGCGAAGCCGCGGGCCGTGTACGGCTCCGCGTACTCGAACCAGATCGGGTCCTCACGCCCGAGCACGGTGGCGAGCGCTTGTACGCGGCCACGGATGCGGCGGGCGGCCGGGCGAAACACGCGCCCGGTGCCGTGGTCCTCGCGACGCGAGTCCGCCCCCAGAGCGACCTCCACGACCTCGAGATCGGTGCTGCCGGCGGTGGCTCCCGGAGGCGCCACCGCGATGATCTGCCCGTGCAGCGCGACCCGTGAGCGCTCCGAGCCCGAGTGCTCGTTGTACCAATTGGCGAGCTCAGCCATTCGCTGCGGCGTCGCGCACAGCTCTCGCTCCTTCGACACGAACAGCAGCGGCGCGCGGAAGGAGATCGAGCGACCGGCGTGATCGGTGCCGACCATCTCGAACATCAGGTCGTCGCCGCCGACCCGCGGCCAGAACGCGGCCTGCGCCGAGTAGCCGCCGTCTATCACGTCAACGACGGACGACTGAGACGGCATGTCGAGGTTGGGGGTGACCTCAGTAAGCAGCTCGATCCGCGTGAAGGGCAGGTCACGGCCGTCGCGCTGCCACGTCTCGTCGACCGGGTATTCGCGCGCGCGCTCCTTGATGACGAGGAAGAAGCGCTGGCGCAGCACCGCGACCTGCTCGTCGACCTCCTCCGCGGGTGATTCGAACACGCGCTCGGTCACCTTGACCAGGGAGGCGCCGTGCCCCGTGGGGAACAGGCGACCCGCGTACACCAGCCGCACGTAGTGATCGCGTCCGAACGTGGCGCGATGCCTCCAGGCCTCGAGCTCGTTGCCCGAGGGCGCGCCCTCCCCCACGCCCCACGTGCCGCGGAGGTTCGCCGAGGCGCCCCAGGGGCTCAGCGCGAGCTGTTCGACCTCGACCGGACCGTCGAAGTGATGCAGGCAGCGCTGCGTGACGAGGAAGCGATCACGGGCGGTCATCGACGCGCGAAACGGCGTCGCGAGATGCGCCGCGATGTCGTGCGTGGCGCTCTCGCCGTAATCCGGGGTATAGACAGCGCGAACGCTCGTGGCGTGCTGCGTGGCCCCGCGCACGAGGCGGGTCGTCCACAGCTCCACGCGCCCATCGAGCGCGCCCGGCTGAGCCCGATGCCGCCAGCGAAGGAACGCGTGGGGAGAGAGAATCAGGCGCCACGGGAGTTCGATCGCGGTCTCAACGGGCTTCGGCTGTTCGTGTGGGAGCGGGTACTGGAGCGGCGGCGCGCGTCGAACGGGAGCGGCAGGCGTCGAGACATCCCCATCGACCTCAAGCGCGGCTGGAGCTGGCAACGAGGTCCGAGAAACGCTGAGCCGCCAGCCGCGCAGCGCCTCGAGCAAGCTCGCCAGTGAGTAACGGACTCCGCTCAGATCGTCCGGCGCCTCGAAGGCGATACGTGACCATCCAGACAGGCGGGCAGGGAGCGGGTGAGCGGGGAGCGGCTCCGTATCGCCGGCTTCGTCCACGCCGTGCTCCCTCCGCCCTTCGGTCTGATCATGCGTGAATCCCCTGACGGTCGAAAGTGCTGGCTCCGCCAGGAACAGGGCGCGCTCGTATACAGACTGCGGCGGGAGGTGCAGGACCACGAAGGCCGGCTGGCCGACGTCGCGCCGGGCCACGCAGCCGCCGCGGACGACGAGATTGTGGAACTCCAGGTGAAGGTGAAGCTGATCAGCCGCGCGGTACACGGTCGTGCGCCACGGGAGCGTGTTGACCGAGACAGTGGTCGCGGTTGGCCGTCGACGGCGACGAGGTTGTCTTGGCATCGGTGTTCCTCCAGTGGCTAATCGCAGACGACTGCCCGGCGCGGCTGAGAAATCAGCCGCGTTCCAGGATTTCACCGACACGGTATCCGCGGGTTTGTGCTTCTACAAGTTGCCCGCGGTAGCCCAAGAGACAGCGTTTCTCGTTACTACGCGTAATTCTGAGGCGACATGAAAAATCCCCCTGCTCACGCTCGCAACGCGTTCTCCGGGGAAATTTTCCGCGACAGTGCCAATCCCGCCGCGGCAACGCGAATAATTAACATGCCCAAATAGACATATTGTTATGATCATGCGCCGTGTCGCACGACATCGTGCGTAGTGGAGTGGGCGCGCATAACCGCTCGACACCGCACCCTCACGCGATCGCCGTCGGGATACTCCGCCGCCGACGGGCTTGGCCGTCGGGCACGTCGCCTGCGTGGCGTGCTGGCACGCTGAGGCTGGCGAGCGGCTTGCGGCGAGCGGCCGCGGTAACCAGGTGACAAGTGTCGCTACTTCGAATATCTTAGGTGTATGAAATTGTCTCTGCTGGCCTGGCGTGCGTCGTTCTTCGCAGCCATCGGCCTCGCGGCTTGCGGCGATAACGAAGGCGCGACGTCAAAGGGCGCGGGCGAGAGCTCGAGCACGAACGGAGCGACCACCGCAGGTACGCAGACGACGATCACTTCGACGACGAACGGGGGCACGAGCAATTCGAGCGTATCCAGCAACACGGCGTCAGGAACGAGCTCGACGAGCGACGGCGCGACGACCCACGCGGTGAGTTCGGGGCCAACGACCGTCGGGTTTACAGGCCCCATGACTCTCGGGACGAGCGACACCTTCGGTGACTCGACCGGTGAGACAGCGGGCGCGACGGCGAGCACGACGTCGGGCACGACAGACGCGACCAGCACCACCGGGATGGGGCCACCTCCCGATCCCTCCTGCGAGGACCCCGTCGACGTCCTGCAGTGGAACGGCGAGCCCAGCGGATACATAAGATGTGCCAACGGCGCGATTCTGCGTCTGGATCAGCTCGAATGCTCGGTCGCGCCGCCGGATGACGAGTTCTGCGGCGGCGACGGAGTCTGTGCGTTTGACGCCGACTGCGACGCGATGCCTGGCGGGCAATGCGAGTACAACGGCATCTTCGGCGAGTGCGTTTGCCTCTACCCGGAGTGCGCGACCGACGAGGACTGCGAGCCCGATCAGGCTTGCTACTGTCATCAATACGAACTCCCGATCCCCGCGACGTGCATCCCGGCAGACTGCCACACCAACGACGATTGTGGCGAGGACTTCGGCTGCCGGTACTACGACGCCGCGCCCGACTGCAAAGAGATGACGCTTACGTGCCAGGGGCCTGAAGACGAGTGCTACGCCGACTCCGACTGTAACGGTTGGAAGTGTATCTACGATGATCAGGCACAGAGCTTCTACTGCGACGAAGCGGACTGTAACATTGGCCGTCCCTTCCTGGTCGCTCGTGAAGTCCGGGTGCCCGCAGTCGCGCGTCGGGAGGACTGGCGCGCGTCGATCGTGCCCACGCTCGTGCAGCTCACGATCGCTCAGCGCGACGAGCTGAGGGAATGCTGGCTGAGCACGGCGCGCATGGAGTACGCCTCGGTCGCCGCGTTCGCGCGCTTCACTCTGCAGCTCCTGGCAACGGGCGCGCCCGTTGATCTGGTCGTGGAGACACGTCGAGCGATGGCGGACGAGCTCCGACACGCGCGTCTCGGCTACGCGCTGGCGAGCGCCTACGGCGGGCGCGATCTCGGTCCGGGGCGCCTCTCGATCGATGACGCGCTGTCGGAACACAATTTCATAGCGACCGTCGAGACGGCTCTCCTCGAGGGCTGCGTCGGCGAGACGGTCGCCGCTGTGGAGGCCGCTGAGCTGCACGAGCACGTGCGTGACCCGGCGCTCGCGTCGACCTTCGCTCGGATCGCCGACGACGAGCGTCGCCACGCAGCGCTCGCGTGGCGCTTTGTGCAGTGGGCCTGCTCGAGGGACGTGGAGCGGGTCGAGGTCACGGTGAGGCGCGTCGCTGCCGCGCTCACGCGGGAGCTGGCCGCGCCGGGTCATGTCGACGAAGATGTCCTGGCGGCGGCGCGTCGCGGTGTCGCGCGCCCGGCGATGCGGGCGGCGCTGCGACGCCGTGTGCTCGTCGAGGTCGTGCTCCCGGGGCTGCGCGCGCTGCTCGGTGAGAATACGCGCCGCGTCGCGTCGCCGGCCCGATCGACCGCACGAACAGCTCGTCGGAGCTCGACGTGTCAGGGCGGCGGCACACCGCACACGCCGACGGCGCCGTCGTAGGCCATTCGCGCGCCGCGGCGATATCCGGGTCCATCCTGCGCACGCTTCGTCCAGCCGCGACCGTCCCACGCCCAGGTGTCCCGATGGAGCGTGTCAGAATCGAACTGATCGCGGATGCCTCCCGAGACGACGACCTCCCCGGGCTCGTCGCCGATTGTCTCGATGTCGCCGTAGCCGAGCTGGCCGTAGCCGCCGTAGCCCCAGCAACGCACGGCCTTCGTCCCCGACATGAGCGCGTAGGCATGAGAGCCACCGACGTCGACGGCGTCGACCATACCGCCGAGCGCGAGGTCCGGCGGTGGCATCTCCCCGGGCTCGTCGCCCACGTTCTTTGCGTCGCCAGCCGAAGCCGCCGAACTGGCCGCTGCCCCAGCAGCGCACCGCGCCGTTCAGCAGCAGCGCGCAGGTGAAGGTGCTCCCCATCGCCAGCGAGGTGACCTCGCCGCCGATGTCCAGGGGCATCACAGCGGTCGGCGTCTCGTCGCGATGACGGCAACCTGGACCCCGACGACGACTGTGACGCCCAGTGTCAGCCCGCGGGGGAGACTGAGGTCGTGGCGAGCGCCGTCGGCGCTGGGCACACCTGCGCGCTCGGGGACAAGGGCGGGGTGCGCTGTTGGGGGGCCGGGGACGCGATGTTCGCCCTGGGGCAGCTCGGCAACGAGTCGCTCGAGGGGATCGGGGATCAGCCCGGGGAGCTGTCGACGCCGCCGGTGAAGATCGGCGGCGTGGCGATCGAGCTCGCGGAGCCCGGCTATCGGGCCCGGCCATCGGGCCCGGCAGCTCGAGGTCTGGGGAGTCCTATTCGCACTGGCCTTCGCGTTCGCGAAGTTCGAACCCGGTGAGCCCGAAGATACTGCGCGTATCGCGGCGGCGCCGAACCCACGGTCGACGCCGAACACCGAACCCGGCTCAGATGATGCGCAGCGCCCTGGCGATCGCAGGATCAAATTTGACGAATCACCGACCAATCGTCGGTGACCAACCGCCGACTGGTCGCTAACTCCACGCCGATTCGTCGAACAGTGCGCGATGATTCCCGTTGCGTCCCCGACGCCCACGATCACTCTGTAAGACATCGTGACTGAAGAGACAGGTAACCTGGCTGGCGACGGCGGTGACGACGGCGCTACCACTGGAGTGAACATCCTCGAGGCCTTCTGCCGTGCGCAGCTCGCCGCGCTCCCACGAGGGAGCCGCGGGGTGAACGCCGCGATGGATCTACTCGTCGCGCTGCCAGCCGCCTGTCGTCTCGGCTGGTCGGATATGACCGTCTCGGCCCCTCAGCTTTTTCGGATGCTCGAGAACGCCGGGTTGATCTCGAGCTACCCGACCGCGAGCGATATCCCCCCAGCCCTCCGGCTCGTCGAGTCGGTCGGTGGGCTAGTGACCCAGCGAAGTCCGCGCCGCTGGACGGTGTGGTTCTCGAGCGCGTGCGATCCTGACCACGCCCTCGGCGCGTCGATTCGCAAGGTTGTCACTCCAGCGATGCTCGAGCGGCCACCGAGCACATCGCCTACGGAGTCATCCCGACGCACGACCTCGATCCGCGAGGAGCGAAATCAGCTCGCCAGGGAGCTCGACTCACTGAGGGCTGAGTTCGACGCCCTGCAAGCGGAACACAGAAAAGCGCACGCGAAGCTTGAACGCGAGCGCTCGCTCGCAGAGCAGCTCAGGCAATCCCTCGCCAGAACAACAGAGCAGCACGAGGCGGCGAGAAGAGAGCTTGAGAGCGTACGTTCGACTGCTTTGCACATCCAGGCTCGTCGCGTTGAGCTTCGCCAGGACAACCGCGCGCTTGTCCAGAGGAACGAGGTCTTGGAGGAGGAGCTAACAACCGCTCAGAGACAAGCAACGCGCTCGGACGCAGACTTCGAACGAGAACGCGAGCATGCTCGTCGTGAAGCATCCCTGCTACGAACTGCAAAGGAGAAGCTCGAGCAGGAGCGAACGGGGCTGCAGACACGAGTCTCAGAGCTGGAGCAGCAGGGGTCGAAGCAGAGCGCGCGAATCAGATCTCTGCGTGACGACATCCACCGAGTGTGCGAGGACACCACCATCCTGCGCAGGGCGCTCGACGGGGTCCAAGAGATCTTCGATGTCGACCGCTTCGACCCGGAGACGCCGGACAAATTCTTGGACTCCATCGATCGGCTGTTTCAGGAGGCGCAGGGCCAGGCTAGTCATGTCGCGGCCGAGTGTGCTCGCATCCTCGACCGTCGCACAGTCCAATGGCTGTTGTTCAAAACCAAGCGCGACTTGCTCCGTAAACGAGACCTCTCCTTGGCCGAGATTGACAGCTACTTCGAGAATCATCCGCAAGACGTTTTCGAGAACTTTGGCCTGGTTCTTGAGAAAACGCGCTCAGACCTCGCCGCGAAGGGGGTTGTCCTACCGCCCACCGAGCTGACGCTGGACGACCTCCGCGCGATGATTTGAGCGCCAG
>JACKDW010000045.1 GCA_020633295.1 Myxococcales bacterium | reverse complement strand
TCGATCCCGAGGCGGTGCTCTGCGGCAACAAGCTCTACGAGTGCGGCGACACCATCGACAACGACGGCGACGGCAAGATCGACCTCAACGACGGCGAGTGCACGACCCCGTGCGACGACGACGAGGGCTCGTTTCAGACTGACCTCCCCGGGCAGAACAACGACTGCAAGGCCGATTGCTACTTCGACGCAGACAGCGGGCAGGGCAACGATCAGTGCGTCTGGAACCTTCAGTGTGACCCGATGGATCCCGGCGCGGACATCGGCTGCCCCTACGACCCCGATCTCAAGCAGTGCGACATGGAGACACCGGACGCGTGCATCAACTTCTGCGAGCCGCTCACGCCCAACGGCTGCGACTGCTTCGGCACGCGTGCCAGCCCTGCACCTTCTTCGACGGCTGCAACAACCCGTGCGTGCCCGAGGAGTGTGAGGAGTGTGAGGTCTGCTTCGGCCAGGACCCCGGGGACCTGCCGCCCGGCTGCGAGGAGCCTGGGTGCAAGGAGTGGCAGACGCCCTGCCAGGATATCAAGGACTGTCCTGATGGGCAGTTCTGCAACACGGGCTGCTGCATCGACATCGTGCCCGAGTAGCGGTCACTGGCAGCTCGCGCGGACGCGAGGTGAGCGCTCGACACGACCAACGTCTCGCCCAAGAGAGTTCAAAGGAGACCCGGCGGCCTTGGAATCAGGAGCGTGGGTGTTGTCTGAAAAAGGACAGGAGCACACCATGAGAAGTTCTGGACTGTTTGGCCTTGCATTCATCGTTGGACTTGCGATCAGTTGCGGCGACTCAGGGACCGAGGGCTCGTCGGCTTCGGAATCGGAGACCGAGACCGAGACCGGGAGTGACTCGGGCGCGACGACGAATTCGACCAGCGCTTCCAACACGAGCGCGGGCCCGGGCGGCACCGACACCGCGACCGGCTCGAGCGGCACGATCACCGAGAGCACGGACGGGACGACCGATCCGCTCACCACGAGCGACACGACGAGCACTACGGACACGACGAGCGACTGCCCGGGGAATCAACAGCTGTGCGGGCAGACCTGCGTTAACGTCAACGACGATGAGAACCACTGCGGACAGTGCGGGTTCGCTTGCGCACCGGGGAACTTCTGCCTTGACGGCGCGTGCGTCGAGGGGTGCCCGCCCGACGAGGTGCAGTGCGGCGACCAGTGCGTCGATGTCTCGTCCGATCCGCTCAACTGCGGCGGCTGCGGTTCCGAGTGCGGGGTCGACGAGCTCTGCGAGAGCGGTAACTGTGTCCCCGACTGCCCGATGGGCGCGACGCTGTGCGGCGACGTCTGCGTGAACCTCGACTCGGACCCCGACAACTGCGGGGCGTGCGAAAACATCTGTCCGGACGGGCAGGTGTGCGGAAATGGGCAGTGCGCAGACAACTGCCCGATGGGCACGATCCAGTGCGGGAACAGCTGCGCGAACGCGGCCAGTGATCCCTTCAACTGCGGCGGCTGCGATATCGAGTGCATCGCCGACACGATGTGCGTCAACGGCAACTGCGAGTGCGAGCCGGGGCTCGACGAGTGCGACGGCGCGTGCGTCGACCTCAACGCCGATCCCGATAACTGCGGACAGTGCGGCAACCAGTGCGATGGCCTCTGCGTCGACGGCCAGTGCGAGGGCTGCCTCGACAACGAGATCGAGTGCAACGGCCAGTGCTGCGACGCGGGCACGCAGACCTGCACGGACAACGGCTGCGAGTGCATGCAGGGCCTCGACGAGTGCGACGGCGCGTGCGTGAACCTCAACAACGACGAGCAGAACTGCGGCGCGTGCGGGGTCGTCTGCCAGGGCGAGCAGTGCCAGGGCGGCATCTGCGGCGGCTAGAATAAGATAGGTTCGTCGGCGCTCGGGCCGCTTTGGCTCCGGGCGCCTCCCGCATACACTCGATCCCCCGCGAGCCGTGAGCGCGCCCAGAGGAATCATGGACGAATCTCAGCCCTCTCCCTTCGCGTATCGGCGTCTCGTGTTTGTGACGGCGCTGTGCTGCCTGACCTTCGAGCTCGTCCTCGCGCGACTCGCCGACTACCACCTCGGGGCCGACAACGCGTTCCTGGCCCTGCCGATCGCGTTCCTCGGCCTCGCGCTCGGCAGCCTACACATGCACCTGCGACCCGTGAGCGTCTCGAGCTTTCGCCTGACGCGGGAGCTCGCGCTGCTCGCTGGGCTGTGCGTGGGCGGACTGCTGTTCGCGTTCGTTTTCTTCAGCTGGATCATGCCGGTGACGTCGACCATCGGGATGATGGAGCGACTCGACTACCTGGCCCAAAAGACCGCCATCTTCATTGTCCTGATGAGCGCGCCGTTCTACAGCTTCGGGCGCGTGCTCACCGGCGTCTACCAGCTGCGCCGCGAGGACGTCGGGGCGATCTACGCGGCGGACTTCACAGGGGCCGCGCTCGCGTGCGCGGTGACCCCGCTGGCGTTCCATTTCGGCGGCCTCCCGACGGTCGTGCTGGTGCTGATCGTGCTGTCGTTCGTGCCGCTGCTGCTCGCGGGCACCTCGGGGAGCCGGCGCGCGATGATCGCCGTGCTCGCGGGCCTCACTGCGATCGTCTCGGTGCGCCTGATCGAGTGGGCCGACGACACGGTCTCGTACGCCGAGTACCGCG
This sequence comes from Myxococcales bacterium, assembly GCA_020633295.1. Classification (GTDB taxonomy): domain Bacteria; phylum Myxococcota_A; class Polyangia; order Nannocystales; family Nannocystaceae; genus JACKDW01. Next base: position 9,234 of record JACKDW010000045.1, on the reverse strand, counting down.
CCTCGGACGTGCGCTACGAGGAGCTCGAGCGCGCGTGGAATGAGCACTCCCGCGTCGCGCTGCTCAAGCGGACCAAGATCCTGGAAGACGGATCCGACGGGCGCTCGTTCTTCGGCATCGTCCACAACAACTCGCGCTCCAATGTCCGCGTCGTGCCGTACGAGGGTCCCCGCGAGGCGAGACGCCCCAAGGCGTTTGAGGGCATGGAGGCCGCCTGGGTGCTGGGGCGCGCGCCCGAGAACATCCTCGTGATGTTCGCCGGGACCGGCGCGCAGATGGTCCGCCTCAACGACCTCGCCAGCGGTGAGGCCACTGTCACGGGGGTCGAGCTCAACGCGCTCGTGGAGAAGATCGGGCGACAGTCCGAGGCGATCGCCCACATGCGGCTGAACGAGTTCCTCGCGCTGGAGCACATCAACCTGGTCATTGACGAGGGGCGCCACTTCCTCGCCACGCGGCCCGAGGGCACCAAGTACGACCTGATCTACATCGGCTGCAACGCGGCGACGACCGCGATCACCGGGCACTCGCGCAAGTACCTCGACACCGTCGAGGCATACGAGCGCTATCTCGAGCTGCTCACCAACGACGGTCTGCTCGTCTTCGACCATCAGCCGCTCGAGCGGCGCCTCCAGAACCTGCGCGCGGTGTTCGAGAAGCGCGGCATCACGGAATTTGAGAACAAGGTGATCGTCGTCGATTCCGTGGAGTCCAACGACGATCTCATCGTCGCGCCGGGTGGCTTCTCGGCCGAGGAACTCGCTCGGGCCGAAACCTTCACCCGCGGTCGCTACAAGCGGCAGTGGCGACGTCAGCTCCGCTACATGCCGGGAGAGGGGCGACCGCGCAATGAGAAGTACCGCGAGCTCATCGAGGGCGCGCGCGGCGAGGAGGCTACCGACGATCGCCCGTTCGTGCGCAACCTCGAGGTCGACGGCTACTCGCTGATCCCGGCGCCCGGGCAGAAGAAGACAGTCGACTGGTACATCTCGTGGATCAAGATCACGACGGTCCTCGTGCTCGCGATCGTCGCCGCGTTCTTCATCGTCGTCGCCTCGCTCAAGCGCGACTCGCGGGCGCCCCTGCCGGTGCTGCTGTATCTGCTCATGACCGGCTTCTGCTTCATGCTGTGCGAGGTCGCGCTCATGGCCAAGCTCGAGCTGTTTCTGGCCGAGCCGCTGCTGAGCATGGCGGCGGTCCTGAGCCTGTTTCTGCTCACGAGCGGCCTCGGGAGCTGGTTGTATCCCCGCGTCGCGCACCTCTGCGACACGCGCTGGCTCGCGCTGCTCGCCGCCGCGATCGCGCCGCTCTGCCTCTTGATACTCGACGCGCTCGTCGAGCACGCGCTCGGGCTCAACGTGACGCTCAAGCTGCTGCTCTCGGCGGTCGCGATCGCGCCGCTCGGCATGGTCCTGGGCCTGTTCTTCCCCCACATCATCACGTGCCTGCTCGCCAACAACCGCGAGCAGACCGTGTCGATCAGCTACGGGATCAGCACGCTCTCGAGCGTCGTCGGCTCCGCCTACGCGCTGACCGCGATGATCAACCTCGGCTTCAGCGCGCTGATCTATCAGGCCACGGCGGTGTACATCGCGTTGTGCGTGTTCGCGGTCATCTACCACGCGCTCGGAGGTCGATGGCTCTCGCGCTAGCGCGCGTCCGGCCACCGCTTCACGTGGCCCCGAGGGTCTCTCATTCGCGCTCCCACCAACGCGTCGCTTGATGACACCTCCACCCGGTCTGAGGAGCCCGTGACGAAGGCTGAGCGGCGATAGCGACGTGCGCGGCCCAGGACACCCAACGATCGTAGCTACGACCACGGCGATACCGATTTCATTGCGCGTCGGCCCGGATTCCGTCATGCAACACACCCGAGCCTGGGGACAAGCGCGGGTAGCGGAAAGGAAAGTTACCGAGGGGCGTCCCGAGGCTGCTCGGATGCTGGAGACGACGTATGGCGAGGCACTTCGGGGGACCACCAGTCACCCACGCTATTCGCGCTACAGCCACAGCGTCGCGCCGAGGCGCACCGTGAGCGGCGGCCCGGCGGCGAAGTGCAGCGCCGGGATCGCGCTCCGCGGATCGTCGCGGTTGAACCACGAGGCGTAGTTGTACTCGCCTTCCTTCCACCGGCGGTTCAGCACGTTGTCGACCTGGAGATCGAGCTGGAGCCGGCCCACGCGGTACCCCGCGCTGAGATCGAGCAGCGCGTATCCAGACGCGCGCGCCCCCTGGGGCAGCGGGCGCGGGCCGAGGACCACGAGGCGCGCGCCCGCGCGAACGCCCGCGCGATGGAACAGGTATCCCGACGTGGTCCAGAGAACAGGAGGAGCGCCCGGCACCGGCGCCCCTGACTCGACGAAGCGCGCGTGCACGAGCGTGAGATCCGTGCGCAGCTCGACCCACGGGGCCGGGCGTACGCGGACGTCGAGCTCGCCGCCGAGGCGGCGCGTGCGGCTGCGCTCGAGGTTGATCCCCGACACGTGGTCGAACACCAGCTCGTTGCCGATCCACGTGCCGAACGCCGAGGCGCCGGCGGAGACGACCTCGTGCGGCTCCCAGCGCGCGCCGAGCTCGACCGCGTCCGACGTCGTGATCCGCGGCTCGCCGCCGCGGTACTGGTCGACGCTCTCGCCCTCGCTGCTCGCCTGCGCGACCACGGCGCGCGCCTCGGGCGCCCGCAGCCCGCGCCCGTACGCGGTGAAGATCGACCAGCGCTCGGCCGGGCGGAAGCGGGTGAGCAGCCGCGGCGAGGGCATGATCATCGCGTCCTTGAACGGCCCGCCCGCGCCGCGCTCGAGCGCGCCGAGCACGTCGACGACCCAGTAATAGAACATGTCCGCGCGGACACCCGCTTCAATCAGGGCCCAGTCGGCGGGCAGCCAGCGCAGGCCCGCCAGGGCGGCGAGCTGGTGCTGCGCGATGTCCAGATCCCAGCGCTCGTCGACCGTGCGGTGCTCGGCGTCGACTTGGTGCTCGAGCTGATCGACGCGGTCGAACTGCCAGTTGAAGCCGGCGACGAGCACCAATCCCTCCGTGAGCGGTCGCGTGACGCGAAATCGGTAGCCCACGCCGCCGAACTCGTGCTTCTGGAGCCGGCGATCGCCGTCGACCGGATCGAGCAGGTAGCCGGTGAAGTCCTCGACCAGCTGGAGGTAGCGATATTGCCCATAGGCCAGCTGATCGACCCGCGTGGTGCCCCGCCGCAGGACGTGGCGCAGCCCGACGAGGCCGCGCAGCGACGCGCCGCGCGTGTCGTCGCGGTAGGCGTCGTAGAAGCCGAGCTCGCCGGTCTCGACGTCATCGGCGCGCAGGGCTCCGGGCGCGCCGAAGTCCGCGAGGTAGCCCGCGACGAGGAGGTCGAACTGGCCGAGCTGCTTGCTCTTGTGCAGCTGGACCTGCGCCATCGACGAGAGCCGCCGCGCGCTGCGGTTCTGCCCGAAGCCGCGGTCGTGCATGGCCTCGACCGCCATGAACGAGCGCTTGTTCGGCCACACGCGCGGCGCGTGCAGCAGCAGCGCGCGGTGGCGGATCGTGCTGCCGAGCTCGTAGCTGACGCGCGTCCCACGGAGCGGCTCGGGCACGCCCAGCTCGAAGCCGATCGAGCCGGCGTTGGCGAAGTTGCCCTGCTCGAGCTGGTAAGGGCCCTTCTGCACCTCGATGCGTCGCACGACCTCGGGGATGATGAAGTTGAGATCGAGGTAGCCCTGTCCGTGGATGTTGGAGAGCTCGTTGACCGGGATCCCGGCGAGCGTGACCTCGACGTCAGTCCCGTGGGCCGCGTCGAAGCCGCGCATGAACAGCTGCGAGCCCTTGCCCTCGGCGCCGTGCTGGCTCAGCAGCACGCCCGGGACGAGGCGCAGCAGGTCATCCGCCGAGCGGCGACGCGGCGTCGCGCTGATCGTCTGGGCGTCGATGACCTCCTCGCTCGCCGTCCTCGGGCTGCGCTGGCTGCGAACGATCGTGCTGTAGCCGCGCTCGTCATCGTGACACTCGCCCACCGGCCCGTCCGCGCGCGTCAGCTCGGCGAGCGCTCGCGCGGCGATCTCCCGCAGCGCGTTCTCTGGGGGGTCCTCGGCAGGGAGGACGCGCTCGTCCTCAGCGGGCGCGGGCGCGGGCGCGTCGGCGCAGAGGAGCAGCGCGAGCAGTGCTTGAGCGACGACCACGATCTCCTGACGCGCGCGCGGGCGAGCCCCTCACTCGCAGTGACCCTCGCCGTCGATGTGCCCGAGAGTCGCCGTCTGCGCGCTGATATAGCCCCACAGATCCGTGATGTCGCGGCTCCCGACCTGGTAGCGCGCCTGCGTCGTGATATCGAGCGCGGCCAGCTCGGCCTGCGTGATCACGCCGTCGGCGTCGGTGTCCGCGGCGGCCACGAGATCGAACGCGACGTTGGGCTCGGAGCTGTCGAGGTCGTCGTAGAACAGGTGATCGGCGTGGATCGTCAATTCGCTCGCGCCCTCCTGCTCCGGCGTGACCTCGACCATGATCTCGCACGGCGCGTAGGTCGTGTCGCTCGTGAAGCCCCACGCGAACGAGTAGGTCTCGGCGCCGCGCGTGGCCGTGCCCGCGACGAACAGGCTGTAGCCCGCGTCGCGCATCATCGTGACCTGGTCGTCGCGCGCGTTCCCGGCGGTCGCGTCAGCGCTCGGGGCGACGCGGTACGACAGCGCGCTGTAGGTCCCCGCCGGCACCGTGACGCGCCCGAGCTCGTGCCCGTCACCGCCCGACGGCTGGGCGAGATCGAACACGCGCCAGCCGTCGATCGCGGCCGCGCCGTCCGCGAGCGTGATGTCGCCCACGACGATCAGGAACTCGTCGAACGTGATCGCCCAGCCGTCGACGAATACATCGGCTGGGATACCCTCTTCGATGTACGCCTCGCCGTAGATGGTGACGCGGTAGGAGCCCTCCCCGCCGCCGCAGGACGAAGTAGCGAGGACGAGGCCTGCGGCGAACGCGAGTTGCGAAGGAGCGCGCATGGAGAGCCGTGTTCCGGACCGTGCTTCGCGGTACGTCAGCCGCCCGCATCGGGATCGACGAGGTAGTAGTCGTGATCCTGGAGCGCGCGGCGCAGGAGGTTGAGGGTCGTCTCGTCGAGCTCGAGCGCGACCGCGCCGTCTCCATCTTCGTCGAGCGCGGCGAAGTCGACGCCGTCGAACACCGTGTCGCCCTCGAAGGGATCGGTGGGCACAAGCTGGAGCCCGAGCGTGTTCGCGCTGGTGGCCGTGACGTCGAGCTCGAAGGGCGCGCCGACGATCTCGCGGCCCTCGTCCTGCGCGACCACGGCCGTGAACGCGATCGTCTGCGCGTCCTTGACCGCGGTGCCGACGAGCGCCGTGGTCTGACCGTACAGCGGGTCCTCGGGCTGGATCCCGTCGTCCTCGCCCGCGAGGCCGAAGAAGAAGTTGGCCCCGTTGTAGTCGCCCACGGTCAGCGTGGCGTCGCCGAGCGACTGGCCGGCGTCGGCGCACCAGTCGACGACGAAGCGCCCCGGCAGCTCGCCGATGATGTCGCCCCCAGCCGCGTGCCCCGGGTGCGCGCGCGCGTTCGCTACGATGGCGCCCGAGAGCCACGCGAGCGCCGAGGAGCCGAGCCCCTCGCGCACGAGCAGCGCGGTCGTGCCACCGTCGTGAAACTCTCCGGCGGTCGTGAACTCCACGTCGCGGATCACCGTTCGGCAGCTCGCTAGCTGCACGCGCCAGCCGAGATCAGTCGTGGCCTCCTGGATGCCGCGCCCGTCGACGACGACCGCGAGCGTGACGCGGGGCGCCTCCTGACTCCCGGAGCAACCCGGGGCGAGACAGGCGATCGTGAGCGATAACGCGAGCGCGCGGGTGAGCATCCGACGCAGTATCGCGTCGGCTCGGGTAGCCTTCAAGCGAGCGCGAGCGCGAGCGTCAGAGTACGAGCGCGAGCCATAGCGCCCCCATCGTGGTCGTCAAGAGCGCGATAGGCAGCCCGACGCGGAGGTGCTGCCAGAAGCCGAAGCCGCCGACGTCGCGGCTGGCCTCGGCCACGATTACGTTCGCCGCCGAGCCGAGCAGCGTCAGGTTCCCCGCGAAGGTCGAGACGACCGCGAGCGTCGTCCAGGCCGCCGCGGGATCGTCCAGCGTCATGAGCCGGTCCTGAACGATCAGGATGAAGGGGACGTTGGAGACGACGTTCGAGCCCAGGAGGAACACGCCCGCGGTCGTGAGCTGGCCGACGACGCCTCCAGACGTGTGGAGGGGGAGCGCCGCGAACAGCCACTCGGTCGCGCCGCTGCGCCGAAGCCCCTCGGTGACGACGAACAGCCCCGCGAAGAACAACAGCAGCGACCAGTCGACGTGCCGCCAGACCGCGCTCGCGTCGCGCCGGTGCACTAACATCAAGAGCACGAAGCCGCCCGCGGCGGTCCACGCCAGCGACCCTCCGAGCGTGTAGATGACGGCCGTCGCGATCATGACGCCGAGCGTGACGCCGTGACGACCGGTGAGGCGCGTCGCCGGCGACCGCTCGCGATCGAGCGCGGGCGTCCCTCGCAGCGCGCCGCGATAGATCAGGAGGAGGACGGCGTGATTGATCGCGAGGCCCATGATCGCGACCGGGGCCGCGATGACGAGGTACTCGAGATACTCGAGCCCACCGAGCTGCCCGCAGAGCATGTTCTGCGGGTTGCCGACGAGCGTCGCCACGCTCCCCGTGTTCGCGCCGGTCGCCAGCGCGAGCAGGAAGGGGACCGCGGGCATGGCGTTGCGCTGGATCAGCCGCACGACCAGCGGCGCGCCGAGCAGGCAGACCGCGTCGTTGGTGATGAACGCGCTGAGGAGCCCCGCGCCCCAGACGATGACGCCGAGCAGCCTGCGCGGCGTCCTGGCGAGGGGGGACAGGCGCGTCTCGAGCACGGCGAAGAAGTCGTCGAGCACGAGGAACGCGCCCATGCCCATGACGCCGAACAGGAGCAGGAGCGTGTGCCCGTCGACCGCGTCGACCGCAGCCGCCGGGGAGAGCACGCCGAACGCGACGCACGCGACGGCCCCGAGCAGCGCCGCGGCTGGGCGGTCGAGCCCGAGGTGGCCGATACGACGCGCCGAGACCAGCGCGTAGGTGACCAGAAAGATCGCGACGGCGACGCTGCTCATGGCTTCGATCCTCCGCGGAGCGCCGCGGCGCGCCACCCCGCGCCGAGCACCACGAGCGCGAGGCCGCTGATCCAGAACGCTCGCTCCACGAAGCACGCAAGCCCGAAGCAGCACACGAGGCCGAGCACGGCGACCCAGCGCGGGTACCGTCGCAGTTCGGGCGGCAGGCGCAGCGCGGCGAGGTTGGTGATGCCGTAGTAGACGAGCACTGTGAACGCGCTCAGCGACCAGGTCGACTTGATATCGCCGAGCAGGACGAGCGACGCGATGAGCACCCCGATCGCCCACACGGCGCGCGTCGGGCTGCTCGTCGCCGCGTCTACGCGGTCGAGCGCCGCCGGCATCTCGCGGCGCCGCGCCATGGCGAGCAGCACGCGGCTCAGGCCGAGGAGCAGGTTCAAGAGGACGCCTGCCATCGCAGTGATCGCCCCGACTGCGACGACGCGCGCGACCCAGGGCTGGCGAAACGATCGCGCGACTGTCTCGAGCGGCGCCGCGACATCTCGCGTCACCGCCGAGAATCGATCGGCGCCCACGACCGCGACGGCCGTCGCTGAGACGGCGACGTACAGCAGCATGGCGAGCACGAGCGTCGCTATGATCGCGCGCGGGATCGTCGTCGCGGGCTCGCGCACCTCCTCGCCCAGCGTAGCGACGCGCCCGTACCCAGTGTAGGCCACGAACATCAACGCCGTCGCGTGCAGCAGCGCTGTCGGCTCGGCGATCGCGTCGGACCACGCGGGCGCGCCGAGACGGGGCGTGAGCAGCGCTGGGTCGACGCTCCACCAGCCGAGCGCGACGAAGGAACCGAGCGCGACGAGCGTGAGCGTCACGATCGCAATATTGACGTGATTCGAACGACGCGCGCCGCTCGCTACGAGCGCGGTCAAGACGAACACAACGCCGATGGCGACCGCGACGCGCGTCCGCCCACCGACCTCGAGGCTGAGCGCGCGGAGCAGGTATGAAGCGCAGCCGAGCGCCGCGGTCGCGGCCGAGGCGCTCTTGGCCGCGAGGAACATCCACCCGGCGAGGAAGCCCGCGAACGGATGGAGGAGGCGATGCCCGTACTCATAAGTGCCCCCGCTGACCGGGTGCGCGGCCGCGAGCTGAGCGCTCGAGAGGCCGTTCGCGGTCGCTACCACGGCCGCGAGCGCGACCGCGAGCACAACGCCCGCGCCCGCGACTCCCGCGGCGATCCCCAGGCTGACGAATACGCCAGTCCCCAGGATCGAGCCCAGGCCCATCCAGACCGCGCCCCACAGCCCGACGACGCGTTCGAGCGGCGGACTCGCGGACTCACGCGACGTCATAACCCCATACGCCGCGCGAGCCGTCGATCGAGCGACCAAGGGCCCGTACCGACGAAGACCAAGAACAGCGCGCCGAGGAGCATCGAGACATCGCAACGCGCCTCGTGGGCCATGCTCCAGAAACCGTAGGACGGGAGCGTTCGGATCTGGAAGCCCCAAAAGCCATGTCCGAGGAGGATCGGGATCTTCGTCGAGACGACGGCGACACTCATCGTCGCTACGAGGGGGGCGGCGGCGAGGCGCGTAGCGAGCCCCACAAGCACGAGGAGGCCGCACACGACCTCGGTCGCGCCGACGAGCGGGCCCATCACGTCGGCTGCGGGGATGCCGATCCGCGCGAAGCGGCCGGCGCTGCGCGTCAGCGGGTCGAGCCGGATCAACACGGTCGCGGCTGGTGCATCGGCGGAGGGGAGTCGGCGAAGCAGGTTCATGGGCACGTCGGCCGTGGAGACTCTACGCGCGCGTCCGTAAGACGTCGACGCTGCTCGGGACCTGATCGAAGGCGGCGATGACGACGTACCCGCCGGCGGAGCCGACTCGGTAGTGGTCCCTCCCTCGCCGTATCGTCACGAGCACGATGAATGTCTCAACTTGGGAGCACTGGGGCGTTCGCTTGGCGTGCCAATGCCCGCTTTGAGCCCGCGGGAGTCCGCGTGGTCAGCCGAAGAGACAGACTTGTCGTCGAGCCGCGCGGTCACGCTCGCGGTCCGGCACGAGTCGCCAGGCCGCTGGAATAATAACTAGATCTCGCGTGCACGCGAACCCGCAACCACCGCAGTGCTCGGGGGTGGCGCCTA
>JACKDW010000044.1 GCA_020633295.1 Myxococcales bacterium | reverse complement strand
GCGCCGGAGCAGCCTCCGCCGCAGCCGGAGACCGCAGAGCCGACATCGACAGCGCCCGATCCCGCGGCGTCAACCGAGCCGACATCTGCCCCCGCGCCGCCTGCCGAGCGCAACGTGACGCTGCCGAGCGCCGGCACGACGCCCGATCCGCGACGCCGACGAAATGCCCAGCCCGACGCGAGCGCGGGCGCCACGGTCGACGCGAGACTCCGGCATATGCTGAAGATCCCGAGATAGCCAACCAGTAGAGAACCCAAGAGTAGAGCCGATACCCGGCGTCCGCGGACGGTGGGAACAGGACAGGTACATCAACCAGACGAGGAAACTGTCGTGACACAATCATCCGAAACAGTGGTCCAGATGGTGCCCCACAAGGGGACCACGATGACCGGGTACGACTACAGCGACGAGGAGATGCACAAGCACGTTTGCCGAGTGCTGGGCTTCTCACCGCAGCAGATGCAGATGCTCCGCGAGTGCATGCCCGACCTGCTGCGCTTCAAACAGCACTGCGACGCGGTCGAGCGTCTGCGCACCGGCTGCCGCAGCCTCGAGCAGATCGTGCGTCGCGGCTGCTGCCCGGGCAATCAGCTCTACTCGCACATCACGCTCGACGAGTACAGCGACGACACGCAGACCAACATCGACGTGATCGTCGAGGACTTCGGGCCGGGCTTCGTCAACACGTTCCCGCTGTCGCCGAACAACGCGATCCGTCTCGAGCAGGGCGCCCGCCCCGGCTTCATCCCGACGAAGATCGCCATCGACTTCAACCTCGCCAACCAGGGCACGAACTACTCCGACCTCAAGGTCCAGTTCTACCTGGGGCCGGGCGGCACGGTGAAGGGCAAGGCCATCGGCCCTGAGTACCGCGGCAACCAGTTCATCAACAAGAACGGCACGCAGATCCACATCGACTTCCCCGAGTACCGCGGCTGCGCGGTCACGGTCGGCTCGGTCGAGAAGCTCGCGGTCGAGATTCGCCACGTCGGCACGGCCAACAACCTCGTGTCCGCGTTCGTCACCATCCACTACAACAACTCCGACTTCTACGAGCAGTGCAAGATCGAGGGCTGCTGAACCCGTGATGACCGGCGCGCACGGACGCGCCCGGTTGTTGCTGGCTCGGCTCACCGCGAGGGGATGAGAGATGATTGTTTCCAGCGCACGTGCTGCGACTCTGGCCGAGTTCTCGCTGCTCGAGGCCGAGCTGTCCGAAGATGAGAAGTACCTCCACGCGGAGGACGTCGAGATCTTTCTACAAGTCCTCTTCGAGGAGGCGACCAACGAGGGCCGCGACGCCTACTGGGCGCGTATGGAGGGCCTCGACGACGAGGACTACCCGTGGACGGCTGTTCGCGCGCGACACTACTGGGAGCCGATCACGAGCTTCGGAGACCTCGAGAAGCTCGTCACCCACGCGCCACCGGCGATCTCGCTCGCGTTCAACCGCCGCCCCGATCTCGAGCCCGAGCTACCAGGCGATGAGATACCCGACCACGGGACCGAGGAGGCGAGCGGCTACGACAAGCTCTACAACGCCTGGTTCACCTGGGACGCGAACATGGTCCTTCGATCGGCTGGCCCGCTCGGGTGGGCGTTCGTCGACGATTGGGACGAGGTCGGCGAAGCCGCGGGGGCCGCGGTCGAGGAGGCCAAACAGGATCTCGGAGAGACGGCCGAGGCTGTCGGTGAGGCCGCGAGCGAGACGGCCGAGCAGGTCTGGGAAAAGACAAAGGATGTCGCCGAGGACGTCGGCGAAGCCGCCAAGGATGTCGGCGAGAAGGTATTTGAGGCGCAGAAGCAGGTCGCCCAGGCGGCGGGCGAGGCGACGTGGCAGATCGTCAAGCCGCTGCTCTACGTGACGGGCGGCGTGGCGGCGGTCGGCGTCGTTGGCTTGATCGTGTACGCGCAGGTCACCCGCCCGAAGACGACGGTCCAGTTCGCCGCGCCCCCGGCCGCGCCCCCGCCGGCCGAGGCACCGCAAGGAGGTGCATGATGAGACTTGGAACCCTGGGAGCGGTCGGCGTTGGCGTAGCCGCGGCCGGACTCGCGGGCGGAGCCGCCTACTACCTGACGCTCCGCCAGCGAAGCGGTGAGTCCGAGCTAACACCAAAGCCCGACGACGACGCGTCGCCCGTCGAGCCCGAGGCGCCCACCGACGATGCGCCCGCGACGAACAGAGCCGCGACTGAAGACGAGAAGCGCGTGGGTATGTGGGAGAACGTCCTCCCGCTACCCACGGCCGCCGACGTGAGCGGAGACCTCGTGAACAACTGGGGCATGACGCCCGAGGAGTTCCGGCCGCTGTTCATGTTGATGGAGGAGGTCAGCACGATCGTCGGCTCGGGTCGGATCTTCTCCGTGATCGCCTATGGCGAGTCGCGTTGGGTCCCGACTGCGCAGAACGGTGATGGCGACACCGACCGCGACAAGCGGGAGCGCGCGGGCTCGAAGCGCGCGTGGGAGAACTACAAGGGGCGCAACCCCGAGCTCAAGTTTGGGCAGCAGGCGGCGGACTTCGGGTCTGGCGGGCTGTTCGGCGCGCTCGCGCCGTTCTTCCTGTGGACCGGCGTAATCCCGCTGAGGAGCAAGGCGCCGCTGCTCAACTCCGATCCGCGGATCATGTTCCTGCCGCGCGTCGCGGGCTTCGGGGCCTGCGTGTACATGCAGCGGCTGCTCGACAACTACCAGATCGACAACCACGCGGATATCAAGGTCGGCTGGGCGTCACCGTCGTGGCTCAAGAGCGGACGGGGTGGTGACAACTACAACACGGTCCAGAAGAAGTTCAAGCGTCACGCGGGCGAGGTCGGCATCGATCTGAACGACGAGTCGACGATCCCCGCGAAGCTGTCGACCGAGAATTGGCCCGGCGTGATGTCGGTGCTCGAGCAGCTCGTCGGCACGCTGCCGACGCTTCGAGGAGGAGCGTGATGAGGGATTGGGCCGACATCCTGGGCTGCTACGACGGCGAGCTGAACACGCTGGCCGATCTCGCGGGGGACTTCGACGCCGCGTCCGAGGGCGACCGCCTCCGATGGATCGTCGAGCAGTGGCGCCGCGTGGCGAAGTCGATCGGTTGGTCCGCCGCGCTGAGCGATGCGCTCGGTGGCGTTGCGCACCTGAGCGACGCTTCGGTGGTCGAGACCGCGGCCTTGCAGGCGTTCGATAACTGGCTGGCGCAGCGTCAGAGCGATAGCTCGCGGCGCGATCCGACACACGCGCGCACCCGCCTGGCCCGCGCGCAGATTCGGCACACCGCGCTCGAGGAGATCGAGCGCATCGGGCTTGGTCGTCGCAATCTGTGGCGTGTCGACATCCCGAGCACGAAGCTGCCAAACCGCGCGTGCTACGACGCGCGGCGGCCTGATCCGGAGGCTACGCCAACCATCACGGCGAGGCGCTCCGCTCCGTCGAGTGCGGCACCGTCGAGCGCGGCGCCGTCGAGCGTCGCGCCTCGAGCGAGCAACCGAACGCTCGCCATGGCGCTGCGGCTTCCCGTGCGCGAGGCTCCGGCCGACCGCCACATGTTCCGCGCGTTCCGGGCTGACGTCGCGCCGTCGTACTTCGGGCCGCGCTACGCGATGCCGGCGGTCGGCTGCTCCTACCCGGTGATTCTCTCGCTCGGCACGTTCCCCTACGTCTACGGAGGCGCGCTCGGGTTGCGCCCGCCTGGCCTCGAGTGGGAGACCGGGCGCCCCTGGCGGCCCGCGACGATCGGCATGCGGCTCGCGGCGTCGTTCTGGAGCCCGGTCGGCAACCTGGGACAGGACGCGCGGGTCGTCGTCGCTCAGTACACGCACTTTCGAAAGACGACTGATCGCGTGCTCACCCGCGTTGCCGCGCTCACCGACGAGCGCGCCGCGATCGTCGGCAAGACCTACCGCAAGAACGGCCTCCTCACCGTCTACCAGGGCAGCGAGACGATGACCCGCGTCAACGGGCCACGCGGCGCCGTCTCCGTTCGCGCGTACAACCACGTTAAGCAGTCCTTCGCCGCGTTCTTCGCCGCTCGCCGTGCCTTCCTTCGGGCGCGTGACTCGCTGAGCCCGGCTGCCCGCTCGGCGCTCGCCCGGAACCCCGACCCCTGCGTCCGCGCGCGGGGCATTGCTGAGAGCGCGTGATGTTCATCGAGCCGGGAACCGACAAGTTCGACAAGCTGTTCGGCGCGTTGGGCAAGGAGTTCAGGAGCACGCTCCCGCCCCACAGCGTGCTGATGGACGCGCTCGCCGATCCGTCGATCGATCCGAGCAACATCGACACGAACTTCGCGATCACGAATGAGATCGGCTCCACGGGTGCGCTGCACTCCCAGGGCGTCACCGACTTCCAAGACGGCGCGCGTTGGCTCCTGCGCTCAATCGCGGTCCCGAAGGTCGGCGTCACGGGAGCGGCCTCGAACGGCGTGATGTCGAACTTGCTGCCGGCGATCAAGGACGTGACGTTTCCCGCCGAGATTGCGTCGTCACTCGATCCGAAGGGAGTCGGCCTCGCGCTCGGCGACGCCCTGATGTCCGGGACGACCGGCGGCGGCTCGGCGGGCGCGACCGTCGCCAAGGCCGCGTTTGGTATCGGCATGGCGGCGCTCTCAGCCGCGGGACCCGTGGGTGCCGCGGCTGCGGCGATCGTCGGCTTCGCCGCCGCGATCTTCGGAGCGTTCCGAAGCAAGAAGATCAAGGAGGCCAAGGACGCCGAGGAGCGACGCGCCGCCGCCTACGAGCGCTTGCCGCCGCTCCAGGAGCCGAAGATCCGCGTCGATGACTGGTACGTGAACTCCGTTGTCCGCGGCGTGCTCGAGACGGGGCACTGGACGCGCCTGTTCTCGCCTCGCTTCGATCCACGCGCGGAGTGGGTTGGCTCGCCGCGCTTCGGCGGGTACGGCTTCGCAACCGGCAAGGTCGCTCCCGCGTCCGCGGATGACCTCGGAGTCCCCAAGGGCCTGTTCACGCCGGTCGACGGCGTCGGCTTCATCCCCGGGATGAACGAGATCACGAGCGTGATCCAGGTCAGCCTGAACCCCTTCGGCGCCGTCGTGGATCACTGGCGCAACCAGAGCGCCGCGTGGCCGATCAAGCAGGCGATCGTCCGCGACGTCGGCTCGTTCTACGTCAACACCGGGCGCCTGTGCTCGATCGCCTGGTCCTGGGCGACACAGCAGCACGCATCACCAGACCTCTACAAGATCAACGTCGGGACCGCGCAATCCGATGACACGGAGTGTCTGCACTACCGCTGGCGATCGTACTGCGACGGCGGGCTCGACTTCCTGCGCAAGAACGCGACCGAGAGCTACGAGATCGAGATCCCTGGCACAGGCGTCAAGGCGACGTTCCTGCGCGTGAAGGATCCGATGCACCCCGAGTATCTGTTCGGCTCTGCGATCGGATGCGCGATCGGGTCATGGCGTTGCCGCCTTGATGGCGGCACGACTTACCACCCCGTCTACAGCAAGCTGACCTCCGGCGGCTATGTGCGCTTCGATATGGATAAGCCGGGGCTCGGACCGGGGCGCTCTCGCGATCTTGGCTGCGTGATCGACCCCGCCTCGTACGACGCGAAGGCGGATGGCTCGCGTTGCATCGTCACGATGTACGAGACGAGCATCAAGCAGACGCTGAACGCGGTCCGCCGCCGGCAGCTCTCGATGTTGCGCCGCTCGCTCGTGTGCGCCTACGTCCGGCGCGGCTGGGACGCTTTCAAGGACAAGCCGGTGCGTGACCGGCTCGACGAGGTGCGCCAGATCCTCCTCGAGCATCCCGACCGCAAGCTCGTGCGCCTCTCCGATGTCCCCGACAACGAGCCTTCGTTGGCACGGACGGCAAGACGGGACTGGAAGCAGGCGCTCATCGACGCAGGGGTGCCGAGGATCCCGATGATCACGACGATCAAGGGTCGGTCGCCCGGCGTCCTTGATCCCAAGGCCGACGAGCCGCCGACGGTTCCCGGCACGAATCACGCGATGCCGTTCGCCGACCTGGCGATCGAACCAGGCGACCCGCGACCGCGCTCGACGACGTGGGCATGGGCGACGGGTGTCGGGGTCGCGCTCGCGCTCGGCGGCGCGGCCATCGCCTACCCGTGGGAGCGGCACAGACAGAGGGAGCAGCGAAGTGGCAGATAACGATTGCGAGGCGAAGCTCGCCCGACTGGAGAAGTACACCGAGGAGGAGGCGCGTCGCAGCACGCGTCGCCTGGGCGTCGCGCTCGTATCGGGCGTGGGCCTCGCGGCCGGCACGTTCGCGCTCGGGTGGTGGTTGAAGGGGCGGAACAGCTCGTGCCGCATCACGCTCCAGGCGCGACCCGTGAACCAGAACGGGAACGGAGGCTGAGTCGATGGATTTCACGGTCCGTGGTGTTCGCGTGCCCATGGTCGCGCTCGAGGTCGAGGGGACCGATGGGCGAACGATGACCGTCTTCGTGCGCGAGGGGATGTCGCTCTCACTCGACACCGGGGAGTTGAAGAAGGCCCGCAAGCCGCCGAAGAGCGTCGGCGAAGGCGAGAAGCCGACCGCTAAGAAGGCCAAGGACAAGGACGAGAAGCCACCGACGAAGAAGGAAGCCAAGGACGCCGCGAAGGAGGCCGAGAAGGCGTCCGATGAGGCCAAGAAGGCGGCGGCGAAAGCAGCACGAAAAGCCAAGGAGGCGGAGAAGGCCGAAGCCGAGCTCCACGCGAACGAGGAGGCAGCACGCGCCGCGGCGGCGGAGAAGGCCGCGGAGGCGGAGAAGGCCGCGACCGAAGCGGCCAAGGCCGCGCGCAAGGCTGAGAAGAAGGCGAGCGCTGCCGAGAAGAAGGCCGAGGCTGCGGGGACCGAGGACGCCGCTGAGAAAGCGGCCGCGGCGAAGAAGGAAGCTCGAGCCGCCCGCCGCAAGGCGAAGTCTGCCGAGAAGAAGGCCGAGCACGTCGCCGAGGCCACCGGAGACTCGCTCGACTGGAAAGAGCGCATGGTCGAGAACCGCGTCGTCCATGAGGCGAAGTTCAACGGCGGCTCGTTCAAGATTCTGCGCGCCGGTCAGCGCTGGGCGCTGTTCTACGAGTGGAAGGACCAGACGTTCCGGGACCTCGAGGTCGGCAGCGTCGACCACCTCAAGTGGACCGCGGAGGTGTTCGTCAAACACGGGATGCACCGGTTTGGCACCGCCCGCGAGTTTGTCGACGCGGCGACGGCCGAAGGACCCGACCGCTTCGCGCCGCCGGTCCAGGGGCGGCTGACATGGATCAAGAACACAGCGGACGACGCGATCTCGTATCTAGCCGCGCTCCCCCGATACGGCCACTACGAGGCCATCAAGCAAGCGGACGCGAGCAAGTACGTGCTCACATGGCACCCGCTCGACAACGAAGAGGAGCAGCTCGGCGAGTATACGCGGGCGATCGACGCGAAGCGGCGGGCGCAGCGACACGCGGACCTGATGACCGCGGAGCCCCACGTACAGCGCGTGAGCGACACGGAGCTGACCTGGCTCGAGAGCACCAGCGGTGATCGCCGCATCTGCATCGCGTCCGCGGGCGAAGGCGGCAAGTTCAAGTTGGTCGAGTCAACTACAGGCGCTTACGGTCTGTTCTACATCCGCAGCGAGGAAGACTGGCAAGAGCTGGGCTGCGGAACCGAGGACGCGATGAAGGAACGCGCCGAGGAGACCGCGAAGGCGCAGAAGGCCGCGACGTCGCGCAAGAAGAAGCCGCCCAAGCGGACGGGCGCGAAGAAGGCCGAGACATCGGAGGCCGAAGCGAAGGAACCAGAACCGATGCGCGAGTCCGACGAGGCCGCGTCGAGCGAGGCCGCCGTCGATGACGACGCGGCGAAGCAGAAGATCGTCATGGGGGGCCTTGAGGAACTCCTCGAGCAGGCAGCGGAGAAGATCGCATGACTGGTGAGGCGCTACTCAACACCATCCTGCCCGCGTGGCGCGAGAAGGTTGGACCGGCAGTCGGCTTCGAATGGTTCGATCGCTTCATCGCGGCCCAGCGCGACGTGATCGTCACGCTTCTCCAGAAGTGGATCAACAAGATCCGGGCCAAGCGAGCCGCCAAAGCGGCGCCGCCGGACGAGTGGACCACGGCGCGGCGGACCAAGGCCAACCTCGCGGCGGTGAAGATCCTGGCGAGCAAGTCGCCCGACGAGATGACGAGCGAAGACCGGCGCACGCTGATGGCCTACTCGGGCTGGGGCGGCCTGTCGATCCGCAACGTCCGCGACAAGTTCCCCGAGGGCTGGAGCCCCGAGAAGTACGGGCTGATCCACGAGTACTACACGCCTACCCGCGTCGCGCGGTCCATCGGCGACGCGATCTGCGGCTTGCTCGGTGACATCGGCGGGACCGATGGGCGCGTGCTCGCGCTCGAGCCATCGGCCGGTATCGGCCGGCTCGTGTTTGGCGTCGAGCAGGCCGAGTGCGAGGGCAAGCCGCCGATCGACTGGATCACGACCGAGTTCTCGCGTGTCTCGGCAGCCATCCTCCCGGCGCTCTTGCCTGGACACGACCACAATCACGAGACCTTCGAGAAATGGCTCGACGCCAACGGCAGCGAGTACCAGGGCCGCGTACATCTCGTTGTCTCGAACCCGCCCTACGGCGAGCGCGGCCTCGCCAAGCAGCAGGATGAGTCCGAGGAGTACGAGGAGGCGATGGCCTACATGTACTTCCTGCGCCGCGGGCTCGACATTCTCGCGCCCAACGGTATCGGCGTGTTCCTCGTGCCCGCGGGCTTCCTGACCGGCAAGCGGCAGCGAGACCTCCGGGAGAAGATCCTCAAGCGTCACCACTTGTCGGCCGCGTTCCGTCTGCCGAGCAAGCTGTTTCCCGGGGCACAGCTCGTCGTCGATCTTCTGTTCTTCCGCTCGCGTGGTGGCGAGCTGACGAAGGTCGACGCTGAGGACGAGTTCATCCTCGAGGGCCGCTACTTCCGGCGGTACCCGTCGCACATCCTGGGGGTTGAGCGCGGCGTCGCCAGCGACGAAGACGACCAGACCAAGGAGCCGAGCGGGCGCGAATGGTATCGCGTCGACGGCACGTTCGAGGGGCTCCCCGCATTCAGCGAGCGCGCGGTGTGTGAGTCGTGCCGGATCACGCCCTACAGTTGGGCGATCCCTGACACGCGACTCCGCGAGGTCGAGCGCAAGGCGTCGGGGGAGACCGCGGCGATCCGAGCGGCCCTGTATCTGGGCGTCCGCGTCAAAGAGTTCACCGACGCACTCGAGGCCAAGTCGACGCGGACGCTCGACCTGTGGGCCGACCTGAAGCTGTCGATCGAGGACTTCGTCGGCTCGCGGATGTACCGGGACACGGGCGGTCCTCGCAACCCGCACCAGTGGTCCGAGCTGGTCTCGCTCGCTGAGAAGAACGAGGCCGCTGAGGGCTTCTTGAGCGCCTTCACGGAGACTGGCGATCTCGCGCCCGCGATTCGCTACCGGCCGAGCGTGCGTCTCGTGTGGAGCGGATCGAACGCCGATATCCTGGGGCAGGCCGAGTTCCTCTATCGGCGCCAGCGCTGGCTCGACATTGACGCGCTGCTCGAGTTTCACGAGGCGCACGACGGCAAGATGTCGCGCGATGAGGTTCGCGCGGCCTTGCTCGCCAACGAGTGGTACCTCGACCCGCACTCCGGCCCACGCAACGCGCCCGAGAACGCCGAGTTCCTGACGCCCGAGCGCGACTACACGACCGGCCCGCTGTGGCGGAAGTACGACTACGCCGAAGCGCGCGCGTCCAATCCGCAGTGGGCGCGCCAGGCCGCCGTGTTGCTCGAGGCGATCGACACGATCGAGTTCGAGGATATCCCCGACATCACGCCGCGCGCCGGTTGGATTCCGACGAACGTGCTGAGCGATTGGGTCGCCGACACAATCGCGCCGGGCGTCCGCATCTCGCGTGACGAGGGCGTATACACCGCGAACTCGCGCGAGTACGAGAAGCTGCACAAGGACCGCTCGATCCCCACCGAGGTGCTGTGGCTGATCGGTTGGCTGACCCACGATACAGGTCTGTTCAAGCCGGTTGACCCCGAACCTGATGATCCCAAGGAGAAGCAAAAGCGTCGGCCGATCGCGGTGCGTCGCGCTGAGCAGGCGGCCAAGTGGGTCGAGAGCTTTCAGTCGTGGGCAGGCGCGTCGACCGAGCAGCGCACCCGCATCACGGAGGCGTACAACCGCGCGTTCCAGGGCTACATCGTCCCGAACTACTCGAAGGACCCCCTCGACATCGCCCGCATGTCGGGCAAGGTGAAGCTGCACCCGCACCAGGCCGCGGGGGCGCGCCGTGTGCTCGACAACCGCGGTGGCCTGGTCGCGTACGACGTCGGCGTCGGCAAGACCTACACCGCGCTCGCCGTGATCGCCCGCGCGCGTCAGGAGGGATGGGCGCGGCGCCCCGTCGTGATCGTGCCGACCAGCCTGGTGTGGAAGTGGTACGACGACTTCGGCCGCATCCTGCCCGACTACCGCGTGCTCGTGATCGGGCAGAAGCGCATCAAGCGGCAGCGCGGCGAGGCCGTCAAGGAGGCGCGGATGCTGCTCGAGGCCGGCAGCATAAACGCCGAGCAATACGAGCGACGTATCACGACGTCGACGTCGGACGGCATCGACCGACAGGCCGAGAAATGGCTCGCGTTCATGGGCGGAGCCTACGACGCGGTCATTCTGACGCACGAGGCGATGAAGAATGTCCGCCTCAACAACGAGGAGATCATCGACTACGCCGAGCACCAGTCCGCGATCCAGCGCTCGGTCAAGACAACGGTCCGCCGCGCGAACGAGCAGTCTGAGACGAAGAAGAAACTGTCCGAGCGGCAGGAAGCCGTGATCGAACACGGTGTCGCGCGTTGGGTCGCCGAGACGCTCAAGACCTCAAAGCGTCAGGACTTCATCCCGGGGCTGTACTGGAGCGATATCGGCATCGACCTGCTCGTGATCGACGAGGCCGCCGATTTCAAGAACCTGTACATGCCCGAGCGGCGCGAGGGCGGGAAGATCCCCGAGTTCATGGGCTCGGGTGGTGACCCGTCCGATCGCGCGTGGCAGCTCGACTTCCGCGCCGCAGGTGTCCGGCGCAACACCGGCGGCACGGGCATCGTGCTGCTGACCGCGACCCCGGCGAAGAACAGCCCGCTCGAGTACTACAACCTGGTTCAGTACATCGATCCGAACGCGTGGACCCGCCTGGGCGTCGACGATCCCGAGCAGTTTATCGATCGCTACATCCTGACCGAGTCCCGCGACGTGATCACGCGGACCTTCGATGTCGAGCGCCGGCAAGCCGTCGTCGGCTTCTCGAACCTCGACGAGCTGCGCACGGTGTTGCTGCGATACGGCGAGTTCAAGAGCGCCGAGGATGTCGACCTGAAGCTCCCCGAGCCGCGGATCTCGCAGGTCACGGTCAAGATGGATAAGCGACAGGAGGCGAAGTACGCGAAGGAGGTCGCGCGCCTCGAGCTCCTGCTCAAGGATCCCGTGGGCCTCACCCTCGAAGAGGAAGCGGAGATCGAGGACGTCAAGCGGCAGGCGCTCGGGATCCAGGAGCGGCTCAACTACGTCGCCCTGCACGCGGACGGCGACGAGGGCTACCGCTGGAACACGGCGTTCGGTGGGACCGAGACGCGCAAGGTCTCGCTCGTCAGCATGTCGACGTGGCTCGAGAAGGGCTGGACCGTCGTCGGCGCGCTCGAGAAGGGGGACACCGAAGCGGAAATGACGCGCGAGCTGCCGCGGCCCGATCCCCATGGCCCGAAGTTCGAGCGCTGCGCGCTCAACATCAAGGCGCAGCGCAACTGCGGTCACATCGTGTTCATGCAGTCGGTCGCGCCGCATCTCTGGTTCAAGGAGGTGCTGATCGAGCACGGCATTCCCGAGGATCGAATCGCCATTCTCAACGCGAAGGCCGTGCCCGCGGCTGTCAAGCGCACCGATCTCGCCAAGGCGTTCACCGGCGATCCCGAGACCGGCGACGAACCGGCCTACGACGTGATCATCTGTAACTCGGTCGCCTACGAGGGCCTAGATCTCCAGCTACGAACCTGCGCGATCCATCACCTGGACATGCCGTGGACGCCCGGCGATCTCGAGCAGCGCAACGGTCGTGGTTACCGGCAGAACAACTCGTGCCCGATCCTCAACATCTACTACTACGTCAGCGAGGAGAGCACGGACGGCATCCGGTTCAAGAAGGTCGAGGGCAAGTCGACGTGGATGTCCGAGTTGCTGCGCTCGAGCAAGTCCGTGATCAACAACCCCGCGGCCGAGGCCGCGATCTCGGCCGAGGAGATGTTGATTCGCCTCAGCCGCAACAAGGAGGGCGTGCGCAAGCTGATCGAGGAGCGTGACCGGCGAAAGCTCGCAGCCGCGCAGGCCGAGCATCGTCGCGTGGCCACCAAGGCGCTGCACGTGGCCAACGAGAGATTCCGGGCCGCCCGCGCGACGCTGGACAGCGGTCGCGCCCAGCGTTTGCGCGAGGAGGGCGAGAGCTTGCTCGCCGAGGTGCGCAAGCAGGACACCGAGTCATGGCCATGGGCCCCGTGGGCTGAGCTCGTGCGTGAGGTCGAGGCGTTCATCCCGGATCCGCCAACGGGCCCAGTGTTCGAGAGCCTGCGAGTGACGCGGCCCGATCGTGTCTACGACAACAAGATCGAGGCGTTCGAGTTCGGTCGCGTGATCCGTGACGATGGCGAGACGCGGATCACGATGCGCGGCGCTGGCGGAGCGACGTGGCGCGCGCTCGATGGCGACGGCGTCCGCCAGTTGCACATCAAGCCCGCGCACCTGCCCGGTGTGTCGACGCTCGAATGGCCCGCGGACGACGACCGGCTCACGCGCGAGAACATCGACCGCGTCGTCGCGGCCGCGTTTCGCTTCGGCGCGGGCACCTGGGAACGACTCGGTTGGCGCGGCGCGTCCGATACCTGGATCGAGAAGTGGTGGCCGGTGTTCTCGAAGCCG
>JACKDW010000043.1 GCA_020633295.1 Myxococcales bacterium | reverse complement strand
TCGCGCTGACTTGGCTCATCTCGTTCCTCAACCCACCGGTCGCGTCGCGGACGAACGCGTCGCGCGATCGCCGTTTTAACGATGTTTAATCGACATTTTACATGTTTGTTGGTAGCTAACAAGTTAAATCTGGTTGCCCGGCGCAAGTCGTTCGCAGCGGCCGGGACGAGCCGCTAGACTCCAGGACAAGGGCGAAAAACGACGTTAGCGTCGATTTCGAGCCCTGGACGCGCGTGGGTTGCCAACGACCCCGCTCCGACGACTCCCTACATGACATCGAGGACCCCGAAGCCGGCGACAGCCAGGCCCCAAACTCTCCAAGATCTTGCCGCCGCTGTGGCGAGCGCCGGCCTCGTCGGGCCGCGATCGAGGGCTTGGCCGCCTTCTCAGGCGTGGCGCTGCACACCAGCGCGTGGGAACATGATGTCGACCTCTCAGGCAAGCGGATCGGCGTTATCGGCACGGGCTCGAGCGGCGTCCAAATCGTCCGCCCCCTCGCCAAGGTCGCCGACCACCTGACGATCTTTCAGCGCACCCCGAGCTGGATCAGCCCGAACATACCCGAGTATACATCGCTGATCCGCGACGAGGAGCGGTGGATGCTCGCCAACTTTCCGGGCTACGTTCACTGCGTCCGCGCGTCCAAGATCTACACATTCGGCGACTCGATGATCGACGGTCGTATCTACGACATCGATCCGAGCTGGGAGGACCCGCTCTCCGTCAACGAATACAACGCCTCCCTTCGCGGGAGGATGGTCGAGTATATCCGTAGCGAACTCGCGGGCCGCCCAGAGCTAATCGAGAAAGTGACGCCTCGCTATCCGGTGATGGCGAGGCGCATCCCGCAGGACCACCACTGGTACGCGACCCTCTTGGAGCGTCACGTCGAGCTCGAGACGCGGCCAATCCGGCGCGTCGTACCGCGTGGGGTCGAGCTCGAGTCCGGCGAGGTTATTGATCTCGACGTCCTGGTCCTTGCGACCGGTTATCGCACCGAGGATTATCTCTGGCCGATGGAGGTCCACGGACTCAATGGCATCCAATTGAGCGAGGCTTGGTCTGTAGACGGCCCTAGGGCGTTCCTCGGCATCATGGTCCCGAACTTCCCAAACCTATTTTGCCTCTACGGGCCCAACACGAACCCGATCTCTGGCGGGCCGTGTATGTGGGGCGAACTGCAGGCGCGTTTCGCCGTCGAGTCGATCGGCGCACTGACGCGCGCCGGACGGCGCGTCATGGACGTCAAGCGCGAGGTGTTCGACGAGTACAACCGGCGCCTTGACGAGCACCTCCGTCACAAGGTCTGGCTCGATCCACGCCAGGAGTCCTACTATTTGAATAAGCGCCGCCGGATCATCACCAACGCGCCGTGGTCGACCACTGAGTACTGGCGCTGGACCCGTCGACCCCAACTCGATGACTACATCGTCCGCTAGTCGACACGCACAGGCAGGCCCGCGCCAGCGCTCGACAGGACGAGCTGTGGACGAGCGCGAAAGGGCGCCGGCTCGCGCGGCCTCATCGAGCTTGGGCGCAAGCTCCTTGGTACGAGCGACCCCGCATCGTGCCGATGGCACTCTCGACCGCGCCCGGCGCCGAGGTGCAGCGCCCGCTCGCCACGGTCGACGATCTTGAAGCTGGTCGTGCTGCCGGCGGCGTACTCGCCGTTCGGAAAACGAGCGTAGCGCCGCGAGGACGCGGGAGAGCGGGTCGAAGCACCGCAGAGCTTGTCCACGATCGAGCGCAACCCTCAACATACCCTCGCTCGTACTAAACGGCCCGTACTCGTGTACCCTGGACTCCCACAGGAAAATTTCCCATGAGCTTAAAACAACTCAAGCCCCCCTGGCGCCTCGTGGCGCCCTTGCTCGCGGTCGCGTTGGTCGGCGGCTGTGACTCGGATCCCTGCGCCGACCTCGAGTCGGGCCACACCTGCACCTGGCTCGGACTCAAGGGCGAGGAGGGCTACAACGAGGACGGCCATCACCGCAGCGAGACGGTGGTGAGCCAGCCGCAGGATCTCCTGTTCCTGCCCGACGGCACCGCCTGGTTCACCGACTTCAACAACTTCCTGATCCGGCGCATCAACGCCGACGGCACGGTCCAGACCATGGTCGGCTCGGTCGACCCGATCTTCCCGGGGGACGGCCCGTTCGGCGGCGTGCCGCCCGGCGGCGCGCCGGGGAGCGACTGGCTCCTCAACCACCCGACAAACCTGGTCTTGCAGCCCGATGGCTCCGTGCTCGTGGTCGCCTGGCACAACCACAAACTGCTGACGATCAACCCCGCCGACGGCTACGTCAACGTCGTCTGCGGCGGCGGGGCGGGCTTCGCTGGCGACGGCGAGCTCGCGGCCGAGTCGGCGCTGTTCAAGCAGCTCAACGACGCGACCTTCGACGACGCGGGCAACCTCTACGTCCTCGACCAGCAGAACGAGCGTATCCGGAGGCTCGACACCGCCGGGATCATCACGACCATCGCCGGCACCGGCGAGGTCGGCTACAGCGGCGACGGCGGGCCGGCGATCGACGCGCTGTTCTCCTGGGCCAAGGGCTCCAACCCCAACCCGAGCGGCGGCATCCTCCACCACGAGGGGATGCTGTACGTGTCGGACACCGAGGCGAACGCGATTCGCGTGATCGACCTCGCCACGGGCCTCATCGACGCGTTCGCCGGCACCGGCGACAAGGGCTACAGCGGCGACGGCGGGCCGGCGCTCACGGCCCAGCTCAGCGGTCCGCGCGACCTCGAGATCGGTCCCGACGGACACCTCTACTTCGCCGACACCGACAACGGCGCGGTGCGGGCGGTCAACCTCGAGAGCGGCGACATCCGCACGGTGGTCGGCACCGGCGAGCTCGGCGTCAACGAGGAGGAGGGCCTCCCCGCGACCGAGACGCGCCTGCGTCGCCCGTTCGGCGTCTCCTTCGACCCCGACGGCAACCTCTACGTGATGGACACGCTTAACTCCCGGATCGTGAAGGTGGCCCGATGAAGCGCGCAATCCTCCTGCTCCCCTGCGTCGGCGCGCTCGGCCTGCTCGCGCTGAGCTCGAGCTGCGGCGACGACACCTGTGAGCCCGAGGTCGGCACGATCTGCACGATCGTCGGGCTCGGCGAGAACGGCTACGACCGCGACGCGGACAACGTGGCCCTCTCCGCGCTCGAGGCCAAGTTCTCCTTGCCCCAGGACACCCTCACCGGTCCCGAAGGCCAGATCTACATCCTCGACTGGAACAACCACCGCCTGCGCGTCTACGACGAGGTCGAGGGCACGGTCGCCTGGGTCGCTGGGCGCGGCGAGCTCGGCGGCAGCATCGACGATCCCGCCAACGGCGACTTCAACCACCCGACCAACATGATCTTTGACCCGAACGGCAAGATCATCATGGCCGCCTGGCACAACAGCAAGATCCGCGTCGTCGACCCCGCGACAGGCGTCGTCACCGACTCGTGCGGCGACGGAGGCCGGGCCTACTTCGGCGACGGCGGCGACGCGCTCACCGCCTCGCTCGACCTGCCCGCCAGCATCGCGTTCAGCCCCCAGGGCGAGCTCGTGATCATGGACCAGGCCAATCAGGTGCTGCGGTACATCGACGCCGCGGGCGACATCCAGCTGCTCGCCGGCCGTTGCGTCGTCGACGCCGCGCCGCCAGCGGGCCCCGGCCCCTGCGCCGAGGGTGTCGAGATGGTGCAGTGTCCCGACGGCGGCGGCCGCTCGTCAGGGAAGTGGACCTGCGGCGATCCGGTCGAGTTCTGCTCGAGACCCTGCACGCCAGGCTACGCGGGGGATGACCTGCCGGCGAGTGAGCTGCGCATGGCGCAGCCGTTCGGGCAGTCGGCGTCGCCGGCCGGGCGCATCGCCTACAGCGAAGCGGGCGAGTTGTACTTCGCCGATAGCGCCAACCACCTGATCCGCAAGATCGACAAGGACGGCGTCGTGCGCCGCGTGGCCGGCACGCCGCCGGTCGACGGCATCGCCCAAGGTGGCCACGCAGGCGACGGCGGCCCGGCGACCGACGCGAAGCTCAACTTCCCGGTCGACCTCGCGTTCGCCGATGACGGTACGCTGTACTTCACCGACACCAACAATCACTGCGTGCGCAAGATCGACCCCGACGGGACGATCGACGCGGTAGTCGGCGTGTGCGGTCAGAAGGGCTTCGAGGGCGACGGCGGCCCCGCGGACGCGGCGCTGCTCAGCCTCCCGTTTGGCATCGAGTGGCACGACGGCGTGCTCATCGTCGCGGACACCGGCAACCACGTGATCCGCAAGGTCATGCTGAGGTAGTCGACGGGCGAGCGCCGCGTGGCGCTACGGCGCGCAGACGGCGTCTCCTTCGTCCGAGGAGACGCACGTCCAGCCGCGAAACATGAAGTCGCCGCAGTAGCCGTCGGCGTCGTCCTCGTAGCCGTCGGCGAGGTCCTCCGCGTGACAAGACAGGAGGCAGCGCCTCGTCTCCGCGTCGTCTGGACGCGCGCACACGTGCGCGAGCTCGGCCTCGCACTCGCCCGCCGCCGCGCAGCAGTCCGCGTCGATGACACACTCGTGGGTGCAGTAGCCGTACTGAAACTCGCTGACGCAGAGGACCTCGCCGCGGAGCTCGCCGGGGTCTACGCCCGTGTAGCACTCAGTGGGCGCCTCGCAGAGTTGACCCGCCGCCGTCGGCTCGGTCGGCACGCTACAGCAGACGAGGCCGGCGAGCGCCGCTAGCGTCGCTACGATGAGCGGCCGCCGAGTGGCCGGTGCGAATCGTGTGAGTCGTGAAGCGGAACTCGTCATCAGCGACCCAGAGTAAACATGATTCATCGAACATGCTCGTAGGAGCTGCGCGTTCGTGGTCGCCCGCCTCCGCGCGCCGAACTCTCGCTCGGCAGCGCTCGCGCGATGACGATCGACGCGGCGCGAAGGTTGCGGGTCAGGCGGACGCCCAGGCGCGATCGCTCGTACGCAGTTCAGTGGTGACTCGGATCACCGCGACCGCGAACCACATCGCGGCGTCGTCCGGGGACCACGCGGCCCCGGCATGGACAGTTGGAGCGCTGCGTCGACGCACGCGCGCTCCGTCACCACTTCCGCAGGAAGGAACGACCGATGATCATCACCACGCCCGTGACCGCGAGCCTCGTGTTCGCGCTGACGCTCGCCCAGAGCCCCGCGCCCGTCGAAGAGGGACCCGTGGCCCCCGACTCGAGTGTGCCGGCGCCGACCGATTCCGCGCCGCCCCCTGAGCCGGTACCGGCGCCGGCGCCCGTGTTTCAGCCCGCGCCGGCGCCGGAGCAGCCGCAGGAGTACGAGCCGCCCGAGAAGCCGCGCCGTCGAGGTCTCGGCATGATGATCTCGGGTTGGTCCCTGTTCGCCGGCTCGTACCTCATCACCGCGCTCTCCGGCGCGATCGCCTACGACACCGGGAGCGAGGAGCTCGGCGGCGCGCTGCTCATCCCGGTCGCCGGGCCGCTCATAGCGATTCCCCAGGTCGACAGCCTGAGCGGAAAGATCGCGCTCGTGTTCCCGTTCCTGGCCCAGACCGCCGGGCTCACGCTCGGGATCGCGGGCACGGTCTTGTTCGCGCGCAGCGGCCGAGCGAACACGGCCGTCAACGTCGACGGGGTCCGGCTCACACGTTCGGGCCTTCGCCTCAACGCTGGACTGACGCCACGCGGGGGCGCGCTCGGGCTCCGCTATCGTTTCTGATGTATGGCGAGCTCAGCCTCGTCAAGAACCCAGATCCATTCGCACGCGGGACCCGCCCACGGCAACCAGCGCTCGAGGCGATATGTAGCCGACGACATACCGCGACGACGCGCTCGCTCTATGAGTGCCCATGGCCGAGCCGCTTGAGAACACGTTCGCAGGGACCGCGCGTGCTCACGTCTTCCACTCGCTCGCGGACCCGCACTCGAGCATCTTCGTGCCCATGTAGGGGTTCGCCATCTTCTCCTCGCGCTGGACCCATTTCTGGTAGCCCTGCGCCATGGGACAGGCGAACACGTGGCGCCCCTCCTGCAACGCGGGCGTCTCCGCGATGAGCTTGACGACCTCCTTGCTCACCTCACCGAACTGCTTGCGCAGCGCCGCGAGGTCCTCCGCCGGCAGCTTCGTCAGCGAGTCGGCGGCCGCCGCGAGCGCGTCGCGCTTGGCCTCCCTCGCGGCGCTGGCGAGCGCGCCCGCGTCGTCCTGCAGCGCGCCGTCATCCGCCGCGAGCTTCGATCGGATCGACTCGTAGCGCTCGAGCGCCTGCGTCAACGACTGCGGGACCGCATCCGGCGCGGGGCTCTTGGCGTCCGCGTCGTTAGCGAACGCCTGCGCCTTGGCGTCGGCCTTCGCCTCGGGCTTTGTCTCGGTCTTCGTGCTCGTCGCGGCGTCGCTCGAGCAGGCCGTCGACGCGAGCATCGCGGCCACGAGGAGCATCGACTTCAGGGGATCGCGCTTCATCGTGATCGAGGATATCAGGCGCCATCCCGTGGCGGAACGACGGCGACGGCCACCGGCGAAGTCGCCGCAAGCTCGCTGCCCACGCTCGAGAGAAACGTGCGCTTGACGGTTGAGAGCCGCCGAGAACCGACGACGAGCAGACACGCGTCCTCCGCTGCCGCGAGCGCGCCGATCGCCGCCGCGACCGTGCCGGTGACGATCGCCACGCGAACGTCGCCCGCGTCGTGCTGCCGCGCCCACTGGGCCGCGCTCGACCGTGCGCGCGTCACGTGCTCGGCCAGCGCCTTGGACTGCGAGTCCGGCGACGCGTAGCGTCGAAGCGCCCGCGGCGTCGTGACGACATGCGCGATCACCAACTCGCGATCGAGGGCGCGTGCCTGCGCCCGCGCGAACCGTAGCGCGGCGCGCGAGTCGTCCGCGAGGTCGGTGGCGATGATGACGGGTCCCGCTCCAATCTCGCCCTTGGCGACGTCGCGCGGCACCACGATCACCGGGGCCGGGAGCGCGCGCACGAGTCGGCGCGCGACTCGCCCGAGTCGGATGAACCCCGAGCCCGTTCGCGGCGCGCGACGACCGATGATCAGCGCGTCACCTCGGTCCTGCTCGATCGCCGCGATGAGCCCGTCCTCGGGCGCGGTGGCCTCGACCGCGTCGAAGGAGTCGAACGAGCTCGCTACGCCCGCGCTCTCGGCGAAAGCGCGAGCCTGACGCAGCACCCACGCGCCGAAGTCAGCTGCGGTCTCTCCTGGACCCTCGAAGGCGTAGGGCGCGGTCTCGATCACGTGGACCCCCGCGAGATGCCCTCCTGATTGGTCGCGCAGCCACGCGGCGAAGCACGCGGCCCCGCGGCTCAGGTCGAGCAGATCAAGCCCCGCGATCCAGCGCGTGGTGTTCTCCGTACTTGGTTGAGTTGGCATCAGCCTCTGTTTCCTTGTCACGGAGTCCGCCGTGAGCGTCGGGATGATATCGGGTGGGCGCGCGGCAGTCCGACAAAGTCGAGCGCCGCCAACCTAGAGCCCGTAGCGAGCGAGCAGCGAAGCGCCGCGATCGCTGAACACGAGCCACCCGACGAGCGCGCCGCCGAGGACGGACACGACGACGCCGTTGCCGATGAACAGCGCCGGGCTCTCGGCCCCGCCGAAGGAATGGAAGTAGTGGGCGTCGAGCTGGAAGCAGAGCACGTTGCAGCCAACCCCGAGCACGAGGGCCGACAGCGAGGCCGACGCGGCGACCGCCGCGCGCCCGTGGAGTCGATCGACGACGAACAGCACGAGCAGCGCGCCAAAGACCGAGCCCATGCCGAGTCCGCAAAAAACGACCGTCCACAGGAACTTCGTCGCCAGCTCGCCGGAGGGGTACAGAATCACGCCCCACACGATCAGGATGATCAGCTCGCCGAACACCGAGAGCGCGATCGAGAGCCAAAGCGCTCGTCGCAGGCGAAGAACCGTGTCCTCGTCGGACGCCGCGCGAACAACGTGCACTCGTGACCCGAGCGAGTCTCCCATGGTGTTGAGAACGAACGAGCACCTCGATCATTACACCTCCCCGATACGTGATTCACTTCACTCGGAGTCGCCAACTCGACTCGACGGTTCAGGCTCGCGTGGGCGGCGATTGCGACCTACGGTAGTAGAAGCGATGCGCGCAAACGACACGAGGGCGGGATGGGCGAGCCGATGGTGGGCTCGCCTGATCGGCGTGCTCGTGACGATCGCCATCGTGCTCCCCGCCAGCGCCGGGCGTGCCTGCCCGATGAAGCAGGCGAAGTCGTGCTGCTGCTGCAAGCACGACGGCGCCGAGGCGCCCGCGGCCCCCGCAGTCAAGCGCGTCCCGTGTTGCGCTTCGGACATGTCCTGGGCGTCCTCGTCGGTCGCGGTCGTGGAGGAGGTCAAGCCCCCGCCTGTCGCAGCGCTCGCGCCTGGTGACTGGTTCGGGACGTCCGTCGCGCCGCCGCGGCTGCGCGCCCTGATCGCGCAGCCGCGCGCCCGCGGTCCGCCAGGTCGCGCGCCGCGCTACAAACAGTTCTGTTCCTACCTGCTGTGAGACGCCGGGGTTGAGGTGTTATCGCGTCCGCGAACGCGTGGGCGTGTGAGCTCCCCCAGAGGTACACGGCTTCAGGAACAGGTCCCAACATGTCAACAAGCTTCTGGACGTCCGCCCGCCTCGGACGCTCCTTGTCGCGGTCGCTGCTCGTCGTCACGCTCGCCAGCACGGGCTGCGCGAGCTCGCTCGAGCGTGTGACCCGACGCGACGCTGAGCGCGTCGAGCAGCGGCTCGCGCCGCTCCCCGCGAAGATCGACGGCGAGTCGGCGTCGCGACCGGCTCAACCTCCGGTGCGCTTCGACGGCTCGCTGCAGCGATATCAGCAGTACGCGTTTGAGCACAGCCCCGAACTGCGCGCGAGCTTCGAGTCCTGGCGAGCCGCGACCTATCGACCGCGCAAGGTCCGACGGCTCCCGGAGACGATGATCTCGTACGCCGGCTTCATTCGCAGCGTCGAGACGCGCGTCGGGCCGCAGCTGCACAAGCTCGGGCTTCAACAGTGGTTCCCGTGGCCGACGAAGCTCACCGCCGCGAGCGAGGCCGAGGCCCTGGCGGCGCGCGCCGCCCAGCGCGAGTTTGAAGCGCACGCGCTGCGGATCGCGGCGGAGGTCTCCGTCGCGTACTGGCGCCTGTGGCTGATCGCGCGCACGCGCGAGGTCGAGCGCGAGCAGCTCGAGCTGCTCCGAACGATCGCGGAGTTCGTGCGCGTTAGGGTCGAGACCAGCGCCGCCGCGCTCTCCGAGCTGACGCAGCTCAACGTCCGCGTCACCCGCGCTGAGGACAAGCTCGCCGCGCTCGACGAGGACGAGAAGGCGGCTTCCGCCACGCTCGTGCGGGTCGCCGGCGCGCCCGACGGGACCGCGACGCCGATCGACACGGCGACCCCTCGCGTCGGGCTGCCCGAAGAGGACGACGCGACGCTGCGGCTCGCCGCGACCTCGCACCCACGAGTGCAGGCGATGGCGCTGCTGTCCGACTCCAGCGATCAGCGGGTCCGCCAGTCGCGCGCCGATCGGTATCCGAGCGTCGGCGTCGGCGTCGACTGGATCATTACTGGCGCCGCGCTTGATCCGTCCATGCCCGACTCGGGCAATGACGCGGTGATGGGGATGGCGGCGCTCAAGGTGCCGCTCTCGCTCGGCTCCTACAGCGCGGGTGAGGACGAGGCCCGCGCGCAATCGAGGATGTTTCGCGCGCGCGAGCTCGCCGTCCGAAACCAGGCGGTCGAGGAGCTCGAGCGCGTCATGGCGAGGGTGCGCGACGCGACCCGCCGCGTCGCGCTCTACGACACGACGATGATCCCGCTGGCGGAGACGTCCTACGAGGCCGTCCAGACCAGCTACCAGAGCGGCCGCGCGAGCGTGGCCGAGGTGCTCTTGGCGGAGCGAGAGCTGCTCGAGCTCCGACTCATGGCGCTGCGTGCCCGCGTCGACGCGGCGGTCGCCTGGGCGGCGCTTGAGCAGATCGTGGGCCGCCCGGTCCAGGCATCGAGGGACGTGAGATGAACGAGATAACGACCGAGAACGACAAGGCCGAGCGCCCGACCGCAACGCGTGATGAGCTCCAGCGCGAGCCTGGTGACGGGATCGTGTCCGGGACTATCGGGGACCCGGGCGACGAAAACGGGGAGCGCTCGAGCGACGCGGGCGACGAGCTCGCGCCCGCGGGGCCGCCCGCGAACGCGCTCGAGCGACGCCTCGCGTCGGCGCGGCGCGGACCCGTGGCGCTCGCGCTGCGGATCGCGGGCAGCTCCGCGGGCTTGCTAGCGATGCTCATCGCCGGCCTCGTGCTGGGGGCGCGCTTCGGGGCAGGACCGACGCCCAGCGCGGGAGAGCACGCCGAGCACGGCGCCGCCGAGCCAGAGCACCAGCAGATCTGGACGTGCTCCATGCACCCGCAGATCCGCATGTCGGAGCCAGGCTCGTGCCCGATCTGCGGCATGGACCTGATCCCGGCGGCGGCGGGGACTTCGGACGGGTCGGACCATGTCGAGCATCGCGGGCGCGTGTCGCTCTCGCCCCGCGCCCAAGCGCTCGCGCAGGTCAAGACCGAGCCGGTCACGCGCACCGAGCCGCGCGCCGAGGTCAGGCTGCTCGGCCGCGTCGAGCACGACGAGTCGCGCCTGCGGACCATCACCCCGTGGACCGGCGGGCGGATCGATCGCCTGATGGTGCGCGTCACCGGCACGCGTATCGCCAAGAACCGCGTTGTCGCCAGGCTCTACAGCCCGGAGATCTACACGGCGACCCGCGAGCTCGCGCTCGCGGCGGCGCAGGCGAAGAAGCTCAAGAAGAGCCTGCACGGCGCCGCCGGGCTGGGCGCCTCGACCCTCGAGGCCGCGCGCACGCGCCTCCGCCTCCTGGGTGTCTCTGACAAGGTGATCGAGAGCGTCGAGCGCACGGGTAAAGCGCCCAAGGACGTCGAGATCCGCGCTCCGTTCGGCGGGACGGTGCTCGAGCGCCACGTCGAAGAGGGCCAGTACGTGAGCCCTGGGACGCCGCTGTTCAGCGTCGCTGATCTATCGGAGGTTTGGGTGCAGATCGACGCCTACGAGTCCGACCTCCCGCACCTCCACGTCGGTCAGGAGGTCGAGCTGACGGTCGAGGCCATCCCCGACGAGGTCTTCGTCGGCGCGATCGGCTTCATCGACCCCGTGATCGACAAGCGCAATCGCACGGCGCGCGTCCGGGTCGAGGTCAAGAACAGCGACGGCCAGCTGCGGCCCGGGATGTTCGCGTCCGCGGTGATCCACGCGGGCGCCGACAAGCCCAAGAGCCAGCTCGTCGTCGCCAGCAACGCGCCGCTGTTCACCGGGCGACGCTCGGTCGTCTACGTCGAGCTCCCCGACGCGGAGGCCCCGACGTTTGAGCTGCGCGAGGTCCGGCTCGGGCCGAAGGCCGGGCCCGTATACCCGGTGCTCGCCGGGCTGAACGAGGGCGAGCGCGTCGTGACCCATGGCGCCTTCCTGCTCGACGCCGATCTCCAGCTCTCGGGCGGGCGCAGCATGATGACGCTCGGCGACGACCGCGAGCAGGGCGACGCGCCCGCGCTGAAGGTCTCGCCGGCGTTCCTCGAGAGCGTCGCGCCCGTCGTAGCGACCTACCTCGAGGGTCAGGATCGCCTCGCGGCCGACGACCTCGAGGGAGCCCGCGAGTCCATGGGGCGCCTCGCCGACACGGTCAACGAGCTCGACCCGCCGGGCGCGCGCGCGGTCCGGGAGGCGTGGCAGACAGCCGCGTCCGAGCTCAGCGGCCACGCGCGCCACGCCGCGAAGGCCGAGACGCTCGCGGATGTCCGCAGCGCGTTCGAGCACGTCAGCCTTCAGCTCGAGCGGCTGCTCGAGGAATTCGGGAACCCGACGCAGGCGCCGCTGCGCGTCGCCTACTGCCCGATGGCCTTCGACTCCCGCGGCGCGCGCTGGATCCAGCGCGATCAGGCGCTGCAGAACCCCTACTACGGCGCCGCGATGCTCCGCTGCGGCGAGTTCCGCGGGAGCGTGCTGCCGGGTGAGCGCCTCACCGTTCAACAACCCGCCGAGGCTCCGCCGGCCGCCGCCGCGGGCGGGCACCAGCACTGATGGGACATGTCTGAAGGATCGCCCACCATGAAGCCCGAAACCAACACCCCCGACGCGAGCTCGGAGCAGCGCTGGGAGCGCTTCATCCAGTTCTTCGTCGAGAACAAGCTCGTCGTGTTCATCCTGACGACGCTACTGGTCCTCGCTGGCCTCTCCTACGCGCCGTTTCGCTGGGAGCTCGGCGCGCTCCCGCGAGATCCGGTGCCTGTCGACGCGCTCCCGGACATCAGCGAGAACCAGCAGATCGTGTTCACGAAGTGGCCTGGACGCTCGCCGCGGGACGTCGAGGATCAGGTCACCTACCCGCTGACGACCGCGCTGCTCGGGATCCCCGGCGTCAAGTCGGTCCGCAGCTCGTCGGTGCTCGGCTTCTCGAGCATCTACGTGATCTTCGACGACGACGTCGAGTTCTACTGGTCGCGCTCGCGCGTGCTCGAGAAGATGGCGTCGCTGCCCGCCGGCACGCTGCCTGACGGCGTCGCGCCGGCGCTCGGGCCCGACGCGACCGCGCTCGGGCAGGTGTTCTGGTACACGCTCGAGCCCCGCGACGCCGACGGGAACGTGGTGCCCGCCGCGTTCAGCCTCGACGAGCTGCGCTCGATCCAGGACTGGTCCGTGCGCTACTCACTGCAGGCCGTCGCCGGCGTCTCCGAGGTCGCGTCGATCGGCGGCTTCGTGCGCGAGTACCAGGTCGACGTCGACCCCGAGGCCATGCTCGCGCACGACGTGACGATCGGTCAGATCGCCGGCGCGGTGCGTCAGGCCAACCTCGACGTCGGCGCGCGCACGCTCGAGATCAACCGCGCCGAGTACCTCATCCGCGGGCTCGGCTTCATCGAGGAGCCGGCGGATCTCGAGGAGGTCGTGATCACGAGCCGGATGCACACGCCGATCCGCGTCAAGGACGTCGCCCACGTCCAGTTCGGGCCGGCGCTGCGCCGCGGCGCGCTCGACGTCGCGGGCGCCGAGGCGGTCGGCGGCGTCGTGACCGTGCGCTTCGGCGACAACCCACTCGCCGTGATCGATCGCGTGCGGGCGCAGGTCGCCGAGATTACGCCCGGGCTACCGTCGCGGACGATGCCCGACGGCACCGTGGCCAAGGTCGAGATCGTGCCGTTCTACGACCGCACCACGCTGATCCTCGAGACCCTCGACACGCTCTCGCTCGCGCTCATCCAGCAGGTGCTGATCACGGTCGTGGTCGTCCTGCTGATCATGCGACACCTCCGCAGCTCGCTGCTGGTCTCGTCGATCCTCCCGCTCGGCGTGCTCGGGACCTTCGTGCTCATGCGGTACGTGGGCGTCGACGCCAACGTGATGGCGCTCGGCGGCATCGCCATCGCGATCGGCACGATGGTCGACATGGGCATCGTGTTCACCGAGAACATCGTGCACCACCTTGATGAGGCGCCGCCCGGGACCAGCCGCCTGACCGCCGTCTGCCGCGGCGCGGGCGAGGTCGCGGCCGCCGTGCTGACCTCGATCCTCACCACCATCCTGGGCTTCTTACCGATCTTCGGGCTCACGGGCGCCGAGGGCAAGCTGTTCTCGCCGCTGGCCTACACGAAGACCTTCGCGCTCGTGTCCGCGTTCATCCTCGCGGTCGTGGTGCTCCCGCCGCTCGCTCACATGATCCTGCGGGCGCGCAGGGAGGCGAGCGCGGACACGGTCGCGTGGTGGCGGCGCCTGCTCCGGCGCGACGCGGCGTTTGACGTCGCGCTGCTCGCCGCTGGCGTCGCTGTGCTCTCCAGCGGTCTGCGCACCGCCGGCTGGGTCGTGATCGCGATCGCGGCGCTCCGGCTCGCCGCGCCAGCCCTGCCGGCGCGCGCGCGCTTCGTCGCGCCGCTGCTCGCGAACATCGTCACGATCGTCGCGGTCACGCTCGCGCTCACGGACTACTGGATGCCGCTCGGGCCCGGCCGCGCGCTGTCCACGAACCTCGGATTCGTCGTCTTCATGATCGCCGCGCTCATGGGCGGCTTCTCGATCTTCCAGCTGCTGTACCGCCCGCTGCTGCGCTGGTGCCTGGCGCACAAGCTCTTGTTCCTCGGCGCGAACGTGGCCTTCGTCGTCCTCGGCCTGAGCGCGTGGCTCGGCGCCTCGCGGACGCTCGGTTGGATGTCGGACCCTGACGCGCCGTCCCCGGCGATCGCCGCGCTCGAGCGGGCGATGCCGGGCCTCGAGAGCGACTTCATGCCGCCCTTCGACGAGGGCTCGTTCCTGTTCATGCCGACCACGACCCCGCACGCGTCGATCGGGCAGGCGCTCGACATCCTGCAGGCGGTCGACGCGGCGATCGCCGAGATCCCTGAGGTCGTGGATGTCGTGGGCAAGCTCGGCCGCGCCGAGAGCCCGCTCGACCCGGCGCCGATCATGATGTTCGAGACGGTCATCAACTACCGCCCCGAGTACAAGCGCGTCGAGCACGGGCGGATCGGGCGCTTCCGCTTCGACGAGGCGCAGCGGGACTTCGTCCGCGACGAGCGCGGCGAGCTGATCCCGGACGAGGACGGACGTCCGTATCGACAGTGGCGGGAGCACATCCAGTCTACCGACGACATCTGGAAGGAGATCTCCGAGGCCGCGAACTATCCCGGGCTCACCGGCGCGCCCAAGCTCATGCCGATCAAGACGCGGATCGTCATGCTGCAGAGCGGCATGCGCTCGGCGGTCGGCATGAAGATCAAGGGCCCCGACCTCGACACGATCGAGGGCTTCGGGCTCGAGGTCGAGACGCTGCTCAAGACCATGCCCGAACTCGACGCGAACACGGTCCTCGCCGATCGCATCGTCG
The DNA here is from genome assembly GCA_020633295.1 of Myxococcales bacterium. Taxonomy (GTDB): domain Bacteria; phylum Myxococcota_A; class Polyangia; order Nannocystales; family Nannocystaceae; genus JACKDW01. The sequence continues at coordinate 1,151 of JACKDW010000043.1, read as the reverse complement.
GCAAGCCGTATCTTGAGCTCGACATCGACCGCGAGGCGATCAGCCGATACGGGCTCACGATCGCGGACGTCCAGAGCGTCATCCAGATCGCGATCGGCGGCCGGATGCTGACGCGCACGGTCGAGGGCCGCGAGCGCTACCCCGTCCGCGTCCGCTACATGCGAGAGGAGCGGGACGAGGTGGAAGCGCTTCGACGCGTGCTCGTACCAGGGCGCGGCGGTGAGCAGATCCCGCTCGAGCAACTCGTCGACATTCGTTACGTCCGTGGCCCCCAGATGATCCGATCGGAGGACACCTTCCTCAACGGCTACGTCACCTGGGATCCGGCCGACGGCGTCGGCGAGGTCGAGTCGGTCGAGGCGGTGCAGCGGATGCTCGACGAGAAGATCGCGGCGGGCGAGCTGGTGGTCCCCGCCGGCGTGAGCTACCGGTTCGCCGGCACCTACGAGAACCAGCAGCGCAGCCAGGCGCGGCTGCTGATCCTCGTGCCCATCGCGCTCGCGGTGATCTTCATGCTGCTGTACCTGCAGTTCCGCCGCACCGGGACCGCGCTCATGGTGTTCTCGGGCATGGCGCTCGCGGCCGCGGGCGGCTTCATCCTGATCTGGCTCTACGGCAAGCCGTGGTTCTTGGACATCGCGCCCTACAACATCGACGCGCGCGCGCTGCTCCAGGTCGGCGAGACGCGCATGACGGTCGCGGTGTGGGTCGGCTTCCTCGCGCTGTTCGGGGTCGCCACCGACAACGGCGTGATCGTGGCGACGTACCTCACGCAGTCTTTCCGCGACGTCAAGGAGCTCACCGTCGCCGAGATCCGCGAGCGCGTGATCCAGGCGGGGCATCGGCGCGTGCGCCCCTGCCTGATGACGACCGCGACGACCCTGCTCGCGCTGCTGCCCGTCGTGACCTCCCCGGGCCGCGGATCGGATCTGATGGTCCCGATGGCGCTGCCGACCGTGGGCGGCGTCAGCTTCACGCTCATTACGCTGCTCACCGTCCCGGTGCTGTTCAGCATGGCGCGCGAGCTCGAGGTGTGGAGGGCCGCGCTCTCGCGCGGTGGCGAGGAGCGGACGCCATGAGCTCGCCGCGTCTCGAATCCCTCGCGTCGGCGCTGCACGAGCGCCCACTGCCCGCGACGGCGGCCCTCTGCG
>JACKDW010000042.1 GCA_020633295.1 Myxococcales bacterium | reverse complement strand
TACAGACCCCGAGCCTGAGCCCGAGCCGGACCCACAACCCGAGCCCGAACCAGATCCGCAGCCCGAGCCCGAACCAGATCCGCAGCCCGAGCCAGACCCGCAGCCCGAGCCCGAGCCCGAGCCCGAGCGACCGCGCGAGTAGACGCGCGCACGCTTGTCTCCTTCTCTTGACTCGTTAATCGCGTTCTCGTCGTAGCTGCAGCATCGTGCTCAGCATGCGCGCCGGCTGGAGCGGGCGGCGTCGGACGACTGCCCAACGGGCGCGATCCAGTGAGAGAACAGCTGCGCGAATCCGGCCAACGACCCTTTCAACTGCGGCGGCTGCGATATCGAGTGCATCGCCGACACGATGTGCGTCAACGGGAATTGCGAGTGCGAGCCGGGGCTTGATGAGTGCGACGGCGCGTGCGTTGACCTCGACGCCAGTGTGACGGCCTGCCTCGACGGCTGCCTCGACAACGAGATCGAGTGCAACCGTCATCGCGGTCTCGAGGACGCGATGCGATGCACGCGCCTGTCGCCGTCGGAGCGCGACGACGCGATGGGAGTACTCTCGCGCGGAGGAGCGCGATCGTGCTGGGGCCGATCTGGGGCCGGAGGAGGGCAGGTCGTAGAAAACCCAAGGATCTCGTCAGGTTGAAATTCTGACGCTCCGTTGAACGCGAATTGGTCGGAGCGCGTCGTGCAGCGCTTGCCCTCCCACTGCTCAGGCGCCATGTACGCCGGGGTGCCCCGAAGGCCAGGTATCACGTCGCCGCCCGCCTCGCCCGGCGCCACAGAGCGCGCGATCCCGAAGTCGAGGACCCGCGCGCGCCCGTCGTCACCGACGATCACGTTCTCGGGCTTGAAGTCGCCGTGCACGACCCGCTGACCGTGGGCCGCCGCCAACCCCAGCCCGGCCTGACACACCGTCGCGATCCGTTCTGACGCCGTGTGCTCCGCGTCCATCCACGCGCGCAGCGTCACGCCGTCAACGAGCTCCATCGCTACGTAGTCCGCGCGCGACGTGTGCCCGACGTCGAAGATCGTGACCACGTTCGGGTGGTTGAGCCGCGCGAGCAGGCGCGCCTCGTGGAGCGGGTCGCCGGAGCGTCGCCGGCGAGCGAGCAGCTTGAGCGCGACCGGGCGCTCGAGCTCCTCGTCGCGCGCGCGGTAGACCACGCCGTTCACGCCCCGGCCGAGCTCGCCGAGGACGCGATAGCGTCCCGCGAGCGCGGCCGGCTCGCCCTCGAGGCCCTCGGGGTCCACGTCGAGAGTCTACCGGCGCGCGCGGCCGCGGCGAACTGTTGCGACCTGTCCCCCGAGCGCGAGCGCGGGGCGGCGCGCGCCTCCACGACGAAAACTCACCCGGGCAGCAGCGGGCGAGCCCGCGCCGCGAGACCGATGACGACGATCAGCGCCGCGCTCGCTATCGCGATCACGAGCCACCCGGGCGCGAGCCCGACGCGCGCCGCGTCGAGGACCGGCGCCCCGCTCAGCGACAGCTTGAGCCACCACGCCGCGTACAAGGTGGTGAACAGCCAGATGTAGTTACGGCGGATCCGGACGATCAACGCGTCGAGCAGCCCGAGCGGTGAGCGGGGAGACGTGAGGCTCTCGCCGAGGTGCTCGACCCAGCTCGTGGGCTCCGGGCACCCCAGCGACGTGGCGAAGAAGCCCTGCTCGAGCAGACGAACGCGGTAGCGGATGAGCTCGAGGTCTTGCATCCGGCGCGCCTCCAAGAGCGCGAACACGAGCGTGAGCACCACCGGGAGCGCGATGAGCACGTGCGGCACGGACTGGTGTCCCAACGCGAAGGTCGTGATCGCGATGGAGGCGCCCAGCGCCCAGTTCGACGTCGTGTCCAGGCGGACGCGATAGGTCGTCATGCGCCCGAGTTCACCCCGGTACAGGTGGATGAGGGTGTTGGTGTCGATTCGGTTGGAGCCCATCGGTCGTTCCCCGGCGACGCGCCACGGCGCGCGCTGTCACCTCGGGTTGTAGCAAGTCCGAGGCCAGCCCCCGTGACCGCCATCGCCGACGATCGCCGGCCGCGAGCGCGCGCGTTGCATTCCGTCGAGACGCGTCGCGCCGGGGCGCGCCGGGGCGCCGTCAAGGCGTCAGGTGGTTCGAGACCGCCGGACGCGAGCGCCCCCGCGCGACGATCGGTGCGACGCTCGCCGCTCACTCGAGTTCGCACTCGACACCGGCGGCGGCGCATGGCCTCGCCCGCGCCGCGCCGTCCGGCTGGCACATCGCCTGACCCCAAGCGCAGACCGTAACGCCGTGGGCCGCTCGCCCGGCGAGCCCGGTCTGGCACGGCGCGCCGAGCCCGACCAGAGGCGGGTTGTCGATCACGCCGTCGCAGTCGTCGTCGCGCCCGTTGCAGACCTCCGGGACCGGTACGGGGAGCGCCGCGTCGCACACCGCGCCGCCGCCGTCCTCGGGGCACCGCCACGCGCCCTCGGTCCGGCACCGACCCCGCCGTCGCACACAGGGCGCGCCCGCGCGCTCAAAGCCGTCGTCGATCACGCCGTCGCAGTCGTCGTCGCGGAGGTTGCAGCGCTCGACGGTCGGCAGCACCTCGCCTGCGCACGCGCCCCACCGACGATCCGGACCGCAGGTCTCGCGACCGGGCGCACACTCCCCGTGGTCACGCGTCTCGGGGGCGCCGCGATAGCACGCCCGCGTGTCCCCGGGCGCGCACGCGCCCGAGCTCGCCAGCGGTCGGGCGCACGCGCCGGCGACGAGCCCCAGGAGCAGCACCGAGAGCGTCCACCCCGCCGCGCTCACGCGCGCGCCGGCGGCCTGTGATGGGAGACGCGACGCGCTCACGGGAGCGCGACTGTAGCACTCCGCGCCGCGCCGCGAGGCGCCGTAAACACCTGTCTCTCTAGTCATATCGCTGGCGTCGGCGCGCCGCGAATAGTCCGCCGGCGCCGGCGTCCTACCGTGGTGCGCGCGCCTCGTATCGCCCTCCCCGCGCTCCCGCTCGGCGCCGCGCTGTGCCTCGGCTGCGTCTCGGCGGTGAACACTGACCCGCCGCTCGCCGGCGAGTTCCCGGACGTGGCCGCGCCCTCGAGCGCGAACGCGGACGCGGACGCGCGCCCCGCCGGCTGGTCTGGTCGCGGCCCAGACCCCTGCGAATTCCGAGCGCCTGAGTTCTACCCCGACGAGGGCGTGGGTTCGCGCTTCGGCCCGCCGCAGCCGCCCGAGGGGACCGGCCGCCTCAAGGCGCCCGCGGTGCGCGTCATCCTCAGCGATCCTTCGGCGGCGAACCGCCCCTACACGATCCGAGCCGAGGTCGTCCACGACAGCGGGCTGCAATCCGTGCAGCTCGTGTGGAACACGGCGATGCAGCGGGCCTGGAGCTACGAGTGCGGCGGTCCGTCCCCGCCGGGGGTGCAGGTCCGCTGCGCGCAGCTCGGGTACACGTACGTGTTCGTCGTGGTCCCGCCGCCTGGTCCGCACAGCTTCGGCGTCGCGGCGCGCGCCGTCGACGGCGGGATGACGACGAAGACGATCGCTACCGAGTTCGTCCGCTGCGAGGACAGGGACGCGGAGTAGCCCGAAGCGCGTGGCGCTCGGCGATCCTTGACCGAGCTGGCGCGCGCCCGACCCCGCGTGTACGCGCCGATACAACCTGTCCCTAGTAGCATATACAACCAGCGCGCGCGCGCGCGCGCCGGCGCCCGCGTCTGCGGGGCGATTGACGCTGCTGCGCGCCTGTGGAAGCGTCACGTCATGAGCTACTTCATCACCGGCGCGACCGGGTTCATCGGACGACACCTCGTCGAGCGGCTGCTCGCCCGCGAGGGCACGATCTACGCGCTGGTGCGCGCCGGCTCGCTCGCCAAGCTCGAGCGGCGGATCGCCGACTGGGGCGCCGCGTCCGGTCGCGTCGTCCCGATCGTCGGGGACCTGAGCGCCCCGGGACTCGGCGTCTCCGAGGAGGACCGCGCGCGCCTGCGCGGCGCGGTCCAGCACTTCTTCCACCTGGCCGCGATCTACGAGCTCGGCGACGGCGTCGACGCGGACGCGCAGTACCAGGCGTCGGTCAACGGCACTCGCCACGCGCTCGCGCTCGCCGCCGACATCGAGGCCGGCCGCTTTCATCACGTCAGCTCCATTGCCGCCGCCGGGCTGTACCCGGGCGTCTTCCGCGAGGACATGTTCGACGAGGCGGAGGGCCTCGATCACCCGTACTTCCGCGCCAAGCACGACGCCGAGGGCCTGGTCCGCAAGCTCTGCAAGTCGCCGTGGCGCGTCTATCGCCCGGCGATCGTCGTGGGGCACTCGCGCACCGGCGTCATCGACAAGATCGACGGACCCTACTACCTGTTCAAGCTGATCCAGCGGCTGCGCGACGCGCTGCCCCAGTGGATGCCGACGATCGGCATCGAGGGCGCGCGCATCAACCTCGTGCCGGTCGACTTCGTCGCCGCGGCGATCGATCACATCGGCCACAAGGACGGCGAGGACGGCGGCTGCTTCCACCTCACCGACCCGAGGCCGCGGCGCGTCGGCGAGGTCCTCAACATCTTCGCCAAGGCCGCCCACGCGCCGCGGATGACCATGCGGATCAACACCCGCATGTTCGAGTTCATCCCGCCGATGGTCCGTCACGGGCTCGCCACGCTCGCGCCGATCCGGCGCATCACGAACCAGGTCCTGCGCGACCTCGGGATCCCGCGCGAGATCCTGCGCTTCATCAGCTACCCGACGCGCTTCGACAGCCGCGAGGCCGAGCGCGCGCTCGCGGGCACCTCGATCGCGGTCCCGGACCTCGAGAGCTACGCGTGGCGCCTGTGGGACTACTGGGAGCGTCACCTCGACCCCGACCTGTTCGTCGACCGCAGCCTCAGCGGCAAGGTCAAGGGGCGCGTCTGCGTCGTCACGGGCGCGTCGTCGGGCATCGGCAAGTCCGTCGCGCTGCGGCTCGCCGACGCCGGCGCCGAGGTCGTGCTCGTCGCGCGCGGCGTCGACAAGCTGCGCGAGACCCTCGACGAGATCATCGCGAGCGGCGGGGTCGCGCACGCGTACCCCTGCGACCTGACCGACATGGGCTCGTGCGACGCGCTCATCGACCGCGTCTCGCGTGAGCGCGGCCCGATCGCGGTGCTCGTCAACAACGCGGGGCGCTCGATCCGTCGCTCGATCGTGTACTCCTACGATCGCTTCCACGACTTCGAGCGGACCATGCAGCTCAACTACTTCGGATCGCTGCGGCTGATCCTGCGGTCGCTGCCGCGCATGGTCGAGGCGGGCGGCGGCCACATCATCAACATCTCGTCGATCGGCGTGCTCACGAGCGCGCCGAGGTTCTCCGCCTACGTCGCGTCCAAGGCCGCGCTCGACGCGTTCTCGAAGTGCGCGGCCTCGGAGTTCAAGGACAACAACATCCACTTCTCGACCATCAACATGCCGCTCGTGCGCACGCCGATGATCGCGCCGACGAAGCTCTACCGCAGCGTCCCCACGATCAGCCCCGAGGAGGCGGCCGACATGGTCGTCGAGGCGATCGTCCACCGGCCGCAGCGCGTCGCCACGCGCCTGGGCGTGTTCTCGCAGGTGGCCCAGGCGGTCGCGCCGAAGTCGTGGCAGGTGCTCATGAACACCGCGTTCCGCCTGTTCCCCGACTCGAAGGCCGCGCGCGGGATCAAGTCGGGCGAGCCCGACGAGGTGACGCCCGAGCAGGTCGCGTTCGCGGCGCTGACCCGCGGGATCCACTGGTAGCGGATCGCGCCCGCGGGGCCCTCGAAGCATGTCTCCAAAGACATCACGCGGCGCGGGCACGGGCTTGACCGCGCGGCCCCGGGCCCGTCACGATCGACCGGTGGAGCTCTCCTGGCGCTACCTCGAGAAGAGCTTTCGCGGGCGCTGGCCGCGGATCGACCCGACCTGGCTGTGCTGGGTCGTGAAGCACCTGCGCGAGCGCGACGGGGCCGCCGTGGAGGCGCTCGTTGAGGACGCGCTCGCGCGCGCCCCCGCAGACGCGGCGAGCGTGCTGATGGGACCGGTCACGTCGGCCTGGCCCTCCGTGGACGAGCGCGACCGCGACAACGTCCTCCAAGCGCTCGAGATCTTGATCCGCGCCGGAGGAGACCCCGGCCCGGCGCTCCCGATCCTCGGCGCGGCCCTCGGCGATCGACGCACCGCGAACCACGCCTGCAGCGGGCTGCGCTGCGCCGCGCTGCGGGGCTGGAGCGTCGCGCCTGTGCGTGACCAGCTCGCGCGCGCGCAGGGCGAGCGACACCGCGTGCGCGCGCTGCAGCGCCTGGACGAGCTCGGGCGCCGCGGGCTGCACGACGAGCTCCGGGCGCTCGACGCTGTGTATCGCGAGCAGCCGGTGGGGAACCTGTTCGAAGCGATCGGGCTGCTTGAGGAGCTGCTGCTCTCGGAAACCGACGAAGCGGTCGCGCTGGCGCGACGAGCCCTGACGCGGCTGCGCGCGGCCGGACGCGACCTGCTGCGCAGCTGGCTCGCGCTCCTCCCCGTGCTGCGACGCCGACTCGCCACGGGGGACGCGGACCAGCGCGCGCGAGCAGCCCGCGCCGTCGGGCAGCTGCGCTACGCCTTCTCGGAGACCGAGGAGTCAGAGGATCAGGCGCGCCGCCTGATCCTCCCGCTGCTCGATCCGCTCGTGGCGGCGCTGTGCGAGCATCTCGGCGACGCGGCCTCGCACACCGCGACGATGGCGGCGGAGACCCTCGAGATCCTCGTCGGCCTCGGCGCGACGCTCTCGCGCGTGCGCGCGGAGCTCGACGCCGCGCTCGACGACGAGCGCGTCTCGGTCCGCAGCCCGTGCGCGCGCGCGCTCTCTCGCTATCTCGTGCGCGCGGGCGAGGAGGCTGCGCTGCCGCCCGGCACGAGTCACCGCCGGACCTACGCGGCCGCCGAGACCCCGCTGCCAGGCGAGCGCGCGACCGTCTGCCCGCGCTGCCAGCAGCGCGAGGCGGTCGTGATCTACCGACATCACGACCGCGGGCAGACGTGGGACAACACGCTGATCGAGTCCATGTGCTCGGCGTGCGGGGTGTTCACGGTGCGGAGCTACGGCTACTGAGTACGCCGCGACCGCTCGTCTTGGTCGATGTCGGCCCGAACAAAATCGGCCCGCTCCAGCGGGAGCGGGCCGACACGCTAGTACGTCTCCGATGGTCGCGGGGCTAGCGACGGCGGTTCCCGCCGCGCTCGTTAGCCTCGCTCACCCGAATCGCGCGTCCGTCGAGGGTCGCGCCGTCGAGCGCCTTCATCGCGTCGCGGGCCGCGTCCGAGTCGTCCATGGTCACGAACCCGAAGCCGCGCGAGCGACCGGTGTCACGGTCGAGGATCACGTTGGCCTCAACGACCTTCCCAAATTGGCTGAACGCGTCGCTGAGACCCTCGTTGTTGGTGTTCCAGCTGAGTCCGCCAATGAATAACTTGTTCGACATCTTCTTCACTTCGTCTGCGTCGTTGTGCGCTCTCACGCGGTAACGACTCGTCTTGTCTGTTGGTTGAGCGCCAGGACGCTGCTCTCAGCTCTCAGCTCGCATGCACACGCAACTTGTCGGAGGCGTGACGCGAACGAACTCTGTAGCCTTCCGTCCGAGCGTGAGCTCTGATACGCGTGAACGTCGCGAGATGCACGCACCACCAGCGTGACTCCACTCACCCATCTCACGATTTGCTTCGCTCGGGTCTCGAGGGTCTCGAGGTATCCACGCCGCTGCCAGGCATCTGGCGAATGCCTCGGCCGATCGGCGCTCCGCTCGCGCCCGGCCACGACGTCGACAAAGGCTTCACCCCGACGACGAGCGGATGTGCGAGGCGGAATGTCGATTGTCACGGGCGCGGATCGATCACCGGGTCCGCGTGATGTGCCACGCGACGGGCCTCTCAGCAAAGCCGGGCCCGCGGCGACGTGACGAGCTGGTCACGCTCGCGAGAGTCCGTCTCCAACGTTCACCCGCGCGCGTGAGCTCACTCGACGTCGCGCGCGCGCCAGTAGACGCGCGCCGCCCTGCGCGACCGCACGGTCTACCGCGTAGACGGCCGCGAACCACGGGTACCCGCAATGGGACCCGAACGGTCACGCGCAACCCGAACCGCGCGACGGCGATCGCCTCGCGCGGTATCTGGCTTGGATGAGGCGCCAGCTTGAGCCCGGTTGGTCGCCAACACCCCGCAGCACGCTTCTCGTCACAGCTGGGGCGGCCTACCGGGCTCTCGCGTCTCGTCCTCGAGTACGCACCGGTACGTCGGGAGCGTCTCAATTGTGCAGGTTCCGTGGCACAGTGTGGGCAGCGACTAGAATACGCCCCAGACCCCGACGTTCTCGAGACCGGGCAGGGCTGAGTCAGGGGGATCGTAGAACGGCAAGCACTCGGCGCCGGCGACAGTCAGACCTTGGCAAGCGCCGAGGAGCGCTTTCGCCATGTCCGCGTGACCCGGAGCCTGATCATCCAGATGGCGGTCGACCGTGGTCTCGCGGCGCTCGAGCAGGAGTACGGACTCGAGACGGGGGAATAGTCCGTACGGCTCGACCGGCCCTGATGCTGGAATCCGAGGTTCGCCGACCGCTACGCTGAGACGGCAGCGAAGTTCGAAGCGACGCCCGTCGCGCTCGGGACCGAGTACCTGGGCGGCGATGAGTTGACGTGGGCTCGGAAGATGTCCTCTTGGCCGCGCTTGCTCCGTAGCGGCCTGTTCAAAAAGTGATCGAGCGAAGAAAAAAATCGCTCCGCCGCCGATCGAGTCGGCCTCAGTCGGGACTCGGAGGTTGTCGCCTACGCCCCTCAGAGGAGACACTTGATGCACTCGAACCGCCCCCCTGGACACCCGATCGGGTCAACGAGCCCGTGCGTGACGCACCGAACGGACGAGGACTTGGTAGCGGCCTGGACAGCCGGATGTTCCGCCGCCGGCGAGCTCCTGTTCTCCCGCCATTACGCGGCCGTTCGGCGATTTCTCGGCGCGCGTCTGCGCGGAACCGAGCGGCTTGATGACCTGACGCAGCGGACATTCTTGGGCTGCCTCGAGGCGAAGACGCGATTTCGCGGAGAGAGCAGCTTCCGAACCTTCCTCCTGTCGATCGCGAATAATCAGCTCCGGCGATATCTCTACGAGCGCGCGCGAGACGAGCGACACGCCCTCCTCGCGCCGCACTGTCAGCCTAGCGAGGCTGGCCGCCCGGACCGATCGCTCGAGTCGCTACGACGGGAGCAGCGTCTCCGTCAGGCGTTCTCGCACCTGTCGGATGATCAGCGCTACATTCTCGACCTGTTCTACTGGCAAGATCTTACGACACGTCAGATCAGCGCGCTGCTCAGCGTCCCGAGGAACACGATCAAGACGCAGCTCCGTCGAGCGCGACTGCGGCTCGAGCGAGTGCTCCGCAGGTACGAGCTCTACGCCGGTCGGTCACGTCCGCGCGACCCAACGACTTGTTCGCCACCTACACAGATCGCGCGCGCGGCATGAGGCGCCGCGCAATCAGCTCTCGCGGCGCAACGCGGGCGACGCTGGGCTCACGTCGGCCAGCCCTCGTGCTCGCGGACATCTCGTGCCCAGGTCGCGAGCTCGTCCGCCGACACCGCCTCGACGGACCCCGCCGCGATGCTCCCCCCGAGCAGCTCCGCGACCCTGCGCTGCAGCCGATCCTTCCCGCGCGAGATTCGACCACGAACGGTCCCTTCGGACAGATTAAGCCGCTCGCTAATCTCCCGGCCGCTGAGCCCGTCGAAGTACATCAGCTCGAGCACGATCTGGTCCGTTACGGGGATCTCGCGCAGCGCCTGAACCAGCGCTTGCGCCTCGCGCTTGTGCATCACGATCGAGCTCATGCTCGCAGGCGCCAGCTGCTGAACACAGACCGACGCGAAGTCCTCGACCTCACGCTTGCGCTTGTATCGCTTCTCGATGTAGCGCAGCAGCACCTTGTGCGCGATCGCGTACAAGAACCGTCGCGCGTTCGACTCCCCGCGAAATCGCTGCTTCGCGGAGGTGCACGCCAAGAAGGTCTGCGTGACCAAATCGGTCGCGTCCTCGTCGCTGCACACCTTGTTGCGAAAGAACCGGCTGATCGCGTCGAAATATCGAAGAACGAATTCATCTCCGGCTTTTCGATCTCCCTGACGCCACGCGTCCAAGAGCTCCACGTCCGAGCGCATCACTCGAACGATACCACGCAGGTACACACCGCGCCGACTGCGCGATCGCGAATGGCGCGGACCCGTCCCCCGAGCGTTGACCCGCGCCGACACCAGGGTCAACGTCAAGCGAGCCGGTGATGTCACGCTCCTTCGCCGAGACGTTGCGGCTCGACCTCGTGCGCAAGTCGCTCGGGCTGGCGAGCGCCCAGCACTTCGCCGGTGGCCGCTTCGAGGTGCTCGGCCAGCCGCAGCAGGGCGCGATGAGCCGCGTCTACCAGGTGCTCGACCGCACGCTCGATCGCGTCGTCGCGCTCAAGACCGTCGCGCGCCGAAGCCCGGCCGACGAGGTCCGCATCCGCCACGAATTTCGCGTGCGCGCGGGCCTCTCGCACCCGAACCTGCTGCGTCTTCATGAGCTGTTTGTTGAGGAAGATCGGTGCTTCTTCACGATGGAGTATTTAGAAGGCGCGCGCCGATTCTCCGACTGGGTCCACGCCCCGCTCGGCGCGACCAGGCACGACGAACGCGGCGACGTGACGACGCGGCTCGATCCGCCAGGCACCACGTCAACGGACGACTCAGGATCACTCGATCCGCGCGCCTCCGCCCCGCCGAGGCTCGCGGCGCGACCTGCCCGCGTCCCCGGGCTCGACCCGGCCGTCCTCGCTCGCATCCGGTCGGGACTACGGCAGCTCCTCGGCGCACTTCAGGCGCTCCACGACTACGGGAAGGTCCATCGCGATCTCAAGCCAGAGAACGTGCTCGTGACGGGCGATCGCCTCGTCCTGCTCGACTTCGGCTTGGCGGCCGAGCGCACCGACGTCGGCCCTGATCTCAGGACCGCCGAGGTGGCGGGAACGGTCGCCTATATGGCTCCTGAACAAGCGCATGGCCGCGAGGTGACCCCCGCCGCCGACTTATACTCAGTCGGCGTCCTCCTGTACGAAGCGCTCACCGGGCAGCTTCCATTCGACGGCGGTCACGACGAGATCCTGGAGGCGAAGCGAACGACGCGCCCCGCCCATCCGCGAGCGTTGGCGCCGCAGCTCGACGAGCGCCTCTCCGCGCTCGCAATGGAGCTCCTGGCGACCGATCCAGATGAGCGTGGCGACGCCGTGAGCGCGCTCGTGGCGCTCGACGCCGCGTCTCGTCGTGTCTCCCGACGGGCCCCCGGACGTTCGAAGCTCTTCGGGCGGGCAGAAGAGCTCGCTGCGCTCGAGCGGGGCTACAGCGAGGCCATCACGCGCCGCGCAGTCGTCAGTGTCTGCGTCGAAGGCCCGTCCGGGATCGGAAAGTCCGCGCTCATCCAGACCTTCGTGAAGCAGCGCGATCACTCGGGCGGCGCGCTCGTCCTGTGGGGTCGCTGCAGTCCCCTCGAGCGCGTCGCGTTCAACGCGTGGGACGCGGTGATCGACTCGCTCACGCGGGTGCTGACGCGCTTGCCCGCGCGCGAGCTCGACGATCTGTTCAGCGCTGACTTCGACGTGTTCGCGATCACGCGCCTGTTCCCCGGTCTCCGCGCGATCCCGAGGCTGGAGTTGACGACTGCACCCAGCGCGCCGCTCGACCCTATCGCGCTCCAGCAGCGAGGCTTCGCCGCCGTGCGGACGCTCTTCGAGCTCGTCGGTCGCCGCTACACGACCGTGATCTTTCTCGATGACGTTCAGTGGGCTGACGACGACTCCGCGCTCCTCCTCCGCGAGCTGCTCTGCGCACACGAGACGCCGCTGCTCCTCGTGACGAGCGTGACGGAGGCTGACGCGCCGTCGTCGTCCCCCACCCGATTCGTCCGTCTCCTGCGCGAACTGGATGACGAGGTGCAGGTGCGACGTCGCGTGCTTCAGTCGACGCCGCGGGTCCTCCCACTCGGCCCGCTCTCCGCCGGGGACGTCGAGCAGCTCGTCGACGAGCTGCTGCCCGAAAGCGCGACCGAGCGCGCCGCGCTGATGCGGGCGCTCGTCGACCAAAGCGGAGGGAATCCGTTCGTCGCGCGAGAATTCGCGCAGCACCTCGCGGCGCTCCCCGAGGTCGAGCAGGAGCGGCTCGCGCGAGTGCCCCTCGACCTCCGGCGGCTGATGCAGGCGCGTCTCCACGGCCTCTCGCAGGAGCAGCGCCAGATCGTGGAGGTCGTCGCGCTGGCTACCGACGACCTCGAGATCGGGATGGCGATCTCGGCCGCAGGCGTTCACCGAGGCGCGCGACATTCCTTTGGTGAACTTCGGGACATGTCTCTTCTACGGTGGCGCGCCGGTGAGGACGACGCGCGCGTCACGATGTACCACGCGCACCTGCGCGAGGCGACGCTCTCCTCGTTGACGCAAGCCCGGCGGCAGGAGTGCCACCGCGGCCTCGCGCAGGCGTATGAGCACCGCCGACCCGACGAGCACGAGGCGCTCATGATCCACTGGCGAGGCTGCGGCGAGCCGCTACGCGCGGGTCGCTACGCGATCCTCGTGGCCGAGCGCGCCGCCTCGGCCCTCGCGTTCGAACGCGCCGGGAGACACTACGAGCTCGCGCTCGCGCTGCTCGGCACGTCGGCCGATCGACCCGAACTGCTCGAGCGCCTCGCCGACACCCTCGCGAATCGCGGACGCGGTCGAGACGCCGCGAGACGTTACCTCGAGGCGGCCGCGAGCCTGCCCGCGACCGGGACCCGCGACGCGAGGCGCCGGCTACAGCGGCGAGCCGCCGAGCAGCACCTCAAGAGCGGGGAGCTCGGCGCGGGCTGGAGCGTGATGAGCCAGGTGCTCGGCGACGTCGGCGTGCGCGTCCCCTCGACGCATCGCCGCGCGCTCACCTCCGCGATGTTCAGGCGCCTGCGCTTCATCCTGCGCTTCCGCTCGGCGAGGTGGCTTCGCGCGCGTCCTGTCGCGCGCGACCCCGCGGCGCGCGCGCGACAGGACGCGCTCTGGGCGGCGTCGACGAGCCTGTCGATCACGAACTACTCGCTCGCTGATGACTTCCGGACGCGCCACCTGCTGCGGGCGCTCGACGACGACGACGCGTCCGCCCGCTGTCGGGCGCTCGCCTACGAGGCCGCGATGGAGGCCTTCCTCGATCACCGCCGCCTCGGCAAGAACATCAACCTCCTGCTGCGAGAGGTCGAGCTGCTCGCCGAGCAGACCGGCGACGCGTACGATCGAGCGTGGCTCGCGTTCGCGCGGTCCGTCATCGCGCTCGCCGCTGGGCGGTGGCGCGAGGCCCAGCGCTGCGGGAAGATCGCTGAGGACATCTTTGAGCGCCAGTGTATCGGCGCCTATTGGGAGCGGGTCACCGTCGCGGCGTACGTCAACACGGCGCTCGCCATGCTCGGATCGCTCGGCGAGCTGCGAGAGCGGCTCGTCGAGTCGGAGGAGGACGCGCGACGACGCGGTGACGTCTCGGCGATGATCAGCTGCCACAGCGGGGAGACCGTGCTCTCGTGGCTCGCCGCCGACGAGGGGGCCCTCGCGCGTGATCGGGTCGACGCGGCGCAGTCACAGCTCGACGGCGCGATCGCCTGGTCCAACGAGCAGATCCAGACCTGGCAGTACGCGGAGCTGCTCGCGGTCGTCAACACCCGGCTGTACGACGGAGATCCGGGCGGCGCGTGGCGGATCGTGGAGCAGCTCTGGAGCGGCCTCCGGTCGGCGATGCTGCTCCGACTCGAGCTCGTGCGCGCCGAGCTCCGCTTCGCGCGCGGGCGCGCCGCGCTCGCGCTCGCGCTCGCGCCAGAGAACATCCGCTCCAGCGTCGGTACGCCGTGGACGCGTCGCACGCTGCTTCACGACGTGCGCGCGCAGATCAGAGAGCTCGAGCGCGACTCCGCCCCGTACGCCGCCGCCTGGGCCTGCCTGCTGCGCGCCGGACTGGAAAATTCTCGCGGCGACGTCGCCTCGGCGCGCGCACAGCTGCGGTCGGCGATCACCGTGCTCGAGCGCCAGGGTATGGCGTTGTACCAGCACATCGCCATGCTCGCGCTCGGCAGCACGCTCGGCGCGGACGGACCGCGTCATCGCGCACCTGCGCTCGCGTGGATGCGCGTCCAGCACGTCGCGCGGCCGACTCGACTCGCTACCGCGCTAGCGCCTGGCTTCGCCTACGCGGACGTGGGCCCGCGCGAGTAGGCCTCTCGCGCGCGCGAATTGGCGCCGGCCACGAGATATTTCATGACCAAAGAGACAGAATCTAGTGAACAGACAAGTACCGCGCGGACGCACGAGCCGCGCATGATAGGCTCCTGTGCGTAGAGATGAAGGGTTGGCGCTTTCATCACCGGCGTCATCGAGACGTCTCCGAGCGCCTCGACTCACGTCGCTACGCCGGGTCGGCTCCCGAGCCTGTCCGCGTGCTGTTCATCGCCGCGAACCCTCCCGACACGAGTCGACTCGCTATTGAGGTCGAGCTGCGCAACATTCGTCAAGCTCTCCAGCAGGCAGATCACGGCGACCAATTCGCGCTGATCGCTGAATGGGCGATCCGTCCGTCTGACATTCAGGAGCTGATCTTGCGCCACCAGCCGCAGATCCTCCATTTCAGCGGTCACAACGTCACGGCCGCCGAGCGCTCCAGCGTCGCGGCCCGGCCCGGCACGCGAGAGTTCACGACGCGCCTGCTCCGGCGGCGGGAAGTCGAACGATCATCGGGCGGGCTGCTCGTGCGCGGTGTTGACGAGCGCGCGGTCGAGGTCCCGCCGGAGGCGCTCCGAGAGCTGCTCGCGCAGTTCTCGACGATGATCCGATGCGTCGTCCTCAACGCCTGCGAGACGCACCACCAAGCCGACGCGCTCGCGCGAGAGCTCGACTTCGTCGTGGGCACCTCGAGCGCGCTCAACGACGACGCCGCGGCGGCCTTCTCCGCGAGCTTCTACCGCGCGCTCGCCTTCGGGCAGACGATCGCGAGCGCGTTCAAGCTCGGCCGCAACGCCATCTCTCTCGTCGGCCTCCCGGACGCCGCGATCCCCCAGCTTTTCTCGCGCGACGGGGGACCGACTCCAGATCAGTTCACCTTCGTCGGTGAAGCGCTCGATCAGGATCCCGAGCACCACGACCTCGCATCGCGTGACCCGGAGCCCCCGCGAACCGACAACACCTCGAGAGTTCGCGGGAACGCTCGACGACACGCGTCTACCCCGTCGCCTGCGCTCGAAGCGAACGCCCCGCCCCGCGCGACTACGACGGCGCGCCCCATCGCCGCGCGCGCTCCCCGGCGCACCTCGACGCAGGAGCGCGCCTTCCCGACGCGGCTCGACCCGTTCCCTGGGCGGGCGCGCCTCCCCCCCGCGCTCAGGAATCTCGATCGCCCACGCCTCGACATCTTCGGTACGCGCGAGGGCGATCGGGTGCGATGGGAGTACACCACGCCCGAACGCGCGGGGGTCGTCCACGCGCGTGAGGCCCGTGGACTCCAGGCGCTCCACGAGCGCTCGCGTCTGCTGTTCGCGCGGCCCGACGGTGATCTCGCGCGACGACTCGGTCAGTCCCTCTCGCGCTTCCTGTTCGGAGACCCCGACGATCCGGGGTACGAGCTCGTGTTCCGCGCCTTGCTCAACCGCGGGGGACGAGCGTCACGGCTGCGCACCGGCCCGAGCCACGTCGCGGCGCGTTGCCGCATCCACGCGGACGACGCGACGCTCTTGGCGCTCCCATGGTCGCTGGTGGCCGAGGGGGACGAATGGTACGCCGATGACGGCTGGTCGTTCGAACTCGGGCGAAGCCGACGCGCCCGCCGCAGCGTTCGCCTGCGCGGCCCGTGCACGATCCTCGTGATCGCGCCGCGCTCGACCGGCGCCAACCTGAGCCCGATCCCGCACTACGAGGACATCCAGGACGTCCTCGTCCGCGCCTGGCCGCTCGTGGGCAGCGCGGGGCTCGATCAACACGTCGAGCTCGCCAGGACGTGGAGCGAGATCGTCCGCCTGCTCCGCGTCCGCAAGCCAGAGATTGTGTACTACTACGGGCGCGCGTCGTCCGTCGGGCGCACTCCGTGCATCCGACTCGACCTGCCGGGTCACGGGCACGAGGACATCGAGCTGTCCGCGCTCCTGGAGCAGCTCAGCGGCCGCGCGAGGGTGCTCTACCTCAACAGCGACTCGCGGCGGCCGCTCGACCTCGGCGGCGTCGACACCAGCGCGCTCCCGTGCGTGATCACGCCGGGCATGCCGCACGCCGGTCCCGAGGCCGACGCGGCCGGCACCCAGTGGCTCTGGATGATGCTCAAGCAAGGTCGCGAGCCCGTCGACGCGCTGCACGACGTCCTGCGCGAGCAGTCGACGCTGCGCGCGGGCTGGATGAGCGCGCACACCAGCTACGGCGAGTGGATCACCGACGTCGCGCCGAGCGAGGACTTCTCGGGGCGCGCGCGACTGCGGGTGGACCGCGCCGCGCAGCGCTCGCAGATGCTCGAGAGCATTCGGCTGCTCGCTAGCCACCCGACGCGGCTCGTCGAGTCGTTCATCGTCTGCGGCGAGGACGCGTACAGCATGCGCAACCTCGGCGACCTCCTCTATCAACACATCCACGACTTCGGGCCCGCGAACGTGCGCGTGGTGAGAAACCGGCTCGCGCTGCCACGCGACCGACAGGACATGTTCGAACGGCTCCGAGACCTCCTCGCCGAGGAGATCCTCGAGCTCGAGCCCGGCGAGTCCGTGGCCCGCGGCGTCCACCGAAAGCTCGCCGAGCTCCCCGCGCGGCAGGGGACGCGCAAGGTGCTCTGGCTCGACTGGGGGACCGTCGGGCGCGGGACCACGAGCCCCGCGCTCCAGGTGCGCGCGCTCGTCGAGTGGCTGCGCTTCGCGACCGAGGAGCTCGGCGCGCAGTGCCCGGCCGACGTGCGCGTCATCTCGATGCTCAGCATCTCGGCCTCGGCGCGCGGCTGCGAGCGCATCGAGCAGTACCTCGACGACCTG
>JACKDW010000041.1 GCA_020633295.1 Myxococcales bacterium | reverse complement strand
AAAGGCGATCGGGATCATGTCGCTGTAGGGCTCCCCCGTGTTGTCGTTCAGCTGAACACGCTGCCCGGCGCCCCCCTCGCGAAACGTGTAGTCGCCGAGCGTGTACCACCCGTCCACGCTCGACTGATCGACCGGCACGTTCGCGAACTGCCCGTCGTAGTGGACCTGGTAGCTCGCCAGCTTCGACAGCCCGAACACCGCGTCGATGTGGACCTCGACGCGGTACAGACCGGGCTTCGCGAAGAACAGCTCCCACGTGACGAAGTTATCCGGGTTCGGCGTATCAATCGCGTGCGTCCAGATCAGGTCGCCGCCCTGCCCCTGCGCCTCGGGATACCAGTACTGCGGGTTACCGTGCGCGACGAAGCACGCGTCGGGGTTATCGATGATCGCGCCGGTCGGCGGGATCACGCCGCACGGTGGACAGTCCGCCGGGCAGCTGTCGGGCGTCTCCCCCGGGCTGCAGCTGTTGTCGCCGCAGGTCGCCATCCCGGGGTTGAGCTCGAGCAGCTCCGCGAGCGTCCCGTTGAACACGTTGGTGTCGACGCTGCCGGCGATCCCCGACACGCTGCCCGAACTGCTCGTCTGGTGAATCGCCCACTCACTCCACTGCGTCGGCGGGTCCGGACAGGTTACGTCGTACTGCGCGAGCCACAGCGGGTAGCTCGACCACGCGTCGCTCCCCACGGCGCTCTGCCAGATGTACTTGCCCGTGTAGACCACCGGCTTCACGCCGAGCGCCGCCTCCACGTGCCCGATCCACGCGCCGACGGCCGCGGCGACCTGGGCCTGCGAGAGCCCCTCCCCCGTCTCGACGTCGATCGCCGGCGGCAGGTCCCCGGGCCCGAGCGGACCCATCTTGTCGAGAAGCAGCTGGGCCTGCTGCACGGGATCCTGGCTCGGGCGAAAGAACTGATACACGCCCGTGGCGATCCCGTTCGCGCGCGACTCCGCCCAGTTGTCGTCGAAGTAGCTGTCGGAGTACAGCAGCCCGTCGGACACGCGGACGAACGCGAACTCGATCCCGCTGCTGGCGACGGCGCCCCAGTTGATGTCCCCCTGCCACGCCGACACGTCAATCCCGTCGATCGTCGGCCCGTCCGCGCAGATCGGCGCCTGGATCCCGTGACCCGGGGTGACGAGGCCCGCGTTCGCCGGGCGACCCGCCGGGCCGTCCGCGCGCGCGCGCGTCGGCGTCACGCCCAGGCCGACGAGCACCACGGCGGAAACGAGATGGTGTGTCACGGACAGTCGCTGCACGACGAGATCCTATGCGCCGGGCGGCGCGTCGTCACGCCCCCGCAAGAATCGGCGTTCGCCGCGGGCGGCGGTCCCCGCGACACGCGGTCTCCCGTCACCGATTCCTCCGCTGACGCGCCCTCGCGGCGCTCAGGAGCATCCCCGGTTCACGCCATCGCCTGCACGAATACATGGCCAATCAGTCATGCTCATCGACGCGCGCGCTCGTCACCGCCGCCGAAAATTCACGCCTGAGGCGACGGGCCCCGAAGCGAGGGCGCCTGATAAGCTTGGCTCGCCCTCGAAAGCAGCCCCCGATGCGACACGTCCACCGCGCTCCCTTCGTCGCGCTCGCGCTGCTCACCGCGTCGCTCACGTGCGCGCGCTCCCGCACCATCGACGGGCTCGACGCGCTCGACGGAGGCCCGGCCCCCGCGACCCCCGCCGCCGAGCTCGACAAGGACTGGGAGACAGAGCACGCCGCGTGCACGGCCTGTCTGAACGAGGGCAAGACGTGGCAGCCGGAGGCCCACGAGTGCACCGCGGGCTGCGAGATCATGGATATCTCCTGCTACCGAGACGCGTGCCCGAAGCGCTGCTCGGAGGACTGCGGCGCGTGCTTCAGCGAGGCGGACTGCCGGGGCGCAGGCTGCTCGTGGCACCAAGCGGCGGAGGCGATGTGGTGCACCAAGTAACGGGCGCGGAGCGTCCATCGCCGACACGTTCAACGGAGTTCGCGGCGACGTTCAATCGCAACGGGGCACCGAACGGTACTCACACCTCGATCGTTCAATCATGCATTCGCCAATCGGGCCGCAGTCCGTCGACAAGAACGTGCTTCGCCCGACCTTCAATTGGGTCGCCGGTGAGCTGGAATTGCTCGAGCAGAACAACCCTAAGCTTTGGACCCTGAAGCTCGGCCAGCTCGACGCGCTGTTCGGTACCTGACGAGGGCCTCCGGCTCGCGGGTGTCCCCGGGTTCTCGATCACTCCCGCGGTGAGAGCACGCGGACCTCACCGCCGGAGAAATAGCAGGAGAGCCCGGAGCCGGGGTCGTTGAGCATGTAGCGGAGATCCTCGAGTCCGCGGTCTTCGACCGACGTGAACTCGACCTCCGACAAGTCGAGTACGCGCCCGCCGAGCTCGGGCACGGTGAGCTGGCGGACGCCTTCGAGCGCGACGACGACGATCGATGTCACGGTCGGCGTTGAGCAGGCCACCTCGATGGTGACCGTCAGCAGCGGAGCGCCGACGCGATCGACCTCGGGCCCGAACTCGAGCGTGAGCTTGCGGACCTCCTCGAGGTGGAACCACTCGAAGTCAGGAATGGCGATGCTGAGGTCGTCGAGGTTGCGAAACATGGCTACTCCGAGTGCGTTGGATGCGACGGGTGTCGTCCGGGCCAGACGCCCTTCGCGGTCCCCTTTGGGTGCGGCCCTGGACGGTTGATCGACGCCCCCGTCGCGGGATCGTACCGATGGTGGTGTGGGTTCGCGTGCGCCCGCGGCATGTTGTGGGTGGTCTCGTCCGTTCGGCCGATCAAGCGCCCGTATGGATCGTAGTGGGCGGTGGTCTCGTAGGTACCACCACGTGAGCTTGGCTTGGCCGGGTTCGTCACGTGGATGTTATTGCCGACGACGTGCCCACGCCCTGGACTTGTCTGAGCGACGGTCACGGACGGCGTAGTCTGACTCGGGGTCTTCTTCTTGATCCAGTACTGGTCAGGGAGTGAAGTTCGCGGGGATGGTAGCGCCTTCCGGACCGGCGCCGCGCCGATCGCCTTCAAGCCCCACGAGCCGGCCTCGAAGATATCGCGCCCGCTGACTGGGAGCACCTCGGAGGCGAGTGACAGACCGGCGAGGACGCGAGCCCCGGCCGACGAGTCCGGCGAGACGAGCGTCCCCACGTCTTCCACGGTCCCCGCGAACGCCTCGACGGCGGACGCTCCCTTCGCCAGCTTGCCACCGACTTTCGCCAGCTTCGTCCAGACCGACGTGCCGGTTGGGTCAACGTTGTTGATTGGGTCGTTCGCGGAGTAGCGATAGAGGTTGCGCTCGCCGGGTCGCTCCAGCCGCGCCTCGGCGTTGCCGAGATACAGAGGGTCGGGACTTACCCAGCGGCCCAGCTCCGGCAGGTACTCGCGGACACCGATCGTCACGCTGCGCGCGACCGGGACGTCTTCGTTTCCCGTGTAGCGATAGGTCGGATGCTTAGTTTCCTGACGCCACGCGATCCATGGGTCGCCAAAGGGCGACGCCGCGTCGCGGGCGATCACGGTGCCGCTTTGGTCGAGGACCAACGCGGTCGAGCCGAGTCGATCGCTGACATAGAAGCGCGTGTTCTCGTCCGGCCGAAGCGGGCCAGGAGAAGTCTGGGTGTGGCACCCGTCGCAGCCCGCGGCCGCCAGGACTGCGAGCGCGAGCGCTGCGCTACGAACGCGGCGCCAACCTGCGAAACGCGCGGAGCGGAGCATGTGGAGAAGCAGCGCGAACACCGTGGCGATGTAGCCAGCGACCGCGCGACGCGAAGCGGATGGAGCGATGGGCATTTTCCGTGTTGGAGCCTCTTGTCGCTTGTCGGCCGAAGTACTGCGGCGTTGCAGCTCGCGTTGATCCCGCGAGACATGGACGCTCGCTACGCCCACGGTGAACGAGGAGTTTTCATTTTTTGGCCGCAACCCGGCCGCGAACTGGCCGATGGGACTCACGAGGCCAGCATCCTTGAATCATCGACACGCACGTGCGCGAGACCGCGCAAGCCTCTATCCTCCCGATCATGCTGCGGCGTACCACGCTCTCACTGACGCTCACGGGCGCGATGCTCCTGACCCCGAGCTACGCGACCGCGAGCGCGGACGCGGGTCCGATGTCCGAGGGACGCCCGCAGAGAATCGGCGGCGCTGTCGCCATGGGGCTCGGCGCGGCCCTGATGATCCCCATGGGTTTGGAGATCACCGAGTACGATCAAGCCACCGCGGAGATGAAGCGATTCAACACGCGCGCGGTCGCGGCGGATCGGCGCTTCACGCCCGAGGAATTCTCCGCCGTCGAGGACGCCTACGAACGGAGCCATCGCATGCAGGCGCTGGCGATCAGCACAGGCGTCGCAGGCGGCGTGTTGGCGGTCGGCGGCCTCGCGCTCTACCTCGTCGGCGTCCGACGGACGCCCGACCGCGCGATGGCTGCCCGACAGGTGCGAGCGTCCCCCACCTTCACGGCCAAGCTGGTCGGGTTTTCCATCTCGGCGCGATTTTAGCGAAGATGGCTCCGGCACCCATGAAACCTTGGAGCTTCAACGTCACGCTCGGCTTCGCCGCATCCGTCGCGCTCGCAAGCGGCTGCCGAGCCGAAGCGGCCTGGCAGGAGGCGCTCGAGATCTCGGTGACGTGGGAGTCCGAGAGCGAGAGCATGAGCGACGCGAGTTCGGGGAGCGAGAGCGACACCGAGACCACATCGTCGACGGAGGGGGAGACGACTACGACGGGTGGCCCGGGCGGAACGATGTCCGAGAGCGAATCAGACGCGACGACCGCGACGACCTCCACGACCACGAGTGACCCGACGAACACGAGCGAGCCGGCGGACTGCGGCGACGGGGACGTCCAGCCTGGCGAGCAGTGCGACGACGGCAACGACGACAACAACGACGGGTGCACCAACGCCTGCCAGCTCCCGATGTGCGGCGACGGCTACGTGGGACCCAACGAGGAGTGTGACGACGGCAATAAAAACGACGATGATGGCTGCAACACCGCCTGCGCCCGCGATCGCGTCGTCTTCGTCACGAGCAAGGCCTACTCCGGGAATCTGAGCGGTCTCTCCGGGGCGACGAGTGCCTGTGTTAGCGCGGCGGCGACGGCCGGCCTCGAGCACGAGAACTCGTTCCGTCCGTGGTTGAGCGACAGCGACTCCTCACCGATCGAGACGTTCTTTCAGTCAAATGGGCGCTACGTGCTGGTTGACAAGAGCACCGTCGTCGCGGACGACTGGAGCGACCTCACCGACGGGGATCTCCAGAGTCCGATCGATATGACCGAATATGGCGAGCTTCTCGGTGGGCGAGTCGTCTGGAGCAATACGCTACCTTGGGGCAGCAGGGATTCCGAGACGGAGCACTGCGATGATTGGACGGTCAATGGCGTAGAGCCCGGGTTATTCGGTTACAGCCTCTCGACGGATGGTACTTGGTCGTCGCTCGGCGAGCCGAAGGCATGCAGCGGCTCGTCGCACCTGTACTGTCTCGAGCAAGAGTAATCGTTGTCATCGAGCGAGAACGTCATGGACTGCAATTCCTTCATCTTGCGTCTCCGATTTGCATGTACCTCGCTTGCGCTTGTCGTGGCTTCTGGTTGTCCGTCACCTGAACTTGGCTGAGCGCGAAAGGGCAGACAGTCGCCTCACGTTTTGTTCCATCCGCGACCGGGTATGTGCTCCGCTCCGGTTTCTCGTCGCCGACGATTGGTCGAGCCTCACGCTGTCAGGACCGGAGGTGCCGATTAACCATACGCAATTTGAAGGTGATATTCGCGTTGGCTTTGATGTCTGGAGTAACACCGACATGAAAGGTGGCTACATCTCCGAGACGGAGTCGTGCGGAGACTGGAAGTCGAGCGCGATCATGTCCGAGCCGCGATACAGTGACGAAACCGCGTGCTGCGGGTGATTGGCGGGTCTCCGGGGATTTGTGTCGAGCGTCCGGGCGCGAGACCGAGAATGACGACGCTGTACGCAAGCTCAAGGGGCTCGCGCGATCGAGAAAGCCGCGGATGTTCTTCGTCGTCGGCGCCTCCGGTTCCGGAAAATCCTCGCTCGTCCGCGCCGGGGTCGTCCCGAGGATGCGCGCGAGCTTCGATGAGGTCTTCATCACGCGGCCCTCATCGCCCGCGAGAGATTTTCCGAACGCGCGCCCGCTCCTGCTCGGCTACATCGCTGCGTCATGTCAGGCTCTGAAACCCATGTCGCGTGTCGGGCGAAACAAACAGAACACTGGTAACCGTTCACGCCACGTGACTACGTAGCAGGGAGCAATGATGGAGGAGAGACTCCCTCGCGGACGGCCGAGAGGAACTCGGCGAAGAAATCGAAGACCCGGCGGCCTTGCTTCTTGAGCGACTGTCGGACGGTGAGGACGCGTTCGACGAAGCGGCTCCCGCGGGGTCTATCTGTCCCGAAGGACGAACGGCGCCAGATAACGGGGTGGCGCATGTCCTGCTCGGCGACGTTGTTGGTGGGCTCGACGTTGGGGTGCTTGACGAAGGTCCACATCGCCGGCTCGAGCCCGAGGAGGTTGCGGCACATGCCGCCGACGCCGTCGACGTCGTGGTCCTGCCACGCGTAGAGGGCAGTAAGGACCTCACCGCGGAGCATCTTCATCCGGCGCTGAAACGACTCGTGCGTGATGTCGTCTGCACGCCAGAGATGATGAGCCTTGAAGAGCCGGCGCTCGAACGCCCGCATCTGCTCACCGAAGCGCGCGGCCTCGCCACCGAGCTCGATCTTGGACTGAAAATTCCGGCCCAGGTGGAACCAGCAGACCTGACGCTGTACCGGCTCTAGCGCGAGATAGGCGCGGGCGCGGTCATTACCGACGATGCCGGTGAAGTCCTCGCCCAAGATGTCGATGACGACCTCGCTGCTTCGGTCGGACTTGATCGCGTAGTACGCGACCTGGGACGTGCTGGCGACCCAGAGCCACGCTTTCGCGTTTCGCTCGACCCACCCCGTCTCGTCCATGTTGACGTAGGGTGCCGAGCGGATGTGCGCCAGCGCCTCGCGGTGCGCCACCGCGAGCGCGTCCGTCGCCCGCGCCTCGATCTTGCTCACGGTCCCGAGCGCGATGTTGATACCCAGCACGTCGCTGAGCAGCTCCTTCACGTTGCGCTTCGACATCCGGTACGAGCCCGTCAGCAAGCAGACCAGCGCGGACAGCCGAGGACCGAACCCGCCGTGCTTGTACTCGTCGCCCCGGCACGCGGAGGTCTTCGCTCCGCACCGCGTGCAGCCAAGGGTGTGATACCGGTGCTCGGTCACGTGCCCCTTGAGCGGCGGGAGGTCGATAACCTGATGACGCTCGGGATCCTTGTCCTCGCCCCCCAAGTCGGCCGCGCAGCGGTGGCAGTTCTCCGGTACGTGGTCGACGACCTCGTCGGGAGGGAGCAGCTCTCGAGTCGCTCGCTTGTGGCCCTTCTGACCGCCTCGCTTGCGCCTCCCCTTCGCCTTCTTCTTGCGCTGCTTCCTCGCCTCCACGTTGTCCCGCGACGGCGGCAGCGACGAGTTCAGCGAGTTGCGCCCAAGCTGCGCCAGCAGGTCACGCACTTGCTTCTCCAACTCGGCGACACGAGCCCGAAGCTCCGCGTTCTCGCGCTCGAGCTCCGCGATCCTTCGGTCCTTGTCGTCCTTCGTCGGCACGCTCGAATTCGAGCATCTCTACGCCTCTACGTCGAGTTTTTGGTGATCACGCCGCGCTACTCGGTGTCGCTACCCGTGAACGGTTACGAACACTGGTCAACCGGCTGCGCAGGGCCAGGTTCAACGTCGGCACCAACAACGCGGCGCTGAGTCTCCAGAGCATCGGGACCAAACTCGCGCGAGCGCGTGCTGACAGCATGAACTTCACGTGCACCGGAAGACGCGAATGAGCCGCAGCCCACACCTCTCCGAGGCACGAGTTTCAACGAGCCCCCACACGCGACAGCTCGATCACCCCGAGCTCTACGTATTCCCCGGACGCCAGCGTCAGCCGACGGCGCGCCAGCCTGTGCTCCGCCCCGTGGCCGTTCCACGCGAACAGGCTCATCTCCGTGACAGGTACCTCCTCGAGGCGAAACGCGCCCTGTTCGTCCGAGAGAACGAGCGAAGACCCGGCCCACACCTTGACCCCAGCGACCGGCTTCCCGGTGGACGCGTCCACGAGCCGCCCTGAGATCGTCGCGGGCGCGGCGAGCTCCAGCTCGAGGGTCGTGACCTCCCCGGCCTCCGTCGCGACGCGCGCGAGCGCGGCGAAGCCTCCGTCCGCAGTCGCCGAGACCTCGTATTTGCCCTCGTTGAGCCCCTCGAGGAACCAGCGCCCCTCGGTGCCCTCGAACACCTCGGAGACGCCGACCCCCGACGACGCGCGCGCGATAAGCTCGAAGCGCTCCGGCGCGTCTCCACCGGGGAGCGTGACGCTCCCGCGCACGCTCGCCTCATCCTCGAGAACGAGCTCCACCGAGCTCCCGATGGCCACGCCCGCGCGCGAGACCTCTCGCCCGCCGCGTTCGAAGGCGAGGACCCTATAGGTCCCTTCGCTCAGGTTCTCGAGCGCGAAGCTCCCGTCGACGTCGCACAGCACCGTGCGCCCGCCCGCGACGCCGAGCAGGTTGCTGTCGCTCCCGCTCATCAGCCCGCGCTCCTCATCCTCGCGCACCGCGGTCACGAAGACGTCCGAGAGTTCCGCGCCGCCGGAGTCACGCACGCTCCCTGAGATGCGCCCCACGCCGCGAGCGAGCGAGAGGTTCAGCGCTCGCGCCTCGCCGTCACCGATCGTGAGCGCCGGAGCGCCCGCGAACGCGCCCGCGAGCGCGACATCCCGTCCGTCGCGGTCGCGCACCGCGACCTGCAGCGCTCCCGTCGGCACGACGTCGAAGCGGAACTCCCCGCCGGCGGTCGTCACCCGCTCGAGCTTCGCCCGTCGCGCTCCCCGCAGCTCAACCACGATCGTGTAGCCCACGAGCGGCGCGCCGTCCTGGTCGACCATGCCGCCCCAAAGCGTCGCCGTGTCGGCCAGCTCGAGCGTCAGCTCGACATCGCGGCGCTCGAGCGCAAAGCGCCGGTCGAGGATCGTCGCGGTCTGCTCTCCGTAGGGATCGGGCCCGACGCGATAACGCCCGGGAGGAACCCGCGTGAAGGCGAAACAACCACCCGCGTCGAGCCGCGCGACGCGATGCACAGGCGGATCCTCCTCGACTCCATCGAGGGTCACTCCCGCGCCCGCCAGCCGCTCCCCATCGCGCACGACGCACCCACGCACGCCCGCGCCCGATGGCGCCGACCACCGCAGCGTCTGCGACTCGCGCTCGACCTCGACTCCCGGGACGGAGAACGCGACGCTCGGCTCGTCGCAGCGGACGTGCGCGTAGTACTGCCCCGGCGGCGCGACGAGAAACTCAGCCTCGCTCACGAGCGAGATCCCGGACTCGAGATCGTCGATGCCTGGCGCGGAGGGGCTGAGCTGTACCTGTCCTGACAAACAGAGAGGATGGTCCTCCTCGTCCACGATTACGGCGCGGAGCCGCGTCGCCGCGCGCAGCCGGATCTCAACGCCGCCCGCGTGCTCGCCGAGCCCGAGCAGCACCGAGTGCTCCGCGCGCCCGCGCGCCCCGTCCGCGCGCGCCACCACCGAGTAGCGCCCCGGAGGCAGCGGCGTGAGCCGAAACTCCCCGCGATCGTCCGTATTCGCAACCGCACCGTCGAGCACCGAGACCTCGACCCCGGCCGCCGGCGCGCCGTCGAGCCCACGCACGCGCCCGGAGATCGAGGACGCCATCAACAGGTGAAGCTCCAGGGCGTCAACCGGCGCCCACTGCGTCGTCCTGGCCGGTACGTACCCCGGGCTCCAGGCGGTCACCGTAGTCTCGCCCGCGCGTGTCCATAGCTCAAATCGCCCCGCCTCGTCCGAGACCGCGAAGCCCTCACCCGCGCGGACAAACGCGCCGTCGATCACTCCACCCGCCAAATCGAGCACCCGCCCCCGGATCGCCACGCCGCCGCTCACGAGCGCCAAGTTGACCTCGAGGTCATCCGCGGCGAGCGTCACGTCACGGGCGGCAGGGAGGTGCCCTGGAGCACTCGCGGAGATTCGATAGACGCCTGGGCGGAGCTGGAGCGTGTAGCCGTTCGCCCCGAGCGTCGTACAGGTGCTCCGCGTGAGCAGCGGACCCGAGGGAGTTCGCGGGGTCGCGCACACTCGCGCGGTCCCAGGCTCCCCGCTCGCCCCGAGATGCACGTCGCCCGTGACGCGCGCCGAGCTCACGTCGGGCTGAACCGCCACCTCACGGACTCGACGATCGCCGGGCCGATGACGCCCGCTCGTGATCTCTTGCGTGTCGGAATGGCCGCCACCACGGACCCACAAGAAGACGATCAGCGCCAACGCGAGCAACCCGAACACGCCGAGCGCGACGAGTCTGCGAGGGGAAAACACTCGAGACATGGAAGGTCGGATTCCAGATGATGGTCCGCGCGCCCTAGCCGACGGCGCCTACGTGCCCGCCCCTCGACTACGGTTCGAAGCAGGGCGCGCGGTGGGGTGCAGAGAATCCATGACGTTCAGCTTCACTCCTGCTCAAAGCAGTACAGATGCGCGTAGCTGCTGCATGGATTGGGGGCTTCAATCGCGGTCCAGATCTCGTCGGTAGCCAGGCTGTATCCTCGCCGCCCTGGCTCCGCGCCGTTCACCGTCCAGCCTTCGCAGTGCTCCGATTCGGTGTAGCGATCGCCCCAGGGCAGCGTGTTGCTCCATACGGGCCCCCCGTCGAGCAGCACGGCATATTCCGTCATGTCAATCGGGTTGTGCAGCTCGCCGTCGGCGAGATCGTTCCAGTCGTCGGCGACGACGGTGATCATGTCCGGGAGCACATAGCGCCCCTCGGAGTGAAAGAAGAAGCCGCTGGGCGACATCTCGCTGTCGCTGAGCCACGGAAGGTACGAGCTGGGGTTCTCGAGCCCGCCGCTCGAGGCCGCCGCCACGCACGCGCTGGTCGCTCCGGAGATGCCGCTGAGATTGCCCGGGTAGGCCTTGCTCGTCACGAACACAACGCGGTCCCGGGCGCAGGCGGTGTTGCAGCCATCGTCGTCATTTTTGTTGCCGTCGTCGCACTCCTCGGTGGGGCCGACGTAGCCGTCGCCGCACATCCAGTGCTTGCACTGGTTGGTGCACTCGTCGTTGTTGTCGTCGTTGCCGTCGTCGCACTGCTCGCCAGGCTGGACGTCCCCGTCGCCGCAGTCCGCCGGCTCGCTCGTGTTCGTCGGGTCACTCGTGGTCGTGGAGGTCGTCGCGGTCGTCGCGTCTGATTCGCTCTCGGACATCGTTCCGCCCGGGCCACCCGTCGTCGTCGTCTCCCCCTCCGTCGACGATGTGGTCTCGGTGTCGCTCTCGCTCCCCGAACTCGCGTCGCTCATGCTCTCGCTCTCGGACTCCCACGTCACCGAGATCTCGAGCGCCTCCTGCCAGGCCGCTTCGGCTCGGCAGCCGCTTGCGAGCGCGACGGATGCGGCGACGCCGAGCGTGACGTCGAAGCTCCAAGGTTTCATGGGTGGCGGAGCCATCTTCGCTAAAATCGCGCCGAAATGGAAAAACCGACCAGCTTGGCCGTGAAGGTGGGGGACGCTCGCACCCGTCGGGCAGCGATCGCGCCGTCTGGCGTCCGCCGGACGCCGACGAGGTAGAGCGCGAGGCCGCCGAGCGCCAACACGCCGCCGACGACACCGGTGCTGATCGCCAGCGCCTGCATGCGATGGCTCCGGTCGTAGGCGTCCTCGACGGCGGAGAATTCCTCGGGCGTGAAGCGCCGATCCGCCGCGACCGCGCGCGTGTTGAATCGCTTCATCTCCGCGGTGGCTTGATCGTACTCGGTGATCCCCAAACCCATGGGGATCATCAGGGCCGCGCCGAGCCCCATGGCGACAGCGCCGCCGATTCTCTGCGGGCGTCCCTCGGACATCGGACCCGCGTCCGCGCTCGCGGTCGCGTAGCTCGGGGTCAGGAGCATCGCGCCCGTGAGCGTCAGTGAGAGCGTGGTACGCCGCAGCATGATCGGGAGGATAGAGGCTTGCGCGGTCTCGCGCACGTGCGTGTCGATGATTCAAGGATGCTGGCCTCGTGAGTCCCATCGGCCAGTTCGCGGCCGCGTTGCGGCCCAATCATGGAAGCTTCATATTCTCCAACCGTGCGCCGTAGACCGCGCCGTTCGTAGCGATAATTCTAGAGCGGCGAGCGCAACGCATCCTTGCCCTGACCGAGCTCGAGGTCGACGCCTGTGGCCTCGTCGCCGTCGCACTCGTCTTCGAGGAGTGAGCGTCGTATACGCGACCCCGCAAAAAAACCGAATAACAACAAGAAGATAGGGCGCCCGCGCCTACTTGCGCCCGAAGTCCGCCGGGATCTCGCCCCAGTCCGCCGTCTCCCACTTTCGGATCTCGATCCCGTGGTCATGTCCCTGCAGCCAGGTCTCTGCGCGGCGCACGAGCGCCTGCAGCTCGGCGCCTGCGGAGCCGTCGGCGATCCAGCCGGAGCGGCTCTGTTTGCGCGTGACCCAGCCGATCGCGACGCGGCTGTCTGAATAGACAGGAAGGGTCTCGCCGCGCTGACGCAGGTAGGCCAGCCCGTGCACGAGCGCGAGGAACTCGCCGATGTTGTTGGTCCCGCGGGGGAACGGCCCGGCGTGGAAGACTTGCGCGGCCCCGGGCAGCAGGACGCCGCGGTACTCGACGTCCCCGCCCGCGCCGTTGCAGGCCGCGTCGACGCACAGGCCCTTGGTCGGTCGCTCGTCGGGCGCGCGCGGGGCTGCGGGGCGACGCGGGCGCTCGCCGGCGCCCCAGTAGGCCGCGGGGCCCTCCTCGAGCGCGCGCGCGGCCTCGGTCGCGTCCGGGAAGCCCTTGAAGCGCGCGCCGTCGAAGCCCTTGACCTGGAGCTCGCACTCGGCCCAGGAGTGGTACACGCCGGGGCGCCGACCGACCCAGACGACGTAGGCCTTGTTGCGCGCCCGCTTCGCCACCGCCTACGTCACCCTCACCGAGTCTTGGCCGACAGCGCCGCGCCGCGCGACTCGGCCCGCTCCCACATGCGGATGTAGCCCTCGGCGGAGTGCAGCAGCGGGTCAAAGTCGGCGTCGGAGTCCGCGTCGCCGCGGGCGTCCTGCAGCAGCTCGGGGAGCATGCCGATGTGCACGAAGCCCTCGGTGTTGAAGTCGATCTCGCGGTTGCCGACCCAGGGCTGCGTGAACTCGACGTCGCCCGCGAGCGAGGTGAAGGGGT
Source organism: Myxococcales bacterium (assembly GCA_020633295.1). Lineage (GTDB taxonomy): Bacteria > Myxococcota_A > Polyangia > Nannocystales > Nannocystaceae > JACKDW01. The sequence goes on along the minus strand of JACKDW010000041.1, from coordinate 7,078 downwards.
ACGTGATCGGATCGTCCTGGGGCGCCGCGCAGGCGCCGTCGCCGAAGCGGGGGCCGCGTGCGCCGGCGAAGCCGTTGAGGTCGAAGCCGAAGCCCTCGGCCGGGTACCCGCCGTTCTGCTCGATCAGCGCGACGCGGCCCTTGAGGCTGTCGAACACCGCGCCGGGGTTCTCCGGATCGCGACAGCGGCCGAGGTTGGTCTTGGACACGCCGCCGAGCTTGTAGATCAGGCCGTTGTTGTTCTGCCCGTGGGTCCCGGCCGCCGGGTAGTCGGCCTCGACGAGCAGCTCGTAGGCGCGCACGTACGAGCGCCGCGGGAGGTGGTCGACCTCGATGATCATCCCGCGCGCCATCAGCTCGTGCATCAGCGTCTCGCCGAGCGGCGTCATCGTGGCTTTCTGGCACCAGTCGCCCTCGAGCGCGGACGAGGTGAGCTCGTCGGCGAACTGGAAGGCGGTCATCAGCGGCGCGTCGGGGAACGCGCTGAGGTCGAGCGGCGCCGGCGAGAGGAACTGGTCGCGCGGCATGTTGAGGCCGCCGAAGAACACCTTGCCCTTGTCGAAGGTCGAGCTCACGTCGGGGCAGCCCTGATCGGTGAAGTTCGACCAGTGCGAGGTGTGCAGGAAGTTCCCGAGCTCGATGAACGCCCGGTCGCCGTCGCCCGGGGTGAACATGTTGTCGTACTTGTGGACCGGGAAGATCGCGCGCACGCCGAGGTCGTAGTACTGGTCGAGCTGCTGCGTGACGTAGGCCTCGTCGCACACGGGGTCGCCCTCGCGCGGCGTGATCGTGCAGCTGAACAGGTTGGCGGTCTCGATGCCGAGGATGACCGCGAGCTTGCCGTCCGCGATGACCTCGCGGGCCTCGGCCGGCGAGAACACGATCCGGAACCAGCCCTTGCCGGGGCCGCCGGCGTGGGCGTCGATGTAGCGCTCGAGCGCGTAGACCTCCTCGATCGAGCGATCGACCGCGACCATGTCGTCGCAGGAGTAGCGGACCTTCTGGTAGCCCTCGCCGACGTTGAAGTGGCACATCACCGAGTTCGTCGTCGCGTGCTGCACGACCAGGCGCAGCCCGCTGAGGTAGGCGCGCTGCAGCCAGCGGTAGTACTGCGCCTGGTGCGTCGAGCGCCGGTGCGCGTCAGGCCACTCGGTGAACTCCGGGTAGCCGTCGGTGATGTGGTTGTCCTGCATCAGCTCGCCGGCGATGAGGTCCGGGAGGATGGTCGTGATGTCGAGGCCGTCGGCGCCCGAGGTGTCGAACGCGAAGCCGAAGAAGTCCTTGCGCCCCATCTCGCCGTGGAACTGCTCACAGCTGGGCAGCGCGTGCTCGACCCCGAGGCGGTGGAACGGCCCGCCGTGGAAGATCCCGCCGCCGCCGAAGCCGAAGTTCGACATCATGTGCGAGTGGGTGTCGACGATGCCGTAGAGGTCGCCGTTTTCGAAGGTGGTCTTGGTGATCTCGCCGGTCGCGTCGAGGGTGAGCTCGGGGTGCTCCTCGCAGCCCGTGGCCGGCTCGAAGGTGACGGCGGCGGCGTTCTCCGCGTCGGTCAGCGCCGTCGCGCCGAGCAGCAGATCGTTCCGGCGGTTGCGCAGCTGGTACTTGGACCAGTCGTTGACCGAGGTCTCCGGTGACCACTCGGCCCCGGAGACGTAGGTGTCGTCGACCAGCAGGAGGTCGGACTGCAGCGTCTCCTGCCGCAGCAGCGGGCCGTCCTCGCCGACGAGGTAGGCGCCCTCCTCGTCATAGAGGAGGTACGTGCCGAGATCGGCGGGCTTGAGGAAGAAGCGCGCCGCGTCGTCCGGGCCGGTCCCCGCGAACTCGAATTGCTCGCCGGACGCGGTCTTGCGCAGCCAGGTGTCGCCGTCGCGCAGCGAGTAGCAGCCGAGCGCGAAGCCGAACGCGTCGAGTTCGGGGGGCTCGCCGGTCATCCCGGTCTCGCTGCCGCCCTCGCTCTCGCTCTCGCTCTCGCCGCCGGCGGTGGTGCCCGGACCCGACGACTCGGCGCTGTCGCTGCTGGTCGCGGCGTCGCTGTCGCTGCCGGTGTCAGGGTTCGAACCTGAACACGCGAGCACGAGCGCGGCGGAGGCGGCGGGGAGCAGAAGCGAGGTTAATGGCGTATGCGAGCGCGTCACGCCGCGCATGGTAACGGAGTTCCGCGGGCCAGAGAATCGCCGGGGCGGCGCTGGTACATTCTCTCGGGTGAATCGCGGCGTCGTCCTCTGCTGGGGTTGGCCAGCGCGGCTGGTCGCGCTGGGGTTCGCGGCGACGTTCGGGGCGCTCGCGGCCTGGGCCGTCCGCGATCCGGCGACCTCGTGGATCGGCTGCGCCGCCGTGCTCGGGCTCGCCGCCGTCGCCGCCGCGGTCGCGCTCGAGCTCCTGGTGCTGCGCGTGGTGGTCGACGACGAGGCGCTGCGGCGTCGCTCGCTGCGGAGCGCGCTGCGCTGGCAGACGCTGCGCTGGGACGACGTCCGCGTCGCGCTGCTCGTCGCCAGCTACCAGGAGGGCGCGAGCGTGGTGCACGAGCGCACCCTGGCGCCCGAGCGCGCCGCCCACGTGCTGCTGCTGCCGCGCGCCGCGGGGCGCCGCTGGGCGCTCAACCGCTGGATGCACAACTTCGACGCCGTCCTGAAGCAGGTCGAGTCGCGCGAGCTCGTCGCGCTGATCGATCCGGAGGCCCCGCCCCCGAGCCCGGGGGAGCGGGCGCTCGCCTCGGCGACCGAGACGCTCGAGCGCGTCAACCAGATCGGCGCGTCGATCGTCAGCGGCTTCGCGCTGGTGTTCTCGCTGCTGCTGGCGAGCGCCGAGCTCACCTTCGGCGCGGGGCTCGTGATCACCGGGGGGCTCGTCGACCTCGTCATCGTCGCGGCGGGGCTGCTGCTCGGGGTCGCGGCGCTCTCGCGCGCGCTCAGGCTGCTCGGCGCCGCCGAGCTCGCGCGCGCCGGCGCCGCGAGCCGGCGCCGCGTCGACTGGATGCTCAGCGCCGCTGGCGTGGTGCTCGGCGCCGTGCTGCTGCGTTGGTTCGTGCCGCGCGCGCTCGCGGGCGCGGGCGAGGCCCCTGGGTCGACTGGGTGCTCGTCGCGATGGCGCTGCTGGTGTTGTACAGCGGGCTCCACAGCTGGCTGCGCGGCCGCTGATCGTATCCTGGACCTCGAGACATGTCGCCCGCGCCCGCTCGCTCCTGGACTCGCCCGCGACCGCTCGGCGCGCTCGCGGTGGCGAGCGCGCTCGCCTGCGGCCCGCCGGCGACGAGCCCCGCCGACGCCGCGCGCCGCGCGCGCGCGCGGAGCCGCCGTCCGCGACCGCGTCGCCGACGCCGCGAGACGGCGAGCCCCAGCCCGTCGACGCCCCCGACGCCGCGCCGTCGCGCGGCAACCTCGTCGCGGGCATGATCCGGATCCCCGCGGGACCCTTCACGCGGGGCTGCGACGCCGACGTCGATGAGGACTGCGAGGACGACGAGACGCCGGCCCGCGTGATCACGCTGCGCGAGTTCTGGATCGATCGCCTGGAGGTCACGCTCAACGACTACGCCGACTGCGTGGATCAGGGGCGCTGCGGGCCGATCCAGCTGGGCGCGTGCGCGGTCTATGACGGCGGCGCGTTCCGCCGCGGCGCGCCGCTCGATCCGGCGTACCTCCAGGGCCCGCTGCCGGTGACCTGCGTGTCGTGGGCCGAGGCCCGCGGCTACTGCCGGGCGCAGCGCAAGCGCCTGCCGTCGGAGGCGGAGTGGGAGAAGGCGGCGCGCGGCATCGACCGGCGCCGCTACCCGTGGGGCGACTGGGCGCCGAGCTGCGTCGAGGCGAACGTGTTCGATTGTACAGGTCTCCCGGAGCCGGTCGGCGGGCACCCCTTCGGCGCGAGCCCCTACGGCGCGCTCGACATGGCCGGCAACGTGTGGGAGTGGACCGAGGACTGGTACGGGGAGCGCTACTACGCGCGCGCGCGCCGACGCGATCCCCAGGGGCCCTCGGGCGGGCGCGTGCGCGTGGTCCGGGGCGGCAGCTTCTACGACGACGAATTCGCCACGCGCGCGTCCTACCGCTACGGGATCACGCCCCACAGCCGGATCAACTTCCTCGGGTTTCGCTGCGCGCGCTCGAGCGCGCCGCGCTGAGGGAACTTCGCGGGCCGGCGGCGGTCTCGACTGTGAGATGGCCATCAAGACAGGCGCTTCGAGCCGCGCGCGGCGGCTCGCGCTCGCGCTCGCGGGCCTCGCCGCCTGCGCGCCGAGCGACCCGTCCGACGCCGCGAGCCGCGAGGCCCCTCGGCCCGCGCCTGCGGGGCGCTGGGAGACCTCCGCTGCGCTCCCGCGCACGGCCGAGACGAGCCCCGAGATGGAGCTCGCCGGGCTGCTCGAGTTCCACCCGATGCCCCTATACGCCCACGGTGAGCGCGTCTGGATCACGCTCCGGGACGGCGCTCAGCCGGCGCTGGTCGAGCCGCTCCCGCGCGCGCTCTACTCACGCGCCAATCGCCAGGTTCGCGTCCGCGGCCGCTTCGTCTCGAGCCCGGTCGCGCCGCCGCGCCTGAGCGTGCACGCCGTGTGGATCGAGGAGGAGCCGTCCGCGCGCCCGCCCGCGGCGTTCACTCCGCCGATGGTGCGCACCGGCCCCGAGTACTTCGAGCACGACGGCGAGACCGTGCACCTCATGGCGCTGCTCGTGTCGATCGAGGGCAGCCCGGGCGTCGACCTGCGGCTCCGGGCCCGGCTCGTCGACGGCTCGCCCGTCGAGCAGTTGCTCGACCACGCGCGCGCCGAGCTCTACCGGCCGCGACTAGGGACCGAGGTGATCCTCGTCGCCGATCGGCTGATGCTCGGCGGGGGGCGGCTGCGACAGCGGCTGCACGGGGCCTGCGACGGTCACGAGACAGGGTGCGGAATCACGAGGCGCGCCTTCGACGTACCCGGCGACCGTGCGCCCTGAGGGATCCTGCGGCGTCGCGCCCGCGTGAGCCCGGACGCGACGCCCCGCGTGCACGCCCACGCGCGCGCGGGTACTTTAGGGCGTTCATGGACGCGTCGATCCACCGCACCCAAGTCGACCTCTCGGGCCTCATGCGCGTCCTCGGGCAGCACCTGTACTCGACGCCCAACGTCGTGGTGCGCGAGCTGATCCAGAACGCGCACGACTCCTGCGTGCGCCGGGCGGCCGCCGATCCCGAGCCGCCGACGCCGCTGATCCGCGTGACCGCGGATCACGAGGGCGGGCGCCTGCACGTCGAGGACAACGGCGCCGGGCTCACCGCCGAGGAGATCGAGCGCTACCTCGCGGTCATCGGTCGCGGCCAGACCGGCGAGTCGCGCGAGGAGGGCGTCGAGGGCCTCATCGGCCTGTTCGGGCTGGGCTTCTTGTCGGCCTACGTCGTCGCCGAGGCGACGGAGGTCTGGACCGCGTCCCACCGCACCCCGGACGAGTGCTGGAGGTTCACGTCGCGCTCGGGGCAGACCTTCACGATCGAGCCCGGCGCGGCGCGGCCGGTCGGCACCCGCGTCACGCTCACGCTCAAGCCCGGTCACCGCGACCTCGCGCGCCCCTCGGTGCTCTCGGCGCTCGTGCGCCGCTTCTGCTGCCTGCTGCCGATCGAGGTCGAGCTCACGCACGCGCGGGGCGAGGACGCGCGCGTCGGCGCCTCGACGCCGCCCTGGCGGGCGCCGGAGCTCTCGCCGCTGCGCCGGCGCGCGCTCTCCCTCGAGTTCGCGCGGCGCTTCGAAGCGGGCTTCGAGCCGCTGTGCACCCTGCCGATCGAGGGGGACGAGCTCGTGGGCGGCACGCTGTGGATCCAGGACGGCTCGAGCTACGGCAACGCCGACAACCGCCGCGTCTCGCTGTTCGTCCGCGGCATGCTGATCACCGACGACGCGCGCTGGCTGCTGCCGGACTGGGCGACCTTCATGGGCGCGGTGATCGAGTCCGACGCGCTCGCCCCCACCGCGAGCCGCGAGGACGTCCAGCGCGACGCGGTCTTCGACCGGGTGCGCGCCGCGATCGCGCGCGCGCTGCTGCGCGGGCTCGGCGAGCTCTCGTCGCGCGAGCCCGCGACCTGGCGCCGCGTGCTCCGGCGTCACAACGAGGCGCTGCTCGGCGCGTCGCTGTGCGACCCGCGGCTGTTCGAGCTCGTCGCCGATCAGCTCACGGTGCCGACGAGCATGGGGGACCTGCACGCGCAGGTGGTCCTGCGCCGCGCCGGCGGCACGATCCACGTCTCGCAGGCCCAGCGCAGCGGCGTCGAGGCGCTGATGTTTCGCGCGCGCGCGATCCCGGTGGTCCGCGGCACCCGCTACGGCGCGCTCGCGTTCTGTCGCGAGTTCACGCGGGCGCGCGGCGGCGGGCTGCACATCATCGGCGAGCGCGAGGACCCGGCGCTGCTCGGCCTCGACCTAGCCCCGGAGACAGACCCTCGCCTCGAGCGGTGGTTCGGGACCCCGTCGACGCGGGTGCTCGCCGCGCGCTTCGAACCAGAGAGCCTGCCCTTCGCGCCCATCGTCGACCGCGCGCAGGAGCTCAAGCGCCGCATCGAGTCCGACCGCGCTGACGCGGCGATCGGCGCGGCCACGCTCGCGCTCGCGCGCCGCTTCACCGCGGGCATCGAGCAGCGCGCGACCCAGCGGCTCTACGTCAACCTGCGCTGCCCGGCGGTCGCCGCCGTGCTCGACGCCGAGGGCGACCGCCAAGCGCTCGGCGTGCAGCTGCTGCGCGCGGTCCTCGGCATGCTGACGGCGCACGACGACCTCGCGGAGCTGCCCACGCTCGACGGCGCGCTGCGTGACCTCAGCGGCGCGATGACGGCGCTCATGGGTTGAAGGCGACACCAGCCGCGACAGGCCGAAGCGCCGCGCGCTCGCGCGATTGTGTGCGCCGGCCGCGAGAGCACGCGCCCTCGGCGGCTCGCCGCGCCCCGCACGACGCTCCTGGCGTCCCCCGGCGCCGCGCGGAATACTCGCACGCGCCCGCGCGGCGTATGCCAATTATCTCCGCAGCGCGCGCGACACGACGCGAGCGACACAGCACGAGCGACGCATGGACATCTGGGCTTGGGTACAGAGCAAGAAGCGAGCGCTGCGCGCCGCCGGGCAC
>JACKDW010000040.1 GCA_020633295.1 Myxococcales bacterium | reverse complement strand
CGTCGCTCTCGTTTCACGCGTCCTCCTGCGCGGCGCTCCGCCGCGTCGTCCTATCAGCCGGTGATCCTCGCCGCCTCGCGACCTCGCCGCAGACCGCGAGCGCGCCGGTCAGGGCGTCAGGCCTGACCGCCCGCGCCGGGCGCCTCGTCCGCGTTCGCCCCATCTTCGACCGCTTCCCCGCCCGCTTCCCCGCCCTCGCGCGCCTCGTCTCCGCCCTCGCCCTCGCCCTCGAGCTCGCTCGCCTCGTCTCCGCCCTCGCCCGCGAGCTCGCTCGTCTCGCCTCCGCCCGCGTCCTCGAGCTCGCTCGTCTCGTCGCGCTGCTCCTCGAGAGCCGGGACCCGCTCGCACTCAGGACCGCCCCCGTGACAGCACGGGCCGCAGGTCGGCGGATCGCCGATGACGCGGTGGTGGCGATGGGCGCATGCGCTGGCCAGCGCGACCCCCATGCCGATCGCGGTCACCGTCACCACGAGCGGCGCCCGCGGTGGCCTCGTCAACGTGCTCCCTGCTCGTCGCGTCACCTGAGGCGTATTCGACCCGACCGCCGCGCGGCTGTCAACGCCGTCAACCGCAGCCGTGGATCTCGAGCGCGCGGACGACCCGCTGCGTGCAGGTGCGCGTCTCCTGGGCGTGCTTCTTCATCAGCTTCGCGGCGTCGCAGCTCGCCTGCTTGTCGCCCAGGCGCGCGAGCTTCTGCGTCTCCTGCCAGCGCTGGGACAGGTACGTGCCGTTGATCCACTCGGCAGCGTCGCCGCCGCCGACGCGCACGCAAGCCTCGCCAGTGTCGACGACGACGCGCTCGGCCTCGAGATCCGGATCGACGCCGTCCTTGCGCTTGCACGCGCCCGTCGACGTGAGCGCGAAGCCGAGCGCGAGCGCGAGCGCGGCGCGGGCGGCTCGTCCGGCTCGACAGGATCGACTGAATCGACTGAATCGACCGAATCGACCGGGGTGGAGGCGCGGGGTGGCGAGTGCGTTCGTCGGCGGGGGTCGGCGCGGCTTCACGCCCCGTGCATAACAGACTCGGCGACGTCGCGTCACGCCCGCGGGCTCACACGACCTTGCGCATGACCCAGTAGAGCACGCCGACGATCGCGATGATGAACAGGATAAACCCGACGATGCTGCCGAAGATGACCATGTGCATCTTCAGGCGCCCGAGGATGAAGAACAGCACCGAGACGGTGATCAGCACGAGCAGGACCGCGCGGATCTGCTGGCGGATGTTCTCCTGCTTGCCGGGGTGCAGCAGGTGCTCGACGACGAAGGAGCCCACGATGAGCCACAGCGGCAGGCCGAGGAGCAGAACGTCGGCCTCCTCGAGCACGTTCACGCCGTGCTGCGTGGCGTAGAAGATCGCGCCGATCTCGACGACGAGGGTCGTGAGCGCGGCGATGATCCCGAGGTTGCACAGCCCCTGCGACAGCCCGCGCTGCCCGACTAGGTTCAAGAGCAGCGCGAGCCCGCCGATGAGCAGCGGCGCGACCGCGATCATGCCCAGCACTGCGGGCCCGCCCTCGGCGAGCGCGCTGTACAGCTGCGGGATCGTCATGCCCGGGATGGTAGCATCCCCGACCATGCGTCCGGACGACACGCGCGGCCCCGCAACAAATACCCACCCCCTTGATGTCGAGTTCGTCCGCCGGCAATTCCCGGCCCTGGCGACCCCCTGGGCGCTGATGGACAACGCGGGCGGCAGCGTGCTCCCGGGGGTTGTGATCGAGCGCGCGCGCGCCTACATGGCGCGCTACCAGATCCAGGTTGGCGCCAGCTACCCGCTCTCCGTCGAGGCCGGCGAGCGCGTCGCCGGCGGCCGGGCGTTCGCCGCCGAGCTGATCGGCGCCGCGCCCGACGAGGTGGTGCTCGGGCCGTCGACGACCGCCAACCTGCGGACGCTCCGCCGAGCGCTCGCGCCGTCCCTCGCGCCGGGCGACCAGGTGATCGTCACCGACCTCGACCACGAGTCGAACATCGGCGCGTGGCTGCCCCTGCGCGAGCGCGGCGTCGAGCTCCGGACCTGGCGCTTCGATCGCGCGCGCCACACCCTCGAGCTCGCCGACCTCGAGGCGCTGCTGACCCCGCGGACCAAGCTGGTGTGCCTCACCCACGCCGCCAACGTCGTCGGCTACGTCCACGACATCGCCGCGATCACGCGACGGGTGCACGAGGCCGGCGCGCGCGTGTGCGTCGACGGGGTCGCGTTCGCGCCTCACCGCCGCGTCGACGTCAAGGCGCTCGACGTCGACTTCTACGCGCTCAGCCTCTACAAGGTGTACGGACCGCACGTCGGGCTGCTGTACGGCAAGCGCGAGCACCTGCTCGCGGCGCGCGGGCAGAATCACTTCTTCATCGACGAGACGCAGATCCCGTACAAGCTCGAGCCGGGCGGCGTGAACCACGAGCTGACGGCCTCGCTCGTCGGCACGCGCGCGTACCTGGAGTCCGTCGATCGGCACCACGGGGACGAGCAGGGCGCGCTCGATCTCGACCGCGTGTTCGCGCGCTTCGCCGACCACGAGGCGCGCCTGCTCGCGCCGGTGCTCGCGTACCTGCGCGCGCGCCCGAACGTGCGCGTGATCGGCCCCGGACCAGAGCACGACGCGCGGCGGGTGCCCACCGTCGCGTTCACGGTGCAGGGTCGACGCGCGAGCGAGATCGTGTCGACGATCGACCGCGCGCAGGTGGCGGTGCGCTGGGGAGACTTCTACGCCCGGCGCGCGATCGAGGGGATGGGCCTGCGCGAGCAGGACGGGATCGTGCGCGTCAGCATGGTCCACTACAACACGCCGGCCGAGGTCGAGCGCCTGCTGGCGGCGCTCGACGCCGCGCTCTGATTCGCCTGCGCGCCTACGGGCGCGCGTCGAGCTCGGCGATCAGGCGCTTGGGCGCGACGGCCCGGTAGCTCTCGTCGATCCAGGCCTGCAGGACCTCGAGCGGCGGCGCCTCGTCGGGCGCGACCTCCACGCTCACCCAGCCCGCGCGCCCGAGCCCGTAGCCGGTCGGCGTGGCGAAGGGGAACGAGAGCACCATGTCGCCGGAGCGCGGGAGCTTGACGCTGAAGCCGACGCTGCCGCCGCTGCGCTCCGCCGCGCCGTGGAACACGAACACTTTCTTGCGCACCTTGGTGACGACCTCGCCCCACGGGAAGTCCTCGTGCGCGCCGGGGAATGAGGCCGCGTAGGCGCGCAGCTGGCCCGCGAGCCCGGTGAAAACGACCGTCGCCTTGGCGGCGCTCGGCGGCGTGATCTTCGAAGCCGACTTCGTCGTCTGCTTCTTCGCCGCCTTCTTCGTCTGCTTCGTCGCCTGCTTCGTCGTCTGCTTCTTCGCCGGCTTCGTCGCCTGCTTCGTCGCCTGCTTCGTCGCCTGCTTCGTCGCCTGCTTCGTCGCCTGCTTCGTCACCTGCTTCGTCGCCTTCTTCGTCGCCTGCTTCGTCGCCTGCTTCTTCGCCGGCTTCTTCGCCGCCTTCTTCGCCTGCTTCTTCGCCGGCTTCGTCGCCTGCTTCTTCGCCGCCTTCTTCGCCGCCGCCGGCTTCGTCGCCTTCTTCGCCGCCTTCTGCGTCGCTGGCTCCGTCGCCTTCGTCGCCGCCGACGCCTTCTTGGGCTCGCTCGCCGCTCGCCGCTTGGTCCCGCTCACTTCGCGCATACCTGCACCATCCACGACCGCGCGAAACCGCGCAAGCGCCAGGCGGGCTACAGGGGCGTCAGCTTGGAGACGACGCACTTGCTCGGTCGGGGGAGCGGCGCGCCGTCCATGTCGGTCGGGTAGCTGCTCTCGGGATCGGGCGGGGTCGGGGCGCGGGGCGTACACTCGACGCGCACGCGCTTGCCGTGCAGGCCCACGAGCGTCTCGTGGGACACCGCGTCGGACTCCTCGAGCACGAGCGGATCACCCTCGCCCTTGAGCGTGAACTCGACGCCCATGTAGGCCGCGACGCTCTTGGTCCGCGGGAGCTCGGTGTACTCGAGCTCGCCCTCGCGGACCGTCAGCCCATCCGTCGGGCTCGTCTTCGCTTCGGGCTCCTCCGCGGGCGGCGGCTCGTCCGGCGCGGGCGCGGCGTCCTGCGGGCGCTCCTCGTCGCCCGGCGCTGGCCCGGCCGGCGGGCTCGGGTCCCCGCGTGAGTCACAGCCGGCGAGACCGAGCGCGCACGTCACCAAAAAGACCCAACCGCGTCGTCGCTTCGGCACTTCAGCACCTGCTCCGAGGGACCTGTTCCCCACGGGGGAGCATCGTACACCAGCGCGTCCGCGCCGGTGAGCGCGTCCGCGCGGCGCGGCGACGAGTCGCCGCGAGGCGCCGAGCGTCACCCCCGACGCGCGGCGAGTCGCCGCGTCTCACCGCGACGCAACGCGCGTCACCGCGACTCACCGCGACTCGCGTCGCCGCGGCTCGCCGCGGCTCACCGCGACTCACCGCGACGCAACGCGCGTCTCCGCGAGAGTCGAATCGCCGGCGCGCGCCCCCCCGACGATCTGGTATCAAGGGCTGTGCGCCACGCTCTCCGGCTCCAGCGCCCCCACCGCTCGCGGCTCGCCGCGCTCCCTGCTGCCCTGCTGCTCGCGTGCTCGAGCCCGGCCGCGCCGACTCCCGAAGGGTCCGCGGCCGAGCCGAACGACGCGGCGAGCGCCGCCGCGCCCGCGAAGGCCCCCGCCCCCGTGGTCGCGCAGGCCCCTGCGGCCCCGCCGACGCGGCTGCTCTTTGAGACCGACGAGGGCTTCGGCTACCGCGACGCCTTCGGCGCGGTGATCCTGCCCGCCCGCTACACGCTGGCCGAGGACTTCTCGGACAAGGGGATCGCCGCGGTCGTCGACGACAAGGGCTGGGCGATCATCGACACGAGCGGCGCGGTGCTCGTGCGCCCGTTCGTGTTCGACAACGGCCCGGACGCGTTCCAGGAGGGTCGCGCGCGCTACGTCGAGGGCGACAAGGTCGGCTTCATCGACGAGACGGGCGCGATCGTGGTCAAGGCCGAGTACGAGCACGCTGAGCCGTTCGCGCGCGACGACGAGGGGCGCGTGTCAGCGCGCGTGTGCCGGGGATGCGTCAAGAAGATGATGGGCGAGCACTGGACCGCGGAGGGCGGCACATGGTCGCGGATAGGCCTCGACGGCGCGCCGATCACCGACGCCGAGGAGCCGACGGCAGCAGCCAAGGAGGGCGAGCGCGCCGAGCAGGCCGCGGGCGCGAAAGCGGCGGCGAGCGCCGGAGATGACGCTGGCCCCGGACCCGCTGGCCCCGGACCCGCCCGTGAGAGCGGCGGAGTCGGCTGATCCGTGTACATACCCACGTCCGCGAGCGCCGGGCCCCAGGGTCTGGTAGCGTCCCGGGGAGCCGTGCGACGATCCAACGCAACCCTCCGTCCCCTCGCCTCGCCCTCCACGCTCCGCTGTGTCGCGCTCGCGCTCGCGCTCGCGCCCGCGTTCGCGCTCGCGTGCAACAACTCGTCGAAGCGCGAGCCGCTGCCGCCGGAGACCTTCGGCCTCAAGGACAGCGATCGCGACGGGACCTATGACCCGGGCACGAGCACGAAGCTCGTCGATCGCTGCCCGAACGTCGCCGGACCGATCAAGAACAACGGCTGCCCCTACGGCGATCGGGACGGCGACGGCGTGTTCGACCACATCGATCGCTGCCCCGACGCGCCGGGCAACCCCACCTACACCGGCTGCCCCGATCTGGACAACGACGGCGTCATCGGCGACCGCGATCGCTGCCCCAACGAGCCGGGCCCCAAGCGCGAGCGCGGCTGCCCCGACCTCGACGGCGACGGCGTGCCGCACACGGCGGACAAGTGCCCCGAGCTGCCGGAGACGCGCAACGGCGTGCTCGACGACGACGGCTGCCCCGACTCGATCAAGGAGCCCGACGCGAACGCGCTCTCGGAGCTGCACGGGCGCGAGCTCTCGTTCCCCGGCGAGGGCGACGGCATCTCGAACTCCACCGCGACGACCCTCGACGGGCTGATCCAGTTCCTGATCGCGGAGCCCACGCTGCGCCTCGAGCTCGCGGGCATGGCCGACCTCGACGGCCGCGACCCGGGCGCGCTGGAGCAGCTCGGTCGACGCCGCGCCGAGGCGGTCAAGCGCTACTTCACCGAGCGCGGCCTCCCGGCCGATCGCTTCACGACCCGCGGCGAGGCGCCGCCGCCGACCAAGCCCAGCGAGCGCGCGTTCAACAACCGCGTGCGCATCACGGTGCTGCCGTGAGCGCGCGCGCGCTCTAAGTTGTCTTCAGGGACATCTCAACGGCTTCCCAGAGCGACAGGCTGTCGAGCGGCCGCTGGAGCACCGCGCGCGCGCCGTGCTCACGGCAGCGCGCGAGCGCCTCGCGGTCGCCCGCGTCCGTCATCGCGATCACGCTCGGGCGCCGCGCGAGCCGCCGCAGGCGCTCGAGCACCCGGTCGCCGGACCACGCGCTCCGCACGACGTCGAGCAGCACGATGTCGAAGCGCTCGCGCTCGAGCAACGCGAGCGCGACGTCCCCGTCGCGCACGCAGACGATCACGTGACCCCGCCGCGCGAGGCTTCGAGCGATCCTCGCGTGCGCCCCGGCCTCACGCGTGACGAGCAGCAGCCGCCCAGTGTGCCCGTTCATCACCCCCCCGTGTGGTAGTGACACAGCGAGGGTAGTCCGTCCTGATCAACTGGCGGCTGACGTGGCGTCACCCCGGCGCGTTCACGAGGCGGAGATCGTGGACGCCGGCGACCTTGGCCGCGCGCGCCGCCTCGCGCAGGCGCTCGCCGTCGCAGCGCGGGTCGAGGAGGACGATCGCGCCGGGCCGCGCGGCGATCATCGCGTCGAGGCGGGCCGGTTCGACATGTCCTTCAAGACATAGAACAACGCGGCCGCCGGCGATCGAGTAGACCCGCGCGCCGGGCCCGCCGACGCGCTCGATCTCGACGGTCAACGGGTAGCCGGCCGCGAGCGCGAGCGCGTAGGCGCGGGCGTCGAGCTCGTCTTCGCGGGCGTCCGCCGCGAGCCCCCGCTCCGTCGACACCAGGCGAAACGCCCGGAAGCCGCCGCCCTCGCCGGCGACGCGCGCGAGCCGGGCGCGGGTGATGTCCGCGATCGTCGCTAGGCCGCGGCGCGCCGCCTCCGTGCGCGCCGCGAGCGGTTCGGGCAGCTGGACGCAGAGGTAGCGGCGCGCGCCCTGGTCGGCCGCGTTCTGCCGCGCGACCGCGTGGCCCGTGGTCCCGGAGCCGGCGAACAAATCGACGATCAGCGCGTCCGGCCCGGTCGTCTGCTCGATCAGCAGGCGCACGAGCTCGCTCGGCTTCGGGAAGTCGAAGCCGTGGAAGCCGAGCAGCTCGCGCAGCTCTCGCGTGCCGTCGCCGGTGTACACGCCGTCGATGATCGACGGGAAGGTCGCGCGCGCGTGCTGCAGCGCGGCGCGGAACTTCTTCTCGCGCGGGCGCCCGCCGGCGCGACGCGGGAACAGCACGCGCCCCTCGGCGATCATCCGCGCCATGGTCTCCTGACCGTAGCGCCAGCCGCTCGCGGGCGGCGGCGAGAACCGACGTCCCGTGGCCGGATCGGTGATCGCGTAGTGCAGCCGCGGCCGCCGTCCGCGGTCGGCGAGCCCCAGCATGCTGCGGCTCATCCACGGCCCGCGCGGATCGTCGTCAGGGTTCTTGAACTTCGTCTCGTCGCGCGGGACCCCGCGAAAGGTCGCCTCGGGGCCGCCGCGATAGACGAGCACGTACTCGTGGTCGATCGAGACGCGGGTCTTCGCGCGCGCGTCGGAGAGCTTGCGCGCGCGCCAGACCAGCTGGGCGACGAAGGCCTCCTCGCCGAGGAGCTCATCCAGGATCAGCCGCAGCGGCGCGCACTCCAGCTCCGAGATGCTGACGCAGAGGAAGCCGTGGGCGGCGAGCAGCTCGCGCGCGAGCGCGAGCCGGGGGTACATCATCGACAGCCAGCGGGCGTGGCGGTGGCCGCCGCGCCTCGCGGCCGCGCGCGCGCGCGAGCCGTCGTCGCCCTGCTGGCCGGTCAGCTGCAGGTACGCCCGCAGCGGCGCGCGGTAGTTGTCCGGGTAGATGAGCTCGCCGCCCGTGTTGTAGGGCGGGTCGAGGTAGACCAGCCCGGCCGCGCCGCGGTAGGCCGGCAGCAGCAGGCGCAGGACCTCGAGGTTGTCGCCCTCGATGAACACGTGCCGCGCTCCGTCGAAGCCCCGCGAGCGCGCGCGGTCCGGCGCGAGCGCGCCGGTCGCGGGCGTGCGCGCCGCCTCGACAGATTCCTGTCTCCCAGGCCAGGTAAGACCGTAGCGCTCGGGCGCGGAGCTCACGACGCGCCCCCAGGGCGCGCGCCTCGCCGGCCGCGGCCCGTCACGACGCGCCGCCCCGTCGGCGGGCGACGCCCGCTGCGCTGCAACTCCGCGATCACGACACACCCAGGGACACGCGACGCCGCGGGCGGCCGCGACGTCTAGCAAGCGAGCACACGCCATCGTACCGCGGGCGCCGTGGCGAGAGCGCGCCGCGCCGCGCGTGCCAGCCGGCTTGCTCGAAACCGCCCGCGCTGCCAGCATCGCGCGAGCACCCACGAGGCGCGAGGAGGATATCCATGGTTCACGCCGACAAGCTCGCCGAGGTCACCGCGCTGCTCGCGGAGCGCGACGAGGACTTCAGGCCGTTCGAAAACGCCCAGGTGTCGCTCGACGGCCGACCCGAGCCGCTGTGGTGCGCCGAGGATCTCAAGCGCCTGCTCGGCTACGGCCCGCGCGAGTCGCTGCAGGGCGCGATCGACCGGGCCAAGACCACGGCCGCGACCGCCGGCATCTCGCTGCGCGAGAACTTCATCCGCGGCGACGCGCTCGGGCTCGACGGGCGCCTGTACCTCTCGAAGTACGCCGCGATCCTGGTGACGATGCACGCCGACCCGAACAAGCCGGGGGCCGCCAACGCGCAGTCTTACTTCGCGCTGCAGGTCAACCGCCAGGCGCTCGAGGACGAGCGCCGCGTGCGGACGCGGCTCGCGGTCGCCGACGAGAACAAGAAGCTCAGCGGCGTGGCCAAGACCATGGGCGTCACGAACTTCTCGCGCTTCCACTCGGCCGGGGTCGAGGCGCTCTACGGCGGGCTCAAGATCGACGAGGTGCAGCGGCTCAAGGGCCTGGGCCGCAAGGACCACTACCTCGACTTCGCCGGCAGCGAGGAGCTCGCGGCCAACCTGTTCCGGATCACGCAGACCGCCGCCGCGCTGCGCCGCCAGCCCGTCAAGGACGGCGCGCTCGCCACGAGCACGCACGCGCGCGTCGCCCAGGCGGTGCGCAACGTCATCACGGAGGCCGGCAACCTGCCCCCGGAGCGGCTGCCGCCGGCGCGCCAGAGCGTCGACCGGGTGGCCGCCGAGGTCAAGCAGCGGGTGCTCGGCGCGTCGCCGGAGATCCCGAGCGCGCCGACGGGCGCGGGCGCGCCGGTGATCGACGTGTTCGCGCGCGACCCCGAAGACATGGCCGAAAAGTCATAATGCAAGCGCGGCGCGGATCCGGGGGCGCGAGCTCCGTCACGCGACTGCGCGCGTGAGACGACCCCAGCTCGTCCGCGCACGAGGCCTGCGCGAGCAACCTCCTCGAGGAACCTGCGCGTCGCGTCCTCTGGAACAACCTCCACCCGCGTCCTCGGAGGCAGGACCGCGCGGCCGCGGCCGGCTCGCGGGTATTCCCGGCGCGGCGCCTGGAAATTAACCGACGTTCAATTTACGACAACCACCGTTGCTTTTATCCCGGGTGGCATCCCGCGTTGCCTGGAATTTCCGCGTGATTGCGTCCATACTGCGTCCGCCATTCGCGGTCTATCCACGGAGAAGAGCGGGTAAATGAGCCAAACTGATCCTACCGCCGACGCGCGCCCGTCAGGCTCTCGCCTCAGTCACCTCCGCCTCCTCGAGGCAGAGGCCATATACATCATGCGCGAGGTCGCCGCCTGCTTCGAACGGCCCGCGCTGCTGTTCAGCGGGGGCAAGGACTCGATCCTCATGGTCCACCTCGCGGTCAAGGCGTTCCGGCCGGCGAAGTTCCCGTTCCCGCTCGTGCACATCGACACCGGCCACAACTTCCCCGAGGCGATCGAGTTCCGCGACGCGCTGGCCGAGCGGCTCGGCGAGCGGCTCGTCGTGCGCTACGTCGAGGACACGATCAAGGCCGGCCGCGCGACCGAG
Organism: Myxococcales bacterium; assembly: GCA_020633295.1. GTDB lineage: Bacteria > Myxococcota_A > Polyangia > Nannocystales > Nannocystaceae > JACKDW01. The sequence continues at coordinate 11,782 of JACKDW010000040.1, read as the reverse complement.
GAGACCGGCCCGGGCGCGTCGCGCAACCGCGCCCAGATCCCCACGCTGCTCGACGCGATCGAGGAGCTCGAGTTCGACGCGCTGTTCGGCGGCGCGCGCCGGGACGAGGAGAAGGCGCGCGCCAAGGAGCGCATCTTCTCGTTCCGCGACGACTTCGGGCAGTGGGACCCCAAGAACCAGCGGCCCGAGCTGTGGAACCTGTACAACGGGCGCATCCGCAAGGGCGAGCACATCCGCGCGTTCCCGATCTCCAACTGGACCGAGCTCGACGTCTGGCAATACATCAAGCTCGAGAACGTCGAGGTCCCCAAGATCTACTTCTCGCACGAGCGCGACGTCGTGATCCGGCGCGGGCAGCTGATGCCGATCTCGGACTACGTCCCGCCCGGGCCCGACGAGCCGGTGGTGCGCAAGACGATCCGCTTCCGCACCGTGGGCGACATGACCTGCACGGCCGGCGTCGAGTCCGAGGCCAACAACATCGACGACATCATCGCCGAGATCGCGGCGGCCCGAGGCTCCGAGCGCGGCGCCCGGGTCGACGACACCTTCTCCGAGGCGGCGATGGAGGATCGCAAGAAAGAGGGCTACTTCTGATGGCGACCGACACAGACACCAAGCCCGCGAGCGAGCTCGAGCCCGCGAGCGAGAGCTCGCGCGCGGCCGAGGTCTACGAGACCGAGGCGTACCTGCGCCGCGGCCTGCTCCGGCTGCTGACCTGCGGCAGCGTCGACGACGGCAAGTCCACGCTCATCGGCCGCCTGCTGCACGACTCGAAGTCGATCTTCGAAGATCAGCTCGAGGCGGTGCGCGGCGCGAGCATCCGGCGCGGCGACGAGCGCGTGAACCTGGCGCTGCTGACCGACGGCCTGCGCGCCGAGCGAGAGCAGGGCATCACGATCGACGTCGCCTACCGGTTCTTCTCGACGCCGCGGCGCAAGTTCATCATCGCCGACACGCCCGGGCACGTGCAGTACACGCGCAACATGGTCACCGGCGCGAGCACGGCGAACCTCGCGGTGATCCTGATCGACGCGCGCGTCGGCGTGATCGAGCAGACCCGACGTCACGCGTTCCTGGCCTCGCTCCTGCGGATCCCGAACATCCTCGTCGCCGTCAACAAGATGGACCTGGTCGGCTGGAGCGAGTCGGTCTTCACCGAGATCAAGCGCGTGTTCGAGACCTTCGCGGAGGCGCTGAGCTTCGACAACGTGGAGTTCATGCCGCTCTCGGCGCTGCTCGGCGACAACGTCGTGCACCCGTCGAAGAACATGCCCTGGCACGAGGGCCCGTCGTTTCTGCGCTACATCGAGGAGGTCGGCGTCCCCGACGATCTCGACGACCACCACGACCGCTTCCCGGTGCAGTGGATCATCCGCCCGCAGAGCGCCCAGTGGCCCGACTTCCGCGGCTACGCGGGCACGATCGCGTCGGGCAGGATCCGCGCGGGCGACCGCGTGCGCGTGCTGCCGGGCAACCGCGAGACCACGGTGACGAACATCTGGATCGGCGAGGAGAAGCTCGAAGAGGTCGTCCCGCCGATGCCGGCGACGCTCGAGCTCGCCGACGACATCGACATCAGCCGCGGCGACATGATCGTCGACCCGAACAACCCGCCGCGCGTCGGCAACGAGTTCGAGGCGATGGTCGTGTGGATGGCGGAGGAGCCCATGCGCGTGCGCAAGAAGTACTCGCTCAAGCACGCCACGCGCGACGCTCGCTGCATCGTCAAGGAGCTGCGCTACCGGCTCGACATCTCCGACCTGTCCCAGGACGCGTCGGCCAACTCGCTCGAGCTCAACCAGATCGGCCGCATCTCGCTCAAGACGACGAAGCCGCTGTTCTACGACCGCTACGAGGAGTGCCGCGCGACCGGCTCGTTCATCATCATCGACGAGGCCACGAACAACACGGTCGGCGCCGGCATGATCCTGTGACGCGGCGCTCGGTGCGTCTCGGAGTCGCTGGCGCGACGTCCTGGAGTTCGCGCGCGCGCGCCCACGGGTGAGCTTCCGCGCGCGCGCCGCGTTCGCCACGGGGACCCGAGAACCGGTGCAAATCGCCCGGCGCGGGCCCCTCGGCGTCTCGGCGTGTGCCCGGCGCGCTCGTCTCGACGCGCTCAACGCGGTACAAGGACGCCGACGAGAGCAGCATGACCAGCGTCGTGATCGACACCAGCGGAGGACTGGACGACGAGGCCCTCGAGGCCGCCGCGATCGCCAGCCTCGACCTCGAGCACGAGATCCTCGTGGCGGGCGACGAGGCGGCGATCACGGAGCGCCTGCAGGGGATCGCCCACGACGCCGAGCGCCTGCGGGTGCTGCACGCCGAGACCCGGGTCGAGCACGGCATGGACATGCCGACGCTGCTCAGCCGGCTCCCGCGATCGAGCGTCGCGGTGGGCCTGAACTGGGTGGCCAAGCGCCCCGACAGCGTGTTCGTCTCGGCCGCCCCGCCCTCCGCCATCGTGTACCAGGCGCTGCGGGCGCTGCCGCGCGTGAAGTCGGTCAGCCGCGCCGCGCTCGCGGCCGTGTACCCGACGCTGCACCACCGCGGGCCCAAGGACGATCCGTTCGCGCTGCTGCTCGACGTCGGCGCGACGTCGCAGTGCACCAGCGACCACCTCGTGACCTTCGCCGCGGTGGGGGCCGCCTACGCCTCCAAGATCTCGGGCGTCGAGCGCCCGCGCGTCGCGCTGCTGACCAACGGCCCCGACACGACCAACGCGCCGCCCGCCGTGCGCGACGCCGACCGTCGCCTGCAGCGCGCCGAGGCCGAGTTCGAATACGTCGGCTCGATCCGCGGCGACCAGGTCATGCTCGGCGGCGCCGACGTGATCGTCACCGACGGCTTCACCGGCGACATCCTCGTGCGCACGCTCGAGGGCATCGCGACCACGGGCGAGGCGCTGCTCAAGCGCGCGCAGCAGCGGTTTCAGTGGCGCCTCGGCATGTCGATGCTCGGCGAGGGCATCGACGCGCTGCGCGAGTTCACCAACTGGGAGAACTACGGCGGCGCGCCGCTGCTCGGCGTGGCCCGGCCCGTGATCATCACGCAGAGCAATTCGGGGCGCCGCGCGTTCCTCAACGCGATCCGCCTGGGGGCCAAGATGCTCCGGCTCGACGTGATCGACGCGGTCGCGCGCGGCGTCGCCGGGCTGCGCGAGTTCGAAGCGCGCGCGCGCGCGCCCAGGGCGATCAGCCAGGGAGACCGCGAAGATGACTCGTAAGCCAGGCAAGCCGAAGAGCGCGCGGCGGCGCGGCTGGTGGCACTTCAGCGAGCGCTTGAGCCGCCGGGCCGGCGCCCGACGCCCTCGCGACGACGAGCACGACGAACACGACGAGCACGACGAACACGACGAGCGCGACGAGCACGACGAGCGCGAGCCCGACGAGCCTGGTGCGTCTGAAGAGACTGGCGGCGAGGCGACCCGCGCGCCGGCTCCGGTCCACGCGTCCGAAGCGTCTGAAGAGACAGGCAATGACGACGCGGCGCGCGAGATCGGGTCACGCGACGCGCCCGACGAGGCCGCGCCCGACGAGGCCGCGCCCGACGAGGCCGACGAGGCCGCGCCCGACGAGCTCGACACGCCCGCCGCGAACGCGGCGCCCAACGGCCCCGCGCTGCGGGTCACCGATGTCGTGCGCGAGCCCGCGGGGCCGATCGCGGTCACGGCCGCGCCCGCGGGCGACGTACACGCGCACGCCGACAACGCGGACGACGCCGGCGTCGACGACGAAGCGACGGCCGAGGACGTCAAGATCGACGAGGCCAGCGAGGCCGAGGCCGCGCCCGAGGGCGAGATCCCGCCGCGCCTGTTCCACATGCGCTGGGACCTCGACAAGACCTACTTGATGACCGAGTTCGACTCGCTGCGCGACCTCTACAAGACGTTCATGCAGCGGGCCGAGGACAAGGTGGCGATCGCCGGGGCGCGCACGCTGCTGCAGGAGCTGATGCGCCCGCTCGACGACGTGCCGCGGCGCGTGACCTTCATCAGCGGCTCGCCGAAGCAGATGCGCAAGGTCCTCGAGCGCAAGCTCAACCTCGACGGCATCCGCCCCGACGTCTTCATCCTCAAGCCCAACCTCTCGAACCTGCTGCGCGGGCGCTTCCGGGCCGTGCGCGGCCAGGTCGGCTACAAGCTCAAGGCGCTGCTGCACAGCCACATGGTCGCGGTCGAGGTCGAGGAGTATCTGTTCGGCGACGACTCCGAGCAGGACGCGTTCATCTACAGCGTCTACGCCGACATCCTCAACGGCCGGCTCGACGCGACCGCGCTGCTGGCGATCCTGAACGCGTGCAAGGTCTACAAGCGCGACATCACCGAGATCATGGCGCTGCACAGCGGGCTGTACAACTCGGGCGACGTCGTGCGGCGGATCTTCATCCACCTCGAGGCTCGCTCCCCGCTGGGCCGCTTCCGCCCCTACGGCGCGCGCGTGGTCGCGATCTACAACTACTTCCAGGCGGCGCTCTTGCTGTTCGAGGCCAACATCCTGACGCGCCCGGGGCTGCTCGCGGTCGTCGACGCGATGGACGACGAAGGCTACTCGCCGACGCGCCTGGCCAACTCGCTGCAGGACCTCCTGCGCCGCGGGGTCCTCAAGGTCTCGACCGTCGAGCGCGTCAGCGAGGCGCTGGCGACCCACGAGCTGCAGGGCAGCGCGACGCGCTTCACCCGTCGCTTCGAGGCGGTCGTCGCCGAGCTGCGCCACGTCAAGCCGCGCGCGTCGCCGCCGAGCGTCACCGAGATCAACTACCTCGGGCTCTACCACGCGGCCCGCTTCCGCCGGCAGCGCTACAGCCTGCTGAACACGGGCATCCGCATCCTCGACTGATCGACGCGACGGCGCGAGCGCAGGATTCACGCGCGCCGACCTGCAAGTGCGGAGTTGACCCCCGCCCCGCCCCGGGCTTTCGTCAACGCGGACACGCACCCAGCAGCAGAGGAGCCGCGCGTGACGATCATCGGCGAATTCCCGTTTCAGGCCATCGAGCTCGATCCCGGCGCGCGCGTGCTGACGCTGCGCTGGCGCCCCTCAACCGCGACGATGTCGGCGGACGAGTTCCGCGAGGAGCTGCTGCGCTTCGCCGACGCGACCGTCGAGCACCGCGTTCAGGGGGCGCTGATCGACGTCCGCGCGTTCGCCCACAAGCCCGACAGCGCGCTCGCGCCGTGGCGCGCGATTCACATCATCCCCCGCTACAACCGCGCGGGGATCCGCCGCTTCGCGTTCCTCAAGTCCGGCGACGGGCTGCCGCCGTCGAAGCCCGCGAGCCGCCCGCCGCAGCCGGCCTACGAGGAGCGCTGGTTCAACGACGAGGCGCTCGCGCGCAACTGGCTGTCGACGGGCGCGGCGCTGCAGATCACGGTCGAGTACGAGCTCCGCGACGACGTCGAGCTCGAGGCGCTGCGCGCGGGCGTCGGCGAGTTCGTGCGCGAGATCGGGGAGCGGCACCCGGGCGTCGACTACTGCTCGCTCGAGGCGCTCGGCGGCGCGCGGAGCTTCGTGCACGTGATCACCTGCGCCACGCCCGAGGAGCTCGCGCGTCTGCAGGCGGCGCCGTTCTTCAAGGCCTTCGCCGGCTTCCTCGCGCCGCGCTGCGCGGCTGCCCCGAAGGTCACGCGTCGCCGCGTCGTCGCGTCCACATCGGCGCATCGCTGAGGCGCGCCGGGCGGTTCCGCCCTGCGCAACGTTCGCGCGAGGCCAGACCGCGCGCGCGAGCGACACAGCCCCCGCCCTGCGGGCCTCCACGCGCGCGGACAAGCGCGCGCGTGGGCGCCGGTTTATGCTGACGATCCAGAGGGCCACGCGGCCTCTCCTGCTCCCCTGTCTGCTCCCGTGTCGAGGCTGACCACCAACCCCCGCGCCGACAGTCGCTTCCTCGTGCGCAAGAAGCTCGGCGCGGGGAGCATGGGCATCGTCTACGAGGCCGTCGATCGCGAGCGCGATGAGGTCGTCGCGCTCAAGACGCTGATCAACTCGGACGCGGCCGACCTGTACCGCTTCAAGCAGGAATTCCGCACGCTCGCCGACATCCACCACCCGAACCTCGTCAACCTGTACGAGCTGTTCGCCGAGGACGAGCGCTGCTTCTTCACGATGGAGCGCATCCGCGGGGTCAACTTCCTCGAGTACGTGCGCCCGCGGCACGCGGCGATCGAGGCGGCGGCGACGCTGGCGGGCGTCACCAGCGAGGACACCGCCGGCGGCCTCGAGCTCGCGCAGGCGGCCGAGCGATCCGAGACCGCGCCCGACGGAGACCCGAGCGCGCCGAAGATCGGGCGCCTGCGGATCGCGCTGCGCGGGCTCGCCGAGGGCGTCGCGTTCCTCCACGCCTCGGGCAAGGTGCACCGCGACCTCAAGCCCTCCAACGTCATGGTCGAGGACAGCGGGCGCGTGGTCATCCTCGACTTCGGGCTGGCGGCCGACCTGAGCCAGGCGCGCGACCTCGAGGGCGGGGGCCTGCACGGCACCGCGGCCTACATGGCGCCCGAGCAGGCCGAGACCAACGCCGCCACGGCGGCCAGCGACTGGTACGCGGTCGGGGTGATGCTCTACGAGGCGCTGACCGGCCAGCGCCCGCACACAGGCACCGTGCTGCACATCCTGATGGACAAGCGGACGGTCGATCCCAGGCCGCCGCAGGAGCTGGTGGTCGGGCTGCCCGAGGATCTGTGCGCCCTGTGCATGGACCTGCTCGCCCGGGAGCCAGGCAAGCGACCCGACGGCCCGACGATCCTGCGTCGCGTCGGCGCGAGCGCCGACACCCGCGAGCTGGTCGCCCACAGCCCCGCGGCCACGCGCCTCGTCGGCCGCGAGCGAGAGCTGGCCCAGCTCGACGCCGCGCTCGCGCGAGTCGAGCCGACCTCCCCCGTCTCCGTGTTCATCCACGGCGTCTCGGGCGTCGGCAAGAGCGCGCTCGTGCAGCACTTCCTGCGCGGGGTCGAGGAGCGCGCCGCCGCGGAGCACCCCGGGGACCCCGAGGCCGCGCCGGTGATCCTCCGCGGCCGCTGTCACGTGCGCGAGTCGGTGCCCTACAAGGCCCTCGACGGCGTCATCGACGGTCTCAGCCGGTTCTTGATCGAGCGCGCCGGCGACGACGCGCGCGTGTACCTGCCGCGGGAGATGCACGCGCTCAGCCGCCTGTTCCCCGTCATGCGCACGGCGCTCGAGGCCCTCGGCGCCCAAGTCCCGATCGCGCAGGGCCTCGGCGCCCGCCCGACGCCCGACCAGGTCGAGCTGCGACGCCGGGCCTTCGCCGCGCTGCGAGAGCTGCTCGGGCGCCTGGCGGCGCGCCGTCGCGTGATCCTGTGGATCGATGATCTGCAGTGGGCCGACGCCGACAGCGCGCTCCTGCTCGACGAGCTGCTGCGCATGCCGGCGCCGCCGGGCGTGCTGCTCGTCGCGAGCCTGCGCCGGGCCGAGAGCGAGGACTCGCCGCTGGTCCGCGGCGTGCTCAACCGCCTGACCCAGCGCGAGCACGAGTCGATCGAGCTCGCGCCGCTGACGCTCAAGCAGACGCGGGAGCTGGCCGTCGAGCTGCTCGGCGGCCCGGCGCTGGCCCACGCCCGCGCCCATCACCTCGACGCGATCATCCAGGAGGCGGCCGGCAGCCCGTTCCTCGTCGAGCAGCTGGCCCGGCACGTGCTCAGCGGCGACGTCGTCTCCGGCCCGGGGCTCAGCCTCGTCGAGATGCTGGAGTCCCAGATCGCGCGCCTGCCCGAGGGCGCGCGCCCGCTGCTCGACACGCTCGCGGTCGCGGCCCGCCCGGTGCAGCACGAGATCGCCTTTCACGCGGCCAAGATCGAGCGCAAGGACTCCCACGCGCTCGTGAAGCGCCTGCGCGCGGCCAACCTGGTGCGCCTGAGCGCGGGCAGCGAGGACCTCGAGCTGTACCACGACCGGATCCGCGAGGCGCTCGTCGCCGACATCGCGACGTCCCGCGGCGCGTCGGCGCTGAGCAAGATCCACCGCCGCCTGGCCCGCGCGCTCGTCAAGAGCCGGTCCCGCGACTACGAGCGCCTGTACGTGCACCACCGCGAGGCCGGCGACACGGTGCTCGCGGCCAGCTACGCGGCCCAGGCGGCCAAGCGAGCGACCGACGCGCTGGCCTTCGACCAGGCGGCCAACTTCTACCGGGCCGCCCTCGACCTCGCGCCGATCAAGGACTCCGAGGTCCTCGACCACCGCACGCTCGAGCGCGGCCTCGGCGACGCGCTGGCCAACGCCGGACGCTGTCGCGAGGCGGCCCACGCCTACCTGCGCACGGCGGTGCTCGTGCTGCCCACGCCGGCCCTCGAGCTGCGCCGCATGGCCGCCCAGCAGCTGCTCATCAGCGGCCACATCGACGAGGGTCAGGCCGTGCTCGCCGAGGTCCTGTCCGAGGTTGGCCTGCGGCTCGCCAACTCGCCACGGCGCGCGCTGCTCGGGCTCATGGCCCATCGTCTGCGCCTGCGCCTGCGCGGGACTCACTTCGTCGAGCGCCCGCTGGCCAAGATCCCGCCCGACCTCCTGTTCAAGATCGACGTCTGCTGGGCCGTGTCCACGGGCCTGGGCATGATCGACAGCGTGCGCGCGGCTGAATTTCAGACCCGCGGCCTGCTCATGGCGCTCGACGCCGGCGACCCCCTGCGGATCTCGCTGGCCGAGAGCATGGAGGCCGCGTTCGTCGGCAGCTCCGGGGTGCGCACGCGGGCCCAGGCGGCCGAGCTGGCCCGCGACGCGCTCGCGCTCGCCAACCGCGTCGACGACCCGCAGGCCGTCGCGCTCGCGACGATGACGGTCGGCGCGTGCGCCTACATGGTCGGCGAGTGGCGGCGCGCGGCCGCCCGCTGCCACGAGGCCGACGTCATGCTCGGGCGCATGTGCACCGGCGTCCCCTGGCAGACCGCGACCACGCGGCGGTTCTGGATGAGCGCGCTCCTGCGGCTCGGCGAGTACGGCGAGCTCGCGCGCGGGCTGCCCGAATTCCTGCGCGACGCCAACGAGCGCGGCAACCTCTACGCCTCGACCGACTTCCGCGGGCGCCTCAACCTGCTGTGGCTGGTCCGCGATGATCCCGAGGGGGCGCGCGCCGACATCGAGGACGTCATGGCGCGCTGGACCACCGGCGGCTGGTACGTGCAGCACTGGAACGCCCTGCACGCGCGCGTCCAGGCCGACCTCTACTGCGGGAGCCCGCAGGTGGCGCTCGATCGCCTCGATCGCGATTGGGGCAACATCAGCCGCTCGCTCGTGCTGCGCGTCGAGGTCATCAAGATCGACGCGTTCGAGAGTCGAGCCCGCGCCCAGCTGGCGCTCGCGGCCAGCGAGCCGGTCACCGACGATCCGGCGAGTCACCGCCGGCGCGATCGAGCGCTGCGCGCGATCGAGCGTGATATCGCCACGCTCGAGTCCATGCGCGTCGCCTGGGCCGAGCCCCACGTCGCGCTCCTGCGCGCCGGTCTGGCCGCGCTCCGGGGCGAGCGCGGCGAGGCGCTCGCGGGCTTGCGCTCGGCGATCGGCGGCTACGAGCTGGTCGAGATGCAGGGTCTCGCCAACGCCGCGCGTCGTCAGCTCGGACTGCTGCTGGGCGACGACACCGGGCGCACGCTCGTGGCGCAGGCCGACGCGTGGATGCGCGCGCAGGGCGTCCGCGACCCCGCCCGATTCGCGGCGATGTACGCGGCTGGCTTCGCGCCGCCGCAGTCGCGCGCGCGGCCGTGACCGCGCCGCGCGTCGATCGCCTGGTCGGTCCTCGCACCGCGAGCGCGCGGCTCTTCGCGCGCTCGCGACGGCTCACTCCCTGCGCGTGCAACTCGGCGCCGTCGCCGGCCGCGCGCGGGGGCATCCTGCGGGGCGGACGCGCGCTTGGAATTTCGCGCCGCGCCACATATACGGTACGAACACCGCGTTCCTGACGCTGGCGCGTCGCCACGCCGCTCTGCGATCCTGCGCCTACGTCTCCGCGGCCCAGCGCATGCTGTTCCCGACGTTCGACTTTCTGCTGTTCGCGATCCCGGTCCTCGTCGGGTTCTGGGCGATCGCGGACCGGCCCGTCGCCCGGGTCCTGTTCCTGACCTTCGCCAGCTACTTCTTCTACATGGCGGGGCCGAAGACGACCCCGCCGCCCGCGCCCGCCTACTTCGCCGGGCTGCTCGTGTTCTCGACCGTGCTCGACTACGTGTGCGGCCGCGAGATCTACAAGCTCGAGGAGGACTTCAAGTCCGAGGACGAGGCCGTCAAGGCCCGGGCCCGGCGCAAGCGCAACCTGTGGCTGACCGCGAGCCTCGTCGGCAACCTCGGGCTGCTCGGCTACTTCAAGTACGCCAACTTCTTCCTGCAGGCCTTCGCGGACATCGCCGGCGTGCTCGGGCTGCCCTTCGAGGCCTATCACTTCAAGGTCATCCTGCCGCTCGGGATCAGCTTCTACACGTTCCAGAGCCTCAGCTACACCATTGACATCTGGCGCGGGCGCATGGAGCCCGAGACGTCGCTGCGGCGCTTCGCGCTGTTCGTCGCGTTCTTCCCCCAGCTCGTCGCCGGCCCGATCGTGCGGGCCAAGCAGTTCCTCCCGCAGCTGCGCGAGGGCCCCCGGTTCACGCGCGAGAACATCGAGACCGGCGCGTTCCGGGTCTGCAAGGGCCTGGTCAAGAAGGTCGTGCTCGGCGACTTCATCGCCGTTCACCTGACCGATCGGATCTTCGACAACCCCGACGCCTTCACCTCGCCGGAGCTGCTGATCGCGCTGTACTCGTACACGCTGCAGATCTACGCGGACTTCTCCGGCTACTCCGACATCGCCATCGGCCTCGGCCTGATGCTCGGCTTTCGCCTGCCCGAGAACTTCGACCGCCCCTACCAGTCCAAGGACATCGCCGAGTACTGGCGGCGCTGGCACATGACGCTGTCGTCGTGGCTGCGCGACTACCTGTTCTTTCAGCTGCTCGCGCGCTTCGGCGCCCGCGGCGGCTACTGGGCGCTGTGGCTGACGATGTTCCTCGTCGGCATGTGGCACGGCGCGAGCTGGAACTTCGTCATCTACGCCAACCTCCACGCCGGCGCGATGGTCTTCAACCGCTGGCGACGGCTGCGCAGGCCCTCGGGCTCCCGCGCCGTCCAGGCGGTCAAGTGGGCCGTCGGGCTCCCGCTGACCGCGGTCATCTTCACGGCGCTCGGGCGCTTCGTGCTGCTGCTCGAGTGGCCGCAGGCGACCGGCTTCGGCGCCTCGGTCGCGGCGCTCGCCCTGCTGATCGTGCTGCTGCCCGTCGCGGGCCCGAAGACCGGGCGCTGGATGGCGGCCGTGCACATCTTCCTGACCTTCCACCTCGTGGTGTTCTCGCGCATCTTCTTCCGCGCCACCGACCTCGAGACCGCGCGCCGCTTCGCGGCCGGGCTCGTGCGCTTCGACGGCCGCTGGATCCGCCCCGAGTTCATGGGGCCCTGGGTCTGGGCCGCGCTCGCGTTCGGCCTCGTCTACCACTTCACGCCCAAGGAGTGGGTCAACAAGCACGCGCTCGCGCTGTTTCGCCGGCTCCCGGGCGTGGTCCTGGGGCTCCTGTTCATGGCCATGGCCTACGGGCTCATGAAGGTCCTGGAGGGCGCGCCCCGGGCCTTCATCTACTTCCAGTTCTAAGCACCCTGCGCAGCGATGGCGACCTCCAACCCCCAAGGCCCCGACGGACTGCTCGACGTCCACGAGCTGCTCGAGCGCCTGGACCTCGGGGACGACGACGTCGACATCGACGTCGAGGAAGACGACGAGGTCGACGAGGTCGACGAGGTCGACGAGGTCG
>JACKDW010000004.1 GCA_020633295.1 Myxococcales bacterium | reverse complement strand
GCGGGCGGCGAGCTCGCGCGCGTCGCCCTCGACGTGCGGGGCGAGCAGCAGCAGGCAGTCGGCGGCCTCGGCCTCGGGCCCGTCCTGATCGTCGACGCCGAGCAGGCGCGCGCACGCGTCATCGTCTGGCCCTGGGAGCAGGTGCGTCGACCAGCCCTGCGCGGCCGCGGCGAGCGAGAGCGCCGCGATCGCGTGGCCGACGTCGTGCTGGCAGTAGCGATACGCGCGCTCGCCGTACTTCCAGGACTCGCGCCAGTGGATCGAGCTGAGCCCCACGAGCAGCAGCGCGTCGGCGCGCGCGGGCGCGAGCGCGGCGACGAGCTCGCGCCACAGCGCGCCGGTGAGCTCGCGCCGGCGCTCGAGCGCGTGCAGGTAGGGCGCGTAGTGATACAGCGCCGGCCGCTCGCCGATCCCCGCGATCGCGGGCGCGAGCACGTAGCCCTCGGTCGGGTGGAGGTTGCCGCTCGACGGGTTGACGCGCAGGGACCAGCGCGCGCGCCCCTGCTGCTTCCAGGCCGAGAGCGCGAGGCTGTCCATGAGCAGGCGCGCGACGAAGTCGTGATCGAGCGGCCGGGCGGGGACGCGCCCGGCGACGAACAGGTCGCGGTAGTCGGGGGAGTCGGGCGCGTCGGCGGTCTCGCGGCGCGCGAGCGCGACCCGGTCGGCGCCGGGGAAGCGGCGGAACGGGTCGGGCTGCGCGTCCCAGTCGAGGAAGCCGAGCGAGCGCGCGTACCGGCCGGGGCCGTGGTGCTTGCTGCGCTCGTGGTAGGCGATCACGGCCGCGAGCGCCTCGGCGTCGACCTCGGCGCGGCGGTTTGGGGGACGGTCGGGCATCCGGGGCGCCCATGCTAGCAGACGCCCCGCGCCGTCGTGACGGGCGCGGGGCGGCGCGGGGGCGTCACGCGTCGCGCGGCTCACTTCCCGCGTGACGCCGAGCCGCGCACCTTGACCTCGATCTTCTGTACGGGCAGCTCGCGGTTCACGGCGCGGCTCGGCGCGCGCGTGACTCGGCGGCCGCGCTGCGGCGCGAGGTCGCGACGGGCGCGCAGCGTCGTCGTGGCCTCCTGCTCGACCTGGTTGACGAGCTTCTTTAGCGCGGCGCCCTGGAGCACCCGGTCGCCCTGCACGAGCTGCTCGCCGACGCGCTCGGCCGGGTAGGTCACGGCGCCGATCTGGTTCCAGACGTCGATCACGCCGCACATGGGGCACTTCTCCGGATCGTAGCGGCTGGGCACGTCGAAGCCGCTGGGGCGCGTGAAGCCGGTGCCCGGGCTCGAGGTGCTGGGGCACTGGTTTACGTCGGTCGGGTTCTGCCCGCCGAAGTTGAGCGCGAGCGGGTTCTGCGGCTTGCCGTCGGCGTCGAGCAGCAGCGTCACGCCCTTGACGGTGGCGTACAGGTAGCGGGCGCGGAACGCCTGCAGGTCCGTCATGCGCGTGTAGAGCTCGCTGCCGCCGGCGACGCCGAGGTCGATGATGCCGGCGTCGGGGAGCCCGGTGATCACGTAGGGGCACTCGTAGTAGCCGCCCTTGTCGACGACGACGCCCTGGGTCGAGACGCCGCCGACGGTCGTCCAGCTCTCGAGCGAGTTTGCGGCCACGCCGCTCTTGAGCAGCTTCTCGGGGCTCTCGCCGAGGTAGCCGCCGCGCCGCACGCTGCCCGCGTTGATCAGCGACGCGCAGGACTTCCCGGCCAGGTCCTCGTTGTGCTTCACGACGTCGATCGCGGCCGAGTACACGCCGATCTGCTTGTTCTTGATCGTCGCGCCGACGCAGCGCGTCTTCGGGAAGCGGATCGCGCCGCGCAGCTGCTTGCTCTTCGAGCTGGGGTCGAAGCGCGTCGTGACGACGGTGTGCACCGCGCTGTCGGTCGCGCGCGTGCGCACGTCGAGCTTGACCGGCGACAGGGTCATCAGCTCGCTCAGCGAGTAGCCGACGCCCTTGATCTCGGTGCTCAGGAGCTCCTGCTGCAGCGCGCGCGCCTTGTCGAGCTCGGGCGTCAGGCGCGTGGCGACGAGCCCGCGGACGCGCTCATCGGCGAGCTTGACGCCCTGCGTGATGAGCTTGTTGAGCTCCGCCTTGATCTTGTCCTCGGCCTCGTCCGCGCCGAGGTCCGCGAGCACGCCGCCGAGCAGCGCGCCGAGCGGGCCGCCGAGCGCCGCGCCGATCTTGACGCCGGCGTCGACGGCGGCGCCCTTGAGCCCGGAGATCTCGATGTTGCCGCCGTCCTGGCTGAGCGCGACCTTGACATCCTTTACGTCGAGCGTCGGCCACAGCGTCAGCGTCGCCTCGGCGTGCCCGCCGATCAGCGCGAAGATGTCGAGGTCGATGTCGGACGAGTGCCAGATCCCCGTCTCGGTGCTGATGTCGATCGTCACGCCCACGCGGACCTGGGTGTCGAGCGTGACCTTGAGCGTGTTGGCGCTGCTCGGCCCGACCGAGCTGATCTTCGGCTGCTGCTTGTCGGTGAACGCGAACGAGGTGCGGACGTCGATGTCGACGTCCGTGTCGGGGCACAGGATGCTCCAGCACGTGATGTGGAAGCTGAGCCGGCGGTCGACCTTGTCCGCGAGCAGCGCGCGGACCTCCTGCTCGATGGTGGCGTGCGGGATCGTGAAGCTGTCGTGAAACACCGGCGCGAGGTTCTGCCACTCGAGCGCGCGGAGGTTGAACGCGCCGCTCTTGAGGTCATAGGGGGCCTGGACGTGGAGCTTGACCTCGGCCGCCGACGCGGCGTCGGGGGCGACGAGCGCGGCGGACGCGACGGCGAGGCCGAGCAGCGCGCCGGCGCGCCGGCGGGAGGAGCGGGGGTGGACTGGATGTTCATGGGGTCCTCGGGCGAGCGCGCCCGTGAACACGGCGACGACTCGCGGTCGCTCGGGGGTGTTGCCGGCGCGGGTCCGGCTGATCACCGCGGCGTCGACTTTTTTTGACGCCGCGCGGGGGCGCGCGCGGGGGCGCGCGCGCGCGCGGAGCCGCCGGCGCGGGCCCGCGCTGACGTCTCGGGCGCTTCATGAAGCATGTATTGAGAGACATATTGAAGCGCTCGTCTCAACACCGTCGGGCGACGCGACCCGCCGGGGCGCGCGGGCGGGGACGACGATCGCGGCGCGACGACGATGACGACGGGCGGCACCGGTCTCGGGCACGCGCCGCGTCACCCGGGAAGCGGTGAGCCTCAATGATCATGCCGTCGCGCCGGGCGCCCCGCCCGTGCCGCCCGTCGCCGTGAACCGGCGCGTTCGGGTCGCGCGGGCGCGTTCAGGGGCGCCCGAGCGGCGGGTGTATGATGCGCGGCGATCGACGCGGCCGCCCGTCGGCGCGCTGCGGGAGGAGGACCACGATCATGCGCTCCCGACTCACGCCCATCGTCCTGGCCGCGCTCACCGGCGCGGCCGCCGTCGCCGGCGTCGCCGCGCTCTCGCTCTCCACGGTCTGCTGCCGCGCCGAGGACGACGCGGGCGGCGTGCTCGTGATCGCGCCGACGGACGCCGACGCGACGGTCGAGCGCACCGCCGCGAGCGCGGTCTCCTACCTGGCGCAGATCAGCGGCCGCGAGGTCACGCTCGTGCGCGTCGATCCGGCGGCGGAGGGCGCCGCGCTGAAGGCCGTCGAGGACGCGCGCGCCGGCCTGGCGCTGGTGCTCGAGGCCCAGCGCTTCGACGCCGCGCGGATCGACGAGGCGCGCGTGCGGGCGCTCGGCGAGTGGGGCTTCGTGCTCGAGGCCGAGGACGTCGGGGATTGGCAGAGCCCGCTGGGGGGCGAGGGCGCGACCGTGGTGTGGACCGCGGGCGCGAGCACGCTCTCCGATCAGTACGCGGTCTACGAGCTGCTGCGCCGGCTCGGCGCGCGCTTCTATCACCCCGAGCAGGAGTACATCCCGGTCCACGCGCCCGAGGATCTGCGCGCGCTCGCGAAGCGCCCCACCGCGCTGCACCCGGGCGGCGGCGGCGACTACACGCCCGACTTCGATCAGCGCTCGTGGTCGTTCCACGGCTCGCACCCGCTCGAGATCCTCGAGACCTTCTCCGACGGCGACTTCCCCTTTGACCAGGCCGAGCGCGTCAACGACTGGATCGTCAAGAACCGCGGCAACCGGGCCAAGGGGCTCGGGCGCGGCGTCGCGCCGCAGGAGTCCCGCGACCGCCGGCAGGCCGAGCTCAGCGAGCTGCACGCGCTGCTCGGCTTCCCCTCGGGCGTCGGCATCACGCTGCACAACCAGCAGCAGGGCGCGAGCGCGGTCGTCGACCCCGACTCGGGCGTGCCGGTGCAGCAGCAGATCGAGGACTACGTGACGCAGCGGCTGGCGGAGAGCCCCGACGCGATCTCCTTCGGCATCCACTTCGGGCCCACCGAGGTCACGACCACGCCCGACGAGGAGACCGTGCAGTGGATCAACTGGGCCGGGCGCAAGGCGCTCGAGCTGCGGCCCGACATCCTCGTCGAGGTCAACAACCACATCTCGGGCGGGCAGCCGACGCCCAACTTCGACGACCTCGGCTGCCCGCCGGGGACCAACGAGGATGGGCGCGGCGACTACTACGACCTGGCCTTTCACGCTGATCCGCGCTTCAGCGTCACCGTCCACACGGTGATGTTCTACCCGCTCGAGGGGCCCGCGCGCGTCTACAACCAGCAGAGCTTCGCCCACAAGCTGTGCCTGATGCAGCGCGCCGCGGGCGAGGGCCGGCCGCTGAAGTACTTCCCCGAGGGCTCGTGGTGGCTGAGCTTCGACAACCCCGTGCCCGTGTACCTGCCGCTGTACATCGGCGCGCGCGTGCGCGACCTCGAGCTGATAAGGCCGCTGCTCGCGTCGCGCGGCGGCGGCACGGTGCACTCGCACCACATGTTCAACAGCGGGCAGGAGTGGGGCTACTGGCAGCAGGACTACGCGGTCGGGCTGATGCACTGGAACGCCGACGTCACGCAGGACCAGATCCTCGGCGAGCTGCTCGACCCGCTGTGCCCGCCGGCGCAGCTGGTCGAGGGCTGCGCGGCGCGGACTGGCGCGCGCGACGTCATGACGGAGATGATCGCGCAGCAGACCGAGATGTTCCTGAACGCCGAGGACTGGCGCGGGCGCCCGGGCGGGCTGTACCTCTACTTCGCCGGCGAGGACCCGGGCGACGAGGTCGCCGCGCTCGCGGGCTTCGAGTTCCGCCCGGTCGCGGTGCGCCTCGATGAGGTCGCGCGCTGGGACGCGGACGCGCTCGCGCACTTCCGCAGCACCGACCTCGCGGCCCTGGCCGCGGCCGAGCAGGCCTACGCCGGCTGGCTGGCGACGCTGACGGGGCTGCAGGGCGAGGTGCCGGAGGCCGGGCGCCCGTGGCTCGACGAGATCATCGACGGCGTCGAGATCAACCAGCTGCGGGCCCAGCACGCCGGCGGGCTCTACGGCGCGATCCTCTCGCTGCGCGAGGCGGAGCTGGCCGAGGCCGCCGACCCCAAGGCGGCCGCCCAGGCCGACTGGGCCCGGGCCGAGCAGGCGATCGCGCGGGCCGAGGAGGTCATCCGCCGGCGCGAGGCCAGCTACCGCTACCCGCCCGAGCAGACCCACGGCGGCGGCCTGACCCCGGAGACCGCCGTGGAGAACGGCACGACCTACGCGTTCCGCGTGCACACCAAGACGCACCTGCTGACCTACTGGCGCAACCGACACGAGGCCGCGCGCGCGCTGATCGACGGCGACGGCGTGCTCGACGGCAGCGCGCTCGGGCTCGCGCCCGCGCTCGCGGCCCCGGGCGAGGCGCTGACGATCACCTGGCCCGAGGAGCCGGACCTGACGGCCGCGGTGATGATCGGCGAGCACGCGATCGCGCCGCCGCAGGCGAGCCTCGAGCTGGCCGGAGAGTCCTTCTGGCCCGTGAGCGGCGAGCTGAGCGTGGGCGGCGTGTCGGCGCCGGTGCAGGGCGGCGTGGCCCGGGCCGCGATCCGGGCGCGCACCGACGCCGGCGCGCTGACGCTGCTCGAGCCCAGCTCCGAGCTCGCGCAGATGGTGCTCAAGACGATCTTCCCGGCGATCCGCTGGGGCTGGCTCCCGGGCCCGACGACGCGCGGGCTCGTCTGGGCCGCCGACGTCGACGAGGACGGCGCGGCGCCCTTCGGCGTCGTCACGCTGGCGCCGGAGCCAGATGGCGCCGGGGACAGCTTCAAGACCTCGCCGATCACGCTGCGCATGCCGCTCGCGTTCGGCGACGGTGATCGGACCATGCAGATGGACCAGGTCGTGTTCACGGGCGCGGCCTCGGGCGGGGCGCTCGTCTCGCCCGTGCGCATGACCGGCGCGCTGGTGCTCGCCGACGTCGTCGACGCGCTCATCGAGCTCGCGGGCTACGACGAGGAGGGCGCGCTCAAGACGCTGGGCGACCTGCTCGGCTTCGATCCCGCGGCGCCGCCCGAGGCCATCGACTTCGAGGCCGACCTCGAGCTCACGCCCGAGGCGTGACCGCGCGCGCGGCCGGGGATAGGGGGCGCACGTACCTGTCTGATCGTGCAGGCTGTTGTACGCCCGCGGCGTCGCCGGGGAACGTCGGTACGCCGGCGCGAAGACGCGAGGGGTTGCGTCGCGCGCACGCTCGCTAGACTGATCGGGGTGAGGCGCGTGGGAGTATGGGCGTTCGTGTCGACCTGCGTCGCGTCGGCGGCGTGCCTGGCCCCGAACCCGACCTTTGACGGCGACGCGACCGGCCCCGGCGCCACGTCGGGCACGAGCGCGAGCGCGGCCCCCGCGACCACGAGCGGCGCGACCGAGACCAGCGCGTCGCCGCCGGGCTCGACGAGCGAGGGCGCGACCGCGGGCGCGACGAGCGAGGACGCGACCGCGGGCGCGACGAGCGAGGACGCGACCGCGGGCACGACCGGCGCGACGGTCGACGAGGGGGCGACGCTGTGCGGCTTCGCGCCGGGCGCGTGGACGCTGAGCGAGCCGACCCCGGTCGCCGAGCTCAATTCTCCCGACGGCGAGGGCGAGCCTTACCTGACCCCGGACGGGCGCACGCTCTACTTCGCCTCGAGTCGCCCCGGCGGCCTCGGCTCGTGGGACTCGTACCGGGCGTCGCGGGAGACCGTCGACAGCCCGTTCGGCGCGCCCGTGAACAACGAGGACCTCGCCGTTAACCTCGAGGGCGCCGACACCAAGCTCGCGCTCTCGCCCGACGGCACACACGGCTACCTCGCGAGCGCGCGCCCGGGCGGCCCGGGCGGCTCGGAGCTGTGGTCGGCCGCGCGCGCGGAGCCCACCGCGCCCTTCGGCGAATTCACGCTGCTCGCCAACCTGGTGACGGCGGGCGACGAGTACGATCCGCACATCTCCGAGGACGGCCTGCGCCTGTACTTCGCGACCGGTGCGCCCCTCGGCGTCGTGATGTCGCAGCGACCCGACGCGGGCGCGAGCTTCCCCGCCGCCGCGCCGGTCGCCGGGCTCGAGGGCCCCGACAAGGTCTCGCACCCGTTCCTGACCCCGGATGAGCGCGTGATCGTGTTCGAGAGCGATCGCCCGGGCGGGGTCGGCGACTCCGACCTCTGGCTCGCGACGCGCCCCGAACTCGACGCGCCGTTCGGGCCGCCGACGCTGCTGCCCGCGATCAACAGCGAGCATTTCGAAGGCGAGCCGGTGCTGCGGGCCGACGGCTGCGAGCTGCTGTTCGCGTCGACGCGCCCCGCGGGCGTGGGCGGCTGGGACCTGTGGCGGGCGGAGGTCGTCGCGGCGCCGTAGCGGGGCGGTCGCGGCGCGTCGCGGGCGGAGCACGTGCGCCTGTGCGGGGCGGCGCCGACGCGCGGCCGCGAGGTGTCGCTCAGTACAGGATCATGCCCTGGGGCTCGCGCGCCGGCGGCAGCTCGGTCTCGCCGATCATCTCTCGGATGTCGCGCTCGATCCCGCGGGCCATCGCGGTGATCGGCACGTCGTTGGAGAGGCCCTCGAAGGGGTTCTCGCTCCAGTCGCCGATCTTCTCGGCGGTCAAGAACACCCAGCTGACGATGGTCGCGAACGGGATCGTCAGCCACACCGCGTTGGCGCCGAGCGCCGAGAACTCGGTGAGCAGCCCGAACGGGATGAGCAGCGCGAACAGCGTGGCGAAGAACGAGTTGACGGTGGCGTACTGGCGCGGGAACGGGAAGTTCTTGATGCGCTCGGCCTTGCCCTGCTGCGCCATCAGCTCGTGCAGCAGCGCCTGCAGCTGCGTGTGCGCGAAGCCGTCGAGCAGCCCGCGCGCGCGCAGCTCCGCGAGTCGACGTGACTGATTGGCCAGCAGGTGCGCGGCCGGGTTGAGCTTGCCGAGCACCTCGGCGACCTCGGCCTCCGCGAGCGTGCGCCCGAGCACCTCGGGCAGCTCCTCGGTGTACTCGGCGGCGGCGTAGCGCTGACGCAGCTTGCGGTAGGCCGCGGTGTTGTGCTCCCACGACTTGACCTCGCGCAGCTGGTGGCGGAGCGCGTCCATCCAGGCGACGTGGCGCAGCACCAGCTCCGCTCGCAGCGCGTCGCGCTCGCCCGCGTCGAGCTCCGCGGCGTCCGCGTGCGCGCCGAGCAGGTCGCGGGCGCTGAAGGCCCACGAGCGGCTCGCGTTGACGATCGCGCCCCAGATCTTGCGCGCCTCCCACATGCGGTCGTAGGCGGCGTTGTTCTTGAAGCCGAGGTAGAAGGCGACGGCGATGCCGATGAGCGACATCGGCAGGGCGGGGAGCGCCATCCAGGTCAGCTCGAGCTGCGTGTAGATGATCGTCACGGCGGTCGCCCACTGCAGCGGGAACAGGATCTCGGAGCGCGACCAGGTGAGGGTCTGGAGCAGCCGGTAGCGGTGGCCGATGTGCATTGCCGCTAGCATGCCCCAGCGATCGCGGCCTGGTGGCCGAGGTCGCGCGCGCGGGCGCGCGCGACCTCGAACGACGTTCGTCCGCGCGCGTGAGCGCCAAAGGGGCGCGCTCGCGCGGCGCGCCGCGTCAGCCGGGCTTGCGGGCGACCATGAAGCCGACGATGGCCTTGGCGCCGACATCGGGCTGCTCGAGATCGACGAAGCCGGCGGCCTCGATGTCCTGGGCGAGCTGGCGCTTGCTCAGGATCTGCACCGGCGGCGCCATGCCGACGAGGCGCATGGCCCACAGCAGCGGGCGAAACGGCACCCACGTCTCGCCGAGGCAGACGGTCGAGGTGACGAGGAAGCCGCCGGGCTTGAGCAGGCGGAAGATCCGGCGCAGCGCGCCCTCGCGGTCGTCGACGAGGTGCAGGATGCTGTAGGCGCAGACGCCGTCGAGGCTGCCGGGCGCGAGCGCGGCGAAGGAGTCGTCGAACGGCCCGACGTGAAAGGTCACGTTGTCGACCTGCTGGGCCGCGGCCTTGCCCCGCGCGATGCGGACCATCTCGCTCGAGATGTCGAGGCCGTGCAGCTGGGCGGCGCTCGGGGCCAGGCGCAGCGCCAGCGAGCCGGTGCCGCAGCCGATGTCGAGCACGGTGTGGGAGGGGCGCGTGCGCGCCAAGGTGACGGCGATCTTGCGCTCGAAGGCGTCGGGGTCGGCGACGGGCTTGGCGGCGTAGCGCTCGGCCTGCTCGTTCCAGAAGGCGGCGGTCATCTCTGCTCCTTGGCGACGTGGATCCGGCGGCGTACCCCGCCGCGTCGTCAAGATACGTCGGGTCGATCGTCGCGTCGCGTTGCGAATTCGTGACCGCCGGTCGCGTCGCTGGGACGCCCCGCGCCGGTGAACAGCCAGCGCTGCGGCGCGAGGCCCCGCGTCACGCAGCGCCGCGCGGCGCTCAGGCGCGCGTTGCCCCGCAGATCCGGGTGACTCAAGAGCCATAGATCGGCGAGGTGGCGCAGGTCGGGCTTCGCGAGGCGGCGCAGCGCCGGGTCGCCGTCGCCGATGTACGTCGGGACCATGAGCAGCCCGAGGCCGGCCTTGGCCGCCTGCAGCGCGACCTCCAGGCTCGAGAACGCGCCCCAGATGGGCACTTGCGGGTAGCTGCAGCGCGCGATCATGACGTCGGCGACGCGGCGATCTTGGAAGCCGATCCAGCGCGGATCGCTGCCGGGGCGCTCGGGGTCCAGGCGGTCCTCGTGCGCCGTCGCGACGTAGCTGCACACGATGACCGGCGCGAGCTTGCTGCCGATCAGGAAGCCCGGCGGATCCTGGTCCTTGCCCAGCACCCGCAGCGCGAGGTCGGCCTCGCGCTTGGTCAGGTCGAAGGAGCGGCTGTCGATGATGAACTCGAGCTCGATCTCGGGGTTGCCGAGGCAGAGCTCGCGCAGCGCCGGCATGAAGATGCCCGAGACGAAGCTGTCGCAGCACGTCAGCGAGACGGTGCCGCAGAGCCGCTCGTCGTCGCCGGCGAGGCCGCGCTCGAGCGCCGCCATCTCCAGCTCGATGCGCTCGGCGCAGGGCAGCATCTTCTGCCCGGCCTCCGTCAGCACGTAGCCGTCGCGTGTCCGATCGAACAGGCGCGCGGAGAGCTCGGCCTCGAGCGCCTCGACGCGGCGCGCGACCGTCGAGTGGCTGACGCGCAGCGACGCCCCGGCCGCGCGCACCGAGCCCTGGCGGGCCAGCGCGAGGAAGTGGCGCACGTCGTTCCAGTCCATGTCGCGGTGGTACCACAGCGCGCGCGCGCGGCCGGTCGCTAGCCGACGGTCGTGTGCGCGCCGGTCCTCGCCGACGCGCGCACCAGCTCGCGCAGCGCACGGCGGGCGTGCTCGAGGTCGTGCTCGCGGGTGATCGCGGCCTCGAGGCACTCGATCGCGCCCGCTCGATCGCCGCGCAGCTCGGCGAGCCACAGCCCCTTGCGCTCGAGCGCGAGCCCGCGATCGGGGTAGTCGTCGGTCGCCTCGTCGAGCATCGCCAGCGCGCGGTCGAGCTCGCCGCGATCCTTGTGGATGTCGGCGATCAGCAGCAGCAGCTCGAGGGTCTCGCGCCCGAGGCTGAGGGCCTCCTGCGCGTGGGCCATCGCGCGCTCGCGGTCGCCGTCTTGGTACTCGACCTGAGCGAGGCGCTGCACCAGCTCGGCCTGCTCGGGGCCGCGCGACTCACCGCGATCGGCCGACTCCCGCAGGAGGCGCTCGAAGTAGACGCGCGCGCGCGTGGCGACCCTGCGATCGAAGCCGGCGACGGGGCCGAGCCCGTGCTCGGCCATCAGCCGCTCCATGCGCTCGTCGCTCTCGGCCTCGTGGGCCCAGGAGTACGCGGTCGCGGCCAGCAGCGGCTCGCCGCGGGACTCGAGGCCCTCGGCGATCGAGCGCGCGAGCGCGCCGTCGAAGCCCTGGCGCGAGTCCTTGTCGACGTCCCACAGCTGGAAGAACAGCCACAGGAAGTCGCCGCGATCGATCGCCAGCACGTACTCGGACATCAGCCGGTAGACGCCGCTGTCGTCGGGCGCGATGTCGTCGAGGCGGCCCATCTGCAGGTGGAACACGCCGGTGTTCCCGGACAGCAGGGCCTCGCGCGCGACCTCCTCGGCGGCGATGCGCTCGACCACGGGCTCCTCCTCGCGCGGCGCGATCGCGCTGACGTGGATGTCCTCTGGTTCATCCTCGGTGAAGCCCTGCGCGACCGCGCCGGTCGCCTCCCAGGGGATCTCGGCCGCGTCGAGGTGCGCGCGGACGGCCCGCGAGAGGCGCTCCCAGCCGGCGGGGTTGATGCCGCGGTCGCGCACCACCAGCTCGCCGCCCGCGTACGTGAAGCGCCACTGCAGGCCCTTCTCCTCCTCGTGCACGGCGCGCGTGATGTCCTCCCAGTCGCGGCGCTCGACGCCGCCGCGCCAGTGCAGCTCGACGCCGGCGGGGTTGACCGTGACGAGGCGGGGCGCCGAGCGGATGAAGCGAACCCAGTAGTACGAGAAGCCCGCGCCCGCGGCCGCGAGCGCGATGACGATCTGCAGCGGGCGCCCGATCTCGACGCGGTTGCCGACCATCCACGCCGCGAGCCCCCCGAGCAGGAGCGCGATCACGCTGTGCTCGAGCACCGCGTTGCGGGCGCTCGGTCGGAGATGAACCGTGGTCTCCTGACCCCCCACGACGTGATTGTACCATCGCGCGAGGCCGCGGCGCGCGTGCGGGGGTCTGCACCGCGCGCGCGTAAATACATGTCCGAAGGGTCACTAGAATAATTGGGGGGAGCGACCCCCGAACCATGTCTACACGACCCGACAGCGTCGCTTGCGCGACGCGCGACCGCGCTTCGAACGCGCCGGCGTCGTCTGCGTCGCGTCAGCGACGGATCCGGAAGATCCGCGGCGTGCCGTCGAATTCGAGGATGAAGCCGAAGGTGAACTCGATGAGCCCGGTCCTCGGGTCGACGAGCTGCCGCGGCGGGTTGTTAAATGGGTGCGCGCTGCGGACCGCGCGGATCGCCTCGGCGTCGAGCTCCTCGACGCCGCAGGAGCGCTCGACGCCGACCTTCTTGAGCGAGCCGTCGGGGTTGAGGCTGATGAGCAGCGTGGTGGTGCGCGTGCGCGTACCCCAGCGGGTGCCGTCGGGATCGCGCGCGCGGCGAACGGTGACCGGGTCCCAGTGCTGCGCGATCTGATCGCGGACGCGGTTGAAGAACGAGGCGTACTTCCAGCGCTTGGAATTGACGAGCGTCTCGTCGCCCTCCTCGACCTCGCCGAGATCGTCGATCGACGGCCGGCCGAACATCTGGCGCAGCGTCTCCTTGGATCCGCGGAGGTTGGGCGCGCCGGGATTCGGGACGCGCGGCCGATCGTCGCCTTGTCGATCTTCGGCCTGCGCGTCCATACGCTCCCCCGACTCGTGGGCCTGACTGTGCTCGCCGTCCTCGCTCTCGGCCAGCTCGTCGTCGTTCGGCGTCCCGCGCGTCGCCGGCGTTGACCCCTCAGCGGGCTTGCGCGCGGCCTGGCTCGGGGGGCTGGGCTGCGCGCCGTCCTGCTGACGCGACGCCTTGCTCGCCTGCTGCGAGGAGGCGCTGGCTCGCGGCGAGCGCGGCGCGCGAGTCTCGTGCTCCACGCGGCGATCAAACTCGGACAGGAACTCGGTGTCCTCGGGCCGCTCCTCGTGCTCGGGCTGATCTTGGTTGATCAGCTTGCCGCGCGGCTCAGCGCGCTCCAGCTCGTCCTCGGGCGGCTCCTCGGGCTTCTCGTCCTCGTCGCGGTCGAGCAGCGAGACCTCCATGAGCCCGCCGGCGAGCGGCAGCGGCGAGGACGACCAGCTGCTCGTGAGGATCTTGTTGCCCACCGGGATCAGGACGGCGTGGATAACAAGCGAGCCGAGCAGCATGGCCAGGACCATGGCGATGTTCGGCCCGTCATGTCGGCGGCGGCGGGGCACGGCTGCGCACAGTATAGCGAGCGGGCCCACAGCGGCCCGTGACCGCGTCACGAACGCGCGCTAAATGCGCTATGGTCGTGAGGGGGCCGTCCGACGTGGTAGACCGCTGGCCGATGCCGACCGATCCGTCCCAGGCTGTGCCCGGCGAAGACCACCCCGCGAACGCGGCCATCGAGCTGCCCACCCGCAGCACGCGCCGGACCTGCTCCGAGGGCGCGGAGGCGCTGCTCGGCGAGCTGATGCCGGTGCTCGACCAGGGATTC
The DNA here is from genome assembly GCA_020633295.1 of Myxococcales bacterium. Lineage (GTDB taxonomy): Bacteria > Myxococcota_A > Polyangia > Nannocystales > Nannocystaceae > JACKDW01. The sequence goes on along the minus strand of JACKDW010000004.1, from coordinate 719,025 downwards.
GTCCAGGTGATCGACTACATGGGCGACGACTTCGACATCGTCCAGGCCGCGCGCGTGAGCTACGGGCCGAGCACCAAGCGCGTGCACAACGACCGCGGGCTGCTGCGCTACCTCATGCGCCACCGCCACACGACGCCGTTTGAGATGTGCGAGGTGAAGTTCCGCTGCAAGATGCCGATCTTCGTGGCGCGCCAGTGGATCCGCCACCGCACGGCCAACGTCAACGAGATGTCGCTCCGCTACAGCCGCGCGGAGGACACCTTCTACGTGCCGGCGATCGAGCAGATCACGCTGCAGTCGCGCTCGAACCGGCAGGGCCGCGACGGCGAGACGGCGGTGCCGGGCGAGCTGCGCGCGCGCGTGCGCCGGCTGATGACGCGCCGCCACGAGGAGCTGTACGCCGACTACGCCGCGCTGGCCGACGAGCTCGGGATCGCGCGCGAGCTCGCGCGCTCGATCCTGCCGGTCTCGCTGTACACGCAGTGGATCTGGAAGATCGACCTGCACAACCTCATGCACTTCCTCGCGCTGCGGCTCGACCCGCACGCGCAGTACGAGATCCGCGTGTACGCCGAGGCCATGGCCCGGTTCGCGCGCGCCTGGGTGCCGCTGGCGTGGGAGGCGTTCACCGACTACCGGCTCGAGAGCGCGAGCCTGAGCCGGCTCGAGCTGCGCGCGCTGAGCGAGCTGCTGGGCGGCGCGCCCGAGGACGCGGCGGTGGAGCGCGCCGGGCTCAAGGGCCGGGAGCTGCGGGAGTTTCGCGAGAAGCTCGCGCGGATCCGGGCGACCCGCGCGTGATCGAGCCTGTCCCTCTCGACATAAGGATCCCCGATGCCCGCCCGCCGACTGCCCGCGCCGAGCCTGCCCGCCTGGATCGAGGCGATGCTGCCCGAGGACACCCGCCGCTACCGCGTCGAGGTCGAGGGCCTGACGCTGCACGTGTGCGAGCGCGGCCCCGAGGACGCGCCGCCGGTGCTGCTGCTGCACGGCAACCCGACGTGGAGCTTCCTGTACCGCAAGGTCGCCGGCGCGCTGCGGGGCAGCCCGCTGCGCCTGGTGATCCCGGACCTGCCCGGGCTCGGCCTGTCTGAGAAGCCACGTGATCCGGCTTTCCACACGCTGCGCAACCACGCGCGCGTGCTCGGCGGGCTGATCGACGCGCTCGCGCTCGAGCGCGTGATCTTCGTCGGGCAGGACTGGGGCGGCCCCATCGGCCTGCGCGCGCTCGCGGAGCGCCCGGGGCGGCTCGCCGGCCTCGTCGTGCTCAACACGACGATCGGCCCGCCGAAGCGCGGGTTCAAGCCGACCGCGTTTCACCGATTCAGCCGCGCGCCGCTCATCAGCGACGTCGCGTTCCGCGGCCTGCAGTTCCCGCAGGCCGTGATGGGGATGGCGCAGGGCGACCCCGACAGCATCCGCGGCGACGTGGCTCGCGCCTACCGCTACCCGCTGCGCCGCTTCCCCGATCGCGTCGCGCCGCTCGCGATGGCGCGCATGGTCCCGAATTCGCTCGCCCACCCGTCGGTGCCCGAGCTCGAGCGCTGCAAGCAGCTGGTCTCGGAGTTCGCCGGCCCCGTCTCGATCGTCTGGGGCGAGCGCGATCCGATCCTCGGGCGGCTCCTGCGACGGACCCAGCGCTGGCTGCCGCGCGCGAGCGTGCGCGTGACCCAGGCGGGGCACTTCCTGCAAGAGGAGGTGCCAGGCCCGATCGCGGCGGCGATCCGCGAGGTCGCGGGCCTCGAGGCGTGAGCGCGCGCGCCCCCGCGGCCGCGCCCGAGCTGGCGGTTCGGTCAGGCCGTACGCGGCGCGTCGCCAGCGGGCCCGCCGCGCGGGGTATGCTCCCGCCGTCCATGCGCTCCCCCCCTCGCTCGCGGTGTGGGCTCGCGCGCTCGCTGCGGCGCGCGCTGCTGCTGCTGCTCTCGACGCTCGCGATCTCCCTCGTGCTGCTCCCCGCGCTCGCGCCGGCGGTCGCCCGGGCGGACCGGGAGCCGGTGATCGAGGGCGGGCGCGAGCGCGAGATCCTCGGGCTGCTCGCGCCGCACGGGCCGGGGGGCGAGGCGATCGACGGCTGGCGCGTGCACTCGGTGCGCGTCGACATGGCCGAGATCCACGTGACGCTCAAGGACCCCGGCGGCGGCGCGGCCACGCTCGTGCTCGCGCACCACGAGCGCCCCGGCGACGCGCGCTCGGGCAGCTTCTCCATGCGCTTCGAAGGCGTCGAGACGCCGGAGGCCCGGGCCGCGCTGCAGCGCGTGAGCGAGGCGGTGCAGCGCAACGACGACGGTCACTTCTGGAAGATCGAGCGCGAGGTCTCGCCGCTCGCGGTCGCGGCGTCGAAGACGACGAGCGTGTCGGTCGAGCGCAGCCGCGAGGCCGCGGCGTGGCTGCGCGACGGCTTGGTGTCGCTCGCGCTGATCGCCGCGGCGCTCGGGGGGCTCGCGGTCCACGTGCTGCGCGGGCGCCCGCGCTGGGAGCTGTACACGCTGCTCGCGATCCTCGTCGTCGGCGCGGCGTTGCGGCTGTGGCTCGCCGAGCCGCACTACCTCGGCGTGTGGGCCTACTCGCGCTACCCCGACGCGGCGCGGCGCGTGTACTTCGGGCCCGCGCTCGCGCTGCTGAGCGAGCGCGTCGGCGGCGTGTACTACCAGGTCGAGACCGCGTTCGCGATCAACCTCGCGCTCGGCGTGCTCGCGCCGCTCGCCGTCTACGTGCACGCGCGCTACCTCCTCAAGCGCCCGCGCGCGGCGCTGCTGACCGCCGGGATGCTCGCGCTGCTGCCGAGTCACATCCGCTTCACCCGCAGCGAGGTCGCGTTCATCCCGTCGATCGTGATGTCCTCGTTCACCTTCGCGCTGCTGCACATCGCGCTGACCGAGCGCTCGCGGGCGTTCCGCGTCGCGGCGCTGCTGGGGCTGCCGCTGGTCGTCGCGCGCATGGTCCAGGTGCGGCCGCTCAACGTCTTGTTCCTCGCGCTGTTCGTCGGCGTGGCGCTGTACCTGCGCGCGGACTCGACGCCGCGTCTGCGACGCGCGCTCGTCGTCGTCGTGCTCCTGCTCGGCGGGATCCCGGCGGCCGCGAGCCACCTCGGCAGCCAGTACTCCGTCCAGGTCGGCGAGGGCATGAGCGTCAACGTGCTGCTCGAGGCGTTCTGGCTGCTGCCGGACCCGATCTACAATTCGCTGCTCAACCCGATGATCACGCCGACCGGCTGGCTGCTGGCGGCGGCCGTCGGCGCGTACCTCTGCTGGCGCTCCAGCCCTCGGCTCGCGGTCATCCTGCTGGGCTGGATCTTGCTGTTCCACACGGGCCACGCCTACGTGATCTCGGGCGAGCCGGCGATGCAGGCGCGCTACTACCTGCACATGGTGGTGCCCTTCCTGATGCTCGCGGCGATCGCCGCGGAGCGCCTGTGGCTCGAGCGCGCGCGGTGGTTCGGGGTGCTCGCGGCCTACTCGATCGCCTGTCCATTCATTCATGTGGGCTTCATCCGCGACTACGCGTTCAACGACGTGCGCGAGTTCGAGTTCGTCATGGCCCAGCGCGCGCAGATCCCCGAGGGCTGCCCGGTGCTCGAGTTCTACTCGCACGACGGCGGCGACACGGGGCTTAGGTTCATGCGCGTCGGCAGCTACCTCGAGGACGGATACCGTCGGCAGCGCTTCGAATCGATCCCGATCGGCGCCGCGCTCGAGGGCGATCTCGAGACAGCCTATCGCGCGGGCGGGGATCTGGCGGCCGGCCGCGCGCCCGAGGAGCTGATCCGCCCCGAGGTCCAGGCGTTAATCGACGAGCGAGCCGGGCGCGAGTGTCTGTACTTCTACTCGGGGCTCGGCTGCGCGGCCCAGAAGGGGCGGGACGAGGCCAGCGCGCCGGCCTGCGAGGCGCTGCTGCAGCGCGTCTCGATCGAGACGGTGGCCGAGACGCGGCTGCGCAGCCGCGCGTACGACGAGCGCGTCTCGATCGGGCTGCGGGACGGCGAGGAGTTTCGGCTCACGCTGTACCGCGTGACCGGCTCACACGGGTTTCGGACGCCTGGTCCCGAGGCGGGCCAAGGCGGCGCGAAGCCAGGCCCGTGAGCCGCCCGACCGCGTCGTCACCAGCTCCCGTGGGAGCCGTGGGAGCCGTGGGAGCCGTGGGAGCCGTGGGAGCCGTGGGAGCCGTGAGAGCCGTGGGAGCCATGGGAGCCATGGGAGCCGTGGGAGCAGTGGGTCGGCGCGGCCAGCGTGGCGACGAGCAGATCGGCTGCTTGGTGGTCGCGGCTGATGTCGGCGAACTCGCGGGCGCGATCGGAGATGTGGCGCTGCTGCGACGAGAGGCTCCCGTTCGCCGTGCGCGTGAAGGTCGGGAGGCGATTGGGCGCGGACGCGCCGGTGATGCGGCTCGCACGGTTCGAACGCTCGGATCGCGATGGCATGGCTCCTGCTCCCTGTCCGGCCGGCGGGCCGTGGGCGGAATCCTATCATGCCTGCCGGCCGGCCGGTGTCCCGGCCGGCCGAACGGGCGCGACCGTGAGGGCGCGCCCACGCGACCTGCGCCGCGGCCAGTCTCGACCGCGATTCCGGCCCGCGGACGGTCGACCGCGTCCCGGGAGCCGCCCGGGGTACCTGGTATCCTGTGGGTCCTGCTTGCGGCTGCGGATGGTCTACTGAAATGAAGAGAACACGCGAATTCCTCGGGGTAATCGGCGTCTGCGCGCTCGTGATCGGCTGCGGTGATTCGGACGGGCGTACGTCGCTCTCCAGCGCGGAGACGAACAATATTACGACCAACTCGAGCAACTCGAGCGCGATGACGACGGACGACGTGACCGCGACCGACGCGAGCACGACCAACATGGACACGACGGCCGGGACGACCCAGACGCCGACGACGGACAACCCGACGACGCAGAACGTCACGACGGACAGCACCAGCACGACCACCGGCATGCCGACGACCGAGGACCCCTCGGAGGGGACCACCGACGCGAACGTGTGCGGGAACGGGGTGCAGGAGGACGACAACGGCGAGTTCTGCGACGGCGACGACCTCCCGTTCTTCAAGTGCAAGGACTACAACTCCGACAAGTACTCCGGGGGCAACCTCAGCTGCGCGATCTCGTGCAAGTACAATTTCTCGGACTGCGTGCAGATCCAGTGCGAGGCGCCGCCGAACCACCTGCCGTGCGATGACGACTCCGACGAGTTCCTGCACGCGCTCGGCATCAACTGCTACACGATCGACGTCCAGCAGTGGACGGACCAGAACTCGAACTACGCGCTCGACTTCCTGCTGCTCTCGGCGGACACGTCGGCCTACCGCATCGTCAAGCAGTACGGCTCGTACTTTAACGGCAACCAGCCCTACTGGAGCCCGACCGAGGGCGATCGCTTCGTGCTGATCAGCAACGGGCAGTTCCCGCAGGTCGACCTCCAGGGCAAGCTGCTCGCGCCGCCCGGATCCGCGCAGAACGGCGGCCAGACCAACAACATGAACCCGAGCAACGTGCCCTCGCTGCCCGGCGTCATGAAGTGGCAGCAGGGCAGCAACAACGGCGACGGCGGCACGCCGTTCTTCGACTGCGACGGCAACAACGACTGCTCGGACACGCTCGACGCCCAGTGGAACCAGGGCGCGAAGATCGCCAACGACGTCATCTACTTCGAGGTCGACCTGCAGGTGCCCAAGGGCACCTTCGGCTACAAGATCGACTTCGCGTTCTTCTCGGCCGAGTACCCCGAGTACGTCAACGGCGGCGAGTTCAACGACATGGCGATCGTGTGGTCGACGAGCGAGGCCTACACCGGCAACGTCACCTTCCTGATCGACGAGAACGACGTGCCGCAGCCGCTGACCGTGACCGCGCTGGCGAACGCCGGGCTGATCACGCTCGTCAGCGACTCGCCGGAGCTCAAGGACACCGGCTACGACCAGGTGGGCGGCGCGACCCCGTGGGTCACGGCGACCGGCCCGGCCAAGCCGAGCGAGCAGTTCACGCTCGCGTTCACGGTGTTCGACAAGGTCGACGCCGAGATCAACACCGCGCTCGCGCTCGACAACTTCCGCTGGGACTGCGCCGGCTGCAACATCGAGCAGGCTGAGGGCTGCGGCATCGGCTGAGCCCGGCGAGGCGATCATCACGCGGCGCGTGCGAGGGGCGTCACGCGTCGAGCATGCGACGCGCGGGCGTCACGGCGCGCGCCGCAGCTCGTAGCGCGCGGCCGCGTAGGCGGCCTCGGCGACCGCCGACGGCTTCTTCACGGTCAGGCGCGCGCGCGTGATCGCGGGCCAGCGCTCGAGCAGCAGCGCGCAGCCGCGGACCGCGATGGTCTCGAGCAGCTTGAACTTCTGCTCGTTGAGCCAGGTGTCGAGCAGCGCGGCGACGGCCGCGTAGTCGACGGTGTGGCCGAGCTCGTCGCGCGCGCTCGCGGCCGCGAAGTCGAGCTCGAGCTCGAGGTCGAGGCGCAGCGGCTGCAGGCGCTCGCGCTCCTCGGGGTACACGCCGACGACGCAGTCGACGGTGAGGTCGCGGATCTCGACGGTGCCGAGCGGTGCGGGTCGGTGCATGGGGACTCGGGGGCGCGGCTACTGCAGGTGACGTCCGCCGTCGACGCGCAGGACCTCGCCGGTGATGAAGTCGGACTCGATCAGGAACACGACCGCCTTGGCGATCTCCGCGGCGCCGCCCCAGCGCGCCAGCGGCGTGGCGCGCTCGACCTCGCGTCGCAGCGCTTCAGACATGTCCGGCGGCGGCAGGATCGGGCCCGGCGCGACCGCGTTGACGAGGATCTCGGGGGCGAGCTCGCGGGCGAGCGCCTCGGTCAGGCCGATCACCGCCGACTTGGCCGCGTAGTAGGGGACGAAGCCGCGGGCGCGCGGGCGGCCGCTGGCCGCGTCGTAGTCGGCGAACAGGATCACGCGGCCGCCGTGCTCGCCGCGGCGCAGCCACGAGGCCGCGGCGCGCGTGAGCAGGAAGCCGCTGCGCGCGTCGGTGTTGACATCCTCGTCCCAGGCGTCGACGTCGAGCGCGTCCCAGGGGCGCTGACGGTAGACGGAGGCGAGGTTGACGAGGATGTCGAGGCGCCCGCGCCACGCGGCGGCCTCGTCGACGACGCGCGCGACCGCGTCCGGATCGCGGACGTCCAGCTGCAGGCAGGTCGCCGCGCCGCCGGCCGCGACGATCGTCCGCGCGGTCTCTTCACAGGCCGCGCGCGAGCGACGGTAGGTGAGCACCACGCCCGCGCCGCGCTCGGCGAGCGCCCGCGCCACAGAAACGCCGATCCGCGCGCCGCCGGTGATCAGCGCGACCGTGCCCGTGATCTGCACAGGCGCATGGTGGACCGACGCGCCCGCGCGTGGCCAGTGGTTTTTCGCCCCGCGCCCGCGCGGCGATTCGCGGCTACCATGCGGAGACCGCGGGCGTGTTCGTCTGCGCCGCGCACCGAACATGAGCGAGCGACGCAACGGTTCGACCGACGTGCTGCCGGCGGAGCTGCGCTCGCTCGTGAGCTCGGGCCCGACGCGCGAGGCCGAGGGTGGATCGCGCGCGGATCCCCGCGGGTTTGAGCCGAGCTTCAACCGGATCATCGGCGATCACTCCCGCGCGGGCGACTCGCTGCCGCCGGACCTCGTGCGGCACGCGTCGCGTCGGCTGCTCACGATCGCGATCGCCATCAGCGCGGCGTGGCTGTTCCTGTACCTCTGGGTCACCTTCACCCCGGACCAGCCGACGCTGCTCAAGCCGCCGCGCGGGCGCGAGGTGCTCGACGCGGTGACGCTCGCGGCGATGCTCGGCTCGGCGGCGCTCGTGGCCCGGGTGTACGGGCGCTCGCTCAGCGCGCGTCAGCTGTTTCGCACCGGGCTCAGCTACCTGCTGTTCATCGGGCTGTGCGCGGCGATCAACGAGCACGTCGCGCTGTGGGGCCGGCCGCCGCGGGGCTGGTCGGCGACCGCGCTGCTGATCATCCTGTTCCCGGTCGTCGTGCCCGTGGCGCCGCGCCGCGCGGTCCTGATCGGGGTGCTGATCACCGGCGTCGACGGCCTCGGCCTCGCGGTCGCGCGGCTCCTGGGGCACCCGGCGGTCGGGCTCGTGCGCGGCCTCGACCTCGTGCGCGACAACCTCTCGGCGATGTTCCTGGCCTACGGCGTGGCCTACATCATCTACGGGCTCGGGCGCGAGCTCGTCAGCGCCCGCCGCGTGGGCGGCTATCAGCTCGAGGTCCGGCTCGGCGAGGGCGGCATGGGCGAGGTCTGGCGGGGCAGCCACGCGATGCTCGCGCGCCCGGCCGCGATCAAGCTGATCCGCTCGAGCGTCGCGGCGCAGATCGGCTCGACGAATCGAGATGTACTCAAGCGCAGGTTCGCGCTCGAGGTCCAGGCCACCGCGTCGCTGCGCTCGCCCCACACGGTCGCGATCTACGACTTCGGGATGGCGCAGGACGGCACGCTCTACTACGTGATGGAGCTGCTCGAGGGCATGGACCTCGAGAAGCTCGCGCGCCAGCACGGGCCGATGCCCGCGGCGCGCGTCGTCCACGTGCTGCAGCAGGTCTGTCACTCGCTGCGCGAGGCCCATCAGCGCGGCATGGTGCACCGCGACCTCAAGCCCTCGAACGTGTTCCTGTGCCGCTACGGCGCCGACTACGACTTCGTGAAGGTGCTCGACTTCGGGCTCGTCAAGCTGCTCGATCAGACCGATCCCGGGCTGACCGCGACGGGCACGATCACGGGCACGCCCTCGTTCATGGCGCCGGAGCAGATCCGCACGCGGACGGTCGACGCGCGCAGCGACATCTACCTCGTCGGCTGCCTCGCGTACTACCTGCTGACCGCGGAGCTGGTGTTCCGCGGGCCGACGCCGCGCCGCTGGATGCAGCAGCACCTGCGCGAGAAGCCGGCGCGGCCGACTCGGCGCGCGCCGTCACCGGTCCCGCGCGCGCTCGAGGAGCTGGTGCTGCGCTGCCTCGCCAAGGACCCCGCCGATCGCCCGCGCTCGGCCGAGGCGCTGCTCGAGGCGCTGCGCGGCGTCGAGCGCGACCTCCCGGAGGCGTGGACGCAGCGGCGCGCCCGGGCCTGGTGGGGCGAGCACGCGCCGGAGCTGTCGGAGCCCGGGATGATCCACGACGCGCTGCCCTCGAGCGCGAACACGGGCGTCACCTCGACGCCCGGTCGCTCGCTCGCCGAGACGGCGCCCGAGGTCCCGCGCTGACGCGAGACCGCCGCAGTACCCCCAGGACGGACGGCCTGTCGCAGCGGCGAGGATCGTCTCCGAACGCTCGAGCGCTCGAGCGTCTTCGCGGCGGCCTCTGTGGTGCAGACGCCCGCACGCGCGCGGGTGTCGTGACGCCGCGCTTCGGTGTAGGAACAACGAGGGATGTCGTCGCGCGCGCAGCGGTCTGAGGTGCTGGAGTCGGGGGCGCGCTGCCCGAGCGAGGACGCGCTGCTCGCCTTCGCCGACGGCCTGCTCGCGCTGCCCGAGCGCGCGCGCCTCGAGCGACACGTCGACGGCTGCGAGGACTGCTCGGCGCTGCTCGCCGAGGCCCTGCGCGCGTCGACGCCCACCGGCGCGCAGGGGCCCCGAACGGGCGTCGACACGCGCGAGCGCGACGACGCGTCGGCGAGGGCGCTGCGCGCCGCGCTCGTCGACGGCGCGGGCTACGGGCAGCGGATCGGGCGCTACGTGCTGCTCGAGCACCTCGGGCGCGGCGGGATGGGGGTCGTCTACACCGCCTACGATCCCGAGCTGGCGCGGACGATCGCGCTGAAGTTAATTCGACCGGGCCGCGAGCGCGAGCGCGAGGCCCGGCGCGCGCGGGTGCTGCGAGAGGCCCAGGCGGCGGCGCGCCTCGAGCACGCCAACGTCGTGACCGTCTACGAGATCGGCGAGTGGGCGGGCGTCGACTACATCGCGCTCGAGTACGTGGCCGGGACGACCGCGCGCGCGTGGATGCGGGCGCGCGGGCGGCCGCAGCCCTGGCGCGACGTCCTGCGGGTGTTCCTCGAGGCAGGTGAAGGCCTGGCCGCGGCCCACCGCGCGGGCGTGCTGCATCGCGACTTCAAGCCCGGCAACATCCTGCTCGATCGCGACGGCCACGCGAAGGTCGCGGACTTCGGCCTGGCGACCTCGGCGGACGACGACGCGCGCGACGACACGCTCGAGTCGCTGCTCGGCGCGAGCCAGCGCCTCGAGCTGGCGATGACGCGCACCGGCACGCTGCTGGGCACGCCGCCCTACATGGCCCCCGAGCAGCACGAGTCGGCGCGCGTCGACGCCCGCGCGGATCAGTACAGCTTCGCGGTCTCGCTGTACGAGGCGCTGTACGGCGCGCGCCCGTTCACCGGGGACACGCCCGAGCAGCTGCTCGCGGCCAAGCGCGCGCGGACCTTCGCGCGCGGCCCGGGGCGCGCGTGCCGGGCTGGGTCCGCGCCGTGGTGCTGCAGGGCGCTCGAGCCGACGCCGTCGCGGCGCTGGCCCGACATGCCGGCGATGCTCGCGGCGCTGCGCGCCAACCCGGCGCGGCGGCGCGGGTGGACGGCCGCGCTCGCGCTCGCGGCCGCGGCGACGATCGCCGGGCTCGGCTACCGCGCGCGCGCGCGCGCCCAGATCATCGCGGGCTGCGAGGATCGACGGGATGTCGTGCTCGCGCGCTGGACCGACGACCGCGCGGCGCGGATCGGCGAGGCCTTCGCGGCCACGGGTCTCGGCTACGCCGCGGACTCGTGGGCGCGCGCGCGGCCGCAGGCCGCGGCTTACGCCGCGACGCTGGCGGCGGCCCGCGAGGCGATGTGCCGCGGGGGCGAGCTCGCGGGCGAGGTGGAGGCGTCCGCGCTCGCGCGGGCCTACGAGTGCCTCGACCGGGCCGAGGACGCGCTCGAGCGCCTCGCCGACGAGTGGGAGGACGCGGACGAGCAGCGCGTGACGCGTGCGCCGGAGCGCGCGACGGCGCTGCCGCGCGTCGAGGACTGCACGTCGCTCGAGCTGCTGCGCCGACGGGTGGCTCTTGAGCCAGCGGACGCTGACCCGCAGGCGCTCGCGTCCCTGCGCGCGCGGCAGCACGAGGCCGACCGGCTGCTGCACGTGTACAAGCCGCGCGAGGCGCTGGCGCTGGCCGACGAGGTCGCGCGCGAGGCCGAGTCGATCGGCGCGCGCGGCCTGGCCGCGCAGGCGCTGCAGGTCGAGTGCAAGATCAAGGAAGCGTTCCGCGAGTACGACAACGACGAGGCGGTCGCCGCGTGCACGCGCGCGGTCACGCTTGCCATGCGCGCGGAGGATCACGAGACGGCCGCGAGGTCGGCGGCCTCGCTGGCGATCGTCTACAGCCAGGGCGGCTCGCCGCGGGGCACCGCGGACGCGTGGCTGCGCGTCGCCGAGGCGCAGCACGGCCTCATCGAGCGTCAGGGCCCCGACCCGACGCGCGCGCTGCTGCGTCAGATCAAGGGCTACGTGGCCCAGGACTACGGCGAGACCGAGGCGGCGGTCGCCGCGTTCCGCGAGGCGATCGGCGAGTACGAGGCGATCCACGGCGGGGCCTCGGTGCGCGGCGCGTCGGCGTGGTCGTCGATCGCGTTCCTCTCGATCAACGCGGGCGACCTCGAGGCCGCGGACGTCGCGGCGTCGGAGGCCACGCGGATCCGCGAGCAGGTGTTCGGGCCCAACCACCCGCTGACGCTCGAGTCCGACGAGTACCGGGCCTACATCGCGGCCGACCGCGATCCCGACGAGGGCGAGCGCCTGTTCCTCGCCAACAACGCGCGGCGCGCCGAGGTCATGGGCGAGGCCGCGGCGGCGCGCAACCGCGGCGCGTTTCGTCTCGGCACGTGGAAGGGCTGCGCGCGCTCGCGGCCCGCGGCCGAGGAGGCCGTCGCGGCGCTCGAGCGAGTCGGCGAGACCGGCGACAAGTTCTACGTGCAGCTGCTGCTCAGGCTCGGCGCGTGTCAGCGCGACGCCGGCGAGCTCGCGCGCGCGCGCGCCACGGGTGAGCGCGCGCTCGCGGCCCTCTCGGCGCACGACGAGCCCACGCGCGGCGAGCTCGAGCCCGAGGCCCGCGCGCTCGCCTCGGCCGTCGCGACCGCCGAGTGAGGCGGGCGCGGGCTCGCGGCGGGTGTGCGGTATGCTGCCGCGGTGGCGACCGCGGACCCACGCGACTCGGCGCTCGCGCGAGCGCTCCCGGTGACGCCGGGCGAGAGCGAGCTCGAGGCGCTCGCGAGCGCGTGGGCGACGTCGTGGACCTCGGCGCGCGCCGCCTGGCCCGGCGTCGCGGTCCCGGAGGACGCGTTCGCGGCCTGGGTCGCCGAGCGCCTGCCCGCCGCGCTCGCGCCGATCGACGGCCTCGCGCGCCTGCGCGCGGGCGCGCTGTACCTCGCCTGCGGCTGCCTCCGAGGCCAGCGAGACGCGCTCCAGGCCTTCGAGCGCGTCTACGGCGGGGAGCTGCTGGCGGCGGCGCGCCGCGGCGGGTCCAGGCAGCCCGACGAGATCGTCCAGCGCCTGCGCGTTCGCCTGCTCGTTGGGCCAGGCGCTCGACTGCGCGGGTACGCGGGCGCCGGCTCGCTCAAGCGCTGGCTCAAGCTCGCGTGCACGCGGCTCGCGATCGACGCGGGCCGCGCCGAGCGCAGCCGGGCCGCGCGGGCCATGGAGCACGCGCCGATCGCCGAGCAGCTCGCGCGCGTCGACCCCGAGCTCAAGCTGCTCAAGGGGCGCTACCGGGCCGCGTTCAAGCAGGCCTTCGAAGGCGCGATGCAGGCCCTGAGCCCGCGCGCGCGCACGATGCTGCGACTGCACCTCGTGCACGGCCTGACGATCGACGAGATCGCGCCGATGCACGGGGTCCACCGCGCGACCGCGGCGCGGTGGTTGGCGAAGGCGCGCGGCGAGGTGCTCGAGGGCAGCCGCGCGCGCCTCGGCGAGCTGCTGGCGACCGACGCCCGCGACGTCGAGTCGATCCTGCACCTGATCGAGAGCCGCCTCGACGTAAGCGTCGCGCGCCACCTCGAGAGCTCGCGCGAGCCGTGAGCCGCGGCGAGGGCCGCGTCGCGCGCTCGTCGTGGAGTCCACGGTCGCCGCGGATGTCGACGAGCCGCGTCGCTCCTACGGCGTCGTCTCGAGGTCGGCGTGGGTCATGCGCCACAGCTCGGTCATCGGGTAGGCCTCGCCGCCGACGCGCGAGCCCGGCGCGCGCCCGCGGGCGATCAGCGCCTCGGGCGGGATCGGGCGGAAGAACACCACCGTGCCGATCGCGTTGAGGCCGCAGACCGCGGGCCAGGCGACGCCCTGGTCCTCGTAGTGCGCGCGCAGGCGCGGCATGTCGACGCCGAGGCCGACGCGGTCGCGGAAGCGGCGAAACAGGCGCGCGCGCATGGGCCAGCGCTCGTCGATCGCGTGCAGCGAGCCGCGCTCATCGAGCGCGAACCAGGCGAACGCGTGGATGTAGCGCCCGAGGCCGACGATGGTCCCGGCCGGCGTGACGAAGTCGGGGTCGTCGCGCTGGCGCCGGCGCGTCTTGTTGTTCTCGATCGCGACGCCGGCGAGCAGCGCCTTGGCGGTCGGCGGCTTCGTCAGGTGCATGGCGACGGTCAGCTCGGGCGGGCACTCGGCGAGCTCGGTGTAGCGCATGTGCTCGTGCAGGCCCTGGTGCGCGCCGTAGCGCCACACGCCGTCGTCGCGCTGGACGCGGAAGATCCGCTGATGATCGGGCGCCTGGTAGGCCATGATCCGCTCGAGCAGCGCGTCGCTGAATTCACCGTCTGTCTCCGGGAACACCTCGCGCAGGCGCGCGGGCTCGAGGTGGTCGAAGCGCTTGGGCTGGTCCTCATGGTTGAGCCGCGCGCGCTGCCAGGCGCGCAGCTCGGCCGCGGAGTAGACCTGGCGCGCCTTGCCGCCGGGCGCCTGCGCCAAGTCGAGCTCGAGCTCGCCGGCGACCCGCAGCACGAGCACGAGGTCCTCGAGGAAGCGGTGCTCGGTCTTGCGGTAGCGCAGCGGCCCGCGCGGCTTCTTGCGCGACGCGGTGCTCGGCTGCTCGGATCGTTCGGGCTGCTGCTTGGGCTCGTTCGCTCGGCTGCTCACGGCGGCGCTCCTGCGGCTCGCGGGGGTTCATCAAGGTAGTCGGCCAGCACCGGCAGCGCGGCGAGCAGGCGCTCGCGCAGCGCCGCGCTGAACATCGGCGCGCGGGTGATCGCCGGCAGCGGGTTGCCGACGGTCTCGAGCTCCCAGCGCAGCAGCGCGTCGCGGCCCCGCAGCGCGGCGACGCGCTCGCGCTCGGCGGCGAAGAACGCCGCGTAGGGGGCGAGCAGCGCGAGCGCGGCGTCGTCGTCGCGCAGCAGCGCGTCGACGCGCTCGTGCGCGACGAGCCCGCCCTGCATCAGCGCCTTGCGCAGGCGCGTCGGGTGCTCGCGCGTCCGCGCCATCTCCTGCAGCCACGCGATCATCTTCGCGCCGTCGTCGAGCAGCCCGAGGTAGTGCGCGCGCAGGCGCTCGGGGTCGTCGAGCGAGCGCAGCAGGCTCGGGCGGCACACGCGGTGCAGCGTCGAGAATTCCGGGTCGCGCGCGCCGACGTCGCGCCCGAGCGCGTCGAGCCCTTCGGACATGTCCTCGGGTCCCCCGAGCCAGCGCCGCGACAGCCAGCGCATCAGCGGCGTGTGGTCCTCGCCGCCGACGTGGAAGAAGTAGTGCCCCCACGCGTCCATGTCGGCCGCGGTCAGGTACAGCAGCATGCCGCGATCGTGGCGCGAGAACAGGCCCTTGGTCGGGTGGTAGCCGACCTCGCGCAGGCGCGCGAGCCAGGCGTCTTGGTTGAGCGCGCCGAGCATGTAGCGACGTCCGCCGAGCAGGCTCGCGGCCGCGCGCTTGTGGTCGTGCGAGTACAGCCGCCCGTTCATCACGAAGCAGGTCAGCGGCAGGATGAACACCTGGTTCTCCTCGCCCTGGGCCGAGCGCATCAGCTCGGTGAAGAACGCGGGGTCCTCGAGTACGCGGTGGACGTTGTCGGTGACCGCGTAGCCCGTGCCCGCGCGGCGGTTGATGTCGCCCTCGTTGAGGATGTCGCCGTGCTTAAAGGACACCTGGTGCAGGTCGATCCAGTACAGCGGCGCGTCCGCCGTGATCAGCGGCTTGCGCTTCGGCGGAGGCGGCGGCAGCTCGTCGCCCATGAACTCGCCGTAGGTGTACTGGTGTCGGACATCCGGCGCCTGGTCGCGGCGGACCTCGAGGTTGCTCGCGTCGCAGGGGCGCAGCGCGCCCTGCTCGCGCAGGCGGGCGAGCGCCGCCGACAGCTCCGGGCCCGCGGGCAGCCACGAGCCCCAGCGGCCGGCGTCGAGCAGCGCCTCGAGCGTCGCGCTGTTGATCCGCGCGAGCACCTCGTCGTCCCGCGCGGTCGCGGGCGAGTGATACAGCCACTCCAGCTCGAACAGCACCTCGTGCCGGATCCTCGCGCGGAACGACGAGACCGCGCCCGTTACCGGCTCACGCCGCGCGGGCAGGTGATCCTTGATCATCGCCACGGCCGCCGGCGGGAGCGCGCAGCGGTACAGCGCGCAGCCGCTGCCTGGGGTGAACAGGCGCGGGCCGATCGCCTCGATCAGCGCGCGGAACTCGGGGTGCTCGATCGCCGCGACGTCGCGCGCGCCCACGCGGCGCGTGTGCAGCAGGTGGTTGGCGACGAGCAGCCCCTTGCACAGCAGCTCGCAGGGCGTCGAGCGGACGTTGCGGCGGTCGTGGCCGCCGTACGATCGCGCCGCCCAGTACAGCCCGCCGACGCTCGGCCGCCGGGCTCGCGCGCCCTGGCTCGCCGGGGACGTCGACATCGCCGGCATTGTGCCACGAGCGGGCGCGCCCTCCCGAACTCGCCGAGGGCGCGCCGCAGCTCGCCGGGAGGAGGAAAAAAAGGCGGGCCGGGTGCGTTTTCGTGCACCCGACCCGCTGTTGACAGCGCTTCGCCGGCATAGGCCGGAGTACCGCCGGACGTACGCGCGATGCCTCGCACGCGCGCTCAGGGCCAGGCTCTCGCTCTGCGGCCCCGCGTCGACAGCGGCGTCCTCGCGCCCGTGTGGTGTAGCGGTCAGCGCCGGGCTACCACCCCGTAAACGGGGCGGCTCCCCCTGCGCCTAGCTGACCACCTCCGGCAAAGGAGTACAACTGTTGTGCATGTTTCCACTCACCTCCTCCGGGGGGTCCCGGACACCCTAGTGGGCGCCGCAGCGTTTCCACAGCGGCCTCGCGGCGGATCGCGCGGACGCGCTCGCGCGGGTGTTTCCATTACCGGCGGCCCACGGCCGCATGTCCAACGTGACGCGCGGAGGGAAGCGCCTCCGCCGGAGTATCCCGGGAGTCGTCGCCCCACGTCACGCATTAATTCTTAGCTACCACGACCACCGGCCGCGTGCCAGCCTTCGGTGATTTCGTCGCGAGCGCGGTCGAGAGCGTGGGGAAGAGCGTGGGGAAGAGCGCGGGGAAGAGCGCGGGGAAGAGCGCGAGGAAGAGCGCGAGGAAGAGCGCGAGGAAGAGCGCGAGGAAGAGCGCATGGAGAGAGCAGAGGAGCGCGCGCCGAGGAGCGCGCGCCGAGGAGCGCGCGCAGAGGAGCGCGCGCAGCGGTATCATCCATGACGCGCGCGTCGAGCTCGCAGCGCGCCGATGCGACCCGCGCTAACAGACATGTTCAAATGGGCATGTCGTTTGGATCGCGCTTCGAACGCGGCGCGGCGACGAGCTCGCTCGCCGCCGGCGCGACGCGGTCGCCGGCGCGGCCGCAGGCGCGTCGCGGTCGCTACTGCGCGAGCGCGAGCGTGAGCCGCTCCTCCGCGCCGTTCGAGGTCTGCTGCTCGGCGTTGAAGGTGCCCGAGTGCACGCGCAGGAAGGTCGCGCGCGGCTTGCTCTGCAGCGACCAGGTGCCGTCGCCGTTGTCGACCGGGAGCCAGCGCTCGGTCGGCCCGCTCGCCAGGTTCTCGCGCACGTCGGCGCCGGCGCCCCCGGACAGCGCGGACAGGAAGTCGCCGGTCTCGCCGCTGCGGATCGTCACGAACGCGCGCTCGCAGGTGACCGTCCAGCTCGTGTCGGCGGCGGTCTGCGAGCCGACGCCGTCGTCGCCGTCGCTGTCGAGGTAGCGGCCGGTCGCGTCGCTCTGGATCGTCACGGCCTGCCCGCCGTAGGCCGTGCAGAACGCGTCGAGGTCCACGTCGACGAGGCGCATGTGCTTGGCGACGCCCCAGGTCGGCCCGACGTTGACGTTGTTGGCGCCGATCGCGAGGTACTTGCCGCGACCCTTGTTCAGCAGCGTCCAGGTGTCATTCGGGTTGCGCAGCGGGATCCACTGGCGCTTCGTGTTCTCCGGGTTCGTGCCGATCTTGACGTCGTCATTGTTGTTGGCCTTGAGGTACTGACCGTCGCTGGCGATCAGCCAGAGCTCGCCGGCGCCGGTGCACTCGACGTCCCAGCGCTCGTCGGCGCCGGCGCTCGAGGCCCCCACCGCGTCGCCGCCGGGCGTCGGGCTCAGGTACAGCGCGGAGTTGTCGCTCTGCACCGTGATCGCGCGACCGTCATATTGATTGCAGAAGCCCTGGTCGCCGCAGTCGACGCTGTCCTCGTGATCGCCCGCGTCGCAGATCCCGTCGCAGTCCTTGGCGGCGGGCGACTCGCCGAGGCCGCACACCCCGTCGACGACCCCCTCGGGACCCTGGCCCAGGGGCGAGCTCGGCGCGCCGATCGGCAGCGCGCCGAGATCGCCGGCGATCAGGCTGCCGCCGTTGCCCGCGTTCGAGAGCTTCACGCCCGTGCTCACGTCGATGAAGTTGTTGTCGGTGTAGGACATCCCGACCGTCACGCCGCCCTGGGTGTGCGCGACGCCGTTGAGCGGGTGGGTGGCGGCGCCGGTCTGCGTCGCCTTCCAGACGCCGCCGTCCCGCGCGAGCGTGTACAGCTCGACGCCGCCGTTGACCATGGTGAAGCTCGAGCCCTCCGCGTCGTCGGCGGTGAGGTCGGAGAGGCTCGTGATGTCGAAGGTCGCGTCGTTGACGTCGACCACGTCGTCGCAGCCGAGCAGCTCGCCCGTGAGCATGGCGACCCTGCACAGCTGGTCGCCCGCGTCGTCGAGCGCGAAGATGGTCCGGCCGTCGTCCTCGGCGACGGTCGCGGCGCCGTGGAACTGACGCCCGGGGATCGACGAGCCGACGTCCTCGAGGTCGCCGTTGCTCCACACGGCGACGAGCCGCGCGCTGCCGCCGACCGTGTCGTTGCGGAAGGCGCGGTAGCCGTAGACGTGGTGGCGGACGAGGCCGTCGAGCGTCTCGCCGGCCGCGAGCCCGATCGTGTCGGTCCCGAAGGACACGGTGCCCGCGGGGTCGCGCGAGTAGACGCCGGCGACCAGGCTCGGGTTCTGCCAGACCATGCCGACGGTGTGCTCGTCCTCGTAGGCGTGGGGCACCGCGGTGACGATGGCGCCGGCGGTCTCCGGGTCGAGGTCGCTGGCGGCGCAGTCGGGGATGTTCGGCTCGCCGCCTTGACCCTGCCAGCAGTCCTGCGTGTTGGGGATCCCGGTGCACTCGGTCAGCGCCTCGCGCTGGCGCAGGTAGAAGCGCTCGATGCAGTAGGCGCCGTCGGGGCCCCAGTCGGCCTCCTTGGTCGTCGAGCTGCCGTGGTCGTCCTGGTAGTTGATGCCGAGCTGATCGCCGACGTAGATCAGCGTGCCGTTGAGGGTGTAGGGCTGCCCGATCCCGAGGTAGTCCGCGCGGACCATGCGGGTGCAGGCCTGGTGCTGATCGCTGGCGACAGGGTCGTCGTCGCCGATCCGGTAGCCCCACTCGACGCACTTCGCCAGCGCCGCGCGGCGGCACGCGATCGTCAGGTCGGTGCCGTCGCCGACACGATCGCCGGTCGCCTCATCCCACTTGCCGGGGATCATCAGCGCGCCGACGGGGTTGCCCACGCCGTCGGTGCAGATCTCGAAGTCGGGGTCGCTCCAGTCGTCGGCCTGGGGATCCCAGTACGAGGTCGTGAAGGTGTAGACGTACAGCGCGCCGCCGGTGAAGATGCCGGCGGGGTAGTAGTCGACGTCGTAGATCGTCAGCTGAAACGGCTGCGTGTCGGGGTCGACGTCGGCGGCGTAGGTCCAGGTCGTCCCGAGGACGTCGAGCCCGCTGATCACCTTGTTCGACGCGGTGGTCAGCGTCAGCTCGCCGGTGATGCCGTCGACGACGACCTCGGTGATCGGCTCCATCCCCTGATTCGGCCCGCTGTCGATCGACACGATGGACAGGCCGTCGACCTCACCGCCACCCTGTTGAACGCCGTTCATCATGTAGCCGTTCATCATGTAGCCGTTCATCATGAAGTGCGCGCGCGCGGTCCAGGCCCGCGGGATCGCTCGGGTCGCCGCGCCGGGCGAGGGGCGGTTCCACGGTGGTTCCAGCGGCGGCACGCGGGGCGCCAGCGCGCGGGCTAGCTCGGATCGCGCGCGCCCGCGCGCAGCGTCCACACCCAGAGCGCGACCGCCATCACGTAGGCCACGAGGGCGACGTGCGCGGTCGAGGTGAAGCCGACGGTGCGCACGAGCAGCGCCGCGCTCACCGTGCCGAGCACCGAGGTCGCGCCGTTGATCGCCCAGCACGACGACACGCGCGCCGCGTGATCGCGCCCGATCACGCGCAGCGCGGTCGGCAGCAGCAGCCCCAGCGGCGTCGCGCCGATCAGGATCACGCCGCCGATGATCGCGGGGCGCAGCGTCGGGCTGATCCCGCGCAGCCACGGCGCGAGCGCGGGCAGCACCGGCGGCAGCGCGGCGACGCCGACGAGCGTCGCGATCACGAGCGCGCGGCGTGCGAGCGCGCGGCGCTCCGGGACGAGGCGCTCCGACAGCGCGCTGCCGGCCGCGAGCGCGAGCAGCATCGCCGTCAGCACCGTCACGACGCCCACGGTTGGGTGTCCCAAGAGCAAGCTCGATCGCTCGAGCAGGACGATCTCGAGCAGCATGAAGCCGAGCCCGAGCGCGGCGAACAGCGCGAGCTGGGACGTCGCGCGCCGCCGCGCGCCGCGGGGCGCCTGGCGCACGAAGATCGTCATCAGCCCCAGCGTCAGCAGCACGAAGCCGCCGATGATCCCGGTCAGCGCGCGGACGTTGGCGCTCTGCAGCGCCACGTCAGCCTCGGCGCCGGCGCGCTGCTCTTGCTTGAGCGCGGAGACGTAGCTGAGGTGCTGGTGCCCGAACGGGCGGTCGTCCCGCGTCGGCTCGAGCATCGCCCCGTGCGCGCGGTAGGCCTCGTCGATCGCCTCGTCGTCGGCGCCGCACAGCAGCTGCTCGACGTACAGGATCGAGGCCGGCGCGCGGGGGCTGCGGACGACCTTCTGCTTGGTCGCGCGGGCGCGCCGCTCGATGGCGTCGAGCTCGTGATCGGTGAGCGCGGCGCGCCCGATCAGCACGAGCCGCCGGCGGCCGTAGGAGTACTCGCGATCGATGAGCACGGTCCGCGGGCACAGGTCCAGCCCGCGGCGATCGGCGGCGGCGCGGATCGTCGCGAGCATGTGCATCGTGCTGGTGTTGCCGCTGCCGCCGTAGAACTTGACGATCGAGAGCAGGCCGTCGTCCGCGAGGCGCGCGAGGTACGACTCGTAGGCCTCGACCGTGAACAGCAGCGAGGGCGACCACGCCGCGGACGCCTGGCCGGCGAGCGAGTGGAAGTTGACCTCCTTCATCTGAATCACCGACCAGGTCTTGTTGTGCATCTCGACGAACGAGCGCCCGTCGGCCACGGTGTACGCGACGCCGGGCTGATCGAGCACGAAGCCCGGCCGGTCGGCGAAGTGGCGGCGCATGAGCGTCGGGATCCCGCCGGCGACCTCGACGGCGTCGACGGCGCGGACGGTGCCCGGCGCGGCGGTCTCGAGCGCGCCGACGATCTCCTGACCGCCGCCCGCGCCGATGATCAGCACGGCGCCCTCGGGGCGCAGGCTCGACGCGTAGCGGTCGAGGTTCTCGCGGTACTGGGGCTCGCCCACGAACGCGACGCGCGTGCGGCTCGTGTTGTCGACCTGCAGCTGCGGCCTGCGGACGAGAGTCGGCTCGCCGTCGCGCGCTTTCTGGGGAGGTGCCTCGTCGTACAGGCTCACGCGCGTGAGCGCCGACCACGAGGTGTCGACCACGCGGCGCTCCGTGAAGCCCGCGGCGTGGCGGATCTCGAGGGGTCGCGCGCCCGCGATCACCAGCGCCGCCGTCGCGATCACGAGCATCGCGGCCGCCGCCCGACGTCGGCGCGGCAGGGGCACGAGCGCCGCCGCGGCGACGAACAGCAGCATCACGACGGCGACGGCGTTGAGCGCCCCCAGCAGCGGCAGCAGCAAGAGCCCCGACCAGGCGCCCGCGCACGCGCCCGCGACGTCAGCGGCGTAGAGTCGCCCCGCGCGCTCGGAGCGGCGCGCGAGCAGCAGCGCCTGGGCGTACGCGGCCCCGGCGAAGGGCACCATCTGCAGCGCGAGCGCGGGCGCGATGGCCCAGAAGTTGAGCTGCAGCGGGTTGTTGCGCACCGCCCTCCAGCGCGTCGCCCACGAGGTCATCGCGCGGTCTCCCGCGAACACCTTGGCGGGCACCAGCGGCAGCGCGGTGGTGACGATGATCGCCAGCACGGCGCCGATCGCCGCGAGCAGCAGCGCGAGCTGAACCCTGCGCAGCTGCTGGTCGTCGTCGAGGCGCTCGTGTCGGGCGGCGATCCAGCCGCCGATGGCCATCCCGAGCAGCGCCAGGGCGACGGCCGCGAACGCGAGGTTCGCGAACAGCGTGATCGCGAGCACGCGGGTCAGCAGGACTTCGAACAAGAGCAGCCCCGCGCCGAGCAGAGCCATGAGCGCGAGCTGGCGCGCCATCGAGTGCTCACGAGGCGGAGCGCTCGCTCCCCCTGCGGCCGACGACGGCCCGCGCTCCGTGCTCGAGTGTGTCCCCATGGGCGTGACGTTGTAGCGCGTCGCGGGCTCGCGCGACGTCGCCGGTCGCTGCGGACGTCCCCGCGCGTCGAGGATGACACAGCGAGGCGGGTCGCGTCGCGGGGCCTCACGTCGAGCCCAGCTCCAAAGACGGACCGCAGCCGCGCTCGGCGAGCGCCCGACGCGTGACGTTTGGGCTACCATCCACGCCAGTGACGCTCATCGGGCACGCCGCGCTCGGCGCGGGCGTCTTCGGCGTGGCGCTCCCGCGCCGCGCGACGCTCTGGGGCATGACGCGCGGCACGCTGCTCGCGTGCTGCCTGCTGCTGCCGATGCTGCCGGACGCGGATGTCCTCATGCACATCTGGGTGCAGTACGGGCACCCGCTCGGGCACCGCGGCTTCACGCACTCGCTGCTGTTCGCGTTCGTGGTCGGCGTCGCGGTCGCGTGGCTGCTGGCGCGCCTCGGCAAGCTCGCGCGCACGCGCGGCGCGCTGGTCAAGGCGAGCGCGCTGTTCATCACGCTGCTCGCCAGCCACGCGCTGACCGACGCGATGACGACCGGCGGCAAGGCGCCGCTGCTGCTGTGGCCGATCTCGATCGAGGGGCAGTGGGCGCCGAGTCGGATCATCCCGGTGTCGCCGATGGGCAAGAGCCTGCTGCGCACCGAGTGGTCTGACGACCAGCTGCGCTCGGCGGCCGCGCGACGGAGCAAGCTCCTGCGCGGCACGGCGCGCACGCACTGGCTCGTGCGCGACGTGGTGCAGCTGTCCGATCGGCCCGATCACGCGCGTCGCCTGCAGGTGCTCGGGGTCGCGCTCACCGAGCTGCTCTACATGGCGCCGCTGGCCGTGCTCGCCGCGCTGCTCGCCGTGTGGCGTCGTCGTCAGGGCCCACCTGGCGATGCTCCCGAGCTCGAGACGAGCGCGCGCGGTCCTCCGGGGGAGACCGCGAGCTCGTGGACGCCGCCGCGCTGGTGGCGAGCGCGTTGGTGGCGTGGGTCGCTGTATCTCACCGGCGCGCTGGCGCTGACGCTCGCGGGCGCGCTGAGCTACGCGCGCACGCTCGACGCCGGGATCGAGGTCTCGCGCGGGACGCTGCCCGACGCGCTCCAGACCCCCTACGTGCGCGTCGCGCCGGCGGCGATGACCGACGACGCGCCGGTGGCCGTGCTCGTCCACGGCTGGCGCTGCAGCCACCAGATGATGCTGCCGCTCGCGCGCGTGCTCGCGCGCAACGGCGTCGAGGCCTACGCGGTCGATCTGCCGGGGCACGCGAGCTCGCCGATCCCGCTCGACGCGTCCTGTCCCTCGGGACATCGCGCGCCGTGCCGCGCCGACCTCGGCCAGATGTTCACCAGCAGCCTCGTCGAGGTGCTCGCGGGGATGCGCGCGGCCGGGATGCTCGCGGGCCGCGAGGTCGCGCTCGTGGGGCACTCCTCGGGCGGGATCGCGGTCGCCGAGCTCGAGCTGCTCCCGCCGGATCAGCCCGACGCGCGCGTCGTGCTCGAGGGCGCGCTCGAGCGGCTGCGGCCGGGGCGTAACCAGCTGTTCGTCGGGCGCGCGGGGAAGATCAAGAAGTACCCGAACGCGCCCGTAGACCGCACCGCCGGCTCGTTCGAGGACGGCACGGCCTGGCGCGCGACGACGATCAACATCCCGCACCTCGCGTTCGTGCGCCACCGCGGGACCAACCGCGCGCTGCTCGACTGGATCGCGCAGGCGACCGGCGTCGAGCTCGGCGCGGACACGCGGCATCACTACAACACCTACGTCGCGACCTCGCTGCTGGCGGCGGGCGTGGGCAGCTTCGGCTGGATCGCGCTGCTCGGGTTCGGGCGTCGGCGCGGCTGGCTCCCGCGGACCGAGCCCGCGCCCGCGCGCGGCTGGATCGCGCTGCTGTGCGTCCTCTTCGGCGGGCTCGCGGCGGCGCTCTGGGCGGGTGAGTGGTTCTGGTCGGGCTGGGCCTGGCAGATGGCGCGGCTGCGCCAGACCGCGCTGATCTACCTCGCGCTCGCGTCGGTCACGGTCGCGGCTCCCTACCTCGCGCTGGCGTGGCGACCCCGCGCGACGCGGTGGGGAACGCTCGCGCGCGACGCGTTGATCGGGCTCGCGGGGACCGTGGTGCTGCTCGGCGGCTACGCGGCGGTCGCGAACGCCTACTACTTCCACGCCCTGTTCGCGCCCTGGCGTCTCCTCACGGCGCTCGGCTGGGGCCTCGCGCTGGTCCCGGTCACCCTCGTCGTGCGCGAGGTCGGTCCGCGGCAACCGAGCCCGCGCGCGCAGGCGCTCGCGCTCCTCGCTCGCGTGCTCACGTGGGCGGCGCTGCTCGAGATCCACGCGATCGGGCGCGGAGCCAGCGGCGCGTCCGAGGTGATGGCGATGCTCGGCGTCCTCGCGATCGCGGAGCTGTTCTCGATCTCCACCGAGGTGCTGCTGCGCAGCCGCGTGGCGCCGGCCGTGACGATCGCGTTCACGCTCGCGTGGGTCCAGGTAGCCCTGTACCCGGCGCTCGTCAGCAGCACGGTGTAGGCGCCGCCGCAGGCTGTGCCGTCGCGCTCGCGTGGTGTATGCACGCGGGCGGCATGACGCTCACGGTCGATGAATTCACCCTGCCTTGGCCGCTCCGCGGGCTCGACTCGGCGCTGCGCGGCGCCGAGCGCCTCGGCCTGCGACCCATGACCCTGGACGCGGAGCGCCTGATGCGGTCCGCCAGCGCCTCGACCGGCCTGCACGACTTCGGCGACGCGATGGCGCTCGAGGGCCTCCGGGCGCTCGTCGCCGCCCTCGAGGCGACCGCCGAGCTCAGCTTCCTCGGGCGCGTGGCGCTGCGGCGCTTCCTCACCCAGCGTCTCGAGAGCCGGCTGCGCGTCCTCGAGACCTGCGCGCGCGATCCGGCGCTGCTTCGCGCGCCGGTGGAGCGGCCGATCTTCATCGTCGGGCTGCCGCGCACGGGCACGACGATCCTCCAGCACCTGCTCGCCGAGGCAGGTGGCGCTCGCTCTCCCCGAATGTGGGAGCTCCTGTACCCCGCGCCGCCGCCGGATCCCGCGCGCTACGACGACGACCCTCGCGTCGCGCGGGTGGCCCGCGAGCTCGCGCAGTTCCACCGGCTCGCGCCGACGACCAGCAAGATCCACCCGCTGCGCGCGGACGCGCCGGACGAGTGCTTGATGCTGTTCAACCACGCCTTCGCCAACTTCACGGCCCACACCTTCGGGCACATCCCGAGCTACCACGACTGGCTCTGGCGTCAGGACATGGCGCCCGCGTACCGCTTCCACAGGGTGCAGCTGCAGGTCCTCCAGCGGCGCGTGGCGACGACCCGCTGGGTCCTGAAGGCGCCGCAGCACATGCACGCGCTCGACGCCCTGCTCGCGGTCTACCCCGACGCGTGCATCATTCAGACGCACCGCGATCCTGGCAAGACCATCCCGTCGATCTGCAGCCTGGTCGGGACGACGCGTCAGATCTACTCGCGCGATCGCGACATGCATCGGCTCGGACGGCGCGAGCTCGAATTCTGGGCCCGCGGTCTCGACCACGCGATGGCGCTGCGCGAGCGCGGGGACGGGTCGCGTTTCTTCGACGTTCGCTACCAGCAGCTCGTCGCCGATCCGGTGGGGGTGACGCGGCGCGTCCACGAGCACTTTGAGCTGCCCTGGAGACCAGGTACCGAAGCGCGACTCGAGCGCTTCCTGTCGGCGTACCCGCAGAACGCCCACGGCGTTCACCGCTACACGGCCGCGCGCTTCGGGCTGACGGACGACGTGATCGGCGCGCGCCTTTCGAGGTACCGCGACGCGTTCTCGATCGCGCGCGAGTCGTGAGCCGCCGCCCGCGGCGCTGCTGAGGAGGTCGAGCTCGCCACGACGGCGCGCCGCCATGGGTCCAGTCACAGCGCGGACGCACGCGGCGCGTCGCGGACTGGCGCGAAGCAGATGGAGACGACCGGCGATCCCGTGAGCTCGCCCAAACAGCGTACGTCGGCCGTTGACGGGCGAACGACCTCCTGGCGCGCGCACTTCATCATGTAGCCGTTCATCATGTAGCCGTTCATCATGTAGCCGTTCATCATGAAGTGCGCGCGCCGAGCTCGACTCTGCTCGCTACGCCCCGAATTTCGCCGTTTCCTGAGCGGCGCGGCGGCGCGGCGAACACACTCGTCGTCGCCAGAGCACGCGGTGGCGAGCACGATGCCGCGCTGTCACTGGAGCCTCGTCGGCAGCGCGGGGTGTTCGAAGCGCTGCGGCGCTCCTCTGCGTCAGGGCTTACGGCTCGACGAACACGGCGTCGACCATCGGCGCTCCAGCCCCGTCGACGGGCAGCAGCCAGAGCTCAGCGCCGATGATCGAGCCCCACGCTGGGTCGATCGGGAGGGCGTCGTAGGTCGCCATCGTGTCGGGGAGCAGCGCGTCCGGCAACTCGATCAACTTGGAGCCGGAGGCGGCGGTCGCCAGGACGAGCGCCGCGTGCATCGGCGATTCGGACGCGTTCGGGCTGACCAGCACGTGAAGCTCGTCGTCGTCGAGGTCACAAATTCTACAGGGGCGCTCCGACGGCTGCGGATGGACCCAGTCATCCGGGCTTGTCGCTTCGTGGGCGGCGCTCCACCAGGCGTCGCCCTGCGGGGAGAGTCGCTCGTGGCGTCGGTCGCAGCGCGCCATGGACGCGAGCGTCCACTGCGTGACCTCGTCTTCAGCGGCGTCCGCCGCGAGCTCGACCCCTGGGGCGTTGAGCGTGAGCTCCTCGATGCCGGGCCACAGGTCGACGAGATGGGATTCGAAGTCGGTCGACCCGTCGCAGCTCATCACCGCCGGGCAGTCCAGCGTCGCGTCGGCGTCGCAGGCCGCCGCGACGGCGCGACAGAGGTCAACCTCTCGCAGCTCGTCCCTCGAGCTCCCGGGCGCCCCGAAGTCGGCGAGGGGGGCGTTCGGGAGCGGTCGCGCGCTCTCGTAGAGGCGCTCCATGAGCGTGTTGACGTCGAGCTCTGGGGAAAGGCTCCAGATCGTCGCGGCGAGACCGGAGACCACAGCCACCGCGGCCGAGGTCCCGGTGAGCGGCGCGGCGTAGCCCGAGCCCGCGTCGGCGGTCGCGTGGTACGCCGGCGCCAAGAGTCGCGGGAGCCCGGCCGCGCGTGAGCGCGCGAAGGGGACGCGCGCGTGGTTGGTCCCCCCGATCGCGTACACGAGCGGGCGCGTCGCGGCGCGCTCGGCTCTGACGGGCGTCATGTCGACGCCCAGGTCTCTACACCGCGCGTGATCGGGCGCGGGCAGCCGCTCCCACGCCGCCGGAGCCAGCGGTCCAACACCGGGGCATAGCAGGTCATCCGCGTTCCCAGCAGCGGCGAGCAGCAGCGCGCCGTGGCACGAGGCCTCGAGCAGCGCCGCGTGCACAGCCTGAACCGACGCGGGCGCGTCCGCGTCGAACAGCGGCCCCGGAGACGCGGCGTCGCCGTCGTGAACGAGCTCGGGGCGCCAACCAAAGCTCATGTTGATCACGAGCCTGGGGATCGCGCGACCCTCTCGCGAGGCGGACTCCGCGATTCGCTGCCAGTCCTCGATCGCGGCGTGGATCGACGACGCGACATCGCCGAGCGTCCCGAGGGTCCCCCCGCGCGTGGTGTCGATCGTGAGCGCTCCAGAAGGGGAGCGCGTGCGGGGGAGCGCCAACGTCTGGCGCACCTCGAGCGGACAGCGATCGTCGGTGAGCCCCGCGCACGCGGGTGACTCGATCAGCGCCGCGACGTCGAGCCCGTGACGAGCGCGGGGGTGCAGCTGCCCGCGAGGGACGGTGTCGAGCACCGCGACGATGACCGGAGCGCGCAGCGCGTCGCGCAGCGTCGCGGCGTGCTCCGCGAGCGCGCTTCGACCTGTCTGCTCGGCGAACGCGAGCGCGAAGGGCTCTCGCCACGCCTGGTCGAGCGCGCTCTCTTGCGGGCCGACCACGTCGCAGTCCGGTGCCGCGCGCGTGAGCCCGGCGCTCCGGAGTGCCTCGAGATCGGGCTCGGCGCGCGCTGTCTCGGGGAACCACTCGTGACGGCAGAACTCGAGCTCGTTCGAGGTGCCGCCGCCGCCCGGCAGCCGCAGGAGGCTCTCGCCGCGCCACCGCCCGCCGCGTCCCGGGAGCTGCGCGGGGCAGCCTTCCCGCGATGGTCGTCGCCTCGAGACGACTCGCCCCGCGTCGCAGCCCGCGTCTATCGTGGCGCGCGCTGGTGGGCGATCGGCGAACAAATACAATGCGCTTGCGATGAACAATGACGGCTCCATGTACTCCTGCTCTCTCCGCGACCAGTGCCGCGGCTCGCGTCTTCATGGAGGGGGTGAGCGCGCCGTCGAATATGTTCACAATTACATGTTGCGCGAGAAGGGCGGTACACCCGGGGGGCCGACGTAGCCCGGTCGTCGAGGCGAACACTCTCGGGCGCCGCGCCACTGCAGCGGTGGGCGTGCGGAACGTCCGCGCGTCGCCGTGCTAGAGTCCTGTCGGGAACGCCATGAAAGATGCATGGACACCGGAGCAGGTGGAGCGAGCGCTGAGCCGCGACGCGTCGCTGCTGCGGCGGCTGTGCGACGAGCTCGCGGTCGTGATACGAGCGGCGGTCGCCAAGACCGCAGCGCAGTACGCCGCGTCGCTCGTGCGGACGAGGCCCGAACTCGTCGATGACCTTACCCAGGATATCGGGGTTGAGCTGTTCAAGGACGACGCGCGGTGTCTGCGAAGATGGGACCCCGCCCGCGGCTCGGCGCTGACCACGTACGTCTGGCACGTCGCGGCGCTCAAGACGATCACGAGGACGACGCGAGAGGCGAGGAAGGTCGCGCGGATTCGGTCCGAGCCACAGACCGCCGTCGCGCTCACCCGCGCGTCACAGTCGGTCGGCGAGGCGCAGCTCGAGGCCCGCGACGAGCTCCGGCAGCTGGCGGCGTGGCTGCGCGACCGCTTGTCGGGCGAGAACTGGACGGTGTTCATCCTCAAGTTCGGCGAGAGGCTCCCGTCGTCCGAGATCGGCGAGCGGCTCGGCCTCAAGGTGAACACCATCGATGCGCGCGTACGACGGATTCGGCTGCTGGCCGCCGAGTGGCGCGCGCGGACCGATCGCGTTCACGACGCTCGTCAGGTTTCCGGCGACGCGCGAGAACAACAGAGACGAGCACAGGGGAGCGCGCCGCGGCCCCGGTCGCGCGCGGCCAACGAGGACTGAAACATGGAGCATCAAGACGCGCAGCGAGCCAACTCGCTCCCCGACGGCGAGCCGCTCGACGACGCGGGGGCCGTCGACGCGCTCCTGCGGGCCGTCGCCGGCCGCGAGCGCGAGCGTCTGATGGAGCCGGACTCGACCTGGATTCGTGTGGCCGACGGGGCGCTCTCGGCCGAGGAGGCCCGGGCTGCGCTCGAGGGGAGCGCGTCACCGCAGGAGCTCGAGGGGCTCGCGGCGATTGGGAGCCCGCTCGATGACGCGCGACGCGAGGCGCTTCAGGCCCGCTGGCTCGCCGCGATGGGCGATGGACCGAGCGCGGCAAAGCAGGTTGAAGAGCTGCGGAGGACGCCGCGTGCGCGGTGGCGTGCGCGGGCGCTGTGGGGCGCGTTCGCGGCCGCCGCTGCGGTCGTCGTGATGCTCCGCGTTCAAGATCTCTCGCGTCCCGGGGAGCCCTCCGAGGCGCTGTCCGCCGCGCTCGAGTCAGGAGTCCGTCTGGGGCTCGAGGGCGGCGCGAAGCCCAATCGTGACGGGAGACCCGAGGTGGGGGACCCCCACGTGCTTCACGCCGATCAGCGCTTCACATTCACGATCCAGCCGCGCGTTTCAACCTCGGCGGACTACCAGGTGCGCCTGTTCGCGCGACGCGAAGGCGCGAGCGATGGAGTCGTGCTCGCCTGTCCGCGATGGACGCTCCACGGGGAGCACGGGGTCCAGCGGTGCGCCTTCGACGAGGCGTCCGCGCTGGGCCTTGGGCCGGGGACATGGGAGGTGTTCGCGGTGTTCGGAGCCGAGGAGCGGCTCCCGAACACGATCGCGGGCGCGCTCGACTCCAGCGGCGCGTTGAGGACCTCGGGCGCTGGCTGGCGTCTCGCCGAGGGACCTCTTCGAATCGAGTACAGGAGGCCATGATGGTGCGATGCGCTCGATGGACTCGACGCGTCGCGCTGGCGGCGTGGTTCCTCCTCATCGAGGAGGCGTGCTCGATCGAGCCCGAGACTCGCTCGGCGCCCGCGGGGCTTCGGGTCGAGGTCGTGGGCTGTCACGAGCGCGTCGAGGGGGAGGTGTGCGAGCTCAAGCGCGCGCGTCGCCTCGTCCTCCTCATCAGCGAGCCGCTCGAGGCGACCCCCTCGTTCCGCGTGTCGGTGACGGGCTCGGAGCCGTCGCCCGTCATCGCGCGTGAGGGACGCGCGACCACGCAGGGGATACGCTACGAGCTCGAGCTTCCCCCTGACGCGCGGCGCCTGACCGTCACGAGCAGCGGGAGCTCGCCGCGACGGTGGACGCTCCCGCTGGCCGAGCGACACGTAACCTCGGTCGTGGACGAGGCGACGGCGCTCAAGCAGCGGCGTCCCGCTCGCGCCCTGTCGCTGCTCAGAGCCGCTCTCGCGACGGCGCGAGGTCGTGACCGGTTTGAGATCCTCTACGAGATCGCGAAGATCACGGCGAAGCAGCGACCGGGCGAGGCGCTCTCGGTCATGCGCGAGGCGTACGAGCTCGGCGTCGAGCTCGGCCTCCAGATCCGATCGGCCACCGCCGCGCGTCGCGGTCAGCACATCGCGCGAACGCTACGGGACGCGGAGGAGATTCAGCGCTGGACCGAGCGCCTCGTCGACGCCCCCGGTGGGGATCTCGTCGTCGCCTTCGAGCGTGAATGGGAGCTCGGCGTGACCGCGTACGAGCGCTATGAGCTCGTGGAGGCCGAGTGGCGGCTTCAGCAGGCGTTGGACATAGCTCGCGCGCTCGGTGACTCGGAGCGAGCGTTCGACGCGGGTGACATGTTGATGCTGAACCTGGCTCGTCTCGGGCGCGCGGACGCGGCGCGGCGCGTCGCCGAACAGCTCGAGCAGCCGCCGAAGCGCGAATGTAGTCGACTCGCGCGGCACGCGACGAATCGCGCGTGGACGGCCCTCCTCGCGGGTCGCAGCGACGCGCGCGACGAGGTCATCGTCGCTCTCGAGGAGTCGCTTGAACGGCGCGAGGCTGGCGAGCGCTGCGGTGGCCGCAAGGAGATCGCGAACGACCGGCTGAACCTCGCGCTCGCGCTGCTCACGCTGCGCGGCGACGTGGTCGCGGCGCAGCGTGAGCTCGCCGCGATCGAGCGCCAGTGGCTCGACGAGGAGGGGCGGGCCTGGCAACAGGACCTCGAGGCTCAGCTCGCGCTTCGCGAGGGCGCGCTCGAGGACGCGGGGGCGCGCTACCGTGCGCTTGACCGGCTCGCCGAGCGGCGCGGCGATCGAGCGCTGCGCTGGCGGGCGCAGGCCGGGCTCGCGCGGCTGAGCGAGGCCCGCGGGGACGCCGTGACGGCGCTGCGACACTTCGAGCGCGCGGACGAGCTGCTCGAAGAGCTGCTCGAGGGGCTCGCGACGAGCCCGGCTGGCCCGCAGCCCGAACTCGTTGACGGGGACGCGCGCGCCTCAGCGGCTCGTGTCGATCCGCGGGAGCTGTACGAGCCGCTGCTGCTCGTCCGCCACGACGTCGCGCAAGATCACATCGGGCTCCTCGTGCGGGAGGGTCGGCTCGCCGACGCGATGTGTCGGGTTCGCCTCGAGCGGCTTCGCAAGCTGTGGTCGGTCGACCACGTCGCGGCGCGCTCGCACGCGGCGGACTCGGCGTACACCGACCTCCGCGCGAGCTACTGGGAGCTGCGGCTGCAGCGCGCCGCGCTGTTGGCCTCGCGCGCTGACCTCTCGCTCGACGAGGTCGCGCGCGTCGATGACGAGCTCCGCGAGCTCAACGCGGAGCTCAGCGCAGTACGCCGCGAGCTCGCGCGCCTCCCGTCGAGCCGCGAAGGGAGGGCGCGCTGTGAAGACCTCGCGGCGCCGCCGCCTGGCGTCGCGCTCGTCGTGCTGCACGAGGGGCGCTCGACCACGATCGCCTTCGTGGACGCCGGGCGCGGGGTTCAAGCCTTCGAACTCGGTCTAGCCTCTCCAGAGGCGGACCGCGAGGCGCTCGGCGCGGCGCTGCTCGAGCCGATCTCCGGCGCGCTCGCGGGCGCCTCCAAGGTTCTCGTCATCGCCGATGGTGTCCTAAGGGACATCCCGTTCCACGCGCTCCCAGTGCGCGGGCGCGCGCTCGCGGCGATCCAGCCGGTCGCCTACAAGCTCGACCTCCCACCGCGCCCGACCGCGTCGAGCGACGGGGCGGCGGTCGTCGCCATCAACCCCGGGGGGACCCTCTACTACGCGGAGCAGCGAGAGCGGCCTGCGCTCCGCGACGCGCTCCAGCGCGCGCCCTGGCGCGTGCGGTGGCTTGACCGCGAGAGCGCCGACATCTCGGCGCTGCGGTCCGCGCTGCCGGGCGCGCCGCTGTTTCACTTCGCTGGACACGGCGTTCACGCGCGAGGTGGGTGGAGGAGCTCGCTCGAGCTCGGTTTGGGGGACTCGCTCGAGGTCGACGATATCCTCTTGCTCGCGGGCGCCCCCGAGGTCGTGGTGCTCTCGGCCTGCTCGGTCGGAAAGACCGACAGCGACGGCGGGATGAGCGTCGCCCGTGCGTTCCTCGCCCGCGGCTCGACCGCCGTCATCGCGCCGGTCGAGCCTGTCGAGGACGCGCGGGCCGCCGCGCTCGCGGGCGCGCTCTACCAGGATATCCCGACCACGGATGGGCGCGTCGACGCGGCGATCGCCCTCGCGCGCGCCCAGGCCGAGGCGCCCGAGATGATGATCTATCGAGTCTTTGAGCCGTGAGCCGCGGGGGCGTCCGGGGAGCTGCAGTGACCCTTGAGCCTGTCCCCGTTGACGGTGACGCTGCAATGGAACGCGCTGGCGCCGGCGAGCTCGCGGTCGAAGTATTGGCGAAGTCTTCGCACGCAGCATCGGTAGTGTCGATCCTTGAGCGCCGACCTGTTGAGCGTTTGATCTTGTTTACAATCGACTTTATCGAAGCTGTGGTAGTGGCCCCGGAGCTCCACGCGAAGCGGCGCGTCGATCTTGCAATCATCGAGCATCTTTGAAACCGCTCGAAGGCTCTCCCGCTCGAGCGCCGAGTTCCCAGCAGACGCTTGCACATCGACGAACTTCGTGACGCGACCCGGGTTGACCGCGGAGGGGGTCGCTGTGCTCGCTACGCGGTGGCCCCTGGTCACGCCCTTCCCGTTGATGTCCACAGCGCGCGGCGGGTTCACGGGTGACTCTCCTTCGCCGCGGCGCTCGGGTTCGTCGCTGTCGTCGAGCACGATGTCCTCGCTGGCGCCCGTCTCGTCCTCCGCCGGCTTCACGCCGTCGTCAGGTCCTGACGCGATCAGGCGCCTGTAGTGATCGAAGACGTTGAAGAGTCTCGCGGCGAGGGCTCGAATCGCGTCGCCGATCACTCCGTCGATCGTCAGGATGGCTGGAGGAACGCCGGTCGAGGCGTCGCGGCGGGCCCTCGCGCTCCCTTGTTCCTCGGGCGCCGCTAGCGGGCTCGTGACGCCGAGCATCCCCGCGTCTTCAGCCACCATGGGGCTCGCCCGCGGCGCTCGGGGAGCCTCGAGCGCGTGAACCGACCGAGGGTTCTCGAGCGCGACCCGCAGAGAGTAGTTGTTGATGGCGAGCGCGACGACGATTCCCAGGAGGAGCAAGCGACTCGTCAGGATCCAGTGCGCGGCGCGGCGAGCGAAGCGCTGAAGCTGCGCGGCCGGCGAGCGAAGCATCTCGAGGCTCCGAGCCAGGCGCTCAGCGCTCTCGAGGCGCCGCGACGGTTCGGGGTCGCACGCGCGGAGGATGACCTCCCGGTACTCCTCTGGCAGCTCGGCGAGGGCCTCGTGATAGGTGTTGTAGGACGCGAGCGCGGCGGCCTTGCGGTTGCTCAGCAGGTACAGCAGCAGGCGCCCGAGTCCAAAGACGTCGGTGCTGGGGCTCGCGCGCTCCGGCACGCAGTCGGGCGCGGTGAAGAACGTTCGGGGGACCGGGATCGGGACGTCGGGCACGTCGAGCGCGGGCGCCACCACGGCGTGCTCGAAGCCCGTGAGCACGAGCGCGTCGCTGTTGTCGACCAGCACGTGCTCGGGGCTGAGCGCGCAGTGGATGACCCCGAGATCGTGGAGGCGCTGGACCGTTCGGCACAGCGCCACGAACTTCTCGATCTTCTGTTCGAACGACCAGGAGAGGCGCTCGAAGCCGGTCAGGTCGCCGCGCTCGTAGAGGTCCACGACGTACGCCAGCTCGTGCTCGCCGACCGTGCGCGTGCGAACCAATCCGTCGTGCTCCTTGACGTGCTCGTTGACGAGCTGGAGGACACGCAGCCCGCGTTGAAACCGTCGGAGGCCGCCGGCGGCGTTGAGGTCGAAGACCCTGGTCGCGACGGCCCGACCCGTGGCGAGGTCTCGGGCGACCCACAGCTTCGACGCGACGCCGCGGCGGTGAATCGAGCGTAGCTCGCTGTTCGCGACGTGGGCGCCGGGCGCGTCCGGGTATCCGTCGCGCACGAACGAGAGCAGAAATTGAAGCTCTGTGGCGGTCTCTGGGGTCGCGCGCTCGCGCGCGATGGTGACGAAGCGCCGCAGCGCGTCGGCCTGCGACAGGATGATGCGGTCGAGGAGGTCTCCGGCGCGCTCGTCGTCCGCGGCGCACTGCTGCTCGAGCAGCCGCAGCAGCGGCTCCATGGAGGACCAGCGGCGCTCGCGGTCGAAGGCGAGCCCGCGCCGCAGCACGTTCCACACGCGGATCGGCACGGACGCGGTCACGGACGGGACGCGCCCGTGATACGTGCGGCAGTCGTTCACCTCGAGGAGCTCGGCGCCCGTGAACGGCGGCTCGCCGTAGAGCGCCTCGTAGAGGGCGACGCAGAAGCTAAACTGATCGCTGCGCGCGTCGACCTCGAGGCCGCGGCGCTGCTCCGGAGACATAAACCGCTCCGTGCCGACCGCGGAGCCCGCGACGGTCAGCTGGGTGCGGTCAGGGTTCGACTTGGTCATCGCGCGCACGAGCCCGAAGTCCGCGACGCAAGGGCGTGAGCCGTCGGGCCCCGCGAGCAGCACGTTCTGAGGCTTGAAGTCGCGATGGACGAGGGCTCGCCGGTGCGCCGCGAGCAGACCTCGACCTGCCCGTACGAACATGCGAATGATGTCGCGCCACGGTCGCGGCGCGCTGCCGAGCCACTGCGCGAGCGTGGGCCCCTCGACGTACTGCATCACGATGAAGAAGCGCCCCTCCTCCGTGTTCCCGCAGTCGTAGACCGAGACCACGTTGTGCACGTCGCTGAGGCACGCGAGGGCGCGGGCCTCGCGTCGCAGTCGCTTGCGCGCGACCGGGTGCGAGAGGAATTCGCTTCGCAGCACCTTGATCGCGACGAAGCGCTCGAGCTGCTCGTCCCACGCGCGGTACACGACGCCCATGCCGCCTTCGCCGATTCGCACGATCTGCGAGTACCGATCGCGAAACCGCGGGTCCTTGCGCTTGCGCCCGAACAGCCGGGTGTTGAATTGCGCGCGCTCGACCGCGCTCAGCTCGCCCTCCATCGAGACAACGCTGTGCTCGTTGAGCTGTCGAAGAAATACGCCGGTGGTGCGCTCCGTCTTCGAGGGCTCGTCTTGATATGCGTGGTTGTTCACGTGAGCGGGGTCCTTGCGTGTCGGCGACGCTAGCGGGATAGGGCTCGGAGCCGATCTCGTCGGTCGTCCGGCGGCTGCAACAACGCGCTCACGGACTCGCCCGAGATCGCCTCGAGCACGCTCGTGATCAGGTGCTGCGGCGCCTGTATGGTCGGCAAGACGCGCCGCAGGGTCTCGCGCGCCGTGTGCAGGCGGCGGCGCACGGTGCCGTGCGGGACGTTCAAGAGCTCGGCGATCTCGCGCTGGTTGAGCGCGTGTTCGTAGTACAGCTCGATCAAGAGCTGCTGCTCGAGCGGGATCCGCTGAAGCGCGACACGCAGGATCCGGACCTCCTCGCGCCGCGCCGCGATCCGCGACGGCGAGCTCTCGAGGTTCGACAGGCTGTCGACGTTGAGGTCCACGCGGCGGTGGCGGTGGCGCTTCTTCAGGTACTCGCTGAAGACGTAGCGCGCGATCCCGTACAGATACGCGCGGAGGCTCTGAACGTGCTCCATTCGCTCACGCGACTCGAACAGCCGCTTGAACGTCTCGTGCAGCAGATCCGAGACGTCGTCGGTGTTGCTGACCTTGTTACGGAGAAACCGGCGGATCGAGCGATAGTAGCGCGCGACCAGCTGTTCTCCTGCGTCTCGATCCCCCGACGCGTACTGCTGGAAGAGTCGACGGTCGATCTGATTGCGATCAGCACGGTTCACGTTCGTCTCCCGTGATTCAGATCGAACACTTGCGGACACGCAGTGAACCTTGTTCACTTGGGAGTCGGTCACGACGCGTGTCGGGTAGCCGGTTGGCGATCTGAGTCCTCTGGTTCAGTGTCCGAACCCTGGTGACTGTTCGCCGCATTTTGCGGTTATTCGCGAAAAAAACCGCCGAGCCTCCCCGACTCTTCCGGCGAGAGCCCAGGCGCGAGCATGAGCGTCCAGCGCTCGGCGCTGCTCACCCCCTCGTCGGCGAACAAGCGATCGGCGGCGGTGATTTGCGAGAGCCCCTGGTCGCCGCCGAGGAGCCGACCAAGACGCCGTTTCGTGCACGCGAGGAGGACCGGAGCACCTGCGAGGATGTACAGGTCCTCGGCGTCCCGTAGCGATCGCAGCGTCTCCTCCGACTTGCCCTCGAGATTCGCC
The DNA here is from genome assembly GCA_020633295.1 of Myxococcales bacterium. Classification (GTDB taxonomy): domain Bacteria; phylum Myxococcota_A; class Polyangia; order Nannocystales; family Nannocystaceae; genus JACKDW01. The sequence continues at coordinate 682,301 of JACKDW010000004.1, read as the reverse complement.
AGCGCGGCGCGCAGCAGCGCGACACAAGCGCGGTTCGCGTCCGAGTCTCGAGACTCGAGCGCGGCGATGGCCGTGTGAACCGCGGAGTAAAGCGCGTCTCGACCCTCGAGTCCCTCGCCCGCGGTGGCGAGCGCGACGCGGGCGCGAGCGAGCGCCCAGCCCCCGTCGTTCGTGTCGAGATCGCGCGCCTGCGGAGCCCGTGATTCATAGTGGGCGACGCGCTCTCGTGCGGTCGTCGCCAGGCCCCGGTAGAGATCGCAGTGCACCGAGAGTTGAACGACGAAGTGCTGAACTGGGTCCATGGCGATCGAGCTCTCGGTCGGGAGCCCGGCGAACACGAGGGCCTCCGCGCGCTCGAGATCGTCATCCGCGAGCGCCATCAGACCCGCGAAGGCGGAGACCGCGTAGGTCGCGTGCGCGAAGCCAGTCGCCAACGCGAACCGTCGCAGGTCGAGGAGGCGACTTCGAGTCATCGAGAACTCGCCCAGCGCGGCCAGCGTGTGCACCGTCTCCGAGAGGGCGAGTGAGGTCTCCCACCCGATCCCGGCGACGTTCGCCCGGAGGTGGTCGAGCCCGTCCTCGAGATCGAGCAACGCGCTCAGCCACTGTCCGACCGCGCGGTACGCGGCCCCACGACAGATCATCACGAGTCCCGTGGCGTACTGATCGCCGATGCGCTCGGCGAGCCCCTCGGCGCGGCTGAGCAGTCGAAGGCCCGCGGCGGGGTCATCCGGGTACACGAGCATCCCGACCATGGCGAGTCCTCGCGCGACGCGTCGCGGCTCCCCGGCGAACAGGGCCATCAGCGTGCTCTGGGCGAGCAGGTACCCGCCGCGGACCGGATCGACGTGCAGCAGGCCCTTCCCGCCGATCCAGCAGGTGTCGATCTCGAGCAGGAGTCGGCTCCCAAGCTGCCACTGATTGTGCTCGCGGAATTCGAGCGAGTGGTCGCAGAGGCGGTACAGCGCCTGCCGCCACAGACGGCGCGCTTCTCGGGCGTCGTCCGGGAAGGCGACCCCCTGCGTCGACAGCAGCGCCTCGAGGACCTTGAGGCCGTGGCGACTCCCCTCGGCGCTCGACAGCAGGTGCTCGGCCGCCTTGCACAGCAGCTTCATCCGGCGGCCGCGGCGTGATGCTCTGGCTGATTCAAAGTACATGTCTCCCGCGCGCGCGCAGCGTCCCGCGAGCGCGAGCGTGTCGGCGAGCTTGACGCGGATCTCGAGGGACTCCGGCGCGCTCCTGTGGGCCAGCTCAAAGAGGTCGACCGCGTGCGCGAACGCCATCGCCTCGCGGGCCTCGTAGGCCGCCTGGGCGGCGTGCTCCGCGACCTCGTGGAGGCAGTTCGCGGCGAGGAAGTGGTGGGCCCACACCTCTGCGTCGCCGCGTTGTCGCGCGATGAGGGTCTCCGCGAGCACGCGGTGCAGCTCGGCCCGTTGAGCTGGCTCGATCAGCTCGAGGATCGCCTCGCGGATCCGGCTGTTGATGCACTCGACGACGACCGTCTTGGGGTCGGGGTTGCTGATCTGCAGCAGCTGCGCCGACTGCAGCCGGGCGAGCAGCGAGTGCGGGTTTCGTCGGTAGCCCATCGCCTCGGTGAGGTCGTCGAGCCGCGTCGGCGCCGCCGCGATGGCCGCGAACTCGACGAAGCGTCGCGCGTCCGCGTCGATCGTCGAGAATCGCTCCGCGAGCACTTGCTCGAGTCGGGCCGCGCGCGCGCCGAGGCGCGCGTATCGGTCGCTGAGCGCGACAGGATCGCGCGCGATGAAGCCGACGAGCTGCTCGATCAACAGCGCGTTGCCGCCAGACTCGCGCGCGACGGCGCCGGCGAGCCCGGGCAGCTCGAGGCCGGCGCGTCTCAGCCGGCTCGCGGCGAGCGTCTCGGCCGCCTCGTCTTCGAGGGGCGCGAGCTCGATTCGCCAGGTGCTCTCGACCTGGGCCGACGCGCGGAGTCCACGGAGGTCGCGCAGCATCGGCGAGCGCGCCTCGGACCCGCTGCGAAACGAGGCGATGATCAGCACCTGAGGAGGACCTGGCTGCTCGATCAGCTCGTCGAGCAGCCGCGCGCTGTCGGCGTCTCCGTGGTGGATGTCGTCGAGCGCGAGGACGACGGAGTACCGGGTCGCGATCGCGTGGAGCAGCGTCTTGAACTCGGAGAAGGCCGCGCGCTGCAGCTCCTGCTGATCGGGCGGCTCGCCGCGCGGGCTGCTCGAGGACGAGCGCGCGAGCGCGTTGACCCGCGAGAGGACGCCGAAGAGACGCACGAGGGCCGGGGTCCCGGTCCGCGCGATGGCGCGGCGCTCCGCGTCGGGGAGGCCCAGGAGGAACCGCGCGAGGTCCTCGACGACGCGGTCGAACGCGCGAAACGGCACCGACTCGTGTTCATGGCAGCGGGAGGAGAGAACGATCCCGTCGGTCACGCGCGCGCGGAATTGCTGCAGCACGTGCTGCATGAGCGCGGACTTCCCGGTGCCAGGCTGTCCCGAGAGCAACACGGTCGTCGGCAGCTTCATCAGGAGGCGATCGACCGCCAGGCTGAAGCGCTCGATCGCGTCTTCGCGGCCCACGAGCGCGGCGCGCTCGAGCTCGCTCGACGCGTCGCTTGGGTGGATGTCGACGATCGCGCTGCGGTCCTGCGAGCACCAGCTCAGGAGCGCGGGCGCGCCGGGGCGGCGCGTCGGATCACGGTCGAGCAGACGTGTCACGAGCGCGTCGAGCTCCCGCGGGACCCCGGGCACGCGCTCCGACATCGGCGTCGGGTCGAGCTCGTGCTTGCGCGCGCAGATCTCCCAGAAGCTCGCGCCCGGGATCGGCGGAACACCTACCAGCGCCTCGTAGATCATCACGCCGACCGTGTACCAGTCGCTCGCCGGCGTGATCGTGTGCGAGCCGGTCGCCTGCTCCGGCGACATGTAGTGCGGCGTCCCCTCGATGCCGACCGTCCGCAGCGTGACGGGATCACGGTCGAGCGCGTCGGTCAGACCGAAGTCGAGCACGACGAGGCGGCCCTCGCCGTTCACGAGCACGTTCGAAGGCTTGAGGTCGCGATGGATCCGGTTGTTCTTGTGGAGCGCGAGCACGGCGGCCGTCAGCTGCCGAAGCGCGGCGCGCAGCCGACTCAGGCGCTCCTGCGGCGCCCCTTCGCGGACGTAGGCGCGGAAGTCGACGCCATCGACGATCTCCATCGTGTAGTAGGACTTGCTGCGCCTGCGGTCGAATCCCAGCGAGTACAGCCGCACGAGGTTGGGATGGTTGATGTGCTTGACGACGCGAAACTCGCGTCGGAGTCGATACTCCGCGCTGACCGAGGAGCGATGCATCGTTTTTATCGCGACCCGTCGGTCCTCGCGGACATCCCAGGCCTCGTGGACCACGCCGTGACCGCCCGCCTCGATGAGTCGCAGGAGCCGGTAACGGCCGTCGAGCAGCGCTTCTGCCCCCTCGTGCGGGATGTCGATGATCGGGCTCGGCGGCGTGCGCGGCTCGCTGTGCGGCTCGAGCAGCTCGCGCGGCTCGCTGTGCGCCTCGAGCAGCTCGCGCGAGTCGATGAGCTCGACCTCGGGCTCAAGCGGCTCTCGACACCCGGGTACCCGCGAGAAGAGCCATGTGGGTGACGGAGGGCATGGACGCGGTGACGCGAGGGCCGAGGGGTTGTTGGCGATCGATTTGCACATGAATCCACGCGCTCCGATCCCTGATTCCCGGACCTCCGCGGGAACCTGACGAAGAATTTTTTTGCACGAAATCGCGCGCGAACACGCGAGGAGCGAGATGTCGATCGGGTGTTCGCGTCTACGGTCCAGATGCTCGCTGAGCGTGGCGAGGATGACGAGGTGACTGGAACCACGGTGGAACCGCGGCTCGGCGACCGAGAAAAGCTGTGGAATCACGAGAGCTTGATCCGGGCGCGGTCACTTCATCATGTAGCCATTCATCATGTAGCCATTCATCATGTAGCCGTTCATCATGTAGCCGTTGTCGTAGGAGACCCGCTGGCTCGGGGTCTCGCCGTCGAGGATGAAGGGCGGCTCGCCTGAGTCGACGTCGCAGCCCGCCGCGAGCGCGGCGGCGGCGATGAGCGTCAGGGCGAGGGGGGCGCGGAGCTGAAAAACGGTCATGGGGGTGTCTCCTCGGCGCGCGGCGTCCTCGCCTGCGCGGTCGTCTCGTTCACGTCGTCTGATCGGGGAATGCCGAGGGGTCGGCGTTTGATCACCTCCGGTCGAAAAAACTCGCCGGCCCGGCGGCCCGGCGGATCCCCGGGCGGCGGCGCGTGTTCTGGGCGCTGCGGCGGCGACGGGCCCGCCAGCACGATATGCCTGAACAGACATGTCCGACGTCGCGCGGACGGCGGGCGGCGCGCGGATCTCACGCGTCGCGCGCGCCGAGCTCGCGCGCCGGTACGCTGGCCTGGTCGGCGCGCGTCGGCGGGCGCGCTCGTCGAGATGACTACGAGGACATGTCGGCTAGCGCGGCGCGCTCAGCTCGTGGGCAGCGGCTCCTCGACGATTTCGAAGCGACCGAAGTCGTAGGGGACGCCCTCGGCGACCTGCTTCTGGACGATGCGCTCGCGCAGCCCGCGACGCGCGAGCTGCGTGGCGCGGTGGTAGCAGAAGGGGTTGTTGCCGCGGCGCCCGAGCGTGCAGTGCGTGGTGAAGGAGCAGCCGGCGCGGCAGATCTCGGCGTAGTAGCAGCCCTTGCAGAAGCCCCACAGCTCGTCCTCGGTGCGCGTGCGGACGAAGGTGAGCTCCTCGGTCTCGTTCCAGATCGTCTCGAGATCGGTGTCGCGGATGTTGCCGCCGATGTAGGGCGCGGTCGGGAGCGAGGGGCAGCCCTTGATCTTGCCGTCGGACTCGATGCCCAGCACGAAGCGCCCCGCCTGGCAGCCGCTCCAGTGGGACTCGCTGCCGCCTGGCCGCGAGCGCAGGAGCTGCTCGTGGGGGCCGAAGTAGCCCATGTTGTTGCCGAGCGTGATGTGAAAGGCGCGCTCGAGCGGGACGCCCTCCTCGCGGGCGCGCGCGATGCACTCGCGCTGCAGCTCGGCGAGCGTGTCGATGATCTGCGGGATCTCGTGGGGCTGCACGATCCAGTCGGGCTGGTCGGCGGCGCGGCCCATGGGCACGGTCAGCTGCGCGCGCCAGATCCGGACGCCGCGCGCGCGCAGCTGCTCGGCGGTCTCGCGCAGGTGCTTCATGTTGAGGCGGTTGACCTGGATGTTCGAGGTCGTGATGAGCCCGACCTCGCGCAGGTTCTCGAGCGCGCGCATGCCCGCCATGTGGCTGCCGAGGCTGGCGCGCAGGCGGTCGTGGACGATCGCGGGGCCGTCGATCGAGACGCCGACGGCCGCCATGCCGGCGTCCTTGAGGCGACGGCAGCGATCGAGCGTGAGCCCGCGACCGCCGGACTGCATGGTCACCCGGATCCCGCCGGCGGTGAGGTACTCGATGAGGCGGTAGATGTCGCCGCGCAGGTAGGCCTCGCCGCCGATCAGCGTGACCTCGCGGGTGCCGATGCGGATCAGCGCGTCGGCGACCTCGAGCTGCTCCTCGGTGTTCAGCTCGCTGTCCCGGGTGTAGGGGCCGGCGCGCGATCCACAGTGGGCGCAGGCGTGATCGCAGCGCAGCGTCGTCTCCCACACGACGTAGACCGGCTTGGGTTTCTCGAAGTCAGACTGTCGAAGCGTGCGGGCGGTCGCCACCGCGCGAGTATATCAGCGCCCACGGGCCGCGCGCGCGCCCCTTGGTCAACGCGGCGATCGTCGGTACGCTGCGCGTGATGTCGTCCACGGGCGCGCGGTCCTGGCGGGAGGCGAGGGCGCCGCGCGCGGTGCTGCGAGCGCTCGTTCGCGGCCTGACGCGCGGGATCCTGGGCGCGCGCCTGCCGACGCACGCGGGGCGGATCGAGCTGGCCCGTGGAGCTGGTCCGGGCGCGCCGGTCGTGATCTCGCGGGACGACTTCGGCGTCCCGTACATCGCGGCGCGCGACGAGGGCGACGCCTGGTTCGCGCTCGGCTTCTGTCACGGGCAGGACCGCGCCGGTCAGCTCGAGCTGCTCGTGCGAACGGTGCGAGGGACGCTCGCGGCGGTCGGCGGACCCGACGTGGTGGCGATCGACCGGCTCGCGCGCCGCGTCGGCTTTCGTCGCGTCGCGCCCGAGCAGCTCGCGCGCGCGCCGGCGGTGGTGCGGGCGCAGCTCGACGCCTACGCGCGCGGCGTGAACGCGGGGATCGAGCGGGGGCTCGGGCGGCGCGGGCGGGCCCACGAGCACGCGCTGCTGCGCTGCGAGCCGACGCGCTGGGAGGCGGCGGACGTGCAGGCGCTGTTCTCCTTTTTGTGCTTCACGCTCGCGTCGAACTGGGACATCGAGCTCGCGCGCCTGAAGATCCTCGAGGAGGACGGGCCGGGCGCGCTGCTCGAGCTCGATCCGGCCTACCCGCGCGGGCTGCCCGTGACCGCGCCGACCGGCGCGCTCGCGGCGGGCGAGCTCGACGCGCTCGCGCGTGACCTCCTGCTGTTCGAAAAGACCTTCGCGCTGCGGGGCGGGTCGAACGCGTGGGTCCTCGCGGGCGCGCGGACGCGGAGCGGCCGCCCGCTGCTCGCCAACGATCCCCACATGCCGCCGGCCGCCCCGCCGCTGTGGTACCTGGCGCACATCCGCACGCCGACGTGGTCCGCCTGCGGCGCGACGTTCATCGGCACGCCGGGCTTCGGCTGCGGCCACAACGGCCACGCGGCCTGGGGCGTGACCGCGGCGCACGCCGACAACACGGACCTGTTCCTCGAGGAGCTCGGGCCCGACGGGCGCTCGGTGCGGGAGGGGTCGCGGCTGGTCCCGTGCGCGCGGGTCGTCGAGCGCATCGAGGTGCGCGGCGGTGAAGATGTCCTCGAGGACATCTTAATCACGCCGCGCGGGCCGGTCGTCAGCGGCGCGGCGATCCCCGAGGGGCCGTGGCGCGGCCCGCGGCGCGCGCTCTCGCTGGCGGCGACCTGGCTGCGACCGCGCGCCTACGAGGGGCTGATGCAGGTCCACACCGCGCGCTCCTTCGAGGACTTCCGCGAGCGCTTCCGCGTGGGCGCGCAGGCGACGGTGAGCCTCGTCTACGCCGACGTCGGCGGGACGATCGGCTGGGTGCTGGCGAGCGAGCTGCCGCGCCGCGGTCGCGGCCACGGCGTGATCCCGCTGCCCGCGTGGGAGCCCGGCGCGAGCTGGCTTGATGAGCCTGTCCCATTCGACAGTATGCCGCGCGAGCGCGACTCGGCGGCGGGCTTCTACGCGACCGCGAACAACCAGCCGCGGCCCGCGGGCGACGGGCCGTTCCTCGGCGTCGACTGGCTCGACGGCTACCGGCAGGCGACGCTGGTCGAGCGCCTCGCGGCGCGCGACGACTGGGACGTGCGCGCGAGTCAGCGGCTGCAGCTCGACCTGACCTCTCGGCCGTGGAGAGAGATCCGCGGCGTGGTGCTCGCGGCGCTCGACGGCGCGGCGCTCGACGAGTCGGGGCTGCGCGCGCGGGCGCTGCTGCGCGCGTGGGACGGCCGCGTCGCGCCCGAGTCGCCGGCGGCCGGCGTGTACTGCCTGCTGATCGCCGGTTTCGCGCGCCGAGTCGTTCACGCGCGCGCCCCCGGGGGCGCGCGCTGGGCCCTCGGCGAGGGCTTCACCGCGCTGCTGCCCCACAACCTGCTGGTCACGCGCCGGCTCGGGCACCTCGCGCGGCTGGTGCGCGAGCAGCCGCCTGGCTTCTTCGCGCGCGCGTGGCCCGAGGAGATCGCGGACGCGCTGGCGACCGTCGCGGGCGCGCTGCGGCGGCGTCTCGGCGCGGACGAGCGCCGCTGGGCCTGGGGGCGCGCGCGCGACGTTCAGCTCGCGCACCTGCTCGGGATCCAGGCGCCGCTGGACCTGCTGTTCAACGTGCCGGAGCTGGGGGCGCGCTTCGGCGGCGACTCGAGCACGATCGCGCAGGGGACGTTTGACCTCGAGGACGCGACGCGCAACGCCGTGGCGATCCCGGTGCTGCGCGCGGTCATGGACGTGGGCGACTGGGACGCGTGCCGCTTCTCGCTCGCCGGGGGGCAGGCGGGCAACCCGTTCTCCCGCAACTACGCCGATCTGCTCGAGCACCACGACCTCGGCGGGATCCCGATCGCGTGGTCGCGCGGGGCGATCGAGCGGCGCGTGTGTCAGCGCCTCGAGCTGCGCCCAGCGGACGAGTGAGCGCGTGGGCGCGACCCGTCCAGCTCCGGCGCCGCGGCGGCTCGGGCCGCGCCGCCGCAGCGCCCGCCCGCCCGGACACGATCCTTCCCCCAGCGCTACAATCCCGACGAGCTATGCAGCGGTCCCACACCTGGAGCGACGAGTACCTCAACCAGCTGCGCGCGACGCCTGACGAGGAGGCCGACGCCTGCGTGCGCGTGATCCTCGACAGCGGGCGCGTCGAGCAGGTCAACGCGCTGATGCGGGCGCTGACGCGCAACGACGCGGTCGTGCCGGAGGCGCTGCCGCCCGCGGTCGCGCGCTACTTCGAACAGACCGCGGCGCTCCCCGCCTGGGCCGACCCCGAGCTGATCCTCGCGGGCGAGCGGCTGTTCTGCCGCTACGGCCTGCAGATGCTGCAGGCGCTGCTCTACCGCTCGCTGCCCGAGTGCTACGCGGGGGCCGACGGCGCGCAGGTGCTCCATCGCTCGCGGCGGATCACCGACCTGACCCACCAGCGCGTGATGGAGACGCTGCAGTTCGTCATCGACGTGATGTCGCGGGGCGGCCTGAGCCCGTCGGGTCGCGGGATCCGCAGCGCGCAGCGGGTCCGCCTGCTGCACGCGTCGATCCGCGCGCACCTCCTCGCGCAGGGTCGATGGGACATGTCTCTCGGGACGCCGATCAACCAGGAGGACACCGTCGCGACGCTGGCGACCTTCTCGTCCCTGGTGATCGACAGCCTCGCGCGCCTCGGCGCCGAGCTGAGCGACGACGAGCGGCGCGCGTACACGCACTGCTGGAACGTCGTCGGGCACTTCATGGGGCTCGCGGACGAGACGCTGCTGCACGATCACGCCGACGGCATGGCGTTGATGGCGGCGGTCCGGCGACGGCATCACCGGCGCTCGGAGGCCGGGGTCGCGCTGACGGCCGCGCTGCTCGAGTTCGCCAACGGGCTGGTCCCGGGCGAGACCTTCGACGGCTTCAACGCGACGCTGCTGCGCTACCTCTGCGGGGACGAGGTGGCGGACCTGCTCGACGTGCCGCCCTCGGACTGGACGCGCGTGTTCGTGCGCCAGTACCGGCGCTGGGTCGATCTCAAGGACGACGTGCAGGACCTCGGCTGGCTCAGCGCCAAGATCGGCGAGATCATGGGCGCGGCGCTGATCCGCGGGCTCATCGGGTGTCCGCGCGCGGGGGCGCGGCCGGGCTTCGACATCCCGGCGAGCCTGCGCGAGAACTGGACGCCCTGAGGAGGCGATCGGGGCGCGCGAGCTGAGCGCTCCGTCGGGCGCGTCGTCGGGGGCGCGGGCGACGTGACGCGACGCGGTCACGCGCCTGTCGCGGGCGCCTCGATGGTTTACATGGACGATGGGACAGGTTTTTGCGGTCGGCGGAACCATGTCCAGCCCGCGCGTCGGATCTGCTCGACGCGCTCGCCCGGCGGCGGCGTGACCACGTCGCCGCGGACGCCCGCGACGGTACTCTTTTGCGGGCGGGCGGGCGGGCGAGCGGTCGCGCGTGTCAGCTCGCCGGCGGCTCGACGATGATCTCGATGCACTCGTAGAATTCGTCGTTCATGACGACGTCGACGCAGGTTGACCCCTCGTTGACGCCGATGAACACGAACTCGCGCTCGAGCGGCCCGCGCAGGACGTCGGCGATGTTCGGGTCCTGCGACGTGAGGCGCAGCTGGTAGTACTCGTCGTAGGGGTGCGAGTTCGAGCTCTGCGGCTCGACGCGCGCGGTCACGGCGATCCCGACGGGGAGCGTGATGCGGTTCGGCTCGAGCGAGACCGGCACCGGCGCGGTCGAGCGCGGGTTGAACTGCGTCCCCGAGTAGTCGGGCCCGCAGGCGGTGAGCAGCGAGGCGGTGACGGCCGCGAGCGCGGCGAGCGGTAGACGGCTCACGGCTGGCCTCCTTGCCCGTCTTCCGGGTCGAGATCGAGGGGCTCGAGCAGCGGGCCGGTGGTGCCCGTGGTCGCGTCGGTGTCGTCGGTGGTCCCCGACGTCATGTCGGTGTCACTGGATGTCCCGGAGGTCATGTCGGTGTCGCCCGTGGTCGCGTCGGTGTCGCCGTCCGTCGTGGTGCCGGAGTCGGAGTCCGTGTCCGACGCGCTCGAGGTCGTCGCGGCGCCGCCCAGCACGGTGATCTCGATTGACGCCTGCACCCCGTCGATGTCTGCGGTCAGGGTGGTCACGCCGCCGGCGACGCCGCGGAGCTCGATGAGGTTGGCCGACGGCTCGGTCTCGATCACCGCGATGGCCTCGTCCTCGATCGTCCAGGCGAACGGCAGCGAGCCCGACAGCAGCTCGTCCGTCGTGTCGAAGGGCACGGCGGCGACCTGCGTGGTCCAGCCGGCGCTGACGGACAGCTTGGTGACCTCGAGGCGGCTCTCGTTCCAGAACGCGACCCGGGCGATCGGGGCGATCCGCAGGTGGATCACGTCGACGACATCGCTGCTCGAGGACAGGGCGAGCAGCGCCGCGTAGCCGGCCTCGTGGGGGGTGAAGACGCCCGCGGTGCGGGAGATCATGCGCTCCGCGGCCGGCTGCACCGCGAGGGTCGCCGGGCTGTCGACCTCGGACTCGGGGTCCTTGCTGTAGTCCATCTCGAAGGGCGCCCCGATGGCCACTGCGCCGGGGAACACCGCGCCCTCGGAGAACAGGCAGGCCGCGTCGGTCTTGCCGGACGAGAGGCAGCGGTAGCGGAAGTCGCCGTTGCCCAGCTCGCCCTCGGATTCGTCGTAGGGGGGGTCGTAGAAAGACCCGGTGCAGGAGAGCACGAGCGGCGCGCAGGCCAGCCCGAGGAGCGCGGCGAGCAGCGGCGGCGCGCCGCGCGATAGCCCGCGCGCGCGCCGTGTCTGGCCCCGCGGGCGACCGCGAGCGCTCGCGCGCCCCGGTCCGGAGGTGGTGGAAGAGCAAGGTAAGTTCATGCCGAGGACGGTAGCACGGGCGGCGCGGGGCGTGCTCCTGCCGCGAGCTGACGGCGTTCCTCGTCACGTCTCGCGCGTCGCGAGGAGCCGCGCTCGCTCGCCCAGGCCGCCCCCGGGCTGTCTCCAGCGCGGCGCTCGGCGGCGGAGCGGGGGTCGCGGGCGAGGTGCACGGGGCACGCGACGACGCGGCGTCGGAGCGAGCGGAGGCGCGCGGCGGGTCGCGGAGCGGGAGCGCGAAGGGAGCGTGGAGGGGAGCGTGGAGGGGAGCGTGGAGGGAGCGTGGAGGGAGCGTGGAGGGGAGCGTGGAGGGGAGCGTGGAGGGGAGCGTGGAGGGGGAGCGAGGAGGGGAGCGTGGAGGGGAGCGTGGAGGGGGCGCGAAGGAGCCCACGGGAGCGCGGCGAGCCGGGTCCGTTCCGGCGAAGTTGACGTCCAGCGCGCCGCGCCCCCACGAGCACCTGATTCATGGGTCATCATCCGCCACAGCTCGGCGTGAACACGCCGCTGCCCGCAGGGCCGACCGTGTTCGCGCGGTGGCGCACGCGGACGATGATGTCGGAGATCGAGAGCGGGTCGACGTCGGCGTTGGCCGGCGCGAGGTCGCCGGGCGGGATGGCGACCGTCCACTGCTCGCCGTGGACCGGCCAGGCCGCGAAGCCGCTGTTGGCCCCCGCGTAGCTCCACGCGTTCACGCCCGCCTGGATCAGCACCTGGTCGAGCTCGAAGTCGTAGTCCTCGACGCTCGACCACAGCGGCATGTCGCCGCTGTCGCAGCGGCGCACGCCGCCGTGCCCCTGGCGGCGGACGAGCACGTCGAGCTCGCCGTCGCCGAGGAAGTCGCCGACGATCTTGACGTCGATGGACTCGATCCGATCGTCGCACAGCAGCCGCGAGAACAGCCAGTCCTCGTTGGGCGAGACGGTGAAGGGCAGCGCGATGACGCCGTCGGGCGTGACGTACTCGGGGTCGGTGAGCACGGCCTGGAACTGCGCGGCCGGGGACACGAGGTCTCCGGTGACGGGATCCTCGATGGCGTCCGTGATCGCGAAGATGTCCTCGCGCAGGCTGATGTCGGTGACGTAGGCCTGCGGGTAGCCCCAGTCGAGGCGGTAGTCCTCGTGCACGTGGTCGAGGCAGCCCATGAGCTCGTGCAGCTCGAGGGGCGAGCGCGCGGCGAGCAGCTGGGCGCGCAGCTGGGGCAGCGGCTGGTTGATCTCGTACTCGAGCGCGCGCAGGGCCTGGTACACGCGCCGGATCGCGGCCTCGCGCAGCCGCAGGACGCGGCGCCCGGCCTCGAGCCGCGCCTGGAGGAACGCCGGGTTGCGCAGCGGGTTGTCGGGGCTCTGCTCGACGAGCTGACCGAGCGCGCGGGCGCGCGCGAGCAGCAGCGAGGCGACCTCGCGGTAGGTGTCGTCGACGCGCGCCTCGGCGGCCGTCCGCGTCTGCTCGGCCTGCTCGATCTCGATGGAGAGCAGCAGCCCGTCCTTGATGAGGTTCTTGACGAGCGCCTCGGAGCTGGCGCGCTGATCGTTGAGCGCCGAGACGCGGATGGCCTCGTCGACCTCGGCGCTGTAGACCATCAGCTGCTTCTGCTCCGCCGTGTCGAGCGCGTCGAGTCCGTCCTCATAGGTCGTCTGCGTCACGAGCGCCGCGCACTGACGAATCGTCGCGAGCTCGAGCTCGTAGCGCTGCGCCTTGCAGCTCTCGTTGACCGCGGCCAGCCCCGAGGGGGAGGGGACGCCCCAGCCGAACACGCTGTAGCCGGAGGAGATCTCCTTCCTCCGTCGGTGCTTGCACTCGGCCTCGAGCACCGCGCGCCGGTTCACGGCGTCGAGCTTGATCATGGCGCAGTCGGCCGCGGCCTTGGAGTCACGCAGCTCGCTGCGCGCGCCGTCGAAGCCCCACATGGCCGAGAAGATGCCGTCCATCGGGTCGTATTGCAGATCGTCGATGCGCTTCTTCAGGTTGTCGTGGTTCTGGACGATCTTGTGAAAGCGCAGCTCCTCGGTCGCGATCGCGGCGACGTTGTTCTCGAGGGCCTGGCTCGCGTGCGTGACGCGGAGCGCCGCGGCGTCGATGTCAGCGCGCAGCTGCGCGAGCTGTCCGCTGTGCTCGCCGCAGCGCTCGAGGTCGGGCGCGTCGGTCCCGTCGGACCCGCACAGCTCGCGCAGGCTCGCGTCGTACTGGGCCTCGAGCTGATGGGCCTCGCTCGCGACCTGAAAGCTCTTGGTCTCGTACTCGACGACCTTGACCCAGGCGTCGGCGGCGAGCGTGTCGAACAGCTCGATGTCGTCCTGGGCGAGCGCGACCACGGCTTCGAAGTTGCCGCGGCCCTGCTCGATGTCGGCGGGCCCGAGCGCCAGCGGGACCTGGTTCGGGGCGAAGCCGAAGGCGTTGGCGTCGTCGCCTACCTCGTCCGCGAGCGCGGCGAGCTGGCGCAGCTGCGCGCCGAGGACGAGCAGGTCGCCGCGCTCGTCCGGCGCGCCGTGGAGGCGCATGAGGTGGGCCCAGAGCGCGCCGCGGGCGTGCAGGCTGATCGCAGCCGCGCGGGCCGAGATCGGCGCGGCGCCGCTGCGCTGGGCGACGCGGGCGTGGCGGGTGGCGAGCTCGCCCGCGACGGTCGAGAGCTGCAGCGCGCGCGTCATCCACTGGTAGTCGTCGTCGGCGTGCTGCTCGCCGCTGCGCTCGTGGAGCGCCCGCAGGTAGCCGGGCGTGTGCAGCGATCGCAGCGGGCCCGCGAGCTCCGCGAGCGCGCGCTCGAGCAGCTGGCGCTCGCGGTCCGCGGTGCCGCCCGGCGACACATCCGACTTGAACGCGAAGGCGGCGTCGACCAGCGCCTCGTCGGCGAGCGCGGCGGCGGCCCGGGCCCGCCAGTGCGCGAGGCCGGCGAGGCGCAGCCGCGCGCCCGCGTACTCCTCCGCCGTCTGGGCGCTGCCGTGGTCGAGCAGGAGCAGCGCGTCGGCGCAGCGCAGCGCCTGCGCGTCGAGACAGGTCGTCCCGCTGTCGTCGTAGAGCGGCGCGTCCTGGTCCATGCAGTCGTCCCACGTCCACGTGTCGCCGGGCGCCTGGGCGAGGCCGCCGCCCTCGAGACCCTCGAGCACTGCGGGCAGCTGGAAGCCTGACTGCGCGAGCACGAGCCCGCAGGCGAGCGCGTCGTCGGGGTCGCAGTCGAGGTCCTGACAGGCGGCGCAGGCCGGCGCGACGCCGGGGAGCGCGAGGGTCTCGGGGGCGCCGTAGCGCGCGCCGAGCTCGTCGCAGGCGCCCTCCTCGAGGGTCGCCGGGTAGTCCCACGACGGGATCGAGACCGGGAGCTGCGCGGCGAAGTCGGTCGGGGTGTCGAGCGCGCCGTCTTGGGGGCCCGCGTAGCTGAGCGCGAAGGAGCCGACGAGCACGACCGCCTCGTCGGTGAGCCCGGTCAGGCGCTCCTCGGCCGCGCCTTCGAAGCCGCCGTCGGGTCGCGCGGCGCCGGACAGCCGCAGCGCGCGGCCGACCGGGCGCGCGAGCGGGTCGGCGACCCCGTTGAGGCCGGCGGGCGCGTCAGGATCGAGCAGGGCTGCGGCGTCGATGACGTCGAGCAGCTCGAGCTCGAGCGCGCCGTCTTCGGTCCAGGTGCCGGTGACGGTGACGTCGACGGGCCACCAGAAGCTGCCGCCGGCGAGGCTCTGCCCGGTGACGGTGCCGTCGTCGTGGAGCTCCAGCGCGAGCGCGAGCGTGCTGGTGCCGAGGTCCGCCGGCGCGCCGTCCTGCGCGGGCCCGGTGAAGCTGACCGCGCCGGCGTAGCGCCCGTCGGCGAGCGCGGGCGCGAGGCCGAGGTTCCACTGCAGGCTGCCGACCTCGGTGACGACGTGGATCGGGATCACGCGCGCGTCGGGCCGCGCGGCGAGCAGCGCCTCGTCGAGGGTGACCTCGAGCTCGACCGCGGCCCCGGGCGCGATGACCCGCGGCGCGCGGTCGAGCGTGACCGCGTCGTCGTGCGTCTCGACGCGGTACCGCAGCGGCGCCTCGCCGTCGTTGACGAGCGTGATCGCGGCCCGGGACGCGCCCCCGATCGCGCGCGTGACCTGGCGTGAGCCCGCGACGAGGCGCAGCGGCTCGCCGCGCGCCGGGAGCTGGTGGACGAAGCGCTCGCCCGGCGCGAGGCAGCGGCCGCGCTCGCTGCACTCCTGACCTTCTGGACACGTATTCTCACCGTCGTCGCAGGTCGCCGTGCACACCCGCAGCGCGCAGTGCAGGCCGGCGTCGCAGTCGGCGTCGATCCGGCACGGGGTGAGCGCCCGCGCGTCGACGTCGTCATCGTCGGGGTCGGCCGCGTCGCCCTGCGGGGGCGGGTCCGGGGCGCGGGCGGGCGGCGCGGCGTCGGCGTCAGCGTCGGTGGCGTCGCCGCAGCCCGCGAGCGCGAGCAGGAGCGCGAGCGGGAGCGAGCGGGGGGGGCGGAGGTGGGCGTCGTGGGTCATGTCGAGGTGCTCCAGGAGGGTGCGGGGTCAGGGCCACGCCAGACGGGTCTGGACGGTGGACTCGATCGGGTGCGCGGTGACGATGTCGGCGATCTCGTCGCCGTTGAGATCGCCGACGGCCACGTGCAGCGCGCCCGGAGCGTGTCCGTGGGGCCGCTGCTCACACGCCGTGAAGCCGCCCGCGCCGTCGCCGAGCATCAGCGTCAAGTCGGCGCTGACCTCGTTGCCGGCGATCAGGTCGGGGACGCCGTCGCCGTTGATGTCGCCGCTCGTGATCGAGGCGACGCCGTGGCCGGCGAGGTACGACTGGTGCTCGTCGTCGAGCGCGTCGTCGCCCGCGAGCAGGTCGTCGTAGACGCTGACGCGATCGGGCGCGCAGCTGTCGGGCGGGTCCTCGACGTCGCAGTGCGAGAACGCGTGCGCGATGACCACCGAGTCAAGGCCGTCGCCGTCGAGGTCGACGGCGGTGAGCGCGACGGGAGGACCGGCCGAGAGCGGCGAGCTCGTCCCGCGCACCCAGAGCGCGCCGTCCTCCGGGTCGACGCCGAGGACCGTGAGCGAGCGGTGGGCCGTGTTGGCGATGACGAGCTCGCGCGCGCTCGTGTCGCCGTCGAGCTCGGCGACGGCTACGAGGTCGGGCGCGATCGCGGGCGGCACCTCGAGGGTCGTCCAGCCGAGCTCGGCGTTGAACAGGTCGATCCGCCCGCCGGTGGGGGTGACGCTGGCGAGCACGAGGTCGCCGCGGAGGTCGTCGTCGACCCGCGCGAGCGCGGCCTGCCGGGGCTTCGCCTCGACGTCGAGGATGGTTGCGAACTCGAGGGGAGTCGGGGGGCCGCCGGTGCCGAGCAGGACCGTCCAGTTGTTGGTGTACTGGTTGGTGGTGATGACGTCGGCGGCCGGATCGAGTCCGAACAGGTCGCCGACCGCGAGGCCCACGGGCCCGGCGGCGTAGAGGGTGTCCTCGTCCTCAGGAGAGATCAGCGCGGCGTCGCTGGCCGCGAGCGCGCCGCCGCCGATCCCGTGCAGCACGGCCACGCGGTGCTGCGTCTGCGAGGCGGTGATGACGTCGAGCTGACCGTCGGCGGTGATGTCGGCGAGCCCGAGCGCGGACAGCCCGGGCGCGACGCCGTAGATCGTCGGCGCCTGGAAGCACAGCTCGCCGGGTTCGACCTCGCCGTCGCCGCAGTGCTGCGGCGGGTTCAGCAGCGGCGGGCAGGGGGTCGGCTCGGGCTCGGGCGGCGGCTCGGGCTCGGGCTCGGGCGGCGGCTCGGCGTCGAAGCCCGTGCTCGCGTCGCCGAAGGTGCCGGTCGCGTCGCTGTCGGCGTCGCCGGTCGAAGCTCCGCCGGTGGTGTCGTCGTCGACCGGGGGGCGGCCCGAGTCGGCGGACTCGCTCGTGGCCGACGCGTCGGAGTCGCTGTCGGTCGCGTCGAAGCCGGCGCCCTCGACCGGGTCGGCGCACGCGAGCAGCGGCGCGAGCGCGAGCAGGGTGAGCGCGCGATGATCTGTCCTACGAGACAGTCGTGAAGATGGCGCGGGGCGGGGGAGGGAGTGTTGATGGTGATGCATGGGTGACCTCGTCACGTTCACCGTCGTGGTCGGTCCCCCCGTCATCAGGTTGCGTGTCGTCGTGAAAAACGCGGTGAATTTCCATGGGTTGCGCGCTATCCGGGACAGCACAGCGCGACCGGCCCGGCGCGCGGACAGGTGCCCTCCTCTTCAACTCGGACGCGCTCTTCTTTAAAAGCGCTCGAGCTTGACGTGGACGTGGTCGTGCACCCAGATGTCGCCGTCGGGGTGGCGTCGCGGTACGGGCGACGACGCGGGCTCGCGTCTCCAGCGCTGCGAGTCGGCGTCCACGAGCGGGAACCGGGCGACGATCAGATGATCGCGCTCACGATCATCTTCATCACCAGCCCGCGCGCGGACGCACAGCAGCCCGTCGCGCTCGATAGCGATCCAGGGGCGAGGGCGCTCGGGGCTCCGGAACACGCCACACCACCCGTCGAGCTCGCCGAGGAGGTCTTGCGAGGGGCGCAGCAGGTGGCCGTGCTGCAGCCAGTGATACAGCGCCAGCCGCGGGCGATAGCCCTCCAGCGCGGGGTCGTGGGGCAGCGGGCGCGCGGCGAGCTCGCGCTCGCCCGCGAGCTCCCACAGGCGCAGGGAGTCGTTGGGCGCGTAGGAGACGAGCGTCGCGCCGTCGCGGCCGAAGGTGATGTCCGTGACCGGCTGTTCGTGGCCGACGAGCGTGGCGACGCGGCGCTTGCGGGCGAAGTCGATCACGAAGATCGTCACGCGCGGGCGCGTCGTGCCGATCGCGAGGGTGGCGCCGTCCGGTGAGAATTTCATGCAGGTGACCGACGCGCAGCGAAACTTGGCGACGTCGACGCCGCTCACGAGCTCGCGGATCACGACCTCCGGGGAGCCGAAGCGGTTCACCGCGTAGAACTCAAGATCTGGCGAGTAGGCCAGGTGCTCCTGAAGCTGGTGAAACCGATGTTGGTCAGGCGTCGGGATCGGGCTCCCGGTCGTCGCGTCCCAGACCTGCGCGACGACGGTCATGGACGCGATCCGCGTGTCGCCCACGGCCCTCCAGTTCACGGGCGGACCGCCCTCGCACCCGCCTCCGCCGTACACGGTGTCTCGGATCGTCGCGACGAACGCGCCCGTGCGCCCGTCGGTCAAGACCGGGCTCATCAACAGGCGCGCGCCTTCGGGGGAGAACTGCGGCGCGCCGAGGGTCTGTGCGAACACCGAGCCGGCGCGCGGACGCGGCCTCGAGCACGGCCAGACGAGCGCGTACCCCCTGGCGGTGCAGGCCGCGAGGAGCTGACCGTCGGGCGACATCGCGGCCCGCTCGACGCGGTCACGCGGCACTTCGAAGTGACGGACGCGGCCTCCGCGCTCGGTCGGCCACAGGACGACGCCTCCGTCCTCGACGATCACGAGGTGGCGGCTGTCCGGAGAGAACTCGAGCGGTCCGACCCAGGGCACGCGGACGTCGTCTCGGAGGCGCAGCGCGCCGTCGATCACGTCGAGCGACCAGAGCGTCACGCGGACCTCTCGCCACGCGTCCACGTCGTCGTCGCGCGTCGTGTGCCCTCGGAGCGCGAAGCGGCGGCCGTCGGGCGACAGCACGGCCTGCTCGATCGTCCAGCGTTGATAGGGCGCGAGCGCCTCGGGCAGTTCGCCCGGGCCCTCGGCGAGCCGCCACCCCCGCTCGCGCAGGAGCTCGCGGATCGTGTCCACGAGCGAGACGCGGGACGGCGGGCGCGGGGTCTCCTGCGGGTGACTCGACACGACGTCGCGCTGCCAGTCCCACGCGTGCCGCGTCGTCCCGGTGTCGAGGAGCAGGCGCGCGCCGTCGGGGCTGAACGCGAGCGCGCGGCCCTCGGCGATCTTTCGCGTCGCCAGCGGTCGCCCGCCGAGGCGGCGGTCGGGGGGACGCAAGGAGCGAAGCCAGTAGCGCGGCGTCTCCGTCGACGCCTCGTGTCGCTTGCGCGCGCGCCAGCGCTCGAGCAAACGGTGCAGCGGCTCGACGAGCGGCGGGTCGTTGTCGAACGCGCCCGCCCGATAGAACGGCGAGGCGTGCGGGCAGTCGTACCACCAGCAGCGGTACCACAGGCGCTGGAACAGCGCGTCCGGGTGGTCCTTCAGGAACCCGCGCTCGCGCTCGACCGCGTCGGCGAGCAGCGCGACGAGCTCGCGTCGCGGGGGGTCGTCCGCGAGCGAGCGGACGAGCGCGCGCAGCTCGCCCAGCAGCGCGCCCACGCCGTCTCGCGTCACGATCTGCTCGAGCGCGGCGATGCTCGTGAGCCTGGCGAACGCGCTGCTCGAGGTCCTCTGTGTCACCGCGCTACCGGCCAAGGACGCGCCTGCTCGGCCAGCGCGACGATACCCCGCGCGCGCGGCGTCGTGAAGCGAGTCGGTGCGCGCGCCGAGCAGCGCCACGCGCGGGTCTCCAGGCGCGCTGAATACATGCACTTAAGGGCATGTGTTCAGCGCGTGGTCGCGCGCGTGAACGAGCGCGCGCGGTCGCCCGCCGATCCTACTCGACGACGTAGATCGGGTTGCTGTAGATCCACACGAAGTCGCCGGCGAGCAGCTCGACGTAGTCGCCGACGTAGCCCTCGAGGTGTCGCGGCGCCATGCGGACCTCGGCCCGGTAGGCGCCGGGCTGGTCGGGCGCGTGGGACAACGACAGCGGCGCGCCCTCGTCCGCGCTCGCGCTGGCGACCTCCTCCCAGGTCTCCGGGCCCGCGCGCAGCAACCTCAGCGTCAGCAGCGGGCGCGTCGCGTTCGGGTCGAGCTTGGCGACGGTCGGCGCGGTGACGTGCAGGGTCGCGCCGGCGGCGAGCGAGCTCTCGCCGCCGATCTCGCGGATCACGTCGCCGTCCTCGCGCGCGTGGAAGTCGAAGCCGCGCGGGAAGCCGAGCAGCTCGAACGCGCCGTAGAGCCGGCCCGCGGCGAGCGCGTCGCGGAGCGCCTCGTCGTCGAAGCTGTCGTCTTGGCCAGGCTCGATCAGGAGGTGGTTGGAGAACCACCGCATCATGCGCTCGTAGCTGTCGACGCGCTGCCCGTCGGCCATGAGCTGGGGGAAGCTGTTGCGGTGACAGTCGGTGCCCATGGTCGTGATCCGGCGCGCGCCGGCGGCCAGCGTCTGCGACCAGGTGTCGAGGTAGGCGGGGTCCTCGCTGATGATCGGCAGCAGCGCGAGCGCGGGGTGGGGCAGGCCCGGGTCGCCCATCTCGACCTTGGCGACGAGCACGGCGGCCTGCCCGAGGTTGAGGAAGAGGTTGGCGTGGAGGTTGTACATCTCGAAGCCGTCGAGCGGCTTCTCGACCAGCTCGGTCGCCGTGTAGTCCTCGGTGTGGGCGACGAGCACGATCGCGCCCTGGGCCTTGAGCGCCGCGATCGCGTCGCTCGAGTCCGAGCCGTAGACGCCGGCGCGCGCGGCCTCGTCGTCCGACACGTGACCGCGCAGCCCGACGGGCATGGTTCCGGACTCGCAGCCGGCCATGATCAGCGGGCGCACGGGCGTCGCCGCGCCGTCGTCGACGTCGGCGCACGACACGAGGTTGGCGACCGGCCCGTCGCCGTGATCGAGCAGCGCGTCCCCGCGCGCCGGCCGGTGCAGGAGCGCGTCCGTGAACTCGGTGCTGGAGAACGACTCGTTGTGATCGGTGAGCAGCACGAAGTCGTGCTGCGCGCGGCACAGGCCGCGGTGGAAGTCCTGGAAGCACTCCTCGTCCGGGACGCCGCGATCGCTCTTGGGCGCGTTGTCGCAGGCGTCGTGCGAATTCACGGAGTGCGCGTGGATCAGCCCGCGGCGGTCGAGCAGCCCGCGCGGGCCGGGCTCCCGCGGCGTCGGCAGCGAGACCCCGGGCTCCCACAGCTCGGGCTCGACGTAGCCGCCGCCCGTGGTGGTCTCGGGCTCGCCCGTGGTCGAGCTCGAGTCGCCGCTCGTGGTCGCGCCGGCGGTGGCGCCCGTGTCCGCGGCCGTGGTCGCGTCGCTCGCCGCCGCGGACGCGGACGCGTCGTCGCTCGTCGCGTCGCCAGGACCGCCGCCGCAGGCCGCGAGCAGGAAGGCGATCGAGAGGGGGACGCGGGGGGCCTGGGCGGGTCGAGCGGTTCTGCGCATGCCCCAATGTATGCCTCGCCGGCCGCGACCGCGAGCGGATCCCGACGGCACCGGTGTACGTACACTCGACGGCGACGCGCGCGCGCGCGGGCGTCGGCGCGTCCGCCGCGCGCGGGCGGTGGGGCGTAAACACTCGCCGGTGTGCGCTCGCCCGCGGGCTCGCGCGCGCGCGGCGGGGCGTCGCGCGCCTCGCGACGCAGGCGGCCCCGGCGACGCGCGGGATCGTCCAGGCCGCGGCGACCCACGGGCGCCGCACGCCGGGCGGCGCGCGGGTATCCTCGAACCCAGTGCGTAGGGACAGGTCTCGGGAGACATGATTGACCGCGACGAGTGGGTGCCGCCGCGCGAGTTCGACGAGTACCGCCTCGTGCGTCTGCTCGGTCACGGCTCGATGGGGCACGTCTACCTCGCCCGCGACATCGTGCTCGACCGCCCCGTCGCGGTGAAGTTCGTCAGCGTCGTCGTGCCCGACGAGAAGCTGCGGCGGCGCTTCAAGATCGAGGCCCGCGCGGCCGCGCGGCTCCAGCACCCGAACGTGATGGCGATCCACCGCATCGGCGAGCTGGACGGGCGCCCCTACCTCGTAACCGAGTACATCCGCGGCAAGAGCCTCAGCGACGTCGAGATGCCGATGTCGTGGCAGCAGGCGCTCGAGATCGCCATCGGGCTGACCCGCGGGCTCGCGGCGGCGCACCGCCAGGGCGTGCTGCACCGCGACATCAAGCTCGCGAACGCGATGATCGACGAGGAGGGCACGGTCAAGCTGCTCGACTTCAGCCTCGCCAAGCTGCTCGACGAGCCGATGCCCGTCACCGCGCCCGAGGACTCCGGGACCAAGCTCGTGGTCCGGCGGCGCAAGCCGACGGATCCGAACAACGACACCGCGCCGCTGGTCGACCCGAACTTCGATCCGGACGCCGTCGGCGTCACCGAGAACCTCGACGCGACCTTCCGCGTGTCGTCGGGTCAGTACGCGCAGTACGTCAAGGACCTCTCGTCGAGCTTCCGCCGCGAGATCGAGCAGCAGCGCGCCGAGCTGGCGGAGCACGACCCGAAGCTGCGCTCGAACACGAGCGACGGCACGCTGATGGGCACGCCGAACTACATGGCGCCCGAGCTGTGGCGCGTCGAGCCGGCGACGCGGCGCTCGGACGTCTACGCGATGGGGGCGCTCTTGCACTACCTGTTGACCGGCAAGCCGCCGATCCAGGCGTCGTCGCCCCTCGAGCTCGCGTCGCTCGTGCAGCACCGCGACGCGACCCCGATCGCGCAGCAGATGCCCGGCGTCGACCCGACCTTCGCGGCCATCGTCGATCGCTGCCTGCGGCGCGACCCCGCCGATCGCTTCCGTTCGGGCGAGGCGCTGCGCGAGGCGCTGGAGAAGCTGACGATCACGCGGGCGGTCGACACCACCGCGACCATCGCCGGCGGGAACCCGTACCGCGGCCTCGAGGCGTTCCAGGCCGAGCACCGCCGGCTGTTCTTCGGCCGCGAGTCGGAGATCCGCGCGGTCGTCGAGCGCCTGCGCTCGCAGTACTTCGTGCTCGTCGCCGGCGACTCGGGCGTCGGCAAGTCGTCGCTGTGCCGCGCGGGCATCCTGCCGCTGCTGAGCGAGGGCGACGCCGAGGGCCTCGAGCGCGGGCGCACCTGGAGCTACACGACGGTCACGCCCGGTCGTCACCCGCTGCACTCGCTGATGACGGCGCTGACGGAGGGGCTCGACGACGCCCCGGATCACGAGGCGATCGCCGAGATGCTGCGCGAGGCGCCCGAGCGGCTGACTCGGCTCATGCGCAACATGCTCGGCACCGACCGCGGCAAGATCCTGTTCGTCGATCAGCTCGAGGAGCTCGTCACGCTCTCGGAGCCCGAGGAGGCCGCGATCGTCGGGGCGCTGCTCGCCCGGCTCGCTGCGGGGATCAGCGGGATGCGCCTGCTCGCGACGGTGCGCGGCGACTTCCTCACGCGCGTGGCGACGATCCCGGGGCTCGGCGACGAGATCGAGGACGCGGCGTTCCTGCTGCGGCCGATGTCCGCCGAGAACATGCGCGAGGCGATCGTCGGGCCGGCGCGCTCGATGGGCGCGAGCTTCGAGTCCGACGAGCTCGTGGCCGAGCTCGTCGAGGAGGGCATCCAGGGCAGCCTGCCGCTGCTGCAGTTCGCGCTCGCGGAGCTGTGGGAGGTGCACGACCGCAGCGCCGGGACCATCACCCGCAAGGCGCTCGCGCGCATCGGCGGGGTGACCGGCGCGCTCGCGCGGCACGCCGACGACATGCTCGCCAAGCTGCTGCCGTCGCAGCGGATCGCGGCGCGGCGGCTGCTGATGCGCCTCGTGACGATCGAGGACACGCGCGCGACGCTGAACGAGGACGAGCTGGGCGCGGGCGACGAGGCGACGCGCGCGGCCCTCGAGGCGCTCGTGCGCGGGCGCCTCGTGGTCTCGCGCGAGGCCGACAACGACGTCACCGTCTACGAGATCGCCCACGAGGCGCTGATCAACGGCTGGGGGACGCTGCGCCAGTGGCTCGACGAGGAGAAGGAGAGCCGCGAGCTGCGGCGGCGACTCGAGATCGCGGCGGCCGACTGGGCGCGGCTCGGCCAGCGTCGCGACGTGCTGTGGTCCGGCGCGCAGCTCGAGGAGCTCGAGGGCCTCGACGAGGAGACGCTCGGCCCGCGCGAGCGCGCGTTCGTGGCGGCCGCGTTCGGGGTGCAGCGCGCCCGGGTCTGGCGCCGTCGTCTGCTGATCGCGGCGGTGCCGGTGCTGCTCGCGCTCGCGTACGTGGGCCTGCGCGTGCGCGAGGCGGTGAACCTCGAGGCGAGGATCGACGCGCTGATGGCCGAGGCCGAGAAGGCGCGCGGCGAGGCGCGCGCGCGCCTCGAGAAGGTCGACGAGAAGCGGCGCGCGGCGCTCGACAAGTTCGACGCGGGCGACGGCGCGGCCGGCGAGGAGATCTGGGCCGAGGTGATGACGGCGCTGCCGTCGGTCGCGGCCGCCCAGCGCGAGGCGAGCCAGGCGATCGAGGCGGCGCTCAGCCTCGACAGCGCGCGCGCGCTCAGCCGCGACGCGCTCGGCGACGTGCTCTACGAGCGCGCGCTGTTCGAAGAGTCGCGCTACCGCGACATCGCCAGGGCCGAGCTGATCGCGCGCATGCAGCTGTACGACGACAGCGGCGAGCGGATGGCCCGCTGGCGCGCGCCGGCGCGGGTCTCGATCACGACGAGCCCGCCCGCGCGCGCGTCGATCGCCGAGTACACGATCGGGCCGCGCTACGTCCTCAGCGAGGCGCGCGAGCTCGGCACGACGCCGCTCGGGCCGCTCGAGCTCGCGCCGGGCTCGTACCTGCTGAAGCTCGAGAGCGACGGGCGCGCGCCGGTGCGATACCCGGTGTTGGTGCGCCGCGGCGAGTCGCTCTCGATCGAGCTCGAGCTGCCGACCGCGGCGTCGGTGCCCGAGGGCTTCGTCTACATCCCGGCGGGGCGCTTCCTCGTGGGCGCGGGGGTCGACGACGCGCTGCGGCGCGAGTTCCTCCACGCGGTCCCGCTGCACGAGGCGACGACCGAGGCGTACCTGATCGGGCGCGACGAGACGACCTTCGCGGACTACATCGAGTTCCTCGAGGCGCTCTCGCCGGAGGAGCGCGCGCGCAACACCCCCAAGGTCGACGTCTCGTTCACGCACCGCGGCGTCGAGCTCACGCGCGACGAGGACGGCGGGTGGACGTTGACGTTGATCGACCCGCGGGGACGTCAGACCGCGCGCCGCGGCGAGAAGATCCGCTACCCGGCGCGCGATCGAAACGTCGAGCATGACTGGCTGCAGATGCCCGTGTGCGGGATCGGGTTCGAGAAGGCCACCGCCTACGCGCAGTGGCTCGCGGCGTCCGGCAAGGTGCCTGGCGCGCGGCTCTGCACCGGTGACGAGTGGGAGCGAGCGGCGCGCGGCGCCGACGGGCGGCTGTTCGCGCACGGTGACCAGATCACGCCGGCGGACGCGAACGTACAGGACACCTACGGCAGCGCGGCCGAGGTCCTCGGCCCGGACACGATCGGGCTGAGGCCTGACGCGGAGAGCCCGTTCGGACTGCGCGACGCGACCGGGAACATCATCGAGTTCGTGGTGCGCGGGCGCGGCGATCAAGCGGTCGATGTGCGCGGCGGCGCCTACCCGGTCGCGGCGTTCACGAGTCGAATTTCGAATCGCGTCGAGATGCCGATCGGCACCGAGCTGGGCTCCCTGGGGGTTCGCGTGTGCGCGTCGTATCCGCCGCCGGGGTAGGCGCTCGTGGCGCCATTCTGGTTTGTGTCTATTAAGACAGGTTTGTCAGCGCGCGGGCGCTCGCTGCTATGACGTCACGCGACGGCGCCGGCGCGCTGGCTGTCTTCTGGAGCACCCACGCAGCGAATGCTCGGGTGAGCAGGATGTGCACATCTGGGTACGCCAGAGCTGCACAGCCGCTCGACTGACTATGCAGCGCTTGCTCAGCCGCGGCGACGCCCCGGTGAATAGCGTTGAATCCGCCTTGGCACGGGGGGTGCATTTGTTAGGGCGCGTTGAGGGGCGCGCGGTGAATGTCGCCAACCGCCCCCGACCAAGGAGCCCCCCCGATGAACTTCCGCGCAATCGTCTCCGGAGTCTCGCTGCTCGCGCTCGGCCTGTCGACCGGCTGCTACTCGGGGCCGGACGCGTTCACGGAGAGCGGGACGATCGTCGAGCGCCAGATCGTCCTGAACGGCCCCGAGAACAACGGGCTGATCTTCAACGGGTTCATGTTCAACGGGTTCCAGTTCAACGGCTTCATCCTCAACGGCTTCCAGTTCAACGGCTTTCACTTCAACGGCTTCCTCATCAACGGCAGCGAGATGATCGTGACCGTCGAGAACAACGGCGAGATCATCGAGGCCTCGAGCGCCGAGCTGCTCGGCTCCGAGCTGCTGATCACGACGCAGAAGGTCGTCGGCGGCGAGGTGACCGAGGTCGAGACGGAGATCCGGATCGACGACGTGTACCCGAGCCCGAAGGCCGACGACGTGTTCTACCACCTGCTCTCGGCCTACGACGCCGAGCTCGACGACTGGGTCCCGCTGTGCTCCGACGGCCAGGGCAACCAGACCGAGGCGATCCTGCTCGCGGGCGGCTGGGACAACGCGACCGGCGCGCGTATCGAGTCCGACAAGCCGACCGCGACCTTCGCCTGCCGCGGCGACGTGCTCGCCAAGTGTGTTGAGATGGGCTACGCGCCCTGGCGTGAGGCCGAGGTCAAGACGGGTAAGAAGCACGGCAAGCACGGCAAGACGAAGGTCGTGACGCTCGCCGACCACCACCAGGCCTGCACCCGCATGCTCCGCGCCGACTACTGCGGCACCGGCGAGCCCAACACCGTCAACGGCACGCTCATCGACGTGGCCGACAAGGTCGAGCCCGACCCGATCCAGGCCTACGAGAGCAAGTGGGACTACGAGGCCGAGTGGGGCCCGGACGGCGCCGTGTGCATCGGCGACTCGCTGCGCACGCAGCTGTTCGAGAACCAGGATGGCTACGAGATGCCGTCGTGCATCAACGACATCCCCGAGACCAAGAAGTGCGGGAAGCTCAAGAAGACCTACAAGACCGGCGCGCTGCTCGGCACGCGCTTCGAGCTGCCCAAGTAGCCGCGCGCCGCCTCGCGGCGAGCCCGACCGCAACGCGCCCGCGCCTGATCGCGCGGGCGCGCGCGTTCGTCCGCGCGCTCGTTCGCTAGCGGCGCGCGTCGCCGATCGTCAGTCCCGGCGGCGCGCGTGGGCCCGCGCGTCACGAGCCGCGACCGGCGTGCGCGACCGAGCGCGCGTCCACGACGCTCAGCGCTTGCGGTAGTCCTCTTTGCGCAGGCCGTGGCGGCGCATCTTCTCGAACAGCGAGCGCGGCGAGAGCCCCGCGTGCGCTGCGGTGACGCCGATCTTGCCGCCGTGGCGGGCGAGCATCGCGTCGAGGTAGCTGCGCTCGCCGGCGTGGAGGATCTGCCCGCGGACTTCCTTCCACGGTCGGTCGAGCCAGGCCTCGGGGAGCTCGCCCGCGACGCGGGGCTCGCCGGCGCTCGCCGGCAGCGCCGCGTCGATGTCGTCCGGTGAGAGCGTGGCGACGATCGAGCTCGGGAGGTCGGCGAGCGTGACGGTGTCGCCGCTGCACAGCAGCGTCGCGCGCTCGATGACGTTGACGAGCTCGCGGACGTTGCCGGGCCAGGCGTAGCGGGTGAGCGCCTCCATGACCGCGGGCGCGATCTTGCGCACGCCGGTGTGCGTCTGGGTGGAGAGGACGCGCAGGTAGGTCTCGACGAGCTCGGGGATGTCGGCCACGCGCTCCCGCAGCGGCGGGATCATGATCTCGACGACGCAGAGCCGGTAGTAGAGGTCGCGACGAAAGCGCTTGGCCTCGACCTCCTCGAGCAGGTCGCGGTTGGTCGCGGCGACGATGCGGACGTTGACGGCGACCGAGCGCTCGCTGCCCACGGGCTCGATGCGTCGCGTCTGCAGCACGCGCAGCAGCTTGGCCTGGAGGTTGAGCGGGACCTCGCCGACCTCGTCGAGGAACAGCGTCCCCTGATCCGCGAGTTCGAAGCGCCCGCGCCTGGTTCGCGTGGCGCCCGTGAACGCGCCGCGCTCGTGGCCGAACAGCTCGCTTTCGAACAGCTCGCTGGGGATCGCGGCGCAGTTGACGGCGACGAACGGCCCGCGCGCGCGCGGCCCCTCGGCGTGCAGCAGGCTCGCGACGCGCTCCTTGCCCACGCCCGTCTCGCCGAGGATCAGCACCGGGCTCGAGGTCGAGGCGAGCCGCCGCGCGGTCGCCACGACCTTGCGCATCGACGGGCTCGACGCGACGAGCGTGTCCGGGTCGCTGACGTGCTCGGGCGCGGCCGCGGCGAGGCGCGCGAGCTGCAGATCGCGGCGCCGGTTGATGAAGGACGAGAGCGCGCCATCGAGCGCCTCACCGGGGAGCTGACGCTCGAGCGCCGCGAGGCAGCCCGCGCTGATGAGCTCGGCCTGACGCTCGACGTTGACGCGCTCGAGCAGAACCACGACGTCCGGACGCTCGGGCAGCCGGCGCGCCCGCGCGAGTCGGCGATCGAGCTGCTGGTCGTCCGGGAGCGCGTCGAACAGCGCGAGATCGTGACTCTCGACCGGCAGGCGCTTCCACCCGTCCTGGGACGAGGTGGCCTCGGTTACGAGCACGTGGGAGGGGTCAAGGATGCCGCGGACGCGCTCGCGCAGGACATCGTCGTCGAGCGCGAGGAGGACACGGATCAAGAGCGGCGCGGACATCGAGTGGACGGTGAGGTCCACTCTAGCCAGACGCTCCGCTCGCCGGGGATGAAAAACTTCGGCTTCCGACGCGTACGGCGGCCGCAGTGAGCGCGGCGCGGACCTGCCGACGTGCGCGGTGCAGCCGCGACTTGACCGCGCTGACCGTCAAGCCGGTCTGCTGCGCCGCCTCGGGAGCCGTGAGCCCCTCGATGTCGCGGGCCACGAGCACGTCGCGGTCGAGCGGCGCGAGCTCCGCGATCGCCCGCTGAAACTGGGTCGAGAGCCGCTGTTGATCGATCGTGTGCTCGAGGTTCGGGGTGGCGAGCGCGGGCGCTTGGGTGGTCATCGCGTCGCGCAGCCCGGCGCCGGCGCGCTCGCGGCTGCGCTCGCGGCGGCGCTCGCGGTGGGCGAAGCTGCGGGCGATGGTGAACACCCAGGTCATGAACGAGGCGTCGCCGCGGAAGCCCGCCAGATTGCGGACGATGGCCATCATCGTCTCCTGGAACAGGTCCTGGGCCTCATCCGTGGTGCGCGCAACACGCTCGCACACACGGAGGATTCGACGGTCGTAGCGGCGAAGCAGCGCGTTGAGCGCGTCGCGCTCACCCGCCCGCCCACGCTCGATCAGCACCTCATCACCAAATTCGGACCAACGCGGCTTGCCGTGATCCGGGACGATGCGAAGCGCGGGTCCTGTCTCCAGGGCAGGAGACGGGGCAGGGAGGGCCGCGACGGGGGCTCCGAGCATTGGAAGGTGACTCCGGCCCTACATTGAGCAAGCGGTGTACCGCGGGCCCGAGATCGGTGAGCGCGTGAAACCAAACCACTTTTTCGCCGTGAGCGGTACCGCACGTGAATTCGGATGTTTGATTCCGAAATTACCGGATCTCATGGTTCCTATTGATCGGATCTCGTACATCCGAAATAAATCGGCTTGGCGATCTCCGAAATCGCCACCAGGCCTGCACCCTTTCGTTGCGAACGCGACTCGAAGAGGACAGAAGCCCCGGCATCGACACGAAGAGGAGGATGTCATGGCCGTCGTAGAGCCCCAACAATCAATTAGCGATCTCCTCCGCCGGTACACGGAGTACCGTGGCCGTGACCTCCGCAGACGAGGGCGTCAGAACTTGCAGGAGGTTATCGACTTGCTCGACGAGTACTTCCACAGCGCCGGCGTACGCATCGTCGACATTCGTCGGAACGCTCCGAAGAGCAAGCAGCGCGGCGTAATCACCATTGAGCGCGCCGTTCAGTTCCTCGAGGACTTCGAGGACGACTACCTGATCCGCACGATCGACGCGGACCGCGAGTTCATCCGCCGCGCCGAGCACGTCGTCC
Source organism: Myxococcales bacterium (assembly GCA_020633295.1). Taxonomy (GTDB): domain Bacteria; phylum Myxococcota_A; class Polyangia; order Nannocystales; family Nannocystaceae; genus JACKDW01. Next base: position 652,473 of record JACKDW010000004.1, on the reverse strand, counting down.
GCGGCTTCATGCGCTGGATCCGCGGCCAAGAAATTCGCGGCGCGGCGGCTTAGCCGAGCGCGTCACGGTCTACCTCGGACGTCGAGCGACAGGCGGGTCCCCGCCGTCGCCCGATGACGTCTGAACGCCGCTCGCCCGTCGGTGCTGCCTGGTCAGTCGACGACGAGCGTAGCGAGGCGCGGTCGCGCGGGCGGAGAGGGCGCTATCGGCGCCGCTCTCCGAGCGCGCGACGGTAATTTTCAATACGCTCGGGTCTTCCATGTTCTCTTCGAGCTATCTCGACCGAAATATCCTCTGTGTTGACGCGCTGAACGTCGAAGAGCTGCCGAAGGGGTGCAAGACGCGGCTGCTCGTCGGCCTCGTCCACGACGGCCTCGGCCGCGCGATGCGAATTCCCGTGATCGCGGTCCGGGGCGCCCGGCCGGGGCCGGTCTTCGGGATCACGGCGGCCCTGCACGGCAACGAGCTCAACGGCATCCCGGTCGTCCACCGGCTCATCGACTCGATCTCGCCGGAGACGCTCCGCGGCACGCTCGTCGCGGTCCCGGTGTTGAACATCCCCGGGCTCGTGCGCCACGAGCGAGAATTTCGCGACAGCACGGATCTCAACCACATCATGCCGGGCGTCGCCGACGGCAATGAGTCGCAGGTCTACGCGTATCGCCTCACGTCCCGGGTCGTCGGCGCGTTCAACTACCTCGCCGATCTCCACACCGCGAGCTTCGGGCGCATCAACACCCTGTACGTGCGCGCGGACCTGGACGAGCCGACGACCGCCCGCATGGCGATGCTGCAGCGTCCGACGATCATCCTGCACAACCCGCCGCGCGACCACACGCTGCGCGGCTGGGCCTCGGCCGAGGGCGCGCCCGCGATCACCATCGAGATCGGCGACCCGCACGTGTTCCAGCCGAAGAAGGTCCGGCGCACGCTCTCGGGTCTCCGGGCGCTGCTCACCCAGATGAAGATGCTGCCGCGGCGCGCTCACCCGACGCCGCCGCCGCCGGTCCTCTGCGAGGCCTCGCGCTGGATCTACACGGACCGCGGCGGGCTGCTGCGCGTGAACCCGGAGCTCGGCGAGCTCGTCGAGGAGGGCGCGCTGGTCGCCCAGCAGTTCGACATCTTCGGCGACCTCGTGCGCGAGTATCGGGCGCCGTACGCCGGCGTCGTGATCGGCAAGAGCGTCGATCCGGTCAGCCCGACGGGCGCGCGGATCATCCACCTCGGGCGCCTGGCGACGCCCGGGCGGTTCCCCCACGCGGAGAGCCACGCGCCGTCCGAAGACGGGATGGCGGGCGACGAGCTCGCGCCCATGGAGCCCGAGACGCCGGGACGCGACGGCTAGTTGAAGTCCTCGACGCGCACGTCGCCGGACTCGCGGTCGAAGGTCACGAACACCGCGAGGTCACCCCAGACCTGCTCGGCCATCCACTGCGACTCGCGCTCGGCGTCGAAGCGCGCGGGCGTGTCGTCGGGCGTCGTCGGCGTGAGCTCGTCGGGCGTGCGCATCGACGCGCGCACGAGCACCTCGAGCTGCGCGAACGGACCAGACTCTGCGGCCATGTTGAGGCCGAGCGCGAGCGCGAGCTGGCTGGCCATCGCGCGGGCCTCGTCGGCGTCGTAGCGGAACGGCTCGAGGCTCGCGCGCTCGTCCCCGTGCAGCGTGAGCGTGCGCGCGCGCAGGCGCCCGCGCGACTCGATGACGACCGACCACGCGATCCCGTGCACGCCCGGGCGCCCGGCGTAGGCGTGGACGACCGCGTCGTCGAGCCGCCGGGAGTCGCGGAGGATGCTCGCGAGGCGCTGCGCGATCTCGGGGTCGAGGACCTCCGGCGGCTCGAGCAGCTCGACCCAGGCGAGCGTCTCGACGCCGTCGCCGTCGCGCCCGAGGTCCACGCGCACGGGCGTGTCGAGCACGAGCAGCTCGACCTCGACCGTGTCGCGCTCGCCGGGGCGCGCGTCGGTCACCGAGAACAGGCCGGCGTTGCCGAGCGCGCGCGCGAGCGCCCGGGCGACGCGCTCGCGCAGCGACGCGGGATCGAGCAGCGCCGGGTCGGGCTCGTGGCGCGCGAGCAGGTCGGCGGCGCGCGTCTCGAAGCGCGCGAGGTACTCACGGGTCGTGCGCGCGAGCGGCAGCTGGCGCGCCGCTCGGATGATCGGCTCGACCGCCCGCAGCTCGCGGGCGGGCTCGGGCGCGCGGCGCAGCTCCGCGAGCGCGAGCGCGACGAGGCGACGAGTCTCGCGCAGGCTGAGGATGCCGTTCTGCAGCGCGATCACGAACTCGGCCGCGACGCGCGTGTTGATCCCGGGGCGGTCCACCTCCGGATCATAGCAGCTCGCGGGGCGAGCGGACCGAAGGTTCAGGTCCGCGCGCGCGCTGAACTAGCTCACTGGCACTCGGAGCCGCCGCACTCGCCGACGCGGATCTCCGCGTTGCCGACCCCGACCGCGCACCACTCCGGGTAGAAGTCGGGGAGCCCGAAGTCGGTGTACCAGGACGCGCCGTCCTCGAGCCAGTAGGGGTGGTCGAGGAAGAACCGCCACATCGCCGAGTAGGTCGGGATGTCCATCGGCGGGTCGAAGGGCGGCGTCGCGTGCGTGCAGTTGTGGATGCACTCGACGACGAAGTGCCCGTCGCTCTGCAGGTTCTGCTCGAGGTCGAGCGAGGTCGCGTTGAAGTCGACCGCGATGCAGAAGTCGTCGGGGCCGCCCCACAGCACCATCGCGGGCATGATGTGGCCCGACGAGGTCCATGGCTTTACGGTCAGGCCGCCGGTGCCGCCGGAGAGCGAGATGATCGACGAGAGGCGATCGCCCTGGAAGCCCGCGAGCTGATCGGTGAACAGCGCGCCGGCGCTCACGCCGGTGCTCGAGACGCACTCCTTGTCGACGCCGAACTGCTCGGCGACGCACGCGAGCATGTCCTCGAAGAACTGAAAGTCCTGCTCCATCTGCTTCATGCTGTCGGTGATCGAGAACGGCCACTTGAACAGCAGGCCCTGCTCGATGTCGCGGCCGTTGGGGATCACGGCGATGAAGCGGTAGAAGTTGACCGCGTCCTCGACCTCGCTGCGGTTGGCGAAGCCCTTCGCGTCGCCGCCGAGCCAGTGCCACATGAAGATGACGGGCAGCTGCTCCTCCTCGCCGATGTCGTCGGGCGCGAACACCATGAACTCGCGATCGATCATGATGTCGTTGCCGAAGATCGTCGTCACCCCGGGGAGGACGTTGAGGTTGTCGATGCCGGTCTCGATCGTCGGGCAGATGCCGCCGTAGGTCGGCAGCGGCGGCGCGAGCTGGGCGCCGGGCGGCGGCTCGTCTCCGCACATCACCATCTCCGTCACGCCGCCCGTGTCGGTGTCGGTGTCGGTGTCGGTGGGGTCCGTGGTCGGATCGCTGGTGCTCGTCGTCGAGGGATCGGGGTCGGTCGTCGGCCCCTCGCTGGTGCCGTCGGTCGTCGTGGTCTCGCCGTCGGTGTCGCTGCCCGACTGCGTGGACGCGGTGTCCGTCGACGGGCCGTCGGTCGTCGCGCCGCCGTCGCTGCTCTCGCCGTCGCTCTCGCCGTCGGACTCGCTCGTGCCGGCGTCCGTGTCGTTCGGTTCGTCGCCGCCGCAGGCCGGGGCGGTGAGGGCGAGCGACGTCGCGGTGAGCAGGCCGACGAGGGTGAGCGGGCGCGCGTATGCCATGTCGAGTTGTATATACCGATTCACGGCGCGCGCGCAGGCGAGATGCCGCGACGACGAACGACCGCGGCCGCGACGTCAAGTCGCGGCCGCCCGGGATTCAAACGATGTTTGGGTCAGGAGTCGGCGTCGCCGCCCTCGTCACCGCCGCCGGCGTCGCCGCCGAGCTCCTGGATCTTCTTGCGCGCGACGGTCTTCGAGTAGTCCGAGCAGCAGTCCATGCGGACGTAGGTCGACCACTCGTCGAGCGCGTGCTTGATGTCGCCCTTCTTCTCGTAGACGAGCGCCGCGCCGGCGTGGGCCATGAGGTCGCCGGGGTGGACGGTCTGCGCCTTCATGTACGTGCGCAGCGCCTCGTCGTCCTTCCCGGTCTCGCGCAGGACGTCGCCGAGCTCGGTGTAGACGTACTCGACCTGCTCGTCGATCTCGATGACCTTCTGCAGGATCGGCTCGGCGTCGCCGAACTTCCCGGCCTTCTTGAGCATCTTCGCGTGGGCGAGGCCGTAGTCGCCGTTCTCGGGATCGAGCGCGAAGGCCTTGCCGTAGGCGGTCGCGGCGGCGTTGAAGTTCTCGTCGGCCTTGTACACCTCGCCGAGCCAGAACAGGTACTCGTGGTTCTCTGGCTCGGTGGTGGAGGCTTTCTCGATCAGCGTGATCGCCTTGTCGTTGGCCCCGTCCGCGAACGCGACGCGGCCCATGCAGTAGGCCGCGTCCGCGTTGTTCGGGTCGATCTCGAGGACCGTCTTCAGCATCAACCGGGCTTTTTCAATTTTGCCGTCGGCGATGTGAACGCGCGCGCTCTTGAGGTTGGATTTGACTTTCTCGGCCTGCTCGGCCGGGTCCACCTGCGGGTCGCCAGAACAACCCGCCGACGTGCCCATCAGGGCGATGACAAGCGTGAGCGGCCGGACCAGTGCGAGACGCAAGACGAGTACCTCCGCGCACGGGGGTAACACGTCAGCGTACAGATTGCCACGTTTCGACGGCACTTCTCGGGCGGTCGATCCGACGACGCCCCGGTTCGCGCGCCGATTCGTCCGCTCGCGGTCGGGACCTGCTACTCTCCAGCGCGCACGTGACCGACGACCGGGCAAGCGAACACAAACGCGGGGTGGCGGGCGCGGGGTCTTCGCGCGCGGATTCGCAAGCGTCGCGCGACGGTGCGCCGGGCGCTGTGGTGCTGCCGCTCGGGCGCGTCGAGCCGACGCTGGTGCGCGGAGACGAGAGCGCGGCGCTGAGCCGCAAGGCCGGCCCCTCTCAGGATCGTGATCTCTCGGCGGCGGTGCGGCGTTCCGTGAAGGCCGCGCTCGCGCGGTGGGTGATGCGTCAGCGGCTCCCGGACGCCGCTCGTGCGGCGCGCGCGGCGGTGCTCCGAGCGGTCTCGCGGCGCTGGACAGAGCCCCGGGACGAGGCCTTCCATCCGTGGGACGGCGCGCAACACTTTGCCGAGGACTTCACCTTCGTCGCCGTACAGCGTGGGTTCGCGGTGCTCGCGCGGATCGAGTGGTTGCCGGGGCGACAGGCGCAGCGCGTATGGCTGACCTTGCTCGGGCGCGAAGCGGTCTACACGTTGCCCGGCGACGGTCTGCTGCTCGAGCCCTGCGGCGACGGAGCGCGCTGGCGTGCCGGAGGCCTCGAGCTCGATTGCGTCGCGCCGCATCGCGAGTGGCGTCTGCAGTTCCGCGGGAAGCTGCTCAAGCGCGGGCTCGACGAGGTCGGCGCGCGAGCCTTCGCGCCTGACGAGGCGCTCGTCAGCGCGAGGGTCGACGTGACCTTCCTGGGCGAGGCCGAGCCGTTCATCCCCGGGACCGACGATCACCCCGAACTCGTCGCGCGCTCGCTCGGCGACGCGGACTGGGACCTCCGACTCCTGCGGCAGCTGCGACGACGGCGAATTCGGGCCTACGTGCAGACCGGGGAGCTCCACGGGGTGATCGGGCTCGACGCGACGATCGTCGCGGTGAACGGCGCGTCGCTGCGTATGCACGCGTGGGGCGATCGCGACTGGGGCGCGAGCGATGCCGCGTTCCACGGCTTCTTCTCGCTCCAGGGGGTCGACGCGAGCCGACTGTGGGTCCACCACGCGGAGTTCCCGTGGGTGACGCTCGAGGGCGGCTTCGCGGAGGGCGACGGCGCGGCGCGAAAGGCCGTTGAGGATATCGGGGTGATGCGCGAGCGCGCCCCGGGGAGCTCGCCGCGGCACATCGGGCTCAACGTCGAGATGGCCGGCGGGCGGCTCGAGCTCGAGGCCGCGGTCGTCTCGGCGTTCACGCTCGAGATCGATCGCCGCGGCTCGGTTCGCGTCGCGCTCGTCGCGGTCGAGACGCCCGACGGGCAGCCGGCCGGGTGGGGGCTGTGGGTCGATCAGCGGCGCATTGATCCGCGTCCGCGAGCGCTGACGGCCCAGCAGGCGAGCCCGTGAGGCGAACGCGACGAGGAGCAGCGCGCGATCGCGGCTGCTCCTCGAGCGAGCTGCTTGCTGGTTGCAGGCGGCGACGCTGCGCTACGGGGTCGTGCCCGTCGGCTCCGGGTCGCAGGAGCCGGCGAGATCGCCCGTGATCGCGCAGACACCGTCGACGCAGTCGAAGTCGATCTCGATCGAGCGGCCGTGGCCGGGCGGGGCGAAGCAGACCTCCATGTAGTCACCGGTCGCCGAGCCCGCCGCGTCGCGCGGCTGGATCAGCGCGTAGGCGGCCTGCTCTCCGTCGAGCGTCCGGTCCGCGTCCGGGGCGACGTGATAGAGATCGTCGTCGGCCTGATCGCCGCAGCCGAACTCGTGCTCGAGCAGCGCGGAGCTGGTCTTGGTGGCGCCGACCGAGACGAAGAACTTCTTGGTGTCGACGTCGCTGCACATGGCCTGCTTCGTGCCGACGCGCAGACCCCAGTACAGACGGAGCGTGGCGGGGGCGGGGCCCAGGACCACGACGCCGGACTCGGCGTCCTGCTCCTCGAGGACCTCGGCGACCACGGCGTCGTCGTCGATGTTGTCGACGACGGTGATCCCGGCGTCGTCCGTCGCGTTGCCGGTGGCCTCGACGCGGTACTGACCGACGGCGATGTTCGAGAAGGTGACCTCACCCGCCTCACACGAGGCGTCGCCTTCGACGGTGACCTGGAGCTCGGGATCGACGTCTTCGCCGGTCGGGACGAGCTTCATGGTGACGTCGGCGACCCCGAAGTCCGCGCAGGAGAGGCCGTTGCGCATCTGAAACGGGACCGTGAGGTTGCCGACGGGGTCAGCTCCGCCGCACTGCAGCTGAGAGGCGACGCCGAGCAGCAGCGCCAGGCTGCTGAGGGCGCGGGGGATCCGGTGTCGAGGAGCGTGGAACGTGGGCATCAATCAATCCTCCATAGGCGCGGCGTGCCGGCCGCGTGTCCCTCGGCGGTGGTTGGTTGCGGGGGACCCGCGTGGGACGTGGGCGTACCCGAGGTTCTTCACACGGGTCGTGATTTGTCCAGAATCGAGGGAAATTTAGCCGATGTTCCGGGCGCGTGGGAGCGCTCGGCCGCGGGGCAGATCACGTCGGCTCGATGTAGTCGCGCGCGACCGCGCGGACGTCGTGGTCGCTCAGGACGTGGAAGATCCGGATCCGCCGCAGGGCGACCGGCGAGAGCTGCCCCAGCGGCGTGTAGATGATCTTTTTGCCGAGCCGACGGGCGAGCTGGCGCAAACCCTGGCGCGGCGGGTCGGGGGCGACGTAGACGACGAAGCGCTCGGTGGTGTGGTCGAGCGCGGCCAGCAGCAGGACCTCGGCCTTGCTGCGCGCGTGTTGATAAAAGGAGTCCTCCCACACCGCGAACATGGTTCCCGGCGGGCGGTGGAGGACGAAGCCGCCGTACAGCGCGCGCCCGATCCCGGGTCCGACGACCTGCGCGAAGGGGTTGGTGGCGAACAGCGCCATGTCGCCCTCTTCGTCGTGCTCGCCCTGCCAGGTCATGCGCCAGGGGTACTTCGGCTCGCTGGGGGCGCTCTCGTGGCCCGCGCGCGCCTCGTCCTCAAAGATGACGACGATGTCGCCCGGCCGGCCGCGGATGACCTGCTGCATCCGCACGTAGATCGTCTGCTCGTGCCAGTTGCGGATCGTCTCGCGGAGATCGATGCCGTCGAGCAGCGAGCTGGTGAAGGGCACGCTGCGGGTCTGCTCGGAGGACAGCACGCGGACGGTGCGGCGCCGCAGGTACGCGCCGTAGTGCTCGAGCGCGAGATCCTCGGGCGGGTAGGAGCACAGGCCGCCGCCGCGGAAGCGCTCGGCCCACTCGCCCTTGCGGCGCTCTCGCGGGCGCGGGCGCACGACCTTCATGAGCCGGCGGCGTCGCTGCATCGTCAGCGGGCGGAACCGGATCGTGCGGATGTGATCGTGGAGATCGCGGAGCCCGAGCTCGATCGGCGCGACGTCGGGGCGCTGCGTCTGAAACGGGTAGGTGGTCGCCACGTCCCAGACGTCGTGGGCGTAGTTGTCGTCGGCGAAGCCGCGGGCGGCGACCGCCAGCTGATAGAGATCGGGGGTCAGCGCGTTCTCGGTCAGCGCGTAGCGGCAGGCGTAGCGCAGCAGCCCGTGGATGGTGTTGGGGCGCAGGTCGTTGCCCGTGGAGGTGTGGTAGCGCGCGCGCGCCTGCTTGCACAGCTCCACGAGCAGCCCGATCCGCCCGCGGGGCGCGTCGACGTCGAGCTCGTCATCAGGCGCGGCGCGGTAGGGATCTGCGGGCGCGGGCTCGGGCTCGGGCTCGCGCCGCCGCGAGAACAGATCGACGATCGTCGCCAGCGGGGCGCGCCTGCCGGGCTGCGGGGCGCGGGCGCGGGGTCGACCGCGCGCGCGCTCGTAGGCCGCGTTGATGAACGGCAGCTCCGAGAGGATCTCGCGGCTCGAGGTCTCGCTGAGGTGGTGCACGATCGCGCTGCGGCGGACGCCGCGACGGATCGGGATCGGGGCCGCGCCGAGGCCCGCGCGCAGCTGCTCGTCGAGCGTCTTGAGCACCGCGCGGGCGTGGTGCAGGCCGCAGACGAGCAGGATCGGGCGCCCCGCGAGGCGGCTGTCCTCGTCGTGGAGCAGCCGCTGCAGGTGATAGACCATCGTCGCCTCGCGGGCGTCGTCGTCGTCGACGCGCGCGTGCCCGTCGACGAGCGCGAGCGCGGTCTCGAGGTACGCGCGCGCGCCGAGGCGCTCGGCCGCGGCGGGGTCGGGGAAGCGCTCGCGGACCTGCGGGTAGCGCTCGAGCTCGAGGTCGGCGAAGGCGACCGGGACGGCGCGCTCCTGCCCGAGGCGCACGGCCTCGATCAGCGCGTCGGCTGGCTCAATGGGCAGGTACACCGGGCGCCCCGCGCCGGCGGCGGTCGACTGCACCACGCTGAGCAGCGGCAGCCGCTCGATCGCGCGCAGGACCGCGCGCTCGTAGCTCTCCGGCAGCTCGACCGCGATCGCGCCGGGCCGCAGCAGCGTCACGACCTGGCGCGTGAGCCAGGCGAACTCGAAGCGCCCGTGCAGCACCGGCAGCGCGTACACGGGCGCGGGCCCGCGCGCGCAGCGAAGCCCGAGCGCCTCGAGCTCCTCGAGCGTGAGCGCCAGGCGATCGGGCGCGCGCGGGCGGTAGACGGCCTGCGACATCGCGGCGGCTCAGGGATCGACCGGGCGATCCGGGAGGTAGCGCAGCGCGTCCTCGCCGAGGATCTGCTCGGTCGCGCGGCGGACGGTCTCGCGGAAGTCGCGGCCCTGACCGGAGGCGCCGAGCTTGAGCGCGTAGCGGGCGATGTTGATGCCGTCGCGCACGGTGAAGGGCTCGTCCTCCTCGTGCGCGCGCTGCAGGAACACGGTGAGGTAGTGGAGGATCTGCGCGTCAGCGAAGGGGAGGTTGGCCTGCAGGATCGCCAGCTCCTCGTCGCGCTCCGGGAAGTCGATGAGGATCTGCGGCTGCAGCCGGCTGTGGATGTACTCGGGGATGTCGAAGGTGCTCGAGTCGTCGTTCATCGTCGCGCACATGCGGAACTCGCGGTGCGCCTGGATCTTGATGCCGGCGATGACCGACTCGACGTAGCGGCGGCGGTCGAGCAGCGGCGCGAGCGAGGCCCAGCTCTTCTCGCTCATGCGGTTGCCCTCGTCGAGCACGCACACGCCGCCCTTGATCATCGCGCTGACGAGCGAGCTGGCGACGTAGCGCAGGCGCTGATCCTCGGCGATCACGGGCTGCACGAGCAGGTCCTCCGGGCGCGTGTCCATGGTCGCCTGAAACACGTAGACGGGCCGCCCGATCGCCTTGGCGGTCGCCGCCGCGAGCGTGGTCTTGCCGACGCCGGGCTTGCCGATCAGCCGGGGGGAGAGCGGGTAGTCGGCCTCGTCGAGGACCATCCAGGCGGCGAGCAGCTGACGCTTGAGCTCGCCGCGGCCGACCCAGCGCCAATCGAGCTCATCCGGCGGCGTCAGGCGCAGCTGCACGCCCGAAACGGTGACGGTCTCCATGGTCCGGGGATATAGCCGTAAACGCCCGGCGCGTCACGGAGACCGCCGATCTCGCGGAGGGTGTCCAATTTTTCGATCGCGTCGTCGCGAACGCGCTGGTTTCTTGGTCGCGCGCGGTCCCCGAGCTACGGTCGAGCGCCGGCCGGCGCCGGTCTCGACGTCATGGTTCGCCCTCGGCCTCCCGCGTGCTCGCGCGTCCGCGCGCTTTCCTTCGCCGCAGCGCTCGCCACCGCAGCGCTGCTCGTCGCGGCGGTGAGCCCGTCGGCCGCGGCCCGCGACGCGAAGCCGGACGGCCCGCCCGGCGCGCTGAGCCCGACGGAGCCGGCGCCCGGGCTCGAGATCCCGCCGCCGCCCGCGGACGACGACGCGGGCGACGACGAAGACAGCGACAAGGAGGTCGACGAGGAGGTCGACGACGCGATCGACGACGCGATCGATGTCGAAGACGAACTCGACGGCGAGGACGCGGACGACGAAGACGGCGCGGACGACGAAGACGACGAGGCCGACGAGTCCGGCGATGACCTGGCGGACGAGCCGCCCGAGGACGCGCGCGCTCAAGCCAGGCCCAGACCGGGCACGCCGCGGGCGAGCGCCGCGAAGCGCTCGCCGCAGTCTTCTACGAAAAAGCCGTCTACTCATAAAAAGTCGTCGGCGAAGTCGTCGGCGAAGTCGACGGCGAAGGCACCGGCGAAGCGCGGGCACGCGGACTGCGAGTTTCGAACCCCGATCTTCGAGCACGTGGTCGTCCGCGGCGAGCACCTCGGCGCCATCGCGGGGCGCTACGGCGTGCGCCGCAGCGATCTGATCCGCCTGAACCCGGCGCTGAAGAACCCGAACCTGATCCGCCCGGGGCAGACCGTGCGCGTGTGCCCCGAGCTGGCGCCGCGGGAGCGAGTCGAGCAGACCCACGAGATCGCGTCCGGCGAGACGCTGGGGGCGATCGCGCGGCGCTACGGGATGACGACGCGGGAGCTCGTGGGGCTGCAGCGCGGGGCGCTGCGCGAGCAGCTCGAGCGCGACCCCAACCACGTGCGCGTCGGCACGAGCCTGCGGATCGTCGTCGATCAGGAGGAGCTGGAGGAGTTCAGCCCGCCGCCCGAGGACGAGGGCGAGCTGCCCGTCGGCGTCTCGCTCAAGCCGCGCGCGGGTCTGCTCATCAAGCGCCCGCACCTGGCCTTCGGGACCAAGCCGACGATCCGCGCGCTCGAGCGCGCGCTCTCGATCTATCGCAAGCGCACGCGCGGGAAGGGGCCGCCGGTGCGGGTCGGCGACATCTCGAAGCGCGGCGGCGGGCCGCTGCACCCGCACGTCTCGCACCAGCGCGGGATCGACGTCGACATCGGCGTGGTGCTCAAGGGCGACAAGGCGCGGGCCGAGCGGTTCTCCAACCCGACCGCGACGAACCTCGACGTCGAGCGCACGTGGACGCTGATCCGCTCGCTGCTCGCGACCGAGCAGGTGCGCGTGATCTTCCTCGACTACTCGCTGCAGAAGCGCCTCTACAAGCACGCGAAGCGCGAGGGCGTGAGCGAGGACGAGCTCGACGAGGTGTTCCAGTACCCGCGCGGGCGCGGGCGCGCGCACGGGGTCGTGCGCCACTGGCAGGGCCACCGCGGGCACATGCACGTGCGCCTGCGTCGGTAGCGCTTCGCGGCGGCGGTCGCGTCCGCCCGCGTGTTACCATTCGGCCAGGTTGGTGCGCGCGCGCTGGATCGGGCTGATCGCGGTCGGGCTGTTCGCCAGCGGCCTGCTGGGCTGGGCGCTGCCCGCCGTGAGCCCCGGGGTGCTCGCGGTGTTCTGGGCCCACGTCGTGCTCGGCGCGCTCGCCTGCGCGGGCCTCGTCGTCTACACGCCGCTGCACCTGCGACGCGTGGCCAAGACGCGCGCCGCGGCGGCGCGCGTCAGCGGCTGGATCCTGCTCGCGCTCGCCTGCGGCGGCGCGCTCTCGGGGGTCGCCGCGTTGGTCCCGGAATTGACGCTCGAGCGCTCGCTCGGCGCGGGCGGGGTGGCGGCGCTCCGCGTCTCGCACTTCGCGTTCGGCGGCGGGCTGCTCGCGCTGCTGTGGACGCACCGGATGCAGGCCCCGAAGGACGTGCCCGGGCTGGCGGAGATCGCCGCGTCGCTGCTGCTCGTGCTCGGCGTCGTCGGCTGGGCCGGCGCGGCGCGACGCGGCCCCAGTGAGCGCGGCGGCGCCCAGAGCCCAGTGGATCCCGCGAGCGCGCTGCGGGTCGCGGACGCGGCCGCGCCGGCCGTCGAGCTGCTCGCCGAGACCACGCGCTGCGCGGACTGTCACCCGGCGATCGTCGCGCAGTGGGAGGCCAGCGCGCACCGCTTCGCGTCGTTCGCCAACCCGTTTTACCTGCACGCGCTGCGGACCCTCGACGGGCTGCGCGGGCGCGAGGCGACGAAGTTCTGCGCGGCCTGTCACGACCCGCTGCCGCTGCTCGCGGGCGTGTTTGACTCGGGCGCGCCGCTGGCGGACTCGCTGCCCTGGGCGGATCGCGGCGTCACCTGTCTCGTGTGCCATGCCGCTGTGCACGGGGGCGACGGCGGGGGCAACGGCGACTTTACGCTCGCGACGCCGACGCCGCTGTGGCCCGGCGTCGCGAGCCCGGCGCCCGCGTCCGGGCTCGCGCAGCTGCTGGTGCGCGCGCGTCCGGACGCCCACGTCGCGCGGCTCGGCGGCGCCGCGGCGCTCGGCGACGCGCTGTGCGGCACGTGCCACGAGGTCGCGCTGCCCGCGGAGATCACCGCGTACCGCTTCCTGCCCGGCTTCAACGACTTCGACGCGTGGCAGGGCTCGCCCTTCTCGCACGAGATCGCCTTGCCGCTGGGTCAGGCCGATCCCGAGACCTGTCGCTCGTGCCATATGCGGCGCGTGCCCGCCGACGATCCGGCGGCGCGCGGCGGGACGGTGCTCGACCACCGCTTCGCCGCGGCCAACCTCGCGCTCGCGCAGCACAACCACGACGAGCGCTGGCTCGCGCGCGCGCGCGACGGCTTGGCCGAGGCGGGCGCGAGCGCGGTGCCGATCGCCGCGTCGACGGGCGAGTATCAAGGGCTGCTGTACGGCGAGGGGGCGACGCTGCCGACGGGCGCGGAGCTGGTGATCCACGCGCTGGTGCGCGCGACGGGGGTCGGCCACGACTTCCCGGGCGGGACGGTGGACTCCCACGAGACCTGGGTCGAGCTCGAGGTCGTCGACGCGAGCGGGCGCACCCTCGCGCGGCACGGCGCGCCGCTCGAGGACGGCGGGCCGCCGCCCGACGCCCACGTCCTGCGCGCGCGCCCGCTGGACGAGGACGGCGCGCCGATCACGGAGCGCGACGCGTTCCGCTCGCGCACCGTCCTCTATCGTCACCTCGCGCCGGCGGGCGCGGGCGAGGTCGTGCGCTACGCGCTGACGATCCCGAACGACGCGCGCGGGCCGGTGACGATCACGACGCGCCTGTGGTTTCGCAAGTTCGCGCGCGAGTTCATCGCGGCGGTCTACCGCGGGCGCGGCGAGCCGGCGCCGCCGCAGGAGCGCGTGCTGCTGGGCGAGCGCGCGGTCACGGTCGCGCTCGCCGAGCGGCCGCAGGCCAGGGCCTGCTCGCCGGCGTCGCCGTGGGACGAGGTGCTGCGCTTCATCTCCGGGGCGACGCGGGTCGGCGAGTACGCGCTCGCGCTCGCGGCGGCCGAGCGCGCGCGCGCGAGTGCGGCGTCAGGGCGCCGGCGCAGGTCAAGCGCGCGCGGACGCTGCTCGCCGCGCGTCGACCCGCGGAGGCGCTCGCCGAGCTGCGGCCTGTGCTCGAGTCGGCGCCGGAGCGCCCCGGGCTGCGGATGGTGGCCGCGAGCGCGGAGGCGGCGCTGGGCGACGACGCGGCCGCGCTCGCGCGCCTGCGTCCGCTGGCCGAAGAGTTCCCGCGCGACCGCGCGGTTCACCGCCTGCGCGCGCGGCTGGCCCTTCGGTCCGGTGAGCCCGAGGAGGCGCTCGCGTCGGCCCAGGCCGCGCTCGCGGTCGAGCCGCGCGACGTCGAGGCCTGCTACCTCGAGATGCTCGCCGCCGCCGAGCTCGGGCGCGGCGAGCTCGAGCGCGCCGCTCGCGAGCGCTACGAGGCGTTTCGCGAGGACGAGACCCAGCGCGAGCTGAGGCGACGACGACGCGCGGCCGATCGCCACGACGATCTCGAGGCCGAGCCGCGCCACGTGCACCAGGCGCGCGCGGAGTAGGCTTCGTGACGACCGGCGATGTCGCGGCCGCGGCGCTCGATCACGCCGTCCGGGACCTCTATCCCGAGCCCGCGGATACGGATCCGGATCGTCGTCGTGCGCTCGGGATCGTGCACAGCGCGGGTCTAGCCGAGATCGAAGGTCCAGTAGGCGCCCGCGTGGATCGTGCTGCGGATCGCCGAGAAGGTCGCGCCGTCGGGCTCATCGGGCATGTAGATCGTCAGCGGCGGCGTCGTGTAGAAGCGGAAGAAGCGGCGCGCCGGCGGGCGAAAGTAGTCGCGCTCGCCGACGAGCGGCGCGGCGCCAGGGACCCGGGCGCCGCGCGCGAAGCTGGCGAATTCGTGGCGCGTCCAGCCCGCGTCGCCGCGCAGCTCGACGCGCGTCGGCGTGATGATCACCTCGCGCACGTCCTCGCGCCCCTCGACCGCCGAGGGGACGAATCGCACCGCCGGATCGTCCGTCACCGCGGCGATCATACGCCGCGCGAGGCGTCGGCGCTCTCGCGCCCCTGCTCGCGCGGCCGCGCGCGCGTCGACGGGCGACGGCGGCGCGCGAGTAATCCTGTACTCTCGTACCTGTCTGAGAGGAAATGTGTCTGCACGGCCGTCTCGCAGAGCGCAGAAGCGCGCCCGCGCGATCCTCTTGATCACGGGGAGCGCCGCGATCGGGGCGCTCGCGTGGTGCTCGCTGCGCCCGCCGCCGAGCGTCGCGCCGGTCGACCCGCCGGCGCGCGCGCGGCCGCCGGGCGCGTCGAGCTCCCCCGCGCCCGAACCACCGCCCGCGCCCGAGCCCAGCGCGCTGCGCTTCGTCGACGTCACGGAGTCCAGCGGCCTGCGCTTTCGTCACGTCTCCGGACGCAGCGAGCGCGCCTGGGTCCCGGAGATCATGGGCCCCGGGATCACCGTGCTCGACGTCGACGGCGACGGCGTCGACGAGGTGCTGTTCGTCAACGGGCGGCGCTGGCCGCAGGACGTCGAGGGCGCGGGCGCGGGCGCCGAGCCGCCGGCGCGCGCGCGGCTGTTTCGCCGAGACGGCGCGCGCTACGTCGACTGCACCGACGAGCGCGGGCTCGGGCTCTCGGCCCAGGGCTACTCCGCGCTGGCCTGGGACCCCGACGGCGACGGCGACGAGGACGTGTTCTTCGCCACGCTCACGGGGCTGCGCGCGTTCATCAACGACGGGACCGGTCACTACGCCGAGGAGACGGGCGCGCGCGGGCTCGCGGTCGACGGCTGGACCTCGGTGCTCGCGCCGCTCGACGTCGACGACGACGGCGACCTCGACCTGTTCGTCGGGCGCTACCTCGAGTGGTCGCCGGAGCAGGAGGCCGAGCTCGACTGCCGACCCGACGGCGTGCGCCGGGACTACTGCTCGCCGAACCTGTTCCCGGCGACGAGCCCGACGCTGCTGATCAACGACGGGCGCGGGCGCTTCACCGACGGCAGCGCCGCCGCCGGGCTGCCGCTCGGCGCGACCAAGGCGCTCGGCGCCCTGACGGTCGATCTCGACGAGGACGGGCGCCTCGATCTCATCGTCGCCAACGACCAGGTGCGCACGCAGGTGTTCCTCGCGCCCGGCGACGGCACGCTCGTCGAGGAGGCCACGCGCCTCGGGCTCGTCGGCACGGAGGGCGGTGCGGCCTACGCCGGGATGGGCATCGACGGCACGTGGAGCGCCGCGCCGGGCGAGGGCCTGTGCGTCGGGATCGGCAACTTCTTCGGCGAGCCCGTCACCGTCCACTGCCGCACGGACAGCTCGCGCCCGTTCCTCTCGCGCTCCGGCAAGCTCGGGCTGCGCGGGCCGACGCTGCCGTGGGTCACCTTCGGGCTCAAGTGGTTCGACGCGGACCTCGACGGCGACGACGACCTCGTGATCGCCAACGGCAACGTCAGCGACGAGGAGCGCGTCGCGGGGATCCCGTTCCGTCAGCCGCTGCAGGTGTTCGAGGCCGAGGGCGGGCGGCTGCGCGACGTCTCGGCGGAGGCGTTCGGGCCGCTCGCCGACCGCCGCATGCTCGGGCGCGCGCTCGCGGTGCTCGACCTCGAGGGCGACGGCGACCTCGACGTGCTCGTCGCCGACAACAACGGCGACGCGCTCGCGCTCGAGAACCGCAGCGCGCCGCTGGGCGAGCGCGTGGGCCTGCGGCTCGTGGGCGCGGCGCCCAACACCGCGGGCGTCGGCGCGACGCTGACGGTCACGGGCGGCGCGCGGACGCAGCGCGCCTGGATGCACCTGACCTCGAGCTACTACGGGCAGTCGACGCGGACGCGCGTAACTGGGCTTGGGCCCGCTGCAGGCCCGGTCTCGGTCGAGCTCCGCTGGCCCAGCGGCGCGTGCAGCGGGTCTCGGGCCTGGCGAGCGGGCGCGTGCACGATCGTCGAGGACGAGTCGCTCGCGCCGACGGCCCCGCCCGACGCCGCGCGCGCTCGCGGTCTCGCGCTCCAGGCGCGCGCGAGCTGGCGGCCCGCGGCGGCGCGCACGAAGCAGGCGGTCGCGCTGCTGCGCGACGCGATCGCCGACGAGGATGAGGACCCGTCGCTGCACCGCGGCTCGCGGCGTCGCTGTGGGCGCTCGGCCGCGCCGCGGAGGCGCGTGCGGCCGCGGGCGACGCAGGCGCGCGCTGCCTCAACTCGAACTGCGCGCTGCGGCACGTCGCCAGCCTGCTCGAGCAGCGCAGGATGCCTGGAGCTCGCGAGCGCGGCGGTCGAGCGCGCGCTCACCACGATCGAGCGGCCCCTCGAGCGGCCTGCTCAACTACGCCGGCACGCTGCGCGAGCGCGCCGGGCAGCTCGGCCCCGCCGAGCAGGCCTACCGGGCCGCGCTCGCGCGGCTGCCGAGCAACGTGTACGCGGCCGGCAACCTCGCGTCGCTGCTGCTCGCGCGCGGCGACGCTCGCGGCGCGATGGCGACGCTCGAGCCGCTGCTGCGCGCGCAGCCGTCGAACCCGACGCTGCTGCGCGCCGCCGGCAGCGTCTTCTATACCCTCGGCCAGCTCGAGCGGGCGCGCGACGCCTTCGAGGGGCTGCTCGCGCGAGGGCCCGACGACGGGCTCGCGCGCTACAACCTCGGGCTGATCGCGCTCGACCGCGGCGACGTGACGACCGCGCTCGAGCAGCTCGGGCGCGCGAGCGAGCTGCGCCCCGACGATCACCGCGTGTGGGGAAACCTGGGCGCGGCGCGTGCTGGCCGTGGGGACATGAAGGGCGCGCGCGCGGCCTTCGAGCGCGCGCTCGAGCTCCGCCCGGGGGACGCGATCGCCCAGCGCGCGCTCGCGTCGCTCCCCCGCGAGTGAGGACCGCGGGCGGCGGGCCGACGCGCGTCGCTGCACCCGGCGCGCGGGCTGCCCAGTGTCGCCACACTCGCGCGGAAATTTAACGTGACCAAACGGACATGCTCAGGACGGCCGGCGCGCGACGCAATCCGTGCGGGCCGCTGTCACATTTTGTCACGCTCGCGGCGGCGACAAAGTGACAGCCGCGCGGCGGACTCGGGGGGCGACGGCCGCGGGGCGGCGCCGAGACCCGGGGAAGCCCGCAGCGTGGCGAAATGCCTCGCGTGGTCGGGTCGCGGGGAATTTCCTTAAGACATGTCTTATTAGACATGTCTACTTGATCTGGGTAATCGCCGCTGATACCGTCGTCGGGGGTTGCGAGCCTCACGCGGCGCGTCTGCGCCTTTGATGGTCAACATGTCTTGAAGGACTGTTCGAGCGACAGCGGTTCGACGACCGAGAGAGTCTGGCAAGGGGAATTCAGTATGCGTGACAGGGTAAATTCACTCGAGCGTCTGCGGGGGTACTCGGTCGTCGCCGCGTTGGTCTGCGTCCCGGCGATCGGGCTGACAGGCTGCGGCGACGACAGCACCGGGACAGAGTCCAATTCGGGCACGCAGGGCGAGTCTGACTCGGTCGCGGGCACCACGAGCGACGCGTCGGCAGGCCCGGCGTCGGAGTCAGAGTCGGAGTCGGGCAACACCGATCCGACCATGGGCGACACCGACGGCGGCACGACCGGCGGCACGACGACCGGCGATCCGACGGAGGACCCGACGGACACGGACACGGAGACGACCGGGCCGATCGATCCGCCGCCGGAGTGCTACGACGACGACATGGACGGCTACAACGCCGGGCCTGACTGCGAGGACGACCCGTCGCAGCTCGACTGCGACGACGGCGACGGCGCGATCAACCCGGGCGCCGAGGAGGTGTGCGACGGGATCGACAACAACTGCGACGGCGGCGTCGACGAGGGCTGCCCGTGTCAGCCGGGCGACGAGGCGCCGTGCTACGGCGGCCCGCCCGAGACCGAGGGCGTGGGCGAGTGCGCCGCGGGCCTGCAGACCTGCGTCGACGGCCAGCTCTCTGACTGCCAGGGGCAGATCACGCCGACGGACGAGATCTGCAACGGCCTCGACGAGAACTGCAACGACGAGATCGACGAGGGCGTGCTGACGGTCTGCGGCTGGTGCCCGGGCGCGAACCCTGACGTCACCTGCGAGGAGAACGTGTGCCCGGACGCCGAGGAGCTCAACGGCCTCGACTGCGATCCGGACGACGGCGCGACGCTCGGCGAGGAGACGGTCGAGCTCAACCACATCTGGATCCCGAGCACGAACGAGAACCGCCTCGGCAAGTACAACACCGAGACCGGCGAGCTGCTCGGCAAGTACAACATCGGCTCGAGCCCCTCGCGCACGTCGATCGACCAGAACTTCGACGCGTGGGTCGCCTGCCGCGGCAACGCGCGCGTCTACCAGGTCTGGGCGCAGAACTGCGACGAGTCCGACCCGCTCGACTGCGTGCGCCCGCCCGGCGGCATCGCGGTCGGCGGCGGCCCGCGCACGGCCGTCACCGACGAGAAGAACCGCGTCTGGGTTGGCTCGTACAACGACAAGGACATGCGCCGCATCGTCCAGGACGACGACCTCGAGTTCTACGAGGTCGACCTGATCGTGCCCGTGCCGGGCAACGTCTACGGCGCGACGATCGACTCGAACAACAAGCTGTGGACCTCGGAGCGCGGCGGCGGCCTCGTCTCGCGCATCGACACCGAGACCGGGCAGATCGAGAAGACCTACGTCCCGCCGTTCCCGCGCTCGCTCTACGGCATCGCCGTCGACCGCAAGGACGGCATCTGGCTCGGGAACTGGAGCCTCAACACGGTGCTCCACTACAAGCAGGAGACCGACGAGTGGTTCCAGTACCAGGCGCCCGGCGTCAGCCTGACGCGCGGCGTCGGCTGTGACGGCGGCGACCACTGCTGGGTCGCGAACTCCGGCTCGGACAACGTGTCGAAGTTCAACATCATCACCGGCGAACTGGTCGCGAACTACCCCGTGGGCGCGCACCCGCTGGGCATCTCGATCGGCGACGGCGACACGGTCTTCGCGATCAACCGCAACAGCAACAACGCGACCAAGCTCGACAACGACGGCAACCCGCTGCTGACCTTCCCGGTCACCGGCAGCCCGTACGCGTACTCGGACATGACCGGCTACGCGCTGCTCAACTTCGTCGCGCAGCAGGGCTTCTGGATCAAGACCTTCGAGTGCCAGCTCGACCCGCCCTCGTGCGTGTGGGAGTCGCTGCACTGGCAGGGCACGATCCCGCCGAACGCGTCGATCGAGATCGACTACCGCCTCAGCGACGACGGCATGAACTGGGGCCCGTGGCAGGGGCCGTACCTCAACTCGCCGGCGCCGATCGGCGCCGGCCCGACCCAGTACCTGCAGATGCGCGCGACGCTGAAGATCGGCGACGAGGCGCCGGTGCTGGAGAAGATGGGCGTCGCCTACGGCGTGCCCTGAGCGGCGCGGACGCGCGGCTCACACGCTCCTCGCGAGCGACGCGGGCGCCCGACCTCGGTCGGGGGCCCGCGCCCGCTTTCTCGACCGCGCACGCGCGACTACGCGGCCGCGGTGCCGGTCTTGGCGTCGCGGTGCCGAAGGCTGAGCTTGACCGTCGGGCTGTAGCAGACGCCCGGCATCCCGAGCATCTGCGGGATCAGGCACTGGTTGCAGCTCTTGCACGCGGCCTCGCGGTCGTGGTTGGGGTCGCTCTCGTTGAGCAGCCGGCGCGCGAGGTCGGGCTCGGCGTAGAACGGGCGCCCGATGCCGATCATGTCGGCCTGGCCGTCCGCGAGGATCGCGTTGGCCTCCTGGGCCGTGCGGATGCCGCCGACCGCGAACACGGGGATGTTCACCGCCTGCTTGACGGCGCCGAAGATCGCGCGGTTCCACACCGGCTCGAAGGGCGTGCGGCGCGTCGACAGCCAGAGCCCGGCGGCGAGCGTGAGGTTGCGGGTGCGTCGACCCGTGGCGCTGAGCAGGCGGTGCTTGATGCCCTTGCGCCGCAGGGCGCCGCGCGGGAATTGTCCGCGGCAGATCGAGGTGTTGGGCACGACGTCGGCGTGCACCGGCGTGAGCGCGGCGAAGCCGACCTGCTCCGCGATCCTGGCCGTGAGCACGCCGTCCTCGAGGGTGATCCCGCGGCGCTGACGGACGGGCGTGCCCTCGACCGCGGTGTACTTGAGCAGCACCGGGTAGTCCGCGCCGGCCTCGCGGGCGATGGCCTCGCGGATCTCGCGGAGCAGGGTCGTGCGCGCGGTCGCGTCGCCGCCGTAGCGATCCTTGCGACGGTTGTGCACAGGGCTGAGGAATTGGTGCAGCAGCTTGGCGTTGGAGCCGGCGAGCTGAACGCCGTCGTAGCCGGCCTCGCGGGCCCAGGCGGCGACGATGCCGAAGCGGCGGACGAGCTCCTCGACCTCGCGCGTCGACATCACGTGCACGCCGCCGCGGTGCAGGCTGCGGATCCACAGCGGCAGCGGGCTGGGCGCGAACGGGGGGCTCGTGCGCACCGCGACGTAGTCACGGTGCCAGGACTCGAGCGAGAACGAGCCGCCGTGACCGAGCTGCGTGATAATGCGTCCGCCGGCGCGATGCACCGCGTCGGTCAGCGGCTTGAGCGCGAGCATGCGCTCGCGATCGCCGATGACCGACATGCCGGGCGACGTCCGACCCTCCAGGTTGACGATGGTGTTGCCCTGGATCACGAGCGCCAGCCCGGCCTCGATGTTGGGCACGAAGTGGCGCGCGTAGACGGCCGCAGGGTTCGGAGCCGAGCCCGCGCCCTCGAGCACCGGGGCGCGATACAGGCGGTTGCGCAGCGTCAGGGTGCCGAGCGTGATGGGGTCGCGTAGGGATACAGACATGCGGTCCTTCCTTGCGCAGCCGGGGATACGACCCGCCGCGCGACGTCAAGCGTGGCCTAGTTCGCTGGGGAGCAGCTGGTCGAGCGTAAACTCGACCAGCGCGGAGATATGTTGGCGCCTGCGGTCCATGGCCTCCGGCGAGAGCACGTCGTGACCGAACAGCTCGGTCAGGACAGGCGCGTAGAGAAACGGCGCGACGATCGCCCCGAACAGGGAGGTCACGGCCTCCTCGATCGCGCTGACGTGCAGGGTCGCTATCTCGCCCGCCTGGAACGGCTCGAGCGCCTGCAGCAGCGGGCGATGGTGCGCGTTCACGATCTCACGCACGGTCGGATCGGCGTCGAGCAGGGCGCGCTGGATCAGGCGCGGCGTGTCGCGGTGCTCGGCGAGGTGATCGAGGTACGCCGCGATCGCCCGGGTGATGCGCTCGCGCGGCGAGCCGTCGGGACGAAACGCCGCGCGCAGACGATCGCTGAGCTGACTCATCATCTCGCCGAGCACGCGGCGGTAGAGGCCGTCCTTGGAGCCGAAGTGGTAGCGGACCAACGCCGGGTTCACGCCGGCGTCACCGGCGATATCCCGCACGGATGCGGCGGCGAAGCCGACGCTGGCGAACGCGCTGCGCGCTGACTGAATCAGCATCTGCACCGTGCGATCGCTGCGCTCCTCTCGCCCGTCTGTTCGCTCGTTTTCGCCCATGCGCTGAGTCGTGGCCATTTCCAGGCTTCCAGGTCGAAATTATACGATCGTTTAAGTTCTCGCCAGGATTTTTACACACACGTGTAAAAAATAATCGGATGGCCGTGTGTACGGCGGTGCATGTGCCTCGCGGTGATTCGCGGTCGGCGTGGCGGGCTTCGAGTGGTCCAGAGCTCCGCGCGCCTCGTGATCGCGCCCGATCGAGCGGGCGATTTTGAGTGGCGGTGACGCGCCGATGATCGACATCGATCGACATCGATCGACATCGATCGACATCGATTGCCATCGATCGACATCGATTGCCATCACGAGGCGTCTCTCGACACCGCTCGGCCATCACTCGAGAGCTCGAGCCAGGTCGAGCTGGCTCGACATCGATCGCTGCGGCGCCGAGGTTGTCATACCGGCGCGTCGCGGCGTTGTGTAGTCCTGTCCCTCGCAGTCGTCCAGATTTACAATTTTGCACGTACGAGCCCAATGGAGAGCTTCTGAGCGATCTGCGTTCAACACCGGCGACACCCGAGGCGACGCGCTCGGCCTTCGTAGGGCCGAACGAGGCGCCCGTGTCGCCGGGCGCCGAGCGGTGACACGAGGTGTGGTTGAAGACGCGGTCGAAGACGCGGTCGTTTCGCGACGCGACGCGACGCGCGGCGGGTTGACGCGGCCCGCGATGTGATCGATCCTCTGTGAACCGATGGCGAGCGACGCTCGTCATGCGGTGACAGCAGGGAGGGTCGAGACCCGGTTCTCACGCGTGAGCCGGACCAGCGCGAGAGGTCACTCCAGTCGCAGCAGCGGGCGCAGGCCCTCACTAAAAAGTGGATACGCGCGGTCGCGTGCGTCTCGATGGTTGGAGTTCGAGACGCGTCACGGCGACCGAAGGTCGGCGCTGCCGGGACTCCCGGTCGCGCGGTCACGCGCTGCAATTGAGGTGTGCAATACGCGCGGTTCCTTGGCTTGCGGGGCAAGCGCATGCCGGTCGAGAACAGGCGCGCGACGCGAAACAGCATCCAATCGCCGAGAACAGAAGCTTGACGCGGTGACTGAACAGGTGTTACTGCTGCGGTGTCGTTCAGTGTGAACGTCACTGCAGCAAGGATGCTACAGCAGTTGTCAGGCTCTCCCCGCGCGCGCTCCCTCCTTTTCAATCCAGAAGCGGATCTTTGCGGTCTTGATCCAGCTTCGTTCGCCGCGGGGGGGCCTGATGTTTTTAAGCTCTCGAAGCGCGCCCCGGACCCGCTCTCGCGGTTGAACGGGGCCCGCCTCGGCCCCTCCCGCGACGGCGTCGACGAGTCACTCGACGCCGACGCGAGCGACGGGCCATCCCGCGACGCCCGACTCACCGCGCTCGAGCACGCCCTGACATCCGGGCGCTTCGGCGAGCTGATCGCGGTGCACCGAACGCCCGCGCACCCAGGCGTGTTCGCCGAGTGGCCCGAGGCGCTCGACGAGCGCGCGATCGCGGCGGCGCGTCACGTCGGGATCGAGCGTCCCTACGTCCACCAGGGCGAGGCGATCGCGGCCGCGTGCGCCGGTCGCGACGTGGTGCTCGCAACCTCCACGGCCTCGGGGAAGTCGCTCTGCTACCAGCTGCCCGTGCTCTCGTCGGTGCTCGCCGATCCGCGCGCGCGCTGCCTGATGTTGTTCCCGACCAAGGCGCTCGCGCGGGATCAGGTTCGGGGCCTGCGCGCGCTGGCCTGTGGACAACTCGGGGTCGGTCTCTACGACGGCGACACGCCGCCGGATGAGCGCCGCGCGGCGCGGACGCGGGCGCACGTGGTCGCCACCAACCCGGACATGCTCCATCGTGGCGTCTTGCCCCATCACGATCGCTGGGGCGCGTTGCTGGCGAACCTCCGCTATGTGGTCATCGACGAGCTGCACACCTATCGCGGCGTGTTCGGCAGTCACGTGGCCAACGTTCTGCGCCGGCTCTGGCGGGCGTGTCGCTACCACGGCTCGCGTCCGACCATCATCGCCTGCTCGGCGACCATCGCGAACCCAGGGCCGTTCGCCGAGCTGCTGTGCAGTCGCCCGGAGTTCACGGTGGTCGCACGCGATACCGCGCCGGCCGGTCCGCGTAGCTTCGTCCTCCTCAACCCGGACGTCGTCGACCCGCTGACCGGGGTGCGGCGGGACTATCTCAAGGTCACGCGCGCGGTGGCCACGGAGCTGCGTCGCGCCGACATTCGGACGCTCGCGTTCTGCCGCACGCGCAAGGCGGTCGAGCTGCTGACCCGCTACCTGCGCGAGGACGAGGCGCGGTCGGGCACGGGTCGTGACGCCACCGGTGATCGCGCGGCGGCCGCTCGCGCCGCGCGGCGCGTTCGTGGGTATCGCGGCGGGTATCTCCCGGAGCGTCGACGCGAGGTTGAGCAGGCGCTGCGCGGCGGCGAGGCGCGGATCGTCGCCACGACCCACGCGCTCGAGCTCGGCGTCGACATCGGCGGCCTCGATGCCGTGGTGTTGGCCGGCTATCCGGGGACGCGCGCGGCGACGCGTCAGCGGTCGGGGCGCGCGGGGCGAAGGCAGGACCGCGCGCTCACGGTCATGATCATGTCGTCGAGCCCGCTCGATCAATTCGTCGCCAACGCGCCGGGATTTCTGTTCGAGCAGCCGCCCGAGCACGCCCGGCTCGATCCCGACAACCCCGAGGTCCTGATCCCGCACCTCCGCTGCGCCGCGCACGAGCTGCCGCTGACCGGGGATGAGGGCCTTGACGGGCTCGACGCCGCCGAGCTGCAGCCGGCCCTGCAATACCTCGCGGACGCGGGCACGCTGCACCGCGAGGTCGACGAGCGCGGCGAGCTCCGTTACTTCGCGCTGGGCGCGAGCTTCCCGGCCGACGATGTGGACCTCCGAGGCACGCAGGAGGAGAACTTCGCGGTGCTCGAGCTCGCGGAGGCCGAGCGCGACGGGCGGATCCTGGCCGAGGTCGATTTCGAAGACGCGCCGCTGTACCTGCACCCGGGGGCGATCTACGCGGTGGAGGGGCGGACGTATGAGGTGCTGCGCCTCGACTGGGAGGCGCGCAAGGCGTTCGTGCGCGCGGTTCGAGCTCGCTACTACACCGAGGCCGTCTGTCGTCGTCGTGTGCGCGTCGTCGAGCCGCTGCACGACGGAGACGAAGAGGACGGGCGCGGCGCGACGCGATCCGGGGTCGGTTATGCGCACGTGGTCCGCACGGTGCCGGGCTTCAAGAAGCTGCGCTTCGGCACGCACGAGAACATCGGCTTTGGTCCGGTGCGCCTGCCCGATCTCGAGCTGCATACGGTGGCGGCTTACTGGACGGTCGGCGCGGACGTGGTGACGGCGCTGGCCGATCCAGCCGCGCGAGTCTCGGCCGCGTTGGCGACCGCCCACGCCCTGCACCACGGGGCGGCCATGCTGCTGATGTGTGACGTGCACGATCTCGGGCGCGCCGTGGCGGCGGATCCTGGCGGGGGTGGTCTCGTCGCGGGCGCTCCGGGCGGCTGGGCCGAGGTGGTCGACGGGCGCGGCTCGGCGGACGCCTCGGTCGCGCTGCAGGCCAGCGTGGTCCCGTGCCTCTACCTCTATGACGCGATGCCTGGTGGCGCCGGGCTCGCGCGCCAGGCCCACGCGCTCGGGCGCGCGCTGTTCGACCACGTACTCGACGTGGTGCGAGGGTGCTCGTGCGTGCGCGGGTGCCCGACGTGCACGGGCCCAGAGCACGGCTGGACGACGCCGGCGCGGATGGCCGATCCGGGTCGCGGGTCACGGCCCGCGCCGCGCTCGGGGCCGCCGACGCTCGCGGGCGATCTTCGGCGCGATGTTCTCCATCTGCTCGAGAGCCTGCGAGATGGCGCATGAAGTTGCACCGACGCTTCGGGTTTGCGTCTCCGCGTGCCCGGGGCCTCGGGTCCGGTGGGGCGAGCGACACTCCTAGGCCTTCGTCGTCTTCGCACTCGTCTTCAACCTCATCTTCAACCTCATCTTCAACCTCATCTTCAACCTCATCTTCAACCTCGTCATCGCACTCGTCTTCGTCGTCTTCGTCGTCTTCGTCGTCTTCCACATCACCGGCGTCGACCTTGTTGGCTCCGTCGCCCGCGCGCGCGCGGTCCCGTTCGTTCGCCGATCGCTTCGCGCTCGCGGTCGCACGGACGCGAACCCGCGGCGACGGCTCGGCGCGCGGGTCGGAGTGGGTTCCAGCGGCGGGCGCTCGAGCGCCGTGGAGCGGCGCGGAAGGCGTGCCCGCGCCGGTGCAGCCGCGCATGCGCGTGGACACGGGGCGGCCGTTTGATCACGTGTGCGCGCGCTGGTCGCTGTCGCCGTCGCGCTCGCGACCGTCGATGCGGGAGAGCGGTGGCGGGCACGCGCGGCTCGTGCTGCCGGGCGCGGGCTCCAGCGCGGTCGCGCTGGACGAGGTCGCGGGACCGGCGGTCGACGCGACGGTCGCCCGGCGCGTCGTGTTCCTCGACACGGAGACCACGGGCCTGGGCCGGGACGCGGGATCGCTCGCGTTCCTCGTCGGGCTCGCCTGGTACGACGCGGACGAGGGGGGCGAGGTGTTGTGCGTGGAGCAGTGGACGCTCACGCGTATGTCCGGGGAGGGGGCGATGCTCGCGTCGGTGCTCGATCGGCTCGAGTCCCTCGGCGGCGCGGCCCTGCGCCTGGTCTCGTTCAACGGGCGCACCTTCGATGTCCCGCTGCTCGAGCAGCGGGTACGCCGTGCTCGGTTGGCGCGCTCGCTCGCGGCGCTGGCGAGTCCCCACGTGGATCTTCTGTATCCGGCCCGCCGGCTTTGGCGAGATCGCGGGCCGGACTGCCGACTCGTGACGCTCGAGCGCACGCAGCTCGGCGTGCGGCGGGTCGGAGACATCCCGGGGGCCGCGATCCCGGCGGTGTTTTGGCGCTCAATCGAGCGCCCGTCGTGTGTCGAGACGCAGCACGCGATGCGACGGGTGCGGGAGCACAACGCGGCCGATCTGGTGGCGATGCCGGCGTTGCTGCAGCACATCGCAGGGATCGTGCGCGAGCCCGGCGATGTCGAGACGGCGATTCGCGTCGCGCGCTTGCTCGAGGGCAGGGGGGCGCGCGAGCGGGCGTTCGCGACGCTCGCGCCGTGGCTCGGGCTCGACGCCGGCACGCTGGATCCTGTCCGCGATCGCACGCCGGCGCCGGTGACGGTGAACTCGCGCGCGCCGAAGTTTTTGCCGTCGCCGACGAGCTCACGGACGCTTCGCGCGGCGCGGCGCGTGGCCGCAGAGCTGCTTCGCCAGCTCGGGCGACACGCCGAGGCCGCCCGCCAGTGGGAGCAGCTGTGCGCCGAGGAGCCCGGAGATCCCCGCGCGCACGAGGCTCTGGCCAAGGACCTGGAACACCGCCGACGGGATCACCGCCGAGCGCTCGAGGTCGCGGCGTCCTCATCGGCCCCGTGTCCGCGCCGCATCGCTCGTCTGGAGCGCAAAGTCTCGGGTTCCGGCGCGTTGCGGCCGGCGGGGACGGCGGATGCCGGGGGCGCGCGGGACATGGTATTTTTGGGGCCACGTGAGCCCACGACGCACGCATCGATCGCTCCTGCGCCACGCGGCGCGGGCCGGGCTGTGCCTGGGCCTGACGGGCAGCCTGAGCTTGACCGGTTGCATGACGCTGTCGCCGCAGCTCGAGCCGACGAATGTCCGCCAGCTCGAGAAGGTCCAGGATCGGCAGGTACGCGAGCAGCTCTACACCGACAACTCGATCTACGTCTGGCATGAGCCGACGGGCAAGCGCTACACGAAGGGCAACAGCCCCGGCGCCGAGAAGCGCAGCTGGCAGTCACTCGACGCGGTCCTGCGGTCCGACGCGAACTCGGCGGCCGCGCTGCCCGAGAAGAAGATGGCGACCTCGGGTGTGCTGACCGGCATGGCGGTGCTCTCGTCGATCTTGTTCATCGCCGGCGGGGCCGCGTCCGCGCGCGAGGGCTTTAACTTCCAGCAGCCGAACGCGGCCAACGGCGTGCTGCTCGCGGGCGCGCTCATGACCGTCGCGTTCTCGGTTGCCGCGGGCATCACCTACAACCGCGCGCGCAAGGACTACGAGCGCGCAGTCGACATCTATAATGACTCGCTCGGGCTGCGGCTCGGCATCGTCAAGGCCGACGGCAGCTATCGACCGGGGCAGGGCGTGGAGGTCGACGCCGAGGGCTTCGTGATCACGAAGGACAAGGGCGTGACACCCCAGGGGCCGCTGCCGCCACCGGGGCCCGCGCCCGCGCCCGCGCCCATGACCCAACCCGCGCCCGCGCCCATGACCCAACCCGCGCCCGCGCCGATCCAGCCCGCGCCGATCCAGCCCGCGCCGATCCAGCCCGCGCCGATCCAGCCCGCGCCGCAGCCACAGCCGCAGCCGCAGCCCGCTCAGCCCGCGCCGCCGATCACACAGCCGGAGCCGCCGCCGGTCGTCCCGGCTCCACCTGGTTCCTTGAGTCAGGCGCGGCGGGACGGGGCCATCGTGCCCGGGCGCGCGCTGAGCCTGCTGCCGCGTCGCTGACGATCCGCGATGTCGACGCGCACGCGCGGCGAAGCTTCGCGGGCGTGAGCGGCCGCGCGACTCGCGTGCGAGCGTTCAAGCGCGGCCAGCGGTCGCGTCGCGGATACGCATCGGTGCCATTTTGGTGCATGCTTCCGGCTACCGTGACGAACCCGCGAGTCCACCGTGCACGCCGCGATCTCGAGCACGCGCGCGCGCGTCGTCGTCGGCATGGGTTGCTCACCGCGCTCGGCGGGCTGCTGTGCCTGGCCGCGAGCGCGTGTAAGGAGCCCACGGGGCCGGTGCGCGAGATCTCCGGAGAGCGCCTGTTTTATCAGTACTGCGCGCGCTGCCACGGGACCGACGGCCGGGGTCTGCCGGACGTCGCGGGCGTCCGTGACCTGACGGATCCGCGGTACATGGGGACGCTGAGCGATGACCAGCTGCGGCGCACGATCCAGATGGGGAAGCCGCCGAACATGCCGGCCTTCGGTCGCAGCTTCGCGGAACCCTCCCTGCGCGTGTTGACGGCCTACGTCCGCAAGCTCTCGACCGATCCGCGTCCGGTCGCAGCGCCGCCCGTCGGCGCACCACCAGCCGCCGCACCACCGGCCGCCGCGCCGCCGACATCGCCGACGACACCCGACGCGCCGGCGGGAGCGGCTCCGGACGGGTCCGCTCCGGCAACCGACGGCGCGACGCCGGGCGGCGCGATGCCTGACGGCGCGACGCCGGACGGTACGACGCCAGACGAGGCGACCCCGCCCGCCGCGGGCGCGAGCGAGGCGCCCGCCGCGGGCGCGAGCGAGGCGCCCGTAGCTCCCGTAGCGCCGCCCGCGACTGCGTCGCCCGACGGCGCGACCCCGCCCGCCGACGCGAGCGGAGGATCGTGAGCGCGCCTCGCGAGCAGGAGCGCGGCGACACGGACCCAGCGATCTCCGACGACGCGCGCCGCCTCGGCGATCGCGTCGAGCTCGTCTGGCCCGGCAAGTATGACGACCGCGGCCGGCGGGTCGAGCTCCCGCGCACGGGCGCGCGGCTGCAGCTCGACGCGCGCCTGCGCGGGGCGGCAGTGCGACGGCCCGGGCTCGCGCCCGCCGAGCCGTCACCCGCGGGCACGCGGGGCGCCAACACGCTCGTGTGCGGCGACAACCTGCAGGTGATGGAGGCCTGGCTCGAGCGCTACGAGGGCGCGGTCGACCTCGTGTACATCGACCCGCCGTTCATGACCGGCAACCGCTTCCCCGTGATCACGCGGGTCGGCGAGGGGGAGGGCGACGAGCGCCCGGCCGAGCTGCGCACGCTCGCCTACGACGACGCCTGGCGCGGCGGCCTGGCGGGCTTTCTGCGCATGCTCGACCCGCGCCTGCGGCTGCTCCGGCGGCTGCTCGCGCCGCGCGGCAGCCTCTACATCCACGTCGATCCCACCGTCGGCCACGCGGTCAAGCTGCTCGCGGACGAGATCTTCGGGCCAGGTTGTTTTCAGCGCGAGATCGTCTGGCGGATCGGCTGGCTCTCGGGCTTCAAGACGCGCGCGCGCAACTGGATCCGCAACCACGACCTGATCTTCTTCTACACGCGCACGCCCGGCGAGTTCATCTTTAACAAGCGCTACGTGCCGTACCCCGAGGGCTACCGCCGGCGCGACGGCTCGCCGCCGCGCGGCAAGGGCGTGCCGCTCGAGGACGTGTGGAACGCGAACGCGTCGGAGTTTGACCTGCGCGGGCGCGCGTCGCTCGACTCGATCCAGATCAAGAGCTTCTCGACCGAGAAGACCGGCTGGGCGACGCAGAAGAACGAGAGCCTGCTGCGGCGGATCATCACCGCGTCATCGAACCCGGGCTCGCTGGTCGCCGACGTGTTCTGCGGGTCAGGGACGACGCTCAAGGTCGCCCACGAGCTCGGGCGCGGGTTCCTCGGCTGCGACCGGGCCGAGGCGGCGGTGCACATCGCGAGCAAGCGCCTGCTCGACGGGGACGCGCCTGCGGATCTCGAGCGCGCCTCGCTCGGCGCGAGCGAGTGGCGCGGCGTCTCGACGCGCGCGCTGGTCGAGGCCGCCGGCGGGCGCGCGGGCGAGGGCGCGCCGGCCGGCGCGAGGGCGCTGCACGGGCGGGTCGGGGAGGGCGAGCGCGACGCGATCTGGGTCGCCGCGCTTGATAGGCCTTTGGGACAGGTCGAGATACGCGAGGTGATCGCGCTGGCCGCGGCGCGCGGCGTCTCGCGCCTGCGGGTGGTCGCGCGCGCCTGGGGCTTCGCCCCGAGGCGCTGACCTGCGACGCGCTGGGCTCGTGCAGCTGCAGGTCACGCGCGCGGCGCTGCGACCCGACGACGCGGACGCGCCGCCGAGCTCGCTGCGCGCGACCCGGGCGGCGCGCTCGCGGCCGACGCAGACCGACGCGGGCGCGCGCGAGCGGCCGGTCGCGCGCGTCGAGTGCGTCGAGTGCGGCGACGGCACGGCGCGCGCGCGGATCGTCGACTACCGCTACCCGCACCCCGAGCTGCTCGACGCGTCCCTGCGCGCCGCGATCCCGCGCTGGCGCGACTGGATCGATCAGTGGTCGCTCGAGCGCGGCCCGGCGCCGCGCGCCTACCTCGACCCGCTGATCCCCGACGAGCTCCGGTTTCGCACGCACAACCGCCGCGAGCTCGCGCTCGAGAGCGACGTCTTCCGCGTCGGCGCGGCGCCGGTCTGGCTGCGGCTCGAGACGATCGACGTGCTCGGCGCGCGCTGGCGCGGCGGCGTCCGCGTGTGGCGCGACGACGCGGGCGCGCTCGTGACGGCGCTCGCGTCCTCCTGACCGCGCGTCGCGTCGCGTCGCGACACGTCTGCACTTTTAGACAGGTGTGCGAGCCCGTGCGCGCCGCGGCGTGGCGCCGCGCTCCGGCCCCGCAGATGGGGACGCGGCTTGTTGCGGATACAACGGAGCCCCAGGCGAACTCACGCGCGCGGCGCTTGTCAGCGCGCGGCGCGAGCCTCCACAGTGACCTCCTCGCGACGCGTCACGAGATCACGGAGGATGAAGACCATGAAGCGACACACGACCTGCTTGATGTTCGCCGCGCTGCTGGTGCTCGGGTGCGACGGCGTCGCGCCCGAGCTCGCGCCGCCGGAGGAGCTCGATCGCCAGGCGCAGATCGACGAGACCGTCGACAACCTCCTGCTCGCGGGCTTCCCGGAGCGCGAGATCGGCGTGCTCGCGGACGGCACGGTCTACGTGGGCAGCGACGCGGAGGTCAGCTTGCAGGCGTCGCGCGAGCTCGCGGGGCTGTCGACCGACGGCTTGCGGCAGTACCGGACCAACAACCTCGTCGACACGTCGGTTAACTCCGTCATCTGCGTCAACCCGAACGCGAAGTTCGCCGCCAACGCGGTCCTGAGCGCCGCGCTCGTGGACGCAGTGGCGAGCTACAACGCGCAGGGGCTGTCCTTCTCCATGCAGATCGGCGGCGGCGGCTGCGACGCGACGATCATGGCCAAAGAGGTCCAGGGCAGCGGCGGCTCGGCTGGCTTCCCGTCCAGCGGGAGCCCCTACGGGACGATCAACATCGGCAAGAGCATCGGCGGCTACGGGCACGACGTCGTCGTGCACGTCATCACCCACGAGCTCGGGCACTGCATGGGCTTTCGCCACACCGACTACTTCGACCGCTCGATCAGCTGCGGCGGCTCGCCGAGCGACGAGGGCGAGTCGAGCGTCGGCGCGATCCACATCCCGGGCACGCCGACCGGCGCGACGCTCAACGGCTCGGTGATGAACTCCTGCTACAACCTCCAGAGCGACGGCGAGTGGACGTCCGGCGACGTCACGGCGCTCAACGAGCTGTACGGCGGCGGCGGTGGCGGCGGCGGAGGCGGCGGCGGCGGCGGCAAGGGCGGCGGTAAGGGCAAGAACAAGTAGCCCGAACGTGATCCGACGCGCCGGTCAGGAGGGCGGCGCGTCGGGGATCAGGCGCGCCGCGACGCCGAGCTCGTGGAGATCGAGCTGCGGGCGCGCGGCGCCGTCGTCCCAGACGATCCAGCGCGCGAGGTCCATCTGCGCGGTGTTGCTGAAGCGCACCGCGAGCGCGCGCCCGCTGCGGCGCGCGGGCGCGCTGCAGCGCAGCCCGCGTTCGGGTTCCTCCCAGAGGCCGGCGAGCTCGAGCGGGACGCTGCGCCCGTCGTCGAGGCGGATCGTCAGGGGCGCGTTATCGCCGCTGCCCACGCGCACGGCGGTCGCGCGCAGCGGACAGTCCTCTACGGTCAGGTAGCACCACTGGTCGCCGATGTGCAGCTGGTGCTCGCCCGCCTCCGTGATGTCGAGGCCGCGGCGGAACGCGTCCAGCACCCGCGGGTGCGTGACGAGGTCGCCGCCGAGCGTGAATTGACCGCGCGCGTCCATGCGGAGCGGGATCCCGCGGCGGAGGCGCTCCAGCGTCTCCGCGTCGATCGGCGGCCTGGACTCCGTGTCGCTCATGCGGTCAGTGTACTCGAGCGCTCCCACGGAGCGTGTCCGCGGGGAATCCCCACTCCGCGGACACGCTCCGTTGCGAGTGCGGTATACAGCGCGCGTGAGCCTCGTGGTGCTAGAGCGCGTCTCGCTGGGGTTCGGCGCCCGCAGCATCGTTCGCGATCTCAACCTCCGGATCGGGCACGCCGACCGCATCGGCCTCGTCGGGCCCAACGGGTCGGGCAAGAGCACGCTGATGCGGATGGTCGCGGGCGAGCAGAGCCCGGACGACGGCCGGCTGCGCTTCAGCCGGGGCCTGCGGATCGGCTACCTGTCGCAGGACCTCGTGGTCACCGAGGAGCTGACGCTGGGCGGCTACGTGCGCGCGTCGGTGCCCGGGCGTCAGGCGCTGGACGACGAGCTGCTCGAGGCCGAGCGCGCGCTCGCGGCGGCCGAGTCGGGCGCGGGCGCGGGCGCGGCCGAGGACCCGGAGCGGATCGACGCGCTGATGTCGGCGGCCGAGCGGATCTCGGACCTCCACGAGCAGATCCAGCACTTCGACGAGCACTACTCCGAGCACGAGGCCCTGCGGATCCTCGCCGGCCTGGGCTTTCAGCCAGGTGACGAGACGCGCGCGCTGGGCGAGTTCAGCGGCGGCTGGCAGATGCGCGCGGTGCTGGCGTCGCTGCTGTTCCAGCGCCCCGATCTGCTGCTGCTCGACGAGCCGACCAACCACCTCGACATGCCGTCGGTCGCCTGGTTCGGCGCGTTCCTCAAGCGCTACGGGCGCTCGTTCGTGCTCGTGTGCCACGATCGCGAGTTCCTCAACGAGCAGATCGGGCGCGTCGTCTCGTTCGAGCCCGAGGGCGTGCGGCAGTTCACCGGCGACTACGAGGGCTATCGCCGGCAGCGCGCCGAGGAGGAGCTGGTGCTCGAGAACAAGGCCAAGAACCTGCGGCGCGAGCGGGAGAAGGCCGAGCAGTTCATCGAGCGCTTCCGGGCCCAGGCCAACAAGGCCAAGGCCGTGCAGAGCCGGATCAAGGCGCTGGCGAAGATGGACGAGGTGCAGACCTTCGAGCGCCGCAAGGTCATGCGCTTTCAGTTCCCGCCCTGCGATCGCGCCGGGGCCCAGGTCGCGCACCTCAAGGACCTCGCCAAGGCCTACGACGACAAGCCGGTGTTCGCCGACGTCGAGCTCCGGGTCGCGCGCGGCGACAAGATCGGGATCATCGGCGTCAACGGGGCCGGCAAGACCACGCTGCTCAAGATCGTCGCCGGCGAGCTCGCGGCCAGCGCGGGCGAGATCCAGTTCGGCAACAAGGTCAAGCTCGGCTACTTCGCGCAGCACCACGCCGACACGCTCAGCGCCGAGCTGACGGTCGAGCAGGAGGTCGGCAGCGTGGACCCGAGCGCCGGGGCGACGCGCGTGCGCTCGCTGCTGGGCGCGTTCCTGTTCAGCGGCGAGGACGTCGAGAAGCCGGTGCGCGTGCTCTCGGGCGGCGAGCGCGCTCGCGTCGCGCTTGCGAAGATGCTGATCCGGCCCGGCAACTTCCTGCTGATGGACGAGCCGACCAACCACCTCGACCTCGAGTCGAGCGAGAGCCTCGCGGAGTCGCTGGCGACCTTCGACGGCACGCTGCTGTTCGTGAGTCACAACCGCAGCTTCGTGCGCCGCCTGGCGACGAAGATCTGGGACGTGCAGGGCGGCAGCGTCGAGGTCTACCCCGGCACGCTCGACGAGTACCTCGACCGCAACAGGCGCCTGCGCGAGGGCGACGCGGGCGCGGCCGCCGAGCTCGAGGCCGCCCGCGAGGCGGCGCGCGCGAGCCGGGCGCCCGGCAAGCCGTCGGGGAAGTCGTCCACGTCGTCCTCGAGAACGCCCTCACGAACGTCCTCGCGCGGCGCGTCGGGCAGACGGTCCGGGTCGTCGTCGCGCGGCGCGAGCGAGCGCGGCGCCGAGCCCGAGGGCAAGCGCGTCAACGTCAAGGAGCAGCGCCGGCAGAAAGCCCAGGAGCGGATGGCGCGGCAGAAGAAGCTGCGGCCGCTGAAGAAGCAGGTCGAGGAGATGGAGGCGCGGATCTCCGCGCTCGAGGGCGAGCAGCGCACGCGCAGCGCGGCGCTCGCCGACCCCGCGGTCTACGAGGACGACGCCCGGCGCGACGCGCTGCTCTCGGAGTATCAGCGCGACGCGGATAAGCTCGAGGAGCTGACGGCGCGCTGGGAGATCGCGCAGGGCGAGCTCGAGGAGGCCGAGGCGGAGCTGGAGGAGGCGTGATGGGGCGATCGGGGAGCACACGCGGCCGGCGCGTCGTGGGTCCGCCCGCGGAGGCGCGCGCGCGCCTGCACCGGGTGTGGCTGCGCGAGCTCATGGCCGCGTGGCGCGAGGTCAATGAGAGATGTCTCGGTGGACAGCTCAAGCCGCCGGCGCTGCAGATCGATCAGGCGAGCGCGCGGCTCGGGCGCTGGGACGCGGCGACGCGCACCATCGGGCTGTCGGAGGCGCACATCTGGGAGCACCCCTGGCACGAGGTGCTGCAGACGCTGCGCCACGAGATCGCGCACCAGTACGTCGACGAGCTGCTCGGCGGCGACGCGCGCCCGCACGGCGAGCGCTTCGCAAGGGCCTGCGCGCTGCTCGAGATCTCGCCGGCCGCGAGCGCGTCGCCCGACGCGGAGGCCGGCGCGACCAAGGCCGACCGGATCCTGCGACGGGTCCGCAAGCTGCTGGCGCTCGCGGGCAGCTCGAACCGCGGCGAGGCCGAGAACGCGATGGCGGCCGCGAACACGCTGCTGCTGCGCTACAACCTCGAGCTGCCGCGGGCCGAGCCGGGCGACGCGCTGGGCTACGAGCACCGCCTGCTCGGGCGCTCCCGCGCCGCGCTGCCGCTGACGTGGAAGCTGATCTCGTCGATCCTCGGCGAGTTCTTCTTCGTCGAGTGTCTGTGGGTGCCGACGTTTAACGCGCGCGAGCTCCGGGTCGAGAGCCTGCTCGAGGTCATGGGCACGCGCGAGAACCTCGCGATGGCGGACTTCGTGCACGGCTACCTGCACGGCGCGATCGATCGGCTGTGGAAGGCCGAGCGCGCGCGCCTGGCCGAGGAGGGGCTGACCAACCTCGGCGCGCGCGTGCGTCGCGAGTTCCAGGCGGGCGTGCTGATCGGCTTCGCCGACAAGCTCCGCGCCGAGCGCGAGCACAACGCCGAGCAGGGGCTCGTGTGGATGGGCGACGCGGACCTCGGGCGCTTCTTCAAGCGCCGGCACCCGCGGACCACGTCGATGCGCAGCGCGAGCGTGCGCCTGAGCCAGGCCCACGCGGCGGGGCGCGCGGCGGGGCGCGACCTGACGATGCACAAGCCGGTCGACGGCCGCGGACGCGGCGGGCCGCGCGGGGCGCTGCCGCGGGGGCGGTGACGGGCTCGACCGAGAGGGAGGAGAGCATGGAGACGACAGGCGACGATCGACGGGCGCGGCTGCGGGAGCTGCTCGCGCAGGCGGAGGCGGGACACCAGGCCGAGGTCGCGAGCTCCGATCCCGACTGGCCGCTGTGGTACGCCGAGTTCCTGGCCCCGAAGCTGCGCGCGCTGACCTGCGTCGAGCTCTCGCGCGCCGAGCTCGTGGCCGTGCTCGTGCACATCGACGACGAGTGGGAGGCCGTCGGCGGCGCGGCGGCGCGACCCGAACCCTTCGCGACCTTCGTCGCCGATCGCCTGGCCGAGCGCTACCTCGCGGCGGAGGGGGAGGGGCTGAGCCTCTACTACTACCCGAGCTGTCCGTTCTGCCAGCGCGTGCTGCGGGCGATCGCGCGGCTCGGGCTCGAGGGCGCGATCGAGCTGCGCGACGTGCTCGTCGACCCCTCGCGCCGCGCCGAGCTGATCGCGGCGCGCGGGCGGGCGACGGTCCCGGTGCTGCGCTGCAGCTCGCCGGCGGGCGATCGCTGGATGCCGGAGTCGCGCGACATCGTGCGCTACCTCGAGACGCGCTTCGGCTAGGCCGAGGCCCCGGTCCGCAGCGCCTACTCTCGACCGACGGGCGCGGCCGCGTCGCGATCGTGGCGCCACTCGGGCGGCATCACGAGGTACGCGAGCTTGTCGCGCCAGCGCGTCGCGGCGCGGACGCGGCGCGCGAGCCCGCGGAAGCCGGCGAGCTCGATCGCGAGCGGGTTGTAGGTGTTGATCGGCTCGGTCACGCCGTAGCTGGGCTCCTCCTCCTCGGGCTGGTAACTCCCGAACAGGTGGTCCCAGATCATCAGCACCTCGCCGTAGTTGCGGTCGATGTACTTGGGGTCCGAGCCGTGGTGCACGCGGTGGCTCGAGGGCGTGGCGAGCAGCCAGTCGAGCACGGGCAGCTTGGGCACGAGGCGGGTGTGCTGGGCGATGCCCCACACGCTGACGACGATGCGCACCGCGATGAACTGGAACGGCGAGACGCCGAGCACGGGCAGCGCGTAGAACAGCGGGCGCGCCATGACGTTGTCGAGGATGAACGCGCGCGACGCGACGGTGGCGTTGTACTCGCTCGACGAGTGATGCACGTGGTGCATCGCCCAGAACAGCCCGACGCGGTGCGAGATCCGGTGGTCGACGTACCAGACGAGGTCGTGCAGCAGGAACGCGAGCAGCCAGGCGCGCGCGCCGTCGCCGAGCGTGAACAGGCGCGCGTGCTCGTAGAGCCAGGCGAGCAGCGCGAGCGGCAGCACGGCGCCGACGAGCGTGTCGATGGCGAGCACCGCGACCGTGACCGCGATGTTCGCACCGGCGTCCCGATCGTCGTAGCGCGCGCGGGTCAGCGCGCACGCGAGCCGCTCGCCGAGCACGAGCGCGACGAAGATCGGGAGCAAGAAGATGTAGGTGTCCCCCGACGCGACGAGGCGCAGGAAGGTGTCAGTCAGCCACTCGAGCACGGACGCGATCCCGTCGCAGTCTCCGCAGACGCGGGCGACGCGTCAACGCGCGTCGCGTCGGCGCGCGCCGGCGCGCGCCGCTAGCCGCCGCGCAGGCGGTTGAGCTGCGAGCTGGCGTCACGGACATATCGCCCGGACGGCGCGAGGTTGAGGTACTTCTCGTAGGCCGCGATCGCGGCGTCCTTGTCCTTCGCGTTCTGGTGCAGCACGCCGAGCGTGAGCCAGCAGTCGGCCTGCGTGCTCGCCAGCTCGACGCAGCGCGTGGCCGCGATCATCGACTCGTCGAGCTTGCCGCGCTCGAGCAGGACCTGCGCCGTCAGCAGCAGCACGTCGGGGTGGTTCGACTCGACGCCCTTGAGCTCCTCGAGCGCCGCGCCGGCGTCCTTGAGCTTGCCGCGCTCGTAGAGCGCGCGGGCCTCGGCCAGGCGCTCCTTGAACGCGGGCTCGAGCGCGGGGGGCGGGGTCGGCGGCGTGGCCTCGGCGGGCGCCTTGGCGTCGGGGTTCGCGTCGGGCGGTCCGTCGGCGGGCGTCACGGGCTGGCCCTCGCCGGCGGCCTTCGACAGCTCGCTCGGCTGCTTGGTCGGGGGCTCAGGCGGCGCGGCGTCGGCGGGCGCGCTGGTCTCGCCCTTGGTGTCGCCCTTGGCGTCCGTCTCGGCGCCCGCGCGCGCGAAGTCGCCGAGCTTGGCGAACACCACGAACACGAGCACGACGAGGACCGCGCCGCCGAGGATCGCGGTGAAGGGGAAGCGACGCGGCGCGGCGCTGACGTTGCCGCCGAAGGGGTCGCCCTCGCCGAAGTCCTCGCCGAAGTCGTCGTCGGACGCGTCGCCGAAGCCGTCGCCGAAGCCGAAGGAATCGCCCGCGCCGTCGCCGAAGGGGTCGCCCGCGCCGTCGCCGAAGGAGTCCCCGCCGCCGAAGGAGTCCCCGTCGCCGAAGAACTCGGCCTCGAGCGCGCTGGCTGGCGTCGCGCGCTCGGGCGGCGCGGCCGCGCGCTCCGGCTCGGGCGGCGCGTGGCGGGCCGCGTGCTCACGCTCCTCGGCCGTGTCGCGCGCGAGCGCCTCGGCCGAGCTGCCGGGCTCCTCGGTGGGCTCCTCGGTCCAGGCGCCCGTGTCGGCGCCCGAGTGCTGGGCGACGAAGCTGACCAGCGCCTGATAGTCCTGGCCCTGTCGCCCGTCGGTCGGGATCACGGCGTCGAGCTCGAGCGCGCCGGCTTCGGGCGCGGGCTCCGACAGCGCGGGCTCGGGCGCGAGCCGAAGGTGCGAGCTCGGGGTCGCCTCGTCGGCGGGCGCGAGCGGGCCGAGCTCGCCCGACAGCTCGGCGCTGACCGCCGAGACCGAGAGGCTGCCGGACGCGGGCGTACGCTGGCGTCCTGCGCCCGCGCTGATACCTGACTCCTCGGACAGGGGGCCAGAGGCCTCGCCGCGCTCGAAGGTGCCCGAGAGGATCGACGGCGGCGGCGCCCAGCGGCTCGAGGACTCGCTCCCCGGATCGCTCGGCGCGGGCCGCGACGCGGGCTCCTCGGGCGTGGGTGAGCTGTCCTCACGGGCAGGCGCGGTCTCGATCGGCGGGGGCGCGCTCGCGGCCGGCTCCAGGGAGCTCGGGGGGCGCTTGGACGGGTCCAGCCACTCGCTGCAGAAGCGACACTTGACCGCCGCGTCCTGGATCATCTCCGCGCAATAGGGACAGGGCTTCACGTGGACGCGACCTTAGCACAAGGCGCTGCCAGTTCCCGGTTTTGTGAGCTATTCGGGTTCAGCGCGCGACGCGGCGTTGACCGCCGCGGCGGGCTCGATTTCACGCGGGCAGGGCGGGAAAAATACTCCGTGCGCGGGCGCGGGCGCGCTCGCGCGGCGCGCGTGGCGGGGCGCGGGCGGGCTGGTTTGGTATAGGTCTCGCCGTGTCCACGTCGCCGATTCGTGACGACAGCCCGCTCGCGTCGCTGCTCCCACGCGCCCCGCGTTGTCTTCGGCTCGCCGAGCTGCCGACGCCGGTCGAGCGCGCGCCGTGGCTCGACGGACCCGCCGCGGAGGTCTGGGTCAAGCGCGACGACGCCAGCTCGGCCGTCTACGGCGGCGGTAAGGTGCGCAAGCTCGAGCTCGTGCTCGGCAACCCGCCCCACGACGGCGACGCGCCGATCGTCAGCATCGGCGGCCTCGGCAGCCATCACCTGCTCGCGCTCGCGCTGTTCCTCCGGCCGCTCGGGCGCACGCTCCACGCCTGGACCTTCGACCAGGTCATGACGCCGCACGTGCGCACGAACCTCGCGGTGTTGATGTCCTGCGGCGCGCGCCTGTGGTCGGTTCGCAGCCGCGCGGCCCTGCCGTGGGCGGCGCTGGGGTACTACGTCTGGGCGCGGCCGCCGCAGATGGGCCGCTGGATGACGCCGGGCGCCAGCAGCCCGCTGGGCGCCCTGGGCTTCGTCGCGGCCGGGCTCGAGCTGGCCCAGCAGATCGAGGCCGGCGCGCTCCCGCGCCCCGCGCGAGTCTACATCACGGGCGGCTCGGCGGGCAGCTCGGCGGGCTTGCTCGTGGGCCTCGCGCTCGCCGGCGTCGGCACCCACCTGCGCGTGGTCTCGGCCGTCGAGCCGTTGTTCTTCAACTCCTTCGCGCTGCGCGGGCTGGCCCGCAAGACGCTCGCGACCCTGCGTCAGCGCGGCCTGCCCGCCCAGGGCGGGCTCGACGGGCTGCTCGCGCGCGCGGGCGTGACCTGGTCGATCGACCATCGCCAGGTCGGGCCGGGCTACGCTGTGCCGACCCCCGCGGGCGCGGCCGAGGTCGAGCGCTCGGCGAGCCACGGCCTGAAGCTCGAGACGACGTACACGGGCAAGTGCGCCGCGGCGCTGCGCGCCGACCTGGAGTCCGGGGACGCGCGCGGCCCGGTGCTGCTGTGGAACACGCACGCGGGCAACGAGCTGCGCGCGCGGATCGAGGACGGCTGGGAGCGGCGCCTGCCCCCGCGCGTCCGCGCGCTGCTGTGAGCCGCGCGCGGGCTATTAGATGTCTGAACGGTCAGGTGTAGCGGGTGCTGGCGCGCGCGGCTCAGGTGCGGTATCG
Source organism: Myxococcales bacterium (assembly GCA_020633295.1). Classification (GTDB taxonomy): domain Bacteria; phylum Myxococcota_A; class Polyangia; order Nannocystales; family Nannocystaceae; genus JACKDW01. The sequence goes on along the minus strand of JACKDW010000004.1, from coordinate 611,359 downwards.
AGGAGCCCCGTGAAGGTGCGCGAGGCCGAGCTGTACGGATGGGGGATGTACCCGCGCGCCCGCTGCCGCGTGATCCAGCCCGAGACGACCGCCGAGGTCGCGGCCGGGGTCGAGCGCGGCGGCATCGCGCGCGGCCTTGGGCGATCGTATGGCGATCCGGCGATGACCCGCGCGGGGCTGGTCCTCGACATGACCGGCATGAACCGCGTCGTGTCGTTTGATCCCGAGACCGGGCTGCTGACCTGCGAGGCCGGCGTCAGCCTCGAGCAGATCATCAACGCGTTCGCGCCGCGCGGCTGGTTCCCGCCCATCACGCCGGGCACGAAGTACGTCACGCTCGGCGGCTGCGTCGCCAACGACATCCACGGCAAGGCGCACCGCAGCGCCGGCTGCTTCGCGCGCTGCGTGACGGCGCTGACGGTGCTGCTGGCCGACGGCCGCGTGCTCCGGGCGACGCGCTCCGAGCACGCCGAGCTGTTCTGGGCGTGCTTCGGCGGGCTGGGGCTGCTCGGCGTGATCCTCGAGGTCACGCTCCGCCTGCGCCGGATCGAGACGACCTACTTTCATCAGCGCGCGATCACGGTCCGCGACCTGGGCGAGCTGCTCGAGGCCTTCGATCGCTTCGCCGATCAGCCGTACTCGGTCGCCTGGATCGACCCGCTCGCGACCGGCGCCGCGCTCGGGCGCGGCGTGCTGACCGTGGGGGATCACGCGGCGCGCGACGCCTTGACGGGGCGCCTGCGCGCCGACCCGCTGCGGATCACGCCGCCGCCGCGCCTCGAGGTCCCCTTCGACATGCCGGGCTGGGCGCTCAACGAGGCGACGATCCGCGTGCTGAACGTGGTGCTCGGGACCATGCAGGCGCGGGCCGGGGCGCTCGCGCACTACGAGAAGTTCCTGTTCCCGCTCGACTTCATCGGCCAGTGGAACCGCGGCTACGGCCGTCGCGGCTTCACGCAGTACCAGTTCGTGATCCCGCTCGAGGACGGCGCCGCGCGCATGCGCGCGCTGCTCGAGCTGATCGCGCGCAGCGGGCAGTCGCCGTTCCTCAACGTGCTCAAGAAGTTCGGGCCCGAGGACCCGCGCACGCAGCTCTCGTTCCCGCGCGAGGGCTACACCTTCGCCATCGACTTCCCGGTGCGCCCCGGGCTGCCCGAGCTGCTCCAGCGCCTCGACGCGCGGGTGCTCGACGCCGGCGGCCGCATCTACCTCGGCAAGGACGCCTTCGTCGCGCCCGAGACGCTGGCGGCCATGTACCCGAAGCTCGACGAGTGGCGCGCGATCAAGGCCCGCTACGATCCCGAGCAGCGGCTGCGCTCGTGCCTGTCCGATCGCGTGGGGCTGACCGCGCGCGCGTGAGCCCGTCGGCGCGCCCGCCGGCGTGAACCATGAAACAGGCGTCCGGACCGGGCGGCGGCGCGATCCCGCGGTCGCGCGCGCGCGGGTCGTCGCCGCGACGTCTCGCCGGGGAATCGCCGGGGCGCGCGGCGGGTATGATGGATCGATGTCGCGCGCGCTCGAGGGGATTAACTGGCGCACCGTCGGCGGGCTCGTCGCGCTCGCCGTCGTCACCGCGCTGCTCTGGCAGTCCGTCGTCGTCTACCCGCTCAAGATCCTCGTCGTGTTCTTCCACGAGCTCAGCCACGGGCTCGCGGCCGTCGCGACCGGCGGGCAGATCGTCGAGATCGAGGTCGTCAAGGAGGCGGGCGGGCACTGCATCACGCGCGGCGGCAGCCGCTTCGTGACGCTGAGCGCCGGCTACCTCGGCAGCCTGATCTGGGGCGGCCTGATCCTGCTGACGGCGGCGCGCACCCGGCTCGACCGCGGGGTCTCGGTGTTCCTCGGCCTCACGCTCGTGACGATGGTGCTGCTGTACGTGCGCCCGTTCGCCGGCTTCGGCTTCGGCTTCGGGCTCGGCTCGGGCGTGCTGCTCGCGGCCGCGGGCGTGTTCCTGTCCGAGCAGGTCAACGACTTCCTGCTGCGCTGGATCGGCCTGACGAGCTGCATCTACGCGATCCTCGACATCAAGAGCGACGTGCTCGACCGCCCCGAGCTGCGCTCCGACGCCGCGATGCTCGGCGAGCTGACGAGCCTGTCGCCGCAGTTCTGGGGCGTGGTGTGGATCGTCGTCGCGATCCTCGGCGCGAGCGTGTTCTTGCTGCTGAGCTGTCGCGAGGGTCGCCCGCCGCCGCGCGCCGGGTGAGCGCGCCGGTAGGTCGCGCGTCGCAGCTCGAGGCGAGCGCCTCGAGCGCGCCCGCTCACGGCATCATCATCGGCTCGGGCGGGCTGTAGCGCGCGACCCAGAGCTTCGTCGCCGACTGCGCGGGCCCGGTCCCGCCGACGAGGATGATCGTGTCGCCCGTGTACGCGGCGACGTCGTGGGCCTCATCGTGGGCGGCGTGGTAGCTGTAGGTCCACTTGGTCTCGCCGGCGGGGTCGGTGCACAGCGCGAACGCGTTGCTGCCCTCGCCGGCGAAGTTGCGGCTGCCGGCGATCAGCAGGTTGCCCTCGCCGTCGACGCGCGCGCCGTTGCCCCGCTCGTTCGTCGCGTCGCCGGCGTTGTACATGGCGCTCCACTCCTGGACGCCGGCGGGCTCGTAGCGCTGGCGGAGGATCGCGGTGTCGCCGTCGCTGAGGCACTCGGTCCCGGTCAGGTGCACGAAGTCCTCGGCGTCGATCGCGACCGCGCGCGCGGCGTTGTACTTGTTGGGGCAGTCGTTCGCGGGGTCGTGCTTGATGTCCCAGAGGACCTGTCCGCCGGGCTGGTACTTGCGGGCCCACGCGCGGCTGCCGGTGATCAGGTCGTTCATCGTGATCGAGAGCGCGCCGGTGACGACCGCGCCGCCCTCCGAGTCCACGCGCACGTCCGCGCCGACGCCGGGGCCGTAGCTGTCGGTCCACAGCGGCGCGCCGTCGGTGTCGAGCTTGCGCACGATGATGTCGAGGAAGGAGCCCGGGCCGCCGGGCTGCATGTTGCCGACCACGTAGATGTCGCCGACGTAGTCGGTCGCGACGCCGAAGTTGCCGTCGTTGGAGTCGGGGCCCGAGTCGAACAGGTCGGCCCACTCGAGCTCGCCGTCCGCGGTGAGCTTGCCGAGCCACGCGTTGTTGCCCTTGGGCCCCGCGTCGCTCGCGTGGCCGGCGAGCAGCAGCCCGCCCGTCGGGTCGCGCGCGATCGCCCAGCCCTCGCTGCTGGCGTAGTCCTCGAGCGCGTACTCCCACTGCAGCTCGCCGTCGGGGGAGAACTCGCCGATCCAGGCCATGCGCTTGTTCTCGAGGATGATCGTGCCGCCGACGTAGATCTCGCCGTCTGGCCCAACAGTCACGCCGTGGGCCACGCTCGCGCCGTTGTCGTCGCCGAGCGCCAGCTCCCACAGGAGCAGGTCCTTGGTCAGCGAGCAGTCGGCCTCGCAGCCGTCGCCGGGCTCGTCGTTGGCGTCGTCGCACAGCTCGCCGGGGTCGAGCTCGCCGTCGCCGCAGAACGGCGCGGGCGCGCACGTGTCGGCCTCGCACACGAGGCCGCCCTCGCACTGCTCGTCGGGCGCGCAGGGGCAGCCCTCGGTGCCCTCGGGGCAGCTCCCGGTGTCGGAGGTGCTCGAGTCGCTGGTGACGCCGTCGGTGGTCCCGCTCGTCGTCTGCGCGTCGGTCGTCGCGCTGGCGTCGCTCGTCGAGCCGTCGCTCGTGGTCGCGCCCGTGCTGCTCGTCGTGCCGCTGTCGTCACCGGTGCCGCTGGAGCTCGAGGACGCGACGCCCGAGCTCGAGCTCGTGCTCTCGTCGCCGGTGGTCTCGCCGGTGGTCGCGCCCTCGCTGTCGCTCGCGCCCGTGTTCGTGCCCGCGTCGCCGCAGGCGCCGGTGAGCGTGACGGCGAGCGCGGCGCTCACCCGCGCCGCGTGCTTCGATCGCGTTCTCTTGGACATCGACGTTCCCTCCCTGGGTGTGGCGCGCGGAAGCGCCCGTCGACTGTATGGAATCGCGCATTCGCTGTCACGCGCGTCGTCGTGCGGACGTCGTCGCGCCGCGTCGACGTCCGCAGACAGGCGCCCGCGTTCGAACGCGGCGGCCTCGCGTCACGCGAGCGGCGCGAGAGCGGCGCGAGAGCCCGCGCTACTTCGCCTCGAGCAGCTTGTCGCAGGCCTTGATGGCCTCCGACGTCTCGGCCTTGATGCCGCACTCGACCGCCTCGGGCGGGAGCTTGTCGGCGACGCAGGTCTCGGCCGTGTTCTTGATCAGCTTGTCGCGGCTCTCGGCCGAGATCTTGGTGTCGGCCTGCTCCTTGGCGATGACGTCGGCGAGGTGCTCGGCGAACTTCTGGCAGCCCTCGGTGTCCGCGCAGCCAGGCGCGAGCGCGCTGAGAGCGAGGGCGAGGCCGACGGCGAGACCGACAGAGGGGGCGGTGAGGGGGCGCGTGGACATGGGAGGCTCCGATACTGCCTGGTGAGTCATGGGAGTCGGGCTTACTTGACGCCGTGCATCATCTTGTTGAGCGGCCAGGAGATCAGGACGAGGAACACGCCGATCCCGAGGGTGACCCAGCCCATCTGCCCGTAGATGTTGACGTAGCCCTCGAGGCCGGACTGCGCCTTGACCAGCTCCTGCTGCCAGTGGGCGTCGCTGAACATCTCGACGCCGCTCTGGACGAGCTTCGTCATCGCGCCGGTCGGCGGCTGGATGAGCTCGTGCGCCGCGTCGACCATCTTGGTGAAGGGGCCGCCCTCGCCGCCCTCCTCGGCGCCGGTGAGCTTGGCGAGGATCGCCGCGACGTAGTTGGAGCCGGCGAAGGACAGGAACCACGCGCCCATGACCGTGCCGGTCATGCTCTTGGGCGCGAGCTTGGTGACCATCGACAGCCCGATCGGCGAGAGGAACAGCTCGCCGGTCGTGTGCAGCAGGTACATGAACCCGAGGATCCACAGGGGCACGAGCGCGCTCTCGCCCGCGAGCTGGGCGCCGACGAGCAGCAGCAGGTAGCCGGCGCCGAGCTGGACGATGCCGAGCCCGAACTTCATCGGGATGTTGGGGTTGAGCCCGCTGCGCTCGAGCTTGACCCACATGGCCGAGAAGATCGAGCCGAACACGATGATGTACAGCGGGTTGAAGAACTGGGTCATGGCCGCGCCCATCTCCCAGTCGAGGAAGCCGATGTAGCGATCGACGTTGCGATCGGCGAACAGCGTCAGCGACGTCCCGGCCTGCTCGAAGCACGCCCAGAACACGATGTTGAAGAACATCAGGATGAGCAGCACGATCGTGCGATCGCGCTGCACGCGGCCGCTGCGGAAGCCGACCACGAGCAGGTTGCCGACGACGTAGACCGCGACGACCGCGAGCAGCCAGCCGACGACCTGGTTGTAGCGCAGCAGCAGGTAGAGCGCCGGCACGGCCGCGAGCGAGAGCAGCACGGTCAGCCAGTAGCGGTTGAGGCCGATCGCGGTGCGCTCCTTCAGGCGCTCGGGGTCCGGCGGTTGACCATGACCCTCGAGCCAGCCGCTGCCGCCCATGAACACGAGCACGCCGAGCAGCATGCCGACGCCCGCGAGCCCGAAGCCGTAGTGGTAGCCGAAGGTCTCGCCGACCCAGGCGCACAGCGTCGTCGCCAGCAGCGCGCCGAGGTTGATGCCCATGTAGAAGATCGTGAAGCCCGAGTCGCGGCGCGGGTCGCCGTCCTCGTAGAGGCGGCCGACGATGCTCGAGATGTTGGCCTTGAAGTAGCCGTTGCCGACGATGATCAGGCCCATGCCGACGTAGAGCGCGAACTCGTCGCCGCCGAGCAGCACGAACTCGCCGACCGCCATCAGCAGGCCGCCGAGCACCACCGCGCGCCGGTAGCCGAGCAGCTCGTCGGCGATCTTGCCGCCGAGCACGGGCGCGGCGTAGACGAGCGCGGTGTAGGCCCCGTAGATGCCGAAGGCGGTGGTGTCGCCCATCAGCAGCGCCTTCGTCAGGTACAGCGTGAGCAGCCCGCGCATGCCGTAGTAGCAGAAGCGCTCCCACATCTCGGCGAGGAACAGGACGAACAGGCCTCGCGGGTGTCCGAACAACGTGTGGCCAGAAGACTGGCTCGCGGGTGCGGCATTGATGTTCGAATCGCTCACGTCGTCGCGCATCCTCCCAGCCCCCAGACGTTCGCGCAATCCCAATTCTTGAACCGAGCGCGGATCTCCGGCGATCTAACAGCGTTCGATCGCGGACGCCGCGAGCCGGCGGCTGCGGGGGTCCGCGTCGCCGCGCATGTCCGTTCGCGCCGCCGACAGCCGACGACCGAGGCGCCACGCGAGGCGCCACGAATTACCCACGCGCGCGCGGCGGGAGCGTCGCCACGTCCATGGGACACTGGGACATGTCGTCGATCCCGCGCGGGCTCCCAGCGCGTCGCTGGCTCGCGCTGGTCCTCGGCGCCGAGCTCGTGCTCGGCGGCGTGCGCGAGTGGAATCACCGGCTGGTCGTCCGCGCGTTCGAGAGCGGCGAGCCCATCCTGGGGGCGCCGGTGTTCTCGGCGCCCTGGTGGTCGACGATCATCACGTACGTCGACGCGCTCGTGCTCTTGCTGCTGACGGTCGCCGCCGCGCTCGTCGCCCACGAGGCGCCGACGCGGCGGCGCGGCATGGCGCTCGCCGGCGCGACGCTGATCGGCCTGTGGTGCGCCTGGTCGTGGTTCTCGGTCGGCGCCGAGCTGCTCGAGCTCCACGGCGCGCTCTGGGCGCTGAGCGACCTGGCGGTGATGCGATGGTTCCCGCTGCTGTTCACGGGCGCGCTGCTGGCGGGGCTCGGGCTCGTGGTCGTCGGTCACTCGGGCGTGGCCGGGCGCGCGCGGCTCAGCGCCGCGGCGCTGATCGTGTTCGCGGTCGCGGCGACGCTGTACGTGGCGCAGTGGATCGCCGCGGGGCTCGGCGTGGCCATGGGGCCCACCCTCCTGCTGGCGTCCTACGTCGTGTACACGCTGCTCACGCGGGTGGGCCTGATCGTCGCGCTGTGGCCGGCGGGGCCGGCGGCGCCGGAGGTGGCGCACGGGACAGGCGCCAGCGAGGCCGACGCGGCGGATGAGCTCGCCGAGCCCGCCGATCCCTTCGCGCGCCTGCGGCTGGCGATCGGGCTCAACGTGGGGCTCGGGGTCGGACTGCAGCTGGTGACCAAGGCGACGCCGGGCGTCGAGGCGGTCACGTGGGTCGCCCAGGTCGTGAGCGCGGGCGTGCTGGTGCTGATGCTCTCGGGGATCTTCGGGCTGACGCGCTTGCCCGCGCCCGCCCAGCGCCCGCAGTGGCTCACCGCGTCGTGGTGGTGCTTCGCGCTGAGCGGGTTCTTCGGGCTGATCACCTCGGCGGCGGCGGTGCGCGTGCAGCAGCTCAGCGGGCGCGGCCTGGAGTCCTACAGCTCGCTGCGGGACGTCTCGGAGCTGATGGCGGTGGTCACGGTGGCGTCGCTCGTGCTCGGCTGCGCCGGCACGCTGTCGATGATCGAGTCGCTGCGCGCGACGGCCTTCGCGTTCCACGACTTCGACGCGGACGAGCAGCTGAGCCGGGCGCGGACCTGCATCCTGCTCGTGGTCGGGATCGGCGCGGCGGCGGTGGCGGTGGTGCGCGCCGACAAGTACCTGCTGCTGCGGTCGGGCTTCTCGCTGGGCCTGGCGCTGCTGTTCCTGGTGCTCGCGATCGTGATCCTCGTGGCGCTGCTGGGGGCGCTGCGGCGGCTGAGCGTCTCGGTGACGGGGGCGGGCGGGGAGCTGCCGTCGTAGGGAGACGGGGTGGTCTCCGCGGCGCGACGACGGGGTGATCCACGCGCTCGGCCACGGCGGCGGAGAGCAGCCCGGTGCGTCGAGGGGGGCGCCACGCTAGACTCGAGCGCGCCCGGTCGTCGACCTGTCTGAATGTGCTAATGCGAACCATGAACCCACGCGCGCTCGCGGCCTGCCTGGCGCTCTCGCTCGCGGTCAGCTGCTCCTCGAGGCAGGAGGGCGACGACGCGCGCGCGGGCGACCGCGACGCCCCGCGCGCGCCGGCCTGGGACGCGGAGCTCCCACCCGTGAAGCTGGCGCGCGTCCCCGCGGCGCCGAACCGCGTCGCGCGGCCGCCGATCATCCTCACCGTGACGCCGCAGGAGGTCTGGCTCGACGCCAGCGCGGTCGCCGAGCTCGTCGCGGCGCGCTCGCGCGAGGAGCCGGGCGGCGCCGACGCGGATGACGACGACGGGCCGCTGCCGCTGCGCGCGCGGCATGAGCTGTCGACGATCGTCGACGAGCACGCCGAGCACCCGCTGCGCTTCGAGCTCGAGCGCCTGTTTCGGGCCGCGGGCTTCGACGCGCGCGAGCCGTTCACCGAGCCGCTCATCCGCCTGCGCGTGGACGGCGAGGCGCGCTTCGACTCGGTGCTGCACGTGCTCGCGTCGGCCGGCTACGCGGGCTTCGGCGCCTACGAGTTCGAAGTGCGCACGCCCGCCGGGCGCGGGCAGCTCGTGTACCTGCCGTACACCTTCTGCGCCTGTCGGCTGCCCTCGTCGCCGCGCTGGTGCGCCGTGCCGGAGCTGCGGGTCTCGTCGGAGGGCGTGATCCTGCTGGCGACGGCCGATCTCACGCCGCCGCCGGGGTGTCACAAGGCGATGCTCGGCGTGTCCGACGAGGTCCCGGCGTTCTCGGCGGCGCTCGACTGGCGCGAGCGCGTGATCGCGGGGCCGGACGGGGGCTGCCCGAGCGCGCGATTTAACGCCGACGGCCTCGATCACGCGGCGCTCATCGAGCGGCTGCGAGCGCTGCACGAGGCCGCGCCGGGCTGCGGGCACGCGCGGCTGGTGTACGCGAGCAAGCTGCCGTGGTCGATGATCGCGGGCCCGCTGAGCGCGCTGTCGGGGGCCTTCGGTGACATGCGCCTGGGGACGTCGAGGACCGAGGACCTCGGCCCGCTGTCCACGGAGGCCGACTGCGGCGACCCGCTGCCCGTCTCGTCGCTCGCGGCGGCGAGCGAGCGGCGCGCGGGGCTCGGCGGACGTCCCGGCTGCGCCGCGCGCCCGTGAGCGCGGCGTGTGGGCTGCGGACCCCGTGCGCGCCCTCGTGAGCGCGCGCGACCAGCTCGCGCGCGCGCCGGCGGCCCAGGAGAAGTTACGTACATGTCTATATGTGCATGTTATTCTGCGCGCGCTCGCGGCCGAGATGGTCGGTCGCGCGCGGAATGTTGATCCATGGCCTCGCATCGCATTGTCCAATTACGCCGTCCTCTTGACCTCCTGACGCGCGGGCTCGCGCCCGCGTCGCTGCTCGTGGCCGCGGCCGCGGCCGCGGGCTGCGGCGACGCCGGCGAGGACTCCGAGTCGACGATGGACACGCTGACGACGGCGCCCACGGGCCCGACGGCGGGGCCGACGAGCGCGACGATGACGGGCGGCGCGACCGAGACCGGCGGCGCGTCGATGACGGGCGGCGGGGAGAGCGAGAGCTCGGCGACCGGGTCGACGACCGTGGGGATGATGACCGCGGGCCCGACGAGCGTCACGAACGCGACCGACTCGACGACGGAGGGCGGCACCGACACCGGCCCGTGCTTCGAGGAGTGCTCGGCGGATCTCAAGGCGGTCGTCGACTGCAACGGCGAGATCGTCCAGGCCTGCCAGGGCGCCGAGGGCTGCAACCCGCAGACGCTGGAGTGCGTCGATCCGTGCGAGGCCGCCGAGCAGAGCAAGAGCTCGATCGGCTGCGAGTACTACGCGACGATGATGCACACCTTCGAGGACAACCCGTGCTTCGCCGCGTTCGTCGCCAACACCTGGGACGCGCCGGCGCACCTCGAGGTCGAGTACGAGGGCCAGTCGCTGCCGGTGGGCGACTTCACGTACCTGCCCGACGGCGTGGGCCCGAACCTGGTCTACGACCCCTACGACGACGTGGGCGGGCTGCAGCCGGGCGAGGTCGCGATCTTGTTCCTCGGCGGGCCGACGAGCGCGATGGACGACGTCAACTGCCCGCACGAGTCGGCGATGCCGAACGGCACGCAGATCAAGGGCACGGGCGTCGCGTCGTCGTTCCGCATCACGAGCGACGTGCCGGTGACGGCCTACCAGATCAACCCCTACGGCGGCGGCTCGGCGGCGGTGACGGGCGCGTCGCTGCTGCTGCCGACGAGCGTGTGGGACGACAACTACGTGGTCGCCAACGCGTACCAGTACTTCGCGCCGCGCGTGCCCTCGTTCAACGTCGTCGCGCGCGAGGACAACACGACCGTGGTGCTCAAGCCGGTCGCCGCGGTCGCGGGCGGCGGCGGGCTCCCATCCGGCGGCGCGGGGCAGCCGCTGCAGTTCACGATCGACGCGGGCGAGCACGCCCAGTTCTCGCAGCAGGCCGAGCTGACGGGCTCGGTGCTGCAGTCCGACAAGCCGATCGGCGTGATGGGCGGGCACGAGTGCATGCGCGTGCCGCTGGGCGAGGAGTGGTGCGACCACGGCGAGCAGATGATCCCGCCGGTGCGCGCGCTCGGGAGCGAGTACGTCGGCGTGATGCACCAGCCGCGCGTCGACGAGGACAGCTTCTGGCGCATCGTCGGCGCCGTCGACGGCACGCAGCTGACCTGGTCCGACAACGTCGGCGGGCCGTCGACGCTCGATCAGGGCGAGCTGGTCGAGTTCATCACGGGCGACGCGTTCGTCGTCTCGAGCCAGGACGACGACCACCCGTTCATGCTGTTCAACGTCATGAGCGGCAACGGCTGGATCGCGGACAACTCGGGCTACGGCGACCCCGACTTCGTGCTCAGCTACCCGCCGGGGCAGTACGGCAACCGCTACGTGTTCTTCGCCGACCCGACCTACCCGGAGACGAGCCTGACGGTCGTGCGGATGATGGACGGCGGGGACTTCCACGACGTCGAGCTCGACTGCGCGGGCACCATCGGCGGCTGGCAGGCGGTCGGCGACTTCTACGAGTGGACGCGCGTGCAGCTGATCACGGGCGACTTCCAGCCGGTCGGCGGCTGCACGACCGGGCGCCACGAGATGAGCAGCGACGGCCCGTTCGGCGTGTGGGTGTGGGGCTGGGGCACGCCGGAGTCGCAGATCCCGACGATCAACGTCTCCTACGGCTACCCGGGCGGCATGAACGTCGAGCTGATCAACGACGTCATCGTGGTCCCGGAGTAGCGGGCGGGCGCGCGAGCGCCTGCTCGATCAGCGCGTCGCGGGCGACGGACCGCGCGCGCCCGGCGAGCGCGCGCCAGCGCGTCGCGTGGTCGTCGCCGCACACGCGCAGCCGGCCGCGCGCGTCGACGAAGGTCAGCAGCTTGCTCGAGCGGTTGCCGCGCGCGAGCTCGAGCGCGGCCTCGAGCGTCGAACAGACATGTTTTTCTGAGCATGTATTGAGAGACAGCGTGGTCTGAGGCGGGAGCCCGCGGGCGCGACGGGCCTCCCAGATCAGCGCGGGCGCGCGGCGGGTGAGCTCGGCGAGCGCGCGCGCGGCCTCGTCGCGGTCGTGGACGCGGAGCCCGCTGAGCGCGAGCGCGGCCCAGCTGGCGACCCGGCTCGGGCGGTGGCGCAGCGCGAAGCGCAGCTCCTGGCGCGCGCGCTCGGGCTTGTCGTGCACGAGGTAGAGCTCGCCGCGGTAGGCGTAGGTCGCCTCGGCGTCGAGCATGCCCTGGAACTGCGCCGCGCCGCGCTTCCACCAGTCGAGCGCGCGTCCGGGGCGGCCGAGCAGCCCCTGGGCCGCGCCGGCGCCGACGTACGCCCAGCGCGTCTTGAACCGGCGCCAGGCCTCCTCGAGCAGCGCGGCGGCCTCCTCGTAGCGCCCGAGCCAGAGCAGCAGCTCGGCGCCGTAGGTGTAGGGGTAGGGCAGCTCGGGGCGCTCGCGGCGGGCGTCGGCGAAGCGCGCGAGCACGGCGTCGGGTGGCTCGTGAAACAGGTTGAGCTGGAGGTCTTCGAACGCGCGCCGGGGCGTCTGGTAGGCCCAGCGCCGGGGCGTCGCGGGCGGGCGCGTGACGCGGGTCAGCGGCGCGCTGCGGTTGCCCCCGAGGGCACGCAGCGCGCGGCGCCCGAGCTCGATCGTCGGCGGGCCCAGCTCGTCCTGCTCTCGCTCGAGCGCGGCCGCGACGACCGCCGGGAAGATGAAGCGGTTGTCGTCGAGCAGCGCGCCCGTGCGCAGCTCGGCGACGCCCTCGAGCAGGTGCACGGCCGGGTGACTCGACAGCGGCGCGCGCTGGGCCGCGGCGCGGGCCTGCTCGAGCAGCGCGAGCGCGCGATCGCCGTGCTCGTCGTCATCGCGCGGCGTCGCCGCGGCGTCGAGCAGCGCCTCGGCGCGCCACAGGTGGGCCTGGGGGTCGGGCTGCGCGCTGGCGAGCGCGCGCTCGCTGTGCGCGAGCGCGTCCTCGTGGTCCCCGCGCAGGGTGGCGACGGCGGCGAGGACCCGGCGCGCGCGGCTGATTTGGGCTGCTTCTAGACCTGTCTCGAGGGTCTCCTCGAGACCGAGGTGCGCGCGGATCGTCTCCTGGGCGAGCGCCGCGGCCTCGTCGAGCCGCCCGCCGTAGAGCAGCAGGTCGGCGAGCGGCGGGGTCGCGAGCGCGCGCGCCGGGCCGCCGAGCGACCGGAGCTCTCGCAGCAGCGCGAGCGCCTGCTCGGCGGCGTCGACCTCGAGGTGCTCGCCGATGAGCGCGTCGAGCTGGGCGGCGGCGGCGGGTCAGGCGGCCGATCGTCGCGGAGGGCTCGTCGACGACGCGCGCGGCCTGGGCGAGCAGCGGCGCGGCCAGATCACGCGCGCCTGAGGCGACCGCGGCCGCGCAGCAGCGGCGCGCCGGCGCCGGTCAGGCGGTGCGCGAACGCGAGGGCGTGACGGCGGCCTCAGGCTCGCGCAGCGCGAGCAGCAGGTCGCCGCAGGCGCCGCGCTGGCTCGGGTCGATCAGCTGCGGGGAGTCAGCGAGCGCGGTCGCGAGGGCGCGCGCGCGGACAGGATCCCCGGCGAGCGCGGCCGCGAGCGCGGCGCAGAAGCGCGGCCAGGGCGGGACGTCGTCCTGCGGCGGATCCTGCGGCGGGTCCTGCGGCGGGTCCTGCGGCGGATCCTGCGCCTGATCCTGCGCGCGTTCGCGCAGCGCGAGCGCGGCGTCGGGTCGACCCGCGGCGAGCTCGAGCCACGCCGGGATCCAGGGGTCACTCGATATCGATATGACCCTTTCGACATGTTCACGAGTCGGGCGCGCGCCGGGCTCGAGCGCGGCGAGCAGCGCGGCGTCAGGCAGGCTGAGGCGCGCGCCCGCAGCTCGCGGAGCCACGCGGCGGCGCGCCTGTCCTCTCGCAGCCGCCGGCGGATCGCGGCGAGCAGGCGCGCGGCCTGGGCCCTGGGGACCGCGGCGCCCCGGGCGTCGGGCGCGAGCGCGAGCTTCGAGCTCGGCGTCGGCGGGGGCGCGCACGCGCAGCGAGAGCCCGCCGGGGTACACGAGCTCGATCCAGCGGGGCAGCAGCTTGATCGCGGCCGGCCGCAGTCCGAGCGGCCAGGTCCGCATGATCGCGGCGGGCAGCGGCACGCGGATCGGCGCGCCGCCGCTCTCGGACCGCGTCCGCCAGCGCCAGCCGCCCTCGTGGAGCCGCGTCGACGAGGCGATCGCGGTGACGAGCGCGGGCAGCTCCGGGTCGTCGAGCGGCGTGATGGGGACGACGGAGAACTGTCGGGTGCGCTCGTGGGCGCCGGGGATCGGCGTGGACGGGTGGTGGAGCTGCAGCTCAGCGTAGACCTCGGCGTCGTCCTCGCGCGCCGGGTCCGCGGGCAGCCGGCGGAAGATCGCGCGGACGTGCGTGTCGGCGATGCGGACGCCGTGCAGGGTCCAGCGCGCGGCGGCGGGTCCGCGGACGACGAGCATGCGCTGCAGCAGCGGCGCTTGCTCCTCGGCGATCGCGAAGCCCGACGACGTCATCGCGGCGGCCATCGTGGCACGGACCGGGCGCGAGGACCATGTCGGCGAGCCCTGGCCCTGCTCGGCGCGCGCCGCCGCGCGGCGCCCAGATCGCGCGCCAACGCGGCGCCCGAGCTCGCGTCGCCGCGCGCAGGCGCGACGGAGGGCCTCGTCGTCTCGCCGGGTCCGCGGGCGGGAACTCGGTGCGCGTGCAGGCGAGCCCCGGACGGCATCGTCGGCGCCGACGCGCGCGCGCGGGTTCAGGCACACTGCGATCGTGAGCCGACGTTTTTCGCGGTCAGGCCGCGCCGCGCTCGTCCTCGGGCTGCTCGTGTGCGCGTGCGCGGCGGAGCAGCGCCCCGCGCCGCCCGGGGTCGCGACGCCGCGCGAGCCGCCCGCGTCTGCGGAGCCTGAGCCCGCGCCGCTCGACGTCGGCTCCGAGGACCTCGGCGCCTGCGCGCCGCCTCGCTTCGTCGGCGGGGCGCCGGCGCCGGTCTCCCAAGACGTCGCGGGGCTGGTCGCGCTGCTGCGCGAGCCCGAGACGACCCTCGAGCACGTGGAGCGCGACTTCGGCGCGCTGATCCGGACGCCGCACGCCGGAGTCTCCTTCGAGCTCGCCCGGCCGCCGCCCGGGGCGCAGCGCGTCACGATCAGCGGAAGGATCGCCCAGGGGCGCGAGTACCTGCACTCCCTCGACGTGTACTTTCCGCCCGATCACCAGCCGGCGCTGCAGGAGCTGGCGACGCGGCTGGACGCGCCCGGCGCCCTCCAGGACGAGGTCTCCGCGGCCTGCACTCACGGCCGCTGCCCCTCGGTCTCGACCGGGCGCGGCGAGGTCGGCCGTGACCAGCGCTTGCTGTTCTACTTCGACGAGCGCGCGCCCGTTCGCTACGGGCAGCGGCCGAGCGGGCGACTCGGCGTCCATAACCTGTACGTCTCCGATGTCCGCGGCGGGTGTCGGATCGGGCGACCCGTCGCCGCGCCGCTCCGGGGCCCGCGCGCGCTCGAGGAGCGCTCCCTCGCCCAGGCGATCCGGGGGGCGGCCGCGCTGATTCAGCGGGAGCCGATCGACGAGGACGCGGTGACCGAGCTGCTCGCGCCCTACGGGCGCGTGACGATCACGAGCAACGCGATCAGCAAGTTCGCCTGGGTGCGGTTCTTCCCGGAGGTCGACGTCGCGCCGATCTGCGTCGACGCGGCCGCCTACGTGCAGGACCCCGCGCTGCTGTGTCACGTCACCCAGCACGAGCGACACCTCTACGAGTTCGCGGGCGACGAGACGCACCGCGTGTTCGCGGTCGTCGATCACGACGACGACGTGATCAAGCGGACGCGGCGCGTCTCGTTCGTCGAGCTGCTCCGCATGCCGCGGGGCTGGGAGCACCCGGTCTTCTAATTAACTAGTCGGCGTCGCGCGCACCCAGCAGCTCGTGCTCGTGCAGCGCCCGGCGATCGTCCGGGCGAGCGCGCTGCACCGGGTGGACCTCGGCGCTCGACTCCTCGAGCTGCCAGTCGAGCCCGGGCGTCGCGCTCAGCTCGACCGCGCGGGCCAGCACCCGCGCGCCGTCGAGTCGACGCGTCCCGTCGGGGTCGAGGGTCGTCAGCTCCTCGCGCACGAGCACGGTGACGTAGGCGTCCTCGCGGATCGTTCGGCGGACGCGCACGGAGATCGAGTGCAGCGCGGGCGCGCGTGTGTCTTCGGTCATGTCCGCGAGTATCCCGTCACTTCGCGCGACGCGGCGGTGGCGGTGGCGGACCCGGGGCGCGCTGCGGCGGGGGCGGGGGCTCGCTCGCCTGCGCGCGCGCGCGCTTGGGCGGGGGCTCCGGCGGCGACTTCGTCGGCGACTTCGCGGGCTTGGCCGCGGTCTTGCTCGCCGCCGACTTCAGCTTCGTCGACTTGCGCCGAGTGGACGACAGCTTGCTCGGCGTCCCGCTCGCCGCGGGCTTCGACGGGGGCGGGGGCGGCTGACGCTTCGGGGTCTTAGCCGTGGCGGGCGCGGGCGAACGCTCGGCGCGGGCGCGCGGCGGGGCGGGGGCAGGCGTCGGCGTCCTGGGCTCGGCGCGCGCGCGGATCAGGGCAGGGGCGGCCGGGCGGATCGAGGGCTCAGGCGTGGACACAACGACCGGCGCCGCGGCGCGGGGCTCGGCGCGCGCGGGGCGAGCGCCGTCGCGGCGGGCTTCGCTGCGGTCGCGCGCGCAGGCGGGGCGGCGGTCGACATGGCGTGAGGGCCAGCCTCTTCGCGCGCGCCCGCGATCGCCTCGGAGATGTCCTTGGAGACCTGCTGGGGCGTCCGCGGCGTCGCGCCGGCGCGCGGCGGCGCCCGCAGCAGCGAGTAGAGCGCCTCGCGGGCGCTGCCCTGGTCGCGGAGGTTGAGCAGCGGGATCCGCTCGAGCCGCTGCAGCGCGGCGAGCACCCGCTGGCTGTGATCGCGCCAGGCCTCGAGCTCGCCCCGCGCGTCGGAGTAGCTGCTCGTCAGCCGACGCGCGACCGTGAGGCTCGCCTTGAGCTTGGCCTCGAGCTGACGGTTCTCGCTGCCGCGGTCCCGCAGCTTCCGCTCGATGCGCTTGAGCTCGGTCTCGAACTGGCGCTTGCGCTCGGCGTGGCCGTGGAGCTTGAACTCGAGGTCGTCCTTCTCGGCGCGGAGCTCGGTCAGCGCGCCCTCGAGCGCGCCGGCGCGCTCCCGGAGCTCGCGCTCCTCGCTGCCGCGGCGCAGCAGCTCGTGGGTCTTCTTGCTCAGCTTGCCGCGCGCGCGCTCGAGCTGAGACCACAGCGCGTGCACGGGGCTGCGCCCGGCGAAGCCGCGCGCGGCCGGCTCGCTCAGGAGGTCGAGCGCGGACTCGAAGTCCTCGAACAGCGCGCGGGCGCGGGCGGGCTCGAGCGCGGGCAGCAGCGGCTCGATCCAGGCGAGCGCGGCGGCGGCCGGGCCCTCGTCCTGCGGCCGCTCGCGCGCGCCGCAGAACGGGCGCAGCGCGGCGTCGGTGGCCAGCGCGGCCGGCAGCGCGTCGCGGCGCTGCGTGCAGGCGAGCGCGAAGTGGACGAGCAGCAAGAACACCGCGCTGTTGCCCGCGCGCCGCAGCAGCAGGCGCGCGCCCGGGGTCGTCTCGAGCAGCTGCTTGGTCAGCTGGCGCGCGTGCAGGCGGAGCGGCAGCGCCGGCCCGTCGGGGACCAGCGCGAGCTCGGACTCGGCGTCGACCACCGTGACGCCCGCTCGCAGCGCGCGCGACAGCGTCTCGCACAGCGCGTCGAGGCGCGGCCACAGCTCACCGGCGCGCGCGACCTCGGCGAGCGCGTCGAGCATCCGGACGGTCAGCGCGCGGGGGTCGGCGATCCGCTCGAGCTCGACCTCGGTCAGGGCGTCGACGTCCGCGTCCTCGTCGTCGAGGTCATCGTGCACGCCGTGGTCGGCGACGCTGGAGAGCAGCCCGTGGAGGGTGATCGCGCCGACGGCTCGCAGGTCGTCGGCGACCGTCGGCGTGGTGAGGACGCGGTACCCGTCGAGGTGCAGCAGCGCGCCGCTCGCCAGCCGCGTCGGCTCGCGGTCGACGACGACGTAGCGGCCGTGGGCGATCCGCCCGACGTCCGGCGCGCAGCGCAGGCACAGGTGGCGGGCGCGCGCGCGCGACGACAGCGGATCGCCGCGCTCGAGCGTGGTGGCGCCGAGCACCCTCAGGACGTGGGCGCCGAGGATCACGAGATCACCGGCGGCGACCTCCGGCGCGGGCGTGAGCGTCTCGGGCGCGAGCTGCAGCGCGCGCCAGGTCGCGTGCAGCGAGGTCGCCTCGAGCGTGGGCGCGCCCGGGGCGACCGCGTCGCCCGGCAGCAGCGTGTCGCGCCACCGAGGCAGATGAAGTACTCGGGCGTCGCCCGCTCGTCATCGAGGTTGTGGAGCACGAGCGCCGCGTCGGCCGGGCGAACGGGCCCGCGCGCGCCCGCGGGCGTGACCCGCCGGTAGCGGTACAGCGCGGCGAGCTCGGCGTCGGGGAGCGGCTCGCCCGCGCCGAGCGAGGGCGGGTCGCGAGGCGATAGCCCGCAGGCTCGGTCGGCGCGCCGCCGGTGAGAGCGCGCCCTCCGTGAGCTCCCGTGCACGCGGCCCTGGGCGTGGAGCCCTGCACGCCCGCAGCGCGCGCTGGATCAGCGTCAGCAGCTCGCGCGCGCTCCAGCCGGCGTGGAGACGCCGCGCGAGCGTCTCGCGCAGGCGACGAGCTGGCCAATCGACCAGCTGGGATGGGAGCCCGAGGTACCACGGGGCGCCGCCGCGCTCGCCCGCGACCGCCGGCGCGCCGGCGCCGGCGAGGACCTCGTCGACGAGCGCGGCGCGCGGTGCCAGCGCGCGCGTCGATCGGCGCCACGCGCAGCCCGCGAGCGTCTGGGTCAGCCAGGCGGCGTGACCTCGGGCTCTGCACCCCGTCGATCCCGCGCGCGGGGTGACCGTGCACAGCTGGGGCGGCTGGCCGGGCGCGAAGCGGACGAGCACGCGGCTGCGCGCGGCTCATCGCTGGGGCGCGACCCGAGCGCGTGGTCGAGGTCGCGCGGCGGATCGGCGCCCGCCGGAGCGGGTGCGAGCGCCCGCGGGGTCGAGCAGGCGCTCGTCCTCGGGTCGTCGGCGAGCAGCTCGTGGGCTCGCGGGCCGCGGCCGCGCGCGCCTCGAGCAGCTGGCAGCGCAGCGCGTCCTCGCCGGCGTCGCCGTCGAGCCGCGGCAGCTCGAGCGCGCGCCGACGCCCGCGCGCGCCCTCGCGGGACAGCTGGAGCACGAGCGCGCGCTCGGTCTCGATCACGGGCGCGAGCGCGTGGCCGTGGTCGTCGACCTCGAGATACCAATTCGGGTCGATCCAGATCTTCCAGCGATTGACTCCCGGGAGGCTCATGGGCGCAGCTCCAGCACGGGAGCGAGCCCGCGCGCGAATTCGTCCACCCTACACCGAGCGCGCGGCGGTCCGGTCACAAACTTGAAAAACAACGTTCTTGTGCGTGTGGAGGGCCTCCGCGGTCGAACCACGACGCGGGCGCGTCACCCTCTGAGCGGCACGCGAAAGACGAGGCGAGCACCGGGCCCGCCGTCGCGGCGGTCCTCGGCGACGATCGTGCCGCCGTGCGCGTGGGCGATCTGGCGGCAGAGGTGAAGCCCGAGGCCGACGCCGCCCTCGTCGCGCGCGCGGGCGCGGTCGAGGCGGTGGAAGGGTTCGAAGATCACCTCGCGATCCTCGGGCGCGATCCCGGGGCCGCAGTCCTCGACCGCGAGCTCCGTGTGATCGGCGTGGCGGCGCGCGAGCACGACGATCTCGCCGTCGGGGCAGGCCCGCCGCGCGTTGCTGAGGAGGTTGCTGAGCAGGCGCTCGAGCAGCGTCGCGTCGGCGTCGAGCTCGAGGTCAGGCTCGCAGTCGACGCGGGCGCCGACCTTGCCGGCGAGGCGCGTGAGGACCGGCGCGAGGTCGAGGGTCTGGGTCTCGAGCTCGCTGGCCTCGCCGGCCGCGAGCTCGAGCTTCCCGCTCGTCAGCAGGTCGCTGATCAGCGCGCCCATCTCCTCGAGGTCGTCGTCGAGCTCGCGCAGGCCGTCGCGCACGCGCGTCAGCGTCGGGTCGCCGGCCGCCTCGGGCTTCTTGGTCAGGTCGCGCTCGACGCGATCGCCGAGCAGCTCGACGAGCACGCGCATGCGCGCGACCGGGGTGCGCAGCTCGTGCGAGACGTTGGCGAGCAGCGTCCGCTGGCCGCGGATGAGCGCGTCGAGGCGCCCCGCCATGTCGTTGAAGGCGTGCCCGAGGCGGTCGATCTCGTCGCGCGGCTGCGGCGCGTCGATCGGGATGCGGTGCGTGAGCTCGCCGCTGGCGATGCGCTCGGCGCCGCGCTCCAGCGCCGCGAGCCGCTGGCTGAGCGCGCGCGCGAGCGGCCATGTCCCTGCGGCCAGGAATACCGCGAGCGCGAGCACGGCCGCGAGCGCGTACTGCCAGCGGGCCCCGGGGCGCTGGGCGTCGATCACCGCGACCGCGCGCAGCGTCCCGGTCCGCTCGTCGAGCAGCCCGAGCAGGATCAGCGGCGGGGTGAAGCTGCCGCGCTGGCGCACGATCGGCTGCCCGCGCTCGAGCTTGCGGTGGAACTTGCGGCGCGTCCCCGGCTTGCGACCGCGGGGTCGCTGCTGGCGCAGGAAGCGGTCGACGTGGTCGTGGAGCTCGAGCTTGACGCCGAGCTCGCGCCCGAGCGCCGCCGCGACGTCGTGGCGGCGCGCCGGATCGTCGAGGCTCGCGAGCAGCTCGGCCTCGCGCTCCTCCACCGCGTCGACGAGGTTCTCGACCCAGTCGGGGCCGTAGCTGCGGGCGACCGCGAAGACCGCGAGGCCGACGACGATCGCGAAGGCCGCGACGGTCAGCAGGGAGCTGACGTAGATGCGCCAGAACAGCCCGCGGCGGCCCGCCGCCGGCGGCGGCTCGGCGGGCGCGGGGGGGGGCGTCGGTGCGTCGGCGGAGGGTGACATGGTGACACGCGCGCGCTGGATAGGCGGCGACTAGGAGCTGGCGGAGAGGACATATCCGACGCCGCGGATCGTGCGGATCAGCCCCTTCGCGGCGGAGTCGGTCGCGGTCAGCGCCTGGCGGATCTTGCTGAGGTGGACGTCGATCGAGCGATCCACCGAGGGGTCGAAGTCGCCGGCGGGCTCGCCCCGCAGCGCGCGGACTCGGGCGTTGAGCTGCTCGCGGGAGAGCACGTGATCACGCGAGCTCGCGAGCACCCACAGGAGGTCAAACTGATAGGCGGTCAGCGAGCACACCGCGTCGCCGACGGCCACGCGTCGGCGTGAGCGGTCGATCGCGAGCGGGCCCACGCGCAGCTCGTCCTCGTCGTCCGGCTCCGGCTGCCGGGTCGTCTCGAACCGGCGCATGACGGCGCGAATGCGGGCGACCAGCTCGCGCGGGCTGAACGGCTTCGGCAGGTAGTCGTCGGCGCCGATCTCCAGGCCGAGGATGCGATCGACCTCCTCGCCGCGGGCCGTCAGCATGATCACCGGGACCGCGCTGCGCTGGCGGAGCTCCTTGCACACCTCGAGCCCGTCCTTGCGCGGGAGCATCAGGTCGAGCAGCACGATGTCGTGCTCACCGCGGAGCGCCCGGGCCAGCCCGAGCTCGCCGTCGTTCGCGACCTCGACGTCAAAATCGTGTCCGCGGAGGTACTCAGCCGTTCGATCGGCCAGTTTCGTGTCGTCTTCGACCAGGAGTACGCGCACACGGCGATCCTGCCACACCGCCTGCGGCGTCGCTCGATCGGGGGGGTAAACTCGCAGTAAGTCGCTCGTAAAGCGCGGCGTCGACATCGTGGGCGCGACGCGAACGCGGACGGCGGCACTTGGGCGCGGGAGCGGCGCGATCACGGGCGAGGGCGCGGACGAGAGCGCTCACCCTTCGCGCGCGCGGCCTGTTGACACCCCACCGGCGGCGTCGTACCCCATCCTTTATGGAGTACCGCTGCGCCCGGTGCCACACGAAGTTCACTCCCAAGGACGAGGAGGAACGCTGCCCAAGCTGCGGGGCCGAAGCCGGGCTCGAGCCGGTCAAACACTCGATCCCGCCGGCGATGAAGCTGTTCGGTCTGCTCATCGGCGGCGCGCTCGTGGCGACCATCGCCGGCGTCATCATGGCCGTGACCGGGTGAGCGCGATGCCGACACGCTCCCTCACGCGCGGGCGTGCGACGCTCCGCGATTGCGCGGCAGGCCGCGTAGGCGCGGACGAACGCTCCCCGGCGCGCGCGTCCATGTGGTAGGTTGCACCCGAGGTCAAGGTCAAGGCGACCCGTGATCATTCGCTGCCCAAAGTGCGGTACTGATTTCGCCCTGGAAGCCGACTCGATCGGGCCCGAGGGGGTGACCTTGCGGTGCTCGGTCTGCTCCCACGTGTTCCACGCCGAGCTGGTCGCGCCGGGCGCGGGGGTCGACTCCGAGCCGTGGCAGATCGCCAGCCCCGAGAAGCACCTGTTCACGGTCCCCGACGTCCGGACGATCCTCGCGTACATCGCGGACGGCCGGATCACGCCCGATCATCAGGTCTCGCGCTCGGGCAAGGCGTGGGTGAGCATCGGCGATCTGCCCGAGTTCTCGAGCGCGTTTGTGGCCCACGGCTCCTACGGCGATCTGCCCAAGGTCGTGCGGGTCATCGAGAGCCGGCCGCCGATGATCGGCGATCCGATGCGCGTCAGCGGCATCCTCGGTCCGCCCGAGGATGACAACGCCGGCCTGCTCGGCCCGCCGCCCGAGTACGGCTCCGACGAGGGACCCCGGCGCCCGCGCCCCCACGAGGAGGTCGCGGCGCTGCTCTCGTCTGCGGTGAGCATGGCGACGAAGGGGCCCATCCCGGCGCCGCCGGATCACGGCATCGACGCGCCGATCCCGGCGCCGCGCCCCGCCTCCATGCTCGAGGCCGTGACCAACGCGGTCTCGCACCCGTCGATGTCGGCGCAGTCGCTGGCCGGCACGCCCTCCTCCTCGCTGCTCGCCAGCGGCCCCAAGACCCCGCCCAAGCCCGTCGAGGAGGAGAAGCCCGCGGCCAGCGAGCGCTCGGCCGCGCGCGAACCTGGCGGCGAGGACAGCAAGCCCTCGGAGCAGTCCGAGGTCGTCATCGTCAAGGTCGAGAAGGAAGAAGAGAGCAGCAACGCGATCATCTGGTTCGTGCTGCTCGGCCTCGCCATCGGCCTCGTCGTGCTGCTCAGCCCCGATCTGCGCGCGCGGATCCCCGGCCTCGGCGGCCCCCAGGTCGTGACGCCGCCCCCGGCGCCCGTGCCCCCGGCCGCGGCCGTCTCGCCCGAGCAGCTCAACGCCCAGCGCGCGATCCAGAACCTCGGCCTCGCCGAGACCGACGCGGTCCAGAAGGACCTGCAGAACATCATCGACAACCGCATCGGCGACGCGGCGCGCATCGATCGAGCCAAGCTGTCCCAGGCCGAGATGCTCGCCATGCGCGCGCTCGCCTTCTCGATCGCCGCCGCCATCGACAGCGGGGCCGTCGACGGCGCCGCGGGCACCCGCGCGACCGAGGACGCCAAGTGGGCCGAGGCGATGTTCAAGGAGGTCGGCCGCCAGCACATCACCGACCTCGCCCAGCACGCGCGCGTCGAGGGCCTGCTCGCGCTCGTCAACGGCAAGCCGAGCGACGAGGTCGTGAACCTGCTGCCGCCGACCGGCGCCGAGATCGTGCGCCTCGCGGTGGACGCCTCCGTGCTCTGGCGCGATCCGCAGGCGTCCGTGCCTCCTGGCCTGATCGGTCGGCTCCAGGCCGCGCTGGTCCCCGGGACATCCACGCTGACGCAGTGCCTGCTCGCCATCACGCTCGCCCGCAGCGGCGACGACGAGGGCGCCCAGCGGCTGATCCAGCAGATCCTCGTCGTCGTCCCCGATCAGCCCCTGGCGATGACGCTCAACGCGTGGCTCGCGGGTCGCGTCGCGCAGTCCGGCACGCCGCCCACGACGCCGGGTGAGTTCACGACCGCGCCGACCGATCCCGCGGTCGCGCCCGACGCCAAGGGCGACGCGCCGCGCCGACCGGTCATCAGCGTCGAGGCCAAGATCGATCGCGCCTGTGAGCAGATCCACGGCGAGGAGGTCAACGCGGGCGTCAAGGTCCTCATCGACCTGACCGGGAGCGAGGGCGAGTTCGCGACCAAGGCGCACCTGTGCACCGCCGAGGGCTACCGCAAGCTCGATCGACTCGACTCGGCGCTGACCTACTTCGATCGCGTGCTGAAGACGAACTCGCGCCACCGCAAGGCGCTCAAGGCCGCCGCGGAGATCGCCGTCTCGAAGAAGATGACCGAGCAGGCGATCAGCTACTACCGCCGGCTCCTCGAGGTCGACCCCAACGACAGCGCGGCGATCGTGTACCTCTCGGAGCACGGGGTCGAGCGTCCGAAGCCCGCGCCCGCGCCCGCCGAGGGCGAATCCGCGAGCGGCGGCGAGTGATCGGCGCGGCGCTCGCGGGCTGCGGACCCGCGCGTCAGCGTGTCGCCGCGTAGATCCCAAGACAACCACGTTCGCGCGCGCCTCGGCGTGTACGACCACGATACGGGTGCAGGCGCCCTTCCTTCGCACGACCCGCACGGCCGGCAGCCGGTCGCGCGGGCCGGCGAAAACCCGCCCGCGCGCGCGCGAAAGCAGGGTGTTAGACTCTGTGCCTGCGCTATCTCGCGGGAGAACGATGGCTGACCAAGCGCGTAGTGAAAAGTCTTCTTTGACCCCGGAGCAGATCCGGGCCAAGCGCGCGGAGGTTCAGCGGAATCACGCCGAGCTGGCCGAGGGGGAGCGCCGGCGGCTGAGGGACCTGCACTACATGCACTGCCCGAAGTGTGGCTCCGCGCTCACCGAGGTGCAGTTCCGCGGCGTGCAGGTCGACAAGTGCTTCGCGTGCGGCGGCGTGTATCTCGACGACGGCGAGCTCGAGCAGCTCACCGGCAAGCCCGGCTGGTTCGAGAGCATGCTGCGGTTCTTCAAGGGCTAGCAGCCGCGCTTCGCCGTCTCACACCGCAGGCGCGCCAGGGCGTCACCGACGGCGAGCGCTGACGTAGCGAGGGCCCGCGCGTCGTCCCGCGCCGTACGCTTCGACGAGTCCCTCGGACGCGATCGCGAGACGAGCGCGCACGCCGGTCGCGTGCGCGCTCGCGCGGTGACGGGGCGAGCGAAGCTCAGCCTTCGTCGTTCTTGGGGAACTTCTCGGCGCAGCGCGTCGCGAAGTCGGAGACCGACTTCTTCAGCTCAGGAGGCGCGTTGGTCAGCGCGCTGATCTGGCAGGCGGCCGCCTCGACGCTGCCGGTCTTCTTGCACGTGGTGGCCATCAGCTGCAGCTGCGTGCTCTTGCCCTCCTTCCACTTGCCCATGACCTCCTCGTTGTCGCCGTAGACCCGCTCCATGAACTTGTCGTAGGCGGCGCCGGCCTCCTCGCAGGCCTTCTCGAGGTTCTTCGGGAGTTTTTCCGGGAGAACGCAGAGCGCGTCGATGTCGGCGGCCTTCTTGTCGGCGGCCTCTTGCTCCGCCTTCTTCGCGTCCTCGCGGGCCTTCTTGCGCGCGGCCAGGGCCTCCTCCTCGGCCTTCTTCTTGTCCGCGGCGGCCTGGGCCTCGGCTGCTTTCTTGGCCTCCTCCTCGCTGTTGTCGCACGCGGACGCGAGCGGCAGCAGGAGCGAGGTGACGAGGGCGAGGGTCAGCGTACGAGCGTTCATCGATCTGGTGTCTCCAGTGTGGGGGCGCGTGCTCCGTACACTGCCACGTTGACGCGGTCGCCCGCAACGCCGGGGGCCGGCGAATTGGGCCTCGTCGCGCGCGCGATCCGGCCGATCGCTCGCGCTGCGGATCGGCGGGGGCGCGGGATCGCGCGAGCGCGGGCGCGTATCACGGACCCGCGCGGCGGCGCGTCGCGTGGGCGCGCAGACGCGTGCATGTGCCGCGACTTACAGCTGTATTTACACGCATGTTTGAAGGGTCCTGTCGCGTGTGTTGAATTTTAGGCTTCGTCTGTAATGTTTTTGTTGGTCGCGGGAACCAACTGTTGTCGGCGCTGATCCGTGATCAGCGCGGGGGGAGCTGCGTCATGTCAGGCGACGAGCGCGAGCGATACGGGTGTAGGTGGGGCTCGCCCGCGTGGGCCGGGGGGCATCGCGCCCGCGGCGTCGCGGTCGGGGTGGCGCTGGCGCTCTCGCTGGGCGCGGCCTCGTCGGCGCGCGCCGACGAGGAGCTCGCGCCGCTCGACGGCATCGACGACGACGTCATCGTCAAGGACGCGCCGCAGGAGGGCGACGCGCCGGCGCCTCCCGAGGGCGGCCCCTCGGCGACGGTCCCCGATCCCCCGGGGGGTGTCGAAGGGCGCGACGTCGCCGAGGACGTCGGAGGTGGCGAAGGAGGCAGCTCGGTCACGCCGGACGACGCGCTCCCCAGCGTCGAGGACGACGACGGCGCGCTCGACGACGCGTCGACCGTCGCCGAGGGGCCGCGCGAGGAGCCCGAGGAGCCCGTCGCGCCCGCGCCCGCGGACGACGCGGAGGCCGCGAGCGTCGCGGGCGAGGACGACGCGGGCGACGACGACCTCAGCGACATCGAGGAGGAGCCGATCACGGTCGACGAGCTGCTGGCCGCGACCTCGGAGGGGCGGCGCGAGGCGGCCGCGCGCGAGGAGGCGACGGACTCGCGGGAGGTGGTGCGCGGCGCCGGCGTGAAGGACTCGGTCTCGACCTACGATCGCAAGGATTGGATCCACAGCGGCTTCTTCCTCGAGCCGCGGCTCGGCGCGACGGGCTGCTTCGGCCCGCACTGTCGCGGCTCGAGCGGCCACGCGGTCTCGCCCGGCGTCGACGTCGGCTTCTACCTCGGGGGCAACATCGCGGGCATCGTCGACGTCGGCGTCGAGGGCTCGTGGGGCCGGCTCAACCCGGGCGACCTCAGCGGCCGCAACGTGTTCGAGCTCTACGGGGTCAACCCCGCGACCTTCGAAGACGTGGTCAACGCGGAGCTGCGCAGCTACGCGGGCGGCGACGGCACCGGCGCGAAGCAGGTCGACTTCTCGGAGCTCGTGATCAACGGCGCGACGACGATGAAGACCGCGGGCGCAGGTCCGCTCGTGCGCGTGCACTTCATCCGCTACGGCCGCGGCTCGTTCTACCTCGGCACCGGCGCGCAGTGGCGCATGTGGGGCAACCGCTACCAGACCGAGCTCGGCGACGTCGCGCTCGACTTCCACGGGATCGCGCTGCCGGCGGCCGGCGGGCTCGGTTTCTACCCCATCAAGCACCTGATGATCGGCGCGGAATTTCGCTACGTGTTCACGCATTATTTCCTGTCCGTAATCGATCACCCGGATCTCTCGACGTACAGCCCCATGAGCCTCATCGACGAGGCGACCGCCGAGGCGGGCTCGTCGATCTCGTCCGGGCTACCTGGCTTTTGGAACGCGTCCGTCACGATGCGCGTGCGCTTCTGAGCGCCGCGCGAACACGTCCCAAAGGACATAACACGCGCTCAAGTTCGCACGCCGGCCGCGCGCCGGTCGATGCGTCGCCTGTCCCGTGGTACATACCGTGGCATGTCGCTGCGCACGGCGTACGCGGGCGGGACGCGCCTGTGTGAGGACCCGATCGTCTACGCGTTCGACGACTTCGTCACCGACGACGAGTGCCGGCACATCACCGAGATCGCGCGCCCGCACCTGCAGCGCGGGCAGGTCAGCGGCGTCAACGGCGGGGTCCAGAGCCAGGGGCGGAGCAACGAGCTGACCTGGCTGCCGCACGACACCGACGACGTCACCACCGCGATCACCGAGCGCGTCGCGGCGCTGGTCGGGCTGCCCGCCGAGAACGCCGAGTCGATGCAGGTGATCCGCTACAGCCCGGGCCAGGAGTACCGGCATCACTTCGACGCCTACAACCTCGGGAGCGAGCGCGGCCGGCGATGCTGCTCGCGCGGCGGGCAGCGGCTCGTGACGACGCTGATCTACCTCTCCGACGTCGAGGAGGGCGGCTGCACCGGCTTCCCGCGGCTCGGGATGGCGGTCGTGCCGCGCAAGCGCACGATGCTGCTGTTTCACAACTGCCACCAGGGCACGACCTACGTGCACCCCGACACGCTGCACGCGGGGCTGCCGGTGATCCGCGGCGAGAAGTGGGCCGTGAACCTGTGGTTCCGCGAGCGCCCGTACCGCCTCCCGGGCGAGTGAGCGTCAGCAGGCGCGCGCGAGCTGGGTGATCAGCTCCTCGAGCGCGTCGGGGTCGAGCGCCGCGAGGTCGCGGCCGAGCTCGACGCTCACGCCGGCGTCCCAGAAGCGCGCGCGGTGATCGGGGAAGCGCGCGAGCGCGTCGAACAGCCCCTCGTCGTAGATCTCGAGGGTGCGGGTGTCGCCCACGACGCGGTGGCGGGTGGTGATCAGCGGGCTGTGCTGCCCGGGCTCGACGCGGGGGTCCGGGCGCAGCTCGAGCCGCGGCCGCTCGCGCCCGACGACGCCGAGCTCGACCCGCACGTCCCAGCCCAGCTCGTCCGAGCCGCGCGCGCGCAGGTCGAGCGGGATGTCGCGCGCGCCGTGCAGCGACCCCCGGACCGCGACGAGGGTGCCGCGCTCCTGCTCGAGGGTGACGAGGCCCTTGGCGCCGAGCCCGAGGCGCTGCGCGAGCGCGGCGGCGGTGCGCTGCAGCGGCGCCGGGGGAGCGCGCCGCAGCGCGGTCGTCGGCTCGGCGCGCGCGCTCGAGAGCGCCTCGAGCAGCAGCCAGAACGCGGCGGCGTGCATGAGCACGAGCTGCGGCTCGCGCAGGCCGAAGCCCGTGACGAGCACGAGCCCGAGCGCGAGCCCGACGAGCCGCTGCGTCTCGGAGAGGATCGCGTTGACGACGCTGGCGATGAGGGCGAAGAACGCGAGCGCCGCGAGGGCGCCGAGCCAGAGCGGCACGTAGTCGGGGTAGGGCAGCTGGAAGCCGACGAGCGAGCGCGCGAGGCCGCCGAGGTCGCTCTCGATCTCGCCGAAGCGCCCGAAGTACTCCTTGGCGAGGATGGTCGTGATCGAGGCCGAGAACACGGCCGCGATCAGCTTGGGGAGCACGGTCGTGCCGGGGCGCAGCAGGAGCAGCGCGGCCGCGCTCGCGGAGACCAGGAGGCCGATCATCGGCAGCGCGTAGTGGCCGTCGACCGTCGCGCCGAGCAGGCTCTGCGGGCCGGCGAGCGCGAGGCGGACGACCACGACGCCGGCCAGGGCCAGCGCGAGCGCGCGCAGCCGCGGCGCGAGCTGGCGCCAGTAGAGCGCGAGCCCGGTGAGCCAGGAGGCGAACGCGGCCGCAGCTCCGACGACGCGCACGACGCGGAGCGCCGCGTGCTGAAGGCCGACCGCGTCGCAGAGGTGCAGCGAGAGCAGCGAGACGCCGGCGACGCCCGCGAGCGCGAGCGGGACCAGGCCGCGCGCGCGCGGCCCCGCGCCGGCGCGGTCGCGCTGCAGCCAGCTCCACGGCACCGCGACGCAGGCGGCCGCGCTGAGCAGCGCGAGGAAGTGATGAAGGACGAACTCGGCGTGATAGACGACGCCGATGCGGTTGATCTTGCCGCGCAGCGCGAGGCCCGTGACGATGAGCCCGCCGACGAGGATGAACAGCGCGTGCTTCGGCTTGTGTCGCTGCTTCCAGGCGAAGAACGCGAGCAGCGAGAGGACCGCGCCGCCGAACAAGTAGGCGAGCGGGCCGACGCGCGCGACGTACTCGACGCGCGCGCGGCTGTGCGTGCCCAGCCACGTGATCGCGAGCAGCTGGAGGGCGCCGGCGGCCAGCAGAACGGCGGCGAGCGACGGGGCGAATGACGTGCGCTGGTTCACGGGCGGGCGCCGCTGACGATACTACCGAACCCGCCTCGGCGATGCCGTGACGTCCGCAGGCTGCGCTCGCGACGGCGGCCCGCCATCACTGGGATAGACGGGCCGCCTGGGCGAACAATGGGATTCGAACCCACGACCTCTCGGACCACAACCGAGCGCTCTAACCGACTGAGCTATGTTCGCCGTAGGTACCGTTTGGGAGACGGTAGAGCAGGGGCGAACCTTTATCACGGCGACCCCTGCGTGACCAGGTCTGAACGGTAAAAATCGACCGTCCCGCGGGCTTGCCGCGGCGCACGGCGCACGGCGCCGCAGGTCGCAGCGGGGCCGAAAACAAGCGCATCCAACACGTCTCGTCGAACGCACGGATCGCGCTGATGAGGGAGGTCGTCAGGGGTCGCCCGGTGCGTCCGTGGCCTCGGGCTTCTCCTCGTACTTGCCCGCGCCGGGGTGATCCTTGAGGACGCGCAGCCAGAGCGGGATGACCTGGTAGATCGCCTCGGCCAGGTCGCGCGGGAGCACGGCGTGCGCGATCCCGTGGTTGGACATGTACGCGATGATCCCGGCCTGGCCGTCGATGACCTGGCCGCGCGCGTCCGCCTCGAGGTACAGGCGCGCGAGCTGCCCCTGCGCGGTCGTGAAGTGAAACGGCTCGCTGTGCTCACCCGGGATCGGGCTGGCCGCGTCGAGACGACGTCGCGTGACCCACTGCCGCACCGTCTCGTAGCGCTCGGCCTTGCCCGCGCGCTTGAGTCGCTCGATGTCACCGGCGAGCCCGCCGGGACCCGCGGGCTTGCTCGCGGCCGGGCGCGGCGACGCCGGCGCCTGGGTCGGTCTCTCGGCTGGCTTTTGGGCCCGCTTTTGAGCGGCGGCCGCCTCGGCCTCGTCCTTGCTGACGAGCCCGGCGGCGGCGAGCTTCGAGGCGAAGTCGAGGGTCAGGCCGCCGCCCTTGGAGCTAGAGCCGCCGCCGCCGCTGCGGCCCTTGCCCTTGGGCGATCGTGTGTTGGACTTGCGCGAGGCCACCGGGGCGAAGGTACACCAGGTCGCGGCTCGTGCGACGACGCAGCGTCGCGGCGGCGGAGGTGTGTGCGGGATCACGCGGAGTCGTCGATGAGCTCCTCGAGCTTCGCCTCTTCGCGCTCGGTGATGTCCGTGAAGTTGAGCGCGATCCCGGGGTACCGGCCCTCCTGCAGGTAGCCCACGCGCACGACCGTGGCCTCGAGCTGGAGCGGGTCACGCTGCGCGCCGCGATCGATCGAGAGCATGACGCGGCTGCCGATCGGCAGCGGCTTGTTCGAGCGGATAAACGCGCCGCGGCGCGAGAGGTCGATCGTGTGCGAGAGCAGCATGACGTGCTGCTCAGGCGCGAGCAGGCGGAGCTCGACGTGGACGTTGGCGCGCCGGTACTTGCGCCGCTCCGCGCCGGATTCTTCCGAGTCGTTGGTCATGGCCGAGATCGCGGTCCCTTGCGATTCATAGCACGACGGAGCGCGCGCCCACGCAGAACGAGCGGCGCAGCAGCGCGCGCGCGTTCGCCCGGCCAGCCGGTGCGCGCGATCGCGAACACACCTGCCGCGAGGCCGCGTCGCGACGCGAGCGCGTCGCGAGCGTCGAGCTCCCGCGACGCTTCGACGCGTCACGGCGACGCGTTGTTTCATCGCGGCGATCGCCGCGGCGGGACGCTCGAGTCGCGCCAGGGGAGTAGGGGACGTGGCGGCGACGCTCGGGCGACGCGTTGGACGCGGTGGCGTGTTGCGCGTGGATGGCTGGCTGCTCGCGCGGGGTGAGCGGGACGCGGGCGCACGCGATCGCGATCGCGGGCGGCGCTCGCGAGCGTCATCCGACGATCGCGTTCGCGCCGTCGCGCGGTGTGCATACGCCTGCGCGCGCGCGTGCTGGTGGTTTCGTTCGCGGCGCTTGACCGCCATGGGGCGCGGCGCCATCCTTGCCGCCCTTGAAGGTTCATCTCATCGGTGTCGGCGGGACCGGTATGGGGGCGCTCGCCGAGCTGCTCAAGCAGCGCGGGCACGAGGTGCGCGGGTCCGACAACCCGCTGTACCCCCCGATGTCGACCCAGCTCGCTACGGCCGAGATCCCGGTGCTCGAGGGCTACAGCGCGGAGAACCTCAGCTGGGGTCCCGACCGCGTCGTCGTCGGCAACATATGTAGTAAAGACCATGTCGAGGTGGCCGCGGCGCGCGAGCGCGGGCTGCCGCTCGAGAGCTTCCCGGCGACGCTGCGCGAGCTCGTGCTCGAGGGGCGCCGCTCGCTCGTCGTCGCCGGCACGCACGGCAAGTCGACGACCGCCGCGCTGCTGTCGTGGCTGCTGCGCTGCGCGGGCAAGGACCCGTCGTACCTGATCGGCGCGGTGCCGCTGAACCTCGGCCGCAGCGCGCACCTCGGCGCGGGCGAGGCCTTCGTGATCGAGGGCGACGAGTACGACACCGCGTTCTTCGACAAGGAGTCGAAGTTCCTGCACTACCGCCCGCAGCGCGCGATCGTGACGAACGTCGAGTTCGATCACGCGGACATCTTCGCGGACCTCGACGCGGTGCGGCGCGCGTTCGAGAAGTTCGTCGCGCTGATCCCCGAGGGCGGCGAGCTGATCGTGAACGCCGACGATCCGCGCGCGGTCGAGGTCGCGGAGAGCTCGGCGCGCTGCCAGGTGATCGACTACCGGGTGATCTCGCTCCGCTCGTCGCGCGAGGCCTCGGGGGGCGCGGCCTACGAGGCCCGCGTGCTCAAGTCACAGGGACAGGGGCCCGAGCGGCGCACCCGCTTCGAGGTGATCGAGCGCGGGCAGAGCCTCGGCGAGTTCACGACGCTGCTGGTCGGCAGCTACAACGTCGGCAACATCCTCGCCGCGCTGATCGTCGCCCGCCGCGAGGGCTGCGACGTCGAGGCGCTGCGCCGGGCGGTCCGGCGCTTTCGCGGGGTCCGACGACGTCAGGAGCTCGTGGGCGTCGCCCAGGGCGTCCGCGTCATCACCGACTTCGCCCATCACCCGACCGCGGTCCGCGTCACGCTCAAGGCGCTGCGCAAGCGCTACCCGCAGGCGGGCATGCACGTGTGCTTCGAGCCGCGCAGCGCGAGCTCGCGACGGCGCGTGTTCGCCGAGGAGTACGCGCAGAGCTTCGCCGCAGCGACGCGCGTGTACATCGGGCCGCTGTACCGCCCAGACTCGATCCCGCACGAGCAGCGGCTCGATCCGTCGCAGCTGGCCCGCGCGATCACGAGCCGCGGCGTCGCGGCGTCCTCCTATCCGTCGGTCGAGCAGCTGACGCAGTCCGTGGTGCAGCAGGCGGCCTCGGGGGACACGGTGGTGGTGTTGACCTGCGGCTCGTTCGACGGCCTGGTCGAGCGCCTGCTCGGCGCGCTCGGCGACGCGGTGCGGTTCGCGAGCGATGACGACATGCAGGCGGTCAACGCCCTGTGCTCGCGCTGCGGGCTGGCCGAGGTCGAGGATCGCGAGTGCACCGACACGCTGGTGATCCGCGAGGGCGACGACACGATCGTCGGCTGCGTCAGCCTGCAGACCTTCGAAGATGACTCGCTGCTGTTCAGCCTCGTGGTCGCGCCCGAGCGCCGCGGCGAGGGCCTGGGCTGGGTGCTCGCGGGCAGCGTGGTCCGCTGGGCGCGCTCGCTCGGGGCCCGACGCGTGTTCCTGCTGACCGAGGCGGCGGCCGACTTCTTCGCCAACCACCTCGGCTTCCGGCCGATCCCGATGGCGTCGGTGCCGGCGACGCTGCGGGTGAGCACGAACTTCCGCCGGGCGCTCAAGCGCGAGGACACCACGAGCATGGTCCTCGAGCTCGAGGACGCGACGGTCTAGTCACGCGCAGGAGACCGTGGGGGCCGAGCTCGTCGCGTTCTTCGTGCTGACCGCGGTGGCCCTCGGGGCGGCGGCGCTCGCGATCGTCGGCGCGTCGCGGCCCGGTCGCCACGCGCTGGCGATCCGCGCGCTGACCGTGGGCGCGCTCTGTGTCGCGGCGGTCGAGGCCAGCATGCTGCACGCGCTGGTCACGGGCGTCGCGGCGGTGATCGCGATCGCGGTGGTGGGGGCGGCGGCGCTGCGCTCGGTCGCGGGCGCGGAGCTCGAGACCGACGGCGGCGGGTGGACCCGCTGGATCAGCCCGCTGCTGGCCGCGCTGCTGATCGTCTACGTGCTCATCGGCACGATCGCCCGACAGTTCGTGTGGTTCGGGCGACCGCTGCCCGCGGGCGCCGAGTTCGGCAGCCCGGCCGCGGTCGGCGTCTCGCTCGCGCAGGAGGGGGCGGCGCTCGTGATCGCGGCGCCGCTGCTCGTCCTCGGGGCGATCCTCGCGGCGCTCGTGGCCCTCGACGCGCGGACGCGATCGGCGTCCTGACCTGACAGCCGCGGCTCGTGGGGACTTGCGCGGACGTCCGGCCAGCGATAAGCAGCATGCTCGTCGCGCCATGGTGCCGATCCCCCACTTTCTGTACCTCGCCTTCGGCCTGTTCGCGATCGGGCTCGTGGGCGCGACGCGACGAGGCGGCGGGCTGCTGGCGCGGTTGATCGCCGTGGAGATCATGCTGTGCGGCGTGCACCTGACGTTCTCGATCTTCGCGCGGGCGTGGGGGGAGCACGCGGGGCAGTCCTACGCGCTGGCCGTGGGCGTGATCGCGGCGGCCCACGCGATCGTCGGCGCGGGGCTCGTGGTTCTCATCGCGCGCGCGCGCGCGGATCGTGACGCGGACGCGCTCCCGTCGCGCGCGAGCTGAGCACTGTCCATGCCGGAGTACGAGACCAGCCTGATCGGCCTGACCGCGATCCCGATCGTGCTCGGGGCGCTCGGCGGTCTCCTGGGCCCGTGGGCGGCGCGTCAGCTCGGGGCCGCGCGCGTGACGACGGCGCTGACGCGCGTCGTCAGCCTTGGGCTCATGCTCGTCGCGCTGTGGCTCGGGGCCTCGGCGGGCGAGCAGCTCGCGGAGCGGCCGGTCGCGTCGCTGCTCGGGTGGACGGGCGGCGTGTGGCTCGAGATCGGCAAGGCGACGACGCTCGATCTCGAGGTCACGCGCGAGCCGATCGGCCTCGTGTTCGCGGCGCTCGCCGTGGTCTGGGGGCTGTCGCGAAGCCTGCTCGCCGTGGCGCGTGAGCGCGCGGACGATCATCAGGTCGTGTCGAACGCGGCGCTGGTGGTCGGCGGCGTGATCCTGGCCGCGCTCGCCGACTCGGCGCTCACGCTCGCGATCGGGTGGCAGATCGCGGGGGTCGGCGCGGCGCGCTCGGGCGCGCGCGGTCGGGGGTGGACGCAGACGGCGTGGGCCGACGGCGCGCTGTGGATCGGGCTGCTCGCGGTGCTCATGGCCACCGGCAACTTCGCGTGGACGCTGATCGAGCGCGCGTGCGTGCTCGGCGAGGACGCGCGCTTCGTGATCGCGAGCTACGGCACCGGCCTCGCGGATCCCGGGCTCTCGATCGGCGCGGTCGCGGCCGGCGGGCTCGCGCTCGCGGCCGGGCTGCGGATGCACGCGAGCGCCGCGGGGGCGCGCCCGATGATGCTGTCGCTGGGGGCCCTGACGCTGCTGCGCTTCAACGCCGTGATCGGGCTGGCGCCCTGGGTTCGCGCGGCGCTGATCGTGGTCGGCGGCGCGCTCGTGCTGCGCGCGGTGGTGCGGGAGCGCGGGCCCGACACGATCGTGGTCGAGGTGAACGCCGGGCTCGTGTGCGTGGCGGCGGGTGTCGGCGCGTGGGTCGCCGTGGTCCTGCTCGCGATCGCCGGCGCGCTGGCCTCGACCTCGCTGCACATGCTGGCGAGCGCGGCCCCGGTCCGGTGGACGCGGCTCGTCCGCTGGCTGTTCGCGGGCGTGCTCCCGGGGGTCTCGCTGCTCGGCGTCGCGGCGGCGCTCACGGCGTGTATCACTCAGATCACCCCCTACGGCCTGTGGCTCAACGTCATCGCCGGCGCGGCCGTGCTCGTGGGGGTGCTGGGCGTGTCGCTGGCGCTCGCGCGTCCGCTGCCGGCGGTCGCCGGGGAGGCGTCGCTGCAGGCGACGCGGCGCGGCCTCGGCGGGGGGCTGGCGCTCGTGTCGGTCGCCGCCGCGGCCCTGGCGATCCCGGGGATCGTCGGGCCCGCGCCGATCGTGTCGGTCTGGGCGCGCGGGCTGACGGCGGTGAGCACGAGCTACCCGGGGATCTACGCGAGCGGCCTGATGCCCTGGATCATGGGACAGGCCGAGCGCGTCGCCCAGGTCGCGCTCATGAGCCTCGCGCTGTGCTGGGTCGTCGCGCTCGCGGGCGCGGCGCTCGGCGCCCGCTGGCGCCCGCGCGCGCCCGATCTGTCTCTTCGGTCACCATGCCCGCAGCTGCGCGATCGCGTGACGCGGACGCTCGCGGTCGCCGGTCACCCGCTCGATCGCGTGGTCGTGCGCGCGCTCGCGGGCGCGGGCGCTGCGGTCTCGCGCCTGCACGAGCGCTCGCTGGCCCACGGCGCGCTGGTGCTGGTGCTCGCCGCGGCCGCGGTGCTGGCTCACGTGTTCATGAACCCGGCCGTGTCGACGGTCGGACCGAGTCGCGCGTACCCGGTCGACCTCGGGGGGCTGTCGCCGAAGATCGTCCGCCCGCGGTCGATGGAGCGGCGCCCCGCCGAGCCCGCGCCCGACGCCTCGGGTGACGCGAGCGGAGGTGCGCCGTGATCGCCAGCGGGCTGATCGTGCGAGAATTGCTCCCGGGGCTCGGCCTCGGCTGGATTCCGGCGGCGCTGTGCGGCCTCGGGCTGCTGTCCGCGCGCGCCCCGATCACGGTCGCGCGCGCGCTCGCGGTCGCGGTCGGAGCGCTGCTCGCGGTCGCGGTCGGCTTCGCGTCGCTCGAGGGGCCGCCGCTCGGGGAGGACGCCGGCCTAGTCCTCACGCCAACCTTCGCGCTCGACGGCCTGTCGCGACTCGGGCTGCTGCTGGCGGCGGCGGCGACGGCGACGGTGGGCGCGGTGGCGGAGTCGCGACGCGAGCTGGCGGGCGCGCTCGTCGTCACCGGCGTCGCGGTCGCGGTCTGGGTCGCCGGGGACCTCGTGACGCTGGCCACGAGCCTGCTGGTGCTGCCCGTCGCGTTCGTCGTGGCGACGGCGCGCGAGGATCAGGGCTCGCAGAACCTGGCGATCTGGACGTTCGCCGCGCTCAGCCTCGCGGGCCTCGCGATCGCCGGCGCCGCCGCGCTCGCGGCGGTCGAGCGCTTCAACGCGAGCGCGGGGCGCTGGACGCTCGAGCTCGCGTCGCTCTCGGTGCAGCCCGGGCTTTTCAGCGAGCGCGCCGTCCTGGTCGCGCTCGCGCTCGGCTCGTTGACGCTGCTCGGCGCGTGGCCGCTGCACGGGTGGATCCGCGACGGCGTCGTGCACGCGCCGCGCTCGCTGGCGATCGTGATGCTGGGCCCGCTGCGCTGGCTGGGGCTGTCGCTGCTGCTCGCGCTGGGCAGCCGGTTCGCGGGCTCGGCGTGGTTTGAGTTCGCGGGCTGGCTCGCGGCGCTCGGGACGTTCGGCGCGCTCGTCGGGGCGGGCGCGGGCTTGCACGCCCAGGACGTCCGCGACCTGCTCGCCCGGACCGCGCCGGTGCCCGCCGGCGTCGCGCTCGTCGGGGTGCTCGGCGGCTCGCTCGAGGGCATCGTCGGCGCCTTTATGCTCGCGCTCGGGCACGGGCTCGCGGCCGCGGCCGCGCTCGCGGATCGTAGCGAGCGCGCGCTGGGCCCGGCCGCCGCCGCGTCGCTGCTCGGCGTCCCCGGGCTCGCGGCGTTGGTCGGCGCGGCGCTCGTGCTCATCGGCACCGCCCGGTTCGCGCGCGTGAGCCTGCCCAGCGCGGCGTGGATCGCCGCGCTGCTCGTCGTCGTCCTGGTCCTGCACGCCTGCGCGATCGCCCGCGTGCTCGCCTCACCCGCGGGCGACGAGTCGGACGAGCCGCGCGGCGCGGTCGTGGTCGTGGTCGCCGCGCTCGCGGCCACGTCGCTGGCCATCGGCGTCCTGCCGGGCCTGATCACCGGGCCGGCGGTGGCCACCGCCCGCGCCCGCGCTGACGCCCTGTTTCGCGGCCGATGCGTGACCCTGGTGCTCGGGCCGGCCGAGCGCGCGCGGACGCTCGACGCGGCGCCGCCGGAGTGTGACGCCGCGATCCGGACGGTGTACGAGCGCACCCGCGCGGCCCGTAGGGAGGATGGCGCGTGAGCGCGTCGGTCCTGGCGTTGGCGCCCGCGGCCGTCCTGACGCTCGGCGCGGTGCTTCTCGGCGCGCTGCGAGGACGGAGCGCGGGACCTGTGATCGCGGGGCTCGCGGCGCTCGCCGTGCTCGCGGCGCTCGTGCAGTTCGTCGTCGGCGTCCCCGACCAGGGGCTGCTCGTGCTCGGCGATCAATTCGTCGTCGATCCGCTGTCGGCGTTGTTCGACCTCGTGCTCGTCGTCTGCATGACCGGTTCGCTCGCGCTGTCCGCGGGCGCTCAGCGCTCGGGACGGGCGGCGCTGATGATGCTGGCGACCGTCGGCGCGATGCTGGCGGTTCACGCCGTCGACCTCATCACCCTGGTCCTCGGCCTCGAGCTGGCCGGGCTCGCGGTCGTCCCGATGATCGGCGCGGGGGATGACCACGAGGACATCCGCCCCGACGCGCGCTGGCTGCTCCTGCACGGCGTCTCGGCGGCGATCCTGCTCATGGGCCTGGCGCTGCTGTACGGCGCGACGTCGACGCTCGACCTCATGCGCCTCGGCGCCAAGCTCGGCGCGCTGTTCACCGGCTGGGCCTCCGGCACGGTCCAGAAGGCCGTCGAGATCCTGCAGCTGCCGCAGCTGCCGATCGGCGACCAGGGCGTCGCCCACCTGCGCGACGCCGCGGTCAAGGGCACGGCCCCGGCCGCGCTGTACATCCCCGGGCTGCTCCTCACGCTCACGGGCCTCATGACGCGGCTCGGCGTCGTCTTCCTGCACCGCGGGCTGCCGCGGGTCTATTCCGCGGCGCCGCTCTCCTGCGTCGCGTTCTGCGACACGGTCATCCGCCTGGCCGGGGTCGCCGCGCTCGTGCGCGTGCTGCCCGGCGCGCTCAACACGGCGCGCCTGGTCTACGCGCCTTACGGCTGGACCGTCCCGCTCGGCACGCTCGCGCTGTTCACCCTCGTGATCGGGGCGCTCGGCGCCCTGCGCCCCGCCGGCGCCGACGCGCCGACGCTGCGGCGCTTCATGGCGTGGAGCAGCCTGTATCACGCGGGCTGGATCGTCGTCGGCTTGATCGCCGCGGGCGACTTCTACGCCCACGCCGGGCTCCGCCCCGGCGGCCTGCAGGTCGGCATCAGCTACGAGTGGGGCATGATGAGCGGCGACCGGGCGATGATCGGGGTGCTGCTGCTCGCGGTCGCCAGCGCGGTCGCCAGCCTGGGCGTGTGGGCTGGCCTCGTGTTCATCGAGCGCGCGGGGGGGTCGCTGCGCGGGCTCGGCCAATCGCGCCCGTGGCTCGCGGCCGGCATGGTGATCTGTCTGCTGTCCTGGATCGGCGCGCCGTTCACCGGCGGCTTCGCCGGCCGCGCGGCGCTCGTGCTCGCCGGCCTCGTCGACAGCAACGCGATGGTGCGCGCGCTCGTCGTGGCCGCGCTGATCGGCGGCGTCGCGGTCGCGGCCCGAGGCCTGCGCCTCGTCGTACAGATGTACGTTGAGCCAGGCGAGCCAGGCGAGCCAGGCGAGCCCGAGCCCGCGCGCGCGTGGGTGCCGGCGATGATCCTCGCCGTGATGGCCGCGCTCTCGCTCGCGCTCGCGCTCGGCGGGTCCAGGAGCTGGCGACCCTTCGTGCGCGCGGGCGTCGGGACCTCGCTCAGCCACGGCTCGGACGCTCGCGCCCTGCGGATTCAGCGAGCGCTCGAGCCTGCGGCCCCACACGAGAACTCCTAGTCGACCCTGCGCGTGTCGCCCGTCGCTGCGCGCGCTTGCGGACGAGCGATCGCACGTCGAAGTGGACGGCGACGCCGAACTCGTACAGCCCCGCGTACTGGGCGTAGTCCCGCGTGGCGAGGTTGAAGTAGCCGGCGGCCATGAACAGATCGACGGTGTGCTTGATCCGGAATTGCATGCCGCCGACGCCGGAGCTCCAGAACGACGCCGGCAGCCCGTCGGCGCGAGAGCCCTGCAGGCGGACGCGCGCGAACACCGAGAACCAGTGGATGTGCAGGCCGGCGCCGAGGCCCGTGTAGGCGCCGAAGGCCAGGCGCTGGTTCCACGGGCGCGGGTCGCTGGGCTGCTCGCCCTCGGGCGGGGCCGCGATCGCGCCGCCCGCCCCGAGGCCGAGGCCGAGCTCGACGTCCGCGGCCGCGTGGATCGGCTCGTCGCGGTTGGGGGACAGCGTCACGCGCGGGCCGGCGTAGGCCATGGCCCAGAGGTCGCGCGCGAAGGTGCCGCCGCCCTCGACCGCGACCCAGTCGCGCACGCCGTAGCCGACGCGCCCCTGGCCGTACTCCGGCGCCGAGCCGCCGTCGGAGGCGAAGCCGGAGACGGCGCCCTGCAGCTCGAGGTCGCCCTCGCGCAGGCGTTCGGGGGCGCCGTGGTGGGTGCTCTGCAGCGGCGGCGAGAACGAGGTGCACGCGCCCAGCGACATAGCGAGCGCGATGAGCAGCGCGCAGCTCAGCCGGCGGGCGGCGCGGGGGCGGGGGAGCGGGGACGACAGGGCGGAGCGCGGCCGACTCGCGTGCATCGCGAGAGCTTGGCACTCGCCCGCGCCCGTGACACGCGCTGTCGCTGCGGCGACCCGCTCAGCCGGCGAGCCAGCGGCGCAGCAGCACGTCGAGCACGAGGCCCGCGAGGAACAGGCTCGAGAACTTGCGGTTGTGCACGAACGCGTAGGCCGACAGGTACAGCGGCCAGGCGCTCTCCGGGAACGCCTCGGGGCGCTCGCGCGGGCGCCTCGACTGGTAGGCCTCGGTCGCGCGCACAAAGCTGCGCAGCGAGAGCAGCACGAGCATGAGCGGCCAGCCGAGCGCGCCGGTCCACACGAGCAGCGCGACGCCGACGTACTGCGCCCACCACATCACGATGTTGGCGGCGCGCGAGCGGGCCTCGCCGAGCAGCACCGGCAGCGTGCGGATGTTGCGAGCCTCGTCCTGCTCGAGCTTGTCGGTGTGCTTGCCGAACAGCACGGTCGTCGGCCCGAGCGCGTAGACGAGGCTGATGAGCACCACGTCCCAGCTCCACGCGCCGCCGGAGACGACGTGGTACGTGCCGCCGATCATCAGCGGGCCCCAGACCGCGATCACGGCCGGCTCGCCGAGCCCGTAGTACTTCAGCGGCCACGTGTAGAAGAGCACGAACAGCGCGCCGGCGACGAACAGCGACAGCGTCAGCGCGCCGGTCATGGCGACGAGCAGGAGCCCGGCGAACACCGCGACGGCGCCGGTCAGGAAGATGTAGAGCGCCATCTGGCGCATCGAGAGCAGGCCGTGCTCGAGCGGCTGCGGCCCGTAGCGCGCGCGGAAGTAGTTGTCCTTGTCGACGCCCTTGAGGTGGTCGGTGAGGTCGTTGATGAGGTTGTTGGTCGCGTGCGCGAACACGAGGCCGACCAGGCACAGCGCGAAGCTGGTGCTGTCGAACATGCCGTCGCGCAGCGCCAGCAGCCCGCCGACGCCGCACGAGATCGCGGTCATCACGAACACGGCGGAGCGCGTCGCGATCAACCAGCGCGCGAGCGGATCGAGCTCGTCCCACTCCTCGCGGGAGAGGCGCGGGACCGTCGTGAGCGCGCGGGCCCACATCGAAGGGTTCGGAAGCCAGGACATGCTCGTAGGGGGGCGACGCCCGGGCGAACGCTAGCGGGATCACCCACGGCCGTCACGCGCTCTTCGTGTGGAATTGCTCCCATGCCGCGCGAATTCGTGCGCAGGCGCAGACCTGCGCGTGCGGACATGACGCCGGCGCGGCGCGCCCCGAGGACCTCGGTCTCCTAGCGTTTGCTCGACATCGACGCCGACTTGCTGCTGCGGCGCGCCGAGCCGCGGACGACGGTCGCCGCCGTCGAGTGGGGCACCGAGCGGTACTCGTTGAGCCGGTACTGGATCTTGCGCGGCGAGATGCCGAGCATCTTGGCGGCCTTGCTCGTGCTGCCGCCGACGTGCTCGAGCGTGCGGAGGATCGCGTAGCGCTCGAGCTCGCGCAGCGTCGCGCCGGGGATCGACGGCAGGCTGTCGTCGCCTCGCATCTTGCTCATGAGCTCGCGGGGCAGGTCGCGCGGCTCGATCTCCGCGCCGCGGGCCATGACCACCGCACGCTCGACGCAGTGCTCGAGCTGGCGGATGTTGCCGGGCCAGTCGAAGTCGCGGAGCACGCCGAGCGCGCGCTCGCTGAAGCCCGACAGCGCCTTGTTGTGCTGCTCGGTGTACTTGTGGAGAAAGTGGGTCGCGAGCAGCGAGATGTCGTCGTTGCGCTCACGCAGCGAGGGCGTGCGCAGCGTCAGGACGTTGAGGCGGTAATAGAGGTCCTCGCGGAAGCGGCCCTCGCGGACCTCGGCCTCGAGGTCGCGGTCGCTCGAGGTGACGAGCCGGACATCGGCCGTCAGCGCCCTGGTCCCGCTGACGCGCTTGTAGGTCCGATCCTGGAGGAACTGCAGCAGCTGGGACTGCGACGCGGGCCGCAGCTCACACACGTCGTCGAGGAACAGCGTGCCGCTGTCGGCCTCGCCGAGGCGGCCGTCGGACTGCAGCGAGTCCTCGTCTTCGAAGCCGAACAGCTCGCGTTCGAAGGACTTCTCGTCGAGCGCGCCGCAGCGCACGCTGACGAACTTGTTGCCCGCGCGGTTGCTCGACTGGTGGAGCATCTGCGCGATGAACTGCTTGCCGGTGCCGGTCTCGCCGACGATCAGCACGGAGATCGGGGAGTCGGCGACCTGCTTTACGAGGTCGAGCAGCTCGCGGAAGGGCTTGGACTGGCCGATGATCTGGGACTCGGTCTGGAGGTGGCGGGCGCGCAGGCGCTCGCGCAGCAGCCGAGCCTCGCGCTGGAGGGCGCGGTGCTGCAGCACGCGCTGGACGATGACGAGCAGCTGCGGGAAGTGGATGGGCTTGGAGAGGTAGTCGTCGGCGCCGAGCTGCATGGCCTCGACGGCGCCCTCGACGGAGCCGAAGCCGGTCATGATGATGACGGCGACGTCCGGGTAGCGCTCCCGGAGCTTCTTCATGAGCTCGATGCCGTCGAGCGCCGGCATGTTGACGTCGGTGATGACGACGTCCGGGATCCAGTTG
Source organism: Myxococcales bacterium (assembly GCA_020633295.1). Taxonomy (GTDB): domain Bacteria; phylum Myxococcota_A; class Polyangia; order Nannocystales; family Nannocystaceae; genus JACKDW01. The sequence goes on along the minus strand of JACKDW010000004.1, from coordinate 569,010 downwards.
TCGATACGCCCGAGCGCCTTGTACCCATCGGCCGCGGACTGAACCTCATACCCCTCGTCGCGGAGCATCTCGCTGAGGGCGGAGCGAGCCGCTGGCTCGTCATCAACGACGAGGATGCGCGTCAGCGGTTCAGAATGTTGTGTACTCATCGAATAATCCCTCCACCTTCGGATAACTCACGGCTCGGGAAAAATTATCAGCCTCGTCCGTTGGAAAAATCGGCGAGTATCTGGTCAAATTCGAGTTTCTTTCCCGGATTCCGCACGAGAATTGGCATCGCGTATGGCGCCATCATGAGGGTGTCGGAGAAAATCACCGCATGCCATACGTGTGTTCTGCAAATCTTGCAGATTGGTGTACTGGTCAGCAATTCTGCGCACCATATGTGAAAAAACTGCGCGGACCATAATGAAGGAGCAGCTTCAATGCACCTTCATCGACTTACGACGGCGTACACCACCCTGTGTCGCCTCGAGCCCACGCGAAATCGTGTACGCACCTGCAGCGCGTATCGCGTGTAGACCTACGTTGTATCAGGGAGCGTCGAGGACCGAATCGACGGTCATGGCGAAGGTCCGGTGGGGCGTGCCGGGGATCGTGCCCCGATATCCCACACCGTCCTTGAACACTTCGAGGATCGCGCTTGAACCGCGCGCAGCGAAGATCTCTGGGTCGGCGACGACATCACCGGCGCAGATCAGAAGATCTGCGCGTTGCCCCGGGGCGATCGTGCCGACATCGGGTCGCCCGATGTGACGCGCGGCCAAGCCCGTCGCGCCGTACCAGGCCGAGAGCGGTGAGAGGCCGTCGCGCGTGAGGTGCACGAGCTCTAGGTAGTTGCGCCCGTGCATGCCGCGGATGACCGCGTCGCCGCCCGCGAGGATCTCGAGCCCGCCGCGGTAGGCGAACTCGACGGCGCGGCGATGGGACTCGACGACGCGCTTGACCTTCTCCATCACGAAGGGCGTCAAGCCGTCGGCGCGCGTGAGCTCATCCATCACCCAGGACGTCGGCGTGACCGTGCAGCCCGCCTTGTGGGCCATCTCGGCGAGCCGCGCGTCGAGGAACGAGATGTGCTGGAGGTCCGAGACCCCGCACTCGATCGCCAGCTCGATGCCGCTGCGGCTGTGGGCGTGGGCGGCGACCTTGAGCCCGCGCGCGCCGGCCTCGTCACAGATCGCGCGCAGCTCGGCCGACGTGAAGTCGCGGTGCTCGAGGTGATCGGAGGGCGACGCGACGCCCGGGCTCGCGCACACCTTGATCAGGTCGGCGCCGCAGGCCGCGATCTCGCGGACGCGCTTGCGACAGTCCCAGGGCCCGTCGACGATGTTGCTCGGGCGGCCCGGGCCTGGCGGCCACAGCTTGCTGAGCGTGGCGTGGCAGCGGTCCGGCCCGCGGAAGTCGGCGTGTCCGCCGGTCGTCGAGAGCATGCCGATCGAGATCGCGAGGCGCGGGCCGATCAGCACGCCCTCGTCGACGAGGCGCTTCATCTTGTGGGTCGCGCCGCCGACGTCGCGCAGCGTCGTGACGCCGCCGGAGACGAGCGTGCGGTAGAGGACCTTCTCGACGTAGAGGAGGTTCTCGTCCGCGTTCGAGCGCGCGATGTCATCGTCGCGCAGGCCGAGCACCGTGACGTGGCCGTGGCAGTCGATCAGCCCCGGCGTGATGACGAGGTCGGAGCCGTCGACGCGCGTGTGGGCGTCGCCGAGGCGGAGCGCTGGATCGTGCGGGCGCAGCTCGAGGATCGCGCCGCGGGCCTCGTCGACGTGTAGGTCGACGCCGTGGTGCACCGCCGAGGCGTCGGCCGAGGTCCCGTCGTAGAGCTTCTTGACGTTGGAGAAGAGCAGCATCGTGGGTCGGTCGGTCCTGGGCGTGACGCCGCGGGACACCGCTATCATCGAACGCCCGCTGCTCGAGATCCACCGAGCGCTCGCGCCGCGCCGCCTGCGAACACCGCAGCGCAGCGCGTTTCATAGCCAATGTCGACCACGCGCCAGCGCCCGGTCGCGGATGACCGTCGTTCGGCGCGTCTTGGTTAAAACCGACCGGAGACGCCGAGGCCTGTCGGGCTGATCCGCGCCGAGGCCTTGGACTTGTTCTTGCTGCGCTTGGCCTTGCCCTTGCGGTCGCTGTGTCGGACCAGCAGCATCGCGCCGATGGTCGTCAGCGCGGCGCCGACCGCGATCATGGCGGCGCCCGCGTAGCGCGTGACGTACACGCAGGGGTAGACGTCGAGGTCGGGGTTGTAGGGGCGACCCATGCACTCGTCGCGCCGCACCTGGATGGTCTCGTCGAGCACGAGCAGCGGTATGCCGCCGATTAATATTGGCGCGCCGACGGCGAAGCTGGCCCAGCCGAGCGCGCGAAAGCGCTTGGACTCGGGGGTCCGCTTGAGCTGGATCTCGACCGACTCCTGCACGCCCACGACCGACTCGATCTCGCGCTCCTCCGGGATGTAGCCCTCGTAGCTGACCCGCACGACGTGCTTGCCCGCGAGCATCTGGCGCGACACGGGCGCGACGCCGACGACCTGGCCGTCGACCATGACGAGCGCGCCCTCGGGCAGCGCCGTGACCGCGAGCGTCGGCGGCTCCTTGACCAGGTCCTCGAGCTTCTTGCCGAGCTGCGCGCCCTGGGCCTCGAGCACCGAGCCGACCTCGGCCACGCCGCACAGCTCGCAGGTCTCGGCGCTGCTCGCCACCGAGTTGCCCGAACGGACATCCACGAGATCGATCTTCACCTGGTAGTCGCGATCGGCGACGGAGATGGTCGTGCGCACGATGTAGGTCGCCTTCGCCTCGTCGCGCATGCGCTCGTAGCAGGCGTCGTCGGAGCAGCCGGTCGCCGCGATCGAGTTCGTCGTCGGCTGATCGATGAGCTGGAAGCTGCCCCGCGCGATGCCCTTGCTGAGCCGCTCGAGCAGCGCGCCGCTGGCCGCCTCCGCGAGCTCGCCGCTGACGAGCAGCGGGAGCACGGCGACGCCGGGGAGGTCACCGCCGCCGGCCGGCGCGGCGGCGCGGCCTGGCGCGGGGGTGGCCGGCGCGGCCTCGGGGACCTCGGGCGCTTCGGCCTCGCCGTCCTCTCCGTCCTCGCCGCTCTCGACGTCCGCGTCGTCATCCCCAGGGGCCGGCGCGGGGCCCTCCACAGCGCGGTGAACGAGCGCGCGCGAGCTCGCGGCGGCCGGGGCCGGGGCGCTCCATTGCAGAACCAGTCCGAGGACTAGCCACGGCGTGATGGCGCGTCTCATGGGGTTCAAGGCTACCGCAATCCCGCCGATCCGTGCGGGTCCACGGGCGACCTCGCGGATTCTGCGGAGCGCGGCGCACGGGGGCCGCGCGACGACGCCCGGCGACCCGCGCGAGGGCCCGCGCTACGGGGGTCGCCCGCGCGTTCTGGTGCAGACGCTCGACGGGCGGCGGCGCGGCGTCGCGGTGCGCAGGATCACCTGAGTCCACGGCGTGTGGCGTATCGGCGCAGTTCGCCGCTGATGACAATTGCGCGCGGCGTGCGTGCGCGCATCGCTCGACAGCCACGACGCCTGACCCGATCGCCTGGCCAGACGGCGCCCCAAGGGCGCGCCTCAAGGGCGCGCCTCAAGGGCGCGCCTCAAGGGCGCGCTTGGAGGACTACTCGCCGAGCTGCTGCTTGACCTTGGCGAGGCGGCTCGCGGCCTTCGGACTGCCCAGCTCCTTCGCCTTCTCGTAGGCCTTGCGGGCGTCGGCGTAGCGCAAGACCTTGAAGTAGGCGTCGCCGAGCCGGATGCGGTAGCTGGCGTTGCTGGGCGCGACCTGGACGGCTTTCTCGGCGTACTTGACCGCGCGCCTGTGCGCGCTGCGCTCGAAGAACACGTCGCTGAGGCCGATCAGCGCCGCGGGGTTGCGGTTGTTCGCGCTCAGCGACTGGTTGAAGAGCGACTCGGCCTCCTTGAGGTTGCCGCGGGCGAGCGCGGCCTGCCCCTGCTTGGCGAGCTCGTCCGAGAGCTCCTTGTCGACGACCTGCTCGGGCTCTTTCTCGTCCGGCTTTGACTCGTCGTCATCGGACTTCTTGCCCGGGCGCTTCTTCTTGGACGCGCCGCCGTTGCGCTTGTGGTTCTCGGGCGGCGTCTCCTCGTCGTCCACCACGTCAGGCTCGCCGCCGGAGTCCTCGCCGGTCTCGCCCGCCGTGTCGGCGACGTCCGCGTCGCCGGAGTCGCTGCCGCCCGCGTCTTCATCAGGGTCCTTGAGCTCGACGCCGATCGCGGCGGCCGCCCGCTCGGCGCGCGACCGCTTGTGCCGCGTCTTCTTGTCCTCGGACAGCTCGCTGTCGACGAGGCCGTCGATCAGCGAGGCGTGGTAGCTCGAGAACTGCTCCTTGAGCTGCTCGAGCTCGGCGAGGATCCGCTGCTCGCGCTTCTCGTCGTCGGTCTCGGCGAGCGCGAACAGCATGCCCGCCTTGCGGATCTCGTCCTCGGAGAAGCCGTCCTTGAGCGCCTTGAGGCGGAAGTCGAGCAGCTCGCCCTCGGTCACGCTCAGGCGCTCGCGCAGCTCCGGATCGTCGCGGAACAGCAGCGCCTGCAGGTAGTAGTCGGCGGCGTAGGGGCGGCTCGCCTTGTTCTCCCAGTAGCGATCGCCGAGCGAGGTCAGCGTGGCCGCGAAGGTCTCGCGCAGCTCGCCGGCCTTCTCCTTGCCGAGCTCCTTGGCCGCGCCGTCGAGGTCCTCGAGCGTCTTGACCTTGCGGATCGACGTCGCGTCGACCTCGCCCTCGAGCGGCGGGTACACCCAGTGGGCCTCGGACGCGGCCTTGCGCGCCTCCTCGACGAGCCCGCCGACGAGCTGCTCCTCCTCGGGCGTGGGCGCGCCGCCCCAGGTCAGCGCGGCGGTCACGCCGATCGCGAGGACCACCGAGGCCGCCGTGATCAGCGGCCAGCGGTAGCGCGCGAAGCCGCCGACGGCGACGGGGTCGAGCACGTGCGCGAGCTCGGCGAGCAGCGTGTCCATCGACTCGAAGCGCACGCCCTTGGTCGGCGAGAGCCCGCGCTTGATGATGTCCCACACCGGCGGCGGGACCTCCGTGGCCTTGGGCGGCGGGATGATGTCGCCCTGGGTGACCGCCATCGAGAGCGCCGCGAGCGTGTCGCCCTTGTAGGGGCGCTGCTTGTACAGGCCCTCGTAGAGCGCGACGCAGAAGCTGAACTGATCGCTGTGCGCGTCGGTGGCCGCGCCCTCGTGCTGCTCGGGGGACATGTACGCCGGCGTGCCCATGATCGTGCCGGCCATGGTCAGCTGCGTGTTGATCTCCGCGGTCCGGTCGACGCGGCCGACGACCGACGAGCCGGGGTCGACGGCCGGCGCGCTCTCGCTGACGTGGGTCGCGCGCGCGAGCCCGAAGTCGAGCACGCGCGCGCGCCCGTCGTCGCCGACGAGCACGTTGTCGGGCTTGTAGTCGCGGTGGATGATGCCGACGGCGTGCGCCGCCGCCAACCCGCGACCTGCCTGAAGGTGCATCTCGAGGACGTCCCGCCACGAGCGCTCGTGATCGTGGGTCCAGTCGCCGAGCGTCTGCCCCTTGACGTACTCCATGACCACGTAGATCTTGCCCTCCCACTCGCGGACCTCGTACACCTGCACGACGTTGGGGTGGTTGAGCTTGGCCATCGCCTGGGCCTCGCGACGGATGCGCGAGCGGCCCTGCGTGCCCGTCATGCCCTCGTCGAGCAGCAGCTTGATGGCGACGCGGCGGTCGAGGTCCTCGTCGAAGGCCGAGAACACCATCCCCATGCCGCCCTCGCCGAGCTTGCGGAGGATGACGAAGCGGTCGATCTTGCCGGGGTGGCCGCCGTAGCCGAGCAGGCGCCGCTCGAGCTCGGTCGACTGCGTCGTGTGGGCGCTGACGGTGCCGCCGACGGACGGCGGCGCGCCGGTCCCCGCCATCGTCGCCGCGAGCTCCTGCACGTAGGTCGCGCCGACGTGCGTGTCGGAGGGGCGCGTGATGTCAGCGGGGGGCGCCTGGTTGGGGCTGACGACGGTGCGGTTCTGGATGGTGACCTGCTGATCCGGTCGCGGCGCCGATCGGCGCTCGGGCATCGTCGCCTGCGTCTTCGACAGGGCGATCCCGGTCTCCATCAGTCCCGGGTTGGGCTCCGGCCGCGTCGAGCCGCCGGTGAGGGGGAGCGTGTTCTTGGGCGCGGGCATGGGGGTGCGCTTCGCGTTCGTCTCGGAAGGGTAAGAAGTAACCAGCCGCGGAGCGTAGTTGGATCGCGGAGCTCGCCCCGGGAGCGCGTCGGAGTCGGTCCTCCTTGCGCTCCCAGGATACGATGACGGCCGAGGTCAGGGCCCCCTCGTCCGCGATCTCGTCGTGTACCGCGTCCGTCCGCGTGCTCGGAGTCGGCGCGCGCGAAGTCGCGCGCGCGGGCCCTCGCGGCTCGCGGTGACGGTCTCCGCGGGGCCCGCGGGCGTCGTCGACGAGGCCGGCGGCAGCGCCCGGACCAAGCGCGGCGCGCGTCGTCGGGATCGATTTCGCGCCGGATTCCCGGAAGGACAGCTCGGCTCGCTGGATCGATGTCGACACGGCTTCGGAACATCCCGCGCCGCCGCGCGCCTGCGGGAGACGCGCCGGGATCTCCGCCTCGGCCGCGAGGCGCGGGATCACGCCGGTTTTGCCCGGCGGGCGGAGGCGACGCACAATCGCGCGCGTGCGGCTTCGAACCCGCGAGCTCGAGCGCTCGGTGCCAGCGCCAGCGCCAGCGCCAGCGTCAGGATCGGCGGCGCCGCGGTGGTTGTACCGCGCGTTGACGGCGAGCTTCTCGGCGAGCTCGCTGACCGTCGTGCTCGGGCCCAACGGCTCCGGCAAGAGCACGCTGCTGCGCGACCTCGCGGGGCTGCGCCGGCTGGCCGGCGGAGAGATCTGGCTCAACGACCAGGTATTAGCGAGCTGGTCGGCCGCGGACCGGGCGCGCCGGATCGCCTACCTGCCGCAGCGCACCACCCTCGAGCACGACATGCCGGTGTCCGAGGTCGTGCTGCTCGGGCGCGCGCCGTACATCGGGCGGTTCGCGGCGCCCGGTCGCGGCGACCACGAGCGCGTGCGCGCGGCGCTCGAGCGGGTCGGGCTCACCGCCGAGGCGACGCGCGATGTTCACTCGCTCAGCGGCGGCGAGTTCCAGCGCGTGATGCTGGCGCGGATGCTCGTCAGCGAGGCCGAGGTGCTCGTGCTCGACGAGCCGACCGCCGCGCTCGACATCGGCCACGCGCTCAGCTTCCTCGCGCTCTGTCGTCAGCTGGCCGCGTCCGGCGCGACCGTCGTGCTCGCGATGCACGAGCTCGAGCTGGCCCGGCGTCACGCGGACCAGGCGATCCTGCTCACCGGGGACGGCGAGGGGCGGGCGCACGTCGGCGCGCCCGCGGAGGTGCTCACGCCCGCGACGCTCGAGCCGGTGTTCGCGGTGCGGGTCCGCGAGCGCGACGGGCAGCTGCGCTTCGACCTGCCCCCGGCGTCAGCCGACGAAGGGTCCGCGTAGGCGGCTCCCGGCCGCGAGCGTGCGGACCGCGGCCGTCGACGATCGCCGGGCTGATCACGCGTTCGGAGTCGGCGTCTGTGCACGCGCCGGGGAGCGGGTGACCGCAGCGACATGGCGTCCTGGACTGGTCGCGGTCGCGGGGCCGACGCGCGTGAAGACCGCCAATCCGCCCGCCGAAGCGACGCCGAGAGATCTGAAATTGTGCCAGTGCGGGGGGCAGTGCGCAGTGTGTGAGTCGGCAAACTCGATTTGCATGAATTGGCCCCGGAGACGCAAAAATCGTCCTGTTTCGGCGCGAACGCGGGGGTCGACGGGATGTCGATTCACTGCTCTACTGAGGTCATGCCACGCTCGATGCCACGTTGGATGCGGCGAACGCTGCATATGCAATGGCCCGTGTGCGGCGCGCTCGCGCTCGCGCTGGCGGGCGCGTCCACGGCCTGCGTCCCGAACCTGCTGCCCGAGGATCGCGCCGACGCGTCGGGTGACGAGGCGATCTGCACCCCAGGACATGTCGAGGCGTGCGAGTGTGACGACGGCACGGCCGGGTGGCACGAGTGCCTGGTCGACGGCATGGCCTACGCGTCCTGCTTCTGCGTCGAGGGCGACGACACCGGGGAGCCGGGGACGCCCGGCGAGCCGCGCTGCGGCGACGGCCTGATTCAGGAGGGCGAGATCTGCGACGACGGCAACCTCGCCGACGGCGACGGCTGCGAGAGCGACTGCTCCGCGGACCCCGGCGCGCTCGTGTGGGTCTCGGGCTACGACGGCGGCGGCGGGCTCGACGACTGCGCGCTCGACGTGGCGCTCGACAAGCACGGCTTCGTGTACGCCGCCGGCTTCGACGGGCACGGCGGGGTGTCGCGCGCGTGGGTCCGTAAGTTCACCCCGAGCGGCGCGCCGCTGTGGACGCACTACTACATCGACGAGGCGCGCGGCGCCCACGAGGCGCACGCGATCGCGATCGCGGAGTCCGGCGACGTCGTGGTCGGCGGGCTCGACGACGCGACCAGCCTCAACACCGACGGCTGGGTGCGCCGGCTCAGCGCGGACGAGGGCGAGGAGCGCTGGACGGTGCACTTCACGGGCGACGGCGGCTACGACGACGCGGTGCGCGGCCTCGCGTCCGCGCCGGGCGACTCGGTGATCGTCTGCGGCGAGCGGGCGCAGGAGAAGGACGACAGCGACGCCTGGATCGCGCGGCTCGGCAGCGGCGGCGACGAGCTGTGGGCCCACGAGATCCCGGGCGCCGGCGGGGACGATCGCGCGACCGACTGCACGCTCCACGCGGGTCAGGTGCTGGTCGTCGGCAACCTGACGCTGCCGGGAGAGGGCGCGCGCGTGTGGGTCGAGCGACGCGCGCTGGAGGACGGCGAGGCGAACTGGTCGTTCATGGCCGACGGCGGGCCGTCGTCGGTGTACTTCGGCGATGTCGGGGTCACCGCGGACGCGGCCGGGCGCACCTACGTCGCCGGCGAGCTCGTGCAGGAGAGCGGCGAGCAGTACGTCTGGCTCGCGCGCCTCGACCTCGCGTCCCCCGACCCGCTGGTGTGGGAGCGCGTGCTCGACTACACCGCGACGGGGACGCGCGGCATGGCGCTGCGCGCCGACGCGGGCGGCGCTGTCTACCTGGCGACCGCGCGCGTGGGCAGCAGCGCGGTGACGGGCAGCGACGACATCCTCGTCCACAAGCTCGCGCCGTCGGGCGAGGCGATCTGGTCCGAGATGTACGACGGCGCCGCGCGCGGTGATGATCGCGGATATGGCCTCGCGGTCAGCCCGACCGGCGTCTTCGTCGCGGGCGTGCGCACGGTCGAGGGCAACGGCCTCGACATGTGGATCGGCAAGTTCGCGCCGTGAGCGAGCGGTTCTACGCCGACCTCCACATCCACTCGAAGTACTCGCGGGCGACCAGCAAGGACTGCGACCTCGAGCGCCTCGCGTACTGGGGGCTGCGCAAGGGCATCGCCGTGGTCGGCACCGGCGACTTCACGCACCCGGCCTGGCGCGAGGAGCTGCGCGAGAAGCTGGTCCCGGCCGAGCCCGGCCTGTTTCGCCTGCGCGACGACATCGAGCGCGCCGTCCGGGCGCGACCCGGGATCGCGGCCACGCCCGACGCGCCGCTGCGCTTCATGCTCTCGGTCGAGATCTCGAACATCTACAAGCGTCACGGGCAGACGCGCAAGATTCACAACCTCGTCTACGCGCCCAGCCTCGACGCCGCCGATCGGATCGCGCAGCGGCTCGAGACCATCGGCAACGTGCGCTCCGACGGCCGCCCGATCCTCGGGCTCGACTCCCACGACCTGCTCGAGATCGTGCTCGAGGCGGACGACGCCGCCTACCTCGTGCCCGCGCACATCTGGACGCCGTGGTTCGCGATGTTCGGCTCGAAGTCCGGCTTCGACACGGTCGAGGCCTGCTTCGGCGACCTGACCAAGCACATCTTCGCGATCGAGACGGGGCTGTCGTCCGACCCGGCGATGAACTGGCGGCTGTCGCAGCTCGACCGCTACCGCCTGGTCTCGAACTCCGACGCGCACTCGCCCCCCAAGCTCGGGCGCGAGGCCAACGCGTTCACGACCGCGCTCGACTACTTCGCGATGCGGCGGGCGCTCGAGACCGGCGAGGGCTTCGCGGGCACCGTCGAGTTCTTCCCGGAGGAGGGCAAGTACCACCTCGACGGGCACCGCAAGTGCGACGTGCGGCTGACGCCCGAGGAGACGCGGGCGCTCGAGGGGCGCTGCCCGGTGTGCCGCAAGCCGCTGACGGTCGGGACCATGAGCCGCGTCGCGGAGCTGGCCGATCGACCCGACGGCTTCACGCCCGCGGCGGGCGACCCGTATCGCAGCTTCGTGCCGCTGCCCGAGGTCCTCAGCGAGATCGTCGGCGCGGGCCCGGGCAGCAAGCGCGTCGCGCGCGACTACGAGCGGCTGCTGCGGGACGTCGGCCCCGAGCTGCACATCCTCGAGCGCGCGCCGCTGGAAGATGTCCGCAAGGCCAGCTCAGAGATCGTCGCGGAGGCGATCCGGCGCATGCGCGCCGGCGAGGTCCTGCGCGAGGCCGGCTACGACGGCGAGTACGGCGTCGTCCGCATGTTCACGCAGGAGGAGCTCGCGCGCCGCACCTGCGTCGACATGCTCTTCGACCCGCGCTGGACGATGCCGCAGCTGGAGCCGGCGGCGCGCGCCGAGACGCGGGACCCCGTCGCTGCGGACGAGGACGCGGGCGCCGGGGACGCGGGCGCGGGCGCGCCCGCAGGGGCGATCGCCGACGCGCGCGGGGACGTGCGCGCGAGCCCGCCGCAGCTCGCGGTCGCGCGCGACGACGACGCGGTCTCCTCCGGCATCCTGGCCGGGCTCGATCCTGATCAGGCCGCCGCCGCGCGGATCGTCGGGGGCGCGCTGCTGATCGTCGCGGGCCCGGGCACGGGCAAGACGCGGACGCTCACCCACAGGATCGCGCACCTCGTCCGCGACCGCGGCGAGCCGCCCGAGGCCTGCCTGGCGATCACCTTCACGCGGCGCGCCGCGGAGGAGCTGCGCGAGCGCCTGGGCGAGCTGCTGTCGACGCCGGCAGGCGCGGCCGTGCACGTGCACACGTTCCACGGCCTGTGCCATGAGCTGCTGCGCGAGGCGCTGCGCGAGCCCGCGCGCGCGGCGGCGCTCGGGCTGACGGCGCGGTTTCGCGTCGCGCACGAGTGGGAGCTGGTGACGGCGTTGATGGAGGTCATGAACCTCGAGACAGGTCCTGCGCGCCGGCTTCAGCGCGGGATCTCGCGGCTCAAGCGGACGCGCGCGCGGGCCGAGCCAGGGTCCGAGCTCGCGCAGGCCTTCGCGGCCTACCAGCGCCAGCTGCGGGCGCGCGATTGGGTCGACTGCGACGATCTCGTCGAGCTCGTGACCGAGCTGCTCGACGACGACGAAGCGCTGCGCGAGCGGCTGCGGCGGCGCTATCGTCACGTCTCGGTCGACGAGTACCAGGATGTCGACGAGCTGCAGTACCGGCTGATCCGTCAGCTCGCGCCGCCCGGGAGCAACGTCTGCGTGATCGGCGACCCCGATCAGGCGATCTACGGGTTCCGCGGCGCCGACGTCGGCTTCTTCCTGCGCTTCGAGGCGGACTACCCGGGGGCGCGCGCGGTCCAGCTGACCCGCAACTACCGCAGCGGGCGGCGGATCGTCGACGCGTCGCTGCAGGTCATCGCGCCGACGTCGCTCGTCGCCGGCCGCGTGCTCGAGGCCCAGCAGGCCCACGCGATCAAGCTCGTGCAGCACGACGCGCCGACGGCGGCGGCGGAGGCCGAGTTCGTGGTCCACACGATCGAGCAGCTGATCGGCGGCTACTCGTTCTTCTCCGTCGACAGCGGCCGGGTGAGCTCGGGCGCGGCCTCGGGCTACGGGTTCTCGGACTTCGCGATCCTCTACCGCAGCGCGGCCCAGCTCCCGTCGCTCGAGGAGGCGCTGACGCGCTCGGGGATCCCGTTTCAGCGCCGCTCGCACAACCGCCTCGGCGACCACCCGGGCGTGCAGGAGCTCGTGATCGCGCTCAGCCGCAGCGCGGGCGCGCGCGATCCCGCGGTGGCGATGCCGGAGCGGCTGCGGCGGCTGGTCCTGGACGCGCCCGCGCACCGCGAGGCGGCGGAGCTGCTCGGTCCGCTCGCCGCCCGCGCCCGCGGTCTCGAGGGGTTCTTGACCGAGATCGCGATGGGCGCGGAGTGTGACGTCTGGGATCCCCGGGCCGCGCGCGTCTCGTTGTTGACGCTGCACGCGTCCAAGGGCCTGGAGTTCCCGGTCGTGTTGATCGTCGGCTGCGAGGACGGGGTGACGCCGCTGCGGTTCGGGAGCGAGCGCGCGCTCGACGACGAGGAGCGCCGGCTGTTCTTCGTCGGGATGACGCGCGCAGAGCAGCGCCTGTACCTGACGCGCGCGCGCACGCGGCTGTGGCGAGGCAGCGTGCGCGAGCAGATCGCCTCGCCGTTTACGCTCGACATCGCGGAGGGGCTGTACGAGCGCCCAGTGCTGACGCCGCGACCGCGACGCGAGCCGCACCCGCAGCTCCCCCTGTTCTGACAGAACCTGGGCGCGGGTACCCTCGTGTCGCTCCCGGGCGCACGCGCGCGAGTTCGCAGGACGCCACAGTCCCGGCGGCGCGCGTCGAATTTGCGCACGCGCACGCTGGTTTCGCGCGTTCACGCGCTGGTGAGGCATCGCGCGGCGCGCGGGCGCGTCGCGGATCTTGGGACATGACCCTCGGCGCTACTTCCCCATAGAATGATCAGGCCTGGACGTGACGCGTGTTGTTCTCTGGCTCACGAAAGCGGTCGCGAATTGAGCGCGAGCTGAAGGCCGCGCGCGCGCGAGCCGACGCCGCGATGAAGAAGGTCGCCGAGCTCGAGGCGGCGCTGCGCGAGGCGTCGGACGCTGAGCCGGGAGACGAGCGCCCCGCTCACGGCGTTCACGGAGCGCGCGTGGCGATCCGGGGGTCATGGACCGCAGCCGAGCCGCACGTCCTCGGCGCGCTGGTCAGCGCGCCGGGGATCCTGTTCGCGATCGACACGAGCGCCGCGCTGCAGCTGGTCGCCGGTGACGGCTGCGCGCGGCTCGCGACGGCGCCGTCGGAGCTCGTGGGCAGGCCTGTCACGGCGCTGCTCGGCGAGAGCGGCGAGGCGGTGCTCGGCGTGCGGACGGCGCTCGGCGGCGGCACGCGCGAGTGGAACGAGGAGCGTGACGGGCGCGTGCTGGCGACGAGGCTCGCGCCGCTGCGCGGCGCGGACGGGGCGGTGACCGGCGCGGTCGGGGTCGTCCGCGACATCAGCGAGCGGCGACGGCTGACCGCGCAGCTCGAGGGCGAGCGCGCGCAGCTGCAGGCGCGCGTCGAGGATCGCACCCGCGAGCTCGTGCAGGCCAACGCCGAGCTCGAGGCCGCGAACGAGGCGAAGGACCGCTTCCTCGCCAGCATGAGCCACGAGCTGCGCACGCCGCTCAACGCGATCATCGGGCTCGCCGAGGCGCTGCTCGAGGGCGTCTACGGCGACACCAACGACGGCCAGTCGCGCTACCTCGGCGGGATCGTCGAGAGCGGGATGCACCTGCTCTCGCTCGTCAACGACATCCTCGACATCGCCAAGTTCCAGGCGGGAGAGCTGGTTCTCGAGACAGGCACTGTCGAGCTCCTCGAGGTCTGCGAGGCGAGCATCCGCATGGTCGCGTCGCAGATCGAGCGCAAGCGCATCGCGTGCTCGCTCGAGCTCGACCCGCAGGTGAACGAGATCGTCGCCGACGAGCGCCGGCTCAAGCAGATGATCGTCAACCTGCTGGCGAACGCGGCGAAGTTCTCGGACGAGGGCTCGCGGATCGGCGTGCGCGTGCGCGGCGAGCCGGAGCGCGGCGTCGTGCTGATCAGCGTCTGGGACGAGGGGCCCGGCATCTCGCCCGAGAAGATCGAGCTGCTGTTTCGCCCCTTCGTGCAGCTGACCGCGGGCTCCGCGGGGCCCGCGGCGGGCACCGGGCTCGGGCTCTCGATCGTGCTCTCGATGGCCGAGCTGCACGGCGGCTCGGTCTCCGTCGAGAGCGAGCTGGGGCGCGGGAGCGAGTTCACGATCTCGCTGCCGTGGGGCGACGGCGACGACGCGCCGCGATCCGGCGTCGAGCAGGATCCGCGCTGGGACATCAACTCGTTCGCCGGGCAGACGCTGACCGACGACTTCTCGCTCGCGAACACCGCCGACATCGTCGCGATCGCCCGCAGCGCCGCGCGCCGGGGCGTGGGCGCGCGCGCCGGCGACGTGCTCGTGATCGACGACAACGAGGCGAACACGCGCACGCTCGGCGAGTTCTTGCGGCTCAAGGGCTTCGTCGTCCACGCGGCGTCGAACGGCCCCGACGGCGTGCGCGAGGCGGCGACGCGGCGCCCGAAGATCATCATCCTCGACATGCAGATGCCCGGCATGAGCGGCCTCGAGGTGCTCCGGCGCCTGCGGATGCGCGACGAGACGCGCGGGATCCCGGTCGTCGCCCTCTCGGCGCTCGCGCTGCCCGGCGAGCGCCGCCGCTGCCTGACCGCCGGCGCGAGCGAGTACCTCGGCAAGCCCGTGCAGCTCTCGCGGCTCGAGTCGGTCATCACGCGGCTGGTCGAGTGAAGCGACGAAGCTGCGCGCGCGCGAGCGATCGACGCGCGGAATCGGCGGGGGGGCGCGCGCGGGCTCTCGCGGGCGCCCGGCGCCAGCGCGCGCGCGCGGAATCGGCGGGGCGATCGCCGGCGAAGATCGCTCGCTGCGCGAAGGGGCAGGCGTGATGTTCGACGGCCGTCACGCGCGAGCGGTACTCTGGAGCCCCGAGACCTGGTCGAGTGACCGACGCGAACAGCAGCTGGGCTCCGCCTGAGGAGTTCGACGAGTACCGGATCGTCCGCCCGCTCGGAACGGGGTCCATGGGCCAGGTGTACCTGGCCCACGATCTCGTGCTCGAGCGGACCGTCGCGGTGAAGTTCGTCTCGCCCGCGGTCTGGAACCAGAAGATCCGCCGCCGCTTCCTGACCGAGGCCCGCGCGGCCGCCCGCGTCCAGCACCCGAACGTCATCGCGATCTACCGGATCGGCGAGATCAACCGGCGCCCGTACATCATCACCGAGTTCGCCAGCGGCACGAGCCTCGAGAAGATCCCGCGCCCCTTGCCCCACGAGCAGGTGCTGCGGCTCGCGCTGGGGCTGGCGCGCGGGCTCGCGGCCGCGCACCGCCGCGGCGTGCTGCACCGCGACATCAAGCTCGCCAACGCGGTGCTCAACGAGGACGGCGTGGTCAAGATCCTCGACTTCGGCCTGGCGAAGCTCGACAAGCTCGAGCTCGAGCCAGACGCCTCATCGTCGGGCTGGTCGTCGACGCTGGGGCCCAACGAGTCGACGAAGAAGCTCCTGGATCCGAACGCGGCGAAGGGGTCGAGGACCGCGGCGAAGAACGCGACGAAGAACGCGGCGAAGAAGGCGAGGACGGCGTCGGGGGCGGCCGCGAGCGAGGGCGACGCCGGGGAGGACGGCGAGCGCGACGGCAACGTCGATCGCCTCGCCGCCACGCTGCCGGTCGAGGAGCGCGAGCTCGCGGAGGGAGACACCGAGGATGACGACGAGGACGCGCGCCCAGCCGTCAGCGGGCGCTGGCGCGGCATCGAGGTCGACTCCACGGTCAAGCCGGTCGTCGAGAAGGTGCGCGACAGCCAGTCGTCCGACGACGACCTGCTGGTCGGGACGCCGCGCTACATGGCGCCGGAGCTGTGGCGGCTCGAGCCCGCGACGACGCGCTCCGACGTCTACGCGCTCGGCGTGATGCTCTACATCCTGTGCTGCGACCACACCCCCTACCCGGAGGAGTCGCCGGCCGCGCTCGCGGCCCTCGTGCAGAACGAGGAGCCGACCCCGCTGCAGCGGCACGCGCCCGACGTCGACCCGCGCCTCGCCGACGTCATCGGGCGCTGCCTGAAGCGTGACCCCGCCGATCGCTACGACTCCGCCGAGTCCCTGCGGATCGCGCTCGAGGCCCTCCTCGATCCCGCGCCCGAGGTCCTGGACACCGAGAGCAACCCGTACTGCGGCCTGCTCGCCTTCGACGCCGACCGCCGCTCCGTGTTCTTCGGCCGCTCCGAGGAGATCCGCGCCGCCGTCGAGCGCCTGCGCGACGATCCCTTCGTGCTCGTCGCGGGCGACTCGGGCGTCGGCAAGTCGTCGCTGTGTCGGGCCGGCGTGGTCCCGCGGGTGGCCGAGGGCGCGCTCGATCCCAACCTCAAGTGGGTCTGCGTCAGCATGGTCCCGGGTCGTCGACCGCTGTCGACGCTGCTGACGGTGCTGACCTCGGAGCTCGAGTTCGCCGGGCCGCCGCCGGAGTCGTCGCTGCGCTCCGACGACGAGCTGCTGCAGGCGTTCTCGAAGAGCGCGCGCGACCCCTCCGAGACCACGCTCGCGGGCGCCGTGCGCGACGAGCTCGACGGGGTGCTGCGCGCGGTCCGGCGCCGCAGCGGCCCCGAGGAGGGGCGCCTGCTGTTCATCGACCAGCTCGAGGAGCTCGTGACGATGAGCGACCCCGAGGAGGCCGCGACGACGGGGCTCTTGCTCGCGCGCATCGCCGAGGGCATCCCGCGCATGCGCCTGCTCGCCACGGTCCGCGGCGACTTCATCACCCGCGTCACGCAGATCGAGGGCTTCGGCGCGGTGATCGGGCGCGGGCTCATGCTGCTGCAGCCGCTCTCGCCCGAGGGGGCGCGCGCCGCCGTCGTCGGGCCGGCGCAGAGCCGCGGCGTGCGCTTTGAGTCAGACGCGCTGGTCAACGAGCTCGTCGAGACCGGCGCGGGCAACAGCCTGCCGCTCCTGCAGTTCGCGCTCGCCGAGCTGTGGAACGTCCGCGATCAGGCGCGCGGCGTGATCACGGCGCGCGCGCTCGAGACGATCGGCGGGGTCAGCGGCGCGCTCGCCCGCCACGCCGAGAGCGTGCTGACCTCGCTGCTCCCGGAGCAGCGGCTCGCGGCGCGCAAGCTGCTGCTGCGCCTCGTGACGGTGGACGACACGCGCGCGACGCTGCCGGAGCGCGACCTGACGGAGGGCGACGCGGACGCCCAGGCGGCGCTCGAGGCCCTCGTGAAGGGGCGCCTCGTGGCCGCGCGCGACTCCGTGGAGGGCGTGGTCTACGACATCACGCACGAGGCGCTCATCAGCCGCTGGTACACGCTGCGCTTCTGGCTCGACGAGAAGCGCGAGGCCCGAGCGGTCGCCGGGCGCGTCGAGGTCGCGGCCCGCGAGTGGACGCGCCTGGGACGACCCCGCGACGCGCTGTGGGGCGGCAAGCAGCTCTCGGAGGCGTCGACGCTCGAGCGCGAGGACCTGCGCAAGCACGAGGTCGAGTTCCTCGAGGCGAGCGAGCTGCTGATCCGGCGCAAGCGACGACGTCGCCGCGCGGCGCTCTCAGCGCCGCGCCCGTGCTGCTGGCGCTGATCTACGGCGGCGTGCGCCTGCAGATGCAGCGCGACCTCCAGCGGCGCGTGCAGGCGCGCCTGAGCGAGGCGGCGGTGCTCGTCGAGGAGGCGCGCGCGCTCGAGGACAAGGTCGAGGTCGACGCCGGCGAGGCCCTCGCCGCCTTCGACTCCATACCTTCGTCGCCAAAGCGTGGGCGCTTCTGGACCACGGTCAGCGCTCGCCGCGCGATCGACGGGCTGCTCAAGCAGGCCGGGCAGAAGCTCGAGAACGCGATCATCCTCGACCCGGGGAGCGCGGAGGCGAGCGCGCGGCTCGCCGCGGTCCTGTACGAGCAGCGCGGAGTTCGCGCTGTTGCGCCACCGTCCAGACGAAGCGCGTGAGCTTGTCGAGCGCCTCAGCCTCTACGACCGCGAGCGATGGCACGCTCGAAGCGCGATGGCGCACACCTGCGCGCATCTCGGTGCAGGACGTCACCGGCTGGGCTCGCGGTCACGATCGCCGCGCTTACCAGCCGACGACGCGCGCGGACGCTCGGATGAGCCGCGTGACATCAGCGCTGACGCCGCGTCAGCGAGTTGGCGGCGGGCCCGGACAGGATCAATATCGGCTCCGGTGCGGGGCGAGGTCGGGCCGCGTTCCGATCTTCGTTAAGCGCGCGCGAGGCGCTCGGAGTCATCGATCCTCGAGGCGCCGCGACAATCCGCGATCCCGCCGGACTTCGTCATACATTCCCGAGGGCCGGTTCTTGTTCGAGCGCGTCCGGCGACGAGGACCTTCGACGCGTTCGTTCTTAACGCGGTGCCGATGCACGACGGTCGCGACCGACGCCTACCTGATTTCGCGCCACGAGACTACCTACGGCGACTGGATTCGATATCTCGACGCACTGCCGCCCGACGAGCGAGCCGCCCGGGCGCCGCGCATTCCGAGGGCGCGGGAATGCGCCAGCGTCGACGTCGCGCTCGAGCAGCTCGAAGACCGGCGAGTGGCGCTACTCGCTGAGCTACGGCGGCGCGCGACAGCATTGCGCTGGTCGGTGAGAGCATCGCGTACGAGGGACGCGGGGCGGGTCCAAGCTGGACTGGACCAAGCTCCCGGTCTCCGGGGTCGACTTCAGCGCGGCGCTCGCCTACGCCGAGTGGCTCTCGCGATCCGGCGCGGTGCCCGGCGCGCGGCTGTGCACCGAGCACGAGTGGGAGCGGGCCGCTCGCGGCGCCGACGATCGACGCTTCCCGCACGGCGACGGGCTCGCGCCGGGTGACGCGAACTTCGACGAGACCTACGGGAAAGAGATCGAGGCGCTCGCGCCGGACGAGATTGGTTCGTACCCGCAGTCGCGCAGCCCGTTCGGCCTCTACGACATGGCGGGCAATGTGTGGGAGTGGACGCGGTCCTCGGTCGAGCCCGAGGGCACGGTGATCCGCGGCGGTGGCTTCTTCCGCGATCGGCTCTCGGCGCGCGCGTCGAACCGCGCGGTCTTCGACCCTGGCTTCAAGAGCATCAGCGTGGGTGTCAGGATCTGCGCCTCGCGTTCACACGAGCGCTAGCTGGCGTCTCGCGGGCGCGGCGCTCGCCGCCCGCGCGCGCGCGATCCGATCTCGCGCTGAAGTAAACATGTCTCTTAATACATGTTTATTAGTCGTTGAATTACGCAGCTGTTGCCTATCGAGCAGATTCGGCGCGCGCGACTTCGACCGGCTACGCAAGATGTGCTCAGCGCAAGTTCGGCGTGTAGCAGGTGCGCTTGTGGTCCCAGGTCGAGGTTGATTGCGCGCTCGCCCGATTTACGCACGCGGACTTTCGAACGAGGCGGATCGCCGTCTGCTGTTGCGGGAGCGACGCGGCGGCCTGGCGCGCGATGTTGGACGAATCACGCTGGATAGTGAAAATCGCCGTAGCTCTATCGACGTGGTGTTTTGCTCAGCGTCGATCGGCGCGGTGTAGGCGGCGCTCGTATCGCGTACGTGACCTATCACGTGTTTGTTCACAGATGTCCGCAAGTGCTTGTTGAGGAAAGCGGTTTTTGGCACAGTGATGAAAGGACAGGGGACGGAGGTTGGATATGAAGGCGTTTAACACCACGGTTCTGCGCTATCTGCTATCTGTGCGCTGCTGTACGCCGGCGGCTGCGACGCTGTTGATTCCCGAGGAGTTCCTCGATCGAGGAGACGTCACCGAGGTGAGCGCCCTCTGCTGCGGATGAGCGAGGTGCAGGGCTACGTGATGAAGGGCTTCTCGCGTGCAGGGCTTCTCGATGCAGGGCTTCAAGATCCAGGGCTTCTCGCTGCAGGGCTTCTCGCTGCAGGGCTTCTCGCTGCAGGGCTTCTCGCTGCAGGCGTTCTCGCTGCAGGGCTCCGAGATCAGCGGCTTCAAGGTCGAGACCGTGGGCGGCGAGGAGGTCCTGGTGCCGGTCGCGGGCGAGGAGCTCGTCGGCACCGAGATCACCGTGCGCCACGATGAGTCCGAGACCGACTTGACGCTGCGCATCGACGACATCCGCCTCGACCCCGAGAGCGACACCGACGACGTGTACTTCTACACCGTCACCTACCTCAACCCCGAGACCGGCGACTGGGAGCCGACCTGTCCCGATGCCCCGGGCAACGAGTCGATCCTGCTCTCGGGCATGTGGGACGCCGAGACCGGCGATCGCATCGAGGACGCCGACACCTTCTCGTTCGCGTGCCGCAACGGCGTGATCGCCAAGTGCACCGAGTGGGGCTACCGCCCCTGGGCCGAGCAAGAGGGTCAGTCGCTCGCGCCGTACCACCAGGCCTGCACCCGCATGGCGCGCGCCGACTACTGCGGCGACGGCACCCCGCACACCGTCAACGGCGTGACGATCGACATCGAGGATCAGCTCGACACCTCGATCCAGTCCTACGAGTCCTGGTGGCCCTTCGAGGCCGAGTGGAACGAGGACGGCGCCGTCTGCCTCAACGCCTGGAACTCGCGCATCTGGCTGATGGATGACATCCAGCTCCCCTCCTGCCTGCAGGAGATCGCCCACAAGCCGAAGTGCGGCTGGAAGCCGAGCGCGGAGACGCTGATGGTCGACCGCTTCAGCTTCCTCTACAACTGGTGGAACCTCCACTAGGCCGCGCGCGGGGCGGCTCGCGTCGGCTTCTCCCTATCCCGTCGGTCTCCTATCTCGACCGACACGGAAGCCGCGAATCTCCCGACCCGCCCGCCTGCCACGCTGCTCTGACCCCCTTTATCAACGCGACCCCGCCGGAGTACCGGCGGGGTCGCTTCGCGATCGCGGTCGCGCGGAGCCCGGGCCGGGCGCCGGGCTGCGCCCGCGCTGCGCCGTGCTCTCAAATGTTTGTTCGGTCAGGTTGAATCGAACCGGTCGCGGTGCGCGGGTCGAGCAATCGACGGTCCGCAGGGTCGCGCGCGCCGGTTCGAAATTGCCGCCGGGGACGTCGCCGCGCGACGCCCCCGGCGAGCGGCCGCGCGACTCAGCCGGCGCGGAAAGGGTCGAGGCGCCACATCGTGCCGGTCTGCTCGGCGCTCACGGTCGCGTAGGCCTGGGTCGGCGCGGCGCGGGGGGCGACGAGGCGCGGCGGGGTGTGGGGCGCGCGAGCGCGACGACGGGGCGCGGGCGCGGGATCGTGGGCGTGGGCGAAGCAGCCGCGCGGGATCACGGGGTAGGCCGCGGTCGGCTCGCGCTCCGAGCGGACCACCCGGGTCGGCTGCGTGGGCGTGCGCTGGCACCGGAGCCAGCGCGAGAGGCCGCGCAGCGTCACGTCGGCGACCCGCAGGAAGGTGCGCTCGGCGTTGACGTTGTGCACGAGGTAGTCCTCCTGGAAGTCGTCGAACAGCGCGATCAAGGTGTCGACGTCGACGCTCTGACCGAGCCACGGGATCCCCGGGAGGGTGTCGCCCGAGGGATCGACGGGCTTGAGGTCGACCTGGCGGATGCCGAGGGTGTCGAGGTACTCGCGCAGGTGGTCGAGCACCTCGGCGTGCAGTCGGGCGGCGCGGCGGGTCAGCGAGCCGCGGCGGGCGTCGAAGAAGCGGGCGAACAGGCTCGAGAGGGCGTGGATGGTGGCTTCGCGGCTCATGATCGTTCTCGTGGGTGGGTTGGCTGGTGTGTGTCCGGAAGGTTCGTTGCGCTCGGGTTCGCGCCGTCGGTTGTTGTCGCGCCGAGCGATTTTGGGTTTGCCAGGGGCGCGTTATCTGAGGGAGACAAGGTCAAAATTGGTGAATTCGGCCGCCAATTTGGGGGTAGGCGGCCGTCGCAAATTTCATGCAGGTCCGTCGACGCGATCGCGCGCTTCACTCGGTGAGCTACGTCGCGCGATTTTGCGAGGCGACAGGCGGTCCGGAGCAGACGCGCGACATGGAGAAGCCCCGCTCGCCAGGGGCGAGCGGGGCTTCGGGCTGCTATCGGTGGGGGGCCGCGCGGGTCAGGCGCGGGTTGGGTCTTGGCTACCGCGCTGACGCGCGCGCGGCCCAGAGCCGGCGAGCGCCGCGATCGGCGAGGTTGAGCAGTCCGCCCTGGCGCCGGAACAGCGAGCGGACGCGCTGGAGCTGGGGCGGGGCGGCGAGCGGGACGCGGCGGGCGGGCTCCGGCTCATCCTCGGCGTGGAGGTGGGTCAGGATCTCGGGGACGCGCTCGATCTTGAGGCCCGCGAGGGCCGTCTCGTCGGCGAGCGGCTCGAGGGCGTCGAGCACCGCGCGCCCGCGCGAGGAGACGAGCAGCTCGCGGCGCGCGAGCAGGGTGGAGCCGGCGTAGCGCAGCGGGTGCTCGACCGAATCGAGATCGGTCTGCATGTGCAGGTTGTCTTCGAGGTTGCTGGCGAAGTCCTCGAGCTCGAGGTCGACCGCGACGGCGGTCACCGACACGTCGAGCTCCGGGCGCGCCTCGAAGCGGGCGAGCTGACGGGCGAGCTTGTCGGGGCGCCAGCGGGCGGTGGGGTCGAGCAGCGCGACGAAGTCGCCGGTCGCGAAGTGGACGCCGAGCTGGCGGGTGAGCGTGAGGTCGCGGGGCTTTCGCGGGTGCCACAAGAGCCGCACCCACTCGCCGAATTCCTGCGCCAGCTCGCGCGTGCCGTCGGTCGAGCCGGCGTCGGCGATGATGATCTCGGCGGGGCTGTAGGTCTGGGAGAACACGCTCTCGAGCGCGCCCCGGAGGTAGTCGGCGCTGTTGAAGGTCGGGATGATGCAGCTGATCGCGTGGGGTCTCATGGCGCCTCTTGATCAAGGTAGCGTCGCGAACCGGCCGATCCGATTAACCAGTTCGACCGATCGCTCCAGGAGGCGCCCGAAATCCCGTTCTCGAGGCGTCGACCGCGAACTCGGTGCGCCGGCAAATTCTCCGAGATGCGCGCGGACGAGGGCGGTCCTCGCCGTCCGCGTGTCGCGCCGACGCCAGCTCCTGGAGCCGTCCTACCGTGTGCAGAGCAGCACAGGTGTGGGCGGCTGCCCGGCGTCCAGACGGCGCGCGTCGGTCATCATGGACGCGGCGGCGCTCGACCCGGGGCGCAGCAGCGCGAACGCGAGGTAGGCCGCGGCCGCGTGCCGCCGCAGCGCGGCGCTGCGCTCCTGAATCGCGCGCTCGTGCCAGGCGCGGGCGAGCGTGGCGGTGTAGGCCAGCGCGGCCGCGCGACAGTCGTCGCGAACCGACGGGCGAACGGGCGCCTGGTCGAGCGCCCGCGAGAGGTCGAGCAGCGCCTCGAGCTCGCGTCGCTGCCGGTCCGCGTCGCCGGAGGCGTAGCTGTTGGCGACGATGAGCCCGCGCCAGCGGCAGCGGTCCGGGTCGTCGGGGAAGGCGCTCGCGAGCTGGCGGTACACCTCGCTCGACGCCTCGGCGCGACCGGCCGCGAGGTAGCTGTCGGCGAGCGTGACGCCCATGCGCCGCACCATGTCCTCGCGGGGCTCGGGCCCCGCGCCCCAGCGCCGCAGCTGGTCGAGCGCGCCGCGCGGGGGGCGAGCGAGCGCGAAGGCGCGGGGGAGGTCGCGGCGCGCGTCTCTCCGCAGCTGTCGCGCGAGCCGCTCGGTCCGCTCGTCGTCGCCGCGCGCGTCCTCGAGGGCCGAGACGAACGCCGACAGGCTGCCCGATGGGTCATGTCCTTGGGAGAGCTTGAGACGCGCGACGCGATCGAGCGCGAGCGCGCGCGTGAGCCCGGCGGCCGCGCGCGCGGCGGCCCGGTAGCGGCGCAGCGCGCCGTCGGGTTCACCCTGCTCGGCGCGCGCGTCCCCGATCATGAGCTGCGCGAACAGCCACGTCTCGAGCGGCGCGCCGGCCCGCGAGATCCGCTCGAGCGCCGCGGCGCGCGCGCGCGGGCTCGCCAGCCCGCGCGCGCGCGAGCCGAAAAGCTCGAGCAGCAGCTGCGGGTCGACGGGCGAGGCCGCCGCGTCGCCTTGCGCGACGGCCGTCTGCAGGAGCGCGATGAGCTGCCCGTCGAGCGCGCGTCGGCGTGACTCGTAGGACATCCGCCGCGTCGAGAGGGCGCGCGCGCGCGCCGTCTGCCCGCGCTCCTCGGCGTCGTAGATCGCGGCGTAGTGAGCGTCGTGACGCGCGGTCAGGTGCTCGCGCGCGGCCAGCAGCGCGCGCGCGTAGGCGAGCTCGAGCTCGGCGCGGGCTTGGGGCGCTCGCGCGTCCGCTCGCGCCACGCGGAGCATCCGCAGGTGCTCGCCCGGCGCGGCCGCAGCGGGGCGCGGGATGAACTCGATCGTGGCGAGCACAGGGCGCGCGCGCGCGAGCTGCTCGCGGACGGACGCGCGTCGCTCGGCGTGCAGCTCGATCAGGTCGTGGGAGCACGCCGCGGCCCAGGCCACGGTCGGCGCGGTCATCGTCGCGACCATCGCCGCGATCATCGTCACGATCATCGTCACGATCGGCGCCACGATCGGCGCCACGATCGGCGGTCCGCTCGTCGCTGCGCGCGCCGTCACGACGACCGGCGCGCGCTCGCTCGTCCGCGACGCGGTCGCGCCGGTCATCGCGTCGCGCGGGGAGCCGAGGCGCACCACGCGATGGTGCCACGTCAAAGGCCGCGCTGATCGAGCCAGTCGAACACGCAGCGCGCGGCGACCTCCCAGCGCGTGTCGAGCATCGCGTCGTGGGCCAGATCCGGGAGGAAGCGGAAGTCCGCGCGGTAGCGCCGCGCGAGCACCTCGTGGCTCTCGGGGGCGAACAGCGCGTCGTGCTCGGCGCTGACGACGAGCATCGGCGTGGTGACGCGTTCGGGGCGCGAGCTCAGCCCGCGCAGCATCTCCATGAAGGTGAAGAACGACTCGTTCTGCAGGCGCGCGGTCCACTGTGAAGCTTGCTCTTCAGACATGTCTTTTGAGAAGAAGAGCTGGCGCGCGACCGCGTGGTTGCAGACGAGCAGGTACGGGTTCCCGGTCATGAGCGCGCCGAGCACTCGCCCGACGTGGCGGGGCAAGAGCTCCTTGAGCCAGCGGCTGTTGGCCTCGCGCATGTACGGGCACAGCAGGATCGCGGCGGCCGGCCGCCAGTCCTCGAGCAGGAGCCGCAGCGCGAGCGCGCCCAGGGAGTGGGCGATGACGACCGGCGATCCGAGCTCGTCGCCCACGCGCCGGATATCGCTCATGAAGTCGCGGATCCGGGTCGAGCGCAGGCGCTCCGCGCCCTCGCTCTCGCCGTGGCCGCGCAGGCTGACGGCGTGGCAGTGGTAGCCGCGCGCCGAGAACCAGGGCATGAAATGCGGCTGCCAGCACCAGGCGCCGTGCCAGGCGCCGTGTACGAACAGAAGCGGGTGCGGCCTTCGCTCACCTGCTTCCGGAACTGACTCAAGGACTTCGAGCCGGAGGGCCATCACGGAGGCGCTCGCGGAGCCTACCAGTATACGGCGGGGTAACCCCGTGTACGTGATTGGAGGTCTCACACGCTCACCGTCGCGCGCAGCCGCGTCTCGAGCGCGCGACCCTCGCAGAATTACGCGGCAGCGCCGCGGCGACGACGGCGCGGGGCGCAGGTTCGGGCGCGGGGCGGCGCGGCGCGCCGCCGTGGGCACCCGAAGTCGGTCGCTCGCGAGCTCCGCGCGCGTCGAGATCGCCCGGGCGCGCCCCTCCTCGCGCGATGACGCTCGCGGACGTCAGGTGCTTGTACGTCGGGTCCTTCTTAACGAGGATGGGCCAGGAGCCGGGGGACGCCGGCCGGGGCCGCACACGACGAGGCGACAGGACGGGATGGATCTCGAGGGCACCCTCGGCGTTCGCTTGCGGGGCGACGCCGCCGACGCCGGGACGCTCGCGCTGCTCGTGGAGGCGTGCCCGGAGCTGGCCGAGCAGCAGTGGACGTGCCTGGCCGACGGCGCCACGCGGGCCAGCGTGCTCGTGTCGGTCGGGCTCGACGCGCGCGCGGCCGGGATCCTGCTCCGCCGCGGCCTCGACCTCGTGCGCGTGACGCTGCGCGTCGAGGGCGGGCTCGTGAACGCGTCGGTCCAGTCGCTGGCGCCCGGCCCCGAGGCGGACGACGAGTCCAGCCCGGGCGTGACGGGGCCGCTCGGCGAGGAGGCGTCGTGGCCTGGCGTCGCGATCACGCAGGGCGAGCAGCTCGTGACCTCGCTGCGGCCGCTCGGCGTGCCCGGGGATCCGCTCGTGGACGAGGCGATGTTCGTGATGCGGCGCGACAGCCCGGCGCCGCAGGGGCTGCTCGAGCGGCTGTTGCTGCTCGGCCGGGATGACGCGATGGTCGTCGAGCTGCGGCCCGAGAGCGGCGGGGACGCGACGCTGTGCGTGCGCGTGGCCAACCCGCCGCTGTACCTGCTGATGCGCGCGCGCGACGGGGACGAGGGCGACACGCGCGTCTACGCGCGCGCCGGGCGGACGCCGCTGTGGATCGAGTGGGGCTTTGAGCACCCGCTCCCGCGGATCGCCGCGGCCGCGCTCGGGCGCCTCGATCGCAGCGCGCTCGTCGACGCGACCGGGCGCTGGCGGCTGCTGCCCCCGGAGAGCGCGTGGATCGCCCGCAGCGTGCACGACGTGATCGCGCCGGAGCTGCTGGCCGCGCGCGAGACCCTGGCGCCGGCGAGCGGCGAGCTGCGCTTCGAGATCTTCCTGCGCCTGGCCGCGGGGCCACCTGCGGACCCGGAGCTGTGGCTGCTCACGCCGGAGCAGTTCCTCGGCCTCGAGGACTTCATCGAGGCCGCGAGCAGCGACGAGCTCGGGCGCGTCAGCGTGGCCCGGCTCGCGGGGCAGGGCGGGGTCGTCTACCTCCTGCGCGAGCGCGTGCGCCCCGGCGTCTCGCGCATCGGGCCGCGCCTGAGCGAGTACCTCGGGACCGCCGGCTACGCGCGCGCGCCCGGGGCCGACAACCTGTTCTTGCCGGTCGCGCGGCGGCTCGTGCCGGCGGTGCGGCGCGACGAGCTGCGGCGCCTGCTCGCGCTCGACCAGGCCCACGTGGTCGTGCTCAGCGAGGACGCCGACGGGCCGCGCGTGGTCACGATCGCGGAGGTCGACGAGGCCCCGCTGACGCGCTGGATCGAGTACGTCAGCACCGATCGGCGGCTCGAGCTCGATCACATCCTCGAGGCGAGCGTGTTCGAGTTCCCGAACGTGAGCATCGAGTGGCCGCGCCTCGAGGAGCGCGCCGTGCTGCCGCCGCAGCGGGTCGAGGGGCTGGCGCGTCGGCGTCGGCCGCGGCGTCGCGCCGAGTCGGCCGCGCCGATCGAGGAGGCGATCGAGGAGGCGATCGACGCGGTCATCCAGGAGACGCCCGAGGCCGAGCGGCTCAAGGCGCTGCGGGTGCAGGCGCGCGCGCTCGAGGAGCGCATCGCCGACGGCGGCGTGCAGGAGCCCCAGACCTGGCAGGAGCTCGGCGAGCTCAAGCAGCAGCTCGACGAGCTCGACGAGGCCGCGACCTGCTTCGAGCAGTCGTGCTTCCACGCCGGGCTGCCGCGCGCGCCCGGGGTCGTCGGCCAGGTCGCGCGCGCGCACGCGCGGCTCTCCGGCGTCGCGCACAGCGGCGAGACGGCCGCCGAGCTCGCGGTCAAGGACGCGCGCGCGCCGAACGAGCTCGCGTACCTCGGCGGCGCGCTGATGGACGCGCTCGTCGGGCGCATCGAGCTCTCGGAGGACGTCGTCCAGTACGCGCTGCCGCTGTTCGCCGACCCGCGCGCGCCGGTCTCGCGGCGGCTCGCGTGGTCGGTGCTCTCGACCTGGTATCACCGCGCCGGCGACACGCTCGGGATGACGCGCGCCAAGGAGGCGGTGCTCGGCGGCATCAACGAGCGCGGCCTCAGCGAGCTCTACGACCTGCCGAGCTTCGTCCGCTACGCGCTCGTGCGCGAGGACGACGAGGAGGACGGCGCGGCCTCCGAGGACCGCATCCAGCGGGCGCAGAGCGGCGTGCTGCAGGCGATGTGGCGCGAGGTCGAGGCCCGCGCGATCGAGGACTTCGACGTGCTCTCGTGCTTCACCCGGCTGCTGTTCGGGATCGGCTTCCTGCGCCTGGGCGAGCGCCAGACCGCGCGCGAGCTGGTCGAGCCGGTCGAGGAGGAGCTCGACGTCCACGACCCGCCCAACCGCGCGCTCTACCGCCTGTACCTCGCGCGCATGGCCCACGACGCCTCCGGCGGCAGCGACGACGCGTGGGCGCACGAGGTCCGCAAGATCACGTCTGGCCTCAAGGACAAGTCGGTCAAGCGCGCGGTCGAGTCGCTGCGCAAGCGCTCGGCCTGGCTGCGCGTGCCCGAGGACGCCGAGCCGCCGCCGCGCGTGCGCGCGGACGTCGAGCGCAAGGTCGCGAGCGTCGAGAAGGACCTCGGCGAGCTGCGCGGCGTGATCGAGCAGCTGATGACCGCGCGCGGCGCCTACTACGACTACGAGGTCGTCGTCGCGCTCGAGCAGATCTACCGGCTCGCGCTGCGCAGCGGCAGCGAGCGCCTCGTCGCCGAGTTCGTCGAGATGACCGCGCGCCACGTCGGCGCCATCCAGATCCTCTCGCACCGCGCCCAGGCGCTCGGCGTGTGCCTGCAGGGCGCCTCGCTGATCGACCACGAGCAGCTCGCGTCGCAGCTGCTCGAGGAGCTCGTCGAGGTCGCGCGGGACCGCGAGCTCGGCTCCGTCCGCGACCTGATGCTGGCCGTCAAGCCAGCCCTCGCGGCGCTGCGGCGGTTCGGCTCGCTCGACACCGCGGGGCGCCTGCTCACCGCGCTCGAGGGCGTGCGCACCTACTCCGAGTCCGGCGACATCCGCCTGCGCGCCGAGGTCGCCGCCGGCTACCTGCAGCAGGGCGACCCGCGGCGCGCCGACAGCCTGATCGACGTGTGCCTGCGCTCGGTGCTCGAGCACGACCTCGACTACGTCGGCCGCTACGAGGCCGGCGCGGGCGTGGCCGACGCGCTGCGGCGCTGGCCGAACGTCGGGCGGCTCGAGCGCTGCCAGCGGCTGCTCGGCTCGATCGAGCGCTTCCGCGACACCTTCACGACCTCCCGCTACTTCGCGCGCCACAAGGTGCTGATGATCGAGCGCGTCGTCGACAGCGTGGCCGACAGCCAGACGCGTCACTCCGACCGGATCCAGGCCTACCTCGACGGCGAGGAGCACATCCTGCGGCGCCGCATCATTCGAGACTGGAGCCAGCTATGTGGACCCTAGATGAGCTAGAGCCCGAGATCGACGACATCCGGCTGCGGATCCTCCAGCACCGGCGCGACCTCAAGGAGTACTTCGTCGGGCGCGACGTCGAGATCGACCTGACGATTTTGTGCGCGGCCGCCCAGGAGCCGCTGCTGCTCGTCGGCCCGCCCGGGACGGCCAAGAGCGACCTCGTGGTCAAGTTCGCCGAGAGCCTCGGGCTCGGCACGAACGAGTACTTCGAGTACATGCTCACGAAGTTCACGGAGCCGAGCGAGATCCTCGGGCCGATCGACATCGAGCTGCTCAAGCAGGGGCGCTACATCCGGCGCGTCAACGGCATGCTGCCGACCGCGCGCGTCGCCTTCCTCGACGAGATCTTCAAGTCCAACAGCGCGATCCTCAACACGCTGCTGACGATCCTCAACGAGCGCAAGTTCTACCAGGACGGCCGGCCCGAGCGCGTGCGCCTCCTGATGCTGTTCGCGGCGACCAACGAGATCCCGGAGCAGAGCGAGCTCGAGGCCATGGCCGATCGCTTCGTGCTCAAGGTCGAGACGCTGCCGGTCAAGGACACGCACTTCGGCGACCTGATCGACGCGGGCATGCTCAACGAGGCCTACAAGGCGACGGGCCAGAAGCCGTGGGCGCGCGGCTCGGCCTCGCTCGAGGACTTCCTCAAGTTCAAGCGCTTCATGGACCTCAGCTTCGCCATGCACGCCGAGCCCGGCGCCGATCGGGCGCACTGGTTCCCGCGCCCGGTGTTCGCGGAGATGCGCCGGATCGTGCGCACGCTCGAGACCGAGGACCGCGTGTTCGTGTCGGACCGCAAGCTCGTCAAGGTCTACAAGCTGCTGCGCTTCCGCGCGTTCCTCGAGCACGGCGGCGCGGTCGAGACGCCGGACCTCGAGCTGCTCTCGTACACGGGCAACCGCCGCGACGAGCTCGCGGTCGTCGGCGGGAAGGTCCGCGCGCTGCTCGGCCTCGGCGATCGTCGGAGCGCGTAGCCGATGGCGTTCGAGGACGGCGCGAGCGCGGACGAGGACGAGCCGCGCGGCGACGCGGACGCCGGCCCGGCCGCGCCCGCGCTGCAGCGCCAGGCGCTCATGCCGGCGCTGCGCGCCTGGGCGTACCTGTGCGGCTACGGGGGCGCGCTCGCGGAGTCGCTGCCCGACGCGCTGCAGTGGCTGCGCGACTGCTGGGAGCGCGGCGACGACAACCTCCCGCTCGACCTGGCGCACGATCTCGGCCGCCTGCTGCTCGAGGGGCGCGGCTTCCCGTTCGCGTCGGCGCGTGACCTCGGGGACTGGTCCGAGGAGGAGCGGCCGCTGCGGCTCGAGTACGAGGACCGCGTGCTCGGCCGCTGGATGCTCGACCCGAGCGTGACCGAGGCGCACGTCGCGATCGCCGGGCTGCCGCCCGACGTGCAGCAGGCGGCGATCGGGCACGCGCTGAGCCTGTCCCTCGGTTCACGTCTCCGCGGCGCGCGGCTCTTGTGCCCCGGCAACCCGGCGCACCTGCGCAGCCTCGGGACCGAGATCCTCGCGATGTTCGAGTCGCTGCCGGCGCGCTTCGCCGGCTGGGGCGTGCTCGACGGCGCGGAGCCCCCGGACGAGGCGTGGATCGCCTGGGCTCGAGGGCAGCGCGCCTCGGCCGTCGAGCGCCTCGGCGACGGCCGGCTGTTCTCGGCGGAGGACCTGTGGGAGCTCGCGCATATCGAGGAGCTGCCGCGCGAGTCGACGCGCCGGGCGCTGCGCGAGGTCCACCACGCGGTCGCGAAGATCGGCGCGGTCGATCCGGGCAGCGCGCGGACGCTGCGGTCCAAGGCGCAGGAGGTGCCCGTCGAGGACAAGGACGCCGACTCGTACCCGGCGGGGGGCTTCGACGCGCTGAGCAACCGCGGGCGGTTCGAAAACCTCGTGCGCACCGAGGTCGTGTACGTCGGCGAGGGCCAGGTCGAGACCGGCGGGATCGACCTCTTCGACGTGCGCTTCGCCGAGGGCGAGCTGCTGTTCTACACGCGCGACGACAGCCCGCTGCTCGATCAGCGGCGCGAGCTGTGCGCGGTGATCGAGCGGCCCGCGGACCTGCGCTACAAGCACCCCGAGCTGCCGGCGCAGACGCTCGTGCTGATCGACGCGCTGATCCTCCGGCTGCAGGCCGACAGCGTCCTGGTGTTCGGGCCCAACGGCTCGACCGTGACGATCGTGTGGCTGCCGGAGTCGCGTGACGATCGCGCGGCGGCCGAGGAGGAGCGCGGGCTGATGGCGATCACGCTGGCCGCCGAGATCGCCCATCGGCGCGTCATCCTCGACGAGGCGACGCGGCGCGTCGATCTGCCGCAGCGCGGGCTCGTGGTGTTCTCGAGCGGCGCGCCGCCCGAGGACGTGCCCGCGCGCGCGTGGGTCATCGTCGGAGACGTCTGCTGGATCGTCGACGACGAGCGCTACGACATGCGCACGCCGACGGGGCAGCGCGCCCTCGCGGATGAGCTGCTGCGGCGCG
Source organism: Myxococcales bacterium (assembly GCA_020633295.1). Classification (GTDB taxonomy): domain Bacteria; phylum Myxococcota_A; class Polyangia; order Nannocystales; family Nannocystaceae; genus JACKDW01. Next base: position 537,500 of record JACKDW010000004.1, on the reverse strand, counting down.
TCTACACGTGAGGGCCCGCGTCGCGCAGCGCGACGGGACTTCACGCGCGCGTCGCTCGAGCGCGCAAAAGTTTTGCCCCGCGAGCGCGCGCGCGTGGAGTACAAATTGGAAGTACCGCGAGCAGGCTCCGTGTCCCGTGGATCGTAGGAAGCCAGGTATCGCCGGTGAGAGGCGCGACGGCGCGAACGCGGAGGACGCGGGCGCGGCGACCTCGCGCCCGCCTGGGGGCGCGTCTGAGCCCGCGACGGGGCCGCTGAGCGAGCTGCTCGAGCCCGTGCGGTTCTCGCTCGAGACGAGGTTTTCGCGATCGCCTCGGCAGGGGCGCTGGCTCCGAGGCCGCGGCGCGGCTGACGCGCGCGCGTCCGTCGAGGCTGACGCGCGCGCGTCCGTCGAGGCTGACGCGCGCGCGTCCGTCGAGGCTGACGCGCGCGCGCCTGTCGACGAGGACGCGACGCGTCGCCGAGCGTCCTGGCGCGCGCCGCTCGGCGACGAGCGCCGCGCGGGGCTGACGCCCGTTGTCGCGCGAGGGGTTTCGCCCGGCTACAACCTGGTTTACGGGCCAGTAACATTCGTGGCGCAGCCTGATCCTCACCGTCCCGCCGCGGCTCGCCGCGGCCCGCTCGAGGAGTCACGTCGTGCTGCCGATCCCCGCCGCCTCGCTCTGCTGCTCACGCTCGCCGCGTGCCTGCTCGCCTCCGCCTGCGCCCAGACGCGCGAGCGCTCCGCCGCGCCCGACCGCGCGGCGCGGGCGAGCGACGCGGGCGGCGAGCTTCGCGGGCGCGCGCGCGACCGGCCTGACGCCGTGCTCTGAGCGGAGCTGGGCCGAGGCGGGCGTCACCGCGGCGCCCCCGTCGACGACGCGACGTTCCTGCGGCGCGTGTACCTCGACGTCGTCGGCCGCGTCCCGCGGGAGGACGAGGCGCGGCGCTTCCTCGTCGACACCGGTCACGACAAGCGCGCGCGCGTGGTCGACGAGCTGCTCGCGAGCGACGCGTTCGCGGAGCACTGGGGCGACGTCTACGCGGATCTGCTGATCGGCGTCGACCCGGGGCCCGAGCGGCGCGTGCACGGCAGCACACAGGCCTGGCTCTCGGAGCAGTTCGCCGCCGGGCGCCCGTACGACGAGCTGGTCGCCGACCTGCTGACCGCGGGCGCCGACGAGGCCTCGGTCGACGATCCCCGCGCGGCCGGCTACCTGTTCGCCAAGGGCCGTCAGGGGCGGCTCGAGGCGCTGACCGGCGAGACCGCGCGGCTGTTCCTGGGCGTGCAGCTCGCCTGCGCCCAGTGTCACGATCACCCCTACGACGAACGCTACACGCAGCGCGAGTTCTACGGGATGGCCGCCTACTTCGCGCGCACCCGCGTGCGGCGCGGCGCCGGCGGGCCCGGGACGATCCGGATCGTCGATCGCCCGCGCGGCGAGGCGTTCATCCCGACCGCCGAGGGCGAGCCCGGCGAGCAGGTGTCGCCGCGCTTCCTCGGCGCGCCGCTCGAGCCGGAGGGCGATGAGTCGCGCCGCGAGGCCTTCGTCCGCGCCATGCGGGCGTCGCCGCTGCTGGCGGAGGCCGCGGTCAACCGCACCTGGTGGCAGCTGTTCGGGCGCGGCGTCGTCGAGCCCTACGACGACCTCGGCGGCGAGGGCGACGCGCGCCCGCCGGTGCTGCAGCAGCTCGCCGGTGAGTTCCGCGAGAGCGGCTACGACATGCGCGCGCTGATCCGCCGGATCGTGCTCTCGCGCGCCTACCAGCGCGCGTCGACGGGCGCCGCCGAGGGTCCCGACGCGATCGCGGCGGCCGAGCGCGCGTTCGCCCGCGCGGCCGTGCGACCGCTGAGCTCGCGGCAGCTGTTCACGAGCCTGATCGTCGCCGCGGGGCTCGGGGACTCTGATCGCGCGGCGGCGCGGCGGCTCGTCGAGCAGCGCCGCGAGCAGGCGCTGCGCGAGTACCTGTTCCTGTTCAACGACGACGAGATGTCGGCCATCGACAGCTTCGACGGCAACGTCCCGCAGGCGCTGCTCTTGCTCAACGGTCAGCTCACCAACCGCGGCGTGACCATCGGCGCCGGCGGGACGGTCAAGCGCGCGCTCGACGGCTACGCGCGCGCGCGCGACGACGAAGACGCGCGCGTCAACGGCCTCGCGCGGCTGTACCTCGCCGCCTACGGGCGCCCGCCGAGCGACGCGGAGCGCGAGGGCACGCGCGCTACCTCGAGCGCGCCGGCGACTCGGCGGCGGCCTACGAGGACCTGCTGTTCGCGCTGCTGCTCTCGAGCGAGTTCGTGACGAACCACTGAGTTTTAACCTGACTGAAGAGACACTAACGAGAACGGAGACACGTGATGACACACGCACTCAGCGGACGCCGCGGCTTCTGGGCCTGGGGCTCAGCGCGCTCGCCTCGGCCGTCGTCTCGGCGCGCGTCGTCGGCGCGCGCGCGGGCCAGGCGGCCGAGGCGAGCCTGGCGGCGTCGGGCGGCGGTCAGGCGCGCGCCTGCATCGTCCTGTTCATGCACGGCGGCGCGAGCCAGATCGACACCTTTGATCCCAAGCCCGGGCGCGAGACCGGCGGTGAGTTCTCCGCGATCCCGACGTCGCTGGCCGGCGTCCGCGTCGCCGAGCACCTCCCGAGGCTCGCGCGGCGCATGCACAAGCTCGCGCTGATCCGATCGCTCACGGCGGTCGAGGGCAACCACGACCGCGCGCGCTACCTGATGCACGCCGGCTACGCGCCGGCGGGCGGCGTCGATCACCCGGCGTTCGGCTCGATCGTCGCGTCGAGCCGCGACCCCGGGACCTTGCCCGGCTACGTCTCGATCGGCGGGCCCGGGCACGACGCCGGGCTGCTCGGGGCCCAGCACGCGCCCTTCGTCGTCGGCGATCCGACCCGGCCGGTGCGCAACCTCGAGCCCGCGCGCGGGATCAGCCGCGGCCGCCTCGACGCGCGCCTCGCCCTGTGGCGCGCGCAGGAGCAGCGCTTCGCGGCGGGCCGCGGCGGGGCCCAGGTCGCGGGGCACCCCGCAGTCGTCGAGCAGGCCGTGACGATGATGCGCGCGCCCGAGTCCAGCGCCTTCGATCTCGAGCGCGAGCCGCAGGCCAGCCGCGCGCGCTACGGCGACACCGGCTTCGCCCAGGGCTGCCTGATGGCGCGGCGGCTCGTGGAGTCGGGCGTGCCCTTCGTCGAGGTCTCGCTGCGCGGCTGGGACACGCACGAGAACAACTTCGACCGCGTGCGGGCGCTGAGCGGGGAGCTCGACGCCGGCATGTCGGCGCTGCTCGACGACCTCGAGGCGCGCGGGCTGCTCGACTCGACCCTGGTCTTGTGGGCAGGTGATTTCGGGCGCACGCCCCGGATCAACGCGCGCGGCGGTCGCGACCACTTCCCGCGCTGCTCGTCGGTCGCGCTCGCGGGCGGGGGCGTGCGCGGCGGTCAGGTCATCGGGGCGACGGACGCTGACGGCTCGGAGATCGCCGAGCGCCCCGTGACCGTGCCCGACCTGTTCCGCTCGCTGGCTCACGCGCTCGCGGTCAACCCGGACGAGACCTTCGTGAGCGCCGCAGGTCGCCCGATCACCGCGGTCGACGGCGGCGCGATGGTCGAGGAGCTGTTCTGATGATCACGCTCCTGTGCACGCGACGTCGCCGCCCCTGGGCCTGGCGCGTCGAGAGGCGCGCGCGCGTCCGGCCGCCGCAGACCCGCGTGGGCGCGCGGGCCCGCTGCCGCGTCCGCCTTCGGGCGCGCGGCGGATCGTAGACGCGCGGGTGCTCGTGCCTGACGCGTGAGCTCCAGGGCGCGGGCTGCTCGCGCGGTGCAGGGCTCGGCGCGCCGGCGTTGCACCCGCGGCACGGCTCCAGGAGGCCCGCCGCCGCCCGCGCGGCGCCGCTCGTCAGCGGGCCGCGCTCTGGCACCATCCGCGGGCTCGTCGCAGCACAATCGCCATGAACTCGCAGGACCCGGCCGCGTCGCCGAAATCAGTTGAACGGCTCTACCCCTTCGCGCGACGCGCCCGCGTCGTGGTCAGCGGCCGCGCGGCGCTGCGCGCCAACCTCCGCCGGCTGCACTTCGTGCTCATCGCCGAGGGCATGAGCGAGGTCGGGCGCGCGTCGGTCGAGGAGGAGTTCGGGCACGTGCCGGTGGTGCAGAAGCACGCCGCCGACGAGCTGGGTGAGCTGCTGGGCTGCCCGGGCGCGCGCGTGGTCGGCTTCCTGAAGTCCGAGATCGCGCGCTCGATCTACCGCGAGCTCAAGGCCCACCGCGTCGCCGCGCCCACGCGGCAGCTCGCGTCGCGGCGGCGCACCTCGACCAACGTCGTGGCGCGCGTCGAGGAGACGCCGTCGGGGCCAGGACCCCGGAGGGCGGAGGGCGCCGGGGACGAGCGACCGCGGCGCGCGTGGTCGAGTGAGTCCGAAGGGACCGGGGACGAGCGAGCGCCGCGTGGGCGCGGGGTGGACGGCGAGCGACGGCAGCCGCGGAAGCCTGAAGGGACAGGGCTCGCGCGCGCGAGCGCGGACCGAGGGCGCGGCGGCGGGCGAGCGGCGCAGGAGCGCGGCGGGCCGGCGGGGCGCGGGCGTCCGCGGTGGGGCGACGGGCCTGACGAGCGAGCCGGGCGTGGGCGCGGTCGTCCGCAGGGCGACAGACCTGACGGGCGAGCGGCGCGTGGTCGCGGGCGGCTGGAGCAGGACGGACCTGACGAGCGCGGGCGCGGGCGTCCGTCGCACGGCGACGGGCCCGACGAGCGCGGGCGCGGGCGTCCGCCGCAGGGTGACGGGCCCGCGCGGGCGCGACCCGATCGCGGCTCGCCGCGCCAGGGTGCTGACGAGCGCGAGACGCGGGCGCGACCCGGTCGCGGGCGTCCGCGGCAGGGCGACGGGTCCGACGAGCGCGCGACGCGGGCGAGACCAGCGCGCGGACGACCCCGTCAGCCCGTAGAGACAGGTGACGAGGCAGCGCCGCGCAAGCGCCTGTCGAAGCGCGCCAAGGCGATGGCCCGCGAGGCCGCCGAGGACCCGAACTCTCCGGCGGCGAAGAAGGCGGCGAAGAAGGCGGCGAAGAAGGTCGCGAAGAAGGTCGCGAAGACCTTCGCGGCGAAGAAGAAGGCGGCGAAGAAGGCGGCCAAGAGGGCGGCGGCGAAGATGGCGAAGGACCCCTCGACCGCGGCCCGGCGCGCCGCCGCCAAGCGAATCGCGGGCAAGGCCGCAGTCGACGCGAAGCCGAAGCGCCGCAAGCCGGTCAAGCAGCGCAAGCGCGCGCGCCTGGCCGAGAAGGCGGCGAAGGCGGCGAAGGCCCCGGGGGCCGGGGACTGAGGCCTCAGCCGCGCGCGCGTCGCGGTCGCGCGGCCGCGAGCCGGCGCACCCCCTCGAGCAGCGCGGGCTCTGGCAGCCGCGCGAAGCCGAGGCGGAGGTGGGGGCAGGTCGCGGGCTGAAACATGTACATGCGGCCAGGTCGAACCAAGACCTCGCGCTCGCGCGCGCGCGCGGCCCAGCGCTCCACGTCGACGCGGGGGTCGACGCGCGCCCACATCGACATGCCGCCGCGCGGCACCGTGAACTCGAGCGTCCCCCCGAGCTCGCGCGTGAGCGCGGCCGCGAGCGCGTCGCGGCGCGCGTGGTAGGCCCGGCGCATGCGCCAGACGTGACGCTGCAGCTCGCCCTCCTCGATCAGCTCGGCGACCGCCGCCTCGGTCGCGAGGTCGCCCTGGCGATCGATCACGCGGCGCAGCCTGGCGAGGCGCTCGAGCAGCGGGCGCGGCGCGACGACGTAGCCGATGCGCAGCCCGGGCGCGACGACCTTCGAGAGCGTGCCCACGTAGACGACGACGCCGCTGCGATCGGCGGACGCGAGCGGGAGCACGGGTCGACCCTCGTAGTGGAACTCGTTGTCGTAGTCGTCCTCGATGATCGCGACGCGGCGGCGACGGGCCAGCTCGAGCAGCCGCAGCCGGCGGGGCGCCGAGAGCGTGACCGTGGTCGGGTACTGGTGGTGCGGCGTCACGTAGATCGCGCGCGGCGGCGCGCCCGTCGACGAGGATGACCGGGAAGACAGGTCTTGCTCGATCGACGCGGCGAGCGCGTCGACGTCGAGGCCTTCGTCGTCGACCGCGACCGGCTGCAGCGTCGCCCCGCACGCGCGCATCGCCTGCCACGCGGGGCGGTAGCCGAGGCGCTCGACGGCCACGCGCGCGTCGCCCGAGCGCGAGAGCGCGAGCGCGATCAGCCACAGCGCCATCTGGCTGCCGCGCGTGATCAGGACGTCGTCGGCGTCGGTGGCGAGGCCGCGGCTGGTGGCGAGCATGGCCGCGAGCGCGGCGCGCAGGCGCGGGTGACCGCGGCCGTCGCCGTAGTCGAGCAGCGCCGCGCCGCGCCGCGTGATCGCCCGGCGATAGGCCCGCGCGAGCGCGGACGCGGGCGCCAGCGCCGTGTCCGGGAGGCCGCCGGAGAGGTTGTAGGGGAGGTCGAGCTCGTCGAGCAGCTCGTCGTCGCCCGGCACGTCCGCGAGCCCCGGGGGCAGCGGGCCGAGCTCGAAGCCGGCCCGCGTCGGCACGCTCGCGCGCTGACCGGCGGCGGGCGCGAAGCGCCGCGGTCGCGCGACGACGGGCAGCTCCGCGACGAACGTCCCTCGGGCCGGCTCGCCGCGCACCCAGCCCTCGGCCGCGAGCTCGTCGTAGGCGGTCACGACGGTGCCGCGCCCGACCCCCAGCGCCTGCGCGAGCGAGCGCGTGCCCGGCAGGCGCGCGCCCGGGCGCAGGCGGCCGCGCGCGATGTCGGCGCTGATGGTCCGGGCGATCCGCGTGACGAGCGTGCGCTCGTCGCCCTGCTCGCCCTTCGCGAGCTCGAGGTTCAGGCGCCACTCGGTCACGCCAGGAGTGTAGCGCGTCGATCGACTGGTCCTATTAAAAAATAAATTCTGGTCCATATAGATGAACCAGTGACGGCTAGCCTGGTCGCGTCATGAAGAGCCACCATCGAATGCTCGAGGCCGAGGCCTGGGCGCTGCTCGGGCGCGCGCCCGCGGTCACGCTCTCCAGCGTCGCGCCCGACGGGCTGCCGATCGCGCGGGCGCTGCACGGCGTCATCGAGGGCGGCGCGCTGCTGTTCCACGGCGGCCCGAAGGGCGAGAAGTCCAGCCTGATCGGGCGCGAGGCCGTCGTCACCGCGCACGAGCTCGTCGCCGAGATCCCCAGCTACTTCGTCGACCCGCAGCGCGCGTGCCCGGCGACGACGCTGTACGAGTCGGTCGAGCTGCGCGGCCCGGTCGAGCGCGTCGAGGAGCCCGCGCGCAAGGCTCGGGCCCTGCAAGCGCTGATGGAGCGCTACCAGCGAGAGGGCGGCCACGCGCCCATCGACATCGACGCGCCCGACTACGACCGGCTGTACCGCAAGGCGGTCGACGGCGTAGTCATCACGCGGGTGCGCCCGCGCTCCATCGTCGGCAAGCGCAAGCTCGGGCAGGAGCGGCCGGCGGCGCGGATCCTGGCGATCCTCGAGGGGCTGTGGCGGCGCGGGCGGAGCGGCGACGCGCGGGCGCTCGAGCGCATCCGGGACGCGCACCCCGAGCGCCCGACGCCCGCGTTCCTGCGGGCGCCGGGCGGGCTCGAGCTGCGCTGCGCGCTGGCGGCCGACGACCCCGGCGCGCTCGCGCAGGCGGTCGCGCTGGTCGAGGGCCAGTACTGGAACGTCGGCGTCGACCCGCGTCGGATCGCGGACGCGCACCGCGGCGCCTCGGCCTGGGTCGGCGTGCGCGACGGCGCGCGGCTCGTCGCGACCGCGCGGGCGGTCAGCGACGGGGGCAAGCACGCCTGGGTGTACGACGTCGCGGTCGACCCCGAGTACCGCGCCCGGGGGCTGGGCGCGGCGACGCTGCGGCTGCTGCTGGCGCACCCGGCCGTGCGCACCGTCAGCGCGGTGCACCTGAAGACGCGCGACGCCCAGCGCTTCTACGCGCGCTTCGGCTTCGTCGAGGTCGCGCCGCAGGTGATGTCGCTGCGCCGCGACGACGCCCGCGGCGGGCCCGCTGAGCCTGCGGTCGCGGGCCCGCGGTCCCTCGAGCGTGTCTAAAAGAACAGGCGTGAGCGCGCGCGGAGATCCTGGCGAAACAGACAGGCGAAGCCCCGGCGACGTCCCGACGGGCGCGTCGTCACGTGTCCCAGACGCTGTACCAGGGCGAGGCCGCCACGATCACGAGCACCGTGCTGCCCGCGACCAGCGCGAGCGCGAACCGGTTCTCACGCAGCCGCCCGACCAACGCGAAGGCCGCCGCGAGCTCCAGCGTGGTCAGGGCGGCGGTGATGAAGTACACGCCCGAGACCGTGAAGGGCGAGTCGCCGAACATCCAGATGACCGCGTAGACCAGCCGGATCCCGGCGATCATCGCCGCCGAGATGAACGCCGCCATCATCGCGTCGACGTGCGCGGTGAGCCGTCGCCGGCGGATCGCGAGCCAGCCGCGCCCGAGGAAGATCGCCACGAGCGTCATCACCTGGATCAGCTCGATGATCAGCGCGATCGCGTCGCGGCGGAACACCACCGTCCGCTCGGGTGGGAGGCCGAGGCCGCGATCGAGGATCATCCACACGCCGATGGCGATGAACAGCGGCGCCGCGCCGAACACGAACACGCGGCCGAGCGCTCGGTGGGCGCTCACCAGCCGCGCGCGCCTCAGGAGCGAGAAGCCGAGCACGGACTGGGTCACGAACAGGAGCACGAACAGGTAGCCGAAGGCGGCGTGGCTGTCGAGCGAGACCGTGTTCTCGAACACGAAGTGGCCGCGCTTCCAGGCCCCCTCCGTGAGCCTCGCGATCGTGGGCTCGGCGAAGATGAAGAGCACCATCACCACGTTGAACAGCAAGAACCAGCGGTACGGGCCGACCGCCGGCGCGGTCGGCTCGGGATTCGTATTGGACGTCGCGCTCAAAAGATCCCCCTGAAGCCGACGACGCCGAAGGCGAAGCAGCCGATTAGCACGTGCGAGACGCAGGGGCCGAGCAGGCTCCGCTGCCGTCGAAACAGCCAGCCCCAGTACAGGCCGAACGGGAAGACCACCAGCGCGAGCAGGGGCGAGAGGTGCAGGTGGGTGGCGGAGAACAGCAGGCTCGCCATGACGTTGGCCCCGCGCTCGCGTCGCTCGCCGTCGAACAGCATCTCCATGGGCACCTGCAGCCCGCTGCGCGCGATCAGCTCCTGGATCGGGACGAACAGCGCGTAGACGCTGACCATCACCGCGAAGGTCACGGGCGACATCCCCTCCTCCTGCGCGCCCAGATCGAACAGCCGCTCGCTCGCGAAGCCCGGGGCGTGCTGGATCAAGAGGTACTTGATGCCGACGAGCAGCAGCATGATCGGGACGCTCGCCACGATCGCCTCGCCGAGGTTCTTGCGCCACCCCTCCATGGTGAGCCCGAATTCGCGCCGCGGAGAGCGGCTGCTCTTGATCAGGGCGATGACCGCGTAGGCGAAGACCGCGAGGATCGGGAGCCCGACGACCGTCGAGGGCACGCTGTGCAGCAGGTGCATCACGATCCCGAGCGCGTACATGTAGAAGATCGTCGTGAGCAGCACCTTGACCATGAAGCTCGCCGCGAACGCGCGGTGCTCGGCCGCGTCGAGCCGCTCGCGGAGGATTCGGTCGTTGCTCTCCTCGACCGCGCGCACGACCGAGCCGGCGATGTTCCCCATCAGCACGCGGCTCAGCTCGGGGTCCGCGGCGACGCGCTGATCGAGCCGGTCGAGCGGCGCGCGCAGGGCCTTGCACGGCTCGAGCGCGCGCACGGTCGCGGTCCTCCGCTCGCGCCGCACCCAGCCCCAGTGACCCATGGAGACGCCCGCCGTGTACACCCCGATGCGCTGGTGCTCGTTTCCGTCGAACTTGAGCACCTCGACCTCGCCCTCGAGCAGCAGGAAGAGCGCGTCCGCCTCGTCGCCCTCGCGGATCAGCAGCTCCCCGGGGGCGAGCTCGATCCGCTCGCAGACGTCCCGAAACGCCTTCATCTGCGCCTGGGTCGCGCCGCGGAGGAGCGAGAAGTTCTGGATTCCAGTCGACTGCATCACGGGCGCGACGGGGGCGCAGTAACTTTTGGACAGTATACAGCGCAGTGTTACCGCGACGCGTGATGACGATTCACGAGCCCATGACGGCGTTCACCGATCTCGTGGTCGCGCTGTGGACCTGGTGCATTACCTATCGAATCGCGCGCGTGGCGAGCTGCTGGGCCCAGCGGGCCTGGGCGTTTTCAATCGCGATGGTCGGCGTCTCGGCGCTCACCGGCGGCCTCTTCCACGCGCTGTCGAGCGCGCACCCGCTGGCGGCGCCGCTGTGGAGCGTCGCGATGATCGCGGCCGGCCTGTCCTCTGGGTCACTCGTGGTGGGCTCGGCCCGCGGCGCGCTACCGCGCCGCTGGGCCCGCGTGGCGACGGTCGTCGTCGCCGCCGAGGTCGTCGTCTACCTGATCAGGCTGCCAGGTCACGCGCCGATCGAGTACGCGGTCGCGCAGTACGGTCGCGCGATGCTGGCGCTCGTCTGCCTCGAGAGCTACGCCTGGCTCGCGCTCGGCAGCCGCGCGGCGCCCTGGTTCCTCGCGGGCTTCCTGGCGGCGCTCGTCGCCGCCGGCGCGCAGAAAAGCGGCCTCGCGCCGCACCCGGGCTTCAACCAAAACGACCTGGCCCACCTGATCCAGCTCGTCGTGATGGGGTTATTCTTCCTCGGCGCCGCGCGCTTGCGAGAGCGCGACGAGGATTCGTCGGCCACGGAGGCGCGGTCCGAGCCGGGGGGAGTTCAGCGTGATCGTTGAAGTGAACACCCAGACCCTGGGGCACATCCTCATCCAGTACTCAGCGCTGCTGAGCTTCCTCGGCTTCGCCATCTACGAGGGCCTGTTCCGCCGCCGCCTCCGCCCGCTGAGCACGCTGTGGACGCTGATCTGCGCCGGGCAGCTCATCAAGTGCTCGAACAAGTTCTTCGCGCTCGAGGCCTGGGACACGCTCTCGCCGGGGGGCCAGGCGGCGATCGGCTACATCTTCGCGATCGACGGGATCTTCATGTCGTCCTGCTTCTTCGCGATGACGCTGCTGTACTACTACGGCGCGCGGCGAGGCGACTACACGCTGTTCAAGCGCCGCGGGCTGCGGATCTACGTGCCCGCGCTCGCGCTCCTGCTGCTCGTCGGGATGTTCGCGTTCCAGGCCACCGGCGCGCGCCTCGAGCACTACGGCAACCTGATCCTCATCCTGAACCTGTACCTGCACTTCGGCTTCTACTACTGGATCGGCAGGTCGTCCGGGTGGTTCGCGGACCCCGTCCACCGCATGTCCGCGGTCGTCTCCGGCGTCCTGCTCCTCAGCTTCATCATCGGCATGATCGCGATCGCCAAGGACTTCCATGTCCCCTTGGTGCTGACGGCCTGCCTGTTGCCGGTCGCGCTGAACTACATCACCTACGCGGTCTCGATCCGCGCGCTCGCGCGGCGCCCCGAGCTCTGTGGTTGAGGCGCGTCGCTAGCCGAGCCGCGGCACGAGCTCGAGATCGAGCGCGACGCGGACGTCCCGCGTGTCTCGACCTGTCTCGACGCGCAGGAGCCCGAGGTTCGGGATCCAGTGCTGGCTCGAGAACTCGCGAAACGACGCCATCTCCGCCGGGTCGTCCGGCGCGAGCTCGCGCCCGCCGATCCACAGCAGCGCCTTCATGAACAGCCCGTGCGAGAACACCACGTCGCCGCGGTGCTCACCCCGCGCGAGCGCGTCGCGGAACGCGAGCACGCGGCGCGTGAACGCGGCGAAGCTCTCCGCGCCCGGGCCGTCGCGGTAGCGCGGATCGCAGCGGCGCCAGTAGTCGGCGACCCAGGGGGCGCGCGCGCGTCGGTCGGTCCCGCGGCAGCGCGCCGGCGCGAGGTAGGTGAACTCGTGCACGGGCAGGAACTCGTCGGGGAGCTCATGACGCGCGCGCACCGGCCGGGCGGTCTCGACCGCGCGCGTGAACGTCGACGACAGCACGCGCGCGGGCGGGCGACCGAGCAGCTCGGCGAACCGGCGCGCCTGCGCGTGCCCGCGACGCGTCAGCGGGATCTCGGCGGGCTCGTCGGTCACGAGCCCCGCGTTCGACGCGCTCTCGCCGTGGCGCACGAGCAGCACGGCGGGCGGGTTGTGCGGGAGCGCGGGCACGTGCGCGTCGAGTGTATCCTGTTTGATGGGACATGTAATCGTCGCGCGGCTCGCTCACCGCGCCCGCGGGGCGCGACGGGGCGGCGCCGGCAGTCGCAGCTCGACGGCCGCGAGCACGCGCGCGAACACGGGCCCGATCGTGTGGACCACGCCGACGCCCGAGATCGCGAACTGGTGCCGCGCGAGCGGCACGCCGAGCTCGACGCGGGCGCCGAGCGCCACTCGGTCGCGCGCGCGGCGGAGGGCTCGCGAGCGCGGCGGCCCCCAGCGTCGGCGCGATCCAGGGCAGGCGCGCGCGCCCGTTCGTCGTCAGCCCGTAGCCGCGGCCGAGGACCTCGCCGGCCTCGACGCCGGCGCACACCGGCAGCGCGAGCCGGCCGCTCGCCGCCTGTCCCTCGACACAGGCGCGTAGGCCCAGCGCCCAGTGGGAGATCCAGCCGCCTGCGTCGACGAGCCCGGTCGCGCGGGCGCGCGACGGGGCGCGGTAGGTCGCGAGGAGCTCCGCGCGCCAGCGTCGGCCGCCGAGCCCGGCGTTCACCTGCGCCGCCGCCGAGACCGTGGGCAAGGCGCCTCCGTCGAGGCCGACGGCCGCGCCCAGCGTGCCGCGCAGCCGCGGGTCGCGGGGCGGGGCGGCTGCCGTGGGCGGCGCGGGCGACTACGACGGCATGGGCTCTGGCTCCGGCGGCGGCGTGTTCGGGTCGCGCGCGGCGGATGAGCCCGGGGGCGGCTCGGGGGTCGCCGGTCCCGGCTCGGGCACCACCGGCGCGCTCGCGTCGAGCGGCGGGTCTTCGGGGTCGCCGGGGTCGTCGGGCGGCGGCGTCGGCGTGGTGTCCGCCCGCTCATCCTCGACCTCGACGCCCGCGCGCGCGACGAGGTCGGGGTCGATGGCGACCGCGACCACGAACGCGGCGGCGGCGGCGGCGGTCTCGCAGCGCGCCGCGGTCAGCTCGCGCTCGCCCGTCGCCCCGGGGGCGCGCGGGTCGTCGATCCGCAGGGTGACGCGCCAACCGCTCGAGTCTCGTCGGACCCGCGCCGCGATCGTGAGCTGCGGACGCGCGCCTGCGGCCGCGCCGTCGAGGTAGCGCGCGAGCGCGTGATCGAAGCGCTCGCGCGGGCAGCCGGGGTCGGCGTCCCAGGTGAGCGCGTCGCCGACGTCGTCGGGCGCTTGCGTCGCGCTCGCGTCATCGGCGGGCGCGGCCCAGAGCGCGAGCGCGAGCGACAGCGGTATGCTCGATCGAGCAGCTGCCCGCGCCGCGCGTCGCGGGGGCGGGCGGTCTCCGGAGCGGCGGTGCGGGAGCGGACCCACGCGAGCCGGACCATCGCGTGGTTGCGCGCCGCTGTCGAGCGGCGCGCCGCGACGCGGTGCGACGCGCGTCGGCGCGTGGCGCCCACGCGCGCGCTCACTCGGGCTCGACGACGACGAGCTCGCTGTCGCGCGCGACCCCGTGAAACACCTGCTCGACGCCCGTCGCGGGCCAGCGCACGACGACCTCCCACACCGGCGCGTCGCCGGGCCCGAGGCCGAAGTGGGCGACGCGCTCGGAGTGGCCGAGGAAGTGCGTCGGGCCGCCGTACTCGTGCAGCTGCGCCGGGCCGCCCTGCTCGCGGCGCACGAGCACGCGCGCGCCCAGCCCGTCGCGGTTGCTCTGCGTCCCGCGGACGCGGACGCGCAGCCAGCCGTTGCCGTTGTCCGTGTCGTTGCGGTACAGCGACGGCGCGCCGGCGAAGTTGGCGACGAAGACGTCGAGGTCGCCGTCGCGATCGTAGTCGAGGGTGACGAGCGCGCGGCCCATGGCGGTGGACGTGAGCCCGGCGTGGGGCGCGAGCTCGTGCGTCGTCGACAGCCCGCTCGCGCCCGGCGGGCGCGTGTTCACCCACAGGCGCGCGGGGTCGACGAGGTAGGGCCCGGTCGGCCAACCGTTGGTCAGGATCGCGTCGAGGTCGCCGTCGTTGTCGGGATCGAACAGCGCGACCCCCCAGCCCCAGTCGCCGTCGCGCACGCCGAACGCGTCGGTCGCGTCGCTGAAGGTCCGGTCGCCGTTGTTGAGGAACAGCCGGTTGCCGGTCTTCTTCGCGGTCGCGGAGATCGAGCTGACGAACCAGTCGAGGTCGCCGTCGTCATCGACGTCGGCGAACGACGCGCCCATGCCGTTCTCCTCGCTGCCGACGAGCGCCGCGACCGTGCCGTCGACGAAGCTCCCGTCACCCTGGTTCCAGAACAGCCGGCTCGCGCCGAAGTCGCTCGTGAGCACGAGCTCCGGCCAGTCGTCGCCGTCGAGGTCGACGAACGCGGGCGAGAACACGAACACGCCCGGGATCGCGCCCATGTTGTTGTCGACCTGCTCCCACACGTCCTCGACGAGCACGCCCGCCGCCTCCGTGACGTCTTCGAAGAAGCCGGGCGTCTCGGGACCGAGGTTGCGCAGCAGCCGGCTGTGGCTCGGCGCGTCGCCGAGCGACACGTGGTTGCGCCACTCCCCGACGTACAGGTCGAGGTCGCCGTCGAGATCGTAGTCGCCGAAGGCCGGCGTCGTCCCGGTGTGCTGCAGCGCGCTCGCCAGCGCGGCGCCTCGCGCCTCCGCCTGCTCCGTGAACGCGCCCCCGTCGTTGATGTACAGCCGGTGGCGCAGCTCGCCGATGGTGGTGACGTAGAGGTCGAGGTCGCCGTCGTTGTCGATGTCCGCCCAGGCCGCGCCGTTGGTCTGCGCCTGCACCGAGAGCCCGACCTCGGCCGCGCGCTCGCTGAAGCTCCCGTCGCCCTCGTTGTGAAACAGGAGGTCCGGCGCGGCGACGCGCGTGACGTAGAGATCGATCCAGCCGTCGCCGTCGTAGTCCGCCGCCGCCGCCCCGCCCGCGCCCCACTCGGCGGCGCAGTAGGCCCCCGGCTCGTCCTTCGCGATCGCGTCGACGAGGCAGTCAGGCGCCTCGTTCAGCGGCCCGTGCTCGTAGTCGAGGCCGGCCGCGCGCGCGACCTCGGTGAACCACGGGTGCGGCAGCTCGTCCGCGCCCGAGTCGCCCGAACCGCCGCCGCCCGTGGGCGTCGGCTCCGCGTCGTCGGTGGTCGTGTCGACGTAGGTGTCGATCGACGCGGCGCTCGCGGGCTCGCTCGCGACGCCCGAGCTCGTGCTCGACCCGGTCTCGGCGCCGCCGCCCAGCGAGTCGGCGCCGGGCGTGCAGGCGAGCGCGAGGGCGCATGGGAGGGCGACGCGGCGTGACACGGTCCACACGAGTATCAGGCGAACGCGGCGCGCGGGGAAAGCCCGGCGCGCGCGGGCTCGCGCGGCCCGCTGGAGCCTCGTGTGGCCGCGCGGGTCAACCCTGAAGCGCGGCCCGATCTCGGATCGACGCGAGTCGACGCGGCGCGATCGCGTCTCCTCGCGCGCGCTGGCCCTCGTACGGTCGTACGCTCCTCACCTCGAGGCCGAGGACGTGTTGTGAGCGGCGCGCTCACGCGGTGGCCCTCGCTGGAGTGACGGGCCGCGCGGCGGTCTAGAGCCACGTGGGGGCCGGCGATGGGGGTGCGG
Organism: Myxococcales bacterium; assembly: GCA_020633295.1. Classification (GTDB taxonomy): domain Bacteria; phylum Myxococcota_A; class Polyangia; order Nannocystales; family Nannocystaceae; genus JACKDW01. The sequence continues at coordinate 521,832 of JACKDW010000004.1, read as the reverse complement.
GGCGACGCTTCGCGCTCGCGGAGAACGGGTGTATACGACTGCCCACATACCAAGGACGCACCCGCATCATGTCCAAGCGATTGTCAGTGCATCGACTGATCCCATCCTTCCTCCTCGGCCTCGCGCTCGCGCCGGGGCTCCTCGTCTCGTCGGGCTGCAAGGCGCCCGAGTACCCCGCGTGCAAGAAAGACAAGCACTGCAACGCCGAGATGGGCGAGACCTGCGTCGAGAAGACCTGTCAGAACTGCAAGACCGACGCTGACTGCGTGGGCAAGGGCGGCGAGGGCAAGACGCTCACCTGCCAGGAGTTCCGCTGCGCCGAGGGAGCCGCGGGCGACACCGCGGGCGCGCCCGTGGGCGTCGGCACGGTCCCCGAGGGGGGCCCCTGCGCCGCGATGCTCGACTGCGAGCCCGGCCTCGCCTGCAAGGCCGGCGTGTGCTCGATCTGCAGCGACGACCTCGACTGTGACGGTCGCGCCTGCAACCAGGAGACCGGTCGCTGCGCCGCCGACGGCGTGTGCCAGACCGACGATCAGTGCCCGGTCGACGAGATCTGCGACGGCGGCACCTGCGTGTTCTCGGGCGACTACAGCTCTGGAGACGCCGTCGAGGTCTGCGGCTTCGCGTCGCTGTTCTTCGGCTTCGACAGCGACAAGATCACCGACGCCAACGTCGCCAAGCTGCAGGAGGCCGCGGCCTGCCTGACCGCCGAGACGCGCAAGCTCATCCTCGAGGCCCACGCCGACGGCCGCGGCACCGAGGAGTACAACATCCTGCTGACCGACAAGCGCGGCGCCTCGGTCAAGAACTTCCTCATCAACCTCGGGGTCCCCGAGGACAAGATCGAGGTCATCGCCAAGGGCTCGCTCGAGGCGACCGGCTCCGACGAGGCGACGCGCGCCAAGGAGCGCCGCGTCGACTTCATCTGGCAGTAGGGTCAGGCGCAGCGCCAGGCGCATGAGCGCATGAGCTCGCGCCACCCGAACGCGCCGCGGCCCGGCTCGCCTCTCGGCGACCGGGCCGCGCTCGCGATCCGCGCTTGAGTCCGCGGCTCAGAACCGGCGGCAGACCGACAGGCGCGTGTACGTGCCGGTGTAGGTGTTGTTCCAGTACGTGCAGTTCATGTTGTTGGCGCAGCCGAGGCAGGGGCCGGTGTAGTAGTTCTGGTTCCCGGCGTTGACGAAGTGCCAGGCGTTGTCGTTGCCGGCGCAGCTCGCCGCGTCGGCGCAGCAGCTCGGCCCGCCGGCGCCGCAGCGCGTGGTGTTGCCGTAGTCGGTGCGGTACTTCTGGGTTACGTCCGCGCACCAGCCGTCGTTCATCCAGTTCTCGTAGGTGACCTCCGTCCAGCCCAGGCAGCTGTCGCAGAACGTGTTGCCCGCGTTGCCGGCGCGGCAGGTGAACTGGATGCACTCACCGTTGTTGGTGAGGCAGCCGGCGTCGCCGAAGCAGTCGTTGCCGCACTCGCACTGTCCGTTGGTGCAGGCCGCGCCGCCGCAGTCGACACCGCACGCGCCGCAGTTCTGCTGGTCGTCCTGGAGGTTGACGCACTCGCCGTTGCACATGTCGAAGCCGGGCTCGCACACGCAGGCGCCGCCCATGCACTCCTGATTCATGCCGCAGGCCATGTTGCAGCCGCCGCAGTGGAGCGGGTCGTTCTGCTGGTCGACGCACGCGTCGCCGCACAGGTCCTCGCCCATGGGGCACTCGCAGGTGCCGTCGGCGCACATCTGCTCGGCGGCGCACGGCATGTCGCAGCCGCCGCAGTGGTTGGCGTCCGCGTTGGTGTCGATGCACTGGTCGCCGCACTGGGTGAGGCCGGGAGCGCAGTCCAGCGCGCAGGCGCCCATCGAGCAGACCTCGTTGTCGGCGCACGGGTTGTCGCAGGCGCCGCAGTGGTCGGCGTTGGAATTGAGGTCAGCGCAGACATCCCCGCAGGCGTCGTAGCCGTCGTCGCACCAGCACATGCCGTCCTGGCACGAGGCGTTGTCGGTGCAGGTGACGCCGCAGGCGCCGCAGTTGTTGGGGTCGGTCTGCGTGTCCGTGCACGCGCCGCCGCAGTCCTCGCCCGCGCAGCAGGAGCCGTCGAGACAGATCTCGGAGCCGTCGCAGACGTTGCCGCACGCGCCGCAGTTACCAGGATCGCTGTCCGTGTTGACGCAGGCGTCGCCGCAGGCGACCTCGGGGTCTACGCAGCCGAGGTCACAGACGCCGTCGACGCAGCTGGAGCCGTCCGCGCAGGCGTTGTCGCAGGAGCCGCAGTTGGCGGCGTCATCGTCGAGCGAGACGCACTCGCCGTTGCAGTCGAACAGGCCGGGGTCGCACTCGACCGGGGCCGCCGTGGTGCCGCTGGTCGTCATGACCGTGCCGGTTGTGCCGGTCGCGTCGGTGTCGGGGTTGGTCGCGTCGGTGCCGGCGGTCGTCGTCGGAGAGGTCGTCGAGACCGTCGCGGAGTCGTCGGTGTCACGGCCTGAGTCGCCGCAGGCGGTCACCGCCAAGCCGGTCAAGAGCAGCGGCGTACACAGCCAGGTCCAGGTCAGCTTTTTCATCTCACACCTCCGAGGTCCGCCGACCGGGCGAGCGGCGCGCTCGTGACCGGTGCGGAGCCGAGACGAGGTGATTGTATTATGTCTATGTAGACATGTTCAATAAGGCATGTTTGTGCGCGGGCGGGTCGATCCTCCCCGCCGCGCGCGGCTTGCCGCCGGATCGCGGGCGCGGGCGAAACCACCCGCGCCCGCGCGCGCTCAGCCGCACAGCGGCGCGCCGACGCAGTGCGGCGCGGTGAACGTGCTCTTGATCGTCGGCGCGCCCTCGAGGTGCATCTCGATCGCGCCGGTGACCGTGTCGTTCTCCCAGCTCTCGATCGTGAGCACGCCGCTGGTGACCTCCTGCGGGTTCCCGTCGCCGTAGAGGTCGACCCAGGCCCAGCCGACGTTGTTCTCGAGCGGGTACTCCCCCGGCGCCATCGGCACCCAGTCGAGGATCCCCGTGTAGTTGATCTGCACCCGCAGCGCGTTCATGGCTGGCTGCGCGTCACAGGTCGCGCTCTCGAGGCCGAAGTCGAGCGTGAACGCCGGTCCGTCGTTCGGCGCGCAGCTGTCGGCGACGCGGGCCGGGCCGATCAGCTGCTCGTCGGGGTAGAGCTCGGACGGGATGCAGAACGCGCCGTTGCAGTCGTCGGTGCTCCCACACGCGCACTGCTCGGTCTGCGGGTCGTCCTCGCAGAAGATGTCGCTGCTAGCGCAGCCGCCCCACAGGATCGCGCCGTAGCACAGCTCTCCGTCCGCGCAGTCGTCCTCCGACGAGCAGGACGCGCGCAGGCAGCCGTCCTCGTCGAAGTACGAGTCCGGCGCCCCGCAGTTCACCGCCTCGCAGTCGATCGGGTACACCGGGCAGTCTTGGTTGGGGCTGTCGCAGATCGCCCCTGCGGTGTCGGTGCCGCCCGAGGAGGACTCCGTGCCGCCTTCTGTGGCGGTGGTGACCGTGGAGCTGGTGGCGCTCGTGACCGTCGACGAGCTCCCATCGGTCGAGTCGGTCGCGCCGGAGTCCGTCGCGGTGATGTTCGCGGTCGACGAGCCGGTCGTCGTCGAGGTGTTGGACTCTGACTCCGACTCCGACGCGGACTCCTCGGTATCGCTGTTCTCGGTGAGGTTGCCGAGCGCGGGCGTGCAGGCCAGCAGCGGCGCGGTGAGCAGGAGGGCGGAGAGACGTCGCGGGGTGGTGTTCATGGCAATGGGCTGGGATGTAGTTGTAGGCATGGCGTAGGCCGTGGTAGGCGCGAGCGCGATCACGGTGTGTCGCTCGCGTCACCCGGCATTTCCCGCCCGCGCCCGACCCCGTCACCGCCGCGAGAAAAACCCGTCGTCCGCCCGGCGCGCGCGGCTACGGGCACGCCTCGCGCACGCGCGCGGCGTGGGGCGAGCGCGGGTAGCGGGCGAGGAACTCGGCGCTCTCGCGCGGCCCGCTCGCGTCCTCGAGGGCGCACAGCGCCTCGGCGCGCAGCGCCAGCCGGTCCTCGAGCAGCTGCCCCGCAGCGAAGGCGCGCTCGTGCTCGGCGAGGCGCGCGAGCGCCTCTGGAGTTGGCTGGCGCGCAGGGCCGCGCGCGCCTGGCCGAGCAGCGCGGAGCTTCCCGCGCGAGCGCGTCGGCCGGGCGTTCGTCGTCGGCGTCGCGCGCGGGCGTCGGGCGCGCACGCGTTCGCGGCGTCTCCGGTGCGCTCGCGATCGTTATGACTGGAGAGACAGGTTTATCAGGAGCCGCGCGCGGCTCGTCGCCCGCCGCGAGCGGCTCGGCGGTCGCCGCGGCGTCGCGCGGGCTCGTCCTTTGCGGCTGGGCCCGCGACGCCGCGCGCGTCGGCGGCTCCTCGAGCTCGTAGGGCGCCGCCTCGTGGACCGCCTCGTCACTCCCGCGGCTCGTCGACGTCAAGCGCGGCCCGAGCTCGAGCGCCAGGAGCACCGCCGCCGCGATCGCGATCCCGGCGGCGATCCACACCTCCGGTCGGCGCCAGCGCGCGCGCGCGTCGACGATCGTCGTCGCGGGCGCGAGGTCCTCCTGGATGTGCTCCCACAGCCGCGCGCGGCGATCCGGCGCGACGCGGGTCGCCTCGCGATAGGCGTCGAGCGCCCCGCGGGCGCGCGGGCTCAGTTCATCCTCGGGCAGCCGCATGGGTCGCTCCTGTGCCTCGGGTCCGGGGCTGATTCGTGGTTGGGCTGGGGGGCGGGCGCGGCGACGCGTCGCGTCGCGTCGGCGCGTCGCTGTGCGCCGCGACGGCGAGCTCGAAGCGCTGTCGCGCCGCCCGAAGGCGCGAGTAGACGGTGTTGAGCTTGACCCCGAGCGCGCGCGCGGCCTCGGGGGCCGAGAAGCCCTCGATCTCGATCAGCGCGAACACCTGGCGCTTATCGTCGTCGAGGCTGTCGAGGAAGCGCTGCACGGCGCGCGCGGCCTCGTCGCGCTCCAGCGCCGCTGCGGGGCTCGGCGCCGACACGCCCGACAGCTCGCGCGCCGCCGAGAACCGCGCGTGGCGAGCGTGCATGCGTCGAGCGCTGCGCTGGTGATGCATGACGACGCGCCGCGTGATCCCGTAGAGCCACGAGCGCAGCGTCGCGCCGGACGTCGGATCGAAGTCAGGCAGGCGGCGGTGGACGACCAGGAACACGTCGTGGACCACGTCGTCGACGTGCGCCGCCGGCACGCGGAGGTGACGGGCGCAGCGGTCGACGAAGTCGAGCTGCTCGCGATAGACCGCGGCCAGGCTCGGTCGCGTTCGCGCGCGCGCGCTTCCGCGCCGCTCGACGCGCGCGCGTCCTGGACCGCTGCCGCTGCTCGTGCCCACACCCGAGCATTGCCCGCCGACGCCGGGATCCGTCAACGTCGAGTTCACCCCGGCGGCGATCTCCGCCAACCACCGCGAGGATGTTCAGTACGCGTGCAGCAGCACCCGCTCCCACGTGTTGTTGTTGTTGAGCCCCTGCGTGGCGCCGCAGCGGAAGCCCTTGGCGATCGCGCCGCCGTTGAGGTTCCAGCACAGCCGGCTCGCGGCCCCGTCCGTCTCGATATCACACGGCGCGCGATCGACCGCCGCGCCGAGCGCGGCGAAGCCCCACGAGTAGCCGCCGCTGAAGTACCAGCTCGCGCCGTTGACAGGGTGCGTGACATCGCCGTCGCCGGTGTACTCAATCACCTCCTCCCGCGGCCCGTGAGCGAGGACCTTGTAGACGTTGCTGCCCACGGCGCGGCAGGCGAGCATGATGTTGGCGCGCGTGCAGCTCTGCTGCAGCACCTCCGCGACCGTGTCGCTCTCGGCGACGCCGTAGCCGCTGCTCCAGCACGTCTGCCACCCCTCGAGCGCGGCCTGCGGGACGTCGTGCTGGGGGCCGTACGCGGCGTACTCAGTGAACGCAGGCTAAGGGGCTACGATCGTTGCGATTTTCGGTTGTGCGGGGTCGATGTTCCCGCTGGGTACCCAACGACTCGACTCGCTATTCGTCTGGCTCGTCGTCACACAGGATGGCCTCCACTTCGACTTCCGAGACCAGGTACATGAAGACCTCGGTCGTCGACCTCCAGCGGACCGGAGAGCGGGACCCAACGCGGGCACCCGCCCTTGGCTGGCGGATGACCCGTGCGCCATGCTCGTCGCGTGCGCGTTCGAAGGCTGCCAAGGGGCTCAACCCCGAGACGTAGCGGCCGCGCGCTTGGGCGGCGACGTCGGGACGCGAAGCGGAGGGCCCTGACCTACTGCTCGATGCAGTAAATGCTTCGCGTCAATTCGCAGGACTTGATGCCCTGTTCGCTCTCGATGAATGTCCAGGACGAGACGTTCCCGCTTTTCCCCACGGCGCCACCGATCGCTCCGTCATAGGTCCAATCGAGGCAGCTCAGGAAGGGCTGGTTCATGGTCCCGTCGGAGCGCGTGTTGGTCCACACGCTCGCGTCGTACACGTGCTCTTCGGGCTCGGTCGTCGCCGTTATCGGCGTGAGGAGCTGACCGGAGGTGAGCCCCGACCAGCCCTCGGCGATCACTGTCCCGTCGCGCGTGGCATAGAAACCGGCGTGATCGGTGTTTAGGCGCCGGTCGACCGTCTTGAAATTGTCCTCAAGCGTGAGAGGATCCCCGAACTCGTCAAGGCCCTCCGCGCTGATCCAGGCCTTATACCGCGGCGTGTCCGTATTGTCGTCCTCGGCGGGAGGGGCGACGAGGCCCGCCGCGTCGGCGAGATCGTGACAGATCCAGTCGGCGGCGTCGACGCCGTCATGGACCGGACGATCTGTATAGGCGGTCAGGTTGCCTGTGTATTGCCCGGGCGTGATGAAGACGAGCTTGGCGTCGAAGCGGCAGGTGTTCGTGCACCCCACCCCGTCGGGGCTCGGGTTGTCAACTCCGTCGCACAACTCGCCACACGCCACGTCCACCGTGTCGTCGCCGCAGTATCCACCGAAAGTGCAGCCCTTCGTGCAGCCGCCACACACACCGTCGTGATTGGCCTTCCCGAGGTCGCATTCCTCGACCCCATCATGTCGGTTCCCGTCGCCGCATACGTTGAGGAGGCACTCGCCCGTGCACGCGCCGTGCTCGGAATTGTTGGCCCCCTCGTCGCACTCCTCTGTCACGGGATCGTGGACACCATCTCCGCACTCGGGCTCTGCCGCGCCCGTGGTGCTGGTGCTGGAAGATCCGGAGGTTGTGTCCGGACCCGACGAGCTCGAGGCGAGCTCTGTTGTCGAGCCCGTGCTCGTACTTGGCATGTCCGCGTCGCTGGATCCCGTCGCGCCGGTGCTCAAGCTCGCGTCCGTAGCCGGGTCGCTCGTGGGACCTGTACCGTCAGTCGTCGAGAGAGGATCGTTCGAAGCCACGCACGCCAAGACCCCCGCGAACATGCAGATCAGCGGACGACACGCAATAATGATCTTGGCCCCGAAATGACCTGACAAAGAGACCTCCCCAATTGTGGAAACGCGCCGCGATGAACGCGACTACTAGTTTTCAAAGCAGTAGAAGTGGGCGTTGGCTCCGCAGTCTTCGGGATTGAAGTTCTCCGCGTCTGACCACTCGCCGTCTGTCCTCGAGACAAGTCCAATGCGTCCCTCGGTCGGGAACGCGGTGACCGTCCAGCCGTCGCAGTCGGCTGGGTCGGGGTGCTTGAGACCCTGGGGGGTGGTGTTTGTCCACGCGCCGCCGTTGCCCAGCTCACCGTTCTCGTCGACGTTGATCGCGTTCTCGAGCGTCCCGTCGGTGAGGTCCTCCCAGTCCTTGGCGACCACCGCCCCGTTCGTGAGCAGGTAGCGTCCTTTTGACTTGAAGAACCATTCATCGGGGCTGAAGGTGTCGTCGCTCATCCACGCGCGGTACGTGAGCGGGTTGGGCAACCCGGCGTCCTGAGCCAGCGACTTGCAGTGGGAGTTGGCCCCGCTCACCGCCCCAAATTTTCCCTGCGTTGTCGTGCTCGTCAGGAACACGATGCGGTCGCGGGCGCACTGCGAATTGCAGCCGTCGTCCTCGTCGCTGTTGCCGTCGTCGCACTCCTCGCCGAAGTCCTCGTGGAGAATGCCGTCGCCGCAACCCGCGAGCTCGCATGAGTTCAGGCACGCGTCGAGGTTGTTGTCGTTGCCGTCGTCGCACTCCTCGTCGCCCTGGACCTCGCCGTCACCGCAAACGACCTCACCGGCCGTGGTCCCTGTGGTGACGCTCGAGGTCGAGCTGTCCGTCGTCGCGCCGCTCTCGCTGTTCGATTCCGATCCCGCGGTCCCGGCCGTGGCGCCGGTGGTGTCGTCGGTCGTGGTCGTGTCTGTGCCGGTCGCCCCGCTGCTCGAACTCTCGTCGGGGTCGCTGGTCACCGTGACGAGTGTTGTGGTCTGGGGCCCGTCGGGGCACCCCGACACGCACACGACGGTAGCGAGCAAGAAGGCTCGATGTGCGTGCAGCGCTGGCATGGATGACTACGGGATTATCCGAGAACCGAGTCTCGAGGCAACTGGCCAGATCATGGCCAGAGGTCGGGTCTCTGCGAAAGGCGGAGCGGCGCGCTCAACGATGGTAGCGGGCCCGGGGCGGCGATCGCGGACACGGAGCGGACGATCTTGGCGCGTTGAGCGCGGATCGGCGACGATGGAGCGATGATGGAGCGCGGAGCGGACGCCCTCCGCGCACGCGCAACGGCGTCGCTCGCACCTTGCCTGCTCTGCAAACTACAGCGGCTGTAGTTTCCCCTCCGTGACTCCTGCGCAGTGCATCGCCGCTCGGACGCTTCTAAAATGGGGCTCGCGCAAACTCGCTGAAGAGGCGAGAATTGCTCCAGCAACACTGGCTCACCTTTGAGCAAGAAAAGCGCGACACGAACTGGAGAACCGTGGAAGCGATCCGCAAGACGCTCGAAGCCGCTTGAATCGAGTTCTCGTCGTTAGGTGAGGACCATCAGGCAACGCTGGTCGAGATTCGGCTCTCCGATGGTTCATTTGTCAGACTTCGTGAATCATAGCCCCTGACCCTTGATGATTTAAAGGACGATCCTCGCAACCTGGTTTGGAGTTTTGGAGTTGTCACAAATGCAACAACTTAAAGAGGGAGAGTTGGCCTTCACAGATCGGAGCATCGTCTCATTCTGGCGGAGAGGGGTTTATTGACAGGTTCTCAGGTGAGATGCATATGATTTCTTTTATTCTTTTATATTTCGGAAAGCGGAGAATTGATTCCTGTTCGAGACCCCGCTCGATATATGATCGAGCGCTTAAAGCTCAATAGGGAGGGGCTCAGCCTTCAGCGAAGAGTGCGAATGGATCTTGTCGAGAGAATATTTGCGGCCGTCGCCTTAATCGGCAGAATTGACAAGACACTATCTGGAGTCGATCTAACTGGGCCAGTGAGGACGACCCTTGAAGAAAACCGGATTGGCTGGGTAGACTTCTTGGACAGTTGTCGGAGAGATCATGGTTACTTATTCGAGAGGATCTCGGGGCACGAACTCGTACGCAGGAGATTGAGGCGCTCCGTAGGAGCAAACGAGTAGCTCGATGTTCCCCCCACGTACCAAAAATCCAGCAAGATCCCGCGTCCCCGCGCCCCCGCCCGCGTACAGCGCGAAAAACCAAAACCCTGAGCCCGCAGTCTGGAGGGGACGGAAACGGCGCATTTATGGTGTGGCCGAAGGACCAGGTTGTGCTTGGGTGAATACGCGGCGTACTTCGGCGGGATCGTGCAGTCGCTCTCGCAGCCGTCGCCGGGCGTCAGGTTGCCGTCGTCGCACTCCTCCGCGCCCTCCCACAGCAGGCCGTCGCCGCAGGTCGCGTGCTGGCACTCGTGCGTGCACGCGTCGAAGGGCACCTTGTTGTCGTCGTCGCACTGCTCGCCTGCGGCCGCGTTGACGTGGCCGTCGCCGCACTGGGCTGGCGTGCAGTCGTCGTCGCAGGTGGGCGTGTCGCCCTCGGTGTCACAGTCTTCGAAGGGGAGCCACACGTGGCCGTCGCCGCAGGTCGCGAGCTCGCAGCTCCCGGTGCACGCGTCGTGGTCGTCGAGGTTGCCGTCGTCGCAGGACTCGCCGAGCTGGACGACGCCGTCGCCGCAGGCGGCGGGTTGGCACGCGCTCGTGCAGGTGTCGTGGTCGTCGAGGTTGCCGTCGTCGCAGGCCTCGACGCCGGCCCAGAGCACGCCGTCGCCGCAGCGCGCGTCGACGCAGCCCGGGAGGCAGTCGTCGTGCAGCTCGAGGTTGCCGTCGTCGCACTGCTCGTCGCCCTCGACCACGCCGTCGCCGCAGACCGCCGCGGCCGTCGTGCCGCTGCCCGAGCCGGTCTCGGTCCCGCCGGGGCCGTCGGTCACGTGCGCGTGCGGGCCCGCCGAGGGGTCGGTCTCGGTGGGCTCGTCGTCGGTCGTGGGCGGCGTGACCACCGAGGTCGAGTACTCGGAGGCCGAGACGCCGTCGCCGCTCGTGCACGCGGCGAGCGTCGAGACGAGCGCGCACGCCAGCGCCCGCCGGGCGCGGCGCGCGGGGGCGCGGCGGCGCGGAGGATTTAATATGTCTGACAGAACATGTCTTAAAATACATGTTTGAAAGAGGGCGCGCGCGTCGTCCGTCGCGAACAGCGCGTGTCGCCGATCGCCCCGCGCACGCGGGCGCGCGCACGCGAGCGCTTCGCGTCGAGCCGCGTGGGGCGCGGACGGCGTTGGAGGGTCGCGCGCGCGCGAGAGGCCCCCGGGCTGGCGTTTCGCGCCCAGATCGAGTAGCCCTCGAGCCCGAGGCGCACTTTCTATGGGGACGAAGCAGCGGGCGAAGCGGGACTGGAGACGGCGGCTGCGACGGACGTACTTCAGCGCCCGCAACGCGACGCGGATGATCCGCGGCGGCCGGTTCACCCCGCCGTATGAGGCGGAGTACGAGCTCGCGCATCAAGAGGGCGCGCTGCGCCTGCGGCACTACCCGCAGGAGCCGCCGACGCTGCCGCTCGTCTGCGAGCAGCCGATCCTGCTGGTGCCGCCGCTGATGGTGACCGCGCAGGTCTACGACATCTCGCCGGAGCTGAGCGCGGTCGCGTACCTGCGGGGGCGCGGCTTCGACGTGTGGCTGGTCGACTTCGGCAGCCCCGAGCGCGAGCGCGGCGGGCTCGAGCGCACGCTCGACGATCACGTGCTGATGATCGCCCGCGCCATCGACCTCGTGCGCGCGCGCACCGGCCAGGACGTGCACATCGCCGGCTACTCGCAGGGCGGGATGTTCGTGTATCAGGCGGTCGCGTACCGCGGCAGCGAGGGCGTCGCGTCGGTCGTGACCTTCGGGAGCCCGGTCGACATGCAGAAGAACATCCCGGCGGACGTGAACCGCGGGCTGATCTCAAACCTGTCGCACGCGCTGCGCGTGACCATGCGCCCGATGGACCTGCTGGGCGGGGTGCCGGGCTCGCTCTCGAGCCTGGCGTTCAAGCTGATGAGCCCGCGCAAGGAGCTGAAGTACCTGCGCATGATCCTCGGCAACCTCGACGACCGCGAGCTGCTGGAGCGGCTCGAGCCGACGCGCCGGTTCTTGGGCGGCGAGGGCTTCGTGGCCTGGCCGGGGCCGGCCTTCCAGACCTTCGTCGACGACGTGATCGTCCACAACCGGATGATGACGGGCGGCTTCGTGATCGCGGGGCGGTCGGTGACGCTCGCGGACATCACGGCGCCGGTGCTCTGCTTCGTGGGCGAGCGCGACGAGTTCGCGCGCCCGCGCGCGGTCCGGGCGATCGATCGGGCGGCCCCGCGCGCGCCGCTGTTCGAGCGCAGCGCGGACGCGGGGCACTTCGGCCTCGTGGTCGGCGCGGGGGCGCTCGAGACGACCTGGTCGACGGTCACGCGCTGGGTGCTGTGGCGCGCGGGCAAGGGCCCGCAGCCGGCCGAGATCGTCGACGTGCGCGGGGGCGGACGCGCGCGTCAGCGGGCGGCGCGGGCCGGCGGCGATGACCTGATCGGCGAGGTGCGCGAGGCGATCTGGGATCAGCTCGGGCTCGGGCTGCGCGACGTGACCGAGAGCGCGAGATGGGTGCGCTGGCAGGTCCCGCGGCTGCTCTCGCTGGTCCCCGTGCTGCTGCGCGGTCGCGTGAACATCGGCCGCCTGCTGGCGGAGCGCGCGGCGGCGCGCCCGAACGACACGCTGTTTCTGTGGCGCGGGCGCGCGTACTCGTACGCCGAGGCCGACGCGCGCGTCAACAAGCTCGCGCGCGCCCTGCTCGCGCGCGGCGTCAGCCCCAAGGGCCATGTCGGGATCCTGATGGACAACCACCCCGACTACTTGACGTCGCTCCTGGCGCTGAGCCGGATCGGCGCGGTCGCGGTGCTGCTGAACCCGGGGGTGCGCGGGCCTGTGCTCGAGCACGCGCTCGCGGCCGGCAAGGTCGAGCAGATCCTTACGTCGCCGGAGCGCGCGGCGGCGGCCGTGGAGGCGGCGGGCGCCGACGCGGTCGCGCGCGTGTACCTGGTCAGCGCGCACAGCGAGGCGAGCGCGGCGCTCGGGCTCGAGTCGCTGCACGAGCGCGTGCAGGCCGACGGGGACGACGGGCCGCCGCAGGGCGTCGCGCTCAACCCGGGGCGGGCGGAGGAGCTCGCCTGGCTGATGTTCACCTCGGGCACCACGGGGCGGCCAAAGGCCGCGAAGATGACGAATTCGCGCGTCCTCGGGGCGGCGACGCTGGCGGCCGTGGGCGCCGGGATGACCGCGCGCGACACCGTGTACGTGAGCCTGCCGCTGTATCACGCCACGGGCCTGGTGCTGGGCGCGACGGCCGGCTTCATCGCCGGGAGCCGCGTGGTCCTGGCGCCGCGCTTCTCGGTCTCGCGCTTCTGGGACGACGTGCGGCGCCACGGCGTCACGGTGGTGCTCTACGTCGGCGAGCTGTGCCGCTTCCTGATTAACACGCCGGAGGCCGCGAACGAGAAGCGCCACACCATCCGTCTGCTCGTCGGCAACGGCATGCGCGAGGACGTCTGGCGCGAGGTGCTGCGGCGCTTCGGCGGGATCCGGGTGCTCGAGTTCTACGCGGCGACCGAGGGCAACATCCTGCTCGCCAACCTCACGGGCGAGAAGGTCGGCTCGGTCGGGCGCGTGCCCTTCGACGTCCTGCGCACGGAGCTGCTGCGCTACGACTTCGAGCGCGGCGAGGTCGCGCGCGATGACGACGGCAACGTGATGCTCTGCGACGACGACGAGCCGGGCATGCTGATCGGCCAGATCCACCCGCTCAACCCGTTCTCGCGCTTCGACGGCTACACGGACGCGCGCGCGACGGGCAAGAAGATCATCCACAACGTGTTCACGGTCGGCGACGCGTGGTTCCTCAGCGGGGACATCCTGCGGCGCGACGCCGACGGCGACTTCTGGTTCGTCGACCGCGTGGGCGACACCTTCCGCTGGCGCGGCGAGAACGTCTCGACCGAGGAGGTCGAGGCGGTGCTCCGCGCGGCGCCCGGCGTCGAGCAGGTGGCCGTCTACGGGATCGAGATCGCGGGCGAGGAGGGCCGCGCGGGCATGGCCGCGCTCACGCTGCAGCCGGGGACCGCAGCGCTCGACGGCGCGGCGCTCTACGAGGTCGCCGAGAGCTCGCTGGCGCCGCGCGCCCGACCGTTGTTCGTGCGGGTCGTCGACGCGCTCGAGACCACGGTTACGTTCAAGGTGATCAAGCGCGGGCTGCAGGAGCAGGGCGCCTCGCTGGAGGCGGCCGGCGCGGGGCGGCTGTTTCGCCTCGACGAGCCCGCGCGGCGCTACGCGCCCGTCGAGTCGGAGCGCTGAGCACGGGTCGGTCGGCGCGTCGCGCTCGAGCCGCGGCTCAGCTCTTCGTGTCGTCCCCGCCGGTCGAGATGTCGAGGAGCGTCTCCTCCGAGGTCGCGTCGCGCAGCAGCACGCGGATGTCCTCGAGCTCCTCGAGCATGCGATCCTCGAGGGCGAGGATCGCCCCGCTCGCGTCGTTCTCGCGCACGAGCAGCGAGGTCAGCGTGGCGGTGAAGATGCCGACGACGACCATGCCCGCGATCACGAGCGCGCCGGTCAGCAGGCGACCGGTGACGGTCTGCGGGTTGTGGATGTCGCCGAAGCCGCCGGTGACCACGGTCGTGAAGCTCCACCAGAAGCTCTGGCCGACGTCCTCGACGCCCTCGACCCCGGGGGCGCCCTCGGCGACGTAGATGCCGAGCCCGCCGGCGACGAGGATCGCGACGAGGATGTTGACCGAGCGCCGCATCATGCGGACGTCGAAGGCCGCGGAGAGCTTGTCCATGCCGCGCCAGAAGAACAGGATGATGCGCAGGATCCGGGCGAGCCGGACCACGCGGATCATGCGGAACAGGCGGACAAGGCGGACGGTGCGGCCGAGCCGGAGCGTGTGGGCCGAGGGCAGCGGGATCGAGGTGATGAAGTCGATCCAGTGCCGGCGCCAGAACCAGCCCTTGGACTCGGCGAGGCTGTGGCGCCAGAAGAAGTCGCAGAGGAACAGCACGCAGGCGCCGATGTCGATCCAGTCGAGGACGACGGTGACCTCGGCCGAGGGCTGCGCCAGCATCTCGTAGAGCAGCATCCCGACGACGAGCGCGATCAGGACCATGATCCCGATGTCATAGAGCTTGCGGTTGCGGTGTGAGCCGAGGCGCTCGGCGAGGCGGTCGTTGAGGACGCGCTCGTTGCGGGCGTCGGTGACGCGCTTGCGCAGATCCTGGAGCTCGTCGAAGTCACGCACGGCCTCGACGGCCTCGGTGCGGATGAGCTCGTAGCGCTGCCAGTCGGCCTCTGCGATGGCCTCCTTGCCCTTGCGCTCAAATTCCTCCAGCGTCTCGACGATGTGCTCGGACTGATCGTGCAGGCGGGCCTCGATCGCCTGGAGCCGCTCGACGGGGAGGTCCGCGAGGCGCCGGTTGATCGTTTGGGCGCGTACGGCCTGGACCCGCTTCGAGAGCTTGCCGACGACCTCTTGTCGACCGCTCACGTTGTCGAGCACGGACTGCGCGATGTCCTCGACGTCCTGCATTGGAGGCTGCGGAGGGTAACAGGAACCCTCGTCCGGGGGCAGACCCCCGCGCGGGCGCGGCCCGCGGGTCGGTTTGGCGCGATCGCCAGGGGAGGCAGCGCGACCTCACGGCGCGTCACCTCGCCGGGGCCGCGGAGGACCTCCGCAGCGCGAGCCGCTAGCGGGCGGCGAGCGCTCGACTGGCGTCGCGAAAGCGCGCCTCGAGGTCGGTCAGCCGCCGCTCTTCGAGGACCGCGGACATGCCCGCGTCGATCGACGTGAGGCGGAGCTCGAGGCGATCGCCGTGCCCGACGCTGCTGCAGCGCTGCACGATCCCGGTGGCGCGGTGCGGGAGGCGGCCCGCGAAGCGGAAGAACACGCTGAGCGCTTCGCCGGGCGCGACGGGGGCGACGAGCGATCCGCTGAGGGTCGCGCGCTCGTGGGTCAGGCGCTCGACGGTGAGCTGACCGAGGTCTTGACGGCCGCGTACGGCCAGCGCGCGCGGGCGCGGGGCGGAGTTCGTGCGAGAGTCAGGGGCGATCGGGGACGTCACGATGCTGCCAAAAGTCAGCAAGTCGCGTGCCACGACCGCGCGCCGAAAACGGTGGACAATTCGGCGTGTCTCCAGGGCGCGTTCGTCCGATGTGCGCGGTGCCTCTCACGCCAAAGCTCACGCTGCGGATCGCGGCCGCCACAGCGCCGGCGACGTCGCGGTCTCGCCGGACTCTGCGGCTCGCGAAGCGCGCTGCCGGGGCGCAGCTCGCTGCGCGGCGCGGGCGAGCGCGTCGGGACGCGGACGCGCGAGAGCCCCGAGCGCGGCGCGCCCGGGGCCCACAGCGGCCGCGTCGCTCAGACGGGCGGGTTGAGGCAGGCGTCGAAGACGTCCTTGCAGGCCTCCAGCTGCTCGTCGTCCGCGGCGCACGCGGTGCACAGCGCGTGCTCCTCGAGACAGGCGTCGAGCTCGTCCTCGGTGAAGTCGGGCAGGCACTGCGAGCCGTCGATCTCGCCGGCGCAGCCCTGGAAGACGACCTGACAGGCCTCGACCTCGTAGTCCTTGGTGGCCACCGAGACGCAGCCGGCGTAGTCGTCGAGGCACGCCATCAGCTCCGGGTCGGGGCACTCGGGCGGGCAGTCGTGCTCGCACTGACCGGGGTCGATGCAGTGGTCGAACAGCGCCTCGCAGGCCTCGACCTCGAGCACGGTCTCGGCCTGGTCGAGACAGTTGGCGTGCAGCTCGATGCAGATCTGATCGCCGTCGCCAGTGTCGCCAGTGTCGCCAGTGTCGCCGGTGTCGCCGGTGTCGCCGGTGTCGCCGGTGTCGCCGGTGTCGCCGGTGTCGTTCGTGTCGTTCGTGTCGCCCGAGTCTCCTGAGTCACCGGAGTCGCCGGAGTCGCCGGAGTCGCCGGAGTCGCCGGAGTCGCCCGAGTCGCCGTCCGTGTCGCCGCCGGAGTCGCCGTTCGAGTCGCCCTCACCGTAGGAGTCCTCGGGGCACCACTCGAGGCACTCGTCGAGGCGATCGCTGCACTCGTCGTAGTCGTCGCTGCGCTCGGCGTTGTCCATGCAGTCGTCGTACGAGTCGAAGCACTCGTCGATCGAGTGCTCCTCGTCGTCGCCGAAGCCCCAGTGGGTGCCGAAGCCCCAGTGGCAGCCGGACAGCGGGATCGAGGCGCCGAGCGCGAAGGATAAGGTAAGGATACGGAGCCCCCACCGGGGGCGCGCGCGATGAAGGGACTCGTTGGGAGCGGGCATTGCACCTTCAACACCGCGGCGCTCGGCGAGTGTCACCGCGCGCGGAATAATTTTGACGCGGGCGCGGGGGCGCGGGGGCCGGACGCCGAGCGCAGGCGCGCGTCGCCGCGGCGGCCGGGCGCGCGCGCGATATCATCCGTCGAATTCGCGACCTGGCCCTTCGAGCCGGCGTTCCACGAGCGGCGCGGTCAGCTGATACAGTGGGAGGGTTGCGGACTTAAGCGGCGGCCGGAGATGCGCGCGTCCACGTTCTCGCTGACAGAGTTGAGCGACCTGCTGTCGACGGCGCTGACGCACATGCAGCGCGAGGAGTTCCTGCAATCCTACTACCCCGGGGTGAGCCCGAGCGCGATGTCCGGCGGCGGCGTCGTCAAGGCGCTGCACGAGCACGCGGCGATCGACGACGTGCTGTTCGAGCTGCTCGCGGATGTCTGCGCGGCGCGGGTGCACGACGTGTTCGAACTGCACCGCCTGTGGAAGGAGCAGGACGTGTTCGGCGACTCGAGCCCGCCGGGCTCGCGCGGGCGGATGTCGATCCGCGTCGACTCCGCGAACACGGAGTTCTCCCGGGAGCAGCTCGGCGCGATCACGATGCTGCTGCGCAACATCACCCGCGACTACACGCTGACGGTCGAGCAGTTCCCGCCCCGCGGTCCGTGGATGCACGTGACGACCTCGAGCAAGGCGCGCGAGCACCTCAAGCGCATGTTCATGGCGAAGCAGCTGCGCTTCCTCGGCGACTTCAAGGTGGTGGAGGCGATGATCCCCGCCGACTCGGTCTACGAGTTCGTCCGCCACGGGCCCGCCGGCGGCGGCGCCGATCTGCGCTTCGCCGGGCTGCGCGACGGGGCGCTGGTCGGCGTGCGCGTGGTCTCGGCGAGCCTCGAGCACGCCGACATGCGCCGCGCGATGGCGTTCGGGATGGCGGTGGTCGACAGCTCGATGCGCTGCGCGTGCCTGCGCGGCGCGGACCTGACGAAGGCCAAGCTGCGCGACACCGATCTCTCGGGCGCGGACATGCTGATGACCAACCTCGCCAGCGCGGACCTCTCGGGCTCGAAGCTGCGGATGGCCAACCTCGCGCGCGCGAACCTGCGGGACGCGGTGCTGACCGACGTGGCGCTCGACGGGGCGCACCTGCACGAGACGATCGTCAGCGAGCCGTCGGCGGAGCTGTTCACGCGGCGCCAGCTCCAGGGCGCGATTATCGTCGCGTGAGGCCGCCGGGTGTGACGCGGGGTGCTTGCGCGGGCGGCCCGGCCTCGTCCACTCTCCCCCGGGGCCCGCGAGGGCCGAGCGTACGACCGCCATGATCATCCTTCGCGCCGACGAGCTGTCACGGGCGACGGCTCAGCTCCCGCCTCCCGATCCCGACGCGCGCGCGACGATGGCCGCAGCGCTCGTCGTCCACCCCCGCGACTTCTCGATCTCGCGTGAGGCGGTCGACAACCGCTACAAGCGGCTCGTCGAGGTCGATCGCGGGCGCGCGCTCGCGCAGCACCACGCGCTGGTCGACACGCTCGGCGCCTGCGGCCTGCCGGTGCTGGTGTTCCCCGGCTACGCGGGCCTGGTCGACGCGGTGTTCCCCAACAACGCGTTCGCCACCCGCCCGGGTCACCTCATCGTCGGCGCGATGCGTCACGAGGATCGCCGGGGCGAGACCGCGCGCGCGGACCTCCGCGGGTTCTTCCGCGAGGTCGAGGGGCGCCGCGTCATCGACCTCTCGGCGCGGGGCGTCGTGGCCGAGCTGACGGGGCCGCTGATCATCGACCACCGGCGCGCGATCGGCTTCTGCGGCATGACCCAGCGCGTCGACGCGGCTGGCTGTGAGGCCATGTTGGAGGCCTTCGCGCTCCGCTTCATCTACCGCTTCGATCTGCGGCCCAGCGAGTACCACACCAACGTCGTGATGTCGGTGCTCGCCGGCCGGGCGCTCGTCATTCACCCGGGGAGCTTCGTCGACGCGGAGGCGCCCGCGGCGATCATGGCGCTGTACCCCGGGCGCGCGCTCGTGCTGTCGGACGAGGAGAAGCGCGGCTTCGTCGGCAATTGCCTGGCGATCACGGAGCACGACCTGCTGCTGAGCGCGACGGCCTGGCGTACGCTCCGGCCCGCGTCGCGCGCGACGCTTCAGTCCTGGGGCTTCACGCCGCGGATCGTCGACGTGAGCGAGTTTGAGAAGGCCGGCGGCAGCGTGCGCTGCATGACCTGCGAGATCTTCTAGCGACGGCCGTCTGGAGCCATGGGGGCGGTCGCGCGGATCGCGGCGGCGAGCGGGCAGTTTTTTCGCGCGAAGTGTGCTCGTCGTCGCGGAACAGGCAATATGTGGGAAATGGTTGTTTCGCCGGCACATGTCCTCGCGGCGCTGCTCGCCGTGCCGATGGGTCCGAACGCGCTCCAGGGCGGGGGCGGGCCGCAGAAGATCCACAACGGCGTCGAGGTCCCGGCCTGCGGGTGGCCGTCGACCGTGGCGCTGCGCATCAAGGGCGGGGGGCTGGTGTGCACCGCGACGCTGGTGCACCCGCAGGTGGTGCTGACCGCGGCGCACTGCCTGGTCGCGGACGCGAGCGACTTCGAGGTCGCGTTCGGCGAGCACAGCGAGCTGCCCGCAGGGACCATCGACGTGGTCAAGTGCGAGGGGCACTGGCAGGAGGATCTGGCCTACTGCACGCTCGCGGGCGAGGTCTCCGGCGTGCCGATCATCCCGCCGCTGATGGGCTGCGAGGCCGACGAGCTCAAGGTCGGCGGCGAGGTGGTGCTCGTCGGCTACGGCAACACCGAGGGGATCTACGACCCGGAGCTCGGCGAGGTCGTCGAGTACATCGGCGCCGGGCCCAAGCGCCAGGCCGTGCAGATCGTCGAGGCGATCAACCCGCCGGACGACCCCGGCTTCGTGGTGCTCTGGGGCGACGGCGACGAGAGCAGCGGGTGCTTCGGCGACTCGGGCGGCCCGACGTTTATTCGCCTGTCCGATGGGTCATGGCGCGTGTTCGCGGCGAGCGGCCACCTGTACGTCGACGAGGACACGGTGCTGCCGGACGTGCCGGCGAACATCTGCATGTACGGGACGGCGGTCGCCTACGTCACGCCGATGATGGACTGGTTCGAGTCGGCGAGCGGCTTCGACGTGACGCCGTGCCACGACGCCGCGGGCGGCTGGGATCCCGACGAGCGCTGCCAGGAGTTCCCCGAGGGCACGCTCCCGGGCGGCGGCTCGTGGGCGAACGGCTGCAGCAGCACGCCGCTGTCGGGGCCGTCGGCGCTGTGCGGACCGCCGATCGATCCGGGCTCGACGACGACGGGGCCCGACCCGGACCCGACGACGGAGCCGGACCCGACGAACCCGGACCCGACGAACCCGGATCCGACGACCGAGCCGGACCCGACGACCGAGCCGGACCCGACGAGCCCGGATCCGACGCTGCCGGACCCGACGGTCGATCCCGATCCGACGGTCGATCCGCCGCCGCCGAACACGGCGTCGTGGGGCCCGGACGATGACGACGACGACTCGGACGTCTCGAGCGGGAGCGACACCGAATTCGAGCTCGGGCTCGCGGAGCGCGGGTGCGCTTGCTCGGCGGCGCGCGGCGACGCGGGGGCGGCGGCGCGCCGGCGCTGTGGGCGATCGCGCTCGGTCTCGGCCTCGCGCGCGCGCGTCGGCGCGGCGCGTGAGCGCGACGGTCCGGCGGGCTTCGAGAATTTCGACTTTTTCCCGCGGCGCCTGAAAAAATCGTCCCCGCAGCCGGTATCACTGACGCGTGGAGGTGGCGGCGGACAGCGACGCGGGCGTCGCTGAGCGGGAGGCGAAGCGCGCGCGTCAAGCCGCCGAGCTCATGCCGCGCTCGGTCGCGGTGGATCGCGCGCTCGGGTGGCTGTCGGCGGTCTACCTGGGCCTCTGCTGCGTGGTGCTCGCGCCGGCGCTGAGCTTGCTGATCCCGCTGATGCTGCTGCGCCTGCGCAAGCGCGAGCTCGCCAACGCGTCGACGGGCGAGGGCGGCAGCCTGACCGCGATCAAGGCGCTGTGCGCCCGCGCGGTCGCGGCCGCCTGCGGCTTCGGCCCCGACGCGCTCGCGGTGCCGATGATCCAGCGCTGCTCGCTGACCGGGCCGGGCGTCGGCGGCTGGCTGTTCACGCAATTCTACTGGCGCTCGATCGTGCTCGGCTTCCGCCTGACGCGGCGCGTCTACGTGGATCAGCTGGTCGCGCCGTTCCTCCAGCGTATGCCCTTCGGCGAGGTGACGTACATGCACGCGCGCACGTGCTGGCTCGACGACGTGGTCACGGGCTTCGCCGGCGCGCTCGAGGGCGAGCTCGGTCAGCTCGTGATCCTGGGCGCGGGCTACGACACGCGCGGGCGTCGGCTGACGCTGCCCGAGAGCGTGCGCTGCTTCGAGGTCGACGCGCCGGGGACCCAGGCGGCCAAGCGCGCGCTGCTCGAGGCGCTGGGGCAGGGCGAGGGCGACGTGACCTACGTGAGCTGCGACTTCGCGACGCAGCGCTGGATCGACGTGCTGCACCGCGAGGGCTTCGACTTCGGCGTGCCGACGCTGTTCGTGTGGGAGGGCGTGACGATGTACCTGACGCCGGCGCTCGTGGCCGAGACGCTGCGGGTGGTCCGGCAGTGCGCGCCCGGCAGCAGGATCGCGTTTGACTACCTGCTGCACCGCTGGGCGTTTGACCCCGCGCTCCAGGCGAAGGCGACGCGCGCGCGGGAGCCCTGGCAGTTCGGGCTGCGCGAGGGCGAGCAGGAGCCCTTCGTGCAGCAGCAGGGGCTCGCGGTGCTCGAGCACCTGCGGCGCGACGAGCTGCTCCGCCGCTACCTGCCGCGCCGCGCCGACGGCGAGTCGATGGGGGTGCTCGCGGACTTCGGCGGCTTCGTGCTCGCGGGTCGCCCCGGCTGATCGGCGCGCCGACCCCGGGTCACGGCGCTGTCTCTCCGGGCAGGCGATCCCAGGGCGCGGCGCGGTACACGAACATGTTGAGCGGCAGCTGGGCGGACCACGGCGCCGCGTCGGGGCGCGCCGGGTCGAGCTCCCGCAGCCACGAGCGGACCTGCGGGATGTCGTCGATGACGTCCTCGACGATGAAGGAGTCGAGCAGCAGCAGGTCGCCGCCGGGGAGGCGGTCGACGTCGCCGGCGATCACGGACATGCGCGGCGGGAGCTCGTCGCGCCAGACGACGCGCGCGGTCGCGAGTTCGGGGTCGAGCTCGTAGCGGACGGCGCGCGAGCGCTCGAGCGCGTCGTCGAGGAAGGGGTTGGCGAAGCCGTTGTCGTAGACGAGCAGCGCGCCGTCGGGCTGCCACTGCGGCGAGTGCTGGTGGAAGAACCAGGCGCCCTCCTCGAGCGTGAAGTCGCCCTCGATGCCGAGGCGCCACGCGATGTCGCCGGTCTCCCGGTCGAGCTTCAGGATCCAGTCCTGGTGGCGCACCGAGACCAGCAGCGAGTCGTCGCGCGGGTCGTGCACCACCGCGTTGACGTGGGTCCAGTCGTGGGCGAGCGCGCCGGTCCCCGGCTCGGCGATGGGCTCGTTGAAGCCGTCGCGGACGCGCTGCGGGTCGAGGTGTTCGAAGGCGTCCCAGGTCCAGAGGAGCTCGGGGGCGCCGCCCTGGGCCTCGGGCATGCGGAACTCGATGAGCAGGTCGCCGGCGACGAGGCGCGGCCCGAGGTCGGGGTAGGTGATCTCGCGGAAGCTCGTGCCGATCACGAGCAGGCTGCCGCCGGGCAGCTCGATGACGTCGTGGTGCAGGATCGCCGCGCCGAGCTGCGCCGCGTCGACGCTGACGCGCTCGCGCCCGAGCTCGTCGAGGATCACCACGCGGCTCTGCTCGGTGAACAGCAGGCTGCCGTCGTCGCGCAGCGCGAGGCCGGCGTAGAGCGTCGTGGTCGTGGTGGCGTCGTTGGGGATCGACGAGTGCCAGCGCGTCACGCCCTCGGCGTCCATGACGGTCGCGGCGTGGAAGCCGACGGGGTAGACGCCGACCATGGTGAACGCGCGGTAGGCCGGGTCGGGGTCGCGGGCCTCGTCGCGCGTGATCGCGTAGGCGGGCGAGAAGCCGGGGAGCGCGGGCAGGGTCTTGAGGCTCAGCGGCATCACCAGCGGCGCGGCCTGGTCGGCGTCGGGCGAGCCGTCCGCGAGCGTCGCGGTCAGCGTGAGCGCGTGCTCGACGTCGGGGCGGAGCCCGCGGAGCCGCAGGAGGTGGCGCGTCGCCGGCTCGTCCGTGTCGGTCTCGCCGTGGACCTCGCTCTGCACGTCCGGGTTGGCCGCGACGCGCACGCCAGGGTCGCTGTCGTGGACCAGCTCGACCCGGGTCGGGCGCTCGAACTCGAGCTCGAGGTCGACGACCATCGGCTGCTCGGGGTAGCGCGTGAACGCGGGCTCGCCGAGCAGCCGGGCGCCGGGCGTCGCGCCGTCGGAGTCGCTGGTCTCGCCGCCCGCGTCGCCGCAGCCGGCGAGCAGCAGCAGCGTCAGCGCGAGCGTCGGCGTGTCGTGTACATGCACCGAGCGACGATAGCAGATCCGCGCGCGCGCGTTCCGCTGTTCTCCCGGGCCGCGGCGGTCACGGGCGCGCGCGCGACGGTGAGGAGCTGACCTTTTGGATAGATCTCAATTCGGGGCGGGCCGCGATCCGGTCGACGAACTGCAGCCGAAGATCGTCGTCCTTCAGGATCTCGTCGAGCAGCGCGCGCGCGGCCTCGACGTCGCCGCGGCGCGCGGCGTCCCGCGCGAGCTCGAAGCGCAGCTGCGCGCCTACTCCGTTCTTGTTGGCGACGTCGGCGAGTTGCTCGGCGAGCGCGGGGTCCTCCAGCAGCGCGAGCGCGCGCTCGCGATCGCGGCGCGCGTCGTCCTCTTGACCGCTGTGCGCGAGCACCGAGGCGCGCAGGCTGAGGAGCTCCAGCAGCTCGCGCGGGCCGAGGCCGCGGCGCTCGAGATCCGCGAGCCCCCGCGAGAGCACGCGCACGGGCAGGGGATCGTCGGGGCGCGTCTGATGGGCGCCGGACCAGGCCTCCACGAGCAGCTCGGTGTAGCGGGCGACGCCGGCCGACTCGCGGATGATCGCGCCGAGCAGCTCGGGGCGCGTGCGCAGCAGCTCGAGCAGCGTCCGCCGCACGCCCGCGTCGAGCGTCGGCGCGGACACGAGGGGCGCGAGCGCGTCGATGGCCTCGCGCAGGCGCCCGAGCTCCGCGAGCGCGAGCGCCCGCCACAGCGCGCGTTCGGGCGTCGGCTCGAGCGCCGCGAGGGCGAGCAGCGCCCCGTTGGGGTCGCTCTCGACGAGGCGCTCGCGGACCGCGTAGTCGTCGGGCGCGTCCGCGTCCGCGATTACGGTCGCGCCGCGCAGCGTGATGCTGTGCAGGCGCGCGGCGGTCCAGGTCACCGGCGCGAGCCCGCTGCGCACCTCGAGGCGATAGCCCGCCGGGTGCCCGCGCGTCGAGTCCTTCGCGTGCAGCGCGTCGCGCCCGTAGAACACCGCCTCCCCGCTCGCGCGCGTGATGATGCACGACATCTCCTCGAGCACAGGATCGCGGATGACCCGGAGCTGGAGCCGCCCGAGCCCGCCGGCGTCGGCGCGCGGATCGACGCGGAGCGTCTGGCTGCCCATGAGCCGTCCGTTGACGGCGCACGTGAAGTGGTAGAGCTGGTCGACGCTGCCGCCGCGGCTCGAGATGGCGAGCTCGACGGGGACCTCGGGATCCCTCCTCTTGTTCACGCCGTTGGGGGTGAGCACGAACTCCAGCCGCGAGTTCCACTCGGCGCGATCGAGCTCGAGGTCGACGCTGAGCTCGAGCAGCCCGCCGTCCCAGGCCGCGCCGATCGAGGCGAGCGGGCCGGGGTTGATCGCGTCGACGTGGAGCGTCTCGGTCGCGCCGTCGCGCTCGAGCGTGTGCGGCTGGTCCAGGCGCCAGTCGACGAGCGGCGCGTCGAAGCGCAGCTCGGTTGTCCCTGCGGACAGCAGCTCGTCGAGCTCGTCGCGGCGGCGGGCGAGGCGGACGGCGGCGTCCCCGTCGCGCGCGGACGGGGACGCGAGCGCGCGCTCGAGGTCGGCGAGCGCGGCGGCGTACTCGCCCCGGCGCACCTGGCAGCGCGCGGCGCCCTCGGCCGCGGTGAGCCGCTCGTCCGCGCTCGCGCGGTCATCCATCGCGCGGTGGTACAGCGCGGAGGCCTCGACGTCGTCGCCGAGCTCCTCGCGCAGGCGCGCCGCGTTGAGGAGCGCGCGCGCCGCGTCAGGGTCGCTCGCGGACGCGCTCTCGATGGTCTCGAAGGCCTCGGCCGCCTGGACGCCGAGGCCCATGGCCGCGAGCTCGTTGGCGTGCTCCCACATCGCCGCGAGCCGCGGATCGTCGGGCGCGTCCGAGGCCACGAGCGCGCGCTCGCTCGGCAGCGGCGGCAGCGTTGAGCTCCCAGCGCCGAGCACCCAGGTCCTCGGCTCGCCGCGGCCGGTCAGCTCGACGATGAGCTCGTCGTCACCGTCGCCGTCGAGGTCGTGGGCGCCGACCGCCCGGGCGTGGACGAGCAGGAGTCGCTCGAGGCGCCCGTCGGGCAGCGGCGTGAACAGCTCCACGACGTGCGTCGGGGGCAGCGTGAGCGTGAGCCGGCGTCGCCGCGTGGCGATGAACTCGTCGCGCCCGTCGCCGTCGAGATCGCCGACGAAGCTCTTCTCGTAGCCGAAGTAGCCGTCGTCCTGCAGCGGCGGATCGGCGGTGAAGTCGATGGTCTCGAGCGCGCCGCCGCGCAGCTCGAAGCGGTACAGCCCGGCCGGCTCGCCGAAGGGGCGATCGGCCGGGAACACCACGTCGTTGGCGTACTCGTCGGTCTTGAGCACGAAGATGGCCGGCGGCGCGTCGCCGCGGCGCGCGAGCATGGTGTCGTGCGGTTGCCCGAGCTTGCGTCGCGTCACGAGGGTGAGCGCGTCGGCCCCGGGGTCGCGGCGCAGGACCTGGAGCTCGTAGGCGGACCAGGCCCCGAGCCCGGCGACGAGCTCCGCGCGCCCGTCGCCGTCGAGATCGCCGGCCACGAGGTCGAGGACGTCGGAGCGGCGGCGATCGACGCTCGGCGCGGGCTGTCCCATGGTCCAGGCGCTCGCGTCGTCGCGGTCGTCGTCGTTCGGGCGCAGCTCGAGCAGGCGACGCGAGAACGGCCCGGTGCCGAGGTAGATCTCGGGCGCGCCGTCGCCGTCGAGGTCGTGCACCAGGGTCGCCTTCACCTGCGAGTCGACCCAGCGCAGCTCGGTGACGAAGCGCTCGCCCTCGCGCCGCATCACCGCGTTCTCGGCGCGGCTGTCGGGCCCCTCGTCGGGCGGGCGGACGATCACGCGCGAGCGCTCACCCGGGCCTGGCGTAAAGGCCAGCGCCCGGTGGTTCTCGAGGCCCTCGAAGGTCGCCGCTGGCCCGAGCGTCGGCGTCGCGGGGACGAGCACGAGCTCGCGTTGATCGACTCGCGCGCCGAGCAGCTCGCCGACGCCGTCGCCGTCGGTGTCGACGGGGATCAGCGTGCCGATCGACGTGAGCTCGGTCTGCGTCGCGGGCGCGAGCGCCACGAGCAGCCCGCGGATCCCGGCGCGCGGCGAGCTCCGCAGCGGTCCGTCGAGCAGCGCGGCGGCGCCCAGCAGGTCGCCGCGGGCGATCTGCGCGTCGAGCCGCAGCTCGAGCTCCTCGGGGTCGGGGCGCGCGCTCGGGTGCTGACGCTCGAGCGTCGCCACGGCGCGGACCAGCGAGACCAGGCGGCGGTGCTCGCGAAAGAAGCGCGCGAGCCCGACGAGCGCGGCGCGTTGATCGTCCTCGTCGGTCGCGACCGTGTACGCGGCGGCGTAGGCGTCGACGGCGTCCTGGGCCGCGCCGCTCGCCTCCTCGCGCGCGGCCTGCTGCAGCCAGGCCTGCCCGAGCGCCCGCGTGCCCTGGTTGAGCGGGTCCTCGACGAAGGCGCGCAGCAGTCGATCCGCGTCCGCGCCCGACGCCTGCTCGAGCACGAGCGCGTCGCGCAGCGCGGCGAGCCGCTGCTGCGCGTCGAGCTCGTAGCGACGCGCCTGCCAGGCCGCCCAGGCTCGGAGCCCGCCGACGATCACGAGCGCGCTGGCCACGGCGACCAGCGCGAACGCGGCGAGCGTCCGCCGGCGCGCGCGTCGGGCAGCGTCGGGGTCGTGGGCGAGCGCCGCGAGCAGCTCGCCCATGCTCGGGAAGCGATCGACCGGCGCCCGCGCGAGCCCGCGAAGCAGGACCGCGCGCAGCCAGCCGGGGACGTGCGAGACGTCCCCGGGCTCCCCCGGCGCGCCGGCCGTGACCGCGTCGCGCAGCGCCAGGAAGGTCTCGCCGGGGAAGGGGGACTCGCCGTAGAGCGCCTCGTACAGCGCGACGCAGAAGCTGAACTGATCGGTGCGCGCGTCGGTCGGGCGCGCGAGGAACTGCTCGGGGGCCATGTAGGCCGGCGTGCCCATGATCGCGCCGGTGCGCGTGAGATCGTCGTCGAGCGTGCCGCTGCGGCGCAGCTCGGCGACCGCGACGTGGTACGACTTGGTGACGCCGCCCTCCTCGCGCGACGCCGCGAGCCCGAAGTCGAGCACGCGCGGGCGCCCGTCCTCGCCGACGAGCACGTTGTCGGGCTTGAAGTCGCGGTGGATCAGGCCGCGCTCGTGGGCCGCGCGCAGACCTTCGCCTGCCTGAATGTACATGTCGATCACGCGCCGGCGACCGGCGGGCTCGTACGGATCCTGGCGCCGCTGCCACGCGCTCAGCGTCTCGCCGCGGACGTACTCCATGGCGAGGAACACCTGACCTTCGAAGCGCCCGACGTCGTGCACCTGCACGACGTTCGGGTGCGAGATCTGGGCCATGGCCTGGGCCTCGCGGTGCATGCGAGCGCGGCCGATGGAGTCCTCGCCGGTCCGCCCGCGGACGACCTTGAGCGCCACGCGGCGATCGAGCTCCTCGTCGAAGGCGGAGTACACCACGCCCATGCCGCCCTCGCCGAGCTTGCCCAGCAGCGTGTAGCGGCCGATCTTGAGCTGGCCGGCGGGCAGGGTCGACGACGCGGCGGCCTCGCGCTCGTCGGCCAGCGAGAGCACGTTCGGCACGATCGTCTCGGCGCCGCCCTGCGCCGGAGCGGGCGCGGCTCGAGGCGCGCCGGCGCGGCCCGAGGCGACGCGGGTTCGCGCCGTGACCAGCGACTCGTCGGCCGACTCCGCCGGCGCGTCGCGGGGCAGCGTCGCGTAGCGTCGCGCGGCGGCGGGCAGCGTCGCGTCGAGCTTGTTCGCGTCGAGCTTGTTCGCGCCGAGCTTGTTCGCGTCGAGCTTGTTCGCGTCGAGCTTGTTCGCGTCGAGCTTGTTCGCGTCGCCGGGCCGGGAAGCCCTGGAGACGCCCGGGCAGGGACCGTCGCGTGCAGCGGCTCGAGGGCGCGCGGCGGCGTGCCGTCATCGTGCTCGGTCGACACGAGACGATAGTACTGCGCTCGAGTCGCGCGACGCCGACGCGCGGCTTGCCGCGCGCCGGCGCGTGGAGGCGCCTCGCGCCGGCGTCGTCGGCGAGGCGCGGTCGCGTCGCGCGGCCGCGTCGCGCGGTCACGCGCGTCCGCGCGATCGCTCCATGTCGATTGAGACATGTCGCCAACCACGCGCGCCCGCGCGCTCCAGTCCGCAGGGCCGCAGGCCGCGAAGGTCGCGTGAGAATAGAAAGTTCAGTATTGACTGAACTCGGTGAATCGACCAGGCTGTTCGACGTGTCCGACGCGCTCGCGCAGTACATCGAGGACGTCGCGCTGCACTTCGAACGCGGCGGGCTCCCACGCATCGCCGGTCGGATCCTCGGGCTGCTGCTCGTCTGCGACCCGCCGGAGCGCTCGGCCGGGCAGCTCGCCGTCGAGCTCGGGGTCAGCAAGGGCTCGATCAGCGCGATGACGCGCCTCCTGCTGTCGGCGGGGACGATCCGACGCGTGGGGCGGCCGGGCGAGCGCGTGACCTACTACGCGCTGAGCGACGACGGCTTCGAGCGCAAGCTCGCGCTGCGGGTCCGCGCCATGGCGGAGACGCGCGCGCTCGGGGAGCAGGGGCTGCGGCTGCTGGCGCGCGACGGCGCCGCGCCGCCGCGGACCCGGCGGCTGCGCGAGCTGGTCGCGCTGTACGGGTTTTGGGAGCGGGAGCTGCCGGGGCTGCTCGAGCGCTGGCGGGACGAGCGACGCGCGCGCGTCGAGGAGGATGACGCATGAGCCAGGTCTCCACGAGCGTCGTCGCGTTCCCCGGCGACGAGCCGGCCGCGCTCACCCGCGTCGGCGGCAAGGGGCTCGCGCTCATGCAGCTGGCGCGCGCGGGGCTGCCGGTCCCGCCCGGCGCGATCGTGACGGCCGAGTGGTTCGCGCCGTGGTTCGCGCGCCTGCGCGAGACGCCCGAGTGGGCCGCGCTGCGCGGGGCGCCGCCGGAGCGCTGGGCGGCGCTCACGGGCGCGCTGAAGACCCGGGCCGACGCGCTCGCGCGCGCCGAGGAGCTGCGGGGACTGCTGGACACGCTGCGCGCGCGGCTGCGCGAGCTCGACGTCGGCGGGCTGGTCGCGGTGCGCTCGTCCTCGCCCGACGAGGACCTCGCCGGCGCGTCGTTCGCGGGCGGCTACACGACCTGTCTTGGCGTTCAGGTTGAAGACGACGCGGCGCTGGCCGACGCGCTGCGGCGCTGCTTCGTCTCGAGCCTGGACGCGCGGGTGCTGCACTACAAGCGCGCGCGCGGGCTCGAGGTGTTCGCGCCGAGCATCGCGGTCGTGGTCCAGCGCCAGCTCGCCAGCGACGTCGCGGGCGTCGGCTTCTCGCTCAACCCCGTGACCAACGACCACGACGAGCTCGTGATCGACGCGAGCTGGGGCCTGGGCGAGGCGGTCGTCGCCGGGCGCGTGACGCCCGATCACTTCGTCGTCGATCGACTCACCGGCGCGGCGCTCGAGCGCCAGCTCGGCGACAAGCGGAGCGCGATCCGGCTGCACGCCGAGGGCGGCACGCGCGAGCGCGACGCCACGCCCGAGGAGCGCGCGGCGCCCTCGCTCACCGACGCGCAGCTGCGCGAGCTGTGCGAGCTGATCGGCGACGTCGAGGCGCGGCTCGGGCGGCCGGTCGACATCGAGTGGGCCTACGAGCGCGGCGCGCTGCGGCTGCTGCAGGCGCGCCCGATCACGACGCACGTGCCGCTGCCGCCCGCGTTGATGACCGCGCCCGGCGAGCGCCGCCGGCTGTACGCCGACGCGTCGCTGTCGAAGGGCCTGACGATCAACGCGCCGCTCTCGCCGCTGGGCCTCGACTGGATGAAGGAGAGCTTCTACGGGCTGATCGAGAACTTCATCGGCCCGGTCGCGCGCGACCTGCCGCCGGCCGACGCGATCCTGCTGTTCGCCGGCGGGCGCATGTACACCAACCTCTCCAACCAGCTGTACCTGCAGAAGCCGAGGGCGATGGCGGCGGGCGTGCGCGCGACCGACGTGCTGATGGCCGAGCTGTTCGAGGGCATCGACCGCGAGCGCTACCGCGCGACGACGCGCCCGCCGTGGCTGGGCCTCGGGGCGCTGCGGGTGATCCCGCGGGCGCTGTGGCGGCTGCGCGCGTTCTTGTGGAACCTCCTGCGCGGCCTCGTCGCGCCCGCGCGGGCCCACCGGCGCTACGTCGCGCGGCTCGCGGAGATCGAGCGGCGGCTCGCGGCGCTCGAGGGCTCGACCGACTCGCTCGCGGAGTACCGCGCTCGGTTTTTGGGACATGTAGCGAGGGACATGTTCTCGGTGCTGATGCCCGCGCTGATCGTCGGCCTCGCGGGCTTCGATCGCCTGATCCCGCGCCGCTGGCCCGACGCGGCGCGCCTGCGGGCGGCGCTCTCCCGCGGCTACCCGGGCAACGTCGTGGTCGAGATGGGCGCGGCGCTGCACGGGCTCGCGCGCGCGCTCGGGCGCGAGGCGCTCGCAGACCCGAGGCGCTGGCCCGACGCGCCTCGCGGCGCGCGCTCGAGCCCGCGCAGCAGCGCGCGTGGGACGAGTTCATGGCCCGCTTCGGCTGGCGCGGCCCGGCCGAGATGGACCTCGCCAGCCCGCGCTACGCCGACGATCCGCGCCTCGCGATCCAGCAGATGGCCGGCATGTCGCTGGACGATCCGGAGGCGGACCCCGCGGCGATCCACGCGCGCAACGCGGCGGCGCGGCGGGCCGCCTACGAGGAGGCGCTGCGGCGCGCGGGGTGGCTGCGGCGCTGGCGGCTGCGCCGTCGCTGGCGGACCACACAGATGTTCTCGGGGACACGTGACACGCCCAAGCACGTCAACGTCCGCTTCGGCTACGGGCTGCGGCGCCTGGCGCTCGCGCGCGGGGAGGCGCTCGTCCGCGCCGGGCGGCTCGACGCGGCGGCGCACGTCTTCGACCTCGAGCTCGCCGAGCTCGAGCGCGCCGAGCGGGAGCCCGCGCTCGAGCTCCGAGCCCGACGGCGCGCGCGGATCGGCTTCCTCGAGCAGCTGCGGACGCAGGTGCGCGCGTTCCCGGCGGTGATCGACTCTCGCGGGCGGATCCTGCGGCCGCCGGACCGCGGCGAGCGACCCGGAGAGCTGCGCGGGATGGCGGTCTCCGCCGGTCACGCGACGGGGCGCGTCAAGCTGCTCCGCGACGCCCAGGGATCGGTGGAGCCCGGCGAGGTGCTCGTGGCCTACACGACCGACCCCGGGTGGACGCCGCTGTTCGCCAACGCCGGCGCGGTGCTGCTCGAGGTCGGCGGCGTGCTCCAGCACGGGGCCGTGGTCGCGCGCGAGCTGGGCAAGCCCTGCGTCGTCGGCGTCGATCGACTGACCGCGCGCCTGCGCGACGGGCAGCGCGTGGAGGTCGACGGCGCCGCGGGGGTGATCCGGGTGCTCGACGAGGACGACGACGCGGCCCCGCGCGAGGCGTGACCGCGCTCAGGGCGCGCGCAGCGTGAGCGCGCGCGGCAGCGTCGGCGCGCCGACCACGATCGTCCGCTCGGGATCGTCGTCGTCTCGCCGCGCCGCGCAGCCTGGCTCACAGCGCAGGCCGGGGACGTGGCGCAGGCGCAGCGTGATCGCCTGCTCGCCGCGCGCCGGACGAACGCCGGAGAGCTCGACGCGGCCGGGCGCGAGCTGCTCGACGCGCGCGCGACCGCGGGCGACGAGGCGCGTCGGGCGGCGGACCTCGTGGATGAAGTAGGCCTTCTCGATCAGGCGGCGCGGCTGCAGCAGCGCGCGCGCGTCCGCGAGCTCGCGCTCGACCGGCAGCGGGTCGACGACGTAGCGGACCGCGAAGCGCTCCAGGTACTCGGCGAGCGCGGCCTCGTCGGTGAGCGGGGGGACGGCCGCGGCCGCGCCGGCGAGCCGCCGCGACGGGCGCGGGCCGACGATCGAGAGAGAGGTCGCAGCAGACAGGTACTCTGCGAGCGCCGGATCCTCGAGCACGAGCACGCGCCCGAACGGGCCGCCGCGCAGCTCGTCCTCGAGCTCGCGGGCGAGCGCGCGCTCGCGGGGGTCCAGCCGCCCCAGTCGGCCGCGGCGCTCGCCGGGGCGCGCGTCCTGGGCGCGACGAGCTCGTCGATGTCGGGCGGGACGGCGCGGGTCCGCAGGCCCAGCGCGCGCTCGAGCTCGGGCAAGTGATACAGCACCGGGTCGACCGCGCGTGGGAGCAGCAGCGCGGCGCCGACCAGCACGAGCGCGCGGGCGCCGGGCGTGCGCGCGCGCAGCCAGCTCCGCGAGCACACGCGCGCGAGCGCGGGCCCTGCGAGCGCGCAGGCGAGCAGCGCGGCGGGCACGACGACGCGGTAGCGGGCGCCGGGCGCGGGCAGCAGCGCGCCCGTGTACGCCAGCCCCAAGAGCCAGGTCAGTGAGACCGCGCCCAGCAGCCAGCGCGCGTCGCCCTCGCGGCGCCAGCGGAGCACGCTCGCGAGCGCGGCGAGCAGCGCGAGGAAGCGGAAGAAGGTCCGCTGCGCGATCGGGCCGGTGCGCTCGGTGTCGAGGGTGAGCTCGAGCAGATCGGCGACGAAGGTCAACGGCGTCGCGTCGCCGCCCGTGCCGCCGGTCGTCGGGTTCGCGAGCGTGGGGCCGATCCACGGCAGCAGCGTGAGCAGCGTGAGCGCGAGCGCGGCGAGCGGGAGCCATCGAGCCCGGCCTCGTGCGCCGCGCAGCCGCTGACGCAGCGCGAGCGCGACGATCGGCGCGGAGAGCACCCACAGCGCGCTGACGTGCAGCAGCGCGCACGCGGGCGTGAGCACGAGCGCCGCGATCGCGGCGCGGCGCGGCGCGTCCTCGTCGACGAGCGCGCGGTGCCAGGCGACGAGCGTGTACACGCACAGCGCCGACGCGGCGGCGAACAGCGGGGTCGGGCCGGCGACGCCGAACAGCCGCGCGGTCGAGTCGAGGTGCCAGACGAAGGTCGCGAGCGCGAGCGAGATCAGCTCGGCGCGCGTCGTCGACTCCCGCGGCCCGCCTGGCCGCAGGAGCGCGCGCGCGGCCAGCCACACGAGCGGCGGGCCGGCGAGGGCCGCGAGCGCGCCGACGAGGTTGTAGGCCGCCGGCGCCGCGAGCCCGAGGCGCGTCAGCAGCAGCGTCCCGAGCGCGTGCGCCTTGACGTCCATGTCGAGCGGGAGCCCGCTCGCGTAGCCCGCGAGCGCGCGCGGGTCGTAGGTCCACGCGGCGCTCCACCAGCGCGCGCCCGGCTGCGCGAGCGCCTCGAGCGTCGCGGTCACGCGCCCGTAGGCCGCGTAGACCGACGGCGCGCCGAGGGGCTCATCACCGAAGAGCGCGACGGGCGGGTACGTGAAGAGCGTGAGCGCGACGTGCAGCAGCAGCAGCCCGACGCACGCCGCGAGCGCGCCGCCGCGTCGCGGGCGGACGTCGTGTGGGGACGAGGGGGTAGGGGCCTGGGTCGCCATCGTGGCCGCCCGCGCGACGTCGTGTCGCGCGCAGGAGGAAGCGCGGATTAGTTCGCCGGGGCGCCGTCCTCGATCCACGCGCGGAGCTTCGCGACCGCGCGGTCGTCGAGCAGCGTCGGCGCGTTGAGGGGCATGTGGCTCTTGGTCACGCCGCCCTTGTCCTGGGGCTCGCAGCGCGAGACGAGCTGGTACAGCCAGCTGCCCTCGGGGTCACCTGGCGCGACGAGCGGGATGTCGACGTCGGCCGCGACCGCGTGGCCCAGCAGCTCGCCGTGGAGGTCGGCGGCGGAGAGGTCGAGGCCGTGCACCGAGGCCGGCCCGCCGTGGCAGGCGGAGAAGGTGCAGCTCGGGGTGAAGATGGTCTCGCGGATGCTCGTGAGCGTGGCCGGGCCGTCTGCCGGCACGTTCGGGTCGGCGTCGACGCAGGGGTCGACCGGCGGGAGCCCGACGTCGCCGTCCTGCGTCGGCGGCACGTACAGCGGCCCGTCGATCTCCTCCTGCGTCGGCGGGCCTTGGGCCGCGTTGGGCGGGAACGCGAGCACGGTGCAGGGCCCCTCGTTCATGACGACGCCGTCCTCGACGCCGACGATCTCGCTGCCGTCGCTGACGCGGATGTCCATCAGCGCCTTGCTGTCGGCGAGCCCGAGCATCACGCACATCTCCTGGTCGCCGATGCCCCAGCCGACGTTGTTCGGCGTCCAGTTGTTGTAGCCGCAGGTGAAGCGCAGGCCCTTGGCGCCGGTCAGGTCGACGGGCGGATCGAAGGTCGCGCCGTTGCCGTCGCCGTTGAAGCCGTCGAGCGTGAACAGGTTCTTCCCGTCGTTGGGCCCGCCGATGATCTCGAGCGTGAAGTGGTCGCCGAGGTAGTGGTAGTGGGGCAGCACGTGGTAGAGCTTGAGGTCGAGCGGGACTTTGGCGGTGCTCTCGTAGTGCTGGTAGAACTCGCAGGCGCCCGTGAAGCGGCTGCGCTGCTGGGCCGGGATGTCGAGGTCGTAGTAGGTCAGGCGAAACGGCTTGGCGACGACGTCGACGTCGCGCGGGTGGATGATGTCGAGCGACATCCGCAGCTCGGTCTCGAGCGGCTCGGTGCTGAGGTTGAGCAGGTGCGCGCTCGTGATGACCTTGTGCCGCGGCGGCGCCTTGATGACGACGCCCTCGGGCAGGTCCTGCTCCTCCCAGCGCGACTGCGTCGACTGGGCGAACAGCACGGTGCCCGCGACCGCGGCCTCGAGCTCGCCGAAGCCGCGATCGCTGCACTTAAAAAAGCCGTCGGGCCCGGCGAACTCGGTCTCCGGGACGACGAACCAATTGGAGTGATGGAACGCGCCGTCGTTGGCCAGCGTGACGCGGTTGATGTAGACGGGCGCGTCGTTGTCGAGCGTCCACTGCACGCAGGGCTGGGTCTCCTCGGCCGGCGCGAGCGAGTAGGTGCCGAAGCTGTGCACGAGCGTCGCGCCGTCGTCGGCCCCGGCGGTCTCGGTCTCGGTCGCGTCCTCGGTCGTCGCGCCCACGCTCGTCGTGCCCACGCTCGTGGTCGCGGCGGTCGCGTTGGTCGCGTCGGTCGCTGCGGTCGCGACCGCGCTGGCCTCGCTGGCCGGGCTGGTCTCGCCGTCGCTGTCGCCGCACGCGGCCCCGGGTCCGATCGTCAGCGCGAGCGCGAGGGCCGGCGCGACGCGGCGCGCGGCGCTCGGCTCGCGCGCGCGCGGAGCCCGTGTCGTGATCTCGAGTCGCCGTGGCCCCGCGCCGGAGCGCGCGCGCGCGTCCGTGATGATCATGCCGCTCTCCTCCTGGGTTCGCCCGCGGCGCCAGCCGGGGGCGGATTCGCCAACGGTACCACAGCGCGTGAGGACGCCCGCGCGGGCTTGCGAGCGACGGCGTGAGCGTCCAGATTGGGCCTCGCAGGCCCCGGATGCGCTACGAAGGAAAGATCTACCGCCCGCCGTCGGAGGCCGACGCCTTCATCCTCCAGGCCACCGTCGGCTGCTCGTGGAACCGCTGCGTCTACTGCGACATGTACCGCGACAAGCAGTACCGCGTGCGGCCGCTCGCGGACTCGCTCGCCGACCTCGACGAGGCCGCGCGGCTCGCCGGCGATCGCGTCGACAAGCTGTTCGTGGCCGACGGCGACGCGCTCGGGATGCCGATGGAGCACTGGACCGCGATCCTGGCGCGCGCGCGCGCGAGCCTGCCGCGGCTGCGCCGCGTGTCGTGCTACGCGATGGCGAGCAACGTGCTCGAGAAGACAGACGATGAGCTGCTCGCGCTGCGCGAGGCCGGGCTCTCGCTCCTCTACATCGGGCCGGAGTCCGGCGACGACGAGACGCTGCGGCGCATCGCCAAGGGCTCGACCCACGCCGAGCACGTCGCCGCCGCCCAGCGCGCGCACGCGGCCGGCATGCAGATCAGCGTGATCGCGCTGCTCGGCGTGGCCGGCACCGGGCGCGCGCGCGAGCACGCCGAGGCCACCGGCGCGCTCGTGACCGCGATGGATCCGGAGTACTTCGCGGCGCTCACGACCACGGTCGTGCCCGGCACGCCGCTCGCGAAGCAGTCGCTGCGCGGGCGCTTCGAGCTCCCCGACATCCGCGGGATGCTCTCGGAGCTGCGCACCATCGTCGACGTCGCGCGGCCCACCAACGCGCTGTTTCGCACCAACCACGCGTCGAACTACCTGCCGCTGGCGGGTCGCCTGCCCCGCGACCGCGCGCGCATCGTGGAGATCATCGACGCGGCGCTCGGCGGGCGCATCCCGCTTCGGCCGGAGTGGTCCCGTGGCCTCTGAGTCCTCGTCGTCGTCCTCGTCGTCCTCGTCCTCCTCCTCCTCCTCGTCCTCCTCCTCCATGACGATCGGCTTCGCCGGCGGTGAGCTCGAGCGCGCTGACGCGCGACGCCGCGACGACGCCTGGCTGAAGACGCAGCTCTCGAGCGCGCGCGCGCGGTACCTGCCCCTGCGCCGGGGCAAGCCGTGGATCTCGCTGTGCGAGACCGCCGACGCGCCCGCCGCCGCGCTCGGGTGGGTCGCGCGCGCGGCGGTCGAGGGCGCGCTCGCGCGGGGCGCCACGTGGGCGCTGCTCGGCGTCGACGACGCTGGGGACGGCGCGTTCGCGATCGACGTCTCGGAGCCCTGGGCCGCGGGCGCGCCCGAGGCCGCAGGGACCGGGAAGTTCATCGACGCGCGCTCGATCGCGCCGAGCCTCGCCCCGGACGCCGCGGGCACGCTCGCGCAGGCCCGCTCGATGCTCGAGTGGCATCGCACCCACCCTCGCTGCGCGCGCTGCGGGTCCGAGACGCGCGTGGTCGAGGCTGGCTATCGCCGGCGCTGCGACGCCTGCGAGTCCGACCACTACCCGCGCACCGACCCGGTCGTGATCATGATCATCACCCGCGGGGACGAGTGCCTGCTGGGGCGCAAGCCGAGCTTCCCGCCCGGCATGTATACGTGCCTCGCGGGCTTCGTCGAGCCCGGCGAGACGATCGAGGAGGCGGTGATCCGCGAGGCGCTGGAGGAGTCGGGCGCGCGCGTCGGCGACGTCCGCTACGTCGCCAGCCAGCCGTGGCCGTTCCCCTCGCAGCTGATGATCGGCTGCGAGGCGGTCGCGCAGCCGGGGGAGCTCGTGGTCGACGGCGAGGAGCTCGAGGACGCGCGCTGGTTCTCCCGCGCGGAGGTGGTGCGCGGGCTGGCGGGCGACGCGAGCGTGTGGTTCCCGCCGCCGCTGGCGATCGCGCACCAGCTGATCCGGCGCTGGGCGACGCGCGCCGGCGGGGCGTGACGCCACAGATGGCAAAGATTGACTAGCGCCGTCGCGGCGTGCTGCCGCGAATCGATTGATAATACTTATCGAACATGTCTAAACATGCAGGCTTGTGAGGCCGCCGCCGTCGTGGCATCGTCGACGCTCGGCCTGACGGGTAGAGACGATGGGCGCCCCGAACGCGATGGAGCTTGTGGCGAGCGCGCTCGCGCTGGTGGGCATGCTCGTCCTCGCCGTCGCGCTGCTGGCGACGCAGCGCCTGATCGGCCGCCTCGGCGCGCACGCGCGGCGCTGGGCGCTGCTGCGCGGGCTGATGCTCTCGTTCCTGGTCGCCTACGCCGGCGCGATCGCGCTGATCCTGCTCGGTGACGCGAGCGCGCTGACCGGGCTCGTCGGCGCGGTGTTCCTCGGCGGCGCGGTGTTCGTGTACCTGACGATCGCGACGTCGTCGGCGACCTACGCCGCGCTCGAGGAGGTCTCGGTCTCCGCCGAGCACCTCGAGAGCATCCTCGACTCGATGGGCGACTCGCTGTTCGTCGTCAGCGAGGCCGGCGAGATCACGGCCTGTAACCAGGTGCTCGCGAACTCGCTGGGCTACCGACGCGGCCAGCTGCTCGGGATGCCCGTCGACGCGGTGCTCGACATGGAGGGCGACGAGCTCGCGGCGTTCCTCGAGGCCGACGAGCACTGCCGCGTGCACACGCGCCTGAAGACGGTCTGGGGCATGAAGATCCCGGTGAGGTTGACGCGCTCGACGCTCGCGGGCGTCGACGCGCGCGTGTGCGTGGCGCAGGACGTCGGCGAGCAGCAGGGCGGCGAGGCGGCGGTCCGCGAGGCGGCGCGGGACCTGAGCGCGCGCCAGGGCTACGAGCGAGTGATCCACGCGCAGCTGGCGAGCGCGCTCGAGGAGTGTGAGCAGCGCGGCGTCGCGGACTCCCGCGCGGCCGGCCGCGCGGTCGAGGCGCTGCGCCACGCGGTCGAGGAGCTCGGGGCGCTCGCGGACCGAGGCGGCGCGGCGCGGCTGCGCCGGCTCGACGTGCGCGAGAGCCTCGAGCGCGCGCTCGAGTCGATCCGCGCGCGCGCGCAGGCCGGCGGCTGCGCGCTCGCGCTGGAGCTCGACGCGAGCGCGCCGACGCAGCTGACCAGCGACGCGAGCGCGCTGCACCGGGCCGTGGTCGCGCTGCTGCTCGACGTGATCGGCCGCGGCGCGCGCTCGATCGCCCTCCGCGCGCGGGCGCCGTCGGGCGCGGGCGGGCTGCAGGTGGAGCTCGCGGCGGCGCTCGAGGTCGCCGAGCTCATGGAGTCCTCTGGGACATGGTCGATCGCGCAGACACGAGACGTCCGCGGCGTCGCGCGATCGCTCGTCCACGCGCTCGGCGGCGCGATCTGGACGGACGTCGGCGTGGGGTCCTACACGATCTCGTTCACCGTGCCCGACGCGAGCGCGCAGGCGCCGGGCGCCGTCGACGTCTCCGACGACGAAGACCCCGCCGCGGCGTCGCGGCGCGGGGCGGCGCAGCGCGACCGCGGGCGCACCTCGTCGGCGCGGATGCGACGGCGTCGGCTCAAGCGACGCGACGCGCCCGCGCGCGTGCTCGTCGCCGACGACAACGCGATCAACAGGCGGCTGCTGCAGGGGTACCTCCGCCAGCTCGACTGCGAGGTGGTGCAGGCGGCCAGCGGGCGCGAGGCGATCGACGCGCTCCTGGACGAGAGCTTCGACGTCGTGCTGCTCGACCTGATGATGCCGGACGTCGACGGCTTCGCGGTGCTCCGCTGGATCCGCGCCGAGCACCGCAACCCCGATCTCCCGGTCGTGATCATCTCGGCGGTCGACGACATCGCGCGCGTGGCCGAGTGCATCGAGGCCGGCGCCGACGACTACCTGCCCAAGCCCTTCAAGCCCGAGCTGCTGCGCGCGCGCGTCGAGGCCTGCCGCGAGAAGAACCGCCGGATCGCGCAGGAGCGCCGCTACCTCGAGGAGCTGGAGGAGATCTCGGGGCGCGCCGACCACCTGCTGCGCGTGCTGCTGCCCGATCCGATCGTCGAGGAGTACCTCGTCTCGCGCCGGATCCGGCCCCGTCGCTACGAGCGCGTCGCGGTCATGTTCGTCGACGTCGTCGGCTTCACGGCGTTCTGCGATCGTCACCAGCCCGAGGAGGTGCTCGCGCGGCTGGAGGAGCTCGTCGTCGAGTTCGAACGCCTCGCGCGGCGCCACGGCGTGCAGAAGATCAAGACGATCGGCGACGCGTTCATGGCCGCCGCCGGGCTGCTCGTGCCCTCCGAGAACCCCGCGCTGCAGTGCGTAAACCTCGGGCGCGACATCGTCGCGGCGGTGCGCTCGCTCGCGCCCGACTGGAGCGTGCGCGTCGGCGTGCACGTGGGGCCGGTGGTCGCCGGCGTCGTCGGCACCCGGCACTATCAGTTCGACATCTGGGGCGACACGGTCAACACGGCCCAGCGGGTCGAGCACCACGGCGCCGTCGGCAGCGTGTGCGTGAGCGCGGGCGCGTGGACCACGGTCGCGCCGTACTACGAGGGGCGCCAGCGCGACCCGGTGACCGTGAAGGGCAAGCGCTCGCTCGAGATCATCGAGGTCCTCGAGCCGCGGCCGCGGATCGACGCGGCGCAGCCGGGCGGGCGCGGGCTGCAGCTGCTGCGCGGCGGCGCGGAGCCTTCGGACCGCGCGGACGCGCCGAAGAGCCCGCTGGCGATCGTCTCGGAGCGCGCCTGAGGACGCGCTCGTCGCCGCGGGGGCGGGGACGCGCGTCGCCGTCCGCCAGGGGTCGATCGAGGGGCTACACTGCGGGCGTTGCTCGCCGACAACATCGACGCGCTCGACAACGCGACGCGGGCGCAGCAGGCACGTGACGACGGGGCGCCGACGCTCGTGGCGAGCGGTCGCTTCCGCGTGGTCGCCGAGCTCGGTCGCGGCGCCTACGGCGTGGTCTATCGCGCCGTGGACAACGAGCTCGATCGGCCGGTCGCGCTCAAGGTGCTCCCGCGACGTCGCGCGGCCGCCGAGATTCTCCGCGAGGCGCGAATCCTCGCGCGGCTCAACCATCCCAACGTGGTCACGATCTACGACGTCGGGCGGACGCGCGAGCTCGACTTCGTCGCCATGGAGCTCGTCGAGGGCGTGACGCTGCGTCACTGGATGGGGGAGGCGCACAGCGCCGCGGAGCGGCTCACGGTGGTCTGCGCGGCGGGAGCCGGTCTCGCCGCGGCGCACGGGCAGCAGGTGGTGCACGGCGACTTTAAGCCCGAGAACGTGATGGTCGGCGCGGACGGGCGCGTTCGCGTGCTCGACTTCGGGATGGCGCGCACGATCACCACCGCGGACAACGACGCGGTGGTTCGAGCGGGGCTGCGCGGGACCCCGGCGTACATGGCGCCCGAGCAATGGGACGGCAAGCGCTCCTCGCCGCGATCCGATCAATTCGCGTTCTGCTTGACGCTGTGGGAGGCGCTGTACGGCCAGCGCCCCTTCACGGGTGAGTCGCTGATGGAGCTCGCGCTCGCGGTCACTCGCGGCGCGCTGCCGCGGCCGCGCGCGATGGTGCGGCGCTCGATTCATCGCGCGCTGCGTCGCGGCCTCGCCGTCGACCCAGGGGCGCGCTGGCCGGAGATGAGGTCCCTGCTGCGCGCGCTGCAGGGCCGCAGGACGCGACGCGTCGTCGTGGTCGGCGCGGCCGTGGTCGCGGTCGCGCTCGGGGTCGGAGTCGGCCGCAGCACCACGATGGCGTCGTATTGCGAGCCGCGGGCGCTCGCCGACTCGATCGGCGCGCAGCTCGGCGCGGGCGTCTCGAGCCCGCT
Organism: Myxococcales bacterium; assembly: GCA_020633295.1. GTDB lineage: Bacteria > Myxococcota_A > Polyangia > Nannocystales > Nannocystaceae > JACKDW01. The sequence continues at coordinate 480,693 of JACKDW010000004.1, read as the reverse complement.
CCGCGCCGCGATCGACGGCTACGCGCGCGAGTGGGAGGCGGCGCATCAACGCGTGTGTCGCAGCGCGGCGAGCGACGACCGCGTCGCCCAGCTCGCGTGTCTCGAGCGCAGCCGCGTGTCGTTGACCGGGGTCGTCGACGCCCTCTCGGCGGACACGCTGTCGCCGACGAGCGCGCGTCGCAGCGTCGAGCGGCTCCGTCGCGTCGAGCGGTGCGAGGACGCGTCGTTCGTGATGACGACCTACCCGGCGCCGGAGCAGCCCGAGCGTCGCGCGCTCGTCGAGGAGCTGCGCATGAGGACCGCGCGCGCGGTCGCCAGCGCGTACGCGTCGCAGCCGGCCGACGTCGACGACACGCTGCGTGGGCTGGTCGTCGAGGCCCGCCAGCTCGCGTTCATCCCGCTCGAGATCGAGATCGAGCTCGCCCGACTTCATCACGCGCAGGCGCGGCTCCGGACCGTGGGGTCCGCGGGGCGCGAGCTGCAGATGCGCGCGATCGCCGAGGGCCTGTGGCTGCACGCCGTGCGGGCGACGACGCTGATGATCCGCGGCGCGCAGACCCCCGGCACGCTCGAGCTCGCCGAGGCGCTCGCGGCCCACCTCCCACCGCATCTTCAAGATCGTGAGCTGCTCCCGGCGCGGATCGAGGCCGCGCGCGTCCACATCGAGAGCGGTCGGTACGACCGCGCGCGCGAGATCCTCGAGCTGTGCCGCGCGACGGTCGATCAGAGCTTTCGCGACACGCCTCAGGACTTCGAGCTCGTCCTCGTCGAGAGCTTGCTGCGCTGGCGACAGGGCTCCTACGACGAGGGCGCGGCGATGCTCGAGGCGCGCCTCGTCGACGTCCAGCGCGAGCTCGGCGAGGACAGCGGGAGCGCGCTCGACTTCCTCATCGACCTGAGCGCGATCGAGCGGAACCGGGGCAACTTGACCGAGGCGATCACGCTGATGGAGGAGAGCGTGCGGCGCGTCGAGCGAGTCGACGGGCCCGACGCGCCGCGGCTCGCGTTGATCCTCAACAACCTCGGCCTCGCGCTCACGCGCCTGGGGCGTCTCGACGAGGCCGAGCGCGCGCTGCTGCGCGCCGGCGCGATCTGGCTCGCGACCTACTCCGAGGACCACGTCCAGCTCGCGTTCGCGTACACGAACCTGGGGGATGTCTACACGGCGATGGGCCGGCTCGAGGACGCGGAGCGGTACCTCGACAAGGCGCTCAAGATCCGCGAAGGCGCGCTCGGGGAGCAACACCCGTTCACCGCCTATACACGCTTGAGCCGCGCGCGCTTGTGCCTCGCGCTCGGTCGGCTCGACGCGGCGGTCGATGACGCTCGCGCGGCGCTCTCGGCCCGCGAGAAGCTGTACGACGAGGACGCGTGGCTGATCGCCGAGGCCCGCGTGGTGCTCGCGCGCGCGCTCGCGCGACGAGGGGAGCTCGCCGAGGCCCGCAGCGCGACCGAGCGAGCGCGCGTCGAGCTCGCCGCGGCGAAGGGCGACGCGCCGTCCGAGCTCCACGCCGAGCTCGCGCGGCTCGTCGCCGAGCTCGAGGGCTCGGCGGCGCCGTAGACCACGGGTGGCCCGCGGTCTCAGGGCGCGCGCGTCAGCGTCAGCAGCGTGATCTCGGTGCGCGCGCCGAAGCGGATCGGCGGGCCCCAGTAGCCGCTGCCGCGGCTGACGTACAGCCAGGTGTCGCGGACCCCTCGCGCGGCGCCGCGGAGCAGGCTGAGCCCGGCCACGAACGGCTCGACGAGGTAGATGAGCGCGCTCAGCGGGAAGTACTGACCGCCGTGGGTGTGCCCCGAGAGCTGGAGGTCGACGCCGGCGGCGTGACAGGCCGGCGCGCTGCGGGGCTGGTGCGCGAGCATCAGGCGCAGCGCGTCCTCGGGCGCGCCAGCGAGGGCGCGCGCCGGGTCGCTCTCGTGGTCGGCGACGTGACGGCCGGCGCGGAAGTCGGTGACGCCGGCGATGACCAGCGACGCGTCGCCGCGCGCGCGCACGCGGTGCTCGTTGTTGAGGACGTCGAGGCCGAGGCTCCGCACGTGCTCACACCACGCCGGCCCGTCCCAGTAGTACTCATGGTTGCCGGTCACGAAGTACACGCCCAGCGGGGCGCGCAGGCCCCCGAGCGGCGCGACGTGATGGGCGAGCTGATCGACGAAGCCGTCGATGAGGTCGCCGGTCACCGCGATCAGGTCGGCCTCGAGCGCGTTGGTCCGCGCGACCAGGCGCTCCATGTACTCGCGCTTCAGCGTGGGCCCGATGTGGATGTCGGTGAGCTGCGCGATCCGGAGCCCCGCGAGCGCGGGCGCGAGCCCGGCGATCGGGATCTCGACCTCCTTGACCGCGGGCAGGCGCAGCGTGTTCACGAGGCCCACCGCCGTGATCGCGCCCGCGCTCCCGAGGACGCCGGCGTTGACCGAGCGCAGCAAGAACCGCCGGCGCTCGGGGGCGGGGGCGGGGGCGGACGCGCCGAGCAGGCGCGCGAGCCCGCGGCCGATCGCGAGCACGATCCGCACGCAGTCGACCGCGAGCATCAGCAGCACGAGCAGCGAGCCGAAGCCCATGGCGAGGAAGCCCGCCCAGCTCCACGGCTGCCAGTTCGGCGAGGTGCCGGCGCCGGGCGTGCGCCCCGACACCATAGCGACGAGCGGGAGCACGGCGAGCGCCGCGAGCCCGAGCCGCGCGAGCCAGCGCGCGCGCCATGACAGCTCGGCGGGCCCGAGCAGGCGCCAGCCGACGTAGGTGATCATCGAGATCCAGAAAGTGGAGGCGACGAGGAAGGCGATGAGCTGGGAGCCCCGGGGCACGGCTCACCTTGCCACGGGCGCGGTCACGGCGGTGGCGCACGGAGACGATCGCGCCAGAAGCCGGGACGACGGCGGTTGTGCGCGACCGCGATCACGATCGGCGCGTCGCGCTGGACTCGGTACACCACGGTGAAGGGGAAGCGGTCGAGGACGAGTCGGCGAGCGCGAGCGTCTTCGCGGCACACCGGCCAGCGAGTCGGCGCCTCCGCGATCTTCGAGATCGCGCGCTCGAGGTCGTGCACGAACGCCTCGCCGAGCTCGGGTGTGCGCGATCGGTATGTACGTGCGGCTGACTCCACCTCATCACCCGCTTCGCGGGTGAGGCGCACCGGAATCGTCGCAGACCGCACGTCGTGATCGTGGTCGCCCGCCCCGCGCCGGGCGTTGCGCCGTGACGGTCTCGAGTGTCGTGTCCCGCGTGCGAGCCGTCCGACGTCGCCGGAGTTGGCAATCACGACCCGAACGCATAGAGTCCCGGTATGGATGACGCCTCCCGGATTCTGCGTGACGCCCTGGGGCTTGACCGCGACGCCCGCGTTGTCGTCGCCCGCGAGCTCTTCGCCAGCCTCGAGCCGCGCGAGGGTGAGCTGCACACGGAGTGGGAGGGCGAGCTCCGCAGACGAATCGATGCTGTCGAAGCCGGGACGGCTGAGCTCGAGAGCTGGGCGGACCTGCGCGAGCGAGTCAAGGCGGCGTGTCGACCGTGAGCGGCTCCGGCGGCTGTTCGCGCTGTGTGGTGTAGACCCTGTTTTTCTCGACCTGTTCGCTCCGGCCCGTGCCCCTCGCTGCGCGCGCGGGCCCGCGGGCCGCAGGCCGCGGACGCCCGCGTGAGCGTGATACTCTCTCCGGCCAGTGAGCGCGGAGTTGCAGGTCAAGCCGTCGCCGGTCACGCCGTCGCCGGTCGAACCATCGATCAACGGGATCGCCACTCGCTGGTACGCGGCGCTGCTCGAGCCGGTGCTCCCGAGCATTCAGGCCGCGCTGCGGCAGCTCGAGCCTGAGCGCGACCCCTGGGCGCTGCCGCGGACCGGGCTCGGCGGCGCCCTGGCGATGCACGTCGCCAAGCGCTTCGGCGCCCGTCGCTGGCGTCGCGCGGGGCGCGTAGCCGTGGTCGCGCTCGAGGGCTACAACCAGCGCGTCCACCTCGGGGGCCCGGACGAGCGCGAGCGCGCCCGCTGGCTCGAGCGCGACATCGACTGGGCGCGGCGCGTGTGGGAGACGGCGCTCGAGGACGAGGGGCCCGTCGTCCGTCGCGTCATGGATCGCGTGCTCGATCGCGGCGCGCTCGCGGGTGATCGCCCGATCCCGGAGATGGTGCTGTTCCTGCGCGCGGCCGTGGCGGCCGGGGTCGTCGTGGGCGACGCGCCCGACGACGTGCACGCGGCGCTCGATCGCTACGCGACCTGGCTGGGGATCGCGTGGGAGGCCGAGCGCGACTCGCTGACGATCGCCGGCTGGCACGGCGCGCTCGCGGCCGTCGGCCTGCGCGCGCCGTTCCCGACGGACGTGCGCGCGCGGGCGCGCCGAGAGGCGCGCGAGGCCCTGGCGCGCCTGCCCGAGGAGCCCGCGGGGCCGCTGCTGCACCTGCTCGATCAGCCATCTGAGAGCGAGCGCGCGTGCCCCCGCGACCCGCCGTGCTGGACGCCCGCCGAGGTGCCGGAGCCGGGGCGTCGTCACTACGCGCCGCCGCGCGGCCCGGGCGAGCTCGCGGCCTTCAGCGCGAGCTGGCTGGGGCCGGTCGACGAGGCGCTGCACGAGCTCGTGCGCTCCCGCTCCCGCTCCATGCGGCGCGCGACCGACTACCTGGTGCGCCAGGGCGGCAAGCGCCTGCGGCCGCTGATGGTGCTCGCGGCGGCGCGCGCCTGCGGGGGCGCGCCGGGTCGCGGGCTCCCGGCCGCGGCTGCGGTCGAGTGGCTGCACGTCGGCAGCCTCGTGCTCGACGACATCATCGACGACGCGAGCCTGCGGCGCGGGCTCCCGGCGCTGCACGTGGCGACCTCCGAGCCCTTCGCCGCCGGCGTCGCCGCGTTCCTGTTCGCGCGCGTGCTGCGGTCGCTGCACGGCATGCACCCGGACATCCGCCGCTACGTGGCCCAAGGGGCAGGCGCGCTGGCGACCGGCGAGCGCCTCGAGCTGCGCCACACGGGCGACGTCCGGCTCTCGCTCACGCAGTACTACCAGATCATCGAGGCCAAGACGGCGCGCGTGTTCAGCTGCGCCGCGGCCGTCGGCGCGCTCGCGGTCGAGGCGCCGCGCGCCCTCGTGCGCGCGCTCGCCGAGTACGGGCGCGAGGTCGGCCTGGCCTTCCAGATCGTCGACGATCTGCTCGACTACACCGGCGACGAGCAGGCGCTGGGCAAGCGCCCGGGGACCGACCTGCGCGCGCGCAAGATGACGCTGCCGGTGATCCGCCTGCGCGAGCGCATGCCCGAGCTCGAGCGCGCGCGCCTGCTCGCGGCGCTCGGCGACGGCGACGCGCTGCCGTGGATCCGCGAGCAGCTCGCGCGCTACGAGGTCGCCGACTTCTGTCACCAGCGCGCGCAGGACCACGTCGCGCGCGCGCTGCGGAGCGTGGGCGCGCTGCCGCCGGGGGAGGGGCGCGCGGTCCTCACCGAGCTCACGGCGCGGCTGGTGACGCGGCGATGCTGAGCGGCCTGCCCACGCTGTCGGTCGCGTCCGCGCTCAAGCGGCTCGCGCTGTGGCTGCTGTGCATGCTCATCATCCTGGTGTGCTACGGCGTCGGCAAGCTCGAGCTGCTGGCCACGCCGCGCGCGCTCCCGCTGCTCGCGCTCGACGAGGCCATCCCGTTCGCGCCGTGGACGGTGCTGCTGTACGGGACCGCGACCTGGGCCTGCCTGATCGCGTGGCTGCTCGTGCCGAGCCGCCGCGACGCCGGGCGGCTGCTCGCGGCCATCACGATCTCGTCGGTCGTGTGCATGATCGCGTTCGTCGTGTTCCCCACGACCTTCCCGCGCGCGCTGTACCCCACGCCCGCCGGCGACGCGTACTGGCTGCGCGAGCTCGCCGAGCTGCGCGAGTCGGACAGCCCGACCAACTGCCTGCCCTCGCTGCACGTCGCGCTGGCCTGGAGCATCGGGCTGACCGCGGCCGCGTGGATGCGCCGCGCCTGGGCGCGCGCGATCCCGATCACCTGGGCGCTCCTCGTCACCGCGACGACGCTGACGACCAAGCAGCACTACGTCGTCGACATCCCGCCCGGGATCTTCGTCGGCGCGCTCGCGTTCGTCACGGCGCGGCGGCTGTACCCGCACGAGCGCGCGACGCCGGCGTGGATGCGGGCGCCGCAGCTCGAGCTGCGCTGGCCCGAGCACCGCGAGCGGATCGCCCGGCTGCGCGCGAAGGTCGAGGCCCACCAGTGGTCGCTCGACGAGGTCGCCTGGCCCGAAGGACCGCTGCCGCCGCTGGACCCGACGCTCGTGCGCCTCATCAACGAGCTGATCTACGTCGAGGAGATCGCCGGCCTCAACTTCCAGGTGCTCGCGCGCGCGTCGGCGCAGGACGACCTGCGCCGCCTCTACGAGCTGTTCGCGATCGAGGAGCGGCGCCACGCCGACGGCCTGCGCCAGCTGCTCGCGCTGCACGGCGCGCCGCTGCGCAGCCCTGGCCTCGGGAACACGCTGGTGCTGCGCGAGTTCGAGACCCTCGACCCGCAGGCCGACGGCGACGTCTACCTGATCGCCGTGGCGACGCCGGTGTTCGAGACCATGCTCGACGCCGGCACCGTGCCGTTTTTGCGCGACCACCCGGCGCTCGAGAGCGACTGGTTCCGCGACTTCATCCAGCGCATCACTCGCGACGAGGCCGCGCACATGGCGGTGAACTGGGCGTTGATCCGCGAGGCCGGGTCGCGCTACGGGCGTCTTCGTGGGCTGCGGTTCCTGCTCAACCCGAGTATTTATCGAGGCATGATCGCGGTGCCGTTCATGTCGCTCGACGTGTACTCGCTCGCGCACCGCCTCGGCTATCAGTTCAAGACGCTGCTGCCGAGCTTCGCCAAGCTCTGGCGCCTGCACCGGCGCTACCGCGAGCTGGCCGGCTTCCCGCTGTGGACGATCTTCCGCCTGTTCGTGCTGTGCGGCGCGCTGGCGACGCTCGTGTGCCACGTCCTGCAGCGCGGGGGCCTGCTGTTCATCCGCTTCTGGACCGGCTTCACGAGGATCACCGACGCGCTCGCGCGCGCGCTCTGGGGCCCGCGCCTGCTCGCGGAGCTCGAGCTGCCCGCGGCCGGATCACTCGAGGGCCGCGCGCCGCTGCCGGTCGCGCGCTCGGGGTAGGGCTCGCGGACGACGGCGAGCTCGAGCCGCGCGCGCGCTCCGCGGGCCGCGGCGGTCGCGTTCGCGCGTCGGCGAGCCCGCGTCGAAAAATCTCGAGAAAAGCGCGGCCCGGTTAATCCCGAACCGCGGCGCGCGGCACCGTGGGGTGGAACTCAAGCCGATGACTTTCCCACGTGAACAGGGCAGCGCCGGGCCGCGGCTGCGGGCAATTCGCGACACCGAGGCCGCGCGCGGCCTCGCGCGCGGTGTATCGGTCACCGCGGGAGGATCCTATGCTGAGCGCATGGGCCGGCCGCCGACGGAGGAGGCGAGCGACGTGTGTCTGGGGAGCGGCGAGACCTACCTCGCCGTCGCGCGCACCGGCGCGCTGGAGCGAGCCGAGCGGCTCGCGCGTGACCAGATCCACCAGGCGCTCTTCGGCGAGCTGGCCGAGACGCCGCGCATCGGTCGCTACACCTTCCTGCGGCAGCTCGGCGCCGGCGGGATGGGCGTCGTCTGTGCCGCCTACGACCCGAAGCTCGATCGCACGCTCGCGATCAAGCTGATCCAGGCCAGCGCCGGCGCCAGCGTCGAGAGCCGCGCGAGGATGCTGCGCGAGGCCCAGGCGATGGCCCGGCTCTCGCACCCGAACGTCGTGCAGGTGTACGAGGTCGGCGAGCTCGAGGGCGAGCTGTTCGTCGCCATGGAGTACGTCGAGGGCGTCGACCTCGCCGCCTGGATGTCTGAAAAGACACGTGACTGGCGCGCGGTGAAGGAGATCTTCGTGCAGGCGGGTCGCGGGCTCGCGGCGGCCCACGCGGCCGGGCTCGTGCACCGCGACTTCAAGCCCGCCAACGTGCTCATCGGGACCGACGGGCGCGCGCGCGTCGGCGACTTCGGGCTCGCGCGCGCGAGCGAGCTCGACGACGACGAGCCGCGCGCCGCCGGGGCGCCCGCGTCGTCGCCGGCGCGCCGCGGCGACGGCGTGGGCTTGACGACGCCGCTGACGACGACGGGCGCGCTGATCGGGACGCCGGCGTACATGGCCCCCGAGCAATTCGCCCGCGGGGCGGGCGACGCGTCCTCCGACCAGTTCGCGTTCTGCGTCGCGCTGTACGAGGCGCTCTACGGCGCGCGGCCGTTCTCCGGCGACAGCGTCGCGGAGCTCATGCGCGCGACGCTCGAGCGCGAGCCGAGCCCGCCGGCGGACGCGGCGGTCCCCGGCTGGCTGCGCGCGATCGTCCTGCGCGGCCTCAGCAAGCGCCCCGCCGCGCGCTGGCCGTCCATGGACGCGCTGCTCGAGGCGCTCGACGTCGATCCCGAGGCGCGGGCTCGCGGTCGTCGTCGCGTCTTCCTGGGCGCCTCGATCGTGATCGCGTCGACGCTGGGCTTCGGGTGGTTGGCTGCGGAGGCGCGCGAGCGCGCGACGCTCGAGGAGGAGGCCAAGGTCGTGGCCGAGGCCGCGCGCGACCAGGCGCACGAGGAGCTGCGGGTCGAGGCCCAGCGCGCGCGCGAGGAGGCGGCGCGGGCCCGTGACACCCTGCGGCTCTCCGCGCTGCGTCGCTTTGACAACATCGGGCGCCTCGATCACGTCGATGACCCGACGTCCGCGGTCGCGCTGCTGCGCGAGGTCGAGGATCCAGCGCAGCTGCCGGGCTGGCGGCTGTCGGCCGTCGAGGCCCTCGAGCAGCCGATCGCGACGGCCGCGCTGCCTGGCTCGCACGACCTCGAGTTCACGCCCGACGGCGCGCGCGTGGTCACGCAGAACGGCGGCGAGTCCGTGAGCGTGTGGCCGGCGGACGGCCGCGGGGCGCCGGTGACCTTCGGCGCGCGCGAGGGGGTCCAGCTCTCTCACTTCGCGCTGAGCCCCGACGGCGCGACGGTCGCGCTCGGCTACCACGACGGGATCACGCGCCTGCACTCGCTGGCGGCGCCTGAATCGGTGACCGAGCTCGCCGGCCCCCATCAGGTGTACGGCCTGCGCTGGCGCGACGACTCGCGGCAGCTGATGGTGCACACCTGGGACCGGCAGCAGCCGCGCCGCACCGACCTCCGCTCGCCGGTGTGGGACGTGACGCGGCCCGACGCGCCGGTCGCGAGCCTGCCGCATCACGCCGAGTTCGTCCCCGGGCGCCCGCTCGCGCTCACGAGAGCGAACCACTCGCCGTACTGGCAGCCCAACGGCGACGCGGCGCTCTGGGGGCTCGACGGGTCGAGGCGGCGCGAGTTCCCCGGCGCGACGCGGCTGGTCGGGTCGCCCGCGGGGGACAGCCTGCTCGCGGTTCACGACGCCGCGCTGCAGCGCCACGCGCTCGACGGCGCGCGGCTCGGCGCCGCCTTGGACCACGCGGCGCTGCTCGGCGACGGGGAGCGGCTCCAGGAGGCGCGCTTCACCCCCGACGGCGCGCGGATCGTCAGCAAGACCGACCTCGATCGCGTGTTCGTGTGGGATGTCGCCTCGGCCAGCTTGCAGCGCGAGCTCGAGGTGCCGCCGCGCCCCGAGGAGGGCCTGCTCCAGTGGGGCCTCGGCTGGTCGCTGAGCCCGGACAGCACCATGGTCGCGCTCGGCTTCGCCGATCGGACCGTGCGCGTGCTGGACCTCGACGGCGCGCGCGCGCCGCTCGTGCTCCGCGGTCATCTTCACAACCCGTTCGCGCTCGCGTTCTCGCCCGACAGCCGCGCGCTCGCGACGTCGACGCTGTTCGCCCGGCTCCTCGCGAAGACCGAGGGCCTCCGCCGCGAGCGCGGCGACTTTGACTTCACGATCCGCGTGTGGCCGATCCCCGAGCGACGCGCGGCGCGGTTCTCCGCGTTCTCGACGCGGACCGTGGAGGCTGACCTCAAGTGGATCAGCGACGACCCGTGGACGGCGGACGGTCGCGCGCTCATCGTCGTCGAGGGCCTCACGGTCCGCGTGCTGACGCCCGAGGGCGGGCTCGCGGCGAGCGTGACGATCCCGGCGCATCACCGCTTCATCAAGCACAGCGTCGCGACGGACGACGGTCGCTACGCGCTGCTCGAGACGGCGCGCCACTGGCTGCGCCTGGAGCTGCGCGCGCCCTCGCGGCTCGAGTCGTTCGAGAAGCCGCCGGCGCAGCAGCACGACGAGACGATGACGAAGGAGCACATTCGGGGCTGGTCCGGCGTCAGCTCCGACGGCGCGCTCGTGTTCGACGTCTCGCAGGCGCGCGACCGGGTCGCGATCTATCGCCTGGAGACCGGCGAGCTGCTGCGCGAGCTCGAGCCGGGCGCCGAGCTCGAGCACGCCAGCTTCAGCCCGGGGGGCGACCGCGTGCTCACGCTGGCGAAGGACCGCCGCGCGCGCGTGTGGTCGGTCGCCGGCGACGCGGCGGCGCGCTCGATCGAGCTCGCCGGCGAGGGCTACCAGGACGCGCGCTGGATCCGGGGCGGCGACGCGGTGTTCCTGGTCAGCTACCCGGGCGGCGCGTCCGCGCGACGAGAGCATCGCGTGTGGCGGCTTGACGCCGGGGAGGTCGAGCTGCGCGCGAGCGTCGCGGGACCGAACTTCCCGCCTGTGGTGACCGCCGACGGCCAGCGCGCGGCGCTCATCGACAGCGAGTTTCGGATCCAGATCTCCACGAATTTCGGCGCGCGCGAGACCGTGACCCTCGAGCGCGTGGACTCCGAGCTCGGCCGGATGGCCTTCAGCCCCGACGGCGCCTGGCTGATCAGCCGGGCGACGAACGCCGCCTATATCTGGTCGACGACGACCGGCGAGCTCGTCCGCGTGCTGCGCAGCCGCGATCGACGTCTGACGCTGGCGATCTTCGACCCCACGGGCACGCGCGCGCTCCTGGCCGCGCGCGACGGGTCGCTGACGGTGCACCCCTTCGACGCCGAGGAGGCCCGCGCCTCGCTGCGCGAGCGCCTGCGCGACGCGACCTCGTACTGCTACAGCTACAAGCGTCGACGCGTCGACCTCAACGAGACGCCCGCGCGGGCGTGGGCCACCTTCGCGGCCTGCGAGCGCGCCTACGGGCGCGACCCCGGCGAGCGACCCGAGGACGAGTAGCGCGCGGTCGGCTCGCGGCGACTGACTTCATGTTCCGAGGGACAGGTCGAACTCGCTCGAGCGGAGCGCGCCCGTGTCGCGGGCGCGAGCGACCTTGACGAGGTCGCGCGCGCGGCGAGCCGCGTCGCGCGACGGAGCGCGTCACCGGAGGTAGGCGGGCAGGCCCGGCTCGGTCGGCACGAACACCTCGACGCAGGTCCCGTCCTGCTCGCCGATGACCCAGGGGTGCGACTGATCGGTCGAGTACCAGGTGCCTTCGCCGGGCGCGAGGGTCAGCATCTCGACGCGCTCGCCCTGCGGGTTGAGCCAGTAGAGCACGCGCGGGGCGTCGGAGACGTTGCGAAAAATGAAGTTGGTCGGGACCGACACGCCGACGCTCGCGAGCTCGGGCTCGGCGCTGCACGGGAGCGGCGCGGTGCCGGGCTTGAAGCCGGCGATGTCGGCCGCCGGGTCGTCGGTGTACGCCGTGGCGAGCAGCGCGATGGACATGCCGAAGGTGACGTTGCAGTCGGCGTTCTTGGCCACGTGCCAGCCGCCATAGGCCTTGAAGAGCACCTCCTCGTCCTCGCCCGGCGCCGTGTCGCGCTTCCAGCACAGGCTCTCGCTGACGCCGTCGTCCTCGAGCTCGGTCCAGGTCCCGTCGAGCGCGCCCCAGCAGTTCAGGCTCAGGCTCTGGGCGTAGATGCGCCCGGGGAGGTCGGGGGCGGCCGCGAGCGCGGTCGCGGAGCTGAGCGCGGTCGCGGCGCAGAGGACTGCGGAGAGGGTGCGAGTCGAGAGGGTGCGGGGGGCGATGGTCTTGGTGTTCATGGCGTCGGGTCTCTACTGGGGGGTACCCGGGCGCCCGCGAGAGATTGCGACGGCGAAAAAAAAACTCTGCGCGGCCGCGTCGCTCACGAGGCGCGGCCTGACGCTGTTCGCGATCGGGCTGCGCGACGCGCTGGCGGCGGTCGGCGGCGGAGCCGCCATACCGAGCGCATCACCAAAACAGCGCGAGCTCGACCGCGTTCGCCATCGCGGCGTAGCCCGCGTCGCTGGGGTGCAGGTGATCACCGGCGTCGTACTCCGGCAGCAGACGCGCGGGGGCGTCGGGGTCGCGCGTGACGACGTCGAAGTCGATGACGGCGTCGTACTCGCCGCTGGTCCTGATCCACTCGTTGACGGCCTGACGCACCTGCTCGCCGTCCTCCGAGTAGTAGTAGGCGCCCTCGTACGGCAGCAGGGTCCCGCCGTAGACGAGCAGGCCGCGCGCGTGGGCGCGCGCGATCAGCTCGAGATAGCCGGCGATGAGCTCGTCAGCCGCCACGGGCTGCCCCAGGAAGGACCCGACGCCGATGTCGTTGATGCCCTCGGTGATAATGACCCATCGGACACCTCGTTGATCGAGCACGTCGCGGTCGAAGCGCTCGAGCGCCGGCGGCCCGATAAAGTAGCGCAGCACGCAGTTGCCGCCGACGCCCGCGTTGACCACGGCGACCGCTCCGGGCTCCAGCGCGGGCTCGGCCAGGAGGCGCTCGGCGAGACGATCGGGCCAGCGCCGGTTGGCGTCGAGCGTCGAGCCGGCGCCGTCGGTGATCGAGTCACCGAGGGCGACGACCAGCGCCGCGTCGCTCGGGGCCTTGACCTCGATCCCGTTGAGCCAGAACGCGCTGGTCCTCGTCTCCGCCATCGCGGGCCAGCTCGACGCGGCGCCGAGGTCGCCGCTCGCGAGCCAGGCCGTCTGGTGCGCCTCTGCGTGGACGGTCGTCGTCATCACGCGCTCGGCGAAGTACAGGCTCACGCTCAGGTCGCTCCGCGCGGGGACCTCGAGCGCGACCGGATCGGAGACCACGATCGCGCCCGCCGGGATGAGGAACGAGGTCGCGCCGTCGACGGTGAGCAGGCGGTCGCTCGCGGGCAGCGTCGCGGCGCCTTCGCCCGCGAGCGCGAGGCGGGCCTCGGTCACCGGCAGGTCCGACTCGCCGAAGGTGTTGGCCAGGCGCACGCGGACCTCCTCACCTCCGACGCTGATGTGGGCGACCTGGCGCAGGCTCTGTCCTTCCAACACGAACGGGGCGACGGTCGCGGCGTTGGCCTCGGTCGGCGATGAGCCCCAGGTCGCGATCCACGGCGGGGGTGCGCCTGGTTCGTCGTCGGTCTCCTGCGCGGTCTCGCTATCCGTCGTACCGGAGCTCGCGCTGGCCTCGGGGGTCCCGGTGGTCCCGGTGACCTCGCTGTCGCTGCCGACCTCGGTATCACCGGGCGAACCACACGCGCACAGCGCCGCCACCGAGAACGCCGCCAGGGATCGAGCGCCGCGTGCGGAGACGGAGGAGACGGGGACTCTCGGCGTCGGTCGTACGTCCACGGCTTCAACGTAGCGTGAAGCTCGCGGACGCGGGGACCGCTTTCTCATGGTGGACCGAGTCGCGCTTCGTCGGTGTGCGCCCGCCGTGAGCCGCTTGACCCCCGCAGCCGTCGTCGACGATATCTCGCGTCACCGATGGGAATGCCGGCTCTTGACGTCCTGCTCACCCGCGGCGCGCGGCTCGACGAGCCGACGCTGCGCGAAATGTGGTCGCTCCGCGCCGAGGTCATGACCCTCCGGTCGGGCGTCGACGAACGCGAGGACTTCCGGTGGTTCGCGGGCTTGTGTCGACGCGCGAACCAGGTGTTGCTGATGCGCGACCGCGCGGCGCGGCTGCGCGGGATGTCCGTGTGGATCTACGCGCTTCGGACCTGGGCCGGGCGACGCTTCCTCGACCTCCAGCCCGAGTACTGGATGATCCACCCCAGCTGGCGCGGTCACCCGGCGGCCTCGCGCGCGGGCGCGCGGCTCGGCCTGCGCTTGCTGGTGGCGAGCCGTGGACGTCCGATCGTCGCGGTGAACGCGGCCTACCTGCAGAGCTACGTCCGGCTCGCGCCGCTCGTGGACTTCTGGACGGTCGGCGATCCGGCGATCCCGCGCTGGGAGCGCGGCTTCCTCGTGCACGCCATGGGTGAGCGCTTCCCCGGCTGGGACGCTGCGGACCCGCTGGTCGAGATGCCGACGCGGCCGCCCCCGCTGTCCGAGCGCTGGCTGGCGGCCCACGGGCGCGAGCAGGCCTTCGTCGACTACACCCGGGAGAACCCGCGCTGGCGCGAAGGATACGCGCTCCCGGCCATCGCCGTCACCTCGAGCCGGCTGCTCGCGCCGCTCCTTCGGGAGCTCGTCCGTCGCGCGCGCAGGCGGCTCTTGAGCAGGTAGCGGCGCGGTCACGCCGCTGGCGTTTTCGCGCTCGCGGCCGGCCGAGGCGAGTGTGGGAGAATCCGGACCGATGGCCGAAGGACCAGGTGGTCGACGCTCGCGCGAGCGCGAGCTACAGGCGCGTCGTCTGCACGAAGACGCGTCGCCTGGCGACTCGCTCGCGGCTGACACGATGCTCGCCGCGCCCGCCGACGCGCGCCGGGGAGCCTCCCGGGATCCGCTCGTCGTCGGGCCGACGATGCGCTCCGGCGACGCGGCGCGCGTCGAGCTCGCGGCCACGGTCGCCAGCCAAGCCCGCGATCGCGGCGACCCGCTGGATCAGACGCGCGTGGCCGGGCACGCGCCGGCGAGCGCTCGCGCGGTCGACCAGCTCGATCACTACCGCATCCAGGGTGAGCTCGGGCGCGGCGGCATGGGCGTGGTGTACGTCGCCGAGGACACGATGCTGGGTCGCCAGGTCGCGATCAAGCAGCTCCAGGTGCGCGGCGACTCGCTCCTGCGCGAGCGGCTGCTGCGAGAGGCGCGAGCGATGGCGAAGCTCTCGCACCCCAACGTCGTGCCGGTCTACGAGATCGGCGAGGTCGGCGAGTCCACGTTCATCGTCATGGAGTACATCGAGGGCGTCACGCTGCGGCGGTGGCTCGCGGACGCGCCGCGGACCCTCTCGGAGCTCCTCGGCGTGTTCAAGGACGCGGCGCGCGGCCTGATCGCCGCGCACGACAAGGAGCTGGTCCACCGCGACTTCAAGCCCGACAACGTGATGATCGGCGCCGACGGGCGCGTGCGCGTGATGGACTTCGGCCTGGCCCGGTCGGAGCGCGAGGAGCTCGGTGAGCCCGTGGACGCCGTGGTCGCGTCGACGACGACGACGACCGCGTCGTCGTCGAGCCTGCGCGCGTCGATGTCCACGCACCCGTCGTTGACGATGACCGGCGCGCTGCTCGGGACCCCGGCGTATATGTCCCCAGAGCAACATCTAGGGCAGCGCGCGGACGTCGCGAGCGATCAATTTAGCTACTGCGTCGCGCTCTTCGAGGCGCTCTACGACGCGCGACCCTTCGCCGGCGAGACCCTCGGGCAGCTGCGCGCGGCGACGCTGCGCGGGGACGTGCGCGCGACCCCTCGCGGCGCCGCGGTGCCGCTGTGGCTGCGGCGCGTGGTGCTGCGAGGGCTCCGCGTCGCGCCCGAGGAGCGCCACGAGTCGATGCGCGCGCTGCTGGCCGCGATCGAGGCCGGCGAGGCCGCCGACGCGGCGAACGAGCGGGCGCCGCCGGACTACGTGTTCGTCGCGCACGACCGCGGCGACGCGCTGCTCGTTCGTCGCCTGTGCGAGGAGCTGCTCGACCGCGGCGTCCGTCCGTGGCTCGACATGTGGGAGCTCGACCCCGACGCCGACTGGCGCGCGCCGCTCGAGGCCGCGCTGCGCGACGCGCCTGCGGTCCTGGTCTGCCACGGCGCGCGCGGCTGGGACCCGGAGCACGAGTACGCGGCGGCGCTGCGCGCTCGCGTCGAGCGTGAGCCCGCGAGCGTGCTCCGCGTCGGCCTCCCGGGCGCCGCGCGGCGCCATCTGCCGGTGAGCGACCGCGCCGAGGGCGTTGACCTCGACGAGGCCGACTGGGCGGGGGGGCTCGATCAGCTGGCCGCGCTCGTGGGGGTCGATCCGCGACGAGCGGACTGGCTCGAGCGCGAGGCTCGTCGCCAGGGGGTGGCCGCGGACTCGCTCAGCCCCTACCGGGGCCTGCAGGCCTTCCGCGAGCGTGACGCTCGCTGGATGTTCGGGCGAGAGGCCGAGGTCGAGGACCTGCTGTCACGGATCCGCGACGGCGAGACGCGCTTCCTGACGCTGATCGGCGCGTCGGGATCGGGGAAGTCCTCGCTGGTGCTGGCCGGCGTGTGCCCGGCGCTGCGGGCCGGGGTGCTCGGCGGCGGTCGCGACTGGAGCATCGTGACGCTTCGGCCAGGTCGCAGCCCCTGTGACGCGCTGGCGCGCGCGCTCGTGATGATGTCGTCCGAGGGCGAGGGCGAGGGCGACGACGATCGCCGTCGCGCGCGGCTGCGCGACGAGCTGCTCGCCGACGGCGGGAGGCTGCGGGCGTTCGCGCGCGCGCGCGGCGGTGCGTCGTGTCTGCTCGTGATCGACCAGCTCGAAGAGCTGTTCACCGAGGCGCGCCTCGAGCCGTCGGGCGAGCCGCGGGGGGCGATGGCCTTCGTCGACAACCTCGTGAACGCGACGCGCGACGCGGGGGGCGCCGCCGGCGGGCTCTGGGTGCTGGCGACCCTGCGGGCTGACTTCGTGCAGCGCTGCCTCGAGGTCGGCGCGCTCGCGCGGGCGCTGCGGAGCGGCACCTACTTCGCGCTCCCGCCGATGGGTGAGCGTCAGCTCCGCGTGGCGATCGAGCGACCCGCGCGCCGCGTGGGCTACCGCGTCGAGCCCGCGCTCCTCGAGAAGCTGGTGTCCGGCGCGGCCGAGCAGGCCGGCCGCCTGCCGCTGCTGCAGCACGTGCTGCGCGAGCTGTGGCAGCGTCGTGATCGCGCGCGTCGTCTCCTGTCCTTTGCGACCTATGAGGAGACCGGCGGGATCGAGGGCGCGATCGCGTTCGCGGCCGAGCGCGCGCTCGACGAGCTGCGCGCGGAGCTCGGGCTCGAGGCGACCGTGGCGACCCGCCGGCTCATGACGCGCCTCGTGCACCTCGGCGGCGACACCTCCGGGGACACGCGACGACGCGCGCGCGCGGACGAGCTCGGCGAGGACCCGGCCACGCGGCGCGTCCTGGACGCGCTCATCGGTCGCGCGCGCGTGCTGGTCGCGACCGAGCAGAGCGGGGTCGAGTACGTGGAGATCGCCCACGAGGCGCTGCTGCGCGAGTGGTCCACCCTGGTCGTGTGGCTCAACGCCGACCGCGACGCGCTGCGGCTGCGACAGGCGCTCGCGCGGGACGCCGCGCAGTGGCGCGCGCGGGGGGAGCGTGAATTCTTGTGGGGGCGCGCGCGCGTCGAGGAGGCGCGGCGCGTGCTCGCGGCGAGCGTGGTCTCGCTCAACGATCACGAGCACGAGTTCCTCGAGCAGAGCGAGCGAGTCGTGCGGGCGCGGGCGCGGCGGGCTCGCCTGGCGATCGCCGGGCTGCTCGCGCTGGCCGCCGCGATCGTCATCGTGGTGCTGCAGAAGAACGCCGAGATCCACGCGAAGAGCCGCGACATCAGCGAGGAGAAAGCCCGGGTCGTCGAGGCCATGCGCGCGCTCGAGCTCGAGCGCC
The DNA here is from genome assembly GCA_020633295.1 of Myxococcales bacterium. Lineage (GTDB taxonomy): Bacteria > Myxococcota_A > Polyangia > Nannocystales > Nannocystaceae > JACKDW01. The sequence goes on along the minus strand of JACKDW010000004.1, from coordinate 463,107 downwards.
AGACGCAGCGCGTGTCGCTGAGCGTGCAGCGAGGCCTGCGCGCGCGGATGTTGATCCCGGAGGACCGTGAGGCGGAGGCGCTCGCGCTGGGGGTGCAGGCGGTCGCGGACTTCGCCCCGGACTTCGTCGACCTGCCCCAAGAGGCGGTTCAAGGTCTCGAGCGCGTGCTCGCCGAGGACGCGATCGTGGTCGAGGCCGAGCGCGTCCTCCGGGACCACGCGCGCGGCGTGATCGCGGTCGCGTACGCGCCGGGCGGCGCGCGCTTCGTGACGGGCAGCACCGACGGGACGGCGAAGATCTGGAGCGCGGAGACCGGCGCGGTGCTCCACACGCTCGCGGACGACGAGACCACGGTGCGCGCGGTCGCCTTCGCGCCGGACGGCGCGCGGGTGGTGACCGGCGGCGACTCCGGGGTCGCGCGGCTCTGGGACGCCCGCACGGGCGCGCTGGTCGCCCGGCTCGAGGGCCACCGCCGCAGCGTCTACAGCCTGGCCTTTTCGCCCGGTGGCGAGCGCGTCGCGACGGCCAGCCTCGACGGCGCCGCGCGGCTCTGGGACGCGCGCACCGGCGCGCTGCAGCGCGTGCTCGAGGGCCACGAGAGCGTGATCCGGGCGCTCGCGTTCTCGCCGGACGGCGCGCGGCTCGCGACCGCGAGCCAGGATAAGACCGCGAGGCTCTGGGACGTCGAGACCGGCGCGGCGCTGGCGACCATGGGCGGACATGGCTCCACCCTCTACGATGTCAAGTTCTCGCCCGACGGGGACACGGTCGCCACCGCGTGCGGGGCGGGGACCGCCAAGCTCTGGGACGGGCGCACGGGCGCGCTCCGCCGGACCCTCGAGGGGCACCAGAACAGCGTGGTCAGGCTGGCGTTCTCCCCCGCGGGCGAGCGCCTGGCGACGGCGAGCAAGGACGGCACCACGCGCGTCTGGTCCGTCGATCGCGGCACGCTGCTCGCCGAGCTGCGCGGGCACGCGAGCGAGGTCCACGCGCTCGCGTACGCGCCGGACGGTCGCCGGATCGCGACGGCGAGCTTCGACAACACCGCGCGGCTCTGGGACGCCGAGACAGGCGCCCACCTGGCGACGCTCAAGGGTCACGAGAGCACGGGCGAGGCGCTCGCCTACGCGCCTGACGGGCGCCGCCTGGTGACCACGAGCAGCGACGGGACCGCGCGGCTCTGGGACGCCACCGTCCACGCCGCGCTCACGACGGTGCGCGGGCACGAGAGCGAGCTGTACGGCGCCGTGTTCTCGCCCGACGGGCGACGTGTCGCAACGGTCAGCACCGACGCGACCGCGAAGATCTGGGACGCCGCGCGCGGGGACCGGCTCCTCGAGCTGCGCGGCCACACCAACGAGCTCTACGCCGTCGCCTACGCGCCGAACGGCGCGTACCTGGCGACGGCCGGGTTTGACGGCACCACGAGGATCTGGGACGCGGAGACCGGCGCGCCGCAGGGGGTGCTCGAGGTCGGCGTGACGGTCGCCACGCTCGCCTTCACGCCCGACAGCGCGCGCGTCGCGACCGGCGACTTCCACGGCGTGACGCGGGTCTGGAGCGTGGAGACCGGCGCGGAGCTCGTCTCGATGCGGGCCAGCAGCGCGCCGATCATCGCCGTCGCGTTCACCCGCGACGGCGCCCGGCTCGCGACCGGGAGCTTCGACAACCTCGCGCGCGTCTGGGACCCGAGCTCGGGCGCGCTCGTGGCGAGCATGGAGGGTCACACCGACGACATCAATCACCTCGCGTTCTCTCCGGACGGGGCCCAGCTGGCGACGGCGAGCAAGGACGACACGGTGCGCCTGTGGAGCTCGAGCTCAGGGGCGCAGCAGCAGCTCCTCCGCGCGCACGCGCGCGACGTCTTGGCGGTCGCGTACTCCCCCGACGGCGCCCAGCTCGCCTCGGTCGGCGAGGAGCCGACCGTGTACCTGTGGAGCCCCGCCGACGGCGCGCGGCTCATGGCGCTGCGCGGCCACGAGGACTGGGTGCTCGCGCTCGCGTACGCGCCCGACGGGACGAGGATCGCGACGGGCTCGCGCGACGGGACCGCGAAGATCTGGGACGCGCGCGGCGGCGAGCTGCTCTGGACGCTCGCCGGGCACGCCGAGGACGTCCGGAGCGTCGAGTTCTCGCCGGACGGCGCGCGGCTCGTGACGGCGAGCGGCGATCGCAGCGCGAAGATCTGGGACCCCGCGCGGGGCGAGCTCATCGCCACGCTCGGGCATCGCATCGGCCTCGCGCGCCCTGACGGCTCGATCGCGTGGCCCGTGCCGCCCGCGCGGCTCATCGCGATCGCGTGCGAGCGGCTCGCCGTGTTCACGCGCGAGCGCGAGGCCCTGACGACCTACTGCGAGCCCGTCGACGCGCGCTGAGTCGACCCGCGGCGCGGCGGCGCCACGCGCCGGTCAGGGCACGAGCGCCGACTCGCCGCTGCTCTGGAGAAATAGTGGAGGACCCGCGTGGAGTTGGCCGTGTACCTGTCGCCGAACGCGACGCGCGCGGCCATCGCCCGAATCGATCCCGCGACTGGAGAGATCGTGGAGGAGGGATCGGCGAAGCCGAGAAGTCGTTGTAATCGCAAGACGTAGCCGAAGTCGCTACTGCTGGAAGCAGTACACATGCGCCGCTTCACCGCAGGAGCGCTCGGAGCACCCGCCCTCGGTCCACTTCGAATTGGACTCGCCCGCCGAGCCCAGCACCCCTGCCGAGATCTGGTCTTCGTTGGTGGTCCAGCCTTCGCAGTCGGGCCCGCCCGCGTAGCCTCCGCTCGGGGTCGTCGCCGTCCACACGCCGGTCACGGAGCAGCCGCCCTCGATGATGTTCTCAAACTCCGACACGTTGATCCGCGTCTTGATGCTGCCGTTGGTCAAGTCTGCCCAGTCGTTCGCCACGACGAGGTCGTTGAGCAGCACGTAGGGGACCGTGGAGTGGGTGAAGCGGGTCGCGGGGCTCGAGTTCGCGTCGCTGATCCACGCGGCGTAGGTGCCGGGCAGGCCCGCGAACCCGGCTTGGTTATTACAGAAGGAGTCCACGGTGTCGACGCCGGCGAAGCCCGTCGCGGCGACGTTCGTGATGAACACGTAGCGGGAGGACCAGCACGCGCCGTCGCTGCACTCGCCGTCGCAGGGGGAGTCACACTGCCCGCAGTGCTGGAGGTCCGTGTCGGTGTTGACCTCGCAGACGCCCGCGGGGTCGCCGTCGCAGTCCGCCATCGGCGAGACGCACTCGTCGTCGCCGGTCTCGGGCGAGCTCGTGCTGCCGACCTCGGTCGCGCTCGAGGCGCTCGTCGTGGACGTGGTGGTCACGCCCGTCGACGACCCGGTGGTCCCCGGGGAGGTGCTGCCCGCGTCGGTCGTCGCGGCGCCGGTCGTGCCGCCCGTGGTCGCGGTGGCTTCGGTGCTCGTGACCGCGACGGTCGTCTGCGAGTCCGAGCTCTCCTCGGGGCGCCCCTCCGGGCCTTGGTCCTGAAAGCAGGCCGCGAGCAGCAGCGCGATCGCGAAGCATGACGCGCCGCTCGTCATAGGGAGATGCGCGGACCGGAGCGAGGGTCGTGGGGTCACCCCGCAATCATGCAGGATCATCGACCGGGGTGACGCCCGGACGCCGCGCGCGGCGGGTCATGAGACGACCCCGTGCACCAGCGCGAGCTTGACGAGCGAGGGCAGGTCCTGGAGGCCGAGCTTGTCGAGAATGCGCTTGCGGTGCGTGCTGACGGTGGTGCGCGCGACCCCGAGCTCGTAGGCGATCTCTTTCACCGAGCGGCCCTGGACGAGCAGCGTGACGATCTCGCGCTCGCGCTCGCTGAGCCCGTCGAGCGGGCTCTTGCCGGGGGCGGGGGCGGGCGTCGGCGCGCGCGCGTCCGCGTCGAGCATGCGCTGCTCGAGCGAGCCGAGCAGCTCGAGCGCGATCACGACGTTGCCGCGGGCCGCCTCGGCGGTCCTGGGCTCGCGCGCGGCGGCCTGCAGCAGCTCGCGCGCCTGCTCGAGGTGCCGGCGCAGCAGCGCGACGAGCGAGCCGTCGCTGCGCGCGAGGCCGCCCGGGGCGTCGAGGCGCTGGCGGGTCGCGTCCAGCAGCTGCGCGCTCTGCCAGCGCACGAGCTCGAGCAGACGTGTCCGCTCGGACACGTCGACCTCGCGGTGCGCCAGCTCGCGCGCGGCGCTGGCGCGCTGCTCGAGCACCCGCGCCGAGAGCAGCTCGCGCTGCTCCTCGAGCTGCAGCTGCAGCTCGCGGATCTGCAGGTGCGCGCGCGCCCGCGCGAGCAGCACGCGCTCCTCGACGGGCTTGGTCACGTAGTCGCGCGCGCCCGCTTCGAAGCCGCGCAGCTTGTGGTCCGCCGAGCCGAGCGCGGTCATGAAGATCACGGGGATGCCGGCGGTGTCGGGGTTGGCGCCGAGCCGTCGGCAGGTCTCGTAGCCGTCGATGCCGGGCATCTGCACGTCGAGCAGGATCAGGTCCGGGCGCGCGAGCTGGGCCCGCTCGATGCCGGTCTCGCCGTCGCGCGCGATCAGGATCTTGTAGCTGTAGGCCTTGAGATACTCGACCGCGACCTTGAGGTTGGTCGGGTCGTCGTCGATGACGAGGATCGTCTGCCGTGGCTTCGTCGGGGGCATGGCAGCGCGCGTCGCGGGCGTCGTTCGGGGTCCGCGGTCGCGGGCTCCCGACGCAGTCTCGCAGAACTCGCGCGCGCCCGCACGGGCCCGGTCTGCGGGCTCAGTCGCGCACGCGCCAGTCCTCGACCGCGAGCGGCGCGGGGTACAGGCCCTCGCACAACGCCTCGACGGCGGGGCCGGCGAGCACGCCGTCGTCACCGACGAAGATCAGCTTGGCGTCGCCGCGGGCGTGGACGCGGCCGTCGATGATCATGTAGCTGCGCAGCGCGAGCAGCCGCCCCTCGACCGCCCGCGCGCGCGTGTCGATGGTGTAGCGCGCGCCCAGCGTGAGTTCACGGCGGTAGACGATGCGCTGCTCGGCCACGACCGCGTGGGCGCGCCCGGCCTTCCAGCGGCGCCAGGCGTGCGAGCGCAGCGCCCAGTCGAGGCGCCCCAGCTCCATCACCTGGGCGTAGACCGCCTGGTTCATGTGTCGGTTGAGGTCGAGCTCCCACGGGCGAACGACGCGCTCGAGCACGGAGATGAGCTGCGGGTGAGGACGCCGCGCGGCGCGGAGGACGACGGGGGCGGTGCGCAAGAGGTATCCGAGCACGGGCGGGATGGTAGCGGACCCGCGCGCGCCGGGCCGGACCGGGTCGACCCCCCGCGCGCCAGGAGCCCGGCGCGTGTACACTGGCGCGAGTGTGGCCGCGCGCGATCGCTCCGTACCCGGGCGTGCTCGACGTCATCCAGACGGGACCGTACGCGCGCCTCGAGTGGGGGCCGCTCGCGGGGATCCTGCGCTGGCAGGCGCTGAGCGAGTGGAAGCGCGACGTGCTGCTCGTGCTCGCCGAGGATCTCTCGCCCGCGCGCTGTCATGAGCTCGGCGTGCGGCGCCCGGCGGAGGCGCTCGGCGACGCGTGCCCGATCCTCCGCGCCGCGGTGGAGCGCGCGCCCGCCTACCAGATCGACGAGGCGCTCGCGCCGGCGCTGCGCGCCGCGGGCTGTCGCCTGTGCCGGGTCGGCTACCACCGCGGCAGCGGCGAGCTGCTCGTCGAGCTCGAGGGTCCGGGGTGGCGCGGCGGACGTCTCGAGCTGTGTCTCGGGTCAGGTTGGCAGGTCATCGGCGACGGCGTGGTGCACGGGGAGGCCGACGAGGCGATCGACCGCGTGCTGCGGGCCGCGACGGGCGGGCGCGTGAGCGAGGCGGCGGTGCGCGCGGCGGTCGACATCGGCGCGCGGATCGATCCGCTGCTGGTCGACGCGCGGACGCGCGAGCGCGTCGCGTCCACCTGCGCGCAGCTCGAGGAGCTGCAGCGCAGCGACCCCGCGCTGGTCGAGGAGTACGGCTGGATGTTCGCGCCCGAGGCGAGCCCGTACCAAAACGAAGGCCGCGAGCGCGAGCTGGCCGCGCGCCGCGAGGCGGGCGAGACGACGCGGGCGCGCGCCGAGCAGCTCGCCGCGCAGCTCGCCAGCGACGAGCCGCCGGCGCGCGGGTGCACGTGGAGGGCGTCGGCTGGATCCAGGTCGAGCGGCGGCCGCCGCGCTGGTCCGCGCCGGCGCGCAGACGCTGCAGCTGGCGCCCCTCGTGCTGGGCGTCGCGGCGCGCAGCTGATCGCCGTCGACCGCGGCGCGCGACGGTCACGCGCGAGGTCGACGTCAGGGCGCGGCGGGCGGCCTCGCGCCGCCGGCCGCGGCGATCCAGCCGTCGTCGTCCGTGAACATCAACCCGTCGGGCCCGGCCGCGGTGGTCCGCGCGCCGAGCTCGGCGCGGCCGCACGACGCCCGATCCGCGAGCAGCCGGTCCGCGTCGGTCTCGTTGTCCGCGAGCGCGCACGCGCCGAGCTCCAGCGTCAGCGCGCCCGGCTCGCCCCAGCCGTCGAGGCCGACCTCGCCGCCGGCGAGCACGACGTCGTCGATGATGATCTCGAGCGCCTGACCGACGCCGAGCAGCACGCCGGCCTCGCCGGCGTCGAGCGAGGTGAAGCGCTCGAGCCGGACCCCGGTCGCGGACGCGGCCTCGGTGTCGACGTGCCAGCCGTCGTGACCCGGGCGGATCGCCGCGTTGTCGAGAAACCACAGGTCGCGCGCGGGGCCGAAGGAGAGGTTGATCAGGAACGCCTCGCGGTCGGGGTCGATGACGACGTTGTGCGCGTAGGTCCCCGGCGACGCGGCCTCGACGCCCCAGTCTGTCCGCAGGATCACGTTGCGAGTCACCCGCGCCTCGCCGATCCGGTCCTTGATGTTGATGCCGTCGTGCTTGGTGTCGAAGGGGTCGGTGCAGTCGTGGATCAGGTTGTTCTCGAGGACGACGAGCGCGTGCGCGTCGAGGTCCTCGCCCTCGGCGCCGCCGATGTAGATGCACTCGCCGACCTGGTCGTAGACGTGGGTGTTGCGCACGGTGAAGCTCGAGGACGGCAGGCCGCTGCGGCTGACGTACTCGAGGTTGAGCGCGGGCGAGCCGTGGTTCTCGTGGATCTCGCAGTCCTCGATGATCACCTCGTCGCCGGCGCGCCAGTACACGCCCTTGTCGTCGCTGCCGGTGACCTCGAGGCCGCGCACGGTGATCCGGCTGCGCGCGATGTTCTCGAAGCCCGTGTGCACGCCGGGGACGCGCGCGCGCGCGGAGCCGGCGTCCTCCCAGCGCGGCGCGGCGTCGTCGGCGTTGAAGCGCGCGCGCCCGTCGAGCACCAGGCGGTGCGGGCCCGCGTCGAGCCGCAGCACGTCGAGGCGCGCCGGGAACTCCTGGGCCTCGAGCCCGTCCTGCGCGAGCGCGCTGAGCTGCACGAGCACGGGCCCCGCCTGCAGCGCGCCGTCGACCGCGTCCCAGTCGATCGCGGTCCACGGGCGCGCGTCTGAGCCGTCGCCGCCCGCCGCGACGTCCGGGTCGACGTAGAAGATCGTCACGGGCGTCGGCTCGTCCACGGGCGGCAGCGAGGGCAGGCACAGGCACGCGTCGCCCTCGTAGGTCGCGTGGCCCTCGACGCCGTCCGGGCACGCGCACTCGGGGTGGCGCTGGCAGCCGCCGAGCAGCGCGAGCATAAAGGCAACGAGGCAGCGGCGGTGCACCGCCGCATTCTACCGGGACCCGGCGAGCGCAGGGCGGCTCCCGGCGCGCCGTTACGGCTGCGGCGCGGCCGTCTCCAGGTGCGGGCAGCGGGCCGGCGCCCCGGGCTGCGGGACCGCCGTGAACAGCCGCGCCGCCTCGCCCTCCGCCTCGCTGGCCTCCGTGACCTGTCCCGTGGATCGGAGCGCCGCCGCGTAGCCGCACAGCGCGTCGCCCTTGTCGCGATCGATCACGTCGCGCGCGCCCCAGATCGCGAGCGCGCGGACGAACGCCTCCCTCGCCGCCCCGTGCTCGCCGCGCCGCAGCGCGAGCTGGCCGAGGCCCGAGAGCGGGTACACGAGCGGGAACGCGTCGGGACCCTGGTCGCGCTCGAGCAGCGCGATCGCGCGGCGGAACTTGAGCTCGGCGTCGTCGAGGCGGCCGAGCTCGAGCTCGGCGTGAGCCAGGCCGAACAGCGGGAACGCGAGGTTGGGGTGCTGCTCGCCGACCTCGAGCTCGATCATCGCCAGCGCCCGCGTGAGGTGCTGGGCGCTGCGCTCGTGCTGCTCGCGGTCGCTGAGCGTCACGCCGAGGTTGTTGAGCGTCGCGGCGACCTCGAGCGGGTTGGGCTCGTCGAGCGACTCCCAGATCTCGAGCGCCGCGCGGAAGCCATCCTGCGCGCCCTGGAGGTCGCCCGCGCGGTAGTGCACCGCGCCGACGTTGTTGTAGGCGAGCGCGGGGATCGAGCTGCGCTCGCGCTGGCGGCGGGCGAGCGCGAGCACCAGCGGCTCGAGCGGCGCGACCTCGTCGGCCCGCCCGAGCTGCGCGCCCGTGACGTAGAACCACTTGGCGATGGCCTCGGACGCGATCTCGGCGTCGCCGACCTCGAGCGCGAGCAGCATCGACGCGTGGAGGTCCCGGGCCGCGGCCTCGTGCTCGCCGAGCTCCATCTCGAGGTCGCCCTCGGCCAGCAGCGCGCGCGAGAGCAGCGGCGGGTAGTCGACCGCCTGCGCGCGCTGCCGGAGATCGCGGGCGAGCGCGACGCCCTCGCGGAACTTGCCCGCGTGCTTGTAGACGCTCGTGCGCCCGAGCTCGTCGCGGATCGCGTCGACGAGCGCCGCGGCCTCGGGGTCCTCGGGCGGCTTGATCTGGGCGCGCAGCGCCTCCACGTCGACGCAGGGCGCGAGCGGGCGCAGCGACGCGACCATCTCGACCGCCTTCTCGGCGACGCGCGCGTCGGCGGACTCGAGCAGCTCGATCGTCGTCTCGAGGTCGCCGCGCCGCCGATCGAGGCAGGTCATGCTCAGGTCGAACAGCTCGGCCGACTGCAGGCCCTCGCGATGGGCCTCGCAGCCCGCGTGCCGCATCTCGCTCCAGCCGCGCGCGTAGCGGTCGACGCGGGCCTCGACGCGCGTCCACGCGTCAGCGGCGAAGGGCACGCCTGTGGCCAGCAGCGCGCGCTCGACCGCCTGCTTGCGCGCCGGGCTCCACAGCGCGTCGAGCTCGGTGCGCGCGCGCTCGCAGGCCTCCGCCGCGCTCGCGCGCGCCGACGCGGCGCCGTAGCTGACGCTGGCGACGAGCGCGGCCGCGGACGCGAGCCCGGCCCCCAGCCGCAGCGCGCGGCGTGGATCGCGGGCGAGCGTGTCGAGCAGCGCGCGCATCGACGGCCAGCGCTGCGCGGGGTCGGTGGCGAGCCCGCGCTGCAGCGCCCGCGCGACCCAGGAGGGCACCCGCGTGCCCCGGGGCGGCGGCCGCAGCTCGCCGCGCGTCACGGCGTCGAAGAGCGCGCGCATCGTCTCGCCCGCGAAGGGCAGCTGGCCATAGAGCGCCTCGTAGAGCACGACGCAGAAGCTGAACTGATCGCTGCGCGCGTCGACCTCGTGGGCGCGCCCGCGGATCTGCTCCGGGGACATGTACGCCGGCGTCCCCATGATCGCGCCGGCGCGCGTCAGCTTCTCCTCGAGGTGCTGATCGGACTCGCGCAGGGACTCCAGGAGCGTCCCGTGGCTGCCGGTGCGCTCGAGCTCGTCGTCGTCGAGCGTGACCGAGGTGCCGCCGTCCTTGTCGGTGCGCACGAGCCCGAAGTCGAGCACGCGCGGACGCCCGTCCTCGCCGACGAGCACGTTGTCGGGCTTGAATATGCTGGAGACCGCGTAAGCGGCTGACTACGCAGAGAAAGTGGGGAGCGCGGTAGCCCAATTCCGGCGTGGTTCCAGCGTCCACGACGACCCTCCTGGGAGCCGTTCGGCGGCCACCTCACTGGATCAGGAGCATGCCGCGCTGCTTCTTGGTCCCCGAGTCCACCGTGTCCATCGCCGCGTAGAGCCGCGCGGTGTCGACGAGCCACGGCTCGAACTTCTCGTTGACGTCGAGCACGAGCACCAGGTCCTCCGCCTCGAGATATCCGCCGATCGGCGAGTGATGCCCGCCGCCCTCGCGAAACAGCGGACCGCGGAGGAAGTTGATCACGTAGCGACGATCGACGTCGTTGCTGCGGCGCATGTGCTCGCGGAATTCCGCGAGGCTGAGGTCGCGCAGCACGATCACCTCGCCGTGGACCTTCGCTCGCGCGATCTCGGCGAGCTCGTCGAGGGTGAGCCCAGGGATGCACTCGCCGAGCCAGCAGTAGCCGGTCTCGGCGAGCACGTCCGCGGGCGAGGTCTCCGCGCCGCCGCGCGAGCGGATCACGTTGGCGAGGCTCGTGGGACCACACCACGAGACGCGGGGCTGAAAGATCAGCCGCTCGCGATCGTAGGTCGCCGCGACCGGGAGCGCCCACGCGCGCTCGAGCAGCGCGGCGTCCTGGTAGGCGGGCGCGTCGCGGATCGAGGTGACGTCGTAGACCTTCGGCGCGAGCGCGAAGTAGGCGAAGAGCACGAGGCCTGCGAGGAGCGCCAGCGCGGCGAGCAGCGCTCGGACGAGGAGCCGGCGCCAGCGGCCGCTCGATGGCTCGGCGACAGGGCGTGAAGCAGTCATCGCGCGCCTCTCAGACTACCAGGCGAGTCGTGTCGGCGGTGAGCGAGGATCGAGGAGCGCCGCAGTCCGAGTCCGTCCCAAGCGAGCTGTTGGTCGGGGCGCAGAGCTCCGCGACGTGCTGCGTGTGGAGGCCGCGCCCGGCGTCGGGAGAGAAGGCCAAGGTCGCCGTGGGCCCGCGCGTCCGGTCCTCATCGGCGCAGGAGATCACGACGATAGCGTCCCGCCGATCAATCAGGTGGTCCTACTCGGTCGGTCTTCGCGTGCGCGCGCGCGCGGGGTAGGCTCGCGCCCGTGGGGCTCATCGGATCAAGGATACTGCGCGCGACCGTGGCGAGCACGGTGGTCCTCGTCGCGTGCCAATCGGACGGACAAGACTCGTCGGACACCGACGCGGGATCGACGAGCGAATCGGCGGGCACAACGGCCAGCGGCTCTGGTAGCGACTCGACGGACACGGACTCCGGCACGGACACCTCGACGTCCACGGAGCCCGCGACGTTCGCGTTGATCTGCGATGAGGCCGGCGCCTCGCTCGTCCGCGACGACGAGGCGCTGCTGCGACTGCCACAGGACGCGTTCATGCTCGGGGTCGTCGACGCGATCGACGACGACCTCAGCTATGACCCGGCCCATGACCTCGACGTGCAGTGGCTCGCGCCGACCACGGTCGAGTGTGAGCCGGACGGCCCGACCCTGCGGTTGACCTACGACGCGGAGACCTCCGCGACCGTCGCGTTTGAGGCCGTGGCGACCGGCCGGTTCGCGGCGAAGTGGACCACGAGCGGCGCGACGGTCGCGGCGTTTCGCGTGCGCGCGCGCGTCGACGCGAGCGAGGGGTTCTACGGCCTCGGCGAGGTGTTCGACACCCCGAGTCACCGCGGGAAGGTTCGGGCGCTCCAGCTCGAGCCGGACTTCTCGTACGAGAGCCAGAACAACGAGGCCCACGTCCCCGTCCCGCTGCTCATCGGCACCCGCGGCTGGGGCGTGTTCATCGAGGACCCCCATCCGGGGGTGTTCGCCGTCGCGACCGAGGCCGCCGACGTCGTCGAGATCACGATGGGCGTGGGCGCCGACGGCGTCGACGGGCTCGCGTTCCATCTGTACGGCGCCGAGCACCCGCTGGACATCCCGGCGCGCTACTACGCCACGACGGCCTGGCCGATCACGCCCGCACCCTGGGCGCTCGGCCCCTGGATCTGGCGCAACGAGAACGATGACCAGGCCCAGGTGCTGGCGGACGCCGAGATGATCCGCTCCCTCGACCTGGCCACGAGCGCGCTGTGGATCGATCGGCCCTACGCGACGGGGGTCAACACCTTCGACTTCGACCCGGCGCGCTACCCGGATCCCGCGGCGATGATCGCCCAGCTGCGCGCGCTCGGGTTCCGCCTCGCGCTGTGGCACACGCCCTACGTCAGCAACAAGGACGAGCCCGCCCCGGCGCTGTACGACGAAGCGCTCATGTCCGGCTACTTCCCGCCGGCGGCCGGCCTCGTGCTCAACGGCTGGGGGCTCCCGATCGACCTGAGCAACGCGGACGCCTATGACTGGTGGCAGTCTCTCCTCGCGAGCTACACGGAGATGGGGATCGAGGGCTTCAAGCTCGACTACGGCGAGGACGTGCTCGCGGGCCTCGGCGCGGCTCGCCTGGAGTGGAGCTTCGCCGACGGGAGCGACGAGCACACCATGCACAGCCGCTACCAGCTGTTCTACCACCGCGCCTACGCCGAGCTGCTCCCGCCCGAGGGCGGGTTCCTGCTCGCGCGCGGCGGCACCTACGGGGATCAAGCCAACGTCAGCGTGATCTGGCCCGGCGATCTCGACGCGGACCTCAGCCACGCCGGCGACGCGGGGGCAGACGGGCTGGCGGTCGGCGGGCTGCCGGCGGCCGTCGCGGCCGGGCTGTCGCTCGGGCCCTCGGGGTTTCCCTGCTTCGCGTCGGACACCGGCGGGTACCGGCACTCGCCGCCCGACAAGGAGACGTTCACGCGCTGGTTCCAGCACACGGCGCTGTCGGTCGTGATGCAGGTCGGCACCGGCGCGAGCGACGTCGCGTGGGAGGGCACCGTCGCCAACGGCTTCGACGACGAGATGCTCGGCTGGTATCGCGAGTTCGCGCGCCTCCACCTGCGGCTGTTCCCGTACCTGTGGACGCACCTGCAGCGCGTGGGCGTCGACGGCCGGCCGATCATGCGCGCGCTGGGGTTGGCCTACCCCGAGCTGGGCGTCCACCCGCCGGACGTCTATCTGCTCGGTGACGATCTGCTCGTGGCCCCCGTCGTCGACGCCGGCGCGACCACGCGCACGCTCACCGCGCCGCCCGGGGTGTGGGTCGATTGGTTCGACGGCTCGATCCTCTCCGGAGGCGACATGGGAGGTGAAACGGTCACCGTCGACGCGCCGCTGTCGAAGCTGCCGCTGTGGCTGCGCGAGGGCGGGATCGTGCCGCTGCTGCGGCCGACGATCGACACGCTGTCGCCGACCACGGCGCCCGCGAGCGTGGACTCGTACGCGACCGCGCCCGGGGTGCTGTACCCGCGGGTGGTCCCGGGTCCGGCGTCGAGCGTTGAGTTGTTCGATGGCGGCGAGCTCGAGCAGTCCTGGTCGGGCGCCGAGCTGTCCCTGCACGTGCGGCCTGGCTCGATCTTCGTCGACGGCGCCGTGTTCGAGGTGATGACGATCGTCGCGCCTCCGGTCGCGGTCACCCTGGACGGGGCCCCGCTCCCCGAGGCCGCCTCCGTCGCCGCGCTCGACGGCGCGCCCGGATGGGTTCACACCGGCGATCGCGGCGGCACCCTGTGGGTTCGTCTACCGCCTGGCGATCACGAGGCGCTCGCCAGCTTCTGATCCCGTCACGACGCGCGCGCCGTCGCGGCCCATGCGGACACGATCCAGAACGACGACGCGAGCCAACAACTCGCCGAGCGCCTCGAGCGTCGCCGTACCGACAGGGTTCCAGTTGAGACTCCACTTCCCGCGTGCTCGCGCGCACCACCGCGTGCGGCGCGAAGCGCCGGTGACCCTCGGAGGAGCGACGACGCGGCGTGCTGCGGGTGCTGGAGGTGCTCCGCGGTGACGCGCGCGTCCTCGGGCTTGAAGTCGCGGTGCACCATGCCGCCGTCGTGGGCCGCCGCCAGACCTTCACCTGCCTTGAGGAACATGCCGAGGATCGCGCGCCAGTCGCCCGATCGCTCGTCGATCCACGCGGTCAGCGTCTGGCCCTTGATGAACTCCATGGCCACGTAGATCTGCTCCTGGTGCAGCCCGACGTCGTACACCGAGACGACGTTGGGGTGCGCGAGGCGGGCCATGGCCTGGGCCTCGCGCAGCAGTCGGGCCTTGCTCTCGAGGTTGCCGACCTCGTCGCGCACGAGCTTGATGGCGACCTTGCGATCGAGCTCGGCGTCGTAGGCCGCGAAGACGACGCCCATGCCGCCCTCGCCGAGGCGCCGCAGGATCGTGAAGCGGCCGATCCGCGGCGCCGCGCTGGCCTCGGGGTCATCGCTGAACACCCGCGCCATCGCCCGCTGAAACAGGTCTTGCTGGTCGAAGGCGCCGAGGCCCAGCGCCGCGCCCCAGTCGGGCGTGGAGCGCCGCGCCTTCACGGTGTCGCCGGTGGGGTTGAGCGCGGGGCTCGCCGGGAGGCTGACCGTGGAGTCGAGCGCGAGCGCGGAGGCGACGGCGGCGCGGCCTGGCTCAACGACGGTGGCGCGCTCGGAGCGAAGGTGGGCGGGGATAGTGGACATAGGGGCACCTCGGGCCGGCGGGCCGAGATAGCGGTCCGCGCGACGTCGCCTCCGCGCGCGGTGACGCGCCGGCGGCGTGATACAGGGGGCAGGGGCCGAGGCGCGGGTCTCCAACCCCGCGCGCGCGGCTGACTTGAGGATCAGCCTACGAGACCGGCGCGCGGCTGTCTGTCGTTCAAGCGTCAGCGCGCGCGTCAAAAGAGGTCGACACCGGCGCGCGCGCGCGCGTCGACACGCGACATCCGTCGACCCCGACGTAGTCCGAGGACGACACGGCTCGACGCGCGCTCGGGGTCGGCGGACGCGGTCGCGTTGTGTGCGAGCGTGGAGGCCCGCGGTCGCGGCGTGCTCGAGCTCGCGCGGGCGCGCTCGCCCGCCGTCACGCGGCGACCGCAGCTCGCTCGACGATGGTTAAAGGGACATGTGGAACGAGGCGCGCCGGCTCCCAAATAGACCGGGCGCCCCGGGCGGGCTACAGCGCGATGACGCCGAAGGTGACGCGCCCGAGCTGCAGGTACTCGCGGAGCGCCTCGTCCTCCGGCAGGTAGACGCGCTCGTCGGGGACGCGGCGGGTCGCGCGGGCGGTCCGCGCCGCCTCGGTGTAGTCGACGATCTCGATGAAGTCGTCGCCCTGCTGGAACGAGGCTCGCTGCTTGATGCCGAGCTGGATGTCGCGTCGTCGCTTGAGCCGCTGCAGCTCCGGCGAGTAGTCCGGATCCCACTGCACGCGCAGCTTGCCGCTCCCGGGGCCCTTGAAGCGCGCCTTGCTCAGGATGTCGTCGAACGCGGCCTTGCGCAGCCACAGGCCGAGGATCCGGGTCTGGTTCTTCTTCGACGCGTACCCGCTGCGCTTCATCATCCACAGGAAGTTGGTCTTCACCCACGTCATCCGCGTCGCGTTGTAGCGAGGGCAGCCGGCGAAGCGCTGGCGCGCGAGCGCGTAGTCGGCGATGTCGTCGTTGAACGCCTGGTACACGAGCACCGCGTCGTCGGTGTAGGACGCGATGATGTGGTTGCCCGTCGCCGGCCAGCGGGCGCTGACCTCGTCGTAGGGGTGCAGGCTCAGCGCGCGGGGCATGAGCGTACGAAATCTGAATGAAAAGACATGTTTAATAGATCGCCGATCCGCCGCGTAGACGCGCGGCGGGCCGCGATATTCAGCCGGGCGCGCGAACGGGCGCGCGGCGGCTCACAGCGCGAAGCGACCCTCGACGAAGCCGCCGATGTCGCCGTCGCACCAGGCGTTGCCGTCGAATTCGCGCTGCTCGTCGCAGGTCCGCGAGAGCCGGCGCGGGAGCTCGCCGCGCCGCGTCAGCTCGATCGAGCCGTCGCCCGCGTACACCACGTCCAGCTCGAGGCGCTGGCGCTGGCGCCCGTGCGTGAGCTCGAACGCGGTCAGCAGCGGCGGCGTGCACAGCAGGTGGCCGTCCGCGCGCGCGCGGCACAGCACGCGGCGCTCCCACTCGATCGCGAGCGCGCCGTAGCGGCGCCGCATCTTGATCGCGATCTCGTCGACCTCGCGCGCGTCGGGGCCGAGCGCGACGCGGCGCACCGCGACCGCGTCGATCGTCACGGGCCGGTTCTTGATCCGGTACTCGACGTGCGGCAGCGCGAACCAGCCCTGAGAGGTCTCAACGAGCAGGTTGATGTGCTCGCTCCACTGACCGCTGGACCAGGCGCCGACCTCGGCCGCGCGCGCCGTCCCGCCGCCCTCGGCGCGCGCCTTCGGCTCGCACAGCGCGGCGACGCTCGTGCCGTCCGTGTAGTCCCGCATCGACATCGGGTACCCGCGCGCGGCCTTCTCGGCGAGGCGCGCGCACAGCACGTCGCGCGCGTACGGGCCCGGGAGCTCGCGCCAGCTCGGATCGCGGCCGAGCACCGGCACCGACCGGGGCATCGTGTTGATCGTCGCGAGCGCGGGCGGGTCGGCCGTCGCGGGCGCGGCGGATCCGTCCGAAGTCGCGGGAGCTGCCGATGTCTCCGTCGGGCTCCCGGTCGGGGGCGTCGTCGGTCCGCGAGGGGTCGCCGTCTCGGTCGGTGCCTCGACGGCGGCGACCGAGGCGAGCTCGGCCTGGCTCGCGTCGGCCTCGCCCGGGGCGCGGGTCTGATCCTCGGCGCTCATGGGCGGCGCGCAGCAGGCAAGGCCGAGCGCCGCGATCGTCCACCGCAGTCTGGGTCGCTGTCTCACCACCGGGAGTCTACGCGCCCGCCGAGGGGAGCATTCCGGCGCTCGCTCACGCGTCCGCGGACGGCCTCAAGCGGCCTCGGGTCGCCGCTCGAGGCTCAGCGCGTCGCATGGTCGACGCCCGCGCGCTCGAGCAGCGCGCGGACCCCCTCATCGTCGAAGTCGTCCGCCCGCCGGGCGAGCTCGAGGAAGTACGCGGTGAGTTCGGGCGCCTCGTCGGCGAGCTCGCGGGCGCGCTCGCCGATCCGCAGGAGGTCGCCGTGGCGGTGCAGCGCGACGAGCTCGTCGACGAGCGAGCGCGGCGGCGTCACGAGGTGCTCCCGGCGCGGAGGGGGCGCACCTCGAGCGTCGCGCTCGGCGCGGGCGCCCGCCCCCTCGCGCGGGCGCGCGAGCGGGAGCGAGAACCAGAACCGGCTGCCCTCGCCGGGCTGACTCTCGACCTCGATGCGGCCGCCCATGCGCTCGACGAGGCGCTGGCTGATCGCGAGGCCGAGGCCCGTCCCGCGCGCGCGCTGATTGGCGGTGCCCGCCTGTTCGAAGGGGTCGAAGATCGTCGCGAGCTTGCCGTGGGCGATGCCGATCCCGGTGTCCTCGACCGTGAAGCGGACGCGCGCGACGTCCTCCGCGCGCTCACGTTCGTCGTCGACTTCGACGAGGAAGCGGACCTCGCCGCGCGGCGTGAACTTGATCGCGTTGCCCAGCAGGTTGAGCAGGACCTGCCGCAGGCGCTTCTCGTCGACGAGCGCGCGCGCGGGCAGCCCGGGCGCCGCGCGGTAGCGCAGCGTCACGCCCTGCTCGCGCGCGCTGATCTCGACGATCGCCGCGATCTCGCGCAGCAGCTCGGGCAGCCGCGCGACGGTCGGCTGCAGCTCGAGCCGGCGCGCCTCGATCTTCGCCATGTCGAGGACGTCGTCGATCAGCTCGAGCAGGTGCGCGCCGCTGCGGAGGATCGTCGTCAGGCCCTCACGGGCGGCGTCCTCGAGGCCCGCGGGCCTGAGCATGATGCGCGCGTAGCCGAGGATCGCGTTCAGCGGCGTGCGCAGCTCGTGGCTCATGCTCGCCAGGAACTCGCTCTTGGCCGCGCTCGCGACCTCGGCGCGCGCGCGGGCCTCCTCGAGCTCGCGGGTCCGCGCGCGCACCTTGGCCTCGAGCTGGTCGTAGAGCGTCGCGTTCTCGATCGAGATCGCGGCCTGCGAGGCGAGGATCTGCACGGTCTCGAGGCGCTCGTCGGTGAAGCAGCCGGCGACGAGCGTGTTCTCGAGGTACGCGGCGCCGCGCGTCACCCCGGCGCGGATGATCGGCGCGCACAGGATCGCGCGCGGGGCTCGCTCGCGGAGATACGGATCGGGGGACTGCTGCAGCTCCGGATCGGTCGTCGCGTCGTTGACGACGACCGGCTTGCCGGTGCGCAGCACGTAGCTCACGAGCCCGACCGGCAGCGCGCTCGACTCGCGCAGCGGGGTCGCGCGCGCGGCCTCCTGCGGCGCGGGCGGCTCGCCCGTGACCTCGGCGCGGCCGAGCACGACCGGGCCGTCGTCGCGGTTGAGCACGAGCGCGCCCGCGGTCGCGCCCGCGTTCTCGACGAGCGTCGCCATGATCTTGGCGATCAGCCGCGGGTACACGATCTCCTCCGAGAGGATCTGCGAGGCCTTGATCACCGAGTCGAGGTCGAGCACGACGCGGCTCGTCGCCTCGGTGCTCACGCGCTGGGCGCTGCTCGCGGGCCGCGGCGGCGGGTCGAGCAGGTGGGCGAACTCCCGCTCGCAGCGCTCGAGCACCGCGAGCGCGCCCCAGCGCTCCCACGCGTAGCGGGCCTCGAGCGCGTAGGCCCGGGCCGCGACCCGCAGGCCGCGGGCCTCGTGCAGGCGCGCCGCGAGCTCGGCGGCGACGCCCTCCTCGCGCGTGAAGCCCCGGCGCGCGCGCGGCCTGCAGCGCCTGCTCGAGCGCGCGCGCGCGCGCCGCGTCGTGGCGGCCGCGCGCCCAGTGCGTGGCGCCCTCCACGAGCAGCACACGGCGTGGCGGTGGTTGTGCGGCGCGTGGCGGGCGTGGAAGCGGAGCCCGCGGAGGTGCGCCGCGGCCCGTCGCGCCCGCGCGCGCCGCTCAGGCCCTGCCGCGGCGCGCCAGCTCGAGCAGCGAGAGCGCGGCGAACATGTGCACGAACGCGCTGGGGAAGCGGCGGCGGAGCAGCGGGAAGGGGTCGGCGTCGATCTCGTCGACCGCGCGCTCGACGTCCTCGTGGCGTCCGAACAGGTGCTTGAGCTGCGCCTCGCAGAAGTTGATGGTCCACTTGCCGCCGACGTCGCCGCGCGCGTCATAGCGGGCGTACACGACGTCCGCGTCGACCGCCGCGCCGCGCAGCGCGGCGGGGTCCTCGGCCTCGCCGAGCAGGCACAGCATCAGCTGTCTCGGGGAGCAGGGGATGTCGAAGTCGCCCGCGCGCGCGAGCTGGCGCAGGCGCTCGAGCTGCTGGTAGGACTCGCGCGACTCGAGCTCGGCGACCTGCAGCGGCCGCGAGATCGCGAGCGCGCAGAAGTCCTGGGCGAGCGCGGCGAGGATCGCCGCCTCGAGCGCGCCGCGCTCGAGGCTGAGGCGCTTGGCGTCGCGCGTCGTCTCCCAGATCGCGCGGAGCGGGTCGCGCCACGATCGCAGGAGGTTGCTGATCATCATGCGCGCGCGCCCGCTGATGTCGCTGACGGGGAAGCGCGCGAGCAGGCGCTCGACCGCGTCGGCGCAGGCGCACGCGTAGTCGACGTCGCGCAGGAGCTCGCCGACCACCGCGGCGTGCAGGCACAGCGCCTGGGCCGTGTGCACGGAGGTCCCGTGGGACAGGCTCAGCCGCAGCTGGCGGTTGGTCGCGACGACGAGCTGCAGCTCGTCGTGGATGCCCGCGTGGGCGGTCACGGTCGAGAGCACGCGCATCGCCAGCAGCAGCGCGGGGTCACGCATCGGCGGGCCGTCGACGAGCGCCGCGAGCGGCAGCGCGCGAGCGCGGCGCGGGTCCACAGCAGCTCGCGCGCGGCCAGCAGCCGCCCGGGCCGCCGCAGGGGCTCGACGCCGAGCGACGCGAGGCAGCTCGCGCGCGAGCTCGAGGGTCGCGGGTCTTGCACCGCCGCGAGCAGCTCGAGGCGCGCCTGGAGCAGGCGCGCGCGCGCGAGCGGCTCGGCGACGCGCGGCAGCGCGGCCTCGATGATCGCGTCGACGCGCTCGAGCCCATGGTGGCGAGCGCCGCGAACGCGGCGCCGACGTGCAGCGCGAGCGCGACCGCGTGGTCCTCGTCCCACAGCGCGTCGCCGCCGGAGCCGATCCCGCGGGTGTAGTGCGCGCGAGCGCGGCCTCGTGGGCCGAGGCGCCGCGCGCCCGGTCGCCGGCGCGCCGGAGCAGCCGCGTCAGCGTCACGCGCGCGCTCGCGCGCGTCGAGCAGGCCCGCGGCGTGGCTCAGGTGCCCCACCACTTCTGAACACGCGCTCGTCGAGCTGGGCCGCGTCGAAGCTCGTCGAGCAGCCGCCGACCGAGGCGGGCGTGGAGGCTCCGGCGCGCGCGCGTCCTCGTCGAGCAGCTCGCGCGCCGCGTCGCGCACGCCCTCGTGGGCGAAGCGCAGGCGCGCGGGGCGTCGGTCGCCCTGGGCTCGCGCGCCAGCAGGCCCTGCGACGTCGCCAGCCGCAGCGCGTCGCGGATCACCGCGGGCGTCTCGCCGCGCAGCGCCGCGAGCACGCCGAAGCTCGAAGCGCTCGCCGACGCAGGCGGCGAGCCCGGAGCAGCGCGCGCGCGTCGTCCGGGAGCGCCGCGACGCGCCGCGCGAGCAGCTCGCCAGGGCCGCCCGCGACCTCGAGCGCGCGCGCGCGCTCGAGCGACCAGTCCCAGTCGCGCCCCTCGGGTCGCCAGCGCGCGACGCCCTGGGCCGCGAGCTCGTGCAGCAGGCTGCGCAGCAGCAGTGGGTTGCCCTCGGTCTTGCGCAGGCACAGCTCGGCCAGCGCGTCGACGTCGGCGGCCGGGCGCGCGAGCGCGTCGGCGAGCAGCGCGGCGACGTCGTCGGGCGAGAGCGGGCCGAGCTCGAGCTCGACGAGCTCGGCCCAGCCCGCGCCGAGCCGCTCGCGCGCCCGCGTGAGCGGGTGGTCGTGCCCGACCGCGTCGTCACGATAGGCGCCGATGAACATCACGTGCCGCGTGGCGACGTCGCTCATCAGGCCCTCGAGCAGCTCCAGGGACGAGCGGTCGGCCCACTGCAGGTCGTCGAGGAACACGACGACCGGCCGCTCGCGCGTCGCGAGGCAGCGCGCGAGACGTTCGAACGCGCGGTGGAAGCGTCGGCGCGCCCCGGGGTCGTCCTCGGTCGACGCCGAGGATGACGTTTCGGTCAGGTGCGAGAATTCTGGGAGGACCGTGGTGAGCGCGCGCGCGTCGTCCCCGAGCGCGGCGCTGATCCGGGCGCGCCACACGTCGACGCGCGCGTCGGGCTCGCGCAGCAGGCGGCGCGCGAGCCCGCTGTAGGCCTGGAGCAGCCCGGAGTAGGGGACATCGCGGGTGTAGGCGTCGAACTTCCCGTGGACGAACACGCCGCCGGCGCGCGCGACCGGGGCGCGCAGCTCGTGGACGAGCGCGCTCTTGCCGATGCCCGACGGGCCGCGGACGAGCAGGAGCTCGCGGCCGCCGAGCGCGACGCGCCGGAACGCGGCGAGCAGCGCCGCGCGCTCGCGCTCGCGCCCGTACAGCCGCGCCGGCACCCGCAGCGGCGGCGCGCTCGTCGGGTCGGCGGCCGCGTCCTCCGACGACGCCCGGACGCAGCGCTCGAGCGCGTCGGCGGCCGCGTCGGCGGTCGGGTAGCGATCCTCCGGCATCTTCGCGAGCAAGCGCGCGAGCACCCCGCTCACGCGCGGCGGCAGCTCGGGGTTGCGCTCGTGGGCGGGCGGCGGGCGGCGGGCGATGTGACCGTGCACGATCTCGACGGGGTCGTCGCCGGGCGCCGGCGGCGAGCCGGTCAGCGCGTGGTAGAGGGTCGCGCCGAGCGAGTAGAGGTCGGAGCGCGCGTCCAGGGGCCGCGCGAGCCGCCCGGTCTGCTCCGGCGACATGTACGCGAGCGTGCCCTCGATGAGCCCGGCCGGGCTCCCGCGCGCGCCGGGGTCCCCCGCGAGGCGGCGTGCGAGGCCGAAGTCGATCAGCTCGAGCGCGCCAGAATGTGGCTCAAGAACCAGGTTCTCCGGGGAGATGTCGCGGTGCACGACGCCGCGGGCGTGCACGCCCGCGAGCACCCGCGCCGCGCTCGCGCCGAGCGACAGCAGCGTCGCCGGCGGCAGCGAGCGCGTCGCCATCCACTCGGCCAGCGCGCGCCCGCCGATGTCGCGCGTCACGATCGCCGGGCGCGCGTCGACGCGATCGACGTCGAGCAGCCGCGGCACGCCGGGCGTGCCCGCGAGCGCGGCCAGCAGCTCGCGCTCCCGCGAGAACTGCTCGAGCAGCGCGCGACCGGGGCGCCGCGACGCCGGCAGCTTGAGGATCACGCGCTCGCCGGTCGCGTCGCGCACGGCCCGGTACACGAGCGTGCGCTC
Source organism: Myxococcales bacterium (assembly GCA_020633295.1). GTDB lineage: Bacteria > Myxococcota_A > Polyangia > Nannocystales > Nannocystaceae > JACKDW01. Next base: position 441,019 of record JACKDW010000004.1, on the reverse strand, counting down.
GCTGTCGTGCAGCCTGTGCAGCTCGCTGAATCCCGTCGCTCTCACCGCGCGCGTCGCCTGCCGAAGCAGTATGCCCCAGGCGCGCGCGGCCGCCTCGCGCGGGGGTGTGCGCGCGCGCGCGCGGTGGTACGGTGCCGCCGATGCAGCACCCGCGCCCCCGCGACCTGATCACCTTCGCCGCGCTCATCGTCCTCGCGTGCGCGCCCTCGCCGGGCGCCGACGCGCCGCCGGCGGGTCCGACCCCGGCGCCTGCAGGCAGGGGGGACGGAGCCCGCGCCGGCGCCCGCGGCCGACGGCGTCGTCGATCCGGCGGCGATCGTCGCCGCGCCCGATCGCGACCCCGAGGATCGCAAGGCCGACGAGCGCCGCGCGCCCGCCGAGCTCCTGGGCTTCTGCGAGCTCGCGCCCGGCATGAAGGTGGCGGACATCGGCGCCGGCGGCGGGTACACGACCGAGCTGCTCGCCCGCGCCGTCGGCCCCTCGGGCGCCGTCTACGGGCACAACACCAAGTTCATCATCGAGCGCTTCGCCGACGAGGCCTGGCGCGCGCGCCTGGCCAAGCCGGTCAACGCCAACGTCGTCTCCGTCATCCGCGAGTTCGACGACCCGCTGCCGCCGGAGGTCGCCGGTCAGCTCGATCGCGTCGTCAACGTGCTCTTTTATCACGACTTCGAATGGCAGGGCGTCGACCGGGCCGCGCACAACGCCTCGATCCTGCGCGCGCTCAAGCCGGGCGGCTACTACGTCATCGTCGACGCGTCGGCGCGCGAGGGCGACGGCGCGTCGCAGTCGAAGACGCTGCACCGCGTCGAGGAGTCGCTGGTGCGCGCGGAGCTGCAGGCGGCCGGGTTCGAGCTGGTCGAAGAGGCAGGCTTCCTCCGCAACCCGAACGACGCGCGCGACTGGAACGCGCTGCCCTGGAGCGGCGCGGGCGACGGCCAGTACAGCGACAAGTTCGTGCTGAAGTTCAAGAAGCCGGCGTAGCGCGCAGCGGCGCGCGCGCCCGCGCTTGAGCCCAGGGCCCGCGTCGCGGCATCACGGTCGGGGAGGCGGAGCGACGGGCACGGCGCCGCCTCGATCGACACCTGCCTACTCAGACATGTTGTTCGCGGCCGGCGTCGCGTCGCAGTCCGCGCGGCGCAGCACCGCCTCGGGCATGACGACGCTCGCCAGCGTCTCGTGGTCGACGCGCACGAGGCGGCTCTCGACGGTCAGCGGCCCGCCGTCGACGCTGTAGAGCGCGTCGACGCGGGCCCAGCGATCGCCCGCCTCGCTCCGGGGAGGCCGCGCGCGCGTCGGGTGGTGCACGACGACCGCGGCCGGCCAGCGCGACCACGAGAGCAGCGGCCCGCGCTCGAGCAAGCTCGTGGCGATCGTGACCCCGCGCGGGCTGATCGCGTCGGCGTCGAGGTCGAGCGCGGCGGGCGAGTACGCGCCGATCACGAGCGTGGGCGGGCGCTCGCCGCCGTCGGCGAAGCGCCGGGCCACGAGCGCGAGCGATCGCAGCGGTGGGAGCCCGGAGCGCTGGTCGAAGAGCGCGCGCTCGTTGTCGGCGAGCGCCTCGCCGACGCGCGGGAGCCAGTCCTCGAGCGAGCTGGCCGCGCGCTGCGGGTCGCCCTCGCGCAGCCACGAGACCGCGAGCAGGTAGGCGATCGCCAGGGCCCCCTGGTGCGCCCGGCGGCCGCGCGGGGAGAGGGCGTCCGGGTACACGAGCTGGCGCGCCCAGGCGTCCGTGAAGGGGCGCTCGGCCTCGGGCAGCGCGGCCGCCTCAGCCTCGAGCTCGGCGCGCAGCTCGAGCAGCCGCGCGCGCGCCTCGGCGCCGGCGCCCGAGATGGTCTCGAGGACAGCGGCGTGAGCGAGCCGCGAGCTGCCCAGCTCCTCGAGCGATCCAGCCGCCCGGCGCGCCTGGAGCGGCTCGCCGTGGGCGCTCCAGGCGTCCGCGAGCTGGGCGGCCATGGCCGGGCTCTGCGGCCACAGCCGCTCGGGCCGCGCGGGCGGGTCGGCGGCGAGCTCGACGTTGGTCCAGGTGAGATCCTCGGCGTCGGCGAGGCCGGCGAGCTCGCGCGCCCGGCAGACCTTCGCCGCGAGCGACAGCGACGGATCGCGGAGCGAGTCGACGAGGCGCTCGAGCGCGCGCGGGCTCGCGTGGCTGTACACGAACTCCCCGAGCCCGTACTCGATACGCTGGTGGCGTTGCTCCGCGGTCTCTCCCAGCGCGGCGGACTCGAGCTCCGCGAGCCGCAGGCGGTGCGCCATCGCGTGCAGGGTCTCGAGCTCGCGCCAGCGCGCGTACATGTCCGCGAACACCTGGTGTCGGCGTCGCTTGTCGGTCGAGTCGATGCGCTCGTCGACCAGCTCGGTGAGGTCGCGAGCGCCGGGGGGCTCGTGGGCGTCGGGGAGCGCGCGCGTGACGCGCTCGCGCAGCGCGACCGCGCCGTCCTCGACCACGAGCTGCGCGCGCGCGTGACGGTCCCGCACGCCGTTGTCGTACTCCTCCCAGTGGCTCTCGAGCGCGATCAGGGCGGTCTGGGGGGTGAGCACGTGGCGCTCGAGCGACAGCGCGCGCAGCTCGGCCTCGGTCTCGGGCGACAGGCCGCCCTCGCTCAGGCGCGCGTCGACGCCGTGCGCGGTCCACAGGTAGTCGAACAGCGGGCCCGAGGTCGCGCGCGACGGGACCGGGATCGTGACGGCGCGGCCGCGCGCGTCGTCCCGCAGCTCGAGGGTGATCGGCGCGCCCGGGGGGACCGTCGCCAGCGCGATCAGCTCGACGCCCGCGTGCAGCTGGGCGCGGCGCGTCGGCGTCACCGACTCGCCGCCCGGGATCGTCACGCTCGCGTCGCGCAGCACCGGCCCCGCGAGCGCGCGCGCGAGGGCTCCTGGCGCGAGGGACATGCGCGTCGAGAGGCCGGCCACGGCGCCGCGCGAGCGGACCGCCTCCTCGAGGCGCGACGCGAGCCCGGGCGCGGCCTCGGGCGCGTCGACGCTCACGACGTCGACGCGGACATCGGCGAGCCGCGCGAGCGCGTCGCCCAGCCCCGCGAGCGAGCGCGCGCCGCCTCGTCGGTCATGATGAGCGCCTGCGCGGGGCGACGCGCGGCCAGCTCGACGAGCGCAGGCACAGGGTCGGTCGCGCCCAGCGGCGCGCGGGCGCGGAGCCGCGTAAACACGGTCGGGTCGAGGTCTCGAGCGTCCCGGAGAAGACGGTCTCGCGCGTCTGGTCGAAGGCGATGATCGTGAGCGCGAGCTCGGGCGCGGCCGGCGATCCGCGCCTCGCGCTGCGCAGCGCCGTCAGCGTGCGCTCGAGGTAGTCGTTGAGTCGATCCCACGACGGACCCATGGACGCGGAGCTGTCGACGAGCACGACGACGGGGCCGATGAGCGCGCGCGGGTCATCGGGCAGGCGCGCGCGGACGAGCGCGCGCGGGCCGTCGCGGGCGGCCACGGTCGCGGGGAGGTGCTGGGCGAAGCCGGCGAGCGTGAGCAGCACGTGCTGGCCGCGGATGGTTGGCGCCTCGAGCTCGAGCTCGAGCGGCTCGCCTGCGGCGCTGACGGTCCGCAGCAGCGCGACGGGGCGCTCGTAGGGTCCGCGGCGGACCGCAGGCCCCCGCGGGACGAGCACGGCGTCGCGCCAGCCGTTGATGATCATCTCGGCGGCGAGGCGCGTCACCCGGACGTCGGCGGGGAGCGAGAGCCGGTACTCGCCCGGCTCCGAGGGGTACGGTCGACTCCGCGAGAGCTCGAGGTGGAGCTCCGTCAGCTCGAGGGGGCCCTCGCGGGCGCTGCGGGCGTGCAGCGCCGCCAGCCGCCCGCCGGTGATGTCGGTCATGAGCGCGCGCAGCTCGTGGGGCGCGTCGGCGGTCGGCAGCTCGAGCGGGAAGCCGGTGTCATGAGGCTCGGCGCGCGGGGCAGGTCGCGTCGCGGGGCGCGCCGGCCCGCGCAGCTCGTGAGCGTCCCTGCGAGCGCGGCCGCGAGGCACCACCGCGAGCGCGCGCCGCGGGCTGCGGGCGCGGGGCGGGGGAACGAGCTGGCTGACGCGCGCGCGCATGGGAGCTCCCCAGTGTCACACGAAGGCGACGACGCGATCGTTCTCCAGAGTCGGCCGCGCGGCGTCGACCCGCGCCTGAGTAATTCTTTACCGGCCGGGCGTGCGCGCGCGGCCGATCGGGTCCGCCGCCGCCGGCGGCGTCGAGGGGGCGCGCGTGCCCTCGCGCCCGATCCGACCTATCCTCCACGACATGTCCGATTCGGCGGCCGAGCCCAGCGCGAGAGCGCGCGGCGCGTCGGCGACGGCGCGACACGACGCCCGCGAGCTCGCGGAGCCGGCCGAGGCCTCGACGATGCCCGGCCTCGCGGCGACGATGCGCTCGGACTCGAAGGGGCAGGCGGCGAGCTGGGTCGTCGAGCGCGGCGCGCTCGTGGGGCGCTACGTCACGATCGACGAGCTCGGGGTCGGCGGGATGGGCGTCGTCTGGGCGGCCTACGATCCGGAGCTCGATCGCAAGGTCGCGCTCAAGCTGCTGCACGCGAGCGTGGCCTCGGGGATCGACGGGCCCGCGCGGCTGCTGCGTGAGGCCCGCGCCCTCGCGCGCCTGTCTCACCCCAACGTGGTCGCGGTCCACGACGTCGGGACGATCGGTGATCGCGTGTGGCTGGCGATGGAGTACGTCGACGGCGTGACGCTGGACGCCTGGCTCAAGCGCGCGCGGCCCGGCTGGGTCGCGATCCTGCGCGCGCTCACGGCGGCCGGTCGCGGGCTCGCGGCCGCCCACGCCGAGGGCCTGATCCACCGCGACGTGAAGCCCGAGAACATCATGATCGACGGCGACGGCCGCGTGCGCGTCATGGACCTCGGGCTGGTGCGCGCGGTCGCCAACTCCGCTGCGGGTGACGACGATCCGTCGCTCGTGGACCCGCTGGCGCGCGCGGCCGGTGCCAACAACCACGACCCTGAGCGAGCGGGCGCGCCCGCGCCGATCGCGACGACGATCGTCGCGGCGACGACGTCGACCGTGGCGCCGGCGCCCGCGACGGCGAGCGCGACCGCGGGGGAGCGCGCGGCGCTGTCGAGCTCGACGCGCGCGCCGTCGACGTCGGGGCCGAGCGCGCGCCTGCGCGAGCGGCTGTCCTTCGAGTCACCACGCAGCCTGGCCGCGCGGAGCTCGTCGGACGTCTCGATGTCCGTGCGCTTGACGACGGTCGGATCGCTCGTCGGCACGCCCGCCTACATGGCGCCCGAGCAGATCCGCGGGCTGCCGGGGGACAAGCGGACCGACGTGTTCGGCTTCTGCGTGACGCTGTGGGAGGCGCTCTACGGGGCCCGCCCGTTCACGGGGCGCACGCTCGTCGAGCTCGGCGCCGCGATCTCGGCGGGCGCGATCACGCCGCCCGCGTCGCGGCGCGGCGTGCCGCGCTGGGTGCAGCGGATCGTCACGCGCGGGCTCGCGGCCGCGCCGGAGGAGCGCTGGCCGTCGATGGCGGCGCTGCTCGACGCGCTCACGCGCGGGCGCGCGCGGGCGCGGCGGCGACGGGCGCTCGCGGGGCTCGGGCTCGTCGGGCTCGCGGTCGTCGGCGCGCTGGCGTGGCGCGTCGCCGACGAGCGCGGACGCGTGGCCGCGTGCGCCCGCGAGGGCGCGGCGATCGAGGAGGTCTGGCCTGGCCGTGAGGCCAGCGTGACGGCGGGGCTCGCGACCATCGACGCGGCGTACATCGCGGCGACGAGCGCGAACCTCGGGCCGCAGCTCGAGCGCTGGACCGCGGACTGGAGCGACGTCGTGCGCTCGAGCTGCGAGGCGGCGACCGTCGAGCGCGCGCTCGCGCCCGACCTCTACGAGCGCGCGCGGGCGTGCCACGATAACCTCCGCGTGCAGGTCGACGCGCTGCTGCGGCGCCTGGGCGAGGGCGACGAGACGGTCGCGCGCAACGCCCTGCCGGCGATCATGAGCCTCCCGCGCCCGAGCGGCTGCGCCGACGCGCGCCTGCTCGAGCGCGAGCTGTGGCCGGCCCCCGAATTGCGCGCGTCCGTGATCGCGCTGCGCCAGGAGAGGACCCGCGCCCAGTCGCTGCGCGCGGCCGGGGACTACGCGGGCGCGCTCGAGGTCGGCGAGGCCGCGCGCGGGCGCGCCGAGGCGCTGGGCTGGGCGCCGCTCGTCGCCGAGATGCGGCTCCTCGTCGGCAGCCTGCGCTGGTCAATCGGCGACTACGCGGCCGCCGAGGAGGAGCTGCGCGCGGCGTACTTCTCCGCCGGCGGGATGGGCAGCGATCCCGTCGCGGCGGCCGCCGCCAGCGAGCTCGTGCTGCTCACCGGGATGGCCCGCGGGCGCCCGCGCGACGGGCTCGAGTGGGGGGCGCAGGCCCAGCTGTTCCTCGAGCGCCAGGGCGACGAGCGCAGCCTGCTGCGGGCGACGGTGCTGCGGGACATCGCGAAGGTGCAGACCGAGCTCGGCGCGTACGACGAAGCGCTGCGCCTGCACGCCGAGTCGGCGGCGCTGTTCGAGCGGGCCTACGGCCCCGATCACCCGCAGACCGCGAGCTCGCTGAGCGCCCAGGCGACGGTCCACGAGCGCCTCGGCGAGTTCCGGCGCGCGCGCGAGCTGCTGCAGCGCGCGCGCGCGATCCAGGTGCAGGCCTTCGGCGCCGAGCACCCCGTGGTCGCGACCACGAACTTCTACCTCGCGTCGGTCCAGACGCGGCTCGGCGAGTACGACGAGGCGCTGCGGCTGTACGAGCGCGCGCTGACGACCTGGCGCGAGGCGCTGGGCGAGGAGCACAGCAAGGTCGCGACGGCGCTCAGCAGCATGGGCTCGGTGTACGAGACGCGCGGCGAGCTCGACCGCGCCATGGAGATGCACGAGCGCGCGCTGGCGATCCGCGAGCGCGTCCTCGACCCGGTGCACGCGGACATCGCCGCGTCGCTCGTCAACATCGGCTCAACGCTGAGCGCGCGCGGCTCGGTCGACGAGGCGCTCGAGTACTACCGGCGCGCGCACGCCATCCTCGTGGAGACCCGCGGGCCCGAGCACCCCGACACCGCGCAGTCGCTCAACAACCAGGCGATCCTGCACCTGCAGCGCGGCGACCACGAGCGCGGGATTGAGCTGCACCGCGAGGCGCTGGCGATCCGCGAGCGCGCGCTCGGCCCCGAGCACCCCGACTACGCGCAGTCGCTCAACAACCTCGCCTACACGCTGAGCCAGCGCGGCCGCAGCGACGAGGCCGCGCCGCTCAACGAGCGCGTGCTCGAGCTGTGGGAGCGCGCCTACGGCCCCGACCACCCCAGCGTGGCGACGGCGCTCAACAACCTCGCGAGCACGCGCTACGACCAGGGGCGCCACGACGAGGCGCTCGCGCTCAACGAGCGCGCGCTCGCGATCCGCGAGGCGCAGCTCGGCCCCGATCACCCGCACGTCGCCTACTCGCTGACGAACCTCGGCAAGGTGGCGATCGCCCAGGGGCGGCACGCCGACGCGGTGGCGCCGCTCGAGCGCGCGCTGCAGATCCGCAGCGAGCCGAGCGCGCCCGCGAGGCTGCGCGCGACCACTCGCTTCGCGCTCGCGCGCGCGCTCGTCGACCAGCGCGCGACCCGGGCGCGCGCGCTCGAGCTGGCGCGGCAGGCCGCTGAGGAGCTCGCCGCAGCCGCCGACGCGGATCCGTCCGAGCGCGAGGAGGTCGAGCGCTGGCTGCGGTCCCGCGGCGCGCGTCGCTCGTCGCCGCCGCGGTGACGAGACGGCGCTCCGCGTCGCTCGTCAGGCTCGCGCGCGCTCCAGACCGTAGGACCAGGTTCGCGTTCGCGGACCCTGTCGCGTCGGTGTAGACGCCTTCACCTCGTCCGCGCCTCGACGCGACGCGTGCGCGTGCACGCGGCTGCACGCTCCGCGAACGCGCGTGGGCGCCGAGGCGCCGCCACGACGCGCAGCGCGTCGGCACGCGGCGTGTCGACACGACGCGCATCGACGCGGCCGCGCGCCGCCCGGCGCTTCTTCACTCCTGCGGGGGGGCGTGGTACCAGGATCGTCGCATCTCTGGGCGCGGCGGGTAGGTCGTGATGATGAGCGCAGCGACACGCGTGTTGATCCTCGCGGCGAGCCTGGCCGCGCAGGGCCCGGCGGCGCCCACGGTCCGCGCGCCTCCGGCGAGCGAGGCCTCACCCGCGGCGATCGCCGGAGCGCCGGCGCGCCCCGAGTCGCCGCCCACGCCCGCGCCCCAGGGGGACGAGGCTCCGCGCGCTGGAGCGGGCGCCGAGGAGTCGACCGAGAGGGCCGAGGCGGACGAGGCGGATGAGGCGGACGCCGAGGACCCCGAGGCGGCGCGCGCCTGGTACCGCGACGTGCACCTGCTGCTGTTCGCCGACGCGTTCGGCAGCGTGAACTACAACTTCCCCACGCGCCCGGTGGGCGCGAACGTGGCCCACGGCAACAGCTGGAGCACCGGCTTCGGCTTCGTGTGGGCGGGGCTCGATCTGCAGTACGCGCGCGGGCCCGTGGGCGGCACGATCGGGCTGCGCTTCGGGCCCGCGTCGGAGCTGTACAACGGGGCAGACACGGACTACGGGCTGCAGTACATCAAGCAGGCCTACGCGAGCTTCGCCCCGCGCAAGCTCGACGGCGCGCTCACCGTCGACTTCGGCAAGTTCGACACGCTGTACGGGGCCGAGGTCGCCGACAGCTTCCTCAACCTCAACTACACGCGCGGCGTGCTCGTGTGGATCGAGCAGCCGTTCTTCCACACGGGCCTGCGGGTCCGCTACGCGCCGGCCGACTGGTTCGCGTTCACGCTGATCGCGGTCAACGGCTGGAACCGCACGCTCGAGAACAACCGCGGCAAGACCTTCGGCATCCAGCCCGCGTTCAGCAGCGCCGACGGGCGCTTCTCGCTGGCGCTCGGGTACCTCACCGGCCCCGAGAACGACGAGACGGTCACGATCGCGTGCGCCGACGACACCGCGTTCTCCGAGCTCGACGCGAGCTGCGTCGACGCCCCCGGGACGCCGGGCGCGGAGCACGAGCTCGACCGCCCGCTGGCGAACTCGATCTGGCGTCACTTCGTCGATCTCGTCCTGACCGCGCGGCCCGGCGAGCGCTGGACGATCGTGCTCAACGCCGACTACACGCACGACCAGCTGATCCTCAACCCGGTCACCGGCGCGCTCGCGCCCGTGCAGATGTACGGGATCATGGCGGGCGCGCAGCTCCGCGTCGCGCCGCGCTGGGCCGTGGCCGCGCGCGGCGAGTTCGTGCACGACATCAACAACACGTGGACCGCGTACCTGCAGGGTCCCGCGCAGGACTTCGACGAGATCATGCTCGGCACCGGCACGATCACGCTGCGCTACGAGCCGTTCCCCAGCCTGATCCTGATGCTCGACAACCGCCTCGACGGCGCCAACGCGCCGCTGTTCAACCACGACCTCGAGGTGCACGTGCGCAACACGCAGTTCACGACCACGCTCGGCGTGATCGTGAAGACGCCGTGACGGGGGCGCGCGAGCCCGGCCCCTTCCAGACCTTACGACCAGGTCTGCGCGCGCAGGCGCCGTTGGTCCCCCGGTACACGGGCCCGTGTGCTCGATCGCCGCGGCCGCCGGGCACGACCGCCACGCGCGCTCGCGCGCTCGCCGGCGGAGCCGGGCGATCGACGCGACGTCAGCTCCGGCCATGGGCGCGGGTGCAGCCGCGTCGGCGTGAGCGAGCGCGTCGCGACGGCGCGCGTGGATACACCGCGAGGTCTCGCGCGCTCGCCTGGCGCGTCGCGACTGCCGACGAGCGCCGTTTCTGAGAGGCCTCTCAGGCGAGGCTCAAGTTCCGCGCGCGCGCCCGTGCCACGCTGCGAGCATGGTCCGCGCCGCGCTGTCGCTGTCGCTGTCGCTGTCGCTGTCGCTGTCGCTGTCGCTCGGCGCCTGCGCCCCCGAGCGCGAGTGCGCGGCGCGATCGGTTCGGGGCGCGGCGAGCTCTCCGGCCGCCTGGGTCGAGGCGCGCGCGCCCGAGGATCTCGCGCTGCTCGAGGCGCCCGCGCGCGTCGTGCTCCCCGGCGACAGCGAGGCCGCGATTCGTCCGCTGTTCCGCGCGCAGCTCGTCGCGTTTCACGTGCGCGCGGGCGATCGGGTCAAGAAGGGCCAGCCGATCGTCGACGTGATCGCGCCGGACGTGGTGCTCGCGGCCGCAGCCTACCGCGGCGCGTCGCGGCGCCGCGCGGTCCAGGGCGCGCGCCGAGACAAGCTCGCGACGCTGCGCGAGCAGGGGCTGTCGACCGAGGGGGCGCTGTTCGAGGTGCGCTCGCGGACCGCCGAGTCCGATCAGCAGGCGCTCGCGGCCGCCGCGACGCTGCGCGCCGCGGGGATCGAGCCCGCGGCGTCGCGCGGGCTGGTCGATGATCCGAGGATGACGCTCACGAGCCCGATCGACGGCGTCGTTCGCGAGCTGCGCGGGCACGTCGGCGATGTCGTCGACTCGCAGCAGGAGCCGATCGCGACGCTGCTCGGGGAGGGGGCGCCGCGCGTCGAGGCCCGCTTCCTGCGCGAGCCGCCAGCCGGCGCGACGCTGCGCTTCGACGCGGTCGACGGCGCGAGCTGGCCGCTCGTCCCCACGCCGCGCGCGCGCGTGGTCGAGGCCGACGACGGCGTCCTCGTGATGTGGTTCGACGTCGCGGACGAGCGCCGCGCGTACGCGGGGCTGCGCGGGGTGGTCGTCGCGCGGCCCGGCGACGACGCCGAGCTCGTGCAGGTCCCGACCGACGCGATCCTCCGGCGCGAGGAGGGCCCCGCGGTCGCGCGACGACGCGGCGACGTGATCGCGCTCGTGGACGTCGAGCTCGTCACGGACTCGGGCGCGTCGGCCTTCGTGCGCGCGCGTGATGCCGGCGCGCTCGTCGTCGGCGATCTCGTGGCGGGCGACGCCCGCGCGCACGCGCGTCGAGCCGGCGAGGAGGCCGGGTGATCGAGGCGCTCGTCGGCTGGTCCGTGCGCCGACGCCACGCCGTCCTGGTGCTCACCCTGATCGCGGCGCTCGTCGCCGCGGCGCTGTGCCTGCGGCTGCGGCTCGACGCGCTCCCCGACGTGACGACGAACCAGGTGCTCGTGCTCACGCGCGCCCCCGGGCTGACGCCGGAGGAGGTCGAGCGGATGGTGACGCGGCCGCTCGAGATCTCGCTCGGCGGGCTCCCGGGGATGCTCGCGCAGCGCAGCGTGTCGCGCTACGGCATCTCGTCGATCACGGCGGTCTTCGCCGACGACGTCGACAGCTTCCGCGCGCGCCAGCTCGTCCAGGAGCGGGTGTCCATCGCGGCCGGTGATCTGCCCCGCGAGGTCGAGGCGCCCGAGCTCGGCCCGCCGTCCGGCGGCCTCGGCGAGATCTTCCACTTCACGGTCCGCTCGCCGTGGCGGACGCCCGCCGAGCTGCTCGAGCTCGTCGAGCTGCGCGTGGTCCCGCTGCTGCGCGCCGTCGACGGCGTCGTCGAGGTCAACACGTGGGGCGGGGAGCGGCGCGCGCTCGACGTCATCGGGCGGCCGGCCGCGATGGCGCGCTGGGGCGTGAGCCTGGGCGAGCTCTCGGCGGCCGTCCGCGCGGCGACGGCGCGGCCGCAGGCTCGAGCCTCGCGGACGGGCGCGGGCAGGCGCTGCTGCGCGGCGTGGCGCGCCCGCGCACGCCGGCGGAGCTCGGCGGCGCGCTCGTCCGCCCGGCCGCGGGCGAGTCAGCGGCGCTGCGGATCTCCGACGTCGCCACGGTCCGCTGGGGGACGCTGCCGCGGATCGGCGCCGCGACCTCGGGCGGCCAGGGGGAGACCGTCTACGCGATGGCGCAGATGCTCCGCGGCGCCAACGCGCTCGAGGTCATGCGGGGCGTGAGCGCGCGGATGGAGGACGTGCGCGCGGCGCTGCCCGACGACGTGGAGGTGCGCGTCGTCTACGATCGATCCAAGCTCGTCCGCGCGACGCTCTCGACCGTCGCCAAGAACCTGCTCGAGGGCGGCGCGCTCGTGATCCTGGTGCTGCTCGCGATGCTCGGGAGCCTGCGCGCCGGGCTGCTGGTCGCGCTCGTGATCCCGCTCTCGATGCTGTTCGCGCTCGCCGGGATGGCGCTGCTCGGCGTGCCGGGCAACCTGATGAGCCTGGGCGCGATCGACTTCGGCCTCCTGGTCGACGGCGCCGTCGTCATGGTCGAGGCGATCTTCTGCGGCGCGGTCGGGCGCGCGCTGACGCCGACGCGGGTCTCGGCGCTGACCCGCGGCGTCGCGCGCCCGGTGTTCTTCTCGGTGCTCGTGATCCTGCTCGTGTACGTGCCGATCCTGACGCTGACGGGCGTCGACGGGAAGATGTTCCGGCCCATGGCGGCGGCGGTGACGATGGCGCTGCTCGGCGCGCTGCTGCTCGCGCTGACCTTCGTCCTGGCGGCCGCCGCGGTCACGCTGCGCGCGCGCGACCTGCCGGCGCGCGAGCCGTGGCTCGTGCGCGCGGCGGCGCGGCTGTACCGGCCGGCGCGCTCGCGGCCGCGGTGCGCTCGCCCGCCGCGGTCGCGCTGCTTCGGCGCCGCGGCGCTCGCCGGTGGAATATGGCTTTTAGTCAGACGAGCGCGAGCTTCGTGCCGCAGCTCGACGAGGGCGACCTCGTCATCCAGGTCGAGCGCGCCCCCGACATCTCGCTCGAGGCGGCGGTGCGCGACGCCGGCGCGCTGGAGCGCGCGCTGCTCGACGCGGCCCCCGAGGTCCGCGACGTCGTGGCGCGGATCGGCTCGCCCGCGGTCGCGACGGACATCATGGGGATCGAGCAGGCCGACGTCTTCGTCGAGCTCGCGCCGCGTCGCGAGTGGCGGCCCGGGCTCGACCGCGACGCGCTCGTGGGCGAGCTCGCGGCCGCGCTCGCCGAGCGCGAGCCGGACGTCGGCCTCGTGTTCACGCAGCCGATCCAGATGCGCTTCAACGAGCTGCTCGGCGGGGCCGTGACCGACGTCTCGCTGAGCCTGTACGGCGACGACCTCGGCGCCGCGCGGGCGCTCGCGGAGGAACTCGCCGAGGTCATCCGCGAGCAGCCCGGCGCGGTCGACGTCCGCGTGATGACGCCGCCCGACGTCGCGCTGCTCGAGGTGCGGCCGCGCGCGCTCGCGGCCGCGCGTCACGGGATGTCCGCGACCGACGTGCTGCGCGTGGTCCAGGCGCTGCGCACCGGGATCGTCGTCGGCTACACCTACGACGGGCCGCTGCGCCTGCCGCTGCGCGTGCGCCTCGGCGAGCCGCCGGCGGCGAGCCAGCTCGCCGCGGTCGCGGTGCCGATGGCCGACGGCGGGCTCATCGAGCTCGAGCACCTGGCGACGATCGAGTCGACGCGCGCGGCGAGCCTCGTCAACCACGACGACGCCCAGCGGCGCGTCGTCGTCGGCTTCAACATCCGCGGCGCGGCGCTCGGCGACGTCGTGCGCGCGCTCCAGCGCGAGCTCCCGCGCGCGGTGCCGATCCCGCCCGGCGTGCGCCTCGAGTGGGGCGGGCAGTACGAGTCGCTCGCGGCCGCGCGCAAGCGGCTCCTCTACGTCATCCCCGTGGTGCTCGTCGGGATCCTCGCGCTGCTCGTCGCGGCCTTCGGGCGCCTCCGGCCCGCGCTCATCGTCGTCACGCACGTGCCCTTCGCGTGCGTCGGCGGCGTGCTCGCGCTGTACGTGCGCGGCTACCCGCTCTCGCTCTCGGCCGCGATCGGCTTCATCGCGCTCAGCGGCATCGCCGTGCTCAACGGCGTCGTGCTCGTCTCGCGCGTCACCGAGCTGGTCGCCGGCGGCATGGCGCCGCGCCGCGCCGCGATCGCGGCCGCGCGCGCGCGCATGCGGCCCGTGCTGATGACCGCGCTCGTCGCCGCGCTGGGCTTCGTGCCCATGATGCTCGCCACCGGCACCGGCGCGGAGGTCCAGCGCCCGCTCGCCACGGTCGTCGTCGGCGGCCTGGTCTCGTCGACGCTGCTGACGCTGATCATCCTGCCGGCGCTCTACCCCTACCTCGCCGGCGCGCGGCGGTGAGGGGGCCTCACGCGTCCGCGCGCGCGCGCTGCAGGAAGCCCTCGAGCGCCGGCGCCAGCGAGCTCATGTGATCCCCGGGCACGCGCTCGATCGTCAGCGGCGCGCCCACGGCCTGCGCCCGCGCCTGGATCGCCGCGGCGTTCTCGATGAACCACGGATCCTCGTCGCCGATGTACGCGACGTGCTCGTGGACCATGTCCGCGACGTGGGGGCCGAGCACCCGCATCTCGCGCTCGCGGCGGTCCTGCGGATCGAAGCGGATCAGCCGGCGGTTCGAACGCGACTCGGCCCAGCGCGCGAAGGTCTCCGGGACGTACAGCCCGCCGCAGCTGCCCGTGCGCGCCAGCGTGACGTCGTCGAACAGCGAGAGCATGGCCGCCACGCCGCCGCCGATGGAGTGGCCGAAGGCGTACACGCGCGCGCCGTCGACCTCGGGGCGCGCGGCCAGCCAGCGCGCGGCCGCGCGCGCGTCGTCGAGCTCGCCGCGCAGCAGCTCGAAGCGCCCCGGGTTGCCGTTCTCGCCCCGCAGCGTCGGCGTCATCACGGCGAAGCCGGCGTCGCGAAACGGCCGGGTCGCGGCGAAGGCCGCCGGGCGAAACACGAAGTCGTTGTGGAAGAAGACGAGCGCGGGCGCGGGCGCGCCGTCCGGCGGCGGCGCGTACCAGGCCTTGAGCTCGAGCGCGCCCGAGGGGTAGCGCAGCGCCGTGACGCCCTCGGGCGGCGCGCGCTCCTCCCACGCCGACGGGCTCGGGCCGTCGACCTTCAGCGACGTGGCGAAGCGGGCATGTCGCTTCAGGGGAAGCCGCCCGCGGGCCCGTCGACCCGCCGCGTCGCGCCCTCGCCGGGGCGCCCGCCGCAGGCCGCGAGCGCGAGCGCGGGCGCGGCCGCGAGCGCGGCGCGCAGGAGGTCGCGGCGTCCTTGCTGCACGTCGAGACCATAGCAAACCCGCGCGCCTCAGGCCGGGGCGCGCAGCGCGAAGCACAGCAGCATCGGCTCGCCGATGTACTTGCGCGCGCTCGGGGAGCGCGCGGCGGTCACCTCGTCCATGCGGTGCTCCTCCATGGCCTCGATCACGAGGCCCGCGCCGACGATCGCCATCACGTAGTCCGAGATCGTGTGGTCGACCCCCTCGATCTGGATCTTCTCCTCGTCGCCCTCGACGCGGAAGCGCGCGTGCAGGCCCCGGCGGAACATCTCCGGGTGGAGGTCGGCGAGCACGACGCGACCGCCGGGCCGCAGGACGCGGACGAACTCGCCGAGCACGTCGCCGAGCGCCGTGATGTGCTCGAGCACGAGTGAGCACAGCACCGTGTCGAAGGCGCCCGTCGCGAGCGGGAGCCCGGTCCGCAGGTCGTGCTCGATCAGCGTCAGCGTCGCCGGCGGTCGCTTGCGCCGCAGCGCGGCGAGCATCCCGGTCGAGAAGTCGACGCCGGTCACGCGCGCGCCCCGGGCCGCGAGCGGCAGCGCGTGACGTCCTGTGCCGCAGCCGATGTCGGCGACGCGCCCGGGCGCGTCGCCGATGAGCCGCGTCACGACCGGCTGCTCGAGCGCGATCACGGCGTTGTCGTAGTCGTCGTAGTGCGGGGCCCAGCGATCGTAGCCGTCGCGCACGGGCACCCTGGGGAGGCGCTGGCTCGGTTCCATCGCGCGTCAGTCTCGGGCGGGTGCGCGCGCGCTGTCAATCGTCACCGTCGCCCGTCACTCCGCGGGCTCGCGATCCCAGACGAGCGCCGCGAGCGAGTGCGGCGGCAGGGTCAGCGCGACGCGATCCACCGACTGCGTCCACTCGAGCGCGCTGCGGGGGATCGGCCCCTCGGAGGTCGGGCGATCCCAGCGATCGGGCGCGAAGGCGTCGACGCCGGCCACCGTCGCGCCGGGCGGCAGGTCGATCGTCAGCTCGCGCGCGGCCTCCAGGTCGCGGTTGAGCAGCAGCACGGAGCCGAAGAGCTCGGACTCGCCGACGAAGGCGACCGCGTTGATCACCGGGTACTCCAGGGTCTCGGCGCCGACCGGCGTGCTCGCGCGGGCCTCCTGCTCGGCGGAGAGCGCGGCCATCCGCCCGTACAGCCGCGGCCCGATCAGCGCGTTGACCTGGTACGTCGGCGCCTCGAACACGCCGCACTCGCCGTCGACGCGCAGCGGGTTGTACCATGTCTCAAAGAGCAGCTCGCCCGAGGCGTCGAAGTTGAGCGCGAGGTGCTGGCACGCGTGCGCGACGCCCTCCTGCGCGTACAGCATCATCATGTCGGCGACGCCGAGGCCGACGATCGCCTGCTCGCCGCGTTCGAAGCGGTCGCCCGCGAAGAAGCCCGCCACGTGGTACTCGCTGACCACGATCTGCAGCGGCGTCGGGCGCTCGATCGCCTCGAGCAGCGCGCGCAGCCGGGCGAAGCCCGGCCGGTACAGCTCCGCGCCGGCGACGATGAACTGCGGGTCGTTGACGTCCTCGAGGCCCAGCGCCTCGGCGTCGTCGACGTGGTAGTGGTGGATGACCACGCCCTCCACGGCCGGCTCGCGCAGCAGCGGGTCGAGGGCCGCGAGCGCCGGCTCGAGGCCGTCGCCCCAGGCGTCCATGCTCGCCATCGAGAGCGGGACCCACAGGCGCGCGTCGGGGCTGCGCGAGCGCACCGCGTTCACGTACTCGAGCGCGCGCGCGGCGTAGTCGGCCGGGTCCGCAGCGGGTCGTCCGTACCAGGGCGGGTCGCCGCCGTTCACGGCCTCGGGGTTCGCGTAGGCGTAGGCGCCGTCGTCGCGATAGCCGGTGTTCCAGATCGCGTGCACCTCGTTGCCGAGCTCGAACACCTCGACGTCGTAGGGCGCCTCGCGGCCCCAGTGCTGCCGGGCCGCGACCAGCGGGTCGTCGGCGTCCTCGCCGTTGAGGTGCGTCACGTAGTCGCCGGCCTCGGCCGCGGTGCCTGAGCCGAAGTTGAGCATCACGACGGGCGCCGGCGCGTCGCCGCCGATCTCGTCCATCAGCGCGAAGTACTCGAAGGGCGCCATGTTGTCGTCTTCATCGACGTCGCGCGCGGGGTCGACCAGCGGCCAGAAGTGATAGCCGTCGGCGCCGAGCACCCCGTCGATCTGCAGCCCGCTGAAGCGCACGTAGGGCGCGCCGCCGTAGCCCGGCCGGATCTCCGAGAGCCGCGCGACTGCGGCCGCGAGCTCCGGGGTCCGCCACTGGGGATGCAGCGGGTCGTCGGCCGGCGCGTACCAGGTGCCCCGGCCGATGTTCCAGCCGAGCAGGTGACCTGTCTCGGGCGCCATGTCATCGACCGTGACGACGAGGTGCGTCTCGGCCGCCTCGATCGTCGTCTGCTCGACGTCGCCCGTGTCGTCCACGGCTTCGCCGCCGCAGGCCGCGAGCGCGGCGAACATGAACAGGCAGGAGGCGCGCGCCAGGCCGTGCGTCATGCCCGGACGATACACGTCGTCGTCGCGTCCGGTCGACGTCGCGTCACGACGTGAGCATGTGGCGCGCGGGGTCCGGCGCGACGCCGTGGGTCTCGAGAAACAGCCCCTCGCGCCCGGGGCCCGTGTTCCAGGTCACGCTCCTGCTCGCTACGGCGAGGTCGCGCCAGGCGACCCCGAGCTCGCCGAGATCCACGTAGCCCGCCACCTCCTCGCCCTGCAGCAGCGCGTTGGGGAAGCAGCACCGCGCCGGCGTGGTCGCGTCCTCGCCCGGCAGGCCCCGCGTCAGCCGCCAGCCGGGGGTGCTCGAGGACCGTCGGGACAGGCAGGTGCGCGCGAGCCCAGCGCGTCCGCGCGAGCTTGCTGGCAGAAGCGCGTCTCGTCGCCGCGCGTCAGCCTGTGCGTGACGCCGCCGGGCTCGCCTCGCCACCCGAGCGCCGCGTCCACGCGCGGTGGCGCGCGCGCACGGGCTCCGACAGCGGCGGATCGCCACCACCCCGCGGGGACGCTCCCGGCACGTCCACATTTGCTTGCTTCGTCATGGACCTGGTCGGCGAACGTTGTTGTACGGCCCCGGCTGCGCGCGAGAGGGCGCGCGGTCGACGACGTCGCGCTCGACGTGCGCGCGCGGCCTCGGTCCGCCGAGGCGCTGCCTCTGTACCATGTGTCATGTTCCTCGGTCACTTCGCCATGGGCGTGGGAACCAAGCCCTTCGCCCCCAAGCTGCCCGTCTGGGTCCTGCTCCTGGCGCCGCAGTTCATGGACCTCCTGTTCATGCCCCTCGTCGCGCTCGGCGTCGAGGGCTACGAGCCGGGGCCCTACGGGCACGACGTCCTCAACGCGCTCTATACCCACTCGCTCGTGGGGGCCGTCGTGATCAGCCTCGGGGCCTACGCGATCGGTCGCTACGCGTGGAAGACGGTCCGCAGCGGCCTGATCCTGGGGGGGCTGTGCTTCTCGCACTGGATCATCGATCTGTTCGTGCACCACCAGGACATGCCGCTGCTGCCCGGCAACCTCGGCGGCTTCCCCAAGCTCGGCCTCGGCCTCTGGGACTACGAGTACGTCATCTTCGGCCTCGAGGTCGTCATGGCCGTCGTCGGCGTGGGCCTGTACGCGCGCTGGTCCATGCAGGCGCGCCCGAGCGCGCGCTGGTACATCGGGCCGCTGATCGTCACGGTCCTGTTCGGCCTCATGATCATGGGGGACGTGCCGCGACTGCCGCCGCTGTGATCAACATGGCCTGAGGTGCAGGATGGTCACGCGGGGGCGCTACGACTCGCGCCGCGCCTCGTACACCACGCAGTCGATCCCGGCGAGGCGGTCGCGGCGATCGAGGCGCATGCCGAGCTTCTCCATGACGCGCACCGACGCCGCGTTCGCCGGATCGGCGAACGCGATGACGCGCCCGAGCTGCAGCTCGTCGAGCGCCCGCGTCAGCCAGGCGCGCGCGAGCTCCGTCGCCAGGCCGCGGCCCCAGTGACGGCGGGCGAGGCGGTAGCCGAGCTCGAGCTCGCCGGTCTCGGCGAGCACCGTCAGCCCGGCGTCGCCGAGGTACTCGCCGGACTCGCGGTCCCACGCGACCCACTTCGAGAACCCGCGCGCGCGCTGCAGCGCGATGTAGCGATCCAGGCGCGCGGCCGTCGTCGCGAGGTCCGCGTCAGGCGGGCCGGCGGCGTAGCGCATGACCTCGGGGTCCGCGAACACCGGGTGCGCGTAGGGGGCGTCATCGGGCGAGAACGGGCGCAGGACGGCGCGCGCGGTGCAGAGGCCGACGCCCGTGGCCTCGACGAGCGCGGCCTCGATCACGCCGCGCTTGCCGTCGGAGTACGCGACGATGTCGTGGGTGTGTCGCGCCGCGAGCTCGCGCTTGCGCGCGGCGTAGCGGCGGCGCCCCTCGGGGTGGGCGCGCAGCCAGTCGCGGAACGCGAGGTGGCGGCGGAGCTCCAGGCCGCCCGCGGGGCACACGTAGAGGTGATGGCGCGGCCAGCTCGCCGGTATGGAGTCCTTTGAGACAGGTCGGAACGCGTGCCGGCCCGTGACGCCGCGCTCGCCCTCGTGCGCGTAGCCGAGCGCCGCGAGCCGCGTGATGACCTCGGGCAGGCGCGCGGGCGCCTCGATGACGACGTCGATGTCGAGGATCGGCTTGGCCGCGAGCCCGGGCACCGAGGTGCTGCCGACGTGCTCGATCGCCAGCGCGAGCGCGCCGAGGGTCGCCTCCAGCGCCGCGCGGAGCTGCGCGAACTGCCGCGCCCACGCGGGATCGTGATCGACGACGACGATCGACTTGGGCATGGTCGGCGACCTCTACGCGGGCGTGTCCGCGCGGACAGGGCGGAACTCGTCGGTCCCGTGCAGCTCGGCGTAGCCGCGGCGCACGCCGAAGCACTTGTCTTGGAGCTCGCAGCGCTCGCAGGCCGCGGCCTTGATGAACTCGCCGCCGTCGAAGCCCTCGGGGACGGTCGCCAGCGTGAAGAACTCCCGCACGTCCCGGGGCACGAGGCACAGCGGGATCCCGCACATCGAGTCGAAGCCGGTCACGACGAGCCCGCGCGCGGCGGCGCGGCGCAGCCCGTCGGCGAGCGGCGGGATGACCTCGGAGTAGCGCGGCTGCAGCTCGGCGGTCCGCGGGACCACGTCGGTGGAGGTCGCGACGAAGGAGACGACGAGCATGGCCGCGGGCCAGCGCGCGGCGACCAGCTCCACGTACGCCGGGAAGTCCTCGAGGTTCGCGCGGCAGAACACGAAGTTGACGCGCGTGGTGATCCCGGCCGCGACCACCTGGTCGATCCCGACGACGGTGCGCGCGAAGGTCCCGGGCGCGTTGGTGACGGCGTCGGAGATCTCCGCGGTCGAGCCGTGCAGCGAGATGAACGCCTCGTCGACGCCGGCCTCCGCGAGCGCCCGCGCGAGGCCGGGCTCCGCGAGGCGGATCGCGTTGGTCTGCAGCTCGATCGCGCGCGCGCCCTCGCGCTTGCCGAGGCGCACGTAGTCGAGCAGGCGCGGGTTCAGGGTCGGCTCGCCGCCCGAGAGCACGAGCTTGCCGCCGACGCGCGCGATCCCGCGGATCGCGTCCTCGACCGCCGCGTCCTCGGCGGCCGGCAGGTGCGTCGAGACGAAGCAGAAGTGACAGGCCTGGTTGCAGCGGAAGTTGACGCGGACGATGCGTGACCGCACCGCCGCTTCACCGGGCCGCCGCACCACGTCCTCCTGCGTCAGCTCGCGGGCGATCTGCTCCTCGACCGACGAGATCACGTTGAGTCGCCGGCGCACGCGGTCCTGCGCGATCGGTCGCGCGAGCGCGCCGCGCTCGTCGTCGTGCTCACCGACGCGGGCGAGCGTCTCCTCGGGGAAGCCGGGGCACTGCGCGCGCACGATGCACGGCTCGCAGGCGCGCAGCTGACGGTAGCCCTCGCGGGGGCCGGCGCCGCGCGTGAGCGTGAACAGGTGGGCGACCCGCGCCGGTCGCTCGAAGGTGCACGGCGGGAGCTGGGTGTCTTGCTCGAGCCGGATCGTCAGCTCCGCGCGGCGGGCCGCGGCCTCGGCCGCCTCGATCGCCCGCGCGGCCGCGGCGGGTCGACGAGCAGCGCCGGCGCGGGGCCGCGGTAGGGGACGCCGACGACCCACGCGCGCGCGCGCGGCAGCGCGTCGGCGAAGCGCGCCGGCAGCTCGGCGATCGCGTCGAGGTTCTCGCGGACGATCGGCGTGCTGAGCTCGAGCTCGATCCCCGCCGCCGCGAGCGCGTGTGTCCCGCGGACCATGTTCGTGAAGCCGCCCGGATCGTGGGTCACGCGATCGTAGCGCTCCGACCACGCCGGCGCGTGCACGCGCGCGAGCCCGAGGCCCGCGTCCGCGAGCGCGCGGGCGCGGGCGGGGTCGATGAGCGTCGCGTTGGTCTCGAGCGTGACGCGATCGATCCCGCGGGCGCGGGCGTAGGCCACGAGCCGCGGCAGGTCTCGACGCATCGCCGGCTCGCCGCCGGTGAGGATCAGCTCCTTCGCGCCCGAGCGCGCGGCCGCGTCGATCCGCCGCGCCACCGCGGCCCCGGCGACGTAGGCAGGATCCTCGCGAGGTCGTCGCGTATGACAGAACGCGCAGCGCTGGTTGCACGTTTCGTTGGTGTAGACACGCGCGACTCGCATGGTGGACCGGGGCGACCGCGACAGGCTACCACGTGAGCGCGGGTGAGCGCGTGGCGCTCGTGTGCGCCTTCACGGCGGCGCGCGACGCCAGCGCCCGACGAGCGCGCTCGCCCGCGCGTCGCGAGCTTGGAGGCGCGGGCGACGGCGCGTGTAGCCGGCGCGTGACGCCGGTAGTCGAACGCGAGCGAAGACCGCGAGCGAAGGCCGCGAGCGAAGGCCGCGAGCGAAGGCCGCGAGCGAAGACCGCGAGCGAAGGCCGCGAGCGAAGGCCGCGAGCGAAGGCCGCGAGCGAAGGCCGCGAGCGAAGGCCGCGACGAAGGAGGCGGCGCGGCTGCACTGTCGCCGCGCCGCGTGACGGCGTCTCCTCGAGAGTCCCGAGAGACAGATCAAGAGCGGGCGCTCGGCCGCCGCGTCCGCGGCGAGGGGAGGAGCCGGCGCGAGAGGCGAGGTCTGAAGACCGCGCTCCCGGAATCGACGTGAGTACAGCGTCACGCCGCCGCGGATTGCGACGCGAGCGCGCGTGTGTGAGAATTGCCGGGTAGCCTCGAGGAGATAAATATGGCTTCAAAGACAGTAGCGATCACCGGGCTCCTGTGCCTCGCGCTCGCGTGCGCCTGCGGCGACAGCGGCGGCTCGGGCACCACCGCGACCGCGTCCGACGCGAGCGAGACCAACGCGACGAGCGACGCGAGCGCGACCTCGTCGGCGTCCTCCACGAGCACGGGCGGCACCACCGCGGGCCCGGGCGGATCCGACTCCCAGGGCATGACGGGCTCGACGGGCGCGCCCGAGACGACGGGGACGCCCGGCACGACCGACGGGGCCGAGACGACCGGGACGAGCGGCACGACCGGCCCGAGCGCGACCGACAGCGACACCGCGGGCACGACCGACGCGGCCACGACCGGCGGCGGTGAGCTGTGCGCCCCGGATCCCGGGGACATCCCCTGCGAGGCCTGCTTCAAGTCGAATTGCTGCGACGCGGTCGCGGCCTGCGAGGCCGACGAGGACTGCTCGTGCGTGTACGGCTGCCTGTCCGAGGGCGGCGACCAGATCATGTGCTCGGTGGAGTGCGGCGTGTTCAACCCGGGTCAGAACCCCGCCGTCGCGGCGGCGGTCGAGTGCTTCCTCGGGCCGTGCGCGGGCGACTGCAGCCCCTGAGGCGCACCGCCGCGCTCGAGCACGCGCCCGCTGGCGGGCGCGCGTCGACGACAGCAATATGTCGAATGGGTCATGTACACTCGAACGCACGTGGTCGATCTCGTCCCGCGCGCGGCGCCCGAGCAGCTCTCGGCGTACCTCGCCTCGCTGCCCAGCGGGCTCGAGAGCTATCCCGAGTGCCAGATCAAGGGCGCGTTCTCCCGCGCGCTGCTCGCCGCGCTGCCGGCGGCGCCGCGCGGTCTCCCGGGGCCGCTCGCCGAGCTCGTCGACGCGCCGCCGCTCGTGAACTCCTGGATCCACGAGGTGCACCACCAGGCGCTGATCGCCGGCATCATTGATCGGCTGTACCCCGCGCGCGTCGACGCGTTCATGGCGCTGATGTTCTCCGTGCAGCGCGACGTCCTGGGCGGCCGGATCTACGCGCCGCTCATGCAGCTCATCTCGCCGGCGCGGCTGCTCGCCCACGCCGCGCGCCGGTGGTCGAATTTTCACCGCGGATCGCGGCTGATCGTCGAGCGGCGCTCGCCCACGGCCGCGCGCGTGACGGTCGAGCACCCGCCGCGCCTGTACACGGAGGTCGGTCGTCTGGGGTTGGCGCAGGGCTTCTGCGCGGCGATCGAGGCGTCGCGCGGGCGCGACGGCGCGGTCGAGCTCGAGCGCGCCGACGAGCGCCGCACGATCTATCGCGCGACGTGGACCTGACCGCGACGCCGGGCTGGGCGGCGCGCGTCAGCTCGCGCGATCACCTGGCCCTTCACACAGCTGCTCGAGCGCGTCCGCGAACGCGCCCGCGTGCGGGAAGCGGCGCGCCGGGTTCATGTCGCAGGCGCGGCGGATGACCTCGAGCACCGCGCCCATGCGCTCGGCGTGCTGGACCCCGACCACGACGTTTGCGAGCTGGCTGCGGAACATCACCTTGCCGCCGACGATCTCGTCCTTGCTCGTGTCCCCGCGCGGGGCGCCCGGGTTCATGAATTCGCCGATCGAGGTGATCGCCTCGATCGGCTCGGGCGCCTGCGCTGGCCCCGGGGCGCGGGGCGCCGCGCGGGCGCGCAGCAGCGTGGGGAAGCGGTTCTTGATGAACAGGTCGTAGAGCGTGACGCCGAGCGCGTACACGTCGGCCTCGGGCCCCACGCGCTCCTCGAGGATCTGCTCGGGCGCGGCGTACTTGGGGCTGTAGGAGACGTCGGGTCGCGGGCCCGGCGGGCGCGCGAGCTTGAGGTCGACGATGACGCCGCGGTCGCCCTCGCGCAGGATCGTCGAGGGCTTGAGATCGCCGTGGACGAGGTCGGCCTCGTGCAGCGCCGCGACGCCGCGCGCCGCGCTCGCGATCTGCCGCAGCAGCCGCAGGAGCGGGATCGGCGAGGGCGTGTCCTTGGGCGGCTGGATCCAGGATGTCCCGACGTACAGGCGACCCTTGTACACGCCGGTCCAGCGGTGGGCGACGAGGTTGGGGTGGCGCGCGCGCGTGAGCGCGTCGTGCTCCGCGAGCAGCAGCAGGCGCCCGGCGGTCGAGCCGGCGAAGCGCGCGCGCTCGAGCGCGCCCGCGGGGGTCTGGCCGATGACGCCCTGGATCGGCGGCTCGGCGGGCGCGGCTCGCCGTCGCTCGTAGCGGCGCAGCGGGTCGAGCCAGAACTGACGCAGCCGCGCGAGCCGGCGCTCGAGATCTTTCTCGTCGAGGAAGCTGACGTTCTTGCTCACGCGGGCGCCTCCTCTCGGGCGCGGCGCGCCAGCTCGTCCATGCGCCGCGCGAGCGCGGCGCCGTCGGGCGGCCGCTGGTCCGGCTCGATCTCGGTGGCGTCGCAGACCAGCTCGAGCAGCGCGCGCGTGAGGTCGAGGCGGCGGTTGACCGTCGCGAGGCGCTCGAGCTCGGCGGAGAAGAAGTACTTGGCGCCGAGCGCCTCGGCCTCGGTCGAGGCGGCGCCGGGCAGCCTGGGCTTGCGCACCTGCTGCTGCTGCGCCTGCACCTCCGCCATCCACGAGGGCGTGCCGACGGAGTTCTTGCGCGCGACGCCGCCGAAGATGGTCGCCTCCTCGAGGTAGTTCGCGGCCCGCCGCACCTTCGCCTTGAGCACCTGCTGCATGGCCTGCTGCGCGGTGGTCTCGGGGTCGAGCAGCGAGGGCACGCGGTCGTAGATGAACAGCAGGTAGAGCGTCACGCCGAAGCCGTAGACGTCGACGCGCGCGTCGATGTGGTCCCCGAACACCTGCTCGGGCGCGGCGAACATCGGCGTGTAGGCGCCGAAGCGGCTGGGCCCGGGCTCCTGCGCCGACTCGAAGTCGATGAGCACGGGCGTCACGCCGTCGCGCATCAGGATGTTGCCGGGCTTCACGTCCCCGTGGATCCAGCCGCGCGCGTGCACGGCCGCGAGCGCCCCGGCGACGCCGCGCATGATCTCGATGACCGTCGGGATCGGCAGCGGGAAGCGCAGCTCGTCCGACGGGATGTGCTCGAGCTCGAGCAGCACGCGCGCGGCGTGCTCGTGCGTCTCGTGCAGGCGGATCACGTTGTCGTGCTCGAGGCCCGCGAGCGCGCGGGACTCGTTGAGCAGCAGCTCGCGCGCCTGCTTGCTCGTGCCCTCCTTGAGGAAGCGGCGCGCGCCGCCCTGCTTGCGGCGCGCCCGGTACTTGGCGCTGCGGCGCGAGCCGACGCGCTGGAGGTCGCGGAACAGCAGCAGCGGATCCGAGGCGCGGCGCTCGTCTCGCTCGGCGAGATCCTCGAGGGCGCCCTGCGTGACCGCGTCGGTCAGCGCCCAGCCGCACGCGCGACAGTGACGCTCGCCGTCGTTGCACAGCGCCTTGCAGCCGGGGCAGGGGAAGCGCATGCGGTGGCCGCAGCCGGCGCAGTACATCGCGGACGGGGGGTTTTGCAGCTCACAGCGGGCGCAGCTCGCCTCGCGCCCGCGCGCCGCGAGCAGGTCGCGCGCGCCGTGGAGGGCGGTGAGCAATTGGTCGAGATCCATGGACGCTCCTGGTTCGGCGCCCGAGTATACGGCGCCCGCGGGGGCGCGTTCGTGCGCGTCCGCGGATCCGCGCGGGCGCGCGGCTACGCGGGCGTGTCGCCGCGACAGAACGCCAGCGCCGCGTCGCGCTCGGTGAGCGGGAAGTATCGCTCGTCGATCCCGAGCAGCGCCGCGAACGGGCGGTCGAGCGTGATCAGCCAGCGCTGCCAGCCCGCGTCGCCCAGCACGGCGAGGCGCCGGAGCTTGCGCGCGTACCTCGTGAACAGCCGGACGTCGTCGAGCAGGCTCCGCGGAGACGCCCAGCCCGAGAAGCGCTGCAGCTCGATCAGCAGGTCGAGTCGCTCGTGCTGCGCGGCCGCGAGCTCGATGAGCTCGCGGAAGAACGCGAGGTCCTCGCGCGTGAGCGCGCCCGAGATCCGCAGCGCGACCAGCCCGCCGCCGGTCTCCTTGAGCACGGTCGCCTGGTGCAGCGGCTGATCGCGCGCGGCCGGGGGTCCGTCGGGGCCGCACCAGGGCCCGCCGGGCGCGACGTTGCCCCCGGGCTTGATCGCCAGCGCCGCGCGGACCTGCTCGAGCGGCTGGGTGAGCAGCGGGTGGAAGTCCCAGTCGGGCTCGACGAGCCCGGGCGCCGCCGCGGCGCCGCGCTCGAGCTCGCGGAAGAACTGGTCGGGGTCGTAGGTGCCGAGGAACGCCGGCGACTCCGGCGCGATGCGCAGGCCCGACTGACAGTTGATAAAGCTCGCGACGACGAAGGACTGCAGCACCGGCTCCATGTTGCCCGACTCGTTGAGCCCGATCCCCCACTCGCCGCGGATGGTGGTGTCCCAGTTGAAGAGCACGTGCCGCGCGTCGTGGGAGGCCGCGAGAAACTCCGGCATCGCGCCCTTGTCCCCGGGCAGGCCGAATTGGTTGTCGTCCCAGTAGCGCACGAGCTCGCGCCCGAAGGTCTCCGCCGGGAGCTCGCGCAGCGGCGCGTAGCGGGCCCGGACCGCGGGATCGGCCGCGCCGACGGCGGCCTTGAGCGAGATCCGCAGCGCCTCGAGCAGGCCCACCCGGTAGCGATCGCCGAACACCGCGCGGACGACGTCGAGCCGCACCCGCGCGCGCTTGTTCTCGGTGAAGTGCCGGACCATGTCGCGCGAGCGCCCGGGCAGCCCGGCCGCCGCGAGCGCGCGCTCCGAGACCGCGACCTTCGCGGGCAGCGGCACCTCGTCGATCAGCGGCAGCACGGTGAGCAGCGTGTCGCCGAGCTGCCGCTGGTCCTCGTCGACGAAGCAGGCGTCGAGCCCGTCGGGGATGACCGCCAGGACCTCTTCGACCGGCGCGCCGGCGCGGAAGACGTAGCGCTGCAGGGCGGCGAGCGTCGCGGCGCCGGTCGGGCTCAGGGGGCGCGCGCCCTCCTCGGTCAGGATGGCCGCGGAGGCCTGCAGGATGCGGCGCTGCTGGTCGGGGGCGAAGCTGGGGACACGCATGAGCAACCTCGAGCTGGGGGCGAGCGTACCTGATCTCGCGCGGGCCGACGCGTCGCCGCGCGCTCGCGCCCCCGCCGAGATGTCTCTTGTGACACAATACGCCGGCGCGGCGGGTGTGTGTCGGCGCGCGGGGGAGCGGGACGGGCGATGAGAACGACGGTTATCAAACTCGGGACGCTGATCCTCGCGATCGCGGCCTGCTCGGGCGATGACGCGGCGACGAGCGACGCGACCGAGACGGGCGAGGCGACCGCAGGATCCGACGCGCAGCCGACCGCGACGAGCGACGATCCCTCGGCGGGCAGCCAGACCGACGCGACGACGACGCCCGGCGACGGCGACGGTGACGGCGACGGTGATGGAGACGGCGACGGCGACGGAGACGGCGACGGCGACGGTGACGGCGACGGCGACGGTGACGGCGACGGCGAGCTCGAGCCCGCGGGGCTGTTCCTCACCCGCGATGAGCTGCTGCGCGCGCGCGACCGGATCACCGACGCCGACGGGCTGTTCGCGACGCAGGCCTCGCTCGTCGCCGGGCGCGCGCAGACGGCGATGTCCCTGATCGCCGACCCCTTCCACATGGACGACGTGACGCAGATCCGCTTCGGCTGGTGCGAGCCGGCGGACGACGTCGACGACACGCTCTCGGAGGCCGCCGGCAAGTTCGAAGACGAGAGCGACCCGATCCGCACGCTCGCGCTTCACTACGCGCTCTCGGACGACGTCGCCGCGGCCGACAAGGCGGTCGCGCTCATGCTCACCTGGTCGCAGGAGCAGACCATCGTCAACCTCCACGATCTCGGCGTCGACTTCGCGGCCGCGACGCTCGACGATCAGACCAACGACTTCTGCAGCGATCGCCCGTGGAACTTCGCGCTCGACACCATCTGGCAGGCCTACGGGCTGATCAACGTGTCCGACGCGTACCTGCTGCTGACGCGCAACGGCTACGCGCTCGCGCCCGAGGACGACGCGGCGCTGCGCGCCTGGCTGCTCGCGCTGACCGAGGCCGTGAACTCGGGGTTCAACGCCTGGACCAAGTGGGCCGACGCGCACCCGAACTCGAGCTCCTACGAGCGCTATCGATCCGACAACCACCTCTCGTGGGCGCTCGCCGGCCTGATCGCGGGGGCGACCGCGCTCGGCGACGACGAGCTCGCGGCCTACGTGCTCGACGGCGGCAGCTGGACCGACAGCTACGAGGGCGCCTACCAGAACCCCTCGTCGATTCGGTCCGTGATCGACTGGGCGATCGAGCCGGACGGCCGCATGTACGAGGAGAAGATCCTGCGCGACCCGCCGATCGGCTACTCGTTCTTCCACCTGTGGGCGATGATGCTGGTCGCGCGCGTGGCCGAGGTCCACCACCAGCCGCCGCCCGACGGCGTCTGGAGCTACACGGGCGACGACGGCGGCGGCATGGAGCTCGCCTACGATCGCTACGCGGGCTTCATCCTCGGCGACAAGGTCTCGCCCGAGCCGCAGCAGGAGGGCGACCTGACGACGAACCGCTGGCTGTACGAGGCGGCGGTGTCGCGCTGGGGGAAGCCCGAGCACCGCGTGGTCATCGACTCCGGCGATCGCAACACGTGGATCAACCAGAGCGTCGGCGCGGTCCCGCTGCTCATCGGCGTCGATCCGTAGACGGCGAGCGCGAGCGGGTCATCACGGAGACGGCAGCAGCCCGCGCGCGGTCGAGATCGCGCGGACAATCACGGACAATATCGGAGTACAGGCGCAGCGTGGGAGCGGCGGGCCGCGCCGGCTCGCTCCGCGCGCCGGCGTCGCGTAGCATCGCACGGTGCGCGAGCCCACCCGATCCGAGGAGCGCGTCGACGTGGCGATCGTCGGCGGGGGCCCGGCCGGCTCGACCGCCGGCGCGCTGCTGCGGAAGTACAACCCCGGGCTGCGCGTGCGCGTCGTCGAGCGCGAGCGCTTCCCCCGGGATCACGTGGGCGAGAGCCAGCTCTCGACCATCGGCGCGATCCTCGACGAGATGGGCTGCTGGGACAAGGTCGAGGCCGCCGGCTTCCCCATCAAGATCGGCGCGACCTACCGCTGGGGTCGTGACGACCAGCTGTGGGACTTCGACTTCGTGCCGAACTTTCAGGAGCAGGCGCGGCCCGCGAAGTTCGCGGGCCAGCGCACGCAGACCGCGTTCCAGGTCGAGCGCGCCCGCTACGACGAGATCCTGCTCGACCACGCGGAGGCGCTCGGCTGCGAGGTGCGTCAGGGCGTCGCGGTCACGGGCGTCGACGCTGCCGGCGACGCGATCGAGGCCCTCCACCTGTCCGATAGGACGGTTCTGCGCGCGCGCTACTACATCGACGCGTCGGGTCACGTCGGCGTCCTGAGGCGCGCGCTCGGGATCGCGGTCGACGTGCCGACGCGGCTCAAGAACATCGCGATCTGGGACTACTGGGAGAACGCGAGCTGGGCCGTCGAGCTCGGCGTGGGGGGCACGCGCGTGCAGGTGATGAGCCTGAAGCACGGCTGGATCTGGTTTATCCCGCTCGGGCCGACGCGCACGAGCATCGGGCTGATCTGCCCCGCCGAGTACTACCGCGCGCGGGGGATCCCGGCGGCCGAGCTCTACCGCGAGAGCCTCGCCAGCGACGCGCGGATCGGCGCGCTGATCAAGGGCGCGACCGCGCGCGGGGCCGTCGAGACGACGACCGACTGGTCGTTCTTGTCGGCGCGCGCCGTCGGCGAGAACTGGTTCCTCGTCGGCGAGTCGATCGGCTTCGCCGACCCGATCCTCGCGGCCGGCATGGCGCTCGCGCACTCGAGCGCGCGCGAGGCCGCCTACACGATCCTCGCGCTCGAGGCCGGCGCGCACGAGGAGACCTGGCTCAAGCGCCACTACGACCGCAACCAGCGCGCGCGGATCGAGCAGCACATCCGCTTCGCCGACTTCTGGTACGCCGCGAACGCGCAGTTCTCAGACCTCCAGGAGCACTGTCAGAGCATCGCGCGGGACGCCGGGCTCACGCTGACCGCCGAGCAGGCCTGGGACTGGCTCGCGCGCGGCGGCTTCACCAGCGAGGCGATCGGCTTCATCGGGCTCGGCGGCCTCGACCTGCAGGCGGTCAAGCAGGTCACGCAGCGCTTCACGGCCGAGCCCGCCGAGTGGCGGCTGTCCGAGTACAACGTGTTCCAGCTCGACCTCGCGGGCGCCGAGCGGATCAAGGTCCCGGTGTTCCGGCAGGGCACGATCGTCGCCGTCGACAGCTTCCGCCGGGGCGGCCGCACGCTCGTGCTGTCGGGGATGATCGGCCTGGTCGTGCAGCACCTGGGCCGCTTCCGCGACCTCGTGCCGCTGATCCAGGCGCTCTCGAGCGTGCTCGCGCGGCGCTTCGGCGCGCGCGAGGTCCCGCGCATCATCGCCCAGGCCTACACGGCGCTCGAGGTGCTGATCGAGGAGGGCTGGGTCAAGGCCGCGCGCGACGAGAGCAAGCACCGCCTGCGGCTCGAGACGCCCGAGGACGGCCCGCTGATCCACAACAACCGCGACCCGGCGCCCGAGGCCTGAGCGCGCGCGCCGGCGGCGAGGGATCGGCGACGGAGCGCCGCGATCGCGACGACGCCGCGCGACCCGGAGGTCCCGCGGCGTCGCGCCCGTGGTCGCTCGCGCTACGGCATCGGATCGAGCTTCACGCGCTCGATGCTCAGGGACACGGTGTCGTAGCTGCCGTTCGCGCCGCAGCCGTCGGCGACGCACACGCGCCATGTGCCCACCACGTCCGCGCCGACCAGGTCGCCGAGCGTCCCCGGGACCGCCGCGCCGGCGTTCGGGTTGTACTCGCACTCCATGTCGTCCTGGCACACCTTCTGGGTGGAGCCGAGGGTGTTGCCCATCAGCTCCGCGTCCTTGGCCCCGCCGTCGGTGAACGTGATCGGTGAGCTCGCGATCAGGTCGGAGCTGTCCTGGCCGCAGCCCGAACCGTCGTCCGCGGCCTCCATCGTGCCGGGGCGGCTCAGCAGCGTCGTGATCGTGCCGTCGGGGCTCTCGAGCTTGATGATCAGGTCACCGACCCAGTTGTTGTTGAGCCCGATCTCGACGTCCACGTCGTTGACGAAGTTGAGGCCGGTGTCGGCGAAGTCGAACTCCACGCACGCCATCTCGTCGATGCTGCCGGTGTACGGCGCGTCGGGGATCGGCGCGATGCCGACGGCGAGGTTCTCCTGCACCTCCAGCTCGTTGTTGCCCGGGCAGTCGTTGGGGTGGTCGTTGACGATCAGCTCGCACATGGGCCCGAGCACGTCGGCGTAGATCTGGATGTCCGCCGGGGGCACGCCCGCGGTCGTCATCGCGGTCACGAAGTCGACGACGAGCGCGTTAAAGTCGTCGATCGTGATCAGCGAGTCCATGTCGTCGACGATGCCCTGGTGGACCGTGAGCATGTCCAGGCACTTGTTGTCGATGGCCACGCCCTCGTCGACGCCCGGCCCGGGCGAGTCGACCTCCGCGCCGTAGAGCGCGGGGCCCTCGATGCTCGAGAGCTGACGGGTGAGGCAGGTGTTGAGGCGCACGAAGTCCGCGCCGCCGAAGAAGCCGTTGACCTCCACGTCGTTGGCCACCGTGTCGACGAACGAGTCAGCCTCGCCCGGCGCGCCGACGACCGTCTGGATCGCGGGCTTGCGGCCGACGCGCTGGTACACGGAGACGTCGTTGTTGGGATCCTCGACGATGTCTGGCGCCATGCTGGCGAGGATGCCGATGATGTCCATCTTGTCCTGATCGGTCAGGCTGGGCGCCGGGCCGGCCTGGTGATCGTCGAGCGCGAGCGAGTAGTCCTCGGCGAGATCACCGAAGTCGGCGGCCGAGATGCCCATGCCCGCGTGCGCCGTGAGCATGTCGAGGCAGTCGTACACGACGTCCGGGCAGGCCGCGGCCTCGCCGACCTGCTTGTCGAGGCAGCCGATGAGGTTCGCGCCGTCGACCGTGTCGTTGAGGAAGTACGCGTTGATCCGCTGATCGTTGAGCACCTTGCCGACGAAGTCGGTGTGGAGCTGGTTGATGCCGTCCATCTCGCCGAGGCGCAGACACAGCGAGTCCGCGTCGCCGTCGCCGTCGCCGTCGCCGTCTCCATCACCGTCGCCGTCGCCGTCGCCGTCGCCGTCGCCGTCGCCGTCGCCGTCGCCGTCGCCGTCGCCGTCGCCATCGCCGTCGCCGTCGCCGTCGCCGTCGCCGTCGCCGTCGCCGTCGCCGTCGCCGTCGCCGTCACCGGTCGGACCGGCGGAGGGGTCCTCGGTGGTGCCGTCGGTCGAGTCCGAGTCCGAGTCCGAGTCCGTGCTCGAGTCCGTGCCGGCCGTCGAGTCGCCGCAGCCCGATGAGAGTGAGAGGCCGAGCGCCGCGAGCAGCAGCGTCAGCGAGGTGTTTGGGTTTCTTCGCATGAAAACTCCCCTGAGTTCACGACAGTCTACTCTGGCGCTGTTCATTTGTATGTCTAATAAGACATGGGTATATGAACATGTCATGATCCAGCATCGCGCGCTGAGCGGCCAACGCAACGCCGTTTCGGCGAGCTCGCGCGGCCGCTCGGCGCGGATCGAAGCGACTGCGTCCGCCAGCCCCCACCTGGGGCTCATGACCCCACGAACGAGGCGCGCAGCGTACTTCGCACTCCGCGACATCGACCGCGCGCGATCGGGTCTACCGGGCGCTGGCGCTGCGAGCGTCACCTCATCCGCGTGTCGCCGTTCAGCAGCGGCGGCGGGCTCCGCTCCGATGACGATGACGCGGTGCAGCTCCACGAGCGACTCGCCAGCGAGCTGTCAGCGCTGGGGCTCGCCTACACGCACGTCGTCGACCCCTCGTCGATGGGCATGCCGCCCGCTCCCGCGATCGTGAAGGACCGGATCCGCGAGGCGTTCGCGGGCGCGCTCATCCTCGCGGGCGGATACGACCTCGACCGCGGGGACGCCGAGCTCGCTGCGGGTCGAGCCGAGCTGCTCGCGTTCGGGCGCCCGTTCATCGCCACCCGGATCGGGGAGCTCTCAGACCGGGGCGCCGATCTTCGCCACGACCCGGACGAACCTGCGGGGGCGACAGTCGCTGGTCAGGCTCTGCCCGAACAGCGCGCGAAGCCGGCGCATGACCGCTCGAGTCGTCTCGGGCGAGTTGCTCGAGAACTGCAGCACGAGCTCGCGTCGTCCCGAACGCGCGCCGATGTAGACCAGGATCGGGTAGCCATCGAGCTCCTCGACCAGCGCGAGCAGCCCGGCGCGGCTCCGCTTGGTCAATATGGCCTCCTGGTCATGGCGACCGAGGACGACCGAGCGCAGCTCGCACGCACGCCCAGGGCGCGTGGCGAGGGCGCGCTTGTACCAGCGCTCGTCGAGCGGCGGCAACACGAGCGGCGCGCGCGTGAGAGGACCCGTGACGACGAGCGCCTCGCGCTGAAGCCCCACGAAGTTATCCCACAGGTCGTGCATGAGCCCGTAATCGAGCGCGATCCAAACGCGCCCGTTCGCCCACGCGATCGCGTCGACCCGCGGCGCGTCGGCGCCGACCACGATCTCGATCCAGCCTGGGTCGGCGTAGCTCCAGCGGGGTGACTCGTCGGTCAGCTCGGGGAGCTGCACGCGGGTCCAATCCGCGCCGGGCGGGCGGTGGAGCAGCGCCTCGTCGCCGCGACGGGCGAGCGCGATCCACAGATCCCCCGCGGGCGTCCTCAACCCGGCGGTGATGCTCCCGCGCTCGCGCTCGTTGAGCCGCGGCACGTCCACCCGACGCCAGCCGTGCTCGCCGAGCTCCGCGAGGTAGCCGCCGCTGCCGAAGAGGAGCGGCGAGCCGCCGCCATGGGAGAGCGAGGCCCAGTTGAATTCCTCGTCGTCGCGGGCGCCAGGCAGCGGGCTCAACACGGGATCGACCTGTCCATTTGGCCACTCAAAAATGCGCCACGACCCCGCCGGATGCTGGCGCTCGCCGCTCGTCTCGTGCGGCCGCCCGATCCCGTGGATGGTCCCGTCGTCGCTCGACACCGCCGACAGCAGCAGCCACTCGGGCGGGACCTCCGGCGTCTTCGCGGTCGTGGCCCCGGCGACCCGCGCGAAGCCGCGCGGCTGCTTCACCCGCGGCTCGCGGGCCGCGTCGCCCGCCGTCGCGTCGCCGCCCGGGGTCTCCTGGCGCGCCGAGACGAAGCGGAGGCCGAAGACGGCGCCGTCGCGCGCGACGAAGGATAGGTAGTGCTCGACCACCGTCGGGTCGCTTTGGGGCTGCTCGCGCCAGCGGCCGTCGAGTCGCCGGTAGACGACCTCGTCGTGGGCGCCGGTGCGGGGGAGCCGAAGCAGCGACGAGAGCAAGGCGCCGCCGTCCGGGAACTCGGCGAGCGCGATCGGAATGAACTCGTCGGTGTCGGCCCGGCGGATCGCGGAGGCGTCGCTGTGACCGCGCGCGAGCGCGTCGACGTCGAGCGTGAGCGGTCTCGGGTCGCCGTCGACGACCAGCGACGCGCCGCCGCTGCGCGGCATGAGGTGAAGCGGCCCGTCGCGCAGGAGCGCGGGCGTCAGCGTGAGCGGCGACACCTCGAGGTCGACGGCCAGGGTGTCATCGCTCAGGCGTTCGTCGTCCGGGGGCTCGCTCGAGTCGGGCGCCGGCGGCTCGACGCGTTTCGCCAGGGGCGGGTCGCCGCGCTGCGCCGGGGTCGCGTCCGGGACCGCGCCGCGCGAGCGCGCCGACTCCTTGGCCGCGCACGCGCCCGCGAGCGCGAGCGTCACACTCGCGACCAGGGGGCGGATGGACGACGGCGTCATGTCTCTCACCGCGGCGTGCAGCCGCCCGAGCAGCGTAGCGAAGAAATCATCAGGATCACGGCCTCGGCCGCCGCGATCACGGATTGCTCATCGCGGGTCGACGCGTCCCGAGCTCGACGTGGTCGACTTCGCGCATGTCTCCGCAGTCAGCGTGCGCGAGGGCTGTTTTCGTGCGCCCGCGACTCGTCTCGCGTCGGCCTGACCACAGGGCCTGGGCCTGCGAGTCGATCCGTAGGTCTCCGACAGGTGCGCGCCGAGCTGCTCGTCGTCGCGCTGCCACGGCGTCGGGTCAAAGATGCCGCGCGAGCCCACGCCGTCGGCGGCCGCGACGTCGAGGAGGCGAACGCCCTCGTGCCGCCGGAGGGTCGGTCGCAGGGAGGCCGTGGACAGGTCGCGCTCGGCGGGCCTCGCCTGAACCTCGACGACCGGCTCGGCGCGCGGCGGCCCAGCGACGCTCGCGAGCGGCGCCCGAGGACGCGTCAGCTCCGACTCGGCGTCGCGCGGCTCGAGCGGCCGTAGCGGCCGTAGCGGGTCTCCCAAGGCCCGCGCGGCGGCGTGCGGCTCAGGACCGCCTTCGCCGGCGCGGCCACGCGAGCACGAGCAGCAGCGCCAGCAGCGAGGCGCCCCGCACCTCCGTCACGCGGCAGCCCTCCTCGTCCTCGGCGGGCGCCTCGAGCCAGTAGGTCGAGTCGAGCGCGCTGTTGTCCGCGGCTGGCGCGAAGGTCACGTCGCGGAGCTCGGCGCTCGCCAGCGACGCGCGGTAGCGGGTGAGGCTGCGGCTGTCGCCGGCCAGCGCCTGCAGCAGCGCGTCCTGCTCGAGCGTGAGGGCGCTCGAGAGCTCGTCCTCGCTGTAGTACGCGCCGGCGAAGTTGAACTCGCGGACCCACGCGCCGCCGGCCGCGGCCTCGGCGAACAGCTCCTTGTAATTGCTCTCGCTCGCGGTCACGGCGACGAGCGCGTTGGCGTCGACGCTCGTCACCTCGGCGCTCGCCGGCTGCATCCCGCCGGCCGCGTTGACGTAGAGCGTCACGTCGAGGTCCTCGCCGGCGGGCAGCGAGTACGCCGCGACGCCCAGCGGGATCGAGAAGGTCTCGGGCGGCGCCGCCGGGAAGCTCAGCTCGAGGGGGGCCAGCGCGCCGCTCGCCGCGTCGGGCTTGACCTTGGCGGCGAGGAAGTACCACCCGTCGGCCGCGTAGCTGTCGATCGCCGCGGCGAAGTCCGCGGGCAGCGCGAAGCCGTTGTCGCCGAGCCACTCGACGATCGTCATCTCGCTGTCGCCGCCGACGATCACGTAGGTGTACGTGTCGGTCTCGCCGCGATCGAGCACGAGCACCTCGCCGGCGCCGTTGCCCCGATCGCCGCCGCCGCCGTCGAGCGCGCCCGCCTTCGCGCAGCCGATGCCGCCGCCGCCGCTCGAGTCCTCGTCGGGATCCGAGATGTAGATCCGCGGCGCCATGCGGCCGTCGAGCGCGGCGAACAGCTCGGGATCCCCGTCGACGATGGGGTCGGGGAGCGACGCGAGCGGCAGCAGGAACGCGAGCTCGCCGCTGGCGTCGACGAAGCCGGCCGACACCGTCAGCACCGTGCTCGACTCCTGGAAGTCGACGAGCAGCTCCTGGCGGCTCATGCCGCCCACGCGCTCGACGTGGTCGGGGAACACCATCGCCCCGCAGGCGCGCGCGTCGCTCGGGCGCGCGGAAGCGATGAGTCCGATCGTACAGGTAAGCGCGAGCGCGCGGCGGCTTCTGCGTCTCATTGGTTGCTCCGGGGGCCGATGATAAGCGAGCTCGGTACGCGCGGGGACGCGGAGAATTTCGCGTTCTCGGACGGAGCACACGGGCCGCGCGCGCGATGGGAGCGTCGCGGGCCGTCGCGCGGAGGCGGCGACGCGCCGCGTCCGTCGCCGACGACCGCGACCTCGAGAGCGCGGCGCGGGCGAGCCGAGCCTCCCGGCCTCCCGGTCGACGCGAGGCGCACGCGATCGAGCGCGGGACCACGCGCGCAGGGAGAGCGCGCGCGCCCGCGCCCGTGAACGGGGTTAGGAAGTATGTCTCTTCAAACATTTTGGTACCGTGGCGGCGATTTCCCACCAGGAGGCTCCATGCGCGCTCACTCACCCGCCTCGCCGCTCCGGCGGCTCGCCCTCGCCCTCGCGTTCACGACCGCGACGCTGACCAGCGCCGTCGCGCTCGCGGGCGACGTCAAATTCGGCGCCGACACCCTCGAGGTCGACGACGCCGGCGCGCTGACCGAGGCCGGCGCGTCCGCGGCGATCAGCGAGCTTCGTCAGACCGCGGGCGACAACTCGTGGGATCTCCACGTCTGGGTCAAGTTCGACAAGAAGACGCCGCAGACGCCGATCTACATCGAGTTCCACGAGATGGTCGACGACAAGCCGCAGCTCGTGTGGCGCAACGAGGATCAGACCTTCCAGGGCGGGACCACGGCGGCGCTCACCATGCGCCTCGAGGGCGTCGGCGGCTTCAAGGCCGACACGAGCTACGAGGTCAAGGTCCTGATCGCGCCGAAGGGCAAGGACAAGCTCGTGGCCAAGGGCGAGCTGAAGCTGCTGCCGCCGGAGGAGGCCGCCGAGCCCGAGCCCGAGCCCGAGCCCGAGCCTGAGCCCGAAGCCGAGGAGTCCGCCCCGCCCGAGGACGCCGCCGACGAGGCGCCGCCCGAGGTCGAGCCCAAGAAGGGCTGCTCGATCGGCGACACGACCGGGGAGGGCGCGCTGGCGCTGGCGCTGGTGCTGCTCGTCGCCGGCACGCGCCGACGCGCGCGCGCGTCGAGCTGAGCTACGAGCGCCGCGCGCGACGTGGGCTCGGGCGTCGACGTCGCCTGGGCCAGGCCGCGATCGCGAGCAGCAGCGGCGCGACGCCGCCGGCCTGACCGCCGTCGGCGCGACAGCTGCAAGCGCCGCCCGGCTCGTCGAGCTCGCCGCCCGCGTCGGAGTCGCTGCCCGACCCAGCGCTCGCCGAGGCGTCGCCCGTCTCGCCGCCCGCGTCCGTCGCGGGCGCGGAGGTCGCTCCGTCGCTGTCGGATCCGCCCGAGCTGTCCGAGTCGTCTGTGTCGCTCGTGTCGCTGTCGCTCGTGGACGCGTCTGGCGGCTCGTCGACGTCGCCGTCGCAGTCGTCGTCGAGCCCGTTACCCGGCAGCTCCTCGAGCGGCGGGCAGTCGGCGGCGCAGCTGCTGCACGACTCGCCCGGGTCGCACACGTGGTCGCCGCAGTACGAGCCCACCCGGGTCACGCGCACGGCGTCGGCGGTGATGTGTTGATCGGCGGCGACGGGCCCGGCGTTGTTGTCGAGCACGGCGACGTACTGGTCGCCGCCCGCCGCGAAGTGAAAGGTGCCCAGCGCGCGCCAGTCGCTCGCCGCGCCCTGATCCTCGACGATCAGCTCCTCGACGTCGTCGGCGACGACCACGTAGGTCACGGCGTCGTGGACCGAGAAGTCCGGGTCGGCGAGGTACTCGAGCGCGTAGTCGCCGGCCTCCGCGAACTCGAGCCGCCACCAGGCCCAGTTGCTCTGCAGCGGCGACTGAAACGCGTTGGTCCAGCGCAGGTGCTCGTCGAAGCCGACCGGCTCGGCGCGCCAGTACTCCGGCGGGCCGTAGGCGCCGAAGCAGGGGCCGAGGTCGTCGAGCGTGGCGCCGGGCGGCGGGATCAGCTGGCACGGCTCGGCGCTGACGCAGTGCGCCGGGCGCCCCTCGCCGCCCGCGTAGACGCCGAGGTGATTGGCGACCGCGCGCACCCCGTTGCCGTTGTTGTTGCCGTCGGCGTCGTTGACGGTGCCCTCGCCCGCGACCCACATCTGGCTCGAGCCGCCGCCGTCGAGGTTGAAGGCCACGTGGGCGCCGAGCTGGCCCATGAGCGCGGCGAGCTCGGCCCCGTACATGCCGCTGTTCTGCGGCGTGCGCCCGTCGACGACCGCGAGCAGCAGCGTCTCGCGATCCTCGGTCAGCCCCATCGCGGTCCGCGGGTGACGCTGACGCATGTCACTGCGATCGGGGAAGCAGCTGTCGTCGGTCGGCGTGACGCAGGTGATCACGTCGCCCTCGACGACGAGCTGCGAGAACCCGCTGACGAGCGCGAGCGTGCCGCGGGGCGGCTCGGCGGCGACGGTCTCGCCCGCCCAGCCGCCGTCGAGCGTGAACAGCTCGGGGTGCTGCGTGACCCACTTGGAGTGGTGGTAGTCCACGCGGTCGTGCCCGAACGCGAGGTAGCCGTACTTCTTGTAGTACCACTCGGACGCGTAGTCCGGGTCGACGCCGGTCTGCTCGATCGGCCAGGGGACGCCCTCGCCGATGGCGCGGCCGTACACGCGGATGGGGCCGGTCTTGTAGAAGTCGCCGTTGACCGCGGCGTGCAGCGCGTTGTCCTGGGCCCAGCTCTTGGCGCTCTGCAGCGACGAGGGCGCACGCGTCGAGCGGAGCTCGACGCCCGGCGCGCACAGGTCCACGCGCGTGACCCAGACGTCCGCGCCGGGGTCGCTGGCCCGGTACGACTGCAGCGTGATGCCGGGGTGCGGCGAGGACTCGGTGATCAGCTCGAGCTCGACCGCGCCGGCCGGGGCGGCCCCGGCGAGGGTGAGCGCGAGCGCGAGGGGACCGGTGCGCGCGAGGGTTCGCATCGCGCGATGATAGCGGGTGATCGTTGCAGCTACACGCGTCGCGGGCGGCGCGACGGCGCGGTCAGACCCCCGGCGCGGGCGCGTGGACGTCGCGGGAGGTCGCGTCGGGCACGTTCACGCGCCGCTCGATCGCGATGCGGCGATCGATCGTCCCGAGCAGCTCGGCGATCGCTCGCTGCTCGCAGCGGCGGCAGCAGGATCGGCGCGCGCCGCATCCCCGCGATTGTAGATGACCAAAGGGACATCTCTTTGGGAAGCCGCGGCGCGCTCGAGACGCGCGGCGTCGCGCGCGAATCCGCGCGGCGGAGGTGGACACGCGGCGTCTCGCTGCATCTGCGGCGCGGTTGCGAGAGAATCCGTCACGGTGACGCGACGCGGGCGAGGGCGCGGGGGGAGAGGGGGCGGGCGGACGCGCTTCGCCTGCGCCGCGCTGGTCTGCGCCGCGTTCGCCAGCGGCTGCTACCTGCGCCTCGAGGGCGCGGAGCCGATCGACCTTCGCGCGGTCTACGGTGACGCGGGCGTCGTCACGCTGCGGGGCGCGCTCGGGGAGCGCGTGGTGCTGCGCTGTCCCTGCCTCGAGCGCGACATCACGATCGCTGCGGTCGACGGGCGCTTCGAGCTGCGCGGGCTGCCGGCCGGGCGCTACTCGATCGACTACGGGGGAGGAGGGCGCAGCGAGGGGAGCTGCACGGGCGCGCTGCACCCGGGCGAGTACACGGTGGCGATCACGGCCTACCTCATCACCGAGGTCGCCGAGGGGCGCGACGACGTCTCGGCGCCGAACCCCTTCGACCCGCCGACGAGCTGGAGCTGGACCCAGTGCTTGGTCCACGAGGTCGTCGACCGCCAGGACGATCCGTACTCGGACATGCTCGAGTCGGTGGGCGAGGAGCTCGATCGGCAGCGACCTGCGCGACCCGGAGCGGCGCGACCCGAGGCGCCGTGAGTCGAGCTCGGGACGCGCGGTCGCGCGCCGTGAACCGTGCGGAGCGGGCGGCGCGGGCGTGGAATCAGCGCGCGCGCCCCCGCGTCTCGAGCGTAGGATGCGACCGATGCCGCCTTGGACCCTGCGCGCGCGCTGGATTCTGCTGTCTGTGGTGATCGCGGCGGCGTGTGACGGGGGCGCGCAGCCTCCGGAGCCGCTCGAGTCGCCCGCGGATCTTCCCGAGACACCGGGCGAGCAAGCCCCGCCGGCGCCGGCGCACGACGAAGCGCGCCGCCGCGCACGACGAAGGCGCCGCCGCGCGCGGCGAGGGCGTCGCCGCGCCCGAGCGCGCGCGGCCCTCGGAGCCCGCTGCGGAGGGGGAGGCGGGTCCGATGCAGACGATCACCGCCGACGCCTGGCGCATCGAGCACACGCGCAGGGAGGCGGTCGCGATCCATCGCGAGACCGGCGCGCGCGTCGAGATCTACAGCGAGGCCCATGAAGCGCGCGAGTGCGTCCCCGAGCCGGGCGTGGACCCGTCGCTCGCGGACAGCTACGAGTACATGTTGACCGGTGACATCCTCTCGGTCGTCGACGGCGTCGTGTCGTATCGCGTGGTGGTCGGGGGCTACTGCGGCGGCGCCCACCCCTTCGCCTGGGACTCGTTTCGGACCCTGCGGCTGTCCACGGGAGCGCCGGCGCGGTTGCACGAGCTGTTCCCGCGCGCGGAGATCGACGCGGCGCTCGCCGCCGACTCCTTCGTTCAGGGCGTGCGCGAGGGCGACTCGGGCGACTGCTCGCGCAGCTACTTCCTGCCCGACTCCGATCGGCTCGAGAACTTCGCGTTTCACCATCGCGCGGGGGACCGCGTCGCGGTGCGGCTCGGGCTCTCGCACAACATCGAGGTGTGCCGCGGTCAGCTCGCCGAGGTCGGGCTGCTGCTGCGGCCGAGCGCCGAGCTGGCGCGCGCGCTCGAGACGGCGCAGCGCGGCGGCTTGCTCATGGGGCAGCTCTACCGAACGCGATGAGCGGCGCGAGACGCCGCGCGCCGATCGAGCGAGTCGCGAATGATCGCGGGCGCCGGCGCGTCTCTCGCGTGATGGGGTCACGGGGTCGGGTCATGCTCGCGGGCGCGCTGACGCTGTCGTGCGCGAACCCGCCCGAGCGCGCGCCGGTCGTCGAGCCGTCGCCCGAGCGCGCCGCGGAGCCGTCAACGCCGACGCGGGAGGCCGAGCCGGCGGGCGAGCCCGCGTCGGCGAGCGAGGCGGAGCGGGCGAGCGAGGCGGAGCGGGCGAGCGAGACAGCGCAAGCGAGCGACGCGGCGCCGGCGAGCGCGGCGAAGTCGGGCGGGGCGCCGCCGACGGAGGCCGAGGCGCCGGAGCCGACGGAGGCCGAGCGCCTCCTCGCGGAGGTGACCGCCATGGAGCCCGCGGAGCGCTGGGCCTGGGCTGTCTCGGTGATGCCGGCGCTCGCGGGTCACGAGCGCGGCGAGGACGAGGACCCCTTCGGCGCGTTCCGCCGACGCGCCGCCGGTCGCACCACGCTCTGGGTGCGGAGCTCCGGCGAGCGATGCTACCCCGTGCGGGGCGCGTGGGACGAGGACGGCTTCCACGGGCGCGCGCGCGTCGACGTCGAGGTGCGCGGGGACGAGAAGACGGTGCGCTTCGAGTCGGTCGAGATCGACGCGAGCGGGATCTCGTGGTCGGGCCCCCACGGCGAGCTCTTCACCCGCGACGCGCGAGGTCGCTGGGAGGAGACAGGGGGGTGGGGCACAGGTTCGGCGTACTCGATCCAGCGCTTCGCGAGCGAGGCGAGCGCGAGCGCGGTCTACTACGGCGGCTACCAGTACCGGCTGACGATCGAGTGCCGCGGTCAGCTCGACTACGAGGAGCGCTGCACGGACGGCACGACCCGGCGATGCAGCCGCTGCGCGGGGCTCTGGGCCCACCGGCACGCCGCGAACATGGGCTGGGGTAGGGGCGCGTCGGCGGGCTACGGGGCGTCGATGAAGCCGCGCGACTGCGCGACG
Source organism: Myxococcales bacterium (assembly GCA_020633295.1). Taxonomy (GTDB): domain Bacteria; phylum Myxococcota_A; class Polyangia; order Nannocystales; family Nannocystaceae; genus JACKDW01. Next base: position 398,539 of record JACKDW010000004.1, on the reverse strand, counting down.
CCCTGTCCGCCCGACGTCCACACGCCGCGCCTGCCCGCGCTCAACCGCGCCGTCGCCGGGCGGTGGTTCGTCGACGCGGACTCGCCGGTCGCCGCGGTCTTCACGTCCGCGAGCGCGTGCCGTGGCGATCGCCGCGTCGACTAGCGCCGCGGCGCGGACGGTCGTGAGTTGAACTTCAGGTCATGGCCCGAAGTCCCGGGTCGCCGTGCAGCTCGAGGTAGCGCGTCCACAGGCCCGGGCAGCGGCGCTCGTAGGTGCAGCCGGCGCACGCCGGGAGCTTGCGGTGGTCGTCGCTGAAGGTGACGTCGCCGCGCGCGCGCGCGACCTCGCTGACCCCGTGCTCGGGCTGGATCAGGCACGGCGGGATCCCGCAGTAGGCGATCATGAGCACGCGGACGCGCGCGCGGCGGGCGTAGGCGAGCGCGGGCACGAGGTGGGGCACGACCTCCTCGATCCGCGGGATGAACGCTGCGGCCTGGGCCCTGGCGTCGCCCGTCGGCGCGACGAAGGCGAGCCGCACGAGCGCGGCGCGACCCCAGCGGCGACGGACGAACTCGAGGTACTCGCGCGTCTCGTCCGCGTTGTGCCGGTGGATCACGTGGCTCAGCTCGACGCGCAGCCCGGCGCGGACGGCCTCGTCGATCCCGGCGACCGTGCGCGACCAGGCGCCAGGCAGCCGCGTGATCGCGTCGTCGCTCCGTTCGGGTCGCGCGGAGTGCAGGGAGATGAGCGCGGTCCGCAGGCCGGCGCGGACGAGCCGCGTCGTGTACTCGCGCTCCGCGAGCGCCATGCCGTTGGTCTGCAGCTCGACGCTGACGCCGCAGGCGGCGAGCCGCTCGATCAGCTCGGGCAGGCGCCGCTGCAGGGTCGGCTCCCCGCCCGAGATGGCGACGCTGAGCACGGGCAGCCGGGTGATCAGCTCGAGGTTGGCGAGCAGGTCGTCGATGCCCTGCGACGTGTTGTCGGTCCCGGCGCGATCGACCGAGTTGCAGAAGCCGCACTGGTGGTTGCAGACCAGCGACGGGCGCAGCTCGGCGCGCCACAGCGAGGGGTAGTAGTGCACGCGCGTGAGCGCCGGCCGGCGCAGGGCCTCGCGCGCGTCCCGGCGCAGCTCGAGCCCGCGCACCGCCTCCACGACGCGATCGAGGAGCGCGCGCGCGGGCTCGTCGAGCTCGCCGCGGCCGCGGTAGACCAGCGAGAAGTAGCGCGTGCGCGCGTAGGCGCGACGCTCGTCGGCGTGGAGGCGCAGCTCGAGCGAGCGGCCGCCGACGTCGGTGAACACGAGCGCGGGCGGGGCGTGGGCGACCGACGCGAGCGACCACGTGGCGTCTGCGACGCGCTCGCCGAGCGCCCGCAGCGTCGCCTCGATCGCGGCGCCGTGGCGCGTGACTCGGTGCAGCTCGAAGCTGTCGTCGTCGTCGCCGCCCCGCCCGAGCCGCGCGCGCAGCCGCGAGGGCAGCAGGCGGATCTTCCTCGCTGTCCGTTGGGGCAGCCCGTGGAGCTGCGCGCGAGCGCGGGACACCAGGTGCACGGCGACCGCGGCAGTATACGGCGTCGCCCCGCGCGGGTCGCTCGCGGCGGCGGCGCCCGCCGTCGCGGGACGCGGGGCGCGGGCGTGAGGTCGCGAGCGCGCGCCGGCGAGGGCGCGCTCTCGACCTGCGCGATCGAGCGGGCTGTCTATCGCGGCGCGCTCGGCACGGTCGGGACCCAGGCGATGCGCAGCGCGCCGGGCTCCGCGTCGCCGGCGTCGGGCTCGGCGTCGGGCTCGGCGTCGGGCTCGACGTCGGGTGTGGACTCCTCGTCGGGCGCGTCGTCGCTGGCGGGCGCGGCCGGCGGGCGCTCGCCGGCGGGCGCCCGCGTGAGCCCGGTGGCCTCGTAGAAGCGCTCGAACAGGCGCTCCTGCGCGGCGGCGAGCGCCTGGAAGAACGAGGTCTTCTCGGCGTCCCCCTCGCCCATCTCCTGCTGTCCCATCGGCAAGGAGAGTCGATGCACGCCGTCGCTCGACTCGCCCGACGCGCCGGGGTCGCCCCAGATCTTGCCGGTCTTATCGAACAGGTGGTACTGCGCGGTCGCGCGGTACTTGGTCACGGAGTAGGGGCCGACGCGGAGCTTTCCGGCCTCGTTGATCTGCATGTAGCAGGTCACGAGCGCGTCGACGCCGAGCGCCGCCATCAGCTCCTGGCGCTCGCCGTCCGAGAGCTGCGAGTTCGAGTAGGCCTTGAGGATCCCGCCGGGGCGGTAGTCGACGTTGTTGGCGTCGAGCGCGTTGACGAAGCCGGCGAAGCCCTTGCCCTGGTACTTGTCGTAGACCTTGCGGTAGGCCGCGTCCTCGACCAGCGAGGCGCGCGGCACGACCTGCCACGAGAACTCCGCCTGCAGGCCGGCGGCGAACAGGTCGTAGGCCTCGTTGCCGGCGACCTCGGCGGAGTTCTCGATCGCGCCCTTGATCGCGGCCCAGGGCGTCTTCTTGGACGGCTGCTCGATCGTCGCCTGGTACTCGACGATCGCCACGCGCTCGACGCTCTGCACCGCCTCGCCCTGGATCTTCGCGCTGCAGGCCTGGTTGAGGATCGTCAGCGCGGCGGCGGCGAGGAGCGGCGCGGCGCGGGAGCGGAGCGAGCGAGCGGTCGTGTGCGGCATGGTGAGGTCGTTTCGTGGCGACGCGACTCCGATCGACTCGCGCGCGGCGGTCCATCGTACCGCCGAAGCGGGCGCGCGGCCGTGGAGATCACCGCGGCCTGGCGACGACCAGGAGGTCGCGCGCGTACGCGTCGGCGCGCGGCGTGACGCCTGCTCCTCGGTGCGCCGAGTCGCGCGCGGGGACGAGCGAGCCGGAGACGCGGGCGCGCGCCTAGCGGGTGGTGTCCGAGGTCTCGTCGGGACCGGCGTAGGTGCTGCCGCCGCTCGTGGTCGTCGGGTCCCAGGTGGTCGTCGAGCCCGTGCTCGTCTCGCCGCCGCTCGTGGTCCAGGACGTGCTCGGATCCGACGTCGACCAGGACTCGTCGGGCCCGGCGTAGGTCGTCCCGCCGCTGTTCGTCGGATCCGGCGTGGAGCCGTTGGTGGTGTTGGTGGTCTCGCCGGGGTCGCTGCCGCCGACCTCCGTCGTCTCGCCCATGTCGGTGTCGGAGGCGCTCGCCGACGAGCCCGAGATGGTGTTGCCGTCATCGCTGCCGGTGCAGCCGAGCGGCGCGCCGCCGAGGGTCAGCCCGACGCCGAGCGCGAGCCAGGGCGACGCGCTCGCGCGCCGCGTGGGCTCGTCGCAGAACGGGCACGCGAGCTCGCGCGCGGCGATGAGGCAGCCGCAGGAGAGACAGTCGACGAGTCGGGACATCGCGCTCGAGCATATCAACCCGCGGCGCCGTCGACACGCGCGCCGCGGCCTGGCCGCGCGGCCGGGTTGCGGTAGCATCACGCGGTGCTCGCCTCGGCCGACGACATCGCGCGCCTCGTGCCGCTGCTGGGCGCAGCGAGCCTCGTCGCGGCGCTCGCGATCGCGGGGCTCGTCGCCGCCCACGCGGACGCGCTGCGCCGCGTGCTGATGCGCGCCGTGGACCCGCGGCCGCTGGCGCTGCTGCGCGTCGCGTTCGCGCTGCTGCTGCTGCTGAGCCTCGTCGAGATCTCGCCGCTCAACAGCTACCTCTACTCGGACGAGGGGCTGCTGCAGAGCGCCGCGGTGCCCCAGGTGTTCGGGCGGGCCGCGCTCGTGGGCTTCGGCGACGGGGTGTCCGAGCCGGCCGGCTTCACGAGCCCGCGCGGGGCGCTCGAGTTCGTGATCCGCGGGCGCTGGTCGCTGCTGTACTTTTGGGACAGCCCCGCGTTCGTGCGCGGGTACTTCGCCGCGCTGCTGTGCGCGTGCGTCGGGCTCGCGCTCGGCTGGCGCACGCGCCTGTGCGCGGCGCTGGCCTGGCTGCTGTACGTCGGGCTGCTGCGCCGCAGCGACGCGCACTGGGGCGGGGAGCAGCTGTTCTGCGCGCTGCTGTTCCTGCTGATGCTGTCGCGCAGCGGCGCCGCGCTCAGCGTCGACCGCTGGCGGAGGCGCCGGCGCGCGGGCGGCGAGCTGGCGCTGCCGCGCGTGCCGGCCTGGCCGCAGGCGCTGATCGCGACGCAGCTCGCGATCTGCTACGGGGTCAACGGCTGGATGAAGTCGGGGCCGCTGTGGCGCTCGGGCGACGCGCTGTGGTTCGCGCTGCACCTCGACCGCTACACGCGGCTCGACTGGCACGGGCTCTCGCTGTCGTTAGGGACATGGCCGCTTCGCCTGGCGAGCTGGTCGGTGCTGTGGTGGGAGCGGCTGTTCCCGCTGCTGCTGGCGGCGCTGTGGGTCCAGGCGCTCGCGCGCGCGCGGGCGCCCGCGCTCGCGGGCGCCTGCGGCTCTCGTCGCGCGCGCGTGCTGGCTCGCGCTCGCGGGCGCGCTTCGCGACCTGGGCGGTCGTCCCGGGCGCGCTCAGGCTCCCTGGTGACCCTGAGCCAGCGCGAGCGCGCGGCGGCGCTCGGGCTGCTCGCGCGCTCGCGCTGGTGTGGATGGCTTTTGCGCCAGGTTCTAGCGCGCGCCGCCTCGCTGCGCGCGCTGGCTGCCTGGGCCGCGGTTTTGGCTCGGCTTCGGGCTGCTGTTTCACCTCGGCAACGCGCTGCTGCTCAACGTCGGCGCGTTCGCGCTGGCGACCGCGTCGGCCTACCTCGTGTGCGGCGCCGGGCCGTGGGCGCTCGCGCTGTTGCGGCGCCTCGGCGTCTCGGCAGGGGCGCGTGCAGGGCCGGGCCCCGCCCTGCAGCGGCGCCGCGCCGCCGCGCTGGGGATCGCGGCGGTCGGCGTCGTCGTCGCGCTCGCGGGCGCGCTCGCGCTGCTGCCCGCGGGCGCGCGCCCGCTGTGGTGGTGGCACGGCGCGTGGCTGCTGGCCGCGGCCGGGCTGCTCGCGCTCGCGTGGCGGCGCGCGCGACAGGCGGGCGCGAACAAAGATGTCCCTCGAGGCACCAGCGCCGAGTCGGCCGTCGCGTCCGCCGCCGCGCCGCCCACGGGCTGGGCCCACGGCCCCGCGGGGCGGCTCGCGGCCGGGCTGCTGATCGCCTATCACCTGACGGCGCTCGCGCTCTGGCAGACGCCCGAGTGGCCGTCGACGCCGTGGCGCGAGGGGGCGCGCGCGCTGGTCGACCCGTGGCTCGAGCTCACGTTCACGCGCCAGACCTGGCACATGTTCGCCAGCGATCCGCCGACGGTGAACCTGGCCCTCAAGACCGTCGTGATCGATGACGCGGGCGCGTCCCATGACCTGCGCTCGGACCTCTCGGCGCCCGAGAAGCTCGCGCGCCCGTACCTCTGGCACGATCGCGGGCGCAAGCTCGGCGAGTCGATCGTCGCCTACCGGCGCTGGCTCGGGCGCTGGCACGCGGGCTACGTCTGTCGCCGCTGGGCGCTCGAGCACGGCGGCGCGCCGCCGCGCGCGGTGGTGCTCACGCACCTCGAGGCCCCGATGCCGCCGCGCGCGTCGCTCGACCCTGTGCAGCACTTCTGGTCGAGGGTGCAGGAGAAGGGGACGCTGCGGGCCGACTGCGCCGAGTTCGCGTACGCGCAGCTCGACGACGAGGTGCGCGCGCGTCACGGGCTGCCGCCGGGGCCGGCGCTGCGCACCGAGTGGGCGCGCGCGCGGCCGCCTGACTGGGCGACGCGACGCGCCGAGCTCGATCCGCTCGCGCCGCTGTGGCCCGCGCTGGCGCTCGCGCTGCTGGGCGCGGCGCTGGCGTGGCGTCGTGAGGAGCTGCGCGCGGCGCGAGCCGAAGCCCGGGGTGACGCGCAGGCTGAAGATCAGACCTGAAGATCAGACCTGACGATCACGCCGAGGCGGCGTCGCGCGGGATCAGCTCATAGGCCCGCGCGTCGAAGCGCCGCAGCATGTGACGGAAGCCGAAGGTAAATCCTGGCCAAAGCGTCACGTTCTTGCCGCCGCCGTCCATGTACCAGCTCACACAGCCGCCGGTCGACCAGACCGTGCGACGCATGCGGCGCTGCAGCCACGCGTTGTAGCGCCGCTGCGCGTCGGGGCGCACGGCGACCGCCTTGAGCCGGCGGCGCTGGATCGTGCGGAGCGCGTCGAGGATGTACGGGACCTGCGACTCGATCATGTAGACCATCGAGTTGTGCCCGAGCCCGGTGTTGGGGCCTGTCATCACGAACATGTTCGGGAAGCCGGCGACCGCGGTGCCCTTGTAGGCCTCCGGGCCCTCGGCCCAGGCGTCGACGATGTCGAGCCCGCCGCGGCCGAAGACGACGCCGCGGGGCACGGGCGCGAACGCGCGGAAGCCCGTGCCGTAGATGATCGCGTCGACCTCGCGCGTCCGGCCGTCCTGGGTGACGAGGCCGCGCGGCGTGACCTCGCGGATGCCGTCGGTCACGAGCTCGACGTTGTCGCGGCACAGCGCGGGGTAGTAGTCGTTGGACATCAGCACGCGCTTGCAGCCGAGCGTGTAGCTCGGCGTGAGCTTGGCGCGCAGCGCGGGGTCGGCCACCTGCCGCGCGATGTGAGTGCGGCCGAGCCAGCTCGCGAGCTTGAGGAGCTGGGGCTTGAACACGAACGCGATCGCGCGCAGCTCCTGCTTCGTGTAGATGGCGCGGCGGATCAGCCGCTGCGCGAGCGGGACGCGGCGATACAGCGCGCGCGCCTCCTGCGGGACCGCGTGGTCGGGGCGCGGGATGACCCAGGGGGGCGTTCGCTGGAACAGGTGCAGCCGCGCGACGCGAGGCGCGATCTCGGGGACGAACTGGATCGCGCTCGCGCCGGTGCCGACGACCGCGACAGTCTTTCCGGACAGGTCGAAGTCGTGGTCCCAGCGCTGCGAGTGGAAGCTCGCGCCGGCGAAGCGCGCGCGCCCGGGGAGCTCGGGGTACGAGGGCACGCTGAGCCCGCCCATCGCGCTGACCAGCACGCGCGCGGTGAGCTGCTCGCCGTCGCTGGTCGAGAGCCGCCAGCAGCCCGTCTCGTCGTCGTAGCGCGCGCGCTCGATGCGGGTGCCGAGACGGATGTAGGGGTAGAGCGCGAAGTCGTTGGCGACGCGGCGCAGGTACGCCCAGATCTCGGGCTGCGGCGAGAAGGCGCGCGACCAGTCGGGGTTGGGCGCGAACGAGTACGAGTACAGGTGCGAGGGGATGTCGCAGGCGCAGCCGGGGTAGGTGTTGACGAGCCAGGTCCCGCCGACGTCATCCTCGGACTCGAACACGCGGAAGTCGTGGAGGCCAGCCTGCTTGAGCTTCACGGCCACGCAGAGCCCGGCGAAGCCGGCCCCGATGATGGCGACCTCGAGGTCGGGCGAGGGGGCGTTGGACTTGGCTTCCGTCATGATGCGCGGGCTCGACTCTACTCGTTGTTGAACAGGAGTCAATAATGGCGGCGTCGGGCTGGGCGGTCGAGCGCGCGGTCTCGGTCCCGGTCCAGTTTGAATATGACTAATGAGACATGTTTATTTGCATCGCGCGCGCGCGTCACCGCTGGCCGACGCGGTCGCGCAGCGATCGGGCCCAGTGGTCGAGCTCGTCGATCGTCGAGCGAAGGAGCTCGGGCTGCGCGGGCTGCTCCTGCAGGCGCTCGGCGAGCAGCTGCTTCGCGCGCCGGATCCGGCTGCGCACGGTGCCCTCCGGGATCTCGAGGACCGTCGCGATGGCGCGCGCCGGCATCTCCTCCCAAAAGTACAGCTCGAGCACGATCTGGTGATCGAGCGGGATCTCGCGCAGCGCGGCGAGCAGGAGCTGCAGCTGCTGTTGCTGCCCGACCAGCTGGCTCGGCGACTCCGCGAGGTCCGCGACCGAGGTCGCCAGCGCGTCGAAGTACCGGCCGTTTCGGTACTGGTCCCGGAAGCGGCGCAGCAGGGTCTTGCGCGCGATCCCGAACAGGTAGGCGCGGACGTTCGTGTCCTCGTCGAGCTGCCCCGCGCGCTCGAGCAGCGCGAGGAAGGTGCGCTGCACGAGATCGTCGACGCCGACGCTGACCTTGCTGAGGAAGAAGCGCCCGATCGGCTCGAAATAGCGCTGAAACAGGCGGTTGCCGGCGCGCTTGTCCCCTGCGCTCCACGCCGAGAGCAGCTCGTGATCGCTGGTCACGGCGCAATCCTACTCCCGCGCGGGGCCGCGGGTCGCGGCGCGATTGCGCGCGGGCGCGGCCGAATTCTCGCGTCGCGCGCGGGCTTCCAAAAAAACTGACCCCCGCGTGATCGATCGGGGGCGCTCGCGGAACGTCGTGGACGAGAGCGAGGCACCATGTTGATCGAGAAGACCGCAGTGGCAGACAGCCAGCACGACGACCCCGCGTCCGCGAAGCTCGGGGTCCTGACGACGGCGAACGCCGCCGCCCCGCTCGAGCTCCTGCGCGGGCGGGTCGAGGCCGCGCTGTTCGGCGACGCGCCGACCCCGACCGACATCGGCCGCTTCCGCGTGCTGCAGGAGATCGGCGCCGGCGGCATGGGGGTCGTCTACGCCGCGCACGACCCCCAGCTCGACCGCACGATCGCGCTCAAGGTGCTGCACCCGCACTCGCAGCGCGCGGACGCCAAGGAGCGGATGCTGCGCGAGGCCCAGGCGATGGCGCGCCTGCGTCACCCGAACGTGATCACGGTCTTCGACTCGGGTACGCACAACGGCCAGGTCTTCATCGCGATGGAGTTCGTCGAGGGCGGCACGCTGCGCGAGTGGCTCGAGCGCGAGCCCAGGCCGTGGCGAGAGGTCCTGGAGACGCTCACGCAGGCCGGCCGCGGGCTCGCGGCGGCGCACGACGTAGGGCTCGTGCACCGCGACTTCAAGCCCGCGAACGCGCTGATCGATCGCGACGGCCGCGTGCTCGTGTCGGACTTCGGGCTCGCGCGCGGCGGCGCGGAGCCGACTCCGCGCCCGCTGCCCGCGGCGGCGATGGAGCGCACCGACATCGGCGACGCGCGCGAGGACCTCCTGCGCGCGACGCTGACCCGCACCGGCGCGCTGATCGGGACGCCGGCGTACATGTCCCCCGAGCAATTCGCGCGCGACCTCGCGTCGCCGCGCAGCGATCAGTTCGCGTTCTGCGTGGTCGTCTACGAGGCGCTGTTCGGGCAGCGGCCCTTCGCCGGGGACGAGATCGGCGCGCTGGTCGCGAACATCGAGCGCGGCGCGCTGCGCAAGCCGACGCGCCGCCGCGGCGTGCCCTCGGCGGTCCTGTCGGTGCTCACGCGCGGCCTCTCCGTCGATCCGGAGGCGCGCTACGCCTCGATGCACGAGCTGCTGCGCGCGCTCGAGCGGGCCGCGCGACCCCGCGGCGCGCGTCGGCTGCTCGCCGTCGGCCTCGGCGGGCTCGCGCTCGCCGGCGGCTCCATGTTCCTGGACGCGCCGTCGCGCCCCGAGCCCGAGACGGCGCCCGTCAACGCGGGCGCGCTCAGCTGTGAGCAGCGCGCGGAGCAGCAGATCGAGCGCCTCAGCGACGAGCAGCGCGAGCTCGTGCGCGCCGCGATGATCGCGTCGCTCGGCGAGGCCGAGGGGGGCGCGCGCTTCGAGGCGCTCGAGGACACGCTGCGCCGCTACTCCACGCAGCTCGAGAAGGCCCAGGCCGCGCGCTGCACCCAGCGCGAGACGAGGCCCGAGAGCTACGGCGCGGCGTCGATGGTCGACGTGTGCCTCGACGATCGCCGCGAGTCGCTCTCAGCCTTCCTCGCGGCCGTCGTCGCGCGCGTGGACGAGCGCGAGAAGAGCATCCTGACGAGCGAGCCGCCCAGGTCGATCGTCGCGGCGGGGGTCGACCACGCCGACGCGGCGGCCGAGCAGCTCCCCTCGCTCACGGCCTGCGAGCTCGCGCACGTCCAGCGCGCGTTTCGAGAGGAGACAGGGGGGGCGTGGTCGCGTCGCCTGGCCTGGAGCGCTCGGCTCGCGCTCGCGGGCGCGCTTCGACCCCACCCGCTCACGCGCCCGCCGCACCTCGATCGAGACGCGCTCGAGGAGCTCGCGTACACCAAGCGCGGCGGCGCCGACACCCAGCGGCAGCTCGTGCTCGACGCCGAGCTGGCGCTCCAGGTGCTCGAGGTTCAGCACGATCGCCCCATGGACCGCGAGGCCACGCGCGCGGCGTACGGCGCGTTCGCGTCGATCGCCACGCGGGCGGCGCGAGCCGGGATGCAGGAGACGCGCGCGCGCGCCTGGACGCTCGCGGCCGAGCTGCTCGAGGCGGGTGATCACAGCGACGCGGCCTTCGAACAGGCGATCACCGAGGGCGCTATGGCGCTCGACGCCCTGCCTCGAGCCCACACCCTGCAGGCGCCGCTGCGCCGGGACCTCGGCGCCCTCGCGCTGATCCACCTCGGCCACGGCGCCGACGCGGACGCCTGCGTAAGGACGCGAGACAACGAGGCGTGCCGCGGCGCGTTCCAGGCCGTCAACATCCTCCGAGCGATTCCGAACAGCGTGGACGAGCTCGAGCGCGACAACACGCGACCGGAGCTCGACGCCGGCCTGCACGCGCTGGCGATGCTGCGCGTCGACCCCGGGGCGGTGGCGGAGCAAGCCCGCGCGCGCGCGCAGGCCGTCGAGCTGTCTGCGTTCGGCTTCCTCGACTTCTCCGCGCGGCGGACCGTGTCGGCGCTCTCCATGCCCGCGTTCTCGCTGGAGAGCGAGGCGCGCCGGCTCGAGGGCGCGAGCGCGTCGACGCGGGTCGCGTGCACGGAGGAGCTGTGTCGGCTCGAGCGCGAGCTCGTCGACGAGATCCTGAAGGACCCCGAGCGGTACCTCGAGGCCACCCGCATGATCCCGCTGCTCAGGGACGGCGTCCGGCTCGGGTTCAAGCTCTACGGGCTGCGAGAGGGCAGCATCCTCAAGCTCCTCCGCTTCAAGAACGGCGACACGATCACCGCGATCGACGGCGTGCCGCTCACCGACGACGACGCGGTGCGCGAGGCCGACGGGCCCGTGCAGCGAGCGCTGCGCGGCGACGCGTTCACGCTCACGGTCGTCCGCAAGGGCGAGACGATGGCGCGCCGCTTCGAGATCGTGGCGGCCGCGCGCGCGAGCGCCGACGTCGCGGTCGTGCGCGCGCTCCCGCAGGCCGCTGAGCTTGAGCGCGCGGCGGCGGACCGCCTCGCGGCGGTGCGCTGCGACGCGGCGCGGCGACGCTGCGTCATGCCCCGCGCGCTGTTCAAGGACATGGCGCTCGACAACCCCAGCGGGCTCGCGCGCACCTGGTCGATCGAGCATGTACTCGTGGACGGCCGACGCCGCGGCGTGCGCCTCGAGACCCTCCAGGGCCCGGGGCTGCTGGAGACCGTCGGCCTGCGCGAGGGCGACATCGTGACGAGCGTGCAGGACCTCGACTTGACCTCGGAGGCGCCCGAGCTCGACGCGAGCCTCGCGGGCTACACCGTGCTCCAGCAGCTCCGGCACGCGACGCGCGTCGACCTGAGCTACGAGCGCGACGGCGAGGGACGGGCGCTCACGATCGAGCTGACGGAGGGCTGATCGCCGCACGTGAGCCGCGGACGCGGTCGTCAGCTCCGCCGGGTCAGCGAGAGCCCGAGCGAGCGGAACGCGACGCTGACGCCCTGGTGGAGCGAGCGGTGCGTCTGCAGCTGGCCGCTGTCGACGCCGAGCTCGACCATCGCGACGGCGAGCGCGGGGCTGATCCCCGTCAGGATGACCTCCACGCCGAGCAGCTTCGCCGCCTGGGCCGCGCGGACCAGGTCCCGCGCGGCCTGGGCGTCCATCGTCGTCAGCCCCGTGATGTCGAGGATCGCGACGCGGGACTGGTGCTTGGCGACCGCGTGCAGGAGGCGCTCGATCATCCGCGAGCCGCGATCCGCGTCGAGCGAGCCGATCAGCGGCAGCAGCACGATGCCCTCCCAGAGCTCGATCACGGGCGTCGAGAGGATCTGGATCGTCTCGCTCTGCTGCTCGAGCAGCGCCTCGGCGCGCTTCTCCCGGGTGACGTTGACGAAGATGACCGCGAGCAGATCGGCGGCGAGCGGCACGCTCGTGCAGCGGAAGGTGGACCGCTCCAGGCGATCGTCGCCGTAGTTGATCTCGCCGAGGTTCACGACCTCGCCGCCGGCGAGGATCCGCGCGTACATGTCGAGGTGCCCCATCTTGCGCGCGTTCGGGAACAGCTCCGCCATGGGTACGCTGATCAGCTGCCGCGCGCTCTTCCCCGACGAGCGCGCGCCCGCGTCGTTGGCGTACTCGCAGATGAAGCTCCCGACGTCGTCGGGCTGGACGAGGCGCACGAGCAGGAGCCCGACGTCGAGCGCGTCAAACACCTTCTTGAGGGCCTCGAGGGAGGCGTCGGCGGGCGCGCTCATCGGCGGCGCACCTCCGCCGGGGGGCGCGCTCGATCGACCGCGGCGGTCGTCGAGCTCGCGGCGGATCGCCTCGCGTCCAGCGCGGTGTCGGGACGACGCGTCGATCGCTCCAACGATCCGATCGCTCCTCCCGATCCCGTCGCGCCGCCCATCTTTCCTTCATCACTCGAGGAGTCGCGCGTGTCTACGGCCGGGGCGCGCGACCCGGGCTCAGCGGCCGTCCGCCGCGCGTGACCGCGCGTCGGCGTCGACGCGGTGGGGTGCAGCGAGCTGATGTCCCGTCGCCGGCGACTCTCGGTGATCTTCGCCGGGGCGCCCCGCGCCGTCCCGCGCGTCGGGTAACGGGGGTCCCGAGGGATTTGCGGTTCCGATTCCCGCCGCGCGGCGCGACGATGGCCCGGTGAACCACGCGCTCGCCTCCCTCCTCCGCTCGCTCGGGCGCGGTCGCCTGCGGGCGCCGCCGCTGCTGCTGCTGCTGTCGCTGCTGCCCGCGCTCGCGCTCATGGCCGCGGCCTGCAGCAAGAACGGCGGGTCGGCGCGCTACAGCGAGGCGGCGAGCGCCAAGATGGACGACGCCCGCGACGGCGCGGACGGGCGTTCGGGACAGGTCACGACGTGGAAGCGCTCGCAGCTCGTGCCCCACAGCTCGCGCCTGCAGGTCGGGGACGAGGACGCGCTCCCGCTCGCGGCGATGCACGCCAAGGTCACCGTCGACGGCTTCCGGGCCCGCGTCGTGCTCGACTACTACTACGTCAACGACCGCGAGTACCAGCTCGAGGGCACCTTCAAGGTCCGGCTGCCGGACTCGGCGTCGCCCTACTTCTTCGCGTTCGGGGAGACCCGCGCCGTCGCCCAGGAGCCGCAGCCCGTCGCGCCGGTGGCGGTCGAGCGCGCGCGCGCCATGGGCAGCGCGCCGCTGCAGATCATCCAGGACCGTCAGGGCGCGTGGACGGGGCCCAAGGAGGCGCGCATGGTCCCGCGGGCCAAGGCGGCGCTGGCCTACGGCAACACCGTGCGTCGACAGGTCGACCCGGCGCTGATGGAGTGGTCGGGCGCGGGGGTGTTCAGCGCGCGCGTGTTCCCGCTGGCGCCCAAGCGCGAGCACCGGATCGTGTTCGCCTACGACGTCGACCTGATCGCGGCCGGCGACGCGCTCGAGCTGAGCTTCGATCTGCCGGCCAACGCGCCCGCGCTGGTCGTCGACCTCGACGTCGCCAACCTCCCGAACACGCGCGCGGTGATCAGCCCCGAGGTGCCCGCCGCGCCCGCGGGCGAGCGCCTGCACTTCCGGATCGCGCAGCCGCAGGAGCAGCGGATCACGCTGCGGCTCGAGGGGGCGCCCGTGACCGTGCTGCGCGGGGAGGATCGCGAGGCGGGCGGCTTCTTCGCGACGAGCTTCGTGCCGGCGCTGCCGAAGGTCGCGGCCGAGGGCGCCGCCCGGCGGGCCGTGCTGCTGATCGACACCTCGCTGAGCGCCAACCCCGACGGCTTCAACGTCTGGCTCAAGCTCGCGGAGGCGCTGCTGCGCGAGAACCAGGACGCGATCAGCGAGTTCGCGGTGCTGTTCTTTAACGTCGAGGCCAGCTGGTGGCGAAGCTCCTGGTCGAAGAACCAGCCCGAGGAGCTCGCGGCGCTGCTCGCCGAGGCCGACACGCTGACGCTCGAGGGCGCGACCGACCTCGCGAGCGCGCTGGCCGAGGCCGCGCGGCCGCGCTGGGCCGGCGATCCGGGGCCCGTCGATCTGTTCCTGCTCAGCGACGGCGCGGCGACCTGGGGCGAGTCGGATCACTTCACGATGTCGCGGTCGCTGAGCCGCGAGCACACGCTGTTCGCCTACCGCACCGGGCTCGCGGGCACGGACGCGGCGGCGCTCGAGCTGCTCGCGCGCGAGAGCGGCGGCGCGGTGTTCTCGGTGGTCGGCGAGGCCGAGGTGCGGGCGGCGGCCACGGCCCACCGCGCCAAGCCGCTGCGCCTGCTGGGCGTGACGGTCGAGGGCGCCGACGACGTGATGATCGCGGGGCGGCCCAGGGCGGTGTTCCCGGGTCAGCGCCTGAGCCTGGTCGGCCGCGGCGCGCTGACGGACGCGCAGCTCTCGAGCGTCCGGCTGCGCTTCGCGGCCGGAGAGGCCGGCGCGGCGCCGGCGGGCGCGGGCGCGGCCGACGAGGCGCCGGTGACCGAGGTCGTGATCAAGCCCGAGCGCGTGCTCGACAGCGCGCTGGCGCCCCGCGCCTACGGGCAGGTCGCGGTCGCGCAGCTCGAGGAGCTCGGCGCGGCCGCGCTGAAGACCGCGACCTCCTACGCGCTGCACTTCCGCGTGACCGGGCAGACGAGCTCGCTCTTGATGCTCGAGAGCGAGGAGGACTACCGCAGCTACGGCATCGTGCCGGAGTCGGACGCGCTCGTGGTCCAGCAGCGCCCGGCCGGCCACGTCGTGCGCGAGACGGTCGCGCGCGTGGAGCACGAGCTCGGCGACCCGCGCGCGCGCTTCCTCGCCTGGATCGCGGGGCTGCCGGCGACCCCCGGCGTCGACGTCCAGATCCCGCGCGCGGTCGAGGTGCTGCTCGAGGAGCTCCCGCGCCAGGCCTTCGACGTCCCCGTCCAGCCGCTGCGCCCGCGCGCCCGCGACAAGGACCATGTCCCGAAGGACTACCTGGGGCTGCTCGCGCGGCGCGAGCTGACCTACGACGCGGTGGCGACCGAGGCCGCGCGGCGCGCCCAGCTGCTCGGGCCCGACGACGCGATCAAGGCGTGGAGCTCGCTCGTCGAGCACAGCCCGGGCGACGCGGTGCTGGCCCGCGACGTCGGCTACACCGCGATGCAGCTCGGGCGCGACGCCCAGGCGTTTCACCTGTTCCGCCGCGTGGCCGCGAGCCGCCCGTTCGAGCCCGAGAACTACCGCGCGATGGCCCGCGCGCTCGAGCGCGCCGGCAAGGTCGAGCTCGCGATCGTCTACTACGAGATCGGGCTCGCCGGGCGCTGGGACGCGCGCTTCGGCGACTTCCAGACCATCATGACCTACGACTACGCGCGCCTGCTCAGCCGCCTCGCGCGCGGGCAGGCCGAGCACCCGAGCGCGGGCTTCACCGACTCCTACGCCCGGTCGCGGCTCGACGCGCTCAAGGGCCAGGTCGCGCTCGGGGCCGACCTGGTCGTGATGATCACCTGGAACACGGACAACACCGACGTCGACCTGCACGTCGTCGAGCCGACCGGCGAGGAGTGCTACTACGGCCACCGGGAGACGCGCATCGGCGGCGCGATGACGACCGACGTGACGACCGGCTACGGGCCCGAGATGTACACGCTGCGCGCGGCGAAGCGCGGGAAGTACCGCGTCTTCGCCCACTACTTCGCCAGCGACCAGAACCGCACGTCGACGCGCACGAAGGTGCACGTGATGATCTTCGAGCGCTTCGGGAGCGCGACCGAGTCGGTGCGCGAGCGGACGATCACGCTCGAGACCGGCAAGGAGCAGCACGAGATCGACATCATCGACGTCGGCGCCGCCGCGATCGCGCGCTGACGGACCGCTCAGTCGTGGGGCCGGAGCTCGCGCGCCTCTTCGAACAGGTTCCGCGAGGCGGGCAGGTCCCAGCCGATCGGGCGCGCCCGGATCGCGGCTGGCCGCGCGGCCATGCGGGCCGCGTAGTCGGCGAGCGCGGGGAAGCGGGGCGCGAGCGGGAGCCCGCGGCGGAGCTGGTAGGCGAGCGCCGGGTAGAACACGCAGTCGGCGAGCGTGCGCGCGTCGCCGGCGATGAACGCGTGCGCGCGCGCGAGCGGCTCCCAGCGCGAGAGCTCCCTGGGCAGCGCGTCGAGGGTCGCGATCGCGGCGCGGACCTGGACCGGGTCGCGCTGCGCCGGCGGGAGCAGCAGCGTCTCGAGCGGGCGGTAGGCGGCGCGCAGCTGCGCGGTCTCGTGGGCCCGCGAGAGCGCGACGGCCAGCGCCGCCGGCTCGCGCGGCAGCAGCGGCGCGTCCTCGCGGTCGTGGACCCGCGCGAGGAAGTGCAGCTGCGCCAGCGACTCGAGCACGACGGCGCCGTCCGGCTCGATCAGCACGGGCGCCTGCCCGCGCGGGCTGAGGGCGAGGAACTCGGGCGTCTCTGTGTCGCGCGCGCCCACGACCCGGAGGCGCCGCGGCGCGAACTCCAGCCCGAGCTCGTGCAGCGCGAGCAGCACCTGCCAGCTCGCGATCGCGCCGTTGATCCAGTAGAGCACGCGGGCCGGCGCGGGGTAGGGCGCGGCCGCGAAGACCTTGACGCGGTTGTGCTCGTCCCCGCCGACCGCGGACCCTGCCGGCGCGAGCGCGTCGGACCAGCGCGCCGGTCGCTCGAGCGCGTCGTCGGTCGCGAGCGTCGCGCACGCGTCGCGCGGCGCGAGCAGCCGGCGCGCGTGCGCGGCGAGCAGCGCGAGCAACTCGGGAGATGGCTCTCCGGCCAGGATGACGTGGCGGTGCGCGACCCCGTGGAGCAGGCGCCCGCGGTCGCGCCCCATCGAGACGAGGTCGCCGCCCCGCGGGCTCAGGCGCGCGACGGGGCCCTCGAGCAGCGTCAGCGCCCGCGCGTCCCCCAGCGCGACGTCGAGCACCGGCGCCCCTGCAGCGCTCGCAGGCGGCGCGCAGCGCCGCGATCGCGGCCGCGCGCGGTCCGGGGGGGGCGCGTCCGCGGGGTGCGGCGTCGCGATCACGCAGGCGAGCGTCCCGGAGGTCAACGGCGCGGTCACGGCGACTCCTCCTCGCCCGCGGTCGCGGCCGCGCGCGCGTGGTTGAGCACGCGGAAGTTGAGCACGTCGAAGCCGCGGCCGTAGTGCGCGTCCCAGTCGAAGTCGGGGCTCCGGTTCTCGCGCCCGAAGGCCTCGAGCATCGCCAGCGCCTCCTCGCGTTCGGGCGTCGCGCGCGGGGGCGCGTCGTCCAGCGCCGCGCGCGTCTTGCAGCGCGCGCCCTGGCCGAAGAGCCTGCCGTCACGGCGCTGGAAGGTCGCGATGGTGCGAAAGGTCAGGCTGATGCGCTCGCCGCCCTCCGCGGTCTCGTCGCCGCGCTTCTCGCGATCGGGCCGCTTGTCCTGGCGGATCCCGTGCATGAACGCGCGGTTGGTCGCCCACCCGAGCACGAACAGCGAATTGTGCGGCATCGCGACGCGCTGCGACGGGTAGTGATGTGTCCCGTCGGGCATGTCAACGCGAAGCTTGGCGCGCAGCACCATCGTCCGCGTGGCACCCAGGCTGAGGTTGATCACCGCGCTGCCGCGCTCGACGTCGAGCGTCTTGTCGGCGTGCGGGCTGATGTAGCTGAGGCCGCCCTCGTAGCGCTGGATCAGCGCGTGGTTGAAGCGCTGACCGACGCGGGCCTCGACCGCGCGGCGCAGCGCGTCGGC
Source organism: Myxococcales bacterium (assembly GCA_020633295.1). Taxonomy (GTDB): domain Bacteria; phylum Myxococcota_A; class Polyangia; order Nannocystales; family Nannocystaceae; genus JACKDW01. The sequence continues at coordinate 380,885 of JACKDW010000004.1, read as the reverse complement.
GGTGGGCGTCCAGGGGACCAGCTGCGGCTGCTCGTCCGCGGGGTGGCGGTAGACCGGCTCTACCCCGTCCTCGCCGACCGTACCCTGGATCGAGATCCGGCGCGGCACCGGCCCGCCGCGGTGGCGCATCTCCTGCCACGCGATCTCGGCCCGGAGCGCTTCGAAGGCGCGCGCGGCCAGCTCGGGCGGCAGCACGCCGTAGTGGATCGCGCTGTCGCCCGCGCCCAGCCCCCGGCGCGCGCCGGCCCACTCGCTGAGCAGCTGCGCGCTCGTGCGCAGCGCGGCGACCCTGGCGACGCCGTCGAGGCCCTCGCGCATGCGCCCCCGGGTGCTCGCGCCGATGCAGTCGGTGATCGCGGTGACCTCGTAGCCGAGGAAGAACGCGTCGGTCGCGGTCGCGCGCACGCAGACGTTGGCGACCACGCCGCACACGAGCACGCGCGTGACCTCGCGTCGCCGAAGCTGCTCGTGGAGACCTGTCTCGGAGAACGCGGAGTAGCGATCCTTGGTGACGCGCAGGTCGCCGTCCTGGATCATCGCGGCGACCGGCGGGTACAGCTCGGCGCCGCGCGTCCCGGGCGCGCAGCAGGGCGACCCCGCGTGGCCGCTGGCGAGGTGATCGGAGTTCTCGGGCACGCCCTCGTAGCGCGCGCCGGCGGGCCGGGGCGGGCGCAGGGGCGGCGGCTCGCGCTCGCGGATCGGGTACTCGCTGCGGATCCACACGACGTGGCAGCCGCGCGCGCGCGCGGTCTCGACCACGGCGCCGAGCGGGCCGACGAGGAGCTCGCCGTCGACGGGCTCGCGGAGCATGCCCTCGCGGGTCAGGAACTCGCGCTGCATGTCGACGACGAGCAGCGCGGTCCTGGGCCCTTCGGTCTCTACGGTCATGTGTCGACGCTCCCGGCCTGCGAGAGGCATCGTAGCACCTCCGCCTGCGGGCGCCGCGAGCTCGCGCCGCGCGGGGATCGGCAGCGCGGCTTGCCAGCGGCAACTTGCGCGTGCGGTGATCGGTCGCGCGAGGCGGCCTACGCGGGCCTGGGCGAGCGCGGCGGTTCTTGCAGCGCAGGCGCGCGTGCGCGTTCGACTCGTGCTGCTGTGCCTCGTCCTGGTGATCGTCTCGCTCGGGCCGCGCGCGCGCGCGGCTGCGGACGTGGGGTACTTCATCTCGGGCCCCTTTGAAGTCCACTACTGGCTGTCCGACGACGACGTGCAGGCGACCTTCCGCGCGCGCGCGTCGACGTCGGCCTTGGAGCTCGTCGCGCTCTCCGACGCGCCGGACCTCCCCGAGCTGGCCCGCGCGCGTCAGCGCCAGCGCGCGCTCGACCTGGCAGGCGCGGCCGCGGCCTACCGCGACGCCCTCGACCGCGAGCTGCCGGGAGCGTGGCGCGGCCCGGCCCGTCACAACCTCGTGCTGCTCGAGGACGGCCTGGGGCTGCGCCGCGCCCGGTCATTCTCGCCGCTGCGCGACGCCTCCCGAGCCGAGCGTCGGGGCGCCGCCGCGGCGCTGTGGACCCTGAGCGCGGGGCTCGAGGACGCCTCGCGCGCGCGCTTCGATCGCGAGTACCTCGAGGCCTTCGCCGACGTGCTCGACCCGGCGACGCGGGCGGCCGCCGAGCTCGAGATCGCCTGGTCGCGCTGGCGTCTGTCGTGCCCGCTGCGGGCGCCGCTCGAGGGCCTGTGCGCGGCGCGGATCCCCGTTCGCTGGCGGGCCTGCCATGGCCCGCGCGACCTCGAGGTGCTCGAGCTCGCCGGTCGCGACCCCGCGCTCGCGCGCGAGGCCCAGGAGCTCGCCGCGCTCGCGCTCCGCCGCGCCCGCGCGGCCGCGCGGCGCGACCCCAATTCATATGTCCTACAGGACATCATCGCGCGCGCCCGCCTGCTGCGCGCCGAGCCCGAGTTCGAAGCCTTCCTGCGCCTGCGCTCGCCGAAGTCGTCGGGCCAGGTCGCGGAGTGGAAGCGCGACTTGGGGGTCCCGCGATGGGAGCTGGAGTACGCGGTCGAGAAGCGCGAGGCGAGGCGCGGAGAGGCGCGCGCGCGACGCTTCCTGCGTCGCGTCCTCGATGACTACCACGGGCTCGAGCGGCGCTACATCGACATCGCCCGCGCCGGCGGACCCGAAGCCGTGACGGCCGCGCTCCTGCGCGGCGCGCAGCTGCTCGAGCACCTCACCCAAGAGCTCGAGTACCAGGGGGGCGAAGCCCGAGACGAGCCAGAGGAAAAACCGCGCTGGAGCTGCTGCAGGAGCGTCACGGACGGTTGGCACGCGGAGGTGGTGGCGCGCCTCCAACAGTGCAGCGAGCTCGCGGCGAGACACCACTACCGCGACCCGTGGGTCCGGGCCTGCGAGGCTAAGCTCTCGCGTTGGGGCCTCCGGTCGGAGGGCGTCCCGCGCGAGCTCTACATGGGTGGACCCCCAGCTCCGGCCGTCGCCGCGGGGCCCCAGCTGTCCCTGCCAGCCGACCGACGAACGTTTTGAGCCGCGTATGGTTGACGCGGCGCGCGGGTTCTCCGAAGGTTGCGCCCATGACCATTTTCGCGCGTCGCCCCCTCGCCCCGCTGTGCCTCATGTTGCTGCTCGCCTGCAGCGGTTCGGGCACCACCTCGACCTCCAGCGAGAGCGACAGCGACGGGAGCACCGTCGGCGAGAGCGCGACCACGGGCGGCGCGACGACCGACACCACCACCGCGGGGCCGGGCACCACGTCGAGCCCGGGCACCACGAGCTCGACGACCACGGGCCCCGACGAGACCACCGGCACGCCGACGAGCGAGACGACGACGAGCGAGACGACCGAGGACCCGTCGACGTCGAGCACGACCACCGAGGACCCGACCACGGGGGACATGACCGACACGGCCACGACCGGCGAGCCGCCGCTGCTCGAGTGCCTCTCGGGCGACATCATGGCCAAGGAGGGCGTGAACGTGATGGAGTACTACGGCGCGCCGTGCATGGACGACGCTGACTGCGTGCCGCTGATCGGCCCCGACGCGATCTGCATCCCCAACATCCTCGACACCTTCGACGCGCCGGGCGGCTACTGCACGCGGCCGTGCGAGCAGCCCGACGACGAGACCTTCGAGTCGCCCAACTTCCCGGGCTGCAAGGGCGGCGGCGAGGCCTCGTGCATCGGCGCCAACGGCATCTTCACCGCCTGCGCGTTCCCGTGCACGAGCAGCGACCAGTGCCACCGCGAGGGCTACGTGTGCCGCACGGTGCCGCTGGTCAACAGCGAGCTGAAGTACTGCCTGATGCCCGACGCCTGCTGCCTGCTCGAGGACGGCTGCAACTTCTGACGCGGCGCTCGTCGTCCTCGCGTGAGCCCGCCGGCTACAGCGCCGGCGGGAACAGCTCGTCGTTGATCACCGGCAGCGTCTCGAGCTCGTCCGCCGGCGCCCACGGCCCGTCCGCGACGCGCGTCTCGAGCTCGACGTCCTTGATGGCCTCGGTGCAGCGGATCAGGATCGCCTCGATCGGGACCTCGCCGGCCGGCAGCACCACGCTCGGCGCGTCCGGGGTCAGATCGGGCCAGGCGAAGCCGTGCACCTCGAAGAACAGGTCGGCCTCGTTGTCGCTGCCGACCGCGTCGCCCTGGAACACCCAGACCGCGTCCTCGACGCTGTCGTTGGCCTCGCGCAGCGCGAACGCGCCGCCCGGGTGAACCATCGCGCCGGTGTAGGTGACGACGAAGTTGAAGGTGTCGGTCAGCTCGGTGCCGCCGAGGTGGTCGAAGCCGTCGACGTCGTTGACCGAGAACTGGTTGTTGTTGGTGTTGTCGATCCAGGGGAACAGGCGCGCGCCCGCGACCACGTCGGACTTCAGCTCGTGCTCGGTCAGCCCGCGCGCGAAGTCGAAGAGCGTCTTGTAGTCGAAGCCGCCGAGGCCGGAGTCGCAGAACGCCTGGTCGACGACGCCGTTGGGCTCGAAGGTGCGGACGATCGCGGTCAGGCCGCCGTCGGGCGCCGGCCAGGGGCCCTCGGTGAACTCCTCGACCACGCCGTCGCGCGTCGTCCTCAGGACGCCGCCGTCGAGCTCGAGCGTCCAGTCGTCCTGGCGCCCGTTCTCCGGGTGCACGGGCCAGCCCTGCGGCTGGATGACCGTCGTGTGCACGTCGCCGCCCGCGACCATCATCGCCCGCATCTCGCGGAGGCGCGCGGGCCCGTAGGGGTTGCGCGTCTCGGACCACAGCAGCGACGCGGTGTCGAAGCGCAGCTCGTAGGCGCGCGTGAGGCCGTCGCGGGTCTGCTCGCCGTGCCAGGTGGTGCCGTCGAGCAGCTCGAGCAGGTCGTCGCCGCCCGTCCCCGACGTGTCCGAGGTGTCCGAAGGGTCTGCTGTGTCGGAGGTCGCCTCGCCGCCCGTGCTGCTCGAGGCGCCGTCGCTGTCGCCCGTCGTCGACTCGCTCTCGTCGCCGCTTTCATCGGTCTCGCCGCCCGTGCTCGACGCGCCCGGGTCGGACTCACCCGGGCTCGTCGACTCGCTCGCGGCGCTGTCGCTCTCGCCCGTCGCCATGTCGTCGCCGCCGCAGGCCGCGAGCGTCAGCGTCGTCGCCACGGCGACGCCCCCGGCCGCCGCGCGACCGCGGCGCTCACGGGGCCCGCGGGTCGCCGCGCGACGCGACGGGCGTCGGCGGCGACGCCACCCCAGCAGCGCGAGCGCGGCGAGCCCGAACGAGCCGAGCGGCGCCGAGCCGCCCGCGCTGCGGCAGCCGCAGCCGCCGTCCCCGTCGGCGTCGCCCGAGTCGGTGCCGCCGCTGGCGTCGGTGCCCGGGCCCGCGCTGGTGCCCGCGCTGGCGCCCGCGCTCGTCTCGCTCCCGCCGTCGCTCCCACCGCTCGTCTCGGTCCCGCCGTCGCTGTCGCTGTCGCTGTCCGTGCCGCCAGGTTCGGGCTCGGGCAGGCCGGGGACCACGACGCCCTCGCAGCCGAGCGGACCCGCGGCGAGCGACGGCGGGTACGCGCGGCTGACCGATCCGACAGGATCGAGCAGCAGCGCCGCGAGCGGGGTGACGACGCAGCTCGCGGCCGTCGGCGCGTCCGCGAACGCGCTCAGCGAGCCGTCGTGGCACTCCACGGGGCTGTCCTCGGTCAGCGTCGCGGGGTAGTCCTGCCCGCCCTCGCGCACCGAGAGCGCGCCGGCGACGTCGAGCCCGAGCGGGAAGATCGCGCCGGCGAGGTGCGGGCACAGCCCCGCCTGCATCCACGACGGGCTGTACGAGGCGTCGAAGGACGCCGGCCCGGCGCTCGGGTCGCCGACGGGCAGCACCACCTCGTGGTTCGCGATCGCGGCCGCGGCGATGTTGAAGGAGTGGGCGAACAGGCCGCTCGTGTAGAAGTGGTCGAGCGCGTGCCCGTCGAGCTCGGGGTGGGCGGCGGCGGACAGCCGCCCCTCGTACTCGCTCTTGACCTCGTCCTTGAGCGCCTCGACCTCGGCGATCAGGTCCTCGAGGAAGACCTCGGCCTGGGCGATGAAGCCCTGGTAGATCGCCTCCTTGATCGGCGCGATGATCGGCTCGAACACCGCCGCGACGATCGCCGCGATGTCGACGTTGATCCCGACCGTCTGCATCGCGGTGTCGAGCGCGATGATCCAGTCGGGCAGGATCGCGTACAGCAGCGTGTCGTAGTCGATCGTCGCGAGGTCGTCGGCCCAGGTGATCATCGGCTCGAACAGCGCCTGCACCTGCTCCTTGTCGAGCCCGAAGTCCGACTCCATGCCGGTGATGCCGGTGTTGAGCGTGGCCGAGAGGTTGCCGATCGTCTCGAGGTAGGCGGCGTGGAACTGCCCGAGCTCGTCGCGCAGCTCGTCGCTGATCTTCTCGAAGGCCGAGGGCAGCGGCTCGTTCTGCGCGTTGTAGCGGGGCGCGAGCAGGCCGACGTACACGAAGTACTTGGCGTACAGCTCGGGGCAGGTCAGCGCGCAGGCGGTGTGGTCGTCCTCGGTCCCGAGCACGCCGTCGTCGCCCGCGGTCACGAGCAGCTCGGCGCCGCCCGGCGTCTGCGGGCTCTGCAGCGCCGCGATCTCGTCCTTGATCGCCTGCTCGGCGGCGACGACGGCGTCGTCGATCGACGCGAGGTAGACGGGCGAGAGCACGAGGTGGTCGGCGGGCGCGACGTCCAGCGACGCGACGATCGCCGGCAGCGACGCGCCGGGGTTCTCGGCCACGGCGGCGTCGTACTCGGCGCGCGCGTGCTCGCTCATCAGCTGCCACAGCGGGCTGTCCTGATCGAAGTAGGCCCGCAGCACGAAGCCCGTCGGGATCGTGTGCAGCAGCTTGCTGTCGGCGAAGGAGTCGGGCGCGAGCGTGTAGGCGGCCTCCTGGATCGCCGACTCGGCGAGGATGTGGCGCGCGACGTTGCGCAGGTCGGTCTCGCGCGCGGCCGTGATCGGCGTGAGCGTGAAGGTCTCGCCGGTCATGAAGTTGACGTAGTGGTGCGCGACCGAGTCGGTCGCGCCGTGGAGGAAGCAGCCCAGCGCGTAGGCGCGCTCCTCGGGCACGACCGCCGCCTCGTACAGCAGCTCGCACTGCTCGAAGGGCCGCTGCCCGAGCGCGTGCGAGGGGTCGGTCATGCCGGGGAACACCATGTTGTCGGGCCCGACCGCGCCGGCGCGAAACGCCAGCGGGAAGTCGCGCAGCGCCTCGAAGTCCTCCTGCGCGAGGACGACCGCGTGGTCGCCGAGGCGCAGCGGGACGCTCCCGTCGTCGGCGTCGACCAGCGCCGCGCGCAGCTCGTTGGCGATCATGATGTGGACGCGGGTCGAGTAGGCGTGGGCCGGGGCGGGGCGCAGACCCGCGAGCGCGCCGAGGAGCGCGGGGACGAGGGCGAGGGCGAGGGGAGGCGGACGACGACAGCGCATCCCGCCCACGCTACCCGAGTCGCGCGGCGCGTGAATATACAAATCTTCACCGCGCGACGCAGACGAGGACCCCGCGGCGGTCAAGCGCGGCGCCGTGATCCCGCGTTCGTCTCGCGAGGCGACGCGCGCCGGCGTCGCCCCGCGGCCGGCGTCGTCGTCAGCGGCGGCGCCAGTCGCCCGAGGGGATCTCGAGCGCGGCTGTCTCGAGGGAAAGCTCCGGCCGCAGCACGTAGGCGAGCGCTCGCCCGCCGCCGACGAGCGCGACCGGCTCCCGCGCGTACTCGTCGAGCCCTTCGAACTCGTCGAGCGCCGGGAGCTGGCGCGCGTCGACGGCGTACAGCTCGCCGCAGACCGACGCGCGGCCGCCCGCGCGCAGCCCCGGGTAGTCCCCGAGGTCGAGCAGCGTGTACGCCGGCTCGGTGCGCGCGGGGCCGAGGAGCTCCGCGGCGCCGAGCTGGTGGTGATTCGCCTCGCCGCGCAGCAGCGTGCCGTAGACGAACAGCGTGACGCGTCGCGCCCCGATCATGGCGGTCATGATGACGTCGATGGCGGCGAGCGCAAAGGAGCGGGCGGGGCGCGCTCGCTCATGCGCCGACGTAGGCCGCGAGGTGCTCCCCGGTGAGGGTCGAGCGGTCCGCGACGAGCTGGGCGGGTGTCCCTTCGAACACGATCCGCCCGCCGCCGTGCCCGGCGCCCGGCCCGAGGTCGATGATCCAGTCGGCGTGGGCCATGACCGCCTGGTTGTGCTCGATGACGATGACCGACTTGCCGGCGTCGACGAGGCGATCGAGCAGCCCGAGCAGCTGCGCGACGTCGGCGAGGTGGAGGCCGGTGGTCGGCTCGTCGAGCACGTAGACGCCGCCGTCCTGGCCCATGTGCGTGGCGAGCTTGAGCCGCTGGCGCTCGCCGCCCGACAGCGTCGGCAGCGGCTGCCCCAGGCGCAGGTAGCCGAGCCCGACGTCGCCGAGCCGCCGCAGGATCGCGTGGGCGGCGGGCGTGCGCGCCGGCCCGTCGGCGAAGAACGCCTCGGCCTCGGTCACCGACATGGCGAGCACCTCGCTGATGTCGCGGCCGCCGAGGCGGTGCTCGAGCACCGAGGCGAGGAAGCGCTTGCCCTCGCAGTCCTCGCAGACCGTCGCCACGCCCGCCATCATCGCGAGGTCGGTGTAGATGACGCCGGCGCCGTTGCAGCCGGGGCAGGCGCCCGCGGAGTTGGGGCTGAACAGCGCCGGCTTGACGCCGCTGGCCTTGGCGAAGGCCTTGCGGATCGGGTCGAGCAGCTTCGTGTAGGTCGCGGGGTTGCTGCGACGCGAGCCGCGGATCGGCGCCTGATCGACCGCGACCACGTTCGCGTCCGCGGGGATCGAGCCGTGCACCAGCGAGCTCTTGCCGGAGCCGGCGACGCCCGTGATCACGCAGAGCACCCCGAGCGGGATGTCGACGTCGACATCCCGCAGGTTGTTCGTGCTCGCGCCGCGGATCTCGAGCGCGCCCGAGGGGGTCCGGACGTCGCGCTTGAGCGGCGCGCGGTCGTCGAGGTGGCGACCGGTGACGGTGTCGCTGGCCCGCAGCGCCTGGGGCGTGCCTTCGAAGCACACCTGGCCGCCCGAGGCGCCCGCGCCGGGGCCGAGGTCGACGACGTGGTCGGCGATCTCGATCGTCTCGGGCTCGTGCTCGACGACGAGCACGGTGTTGCCCTTGTCGCGCAGCCGCAGCAGCAGCTCGTTCATGCGCTGGACGTCGTGGGGGTGCAGGCCGGCGGTGGGCTCGTCGAACACGTAGGTGATGTCGGTGAGCGAGGAGCCGAGGTGGCGGATCATCTTGGCGCGCTGGGCCTCGCCGCCCGAGAGCGTGCCCGTGGGCCGCTCGAGCGAGAGGTAGCCGAGCCCGATCTCGACGAAGGAGTCGAGCGTCCGCTGCAGGTTCGCGAGCAGCGGCGCGACGCTCTCCGCGTCGAGCTCGCGGACCCAGTCGGCGAGGTCGCTGATCTGCATGGCGCAGACATCCGCGATCGAGCGCCCGGCGATCTTGGAGGACCGCGCCGCCGCGCACAGCCGCGTGCCGTCACACTCGGGGCAGGTCGTGAAGGTGATCGCGCGCTCGACGAAGGCGCGGATGTGCGGCTGCATCGCGGCCTCGTCCTTGGAGAGAAACGACTTCTGGATCCTCGGGATCAGCCCCTCGTAGGTCAGGTTGATGCCGTCGACCTTGATCTTGGTCGGCTCCTTGTGGAGCAGCGCGTGCAGCTCCTTCTTGGAGAATTTTCGAATCGGCTTGTCGGGGTCGAAGAACCCGCAGCCCCGGAAGATGCGGCCGTACCAGCCGTCCATGCTGTAGCCGGGGATCGTCAGCGCGCCGTCGTTGAGCGACTTCGCGTCGTCGTAGAGCGCCGAGAGGTCGAAGTCGGAGACCGCGCCGCGGCCCTCGCAGCGCGGGCACATGCCGCCCGCGCGGGTGAACGTCCGCTTCTCGGTCTTGCCGCCGATCGTGATCGCGCCGCTGCCCCGGACCGAGGGGACGTTGAACGCGTACGCGCTCGGCGGGCCGATGGAGGGCTCGCCCAGCCGACTGAACAGGATGCGCAGCATCGCGTTGGCGTCGGTGGCGGTGCCGACCGTGGAGCGCGGGTCGGCGCCCATGCGCTCCTGGTCGACGATGATCGCGGTCGTCAGCCCCTCGAGCACGTCGACGTCGGGGCGCGCCAGCGACGGCATGAAGCCCTGGACGAACGCGCTGTAGGTCTCGTTGATCAGGCGCTGCGACTCCGCGGCGATGGTGCCGAACACGAGCGAGCTCTTGCCCGAGCCGGACACGCCGGTGAACACCGACAGCCGACGCTTCGGGAGCTCGAGGCCGATGTCCTGGAGGTTGTTGACGCGCGCGCCGTGGACGCGGATCCGGTCGTGGCGGTCAGCCTCGTGCGCTCCGCTCGTGGCCGCGGCCACAGCGCGGGTCGTCTGCGTCGGGGGCCGCGCGGCTGGCGTGCGAGCCGTCTGCGAGTTCGACCGCGTGGCCGACTTGCTGGCTGTCTTGTTCGCGGACCGCGTGGACGATGCACGGGCCGTCTTCTTGGACGTCCGCGTGGCCGACTGGGTGGCCGTCTTGCTCACGGACCGCTTGGCGGTCTTCTTGGCGGTCTTCTTGGCCGGCTTCTTGGCGGTCTTCTTGGCGGTCTTCTTGGCGGTCTTCTTGGCCGGCTTCTTCGATGACGCTCTCTTTGCGTTCGACTTCGGCTTCTTGGTCGACTTCGGCATCTTGGTCGGCATCTTGGGCGACTTCTTGGGCGACTTCGTGGCCGTGCTCATCGGGTCTCCTGCATGCGAATCAGGTTTCCGGCGGGATCTCGGACGGCGCAGTCGCGTACGCCGTAGGGCTGCTGGATCGGCTCCTGGACGATCTCGGCGCCGCGCTCCTGCAGCCGCGCGAACGCGCCGTCGAGGTTCGGGGTGGCCATCACGATGCTCGCGAAGGTGCCCTTGGCCATCATCTCGGCGATGAGGCGGCGCTCGTCGTCCGTGATCCCGGGCGTCGCCGCCGGGGGGTGCAGGACGATGGACGTGCCGGGCTGGTCGGGCGGCCCGACCGTAATCCAGCGCATGCCCTGGTAGCCGACATCATTGCGGACCTCGAAGCCGAGGGTGTCGCGGTAGAACGCCAGAGACGCGTCCGGATCGCTGTGGGGGAGGAAGCTCGCGTGGATGGTGATGCCCATGCCGGGCATCCTAGGCGCGGCTTCGCGCGGGCGCTTCTCGATTTCTGACCGGTCGGGTCACCTGGCGGGCCACGCACGGCGGCATCCCGAGCGTCGCGCGGGCGCACTCGCGGCGATAGACGCTGGGCGAGACGCCCACGAGCTCCGAGAAGCGGCTGCTGAAGGTGCCCAGCGAGGACCAGCCGACTTCGAAGCAGACCTCGGTGACGCTGCGATCGCCGCGGCGCAGCAGCGCCATCGCGCGCTCAATGCGCCGCGTCATCAGGTAGGCGTAGGGCGACTCTCCGTAGGCGATCTTGAACTGTCGGCTGAGATGACCGGCGGACACGTTCGCGTCGCGGGCGAGCGACTCGACGTCGAGCGGCTGCGCGTACTCGCGATCGATGCGGTCGCGAACGCGGCGCAGCCGGGCGAGCTCGCGGAGGCGCTGCGCGTCGTCGAGCTTGGCGGTCACCCGTGAGAGCCTGCCACGTCGTCGGCGTTCGGGTCGAGTCGGCGGCCGCGCCGCCACGAGCTCGCGCGCGCTCGGGCTACAGTCGTCTTTGATGCGCTCCCTCGGCCTCGTCGCGCTCGCGCTCGTGTCGTGCTCCCGCAGCCCGGCGGCGTCACCGAGCCCGCCGCCGGCCGAGGCGGCGCGCGTCGAGGACGCGGGCTCGCCGAGCTCGTCGGGCGCGCGACTGACCGACGACACGTTGATGGCGACCGTCGACGGCCACTCGTTCACGGCGCCGGCAGGCTGGTCGATGCGGGTCCGCGGTCGCGCGACGATCGTGACGGCGCCCGAGGGCGGGAGCCACATGGCGTTCGTCGGCGTGCACGCGGACGACGCGGCGAAGGCGGTCGCGGCCGCGTGGGTCGAGTACGGGCGCCGCGAGCCCGGGCCGGCCGTCGCCGTCGAGCGCCTCGCCGACCACGACGGCTGGACGGACATTCATCGCCTCCGCTACCAGCTCCCGCCGAACGGCGGTCGCTTCCTCGTCGCGGAGGCCGGTCGTTCGAAGGACGGCTGGCTCGTCACGCTGGTCGACATGTCCATCGCCGTGTTCGAGAAGCGCGAGGCCCAGGTCATGGTGATGTACGACGGGCGGCTGCCGAAGGGCTACACGCCGGAGTCGTTCGCGGGGCGGCCCGCGCGTCTGCTTGACGACGCGCGCGTCGCCGAGCTCGCCGCGTTCGTCGAGACCGCGCGGGCGCAGCTCGACGTGCCGGGGGTCTCGCTCGGCGTCGTGCAGGACGGCGAGGTCGTGCTCCTCGGCGGCTTCGGCGTGCGCGAGCTCGGCAAGCCGGCCGCGGTCGACGCGGACACGCGCTTCATGATCGGCTCGACCACGAAGCCGCTGACGACGCTGATGCTGGCCAAGCTCGTCGACGAGGGGCGGATCTCGTGGGACTCCCCGGCGACGAGCGCGCTGCCGGCGTTCAAGCTCGGGAGCGCCGAGACGACGGCGAAGGTGCAGGTCAAGCACCTGCTGTGCGCGTGCACGGGGCTCCCTCGCCAGGATCTCGAGTGGAGCCTCGAATTCGGCGAGCTGACGCCGCAGGGGGTCGTCGACGCGCTGGCGACGATGCAGCCGACCTCGGAGTTCGGCGCGCTCTACCAGTATTCGAACCCGCTCGCGGCCGTCGCCGGCTTCCTCGGAGGACATGTCGCGTACCCGAGGCTCGAGCTCGGCGCGGCGTACGACGAGGCCATGCGCACGCGCGTGTTCGAGCCGCTGGGGATGAAGGCCACCACCTTCGACGCGAGCCGGGCGCGGCGCGGCAACTGGGCGCGCCCGCACGAGCGCGACATCGACGGCAGGACGGCGCGCGCGGACGACTGGATGAGCGCGGCGGTGGTGCCGATTCGCCCGGCCGGCGGCGCCTGGAGCACGGCGCGGGACATGCTCGCGGTCGTGCGGATGGAGCTCGCCGAGGGGCGCTTGCCCGGCGGCGCTCGCTACCTCTCGCGGGACACCCTGCTCGCGCGGCGCGAGCCGCAGGTCGCGATCGGCAAGGACGGGGCGTACGGCATGGGCCTGCAGGTCGTGCAGCGGTACGGCGTGACGATCGTGCAGCACGGCGGCGTGGTCGACGGGTACTACAGCAACATGATGTGGCTGCCGGAGCACGGCGTCGGCGCGGTGGCGCTGACCAACGGCGCGCCCGGCTGGGCGATTCACCGCGGGCTCCAGCGCAAGCTGCTCGAGCTGCTCTTCGACGGCGAGCCGCGGGCGGCCGCGGAGGTCACGGCGGAGGGCGAGTGGTTCCACGAGCGCCTCGCCGCGGAGCGCGAGCGGCTCGACCTGCCGGCCGACGTCGACGTCGTCGCCAGGCTCGCGCCCGTGTACGAGAGCGACGCGCTCGGCGAGATCACGGTGCGACGGCGCGACGGCGCGGTCGTGTTCGACTTCGGCGAGTGGAAGATCGAGGTGACCTCGACCCGGTACCCCGACGGCACGGTCGCGATGGTCGGCATCCCGCCGAGCCTGTTCGGGATCGAGTTCGTGGTCGGACGCGCGGCCGGGAGGCGCACGCTGACGCTCCGCGACAACCAGCACGAGTACGTGTTCGTGGAGCGGGCGGGCGCCGGACGAAAGAAGACGGGCAGCTAGCTTGCGGCTAGCTGCCCGTCTTGAAGCTCCGGCAACAGGACTCGAACCTGTGACAAGTCGGTTAACAGCCGACTGCTCTACCAACTGAGCTATGCCGGAATAGCCCGCTTGGGGAAGGGGCATGAGGTGTACCCCCGCCGGAACGCGGCGTCAAGCGTCGACTCGGAAATCGCGGTTGTGAGGATTGCGGCGCGGCCTCATCGCGCCGTAGAGCGGGGGCGGAGGCCCCGCGAGGGCGTTTTGGCGAGCTTGCGTGCTTGGCGCGAGCGCCCGCTGGAGCCTGGCTTTTCAGCCATCCGAAGGCCTCGCCCGAGTTTGTTAGATTGCATCATCGAGACCCGCGAGATCCCATGCTGCTCCCCGCCGCTTCCCGCCTCCCGGCGCTTTTGATCGTCACGGCCGTCGAGTCCGCGGGCGCCAACCCGCGAGTCGCGGACGCGCCCACCGCGGTCGCCCAGCCGACGAGCTCGGCGCCCACGCCCGCCCCGCAGGCGGTCGCGCCCGCGCCTGAACCCGCCGCGCCGGACGCGGACGACTCGTCCCGCCCGATCGTCGCCTACAAGGACGACGACGGGAACCTGCGGTTTCGCGTGGGCGAGCGCGCGTCGCTGCGCCTCGGCGGCTACGCCGAGGTGTTCTACGGCTACAACTTCAACCAGCCGAGCAACGGCCTGACCAACTACCGCGCGTTCGACAACCGACACAACGCGCTGACGCTGCTCAACCTCGCGATCGACACGTCGTTCGACTCTCGCTACGTCTCGACCCGGATCGCGCTGCAGGCCGGGCACGCGCCCAACACCTACTACGAGGCCGGCGAGCCGAGCCAGCCCGGCTACCCGGGCGGCGCCGGCAGCAGCGACGCGTCGCTGTGGCGCTATCTGCAGCAGGCCTATCTCACGGGACATCTGCCGACGCGCGTGCCGGTGGACATCGACGCCGGCCTGTTCCTCTCGCCCATGGGGCCCGAGTCGCTGGCGACCCGCGACAACTGGTCGTGGTCGCACTCGCCGATGTTCTTCGCGCTGCCGTTCTACCACGCGGGGATCCGCGCGGGCGTGACGCTCACGCCCGAACACTTCCTGCGCTTCGGCGTCTACAACGGCTGGAACAACGTCGTCGACAACAACAAGGAGAAGTCGATGGCGCTCGAGTACGCCTACACGCCGAGCGAGCGCGCGTCGATCGGCGTGGTCTACTTCACCGGCGTCGAGCGCCCGGACAAGGCGCCCGAGGGCCGCGCGTGGCGGCACGCGATCGACCTGTACGCGATCGTCTCGCTGGGGCGTCGCGTGACCGCGCTGCTGCGGCCGACCTTCGGCGTGGAGCCCAACAACTTCGGGGTCTCGCACTGGTACGGCGGCAACGTGGCGCTGCGCGTGCGCGCGCTCGACTGGCTGTTCTTCCACGCGCGCGGCAGCCTGCTGCGCGAGGTCTGGGCGGAGAGCGCGGACGGCGTGGCCGCTCCGATCGTCAGCCCGACGGACTGGCTCGCGGAGCTCACCGGCACGGTCGACTTCCGCGTGGCCGATCACCTCTCGGTCAAGCTCGAGTACCGCCACGACCGCGCGCGCGACTCGGTGTTCTTCGCGGGCGACGTGCGCGGCGCGGGCACGCTCGAGGACCCCTACGTGCCCAACGCCGACCGCCAGAACACGCTGACGCTCGGCGTCGCGGCGTACTTCTGAGCGGGCCGCGCCGCTGGAGCACGCGCGTTGCGCCGCGCCTCGTTAATTATGTCCTATTGGCAATGTCCACCGGGCCGGGAGAACCGCGCGACGGGGCGCTCGGGTATAGTGGGGCCGGAGCCGTTGATGAGCGCACTGAGCAGGGGCGTCGCCACATGGATCTTGATCGCGTGCGCCGGGGCCTGCGGCCCGGGGCTCGAGACGACGAGCGACGGGGGCGACAGCGACGGCTCGACCACGGGCGGCGAGGCGACCAGCGCGGTGACGACGGGAGACGCCACGAGCGCGACGGGGAGCGACGCGACCACGGCCGTGGACCCGAGCGCGTCGACGAGCGGGGGCGAGACGACGGGGACGAGCGAGACGACCGGCCCGCCCGCGCCGCTGTGCCCCGACGGCGTGCACGTCGGCGATCTCGAGCTGACGAGCCAGGCGCTGGTCGACGCGGCGGCGGCCTGCGTGAGCGTCACCAAGGACCTGAGCGTCGCCGGCCCCGACATCGTGGACCTCGCGCCGCTGGCCTCGCTCGAGACGGTCGGCCGCTACCTGTGGATCGAGCAGAACACGCAGCTCGTGAGCCTCGCCGGGCTCGAGGCGCTGCGCAAGGTCGGGCTCTCGATGTTCATCGAGGAGAACCCGGCGCTCGTGGACCTCGACGGGCTCTCGGGCCTCGAGCGCGTGGGCGGGCACCTGTACCTCTCGCACAACGAGTCGCTGCAGAGCGTCGCCGGCCTGTCGACGTTGACGAAGCTCGGCGGCGGCGGTCACCACGAGCTGCGGATCTGGGGCAACGACGCGCTGCTGAGCTTGCACGGGATCGAGAACCTCGCGCCTGATCCCGGGCTCACGCTGACCGTGGCCTACAACGCGAGCCTCGTCGATCTCGACGCGCTCGCGGGCCTCGACGTGCTCGCGGAGGCGTCGATCGCGAGCTTGCCGCTGACGAGCTTCGCGGGCTTCGAGGGGCTCACCGAGGTCACCGGGGTGCTGACGATCCGCGATCACGCGCAGCTAGCGAGCCTCGCGGGCCTCGACAACCTCGAGCGGGTCGGCGGGCTGGTCCTGGCGGACAACCCGCTGCTGCTTGATCTCGATGGCCTCGGCGCGCTCGAGCACGCGGGCTCCCTCCGGATCGTCGACGGGGTGCCGCTGAGCTCGCTCGCGGGGCTCGACGCGCTCACCTCGCTGGGGCAGCTCGACGTCGACGGGAACCTCTCGCTGACGAGCCTCGTCGGGATGAGCTCGCTGCCCGCGCTCGGGGAGCTGTCGATCTCGGGCGCGGGCCTGACGACGCTCACGGGGCTCGAGGGGATCGCGGTGACCGGGGGCGTGCAGCTGCGCGAGAACGACGAGCTCGTCGCGCTCACGGGCCTCGACGCGGTCACGCAGCTCGCGGAGTCGCTGTACGTCGGTATGAACCCGAAGCTCACCAGCCTGTCCGCGATCGACGGGATCGCGCAGATCGACGGCGACCTGCGCGTGGTCGTCAACGGCGCGCTGCCCCAGCTCGACGCCGAGCTGTGGGGGGCCGCGCGCACGGTCGGCGGCCTGGTCAAGATCGACGGCAACCTCGGCGCGGCGCCGCACGTCGACGAGTGCCCGTGGGTCAACGACTACGAGTGCGACGAGCCCGGCGGGACGGGGCTGTGCCCCGCGGGCTACGACGAGGACGACTGCGCCATCATCCCGCCGTGAGCGCGGCGGCGGTCGCCGCTGGCGGTATCGCCCGGGCGCGTCGCGCTCGAAGGCGGCGTGGGGCGGCACGCCGCGCCCGTCGCGTGCCGCCTCGCGACGCGGGGGCGGACTTGCCCGCCGCGCTCGATTTTAGATGTTTATAAGAACATGTATTTATAGACATTATCAAAACACGCGCGCGGCTCGATACCGCGAGCGCGGGGCCTGTCGCCGCCGGGGCCGCTCGTGTAGCATCAATGGTCGCGAGTCGTGGGGATGGAGCGCATCGAGCTGAGGATCTCGCGCGAGGGGGAGGTCGTGCAGGTCGCCGACGCGTCGGGCGCGGCGCGCCAGCTCTCCTGGTCGATCAGCCATCTCCTGGAGCTCGCGCGCGCGCTCGCGGGCTGCGGCGGGCCGGTCCCTCCGGCGCTGCTCGAGCGCGGCGGCTCGCTGCTCGAGGAGCTGCTCGGCGTCCCGGCGGGGGCGCGCCTGCTGGCGTGCGCGGGCGCCTGGCGGGGCGGTCCCCCGGCCGCGCTGCTGTGGCTCGCGCTCGAGGATCCGCGCCTGCACGAGGTGCCGTGGGAGGCGCTGGCGAGCGCGCGGGCGCCGGGCGGATCGCTCGGCGCGAGCGCGGCGGTCTCGGTCGCACGCGCGGCGCCGACGCGCGGCCCGGTGTCGCCGCGCGCGCTCGCCGGATCGTTGCATGTCCTCCCAGTCATCCCCGACGCCGCGCTCGAGTCGCAGGTCACCGACGAGCTGCTCGAGCTGGTCGAGGCCGGCGCGCTCGAGCTCGCGCCCGCGATCTCGCGCGAGCGCGCCGGCGGCGTCGATCGCTTCCTCGCGAGCCTGCGCGGCGCGCCGGCGCCGAACGTGCTGCACTACGCGGGGACCGGCTCGTCGCGCGGGAAGCCGCGGATCCAGCTCGCCGAGTTCCACGGTCGACCGGCGTGGATCGAGCTCGAGCAGGTCGCGGCGGCGCTCGTCGCGACGCGGCTGCGCGCGTCGCTGCGGCTCGTCGTGCTCGACACGCGCGAGCGCGCGATCGCGTCGGACTTCGCCGCGCAGGCGGCCGAGACGCTGTCGGAGCACGGCGTCGACGCGACGATCGCCTACCTCTGGCGCGTGGAGCCTGAGCACGCGGACGCGCTCACGCGCGCGCTGTACCGCGCGCTGTGCGTGCCCGAGGGGGACTGCGCGGGCGACGTCGCCGCGAGCCTCGGGCGCGCTCGGGCGGCGCTCTCGGGGCACGCCGCCGCCGCGTTCGCGCCGGTGGTGTACCTGCGCGCGCCGCAGCCGGCGCTGTTCGAGCTCTCGTCCGCGCGCGCCAGGGATCAGGACGCGAGCCCCCGGCCGCGCGCGCAGCCGCAGCGCGTGCTCTCGCGGCCGTGCTCGCTGATCCTCGGGGATCGCGGCGTGACGCCGGCGCGCGGCTATCAGCGCGTCGTCGAGCGGCTGATCCACGCGCTCAACCAAGACGAGGTCGCGCGCGCCGAGCTGGGCGGGACGCTGGGGATGCAGAAGGCGCCGCTGTCGACGCTCGCGCAGCGCTACGTCCTGCGCTTCGGGACAGAGAGCCTGCGGCGGCTGCTGGCGACCGTCGCCTACGAGGCGAGCGCGCAGGCGAGCCCGGTGCCGCTGCTCATCGACGCGGTCGCGGTCGCGCTGCGCCCGGGGCTGCACGTCTCGATGCACTGGCTGCCCGACCTCGAGCGCGCGCTCGCGCTGCACAACCCCGATCGCGACATCATCTCGATCCTGCCGGGGCGAGCGGGGGGCGAGCTCGCGCCGCAGGTCGCGGTGCGCCGCGCCGGCGCCTCGGGCTGGGTCCACGACGACGCGCGCCGGACCGTCGACGACATCGTCGGCGCGGGCGCGGACGCGTTCATCGTCCTGCGCGCGCTCGGGGGCGCCGGGCTCGTGTCCGGCACGGCGCCGAGCCGGACGCTGCTGTCCGAGGATGACTTCGCCCGCGGGCCGCGCTGGCCGGACGACTGGGAGGTGGCGCTGCGCGGGCTGCTAGCGACGCGCCCGGCGCTGTTCCTCGGCGTCGCGGCGCTCTCGTGGGAGCACAGGCGCGCGCTCCGCTGGCTGTTCGGCGAGCGGCCGGCGGCCGCGGGGAGCGTAGCGATACTGTCTGATGAGACAGGAGAGTGCGAGCGCGACGCGTGGCGGCAGCACGCGGGCGGGCTCGCCGAGGGGGCGCACGTCGAGGTCGTCGCGCGGCACGAGGCCGAGCTCGTCGACGCGCTCGCGGGGTGAAGGTACCGACGATGCACGGCGCGCAGCTCCCCTTCCCGGGCCCGACCGCGTTCGCGCTCCGCGATCCGCGGTA
Source organism: Myxococcales bacterium (assembly GCA_020633295.1). Lineage (GTDB taxonomy): Bacteria > Myxococcota_A > Polyangia > Nannocystales > Nannocystaceae > JACKDW01. The sequence goes on along the minus strand of JACKDW010000004.1, from coordinate 362,032 downwards.
TCGCGACGTCGGGCGGCCGACGCGGGCGCTCGCGGCTGCGGCCCTCGGCGCGCGGCTGCTGATCGTGCACGGGCGCGCGGGCGCGGGGAAGAGCTCGCTGCTGCGCGCGGCGGTGCTGCCGTCGCTCGCCGACGAGCTCGGCTGTCGGATCGCGCAGGTCGACGCGTGGCCGCCCGGGCGCGCGCCGGCCGAGGTGATCGCGGCGGCGCTGCGCGAGCTCGCGCCGGCGCCGGAGCGCGAGGAACTCGCGTCGCTGGACGCGGTCATCGAGCACGCCTGGCGGCGCGCGGCGAGCGAGGTCGTCGTGCTGCTGGATCACGCCGAGGAGCTGCTGTGCGGCGCGCGGTCGGGCGAGGGGCGCGGCGCGCTGCTCGACGCGGTCGAGGCGCTCGCGGGGCACCCGGGCGCCAACCTCCACGTGATCCTCGTCGTCCGCTCCGACGCGCTCGACGGCCTCGAGCGCGAGCTGGTCGCGCGCGCGCGCCTGCGCGGGGTGGTCACGCGGCGCGTGGTCGTGGCGCCGATGACCGTCGAGATGCTGACCGCGTCGGCGATCTCGGCGGCGCGCGCGGCGGGCTCGGGCGCGGTCGCGGAGGACGAGCTGCGCGCCGCGGTCCTGTCCGCGCGGGTACCCGGCTCGCCGAACTCGAGCGACGCCGAGGTCGACGCGACCCTCGCTCAGCTCGCGCTGCGCCAGCGCTGGCGCGGCGGGCCGGCGCTCGCCGAGGGCGACCGCGCCGCAGCGCTGCGGGCCTACGTGGACGGCGAGCTCGCGCGCGCCGGGATCGCGGGCGTCGACGCCGAGGGGGCCTGGGCCGCGCTCGAGGGCGCGCTGACGGGCCCGTCCGGCGCGCGCCCCTACGTCCTCTCGCGCGAGGTCGAGCTCGCGGGCGCGGCCGCGGCCGCGCTCGAGCACGCGGGGGTCGTGCGCGCGCACCCGGTCGCCGAGGGCAGCCTGCTGCGCCTCTCCAGCGAGTGGCTCTCGGGACAGCTCGACGTGATCCGGCGTCTCCGCGATCACGAGCGCGGTCGCCTCGCGGCCGAGGACGCCGCGGCCAGCGAGCGCGCCCGCGCCGAGTCGCGCGCCCGGCTCGCGCGGCGGCTGTGGTCGGGGCTGCTCGGGCTCGGCGCGCTCTCGGTCGCGCTGCTCGTGATCACCACGGGCAGCGCGTGGCGGGCGTCGTCCGCCAACCAGCTCGCCGAGTCGCGCGCGGCCGAGATCGAGGAGCAACGCGCCCGCGCCGAGCGAGCGGAGGGCGAGCGCGACACGCTCAGCGCCGACATCAAGGTCGTGCGGCGGCAGGCCGAGCTGGCCACCGGCGCGAGCTTTCGTCGGCTGCTCGACGCGGAGGACGAGCTGTACAGCCCGGACGTCGCCGCGCGCCTGCTGCTCGGGATCCGCGAGGAGCTCCGCCCAGGGAGCTGGCCGTCGCTGGCGCGCGACGCCCTGACCGCGAGCACAGGCGGCGCCTCGGCGACCGCGCTCGCCTGGACCGCTGACGCGCGTCGCCTGCTGATCGCCGGCACCGAGAGCGGCGCGCGCCTGGACCCCTCGCTCGGCGGCGCCGCGATCGCCGAGCTCGCCCACGACGGCCCGGTCACCGCGGCGCTGGTGAGCCCCGACGGCGCGCTCGCGGTGACGGTGTCGGGCGCGGTCGCGAAGCTCTGGGGCGCGCGCGACGGCGCGCTGCGCTGCGCGCACGAGCAGGGCGCCCCGATCACGCGCGCGGCGTTCAGCCCCGACGGGCGCTACGTCGTCACCGGCGGCGACGACGGCGGCGTGAAGCGGTGGTCGTGCGGCGGGGAGGCGCGGGCGCTCGCGGGGCTCGAGGGCGCCGTCACGTCGATCTCGTTCACCGGCGACGGCGCGCGGGTGGCCGCGAGCGCGAAGCAGCAGCCTTCCGCGCGCTGGTGGGACATGGAGGGCGACGGGGCGGGGGAGTTCACCTCCGGCGAGACGAGCCCGCTGACGGTCGCGGGCTACGGGCCGCACGGCAAGTGGTTCGTCGGCGGCACCGAGGGCGGCCTGCTGCACCTCTGGGTCGACGGGCAGCAGTACCCGCTCGAGTCCTTCGACGGGCACGACGGGCCGCTTCGCTCGCTGGCCTTTGAGCAAGGTGGTGGACGGCTCGTCACCGGCGGCGCGGACGGGCGCGCGTTCGTCCGCGCGCTGCCCTCCGGCCGCAAGACCCACGCGCTGCGGCACAAGGACCCCGTCGTCCACGTCGAGTTCGTGCACCCCGGCGATCGCGTCTTGACCGTCACCGCGGACGGGCGCGCGTGGCTGTGGCGCGCGGGCCGACGCGAGCCGAAGATCCTCAGCGAGTTCCCGCCCGCGCCGGCCGGCAAGCGGCGCAAGGGCGGCGACGCGCCGCAGGTCGAGGAGCTCGGCGAGGTCCTGCTCGCGCGCGCCAGCCCCGACGGCGAGCGGACCGCGACCGTGCACGCCGACGGCCGCGTGCACCACCGCTGGCTCAACGGGCCGCGCGAGGGCGACGCGCTGCTCGAGGCGCTGCGCGGCGCGACGCGCCCGTGCCTCGGGCGGCCGAGGCCGAGCGCTGGCTCGGCGCGAGCGCCGGCGTCACGCTCTGCGAGGACGCGGGCGACGCCGAGGCGAGCGGCCCGGCGGCCGGCGACTTCAGCTTCCGCGTGCTCGAGGGGCCCGGCGGCTGGCGCAAGGGCAAGCGCCTGACCGCCTACAAGGTCTCGATCGAGAGCGGTCCCATCGACCAGGTCGAGCGCGTCGACTACCTGATGCACGAGGACGACGACGCGAGCGAGGCGCGCAGCGCCGCCGCGCCCGAGGACGGCTTCGAGGGCGTCTATCGCGGGTTCTCGTGCGAGCGCGAGGTCCGGGCCAACATCTGGCTCACGGGCGGGAGGCGCCTGCCGACGCGCGCGCTCGATCCCTGCGCGCTGCTCAAGGGTGAGTAGGCGGCGCGCTCGCGCTACGCTCGACCGCGGAGCGCCGCATGCTGAGCACCCTCGAACCTGGTCTCTCTGGCGCCCGTCTCGTCGCTGACGTCGCGGGCGCGCTCGATCTCTACCGCGATCCGCTGTTCTGGTGGTTCCCGGTCGGCGCGTCGCTCGTGAGCGTCGCCGCGTTCGCGCTGTTCGCCGCGCCGCTCACGTGGCTGGCGATGGTCGACCACCCGGCGCTGCGTCGGTATCGAATCCAGCCCCGGCGCGCGCGGGACGACGACGCGCGCCGCATCATCCTCCCGTCGCTGCGGCTGTGGGCGATCAACAACGCGCTGCAGCTCGCGCTCATCGTGCTCGCGTGGCCGCTCCTGCGGCTCACGAGCGTGCACGCCGGCCCGCCGCCCCCGGCGTGGATCGTCGGCGCGCAGGTGCTGCTGTTCGTCTATTTGCACGACCTGCGCGCGACCGCGCAGTCGATACACGCTCGTTAAAGCATGTTCTTAAAGACGTTTTAGCCGCGCGCCTCGCCGCGGACGAAGGCCAGCGCCGCCGCGGCCTCGTCGCGCCCGAAGAAGCGCTCGGAGACGCCGAACAGCCGCGCGAAGGGGCGGTCGAGGGTGACGAGCAGCTGCTGCCAGGCGCTCCCGCCGACGACCGCGATCCTCCGGAGGCTCCCGCCCCGCTTCGCCAGGAGCGCCAGCTCGGCGAGCAGCGACCGCCCGTCCGCCCACTCCGCGGCGTCGCCGAGCTCCAGGTACAGATCGATCGGGTCCTTGGACCAGGTCATGCGCGCCAGCAGCCCGTCGACGGCCCCGATGTCCTCGCGCGTCAGGGAGCCCTCGACGCGCAGCGCGAGCAGCGTGCCGGCGGTGTGTGGGAGCAGCGTGACCTTGTCGAGCGGCAGCTCCTCGCGCGCGGGCGGGTGACCGCCGTGCCAGGGCTGGCCGAGCGCGGTGCTCCCACCGGGCCCGACGCCGAGGCGCGCGCGCACCTCGGCGAGCGGTCGCGGCAGGAGCGGCCAGAAGCCCCAGTCGGGCTCGAGGATCGCGGCGTCGGCCGCCATGCCGCGCGCGAGCTCGCGATAGTAGACCTCGGGATCGAAGACGTCGCGACGCGTCGGCACGTCGCCCTCCATCATCTCGATGCCGAGGTTCCCGTGGACGATCACCGCGATCGCCCAGTCGAAGTGCTTGCTGCGCGCGAGGCCAGCTTCGAAACAGACCAGGCCGAACTCGCCCTCGAAGCTGGCGTCCCAGCCCGCGACGACGTGCCGTGCGTCGTGCGCTGCCGTGACCGCCGGGGGGAACGCGCCGCGCTCGCCCGGGAACTGGTAGAGGTTGTCCTGGTAGAAGCGGTAGAGCTGCCCGCCGAAGCTGTCCTCGGGCAGCGTGCGGAGGGCGCGGTAGCGCTTCACGAGCGCGGGATCGCCGACGACGTTCGCGTGGATCACGAGGCCCACCGCCTCGAGCAGGCTGCGGTGATAGACGTCCCGGACGGCGCGGCGCAGGAGGCAGTAGCGGGCGCGCAGGACCTTGCCCTCGGCGAGCGCGCGCATGCTCTTGAAGGCGTCATGCTCGTAGCCGAGCGAGGCGGCGACCCGCCGCGCCAGCTCCAGCTTCTCAGGGTTCAGCTGACCGTCGATCAGCGGGAGCACCGTGACGACGCCGGCGACGAGCTCGCGCGCCGCCGGGTCGCGCACGAGCTCGCCGAGCTGCGGATCGATCCACCCGGCCTCCGGCACCGCGCCCGCGCCCCCCAGGAGGTGGCGGTGAAGGGACGCGAGGGTGCGCGCCTCGATCGGGAGGAGCGGGACCTCTCCGTTCGCCGAGAGGATCGAGCGCGCCGCCGCGAGCACGGCGCTCGCGGCCTGCGGAGGAAGTTCGGGTGTCATCGCGCCACCGAGTATAGACGAGCGCGACGCGGACGAGCGCGGACGTCGAGCGCTCGCGCGTCTCGTCGCGCGACCCGCAGATCTACGAGCGCTACGGCGAGCGCTACCCTCGACTCGCGGTCGCGCCGGAGCTGGGCGGGCGGGTCGCGTACTGGCTCGAGCCGTACATCGGGCTCGGCGTCGACGGCTCCCTGGCGCTCTCGCGCAGCGAGGGACGGCGCGCGTACCTGTATCGCGCCAGCGCGCACGTCGTCGCCCAGCTCCCGGTGCTGTCCTTCGCGCCATATTTGGTCTTCGGCAACGGCCTCGTCGGCCAGGGGAGCGGCACGCTCGGCGCCGACATCGACGCGGCGATCAACTTCGGCGGCGGGATCAAGCTCCACGTGCACCGGCGCGTCGCGCTGCGCGTCGAGCTGCGCGACAGCATGCTGCGGCGCGACACCCACCACCTGACGCTCAACCTCGGCGTCTCGCTGATGCTGCTGCGCGGGCGCCAGCGCCCGCTCGCCGATCGTGATCACGACGGGATCCCGGATCCCGGTCCGGGCGTCCGGTTCCCGGATCAGTGCCCCGAGACCCCCGGGTTCTACGAGTTCGACGGGTGCCCGCCGCCGGCGGACGGCGGAGAATTTCCGATCCGCTATCACGGCGCGGGCGCGACGCTCCGCTCGGAGTTCGGGCGCTCGCGGGGCTCGCTCGCGTCGCGCCGCGAGCCCGTCTCGTAGCGGGTCAGCCCGGCGCCAGGCGAAGGCACAGCCTCCGCAGCGCGACGGAGACCGGTCCGCGTCGCTCCCCGCGCCCGGACGCGGCGCGGATCGCCGCGTCGAAGCAGCGCGCGAGCTCGTCCTTGGCGTGCTGCTCGACGTTGGGGCCGTGCGCGATGATCATGCGGTCGAAGTCCCAGGCGAGCACGCGCTCCTTCGCCGCGCGCAGCGGCGCCGGGTCGACGGCGAAGACGCGGTGCTCCGGCGCGGGCGCGGGCTCCCCCGTGGTGAGTCCGAACCAGCCGAACAGGCGCGCGGCTCGTGGGGAGGTGCAGCTCTCGTCGATCTTCTCGACGAAGTCCGTCACGATGAGCGTCCTCGACGGCCGGTGCAGGACGAGCGCCTCCTCTAGCAGCAGGTTGCCGCCCAGGACGCACAGCTCGAGGTCCGCGCCCCAGCGCGCGGGCGTCGTGTCACGCTCGGGTGGGCCCTCCAGCGACGCGTGCGCTCGGATCCGGCTGCGCGCCTCGACGTTCTTCGTCGCCCAGATCGTGGCGTCGGGGAACTCGTTCGCGAAGTCGCGCAGCCCGAGGTGGTGAATCGCGTTCGGGGCCACGAGGTGCCGCACGGTCCCGAGCGCGTCGAGCCGCGAGCGCAGCGCGGGCGCGTCGCCGATGGGCGAGTGCAGCCACAGGGGCGCGTCGGGCTGATCGGACAGGCGGACCACCGTCATGCGCGTCTTCAGCGGCATCCCCAAAAATCGCACCCAGGCGTCGTGAAACCACAGGTTCGGTCCGAACGGGCGCAGCGACGCGTCGGCGCGTGAAGACGTGTTCATCGGGCGCTGCATCGCACAACCGCGGAGACACGACAACCCTGTCGAGCTCGCGGGTCGCGAAGCCGTGACCCTCGAGACGAGCGACGGAGGCGGAGCGTTTCGCCGCCCGATCGGGTCCCGTCGCCGCCACGGTCGACGACGTCGAGCGGCGACCGTCGGGGCTCGATCTGGCAAAGCAGAATCAATCGCGCGCGCGGCGAGGCGTCGCGCCGCGCCGCGCGATCAAAGGGGGCGAGCCGAGCCAGCGTCATCACGTCATCACGTCATCACGTCATCACGTCGCGCGGCGCGATCGCGCGCGGCGAAAATTCCGTGCTGTCCTCCGCGTCAGATTGCGCCGCGCGAGCGGATAGGGCATCCCGACCCTGTTCGAGGAGACCCCATGCACCAGCTGATGATCGCCCTCGCGCTCCTGAGCGCCCCCTCTCACAGCCCTCGTGCGCGGGTCGACGTGCGGCCCGACGGCGCGCTCGTCTACGTCCACGGCGGGACCCAGGCCGCGCTCCGGCGGGCGATGATCGAGGGCGAGCGCGGCCGCGCGCTCATCGGCGGCGCGGGAGGCTCCTGACAGGGCGGGCGAGATCGCGGTCGCGTTGACGATCGCTGAGACCAAAGGGGGCGGTCGGGTCGTGGTCGACGCGCAGCCCGAAGGCAGCGCGGCTCGAACACGAGGCGCAGCTCGAGGAGCCAGCGAGGCGCGGCGACCCAGAACGTCTCAGAAGTCGCTGGTCGGCGCGGCGGCGATCAAGGCGCGCTGGCGCTGTGGGCGGATCGTTCGTCCGCGAGCTGGGCGCGAGCGATGGCACCGTCGTCGCCGACCACCCGCCCCGACGTGGCGGCGGTGCACCTCACCCGCGTTCGCGGGACGACGCGGACCTACGCTTCGCCGGCGCGCGCGTACGGGCTGCGGACGGGGCGATCGCGGTCGTGCTGGCGCCGGCGAGGGCCCGGCGGTCTCCGTCAACGAGCGCTCACGCAGGCCGCGCGCCCGCCGCCGCGATGCTCATCAACGACACGATCTGTTCGACGGGATCGTCGCCCAGCTCGGTCGGCGCCTCCGCACGGCGCGGGCGCGGCGAGCGCGGGCGGGGGCGCGAAGGGCACCGTCACGAAGCGCCCGAAGATGCTCCGCGCATCTTGGTCGATGGGCCAGAAGGACGTTTACGTCGGCGACGCGCTGGCCCAGCGAGGCCTCATCGACGGGCTCGTGTTCACCACCGACGTGATCGTTGATAGCTCAGCGCCGCTTGGCAGGCTGACTGCATCGCGGGCGCGGCGTCGCCGAGCGCCGCGGTGATCCCTGCTCGGCGCGCGCGCGAACGAGCCTCGCGCGCCGACGAGGTCGCCGCGGCGCTGCGCGCCGACGTTGCCGGCGAAGGCCTCGTCCCACAGCGGACCGACGGAAGACGCGATAGCCCAGCGTCTCGTTGATCTCGACGACGTGGTTCGTCGTGCGCGTGCAGGTAAAGATCGTCCACGAGCCGGACTCGCGATAGCTCAGCGCGCGAGCCGCTTGGCGAGGCTGACCCGATCGAGCTCGTCCCACAGCGGACCGACGCGAAAGACGCGATACCCCAGCTTCTCGTTGAGCTCGACGACGTGGACGTTCGTCGCGCGCGTGTGGGTGTACAGGAGCTCGAGCCCGCGCGCGCGGGCGACGAGCTCGAGGTATCGCTTGAGCCTCGACGCCAGACCGCGTCGTCGATGACTCTGGCGAACCCAGAGCTGGAAGACCTCGGCGAAGCGACCGTCTCGGGGCGCCCACCCGGGCGGCAGCGCGGGCCACAGCGTCTCGGTGAACACGCGCGTGAACGCGTCGTCGGGCTCGCGGGTGAGCTCGCGGAAGCGGGCGAGGAGCAGCCCGACCCGCGGGTCGTCGCCCTCCGCGTCGTCGGCCTCGACGATGCACGCCAGCCGATCGTCGCGGCGGACGAAGTCGGCCATGCGCTGGCGATGGGCGGCGCGCTCGTCCTCCCCCCAGCCGAGGTGGTACGTCTCGCCGGTCAGCTCGTCGACGTGCAGGTCGACGGCGGCGATGAACTCGACGTCGGCCGCGCGCGCGGGCCGAGGCATCCAGACGGCGAGGGGCACGGCGGCAGCATACCGCCCGCGGCCGCGGCGGGGTCGATCGCGGCGCGCCGCCTTTTAGGCTGCTCGTCTCCCCGGCAGGGTGAGCCCGATCCTGCACCGCGGGGATCGGGCCCGCGCGGGGTCGACTCGGGGTCGATCGCCGCGGGCGCGTCGCGCCGCGCGGCGGGCTTCGAGAATTTCGACCGCCAGGGGGTGTAGTCGCGCAGATCGTCTACCTCGACGACTTCCTCTACTACTGGATGCACCGCGCGATGCATCGGCCCTGGCTTTACAGACGGGTTCATGGGCTGCACCACCGGATCCCCGCGCCGTGGGCGATCGCCGGTCACTACATGCACCCGGTCGAGTACCTCGCGACGGCGGCGTTGATGCTCGTGGGGCCGCTCGCGCTCGGCGTGCACGTCGTCACGCTCTACCTGTGGATCATCCTGCGCCAGTGGGAGGCGGCCGAGGGGCACTGCGGCTATCAGCTGCCCTGGTCGCCGACCTCGCTGCTGCCGCTCGGCGACGGCGCGGCCCACCACGACTTTCACCACTCGCGGCGTCGCGGCAACTACGGCGGCTTCCTGCCGATCTGGGATCGCGTGTTCGGGACGCTCGCGCGCGGCTATGACGGGCGGAGACGACCGCGATAAGCGACGACGGCACGCGCGAACTCGACCGCCGCCCGCGAGCGAGACGTCGGGCTCGGCGCGGGCGTAGACTGGAGCGGCCGTGCGCGCCCATGACCTGCTCTCGTTGTCCTGTCTCTTCGTGCTGCTCGCCTGCAGCCCGGGCGAGGCGCCCCCGAGCTCGCCCGCGCCGGCGCGGCCCGGGTCGGCTCAGCCCACCGCCTCGCGGCCCGCGTCCGCAGAGCCCGCGCCGTCCTCCGGAGCGCCCGTGAACCAAGCCCCTGACGCGACGATCACGATCACCTCCCTCGATCAGCTCGACGACGCCGTGGGTCAGCGCGTGACGATCGTGGGGGTTCAGACGAGGACCAAGATCCCGACCGTGCTCGGCGTCGACATCGACGGCGAATACGAGCTCTCCGACGCGCGCGTGACCGCGACGGGCGTGCTCGAGCGCTACGTCGTCGAGCCGCGACCCCCGGACGCGCCCGCCATCGCGTGGCGCGGGCCCGGCACCTTCTATCGGCTCGTGGCGCCCGAGGGCGGACTCGCCAAGACCGCGCCTGCGCCCGCGCCCGCGCCCTGACAACAAGCTCGCGTTCGAACGCGTCGTCGGGAACCAGGTCGGGCGCGCGGCGTCTACCAGATCGATGCGTCGATCCCTGACCGTGGCCACGTGGACGTGGGTCGTCGTGACGGCGTGCACCGCCGCGGGCGCGCGAGGTGGTTCACGGGAGGCGTCGTCGTCGGACCCGATGGACGACGCCTGGGAGGATCGGTCGACGATTCCGCGCCGCGCCCCCCCGCCCGTCGCGCGCGTGACCGTTCATTCCTCCCGCGGCAACCTCGTGCCGCTCGAGCTGCTCCGACGTCAGGTGGACGCGCCGCGCGAATGCTACGTCGAGCAGCTGCGGCGCGCGCCCGGGCTCGAGGGGGCGGTCCTCGTGCGCTTCACGAGCGCGCGGACCCATCGCGTCGAGGACCTCGAGATCACGCCGATGACGGCCGAGGCGGCGCCGCTCGTGCCCTGCGCGGCGCGGCTCCTGGCGCGCGGCTTCCCCTCGAATTGCAAGGGGGGCTCGCGAATCCCGGCGGCGGTCGAGCTGCGGTTCTTCGTGACGTCACAGGGGGCCGCGGGCGTCCGGGCGCGTTGACGTCGAGCCCGTATCGGAGCCCGGCGCGGCCGCGCGCGCGCGCACGATCCACGGCCAGCCGAACGCGCCCGGGCGCGTCGTGAGCGTGACGGCGCGCAGCTGCTTGGGCAGCGCGCCCTCGATCTGCCCGGGCAGAAGGTTGAGTCGGAGCTCCTTGTCGCCTGCGGACGCGGGCTCGACCGCGAGCAGCGCGCGGCCGTAGCTCGTCGTCTCGAGCACCCGCGCCGGGTACACCGCGTCGCGCGCGGGCGCGCCGTCGAGGACGGCGTTGAGGGTGAGCGTCACGCGTGTGCCGGCGACCGGCGCGACCAGCAGGAAGAAGCCCGCGCCGATGACGACCCAGCGCATGGAGTCGTGACGTCCGCGGAGCGCGACGCCGACGCCGACGCAGCACAGCGCCCAGAGCAGCAGCCCGACGCCGAACGCGATCCACACGGGACCCCGCCCGAGCAGCACGGGCGGCTCGACGAGCGCCGCGACGATCAGCAGCGCGAGCCACGAGCCCGAGAGCATGAACAGCGCGCGACCCGAGCGCGCGGCGGACTTCTGGCGGAGCGCCCGCGCGCTCGGGGCGACGAGCGTCGCGGCCACGCGCGTGATCGCGGCGAGCGTCTGCTCGATCGCCGCCGCGCGTGGATCCTGGAGCTCGCTCGCGGCGATCAGCGCGCCGACCCGCCCGTCGCCGAGCACGAGCTCCTCGGCGGGGCCCGCGAGCGCCGTGACCACTGCGGCGCGCGCCTTCGAATCGGCGAGGAGCTCGCGGATCGCGAGCGCCGGCGCCTCGCTCGCGACGTACACGGCGTCGTCGAAGGCGGGATCGTCGAGCTGGATCTCCTCGTTGATCCCGAGCGACTTCCCGCCCCGATCGAGGGCCCCCTCCTCGCGCAGGACGACGCGCGGGAGCCGACGCGTCGCCGCGCTCTCGACCGCGAAGACGACGCCCACGCAGTCGCTCTCGACGAGCTCCGGGTAGGCGTGGACCGAGGCGCCCTCGCGCTCGATCGTGAAGCGCAGCGGGGTGCGAGACTTCCCCGCGGCGCTCCAGACGACCTCGGCGTCAAAGGCACGGGCGAGCTCGGCGAAGTCCATCCGCGCACGATCTTCGACGATCTGCAGCTGTTCCTCAAGCCAGGAGGTCCCGAACGCCCGGCGCGCCCGCGGAGCGCGTCTGCTCGTCTGCTCGTCTGCTCGTCTGCTCGTTATGGTGGTATCGCGCCCTCGCCGTGCGGCGGGCGCGACCGCGACCGCTACCGCGACGCCCCGGAGTGTGCGATGGTCGAGCGACCACGCGGGAGGCACCACGATCGACGAGACACACGCGGAGCTGGTCGTCCTGGACTTCGAGGCCACCTGTCGCCCGGGTGGGGCCCCGCAGCCGCAGGAGATCATCGAGTTCCCGTCGGTGCTCGTCGACCTCGAGGCCGGGCGCGTGATCGATGAGTTCTCCACCTTCGTGCGCCCGGTGCATCACCCGCGCCTTGGCGAGTTCTGCACCGAGCTGACGAGCATCCGCCAGGAGGACGTCGAGCGGGCGGCGACGTTCCCCGAGGTCCTGCGGCGACACCAGCGCTGGCTCGAGGGACACGGGCTGCTCCCCGACGCGGAGGGCGCGGCGCCGCGCTTCGTGTTCGCGACCTGCGGCGACTGGGACCTGGCGACCATGCTGCCGACCCAGTGCGCCGCCTCGGGGCTCTCGATCGCCGCGCTGCCGCGCCCGTACCGGCGCTGGACCAACATCAAGAAGATCTTCGCGCAGCTCACCGGCAGGACCAAGGGCCAGGGCATGCCCGCGATGCTGCGTCACCTCGGCCTGGCGCTCGAGGGGCGGCATCACCGGGGCATCGACGACTGCCGCAACATCGCCCGGATCGCGCTCGCGCTGCACGAGCGCGGCGCGTCGTTTCGCCCGACGAGTCAGCTCGCGGCCTCCCGCTACCCGCCGCTGCCGCTCGAGCTGCAGCGCGGCGAGCTCGTGCACTCCGCGGTGCTCCACAAGCGCGCGGTGGGGACGCTGCTCGGCCTGGCGCGCTCGCTGTTCCGCACCAACATCATCGCCGTGCACACGCTCGCCGGGCAGGCGATCACGCGCGACGAGGCGCTGATGGAGCTGCAGCCGGGCACGCGCCTGCGCGCCCTGACCGGCGCCGATCTCAACCGCCTCCGCGACGACGCGTGAGCGCCGCGTGGGCCCGAACGCTGCTGCCAGAATTTGGCAGCAGAGATCGGGAGGCGCGGGCGCTCGCCTGCGGGCAGCGTGCTACTCCGCAGCGGACCATGGAGGCCTTCAAGCACAGGATCTCTCGCGCCTCGATCGAGGCGCTCGCCCAGCACCTCGCCGCCGCGCCCGATCCGGCCGCGCGCGCCCTCGACGCGCGCCGGCTCTGTCGTGACGCCGCGCGCGGGCTCGAGCCGCTCGAGCTGAAGGCGCGGGTCGACCACGTAGCGACGGCGCTCGCCGGGCACCTGCCCGCCGCGTTCCCGGCGGCCGCGCGCTGGATCCGGACGTCGATCACGCGGCTCTCGCCGGCGGAGCGCGACGCCTGCTCGATGTGGGTGTTCTGGCCGCTGTGCACCTTCGTCGAGCGCCAGGGGCTCGCGCACCCGGGCGAGGCGCTGAAGACCATGAAGCTGCTGACGCGGCTGGCGAGCTGTGAATTCGCGATCCGCCCGTACCTCGAGCGCGACCAGGAGGGCGTCTTGACGACGCTGCGCGCCTGGGCCCGCGACCCTGACCCGCACGTCCGCCGGCTCGTCAGCGAGGGGGCGCGGCCGCGGCTGCCCTGGGGGACACGTCTGCGCGCGCTGCAGCAGGATCCGCGCCCGGCGATCCCGCTGCTCGACGCGCTCTACCGCGACCCCGAGCTGTACGTGCGCCGCTCGGTCGCCAATCACGTCGGCGACATCGCCAAGGACCACCCCGCGCTGGCCGTCGAGATCACGCGGCGCTGGTGCGCCGAGGACCCCTCGCCCGAGACGCGCTGGGTCGCGCGCCACGGTCTGCGCGCGCTCCTCAAGCGCGGGCACGCCGGCGCGCTCGCGACCCTGGGCTATCACCCGGCGCGCTGCGGCGACGTGGCGCTCGAGCTGGGCGCCCGGCGGGTGCGCCTGGGCGGCGCGCTCGAGCTGCGCGCGCGCCTGGTCTCGCGTTCAGCTCAGGAGCTGATGATCGACTACGCGGTCCACCACGTGAAGGCCAACGGCGAGCTGTCGGCCAAGGTGTTCAAGTGGACGAAGCTGCGCGCGGCGAAGGGGCAGCGGCTCGCGCTCACGCGCTCGCACGCGCTGCGGCCGATCTCGACGCGCCGCTACTACTCGGGCCTGCACCGCGTCGAGCTGCTCGTGAACGGGCGCTCCATGGCGCTCGCCGACTTCACGCTGGTCGGCGCGAACGCGGCCGCGCCCGGGCGCGCGCGCGGGTGATGCAGGATGTTGAGTCGTTGTCGTGCGGCGGCTCAACGACGCCGGCGACGGGGCGCCGCGACGCGCGAGACGGGCGCCGGCGCGCGCTGGTACGTTGATTGCTTTGAGACCGACGGAGCCCCGCGGCTCGGAGTGAACATGTACGGATTCTCGATCAACCTCTCCACCGACTTTGATGACGCGAAGCAGCGGGTCACCGCGGCGCTCTCGCGCGAGGGCTTCGGCGTCCTCTCCGAGATCGACGTCGCCGCCGCGATGCACAAGAAGCTAGGCGAGCGCATGCGCCCCTACACGATCCTCGGCGCCTGCAACCCGCCGCTCGCGTTCAAGGCCGTGACGGCCGAGCCTGACATCGGGCTGCTGCTGCCGTGCAACGTGCTCGTGCGCGGCGAGGAGGACGGCACCACGACCGTCGCCTTCATGGATCCGCACGCGGTGCTCGGCCTCGTGCAGCGCGACGACATCGGCGCGCTCGCGGACGACGTGAAGGCGCGGCTCTTGCGGGTCCGCGACGCGCTCTCTGTGTGAGCGCGCGGCCCGTCAAAACCACACCTGCAGCTGCGAGGTCAGCGAGTGCCGACAGGCGCCGCCCGTCGGCCGCGCGCAGCGGTAGCGCAGCTGCAGCTTGAGGTGATTGCCGAGCACGTAGCCGTTGAGCCCGCCCTCGTAGGCGCGCTCGCGGCCGACGATCGGCTGGTCGAGGAGCCCGACGCGCGCGACGAGCTCCAGGTGGCGGGCCCAGACGAACACCCCGGGCTGGGCGTAGACGCCCCAGGAGTCGCGGGTCTCGACAATTGGCGCCCGCGCCCACGCGCGCCGCCAGAAGCCCTCGACGAGCAGGTTCGCGCGCCAGCCCTCGAGCGCCAGATCGCCGCCCGCGGTGACGAGGCGCTCGAGCCCCTCCGGCCCGTCGCCCTCGGCCGGCGCGGTCGCGACGTGGGTGTACGCGTTGGCGCCCAGCGCGACGCGCAGCGGTCGATCCCCGTCGAGCGAGGAGGTCTGGCTGTAGTCGACGCGCCCGAGCGGGTTGACGACCACGCGCGCAAGCACCATCGGGCTCGGGTTCGGGCGCTCGGCGAGCTTGAACGGGTCGCCCGAGTAGACCCCGAAGGTCAGCTCGAGCAGCCCGCGGCGCGGCTCGCCGTGGAGCGCGACGCCGATGTCGCGACCGACGCGGAAGGCGTCGTTCACCAGGCCGAAGTCAGGCAGCTGGACCTTGGGCACCGGCGTCAAGAAGGCGCGCGTGAACGGGACCATCATCTGCCCGAGCTCGAGCCACAGCCCGTCGACGAGCTTGAGCGTGAGCTTCGCGTCGAGCAGCCGGGCCTCGCCGGCGAGCTCGGCCTGCAGGAAGACCCGCGCGCGGTCGCCCCAGAGGTGGGCGTGGAGCGCCGGGCGGGCCATCGGCACGCTGAACTCCGACCGCGACGGCGCGTCGGCGCCGAACGAGCCGACGTGGCGCACTCGCACGAGCGCGTCGAGCTTGATCCCGAAGGCCCCGTCGCCGCGCTCCACCGAGACGCCGTCGAGCCCGGCGTCGACCTTCACGGTGCGGGCCCCGTCGGCCGCGGCCGCCGGGCGCTCAGCGGCTGCGGCGCGCTCAGGGGGCTTCGCGGCCGCGCTCGCGTGGGCGCCCGAGCACACCGCGGCGACGAGCAGCGCGCGCGATCGCAGGCGACGAACCCATGACCGGGCTCGCGGAGCGCGGGGGACAGCGGGCGCGGGCGACGACATTCAAGGCACCTCGACGGTGCGTACTGCAGCGCGCGTTCCAACCACGCGCCGACGCGTCAAATTGTGTCCCATGCGACATGTCATCGTCAACGCCGGGCGCGCCCGCGATCGAGGCGGCTCGACGCGGTCGCGCGGGGCAATTCTCGGCGCGTCGCTCACTGCACCCCCGCTGTGGGGTCACGCGCGGCGGCTCTCCCACCTCGGCGCGCGGCGGCTCGTCGTCGCGGGCGCGCGGGGGGGCGCGGCGCCGAGGCGCCGGCTCAGACGATGCCGGGCCGACCGAGGCGCCACTGCACGCGCGCGATCGTCAGGGGCTTGCGCGCGCCGTCGTGCCCGGCGCGCTTGAGCGCGCGCGCGGCCTCGCGGAGCGTCGCGCCCGAGCCCGTGTAGTCGTCGAGCAGCAGCAGGTCGCCCCGCGGCGGCGCGCCCGTGAGCTCGATGCGCAGATCGACGTTGGCCTTGCGCTGATCGTTGTTGAGCAGCGTGCCCTGGCGCGCCTCGGGCGGCTCGCGCCAGCGCAGCCCGTCCCACACCGGCAGGCCCAGCGCGCGCGCCGTGTGCTCGCGCCCCGCCCAGGTCGTCGACGGCAGCGGGACCACGGTGGCGCCCTCGCCGAGCGCCCGCGCGAGCTCGGAGAGCGCCTCGAGGGTCGCGGGCGTCGGCGGCTCGCTGCCCCGCTGACGCATGAACTCGACGAAGCCGCGCGAGCGGCGAGCGCTGTCGAACAGCGCGCGCCCCTCGTCCAAGACGCCCCGGTACCCGCGGATGACCACGGCGCGCCGACCCAGCCACGCGGCGGCGTCCCCCGCCGCGCGCAGCTCGAGCGCCTCGCCGCGGCAGCGATCGCAGCGCCCGCAGGGGCTCGAGGCGTCGTCGCCCAGGTGCTCGCGCAGCGTGTGCATCAGGCACCCGTCGCCCTCGGCGTAGCGGATCATCGCCTGCAGCCCGCGCGTGCGCACCACCTGCTGGTTCTCGTAGCGGCTCAGCTCTGGCGGCGTCGCTACGTCGGTCGGCGCGTACACCTGGCGGCGCCCGTCGAGCTGCTTGCGCAGCTGACCCTGCTCGACCAGCTCGGCGAGCACGACGATCACGCGCGTCGGGTGCAGCCCGGTGACGCGCTTGATCTCGGTCTGCCCGCGCGGCTGCTCGGCGACCGCGTCGAGCACGGCCGCGAAGTCGGCGAGCTCCGGCTGCGCGCTGTGGATGAAGTACTCCTGCACGCGCCGGTCCTCCGGGTCATACAGCAGCAGCCCCCGCGCCGGCAGCCCGTCTCGCCCGGCGCGCCCGACCTCCTGGTAGTACGCGGTGATCGAGCCCGGGATGTCGACGTGGACGACCGCGCGCAGGTCGGCCTTGTCGATGCCCATCCCGAGCGCGTTGGTCGCCGCGATCGCGTGGTAGCGCCCGGCGATGAAGTCGGCCTGCAGCTGCTTCTTGCGCTCGGGCGCGAGCCCGGCGTGGTAGCCCGCGACCTCGTGCCCGCGGCGCGCGAGGTACTCCGAGACCACGTCGGTGCTCTCGCGCGTGGCGCAGTAGAGCAGGCAGCAGCCTGGCTCTTGGCGCAGGAACGAGTCGAGCAGCTCGAGCTTCTCCGCGACGCTCGCGGCGCGCCGCAGGTGCAGCGAGAGGTTGGGGCGGTCCATGCTGCGCCGGTGCAGCTCGATGGGCTCGAGCTGCGCGCGGATGTCCTCGGCCGTGCGCGCGTCGGCGGTCGCCGTCAGCGCGAGCACGCGCGCCGGCGCGGCGCGCTCCCGCAGCGCGCGGGCGAAGCGGCCGATCTCGCGGTACGCGGGGCGGAAGTCGTGGCCCCAGGTGCTGACGCAGTGCGCCTCGTCGATCACGAGCAGGCGCACGTCGAGGCTGGAGAGCCACTGCAGCCGGTCGACGCGGTCGAGCTGCTCGGGCGCGAGGAACAGGATCCGCAGCTCGCCCTGCGACGCGCGGGCGATCGCGCGCTCGTTCTCGGCGTCCTCCTGGTCGCTGTTGATCGTCGCGGCCGCGACGTGAAAGCGCGTCTCGAGGTGATCGAGCTGGTCGCGCATGAGCGCGAGCAGGGGCGAGATGACGACCGTGAGCCCGCCGAGCGCGAGCGCGGCGACCTGGTAGATCAGCGACTTGCCGTGCCCCGTGGGCTGAATGCACAGCAGGTCGCGGCCGGCGAGCAGCGCCTCGATCGCCTCGCGCTGGCCGGGCCGGAACGCGTCGAAGCCGAAGCGGTCGCGCAGGATCGTGTCGATGTCGGGCATGGGCGCAGGCCCCATACCACAGGCGCGCGCGGCGTGGGCGGGTCGCGTGCGGGCGCGGAGCGGGGCCCGGCGCGAGGCGTCACGCGCTCGCGGCTGACCGCGCGTACGTCTCGCGCGCGCCGGCTACGGGAACACGCTGGTCTCGAGCACGCGCAGCTGGCCCCACGGGATCCCGTCGCTGGGGCCGCGCGCGAAGCCGTCGTCCGGCGTCGTCTGGTCGCGGACGATGTACGAGTGGCTGTCCCACTGCTCCAGGCCGATGCGCTCGATCCAGCCGGCGGTGAGGTCGTTCTCCATGTAGATCACGAGACCGCCAGGACCTGTCCCATCGAGCATGATCATCCCGTAGTCCTGCAGCGCGCGGCAGAACATCCGCAGGAAGCGGGTCTCCTTGACGCCGTCCGAGCCGTCGGGCGCCGGCGTCGTGCGGGCGTCGCAGTCGACCGCCGGATCGAGCTGCAGGCGCATGCCCATGTCCATCGCGAAGTCGGCGTCGGGGTTGATGTTGCCGCCGCAGATCGGGTGCGGCTGATCGGTCTTCGTCGCCGGCGCGCGGAACTGGTCGCTCGAGTGGGCGCAGCTGTACGAGAAGCGGATCGCGTGGGGGATCACGTCCTGGTCGACCTCGGCGTGGTGCACCAGCCCCGCGTAGTACGAGAGCCCGGAGCCGGTGCCCCAGCCCATAAACGGGCGCGCGAGGCTCGGCGAGTCGTCGGGGTTGAGCAGCGCGCCGTCGTTGTTGTAGTGAAACAGCCCCGCCGCGCTCGCGGTCAGCGTCATCGCGTCGTGGTCGATGTCGACCTCCCACATGCGCAGCTCGGTGAACGGGCCGAACTCCGGGCTGAGCGGGTCGAGGATCGTGATGGGGTCGTCGGAGCCGCCGCCCGACTGGGCCTCCGGGGGGACGCGGAACTGGATCCCCGAGAGCGACTCGCCGGCGTCGACGTCGTACAGCGGGTCGTCCTCGCTGACCGTGTACAGCCCCGGCACCTCGCCGTGGGTCGCGACCGCGACCTTGGTCTGCGAGACGTTCAGCGCCAGCTGGGCGACGATCGCGTCGCTGCGCGGGTCGCTGGCGACCCCGTCGGGGATCGGCCGGTTGACCGCGAAGCCCGGGTCGTAGGGCGGCGCGTAGAGCTCCTCCCCGGTCTCCCCCGTGGTCCCCGCGTCGGTCTCGCCGGTGGAGCCGCTCGCGCTCGTCGTCTCGCCGGTCGGGTCGCTCGAGGTGGCGCTCGTGGGCCCGCCGGCGGTCGTCGCGGTCGCGCCCGTGCTCGCGCCGTCGCTCGTGTCCGTGCTCGCCGGGGCGGTCTCGGTCGAGTCGCTCGCGCTCGCGTCGGTCGCGTGGGTCGCGTTGGTCGCGTTGGTCGAGTCGCTCGCGCCGCTGTCGTCGCCGCCGCACGCCGCCGCGAGCGTCGCCGCCAGCACCACGCCTCGGGTCCGCGCGCCCCGTCGTCCCCTGCGTCCCCGTCGTCCCCGTCGCATGCGCACGAGCATAGCCTCGAGCGCGGCTCGGGCGGCGCGCTGAACGTAGATGTTTCAAGAGTCATGTCGATACGAGCGCGCGGGGGGCAGCGCGTCGGCTCGAGGGCCCGCCGTCGCGGCGTGAGCCGGCGGCGCGCCGCGCTCGGCTCGCCTCGGCGCGTCGACGCGGACTCAGCTCCACGGACTCGTGTGGTCCGCGCGCCCCAGCAGGCTGTCGACGCGCGGCCTCGCCTCGCGCGCGCGCTCGGGCGCCGCGCGGGCGAACGCGAGCGTCCACGACGCGGCCAGCAGCGCGCAGATCGAGCACATGACCTAAGGGTCGTGTCCGTGCAGGCGCGCGCCGTAGGCGTCGAGGACGCGGCGGTAGGCCGCGGCCGGGGAGCCGTAGCGGCGCGCCCAGGACGTGAGCGCCACGAGCTCCCACGAAGCGCGGGCTGCCGGGCGCGGGTTCGATCAGCGGAGGTAGTACTCCATGACGTTCAGGCCGTAGTAGCCGTTCGAGAGCATCACCGGGTCGCCGGCGCAGTTCTGGGCGTGCGTGTTGCCGAAGAAGTCCGGGACGCTCGCGGTGTAGCTCTCCATCGGGTGGCGCTCTGGCCAGTAGTTGCCGGCGTACGTGGGGCACGTCGTGCAGCAGCTCGAGTAGAACCACGGCGCCCCCTGGTTGTTGTTGACGCAGCCGCCGCTGGGGCCGTTGTTCGTCGTCGTCAGCAGCGAGTTGTTCACCATGTTCACCGGCTGCTGCAGGTTGAGCAGCGTCGCGTTGACGTCGTTGACCGTGTACGTCCCGTTCGTCCCGATGTAGTAGAGCGGATCGCACGACGGGTTGTTGGCGATGTTCTTGCGCGGGTGGTGCACCAGCATGTGGTCCTTGGCGACGTTGAGCGTCACCCACCAGTTGCCCGCGAGGCGGAAGCCCTTGCCCGGCGCGACCGAGCCGATCGTCAGCGCGCGCCAGTCGGCGTAGGTCGTGAAGAACGCGGCGGTCTCCGCCGGATCCCAGACCGTGCGCTGGACCAGCGTCCAGCCGCCGCCGTCCGTCTCCATGTCGCAGTAGAGCGTCATCGGATCGGCGCCGCCGTCCCCGTCGAGATCGACGAGGTACTCCCCGCTGGTCGCCTCCGGGTAGCCGTCCTTGATCGCCTTGCAGCTCGGCGGGATGACGCAGGCGCCCTCCTCGCAGGCGAGCGTCTGGCAGTCGGAGGGCGCGGCGCAGTCGCTCCCGACCTCGCAGGCCTCGCAGACGTCGCCGCCGCAGTCGACGTCGGACTCGGCGCCGCTGACCAGCCCGTCCATGCAGCTCGGCGGCGCGCACAGCGAGGTGCACGCGTCCGTCTCGTCGGCGTTGCCGTCGTCGCACTCCTCCACGCCCGCCTGCACCTGCCCGTCGCCGCAGATCGCGTTCGTGCAGGTCGAGAGGCAGGCGTCGGCGTCGTCGGCGTTGCCGTCGTCGCACTCCTCGCCCATCTGCACCAAGCCGTCGCCGCACGACGGGAGCGCGCAGTTGTTGCTGCATTCGTCGTTGTCGACGTCGTTGCCGTCGTCGCAGCTCTCGCCCGGGCCCACGTAGCCGTCGCCGCAGGTCGCGTTCAGGCAGCCGTCGACGCAGTTGTCGGCGTTGTCGGTGTTGCCGTCGTCGCACTCCTCGACGCCCGCCCACACGTTCCCGTCGCCGCACAGCGCCGCCTCGCAGGCGAGCGTGCACGCGGCGTCGTCCGCGTTCTCGTCGCCGTCGTCGCACTCCTCGTCGTCGTCGACGACCCCGTCGCCGCAGAACGGATCGGGTCCCGCGGTCGTCTCGGGGCCCGTCGTCGTCATCATCAGCCCGGTCGTGCTGAGGTCCGTCATCGAGCCCGAGGGCTCCGTCGTCGTGGTCGTCGTCATCATCGCGGTCGTCTCGCCCGCGCTCGGGTCCGACGACGACCCCTCGCTCGAGCTCGACGTCGTCGCCGTCGTGTCCGACGTGCCCGCCTCGCTGTCTCCGCACGCCGCGAGCGCGCACGCGAGCGCGACCGTGACCCCCCAATTCCCCCGCTTGATCTGCATGCCCGCGATCATCTCGTTAAATGTCTTAAGAGACATGTTTAAGCGGGCGCCGAGGACGAGCGGCCCGTCACGGCGGGGTCGTGTGCGCGCGGCGCGGTTGTGCACGCGCGCGCGAGCCGGTTTGACGCCAAGGTCGGGGCGGAGCGACACTCGGGCCGTGGGGCGGGGACTCGACGAGGGCACGCGCGCGCGGCTCGTCCGGGCCGTGGAGGCCGTGGAGGCGCGCTCGAGCGTCGAGCTCGTCATCGCGGTGCGCCCCCAGGCCGCGAGCTACCTGCACGCCTCGCTGCTCGTCGGGGCGCTGCTGTCCTACGCGGCGCTGCTCTACATGCTGTTCGCGCCGCCGATCTTCGAGCTCGTCTGGATCGCGCTGATCGTCGCCGCGAGCTTCGCGGTCGGCACCCTGTTCGGGCGCGTCGCGCCCGGCCTGACGCTTCGGCTTGTCGGCCGCCGGCGGGTCGCGGGGCGCGTGCTGGAGGCCGCGCGCGCGACCTTCGTCGAGCGCGGCGTCTCGCGCACGCGCGGGCGCACCGGCGTTCTCGTCTACGTCGCGCAGCGAGAGCGACGCTGCGCGCTGGTGCCGGACATCGGCGTCTCCGCGCGGCTGCCCGCCGAGGTCTGGGCGGAGCTCGAGGGCCGCTTCGCCGCGCTCGCGCTGCCGCGGCGGATCACGGCGGCGGCGATCGAGCCGCTCGCGCGCGCGATCGAGGCGACGGGCGAGAGCTTCGAGCGCCACCTCCCACGCGACGAGGACGACATCAACGAGCTGGAGGACGTCGCGTGAGACGTGCGCGCGCGTGGCTGATCGCCGCGTTGGTGAGCGGCGGGCTCGTCGTCGACGTCGGGCTCGGGATCGCGCTGTCGCTGGACCTGTCGCCGAGCGCGTCCGCGCGCCCGGGCGGCGGGCAGTCGTACCGCGGGAGCAGCAGCTTCGGGAGCAGCAGCCGGAGCAGCAGCAGCTTCGGGAGCAGCAGCCGCAGCAGCGGGAGCAGCAGCGGCTTCGGGAGCAGCAGTCGGAGCAGCAGCGGCTTCGGGAGCAGCAGCGCCCGGAGCAGCAGCCTGTTCGGCAGCAGCCCGAGCAGCAGCAGCAGTCGTTCCAGCTACAGCAGCGGCCGGAGCAGCAGCAGCTACGGCGATGACAACAGCGGCAGCTACGGCGGCAGCAGCTACGGCGGCAGCAGCTACGGCGGCAGCAGCTACGACGGCAGCTACGGCTCGCGCGGCCGCTCCTCGAGCGCGCGGGGCTATCAGGTCCCGCGCGACCGCGACGTCGGCGTGTTCGGCTTCTTCTTCGTCATGATGATGGCGATCCCGGTCGCGGGCGTCGGGTACTTCTGGGCCACGAACCGCGTCTCGTGGGACTCGATGTCGACGCCGCCCGAGGACCCGCTGTTCGTGCCGTACTCCTTCGAGCCGCCGCGGCCGCGCGCGCCGAGCTTCGCCGCGCTCCGGCGCGCTGACAAGAACTTCTCGAAGATCATCCTCGAGGACTTCCTCTACGAGCTGTACACGCGCGCCGTCACGGCGCGCGCGAGCCGGGAGGAGCTCGCCCTGCTCGCGCCGTACCTCAGCGCCGCGGCCACGGACGAGCTGCGCGGGCGCGGCGGCGGTCGCCTCGTCAAGGCGGTCGACGGCGTCGTGGTCGGCTCGCTGCGGATCACCCACGTCAAGCGCGGCGAGACCCACGATCGCCTGCGCGTGGAGTTCGAGTCGAACTACACCGAGACCGTCCCGGGCCCGCAGCACGACGGGCGGCTCGGCTTCTACGCGCACGAGGCCTGGTCGCTGGTGCGCAAGCGCGGCGTCCAGAGCCGCGACCCCGCGAGCGCGCGCGCGTTCAACTGCCCGAGCTGCGGCGCGCCGGTCGAGCGCAGCCAGCACGACGCCTGCCAGCACTGCGGGGTGCGTCACGGCGACTCGTCGTTTGACTGGCTCGTCGAGTCGATCACGGTCAAGTCCGAGGAGACCCGCGGACCGACGCTCACCGGCTACGCGGAGGAGGTCGGGACGCACGATCCCACGCTGCGCGACGACGCGCTCCAGCGGCGCCTCGGCGAGCTGCGCCAGGCCGACCCCGCGTTCTCCGAGGAGGGCCTGTTCGCGCGCGTCTCGCTGATCTACAGCGAGCTCAACGCCGCCTGGACGAGCCGCGACTGGGACGACGCGCACCCGTACCTCAGCGATCGCCTGTGGCTGTCGATGCGCTACTGGATCGAGGCCTACCGCGCGCAGGGCCTGCAGAACCTGATGATCGCGGCGCGCGTGACCCGGCAGCAGATCGCCAAGATCGAGCGCGACGCGTTCTTCGACGCGATCACCGTGCGGGTCTGGGCGACCGCGATCGATCAGACGGTGCACATCGAGAGCGGGGCGATCGTCGCCGGCGGCGAGACGCCGCGGGAGTACAGCGAGTACTGGACGCTGATCCGATCGTCGACGCGCGCGGGCGAGGCCTCGGACAAGAAGAGCTGCCCGAATTGCGCGGCGCCGCTCGCGGTCAACATGACCGGGAATTGCTCGCACTGCGGGGTCAAGGTGACCGGCGGCGAGTTCGACTGGGTGCTCAGCAAGATCGAGCAGGACGAGTCGTACGCGGGCTGACGGCGCGTCGTCGGCTCGCGAGGCGCTCGCCCGGAGGCAGACACGTCATGGACGCGGAGGACTGGGCGCTCGCGGCGGGGATGTCGTTCTGGGACCGCTACGAGCGCGTGATGGAGCGCAAGGAGCAGCGCTGGCCGGTCGAGGCGGTGCCCTGGCTGCTCGAGGGTCTGCGCATGTCCTACGAGTCAGGAGATGACTGGAGCGTCTCCGACTTCTTCGAGGCGCTGGAGCACGCCCCGGCCACGCCGGAGAGCGTGGCGACGCTCCTCGTGGCGATCTTTGAGTCAAGTCATCGCAACATCGCGTACAGCGCGCTCATCGCTCAGGCCGCGGGGCACATCGAGTTCTGGGCGCTCGTGGAGCCGATCCCCTTCCTCGCGGGGTCGCTGCCCTGCGACGGTGACGCGATCGCCGCCGCGCTCCCCGAGGACGCGCTGGAGCTGCGGGCGATGCTCGCCCCCTTCGCCCCGTCCGTGCGCCCGGCGCTGGAGGCCGCGCTGCGCGGGGACGACCTGCACGAGAAGGAGCTCGCCGCGCGCGGGCTCAAGCCCGCGCCCGACGAGGTCGATCTCTCGGATGTCCTGGCGAACATCTCGGGCGAGCTGAAGATCCCGCGGATCGGCGCGCTCGGGGTGCACGCGCTCGCGCGCCTGCCCTGGCTCAGCGAGCTGGCCGGAGATGGCTATGAGGACAGGACGGTGCGAGCCCGGGCGTCCGCGGCCTCCGACGCGATCGTCAAGGACTGTCGACGGTTCGTGCCGTGGCTGCGCGCGCAGCTCCGCGAGGCGCTGGCGCGGCCAGACTCCCGGCGGTGTTATCAGCTGTCCTGGGCGCTGGGTCAGATCGTCCCGGGTCAATCCCGCCGCCTCGGCGAGCTGCGCTTCAACCGGCGCGGCGAGCTGGAGGTCGCGCGGATGATCCTGGAGGCGATGGAGACGGCGGAGGCGGCGGGGGGCTGACGCGATCGAGGATCAGCCGGCGGGCGCGCGCGTCGGCGGGTGCGCGGCGAGGAAATCCAGGAGCAGCCGCAGGAACGCCTCGGGCTGCTCGCGGTGCGGGAAGTGCCCCGCCTGCAGCGTCTCTGTGCGGTGCTCCGCGCCGAAGCCCGAGGTCTCCTCGTAGGCCTGCAGCGGCGTGGTGCCGTCGTCGAGGCCGGCGATCACGAGCACGGGGACCTGTGTCGGCTGCCTCAAGAAGTCCGGCGCCTTGAGCCTCAAGTCGCGGTAGTAGCCGAGCGCGGCGTGCAGGCTGCCCGGCGCGGCGAAGCTGTTCTTGACCGGCTCGACGTCGGCGTCGGAGAACGCCCAGGTCGGCGACCAGCGGCGGTACAGCTCGACGACGCCGGCGTAGTCGTCGCCCGCGACGCGGCGATCCGCGTGCTGCTTTCGCAGCGCGACGAAGTGCCTGGTGCGATGCAGGTCCCGCAGCCGGATCTTGAGCGTCCCCGGGTGCGGGATCGCCAGCGCGGTCAGCGTGCGAATCTTGCTCGGATCGAGCGCGGCGGCGCTGTACACCGCGAGCGCCCCCCAGTCGTGGCCCACGACGTCGGCGTCGTCACGGCCGAACGCGTCGATGAGCGCGAGCACGTCCTCGCCGAGGGCGCGCGCGTCGAACTCGTCACCCTCGGGCGCGGTGGTCGGGGCGTAGCCGCGCGTGAAGGGTGACACCACGTAGTAGCCCCGCGCGGCGATCTTCGGGCGCAACTCGTCCCAGGCGTGCGCCGTGTCGGGGAAGCCGTGCACGAGCAGCACCAGCGGGTCCTTGGGGTCGCCGTCGGCGAAGTACGCGAAGCGGATCCCGTTGGCCTCGATGGTCGAGACGCCGGTCTCGGGTACGTGGACGCGCGTGGGCGGGTCACCCGCGCACGCGGCGGTCAGCAGGCCGACGAGACCGAGACGAGACAGCGCTGTTGGGATCGACACGGGTCACAGGGTAGACCAATCGCGGCGGGCCGAGCTTCGGTAGGGTCGTCTTCCTCGTAGGAATCGAGCGCGCCGGTCGCTCGTTCGCGGCGTGGAGGTCCGCGTCGAGCGCGTGCTGTGCGGGTGCGCGTACGATCCTGAGGCTCGCGGGTCACGCCGAGCGCTCGACCACGGCGGTGTACATGCACCTCGTGATCGAGGTCGAGGAGGACGAAGGACCTCCGCGAGCGCCGTCACCCATGCAGGAGCGGGTCACAGAGGTCGGCGACCTCGGGGTAGTCGTGCTCGAAGGGCTCGAGGCGTCGACAGCCGATCCGGGTCAGCTCGCGCGGGGGGATGGGCCACAGGATCGAGTCGTCGGGCTGGCGCAGACCGATCCGGTCCGCGAGGTCGACGAGCAGCTCGCCGGTCGCGGCGCTCCAGATCTTCGCGGTCGCGTCGTCGCTCGCCGTGGCGACGGTGGTCCCGTCCGGGGAGAACGCGACCGTCGCGACCGTGCGTTGATGTCCGTCGAGGATCACCAGCTGCTCGCCGGTGGCGGCGTCCCAGATCCTCGCGGTGGTGTCGGAGCTCGCGGTCACGACGCGCGCGCCATCTGGCGAGAAGGCCACGTCGATGAGGTAGTCCTCGTGGCCCTGAAGCGTCAGGAGGTGCTCGCCGGTGTTCGCGTCCCAGATCCTCGCGGTGTTGTCGGCGCTCGCGGTCGCGATGCGGTCCCCGTCGGGTGCGTAGGTCACCACGCCGATGAAGCTCTGGTGGCCCTGGAGCGTGGCGACGAGCGCACCGGTGGCGGCGTCCCAGAGCCGCGCGGTCCCGTCGTAGCTCGCGGTGGTGAGGCGCGCGCCGTCAGGGCGCGTACGCGAGCGTCATGACAAAGTGCTCGTGACCGCGGAGGGTGGCGACGCGCTCGCCGGTGGCGGCGTCCCAGATCCGCGCGGTCTTGTCGGCGCTCGTGGTCGTGACGCGGGCGCTGTCGGGGAGAAACGCCAGCGCCCCGACGTAGCTCTCATGGCCCGCGAGCGTGGCCACGAGCGTCCCCGTCTGCGCGTTCCAGATCCGCGCGGTCTTGTCGGCGCTCCCGGTCGCGATGTACGCGCCGTCGGGCGAGTACGCGATCCCGTAGACGAAGTTCTCGTGTCCGCGCAGCGTGAACTTTGGCTCACCCGTCTGCGCGTCCCAGATCCGCGCGGTGGTGTCGGCGCTCGCGGTCGCGACGCGCGCGCCGTCGGGTGAATACACCGCCATGTAGACCTCGTGCTCGTGACCCTGAGCGTGGCGACGGTGTCGCCCGTCGCGACGTCCCAGAGCCGCGCGGTGCGGTCGAAGCTCGTGGTGACGACGCGAGCGCCGTCGCGCGAGTAGACCACGTCCGACAGCTCGCGCTCGTGGCCTCGGATCGCGGCGATGCGATCGTCGGGCGCGATGTCCCAGAGCCGCGCGGTGGTATCCCGGCTCGCGGTCGCGAGCCGGGCGCCATCGGGCCCGAAGGCCAGCGCGAGGATCGAGGTCCTGTGGCCGCGGAGCGTGGCGATGTTGTCGCCGGTGCGCGCGTCCCAGATCCGCGCGGTCTTGTCGAGGCTCGCGGTCGCGACGCGCGCGCCGTCGGGCGAGTACGTGATCACCTCGAGCCCGTCGTCGTGACCCTTGAGTACGGCGACGGTCTCGCCGGTGGCTGCGTCCCAGATCCGCGCGGTCTTGTCGAAGCTCGCGGTCGCGACGTGTGCGCCGTCGGGTGAGAACTCCACGCTGACGAGCTCGTTCTCGTGGCCCCCGAGCGCGCGGAGCGACGCGCCGGTGGCGGCGTCCCAGAGCCGCGCGGTCTTGTCCCAGCTCGCGGAGACGAGCCGGGCGCCGTCGGGCGAGTAGGCGAGCGCGGAGACGCGGTGCTCGTGACCGCGGAGCGTGGCGATGCTGTCGCCGGTGGCTGCGTCCCAGATCCTCGCGGTCTTGTCGAAGCTCCCGGTCGCGACGCGCCGGCTGTCGGGCGAGAACGCCAGCGTGAAGACCTCGTCCGCGTGACCGCGGAGCGTGGCGAGGCGGTCGCCGGTGCGCGCGTCCCAGACGCGCGCGGTCTTGTCCGCGCTCGCCGTGGCGACGCGCGAGCTGTCGGGCGCGTACGCGACGCGATAGACGACGCGCTCGTGGCCCGCGAACGTGGCGACGGGGGCCCCGGTGCGCGCGTCCCAGACCCACACGCCACCGTCGACGCCTCCGCCGGCGATGTGTCCGCCGTCGGGCGAGTAGGCGAGCGCGCGGATCGGCTCGTCGTGGGGCAGGTCGATGAGGAGCTCGCCCGTGCGCGCGTCCCAGAGGCGCGTGGTGTCGTCGACGCTCGCCGTGACGAGACGCGCGCCATCTGGCGAGAGGGCGAGCGCCCAGACCTCGGCCTTGTGGAGCGTGAGCGTGGTCGTGGCGCGGACGATCAAGGTGTCGTCCGCGAGCACGCGCTCAAGCGCGTCCGTCGCTTCGCGCGGCGGCGCTGGCTCCCAGTCGGGCGCGAACGCGCCGACCGCCTGCACGCCGAGCGTGAGCGCCTCGCCCTCACGGTTCTCGGGGATCAGCGCGCGCGCCCGCAGGCCCCACTGCACGCTGAGAGAATTCTTGAGATCGGCCTCGCGGGCCGTCAGCGCCGCGTTGCGCTCCTCAAGCACGCGCTTCTGCTGCTCGACCACGCGCTTCTCGCCCCGGAGCTCCGCTTCGCTGGCCTGCGCGCGCGCCTCGTTCGTCGCGGCGCGACGCCACTGCACCGCCGCGAGCGCCCCGAGCACGCCCATCACGGCCAGGCCGAGCGAGAGCCCGGCCACGAGAGCGCGCGCGCGCGCGCGCTGGAGCTGGTGCTCGATCGCCTCGAGCATCACTCGCACCGACTCGAAGCGCTTGTTGCGATCGACGTCGAGCGCGCGCTCGAGGGTCCGCCGCAGCCACGCGGGCACATTGCTGTCCGATGGAGCAGGTTCTCGCGTACCCGCGACCACGGCGGCGCGGAGCGCGGTGAAGGTGTCGCCCGCGAACGGCCGCGCGCCGTAGAGCGCCTCCCACGTGGTGACCGCGAGCGCGAATTCATCGGTGCGCTCGTCGACGGCGAGGCCGTTAAATTGCTCGGGGGCCATGTACGCGGGGGTCCCGAGGATCGCGCCGATCGTCGTCAGCTCGACCGAGAGCGCGCGGAGCTCGTCGTCGCGATCGCGGCTCGGCGCGGACGGGCGGTCTTCTCGCGCGAGCCCGAAGTCCATCACGCGCACGCGACCGTCGTCGCCAACCATGATGTTATCGGGCTTGATGTCTCGGTGCAGGAGGCCCTCGGCGTGCGCGGCCGCGATCCCGCGACCCGCCTGCTGGATGACCGAGAGGACTTGTCGCCAGCTCGGTCGCTCCTCCTTGACCCAGACGGCGAGCGTCCGCCCGACCACGAATTCCATCGACACCCACAGCTGATCGTCATGCGAGCCCACGTCGTGCACCGCGACCACGTTCGGGTGGGCCAGCTTCGCCAGCGCCTGGGCCTCGCGCTCGAGCCGGAGTCGCGCCGCTGCGTCATCCTGGCCGCCGCGGAGCAGCTTGACCGCGACCTCGCGGTCGAGCTTGGGATCGTACGCGGCGTAGACGACGCCCATACCGCCCTCGCCCAGCGCGCGCAGGATCTTGAGCCGGCCGATACGCGCGTCGCGCTTCAGCGGACGTGCGCCGGGCGCTCGCCATCGACCATCGACGGTTGGGTCGAGCTCGGCGCTGTCGTCGACGGCGTCACTCGAGGTCGCGTCTGCCGGGCGCGCGACCGTATCGGCGAGCCCGACGCTGGCGGTGGCGCCCCGTCGGCCCGTCGCGACGGTGGCCGCGAGCCCGACGGGTCGACGGCGCGGAGCGGCGGCGACCGTGGCGTCGAGCGAGGCGACCACCGTCGCGCGATCGGCCGGATCGTCGCGGCGGCGGGGCGTGTCAACGCCCGCGGCGGTCGTCGTGTTCACGCCGCGTGGCTCGTCGCGCCCGTGTTGACCGGCTCCCGACTCCATCGCTATCCCGGCTCAGTGTGTCACGAGATCGCGGCCGTAGGGGCGCGAGCGCGCCTGCCCCTGGCGAGCGTCGCGGAGCGTGGTCGCTCGTCGACGGCCGCGGATGACGGGAGCGAGCGCTCGACGACCACCCGCGCGTCGCTCCGAGACGCTCGCCCGCGACCGCAACACCTGGCTCACGGAGCAGGGCTACGCTGGCGGATCACGCAGCGGCGCGCCTCCGCAGCGCCGCCGACGAGGGGGCCGACGAAGTGCATGACGAAGATGCCCCAGGGTCCGGCGCCCGCGTCGGGGGCGGTGGTGCGGCCCCCTGTCGTCGTCGCGCGGCGCGTTCATGGCACGTCGATGTCGACGCTGAAGTCCGCGGAGCCGAGGACGGTCGCGTCCGCGTCCCACCACACGTACTCGGCGCCCGCCGTCCCCAGGCTGCCGGGCGGGTTGTGGAATTCGTGCGGGGCCTCGACGGCGACGCCGCTCAGCTCGGGGGCGAGGTCCACGTTGCCGAACTCGAAGTCGTCGCGGCCGGTGAGCAGATCGCCACAGGTGCCGCCGTCGACGGTCACGTGGGCGGCGAGCCCGGCGACGGTGCCGTACACGTCCTCCACGCGACGCGCGACACGAAGACGAGCCTGCCGGCTGAGGTCGTCGGCGCCGTAGAGGTCACGAACGTCGGGATCGAAGACCTCCTTCTCGAGCAAGATGGAGAGGCCAAGCCAGTGCTCGGGCAGTCCATAGGAGACCATCAACGCGTCGGCCGGGCGACCGCTGGCGACGATGGACGCGACCTGGAGCGCACGCTCAAGTCCGTGAAGGGCCGTGCGCGTGCGCGCGGGCGGCAAGGCGCCCGTCCGCGACCTGGCCCAAAGTAGGTTTCTGCTCGCGCAGGCGCTGTGGGACGCTCCGGCCGACCGCGGCCGCGATCGGGCGCGAGCGCGCGAGCAGGCCGAGCTCGCGGCCCGCAGCTACCGCGACGCGGACGCGGACGCGGACGTCGTCGAGGTGGAGACCTGGCTCCGCGACCATCCTCCGTGACGGCGTGAGCGCTCACCGACGGCGCGCGACCTTGACCCTCACCGGGTGCGAGACGCCGGTGAAGAGGCCGCGCTGGACGAGCCGCGCGGACGGCCAGTCGACGGGCTCGATCGTGAAGCGCGTGAGCAGCGTCGCCAGCACCACCTGCAGCTGAAACAGGCTGAACGGCTTGCCGAGGCACGTGCGCGTCCCGCCGCCGAACGCGATCAAGCTGGCCCGATCGACCTGCTCGTCGAGGAAGCGTTCGGGCGAGAAGCGCTGCGGCGCGCTCCAGAGGTTCGGGTCGCGGTGGAGCAGCGCGATCGAGGGGGACACGACGACGCCGCGCGGCAGCGAGACGCCCGCGAGCTCGGTCGCGGTCGCGACGCGGCGACCGACCGCGGGCACGGGCGGGTGCAGGCGCAGGCACTCGTAGAGGACGGCGCGGAGGTATCGCAGGCGCGGGAGCGCGTCGACCGTGACCGCGGCCTCGCCGACCACCTCGTCGAGCTCCGCCAGCGCGCGCGCCATCACGCGCGGGCGCGCGCACAGCTCGATGATCGCCCAGTCGAGCGTGGTCGACGTCGTCTCGTGCCCCGCGACGAGGATCGCCATGAGCTCGTCGCGCAGCTCCTCGTCGCGCAGCGCCTCGTCGCCGCGCGCGAGCAGGCTCAAGACGTCGACGCGCCGCGCGTCATGGAGCTCGCGCCGCGCCTCGGCGATCGTCGCGTACAGGAGCGCGTCGAGCTCGGCGATCACCCGCGAGAGCGCGGCGAAGCGGACGCGCTTGCCCCAGCCGCGCCGCGTGAGCGGGGCGACGCGGCGGATCATGAACGCGCGCAGCGAGGCGCCCGGCAGCAGCATCCACGACAGCGCCATGACCGGGTTCAGGCTCCGCGCGATGAACTCGAGCATGAGCGCGTGCAGCCGCTCGGCGCGCGCCGGGTCCTCGACCCCGAGCGCGCACTGGATGAGGTTTCGCAGCGACAGCGCCTGGCTGGCCGCGCGGAACTCCAGGATCTGGCCCTCGCGCGGCGAGAACTCGCGCAGCGTGTTGTCGGCCATGGCCGCCGCGTAGCGCGGCCCGAGCCGCGTGAACGGCGTGTGCATGCCGCGGCGGCGCTGCTTGTGGGCCGCGCCGTCGAGCCGCGCGACCGAGCGCGGCCCGGCGATGAAGTCGAGCACGACGTTGGACTCGCCGCCGCGCAGCACGTCGGGCGAGGCGCGGAAGATCTCGCGAATCGGGCCGAGCTCGGCGAAGTAGACCATGGGCGGCATGCCCGGCCACCGCAGCGTGAACACGGGCCCGTAGCGTCGTCGGCAGCGCTCGAGGTAGCCGACCGGATCGCGCATGTAGCCGGCGACCTGCAGCAGCGCGGGTGCACGTGGCCCATCGGGCAGGCTTGATGTCAGTCGCTCGGCTCGGCTGCGCGCTGCGTGGATCGTCGCTCGGCTCCTCGCTGCGCAGACCTATAGCACGGGGCGGGGGGGCTCGGCGGGCGTCGCGGCGAGCCGCGCGGCGCGGGCTCGTGCGCTCGCGGTCCCGCGCGCCGTCGAGATCGACTACAACTCGGCCATGCGAGTCGCGATCGCCCAGGACGCCCCCCGATTTCTCGACCGCGAGGCGACGACGGCGCGGGCGCTCGACTACGTCGCGCGCGCCGGCGAGGCGGGCGCGCGCCTGCTCGCGTTCGGCGAGACCTGGCTTCCGGGCTATCCGTTCTGGCTGAGCT
The DNA here is from genome assembly GCA_020633295.1 of Myxococcales bacterium. Lineage (GTDB taxonomy): Bacteria > Myxococcota_A > Polyangia > Nannocystales > Nannocystaceae > JACKDW01. Next base: position 329,616 of record JACKDW010000004.1, on the reverse strand, counting down.
CGACCGGCGGCGCGCGCTTCGACGACCCGGCGCAGAAGCGGGCGTACGCCGCGTACCTGTCGGCGGCGGTCGATGTCGACGGGCCGGAGCTCGCGGCGATCCGCGACGCCTCGGCGCGCCACGGGGTAGCGATCGCGCTGGGGATCGTCGAGCGCGACGCCCGGGGCAGCGGGGGCTCGGTCTGGGCGTCGGCGGTGTTCATTCACCCGGAGCGCGGCGTCGCGCCGCCGCACCGCAAGCTGCGGCCGACCTACGAGGAGCGCCTCGTGTGGGCGCCCGGCGACGGCCACGGGCTGCGCGTGCACGAGCTCGACGGCGTGCGCGTCAGCCTGCTCAACTGCTGGGAGAACTGGATGCCGCAGGCTCGCCACGCGCTCTACGCCCAGGGGACGCAGCTGCACGTCGCGCTGTGGCCGGGCTCGCGGCGCAACACCGAGGACATCACGCGCTTCGTCGCGCGGGAGGGGCGGGTGTTCTGCGTGTCGGCCTCGGGGGTGCTCGCGCGCGAGGACGTGCCGGATGGGTTCCCGCTGGCCTCGCGGCTCGACGACGCGGTGTACATGGACGGCGGCTCGGCGATCGCCGGACCCGACGGGCGCTGGCGGCTGCCCCCGGAGGTCGGCGCGCGGACGCTGCTGATCGCCGAGCTCGAGCTCGATGACGTCGCGCGCGAGCGCCAGAGCTTCGATCCGACCGGGCACTACGCGCGACCCGACGTGTTCCGCGTCGAGGTCGATCGCCGCCGTCTTGCAGCGTCGCGCTTTCGCGACGAGTGAGCGCAGCGTCGCGCGGCGGCGCGAGGACATCGCGGCCCTCGCGAATTGTCAGGGGTGCGCGCGGCGGGTTCACCGAGTCGCCGGGTCGGCGGGCGCGGGCGCTGCTTCGCCGGCGTGGGCGCCCGCGCTCGGGTTGGGCGCGATGTGCCCGAGGCCGAGGACGCCGCCCGGGCGCGTGATGACGAAGGGTCGCCACTCGGCCGTCAGCCGCGCGCGCGCGTCGAGCCGCAGGATCGAGACGCCGCCGTACACGACGCCGTCGGGCGGCTTGGCGTAGGCGTGCACGACGAGGTCGAGGCGCGGCGTCGCGTGGCCGATGAACAGCTCGGGGCCGCGGCCGTCGGCGTCGTCCGAGACGAGGAACGAGCCGCCGCGCGCCTGCGGCGGACCGAGCCAGGGCTCGCGGAACGACGCGTAGCGATCGTCGTCGTCCCAGATGTGCAGATCGAGATCGACGCCCGTCGACTCCCACGTCAGCGCGACGAGCGTGGTCGCGGCGGGGCGGGCGTCGAGCGCGTGTCGTCGCAGCGCGTCGCGGGGGCGCGGGTCCTCGGGCGCGGCGGCGGCCCAGGCGGTGGCGACGAGCGCGAGCTCCTCGGTGATCGTCTGGTGCAGCGCGCGGGCGTCTCCGCGGGGCGGCGTGGCCTCGAGCGCGCGCGCTCGGGTGCTCGAGCGCGCCGGGCAGATCGCCGGCGCGGATCCGCGTGTGCGCGAGGCTGCGTCGCGTCCGCGGGCTGCCGCCGGCGTCGCGCCCGTCGCGGGCGAGCGCGCCGAGGTAGAGCGCGCGGGCGGCGCGCGCGGCCGCGCTTCCCGGTGCGCTCGAGGTAGCCCTGCAGCGGTCCGAACAGCCATGTCGCGTGTGGGCGCGAAGCCGACGAGCGAGCCGTAGGCGCGGCCCGCCAGCTCCAGCTCGCCGCGCGCCTCGGCGGCCTGCCCGAGCGCGAGCGCGGCCAGCAGGTCCCGCGGCGCCGCACGCCACCAGCGTCGCGCGTCGGCGAGCGCGCCCGCGTCGTCGCGGTCGAGCAGCCGACGCGTCACTCGCTCGTAGTCTCCGTCGAGCGCGGCCACCGGGAGGGGCGGGCGACCCGGTGACGCGCGCAGCCGACGGTGGAGGTCGCCGGCGGACCCCGGGGCGAGGCGGACGGTGAAGTCGAACTCGCCGGTGAACGCGTCCGCGAAGCGCCACTCGAGGATCCGCGACTGCATGCACTCGAGGATCGCCATCTGGTAGAAGCCGTGCCCCGTGGCGCTGACCCAGTCGACGTGCTCGCCGCCCGCGGTCGCCTCGAAGGTCACGCGGCCGCGGCCGCGGTGATCGAGCGCGAGGCCCTGCGCGTAGCAGCCGCGCAGGCTCCAGAGCCTGTCCCGAAGCTCCTGTTTCAAGCCGGGCGGGGCGCGCGTGAGCGTGATCGTCGGCGCGTCGAGGGGGCGACGCGCCATCGAGGACGTCGCCGACCGGGCGCGCGGGTCGAGCGGCGTCGGCCCGCACGAGGCTCGTCGTCGACGCGTCGCGGCCCATGCCCGGGCTCACCGGATCCGCGCTGACCGTCGCGCCGCGCGTCGAGCCGCGGCCGCGCGCGCGCGTGGTGCCGTCGCCCTGCTCGAGCCGGAAGTTGACGCGGGCGCGGGCGCGCCCGCTGAGCCGGGCGACCCGCGACGCGCTCGCGCGCCGCCACGCGGCCTGGATCGTGTAGGCGCCCGGCGGCAGCCGCCGGACGCGGTAGACCCCGTAGTCGTCGGTGCGCGCCTCAATTGGTTCTTCGAGACAGGCGCACTCGATCACGACGAGCGCGCGCCGCAGCGGGTCGCCGCGCCCGTCGACGACGACGCCGGTGAGCTGCCCGTCGTCCTCGCGGCCGAACTCGCCGGGCGCGGGCGCGGGCGCGGGCGACCCGTCGCGGACGACGAGCTCGACGCCCTCGGGCGCGACGCGCAGCACGCCGGCGCGACTGTGTCGCGCGATGGCGCGGCGCTCGTAGAGGACGTCGCTGGCGAGCAAAACCCAGTCAGCCTCGGCGATCGGGAGGCGGCGCGCGACGGCCTCGGCGATCAGCGCCTCGCGCCGCGCGCCTCGATCATCGTCGTCGCGCGCGCGCGTGAGCTCGTCGAGCGCCGCGGCGACGCGCCGCGTCTCCCACAGCGTCGTGAGCACGGGCGAGCGCGTGTGCGTGACGCGGACGGCCTGCGGCGGCGGGGACGGCTCGCCGTCGACTCGGAGCACGCGGACCGTAGCCGCCTGGTCGATCGGCCAGCGACGGGTGAGCGCGCCGTCGAAGCCGGGGATCTTCGGCAGCGCGAGCTCGGGACGCCTTCGGGCGTACACGAGGACGTGGGCGCCCGGCGGGCGACCGGTGAGCTCGCGCGGCCACACCCACTCGGCGCCCTCGACGATCACGCGCGCGCGTCGCGGCTCCCGGCGCAGCAGCGCGGCCGCGAGCTCGGCGTCGGGCCTGCTCGCGTCGAGCACGAGCCCGCGCTCGCGGCCGGTCGCGACCAGCGAGCGCGCGGGCGAGCGCGCGTCTCCGGGCGCCGTCCACAGCACGTCGACGCGCTCGAGCCCGAGCGCGCGCAGGGCGGGGAGGTGCGGGCCGCCGACGGTGTCGCGCGCGTCGGTGACGAGCAGCAGCCGCGGGCGCGCGCTGACGTCCGCGAGCGCCGCGATCAGCGACGCGAGTGAGGTGGCCCCGAGGCCATCTCGCTCGAGGAGCCGCGGCGCGGCGCCGGCGAGCGCGCGCGCGGGGCCTTCGAACACGAGCTCGGCGGACTGGTCGAACGCGATGAGCCGGACTGGGAGGTCGCGCCCCGTCTCGGACGCGAGCGCCTCGACCAGCGAGACGACGCGCGCCACGCTCGCGGCGAGCTGGGCGGCCTGCGACGCGCTGGTGTCGAGCGCGATCGTGAGGCCGTCGAGCGCCGCGGGCCCGCGGTCGAGCTCCTCGGGGACGCGCACGCGCGTCAGCAGCAGCTCGTCGCGCGCGAGCGCGACGCTGGCGTCGTCGGATCGCTCGATCCGCGCCGGCGGGATCCCGTCCTCGCGCAGGGTGATCGGCGACGCGCCCGGGCCCGCGATCGTGATCTCGTGGGACCAGGGGACCGCGTCGAGCTCGCGCAGCGGCGTGACGTAGGGCGCCGCCGGGTCGTCGAAGGCCTGGGCGTAGGCGACGAGCACGCGCGCGCGCGCGCGCGCCGGGATCCTCGGCACGCGCGTCTGGAAGCTCGCGCGGGTCGGCGCGGCGACGCGCCGCGTCGGCTCTCGTCCGACGTCGGGCGCCGCGCGTCGGGAGAGGTCGAGCACGTCGTCGGCCGCGCGCGAGACGAGCTCGCCCTCGCGCGAGACGCCCGCGAGCTCGAAGGAGACGCGGACGACCGCCGCGTCGTCGGGCAGCTCCAGCTCGAGCGTCCCTTCGAGCGGGTGCGCGGCGTCGTTGACGAAGTCGAGGTGCAGCTCGGTGAGCGCGGTCGGGCCCTCGAGGTACGCGCGCAGCTCGATCCGCGCGGGGGTGAGCGCGTCGCCGCGGCTCGACCGCAGCCGCGCGGGCGCTTCGAGGGTCTCCGTGGGGGCCGCGACGCTGTCCGGCGGCGTCGTCTCGTCCCCGTCGTCAGCGTCGCTCGCGCAAGCCGAGCCGAGCGCGAGCGCGAGCGCGAGGAACACGAGCCGCGACGTCCTCGTGGACGTTCGCGGGGATGTTCTCCGCGCGCCGCTGCGCGAGCCTCCCGGCGATGTCCCCCGAGTCATGGTCCCTGTCACCTGACCGAACGCGCGAGCGGCTCGCGGCGTCGCCTCCCCACGATACGACGACGAGGGGGCGCGCTGGGTTTCACGGGGGCGCGCGCGGCTGCGGGGGCGCGCGCGGGCTCGGAGCGCGCGTCGGCCCGCCCCCCTGACGGCGTTCGCCCGGCGCGACCCCGCGGCCGGTTCACGCCGCGCTGGCAACCGGTACACTGGGCGCGATGCTCGAGATCGGCGTCGCCAAGGCAACCATCGCCGCGTTCCGGAAGGGCGCGGGCATGATGGGGTACGGGATGCACTTCAACTTCGCCGACGGCGTCGACACGCCGTTGCACGCGCGCGCGTTCGTGTTCCGCGAGCGCGAGCGGGGGCGCGCGCTCGCGTTCGTCTGCTGCGAGATCTGCTTCGTCAGCGTCTCGATCAAGCGGGGCGTGGTCGCGCGGCTGCAGCGAGACCACCCCGAGCTCGGGCTCGACGACGCCTCGATCATGCTCTGCGCCCAGCACACGCACAGCGGGCCGGGCGGCTACTCGCACTACGCGTTCTACAACTTCACGATCCCGGGCTACGTGCCGGAGGTCTGCGACGCGATCGTCGAGGCGATCGTCGAGGCGATCACGGGCGCGGCCGCGCGCGCGCGCCCGGCCGCGCTCCGATACGCCGCGGGCGAGTTCCCGCCGGAGCTCGAGATCGCGTTCAACCGCTCGCTCGCCGCCTACAACTCCAACGAGGACGTGGCGCCGCTGCCCGCGAGCGACTGGCACCTCGCGGTGGACCGGACCATGGAGCTCGTGCGCGTCGACGACGAGCGCGGCCAGGCGCTCGGCGCGATCACCTGGTTCGGCGTGCACGCCACGAGCCTGTCCAACGACAACCACCTGATCAACTGGGACAACAAGGGCTACGCCGCCGACGCGATCGAGTCGCGCGTGCGCGGGGTCCTGGGCGACGACGAGTTCACCTGCGCCTTCGCGCAGGCGACCGCCGGCGACGTGACGCCGAACTACGTGTACGACCGCAAGAAGCGGTGGACGCGGGGGAAGTTCGAGGACGACCGCGACAGCGCGCGCTGGCACGGCGAGCGCCAGGCCGAGCTCGCGGGCGCGCTGCTCGAGCGCGCGGCCGAGGCGCCCGCGCAGGCGAGCGAGCTCGACTGCGCGCTGACCTACGTCGACTTTCGCGACGTGCGCTGCGACCCGGACCTCGCCGGCGGGGAGGAGGACGCGCGCACGAGCCCGGCGTGCGTCGGCGTCGAGATGCTCGCCGGCACCCGCGAGGGGCCGGGCATGCCCACGCCGGTCGCGCTGCTCGCCAAGGCGGCGTCGTGGAGCGTGCGCGCCTTCGAGCGCGCGCGCGCGGTGCTGCAGTCACCCGAGCGGCGCGCGGCGGTGCGCCAGAAGTACCGCAGCCAGGGCCCCAAGAGCATCGTCATCGAGACCGGCGAGCGCCGCCTGCTCGGGACCCGCAACATCAGCGGCGTGCCGATCCCGGGCTTCGTCGATCCGACGCTGGCGACCTTCAAGCGCCACCACCGGACCGGGGGCCTCGACGACGCGCCCTGGACCCCGCAGATCCTCCCGCTGCAGATCTTCGTCATCGGCGAGCTGGCGATCGTGGCGATCCCCGGCGAGCTGACGACGGTCGCGGGTCGGCGCGTGCGCGCGACCGTGCTCGAGGAGCTGCGCCCGCGCGGCGTCACGCGCGTGCTGCTCACGACCTACGCGAACGCGTACTCCGGCTACATCTGTACGCGCGAGGAGTACCAGCACCAGCGCTACGAGGGCAGCCACACCGTGTTCGGCCAGTGGACGCTCGCGGCCTACCGCACGGAGCTGCGGGCGCTGGCTCGCCGGCTCGCCGCGCCGGCGGAGACGCGCGAGCCGGCCGCCGAGCCTCGGCCGTGGCGCTTCTCGGGTGACGAGCTCGAGCGCCGCGTCCACGACGGGCCGTTCGCCGCCAACCGCAGAAAGTCCGCGCGGCTCGCCCGGCGGGCCCACGCCGCGTCGCGCGGCGCCTGAGCGCGGGCGCTATCGCCCGGCGGCCTGGCGCCGCGCGGGCGCGGCGCGGGCGCGCGTCGGCGTAGCGCGTATCATGGGCCCGGGGGTCATGTACTTCGACGACGCGCGGCGCGAGGTCAACGTGAAGATCGTCTACTGGGGCGCGGGGCGCAGCGGGCGGTGCACGAACCTCAAGTACATCCACAGCAAGACGCGCCCGACCTCGCGCTCCAAGATCGTCACGCTCGCGACGATGTGGGAGCGCGCGATGTTCTTCCACTTCACGCCGCAGACCCTGCCCACGGTCGCGGGCTTCCGCGTTCGCGTACACCTGTTCGCGCCGACCGGCACGACGACCTTCGAGCGCACCCAGAAGCTGATCCTGCGCGGGGTCGACGGGGTCGTGTTCGTCGTCGACTCCCAGGCGCACCGCTACGACGCGAACCTTACGTCGCGCTCCGCCCTCGAGACCCAGCTCGCGCGCATGGGGCTGAAGCTCGCGAAGGTCGCGTTCGCGGTGCAGTACAACAAGCAGGACGCGCGCGGCGTGTTCCGCCCCAAGCAGCTCGAGCCGTCGCTGAACCCGGGCGAGCGCCCGTCGTTCTCCGCCGTCGCGACGCGCGGCGTGGGCGTGTTCGAGACGCTGCGCGCGGTCGTCAAGCCGATCTCCGCGCGCCTCGTCGAGAAGTACGGCGCCTGACGCTCACGGGGGCAGCGCCGCCGGCGTGTCGACGTCGCGCAGCACCCCAGAGTCGTCGACGTCGACGAGCCGCAGCGCGTCCGGGCGCGCGCGCAGCAGCGCGCGCGCGCCTGTATCTCCAGACATGGTCTCGAGCGCTGGGGAGGAACTCGCGGCTCCACAGCACCGGGTTGCCGCGGCGGCGGCGCGGTGGCGCGGCGCGATGATCTGCAGGTCCGCCGTCGGGCGCGAGCGCGCGGCCGAAAGCGCGTCGACCGTCGCGGGCCGCAGCCACGGCATGTCGGCGAGCGCGACGAGCAGGCCCGCGGGGGTCGCGCGCGCGCGGCCGCGGCCCCGATCGCGAGCGAGCGGCCGAGCCCCTCGAGGTGCCCCGGGTTGTGCTCGAACGCGACGGGGCGGCCGGCGAGCGCGGCCCGCACCGCGGCGGGCTCGTGCCCCGTGACGACGAGGATCCTCGGCGCGCGCTCGCTGTCCGTATCGACATGTTCGAACGCGCGGCTCGCGAGCAGCGCGTCGACGACCCGCGCGACCATCGGCGCCCCGTCGACCGGCAGCAGCAGCTTGTTGCGCGGGCCCATGCGCCGCGACGAGCCGGCCGCGAGCACGAGCGCGAGCAGCCCCGCGCTCACGCGGGCGCGCTCCGCAGCACCTGGGTCAGCTCCGCCATGATCGAGATCGCGATCTCGGCCGGCGCGCGCCCGCCGAGCGGGAGCCCGATCGGGCCGTGGATCCGCGCGAGCGCGGCGTCGTCGAAGCCCTCCTCCGCGAGCCGCACGCGCCGGGCCGCGTGGGTCTTCCGGCTGCCGAGCGCGCCGATGTAGAACGCGGGCGAGCGCAGCGCCTCGATCAGCGCGGGGTCGTCGATCTTCGGGTCGTGCGTCAGCGTGACGATCGCGGTGCGGACGTCGGGCGCGAGCGTCGGCAGCAGCTCGTCGGGCCAGGCGCTCTCGCAGCGCACGCCGGGGAAGCGCCGCGGGCTCGCGAACGCGGGGCGCGGGTCGATGAGCGTCACCTCGTAGCCGGCCAGGCGCGCGATGGTGATCAGCGGCGCCGAGACGTGCACCGCGCCGACGATCAGCAGGCGCAGCGGCGGGCTGTGGGGGTGCAGAAAGCGACCGGGGTCGTCGCCGTCGCCCGGGAGCAGCGCCGCGCGATCGCTGCGGGCGGCGCGGTCCAGCTCGCCCAGCTCGTCGTCGCGCGCCCCGTCGGGCGAGCCCGGGTCGAGGAGGCGCCGCGCGCCGGTCGCGAGCTCGGTCACGACCACGAGCGCGCGCTTCTCCTCGCGCGCGCGCAGCAGCGCGTCGAGCTCGCGCAGCAGCGCGTCGGTGACACGCTCGACGAAGATCCGCACCGTGCCGCCGCAGGCGAGGCCGACGTCCCAGGCCTCCTCGTTGGCGACGCCGAACTCGAGCACGCGCGGCGGCGCGGGCTGACCCCCGGCGGCGGCGCGCAGCATCTCCGTCGCCACCTCGATGACGCGGCCCTCGACGCAGCCGCCGGAGACGGAGCCGAGGAACAGGCCGTCGTCGCGGATCGCCAGCTGGCTGCCGGCGGGTCTGGGCGAGGAGCCCCAGGTCGCCACGACCGTGGCGAGCGCGACGTCTCGCCCCGCGCGGCGCCAGCGTACGGCCTGGCCGAGCGCGTCGTCGTGGTCGTCGAGGCCTGCGCGCCGGGGCTCGTCGGGCGTGTGCATACCGATCGGAGATACCACGGGGCCCCGTCGCCGGCGCGCCCGCACGCCGCGAGGCCGCCCGTGGTAGCGTTGCGCGCGTGAAGGCAGGCGCGGCGCGGACCTTCGATGTCGAGGCGCTGCGGGCGCAATTCCCCGGGCTGCAGACGACCGTGCACGGGCGGCCGCTCGCCTACCTCGACAGCGCCTCCACGGCGCAGAAGCCCGCAGCGGTGCTCGAGGCCATCGAGGGCGTGTACGGGGGCGCGTGCGCCAACGTCCACCGCGGCGTGCACACCCCGAGCGCGCGCGCGACCGCGGCCTTCGAACACGCGCGCGAGCGCGTGCGGGCGTTCCTCGGCGCCGCCGCGCGGGAGGAGATCATCTTCACGCACGGGGCGACCTCGGCGCTCAACCTCGTCGCGTCGGCCTACGGCGGCGCCCACGTCGGTCCCGAAGACCAGGTCATCGTCTCCGAGATGGAGCACCACTCGAACCTCGTGCCCTGGCAGCTGCTGTGCGCGCGCGTCGGCGCCCAGCTCGTGCCGTGGCGGGTCGAGGACGACGGTCGCCTGGAGCTCGCGGGCCTCGAGCTCGCGCTCGCGCGCGCACCCCGGGCGCGCGTCGTCGCGGTCACGCACGCGTCCAACAGCCTCGGCTTCACCAACGACATCGCGGCGATCTGCCGCGTCGCCCACGGCGCGGGCGCGGTGGTCGTGGTCGACGGCGCCCAGGCCGTCGCCCACGGGCCCGTCGACGTGCAGGCGCTCGGCTGTGACTTCTACGCGCTCTCGGGCCACAAGCTCTACGGGCCGACCGGCGTCGGCGCGCTCTACGGGCGCCGCGCGCTGCTCGAGGCCACCCCGCCGTGGCAGGGCGGCGGCGAGATGATCCTCGACGTCGAGCTCGAGCGCGCGACCTACAACGCGCTGCCCTACAAGTTCGAAGCCGGCACGCCCAACATCGCCGGCGCGATCGGCCTCGGCGCCGCGATCGACTGGATCGAGCGGACAGGTCTCGCGGCCCTCGCCGCCCACGAGCGCGGGCTGCTCGCGCGCGCGCGCGCCCGGCTCGCCGAGCTCGAGGGGGTGCGCCTCGTCGGGCCCCAGCGCGCCGTCGACGTCGACGCGAGCGCGCCGATCCTCTCGCTGGTGCTCGAGGGCGTGCACCCGCACGACGTCGGCACCGTGCTCGACCACGAGGGCGTCGCGGTGCGCACCGGCCATCACTGCACGCAGCCGCTGCTGCGCCGGCTCGGGCTGAGCGCGACCGTGCGCGCGTCGCTCGCGGTCTACAACACCGACGACGAGCTCGAGCGCCTCGCGCGGGGGCTCGCGCGCGCGCGGGAGATGTTCACGTGACCGATCAGGCAGGGACGCCGGCGCCCGAGGGGGCGACGCTGGAGCAGCTCTACAAGGCGGCGGTGCTCGAGCACAGCAAGCGCCCGCGCAACCACGGCCCGCTCGCGCCCTGCAGCCACGAGGCCCGCGGGATCAACCCGCTGTGCGGCGACCGGATCACGATCCAGCTGCGCGTCGAGGACGATCGCGTGCGCGCGGCGGGCTTCACCGCGCGCGGCTGCGCGATCGCGCGGGCGTCGGGCTCGATCCTCACCGAGGTCATCGCCGGTCGCGCCGTCGACGAGGCGCGCCAGCTCGCGGCGCGACTCGACGCGCTGCTGCGCGGCGACGCGCCGCCCGGCGCGGGCGACGAGCCGCTCGCGCCGCTGCTCGGCGTGCGCGCGTTCCCGGCGCGCCTGCGCTGCGCGACGCTGGCGTGGGAGACGCTGCTCGACGCGCTCGCGTCGCGGTAGCGGGCTTTTTTATCTGTCCCGTCGGACCTGTTAAACGCGACGCCGCCGAGACGCGCGCGTCTCGACGGCGACCGCGGCGGCGCCCGCCTCGCGTCAGCTCCGCGGGAAGCGCTTCGTCTGGTGCCCGATCCGGAACGCGGGCGTCGTCATGATCGGCTGCCCGTGCTCGCCCTCGAGCGCGACGGCGCCGCTCCAGTAGTCGCGCGCGCACGCGAAGCAGTTGTTCGACTCGTGGCGGACCTCGACCGCGAGCACGTCGCTGGCGCGGATCGTGCTGCCCACCGGGATGCTGACCTTCGCCGACGAGTTGTTGCCCTTGGCGGCCTGGGTGACCTCGATCCAGCCGGTCGCGCCGCGCCGGTGCGTGACCCGGACCCACGCGCGCGCGCCGTCGCGGACATCATCATCGCGCACGGAGACGAGCGCGACGATGGTCCGGAAGCTCGTCGGCGCGGCCGCCTCGACCGCGCGGCCGACCGACTCGGCGCGCTCCCACGTGCGCGCGACCGCCTCGGCGCCGTCGAACAGCTTGTCGACCACGTCGTCGCCGCCGACGTTCTCGACGTGCCGCAGGAAGTCCGGGAACAGCCCGATGTGCGCCACGCCGTCGCGGTTGTAGTCCCAGGTCACGCCGCCCATGCGCGCCATCGGGAAGCTCTCGGAGTACTGGACGCAGCCGTCGACGCCGCAGTCGTCCGACTTCGGCATGATGACGAAGCCGTTGATGTCCGAGCCGAGGTTGATCGCGATTGACGGGCTCTCGGCGAGCACGCGGCGCACGTTGGCGACGAACTTGGGCGCGGTCGAGTCGCCGAAGCCGACGCCCGCGACGCCGTCGCGCTGCGCGATCGCGCGGTACTGCGCGCCCGTGCGCGTGTTCTCGTGGATGTGCTTGTTGCTGCGGTCGTCGCTGCGCAGGCCGTTGTGCCCCGAGACGACCGGGTAGCGGCCGGGCTTGCCGCCCGTGTACGCGATGATGTCGTCGGCGGTCCGCTGCGACGCGTGGTCGATGTCGATGAACATCCCGAGCGCCATCATCTCGTCGAGCGCGACGCGGCCCAGCGGCGTGAGCCCGCGCGCGTTCTTGAAGCCGCGCCCGGTCGGGCACGTCGGCACCGGGAAGCTGTGGCCGGCGTCGCCGAGCACCAAGGTGATGACCGCGTCCCACTCGTGCGTGAAGCGGTTCGTGATGCCGTCCGAGGCGGTCGCGCAGACGATCTGCGGCCAGTGCCCGAAGTGGTACTTCGACGCGCGCGGGAACTCGGCCTCGTACATCGCCGTGCCGCCGAAGTGGTTGTCGATGACGTGGACCGGGAACATGTAGCGGACGCCGAGCTGGTGCAGCCGGCGGATCTCCGCGCGCACCTGACCCGCCGTCGGCTCGCGCTTCGACCACGCGAAGTTGCCGATGTCGTCGACCTCCGAGCCCAGGATGATCGCCAGCTTGTCCTGCCCGACGATGCGGCGCAGGTCGGCCGAGGAGTACGCGATCTCCATCCACGGGTGGCGCGAGACCATGCGCTTCATCTCGGCGAGCTGCTTGTCGCCGGTCGTCTTGTCGTCGTAGGGCTGGTTGCCGTCGAGCCCCTTGGCGAGCGTCATGCTGTTGACGGTCAGCGCGACCATGACGCGCAGCCCGCCCTCATGCGCGCGCTGGATCCAGTCGACCCACATCTGCTGGTGGATGATGTCGTCGTGCTTCGGCCACTTCGTGAAGCTCGGGAAGCCGGGCGGGTGGTCGACGTCGTGCGGCTTGTTGGTGTGCTTGCCGTTCTCGAACTCGTCGATGACGACGCGGCGCACGTGGTTGCCGCACTTGTTCTTGATCAGGTCGTGCCCGGCGTGCGAGCTGTAGCAGGAGCCGAGCGCGACCTCGACCGACGTCGCGCGCTTGTCCCTCGCGTTGCAGGTCGAGCCCGAGACGCCGACGCCCGCAGGGTTGTAGATCGAGCCCGCGGGCATCAGCACGCCCACGTCGGGCGCGCCGTGCATGAGCTTGCCGCCGAAGCCGAGGTGCGACATCGGGTGCGTGTGCAGATCGACGAAGCCGCGCAGCGTCTGCGGGCCGTCGTTGAGGTCCTTGTCGAACAGCGGCGAGCGCTTCTGCTGCGGGAGCTTCGGGGTCGGCCGCGGGAAGTTCTGGGGGAGCTTGCTCGCGCCGGCCTTGGGCAGCTTGCTCGCGCCGGCCTTGGGCAGCTTCTTCGGCGCCTGATCGGCGTCCGCCCGCGTCGACATCATCATTCCAGCGCACAGCGCGCCTATCGCCGTCAGCGTGATCAGTTTGTTCATCGGTTTCCTCGCGTCACGAGGGGGTTGTCCGCCGACGGCGTTTCGATTGCGCCGATCTGAAATTGTTGTGCGACGCGCGGTCGCGCGCGCGTGCACACGCCGCGCGGTCGCGGTCGCGCGTCGGCGGCGGTCGATCAGCGCGCGTCGGCGGACGGCGCCGCGCGGCCCCGGTCGCGACGCGGTGAGCTGGTCTTTGCGTCAGGCGCCGAGCCGAGCAGCGGCTCGAGCTCCGGCAGCGAGATCGCGCGCAGCCTCGGGATGGCCGCGAGCGCGAGCTCGAAGTACTCGCGGTGGCGCTCGACGCCGATGACCTCGACGCCCACGGCCTCGCCCGCCGCGACCGTCGAGCCCGACCCCATGAACGGATCGACGACGCGCCCGCGGCCGAGCGGGAGCGCGGCGTAGACGAGGCGGCGCAGCAGCGACTGCGGCTTGAGGCTCGGGTGGCCGGCCAGCTCGCGCTCGCGTCGCGGCGTCCGCTCCGAGGCGATGAGGTCTTCGAACGGGCGGCCGTCGGCGTAGCGGCGCAGCGCGCCCGTCTCGTGCTGGCGCAGGCACTCCGCGACCGTCATGCGCCGGGGCAGCGGGCGCCGCAAGAGGCCCCAGGGCTCGTAGCAGCCGCGCGGCATGGAGCACGCGTCGGGGAACTCGGCCTCGGCGTTCTTGGGGCGGTCGCCGCCGCGCAGCGTCCGGACCGTGCGGATCAGCTGGCCGCGGAACTCGAGGCCGCCGCCGGTCAGCGCCTCGTACAGGAGATCGGCGATGAACGCGTTGGTGGCGATCAGGACATGTCCCCCGGGACGCAGCGCGCGCGTGACGAGCTCGCTCCACGCGCGGAAGAAGTCCCGCAGGCGCGCGCGCTCGCGGGCGTCGAGCGCGGTGAAGCGGGGCAGGGGGGCGCGCGCGCTGCCGTCGAAGGACGGCGGGATGCGCCAGATCCCGCCGCGGCCGCGGTCGCGCTTGCGCAGCTGCTCGACCTCGTACTCCTTGAGCCCGTAGGGCGGGTCGGTGACGATCGCGTGCAGCGAGCCCTCGGGCACGCGGCTGAGCCACTCGAGGCAGTCCGCGTGGATGACCCACGAGCGGCCGACGCGGCGCGCGTCGTAGTCGAGCGTGAGCTGGCTCGGCTGGCCTCGGCGACTCAGGACGCGCTCCCCTCGGCGCGCGCGCGCGTCAGCGCGGGGACCAGGTTCATCGGCGCGCCGTCCCCCCCGCAGCGCTCGGCGAGCAGCTCGGCGACCACGCTGACCGCGATCTCGGCGGGCGAGCGCCCGCCGAGCTCCAGGCCGATGGGCGCGCGCACGCGGGCGAGGTCCGGCGCCGCGCGGCCCATCGCCGCCTCGCGCCGGAGGATCCGCGCGAGCACGGTGTGGACCTTGCGGCGGCTGCCGATCATGCCGAGGTAGCGATAGGGTCTTCGAACCAGGTTAGCGAGCGCTCGCTCGTCGCGCGCGTGGTCGCGCGTGATGATCACGATGAAGTCCTCGTCGGTCAGCTGCGGCAGCGCCTCGTCGAGCTCGTCGACGTCGTAGCAGCCCGCGCGCGCGCCCGCGAAGGCCGGTCGCGCGAGCAGCTCCTCGCGGTCGTCGAGCACGGTGACCGCGAAGCCGGCGAGCGCGGCGACGGGCGCCAGCGCCTGCGAGACGTGGCCGGCCCCGATCACGATCAGCCGCGCGCGCGGGCTCGCGTCGAACTCGGCGTGTTCGGGGCAGGGGCCGTGCGTGCCGTGCATGGGTGCACCCTACACGCCGCGCCGGCGTGGTGACAACGCGGCGCCCACGCGGCGCGCGAGCGCGTCGCGCGGGCCGCTACGACATCCGCACCGGCAGGCGACGCGCGCCCCACGAGCCGTGCCGCGCCTCGAACACGCCGCTGCACGCGGCGCCGCAGCCGGGGCAGCGCCCGTCCTCGGTCAGGTCCCACGCCGTGATGACGTACCAGTCGCGGCCGATCAGCCGCTCGCCGCAGGCGTGGCAGTAGGTGCTGCCGCCGTCCTCGTCGTGGACGTTGCCCGTGTACGCGTAGCGGATCCCGTTCGCGCGCGCGATGGCGCGTGCGCGTCGCAGCGTCGCGGCCGGCGTGCGCGGCTTGTCGAGCATCTTGTAGTCGGGGTGGAACGCGCTGAAGTGCAGCGGGACGTCGGGGCCGAGCCGCTCGGCGACCCAGCGCGTCAGCGCGTCGAGCTCGCGATCGGAGTCGTTCTCGCCCGGGATCAGCAGCGTCGTGATCTCGAGCCAGGTCTCGGTGTGGTGGCGGATGTACTCGAGCGTCTCGAGCACCGGGGCCAGGTGGCCCTTCGTGATCGTCCAGTAGAAGTCCTCGCTGAAGGCCTTGAGGTCGACGTTGACCGCGTCGAGGTGCGCGTAGAGCTCGCGCCGCGGCGCGTCGCACATGTACCCGGCCGTGACCGCGACCGACTTGACGCCGCGCTCGCGGCACGCGATCGCGGTGTCGATCGCGTACTCCATGAAGATCACCGGATCGTTGTACGTGAACGCGACGCTGCGGCAGCCGAGGCGCGCGGCCGCGTCGGCGAGCTGGGCCGGCGACGCGGCGTCCATCAGCGTGTCCATCTGTCGCGACTTGCTCATGTCCCAGTTCTGACAGAACTTGCACGCGAGGTTGCACCCGGCGGTCCCAAAGGACAGCACGGGGGTGCCGGGCAGGAAGTGGCTCAGCGGCTTCTTCTCGATCGGGTCGACGCAGAAGCCGCTCGAGCGGCCGTAGGAGTGCAGCACGACCTCGTCGCGCTCGCGACCGCGGACGAAGCAGAGGCCGCGCTGCCCCTCCTTGAGCTGACACGCGCGCGGGCACACGTCGCACTGGACGCGGCCGTCCGGGAGCGCGTGCCAGTAGCGCGTCGGGTGCGGGCGCGGGGCGGTCATGCGCGCTCGAGGATACGCCCGCGCTGCGGCGCGCGCCGGCGGGAGCGCGTGCGGACGCCCACGGGCGGGGACGTTCGCCGCGGCGGCCGCGACGGCGGATCGGCGCCCTCGAGTCGCGCGTCGAGCTGTCCCATGGAGCCCCTTACAGATTCCCGGAGCGGTGACGGAGCCCGCGCCGAAAGACCCGCGCTTGCGTCGACGCGCGCCCCTCACGATACTGGGAGCTCGCGGCGTCCCGCGCTCGCGAGGGGGTGAACCATGCGAACGTCCAGGCCCGCAGCCGTCGCCGGGTCGTTTTATCCGAGCGATCCCGATGAGCTCCGCGCGACCGTCGAGGCGATGCTCGGCGCGGCCGCGCCTGGGGTCGCGCCCCGCCCGGACGACAAGGCGATCATCGCGCCGCACGCCGGCTACGTGTACTCGGGCCCCATCGCGGCGACCGCCTACGCGCGCGTGCGCGCGCGCGCCAGCGGGGTGCGGCGCGTCGTCCTGCTCGGCCCGGCCCACCGCGTCGGCTTCGAGGGCGTCGCTACGTCGACCTTCGACGCCTTCGAGACGCCGCTCGGGCGCGTGCCGCTGGACCGCGTAGCGACGGCGACCGTCGAGCGGCTGCCGTTCGTGTTCCCCTTCGACGCCGCCCACGCCCGCGAGCACAGCCTCGAGGTGCACCTGCCGTTTTTGCAGGTGGCGCTGGGGCCCTTCATGCTCGTGCCGCTCGTCGTCGGCGCGGCGCGCCCCGACGACATCGCGCGCGCGCTCGAGCTGCTCTGGGGCGGCCCCGAGACGCTGATCGTCATCAGCTCCGACCTCACCCACTACCTCGACTACGAGACCGCGCGGCGGATCGACGACGCGACCTCGCGCGCGATCGAGTCGCTGCGCGGCGACGCGATCGGGCGCCACGAGGCCTGCGGTCGCCTGCCGATCCAGGGTCTGCTCGAGCAGGCGCGCCGTCACGGCCTGCGCGGCGAGACCCTCGATCTGCGAAACTCTGGCGACACCGCGGGCGCCCGCGATCGCGTGGTCGGCTACGGCTCCTATGTCTTCCACGGGTGACGCGGGCCACGAGGCGGGCGCGGCCGTCTACAGCGCGACGCAGCGCCACGCGCTCCTCGCCATCGCGCGCGCGTCGATCGAGCACGGCCTCGAGCGCGGGCGGCCGCTGCCCGTGTCGCTCGACGGGCTCGAGCCCGCGCTCACGTCGCCGCGCGCGACCTTCGTGACGCTCAAGCGCCGCGGCGCGCTGCGCGGGTGCATCGGCACGCTGCGGGCCGAGCTGCCGCTCGCGCGCGACGTGGCCGAGCGCGCGTACGCGGCCGCGTTCCGCGACCCCCGGTTCCCGCCGGTGACCCGCGCCGAGTGGTCGCGACCCGGCTTCACGCTCAGCGTCTCGGTGCTCAGCCCGCCGACGCCCATGCGGGCGCGGGACGAGGCCGACGCGCTGCGCCAGCTGCGGCCCGGCGTCGACGGGATCATCCTGTCCGAAGGGCCCTATCGCGGCACCTTCCTGCCGAGCGTGTGGGAGCAGCTGCCGGAGCCGCGGGAGTTCCTCGAGCAGCTCAAGCGCAAGGCCGGGCTGCCCCGCGGGCACTGGTCCCCGCGCGTCGAGCTCGCCCGCTACACGAGCGAGAGCTTCGGCGGCCCCGTGACCCCCAGCGCGTGAGCGCGGCGCTCAGCCGTCGCGGTACGGCGCGCCGAGCAGGTACACCGCGCAGGGCTCTCGCACGCCGCGGAGGAACACGATCTGGGGCTCGACGTCCGCGAGCCCGAGCGCCCCGGGATCGTCGAGCCGCTCGATCGCGCGCCGCGAGACCACGAAGCTGTTGTTGAGCTCCTTGGTCGCGGCCTGCAGGCGCGCGGCGACGTTGACCGGGTAGCCGATCACGCTCAGCGCCCCGTCGACCCCGATGCCGACGTGCCCGCAGATCACCCGCCCGTAGTGCAGCCCGACGCCGATCGTCACGCGGTAGCCGAAGTAGCGCTCGGTGTAGTCGAGGCTGAAGCGCGCGACGTCGTCGATGATCTGGCGCCCCGCGCGGATCGCCGGCGCCACCGCGTCGCCGCCCTCGAGCCCGAACACGGCGTAGAGCCCGTCGCCCGCGACCTCGATCACGCGCCCGCCGTGCTCCGCGAGCGCGCCGCGGACGAGCGCGAAGAAGCGGTTGAGGATGTGGATGACGTCGAAGGGCAGGCTCGACTCCGCGAAGCCGGTGAACCCGCGGATGTCGAGGAAGAACAGCGCGAGCTCGCGCTGCTCGCCCAGGCTGCGCCCGCGCGCGTGTGTCCGTACAAACAGGTTTAGATCGTCCTCGTCGCGGACGATGCGGTGCAGCACCAGCGTCGCGCCCGGCGTGCGCGCGCGCGCCTGGCAGGCGAGGCGCACGCCGTCCGGGAAGCCCATCTTCTCGGCGAGGCGGCGCTCGGCCGCGCTCGGCGGCGTCAGCTGCTCCGCGCCCCGCTCGACGTAGACGCGGCAGGTCGAGCACTGCGCGTTCCCGCCGCACGCGTGGTAGTGGGGCACGCCGGCCGCGAGCGCGCCCGCGAGGATCGTCCGCCCCGGCGCGAGCGAGAACGTGCGCTCGCCGAGCAGCTCCACGGTCGCGGCGCGATCGTCTGACATCAGCGGGATCAGAGTACCCCCGTCAGGGGCGCGCGGGCGCGCGGGCGCCCACGACGGCGCGACAGATCGGCGCGCGCGGCGGGTATGCTGGCGACGCAGACGCGATGGCGAGCGCGAACGAACACACGCGAGGCGACGACGCGGCGACGTCGCGAGTGCGGCGGTACCTCGGCGTGTTCCGCTACAGCGGCCGCGCGCTCGAGCTCGTCTGGACCACGAGCCGCGCGCTGACGATCGTGATCGGCCTGATGACCGTGATCGCGGGCGTGCTGCCGGCGGTCACCGCCTACGTCGGCAAGCTGATCGTCGACGCCGTGGTCACGGCGCAGGCGAGCGGCGCGCGGGCCGAGCTCACCGCGGCGCTGTGGTACGTCGGGCTCGAGGCGCTCGTGATCGCGCTGATGGCCGCGGTCTCGCGCGTCCTCAGCGTGTGCGAGTCGCTGCTGCGCGTGCTGCTCGGCAACCGCGTCAACGTGCTGATCCTCGAGAAGGCGCTGACGCTGTCGCTCGCGCAATTCGAAGACTCCGAGTTCTACGACAAGATGACCAACGCGCGGCGCGAGGCGTCGCGCCGCCCGCTGAGCCTGGTCAACAAGACGTTCCAGATCATCCGCTACGCGATCGCGCTGCTCGCCACCGGCGGCATCCTGCTCTCGTTCTCGGGCTGGGCGGTCGTCGTGCTCGCGATCGCGGCGGTGCCCGCGTTCCTCGTCGAGACGCGCTTCAGCGGCGAGGCGTTCCGCCTGTTTCGCTGGCGCGCGCCCGAGACCCGGATGCAGATGTACCTGGAGGTCGCGCTCGCGCGCGAGGACTTCGCCAAGGAGATGCAGCTCTTCGGCCTCGGCCCGCTGTTCCTGCAGCGCTACCGCGACATCTTCCACAAGATCTACGCCGAGGACCGCGACCTCACGCTGCGCCGCGGGCTCTGGGGCTACGCGCTCGGGCTGCTCAGCACGCTCGCGTTCTACGGCGCGTACGCGTGGATCGTGTACGAGACCGCGGCCGGCGCGATCACGCTCGGCGCCATGACGATGTACCTGCTCGTGTTCCGCCAGGGGCAGCAGGCGTTCTCGTCGATCCTCACCGCGATCGGCAAGATGTACGAGGACAACCTCTACCTCTCGAACCTCTACGAGTTCCTCGAGCAGCCCTCGCCGGCGCGCACCGGCGACGCGCGCGACGGGCCGACGCCCGGCGACGGCGTGCGCTTCGAGGGCGTCAGCTTCACCTACCCCGGCGCCGAGGCGCCCTCGCTGCACGCCGTGAGCCTGCACATCAAGCCAGGTCAGAAGCTCGCGCTCGTCGGCGAGAACGGCTCGGGCAAGACCACGCTGATCAAGCTGCTCACGCGCCTCTACGACCCCAGCGAGGGGCGCGTCACGCTCGACGGCCGCGACCTCCGCGAGTGGGACATCACGGCGCTGCGGCAGCGCGTCGCGGTCATCTTCCAGGACTTCGTGCGCTTCCAGATGCGCGCCGGCGAGAACATCGGCGTCGGCGACGTCGCGCGCTTCGAGGACGAGCGCGAGTGGGCGCGCGCGGCCGAGCTCGGGATGTCGACGCCGTTCATCGAGACCATGCCCGAGGGCTTCCAGACCCAGCTCGGGCGCTGGTTCGAGGGCGGGCGCGAGCTCTCGGGCGGCCAGTGGCAGAAGATCGCGCTCTCGCGGGCCTTCATGCGCCGCGGCGCCGACATCCTGGTGCTCGACGAGCCGACCGCGGCGATGGACGCCGAGGCCGAGGCGCAGATCTTCGAGCACTTCCGCGAGGTGACCGAGGAGCAGATGGCGGTGTTCATCAGCCACCGGTTCTCGACCGTGCGCATGGCCGACCACATCGTCGTGCTGCAGCGCGGCCGCGTGCTCGAGGAGGGCAGCCACGAGCAGCTCATGGAGCAGGACGGGCAGTACGCCCACCTCTTCAACCTGCAGGCGCGCGGCTACCGGTAGCGCGCCCGCGGCGGAGCGGCCCGTCGGCCGAATTATGCCTATTTAGACATGTAGTACAAAAGACCAGATCGCGACCTAGTGCCCGAACAGCAGCGTGAAGTCGTCGATGATCACGCGGTCGCCCATCTCGAGCTGGTGCTCCATCTCGGCCTTGCCGTTGATGAAGGTGCCCGCGCCGCTGAACAGATCGTTGATCCACCAGTTGCCGTCGGGCTTGCGGATCAGCTCGGCGTGGCGGCGCGAGATCGCGTTGCTCTCGAGCGTGATGTCGACCTTGTTCGAGCGCCCGATCGTCATCCGCTCGCCCTCGAGCGCGACCTCGCCGATCTTGTCCTCGCCACGGTAGATGCGAACGACCGATACGTTTCCGCTTGCCATCGTTGTTGGCACTATACGCCGAAAGCCGGCGCGTACGCCATTGACGCGGGCGAACGCGCGCGCGCGCGCGGATCGATGTCGCGCGCGCGCGACATCGTGACAGTCACGCGCGCTGTCAGACTCCCGACGGCGACGCGCCGCGAGCTGCGGGGCGTCGGCGAGCGATCGCTCGCGCGCGCGGTGACGGTCGAGCGCGCGCGCGACCAGGCGCGCGAACGGAGCGCGCGCCTTCGGACTCGTGACGCCGCGCTCGTGGGCGCCGCGGATTCTCCCAGGGGCGACGCGGCCGGCTCGGCGACGAGGGGCGCGGCGCCGACCTTCGCTCCAGGTGTGCGCCGGTGTTCACGCCCTGATCACGCGGGCGCACGCGCGACGCGAGTCACGGTCGCGCGAGCTCAGCGACTCGAGCGTCGCCTGGGCGGCCGGCGGCTCGCGTGACGGGGGCCGCACGGCGGCCCCGCGCGGCGCCGGCCCGCGGGGAGTTTTTTGGCGCGGCGTAGAACCTTTTTTTCGACGCCACGTTCTAAGCCCAGGACAGGGGAGTTTGACCAGACCATGAAGCTTCGCAGTACGCCCTTTGAGATCGGAGCCGCGATCGCGGTCACCATCACCTCGGCCGCGCTCGTGATCCTCGGCACGCGCGCCGTCCCGGTTGAGGTGTCGGAGCCCGTCGTGGAGACGGTCGTCGTCGAGAAGCAGGTCGAGGTGCCGGCCGAGCGCCCCCGCATCGACGTCGTGTTCGTGCTCGACACGACCGGCAGCATGACGAGCCTGATCGAGGGCGCGAAGCGCAAGATCTGGTCGGTCGCCAACCGCCTCGCCTCGGGCACCCCGCAGCCCGAGATCCGCATCGGGCTCGTCGCCTACCGCGACGTCGGCGACGCGTACGTGACCCAGGCGTACCCGCTCAACAGCGACATCGACGCGGTCTACGAGCAGCTCCGTTCGTTCGCGGCCGAGGGCGGCGGCGACACCCGCGAGCACGTCAACAAGGCGCTCAACGACGCGATCCACGGCATGCAGTGGAGCGAGGGCGACAACGCGCTGAAGCTCGTGTTCCTCGTCGGCGACGCCGCGCCGCACGACGACTACAGCGACGTGCCGACGAGCGCCGAGCTGGCGAGCCACGCCCGCGACAAGGGCATCCTGCTGAACACGATCCGCTGCGGCTACGACCGCGAGACCGAGGACTCGTGGAAGCGACTCGCCGGGATCGCCGGCGGGCAGTACACCAGCATCGCCCAGAGCGGCGGAATGGTCGACGTGACGACGCCCTTCGACGACAAGCTGCGCGCCCTGAACGCGGACCTCGCGGACACGGTGATGAACTACGGCTCGGCGTCCGACAAGAGCGCGGGCTACCGCAAGCTCTCGGCGCGCAAGGCCATGGCGGCGCCGTCGGCCGCGGCGGCCGCGAGCTACTCGGCCAAGAGCGGTCGCCTCAACAAGGAGGACCTGGTCGGCGCGCTCGAGGCGGGCAGCGTCAGCCTCGACGGGCTGAGCGAGGCGGAGCTCCCGGACGAGCTGCACGGCAAGTCGACGACCGAGCAGCGGCACATCATCAAGCAGCGCCGGAGCGCGCGCGCGCGCATCCAGGGCGAGATCCTCGAGCTCTCGAAGCAGCGCGACGCGTTCATCAGCGAGAAGTCCGGCGCGCCCGGTGCAGACGCGGGCTTCGACGGCGAGGTCGTCGACATGCTCCGAGAGCAAGCTTCGGCCATCGGGGTCGCCTACTGACCTCGGGCGCGTCCGCGCGACTGCTCCCTTGTTCCCTCGGCGAGCGCAAGCTCCGGGGCTCCACCTGCCGCCTGGGTGTTGAGCCCCGTATTTTTTGGTTGGCCCTCGTTCGCGCCGCGCGCGACTACAGGGCGCTCGCCGAGTGCGATACGCTCAGCCATGGCCCACCGCATCGAGCACAGCCGCGATTACCCCGTCCCCGCCGACGAGCTGCTGCGCGCCGTCACGGCGCCCGAGTACCAGGTCCTGCGCGAGACGTCGCAGGGCGCGATCAAGGCGTCGGTGCGCGAGCTGTCGCGCACCGACGCGCGGCTCGTGTACGAGGTGGACATCACCAACTACGCGCGCGGCATGACGGGCGTCGACAAGAGCAAGACCGAGCGCGCGGTGGCGACGTACACCTGGGATCTCGAGGCGGGGCGGGGCGACTGGACATACAAGACCGTGCATGGCGACCGGGTCAAGATCTGGGGCACGCTGCGCGTGCTCGAGGCGGGCGCTGGCTCGCGCCTGACCTCCGAGATCAACCTCGAGGTCAAGATCCCGCTGATGGGGCGACGGATCGAGAAGATGATCGCCGCGGGCATCAACGAGGGCAGGCCGACCTTCGACAAGACGCTGCAGGACTTCGTCTCGCGGGGGGCGAGCTAGCAGGCCGCTGAGAATCACCCGGCGACCGCGACGCGCCACGTTGTCCGCTGCGGGGCCGCTCGCGCGAAGCCGCGCCGCGGCGCGGGCGCCCGGCCCCAGGAAAAGGTGACCTATGAGACAGGATGTAAACCGCTGCCCCTGGTGCGGCCACGCGCTGCGTCTCGTCTGGGTGCACGGGCACGGCCAGTGCGGCGCGTGCGGGACGAACGTCGACGAGTGCTGCCGCGGGGAGGTCTGCGCCCCCGCGCCCGCGCGCGCGGCCCCGCCGGCGCGCGACGAGGGCGGCCGCGTCCCACTCACACGTACCGCGCGCCGCGACCAGAATTGACGCGCGTTGAGCCGCCGCCGCCGCTTGTGCGTTGAAGGCCAGGTAGCGTGATCCAGGCCCGCCCGCGCGCGCGCGCGGGCGCCTGCTCTGCGCTAAGCTCGAGCAGCGTGGCGTTTATCAAGCACAGGCCGGAGATCCTGGTGTACGTCCCGCGGGAGATCAGCCCCGGCGTGGCGTTCAACGTCCGCGCCGTGGTCGACTGCAAGCACCCGGTCCCGGTCACCAGCGTCGACGTCGAGCTCGTCGGCGTGTGCGCCTGGATCATCCGGACCCAGAACAGCCGCTACCGCGACGAGGAGCAGTTCTTCCGCAGCGTCGCGCGGGTGCACCGCGGCGGCGAGCTCGGCCAGGGGCGGCACGAGTACCCGGTGCGCTTCCGCCTGCCCACGGACGTGCCCGCGAGCTACGTCGGCGAGGCGCTGCGCATCGAGTACACGATCCGCGTGCGCGTCAACATCCCGTGGTGGCCGGCGGCGCAGGCTAGCTTCTTGGTGCAGGTTAACTCGGGGCGGACCGAGGTCGTCGACGAGCAGCGCGTGGTCTACAGCTCCGGCGCGCGCGCGCTGCAGCAGCACAAGCCCTACGCGGAGCTCTCGCTCGGCGCGTCGACGCTGCGGCCGGGGGCCGCGCTGCGCGGCGCGGTCGCGCTGTCGAACGTGGCCTATAACACCTATCGCGGGCTGCAGATGGAGCTCGTCGCGGCCGAGCGCTACCCGACGCTGTTCGGGCAGCACAGCAACCACCGCCGCAGCCACAAGTGGACGATCCCGATCGCGCGGCCGATCGAGGGCAAGCCGATTCACTTCTCGCTCGCGCTGCCGGAGGACCTCGTGCCCGGCTTCACCTGCGGTCGCTGCTCGCTCGAGTGGTACTTGGTGCTGCGCGTCGACGTCGCGTGGGCCCCGGACCCGCGCATGTGGGTGCCCGTCGTCGTGCTGGGCAAGCGCGGCGACGACAAGTCCGAGGAGCTGCGGGTGCCGCTCGCCGTCGGCGCCGAGCGGCGAGACCTCGTGTGGCGCAAGGTCGGCGAGAAGACGGGCTTTCGCTACGACGGCCACGCGCTGACGACGTCGGTCGACGGCGTCGACGTCCGGGTCACGCGCGAGCACGACGGCCGGCGCGGCGTGTGCCTGGTCGCTACGCTGTCGTACCCGGACCTCGGCGTGGGGCTCGCGATCGCCGGGCGCCCGCCCGAGGTGCGCCTGCTCGGCCGCGATCAGGGGCAGGTCACTCACCTCGCGCGCTCGCTCGCTGACGTCGTGTCGCGCTGTCCGCTGGTCCGCGCCGATGATCGAGAGATGCGCTGCGAGCTGCGCGACGGGGGCCAGCGCGCGCACACGCTGGAGGGCTTCGTCGACGGCGCGCGCGCGCTGGCGACGACGCTCGCGCGCGCGCTGCCGCGGATTCCGCCGCCGGCGTGTATGGCCGAGATGGTGCCGGCGTGGGAGCGGACCGCGCGCGCGCTGGGCGGGCGGCTCGTGCACGCCGCGATGCGCATCGAGGCCGCGACCGACCAGATGCCGTTCCAGCTCAAGACG
Organism: Myxococcales bacterium; assembly: GCA_020633295.1. Classification (GTDB taxonomy): domain Bacteria; phylum Myxococcota_A; class Polyangia; order Nannocystales; family Nannocystaceae; genus JACKDW01. The sequence goes on along the minus strand of JACKDW010000004.1, from coordinate 304,556 downwards.
CACTGGGATGAGCTGGGCCGGCCGTCGCGGACCGTGCTCGAGCTGCGGCCGAACGGGACCATCGACACCCGCTACCGCATGGCGTGGACGATCGCGCAGGGCGTTGACTCCCTCGTGCACGGCGGGCTCCCGCTCGCGGAGCTGTGCTCCGGCGCGCGCGGCCTGGCGATCGACGCCGAGCACGTCCGCGTGGTGCTCTCGGGCCCGCTCGAGGATCCGAGCCGCGAGATGGAGCGCGTCGCCGCGCTGGTCCGCGTCGGCCACCGGCTCTCGGGGCGCGCGGGCGTGTACCGCTGAGCGCCGCGGGCGGTCGCGCGCCGTCGGTAACACGCCCGCAGCCGCCGGCGTTCACGGTGTGCGGGGGGTACCCCGCGTCGCGGGCGAGCGCCCGCGGCGAGCGTTCCTCGGATACGCGGGCTCGTCACGCCCGCGTCGATCGGCGCATAACGGGTGCGCGTCGATCGGCGCGGGCGGGGCGACGCCTCACTCGATCGTGACGAGCTTCAGGCCCTGACCCGTCATGTCCGAGTACGTGTACGGGTCGACGAGGCCCGTGACGATCGTGACGATCTCGTAGGTGTCAGGATCGACCTTGTAGGCCTTGTTGGCCTTGTCGACGACCCAGACGTAGCCGTCGTCGTCGACGCTCACGCCCCACGGTTGGCTGCAGCTCGGCAGCTCGATGCTGGTGTTGGTGTACGCGACGTCCTCGACGCTCGCCTCGACGAGCCGGCACGGCCCGCTGCCCGCGCCCCAGACGCGCCCCTCCTGGTCGACCGCGACCCCGAGGATCCAGTTTCCGCCGCCGCTGCCCAGCGAGGTCCAGCTCGCCGTCCCGAAGTCGTGGTGGAACATGTTCGCGCCCGCGAGCGTCCCCGAGATCCAGAGGTTGCCGTTCTTGTCGAGCGCGACGCCGTACTTCGACGCGGCGGTCGGGAGCATGATCTCGGACACCGCGAGCGTCTCGGCGTCGACGCGCACGATCGGCGCGTCGGCGATCCCGATCGCGAAGAGGTCACCCTCGCCGTTGACGGCGCCGCCGTAGGGCCCGTACTCGCCGCTCCAGCCGACGTAGCTGGCCTGGTCGAGCTTCTCGCCGCTGTCGCCGCGCAGCCGCCAGAACGCGGCCTTGCCGTTGCCCTCGCCGAAGCCGACCCACAGCCGCGGGGTCGGGGTCTCGCAGCTCTCGGGGTCCTGCTTGGTCGCCTCCCACGCGGTCGGCCGCGGGCCCGTGGTGTAGGAGACCGACGGGATCGGCCTGTTCCAGAGGACACACTCGTCCTCGCCCCACGGGCGGATGTCGTTGGGGCCCGTCGACGTCTCGATGACGCCGTCGCGGTCGACGTCGACGCAGCGCTCCGGCAGCGCCGCGATCTTCGTGACGCTGCCCGGGTAGCGGTTCGAGACCGCGACGTCGCCGTACTGGTTCACCGAGGTCCGCGACGGCTCGGCGGCGACCTGCGCGGTGCGGTAGCGGGCCTCCTCGACGCCGGTCGCGGTGTTGATCTTCGACACCGTGCCCTGGCTGGTGTTGGCGATCCAGATGTAGTCAAAGGTCACCGGCTCGTCGTCGGGCTCGCAGCCCTCGACGCCGTCGGTGGTCCCGCTCGATTCGCCGGTCGCGCTGGTCTCGCCGGTGTCGGTCTCCGCGCCGGTCGTGGTCGCGCCGCCGCTGCTACCTGGCTGGCCGGTCAGCTCGAGGGTGGTCGTGTGCGCGGTGGTGCCCGGCTCGGGATCGCCGCTCTGACCGGTCTCGGGGCCGCCGGTCGTGCTCCCAGGCGCGATCGTGGTCACGTCGTCGGGGCCCTCGGTCGGCTCGTTGTCGGGCTCCTGCTCGCCGGCCGGCGGGCACGCGCACAGGAGCGCGACGAGGGGGAGGGTGCGTACCGCGAGGCGGCGCGAAGACATGGCGGCCACAACACCAATCTTCGTCGCGAAGTGCAAGCTTCCGCGCGCGCTCGCGCGGAAGCGCGCGTGCATAATTAGTCGCTAGGGACATGTCTTTTTGCGCGATCGCGAGCGTCCGCGCGTCGCGTCGACGCGCGCGCGCGAACTCGCGCGCAGGACCCATGGGACATGACTCTTGACGTAGGGTCCCGCGGGCGCGAACTCGCGCGAGCGCCCGTCGGGGCCGCGTCGACGCGGGATAGTGCCCGCGAGAACTCACGCGCGGCGACGCCTCGCGCGCGCGCGTGAAGGCGCGGCGTGACCCGTGACGCGCCGGCGTCGCGCGACCCGTTAACGCGTCGCGGCGGCGAGCCGGGGTGCCGGTCGCCGCCGCGGGGATGGACGCGCGGGCGCGTCAGTTCGCCGTGAGCGAGTCGGTCTCGCCCTTGATGTCGCCCTGCCACGTGGTCGCGTCGGCGCCGGAGGCGACCGCCTTGGCGAGCCCCTTCTTGGCCTTGGCTTCCTTCTGCCGCTCGACGAGGTTCGCGTGCGTCGAGAAGTACTTGAGCGCCGCGCCGCGGAGCTGGTCGAGCGAGTCGAAGCCGTGCTGCTCGAGGACCGAGAGCAGCCCCTCCTTCAGCGCGCTGATGACCTCGTAGCCCTGCAGCATCGCGCCGGTGCAGACCTGCACGGTGTTGCAGCCGAGCGCGACGAACTGCGCCGCGTCCTCGCCGGTGTAGATGCCGCCCATGCCCGAGAGCGCCGTGCCGGGGAACGCCCGCGCGATCTCCATGATCTGGCGCAGCGCGATCGGGCGGACGGCGTGTCCGGAGTAGCCGCCGGGCACGCTGTAGCCCTCGACCGTCGGCATCGGGCGCAGCGACGTGAGGTCGACGCCGATGACCGAGAGGATCGTGTTGATCGCGCTGATGCCGTGGGCGCCCGACTTGATCGCGGCCCCGGGCGCGGCGGTGATGCTGCCGACGTTGGGCGTCATCTTGGCCCAGACCGGGAGCTTCGCGACCTCCATGACCCACCCGACGACCTCGCCGACGATCTCGGGGTTCTCGCCCATCGCCATGCCCATCTTGCGCTCGGGCAGGCCGTGCGGGCAGGAGAGGTTGAGCTCGAAGGCGTCGACGCCGGTCTCCTGCACGCGCTCGACGATCTCCTGCCAGGCCTCCTTGCGGTACTCCTCCATGATCGAGGCCACGAGGATGTGCTTGGGGTACCGACGCTTGATCTCGCGGAACTCCTCGAGCCACGTCTCGAACGGGCGGTCGGAGATCAGCTCGATGTTCTCGAAGCCGATCACGGTCTTCGGGTTGCCGGGGTCCCGGAGCTTGGCGTAGCGCGGGTTCGTGTTGATCACCTTGCTCGCGTCGAGGCTGATCGTCTTGCAGACGTTGCCGCCCCAGCCGAGCTCGAATGACTTCATGATCACGCGCGCGTTCGTTCCAGGCGGTCCCGAGGCCAGGAGGAACGGGTTGTCGAACTCCATCCCGTTGACGGTGACTTGCAGCGTAGGTGCCATGGACTGGGCATGTTACACGCGCGCGCCCGCGCGCGCCCGTTTTTGACGTGTTGCCGGGCCGCCTGGTGACGCCGCGCAGGAACGCCGTCAGCGGGCGTATCGACGCGCGCGTCGGCGGGCGCTCTCGACCGGATCGAGGTGGTCCTTGAGCGACGCGGGGAGGCCCGCAGCGACGAGCTCTTCAGCGCGCAGATCGACGAGCCGCTCGCCCCGCTCGCGCTGCGTCGCGACCAGGCGACCGACGTGCTGATAGGCGTCGCGGAACGCCATGCCGCCGGCCACGAGCGCCTCGGCGAGGTCGGTCGCGATCGCGTCGCCGTCCGCCAGCGCGGCGACGCACGCCTCCGCGTTTGGGGTCAGGTGCTCGAGCCCCAGCGTGATCATCTCGAGGCAGCCCTCGAGGCCGTCGACGGCGGCGAACAGCACCTGCTTGTCCTGCTGAAGATCTCGGTGGTAGCCGCTGCCGAGCCCGTGGAAGGTCGTGAGCAGCGCGACCAGCTCGCCCTGTCGCAGCGCCGCCTGCCCGCGCACGAGCTCGAACAGATCGGGGTTGCGCTTGTGCGGCATCATCGACGAGCCGCACGCGATCGCGCCGCCGAGCTTCATCAGCCCGTCCGCGCACAGCTCGACCACGTCGGTGGCGAAGCGCGCGAGGTGCATCGCGGCGCGCGTGCACACGAACACCAGCAGCAGCGCGTGGTCGCGCTGGCCGACCGCGTCGATCGGGTTTCGCGGCGGGCGCTCGAAGCCCATCGCCGCGGCGGTCACGGCGGGGTCGATCGGCAGCGTCGTGCCACCGATCGCGCCGGCGCCGAGCGGGGAGGTCGCGAGCTCCTGCTCGACCGCGTCGAGCAGCGCGACGTCGCGCGCGATCGGGTCGAGCAGCCCGCCCTCGATCCACAGGCGCGCGAGCACGGGGATCGCTACCTGCCGGTGCGTGTAGGCCGGCATAGCGAGCTCGCCGTGGCGGGTGATCCAGGCCTGGGCCGCGCGCGCGAGCGCGTCGCAGGTCGACCGCAGGCGCGTGACCGCGTCGCGCGTCCACAGCTTCAGGTCGGTCGCGACCTGGTCGTTGCGGCTGCGGCCCGCGTGCAGCTTCGAAGCGACCGCGCCGACCTCCGCGCGCAGCCAGGACTCGATGGCCATGTGGACATCTTCTTCATCCTCCGGCAGCGTGACCTCGCCGGCGGCGACGCGCGCGGGCAGGCCGCGCAGCGCCTCGGTCAGCACGCGCGCCTCCTCGTCGGTCAGCAGCCCGGCGCGGCGCTGACCCTCGACGTGAGCGACGCTGCCCTGGCAGTCGACGGACAGGAGCCGGCGGTCGACCGGGAGCGAGGTCTGCCAGCGGAGGAAGCGGGGGTCGAGGGCGCCGCCGGTGGCGGCCGTGCGTGCGATCGCGGTCATGGGCGTGCGAGAGTGGAGCAAATCCTCGCCGGAGGCCAGCGCGCGCGCGCGCGTGCGCAAGCTCAACGACGCGCGCGCTCGATCCACGCGGGGAGGGGCCAACGACGCCTCGTGGTGTTCGCACGACGCTGGAGTGAGCGAGGCGCGCGCCGGCGAGAGGACGCGCCTCGACGACGGCGGGACATCGCCCGGAGGGACGCGCGGCGTACACTGCGGGTGCTGGTGGATCGAGCGCACGGGGTGGTGAGGAGTCGACGCGGGCCTGCGCTCGCGCTCGCGCTCGCGCTCGCGGCGTGCGGCGACGCGCCGCCGCCCGCCGAGACCGACGCCGACGCGACGAGCGACGCGGGCACGAGCGGCGCGGAGTCCGAGAGCGGCACGAGCGGGCTCACGGACGGGATCGAGGTCGACTGGTCGTTCGCGCCGGTGCGCGGGAAGGCGAACCTCGACGACGACGACCTCGGCGCGCGCGTCGACTGGCTCGAGCTGCCGTTCGCCGAGGACGACGACATCGTGGCGCTGACGCTGCCCGAGCTGCCCCCCGGCGACGAGGTTCACCTCGCGCTCGCGGGCGACGTCGAGCGCCTCCGCGTGTGGCTCGCGCGGCCCGACGGCGCCTCGCAGCTGCTCGTCGGGGCGGGCAACGGCGAGGCGACCGTCGAGAACACCCTCGCCCCGGACACGCTGCTGCCGCCCGGGGAGCCCGTCACGCTGCTGTTCGAGTTCGGTCGCTACGGCGTCCGCGGCGAGCTGACGCTCACGCGCCTGGTCGACGGCGACGAGGTCGCCGCGGACGCGATCGCGCTGGAGGCCGCGCCGCTGCTGCTGACCGATCATACGCGCCCCGCCGAGCGCGTGTGGGTCGTCGAGGTGCCGGAGGGCTGCGCCGACGACGAGCCGTCCAGCGAGGCCTACGTGCAGGGCTTCCTCGACGCGCTCGGGCCCGAGCGCGTCACCGTCGTGGCGGGCGAGGAGTACGGCTGCGATCGCTGGCTGCAGGACGAGCTCGAGTTCGCGGTCTCCTTCGATCCGGACGAAGCGCTGCTCGAGACCGCGATGGACTCGATCCGCGACCGCGGGCTCGACGAGCTGCCGGAGCAGCTGCTCGGCGCCGACTTCGCCCACACCGTGTGGGGCGAGGGCTCGGCCAACACCTACGACTACTTCGGCAACCTCGAGGTGACCCCGGCCGTGCTCACGCCGGACGGGGAGTTCCCGTACGGGCGCGTCTACTACGGCGTCGGCGGCTCGCAGGGTCCCCACACCGCGCTGCGCAGCTTCCTCGAGGACCAGGTTGTGCAGGCGCCGCTCGAGCTCGACAGCTCGTGGCTGTGCGTCTCGCACGTCGACGAGTGGATCAGCTTCGTCCCCGACCAGACCGCGCCCCGGGGCTTCCGCATGCTCTACGGCGACACCGAGGAGGGCTTCGCGGCGCTGGGCGACGTCGACCCGGCGCGCGCGCTCCCGCGCTACGCCGCGGACCACGGCTACCCGACGGTCGGCAGCATCCTCGAGGACGCGGCGCTGCGCGCGTTCAACGAGGAGCTGCAGCTCGATCACCTCGAGCCGATCCGCGCGCAGCTGCAAGCCGCGCTCGCGCTCTCGCCCGAGGAGATCGTCGCCGTGCCGATGATCTTCGAGGAGCTCGGGGGGCTGTGCTCGGGCTACGCGACCGCGCTCGTGCCCGGGATGGTCAACCTGATCGTCGCCAACTTCGGCCCCGGCGACGAGCACCTGCTGGTCCCGGATCCGTACGTGCGCGAGGCGCTCGACGACCAGGACGACGACCCGCTGATCGCGGCGTTTCGCGCCCGCATGCCCGCGCAGCTCGAGGTCCACTTCGTCGACGACTGGAGCTCGTACCACTTGCTCTACGGCGACGTGCACTGCGGCGCCGATGTCGAGCGCGCGCCCGACTTCATCCCGTGGTGGGAGTGACGCCGCCGACGCGCGCGCCGCCGAGCCAGCGCGCGAAGTAGGCGGCGAGCTTGCGAGCGCGCCGCGCTCGTGCGAAGCAGACGCGGCTGCGGCCCGGAGGCCGCGCGTGAGCGAAGCGCGATGCGATACGCGATCTGGAACGACTTTCTCTCCGTCGACGTCGAGTCGATCGAGCGACCCCGTGACGAGGCCGAGGTGTGCGCCGTGATCGCGCGCGCCCGCAGGCAGGGCAAGCACGTCAAGCCGATCGGCGCCGGTCACAGCTTTAATGACCTCTCGCTCAACGAGGACATCCTCGTCGACCTCCGCGAGCTGTCGCGGATCCTCGAGCTCGATCCCGAGACCCGCACGGTCCGCGTCCAGGGCGGGATGCCGCTGCACGACCTCGTGTTCGCGCTCGAGCGCGCCGGGCTCGCGCTCGCCAACATCGGCGCGTGGACCGAGCAGACGATCGCCGGCGTGATCTCGACCGCGACCCACGGGACCAGCGGGCGCTACCGCAAGACGCTGATCGAGTCGGTCCGCGCCCTGCGGATCGTCGACGGGACCGGCGAGGCGCGCGTGCTCGAGGGCGAGGCGCTGCGCCGGATCACGCTCGGCTACTTCGGGATCATCACCGAGGTCACGCTCGTGTGCGAGCCGCTGTTCTTCGTCCGCCAGCACAAGCGGGTCATCGACGGCGCCGACGCGATCGCGCGCGTCGACGAGTTCACGAGCGCGAGCGACTTCGTCGATCTGCGCTGGACGGGCACGCGGTCGAAGATCATCGTCGGCGCGTGGGAGATCACGGAGGAGACGCCGACGCGACGCGACCGCGTCGCGCGGCGCCTCGAGGGGATCCGGATCGGCGCGCTCAACCGGCTGCTCGCGGTCATCCGCACCAGCGCCATCCCGCGCCGCGCGCGGGCGCGGTTCTTCGGCGCGCTCGGGCGCGCGTACGTGCGCTTCGGTCGCGGCTTCGCGCACGAGGCGGTCTGGCACGACGGCCTGACCTTTAATTCCCTCGGCGTCGCGGCCCCCCACGAGGAGCGCGAGCTGGCGCTCCCACGCGAGCGCGCGGCGGACTGCCTGACGGCGGCGCGCGCGATGATGATGGAGGACCCCGCGTCGGCGAGCCTCGAGATCCACGTGCGCTTCTCGCCGGCGATCGACGTCGAGCTCGCGCCCAACCACCAGCGCGAGACGGTGTGGTTCAACATCAACGCGCTCGACCCCAGCGGCAACCCGGCGATCGTCGACCGCCTGTGCAGCCTCGCGCTCGAGCACGGCGCCCGACCGCACTGGGCCAAGGTCATCCCGGCCGACACCCCCGCGCTCGCCAAGCTCTACGGCGAGAGCCTGACGCGCTGGGAGGAGGCCCGGCGGGCCTTCGATCCCGACGGGCTGTTCCTCAACGACTACTACCACCGCTACATCGACCTGAGCCCGCGCTCGCTCCCCGAGTGGGCCGAGCGCGAGTGAGTCGACGCGGCGCCGGCTGGCCCTCGGGGCTACCGCGCGCCGCCGAGGATCCGCGAGAGCGGGTCCACGCCGACGTCGGGCGTCGGGTCGCCGGTGCCCGGCTCGGGGTCCTCGGCGGGGTCGATGCAGCCGACCCGCGGGGCCGCGAGCGCGACCGCGAGCATCTCCTCGTCGGCGTCGCCGAGCTGGCGATCGAGGTCATCCGAGGCCGCGCAGTCCGGCGCGATGCCGTCGAAGTAGTCCGACACGCCGTCGGCGTTGCGGATGCGGAAGGTGATCGGCCAGAGGATCTTGTCGCAGAACTCGTAGCGCTTGGAGCCGACCGGCTTGCCGCCCGTGGTCCCGCCGACGATGTACGTCGGGATGTGCGCGCGCACCGAGTTGATCACGAGCTCGCTCGCCGAGAGCGAGCGGCCCGTGGTGATGAAGGTGATGTGGTCGAGGTCGATCGAGCGGCTCGGGTTGTGCAAGTTGCGGTAGTCGTTCTCGTCGCTCAGGTCGTCGTTGTACTCGACCCAGTACGCGAGCCCGTCGCCCTCGGTGTGCGCGCCGACGAGCAGATCGATCAGGTGCCGCGCGATCGAGACGGAGCCGCCGCCGTTGTAGCGCAGGTCGACGACCAGCGAGGTGATCCCCTCGTCGTTGAACATGTCCCAGGCGGCGTCGAGCTCGTCCTCGGCGTAGCCGACGAAGCTCGAGAAGTTGAGGTAGCCGACGCGCTCGCCGGCGTAGTCGATCGCCTCGGCGACCGGGACGGTCACGATGTCGATCCAGTCGCGCTGGATCGTCGTCGTGAACTCCTCGCCCTCGACGGTGCGCACGTGGAAGGTGCCCTCGACGCCAGGCTCGTTCTCGCCCCAGATGTCGCCCCACATCGAGTCGGCCTCGATGTCGGCGATCAGGTAGTTGTTGATCGACGTGAACTCGTCGCCGCGGCGCATGCCCGCGCGCCACGCCGGCGAGTTCTCGTGCACGAAGATCAGCCGCACGCGCCCGTCGGAGTCGACCTTGTGCGTGAAGCCGAAGCCCACGAACTTGCCCTCCTTGAACAGCGCGTCGCTCTTGACCTTGTCGACGATGTAGCTCCAGCGGTCGTACTCTTTGTACTTGAGCGCCTGCAGCAGATCCGACGCCTCCTCGTACTCCGCGAAGTTGAGCGACTCGCGGTCGGGGATCGTGTGGTTCCACAGGTACACCTGATCCATGACCTCGTAGACGAACTCTTTCTCGTCTGCGGGCGTGCAGGAGTCAGGCGGCGGGACGTAGAAGTCGCTGCAGCCGCTCGCGGCGACGACGGCCGCGAGCGCGGCGACGTACAGCGACGCGCGAGGGTGATTGGTTCGGGACCGGCTCGTCAGGCGCACGTGTTCCTCCGCTCCCTGCGGGTGCGCGAGCGTCGTAAAATAAGACTCGCGGCTCCGCAGCGTGGCAAACGCATCACTTCAAGCCATCGTTATGAACCGCCCCTCTTCTGACATGAAGCGCGACGATCCGCGAGACCCTGCGGGAAGTTTTTTTCGCCGTTGGTGAATTTTGCGTGTCGGCAGCGGGTGAACGTTGTCATCGCGCGTCGCGCCCGATCGCCATCCCACGCGCGCGGAATCCAGCGCCGACGCGAACGTGGACAGTGGCCAGCATGTTGCGCGCCTGTAACGTGAACGACAGCGCGCCGTGTTGCGCTGGCACTGCGTTTGAACGAGGGTACGAGCGCCGCGGGTCGTCGCGGCGTGAGCCGCCCATGTCACAATTCGCCCCCGACCCCGAGGCCAACCCAGGACGCCTCGACTTTGGCGCCGAGGTCGCTGCGCGCGTCGAGCAGCTCGAGTTGCGCGACGCCGGTCACGGCTTCGACGCGCTCGGCATGAGCCGCGAGGGACTCGAGCGCGCGCTCCATCTCGCGCGCCCGCTGTATGAGCGGTACTTCCGGGTGCGCTCGAGCGGCGCCCACAACATCCCGGCGTCGGGGCCCGTGATCCTGGCGAGCAACCACAGCGGCATGCTCCCGCTCGACGGCATGATGATCTGCGTCGACGCCTTCCTGCGCGCGCGGACCCCCCGGGTCGTGCGCGCCGTCGGTGACTACTTTATCCCGCTGATGCCGGTGTTCAGCACCTTCTTCGCGCGGGCCGGCGTGATCACGGGCAGCCGCGGCAACGTCCGCTTCGCGCTCGAGCAGGGCGAGCTGCTGCTGATCTTCCCCGAGGGCGCGCCGGGCATCGGCAAGTCGTTCTGGAACCGCTACCAGCTCGCGCCCTGGCGCGTCGGGCACGCCGAGCTGGCGATCCGCCACGGCGCGCCGATCGTGCCCGTCGCCGTCATCGGCGCCGAGGAGCAGTGGCCGGTGATCGGCAGGATCACGCGTCTGCACCCCTTCGGCGTCCCGTACCTGCCGATCCCGCTCACGCCGCTGCCGCTGCCGGTCCGCTACCACATTCACTACGGCCTGCCGATCCCGCTGCACGAGCAGTACCGACCCGAGGACGCCGACGATCCCGAGGTCGTCGCGGCCGCGGCCGAGCGGGTTCAGCTGGCGGTCGAGTCGTTGATCAGCGCGGGGCTCGCCGCGCGGAAGGGGATCTTCCGATGAGCTCGCACGAGACGGAGCCCGGCGCGACCGCGCGCGAGATGGCCCGAGAGACCGGGGAGCCGATCACGCGCGTGCTCGTGACCGGCGCGACGACGCCCCTCGGGGTCGCGATCGTCGAGCGCCTGCTGGCCGAGCCCGGGGTGCGCCGCGTGATCGCGGTGGGGCGCGAGCCCGCCGAGTCGACCACGCTCGCGCCGCGCCCGGGCGCGCCGGGGTCGTCACGACTCACCTACGTTCAGCTCGACCTCCGGCGCCCGCGCGAGGTCCACGGGCTGCTGTTCGGCGTCGGTCGCCAGCACGCGGTGGACGCGGTGATTCACGCGGCCTTTCACCGCAGCGCGCAGGACCAGGGGCGCTCGGTCCGGCGGCTCAACGTCGAGGCGACGCGCGAGCTGCTGCGACTGCTCGACCGCCACCCGACCGCGCGGCGGGTGGTGTTCCGCAGCCACGCCGAGGTCTACGGCGCGGTCTCGTACCAGCCCGACATCCTCGACGAGGACCAGCCGCTCAACCTCGACCCGCGCGCGCCCCAGTGGATCCGCGACCGCGTCGAGGCCGACCTCGCCGCGTGCACGCGCATGGGCGTCGCGCCCTATGACATCGTGGTGCTGCGGGCCGCTGAGTGCCTGGCGCCCGGCTGCGGCAGCCAGCTGCACGACTTTCTGCGCTCGGCGGTGTGCCTCCGGCCGCTCGGCTTTGATCCGATGATCAACGTGCTCACGCTCGAGGACCTCGCCGCCGCGCTCGTCATCGCCGCGCTGCGCGTGGGCGTGCAGGGCGTGTTCAACATCCCGGGCGCGGACACGCTGCCGCTCTCGCGCTTGATCGCGCTCGCCGGGCGCGCGGACATCGGGCTGCCGAGCCCGCTGCTCGCGCCGCTGTATCACTGGCGCAGCCGCGCGCTCGGGACCGACTTCCGCTACGACCTCAACGCCGCGCGGTTTCACTTCAACGCGATCCTCGACGGTCGACGCGCGCGCGCGCGGCTCGGCTACACGCCGCAGCGCCCCGTAGACTGGCGCGCGATGGCCGAGCGCGTCTCCGTCGAGCGCCGCGCGCTCGGCTCGCTTGCCAGCCGGCTTGGGCGCGTGCAAACCCTCGGGTCATGGGGACGCTGACCGACGACCTGCGCGCGCGAGAGCCCGACATCGAGCTGCGCGAGACGCACATCTCGCGGGTGTTCCTCGGCGCGCGAGAGGTCATCAAGATCAAGAAGCCGGTCGCGCTCGGCTTCCTCGACTTCAGCACCCTCGCGCGGCGCGAGGCGGCGTGCGTCGCCGAGGTCGAGCTGAATTCCCGGCTCGCGCCCGACGTGTACCTGGGCGTCGTCCCGATCACGCGCGGCGCCGACGGGGTGCACCGCGTCGACGGTGACGGGGAGCCGGTCGAGTACGCGGTGCGCATGCGCAGGCTCCCCGACGCCTGGCGCGCCGACAACCGACTCGCGCGCGGCGAGCTGACGCCCGCGCGGGTGCGGTCGGTCATGGACGAGGTCGCCGCGTTCCACGAGCGGGCGCGCGTCGACGAGCACACGGCGCGCTTCGGTCGGCGCGAGCTCGTCGCCGCCAACGTGCGCGAGAACTTCGAACAGGCCGGGGCGCGGGCGCGGGCGCTGCTCGACGCGGCCCAGGAGCGCGAGCTCGAGGCGCGGCAGCTGGGCTTTCTCGCCGACGCCGAGGCGCTGCTCGAGCGCCGCGTCGCGGCCGGCCGCGTGCGCGACGGTCACGGCGACCTCCGGCTCGAGCACATCTACCTCGACGACGACGGGCGCGTCTTCATCATCGACTGCATCGAGTTCAACGAGCGCTTCCGCTTCGGCGACGTCTGCTCGGACGTCGCGTTCCTGTCCATGGACCTCGCGGTGCACGGCCGCGTCGACCTCGCCGAGCTCGCGCTCGCGCGCTACGCCGAGGTCACCGGGGACTACGAGCTCTACGCGCTGGTCGACTTCTACGAGGGCTACCGCGCGTTCGTGCGCGGCAAGATCGAGACGCTCGCGGCCGCGGATGAGAGCGCCGCGCGGGCGGACCGCGAGCGCGCCGAGGCGGCGGCCCGGCGCTACTTCCTGCTCGCGCTCGCGGCCCAGCGCGCGCCGCTGGTGCGGCCGCGGGTCGTCGCGGTCGGCGGCGTCATCGCGACGGGCAAGAGCACGATCTCGCGGGAGCTCGGCGCGCGCATGGGGGCGCCGATCGTCAGCAGCGATCGCACGCGCAAGCAGCTGCTCCAGGTCGCGCCGACGCGCCGGATCGCGGACTCGTCGTGGAGCGGGGCCTACTCCCTCGACTTCACCGCGCGCGTCTACGAGGAGGTCTGTCGGCGCGCGGCCGCGGTGCTCGCCTCGGGTCGCCCGGTGATCCTCGACGCGTCGTTCCGCACCCGGGCGATGCGCGAGCAGGCTCGCGGGCTCGCGCGCGCGCGCGCGCTCCCGTTCACGCTCGTGGAGTGCCGCGCGTCGCTCGAGGTCATCCGCGCGCGCCTGCGGGAGCGCGCCCGCAACGAGAGCGTGAGCGACGGCCGCGTCGAGATCCTCGACGACTTCCTCGCGCGCTGGGAGGACGTCGACGAGCTCGCGCCGGAGGAGCACGTGGTCCTCGACAGCGCGCGGCCGCTGGCCGAGTCGCTCGACGAGCTGCGCGCGCGCGTTCCAGTGTGGCCGATGGGGCAGGCACCCTAGCTCGCCGGACTCCGCGCGCGCCGGCGCGCGCCGGGCCGTCGAGCTCGACGGGGCGTCGCGAGCTGCTATGATCCCGACGCTGGCGCGTGCCCAACGCGCGCGCCAACACCATCGACGTCAAGGCTCCGGAGTCCCTCCGGGGCCTTTTCGTTACATGGGCTTCGACGAGCCCGGAGAGGAGCGGTCACAGTGACAGAGCAGACCCAGGCCTGTAGACGATGCGGAGACACGATCCCGCCGGCGCGGCTCGCCGCGATCCCCGACACGCGCGTGTGCGTGCGCTGCAGCGAGGAGATCGGCGGCGAGTTCGAGCTCGAGGTCACCGTCAGCGCGACCGGCAAGGCCGGCAGCCTCAAGAAGACCGGGCAGGACCTCTCGGTCCGCCGCAAGCCCAAGCCGCTCGCGCCCGTCGGCTGAGCCGCGCGGACAAGACAAAACCCACCCAGCCGACTGGCTGGGTGGGTTTGTTGTGTCGGGGCGAGAGGATTCGAACCTCCGACCTTTCGGTCCCGAACCGAACGCGCTACCAGACTGCGCTACGCCCCGACAGGGAGACGGATGCTTACAGACCTTCCGCCGGGATGTCAAAGCGAAAGTTGCTCGTTCGGTGGACGGGCGAATCCGGCGCGTTGTTTGCGCGGCGAGTAGTATGGCGCCGAGGTTCTCCATGGCTTCACCCACCCACGCGGGCACGCTCTGCTACCGCCGAAGCGAGGCCGGCGCGCTCGAGTTCCTCCTCGTTCGAACCAGCCGCGGCGATCGCTGGGTCATCCCCAAGGGCCGGATCGACCCGGGCGAGAAGAGCTGGGAGGCGGCCGCGCGGGAGACCGTCGAGGAGTCGGGCTGGTATGGCCCGATCGACGCGCGCGAGCTGCTTCGATTTCGCTACTTCAAGCCGCGGCGCGGGCGTGAGGACGAGGTCGTGGTGCACCTGCTCGCGGCCGCCGGCCACCGCGCGCCGCACGAGCGTCGCGCGCAGTGCTGGGCGTCGCCCGACGACGCGAGACGTCGGCTCGCGGAGGGCCGCAGCCCGCGTCACGCGAGCGAGCTGGCGGCCGTCATCGATCGCGGCGTCGCGGCGCTCGGCGAGACGCCGCGCGAGCCAGGCGCCTAGCTCGGGAACACCAGCGCGCTGCGGAGCTCCGCCGCCTGGCGATCGAGCGTCGCGCGCGGGGCGGGTCGAAGCAGCCGGAGCGCGATGAGCGGGCGTGTCGCCAGGGACAGGAGCAGGCGAGGGAGGTCGCCGCGGGTTCGCGGCAGCACGTGGAGGTGCACGTGGGGCACCGACTGGTTCGACGCGGGTCCGTCGTTGATCGCGAGGTGGAGGTCGTCGCACGGGATCGAGCTGGCGCGCACGGCGTCGGCGACGCGGGCGCCGAGCGTGAACAGGCGCGCGCGCGCGTCCTCGTCGAGCTCGCGCACGCGGACGCTGTGCGCCTTCGGGATCACGAGGACATGTCCCGGACGCCAGGGATAGAGATCCATGAGCGCGAGGTGGCGCGCGTCCTCGTAGACGACGCTCGCCGGCAGCTCGCCCGCGACGATCTTGCAGAACACGCAGCGGCCCACGCGGCGGCCTCAGTCGACGATCGCGAGCTGGTACCCGCCGAGGCCGACCGCGTCGGTCGCGGCGAGCTCGACCGGCTTGTGGATCGGGCGGTTGTTGATCATGACGGAGCCGTCGCCGATGATCGGGCGCAGGTGGGGGCGCGAGGGGATGCCGCTCCACTCGAGCACCGCGTGCACGCGCCGGATCGCGGTGCCGTTGCCGGACAGCCGGATCTCGCAGCGCTCGCCGCTGCCGATCCGGTAGCTGCCTGGGAGGAACAGGCGGTCCTCGACCTGCCCCTGCGGGTGCGTGAGCTTCAGCGTCGCGGCCACCGGGATGCCGAAGTCGCGGTGGAGGACGACGCCGAGGATGTTGGCGAACGCGCCCGCGTCGGGCGGTCGGTTCTTCGGGTTCTTGTCGAGCGTCGCCTCGATGCCCTCGACGAACAGGCGCGGCAGGTGCTCGCAGCCGGGGACCGTGTTGACCGGGACGACCCTCGCGCTCGCGTGCGCCTTGAGCCAGTGCAGCGGCTTCTTGCGGTACTCCTCGCGGACCTCGTTGAGCGTCTTGCCCTCGTGGAAGGGCGAGCGCGCCGTCAGCAGCTCGTAGAGGATCATCCCGAGGCTGTAGACGTCGCTCGCGGGCGTGAGCACGCGGGTCTGCAGCTGCTCCGGCTGGCTGTAGTGAGGTGTCCCAACGACCATGTGCATCTGGGTCGCGTTGCGGCCGATGACGGGCGAGCCGTCCCACGAGCGCGCGAGCCCGAAGTCGAGGACCTTGATCTGACCGTTGTCCTGGATGAAGATGTTCTCGGGCTTGATGTCGCGATGGACGATGCCCTTGGCGTGGGGCTCGGCGAGCCCGAGGCACGCTTGGTGCACGATGGTCGCCGCCTGCGCGGGGTGCAGCGGTTGGCTGCTGTCGTGCCAGTTGTTGAGCGGCTTCCCCTCGAGGTAGTCCATCAACATGTAGACGTGCCCGTCAGGGCGCAGTCCGCTGGCGTGGGTGCGCACGACGTGGGGGTTCGTGAGGCCGCGCAGGATCGTGATCTCTCGCAGCGCGCGCTGGGCCTGATCGCCGGAGGTCACCGGCTCGCGCGTGAGCTTGAGCGCGAGCGGCCGGTCGTGCCCCTGGACCTCGACCTTGTAGACCACCGCGAACGCGCCGGACCCGAGGACGCTGATGACCTTCATGGCACCCGCATAGGAATCCCCGGGCTTGAGTTCGAGCGGCATCGTGTTACCCAACCGCTACCCTACCACGAGGTATCCCGTGAAACCCACGTCCAACAGCGAATCTCGAGGCGCTAATTCGTCGGTGCCATCTGCGACGGCCGGGCCAGTCTTGCTGCCGCTAAACCCGGCCGCCGACCCTGCAATCATGCGTGACATTGCGCTCGTAGCGACTGACGTGGACGGCACGTTGACGCGCGCGGGCAAGCTAGACCCCGGGGCCATCTCGGCGATCACGGAGCTCGACGCCGCGGGCGTACGCGTGCTCCCGGTCAGCGGTCGACCCGCAGGCGAGGTGCTCGGTCTGTGTCGCTACCTGCCTGGTGTGACGCGCGGGCTCGCGGAGAACGGCTTGCTCGAGATCGTGCCCGACGCCGCGCCGCGCTGGCTCGCGCAGCCCACTGACCGGGCGCGCCTCGAGGCGATCGGCGCCCGGCTCAACGCGGAGCTCGGCGCGAAGCTCCGACGCACCGGCGACGCCTTCTGTCGAATTGGTGATGTCGCTTACGAACGGGATGGGCGTGGGGTCGAAGAGCTCGAGCGCCTCAAGGCTGCGGTCACGTCGATGGGCGCGTTCCTGGTCTGGTCGAGTGTCCATGTGCACATCGCCGAGGCGATTCCCGACAAGGGGGTGGCGGTCCTGCAGCTCGCGCGTGAGCTCGGCGTCGATCGTCTGCGCGTGGCGACGATCGGCGACGCGCCGAACGACGCCGGGCTGTTTGTGTCAGGACGCTTCGGCGTCACGGTCGGGACCGCAGATGTCACGGAGCAGCGCGCCTCGTTCCCCGCGCTCCCGCAGCTCGTGACTGCGGAGCGCGAAGCGGGCGGCTTCATCGAGCTGGCGCGATCAATCCTTCGACATCGCGTCTGACCACGACGCGAGCGCGCGTCGCGGTATGGGTGTTCACGCGGTCCCCTCACACGCGGCGCGTGAAACCGGCGGAGTCCGCGTCGAGGTCTAACCCGCCGCCCCACGCCGGGGCGCGATGCCCGAATTTCCGTGCTATGGGCCCCTGTGCGTGGACTTCAACGCGACGCCGGCCGACTCGCCGGCGCGCCTGCTGCCGCACATTTTTCCGAGCGTTCAAATTTCTTCACAATTCGTCTGGAACGGATCCTGTAAAACCTACGAGAGCCAAGACGCTGGATTTGGTTGCGAGCACGCGAGCGCGTGGACGCGTCGAGTCCGGGCCCGTCGAGGGACCCCCCATGCAGCCCGACGATTCTCTTCACCGCGACCCTCGTCCCTCTTCGCGCCAGGATGTCGCGGGTACGCGCGCACGCGCGGCGCGTCGGTCTTCCTCTTTAACCACCCGTCGCGGCTTGAGGGCCTTGGCGATGTTGGTGGCGATTGTTGTCGCCAGCGGCTGCGACGCGCGCGCGGGTGACGGGCGTAAAGGTGGTCGAAAAGACACGGACGCGGCCGAGGTCGAGGAGCAGGCGACGCCGGTCGTCGCGGGCGCGGTCACGCGGGGCGCGATTACGAACACCATCGCGATCGCCAGCACGATCGAGGCCGAGCAGCAGGTGACGGTGCACGCCGAGTCGACCGGGCGCATCGTCTCGCTCAAGGCCGAAGAGGGCGCCGAGGTCAAAGAGGGCGCACGCCTCGCGCAGATCAAGTACGACACGCAGACGAGCGCGCTCGATCGCGCCAACACCTCGCTCTCCAAGGCCACCGAGGACTACGACCGCTCGAAGCGGCTGTTCGACAGCGGCGCCATCGGGCGCGAGGAGCTCGAGAACGCGAAGAACGCGCTCGATATGGCGAAGCTCGACGTCCGCGACCGTCGCCGCGAGATGCGAAACACCAAGGTCATCGCGCCGTTCTCCGGCACGATCGTCGAGCGCCAGGTCGCGGAGGGGGCGTTCGTCACGAGCGGCGCGGCGCTGCTCACCATCACCGACTTCAACACCCTCGTCGCGCGCGTCTACGTGCCCGAGAAGGAGCTCGATCGCCTGGCCGTTGGGCAAGAGGCGGAGATCATCGG
Source organism: Myxococcales bacterium (assembly GCA_020633295.1). Taxonomy (GTDB): domain Bacteria; phylum Myxococcota_A; class Polyangia; order Nannocystales; family Nannocystaceae; genus JACKDW01. The sequence continues at coordinate 286,299 of JACKDW010000004.1, read as the reverse complement.
CAAGGCCGCGAAGGGGCGCAAGGCGACGGGCAAGATCGAGCGCATCGCCCCGATCGTCGACGCGTCGACCGGCACGGTGAAGGTCACGATCTCCTTGCCGCGGGAGTCCGTCGGACCGGGCGGGTTCCTGCCGGGCATGTACGCCGAGGTCACGCTGACCACCGACCACCACGAGGACGTGCCCTTGGTGCCGAAGTCCGCGGTGATCTACGACGAGGACCAGGCCTACGTGTTCGTGATCGACGGCGAGCGCGTGAAGCGAGTCCGCGTCGAGATCGGGCTCTCGGACGCGGAGTTCGTCGAGCTCAGCTCGGGCCCCGCGCCCGGCGAGCCGATCGCGATCGCCGGGCAGGCGGGCCTCAAGGACGGCTCGCTGATCACGCTCGTCGACTACCAGGGCAACCCGCTCGCGCCGGGTGAGCAGGCGGCGCCCAAGGACGCGCCCGCCGAGGACACCAAGGAAGACGCCCGAGGTTCAGCGCAGGACGACGCGAAGGCCGGCGAGGTCGGGTAGGCCGGGATGAGCGAGCGTCCAACGGCGACGGGCAAGGGCGTCGACGCGTCGTCGTCGGTGCGCGGCGCGGCCGCGATGTCGGGCTCCAGCGACGCGCGCCTGATCCAGGCGCTGCGCGCGATGGAGCGCTTCCGCTTCACCGTGACGCGGCCCGTCGCGGTGCTGATGGTGTTCATCGCCATCGTCGTGTTCGGCGGCTTCAGCGGGACGCGGCTGCCGCTGAACCTGATGCCTGACATCTCCTATCCGCGCCTGACCGTGCGGACAGAGTACCCCGGGGCCGCGCCGGCCGAGGTCGAGAACAACGTCTCGCGGCCGCTCGAGGAGATCCTCGGCGTGGTCACGGGGCTCACGCGCATCTCGAGCGTCTCGCGCGGCGGCTACAGCGACGTGATCCTCGAGTTCGCGTGGGACACCGACATGGACGACGCCAACCAGGATGTCCTGGAGAAGCTCGACACCGTCAAGCCCGCGCTCCCCGAGGAGATCAAGCAGCCGCTGATCCTGCGCTACGACCCGACGCTCGACCCCGTGCTGACGCTGAGCCTCAGCGGCGACGACGAGAGCTTCGAGGGCATCGCCGGGCTCAAGTACCTGCGCAAGATCGCCGACCGCGACGTCCGCCGGCTGATCGAGCCGATCGAGGGCGTCGCGGCCGTCAAGGTCAAGGGCGGGCTCGAGGAGGAGATCGAGATCCGCCTCGACGAGGACGAGCTGCGGCGCACGGGCATCTCGATCGCCACGGTCATCCAGCGGCTGCAGAACGAGAACATCAACGTCGCGGGCGGCAACATGCGCGACGGCCGGACGCGCTACCTGGTGCGCACGGTCAACGAGTTCCGCAACCTCGACGACATGCGCGAGATGGTCGTGGTCTCCCGCGACGGCCGCGACATCAAGCTCGGGAACATCGCCGCGGTCTCCTCCGGCTACAAGGACCGCGACGTCATCACGCGCGTCAACGGCGACGAGGCCGTCGAGATCGAGGTCTACAAGGAGGCCGACGCCAACATCGTCGACATGGCCGCGAAGGTCACCGCGCGGCTCGGCGAGCAGGTCCGCCCGCGGATCGAGAGAGAGTACGGCGCGCGGCTCGAGATCATCACCGACCGCTCGCTGTTCATCGAGTCGAGCATCGACGAGGTGCGCAGCTCGGCGCTGTGGGGCGGGCTCATCGCGATCGGCGTGCTGCTGCTGTTCCTGCGCGACTTCAAGACCACGACGATCGTCGCGGTCGCGATCCCGGTCTCGGTGCTCGTCGCGTTCGCGCCCATGAACCTCGCGGGCGTCTCGCTCAACATCATGTCGCTCGGCGGCATGGCGCTGGGCGTCGGCATGCTCGTGGACAACTCGATCGTCGTGCTCGAGTCGATCCACCGCTGCCGCGAGGAGGGCGACGACATGATCCGCGCGACGCTGCGCGGGACCAGCGAGGTCGGCAGCGCCGTGATCGCGGCGACGCTGACCTCGATCGCGGTGTTCTTCCCGATGGTGTTCGTCGAGGGCGTCGCCGGGCAGATGTTCGGCGACCTCGGCCTCACGGTGGTCTTCAGCCTGCTCGCGTCGCTCGCGGTCGCGCTGTTCCTGATCCCGATGCTGGCCTCGCGCCAGTGGTTCGGCGAGCGCGAGGACCGGCCCGCGCGCGCGGTGCTGCGCAGCTTCGTCGAGAGCTGGACGACCTGGCGCTCGGTCCGGGAGTGCGTCCGGGACCTCAAGGCGGCGGGCTGGCGCCTGCTGCTGATCGTCCCGCTGCTGTACATCCTCGTGCGCGCGCTGCTGCACCTCGCGTTCGAGCTGGTCGGCAAGCTGATCGTGACCGCCCTGGTCATCTCCATCGGCGCGCTCGTGTCGATCGGCGGCGCCCTCGCCTGGGTGATCGGCAAGCTGCTGACGCCGGCGCTGTGGCTGTTCGACCTGCTGCTGCGCGGGCTCGAGTTCCTCTACCCGGCCGTGATCCGCTGGTGCCTGCGCAACCGCGCGCTGGTGCTCGCGGCGGTGCTCGGCGCGTTCGCGTCGATGTTCTGGGCCGTGCCGCAGCTCGACACCGAGTTGATCCCGGAGATGCACCAGGGCGAGTTCACGGTCGAGCTGAACCTGCCGGTGGGCACGCCGCTTTCGATCACCGACGAGACCATGCTGCCGATCGAGCGCGAGCTCGAGGGGTCGGTCCCGCGGCTGCGCACGCTCGTGACGACGATCGGCAGCGAGCGCGACAGCACGGAGTCCGGCGAGCGCGGCGAGCACACGGCGCGCATGCGCGTGGCGCTGACGACCCAGCGCACCCGCGAGGTCAAGGCGCCGCGCGGCGCGGGCGACGACGCCGAGGGCGCCGAGGGGTCGAAGGACGCGGCCGAGGACGCGAAGGAGGCGGACGCGAAGGAGTCGGACGCGAAGGAGGACGCCGCGGACGCGAAGGCGCCCGCGCGCGACGGCACGAACTCGGTCCTCGCCGAGGCCCAGGCGCTCGAGGTCGTGCGCCCGCGCGTCGCCCAGATCCCCGACGCCGACATCAACGTCACGCGCCCGGTGCTGTTCTCGTTCACGCGGCCGATCGAGGTCGAGATCCGCGGCTACGAGCTCGTCGAGCTCGGCGAGGCGACCAACGCGGTCGCCGCCCGGCTCGCGCGCGTCGACGGCCTCAAGGACGTCAAGTCGTCGATCCTGCCCGGCAGCCCGGAGATCCAGATCGTCTACGACCGCGACGCGCTCGCCCGCTACAACCTCAACATCCGCGACGTCGCCGACTTGGTGCGCAACAAGGTCCAGGGCTACGAGGCGACCAAGTACAACCGCAAGGACCGCAAGATCCCTGTGCGCGTGCGCCTCGCCGAGATCGATGAGGCGACGATCGACGAGCTGCGCGAGCTGGTCGTCAACCCCGGGCAGGTCCGGCCGGTCCCGCTCAGCGCGGTCGCCGAGCTGACGCTGGGGCGCGGCCCCAACGAGATCCGGCGCATCGGTCAGCAGCGCACCGGCCTCGTGACCGCGAACGTCGAGGGCACCGGGCTCGGCTCGGCGGTGACGCGGATCCACGCGGCGCTGGACGAGCTGTCGATGCCGGCGGGCGTGACCGTCGCGGTCACGGGCCAGAGCGACGAGTGGGAGACCTCCTCGCAGTCGCTGTACCTCGCGCTCGCGCTCTCGATCTTCCTCGTCTACGTGATCATGGCCTCGCAGTTCGAGAGCGTGGTCTACCCGCTGATCATCCTGTTCTCGATCCCGCTCGCGGGCGTCGGCGTCGTGTTCGCGCTGCTGCTGCTCGACATGCCCGTCAGCGTGGTCGTGTTCCTCGGCTGCATCCTGCTCGCGGGCATCGTCGTCAACAACGCGATCGTGCTCGTCGACTACGTGAACCAGCTCAAGGCGCGCGGGCTCGGCACGGAGGAGGCGCTCGTGCTCGCGGGGCGCGTGCGCCTGCGGCCGATCCTGATGACGACGCTGACGACCGTGCTGGGCCTCTTGCCGATGGCGCTGTTCACCGGCGACGGCTCCGAGATCCGCGTGCCGATGGCGGTCACGGTGATCGCCGGGCTCGGGTTCTCGACGGTGCTGACGCTCGTCGTGATCCCGACCATCTACGCGGGCTTCGACCGCTTCACGGGCGTCGAGACCTTCGAGCCGCGCTCCGTCGAGCTCGAGCGCGACCTCGGCGAGGTGACCGCCGACCAGCTCGTGCCCGAGTTCGCCGAGCTGGCGCGTCGGCAGGCGGCCTCGGCCGCCGCGCAGGAGGAGCGCGAGGTGATCGCGCGCGCCGACGCGGCCCGCGACCCGGGCGCGCGGGAGGGGCCGCCCGGTGACTGAGCGCGGCGCCGAGCTGCGTCAGAACGCCATCGTCCGGACGTCGCTGGTCAGGCCGGTGACGATGATGATGGTGCTGCTGAGCGCGATCGTCATCGGCATGGTCGCGCTGGTGAACATCCCGCTCGAGCTGATCCCGTCGGGGCTCTCGCCGCCGTTCATGCAGGTCCAGGTGCCCTACGGCAACGCGACCGCGCAGGACGTCGAGGAGCAGATCACGCGGCCGCTCGAGCAGGAGCTGGCCTCGACGCCAGGTCTCGACGAGATCAGCGCGACGTCGCGGGCCGACCAGTCCAGCATCTCGCTCGTGTTCGAGGGCGACTACGACATGGACATCGCCTACCGCGAGGTCCGTGATCGCGTCGCGCGGGTGCGCCCGGAGCTGCCCGACGACGTCCAGCAGATCCAGATCCGCAAGCAGTCGGGCGCCGCGCTGCCGGTCGCGTTCTACGGCATCAGCTGGGACCCGTCGGTCGAGCAGCCGCAGGACAAGATCCAGAAGACGCTCGTGCGCGCGGTCGAGCGCATCGACGGCGTCGGCGTCGTCAACCTCTGGGGCGAGAGCGACCGCGAGATCCAGATCGAGATCAACCGCGCGCTGGCCGAGGCCGCCAACCTCAACATCTTCCAGATCGCGCAGGACCTCTCGCGCGCCAACTTCAACCTCGCCAGCGGCTACATCCGCGACCCCGAGGGCAAGTTCACGGTCCGCTCGCTGGCGACCTACCAGACCGTCGAGGAGCTCGAGAACACCATCGTCGGGCCCAACAACCTGCGGCTGCGCGACATCGCGACGATCACCTACGAGCGGCCCGAGCGCGACCGCGTCGATCGCTACAACGGCCGGCCGACGATGGTGATGTTCATCCTCAAGGAGTCGCAGGCGAACACGGTCGAGGTCTGCGACCGCATCCGCGCCGCGATCGACGAGGTGGCCGCGAGCCCGCAGATGACGGGCTTTCAGGTCAAGGCGATCTTCCTGCAGGGCGACATGATCCGCTTCAGCCTCGACCAGGTCATGGACTCGGGGCTGCAGGGCGGCGTGCTCGCGTTCTTCGTGCTGCTGACGTTCTTGCGGCGCATCCGCCTGACGCTGATCATCGCCGCCTCGATCCCGCTCTCGATCTTCCTCTCGCTGCCCGTGATGTACTTCCTGGGCCAGTCGATCAACATCATCTCGCTGCTCGGGCTGATGATCTGCATCGGGCTCGTGGTCGACAACTCGGTCGTCGTCGCCGAGAACATCGAGCGCTACCGCGAGCGCGGGCTCGGGCGCTACGCGGCCGCGCTCCACGGCGCGAGCGAGGTCGCGCTGCCGGTGACGCTGGCGACGCTGACGACCATGGTCGTGTTCGCGCCGGCGGCGCTGCTCAGCTCGGGCATGACGCAGTTCTTCATGATCCGGATGGTCACGCCGGTCTGCGTCTCGCTGCTGGCGAGCCTGTTCGTCGCGCTCGTGCTCGTGCCGATCTCGAGCGCGATGCAGCTGCGGCGCCCGACGCAGCTGCGGCGCGACCGCGCCGGCTGGGTGCGCTGGCTGCTGGCGCTCGACGACTGGTGGAAGGCCAAGCTCACGTGGCTGTACGAGCGCTCGATGGGGCGGCTCAACGCGTACTACGGGCGGCTGATCCGGCTGAGCCTGCGGCGGCGCTTCGACGTCGTGTTCGTCGCGATGCTCGCGTTCGCCGCGACGATCGCGGTGCCGATGCAGCGCGTGCCGTTCATCCAGGGCGACGACTCGGGCGGGCGCAACTTCTGGGTCTACTACTCGATGCCCGGCGAGACCTCGCTCGAGGAGGCCGACGAGTTCTTCCAGGGGCTCGAGCAGCAGCTCGAGCCGCTGCGCGCCCAGTACAACATGACCGGGCAGTACATCGGCTTCGACGCGACCTTCGGCCAGGTCCAGTTCTTCTTCGACCCGCCGAAGCCCGGCGAGCGCCCGCTCAAGGAGGTGCGCAAGGAGATCTTCGACCTCCTGCCCGAGCGGCCAGGCTGGACGAAGTCCGCGCGCTTCGGGACCAGCGACGGCGGGCTCGACGAGACCTTCGTGGTCTCGCTCTACGGCGACGACCACTCGCAGGTGCAGAGGGCGAAGGACGACCTGCTCGCGCTGCTGTCCCAGCAGCCGGGCGTGATCGGCGAGCAGAACCGCGGCGCCGACACGCGCCGCCGCGACGAGCTCGCGCTCTCGGTCGACCGCACCATGAGCGAGCGCTTCGGCGTCTCGGCCGGGCTGATCGCCAACACGATCGCGTACGCGATCCGCGGGCAGATGCTGCCGCGCTACCAGAGCGAGGACGAGGACCGCGAGATCAACGTGCGGATCCGCTACCGCAAGCAGGACCGCGAGCAGCTCGCGCAGCTGCGCGAGTTCAAGGTCCCGACGCAGGCGGGCGCGGTGGTGCCGATCCGGACGATGACGGAGACGGTGGTGCAGCAGGGCGAGGTCGCGCTGGTGCGCAACAACAAGCGCGTCGCGTCGCTGCTGCGCCTCGAGCTCGAGAAAGAGGAGCGCGGCGAGACGGTCGCGCGGCTCAAGAAGATCGTCGCGTCGTACCAGCTCCCGAGCGGCGTCAGCTTCGACGCCGACCACGAGGCGCGCGAGGTCGAGGACACGCAGCGCGACCTCATGGGCGCCGCGCTGCTCTCGACCGTGTTCATCTTCCTGCTGATGGGCTACCTGTTCGAGTCGGTGGTGCTGCCGCTGAGCGTGCTGCCCTCGATCCCGCTCTCGTTCATCGGCGTGTGGTGGTTCCTGTGGATGACGAAGTCGACCATGGACCCGCTCGCCGGCATCGGCGTGCTGCTGCTGCTCGGGGTCGTCGTCAACAACGGCATCGTGCTCGTCGACTTCATCAACGGCGCGCGCGCGCAGGGGCTCTCGCGCGACGAGGCGATCATCCAGTCGGGCAAGCAGCGCTTCCGGCCCATCATGATGACCGCGATGACGACGATCGGCGGGATGCTGCCGCTCGCGTTCTCGGAGCCGACGGGGCAGGGCATCGCGTACGGCCCGTTCGGCAAGGCGCTCGTCGGCGGCATGATCACCGCGACGATCCTGACGCTCGTGGTGGTCCCGGTCGCGTACTCGTACTTCGATGACCTGCGCGTCGCGTTCATGCGCTGGTCGGCGCAGATCACCGGGCGGCGGTTCACGCCGCCCCCGCCGGGCCGCGACGCGCTCATCGACGACGCCGAGCCGCCGCCCGAGGCCGCGCGGCTGAGGGGCAGCGAGGACGAGCTCGAGGCGTTCGTCGGGGGGCGTCACCCGGCGCGCTGGCGCGGGATCTGGAGCGCGTGGCTGCGGACCGGCGTGGCGCCGTTCTCCTTCGCGGCGCTGGTCGGGTCGCTCGTGTGGCTCGCGTATCACAAGCTCGGGCGCGAGCTGGCGTGGATGACGATCTTGGTGGTGGCGCCGACGCTCGCCGCGGTCGCGCGCCACGCCTACCCCGAGGTGACGCCGAGCTGGTTCGCGCACCTGTGGATCATCGCGACGCTGGCGATCGTGGTCGCGGGCTTCTCCGGGACGCGCTGGCTGTGCGAGCGCGCCGCGCGAGAGCTCCTCGCCGCGCGCGCGCGCGAGCCGGATCGGGCGCGTCGGCTCGAGCTCCTGCGACGTCGCGGCGGGGTCAGCGTGGCCGGCTTGATCGGGGCGCTCGTGATCGTCATCGGGCTCGGCGTCGGGCTCGCGTCGCTCCTCGGCGTGCCCGCGATGACGCGCGACGGCGCGACCGGCGGCGAGGCCGGCGACGCGGCGCCGACGGACGCCGGGCCGAAGGGCTGAGCGACCGCCTGGCCGCGCCACGCGAGGCCTGATGTGCGTCTCGCCTGGGGACGAGCTGGCCGCGCGGGGTCCGTTGAGCGCGGCTCGACGTCCCGTCCGAGACGGCTCGCGGCGCGAGCTGGCGCGTTCGCGCGCGGTCACGCGGGCCGGCGCGGGCGTGGGGGCGCGCGTCCTCGTTTGGGTGTTTATACGGACATGTCTTTTAGATAACGTTGTGCGGGAGTTTGAATATGGCGCGACTTGATTGGATTGGCGTGGTCGTGGCGGCGCTCGGGCTGACGCTCGCGGGCTGCGGTGACTCGGGCGACACCACGAGCGGGACCGGCGACAGCGAGACGGGCGGCGACTCGGACACGGCCGAGACCGCGTCGACGAGCGCGGGCCCGGCGACGACCGGGACGGCGACGGACCCCGGCGGGAGCGACGGCGAGACCGAGGGCGCGACGACGATGGGCGTCGGCGACGGAGACGGAGACGGAGACGGAGACGGAGACGGCGACGGAGACGGAGACGGAGACGGAGACGGAGACGGAGACGGAGACGGCGACGGAGACGGAGACGGAGACGGAGACGGGGACGGAGACGGAGACGGAGACGGAGACGGGGACGGAGACGGGGACGGAGACGGAGACGGGGACGGAGACGGAGACGGGGACATGAAGGGCCTGTGGATCGTCACCGTCGACGATCAGACCAACCCGAACCGGCTCGTGCGCATCGACGTGGAGACCGGCGCCGGCGACGAGGTGTGCAAGCTGAACAACAACGACGGCTACAACACCAGCACGTTCAACCGCGACGGGTTCCTGTTCGCGCACAACTTCACGCACGCGCGCATCGAGATCATCAACCCGTGCACCTGCGAGATCCAGATCGTCGGCAACACGGGGGTCGGGAACCTCCCGGGGATCACCGCCGACCAGGCGCTCGGGCTCTACGGGATCGAGGTCAACCAGGACAACTTCGTCGACGTCAACACCGACAACGGCGTGGCGACGATCGTCGGTCCTCTGAACGTGAACTTTGGGACTGGTGGTCTCACGTGGTCGGACGTCGAGCAGGCGCCCTACGCGATCAACGGCTCGGTCGACATCCTGTACAAGATCGACACGCAGAGCGGCAACGCGGAGGCGATCGCCGACCTGAGCTATGACTTCGGGACCGTCGGCATCGAGCTGCACCCGGCCAACGAGATGATCTACGCGTGCAGCAACGCCGACATGCTGTTCTCGATCGACCCCGACACGGGGGTCGTGACGCCGATCGGGCCGATCGGGCTCACGGGCGCCTGCGACAACCTCGCGGCGCCGTGGAAGCCGGTGGCGTGCCTCGATGACTGGAACCCGTAGGCGCGCGCCCGCGCGACGCGTGACGGCGACGGGAGCCCACGCGTCGCGCAGCTCCGGCGCCGCCGCGAGGTGAGGCGCGCGGGCCTCACGGGCCGGCGGCGGCGGGGCCTGCCGCCGCGGGCTCGAAGGTGGTAGGAATGCCCCGATGGCAGACGCTCCGCCGCTGTGGACCGCAAGCGAGGTCAAGAAGGCGACCAACGGTCGCTGGCTCAACAAGCCGCCGCCTAGCTGGGCGCCGATCCGCGTCAGCTACGACACCCAGAGCCTGGCCAACGCGAACCAGCTGGTCGTCTGTCGTACGCCGCTGACGTGGAACCCGCAGGCGCCGGACACGTCGAAGGAGATCGCGCGCCTCGTCAAGATCAAGCAGGCCGGCGCGATCGTCCAGAAGGAGCAGCTCAAGAACGTGCCCAAGCAGCTGCCGAGCTGGTTCGGGCTGCTGCTGGTCAAGAGCACGCGCAAGGCGATCGAGGACCTGGGCCTGGCCGCGCGCGCGCGGTTTCAGGGCAAGGTCATCGCGCTGACGGGCACGGTCGGCAAGACCACGTCGCGGGAGATGCTGCGCCACGCGCTCGACCGCCAGGGCGGCGCGACGGCGACGCGCGGCAACAACAACAACCTCGCGGGCGTCTCGCGCTCGATGGCCTACACGCCGCGGCAGTACGGCTACAGCGTCATCGAGGTCGGCTTCGGCTACCCGCTCGGGGGCGTGGCCAAGAGCTCCCGGCTCGCGCGCCCGCACGTCGCGCTGCTGACCGCCGTCGGGCTCGCGCACCTCGACGTGTTCGGACAGCAGGCGAACGACGAGGACACCGCGCTCGAGCTCGTGCTCGCGCAGAAGCTCGGGATCGTCGACGGCCTCGAGCCGGGCGGCGCGTTCGTGCTCAACCGGTCCATGCGCAAGTACGAGATCGCGGCGCGCGTCGGCGAGAGCCGCGGCGCGCGGCTCGTGACCTTCGGCGACCACCCCGAGGCGACGGCGCGGCTCGTCCACTACCAGCCGTCGGGCGAGGGCGGCGGGGAGCTGGTCGTCGAGCTCGCGGGCGAGCGCATCGAGTACTCGATCACGCTGCCGGGGCGGCACATGGCGATCAACAGCGTCGGCGCGCTCGCGGTGGTGCACGCGGCCGGGGGCGACGTGCGCAAGGCCGCCGCCGATCTCGCGGACTTCCGCGCGGTGGGCGGGCGCGCGAGCATCTCGGAGATCACGATCGACGGCGGCGTCGCGACGCTGATCGACGACAGCTACAACGCGACGCCGGACTCGATCCGCTCGACGCTGTCGCTGATGGACCAGGTCGCGCGCGAGAAGGGCGTGTCGGGTCGGCGCATCGCGGTGCTCGGCGACATCTACCACCTGGGCCCGCGCGAGGCCCAGCACCACGCGGCGCTCGCGTCGGTGCTCGAGGAGCACAACGTCGACCACGTGATCACCTACGGCAACCTGATGCAGCACCTGCAGAACGCGGCGCCCAAGCGTCTGCAGGGCGGCCACAAGCCGACGCACCAGGCGGTGCTCGAGGCGGTGCGCGCGGTGCTGAAGCCGGGCGACATCCTGACGATCAAGGCGTCGACGCCGGTCAAGCTCGGGAGGGTCGCGCGCGCGCTTCGAAGCGGTCAGCCGCGGGTCTGATACCCTCGAGCCCATGGAGGCGAGCGTGACACGAGCGCCGAGAGTCATGATCGCGGCGCTGCTCGTCGCCGTCGCCGCGTCGGCGTGCGCGCCCACGCCGGCCGCGACCGACACCGACGGCGAGGACAGCGAGGGCCAGACCGCGGGGACGAGCGACGGCGAGCTCACCGGCGACGCGAGCGAGGGTCAGCTGTGCATGATCCCGAACGAGTACCTGGAGATCTCGCTCATCGGGTCGGAGGGCAAGTGCGTCTCCACCCCCGAGGAGCCGGACACCGGGGATATCGTCGGGGTGTACTCGCTGGTCCCGGGCGGCTTCCAGGTCGAGTCCGAGTCGCTCACCAAGCGGATCGGGCCGATGCAGCCGGCGATCCCGGTCGGGACCTTCGTCCGCCTCCGGTTCGGCTGCGACAACGGGTGGTACGGCGGCCCCGGGGCCTGGATCCTGATCGATAACGTCGCGTCGATCGACGGCGCGGCGAACCCGACCGAGTCCGGCGAGCGGATGTGGTTCGCCGTCGCGGCGCGCGGCGAAGCGCAGTGGAGCAAGCCGCTCGAGCACTTCGAGTGGTCGTTCGAGACCGTGTGCGCGACGGGGGAGATCGGAGAGGCCTACGAGCGCGTGATGAGCCTGACGCTCGCCGGCGAGGGCTTCGAGGTCACGGCGCAGCCCGAGTCGAGCGCGAGCTTCGAGATCCTCGCGGGCGCGCACGCGGGCGCGTACGTGCTCGAGAACGTCAACATCACCGACGACATCGCCGACGGCGGCGACATCGCGTCGGCCTACAACTTTCTGATCACCCGCGCCGACTGAGCCGGCCGCGAGCGCGCCGCCGTGGGCGAGCGGCTCGCGGCGCGCATGCGCAGCCGAGGACTACGAGGCGCTCGGGATGTCCTCGAGCTGCATGCTGCCGATGAAGTCGTACTTGCCGAGCTCCACGCCGTTATGGCGCAGGATCGCGTAGGCGGTCACGACGTGGAAGTAGAAGTTGGGCAGCGCCATCTCGTTGAGGAAGTTACGCCCGCTCACGCGCTTGCCGGGGAGGAAGGGCAGGTCGATCCAGCGATCGGCGGCGCCGTCGAAGTCCTCGGGCTTGAAGCCGTCGAGGTAGTCGATCACCGTGTTCAGGCGCGCCTTGAGCTCGTCGATGGTCGTCTCGGTGTCGGGGTGCACGGGGGGCTTGTTGCCCGTGAGGCGCGCGACGGCGCCCTTGGCCGCGTCGGCGGCGGCCTGCACCTGGCGGGTGAAGTTGTACTGATCGGGCGCGAGGCGAGCGCTCAGGAGCACGGCGGGGTCGAACTTCTTGGCCTCGGCGTGGGCGATGGCCTTCTCGATCCAGGCGCTGAGGTTTCGAAGCATCTTCTGCATCTGCGGCACGGTCGCGTTGAACATCGACATGGCGGACTCATGACACGCGCCGCCGGCCAGCGTCAACGTCCGCGTGGGCGCGCGGGCGCGGGCGCGCGCGGATCGTGACAGGCGCGTGACGAGCGTGCGGCGGCGCGCCGCGGCGCTCAGTCGCTGAGCCCGGAGACCTCGGCGAAGCCGCCCTCGGTGATCCAGAGGTCGAGGTGCTTGGCCCGCATGATCGGGAAGGGGTGGGTCCGGAACGCGGTGATCATGAACTTGTAGGCGCGGTTGAGGCCCGACTCGTCGGCGTCCTCGTAGGCCCGGATCTGCCGCATGAACTCGGCCTCGTCCATCTCCTCGTAGAGCTTGCTGGCGCCGCCGGCGAGCTTCATGAACACCTGCACGGGGATGTCCTTGTTCTGCACGCAGAGCAGCGCGGCGCGGTCGGCCGAGAGCTCGGCCTTGCGGTACCAGTCGTAGAGCGGGAGCGCGAGGCCGGTGCCGACGAGCGCGCCGAGGCCGAGCGTGGCCTGGCCGACGACGTTGATGAGCGTGGCGATGTTCTCGGCGACGACGGTGTAGAGCACGTGCTCACACTTGATGTGCCCGAGCTCGTGGCCGATGACGAAGAAGCGCTCCTCCTCGTCGAGCATGTCGATGAGCCCGGAGGTCAGCACGATGAACGGCTTGGTGTGCCCGTAGGTGTAGGCGTTGGGCTGCGGGTCCATCTTGACGTACAGCTCGGGCTCGTCGACGCCGATGATCGAGCAGCCGTAGCGCAGGTAGCGGTACAGCCGCGGGAACATGCGCTCGGTCACCCGCACGTTGTCGGCGACGTTCTGCAGGTAGAACACGCGCTCGAAGCTGTACTCCATGACCTTGCTGACGAGCCGGTCGAACATCGGCACGCGCTTGAGCGCCTTGGTCGCCGCGGTGTCCCACGGGTGCATGAACGCCCTGGCGTCCAGGTCCTTGAAGGTGCGGAGCTTTCGTTTCTTGGCGCTGCTCGACATGGAATTCGCACGGCAGGGTACCCCGCGCGCGGGTCCATTTCATCACCGCGGGCCGCGCTCGCGCGCGCTCAGGGCTTGGCGCTCGCGGCCTCGCGCGCGGCGGCGCTCCGCAGCAGCTCCCACAGCTTCGCGCGCATCTCGAGCGTGATCTGGTGGCCGACGCCTGGGTACTCGAGCAGCTCGACGTCGTAGCCGAGCTCGCGCTGACGGGCGACCGACGCGCGCGTGTTCTCGATCAGCAGCGCGCGGTCGTCGTCGCCGTGGAGCGCGACCACGGGCGGGTTGTCGCGCGCCGACGCGGGCGCGGCCGTGGGCCACAGCGGCGGCGGGAGCCAGCCGCCGACGGGGTAGGCGGCCGCGAACTGTTCGGGGTGCTGGGCGGCGAGCGTGAAGCTGAGCATGCCGCCCTGCGAGAAGCCGGTGACGATCGGGCGCCCGACGGTCGGCCTGGCCTTTTGCACAGCTTCGACGTGCGCGGCGATGGCGTCCGCGGCGGCCTTGATGCCGGTGCTGAGGCCGTTGACGTCCTCGCTGCGCGCGCGGATCGGGAACCACGAGAAGCCGGGCTCGTGCTCGTCGAGCGCGCGCGGGAGGATCACGCGCGCGGGCGAGGGGAACTCTTCCAGGAGCCCGGCGAAGTCCTCGGGGCGATCGCCGAGGCCGTGGACGGCGATGATCATCGGGAGCGTGTCCTCGGGCTTCGCGCCGCCCGTGACGATCTCGAGGTACTGCAGCCCGCCGGCCTCCTCGTAGGCGGGCGCGGGCGGCTCGAGTTCGGGCGCGGGCGTCTCGGCCGGCGCGGGGGCGGGGGCAGGGGCGGGCGCCTTCGTCTCGCTCGGCGGCGGCGCCTGGGTCCGGGCGCCGGGCTCACAGGCGAGCAGGGCGAACAGCGCGAGCGCGCGCGAGCGATGCCAGGGACAGCGGAGCGGCTTCATGGGCCCGGGGAGACTCGCACGTGCGGCGGGCGGACGCCAACGCCCGCCGCGGCGCCGTCTTCAGGCCCACGAGCGCCGCGCGACGTCGAAGGGCTCGGACGCGCCGCCCCGGCGCGCGCCGGGGCGGCGCGGATCACCGCCGCCGGTCTCCAGTCGACGGCGGCGACCCTCAGCCGAGCATCTTGGCGAGGCGCACGCCTCGAAACAGGATCGGCGCCTTGCGCTGGTCGCCGCCGAGGTCGGTGATCGTGACGACCACGAAGTAGCTCGAGTTCTCGAGGTCGAGCTTCTGCTCGGGGAAGTAGGCGCGGCCGACGAAGAGGTCGGTCTCGCTGCGGGTGCGCGAGTACACGGCGGCGATCCGCTCGGCCCGCGCGGTGCCCTTGTCGCGCACGCGGTAGAGCTCGGCCTGGATGTTCTGCACGAAGTTCTTGCCGTCGGGATCGCGGTAGACGAGCTCGAGGATGTCGAAGGTGTGATCGGGGTGCACGGCCATCGACGGGATCGGGCAGATCAGGCGGGCGCTCGCGCCGTCCTTGCTGCGGGCTTCACCGAAGGTGAGGTTCACGTCGACGTCTCCCTCGAGCACCTCGCAGCCGAGCGCGTTGATCGTGATCGGGTGGAGCTTGGCGGCGTGGGCGGTGTTCGGAGCCAGCGCGGTGAGGCCGGTGAGGGCGGCGAGCGTGAGCAGGGCGGTCTTGATGCGGAGCATGGCGATATCCTCTCGATACGTGCGTGTAGCGGGCGTCGGGGTAGGTCGCCGTAGCGGGCGGCCGCCCCGGCGCCCCGGGGTCGACTCGTTGGTCGCCGCACGACGGCCGCGGGATTAACCGCCGACGAAAAAAAATTGAGCCGCGCCCGCGCGCGGTTTCACGCGCGGGCGCGCGGGCGCGGGCGGCTCAGGAGAGCTCGTCTCGCAGGCCCCGCGCCCAGCCGTCGAGGTCCTGCAGCGTGCGCGTGAGGACGGCGGGCGTGCTGGCGAGCTCCTGCAGCCGCTCGCGCAGCAGCTGCTTGGCGCGTCGCAGGCGGCTCTTGGCGGTGCCGGCGGGGATCTCGAGGGCCTCGGCGATGTCGGCCGCGGTGAGCTGCTCCCAGTAGTGCATCTCGAGCGCGATCTGGAGGTCGAGCGGGAGGCGGCGCAGCGCGGTGAGCAGCAGCCGCTGCTCGCTGTGCTGAACGGCCGCGGTCGCGGGCCCAGCCCCGAGATCGACGGCGGAGACCGTGCCCGGGTCGAAGCGCGCGTCGTGGCGGCGCTTGCTACGGTAGTAGTTGCGCAGGCGGTTGTGCGCGATGCCGAAGAGGTAGGTGCGGAAGCTCGAGCGACCCTCGAAGCTGTCCGAGCGCTCGACGCAGGTCATGAACGTCGACTGGACGAGGTCCTCGAAGTCGCCGTCGTCGGCGACCTTGTTGCGGAAGAAGCGATGGATGGCGGCGAAGTGACGGGCGAACAGCGTCTCGCCGGCGCGGGTGTCCCCGGCGCGCCAGGCCGCGAGGAGCTCAAAGTCGCGCGTCTCCACGCCTCCGCAATAGCACTTTTTTCCCGCGCTCGTGATCCCGAGAGCGCCCCGCGGCCACTCCCACGATCGAGCGGGCGCGCGCCCGCGATCGCGCGGCTCCCCGCGCGCGATCGTGGGATAGTCGCGACGGCACGAGGACTCGAGCGAGATGGAGCGGGCTGATCAGGACGCGCTGGCGCCGACGCTGCGGGGGACGCGGTCGGAGGACGACGCGCGCGCGAGCGGCCTCGAGACCACCGCGGCGCCCGTGAGCGGCAGCCTCCCGCTGGCGACGCCGCGGCTCGGGCTCGCCGGCGAGGCGATGCGGGCGCGCATGCAGGCGCGCCTGTTCGGCGGCCAGGCGCCCGAGGTGACCGTCGCCGGCTACACGATCCGGCGTCGGCTCGGCGCGGGCGGCATGGGGGTCGTCTACGAGGCCCACGATCCGCGGCTCGATCGCGACGTCGCGATCAAGGTGCTGCTGCCCGACACGAGCGACGCGCGGGCGCACGCGCGGCTCGAGCGAGAGGCGCGCGCGCTGGCCAAGCTCTCGCACCCCAACGTCGTGCAGGTCCACGAGGTCGGCGTCAGCGAGGGCGAGCGCGGCCAGACCTACATCGTCATGGAGCTGGTCCGCGGGCGCCCGCTCTCGGCGTGGCTGGACGAGACGTCGCCGACGCTGCGCGAGCTCCTCGACGCGTTCATCGGGGCCGGTCGCGGGCTCGAGGCGGCGCACGCCGCCGGCATCGTCCACCGCGACTTCAAGCCCGACAACGTGCTGATGGGCGACGACGGGCGCGCGCGCGTCGTCGACTTCGGGATCGCGTGCCAGCCCGAGCCCGATGTGACCATCGAGACAGCTGTCCGTGAGGACCTGTCTCAGGAGGCGGCGGGGACGCTGCTCGAGACCATGGAGACGCAGCTCGCGGACGGGCCCGTGGGCACCCGGCTGACGCGCACGCGCGCGTGGGTCGGCACGATCGCGTACATGTCCCCCGAGCAATTCGAGTACAAGCCCGTCGACGCGCGCTCCGATCAGTTCAGCTTCTGCGTCGCGCTGCACGAGGCGCTGTACGGCGCGCGCCCGTTCCCGGGCAAGACCGTCAAGCAGCTGGTGCTCAGCGTCGTCGACGGCCAGGTGATCGACGCGCCCCCCGGCGCGCGCGTGCCCGCGTGGCTGCGCGCGGTGGTGCTGCGCGGGCTCGCGCGAGACCCGGCGCGGCGCTACCCCGACATGGGGAGCCTGCTCGCGGCGCTCGCCGACGACCCGGTGCGGCGGCGGCGGCGGATCGCGGCGCTCTCGATCGGCGGGGTGGCGCTCGCGGCCGCCTCTGGCCGCGGCGGCGCTGGAGCCTCGCCGACGCGCGCGCGCGCTGCGAGGCGCCCGAGGACGCGCTCGCGGGCGTGTTGGACGCGGCGCGGCGCGACGCGAAAATCGCGCGCGCCTTCGCGGCCACCGGGCTCGCGCACCAGGCCGACGCGCTCGCGCTCGTGGGCGCGCAGCTCGACGAGTACGCGGCGCGCTGGACCGCGGCGCGGTCGCGCGCGTGCGAGGACGGGCGCCGCGGGTTCTCGACCGAGCGCGCGGCCCAGCGGCGCTTCGCGTGCCTCGAGGAGCGCCGGCTCGAGGAGCCGCGGGCGTGATCGGCGGTTTCGCGCGGGTCGACGCGCGCGGAGCTCGACGCCGCGAGCGCGGCGGTCGATCAGCTGGGGCCGCCACGAGAGACTGTCTCGAGGGGTATGTCTCAACCGACGCGGAAATGAGCTGCCGCCCGCGCTCGCGGGCGCCGTCGAGGAGCCGCGCGCGCGGCTCCGGGAGCGCGCGTGCTGCAGTTCTTCGGCCGCCACCGCGAGGCGCTCTCGAGCGCAGCGGCCCGGCGGTGGAGCGCGCGCGCGGGCTCGGGCACGCGCCGACGCTCGCGGCGGCGCTGCTGCAGCACGGGAGGCTCTTGGGACATGTTGGTGACGGCGAGCGCGCGACGGCGGCGCTGGTCGAGGCGGCGGCGCTCGCCGACGAGCACGCCGTCGACGACGTGGTCGCGGACGCGTACAAGCGCCTGATCCTCGTCGCCGCGACCGCCACGCCCGACGCGCGCGACGGGCTGCGCTGGGCCGCGCTCGCGCGCGCCCGGATCGCGCGGATTGGCGAGCGCGGGCGCGGGCGCGACGGCACCGCGCTCGAGCGCCTCGGGATCACCTACACCCAGCTCGCGCGCTACGAGGAGGCCGAGGCCGCGCTGCGCGAGGCGCTCGAGATCCTGACCGAGGTCTACGGCGAGCGAGACTTTCGCGTCGCGTCGGCGCGCACCAACCTCGCCGGCGTGCTCGCGCGGCGGGGCGAGCCCCGGGCCGCGATCGAGCTGGCCGAGGGGGCGCACGCGCTCCTCCAGGAGCTGCAGGGGCCGTGGAACCCGAAGGCCGCGACGCGGCTCGGCAGCCTGGCGGGGATGTACGCCAAGACCGGGGACATGGCGCGCGCGCGCGCGCTGTACGGCGAGGCGCTCGCGCGCCTCGACGCGGCCGGGCGCGGCGAGAGCTCCGAGGCGGCGCGCGTGCTCGTGCCGATGGCCTGGCACGAGCAGTCCGCCGGCAACACGCCCGCGGCGATCGAGCTCGGGGAGCGGGCGACGCGGCTCTACGACGGTCCGCTGGCGGCCGAGAGCGCCGACGAGGAGCGGGCGAGGGCCCACGAGACGCTGGCCTGGAGCCTGATCACCGCGGGGGAGCACGCGCGCGCCAGCGAGGCGCTCCGTCACGCCCTCGCGGCGCTCGAGCGCGCGGGCGACGTCGACCCGAAGCGGATGGCGAAGCACTGGTCAGCGCTCGCGGATCAGGAGGCCGCGCTCGCCCGCCACGACGAGGAGGCCGACGCCTACCGCCGCGCCGTGGTGTACCTGCGCGCCGCCGGCGACGCGGTCGACGGCGAGTCCGTGGCGGCGACGATGCAGCTCGAGGCCGCGGCGCTGCTGCGCGCCGAGGATCCCCGCGCGGTCGAGGTCGCCGCGGCGGCGCTCTCGCTGCACCGGGCGCCGCCGACCTCCCACGTCGTGCACATCGCCCGGAGCGAGTGGCTGCTGGCGCGCGCGCTCACCCAGCGCGGCCAGGAGCCGGAGCGCGCGCGCGCGCTCGCGCGCAGCGCCCTCGCGACCTTCGAAGAGCGCGACAGCGACAGCTCACGGGCTGCGGCCGCGGAGATCCGCGCCTGGCTGACGAGTCCCTGACACAACCATCCACCACCCACCGGGAGTCCATCGATGACGACAATCAGGCTTTTCCCTCGCTTCAAGATCGCGCGCGCGTCGCGGGCGTACGAGTTCGTGCTCTACTTCGGCGACGCCGACAACAACGCGCTCCAGGTGCTCGCCGAGACCGCGACGATCCAGGTCGAGGCCGCGTCGCTCGACGAGTGCAACGTGCAGCTGACGCCCTACGTCGGCCCCAGCGATCTCGAGGGCCTCGTTCTGTCTGTACGGTCAGGTCCAACGGCCTCCACGCTGCGCCCGGTCACGCTGAACTCGTCCAAGCGCTACGACCTCGGCACGTACGCCGCGACGACCCGCCCGACCATCGTCGTGCAGCTGATCGGCCGCTGGGGCACGACGAGCTCCGTCAGCACCTCGAAGACGTACACGCTCTCGCTCGACTTCGTCGCGGAGGCGTCGACCGGCGGGGGTGACCCGTCGGCGCCCTCGCCGACGGGCGGCGACGACGATCCGCCGCCCAAGCCCATCGTGTTCGGCCCGCCCGCTGAGCCGCCGCCGCCGCCCCACCCGGACTGGTGGCCGCCGGACTACCGGGCCAGCGTAAAGACCCGCCTCGATCCCGCCGCCTTGCGCACGCCGGCCGGGCTCTCCCGCCTCGGGCGGCTGTCGCCGGAGATGACGAAGCTCGACGGCTTGACCAAGCTCGACGGCGTCGACATGGCGCGCGTGGTCAAGAACAACAAGTTCAACAAATAAGGGCGGGCGCCCGTCTCGCGCGCGTGGTCTGAGGGGCAGGTCAGGGCGACGCGCCCGTCCTCGTGGGCTCGCCTACGCGGGCGCCCACGGGTCCACGGGGGCCTGGGCAGCGGCGCCGACACGCGACCGCGTCGAGAGCCCCTAGCAGGGGCCGTTGGGGCAGCAGTCGTTGAACTGCACGCACGCGTCGTCGCACCAGCAGGTGCCGCCGCTGCTGCCGCACTGGCACGACGAGCACATCCCCGGGTCGTCCGGGCAGTCGTTGGGGCAGCTGCAGCTGTCCTCGGCGCCGTTGCACGCCCCGTCGCCGCACACCGCGGACGTGCAGTTATTCGCGCAGCTGTCGTTGTTGTTGTTGTTGCCGTCGTCGCACTGCTCGACCCCCTGCCAGAGGTAGCCGTCGCCGCAGCTCGCGTCCTCGCAGGTGTTGAGGCAGCCGTCGTTGTTGCTGCCGTTGCCGTCGTCGCAGCTCTCGTAGCCCGCGGCGACGTAGCCGTCGCCGCAGGTCGCGAGCACGCAGTTCAGCAGGCAGCCGTCGTTGTTGCTGTTCTCGACGCCGTCGTCGCACTGCTCCGGCGGCTGGATGAAGCCGTCGCCGCACACCGCCGCCGTGCAGGTGTTGGTGCAGCTGTCCTCGTTGCTGTCGTTGCCGTCGTCGCAGGCCTCGCCCGGGTTGACGATGCCGTCGCCGCAGCTGGCGACCGTGCACGTGCTGGTGCAGCCGTCGTCGTCGACGAGGTTGCCGTCGTCGCAGCTCTCGCCGGGGCCTTGCGCGCCGTCGCCGCAGACGTTGAGCGTGCAGTCGGACTTGCACACGTCGCTGTCCGAGTTCGCCGGCCCGTTGTCGCACTGCTCGCTCGGGCTCTGGCTGCCGTCGCCGCAGACGTTGAGCGTGCAGTCAGGGTTGCACGGCTGCCCGATGCCGTTGCCGACGCCGTCGTCGCACTGCTCGCCCTCCTCGATCACGCCGTTGCCGCAGACGATCCCGGCGCTGTCCGAAGCGCCATAGCCCGAGAGATAGCCCGTCGTCCCGTCGTCGGCCGTCGAGCCGAAGGTCGACCACGTCCCGCCCGGCTCCGTGTCATCGGTGTCGGCCCCGTGGCCGGAGGTCGACGAGGGCGGGCGGCTCGACGCGGTGACCGGCACGTGCGCGCCGCTCAGGCCAGGGCCGTCCTCCTCGACGACGCCGCGCGCGCAGCCCGGCGACGCGGTCGCGACGAGCGAGAGCAGCGCGAGCGCGGAGCATGAGGCCGCGAGGTCGCGCGTGAAGTGGCCCGCGCGGTGACGACGACTGACGGCGCGCGAATTCATACTCCCACTCACTCTCACACACGGGGCATCGAGCGTCAACGCGCGCGCGGGCGCCCGTTCGCGCGCCTCGAGCCGTCGCGCCGGGGCGCGAGCGCGGCGCGCAGCGTCGGCGCGGGCGCGCACCAACGTTCGCGGTGGCGGGCGTCTGCACGCGACATGGCTCAAGGAGTAGGTCGTGGTGATCACGGCGTCGCCTCGCGGGGCGGGCTCGCGAGCGCCCGATAGGTGGTGACGAAGCGCGGCCCGAGCAGCACCGCGCCCAGCCTGTCGGTGTCCCGCGTCAGGCGGGAGAGCGCGCGGGCGCGGGCCAGGACGTACCGGCGGGCGGCCCAGCGCCGGAGCACCCGCGCGCGGCTTGGGGCCGGGCCGGGCCGCGACCCGCGCGCGAGCGCGCGCGACGGACGGGCTCGCGTGGGGTCGAGGCTCGCCAGCAGCTCGCGGGCGCCCTCGATGACGCCGGCGAGCAGCGCGGTGTGGTGGCGGGCGAGCAGCTCGAAGGCGCGCTCGAAGCTCCGGGGATCGCGGGCGCTCGCGCCCGTCCAGTCGAGGACGTCCGCGAGCTGCTGCGCCGGCGGGGATCTCCGCTCCGGCGCTCGGCCAGCGCAGTGCTCGTGCACGCGGTCGCGCGCGCGCAGCAGCGTGTCGAGCCCGCGCGCGCTCACGTCGAGCACCGTCGCGATCCGCGCGACGAGCCGCGCGATGTCCTGCGGGCGCGCGGGCGGCTCGAGCTGCGGCGTGTAGGTCTGCGCGAGCCAGCGCAGCGCCTCGCCGGCGGCGCGCTCGTAGCGTCTGGATCGCGCCGCGCGTCCGTCCAGCAGCCACGCGACCCGATCGTCACGCCACAGCCTGGGGCAGCGCTCGCGCAGGCGAGCGCGGCGCGTGGGCGTGCGCTCGTCGTCGCCCAGGAACCCCGCGAGCCGTCGCGTCAGCACGCGATACGCCAGCTCGACCTGATCCGCGGCCGCGAGCGTCGCGATCAGCGAGGCGTCCTCGGCCGACGGGCGCCGCCATATCGTCGTTCGCGCCCCGAGCCCGTCGCCGTCCGGCGCCGGCACGATCACCGTGCGCGCCGCGTCGCGGTCGTCGCCGATCGACGCGGGGCTTCGTTGATGACCCTTGGAACATGTATGTTGAGTCGCCGCGGCGGGCGAGCGGAGCTTCTCGCGCATGCACGCCGGTGTGCGCGGCGGCGGAGGCCCGCGCAAGCGTGCCCGAAGCTGCCCGCCGCGTTGGGACGCGCGTCCCGTCGCTGGCCGGGCGGGGGCGCCGGCGCTCGGTCGCGCGGGGGCCGACGCGCGCGAGTTCATCCCGCGCGCGCGGCTCCTCCTTGGCCATGCATGTCTGTTATTTGGGACATGTCTGTAGAGTCTCGCGTCGAAGCGCGCGGGCGGCGAGCGGGTGGACCCTCCGCGCGCCCGACCGCGGCGCGCGGCGCAATCGCAGATTCGCGCCGCGGCGCGCTCTCTCGAGCGCGCGACGACGCGTCCGCGGACGTTCGCGGGCCCCGTTGCTTCGGGCTACGATGACGCCATGAAGATCGCCGACGGCCTGGTCGTTTCGATGGAGTACGACATTCGCACCGCGGACGGGCGTCTCATCGAGAGCTCGGACAAGCGCGGCGCGCCGCTGCGGTTCTTTTATGGCCCAAACGTCATGCTCCCGGGTCTCGCGCCCAAGCTCCTCGGGCTCTCGGCGGGCGAGGAGCACAAGTTCGGGCTGCTGCCCGAGGAGGCGTTCGGCCGCATCGAGGACGCGCCGCGCAGGGACATCCCGCGCTCGGAGTTCCCGGCCAGCGCGCAGATCAAGGAGGGCATGAGCTTCGAGGCCGGCCTGCCGAACGGGCAGCCGATCCGACTCGTCGTCTGCGAGGTCAGCGACAAGGCGGTGAACGTGCGCATGGTTCATCCCCTCGCCGGTCAGCACATCAAGCTGCGCGTGAAGATCCTCGAGGTGCGCGAGCCGACCGAGGAGGAGCGGGGCAGCGGCGTGGTCGCCGCCTCCTGAGCTCAACGCGCGGAGGTGCGGTCGCGTTGGCGCCGACGTGCGGCGCTCGAGCGGCGCGCGACGCCGGGGGCGTGCCCGCCTGCGCGCGCTCCCGGGACGACCGGCGCCGGGTCGCGGCCGCCCCGTGAGCGCTCCCTCCAGGTTCACGGGCGTGCGCCCCTGCGCGGCGCGCCGCGTCGTTTCAAAATGTCCAAATAGACATGTTAGAACAGGGCGGAGCGCGGCGCGTCCGCGCGCTGGATTACCGAGCGGGAGCGGTGGTGATGGGCGAGCGAACGGTGGAGTGCGCGCGCGACGTGAGCGTCGCGTCGATCATCTCGATAGTCATCTCGTGCGGGGCGCTCGTCGCCTGCGGCGACTCTGGCGGCGACGCGTCGACGGCCTCGGGGACGAGCGTCACGGCGACGGACGCGGGCACCACGGGCGGCGGCGGCAGCGAGTCGACGACCGGCGACGTGACGACCGGCGGGATGTCGGGCTCGGACTCCGACGCGAGCGCCGGGCCCACGAGCGACGCGCAGACCAGCACCACCGGCACCGACGGCGAGACGACCGGCAACGTCGGCCCCGAGTGCAGTGACAGCGCGCAGTGCAACGGCGACGTGTGCGTCGCCGGCGAGTGCTGCCCGGTCGACAACGTGTGCGGCGAGGAGGCCTGCTGCAGCGGCGACGAGCTGTGCCTCTTCGGCCAGTGCGTCGTCCCGGGCGCGCCGTGCAAGAGCGTCAACGACTGCGAGCAGGGCGAGTACTGCGAGCCCGCGCTGGGCGAGGACGAGCCGGACCCGGACCCGGACCCCGACCCCGACATGAATTGCACG
The DNA here is from genome assembly GCA_020633295.1 of Myxococcales bacterium. Taxonomy (GTDB): domain Bacteria; phylum Myxococcota_A; class Polyangia; order Nannocystales; family Nannocystaceae; genus JACKDW01. The sequence goes on along the minus strand of JACKDW010000004.1, from coordinate 262,334 downwards.
CAGGACATCCCGCCCGGCGGCTTCTGCCTCGCGCTCCCGAAGTCGTGCGACGAGGCGCCCGACGACCCCGACTGCGTCGACGCCTGTGAGTTCTACCCCGAGAAGGGCGAGCTCAACGCGACGATCAAGTGGCAGTGGGGCCTGTACGACGCCGAGGAGTTCCCGGACTCCTCCGACGTGTGGGCGACCCCCACGGTCGCGCGCATCTACGACGCGAACTGCGACGGCGTAGTCGACCAGAGCGACCCGCCGAACATCGTGCTCGTCTCGGGCGACACCAAGGGCACCTGCTGCTCGTGCGGCAACGAGCCCGTCTCGACCTGCCGCACCGGCATCCTGCGCCTCCTCGACGGCTCCAACGGCAAGGAGATCTGGTCGCTCGAGAAGGCCGTCGACGGCGTCTACGGCTTCGCCGGCATGTCCGTCGCGCTCGGCGACATCGACGACGACGGCAGCATGGACATCATCGCCATGACCGGCGACGGCTACCCCGTCTGGATCAACAGCGAGGGCGAGGTCGTCGCGATCGCCGACACGCAGGTCAGCGGCTGGAACGCCAACGCGTTCGGCTGGGGCGGCGGGCTCGCGATCGGCGACATGGACGGCAACGGCTGGCCCGAGATCGCCTACGGCCGCAGCCTCTACACCACCGGCCCCGGCGCGATCACCTTCCTGTGGTCCGGCGCCGGCGGCACGGGCGGCGGCACGACGGCCGCGCTCTCGTACATGGTCGACCTCGACACCGACGGCCTCCAGGAGCTGCTCGCCGGCAACACCGTCTACGAGTACGACAGCACGACGCTGTGGAGCAACCCGCAGATCCCCGACGGCTTCACGGCCGTGGGTGACCTCGACTTCGACGGCGAGCCCGAGGTCGTCGTCACGCTCAACGGCACCGTCCGCGTGCTCGAGGGCGGCACCGGCGTGACCGAGCTGGGACCCGTGACGGTCCCGGGCGTCGCGGGCGGCGGCCCGCCGACGATCGCCAACTTCGACGGCGGCGACGACCTCGAGATCGGCATCGCGACCGGCAGCTACTACATGGTCTACAAGCCCAACTACGGCATGGGCACGCTCGACGCGGTGTGGTCGCTGCCGACCAAGGACACCTCGAGCCGCATCACGGGCTCCTCGGTCTTCGACTTCGAGGGGGACGGCCGCGCCGAGGTCATCTACTCCGACGAGTGCTTCCTGTGGGTGCTCGACGGCGAGGACGGCTCGCTGCGCTTCGCGGCCCCGAACACGACCTTCACGGCGACCGAGGCGATCATCGTCGCGGACGTCGACGGCGACGGCCACGCCGAGATCGTGCGCGTCTCGAACAGCGCGAACTGGAGCTGCAACCAAGCCCCGTGGACGCAGCCCGATCCGATGACCGGCCGCCCGGGCTGGACGCCGCCCGAGAACGCGGGCTTCTACCAGGGCATCACGGCCTTCGGCGACTCGGCGAACTCGTGGGTCGGCACGCGCTCGATCTGGAACCAGCACGCGTACTTTGTCAGCAATTTTGTGGACGTGCTCGGGGGCGCTATCAAGCGCGCGAATTCGAGAGATTATGTCCAGAGAGGCAGCACCCGTGAGGCGATAAAACGCCCTGATCTTGGCGCGGTTTCGGGGGTCGCATGAGCCGCCTTCGCCTCACCGTCACTCGTCTCCGCGCCCTCAAGCCCCGCACCCGCGCCTACGGGATTACCTGCTCCCAGCACCAGGTCTTCATCCGCGTCCGGAAGCGCGTGGGTTGGAGAGCGCCCACGCGCGATCGAGACCCACACTCGTCCGACGGTTCGCCAGCTCCGACCGGGGGAGTGCGGAGGCTCGGTGCACGATCTCCGACGAACATTCAACGTCGAGCGTAGCGACCTCGAGCTTGGTGCACGGGAGGGCGCCGTCGCTCGACGGGAATTCCCGCGCGTCGGCTAGACGTCATCCGGCCACAGCACCGATACGATCCGCACGAGGGCCGCGCTACTCAAGCGATAGATCTCATCCCGCGGCCCCGCCCCGGGGGTCCATCCGTCCGCCCGCGCGAGCCGGACGAGCGCCGCGATCTGTCGTGGCCCGATCGCCACATCGGGTCCTGCCGAGTTTGGCGCGTGCACCAGGACGAAGCTCCCCTTGCGATCCTCGGCGCTCACGATCACATGCAGCCGATCGCAGTCCGGGCAGCCACGCACGCCGCGGCGACTCACGACCCAGCGCAGCGGCTCGTTGTCCACGACGATTCGACGACTTCCTCTCCTGGGGTACGTCACGCCGCCCGTCCGATGATCTTATAGGACACCACGCGTAGGCCGCGTCAACCGCGGCGCGCCGGCGCGCCGGCGCGCCGCTCGCTGCCTGTATCGTCCAGGAGACATGCCGACGACCCGGCGAAAGTCCCTCGAGAAGTAGGCCTGATCGCAGTATCCGGCGTCGAGCGCGATGTCGGCGAGCGAGCGGTCGTCGTTGAGCTTGAGCGACAGGCGGACGCCTCCGACCCGCAACAAGCGGGCGAGGCGTTTGGGGCTGACGCCGACGCGTGATCGAAACACGCGCTCGAGCGTGCGCTCGCTCGTCCCGAGCTCCGCCGCGAGCTCGTCGACGCGGACGAGGCCGAGACGGCGCTGCATGAGCTCATGCGCTCCTTCGAACAAGCCGCGCCGCGGTGGCTCGATCGCGCGGCGCAGCCAGCGTTCGAACCGCGCGGCGCGCTCGACGACGGAGCGTGCCGTCTCGATCTGCTCCTCGAGACAGCCGAGATCCAGGCGTAGCTCAGACAGCGAGACGACCTGGTCGCGCAGCTCGGACGGGCTCACGCCGAGCCACCGACTCGCGGCGCCGGGGCGGAAGCGAACACCGAACAGATCGAGCGCGCCGGCGAAGACGACCTCTCGTCGGCGCGTCGAGACGCCGCTGAGCGAGGCGTTCGGGCCAGCGCCGAGGCTGAGCCCTGGCGCCCCCGTGAAGCTGAAGGCCAAACCCCATCCGCCGTCGGGATAGAGGTTCTCAGCCCGCGGCCTCGACAACACCGCTCGCGCTCCCCAGTAGCACGCGACCACGTCACGCAGCTCAGGGCTCGGCGGGAGCCGACGAAAGCCGAGCGGCTGGAGCTCATGGTGGGGGTCGCTGTCGGAAAAGTACAAGACCAGAGCGCTCCGGCGCAGCAGACTGCCAGGCGTCGCCGACGAGCGGCGACAAGTCGCCTTCATCGTAGCGGAGGCGCGGACAGACGAGAAATCACCATGACGACTCGACAACCCCCGCGAAGACTGGCTCGGCTCTCGCGCCCCAACGTCGTCCCCGTGTTCGAAGTCGGTGAATTCGACGGTCCGGTGTTCGTGGCGATGGACGTCGCCGCCGTCTCCTCGGCCGGCGATCAGGCGATGCTTCGGCTGGAGAGGCGCGCGCGCGCGCGCGGGCTCGACCGCGATCAGCGAGTCGCGTCATGACCGGAGAGCGCGCGGCGCTGCTCGCCCTGCGCGTCGCGCTGGCGGCGTGCTTCATCTCCGCCGTCGCGGATCGCCTCGGATGCTGGGGGGCGCCCGGCGCCCCTGGCGTCGCGTGGGGCGCTTGGGCGCCGTTCGTCGCCTTCACCGGGACCCTCAACCCGCGCGCGCCTGCGGTCGCGGTTCCGGTCATCGCGTGGGTGGCGACGGTGGCCGAGGTGGTGATCGCGATCGGTCTGCTCGCTGGGTGGCGTCTGCGATGGTTCGCGGGCGCGAGCGGCGTGCTGCTCTCGGCCTTCGCGTTGGCGATGGCGTGCGCGCTGGGTCTCAAGGCGCCGCTGGATTACTCCGTCGTGTCCGCAGCGGCGGCGTCGTTCGTGCTGGCGAGCCGCGCCTCGACGAGCGCTGATCGAGCGCTTCCGGGCGCGCGCGATCGATGACGCGCGTCCGGTGGCGCGCCGGCTCGATCGTCGTCTCGGCTACACGGCTGGATCGTCGCGGAGGTTCCGCGGGAAGAACATGTGGACATGTTCGACGATCGGTCAACCACGAACGCGCCGACCGACGCCCGTCCACGGCGTGCGCGCGAGCCGGGGACCTCGCCGCGCGGGTCGTCCACCTCGTCGATCAGGTGCCGCCGGAGCTCGTCGCGGATCGAGTGTGTCTGTACTTTGGACCAGACGTTGATCTGGCGCGGGAGGGGCGCGAGCTCGGCCACTCGCTCGCGCAGCTCCGCGGCCAATTCGGGTGGATGGAGGAGGCCCCGAGCCTACTCTCGTCGCGCCCGCACGGCGGTCTGGCGCAGCCGCGCGGAGAGGCTCAACAGCATGCGCGCCAGCAGCGGGTTCGCGTTCTTCAGCGCCCCTGCGATCACGTCGCCGGTGATCCGCGCGACCCGGGTGTGACCTATGGCGCTGACCGTCGCGCTGCGCGGCTTCTCGAGCACCACCGACAGCTCTCCGATTAGCTCGCCGACGCCGCGCCTGGCGATCTCGGTCGGACCCGAGGGGCCCTCGACCGTCACCGACACGGCGCCCTCGAGGATCTGGAAGGCCTCGACGCCGACCTCCCCCTCCCGGAACAGGACCTCGCCTGGCTGGAGGACGCGCTCGGCGCCCACCGGGACGCCGTGGAGGCCGTCGACCTCGGCGAGCACCTCCGTGAAGCTCGCGGGGCGATCGGCGGGGTTCGAGGCGAGCATGCGCAGGCAGAGGGCCTCGAGCCGTTCGGGGATGTCCGCGCGGAACCTCGTCGGCGGCGCGATCGCCTCGCTCAGCGTGTGGATGATCGACCGCGCGCCGCCGCTGGCGGCGTGCGGGAGGCGCCCGACCAGCATCTCGTAGAGCACGATGCCGACCGCGTAGATGTCGGTGGCCGGGCTGAGCGCATCGCCCACGACCTGCTCGACGGGCATGTAGCTCGGGGTCCCGGCGATGCCGTCGTAGGCCGCGACCGCGGGCGAGGCCGTCTCTCCCGAGGTCCTCAGGTAGGCGTGGTAGGCGTCGAGGTCGTGGAACTTCGCGACGCCCCAGTCCAGGACGCACACCTGTCCGAAGGGCAGCAGCATGAGGTTCGCGGGCTTCAGATCGAGGTGGAGCACGCCCTTGGCGTGGGCGTTCGCCATGGTCTCGCTGACCCGCGTCAGGACGCGGACGGACTCGGGGATGCTGAGCTGGCCCTCGCTGTCGATCCGCGACCGCAGCGTCTCGCCGTCCAGGAGGCGCATCGTGTACGACGCCTCGCCGTCGGCCTCGGTGTCGTACACCGGGACGACGCCCGGATGATCGAGCCAGGCCAGCAGCCGCGCCTCCTGCAGCAGCATGGCGCGTTGGCCAGGCGCGTCGATGAGGAGCTGCTTGCGGGCGACGCGACGGCGGAGCTGGCGGTCCCACGTGGAGGTGACCCGACCACAACCACCGACGCCGAGCTCGACGAGCTCGCGGTAGCGGACGTGCTCGTGAGCGCTGGCGAGGCCGCGCTCCTCCGGCACGAGCGTCGGCGCCGAGTGCTCCGGCAGCGGGGGCCGCACGAGGTCGCGCTCGTCGTGGTGGGCGAGCAGCGACTCGAGCTCGCGCCGCAGCTCGTCGTCGCCCGCGCACGCCTCATCGAGGTAGGGGTCGAGCTCGCCTCGCGCGAGCTCGACCGCCGCCGTGAAGATCTCCTTCACGCGCGCCCGGTCGAGGCTCATCCGGACAGCGCCCTCCGCATCCACGCCCTCGTCATCGCCCACTCGCGGTCCGCCGTGCGCTTGGAGACCCCCAGCGCCTTCGCGACCTCCTGCATGCTCATGCCGCCGTAGAAGCGCATGGTGACGATGCTCGCCTGGCGCGGATCGACGACCTCCAGGGCGGAGAGCGCCTCCTCCACGGCGAGGATGTCCTCATCGCGCTCGACCGACACCGTCACGACATCGTCGATGCTCACGTGCAGCGCTCCGCCGCCGCGCTTCAGGCGATTTCTCGAGCGCGCTCGATCCACGAGGATCTGCCGCATCACGTTGCTGGCGATCCCGTAGAAGTGACTCCGGTCCTCCCAGTCGACGCTGGCCTGCTTCACGAGGCGCATGAAGGCGTCGTTGACGAGCTCGGTCGCCTGAACGGTGTGGGCGCTTCGCTCTCGACGCATGTGCGCCTGCGCGAGCTTCTTCAGCTCGGAGTACACGAGGGGCGCGAGATCATGACGGGCTTGCTCGTCTCCGGCGCGGATCCGCTCCAGCAACTCCGTGATATCGGACATCAGTTCACGTGTGAGCCCGTGGGCGGCCTGCGGGGCCGCGGCGCGAAGCGACGGTATCACACTCCACACACGGGGGCTCCGCGCGCGCGCGCGACGAACCGGGTCGGGCTGATCGCTCGTCGCTTCACCGGAGCGCCGGAGGTCGAGCGCGCGGGACGAGCCGATGGTTTGGTTGGCGTCGCGAGAGCGCGGCGCCTCGCGGCGGTTCACGCCGCGATCGCGTCGCGCCCTGCGGACGATCGCGGCAGGTCCTCGGCGGAGACCCGACGACGGGTCTTGCCTGCGGCTTGAGGCGTTTGTTGACTCGTCGAGCTCGCGTCGCCGCGGCGCGCGGGCGGATCCGCTCACGCGCGCTCGCTCCCCGGCGGCGATGCCGGTACGATACTGAGCGTGGTGGTGGACGCGTCGACGCGACTGTTCAAGCTCGGCCCGCGATCGCCGGCGATCGCCACGGCCCGGCTCCTCGGCCGCGGTCTGGAGCGAGCCGGGTGAGCGCCGCGAGCGACCGGCTACGCGACTTCTTCCTCGAAGCGAGCGCGCTCGGCCAGCGCGAGGCGGGCCCGCTCCTCGATCGGGCCTGCGCCGGAGATGAGGCGCTCCGCAAGCTGCTCGAGGAGCTGCTTCAGCACGTCGTGTCGGCGCCCTCGCAGATCGGGGAGAGCGCGACGCGCCTGGCGATCCCCGACGCGGTCGCGCCCACGATCGCGCGCGCGCTCGCGCTGCCCCCGTCCGGCGCGCCGGTGCTCGGCGCCCGCTATCGCGTCCTCGGCGAGCTGGGCGCCGGGAGCTTCGGCGTCGTCGAGCGCCTCTACGACCGCTCCCTTCGTCGCATCGTCGCCGCCAAGTCGCCCCGCGTTCCGGGGCTCCACATCGAGCAGACGCTGCTGCGAGAGGCGCGTCTGCTGGCGTACCTGGATCACCCCGGCGCGGTCCAGGTGTACGACCTCCGCGAGGACGACGCGGGCGTCTCCTACACCATGGAGCTGATCGAGGGCGAGAGCCTCGCCGAGCGCCTCCGCTCGCTGCGCGCGGCGGGGCGCAAGATGTCGATCTCCGAGGCGCTGCGCGTCGTCACCCGCGTGTGCGAGACGCTGGCCAACGCGCACCACAAGGGCATCGTGCACCTCGACGTCAAGCCCGACAACGTCATGCTGCAGGGCTACGGGCGCGTGTCCGTGATCGACTGGGGCATCGCGCGCTTCCACGACGAGGCGCCGTACCGGGCGCACATCGAGCACGCGGGCGCGGTCGACCACGGCGACCTGATGGCCACCACGATCCGCGGCGGCACGCCGCTGTACATGTCCCCAGAGCAATTCACGGAGGACGCGGCGCTCGGGCCCCCGTCGGACATCTACGCGGTGGGCTCGATGCTGTTCGAGCTGCTCGCCGGGCGGTGTCCCTTCTCCACGTCCGCGACGATGGCGGCGCTGCGAGACGCGAAGCTCGCGGGCTCCCCGTCGCTGCGGAGCCTGCGTCCGGAGGTGTCCGATCGTCTCGAGGCCATCTGTATGCGGATGCTCGCGCCCACGCCGCGCGCGCGACCGCAGTCCCTCGACGCGGTGCTCGACGAGCTCGCCCGGCTCGCGGACATCGGCGACGGCACGGAGATCATCCGGCTCGCGGCGGGCGAGGTGCTCTTCGAGCAGGGCGCCGAGAGCAACACGGCCTACCAGATCGTCGAGGGGCAGCTCGAGGTCGTGGTCGACGACGACGGACCGCGCGTGGTCGCGACCCGCGGCGCGGGCGAGATCGTCGGTGAGCTGGCGATGCTCTCGCGCGCGCGCCGGAGCGCCACCGTCCGCGCCGGGCCGGCGACGGTGCTGCGCGCGCTCGACTGGAGGGCGCTCGAGCACGAGCTGTCGCGGGTCGATCCGATGGTCGCCCATCTGCTGCGCAACCTCTCGGACAAGCTCATCGAGACCATTTGACGCGGCTGGGTCGCGGCGCGCGGGCGTCGCTCGGCCTCAGCGATCGAGCTCGAACCAGGCGCGGACGTAGCGGTTCAGGAACACGCCGTCCGGATCGAGCTCGTGACGGACGCGCAGGAAACGTTCCCAGGTGCCCGCCGCCCGGTACTGCGCGCGCAGGTAGCCGCTCGTGCCGGTCTCCGGGAAGGCGGGGTGCGGCCACGCGTGGCACGGCTTGGCCTGATGGCAGCGGACCTGATCGCCCAGCGCGCGAGAGGTCGTCATCGCGATGTTCGCCCGCTGGGCGAACTCCAGCCAGGCGGGGTGGTTGGCGGCCGTGACGAGCTCCGGCGCCGCGTAGTGGACCTCGTCGCGCAGCGCCTCGGGCTGATACTCGGGGCTCAGCAGGGCGCCGCTCGCCCGCAGCGTCCGCATCTCCACGGCGGTGAGGATCGGGCACGCGCGCGGGTCGCGAAGCGAGTGGCGCTCGAAGGCCTCGACCACGAGGTCGTGCAGCAGCGCGAAGGCAGTCCTGACGCGCTCATACCCGTCGGCGCTGCTCGTCGGGTGATGCCGGTAGAACGGCACGGCCCACTCGCACGCGACCGACGGGATGAACTCGACCCCGGTCGCGTTGACGAAGTGGTTCGCGTCGAACTGCGGCATCCGGTACTCGCCCGCGCGCGCGCGAACCCAGAGGTTCGTCAAGCAGCTGCACCAGACGATGAGGGGCGCCAGCGCCGGGAAGCGGGCGAACAGCTTGTACGTGAGGCCGCCCCAGGCGAACACGACGATGTCGAGGATCTTGAGGTGCAGGAACCTCCGCACGGCGCCCCGGGGTCGCGTCCCCTGCGGGATGACGCGCCGGGTCAAGAGGACGAAGAAGTTCGGGTTGATCCGCGGTCGCCACAGCCGCGGCGCCTTGTCGAGCGCGAACGGCCACCAGAAGATCTCGACCGACGTGTGCTCCTCGTGGAGGCGCCGGAGGTTTCGCCGCGCTTCGTCGGTGTCGGCGAAGTAGTCGGCGTAGGGGAGCTCCTTGGCGGTGTGGAGCACCTCGTAGCGCGGCTCGACCTCCAAGGTGATGTCGAAGATCAGCCCCGTGCAGCCGAGGCCGCACTGGATCGCGGCGAGCTCGTCGGCGCTGCAGGTCTCGCGGCTCCAGCGGCGGACCTCGCCGCGCCCGTCGACGAAGGTCATCCCGACGACCATGTCCGAGAGGGTGCCGATGTCGATCCCCGCGCCGTGGGTCGCGGTCGCGACCATGCCGGCGACGGTGAAGCAGTCTTCGAAGGCGCTCGCCGGGAGCGAGTACCCGCGCCGCCACAGCCAGCGCTCGAGCTCGCTCGAGAGCAGCCCCGGCGGGACGGTCGCGCGGGCCTTCCCGCCCGGGCGGCGCGGCTCCTCGAGGACGACCTTGAAGCGCCCCCGCTCGGAGTTGATCATCCGGTTGTCGACGATGTAGCCGTCGTCGTTGGGCACGAGCGCGGCCCACGAGTGCGAGGAGCCGAACACGCGCACCGACACCCCCTCCGCGCGCGCGTCCCGGACGATCGCCTGCAGCTCCTCGAGCGTTCGCGGTGATCGCCACGCCCCCCCGGCGTCGTCGCAGTACAGGCGCCGAGGTCGACTGCAGAGCTCTCCGCTCCAGTTTCTCCACAGCTCCCGGGTCACGCGGATCGTCGAGTGCACCCACGGGAGCCGGCGACGCCGCGCGGGGATCCAGTCCGTCGACGTCGTCCCCTCGTCGGGAGCAGACCCCGCGGTCGGACGGGTGCGAGCCATCAACCGCGGCGCGCGGTCACGCCGGGCGTGCGAAGGCTGGTGGCCGGGCGCGGAGCCCATCGAAGTCGGCTGACGTAGTGCGTGTGTCACGATCGCTCCTCGGCTGGTCGCCCGCCGCGGCGCTGGCGGGCGCGTCGCTCGATCACCGCGACGGCGCCCGCGCGACGGGCCCGCCCGCGTCGCCCATGAACCCCTGCGTCAGGCGGCGGGGAGACGCGCCATCGAATTCGGATCCTGCGCAGGCGCGTCAGGACATGTCCGAAAGCGCGCGTCCGCGGGGACGCGAGCTGCGCTCGACGACACGGGCGCGTATCGGAGCCGCGCGCGCGACGGCCCCGGAGCGCGTCGGGGCCGTCCCTGGGGGGCGCGCGTCCTGGGCGTACAAGAAATTTCGATCTCCGTGGCGCAGCTCTCCGCGCGCTGGCGCAGGGACAGGAGAGGCGTGAAGCCTCGACGCCGGGTGACCCGCGCCGCGCCGCGCCGCCGTCGACGCGCGCGGCGGCGACCCTGAACGCGGCTGTCCCCAGCGCCGAGGCGCGCGAGTCCTCGTCGGCTCGCGCGGGTCACCCGGCGTCGAGGATCCCCGCGCCGAGGAGCAGCGCGCTGAGCAGAAGACGTGAGCGGTGATGACGACCCCATACAAACGATCCCGGCGGGCTGGTACTGCGTGTCTTTCTCCCACGAGCTCGCGCCCGGGCAGGTCCGGCGCGTCCACTACTTCAAGCGCGAGCTCGTGCTCTACAGGACGCGCGCGGGGCGAGCCCGGCTCGTCGACGCCCACTGTCCGCACCTCGGCGCGCACCTCGGCCGCGGGGGACGGTCGAGGGCGCGCGCATCCGCTGCCCGCTTCACGGCTTCTGCTTCGACGCCGCGGGGGCCCGCGCGTCGATCCCCGGCGGCGTCAGGCCGACGAAGCAGCTCCGACTCGGGACCCGGGCCGTACGCGAGCTGCACGGCGTCATCCTGGCCTGGTATCACCCGCGCGGCGAAGCGCCGACCTTCGAGCTCCCGGACCACGAGCGCGCGTCATGGAGCGCGCTGAGGACTTCGCGGTGTGGGAGCACAAGGCCTACCTGGAGCGCCCCGCGCTCGCGCGCGGCGACGGGCCCATCGCCGCGTACCGCACGTGGTGTCGGCAATTCTACGAGGCCCTCCCAGTGCGAGGAGCGCAAGGGCGAGTCGCGCCGCGCGGCCTCTGAGCGATCGCGCATGTACCAACAAACAGATCGAGAGCGACGGTGTCATGGAGAGCGAATTGTTTCACAGCGGCCCGATGATGACCTTCGTCGGGCTCACGCTCGGCGGTCTCGCCCTCTTCAGCGTGCTCACGACGATCGAGTACCTCGTGTTCTTTCGCCTCGCGCGCGACCGCTTCCACCCGGGCTATCGCTCCAACTGGCCCGAGAACCTCAAGGCCGCGCGCGTGTCGATCGAGTCGGTGCTCGGCAACGCGCTGCTGCTCACCCCCGTGCACCTGGCGATCGCGGCCGGCTACAGCGACATCTACTTCGACGTCAGCGAGCACGGCTGGGCCTGGTTGATCGCGAGCGTCGCGCTCATGCTCGTGCTCTCGGAGACCGCGATCTACTGGATTCACCGCTGGCTGCACACGGAGGCCGGATGGCGGCTGCACCGTCGGCACCACCAATTCAGGGAGAACACGCCGTGGGTCAGCCTCGCGTTTCACCCGCTCGACGCGTTCGCGCAGGCGCTCCCGCATCACCTGTGCGTGTTCCTGTTCCCGGTCCACGGGTACGTGTATCTGCTGTCGATCGCGCTCGTGTCGTGCTGGACGTTCTCGATCCACGACCGCGTGTCCTGGGTCGGCTGGAAGGGGATCAACTACACGGCGCACCACTCGCTGCACCACTGGTACGGTGATTACAATTATGGGCAGTTCTTCACGCTGTGGGATCGCCTGATGGGGACCTACCGCGATCCCGATGACGCGCGAGGAGACATCCCCGCCGCGCTCAACCCGAGGCCGGTCCTTCGCAGGTCGCTCCCGGGGGACAAGCCAGGACGCGGGCGGGCGCGCGCGTGACCGGGCAGGGCGCTCGGCGTCGGACGCGCTGGACCCCAGGACGTGCTCGACCGCGGCTCCCGGCAGCTCCGTCGGAGCGCGAGTCGCCGGCTCTGATAATATCGAGACGCTTGATGACGCAACGACGCGCTGCGCGTCGGGAAGGACAAGGCCGTTGAATCCGTTGAGGGGCTACCTGCTTATCGCCGACCTTTCGGGATACACGGCGTACCTGACGAGCACCGAGCTCACGCACGCCACCCCCATCATCATCTCGTTGCTCGAGTCCATGGTGGAGCGGCTGGCGCACCCGCTCCATCTCTGGCGCCTGGAGGGCGACGCGGTGCTCGCCTACACCACCGACGAGAACTTCCCCTCGGGCGAGACCTTCTTGACGATCTGCGAGGACGTGTACAACGCGTTCGCCACGCGACGGCAAGATATCCACGCCAACACGACCTGCCCGTGTCGCGCGTGCGCCCAGGTCCCCGAGCTCGACTTGAAGCTCATCGTCCACCACGGCGCGTTCGAGGAGGTGAAGATCGGCCCCATGCGCGACATCTCCGGCGCGGACGTGATCCAGGTGCACCGGATGGCCAAGACGCGCGTGCGCGAGGCCACCGGCATCCGGAGCTACAGCCTGTTCTCCGACGCCGCGTTCGTGGCCATGGGCTCCCCATCGGGGCTCGTGCCCTACAGCGAGCCGTTGGCGCACTTCGGCGACGTCCAGATGCACGCCTACGATCTGGCGACGGCCTGGAGGGCGCTTCGCCAGGCGCGCGAGCGGGTGTTCTTCGGCGAGGACGAGGGGATCTGGACGATCCGGGCCCAGCTCCCGGTTCCGCCGCGCGTCGCGTGGGAGATCCTGGTCTCGGCGCGCTCGAAGCAGCGGTGGATGGAGCTCATCAGCGTGACGGTGCACAGCGAGAGCGGTCGCCCCGGACCCGGGGCGCGCTACCACTGTGTACACGCGATGGGGGACTTCACCTGCTGGGTCGTCGACTGGGAGCCCTTCACCTACTTCTCCAACGAGTTCGTGGTCTACTTCGATCCCGCGCTGCGGCATCGCGAGACCTACGAGCTGGTGGAGACGGAGGGGGGCTGCGAGCTTCGATACACGTGCGGGCCCGTCGTCGACCCCGAGCGTCCTGAGGCGCGATCGGCCGAGTGGGACGCGAAGCTGCTCGAGTTCTACCAACCGGGGTATCGCCACTGGTTGAAGGGGCTGACGGACAACCTGGAGAAGGACCCGGGCTTCTACGCGTGAGGTCGGGCGCCTCGAGCTCGCGGACGGTCACGGCTCGGTCGGGTGGAGCTGCCCGCGGATGTCGCCGTAGAACGTCTGTCCCGTCGTGTGCAGGTTGAAGTACAGCTCGCGCTCCAGCGCGATCTGGGCCATCCCGGCGACGGTCGAGACCTTCGAAGGTCTCGGCGCCTCGGGCCCGGGGACAGGTCCGATGATGCAGCCGGCGGTGAAGGCTCCGACGACGCCGTGACCGTGCTGGACGGTCTTGGTGATGTGCTCGTTGGTGATCTCGACCGAGAGCACGCCGTCCTTCTTGAAGTTCTCCTGGATGTTGGTGGCCTGCGCGAAGTCGACGAGGATCGGCCCGAGCACGCCGGGCTTGCCGCAGTGGATGTGGAACATGTTGATGGTGTCCACGTCGACGCCCTCGATCTTGACGTCGACGTAGGCGCGGCTCAGGTCTTTCGAAAACCGGACCACGCCGTGTCCGCGGTGGTGGTCGGCCTCCCGCTGCGCGCGCGTCTTGGAGGGCGTGCTCGACTTGAAGGTCGCGGGCGTCGGGGGCGGCGTGTTCTCCTCCTCGTCGGGCTCTTGGTGCGGGCTCAAGTAGGACTCGAACACGAGGCCGATCTCGTCGCCGTCGGCGGGGTCGAGCGCGACCGCCGGCGCGCTCGCGCCGATGACCGCCGGACCGGCGCCCGCGAGCTTGATCCGCGAGCTCGTGGGTCGGGCGAGGCATGGCGGCTCCTGTACGTGTGGGGGCGTCGCGGCGCGCCCGGTCTGTCGATTGCATCCGGTCGCTCCACCCCGCAGGGCGGCGCAGCGATGACACCCGTGAGCCTTTCACACGCGTCGGTGTGGTGATGGCCGCAGATGGCCAGGGGTGGCGCGGGCGTGACCACATACGCGCTCGATCGACGCTCATGCGCATCAACGAGGCGCGGAGCCGCTCGCGCAGCGCGATGCCTCGGCGACGCGGCGGTGAAACGCGCGCGCGGACGACGAGGCGTTGACGACGACGGTCCCGCGTCGGGCTGCGCGGCTCGACGAGCGAGCGCGGCGGGGCTCAGGCGAAGCGCGCGACCGCTTGAGTCCGATCGCGGTCGCGTGCGCTCGCGCTGGAGCGCTCACGAGCACGACGGCGCGCCGAGCTGACACTCTTGCTCGAGGAGGCCCCGGAGACAGGTCCTCAGCCCCGAGAACTCCTGGGCGTCACAGCCGTCGAAGTACGACGCCTCCGGCAGCGCTCGCCACGTGGTGCGGAGGTAGACGTCGCCTGCGGGATACTCCTTCTCCTCCCACACGACCGTGCCGTCGCCGAGCGACGTGACGGTCAGCGACCACTCGTCGATCGGCGCGCCGACGCACCTCACGAGCCGGTGGACGGCCTGCTCGCCATCCTGCAGGGACGCGATAACGCAGGCGCCCGCGGCCGGATCGTAGACATCGCCCTCGCACGCGCCGGCCCACGCGACGGCGGGGCAGGGCTCGGCGTACGAGCAGCTCAGCGGGGGCGGCAAGTCGGCCTCGTCGGCGGGCTGATGGTCGTAGCACACCATCTCGTCGTCTGTGTCGCCGCCGCTCGTGGCTCCGCTCGTGCCCGTCGTCTCATCGGTCGTGCTGTCCGTGCCCGAGTCGCCCGGGTTCGCGTCGCACCCCGGGTGGGGAGCGATGAGGAGCAGGCACGCCGAGACGACGCGCGCGCAGGCCCGCAGGCCGCTTCTGTCGTTGTAGTCCATCAATCAGTTCTCCAAGTGATCGTCGGCAGGAGGCCTTCCGCGCGCGGCGAGACGAAACGCGATCTCGTCGCCGGTGAGGCCTGCTGCTACCGAACCGTAGTCGGCGCGCGGGCGGAGGGCTGTCGAATTATTTCGACACCTCGGGTGAATCCCTTCGATTCTCGCCCCCGAATCGGTGGAGGCGCGGAGCTCGACGCGTCGACGGTCCGCGCGAGCGTGGACCACGAGCGCGAGCGCGAGCCGCCGCGTCGGATGATATATCCTGACCGTGTTCGGCTCCGTTTGAGTCGACTTGCGGCGCGAGCACGCCGATGACGCGCATCTTCTCCGCCAGGCCCGACGCAGTGCTGAGGACACCGTTCGAAGCCTACGCGCGCGAGGCCTCCGCCAAGGCGATCGCCGCGCTCTCGGTCACTGCGGCGATCTCGATCGTCGTCGTCTGGCCCACGGATCTGTTGATTGACAGCGGCGCTCCCGGGCTCCTCCGTCAATTCGCGCTGTATCGCCTCTCGGTGTGTGCCTGCGCGGCGCTCGTGAGCGTCGCGGTGCTCCGCTCCGCCTGGCTGCGAGCCCGTCCCGCGCTGGCGCTGCTGGGCGGCTGCGTGGCGTTCGAAACGCTGATGCTCGTCACCCTCGCGCCCAACATCACCCTGGACCACGGCTGGATGGACCTGCAGTACCTGTGGCCGCTGGTGACGGTCGCGCTGTTCGTGCCGCTGCTCCAGCGCGTCGTCTTCTCCGTCGGGCTGACCGGGGCGATGCTCGCCTTGACGCTGGCCTTCGTCCCGGGTGAGCTCGCGCGACCCTATGTGTGGGTGAACGCCGTCGTGTTCGGGCTGTCCACCGGCGTCAGCGTGTTTATCGGCGCGCGCGTCTACGGGCTCGTCTCGAGCATGTACGCGAGCGCCCGCGGGCTCGAGGAGCACAACCTCCAGCTCGCCGCGCGGGTGGCGTCCACCCGGGAGCACCTCCGGCGGCGCTATGAGCGGATCGTCGACGAGCGCGAGCGCGAGCGCAGCCACCTCAGCCGCGAGCTGCACGACGCGACCGGACAGCTGCTCACGGCCGTGCGCCTCACGCTCGGCGCGCTGCGCCGCGAGGGCGCGCGGCGCCCGGAGGACGTAGTCCTCTTCGACGAACTCGACGCGACGCTCGACGAGCTCTTCGCTCGCGTTCAGCGGATCCTGCTCGAGCTCCGCCCCAAGATCCTCGACGACCTCGGGCTCGCGGAGGCGCTCGACTGGCTCGCGCGGTCGACCAGCAAGCGCCACGGCGTCGCGGTCGCGGCCGAGGTCTCGGCGCGGGGGGACCTGGACGCCCGAACGAGCATCTCGCTCTACCGCGTCGCCCAGCGCGCGCTGGAGCTGCTCGCGCGGCTCGACGCCCCGATCGCGCTCGAGCTGCAGACGCGGGGGCGGGAGCTACGGCTCCGGGCCGCCGCGGGCGCGAGGCTCGGGGAGCTGCCCGGGGACGTCTCGCTGCTCGAGCTCGAGGAGCGCGCGCGGATCCTCGGCGCGCGTCTGCAGGTCACCGCGGGGCCGCCGGCGACCGTCTTGGTCGAGCGCGCCGGCGGGGTCGCGGAGTGAGTCAGCCTCGACGCGTCTCGCCGGAGGAGTACGTCGCGCGCGCGCGGCGGCTGCTCACGTGCCCGCTGGAGGACCCCCGGACGGCCGCCGCCTTCGCGGAGCACTGCCGCGTCGAGACCTGGAACAACATCCAAAAATTTACGCCCTTCTTCGTGCTGGTCGTCGTGGTGACCTGGCCCTTCGACATCTTGCTCGAGCCGGCGATGGCCGGGCGCATCGCCGCCTTCCGAGCCTCCTGCGTCGCGTTCGGGTCGGTCTACGCGTGGGGCTTCTCGCGCTACGCGGCGCTGCGGGCTCGCCCCTGGCTGTCGACCACCGGGGTGCTCTGGCTGACGATCCTGGGCTGTCTCGCGCTCGGCGACCGCGCCGCGCTCTCGCTCCCCTGGGTCGACCAGGTGTACCTCCTGCCCTTCGTCACCTTGCTCGGCCTCGGGTCGCTCGGCCGGCGGACCGCGTACACGCTGGGGCTCGCGGGGGCCATGCTCGGCGTGTACTTCCTCGCGTTCCCGGCCGAGCGCGCGTCCGTGAACGCGTGGCCCTTCGTGATCACGATGACGCTCGCCGCGTTGATCAGCGTGACGATGGGTCACGTGATTCACTTTCTCTCGTGGCGCGGCTTCGTGCTCGCGGAGCGGCGGGCGCGCGCGAACGACGAGCTCGAGCGACGCGTCGCGCAGCAGACCGGCGAGCTTCGCGAGCTCACCGATCGCGAGCGGCGCGTCCACGAGAGCGAGCGGGCGCGCCTCGCCCGCGCCCTCGGCGTGGAGACGCGGGCGCAGATCGAGACGCTGCGTGGACGGCTCGGTGCGCTCGGGGCGACGCCCGCGTTCGCGGCCGCGAGCGCGCGCGCGCGACGGCTCATCGATCAGCTCGACGAGAGCACCGCGCGGCTGCTCGCCAATCTCGGGCCCGTTCAGGTCTCCGGCGGGCTCGGGCACGCGCTGCGAAGGCTCGCGGCGACAGTTGATCCGAAGGCCGCGACCCCGACCGGCGCCGCCCCTCGGACGCGCGTCGAGGTCGACGCCAGCCTCGACGCGCTTGATCCCGCGCTCGCGCGCGCGTTGTTCCGCGTGGCGCAAGAGGCCATGACGAACGCGCTGCGCCACGCCCAGGCGCGCCGGATCGAGCTGTACGCGCGGCGCGACGACCAGCGTGTTCATCTCGAGATCCGCGACGACGGGATCGGCTTCGACCCGACCACGAAGTCGGGGTTCGGCTTGGCGTCGATGCGCGAGCGCGCGGAGCTCCTCGGCGCCGACCTGGCGATCGAGAGCGCGCCGGGGGAGGGCACGACGGTCACGCTCGTGGGGCCGCTCGCCGGCTCAACGCGGTAGACCATCTCGCAGCGCGCGCTCGACGAGCGCCGCGGTCGAGTCGACGCCGAGCTTCTGCTTGATCCGCCCGAGGTGCGTGCTGACGGTGCTCGCGCTGATGCACAGCGCGCGCGCGATCTCTGAGGTCCGCTTCCCCTCGACGACGAGCTGCAGGATCTGCTGCTCGCGATCGCTGAGCTCGACGGGTCTCTGGGGCTCCGGGCCCACGAATTGCTCGGCGATGGCCTGGGTCACGTAGCGACGACCGCTCGAGGCCCGGCGGATGGCGACGAGCAGCTCGTCGATCGAGCGGCTCTTCGCCAGGTACGCCGCCGCGCCCATGCGCAGCGCGCGAGCGCCGTATTGCTCCTCCGGGTACATCGAGTACACGACCACCGCGATGTCCGGCCGAGCGCCACGGATCTGGCGGAGGACCTCGAAGCCGCCGCCGTCCGGCAGCGACATGTCGAGGATCAGCACGTCCCAGCGCGCGCGCGTCAGCTCTCGGAGCACCTCGCGCGCCGAGCACGCCGAACCAACGGAGGACATGTCCTCGACGCCATCTAACAAGCTCTTCAGACCGTCGCGCACGACCGCGTGATCGTCGGCGATGAAGACCCGAATCACGGGCGCCTCCGCGGCGGCCGGGGCGAGTGGGGTGAAGGCCTCAGGGCCCAAGTCTCGGATAATTACGCGCGGAGATGAAGTCGTTCGGGCGCCAGCGCGGCTGCGCTCCGGGGTCACGTCGTCGGGTGCGAGGCGACGAGCGGGGGTGATCTCCCAAAATTGTCCCGAAGCCGTGGCGATCTTGGCGCAGCTCGAGTCCGCTGTCCGATTGTGGCGGCCCCGGTCGCCGCCGACGTAGACCGCGACCGCGCGCGCCCACACGGGTCGAAGGCCGCGGCGGTCGGCCGCGAGGCGGCGCGACGTCGGCGGTCAGATGCTCACGCTCGACTCGAGGTAGCGCGGGTTAATCAGGTCACACGGCCAGCGGCGGCGCGCGTTGGCCTCGTCGATGCGATCGGCCAGCGCGACGAGGGTCTTCTGGAACCGGCGGAACGCGTCCGCGCCTCGCTCGTCCAGGCAGATGTGGCTGTAGTCGCCGAGGATGCTCGGCATCCGCAGCCCGGTGAGCGCGACCAGCAGGTCGGGTTCATGGCGCCGGCGAAGTACTGGTTGAGGTAGTCCGTGACGAACTCGTGGATCGCCTCGTCGTAGGCGAGGGCGTCGACCGCCCACGGGAAGTTCTCGCCGAGGTGGGCGGCGCGCTTGGCCGCGATCAGCCGGGGCGGTCTCGGCCTCGCTGTCCCAGGTCGCGGTCTGGTCGACGAGCGGGATGAGCCGGCTGCGCAGCGTCCGGTAGGCGCCGAGGCGGTACAGGCTCTGCTCCCAGTCCTCGTTGCTCATGGACTCCTCCTGTCCCGAAGGCGTCACGCTAGCACGGGCGCGGGCGTCCGCCGCGGCGGCTCGACGCGCCCGCGCTCAACGACGCGCGCGCAGGCGCATCCGCACGCCGCCCTTCGGCGCGAGCACGATGTTCTTGCGCACGGCCGGCAGCTCGCCGTCGAGCAGCTCGAGCTCGAGCTCGCGCAGCACGGTGGCGAGCGCGAGGCGGGACTCGTAGAGGCTGAAGGCCGCGCCGATGCAGCGGCGGTTGCCGCCGCCGAAGGGCAGGTACTCGTGCGGGCGCGGCTTCTTGCCGAGGAAGCGCTCGGGGTCGAAGCGCTCGGGGTCGGGGTAGATGTTCGGGTCTTGGTGGACGAGCACGATCGCGGGGCACAGGATGACGCCGGCGGGCAGCTCGTAGCCGGCGAAGGTCGCGGGGCGGAGCAGGCGGCGAAAGACCACGTCGATGATCGGGTAGCGACGCAGGGTCTCGTCGATCACCGCGCCGAGGTACGGCAGGCGCGCGAGCGCCTCGGGGCTGGCATCGTCGCCGACCGCGTCGACCTCGGCGCGCGCCCGCGCGAGCGTCTCGGGGTGACGGTGGAGCGCGTAGAGCGTCCAGGCCAGGCTCACCGCCGTGGTCTCGTGACCGGCGATGAGCAGCGTGCGCAGCTCGTCGCGGATGTCGCGATCGGACATCTCGCCGCCGTCGTCGTAGCGCGCCTGAACGAGCATGGCGAGGATGTCGTCGCGCCCCTCGCAAGAGGCGCGCGTCCGCTCGATCTGCGCGTAGAGCAGCGCGTCGAGCTCGGCGGAGCGCTTCTGGAACGTGGCCCAGGGCCCGAGCCCGAACGGGGCGACCTGCGTCTTCGGGCTGAACAGGAGGTAGGGCTTGGCGGCGCCGAGCGTCGCGAGCACGGCCTCCTGCGCGGCGGTGATGTCCTCGCGCGTCGAGAAGCCGAACACCGCGCGGACGATCGCCTCGAGCGAGACCCGGGTGGTGCGCTCGATCGCGACGAACTCGTCGCCGGCCGCGAGCTCGGCGAACGCGGCGCGCGTCGCCTCGATCATGACCTCGCCGTAGGCCCGCATGCGCTCGCCGTGGAACGGCGGCGTGAGCAGCTTGCGCTCGCGCTTGTGCTTGTCGCCCTCCATGAGCAGCACGGTGTGCTCGCCGATCAGCGCGCGCGTCGACTCGAAGCCGAAGGAGCCGTAGAGCGTGGCGTCGCGGCTCGCGAACAGCTCCTTGATCAGCTCGGGCTGGGCGGTCGCGACGATCGGGCCGTTGGCCATGGGCAAGAAGAACGGATCGCCGTAGCGCTCGCGGTAGCGGGCCAACGCCTCGGTCGGCGTTCGCGCGACGCGGATCGTCGTGAGCAGGGTGGAGCGAGGACCAGGAGGGAGCGCCATCTCGGGGGATTGTAGGGCGCCCGCGCGCGCGCTGGCGAGCGCGGCGCGAGCTCTCGCCGCGTGCGACACGTCGCCGCGCGCGCTCGAGTCGAGCCGCGAGCGCGACGCGAAGGAGCACGCGCGCGGCCTCGCGGCGTCAGGCGGCTCGCGCGTGCATGGGGCAGCCCGAGGGGGGCGCGCTCGAGCGCCGGCTCGCGTGCATCGGGCAGGTCGCGTCGGCGCCCGCCATCGGGAGCGGGTAGCAGTGCCGCTTGAAGCGGCGCTCGACCGCCATGTGGGCGCGGATCGCCAGGCCGCTCGCGCGCTCGAACAGGGCGCGCGGGAGACCGCGTCGACCCAGCGCCTGATCGACGCGGGCGACGAAGGCGAGCGCGTCGGGCTTCGGCTCGTCTCGAAGGGCGGCGTCCTCGGCGTCGTCGAGCCCGATGGCGGCGGCGACGTCTCGGCCGACGAGCTGGCGCATCATCGCGCGCGCGCGCGCGGCCATCGGGCCCGGGAGCGTGCGCTCGAGCGTCTCGATCCACGCGCTCGAGAGGCGCGCGCCCTCCGGGCTGGCGATGATCTGGCGGCGGCGGATCGCCGCGAACACGCGGCGCATCTCGGACAAGGTCTTCGGGACATCTTCGATGCCGAGCAGCGCGGCGACGGCCGTCCAGCGGTAGTAGTAGTCCTCGGCCTCCTGGTCGTCGAAGGTCGCGCCGAGCTCGCGCAGCGCGTCGAGCACGAGCACGGTGAAGCTGCCGAGCACGCCGAGCAGGTCCTCCTGGTTGATGGGCGCGCCGAGGTCCTGGGCGTCCCAGCGGCCCGAGCCCGTGATCTGCAGGCGCACGGCGGCGTGCAGCAGACGGACCTTGAGCGCCGAGACCCGCCCGGCGCCGCGGGGCGCGAGGCCGCGGGGATCCATGACGTCGAACACGAGCTGCGCGGTCTCGACGCTGCGGCGATGGGCCTCGCGCTCGAGTCGCCCGGTGAAGGTCAGGACCTGCACCGGTCGCCGCGCGCCGTACAGCGTCGGCATCGTCGCGAGCTGCAGGATCATCGGGATCGCGAGCGCGTAGGCGCCGAAGAACGCGGCGCCCCGGGCGAGCCGGAGCGCATCCCAGCCGCCGCCGGCCGTCGCGACCGCGGCGAGCTCGGGGTCGGTGAGCAGCGCGTCGACGGCCGGGGGAACCTCCTCGGGCAGCGCGGCGAGCTCGGCGTTGCGGCTGACCTTCGCCATCGCCCGGTTGTAGGCGACGACCGTCGCGCGACCGCGCGCGTAGAGCTCGCGGACCGCCGCGTCCGCGCGGTCGTCGGCGACGGGGCGGCGGGCGTCGAGCCAGGCGTCGATCGAGGTGGACGCGTGGTGGACGGACGAGGACGGGCAGAGGTGCGGGCGCGGGTGCATGGCGAGCTCGATGGGGCGTGAGGTGGGGGAGAGGGGATAGGTGGGAGCGGGGATACGTGGGAGAGGAGCGACGCGAACGGGCGAGCCGCGCTCGCGTCTTGATCCCTTCGTTGCCGACCGCTCGTGAACAATTGCGGACGGGGGAAATTTCTCTGCGCGGGCTCGCGGGGAACCATGGCGGCGGCGCGACGCGGCATCGCGGGCGATTTCCAGCACGCGCGCGCGCGGTCTTGCGATACTGGGACCATGACCACATGGAAATTGATGTCCGCATCCGTCGCGCTGCCGCTGCTGTGCTCGCAGCTCCTGCTCGCGCCCGCGTGCGGGGACTCGAGTGGGAGCACCAGCGCCACGGAGGGGGGCACGGAGACCGACACGGACGCCGACACGGAGACGAGCGAGACGAGCTCACCCGGCACCACCGCGGGGACCTCCGCCGGTGACGGTGACGGAGACGGCGACGGCGACGGTGACGGAGACGGCGACGGCGACGGCGACGGCGACGGCGACGGCGATGGGGACGGCGACGGAGACGGCGACGGAGACGGCGACGGTGACGGCGACGGAGACGGAGATGGCGACGGAGACGGAGACGGAGACGGCGACGGCGACGGAGACGGAGACGGCGATGTCTGTGTCCCCGACAACGACACCCCGTGTGGGCTGTGCACCGCGGATCAGTGCTGCGCGGAGCTGACCGCGTGCGCGGCCGATGAAGATTGCGCCTGCCTCGAGGAGTGCCTCTCCGGGGGGAACCAGCCGATGCAGTGCGGCATGATGTGCGGCGCCAACCCGATGCAGGTCGAGCCGCTCGGTCTGCTGCGCACCTGTCGTATGCAGAACTGCCAGCAGGAGTGCATGGGCTGAGCGCGGCGCGACGCGGGCGCGCGCGCGCGGCCCCTGGCGCGCGCGGGCTCAGCTCGCGTCGGCGCGCGCGCGCTCGGTCCACGTGTGGAGCGTATCCCCCTCGAACCACCGCGTGGGCGGCTCGCCGAAAGATCGGCTCGCCGCGGCGCCATCGCGCCGCGGCGTCGGGCAGCGCGAGCGCGATCGAGAGCGCGTTGCTGAGCTCCAGGATCTCGCGGCGACCCGTCGCGCGGGCGCCCTCGTCGTCGAGCTGCTCCTGGGCCGTCTGGGCGGCGTCGGCGAGCGCGGCGTAGCTCGGGATCGCGGCGCCGCGGCGCTCGCACGCCCCGCGTCGAACGAGGCTCGCGCCGCGGCACAGCAGCGGCCGCGCGGCGTAGGCCTGGCACAGGCCGCGCGCGTTGAGGGGGGGGCAGAGCGTCCCGCGGTGCTGCTCGGCGGAGCGCCCGCGCACCTGGCCGCGACCGCGTCGACGCGCCGCTGGACCGCCCGCAGCGCGTCCGGAGCCAGCGTCGCGCGCAGGTGCGCGACGAGCTCGAGCACCTCGAGCGCGGTCACGCTCACCTGCTGGGCGCAGCAGTGGTGGCAGCCCTGACGGCACGCGAGCGGGCGCTCGCGCGGCAGCGCGGCGAGGAGACGCCGCGCGCCGCGATCAAAGTCGTCGAGGGCCCTGCGCGCGGCGGTGGTCGGCGCCGCGCGGCGTCGTGTTCGGCGAGACATCGGCGGGTGCGCGGGTCAGTATCGCAGGCGCCTGGCGCCAAGACCACGTCTCGGGCGCGACGCTCGCGGCGCGCGAGGGCGCCCGGTCGAGGCACGCGCTCGCTCGGCCGCGGCGAAATCCTGTCTCTTCAGACAGTGAATAGGGCCCGCGCCCGCGAGCTTGCGCGAGGCGAGCGCGAGCGGCAAGCTCGACCGGTGAGCGATGACGGCGTGCTCCTCGCGGCGTGGCGGTCGGGTGACCTCCGCGCCGGGGAGGCGCTGTTCGATCGGCACATCGCCTCGATCCACCGCTTCTTCAAGAACAAGCTCGGCGACGACGACGCGATCGAGGATCTGGTCCAGCGGACGTTCCTGGCCTGCGTCGAGGGGCGCGACCGCTTCCGCGGGGACGCGAGCTTTCGCTCCTACCTGTTCGGCGTGGCCCACAACCTGCTCTGCGACCACTTCCGCGCGCGGCAGCGGGGGCGCAGGCCGATCGACTTCGAGGCGCTGTCGGCGGTCGACCTCGGCGTCGGGCCGCTGACGGTGATCAAGCAGCGCCGGGAGCACCGCCTGCTGCTCGAGGCGCTGCGGCGGATCCCGCTGCGCTTCCAGGTCGTGCTCGAGCTCTCCTACTGGGAGGGGATGAGCTCCTTCGAGATCGCGCACGTCCTCGGCGTCCCGGCGGGGACGACGAGATCGCGCCTGCGGCGGGCGCGGGCGCTGCTCGGCGACGAGATCGCGGCGCTGGCCAGCAGCGCGGAGCTCCGCGAGAGCACGACCGCGAACCTCGAGCGCTGGGCCGAGGAGCTGCGCGACGGGTGGCTGCGCGACGACAAGCGCGGGCGTCGTCGCCGGTGAGCGCGGCCGTCGCGAGCGCCTGACCGCAGCTCACCCGAGCCCGCGCTGCGGGCGACGCTCCTCGAGCCAGGCCTCGATCTCGGCGCGGCGCGAGGGCGCGGGCTGATCGAGCTCGGACTCCTCGACGAGCGCTCGCTCGGCGAGCGCGAGCGCCTCCTCGGGCGCGCGCTCGTACATCACCCGCGCGACCAGGAAGCGCACGCGCGGCCGCTCGAGGCGCGAGCACCCCGACTCGAGGATCGCCAGCGCGCGCGTCGCTGCGGCGAGCGCCTCGTCGAGCTCGCCGCGCTTGAGCGCGAGCTCGGCGGTCTCGCGCAGCGGCTCGGTGAGCGCCCAGTGCTCCGCAGAGATCGAGGTGATCGCCGCGCGCGCCTCGGCGAGCAGCTCGGCCGCGCGCTCGTCGTTGTCGAGCATCCGCTCGACGTGCGCGAGCCCGACGAGCTTCCGCGTGAAGTAGGGTCCAAAGGACATGTTCACCGGACCGCTCGCCGCGAGCAGCGCCTCGTACTCGGCCTTCGCCTCCGCGTAGCGGCGCGTGTCGCTGAGCAGCTCGGCGCGCGCGTTGCGGAGCTTCTCGTCGAAGGGCGAGCCCGTGAGCGCCTCGCGGTCGCGCTCCAGCGCGCGCTCGATCCGGGTCAGCGCCTCGTCGTAGCGACCCTGCGAGCGCAGGACGCTGGCCGACATCACGTCGAGGTAGGCGCGCTCGTGCGCGTCCTCGCCGAGCTTCTCGTTGACCGCGCGCGCCTCCTCGATGCGCTGGAGCGCGTCGCCGATCTCGCCGTCGTGGTGCATGATCTCCGCGGCCCACATCAGGCTCTCGACGTAGAGCGGGTGGCGCTCGCCGAACGCGTCGCGGGTCGAGGAGACGCCGCTCTCGACGAGCGCGCGCGCCTCGTCGTAGCGCCCCTGGGTCAGGCGCGCCTTGGCGAGCATGTACTTGAACATCGTCAGCTTCGGGTCGTCGCGCCCGACGCGGCTCGAGATCTGCTCCATCGCGCGCTCGAAGTTGCTCGACATGCACGCGATGTCGCCCTGCATCTCGCACACCTGGCCGATGTTCACGTGGATCAGCGTGGACTGCCGCGCGGCCTCGGCCTCGGGCAGCGCGTCGGCGATCGCCAGCGCGTGGCGGAGGCCGCGGCGGGCTTCGTCGTAGCGCCCGTTGACGTAGTCGAGGGTCGCGAGGCCGCGCTGAAGATGAAGGTCGGCGACGCTCGTGCGACCGTAGCGCTCCAGGACCGCAGAGACGTGCTCGGCGCGGAGCTTGGCCTCGGTCTCGTGCCCTGCGCGGGCGCTGAGGAACACGAGCCAGGCGCCGGCCTTCGCGGCGATCTCGTCGTGGCGCACGGCGTCGGCCTTGAGGAACGCGTCGAGCAGCACGCGCTGCGCCTCCGCGCCGCGGTGGAGCGCGAGGTGGAGCATGCCGAGCTGAAACAGCGCCTCGGCGTGCAGCGGGCGGTAGCCGAGCGTCTCGGCCGCGCGCGCGACCGCCTCGGCCGACTCGAGGACGTCGAAGGCGTGGCCGGAGTCCGCGCGCACGCGGATGTCGACGAGCTGCTGACGCAGCGCCCGCACGGCGTCCGCGGTCTTCTGATCTCCGGGCGGCGCGTAGCTCTCGCGCAGCGAGTCGGTGTCGCCGCAGACCGAGAGCGGCGCGAGGCCGCTGACCATGTCAGACGCCTGCTGCAGGACGGTCGCGTCCGCGCTGGCGAGCACGTTCACGGTCGACTGGAGCTCGCCCAGGCGCGCGTCGAGGCACGCCATCTGCCGGTCGTACAGCTCGCCCGAGGTCTCGCCGCGCTGGTGGGCCTCGCACGCGCGCGTGTACATCGCCGCCCAGCCGCCCGCGTACTCGTCGAGGCGTGACTCCAGCAGCGGCCAGCTCTGCGCGGCGTAGGCGTAGCCCGTGGCCGCGAGCGCGTCGCGGACCGCAGGCTTGCGCGGCGCGTCCCAGATCCCGCGGAGCCGCGCGTCGGCGCCGTGGCACAGCTGGTCGCTGGACCAGGGCTGAACCGTCCCGAGCGCGCCCAGCAGCAGCGAGCTCGTGACCGCGCCGGCGCCGAGCCAGCGCCGACGCTGGCGCGCGGGATCCCGCGAGAGCGCCTCGGCGAGCGCGTGCATCGACGGCCAGCGATCGCTCGGCTTGACGGCGAGGCCGCGCACGAGCACGCGCCGCAGCCAGGTCGGCACCCGGGTCCCGCGCGGCGCGTCGCGGAGCTCGCCGTGACAGACCGCGAAGATCAGCCGCGCGAGGTCGCGGCCGGCGAAGGGGCGCTCGCCGTACAGCGCCTCGTAGAGCGAGACGCAGAAGGAGAACTGATCGCTGCGCGCGTCCGCGGGCAGACCTGTACATTGCTCAGGGGACATGTACGCGGGCGTCCCCATGATGAGGCCGCTCGCGGTCAAGGTCTGCGCGGCGGCCTCGGCCTGCGCGGCGCTCATCGCCTCGAGCGCGGCGACCGAGCCGCCGCCGGTGGCCGCGGCGCCGTCGAGCCCGTTGTCGAGGGTGTCGGCCTCGTCGTCTCGGTGGAGGCGCGCGAGGCCGAAGTCGAGGATGACGACGCGGCCGCGATCGCTGACGAGGACGTTCTCGGGCTTGACGTCGCGGTGCACGAGCCCCTGCTCGTGCGCGGCCGCGAGCCCCTCCGCGACCTGGACGTAGACCGCGAGCACCTCGCGCCACGTCCGCGTCGCGCGCTGGGCCCAGGCGGCGAGCGTGACGCCCTCGACGAACTCCATCGCCATGAACACCTGACCGCTCGCGAGCTCGCCGACCTCGTACACCTGGACGATGTTGGGGTGCGAGAGCCGGGCGACCGCCTGGGCCTCGCGGAGGATCCGCGCGCGCCCCTGGCTCCCGGAGCTGTCCGAGTGGAGCAGCTTGATCGCGACCTTGCGATCGAGGTAGTCGTCGTAGGCCGAGTAGACGACGCCCATCCCGCCCGCGCCGAGCTTGCGGACGATGACGAAGCGGCCGACGCGGGTCGGCTCGGGCGTCGCCCCGAACAGGCGCGCCCGCAGGGCGTCGTGCACCACGCGGTCGCCGACGCTGACCCCGTGCGGCTCGTCCGCGGCGCGGCTCATCGCGTCGTGGGCGAGCGCCGCGTGCACGCGCACCGTCGGCGCGATCGCGGGCGAGAGGTTCGCGGCGGCGCGCTCGTCGACGGCGCGCGGCGTGGGCTCGTTCATCATCTACCTGTCCTCGAGGATCAAGAGTGTCCCCTCCGGCGCGTCACGCAAGACAGGCCCGCGGCGGCGTCTTGGCGCGATTCGGCGCCTGGGCGCCCGCGCGAGGATGGATGAATTCGACGTTCAGGGTGCCTGTAGAACGCGAAGATCGAGAATTTTTGATCAGCGCGGCGACGGGCGACACTACCACCCCGAGCGACCCCACGACACGTCGCCGCGTTCTTCGCTGAGCTCGCCGAGCGCGGCCCGATCGCGCGCGGATCGACGATGAGGCGCGCCGCGGGGCATGAGTGAAGAGACATGTTCGCAGGGCGCGCCGGCCCCGGCGCGAGGGCGCGGGCGCGCAGGCACGCGTCGCGCCTCGTGGGGCAGCCGCGCGAGCGCGTCGCGGACCGCCGCGGCTCGCCGCGCTCGAGCAGCGCGCGCGGCTCGGCGTCGAGCGCCTCGGCCGTGGGCTCCCCGGGGAGGACGCGTCGCATGGACCCGCGCGATGGTAGCAAGCGCGCGCTGCGCTGGAGTAGGCCTTCAGGACAGGTTCACGAGGGGGCGCGCGCGGTGCTGCGCCGCGTGAAGCCGCGCGGCGATTTTCCTCGCGGCGGCGCAATTGAACGCGCGCGGCGGGTCAACAGCACGTCGGAGCCCGCGAGGCGGGCGAAGGAGCTGTGAGCACCATGTTCAAGATCGAGGATCTCAGGGTTCAGGACGCCGAGACCATCATCGCCGGCGAGGCGCGCGGCGCCGAGACGGCGGGCTTCATCAGCGGCGCGGAGTCGGCGGGCTTCGTCGAGTCGGCGGGCTTCGTCGAGTCGGCGGGCTTCGTCGAGTCGGCGGGCTTTATCGCTGCGGAGTAGTCGATGGACGCGCGGCTCACCCGTCGCCGCCGTCGGCGACGGGTGGGCGCGCCTGGGCGCGGGAGGCGTGGCGTGAACGGACTGGAGATATTCGGCGTGCGGATGCAGCAGGCGAAGGGCTACCGCGAGGGCACACACCGCGCGCGGCCGCCGGCCGAGACGTTCGCGGCCTACCGGCGGTTGTTGCCGGAGTTCGGGATCACGCGGATCGCGAACGTCACGGGCCTCGACGCGATCGGCCTCCCGGTGTACGTCGCCGTCCGGCCGAGCTCGCGCTCGCTCGCGACGGCGCAGGGGAAGGGCGCCGACCCGGCGGCGGCGCGCACGTCGGCGATGATGGAGGCGATCGAGTGCTGGCACGCCGAGCACGTCGAGGGCGCGCTGCGCTACGACTCGTTCCGCGCGCTCTGCTCTCGAGAGCATGTCCTCGACATCCGCCGGCTGCCGCGTCGCGGCGCCGCGGCGCCGCCCGAGCGCGCGCCGATGCTGTGGATCGAGGGCTGGGAGCTGCTCGCGTCGCGGCCGGTGCTCGTGCCCTACGAGTGCGTCACGATGAGCTGCGTGGCCCCGCCCGGGGGCTTCGTGTTCACGCCGACCAGCAACGGGCTCGCGTCGGGGAATCACGCGCTCGAGGCGATCGTGCACGGGCTCTGCGAGGTCATCGAGCGCGACGCGCTGACGCTGTGGGAGCTGGGCGGCGCGGCGGCGGCGAAGGCCCGGCAGCTCGAGCTCACGCGCGTGGGCGACGTCGGCTGCGACGACGTGCTCCGCCGGCTGCGCGACGCCGGGATCCGGTGCGCGGCGTGGGAGATCACGTCGGACGTCGGCGTGCCCACCTACGCCGCCGAGATCTATGACCCGCCCGGGGTCCCCGGCTGGGGCCGGCTGGGGATCTACGGGGGCTACGGCGCGCACCTCGCCGCCGAGGTCGCGCTGATCCGGGCGCTGAACGAGGCGGTGCAGAGCCGCCTCACCTTCGTCAGCGGCAGCCGCGATGATCTGCTCGAGGATCGCTACGCGCAGGATCCGACGAGCGCGGCGGCGCGGATCGAGCGGCACGAGTCCCCGGCGCCGCGCCATCACCTGCGCGCCCACGGACCTGGCGCGAGTGACAGCTTTGAGCAGGACCTCGCGCGCCTGCTGAGCGCGCTTCGAGCCGTCGGCGTCGACCAGGTCGCGGTCGTCGACCTGAGCCGCCCGGAGTACGGAATCCCCGTGGTCAAGGTCGTGGTCCCCGGGCTCGAGGGGCGGCTCTCGTCGCTCACCTACGCGCCGGTCAACCCGGCGCGCGTCGCCAGCCATCGCGCGCAGGAGCGGTCATGACGGCCGGCGGCTGCTTCGTGTTCCTGGGCCCGAGCTTGCCCGTGAAGCAGGCCCGCGCGCTGCTCGACGCGCGCTACCTGTCCCCGGTCGCGGCCGGGGATCTGTACACGCTCGTCCGCGACGAGGCGCCCGCGGTCGTAGCGATCATCGACGGCTACTTCCGCCAGCGCCCGGCGCTGTGGCACAAGGAGGTGCTGTACGCGCTCTCGCGCGGCGTCGCGGTGTACGGCGCCGCGAGCATGGGCGCGCTGCGTGCCGCCGAGCTGCACCCCCACGGGATGATCGGCGTCGGGCGGATCTTCGAGGCGTACCGGCGCGGCGAGTGGGAGGACGACGACGAAGTCGCGGTCGTCCACGGCCCGGCGGACGTCGGCTACCGCCCGCTCTCGGAGGCGATGGCGAACATCCGTCACGGCTTGGGGCTCGCGCGGCGGGCGGGCGCGCTCTCACCGGAGAGCGAGGCGCGGCTGCGACAGCGCGCGAAGGCGACGTTCTACCCGGAGCGCGCCTGGGGGCGCCTGCTCGCCGAGGCGCCGGCGCTCGGCGTCCCCGAGGTCGAGGTGGCGCGCCTGCGCGGCTTCTTGCGCGACGCGCAGCCGAACCTCAAGCGGGACGACGCGCGGGCGCTGCTGCGCCGCCTCGCCGCGCGCGGCGACGGCCAGGGCGAGGCGGCGGCGCGGCCCGATCGCCCGTTCTTCGAGGCGACCACGTTCTGGACGCAGCTGACGCGCGCGCGTGCGGGGGAGGCCTCGCCCGCGTCCGCCGAGCCGACGGCCGGCGACGAGGCGCTGTGGGACGAGGTCCTGCTGTCGCCCCAGCGCGAGGCGCTGATCGAGGCCGCGCTCGCGGTCTACGAGATGTCGAACGGGGCATGTACTTGGGAGCACGCGCGCTGGGACGAGCCCGCGCTCGCGCGCGCGTTCGAGGCGCTGCGTCGACGGGAGGGGCTGCGCTCGGCCGAGGCGACGCGCGACTGGCTCGCCGCGCGCGAGCTCGACGCGGGCGCGCTGCGGCGGGCGCTCGAGCTCGAGCTCCACCGCGAGCGCGCGTTCGCGCGGGCGCGGGACCGCGACCACGCGCGTCTGAGCGAGGCGCTGCGGCTCGCGCTGCGCCGCCGCGGCGAGCTGCGCGAGCGCTGCGCTCAGGCCCTCGCTCAGCGCGCGCTGGCGACGAGCTGGGAGCAGTCCCCGGACGTGCTGACGCGCGCGCTCGACTGGTACCAGGGCGCGCGCCGCAGCCTGAGCGGCGGGCTCGCCGAGCACGCGGCCGAGCTCGGCTTCACCTCCCTCAAGCGGTTCACGCGCGCGCTGATCGGCGCGCACCTGCTCGCTCGCCGGTCGCGCGAGGAGCCCCCAGACGACCTCGAGCGGCCCCGCAGCGGGCGAGGAGCGGAGCGAGAATGACAGGACTCTTGGACCAGCTAGACGCGCTGCAGCGCGAGTTCAACGCGCGCGTGATCGAGGATCCGATCCTCGGGGGGATCGTGGACGGCAGCATCTCGCGCGCGGAGCTGATCGCGGTGTACCGCGAGATCTGGCACTGCGCCCGGCAGACGCCGGTGGTGCTCGGGATCGCGGCGCGGAGCTTCGAGCTGCTCGGCTCGGAGGACCCGCGCTTCGCCGGCCCCGAGTACGCGCGCTTCAAGACGCCGCTGTACCGCGCGCTCGAGCGCGAGCTGTGGGAGCACTCGGCGGAGGAGCGGGGGCACGACGACTGGATGCTCGGCGACCTCGTCGCGCTCGGCGACGACGCGGCGGCGGTGCGCGGCTCGAGCCCGGGGCCGGCGATGGCGGCCTACATCGCGTGCTTCCAGCACGCCGCGCGCGGGCCCGCGCCGCTCGGCGTCGCCGGCCAGGCGTTCATCCTCGAGGGCGTCGGCGTGCAGCTGTGGGGGGACGCGGTGGAGACCCTGATCGCGCGCTCGCCGATCCCGGAGATCGCGGACGCGGTGGTGTTCCTGCGCCGCCACGCGGTGATCGACGTGGAGCACTGCGCGCGCGCGCGTGAGCGCCTCGCGCGGCTCGAGGATCCGCGCGACCGCGCCGCGATCGTCTACAACGCGCGCGCGACGGTCGAGAGCTGGGGCCGTATCGGCCACGATATCCTGCGCCGGCGCGCCGCGTGACGCGGGCGCGCGAGAACGTGCTTGATCGGTCATGTCTTGACGCGGTCGCGATCGTGTCCCGCGCGGCGCGTGCAGCCCGTCTCGCGCCGGCTCGGGGCGCGCAGCGGCGCACGTCCATGACATCAGCAATATCTGCGACCCGCGCGACTCGGCCTGCGATCCCGGCGCGACCTACGGCGAGATCCCGGCGCAGTGGAAGAACAACTGGGACGTCTCCTGGCTGAACAACTTCCGCCAGAACGTGCAGGACAGCGGGCTGTTCGACGCGCCCGACGCCGCGGTCTCGTTGACGGTGAAGTGCACCGATCCGCTCGTCGCGGTCATCACCGTGCGTAACCTCGGGCTCGTCGGGCTGCCGGCGGGCGTCGAGGCGGCGCTGTATCGCCTCGACATGGGCAACGAGGTCGAGCTGACGACCGTGATGACGACGCAGGCGCTGCTGCCCGGGCAGAGCGAGGTCTTCGAGTACCCGCTCGCCATGGACCAGGGCACCTCGGACGACCTGTACCTCGCGCGGATCCTGATCGATCCGGACAACCCGACGTTCAACGAGTGCAAGGACGACAACAACGAGACGCCGCCGACCGACGTGCTCTGCGTCGGCTGAGCCCGGTCACCAGTAGGCGTCGACGGCGACGCGGTACTCGCCGTCCGCCTGGCGCGCCCAGATCACGACGAACTGCACGGTCGAGAGGTGCTCCTGGCCGTCGCGACGGTAGCGCAGGTGCGAGACGCCGCGCTGGTGGAGGAGGCCGCGCTCGCCCTCGACGCGCACGACCTCGAGGCGCCAATCGAGCGGCTGCTCGATCCGCGCCCAGTAGGCGTCGATCGCCGCGCGACCCTCGACGCGGTAGCCGTCGGGCCCGAGCATGACCGCGTCGTCGGCGTACAGCGCCGCCACGCCGAGCATGTCGCCGGCGTTGTAGCGGTCCATGAGCGCGCGGTTGCGCTCGACGACGAGCGCGCGCGCGACCGGATCCTCGACGTCCTCACGCTGGGGCGGCGCGCTCGAGGCGGGCGCGGCGGAGGTGCGGGCGCAGGCGGAGAGCGCGAGGGCGCCGAGCAGGAGCGGGAGGAGGAGTGGTTGAAGGAGCGGGAGGCGGAGTGGTTGGAGGTGCGGGAGGACGAGGGGCGATCGCGTGTCCACGGCGGTGGAGCATACACGCGCGGCCGCGCGGCTCCGGTGGGCAGGCGGTCGGGTCTCGAGGCCCGGGCGCAGGAGCAGGGGGCGCCGACCCCAGCAGCGGGCAGGCGCTACCCCAGGCGACCGCGGCGGGCCTCGATCATCTGCTGCCGCCACGCGCTCAGGCTGGTGCTCAGGTCGTGCGTCCACTCGCCGCCGACGAAGCGGAACCGGACCGCGCGGCGCTGCCTCGCGTCGGTGACGAGCCGCGCGCGCAGGCGCAGGACGTCGCCCTCGCGCGGCGCGTAGTCGAAGTCGAAGCAGTCGCCGCGCGTCAGCGCGGCACGGATCGCGTCGACGCAGAGCTGCTCGCGCGCGTTGAAGCGGGGAGGCAGCGCGCGCCCGATCCGACGCGACGCGGGCCGGGACGCGTCGTGCCGCTCGAGCACCCAGTCGGGCTCGCCCGCCGAGGGGTCGGCGCAGGTGCACAGCGTCAGGCGCTCCGCGGCTTCGCACATGGTCGCCGAGTATCCCGCGAGGCTCGCCGCGACGCCAGCGACGCGCGGGGTCGCGCGCGCGAGTATTGATATGGCAGTACGGACATGTCGATGCGCGGGCGGATATACTCGGCCCATGCGCCGCAGCTTCGCGTCCGTCGCCGCGCTCGTCGCCGCGCTCGCGGTCGGCGTGGTGACGGGCTGCGCCGGGACGTTCGGGACGCGGCCGATCTACAGCTTCAGCGTGGAGGCGATGGGGGGCAACTGCACGGCCTACACGGCCGTCGACAGCCGCGGGCTCAAGCAGGAGGAGCACGGCTGCGAGGACCGCAGCGGCGGGGTCAGGGCGCGGCGCGTGGGCCCGGAGGCGCTCGCTCGGATCGAGCGCGCGTTCGCGGCGCTGCCGCAGCTGCCGGTGCCGATCGGCGAGACGTATCACTGCCCGGACCCCGACGCGCTCTACATGCTCGCGGTCCAGCGCGAGGGCGAGGAGCGGCGCTCGTGGTCGTTCTGTCGCGGCCCGGACGGCTTTCGCGCGCCCTTCGCCGAGGCCGTCGCGGCGCTTACCGGGAGCTAGCAGCCGGTGGCGAATGTCTGCGTGTCGCCTCACTTGTCCTTTTCGCCGCGGGCGTCGTTGGCGAAACTTGTAGTACGGCCCGGTACAACCGCGTTTCACCGCCTCGCCCACAACGAAAGATACGGCGCGAGGCGACACGCAGACATTCGCCGCGGGCTGCTAGGCGGGCCCCGTCCGCGCGCCCGCGCCCGCCCGATGAGCGTATAATTCTCGTCAGGTACGTCCCGCGGAGGAACGCGTGCCGAACGATCAGCCGACCGTCGACAACCCGCTGCACATCGGCGCCCACCGCTTCTACGTGCACCACGGCGCGGTGCCCGTGGTCGTCTACCACGGCGACGCCGCGCCGTCCGACGTCGCCACGATCACGGCGCGCGTCGGCGACTACTCACCTCGGGTCGTCATCGTCGACGTGAGCGATCTCGGCGCCTATGACCTCGCGGCGCGCAAGGAGCTGATCAAGCGCAGCGCCGAGGGGGAGTCTGGCGCCGTCGACATCACGATCTACATCTGCGGCGCCGACGTCGTCCGCCGCGCGCTCATGACGCTGGCCGCGACCGCGGCGCGGGTGATGAGCAAGCACCGGCTCGTCATCCTCCACCGCAAACGCCTGGAGGACGCGCTCGCGGACGTCGACGCGCTGCTCGAGCGCGCGTGATCGAGGACCCGGGCGCCCGACCAGCTCAGCCCGGCGGCTCCGGCTTACACAGCCCGCCGCCCTCGATCTGCGCGTTCGTGCGGAAGGTGTTGAGCGCCTTCCACGAGTCGATCGGCGTCTGCGGGATCGTGCTGTCCTCACGGACATTCGTCACGTAGTACGCGTGCTGGTTCCAGATCCGCCGGGCCTGGATCCAGCGATCCTCGACGTCGCGGATCGCCTGCAGCGCCGGCGACGCGCCGCCGTGCGAGACCACGAGGATCTCCGCCGAGCCGTCGTTGTCGATGTCGGCGACCGTCGGGTACTCGCTGATCGTCGGCGAGCTGCGCGGCTGCTGCAGCAGCACCGCGCCCGTGAGCCCGTCGTAGATGCGCAGGAACTGCTCGTCGGCGTACATCGCCTCGGCGATCCCGTCGCCGTCGAAGTCGAAGGCGGTGCCGCCGGCGGCCCCGGAGAAGTCGGCGATCATCGCCTGCCACAGCACGTCCGCCGCGTTCGGGCCCTCGTAGACCGCGTAGTACTCGCGCGACGAGCTGGCCCACTCCGACACGCCGTCGCCGTCGAAGTCATGGACCGTGCCCGGGCGCTGCCAGACCAGGTACGCGCCCGCGCCCACGCCCGTGGGCGTCACCGGCCCGTACTTGATCGAGCCGTCGTGCTCGACCATCCACAGACCCTGACCCGAGGTCACGAAGATCTCGGGCTGCCCGTCCTGGTCGAGGTCGGCGATCTGCGGGATCGACTGCGAGGTGATGGTCGGGTAGTTCTCGAAGTAGAGCGAGCCGTCGTGGTGGTACGCCGAGTGCCCGGTGACGACCTCCATGAGCCCGTCGCCGTCGAGGTCGGCGGCCGCCGTGGCCTCGAGCTCGCCGGGGGCCGGGTTCGGGACCTCCCACAGCAGCGTCCCCAGGTGGTCGTAGACCTCGTGGTTGAAGATGATCTCGACGTCGCCGTCGGCGTCGAGGTCGTGCAGCGCGACCGCGCCCGACTCGCGGTAGAACTGCGCCGCGTTGCCGCCGTCGGTGTTGTTCGTCCACTTGACGGTCCCGTCGTGCTCGAAGGCCTTGACCCGGAAGACGCCGCCGTTGTTCCAGACCGCGACGATCTCGGGCAGGCCGTCGTTGTCGATGTCGCCGAAGGCCGGCGTCGCCGTGCACGAGACCATCTCCGAGGGCGGGATGTTGAAGTGCTCGATCCCGGTCTCGCCGTCGATGACGTGGATGTAGCAGAGCGTGCCGTAGCTGACGCTCGCGTTCGAGACCAGCAGCACGTCGGGGACGTCGCAGAGGTCGATCTCGCCGTTCTGATCGTCGTCGGTGAAGTTGCCGACGAGCGGCGTCACCCAGCTGTTCTCGGACTCGCCGAAGCTCCACTGCAGCGCCGGCTCGAAGCTGTCGGGCGGCGCGAACTCCTCGCAGTCGCCCACCGCGTCCATGTTGTCGACGACCTTGCACTCGTCGACCATCGGCCCGCCGGTCGCGCCGATGTCGTCGGCGCCGCCGACGTCGAATTTGATGCCCATCGACGTCTCGGAGCCGCCGGTGCTGGTCGACGCGCCGCCGGTGCCCGCGGTCGTCTCGCCCGCGCCGCCGGTCGTCGAGCCGCCCGGGAGCGAGGTCGCCGCCGGCCCGCCGGTGCTGGTGCCGGAGTCGCTCGCCGTCGAGCCCGAGGACGCGCCGCGGTCGTCTCCGCATCCTGCTCCAAGAGACATGATCAAACAGGCGGCGAATGGGAGGGGGTGAGCGCGCGAGCTGAGGCGAAGGTGCATGGGTGCCGACTCCGTGGCGTGAGCGCGAGCGGACCCAGCGGGTTCCAGGACGCGCGGGCGCATGTTCGCGCGCTTTCGCGCGTCGCGCAATTCGTCGCCTGCGCGGCGGCAGGAATGCGGTTGCGCGGCTTCAGGCGACGCTCGATGATCCAAAAATGCGACGCTTAACCGGATTATCGCCTTATCTGCTGACCGCGCTCGCGCTCCTCGGCGGCGGGCTGACGAGCGCCTGCGGCGACAGCGGGGGCGAGACCACGGCGGGCACGACCCACTCGAGCGAGTCCGCGAGCACGAGCACGAGCGGCGACGCGACGACGGCGGGCACGACCAGCCCGAGCGGGACCGCCGGCACAGGCTCGACGGGCTCGGGCTCGAGCTCGAGCGACTCGAGCGACTCGAGCAGCGGCGGACCCGCGAACGCCTGCGAGGAGGCCGGGATGCGCATCCTCGCGGCGGTCGAGGCCTGCGGCTACGAGACCGGGATGAGCGGGACCGGCACGGGGGACCCTCTGTGCACGGACGAGCTCGCCGCCTTGGCGCAGTGCTACGCCGACTGCTACGAGCAGGCCGACTGCGGCGCGAACGCGGAGGAGCTCGGCGTCAACGTCTCCCCGTGTCTCATCGAGTGTACGGGCGACACGGGCGAGACCGAGGGCGACTCGACCGCCGGCACGACGGGCGGCGGCGCGTGCATGGACATCGTGGGCTCGCAGGACTGCGAGGCGCTCGCCGCGGTCTCGCCGGACCTCACGCTCGAGCGCTGCCAGCTGTGTCAGGGGATCGCGTGCGGCCAGGAGCCCGACGAGTGCGACGGCGAGTTCCCCTGCGTCGACGGTGCGATCGTCGTCCAGGGCTGCTGCGCCGACAGCGACTGCGAGGGCCTGGCGCAGTACTGCGGCATGTTCACCGGCACCAACAACGTCTGCGTGCTCGACGACGACATCTGACGACGATCGGACGACGTCTCAGCGAGCGAGCGCCGCGAGCAGCGAGGGCGCGAGCGCCTCGCTGCGCGCGGGCTGGTGGAAGTCGGGGGTCGCGGTCCCGGGCGCCGGCACGGCGGAGAGGTAGCGCCGCGCCGCGCCGAGCCCGTGGATCGCGTGGGCGTTGCAGCGCGCCAGCCCGGGCGGGAGCAGCGACGCGTCGACGCGCGCCCGCCCGCGCCAGCGATCACCCTCCCGCGTCGCGCGGTAGTCGAGCGCGCGCGCCTCCCCGTCGCGCCGCCGCACGCCGTGAAACCGCAGCGCGAGGTAGTGACCGAAGGGGCCGAACTCGAGCTCCAGGTAGCGCGCGCGGTGCTCGTGCGCGCCGGGCTCGCGCGCGCGGGGCTCGTGCGCGCCGTAGAGAAACAGCTCGACGACCTCGTGGTTCCACAGCCCCGCCGTGGACCCAGGCGCCGTCGTCGGCGGCGCGTCACCGTGCAGCGGCGCGTCACACTCGACGATGAGCTGGCCGCGCGAGGTCGAGAGCGCGAGCGTGACGTGCTCTCCGGGCTCCGCCGGCGCGCCGTCCCACCGCCGCGTGATCGCGATGCGCACGCCGCCTCTGTAGCACGACTCGCCGCGCGCGTGAGCCCCCCGCGACCCTCGACGACCGCGGCGCCGGAACGTCACGGCGCGCGAGCGCCTCACTGCTCGACGCAGATCAGCGGGTGCGGCTTGTCGCAGGTCGCCGGCTCGCAGTGCGAGGGGTCGCTCCAGCGCTCGTCCAGCGCGTTGTAGTTGGCGACGCCGCCGACCGCGTCGATCATCGTCCAGCCGCCGCAGTCCTCGCCGTCCGCCGGCGTGCCGTCGGGGAGCGTGTTGCTCCAGACGGTCGAGCCGCAGGTGCTCGGGTCGGCCTGCGAGTCGCCGTGCTCGTCGACGTTGATCGGGCGATCGAGCGAGCCGTCGAGCAGGTCCGCGAGGCCGACCGCGACGACCTCGCCGTCGGGGCGCACGTACGGCAGCTCCGACGGCGTGAAGGAGTCCGCGGGCCCGCTCACGCCCGAGAGCCAGGCGCGAAAGCTGCCCTCATAGCCAGCTTCGGCGGCGAAGGTCGTGCACAGCGCGCTCGCGCTGTCGGCCCCCCCGAAGTCGCCCTTGAAGCCGGCGCCCGTGACGAAGATCAGCTTGGCCGCGACGCACTCGCCGACGACGCAGCGGTCGTCGCAGGGCTGGTCACAGCCGCCGCAGTGCTCGAGGCTCACGTCGAGCGGGGTCTCGCACGCCCCGTCCCCGGGCGCGACGCAGTCGCCGTAGCCGGGCGGGCACCCGCCCGTGGTGGTCTCCGGGCCGGTGCTCGTGTCGTCCAGCGTCGTCGACGCCTCGCTCGAGCTGCCGCTCGACGTCGAGGACGGCGCGCCCGAGCTCGAGCTCGCGTCGCTGGTCGTGGGCGTCGCGCCCTGGTCGACGAAGCACGCGGCGCCCGCCAGCAGCGTCCACGCGATCGCGAGGCGCGGCCGCTGTGGGGCGCCCGCTCTCCGCGCGGCGTCTCCTGCTCCGCCGCGAACGGGCCTTCCCGCGCCCATATCCATAATTGTCAGCAGCCTACTCCGCCGCGGGGTGATTGCAAAGTTTGCGACGCGGGCGAGGACGCGCGCTCACGCGTCGCCGCCGCGCCGCGCGAGCCCGAGCCGCGACGTTTTTCTCGCGCGCGCCGATCGAACGCGCGGAGGTCGTTACTTCATCGTCCGAGCTCCGCTCGACGCCCACGCGGCGACCGGGCTCGCGTGGATCCAGCACCGGTCGCGCCGCCGCGCGCGACCGCGACGGGGACGCGCGCCACAAAAACCATCGACGACGCACGAGTAGACACGATGCACCGGACCCATATCACCTGCTGTACGCTCGCGCTCGCGGGGCTGAGCACCCTCGTCGGATGCCCGGCCGACGCCGCGCCCGCGCGACCCGAGCCCACGCCCGAGGCGCCCGCGCCCGCGCCCACGACGAGCCCGTCGCCCGAGACGACGAGCGCCGAAGCCCCGACGACCGAGGCGCCGACGCCGACGCCCGAGGCCGAGGCGCCCCGGCGCGACGATCGCTGGCTCTACCGCCATCGCCCGCGGCCGATGTCGTTCGAGCTCGGGGTGTTCGGCGGCGCGATGTTCCCGAGCCGCGATCACGAGCTGTTTAACGCCTACGCGCAGCTCGAGAGCGGCGGCACCTTCTGGCGCCCGTACCGTCCGGCGGCGCCGCTGCTCGGCGCGCGGCTCGGGTTCTTCCCGCTGCGCTTCCTCGGCGGCGAGCTCGAGGGCGCGCTGGCGCCGACGCGCGTGGTCGAGCGAGACGGCGCGGGCGAGCGCGCGACGCTGTACCGCTTCGGCGGGCAGCTCGTCGGGCAGCTCCCGTTCTGGTCGGTCGTCCCGTTCGTGGTGGTCGGCGGCGGCGCGCTCGGGACCGGCGGGGCGCTCGGCGCCGACGTCGATCCAAGCGTGCATTTTGGAGCAGGTCTAAAAGTACACCTCAACGATCGCTGGACGCTGCGCGTCGACGTCCGCGACAACATGGCGGCGCAGCGAGGCGTGCGCGAGGGCGCGACGCACTACCCCGAGGCCACGCTGGGCGTCGGCGTGCGCTTCGGCGGGCGCGCGCGCGACGACGCGACCGACAGCGACGGCGACGGCTACATCGACCGCGAGGACGACTGCCCCTACGACCCCGAGACCTACAACGGCTTCGAGGACCTCGACGGCTGCCCCGAGTACGACCGCGACGGCGACGGCTTCTTCGACAGCGTCGACGCCTGCCCCGACGTCCCCGGCGTCGCGCCCGACGGCTGCCCCGAGCACGACCGCGACGGCGACGGCCTCCTCGACAGCGTCGACGCCTGCCCCGACGTCCCCGGCGTGCCGCCCGACGGCTGCCCGATCCCCGATCGCGACGGCGACGGCTTCCTCGACCCGGTCGACGCCTGCCCCGACGAGCCCGAGACGCGCAACGGCTACCAGGACGGCGACGGCTGCCCCGACGAGCTGCCGCCGCTGCCGCCCAACACGCTCGGGCGCATCCAGGGCATCTACTTCGAGTTCGACAAGTCGACGATCAAGCCGCGCTCGCGCCCCGTGCTCGACCGCGCGATCGAGGTGCTGCGCGAGCACCCGTCGATCCACATCGAGATCAGCGGGCACACCGACAGCAAGGGCGCGCCCGAGTACAACCGCCGGCTCTCGCAGGCGCGCGCCGACGCGGTGCGCGACTACCTGATCGCGGGGGGCGTCGACGCGGCGCGGCTGACGACGCGCGGCGCGGGCATGGACGAGCCGGTCGCGACCAACGCGACGGCGCGCGGGCGGGCGAAGAACCGGCGCATCGAGTTCTCGATCGTCGTCGAGGACCCGCCGCGGTAGACTGCGGGCGCGGCCCGCTCACCCAACCTGCTCGTTCAACCTGCTCGTTCAACCTGCTCGTTCAACCTGCTCGTTCAACCTGCTCGTTTAACCTGCTCGTTCAGCCTGCTCGTTCAACCATGTCCGAATCGATCCGCGCGCCGCTCGCCGCCCGCGCCCGCCGCGGGCTGCGGGTCGCGTTTGGGGCGCTGCTGCTGCTCGCCTCGGCGCTCGCGCTGCTGGTCGCGATCGCGGCGCTCAGCTGCGCGCTCGACGGGCTGCTCACGCCGAGACATGACCTTCAGGTCATCCTCTCTCCGCGGCCGCGCGTGGACCTCCCGGCCGGACTGCTCGCCGCCGCGCTCGCGCTCGCGCTGGGCGCGGCCGGGCGCGCGCTGCTGCGACCGCCGAGCTCGTCTCGATGAGCCCGAGGCCAGGCGCCCCGGGTCCCCTGGCGTCGCGCGACGTGTCCGCGACACTCGTTGTTCGCGTGCTAGCCAGGCGCGCGCGCGGCGAAGAGCGACTCGCTGGCGACGAGCGCGGGCATGCGCCCGAGCGGTACGGCCGGCCAGATCAGCACGTCGACGCCGGGCGAGCAGTGCACCGCGTCGAGCGGCTCCACGGCGCCGCGCAGCCCGAGCTGCTCGAGGATCGCGTGCGTGCGCTCGACGACCTCGAGCTGGTGCAGCGCCCACGGCGGATGCAGCATCTGGGCCTCGTAGCTCGCGGCGCCGCGCCGGCTGTACAGCGGGTAGCGCTCGACCAGGAAGAACAGCAGCGAGTCGGGGTCGTGCTCGTGCCCGGTGAGCCGCGGCCCGCGGATCCCGGCGACGGCGTGGCGCAGCGCGGGCCCGAGGCGCGCGCGACACCACGGACCCGCGTCCCCGTCGCCGAGCTCGACGCGCTGGTACCGGTACGGCATGCCGTAGAGCCAGCGACCGAAGGTCGTGGCGATACGGCTCGAGACGAGGTTGCGCAGGAAGAACACGCCCGCGCGGTCGCCCGCGCGCGCGTAGACGCGGACGTTGATCTGCGGGTAGGTGTGCGCGACGGGCAGGCGCCAGCGCCCGCGCAGGCGCATGTCGTGCATGCGAAAGGAGACCACGCTGAGGTAGGCGGCGCCCTCGTGGTGATCGAGCTCGACCCCCGTCGGCAAGCGCGAGCGCAGCGCGTCCTCGTCGAGCACGCGGTAGTGCTCGAAGATCGCGTCGTGCCAGCCGACCGTGAACAGCGGCGGGCGGGCGAGCCCGCTGCGCATGGCGAGGCGACGCGCGGGCGGGATCGGGGCGAGCACGGGCGACGATGGTAGCCCGCTCGCCGCGCGTCGGCGACCGCTAGCGCGTCGGCTCGTCCGGGCTCGAGGCGCGGGGCGGCGCGAACTTCGGGGTGCCCTCTGGTACAGGTGACGACGGCGCGGAGGGCTCGCGCGCGCCGCTGGCCGCCGGGGCAGGCTGCCCGTGATGGGGCTCCGCGCCCGCCTCGACGGGCAGCAGCTTCTGCAGCAGCCGCGGCAGCAGCGAGGGCAAGAGGTTCGCCTCGGGCTCCGGGAGCTGCACCGGCTCGAGCTTGGTGCTGAGCCTCGGGCCCGCGCTCGCGTCGAGGTTCAGGTTGAGCCGGGCGACGAGCGAGTCCTCGCGGAGGTCGTCCGTCGCCGCGCGCTCGCCCTCGCGCTCGCCCTCGCGCTCGCCCGCGTCGCGCTCCTCCCCGCGCTCCTCCCCGCGCTCCTCCCCGCGCTCCTCCCCGCGCTCCTCCGCGTGTTCGTCCTCGCCGCTCGCGCGCGACGCCTCGGCGGCGGTGGCGATCCGATCCGCGCGCAGGCGCGCGGCGGCGGCCTCCTCGCTGCGCCCGAGTCGATCGAGCAGCTCGCTGCGCAGCAGCAGCGCCTCAACGTGCGTCGGCGCCTGCGAGAGCAGCGCGTCGACGTGCGAGAGCGCGTGCTGCAGCATGCGGTAGCCGGCGAACACGCGCGCCTCCTCGAGGAGCCGCGCGTGCGCCGGGTTGTCGCGACGACGACGCGCGAAGCGTCGCGGGGCCGTAGACGCGCTCGGGGGCGCGTCCCCGTACAGCAGCGTCTTGCGCGGCGTCTTCCCGGAGCCCGCGGGCTCGTCCGCATCGTCCTCCGCGGGCGCCTCCTCGGCGAGCGCCTCGGCCTCGAGCGCGCGCGCGATGTCCTGCTCGATCGCGACCAGGATCAGCGTCGCCGCCTCGTGCTCGTCCGGCGAGACGTCGAGCACGCGGCGCAGGAGCCGGGCGGCGCTGCGGCGGTCCTCGATCGAGCGCTGCTGCTGCACGCGCGCGCTCTCGAGGGCCACGGTCAGCGCCTTCTCGGGCTTGCCCAGGGCGATCAGCGCCTCGCCGAGCAGCTCGAGCGCCAGCGCGTCGCCGGGCTCGACGCGGAGCAGGCTGTAGATCCGCAGCACGGCGCCGCGGGTGTCGCCGCGCGAGAGCTGCACCCAGGCCATCGAGCGGAGCATCGCGCGATCGCGGCCGTCGAGCGCGAGCAGCCGCTCCCCGACGCGCAGGAACTCGGCGTAGCGGCGCTCGGCCAGGAGGATCGACGCGCCCGAGCGCAGGTGCGCGACCGCTTTCTTGGTGTGCCCGGCGCTTGCGAACAGCTCCGCGAGGCGCAGGCGGATGTCGTCGGCGTTGGGCCGCAGCGCGAGCATCCGCTCGTGCACCGCGAGCAGGCTGCGCGTCTCCGCGGCGCGCTCGGCCGCCTGCGCGATGATCGTGTAGACCTCGAAGGCGTCCGCCGAGCGCCCGCCGGCGGCGAGCAGCTCCGCGCTCCGCCACAGCACGTCGAGGTTGCGCGGGTCGAGCTCGTGGACCTTGCGCAGCAGCGCGGCGCCCTTGAGCGGCTCGGCCCGGGAGACGTAGAGGCGCGCGGCCTTCTCGTACATTCGGATGGCCTCGGCGACATCTCCCTGCGCCTCGCGTGCGCGCGCGCGCTCGAGCAGCCCGCGGGTGCGCTCGTCGTAGCGCCGCGCGTGCTCTGACTTCCCGCCCGCCCCCGAGTCTTGAACCGGCATCTAC
Organism: Myxococcales bacterium; assembly: GCA_020633295.1. Classification (GTDB taxonomy): domain Bacteria; phylum Myxococcota_A; class Polyangia; order Nannocystales; family Nannocystaceae; genus JACKDW01. The sequence goes on along the minus strand of JACKDW010000004.1, from coordinate 218,514 downwards.
TTCCTCCGCGCGCGAGGCGACGCGCGAGCGTCTCGACCGGCGCGCCGCGGCCGCGCGTCGCTCGCCCCAAGAGGCACCATATCACGCGCCTGCACGCCCAGGGCGCCCGCGACGGGCGACGCGCCCGCGACATGCGACGCGCCCGCGCACCCGCGCGTACGCGCGCCCGACGATCGCTTCGCGCAGCTCGCCCGCAACCACCGCACCGCGCGCTCGCCCAGCTGCTCGGCGACGCGCTGCAGCAGCGCGCGCTCCTTCGCGTCGAACGGGCCTCCGAACACCTCGAGGAAGTCGCCGCCGGCCTCCGCGGTGAGGAGTTCGCCCGCGGCTGCGGACCCGACCCCTCAGCGCGCGCTCGCGAGGACCAGCGTGACCAACACGCCGAGCGCCCAGGGCAACGCGAGCTCGACGCTCGGCGTCACGTCGACGCAGACGAGGTGCGCGGGCGACCGCGCGAGGACCCCGCCGAGGGCCGCGCCCGCGAGCGCGCCGAGCAGCGCCAGCGCGGGCAGGCTCGGGCGACGGCGGCGCGGTGTACATGGTTTCCTGGGCATATCACTCCTCGCGCAGCGCGACGTTGGGATCGATCCGCGTGGCTCGCCGCGCGGGCAGGTAGGTCGCTACGCCGGCGACGAGCGCGAGCGCGAGCGCGGCCCCGGCGAGCGCGAGCGGATCGCGGCCGCCGACTTCAAACAGCAGCCCCTCGACCAGCGAGCCGAGCGCGAGGCTGACGGCGAGCCCGAGCGCGACGCCGAGGCCCACGAGCCCCATGCCGCGCGCGAGCTCGCCGCGCAGCAGCGCGCGCGGCTGGGCGCCGAGCGCCATGCGGATCCCGAGCTCGCGGGTGCGCTGGCGGACCGAGATCGACATCAGCCCGTAGAGCCCGAGCGCGGCCAGCAGCAGCGCGAGCGCGCCGAGCCCCGTCACGATCGAGGCGCCCACGCGCAGCGGCGCGAGCGAGCGCTCGACCAGCCGCGAGAGCGAGCGAAGGTCGTGGACGAAGACGTCGGGAGCCGGCCGCGCGAGCGCGCGGCCCAGGCCGCGCTCGACGTCGGCGCCCGGGGCCGCGCGCGCGAGCACGGAGTAGCGCGTGACCGGCCATTGCCCGTGGGGCAGGTAGATGAGCGCGCGCGGGTCCTCGGTGACGGTCCGCCACTTCGCGTCGCGGGCGACCCCGACGATCTCGACGGGGCTGCGGATCTTCTTGAAACGCAGGCGCTGACCGACCGGGTCCTGCCCGTGGAAGCGGCGCGCCGCCATGGCCTCGCTGATGATCGCGACCGGCGCGCCGCGCAGATCATCGGCGTCCGTGAAGCCGCGCCCGCGGACCACCGAGATCCCGACGACGTCGAAGTAGGCGGGCGAGACGACGTTGGTGTCGGTCAACACGCCGTCGCCCTCGCCGTCGCCGTCGCCTTCGCCGTCGCTATCGCCGTCGCTATCGCCGTCGCCGTCGCCCTCGTCCTCGCTACCGCCGTCGCGGCCTCGGTCGATCGACGTGGTGCGCATCATCGCGCCGCCGGTCAGCGGCGCCGCCTGGGACACGGCCGCGCGCGCGACCTCGGGCGCGGCCTCGGCCGCTTCCAGCAGCGCGCGCGCCCCCGCGACGACCGACGCCGCCCGCTCCTCGCCCGACGCCGTCGACGTCGGGCGCGCCTCGACGTCGATGAGCGCGACCGGCTGGATCGTGACGCGGGCGCCCTCGGCCGCCGCGCGCTGCAGGCTGCGCAGCAGCAGGCCCGCGCCGGAGAGCGCGACGAGCGAGAGCGCGAGCTGCAGGACCACGAGCAGCGCCCGCAGCCGCAGCCCGCCGCCCCCGCCCCCGCCCCGCGCGCTCTCCCGGAGCGTGCCCGCGAGGCTCTCGCCGCGGACCCGCAGCGCCGGCGCGAGGCCGCAGAGCAGCCCTGCGATCGTCGTGATCACGAGCGTGAACAGCAGCACGCCGGGGTCGAGGCTTACGTCGACGTCGTCGAAGAGCGCCCCGGGCGGGCGCAGGGACCAGGCGAGGTCGCGGATCCACAGCGCGGCGATCACCCCGACGACGCCGCTGATCGCCGCGAGCAGCAGCGACTCGGTCAGCAGCTGACGGACGAGCCGCGGCGTGTCGGCCCCGAGCACGCGACGCATCGCGATCTCGCCGCGCCGGGCGGTCGCGCGCGCGAGCATGAGCCCGGCGACGTTGGCGATCGCGACCAGCAGGATCAGGCCGGCGACGAGCATCAGCGCGATCGCGGCGCGCACGACCGAGTCGCGCGCGCTCGGGTCGAGCAGCGCCTCGGCGAGCGGCACGACGACGACGCTGCGGCCGGCGTTGTCGTCGGGGTAGCGCGCGGCGAGCTCGGCCGCGCGCGCCCGCAGCCGGCGCTCGACCGCGGCGCGTGGCCCGGGCGCCAGGCGCCCGACCGTGTAGAACGCGAGCATGCGCCGCTGCGAGCCAGCGCGGCTCGCTGAGGGTGACCTGCGCCATCGACCAGGGCAGGTACAGCGCGTTCGCGCGCCCGCGCGCGGCGCCGTTGAAGCGCGGCGGCGCGACGCCGACGACCACCGCGTCGTGACCGTTGACGCGCGCGCGCCGGCCGAGGATCGCGGGGTCGCTGGCGAGCGCGCCCCGCCAGTAGTCGTAGCCGATCAGCAGCTCGGGCGTGGACGCGTCGGGCCGCGGGAGGGCGCCGAGCGCCGGCGTGATGTCGAGCAGCGGGAAGAACTCGTCGCTGACGAGCAGGCCCGTGACGCGCGCCCCGGGCGAGGACGCGTCGTCGCCCGCCTCGCCGCCCGCCTCGCTGCCAGGTGTCTCGATCGCCAGGTCGACGACGACGTACGCGCCCTCAGCCAGCCCGGTGAGCAGCCCGTCGGCGTCGCCGAGCTCGCGCGCGTTGAGGTGCGACAGCGGCAGGTGCCCGGGGTTCTCCGGGTCCTCGGTGAACACGCGCACGAGCTCGCCGGGCGCACGCGCGGGCACGGGCCGCAGCAGGATCGCGTGGACGAGCGAGAACACGGCCGTGCTCGCGCCGATCGCCAGCGCGAGCGAGACGATCGCGACCACGGCGAAGCCGGGCGCCCGCGCGAGCGCCCGCAGGCCGAAGCGAAGGTCTCGCGTGATCCCGCCCATTACGCCGCCGCTGTCCCCTGCGCTCCGCCGGTTCCTCCGCCGGTTCCTCCGCCGGTTCCTCCGCCGGTTCCTCCGCCGGTTCCTCCGCCGCTCCCTGGGCCCCTATCCGGCAAACCGTGTTCTGGGTTGCCGCCGCGCGCGAGCGCGACGCGCCCGTCGAACAGGCCGACGCTGCGCTCGGCGTAGCGCGCGTAGCGGGGGTTGTGCGTGACCATGCAGATCGTCGCGCCGCCGCGATGCAGCTCGCGCAGGAGCGCCATGACGGCCTCGCCGTTGCCCGAGTCGAGGTTGCCGGTGGGCTCGTCGGCGAGGATCACCCGCGGCTCCCCGACGATCGCGCGCGCGACCGCGACGCGCTGCTGCTGCCCGCCCGAGAGCTGGCTCGGCCGGTGGCGGGCGCGGTGCGACATCTCGATGCGCTCGAGCGCCCGGGCGACCCGCGCCCGCCGCTCGCGGGCGGGCACGCCGGCGTAGACCAGCGGGAGCTCGATGTTCTCGAAGACGTCGAGCTCGCCGATGAGGTTGAAGCTCTGGAAGATGAAGCCCAGCTCGCGCGCGCGCGTCCGCGCGCGGGCCCGCGCGTCGAGCTGGGCGACCGCGCGCCCGGCGAGCCAGTACTCGCCCCGCGTCGGCGCGTCGAGCAGCCCGAGGATCGACAGCAGCGTGGTCTTGCCCGAGCCCGACGGCCCGGCGATCGAGACGAACTCGCCGGCCTGGATCTCGAGATGGACGTCGATGAGCGCGTGGGTCTCGAGCTCGGCCGAGTAGAACACTTTCTCGACGCCGCGCAGCGCGATGATCGGCGCGCGCGGGTGCCCCTGGCGGTGACCGTGCTCGGCCGCGCCGCGGCCCGTCGCTGTGCTGTCTGTCGCTCCGCGCACGCGCGTCTCCTCCCGCGACCTCGTCCGCGACGTCGCGCCGGACGAAGAACGCAAGATCCATGCCCCGCCGGCGATCGGCTCTACGCAGCCGCGCGCCAGAGGTGACCGCGCGCCGGTGACCGAGTCTGGGATCGCGTGATCCCAGATCCGGACAGTCACGCGCGGGGGCCCGCAGCCCGCGTTCGTGGACCCTGCGGCGCGTATGCGAACTCTCGAGCCGCCGTCTACACTCGCCAGGTCTCGACGCCAATGCCTCCCAGCGCACCTGAGCCCGCCCCCGCGCACGCCCGCGCCCGGCCCTCGCGCCCGCGGGTGCTGGTCGCCGACGATCAGCGCGACGTCCTGACCGCGCTGCGCCTGCTGCTCAAGGGCGAGGGCTACGAGGTCGTGACCGCGACCTCGCCCGCGGGCGTGCGCGCGGCCGTGCAGGACGGCGAGTTCGAGGCGACGCTGATCGATCTCAATTACTCGCGCGACACGACCTCGGGCGACGAGGGCCTCGACCTGCTCAACGAGCTGCGCGCGCTCGACCCGACGCTCCCGGTGATGGTGATGACCGCGTGGAGCTCGGTCGACGGCGCGGTCGAGGCCATGCGCCGCGGCGCGCGGGACTACATCGCCAAGCCCTGGGACAACGAGCGCCTGCTCGCGCAGCTGCAGACGCAGGTCGAGCTGTGCCTCGCGCTGCGCCGCAGCCGGCGGCTCGAGCAGCACAACGCGCTGCTCCGGCGCCGACGCGCGCCGCCGCTGATCGCGTCCGCGCGCGCCATGCAGCCGGTGCTCGAGCTCATCGCGCGCGTCGGGCCGTCGACCGCGAGCGTGCTGATCACCGGCGAGCACGGCACCGGCAAGGAGGTCGTCGCCCACCACCTGCACGCGGCCTCGGAGCGCGCCGAGCAGCCGCTGGTCACCGTCAACGCCGGCGGGCTGCCCGACGGCGTGTTCGAGAGCGAGCTGTTCGGGCACGTCAAGGGCGCGTTCACGGACGCGAGGTCGATGCGCGTGGGCTGCTTCGAGCTCGCCGACGGCGGCACGCTGTTCCTCGACGAGATCGCGAACATGCCTTTAGGCCAGCAGGCCAAGCTGCTGCGCGTGCTGCAGACCGGCGAGTTCCGCCCCGTCGGCTCCTCGCGCGTGCGCCGGGCCGACGTCCGCGTGCTCGCGGCGACCAACGCCAACCTCGCCGCCGAGGTCGCGCGCGGGGCGTTCCGCGAGGACCTGCTGTACCGCCTCAACACGGTCGAGCTGCGGCTGCCGCCGCTGCGCGAGCGCGCCGAGGACATCGCCGCGCTGAGCGAGCACTTCCTCGCCCGGCTGCTGCGCCGCTACGGCAAGGACAAGGCGATCCGCGGGCTCACGCCGGCGGCCCAGGACGCGCTCGCGCGCCACCCGTGGCCCGGCAACGTGCGGGAGCTCGAGCACGTGCTCGAGCGCGCGGTGCTGATGTGCCAGGGCGCGCTGATCGAGGCCCGCGAGCTCGGGCTGCGCGAGCGCGCCGCGGCGCGCGGCGCCCAGCCCGGGCTCTCGGCGCTCGAGGACATGTCCCTCGAGGAGGTTGAGCGTCACGTCATCGAGCGCGCGCTGCGGCGCTGCGAGGGCAACGTCAGCCAGGCCGCGGAGCGCCTCGGGCTCAGCCGCAGCGCGCTCTACCGGCGGCTGCAGCGGCACGGGCTCTCGGGGGCGCCGTGAGCGAGCCGCGCGCCCGAAGTTCTGTCTCTTCAGACATCATCGATCGCGACCGCGAGCGCGCGCCGTCGGCCCCGGGCGCGCGGCCCGGGCTGCGTCACGGCGCCCGCGCGCTGCTGCTCGCGCTGCTCGCCGCCGGCCCGCGCGCTGCTGTGCGCGCTGCTGCTGCTGTGGCGCGGCGCGCTCGCGCGGGCGACGCGGCCGCGCTCTCGCCCAAGCTGCGCGTCACCGCGAGCGCGCTCGTGCTCGCCTGCTTCGCGTTCGCCCTGCTCGCGCTGCGCGAGGAGATCGCGAGGCCGCTGCGCACGCTCGCCAACCTGCTCGGCGGCCTGCGGCGCGGCGACTACTCCCTGCGCGCGCGCGGGGCCCGGGTCGACGACGACCTCGGGCTCGCGCTGCACGAGCTCAACGAGCTCGCGTCGATCCTCCGCGAGCAGCGGCTCGGCGCGCTCGAGGCGACCGCGCTGCTGCGCGAGGTCATGGCCGAGATCAACGTCGCGGTCTTCACCTTCGATCAGCGCGGTCAGCTGCAGCTGGTCAACCAAGCGGGCGCGCGCCTGCTCGCGCGCCCGGCGGAGCGCCTGCTCGGCCTGCCCGCCGCCGAGCTCGGGCTCCTGCCCTGCCTCGAGTGCCCGCCGGTGCACGTCATCGTCGCGCGCTTCCCCGGCGCGCTCGAGCACGGCGCCGCGCCGGGCGAGCGGCGCTGGGCCGTGCGCCGCAGCGACTTCCGCCAGGGCGGGCGCCCCCACCAGCTGCTCGTGCTCTCCGACCTCAGCCGCGCGCTGCGGGAGGAGGAGCGCCTCGCCCACCGCCGCCTCATCCGCGTGCTCAGCCACGAGATCAACAACTCGCTCACGCCGATCCACTCGATCGCGCGCAGCCTCGGACGCCAGGCCGAGCGCGAGCCGCGTGCGCCCGACTGGGATGAGGACGTGCGCGAGGGGCTCGACGTCATCGCGCGCCGGGCCGACGGGCTGCGCCGGTTCATGGGGGAGTACGCCCGGCTCGCGCGCCTGCCCCCGCCGCGCCCGCGCCCCTTCGAAGTCGCGCCGTGGGTCCGGCGGCTCGCCGGGCTCGAGACGCGCGCCCCGATCGAGCTGCGCGGACCCGAGGAGCTCACGATCACCGCCGATCCGGATCAGCTCGAGCAGGCGCTGCTCAACCTCCTGCGCAACGCCGCCGACGCGAGCGTGAGCCCCGAGCGGCCGTCACCAAACGAGCCGCCGCAGGCGATCACGCTCGCGTGGCGACGCGACGGCGACGAGCTCGAGTTCTCGATCCGCGACCGCGGCCCCGGCCTCGCCAGGACCGCGAACCTGTTCGTCCCCTTCTTCACGACCAAGCCCGGGGGCAGCGGCATCGGCCTCGTGCTCGCGCGCCAGATCGCCGAGGGCCACGGCGGCGAGCTGACGCTGCGCAACCACGACGACGGCCCCGGCTGCGTCGCGCGACTGCGTCTGCCCGTGACCGCGCAGACGCCCGCGTGACGCCGGCCGCGACGACGCGGGACCTCGCCGCGCGCGCGGGCCGGCGCCGCGGCGAGCTGGTATCGTCCGCGCGCCATGTCGATCGCGCGCCCCCTCGTCCCTTCGCCTCGCCTCGCCGCGCTCGCGCTGCGGCTCCCGCTGCTACTGCCACTGCTACTGCCACCGCTACTGGTACCGCCGCTGCTCGCCGCGTCCGCGCCCGCCCGCGCCGACTGCCTCGACGGCCGCCCGCGCAACTCGGGCCACCGCGGCACCGGCACCTCCAACGCCAATAACCCCTACCCCGAGAACACGATCCCCTCGCTGCTGCAGGCGGCGGCGGAGGGCGCGACCAGGGTCGAGTTCGACGTGCGGATCTCGTCCGACGGCGTGCCCGTGCTCATGCACGACGCCTCGGTCGACGAGACCACCGACGGCGAGGGCTGCGTCTCGAGCTTCACCGTCGCCGAGCTGCAGGCGCTCGACGCCGGCGCGGGCACGCCGATGGCCGGTCAGGGGATCACGATCCCGACGCTCGCCGAGGTCGTCGATCAGGTCGCGCTCGACCTCAACGTCGAGCTCAAGTTCGACGGCGGCGGCCCGTGCCCCGAGCTCAGCCGCGAGGAGTTCGCCGCGACCGTGCTCGCGGCGCTCGACGGCGACCCGCACGATCGCGCGGTGGCGCTCAGCTCGTTCGACTTCATGCTGCTGCAGGCGGCGCGCGCCCAGGACCCCGAGATCTACCTCGGGCACCTCGCGCTCACGGCCGACCTCCTGCAGCTCGCCGTGGACGCGGAGCTGCAGGCGGTCAACCTCGGCAAGGACGCCATCAACGCGGCGATCGTCGCCGACATCCACGCCGCGGGCCTCGAGGTCAACACGTGGACGGTCGACGACCCCGGCGAGATCGCGGCGATGTTCGACGCAGACGTCGACGAGATCATCACCAACGAGCCGCCGCGCGTCGAGGCCGAGCGCGCGCTGCGATGCCCGGATGAGCCCGAGACCACGGGCGAGCCGCAGACCACCGGCGAACCCGAGACCACCGAGGGCCCGGCGACCGGCGACGACACCGCGTCCACCGGCGCCGGCGAGACGCTGACGACGACCGACGACGGGAGCGGTGACACCACCGGCGCCGGCACGGACTCGGGGACCATGGAGGAGGGCGAGGGCTGCGGCTGTCGAGCGCGCGGGCACGAAGGCGCCGGCGCCGGCGCCGGCGCGCTCGCGTGGCTCCTCCTGCTCGCGCGCAGGCGACGACGTCCCGCGTGAGGCCCTCGCGGCAGGTCTCGCGGCGGCGTTACTTGAGCAGCTCGCCCGGGCGGAGGTCGAAGGTGAAGGGGTGCACGACCTCCTTCGACGCGCCCGTGGCGTCGAACTTCCACGACTTGATCTGCTCCAACGCGCAGGTCTCGAGGGTCTCGTCCTTGAGGTCGCCGTTGGGGTCGATCTCGGCGCGCGACACCGCGCCGTCGCCGGCCACCGTGATGTGGACCATCAGCTTGCCGGTCTTGGCGTCCTTCTTGTCCGCGAACTGCGTCGTGTAGCAGTCGAGCACCGTGTGCGTGCGGTAGTCGGCGGTCTCCTGGAAGTCCTCGAAGGAGAGCGGCTCGGCGCCGCTGTCCTCGTCGGCGTCCTCCTCGCCCCCGGCCTCGGCGGCGGCGGCCTCGTCGTCGGGCGGAGCTGTCTCGGAAGACTTCTTGCAGCCGGGGAGCGCGACGCCGAGGACGAGCGCCCACAGCAGCGCGGATGGAGCGAGGGTACGTGTGCGCATGTCGGTGGTTATACCGGAGCGCGCGCGCCCTCGCCGTGAGCTGCGTCCAGGAGCGCGCGCGCGCAGGGCGTCACCACGTCGCGCAGCGCCGCCGCGAGCAGCTCACGGCGCGCGCGCTCGTCGAGCAGGCCGTGCGCCTCGCAGTCGGGCTCCTCGTGCACGGGCGCGCGCGCGAGCTCGGCCCGCGCCTCCGCGATCGCGTCCGCGAACGCGCGCGCCACCCGATCGCGCGCCTCCGGCTCGCGTCGCAGCGCCCAGCGCAGCGTCCGCCAGCCGGGCGCCGCGTGGCGCAGCTCGTCGCGGGCGATGGTCGCGAGCGCCTCGCGGACCGCGGGCGCCCGCGCGACGCGGAGGGCCGCGGCCGCCTCGACCGCCGCGAGCGTCTCGCCCACGCAGGCCTCGAACACCACCTCGACGAGCGCGCGCTCCCTCGCGCCCAGCGCCGCGCCGACGCCCACGACGTCGAGCGCCGCCGGGCCCTGCGCGGGCCCGCCGGCGTAGGCCGACAGCAGCGCGAAGCAGCGGCGCGCGTGGTCGACCTCGTCCCGCGTCGCCCGGCTCGCGTCGCGCAGCAGCTCCGGCGGCGCGCCGCGGGCGAGCAGCTGCAACGAGAAGCGCGCGAACGCGGCGATCGACGCGTGCTCCATGCGGGCCGCGTCGCCCCAGCGCGTGACCAGGCGCCGGCGCGCGGCCCGGGAGAGCTCCATGAGGTCTCTCGAAACATGTCCTATTAGCCAGTCACCACGCGCGCGCAGCCCGGCCACGCGGGCCTCGCCCGCGACCACGAACGGGCGCCCGCAGCAGCACAGGTCGACGCACTCCCACTGCCCGTTCGCGCCCTCGGGGTGGCAGTCGACGTCGCAGTCGGCGTCGGCGTGACAGGTGTCCGTCGGCGTCGTGCAGCTCGCCTCGTAGTTCGCGCCGCAGCCGTCCTGCAGCGACCCGATCGCGCACAGCTGGCCGCCGCAGTCGTCCGAGAGCGTGCACTCCGCGGGGATGCAGCGCGACGCGCCGGGGTAGTTCGACAGCGTGGTCTCGCCCGCGCACGCGCAGATCGTCCCGCCCGGGCAGTCGGCGTCGCTCGTGCAGCCGTACACGCACCCGCAGATGGGCTCGATCATGCTGGGCAGGTACACGCAGCGCCCGTGCTCGCGGGCGTCGCAGTCTGCGTCGACCATGCAGTCCTGGCCCTCGATGTCGCAGGCCGTGCCCGACGGCGTCGGGTCGACGCACTCCGCCGGCGCGTCGCGGTGGATCGTCCCGTTCGCGCACACGACCCAGCCCGTCGCCACGTCCGGCGCGCCCACCTGCATGATCGGCTTCGCGTCGTCGCACACCGCCGGCGGCCCGCCCGTGTCGGTCTCCTGCGTGTCGCTGGTCTTGGTGCCCGGCCCGCAGGCGACGAGGCCCATCGCGAGCATGAGCGAGCTTCGGAACGACGCGAGCTTCCAGTCCATGCGCCGATTGTCGCACAGCGCGGGGGCGCGCGCGTGATACTCCTGGGCCGATGGACGACGAGCGACGCGCGCGGGCCGAGGACGCCGGCGGGATCAGCCCCGACGAGGCGCGGGCGTTCTACGACCGCCTGGGCGCGTGGCACGACGCGACGCGCGTGTTCGAGGACGCCGGGATCGCGGCGCTGCTCGACGCGAGCGCGCTCTCGGAGGCCGAGGACGTGATCGAATTCGGCTGCGGGACCGGCCGGCTCGCCGAGCGCCTGCTGCGGACGCGCCTGCCCGCGCGCGCGCGCTACCGCGGCGTCGACGTCAGCGAGACCATGGTCGCGCTCACGCGCGCGCGCCTGGCCCCGTGGTCCGATCGCGCGGCGGTGACCCGCACTGGCGGCGCGCCGACGCTGCCCTGCGCTGATCGGTCGTGCGACCGGGTGCTCGCCACCTACGTGCTCGACCTCCTGCCCGCCGCCGCGATCGACCAGCTGCTCGACGAGGCGCACCGCGTGCTCGTCCGCCCGGGCGGGCGCCTGTGCGTCGCCAACCTCGGGCGCGGCGTCGGCCCGGTCAGCCGCGCGATCGCCCGCGCGTGGGCGGCGATCGTCTCGCGCGCGCCGGCTCGCTTCGGCGGCTGCCGCCCGCTCGCGCTCGCGCGCCGGCTCGCGCGCCTGCGCGCTGGCGCGTCGAGCATCACGCCGAGCTCACCGCGCTCGGCGTGCCGCTCGAGGTCACCGTCGCGTCGCCGCGCGACTGAGACGGCGCCGGCGGGCGCCTTGTCGAGAAGGACAGGTCCCGCGAGCCACCTGGCCGGCGGCCGCGGTACACTGCGACGCCGCCGCGATGGCCCCGCAGTTCTACAGGACGATGACGCGCGCGCGCCTGCGCCAGCTCGCGCGCGAGCTCGGCGCGCGCACCCGCGACCGCCGCGCGCCGAGGGCTCACGCGCCGCGTGCTCGCGGCGCTCCCGGACGCCCTCGCGGCGCGCCGCGAGCAGCCCCCCGACATGGCGTTTTATCGCCGGGTCAGCGACGTCCTGCTCGACCACGCGTTCACGGGCCCCGCGAGCGCGGCCGAGGCGGTCGCGCGGCTCTGCGAGCTCGCCGACTCGCCCCACGAGGAGGTGCTGCTGCACGGCGCGACCGCGCTGGTGTGGATCGACGAGCCCGCTCGGATGGCGCGCGAGGACGCCGACGCGACCGCCGACGCGAGCCCCCCGTGGAGGCTTCAGCGCGCTCTCCGGATCGCGCTGGAGCGCGCGCGGGGAGGCGCGCGGCCGCTGCTCCGGCGCTGTCTCGCCTACCCCGACGACGCCGTCAACCACCTCGCGCTGCACAACCTCATCGTGGTCGGCGAGCCCGTCGACCCGGCCAGGATCACCGAGCTCGCCGCCCGCCCGCACACCTACCTCCGCAACCTCGCGCGCGCCTACCAGCAGCGCGCGCAGCCGACGAACCAGCTGCTGGAGCGCCTCGGGGCGCCCGACGAAGGCGAGCGCGCCCAGGCCCTGGCCGCGCTCGGGATCAAGGGGCTCAGCCCCGGCGCGCGCACGCTGCCGCCCGAGTTCACGCCCCCGCTGATCACCTCCTACGTGTTCAGCGATCTCCCGGTGATGATCGCCGCCGCGCTCTGGCGCGAGGACCCTCGCGGGTGGGAGGCGCCGGGCTGGCTGCTGCACCATGAGCGCCGCGAGCTGCGAAAGGCCGGCCGCCAGCTCGCCCAGCTGCACCGCGAGTTTCACCGACGCGCGCTCCTCCGGCTGCTCCGCCGGCGCCCGCGCCCGACCGCCTGAGGCCTTCGGCGCCACCCCGCGCGCGGCTGAGGCGTTTCGCCGCGGCGCGCTCGATCTACAGATGTCTCTTTAGACATGTAAACATCATGGCGCCCGCGCGCCCGCGCGGGACTGGAGCACTGGCATGACGATTCACGAGACGGCGAAGCCCGCGCGCGGGCTGGGGATCACTGCGGGCCGCGGCCTGCTCGCGCTCTCGCTGCTGCTCGCCTGCGGCGACAGCGACGGCGACAGCTCAGACGCGACGGGCACCGAGACCGAGGCGAGCACCGCGGGCACCGACGCGACCGAGGACCCGACCTCGGCCGGGCCCGCGACCAACAGCGCCACCGACACGGACAACTCGGGCACCGACGGCATGACCGGCACCACCATGGTCGGCGACGGCGACGGCGACGGCGACGGCGACGGTGACGGCGACGGCGACGGCGACGGCGACGGCGACGGCGACGGCGACGGCGACGGCGACGGCGACGGCGACGGCGACGGCGACGGCGACGGCGACGGTGACGGCGATCTGTGCGGCAACGGCCAGCTCGATGAAGGCGAGGCCTGCGACGACGGCATCAACGACGGGGAGTACGGCGGCTGCGCCAGCGACTGCCTGTCCCTCGCGCCCTACTGCGGCGACGCCGAGCTCAACGGGCCCGAGGCCTGTGACGACGGCATCAACGACGGCGTGTACGACGGCTGCAACCCCGACTGCACGCTCGCGCCCTACTGCGGCGACGGCGAGGTCAACGGCGGCGACGAGAGCTGCGACGACGGCAACGACGAGCTCGCCGACGGCTGCCTGACGAACTGCTCGGTGCCCGACAGCTGCCTGACGATCCTCAACTTCGACGGCAACGCGAGCGACGGGCTGTACACCCTCGACCCCGACCAGGACGGCCCCATCCCGGCGTTCGAGACGTTCTGCGACATGACGACGGACGGCGGCGGCTGGACCGAGATCACGCTCGCGATCGCCTGCGCCGACATTCTCGGCGGCGCGCTCGCGGCCGAGGTCGCGGCGCCGACCGAGGGCATCGACCCCGAGTGCCGCCCGTACACCCAGGACACCGCGGGCGCGCACACCTACCACTACACGATCCCCTTCCCGCCCGGGTACGACGAGTTCTACCTGCAAGACTACGTGCTCAAGGCCTTCTCCGCGCCGGGCTACATCTCCGACATCAACGGCGGCAGCTTCATCCAGACGAGCTGGGCGATCGCCTACAATAACTCGGGCTGGGGCGACGTCTCGTTCGGCTCTCCGGACGAGCCTGGCCCGGTCACCTCGTACGCCGACGCGGGCGTCAACTTCCAGTGCTTCGACTGCGAGACGCCGTGGCCGCCGGGCGCGATGATCTACCCCGTACCCCAGACCGCGCAGGCGTTCCGGATCGGCTGGGGCGAGGGCGGCACGCAGCACGAGGGCTGGTACCCGTGGTGGTCGGGCGCGATCCGGCTGCGCTAGTCAATCCAGGTCACGGCGCCCCGCGGCGCGGGGAGTGCAGCGCCGACGACGTCGCGCGCGGGCGCCCGCGCCGTCGCGACGCAGGCGTCGGCGCTCGGCCCGGGTGCGGCGGGCGTCGCGACGACGCGCGAGGAGGCGGTCGCCCGCGTCGACGCGTAGGTCAGCGCGCGAGCCCGGCGTCAAGCGGGCCCGCGCACGCGCGCGACCCTTGAGCGGCGGGGCTCGCGTCTCGCTCGCCAGGGCGCCCACGCGCCCGAGGACGCGATCGCGTCGACGCCACCGGCGGCCGAGCCGGGCGCGCGAACACGCCGCGCGCCCCCGCCAACGACCTGTCTTTTTAGCAATGTTATATAGATAACTCGATTACCCTGACTCCCCGCTCCCCCGGCGGGCCCACGACCGGAGCGGCACCCCCCGCGTAGACGCCGCAGTGTCCAAGCTTCCTCCCCAGACGGATCCGTCCGCGCTGCTCCCCCCGCACGTCGCGTCGCGGCTCAACGCTGACCCGATCACGCCGCCGCGCAGCGAACAGCAGGTCGCCGCGCTGCTGCTCTCAGACATCTCCGGCTTCACCGCGCTGACCTCGCGCCTGCAGGCGCGCGGGCGCGACGGCGCGGAGGAGATCCAGCAGCTGATCCGCCGCGCGCTCGCGCCGGCCGTCGAGGCGGTCCGCCGCCTCGGCGGCAGCATCGTCGGCTTCGGCGGCGACTCGCTGTTCACGCTGTTCCACGGGCACGCGGCGGTCCGCCGCGCGCTCACGGCGGCCGAGCGCACGCGCGTCGCGTTCGCCCGGCGCCCGCACGCCGAGACGAGCGTCGGCCCGGTCGCGCTCGAGATCTCGCAGGCGATCCACTACGGCCGCGTGCACGAGCTGTACCTCGGGACACGCGAGCGCAGCCACTACCTCCCCTGCGGCCCGTCGGTCTGCGCGCTCGCGCGACTCGAGCAGCAGGCGCGCGCCGGCCAGATCCTCGTCTCGCCCGCGGCGTCGCAGCGGCTCAGCGCCGAGAGCAGCGCGGGCGCGCCGGTCGGGCCGCAGTGGACGACGCTCGCGCCGCGCCAGGTACAGCCCTTCCTGCCCGCGGCGCTGCGCGACGAGGCGCTGCGCTTCGGCGGGCAGTACCGGCGCGCGGTCATCCTGTTCCTCGAGACGCGCGGCTGGTCGCTGCGGCGCATGCAGGCGGTCTTCCTCGTGATCGAGCGCGCGCTCGAGCGCCACGGCGGCGTGCTGCTCAAGTCCGACGTCACGGGCGACGGCACGCGCTGGCTGTGCATGTTCGGCGTGCCGCAGGCGCACGAGGACGACCCGCGCCGCGCCGCGCTCACGGCCCTGGAGCTGCGGCGCGAGCTGCCGCCGGACATCCGCTGGCGCGCCGGCGTGCACGCGGGCGTGCTCGTGAGCTTCATGGCGGGCGCGCCGTTCCGCTGCAGCTTCGACGTCATGGGCGACGTCGTCAACATGGCCGCGCGGCTCTCGAGCTTCGCCGAGTGGGGCGACGTCGTCATCAGCCAGGAGCTGCGCGAGCGGCTGACCGGCCTCGTGAGCCGCTCGCTCGGAGAGCACGTCCTAAAAGGCAGCCACGCGCCGCAGCAGATCCACCGCCTCGTCGGCGTCGAGGTCAAGGCCGACTCGCTGCGCGTCACGACCCCGTTCACGGGCCGCCGCGCCGAGCTCGCGACCATCGTCGCCGCGCTGCAGGCGGCCCAGGTCGGCGAGGGCGCGGCCGTCGGCGTGCGCGGCGAGGCCGGGATGGGCAAGAGCCGCCTGCGCTGGGAGGTCGAGCGCCGCGCGCTCGCCAGCGGGCTCTCGGTGCACCGCGCCCGCGTGCGCGCGGTCGGCCGCGGCGACCACCGCCCCTTCGCCGAGCTCATCCGCTCGGCGATCGGGCTCTCGCGCGGCTGGGGGCGCGAGCTCTCGCGCGTGCTCGTCCGCCGCGACGCGCGGCGCCTCGGCCTCTCCGAGCGCGACTGCGATGACCTCGAGGCCATGCTCGGGACGCGCGAGGCCGGCGCGGACGCGGCCCAGGGCGGCGCCGAGCTCGATCGCGCCAACTACGTGCTCGCCGCCCGCAACTACCTCATGGCGCGGGCACGCGTCGCGCCGCAGCTCTACATCCTCGAGGACGTGCAGTGGGCGGACGAGACGACCCGGCAGCTGATCGAGTTCCTCGCGCCCAAGCTGCGCGGCGCGGTGCTGCTGCTCCTGTACCGCCCCGGCTACGTGCCGCCGGCGTCCGTGCGCGAGCTCGTGCTCGGCGACCTCAGCCCCGACGACGTGCGCGCGCTCGTGGCCGCGCTGCTCGCCCACGAGGGCGCGACCGCGTCCGAGTCCGTCGCGCGCGTCGTCATCGACCGCGCCGGCGGCAACCCGTTCTACGTCGAGGAGATCCTCCAGCACTTCCGCGAGGTCGGCGTGCTCGCGCGGCCGCAGAGCGGCGCGGCGCACTACGAGCTCGTGCGCGCGCCCAACCCCGACGACCTCCCGCCCTCGCTCGAGTCGCTGATCGCCGCGCGCATCGATCGCCTCTCCGAGACCGCGCGCCGCGTGGTCCGCCTCGCCGCGGTCATCGGCCGCACCTTCACGCGCCCGATCCTCGCGCGGGTGCTCGGCGACGAGGCCGAGCTCGACCGCGGGCTCGCGGAGCTCGAGCGCCGTCAGCTCGTGTTCGGGCGCCCCGACAACGACCCGCCCGCCTACACCTTCAAGCACGCGCTCACGCGCGACGTCGCCTACGGCACGCTGCTGCGCCGCGATCGTCGTCGGCTGCACCAGGCGGTCGTCGAGGTCTACGAGGCCGACGGCGAGTCGAGCCTCGCGCCCGAGACGCTCGCGTATCACTGGCAGCAGGCCGAGGAGGAGCTGCGCGCGCTGCCCTACTTCATCGCCGCCGCCGACCGCTGCCTCGCCACCTACGAGACCGCCGACGCGATCGCGCACTACCGGCACGCGCTCGACACGATCACCGCAGCCGTCGCCGCCGATCCCGACGTCGAGCTGCCCGCGCTCGCCCGCGCGACGAGCCTGTACGAGCGGCTCGGCCGCGCGCTGCTGCTGCGCGGGGAGTACGACGCGGCCGAGGACGCGCTGCTGCGGGCCTGGCACGCGCTCGAGCGCGCCGCGGTCGCGTCGCCGCGGGACGCCGCGCGTGTCCTCGGCGCGCTCGCGCGCGTCGCCGGCGAGCGGCGCCGCTTCGACGCCTGCCTCGAGCGCTGCGAGCAGGCGATCGCGCTCGTCGTCGACCTCGACCCGCAGATGACCGGCTCGCTCGAGGCGCAGGCCGGGCTCGCGTGCTGCCGCGCGGGCCGCTTCGCCGAGGCCGACGCCTGGATCGTGCGCGGCCTCTCGCGCGTGCAGGGGCGCTCCGACGACGATCCGGCCGACGCCGCGATCGTCGCGTCGCTCTACCGCACCCAGGGCAACGTGCTCCTCGAGCAAGGTCGAGCCGCCGACGCGATCGAGGCCTTCGAAGCCGGGCGCGCCGCGTGCTCGGCGATCGGCGACCGCGTCGAGCACTCGACCGCGAACATCAACCTCGGGCTCGCGCGCGTCGAGCAGGGCGCGCCAGAGCAGGCGCTGCACCACCTCAGGCTCGCGCTCGCGGAGAAGGAGACGATCGGCGATCGCTGGGGTCAGGGCCACGCGCGCCTCGGCCTCGCGCGCCTGCACAACGGCTGGGGTGACCCGGCCCAGGCGCGCGCCGAGGCCGAGCGCGGCATGGAGTCCGCCCGCGAGATCGCCGACCGCAAGACCATCACGCTGCTCTCGCTCGAGCTCGGGACGGCCCAGAACGCGCTCGGCAACACGCAGGCGGCCGAGCGCGCCTACCGGATCGCGCTCGAGACCGCCGAGGATCTGGACGACGGCGGCGACGCGGCGCTCGCGTTGCTCGGGCTCTCGCGCACAGCGCACGAGTGCGGCGAGCTCGAGGCCGCCGCGCTGCGAGCACGCGACGCGATCGCGGCGGCCGCCAGCGCCGGTCCGCTCGCGCCGAGCGGCGAGGCGCTCGTCGCCTACGCGCGCCTGCTGGCGACGCAGGGCCGCTTCGGCGCCGCCGCGCGCGAGCTCTCGCGGGCGCGCGACGCCGCGACGCGCTGTCACAACGCGATCGAGCGCGCGCGCCTGATCCTCGCGCTCGGCCGCATCCAGCTCGATCGCGGCGCGCTCGACGAGGCGCGCGATCGCTTCGAAGAGGCGCGGTCGTTCGCGCGGCAGGCCGCCGATCACCAGCACGAGGGGCACGCCGCGCTCGGCCTCGCCGAGATCCACGCGCTGCGCGGCGAGCTCGAGCCGGCGCGCGCGCGCGCCGAGCTGGCGCTGCGCCGCTTCGACGCGCTGGGGTCGTCGCGCGACCTCGCCGAGGCCTACGCGCTGCTCTCCCGGCTGAGCGCGCTCGCGGGCCAGCTCGAGCACGCCGAGAGCTACGCGCGGCGCGCCGTCGAGCGCTGCGAGGCGCAGGGGATGTTCGGCCTGCGCGGGCTCGGGCGCGCCCACCTCGCGCTCGGCGGCGTGTACTTCGAGTCACGTCGCTACGACGCGATGATCAAGGCCTACCAGGACGCGCTCGCGGCCATGGAGCGCTGCGGCGACCGGACCGGCATGGCCGAGACCTACCGCGCCGCCGCGCTCCCGCTGCGCCTGCGCGAGCCCAGGCGCGCGCTCGAGCTGCTGCAGCGCAGCCTCACGCTCGCGCGCGCCTCCGGCAAGCTCCGCGGGCAGGCGAAGGCGCTGTGTGACGCCGGCGCGCTGCTGCGCCGCCTCGGCGAGCTCGCCGAGGCCGAGCTCGCGTTTCGACGCGCGCTCGAGATCCACGAGCACCTCGGCGACCCGCGCGGCGTCGCGGCGGCGAGCTTTCACCTGGCCACGATCTCGTTCCTCCGCGGTCAGCACGACGCGGCGCGCGACTGGGTCGAGCGCAGCGTCCGTGACGCCGAGGCGCTCGACGAGCTGCGCCTCGTGTTCGGCCTCGAGCTGCGCGCGCGGATCCTCGACGCGCTGGGCGACGCGAGCGCGGCGCTGCGAGACCTCGAGCGCGCGCTCGCGCTGGCGACCGCGCTCGGCCACGACGAGCGCGTCGCCAACATCCGGCGCACGCGCGCCGAGCACTACCTCGTCCGCGGCGACCTCGAGCGGGCCGCCCACGAGCTCGCGCTCGCGCGCGAGGCCGCGGCGAAGGTCGAGACCGACAGCATGGCCCGCGAGTTCGGCTTCCTCGTGCGCGAGCGCATCACCGTGCTCGAGGCGCGCCTGGCCGGAGCGCGCGGCGACTGGCAGCGCGCGCGCGCGCTGCTCGTCGCGCCGCTGCGGACCTTCGACGCGCTCGAGTCGCCGATCGACGCCGCCGAGGCTCGCAACGTGCTCCTCAGCCTCGCGCCGATCCGGGCGTGACGGCGACGCGGCGACGGTACCTGCCCGACTCGCCCGGCGCTCACAGCCGCCACACCGGCGGCGCGCCGATCGAGGTAGCGATTGCCGTCGCGCGGGGCAACAAGAACGAGCGGCGGTGACATGATCGACATGATCGACGTGATCGACGTGCCCGCGCGCTCGATCGCCTCGCGTCGGGGACGACGGCGGCGAGGACGACGGCGGCGAGGACGACGGCGGCGAGGACGACGGCGCGCGCAGGCTCGCGGCGCTGCGGCCTCACGACCCGCGGGCCTCGCCGCGCAGCCCGTCGCCAGCGCCTCGCTCACCCGTCGCCGACGTCGACGCTGCGCACCACCTCCGGGCGGGGGCGTCGCCACGCCGCCACGACGAGCAGCATCCCGATCACCGACGACAGCGCCGCCCACAGGTACACGGCCTCGAGCCACAGCAGCCCCAACATGCCCGTGAGCGTGTACAGCACCGGCAGCCAGCGCATGCGCGCGTCGATGCCGAACGCGACCGTCGCCGCGCCGACGATCTGCGGGACGTTCGCGAGCGCGAGCGCCCACTTGAAGGGCGTGCCCGCGAGCCCGAGGCCGATCCAGATCAACATCGTCGACCCGGCCGTCGCCGTGAACGCCATGCTGTACACGCGGTTGAAGGTGCTGCGCAGCTCGGCCCGGCCGTAGCGCCACCACACGCTCGCCAGGAACACGAGCGACGCGACGTTGAGGCCGCCGTACTCGAGGTACTCCGCGTGGTAGAGGTCGGCGAGGTCGAGCAGGCCCGCGGCGCCGTTCCAGGCCGCGAGCGACAGGCAGGCGAACGCGAACACGCGCCGCCGCGTGCCGACGTTCGCGTTGACGTCGACCTCCCGCTCGAGCAGCTCGAGCCGCGCCGCGTCGTGGGCGAGCGCGCGCCGCAGCGCCTCGACCCGCGCGACGAGCTCGGCCGGCGGCGCCTCGAGCTCGGCGAGCAGCGCGGCGGCGGCCCCGGGTCTCCGCGCCGCGAGCTCGAACTCGACCATGAGCAGGTACGCGTCAGCGCGCCCGCGCCGGGCGACCGGGCTCTCGGGCCACTCCGCCAGCGCGCGATCGAAGCCGAAGCGACACGCGCCGAACAGCCCGTGCACGCGGTTCTCGTCGCGCGCGTCGTCGTCGCGCGCGTCGTCGTCGCGCCCCAGGAGCTCGCGCAGCTCCGCGAGGCTGCGCTCGGCGTGGGCCGCCAGGCTCGCCGCGCCGCGGTGACGCACGAAGCCGTCGATCGCGTGGCGCAGCTCGTCGGCCGAGGCGTAGCGCGCGTCGGGGTCCCGACGCATCGCGCGTCGGGCGATCTCGACGAGCGGCCCGGGCGCGTCCTCGGGCGCGCGCGGCGGCTCACAGGCGCGCGCCTGGTCCAGCGCCTCGCGCACGCTCGCGCCGCCCCAGGGCGGATGTCCGGCGAGGATCTCGTGGAGGATCGCGCCGAGCAGGAAGACGTCGGTGCGCGCCGTGATCGGCCCGCAGTCGTCGTCGACCATCTCCGGCGCCATGTACGCCGGGGTCCCCGACGAGGCCGCGCGCGCGGCCGCGCCGGACCCGGGATCGAGCCGGAGCGCGAGCCCCCAGTCGAGCACGTACACCTCGCCGAACGCCCCGATCATCACGTTGGCCGGCTTGAGGTCGCGGTGGACCACGCCGCGGGAGTGCGCGAAGTGAACGGCGCGACAGACCTGCCGCAGGATCCCGAGGTGCCATAGCAGCGCCTCCTCCCCCGACCGCGTGACCATGGGGTGTTCGGGCGTGCGCAGCACGCTCGACCACACCGCGCCGTCGATGCGCTTCATCACGATCAGCGGCAGGTCGTCATCGTCGCGGCCGACGCTGTAGATCGGCACGACGTTCGGGTGCTCGAGGGACCCGGTGATCTGCGCCTCGACCAGCAGCTCGCGGATCGCCCTCGCGTTGTCGCGCTGCCGCGGGTGCACGGTCTTGACCGCGACCTCGCGACCGATCGAGAGCTGCACCGCGTCGTGCACCTGACCCATCCCGCCCTCGCCGATCACCGAGCCGAGGTCGAGCTCTGCCGGCTCGTCGCGCCGCCCGACGATCGCGAGGCGCGGCAGCGTGAGCGCGGGGGCCCGCGAGCCCGCGAGCGACGTCCCGGGTGACTCGCCGCGCTCGCCGTAGTCGAGCCGCGTGCTCTCCGTGACGGCGAGCGGGGAGGCCAGCGACGCCCGGGGCGACCGCGCGAGCACGGTCTCCGCGTCACGCCGCAGGCCCGCGTCAGCGGGCTCCGGGCGCGACGCGCCCGCGCCCGCCGGGCGGGTCTCGTTCACGACCATCGAACCCACGGTACCGCGCCAGCGCGGCGCCGCGGCGACGCGCCGCCGGCAACATTTTTCAACAGGACTTTTGGGACATGTATTCGAATTTTGCGGGACCGCCCCTCGCGCGTCGCCGACACCCGCGCGCCGCTGCGAGGGCGTGGTGTAGACCCGGGGCCCACAGCGGCGCGCTCTCGCGGCGGCTCGCGCCTCTCAACCCGACACTGAACACTTGGACGTACAATCTTTTTAGTACCGCGCGCGGTTTCACGCGTCTACATTCACGCGCGATGTCGCGCACCAACACCGACCCCACGCGCCTGCTCCTCATCGGCCTCCTCGGCGGGCTGCTCCCGCTCTCGACCCTCTCGCTCGCGGCCTGCAGCGACTCGGGCGACAACGCCGAATCCGCCAGCGACTCGGGCACCTCCGCCGAGAGCGCAGACGACAGCGCGGCCTCGAGCCCGACGAACACCAACGGCATGAGCTCCGGCTCCGACTCGAACGGCGGTGACGGCGACGGCGACGGTGATGGCGACGGCGACGGTGATGGCGACGGCGACGGCGACGGTGACGGCGACGGCGACGGCGACGGCGACGGTGACGGCGACGGCGACGGCGACGGCGACGGCGACGGCGACGGCGACGGCGACGGCGACGGCGACGGCGACGGCGACGGCGACGGCGACGGCGACGGCGACGGCGACGGCGACGGCGACGGCGACGGCGACGGCGACGGCTTCGACTTCGACTGCCCGCCCGATCTCGATCCCGTGATCCTGACGCTCCCCAACAACCAGTCGGCGCGCTACCCGACGATCGCCTCCGCCGTGTTCGCGGCCCCCGACGACTCGCTCGTGCAGATCTGCCCCGGCACCTACCACGAGAGCGTCGAGGTGAGCCACGGGATCACGATCCAGGGCGCCGGCCCCGAATTGACGGTCCTCGAGCCCGCGGGCGGCGGCGCGCTGTTCCTGGACGCCGACGACATCGAGATCGCGGATCTGCGGGTGACCGGCGGCACGGGCTGGACGCTCAGCGGCTTCAACGTCACCTGCGGCGGCGCGATCGCGGTCGAGAACAAGGCCTCGAACAAGATCACGCTGTCGAACCTCGTGCTCGACAACAACACGGCCGGGCTCGGCGGCGGCCTGTGCGTCGACGGGGGCAGCAACGCCAACTACCGCCCGGTCGTGACGATCGAGGGCTGCCGGTTCGAGAACAACACCTCCGCGCAGCAGGGCGGCGGCGTGTTCAACTACGGCCACGTGCACATCACCGACTCGGTCTTCACGGACAACACCTCCGTGGCCGGCGGCGCGATCTACATCAACTACGGGTGCACCACGCCGAACCAGTGCACGATCGCCGAGACGATCATCAAGACCAACACGGCGACGGGGCAGAACTACTATCACGGCGGCGGCGGGATCCTGCTCGGCGCGTACTTCCAGGGCTTCGCGGCGCTCACCGTGACCAACTCCGACCTCGGCTTCGGGAACGACGAGGAGAACACGCCCGACGACGTGAAGACGGCCGCCGACGGCGAGTGGAAGAGCTACGGCTTCTACGGCAACGGCGTCAGCTTCACGTGCTCGAACGGCGCGTGCACCGATCCCTAGCCGCTGGCCCCTGATCACGAGGCCGATCAGCCAGGTTCTTGAGACCAGCACGTCCTCCGCGAGGACGGTCACCACGACTCGCGCCGGCCCGCCGCCGGCACCGCCGACACGGCGCTCGCGGGGGCGCGCGACGCGAACCACGGGGCTCGTCCCCCCGCGCGGCCCCGCGCGACGCGTCGTTTACATGTATGTAGAGTCAGGTTGTGTGTACGCAAGCAGCGGAGGCGGCGAGCGCCCCGCGCCCCGCCGACGCGCGCGAGCGCGCCCGCCCCTCGCCGGCTTCGCGCTAGCATTGCGAGTGGAGGCGGCGAATGTACGGACTGGTGAACAAGGCGGTGCGCGACTTGGTGTGCGCGACGCAGGGCGAGGACGTGTGGGAGGAGATCGTCGAGCTCGCGGGGATCGACGAGGACACCTTCATCAGCATGCGGCCCTACCCCGACGAGCTCACGTACAAGCTCGTCGCCGCCGCGAGCGAGCGGCTGCAGCTGCCGGCCGCGGCGATCCTCACGCTGTTCGGCGAGCACTGGACCAAGTTCACCGCGCGCGAGGGCTACGGCGACCTCATCCGCGGTTCGGGCGACTCGGTCGAGGAGTTCCTCGGCAACCTCGACGCCATGCACGCGCGCGTCGCGATGAGCTTCCCGGAGCTCAGGCCGCCCTCGTTCCGCGTCGAGCGCGGGGACGAGGGCCTGCTGCTGCACTACATGTCGGAGCGCGAGGGGCTCGCGCCGATGGTCGTCGGGCTGCTCACCGGGCTCGGCGCGCACTTCAAGGAGGAGGTCGAGGTCACCCAGGTGAAGTCCCGCGCCGAGCACGGGCACGACGTCTTCCTCGTGCGCACGCGCGCGGCGTCCACTACCTGATATGACCCGCGCGCGCCCGACCTTGAGCGCGTCGCTGTTCGAGCGCGCGTTCCCGTTTCACCTCGCGCTCGACGAGCAGCTGCGCGTGCTCCAGCGCGGCGAGTCGCTCGCGCGCGTGCTGCCGGCGCTGCGCGAGGGCGACGCGCTCGCGCAGCACTTCACGCTCGCGCGCCCGCAGCTCGACGCGCTCTCGCTGGCGACGCTGCGCGCCCGCCAGGACGCGCTGTTCCTGCTGCGCGCGCGCGCCCGCCCGCTGACGCTGCGCGGCCAGATGATCTGCGAGGGCGACGCGCCGGCGGCCCTGTTCCTGGGCTCCCCGTGGATCACCGACGCGGCGCAGCTCGACGCGCTCGGGCTGCGCGTCTCCGACTTCGCGCAGCATGATCCGCTCGCCGACATGCTCGTGCTCCTGCGGACCAAGCAGGCGTCCGTGGACGAGGCGCAGGCGCTCGCGGCGACGCTCCAACGCCAGCGCCGCGAGCTCAAGCGCGCCAAGCAGGCGCTCGAGGACAGGGTGCGCGAGCTCGAGGCGCAGCGCGAGCTCGTGCGCGAGCTGTCGACGCCCGTCATCGAGGTCGCCGACGGCGTCGTCGTCCTGCCGCTGATCGGCGCGCTCGACGAGCGTCGCGCCGCGCGGCTGACCGAGGTCGCGCTCGCGAGCGCCGCGGACGGCCGCGGCCGCCACGTGCTGCTCGACATCACGGGCGTCGACGAGCTCGCCCCTGACGCCGCAGCGCGTCTCCAGCGGACCATCGCGGCGCTGCGCCTGTTGGGCTCGAGCTGCGCGCTCGTCGGCATCTCCCCCGCGATCGCGCGCGCGCTCGCGGAGTCGAGCGATCGGCTCGCGGGCGTCGCCACCTACGCCACCCTCAAGGACGCGCTGCGGCGGGCGATCGCCGCGGGCTGACCGTCCCCGCGTCGTTGCGTCGCGCGTCCGCGGCCGTCACACTGTGCCGGTGGCCGCCGCCCTGCGCATGACCCTGGTCGAGGGCGACATCACCCGCGCGCTGCTGAAGCTCGCGCTGCCGATGGGCCTGGGCATCGTCTTCATCCTCGCGGTCAACCTCGTCGACACCTACTTCATCGGCCAGCTCGGCACAGACGAGCTCGCGGCGATCAGCTTCAGCTTCCCGATCGTCAGCCTGGTCGCCAGCGTCACCATGGGCCTCGGCGTCGGCGCGACCTCGGCGATCGCCCGGGCGATCGGCGCCGGCGACGAGCGCCTCGTGCGGCGGCTCGCGACCCACGCGGTGATCTTCGCGGTCTGCTTCGTCGCGCTGCTCTCGGCGCTCGGCCTCGCGACCCAGCGCCCGCTGTTCCGCCTGCTCGGCGCCGACGGCCCGCTGCTCGAGCTGCTGCTCGAGTACATGACCATCTGGTTCATCGGCGTCGTGTTCCTGGTCGTGCCGATGATCGGCACCGGCGCCATGCGGGCGACGGGCGACACGCGGACGCCGATGCTGATCATGATGTCCGCGGCGATCGTCAACGCGGCGCTCGACCCCGTGCTGATCTTCGGGCTCGGGCCCGCGCCCGCGCTGGGCCTGCGAGGCGCCGCGATCGCGACCCTGATCGCGCGCGCGATCACGATGGTCGTCACGCTGTGGCTCTTGATCCGCCGGCTCAACCTGCTCGAGCTCCACTGGCCGCGCGCGCGCGAGCTGCTGCGATCCTGGCGCGCGATCCTCTCGGTCGGCGTCCCCGCGGCGCTGACCAACGCGCTCGCGCCCGTCGCGATCGCGGTCATGACCGCGCTGATCGCCGCGCACGGGACCGCAGCCGTCGCCGCCTGGGGCGTCGGCTCGCGCCTCGAGGGCATGGTGCTGATCGCCCCGATGGCGCTCAGCGCCGCGCTCACCCCGTTCATCGGCCAGAACTGGGGCGCGCACCGGCAGGACCGCGTGGCCGGGGCCGTCCGCCGCAGCCGCGTGTTCGTGCTCGCCTGGGGCGCCGGCGCCTGGGTCGTGCTCCTGCTCGCGGGCGAGTCGATCGCGGGCGTGTTCACCGACGACCCCGAGGTCATCGCCGACGCCGCGCTGTTCTTCTTGATCGTGCCGGTGAGCTACGGCGCCCACGCGGTCGTCTCGGTCGTCAGCGCGACGTACAACGCGATCGACAAGGCGGTGCGCTCGACCATGCTCTCGGCCACGCGCAGCCTGCTGCTCGCGATCCCGCTCGCCGCCGTCGGCAGCCAGCTCGCCGGGCTCACGGGGCTGTTCGTCGGCGTCGCGCTGGCGACGATCATCACCGGCGTGCTCGCCAACGCGATGGGCCGCGCGCTGATGAGCCCGACGCCCGCCTCGACCAAGCTCGCCGCGCCGCAGGCCGACGCGGACGTGCCGCGCGCGTCGTCGTCGATGATCGGCGCGACGCGCCCCGACTGCGAGCTCGCGGACGCGCTGATCACCCGCGTGCGCGCGCTCCCTGACATGCGCGTCGCCTTCGCCCCGACCAAGAACGCGCTCGAGTTCTTCCACGGCGAGCGCGAGCTCGGGCACATCCATCGACGCGGCAAGCTCGACCTGATCTTCCCGCCGACGATCGGCGACCAGCTCGTGCTCGACGAGCGCGCCGAGCACCATCGTCACCACCACGACACGGCCTGGGTCACGCACCACGTGCTGGGCGCGGAGGACCTCGACGACGCGATCGGGCTCATCGAGCTGGCCCACGCGCTCTCGCGCCTGTCCGCGCAGATCCGCGACGAGCGCGGCGCGGCGCTCGCGGGGCGCGAAGGGCTCGAGGAGCTCGACCACGCGCTCGCGGACCTGCACGCCAGCGACGCGCTGCGCGCCGAGCTCCGCGAGCTGATCGTGCACTGGCGCGCGGCCGCGGCCTGAGCCTACGGCCGGCGCGTCGGCTCGCGCTCGAGGTGCGCCCGGATCGCTTCAAACATGGTCGTATGGGCAGCCAGCGCCACCCGCCGCACGTAGCCGAGCAGCACGCGCGGCGCCTCGATCCGCGAGCGCTCGCGGATCCGCGTGCCGTCGCCGTCCTCGAGGCACCGCATCACGTTGTGCAGGCGCACGCCCGGGAACCGGCTCGCCGCGAAGCGCAGCTCGTCGGGCGGGCACACGACCAGCTCGACGTCGTAGGGGAACACCCACGACCACGGGCCGACCGCGAGGCGGTCGAACACCCGGAACCGCCGGGGCCGCGGCGGCGCGTCGGCCGAGAGCGACGCGACCGGCTCGAGCAGCTCGAGCTCGTCGAGCGGCTCGATCCACGCGATCATCGGGTGCACGAGCACGTGGTTCGGCAGGTAGCGCATGAACGCGTACACGCGCTCTCGCGGCGCGTGCACGAACAGCTCAAACTCGAAGGTCGCCTCGGCCATAGCGCGGGCGTCAGGGTAACGGAGCGGCGCGGCGCGGACCAGCAGCGCGTCTTCCGGCGCGCCGCCAGCCCGTCGCGCCCCCTACAGCCCGATGCAGTCGTACAGCGCGATGAACTCCGCGGCGCACTCCTCGAGCCACGGGCGGCCCACCGGATCGCAGGTGACGTCGGGGTCCGGGCCCGCGCAGTCGAGCAGCTCCTGCTGCTGCACGCCGCAGGGACCGGCGAGGTTGTCCGCGCAGCCCGTGAGGCAGTCCTCGAGCGCTGGCGGGCCCTCGGCGCACATGGCCACGACGACGTTGTCACACACGTCCGCGCAGCTCGTCGGCTCCCCGGTCGTCGCGTCGCCCGTGCTCCCGACCGTCGCGTCGCTCGTGCTCCCGACCGTCGCCTCGCTCGTGGCCACGCTCGTCGCGTCGCTCGTGCTCCCGACCGTCGCCTCGCTCGTGGCCACGCTCGTCGCGTCGCCCGTGCTCCCGTCGGGCCCGCCGGTCGTCACCGCGGTCTCGCTCTCCCCACCGCTCGTGGTGCTCGCGCTCGCGTCCGTCGTCGCGCTCTCGGACTCCGAGCCGCCCTCCGTCGTCGAGCTCCCGGAGTCGCCGCACCCCAGCGCGACGAGCAGCGCCGCGAGCCCGAACGCGCGCGCCGACGAGAGACGCCAACGGTCCACGCGCGCGCGGGAAGGAAGTCCGCGAAGACGTCCGGAAGGAAGTTCGGAAGGAAGTTCGGAAGGAAGCTCGAGAGGAGGTCGGGAAGGCGAACAATCCATGCCTGCAGTGTACACGAGCCGCGCGTATCCGCGCCGCCGCGGGCGCCGACGCCCCGGCCGAGCCGACCGGGCGCGCTCAGCCCTTCTCGCTCACCGCCTGCTTCGCCTTGCCCGGCTCCTCGCGCTCCACCTCCGCGTCCGGGGGGGTCGCGACCTCCTCCCGCACGACGCTCGCGCCCTCCGGGAGGTCATCGAGCGGCCGCCCGAGCAGCGCCTCCACGAGCTCGCGATGCTCACGCTCGTGCTCAAACGGGAGCGCGTCGCCCTCGGACTCGTAGCCGATGATCAGCTCGCGCTCGCCGGTCTTCGGGTTGTGTCGCAGCTTGATCGTGATCTCCGCCATCGCCGGCCCATGGTACAGCGCGCCGCCGCCGGCGTCTCCGCGCGCCGTCGCGGAAACGCGGCGCGCGGACGCCTGGGTGACGGGCGCCCGCGTCGACTCGTCGTGAAATCGCGCGCCGCGACGACGCGCGCTACTCTGCCGGCGTGTCCAGCAGGTCGAGCGAATCGAGAGAGGCCCGCGCGTTCGCGTTCGTGTGGCTGTGCGGCGCCACGATCGCGCCGGTCGGCGACCACCTCCACGTGACGCGCGGCGTCACCGAGTACCTCACCGAGTTCGGGATCGTCTGGCTCGGCGAGAGCCCGCTGTGGTTCATGCTGCTCGTGGCGACGACGATGGCGGGCCTCGCCGTGCTCCAGGGACGCCTCGACACCGGCGCCGGGCGCCGCGCCCCCGACCCGTGGGTGCTCGCCTCGCCGCTCGCGGTCGGCGGCCTCTACGTGCTGACGAGCTTCTACCCGTGGCGCGAGGGCGGGAGCCTCGAGCTCGTCGTCACGGCGGTCGCGCTCGCGCTGTACCTGCTCCTTGATCGCACGCTTATCGGCGCGCTGATCGGCGCGCTCGCGGCCGTGATCGCGACCGCGACCGAGTGGGGGCTCGTGCAGCTCGGCGTGTTCCGCTACCTGCCCGAGTCCGACGAGCTGCTCGGCGTCGCGCCCTGGCTGCTGCCGCTGTACTTCGCCGCGTCGGTCGCGGCGGGCGCCGTCGGCCGGCGGCTCGCGGGGCGCGACGTCCCGATCGACGCGCGCTCGCGGCTCGTGGACTGACACGCCTCTTAAGACATGTGCCATAGTGCATATCACCCGGCCTCGCGCCTCTCGAGCGCGTCCCGCAGCGCGTCGACGCGCTCGAGCTCGTCGGCCATCTCGAGCGCGGCGAAGCCCGCGCGCGCCCGCTCGGCGAGCAGCTCGATCTCCGCCCGCGGGCCGCCGCCGCGCAGCAGCGCGCGCGCGAGCCCGTGCTGCGCCCCCGGCCTGCAGGCGCTGGAGCCCGTCGCGCTCCTCCTCAGGCGCCGCCGCGAGCGCCTGCGCGGGCTCGTCGAGCGCCTCGCGGAAGCGCGCCTGCGCGTCGCTGAGCTCGTCGCGCGCGAGCGCGGACTCGCCGAGCCGCGAGAGCACCAGCGCGCGCGGCAGCTCGCCGCGATCGAGCCGCGACGACGCGAGCGTCCAGGCGCGCTGCAGGGAGTCCCGCGCGTCGCCGCAGCGGCCCTGCACGCAGAGCGCGACGCCGTGGCTGTAGTAGGCCGAAAGCCGCTCCGCGGGCTCGAGCAGCTCCGCGTGCACGAGCAGCCGCCCCAGCACCTCCGCCGCGTCGCGCGGGCGATCGAGCTCGGCGTAGAGGTTAGCGAGCAGCGCGAGGTTGCTGAGTCGATCGGGCAGCGTCGCGCCGACCTCGGCGCGATCGAAGATCACGCGCGCGCGCTCGGCGTGCGCGACCGCCTCCTCGAGGCGCCCCGCTCGCTCGTCGAGCAACGCCATGAGCGCCTCGGAGGAGCCGACGCTGCTGCTCTCGGGCCCGAGGCTCGCGCGCTGGATCGCGAGCGCCCGCCGCAGCCGCGCCCGCGCCCGCGCCCGCGCGGCCTCGTCGAGCTCGAGCTCGAGCAGCGCGATGTTGTAGAGCGCCGCCGCGACCGACGGGTGCTCAGGCCTGTAGAACTGCGCCCGGCGCTGGACCACGACCTCGTAGATCGCGATCGCCTCGGCGCGGCGGCCCTGGTCCGCGATCGCGTTCGCCAGCTGGTTGTGGGCCGAGAAGGTCTCCTGGTGCTCGAGGCCGAGCGCGCGCTCGAGCGTCGCGAGCTGCTCGCGGTGCAGCGACTCCGCCCGCGCCGTGTCGCTGGCGAGCCGCGCGAGCTGGCCCGCGAGCCCCGTCGACCGGGCGTGGTCGCCCGCTGCGGTCCGCCCTGCGCGCTTCGGCTGCCGCGCGCCTGCTCGGCCCACGACCGCGCGCGCTCCAGCTCGTGCCGATCGATCATCACGCCCGCGAGCTCGCCCGCGATGTCGCCCCGCAGCCGATCGAGCTCCGCGGTGTCGGCCACGTAGTACGCCTCCTCGAGCGCCGCCGTCGCGCCCGCGTAGTCGCCGAGCGTGCGCATGACCTTGCCCTCGACGAAGGTGGCCTCGGCGGCCAGCGGCGCGCGCCCGAGCTCCTCCGCGAGCGCCGTCACGCCTCGGACGAGCGTCGCCGCGGCCTGCGGGCGCCCCGAGACGCGCTCGAGCTCCGCCTCGTACAGGCGCTCGTACGCCGCGTCCAGGCGCGCGTCCTCGACGTCGGGCTCCACGCGATCGACGTACGCCGCGTCGTCGCAGGCGTCGAGCGGCGGCAGCGACTCGACGAGCGCCGCCGCGAGCGTGATCTGCTGACGGTCCGCGTCGCGCAGCGCTCGCGTGAGCAGCCCGAACGATCGCTTATGTCTTCGAAGACAGGAGATCGCCTGGTTGAAGCGCCGCGGCTCTTCGGGCGCGCCGCGCCCCTGGGTCGAGCACGCGGCGCGCCACGAGCCCGACCAGTGCGCGGCGTAGTCATCGAGCGCGCGCCGCAGCGACTCCCAGGCGAGCTCGGCGTAGGGCAGCCCCGACCGCGCGAACGAGCCCTGCACGGCCGCGCGCGTCGGCGGGTCCCAGACCTCCGCGAGCTCCTGCTCCGGCGACGGGCACCGCGGCGCGCGCGTCGCGAGCACGGCGGCCCCCGCCGCGAGCGCGCTCGCGGTGATCGCCGCCGTCGCGAGCGCGACGCGACGTCGCCGTCGCGCGGGCACCCCAGCGAGCGCGTCGAGCAGCGCGGTCATCGACGGGTAGCGCTCGCCCGGATTCAGCCTGAGCCCGCGGGCGAGGATCGGGTGGACCCACGGCGGCGCGCCGCTGGGCGATCGCCGCCGCAGGCCCGCGCCCCGCACCTCCGCGCCGCCGAGCGAGCGCAGCTCGTCGACCGAGTACGGGCGCTCGCCGTAGAGCGCCTCGTGCAGCGCGACGCAGAAGCTGAACTGGTCGCTGCGCGGATCGACGCCAGCACCTCGACATTGCTCTGGAGACATGTACGCGGGCGTCCCCGCGAGCCGCCCGGTGCCGGTCAGCCGCGTCGTCAGCCGCGTGCCGCTCGCGGAGTCGGCGGGCTTCGGGCTCACCTCGTCCACGTCGGTCTCGTGACCCACGCCGCGCGCGAGCCCGAAGTCGACGACGCGAACGCGCTCGCCGGGCCCGACGAGCGCGTTCGCGGGCTTGAAGTCGCGGTGCACGATCCCCGCCTCGTGGGCGGCCGCGAGACCGCGGCCCGCGTCGATGAAGCGCGCGAGGATCTCCGCCCACCCGCGCGACGCGACCCGCAGCCAGCGACGCAGCGTCACGCCCTCGACGTGCTCCATGACGATATAGAAGGCGTCCTCGTAGGAGCCGGCCTCGTAGACGTGGACGACGTTGGGGTGCGAGAGGCGAGCGAGCGCCCGCGCCTCACGGTGCAGGCGGCGGCGCTCGCCGTCGCCCTCGCCGAGCGCGGCGCCGCGGATCAGCTTGATCGCGACCGTGCGATCGAGCTGGTCGTCGTAGGCGGAGTACGACCCCCCCCAAGGCTCGGTCCTGCGGCGTTCGCCTGTAAGCGCGCGCTCTCCGTCCTCTCGGCCGCAGCACCTCGGCTCGGCGGTTACGCGACGGAGCGCGAGGAGACGCGGGACTCCGCGCGTCACGTGGCACGAGTCGGGACCATCGAGACTCCGACCGCGTCGCGCACGCGGCCGCGCGCCGCCTCCAGCGTCGACGCCCGCGCGCGCTCAGCCGCGCTCCTCACGGGGCCTCCGCCCGTCATAGACGACCAGGAGCTGCTTCGTCCCGCGCACGGTCGCGCTCGGGATCGGCGTGATGACCTGCCCCGGCTTCAGGCGCAGCCCTGGTAGACGGTCGTAGAGGACGTTGAGCGCCACACGCCCCTCCAGCGACGCCAACGCGGCGCCGACGCAGTGGTGGATGCCGTGCCCGAAAGACAGCGGTCTCACGCGCTCTGCTCGGTGAATGTCAAACACGTCGGGCGCCTCGAAGTAGCGCTCGTCGCGGTTGGCCGACGCGAAATTGAGCTGAATGTGGGCGCCTGCCGGAATCGTCACGCCGCCGAGCTCGACATCGCGAGTGGCGGTTCGATACATGCTCGGGACCGGCGGGTCGAAGCGCAGCGCCTCGTGGATCGCGGCCGGCACCAGCTCGCGCGACGCCAGCACCTCGCGGCGCGCCTCCGGGTGCTGCGAGAGCAGCTTAACCGTGTTGGTCAGCAGGCTCGTCGTCGTCTCGTGCCCGGCGAACATCACCGTCATCAGCAGGCTCGTCAGCAGCGCGTCGGAGGGCGGCGCGTCAAGCTCGTCGGCGGCGGCGACCACCGCCGACGTCAGATCGTCGCGAGGGGCCTCTCGCCGCGCGCGGATCATCGCGGCGACGTAGAGCTGGAACTCGACGATCGCCTCGGCGGCCGCGATCAGCCGCGGCATGTCCCCGCGCTGGGCGAGCAGCACGATCCACTCGTCCGACCAGCGCTTGAAGTCCGGGAGGTCGCGCGTCGGGACGCCGAGGATCTCGGCGATCACGAGCGTCGGCAGCGGGTACGCGAATTCGGCCACGAGGTCCGCCTCGCCGTCTGAGAAGCGATCGACGAGCTCGTGCGCGAATTCGGTGATCCGCGGCTCCATGGCGCTGACGCGCCGCGAGGAGAACGCGCGCGTGATGAACTTGCGCGTGACCGTGTGGCCAGGTGGATCGAGGTCGACCGAGTTCGGCTCGTACGCGACCCCGCGGGCCAGCACCTCGAGGATCGGGGCCGGCGGCGGCGCGGGGACGTTGGTGATCGCGGCGGCGGACGAGAAGCTCGCGGGGTCGCGCATGATCTCGACGATGTCGTCGTAGCGCGTGATGACCCAGGTCCCGAGCGGCGGGCTGTAGAACACGGGGGTCTCTCGGCGCGCGCGCGCGAGGAGCTCCGTCGCGTCGATGAGGTGCGGGGGCGTGAACGGGTCGAAGTCGATGGTCGGTCGGCTGCTGGTCATCGAGTCTCTCGTGCGTTGAGGGCGTGGGGCCGCGACGGTCGTCTCTCCCCAAGTCACAGTGGTCTCATTCCCGAGGTCAGGGGGCGCGAGCACCCAGTGAAGGCTCGCTACGGCGAGGATCTACCTTGACGATAAGCCGCTATTAAAGCGCTAGCATTAGCAAAATTAGCGCGGACCATCGATGAATCCTAGGAGGCGATCATATCGTGTCGGCGACGTGACCTCGAATGCACAATAATCTAACACGCGCGCGAGAGCGCACGCCGGCGCGTGGGCAAACGTGCGCGCCCTTGGCCGCGGCTCACACACTTCACGCTGTCGGCGGAGGCCTACCTCCGCGCACGCTGTGCTCGCGACGCGGACGAGCTCGCACGCTCGTGGATCCCCAAGTACTCATATTCTCCCCGGCGCGTAATTACTACGATTCTCCACGATGCAGTTCCGCGCACTATTCATCTCATCAGCCCTGATCGCCGCCGCGTTGTTTATGGGTGAGCGCCCAGCCGACGCGGCCGAGCCATTCGTCGCCTTCGAGAGCGGCCAGGTGCGGCCGCTCGCGCTCAGCCCCGACGGCTCCCGGCTGTTCGTCGTCAACACGCCCGACAACCGGCTCGAGACCTTCGAAGTCACGCAAGACGGGCTCGAGCACCTGTGGTCGACGCCCGTGGGCCTCGAGCCGGTGGCCGTCGCCGCGCGCACCAACAACGAGGTCTGGGTCGTCAACCAGCTCTCCGACAGCGTCAGCGTGATCGACGTCGGGGGCTTCTCGCCGCGTGTTAAGCGGACGCTGCTCGTCGGCGACGAGCCGCGCGACATCGTGTTCGCGGGGCCAGCCGGGAAGCGTGCGTTCATCACGGCGGCGCACCGCGGGCAGAACGCGCCCTTCGAACCCGAGCTCACGACGCCGAGCGTCGGGCGGGCGGACGTCTGGGTGTTCGACGCGACGGCGCTCGGCACCCAGCTCGGCGGCGAGCCGATCGCGATCGTCAACCTGTTCAGCGACACGCCGCGCGCGCTCGCGGTCACGCCCGACGGCGCGACCGTCTACGCCGCCGCGTTCGCGTCGGGCAACCAGACCGCGATCGTGCCGCTCGGCGTGATCCCCGACACCGGAGAGGCGGACGGGGGTATCCCGCTGCCCAACGTCAACCACGCCGGCGTCCCCGAGCCCGACATGAGCCTCATCGTCAAGTTCGACGGCGAGCACTGGGTCGACGAGCTCGGGCGCGAGTGGGACGACAAGATCAAGTTCAACCTGCCCGACAAGGACGTGTTCGCGATCGACGCGATGGCCGCGACGCCGCACCTGAACTCGGTGGCCGGCTCGTTCTCCGGCGTCGGCACGACGCTCTTCAATATGGTGGTGAACCCGGTCAACGGCTCGATCTACGTGACCAACACCGAGGCGCGCAACCACGTCCGCTTCGAGGGCGCGGGCGTGTTCGGCGGGAGCACCGTCCGCGGCCACATCGTCGACAACCGCATCACCGTGATCAACCAAGACGGCGTCCAGCCGCGCCTGCTCAACAAGCACATCGACTACGACAGCTGCTGCGCGCCGGTGCCCAACGCCGAGAGCGAGCTGAGCGTGTCGCAGCCGCTGCAGATGGCGATCACGAGCGACGGCGAGACGATCTACACGGCGGTGCTCGGCAACGACAAGATCGTCCTCTATGACACGGTCGAGCTCGAGGACGACATGTTCTACCCGGACGCGGTCGATCAGATCGCGGTCAGCGGCGGCGGGCCGACGGGCGTCGTGCTCGACGAGGCGCGCGACCGGCTGTACGTGCTGACGCGCTTCGACAACGGCGTCTCGATCATCGACACGGACGCGCGCGCGGAGATCGACCACGTGGCGATGCACAACCCCGAGCCGGCGTCGATCGTCGCCGGCCGTCGCTTCCTCTACGACGCGGCGCTGACCTCGAGTCACGGCGATCAGTCGTGCGCGTCGTGCCACGTGTTCGGCGACAAGGACGAGCTCTCGTGGGATCTCGGCGACCCCGACGGCGACGTCATGCCGACGCCGAGCAACATCCTCGACAACCTCGGCGTCGGCGACGTCGACTTCCACCCGAACAAGGGCCCGATGACGACCCAGAGCCTGCGCGGGCTCGACAACCACGGGCCCATGCACTGGCGCGGCGATCGCAACGGCGAGAGCCTCGGCGCGCCCGCGCAGCCCAACGACGGCGCCTACAACGAGGCCGCCGCGTTCAACGCGTTCAACGTCGCGTTCCCGGGCCTCGTCGGGCGCGACGCGCAGCTCTCGCAGGCCGAGATGCAGGCCTTCACCGACTTCCAGCTGCAGGTCATGTACCCCCCGAACCCGATCCGCGCGCTCGACAACACCCTGAGCGAGCGCGAGGCCGAGGGCGAGTTCTTCTTCAACAACAACCTCGCGTTCAACAACTTCGTCAACGGCGTCGACTTCACGTGCTCGGACTGCCACGTCATCGACCCCGACGGCAACGCGCAGTACGGGATCGAGCGCCCGGGCTTCTTCGGCACCGACGGGCACGTCGTGCACGCGGAGTTCTCGCAGACCTTCAAGGTCCCGCACCTGCGCAACCTCTACACGAAGGTCGGGACCTTCGGCTTCCCGGACGACGACTTCTTCTTCAACCGGCCTGGGCTCCCGTTCTACGACGCGTCGCACCAGGGCGACCAGGTCCGCTCCTTCGGCTTCACGCATGATGGTTCGAAGGACAGCCCGATGCGCTTCTTCAACGCGTTCGCGCTGACCCCGGACGGCTTCCAGGACTTCGACACCATGAAGAAGGTCGCCGAGTTCGTGTTCGCGATGGACTCGAACCTCAAGCCGATCGTCGGCCAGCAGGTCACGCTGAGCGCGACGAACTTCGTCTCGGTCGCGCCGCGGATCCAGCTGCTGCGCGAGCGCGCGAGCGCGGGCGAGTGTGACCTCGTGGCCAAGAGCCGCCTGTTCGGGCTCGAGCTCGGTCTGCTGTTCAACGGGACAGGCTACGACACGAGCTTCTCTGGGCTGCCCGCGCTCGACAGCCTGCAGATGCTGCTGCTCGCGCTGACCGGCAACCCCGTCACCTACACCTGCGCGCCTCCCGGGACCGGCGTGCGCATCGGGCTCGATCGCGACGGCGACGGCCACCTCGACGGCGACGAGCTCGCGGCCGACAGCGACCCGGCGGATCCGAACGACACGCCGTAGCGACCGAGTCGCCCTCACCACGTCGACGGGCCGCGCGCGCGGCCCGTCGCGTTTTGGTTAACGGTCCGGGCTCGGCTCGATCGGCCCGATCCGGAGCTCGCGGCGCGAGAGCGCGAGCCCGAGCCCGGCCTGCAGCGTGCTGAGCGTCGTGATGCCGGCGAGGTCGACGTCGAGCTCGACGATGGTGCGCGCGATCGCGGACGAGAGCCCGACGAGGATCAGCTCGGCGCCCAGCAAGCGCACCGCGCGACCCGTGCGGACCAGCATCTCAGCGGCCTGCGCGTCGAACACGGGCACGCCGGAGAGGTCGAGCAGGATCACCTGCGCGGTCGTGGCGACGATCGCCTTGAGGACCCGCTCGGTCAGCAGCGTCGCGCGCTCGTGATCGAGGACGCCGATCAGCGGCACGACGAGCACGCCGTCGTGAATCGGGACGATCGGGGTCGAGACCGCGCGTATGACGTCGAGCAGCCGCGTCTTCTCGTCGAGCGCGACCTTGAGATCGTCGAGCTGCGACTCGAGCTGGTTGACCTCGAGGCGCGCCGCCTGCTCCTGCATCTGCGCCTCGTGATAGGCGTACAGCTGCATCGACGCGAGCATCACGCCCTGGTAGAGCCACGACTCGACCGCGCGGTGCGACGCGTTCCCGAACTCGGCCGTCGCCGTCGCGTCGATCGTGACGGCGCGCAGCGCCTGCAGCAGCTGGCGCAGCGCGGAGAAGCCGAGGCCCTTCGGCGCGAGCGCCCGCATCATCTCGGTCAGCGCGTCGCGGAGCGCGGAGGTCTGACCGCTCGGGACGTCAGCTCGCATCGCGCGGCTCAGCTCGCGCGCGAGGGCCTGACACGCCGGCTCGCCGATCATGCGGAACACGGTGTGAGGGCGCGCGTAGAGCTTCGTCGCCAGCGCGTCCGCGATCGCGGGCGCGCTCCGCTCGAGCCACATGGACAACTCGTCGCTCATTCGACCCACCGCGCTAGAAGCTGATGTGGTAGGTGCACGACGCGCCGCCCTTGTCCATGCACTCACCGGGGGC
Source organism: Myxococcales bacterium (assembly GCA_020633295.1). GTDB lineage: Bacteria > Myxococcota_A > Polyangia > Nannocystales > Nannocystaceae > JACKDW01. The sequence goes on along the minus strand of JACKDW010000004.1, from coordinate 181,047 downwards.
GTGCTCGACGATCGCGTGGATGCCGAGCTTGGAGCAGCACCCCTGGATGATCCCGATGTTGAGCGGGCACGGACCCATCGAAGTCCACACGCTCGTCGCGCTGGTGTCGTCGTGGAACTCGGTCGTGATGCCGCCGATGTTGGGCCCCTCGGCGTTGAGGCGGTAGGCCGCGTCGAGGCTCATCAGCAGGCTCTTGATGTTGCGATCGATCGGGGGGAACGGGGCTGTCTCGATCATCTTCTTGCCGACCGCGATGATCGCCGCGCGCCCGATCTGCTCGGCGATCGCGAAGTAGATCCCGATCGCCCAGTTGATCTCGTACCAGCGGCCGGGGTCGATGGTGTCTACGCCCGCGTCGTTGAGGACTTTCTTCACGAGCGCGTCGGAGTGGCCGAGCCCGAGCAAGAACGAGTTGAGCGCCGCGCCGTTGTACCGTCCTTCACCTTCATGCGTCCTCACGTCTGTCCTCCGTTGCTCGCTATGGGCCGCGCCCCGAGGGCGTGACCGTATGAACAGGAGCTTACCAGCACCGCGTTACGCCGGCGCGCGAGCTCTCGCGCGCCGGTGCGCGAGAACCCCTGCAGCCGGCGCGCGTGGGAGCGCGCCGGGCGTCTCGGCGCGCGGAATGGAGCGCGTGGGCCGGCTCGACACGCGACGCGAATCGCCAATCGATACGCGACGCGTCGCTCGCGATACACATCGCAATTTCGCCACACGACGCCGCGAGTGCGGCAATCGAGCCGAGCCGCGCCTGCCCAATACGAGTAGTCAATTGAGGCTACCGCCGACTCCCGTCATTCGCCAATGATGATATGACATCAGCGCGCTTCCGATCATCGGCCGGGGTGGCCGAATGTGCACTTCGCTCGCCGCGCGCAGCAGATCGCCGACGTCCTCGTTAACGCGCGCGACGAGGGTGCGGGGCCCGAGGGCCGGCGGCCGCGCCGGCGACCGCGCGCTGACCCGCTCGCGTCGACCTCGCGCGCGTGACGAGGACGCCGGCCGGCGCTCGAGCAGCGCCCGAGGGCCGCGTCGCCGAGTCGGAGGCACGGTTCGGGCACACCCCGCATCTGCCTCTTAATCCATCCATGATCTCCGCGACATACCGCGCGCCGCCGAGTAGGCGGAGTAGACGATCCCCATGCCGCCGGCGCCGATGATGTCGAGGACGCGGAACCGCCCGATCCGCACGACCTCCGCCTCCTCGCCGAACAGCCGGCTCGAGATCCGGCGACGCATCGCCTCGCCCGCGAGGCCAGCGCTCGACGCCGGCCCCGGGAGCTCGACGGTCGTGATCCCGTCGCGCCGCGTCGGATCACGCTGCTCGCCCATGGCGCCCGATCATGACTTCCGCTTGAGCTTGACCTTGATCCGCAGGGTCTCGTAGCCGACGCCCCCGCCAGGCGGGCTCGAGAACTCCCACGCGTTCGTGGCCCCCGAGGCGCCGGGCGCTTCGAAGCTCAGCGTCAGCGCGGCGCCTGCCCCCAGCGCGCTCACGCCCCAGACCGCGGCCCCGCCCGCGCGGTCGACGTCCGCGACGCGCACCACGCGGCTCGACGGCGGCGAGAAGGTGATCGACGCCTCGCGCGGCCCGGCGGCCTCGACCTCGACGAGCACCTCGGCGACGACGGCGGGGAAGGTCGAGAACTTGAGGTCCCCGGCCGCGTCGATCTCGAGCTCGAGCGCGGTGCTCTGGGACAGCGGCCCAGCGATCGCGCGGCCGGCGTCGTCCCTCAGCGTAAACGTGAAGTCTGGCATCGAAGCGGCTCCTCGGCTGGCGACGCGCCGCGGCGGGCCAATCGGCCCGCCGCAACGTCGTGGTGGTAGTGCCCGCCGCGGCCATTTCAGTCCGCATGTCCCATCAAATACCGGAGCTCGGAGCCCGAACTCGGGCGATGATATCATCGCGCTGGTGCACGAAGACCTCGACCTGCTCCGAGCCTGGCGGCTCGGGGACCGCCGGGCCGGGAACGCGCTGTTCAACCGCCACTTTAACGCGATCCTCCGCTTCTTCCGCAACAAGGTCGACGAGCAGGTCGAGGATCTGGTCCAGCGCACCTTCGTCGCGTGCGTCGAGAGCCGCGATCGCTTCCGCGAGGACTCGTCCTTCCGCACGTACCTGTTCGGCGTCGCCAACAACGTGCTCCGCCACCACTACCGCCTGCGCCAGCGCGACGCGCGAACGGTGAGCTTCGAGACCCACTCGATCGTCGATCTCGGCGCGGGCCCGCTGACGCTGTGCGAGGTCAAGCGTGAGCAGCGGCTGCTGCTCGAGGGGCTGCGCCGGATCCCGCTCGACTGCCAGGTCGTGCTCGAGCTCTTCTACTGGGAGCGCTTCACCGGCGCCGAGATCGGGCAGATCCTCGAGCTGCCCGAGAACACCGCGCGCAGCCGACTCCGTCGCGCCCGCAGGCAGCTCAAGCAGGCGCTGCAGGAGCTGGCGAAGTCGCCCCTCGAGCTGGAGAGCACGCTCTCGGACCTCGACGCGTGGGCCGAGAGCGTGCGCGGCGAGCTCACGAGCCTCGAGCGCGGCCGCGAGCTAACGCCGTCGCCGAGCCGCGCCGGGACCGGCTGACGGCGCGGGCAGCTGGCGCCCCAGCGAGCCGCCCCCGCCGAGCGACCGCCAGCGCGCCGCGTGCTCCCGCAGCCGCGCGCGCGCGACCGCGACGCGCTCGAGCGTCAACGCGCGCGGCGGCTCGACGCGGGGCGCGAGGCCTCGCACTGACGTCGCACCGCGTCGACGCAGTCCTCATCGGAGGCGCCCGGCGAGAGCCACGGCGCGACCGCGAGCGCCTCGGCCTGCATCAGCTCGCGCAGGTCCCCGAGCGCGCGGTACTTGTCGGCGCCGCCCACCCGGTTGGCGACCGCGTTGACGCGCTCGATGTCGACGCCCGCGCGCACGAGCCCCCAGAGCCCGCGCTCGATCCCGAACGTGGTCTCGACCACGAAGTGCACGAGATCGTGGGGCAGCCCGTCGCCGTACGACGGGAACGACCACGAGGCCTCGCTGCCGTCCGCGCGCGCGACGTAGATCCGGTCGCGCTGACCCGGCTTGCGCACAATGGTGATGTCCATCGCGCGCCAGCATAGTCGATCTCCTCGCGCGCGCAGCCGCGTCGCGCCCCTGCGGTCCGCGACGCGTGTCGGCTTGTCGGGCGCCGGCGCGCGGGCGCGAGCCAGGGTCTGTTACGATGCCGACGCATGGAGGCACGCGCGCCCCTGTCGCTCAACCTGCGCCTCGGCTACGGGCTCGGCGCGGTCGGGACCGGCGTGTTCTCGACCGTGCCCGGCCTGCTGCTGCTGTTCTACATGACGAACACGCTCGGGATCTCGGCGTGGCTCGCCGGCCTCGCGCTGTTCCTCCCGAAGATCTGGGACGTCATCTCCGATCCGCTCATGGGCATCGTGTCCGATCGGACACGATCAACCTGGGGCCGACGGCGTCCGTACCTGCTGGCCGGCGGGCTCGCGCTGCCGCTGTGCTTCGTGCTGCTGTTCTCGACCCCCGCGCTGAGCCCGACGCTGAGCTTCGTGTTCGTGCTCGTCGCGTTCACGCTGTGCGCGACCGCGTTCACCGTGTTCACGGTCCCCTACGTCGCCATGCCGGCCGAGATGACCGCCGACTACGACGAGGGGACCTCGCTGATGTCCTACCGCATGGCGTTCATGACCGTCGGCATCCTCGCCGGCGGCGCGCTCGCGCCCATGCTCGTCAAGCTCGGCGGCGGCGGGCGCTCAGGTCACCAGGTGATGGCGCTCGTGATCGCCGGGGTCATCGGGCTGACGATGATCGGCGCGTTCCTCGGCACGCGGCGCGCCCCCTTCGAACGCGCCCGCGTCGACGAGCGGCGGGAGGGCTGGCGCGCCCAGGTGCTCGCGGCGCTCCGCAACCCGCACTACCGCCGCCTCGTCGGCACCCACTTCGTCGTCCAGATCGGCATCGGCTGCACGCTCACCAACGTCCGCTACGTCGCCGAGTACCTCGTCGCCGACCGCGGGCTCGCGCCCGAGGACATCGTCACGCTGATGTTCGTCTCGCTCGTGCTCCCGACCTTCGTGATGATGCCGCCCTGGGTCGCGGTCTCGCGGCGCGTCGGCAAGCGGCGCGCCTACGCGCTCTCGATCGCGCTGTTCGCCGCCGGCACGCCGCCGCTGTGGTTCGCCGCGAGCGCGCCGCTGTGGTGCTCCTGCGTCGCGGTCGGCGTCATGGGCGTGGGCTTCGCCGGCGCGCAGCTGCACGCGTTCTCGATGCTGCCCGACACGATCCAGTCCGAGCTCGCGCTGACCGGGGAGCAGCGCGAGGGCATCTTCAGCGGCGTGTGGCTCGCCGCGGACAAGGGCGGCGTCGCGCTCGGCGGCTTCCTCGTGAGCTTGGTGCTCGGCCAGACCGGCTTCCTCGAGAGCCAGGGCGAGCGCGTGCTCCAGCCGGACAGCGCGCTCACGGGCATCGCGCTCAACTCGTCCCTCCTGCCCGGCGCGCTGTTCCTGCTCAGCCTGCTGGTGCTGCGCGGCTACTCGCTCTCGAGCGACGAGCTCGCGCGCCTGCGCGCCGCCGCGCCGCGCTGATCTTCGGCTCGCGACCCGCGGGCCTGGCTGTCACAACCTGTTCCAACAACCTGTTCTAAAAACCATATTTCATTGGAGCAATCGCCGCCGCGCCGAGATTTTCTGGCTAGCATGGCGCATGTCTCTGCGTACGCCGCGTACTCCGCCGCGCCGCGCAGACCCTTGAGATCACGGCGGTTCTCGCCCGCGGGCGCGACGCGTGACCGACGCGCGCCTGCGCTGCGATAGCATCCCGCCGACATGCTGATGGCCGCGATCTACGACCGCTTCATGGACGCGTCCGAGCGCGCCTGCCTCGCCGAGTGGCGCGCCGAGCTGCTGTCCGTCGCCGCCGGCGAGGTGCTCGAGATCGGCGCCGGCACGGGCGCGAACCTCCCGCTGTACGGCGCGGACGTCGAGCGCCTCGTCCTGACCGAGCCCGACCGGTTCATGGCGCGCAAGCTCGCGCCGAAGCTCGCGCCCGTCGCCCGCCGCCGGCGCGTCGAGCTGCTCTCGGCGCGCGCCGAGGCGCTGCCCTTCGCCGACGCGAGCTTCGACTTCGTCGTCACGACGCTCGTCCTGTGCTCCGTCGGCGAGCTCGACCGCGCGCTCCGAGAGCTGCGCCGCGTGCTGCGGCCCGGCGGGCGCCTGCTGTTCCTCGAGCACGTCGCCGCGGGCGACGAGCGACCGGACCGCCTCGCGTGGCAGCGGCGCATCGAGCCGGTGTGGCGGCGGATCGCCGGCAACTGCCACCTCACCCGCGTCACCGACCGCGCGATCGAGCGGGCCGGCTTCGAGCTCGGCGCGCTCGAGCGCGCGAGCGTCCGCAAGGCGCTCCCCTGGGTGCGCCCGTCGATCCGCGGCTGGGCGCGCTGACGAGCTCGGCGCGCGGTCAGCCGCTCTCCAGGATCACGTCGCCGTCGAAGTCCCGCACGCGCAGCGCCAACCCGCTCTCCTCGGGATCTGGCTGAACGGTCAGCACGAACAGGGCGTCCGCGTCCGGGCCCTCGCTGACATCGAGCCACACGCCGAACTGCGCGTGCTCGTCGCGCAGCGTCGAGCCGAGCGCGACGATGTCGGCGTAGCTCGCGTCGTGGGGCGCGGTCCCGCCGAGCAGCTCGACGCGGCCGACTCGCATGCGCTGCGCCGAGAGCGTGATCCGCCACCCCGCCCCGTCCGGCGTCGCCGTCGGCGTGTGCTCGGCGTGCGGGAGCCACTCCAGCGGGTTCCGGCTGCGCCGCTCGTCGACCGAGCCTGTCAGCCCGACCATGTACGTAAGGTGCAGGTGAGGCGTGGACGCGCCGGTGTCGCCCGAACGGCCGAGCTCCTCGCCGACCTCGAGCGGCTGACCTTCCTCGACGAGCAGCTCGCTGAGGTGCAGGTACGCCGTGAAGCGATCGCCCGCGTGCTCGACGAGCACCGTGTTGCCCGAGGTCGACTCGCCGTCCCAGGGCGTCGCGGACACCACCGTCCCGGCCGCGATCGCGTGCACCGGCGTGCCCACGTCGACGTTGATGTCGACGCCGGCGTGAAAGTCGTACTGCCCGATCCAGCGAGGGCCGTAGGGGTGACGGATGGCGTCCGCGTCGGGCTCGGGGGACGCGCTGATCGGCCACACGACCTCGGGCGCGTCGCCGGTCCCCGTCGCGCTCTCGCTGTCTGTGTCGCCCCCGCTCGCGCCGTCCGTGCTCGCGCTGTCCGTGTCGCCTGCGCTCGCGCTGCCCGTTGCGCCCGCGCTCTCGCTGCTGCTCGCGCTCTCGCTGTCGTCGACCGTCGCCGCGCTGCCGACGGTCATCGTGGTCTCGGCGCCCGTCGAGTCCGCGCTCTCGCCGGAGCCCGACGAGGCGCAGCCGCAGACGAGCCACGCGAGCACCACCGCACGTCGACGCACGGTCATCACTGTACGCGCCCCCAGGCGGCGCGACAATTCACGGACGCGCCGCGCCCGTCGTCGGCCAAGCGGCCGCGCGGCCGACGACGGCGGCCAGGCGGCCGCGCTCACGGCGACGGTCGCAGCACGCCGGGGACGATCACGGTCTCGCCGATCGCGGGCGGCGTGAACGCTCGGGTCTCGATGTCGAGCGGCACGATCGAGGGCTGATCAGCGACGACCGCGAGCCAGCGCAGCGACCCGTGCTCGAGCGGCGCGTGAAAGCGAAACGCGGCCCGCGACGGGCGGCCGTCAGGCGTGCGCTCCAGCACCTCGATCTCGAGGTCGGGCAGCCGCACGGTGTCGCCGACCGCGAGCGTCGTCGGGTCGCCGCGGTGAATCCGATCGAGCTCCGTGATCATGAAGCCGCCCGACGGCGCGAGCTCGAGGGTGCGCGCGTCGGTCCGCGTCACGCTCACGTCGCTGACCATCGACGAGAGCACGACCGAGCGTCGCGGCACCGCCGGCTCACCCCGAGTGAGCCGCATCAGCGTCATGTAGTGCACGCGATGGAAGGTGCCGGTGACGTACACGAAGGTCTGCGCGGGCACGCGCGCGTCTCGTGGGGCCTGCTCATACCCGCCGCTAAACGCGGACAAGCTCGGCCCGAGCGTCAGCCCGCGCGCGACGCCGAACGCGGCGGAGACGGGCAGATGCAGCGCCAGCAGCACCGCGCCCGCGCGCCGGGCCCAGCGCCGCCGTGGACTCACGAACGCGAGGTCAGCGAGCAGCGCCGACCAGCCGAGCCCGGCGAACAGCACGAGTCGATCCATCGGCAGCGTCGCCGTGAACGGGATCAGCGAGAGCGTCGCCCCGAGCGCCCAGAACCGCGCGCGCGGGTCAGCCCGCAGCCGCGGCCAGAGCAGCCACGCGATCGCGACCGTCGCCGCGGCGCCGATCAACGACAAGCCCACGCGCACGCCCGCGGGCGCGAACGCCCAGCCGTCGACCGGCAGCAGCAACAAGCGCGTGCCCAGCAGCGCCGGGAGGTTGGTCGCGACCGCGCGCAGGAAGTCGACGAGGTCCGCGCTCGGGTCGTGGTAACAGCTCGTCGCCGCGGAGCCGAAGCCGCCGGCGACGTAGAGCAGGCGCCACAGCGCGATGACGATCGCGTAGGGCGCGAGCGCGGCGAGCCGGCGCGGCCACGCGCGCGCGTCGAGACACAGCTGCCACGCGAGCACATACCCGAGCGCGCCGAGCGTCGCCTCGCTCGCGAGCAGACCGACGACGAGCGCGACCACGGCCGCGATCCGGGCGCCCAGCCCTGCGCGCGCGTGCAGCCCGATCACGCAGCCGCCGATGACGAACGCGATCAGCGTGTTGCGCGACGCGACCCAGCCGACGGTCGCTACGTGCGGCGCCGCGACGGCGAACAGCAGCGCGGCGAGGCGCGCGAGCCCGGGCGACTCGGTGTGCACGCGACGAACCAGCGCGCCCGCGACGAGGACCGCGAGCACGTACCACAGCGCGCTGTGGACGTGGTGCAGCGCGGGCGCGTCAGGCCAGAGCGCGTAGTCGAGGACGTGCGTCGCCGCCGAGAGCGGGCGAAAGAACACCATCTTCACCGCTGGATCGGACCACCACGGGTGCAGGCCCGCGTCGCGCAGCCCGGCGTTGAGATCCGGCCGCGCGAAGGTGAACACGTCCCACCACGGCGACGCGCCCCAGGCGGTCGCGAAGCCGAGCAAGCGCGCGCGCGTCAGGACGTCGTCCATCACGAGCCCAGCGCCGAGCGTCGAGGCGGCGACGAGCGCGGCGACGACGAGCGCGAGCCCGGGGAGCCGCGAGAGGTCGCGCAGACGCACGGAGGAGACGGTACCCCGAGGCCCCCGAACTGCGCCACGGTGGACGACGCGTCGCTCGCCCACGCGCGGTTGAGCGCAGCCGCGAGCGAGGGTCCACCACGACCGTGTCGCGACTCGCGGTGACCGCGTCGTGCCACGCGACCCGCACGAGTCAACGTCACGGCGCGGCCCCCCGCGTGCTCGCCCCCCGCGAGGCAGTCTCTCCCTACGACCGGAGCGGGCGATCGATCAACACGCTGCCGGGGATGGCCATAGGGCCAGGATCGTTCGTGGGCGTACGCCGCGTACTCCGTTTATCTTGACCGTCCTCGCGCTCGTCTCGTTCGCCCCGGGGAGCCGCGCCCGGGCCGCGACCGCGCTCCTGAGCGAGCGAAACCAGAGCTCGATCCACTCGTGGGACAGCGCCAACCCGGGCGTCACCTCGTTGTTCCACGCCACGCAGTGCAACGACGTCGACGTAAACGTGCCCGAGGGCAGCGACCGCGGCTGGATCGGCGAGCACTTTAACGACTACTTCGCGCGCTTCGTGCTCGGCGGCAACGGCCTCGACGCGCAGTACAACCTCGGCCAGAACGGGCTGACGCACTATCACTACCCGAAGCACGTCATGGTCTACAACGACGAGGTCGTCGTCATGAGCCGCAACGACGCGACGATCTGGCGCTACTCCACGGACGGCGCCCAGATCGGCAGCGTGCCCACGGGCAACGGCACCGGCCAGGGCCTGGCGACCGACGGCGTCGAGTTCTACGCGAGCTTCTGGAACGGCGCGAGCTCGTACTTCGTGCGCTACGACAGCAATTTCCAGCCGCTGCAGACGATCCAGAACCCGAGCGGCATGAACGGGATGAACAACCTGTTCGACTTCATCTACGACCCCGAGACCGATCACTTCTTCGGGCTCGCGACCACCGGCGAGGGCGGCACGGGCACGCAGTCGAACACGGTGCTCGAGTTCGTGATGGGCGGCGCGGTCGTCGACAGCTACCAGCTCCCGCTCCAGGCCGACGGCATCGGCCGGTTCTCCACGACGCTGTGCGGCGACGGGGTGGTCGAGGGCGACGAGCAGTGCGACGACGGCAACGACGTCGACGAGGACGACTGCACCACCGCCTGCGCGCCCGCGACCTGCGGCGACGGCTTCGTCTGGGACGGCGTCGAGGCCTGCGACGACGGCAACGACGTCGACGAGGACGCGTGCACCGCCGCCTGCGAGCTGGCGACCTGCGGCGACGGCTTCGTCCAGGACGGCGTCGAGGCCTGCGACGACGGCAACGCGGTCGACGACGACGCGTGCAGCAACGACTGCGCCCCCGCGAGCTGCGGCGACGGCGTGGTGCAGCCGGGCGCGGGCGAGGAGTGTGACGACGGCAACGACGTCAACGACGACGCATGCCCCAACTCCTGCCTGACGCCCGCGTGCGGCGACGGCGTCGTTCAGGACGGCGAGGCCTGCGACGACGGCAACGCCGACAACACCGACGCCTGCACCGACGCCTGCGCGCTCGCCAGCTGCGGCGACGGCTTCGTCCAGGACGGCGAGGCCTGCGACGACGGCAACGCCGACAACGCCGACGCCTGCACCGACGCCTGCGCGCAGGCGGCCTGCGGCGACGGCTACGTGCAGGCGGGCGAGGAGTGCGACGACGGCAACACCGTCGACGAGGACGAGTGCACGGGCGCGTGCGCGCTCGCGTACTGCGGCGACGGCATCGTGTGGGAGGGGGTCGAGCAGTGCGACAACGGGGCCGACAACGCCGCGTGCGCCGACTGCATGGTCATCGAGAACGAGACCGGCGAAAGCGACTCCGGGACCGACACCGGCTCGAGCGAGAGCGACACCGACACCGGCTCGACGAGCGCGGGACCTGGCGACAGCGACTCCGAGGGCGACAGCGACTCCGACGGCAGTACCGGCTCGGCGGGCGAGACCGGCGGCGAGGCTGATGACGGCTGCGGCTGCGCGGTCGAGGGCTCGCGACCGCTCCCGCTCGCGCTGCTGTGCCTGCTGGCGCTACGGAGGGTTCGCCGCCGCCGTCGCGCCGCGGGGACCCACGCGTGAACTAAATTTCACGCCCACATCCGCGCGTCGACTTCGTTTTTTTTCCCGCGCGCCCGTAACGTCGACGACGCGCCCGGGGTTACACCCGGTCACTGCATTACTCGCATCAGGAGCGCTTCATGATCAAGGAACTCGACGCGGTGTTGGCCGCAGCCGTACTCACCGCCGCCACGCTCGCCGCGCCGGCCTGCGGCGGAAACAAAGACGACGGGACGGACACGGACACCGAGACCGCCTCCGGCACCAACGCGGGGTGCCCCGGCGCGACGACCGGCTGCCCCGGCACAACGAACGGCTGCCCCGGCACCACCACCGGCTGTCCCGGCGCGACGACCGGCTGCCCCGGCGCGACGACCGGCTGCCCCGGCGCGACGACCGGCTGCCCCGGCGCGACGATGGGCTGTCCCGGCGCGACGATGGGCTGCCCCGGCGCGACGGAGGGCTGCCCTGGCACGATGACCGGCTGCCCCGGCACCGGCACCGGCTGCGGCGCCGTGTCGGTCCCGACCAACGGGGACGAGCTGCTCCCGTGGCTCGAGGGCGGCAACTACCTCGACTGGTCGGCGGAGAGCGGGATCCACGACGCCACGCTCAACAGCCCGCACGGGCGCGTGCGCGTGTTCATCAACGACGCGCTCGACGGCTCGCTGGCGAACGCCGATCCCGCGCACCCGCAGGGCGCGGCCGCGGTCAAAGAGCTCTACGACGGCGGCGACAACATGATCGGCTGGGCGGTGACGGTGAAGACCGACGCCGACAGCATGCTCGGCGAGGGCTGGTACTGGTTCGAGACCATCAGCGGCAACGAGGTCGCCGACGGCAACGGCGTGGCGCTGTGCACCAGCTGTCACGCCGGCGGCAACGACTACTTCACGACGGTGTACCCGCTGCAGTGACGCGCGCCCGCGCGCGCCTAACATGGCCCTAGAGACACAGCCCGCGCCCGCGCGCGGGCTGTGCTACAACGGAGCCCGTGCGAAGCGCGGCGAGTCTGCTGATCATCGGGTGCGCGCCGCTCGTGCTCGCGCTCTCGTGCGCGACGCCGCGGCGCCCCGCGCGAGCGCCTGGCGCGACCGCGACGCCGCCGGCGAAGGCCGCGAGCGCGCGCCCCACCCCGCCGCTGGCGAGCGCGACCGAGGCTCGCGGCGCCCGGACCCTGACCCCGACGGCGACGGCTTCGTCGGCGCCGACGACGAGTGCCCCGACGAGCAGGGCATCGAGCCCGCCGGCTGCCCGCTGCGCGACGGCGACGGCGACGGCATCCTCGATCCCGACGACCAGTGCCTCGAGGCCTGCGAGGTCGTCAACGGCGTCGCCGACGACGACGGCTGCCCCGACGCGCCCGCGCGCAGCCTCGCGCGGCTCGAGGAGGTCCTCGGGCCGATCCCCGCGCTCCGCTTCGAAATTAACAAGTGGACGATCCACTCGAGCTCGTTCGCGTCGCTCGACAACGTCGTCGCGGTCATGCAGATGTTCCCCGAGACGCGCTTCGCGATCGAGGGGCACTCCGACTCGAAGGGCGGGCGCTTCACCTCGCGCGTCCGGATCTCGCGCAAGCGCGCCGAGGCGGTCCGCCAGTACGTCGTGAGCAAGGGCGTCGAGGCCTCCCGCCTCGAGACGCGCGACTACGGCGAGGATAAGCCGATCGCGCCCAACAGCACCGCCGAGGGTCGGGCGCAGAACCGCCGCATCGAGATCACGCTCCTCGGTGACGCGCCCGTCGAGCGCAGCCCGTGCAGCCTGCCGCCAGCCGTGCAGGACCGCGCCGTCGCGGCCGTGGCCGCGCAGGTGTCCGCGCCGGCGCCAGCGCAGGGGCACTAGCGCCGCCGAGGACGTCGTCGCGCGCGCGCGCGGTGATCCGGATCGCCGATCCTGCTAGACGTAGGCATGGCCACCGCACACGACATGCTCGCGTTCATCGCCGCGAGCCCCTCCCCCTTCCACTGCGTCGCCGAGGGGGCGCGCCGCCTCGCGGCGGCGGGCTACCGCGCGGTGGACGAGGGCGAGCCGCTCCCGGCGCTCGAGCCCGGCGCGGGCTTCTACGTCGAGCGCGGCGGCACGCTGATCGCCTGGCGTGGCGGCGCGCGCAGCCCGAGCGCCGCCGGCTTCCGCATCCTCGGCGCGCACACGGACTCGCCGAACCTCCGCATCAAGCCCCGGGTCGAGTCGACGAGCGAGGGCTACGTCCGCTGGGCCGTCGAGCCCTACGGCGGGCTGATCGTCGCCACCTGGGCCGACCGCGACCTCGGCCTCTCGGGCCGCGTCGCGCTGCGCGGCGCGGACGGCCTCGAGACCCGGCTCGTGCGCGTCGATCGCCCGATCGCGCGGATCCCCAACCTCGCGATTCACCTCAACCGCGAGGTCAACGAGAAGGGGCTGACGCTCAACAAGCAGACCCACCTGCCGCCCGTGGTCGCGCTCGCCGGCGCCGCGCACCCGAGCGCCGAGCTGTTCGTGTCCCTGCTCGCGCGCGAGCTCGACGTCGCGCCCGAGCAGCTGCTCGCCTGGGACCTGATGCTGCACGACGTCACGCCGCCGACGCTCGGGGGCGTCCACGACGAATTCATCTTCAGCGCGCGCCTCGACAACCAAGCGTCCTCCTACTGCGCGCTGGAGGCCCTCCTGGCGCTCGAGGACCATGTCCCCGAGGCCACCTCCGTCATCATGCTCTTCGATCACGAGGAGTGCGGGTCGCTCTCGGAGCGCGGCGCGAGCTCGGCGCTCGGGCCCCAGCTCCTGCGCCGGGTCATGGGCGCGCACGCGGCCCACGACGGCGGCTCGCTGTCGCAGGCGATGACGCGCTCGCTCATGGTCAGCGCCGACATGGCGCACGCCGTGCACCCCGCCTACGCCGAGCGCCACGAGCCCGAGCACAAGCCGCGGATAAACGCGGGCCCGGTCATCAAGCACAACGTCAACACGCGCTACGCCACCGACGCGGTGGTCGCCGCGCGCTTCAAGCTCGCCTGCGCCGACGTCGGCGCGCCGGTCCAGGAGTTCGTCAACCGCAGCGACCTGACGTGCGGCTCGACGATCGGCGCGATCTCGGCGGCGAACCTCGCGTGCCCGACCGTCGACGTCGGCTGCGCGATGCTCTCGATGCACTCGATCCGCGAGCAGGCCGGCGCGGCCGACGTCGCGTGGATGCAGCAGGCGATGACCCGCGTCCTCCGCGACGGCTGAGCGAGGCGAGCGCGACGCCGACGCGCGCGCCGTGGGGTCACGCACGCCGGCGCGACGTCGATCCCGGGGCGCCGCGCCGGCGAACGTGAATACATGGCTAATAAAGCAGGTTCGCGCGCGCGTCGCTGCGCCGCCCGTGATTGACGCGCCCCTGGGCTCGGCGCGATGATGCGGCGGGGGTGATGCTTCGGTGAAACATACGGCTCTTATCCACTCGCTCGCGCTCTTGATGGTCCTCGCGGCCTGCAGCGGCGACGACACCACCACGACCGCGACCGACGGCACGTCCGCGGGCCCGAGCGGCGACGGCGACGGCGACGGCGACGGTGACGGCGACGGCGACGGCGACAGCGACAGCGGCAGCGACAGCGGCAGCGAAGGTGACGGCGACGGCGACGGCGACGGCGACGGCGACGGTGATGGCGACGGCGACGGCGACGGCGACGGTGACGGTGACGGCGACGGCGACGGTGACGGCGACGGCGACGGCGACGGCGACGGCGACGGCGACGGCGACGGCGACGGCGACGGCGACGGCGACGGCGACGGCGACGGCGACGGTGACGGCGACGCCCCGAACTTCCCGACCACCTGCGCCGAGGCGGCGGTGTTCAACACCAGCGTGGGCTGCACCTTCTACCCGCTCGCGCTGCCCGGCACCCAGCAGATCACCGGCTTCATGGTCAGCAACGTCTCGGAGTCCGTGGCGACCGTGACGCTGTCGGACAAGTTCGGGCAGGTCGCGCAAGCCATGGTGCAGCCGTCGACGACGCACATGTTCTCGGACATGGGCGCCCACAAGATGACCGGCCAGACGGGCAAGGACGTCGACGGCTACGTCATTGAGTCAGACCAGCCGCTGCAGGTGTTCCAGTTCATGCCGCCGGACGGCACCGTGACCGCCGACGCGACCATCGTGCTCCCGGGCGAGACGCTGGGCGTCAAGCACCGCGTCGTCACGTACAACGTGCACAACAACAACACGCACCAGTACGCGGCCTTCGTGGCGACCGAGGACAACACCACGGTGACCTTCACGCTGCAGCAGCCCGGCTCACAGACGCAGGCCGGCGGGGGCTACCCCGCGCTCGACCTCGACATGGGCGACGACACCCTCGTCGTCAACCTCAACTACCTCGAGACGTTCACGCTGCAGGGTCACTGGGAGAACAACATGACCCAGGAGCTCAACGAGTTCAGCGGCTCGCTGGTCGAGAGCGATAAGCCCATCGCCGTGTACTCGGGCAAGCAGCTCGCGAACATCCCCGAGGGGGCCTGCTGCGCGGACCTCATCGCCACCGCGGTGCCGCCGACCACGGTCTACGGCAAGCAGTACGCCGGCGTGCGCTTCTTGCCCGTCGGCCAGCCGCAGAAGTACGACATCTGGCGCGTCATCGGCAACGAGGACGGCACGGTCATCGAGCTCACCGGCGACCACCAAGACACGCTGATGCTCGACGAGGGCGAGTTCGTCGACATCGAGACGCCCGACGTGTTCTGGGCCAAGGGCAACAAGGCGTTCGGCCTGGCGCACTTCATGACCGCCGGCAGCCTGTTCCCGATGCAGCTCAACCCCTACGACTGCGCCCCGATCGCCAGCCCCGGCGACCCCGCGGTCGGCTGGGTCTACCCCGCCGGCAACTGGCTCAACCGCTACCTGTTCAGCCCCGGGACGGGCAACAGCAACTGGTGCCACGACCACGTCACCGTCGTCGCCGACCTCGACGACTGGGACTCGATCACCATGGACGGCATGCCGCTCCCGCCGCCCACGGACATCGGCGGCGACAGCACCCACGGCTACGCCTACATCCCCGTGCCCAACCCGCAGCACGAGATCGAGGGTCCGCCCGGCGTCGGCTTCGAGGTCTCGGTCTACGGCTACGTCGGCCACGGCAGCTACTTCTACCCGGGCGGCATGGGCCTCGAGCCCATCAACCCGCAGTGATCGTGGGCGCGCGGCGACGTCGCGCGTCACGCCCGATCAGCTCGAGCCGCGCCGTCGTCGGGGCTATCGCCGACGCGCTCTCGCGAGCTGGGCCTCGACGCGCTGGGGAGCGAGGGCCCGAGCCCGCCGTGAGCGCGCCGCACGCTGATCGCTAGGCACCCGGAGCTCGCTACGACACGTCCTCGGGCGGCAGCCGACCGCCCCGGTCGGCGTCGTCCGCTCGGCCCGCGAGCCCGGGCGAGCGCTCGCGCGAGCGGCAGCGCCAGATCGCGGCCCTCGGGCACGCTCCCTATTGAGGCGACGCGACGGCTGCGCCACAACCTGTCTCAACAGACAGAAGCTGTAATTCCCGCGAGCCGGCGCGACCGCATCGTGAAGAGACCTACGTGTGTGGACCTGTCGGTGAGGACATGCACGCATGAACCGATGACCACCCCATGGCAATCGCGCATTTCTTACTGACGCGCGTCGATCCGTGTGCCAAGATTGCGAACAGACGCTCGCGGTTCACCGCGCTGGATCCAGGATGCACGACGACATCGCCACCACCGCTGCTCGAATGCAGACGGGGCCCCTCGAGGCGGCGACGGAAATTCGTGCGCGGAATTTCTTCACGCGCGAGAGCTTCCTCGCGATCGGCTTTGACGGGCGCGTGCTGGAGATTGACGCGCCGGGCGACGAGTTCGCGCTGCACGCTGCGGACGAGCTGCTCGGGCGCGGCGTAGACGCGCTGCTCGACGCGCGCGAACTTACATGTCTAATTGAACATGTTTCAGCGCTGCGGCGCGCGCCGGGCGAGCGCGGCGCCCCGCGCGAGCTCGAGCTCGTCGCGCAGGTGCGACGCCGCGACGGCGCGCTCGTCCCGTACGCGTGCCGGGTCGTCGCCGATCACGCGCGCGAGCGCTTCTGCGTCGCGGCGCGGCCGCGCGTGGACGCGCGGGCGGTCGCCGTCTCGAGCCTGCGCGCCTGGGGCGAGCTGTTCGATCGGACCGCCGTCAGCGTGATGGTCCACGACACCGCGGGTCGCCTCTTCGAGGTCAACCGCGCGCTCTGCCGCGAGCTCGGCTACACGCGCGAGCAGCTGCTCACGATGGGCGTCGCCGACATCGACATCATGATCCGCCCCAACCAGATCGCGGGCTCCGGGGTCTGGAAGCGACTGCGGCAGGGTCACCCCGTCACGGTCGAGAGCGTCCAGCGACGGCGCGACGGCAGCACCTTCCCGGTCGAGGTGCGGCTCGCGGCGTGCGAGCACGAGGGCGAGATGATGATCGTCGCCGCCTCGCTCGACATCAGCGTGCGCAAGCACGCGGAGGCGCACCTGCAGCGGCTCAACGCGCAGCTGCGCGAGGCGCACGACGCCGCGCTCTCGGCGAGCCGCGCCAAGAGCACCTTCCTCGCCAACATGAGCCACGAGCTGCGCACGCCGCTGAACGCGATCATGGGCTACGCCGAGCTGCTCAAGGAGGACCTCGCGGACCTCGGGATGGTGACCGAGGTCCGCGACCTCGAGCGCATCTACGCGGCCGCGTCCCACCAGCTCTCGCTGATCAACGACATCCTCGACCTCTCGCGCATCGAGGCCGGCAAGACCAACGTGCACGTCGAGGCGTGCTCGCTGCGGCGCATCGTCCAGCAGTCGGTCGCCACCGTTCAGCCGCTGCTCAAGGGCAGCGCGCTCGCGCTCGAGCTCGAGGACGGCCTCGACGTGCTCCGGACCGACGGCGTGCGCCTGCGCCAGGTGCTGATCAACCTGCTCTCGAACGCCTGCAAGTTCACCGAGCGCGGCGTCATCACGCTCGCGGTCCGCCGCGAGCAGCGGCGCGGCGCCCCCTGGGTCGCGCTCGAGGTCCGCGACACCGGCATCGGCATCCCGCCGGAGACGCTGTCGCGCCTGTTCACCGCGTTCGAGCAGGCGGACGACTCGATCCAGCAGCGCTACGGCGGGACCGGGCTCGGGCTCGCGATCAGCCGCAAGATCTGTCGCATGCTCGACGGCGACATCGACGTCGTCAGCGTCGTCGGCGAGGGCTCGACCTTCACGGTGCGCCTGCCGATGCGCGACGCCGAGGAGTCGCGCGCGGACCGTCAGACCGAGCTGCCGCTCCCGCGCGAGTCGTCGGGCGCGCTCGACCCCCACGCCGACATCGCGCTCGTCATCGACGACGACCCGGCCGTGCACGCGCTCGTCCGCGAGCCGCTCGCGCGGCGCGGCCTCCAGACGGTGTCGGCGATGGACGGCTACGAGGGCCTCTCGCTGGCCCGCGCGCTGCGGCCCACGATCATCCTCCTCGACCTCTTCATGCCGGGCATCGACGGCTGGGAGGTGCTCAACAAGCTGCGCGCCGACCCGACGGTCGCCAACATCCCGACGGTGCTGGTCTCGATCGCCGCGGAGGAGGCCCGCGGCTTCGCGCTCGGGGCGACCGAGTACCTCAGCAAGCCGATCCGGATCGATCAGCTCGTCGACGTCGTCGAGCGCCACCGCGGCGGCGGGATGGGCTCCGTGCTCGTCGTCGACGACGACCCGAGCTGCCGCGAGATCATCACGCGCACGGCCTCGGCCGAGGGCTGGCGCGTGCGCACGGCCGCCGACGGGGCCGCCGCGATCGCGGCGATCGAGCAGGAGCGCCCGGCGGTCGTCCTGCTCGACCTGATGATGCCGGAGGTCGACGGCTTCGCGGTCGTCGAGCACGTGCGCGCCACGCCGACGCTGCGCGAGCTGCCGATCGTCGTCATCTCCGCGCTCGACCTCGATCGCGACGCGCGCGCCAAGCTCGAGGGGCGCGTGCAGGCGATCATCCACAAGGAGCGCCTCTCGGTCGACGAGCTCGTCGCGCGCCTCACCCACCTGCCGCGCCCGCACGCACGCGCGACCGTGTTGGCGTGAAGGGTGATGACGTGCAGACGTGATGACGTGAAGACGTGATGACGTGAAGACGTGATGACGTGAAGGCGCGAAGGCGTGATGACGTGATGACGTGAAGACGCGCGCCCGCGCCGCTCGAGCGCGGCGCGGGCTCGCCTCCCGCTCGTCAGCCCTTGAGCCGACGACGCGCGCGCTGGACCTCTCGGTACGTGCGGTGGAGCGCGCGCTCTCTGGCCCTTCGCTCATGTTCGTTCGCGCGGATCGCCGTGGCCGCGCGCTCGCGCCCGAGCGCGCGCCAGGCCTCTAGCCGCGCCCCGTCGAGCGCGCCCGCGGCGAGCGCCTCCTGGACCGCGCAGCCGGGCTCGCGCGCGTGCTGGCAGTCGCCGAAGCGACAGCCGCGCGCGAGCGCGTCGAGCTCGGGGAACACCTCATCGATCGCCTCCTGGGGCGCCCAGACGCCGAGCTCGCGCATCCCGGGCGTGTCGATGATCGCGCCGCCGCGCGGCCCGGGGAGCCACAGCAGCTCGCGGTGCGTGGTCGTGTGCTGCCCGCGATGATCTCGCGACCGGACCGCGCGCGTCGGCATCCGCGACGCGCCGAGGAGGTGATTGACGAGCGTCGACTTTCCCACGCCGGAGGAGCCGACGAGCGCGACCGTGTGACCCGCGGCGAGCCGCCCTGGGAGCGCCGCGTTGAGCCCGGTGACCACGTCGACGGTGTGGACCGCGACGCCCGGCGCGGCCGCAGCCGCCCGCGCCCGCGCGTCGTCGAGCTCGCCCGGCGCGAGCGCGCCGGCCTTCGTCAGCAGGACCACCGGCTCCGCCCCCGCGGCCCGGACGACCGAGAGGTAGCGCTCGATCCGCCGCGGGCTGAGGTCACCGTCGAGCGAGGTGACGACGAACACGAGATCGACGTTCGCGGCGATCACCTGCCGCTTCGTCGCCCGACCGGCGGCCGCGCGCGCGAGCGTGGTCCGCCGCGCGAGCGCCCCGGTGACGCCCAGCGGCGCCAGGGGATCGGGCGGCCGCGCGACGATCAGCCAGTCCCCCACGACAGGTCGCTTGGGACCTCTTCGCAGGCGCTTCGGCAGCCGCGCGATCAGCTCGCCGCCGCCGCGCGGATCGTCGACGGTCGCCGGCAGCGCCCACACGAGGCAGCGGTCGGAGGTCACGCGCAGCGCCCTGGCCGGCGCCTCGCCGGTCGTCGCCACGCGGCGGAATTGTTCATCGAGCGCCGGGCTCCAGCCCAGCGCGTGGAGGTCGTCGTCTTCGTTCACGAGAGCTCATCACCTGACACGGGCGCGCGAGCGCGATCGAGCCCGCGGCGCGCCCGAGGCCGCGGGGTCGCTTGCGTTGGCTCGCGTCCGCGCGCGCGCCCTCGAGCCCCCGAGAGAGGTCGAGCGTTCGCGCGCGCGGTCTGTCAGGCGACGGTCGTCATGCGCGGCGATCGTGGCCGATCAACGGCGCGGACGCAAGCCCGGACGGCGCGCGTCACGACGAGCCGACGCGCGCGTCGATGAAGCGGCGCATCTGCCGAAACGCCAGCGGCAGCCGCGGGATGAAGCCGATGTGCGAGGTCGGGTACCAGTGAATCTCGGGCTCGCCGAGGCGGCGCCACATGGACTCCACGAGCTCGGGACGAAAGAACGCGTCGCGCGCGGCCGCGAACAGCTGCACCCGCGACGACGGGATCGCGAGCTCCAGCCGCGACCACGCGCTCGCCTCGACCCCGCGGCGCAGCGCGCCCGGGGCCCAGCCGTCCTCGCGCAGGCGCCTGCGCATCGTCGCCAGCACCGGCGCGTCCTCGGTCATCGCCGCGATGTCCATGTGCGCGACGCAGGGCGCCGCGAACGCGAGCTGCGGCTCGAGACAGGCGAGCGCGAGCGCGTGCACGCCCCCCATGCTGACGCCCGCGACGCCGATCGGGCGCGGGTCCTCGGCGCGCAGCCAGGCGATCAGCGCGCGCGCGTCCTCCAGCGTCTGGCGCAGCGCCTCGACGCTGCGGACGATGTCCGAGGTCCAGTACAGCGCGCCGCTGAGGCGCGACAGGGAGCCGCGTCGGCGGCCGTGGTAGGGCACCTGGAGGTGGATGACCTCGACCCCGAGCCGCGCGGCCATGTGCGCGAGCAGCCCGACCTCCTCGATCACCGTCTCGGGCTGCATGTACCCGTGGAGGTAGACGAGCCGGGGTCGCCGCGCGACGCCGGGCGGTCGCAGGCGCCGGGCGTAGACGGTGTGCAGCGGCCGGTAGTCCCGGCGGTAGCGCGCGCGGAAGCGCGGCTCGAGCGGCTCGAAGCTCGACTCGAACACGAGCAGCTCGCGCGCGACCGCGCCGAACGGGCGCCGCGGGATGATCCTGACCGTTGGTACAGGTGGTTTCGGGAACGCGCGCGCGGCCGGCACGTCGCAGTACAGGCGCGCGTCGAGGCGGGTGTTCTCCGGGCGTCGCCGGGCCTGGTGCACGAGCGACGCGACCACGCCGACCGCTGCGTCGAGCTTCGCCACGCGCCCATCATAGCCGAGCCCGCGCTCGACCGCGCGTCTCTCGGGATCGCGGCGTCACGGACCGTGGAGCCTCTCGTGGGCCGCCCGCAAGGGCCGAGCCGAGTCGGAGCTTCACCGCGCGCGAGGCCCCCGCGCTACCCGTGCAGACGCGCCTCCCCCGACGCGATTTCGAAGACCCGGGCGAGGCTCGTCTCCGAGGTCCGCCGCGACACGGTCGGGACGAAGTGCCACTCGGCGCGCGCGCGCGCGGCCGTCACGTCGAGCAGCACGTAGCCGCGGTGATGGAACTCGACCCAGCGCAGGTGCGGGTGCGTGCGCGTGTACCAGCGCGCGCGCTCGTCGGCCTCCTCCGCCTTCACCGGCGGCGGCGAGCTGACCGCCGGCGTCACGAGCTCGACCGCCAGCGGTGCGCGCGTCGCCGCCGACGCGGCGAAGGGATCGCGCGCGAGCTCGTTGGCCCACGAGCTGTGGATGTCGCCGGTCAGCACGACGACGTTGTCGATCCGCTCGCCTCGCAGCTGCTCCAGCACCCGCTGGCGCGCGGGGTCATAGCCGTCCCACATGTCCGTGTTGCGCGGGAGCTGATCCTCGCCGCGCAGCTGCGCGAACATCACCTGCTGCCCGAGCAGGCGCCAGCCCACGCCGTCCCCGCGCGAGCGCGTGAGCGTGCTTGAGAGCCAGCGCTCCTGCGCCGCGCCGAGCAGGCTGCGCCGCGGATCCGCCAGCGCCGCACGCTCCCCGCGAGGCGCCTGCGGGTCGCGCCCGACGTATCGAGTGTCGAGCATGATCAGCTCGGCGAGCCGCCCGTAGCGAAACGCGCGGTAGATCCTCACGATCGGGTCGTCCTGCTCGCGGATCGGCATCCACTCGCGGTAGACCTCGTGCGCGATCCGGGCGCGCTGCGCCCACACCCCCTCCGACGCGGGCTGGTGGTTCTCCGCCCCGCGCAGGTGCGCGTTGTTGGCGAACTCGTGATCGTCCCAGACGGAGATGAAGGGGTGCCGGCGGTGCAGCTCCTGCAGATCGGGGTCGCGGCGGTAGAGCGCGTAGCGCTGGCGATACTCCTCGCGCGTCAGGATCTCGCGATCTGGTTCCGGCACGCGCCCGAGCGCCGCGCCGTCCCCGTAGGTCCCGTCGCCGTACTCGTAGATGTAGTCGCCCAGGTGCAGCACCGCGTCGAGGTCGTCGCGCTGGGCCATCGCCGCGTACACGTTGAAGTACCCGTACGGGTAGTTAGAACATGACGTAAAGGCCAGTCTCACGCGCTCGACGTCGGCGGCCGGCAGGGTGCGCGTGCGCCCGATCGGCGACGCGTGACCGCCGAGCGTGAAGCGGTAGAAGTACGTGGCGCCGGGGCGCAGGCCCTGGGCGTCGACCTTCACCGTGAAGTCGCGCGCCGGCTCTGCGCGCGCGGTGCCCCGAACGACCGGCCGCCCGAGCCCCTCGTCCTCGGCGACGACCCAGTCGAGCGTGACGGGCCGCAGGCCGTGCAGCGGCGTCACGCGGGTCCACAGGATCACGCGGTCCGCGAGCGGATCCCCGCTCGCGACGCCGTGGCGAAACGGCGTCGCGTCGCCCGGGGCTGGCGGCCGGGGCTGGGGGCGCGGCGTGCTCGCGCGCGTCGGGGCGCAGGCCGTGAGCCCCAGCGCGCAGGTCAGCTCGAGAAACTCGCGTCGGCGCTGGGTCATGCGAGGCGAGGCTACACCGCCGCGCGGACCCGCACGAAATACCCACGGCCCCGCGCGGGCGCGCTGCTACAGTGGTCTCCATGCTCGCTCGACCCGCTGCTCGGCGCCGCGCCTGCTGGGCGCTGGCGGTCGCGCTCGGGTGCTGGGCCTGCGGGGCCGAGCGCGCGCTCGACGGGGGCGCCGGCGTCGACCCCGACGCGCCGGCCGAGGACGCCCCGGCGGAGCTCGTCACCACCGCCATCGCGCGGGTCGACGCGCCGCTCGCCGCCGCGCAGCCGAGGGCGCGGGGCGTGACGCTCTTCATCACGCCGAGCCGCGTCGACATGCAGCTCGTCGGCGGCGAGCTGCCCCACGCCGAGCGCAACATCACCGAGCTGCAGCTCGGCGCCCAGACGCTCGACTCCCGCGTCATGAACCTCGAGACGGCGCTCGAGGACCACCGCGACTGGGTCACCGCCGCGCCGCCGCTGCTGATGATCGATCGCGCGGTCCCCTACTCGCGGCTCTACGCGGTGCTCAGCCACCTCGCGCTGCACGATGTCCGCGTCCTCCACACCCGGGTCGAGACGCCCGCGGGCCCCGCCACCCTCGTGGTCACGCGCCCGCCCCCTCCGGCGCCGCTCGCCCGCGACGACTCGGTCCCGCCCAGCTGCATCGCGCCAGGGCTGCTGCTCGGGGCCGACGGCGTGCTCCTCAGCGGCGTCCTCATGTCCCCCGACGGCTCGCGCGAGCTCTCGAGCGTGTGGCGCCTCCGCGACAGCGCGCCGCGCTGGGTCGGGCACGTGCTCGAGAGCTTGGACGAGCGCTGCCCCACCGTCCCGCGTGACGAGGGCGCGCTCGAGCGCCGCGCGCTGCTCGAGCGCCTCAACGCGCTGCGGTCGCTCGGCACGAGCTGCCCCTTCACGGCGGTGCGGAGCGAGGCCGACATCCCCTGGTCGGACCTCGCCGGCGTCCTCGCGCTGCTCGAGAGCTCCGGGCGCGCGCCGCTGCTCGTGCGCTCGGATCTCCCCTACCGCTGCCGCGAGGCCTTCTCGCTCAAGGATCTCGACCTGCCGCAGGACCCGGCTCCCGCGGGCTGAAGCGCCCGCGCCACGCGACGCGCCCGAACGCTCAGGTCGCGGGCGCGCCGCGGACGATGTCCCCCCAGACGTCGTCCGCAGCGCGCCGCGGTTTGGTCAGGCTCGAGCGCGCCCGCGCGCGAGCGCGCGAGAGCGCGGCCGACGTGCCGCGGACGCTGTCCCCCCAGGGCATCGCCCGCGACACGCCGCGCGGGCGCTCGCCCGCGTGCGCCGCTTCGACGAGCGGAGCGCACCGCGTCCGCCCCGTACATGGCCCTTGGGACTCTTCTCCCTGATGACCGCCGCGGGCACCACCCGCGTCGATCCGAGGCCACGTCACGCTGTCTCTGCGGTGCTCCATCGCTCGTCGCGCGACAAGAAGAGCAAGCGCTGTGCCAGGCCGCGGCGCGGCGCGCCTCGACCCGCGCGGGCCGCCTCGTCGAGCGCCGCGCCGCGCCGACGCGCCGCGTGAACGAGGTTGCGCGGCGCCGAGGCGCGCGCGCGTGCTCGCCGAGCAGGCGCGAGGCGACGCGCACGCGCCCGCGCCCGGCCGCTGCACATGTGCGGCCCGCCGCGGGTGGGCGGGCGCACGCACCTTCGACGCACAACGCTCGCGTGCGAAAACCGCCCACAATTGACATGCTCAAAAAGACACTTTAATTCGCCGGGCGCCGCGCCGCGCGCACTCGCGCCCCGGGGTGCTCGACACTCGGAGCGAGGCACGATGATCCACGAGCAGCCAATTCTCCTGGTTGAGGACGACGTGGTGGGCGTCATGACGGTGAAGCGCGCGTTCAAGCAGCGCAAGGTCACGAACCCGCTCTACACCGCGGGGAACGGGATCGAGGCGCTCGAGCTCCTGCGCGAGACGACCCGCGAGAACGCCGAGCTCCAGCGGCCCGGGCTGATCCTGCTCGACCTGAACATGCCGCTGATGAACGGCATCGAGCTCCTCGGGCACCTGCGCCGCGAGCCCGCGCTGCAGACGATCCCGGTCGTCGTGATGACGACCTCGCGCAACGACCGGGACCTCGACGCCTGCTACCGGCTGGGGATCGCCGGCTACATCGTCAAGCCGGTGCGCTACCCCAAGTTCGTCGACGCGATCAAGACGCTCAACGACTACTTCACGCTCTGCCACGTCCCGCAGGGCTCGCCGGACTGAGCCCGTGCTGAAGTCGCTCGCAGAGTTCTTCCGCCGGCTGCTCGACACGTCTGACTTCCCCGCGCGCTGGCACTGCGGCAACTGGTCGCCCGAGCTCGGCTGGCTGCACGTGCTCAGCGACGCCGCGATCTGGGCCGCGTACATGACGATCCCGCTCGCGATCGTCTACTACCTGCGACGCCGCCAAGGCGACTTCCTGTTCCCGCGCGTCCTGCTGCTGTTCGGCGCGTTCGTCGCGATGTGCGGGACCGGCCACATCATCGAGTCGACGATCTTCTGGTACCCGGTCTATCGCCTCTCCGGGCTCGTCAAGCTGCTCACCGCGATCATCTCGTGGGTGACCGTCATCGCGCTGATCCGCCTCGCCCCGGCCGCGCTGCGCATCCCGGGGCTCGTCAAGATGAACCAGGAGCTGATCCTGCGCAACCGCGAGCTCGACGAGTACGCCCACGTAGTCTCCCACGATCTCCGCGCGCCGCTGCAGGGGATCGCGACGCTGGCCGAGTGGATCACCGAGGACAACCGCGACAAGCTCGGCGGCGAGAGCCTCGAGCAGCTCGAGCTGCTGATGCAGCGCGTGACCCGGATGGAGCAGCTCATCGACGGGGTCCTCGAGTACTCGCGGATCGGGCGCGTGACGGCGCGGCTCGACGACGTCGACGCGCGCGCGGTCGTCGAGCAGACGCTCGAGCTGCTCGACGTGCCCGCGTCGATCAACGTCACGATCCACGCGCTGCCCGTCGTGCGCTACAACCGGCAGCACCTCGCGCGCGTGTTCCAGAACCTGCTCGACAACGCGATCAAGCACATGGGCGCGCCCGCGGGCGAGCTCGAGATCAGCTGCGAGGAGCGCCCGACCGAGTGGGAGTTCCGCGTGCGCGACACCGGGCCCGGCATCGCGCCGGAGCACCACGCGCGCATCTTCAAGATGTTCCAGGTGCTGCGCCCCCGCGAGGACGGCGCGACGAGCGGCGTCGGGCTGCCGATCGTGCACAAGATCGTCACGCGCCACGGCGGGGCGCTGACGCTGCGGTCGACGCCGGGCGAGGGCGCGACGTTCCTGTTCACCGTGCCCCGCTCACGCCGCGCGCGCGAGCTCTCAGGCGCTGACGCGGCTCTCATCGAGCGCCTCGGCCAGTAGCGCGGGCAGGCGGTGCAGCTGGTGTTTCGGCACGACCCGCGTCGCGCCGGCGGTCCGGGCCTCGTCGAGCAGCGCCGACGACTCGAGCCCCGAGCAGACGATGACCGGGAGCTCCGGGAGCTGCGTCCGCATCGCCCGCAGGAACTCGAAGCCGCTCGTGCCGGGCATCAGCAGGTCGACGACGACGCACGCCGGCGGCTCGTGCGTGCGCAGCCACTGCAGCGCGCGGCTCGCCTCTTCGAACAGGGTGACGGAGTAGCCCGCGCGCGTGATCTGCTGGCGCAGCAGGAAGCGCGTCGCGGCCTCGTCGTCGATCACGAGCACCCGCTGGTGCGGGTCGTTCGCGGCCTCGGCCGCGCCGCCCTCGCGCTCGCCGTGGAGCTTGAGCCGCGCCGCGCGACGACGACACGCGAGGTGCGTCTCAGCCCAGCGGCTCAGCACGAGCGAGCGGATGTGATCGAGCGCGTCGAGGACCTCGACGATCGTCTGCGGGCGCCGCGCGGGATCCTTCTCGAGCATGTCGTGCACGAGCTTGGCGAGCGCGGTCGGGACCCAGCGCGCCGCCCTGGCCGAGCGCAGCGGGACCGGCCGCTTGACGAGGTGCGCGCGCAGGTAGCCCGGCGGCGACGACTCGTCGAAGGGCAGCTCGCCCGCGAGCAGCTCGTAGAGCAGCACGCCGAAGCTATAGATGTCCGAGCGCCGATCGACCTCCGCGTTCGTGATCTGCTCGGGCGACATCGAGTAGGGCGTGCCGAGCGTGAACCCGGCCGGCGTGACCCCGGACCGCGCCGCGCCGGCGCGCGGGCGCTCCTCCGTGACCTGCGCGGTGCCGAAGTCGAGCAGGCGCACGTCGAAGTCGTCACGGCGACCTGTCTTCGCGACCAGGAAAACATTCTCGGCCTTGATGTCGCGGTGGACCACGCCGCGCTCGTGCGCGAAGTGCAGCGCGCTGCCCAGCTGCTCGACGATCTTGAACACGTCGAGGATCCCGAGCGCGCCGTCCCGCGCGACGCGCTCGGCGAGCGTCTCGCCCGCGAGGTACTCCATCACGATATAGAGGCCGGTCTCCTCGGTCTCGCCGAAGTCGAGGACCTCGACGATGTTCGGGTGACACAGGCTCGTCTGCACGTGGACCTCGCGGCGGAACCTCGCGACCGCCTCCTCGTTTCGCCGCGCCTCGGGCAGCAGCAGCTTGATCGCGAGGTCGCGCGGGATCCGGACGTGGCGCGCGCGATAGATGACGCCAACTCCTCCGCTCCCAACCGGGTGTACTAGTCGATATCTGTCATCGATGACGAGCCCGTCGAGCTCGGAGCTCGGTTGATGTTCGGCGCGCTCCTCGAGCACCGCCCCGTCGCGCCCGCAGTAGGACACCGCCCCTGCGTACGCTCTCCTACATACTGGACAACGTTTCATACGATCGGGATCAGTATATCGACGCCCGCCCGCAGCTAATACTGTGCACTCGATCGCACAGCTTCGGCAAATTATTCGGAGTCAATTTATGTCCCTTGCGTCACGTTAACTACGACGCCGATGCCATCCTCATAGAGCGGCAGCGAGCGCGACCCGTCGCCGCGTTGGCCATGAAGCCTGAGTTCCCTATCGACGTTCTGGCGCGCGCAGTCCAGCGCGCCTGCCCGGGCGCGCCTGCGCTGAGCGTCCGCGTGTACGCGCGGGTCGACGGCGAGTTGCGGCTCCTCTCCCGCGTCGGCCCGCCGCGCGACGGCACCGAGGACGCGCGTGAGGGAGCGCCCCCGGGGCCAGACGCCCCGACCGGACGCTGGACCCGCGCGCTGAAGGGGAGCTCGCTTGGGCATGACTGTACGGACATATCCGAGATCGTGCTCACCCTCGACGACGACGCGGCCGCGGACCCCGGCGCGCGCGCGCTGCTCGACGCCCAGCTCACGACCCTCGCGGAGTGCCTCGGCCAGCTCGCGCGCGAGCGTCGGCGCTGGCGAGACGAGCGACGCGCGCTCACGCGGCGGATCGAGGAGCTGGACGCGTTCTGTCACCGGCTCGCGCACGACTTCAAGGGCGCCGCGCAGAACGTCGCGATGCTCGCCGACATCCTCGACGAGGAGCGCCCGGACGAGTGCGCGCCCGAGTTCGCGGAGGGGCTCGCGCTGATCGCCAGCGCGGCCCACGGGCTCGCGTCGTCGATCCAGAACCTCCGCGTGTACGCCTCGCTCTCGTCCGCGCGCCACGAGCCGACGCGCGTCGAGCTGCGCGCGCTCACCCAGGAGGTCGCGGAGGAGCTCAAGTCGCGGCGCGTCGACTGCTCGGCGGCCGTCGTCGACGCGCCCGCGATCACGCTGCTCGCCGACCGCGACGGCCTGCGCCAGCTGCTGCTGCAGCTCATCGACAACGCGTTCAAGTTCCGCCGCGCCGCCGCGCCGCGGGTGACGATCCGCGCGCGCCGCGTCGCCGACGAGCTGCTGCTCGAGCTCTCGGACAACGGCATCGGCGTCGCGGCGCCCTACCGCGCGCGCGTGCTCCGCCCCTTCGAGCGCCTGCACAGCCGCGATCGCTACCCCGGCGCGGGCCTCGGGCTGACGATCTGCGCGGCGATCGTCGCGCGTCACGGCGGCCGCCTCGAGCTGGACGAGAGCGAGGACGGCGGCCTGACGGCGCGCGCGCGCCTCCCTTGTCTACATGACCGAGAGGACATTCCGTGAGCTCGCTGCGACCGCTCGCGGGCTTCTCGATCGAGGCGCTGCTGCGCACCGGGAGCCGCTCGGCGCTCTACCGCGGGCGGCGGCTCTCGGACGGCGCGTCGGTGCTGCTCGAGCGGCTGCGCCCCGGTCGCGTGACGACGCGGGCGCGCGAGCGGCTCGCGCGAGAGCGCGAGTGCCTCACGCGCTTCGACCACCCCTCCATCGCCCGCCTGCGCGCCGTGGTGCCGGACGACGACGACGCGAGCGCGCTCGTGCTCGAGGACCCCGGCGGCGAGCTGCTCGCGCGCGAGTACCCGCTCGGGACGATCGACCTCGACAGCTTCCTGCACGTCGCGCGGTCGCTCGCGAGCGCGCTGCTCACCGTGCACGAGGCCGGCTTCGTGCACCGCAACGTCAAGCTCGACAGCGTGCTCGCGGACGCGAGCAGCGGCCGCGTCACGCTGTTCAACTTCGGGCTGGCGGCGCGCGCCGACGCGTCCCGCGTGCGCGACGAGCTGCTCGGCAGCCCCGCCTACATGGCGCCCGAGCAGACCGGCCGCGTCGCGCTCGGCGTCGATCACCGGACGGACCACTACGGGCTCGGCGCGGCGCTCTACCAGCTCCTGTGCGGCGAGCTGCCGTTCCCCTCGGAGGACCCGGTCGAGCTCGTGCACGCGCACCTCGCCCGCGAGCCGGTGCCGCCCTCGGCGTACCGCGAGGGCATCCCCGCCGAGCTCGACCGCGCGCTGCTGCGGCTGCTCGACAAGGAGCCGCGCCGGCGGTTCCGGACGCTCGGCCCGTTCGTCCGCGGGCTCGAGCGGCTGCGCGCGCGCACGCGCGGTCGCGCCGACGCGCTCGAGCGGCTGCCCGACGCGCGACCGCCGGGCCGCGCGGTCGGCCCCGACGTCACGCGCACCGCCGAGCTCAGCGCGCCGCGGCTGTTCGACTACGAGGCCGCCGTGCGCGTCGCCAACGCGCTCTCGAGCGAGCTCGTGCTCGAGAACCTGCTCGAGAAGCTGATGTGGGAGCTGCTCGTGCACTCCGGGGCGCGGCGCGTCGTCATCCTGCTCTCGGACGGCGAGCGCATGCTCGTCGAGGGCCACGGCGGCGTCAACGAGCCGCTCGAGGTGCTCTGCGCCCTCCCGCTCGCGCGCTTCCCCGCGATCGCGCGCGCGCCCGTCGAGCGAGTGATGCGCGAGCGCGTCAGCTTCGTGACCGCGGACGCGCAGCTCGACGAGCGCCTCGCGGTCGACCCCCACGTCGCCGCCCGTCGCGTGCGCTCGATCCTGTGCACGCCGATCTCGCGGCAGGGCGAGCTGATCGGCACGCTCTACCTCGAGAACGAGCTCGCGCCGGGGGTCTTCACCGAGCAGCGCCTCGCGCTGCTCAACCAGCTCGTCGTGCAGATCGCGAACGCGATCGAGAACGCCCGCCTCTACGACGCGCTCGACCGGGCGCGCCGCGACGCGATCACGGCCAACGAGACCAAGTCGCGCTTCCTGCTGGCGATGAGCCACGAGCTGCGCACCCCGCTCAACGCGGTGCGCGGCTACGCCGACCTGCTGCGCGACGAGCTCGAGGAGCTCGCGCCGGGCCGCTTCCACGAGGAGCTCGACGCGATCGTCGCGTCGACCGAGCGCCTCGCGTACAGCTTCTCGAACATCCTCGAGTTCGCGCGGGCCAGCGCCGGCGAGCTCGACGTCGCGACGCGCGAGTGCGACGCGCTCGCGCTCGTCCGCGCGCTCGTCGACGAGCACCGCGCGCTCGCCCGCGCGCAGGGCAACGCGCTCGAGCTGCACGCGCCCGACGTGGTGCCGTCGCTCCTGCTCGACGCCGACAAGCTGCGCTTCACGCTCTCGGGCCTGCTCGACAACGCCTGCCGCCTCACGCGATCGGGCCGCGTCGATGTCCAGGTCTCGTGGCGCGGCGAGTCCCTGTTCGGGCGGCTCCGGATCGAGGTCGTCGACACCGGCCCCGGGCTGCCCGAGCGCGCGCGCGCGCGGCTGTTCGAACCGTTCATGCAGGCGGACGACTCGCCGACGCGCACGCACGAGGGCTGCGGCTTGACCCTGGCGATCGCGTCGCGTTTCTGCGCCGCGATGGGCGGCGCGCTCACGGTCGCGCCGGGCGACGGCCGCGGCGCGCGCTTCGTCGTCGAGCTGCCCTGCGCGACCGCCTGAGCGCCGTCACGAGCTCCACCGCGTCGGCGCCCGCTGCTCGTGCGGCGCCACGTCGTCGCCCTCCGGGTCGCGCCAGCGCACCTCCTCGCCCGCGTCCTCCTCGCGCTCGCGCGGCCGCGCCTGGGTCACGGGCGCCCGCTGCTCCACCCAGCCCTCCGCGAGCGCGCGCGCCTGCGCCACCGGATCGAAGCCGGGGTTCTCGCCCTCGACACGCGCCTGGGTCACGGGCGCCCGCTGCTCCACCCAGCCCTCCTCGAGCGCGCGCGCCTGCGTCACCGCTTCGAAACCAGCGCCCTCGTCGACGCGCTCCTGGGTCACGGGCGCTCGCTGCTCCGCCCAGCCCTCCGCGAACTCGCGCGCCTGCGTCATCGGTTCGAAGTCGTCGTCGTCGTCGTCGTCGTCGTCGTCGTCGTCGTCGCGCGCCTGCGTCGTCGGTGAGCGCTGCTCCGCCGAGTCCAGGTCCCCGTCGAGCTCGCGCGCCTGCATCATCGGCGAGCGCTGCTCCGCCGAGTCCTCGCACGCCTCGCGCGGCTTTGCCGGCGCGCGCCGGACGACGACCACGCTCACCGGCGGCGGACCCACGCCCAGTCGCTCGTCGCGCTCGCCCCCGTCGCGCTGCAGCACGATCACGCCGTCCTCGACGCGGTAGGTCGAGCGGCTGATGTCCCCGTAGCGTCGCCAGCTCCGCAGGCAGCGCATCCAGTCGTCATCGCCGAGCGCGTCGAGGATCACCTGCACGCGCGCGAGCGCCCGGGGCGAGCGCTCGCCCGGCTCGTCCGACGCGGGCGGCTCGAGCAGCCACAGCAGCTCCTGCAGCGCCTGCCCCTGCGTCTCCGGGTCCTGCCGCGCGCGGACCAGCGCGCGCTCGTAGGCGACCTCCAGGTCCGTCGCGGTGCGCACGCCGAAGCGACGCAGTCGCCGTCGGCACTCATCGACCTCGGCGGCGCTGAGGCCCAGGTGGATATAGAGCACCGCCTGATCGAACATGTCGACGAGGCGGCAGGTCGGGATCCGCGTGCTCAGCATCAGCTCGATCAGGTCGTGGTGCGCGAGGTTGTCGACGCTCTCGATCCCCTCCTCGAGGAAGCGCGCGCGATCGTAGAGGTTGACCCCGTCGAGCTTGCTGATCGGGTGCTCCTCCTCGAGCGACGGGAACACCATCGAGATCCGGTTCTCGAGCAGGTCGTAGATCAGCGCGAAGCCGCTCTCGGGCATCACGCCGACCAGGAACCCGACCGCGATCAGCGACTCGTGCCCGAGCGCGCCGCCCTCGCCGAACACGGAGAAGGTCGACAGGATCCACACGAGGATGAAGCTGAGCACGAGGCGCAGCACGATGTGCGAGTAGGTCTTCGGGGACAGATCCGCGCGAACGTAGCGGCGGAACACGGTGTTGACCGCGAAGAAGTAGGCGCCGAGGAACGCGTAGTGCGTCGGGCCGAGGCCCGGCGCGACGAACAGCTCGCGGCGAAACGCGTTGATCTCGTCGACGGCGCCGAAGGGCTGAACCACGACGATCCAGCCGATCATCACCATCACCGTGCACAGCAGCAGCGGGCTGCCCGACCAGAACAGGAAGCTCGACGTGCCGGAGCGGTTGCCGTACTTGGCCAGCAGCGCGCGGTGCTTCTCGCGGGCCTCGGCGATCGTCTGCAGCTCGGGCTCGAGGCGCATCACCTCGGTCAAGAACTCGCGCTCGCGGATGTCCTCCTGCTCGCGGTTGTAGAGGAAGTAGAGCATCACGGGCAGCAGCGACGCGACGCACAGGAACGCGAACTCCATGACCCGCACGAGCGCGCCGATCGCCCGCACGCCCTCGCCGCGCAGCAGCTCGCGGCCGCCGCCGTACAGGAAGATGATGACGCCGTTGACGCCGACCACGAGCGCCGTCACGAGCAGCGCGTTGAGCACCTGCATCCACGGGCCGACGCCCTGTCGTCGCAGCCGCCGCAGCAGCGTCGACTGCCGACGCCACGCGTTGAGCTCCTCGGCGGCGATCGACGCGGCGAACAGCGCGACGAAGATCACGCCCGCCCAGTACAGGAAGCTGACGCGCAGGAACGCGACGAGCAGCCCCACGACGAGCAGCCCGATCGTCGGCAGCAGGCAGCCGACGGTCCAGCCCGCGAGCGTGAGCGCCGAGTCCACGGTCTCCTCGACCATCGTCAGCTCGAGCAGCCCGAGCCGGACCCAGCGCGACTCGATCTCCCGCCGCGTCTCGTCGTCGATCGCGACCTCGCGGGTCGCGAACGGCGCGATGGCGACGCTGCGCTCGGCCCCGCCGACCTCGACGCGGTGCGAGGTGTTGTTGGTCAGCCGCGCGCGGGAGGTCTGCGGCGGCGTGAGGACGGGCGCGGGCGCGGCACCCGAGGCGCCGGCTGCCTGGGGTCGCCGCTCGCTGGCCGGCGCGCTCGCGGAGCGCGACGTCGACGCGCTCGCGGTCTGCGACGCCGACGTCGCGGGCTCTTCCTCCCCTGTCTGATTCGACATATCGCGCGCGCCGCCCGTGCGGGCGGGCACGCTCGAGTATACCGAGCGGGCTCGCGGGCCGGGCACGGCGCGCGCGCGCGACCGCGCCGCGCGTGGACGCGCGCGCGACCGCGCGCGAGCTCGCGCGCCCGCGCTAGCTCAGACCTTCAGCCCGCTCAGCGGCCCCGTGCCGTCGTCGCCGAAGGTCGCGACGTTGACGCCGAACATCCCCAGCAGGCTGATGAACAGGTTCGCGAGCGGCGGCTCGCCCTGGTAGACGACGTGGCGGCCGGTGCTGAGCTGGCCGCACAGCCCGCCCGCGAGCAGCACGGGCAGGTTGTTGTGGTTGTGCCAGTTGCCGTCGGAGATCTCGCTCGAGAGGAACACGCAGGTGTTGTCGAGGATCGAGGTGTCCGGGCCGTCCGGCGCGTCCTTGAGCCGCTGCACGAGCTTGGCGAACTGCTCGATCTCCCACGCGTCGATGATCTCGAGCTTGGCGAAGTTCGCCGGGTCGTCCATGTGGTGCGAGATCTCGTGGTGCGCCTCGTTGATGCCGAGGAAGTCGTAGGTCCGGTAGCTGCCCGCGTTCTCGAGCATAAACGTGACGACGCGCGTCATGTCGCACTGGAACGCGAGCACCATCAGGTCGGTCATGAGGTCGACGTGCGCCTGGAAGTCGACGTAGTTGCCGTCGAAGGCCGGGAGCTCGCAGACCGGCGTCGTGTCCTCGTCCTCGATGCGCTTCTCGAGGTCGCGCACGCCCGTGAGGTACTGGTCGAGCTTGGCGCGGTCGGCCTGGCCGAGCTTGGTCTCGAGCGCCTCGATGTCCGTGAGGACGTAGTCGAGCACGCTCAGGCGCCGCTCCTTGCGCTTCGCCAGCTCCTCGGCGGTCGCGCTCGGGTCGAAGCCGCCGAACAGCAGGTCGAAGATGACCTGCGGCTGCGTGACCTTCGGGACAGGCGACATCGCGTCGGCCCACGAGATGTTGCGCGTGTACGCGCACGAGTAGCCGCTGTCGCAGCCGCCCGCGTTGCCGCCGCCCTGGGTCCCGAGCTGCAGCGACGCGTGCTTGGTCTGGTCGCCGATCTTGCTCGCGAGCAGCTGGTCGATCGAGATCGCGTTGACGATCTCGGTCTCGGACTTCTTGACGTGCGTGCACGTCAGGAACCCGCCGGTGCCGGCGGCGTGATCGCCCGGGCCCTCCGGCTTCGCCGGGTTGTTGGCGAGCCCGGTGAGCACGAGGATGTCGTCCTGCAGCGCCGCGAGCGGCTGCATGATCAGCGGGATGTCGAAGCCGGCGCCCTGCGCCTGCGGCGTCCACGACTGCATGTGCAGCCCGTTGGGCAGGTAGTAGCAGAGCAGGCGCAGCGCCTCGTCGCCCCCGGCCGCGCGGGCCTTGCGGCCGCGCAGCGGCGACATCGCCTCGAGCCAGGGGAGCGCGATCAGGGCGCCGGCGCCCCCCAGCATGGCGCGGCGGCTGAGCTTCAATCGGCGTGGGATGTACGGCATGGCTAGTTCTCCTGCGTGCCCCGACGCATGCGGAAGGAGTCGCTGGTGGCCAGCGCGAGCACGAGCTCGGCGAACGAGTAGTCCGCGAGCTCGAGCTGCGCCTGCAGCTCCTCGAGGTAGGGCGTGTCGGCGATCCGCACGTCACGCCCGAGCGCGTAGATGAACGCCTTCTCGGTCAGGCAGCGCGGGAAGCCGGGGTCCTCCGCGATCGCGTCGCTCATCTCGAGCGCGCCGTCGAAGGCGACGCCCGACATCAGCTGCCCGGTCGCGTCGATCGTGTAGCCGTTGTCGTCGTCGCGCCAGGCCCCGATCGCGTTGTAGTGCTCGAGCGCGAAGCCGAGCGGGTCCATGTACTGGTGACAGCTCGCGCACACCGGGTCCGCGCGGTGCTGCTCGAGCTGCTCGCGCAGCGAGCCGCCGTCCTCGACCGGCTCGAGCGGCGGGATGTCGAGGTTGTCCGGCGGCGGCGGCGGATCCTGGCACAGCAGGTTCTCCATGATCCACTTGCCGCGCTTGACCGGCGAGTTGTGGGTCGCGTGCGCGAGCACGACGAGCAGCCCCGCCTGCGTCAGCACGCCCTGGCGCGGCGCGTCGCCGAACGCGACCTCGGCGAACTGGTCGCTGCCGGTCGGCGGCAGGCCGTAGTGCTGCGCGAGCGCGTCGTCGATGAACGCGCTCTCCGCCAGCAGCAGCTCGCTCAGCGGGCGCCCGTCGAGCAGCACGCTCTCGGCGAACAGGCTCATCTCGGTGACCATCGAGAGGCGCAGCGCGTCGTTCATCTGCGGGTACACCGACGGGTCCTTGAACGCGTCCCAGACCGCGCGGATCATCAGCCACTGGCCGGCGTAGTTGTCGACGAGCGCGCGCGCCTTGTCGTCCGCGAGCATGCGCGTGACCTGGGCGGCGAGCTGCGCGTCGGTCTTGAGCTCGTCGGCCGCGGCCGCGTCGAGCAGCTCGTCGTCGGGCGCGCTGCTCCACAGGAAGTACGAGAGCCGCGTCGCCAGCTCAAACGGGTTGACCTGGTGGGGCGTCTCGTCGGCGGGGTCGTCGTCGAGCTCGACGCGGAACACGAAGTGCGGCGAGATCAGCAGGGCCTTGAGCGCCGCCTTGAGCCCCGTCTCCCAGTCCGCGGGGCCGTCCGAGGCCGCGGCGAGCAGCGCCATCAGGCGGTCGAGCTCGTCGACGCTCAGCGGGCGGCGATAGGCCTTGCGCCCGAACACCTCGAGGATCTGCCGCAGGCAGCCCTCGTCGCCCGCGGGCCCGGGGTCGCAGACGAGGATGTTCGCGCGCAGCGGGTTCTCCTCGCCCTCGAGCCCGAACGGGCCCTCGAGCTCGAGGTAGTCGACGAGCAGGTTGCGATCCTCCATCAGCACGTCGTCGTAGTAGTCGTTGGTGAACGCGACCGAGATCGCGTGCACGCCGGCGGTCAGCTCGACCTCCGTCTCGTACTGCTGCGGCGCCTGCTCGGTCGCGTCGACGTCGAAGGCGTCGACCTCGACGCCGTCGACGAGCAGCGCCATGTGCGGGAGGTCGGGCCCCGCCTGCTGCCCGGCGGCGCGCGTCCGGAACGCGTAGGGGCCGTCGTGCTCGACCGTCACGGTCGTCGCGACCTCGCCGTTGGACCAGAGGTTCCAGAACTCGCCCGCCTCGCCGCCGATGTCCTTGACGGTGTCGTCGGTCTCGGCCTGGAACAGCTGCAGCTGCGGCTCGACCATCGGGCGGTCGAGCGCCTCCTCGATCACGCCCTCGGCCGCGAGCTCGTACAGCTCGGCCTGCAGCGGCGAGAGGCTCTGGACCGCGGAGATGTTGTCGAAGCCGAGGCTGACCTGGTTCGCCGGGAAGTTGTCGGCGGGCGTCTGCTCGGTGCCGATCAGGTCGCGGATCGTGTTGTTGTACTCGACGTTGTTGAGGCGTCGGAGGATCACCGTGCCGGGGTCGTCGGGGGCCTCAGGCTCGCCGGTCGTCGTCCCCGGCTCGCCGGAGTCCGAGGTGCCGTCGCTCTCGCCCACGCTGCCCGCCGTCGTCCCGCCGCCCTCGCTCGTGCCGCCGTCGGTCTCGCCGCCGCCGTCGTCCGAGCAGCCGCCGAGCGCCGACGCGACGCCGAGCGCGAGCGCGACGATGCCAAGTCGCTGCGCTATCCAGTCCATCGCCTGAATGTTCGGACAGGAACACCGACCGCGTCAACGTCCGCGCGTGGGGGCCACGCGCCCCGATGTCGCGCGCGCGCGACGTCTCGCGCGGGCTCATCACCCCCAGCTCGAGTCCTCGTGCGCGCGGACGTCCGCGGCGCCCCGGCCGGCCGCGCGACGGGGGTCGCGGGTCGCGGCGCGATCGACTTGAGGCGCTAGCGCGCGCAGCGGAGGCTGACGAGGTGCAGCGTCACGAGCGAGAAGCCGCCGAGCAGCATGAGCACGCGGCCGAGGTGCACGCCCTCGAGCGCGTGCCCGCCGAGGATCAGCGCGACGGAGACCGCGAAGCCGAGCGGCACCTGCACGGTGCGGAAGCGCTGATAGGCGATGTAGCCGCTGAGCCCGGCGGCGAGCCCCGCGACGCTCAGCAGCGAGAGTTCGAGCAGCTCGTGCAGCTCGCCGCGCGTGCCGAGCAGCGGCAGCGCGCCGAACAGCACCGGCGCGACCAGGCAGTGGATCAAACACACCGTGCTCGCGCCCACGCCGAGGCGGTCGGCGAAGCGCGAGTGCGTGCTGGTCAGCGCCGGGTCCGGCACCTCGAGCGCGGCGCTCGTGATCTCAGCTGGGAGCTTGACGGACATCGGATCGCGTCGCGCAGACGGTAATCCATCGCCCGTTGCGCCGCAACGCGGTCGCGTCGACTCGCGCGCGAGCGCGCTCGGCGCGTGACGATGCGCGCCCGCGCGTGACGGGAGCGCGCCGAGTCGTTACGCTGCCGCGCCGTGCTGTCCGTACAGCTCCCCCGGCGCCTGCTCGCGCACGTCCTCCGCGGCCACCCGTGGATCTACTCGGACGCGATCGAGCGACCGGCCGGCGCGCGCGCTGGAGACATCGCGCGGGTCACCTGCGGCGGCAAGCGGGTCGCGCTCGCGCTCTACGACGACGACTCCCCGATCGCGCTGCGCGTGCTGACGACGAGCAAGCAGGACCGCGTGGGCCCGCCGCTGTGGCGCCGCCGCGTCGACGAGGCGCTCGCGCTGCGCCGCGCCGCGATCGACTTCGAACGCACCGACGCGTTCCGCCTCATCAACGGCGAGGGCGACGGCCTCCCCGGCGTGCACGTCGACCACTACGCCGGCTACCTCGCGCTCAAGCTCGACACCCCGGCCTGGCGCCCGCACCTCGCGGAGCTGGTGGAGGCGCTCGCGTCCACCCCGGGCCTCGCGCTCCGCGGCATATGGTTTAAGGGACATCACAAGCGCGACGCGGCCGCCGCCGCCGCCGCGCCCCCGGGCGCGCTGTGGGGCGCTGAGCCGCCGGATCCGGTGGAGGTGCGCGAGCACGGGATGCGGCTGATCGCGTCGCTGCAGCGCGGGCAGAAGACCGGGCTGTTCCTCGACCAGCGCGAGAACCGGGCGCTGATCCGCCGCGTCAGCGCGGGTCGCGACGTGCTCAACCTGTTCAGCTACAACGGCGGCTTCTCGATCGCGGCGGCGCTCGGCGGGGCCCGCCGCGTCACGAGCGTCGACAGCGCGGGCGCGGCCATGGACGACGCGCGGCGGATCTTCGCGCTCAACGGCCTCGACCCGAACGCGCACGAGTTCGCGACGGCCGACGTGTTCGCGTTCCTCGAGGGCGCCGACGCCCGCGGGGCGCGCTACGACCTGATCGTCTGCGACCCGCCCTCGTTCGCGCCGCGCAAGCAAGCCGTCCCAAAGGCCAGCTCCGCCTACGCGCGCCTGCACGCGGCCGCGCTCCGCCACGTCCGCCCGGGGGGGCTCTACGCCGGCTCGTCGTGCTCGAGCCACATCACCGCCGAGATGTTCCTCGAGACGATGCGCGAGGGGGCCGCGCGCGCGCGCCGGGTCCTGCGGCTGCTCGAGCTGCGCGAGGCGCCGCTGGACCACCCCAGCCCGCTCGCGTTCCCCGAGGGCCGCTACCTCAAATTCGCGCTCACGCGCGTCGACTGAGCCGGGCGCACGCCAGCTCACGCGCGCGCCCACGGCGGGCCCGCGCGCGCTGCTTGCCAGCCCCGCGCCACGCCGGCATGCTCCGCCGCATGGCGAAGCAGAAGGCCGGCCAGGGCAAGCAGGGCAAGCAGGACAACCAGGGCAAGGAGGCCGGCGGGCGCATCACCCCGCGCGCCGAGGACTACCCGCAGTGGTACCAGGACGTGGTCCGCGAGGCAGGGCTCGCCGAGCCGGCCAAGGTCGTCAAGGGCTGCATGGTCATCCGCCCGCACGGCTACGCGATCTGGGAGAAGATCCAGCGCGACCTCGACGGCCGGTTCAAGGCGACGGGCCACCAGAACGCCTACTTCCCGCTGCTCGTGCCCGAGAGCTTCATCAAGCGGGAGGCCGAGCACGTCGAGGGCTTCGCGCCCGAGCTGGCGGTCGTCACCCACGCCGGCGGCGAGAAGCTCGAGGAGCCCTACGTGATCCGGCCGACGAGCGAGACCATCATCGGCTACTACTTCTCGAAGTGGATCGACAGCTACCGCGACCTGCCGCTGCTGATTAACCAGTGGGCCAACGTGATGCGCTGGGAGAAGCGCACGCGCCTGTTCCTGCGCACGACCGAGTTCCTGTGGCAGGAGGGCCACACCGCGCACGCGACCCATGACGACGCGGAGCTCGAGGTCCGCCGCATGCTCGACGTCTACGGCGACCACGCCGAGGAGCTGCTGGCGATGCCGGTCGTCCGCGGCGTCAAGACCGAGAGCGAGAAGTTCGCCGGCGCGCTGCAGAGCCTGTGCATCGAGGCGATGATGCAGGACGGCAAGGCGCTGCAGGCCGGCACGAGCCACGACCTCGGGCAGAACTTCGGCAGGGCGTTCAACGTCATGTTCCAGACCGAGGGCGGCGCGCGCGACTACGTGTGGCAGACGTCCTGGGGCGTGAGCACGCGCCTGATCGGCGGGCTGATCATGACGCACTCCGACGACGCCGGG
The DNA here is from genome assembly GCA_020633295.1 of Myxococcales bacterium. Classification (GTDB taxonomy): domain Bacteria; phylum Myxococcota_A; class Polyangia; order Nannocystales; family Nannocystaceae; genus JACKDW01. The sequence continues at coordinate 141,252 of JACKDW010000004.1, read as the reverse complement.
CTCGTGCTGCCCCCCCGCGTCGCGCCGATCCACGTCGCGATCGTGCCGATCTTCCGCAAGGCGCACGAGCGCGACGCGGTGCTCGAGGCGGCCGCGCGCATCAAGGCGCAGCTCGAGGCCGTCGACATCGCGCCCGAGGGCAGCCGCTACCGCGACTTCCTCAGCGTCGTGATCGACGACCGCGAGCTGCGGCCCGGCGCCAAGTACTACGAGTGGGAGCGCCGCGGCGTGCCGCTGCGCGTCGAGCTCGGCCCGCGCGACCTGGCCAAGGGGCAAGTCTGCGTCAAGATGCGGCTCGACACCGCCGCGGGCGCGGGCAAGGAGTTCCTGCCCGAGGCCGAGTTCGTGGCGACGATCCGCGCGCGCCTGCTGACCTTCCAGGCCGAGCTGCTCGCCCGCGCCCGCGCCCGCCTCCAGGAGCAGGCCGTGACGATCGACACCTGGGACGAGTTCCAGCGCGTCTTCGCCGGCGACAAGAGCACCTTCGCCTGGTGTCACTGGGACGGCACGCGCGAGACCGAGGCGCGGATCAAGGAGCTGACCAAGGTGACGATCCGCTGCGTGCCGCTGCCCGGGCAAGGCCCCGACCCGGAGCCCGGCGCGTGCGTGCTGACGGGGAGCCCCAGCGCCCGCCGCGTGCTCATGGCCAAGGCCTACTGAGCCCGCGCGTCGCGGTCGCCGTCGCGCGTGCGGGCGCGCGACGGGCGGTTCTGCCCGCAGCGTGACGCCACCACGGCACGCCGTCCGGTGGCAGTCTTGTGGCGACTGCGGCCATGAACCCCGGATCCGATCCGCACGCGACGCGTGACGACACGCGCCGCCGCGCGCCGACACACACGGACGACGCGCGCGGCCGCGTCGCGATCGCGCCCGAGTCGACCGCCGAGGGCGACGCCAACACCCCCGCGAGGTTGGCCACGGACGACACGGTGGCGCTCGAGATCGCCACGCGCGCGCGGGGCGACGTCGCGAGCAGCGGGACCGACGACACCCTCGAGGTACGGCTCGCCGCCGCCGCGCCGCAGGTCACCGCGATCCCGGCGCGCGCGGCGGCGGACGACGCGGTCGAGCTGCGACGCGGTGACCAGGTCGGTCGCTTCACGATCCTGCGGACGCTCGGCGCCGGCGGCATGGGGGTCGTCTACGCGGCCTACGATCCCGAGCTCGATCGCAAGGTCGCGCTCAAGCTGATCCGCGCGGGCGGCGGGAGCTCTGCGGCGCGCCTGCGGCTGCACCGCGAGGCGCGGGCGCTGGGCCGGCTCACGCACCCCAACGTCGTGGCCGTGCACGACGTCGGCACGCACGACGGGCAGGTGTGGCTGGCGATGGAGTTCGTCGAGGGCAAGACGCTCGGCGCCTGGCGCCTCGCGACCAAGCCGTCTTGGAGACAGGTCGTCGAGGTCATCAAGCAGGCGGCGCGCGGCGTCGCGGCGGCGCACAAGGCCGGGCTGCTGCACCGCGACATCAAGCCCGACAACATCATGGTTGGCGACGACGGGCGCGCGCGCGTCATGGACTTCGGGCTCGCGCGCGCCGGCGAGGAGCTCGCGGAGCGCGCCCCCCCGGGCGCCTCGAGCTCGACCGCGACCTCGTCCTCGCTCTCGGTCAAGCTGACGGCCGCCGGCGCGGTGCTGGGCACGCCGGCGTACATGGCCGCCGAGCAATTCGCCGGTCGCGACGCCAACGAGCGCACCGATCAATTCTCGCTGTGCGCGACGCTGTGGGAGGCGCTGTACGGCGAGCGCGCGTTCGCGGGCGAGAGCTTCGCGGAGCTCGCGACCGCGATCACGAAGGACCGCCGGAGCCCGACGCCGCCCGGCGCCAAGGTGCCGAGCTGGGTCCGCCGGGTCGCGGAGCGCGGGCTCGCGCCCGACCCCGACAAGCGCTTTGCGAGCGTGGACGAGCTCCGCGCGGCGCTCGAGGCCGACCCTCGACCGCGGCGCTGGGCGCTCGGGATCGCGGCCGGGCTCGCGCTCGCGGCTGCGGCCGCGGTCGGCTCGCGGCGGGTGCAGCACGAGCGCGCGCTCGCGGCGTGTGACGAGCGCGGGTCCGCGATGGACGAGGTGTGGAGCGCCGCGACGCGCGAGCAGCTGGTCGCGGGGCTCGTGGGCACCGGGGTCCCCTACGCGGCGTCGACGGCCGCGCGCGCGCTGCCGTGGCTCGACGAGTTCGCCGCGAGCTGGCGGCGCGCTCGCGTCGAGCTGTGCCGCGGCGCGACCGTCGAGGGCTCCTGGCCGCCGACCCTCGCGGCGCGGGCCGAGACCTGTCTGATCGAGCAGCGCGAGCAGGCCGGCTTCCTCATCGAGCAGCTCTCCCGGCCCGGCGAGGGCGCGACGGGGCGGGGCGTGGTGCAGCGGGCGATCACCGCGGCGGCGGGGCTGCCCCGGGTCGAGCGCTGCCTGGATCAGCGTCACCTCGCCGAGCGCCCGCTGCTGCCGACAGGAGCCGACGCGGGCGCCGAGCACCGACGGCTCCGCGGGCTGCTGGCCAAGGCGGGCTCGCTCGCGGCGGTCGGCGAGTACGAGCGCGCGCTGGTGGTGACCGAGGAGGTCCAGCGCGACGCGGACGCGCGCGGCTGGGACTCGCTGCGCGCGACCGCGGCCTGGCGACGCGGCGCGCTGCACGACGAGCTCGGCGACTACGCGAAGGCCGAGGAGGCGCTCGAGCCGGCGTTCTTGCTCGCTACGCGCGCGCTCCCGGACGTCGACAACGCGCTGGTGGCCAGCGACCTCGCGCGCGCGGTCGGGGTCCACCTCGGGCGGCACGCCGACGGGCAGCGCTGGGGCGAGCTCGCGCTGGCGCTGCTCGACCGCGCCGCGCTCCCGGACGACGACCTCCGCTACGCGCGCCCGCTCCGTCAGCTCGGCCTGCTGAAGCGGGAGCAGGGCGAGTACGCGGCGGCGAAGGAGTCGCAGCTGCGCGCGCTCGCGATCCTCGAGCGCGCGCTCGGCCCCGACCACCCGGAGGTCGCCGAGCTGCTCGGGGAGCTCGGCGCCGTGCACGAGGCGCTGGGCGTGTACGACGAGGCGCTCGAGTCGGAGCGCCGCGCGCTGGCGATCCTCGAGCGCGCGCTCGGCCCCGACCACCCGCACGTCGCGACCGCGGTCAACGACCTCGGCAAGCTGAGCTACCGCCGCGGCGCGTACGCGGACGCGCTGGAGCACCTCCGGCGCGCGCTGGCGACGAGGGAGCGCGCGCTCGGCCCCGAGCACCCCGAGGTCGCGTCGTCGCTCAACGACATCGGCGCCGTGTACTCGGCGCAGGGCGACCACGCCGCGGCGCTGGAGGCCTTCGAACGCGTGCTCGAGATCCGCGAGCGCGCGCTCGGCCCCGAGCACATCAAGGTCGGCATGGCGCTCAACAACATCGGCAACGTGTACCTGGCTCAAGGAGCACATGAGTCGGCGATCGCGCCGCTGCAGCGCGGGCGCGCGATCTTCGAGAAGGCGCTCGGCCACGATCACCCCCACGTCGCGCGCTTCGTCGAGAGCCTGGGCAACGTCTACGCGGCCCAGCACGCCTACGACGCCGCGCTGGACGCGTTCCGCCGCGTGCTCGCGATCCGCGAGAAGGCGCTCGGGCCCGAGCACCCGTTCGTGGCGACCGCGCTCAACAACCTCGGCGCGCTGCACGTGCAGCGCGGCGACTTCGAACAGGCGCTCATCCCCTTGCGACGCGCGCTCGAGCTGCGCGAGAAGACGCTGGGCCCCGAGCACCCCGACACCGCGTCGTCGTTGACGGCGCTCGGCTCGGTCTACGTCGACCAGGGGCGCCCCGAGGAGGCGCGGCCGCTGCTCGAGCGCGCGCTGGCGATCCGCGCCGCGAGCCCGGGTCAGCCCGCAGACCTCGCCGAGACCCAGTACGCGCTCGCCCGCGCGCTGTGGGCCGATCGCGAGCAGCGAGCGCGCGCCCGCGAGCTCGCCGCGGCCGCGCGCGCGACGTTTCGCGAGGTCGGCGCCGGCTACCAGGAGCAGCTCGCGGAGGTCGAGGCCTGGTTGGCGACGCGCGGCTCGTGACGCGCGGCTCGTGACGCGCGGCTCACAGCTCCGCGAGCGCGGCCTGGAAGTCGGCGACGAGGTCGCCCGGGCGCTCGATGCCCACCGAGACGCGCACGAGCCCGTCGCTGATCCCGAGGCGCGCGCGCGTCTCGGGGTCGACGCCCGCGTGCGAGGTGACCGCGGGCCGCGTGATCAGCGTCTCGACGCCGCCCAGGCTCGGCGCGACGATCGGCAGCTCGAGGCGCTCCAGCAGGCGCTCGGCCGCCGCCGCGCCGCCGCGCAGCTCGAAGCTCAGCAGCCCGCCGCAGCCCTCCAGCAGCGCGCGCGCGCGCGCGTGGTGGGGGTGCTGCGGCAGGCCCGGGTAATGCACGCGCGCGACCGCCGGGTGCTCTTGCAGCGCGCGCGCCAGCGCGAGCGCGCCCTCGCCCTGGGCGCGCACCCGCAGCGCGAGCGTCTTGAGCCCGCGGTGCAGCAGCGCGCAGGCGTGCGGGTCGAGCGAACCACCTGTGTGATCGAGCAGGTGCTTGACGCGCGCGACGTGCCGACGCGCGCCGATCACCGCGCCCGCGACGATGTCGGAGTGCCCGTTCAAGTACTTCGTCGCGCTGTGCAGCGAGAGGTCGACGCCGCGCGCGAGCGGGCGCAGGTTGACCGGCGTCGCCAGCGTGTTGTCGACCACCGAGATCAGCCCGCGCGCGCGCGCGAACGCGACGACCGCGTCGAGGTCGGTGACCTCGAGCAGCGGGTTGGTCATGCTCTCGACGTAGACGACGCGCGTCGTCTCCCGCGCCGCGCTCGCCCACGCGCCCGGGTCGTCCATGTCGAGGAAGTCGACGGAGATCCCGAACCGCGGGAGCTGACTCTCGAGGAAGGTCCTCGTGCCGCCGTAGAGGCAGCCCTGCGCGAGCACGTGATCGCCCGCGCGCAGCAGCGCGAGCAGCGTCGTCGAGATCGCCGCCATCCCGCTCGCGGTCACGAGCGCCGCCTCGCCGCCCTCGATCGCCGCGAGCTTCTCCTGCACGGCCTTGTGGTTGGGCGTGTTGTTGAGGCGGATGTACGGGATGTCGTGGTACTCGCCGCCGCCGCGGTACTCGTACATCGCGGTCTGGAACACCGGCATCACGACCTCGCCGGCGATCCGGGGCGAGGGCTCCCCGGCGTGGATGAGGCGGGTCTCGAGGGCGCGCGCGGGCGAGTCAGTCATCGGCGCATGCTACCAGCGCGCGACGTCACCGCGTCGCGACCGGCGCCGCGCGCAGCGGATCGGCGGGGTCCAGGCGCGCGAGGCCGACGCGCTCGAGCGACTCGACGCGCCCGCGCTCGCGGCCGCGGCCGGCGGGCGTCCGCGCGAGGACGCGGGCGAGCGTGACCTGCAGCGCGCCCTGCAGGGTCTCCGGCGCGCCCGCGGCCTCGGCCTGCGCGAGGCCCCGCTCGAGCAGCTCGATCGCCGCGGGCGCCCGCCTGCGCTTCGCCCAGCGCCGCCGCGAGCTGCATGCGCGCGCTGAGGGCGAAGGGGTGCGCGGGCCGTGGAGCGCCTCGAGCCGCGCGAGCGCGGTCCGGGCCGCGACCTCGCGCCCCTCGCCCTCGCCCTCGCCCTCGCTCGGCGGCGAGCCTGCGACGCGGCTCGATTCGATCAGGACGACGTCGGATGCTCCGCGCCGAGCGCGGCCTGAGCCCGCGAGGCCGGCCTCGAGGTCGGCGCGCCCGGCCGCGCGCTGCCCGAGCGCGCCGCGGATCGTGCCGCGCAGCGCGAGCGCGGTCGCGGTGTACTCGTGCCCCTGCCCGACGCTCGCGTCGAAGCTCGCGAGCGCCGCCTCGATCTCGGGCAGCGCGTCCTCGTCGGCGCCGCGGTGGTGCAGCGCCTCGGCGAGGAACAGGCGGTCGATCGCGACGTTGACGTGCTCGGCCCCGAACAGCGCGAGCTCGATCGCCAGCGCCTCGCGCACCACCGACTCGGCCTCGCCGTACAGGCGCAGCGTCATGAGGTTCGTGCCGAGGTTGCCCAGCGCCATCGCGACCTCGACGTGGCGCTCGCCGAAGCGCGCGCGCGTCTGGACGAGCGCGCGGCGCTGAAGCGCGACGCCCTGCCGAAACTCACCGATCTCGGGCAGGCGCGTCGCCAGCTTGCCGAGCGTCTGCAGCGTCTTCGGGTCGTCGCGCCCGAGCGTGCGCTCGCGGATCGCCAGCGCCTCGCGCAGCAGCGCGACCGAGTCCCGCTCGCGGCCGGCGTGGCTGTAGAAGTCGGCGAGCGTCACCAGCCCCGAGACGGCGCGCGGGTGCTCGGGGCCGAAGTGCTCCGACAGCGCCGCGTGGGTCGCCGCGATCTCGGCCTCGGCCGCCTCGTCGGTGCGCGTGACGGCGAGCAGGTTGGCGCGGTTGAGCCGGACCGTGAGGCCGAAGCCGGCCCCGAGCGCGTGCCGCTCGATCAGCGCGAAGGCGTCGTCGTAGCGCGCGAGCGCGCGCTCGTAGTCGGCGCTGCGGTGGTGGGCGTAGGCGGCGACGCTGTGGAGCAGCGCGGCCTCGTACGGGGGAGAGCCCGCGCGCGCCAGCGCGACGCGGGCCGCGTCGAGGATCACCTCGAGCACCTCCGCGCTCGCGCCCTGGTCCGCGCGCTGCCACAGCGCCGCCAACCAGCACTCGACCAGCAGCGCGTCCTGACGGCTGCGGGCCGCCGCCGCGGTCGCCTGCTCGAGCGCGCGCGCGGCCTCGTCGCGCTCACCTCGATCGGCGCGCAGGCGCGACTCGTACAGCCGCGCCTCGGCCAGCAGCGGGTCGAACTCGAGGCGCGTCAGCTCCTCGATGAGCGCGCGCGCGAGCTTCAGGCCGTCCTCGCTGCGCCCCGCGATCCGCAGCGCCTTGACGCTCGCCAGCTCGGCGCTCACGCGCTCGAGCCGCGCGCGCTCTTCCTGTCCCTCGGGCCATGGAACCGCGGCGCGCAGGGACTCGACGTCGGCGCAGGGCGTCAGCGGGCTGAGCCCCTCGACGAGGCGGACCGCGTGATCGAGCGCGTCGGCGGGCGCCGCGGGGCCGGGCTCGAGCAAGAGCCGCGTCGTCGCCGAGAGCTCGTCGAGGCGGCGCTGGAGGCACGCGCCGCGCAGGTCCATCAGCTCGGCGCTCTGGACCGCGTGCACGCGCGTGGCCTCGCAGCTCTCGCGCGCCATCTCGACCCAGCGCGCCGCGTACTCGTCGAGCCCCGCCTCGACCACGCGCAGCACCGCGTCCGCGTACGAGCGACCGGACGCGCGCAGCGAGGTCCGCAGCGCGGCCCGGCGCGCGTCGTCCCAGCGCCCGTCGAGGCGCGCCTGCGCAGCAGGGCGCTCACCTGGCTGAAGGACCAGCGCGCCAAGGACGAGGCCGCCGCCGAGCAGCGCCGCCGCGCCGGCGACGTACCAGCCCCGCGCCGCGGCCGGGCCTCGCTCGCGAGCGCGTCGAGCAGCGCGCGCATCGACGGCCAGCGCTCCTCGGGCGCGAGCGCGAGCCCCGCAGAGGATCGAGCGCACCCCGGCCGGCGGCGCGTCGCCCGATCCCGCGACCGCGGGCGCGGCGAGCCGCCGCGCGCGGATCGCCTCGTACACCTGCAGCGCCGTCTCGCCGCGGAACGGCCGCGTCCCGTAGAGCGCCTCGTAGAGCGACGCGCAGTAGCTGAATTGATCGCTCGCCGGGCCCGTCGCGGCGCCCTCGAATTGCTCGGGGGCCATGTACGCCGGCGTCCCGAGCACCGCGCCCGTGCGCGTCAGCGCGCCCGCGCCGTCGAGCGCCGCGACCGCGTCGCGCGGCGTCGACATCGCGAGCGTGGTCGTCAGCGACTCCTCGGCGTCGTCGAGGCGCGCGAGCCCGAAGTCGAGCACGCGCGCGCGCCCGTCGCGACCGACGAGCACGTTGCCCGGCTTGAAGTCGCGGTGGACGACGCCGGCGGCGTGCGCGGCGGCCAGCCCTTCACCTGCCTGAAGAAACATCTTGATCACCGCGCGCCACGATCGCCGCCGCGCCGGCGCGCCCGCGTCCGCCCACCAGCGATCGAGCGTGACGCCGTCGATGTACTCCATGGCCACGAACACGCGCTCCTCGTAGCGCCCGACCTCGTGCACGACGATCACGTTGGGGTGCGCGAGCCGAGCCATCGCCTGGGCCTCGCGCTCGAGCCGGAGCACGCCCACCGCGTCCCCCGCGTCACGACCGAGCGCGCGCAGCACCTTGATCGCGACCGTGCGATCGAGCGACTCGTCGTGGGCCGCGTAGACGACGCCCATCCCGCCGCTGCCGATCTGCTCCAGCAGGCGATAGCGCCCGATCCGCTCCGGCGGGCGCTCGTTCGGGAACAGCCGCGCGCCGACGACCCGCTTGAGCCGGGCGTCCTCGGTGTCGTCGCAGGTCGTCGACGCGTCGAGCGGCGCGTGCGGGAACGTCCGCGCGAGCGCGGGATCGGCCCGCTCCTTCACGTCGCGCACGCGCCCTCGCGTCTGCGCCGGCGGGCCGGCGCGCGGGTCCTCCGGGCCTTCTGAGCTGCGCGGGCGCGCGTCACGGCGCCGAGTATAGCGCCCCCGCGCCGCCGTCGCGCGCGCGCGCGCACGCCGACAATTCATGTCTCTCTGACCAGGTTTTGGGATGTCCGATATCCTGCGGGTATGTCGCGCTACACGCTGCCCCTCACGCTCCCCCTGCTCTTCGCGCTCGCGTGCGGCGACGCGGGCTCCGCGAGCAGCGACGGGAGCACGGGCGACGAGTCGACGAGCGAGGGGGGGAGCACCGGCGACACCGGCGTCGCCGCGCGCCCGAATTGGCACGAGGACATCGCGCCCTTCGTCGCCGAAAATTGCCAGGGCTGCCATCAAGCGGGCGGCATCGCGCCGTTCTCGATGCAGGACTACGCGCAGACCTGGCCGTGGGCGACCGTCATGGCCAACGAGGCCGAGGCGCGCGAGATGCCGCCCTGGCACGCGCTGACGACCGAGGAGTGCGCGCCGCCGCTGCCCTACAAGCACGACGCGCAGCTGGCGGACGAGGAGATCCAGCTGCTGCGCGACTGGGCGGAGCTCGGCGCGCCCGAGGGCGACCCCGCGCTCGCGGCCCCGCTGCCCGCCCCCCCGTCGCTCGACCTCGACAGCCCCAACACCGTGCAGACCATGGCCTCGCCCCTGACGATCGCGGCGCAGGGCAGCACGCTCGACTTCTTTCACTGCATCAGCATCGACCCGCAGCACGGCGACGACGTGTTCCTCACGGGCATCCAGACGATCCCGGGCAACCGCGGGATCGTCCACCACGTGCTCATCTACACCGACGAGACCGCCGCCTCGGCGGCCTGGTCCGGCGGCGTCAAGCAGGACTGCGGCGGCGGTGCGGGCGTCAGCGCGCCCACGCAGCTCATCGGCGCCTGGGTCCCCGGCGGCCTGCCGATGGAGCCGCCGCCCGACGTCGGCGTGCGGCTCACCGCCGGCGCGCGCCTGATCATGAACGTGCACTACCACGCGACGGGCGGCGGCGACGCGGTCGACAGCGGCACCGGGCTCGCGCTGCGCTGGGTGACGACGCCGCCGGAGTACATCTCCATCTTCAACCTGGTCGGCGCGCCAGGCGACGGAGACTCGCTGACCGGCGAGCTGCTGATCCCGCCCGGCGCGGCCGGCCACGTCGAGGAGTACGAGTGGGTCGTGTCGGCCGGCGGCCAGGCGTTCCCGGACTCGATCGAGGCGCGGGTGTGGGCGGTCGCGGCCCACATGCACAAGGTCGGCGTCGACCTGCGCGCCTGGCTCGTCGACCGCGACACCGGCGAGGAGACCTGCCTGCTGCACACGCCGAAGTGGGACTTTAACTGGCAGCGCGTGTACGAATTCGACGGCGCGGTCGGGCAGACCGTGCGCGTGAAGGCGGGCGACAAGCTGCGCGTGCGCTGCGTCTACGACAACACGCTCGAGAACCCCGGCGTGGTCGAGGCGCTCGCCGAGGTCGGCGGCGACGCGCCGATCGAGGTCCACCAGGGCGAGGGCACGCTCGACGAGATGTGCCTCACCGCCATCGGCGTGGCGGTCAAGGGCCTGTAGCGGCGCGAGCCACCGGCGCGCGACGAGCCCGGCGGCGCTCCGGCTTCGTGACCGACGCGTCCGCGCGACGCAGCTCAGCCCGCGCGCGCCGGGACATCCTCGCAGCGCGGCGCGTCGCCGCGCGCGAGCTCGAGCTGGTCGTCGATCCAGGGGCCCGGATCCTCGCTGTCGACGCCGGCCGCGAGCATCCCCGCGAGCGCCTCGCCGAGCCCCGTGAACGCCGCGAGCGCGACGTTCGCGTCCCGGGGGTACAGGCGCATCGACCCGCTGTCGAAGGGCCCTGACGGCGCCGAGCCAGCCGGGCCCGAGAACGCGAATTCGACCTCGTCGTCACCGCGACGCGCGAGCACCCGCCCCTCGCGAGGGCGCAGCTCGATCCTCGCGACGCGCCACCCGTCGAGCAGCTGCCCGACCGAGACGACGAAGAAGCTAGACGGACAGGCGACCTGCGGCGGGCCCTCGACGCCGCGCTGCACCACCTCCGCGCGCGGCGGCGGCTCGTCCGGCGCCGCGCGCGGCCAGAGCATCCAGAACATCCAGAGCAGCAGCGACGCGCACCCGAGCGCGACGACCGCGACCCACACCACGAGCGACGACGACGACGCGCGCCGATCAGGATCCGCCACGCGCCCCCCTCGAGGACCGCCCTGCGCTTCGCCGTGGGCGAGACGGCGCGACGCAGCTGTGCCGGACCGCGCGACACGTCTCGCCGCCGACGACTATGGCGATAAGGACAGGTGATGCGCGCGTGGACATTCGCCGCGGGCTAGTACACGCACGCGCAATTGACATGACACGAGGGGTGCGCGAACTCGGGGTTGGGCGCCTGCCCGTTCGCGCCCCAGTTCGTGTTGTTGTCGGTCGACGAGCACTCGACCGAGCCCCAGTTGCCGCCGTCGAGCTTACCAGGCCAGAAGTACACGCCCGCAGCGTTGCCGCTGTGCTTGGAGGCGACCGCGTCGAAGCCGCCGTGCGGCTCGCACAGCGCGGCGCAGCTCGCCCCTGGCGCCGGCGCGGTGTACCAGCAGCCCACGACGCCGTTGCCGGGATCGAGCTGCGCGCCGGCGCAGCTGTAGACGCACGCGCCGGTGCAGCCGTCGTCCTCGACGTCGTTGGCGTCGTCGCACTCCTCCCCCGCCTGCACGATCCCGTCGCCGCAGACGGGCGTCGTGCACAGGTTCGTGCACTCATCGTCGTTGTCGTCGTCACCGTCGTCGCACTGCTCACCGGCGGTCTCGTTGTACACCCCGTCCCCGCACAGCGCGATGGTGCAGTCCGCGTCGCAGTCGGCCGACTCGCCCACGTCGTCGCAGGCTTCGAAGCCCGCGTGCACCAGCCCGTCGCCGCAGTACGCGACCGCGCAGGCGCTCGTGCACGCCCTGTCGTCGCCGTTCTCCGCCCCGTCGTCGCAGACCTCGTGCCCGCTCCACACCGCCCCGTCGCCGCAGTGCGCCGGCACGCAGATCGACAAGCAGTCGTCGCTCTCATCGTCGTCCCCGTCGTCACACTTCTCGCCCGCCGCGTGGTTGGCGAGCCCGTCGCCGCAGACGGGGAGCGTGCAGTCGGCGTCACAGTCGGCGGTCATGCCCCCCTCGTCGCACTCCTCGCCGGGATCGACCACGGCGTCACCGCAGTCGCCGTCTCCGTCTCCGTCTCCGTCTCCATCGCCGTCTCCGTCTCCGTCGCCGTCTCCGTCGCCGTCTCCGTCGCCGTCTCCGTCTCCGTCTCCGTCTCCGTCTCCGTCTCCGTCTCCGTCGCCGCTGGACGCGCTCGCGTCCGTCTCGATGTCGCCGTCGCCGTCTCCGTCACCGTCGCCCGCGTCGCCGGGGGACGTCTCGCCGACGTCATCCCTGACGCAGGCGACGAGCCCGGTCACGAGCGGGAGAGACAGGAGGATCGCGAGGAGCGCGCGGCCGTCCATCGTGGGTCGATCATAGCGCCCGCGAACAAAAACACATGTCTACATAGACATGTTCAAATTTCCCGCGCAGGAGCAAACCGGCCCGCGAGGCCAGGCGCGGCGCGCTCGCGCTACGCGGCGCGCCGGGGCGCCGAGGCGCGCGCCGCCGACGGCGGGACGACGCGCGCGCGCGGCCCCAGCCCCGCGATCGCGCGGCGATACTGCTCGACGAGCCCGCGCGTCTCGTCGCGCCAGCCCATGCGCTCGGCGAGCGCGCGCCCCTCGAGCACGCAGCGCTCGCGCAGCGCGTCGTCATCGAGCACGCGCCGCGCCGCGGCGGCGAGCTGCTGCCCGGCGTCCGGCGCCCCCGCGTCATACAGCAGGCCGGTGCGCCCGTGCTCCACGAGCTCCGGGATCCCGCCCGCACGCGCGGCCACGACGGGGACGCCCGAGCTCATGGCCTCGAGCACGACGAAGCCGAGCGTCTCGGTGCGCGAGGGCATGACGAACAGGTCCGCGCTGGCGAACGCGCTCGCCAGCGTGCGGCCGCGGAGGAAGCCGGTGAACACCGCGCGGCGCCCGGCGAAGCTCGCCTCGATCGCCGCGCGACCGGGGCCGTCGCCGACGAACGCGAGGTGCGCGTCGGGGACGCGATCGAACACGTGCACGAGGCTCTGCAGGTTCTTCTCGCTCCCGAGCCGCCCGACGAACAGCACGATCGGCCCCCGCGGCGGACCGCCCGCCAGGCGTCGCCGCGTCGCCTGAGAGCGCAGCCCGGGGTGAAACTGCGCCGCGTCGACGCCCCCGCGCCACAGCCCGACGTCGCGGATGCCGTGCGCGATCAGGTCGTGCGCGGTGTGCCGCGACGGGCACAGGTTGATGCGCGCCGCGTTGTGACAGATCCGCAGCGCCGGCCAGACGATCCCGAGCCCCCAGCCGAGGCCGTAGTCGGCGAGGTACTTCGGGAAGTCGGTGTGGAACGAGGTGACGAGCGGGACCCCGAGCGCGCGCGCGGCGAGCGTGCCCCACACGCCCATGGTCGCCGGGCCGACGACGTGCACGACCTCGGGCGCGAAGCTGGCGAGCGCCGTGAGCACGCGCGGGTGTGGGAGCGTCCACTGGATGCCGGGGTAGGCGCTGAACGGCACGCCCGGGATCCGGATCACGCGCGCGCCCATGTAGCGCGCGACCGCGGCCTCGGGGCCGAACAGGCGCACCGTGTGGCCGTCCTCGACCAAGCAGCGGATCGTGTGCCGCAGGCGGTTGGTGATGCCGTCGATCTTCGGCAGGAAGACCTCGGTGAAGATCGCGACGCGCACCTCATCGACCTCCCGGCGCGGGACATGTCGCGTCGGCCACGTGCACGCGGGCGCTCAGCAGACCAGGCATGCGCGTCCCTCAGCGCTCGGCGAGGATGTAGGCCATCAGCGCCATCGCGGCGGCGTTGCGCCGGATGTGCGCCGGGTCGATCTTCTCGACCGTGTCGGCGCGCGTGTGGTGAACGTCGAAGTAGCGGCTGGTGTCGGGGTGCACGCCCACGCCGAGCACCCCGTCCTTCATCAGCGGCGAGATGTCGGCGCCGCCGCCCCCGGGGTGCAGGTCGCCCGCGCCGAGCGGCGCGAACAGCGGCGCGAGCTTGATGATGTCCGCGACGACCTGCTCATCAGGACCGGTGATGCCGAAGCCCCAGGGCGCGCCGCAGCCGGCGTCGGACTCGATCGCGCCGGCGTGCCGCTCCTGCTTGTGCGCGTCGTGGTAGGCGAGCCCGCCGCGCAGGCCGTTCTCCTCGTTGGTGAACAGCACGACGCGGACCGTCCGCCGCGGGATCAGCCGCAGCTCCTTGAGCATGCGCGCGGCCTCCATCGCCATCACGCAGCCCGCCCCGTCGTCCTGCGCGCCCTGCCCGACGTCCCAGGAGTCGATGTGACAGCCGACGACGACGACCTCGTCGGGCAGCTCGCGCCCGCGCAGCTCGCCGATCGCGTTGCCGCTCTCGGCGTCGGGCAGCGTCTTGGCGCCGAGCGAGAGCTCGACCTCGACGCGCCCGCGCGCCGCCATCCTCGTCAGCAGCTCGGCGTGCTCGACCGTCAGCGCGGCGGCGGGGATCTTCTTGACGTCGTCGGCGTAGTGCAGCGTGCCGGTGTGCGGCGTGCCCAGGCTCGTCGCGGTCACCGAGCGGATCAGCACCGCGCGCGCCCCGAGCCGCGCCGCCTCGCTCGGGCCGTGGACGCGGATCTGCACCGTCGTGCCGTAGCCCGAGTCGTGGGCGTCGTGGTCGTAGTCGGGCATCGCCTGGTTGATCACGACGATCGCGCCCGCGACCTCCGGCGCGCGCTGCTTGAGCTCGTCGATGCTGTGGACCACGACGACCGGCGCGCGGATCGGCGCGCGCCCGGTGCCGACGGTGCCGCCCAGTCCGAGCAGGCTCAGCTCGCGCTCGACGGGCGCGATCACGCGCGCGCGCTCGGCCCCGCGAACCCAGCGCGGGACCATCACCTTCTCGCGCCGGACGTTGACGAGCCCGTCGGCGCGCATCTGCTCGAGGGACCAGTCGATGGCCTGCTCGAGCGAGCGCGAGCCGCTGAGGCGGTGACCGAAGCGATCGACCAGCTCGGCGAGCCGCTCCCACGCGCGCCGCTCGAGCTCGGGGCGCGCCGCGGCGACCTCGAGCGCCGCGGCGGCCTCGACGAACTGGGCCGGGAGCGTGACGGCGGGCGCGACTGGCTGGGGCGCCGCGCGGTCGTCGACGGCAGGCGCGGCCGGCCGCGTCGTCGGCTCGGCGGGCGCCTCCGTCGGCGCGCGCGTCTCCCCCTGCGCGCGGCAGGCCAGCGAGAGCGCGCACGCGAGCCCGAGCGCCCATCCGCGAAGAAGCCAGGAGGATCGGGCGCCGGCGGACAGAGCGGGGAGCATGACGCCCTTCCCATACTCCCCCCGCGCTCCATCGCGCAAGCCCGCGCGACGCGACGAGCGGCGCGCGATCGCCCCGGCGCGGCGTGTCGCTCACGCCGCGTCGCGATCGCGCGGCGACCCGCCCGCGCCCGTCACGAGCTAGAAGCGATATGTGAGGCCGACGGAGCCGCCGTCCATCGCCGGCGAGGTCCCGACGTTGAGGTGCAGATCCTTGCCGATGCGCACGCCGTAGGCGGTCACCCGCGACGCGCGTCGGCTCCGCGCGAAGCGAACCGCGCCCGTGATCCCGAGCGCGAGCCCGGTGAACTGGGTGGCGAAGGGGAACAGCAGCATGATGCGGCCCGTCGCCGTCGACGTCTGCGTCATGGCGCCGAACGGACCGGCGATCGGGATCATCAGCCAGCTGCCGAAGGCGCGGCAGTCGTCGATCCCGCTGTGGTAGCCGGGATACTTACACGTGTCGTAGACCGCAGCGCCGATGATCGCGGTCGCCAGGTAGGTCGCGCCGAACATCGCGAAGCCGCCCGCCATCATGCCGACGCCCTCGCGCTTGGAGGGAGCCGGCGGCGGCGCCGAGCTCGGATCGTAGTAGGGCTGCTGCACGACCGGCGGCGGCGGCTGCCCGGGCTGACCGTAGACCGGCCCCGGCTGCGGCGGCGCGACGGGTGCGGGCGCGGGCTGCATCACCGGCGCGGGCTGCATCACCGGCGCGGGCTGAACCACCGGCGCGGGCTGGACCACCGGCGCGGGCTGAGCCACGGGAGCCGGCGCCGGCGCAGGCGCGACGACGGCCGCAGGCGCGGGCTGAGCCGCGGGCGCGGGCTGCTGGGTGGCGGCCGAGGCCGTGGTCGGGATCGCCAGGGCGAACGCGACCGCGAGCGCCGAGAGCGTGAGGGTGTGTGTGGACATTGGGAGCTAGCTCCTTCGTAAGTCAGGACAAAGCGTGGAAATAGATGTCGAGCCCGCCGGGCGTCGACCTGTTCAGTGTGCGCTGAACCCGACGGATCGAGCAACGCTGAACTCTGTAGCCAGCCGCACAAGCCCACGGCGCGCCGTGAGTTCTGCGCGCTGGGGCGGGCGCGGCGGACCCTTCGCCGGCGATTCGACCCACGTCTGCCCGTTCGGTCAAGGTACGGCTTCAACACCGCCCGCGCCCGGAGGTGACACCGTCGGCACAAACTTTTTGGCGCCAGCGAGCCCGCGACGCGAGCGCGCCGCGCGTCACTTCGGCAGCTTGCCGATAAACGTGCGCTCGCCCGCGATCTGCTGGATCAGCGCCTTGTAGCGCTCCGCCTCATTCACGACGATGACCGCGGTGATCCGGTGCCCCTTGCCGAAGTTGGCGATGACGTAGATCGTCTCGAAGTCATAGAGCGCGCTGCCGTCGATGGCGATGAGCTGCCAGTGCGCGCGCGCCTGATGCAGGTGCGCGCTGAGGATCTCGACGCGCAGCGCCGTGACGTCCGCCTTGCCGAAGTCGATGGCGCGGTAGCGGCCAAACAGGCCCGCGATCAGCGACTCGAGGCCGTCGCGATCCTGCTGAACGACGACGCCCGCGTTGCCGATGAACGAGCACGGGAGCGAGTAGAACTCGGCGGTCGCCGAGACATCGAGACGCTGCAGCGCGGCGGCGTAGCGATCAACGAACGCCTGGATCGACTCCGTCTGTGTCACGCGTAGCAATATACCCCCTCCTCGCCGGCCGGGACCAACCCCGCGGCGCGGACGCGCGCGGACGCCGTCGGGCGCGCGCTCCGGCCGTCGAGCTCAGCCGCGCTTCACCTGCAAACGCGGAGCGCCCGCGCCGGCCCCACATATGATCCTTGAGACATCCTCGCGCGCGCCGCGGGAGCGCCTCGCGGGAGCTCGCTACGACGCGGACGCGCGCGCGCGCTCGCCAGCCGTCGCGCTCAGTCCAGCAGCCACGCGATGTTGGGCGTCCAGTAGGACGGATCAGCCCCCATGCCGAGCTCGAAGCACGGGACCGCGTCGACGACGTCCGGCGAGAGCTCCTCCGACGCGAACAGGCGCATGCGGTAGCTCTTGCCCTCGTAGGTCACCGTGGTCTCCTCGCCCGGGAGCAGCGGGTGCGTCACGCCCTCGATCGTGAACAGCAGCTCGTTGCGCACGACGAGGTCCTCGCAGCACGAGGGCGTGTACGTGCCCGACTTCGGATCCGTCGAGCACCCGCAGGTCTGCGTGCGCTGCTTCGCCACTTCGAAGCTCGTGCCCTTCAGCGGCTCCGGGACCTTGTCCTCGCGCGAGAACGCCAGGAGCGGCGTGTCCTGGTTCGTCTCGCGGACCACCGCGTAGGACGTCTCGCAATTGCTGTTCGAGTTGATGTGCGTCCCGTGCTTGACCTCGACGCAGGTGTCGAGCGGGATGTTGCCGACGAGGATCTTGTGGAAGTTGGTCGAGCCCTTCGACGACACGCAGCCCGAGTCGTCGAACAGCTCGATCGAGTCGTCCATGTAGCGGCGGAGGTAGTACGTCTCCTCGATGCCGCAGTTGACCCCGAGGCCCGGGAAGAAGCTCGTCAGGTTGGTCTCGTAGCCGAAGTTGAAGCGACAGATGCGCTCCTCGAAGGGCACCTCGCCGCCGCTCTCCGAGCCCGACATGTCGACCCCGGTGGTCCCGTCCGTCGAGCCGCCGTCGGTGAGCGAGGTCCCGCCGATCGAGTCGCTCTCGAAGTCGGTCGCGCGCAGCCACGCCGGGTTGTCGCGGCGACAGCCCGTCGTCGCGGTGATCGAGACCGTCACCGTCGCGAGCAGGAGCGTCGCCACCCAGACACGCATGTCCGTTCAATCATATCGGAGCGCGCGCGCGGACAAGCGGCAAGGTATGCGTCGCACCTGCACGGCGGCGCGCCGCGGCGCCGCGCGCTCGCGCCCGCGCCCGCGCGGTCTCAAACAACATGACCGTATAGTCATGTCTAAGACAATTCCGCGCGCTCACAAACATGACCATTTGGACATGTGGACGACGCCCGCGCGGCCACGGGCGTCCGCGCGCTGGCGCTCGTGGCGCCGCACCGACCGGCCCGCCGGCCAGAATCGCGCAATTATCGCGGTCCTCTTGCGCGGGTGTGAAATTAAATTCACAGTCAAAAAGCGGTGTTGTTTTCAGCAGTTCTCTTCCTCCTCGGGATCGGCCTGTGGACCTTTGTCGAGTACCTCATCCACGGGGTGCTCTCGCACCGGCTGCGCGGCTTCCCCTCCCGCGCGCACGGCTCGCACCACCGAAACCCGCGCGGCGTGTTCACCTCGCCGCGCCTCTGGATGCCCACGGCGGCCGCGGCGCTCGCCCTGTTCGCGCTCGCGCTCGGCCTCGCGAGCGCGCTGCCGCTCTGGGTCGGGCTGATCGTCGGCTTCGCGCTCTACGAGCTGTTCCACTGGCACATTCACTTTCGGACACCTCGAACCCGCTGGGGTCGACGGCTGCGCGCGCACCACCTCGCCCACCACCACGTCAACCCGCGCGCCTACTACGGCGTGACCACCAGGCTCTGGGACCATGTCCTCGGGACCCTCCCTGAGAGCTGGCACCGCGACTACGCGCGCGTCGCCGGGCTCCCGCCGTCACGCGGGCACAGCAACTTCGCGCGCTTCTACCTGCCGTGGCGCGCGAGCTCGCAGACGCCGGACGAGACGCGACGGCTTACGGCGCGCGGCGCTGGACCGCACGGCTGACGACGCGAGCGTCCAGCCGTCGGGACGCAGCGATCTCCCGCCGACGCGCGCCCACAGCCCGCGGCCGGGCTCGCCGCTTGCGCCGGCGCGCTCGAGCTGGCCCTTGGAACCGTCACGATCCCGCGCGCAGCGGCGCCGGCGACCGGCGCCCGGCGCGGACGAGCGCGCGCGCGAGACCGCGCGCGCGTGCGAACCGGCCGGCCGGACTGTTATGATTCGCGCATGTCGTCTACGTCCCGTGGGTCTCGCCGCTCCGCTCGCGGTCTCATTCCCCTGGCCCTCGGGTCATTTTCGATCGCGCTCGCGGCGTGCGGCTACGGGGGCGGCGGCGGTTCGGGCTCGGGCGCGTGCACGCGCGACGCCTGTGACTCCGGCGACGCCGGCGACTCCGGCGGCACCGACAGCGACGGCGGCGGCGGGGGCACGGACAGCGGCGGCGAGTCAGCGGGCGACAGCGACGGCCTCCCCCCGGGCTTCTGGCCCGGGGTCGAGTGCGTGGACGAGCTCACGGAGCAGGAGGAGGCGGGGCGCCCGATCATCCACTTCGACGTCGAGGCCGGGCGCGCGCCGGGCAAGGACTTCTTCCGCCTGCCCTTCCCCAACGACATCCGCCGGCGCGCGAGCGGGATCGAGCTCACCGGCTTCCCGATCCCGCCGCCGGAGTTCACCGAGGCCTTCGGCGACGTGGTCGATCGCTGGGTCGACGCGCTCGAGCACGACACGCGCGGCTACGCGGTCAACACCGCGGTGCTGTTCCGAGCGACCCACGCGATCGATCTCGGCGCCGCCGGCAGCTCGCTGCGCATCGTCAACATCGAGCCCGGCCACCCCGACTACGGCAAGCCGCTCAGCGCGGTCTCCTACCGCGCCGAGGGCGGCCCGGTCAGCCGCACGAGCTACCTGTGCCAGAACTGGATGGGCCTCGAGCCCGTCGACGGCGTCGTGCTCGCGAGCGACGCGACCTACGCCTACGTCGTGACCGACGGCGTGCGCCCGCTCGCCGGCGGCGCGTTCTCCCCCGATGATGACTTTGTGGCCATGTTGTCCGCGAGCGCGCCGACCGACAGCGCGCGCAAGCAGGCCTGGGACGTCTACGCGCCGCTGCGCGCCTTCCTGAGCTCGCCCGAGAACACCGCGCCGGGCGGCCTGCAGCTCTCGGCCGATCAGCTGCTCGCCGCCGCGGTCGTCACGACCGGCGATCACCTCGCGCCGCTCGCCGACGCGCGCGCGTCGCTCGAGCAGTCGGCCGCGCCGGCGCTGCTCGACGTCAAGGTGTGCGACGGCAACGGCGAGTCCCCGTGCGCGAGCGGGCTCGGGCTCACCGACGAGGAGCGCAACGAGCGGCGCTGCGGCTCGCCCAACGACGACTTCGTCGAGCTGCACGGGCGCCTGCGGATCCCGATCTTCCAGCAGGGCACCCCGCCCTACGCGAGCGCGGGCGGCGGGCTCGCGAACGCGGACGCAGGCCCGAGCCCCGTCGGGACCGAGGACGTGTGCTTCGCGCTGACGGTCCCCAAGGCCGAGCCGGCCGACGCGGGCTGGCCCGTCGTGCTCTTCGCCCACGGCACCGGGGGCAGCTTCCGCAGCGCGATCCCCTTCGCCGGCGACGCGGCGGCGCGCGGGCTCGCCACGCTCACGCTCGAGGGCGTGATGCACGGCGCGCGGCGCAACGATCTCGACGACGCGCCCGGCGACGGGCTCGTCGAGGGCCTGGACACCGCGCAGCTCGTGTTCAACGTGCTCAACCCGGCGAGCGCACGCGACACCATGCTGCAGGCGGCGCTCGACCAGCTCTCGCTCGCGCGCTGGGTCGAGGCGTCGACGCCCGCGGACTTCCCCGAGGGCGTCGGGCTCGAGGCCGGCCTCGACGCCGCGAACCTGTTCTACTTCGGGCACAGCCAGGGCGCGCAGGCGGGCGTGCTCGCGCTCGCCAACGCGCCGCAGCTGCGCGTCGCGGCGCTGAGCGGCGTCGGCTCCTCGATCGTCCACTCGGTGCTCGAGAAGCGCCTGCCCGAGATCACGCCGCCCGGCGCGAGCGAGCCCATGGCGCTCGCCGAGCTGCTGCACCTGGCGATCATCGAGCGCCCCGGGACCGCGCTGTCGAGCTTTCACCCGCTGATGATCCTGCTGAACACGCAGGTCGCCCGCGCCGACGCCGATGTCTACGCGCGGCGGCTGTTCCGCGAGCCGCCC
Organism: Myxococcales bacterium; assembly: GCA_020633295.1. Classification (GTDB taxonomy): domain Bacteria; phylum Myxococcota_A; class Polyangia; order Nannocystales; family Nannocystaceae; genus JACKDW01. The sequence continues at coordinate 120,521 of JACKDW010000004.1, read as the reverse complement.
GAGGAGGCCGCCGGGCGCAGCGTCCTGCTCTACGCCGGCTACGTCGACAACTACACGCCGCTGCGCTCCGCCGTGAGCCTGCTGATCAACGCCGGCGCGCCGATCGCCGACGAGCTCGTGGTGCCGCCGCCCTGCGACGCCTACGAGGGGGGCGCCGAGATCGCGTGCGGGCTGATCGATCTCGGCTTCGTCCAGCGCGTCGAGCTGCCGGTCACGGGGAACATCGGGGGCGGCAGCGTCGCCGCGCTCACGCGGCCGGCGAGCGGCGGCGAGGACGGTCACTACGTCGCGCTGCAGCCCGCCGAGATCGACCGGATCATGGCGTACTTCCAGTCGGCGCTCGACGGCGCGACGCCGGTCATCGAGTGACGGCGCGTGTCTCGGGCGCCCGCGCCGGGCTCGCGTCGCCGGCGACGCCGGCGTAGTGTTCGGGCGCCATGGTGTTAACCCCCTCGCAGATGCTCCCGCTGGGCACCACCGCCCCCGACTTCGAACTCCCCGACGCCGCGGGCGGGCGCGTCTCGCTGGCGAGGACGGAGGCGAAGGCCTACCTGGTCGCGTTCATCTGCAACCACTGCCCCTTCGTCAAGCACATCCGCGCGGGCCTCGCCGCGCTCGGGCGCGATTGCCAGGCCCGCGGCGTGGCGATGTTCGCGATCAACAGCAACGACGTCGCGCGCTACCCCGCCGACGCCCCCGACAAGATGGCGGAAGAGTCAGCCCGAAACGGCTACGTGTTCCCCTACCTGCTCGACGAGACGCAGGAGGTCGCGCGCGCGTACCGGGCCGCGTGCACCCCCGACTTCTACCTCTTCGACGGCGCGCGCCGGCTCGTGTATCGCGGGCAGCTCGACGACGCCCGCCCGGGCAACGGCGCGCCGGTGACCGGCGCCGACCTGCGCGCGGCGATCGACGCGACCCTCGCCGGCGCGCCCGTCCCGGCGCCGCAGCGCCCGAGCATCGGCTGCAACATCAAGTGGAAGCCGGGCAACGAGCCCGACTACTTCGGCTAGCAGCCCGGCGCCCCACGTCCTGGCCGTCAGGACATCTTCTTCACGACGCTCACTCGGCCGCGCACGACACCAGGTCGCTGGCCTGGACCGCCGTGCCGCCGACGCTCATGTCGCCGACGAGCGTCAGCCCCGTGCCCTCCGAGTCGATGGACCACGACTTCATCGCGCCCGTCTGCGCGACCGCGACGAGCACCGTGTCGTCCCAGGCCAGGTGCAGGTGCATCCGCTTGCCCGCGCCGGTCTCGGTCGCGTAGTACATGAGCTGATCGCCGAGGAACTCGCCGACGCGGATCTCGCCGAGCGTGCCGGTGGTCTTGGCGTAGTAGAAGTGCTCGTCGCTGCTGGGGTCGGTGCGGATCTCGATGTCGACGCCGTTCTGCCACTCGGTCGCGTTGATGATGTTGAGGTTGCCGGACGCGGGGACCTGGCCGGTGGCCGGGAGGTTGTGCCACGCGAACTGCCCGTTCCAGGACACGATCGCCAGCTCGTCGCCGCTCGGCGAGACGTCGACGCCGAACAGCAGCGTGCCCGAGACGGAGGTGAGGTTGTCGGGCACGAGCGCGCCGCTGTCGGAGTAGTTGACCTTGTGGATCTCGACGTCGACGTCGCCCCCCTCGGTCTTGCCCGCCAGGTAGAGGACGCGCAGCTTGGGGTGCAGCACCGAGTAGAGCTGCATCGCGCCGGTGTACGTGTAATTGAGGTCGACGTTCGCGACCGGGTCGAGCGTGCCGTCGGCGTTGATCCCGAAGCTGCGCAGGTGCGCCTTGCCGGCGTTGCGCCCGAACGCGAACACCAGCTCGTCCTCGCGGTCACACAGCAGGCCCTCGACGTTGGGCACGTTGACCTCGTTGATCACGCTCAGCTCGCCGTAGTAGCCCACGTCGATCGCCGCGACCTTGTCGTCGTCGAGCATGGCCGCGTACACGAAGCGGTCGCCGCAGGACACGAGCCCCTCGCGCCGGTAATCCGTGGACGCGGGGCTGTGCCCGCCGCTGAGCTCGAGCGTGTAGCCGGTGTCCGTCAGCGCGCCGTCCGGGTCAACGCGCACGGTCTGCAGCGTCGCCGGGTCGCCGCTCTTGTGGACCACGAGGCACTGCGTGTCGAGCTCGGGCGGCACGCCGGTCGTCGTCCCGCTCGTGTCCGTCGCCGACTCACTCGGGTCGATCGTCGGATCGGTCTCGGTCGCGCCGCTCGTGGTCCCCGGATCCGTCGTGGTCGTGCTGTTGGTCGTGTTGGTCGTGTTCGAGCTGTTCGTGGTGCTGTTCGTGACGCTCGAGTTGGTCGTCGGGCCCTCGGAGGTCGCCGAGTCGTTGGCCGTCGTGCTCGGGTTGATCGTCGCGCCGGTCGGCATCGACGTCTCCGTCGTCTCCTCCGTGCCGTTCGAGCAGGCGGCCGCGGTCGCGAGCGCGAGGAGCACCCCGGCGATCGGGGCAGGAGCACGTCGAATCGGGGTACAAGCCAAACAACGCAAGATCCGCATGAACGCAGTGTCGTCGATGTGTGGACTGTTTTCCAGCGCGCGAGCGCGCGCGACCTGCGATCGTCGCGCGCCCGCGACGGGCGCGAGGGTTCGGCCGCGCGGCCGGTCCTCGAGCTTCGCTCGCGCTCGAGTCGACGCGCTCGGAGGCCGCGCCGGTCGCTCGCGCTCGCGCCCGCCCGACGCCCCCGATGGGCCGCTTGTCGCCGCGATAGAATGCGGCCGCGATGCCCCGACGAGCGCAGCGGACCCTCACCTGGCTCGTCGCGCTCGCGCCGTGGGCCTGCGACGCGCGCGTCGAGACCCCGCGCGCCGACGAGTCGCGACGCGAGGCGGTCGCGCCCGCGTCATCCTCCCCGCCATCCTCCGCGCCCGACGACGACGATCGCCTCGAGCACGCGCCCGAGCCGAACGCGATCACTCCAGCGCCCGACGACCCGAGCACGCCCGCGGAGGACGCCGGCGTCGACGCGGCGCCCGGGCCCGCGGCGGAGGATCCGGCGCTGCGACCCGCGGCGCCCGAGCGCGTTGACGACGCGGCCGCCCACGCGCCGCTCGTCGGTCGCTGGCGCGGGAGCGCGGTCTGCCTCGAGCTGCGCGCGAACGGGGACTTCGAGCTCAGCGTGCTCGGGAAGGGGCCCAAGATCGTGCTGACCGGGACCGCGCGGCAGCGGGACGCGGAGGGCGGCGCGGTCACGCTCGAATTCAAGACGACGCGGATCCGCCGGAACCGCTGGATCGGCCCCTGCCGCAAGCAGGTCGTCAGCGCGGCGCTGCTCGACACGCAACCTGTACTCGGGGTCACCTTTAAAAAGTCGGGCGTCGTCACGCTGAGGGCCACCGCGCGCGGCGACGAGCTCGAGCTCTGCGGCGCGCGCTGCGAGACGCTCACGCGAACGGAGCCGACGCTCGCCGGGCGCTGGCGCGATCCGAGAGCGGAGTACGGCGCGCGCCCGGCCGGCGGCTGGCGAGTCGGCGAGATCGTCGATCTCGAGCTGCGCCCCGACGCCTCCGCGAGCCTGTGGATCGGGCTGAGCGCGTCGGCGCACTTCACCGCCTACGGCCGCGCGACGCTCGAGCACCGCGGCGGCGATCGCTTCGTGATCGCGTTCACGCCCGACTTCTTCGCGGATGTCCCAGAAGACAGAGAAGGTGAAGGTGAAGGTGAAGGTGAAGGTGAAGGTGAAGGTGAAGGTGAAGGTGGAGGTGGAGGTGACGAAGACGGCGACGGCCACGAAGCTCGAGGAGGCGGCGACGCGGCGCTGCAGCTGCTCGGCGGCCCGCTCGAGGTCGGCGCGACGCGTCGGCTCACGGCGCGCCGCCGGTCCGGCGGGCGCCTCGAGCTGTGCGGCGAGCGCGAGCGCTGCGTGACGCTGCCGACCTTTGAGCTGCTGCGCTGACCGACGCGCCGGCGTCACGCGTCGGCGACGGCCGCGAGCGCGACCTCGCGATCGCTAAACGGCGTCGTCACGCCGCGCGCGAGCTGCCCGGTCTCGTGGCCCTTGCCCGCGATCAGCACCACGTCGCGCGCGCCCGCCTCGGCGATCGCCCGACGGATCGCCGCGGCGCGATCGAGCTCCACGAGGACCTCCGCGCGGGCGCCCGCGCGGCAGCCTGCCGCGACCGCCCCGGCGATTGTGGCCGGGTCCTCGTCGCGCGGGTTGTCCGAGGTGACGATCGCCCGATCGACGCGCGCGCCCACGACCTCGCCCATCGGCCCGCGCTTGCCCGCGTCGGCGCCCCCGCCCGCGCCGAACACCGTGATCACGCGCCCGCCGAGGGGCGCCGCCAGCGAGCGCGCGACCTCGCAGACGCGCGCGAGCGCGTCGGCCGTGTGCGCGTAGTCGACGGCGATCGTCGGGCCCGTGTGCACGATCTCGAAGCGACCCGGCACCACCGGGCAGCGCGCGAGGCCGCGGCGAACGGCGTCGCCGTCGAGCCCGAGCGCGAGCGCGGCGCAGGCGGCCGCGAGCGCGTTCTCGGCGAACACGTCGCCGACGAGCGGGATCTCGAGGGGCGCCGGGCCGAGTCGCGCGGCGAGCGGCGTGTCCGTCAGCGTGATCCGGGTCCCGCGCGCCGAGACCTCGATCGCGCGGGCGCCGAGGTAGCGGGCGCCGCCGCGCAGCTGCGGGCCGCGGCTCGGCGCGCCGAACCAGATGACCTCGAGGTCATCTGGGAGCACGCGCTCGATCAGCAGCGCGGCCGGGTCGTGGGCGTTGAGCACCGCCGCGCCGCCCGGGGACAGGTTGAGGAACAGCTGGGCCTTGGCCGCGAGGTAGTCCTCGAGGCCGCCGTGGGCCTCGATGTGATCTTCGGCCAGGTTGGTGAAGACGCCGACGTCGTAGCGCCACCTCCGCGCGTAGCCGCGCGCGAGCGCCTGGCTCGTGATCTCGATGACGGCGTGTCGACAGCCGCCCGCGGCCGCGCGCGCGCCGAGCTCCAGGAGCGACGCCCACGTGCGCGGCGCCTGCACGGGCGCGCCGTCGATCGCGAAGCTCAGCGTCGACACGGTGAACACGCCATGATCCGCAGCCCGCAGCGCGGCGCTGAGCAGCGCGGTCGTCGACGTCTTGCCGTTGGTCCCGGTGACGCCGACCGTCCGCCAGCCCTCGGCCCACGGCGCGGCGGCGTCGACGGGGCGCGTGTGCTCGGCCGGCATGGCGCGCGAGCATAGCAGCGACGCGCGCGCTCGCGGCGGCGCGCTCGCGCGGCGCTCGAGTTTTCTCCAGCGACCGCTGCGTACGTCGACGCCGAGCGCCGCGTGACGGCGACCGCGGGGCGAGCTGCTACACTCCACGGGCCGCGCGCGCGCGCCGGCCTTAATTCACCTACCACCGCCCGCTCGCGGGCGCGCTTGACCTGAACCTGGACCGCTGTGCATCGCTCCCCATCTTCGTCCCGCATCACCTCCTCCCACAACCCCCTGCCCGCCCTCGCCGCGCTCGCGCTCGCGCTCGCCGCCTGCGGCCAGCAGACCTACGACGCGTCCTCGTCGGACTCCGACGCGACCGGCGAGACCGACCCCAGCGCCGGGACCGACTCCAGCTCCGACGCCGGCAGCGACAGCGAGGGCTCTAGCGGCGCGACGTCGGCCGGCTGCGACGGCTTTCAGAGCTCGCTCGAGGGCATGTTCATCGTGCCCGACGACCTCGACCTCAGCGCGCTCGCTGGCGTCGAGTGCGTCGACGGCGATCTCTGGATCAGCCAGACCAGCGCGACCGACCTCGCGCCCCTCAGCTCGCTCGCGCGCGTGACCGGCGGCCTCCGGATCGTCAACAACAACGCGCTCAGCTCGCTGCAGGGCCTCGGCGCGCTCGAGGAGATCGGCGCGGAGCTGTTCATCGTGGGCAACCCCTCGCTGACCGATCTCCGCGGCGCCGACGCGCTGCACACGATCGGCGACAACCTGACGCTCGAGGCCTACGGCCCGCAGCTCGGCTTCCCGGCGCTGACGAGCGTCGACCAGCTGCACATCAACGCCTACACCGCCGAGCTCACCGCCGGCCTCGAGAGCCTGACGACCATCACGCGCGGCTTCTCCGTCCGCGGCGCCCCGCTCACGCGCCTCGCGGTCCCGGCCGCGGTGACGTCGATCGGCGACAGCATCTCGATCGACGACGCGCCCGCGCTCTCGCAGCTCACCGCGCTGTCGGGCGTCACCGCGCTGCCCGGCAGCCTCTCGCTGTACAACACGCCCGCGCTCCCCGACCTCGCCGCGTTCTCCGGCCTCACCTCGATCGGCGGCACGCTGACGATCGTCGGCTTTGACACGAACAACTACGCGCTGAAGAGCCTCGCCGGCCTCGAGTCGCTCGAGTCCGTCGGCAGCGTCGACCTCTGGGACGTCGACGGGATCGAGAGCCTCGCCGGCCTCGAGTCGCTGAAGACGGTCACCGGCGTGTTCGGGCTCGGGCGCATGCCCGATCTCAAGACCCTCGACGGGCTCTCCGGGAGCGTCAGCGTCGGCGGCCCGCTGCTGCTGCGCGAGCTCGACGCGCTCACCTCGCTCGCGGGCATGGCCGGCGTCTCGGTGAGCGACAGCATCAGCCTCGAGCGCGTCGACGCGATCAAGGACCTGCAGGGCCTCGAGGGCGTCGGCGCGCTCGCGGGCAGCCTCACGGTCCACGACTGCGACGCGCTCGAGAGCCTCGCCGGCCTCGAGGGCGTCAAGAGCGTCGGCGGGTTCCTGCAGGTCTACGAGAACCCGGCGCTCGTCGACGTCGACGGGCTCGAGGGCCTGACGCAGGTCGGCGCCGATCTGCGCGTCGAGGCCAACCCCGCGCTCGCGCAGCTCGACGGCCTCTCGGCGCTGACGCAGATCGGCGGCGCGACGTGGATCAGCAACAATCAAGCGCTCGCGTCGATCGCCGGGCTCGCGAGCCTGACGCAGATCGGCGGCGTCCTGCGGCTGTACGAGCTGCCCGCGCTGAGCTCGGTCGAGGGCCTCGGCGGGCTCACGGTCGCGCCCGGCGAGCTCGAGATCGAGAGCACCGGCGTCACGAGCCTCGCGGGCCTCAGCGCGCTCGAGTACACCGGCCGCAGCGTCGTCCTGCGCGACAACCCGGCGCTCGCGTCGCTCGAGCTGCCCGCGCTGATCCTCATCGGCCGCTCGCTCACCATCTCGAACAACGACGCGCTCGAGACGCTGCTCGGGCTCGAGTCGCTGACCAGCGTGGGCGAGAACATGTTCATCCAGAACAACGACGCGCTGCTCGACCTCAACGGGCTCGACGCGCTCGAGAAGATCCTCGGGAGCCTGACGATCGACGGCAACGCGCTGCTGGGCTCGCTCAGCGGCATGACCGGGCTGACCTCGATCGGCTGGAACCTGACGATCACGGACAACCCGTCGCTGATGACCTTCGAAGCCGAGGCCTTCGCGGCGACCAAGGACGTGGGCGGGAGCACGACGATCGACGGCAACGCGCCGTAGCGCCCGGCGTCTCAGCGCGCCGCTACGCGGGCGGATCGCCCGCGGGCGGCACGTGAATTTCGGACGCGATCGGGGCGCGCACGCGCGGCCGCGACAGCAGCACGGCGCTCGGTCGCTACCGCGCGCCCGCGTCACCGACCGAGCGACGCGGCGATTGGCGGGCTCGCCCGCGGACCCTACAGTGAAGCATGCCGGAACTCGCCCAGCTCCGCGGTCCTCTGCTCGTCACCGCCGCCTACGTCGTGCTCTGGTACGGCTTCCTGCTCGGCCTCCAGACCCGCACCAAGTACCGACTCAAGGCCCGCTACGAGCGCGCGGGCGAGGTCTTCGATCGCTACTTCGGGCAGGACGAGGAGATGCTGGCGGTCGATCGCGTCGTGGCGAACACCCACGAGCAGATGGTGCCCTTCCTCGCCTCGCTGTGGCTCTACGCGATCTTCGCCTCGCCCGCCTACGCGACCGGCATGGGCGCGGCCTACGTCGCGCTGCGCGGCGCCTACCCGTTTCTGCTGGGGAAGCGCGTCTCCAAGGTGCAGTCCCGGCGCGTCGCGTTCGTGACGCTGCCCTGCTACGCGATCGTGTTCACGATGCTGGGCGGCGCGGTCTGGGCGGCGTTCGTCGGGTAGCGCCCACACTTACGCGGGTCCAGGCGTGATCGACTCGCTGACGGAGACCTTGGGCTGCGCTGCGGGGCGAGACCGCCCGCGCTCGCGCGCCCGCGCGCTGGATGTGGCGACGGGCGCGGCTGGCTCGGGCGCGTCCGCGAGCGCTGCGGGCACCGGGGCGTAGCGCCCGGTCGCGCCCGTGCGCTCGAGCGGCGCGCCGACGTACCACGGCACGCCGGCCTCGGCGCTGTGCTGCAGCTCGGCGATGATCTGCGCGCCGAGCAGCAGGATGACCGCCGCGATCTCGAGCACGAGGATGACGACGATGACCGTGGTGAGCGAGCCGTAGACGACGCTGACGAGCGAGATCGAGGTGAACCACCAGACGACGAAGCGGCGCACGAACTCCCACAGGATCGCGGCCGTCAGCCCGCCGATGACCGCGCGTCGGTACTCGACGTGCGAGACCGGCATGATCCGGTAGATCGCGGTGAACAGCAGGACCTCGCCGATGAAGCCGGCGGTGTACAGCGCGATGGTCGGGAGGTCGCCGAGCGACACGCCGAGCAGCTCGATCTCGTCGCCGCGCAGCATCCCGAGCGCGCCGACGACGACCGTCAGGACGACGAGCGCCGTGACCGCGACCGCGGTGAAGATGAACGGCAGGAACGCGGTGAGCCACGAGCTGCGCTGCTTCTTGCGCAGGCGCGGGCGCTCGAACACGATCTCCATCGCGTCCTGCAGCATGCGGAACGCGAGCGAGCTGAAGAACAGCACCACCAGCAGGCCGAAGCCGCCCAGCAGCTCGGGGTGCTCCAGGACGCCGGCGATGTCTTTCTCGATCGCGGCGGCGTCGTTGGGCACCGAGTGCTGGAGCACCGTGACGATGATCGCCAGCCCCTCCCGCTTATCGAGCACCTGCGTGGCGGCGGCGAGCGCGACCGCGAGCAGCGGGATGATCGAGAGGATCATGTTGTAGGCCACGCCGCCCGCGAGCAAAAAGCACTTGTTCCGCGTGAAGTGGGCGAGCACGCGGAGCGTGAAGGCCCAGACACGGCGCGCCGTGATCCTCAGGCCCGGTCGCGCGGTCGGCGTGTCGGAGCTCGATCCCATACGGTCGTGGTCTTGGGGGTCCTAGCAACGGCGACCCCGGGGGCGCAAGCGCGAGCCCGAGAGCGCGCCGTCGACGGGCGCGCAGAGCGTACCGCGTCTCGCCGCGCGCCGCTGCGGTCGCAACGCCCGCGGCTGGCGCCGCGCTCGTTCGACGCGCGCGAAGCGAGACGGGCGCTTGACGGCTCCCGTGACGCGGGTGACGAATTGCCTCACGTGTCGCCGTCGCGCGACGCCGAGTGTCACCGTGACCCGACGTACCCTCGTGCTCTCGCTCGCCGCGCTCGCGGCCGTGATCTACGGGCTCGGGCTGGCCGACGGCGTCCCCGCGCTGCGCCTGGCGATCAAGCCCGTGCCGGTGCTGGCGATGGCGTGGGCTGTGCGCGCCGGGCCCCGATCCTCCTACGCGCGCGCCGTGCTCGCGGGGCTGATCGCGTGCGCGATCGGAGACGTGCTGCTGGACCTCGTGTTCCCGCTCGGCATGCTCGCCTTCCTGATCGGTCATGTCTTCTATACCAGCGCGTACGTCGGCGAGGACCGGCGCCCGCGCCCGCTCGTCGCGCTGCCCTTCGCCGCGTGGTGCGTCGCCGCGTTCGTCACGCTGCGCCCGGGGCTCGGCGTCCTGACGATCCCCGTCGCGCTCTACTCCCTCGCGATCGGCGCGATGATGTGGCGCGCGGCCGCGCGCGTGACCCGGGCCGCGCCGCGCGACGTCTGGCTCGCGGTCGCGGGCGCGATCCTCTTCGCGATCAGCGACACGCTGATCGCGTTCAACAAGTTCCACGAGCCGATCGCGAACGCGCGCTACTGGATCATCTCGCTGTACTGGCTCGGCCAGCTCGGGATCACGCTCTCGGCGCTCACCGGCGCGCGCGCGCGCGCGGACGCGCGCGTCAGCGCGCGGCCTTGACCTCGATGCCCGCCTCCTCGGCCAGCTTGAGGTAGTGGCGCGCGCCCTGGCGCACGAGCGCCTTGAGGTCCTCGCTGTTCCAGGGCTTGGTGACGTACTTCCACATCAGGCCCTCGTTGAGCCCGCGGATGACCACGTTGATGTCGGAGTAGCCCGTCAGCAGGATGCGCACGGGCAGCGGGTTGATCGCCTTGAGGATCGCGAACAGCTCGACGCCGGTCATGATCGGCATGCGCTGATCGCTGAGGACGACGTGGATGTCGTGCTCCTTGAACAGCCGCAGCGCCCGCTCGCCGGAGTCCGCGGTATGTACATTGAACAGGCCGCGGAAGCTCTCGGACAGCGACTTCAGGATCCCCTGCTCGTCGTCGACGATCAGCAGGCTGAGGTTCGAGAGCTTGCTGTCAGACCGGACCTTCCCGGTCTGCTTGTATTCCTTCCATCCCATGGGCGCACCCCATGGTAGCCCAGCGCGCGCGGCCGTTGAATCGCCGGCGCGACAGGCCCCAGAGACGGCCGAGGCGCGAGAACTCCCGAACGCCCGCGGGCCGTCACGGATCGCCTCGCGACGACGCGCGGCGGCGTGGCGTCGCGCGCCTCCCGACTCGCGACCTGCGGCGCGTCGCCGGGGCCGCACGCGCCGCGCCGGCGCGGGTGGGTGCGCGGCCCCCGTTTCCGGACACACGCGCGCCCGCGCGTCGGCCCGCCCGAAATCACGCGCGTGCTGGCGCGGGCTCGTCCTCGCCCTCCGGGGACTCGAGCTCGGCCGGCAGCGAGATCCGGAAGGTGGTGCCGCCGCCGCGGCTCGGCTCGACGTGGATCGTGCCGTTGTGCTCGCGGATGATGCGATAGCTGATCGAGAGCCCGAGGCCCGTGCCCTTGCCGACGGGCTTGGTCGTGAAGAACGGGTCGAAGATCTTCGACATGTGCTCGCTCGAGATCCCGTGACCGTCGTCGATCACCGCGATCTCGACGCTCTCGCCGAGCTCGCGCGAGCGCACGGTCACCCGCCCGCCCGAGGAGCAGGCGTCGATCGCGTTGTTGACCAGGTTGAGCACGACCTGGTTGAGCTTGGCGGGGAAGCACGGGTGCGGGCGCTCGAGCGCGAGATCCATCGTCAGCGTGACGTTGGCGTCGCGCGCCGGCTCCCGCAGGATCATCAGCGTCTGGCGGATGCCCTCGTCGATGTCGGCGGTCTGGAAGGTCGCCTCGTCGAGGCGCGCGAAGTTCCGCAGCCCGAGCACGATCTCGGCCACGCGATCGAGCCCCATCAGGCTGTCGCCGAGCAGCCCGTCGACGGACGCGAGCAGCTCGCCGATGGAGCCCTCGCTCACGCGCGCGCGCTCCTCGACGTAGAGCATGAAGTTGGTCAGCAGCGCCGGGCGCTCGGCGTCGGGCGTGCGCGCCAGGTCGGCGCGCAGCTCGACGAGGTCGTCGGCGAGCTGCGGATCGCCGCCGAGGCGCGCGAGCACAGGCTCGACGCGCCGCGGGTCGGCCTCGTGCAGCCACGCCTCGACCGCGATCCGGCGCACCGCCGAGGCCACGCGCTCGCGCGCGATGTGGGTGTTGTTGCGGCTGAACGCGAGCGGGTTGTTGATCTCGTGCGCGACGCCGGCGGTCAGCTGCCCCAGGCTCGCGAGCTTCTCGCTCTGCACCAGCTGCGCCTGCGTCTGCTCGAGCTCCTCGATCTTGCGGCGGAGGCCGTGATAGAGCTGCGCGTTGGTCAAGCTGACCGCAGCCTGGCTGGCGAGCGAGGTCGCCAGCTCGAGGCACTGCTCGTCGAACGGCTCGATGCGCTCGCGCGGGCCGCTCAACGGCCCGCCGGTCGGGTCCACGAGCCCGAGGCGGATCTTGCGGTTGATGAGCTGCACGACGCCGATGCACGCGCCCGCCTGGTTGCGCAGCGGCAGCACGAGCATCGACTGCGTGTGATAGCCGGTGCGGCGGTCGAAGCTCGCGTCGAAGGAGTACGGCGCGTCGGGGCTGATCGCGTAGACGTCGGGCAGGTTGAGCGGGTTCCCGGTCGCGGCGACGTAGCCGGCGAGCGTCTGCGTGTTGATCGGGAGCACGAACTGGACGAGCCGCGGCAGCCGCAGCGAGTCGTTCTGCGCCAGCTTGAAGCGCAGCTGCGGGCCCTCCTCGCCGTCCTCGACGACGTACAGGCTGCCGGCGTCGGCCGAGGTGATGTCGCGCGTGGTCGTGAGGATGAACTCGAGCAGGCGCTCGGCGTCACGCTCGGTCGAGAGCGCGATGCCGATGCGGTTGAGCTCCTGGATGTCGCCGGCGAGGCGCGCTCGCTCGACCGCGAGGCGCTCGCAGCGGGCGACGAGCCGCGCCTCGCGGACCGCCGCGCGCAGCGCCGCGCGCAGCTGCTCCGCGTCGGCGTCGGCGGCGAGCTCGGACGCCAGCAGCGTGTCGGGCACGCCTCCGCCGGGCTCGCGCGGCTCCCCCTCGCCCTCGCGCCCGCGCAGCCGGACCACGCGCAGCGGCCCCACCAGCTCGAGGTTGGCCGGGATCCCGAGCCCGGCCCCGATGTCCGGCACCGCGAGCGCGGCGTCGAGCATCACGACCGTCGGGCGCCCGTCGGCGAGCCCGATGAACACGTCGTCGAGCTCGCCGCGCGCCGTGGCGCGCAGCTCGATGTCATCCTCGGCCGCGAGCCGTCGCGCGCCGTCCCAGGCGGGGCGGCGCGCGAGCGCCTCGGAGTGCACCACGAGCACGCACGCGGCGGCGCCTGAAGCGGTCTCCTCGACGTCGCGCTGTGCCATCCCCTGTGCTCGAGGGTATGGAATCCGCCCGCGGGCGGCAAGCGCTCATCCCGGCCGCGCGCGCCGCTTTAAAGCTGTGCTCTCGAGCAGGTCTGAGAGCTCGGCCGGGCGCGCGAGCAGGTAGCCCTGCCCCCGCGTGATCCCGATCGAGGTCAGCAGCGACACGTCGTCGGGCCGCTCGACGCCCTCGGCCATGAGCTCGCAGCCGAACGCCGCCGACATCGCGACCAGGCGGTGCAGCAGCTGCTGCTTGCGCGCGTCCCCCGACGCGCCGTCGACGAGCGCGCGGTCGATCTTCACGACCTCGGGCTCGAGCAGGAACACGCCGTCGATGCTGCCGACGCCCGCGCCGACGTCGTCGATCGCGACCGTCACGCCCGCGCGCCGCAGCAGCTCGCGCCGCGCCACGAGCTCGCGCGGGTCGCCGGCGAAGCGATCGACCGAGAGCTCCAGGCACACGCGCGCGCCCCCGCGGAGCTCGAGCAGGCGCCCGAACTCGCGCTCGGGGACCGCGAGCAGCGTCGCGGGGAACAGGTTGACGTGCACGAGCGTGCGCTCGGGCAGCGTGCTCGCGGCGCGCAGGCACACCTTCAGGCACCGCAGGTCGATCGCGGTCAGCATCTGCTGCTCGCGCGCGAGCTCTAAGAAGTCGCGCGGGGTGGCGAGCGGGCCCGCGGGGCCGCGCGTGAACAGCTCGTAGCCGAGCACCTCGCGGTCGGTGAAGCGCACGATCGCCTGGCCCACCGCGCGCAGGCCCTCGCCGCGGACCAGGCGCTCGACGAGCGAGCCGCCGCGCGGGTACGCGGCGCCGACGACCTGGTTCTTGCCCCGCGCCTTCGACTCGCGCAGCTTCGGGCGCGCGCGCGCCAGGACCTCGGCGAGCGAGCTCGTGTCCCAGGGCAGCGCGGCGACGCCGGCGCTGACGCGCGCGTCGACGCTGCCGTCCCCGGCGATGATCGGCGTGGCCGAGACGCTCGCGCGCGCCCGCTCGGCGAGCGCGGTCGCCTGCAGCAGGCTCGCGCCCGGCAGCAGCGCCAGGAACTCGTCGCCGCCGACGCGCGCGAGCGAGTCGCCGGGGCGCAGCGCCGTCCGCAGGCGCGCGGCGATGGTCCGCAGCGTCGCGTCGCCGACGCCGTGGCCGTGCTGGCTGTTGATCGCGCCGAAGTCGTCGCAGCCGAACATGACGACCGCGGCCGCGTTCGCGCGCGAGGTCAGCCGCGGCCCCGAGCTCTCGGCGCGCGCCGGCGCGTCCGCGAGCGCGCGGGTCAGCGCCGACTCGAAGCCGTGGCGGTTGAGCACCTCCGTCGTCGGGTCGGTCTGCAGCAGCTGCTCGAGCTGGCGCCGCTGCTCCTCGAGCAGCTGGTTGGTGCGCTCGAGCGCGCGCCGCTGGCGATCGAGCTGCAGGAACACGTCGACCTTCGTGCGCAGCACCGCGGGCTTGACCGGCTTGTACAGGTAGTCGACCGCGCCCACGCCGTAGCCGTCGAGCCGCGTGCTCTCGTCCTCCTCGTTGCCGGTGACGAAGATCAGCGGCGTGCTCGCGCCGTTGGGCCGCTCGCGGATCCGCGCGGCGGTCTCCATCCCGTCCATGCCGGGCATGTTGACGTCGAGCAGGATCACGCTGAAGTCGTGCTCGTCGACCTGCTCGAGCGCCTTCTCGCCCGACTGCGCGAGGTGGATATCGGTCTGCAGGCCGACGAGCACGCGCGCCATGGCGATGAGCGTGGTGCGCGAGTCATCGACCAGGAGCACCTTGCTGCTGCGCGCTTGTGGACCATCGGCGCCCATGCGTCACCTCCAACGCGAGCCTACCGTAAATCGCGCACGCCCGCGCGAATCTGCGCCCGGCAAAAACCGCGGCGTTCGCACGCGACGGCGCGCGCGGCTGCGCGCCCGCGGTGTCGGGCCCGTCGCTACATCCGAGCCGCTCGTGGACGTTTCACCGCGGACGTCGAGCGCCGCTCACTTCGCCGGCGAGAGGAACAGCGAGAAGGTCCCCGCCGCCTCGTCGCGCGAGACGATCGCCTTCACGCGGCCCGCGACGTGGGTCGAGACCGCGTCCTTGCGCGCCACGGCCTCGCCGTACTTCGCCGTGATCGCGGCCTCGATCGCGTCGCGCGTGGCCGCGTCGCCGCCGTGCTCGAGCGTCAGGTGGATCCGGTCGACGACGCCCTCGGTGACGCTGAGGTCGACGAATGTCGGCCGCGCCGTGCACTCGTGGGGCGGCACGGTCAGGACGACGCGCGCGTCGGTGACGACGGCGCTGTCGCGCAGCGCCGCGGCGTACTCGCGCTTGACCGCGTCGAGCGTCATGCCGAGCAGCGGCTCGGGCTCGACGCCGAGCGCCGGGTAGGCGTCGGCGTCGACCTTGCCCTTGCCCTTCTTGCCGGCGGCGGGGGCCGGCGCGTCGCCGGCCGGCGCGTCGCCGAGCTCTTCATCCGGCACGCCGAGGATCGAGCGCCACGGCAGGAACGCGCGCAGGAGCAGCTTGCCCTCGCCGTCGAGGCTCGCCTGCACGCCGGTCTCGGCGTTGACCCAGCAGCGCGCCGCGTCGGCGCCCCCGCGCGACAGCGGCGGGCCCCAGCGCGACTCGAGGGTCGACGCCGCCGCGTCGACCGGGAGCGCCACCTGGACCAGCCGCAGCGTCCGCGAGCGCGAGAAGTACTGCACGGCGATCGTGACGCCGTCGAAGGCCGCAGGCGTCAGCGTGGTGCCCTCGGCGAGCGCCGGCACGGCCGCGCGCGCCTCCTCCTCGGTCATCCCGAAGCGCGCGCCCAAAAGCGGCGTCGGCAGGTCGACGGCGCCGGGCGGGAACAGCTCGGCCAGCGGCTTCTTCTGCGGCGGCGGCGTGACCGGCGGGGTCGGCTGCGCCGGCTCGCGCGGCGTCGCCTCGGCGGCCTTGGCCTCCTGCGCCGCGGCGCGCCGCGCCGCGAGCTCGGCCTCGCGCTCCGCCGCCCCGCCGTCGCACCCGAGCGCCGCGGCCACGAGCGCGAGCCCGGCGAGCCCGGGCCAGCGCGGTCGGTGTGGAGGTGTGTGCACCTGCATCACTGCATGGCGTACTGGAAATCTCCAGGGAGCTCAACCGGCCCCCGCGCCGGCGCCCCCGCGCGGGGCCTGTGCGCGGCAGGGCGCGTCGACGCGGGACGGCGCCGGCTCACGCGCCTAGCTCTTCGAGCAGCTGCGCGGCCTCCTTGAGCTCGGGGTCCTCCTGCAGCGCGCGCCGGGCCCAGAACGCCGCGCGCTTGTTGTCGCCGGTGATCATCGTGATCCGCCCCTGCCGGTAGTAGGACTCGGCCTTGCTGATCGGGCAGTTCGCGTCCGCCTCCATCAACGCGATGCCGCGCAGCACCTTCGTCGCCAGATCCCACTGCTCGAGCTCCTCGGCGAGGTTGGCGACCTCGGCCGCGAGCGCGCCGTCGCCCTTGTCGCAGGCGAACGCGAGCTGCAGCTGCTCGAGCTCCTTCGCGCGCTCGCCGCGCTGCCCGGCGACCCGCGCCTTGAACCGGTAGAAGGGCGCGAGCTCGGGCGCGCGCTTCTTCTTGGTCGCGTTGAGCACCTCGTCGATCAGCGCGTCGGCCTCGTCGAGCTGCCCGGCCTGGGTGTGCGCGTCGATCAGCGTCACCGTGGTCTCGCGGTCCTCGGGGTCGAGGACGTGGACGTCCTGCAGCACCGGGATCGCGCTCTCGCTGTCGCCGGCGGCGAGCATGAGCGCGCCGGCGCGGCGCAGCAGGATGAGCTTCTCGGGCGGCGCCTCGGCGTCGCGCGCGTCGTCGACGAGGACGTCCGCGAGCTCGCGGTGGGCCCCCTGCGCCTCGTAGATCTGGCGCAGCTCCTCGCGGATGCGCTTGTTGTCGGGCTGCGCGACGCGGGTGACCTCGAGGCCATCTCGCGCGTCGGTGTGACGCTCGAGCTTGCGCGCCGCCTCGACCAGCGCGAGCGTCACCTCGACCTGCGCGTCCTCCTCCTCGAGCTCGATGAGCCGCTCGCACACGTCGAAGACCTGCTCCCAGCGCCCGTCCTCGGTCTCCATCACGCGCAGGCGCCGGAGCCCGTCGACGTCGTCCGGGTGGCCCTCGAGCCAGCCGAGCAGCTGATCGCGGGCGTCGTCGCGACGTCCGCGCTCGGCGAGCAGCTGGATCAGCCGCAGCGTCAGCTCGCGCTGACGCGCGCCGTCCCCCGCGTCGGCGGCCCCGTCGCGCAGGTCGACGAGGTGGCTCTCGAGCTCGTCGGCCACCGCGTCGGCGTCGATGCCGTACGCGCGCTCGAGGTCCGCCAGCGCGGCCGCGCCGTCGCCCGCGTCCTGGTGGTGCTGGGCGCGGCGCTGCAGCGCGTCGAGGATCGGCTCGCCCGCCGCCGCCGCGTGCTCGATGTAGCTCGAGAGCGTGACGATCGCCGCGGGCACGTTCTGCTCGCTGACGTGCGTGTCGGCCAGCATCATCACGAACTCGCGGTCGAGCGGCGCGAGCGCGACGACCTCGGTCAGCACCGGCAGCGCCTCCTGCAGCTCGCCGGCGTCGATGAGCAGCGCGCCCGCGCGGCGCAGGCTCTCGACCTTCGTCTTCGCGTCGTCGGTCGCGCGCGCGTCGGCGAGCAGGATCTTCGCCAGCGCCCGCTCGTCGCCCGCCTGCTCGTAGAGCGCCCGCAGGCGGTCGCGGATCTCGAGGCTGCCGGGCTGCGCCGCGTGCACGCGCTCGAGCCCCTCGCGCGCGCGCTCCGGCGCCGAGAGCCGCTCGCTCGCGCGCGCCAGCGCGACCGCGACCTCGATCTGCGCGGCGCCGGAGAGCCGCGTCACGAGCCGGTCGCAGACCTCGAGGACGTCGTCCCAGCGCCCGTCCTCCGCCTCGTGCTGGCGCAGGCGCTGCAGCGCGTCGACGTCGTCCTCGTGGCTGTCGGTCCAGTCGCGCAGCAGCAGGCGCACGCGCTCACGGTCGCCGCGCGCGAGCTCGACCTCGGTCAGCCGCAGCGTCACCTCGCGCTCGCGCGCCGGGTTGTCGCCGAGCGCCGCGAGCTCGCCGCGGCGCTGCTCGAGCGCGCCGGCGAGCGCGCCGACCACCGCGTCGCGATCGAGCCCGTACGCGCGCTCGAGGTCGGCGATCGTCGCCTCGCCGTCGCCCGTGTCCTGGTGCAGCTGCGCGCGCCGTAACAGGACCTCAAGGACAGGCTTACCCGCCGCCTCGAGGCGCTCGATCAGCGCGCTGAGCACCTCGAGCCCGGCGTCGCTGTCCTGCTCGGTCGCGTAGGTGTCCGCGAGCGTGAACGCGGACTGCACGTCGGTCGGCGCGAGCTCGACGATCTCGCTGAGCACCGGCAGCGCCTCTTGATTCGCCGCGTTGTCGACCAGCAGGCCGGCGGCGCGGCGCAGGCGGGCGAGCTTCTCCCGCGGCGCGCCGCCGAGGTCGCGCGCCTCGGCGAGCAGGATCCTCGCCAGCGCGCGCTCGTCCCCGGTGTGCTCGTACATCGAGCGCAGGCGGTCGCGGATCTCGGTGCGACCGGGCTGCGCCGCGTACACGCGCTCGAGCCCGGACTGCGCGAGCTCGGGGCTCCCCAGCTCCGCGCTCGCGTCGTCGAGCACCAGCGCGACCTCGACCTGCGCGGCGCCCTCGAGGCGCTCGAGCAGGTGCCCGGCGAGCCCGATGACCTCGTGCCAGCGCGACGCGGCGCGCTCGCGCTGCAGCAGGCGCTGGTGGACCTCGACGTCCTCCGGGTGTCCGTCGGCCCAGTCGCGCAGCAGCAGGCGCACGCGCTCCTCGTCCCCGCGTCGCGCCTCGACGTCGGCGAGCCGCAGCGTGACCTCGCGGACGCGCGCCGCGTCGGCGCCCCCGCCCTCGAGGTCGCCGCGCAGCTGCTCGAGCGCCTCCGCGAGCGAGTCGATGATCGCGGCCGGGTCGATCTTCAAGGCCGCCTCGAGGTCCGCGACCGCGTCGGCGAGCGCGTAGGCGGCGAGCGCCACGTCGGCGCGCCGACGCAGCAGCTCCAGGCGCCAGCGCGGGTCGGCGGCGCGCTCGAGCTGGTTTGACAGCGTCGCGCGCGCGTCCTCGTGCAGGCCCTCCTCGAGCAGCGCGGTGACCAGCGACTTGACCGTGCCGCGATCGTCGGGCGTCGCGGCGAGGACCTCGCCCAGCACCGGGATCGCGTCGGTCCGGTCGCCGCAGCTGACCAGCAGACGACCTGCCCTTCGGAGCAGATCGAGGCGCTCCGGGTCATCCGGCGCCGCGCCGTCTTCGTCGCGCGCGCGCGCGTCGGCCAGCAGCACGTCGGCGAGCTCGCGCCCGGCGCCCTGCGCCTCGTAGATGACCGCGAGGCGGTCGCGCAGCACCTGATCGCTCGGCTGCATGTCGCGCGCGTACTCCAGGCCCTCGCGCGCGTCCTCGGGCCGCCCGAGCTCCTCGCACGCGTCGGCGAGCCCGACCGCCGCCTCGATCTGCGCGTCGCCCTGCTCGACGCGCACCAGCTGCTCGCAGGTCGCGGCGACGCCCTCCCAGTGCCCGGCCTCGCGATCGATCGCCCACAGCCAGCGCAGCGCCTCGATGTCGTCGGCGGACTGATCGATCCAGCCCACCAGCAGCGCGCGCGCGTCGTCGTGGGCGCCGCGCTCGCGGCGGAGCTCGATCAGCCGCATCGTCAGCTCGCGCTCGCGCGCCCGATCGCCGCGGGCCGCCGCGTCGCCGCGCAGCGAGTCAAGCTGCCGCATGAGCGCGTCGGCCACGGCGTCGCGGTCGAGCGTGAACGCCTGCTCGAGGTCCGCGAGCGCGGCCTCCGGGTCGCCGGCGCGCGCGTGGACATCGGCGCGCCGCTGGAGGATGTCGAGCCGCGCCGCCGCGTCCGCGGCCGCGTCGAGGCACTCGCCGAGCGTCGCGATCGCGCCGGCGAAGTCGTGGCTCTCGGCCCGCGTCACGCCCAGCGTCACGCGCAGCTGGTTGTCCTCGGGCGTCAGCGCGACGGCCCGGCTCAGCAGCGCGACCGCGGCCCCCGGATCGTCGAGCATCTCGCGCTGCACGGTCGCCGCCTGGCGCAGCAGCGCGACCGCGTGCGCCGTCGTCTCCGCGACGTCGACCGCCTCGATCAAGAGCCGGAGCAGCCCGCCGTGATCCTCGCGGTCGCGGTAGATCCGCTCGAGGCGCGCGTGCAGCTCGGGGTGCCCCGGCACGCGCCGGTAGCCGATCTGCAGGGCCGTGAGCGCGCCCGTCTCGTCGCCGGCGCCGCGCCGCAGCTCGACGAGCTGCAGCGTCAGCGGCACGACCTGCTCGACCGCCTCGACCGCGAGCAGCCGCTGCATCAGGTCGCCGCGCTCGTGCACGTCGAAGTCGCTCACGCTCAGCTCGATCAGCAGCCGCAGCAGCTCCGCGTCCTCGGGCATGCTGTCGAGCGCGCCCTGGCACACGAGGATCGCCTCGCCGGGCTCGCCGACGCGCAGGCGCTCGACGAGCTGCAGCGACAGCGACTTGATCGCCGGCAGGTCGCCCTTCCCCTGCGCCGCCATCAGCTGGTTGCGCAGCAGCTCGAGCAGGCCCTGCGTGTCGCCGGTGCGCTCGAGGTGCGCCGCCAGCAGCCGCTGCGCCTCCGCGTTCTCGGGCTCCTCGAGCAGGATGTCGCTCAGCACGCGGACCGCGTCGTCGCCGCGCTCCTCGACGCGGAGCAGCGCGCGCGCGAACTGCAGGCGCAGCGCGTTGCGCTCCTCGGTCTCCTGCAGGCCGTCGAGCGTCTCGTCGACCAGTCGCTCGAGCCGCCCCATGTCGCCGAGCTGGCGGTAGATGCCCGCCAGCGGCTCCCACGTCGCGCGGTTGGTCGGCTCGCGCTCGACCATGTGCTCGTACAGCTTGGCCGCGAGCGTGAGGTCGCCGCCCGGCCCGCCCGCCTGCTCGGCGACCTGCCGCGCCAGCGCGAGCACGTCGTCCGACACCGTCGCGGCCGCGGCGTCGATCGCCTCGCCCAGCCACTTGACCGCGCCCGCCGTGTCGCCGCCCTCGTGGCGCCGCCGCGCGAGCCCGACGAGCGCCCAGTCGGCCGCCCCCGGGCCCTCGAGCAGCTCGCCCGCGAGCTCGACCGCCCGCAGCATCAGCGCCTCCTCGCGGTCGTACTCCACGAGCTCGGCCGCGAGCGCGGCGCCCTCGCGCGCGAGGTCCAGCGCGCCGCGGACGTCGTCGCCGGGGTGCTGGGTGCGGTGCTCGAGGAAGTGCAGCAGCATCGCCTGATCGCCCGACTTGCGCGCGACCTCCTGGTACAGGTCGAGCAGCTCGTCGTGCGGCGGCAGCGTCTCGCAGGCGCGGCGCAGGATCAGCCCCGCGCGCTCGTAGTGCGGGCTGTCGTCGAGCGCCTGCGACAGCGAGATCACGCCGTCGTGGATCGTCTCGGCGCCGGCGAGGTGCACCTCGGCCATGCGGTACAGCGCGTCCGCGCGGGTCTCGGCCTGGTCGGCGCCGAGGCTGACGAGCTGCTCGAGCAGCGCGACCTGCAGCTCCTTGTTGCCGGCGGAGCCGGCGACCCGCGCCTGCGCGCGCCAGACGTCGACCTTGCGCACGCCGGTCGCCTCGGCGTGGTCGAGGTACAGCGTCGCCTTCAGGAAATCCTCATGGTGCTTCTCGAACACCTCGGCGAGGCGCAGCAGGATCTCGCAGCGCTGGTGCGCGTCGGTGTCGCGGCGCGACGCCTCGAGCAGCTCCTCGAGCAGCGCGACGTAGCGATCGAGCACGCCGAGGCGCACCGCGAGCTCGCGCGCCGGGTCGTAGCGCAGCGGCGAGGCCGGCTCCATCGCCAGCGCCTCGAGCCGGACCTCGAGCGCGCGCTGGGGCTCCCCGAGCGCGCCCTCGAGCGCCGACGCGAGCTCGCTGAGCAGCTCGGCGCGGTCGTGGCCCTTGCCCGTGACCTGCCCGAGGCGGACCTCGAGCACGCGCCGCAGCAGCTCGTGCTCGCCGCGCTCGCGCAGCGTGTCCTTCACGCGCCCGAGCTCCGACTCGCTCTCGCCCACGGCCTCGAGCGCCGAGTGCACGAGCTCGTCGGCGCGGTAGTCATCGCCGTGCGCCCGCGCGATCCGGCTGAGCTCGAACAGCACCTCGCACGGCCCGACCTCGGGGTCCTCCTTGCCCGACTGCAGCCCGCGGCGGACGTTGACGAGCAGCGTGCGGTAGGCTCGCTCGGCGCGGTCGAGCTGCCCGGCGTCGCGGGCGTGCTCGGCCAGCGTGCGCAGGATGATCACGTCGCCGGCCGCCATGCGCGACGCCGTCTCGAGCTGCTTGATCGTCTCCTCCGGCTTGCCGAGCCCGCTGAGGACCTTCGCCAGCCGCAGGTGCGCCTGGGCGCGCGCCGGCGAGCGCCGGCGGCCGAAGTCCTCGATCAGCGCCTCGAGCAGCTCCTTCGCCTCCTCGAGCCGCCCGCCCGCCCGCAGGCCGTCGGCGAGCATGGTCTTGAGCCGGCGGTCGTCGGGCGCGTGGGCCACGGCGCGCTCGAGCACCTGGATCGAGAGCTCCGGGCGGTGCAGGCGCTCGTGGTACAGGTCGGCGGCCTCGCGCGCGTAGGCCAGCACCGTGTCGGCGTCGCTGACGTAGCCCGACGCGATCGTCAGCGCGTCGGCCAGCTTGTCCCAGGACTCGCGCTGCCGGTACAGGCGCAGCAGCAGCTTGCGCACCTCGCCGTTCTTCGGCGCCTTCTCGAACGCGACCTCGAGCGCCTCCGCGGCCGGAGCCGTCATCTCGGCGGCCACGTAGGCGCGCGCGAGCTTGAGGCGGATCGCGACGTTCTCGGCCTCGGTCGCGATCGAGAGCCGCTGCTCGAGCCACTTGCTGGCCTCGCGCGCGCGGTCCCGCTTGAGCAGCAGGCGCGCGAGCGCGTCGAGCGAGCGCGGCTTGGGCGACAGCGCGACCGCGCGCTCGTGGGCCGTGATCGCGCGGTCGAGGTCCTCGAGCGACTTCTCGGCCAGCTTCGCCGCGCGCGTCCAGATCGCCGCGGCGGCCTCGGCCTCGCCGGCCTCGGTCAGCAGCGCCGCCTGCTCCTCGAACGCGGTCGTCAGCTCGTTGTAGCGCCCGCGCTCGGTCAGCAGCGCCTCGAGGGCCGCGATCGACGGCTCGTGCCCCGGGCGCTCGCGCAGGTTCTCGTGCAGGACCTCGACGCGCCCGCGGCGGGCCTCGAGCCTGCCGGTCAGCACCGAGATCTCGAGCCGCAGCGCGAGCCGGCGCTCCTCGTCGTCGGTCAGCTGGAGCTCCTTGAAGCGCAGCCCGAGCAGCTCGGTCGTGCGCCCCTCCTCCTCGCACAGCGTCGCCACGCGGCCGAGCACCTCGAGCGACTCGCCGCCGTCGGCGAGCACCCCGAGGTACAGGTCGATCGCGCGGTTGCGCTTGCCGTGACCCGCGAGCATCTCGGCCGCGCGGGTGCGCAGCGCCGCCGACACCCCGGGCTCGACGGGCAGCGTCGCGCCGTCGAGCAGGATCCGCACCGCCTGCTCCAAGGATCCTGACTGCTCGTGCAGCTCGACCAAGCGGTCGAGGGCCCACAGCGCCGAGCTCGGCGCCTGGTGCTCGCCGCTCGCCTGCTCGCCGCGCGCCCACATGCGGGCGCACTTGCGGTACAGGCGGACCAGCGTCTCGCGGGCGCGCCCGCGGTTCGCCCCCGCGAGCGCGACCTCGGCCGCCTCGCGCAGCGAGTCGAGCGCCCGGTCGGCGAGCTCGTCGAGCCGCAGCAGCGTGTCGACGAGGCCGTCGGCCTTGAGCTCGCGCTGCAGCGACGCGAGCATCCGCAGCGAGTCCTCGTGCGTCGGCTCGTGCTGCACCGCGCGACGGGCCGCGCGCTCGGCCCCGCCGAGGTCCCCGGCCTCGCGGTACCAGCTCGAGACCTTCATCTCCACGGACCACGACAGCTTCGAGCGCATCGAGCCGTTGCGGTCGAGCAGCGCGGCCTCGAAGGCCGCCGCGATGTCGGCGTACGCGAAGCCGGCGGCCGCGACCTGCTCGAGGTCCGCGATCACGCCGCCCTCGACGCGCCCGCGCGCCTGCACCGTGTGCAGCGCGCCGTCGGCCGCGTCGCGCCAGCGCGACGCCTTCGCGGCGCAGCGCGCGACGGCCTCGTGGTACTCGATGCGCTGCGAGTCGTTGTTCGCGGCCGCCTTGTACGCGTCGGTCGCCCCGCGCGCGTCGTCGAGCTCGCGCTCCCGCAGCCCGCCCTCGACGAAGCTGAGGTGCGCCGCGCGGCTCGGCGCGTCGCTCGAGCGCGCGGCCGCGTCGTGGAACGCCGCCGCGGTCCGATCCCAGCTGACCATCGCGAGCCTGTTCAATTCTGACTCGAGGAACAGGTCCCCGGGGCTGAGCGGGAAGGCGCGCGCGATCGCGGCGTGCGCCCCCGCGAGGTCCTCGGCGCGCTCCTCGTAGATCGCCGCGGCCGCGCGCAGGATCGCCGCGCGGCCCTCGTCGTCGGCGGCCGCGCGCAGGCGCGGCTCGACGATCGCGAGGATCTCGCTCCAGTCGTCCGTCTCCGTGTACGCGCGCAGCAGCGACTCGCCGACCCGGCGCGCGCACGAGTCGACCTGCAGCAGCTCGCGCATCCCGGCGCGCGCGCCGACGTTCGCCGGGTCGACCGCGAGCGCCTCCGCGTACAGCGACGCCGCGCGATCGGGCTTGCCGAGGTGCTTGCGGAACACGTCGGCGACGCGGGTCAGCAGCGCGCCCGCCTGCAGGCGCCCGCGCCCGGCCGCGCCCTCGAGCAGCTCGGCGAGGTCATCCCAGCTCTCGGTCGCGCTCATCAGCCGGTCGAGCGCCGCGATCACGTCCGGCGACTCGCCGAAGCTGTCGCGCACCTCGAGCCAGGTCGACGTCGCGGTCTCGAGCCGCCCGATCCGGTCGGCCTCGATCTCGGCGATGCGCACGAGGTCCGCGCGGCGCTGCTGAGGCGGGACGTCCTGGTTGGTGCGCCGCCGCAGCGCGACCGTCAGCGCCTCCCACCGCTGGGTCTCGTCCAGCAGCTCGATCACGGCGT
Organism: Myxococcales bacterium; assembly: GCA_020633295.1. Lineage (GTDB taxonomy): Bacteria > Myxococcota_A > Polyangia > Nannocystales > Nannocystaceae > JACKDW01. The sequence continues at coordinate 95,747 of JACKDW010000004.1, read as the reverse complement.
TGAGCGCCTCGAGGTCGCGGTCGTCGAGCTCGAGGCGGCGCTTCCAGTCGTGGTGCGCGCGGTCGAGGTCGCCGAGCTTGCGCGCGAGCTGGGCGGCCTCGCCGAGCACGGCCTTGCGGATCACCTTCGTGCGCTCGATCCGGGCGAGGCGCTCGAGCACCGGCAGGCGCTCCTGGTCGCGCCCCGCGAGCGAGAGCAGCTCGTTGAGGATGTGCCCCGCCGACAGCGACGCGGTGACCTCGGCCTCCGGCGAGTCGAGCACCCGGCGATACAGGTTGATCGCGGTCTCGACGTCATCGAGCAGGTCGCGGTGCAGGTGCGCCGCCTCGAGCAGCAGGCTGACCGCGAGCCCGCCCTCGCCCTTGTCGTCGGCGCCGTCGGCCGCGGCGATCAGCGCGCGCGCGTGCTGGTCGTGGTTGCCCGAGCGCCGCGCGAGCGGCCGCAGCTGCTTGCGCGCGTCCGCGTCGGACGGCTCGATCTTCAGCAGCGCGGCGTAGTGCGCGATCGCGTCGGCGTCGTCGCCGAGGATCGCGAGGCGCGAGCCGAGCTCGCGATGCAGCGTGAGCTGCTCGGCCTCCGCGGCGAACGAGAGCGCGCGCTCGAGCACGCGCACCACGTCGCGGGGCTTCTGCACGGCGTCGTAGTTGGTCCGCAGCAGCGAGAGCGCCTCGCGGCGCGTCGGCGCGGCCGCCTGCTCGTCGCCGAGGATCCGCTCGAGCTCGGCGCACGAGGCCGGGTGCCCCGCGAGCTCCTCGACGACGATCGAGAGCTCCGCGAGCGCGGCCTTGGGCTGGCTGAGGCGATCGATGTAGCAGCGCGCGATCGTCACCCGCATGTCGCGGGCCTCGACCGGGGACAGCCGCGCGAGCTTGCCGCGCCACAGGTTGATGAGGTCCTCCCACCGCGCCAGGCGCTCGAGCAGGCGCGCGAGCGAGGTCTCGAGCTTCGCGTTGCCCGGCTCCATGCCGATCAGCTCGACCATGTAGTCGGCCGCGCGCGAGGGCGCCGTCGCGAAGTCACGCGCGACGTGCGACGCGTCGTTGAGCAGCTGACGGCGGCGCGAGACGTCGCGCGTGACCGTGAGCGCGCGGTCGTAGGCCCCGAGCAGCTCCTCCCACTCCTCCGCGGCCGTCAGCACCACGGTGATCCGGTCGAAGGCCCAGTGCGCGTCGGGGTCGCGCTCGAGGATCTCGCTCAGCAGCGACGCGATCGTCGACGGGCTGTCGCCGAACCACTCCTCGTGGAACTGCACCGCCCGCTCGGCCACGCGGTCGCGCAGCTCCTTGTCCGCGACCTCCTTGAGCACCTCGCGATAGACCGCGCCGACCTCCTCGGGACGCTGGAGCGAGTCCGCGAGGTCCTCCAGGTGGTCCCAGGCGTCGTCGCTCTGCGGGGATCGCCGCGCCGCGTTCAGCGCTGCGGTAAAAGACTGCTCGAGCCCAAGATCTCGCTTCGACGTCATTCGAAGATCCTCCGCGCCGAGACGCCGCGCCCGGCGGGGCGCGTCATCACAGACGAGGCGAAACTATATCAACAACCGCATCCGCAACCCTATCCACAAGCTCGTCCACAGGCCCATCCACAACCGCCCGCGCGCGCGTCGAGGGCCGCGTGCCGCGGCCGCGCACGAGCGCGCAACGTCGCTTGTACAACTACAGGCGAGCGAAGCTGAGCCGCGTGAAAACGTCGCGAGCCTGACACGCGCGGCGCGAGCCGATCTCCGCGAACGCGGCCCGTGACGGCGCGCGTGACGTCCTCGTTCGCGACCCGTCCGCGCCCGACGCAGCGGCGCGCAGTGCCCGATAATCGGCTCAGAATCGCACTCTCGGGCGCGCGCCGCGAGCTCAGCCCCACGCGCGTCAGCGCCTCGTCGCGAGCGCCTGCAAATACATCGGCGCGCTACAGTCCCTCGCGTGTTCGAATTGCGCGGCGTCGAGATGCTCCACGGCGAGACGCGCGTGCTCGCCGGCGTCGACCTGGTGACGCGCCGCGGGCGGACGACCGCGCTGATCGGGCCCTCGGGCTCCGGGAAGTCGACGATCCTGCGCCTGATGCTCGGCCTCTGGGGACCGGACCGCGGGCGCGTGCTGTTCGACGGCGCGCCGGTCGAGCGCAGCGGCCCGGCCGCGCTCGCGCTGCGCCGGCGGGTCGGCTACGTGATCCAGGAGGGCGGCCTGTTCCCGCACCTCACCGCGCGCGACAACGTGACGCTCGTCGCGCGCTGGCGCGGCGACGACGACGACGCGATCGAGCGCCGGCTGCTCGAGCTCGCCGCGCTCGCGCGCCTGCCCGTCGAGCTCCTGGGCCGGTTTCCCGCCGAGCTGTCCGGAGGGCAACGTCAGCGCGTCGGGCTGATGCGCGCGCTTATGCTCGACCCTGACGCGCTGCTGCTCGACGAGCCGCTCGGCGCGCTCGACCCGCTGATCCGCGCGGAGCTTCAACTAGACCTTCGGGACATCTTCCGATCGCTCGCCAAGACCGTCGTGCTCGTGACGCACGACCTCGCCGAGGCCGCGTACTTCGCCGAGCACATCGTGCTGCTGCGGGGCGGCGCGATTGTGCAGCAGGGCGCGCTCGCGGACTTCATCGCGCGCCCGCGCAGCGACTTCGTCGCGCGCTTCGTCAGCGCGCAGCGGACCGTCGCGCTCTCGCCCCCGCGCGCCCCGGAGGCCCCGTGACGCGCGCCCGCACGCGCGCCCGCGCGGCCCTGCTCGCGCTCCTCCTTATATTCCTCTTTGTACAGGTCGCCGCCGCCGCGCCCGCCGCGAGCGCCGACGGCGAGCGCGACGCGGCGCACGTCGTGCGGGTGGGCTCGAAGAAGTTCACCGAGTCCGTGGTCCTCGGCGAGCTGCTCGTCGGGCTCGCGCGCGCCCACGACACGCCCGCCGCTCACCAGCGCGAGCTCGGCGGGACGCGGATCTTGTGGAACGCGCTGCGCGCGGACGAGCTCGACATCTACCCCGAGTACACCGGCACCCTCGCGCGCGAGCTGCTCGCGCGCCCCGAGCTGCAGGACCCGCGCGAGCTCGCGCGCGCGCTCGAGCCGCTCGGCCTCCGCCTCAGCGCGCCGCTCGGCTTCAACAACACCTACGCGCTCGGGCTGACGCGGGCGCGCGCGCGCGCGCTCGACGTGCGCACGATCTCCGATCTCCGCGATCACGCGGAGCTGCGCCTCGGGCTCACCGAGGAGTTCTACGAGCGCAAGGACGGCTGGCCCGTCGTGCGCGCGGCCTACGGCCTCGCGTTCGCGTCGGACCGCCTGCGCACGCTCGACCACGACCTCGCCTACGCCGGGCTGCTCGCGGGCGAGCTCGACGTCATCGACTTCTACTCCACCGACCCGCAGATCGCCGCGCACGGGCTGACGCTGCTCGAGGACGACCGCGGCGTGTTCCCGCGTTATGACGCCGTGCTGCTGTACCGCGCGGACCTCGAGCGGCGCGCGCCCGCGTTCACGCGCGCGCTCACCAGCCTCGAGGGACAGCTCGATGACGGGACCATGGCCGCGCTCAACGGCCGCGTGCAGCGGGCGCGCGAGCCCGAGGCCGCCGTCGCGGCGTCCTTCCTCGACGAGCGCCTGGGGCTGCGGGTCGAGCTGCGCGCGCCGACCGTGGCCTCCCGCCTGCGCCGCCGCGCCGTCGAGCACCTCACGCTCGTCGGCGTCTCGCTGCTCGCGGCCGTGCTCGTCGCGATCCCGCTCGGCGTCGTCGCGGCCCGGCGCCGGCGCGTCGGGCAGGTCGTGCTCGCGCTCGTCGGGGTCGTCCAGACCATCCCCTCGCTCGCGCTGCTCGTCGTGCTGATCCCGCCGCTCGGCATCGGCGCGGCGCCGGCGATCGTCGCGCTGTTCCTGTACAGCCTGCTGCCGATCGTGCGCTCGACCCACGCCGGCCTCACGACGATCGACCCGCGCCTGCGCGAGGCCGCGGCCGCGCTCGGGCTGCCCGCGCGCGCGCGCCTGCGGCTCGTCGAGCTGCCCATGGCCGCGCCGTCCGTGCTCTCGGGGGTCAAGACGTCGGCGGTCATCAACGTCGGCACCGCGACCCTGGGCGCGCTCGTCGGCGCCGGCGGCTTCGGCCAACCGATCCTCGCCGGCATCCGCCTCGCCGACACCTCGCTGATCCTGCAGGGCGCGATCCCGGCGGCCGCGCTCGCGCTGCTGGTGCAGGGCCTGTTCGAGCTGCTCGAGCGCGCGCTCGTGCCCCGCGGGCTGCGGCTCCGATCACGCTAGGCGCTCCGGCGGCGCGTCGCGGGGAGCCGGCTGCGCGGCGGCCCGCACAGAGAGACAGCGCTGTTGGGACAGGTCCGAGAGGACGACGCGCCGCCCTCATCCAACTCGGGACGAGCGCGGGGCGCGTGCACGACGGCGGCGCGCGAGCCCCTCAGTACTCGCCGGTGATGAACGCGAGCCGCCCCGCGAGCCAGCGCTGCTCGTCGTCGAGCTCGCGCTCCTCGTAGAACTCGACGAGGGCTCGATAGCGCGGGACCGGATCGAAGCCCGTCGCGAACTGCAGCTTGCGCATGCACACGGGGCACAGAAACGGCGGCGCGCGATCGGTCTCGACGAGATCCGCCGCGCCGTTCATCACGCACGCGTAGTGGACGCAGTGCTCGAGCCCGAACATGTGCCCGAGCTCGTGCGCCATGATCTTCAGGCTGCGGCGCAGGATCAGGTCGAGGAAGAACGCCCCGCGCGCCTCGCCGTTGAACTGCGGGTCGTAGCGCGCGAAGCTGTAGACGCCCACGCGGCCCGTGAGCGACGCGTAGCCGAAGGAGAACTCCTGCGCGTCCTCGGCGAACAGATCGTCGTTCGTCAGCGCGATCAGGGCGAAGCCGTCGGCCGGCACGCGCGGGACCAGGCGCTCCAGCAGCTCCGGCGCGTACAGCTGATCGCGACCGTGGCGGATCCTCCTCCGCACCTCGAACTCATCCGCCGGGAGCGGGTCGAGCACCGAGACCGGCATCGCGAAGAAGCGCTCGGCGTAGTCCTCGAGCACCTCGGGCGCCGGGCTGCGAACCAGCACCACGCGCTCCTCCTCGACGATGAAGCCGTCGGGGAAGCTGCCGATCGGCAGGATGTAGATCGTGTCGCGCCCCTCCCCCGGCTTGGCCGGCTGGTTCGCGTCCGAGCGCGCGTAGGCCTCGAAGGTCTGCCCGCGCTCGCGCACCCGGTACAGCCAATCCCCCGGCTCGGGCGGCTGCAGCGGCCGAAACTGCGCCGTCTCGACGAAGGCCGCGCGCAGCTCGGGCGCGAGGTGATCGAGCGGGCCGATCGCGGCCTGGCGCGCCTGCGGCCCCGGGGGCACGAACACCTCCGCGTCGTCGTAGCGCACCGACCTCGCCGCGCGCTCCGGCGCGTCGGCGACCGCCGCCGCCGGCTCGCAGGCGCAGCTCAGCAGCAGCAGCGCCAGCGCGGCGCCGCGAGGCCGGTGTCGGCGGCTCGGCCCGGGCATACCGAACCACTGTACCACGGCGCGCCAGCGCGCCCGTACGGGTGTCTGAAGAGCCAGAGTGGAGCCAGAGTGGTGTCCGAGCGGTGTCCAAGCGGTGTCCAAGCGGAGCCCGAGCGGAGCCCGTGCGGAGCCCGAGCGGAGCCCGCGGCGGCCCGCCCGTACGGCCGGCGGCGAGCGCTCGCCGCCGCCCCTCTGGCACACTGCCACGAGCCGCCATGGACCTCGACACCCTGCACGCGCGCTTCGGCCTCGACCCCGCGCTCACGCGCAACGTCTACCTCGTTGGCTCGCGCGCCCAGGGCTGCGCGCGCGAGGCAAGCGATCACGACCTCTTCGTCGTCATGGACGATGACGGGCGCAAGTGGTTCGGCATGGAGTGGCTCCACCGCGAGGGCTGGGTCCCCCGCGACCCCGCGCGCTACCGCGGCGCCCGGCGAGCGTTCATCGGCGAGGACGACGTCCAGCTGTGGATCTTCCAGCCGCGCACCTTCGCCGCGATGCTCGGCGGCCACGCCCTGTGCGCGCTGGAGTGCCTCTACGTCCCGCCGCCCTGTCGCTGGAAGCACACGCTCGAGCTGCGCGGCGAGCTCACGCTCGAGCTCGCGACGCTGCGGCGCGCGGTCGAGTTCAGCGCGCGCGCGCACCGAGAGAAGTCCGCGCGCCTGTTCACGACCCAGGCGCCCCGCGGCCGCCGGCGCGCCCCCGTCCCGCCCGACCCCGCGCAGGCTCGCAAGCTCTACGCACACGCGCTGCGCTTCCTCGAGTACGGGCGCCAGCTCGCGCGCCACGGCGCGCTCGTCGAGCTCGCCGCCAACAACACGCTGCGCGCCGACGTCGTCGCGTGCGACGGCGGCTGGGACGAGCTCGACGCGCGCTTCGGGCCGATCTTCGAAGAGCGCCTCGCCGCCTTCCATCGCGCCTGCGCCGACGCCGAGGCCCACGGCGCACGACGCCCGCTCGCCTGATACGCTCGCGTCATGCTCGAGCCCGCGCCCGCCTTCGCCGATCGCTACAACGCCGCCGAGGATCTCCTGGGCCGCAACCTCGCGCCGGGCCGGGCCGCGCGCGTCGCCTACATCGATCGCGACGGCGCCCACACCTACGCCGCGCTCGCCGAGCGCAGCGCCCGCTTCGCGACCGCGCTGCGCGAGCTCGGCGTCGAGCCCGAGCAGCGCGTCGCGCTGTGCCTCGAGGACACCGTCGACTTCCCGGCCTGCTTCCTCGGCGCGATCCAGGCGGGCGTCGTGCCGATCCCGCTCAACACCCGCCTGACCGCCAAGGACTACGCCTACATCCTCGCCGACAGCCGCGCGCGCGCGCTGATCGTGTCGGCGCCGCTGCTCGATCAATTCATGTCGCACCTGGGCGCGCACCCGCAGCTGCGCGCCGTCGTCGTCGCCGGCGACCCGTCATCCGCCGGCCAGCAGCTCGACGCGCTGCTCGAGACCGCCGCGCCCGCCCAGGGCTTCGCGAGCACGCGCCGCGACGAGCCCTGCTTCTGGCTCTACACCTCCGGCACCACGGGCGCGCCCAAGGGCGTCGTGCATCTCCACGGCCACCTGCTCGCGACCGCCGAGCTCTACGCGCGCCCGATCCTCGGCCTCACCCCGGACGACGTCGTGTTCTCGGCCGCCAAGCTGTTCTTCGCCTACGGGCTCGGCAACGCGCTGACCTTCCCCATGGCCGTCGGCGCCACGACCGTGCTGCTCGAAGGGCCACCTCGACCGGACCGCGTCGGCGCGCTGCTGCGACGCCACCGCCCGACCATCTTCTACGGCGTGCCGACGCTGTTCGGCATGCTGCTCGCCCAGGACGAGCAGCTCCCGGCCAGGGGCGAGCACCGCCTGCGCCTGTGCACCTCCGCCGGCGAGGCGCTCCCGCCCGAGCTGCTGAGGCGCTGGCGCGCGCGCGTGGGCGTCGACATCCTCGACGGCATCGGCACGACCGAGGCGCTGCACATCTTCCTCAGCAACCGCGTCGGCGACATCCGACCCGGCAGCACCGGGCGCCCGGTCGACGGCTACGAGGTGCGCCTCGTGGACGAGGACGATCACGTCGTCGCGCCCGGCGAGCTCGGCACGCTCGAGGTCCGCGGCCCGAGCACCGCGCTGATGTACTGGAACCTGCGCGAGCGCACCAAGGCGACCTTCCGCGGCCCGTGGCTGCGCACCGGCGACAAGTACCACGTCGACGAGGACGGCTATTATCACTACGGCGGCCGCGCCGACGACCTGCTCAAGGTCGGCGGCATCTACGTGTCGCCCTTCGAGGTCGAGAGCGCGCTGCTGCAGCACGAGGCCGTGCTCGAGAGCGCGGTCGTCGGCCACGCCGACCACGACGGCCTGATCAAGCCGCGCGCCTTCGTCGTGCTCGCCCCGGGCGCGGGCCCGGCCAACGACGAGCTCGCGCGCGCGCTCACGCAGTTCGTCCGCGACCAGCTCGCGCCGTTCAAGCGCCCGCGCTGGATCGACTTCGTCGACGAGCTGCCGAAGACCGCGACCGGGAAGATCCAGCGCTACAAGCTGCGCGACGCGTAGCGGGCGCGGGCTACACCAGCGCGCCCTCGCGCGACCGGCCGCCTGTCCGATCGTGCAGATCTCGGAGGTCGTGACGCGCCCCGGAGCCGCAGGCGAGCGCGCCGAACCCTACCAGCATCACGCCGCCCCGGGCAGGAACCGCGCGATGGGGCTGAAACGCGGCGCCACGCGCCAGCTCGCCGCCGCTACAGCCCGATGCGCACGCCCATGTCGCGGCACTGCTTGCGCACGCGCTTCTTGGTCTCGCGGTCGAGCGCGTCGCTGGCCGACTTCGCCTTCGCCTTGTTGCCGATCTTGCACGCCGCCAGCGCCTTGAGCTCGAGCGCCGCCGGCTTCGGGTCCTTCGAGTAGCTCATGGTCGCGAGCTTGTAGGCCCGCGCGCCGTCGCCCGCCGCGTACGCCTTCTTGGCCGCGGCGAGCAGCTCCTCGGCGGTCATCGAGTCCTCGGGCGCGGGCTTGCGCTTGCTCGTGTGGGCGCTGTCGGAGCCGCCGCCCGCCCCGTCGTCATCATCATCGTCGTCGCCATCGACGATCGAGTCCTCATCGTCGCCGCCACCGTCGGCGCTCCCGTCCGCCTCGTCGCGCGCGCCGTCGCCGTCTTCACCGCCGTCTTCACCGCCGGCGTCGTCGTCGTCGTCGTCGCCTCCGTCCGCGCCGTCGGCTTCGTCGTCGGCCCCGTCTGCGCCCGACTCACCGTTCGCACCACCGCCGCTCCCGCCGCCCGCCTCATCCCCGTCGGCGCCGCGGCCTCCTTCGCCGCCTCCTTCGCCGCCTCCTCCGCCGCCTCCTCCGCCGCCTCCTTCGCCGCCTCCGCCGGTGTCGGTGCCCGTGCCCGTGGCCTCGCCGCCCGCGGCCGCGAGGTCGCGCTCGGGCTCATCGCCGCCGCCAGGCTCGCCGCCGATGGTCCAGTAGATCCCGGCGAGCACGAGCACGAGCACGACGACGCCCCCGATCACCAGCGTGCGCGACGTACTGACTTCAGGGGACGGGGGCGGGGGGTTGGCGTTCGTCATCGCGTGCGGTGATGGTGCCCTGAATCTGCGGGAGAAGGAAGCGCCGCGCGTCGCCGCGCGTCGTCTCGCCCGCGCAGAAAACCATCGCGCGGATCGTCGAGGGATCCGCTATCCCTCGAGATCATGACCGACACGGTTCGTCTCACGCTCGAGTCGCTCCGCGCCCTCACCGTCGCGGCGCTGCGGACGGCCGGCGCCCACGACGACGCCGCGCGCAGCACCGCCGAGGCGCTCGTCACCGCCGAGGCCGACGGTCTGGCCTCCCACGGTGTCGCCCGCGTCCCCCACTACGTCGCGCACCTCCGCTGCGGCATGCTCGACGGCCGCGCGCGCCCGGAGGTCCACGTCGTCACCTCCGCGCTCGTGCGCGTCGACGCCCGACACGGGTTGGCGTACCCGGCCATCACCGCCGGCCTCGCGCGCGCGTTCGAGTTGGTTCGGGGCAGCGCGCTCACCAGCGTCGCTATCACGCGCTCCCATCACTGCGGCGCGCTGGGCTACCACCTCGAGGGCGCCGCGCGGCGCGGCCTCGTGGCGCTCGCCTTCAGCAACTCGCCCGCCGCGATCGCCCCCTGGGGCGGCGCGCGCGGGAGCTTCGGCACCAACCCCATCGCGTTCGCGTGCCCGCGCGAGAGCGACGAGCCGATCCTCGTCGACCTGTCCCTGAGTCAGGTGGCGCGCGGCCGCGTCATGGTCGCGGCGCGCCGCGGCGAGCCCATCCCCGAGGGCTGGGCGCTCGACGACGCCGGCGCGCCAACCGAGGATCCAGCGGCCGCGCTCGCGGGCACCATGGCGCCCCTCGGCGGGGCCAAGGGCGCCGCGCTCGCGCTCATGGTCGAGCTGCTCGCGGCCGCGGTCACCGGTTCGAATTTCGCCGGCGAGGCCAGCTCGTTCTTCACCACCAACGGCCCGCCGCCGGGGATCGGTCAGCTGCTGCTCATCCTGGACCCGGCGCGCTTCAGCGGCGGCGACTCGGCGCGCTTCATCGCCCGCGTCGAGCTGCTCGCGGCCGGCGTGCTCGCGCAGCACGGCGCGCGGCTCCCCGGCGCGCGACGCTTCGCTCGTCGCGCGCGCGCCCGGCGTGACGGCGTCACGCTCGACGCGGAGCTCCACGCCGAGCTCACGCGGCTCGCCCGGCGTTGACCAGTCGCGCGCCGCGTGCGGTGGAGCCAGAACCAAGAGACATATCGATCGCGGCGTCGACTCCACGGTCGCGACGCGCGCCCCGAGCTCGGCAGCGCGCTCGCTACGGCCTGATACTGTCGCCGCGCGTGTAAGGTTCCCTCGTCCTCGCGGCACGTACCCATGTAGCCGGCGCACGGTCGGCTCGAGGACTTCACCATGACCCAGCTCTGCAAGACCCTCTCGCTCCCCGGCACGCTCCTGTTCGCGCTCGGCCTCTCGCTGACCGCCTGCGACGCGCCGCCGCCCGATCAGCTCCTCAACGGCGACGCCGAATTCGTCGACGAGAACCTCCAGGACGACTGCGTGTGCGACGACGCCGAGGACGACGCTGACGACGACGACAACGCCGCCGACGACGACGCCGAGGACGACGACGCCGAGGACGACGACGCCGAGGACGACGCTGACGACGACGACGCCGAGGACGACGCCGAGGACGACGACGCCGAAGACGACGACGCCGAGGACGCCGAGGACGCCGACGACGACGACGCCGAGGACGAGGACGACGAGGACGACGACGCCGAGGACGACGACGCCGAGGACAACGAGGACGACGACGTCTGCAGGTGCGGCAGCTAGCGCCGCGCCGCCCGCGGCACCGGGAGGCGCCGCGCGCCCGCGCGCGTGGACCCGGCGCGCGCGCTCGCCCGCGCGCGCTCGCATGCTCGAAAGTGCATGTGCAAACTCGCCCCGCGCCGACGCCCCCGGCCCGCGCTACACTGCGTGCGATCGGGGGTAGGCGTGGCGAAGAAGAAGACCAGCGGCGCGAAGCGAGCGCGCGCGAGCCAGACGCTCGAGCTCGGCGGGCGCAGCATCAAGCTCACGAGTCAGACCGCGGTGATGTTCCCCGCCGACGCGATCACCAAGGGTGATCTCGTCGCCTACTACCGCGACATCGCCGAGGTGATGCTCCCGCACGTGCGCGGGCGGCCGCTCACCGTGCAGCGCTTCAGCAAGGGGATCGACGGCAAGGGCTTCATGCAGAAGCAGGCCAGCGATCACTACCCCGACTGGATCCCGCGGGCCCACGTGCCCAGCAAGAGCGGCCGCGGCAACGGCGTCGATCACCCGGTCTGCGACGAGGCGGCCGCGCTCGTGTACCTCGCCAACCAGCGCTGCGTGACGCTGCACATCACCTCCGCGCGCGCCGACAAGCTCGAGCACCCCGACCAGGTCATCTTCGACTTCGATCCGCCTGACGGGCAGCCCGCGTCGTTCGAACGCGTGCGCATCGGCGCCGGGATGCTCGGCGAGCTGCTCGACGAGCTCGGCCTCGTCCCGTTCCTCAAGACCTCCGGGAGCCGCGGCCTGCACGTGATCGCGCCGATCGAGCGCGACACCGAGGTCGACGACGTCCGCGCCTTCGCGCGCTCGGTCTGCGAGTGGATGGCGCGCGAGCAGCCGAAGCTGTTCACGACCGAGATGTCGAAGAAAGCCCGCGGCGATCGGGTGTTCCTCGACTACCTGCGCAACGGCTACGCGCAGACCGTCGTCGCGGCCTACAGCGTCCGCCCGCTCGCGGGCGCGCCGGTGTCGACCCCGCTCGTGTGGGACGAGCTGTCCGAGCCCGGCCTGCACGCCCAGACGTACACGCTCAAGAGCGTGCGCGAGCGGCTCGGGCGCAGGCAGTGCCCGTGGGCAGATTTTCACGGCCGCGCGGTCAGCCTCGAGGGCCCGCGCGCCGCGCTGACGCGGCGACTCAGCTGAGCTCCCGCACGCGCCTCGCCTCGACGAGGAGCTCGCGCGGCGCCGCGGCGCTGGGCGCCCGCGGGTAGACTCGCGCGGTGACGCAGGCCGAGCCCGCCGGGGGCCCCGCGCTCCCAGCCCCTCGCGACGTCGGGCCGCGGTTCACCGTGCGACGCGACGGCTTCTCGGAGCTCGAGCTCGCGCGCGCCGTCGCGGCGGCCTCGAGCCGCGGCGCCCACAGCTTCACCCCGGACCAGGCCTTCGCCGCGCTCCGCCGCGAGCTCGCGCGCGGGGACGCCAACGGCCCCGCCGCCCTGCGGATCGGCGCGGCGATGTTCACCGCCGCGCTGACGGTCGTCTCGGTCGCGCTGCTGCTCGGCCGCGCGCTCGCGCCGGCGCTGCTGCTCGCCCCGCTGCTGCTGCTCGGCCTGACCGCGCTCGCGATCCGGAGCGCGCGGCGGGCGTTTCGTCGCCTCCCCGAGCGCGCGAGCTTCCGCGCGGCGCTGCGCGCCTGGAGCGAGGGTCGTCACGACGTCCGCCTGCTCGACGGCGGCGGTCGACTCGAGCGGGAGCCCGGGTCCCAGTACCGCAGCGCGCCGCGGCGCGCCTCCACCCTCCCAAGCCCGCCCGCGCTCGGGCCCCCGGCGGTCCTCGTCGCCGCGCGCGACGAGCTCGTCGACGTCCTCATCGACAACGGGATCCACCGCGAGCTCGACGTCATCGTCGTGTCCGCGCGCGGCTACCCGAGCCACCACCTCGAGGCCGCGCGCGCGCGCCTCGCGTCCGACTCAACCTGCCCGATCATACATCTTCCCCGCGCGCGCGGGAGACCGCGACGAGGCTCCGCGCGCGGCTCGACGCGCTGGGCCTCGACGCGCGCGCGCGCCTGCACGGCGCGCCCCCGCCCGACGCGCGCGACTGGCCCCACGAGCTGCCGTACCCGGCGCTGCGCGAGCACGTCCGCGAGGCGCTCCGGCGCGCGCGCCTGCGCCCCGCGGCGCTCACGACGACCCGGTGACGCGACCCAGCAGCGTGCCGCCGGCGGTCTCGAGCGCGGCCGAGAGGCCCGGCCACAGCGCGACCGGCCGCGCCAGCGAGAGCTCGACCGCCCGCGCCGCCCCCGACGCGCGGCCGCCCGACAGCAGCGACGCGCCGACCGCCGCCGTGTGCACGCGCAGCAGCAGCGAGCCGGGCGGGATCACCAGCGCGTCGTCGTCCTCGTCGGGCGCGTCCTCATCGCCCGCGCGGATCACCGCGTCGATCCTCAGCTCGACCCGCCGGTGCAGCTCGAGCGACCCCCGCGCGACGATCACGGTCCCGGGCCGCACGAAGTCCTGATGCGGTCCGCGGGTGACGACGCAGAGCGTGTCCCCGGCGGCCGCGCGGGTGAGCTCGCGGCCGAGCAGCTCGAGCCCCGCGACCGTCATCGGGTGCTGCACCCCGCCCGGCCCGAGCAAGCTCGCGCGCTGGTGCAGCGACATCGCGCCGCGCTCGATCCTGCCAGAGACCACGCAGCGCTGCCCGTGGTGGCTGAGCACGGACTCGATCGGCATCAGCAGCGGCGCGCCCGGATCGCGCGCGGCGATCGTCACGCGCCGCTCGAGCGCCTCGATGTACGCGTGCACCGCCCCGGCGCCGAGCGCCCCTCGCTCGCCCTCCATCACCAGACGCGCGCTCCCGCGGATCACGGTGAGCGCGTCGCCGTCGACGCCGAGCGTCCACATCGCCTCGCGCAGCGCGGCCTCCGTCGCGTCGAGCGAGCGCGCCCCCGCGCGCAGCTCGACCTTGCTGATGAAACCGAGCCAGGCGCCGACGCCGGCGACGCGCAGCTCCGTCACCGACTCGACGAGCACGCCCGCGGTCACCGGACCGTCGGCCGCGACGACGACGACGCCGACGTCCAGCTGCCGCGGGCCCGCGACGCGAGCCCTCGCGAGCGCCCCGGGCTGGTCGTAGTGGATGTAGCGGCGCGTCGCGCCCTCATACTCCACGTGGTAGTTCGGCCCGGTGTAGTACACGCCCCGCCGTGTCGCGCCCTCCAGCTCCTCCGGCGTCCGCGCGAACGCGCGTCCGCGACCGGCGAGCACCTTGGTGATCACCGACGCGAGCGTCGTCTTCCCGCTCCCGCGCGGCCCGATCATCCCGACGTTGATCGCCGGCTTCCGCCCGCCCGTCGACCCCCAGCTCGTCATCCTCGGGGTTCACCATACCGCGCCCAGAGGTGAGCCAGTCCCATACAACATGTCTTAAAAGACACTATAATCGAGCGCGACGCGAGGGCGCGCGCGAACGCGACGCGCCGCGCGGCGAGGAGACTTGACTTGAACACGCGCAACAGCCCCCTCCACCGATCGCCCCCGCGCCCGCTGGCGCTCACCGCCGCCGTCGCGCTGCTCGGGGCGCTCGCCGCCTGCGGCGACAACACCGGGCAGGACGCGACCGGCAACGACGCGGACAGCGACACGCTCGCCACCCAGGGCTCCGACCCGAGCGCCGGCTCGATGACCGACGCGACCACCGACGGGCTCACGACCATGGGCCCCGGCGGCTCCGAGAGCAACAGCGACAGCGACTCGACGACCTCGGGCCAGAGCTGCCCCGGGCAGGAGAACGCCTGCGGCGGCTGTGACGTGCTGCCCCAGGAGCCAGGCGGACCGTGCAACGGCTGCGACGAGAACGCGTGGACCTGCGACGGCACGGACAACGTCGTCTGCGCCGGCGACGACCCGGACGCGGTCGACTACTGGCCCGACGCGGACGGCGACGGCTACGGCGACGATGACGTCGCGCCGTCCGGCTTCTGCGAGCCGCCGGGCGCCGGCTGGGTGCCCAACGGCGACGACTGCGAGGACGCCGAGCCGGACGCGAACCCCGACGGCACGGAGGTGTGCAACGGGATCGACGACGACTGCGACGGCGCGACCGACGAGGGCCCCGACGGCGCGAACTGCCAGGACGTCTGCTGCGACATCACGCAGATCTGCAACGGGGTCGGCTGCGCCGACAAGTGCCAGGCCGGCGTGCTGTGCGGCGTGGACCTCGACGTGTGCTGCGAGCAGGGCGAGATCTGCTACGCGAACGCCTGCGTCTCGCCGGGCGACGAGTGCGAGTTCGACGAGGAGTGCCCCATCGGCCAGGTGTGCGCGCCCGGGGTCGACCAGTGCATCCCCAGCGAGGCTCAGCCTGACTGCGAGTTCATCCCGGAGTTCGGCCCGATCGAGCCGACCCAGGGCTGCAAGTGGAAGGGCGTCGGCCAGCTCAACGCGACCTGGGAGGACGTCGTCGCCACGCCGATCGTCATCAACCTGACCGACGACAACGGCGACGGGCTGACCAACGACGAGGACAGCCCCGAGATCGCGTTCCTGACCTACTACTTCCCCAACGGCTGCTGCAACGTGGCCGCGGTGCTGCGCGTCGTCGACGGGCAGTGCAACGACGACAAGACGATGACGACGCTCGCGTCGCTCGCGGACCCGCAGCTGACCAACGACTCGGGCATCGCGGCCGGCGACCTCGACGGCGACGGCGTCCCCGAGCTCGTCGCGATCACGCGCGTCGGCAACCCGCAGGGCACCGTCGCGTTCAAGCGCGTCAGCGACGACGGCACGCAGTGGGAGGTGCTCTGGCACAACACCGAGTACCCGACCTGGAACGTGCACACGCGCGGCGGCGCGACCATCTCGCTCGCCGACCTCGAGGGCGACGGCGAGCCGGAGGTCATCGTCGGCAACGTCGTGCTCGACGGGCAGTCCGGCGCGCTCAAGTGGGACGGCGTCGTGACCTCGGGCGGCGCGGGCGGCATCGGCAACAACGGCTTCCTCGGCCCGTCCTCGACGGTCGCGGACCTCGACCTCGACGGCACCCAGGAGGTCGTGGCGGGCAACACCGTCTACGCCGCCGACGGCTCGGTGATGTGGACCTACAACTACATCACGCAGAACTCCCCGTGCGGCGGCGCGCTGCCCTGCGACGGCTTCAACGCGGTCGCCAACTTCGACGACGACGACGACGCCGAGGTCGTCATCATCCGGCTCGGCGAGGTCTTCATCCTCGACACCAACGGCGCCGAGCTCTATCGAATCCCGCTGCCGATCGACGACTGCGCCAACAACGAGTCCGGCCCGCCGACGATCGCCGACTTCGACGGCGACAACTTCCCCGAGATCGGCACCGCGTCCGCCGACTACTACGTGGTCGCCGACATCAACGACTGCATGCAGAACCCCCTCCCCGCGCAGTGCGACAGCAACGGCATCCTGTGGAAGACCGCCAATCAGGACTGCTCGAGCCGCGTCACCGCCTCGAGCGTCTTCGACTTCAACGGGGACGAGAGCGCCGAGGTCGTCTACGCCGACGAGACCCACTTCCGCATCTACGACGGCAAGACCGGCGCGATCCTCTACTCCGACAACTCGTTCCGCAGCCACACGCGCATCGAGATGCCGGTCATCGCCGACGTCGACAACGACGGCCACGCGGAGGTCGTCGTCGGCGAGAACCGGTGGAACGGCGGCAACCCGGGCATCGAGGTGTGGAACGACGACGAAGAGTGGGTGCGGACGCGCCGCGTCTGGAACCAGCACGGCTACTACATCACCAACATCGCCAAGGACGGGACGATCCCGGCGCAGCCCGAGGCCAACTGGCTCAACCCGCGCTTCAACAACTTCCGCCAGAACGTGCAGCCCGGCGGGCTGTTCTGGGCGCCCGACGCCGACGTCGCCAGCATGGTCTGCAGCGACTCGGATCAGATGGAGAACGCGCTCGACATCCAGCTCGCGGTCAAGAACATCGGCGCCGAGGTGCTGCCCGCGGGCACCACCGTGCACCTCGACATCAGCAAGGACGGCATGCTCACGCCGCTGTACGACACCGTCACGACGATGGACCTGCTCCCTGGCGAGTTCGAGCTGCTCGAGCTGACCGTGCCGCTGCCGATGAACGCGCCGCCGTTCCCCTTCGAAGTCATCGCGACCGTCGACTACGACGAGGTCATCGACGAGTGCGTCGAGGACAACAACGACGCGCAGGCGAGCTGCATCGTGATCGGCTGAGCGCCGCGGCCCGAGGGACGGGCGCGCGCGCGGTGTGACCCGGCTCAGCCAGGACACCTGCGCGCGCCGTCGAGGCTCGGCAGGAGCGCGGGCCGCTCGTCATCGGGTGTCGTAAGGACCAGGTCGACAGGCGCGCTCTGCCCCTCGCCGGGGCCGCCCGGCGTGAACAGCCGCAGCCCGAACGCGCCGTCGAACGGCGCGCCGACGAGCGCGGCCCTCGGCCCCAGCAGCCCCCGCACGCCGCCCGCGCGCAGTCGCAGCATGAACGGCCGGGCCTGCGCGTGCGCGTCCACGACGCAGCGCGCCGCCGCGCGGGTCAGCGGCGTGGACGACACCCCGCAGTCGACGAAGCGCGTCGCGGATGTCTCCTCCGCCAGCATCCCGTCGACGGCGCAGGGCCCCGCCGCGCCGTCGAGCACGCGCTCGCGGCCGCTGGGCGCTTCACAGGCGACGAGCGACAGCAGCAGCGCCGCGGCGACGCGGCGCGAGGTACGAGGGTTCAGCGCGCGCATGCACGGGGCCACGAGCCCGTGTAGCACACCGCGACCGGCCCCGACGCGAGCGCGTCACGCGAGCGCGCGGCGATCACGTGCTGTCTCCTCCGGCGTTCGGCCTCGACGACCCAGCCGCGACCGTCAGTCGATGGGGTCGAAGCGGCCGACGTTGTGCTCGCTCGTGACGCCGCGCTCGACCCCGAACACGACGATCCGCGCGCGCGTGGCGAAGCGGTCGCAGTGCCCCTGGTAGGCCTCCTGCGCCTCAAAGCTGATGGTCAGCGCGCTCTCGCCCGGCGGGAGCGCCCGCGGGGGATCGACGGCGCGCACGACCGGCCGCGCCTTGACCTCGCTCGGCGGCTCGCAGCTGAACGAGCGGAGGAACTCGAGGCCCGCGACGGTGAAGGGCACCTCGCGCTCGAAGGGGTTGTGCACGCGCAGCGTGACGTAGCCGACGCGCGCCGCGTCGCCGCCGTGCTCGTGCCAGTGCTCGCTGTCCTCGCCGGCGATCACGAGCGCGCGGCCGTCGTGCTCGTAGACGCTGCTGCTGCTGCGCGTCGCGTGGGGGAAGCGGCTGTAGACGACGTCGTGATCAAGCTCGGCCGTGAGCCCGCGCGGCGCGTCGCGGCCGGCCGGGCGCGAGACCCGGAGGATCCCGGCGTACTCCCCGGTCCACAGGGTGACCTCGCAGGCGGCGGGCGGCAGCGGCGGCGGCTCGCCGCTGGCGACGCAGCGCGCCCGCGCGCCGTCGCAGCCGTCGAGGATGTCCTTCGGGACCGACGGGAGGGATCGGGCGCGCCCGACCTCGGCCGCGGTGAGCGTGAACGCGCGCTGGGCCAGCGCGTCCGTGCAGGGCACCGCGCCCACGTGGCGCTCGAGGCGGAGCTCGACCGGCGCCGTCATGGGTAGCGTCACGGTCGCCGTCGCGTGCAGCTCGGTGGCGTAGCCGCTGTCGACGCGCACGACGTACTCGCCCGGCGGCAGCGGCGGGCCGGGCTCGCACTCGCCCGGCGCGAAGGTCCGCGACGGCGGCGGCAGCGTGAAGCGACCGCCGCTCCTCGGGACCACGCGGCTGCGGGCCTGATCCTCGCAGTCGTGCTTGTGCGGCCACAGCACGCGCGACCCGAGCCGCCCGGCCCGGTCGACCACGGTCGCGGTGTAGAGGTCGATGTCGACCTCGGTCGTGTTGAGGACGACGAGGCCAGGCTGTCCCTCGGGCAAGGGCTTCGCCGCGGGCGCCGTGCGCAGCGCCGCGGGCGCCCCCCCGGCCAGCGGCGCGTCGGTCGACGGCGCCGAGGCGCTCGTGCAGGCGCTCGCGAGGGACCACGCGACGAGCGCGCCGGGCCCGGTCCACGTCATGCTTCGCGCTCGCGTACGTCTCCTCAAGCAGGCGCCTCGCGGGGTCGAACGCGTGCCCATCGGCTCCGGTGTACCGCGATCGCCCGCGCACGGCGAGCGCCGTGAGATCGCTAGGTAATTGTTGAGCGACGGGGCCAGGGGTCGCGCGCACGCGACGTCGATCCGATACTCGAGCCCATGCGAACAAGCGTCGTCGTCCTCCTCGCGCTCGCGCTCGCGCTCGTCGTGGCGTGCGGGCGCTCCAAGGACGCGCGCGAGGAGGACGACGCGGCGCTCGGGCCCCAGGGGCGCGCCGCCTGCGAGCAGCTGCGTGACTGGCACGTCGAGCACGACCGCGGGCTGATGAGCCTGCCCGGGGCCCAGGATGCCTTCGAGCGCAGCTACGTCGACGTGTGCATGGGCGACGAGTCGACCCGGAGCTGCGCCGCGCGAGCGGCCGCCGGCGGCAGCGGCCCCAACGTCGGCTACGACGAGGCCGAGCGCTGCGGCGTCGTGCTGATGCTGGCGGTGCAGCGCGTGCTCATGGGCCAGCAGCGCCCCGAGCTGCTCAAGCCGCCGCGAGCGCTCGACCCGCCCAGCGGCACGCCGGAGGAGCGCCGCGCGTGCGAGCGGGTACGTGACTGGCTCAAAGAACAGGTCAAGAAAGACACGCCCGAGGAGGGCGACGAGGCGCAGGCGATCTACACGCGCGGGCTCGACGAGCAGCTCGTCGACGTGTGCCTCTCGGACGCGAACACGCGCCGCTGCGCGGTCGCGCTGCTGCCCGCGCTCACGGGCGGGGCGAGAGACGCGTCCGAGGCCAGCTGCGCGACCGTGCTGGACGACTTGATGTGGCGCGCCCAGCTGCGCTCCATGCAGCACCCGCCGCTGTAGCGGATCAGCCCTCGCCGACGCGCAGCGGCAGGCGCACGGTGAAGGTCGAGCCCGCGCCGATCTCGCTCTCCGCCGTGATGAAGCCGCCGAGCGTCTCGGCCATGCGCAGGCTCGCCGCGAGCCCGATGCCCGCGCCGTCGACGTCGCGCGTCGAGCTCATCTGGCGCTGCTGGAACGGCAGGAAGATGCTGCCGAGGACCTCCTTGGAGATCCCCGGGCCGGTGTCGCGCACCGTGAACACGACCGCCGGCGTCGCGCCGCGCCCGTCGAGCTCCGCGCGCAGCGTGACCTCGCCCTCCTGCGTGAACTTGGCCGCGTTGCTGAGGATGTTGCTGAGGATCTTGCGCACGCGATCGGGGTCCGAGCGCATGGTCCCGAGGCCGACCGGCCAGCGCCGGACGAGGCGGCTGCGGCCGCGCCGGATCGCCGGCAGGAAGCGGTCGGCGAGCTCCTCGAGCATCGCGGTGAGCTCGAACTCCTCGAGCGCGAGCTCGGAGGCCTCGGCCTGGCTGAGCGCGAGCACGTTCGACACGAGCGCGAGCAGCTCGCCGCTGCTCTGGCGGATGCGCTTGAGCGACTCGAGCAGCTCGGGGTCGTCCTCGTCCGCGCGGTCCTCGAGCAGCATCTCGGTGTAGCCCGTGATGATGTTCAGCGGCGTGCGCAGCTCGTGGCTCATCACCGAGAGGAAGGTGCTCTTGGCGTGGTTCGACGCGAGCGCCTGGTCGCGCGCGATCCGGAGGCGCTCGGCCGAGCGCGCGGTCTCGTGCGCGATCGCGAGGTTGCCCGCGATCGCCTGCAGCAGCTCCACGTCGTCGTCACCGAACGCGCCCGCCAGGGCGCGGCTGTCGAGGTAGATGACGCCGACGAGCTTGTCGTGCATCTGCAGCGGCGCCGCGACGATGCTGCGGAGGTTGTGGACGACCACGCTCTGCGCGCCCAGCTCGGCGCCGTCCTCCGTGTCGGTGACGACGACGGCGCGCCGCTCCTCGCGGACGCGCTCGACGACCGTGGCGCTGTAGGCCTCGGCGCCGTCGAGCTCCTCGAGCCGCGCGCTGCGGCCGGCGAGGAACTCGAGCGCGCCGGTGACGTCGCTGGCGAGGAACACGAAGCCTCGCTCGGCGCCGAGGATGCGGATCGCCGCGTCGAGCACCCCGCGCGCGATCTCGTCGGGGCCCTGCTGCGAGACCGCGCCCAGGCTGATCTCGAGCAGCGCGTCGAGCTTGCGCTGCAGCAGCTTCGCCTCCTCGCCGCCGCCGACCCGCGTCAGCACGGGCGCGGGTCGCCGCGGCGCGCGGGCGCCCTCGGCGAGCTCCTCGAGCAGCGCGCCGGCGCGGTGCCCCAGCCGGCCTCCCGCGCGTAGCAGCGCGCCATCACGACGTAGCCGGCGGCGGCCTCGGGGCGTCGCTCGGCGCGGAGCAGGACGCCGCGCAGCCGCGCGGCCTCGATCAGCACCCAGCGCGAGTCCGAGTCGAGGCGCGACGCGCTCGGCGACGGTGAGCTGCCGCGCCGCGACGCGCAGGCGCCCGCGCAGGCACAGCAGCGCCGCGTCGATCAGCTCGGCGTGGGCCTCGAGCGCCAGGGAGGTCGCGGCGCTCCAGAGCAGTCCTCGCGCGCGGCGCAGCGCGGGGACGGGGTCGCGCGCGCCCGGCAGCGCGGGCGCGAGGCAGCGCTCGTAACGCGCGTAGGCCAGGCCGATCGCGGCGACGCGGGTGAACTGCGACCGGTGCTCGAGGCGCGAGAGCCCGCGCTCGAGCGCCGCGAGCACGGGCTCGAGCTCGTCG
This sequence comes from Myxococcales bacterium, assembly GCA_020633295.1. GTDB lineage: Bacteria > Myxococcota_A > Polyangia > Nannocystales > Nannocystaceae > JACKDW01. The sequence goes on along the minus strand of JACKDW010000004.1, from coordinate 74,309 downwards.
CCGAGCTGGCCGCTGTGCGCGTGGTGCAGCGCCTGCACGCCGAGGAGCACGAGGCGCGCCGGCGCGTCGTCGGCCTCGCCCTCGACGAGCGCCGCGCCGCGCCGCAGCAGCAGCTCGGACTCGTCGTAGCGCTCCTGCGAGAGCGTGGCCATCGCCGCGTACGCGTACTCCTCGGCCGACTCGAGCTCGACGCCGTCGATCGTCGCCGCGCCGATCCGCACCGCGCCCATGGAGAACCAGTGCGCCGCGCGCTCGAAGTGCCCGCGGACGATCAGGTTCCACAGCAGCGGGCGCCACGCGGCGCGGTACTGATGGCGCTTGAGCCAGACGCCGTAGCGCTCGAGGCACATCGTCGCCAGCACCTCCGCCTTGCCGAGCTCGCCGCGCGCGAGCAGGAAGCGCGCCTCGTGGAACAGGCTGTCGGCGACGCTTACGGGGTCCTTGAGCGCCCGCGCGACCGAGAGCGCGCGGCGGAGGTAGACGAACGCGAGCCGCGGCCGCCCGCGGCCGTCGAGCGCGACCGAGAGCTGGTTGTACGCGCGCGCGAGCTGATACGACGTCCCGAGCCGGCGCGCGCTGGCGACGAGGCGCACGAGCCCGAGCCGCCGGAGCACGCGGTCGCCCGTCGCCGCGCCCGCGTCGATGAGCGTCTGATCGAGCGCGTAGCGGAGCTCGAGCGCCGTCGACTCCTGCTCGCCCTGCGCGCGCGCGCTCGCGGGCCGCAGCAGATCGCGGACGAGCACGCTCAGGATCATCCACAGCGCCCACAGGCGCCGGAGCAGCCGCGTCCCCGGCAGCGGGCTGTTGATGTCGGCGCACGCGTTCGTCAGCGTCGCGATCGCGTCGCCGTGCTGGCCGAGCCGCAGCTGCACGTCGCCGCGCAGGCGCTTGAGCGCCGCCGCCTGCGTCGACGCGGGCGCGCCCGCGAGCGCGTCGGCGGTGAACTCGAGCGCCCGCTCGAGGCGCGCGCGCTGGGGCTCGGCGCGCCCGTACGCCAGCGTGATCGAGTCGTGCACCGCCGGGTCCGCGGTCAGCTCGTAGCGCCGCTGCAGCGCGCGCGCGCGCTCGAACAGCGCGAGCGCCTGGACGTCGGCGAAGGTCCGCGTCGCCTCGACCACCGCGCGGGCGACCGCGGCGTAGGCCCGCGCCGGCTCCCGCGGCGTCTCGCACGCGAGGTAGTGCCGCGCGATCTCGAGGCGCGCGCCGTCCTCGTCGCCCGCGCGGTCCTCCGCGCGCTCCTCCTCGCGCTCCTCCTCGCGCTCCTCCTCGAGCTCCTCCTCGAGCGCGACCGCGACGCGCTCGTGCACCTCGTCGCGGGCCGCCGCCGGCAGCTCGTCGGCGAGGCGCCGACGCAGCGCCTCGCCGCGGAACACGTAGACGTCGTGCCCCTCGCGCGCCAGGATCGCGCGCGCGCGCGCGCGCGCGATCACGTCGCGGATCTCGTCCTTGTCGCGCTGCGTCACCTCGATCAGCAGCGCGGCGGGGAAGCGCGCGCCGATCACCGCGGCGGCCCCGAGCACGACGCGCTCGCGCGGGTCGAGCCGGGAGAGCGCGGCGCTGACCGTGTCGTCGCGGGAGACCGCGCGCGCGAGCAGGGCGAGCGTGCTCTTGTCGGCGCACCACCGTCCCCGCGACATCGAAAGCCGGCCCGCGTCCGCGACCTCGCGAACGCAGTCGAGCACCGCCGCCGGCGAGCCCCGCGAGCTGCGGGCGAGCGCGTCGATCACCGGCTGCTCGAGCGCGGCGTCGCCGAGCGAGTGCGAGACGAGCGCGCGCACCTCGCTGCGGCTGAGCGGGCGCACGCTGACGCGCCCCGCGTAGCGCACCGCGCTCTCCCGCGAGATCCGCTCGACGGCCTCGCGCCCCGCCTCCCCGTCGCCGCCCGTCGTCACGATGAGCAGCGGGAGCGTCGGCAGCAGCGGCGCGAGGAAGCGCAGCACCTCCCGGCTCGAGGGGTCGAGCCACTCGATGTCCTCGAGCACCAGCACCGCGCCCTCGTGGCGCACCACCAGCAGCCGCAGCAGCAGCGCGATGGTCTGGTGGAACTGCTCCGGCGTCACGTCGGCGTCCGGGAGCGCCGCGCGCCCCCCGAGCACCTCGGCGAGGAAGGGCGACAGCCGCCCCAGGAACGCGCCGGCCTCGGCCGCGGCCGCGTCGAGGAAGCCGAGCGCGAGCGCGCGGCGGTCGTCCTCGGCCGTGATGGTCTCTCGGACATATCGCTCGAGCAGCGCCCGGATCGGCGCGAGCGGGCGCGCGTCGGGCTCGCGGCAGCGCGCCTCGAGCACCAGCCGCGCCGCGTCGAGCTCGCGGCGCACGAAGCCGGCGACGAGCGCCGACTTGCCGCCGCCGACGGGGCCCTGCACGTGCACGGCGCGGCCGTGCCCCGCGCGCGCGGACTGCCAGTGCAGCGCGAGCTGCCGGACCTCGTCCTCCTTGCCCACGAACGCGCCGCTGTCGAGGATCGAGCGCGGCGCGCCCTCGGTGTTCAGCGCGAGCGGCTCGCCGCGCGCGGCTCGGTCGGAGAGCTGCGGGATCCGGTCGAGGTCCGAGAGCAGCGCGTCGACGTCGGCGTAGCGCCGGCGCGGCTGCTTGGCGAGCAGCCGCAGGATGATCGCCGCGAGCGCCGGCGAGAGCTCGGGGTTGTGCGCGCGCGGGTCCTCGGGCGGCACGGTCGCGTGATGCGTCAGGATGTCCGCGTCGTCGTCGAGCTCGAAGGGCGCGCGGCCGGTCGCGCACAGGTAGAGCAGCGCGCCGAGGGAGTACAGATCGGCGCGGCCGTCGACCGGCGCGTCGATGAGCCCGTAGCGTTCGGGCGCGACGAAGCGCAGCCGCGCCGCGATCGCCTGCTCCTCGCTCGGCGGGCCCCCGGCCGCGCCCGGCTGCGGGTCGACGTCGTAGTACACCAACGTCGGGCTGTAGCGCTGGTTGAGGAGGACGCGGCTCGGCGCGAGCGCGCCGTGGGTCAGCCCGCGCTCGTGCAACGCCGCGAGCGCGCGCGCGATCAGCCGCGCGATCCTCAGCGTGCGGCGCTCCGCGAGCGGCAGCTCGCCGCGGCGGTCGAGCAGCGACGCGCCGACGGGCGCGCTCGTGATCGCGAAGAGCGTCCCGCCGCGCTCGCCGATCGAGACGAACGCCGGCAGCCCCGAGTCGCGCACCCGCGCGAAGCGGGCGCGCGCGCCGAAGAAGCGCAGCGCGGCGTCGTCCTGAGCCGTGCGCACGCGCTCGTGGCGGAGCTCGACGTCGAGCTCGCGCCCGTCACGGATCCCGCGGACCACCACGCCGCCCTCCGTGAGCCCCACGCGCTGGCGGAGCTGCAGACCGGGGAGCTTCAACACGGGGTGCCGCATGCGCCTTCCAGGAGCCCGTCGAGCGGTGCCGCGTCGCGGTCCCTCGCCGCGTGATTCCGGAGCGTCGGGTCTGGCGAGGCGCCCTCCCCTGTCCGCGCACCTACAAGCACTCGCGCGCTGTCTCGAGTATGGCGGCTTTCGTCGCTCGCCGACAACACCAACTTCGCGCGCGTCGACGACGTCCGCGGGCGCACGCGCAGCGACGACGCGCGCCGCTCACATCGGCATGAAGACGCCGTTCTCTTTCTTCTCGTCGGGCAAGAAGGGCTTGTCCGGCTTCGCGTCGCCGCCCTCGTCCGGGCGCGCGCTTTCCTGCGACTTGTCCGCCTTCTTGCCCGCCTTCTTGCTCGCCTTCTTGCTCGCCTGCTTGCCCGCCTGCGTGCTCGCCTGCTGCTTGTCTGGCTTGGTGGAGGAGGGCTCGGCCGGCGCGAGCGTGCGCTCCACCGCGTCGTTGTCCCCCGCGGCGAGCTCGAGCGTCTCGGTCCAGGTGACGCGCCCCTCGGCGACCAGCGACAGCTCGTGCTCGCCGGGGGCGACCTCGAGCGTCAGCGGCGTCTCGCCCTGATCCACGCCGTCGACGAGCACGCGCGCGCTCGGCCGCGAGCGGAGCTCCACGCGCGCGCCCCCGGGCTCGTCCGCGCGCTCCGCCGGCGCCCGCTCGCGCAGGCGCGCGCTCCGTTTCCGCGCCTCGAGGTTGGCCGAGTCGAGCTCGAGCACCTCGTCGTAGACCAGCAGCGCCGGCGTCAGCTCGCCCTGCTGCTCGAGCTCCGCGCCCGCGCGCAGCAGCTTGTCGATCTCGACGCGCTTGCGGACGGCGCGGATCCTCGCCGCGGCGTCCGGGAGCGCGGCGACCTGCGGGTCGAGCCCGTCGAGGACGCGCTCCGCCGCCTCGAACTCGCCGCGCTCGCCCAGGCGCTCGGCCTCGGCGACGCGCTCGAGCCCGTCCTCCGCGAGCTCGGTCGCCTCGCTCTGTCGGCTCGCCGCGCCGCGGTCGATCAGCGCGAACGCGAGCAGCGCGCCCACGGCGACGGGCACCGCGGTGCCGAGCGCCAGCGCCCACGATCGTCGGCGGCGACGCGGCGCCGGGCTGACGTAGGCCGTCATGAACGCCGAGCTCGAGTCGACCGGGGTGACCGCGGCGCCCAGCGGCGCGTCGCGCTCGGGCACCACGCGCCACGACGAGGTCGACGCGGCGGCGACGTGACGTCCGACGGCCGACGCCTCGAGCGTCGCGATGTCGCCGAGCGTCGCGCGTCGGCGCACGCGGCCGCGCACCCCCGGCATCGCCTCGATCATCTCCTCCGCGAGCTCGTCGGCGCTCGCGGGGCGGTCCTCGGGGCTCTTCGCGAGGCACTCGTGGATCAGCGCGACCAGCTCGCGCGAGACCCCGTGGTCGCGCGGGAGGTGCTCGCTGAGGAAGGAGGGCGTCTCGCTGAGGTGCTTCTGCAGCACCGCGCCCGCGCTCCCGCCCGTGAACGGGGGTGTCCCTGAGAGCATGTGATAGAACAACGCCCCGAGCGCGTAGACGTCCGCGCGCGCGTCGACCGGCTCGCCGCGGATCTGCTCGGGCGCGGTGTAGGCGACGGTCCCGCTCAACGCGCCCTCGCGCGCGGGGTCGCGGCTCCCGAGCACGGACGCGAGCCCGAAGTCGATCAGCCGCACGAAGTTCGGGCGACCGTCGCGGGTCGAGAGCATGATGTTCGACGGCGCGATGTCGCCGTGCGCGACGCGGCGCGCGTGCGCGTAGCCGACGGCCTCGAGCAGCTGCGTCGCGATCTCGCCGAACTCCTCCGCCGGCAGCGCGCCGCGACGCTTCAGCCGCTGCTCGAGCGTCTCGCCCTCGATGTACTCCACGACCAGGTACGCGCGCCCCTCGTGGTGACCGAAGTCGACGAGCTTGACGATGTTCGGGTGCTGCAGCCCGCTCAGCCGGCGCGCCTCCTCGTCGAAGCGCTGGGCCGCCGCGGCCCCCGTCGCGCCGCCCTGCGCGGGCGCCTTGATCACGACGCGCGACTCCGAGTCCTTCACGCGCGCGAGGTAGACGATCCCGAAGCCGCCCTGGCTGAGCTCGCGCTCGACCGTGTAGAGGCCGCCGATCGTCCGACCGATGAAGGGGTCAAGCATGGGGTGCGCGCGCTCGCGCGAAAGCGCAACGCGCCCGCGCGGACATGATTCTATATGACCGCGTCGCGCCGCCGCCCTCCAAACAATGTCTTTTAAAACATGATTGATAGAACATAAATAATGACCCCGCGCAATTGCGTCGCGCCCTGGCGCCCGCGAACGCGGAGCACGCCGAGGCCTCGCGCGCCGTGGTAGGCTTGATCTCCGGTCGCGCGACGGCGAGCCGAGGTGAGTGAGTGATGGGCCCCAGACGACACGGCGCGCGCCGCCGGGGCGCGCGAGCTGCCAGCGCGCGCGCCGCCCGACGCGCGCACGCGCTGCTCGGGCTCGTCGCGGCGACCCTCGGCGCGAGCTGCTCGCTGCTCTATGAGTTCGACGCCTGCACGAGCGAGGAGCACTGCGATCCCGGGCTCGTGTGCCGCGACGGGAGCTGCCAGCCGCTCCAGCCCGAGGACGTCCTGCGCGCGCCGTGCGAGGGGCTGATCGGGATTGACCTGTCTGAAACGACAGATCCCAACACCATCCTGATCGGCACGGTGTTCCCCGAGACGGGGGCGCTCGACGCCGGCATCGAGATGAACCAGGCGGTCGCGCTCGCCGTCGACGAGATCAACGAGTCCGGCGGCGTCAACGGCAGACGCCTCGGCGTGGTCACCTGCGACTCGCAGACCGACCCCGACGTCGGCGTCGAGGGCATCCGCTACCTGGTCGAGACGCTGCAGATGCAGGCGATCATCGGCGCCGCGATCAGCAGCGCGACCATCAGCGGCTTCACCGACATCGCGCGCCCGCGCGGCGTGTTCATGATCAGCCCGGCCTCGACCTCCCCGCTGATCACCTCGCTCCCGGACGACGGGCTGCTGTGGCGGACCGTGCCCAGCGACGCGATCCAGGGGCGCGCCGTCGCGCGCTACATCGTCGAGCACGGCTACACGCGCGTCGCGGTGATCAACCGCGACGACGCCTACGGACGCGGCCTGCGCGACGTGACCTTCGCGACGCTGTGCGAGCTCGGCTTCCCGTGCACGAGCGCCGACGCGTACCTGACCCGGGTCTACCCGGAGCAGGACTTCGCGGCGACGCAGCAGGAGATCGCGACCACGCTCGCCGGCTTCGCGCCCGAGGCGGTCGTGCTCGTCTCCTTCGTCGACGACGGCCTCGCGCAGCTCAAGGAGATCGCGGCCACGGGCGCCACCTCGGAGTTCATCGTCACCGACGGGATGAACAGCGAGAAGGTCGCCGCGGGGATCACGAACGCCGAGATCAAGTGCAAGCTGGTCGGCACGAAGCCCGCGGCGCCCGAGGGCGACGCGACCAACCGCTTCCGCATGGCCTACCTGAGCAAGTACACGGGCCACAGCTCGCCGGGCGTGTTCACCGAGAACAGCTACGACGCCGCCTACCTCGTCGCCTACGCGTTCGCGGCCGCGGGCGCCGCGGGCGAGCCGACCGGGGCTGACATCGCGGCCGCGCTCCGTCGCTTCTCGTCGGGCGACGCGGTCGAGGCGGGCCCGAGCGACTGGGGCGCGACGCTGCAGCGGCTGACGGACGCGAGCTACACCTTCGACTTCGTCGGCGCCTCCGGGGCGCTCGACTTCGACGAGAACGGCGACTCGTCGGCCAACATCGAGATGTGGGGGATCGACGCCGTGAACAACACGATCGCCTCGCGCGGCGTCATCCTCGACGAGGACGACGTCTACTACCCGCCCACGCTCCCCGACTGCACCGTCCCCTGAGAGCGCGATGCCAGGCCGCGACCGCTCGATCGACCGACTCGTCCGCCCCGCGACGTCGCTGAGCCTGTCGCTCGCGCTCGCGCTCCCGCCGAGCGCCGCGCTCGCGGCCCCCGACGGCGACGCGAGCGGCGACGTCGCCGCGACCGCGCCCGACGCGGCAGACGGCGACGCCGCGTCGCTGCGCACCCAGGCCATCGAGCGCTTCAACGCGAAGGACTACGACGCCGCGATCAACCTGTTCGAACGGGCCTACGCCGTCGAGCCGCGCCCGAGCTTCATCTTCAACGTCGGCCGCGTCTACGAGGAGAAGGGCGACTACGAGCGCGCGATCGAGCGCTACACTCGCTTCCTCGAGGAGCCGGGCGTCCCCCTCGAGGCGCGCACGACCGCGAGCGAGCGCATCAAGTCCCTGCGCGAGATCGTCGAGACCACCAAGGATCCCGACACGGAGCCCGAGCGCGACCCGGACAGGCCGCGAGGCGACGCGCAGGATCCCGACCACGCCCCGGACCCCGACGACGCGCAAGACCCCGATCCGGGTGAGCACCCACCGGATCCGCCGGACGACCGCGCGAGGCCGGGCCGCGGCATGCGGATCGCGGGCGTCACGCTGCTCGGCGTCGGCGCGGCCGCGCTCGGCACGGGGATCGGCTTCGGGGTCGTCACCGCTCAGCAGCACGGCGAGCTCGAGCAGCTGACGACCCCGTCCGAGCGCGAGCCGCTGGCCGCGACGGGGACGCGCAACGCCCTGCTCGCCGACATCCTGATCGTCTCGGGCGGCGCGCTGCTGGCCGCGGGGATCGTGCTGACCGCGATCGGCTACACGCGGAAGCCGGCGACCCAGCGCGCGCGCGCGTGGCGGATCACGCCGGCGCTCGGGCGTGGGAGCGCGGGCCTCGTGCTGCGCGGCGCGTTCTGACGCGGTCTGGCCCGCGCATGTACATGTCCTGTCAAACACGTCGAGCGAGTACATTCCACCACGCGGCCACGAGTCTCACCAGTCTGGTCTGGTCTCGTCTCGTCTCGTCTCGTCTCGTCTCGTCTGGTGACTCGCGCCGCGCGGCGGGCTACCGCCGCTCCCGACGAAAGCGCGCCGGCGTCACCCCGGTCCAGCGCTTGAACGCCCGCGTGAAGCTGCGCAGCTCCGAGTAGCCGAGCAGGAACGCGACCTCGTCGATCGAGAGGCGGTCGTCGCCGAGCAGCTCACGCGCGCCGGCGAGGCGCGCCTCGTCGATCAGCGCGCGCAGCGACGTCCCCTCGTCGTGAACGCGGCGCTGCAGGCTGCGCAGCGCCCGCGGTGCGTCGAGTGGCAGCCCTGAGACGACTTCGAGCGCGACTGCGACGAGCTGCGACGCGAGTTCAACATCGTGCCGCGCGCGGCCGCGGCGACCGCCTGAGCGGCGGGCCGCGGCCGCCGGCGCCACGCGCTACAGCGTCTTGAGGTACTCGAGGATGGCCGTGCGCTCCTGGTCCGAGAGCACCGCGGTGAACTCGTGCCCGGAGTTGCCCTGCCCGAACATGTACGTGTTGTAGATCTTGCGGTTCTCCATCTGCTCCATCGTCAGCAGCGGCGGGCTCAGGATGTTCCACAGCGCGACGAAGTTCGAGTACAGCCCCGCGAGCAGGATCTGCACGAGCGGGTCGTTCTCCATGGACGGGCTGCAGTTGATGTAGGGGCTCACGCCGTTGCCGACCTCGCAGTCGATCTCGGTGTAGCGCCAGCCGACCTTCTCGGTGTCGTACGCGCGCTGGAGGTCGGTGTCGTGACCCATGAGCACGTCCTGCCCCGGCGGCTTGGGGGTCGAGAGGCGCCTCCAGATCCGCTTGCGATCGTCGTGCTTGAGCACCTCCCACAGGTTCGGCACCGAGCCGTTGTGGAAGTAGGGCGCGGTCGCCCACACGCCGTGCAGCGGCGGCGCGAGGTAGCCGGGCTTTCGATCGCCGGCGAGGTCCTCGCGGTTCTGCGGGCCGCAGTCGTTCTCGGTCCCGAAGGTCTGCGGGTAGCCGAAGAAGCTCGACGCGCCGGCCTGCTGCACCGCCTCGTTGTTGGTCTCGAGCCGCACCGGGTCGGTGTTGATGGTCTCGATCGGCGTGATGAAGCTGGCGATCCCCTCCATGCGCGGCGACGCCACGAAGTCGGGGTTGTTGAAGTAGCGCGGCGCGTAGGCGCCGTGGCACGACGCGCACGAGCCGTTGCCGGCCCCGGGCGCGGGGACCGGGTTGTCGCGGCCGGGCGCCCACAGGTCGACGGTGTGGAACAGGTCCGCGCCGGCCTTCGCCAGGTTCTCGTCGATCGCGAAGGGGTACTCCTTCGCCTTGAGCACCGTGATCCAGTCGTTCAGCGGCGGGCCGTTCTCGCGCATCCAGTCCTGCGCCTCCTGGCTGATCGGGCCGAGCAGCCCGCCGAACAGGCCGAAGAACGGGGTGAAGAACACCATGTCGATGCGCGGCGAGTCCATCGGGAACACGCCGTCGACGAACTTGAGCGCGCGGTGCCCCGAGTTCCACCACGCCGGCGTGTCCATGCCCGCCGTCGAGCCCGAGCTGATGAGCCCGAGCAGCGTCTCGAAGTCGTAGCCGAAGCCCGACTCGGGGAAGAAGAACGCGAGGTTGATGTCGCTCGCGTTGTTGACCCCGCGCGTCTTGTTGAGGTTGAGCAGCGTCGCCGCCGACGCGAGGTAGCCGAGCGGCAGCATGTCGCGCAGGAACAGGTGGTGATCGGCGAGCGGGCTGCCGCTGCCGAGCATGAGCCCGGGCGCGCCGTCCCCCGTGATCGCGCCGCTGTGGCAGCCGTGACAGGTGATGCCGATGGTGCCCGTCCACGTCCCGTCGGGCTCGCGCAGCTGGGTGAAGAAGTAGGGCAGCGTGCCCGAGCCGCCGTTCGTCTTGTTCGGGTCCTCGCCGATGAGCGGGTACGGGTTGGGCTCCGGGCCGAAGCCCGAGCCGATGCGCTCGGCGACGAGCTCGTCGAAGTTGTCGGGGCGCGTCAGCATGCCCCAGCTCAGGTACATGAGGTTGTACGACGACGCGGGGAAGGTCGCGGCGCCGAAGCCCGCCTCGACCTCGTCATGATCTGTCCCGGAGAACATGGCGCCCGCGCCCGCGCCGCCCGGCTGGATCAGCTCGCCGCCCCGCTTGACGCGCGCGCGCAGCTCCCCGCAGGTCTTCGCCGGCGGGTCCTCGCCGACCGCCTCCGGGTTGACGTGGCAGTCCTTCCACCACGTGTTGAACGCGACCGCCTTGCCGTCGGAGACGCCGGGCTGCACCATCGAGCGCGGATCCTGGGGCAGCACCGCGTCGTCCGGACGACACAGGCACCACTCCCACAGCGCCCAGCCGCCGTGGCTGCTCCACAGCAGCTCGTTCGGCTCCGGCTCCTCGAGCCCGCCGTACTCGCCGCCGCAGTAGAAGGGCTCGGCCGGCTCGCCGTCGGTGTCCACGCCGGAGTCGCTGTCGCTCTCGCTCTCGGAGCCGCCGCCCGACGTCGTCGCGTCGGTGTCGTCCCCCCCGGGTCCGCCGGAGGTCCCCGCGTCGACCGTGTCCACGCCGGTCGTGCCCGCGTCGGTGTCCCTGTCGTCGTCGCCGCCGCAGCCGATCAGGCCCGTGAGCAGCAGCAGGGAGGCGAGCGCAGTGGGTCGTCGCGTGTATGACATGTGATTCTCTCCGTCGTGATCCGCGGTGGGGTCTTTCGCCACAAACTTGTTGGCGACAAGCAAGTTATTAAAGGAGCGTCCGACGGTCAAGCCGCCCCGAATAAACGTTGTACATAAACGCAGACCGTTGTTCCGTGCGTCGGCGCGTGGGTGGCTACCCGCTCACGGGGACGCGCCGAGGCCTACGACGCGCGCGATATTATCCTGACCTTTGAGTCATATATACCAACGCCCGCGTCGACCCGGCGTCGCGGTGATCAACGCGGGCCGTGGCGGAGAAGCTCCGGACATGAACACGCGCCCCTCCCGTTCACCCCGCCCCCGCCGCCCGCTCGCGCTCCCGGTGCTCCTCTGCCTGGCGCCGCTCTCGCTCGCCGACTGCGGCGACCTGCCCAAGAGCCTCGGCGACTACACGACCGACACGGGCGGCGACGCCGACGCGACGGCCTCGTCGTCCGGCGACGCGAGCCTCGGCACCACGGACGCGTCGACCACGAGCGCCGGGCTCCCCCAGGGCGACGCGCTCGACTTCGAAGACGTCGAGATCGTCTACACCTCGCTCGACCCGCGCTACCCGGGCGAGCCCCCGCTCGTCGTCACCGAGGAGCTGCTCGGCGAGACGATCAGCTTCGACACGATCCTCGGGCTCGACGGCCCGTGGCTGTCCGCGCTCGAGTACGACGGCTTCCGCGTGCTCGAGGCGGTGTTCCTGACCCAGGAGCAGCCGCTGCAGTCGCAGGGGAGCATCGAGTTCGCCGCGGTCGAGGGGACCCTGACCGCGCTCGGCGGACCGGTCGACGAAATCCGCGGCGAGCTCGAGGTCACGAGCCACACGCTCGTCGACAAGCAGACCGTGCTCGACGCGGCGCTCGTCGCCTGCGGCTGGGTCGTCGAGCACCATGACGAGTGGGACCTCGCGCCGCTCAAGCAGAGCGTCGCCTGGCCGGGGCTCGTCGACAACCACGAGCTCGACCCCGACGCCGAGCTCGTCGCGTTCGAGCCCCTCGAGCTCGGCGTCGCGCTCATCCTCTACGACATCTCGGCCGACGTCGTGATGGCGCAGTGCGGCTACCGACGGATGATCGAGGCCGACGGCCCCTTGATGACCTACAGCGCGCTGTTCCGGCTCGAGGGCGCGGTGATGGAGCGCGTCCTGATGGACTGGGAGGGCGTCACGCCGTGACGCCCGCCCGCGCGCACGCGCGGCGCTAGCCCGAGGACGAGCACAGCGCGCTCATGTTCGGGCTAGCCCGGGATCGCCGAGCAGAAGCCGTTGATGCACTCGGCGACGTCGAGGCAGCAGTCGGCCGCGGTGTCGCAGGCGTCGCCCAGCTCCGAGCAGCCGTCGTTGGTCTCGTTGCAGGTCTTCGGGTTGCCCGTGCAGAAGCCGCCGCAGCAGTCGTAGCCGGCCTCGCAGGACTCGCCCGCCTCCTTGCACACCGCGAGCGCCCAGGAGCCGCGCATGTTCTGGTTGTTCAGCTCCTGTCCCGGGAGCCAGAACGCCGGGTGGCTGTGATCCTGCCCCGGCTGCGGGTTGGCGTCGATCGCCGTGACCCACAGCTGCTTGAAGCGCGAGTTCGGGTTGGTGTCGGTCAGCGTGTTGCCGTACATGCGCTCCGAGCCGAACACGAGCCAGAAGTAGCCGCCGACCGCGACCGGCAGGAAGGTCGGCTCGAAGTTCGTCAGCGCCTGGTCCGGCGTGATCGCGCCGTCGCCGTTGGCCCGGGCGAGGCGCACGGGGCCCTGCCCGTCCACGTCGACCATCCACAGCTCGCCGAGCCCGCCGCGCGAGCGCGCCTGGCTCGCGCGCTCGAACGCGACCCACTGCGAGTCGGGGCTGTAGGTCGGGAAGGTCGTCGTCGGCAGCATCGGGTCCTTGTCGATCAGCATGCCCGCGTTGGAGAACGTGAAGGTCATCAGGTCGACGTCGGAGAGCCACAGCGTCGACTGCGTGAAGTCGAGCCCGTTGCCGTCGGTGCGCATGCTGAACGCGATCTGGTTGCCGTCGTTCGACCACGCCTGGTGCCCGGGCACCCCGTTGCCGGGCGGCGGCACCAGCTCGCCGAGCACGTTGTTGTTGTTGAACTGCGACAGCGTCAGCTTGCCGTCGGAGCCGAAGCCGCCGTCGTTCCAGTGGCCCCAGATCACGTGCTGCCCGTCCGGCGAGATGGCCTGAAAGCCAGACGAGAGCTCGGAGTTGTGGTGCACGACGCCGCTCGCCGCGTCGATCGTGCCCCACGGGCTGTAGCCGCCGTGGAACGACGCCGCGATCGTCGAGCCGTCGGCCGAGACGCTGTGGCAGGCGACGCACGAGATGCCCGGCGGCTTCTGGATGAAGTTCTCCGGCGCCGTGTCGCCCGGGTTGAGGCGCACGACGTTGCCGTTGTTGATCTCCCAGTAGTAGATGGTCCCGGTCAGGTTCGAGGGCGCGATCGTCCAGGTCTGCGTCTCGGCGAGGTAGGCCTGGTTGCCGTCGTAGCGCTGGATGTCGACCTTGATCTCGCCCTCGGTCGAGGCCGTGAGCTTGACCCACACGTCCTCGGGGAGCGCCGGGAAGTTATAGCGCGAGGGCGGCGGCACGGCGCCCCAGCCCTCGAACTCGAAGGTCGGGCTGACCGCGTGGATGTAGTAAATGTCGCCCGGGTTGCCGCCGTTCCACTGGATCGTCGGGCCCGCGAGGCCGCGCGGGAACACGGTCTCGTCGTAGGGGTACAAGAGCGTCATCGCCGGGTCGGGCATCACCGCGTCGTCGAACAGCTCCTTGATCGCGGGGTCGACCGGGTCGGGGTCCGAGGTGATGTGGAGCTTGACCGTCGCGGTCGTCTCGGCCTCGAGCCCGAGGTCGTCGGCGACGAAGTGCACGTTGCCGACGCCGCCCGCGTCGCCGGTCGCGGAGAACAGCCCGTTGTTCGCCGAGATGATCCCGATCTGCGGGTTGTCGTAGGACCAGCTGCCGCTCAGCAGCACGTCGTCGCCGCCCATCGTGTGCCCGGTCGCGGTGAACTCGAGCGGCGGCGGCACGGCGCCGTCGACGACGACCACCACCGGGTCGAGCGGCGCGATCGTGACCTCGACGATCTCGTCGTCGCCCGCAGTCGTCCCCGCCGACGTCCCGTCGCTCGTGATCGAGTCGGTGCCGACGCCGGTCGTGGAGTCCATCGTGCCGCCGCTGGTCGGCGGCGCGCCGGTCGTGTCCGTGGCGTCGCTCGTGCCGGCGGTCGTCCCGGCGCTCGCTACGTCGCTCGCGCTGACCGTCATGGAGTCCGACGCGGCGTCCGTGCGCGACGCGCCGTCGCCCGAGTCGCCGCAGGCGAGCCCGATCGAGAACAGGGACGCGAGCAGCAGCCCGCCCAGCAGCTCCGGATGCCTCATACCAAACCACTCCTCGCGCGCCGCGGCGCGCCGAGCCACTGTACCGGAGCGCGCCCCCGCCGTCACCTCGTCAAGCTGGCTTTTTGTGCATCTTGCGAGGCGCCGCGGTGGAATCCCCCCGCGCGGTTCGACATGTCTACACGGACATATCTATTCATCGCGCGCCGCGGGCGGGGATCCCCTCGCGCGCGGCTCGGCGCGGGGGACGACGCGGGGCCGCGCGCGCGCGGCTCAGTCCGTCTGCACGTCGACGACGACGTCGATCTGCCGGGGCGCAGCGGCCCGCCGGGCCGGCCGCTCGAGCGTCCACACGTGACAGCCCCAGAATTCGTAGCCGTGACGCCACTCCGGGTTCCAGGCACCCGACCAGCGATACACGCGCGCGGGCGTCACGTCGCCGTAATGGACGGCGGTCCACGGTCGCGACGGCGGGGAGCTCGAGCGCCCCATCACCGGGCTCGCGGCGGCGGCGTCGTAGGCCTCGCGGAACACGTCGTAGCTGACCAGGACGCCCTCGAGCCGCCCCGGCTGCAGCGCGCCGAGCTCGCGCGCGCGCCAGGCCGCGCGCGCGACGGCGAGGACCGCCGCGCGGTGGGCCTGGTAGTCGTCGACGTAGTAGCCGTCGTCGTCGAGGAGCGGGACGGAGACGATCGAGGGCGGCGCGCCCGGGCGCATCGACACGATCGCGCGCCCGTCGACCGTCACCGGCGGCGCGCACGCTCGCGGCTCAGGCCACAGCCACAGGAACTCGCGCCCGCCGAGCCCGAGCGCGCCGGGCTCGAAGGTTGACCAGCGACCCTCCGCGAGGAGCAGCGGCTCCCCCCACTCGCGCAGCCCGACGCGGCGCGAGCTGGGGACGTACACGAGCGGGCTGCGCGTCGGCTCGGCGTCACAAACCCGGGTGCGCACCGCGAGCAGCCGGCACCCGCGCGACGCCGGCGTGACCCAGGCGTAGCGCAGCGTCCGGCTCGGCCAGCGCGCGCGCGGCTCGATCGACCACTCGTGCGACGCCGGGATCGGCCACGCGCGCAGATCGATCTCCGCGGCCGCCAGCGCCTCCGCGAGCCCGTCGCCGCGGAGCCCCGCGGCCGCGAGCCCGACCTCGAGGCGACCCGGCGCGAGCGAGAACGACTCGCGCGCGCGCGCGGCCCAGCCCTCGTCGTCCGCGCCGAGGCGGTCGAGCAGCAGGAACATCGCGCGCTCCGGATCCCGCGCGGACGTCTCGCCCGCCCACCAGGTGAGCTCGTGGCCCGCGCCGACGCGCTCGGGCCCGCGCGCGCGCAGCTCGAGCGCGTCGAGCTCGTCGCCGTGGTCGCGCGTGGCGACGACGCACGCGCGACCGTTTCTGCCTGTCCCCGGGAACAGCCACACCGAGCGCGCCGGACCGAGCCGCGCGCAGGTGTACGCGACCGGCTCGGCGCCGCGCGGCCAGAACCAGCGCGCCGGGAGCCGCGGACGCGCGGGCGCGGGCGCGGGGCTCCACGCCTCGTGCTCGAGGTCGCCCCAGAGGTTCGGGCGCTGGCGCGCGAGCGCGATCACGGCGCGCCGGACACAGCGAAGCGGCTCGTCCGCGGGCGTGAGCTGGACCCAGTGCTGACGCAGTCGCGCCCCTCGCCGCCCCCCGCGTCGCCAGCACGCGCGCATCGTCGTCATGGTACCCGCAGCGCGCGGCCGCGTCGTCCCGCGCCGAGCGTCGCGCCCGCGGTGGTGCCACGGCGACGAGGTCTGGGGCCGTCACGTCGGATCGTAGTCGCGGTCGCGGCCGCGCCGACGGCGACGCCGACGAAGGTGACGAAGGTGACCGTAGAGACATCAACGCCGACGATCCACGAGTCCGAGCTCGTGCCGCGCGAGCCCGTCAACCTGGCGATGCGGCAGCCCCGACGCGCTCGCGCGCCCGGCGGGACCCAGTCTCCGCGCGCGCGGGGCGATCGGCGCGCTCGTACAGCCTCCCCGCGGCGACGGTGACGCTCACGGCCTGGGCCTCGCTGTCGCCTTCACCGTCGGCGTGCGCGTCGCCTGGTTCGCGCCGATCAACGAGCCGCGCTACTCGTGGTTCTTCGCCTCGGTCGCGGGCGCGCGCTCACGTCGGCGCCGCTGCTCCGCGACCGCCACGATCTCACCGCGCGGCTCCGGCCGCGTCGCTCCACGAGCCCGATGATTCATGACCATTGGGTCAGGTCGCTGTGGGACGGCGTTCACGAGCGCGCGCGTCGGCAAATATTAGTTAACAATTCAGCAATTCTTCGCTGATAATACTCCCATTCCTCGTCTCCCTCCACGACCCAGCCGGGCAGCCGCCTGCGCCGCGCGTCCAGGACCGCGCTCCAACGCGCCGCTCCTCGCGTCCCTCCTCGCGCCGGTCCTCGCGTCCCTCGTCGGCCTCGCCTGCGACCGTGACCTCGAGCTCCCCGAGCGCGAGGACGATCCGCCCTCTTCGGTCGAGCGCGCGACGGCGCCGCCCGACGTCTCGGCGCCCGCGATGCCCGGCCCGATGACGTCGGTGAAGGTGAAGTCGCCTTCGAAGACGAGTCGTGACGCGCCCGCGCGCAACGCCGACTGCGAGACCTGTCACCCCACCATCACGGCAGAGTGGCGCGGCTCGCTGCACCAGCAGTCCTACCGCGACCCGGAGTTCCTGCGCGCGTTCCGACGCGAGCCGCTGCCGTTCTGTCGCGGCTGCCACGCGCCCGAGGCCGACCCGCGGCGCCCGCCGCCCGCGGAGCTCGCGGACCTCGGGGTCGGCTGCGTGACCTGCCATCAACCCGAGGAGGAGCTGCTCGCGGCCCCGCGCGACGAGCCGCGCGAGCCGGGCCCCCACGCGCTGCGACGCGCCCCGGCCTTCGCGGGCGTGGACGCCTGCGCCGGCTGCCACGAGTTCCCCTTCCCCGGCCGCGGCGCGGACGCGCTGATGCAGCGCACGATCCAGGAGCACGCCGCCTCGCCCGCGCGCGCGCGCCCCTGCGCCGACTGTCACATGACCCTTCGGACCGATCCGGAGCGCGGCGGCGCGCCGTACCGCGCGCACGACTTCCGCAGCACCCGCGACCTCGCGCAGCTGCGGGCGGCGGTCTCGATCGAGGCGCGCAGGCCCGCGCCCGACCGCGTCGAGCTCACGCTGACCACGGGCGACGTCGGCCACGCCGTGCCGACCGGCGACCTCAACCGTCGGCTCGCGGTGACCGTCCGCGTGATCGACCCCGTCCGCGCGCGGCCCCGTCAGCACCGCTACCTCGGCCGCCGATTCGAAGCCCGACCGGGGCCCGGCGGCGTCCTGGTGCGCGAGGAGGTCGCCGACGAACGCGTGTTCCCGGGCGAGCCCAAGCGCGTGCGCTTCGAGCTCGCGCCCGAGGACGCCGAGCTCGCGGTCGAGTGGTCCGTGACCCACCAGCGCGTCGAGTCCTTCCTGTCCGCCGACGAGCGCAGCGCCGTGGTCGCGGGCGAGCTCGAGATCGCCGCGGGCCGACTCGATCCTGCCCCATCGGACATCATCCAGCAGGAGCGGAGCACGCCGTGAACACGACCTCGCGCATCCCCACGCCCGCACGGGCCGCGGCGCTGCTCAGCCTCGCGCTCGCGTGCGGCTACCCGCTGCACAGCGACACCACCAGCGACGGCTGCCCCGCGGGCGCCCGCGACTGCCCCTGCGGCGACGACGACGCGTGCGACGAGGGGCTCGAGTGCGCCGCGGGCGTGTGCCAACCGGCGACGAGCACGACCACGTCGACCGCGGGCGCGTCGTCGAGCTCGAACGGCGGCGACAACTCGTCGACGTCGACCTCGTCCGCGACCGCGAGCACCGGCGCCGCGTCGGGCACAGGCGCCGAGACTGACGCCGGCTGCGAGTTCGTCTGCAGCTGGGACGACGAGCCCCAGCAGGAGTACTGCAGCATCCCCGAACAGGACTGCCCGGAGGGCCAGAAGTGCTTGTACGACTTCGCGGACGTCTTCGGCCCCGTGTGCACGCCGGTCATGGGCGACGGCGTGGCCGGCGAGGCCTGCGAGGGCCGCTTCGGCGCCGTCGGGGACACCTGCGCGAAGGGCTATATGTGCTGGAACTACGACATGGACGGCGTCGGCGAGTGCACGCAGCTGTGCACCGGCAGCTTCGAGGACCCCATGTGCCCCGACGGCTACGGCTGCAACGTCGGCCGCGGCTACTTCATCTGCGAGCCCGCGTGCAGCCCGCTGCTGCAGGACTGCCAGGGGCCAGAGGTGTGCATCGGCGACCCCAACGGCTACGGCTTCGTCTGTGTGCTCGACGCCTCGGGGGACATGGCGCCGCCCGGCAGCCCCTGCGAGTTCGCCAACGCCTGTAACCCGGGGAGCATGTGCGTGAACCCGGACTTCTTCCCGGCGACCAAGTGCGAGGGCGCGCTCGGCTGCTGCGCGCCGTTCTGCGACCTCGACGAGCCAGATGCCTGCGCCGGGCTGCCGGCGCCGGGCGTGACCTGCGTGCCCTACCACGAGGAGGGTCTGGCGCCGCCCGGGCTCGAGAACGTCGGCGTCTGCGGCGTGGCGCCCTAGACCCAGTGGAGTGACCGGCTCGCGCTCGCTTCGCGCAGATACGCTCCGCCCGCTCAGGGCGGCGCGCAGTAGCCCACGTGCTCCAGGCCCATCGGCGGCTCCAGCATGCCGTACCACGAGACGCACGTCGCGTCGGGCAGCGTGACGCCCAGGCAGTCGGCGTCGCCGTTGTTCAGGTCGCAGTACGGCGCGCAGCACCGCGGCTCGCCGTCGCAGCCGGGCGCCGGGTAGTCGTTCGTCGAGATGCACGCGCTCCCGGGCGCGCAGCCGTTGACGAGCCCGCACGGGGTGCCCTCGGCGCCCGCGTCGCCCGACGAGTCGAGCGTGCACGAGAACAGCCCCGACATCGGCGTCTGCACGCAGACGCCGTGCTGCGGGCAGTCGTCGGCGAGCGGATCGCAGGTCGGGAGACACAGCTTGAGGCTCTCGCCGTTGCTGACCGAACAGACAGTCTCCGCGCCGCAGAGGGGGTTCTCGAAGCCCTCGCACAGCGCGACGCACGTCCCCGCGTAGGTCTCGAGATCATAGAACCAGCACATGAGGCCCCCGCCGCAGTCGTCAGTGCCGGCCGCGGGACCGTCGTAGGTGCAGGGGTCGCCGAGCTGACCGTCGCCCTTGATCTCGACGCACAGCGCGCTGTCCCACGCGCCGTTGCCGTTCGTGTCGACCGCCGCACACTTGGCGCCCGCCGGGCAGTCCTGGGCGTGGATGAAGCACGGCTCGGGGCAGATGACTTCGGCGCAGAGCGCCGTCGAGACGGTCGTCTCGGTGCATTCGAAACACGCCGGGCAGCACTCGCCCGCGCGGTGGACCGCGAGCAGCTCGTAGGGCTCAGGGCCGAAGTAGTAGGTGTCGCCGTCGACCTCGATGAACACCGCGCCCTCGAGGCACACGCCGGTGCGGATCTCGGGGACCGGCGCGCCTCCGTCCCCGCAGCAGAAGCCCTTCGCCCAGTCGAGCGCCTCAGGGTAGCTCAGGGCGTCGAGGCACAGCTCGGGGGCCGTGGTCCCGCCGGTGCTGGCGGTCCCCGCAGTCGTGGCGCTCGTCGTCGACGTGTCGGCGACGCAGGTCCCCGCGTCACACAAGAGGCCCGCGTCGCAGGCGTCGCCGACCTCGCACGGGCAGCCCTCCGAGCCCGCAGGGCAGCCCTGCGTCGACTCCTGATCGGGTCCGCCGCCGCAGCTCACGAGCAGCGCGAGCGCGAACGCGGCCGCGATCGTTCGGCACAGTCTCGCGATCGCGATCATGACCACGATGATCGTGTATCACGCGGACGAGCCGGCTCGCGCTGAAGATCGCGGTGAGCGATGCTTGTAGATGAAAGCGCTCGCGCTTTTCCGCCCGCGCGACCGGGGCCGAGCGACGCGCGCGGCAGCGGGCGCGCGCGGACGGTGCGGCCCCGCGACCCCGCGCCGTAGCGCGCCGTCGGCGAGCTCGCGTAGTCCAGGATCCAGAAGCTGCCACCTGCCTCGAGCAGCAGCTCCCCCGAGGCCACGTCGTAGACCTCGGCGCGCGCGCGCGCTCCGGCCGCCGTCGAGGATGATCGCGACCGCCGTGCCCGCGTCGTTGAGCTCGACCGCGAGAGCCGCCAGTCGTCATCGCCGAAGGGGCCCAGCTCGCGCGCGACCTGTCCCTTGTGCACGATCCGGACGCGCCGCTCCTCGCTCAGCCCGAACGTCGCGCCGGCACCCCGCGAGCGCGAGCGGCCGCCAACCTCGACGACCTCGGGCAGCGGGTGCTCGACGCGCGCGCCGTCCTCCAAGGAGACGCCCCAGAGCCGCTCGTCGCGCTCGACGTAGAGCTACTCGGTCGACGTGAGCCGCGACACCCACACGTGGGGAAACAGCGGCGCGGGATCGCCATCACCACCACGAGGCCCGCCGTCCGCTCGCCACGGAACGCGCCGAGCCGCGGGCGGATCGTCCGCGCGCGCGGCTCCTCCCGCGCGCCCTCGGGCGCCGCGGCCTCGGGGAGCTGCACGACGCGACCGTCTTCACGGTCGACGGGCGCGCACCACTCGAGGCGCGGGGAGGTGTCGCGACCTCGCTCGCCGTCGAGCGCTGCGCCGCCCCCTCGCCCGCGCGCTCGGGCTCGGCGCGGCCGCAGGCGAGCAGCGACGCCAGCGCGAGCCCGAGCCGCGCCGAGGACCGCTCCACCGCGCCATGCTACCCACAACTCGCCGTCGATCGCGAGCGACGCGCGCGCGCACATTCGACCACCCGCGCCGCGCCGCGAACACGAGAAATTGTGATCGCGGCTGGGATCGATTCCGGGGCGTCGGGGTCTAGCGACGATGACCGCAGCGGACCTTCGCGCCGCCGCCCCGCGCCGAGCCGCCGCCCCACGGCGGCGCGGCCCCGGGGGCACCTGGTCCTCGAGGTCGCGCGCCGACGGTGGCGCGCGGCGCTCGTAGGCGACGGCGCGAGGACCGAACACCGGCGCCCCCGAGCGCCGCGAGAGGCGAACGATCATGGCCGCGAACGAGTATCAATTCGACGAGCAGTGGTTCATCCCGGGCTACGGCCCCCGGCAGGTCTACGAGGTCCTGTACAACGCGACGATCCTGCCCGAGTGGTGGTCCGGCGTGTACCTCGAGGCGATCCCGCTGCGCGCCTACGAGCGCCCGATCGTCGGCGCCAAGGTCCGCGCGAGGGCCCGCGGCTTCCTGCCCTACACGCTCAGCTTCGAGCTCGAGGCGCTCACGCTCGAGCACAGCCGGCTCGTCGAGGTCAAGGCGACGGGCGACTTCAACGGCATCTGGCGCGCGGAGCTCGTCCGCGAGAACGGCGGCACGCGCGTGCTGATCAGCTGGCGCGTCACCGTGCACAAGCCGATCATTCGCTACCTCTCGCCGCTCCTCAAGCCGCTGTTCGCGTGGAATCACTGCTGGACGACGCCTCGCGGCGAGCGCGGGCTGCTGCGCTACCTCGACAACCTCCACCAGCGCCCGTCGCTGTCGACCTCGCGCCTGAGCATGGCGCTGTGAGCTCGCGCGCCTGAATCGACTTGGCAACGCGAAACGAAACGAAGCGAAGCGAAGCAACGCGAAGCAACGCGAAGCAAC
Organism: Myxococcales bacterium; assembly: GCA_020633295.1. Taxonomy (GTDB): domain Bacteria; phylum Myxococcota_A; class Polyangia; order Nannocystales; family Nannocystaceae; genus JACKDW01. The sequence goes on along the minus strand of JACKDW010000004.1, from coordinate 52,483 downwards.
GCGAAGCGACGCGAAGCGAAGCCGCCTGAGGAGAGACCGACCGTGAACGTTCAGCACAGCGTCATCATCCACCGCCCCCTCGAGGAGGTCTTCGCCTTCGTCACCGACCTCCGCAACGAGACGCGCTGGCAGCCCGACATCCGCGCCGTCACGCTGCTCGAGCCCATCGCGGCGGGCGCGACCTTCATCGAGGAGCGCGTGACCTTCGGCTGTCGCTTCACCTGGCGCTTTCGCGTGACGCGCTTCGACGCCCCCCACGCGATCGCCATCGAGACCCTCGCGGGCGCGGCCCCCTACCGCGGCGCGCGGGAGTTCACCGCCGTCCCCGGCGGCACGCGCGTGACCGAGACCGGCGAGCTGCGGCTCCCACTCGCGCTGCGACCCTTTCGCGCGCCGCTGTCTCGCCTGTCCCAACGACCCCTGCGCCAGGCCTACGCCCGCCTCAAGGCGATGCTCGAGGCGGGCGCAGCGGAGCGGCCCTGCGCGCGCGCGGCGGCGGGCGCGTGAGCGCGACGAGGTCGCGCCGCGGCTCTGCGCGCGAGCGCGTGCTCGCGTAGCATGCTCGAAGTGATCCTCTCCGCCACCCTCGCGTCCCCTGAGCTGACGGTCGGCCTCGCGCTGCTGTGCGGCGTCGTCGCGCAGATCATCGCGTGGCACCTCAGCATCCCTGGCATCGTCATGCTGCTCGCCTTCGGCGTGCTGCTCGGGCCGGACCTCGCGGCGATCGTGCGGCCGGAGTCGCTCGGCGACGGCCTCTCGCTGCTCGTCGGCTTCGCCGTCGCGATCATCCTGTTCGAGGGCGGGCTCAACCTCGACCTCAAGCGCCTGCGCCGCTCGAGGAAGGCGATCCGGCGGCTCGTCACCCTGGGCGCGCTCGTCACCGCGACGCTCGCGAGCGTGACCGCGCGCCTGTGGATGGGCTGGGGCTGGAACGTCTCGATCCTGTTCGGCACGCTCGTGATCGTCACGGGCCCGACGGTCGTCGGCCCGCTGATGCGCAGGCTCAACGTCGAGCGCAAGACCGCCGCGCTGCTCGAGGGCGAGGGCGTGCTGATCGACCCGATCGGGGCGATCGTCGCCGTCGTCGCCCTCGAGATCGCGCTCGCGCCGAGCCTCGAGACCAGCATCGAGGGCGTCAAGGCGCTGGCGATCGGGCTCGGCGGCGGCTCGCTGATCGGCGTCGCCGGCGGGCTCGTGATCGCCTACGCGCTGCGCGTCAACAAGCTCATCCCGCACGCGCTCACCAACATCTTCACGCTCTCCGCCGTCATCGCGCTGTTCCAGGGCGCCGAGGCGCTGGCCCACGAGAGCGGGATCGCGGCGGTCACCGTCGCCGGCATCGTCGTCCGCTGGCGCTCGAAGCAGAACAACCACGACCTGGAGGAGCTGCAGGAGTTCAAGGAGCAGCTGACGATGCTGATGATCGGCATGCTGTTCGTGCTGCTCGCGGCTGACGTGCGCGTCGCCGACGTGCGCCAGCTCGGCTGGCGCGGCGTCGCCACGGTCGTCACGCTGATGCTCCTCGTCCGCCCCGCGTGCGTGTTCCTCGGCACCGCGCGCGGCGGCCTGCGGCTGCGGCAGCGGATCTTCATGTCGTGGATCGGCCCGCGCGGGATCGTGGCCGCGGCGGTCGCCTCGCTGTTCGCGGTCAAGATGGAGCACGAGCACGTCGCCGGCGGCGTCGAGCTGCGCGCGCTGACCTTCCTCGTCATCGCCACGACCGTGGTCGTCGCCGGCCTCACCGGCGGGCTGCTCGCGCGCCTCCTCGGGCTCAAGCGGCGCAGCAACCACGGCTGGTTGATCATGGGCGCCAACGCGCTCGCGCGGGAGATGGCGCGCGCGCTCTCGGATCACGGGCAGCCCGCGGTGATGATCGACCGCAACGCGGAGGCCGCCCGCTTCGCGGAGGAGGCCGGGCTGACGGTGCTCTACGGCAACGCGCTCGAGGAGCGCACGCTGCGGCGCGGCGAGGTCGACACGCGCGCCGGCGCCCTGGCGATGACGCGCAACGAGGAGGTCAACATGCTGTTCGCGGCGCGCGTGCAGCACTACGGCAAGCTCGAGCACGTGCTCGTGACCCTCGACGACACCGTGCACGGCGTGACCTTGCCGATGGTGCACGCCGCCGGCTGCCGGGTCCTGTTCGGCCAGGGCGTCGACATCGACTGGTGGAGCCAGCGGCTCAAGCGCGACGCCGCGACCGCGTCGACCTGGCTGCTGCACGAGCGCGTCAAGTCGCCCGAGCTGCGCCCGCCGAGCGAGGCGCCGACGCCCGACATGTCCCAGGAGGTCAAGACCGAGGCGCTGGCGGCGCCCTTCACCGCGCCCAACCGCCTGTTCGTGCCGCTCGTGATCATCACCAAGCGCGGCGCATCACCTGTCCATGAGGGCAGCAAGCCGGACGTCGGCGACGAGGCCGTGTTCGTGCTCGACGTCTCGCGCTACGACGAGGCGCGCGCGCAGCTGACCGCGCTCGGCTGGCGCGAGTCGACGCGGATCGCGTCGCTCCACGCGCCACGACCGTCCTGACGCGAGCGCGTCGAGCCTGGCCGGAGGCGCGCTGGACCGAGCTCGGCCGCGAGCAGCGGCCGCGCGGGCAGCTCACGCTCGCCGCCGGCGCGCCCGGTGCTAACATGTCTCATGAGACATATTCAATCTTCACGCCCGAGGGGCGACCGGGCGCGTTCCAGCTCGTCGGCGAGGCGGCGCCCCAGGAGCTCGTGAACCAGCCCGTCACGCTGCGAACGCGCGCCGTGACGCGCGCGCCCCAGCACGCCGCGCGCGCGCCGGCCCGACGCTCTTCGTCCTCGAGATCACGCCGCGGACGGCCCGGCGCTGAGCGTCCGCGAGCCCGCAGCGCTCACGCGCGGCCCGGGAGCTGCAGACGCGCCGCGAGCCCGCGCAGCAGCCCGCCGCGCGCGCACAGCAGCCAGGTGAGCGACGCGAACGCGCCCAGCCCGAACAGCCAGCCCATCGCGCGCACCGCCAGGCTCGCCAGCGCCGCGCCGCCGAGCCCGAGCCCGAAGATCGCCAGCAGGCACCAGCCCCACAGCGCCGCGTGTGACCGTGGGGACAGGCCGCGGGCGCGCGCGCCGGCGCGCAGCCAACCCGACATCGGCACGAGCAGCGCCGGCACGAGCGCGAGCCCCATCAGGTACAGCGTGCACGCGACGTCCGATCCGAGGAACGCCTGGACCGAGCCGGGGCCCCAGGCCGCGAGGTCGCCTGGCGTCGCCGAGAAGAACCGGCGATAGCCCGAACCATCCCAGCCGTGCGCGAGGATGAAGAACATCGCCAGGTAGCCCAGCAGCCAGTGCGCGAGCGCCCGAACCGGTCGCCCGGCGAGCGCGGCCCGGCGCGCGAGCGCGTAGCCCAACAGCCCCTGGCTGACGTTGGTGAGGGCGAAGGCCGCGACGAGCCACCCCGGCAGCTCGCGGTCGCCGACGTGCATGGTCTCCCAGCTCGGGAACGACCACAGCAGCCAGGCGCCCGAGGGCGCGAACACCAGCGCGAGCACCAGCAGCGTGACGACCAGCTCGCGGCTGGCCAACCAGTCATGTTCACCGCGCTCGTCGGCGGCGCGCAGCTGCTGCGACGCCGCGACCGCCATGCCCGCGCCGATGCCGTAGGACCAGAACACGTCGACCTGAACCATCGCTCTCCTCCTCCTCCTTCAACCAGCCACGCGCCCGCCGGCGCGCTACGTCGAGCCCGGCGCCCCCGCGCCCCCGCCGACGCCCTCAAACAGCAGCGCGATCGCGGCGGACCGCCAGCGCGCCCCCTCCTCCGACCGCGCCCCCGACTCGGCGCGCAGCACCCCGCGCGCGCCCTCGAGGATGCAGGCGTTGATCAGCCGCGCCGTCCGCTCGCAGTCGAGCTCCGCGCGCAGGAAGCCGCGCGCGACCCCGTGCTCGAGGTACGCGCGCGTGACCGCGGCCATGATCGAGAACGCCGCCTCCACGCGCGCGCTCACGAGCTCGTCGATGCCGACCGCCTCGACCAGCACGATCCGCGCGAGGTGGGGGTCGCCGGTGAACACGTCGAACAGCCGCGCGCCGATCCGCTCGACCTGCTCGCGGTAGGCCGCCGCGCTCTCGGCCCCCGGCGGGTCGCCGACGGTGACCTCGGACAGCCGCGCGATCACGCGGTCGATGACGGCGACGAAGATCGCGAGCTTGTTCTCGAAGTACCGGTAGAACGTCCCGTGCCCGAGCTGGAGCTCGGCGGCGATCGTCGAGACGTGGGTCTGGTGGTACCCGCGCTCCGCGAACAAGCGATAGGCGGCGTCGACGATCTGCTCGCGAAGCCGCTCATTTCGCCTTCGTGGCACGTTATAAGTGAATGACACGTCATTCTATAAAGATCAAGGTCACGAGATCGCGCATCGCCGCCGCGTGTTGCCGCGGCCGCGCTCCATCGGCAGCATGATGTCGTGGAGGACGACTCAACTCGCGCCGCGCGGGCCCAGGCGCGCGTGCTCTCCGGTATCTCGCGCGAGGAGCTCTACCTGCTGGCCGGCGCGCACACGCCCGCGGGCCGCGAGGCCTACGCCGCCTGGCTCGACGCCGCCGGCGATCCCCGGGGCGAGGCGCTCCGCCTCGGCGCGCGGCTCGAGCGAGGTCACGACGCCGCCGCCGCGCGCCGGCTACAAGATGTCTTAAAAGACATCGACGCGGACTGGTGGTACCTGATCAACGAGACGCGGATCCGCAACTGCGGCGCCGCGCCCGAGGACGGCGGCCCGCGGGTGCGCTTCCGCTTCGCGTGCGAGCGCAGCTGGACCGAGCTGACGCCGACGGATCGCGAGGACGCGCGCCGCTGCGAGCGCTGCGCGCAGACCGTGTACCGCTGCGAGACCGGGGTCGAGGCGGCGCGCCGGGCCCAGCGCGGCGAGTGCATCGCGGTCCCGGTCGGCATGGCCCAGCAGCAGGTGACGCAGGGTCGCGCGCTCTACGTCGGGCGCCCCGACTACGTGCAGATCTGGGGCGACCGCCTGTTCCCCGACGGCGACTAGCCCGGCGACTGCTACCCTCGCGCACGCCATGGGAAAACGCAGCAAGCGCGACGCGCCGCGGATCACCGAGGACGCGTCCGCGCTGACCTCGAACCCCTTCGCCGGCCTCGCCGGGCTCGCGGGCGCGGCTCCGGACGAGCCGGCGGAGCCCGAGTCGTCGCCGCCCGACGACGCGCCGCCCGACACGACCTCGAGCGAGCGGCCCTGGCAGGGCAGGCCGAAGGCGCTCACGGGCAAGCTCGTGATCACGCGCGAGCGCAAGGGTCACGGCGGCAAGACGGTCACGCGGCTCACGGGCGTCGCGCTGCCGCCTGCGGAGCTCGAGACGCTCACGCGCGCGCTCCGGCGCGCGTTCGGCTGCGGCGGTCAGCTCGACGGCGGCGACGTGGTGCTCGCGGGCGCCCGTCAACAACAGCTCGCCGACTGGCTGCGGGCCGAGGGCGCGACGCGGGTCGTGATCGGCAGCTGAGCCCGCGCGCGCGATCAGGCGGCCGGGCCGCCCAGCGTCCACACCTCGCGACCTGTTTTAAGGAACTTCTTGTGGATCGCCAGCGCGTGCACGCCCTCTTCCTCGGCCATCGCGCGCAGCTCGGCCTCGTCCGCCGCCGAGCCGTCGCAGTAGCCCATCGGCCGGCTGTTGTTCGGGAGGTTGAGCTGCACGCGAAACTCGCCGCGGTTCCACTTCGTCTGGGTCGCGTTGCTGTAGGGGTGAATCATGGCGGCGCACTGTAGCAGCGCCCGCGCACCGCACGGTCAGGCGCGCGCGACCTCACGCGCCCTGCCGGCGCCGTGCTATGAATGATCGGCGTCGTGATGGCGACCCACGCAATTGATACGCGGTCAGTCACGCTCGCCGCGCTCCTCATGATCGCGTGCGGGCCGCAAGGCGCCGCGACGACCGACGGCGCGAGCGGCGTAGCCAGCGACGACAGCAGCGGCGACCACGGCACCACGAGCGCGCCCGCGAGCTCCAGCGGCGAGGTCACGAGCGCGTCGACGGACGCGACCTCGGGCGTGGGCACAGACACGACGACCGCCACGGGCCAGGGGGCCACGAGCGACCCCTGCGAGTTCATCTGCGACGACACGACGACGACGCCGGGCGGCTGCGACCTGCTCACGCAGGACTGCCTCGAGGGACAGAAGTGCGAGAGCGTCGATATGGACGGCGACGGCGCCTGGGACTCCAACGCCTGCGTGCCGGTGACGGGCGACGGCGTGGGCGGCGAGCCCTGCGTCAGCGACGGCCCCCAGAGCGGCGTCGACACCTGCGCCAAGGGCTATATGTGCTGGTACCTCGACGAGCAGAACCACGGCACCTGCGTCGCCCACTGCGCCGGCACGTGGGAGCAACCCGTGTGCGAAGGCTGCCACGCGTGCGTGATCGTGGCGGGCGGCTTGATCGCGCTGTGCTTCGAGCGCTGTGATCCCCTGGCGCAGAACTGCGAAGACGACGAGGTGTGCATCGGTGACCCCAACGGCGAGGGCTTCGTCTGCACGCTCGACGCCTCCGGTGGCATGGCGCCGGCGGGCACGCCCTGCGAGTTCGCGAACGCCTGCGACGCGGGGTTGATGTGCGCCGATCCAGAGCTCGTGCCGCACCCCGCCTGCGCGGACGCGCTGGGCTGCTGCACCCCGTTCTGCGACTACGAGCAGCAGCCCAACCCCGACTGCCAGGCGCTCGCGGGCGAGGTCCCGGGCGTCGAGTGCGTGCCCTATCACGACGAGCCGCTCGAGTGCTTCGGCCCGGTGGGCGTGTGCGTGCTGCCGTGAGCGCGCGCGCGCCTGGGGAGCCCGCGCGCCGAGGCTTCGCCGGCGTGTTATGACGGGCGCTCCCAATGCGCCCCGCCGCGACCACGACCCTGCTCCCCGGACTGATCCTGCGCGACCACTGGTTCGACGTGCCGCTGGATCACGCGCGGCCCGACGGGCCGACCATCGAGCTCTACGCGCGCGCGCTCGACGTCCCCGGCCGCGAGGACGATCGACCGTGGCTGGTGTTCCTGCAGGGCGGGCCCGGCTTCGGCTCGCCGCGCCCGACCGCGGTCTCGGGCTGGATCAAGCGGGCGCTGCGGGACTACCGGGTGCTGCTGCTCGACCAGCGCGGCACCGGGCGCAGCGCGCCGATCTCGTGCGAGTCGGTCGCCGGGCTCGACGACGCGGCGCTGGCCGAGCACCTCGCGTGCTTCCGCGCCGACTCGATCGTCGCCGACTGCGAGCTGATCCGCCGCGCGCTGATCGGCGACGCGCGCTGGACGGTGCTCGGGCAGAGCTACGGCGGCTTCTGCTGCGCGCGCTACCTCAGCGTCGCGCCCGACGGCCTGCGCGGCGTGATCATGACGGGCGGCCTGCCCCCGCTCACGCAGCACCCCGACGAGGTCTACCGCGAGACCTACCGCCAGGTGCTCGAGCAGAACCGCCGCTACTACGCGCGCTACCCCGACGACGTCGCGCGCGTGCGCGAGGTCTTCGAGCACGTCGCCGAGGCGCCCGCGCGCCTGCCGAGCGGCGGCCCGCTGAGCCCGCGCAAGCTCCAGCAGCTCGGCGTGCTGCTCGGCTTTCACGACGGGCACGAGCTGATCCACTACCTGTTCGAAGACGCCTGGGTCCCCGGGCGGCGCGAGCTCTCGCACAGCTTCCTGCGCGGCTTCGAGACCGTGCTGCCCTTCGACGGCGCGCCGCTGTACTCGGCGCTGCACGAGGCCTGCTACGCGCAGGGCTTCGCCACGCGCTGGTCGGCCGCGCGCGTGCTCGAGGAGGTCCCGGCGCTGCGCTTCACCGCCGGCGCGCGCGAGCCCGTCCGCTTCACCGGCGAGATGATCTACCCGTGGATGTTCGAGGAGTGGCCGCGGCTGCGCCCGTTCGCGGGCGCGGCCGAGCGCCTCGCCGCGCGCGAGGATTGGCCGACGCTCTACGACCCCGGGCAGCTCGCGCGCAACGAGGTCCCCGCGGTCGCGGTGATCTACGAGCGCGACATGTACGTCTCGCGCGAGCTCTCGCGCGAGACCGCGTCGGCGATCCGCGGCCTCAAGGTCTGGTCGACCGACCGCTACCCGCACAGCGGACTGCGCGCGGCGGGCGAGGTCGTGCTCGGCCGCCTGCTCGAGATGCTGCGCGGCTGAGCGTCAGCGACGATCGAAGGGGCGCAGCCCCGGGAAGTTCTCGTCGCCGCGGTCGTCCGCCGCGACCGCCTCGGCGCGCTCGTCCGCGAGCTCGGCGAGCACCGCGAGCAGCGAGTCGATCGTCGGCAGATCCGGCGGGCGCTCGCCGACGAACTCCCAGTGGATCATCCCGTCGACGCCGACGACGAACGCGGCCGGGATCGCGAGCTCGGTGTCGTGCATGGCGACCCCGTACTGATCGGCGAGCCGCGCCTTGGGATCCTCTAACAGCGGGAACGGGATCTTGAGCTTCTGCTTGAGCTCCCGCGAGATCTCGTGGGAGTCGACGCTGATGCCGATGACCTCGGCGTCCTGACGTTCGAACTCGCCGTAGCGACCCGCGAGCTCCTCGAGCTGCCGCACGCAGTAGCGACACCAGAAGCCGCGGTAGAAGTAGAGCACCACGGGCCCGTGCGGGAGCTTGGCGTCGAGCGAGACCGGCGCGCCGCCCTCGTCCTCGAGCTCGAACAGCGGCGCGGCCTTCAGCTTCAGCACCGGCGCGCCGGCGCTGCGCGGCGTGAGCTTGCAGCCGGCGACGCTGGTGAGCGCGAGCCCGACGAGCGCGAGCCCGGCGAGCCCGGCGAGCCCGGCCGTCGTCCGCTCGCGCACCGCCGACGCGACGCCTCGCCATCCCTGCGCTCTGCTCAAACGCTCCACTTGTTGCCAGTACACGTTTACCGCAGGAGCCGAGCTCGCCGCGCGCGGGTCCGCGCGCGACGGTCGAATCCTGCGGCCGCGCGCGCCCGCGACGCGGTCACGCGCGCGTCGGCGGAACGTGGTTGTCACGGGGCTGCGCCCCGCGCCAGCGACCGCGGCGACGCCTCGCCGGCGCGCGAGCTCGCGTGACAATTCCGCCGGCCCGCGAGGCCAGGTCACGCGGCGCTTGCTCGCGACCGCGCCGTCGTGGTGGTGTGCGATCGCGCGCTCGCCCGCGCGATCCGTCGACGACCACCGGAGCACCGCGCCCGCCATGAACCTCCCCGCCTCCGACCCCGCCACCGCCACCGCGCGCGACGACGACGCCCGCGGCTTCTCGCGCGCGTTCTGGACCGCGAACAGCGTCGAGCTGCTCGAGCGCGCCGCCTGGTACGGCGTGTTCGTCGCGATCACGCTCTACCTCAGCCGCATCCTCGCGTTCAGCGACATCCAGGCGGCGCTCGTCTCGGGCGTGTTCTCGGCGGGCCTGTACCTGCTCCCGACCTTCTCCGGCGCGCTCGCGGACAAGCTCGGCTTCCGCAACGCGCTGCTCGTCGCCTTCAGCCTGCTGACGATCGGCTACGGCGGCATGTGGCTGCTGCCGACGCTGTTCGAATCCGCCGGGCTCGCCGTGTACGGCAAGGAGGTCGAGTTCACCGGGCTCGAGGCGAGCGGCTACAAGTGGCTGTTCATCCCGGTGATGCTCGTCGTGATGGTCGGCGGCTCGTTCATCAAGTCGGTGATCACGGGCACGGTCGCGCGCGAGACGACCGCGGCCAACCGCGCGCGCGGCTACTCGATCTTCTACGCGATGGTGAACATCGGCGCGTTCGGGGGCAAGACCGTCGTCAAGCCGCTGCGCGAGAGCATGGGCAACGAGGGCCTGATCGTGCTCAACCTGTTCGCCGCGTCGATGACCGCGCTCGCGTTCGTGCTCGTGCTGCTGCTCTACAAGAGCGAGCGCGGCGAGGGCGAGGGCAAGACGCTCGCGGAGATCTGGCGCGCGCTCCGGGCCGTGCTCGCGCGCGGACGCCTGGTCGCGCTGATCGTCATCATCACCGGCTTCTGGATGGTCCAGCACCAGCTCTACGCGACCATGCCGAAGTACGTGCTGCGCATGGCCGGCGAGGGCGCGTCGCCGTCGTGGTACGCGAACGTCAACCCGGCGACGGTGGTGCTGACGGTCGGCGCCGTCACGGCGCTCATGCGACGACGCAGCGCGCTGACCTCGATGACGGTCGGCATGTTCATCATGCCGGTGTCCGCGTTCTGCATGGCGGCCGGCAACCTGCTCGACACCGGCGCGATCGCGGGGCTGCACCCGGTCGCGTTCATGATGATCGTCGGCATCGCGTTTCAGGGCTTCGCCGAGAGCTTCATCTCGCCGCGCTTCCTCGAGTACTTCTCGCTGCAGGCGCCCCGCGGCGAGGAGGGGCTGTACCTCGGCTTCAGCCACCTGCACTCGTTCCTCTCCTCGCTGCTCGGCTTCGCCACCTCGGGCTTCCTGCTCGACGCCTACTGCCCGGACCCGCGCACCCTGAGCGCGGCCGCGCAGGCGCAGCGCCTCGCCGCGCTGCGCGGCGAGGGGGTCATGCCCGAGGCCTACGCGCACGCGCACTACATCTGGTTCTTCTTCGTCGGCGTCGCGGCGGTCTCCGCGATCGCGCTCGTCGTGTTCGGCCGGGTCGTCGCGCGGCTCGACGCGCGCGGCGGCACAAAGGACATGTCCGAATAGACTTCTACCGACGGTCGCCGAACCAAGAAAAACGGCCCCAGAGCAGCGCTCTGGAGCCGTCGTTGGGTGGGCCTGAGGATCAGTAGCCGCCGCCGCCGCGACGACCACCGCCGCCGCCGCCGTAGCCACCGCCGCCGCCGTAGCCGCCGCCACGGTCGCCGCCGTAGCCACCGCCGCCGCCGCCGTTGTAGCCGCCGCGACCACCGCCACCGCGACGGCCACCGCCGCCGCCGCCGCCGCCGCCGCCGCCGCCGCCGCCGCCGCCGCCACCGCCGCCACCGCGGCTCTGGGCCCTCATTGACGCGGATGTTGCGACCGTCGAGCGGCTGACCGTCGAGGCTGCGCATCGCCTCCTCGGCGTCCGCCTGCTCCTTGAACGTCACGAAGCCGAAGCCGCGCGAACGCCCAGTGTCGCGATCGAGAATCACCTTGGCCTCAGCCACGGGACCAAATTGCTCAAAGGCCTGACGCAAGGAGGTCTCATCCGTCCCCCAGCTCAGCCCACCTACGAAGAGTTTCTTGGACACTTGTTCGTCTCGTTGCTGCGCGCCTGCACACCAGGTCGCGCTCGATGGAGAGCCCCGCCGGGAAGTTCGAGCCCCGGTGAGGCGACTCCGCTGTCGACACACCCTACCCCGGCTGCCGACGGTCGTCACGCATTACGACGGTGTCAGCGACCGGGTTACGGTGATTCTCAGTGGTCTCGCTCACGAAAAACTCTTGAGTCGCCAAGCATCCGCGGTCAGCGCGCCTGTCTCCGCGCATCTGCAGACCAATCCCGGCCGGGGGGATCTCGCCCGTAAAAGCGCGGACGCGCCTCAGGCCGACCTCCTGACCCCGCCTGACCCGTCGCCCTTCCCTCCCGTCGCGAGGTGACGACGAGAGTGAGTAGGCGTGGACGAGTGCGTGGACGGGAGCGGAGAAGGGAACGGAGAAGGGAGCGGAGAAGGGAGCGGAGAAGTGCGTGGACGCGAACGTGCGTGGAGGCAAGTGGAGGAGAAGCTCCCCCACGTTCTTCCGGTTCCTCCTCGCGCCTCGACGCCACGCTCTACTCCACGCTCTACTCCACGCTCTACTCCACGCTCTGCTCCACGCTCTACTCCACGCTCTACTCCACGCTCTACTCCACGCTCTACTCCACGCTCTACTCCGCTCTCGTCCACGCTCTCCTCCTCGCTCTCCTCCTCGCTCTCCTCCTCGCTCTCCTCCTCGCTCTCCTCCTCGCTCTCCTCCTCGCTCTCCTCCTCGCTCTCCTCCTCGCTCACCTTCTCGCCGCCTCGCCTCTCTCCTCGCTCGTCCCATCCGCGCCGCGTCCCCCAGCCGCTCCCTCGGCGCCTCGCTCCGCGATTCTCCGGGGAACCGCGAGACTTCCGATGCCGACGTGACGTCAACTTCGCGTCACCATGTCGCGATCCTCACACTCCCGGGTGGAGCCAGGGCTCTTTCGCGTCGCGGGCGAACGCGCCGAGCCCGCGCTTCTGGAGAGATTCTCCGCGCGAGCACGCGCCGAAACGTCCCTCGGCGCCGCGCCGCGGCCGATCTCCTCGCGTGACCGGAGGCTTGCAGGTACGGTTGTCGGGTGCGCTCCCTGACCCCGGCCGCGCTCTCCTTGGGCGCGATCCTGGCCTGTAACGGCGGCTCTGGCGAGACGGCCACGACAGGCGGCGAGACGTCGAGCACGAGCGACGCCAGCGAGACGTCCGCGACGACGGGGACGACGACGCCGGGGCCGCCGACCGACACGATGCCCAGCTTCAACGGCGACGTGCCGCGCAACCTCCTCGTGATCTCGATCGACACGCTGCGGCGCGACATCTTCGCGCGCTACGGCGGCGATCCGAGCCTGATGCCCTTCCTGAACGAGACCTTCGCCAAGGGCTTCACGCTCGACCAGCACCGCTCGTGCTCCAACTGGACGTACGCGTCGGTGATGTGTGTACAGACAGGTCGCACCAACCTCGAGATGGGCTTCGTCCCGCAGCTGGCCGAGACCTACCGCGCGCCGCTGCCCGACGGCATCACGGTGCTCCCGCAGTGGCTCGGGGACTACGGCTACTTCACCGGCCTGGCCAGCGGGAACTCGTGGTTCTCGATCGCGTGGGACACCGCGCGCGGCTACCAGTGGACCAACGAGAACGCGGGGGGCAACGCGACCTTCCTGTACAACCTCGCCGAGCCGGTGCTGCTGAAGGCCGACCTGGCGGGCCCGTGGATGTTCCACTTCCACCTCATCGAGCCGCACGCGGCCTACAACCCGCCTGAGGACTACCTCAGCGAGCTCGACGAGCTCCCGCCCATCGACGTCGATCTGTCGGTCAAGGACGAGCACTACGACGTCAAGGCGGAGTGGCCGACCATGACGAAGGAGGAGCGCGAGCTGCTGCTCGCGCACCTGCTCGTGCGCTACCGCGGCGAGCTGCGCTGGCTCGACGACCAGCTGCGCGCGATGTTCGGTCGCCTCGACGCGAACGGGCTGCTCGACGACACGCTCGTGGTGTTCTGGAGCGACCACGGCGAGCAGTTCTGGGAGCACGGCGCGCAGACCCACGGCTACCTGTTCCACCCCGAGGAGAACGACGCGATCGCGGTGTTCTGGTCCAAGAACATCGTCACCGGGGCGTGGGCCGAGCCCACCGACCACATCGATCTGGCCCCCACGATCATGGCGCTGCTCGACTTCCCGATCCCGCCGGAGGTCACGGGCGTGCCCGTCGGCGCCGCCGACCCGGAGCGCCCCGAGTTCAACATCTCGGCGTGCAAGCAGGGCGTCGCCCAGGCCGTGCGCGTCGGCGACCGCAAGCTGCAGTATCACTGGTACGGCGACAAGCGGTTCTATCACCTCGACGAGGACCCGCTCGAGCAGAACGACCGCTACGATCCCAACGACCCCGAGGTCATCGCGCTGTGGGATCTGCTGATGCCCCAGGTGATCGCGGCGAACGAGCTCGCGCCGCAGTCCCCCGCGATCCCGGGGCCCTAGTCATCGCCGGCAGCGCGATCACGTCGCGATCACGCCGCGAAGAACACGAACGCCCGCGACTCGAGGCTCTGCCGCGGCGGCGCGTCATCGGGCGACGACGGGTCTTCGAACGCGGTGTGGGGCGTGAAGCGGGCGCGCCCGTCGGTCGCGGAGTCATATGACTTAATGAGCAGGAGCTCGTCCTCGCGCATCGCCGGGAAGTAGCGCCAGCGGTGGGCCGGGCTGTGGGCGACGCGGAAGGTCTCGCCGATCCGCTCGGGCGCCCGTCGCTGAGAGACCAGCAGCTCCGCGGGCGCGACGCTGCGGGCGTCGCAGACCGCCAGCGGCGCGCGCAGGACGACGCCGGCGATCGAGCGCCAGAGGTTGATGATCGCGAAGCGCCGCCGCAGGCGGCGCTCGGCCTGCGCCGGGCCGAGGACGTCGCGGACGCGCTGCGCCGCCGAGCGCGGGGTGTAGTCGTTGTGCACGCGCTGCACCGGCTCGCGCGCGCGCAGCCGTCGTCGCAGCGCCTCCGCGCCCGCGCGCCGCGTGTGATCGAAGACGAGGACGGCGTCGATCGCCGCGCTCCCCTGCAGCGCGGACCGCAGCGCCGCCGCGAGCTCGGGCTCGTAGACCTCGCGCAGCTGAACGTCGTCGTGGAAGTCGGTGACCGCGGAGCGCTGCTCGACGAGCGCGAAGCCCTCGCGGTCGAGCGAGAGCGCGGCGCGTCGCGGGCGAGCGTCGCGGATCCACACCTCGCGCCGGGCGAAGCGCCCGCTGCTGCGCTCGGGGGCGCCGTCCGCCGTCGACGGGATCGTCACGAGCGGCTCGCCCGTGTCGACGGTGTAGACCAGCGCGGCCCGCCGATCGAGGGGCCCCGGCGGCCGGTCGTCTCCCTCCGGCTCCTCCTCCAGCTCCGCGCTCCGGTCTCCGCTGTCGCCGCGCTGCCCCGTGACGCGGGTCACCGTCGCCATGGTATCAATGCCGACGCCTCGCGCCGCGCGGGCCCGCGCCCGGGGCGAACGAGACGACAAGGAGAGCCGACGATGGATGAGCAGACGAATCGAGGGTGGCGTTGGGGGGTCGGGCCCGTGGCGCTCGCGCTGACGCTCGGCGCGCCCCTGACGGCCTGCAACTACGAGCTCCACAACGACGTGATCACCGACGCCTCGACCGACACCGGCGGCGACGAGACCGCGACCGGCGAGACCGGCTCGACCGGCTCGACCGGCGGCGACGAGACGACGATGGCGAGCGAGACCGACGGCGGCGAGACCGACACGACCGAGCCGCCGCCGGACTTCCCGCCGGTGAACGAGCCGGGTCCGCACAACGTCGGCTTCCGGACCATGGACGTGGTCTACACGCCCGACCTGCCGGGGTCGGCGGCGCGCGTGCTCGAGGTCGCGGTCTGGTACCCGACGGCCGACACCAGCGGCGTCCCGGCGAAGTACTTCGACTTCGTGGATCGCGAGGAGGTGTACCTGCAGGCCCACCCGATCCCGGACACGCAGCTCCCGGTGCTGCTGTTCTCGCACGGCAACGGCGGCGTGGCCGAGCAGACCTTCACGCTCTGCGAGCACTTCGCGTCCCACGGCTGGCTCGTGATCGCGCCGGACCACACCGACAACACGCTGATCGACATCGACCCCGACCTGATCCCGCTGATGGTGCTGCTGCGCCCGCAGGACATCATCGCGTCCCTCGAGGCCGTGCGCGACCTGCCGGCCGACGATCCGCTGGTCGACAAGGTCGGCGACGAGATCGTGATGTCCGGGCACAGCTTCGGCGGCTACACGACGCTCGCGCTCGCGGGCGGCGCGTTCGACGTCCAGGCGCTGGAGGACGACTGCGGCCTCGACCCGTCCGGCATCGCCTGCGAGGCGCTCGCGGACCCGAACTACAAGGCGCGGCTCGAGCAGGGCTTCGGGGACAGCCGCATCGACGTCGCGCTGCCGCTCGCGCCCGGCGCGGTGCTGCTGTTCGGCGAGGCGGGCCTGGGCGCGATCGACATCCCGGTGCAGCTCTCGACCGCGTCGCTCGACGAGACGACCCCGGACAGCGAGGACGGGGACCCGGCGTGGGCCGGGCTCAACGGCGCCGACGACCGCCGCGTCGAGTACCTGACGGGCGGCCACTACACCTTCACGTACGCGTGCGCGGCGGGGCTGATCGAGGGCGACGGCTGCGGCGACGAGTTCATCGACCCGGAGCTCGCGGCCGACGTGCTCAACGCCTACACGCTCGGCTTCGCGCGCGCGCGCCTGTGGGGCGACGAGAGCGTGCGCGCGCTGCTCGACGGCGACGAGTCGCTGACCGACGAGGTCGTGGTCCAGACGCCGTAGCGGACGCGCAGCGCGAAGGGTCACGCCGCCGAGGCGACGTGACCCTTCGGTCATTTTAGAACGCGGGCGGCGGGCTCAGCCGCACACGCCGCAGCCGAGGCTCTCGACCTCGTTTACGCAGAGCGAGTCCCAGTGGTAGGTGCAGCAGTACGGGTCCGCCCCGCACACGCAGGCCTCGATCCCCGGGTCGCCGCAGCCGGGCGTGCCGTAGTGCGGCGTGCAGGCGGCCTCGTCGTCGCAGCTCCACGCGGTGACCTCGTTGACGCAGATCGAGTCCCACGCGACGTTGCAGCAGTACGAGTCGCCGGCGCAGACGCAGGCCTCGATGCCCGGGTCGTTGCAGCCGGGCTGACCCGAGGTCGCCGTGCACTCGTTGGTCGGGCCCGCCGGCGGGGGCGGCGACGCGGTCGGCTTCTTCGTCCACGCGAACGCGTCGCCGCTGTCGAGCATGTTCTCGTGGGCGGCGTTGCACACGGGGATCTCCCAGGAGCCGCAGTGGAACGGGAGCGGCGTGGTCTCGAGCCGCGCCTTGCTGATGCACACCGCCTTGCCGTCGAGACCCCAGACGACCTCGTTGTCGGCCGTCGGGATGTCGAAGCTCGCGGTCCAGCGATCACGGGCCTGCAGCGGCGTGCCGTCCTCGGTGTTCGCGTTGCCGTCGGCGCAGTAGTCCGCGCGGATCTCTCGCATCGCGAACTCGAGCTGGTGGAAGCGGCTGAGCCCGCGCGCCCCGTCCTCCCCGACCCAGCCGGGGAAGCCCCACAGCGCCGCCTTGCCCGAGGCGCTGCCGAGGCACGCGAACATCGCGTGGTTCTCCGCCTCGGCGACCTCGCCGGTCTGCGTGGAGATGTAGATGTCCTGGTAGAGCACGGCCGCGCTCTCGACCGAGAAGTCGTTGGGCTGCGAGCCGTCCCAGTTCGTCGGGATCATCGGCTTGGCCTCCTCGACGCCCCACGAGTTGGCGTCGATGGCCGCGTCGCACAGCTGCGGGTCGTTGTCGGGGTCGTCGTCGTTTACGTGGTCGTCGCCGAGCTTGCCGAAGATGCTGGTGAACGCGGGCTCCTCCCACTCGATGTTGACCAGCGGCACGATCCCGGTCGGCCCGCTCGTGTACATGAGCCCGGTGATGCGCGCCTCGATCGTGAAGAACTCGGTCGGCGTCTCGATCTCGTAGTAGAAGCGCGCGCCGAGCAGGTACTCCTCTGGCACCTCGGCGCCCTGCATCACGAGGTTGCCCTGAATGATCTCGATCGGGTCGGCGCCCAGGTCGTAGACGTCGGAGCCGAGCTCGACGGCGGCCACGCGGGCCGAGAACCCCGGCTGCTCGGGATACTGGAAGAACTCGCCGTCGCGCTGGAAGTCGGCGAGCTCGTACTTGCCGCCGCGCGCGGTGTTGAGGCGGATCGACCCCCAGCCGCCCGAAGTGCTGCCTCGCGGATGAACCTCCGGCGCCGGCCGCTCGGGCTCCGGCTCGAGCTCGTCGCCCGCGTCGCAGCCGGCCGTGGCGCCGAGCGCAACGGTCAGCGCGCCGGCGAGCCAGCGTCCGCGATTCACCCGGGGGCCTACGTACTTGAAAATACCCTTCATCGTGTGTCTCCTCATGCGCGAAGCTCGTCTCCAAAGCCTCGGCGTGTCTCGCAGGGGGTGTGATCGATGGGACAGATTCAATTCAGGTTTTTTTATTTTTTTGCGCGCTCGTATCCCAGGCGCGCGAGCGCCCGAACGAACGCCGTGGGACGGCGAAGTTCGTCGCGCGCAGGCCGACGAGCTCGCCGATCCACGGGCGTCTGATACCCTGCTGCGGTGGACGACGTCGCGTATCTCCACGCGTGGCGAGACGGCGATCGAGACGCCGGCGCCGCGCTGTTCGAGCGCTACTACGACCTCGTGACCCGGTTCTTTCGCAACAAGGCCGGCGAGGAGGCCAGCGACCTGGTCCAGGAGACGTTCCTGCGCATGGTCCGGACCCAGGACCGGATGCGCGACGGGACGACCTTCCGCTGCTACCTGTTCGGCGTGGCGCGCATGGTGCTGCTCGAGCACTACCGGGCCAAGCGCCTCAACCGCGAGCGCATCGACTTCATGCACGTCACCGCCGCTGACCTCGGGCTGACGCCGACCTCGGCGCTCGCGCGCGCGCGCGAGGAGCAGCTCCTGCTCGAGGCGCTGCGCTCGATCCCCGTCGAGATGCAGATCGTGCTCGAGCTGTACTACTGGGAGAACATGTCCGGTCGCGAGATCGCCGAGATCATCGGCATCCCCGAGGGCACCGCGCGCACGCGGCTGCGCCGCGCTCGCCACCGTCTCGAGGACCGGCTCAAGCGTCTCGCGCGCTCGCCGTTGGAGCTCAAGAGCACCGTCACGCGGCTCGACAGCTGGGCCG
The DNA here is from genome assembly GCA_020633295.1 of Myxococcales bacterium. Lineage (GTDB taxonomy): Bacteria > Myxococcota_A > Polyangia > Nannocystales > Nannocystaceae > JACKDW01. The sequence continues at coordinate 34,190 of JACKDW010000004.1, read as the reverse complement.
AGGGCTTGCGCGCGCGCCTCGGCAAAGAGGACTTCGCGTGACCGCGGGCCGGGGGGCTCGCGAAAGTTGAATTGAACGGCGCGCCGCGATCACTGCTCCCGCGAGGTCGCGCGATCCTGCGCGGGAGCGAGCTTGGGACTGCTGCAATTCTTCGTGCCTGCCGACGACGACAAGACTGGCGAGGATCGCGACGCGATCTCCTTCGCCGAGACGCGCGCGGTCGACTCGCCCCAGGCGACCGACCCCGAGTTCTCGCTCCGCGGCACGCTCGCAACGGGCCCCGGCGCGCGCGCGGCCGGCCCGCGCCGCCCGGACCCGCGGCTGGAGCTCGGCACCCGCGACACGATCACGCCCGCGCTCGACGACACGATCACGCCCGAGCGGCTGGCGGGGGCCAGCGCCCCGAGGTGGGGGGAGGCGCCGGGGGAGCTCGGCACCCGCGACACGCTCGCCTCCGACGCGCACATGCGCCTGCGGCCGCTCGACCTCGCCGCCGCGCGAACGTCACGTAGACCGACCGGCGACGACGCCGAGCTCGGCTCGCGCGACACCCTCCCCTCCGACGCGCACATGCAGGTGCTCGACGGCCGCGCGGACACGGTGGACTCACGCGCGCCGCTGCGCCGCGTCGGCCAGGAGGTGCCGCTGGATCTCGAGTACCGGCGCAAGCGCGCCGAGCTGCGCGCGAAGATCCTGGGCGACCCGATCCAGCGCTTCACCATCGGCCGCTTCCAGGTGCTGGGGCGCCTCGGCGAGGGCGGCATGGGCGTCGTGTACGCCGCCTACGACGAGACGCTCGACCGCAAGGTCGCGATCAAGGTGCTGCGCGGACACGCGAGCGAGGCGGCGCAGACGAGGCTGCTGCGCGAGGCCCAGGCGCTCGCCCGCCTGACGCACCCGAACATCGTGGCGATCCACGAGGTCGGCGAGCACCAGGGGCAGACCTTCCTCGCCATGGAGTTCGTGCGCGGCGAGAGCCTCGACGCCTGGCTCGAGACGCCGAGGCCGTGGCGCGAGGTTCTCGACGTGTTCAATCAGGCAGGTCGCGGCCTCGAGGCGGCCCACCGCGCCGGCCTCATTCATCGCGACTTCAAGCCGCACAACGCGATCCTGGGTCAGGACGGGCGCGTCAAGGTCCTCGACTTCGGGCTCGCGCGGGCCTCGGGCGAGGCGCTCGCGGAGGCCGATCACGACGCGCCTGGCCCGGGCGGCGCGCTCTCGGTCTCGCTGACGCACACGGGCGCGATCCTCGGGACGCCGGCGTACATGGCCCCGGAGCAGCATCAGGGCCGCGCCGCCGACGCGCGCAGCGATCAATTCGGCTTCTGCGCCGCGCTGTACGAGGCGCTCTACCGCCAGCTGCCCTTCGACGGCGCGACGCTCCCGGCGCTCATCACCAACATCCTCGACGGCGCGCTCAAACCACCGCCGCGCGACGTCTCGGTGCCGCCGTGGATCCGCAAGGTCGTCACGCGCGGGCTGCAGGTCGACCCGGCCGCGCGCTTCTCCTCCATGACCGAGCTGCTCGCGGCGCTCGAGCGCGACCCGGCCAAGCGCCGGCGACGCGTCGCGCTCACGGCCGGCGCGCTCGCGGTGATGACCGGCGGCAGCGTCGCGCTCGCGCGCCTGCAGACGCCCGAGGTCCAGGCGCCCTGCGCCGAGATCCCGAAGCTGTTCGAAACGACATGGAGTGACACACGACGCGAGGCGACCGCGCGCGTGTTCACCGAGAGCGCGCTCGGCTTCGCCGCGAACTCGTGGTCGGTGATCGAGCCGGCGCTGGATCGCTACGCCGCGCGCTGGACCGACGCGCGCGCCGGCTCCTGTGAGGCCCACGCGCAGGGGCTCGTCTCGGACACGCTCTACGACCGCGCGAGCGCGTGCTTCGAACGCCGCCGCGCCCGCGTCGACGCGCTGCTGACGGCCTTCGCGGACGCGGACGCCTCCGTCATCGAGAACGCGGCGATCGCCGTCGCCCAGCTCCCGACCGTGGACGCCTGCGACGACGAGCAGCGCCTGCTCGCCGAGCTGCCGCCGCCCGAGGATCCCGCCGCGGCCGCCCGCGTCAGCGCCGCCCGCGAGACGCTCGCGCGCGCGCGCAGCTTGATCGACCTCGGCCGCTACGACGACGCGACCGCGCGCGCCGACGAGGTCGCCGCGATCGCCGACGAGATCGGCTACGCGCCGCTCAAGGCCGAGGCCGCGCTCACGCGGGGGACCGCGCTGCTGTGGTCGTTCACCGGCGTAGGCGAGGAGGCCGAGGCCGCGCTCAGCGAGGCCGCGACGCTCGCCATGAAGAGCGGACACGACGACGCGGCCGCCGAGGCCGTCGCCCGCCGCGTGTACGTCCAGGCCGAGATGTTGGCCCAGCCGGCGCAGGCCCAGGCGGACGCGTGGCTCGTGGACGCCCTGGTCGCGCGGGTCGGCGACCCGCCGGCGCTCGCCTGGCTCGCCGCCAACAACCTCGGCGTCGTCGCCGAGCGCGACGGGGATCTCGAGTCCGCCACGGCCCGGCACGCGCGCGCGCTCGAGCTCGTCCAGGAAAACGACGCGCTCCGCTACCAGCGCGCGATCACCTTGCGAAACATCGGGCTCGTCGCCCAGGGTCGACGCGACAACCTCGAAGCCGCTGAGAAGCTCGCGCGCGCGGTGACGGTCGCCGAAGATGTCCTTGGATCAGAACACCCGCAAGTAGCGATCTTCCTCACTAGCGCTGGCCTGACGCTCTTCGAACTTGATCGTCCCAGCGCGGCCGAGCCCTACCTGCAACGCGCGTTGAAGATCGCCGACTCGGCCGGCTCTTCCAGCGCCAGCGCCTCGTCGGTCGAGACGCTCCAGTACCTCGCCGAGATCGCGGAGCTTTGGCGCCAGCCTGAAGCGCGCGCGCTCGCAGAGCGCTGCATCGCGCGCGCGCGCGCCGTGTACGGTGACAACCACCCGCGTGTCGCCTTCTACCGCGTCGTGTTGGCTTCTGCGCTTCGCGACGGCGACGACGCGGCACTCGACGCGCAGATCACAACGTGGATTGGGCAGCTCTCCGTAGCCGGGCCGAGGATCGTCGCGCTCGCGCAGCTGAGCGCGAGCGAGGTCTTGCTCGCGGTCGGCGCGCCCGGACTCGCGTTGCCCCACAGCGAACGCGCCCGTGCGCTTCTCCAAGAGCAGAGCGGCGACGATCACTCTCAGCTCGCTACGCCGCTGCGCCTCGCCGGTCAGATCCTCCTCGAGCTCGGACGTGTCGCCGAAGCCGAGGCCGCACTGACGCGCAGCGTCGAGCTGTACCAAGAGGTTGATGACCACTTCAACCTCGCCTGGTCCACGCGCCTGCTCGGCGACGTCGCGCGCGCACGCGGCGACCACGAGGTCGCCGCCCGGCGCTACCGCGAGGCACTACCTGTCTTTGAGACCATGGACGCCGATCACCCGTACCTCGCCGCGCTGCGCCTCGACCTCGCGCGCGCGCTGATCGACGGCGGCGGCGATCGGGCCGAGGCGCGAGCGCTCGCCACCGAGGCGCAGGCCAGCTATCGCGCGCTCGGCGAGGGCTTCGCCGCCGAGGCCGAGGACGCGGGGCGCGTGCTGGCGAGCGCCGCGGCCGGTTGAGCGCGCGTCGTCACTCCGCGCGCGCGCGGCCGTTTCGCCGCTCACACTCGGCGTAGCGCCTCGCCGCCGTCTCGCGATCCTGGCCGACGAGGCGCTCGCGCTGGGCGATGGAGAGGCACGACGAGATGGCTTCGGCGAGCCGCGCCTGCAGCCCCTCGACCTCGAGGCCCGCGTCGAGCGACCACAGCCGGATCGTCTCGTCGGCCGCGCGCGTGATCAGCAGCTCGCCGTCCGGCGTGAACAGGATCTGGAACACCTCTTCGTCGTGGCCGCGCAGCGCGAGCGAGTCGCCCCCGCCCGCGGGCCACAGGCGCAGCTCGGTGTCGCTGCCGGAGGTCGCGATCACGCGGTCGTCGGGGCTGAAGACCGCCTCGCGCACGACCCCGTGGTGCCCTCGCAGCACGCGCGGCTCGTCGTCGGCGTCGCTCCGGAACACCCGCGCGGTCCCGTCGTGCGAGGCGGTCAGCAGGCGATCGCCGGCGCTGCTGAAGGTCAGGCGGCCCACTTGACCTGTATGTTCAGACATCTCTCGCACGATCTCGCCGTCCTCGACGCGGCGCACGAGCACGCGCCGGTCGCCGCCCGTCGAGGCGAGCCAGCGCCCGCGCGGGTCGATCGCGACCGCGAACACGCCGTTTCTGTGGTCGGTGATCTCGCGCACGCGCAGCTCGATCGGCGGGGTGCCGCGGGGCGCCGCGTCGCGCGGCGCGAGCGTCCACAGCCCGAGCTGTGAGTCGCGGCCGCCCGTGGCGACGTGAAGACCGTCGCGGCTGAGCGCGGCGTCGTAGATACCCACGGTCTCGAGCTTCTCGCTGTGCCCGAAGCTGGCGAGCCCCCGCGTCGCGCCGTCCGTCGGATCGAGCGCCCACACCCGCGCGGTGCTGTCGAGGGACGTCGCCAGCAGCCGGCGCCCGTCCGCGCTGAACTCGAGCCCGCCGACCGACCCCTTGAAGCTCGTCAGCGTCCGCGTCGCGCTCGCGCGCGGCTCCCCGACCTCGGTGACGTGGTCAGGGAGCTCCGCCATCAGCACCGCGCCGCTCAGGCAGCCGACCACGAGCCAGCGCCCCGCGGGCTCGACCGCGAGCGCGCTCACGGGGCAGCGCGCGTCGAGCTGCCCGCGCAGCGCGCTCGTCCGCAGCCCGTCCGCGCGCAGGCTCGCCACGTCCCACGCGCGCACGCGGCCCGACGAGTCGCCGGTCGCGAGCACGCGACCGTCGTCCGACAGCGTCATCACCGGTCGCCCCGCGTGGGCGAGCCGCGCCCGCGCGGCGATATGACTGATCCGCCAGACCCGAACGCTCCCGTCGCGCGACGCGCTGGCCACGAGCTCGCCGCGGCGGTCGACCGCGACGCGCGTGATGAGGTCGACGTGGCCCGGCAGCTCGAGCGGCGCGCGCTCGTCCTCGACGCTCCAGACCCGCGCGACCCGATCGCCGCCGCCCGCGATCACGCGCCGCCCCGCCGGGCCGAACACCGCGTGCTCGGTGGTGCCGTAGCGGGTCCTGAACGCCCGCGAGGGCGCGCTCGGGTCGTCGAGCGCCCACACGCGCGCCGTCCCGTCGCGCGAGGAGGTCAGCGCGTAGCGGCCGTCGGGGCTCAGCGCGACCCGACGGACCGGTCGCGTGTGCCCCCGGAACACGCGCGGCCTGCCCTTGAGCGCGCCGTCCTCGTCGAGCACGAACACGCGCGCGGTCCCGTCGTCCGAGACGGTCACGACGCGCCGACCCGAGGGATCGAAGCGCGCTTCCCAGACCCGGTTCGTGTGCCCGGAGAGCACGGTCGCGGGCGGCGAGCGCCCGGGCTCGCCCTCGTCGAGTCGCCACACGCGCGCGGTCCCGTCGGCGGCGGCGGTCACCGCCCAGCGCCCGTCGGGCGAGAACTCGCCGCCCCAGACGATGTTCTCGTGACCCACCAGCACACGCGGAGGCGGGACGCGCTCGCCGGCCGCCGGCAGCGACCACACGCGCCCGGTCCCGTCGCGCGAGACCGTGAGCGCGCGCTCGCCCGCAGGCGAGAAGGTCGCGGACCACACGATGTCGTCGTGGCCGCGCAGCTCGAGCGCGCGCAGAGCCCCGCCCGCGAGCGCCTCGCCGACCTCCCACACCCGCGCCGTGCCGTCGCGCGACGCCGTGATCACGCGCGCGCCGTCGGGGCTGAACTCGGCGGTGTACACCTTGTCATCGTGCCCCCGCAGCGTGAGCTCGGGTCCGCGTCCGTCCGTCGGCCAGACCCGCGCGGTGCCGTCGTTCGACGCGCTCACCAGCCAGCGGCCGTCGGGGCTGAAGTCGACGTACAGCGCCTCGTCCTCGTGCCCGCGCAGCACCGCGGCGCTCGGGGGGCGCTGCAGCACGTTGATCGCGACCTCCGCGTAGCCGCGCGCCTGCGCCGGCGCCTCGACCTCGGCGAGCAGCTCGTAGGCCGTCGTCGGGTCGCGCAGCCGCAGCGCGTCGGCGAGCAGCACCCGCGCGATGTCCCGCGCTCGTCGTGCGCCCGCCTTCGCCCGCGCGAGCGCCCCGTCGCGCTCGCGCTCCGCGATCTGCTTGAGCTCGTCGGCCTCGCGCTTCTGCTGACGCGCGACGGCCTCCTGCGCGGCGGCCTCCCGCGCGGCCTGCCGCTGCGCCCGCGCGAACCAGCCGGCGCCGGCGATCGTCAGCACGAGCGCCGCGAGCACGCCGGCGACCCGCAGCCGCGCGTGACGGCGACGCGCGGGGTCGGCCTGCAGCGCCTCGATCAGCGCGTCGAGCGAGGGCCAGCGCGCGCCCGGATCAACCTCGAGCCCGCGCAGGAGCACGCGCCGCAGCCACTCGGGGACGCGCGCGTCGGCCGGCGCCGGGCGGACCTCGCCCTCGAGCACGCTGACCATGATCGCGCCGACCGTCTCGCCGGTGAACGGGCGCTCGCCGTACAGCCCCTCGTAGAGCGAGACGCACAGGCTGAACTGATCGCTGCGCGCGTCGACACGCTTGCTGACGAATTGCTCTGGGGACATGTACGCCGGCGTGCCCATCAGCGCGCCCGTGGCGGTCAGCGGCGTCTCGAGCGCGCTCGCGCCGAGCTGCCCGGCGAGCACCGTGTCCTCGGCCGCGCTCGCGCCCGCGTCGACGCCCGGGCGCGCCGCGCCGTCGTCGTCGGCGCTCGAGCGCGCGATCCCGAAGTCGAGCACGCGCGCCCGCCCGTCCTCGCCGACGATCACGTTGTCGGGCTTGAAGTCGCGATGCACGAGGCCCGCCGCGTGCGCGGCCGCCAACCCGCGCGCCGCGTCGACGTACTTCGCGAGCACCCCCCGCCACCCGCGCTCCGGGTCCGCGAGCGCCTCCTTGGCCCAGCGCTCGAGCGTCTCCCCCGTGACGAATTCCATGGCCACGAACACCTCGCCGCGCCACTCGCCGACCTCGTAGATCTGCACGACGTTGGGGTGCGAGAGCTTGGCCATCGCCTGCGCCTCGCGCCGGATCCGAGCCCGCGACACGTCTCGCCCCGCCAGCGCGCTGCGGACGACCTTGATCGCCAGCTTGCGGTCGAGCTCGTCGTCGTAGGCCGAGTAGACGACGCCCATGCCGCCCTCGCCGAGGGTGCGCAGGATGACGAAGCGGCCGATCTTCGCCGGCGAGCCCCGCCCGCGCCGACCGCCCTTCGCGGCGGGCTCCTCGAGGAGGTGACCCGGGATGGTCGCGCCGTCGCCCGAGATCGCGAGCTCGCCCGCGTCGCCCGACGCCGCGCCCGTGGACGTCTCGCCCAGCGCGAAGGACATCGCGTCCGAAGGAGTACGCCCCGGCATCGCGCGTCGAGGATATCGACTCGACGCGCCGCTGTCGTGCGCGCGCGGCCGCGCATACAAGTTGTCGGGACGCGACCGCGGACCGCAGTCAATGCGGATGAACGCGACGTGATCGAGGTCGGTTCGGCGCCGACGCGCGCGGCCCTCGAGGGCCGCGAGGCGCCGCGATCGCGTCACGCTGGCAGAGACGCGACGCGTCGCGACGCGCATCCTCATCGGCGGTCGTCGTGGACCGGGAAACCGCGACCGCGCGCCCGCGGCCCCGCCCGCGCCTGCTGACGTCGCGTCCCAGCGTCTCAAGGTCTGCCCCTTCGGGCATCCAGCGACGCGGCGCTCAGCCGCCCCCGCCGCAGCTCCCGAGCCGCCGCATCCCCTCGACCGGGCCGTCTCGCGGCGACCAGCTGCGCCCGGCGTCGCGCGTGATCAGCCAGCTCCGCCGCCGCACGCCCTGGTACCCCTCCCAGTAGACCTCCTCGGCGACGAACGCGTCGGGCTCGCCCGTGAGCGCGTACACGATCACGCTCGTCTCGTACGGCATCGCGCCGTACCAGTCGTCGCCGATGTCCCCGGCGCTGAGCCGGATCGGGATCCGCCGACGCTCGCCCGCGAGCTCGAGGAACACCTCCCCCCGCACGTGGTCACACACGATCCGCGCCCGTCGCGTCATCAGGGTATCCTAGCCGCGCGGCGCGGCGCCTGAGCGCGCGAGGAGTGCGCGCGCGGGGCGTTCGCGGCGGGCGCGCGCGCTCTCGCGCGACGTCCTCGCTTGCGGCAACGCTGTCTCTTTGGACATGCTTGCCGAGATGTCGATCGACGGCCCGCCGGGCTCGAGCCAGGGGAGCGCGCCGCCGCAGCCGCTCGCGGTCGCGGACGCCGACGAGCAGCACGAGCTGTTCGTGCCGCTGCGCAACGTCGGGCTCGCGTACTTCTGCCTCGTGTTCCTGGGCTGGCTGGGCGTGCACCGCTTCTACGTCCGCCGCCCCTTCAGCGGCACGCTCTACGCGTTCACGCTCGGCTTCTTCGGGATCGGGCTGCTCGTCGACCTCGTGCTGCTGCCGCGCCTCGTCCGCCGCGTCAACGAGGAGCTGCGCCGCGCGGCCGCCGAGGACCCCGAGCACTTCCGCAAGCGCGAGCGCATCGCGCCGTGGGCCCACCAAGACCGCGAGGGCTGGAGCGCGCAGCTGCTGCTCGTCGCAGGCTTCTGGTTCATCGTCACGCCGCTGTTCGCCGCGATCACGCTCGGCATGGGCTTCGAGAGCGGCCCGATCTACCTCGCGGTCACGCTGATCGTCATCGCGCTGTTCGGCTCGCCGCACCGCCTCAAGCAGCGCTACCCGAAGCTCGAGAAGGTGCCGGTGCTCGAGCAGGTGCTCGAGCGCCTCGTCGGCCTCGAGGACTACTACTACGAGCACAAGCCCCGCGCGCTCATCTACTACCTGTGCTACCCGATCGCCGCGCCGATCGCCGCGATCTTCTCGAGGCCCGCGCGCGCCGAGGCCAAGATGTACGCGCGCGTGCACGTGCTGATCGCCGGCGTGCTCGCGCTCAACATCGTCGGCAAGTGGGGCTTCGCGCTCTGGGACGAGACGCTGCCGACGGTCGACGCGGTCATCATCCTCGTGCTCATCTTCCTCATGACGATCATGGGGCTGACCGCGTACGTCGTGCCGACGACGAGCACCGCGTTCTCGCTCAACCTCAGCGGGCGGCGCACGCAGACGCTGCTGCTCGCGGCCATCGGCGGCGGGCTCGCGGTCCCGGTGTCGCTCGCGGTCCACTCGTGCAACGAGCACCGCGTCACGCTGCCCGACGACGTGCTGCTCTCGGCGCGACTGCAGGAGCGCCCGTTCCAGTGTCAGCTCGAGAGCGTCAGCCGGATGGTGCTGCACCACGAGCTGCACGAGCGCGCGCGCGGGCAGGCGCCGCCCCCTCCGCGGACCGGCGAGCCGAGCGTCGTCGTCGACATGAAGCTCACGGAGAAGTACCGCAAGATCCTCGGCGGCTTCATCAGCGCCGGCGAGACCAAGGCGTTCACCGTCGCCGTCATCACCTGGCCGGACGGCGGCCCGACGATGCTCGCGCTCGTGCGCGACAAGCTCAACCCGCTGCGAGACCGCAACCTGCTGCACACCGCGAGCGACGACCGCTGCGACTCGCAGCCGCTGGTCGTGATCGCCGACGACGATGACTACCTGTCGACGGCCGCGCTCTCGAGCGCCTACCCGGGCCTGATCGAGCAGCTCGCGCCGCGCTTTCACGCCGGCGGCGAGCTGCTGCTGCTCGAGGACTGGCTCGCCGCCTGCGCCAACACCAAGCAGCCGCTCGACGTCGCGCGCGACTGCTGGGCGGGCGCCGAGCCGTAGACAACGCGCTCACGCGCCGGCCTCGTCCTCGCGCTCCAGCTCATCGACGTCGACGTCGTCTTCCTCGACGTCTTCCTCGACGTCTTCCTCGATGTCTCCCTCGATGTCTCCCTCGACGTCTCCCTCGACGTCTCCCTCGATGTCTCCCTCGACGTCTCCCTCGACGTCTTCCTCGACGTCCTCCCGGGCGACGCCGGGCAGCGTCACGGGCTCGTCGTAGGGCGCGTAGACGGTGAGCGCGAGCCGGGCCCCGAGCGCGCCAATCGCCGCGACCGTCTCCGCTGAGAGCGCGGTGCTCCACATCGGCGGCGTCCGGCCGGTCTGCACGCCGAGGTCGAAGACGCGGTCGCGCAGCCCATCCCAGCGCGCGCGCGCGGCCGGCGGGAGCCCCTCAATCAGGCGAACGAGCTCGCGCGCGGTGGTCTCGGCGGTCCGCGTCAACGCGCTGACCTCGACCGCGAGCCGCCAGCCCTCGCTCCACTCGCCGTGGTGCAGCACGAACACCTCACGCCCCCACGCCGCGACGAACTCGTCGAGCGGGCGCGCGTCGTAGAGCTCGAGATCGATGTTCTGGAAGTCGGTCGGCTCAGTCGTCATCGTCGCCCCCCCCGTCGTGACCGCGTCGTCCGACCCGGCGCGGATAAAGCTGCACAGGAGCCGGATCCGTCGGCGGTCGAGCGCGCCGGCCACCGCGGGCGAGAGCCCGCTCCCGGCGCGATACGGCCCCGAGAAGCGGAGCTCGACGGCCCTGTCGGCGCGGCGCGTCGATCGTCGTCAGCAGCGCCGTCACGCTCGCGTCCGCGCCCCCGGCGAGCGGACGCGGCCGCACGACCGCGCGCCCCCCTGGAGGTACGCGCCGTAGCAGACCAGCGCCGCGTCGCCCCACGCGGTCCGCAGCTCGGGGAAGGCGCGCGTCGTACAGCTCCAGCTCGACCCCGATGAACGTCGCGGCCACGCGCGCATCGTAGCAGACGCGAGCGGCGAGCGCGGGCGCCGGGGTGCTACGCTGCGCGTCGATGTCGAGCACCGCGGCGGCGCGCCCCCTCATCAGCGACTGGCTCGCCGCGCGCGACGGCGACGCGGGCCTCGAGGCGCTCGAGCGCGCGCACGCGCTGTTCTTCTCTAAACATGCCCCAGAAGACACACCCGGAGCCGCGCCGCTGGTGCTGCTCTGCTACCACGGCGTCCGCTCGCCGCGCGACCTCCCGATGATCAACGAGTGCCGCGGCCTGATCGTCCGCGCGGGCGACTGGGCGCCTGTCTGCTGGGGCATGCCGCGCTTCATCAACGACACCCACGGCGACCGCGCCCCCGAGGCGCTCGCGCCCCCGCTGCGCGTCGAGGAGAAGGTCGACGGCACGCTGATCCACCTGTTTCGCCACGCCGGGCGCTGGCGGGCCGCGACCCGCCACACCTTCTGCGCGCGCGACCGGCTCTACCTCGAGCTGGTCCTCGAGGCGTCCGGGCGCGACTCGCTCGACGCGCTCGCCGAGGCCGCCGCGCTCGACCCCGCGGTGACCTGGTGCCTCGAGATCTGCTCGGCGCGCAACCGCGTCATCCGCCGGTACGACCGCCCGACGCTCTACCTGCTCGCCGGCTACCACACGCGCGCGCGGACGCCGGTCGAGGACGAGACGCTCGACGCGATCGCGGCGCGCTCCGGCGGCGCGCTCGCCAGGCCCGCGCGCTGGCCCGGGATCACGGGCCCCGAACAGGCCCGCGCGCTGCTCGAGCAGATCAGCCGCGACGACCCGCTGTTCGAGGGCCTCGTGATCAAGGACGCGCGCGGGCAGCGGCTCAAGCTCAAGAGCGAGCGCTACCTGCTGATCCACCGCCTGAAGTACCGGGGCTGGGCCCGGCTGACGCCGCGCCTGCTCGCGCCCATGATCCTGCGGGGGGAGGACCGCGCGCTGCTGACCGCGCTCGACGGCCTGCGCGACGACACGGGCGAGTTCTGGCGGCGCCGCGCGGTCTGGGCCGCGCGCGTCGACGCCGAGCTCGCGGCCCTGGGCGCGCTGTGGGACCAGCTCCCCCGTGACGATCGCCGGGCCGCCGCTGAGATCGTTCTGTCTGATAAGACATGCTCGATCGGCCGCCTGATCCTGCGCGCGCAGGGCGTGCCGCCGGACGCCGCGGGCCGGCGCGCGCTGCTGCTCGAGCACTCGTCGCGCGCGCTCGCGTGGATGTTCCCCGACGGCCAGCTCGACGACCCCTGCGCGGGCCTCGACGACGCCCCGCCGCACGCGCCGCGCTACTGCGACCCGCCCGACCGCGCGCTCGAGCCCGGCGTCGCCGCGACGCCGCCGCGTCGCCGAGCGGCGGGCGACTGGGAGGTCACCTGCTGGTGCGAAGCCCCGATGACGCTGCGGCGCGGGAAGGTCGACCGCCTCGAGCGGCGTCGCTGTCACTGCGGCGGCGCCTTCGGCCTCCACACCTACGCGGTCGGCTCGCTGCTCTGGGTCTGCACGCGGCCGGGCTGCCCGTGCACGCACGAGGCCCACCCCCGCGCGCGCCGCTGGCCTGACGAGGGCGTGACCTACGAGGCCGGGCAGCCGCTCGGGCTGCCCGCGTCGCCGCGCTGCAAGGCGCTGCGCCTGCAGCTGCACGAGCGCATGGCGGCGCTCCGACGCGCGCGCGGGCTCGATCGCACGGGCGTCTACCAGTGGCTCGCGCGGACGCTCGACCGCCCGCGCGCGCGCGCCCACGTGGCGCTGCTCGACGCGCCGACCTGCGCCGCAGCGATCCGCGCCGCCGACGAGGCGCTCGCGGCGTCCTGACGCGCGCTCGCCGGTCGCTCGTGATCAGCCGCCCGCGGCGCCGAGCACCTGGTCGATCATCTCGGCGAGGTCGCGGGCCATCACGGGCTTCTGCAGGTAGCCGCGCGCGCCGAGCCGCAGGCACTCGTCGACGTGCGACTCACCACCCTCCGCCGAGAGCATGACGACGGGCGAGCGCACGCCGTCGACCTGGAACGCGCGCAGGACGTCGAGCCCCGACGTCCCCGGCATCACGAGATCGAGCAGGATCAGCGAGTACGGAGCGGCGCGCGCCAACTCGAGCCCGCGCGCGCCCGACTCCGCGAGCGCGACCTCGTAGCCGTCGCGCTCGAGTCGCCGCTTCAGCAGCACGCGCGTCATCCGATCGTCGTCGATCACCAGGATTGAGGCACTCATTTGATCGCTCCCACGGCCGACCGCGCACGCGCCCGCGCGAGCTCGCGCTCGCCGGACCGACGCCCGATTCCGACTATAACCCCGACGCGCGGCGTGCCGACGCGCCGGCGACGAGATTCCCGGCGACGCGGCGCGCGACCGCGCGACCGCGCGACCGCTGCTCCTGCGGACGCGACTCACCAGCGCGCGCGCGCGCGCGCGACCGCGTCGTGATAGCGCGCCAGCGCCGGGCGCATGGACGCCAGCTGCTCGTCGAGGTCCTCGAGCGTCCCGCGCTGCGCCTGCGCCTCGATCGTCCGCGCCAGCGCGCTGAGCTCTGACGCGCCGACCGTGCCGCAGTTCCCCTTCAGTGTGTGCGCGGCGACCGTCACGGCGCTCGCGTCCGCGCGCGCGGCCGCGTCCACGAGCGTCTCGACCAGGCTCTCAATGTCTGGAAGGACATCTTCGAGGAAGCCCTCGATCTTCGCGCGCTCGTCGGTGCCGAGCAGCTCCTTGAGGTTCTCAAGCGCGGCTGGATCGAGCGCGCCGGCGTCGAGCGTGTCGCGCTCGCTCGCCGCGCCGCCGCCGGTCCGCCAACGCTCGAAGCGCTCCAGCACCCCGTACATGTCGCGCAGGCGATACGGCTTGCTGATGTAGTCGTTCATCCCGACCTCGAGGCAGCGCGCCCGGTCCTTGACGGTCGCGTTGGCCGTGACCGCCGCGATGTACGGCTGCCGCACGTCCGCGCGCGCCCGGATCCGCCGCGTCGCCTCGATCCCGTCGAGCTCCGGCATGTGCACGTCCATGAACACGAGGTCGTACTCGACGTCCAGCAGCGCCTGGATCGCCTCGAGCCCGTTCGAGGCGACCGCCGCCCGCACCCCGAGGCGCCGCAGCGACAGCGACGCGACCTTCTGGTTGATGGCGTTGTCCTCGGCGATCAGGACCCGCGCCACGCGCGAGAGCGCCGGCTTGCCGAGCTCGTCCTCCTCGCCGGCCCGCGACGCCTGCGTCGGCACGCCCGCCCCCAGCAGCCCGAGCAGCGTGTTGTACAGCCGCGACGCCTTGATCGGCTTGGTCAGGAACGCGGCGAACAGCGAGCTCGCCGGCGCGCGCTCGCGCTGGCTCAGCGACGTCAGCATCACCAGCGGCAGCGACTCGCCGCCGGGCGTCTCGCGGAGCCGCGTCGCGAGCTCGAGCCCGTCCATCGCCGGCATGTGCATGTCGAGCAGCGCGTAGTCGAAGCGCGCGCCGCCCTCGAGGAGCTCGAGCGCGACCGCGCCCGACTCCGCGAGGGTCGGCCGCGCGCCCCACGACTCGAGCTGCAGCCGAAGGAGCCGGCGGTTCGTCTCGTTGTCGTCGACCACGAGCGCGCGCGTACCCTCGAGGCGCGGCTGCGCGTCGTCCAGGTACTGCGGGCGCGCGTACGGGGTCGACGCGCCGACGATCGTGAAGTGAAAGGTCGAGCCGACGCCACGCTCGCTCTCGATCCAGATCCGACCGCCCATCGCCTCGACCAGGAGCTTGCAGATCGTCAGCCCGAGGCCGGTCCCGCCGAAGCGGCGCGTCGTCGAGGCGTCCTCCTGCGTGAACGCTCGAAACAACCCCGAGAGCTTGTCGGGCGCGATGCCGACGCCGGTGTCGCGGACCGAGAAGTGGAGCTCACGCGCGTCGTCCCCCAAGCCCCGCTCACCCAGGCGCACGGTGACCACGACCTCCCCCTCGCCCGTGAACTTCACCGCGTTGCCGACCAGGTTGACGAGCGTCTGCTGCACGCGCGTGGCGTCGCCGAGGATCGCTACGGGCACGTCGGGCTCGATGAGCGCCGAGAGCTCGATCCCCTTGCTCGCCGCGGCGACCCCGAGCACCTCGACCGCGGTCTCGACGCACTCGCGAACGTTCATCGGCGCGCGCTCGATCACCAGCCCCCCGGCCTCAATCTTCGAGAAGTCGAGGATGTCGTTGATCAGCGCGAGCAGCGTCTCGCCGCTGCTGCGCACGATCTCGGCGAAGCTCTGCTGGCGCGCGTCGAGCTCCGTCTCGAGCAGCAGCCCGGTCATCCCGATGACCGCGTTCATCGGCGTGCGAATCTCGTGGCTCATGTTCGCGAGGAACTCGCTCTTGGCCTGGCTCGCGCGCACCGCCGCGTCGCGAGCGTCGCGCAGCTCGATGGTGCGCTCCTCGACCGTGCGCTCAAGCGACGCCCTGGCCCGCGTCAGCCGCCGCAGGCCGAGCCCGAGCGCGATGAGGATCCAGCCGTCAACGACCACACGGACGATCGCGTCGACCCGCGGCTCGGGCGGGATCAGCCCGGGCGGCAGACGCCCGAGCTGCTCGAGCGCGAACAGGGTCACGACCAGCACGACGTGCACAGCCGCCATCGCCATGGCCGCGCGCCACCCGAGCAGCAGCCCGGCGAGCAACGCCGCCATGATCCCGCCGTTGAGGTACGGGCTCGCGCTCCCCTGCCCGGAGACCAGCACCATCGTCGCCATGATCGCCGCGAACGCGACGAAGAACACCCACGAGGCCGCGCGCAGCGAGCCGCGGTAGGTGAGCGCCAACGAGCTCACCCCGACGCCGAGGCACGCCCACGCCAGCGCCTTCATCAGCGCGACGGCCGGGACCGCCTCGGCGTCCAGCACGTGGAAGACCAGCAAGCCGGCCAGCGCCGACAGCGTGCCGAACCACAGCAGCACGAGCAGCGTGGACGCGAGGACGCGCTCGCCCTCGGTCTCGCGCGGCGGCGGCCGAACGAGCTGCTCGATGATCGCTATCATCGCGGGAATGCCAGTACGAAATAGAGTGACCCATCATACCGTGAGGCCGAATCGGGCGAGCTCGCGTGGTAGATACAAACGAGCGCGGCGCGCCGCGCACACGGGGGACGTGTCATGAGCGGACAACGAGTTGTGGTGATTGGCGCCACGGGCATGGTGGGCGGCGCCGCGCTCCGTCAGGCCCTGGCGAGCGCCGAGGTCGCCGAGGTCACGGTGATCGGGCGGCGCGCCTGCGAGGTGCAGGACGCCAAGCTGCGCGAGCGCATCCACGCCGACTTCCTGCGCTACGAGCCGGTCGCCGACGCGCTCGCGGATCAAGACGCCGCGCTGTTCTGCCTCGGCGCGTACACGGGCACGCTCCCCGACGATCAGTTCAAGCGCCTCACCGTCGACGTCCCGCTCGCGTTCGCCCGCGCGCTGCTCGTCCGCAGCCCCAACGTCCGCTTCAGCTTGCTCAGCGGACAGGGCGCCGATCGCAGCGAGCGCGCGCGCATGCCCTTCGCGCGCTACAAGGGCGCGGTCGAGAACGGCCTGCTCGAGCTCGACTTCGCGGGGCTCTACCTCTTCCGCCCCGCGTACATCTACCCGGTGCAGGCGCGGCGCGAGCCGAACGCGATGTACCGCGTCGCGCGGGCGCTGTACCCCGTGGTCCGCCGGCTCTCGCCCAACGCCGCGATCACCTCGGAGGAGCTCGCCGGCGCGATGCTCCACGCCGGCCTCCACGGGCTCGGCCCCGACCCCCGCGTGACGCTCGAGAACCGCGACATCCGGGCGCTCGCGCGGAGGCTCGCGGCGGGCGGCGCGTAGCGGCGCAGCGCAAGTAAGTGTCCCCTCGAGCATGTACGAAGGGCCCGTCATCGCCTGCGGACGACCGCGCGCGGCGCGGCGTGTGATCGGTCGCACCGCTCGAACGGGCGACGGCCACCCCGTTCGAACGTCGTTATCGCCGGCGGGGATCACGTCGCGCGCGGCTCGAGGAATGCAAACAGTGTGCGATCGTTGATTTTCTTGACCGCGAGCGTAAGAAAAAGGCGTGCCCCGCCCCCGCGGACGTAAGAACGCCGACCACGAGGCCCGACGTGGCGAGCTCGCGCGCGCCGTGCTGCCGCTGATCCGCACCTCCGGCGCCAACCGCCCGAGCCTGCGCGAGCTGGCCCGCGCCGCCGGCGTGCAGCCCAACACCCTGCGCCACTACTTCGGCGATCGCGACGGCCTGCTCCAGGCGGCCTTCGTCGAGCTGCGCGAGCTCGGCGAGCCGCACATGCAGCGCTCCCTCGGCCTCGCGTCGCGCCCCGTCGCCGAGGCCGTCGCGATCTTCCTCGGCGAGCTCGTCGACGCCTGGACGCCCGAGGGCCTCGCCGGGGTCCTCGGCGCCGGGCTGCTCGAGGGCCTCAGCGACAACGCGGTCGGCCCCGCCTACGTCGAGCACATCCTCGAGCCCACGCTGCAGACGGCGGAGGGGCTGCTCGAGTCGTTCATGCAGCGCGGCCAGCTGCGCGAGGGGCCCGCGCGAGACGCCGCGCTCCTGCTGATCGCGCCGATCCTGCTCGCGCTCCTGCACCAGCATGAGCTCGGCGGCGCGCGCTGTCGTCCGCTCGACGTGCGCGCGCTCGTCGACCGCCACGTGCAGGCCTTCCTGCGCGCGTGGGCGCCGACGTAGCGCCGGCGTCCACGGTCCGCGCTCGGCGAGCCGCCTGCTACCCTGCCCCCGCGTGTACCGTCGCCTCACTCACCGAATGTCCGTGGGCTCGCTCGCGCAGCTGTTCGCGATCCGCAGCGGCGCCCAGCTGGTCCGCGACCTCCGCCACATCGCCGGCGAGCTCTTCACCGGCGAGCCCAGCCTCGCGCTCTCGACCGCGGGCCTGTTTCGCCCCGGGCTCGGGCTCCCGACCTACCTCGGGCTGCGCCGCCGCGACGGCGTCTCGCCCATCTTCAACCTGTTCGATCGAACAGGCGGAGGAAAGGGCTTTCGCAGCACCGTCACGCGCGACACCTGCCGCGACTACCGCGGGGGCCGGCTGACCTACGACGAGCACGACGGCACCGACTTCGTGTGCCCGCCGGGGACCCCGGTGGTCGCCGCCGCGCCGGGCGTCCTCGTCGCGACGCGCGACACCTTCTTCCGCGGCGGGCTCACGGCCTGCGTCGACCACGGCGGCGTGGTCACGCAGTACACGCACCTCGCGCGCCTCGCCGACGGCGTCGCCGTGGGCACGCGTCTGCGCCGCGGCGAGGTCCTCGGCGCGAGCGGCTGCGGCGGCGTCGACATGATCTCCGGCTTCCCCTGGGTGCCCCCGCACGTGCACTTCATGGTCTGGCGCGAGGGACAGCCCGTCGATCCCTTCCTGCAGGGCGACGAGCGCCCCGCGCCGGGCGCCTGGCTGCACGACAATGACCCGCGCGCCAGCGACGAGCTGCCGGGCGATCCGCCGCCGCCCGAGCTCGACGCGCTCGTCGTCGATCGCGAGGTCGCGCGCGAGCTGATCGCGCGCTGCCGCAGCCCGCGGGTGCAGGCCGAGCTCGCGCGCCCCGAGAGCGCGCACCCGGCCACGCAGGCGGCGCTGCTCGAGGACAGCATCCACCACGATCGCAAGGCCTGGCCCGAGGGCCTGGACCCGTCGCCGCTGCGGCCGCGCGCGCCGGACCCCGCGCTGCGCCTCACGCTCCCACTCACGACGCGCGAGTACACCCGCGGCGCGCCGGTCGACGCCCCCTGGACGCGACCTCAGTAGGGCTTCTGCCCCACGTAGTTGCCGCGCGGATCGTAGTTGCACACGATGATCTCGCCGCCGCTCAGCGGCGCGCCGTCGCCCGTACACCGCGCGAAGCCGCAGCCGACGTAGCGCGTGTCGGCCCACACCATCTGCGTGTAGTGGCCGCACACGCCGGAGCACGCGCCCGTCTGATAGGTGTAGCTCGCGGCCTCGGCCGCCCAGGACCCCGCCGCCGCGACCGCGCTGGCCGTGGCCGAGTGCCAGTACAGGTTCTCGCCGTACTGCTGCTGCGCCGCCGGGCGGTGCGTCAGCTGACAATTGTTCTCCGTGGCCAGGTAGTCCGCCCACTGCTGCGCGACGCCGCCGAGCGCCGGCGACCACGACAGCGGCGCGACGCCGACCTGCGCGCGCACCTTGTTGTGCTCGGCGGTCATGCCCGCGAGCGCGCCGTCCTCCGCGCGCGGCGGCGGCGGCGCGGGCTCCTGCTCCGCCGGCGGATCCTCCGGCGGCGGCGGGTCCTTCGGCTGGTCGCTCGGCGGCCGCCGCAAGGTCAGCGGCTGACCGAGCTTCGTCGACGTCGCGCGCTTGCGGAGCTCCTGCGCCGCCGCCGGCTTGGCGACGACGCGGCTGCGGCTCACGGGCGCCCGACCGAGCGCCCCGGCGGCGTCCTGCGGCTGGAGATCACCGCAGGCCGGGGCCGCGAGGCCGAGCAGCGCGAGCGCCGAGAACCCTGAGATCGCTGAGATCAATCCTGAACGAGCGGACATACGCGCGCAGGATAGCAGCGCTCGACGCCGGCGACGGGCGCTCTCGCGCGCCGCCGCGATCAAGCGCCGTCACGACTCGCGGCGCGCTCCTGCGCGCCGCCCTGCGCCGCCGCCTCGCCGCCGCCGTCGCCGCCGCGATCGCCCGGGACGCCGTAGCGCTCGAGGATGCGGTGGTTGACGCGACCGGCCTCGGACGCGTCGATCACGATCAGGCCGCTCTGCGACATCTCGAGCTCCAGCTGCCCGTCGCAGGCGTCGACGCGCGCGATGAGGTCGTCGAGGTCCACGGGCGTGTGCCCGTTGATCGTCAGCACGGTCTCGTCGTGGAACGGCTCGTAGCCGACGTTGATCTCGTCCGCGAGGATCTTCGTCAGGATCACGAGCTCGCGCCGCGCGTCGCTGCGGCGCCCGAAGTAGTAGTGCGCGAGGAACTCCTTGGGCGCGCGGTTCCACCACTGATCCCAGGTCCGCAGGTACTCGACCGTGAGCACCTGAAACACGAGCCCCGCGTGCACGAACCACCGCGGGCGCGTGTCGTAGGCCAGCCACGGCACGAGCCGCGGGGTCCGCCTCAGCGTCATGCTCCGGGTCTGACGGTGCCCGCCGCGCAGGAAGGTCACCTCGATCGCCTCGCCCACGTAGTGGGGACCCAGCACCACCTCGAGGCCCATCCGGAAGCGCTCGCGAAAGCGCACCGTGCCGTTGTTGGCGACGGGGTAGCCGCCGAGCGCGAGGATGACGTCGCCGACCTCGAGCACGCCGTCGGCCGTGCCGCCCATGAAGGTGCGACGGACGCGGACGCCGGACTCGCCCTCCGCCATGCCGAGCGTGCGCCGCAGCGCCGGGTTCTCGAGGTTCTGGACCGTGAAGCCGAAGTCCGGCACGTGGTGCGAGCGCCCGCCCTCGAGGCCGTCGAGGAACCACTTGATGCGCGGCGCCGGGACCATCTCGCCGATGTTCTCGCCCTCGCCCAGGCTCTGGAACGCGATGCCCACCAGCTCGCCGTCGAGGTAGACCGGCCCGCCGCTGTTGCCCGGATTGATCGCGGCGTCGACCGTGACCGCCAGCAGCGCGCGCTGCGAGTGGGAGTAGCGCTGCACCTCGATGCGCGAGACGACGCCCTCGGTGATCGAGATCTCGTCCCCGCCGATCGGGAAGCCCGCGACCGCCACGCGGTCGCGCAGGCTCGGCAGCGCGCCGATCGTCTCGGGCGTCACGCCCTCCATGAACTTTGGGTCATCCACGCGCACGAGCGCGAGGTCGGCGTCGTGGCACACGCCCTCGACCACCGCGATGTACTTGTTCGGGTCCGCGACCTTCTGCACCTGCACGAAGGTGCTGTTGGCGAGCACGTGCGCGCCGGTCAGCACGCGCCCCGGGCCGACGACGACCCCGGAGCCCGTGCCGCGCGACGGCGTCTCCATCTGCCAGGGGGCGTCGTAGTCCGGGCTCTGCGTGGTGGCGTAGATGCGAACGACCGCGCTGTAGCTCATCGGGGCATCTTAGTGGGAACGCCGCCGATGTCACGCGACCCGCGACGCTCAGCCGTCCGCCGGCGACGGCGCGTTTTCAGCGATGAGCTCGAGGATCTTCGGGCGCGCCGGCTCCCCCTCGAAGTACGGCTGCTCGCGGAGCGTGCCGACGCGCCCGAGGCTGCGGACCATGATCTTGCCCGTGTCGGGGTACACGCACACCTCGTGGGGATCGTGCGCGCCGATCGCGAGGTACACGAGGTCCTCGTCGTGCGGATTCGCGAGCTGGTGCGCGACCCCCGTGCCCGCCGGACACGAGACGCAATCCCCCGCGCGCAGCGGAATCAGCTCATCCCCGCGCCGCAGCACCCCGCGCCCCGAGAGGACGAAGAACGCCTCGTCCTCGCGCTGGTGCGCGTGGAACGGGACCGCCGCCCGCCCGGGCGGCACCCGCATCCAGTTGACGCCGAGCGAGCCGCCACGCGGGCGCATCGACGGGGTCATGATCTTGTACGCGCCGCCCCAGTGCTCACCGAACAAGTGCGCCAGCTCGGGCGCCTGATCGACGTTGACGACGACGGGCGGAGACGAATTGTCCTGGTCCATGGGCGGAGTGTACGGGCCGCGCGCGTTCTCGCGCGAGCCCCCCAGCTACCGACGCGGCTTGACGAGCTCGAACACGCTCTGCTCCCAGCCGGACGGCAGCGGCAGCGGCGACGGGCGAGCCTGCGGAGCTCGAGCCGCTACCGCCCGCGCCGCCTCGAGCACCCGCGAGACCTCGAGCGCACCGCTCGCGTCGGACGGCGGCAGCGTGACGAACACGAAGCGCTCGAACAGCGGCGCGTCGTCCAGCTCGAACGAGTGGTCGAGCGGCACGGCTCCGCCGGCGCGCAGCTCGGCGCTCGCCCGCGCCACGTTCGGGTAGTGGAGCGTGACCACGCCGCGCCCGTCGTAGGAGACGATCACGCCCTGCCGTCGTCCCGCCGCGAGGTAGCTGAGCTGCACGCGGTCGCCCTCCCGCGCGACGGAGCCCTCGGCCAGGCGCTCCACCGAGTCGCCGCGCTTGCGGTGCACGATGAGACGCGGCGTCATGCCCTTGATCCGCGTGTCCTCGGCCGCGCTGCTGCCCGCCACGAGCTCCAGCGCGTCACGACGTCGCGTCGACGCGTCACCCGGCTCGGCCGTCGTCGTCGCCACCGCCGGCCCGCGCGCCGCGTCGGGCTCGACCCGCAGCCACAGCAGCGCCGCCGTCGCCACCGCCAGCGCCGGCGCGAACGCCCAGGTCAGCCGGCGACGACGAGAGCGCCGCGCCGCCTCGAGACGGCGCTCGATGACCTGCCGCGCCCGCGCGGGCGGATGTCGACGCAGGAGCTCGTCGTTCTCCGCTCGCAGCGCCCGCAGCCGCTCCTCGACGTCCACGCCCGCGCGCGTCAGTCGCTCGCTCACGTCGCGGGCGACAGGCGGCGGGAGCACGCCCAGCGCGAGCTGCTCGACGAGGAGCTCGGGGACCCGCGCATCGGGTTGCACACGGCCTTGCATGGTGAGCGCCACGCGACCAGGTCGCGCGTGGGTGGTCGTTCGAACAACACCGCCGCGCGGGCGAGGTGTCACTCCGCGCGCAAAAACTACCAAGCTCGCGCTCTCGCGCGCGCGGTCGAGAGCACGCCCGACGCGCGCCCGCGCGTGGCCGCTGCTCGCGCCGGCGAGACGCGAGCCCGCCGTCTACCGAGACCCGCGGCGCAAGCGAGCGCCGCCGCCGCGGCCGCGAGGCGCACGCGCGCGGCAACACGCGCGCGCGGTGATCCGCGCGCGCCGCCTCGCGCGTACACCCTACAGTCGACTCGCTCGAGGGCGCCGACTCGCCGACGAGGGCGAGCTCGTCGTCAACGAGACCGCGAAGCCGCAGACGCTCGCGCGCCCGAGGCGATCGCGGGCGACCCCGCGATCGCGCCCGAGCTCGCGCGTCGAGTGGTGTGACTTCGACCCCGCGCCGCAGCTGCCGGCGCAGCCGGCCGCGCGCGTCCAGCTCAGCCGCGCTTGACCGGCGTCGGCGCGCGCAGCTCTCGACGCCGCTGCATGGCCTCGTAGAAGTAGGCGTGCGGCGGCCGCTTGACGTAGCGACCCGCGCCGCGCGTCGTCCTCACGTCGCCGTCGCGGTACACGACCCGCCCCTGGCTCAGCGTCACGACGTTGATCCCCGTGACCTCCATGCCCTCGAAGATGTTGAAGTCGACGTTCTGGTGGTGCGTCTTCGCCGAGATCGTGCGGCTGCGATTCGGGTCCCAGACCACCAGGTCCGCGTCGGCGCCGACGGACACGCTGCCCTTGCGCGGGTACACGTTGAAGATCCGCGCCGCGTTCGTCGACGTCACCGCGACGAACTCGTTCATCGTCAATCGCCCCGTGCGGACGCCGTGGGTCCACAGCACGTGCATGCGATCCTCGACCCCGCCGGTGCCGTTGGGGATCTTCGTGAAGTCGTCCTTGCCCATCGCCTTCTGGTCGGCGCAGAAGCAGCAGTGATCGGTCGCGGTCGTCTGCAGGTTGCCGGACTGCAGCCCGCGCCACAGCGCCTCCTGATCCGCCTTCGGGCGAAACGGCGGGCTCATCACGTGGGCCGCCGCGAACGTGAAGTCGGGGTTACGGTAGACGCTGTCGTCGACGAGCAGGTGCCCGGCCAGCACCTCGCCGAACACCCGCTGGCCCTCGAGCCGCGCCCGCGTGATCGCCTGCAGCGCCGCCGCGCACGAGGTGTGGACCACGTACAGCGGGACGTCGAGCACCTGCGCGATCCGGATCGCCCGGTTCGCCGCCTCGCCCTCGACCTCGGGCGGGCGCGAGAGCGGGTGCCCCTCGGGCCCCAAGATGCCCTGCTCGACGAGCTGGCGCTGCAGGTGAAACACCAGCTCGCCGTTCTCCGCGTGCACCGTGCACAGCGCCCCGAGGTCGCGCGCGCGCGTGAAGCTGTTCACCAGCACCTCGTCGTCGCACATGATCGCGCCCTTGTAGGCCATGAAGTGCTTGAAGCTGTTGACGCCGTGCTCGCGCACCAGCGCGCCCATGGCCTCGTGCACCGTCTGGTCCCACCACGTGATCGCGACGTGGAAGCTGTAGTCGGTCGCGGCCTTCTCGGCCCACCCGCGCCACTTCCTCCACGCGTCCATCACCGGCTCCTGCGGGCCCGGGATGACGAAGTCGATGATCATCGTCGTGCCGCCCACGGCGCCCGCCGTCGTCCCCGAGAAGAAGTCCTCGGACGCGACCGTGCCCATGAACGGCAGCTCCATGTGCGTGTGCGGGTCGATGCCGCCGGGCATCACGTAGCAGCCGCCCGCGTCGACGAGCTCAGCGCCTGACGGCGCGTCGAGCCCGGCGCCCACCGCCTTGATCACGCCGTCCTCGCAGAGCACGTCCGCCCTCCAGCTACGCTCCGCAGTGACGACCGTTCCTCCCCTGATCAGGACTCCAGACATGGCGAGCTCTTGTACCACGGGGACGCCGACGACATCGAGCAGACGTCCCATCCCCCACGCGCAGACTTGTCGGCGTCGCGCGCCTGCGCCATAGCGGACCGACGCAGCAGGCGCGGTGTTTGATGAGGAGCACGACGAGGAGAACTCGACGAGGAGCCCGATGAGGAGAGCCCGATGAGGAGAGCCCGATGAGGAGAGCCCAATGAGGAGCCCGATGAGGAGAGCCCGATGAGGAGAGCCCGATGAGGAGAGCCCGATGAGGAGAGCCCGATGACGCTCGAGCCCACTGACCACCACATCCGCCTCGCGACCTTCGTCGGCACCTGGCGCGGCGAGGAGCGGATGCACCCCTCGCGCGAGCTCCCGCGCGGCGGCGTCGCGCTCGGCAGCTTCGAGTACCGCATGGAGGTCGCAGGCTTCTTCCTGATCTCCAGCTACACCCAGCGGCGAGACGGCGCGCAGACCTACGCCGGTCACGGCGTCTACGGCTACGACGGCGAGCGCGGCCGCCACACGATGCACTGGTTCGACTCCACGGGCGGCGTGGCCCCGAGCGCGCCCTGCCACGGCTCCTGGGAGGGCGACTCGCTCATCTTCCTGCGGCGCTCGCCGCAGGGCTTCACGCGGTTCGTGCACACGCTCGAGGCCCACGACCGCTACGGCTTCCGCATGGACAGCTCCCGCGACGGCGAGCGCTGGACGCCGCTCTTGGAGGGACGCTACGCCCGCAAGGGCTGAGCGCCGCCGCGGGTCCCTCGGCCGGCGAGCTCGGGTGATAAACTCGCCGCGATGAATGACATGACCCTAGAGACCACCACGCGCCCCCGCCTCGCCCCCGCCGCGCGCCTGCTCTTCGCCGCGCTCCTGCTCGCGCCCGCCGCCTGCGGCGACAGCGGGACGACCAGCGCGAGCGAGTCCGTCAGCGACGCGAGCACCGCCGACGCGAGCTCCGCGGGCTCGACCGCGCCGTCGAGCACCGGCTCGACCAACGCGAGCGTCACCGCCTCGAGCGGCCAGACCGGCGGCGAGACCGGCAGCTCGTCGGGCGAGACGAGCGGCAAGACCACCGACCCGTCGACGACCGGCGACGAGACCACCGGCGACTCCGGCAAGACCACGGTCGACCCCGGTACGACCACCGGCGACACCGGCAAGACCACCGACGACTCGACGAGCGACACGGGCAAGACCACCAGCGACACGGGCAAGACCACCGGCGACTCCGGCGGCCTGTGCTCGAGCGAGGGCGAGAGCTGCGCCGACGGCGAGCTGTGCTGCGCCCAGCTCAACTGCTGCGCCGGCGTGCCCGTCCCGCCCGGGCAGGAGTTCTGCAGCTCCATGTGCCCTATAAGCGATCGAGACCGCAAGCGGGAGTTCGCGCCCGTCGACGTCAACGCGGTGCTCGAGCGCGTCGCCTCGCTGCCCATCACGACCTGGTCCTACAAGCATGAAGACCGGTCGATCCGGCACATCGGCCCCATGGCGCAGGACTTCAAGGCCGCCTTCGAGGTCGGCGCGAGCGACCGCATGATCTTCCAGATCGACGCGGACGGCGTCTCGCTCGCGGCCGTGCAGGCGCTGCACCAGCGCGTGCAGACGCTCGACGCCGAGAACGAGTCCCTGCGCGACACCGTCGCCGCGCTCGAGCGCCGTCTCGACGCGCTCGAGGCACGCCCGTAGCGACGGCGCGCGACCGGTCGCCGCGCGCCTGAGACCGCGCCCGAGCGCGCGGGCGCGCCGCTCGACGACCGCGTCCGCTCGGCTGCCCCTTGCGACACACGCCGCGAGGCCGCGAACCCGCGCGCGCCCGCGAGCGCGCCCGCGCGTGAGCCGGCGCTCGAGGTCGCGCCGCCGTGATCGTGCACGGATCACCTATCGGTGGTATCCCAATTCGAGTTCGCGTCGCCGGGGCGCGCGAGCGCCCGCAGCAACGATCGAGTCGTGGCGTTCAATCGGAAGAAAGCGCTGGCGGCCGCCGACAGGTTCGCGAAGCTCGGTCAGCATGATCGATCGGCCCGCGAGCTCGCGGCGGTCGTCGAGCACGACCCGAGCGACCTCCGCAGCTGGCTGCTGCTCGCGTCCACGATCGAGCGCACCGGCGACGTCGACGCCGCGGTCCGCGAGTACCTCAAGATCGCCAATCGCTTCATCGACGACCGAGAGCCGCGCAAGGCGATCGCGGTGTTCGACCGCGTCCTCACCCTCGACCCCGAACGCCACGAGGTCCAGCAGCGCGCGGCCGAGCTCTACGTCGAGATCGGGCGACCCGACGCCGCGATCACGGTGCTCGAGAACGTCGCGAACCAGTACTTACAAGCCGGCGAGCACCCCCGCGGGCTCGCCTGCCTCGAGCGCGTCGTCCAGATCGACCCCGACGCGGTCGGCCGACGCCTGCGGCTCGCCGAGCTGTACTCCCGCGAGCAGCTGCGCGACAAGGCCGTCGAGCACTTTCGCGCCGCCGCCGATCGCCTGCTCTACATCCGCCGCCTCGACGACTACATCCGCGTCGCCGAGCGCCTGCTGTACCACCACGACGACCTCGGCGTGCTGCGGACGCTCGCCCGCACCTACCTCGAGAAGAACGAGGCGCGGCGCGCCCTCGTCAAGGTCAACGCGCTGCTGCGCGCGGCGCCCCACGATCCCGACGGCCTCGAGCTGCTCGCGGAGACCTTCGTCGCGCTCGACAAGCACGAGAAGGCCGCGCTCGTCGCGACCGAGCTCGCGCGCGCGCAGCGAGGCGCGAGCCGAGCCCGCGAGGGCAAGCGCTGCGCGATCCGAGCGCTGCGCTGCGTGCTGCAGCGCGGGCGCGTCGACGCGGCCACGCAGCGCGACGCGAGCGCGCTGCTCGAGCAGCTCGAGGCCGAGCTGCGTGACGCCGCGCCGGACGAGCTCGACGTCGTCGACCTCGACGAGCTCGACGCCGAGGAGATCGAGATCGACGTCGAGGAGCTCGAGATGGACGAGGTCGAGGAGCTCGACGCGAGCGCCGACGCGGCCGAGAACGACCGCGCCGTCGCCGAGGCGCGCGTCTACACCGACTACAAGATGTTCCAGCACGCGCTGCGACACCTCGAGGCGGTGCTCTACCGCGACCCCAACCACGCGGGCGCGCTGGCGCTCCAGTCCGAGATCAAGGAGCTGCTGTGGAGCGCGGGCGAGACCCCGCCCGCGCCCGCAGCGAAGCCCGCGGCGAAGACCTCGGCCGCCCGCCTCGACGCGATGCTCAGCGGGCTGACGCGCCTCTCGACGCGCGGCAAGCCGAAGTCGTGACGGCTACTCGAGCGTGATCTTGTAGATCGTCGTCGTGCCGCTGACCTCGTTGGCGACCACCAGCAGCGGGTCGTCGGTCGGGCTGTCCTCGGCGTGGATGACCAGGAGCCCCTCGGGCCCCAGATCCCCCGCCGTGCCCGCCTCGGGATCCCCCGAGAAGTCGCGGCTGTTGACGTACAGCTTCAGCTCCGGCGCCGTCGGCTCGCTGAGGTCGTACACGACCACCCCGCCGACGCGCTCGAGCCCCACGAACGCGTAGGGCCGACCCCACAGCTCCGCGACCGTCACCCCCTCGGGCTCCGGCCCCTTGTTGTCGCTGCGCCCGTCGAACGAGCCGTTCTCGTCGTTGTTGCTGTTGAAGTCGTCCGGGTACGCCGTCGCCGTGATCTGCTCGAGCTGATCGCCGCTGTCGAACACCTGCGCGCCGGCGACGTCCCACACGCTCACCGAGCGCCCGCCGAGCGCGTAGAGCTCGTCGTAGTCGCCGTCGTCGTCGACATCCCCGAACACCTTCGTCACGGTCAAGCGCCCGAGCGCGGCGTCGTCCTGCAGCGCCGCCGCGTCGGGGAACGCGTCCGGGTCGAGCGTCAGGTCCTTGACCCGCTCCTCCTCCTCGAGCGCGCCGGCGTAGTCGCGCCCGTCGCCCTCGTTGGCCGTGATCAGCCACGTCTGCCCCTGGGCCGAGAACGCCGCGATCGCGTCCGGTTGATACTGCCCCCAGATCGGCCAGCTCTGGATGTTGACCGCGTCGTCCTTGTCGCTCGCGTCGAGCCCGTGACCATCCTGGCCGTGATCCTTGAACCCGAGCCCGACGATCGACGTGACCTCCCCGGCCGCGATGTCCACGATCGCCAGCGCGTTGTTCTCCTGCAGCGTCACCCAGGCCGTCTGCGAGTCCGGCGACACCGCGATGTACTCCGGCTCGAGATCCTCGGACACGCTCGCGCCGGGCCCGTAGACGCGCACGCTCGGGTCGAGCGCGTCGAGCGAGAAGCCGTCGAAGCCCGCGAACACGACGTCCCCGTCCTCGAGCGCCTCGATGTCCCCTGAGACATCCACGATCGCGATCGAGCCCTCCGGATCGTCGCTGTAGTCATCGCTCGGCTCGCCCTCGTTGGCCACCAGGATCCGCGCGCCGTCGGGCGTGAAGGTCACCATGTCCGGGTTCGCGCCGACCGTGACCTCGCTCAGGAAGCTCCCCTCGGCGTCGAGCAGCACGAGCCTCCCCGGCGCCGTCTTCGGCTCGCCGACAACCGCCACCGCGACCACGCCGTCACGGCTCGCCACGCTCGTGACGCCGCCGCCGAAGGCCCCGAGCGGGACCGAGTCCTGGAAGGCCGGCGCCGCCGGGTCGCTGATGTCGAGGATGTCGAGCCCCACCGCGTCACCGTTGACGACGAACAGCTTCATCCCCTCCGGGTCATAGGCCACGATCTCGGCGGCGCCGCCGTCGAACACGCCCGCGGAGTAGGAGCCGCAGAGCGCCAGCGTCAGCTCGCCGTCACCGTCGCCGTCACCGTCGCCGTCACCGTCGCCGTCACCGTCACCGTCGCCATCCCCGTCACCATCGCCATCGCCATCCCCGTCGCCATCGCCATCCCCGTCGCCATCGCCGTCGCCGTCGCCGTCGCCGTCGCCGTCGCCGTCGCCGTCGCCGTCGCCGTCGCCGTCGCCCGGAGTCGACATCGTGCCGCTCGCCGGATCCGTCGACGCCGACACGGTGTCGTCCCCATCGGAGGTCCCGCCGTCGGTCTCGCCGCCGCTGTTGTCATCGCCGCAGGCGGGCGCGAGCGCCAGCAGCAGCGGGAGCAGAATCATCGTTCTCAGGACAGAATCACGCTTCTGGTTCATCGGGAGCCCTCGGCAGCGGTTTCCCGCACACTTGTCTCGGGCGCGCGTCGAGACGTTCACGTTCGCGCAACATCGCGCGCGCGCAGACGCGTGTGATTCCTCAGCGACCGCCCGCGTAGCCCACGCGAGCGCGTCGTTCACGAGTCAGAGCCGGCGCGCGAAGAATGCTATGGACGCCCATGGCGACCCCACGAGAAGGCGTCTCGGACGAGCTCGTCGAGCTCTTCGCGGCGCTCGACCTCCCCCCGCCCGCGCCCCCGCACACGGGCGGCCTGGTCAGCGAAGATCCGTCGCGCGGCGTCGCGCTCGCGCGCCTCCCCCTCGACACGATCGAGCGCGCGCGCGCCAAGGTCACCGCGGCCTGCGACGCGTTCACGCGGCTGCGCCTCGAGCCAGGCCCCGCCCGCGGCGAGCTCGTGCGCCGCATGGGCAACCGGCTGCGTGAGCACAAGGATGCGCTCGCGCGGATCGTCTGCGCCGAGGTCGGCAAGTGCATCGAGGAGGCGCGCGGCGAGGTCCAGGAGATGATCGACATCTGCGACTTCGCCGTCGGCCTCTCGCGCTCGCTCGGCGGCCGCACGATGCTCTCGGAGCGCCCAGGTCACCGCATGTTCGAGCAGTGGCTGCCGCTGGGCCCGGTCCTGTGCATCAGCGCCTTCAACTTCCCCGTCGCCGTGTGGTCGTGGAACGCCGCCATCGCGCTCGTCTGCGGCGACCCCGTGGTCTGGAAACCCAGCCTCAAGGCCCCGCTCTGCGCCCTCGCCACGCACCAGCTCCTGCAGCCGGTGCTCGCCGACGCCGGCCTCGGCGACGCGCTGCAGCTCGTCATCGGCCCTGATGATCCCGTCACGACCGCGCTCGTCGACGATCCTCGCCTCCCCCTCGTCAGCGCGACGGGATCGTGCGCCATGGGCCGCGCGGTCGCGCCGCGCGTCGCCGCGCGGCTCGGACGCTCGCTGCTCGAGCTCGGGGGCAACAACGCGATCATCGTCGACGCGACCGCCGACCTCGAGCTCGCCGCGCGCGCGATCGTGTTCGGCGCGGCCGGCACGGCCGGACAGCGCTGCACGACCACGCGCCGGCTGTTCGTCGAGCGCACCGTCGCGGGCGCGCTCACCGAGCGCCTCGTCGCCGCCTACCGCCAGCTGCAGGGGCGCGTCGGCGACCCCCGCGATCCCGAGACCCTCGTCGGCCCGCTGATCGACGGCGCCGCGTGTGCGCGCTTCGCCGCGACGATCGAAGAGATCCGCGCGCACGGCGGCGAGCTCCTCGCGGGCGGCGAGCTGCTCGATCGACCCGGTTACTTCGTACAGCCGACCCTCGCGCGCGTCCCCGACGCGCGCGACTTCCCGCCGATCGACACCGAGACCTTCGCGCCGATCCTCTACATCAAGCGCTTCGACGACGGCGCGATCGAGTCGGCGATCGAGTGGAACAACCGCGTCGAGCAGGGCCTCTCGAGCGCGCTGTTCAGCGACAGCGTGCGCGCCGTCGAGCGCTTCTGGAGCCCGGCGGGCAGCGACTGCGGCATCGCCAACGTCAACCTCGGGACCAGCGGCGCCGAGATCGGCGGCGCGTTCGGAGGCGAGAAAGCGACGGGCGGCGGACGAGAGGCGGGCAGCGACGCGTGGAAGGCCTACATGCGCCGGCAGACCTGCACGGTCAACGGCTCGCGCGCGCTGCCGCTGGCCCAGGGGATACGCTGGGACTGAGCGCGCGACCTCGCGTACGCGACCCGCGGCGGGTATCGTGCCCGCCATGAAGAGGCTACAGGGTCGAGTCGCCGCCATCACCGGCGCCGGATCAGGGATCGGCCGCGCGCTCGCTAGCGTGCTCGCCGAGCACGGGTGCAACCTCGCGCTCTCCGACGTCAACGAGGACGGGCTCAGCGAGACCGCCCGCGCGCTCGAGGCCTCGGGCGTGCGCGTCAGCACGCGGCGCGTCGACGTCGCGGATCGCGAGGCCGTCGAGGCCTGGGCCTCCGAGGTCGAGCGTGAGCACGGCGCCGCGCACATGATCTTCAACAACGCCGGCGTCGCGGTCATGGCGAGCCTCCGGCGCGTCGACTACGACGACTTCCACTGGCTCATGAACATCAACTTCTGGGGCGTCGTCCACGGCACCCGGGCGTTCCTGCCGATCCTCGCCCAGCAAGACGAGGCCCACATCGTCAACATCTCGAGCGTCTTCGGCATCATCGCCGCGCCGCTCAACGGCACCTACAACGCGACGAAATTCGCCGTCCGCGGCTACACCGAGGCGCTGCGCATCGAGCTCCAGCTCGACGGCCTGCCGATCGGCGTGACCTGCGTGCACCCGGGCGGCATCAAGACGAACATCGCGCGCGCCTCGCGACGACGCCCCGCCGATCTCGCCGGCGGCGAGCAGGAGACCATCGACCAGTTCGAGAAGACGCTGGCCCGCACGACCCCTGACGCGTGCGCGCGCGCGATCGTCCGGGCCGTCAGGCGCAACGCGCCGCGCGTGCTCGTCGGCGCCGACGCGAAGCTCATCGACAAGATCCAGCGCTTGCTGCCCACCGGATACCAGAAGATCGTCGCCCGGGTCGGCCGCAAGAATTGGCGTCGCCCCGAGTCCGAGTAACAACAGCCGAGCGCCCGCCGCGTCACTGCGGGCGGGCGCTCGATCCCAGCACGCGCTCAGGGCACGAGGAACAGGCCCATCAGGCACATCTCGTTATACGTGCCCCAGCCCGGCCACAGCGGCTCGTCCATGCCCTCCGTGTTGAAGTCGCAGGTCACCTCGATCGACGACCCCGGGCCGAGCGTGAGCGGCTCCTCGTAGAAATAGTACAGCTGCCAGTCGAAGTCCCAGCGCTGGACATCCGCCGCGCACTGCGGTCCCTGCCCATCACCGTGGTCGACGGTCATCTGGATCTTGCGCCCGAACTCGTGCATGTGCGGGAACACCCCGTAGACGTCGAGCGAGTCGATATTGAGCCACTCCAGGTAGCCGTCGAGCTGCATGTCCCACGTGAACTTCACCGAGCTCTGACCCGCTGGCAGCGACGCCGGATCGCCGCTGAACAGGGTGTCGAGGAAGCCGTCCGGGAGCTCAAAGAAGCCCTCGCGCTCGACCGAGTCCGCGAAGCGCATCCGCACCGACGACGAGTCGGACTGCCCCAGCACCTCCGGGCTCGCCATGTTGTAGTGGATCTGCACGACCAGGAGGTCATCCTGCTTGACGCGAAAGCCGGTGCCCTCCGGGAAGCTCACGACCCCCTGCCCAGGCGCCCACGTGATCGGGATCCCGTCGACCTCAACGCCGTCGCCCGCGACGCCGAAGCACGGCCACCCGTCACGATCAGGCGACTCGGCGTCGAGCGCCTCGATCACGTCGAGGTTCGTCTGGCCGCCTCCTACGTCGAGGTTGGGATCAACCGGCATCGCCAGCACGTGGTGCACGAGCGCGGGATTCCCCGGCATCACGTCGTACGCCGTCAGGTACACGTCTCGCTCGAGATCGGGGTCGATCAGGAAGCAGCGATACTCATCGAACTCGGCGAACAGCCCCCCCTCCGGCTCTGGGAAGAAGGTCGGCGTCGTGTACGTCTCGCCCCCCTTCAGCGCGTCGACTACCGGGATCTGAAGGTCATCGCGCGGCTCGCCCTCGATCGCCCCGTCGTCGATCCACGACGAGATCGTGTCGATCTCGTCCTGCGACAACGCGCGCGAGTCTCGAAAGCTCCCGCACGAGCCGTCGTCGGTCACGAGCCACGGCGGCATCGTCCGCGCCTGCGTCGCGGCGCGCGAAGCCTCCGCCCACGTGGCCGCATCCTGATAGGTGTCGAGCCGGAACGGCGCGATCCCTCCCTCGGTATGACAACCAGCGCAGCGCTCAAAATAGATTGGCGCAACATCTTGCCAATAGGTCAGCCCAGCCGGCTCCCCCGTGCCCGCGCTCGGATCGCCGCTCTCGCCGCTCTCGCTCGAATTTCCGCTGTCGGTCTCGGTCCCTGCCCCGTCATCACCGCACGCCCCGAGGAGCGCGAAGCACCCGAGCAGCGCGCCCGTTGATACCCAGCGCCGTGATCGCGCCCACCGTTGAAGTCGATCTTGAAATACGTACATCGGTTCACTCCTGCGTACGAGCGCTGCATCCGCGCCCGCTACTCATCCGCGGCGAGTTCGACATCCAGCACGGACAGCCCGCGGAGCCGCCACGTGTTGGTCCCATGGTTATGAAGATGGAAGATGACCGGAGCGCCAGCTGGGACGAAACGCGTAATCGGCACCCGTACGTCGCGCGCGTCCGCGTACCCGGGGATCGCCACGCGCTCCTCCCATAGAAGCTGACCATCAAGCCAAACGGCTAAGTGCCCCTCAGCCGGCTCCAAGCTGATTAGGCTTTGCCACCAGAGCTCGACCCGCACGACGTCACCGGGCCGAAGCGCCTCGAGCGACGCGTGCTCGACCGCCAGGTAGTTACACGCCGATGTGTCGACCTCGAGCCCGTCGGTCTCCGCGTACCACCCGAGACGCGAGCAAACGACCTCCGCCGGCCGATGCTCTGGGAGCGGGTCCGCGTCGGCGCGTAGCTCCTCCCACCCGTCTGCGGTAACAAGCGGACGCCACGCCGCACGCAGCTCAAGCTCCGCGTCAGGCTCGGACGACTCAGGGTCACATCCGATCCCGACGACCGCGCTGACCGCCACGACGATGAGAATGGTCAGCCACAGCAGGGCAAAGGGTATTTGCGAACGCATGGTCTCGACGGAGCGCGAGACCTGTCGGCAGGTTCAGCGACGCTCACGAGTCTGAACACCAGCGACCCGGAGATGTGTCACCGAACATCGAACAGCCCGACGCGCTCGTCACGCACGAAGCCTGTGAGCGACGACGACCGCCGTGTTGGCCAGCTAGCAGACAGACGTTTCGGACCAGATCGGCAACGTTCTCATTCGAGCCAGCGGGACGTCCGCGCCGACGACGCATCCGCAGCATTATGAC
>JACKDW010000039.1 GCA_020633295.1 Myxococcales bacterium | reverse complement strand
ACGAGGTCGACGAGGTCGACGAGGTCGACGAGCTCGAGGAATTGGAGGATCTCGACGAGGTCGACGCGGTCGACGCGGTCGTCGCGGTCGACGCGGTCGACGCCGCGCCCGAACAGACCTCCACGCCCGAGCCGCCCTCCGAGCGCGCCGACACGAGCGCCGCGCCCGCGCCCGAACCGGCCCCCGACGCGCCCCGCGATCGCCCGCGCTGGTCCACCACCGGCAGCGTCGGCCCGGCGATGATCGTCTCCGCGCTCGCGCTCGTCGCCCTGTACGCCGTGCCCGCCCTCGAGTTCGCGCGCCCGTGGAAGCCCGGCGACCCGGCGCCGTTTTGGAACCTCGTCGGACGTCCGTTTGAGCGGGCCAACGTCGAGGCCCAGGAGCACGTCGCCGAGGTGGACTCCCTCGCCGCCGAGGTGCTCGCCGCCGACGATCCGCCGCCGCCCGTCACCGCCGCTGATCCGCCCGTGCGCGAGCTCGACCCCGGCGACGCGCTGCCGGCCTACGTCCCCCGCGAGGGCGACGACAAGCCGGCCGTGCAGCCCCTCGAGCTGTTCACCGGCGACGAGCTCGACAACTTCTACGCCGCGCTCGCGCGCACCGACGGCTCGCTCAAGGACGCGGTCACGCGCGTCGTCCACTGGGGCGACTCCGCCATCGGCATCGACGGCATCCCGGGCGCGATCCGCCGGCGCATGCAGACGCGCTTCGGCGACAGCGGCCACGGCTTCCACGTCATCTCGCAGCCCAACACCTCGTACCGGCACCGCGAGGTCGAGTTCAAGGAGAACAAGAAGTGGGGCAACTGCTTCATCATCTTCAAGTGCCGCGATGACGGTCACTACGGGCTCGGCGGCGTCACCTCGCGCTCCAAGGGCGGCGCCCAGAGCAGCTTCGCGCCCCACAAGACGCGCAGCTCGGGGCGGGTGTCTCGCTTCGAGCTGTGGTACGCGGCCCAGCCCGGCGGCGGCGACCTGCGCGTGCGGGTCGATCGCGGCGAGCGCGAGGTCATCGAGACGGCCGCCGACGCGCTCGAGGACCGCTGGTACCGCGTCGACGTCGAGGACGGCTACCACGAGCTCGAGGTCCGGGCCGCCGGCGGCGGCGCCGTGCGCGTGTACGGCGTGACCCTGGAGCGCGACGTGCCGGGCGTCGTGTGGGACAGCCTCGCGCTGGTCGGCGCGTTCACCAAGCGGCTCGGCGAGCTCGACGAGGACCACCTGCGCGTCCAGCTCGAGCGCCGCCAGCCCAACCTCGCGGTCTTCACCTTCGGCGGCAACGACATGATCCGCCGCGTCACCATGGAGGACTACGCCGACGAGTACCGCGCGGTGGTGCAGAAGTTCCGGCGCGCGCGCCCCGAGATGGACTGCATCGTCATGGCGCCGCTCGACCACGGCGAGCGCAAGGGCGCGCGCATCGTCTCGCGCCCGGTGGTCCCGCTGATGGTCGAGGCCCAGCGCGAGGTCGCGAAGTCCATGGGCTGCGCGTTCTTCGACACGCTCGCGGCCATGGGCGGCCCGGGCTCGGCGGGGCGCTGGTACAAGCGCAAGCCGAAGCTGATCGGCGGCGACCTCTCGCACGCGACGTCCAAGGGTCACCAGGTCATCGGCGAGCTGGTCTACCGCGCGCTGCTGCAGGAGTACGTCGCCTACCGGCGGCGCACCGACGGCGCGCCGCGGGCGGTGACGGCGGCGCCCGATCGCGCGAGCGATCGAGACGACCCCGAGGACAGCAATGCCACCGCCGACGCGGTCGTGGAGGACGCGGTCGACGACGACGCGGTCGTGGACGACGCGGCCGACGACGACGTGGCCGACGACGACGCGGCCGACGACGACGCCGGCGGCGGCGCGGTCGACGACGGCGAGGTTGACCGCGAAGTTGACGGCGAAGTTGACCGCGAAGTTGACCCCGACGAGGACCCCGCGGACGACGGGGACACCCCGGAGCCCGAGCCGCGGACCGCCGAGGGCTGACGGCGGCGGCAGGACGATCACGGAGACACGATGACGAACGACAGCGGCTACCTTGGCCTCGCGGGCGGGTTTCTACGGTCGGCGGCGCGCGCCCCCGAGCACGTCGCGCTCGAGGTCGACGGCGCGCGGCTCACCTACGCCGAGCTGCGCGCCTACGCGCAGCGCGTGGCCGCGACGCTCACGGCTCACCGCGCGGGCGAGGGCGCGCCGCTGACCTGCGTGCTCGGGCAGCGCAGCGCCGCCGGCTTCGCCGGGATCCTCGGCGCGCTGTGCTCCGGGCACGGCTACGTGCCGATGCTGCCCAGCTACCCGGCGGCGCGCCTGCTCGTGATGATCGAGCGCGCGCGCGCCCGCGCGCTGATCGTCGACGGCGGCGCGCGACGGGTGCTGCCCGAGGTGCTCGCGAGCGCCCCGTGGCCGCTGCTCGTGCTGTGCCTCGACGAGCGCGCCCTCCCCGACCCGGACGCGTTCCCGCAGCACCGCGTGCTCGGCCCCGGGGACCTCGCGCCCGCCGAGGACTGGCGCCCCCCCGCGGTGACCCCCGACGACATCGCCTACCTGCTGTTCACCTCGGGCAGCACCGGGCAGCCCAAGGGCGTCATGGTCGCGCACCGCAACATCCTGCGCTTCCTCGAGGTCGTGACCGAGCGCTACGCGCTGACGGCCGCCGATCGCTTCTCGCACCTGTTCGAGGTCACCTTCGACCTCTCGCTGTTCGACATGTTCGCGGCCTGGAGCGCCGGCGGCACGCTGTGCTGCCCGGACCCGCGGCAGCGCATGCTGCCCGCGCGCTACGTCGTCGACTCGCGCCTGAGCGTGTGGTTCTCGGTGCCGTCGACGGCGCTCCTGATGAAGGAGACGCGCACGCTCGAGCCCGGCGGCTTCCCCGGGCTGCGCGTCTCGCTGTTCTGCGGCGAGGCGCTGACGACCCCGGTCGCCGAGGCGTGGGCGCTCGCGGCCCCGAACGCGCGCCACGAGAACATCTACGGCCCGACCGAGGTGACGCTGGCCTGCACCACCTACGGCTTCGGCGCCGACATCGCCGCGCGGGCGCCCGACGGCGTCGTGCCGATCGGCGCGCCCTTCCCCGGCATGCGGGCCCGCGTCGCCGACCCCGACACGCTGCGAGAGGTCGAGCCGGGCGAAGCGGGCGAGCTGCTGATGTCAGGCCCGCAGGTGGCGCTGGGCTACTGGGATGACCCCGAGCGCACGCGCGCCGCCTTCGTCGTCCCCCCCGGCGAGTCGGAGATCTTTTACCGCACAGGCGACCGCGCGCGCCGGCCGTCTCAGCCCAGCGCGCCCATCGAGTTCCTCGGGCGCCTCGACCATCAGATCAAGATCCGCGGCTACCGTGTCGAGCTCGGCGAGGTCGAGGCGGTCCTGCGGCGCGAGGCCGGCGTCGACGCGGCCGTGGCGATCGGCTGGCCCACGACCACGAGCGGCGGCGCCGAGGGCATCGTCGCGTTCCTGGCCCCGGGACCCGGCGCGGCCCTCGACGTCGGCGCGCTGCAGCGCCGCCTCGCGCAGCACCTCCCGCGATACATGGTCCCCAGGCAAGTTCGCGTGATCGACGCGTTCCCGCTCAACAACAACGGCAAGATCGACCGCAACGCCCTGGCGCGTACGTTACAGTGAGCCGGGCTGGCCCCGCGCTCGCCCTTGCCCCCGCGACTCCACCATGGCCACCGCGCTCACAAAAACCGAACTCAAGGGCTTCCTCGCGCAGCACGCCCGCGCGGACCTCGACAGCATCAAGGACGACGAGGAGCTGTTCTCCTCGGGGGTCATCGACTCCTTCGCCATGATCGAGCTGCTGATGTTCCTCGAGAAGTACACCGGCACCCGGCTCGGCCCCGAGGACATCGACCTCGACCACCTCGATACGGTCAACGGGATCCTGCGCTTCGTCGAGCTCAAGAAGCGGTAGGACCAGGGTGACAGGCGGCGTGACAGACGGCGTGACAGACGGCGTGACAGATAGCGCGACAGGCGAAGCCCCCGGGATCGTGATCCTCGGCGCCCCGCGCTCGGGCACGACGCTGCTGCGACGCCTGCTCGACGCCCACGCATCCATCGCCTGCCCGCCCGAGACCTTCCTGCTCGGCGCCGCCGCCCGGTTCCTCCACGAGGAGACCTTCGCCCACGGCCTGCGCATCGGCGTGCTGCTCGGGCTCGGCTACGCCGGCTTCGACCAGGGCGAGGTGCTCGGGCGCCTGCGCGAGTTCACCTTCGGCTTCCTGCGCGACCACGCGCGCGCCCAGGGCAAGCCGCGCTGGGCCGAGAAGACCGCCTTCAACGCCTTCCACGTGCCGGCGATCCGTCGCCTGTGCCAGGGCCACGTGCGCTTCGTCTGCATCCACCGCCACGGCCTCGACGTCGCGCTCAGCCTCGAGGAGCTGGTGCAGAAGACCGGCGGCTACGTCGACGAGCTGCACCGCTACATCCGCCAGTACCCCGAGCCGCTCGAGGCCTTCGCGCGCGCCTGGATCGACAGCGCCGGCGCGCTCGCGCAGCTCGTCGAGGACGACGAGCACGCCCTGGCGATCCGCTACGAGGACCTCACCCGCGACCCCGAGGGCACGCTGCGCGGCGTGCTCGACTTCCTGGGAGAGCCCTGGGACGACGGGCTGATCGAGCGCGCCCTCGGCGGGACCGGCGGCGTCGGCTTCGGCGACTGGAAGACCTACGGGCGCGCGACCATCGACAGCTCCAGCGTCGCGCGCTGGCGCGGGCTGCCGCTGCCCGTGCGCAGCAAGCTCGCCGCGCTGTGCAACCCGACGCTGGAGCGCCTCGGCTATGAGCCCGTCCCCGTCATCGAGGCGCGCGCGGGCGAGAGCGACGAGGACGCCCGCCGCCGCTACGAGCTGGGGCTGATGCTCAACCGCATGAAGCGCGGCAAGCCAAAGACGAAGTCGTAAGACCGGGCATGGACGCCGGGTCCCCGCGAAAGTTGACGCGAATGTTGACGCGAAGGTTAGCGCGAAGGTTTACGCGAAGGATGACGCGAACGATGCCTCGGGGCGCCTTGGCGACCGCCCTCCCCCTTGTCGCCGCGCTCGTGTGCGCCTGCGCGACGAACAACGAGGAGAGCAAGGGCCCGGACTCCGACTCCGGCGCGGCCGCGCTCGCGCACGACGACAGCTCGAGCCCCGAGGCGACGCCCGAACCCGAGCCCGAGTCGACGACGCCCGAGGAGCCGCCCAAGCCCGCAGAGCCCCCCAAGCCCGCCTGGCAGCCGCGCGAGGAGGACCGGATCACGCCGCACCAGCCGCTCGAGAACGTCGCGACCATGGCGCCGTTCTTCGATCGCCTCGCCGAGATCGATGACGCGCGCGCGAGCGGGGCGAAGCTCGACAAGCCGATCGTCCGCGTCGTCCACCTCGGCGCCTCGATGATCGGCAGCGACGACCTCCCGGGGATCCTGCGCGAGAAGTTCCAGACGCGCTTCGGCGACGGCGGGGCCGGCCTCGTGCTGCTGCAGCGCTACATGCCGAACTACATCCACCGCTGGGTCAAGCTGACCGCGAGCGGCTGGGACCACTGCTACATCGCCTACCTGTGCAAGAAGGACGGTCACTACGGCCTCGGCGGCACGACCTTCTGGTCCGACGGCGGCGCGCGCACGCTCATCGAGACGCGCAAGCACGAGCTCGGCGACGAGGTGTCGCGCTTCGAGCTCTGGTACACCGACAACCCCCAGGGCGGGAAGCTCTCGCTGCGCGTCGACAACGACGAGCCGGTGGTGCTCGAGACCCGCGCCGACGAGCTCGCCGACCGCTACCACGAGATCGACGTCGAGCAGGGCCCGCACAAGATCGAGGTCAAGGCCAAGGGCGGCGGGCGCGTGCGCGCCTACGGCGTGCTGCTCGAGACCGACGGCCCCGGGCTCGTCTGGGATCAGTTCAGCATGCTGGGCTCGTTCACCAAGCGCCTGCTCGGCCTCGACCCCGAGCACATCGCCGGTCAGATAAAGCACCGCGACCCCGACCTGATCGCGTTCACCTACGGCGGCAACGACCTGCGCCGCGTCGCCAACAAGAAGCTCAGCGGCGAGCAGTACAAGGACGAGTACGTGCAGGTGATCGAGCGCGTGCGCGCGGGCAAGCCCGAGGCCGCCTGCCTGATCATCGGCATCACCGATCGCGGCAAGTCGCTGACCTTCACGATCCTCCCCGAGCACGTCGAGACCATCGTCGAGGCCCAGCGCGCGGCGGCGCTGCAGACCGGCTGCGCGTTCTTCGACACCTACAAGGCGATGGGCGGCGCGGGCAGCCTCAAGAAGTGGCTGCGCATGAAGCCGCCGCAGGCCGCAGGCGACCTCAAGCACCTCAACCACCGCGGGCGCGTGGTGTTTGGCGGCTGGGTCTACGACGCGATCGTGGCCGGCTACGTCGAACACCGCACGAAGACCGCCGGCTCCTAGCCTAGCGCGGCTCGTCGCGCGGCGAGGACGCTCGCGCGCTCGCGGGTCGTCGCCGGCGGCGTCGTGACGCCGCGTCGCGCGATCGCGATCGACCGCCGCCGTCGCGCGGCTGGCGAGAGCGCGACGATGTTCGTTATGGTGACCGCGGAGCGCGACGCTCTTGAGGCCCACGGGCCCGCGTCGCCGCCCCAGGGCCGAGGGCCCGCCGCCGCGTCGAGAGGAGCGAGAGCATGCGAGACAACGACTACCTGCCTGAACACTGGGAGTCCCGGCTCGGCCGCGTCACCCTCTCGCCCCCAGGCCCGATCGTCGCGGGCGCCGTCGGCGAGTGGACGCTGACCTACACCGTCGGCTCCTACGGCGTCGACGAGGGCGGCACCATCAAGCTCGCGCGCCGCTTCGCCGGGGACTGGGAGCGCCCGCAATTCGACGACCCGCGCGCGCCCGCGTACACGACCGTGCGCACCACCGGCGACGCCAAGCTGCGCGCGCGCTACGACCCCAAGGCCCACGTCCGCCCGTGGATGAAGTGCGTCGTGATCGACGTCTACGACGGCTGCCTCGCGCCCGGCGACACCGTGACGATCACGCTCGGCGACCGCAGCGGGGGCTCGCCGGGCATCCGCGCCCAGTCGTTCATCGAGTCAGCCCACGAATTTCGCCTGCTCGTCGACCCGACCAACGCCTGCCTCGTGCGCCGCCTGCCCTCCTCGCCGGCGGTCCCGATCGTCGCCGGGCCGCCGACGCGCCTGGTCGTGCTCACGCCGACGCTCGGGCTCGCCGGCGAGGCGGTCGAGATCTTCGTCAAGGGCGAGGACCGCTGGGGCAACCCAACACCTGCCCCCGAGGACATCACGCTCACATGGGAGGGCGAGCCCGCCGGGGCGATCGACGGCCGCCGACTGCTCGTCGGGGGGCCGGGCAGCGGGCGCGTCGTCGCGAGCTGGCGCGGCGCCCGGTACGTCGGCAACCCGCTGACGCTCACCGACGCGGCATCGCGCCCGCGCCACGGCGCCTACTGGGCCGACCTGCACGCGCAGTCCGACGCGACCGTCGGCACCGGCAGCGAGCGCGAGTACTTCGCGTTCGGCCGCGACCACGCCCGCCTCGACGTGATGTCGCACCAGGGCAACGACTTCCAGATGACCGACGACGACTGGCGGCGCCTGAACCAGGTCACGCGCGAGTTCCACGAGGACGGGCGCTTCGTCGTGCTGCCGGGCTACGAGTGGTCGGCGAACACCCCCGCGGGAGGTGACCGTAACGTCATGTACCAAGAGGAGGGCCTGCCGATCCTGCGCTCGAGCCACTGGCAGACCCTCGAGATCGAGGAGGACGACCGGACGCCCGCGCACCCCGCCGACGCCCTCGTCGCGCGCCTGCGCGCCGCCGTGCCGCTGGACAAGGTCGTGGTCGCCGCCCACTGCGGCGGGCGCTACGCCGACATCCGCGAGCACTTCGACGACCAGGTCGAGCGCCTCGTCGAGGTCTGCTCGTGCTGGGGCGTGTTCGAGTGGCTGCTGTGGGACGCCTTCGAACGCGGCTACCGCGTCGGCGTGATGTGTAACAGCGACGGGCACAAGGGCCGACCGGGCGCCGAGGGCCCCGGCGCCGGGCAGTTCGGCATCTACGGCGGGCTGACCTGCATCCTCGCCGAGTCGCTGACGCGCGCCGCGGTGTTCGAGGCCCTCCGCGCGCGCCGCTGCTACGGGACCACGGGGCCGCGGATCGACCTGCGCTTCACCGTCGACGACGAGCCCATGGGCAGCCTGCTCGAGCGGTCAGGCGCCGTACGGGTGCGCGCGTCGGTCCGCGGCGACGCGCCGATCGAGGCGCTCGAGCTGCACCGCGGGCGCGAGCGCCTCGCCGCGCTGCGCCCGCCCGCGTTCGCCGAGCTGCGCGGCTCGAGGCGCCTGCGCCTGATGTGGGGCGGCGCGCGGATCCGCGGGCGCGGACGTCGGGCCTGCTGGGACGGCCGCGTCGAGCTGACCGGCGGCCCCGTGATCACGGACGCGCGCGCGGTCGCCTTCGACTCGCCGGCCGACGGCATCACCCGCGCGGCCGCGCGCGAGCTCGAGTTCCGCTCGCGCACCACCGGCGACGTCGACGGCCTCGACCTCTGGCTCGACGACGCGAGCCGCGGGCGGCTCTCGCTGCGCACGCCGCTGGGGGAGCTGACGGTCGAGCTCGCCGAGCTCGGGGACGAGGAGCGCGCCGTGGAGCTCGGCGGCCTCGACCTCCGCGCGAGCGCGCGCCGCTACCCCGAGCAGCCCACGGCGCGCCACGTGGAATTCGAGCGCGAGGTCGAGCTCTCGACGCTGGGCGCGGGCGAGACGGCGCCGCTGTGGGTCAAGGCCATCCAGGTCGACGGGCACATGGCCTGGGCGAGCCCGGTCTACGTGACGCGCTCCCGACTCGCGTGAGCGCTTGAGCGCCACGCCGCGCCGCGCCGCGCGTTTGTAATACCCTGGACCTGGTGGGACATCGCAGCGCACTCGGGGGCCTGATCGCGGCGGTCGTCGTCGCGTCGCCCCTGGGCCTGGCGAGCCCGCGCGTCGACGCGACGACCTGCGATCCGATCGGCGAGCGGATCGAGCTCGAGTTCCTCGCCGCGACCCGCGACGGGCAGCGCGAGGCGAGCGCGCCCGTCGAGCTCATCTCGCTGCGCGAGCTCGTCGCGATCTCCGAGGGCGGCGTGCTCGCGTGGGAGGGCGAGACGCCCGACGACCGATCGAGCGGGCTGGTCTACGTGATCGAGTCAGAGATCGAGCCGACCGCGGACGTCCACGACTACCTCGACGAGACCGCCGAGAAGCGCGCGCGCTCGGTCGGCTGCCCGCCGCAGCCGTATCTCGTCGCGCGCCCCGGGGTCTACAGCTTCGCCCGAGAGCACGGCCTCGAGGTAGCTCGGGCGATCGAGGACCCCGTGCTCACGATCGCCGCGGATCGCGAGCTCGTGAGCGTCGCGTTCGCGCTCGACGGGGAAGCCTGGGTCGTCGACCACGCGGTGACCGACGTCGACCTCGCCGGCTGCGGCGGCTGCACGGTCACGCGCGACGGGCGTGGGTCGATCGTCGCGCTCGCGCTCCTCGTCATCATCGG
The DNA here is from genome assembly GCA_020633295.1 of Myxococcales bacterium. GTDB lineage: Bacteria > Myxococcota_A > Polyangia > Nannocystales > Nannocystaceae > JACKDW01. The sequence goes on along the minus strand of JACKDW010000039.1, from coordinate 12,839 downwards.
CGTGCTTCGCCCGCGCCGCGCCGCCGCTCGCGATCCACCGTCCGCGTCGATGAACGCGCTCACACCGGCGAGCCCGCGCCGCGCTGCAGCGCCCACCAGCGCGCGAACTCGGGGAACTCGAGCAGCCCGTTCTCGTTGAGGTCGAAGGCGTCGAACTCGGCCTCGACCTCCGCCGGCGTCGTCGGCAGCTGCAGGCGCCCCACGAGCGCGCGGAACTCGACCAGGTCGATCGAGCCGTTGTGATCGGCGTCGTGGAGGTCGAAGGCCTGGCGGATCTTCCACCAGCGCTCGAAGGCCGTGAACTCGAGCAGCCCGCCCTCGCCGCGCGCGGTCTCGAAGTCGGCGTCGAGTTCGGGCTCCTCGCGCTCGCGGCCGAGCTGCTTCATGAGGTGGCGGAACTCGAGGCGATCGATGACGCCGCGGCGGTCCCGGTCGGTGCGGTCGAAGGCGCTGCGCGCCGTCCACCAGTGGGCGAACTCGGCGAACTCGAGCAGCCCGCCGCCGTCGCGGTCGATCGAGTTGAAGTCCGCCTCGATCTGCGCCGGCCCGCGCAGGCTCCCGAGCTCGGCGACCAGCTGGCGGAACTCCACGAGGTTGATGGTGCCGTCGCGATCGGCGTCGATGGTGTCGAAGGCGTTGCGCACCCGCCACCACTGCGCGAACTCGTAGTAGCCCAGCAGGCCGTCCTCGTCGGCGTCGAGCGCGTCGAAGTCGGCCTCGACCGCCGCCGGCGGCTTCTCGCTGCCGAGCTCGGCGACCAGCCGGCGGAACTCGGCGAGGTCGATGGTCCCGCTGCCGTCGCGATCAAAGCGATCGAAGGCGCGGCGCACCTCCCACCAGCGCGCGAACTGGAAGATGCCGAGCCGGCCGGCCTCGTCGCGCTCGAGCGCCTCGAAGTCGCCGTCGAGCTGCGTTGCCGTGCGCGGGCAGCCGAGGCGCCCGGCGAGCCGGCGAAACGCCCGCTGATCGAGGGTCCCGTCGGCGCCGGCGAATTCGCGAAACGTCGCCCGGAAGGTCGCGTCGTCCTGCATGCCCCGCAGTATCCCGCAGCTCGTGGGCCCGAAGACCCGCCGCCGCCGCTCGTCCGCGAACGGGGCTCGCGTCGCGCTTCCGCGGCCGCGGCCCCGCGCGCGAGATCGCCACGCTGTCGATTTCGAGCGCTGGCGGCGGACTGAAGACACCTGTCTGAAGCGCCCGGTGTTAGACGCGGCGCCGCGCGGACGCGAGGACGACTCCGCAGCTCCGCGGAGAATTTCCACCCGTCCGTCGAGCTCGAGACGACCCGCGCGTCGCCGACATCATCGCGCGCACGAGACACGCACGCGACGCACGCGACGCACGCGACGACGCACACGACGACAGACGCCTCGGCCCGCGATCGAGTCTCCCACACCTCGTCACCTCGAGAGAGCTCGACGCGGCCCGGCGCGGTGAGCGTGTACAGTTCTTGCAGCGACATCCATCGCGCTTGCTCTTGCGCTTCGACTCATCCCTTACTTTGGAGTTCACCATGCAACGCGCTTCGATCCGCGCCCTCGCCCTCGTGCTCCCCGGGCTGCTCGCCGCAACCGTCGGGCTCACGCGCCCGCAGCCCGTGACCGCCTGCGGCGGCACCTTCTGCGACAACTTCCCCGGCGCCACGCCGGTCGACCAGACCGGCGAGAGCATCCTGTTCGTCGTCGACGGGCAGGCCGTCGAGGCCCACATCCGGATCCAGTACGACCCCGAGACCAACGCCGAGAAGTTCGCCTGGGTCATCCCGCTGCAGTCGACGCCGGAGTTCGGCGTCGGCTCGGACCCGCTGTTCAGCAACCTGCTCTCGAGCACCGTGCCGCAGTACGCCCTCAACCCGGGCGGAAACTGCGGGGACGGTGACGGCGACGGCGACGGCGACGGCGACGGCGACGGCGACGGGGACGGTGACGTCGACGTCGTGGTCAGCGAGACCGTCGGCGCCTTCGACGTCGTGGTGCTGCAGGCCCAGGACGTCGCGGCGCTGATGCAGTGGCTGGCCGACAACGAGTACGAGCAGGACCCTGACGCCGCGCCGATCTTTCAGCAGTACCTCGACGAGGGCTACCTGTTCGCGGCCTTCAAGCTCACCCAGGGCGCCGGCATCGACCAGATTCACCCCGTGACGCTGCGCTTCGACGCGGCCGAGCCCTGCGTGCCGCTGCGGCTGACCAAGATCGCCGCGAGCGAGGACATGGACGTGCGCGCGTTCTTCCTCGGCGACACCCGCGTCGCGCCCGCGAACTACCGACACGTGCTCGTCAACCCGCTCAAGATCGACTGGCTCGACCTCACGAACGTCGCCGAGAACTACAAGGAGGTCATCACGCTCGCCGTCGACGCGTTCGGGGCCGAGGGCCACGCGTTCGTGACCGAGTTCGCGGGCGCGAGCTCGATCGTGAGCCAGGCGGGCGTGTACGCGCCGTCGTGGGACAGCACCGTGTTCCTCGGCATCGAGCCGATCCAGGTCGCCGACGCGCTGTTCGAACAGGGTCTCCTCGAGTGCTTCGGCGACGTCTGTCAGTACCGCCACCCGCTGATCGAGGGCCTGCTGAAGCAGTACCTCCCGACGCCCGACGGCGTCGCGCAGGAGGAGTTCTACAGCTGCCTCGAGTGCTACCAGGACCTGATCGACCTGCAGGCCTGGGACGACGCCGCGTTCGCCAGCGACCTCGAGGCGCGGATCATCGCGCCCGGGCTGCACGCGACCGAGCTGCTCGACACGTGGCCGTACCTGACGCGCCTGTACACGACGATCTCGCCCGGCGAGATGACGGAGGATCCGATCTTCCACCCCAACCCCGACCTCGGCGACGTCAGCAACCTGCGGACCGCGACGCGCAAGCTGCTGTGCGACGGCGACTCGCTCGTCACGCTGCCCGACGGGCGCGAGGTCTACATCCCGCCCGGCGAGGGATGGCCCGCGTTTCAGGACGAGATGCCCTACGAGGAAGATGTCCAGCAGATCGCGCCCATGGGCGCGCCGCAGGCGATCGTCGACAACACCGAGATCATCAACGCGCTGCTGCTGCAGTGGAACCAAGACCACGGCTGGCCCAAGGAGCCTGATCCGACGACGGGCACGGACGGCGGCACGGGCGACACCGACGCGAGTGACACCGACGCCCAGACCACCAGCGGGGGGACCGACGGCGCGACCTCGGCCTCCGACACCAGCGCCGGCACCAGCGCCGGCACCAGCGCCGGCGACAGCGACAGCGACAGCGGCGCCGACGAGGACGGCGAAGGCGGCTGCGGCTGTCAGGGGAGCGGTCGCGAGGAGCCGTCGACGCTCGCGCTCCTGCTGCTCGCGCTGGCCGGGTGGCGACGACGCGCGCGCGCGCGTCGATGACCGCGCGCGCCGACATGGCGCGCGCCGTCGATCCCGCGACGCCGCTCGCGGGTCATTCTTGACGAGCCCGCGCGCGGCCGCGGCTGCGCCTCGACGCGGGCTCCCACAGGCGCGGCCGCGAGCGTCACCGCCCGCGACCGTCACCGCGCGTCAGCGCTCGTCTACGGGCACTGCGCGCCGCACTGCTCGACCGCCGCGCCCGCGCAGAGGTCGTCCCACTCGTTCTCGCAGCAGAACGGATCGAGCGCGCACACGCACTCGGTGACATCCGCGTCGTCACAGCCGGGCGTGCCGTTGGCGACGCAGCAGTCGCCGTCGAACATCATGCCGCCGCACATGCCGCAGCCGAGCTGCTCGACGAGCACGGCGCACGCGTCGCTCCACGGGTTCTGGCAGCAGCTCGGCGCCGCCTCGCACACGCAGCTCTCGACGACCGGGTCGCCGCAGCCGGGCGTGTCGTTGGCCGCGCAGCAGTCGCCCTCGTTGCACGAGCCGCAGCCGAGGAAGCCGACCAGGTCGGCGCAGACCTCGTTCCACTCGTTCTCGCAGCAGCCCGGCGCGACATCACAGACGCACGCGGCCACGTCGGCGTCCTCGCAGCCCGGGCCGTTGCCGGGCTCGCAGCAGGGCCCCAGCTGCTGCTCACACAGGCCGCAGCCGAGCATCTCCACGGAGTCGGCGCAGGCCTGCGACCACACGTCCTCGCAGCACTCCGGCATCGCCTCGCACACGCAGCCCGCGACGTCGGGCTGGTTGCACGACGGCGAGCCGTTCTCCACGCAGCAGTCGCCCGCGTCCATCTCGCACAGGCCGCACTGCATCATGTCGACGGCCGCGACGCACTCTGGCCCCCAGGACTCCTCGCAGCACTGCGGCATCGCCTCGCACACGCACGCGGCCACGTCCGGATCGCTGCAGCCGGGCTCCATGTGCGCCGCGCAGCAGCTGTCGGGCATGATGCCGCACGAGCCGCAGCCAAAGGTGTCGACCTCCTCGACGCACAGCTCATCCCACGCGGTCTCGCAGCAGAACGCGTCCTGCTCGCACACGCAGCTCTCGATGTCGCCGTCGTCGCAGCCGAGCCCTTCGTGCGGCTCGCAGCAGGCGCCGCCGCCGTCGGTGTCCGTGCCGCCGTCGGTCGCGGTCCCGTCGGTCGTGCCCTCGGTGTCCGTGCCCTGCGAGTCCGTGCTCGACTCGGTCGCGGGCCCGACCGAGGTCGGCAGCCCGCTGGTCGCGGTCGTCGTCAGCGGATCCGTGTCGGGCCCGAACGTCGTGCCGACCGTGGTCGACTCCGTCGTCATGCCCTCGGTCACGCTGTCCGGGCCCTCCGTCGTCGCGACCGTCGTCATGCCGGAGGTCGCCGAGCTCCCCTCCGTCGCGTCGGAGTCGCTCGCCCCCGTCGTGCCCTCGATCAAGTCATCGCCGCACGCCCCGAACGCGAACGCGCCGGCGAACACCAGCGAGAAGAACCGAACTCTAGTAGACCAACGCAGCATGATTCCCCCTGCCCGCGCGAGCTGGCGCGCCGCGGACGGCGTCCATAATACATGTCCCTTTGAACATATAAAACATCACGTCGGTGAGCCGCGCGCACGCGGCTCACCAGGCCGCGGCGACGCCCATCGACAACGTCGTTCCGCTGCGGCAGCGCGGAGTCGCTGAGCGCCTCAGCGGCTCGCGCGACGCCGACGTCGCCCGGTGAGCCCGAGCCCCAGGAGCATCAGCGTCGCCGCCCACGCGGGGGCGCCATCCTCCGCCTGACACCCACACCCGCCCTCCGATCCCTCGCCAGGGCCCCCCTCGGAGTCCCCGGTCGTGTCGCCGCCGCCGCTCGTCGTTTCGCCCGCGCTCGTGGTGGGCGCGCCGGTCGAGTCGTCCCCCGCCGTCGTCGAGCCGCCCGACCCGCTCGTCGTCGCGTCACCCGACTCGCTGGTCATCGCGTCCCCAGTCGTCGCGTCCCCGGTGGTCCCGTCCCCGGTCGTCTCGCCCCCCCCAGTGGTCTCCCCCCCGGTGGTCGCGCCCGAGCGCTCGAGCACGAGGTCCGCGCACTGGTAGTACAGATCATTACCATCCCCGTAAGGCGGCTTGTCCGTCATGACCTGAATGACCTGAAGCGTGCAATTGTCACACTCGATGTTCGGAAGCGTGACCTGCACCTCGTACTCACCACCCTGCGCGTCAGGGATGTTCTCGAGCAGGATGGTCGGGTTGTTGTCGAAGTCGATCGGGTCAAGCTATCTGTCCGTGATCACATGTAATTCTCGCGGCGCGAAATGGACGTTCCCGCCACGTTCCTCGCTACTCGTCCTCCCCCTCGTCGTCCTCGCGCAGCTTCCCGATCGCCTCCTGCAGCGCCGCCGGCGTCAGGTGCATGTAGACCTCCGTCGTCTGCGCGCTCGCGTGCCCCGCCAGCCGCTGGATCACGACCGGATGAGCGCCGCGCATCGCCAGGTGCGAGCAAAAGGTATGGCGGAGGATGTGCGGCCCCTTGCGAGGTAGACCCGCGCGGGCCTGGGCGCGATACATCCGCGAGACGAGACCTCGACCCGAGAGCCAGCGTCCCTCTCGACCAGGCAGCACCCAGTCACTCGACCTGTCGAGGGCTTTGAGAGCGTCCGCGAGCGGCTTCGTGATCGGCACCCAGCGCGCCTTGTCGCCCTTCGGCAAGCGCACGCCCTCGCCCATCGCGCGGTTCTCACAGACGTACAGCTGCCCGCGATCGAGGTGCGCGTTGCACCACCGGAGCCCGCGGATCTCGCCGCGGCGTAGGCCCGCGTCACCGCCCAGCCGCACCAGCGCGACCAACCCGGGACCGAGCTCACCCGCGGACCTCACGAGCCGCGCGTAGGCGTCGAAGTCGTAGAACTCCGGCTGCCGCTTCGCCTCGCGCAACCCCGTGATCTCCGGGGCCCGCTCGACCACCTCCCAGCGCGCGGCGACGCGCAGGATCGAGCGGAGCTTGGCGAGCACCTGATTGGTCGTGCTCGCCTTGAGCCCGCGACGCTTGAGCACCTGCACGTGACTCGCCCCGATCTCGTCGAGCGGGACGTCGCCGAGCACTGGCAGCAATTGTGTCCGAAGGACCACGTCGTAGTGCCGCCGGGTCGTCGGCGCGAGCCGGTTGGCCTCGACGTGCTCCACGAGAAACCGCGGCACGAACTCCGCGAGGGTCGGGACGTCCTGTCCCCTGGTGGCACCATCCTCTCCCTGGCGACCGTAGCGCAGCAGGTGCGCCTCCCGCTCCCGCGCCCACTTGAGCGCCTGCGAGCGGCTGTTGCCGGGCGCCTTGCAGCGCTCCCGGTGGTAGCGACCGTCGGGGAGACGGACGCGAATGTCGGCTTGCCAGTGCATCACCCCGCTGGGGAATTTCCGTTTTCGAATCTGTACTGCCATGCGTTGTCCTTGGCGTGGCAGCACGCTGTTCCCATGCGCACTTTAGCGCATCGACGAGTCCGTGACACGACGACGGAGCCGACCAGCCGAAATTCTCGGTCGCGTCGCTCGTCGTACGCGCTTGACCAACGCACACGCGCGTTCGACTGCGCCTCGCGGCCGTTCCCGGGCGAAGCGTCGGCCCCTGAGCTCGCCGCGCGCCCGTCTCATACGCTTGCAGCAAGCGTATGAAACTCGATTCTCCGCGGATCCAGGCTGCGACCTCGCGCACAGCGTTTTCTAATTCCGCGCCTGCAAGCGTATGAGACGATTGTCTCATACGCTTGCACTGCAAGCGTATGAGACGCGGTCGACGGTGCCCCCTGCAAGCGCATGGGACGCGGTCGACGAGCCGCCGCTGGACTGGGCTTTAGCGCCCCCGATGCGCGCCGTCCTTCAGGTCGCCCGGGGGCGAGCGCACACGAGCGCGTGAACAGGACCTACCGGCACGGGAGGTGCACGTCGACGAGCTCGCCCCGCCGCTCCGTACCGGCCGCGAAGAAGGTGAAGCCCGAGCGCTCAATCCCGCAGTTTCCGCGCGCGTCACAGCGACGCTCCGCGTTGTACCCGAGCTCGATCGCCGTGACGCCTCGGCTGCTGAGCGGCATCAGCTCCCAGGCGCTCGACTGACGATCGCCGTCATCGTCACTCCACAGCACGAGCTGCGCGAAGCCGGCGTCGTTCGGCGTGATGCGGCCATCACCGTCATCATCGAGTTCAGCGAGCGCAATGAAGCCGTTCGACGCGGCGGCGCCACTGGCGAGAATCGTGCCTGATCCGAACAGCTCGCGCCCGCTGCTGATCTCCCCGTCGCCGTCGCGGTCAAGCGCGAGCCAGGGGGTCGACGGCTCTGGCCAGTCCGTCGAGAGGCACCCGCCCGTCCCCGCGATGTCGAAGCTCGCCGCGCCCGCCGCGGTGTAGCGGATCGGCGCGTGGTCAAACGAGAGCACGAGCGGCGTCGTCCAGTCGTCATAGCCGCCGTCCTGGTCGTCACCGTTGTCGCCGCCGTCGCCATCGTCGCCGTCAGTGTCGGTGTCGGTGTCCTCGCCATCGTCATCGAGGACACATTCCCCCCACTCGTACTCCTCCCCCTCGACCCAGTAGCAGTACTGGACTTGGAGCGCGCCGCACGAGCGGACGATTTCGCGCTCGTCGCAGGACTCGCCTTCGATGTCGCGCTCGGGCCCGCAAGCCGGCGCGAACACGACGAGCGCGGCGAGGACCGGGGTGAGCGCGAGCGCCCGGAGAAGCGCGGGGGAGCTTTGGAAGGTGAAGTTCATGGTTCTATTCCTCTCGCTCCTCGAGTCCCTACGCGTGTCCCGTCGATCAACGGACGACGAATCTTCTTGAAGAAGCGATTCGCTCGTCGGACTTCGCGCCAGTTTGGCCACTCGCCCGCCTTGAAGCGTACGTCCTCGAGCGCGCGCGGATCCGCGGTCGTCGACCGAGCGCACATCCGCTCATGCGCGAGTTCAAGTCTCCGGGAGACGAGCGGCGAACGTGACAATAGACTCGAGCGGGACCCTTGAGCCCCCTATACGAAGGCGCGGAGCAACGATGACTCATCGACTACTGACCCGCTTGCGGGCGATGGCGTTCGCTATGGTGGCGCTCGGGCTCGCTACGCAGGCGGCGTGTGAAGACGGTTCTCCACGCGGAACAGACTCAGCGTCCGATATGACCACCACCAGTTCTGGGAGCACGGCAGAGATGGAGTCCTCGTCAATGATCACGGACGGCACCTGCGGCTATACAGGTGGCGAGATGGGTCAAAGCGTCCCCCCCTACTGCAGCGGCGGTGGTGAGACGGACAGCGCGTCTACCGGCGGCGACAGCGATGGTGGCTGACCACGGACACGCGACGCAGAATGAGCACGCGACGCGCCTTGCTGATCGGCTGCCCGACGGGCGCGCTCCGTGGTGTCGAGCACGACCTCGAGGTCATGTCATCCGCGCTCGCGCACCGAGACTTCGAGATCACGACGCTCCACGGTGACGCGGCGACGCGAGCCGGGATCATCGCCGCGATCGAGGCCCTCACCCGCGCGAGCGCTCGTGGAGACGGCGCCCTCCTGTACTTCTCTGGGCACGGCGGGCTCGCGCACAACCCCGACTATCACGCCGACCGGGGTGTGGAGGCGCGGCTCCAGTTTCTTGTCCCGACGGACATCTACGAGTCCACCGACGGCGACTTCCGCGGCATCCTCGACGTCGAGCTCGCGCGCCTGCTCGCGGCGCTCACGAGGCGGACGCCCAACGTCTCCGTCATCCTCGACTGCTGTCACGCGGCGCGCATGTTTCGCGGCTTCACGCCGCGCTCCCTCGATCACCTGTGGAGCGTCGGGCTCGCGTCGCACCTCCAGGGCCTCGCGGCGCGCGGGCTGCTGCGTCGCGAATTCGTCGAAGCGAACCCCTTCGCCGTGCGCGTCGTCGCGGCCGGCGCGAGCCAGCCCGCGTTTGAGTACGACAACCCCGCCGGAGCGCGCGTCGGCGTGCTCACCGAGGCGCTCGCGCGCGCGCTCGAGGAGTCACGCGGACACGCGATCACCTGGGACGCGCTCGCGCGACGCGTCCGCGCGCTTGTCCGCGCCGTGATCCCGGAGCAGCGCGCGGAGGTCGAGGGCCCCGTGCACCGCCTGCTGTTCTCGACCGAGGAGCGCGTGTCCACCGGCACCCTGACCTTCGCGCTCGACCGCGGCGTCCCCTACCTCCGCGGCGGCGCGCTGCTCGGCGTCGAGCCTGGCGATGTCTTCGCGGTGCTGTCCCCCTCGGACCGCAGCGGCGCGCTGGCGGTCGTCGAGATCGCCGAGGTCGACGCCACGCGAGCGCGCGTGCGCGTTGACGCCAAGTCGACCGACGACGCCCTCGTTGACGGCTTGCCAGCTGTGCCTCTCCGAAGAGCGCGTCGTCGCTACGCGGTCCGCGTCGTCTGCGAACAAACCGAAATGCGCGCGACCGTGGAGACCGCGATCAACGCCAGCCGCGATCTACGGATCAGCGACACCGCACCCCATGAGCCGACGGTGGCCACGCTCACGATCCAGGGCGACGCCATCGCGGTCTCGACACGCGACGGCCGCGTGTGGGGCCCCGCGCCGTGCACCACCGCCTCGCTCGAGCTCGCGCTCGAGAACATCCAGGCGATCGGCCACGCGCTGGACGTGCGCGCGCTCGAGACCGGCGTCGATCGCAATCAAGTGCCCGAGCGCGAGTATCAACTCGGCTGGGGACGCGTTCGCAACGGGATCTGCGAGCCGCTGAAGCTCAGCGGCGCGAGCGTGTTCGAGGGAGACGCGGTGTACGTGCGCGTCGAGAACCTCAGCGACGCGCCGCTGTACGTCACGGTGTTCGACATCGGCCTCAGCTACCGCGTCACGCTGCTCTCGGCCGCCGAGCCGACGGGCGTCGAGCTGCGCCCGAGGCATGTGTACGTGCTCGGCGCGGACGGGAGCGGGCGAATCGTCGGGCTGCCCTTTCACTGGCCCGCCGCCGTCTCGCGGGAGACGTCGCGGCGGGAGTCGTTCATGGTGTTTCTCGGGACGGCTCCGCTCGATCTCCGCGCGCTCGAGTCGCCGGGGCTTCGCGCGGGGCCAGGGCTGCGCCCGACGCTGCAACGCCCGGGCCGCGCATCAGAACGAAAGTGCATGTTCCGCTACGCGATCGAGCACATCGACTTCACGGCCCACCCGGTCCGCGAGTGCCGGGGCGACGGCCCCTACGAGCTCGATGAGCGCCCCGACGCCGCCGCGATCCCGCGGGGGGCGGCGCTCGACGCCGAGGAGCGCTCCCTCAAGCTCCTGCTCGACACCTTCACCGTCGAGCGCGACGGAGTCTGGCAGATCGACGCGCTCGCGCTCGCGCGCCAGGGCGACGGGAGGCTCATCGCGGTCGCCTCGACCGCCGTGGTGAGCGACGTGTCCTCGCGCTCCGTGTTGTTCCGCGGGCGCGCGTCCACGGCGCTTCACCTCGCGCTCTGGATCTCCCGCGTCAACGGCCCCCAGCTCGCGCTCGATCGCGCGCTTCAGCGCGCGGAGTGGGTTCGCGCGCTGGGTGATGACGGCGTGATCCAGCTCGACGAGACGTGCCCGTGTGACCCGCTCGCGCTCGCGGAGCGCTCCGCAAGCGTGTTCGCGCGCGCGCGCGGCCTCCTGCTCGAGCGCCGCGACGACCTGCGAGGGGTCTACCGTACCCAGCTGCTCGCCACCGGTCGATTCGGACTCGGTCGCCACCCGCGGCGAGGCTGCATACACACAGGGTCGGCGCGGCTGGCCTACCGCGTGCTCGCGGCCCGTCGGTAGCCGCAGCTCGACGCCGGGCCCGAAGCGACGACCTCGCTACGCGCCCGCGACCGCGACCGCGTCAGTTCGAAACCGCGCGAGTGATCGATCGCCCGGGTACACGGACTCGTCGAATTGACGCGAGACGAAGTGCGTATGACGCGGGGTTGTAGACACAAGCATCACGCGCGACAGCCGTCGCTACAATGCGGCATCGTGCGGATGAGAGGGACTCGGTCGTGGACGAACTAATCCAGCTCTTCTCGGCGCTCGCGCAGCTCGAGACGGCCGCTTCCGAGACGACCGCTGCGCCAGGTCCGACGGACTCGATCCCGAGCTCGGCGAAGACGCGCCCACGATCCGAGCACGCGGACCCTTCACGCTCGACGCTCCGCGACGCGCAGACCCACGCGAGGTTCCTCGAGGAGACATCACGACTCCAGCGCGCGTATCTGCGGTTGCTCTCGGGCCCACCGTCACGGGAGCGGGAGACCCCCGATGACCCCGCGAGCGCGCCGTCGACCCGCGAGCTCGAGGCGCTCCTCCGACGCCTTCGGCTCCTGATCCTCCGTCACCCCGTGGCCGCGCAGGAGGCCTACGCGGCGCTGCTCGAGGAGGGTCGACGCTTCGCTGGCACGGAGCGCGGCCTGATCTGGAAGCGACGCCTCGCGGGCTCCCAGCTGCTCCAGCGCGCGCGTCGGCTGCTCGATGTCGTCTCGATGCGCCTGCTCGAGGATGATCCGGACGTCGTCGTGCCGACGAGCTACGTCGACGCGATCGCGCAGACGCTCGACGCGCCCGAGCTCGAGCAGCTGCTGCTCCGCGTGCAGGGTGTGCATGACATCGCGCCCGCCGGGGGAGGCGCGCCGACGTGAGCGTTCACGGCTCAACGCCAGGCTTCGGGGACAGCGAGCCGTTGACGCTGCTGCTCGGGCTCGTCTCGCTCCACGAGCGTCTCGGCGCGCACCTGCACGCCACGCGAGGAGACCTCGACCGAGCGTGGTCCGACGAGGAGATCCACGAGAGACCCGGTGACGACGACCCGGCGCTGCTCGTCCTGCTCGGACTGGCCGCGATTCACGAGCGACTGCGGGGACTCGATCTCCCGCGAGCGAGCCTCCACGCCGAGGTCCCGACGTCCGAAACGCCGCGCTCGACGAGCCTCCCCAGGGGGCTGCTGCGCTAATGGACAGCCCGCTCGACCTGGCGACGCTCGTGGAGCGCCTCGACTACTTCCGCGGCGCGCCGCGTCGGCGACAGCCGAGCGGGGCGCACAAGGAGTGGCAGCACTTCATCGTGCACGCGCCCGACATCCACGCGCTCATCAATTTCAACATCATCGATCACGCGTGGTCCGAGCGCGCGACGCCCCGCGCCCACGTGATCGTCCTGGTGCGAGCGCTCGACCGCGCCGGCTGGGACGGCGACGTCGAGCGCTTCCACGACGGGGCCTACGCGGTCGCGGAGGGCCGCGTCGACGCGCGCTTCGGCGCGAACACGCTGCGATTTTGCGACGGGCGCTACCACCTTCACGTGCGATCGCGCGATCGCGCGATCCGTGCAGACATTGAGCTTCGGCCGGTCTCGATCCCGGTGCTCTCCAACAACCAACGCCTCGCCGGCGGGCGCCGCATCTCCTGGGTGTTCGTGCCGCGGCTCGTCGCGAGCGGCGTGATCTGGCTCGACGGACAGCGCTACGCGATCGAGTCCGCGCCCGCCTATCACGACCACAATTGGGGCGAGTTTCGCTGGGGCGAGGACCTCGC
>JACKDW010000038.1 GCA_020633295.1 Myxococcales bacterium | reverse complement strand
TCGAGTCCAGCGGCGCGACGCGCTCCAACATTCGCATCACGCCCGACGGCGTGCTCACCGGGACGCCGGCGTACATGTCACCCGAGCAGCACCTGGGGCAGGCGACCGACGCGAAGAGCGATCAGTTCAGCTTTTTCTTGACGCGTCAGGCCAACGCGTTGACGTAGCTCGGCTTTTCGCTGCGGGCGCGCGCCGGCTCCCGCGGGTTGCCTGGCGCGCGGGCGCGGCCTTGTTCGGCCCTGGGATCGTCCTGTCCTCGTCCTGTCCTCGTCCTGTCCTATTGGTCATCAGCGACGTCGCGGTGTGGCGGCCCGTCTGTCTCGAGTCGCGCGCGGGTCAGCGAGACGCGGGCCTCGCAGCCGCGCTGACCGTCGCTGCGGGCGCGCAGCGTGAGCGCGCCGTTGTGGCGCTCGGCGATCTGTCGCGCAAGGACGAGGCCGATGCCGGTGCCCTGCGGCTTCGTGGTGAAGAAGGGCACGAAGAGGTTGCTCGTCTCGCTCAGGCCCGGGCCGTCGTCGACGACCGCGAGCTCGAAGGCGGCGCCGTCGAGCCGCCAGCGCACCGTGACCTCGCCTCCGCTCGTGTCGGCGACCGCGTCGGCGGCGTTGCGCACGAGGTTGATGAGCAGCTGGTCGAGCTGGTCGCCGTCGGCGAGGAGCACCACCGCCGGGCCCGGCTCGACCGTCACCGGCACGCGACGCTCGAGCGCGACGACGCGGTTGACCCAGGCGCCGACGTCGACCGGGCCGAGGCGCGGCGGGGGCAGGCGGGCGAGGCGGGCGTAGGCGGCGAGGAAGCGGCTCAGGCCCGCGGCGCGCCGCGTGATCACGTCGAGGCCGCCCGCGAGGTCGTCCTCGAGGTCGTCGGCGCGCTCGCTCGGCGGGAGGTCGAGCTGCTGGCGTAGCAGCTCGGCGATCGACTGGATCGGCGCGAGCGAGTTGTTGATCTCGTGCCCGAGGACGCGGACCAGCCGCTGCCACGCCTGTCGCTCCTCCTCACGCAGCGCGCGGCGGAGGTCGCTGAGGACGACGAGCGTGTGCGGGACGCCGCGCTGGCGGAACTCGCTGCGGCGCAGCTCCCAGGGCCCCGCGCCGGCGGGGAAGACGGTCACCAGGGTCCTCGGCGCCTCGCCCTCGAGACAGGCGGCGAGCCCGAGCGACGCGGCGTCGCGACCGAGGAGCTCGCCGCGCGCGTCGACGAGGCGCGTCGCGGCCGCGTTGGCGAGGCGCACGATCCCCTGGCGGTCGAAGGCGAGCACCGCGACGTCGATCTCCTCCATCACCTTGTGCAGCAGCGCGTCGGCTTCGAAGGCGCCGAGCCGCTGCTCGCGGAGCGTGTCGGCGAGCCCGTTGATCTCGCCGAGGACCACGGAGAGCGGCTCGTCGCCGGCGGTCGGGTCGACGCGCGCGCGGAGCGAGAAGTCCTCCTCGCGCAGCGCCGCGAGCAGGGCCGAGATCATGTGGAGCGAGCGCGTCACGCGGGCGTGCAGGACGTACGCGCCGAGACCCCAGGCGAGCACCACGAGCGCGCCGAGGTTCCACCGCACCTTTGCGCTGTGGTCCTCGAGGAGCAGCAGCGCGAGCGCGACGCACAGCGCCGGCGCGCCGGCGGCGAGCAGGACGAGCACGAGCTGGACCTCGTGCCGCTCGCGCCACCTCATGGCGCGATCCCGTAGCGGGCGAGCCGACGGTAGAGGGCGCTGCGCGAGAGCCCCAGCCGCTGCGCCGCCTCGCTGACGTTGTTGCCGGCGCGCGCGAGCGCGCGGACGATCAGGTAGCGCTCGGCCTCGTCGAGCGTCATGTCGTCGATCGCCAGCGGCCGCGCGCCGCCGCCGGGGCGCAGCACCAAGTCCTCCTCCTGGATCGCCGCGTCGGCGGCGAGCAGCAGCGCGCGCTCGACGACGTGCTCGAGCTCGCGGACGTTGCCAGGCCAGCGGTGCTCGAGCAGCGCGCGCTCGGCCGCAGGCGTGAACGCGACGACGGTGCCGCCGTAGCGCGGGCCGATCGTCTCGAGGAAGTGCTGGGCGAGCGGGAGGATGTCCTCCTGGCGCTCGCGCAGCGGCGGCAGGTGGAGCTCGACGGTGTTGAGGCGGTACAGCAGGTCCTCGCGAAACCCGCCGCCCCGGTCAGCTCGGCGAGCGGGCGTTGGTCGCCGCGATCGCGCGGACGTCGACGCGGGCGCAGCTTGGACGAGCCCACGCGGTGGAATTCGCCGGTCTGCAGCACGCGCAGGAGCTTGGCCTGCTGGGCCATCGGCATGTTGGCGATCTCGTCGAGGAACAGCGTGCCGCCGTCCGCGAGCTCGAAGCAGCCGAGCCGGTCGGCGCGCGCGTCGGTGAACGCCCCCTTCACGTGGCCGAAGAGCTCGCTCTCGAACACGCCCTCGCCGAGCGCGCCGGAGTTCACGGCGATGAACGGCTGCTCGGCTCGACGCGAGCGCGCGTGCAGCCAGCGGGCGAGGACCTCCTTCCCGGTGCCGTGCTCGCCGGTGATGAGCACGCTCGCGTCCGACGGGGCGACGCGGGACAGGATCCGCACGACCGACTTCATCGCGCGCGAGCCCGCGAACAGCGGCGGCAGCCCGCGCGGACCCACGAGGCGCTCGTTCTCCCCCGCGAGCCGGCCGCTGCGACGCTCGGCTCGACCGCGCTCGATCTGGGCGCGCAGCGCGGTCAAGAGCCGGGTGTTGTCCCACGGCTTCTGGATGTAGTCGCGGGCGCCTCGCCGGATCGCCTCGACCGCCCCGTCGACGCTGCCCCACGCCGTCATCACGAGCACGGGCAGCGTCGCGTCGAGGACCATGAGCTGCGCGAGCAGGTCGAGCCCCTCGCGCCCCGAGGTGGTGTCGCGCGCGTAGTTGAGATCGATGAGGACCGCGTCGAAGTCATGGACCTCGACCGCCGCGAGGATCTCGGCGGGGGAGCGGGCGAGGTGGAGCTGGTAGCCCTGCTGCTTGAGCAGCATCCGCAGCGCCAGGAGCACGTCGGATTGGTCGTCGGCGATCAGCACCCTCGCAGCAGACATCAAGACTCTCCATCCCGCGGGAGGACCCGGGACGCCCGTTCCGGGACTATACGTCACCCCGTCCGCAGGCGGGGTGAGTCCCGTGACCTCGGGCGTTCGCCGAGCTCAGCCCTGGCGCAGCGCCACCATCGGATCGACCCTCGTCGCCCGCCGCGCGGGCAGGTAGGTCGCCGCGAGCCCGAACACCCCGAGCGCCAGCGCGACGGCGAGGTAGCTCATCAGGTCGGTCTCGTCGACGCTGCCGGGCATCAGCGTCGCGATCGTCCGCGAGAGCGCGTACGCCCCGAGCATGCCGATCGCGATCCCGGCGCCGACCAGCGTCATACCTTGCCGGATGACCAGGCCGACGACGGCGCGCGGCTGGGCGCCGAGGGCGATGCGCACCCCGAGCTCGTGCGTCCGCTGCACGACTACGTTGCCCATCACCGCGGAGAGCCCGATCACCGCGAGGACGAGCGCGAGCGCGGCGAACAGCCCGAGCAGGCCGCCGATGGAGCGTCGGGCCATCAGCGAGCGGTCGACGTGGTCGGAGTAGGGACCGAGCGCGAACACCGGCTGCGTCGGGTCGGCGGCCGCCACCGCAGATCGCAGCGGCTCGATGATGTCCTCGATCGACCCCGTGAAGCGCACGACCATGTGGATGAAGATCAGCCGGACCTGCTGCTGCGACGTCTCGGGCAGCTGCGCGAACGCGTAGTACATCTGGTAGGGGATCTTCTCCGGGGCGTCGGCGCCCGCTTGCCGCACGTGTCCGACGACGCCGATGATCTCGACGCTCGGCAGCCCGCTGAGCTTGTCGCGCACTCGCTGCCCGATCGGGTTCTGGTCGGGGAAGAACGCGTCGGCGAATTCCTGGTCGACGATCAGACCCGGCGTGGTCCCGGCGACGTCCTGGGAGCCGAAGGTGCGACCGGCGAGGAGCGGCACGTCGAGGGTCTCGATGAAGCCCGGGCTCACCAGGTAGGTGATCGCCGAGCGCATGTTCTCGGGCGACGCCTCGACGCCCGGCGGCAGGAACTGCTCGAGCTGATCGGTGACCAGCGGCGCCGTCGCGGACCACCCGGCCGCCTCGACCCCGGGGATCGCGAGCACGTTGCGCAGCGCCTCGTCCCAGAACTGCATCGCGGTGGCGGGCGGGGCGTCCGGCACCGGCGTCGCCGAGAGGCCCGCCATGAGCAGCCGCTGCGGCTCGAAGCCGAGCTCGACTTGGTGGGCTTGGTTCAGCCCGCGGATCGAGAGCACTGCGACGATGAGGAGCGCGACCGCGAGCGCGACCTCGCCGACGACCAGGAGGCCCCGCGCGCGCAGGCGCGACGCGCCCGCCGAGGCGTGGTGGTCGGACTCCTTCAGCGCCTGCGAGAGGTCCTGACGCGACGCGTAGAGGGCCGGCCACAGCCCGAACAGGAGGCCGGTGCCGAGCGCGACCACGAGCGTGTAGAGCAGGACCGGACCGTTGATCGTCAGCGGCCCGCTGAGGCCGCCGAGCGTGCGCGGCCCCATGGCGACGAGGAGGTCGACGCCCCAGAGCGCGAGCAGGAGCCCCGCCGCGCCGCCGATCATCGCGAGCAGCACGCTCTCGACCAGGAGCTGCCGGATCAGCCGCCAGCGCCCCGAGCCCAGCGCGGCCCGCACGAGCATCTCTTTTTGCCGGGTCATCGCGCGCTCGAGCATCAGGTTCGCGACGTTGCTCGCGGCGATCAGCAGCACGCAGGTCACCGCGGCGAGGAGGAGCAGGAGGCCGCCGCGCAGCGGCTCCGCGAGCTCCTCTTGCAGCGGGCGGAGGAGGGGGCGGGAGGCGCCGTGCTCCTCGGGGAAGCGCTGCGCGAGGCCGTCGCTGATCGCCAGCAGGTCCGCGCGCGCCTGCGCCTCGCTGACGCCGTCCTTGAGGCGCCCGATCAGGTAGACCTCGGGGCGCGCCGCCCGGTCGCGGAACAGCGGCTCCGCGGCGCGCGTCCCCAGCGGGATCAGCAGCTCGCAGGGGAAGAGCGTCTTGAAGCCCTCCGGCATGACCCCGACGATCGTCCACTCGTTGCTGTCGATCGTGAGCTTCTGTCCGACGACGTCGGGGTCGGAGGCGAAGCGTCGGGTCCAGAAGCTGTGCTGAAGGAGCACCGCGCGCGCGCCGCTGGGCGCGTCCTCCTCGGGGAGGAAGGCGCGCCCGAGCGCCGGCTCGACGCCGAAGGCCGGCAGGAGGTCGTGGGAGTGCAACTCCACGAGCAGGTGCTCGGGGTTGCCCAGGCCCGTGACCGTCATGCCCGCGACGCTCATCGCCCCGAGCGTTTCGAAGCTCGTGTTCTCCGCCTTGTAGTCGAGGTAGTTGGGGTAGGGCACCGCCAGCCGCTCGATGTCGGGCTGACTCTCCAGGACGATCATGAGCTCGTCGGGCTCGGAGAAGGGCAGCGGCCGCAGCAGGCTCGCGTAGACGGCGCTGAAGATCGAGGTGTTGAGTCCGATCGCCAGCGCGAGCGTGAAGATCGCGACGAGCGTGGTGCGCGGGCGCTTGGCGAGCATCCGCAGCGCGTAGCGGAGATCGTTAAACAGCGCGGGCACGGGCGTCCTCCTCGATCACGCGGCCGTCAAACAGGTGGATCGTGCGCTCGGCGTGGCGCGCGTAGTCGGGGTTGTGCGTGACCATCACGATCGTGGTGCCGGCGCGGTGGAGCTCGCGGAGGAGCTCCATCACCGCGTCGCCGTTCTTCGAGTCGAGGTTGCCGGTGGGCTCGTCGGCGAGGAGCAGCGCGGGCTCGCCCGCGACCGCGCGCGCGACCGCGACGCGCTGCTGCTGACCGCCCGAGAGCTGCGACGGCAGGTGACGCGCGCGGTGGGACATGCCGACGCGCTCGAGCGCGGCCGCGACCCGGCGACGTCGCTCCGCGGTCGGCATCGCCCGGTACGTCAGCGGCAGCTCGACGTTCTCGGACACCGTCAGATCGCCGATCAAGTTGAAGCTCTGGAACACGAAGCCGATCCGCTCGCAGCGCGTGCGCGCGCGCGCGGACGCCGAGAGCCCCGTCACGGTCTCGCCGTCGAGCAGGTAGGTCCCGGCGCTCGCGGTGTCGAGCAGGCCCAGCAGCGACAGCAGCGTCGTCTTCCCCGAGCCCGACGGGCCGGCGATGCACACGTAGTGTCCGCGCGGGATCTCGAGGTGGACGTCGGCGACCGCCAGCGTCTCGAGCTCGTCGGTGCGAAACACCTTCGAGAGCCCGGTGAGGCGGATAAGAGGCGGGGGCTCGGCGCTCGCTGGTCGCATGGCGTGATGGCTCCTGGTGGTGGCTACTCGAGCTCGATGCGGTCGGCGTCGTCCGCCGACTTCGACAGGTCCGAGAGGATGATGCGGTCGCCCTCCTGGAGGCCGGCGACGACCTCGACGGTGTTCGCCGAGAGGCGACCGAAGTGGACGTTCGTGCGGGTCGCGTGGACGCCGTCCGCGTCCTCGCGAAACACCCCCATCCGCGAGTCCGGCTGGACGAACGCGGGCCTCCGGACGTAGAGCACGTCGGGGAGGCGCTCGAGCTCGACCGTGCCGGCGATGTTGAGGTCGGGCCGCGCGCCCCGGGGCAGCGGGCCGCGGATGCGCACGTCGATGGTGACGGTGCCCTTGGCCGCCGCCGGGTCGATGCGCGCGACCTCGCCGTCGACGAGCCCGTCGCGCGTGTCGATCTTCGCGGGCATGCCCACAGAGACATCCTTGATCTGCGTCTCGGGGATCGCGAGCTGGGCCTTCAGGCGATCGGGCCGAGCGATCTTCGCCAGCAGCGCGCCCGGGTTGACCCACTGACCAGGCTGGAGCGGGAGCTCCTGCAGCACGCCGTCGACCCCGGCGCGGACCTGCAGCGCCGCGAGCTGCTCGCGACGCGACGCGGCGATCGTCTCGAGCCGCGCGAGCTCGTCGGCCTGGGCGGCGAGCCGCTCGTGGACGCCGCCGCGCAGCGTCGCCACGCGCCGGCGCTCGAGCTCGAGGCGACGATCGAGCGCCTTGAGCTCGGCCCTGGCCGCGTGCGCGTCGTCCTCGGCGAGGTAGCCGCGCTCGCCGAGCGCCGTGCTGCTCGTGGCCTTGCGGCGCGCCTTCGCCTCCTCGCCGCGCAGGCCCACGATCGTGATCTCGTGGCCGAGCACCTCGCTGCGCAGCGTCACCCGCATGTTCGCGAGCGCCGTGCGTGCGGCCGCGACCTGGCGCTCCGCCTCGAGCGTCTGGATCTCGAGATCCGGGTTGCCGAGCTGGAGGATCACCGTGTCCGCGGCGACCGTCGCCCCGGGGCGGACGAAGATCGTCTCGACGCGGACCGCCGACACGGCCGTCACCCACTGGACGTGTTCGGGGACGAGCGTGCCGCTGCCCTGGACCTCGCGCACCATCTCGCCGCGCTCGACCTCGCCGATCCACAGCCCGGCGCGGGTGAAGCTCGGCGGCACCGCGCGCAGCTGCCCGATCGCCGCGGTCGCGCTCGCGAGCGCCGCCACGAGCACGACGAGCGCGACGACGGGGCCGAGACGGCGACCGAACCGACGGGGGCGCGGGCGATCCACGGGGCCTGATGAAGCACGATCCGTGCCGCGAGCGATTCCAAGGGGTTCACCGGCGCGCGCGCAAATCGAGTGTTCGGATCCGGCGAGCGATTCCCAGAACCGGACACTCGACGCGCGCGACCGCGGTCGGCCACCGGGAGCCGGCCGCGTACGCCGAGGCGACTGCTCGCCAGTCGTCGCGTCACGGGTAGCGCGGGAGCGCCACGGGCTTGCCGGACCAGTACGCGCGGGCGGTCGCGCGCGTGATCGCGTAGCGCTCGCACGGCTCGAGCGCGCGGCCCGAGAGGTAGGCATCGATCGCGCAGGTCGTCTCGGCCGGTGAACCCATCATCGGCGCGTGCCCGCCGAGGTGGACGTCGTAGCGCTCGACGTCGGGGATCCGCGCGTAGAGCCGCCGCGCCGGCATCGGGATCACGCGATCGTTGTCGCCCCAGAGCACGAGCGTCGGCGCCTCGATGTCGGCGAAGCGCTCGTCGAGGCGCTCGTAGGTCTGCGGCAGCACCTCCGCGAGCGCCTCGAGGTAGGGCTCGAGCTCGCGCGTCCCGTTGAAGCTCTCGACGAACTCGCGCCGCGCGACGCTCTTGGCGTCGGTCGCGGGGTAGTGCACGCCGCTCGTCATGCCGACCATGTGCAGCCGCCGGGCGCTCAGGATCGGGAGCACGACGCCGATCGTCCCGCGGTAGCGCGTGCCCGTCGGATCGGCGAGCACGAGGCGCTCGACGCGGTCGGGGTGCTCGAGCGCGAAGCGGGTCGCGATCCACCCGCCGGCGGAGTTGCCCGCCACGATCGCGCGCTCGATCTCGAGGGCGTCGAGGAGCTCGAGCAGCACCCGCACGAACAGCCGCATCGTGTACTTCATGTGCGGGCCGCGCTCGGACTTCCCGTGACCCGGGAGGTCGAACACGACCACGCGGTAGCGCCGCTTGAAGTACTCGTACTGGTCCCACCAATTTTGCAGGTTCCCGCTCCAGCCGTGCACGAACACGATCGTCGGTGGTTGACCCGAACTCGCCGCGCTCGCCTCGAGCGGGCCGCGCTCGAGGTAGCAGGTCCGGACGCCCGCGAGCTCGACGTAGCGCTCCTGGTCCCAGTAGCGCGGCGGTCGCCACTCCGCGCTGCCCTCGTTGTACGCGTGCCCGCAGCCGACGAGCGACGCGAGCGCGAGGGCGAGGATGGTCATCGTCGCGGCGGCGAGCGGTCGGCGGCGGCGCGTCATCGCGCGGCCACCGAGAGCAAGGGAGCAGCCGCGGCCGCGCGAGCTCGCGATAGCGACGCGCCGGTTCCCCCGGACCTGTCGTTGTGCCGCTGCCGGCTTCGCTGAGCTGCTCACGTGGATGCGCGCGCCGATCGTGGGGGTGCGTGGGGCTGCTCCTCAGCGCCGCGCTGGGCGCCGCAGCGCGGCGGGACGCGCCTACGAGCACACATCCTACCGGACTCGTCGATCGCGTTCCACGAGCGCGGAGCGCCGGGTGTGCGCGTCACGGAGACGGCGCGACGCGGGCGCGCGCGCGCTCATACCTGTCTGGTTAGACAGTCAATATGACGCGCCCGCTCGTCTAGCCCACGGGCTCCGGCGCCTGGCCGGGCTCGACGCGATACGCGACCTCGTCGGCGCCGTCGGCCCACACGAATCGGTACTGCCGCGCCCCGACGCCGTCATCCTCGAAGACCTCGACGGTGATCGACGCCGATCCTTCAGGGCAGCTGGGACAAGCGTAGGGGTCCTCGTCGCACACGAAGATGTCGACGTCCTCGAGCCCGGGGATCGCCGCGTAGACGTCCTTGATGCCGTCGCCGAGCACACCCGAGAACGGCAGCGAGAACGCGACGCCATCGATGCGCTCCAGCTCGTCGATCCCGAAGTAGGCGTTGTGACAGTCCCACGCGTGGTACTCGCCGGCCAGGATCGCGTCGAGGACATCCTGGCTCGCGTGAAACCAGATCGAGAGCGCTCGCCGGTCGTCGCACTCGGGGTGGACGTCCTCGAGCGCGGGGTCGAGGGCTCGGATCGCGGCGAGGTCCGCCGCGATGCGCTCGTAGATCGCCTGTGGCGCGGCGATGGCGTCAGGCGCCACGGTCAGCGCGAGCAGCTCGGCGTCCCGATCGCTCCGCGGCGTGGCGGCGACATCCGAGGCGGGTCCGGGCAGGTCCACGGTTGCACAATCAGGGGCGTCCCAGAGCGCCATCTCGCCGTCAGGAGACTGCTGACAAGACACGAGCGCCGCCACGAGCAACGACGACGGCGGCAGGCGAGGGCGCATGACATCAGTATGCTCGGACTCGGCGGACGCGTGAGCGCGCGGCACTCGACGTCGGGCGCGTCTCATTGACGGCTCCCGCCCCGCTCCCCAAACACCGCGTCGACCCGCGTACCCCCGCGAGCCCCCGCGACGTGCCAACCACTCGCGACACCCTGACGATCTCGTGGGGCTGGGCGTGCAGGACCGCGATCTCGGGCGTACGCGAGACCACCGGGGCCCGGAACAGCTTTTGCGTCGCGCTGTACGAGGCGCTGTACCGGATCCGTCCGTTCCCGGGGCGCGCGGTCGCGGAGATTCGCCGCTCGATCCTCAAGCGGCGGCTGCGAGAGCCGCCCTCGGACACGCGCGTGCCGACCTGGGTGCGACGCGCGGTCGAGCGCGGGCTCAGCGTCGACCCCGCGGCTCGCTTTGAGAGCATGGAGGCGCTGATCGAGGCGCTCGACCCGGCGCCGCGGCGAGCGCGAGTTCGCGTCGCGCTCGCGGGTGGCGTGGCGCTGATGGCCCTGGCGGGCGCGCTGATCTACCGCCAGCTGCTGATCAACAACTTCGAGCGCCAGGTCGAGGAGGCGAGCGGACGCTCGCGGTGCACCGGGGCGAGCGCGCGCGTCGACGAGGTCTGGAACGACGCGCGGCGCGAGGAGCTGAAGCGGGCGGCGCTCTCGACGGGCCTCTCGTTCGCCGAGGGGGTGTGGGAGCGCGTCGAGGCGCGCCTCGACGGCTACGCGTCGTCGTGGGCGACGATGTACACGCGCGCGTGCGAGGCGACCCACGTGGACGGGTCGCAGTCGAGCGAGCTGCTCGATCTCCGCGTCGCCTGTCTCGAGGGACGGATGCGCGAGCTCACGGCGATGGTCGAGGTGCTCGCGCACGCCGACGCGACGGTCGTCGAGCACGCGGTCCAGGCTGCGGCTGGGCTCCCGAGCGTTGATCGCTGCGCCGACACGCGCGCGCTGCTCGAGCGCGTCGCGCCGCCCGATGACCCGGCGGCGGCGGCGGAGGTTCAGCAGCTACGGGGGCTGCTCGCCGAGTCCAACGCGCGCGGCCAGGCGGGGCAGCTACGCGAGGCGCTGCAGCGGGCGGAGCTCGCGTTGCCGCGGGCGGAGCGGCTCGAGTATCGCCCGCTGCTCGGGGAGGTGCTCCTGCAGATCGGCGACTTCGCCGAGGGCCTCGGCGAGTACGAGCGCGCGACCGCGGCGCTGCGCGAGGCCTACTGGCACGCGCTCGCGATGCGGGACGACGGGCTCGCGGGGCGCAGCGCGTCGGTGCTCGTGCACGTCATGGCGGTGCAGGGGAAGCTCGACGACGCGGTCACGTGGTCGCGCCACGCGGACGCCGTGCTCGATCGCGTCGAGCTCGACGCGCCGGAGGCGACGCTCGAGCACCGCGCCGGCCTGGCGAACCACGTGGCGACGGTGCGCGTGCAGCAGGACGAGCTCGAGCAGGCCATCGCGTCGTACCGCGCGGCGCTGGCGGGCTTCAGCGCGGCGCTCGGCGCCCAGGATTACCGCGTCGCCAGCGTGCACAACAACCTCGGCAACACGCTCGCGCGCACGCTCGAGCTCGAGGAGGCGACCCGGCACTTCGACGCCGCGCGCCAGATCTACGAGCGAGAGCTCGGCCCGGGGCACCCGCTCGTCGCCGTCGCGCTCAACAACCTCGGCGAGGGCTACGTCCGGCGCGAGGAGTTCAAGCGCGCCGAGGAGGCGTACGAGCGCGCGCTCGCGATCCTGCGCGAGACGGTCGGCGACGGGCACATCAACGTCGGCGTCGTGCACAACAACATCGGCGACGTGACGCTGCAGCAGGGCCTGCACGACCGCGCGATCGAGCACTTCCGCGTCGCGATCAAGATCTTCGAGGACAACCTCGGCCCGGACGACGAGAACCTCGGCTTCCCGCTCTCGGGGCTCGGGGAGACGCGGCTCGCCCTGGGTGACGTCGCGGGCGCCGTGGCGGCGCTGGAGCGCGCGGTGCGGGTGCGGACCGGCGGGACGGTCTCGCCCTACGATCAGGCGCGGACCCAGCTCGCGCTGGCGCGCGCGCTGTGGCGCTCGAGCGACGCCGCGGAGACGCGAGGGCGCGCGCTCGAGCTCGCGGACGCGGCCATCGCGGGGTTCGAGGCGTCGGGGCCGCGAGGGCAAAAACCTGTCGAAGAGGCCAGGTCATGGCGAGCGGCGCCGGGCGGCGGCTAGCGGCCGCGTCGCGCCGGTGAGGCGCGGAGCCTCGGTGCTCGGCGCGGCGGTCCGCGGCGCGCTCGTCGGACCGCTCGATCCGGCTGAGACGCGCGCGGCGCCGTGGCGTCACGGTGTGCACCAGCGGGCGGCGACGCTCTCGGCGAGCTCGTCGAGCGCGCGCAGGGTCGCCTCGGCGCCGACGAGCTCGCGCTGGAGCGTGATCACGAACATCGCGGTGAGCACGTCGACCGCGGTCTCGACGTCGAGCTCGGGGCGCAGCCAGCCGCGTCGCTGCCACTGACGCAGCAGCTCGCAGAAGTAGGCCCGATCGTCGCGGCGGTGGGCCGCGACGCGCTCGGGCGCGACCCGGAGCGTGAGCGCGCGGATCGTCACGGGGTCGAGCAGCTGGCGCAGGAACGGGTGCTCGTCGAGCCGCGTCGCGCTCGCGAGCAGCAGGCTCCGAACCGCGTCGCGCTTCGACGGCGCCTGTTCCAGCTCGCGCGCGAGCGCGGCCTTGAAGGTCTCCTCCTCGTGCTCGTGCACGGCGAAGAACAGCTCCTCCTTGGATTCGAAGAACTGGTAGAAGCTGCCCTTGCCGATGCCGGCGCTGCGGGCGAGCTCGGCGATGCTCACCTTCGCGAGGCCCGCGCGGGCGAAGCTGTCGCGCCCGACCTCGAGCAGGCGCGCGCGGATGCGCTCGCGCTCGGCTGGCGTGTGCGGACGAGGCATCTAGGCGCAGCTCTCCTGCGGGCGGGCGCCCTCGCGGCGCGCCGCGGGCGAGGCGTCGACGTCATCCCACGCGAGCGGCGTGATCGGGCGCGCGAGCAGCTCGTCGAGCAGCGGGCGAAACGAGCCGCGCGCGCGCAGGCGGGCGAGCGTCGACCACAGCCCCCACTGCAGGCGGATGACCCAGATGTACGCCGGCGGCATCGCCATGGTGCGCGCGTTGGGGCTCGTCGGCCCGTTGAGCGCGTGACCCTCACGCACGTACTCCTTGTCGAAGGCGAAGCGCGGGGCGAGCAGCGGCCTGTGCAGGTGCTCCATGACCTTGAAGAAGTGATCGTAGTCGAAGCGCGCGGGTCTTCCAACGACGCCGAGCGCGTAGACGGCGCGGCGAAACCGGGGGCGGTCGTCGTCGCGGAGCGCCGCGGCGAGCTCGCGCAGCGCGTCGATCATGTCGTGATCGAGCGCGCGCACGCAGCCGAAGTCGAGGAAGGCCACGGCCCCGGGCGCGGCGCCAGCGGGCGGCGGGAACAGGAAGTTGCCCGGGTGCGGATCGGCCTGGATGACGCCGAGCTGCAGGAGGCTGCGGTAGGTGAAGCGGATCAGCGTGGCCGCGACCGCGTCGCGCCGAGCCGCGTCGGCGTCGCGCGCGAAGGAGTCGAAGCGCGCGCCGTCGACCCACTCGGTCGTGAGCACGGTCGCCGCGCTGCGCTCGGGGATCACCGCGGGGATCCGGACCTCGGGGTCGCCCTCGAACGCGCGGGCGAAGGCCCGCTGCGCCCGGGCCTCGCGGGCGTAGTCACACTCTTCGGTCAGGCGCAGGCGCAGCTCGTCGACGATCGCGCGACCGTCGACGGCGCTCGCGAGGGAGGCGAGCGACGAGAGCCGCCCGACCGCGCGCAGATCGGCGCCGAATGAAGTAGCGACCTCGGGGTACTGCACCTTGACCGCGACCGGGCGCCCGCCCCATCGCGCGCGGTGGACCTGGCCGATCGAGGCGGCGGCCACGGGCTCCCAGTCGAACGCGTCGAAGGCCGCCTCGACCGGCTCGCCGAGCGCGGCCTCGATCACCGCGCGCGCGCGTTCGGGGGGCATGCCGCGCTGGCCGGTCTGCAGCTCCGCGAGCTGGGCCTGCACCTGCTCGGGGAGGGGCACGTCGAGGTAGGAGACGATCTGGCCGATCTTCATGGCCAAGCCCTTCATCTGATCGAGCTGCGCGGTCAGGTGCCCGCCGAGCTCGAGATCGCGCGCGCCGACCTGCCGGCGAAGGATCCGGCGACCAGCGAGTCGACCCGCCGTCCACGCGACACCGAGAACCGAGGGCTTGTTTGACGCCATGAGATACATATGACCATTTTTGTCGGATTGGTCAAATGCGAAATTGGCGGTAAATTTTGCCAGTATTGGCGGGGCTCTCGACGCGCGGACTCGCGCGGGCGCGCGCTGCGAACGCTCGACTCGGGCAGTCGGTGCGTCGCGACCGCGCGGCGAACCGCGTGAGCGCGTGAGCGCGTGAGCGCGTGAGCGCGTGAGCGCGTGAGCGCGTGAGCGCCTGACCCTCGGGTCAGTAGAGCGACACGAGCACGAGGCCGTCTTTCTTGTAGTCGACCGGCTCGCGCGGGATCTTGACGGTGAAGGTCGAGCCCTCGCCCGGCGTGCTCTCGACCGAGAGGTCGCCGCCGAGCAGCGCGCAGTAGTGCTTGGCGAGCGAGAGCCCGAGGCCGGCGCCGCCGTACTCGCGCGTCGGCGACTCGTCGGCCTGGGTGAAGGGCTGAAACAGGCGATCGAACATGTGCCGCGGGATGCCGATGCCCGTGTCGGCGACGGAGAACGCGTACCACGGGCGCTGGTTCTCGACGGTCAGGCCGACGCGCAGCTCGATCCGGCCGTCGCGCGTGAACTTGCAGGCGTTGCTCAGCAGGTTGCTGAGGATCTTGTGCAGGCGCGTGCGGTCGGTGGTGATGTTGCCGAGCTCGCGCGCGTGCTTGAGCTTGAGCGTGTTGTTGTGCTTGCGGGCGAGCGGCGCGGTCGCGGTCGCGAGGCTCTCGATCAGCTCGGCGAGCGGGAAGGTCTCGACGCGCAGCTCGAGCTTGCCGGCCTCGATCTTCTCGAGGTCGAGGACGCCGGCGATGATCTCGAGCAGGTTGGTCGCGGCCGTGCGGATGCCGCCCAGATCGTCGCGCGCGCGCCCGGCGTCGAGGTCCTCGACGTCCTCGAGCATCATCTCGGAGTAGCCGATGATCGCGTTGAGCGGCGTGCGCAGCTCGTGGCTCATGTTGGCGAGAAACGAGCTCTTGATGCGGCTGGCCTCGAGCGCCTGCTCCTCGGCGACGCGCCGCTCCTGGACCTCGCGCTGGAGCGCGCGGTTGGCCCGGGTGAGCGCGATGGTCCGCTCCTCGATGTGCCGCTCGAGGTCCTCGCGCGCGAGCTGCATGTCTCGCGCGGCGCGGCTGCGCTCGTCCGCCTCGCTCTGCATGCGGCTGACGGCGTCGAGCAGCGCCGCGCTGCGGGTGAGCACGAAGACGATCAGCGCGCCGGTCAGCGCGCCCGTGATCAGCACCGCGGTCCCGGTGACCGCGGCCGCGAGCGGCTCGCCGCCGGCGACGACCACCCCGCCGATCACCGCGAGCGCGTAGCCGACGACGAGGCCGGCCGCGAGCTCGACGCGACGGGTCGAGCGCGCGACGGTGGCGACGGCCGCGAGCCCGAGCGCCCAGCTCGGGACGCCCGCGCCGAGCCAGCTCGGCGCCACCGCGAGGAGCGCGAGCGAGACCGCGTGACGGGCTAGCTCGACGCCGACGCGCGTCGGCGGCGGGAGCCGGTCGGCGAGCAGGTTGACGAGTGTGTGGGTGAGGAGCAGCGCCACGCACAGCCCGAGCGCGACGGCGAGGCGCTCGGCGGGCGCGGACACGACGACCAGCGTCGACGCGAGCGCGAGCGCGACCGGCGTCCCGCCGCCGATCAGCGCGAGCGCGAGCTCGTCGGGTCGCGCGCTCGAGGAGTGCGCGGCCGCGGGGCGCCGCGCGGCGTCGCGTGAAGACGAGGCCGCGGGCGCGACGACGTTCAGCGGGCCCGGTGACACGACAGCTCCTCCGGCCGCTCGCGCGGCCGCGTCCGACGATACACCGAAGCCGCGTCGGCAATCTCTACAGATGCCTATTTGGACAGGTTTTCGGGCGCGCGAGAACACCCGGCGCGGCGCGGGGACGCGCCGCGCGTCCGCGACCGTCGAGCGCGCGCGCCGGGGACGCCGACGCGCTCGGCCGCGCGCGGCTAGGGGGTCGCGGACGGCGGCGGCGGGGCGCCGGTCTGGACCGCGGAGATGTACTCGTCGAAGGCGTGCTGCCCCGCCCGGTAGGCGGGCGCGTTCGTGACGCGCGGGGTCGTGTACTCGATCAGCTCCTTGCTGAGCCCGAGCTGCTTGGCGAGCGCGGCGTCGTACTGCGCGAGCCACCAGTGCTCCGCCTGCGTGACCTGCTCGGGCGTGAGCCCCTTCGCGCCGCGCAGGTTCGCGAGCGTGAGGTCGGCGCCCACGAGCTTCGCGCCGGAGAGGTCGACGCCGCTGAGCTTCGCGCGGTGGAGCGTCGCGCCGGAGAGGTCGACGCCGACGAGCGCGGCGCAGTGCAGGTCGGCGTCGCGCAGGTCGGCGCGCGCGAGGCGAGAGCCGTGCAGGTTCGGGCGCGAGGTCGTGAAGTCGAGGCCGGCGAGCTGCGCGCGCGGGATGTCGAAGACGAAGCGATCGACGCCGCCGAGGTCGACGTCGGCGTCGATCAGGTAGTTCAGCAGCTCCTCCTGCTCGGGGCTGCGGACCTCGTCGCTGAGGTCGAGCGAGTTCAGGTCGATGCTGCGGTAGGGCGCGAGGTAGGGCAGCGTCGTGCGGATCCGGCGATAGATCCGCGGCGAGAGCTCGATGCGGTGGTTGCCGCAGGTCCGCTCGCGCGCGCCGAGGATGTCGATCGGGATCGCGGCGTCGCTGATCTCGGGCGCGATCTCGCCGAGCAGATCGAGCATCGGCTTGCGCCGCTGCTCCGAGAGGCTGATGGCGATGCGGATGTCGTTGGCGCGCTTCCGCTCGGCGACGTCCTGATCGATCTTCTCGTTCTGCGCCTTGATCAGGTCCATCTGATCCTTGATCAGCGTGGTCTGCTCGCCGATCAGGCGGTTCTGCTCGGTCATGCGCTCGACCTGCATGTACGAGGCGAGGAACACCGCGAAGCTGACGACGCCGCCGAGCACCGCGAACAGCGAGCTCATCGCCATCGCCCGGAACATGAACGCGACCGCGAGCTGCGCGAAGCGCTGCGCGACCGGGCCGATGCGCTCGAGCTCGTAGCGGATGTTGGCGATGTGGCTGCGGTCCTTCTTGACGATGGCCGCGACCACGCCGTCGCTGATGTGCGAGAGCGCGTCGCCGGCGCTGCGCAGGTAGGCGCCGGACTCATTGACCAGCTTGGATTTCTGGCTCTCGTAGACGTAGTTGCCGACGACCGCGCCGACGAGCAGCGCGACCGCGATCATCATGATGCCGCTGGCGATGTACCAGAGCGCGTCGAGGCGCAGCGTGAGCGACGCGACCATCGCCAGCGCGATGCCCAGCGCCATGCCCTTGATCATCGAGGGGCTCGTGATCCACAGCAGCGCGCGAGCGGGCCGCGAGAGCGGCTTGAGCACTGGGCGCGGGCGGCGAGGGAGCGGGCGTGGGGGGCGCGGCGTGGGTCTCGGCCGGCGCCGCGCTAGCGACCGCAGGCGCGCTCGGGGCCGGGTCCGGCGTGGGCGCGCGGGTCGGGCAAAGCCGGCTGCGCGCTCCCGTGCTGGGGGGGGCGCGGACGCGGCCGCGGCCAACATCGCCGCGAGCCCGGCGGGATCCTCGGGCGCGCTCTGGTTCTGCAGGTAGTGCGGGTAGGTCCTGTGCAGCGGCGACGCGTGCGGGGTCTGGGCGCCAGGCTGCGGCGACGTCTCCGGGAGCGTGCTGCGCGTGCTCGGGGTGGGCTTGCCACTGCTCCGGGGCGGGCGCCCGCGGGGTCATCCGAGCCGGGGGGGGCGGAACGTGATGCTCACCGCGCGACTCTACCAGGGACCGATGACGCGTGGCGGCGCGGGCCGACTGGCCGCAGGTGCTCGTCGCGGGCGCCTGGGGCCTGCGGAGCGCGGCGCTGGGGTCGCGCAGGGGACACCCGCGCGGGTCGACGCGCGCGGAGCCTCGAGCTCGCGCGCGCGTCGATTGGCGCCGTGAGTTAACCGCGCCGGCGCACGCCGACGCCGACCGCGAATCGAGCATCACCGCGAGCGCGCCGAGCCCCAGGAGCGCGCCTGGGGGCCAGGCTGCGGCCTCGCACGCGCACTCGATCGCGTCGCGCTCGGGCGCCGGCGCGGGCGCGCGCTCGGGCGCCGGGCGCGTGTCGACGAAGCGCGTGAGGTCGAGCGGCGGGGGCGGCGGGAGCAGCTCGCGGAGCTCGGCGACGACCTCCTCGAGCGGACGCGTGCGCGGGTCGTCGCCGTACCGCCACATCAGCGTGCCGTCGTCGGCGACCGGGATCGCGCCGGCGCCGTGGTTGAGCGTGACCAGCTCCTCGGTGAGCTCGTCGCGCGTCAGGAACACGAGGTAGCGCGTCGCGGGCTTGTACGTCGCGTGCGCGCAGAGGAAGTCCTTGCCGGCCAGCAGCCGGCTGGCGCGCTCGAGCTCCCCCTTGACTACGAGGTCGCGGGCGAAGCGGACGCGCTGGCTGTAGGTCCAGTGATCGCCCTTGACGCTGACCTCCTCGATCCACGCGGTCGAGATCACCGCGATGACCTCGGCCTCCTCGACGAGCTCGGGCAGCTCCATGTACCTCGCGTCGGCGCGCGCGACCGCGGGCGTCGTCGTGAGCGCGACGCCGGCCGTGAGCGGCGCGGCGAGGGTGAGCGCGAGGCTGAGCGAGGCGAGGCGGGGCGCGCGGGCGAGGGGCATCGCGTGGGAGACCGCGTCGGCGCGCGGAAGTTCCCGCGCGCCCTCTTTCTCTTGAGACATGTCTTTATGAGCACGGTGCAAAACAGCCGGCGCGGGCGCGCGCTCGCGCAGCTTCGAGCGCGCGCCCGATTTGCGCGCGTCGGCCTCCGGCGCGCGTGCGCCGGCGACTGGCGGTATGCTCGAGGGGATGACGCGGACGATCGAGTTCTTGTGTATTGGCACCGGCGCGGCGCTGTGGCTGGTCGGCGCCGTGACGGCGGCGCCGACGATCGGCGCGCCCCAGCTCGTGCTGATGTCCGTGCCGATCCTCTGCCTCGCGGGCGTCGCCACGCTGCACCCGCAGCCGCGACGCTGGCCGGCGCACGTCGCCGCCGGGGCGCTGGGCGCCGCGCTCGCCTGCGTGGTCGCGCTGGCGCTGCTCTACGCGTCGAGCCGCTGCTGCGGCGGCCTGCCGTCGTCGTGGCCGTGGCTCGTCCCCGCGGCGGCGATCCCCGGCGGGCTCGCGGCGGCCTGCCTCTCGCTGCGCCGCGGGCTCGCGCTCGCGGGCGGCTTCTCGGGCACGCTGTGCGTGTTCCTGGGGCTCGGCGTGACGCCGGCGCCGCTCTCGGGCGGGGTCATCACGCTGCTGATCGCGGGCACGCTCGCGGGCCTGACGACGAGCGCGCTGATCGAGCTCGATCGCTGAGGCGCCGCGCGTCGCGCTCGGCGGCGGCGTAATTTAGATGCCTCTTCGGACATCCTCTGCGAACGGGCCCGACGCGAGCGCGGCGAGCTCGGGCCGGAGCTCGAGCGCGTCGATCACCCGCAGGCGCAGGCGCTCGTCCGCGAGCAGCGGGGCGAGCAGCTCGGCCGCGCGCCGCGGCTCCCCGCGCTCGGCGTAGGTGGCCGCGAGCTCGAGGAGGAGCTGGGGACGGCGCGCCGCCTCTCCCCGCGCCTCCTCATCGGTCTCGGCCGGGTTCGCGTCGAGCAACACGAGCGCCCGCTCGCGGTCCCCCTGGGCGCGCGCGCGCTGACCGAGCGCCGCGCGGGCGTCGGCGCGCAGCAGCAGGTAGCGGGCGAGCGCGCGCGGGGGCTCGCCGAGCGACTCGATGTCCATGAGGCCCTCGGCGGCGACGCGCATGGCGACGGCGTCGCCCGGGTTCGCGCCGGACCAGGAGTCGACGAGCAGGCGCACGCGCTCACGCGGGCCGGCGGCCGCGTGGACCAGCGGCCCGACGCGACGCGGATCGGTGTGCATCAGGGCGACCAGCGCGGGGCGCAGCGCGTCCGCCTCGGCGGAGGAGAGCAGCGCGCGGAGGCGGTCACGGGCTTCGTCCCAGCGGGCGAGCTCGAGGAGCGTGACCACGCGCCAGAGCTGCTCAGTCGGCGTGCGCGACGGGCGGGCGTCGAGGGCCGCGAGCGCGGCCGGGAAGTCCCCCGCGACGAGCAGCCCTGGGATGTCGCGGGTGGGATCGTCGGTGTGCTCGTGCAGGACACCGGCGACCCTGATTCGCTGGACGCTCGCGGCCAGCCACCGGCTGTGCGCGTCGTTCTCTTCAGCTCGCGTGGCGAGCTCCAGCACCAGCGGGCGCGCGGTCGCGGCCGCGTCGGCGTCGGCGCCCGGCGCGAGCTCGCCGCGGCGGTAGCTCAGCAGCTCGCCGTCTCCGAGCACGTGGCACGAGGCCTCGCCCGTCGCGGGATCGAGGACGCCGCGCGCGAGGATCCGGTGACGACGGGGGCGGGCGGGGTCGTAGGGGATCGACGCGTCGCCGAGCTTGCGGTCGCCGAATTGACACTTGACGCTGATCGCGTACGCGGCGGTCCCGCCTGTCCCCGTGACCACGATCGAGAGCGCGGGTCGCTTCGCGTCGCCGGCGTCCGCCGGCCGCAGCGCGAGCTCGACGCCCGCGCCCCACTCGACGCGCTCGAGCTCGAGCTCGAGCTCGAGCGCGAGGCGCCCTGACGCGCCGCGAACGGGCGTGGACGCGAGCGGGCCGCGGACGATCGCGTCGACGTGGAGCGCGCGCGCGGCGGTGTCGTGGCGCAGCGTCAGCGGCTGGTCGATCGTCCAGGTCGTGTCGAGCGGCGCGGCGAAGCTGAATTCGTGCGCGAGCTCGCCGCGCGCGCGCTGTGCCGCCTCCGCGCGCGCGCGGAGGAGCTCCTCGCGCGTCGCGTCGTCGAGCGGGCTGGAGGAGAGCGCGTCGTCGAGCGCCGAGGTCGCCTCGGCGAAGTCGCCGCGTCGCAGGGAGCAGCGGGTCGCGCCGCGGAGCGCGTCGAGCCGCGCGAGGCCCACGGCGGCGCGGCGATACAGCGAGGCGGCCTCCTGGTCGTCGAGTCGCTGCTCGCGGAGCTCGGCCGCCCGCAGCAGCGCGGCGCCGCGAAGCGCGTCGTCGCTGGCGAGGCTCGCGAGGTCGACCAGGGCGTCCGCTGCCTGCGCGTCGAGCCCGATCATCGCCAGCTCCCGCGCGTGGCGCCAGCGCCGGGCGAGCTCGGGCGGCGCGTCGTCTGGGAGCGGGGCGGCATCAGACGCGCGCGTCGGCGGCACCGGCGGGACGAGCGAGTCGCCCGCGCCGAGCACCCAGACCTCGCGGCGGTCGGTGAGCTCGACGATCAGCTCGGCGCCCTCGTCCCCGTCGAGCTCCGCGAGCCCGAGGGGGCGCGTCTCCCCGAGCAGCAGCGGCGGCGCGTTCGGGTCCGCCCCGCTGTAGACCGCCGTCGCGCTCGAGTCGATGCCCTCGCCCTGATCCGGGAGGTTGATGACCAGCTCGTCGTCGCCGTCGCCGTCGAGGTCGCCCGTGTAGAGCCGACCGAGCTTGCGCCGGTGCGCTCCCCCTTCGCCGGTTGGCGCGAAGAAAGTCGTCTCCAGCGCGCCGTCCACGAGCGCGAAGCGGTGCAGCCCCGCGTTCGCCTCCGGGTCGACGGCGGGCGGGAGCGCGTCGCGATTCACGCCGACGGTGTTCACGAGCGCGGCGAGCTCGGGCGCCCGGCCGCGGCGCCGCACGAGCGCGAGGTCGTGGACGTTCCCGAGCCGGCGCCGCGCGATCAACCGAAGCCGCTCCGCGCCCGGATCGCGGCGGAGGATCATCAGCTCGTAGGCGTTCCAGGCGCCGAGCGCCACCGCGAGCTCCTCGCGCCCGTCCCCGTCGAGATCGGCGGCGACGAGCGCCCGGACGTCCGACTGGCGCGCGTCGATCATCGGCGCCGGGGCGTGGGTCCGCCACGCGCCGTCGGGCCCGCGGCGGAGCTCGATCAGGTGGCGGGTGTAGGGCCCGGTGCCGACGTAGAGCTCGCGCGCGCCGTCGCCGTCGAGATCGGCGGCGACCGCCGCAGCCGCGCTCGCGTCTGGCCATTGAAACAGCTCCTCGAGCTCGTCGCCGGCGCGGCGGAGCAGCCGCGCCGCGCCGCGTCTGGTGGCCACGAGGGAGCCGCTCCCGTCGCCGGCGAGGAAGGCGAAGGCCCCCGCGTTCCAGGGCAGCCGCGCGACGGACGGCAGCGTCGGCGACGCGCCCGCGTACTCGACGGCGTCGTGGTGCGCGAACACCAGCGCGCCCTGATCCACGCCCACGAGTCGCCCCACGGGCTCGTCGCGCCCGGTGTCGGTCGCCCGCGCGAGCGCGCGCAGCAGCGAGGCGGCGCGCCGATCATCGCCGCGCAGCGCGGCTAGTTGGGCGAGCGCCTCGGTGAGCTCGCGGCGACTGAGGTGCGAGTCGAGGCGCGCGAGCGCGAGCTCGTCAGGCGCGTCTCCGGGGGGCGCGTCGCCGCGGCGCTCGTCGTACAGCGCGAGGATCCGCGAGAGCGGCTCCCAGCGGCGCTGCGCCCGGAAGTCGCGCGCGAGCTCTCGGAGCGCGATGTCGCCGTGCTCCCGCGTCTGCGCGACGCTGTAGGCCGCCGCGAGGGCGTCCTCCGCAGCCTCGGGCGCGCCTGCCTCGCGCTCGCGCGTCGCCTGGTGCAGCCAGGCCAGCGCGAGCGCCTCCGTGTCGCGCTGCGCGGGGTCGCTGACGAACGCGCGCACGACTCGTCGCGCGCGCTCGATCTCGCCGGACGCGGCCACGTCGTCGAGCCGGCGGTCGAGCTCGGCGAGGCGCGCGAGGGCCTCGGCCTGGCGCTGCGCCTGGCGCTGCGTCTCGCGCCAGCGCTCCCACAGCGCGCGGCCGGAGAGCGCGAGGGCGGTGCACGCCGCGGCGAGCAGGGCGAGCACGACGAGCTGCCAGGCGCGTCGACGACGGCGCGCGTCCGGGTCGCTCTGCAGCGCCTCGAGCAGCGCGTCCATGTCTGGGTAGCGCTGCTCGGGCTCCCGCGCGAGGCCCCGCGTCAGCACGCTCGTGAGCCAGCGCGGGACGCCGGCCTCGTCCGGGGGCGGGCGCACCTGTCCCTCGAGGATGGCGCGGCGCAGCGCGTCGAAGCGCTCGCCGGCGTGCGGGCGCTGGCCGCAGAGCTGCTCGTACAGCGACGCGCAGAAGCTGAACTGATCGGCGCGCGCGTCGAGCTCGCGGCCGAGGAGCTGCTCGGGCGCCATGTAGGCCGGGGTCCCGAGCAGCGCGGGGTGCGAGACGCAGGTCTCGGTGAGCTCGCGGCGCGTCATCACCCGCGAGAGCGTCGCCGACAGCAGGTCGGGCGAGCGCGCGCCGTCCTTAGCAGGAGCGCCGCCGCGGCGCGCGGCTCGGACGAGCCCGAAGTCGACCAGGCGGACGCGCCCGTCGTCGCCGATCAGCACGTTGTCGGGCTTTACGTCGCGGTGGATCAGGCCGGCGCGGTGGACCGCCGCGAGCCCGCGACCGGCGGCGATCCAGGCGGCGAGGATCGCCGCGCGCCCGGGCGCCTGCTCCTCACGCCAGGTTCGCAACGTGCGGCCGGGGACGTACTCCATCGCCAACCACACGCGCCCCTCGTGGTGCCCGATGTCGAAGATCGGCACGACGTTGGGGTGCGACAGCCGGGCGAGCCCCTGGGCCTCGCGGAACATCCAGCGCTCATCGGCGGCGCCGCCGTGCGCGACGAATTTCAGCGCCACCGGCCGCGCGAGCTGCTCGTCGCGGGCGAGCCAGACCGAGCCCATCCCGCCGGAGCCGAGCTCGCGCTCGAGCGTGAAGCGATCGATGCGCAGCGTCGCGTCCGCGCCGAGCATGCGGTGGCGCAGGCGCAGCTCGGCGAGCTGCATCGCGTAGCCGCTGACGGCCGGCGCCGCGCCGAGGGAGTCGTCGTCGTCAACGGCGGGGAACAGCGAGTCGACCGGCTCCTCGACAGACTGCTCCGACGGCTGCTGGGTCATGGTCCCTCGTCGGTCACCGTCGCCAGGCGTCGCGGAGCTCGCCGGCCCAGGTCTCGAGCCCCTTCATCGTCATCTCGAGCTCCTCGGCGGTGCGCGTGAGCTCGTCGAGCGTGCCGCGCAGCTCCTGCTTGGCCTTGCGCAGGCGCGTGCGGATCGTGCCCTCTGGCGCGTCGAAGACCTCCGCGAGCTCGCGCGCCTTGAGCCGCTCCCAGTACACCAGCTCGAGCAGCACCTGGGCGTCGAGCGGCAGGCGCTGCAGCGCCGCGACGAGCAGCCGCTGCTCTCGCCGCAGCTGCAGCACGGTGTTCGGGCCCGCGCCGAGGTCGGCGATCGAGCGCTCGATCGCCGGGCCCTCGCGCGCGCGCGCCCGGGCGCGTCGCTCGAACCACTGCTTGAGGATGTTGCGCGCGATCGCGAACAGCCAGGTGCGCGCGCTGGCCTGGCCGCGGAAGCGCTCGAGGCTCTCGACCGCGCCCGTGAAGGTCCGCTGGACCAGGTCCTCGACCTCGCCCGGGGACGCGACCTTGCTGGCGAAGAACCGGTACAGCGGGCGGAAGTAGCGGCTGATCAGCTCGCTGCCGGCCTCACGCTCGCCGTCCCGCCACGCCTCGAGGAGCTCCTGATCGCTGCGAGCCACGACGACGAACGTACAACACTCGCGCCCGACCGAGCGCGTCGTCGCGCGTCATCGCGCGTCGCGTGGCGAAGGAGGTTTTTTCAAGTTTCGGAAATTGATCCGCGGCGGGCCTGACTACCCCCCTCGAGCCGCCCACGAGGCGCCGCGAAAGGAACCGAGTCATGTCCCGCACCACCGCTCCCCGTACCCGCACCCTCCTCGCCACCCTCACGCTCGCCGCCCTCATCGCGCCCGCGTCCGCCTTCGCCGGCGTCGACGTCGACGGCGACGGCCTCGACGATCTCCTCATCGGCGCGCGCCGGGCCGACGACACCGCGCCGGGCGGCGGGCTCGCGGCGCTCGGCCTCGGCGGCGCGTCGCTCGAGCCGGGCGAGCTGCTCACCCCGCCTGTCGGGACGAACGCGCGCGCTGGCACGGCCGTCGCGCTGGGCGACTTCAACTGCGACGGCCTCGCCGACTACGCCGTCGGCGCGCCGCTGGACGCGAGCGAGGAGGGGCGCGTGTACGTGTACCTCTCGACCGCGGAGGGCCACGAGCTTCACACCTACGTGCGCGGTCAGCTCGCGTACTCCGCCGCCGACCAGGCCGCCGGCGATCACTTCGGGCGCGCGCTCGCGGTCGCGGACTTCGACGGCGATCAGTGCGACGACCTGGCGATCGGCGCGCCCGGTGCCACGTCGGCGGGCGGACTCGACGCGACCGGCGTCGTCTATGTCACGCACGGCGAGCCCAACGGCCCGGCGCAGTGGCGAAACCTCCGCCCCGACGCGGGCCCGAGCTTCGAGCACGGCAAGTACGGCTTCTCGCTCTCCGCTGGCGACGTCGACGGCGACGGCGCCCCGGACCTCGTGATCGGGGCGCCGCGGGTGGAGCGAGCGGGGACCCCCGTGGGCGCGGTGCAGGTCCGTCGCTACGACGACGCGAGCGACCTGTTCGAGCATCACTTCACCGCGCTCACCCCCTGCGACGCGGGCGGCTGCGACGCGGCCGACG
>JACKDW010000037.1 GCA_020633295.1 Myxococcales bacterium | reverse complement strand
CAAGCTGCTTTCGCTGGGTCTCCAGCTCGGCCTCGGCCGTCGCGCTTCGTGCGTCTCGGCCGATCGCCTCGACCTCGGCGGCGGTCCCCTCACCGATGCCTGGCTCGAGGGTCTTCTCCATCTCATCCAGGAGCACGGCGCCAACCGAGCCGAGCTCGCGTTGCACCGTGTCGATCTTGCGGACGAGGGTCTCGAGCACGTGATCCTCGGCGCGCGCGGGGACGACGAAGTAGTGGCAGCGCACCTCGTCGGCCTGCTGAAGTGTGCGGTCGATCCGTCCGTTGCGCTGCTCCAGGCGCGACGGATTCCAGGGGATGTCGATGTGGAACAGGTCGGAGCAGTAGGCTTGGAGGTTCACACCCTCACGGGCGGCGTCGGTGGCGATGAGGATGCGCACCGGGTCCTTCTCGGGGGGGCTGTTGAACGCGTGCTGGACCTCCTCGCGGCCCTCGTCGCTCATTCCGCCGTGAAGCACGCGGATGCGCTCGTCGTCGCGATCCGTACCCGCGACGGCCTCGCTCAGCAGCGCCTGGAGGTAGCGCTTCGTGTCTCCGTACTCGGTGAACAGGAGCACGCGGCGATCGGTCCACTGACGCTCTTCGGCGGTCAACTTCCCGGTGCGACCGATCGCCGGGCAGAGGTGCGCGCGCATCCACGCGAGGAGCGCCCGAGCCTTCGCGTCGGGCTGTCGGCGAGCCTTCTGCGCCAGCGCGCGCATGCTCTTGAGCAGCGCGGTCGCCTCCTCCGTTGGCGTTGGGAGCGTGGCGGTGGCCTCCCGGATCGCGGCGTCCTCTTCGGCGGCGAGCGTATCGTCGTCAACACCGTGTGTCTCCGGATCCTCGAACAGGACGCCCTGCGGTGAGACCTCGATCTTGATCCCGCCAGCGCGCTGAACCGCGGCGGCGTGGACCTCGAGGGTGCGCGCGAAGGCCTCCGGGCTCGAGAGGAGCCGCTTCTGAAGGTTGATGAAGACCAGGCGGCCGCGGCCCTTCTTGGGGGCGCACAGCTCGGTGTAGCGGGCGAGCTGCGCCGACAGCTCGACCTCGTAGGGCTCACCGCCGAGGTTCTGCGCGAGCGGAACGGGCGGCTCGAGGACCTGATCCTCGGCGTTGAATCGCTCGAGTTTCGCGGACCAGCCGCCGCCCACGTGTTCGAGGATTACCCGCCCAAGGATCCTGGTGGGGAAGCGCTCGACGCCGAGCTGCCGAAGGTCGCGCTTGAGGCGACGGACCATGATCGGCGCGAGCGCGTCGACGCCCTTCACGGGGACTCCGCGCGTGAAGCGGATCGGGTCGAGGATCTCGAGCAGCGCGCTGAAGGAATTGGAGTGACCGTTGTGCGGCGTCGCGCTGAGGAACAGGCGGTTGTCGAACTTCGGCGCGAGGTCGCGGATCGCCTCGGTCGTGTTGCTGTCGACCGCGTACTTGCTCGCGGAGGACGGCGCGGCGATGTGGGCCTCGTCGAGGATCAGGAGCCCCTTCTCCGCGCGGGCCCCGAGGTGGGTGAGGAGGGGATCCCGGTACTCAGGGCGGCGGATGAGCGGGTGGCTGACGATGAAGCGGTTGTGAGTCGCCCAGGGGTTGATCCCGAAGCCGCGCTCACGGCGGCGCGTGCCGATGAATTGACGGCTCATCACCTCGAACCGGAGGCCGAAGCGACGCATCATCTCGTCACGCCACTGCAGGCTCACGGAGGCCGGGCAGATGATCAGGACGAAGCCGGCTTGCTGGCGGAGGATCAGCTCTTGAAGGACGAGCCCCGCTTCGATCGTCTTCCCGAGCCCCACGTCGTCGGCGATGAACAGGTTGGCGCGCGGGAGCGCGAGCGCCTTCATCAACGGCGTGAGCTGGTGGGCCATCAGCTTGATGCCGGCACGGAAGGGCGCCTGAAATCGATTAGGATCTGCAGCGCTCACCGCGCTCCACTTCAACGCGTGGAGGTACGCGCCAAACCGCTTCGGAGGGTCGAGGCGCTCGGGTACGCCGAGCCCGTGGGCCTTTGGCTCGATGACCCTCGCCCCGATCTCGAGATCCCACAGAAGCTCGAGGGGACGCCCGGGCGCGTCGTCGTCGAGACAGGCGAGCTTAAGCTTGGGTGACTGACGATGATCCGCCCCGGGGATGACATCCTCGACAAGCCACTGACGGCCGCGAGCCGCGAGCACCTGCCCTTTCCTCGGCACGCCCTCGTGAGAGACGAAGGACGGGGCTTCCTGCCGGGTGAGGTCGAGCCCGGCGGCGGCGGCGAGGGACTCGATCAACGCGTCGCGGGCTGGGCTCGTGTCGTCAAGCTCATGCGCGCGGCAGACGACGCGGAGCTCGTCGCGGCTCAGCTCGCGAAGGACCCCCGCGAGCTGGTCCTGCTTGAGCACGTTTCCAAGGAGCTCGACGACCTGCGCCTTGGGCTGACTCGCGTCGCGGAGGCTCGCGCCGAAGACACGGCCGAGGACGAAGAGGCGATCGCGCGTGAGCGCGCGAAGTACGGTCGCGGTGGTGGGCGAAGTGGACATGGGGCGGTGTCGTC
Source organism: Myxococcales bacterium (assembly GCA_020633295.1). Lineage (GTDB taxonomy): Bacteria > Myxococcota_A > Polyangia > Nannocystales > Nannocystaceae > JACKDW01. Next base: position 23,511 of record JACKDW010000037.1, on the reverse strand, counting down.
GCGGGGGGCGAGAATGACACGAAACACGGGGCCGTAGGCCCCGTTTCGACCGATGCTGGACCGAGTCGCTACGGCAGGCAGGGCGCGCTCGTCGCAACGGAGTCATCGCACACGCAGAGCGCATCACTGCCGATTGTCGCGCGCATGAACGGCCCGGCTAGAGACGTTATGTGCTTTTTCAGCCATAAGAGGCTGGCTCACGATGTCGAAGATGACTGACCCCTCAACCAATTCCCGCGAGGATACATGGTCGGTCGCGTATCGCCGTCTGAATAGCTCAACCGATTTACGGGCCTGAGATGGCGCAAACGTCGAGAATGTAGCGCTGTTGTGACGGACCAGCGTTCTCGCGGCGTGTGCTTGGCAGTGAAGAAGCGCGATGAGCCGGATTGGTCCGCCGTGTTCGCGTGCTCGCTGGAACCGCAGCGGTACGAGCAGATGTCGTCGCGCAATAAATCTGCGAGCAGGAAGAAGATGAGTTCCACGAGCGATGTAGCCCCTGTACTGGATGGCGAGACGGACCTCCCGATATTCACCACGGATCTGCGCAAAGCCGCCCGCCGCTCAGAGTCTGAGACGAGCGAGTGGACCGATGAGAAGCTCGAACGAGCGCTCTTTCGATATCGACGCTTCTTCGCGCTCGCCCGGCGCGGCGGCCCGATCGCGCCTACACGCGAGATCGACATGATCTGGCATCTCCATATGCTCGCGCCGGTCGCCTACTACCGTGACTGTCAGCGCTACCTCAACCGAATCCTCGATCACGACGGCGGTTTCGGAAAGACGCCGGAGGAGGCCGAGGAGCTCGCAAACGTATTCTTCCAAACCGCGGAGCGCTGGGAGCAAGCGTATGGAGAGCCATACGTGGCGAACGCGTGCGGGCAGACGAAATGTTGGCATGATTGCCAAAACCGCTGCTGGCACGCCTGTAAGCAGGCGTACGCGGCGCCCGAGCTTCGAGCCGTGACGTGACAGCGGCGCTTCTTGACGCGCTACGGCGAGACGGGCTCGCGCGGGCGTTCCTCGAGGACGCAGCTACTCGCAGCGCTCTCGAAGTGCTCGGCGAGATTGTCGCGGAGACCGAGGTTCGCCAGCATACTGGGGTGGATACGTATCTCGCCGGCCGAGGTGAGGTCCCCCAACATACGGATCATCCAGAGGCGGACTTCGTGGCCTGGCGCTGTGAGCAACAGGACCCTACAGCAGGAGCATCTGTACTGACCGACGGGAGTGTTCTCCTCAATGCTCTTGGAAGCCGGAGAGAGGCGCTCGCCGAGTTGGTTCTTCAGGTACCTCCACAGCTACCAAGACAACGAACAGATCGCCGGGCGGTCCTCGAGGGAGACCGCTTGTATTACGCACCGTGGTATCGGGTGCTCGCCGCGAGCGAACGGGGGCAGGAGGCCTTGCGACGGTTCTCGGCGCTGCTCGCCATGGGAGTGGGACGGCGGCGGATTCGCTTGCAGGCAGGAGAGGTGTTGATCGTGGACAACGGGCGGTGGCTGCACGGACGCGATGAACTCGCTGAGGGCAGTCCGCGATTTCTACGTCGCTGGTGGGTCTCGGCCCGGTAGCGGTGTGCAAGATTTGGTACTCCGGGACTTGGCGCCGCGTCGAGTTCGAGCCTGCCCGGTTGATAGGTCTGCGAATGAAGGTCGCTGACGCAGGATCGCCTGTCGGCGCAAGCCCTGCACGATTGGAGTACCATGTGGAAGAGATGGCGATGGGGGACAACGTTGGGTCCGTGGAACAGGCTGCTGGAACACGCGCGCTAGCGCCATCGGAGTATTTGCCTCGCTGGACGCACAAAGTCGTCACGGCCCACAGCGGCCGCGATCCACTCGGTCTCTCGCGTGCCGCCCACAACCTATCGGATTATCTTGTCAGCGGAATCATCACGACCACGTTTTACGCCCGCTATTACTCGCTATATTGCTGGATGCTGGACCACATTGACTCGATTGAACATCCGCCTACATACGCGGATTTTCGGCAGGCGTTTCAGCGGCGGGAGATCGCTATCGTCGTGTCGACGTTGCTCTCGGCCGAGTACCACTCGCCCGTAGGATCCACTATCGGGAACTCACGGCTCGAGGTGGCCCGGGAGAGTGGCATGCTACAGGTCGCGGGGCAGGTGCTACCATCCAATCCGCTCGGGGGATACGGCCAGAACTATAGCGGTTGCATGGCCGCCCTCGGGCTGACGACTCCTCGCGAGGGGACCTCCGATGGTGTCGCGGAGGGCTTCGGCCAGGAACTCGCCGCGGCCGTCCAGCGCACGGTCGCCAACACGGGCTACGTGAGTGACAAGTTGTACATGCGCGGTGAGTTCCCGCTCTCGCAGCTCGAGGCGTGCGCCGACCGCCTGAGTCTCGACGCGCTCGCCAAAGGTTTCGGTCAAGAGGAGCGTCGGCTGATCGCCGAACTCTTGTTTGGCCTGCGCGACACGAGCCTGCTGAAGACGCGGATGCGATGCTGCACGCTTACCCGCATACTCGACTCGCTGCGCCAGTACGCGGAGGCGGGTATTCCGGTACTGTGGACCGGAATCGAGGACCAATTGTTGTATGCTCCCGACTACTTTGGAGTGCTCGCGGGCCGTGAACGTGCGCCCGTGGAGACCTCGAGGCCCGCTCACCTGCGCGTCTCAGCTGGCTACTGGCGAGAGTTCTGCGGACACCAGTATCTCACCTACGCGCTGGAGTCGCTGCTCTGGGCAGTGCTGGAAGCGGTCGAGGGCGAGAGCCGGGGCATGGCTATCGATGATCTCGTCGTGCGGCAGATCCTTCAGGCCGACTTCCGCAGGTGTCTTGAGGAGCATTTCGATACCGCGTCCTCACCGCGCTCGTTGCTTGAGTCGCTCGGTCTGACGGGTCCGCCCACGACCGCGCAGTGCGAGACGCTGCGCGAGAGGATCGGGTACGAGCATCCGGCGTCGGAGCGCTTGATCAGCAGCCTGCAGGCTCCGAGTCCAGCCCTCGCGGCCGCGCGGGCCATCGGGCTACTCGTAACGCTCTACGCCAAGTGGCGTGTGTCTGCCGGCGATGAGGCGGCGGCCGACCTCTCGATTAAATTCGGGCGAGAGATGTGGATCGGCAACGTGCTCCCGCAGATGGATTCGTGGTGGCAGGGGTCATTGGACTGGCCGATTGCGCTCCGCTTCCTGATTAATGATTTGATCGTCCCTCAGCACGATCGGGTCATGTACTCAAAGGGCCGTCTAGATCGCAGCTGGCTGCACCACGAGCACGGCCTTATCGTCAAGCTGCAGGAGTCCAAGGTGGAGTTTCGCAGCTCTCGCCACGTGCAGAGCGCGAACATGCTCTGGGACCTTGGCCTCATAAAATGGGATCCAGACACGGACCAGATCACGCTGACCGCTGAGGGCGAGCGCGTTCGGTCGCGCGCGTTGGAGCGACTGGCATGAGCGCGCGATTCAATCTTCAAAAGGAACTCTCGCGTTGGTCGGCGGACCACGCGCTGATTGCGACGTATACATTCAACCCCGAGTTCTTCGAGCGCTACTGTCTCGAAGAACTCAAGGGGCTGGCCGCGAACTCCAACGTCACGGTGCTGGTCGATCAGCGGACCTATGATGACGCGATCTCGGGTCCACCTCAGGAGCGGGCGCGACTCGCCAACATTCGCTATTTGTTGCACCCCGTGGCTGCGGCGCGTACGTTTCATCCCAAGTTGGTGCTGCTCGCTACGCGGACTCGAGGACTGCTCATTGTTGGGAGCGCCAATTTCACGCGGCAGGGGCTGTTTCGGTAACCGTTCACGCCACGTGACTACGTAGCAGGGAGCAATGATGGAGGAGAGACTCCCTCGCGGACGGCCGAGAGGAACTCGGCGAAGAAATCGAAGACCCGGCGGCCTTGCTTCTTGAGCGACTGTCGGACGGTGAGGACGCGTTCGACGAAGCGGCTCCCGCGGGGTCTATCTGTCCCGAAGGACGAACGGCGCCAGATAACGGGGTGGCGCATGTCCTGCTCGGCGACGTTGTTGGTGGGCTCGACGTTGGGGTGCTTGACGAAGGTCCACATCGCCGGCTCGAGCCCGAGGAGGTTGCGGCACATGCCGCCGACGCCGTCGACGTCGTGGTCCTGCCACGCGTAGAGGGCAGTAAGGACCTCACCGCGGAGCATCTTCATCCGGCGCTGAAACGACTCGTGCGTGATGTCGTCTGCACGCCAGAGATGATGAGCCTTGAAGAGCCGGCGCTCGAACGCCCGCATCTGCTCACCGAAGCGCGCGGCCTCGCCACCGAGCTCGATCTTGGACTGAAAATTCCGGCCCAGGTGGAACCAGCAGACCTGACGCTGTACCGGCTCTAGCGCGAGATAGGCGCGGGCGCGGTCATTACCGACGATGCCGGTGAAGTCCTCGCCCAAGATGTCGATGACGACCTCGCTGCTTCGGTCGGACTTGATCGCGTAGTACGCGACCTGGGACGTGCTGGCGACCCAGAGCCACGCTTTCGCGTTTCGCTCGACCCACCCCGTCTCGTCCATGTTGACGTAGGGTGCCGAGCGGATGTGCGCCAGCGCCTCGCGGTGCGCCACCGCGAGCGCGTCCGTCGCCCGCGCCTCGATCTTGCTCACGGTCCCGAGCGCGATGTTGATACCCAGCACGTCGCTGAGCAGCTCCTTCACGTTGCGCTTCGACATCCGGTACGAGCCCGTCAGCAAGCAGACCAGCGCGGACAGCCGAGGACCGAACCCGCCGTGCTTGTACTCGTCGCCCCGGCACGCGGAGGTCTTCGCTCCGCACCGCGTGCAGCCAAGGGTGTGATACCGGTGCTCGGTCACGTGCCCCTTGAGCGGCGGGAGGTCGATAACCTGATGACGCTCGGGATCCTTGTCCTCGCCCCCCAAGTCGGCCGCGCAGCGGTGGCAGTTCTCCGGTACGTGGTCGACGACCTCGTCGGGAGGGAGCAGCTCTCGAGTCGCTCGCTTGTGGCCCTTCTGACCGCCTCGCTTGCGCCTCCCCTTCGCCTTCTTCTTGCGCTGCTTCCTCGCCTCCACGTTGTCCCGCGACGGCGGCAGCGACGAGTTCAGCGAGTTGCGCCCAAGCTGCGCCAGCAGGTCACGCACTTGCTTCTCCAACTCGGCGACACGAGCCCGAAGCTCCGCGTTCTCGCGCTCGAGCTCCGCGATCCTTCGGTCCTTGTCGTCCTTCGTCGGCACGCTCGAATTCGAGCATCTCTACGCCTCTACGTCGAGTTTTTGGTGATCACGCCGCGCTACTCGGTGTCGCTACCCGTGAACGGTTACCTGTTTCGAAACGCCGAACTCGTGGGTTGCTTTCGCTTCGAAGTGGGCAAGGAAGAGGCACACCGCTGGATCTTTCAGGACGCTCTGCAGGTCTTTCAAGACATCGCCATCCGCTGGCCCGGTGAGGCGCTGGCCTCCAACCTCGCGGCGCTCGTTCGGGATGTCCCGTGGATTCAATCCTCGAGCGACGGGGCGCGGCCGACCGGTGCTCGCTTGATCAGTAACCTCCACGGGACTATCTGGGACGCGCTCACAGAAGGGATCGTCGCGCCCGTACGACGGCTGACGGTACTATCGCGGTTCTTCGACGCGCGACCCACCGTGCTCGACACCGTGGTCAATAACCTCGCGCCGCGCGAGGTCACCGTCTACACGGAGAACGGGATCACGACCCTGACGCCCGGATGGCTCGAGCACCCACTCGTCGACGATGGCGCGCTTGAGGTTCGGCTGGTCCGCTACGACGACGATGGACAGCCTCAACCGCTCCACGGGAAGGCCCTCGCTATCACCCACGGAGGCGGTATCGACTTCGCCTATGGGAGCGCGAACTTCTCGGCGGCCGCGCTGTTGCGAACTCCGGACGAGGGAAACGTCGAGACCATGGTCGTGCTCCGCGGGCTCAGGCCGAGCCAGCTCGACGTCGATCGCGTGCTCGATCCCGCCGCGACAGCCATGGTGCTCGAGGACGTCGAAGCACTGCAATTCCGCGGCCACGATCCGCGGCCGCCCGCGACGACCCACGCGCTCCGTCTGCTCGAGGCGTCCCTCGAAGGTGAGCAGGTCCATTGCGTCTTCGCCGACGCCGGTGAAATCGGGGCCGACTCGCTGCACGTCGAGCTGTTGTTTTACGATGATGCACGGCTGACGCTGCGCCTACGCCAGTTCGACCAAGACCATTGGGGAGTTGAGGTCAAGCAAGAGGTGATTCGACGGGCGACGCTCGGCACAACCATCGTCACCGCTTTCGCGTATGCCGACGAGCGTGAACTCGCGCGAAGTGGCCGCCGTATTCTTTTGAACCTGCAGGATATCAAGTCAGGGACCGCCCAGCGTCGCTCACGGTACGTGCGGGAGGCGGAGCAAAGCGCCGTTCAATTCGCGGGAGTGCTCGCCGAACTCATCCGGCTCCAGGATGAGTCGACATTGATCACCTTCCTGACCCATTGCGACATACCGATCTCGGCTGATGCGCGTGTGGCCGTGCACGGGATGCGTAGACCGCCAGATCAGGACGCTGGTCTCCGTGAACTCGGCGCGCTAAACCTCAAGTTCTTCGACAACCTGCACGACGCGACGGTGCATTTCGTCGCCCGACACATGCGAAGGCTCCGGCGCCATCTAGGTCGTGCGAGCTTGCCAGGTGCTCCGAGCTTCATGCACGTATCGCTGGCGATTTCGCGCGTGCTGAAGAGCCAGCTGGACCGCGCGCTCAGCGGGTTCGAAGCACTCGAACACCCGCTGCGCACCGAGACCTGGCATCACTACCGCGAGATGGTCGCGGTCTACTTGACGCAGCTTCGTGAACTACTCGGCGTATTGACCGAGGAGTATGTGCCCGCGCTCGAGAGTCTGTATGACGGCGCGCGAGTCACCGAGGCGCTCGAGCCCGATGTCCCGTCGATCCGCGAGATCTGCCGGGGTGTCTTGAGCGTCGAAATGCGCGTGACCGCGGCGCGGGAGCACACGCTCAGGGTACGCATCGGACATCGTCGCTACGTTCCGGCACCGCTCTTTCAGCGCGATCTCCTGCACTCGAGCCAGTGGCCCGCCTACAGGCGCGCCGTCGAGACCGCTTCGGCAAAGCTGGCCCGACACGGCCCAGCCCGGGCCTAGGCCGCGCTCTTGCGTTCGCGGAGCGACGAACGCTGGTACCGTTGTTGTGGCACGGCCTCGTCGATGCGCTAAAGTGCGCCCGGGGACAGCGTGCTGCCACGCCAAGGACAACGCATGGCAGTACAGATTCGAAAACGGAAATTCCCCAGCGGGGTGATGCACTGGCAAGCCGACATTCGCGTCCGTCTCCCCGACGGGCGTTACCACCGGGAGCGCTGCAAGGCGCCCGGGAAGAGCCGCTCGGCGGCGCTCAAGTGGGCGCGGCAGCGAGAGGCGCACCTGCTGCGCTTCGGTCGCCAGGGAGAGGAAGGTACTAGCAGGGAACAGGACGTCCCGACCTTCGCGGAGTTCGTGTCGCGGTTTCTCACCGAGCACGTCGAGGCCAACCGGCTGGCGCCGGCGACTCGTCGGCACTACGACGTGGTCCTTCGGACACACCTCCTGCCGGTGCTCGGCGAGGTCCCGCTGGACGAGGTCGGCGCGAGTCATGTGCAGGCGCTCAAACGTCGTGGACTCAAGGCGAGCACGACCAATCAGGTGCTCGCCAAGCTCCGAGCGATCCTACGCGTCGCCGCGCGCTGGGAGCTGATCGAGCATGCTCCTGAGATCACCGAGTTACGCGAGGACAAGCGTCAGCCGGGCTTCTACGACTTCGAGGCGTACGCGCGGCTTGTTCAGGCGGCACGCGAGTTCGGGCCCGAGGCGCTCGCGCTCGTGCGGCTCGGCGGTGACGCTGGGCTGCGGCGCGGAGAGATTCGCGGGCTTCGGTGGGCCAACGTGCACCTCGATCGCGGGCAGCTGTACGTCTGCGAGAACCGCACGACGGGCGGCGGTGTGCGTCTACCGAAGGGCAGCAAGGCGCGTTGGGTGCCGATCACGAAGCCGCTCAAGGCCGCGCTCAAGGCCGTCGAGCGGCCCGGGGATTGGGTGTTGTGCGGCTCAGATGGACGCTGGTCGTCCGAGCGAGCGCTCGGCTCGCAGCTGAACCGCGCTCAGCTCCGCGCTGGGCTTCCCTGCAAGGGGTTGCATATCCTTCGTCATACGTTCTGCTCGCACCTGGCGATGCGTGGTGCCCACCCAGTCGTGATCCAGCGCTTGGCCGGGCACGCGAACACGCAGACGACGGAGGTCTACATGCACCTCGCCCCGTCGACGCTAAATGAGGCGATCGACAAGCTGCGGGAGGACGAAGAGGACGAGTAGCGAGGAACGTGGCGGGAACGTCGGTTCTGCGTCTCGGTTTTCTTACGTGATTACAGATAGATAGCTTGGTCCGATCGACTTGCTCAGGAAGTCGGCGGCGCCGGCCTCGATGCAGCGCGCGACCTCCTCCGCGTCTTGCACCGAGGAGATGATCAGCACCGGGATCTCGCGCAGGCGCTCGGAGCTCTTGATGCGCTGGAGGACCTCGAGGCCGCCGACGCCGGGCATCACGAGATCGAGCAGCACGACGTCGAAGTGGGGGTCGCGGTCGAGCATCTCGAGCGCGCGTGAGCCGTCGACGCAGAGCGTCGCCTGGTGACCGAGGTGCATCAGGTGACGACGGAGGATGGCGCGGTTGACCGCCGAGTCGTCGACGACGAGGACGCGACCCGGGCCGAGCGCGGCTGGCTCTTGGAACACGCCGCTCTCGGAGTTCATGAGGCTCGAGAGCATCGACGCCGAGCGCTCGGCGCTCGCGCTCACCTCGAGGTCCTCGTTCAGATCCTCGCTCGTGGGTTGATCGCGCGCGCGCGGCTCGCTCGCGCTCGCGTCCTCGAGCAGATCGCGGACGAGGTGCGCCGAGGCCCGCACCCCGGCGAGCACGACGGCGGCGCCGAGCAGGATGACGACGCCCACCGCGACGATCGCCGCGTCGCCGCTGAGCCGACCGAGCAGGACCAGCGGCAGCGTCCCGAGGCTGGCGACGGCCGCGATGATGACGACCGCGCGGAGCCTTCGCCACTCACGCCCGCGCGCGTCGCCGACGTGCTGGACGACGCGCAGCAGCTCGATGGCGGCGCCCGTGATCAACCCGAGTCCGAGGGTGATGCAGAGGCTCGCCAGCAGTGTCGTGGTGTTCACGGAGTCCCACGCAGGTCGACGGAGGGGTGTCGCCCGCGGGCGACAGTGTGAAGATAGTATGCAGCCTCGAGACCTCAGCCGTGAGCAGGATCCGCGCGAAGATGCCGAGTTTGGCGCGCGTGGGTGGGCGAGCTGCCCACGCGCAGACTAACATGTATGAAGAGACATGTCAGCCCTTCGCGGTCGATGTAGGTCGAAGCGCGGGCGCGACGTCACGGGCGCCGCGGCGATCTGTCGCGCCCGTCAGCTCGCGGCGAGGGAGCCGCGACGGCGACGCGCGGCGGCGAGGAGCACGAGCAGCGCGAGCGCCCCGCGCGGCGCGGACGGTCGGTCGACGCCGCAGCCGCCCTCGTCGGCGCCGCCGGACTCCGTGCCGTCGCCGTCGGTGTCCGTGTCGCCCGCGCCGGGCACCTCGCTGCCCTCGGGCAGGATCTCGAAGCTGACGACGTCCTCGGCCATGTTGCCGCCCTCGTCCGCGATCTCGACGCGCAGCTCGTAGGCGCCCGCGGGCGGGTCCTCGAGGTTGAGCGAGAGCACGTGGCTCTCCTCCTCGTAGATGAGCTTGTCGCCCTGGAAGATCCGGATCTGGTAGCGCTGGGGGTGGTAGTCGTCGGTGATCTCGCCGTAGAGCGGGAGCGTGACCGGCAGCGCGTGCACCGAGCCCTGCTCGGGGCTCGTGATCGTCAGGGTGGGCGAGGAGGTGTCGGGCACCGGCGTGCCGAACAGGTAGAGCATCTCCTGCCAGCTGTTCTGATAGCCAGCCTCGCAGAACAGCGTGTGGACCTGGTTACACGCGCCCGAGGTCGCGTCGAGGTCGGTGTTGGCGACGATCTTGTGACACTGGTCGGTGAACGCCTGGTTGTACGAGGTCTTGAACGGGTTGAGCGTGTCGACGGGGGAGTCGACGTGCTCGAGACCCCACGTGTGCGCGGCCTCCTGCAGGATGATCGTCGCGCCGCTCAGCGGCGAGGTGTAGCCCTGCGAGAACGAGGTGTCGCCCGGCCGGAGGTCGCCGCAGTCGATGTACGGCGCGATGCCGGCGAAGGTCTGGGCGCCGAGGTCCCCGTAGAGGACCATCGAGTAGTCGACGTCGTCGGGCGGGCGGTCCATGACCACCCGGACGCCGAAGTCGTCGACGTCGCGGCGGGTGGCGTCGATGATCGAGAAGCGCTGGGCGAACGAGCCGGTGAAGGGACCGACGTAGCCGTCGAACAGGTCGGCGAGCGAGCTGCAGTCGCGCCGCGCGTCGTTGCCACAGCCCTTGCGGAGGACGGCGCCGTCGAAGTTGACGTAGAGCGTCGTCGGAGTCCCGGGCGCGCGCGCGAGCGCGTCTGTGTCGGCGACCGGGATCGGCGGCGTGGCGACGGGCAACGCCGCGTCCGCGTCCGCGCCGGTGAGCAGGAGCACCGGCAGGAGCGCGAGCGCGGAGACGAGGGGCGCGGGCACGGACTCAGGGTAGGTCACGGGCGCCGGGGCGTCCACGGCTACGCTCGCGGCGCGCGAGAACGCGCTCGAGGCAACCCCGGGAGGCGACCCCGGGAGGCAACCCCGGGATGCGACCGAAACGAGTCGGCGGACCAGACCCTCCAAGCGCCGAGAGGCGAGCCCGCGGTCGCGGTCTCGCCTCTCGTCAGGTCCCCGGCGCGCCGGGGGTCCGTCGGGCTGTGGCTCAGTGGAGCCAGCGCCCGCGGTGCTCGGTCTCGTCTCCGGCTTGCTCCTCCTCGAGCGCGGCCTCCTCGCGCGCCTTGCTGAGGTCGCGCTCTCGCAGCAGCGCCGCGATGATCATGCCGAGCCCGGCGCCCCACAGCAGGATCATGAAGGTGATCCAGTAGGGCGAGGCGTCCATGCCGAGCAGGAAGGGCGAGCCGGCCGTGTGCGTGATGGCCACGTGGTCGACCTCGAGGTGGTAGATGACCACCGCGAGCGCGATCTGCAGGATGAGCACCGCGCCGCCGATCATGAACACGCGGTGCTTGCCGTCGCGCTTGCGCGAGGCGAGCAGCAGCATGGCGACCGCCGTCTCCGCGACGAGCACGATCTGGGTGAGCGTCGCCCACATGACCTCGGAGGCCTCGGCCGAGAGCCCCGTCTGCTCCATCACGACGGTGTAGGCGAACGCGACCGCGCCGACCGTGGTCGCCAGGAGCAGCTGGAAGCGCCAGAAGGCGCGCCGCGTCTCCGCGTGATCGGCGACGGCCGTGGCCCGCGGGGGGCGACGGAGGCTGGCGACGAGCAGCCAGCCGAGCAGCGGCAGCAGGAACGCGCTGGCCAGGAAGGTCAGCAGGTTGAGGTTGTCGAAGCTCTGCGTGTTGACGCGGTTCGAGAGGTCGAGCAGCGTGAGCGCGGAGCAGCCGACGCTGGCGAGCGCGAGCGCGACGCCCTCGAGCGGGCGGAACAGCGGCGCCCAGGCCTGCTCGACGCGGCGACGCCAGCTCAGCAGGCAGATGCCGCCGAGCAGCGCCTGGGTGAGCAGCGCGTAGGAGAGCAGCGTGACGCCGAGCGTCGGGTCGGCGCCGCTGCCAACGCTGGCGAACACGAGCTCCGAGGTGCCCGGGACGCCCGAGAGGGTCGCCGCCGCCGTGAGGACCGCAGGCAGCGGCCCGAGCAGGAGGCCCGCGCCGGCCATGCCGGAGGTCACGAGGATCGTGCCGAGGAGGCCCGGCCCGACGATGACGAGCGCCAGCAGGGCGCCGACGAGCAGCGCGTTGACGCGGTGACCGAGCGCGTCGCCGAGGCCGATCGCGGTGAGGTGCGTGATCGCGGTGAGGCCCGCGAGCACGACCAGCGGCAGGAGCAGCGCGGAGAAGCCCGCCGTGATCCCGAGCGCGAGCAGCGAGAGCGAGAGCAGCAGGCCGCCGGCGACGAGCGGGAACACGTTGGGGCCGACGACCATCGCGAGCGCGAGGTCATCCGCGGACAGGCCGGTCATGCGCAGGACGGGCAGGGTGCCGGCCTCACGCTCACGCGCGGTGTGGGTCGCGGTCACGACCGGGCCGGCGACGACCAGGCAGAACGCCGCGAGGCCGAACAGCAGGGTGCCGAACAGCTGCCAGCGCTGCGTGTCGTTGATCGGCGAGCGGTAGCGGACGCTCGGCTTCTGGATCGCCTCGTACTGCGCGTACGACTCGGTGAAGGCGCCCTGCCACGTCGCGTTCTCGGGCTCGAACACCATCTTCGCGAGCTCGTCGGCGCGATGCCGGGCGAGGCCCGCGAGGCTGGCGGTCGTGGTCTCGAGCTCGCCGGCGGACAGGATCCACCCCGCCAGCTCGCCGCCGGTGCCGTAGGGATCCTCGTTGAAGACCTCGGCCCAGAGCGCGTGACGGTCGACGAAGGCCTCGTCGATCTCGTAGCCGCGGTCGCGCCGGGCGAGGTTGCCGAGGCGCTGCAGGTAGCCGTGCAGCTGCTGACGCTGCGTGGCGATGGTCGCCAGCAGGTTCTTGCGGCCCGCGCTCTCGTCGAGGCGGCCGTCGACGAGGTCGACGGTGTAGGCGGCGCGCTGCAGGCTGTTGACGCGCGCGAGGTCCTCCTCGCGGGTCGTCAGCGGGCGCAGGTCGATGGGCTCAAGCAGCAGCTTGATGAGATCCTGGCGACCGCCGAGGAGGTCACCGTTGAGGTTGATCGACTCGCTGCGGAGGATCTTCTCGGCCGCGTTGAGGTTCTCGATCGCGCCGAGCGTGCGGCTCTCGAGCTCGTGCAAGACCGCCACGCGCAGGCGCTGCTCGGCCGCGAACTCGCGGTCGACCTTGGCCTGCTCGCGGTCGTCGTACACGCAGCGCGGGCCGTCGTAGCCGCCGCAGACCTGATCCTCGGTCTCGAGCTGGAGGGCCACGCGGAGCTCCTGCGCGGCCGGGCTGTCCATGTGGGTGAGGGCCGAGACCGCGAGCCACGACAGCCCCGTGAGGAGCAGCGCGGCGACGAACGCGGAGATCATGCGCGGTCGCAGGTCACGGCGGATAAAGGGTCGCAGTCGTTGGAGGAGCGGCGCGCGTGTCTTGCGCCTCCCCCGGGCTTCTTCAAGTTGATGTTGCTCGTGCACGATAGTTACCGCCTTTGAACTCTTCCCGCGCGCCGATGGGTCCCCCGTTGTGGTGGGCGCCGAAGGTTGGGGGGGCGGCGGGTGCCAGGTTGGACAGCCAGCAGACTTAAGTGTTCCACAAAGATGCGGGCGCGTCTGCCGACTCTCCGTCTGTAGCAACGCACCGAACTGGGTTAGGATTTCGCCTGTGAGCCGCGAATCTTCGGATTTTTCGCAAAACGCCCAGCTCGTCCATGACGTGTTACCGACGCTCGATCTTCCTGGGGCGAGCAGGGACGCGATCGAGCGCTGGCTCCTGGGCCCGCGCTACGCCGAGCATCGCGCCGGGCTCGACGCGCTCGTGCGCGCGGCGGCGGGCGGCGACGCGGCCGCGCTCGCCGAGCTCGCCGAGGCCTTCGCCGGCCCGCTCCCAATCGGGACCGGCGGCCGGCGCGGGAAGGTGGGGCCGGGCACCAACCGGATGAACTTGCTCCTGGTGCGAGAGACCGCGCAGGGGCTCGCGGACGCGATGCGTGCGGCCGGCGACGCGCCGAGGGTGGTCGTCGTGTACGACACGCGCCGCGACTCGGCCCGCTTCGCGCACGCGGCCGCGCTGCAGCTCGTGGCCAGCGAGCTCGACGTAACGCTGCTCGACGTCCCGCGCCCCACGCCCGAGCTCTCGTTCATGGTGCGGCGCCTCGGCTGCGGCGCCGGGATCGTCATGAGCGCCAGCCACAACCCGCCCGAGGACAACGGCATCAAGCTCTACGGGCCCGACGGCGCGCAGGTGCTGGGCGAGCGCGACCGCCAGCTGATGCGGGCGATCATCGCGGCTGGCCAACAGGACAGCTTGCCCGAGGCCGACGCGCAGCAGCGCGCGCGCCTGCGGGTGCTCGACGCCGAGGCCGTCGCGCGCGAGGCCGACGCGCCCTATCACGCCTACGTGCTCGAGCAGCGCGCGACGACGGGGCCGCTGCGCGCGCCGGGCTTCGCCGTCACGTTTTCGCCCCTGCACGGCGTCGGCCACTCGAGCGTCGTGCCGATCCTGCGCGCGTGCGGGCTCACCGTGCACCCGGTCGCCGCCCAGTGCGATCCGGACGACGGGCAGTTCTCGACGGTGGCCTCGGCCAACCCGGAGAAGCCGGAGTCCATGGCGATGGCGATCGAGCTGGCGAATCAGACAGGCGCGCAATTGGTCCTGGCGACCGACCCCGACGCGGATCGCCTCGGCGCCTGCGCCCGCGACGCCCGGCGCGGCGGCGCGTTCACCCCCATCGACGGCAACCGCCTCGGCGTGCTGATGCTTGATCACGTCCTCCGCCACGTCACGCCGCCGAAGGACGCCTGGGTGCTGACGACGCTCGTGACGAGCCCGCTGATCGGCGCGCTCGCGCGGGCCCACGGCGTCGACGTGGTCGACGACCTGCTCGTCGGCTTCAAGCACCACGCCGGGATGATGCGCGAGCAGGAGCGCCGCCCGCTGCTGTTCGGCTGCGAGGAGAGCCACGGGTTCATGCGCGGGAACGGGGTGCGCGACAAGGACGGCGCCTGCGCGGCGCTCCTGCTGGCGGAGCGCGCCGCGCTGGCCCACGTCGAGGGCCGCACGCTGCACGACGAGCTCGAGGCGATCTGGTGCGAGCACGGCTACCACCGCGAGCGCACCGCGAACCTGTGGGTCTCGGGGCTCGCGGGCTCGCGGGCGATCGCCGAGGCCATGGCGCGCTGGCGCGAGACGCCGCCGACGCGCGTCGGCGGGCTCGCGGTCACCTCGGCGATCGACCGCGCCGGCGGTCAGCGCACCGGCTCGCCGACGCGGGACCTCCCCGGCAACGTGCTGGTCTACAACCTCGAGGGAGACGGGCGCGCGTGTCGGCTGGTCCTGCGGCCCAGCGGCACCGAGCCCAAGCTCAAGATCTACGCGCTCGCGCGCTCGGCCGCCGGGATCGCGCCGGCGCGGCTGCGGGAGGTCGCCGACGCCGTCGACGCGCTGATCGACGAGGTGCTCGCCGACGCCGAGCGGCAGGTCCGCGCGAACATGGGGTCGACGCCCGCGTGAGCGCGCCGATCTTTAATATGTCTTAATGGTCATGTTCGTAAAAGCGCGCGGGCGCGAGCCCGCGGCGCATCGATGGACGCACCGGTGCAGCGCCCGCGGGCGCGCGACCGCTCGCTTGTGGCCTCATGTTCAGGTCTGCGCTCGCCGCCTCGCCTGTTGCGGAGGCCGCGCGCTGCGCCCGCGCGGTCGTCACGGCTCGCGCGCCGCGTGATCAGGCGCCGCTCGCACGCGCCGCGCCGGGGTCGTCGCGCGGCGCATGTATGTGAACGGAGGCCCGCTGCGCCCCTCATCCCTGTTCAGACCGTTGCGTAGGGCCCGCGCGTACTCCCACTCGTCTGCGCGCCTGTCAGGCGGTACTGTTGGGCACCCGGGCGCCAGGAGGCGCCCGCCGTGGTCCGCGCAGGCGGCCGCGACAGATTCGACATGAGCGGACCCGAGAACACCGGTTTGATCCCGAACGCGTCGGCCACCCAATCCAATCGCGCGGTCGCGGAGTCGCGACCCGGGACGGTCGTCGCCAAGCGCTACCGCATCGAGGATCTGATCAACTTCGGCGGCATGGGGGCGCTGTATCGGGCGCGCGACCTCGAGGCGCAGCGGCCGTGCGCCTTGCGTGTCCTTCCGGACACCTACACCCGCGACCCCGAGATCATGAACCGCTTCATGCGGGAGGCCCGCGCGGCCACCGAGATCGGGCACCCCAACATCATCGAGGTCTTCGACATCGGGCGCCTCGAGGACGGCAGCGTCTACTCCGTCATGGAGCTACTCGACGGCCAGACGGTCGCCGAGATCCTCCAGCTCGAGGGGCGGCTCAAGCCTGAGCGCGCCGTCCACGTGGCCGCGCAGGTGTGCCGCGCGCTGGGTACAGCCCACGAGTCGTCGATCACGCACCGGGACCTCAAGCCCGAGAACATCGTCTTGATCTTCCACGACGGCGACCTCGACTTCGTCAAGGTCGTCGACTTCGGCATCTGTAAGCACACCGACGACGGCGCCAACACGACCTCGCCGGGGCTCATCATCGGCGCGCCGGACTACATGGCGCCCGAACAGGCCGCCGGGGCCGAGGCCAACGAGGGCTCGGACATCTACGCGCTCGGCTGCGTGCTGTTCGAGATGCTCACCGGGCGCGTGCCCTACCGCGGGCGCAACGCGATCGACGTGCTCATGAAGAAGGGCGCCCAGGACGCCCCGCGCGTGAGCGAGAGCGTCGGCGACGTGCCCGAGACGCTCTCGGACGTCGTCGCGTGGTGCCTCGCGCGTCGGCCCGAGGATCGTCCCGAGTCGATGCGCGCGCTCGAGCTCGATCTGATGCGCTCGATCGACCCCGACGCGTCGCAGTCGATCCGCGCCCGCCGCGTGCTCGGCGAGACCTCGGGGCGGACGCCCGCGGCGGGGATCAACGCCGCCATCGTCGAGGCCGCGACCACGACCTCGGTGCCGACGCCGCTCGAGACGCCGATCGCTCGGGCGGTGCGCAGCTCCGGATCGTCGAGCGGCGGCCCGGCGGCGGAGTCCGGCCCCGGGCCCTCGCCGGCGGAGGCCTCCGGCCAGACGGTCGCGCGCGCGTCCTCGTCGGCGTCGATCCCGGCGCCGGAGCCGGCCCCGCCCGCGGAGGTCGAGGATCTCGACGCGCTCGATCCGGGCACCGGCGGGAAGGTGCTCCCGATCCTCATCCTCGGCGCCGTCGCCACCGCGCTGGTGCTGTGGTTCGTCAAGCCCGAGCTGTTCGGCATGGTCGCGGGGACAGAGACGTCCGAGGGCCACTCGACGCCGGCGGTGAGCGCCTCGGGCGAGGTCCCCGCGCCAGATCAGAAGCAGCCCGACGAGTCCGCGGGCTCAGACTCCGCGGCCGAGTCGAGCGCGACGCCGGCCGAGACCGGGGCCGCGCCCGACAGCGGCGGCGACAGCAAGGAGCCGAACCCGAAGCCGACGGGCGGCGACGACATCGTCGCGCTGATCGCCAAGGCCGACCTCGCGATCGTCGAGAGCCACTGGCACGAGCCCAAGGACAAGTGCCTGTTCGACTACCTCGACCGGATCGCCGCGCTCGACCCGAGCAACGAGAACATCGCGCGGCTCAAGAACGACGCCGTCACGGCCATGGTCCCCGCCGGCGCCAAGGCGCTCGAGGAGGGTCGCTGGCACGACGCGGTCGAGACCTACCGCTCGCTGCTCGAGCTCGACCCCGAGAAGCAGAAGGCGATCGCCAAGGACTACTCGCAGGCGCTGCTGCAGGAGGGACGGCTGCTGCGCGGGCTCAAGCAATTCGAGCCCATGCTCGCCAACGCCGACGTCGCGCTCGCGCTCAACAGTAAGTCCTACGACGCGCACATCCTCCGCGGCGAGGCGCTCGGCGAGCTCGGGCGCTGGGAGGACGCGGTCGCGGCCTTCAAGGCCGCGAGCAAGCTGCGCCCCTCGAGCCGCGACGCCAAGAAGGCGCTCGCCGACGCGCGCAAGCACGTCAAGGGCTGAGCCGCGCGCCGCGAGGTGTTACCTGGCTGAGCGGCCACCTAACTCGAGACGCCGGCGCGCGCTGTGGGACCCGAACCATCACCTGGTCGATCGGTCACCTGGTTCGAGACGCTGCGGCGCTGGCTCGAGCTCGTGCCCGCGCCGCCTGGGCGCCCCGTCGACCCCGACATCCTGCGGCGCCCGGACCTCGCGCTCGCCTGGCTCGCGCCGCGCGCCCCGCTGATCCGCGCGCCCGTCGACGCGCTCGCGCCCCTGCAGATCCCCGCCCGCTGCGGCCGCAGCTTCGTCGTCACCGACGCGCTCGACCCGGGGATCCTCGAGCCCGAGCAGCTCGAGGAGGCGCTGACCGACGGGGACGACGGCATCGTGCTCTCCGCCGCCGGCCCCTGGATCTTCGTGCTGCACCACGAGCGCGTCGTCTTCGGCGCCGCGGCGCCGCAGCGCCCCGCGCCGAGCCCCCGCGCTCGAGCTGCTGCGCGCGAGCGCGAGGGCCGCCTCGATCGCCGGGAGCGCGCGCGCGACGAAGCTGCGCGCGGCGATCAGCCCGGCGCGACTCGACGCCGCGCGCGGACGCTCGCGGGCCGCGCTCGCGCGGAGCTCGGCCTCTCCCGCGTCAGCTGCTCTGGCTGCAGGGGCGCCCGTACCGTCCGCGCTGGTGGCATGAGCTCGACGCGGCTCCTGGACCGTAGGCGCGGGTCTCCAAGTTCTGGTGACCAGCTCCCGCGCTTAAAAGTTTGGGAGCGACCCCGAGGGGTCGCTCCCGTGCGTCTCGCCAGGCGAGCGGGCCAGACCTACGTCTGGTTGAAGCTGATGATCAGGTACACGAACAGCATCGCCGTGATGACGATCATCGCCGCGCCCTGGCTCCACTCGCGCAGCCCCGGCACCCGCGTGTCGTCGTGCGTCACGCGGACCAGGCGGGCGAGCGCGCCCGGTGTGTCCTCGCGCAGCCCGTCCCACAGGAAGCCGAGGAAGGCGATCGGCGGCCGCAGCGCGTAGCGCCAGACCCCGGGTCCGAGCCGGCGATACAGCCAGTCGAAGTCGATCGTGATCGTCTCGGTGCGCTTGAGCATCGGCAGCAGCAGGAAGAACGCGAGGCCCGAGTACAGCAGCAGCTGCAGCTGGCTGACCACGTGCGACGCCGAGTAGGCATCGGGCGCGTAGGCCATGGCGATCGCCGGGTAGGGCAGGATCTCGTAGAGCAGCGGGAACACGCCCGGGAGGCCCAGCAGGATGCACAGCGCCGCGAAGATGATCATCGCCGCCCGCATGTTCCAGGGCACCTCGGGCGGCCGCAGGCCGCGGTCCTTCTGGAAGAACACGAACCAGGGGAACTTGATGCCCGCGTGCAGGAACACGCCCGCGGACGCGGCCGCGAGCACGAGCCAGGCCAGCTCGTAGTGTCCGCCGGCGGCGGCCGTCGTGATCATCGACTTGCTCGTGAAGCCCGAGGTCAGCGGGAACGACGAGATCGCCAGCGCGCCGATGATGCCGCACCACATGGTCACCGGCATCGTGTGGTACAGGCCGCCCAGCTCCGTGCACTTGCGGCGCCCGGTGGCGAACAGCACCGAGCCCGCCGACATCAGCAGCAGCGCCTTGTAGATGATGTGGGCGAACGCGTGCGCCGACGCGCCGTTGAGCGACAGCGTGGTGCCGATGCCGATCCCGCACACCATGAAGCCGACCTGGTTGCAGATCGAGTAGGCGAGGATGCGCCGCATGTCGTTCTCGAGGATCGCGTAGACGATCCCGTACACGGCCATGAGGCAGCCGACGTAGATCAGCAGGTCCGACCCGGCGAACAGGATCATCAGGACGTAGACCGAGGTCTTGGTCGTGAACGCCGAGAGGAACACGGTGCCGCTCTCCGACGCCTCGGGGTAGGCGTCGGGCAGCCAGGAGCCGAAGGGCGGCGCGGCCGCGTTGATCAGCACGCCGATCAGCACGAGCCAGGCCGCGGCGCCGGAGGGCTCCGCCAGGCTGAAGCTCAGGCCCTCGAAGCCCAGGGGGCCGAAGGCGTAGTGCCGCAGCGCGAGCGGGTCGTGGACGCCGGCGTCCATCAGCGGGAACGCCTGCAGGACGATGCCCGCCATCATGATCACGCCGCCGACGAAGTGCACCAGCGCGTAGCGCATGCCCGAGGCGTTGGCGCGCTCGGTCCCGCCGGCCCAGACGACGATCGTCGAGCCGACCGCCATGAGCTCCCAGAACACGAACAGCGTGAAGATGTCGCCCGCGAAGGTGACGCACACCGCCGAGCCCGCGTAGAGCAGCGCGGCCGGCAGCTCGATCTTGCGATCTTGGTTGAGCGCGAACAGCCCGCCGACCGCGGCCATCAGCGAGAAGATGGTCGCGAAGACCTTGGTCGGGGCGACCGGCGCGACGGGGCCGCCGTCTGCCCCCATGTGCAGGTAGTTGCCGAACGCGTCGATGCCGAGCGGCGCCTTGGTCACCGGCGTCAGCGTGAGGCCGTCGAGGAACGCGATCTGGACGACGTGGCCGTCGGGGATCATCCAGACGCCCGCGAGCGTCGCGAGCGCGAGCAGGATGCCGGTCCAGCCCATCGCCGCGGCCCCGGCGAAGCGCCGGACCAGCGGGAGGAAGAGCGCGCCGACGACGAGGATCAGCCCTGGTGGGAAGTTGATCATCCGTGCCCCCCGTGGCCGTCGTCACCCGTGGCCTCGCCGCGCTCGTCGGCGTAGCCGCCCTCGGGGTCGTAGTAGGTGTCGTCGCGCTTGAGGAACACGGCGATGATCTTCTTGGAGAACACGACCATCGCCACGCAGGCGAACAGGCCGTAGAACGAGTAGAAGCCGGGGATCCCGTCGTAGCCGAAGTGCTCGTGGTGGTGGACCCAGATGTCGAGGGCCGCGAGCACCAGGAGCGCGGGGATCGACCAGCGCCAGATCGCGCGGACGACCCGCGGGTGCTCGCGCTCGAGATCCGCCCACGGCTTGCGGATGTCCCCGCCGACCAGCAGCGAGAACAGCCCGGGGGGCTTGTCTGCGTCGTCCGATCCGCTCATGGCAGACCCTCCTTGATGAGCAACGCGAGGTTGAGGAACAGGTTCGGGTAGAGGAAGAACAGCACCGTGCACAGCGCGGTGCCGCTGAGCGCGAGGACGATCGCCAGCGGCGCCTCGCCGTGCGGGTGGTGGTGGAAGTCCTTGGGCAGCGGCCGGAAGAACGCGCGGTAGACGATCGGCAGGAAGTAGGCGGCGTTGAGCAGCGTCGAGAGGATGATGACGACGATGACGCCGGTGTTCTGCGCGTCCCAGGCGCCCTGCAAGAGGAACCACTTGCTGATGAAGCCGGCCGTCGGCGGCACGCCGATCATCGAGAGCGTGCCGATGGCGAACGCGCCCATGGTCCAGGGCATGACCCGGCCGATGCCGTCGAGCTGCGAGATCTCGGTCTTGTGCGCGGCCGTGTAGATCGAGCCGGCGGCGAAGAACAGCGTGATCTTGCCGAACGCGTGGGCGGCGATGTGCATGGCCGCGGCCATGAAGCCGAGCGGGTTGAGCAGCGAGGCCGCGATCGTGATGTACGAGAGCTGCGAGACGGTCGAGTAGGCGAGCCGGCGCTTGAGGTTGTCCTGGAACAGCGCGATGCAGGACGCGATGAGGATCGTGCCGCCGGCGACGAACACGAGCCAGCCGCCCTGCGCGGTGCCCAGCAGGCTGCTCGCGCCGAACAGGTAGACGACGACCTTGACGACCGAGAACACGCCGGCCTTGACGACCGCGACCGCGTGCAGGAGCGCGCTGACCGGCGTCGGCGCGACCATGGCGGCCGGCAGCCAGCGGTGCATCGGCATCAGCGCGGCCTTGCCGATGCCGTACATGTAGAGGAAGAACAGCGCGCCGAGCACGGGCGCCGAGAGCGTGCCGGCGGCGAGCGCCTTGGTGAACACGCCGCCGGGCTGGAAGGACAGGTCACCGGTGTAGACCCAGGTGCCGATGATGCCGAGCAGGAACAGCGCGATCGACGTGCCGACCAGCAGCCCGAGGTACACGCGGGCCGAGCGGACCGCGTGCGGCGTGCCCTTGTGCGCGACGAGCGGGTAGGTCGTCAGGCTCAGCGCCTCGTAGAACACGAACAGCGAGAACACGTTCTCGGAGAACGCGACGCCCATGACGCTGCCGATCGCGAGCGCGAAGCACACGTAGAAGCGCGTCTGGTGCTGCTCGTTGTTCCCGCGCATGTACCCGATCGAGTACAGCGAGTTGAGGATCCACAGGCCCGACGCGATCATCGCGTAGACCATGCCGAGCGGCTCGACCTTGAGGCTCAGCGGCATGCCCGGGAGCATCTCGACGAGCACGATCGGCTCGGCGCTCCAGGTCGGCGTCCAGTGCTCGGACGCGCCGGCGCTCCAGTAGAGGAAGCCGCCGTCCTCGCCGTGCTGGGTGACGCCGAGGTAGATGCCGAGCACGACCCCGAACAGGATCAGCGCGGTCACCAGCGTGACGCCCTCGCGGATGTTCTGGCGCAGCCGCCTGGGCAGCGGCAGGCTGCCGGCGGCCCAGATGCCGAGCGCGCCGAACACCGGGATGAAGATCGCCAGCGCGGGCGCGGGGAAGCGGTCGAGCAGATCGATCTGGAACATGCCCGCCGCGGCCGCGTCGGCCACGCCGGCCGGCCCGGCGTCGCCGGCGAACACGAGGAACCACACCAGCGCGCCGAGGAACAGGACCGCGGGGATCCAGCCCCCGAGCCCGGCCTCGGCGATGGCGTCGTGCTCGTCTTCGGCGTGCCCGTGGCCGTGCCCGTGGTGATGGTCGTGCGCGCTCACTGCGTCCCTCCGAGCTTGAGCAGGCTCTCAGCCGCCTCGAGGGCGGTGCCGGCGGTGAAGTTGGCGTCGATGCCGATGTAGATGCTGATGCCGATCAGCGCGACCGTCGGGTAGACCAGGAAGCCCGGCGCCTCGGTGGCCTCGGCCGTGCGGCCCGTCGGCTCGTGGAAGTACATGGCCTCGATGATCTTCCAGGAGTAGATGACCGCGACCAGCGAGCCGACGAGGATGGCGATCGCCAGCGGCCACTGGTGGGCGTTGAGGGCGCCCTGGACCAGGTACCACTTGCTGATGAAGCCGGCGGTGAGCGGGAAGCCGATGAGGCCGAAGCAGCCGAACGCGAGGCAGGCGGCGGTCAGCGGCATGCGCTTGGCGAGCCCGCGCAGCTGCTTGAGGTCGGTCCCGCCGACGCGGTAGGCGACGCAGCCCAGCGCCATGAACATGCCGCCCTTGGTCACCGCGTGGTTGGCGATGTGGACCAGCGAGCCGGCGACGCCGTTGAGGTTGGCGAGCGAGAAGCCGGCGACGATGTAGCCGATCTGGCCGACCGAGGAGTACGCGAGCATCTTCTTGGCGTTGGTCTGGCGGGTGGCCGTGAGCGCCGTGAGGATGACGCCCAGGCTCGCGCACAGGATCAGCACGTCGCCCGCCGCCATGTCCTGGAAGCTGAAGCTCGCGCCGAAGATCGAGAACAGGAACCGGAACGCCATGTACACGCCGACCTTGGTCGCGGTCGCGGCCAAGAGCGCGCTGACGGCCGAGGGCGCGTAGGTGTAGGCGTTGGGCAGCCACATGTGCAGCGGCCACAGGGCCATCTTGAGCGACAGCCCGACGAGCAGGAACGCGAACGCGACCAGCACCGTGCGGTGGCGCGCCGGCTCGGCCATCGCCATCAGCTGCTCGTGCATGTCGGCGATGTTCAGGGTGCCGGTGACCATCAGCAGGTAGCCGATGCCCAGCAGGATGAAGCTCGCGCCGACCGAGCCGAG
>JACKDW010000036.1 GCA_020633295.1 Myxococcales bacterium | reverse complement strand
AGGATGTAGTCGGCGGCGCCGTCGGAATTGTAGTCGAGGAAGATCGCCACCCGATCCATCGCGGGATAGTTCGCTTCGTTGGACCAAAATTGCTCGGTCATGTCGCCAAAGCCCCCGTGCGCGTCATTGACCAGGAGGCGGTGGCGAGACAGTTGAAAATCTAACGGTTCCCCATCACTGAGCGACAGCAAATCGAGGTAGCCGTCTCCGTTTAAGTCCATGGGTTCGAAGCCGTGGTTCAGGTAGCTTTCGAATGAAGGCGGCGAGTATTTGGTAAAAAATCCGTCTCCGTCGTTGACAAACAGCGCGTTCTCACATGCCCAACAGCTCACGATTAAGTCGAGATCGTAGTCATTGTCAACGTCGACGAACTCGACATCCGACGAGACGATAAAATGCTTGTCAGCGGGCAGCCTGTCCGACCCCTCGAAACTCCAATCGCCGTCCTCACCCCTATTTGTCCAGAGCAGCGCCGGCGCGCCTCCCTCTTCAGCGCCAAGCTGCGCTAGCGCGAGGTCGAGGTCGCCGTCGCCGTCGACGTCGCCGCACTCGATATCCGACACGCTCATCTTAGTGAAATTCATGTGCGTCGCCGTGATGTCCGTCATCATCACGCCCTCTCCCTCGTTGCGTAGCAGCCGGGTCTTTCGGGTTTGGGTTGCGCCGAGCACAAGGTCCAGATCTCCATCGTTGTCGAGGTCGCACGAGCGGATCTCGACCACCATGTCGGGGTCGAGGCCGAACACGTCCTTGGAGATGTCGACGAAGCTCTTTCCCCCGACGTTGCGATAGGCCTGGTTCGGCAAAGCCTCATTGTTCCCCCAGCTCGCGTTGGCGAACAGGATGTCGATCCAGCCATCGTTGTCGAGATCGACGAGCTCGACGTCCTTGGAGATGTACCTTCCTTGGTCCAAAAAGTTCGATGGAGTCCACCCCGGCGCGGCGAGGGCCGAGACAGGCGCCGCGAACGAGAGGAGTACGGCCGTCGTGAGCGAGCCGTACTTCGCTAGCTGGAACCGGGGTCGTATGGGGAGTTGAGCGAACATTCCGGAGGTTCTCCGTGAGTCGTAGGCCTAGAATCGAACGCCGGCGTGGAGGTTGACGCCGTGACGGCTGGGCGCGACGCCGATCCATCGCGGTCGCGCGGCCCGTTGGCGCGCGCGCGTGTTTGTTCGCGCCGCGAGCGTGGCGAGCGTGATCGTGGCGACGGCGGCGAGCGAGGCGGTGACGGTCGCGCCGGCGAGCACGTTTCGCGCGCGCGCGTGCTCGCTGCACACCGCCGCGACGAACTCGTTGGTCGAGTCGCGTACCTGCTCACACGGCCTCGTTTTGTAGGGATCGATGTCGTCGGCCGGTTGGTCGTTCGCGAGGCTCGCGCCCGCCTGCTCGTACACACGATCCGCGAGCCCCGGGAGCCGCAGCCCCGAGACGAGCGCGCTCCCGGCGGCGACGACGGTCACGAGACCGCTTGCGACAGCGAAGCCGGTCAAGACGCGACGGCGGCGATCCGCGTGCGCCCCATCTGCTTCAGCCTTTACCCCGCGTGGCTTAGCGCGCGTTCGAAGCGCGACGCTCCTCGCTACGAGCGCGTGGATCACTTCCTGCAGACCCTCGTCGGCCGGCGCGGCTTGCAGCACGCGGATGCTCTCGTCGGCCGCGCCCAGGTGCCGGTCGTCGCCCGTGGACTCGAAGCGCTCCAGCGACGTGACGGCGCCTCTCCAATGGTGGAGCGTGGGGAGACGGGGCGACGACGCGCGCGTGCACGCGCCAATCGCCAGGTCAACCGAGCACATCGCGTGATCGACGACGGCCTGCTCGAACAGCGCCTCGCAGATCTCGTCATGGAGCCGCCGCTGCTGGTTCACGAGCTCAGACGCGAGCAGCTCCAGACCCGCTTCGAAGGCGGCGGCGGCCTCTCGGTGTCGGTTTGCTTCGCGGAGCTCGAGTCCTTGCTCGTAGCACGCGCGCGGGGTAGAGCACGCGGCGGGAGCCGTCGGAGCGCACTCGCTCCCGGTCTCGGCGCGCGCGCCACGAGAGTTCAGAGCTGTGACGCAGAACGCGGTCCACAACGCCAGGAGCGACGCGGCGCGTCGTCGCGGCGCGGCGAGCGATCGGGGCTTGAGGTCAGGGTTTACGGGGCGACGAGACACCGAGTCATCACTCCAGCGGTGGATGGGCTTGGCGAGCCAGCCCTTGGTTCATGTATATGCGACTTTCGTACGCACGGTGACTTGCACGAGGTGTTGGTGGTAGCGTCGCGCCTGACACGCAGTTCTGGCCGGTCCATGTCACGCGTGAACTCTCCCCAGCTCGAGCGCCTTCCGTCCCTACGAGGATGGCAGAGGAGTCGTGGAGCACCATCGGACGTCGATCGGACTCCGTCCCTCGTCCGATCCGCTTCGGAGCTCGATTGGACACACTCTCGTCCGAGGCTGGATGAGCAGGGGGTCGACGAGACGATGGGAGCGGCGAGCGCGACGCGAATGAAGGATTCCTCGCGAGCGCACGCGGCTCACCGCGATCCGTGCGGCGTTCGCGACACGCTGATCGCGGACGGGCGCTACCTCGTGCGCGAGCTGCTCGGGATGGGCGGCATGGGAGCGGTGTACCGCGCCACGGACACCAAGCTGTCGCTCGACGTGGCGATCAAGTTTATTCGCCGTGAGGGGCAGCTCCGCCGGAGCGCGCGCAGAAGGTTTGAGCGCGAGATCAAGCTGATCTCGAGGATTCGTCACCCGCACGTCGCCACGGTCACTGACCGCGGAGAGCACCGCGGGCTCATGTTTTATGTCATGGAGCTCTGCGACGGGGAGGATCTGCGCGCGTTGCTGCGAGACGGCCCGCTGCCGTGGAGGCACGTCCGCGACGTGGCGAGTCAGGTCCTTGACGCCCTCCAGGTCGCGCATGATCGCGGGATCATCCACCGCGACATCAAGCCGCAGAATTGTGTCGCCCGGGCGAAGCGCGACGGCTCTCTGTACATCAAGGTCCTCGACTTCGGGGTCGCCAAGGTCGCGCAGGAACACGGTCGGGGATCCCTCGAGACGAAGATCACCCACACAGGCGCGTTGGTCGGGACGCCGGCGTATATGTCGGGACAGCTCCTCCGAGGCATGGAGGCGGACGCGCGCTCGGATCTCTACGCGCTCGGGGTGATGCTGTATGAGCTCTTGACCCGGCAAGTGCCGAGCTGGCGCGGCTACAACGTCACGACCGAGCGCCTGCGCAGCACCAAGTATCCTCCCGCCTTGAGCGAGACGCTCCCGTCGGTCTCGTTCAGCGTCGAGGTCGAGCGGTTTATTCGGACGCTGTTGGCCCCGGAGCCCGGGGACCGTTTCGCGAGCGCGACGGAGGCGTTGAAGGCATTAGAGCGAACTCCGCGGGAGCAGCAGCTGAGTGCGGTCGTCGCGGCCACGCGTCGTCGGGTCGCTCCTCGCGTCGCGCAGGTGGGCGCCTCGCTGCTCGTGATCGTGTCCGGCGCCATCCTCGTGGGGGCGCTCGAGCGCCGTGAGGCTGTCTGGCGACCGACGCGCGTTAGCTTGAGCGCCGAGGACTCACAACCCACCGCCTCGCTACGGCTCGCGTCGTTGTGGCGCGAGGTGAGCGCGGCGCTCCCTGGGCAAGCGACCGTCGGCGATCGTGTGGACGACGAGCAGTCGGACGCTCCGGCGCTTGAGACCCCCGCGCCGTCAACGACGGAGCCCTCGCTCCCCACACCAGCGGTGGAGGACACGCGCACTGAGACGCGCACGCGCGCGAAGACACCAACACGAAGAACGACCCACGAGCGTCGTGCGCTCGCGCCGAAACGCGATCATGCGAACGCTGACGCGCTGGAGAGAGCGGTTCGGGATGCGCTCGCGGAGAAGCAGGTGGCGTCCTGTCTCGCTGCATCCGCCGAGTTTCCGCCGGTCCCTGTCGAGGCGACCGTTCGTTGCGACCGCGGGCATCCTCGCATCAAGATCTCCACCGCAAGCGCAAGCGCGAGCGGAGGAGAATTCCGCGAGTGTGTGGCGAAGCGGCTCAAGAAGCTACTCGACTGCTCACAATATCCGAACTCGCCAAGGGTAAAGCTCGCTCACGAGATTGGTCAGTAGACGTCCGACCGGCGTCGGTCGCCGCCGGCCCGCGCGCGCACTACAGTGGTCCTCGAGTTGAGGGACGCGATGACCGACTTCTTTCTCCCGTTCGCCGAGTTCGTGATCCCCGACGGTTCCCTCGCCCGCGTGACGGCGGGCGGGCTGATCGGGCGGGCCTCCACGGCGGATCTGCAGATCGATGATCCGACGGTCTCGGAGCTGCACGCGATGGTCAGCCTGCGCGGTCGCGGGCTCAAACTGCTCTCGCTCCGCCGCGACGTGCTCATCGGCGGGCGACCACAGAAGACCGTCGCGCTCGAGCCGGGCCTGCGGGTTCGCCTCTCGAGCCGCGTGCTGCTGCAGGTCGCGGACGTCGTGCTCCCGCCGAGCGTGCTCGTGCTGATCGGCGTTGACCGCGAGCCGGTCGAGCTGTCGGCGTCGGTCACGTCGCTGGTGCGCGGCTCCGAACCTGGGACGCTCGCGCTCAGCGCTCGGTACAAGCCAGACGCGCTCGCGCACATCTGGTCGAACGCCGACGGGCTGAAGATCAAGATCGGCGACCATCCCCCAGAGTCGATCCGCGCGGGGATGTCGTGGTCGATCGGCGATCGCCCCGTGCGGGTTGAGGAGCGCGCGGTGCTGCGCGGCGTCCAGACGACGCAGCATCAATCGACGGTTAGCGACGAGTCGCTGCGCATCGTCGGGCGCTTCGAAACTGTACACATCTACTCGCGTGGGCAGGCGAAGCCGGTCGTGATCAGCGGCCGCGCCGCGAACCTGATCAGCCTCCTGATCTCGTTCAAGGCGCCGGTTCGCTGGGAGATGCTCGCGCGCGAGATCTGGGGCGACGAGAAGTCCGCCGTGCAGCTCCAGGAGCTGTACTACGTGACACTTCGCCGGCTGCGTCTCAAGCTGAGGGTCGAGGGCGTTCGCCCGGATCTCGTGCGGCCGGACGGTCGCGGGAACGTTGAGCTCAACATCTACACGGGTGACGAGCTCGTAGACGACAGCTAGCTACTCGCGCCGCGAATAGCTCGCTCGTCCCGGGTGATCGCGTGATCACGTGGACGCGGAATTGACGTGGGCCGCTCGCTGCTCGCTAGGAGGACGTTGTGACCAGCACCCTGCTTGTGTGGCCTGTCGTCGCCGTATCGCTCATGGCGTCGAACGCCGAGCCCTCGCTCGAGGGACAGGTACGAGCGTTGTTCGAGGAACGCTGCGCGGCCTGCCATGACCGCGCAGACACGCTGGATCTCTCGGTCTCGCCATCCGAGCTCCTGGGGCGTCGCTCAGCGCGTACGGGCGCCGCGCTGGTCGTGCCGGGTCAGCCAGCGCGCTCGTACCTCCTCGCCAAGCTGCGCGGCGACTCCTCGATCGAGGGGGAGCCCATGCCGGTTGGAGACGACCCGCTCACGGACGACGAGACTGCGCTCGTCGAACGCTGGATCTTCGCGCTCGAGCACGGCGGCAACGCGAGCGAGCCGGAGAATGTCCCAATCGAGATGTCGGAGAGATTCCGGCGAGATCTTGACGCCGCCGTCGCTCGTCAGGCGCGAGCAGAACGCGGCGTCGCGGTGTACTTCGAGCGCGAGTGCACGGTCTGCCACCACGCGGGGGGCGATCGCTTGAACCTCGAGAAGACCGGGTTGCCCTCGCTCAGCGGCGCGCGCTCGTCGGTCAGCGGCGCGCGGTTGGTCGTGCCAGGGGACGTGGAACAATCGTACCTCTGGGCGAAGCTAACCGGCGATGAGGCCATCGAGGGCAGCGTGATGCCCCGCGGCGACCACCCGCGGGCTGCTGAGGAGCTCCAAGTCGTGCGCGAGTGGATCGTGGCGCTCGGCGAGGTCGAGCGAACGAAGCGCGAACTCGCCACGGCACGCGAGTCAGGCGGCGAGACGAACCCTGCAGCGAGGCAACGTTGCCAGTTGATGCACCAGCGAGCCCGCGCGCGCGGGGCGTGTGAACGCGTCGCGGCGCCGCCGTTTCGCGACATCTTCTTCATGAACCTCCCAACAACCGCGAGCGCGGGACGGCGGACGGTGCAATTCCGTATTGGCCATCGATTTGGGAGAATCGGCACTCCGCGGGGCGCGTTTGGTCTCGACGCGGGCGCTGTGATGAGCCTGGGCGTCGCGTTGGGGCTCGTGGACGGGCTCGATGTCGTCGTACGGAGGACGAACTCCCGAAAGGGCTACGAGCTGGGCGTCAAGCTCGTGCCGGCGATGCAGGAGTATGGCGCGCCCGTGAGCGTCGGGGGCTACGCGTCCATCGAGTATTTCCGTGCCGACAGCGCGACGACGGCAAACCCCGTCGTTGGCAACGCGCAGCTGTTCCTCAGCAGGATGTGGGCCGACCGCTGGTCGACGCAGCTGCTCGTCGGCTATCACCTGCGGACCAACCACGCGTCGGCGCCCTCCTATGACTTCGGAGACGGGCTCGGCGCGGTGCCAGTCAACGATACGCGCGGTTCGTTGACGGTCGGCTTCGTCTCGCAGCTAAGACTCGGAAAGCGTCGGCTGCACTCTCTCGACGTCGAGTATCTGCTGCCGGTGCCCGTCGCCTCGTTCTACTGGGACGGCGCGCTCACGGACACCGCCAACATCGGCGCGTGGGCGCTCGGCTGGACCGGCGTGAGCGCGTCGAAGAAGCACGTGTTCAAGCTGTTCTTGACGAACACGCGCGAGATTCACAGCAACCAGGTCGCGCCCGGAGGGCAGACTCGAAACCCCTTTCCGCGCGATCAGAAGTACCCCTTCGACTTCTTCCTGGGGTTCTCGATCAGCCGGCGCTGGGGCTTTTAGGGACCGTCGACGGCGGAGATGAATGAAGATGAAAAACTGTGTCCTCACAGCAGTGTCGCTCGCGCTCCCGCTTTTGAGTAGCGCATGTGGCGAGCTGATCGGGCTCACGCCCGGGGATGAACAGCTCCCGCTCGAGGTGCGCGACGCCTTCGAGGCGCGCTGCGCCGAGTGCCACTCGGGAGCGACGCCGGCGGGCGGCGTCATTCTCTCGGGCGACGGGGTGGCCACGCTCGAGGGCGCTCCATCGAGCGTGCCCGGAATACCGCTGCTCACACGCGGTGACATCTCGCGCTCGTATATCGCGCTCAAGATGCTTGAGCCTGACGTGCTCGATGTACTTATCGAGGGAGGTTCGCTCCCACCGAATTTCGCCATCGACGGGCAGCGTATGCCGCTCGGCGGCGACCTCGACTCGCCGGACAGCGCGCGGATTATCGGCTGGATCGCGGGGGCGCCCTCGCTCGGCAGAACCGGCGACGGAGACACGGAGGACGCCGAGGATGGAACGCCAGGCGGCTCGACGAGCGATGTCGACACGAGTGGTGGAGAGTCGCTGTCGTTCGCCGAGGATATCTATCCTCTCCTCGCACGCTGCACGTCCTGTCACGGATTAGAGCCGACCCTTTCAGAGGGACCAACGGCCGCGTACGACGCGCTCGTTGACGTCGAGTCCTCGTTGGAGGGACACACCTATGTCGTGCCCGGGGAGCCGGACGCGAGCTATTTGTTCGAGAAGATCAAAGCCGAGGATCCCGGGAACCGAATGCCGCGGGGTGGCGAACCACTCCCGCCCGAGTCGGTTGAACTTGTAGAGGAGTGGATCATCGAGGGCGCGCGGCCGTAGCACACCAGAATTCTTCGCGCTGTTCGCTGCGCCGAGGAATGCGTGCCTCAGAGAACGTGCACTACCAGCGGGCGCGAGCGCGGCTTGACGCGCCCCACGGTAGCCCAGGGCTCAGCTTTCCCTGGAGCGGAGCGCGGCGGGGTCACTCGCCAAGAACACGTGGACCACATCCTGTCCGCTGGGGAGACGGTCCGGGAGGATCCAATTTCGTCCGCTCGCTTGCCAATCGTTCGCTACGCGATCGAGCGCGACGTAGTCGAGGATCCACTCCATGTACGGGGCGACGTGCTCGTCGAGTTCGTGCCGGACGTAGGCCATGAGCGTCGGAAATGTCCCTTCGTACTCATCCATCGCTATGTCGATCCGGGCGCGGTTGTTGTCGAGGTGGCGCGCGACGACGAAGCGAGCTCGCTTGCTCAGGTCGTCACCCGAGAACAGGTCTGTCGGCGTCATCGGCCTGACTCCTCGTCCTCGAAGTCGATGGTCCCCACGGGGTCGACGAGCGGCTTGCTCGAGAGCGCGGCGAAGACTCGCAGCGACTCTCCGTTGACGCTAGCGAGGACCTGACCGCCTGGCCCCGTGACGACGACGGTCTTCCCTCGGTCGCGGGAGACCCTTGATGCCTCATGGAGTTGGGCGACCGCGCTCTCGAGCGAGACCCCGAAGTCGTGCGCGGCGCGGGCGTCAAGCGGGAGCTCCACGCAGCGTGGTTCCTGTTCCTTGGAGGTTGTGACCATACGAGCCACGCTACCATGAACACGACTAAAAGTCGTGATGCCAATTTTTAGTCGGATAAACTGTACGCTACCGCGCGTTCCCGAGCGAAAATAGGCGGGTGATATCGTCCCCGGCGTGAACGGGGATCAGTGTCGCGCGGCACGGGCGCTTCTTCGATGGAACGTGAACGAGCTGGCTGCTCGCGCAGAAGTCAACCGGACTACCATCCTCGCCTTCGAGGCGGGGCAGACCGAGCCGCGACGCGCGACGCTCAAGACGCTTCGCGCCGCACTCGAGGCCGGTGGCGTCGTATTCACAAATGGTGACCTCCCGGGAGTCGCGCTCGAGCGTCGCCGTGACACGGAGCCTCGGTGACAGCGCGAACGCTCGAGCCCTTGTATCGCCGGTCCCGCTGACATGTCCGACGCGAGACTCTCCGGACACGTGGGCTTGGCAGACCGGCGCGACCGTCAGGAAGGTGCCGGTGCCGGGCCACTCTTCCTGGGGGTCGTGGAGGCGCTTGGGTCCAACCGCTAGACGGCTGGACAATCGCTCTGCCCGGCCTAGCGAGATCTGATCGAGACGCGCAAAACAAGCGGCTGGATTCGCCGCGTTCGGAGTCGAGCACCCGTCAACAAGCAACGCCGGCCTCCGTGATCGTGCGCGAATAGAATCACCGGTTCTTCGCGGCAGATTAGGGGCCCAATCGCTCCGCGGCGCGAAACTGGCCGATCGAACCTGCTCGATCGATCTTGCCCACCGCACGCGCCAGCCGGAGCTGGCTGGTAGGTCAAAATGGGTGTCGGGCGAATTCGCCTAGAAGTGACGTGAGCTCGGCCCTGGGGCCGCTTGCGAAACTGCGCCTCTGACTCGCCGATCGGTGCGGCGTCTTGCGGCGATGCGCACGTCGGACATGGCGCTTGGGTGCTGAATGCACCGGATGCACACCGGAGCGGAGCTCCGGTGAATCCGCTGCACACCGGCGTCATCTTCAAGATCGTGCGGTGCTATCCAGGTCGCGCCCTGCGGCTTGGCGATGCATCGAGTGCCGCGAGGTGATCGTAGCCGCACGACCGCGGAGCCGATGGTGAAGACTTGGTAGCGACGGCGATGACTGCGTGTGCTCGTGATGCGCGGTCAGGAACGCGCTCGAGTGGAGCGCGGTGCAGCCGATGCCCGCGCGCTGTCGCGCACGTTCCGGGGTCGCCGTTGCCCGTTTCTGTCATCGGATCGGCGGCGAGATGCGACGCGGAATCGGGGCGAATCGCCGCGACGCGAGCGGTCGCTGCTGCGCTCTCCGACTGCTGGGACGCGTAGGCTCGCTCGGGCTTGAAGACAGGAATCCCGCAGCACACCCAGGGCGCGTGGGATCATGGTCCCCGCTGGTGTCACGGAGCCCGTCGTTGGCGTGGCGCGTGAGCCTCTTGGATCTACGAGGAGAGCGATGGGGTGGCTCGAAGAAGCATGGCTCGCCGCCGGCATTCGCTCGGCGAACGAGCTCGCCGCGCGGATGACCGGCGACCCTGCGTGGCCTGAGACCGTCAAGATCAAGCCGCGCTCGTTCGGCAATCGGCTGCGTGCGCTCGACCAACACAAGGGCCACGAGTGGTGGGAGCGGCGAGCGGCGTTGATCTCGTTGCTCGCCGCCCAGATCCAGCGCGAACCCGAGGACCTCAAGAACGCGATCGCCGAGGACCGGCGCTTCTTCGGGGAGACCACGGACGCGACCCGTTGGGAGCTCGACCGCCTGGGTCTTCTCTACCCGCTCCGTCTCGGGAAGGATGAGCTGCCGCCGGGTCTCCCGGACTTCCTCGCGCGGCCTGGCCGCTGGTACATCACCACGTGGTGGCAGGCGACTGACCGCCGCTCCTGTGAGCTGGTCGGTCGATGGCTCGCCGCGCGCGGTGGTGTTCATTTCTTGACCGGCGACACCTGGGACGAGGTCAAGGGAGCGCTACCGAGGGAGGGGGCCGTTCTCGCGCTGCTCGCCGCCGACGCACGCGACGCCGATTTCGTCGATGCGGTCGAAGACCCCGCGCTTGACTTGCTCAAGATCTGTGTCGCGGCCCCTTTTCCGTGGGGGGCTGGTTCGGACGATAACGGCGACCCTCTCTGGGCGAACTTGGAGTCGAAACCGCTGGTCCGGGTGACGCGCGATCTTGTTGAGTGGATCAACGCGCGGACGCGTTCGCGTGAGCCGCTCCTTGACCCGGCTACGCCTGAGACGGTCGCGTCCATCGTCGAGCAGCTCTGCGACGGCCCCGTCGAAGCTGTTGACGCGCTGGTTTCTCTCGCTGATCTTGGTGCGGTCACTGGCGATCGGTTCGAGGCGCGCGCTCAGCATCTTCGCGCCTACCTCGAGCGACTCGCCGCGAGGCTCTCTTCGACGAACGATCGCGTCGCCGCGTGGGTAGCGAGCGACGCCGCCGATGTCCTGTTGGGCCTCATGCGGGAGCTTGTCGGCGCCGGCCTCGACTTCATTGGCCAAGGCCTCCCGCGCGAGCGGTGGGCCGCGCTCATCCCCGGCCGTGGGGTCTCCCCCGAGAACATCGCGCGGGCGCGGGCGCGTGCCGCCGCCGGCAAGAAGGGGAAGCCCCGGAACGCGCTTCGTGCTGTAGAAGAACTTCTTGAGCCCGCCGAGCTTCAGACGCTCGGTATGCTTGAGGACGCTGGGCTGCTCACGCGGACCTCGGCGAGGCTGCTCGAACTCTCGCCGCGCTGGCTGGGCAGGCTCGTTCACCGCGTCACGATCCGGGAGATCGTCAACGGGCAATCGGCATCCGACATCGGCGCGCTGCTCTTCCAAGACACCCTCGTCGAGTTGGTGCTCGAGCTTCTCCTGGATGAGGTCGTCACGCAGGGGGCGGCCAGGCTGATAGGGCTGGCGCGCCGCTTCTCGAACCCACCGTCCGACACCAATACGACGGCGTTTCACGAGGCGTGCTTCCGTGTGCTCGGACTCGCCTGCGTTGAGGGGTCCGAGATCACGAAGAGCGAGGCGAGGACGGCATGGAAACTCCAGCTCAGGACGTTGATCCCAGGGGGACCGGCTGGTTTGCCCTTGCCGGCGGTCGTGCTTGGAACACCGACGACGGTTCGACTTGGATCTGACGCGATGTTCTACTTGGCCGCCAGCGCGTTGTCGTTGGCGTTCGACTTCGATGACCCGCGTCTCCCTCGCGATCAGCTCCAGGTCGCGTTGGCGGGTGCGCCGAACGCTCTCGCTCGCACGACACGAGACGCGCTGAGAAGCGGGGCGCTAGGCTTGATCGCCCGGCTCACTCAGTCCATTGTTTTCAGCAAAGGCGGTCAATTTCCGGATCTCGCCGGCGCTTCGCTGGCAGCCGTGGTCTACGTTCTCGTAGGTGGAGGAGACAAGATTCGAAACGTCCCTCCAGCGACTCTGCAGCTCGTGCTCGATACGGTTGACGGAATTGCGGATCCGGAGAGGCCCCCTGTGTCAGGATAGTTGCCGCCTCAACCGGGATCTGCTGAAGGACCGGGTGAGCGCGTAGAGAGGAACAACCAAGGGGGCGAGATTCTGACGAGATCGTGAACGACAAAGACAGCGACAACACCAAGATCGGCAACGACGACAGCTACCCGAACGAATACGGAGCGCTGCTCGTCGAGCCCTCGCCACCGAAGCGGGGAACTTTCGCGCTGCTCCTTCCAGAGAATTTCACATGGGGCGCGAAGCGCCGAAACGGAGCAGTTCGGATCACCTTCAGGGAGATCACCAAGACGCCTGTGCGACGCGAGGACGTCGAGGGTCGAAAGGAGGTGGACTGAGATGAAGCGCAGGACCTATTCGGAGAAATTCCGAGCCCGTGTTGTCCAGCAGTTGCTCGCTCCCGACGGGAAGTCCGCCAGCGAGTTAGCGCGAGAGCTGGGGCTCGCCCAATCGACGCTTTCAAGATGGCGAAAGCGCGCGACAACGCGTAGTGTTCGCGGGGTCATGACCACACAGCCAGGAACGGCGAAGCGCGAGTCGGAGTGGAGCCCGCAGGAGAAGCTCGAGTTCATCACCGAGGCGATGTCGTGCTCCGAGAAGGACCTGGGAGCGCTTCTGCGGCGTCGAGGCGTACACGAGGCCACGTACCAGCAGTGGCGCCAAGCAGCGCTCACAGGCCTCACAGGAGCCGAGAAGGCCTCGACGATGAGCCGGAAGGAGCGACGCGAACAGCAGCGGCGTGTGCGGAAGCTCGAGCGCGAGCTGCGTCGCAAGGACAAGGCGCTCGCCGAGACGGCGGCGCTGCTGGTGCTCCAAAAAAAACTTCCGAGCATTTTGGGGGTCGAGGAAAAAAGCACGCTCCAGAGCAGCGAGTAGCGCTCCTCGAGGCAATCGAACAGGTGAGGCAGGACGGCGCGCGTCTCCGTCCTGCCTGCGCGGCTCTTGGGCTCGACCCTCGAACCGTTCAACGCTGGCAGCGGCAGGGCGGCGGCGAGGACCGTCGCCAGGGACCCAAGACGGCGCCGAAAAACAAGCTCAGCCCGCGAGAGCGCGCACGTCTCCTCGAGATCGCAAACGCGCCTGAGAACCGCGACCTGACGCCAAATCAGCTCATCCCCAAGCTCGCCGACCAGGGCATCTACATCGCGTCTGAGTCGACCTTGTACCGGATCCTCCGTGAGGAGAAGATGCTCGCGCACCGCGGCCGCGCGCGTCCCAAGAGCCGCCGAAACAAGCCCAAAGAACATGTGGCTACCGGGCCATGCCAGGTCATGTCCTGGGACATCACCTACCTCAAGACCACCGTCGCCGGCATCTATCTGTACCTCTACCTCGTCATCGACGTGTTCAGCCGCAAGATCATGGCCTGGGCCGTACACTCCGAGGAGTCTATGCTCCACAGTGCAAAACTCATTGAGGACATGTGCCAAGAGCACGGTCTCGACCCTCGCGGCATCGTCCTCCACAGCGACAACGGCGGCCCCATGAAGGGCTCGACAATGCTCGCCACCCTCCAGCGCCTCGGCATCGTCCCCTCGTTCAGCAGGCCCCGCACAAGCGACGACAACCCCTTCTCCGAGGCCCTCTTCCGGACCCTCAAATACTCGCCCCAATTCCCCTCAGAGCCCTTCGAGAACCGCGAAGACGCTGAAGCCTGGGTCGCTGGATTCGTGCGCTGGTACAACTCCCAGCACCTCCACAGCGCGCTCCGCTTCGTCACTCCCGATGATCGTCACTACGGTCGCGAACACGACATCCTCGAGCAACGTGAGGCCGTCTACGAGGGGGCGCGTCTTCGCCATCCTGACCGCTGGTCTGGCTCTACCCGCAACTGGACGCCGGTCGGCTCCGTCTACCTCAATCCCGACGAACTGCCCGCTAACTCCGCCGAGGTGTATTCGAAGACCGGGTAATTTTTCACGCGGCAACTATCTTGAAATTCACCGGAGGTTGCAGGCGATACTAGTCGCGTTGGACCCGTACTGGAGGGTCCCGCTCTCCAAGGTTCACGCGAACCTGTGGGCCGCGCGGCAGGCCCCATTGAAAAGCCACGCTCCGATCACGTGGATGAGTCGTTCGCCGAACGCCGCGGCGTGGCTCTGGAAGGCGGCACCCGATCAAGTTGCGCTGAAGTACATCAACGCTCCGGAGGTGCTGCCGACAGAGTTTGTACCGGAGGTCGCCCGAGTGTTCTCGGACGCGTGCTGGAGTGCCTGGGGGAGGCGATGGGTTGAGCTCGCGAAGCAAGCGCCGCAGGTCATCGATAGCGTGTCGACGATTCTCGTGCTCGCGCCGGACGACCTGGTGTTCAACGTGATCCGCGAGGGGTTGTTGAGCGCCGAGCAGACCCCGAGGACGCTACGCGAACTCTGGGAGGGTCGGGCGGCGTTGCTGTGTCGAGCGATGCAGGGGCCATCGACAGCCGCCGTACAGCTGGTAGCGTCAGCGCCCGCGCATCTTCGTGAGAAGGCCGTCAGCTGCGTCGTCAACTGGGAGTTCTCGGGGCTCGATGAGTGCGCGCGAGCGGAGCTGTCTATTTGGCTGCGTAGTCGACTCCGCGACGTAGGGGACCGCGAACTGGTGCTGGCGACCTTGCGGCGGCTCGGGGCCCAAGCCAGCGGCGGGCTCGGCGGTGTGCCCGGTGCTCTCAGGGGGCCGTCTCATCGCGTTGCAGGCGAAGCTCAGCCCGGCAACGCCCGAGCGCCGCGACCTCCTTGTCGGCAAGTCGTGGTCGCCGGTCGAGTTCAGCGACCTCTCGGGCATCCCGGGGCCCATGGGCGTGTTGATCTGTCTCGACTTCCTGTTTCGGGACAACGAGCAGCATCGCGGCTTGGTGGGCGACAAGCTCGAGGCGTGTCGCTTCCTCGCGGTACCGAGCTTGACGCCCCACTACACGCTCGGGGAGTTCGCCGCGAAGGCGTGGGAAGAAGCGCGCCGCTATGGGCGACCCGTGCTGTACGCCGACATCGCCGGCGGCGGCGGGACGTCGCTGTACGTGGACGAGGGCCGCGAGCATGAGCTGCGCGACTTTCCGCGATTCGCCGGCTATCTCGATCAAGGTGACGAGGGGGTGATCGTCGCGGATCTGGATCTCGGGTACCAACGCGCCGGGGGATCGACGCGGTACCACGCGCCGGCGCCGATCAAGCCGTTCGCGGCGGCGTCGTTGGTCTATCGCGCGCACCCGGTCGAGGATGAGTACGCGAAGTGGTTGTCGACCCTGCGGCAGACGCTCGCCCAGCACGCGGACGACCCCGACGCGGTCGCGGAGCGGATCGAGGACAGCTCCGAGCTGCTTCATAAGGTGATCGGGCTTCGCGGCGCCGCCGCGCGATCCCGTCGGCTGCGCCGCCTGCTCGATGATCTCGACGGTATCAATCACGCCGGGGAGTTTGAACGTTTCACGCGCGAGGTCGTGCTCGACGCGAGCCTGCTGCCGCTCCCAATCCTGCGCGAGGCCATGGCTCGCGGCGCGGCGGACCAGCTCTTCGACTGGATGCGTCACCGTGAAGGTGGTGGGCTGGAGGAGGTCGAGTCTCGGCTGCGCAAAGGGAGCCCGCTGCTCGAGAAGCGCGCGAGCGGGATGTGGACCGACGCCGCCTGGTCCCACGCGGCGAGCGTCCGCGGCCAGGTACATCGGCACCGGCCGAACACGAAGACCGTCGAGCAGGTCAAGGTTGTTCGCCGCGAGGTGTTGCCGGATACCCTCGACCCCGCGGCGCTTGGGGATCGGCAGTGCGGTAGCCTGCGTATCTCGTTTCGCGCTCACCCTTCGGACTTTCTTCAGCGAGAGGGAGTGCTTCAACGGGAGGAGAGGAAGCCGGGGCACGAGAAGCCTTCGGCGTGGTCCCGAGACCAGGTTCGCAGCGCTGAGCTACGCTGGCTCTGGGCGCTCGCTTCTGGGGCGGAGAAGGTCGCGGCGCTAGGAGTGCTCGATCAAGGGGGACAACCGCTCGGACCGCTGCTGGTCGTCGGTACACACGCCGGTCAACGAACACTCTGGTGGCCGGATGAGGAAGACTCCGGACGTCTCGGGGTTGGTGAGATTCTGGAAGCCCTCAAGCAGGACTGCTTCGGTGAGATCGCGTTTGAGGTCGTTAACTCAGGGTCGTTCCAATCTCTTACGCAGGAACTGCTGGCGAGTTTTCAAGCGGTCCAGTCGCGTATCGTCGAAGCGCGTACGGCCAAGCTGAAGGAGGTTGCCAACAACTTCGAGCCGCCGATGGCGCTCCTCAATGGAGAGCAGGCGTCGCGTCCCGCGAGCGCGCTCCTCGACGAGTGGCTCTCGACACCCAAGCGTGTCGGGCTGCTGCTCGGGGAATTTGGCTCGGGCAAGTCCACGCTCGCGCTCGACTGGGCGCTAGGTCGCTGGTCCCAGGACACCGCGCCGTATCCGGTCGTCGTGAACCTGGCCACCGTGGGGCGGGCGCAGGATGTCGACGCGATGCTGCTCGCCGTCTCGTCAGTCGACGACACGCCCCGCAATCGCGCGGGTCTTCGGTTTCTGATTCGTCGTGGGGCGCTTGTCCCGTGCCTTGATGGGCTCGATGAGATGACGACGCGGGTGCAGCTTGGCGAGCTGCGGACCGCGCTGACCTCGTTCCTCCGCTTGGTCGACATGGGCGGGCATCTCTTGCTCACGTCGCGCGACCACTTCTTCACGCGCGCGGCCGAGCTCGAGACCGTGTTCGATGAGGCGCGAGATGCCGCCGGCATGCGTGACGTGGGCGTGCGAACCATCCGCCTGCAGCCGTTCTCGCCCGAGC
The DNA here is from genome assembly GCA_020633295.1 of Myxococcales bacterium. Lineage (GTDB taxonomy): Bacteria > Myxococcota_A > Polyangia > Nannocystales > Nannocystaceae > JACKDW01. The sequence continues at coordinate 16,028 of JACKDW010000036.1, read as the reverse complement.
AGATCAAGCGCCTGGTCCGCAAGGTCCGCAGCGAGGGCGCCAGCACCGAGCAGCTCCTGCGCAAGATCTCGACGACCTACGATCTCAACGACCTCGTCACGCGCCCGCTGCTGCTCGGGATGGTGCTGGCGACGATCGACACGCTCGACCCCGACGCGCGCGTGGCCTCGGCGGACGTCTACGAGGCCTACCTCGGGCGGTGGCTCGAGAACACGCGCTCGGGGGAGTCCGAGGCGTTTACTGACGAGCAGAAGCAGGTCTTCGCCGAGGCGCTGGCCGAGCAGCTGTGGCGCTCGGGCGTGTCGTCGTGCACGTGGCGGGAGCTGCGGCAGTCGGTGCTCGCGGTGCTCTCGGGACAGCTCGTCGAGACGCCGAGCGAGGCCGCGTTTTTTGAGATCCAGGGCGGCGCGTTCTTCGTCTGGGACGAAGGTGAGCGCTACCGGTTCGCGCACAAGTCGTTCCTCGAATTCTTCGTGGCCCGCGGGCTCCTGCGGGCGCTCGCTGAGCGGCCGCAGGAGATTCTCGATACGCGCCCGTTGACGCCTGAGGTGATCGACTTCGTGCGTGAGCTGCTGCGCCGTGAGGGAGGTGCGCCGTGGAGGTCGGCGGCGATTCGGGCGTTGCAGCGCTGGCTCGTGCACGAGCGCGGCGCGCTCGCGGATGATGACCCGCAATTGATCGCGTCCGCTGGCGCGGCCGCGAACGCCATGCGTCTGTTGCTGGGGCTAGCACGGACGGGTGACGACAGCGCGACGTGGTTTCCTCGGGGCGCGGACTTTCGGCGAGTCAAGCTGCTAGGGGTGGCCGCGCGAGGCGCTCGTCTCGCGGAGATTCGTCTAGACCACGCGCAGCTCGACCAGGCCCATCTCGTTGAGTGCGACCTCTCCAACGTCTCGCTCGAACGGGCGTCGCTGCGCTTCGCACGATGTGAGCGGTCGAACTTCTCATCCATTCGCGGAGCCGAGCTCGACTGCACGGGCGCGTCCTTCGACGGGTGCGACATGACCGGTGCAGCGCTCGTACGCGCGCTGCTCACCCAGTCGATGTGGCTTCGCTGTCAGGGCGACGCCACGAAGCTCTACGGCGCGCGGGCGACTGTTTGTTCCATCCTACCACCGAACAGTATCGCCTCCCGGGGGGGGGGGCAATTGGCTGGGCGCGCGTCGATCCTTGAAGGCCACAACGGTATGGTCTTGGCGGTGTCGTGGTCGCCGGACGGACGCCGGCTCGTCAGCGGCGGCTCCGACAAGACGGTGCGGGTGTGGGACGCGGAGACGGGCGAGGCGCTCGCCTCCCTCGAAGGCCACAACGATTGGGTCTGGGCGGTGTCGTGGTCGCCGGACGGACGCCGGCTCGTCAGCGGCGGCGACGACAAGACGGTGCGGGTGTGGGACGCGGAGACGGGCGAGGCGCTCGCCTCCCTCGAAGGCCACAACGCGACGGTCTGGGCGGTGTCGTGGTCGCCTGGTCGAGCGCGTATCGCCATCGGGGGCGTGGGTGGCGTTCGCGTGCAGACCCCCGATGGCTGCTCACTCCTGAGGATGTGGGGCTCGGGTCCAAGCCACATGGCGGTGACACCCGGCGGGTTCTTTCGAGGAAACGACACGAGCGTGTTGAGGCTCGCGGCGACTCGACCCGAGAACCCGGCAACACGGCTCTACGTCCCGTTGGGAGGAGTTCAAGAGCTGCTGCGCCGTCCCGACCGGGTCGCCGCAGCGCTCGCCGGGGACCTAAGCCAAGACGACATCGGGACCGTGCTCGAGCCGCTCGGCTGGCGCCCGGAGCTGCGCTGGGATGGTCGCGCGTACGTCGTGCCCCCTTCGCGGTCCACGAACACGCTCGAGTCGGCCCGAGCGCAGACTCGCGGAGTTTCTACAGCAACTCCAAACCCGTTCTTGCCGGGCCGTCCGCTCACCGATGTGTCCGCGCTCCCCGGGCGCAAGCCCGTGCTTGACGAGCTGAACGCGCTCATCGCCGTGAGCAACCCAGCCCGTCTCAAGGGGGCGCGACGCTCGGGGAAGTCATCGATTCTGAACTTCCTCGCGGCGAGTTATCGCGCGCGGTGCCTCGTGTACCACCGCTCGCTCGAGCGCCGTCAGCTCAAGACCGCCGATGAGCTGGCGCTGTTCCTCGACCCCGACTTGACCGGTACGTCGGAGCCGTCCGAGCGACTGCGAGAGAGCTGGGGGCGCATCGAGAACGAGAAGCCGCTCGTGTTGCTCGACGAGATCGGGAAGCTCTTTCAAGCCGAGGACTCGCTGTTCACGTGGTTGCGCGATGTCGGTCAAGAGGGCCTCGCGCGGGTTGTTGTCGCTGGCTCCCACGCGGACTGGATCGCGGTGATCCGACAAGCGAACCGTACGCCGGGCTCGTCGTTCGGTAACGACTTCAAGACCGTGACGCTCGGACCGCTACCCGAGGATGACGCGCTACGCTTCCTGGTCGAGACCGCGCCGTCTGATGTACCGATCGAGGAGACTCGCGCGGCTCGCTGGGTCCTCGAGCGCTGCGGGTCATGGCCACTGTATCTTCAGGTCATGGGCTTCGCGCTCGTACAGTCGTGGCGTCGTGGAAACCGCTCGCCGCTCGTCGAAAAGCGCTCGCTCGACGAGCTGTACGAGCAGGAGCTGATCCGAAACGGTCGCGCGGTGTTCGAGGCGCGCTGGGGCGAGATTACGCCCGCGGCGCAGCGGATCTTGTTGGCCGAGTTCGAATCGGCGGCGCGGGATGGTCGACACGAGCTGACGCCGTACCTGAAGCTGGGTCGAGGGGAGCGCACGGCGTTGAGCAACGCGGGCATCCTCGACGCGTCCGCCGGCTGGATCTTCGCGGACGACCGACCGTTTTTTGACTGGCTGTATCGCTATCACGGCGAGCTGGAGGTACGGGATGCCGGCGACGTTTAATCCGAGCTTCTCCTATCGGGCCGCGCTGGACGTCCGCGACTGGGAAGACCTCGCGCACCTCGTGCGGGACAATGAGCCGCTCGGGTTGTTCTGGCCGCTGGTCGGCACACGACGCTCGGGTAAGACGTGGGCGCTCAAGGGGGTACGGGAGGTGCTGGGGCGAGAGAAGTCCGCGTACGTCGACCTTGGAAAGCGTGCCGGGCTCGACAAGGTGAGTGTGCCGGCGCAAGTGACGATCCTGATCGATGAGCCAGGTCGCCACTTGTTCAAACCCGCGACTGTGGCAGGAGGAGGCGTTCGCTAGCCGGACCCATTGCTGGTGGCGAGGTTTCTGGATTGGTGCGAGTCGCTCGTGGGCGATGAGAAGCGCCTGCTCGTCGCCATGACCCCCGGAGAGTGGAGCGCGCTGCACTCGGCCCGCGCTGACGTGATCGACCCGCGTGATATCCAGGAGCACCTGCGCCCGCTCTCGGCCCTGCAGTCTGCGAAGCAAGCTCGAACGCCCGCAGCGCAGGCGCTGCTCGGCCAGCTACCGCCGGGTTGGACGCGAAGCCCGGCGTTGCTCGAACTCCTGTTCGAACACGCCGAGACGAACGGCCAGCTCGCGGCGCCGGTCACCCAGGTCGATGTCTCGGCGCTCCTCCAGGCGGTGACCCTCGAGGCGAACCGTCGATGGAGCTATTCTGACGTAGTCCTCTACGAAGGGCTCAGCGAGCTCCAGCAAATCGAGATCCGCTGCGTCGCTCGCCAGCAGCGGTCGCAGGACGCTGACGCGCTGAAGCGCCTCGCGCAGGTCGGACTCATCGAACGTGACCCTGGCGCGGGCGTGGAGCGATCGCAGCATCGTATCGCTGACCCCGTGATCGCGGATCACATGCCGTCGCCGCTGCGGATCCACCACGTGTCCGATGTGCACGTCGGCCGCAAGTCCGCGAGTCGAGCCAACGTCACGGGAGCCGGCGTCGTCGCCGAAAAACTCGGCGAGGCAGTCGGTCAGGGTCCGGTGCGTGAGAGCTACAGCGAGCACGTGGCGCAGTGCGCATCGAGGGGCTGCGGCCCGCACCTGCTCATCGTCTCGGGGGACCTCGTCGAGATCGGGGCACCCGACGAGTACGAGCAGGCGAAGTTGTGGCTAACGTCGGTGCGAGAAAGTCTGCAGGACCACGTGGCGCTCGGCCTGGACGAACCGCGCGTCTTGCTGGTTCCTGGCAACCACGATGTCGACTGGAACCAGACCCGCGGTCACGCCGGCGCGCGCAAGCGCCATCTTCCGTTCGCTACGGCGATGTCGAGCTTTCCGCGCCCGCGAGTCGAGGAGCCGCCGGAGACGCGGGCGCTCGAGGTCGTGCGCTACCCGGAGGCCGGCGTCGAGGTTGTGCTCCTGGGGTCGGCCGAGTTCGGGGGAGAGCTCGAGGACCCGGCGCTTATCAAGATGCTCGACGACGCGCGCGAGCTGGCGCTCGCGGCCGCGAAGAAGGGGGATGCCGAGAACGCGCAGAAGTACCGAGACCGACTCGGCCGGCTCGACCCGGGCCTGGTTCACAACAAGGACCTCTCGCGCCTACGGGGGCACCCATGGCGCGAGTCGGTACGCATCGCGGTCCTGCACCACCCGGTCTCGCCGATGCCGTCGATCACGGACGTGGGGCCGTACGCGGGGCTGCTGAACGCAGGGGCGGTCAAGGACGCGATGATCGCGGCCAAGATCGCGCTCGTGCTCCACGGCCACCAGCACAGCGCGTGGTTCGCCGAGGAGCGTTGGCCCGATCGTAGCGCGCATACGCTCCGGATCGCAGCGGCCCCGTCGTTGGGCAGCTGGGCGGTCAGCGAGAAGCACGGCTACAACGAGATTCTCGTGTACCGCGAGGGCGAGCGCTACGAGGTGGAGGTCCGTCGTGTATTGCGCGAGGGGGATACGTGGCGGACGATTGAGCCTGGGATGAGCTTTGAGCCAGGGGGGGCTTCAGGCTGATGGGGTCTCGTCGGTGAAGTCGGAGAGCTTGGCGCCGATGATGAATTGCATGGCGACATCGATTCCCTTACCAAACACAATTTCCTTCACGAGGCAGCCTCCCGCCACCTCCATTACGAATGTCTTCCGGGGACAGTTCATCCCCGCCAACAACACTGTGTCCTTGCCATCACCGTCAAGCAGTAACCATTTGTGTCTTGATTTAATCGTTGTTTCGTTTCCGCTCACAGATACTGAGATAACGGCATCGCCTTCTAGCGTCAACTGACCTGGAACTCGTCGACTACGCGGGGTAAGAGCACCCTGATCGCAGTCAGCGATGCTCACCGAGGAGGAGATCGCGGAGTGCCGGGGTCGTTCCCCATTCGGCTGGTCGTGACAGGCACGGTCTAGTTCGTTGGCCGAGGCCGACACGTGACAAGCCATCGCAGGCGTAGCAACAGGGCTTTCCTCGCATGCGATTCCGCGCTACGGTTCCTTCGACGGTCGGCGTGCTGCCAAGCCACGGAGACGAGGCATGGCAGTCAACGTACGGAAACGGAACCTCCCCAGCGGGGAGACGCACTGGCAGGCGGACATACGCGTGAGACTTCTCGACGGCAGCCTTCACCGGGAGCGTGTGCGAGCGCCGGGCAAGACCCGGGCGCAGGCGCTTCGGTGGGCACGTCAACGAGAGGTCCATCTCCTTCGCCACGGCGTCCAGAGAAGGGAGAGCGAGGAAAAACAACAAGATAGGCACCGAGCAGTAAGCGTGCCCACTTTCGCAGAGTTCATGCCGCGCTTCTTCCAGGACCATGTCCTGGCGAACAGGCTGAGCCCGACGACTCAACTATCGTACGCGAGCACGATCAACAACCACCTGATGCCCGTGCTGGCTGACGTTCGTCTTGATCGAGTCGCGGCCCGTCACACGCAGGCGCTCAAGCGCGCGAAGGCGTCGGCGTCGACCGTCAACCGCGTACTCAAGCACCTCAAGCTGATCCTGAACGCCGCGTCTCGGTGGGGGTTCATCGAACGGGTGCCGGAGATCAAGCTGCTCAAGCAGCCCGAACGGCAGCCGGTGTTCTACGACTTCGGGGACTACCGACGGTTGGTGTCCGCGGCGGCGGGTCTTGGTGCCAACACACTCACGGCCGTGCGGCTCGGCGGTGACGCGGGGCTTCGTTGTGGTGAGATGCTCGGGCTACGCTGGGCCAACGTGCACCTCGAGCGGGGCAAGTTGCTCGTCTGCGACAACTTGGTGCGGACGGGTGAGGGCGATTGGATCCTGCGCGTACCCAAGGGCGGTCGGCCGCGGTGGGTGCCTATCTCGGCGCCGCTGCGGAAGGCGCTATCGGCTCTTGAGCGGCGCGGCGAGCACGTAATCGCGTGCCGCACTGGGCGTCACTTGGTCCGTAGCACGCTCACGCGAGGTGGCACAGCGCGGCTCAGCGTAACGCCAGCCTCAGGCAAGCTGGTGTGCATGTCCTTCAGCACCTTTTGTTCACAGCTCGTGCTGCGAGTTACGATTCGGACGATCAGAAGCTCGCCGGTCACGCCAAGCTCTCGACCACCGGTGCGCGAGCGCTCGCCGAGACTGACATCGGGAGCCGAGCAACCAGCCGCGGGGACATCACGGGGACAGCGTCACAAGAGCGCCTCGAACACGAGCAAATTCAACCACATCGCCGCCACGGGTGAGTACAGCGAGTACTCACAACCCCAGCACCCCGATCACCCGGCCCAACCCGGCAGCACGCCGTTTCCGTCACTCTAGGCCGCGTGATCGGGGGTTTTCCGCGTCCCACCGAGTACGCGGGGGAGCGCTTCGGGACGCCGGGATGTGCCGCGGTTTTGGCACATATCGGGCACATCGGCCCTCCCGCGATCGCGGCGTCGGGTGGCTTCCTGTCACGGCTGCGCGCAGTACAGGCCGTCGAGCGTCTGACCGCTGCACGTCGTGTCGGGCAGCGGCGCGCACTCAGCATCCATCGCGCAGGCGAGCACGCAGAAGCGGAGTTCGCCGTCCACGGTAGCGAGGCACGAGAATCCGGTGGAGCCGCAGTCCGCATCCACGAGGCAGCCGCCGGCTCGGATGCACTCGCCACCGACACACGACCAGTTGTGCGGAAATGCCTCTGGGGTCTCTTTACACGACTCGTGGCTGTACTCCGAGCAGCACTCGCTGGGGGCAGTACAAAGCTTCGGCGAGTCATCCCCCGGGATACAGTCACCCTGCCACACGGCACAGTCTGCGCCGCTGGTCGTGATCGGCCCACCCGTCGTGTCCGTACCCGACTCTGTACCGCTCGAGTCGGTGCCGCTCGCCGTGGGGTTGACGGTGGGTACCGAGGCGAAGCTGTCGCTCTCGCCGCCGCTGCCGCCCGGATCGCCTCCCTGACACCCGCTCAGGAGGGACGCCAGCGCAAGCCATAGCGCGCGGTGGTGGGCTTTCGTCCCCATCGCCTACCCGGTCTCTCCGCCGCACAAACACGCAACGTCATCGTCGCGGTTCTGGCAGATCTCGCCGAGGTTCGCGATCGTGACCGCGCTCGTGAATGCGTCGATCTCAGCCTGAGACAGCTGCGGATTTCGCGTGATCACGAGGGTGTCAATCGCCGTCCCGGCGAGTACGTTGAGCGCCGCGAGCGACGTGAGATCGTTGTGCCGAGATATCTCGAGGTGCTGCACGCTCTTCAAGCTCTCGAGGCCCTCGAAGTTCGACAGGTTGTTGGTCTCCAGCTCGATCGCGCAGTCGCCGAGGGTTAGGTAGTCGACGGTCTCGAGGTTGCCGAGCCCCGCGAGCGACATGAGCCCGTCGTTCCCCCCGATCCGCAGCACCTCGACATCTCGCAGCTGCGCGAGCTCGTTGAGGTTCGAGAGGCTGTCGAGATCCTCGAGGTTGAGCCGCCCGAGCGCTACGACAGACTCGAGCCCCGCGAGGTTCTCGAGCGCGGGGTTGGCGAGCAGGGAGACGTTGGTGGTCTCGCTCAAGAGCGCGGACAGACCGGCGACGCTCGTCAGGCTCTCGTTGTCGACGATCGCCACCCACGCGGGCCGCGTTGACCAGGTCTGCGCGCCGAGCCCCGCGAGCGTGGTGAGCTCCGGGTTCGTGCTAATCGACACATATTGCGCAGACGCCAGCGAGGGGACGCTTACGTCCTTCAATTGGCTGTTGACTTCAATCTCGAGCCGATCGCCGACGGCCTCGAGGCGCTCGAGCCCCGCGAGCGTCTCCAGCGAACTGTTATCTCGTACGCTCAACGTACCACCCACGCGCTCGAGATTCATAAAGTCGTTGAGGTCCTCGAGCCCGCTCACGGACCAGATCGTGAGGTCCCCGGTGATCTCCGTGACGCAGTGAAACGCAGAGCGGTCCGTGCTATCGGTGATGGTGATATCGCCCTCGAGCGTCTCGGGGACACATCCTGGATCGGAGGTCGCCGAATCATCGGAGTCGCTATCGGTTCCGCCGTGGTGGGGCTTACAGGCCGCGATACCTACCACGAGAGCTAACGCTGGCGCCCAGAGACACGTATTTTGGAACATCATGGTCGCAACACTCCATAGTGGTCGATGTCGCCGAGCGTGTTCGCCCGTGTCTCATACCGAGCATCCGCGAACGGCCCGTTCTCGCTCACGACCAAGCGGATCGCCTCCGACCAGCCGAGTCCGTCCGGATCGGGCGGCGCGCCGGTGTTCGTGTACCACTGTGGGGCTCCGGCAGTGAGCGCCCGCAGGAGCGACATGATGTCGTCCAGGCTCGGCGGCGCGCCAAAATTCTCGTCCTCCGCGGTCCACATCCCCCAAAGATAGCGCATCCAGTCGAGCTCGTTCGAGATCTCCGCCTCGTCCGGGCTCGTCGCCCAGTCGGCGCCGCACTTGTTGAAGACCCAGGCGTTCTCGCCGCCGACCGCGTCGTCGTCACCGCCGGCGAGTGAAACTAGGTTCAGACCGTCTACCAGGTCATCGTTCAGGCCATCCTTGGCCAGCACCTTGTAGTAGCGAAACACGCCGTCTTGCTGGCGCTCGTTGAACGCGATGCTGGCAAAGAAATTGGCGGTACCTTCGATGTACGCGGCTGGTCCCCACTCAGCCGAGCGGAGGACGTGACCAGACGCGCCCACGAGCACGTTGGCGTCATCGAACGAGCACGATGCGGATTTAGCGATGTACTCGTAGCACCCGTTCATACACGAGTACTGGACGCCGAAGTACTCCTTGTGCAGCCAGTGACCCGCTTCATGGGCGATGGCGTATTTTTTGTCGACAAACGCCGCCCCGATCGAGGTCGTACTCGAGGTCGTCTCCAGGATTTCATCCTGGCCTTCGATGGCGACGCGAACAATGTACTCCTGTGAGGGGGCGCGGCACTCGTCGCTGAGGTTTGTCGCGCGGTAGACCGTGTGCGATGCCCACGCCAGTACATTGTGGGTCTCACGGTACGGGATGAGTACGTCGTCGGTGAGAGACGTGATGACCACCGGTACCTCCGAGACGGTCCATGCAGAGTCGATGTTCTCTTGTGAGCGAATGTAGAGATCCTGGTCTTGGCCGAGTCTCACCTCGCTGAACACGAGCGCTTGAAATCCGCTTGTGTAGGCCGTCTCGAAGGTAACACAGCCGTTTGTGTCGAGGTAGACATCGAGCGGGTGCTCAGGTGGCGGGCGAAACACGCGGACATGCGCGCCGCGAGCTGGGTATGGATCCTCGACCGCGAACGTCTCGAGTTCCGATGTGTCGTCCGCCGCGACCTCCCAACGAAAGCACAGCTCCTGGCACGCACGTGTTTTCGGAGGAAAGGCGACGATGCCCAAGAACGTCGCGGTACAGATAATAGGAGATGATGGTTTCGACGAGATCATCGAGTTCACAAGAACATGCCGATAGAGAATACCATCCACTCCGTAGGCCTGATGACTATAGTAGTGTCGAGCCGTTGGACTCGAATACTGATGCCCGAAATCGCGCTCGCGCAGATTCTCGTCGCAGGGACAACGCGCGCCGTGCACGACTACCTCGCGCGGAAGGCTGACCTTGACGACGGCGCTCTTGACCGCCGCGCGACGCCGTCCTCCCCCGCGCGGGCGCGGTCGACCGCGTCCGCGCTCGCGTCCGCGCCCGCGCCCGCTGGCGCTCGCGTCTCGTAGTGCGGTTGTGGTACGCACGCGATCCCGAGCGCAGTGACTACGGTCAAGGGGTTCCCGCGGGATCCGGCCCCGACGCTCGAGGAGCGAGAACGCGCTTGGCCGCGACGAGACGAAGAGGGCGCTGCGGTGTGGCGACTGCGGGAAACGGGGCGACGAATGCGGGACGCCACGCAGCCGGGGCGTGTCACGCGGCGACGGTCGATCGCCCCCAGTCGCTCTGATCCCGAGCGGCGACGTCAGCACGCGCCAATAAGAGGATCGAGCGACGGTACCGACGACGCGGCACAGCCCGAGGGCTGATCGTGTCGGTCACGCCCAGGACAACCGTCCACGCGCGCCTGGACCGGCGTGTCATTCCCTTGCAGGCGTACTTCCGGGGGCGTTTCATACGCTTGCACTGCAAGCGTATGAGACGTTCGTGTCATACGCTTGCATGGTCGAAATTCGATAACGCCGTATCCGGGGCGGAAACCACGATTCTCCGAGGCGCCCGTTTCATACGCTTGCAGCAAGCGTATGAGACGAGCACCAGCCCGGGCGGTCAGGCTGTCGGGGTGCGCCGAGCGCCCCGTCCTGCGCCGGCGAACCGGTGGCGCGGCTGGCGACGCCACGGCCCACGGGCCGTTCCGCGAGTAGAACGAGCGTGACCTCGACCAGCTACTTGGCGCCCGACCTCGGCATCGACTCGACGCTCGAGCGGAGGAGGTCAATCTGCTCAAACAGCCGACGCAGCGCCTCGCTAGCCGTCTTCTCGTTGTACGACCCGCCCCCGAAGAATGATGACGCGGGCTCGTACTCCTCGGCGAACACCCGTCGCCACACTCCCCATCCAGAAATCGGCCGGAACTCCGGATCCAGGCGGAAGCTGGCGCCCTCCGCTACCTGGGCGGTCGTGGCCCAGCGACGCAGCGTCGCCTCGTGCGTTTTGTACGCGTCTCTGTAGACAACGACCCGAAGCTGAGCCGCTTGCCCTGGACGGCCGAAGAGCATGAAGGTCAGCGGTATTCCGCGCTCGGTCCACGACTTGAGCTCGAGCTTGATCTCCGAGAGCGCACCACGCTGCGGCGGGTACAACAGGAGCTTCGCGTCATCGCCGAGCTTCGACTTGATCCCCTCGCAGTACGCGTCCTTGATGTCCTCAAGCTCAGGCTGGTGGCGATACAGCAGCCGGAGAGCCTGAGCGTGATCTCTCCAGATCTCTCGCGCCAGCGTCTTGACGGTCTTCGTCCCCACGAGTTCCTCACTCACGTGTTCGAGGAACGCTCGGATCCCCGCGCGATCCCGCTTGTCAATGGACTCGCCCTCGAGGAGTCCTTCCAGCAACCCCGCCAACCATTCATAGCCCATGACCAGGCACGGCACGTCGAGGTCTCGCGACGCCGTCTTCGGCGCCCGACCATCCGGCGAGAGGTAGACGAGCAGACGAACCGCGTGGTTCGGGAAGCACGTCAAGAGCGTGCTTTGATATCGCTCGAGCTGGCGATCTTGTTCTCCCGCGTCGATCTTGTTCTCGATTCCAAGCACGAGATCCCCGGAAGGACAGTGGATGTTGACGAGAACGTCGATACGGTAGCGTTCGCGTTCAACCGTCACGCTCCATCGCTTGTCCTCGAGCACGTCCCGGACTCGGCGCCGAGGCACCTCCTCGAGGTCTTCGTGCTCACCGAGGTCGCGCACCAACTCGCGCAGGATCGCGTCACCCGAACGATGAACACAGGGATCAAGCAGCGCCGCCAACACCCCGGAGTGCGCGAGTTCGCTCCGCGCCTGGCCGAGCGCAGCGACGAGGTTGAAGGCGGGTCGGTAATCAGATAGCGACTGCAGCTTGGGATCGCGCGCGAGCGCGTGTATCAGCCCGAGTTGATCGGATGGTGCTTCGGTCATCGTCGACCCAGATAGTACGCGAGCTGCCGAGGAGCATGACGTGCGCGTGGGTCGCTTCGTACCGGTCACGATCGAACACGCGCGAACTCCTCGTGAAGCCCAACGGCCAGCTCACCCTTCCGGGACGGGTTAGTCGGCGGCGACGACTAGCTCTATCGCGCAGCAGTGCCGGGCGCGGCGTCCGCGCCACCACGCCCGCTGATCGAGCCACCGAAGTGCGCTCGTATTCCCGAGCGAAGAGGAGCGCGGGCTCTGGAGCCCCAGTGCTCGGTGTGAGGCCGCAGGTAGAAGTGACGTCCGAACAACGTCGGTTCTCGATCACGGCGCTGCCATGCACGTTCGTCCATGGAGGTAGCGCGATGAACAACTTCTCGAATTGGGTCGAAGCGAGATTCTCGACCGCGGACGACGATCTTGTGAACTACGGGACGGTCGCGGCGATCGGGGTGGCAGCAATCGCAGGACTTCTTTCGTCAGGCTGCGGCCCGTGTGAGATCAACCCGAAGCGTGGGCAGTGCTCGCGCGTGACCGACTATGCATCGACCGGTACGTCCGGCAGCGAGACTACAACCGTGGGGTCGACTGATACGAGCAGCTCGAGTAACCAAGATACGACCTCTGGGCCCGAGGTGACCGAGGACGAGGTCTGCTCAGGAGATCGTTGGACAGTCGATGACACATACCGCGCGATCTCCCTCCATCTCGGGACGATTGACTTCGAAGACCAGCCGTTCACTCGCTACATCGAGTTGAGCGCTCAATACAATCAGGGCTCATGCGACGACGAACTCGCCGCGCTCCGCGACGCGCTCGTCAAGGGGTTGCACCACCTGACTCGAGAGCCAACACCGATTACGGTCTCGCCCGTCGACGAGCGCGGCGTCCTCCTCAGCTTCGACATCCGCGACGTGGGCTTCGACGCCGCGGTCGGTGACGGCGAGGTCGTCACCGATCGCTGGGACGCGCTCGCGGCGGCGAACCATCAGTCGCTCGTCTACGCCGGCGGGCTCGCCGACTCGGTCCGCAGCCGCGCTGCGACAGATTTCCCCGTGCAGAGCCTGAGTAGCTTCCTGCGCGAGGCGACACGTGGTGCGCAATACCGCGCCCTCCTCGACTTTCCCGAGACGCTCGACGCGCTGCTGCTCGAGTATGGCTGCCTGACGCTGACGGATGCGTCGCTCGCGGACCTAGTCGACGCCGAGGTCATCCGCGCCTGCACTAATCACTCCGGCGTTGCACGGGCGCCGCGCTGTGTGCAGCGAAACCCGCCGCAGAACACGGGCCCCGCGTGCTGGATCAGCTATGAGACCGTCGGCGCCGATCAGGACGGGAACCCGTTTCTCGATCCGATCGGCTTCAACTTCTTGGGCGGCGAGGGGATCATCGCGCTGCCCAACGGCTTCAACGCGTACTTCATCTTCAACGCTGCGGGGGCGCTCGTCGACGAGGCGCCCGTCTCGCTCGTGGCGAACTACGACAACCCCGACAACCCGGTCGTGGTGAACGGGATCTCGTGTATCGGCTGCCACGATCGCGGGTACATCAGCGTCACGGACGAGCTGCGGGATCACTTCTCGCAGCCCGGCGCGCCGCTCGGCGGGCTCAATCTCAACGCGCTGAAGGATCTGTTTGTCGAGAACGCGGAGCTCAGCGCCTTCGTCGCTCAGGATCGGGAGCGATTCGAGAGCGCGGCGTCGGCCCTCGGGGTGTCGACGAGCGATGAGCCGGTTACGCGCGTGGTCTTCGATTACGAGGACGAGGTGACGCCCTCCCGCGCGGCCGCGGAACTAGGTCTTAGCGAGGCGGAGTTCTCGGTGCTGCTGCCCGTGTTCAGCAGCAAGCAGCTCTCGACCAATTTTCCGCTTGAGCGCGATCAGTTCAACGTGGACTTCCTCGGGTACGCGTGTGAGTCTCAGCGCGCGCTCGAGAACATCCCCGCCGGCTGCGAGGGCGCGTGATGGCGTACGCGAGCCGCGTCGAATTCGACGACGATCTACCCACGCTGGGCGTCGAGTCCTATCGTGATGACCACGCGCCGCGCTCCCTGCAGGACCGGATAGGTGCCCTCGAGCGGCAGTCCTGGTCGCTGTGGACCGAAGCGCGCCTACAGACCGCCTTCGAGCTCGGCGTCAAGGCCCTCGAGCTGCGACTCAACGCGGGGCTCCCAACGGACGAGTCCTGCGTGCGCGCGTACGTGCGTGTCGGGTGTCTCGCGCTCCGTCTCGGGCGCTCGCGCGTCGCGGTTGCGATGCTCGAGCGCGCCCGCGACCTACAGACGCTACGACGTGACGACGACGACATTTTCGCCGCGCTCCTGCACAATCTCGGGGTCGCGTACCGCGTCTGTGGGCTGCTCGATCAGGCAGCTGACGTGACTCGGCGCGCCCTGGCAATCAAGCAGCTCGCGCGCGGTAGCGACGAGCGCTCGTACGCGGTCACGATGATCAGCGCGGCCCACGCCGCTCGCCTTCAAGGGCGCGCGAAGGAGGCGTACGCGATCTACACGGACGCGCTCGAGCGGCTCGACGCCCGGGACGCGACGCGCTGCAGCGACGACGTCGGCGCGCTCGCGGCGTGCGCACACCAGGGCTGTGGCTACCTGCGTTTCGCCGCCGGCGATCTCGAGGGAGCGCGCGTCTCCTTCGCTAGCGCGATGGCGTTGCGAATGCGGCGCTGCGGCGCGACGCCGACCCAACTCGCTGGATCTCGACTCTTCCTCGCGCTCACCCTCGAGCGTCTCGACGAACGCGTGGAGGCGCGCCAACTCGTGCTCGAGGGCCTCGAGGCGTACCGACGCTGCGCCAACGCGAGAGCGCGGCTAGTCGCGCAGTTTGTCGAGTGGCTTCAGCGGGCGGAGATTCGCCGGTCGCAGGAGCGAGATACTAACTCCTAGTCCGCGTGCCGGCCTCAACGATCGAACCAACAGATCTCGCGCGCCTCGCCGCTAGCGAGCACGACGGCCTCTTGACGAAGCTCCTCCGGGCACGCGTCGTCCTCCGGGACGAGCATGCAGACGCCGAGCTCGCCTGAGGAGGCCGCGCCGTCCTCGAGCTTCGCCACGGCGAGACAGGCCGCGCGCACACCCGGGTAGTATGGATCCCGGCAGCTCGGGGAGACGGGGGTACAGGTGTCGGCGCAGAAGGCCGGCTCGAGGGTCTCCCGCTTGAGAAAGAAGCACCCGTCGGAGCCTCGCTGGGCGCACCACTCGTCGGGGTTGACCTCTTCGTCCGACTCGCACTGAGTGTACGGACCGTCGGCCAGGCTCGGGATCTCGCAGCCGAGCGCGAGCGCGAGCGCGAACAGAACACCGCGCGCGCCGGTTGCACGAATCGCCGTCATCGTCTTCTCCTCCGAAGCCACAGCGCCGCGAGACACAGCCCGAAAGCCGGCGCGCGCGACGGGCCGCGTCCGTCACACGCGCAGCCCTCGTACTCGTCAAAGCCGGCGACCCAGCCGTCGCTCTCCATCGTATCCCCTGCGCCCGATGTGGTCGCGGTCGCGGTGTTGGTCGTCGTCTCGGTGTCCGAGTCAGGCATGGAGTCCGAGCCTGCGCTACCCGTGACGGGCTCGTCGCTCGAGTGCGCGACGTGGTGAACCTCGGAGCACGCCTTATTGCCGGCGATGTCGACAGCGCACACGCGGTATGTCGACGAGTTCGCGTTGGGGGCGGCGTAGTCTCCGATGAAGAGGTGCTCTCCGTACCAGCGCATGGGGGCTCGATTGGCCGCGAGCTCGGGCGCGCTCGCGTCGAGTTCACCTTCGCCCCACTCGAGGTCGACGTCTTGCCAGTCATGGGGCTTGTTCGGCGTCTTGTAGTCGTGGACGCGCGCGCGGACCACGACGTCGCCAGGAAAGGGGGCCTCCTGTACGTCCTCGACGGGCCGGATCATCGGTGGGGTTGTGTCGGGCGCGGGCCCGTTGGGGGCGCCGAACAACACGATGTTCTCGCGCCAATCCCCCCTCTCATCGCTCCCCGCCGCGAGCACGACGTCGGGGCGGCCATCGCCGTTGAGGTCAGCAGACTCAAGGTCCATTGTACCGCGCGTGTACGTGAAGTCCCCAAAGGGTGCCGATATGGGGACAAAGCTATCATCGAGTCGAACCATCAGACGGTCGGGCATATCAGTGCTTGAGCCG
>JACKDW010000035.1 GCA_020633295.1 Myxococcales bacterium | reverse complement strand
CCCCCGAGAGCGACCCCGAGAGCGACCCCGAGGACGACGCTTCGCAGCCCCGCGCCGCCGACCTCGGGGTCGGCTGCGTGACGTGCCACGTCACCGCGCGCGGGCCGACGGAGGTCGACGCGACCGTCGAGGTGCTCGCGGCCCCGCGCGAGCGAGCCGTAGACGCCGACGCGCGCGCGCGCGCGCACCATGACCTGCGACGCGAGCCGCTGTTCGCGAGCGCATCGACGTGCGCGGGCTGCCATGAATTCCCGTTCCCTGACAACCGTCGCCGCGTCCGCCCCGCGATGATGCAGCGGACGATGCAAGAGCACCGGCGCTCGAGCGAGCGCGCGCGCGCGTGCGCGAGCTGTCACATGCCGGTCGTCGACGGCGCCGACGGACCGCATCGCTCGCACCGCTTCGCCGCCTCCCGTGACCCCGAGCTCATCCGCAGCGCCGCGTCGATCACGGCGCGCTGCGAGCCGCGCGGCGTCACGCTGACGATCACGCCGGCCCACGTCGGCCACGCCTTCCCGACCGGCGATCTGTTCCGGCGGCTCGAGCTCTCGCTGCGACCGGAGGCCGACGATCGCGAGGAGCTCGTCACGCGCCGCTTCCTCGCGCGACACTTCGTGACCACCCGCGAGCGCCCGGGCGCGCCCGTGCGCGCGCTGCTGCGAGACGATCGCGTGGGCGCGCGCCCCGGCCCGAGCGTGATCACGCTCGAGCTCCCACGCGCGGCCGCGACCGCGACGACGCGCTGGCGCGTCGCGTATCAGCGCGTCGAGCACATGGACGGAGACAATCCCCAGCGCGCCGTCGTCGAGGGCGAGCTCGAGGTCGCGTCGGGTCGCTGCGATCCGCGCGACGCGGCCGCGACGACGAGCGCGGCCCCTACTCCACGAGGAACACCATGACGTATCGCCGGTCCTCCCGAACGCTTGAACATGGCCGCACAGCCATACTCCTCTCGCTGCCGGTCGCGTGCGCGCTGAGCTCGTGCACGCGCAACCCGCCCGCGAGCTCGGACGTCAAGGCCGACCCGACCGCCGCGGCGCTCGAGGCGAGCGCCGCGACCTCGCCGGCGCCAGAGCCGGGGGCCGACGGCGTCGCGTCCGCCGAGACGCCGCTCGCGCCCGAGCCCGCGCCGACGCCGGAGCTCGAGCCCATCGACGTGACCCACCCCAAGCCGCGCTTCCTCGTGCACGTGCCCCAGCGGGAGCTCTCGGGGCTGCCCGAGTTCTTCTCGCCCGACGGTCGCCACGTCGGCGTCGACGGCGTCGACGGCTGCGACGTCTGGGAGGTCGAGTCGGGCTTCTTCGCCGGCACGATCGAAAAGGACTACTGCGGGATGGCGTGGCTCCCCGTCGGCCAGACGTCGCGGCTCTCGCCCGACGGCGCGTGGCTCCTGGACGCCGAGTCCGGCACGCCCTTCGTCAGGATCGAGCCCGCGCCCGAGGCCCCGCCGTCCGCGCTCGACGCCCCGGACGAGGAGGACGAGGAGGACGAGGACGAGAAGGCCGACGCGAAGACCGACGCCAAGCCGCAGCCCAAGCGCCTCGGCGGCTGCGCCGGGGACTGCGGCCCCGCCGACGCGGTGGCCTGGAAGCCCACCGGCGACATGATCGCGATCGGACGCAAGACGGAGCGCGTGATCGAGCTGTGGAGCGTGGCGGCCGGGACCAAGCAGACGACGCTCAAGGTGCCGAAGGCGCTCGACATCGCCGACGAGTGGCTCGCGTGGGGCCCCGACGGCGTGGTCGCGTTCGGCGAGGAGCCGCTCGACGGCGAGAGCGACGAGGACGACGAGGACGAGGACGAGGACCAAGACGAGGACTACGAGGACGCGCGGCCCCACGGGCCGCAGCCCACGACGTACCTCTGGGACCCCGAACACCCCGCCGAGCCCGACCGCGAGCAGCACGCGACGGCCTCGCTCGACAGCGCGCTGCTCGACCCGCTCGGTCGCCACCTCTACCTGCTCGTCGTCGGCGACGGCCGCGTCCTCACCTCCGAGCTGACGGTGCTGAACGTCGGCGGCGGACCGTCGTCCGGGCTCGAGCTCGAGAGCGAGGACGAGGATCCCTTCGAAGACACGCGCGAGAGCGACCCCGTGGACGCGCCGTGGCGCGGCGGCCCGGACCTCCAGCACGTCTCGGTCGCGTCCTACACGTCCTACGACGGCGAGAGCCACGGGCTCGAGCTCGACGTGCTCTACGCGGGCGCGTCGCCGGTGCACCACCACCGGCTCTCGCTCGAGCGGCCCCCCGACGAGCTCGAGCACTTCCGCAGCGCCGGCGAGCGGCACGCGTTCCGCGGGGTCCGCTGCGACGAGGAGGCGATGGAGGCCGACGAGGAGGAGGACGTCGCCTGCGAGACCTGGCTCGCGCCGCCGGAGGGCTGCGATCTGCGGTCCGTGAGCGCGGGGCTCACGTGGGCGCTGGCGACCTGCGGCGACGACGAGGTGCCGAAGATCTTCACGCTCTCGGCCGACGCGCGCAAGCTCGAGGGCCCCCGCCGCGTGCCCATCGGCAAGGACCACGGCGTCATCGAAATGGGCTTTGGGACAGGTCCATGGCTGTGGACGATCGACGAGGAGGACACGCTGCAGGTCCGCGACGGCAAGTCGCTCGACCGCCAGTACCGCTCGCGCGGCCCCGCCGCGTGGGTCCCGGGCACCATGCTCTTCGACCGCGACGTCGTCGCGATCAAGCTGAGCGACGCGGTGCACTTCGTCGACACGACCACGTGGAAGCCGCGCCTCAAGATCCCCTGCACCAAGGTCGAGCGCGTCGCGTTCCACCCCCACGATCCGCGCGCCGCGATGCTCTACGAGGCCGAGGACAAGCGCTGGATCGGCGTGCTCGACCTCGACGAGGACAAGCTGCTCAAGCGCTGGTCGATCGAGCAGGAGCACGACACCATCGCGTGGCGCGACGACGGCAGCGCGCTGCTGACCGGCGTGATCACGCCGGAGGGCGCCTGGGATCCCGTGACCGGCGCGGCGCTCGATCGGCTGCCGCTCGCGCTCGACCCGCTCGACGCCATCGAGGATCTCGAGGGCTACGATCCTACCTGGCGCTTCGGCGTGGTCGGGCCGACGTCGCTGCTGCGCGTCTCCGACGGCGTCGAGCTCGACGTCGCCGCCGAGCACACGCGCGACGGCTACTACGCCGGTCCGCGCGAGAAGCCGCCCTTCGCCGTGTTCCGGCTCGGGCGCGACGTGCTGAGCGCCCCGCTGGTGACGAGCGCGTCGCTCATCAACCTGCTCCACCACCCGTCGCTGGTCGAGGACTTCTTCGCCGGGCGGCCGATCATCGACGCGCGCGTGTTTCGCCCGCTCGCGCCGCCGCCGACGCTGTCGCTCGCGCAGGACCCGATCACGAGCGCCTGGACGGTCGACATCACGCAGGGCGACGTCGATCCGGGGGTCGCGGTCGCCGGGCGCACGGTGACGACGTCAATCAAGGCGGGCTTCTTGCCGATCGCGCGCTGGACCGATCAGCCGCAGGCGGGCCGCGTGACCGCGCAGCACGAGTTCACCAACCCCGGCGGGGCGACAGCGCCGTTCCTCGTGGAGTCATGCACGGCCGACGGCGTGTGCGCGACGCTCAAGTCACCCGCCGCGGGCAAGCGCTGACCCGCGCCGAGACGCGCCGAGACCGCGCGCGCGCGCGCCCGTCTACCTGACGAATCGAGCAGGTTCGCGCGCCCGCGCGCTGTCCTACCTGGCGTATGCTCGCGAGAGGCGATGCCCGCGAGCGTACGACTGCGAACCCTGCCGAGCGGGGCCCAGCACTGGCAAGCGGACGTGCGCGTGCGCCTGCCCGACGGCACCGTGTACCGCGAGCGTCGCAGACCCCCCGGGCGCACGCGCGGACAGGCGTTGCGCTGGGCGCGGGAGCGCGAGGCTCACCTGCTGCGCCACGGTCCCGCGCGCCGCGCCGCCGCGCCGCCCGTCGCGGCCCGTCCGCCCTACTTCGCCGACTTCGTCGGCCGCTTCCTGCGCGACCACGTCGAGGCCAACCGCCTCGCGCCGACCACCCGGCTGCACTACGAGGTGGTCCTGCGCCAGCACCTGCTGCCTGCGCTCGGCCGACGACGGCTCGACGAGATCGGCCCCGCCGACATCCAGGATCTCAAGCGACGTGACCTGAAGGCCAGCACGATGAACGGCGTGCTGAAGAAGCTCGGAGTGATCCTCGGGCGCGCGGTCGCCTGGGGCGCGCTGCCCCGCGACGCCGTGCCCGAGCTGACGCCGCTGAAGGAGCCGCGGCGCGCCCCCGCGTTCTACAGCTTCGACGAGTACGCTCGCCTCGTGCGCGCCGCCGCCTCGCTCAACGAGTCGACGCGCGCGCTCGTGCTGCTCGGCGGCGACGCGGGGCTGCGCAGCGGCGAGATCCGCGGGCTGCGCTGGTCGCACGTGCACCTCGACCGCAACCGCCTGCACGTCTGCGAGCAGCGCACGCAGCTCGGCGAGCGCCGCCTGCCCAAGGGCGAGAAGACGCGCGAGCTGCCGATCTCACGACCGCTCCGGGCGTGCCTCGAGGGCATGAGCCGACGCGGCGAGCACGTGGTCGCGCGCCTGCGCGACGGGCACTTCATCTCGGGCCCAACGCTCACGGCGAACCTCGCCGCCGCCCAGCGCCGCGCCGGCCTCCCGCGCTGCGGACCGCACGTGCTCCGCCACACGTTCTGCTCGCACCTGGCGATGCGAGGCGCGCCGCTGCGGACGATTCAGGAACTCGCCGGCCACGCACGGGCCTCGACCACCGAGGCCTACATGCACCTCGCCGCGCACGCGCTGGACGACGCGATCCTGCGGCTGCGCGCGTCGGATGAGCTGACCTGAGCGAGACTATCGACCGTCGGCGAGCGCCGCCACCCCTGCGTCGCGGCACGGGCTCCGCCTGCGGTCCTGCGCCGCGCTACGCGGGGCGCTTGCCGGCGCGCTCGCGCTCGCGGCATGCTCGGCGGCGTGTCGGTCCCAGCGCGTCCCCGGGTGTCCGTCTCTTTACGCTCACCGAGGCGAGCCCCGCGCTCGTCGCTGATCTTCACTTCGCTCCTCGCGCTCGCGTGCGCGTGCGCGGGCGGGGAGGATGGCACGAGCGACGCGGCGACCAGCACCGCGGCGACCAGCGACGGGACGGGCGCGGGCCCTGGCACCGACGCGAGCGCGGCGACGTCATCGGCGACGACGACCGCGATGACCACGACGGCGACCACGAGCGCGACGGACACCGGGGAGCCGCTGCCCGAGCGCTTCGTCGTCACCGCCGATTGGCTCGCCGGCTCGCTCTCGGTCCTCGACCTCGAGCTCGTGCTGGCGGGCGCGTCCTACGACGAGGCGCTGCACGGCGTCGTCGCGCTCACGCACCCGCCCGGGCCGATCGAGGTCGCGCTCACGCCGGACGGGCAGACCGCGGTGGTCGCCGTCGGTCCGGGCTTCTTCGAAGGCACGATCGGCGCGACGCTGGGGCTCCAGGTCCCCTCGGGCAACACGCTCGCGCTCGTCGACCTCGTGACGCTGAGCGAGAGCGCCGCGCTCACGCCGGCCCACGCGCCGATGGGGATCGCCATCAGCCCCGACGGACAGCTGGCCTACACGGCCAACTACGGCGACGCGGACATCGTCGGCACGACCATGTCGATCGTCGACCTCGCGGGCCAGGTGATCGTCGAGGACGTCGAGGTCGGCGCGCGCCCGGAGCAGGTCGAGCTGTCCGCGGACGGATCGCTCGGGGTCATCAACCTCGCCGGCGACGGGGCGATCCGCGTGTTCGAGACCACCGACGCGGCGGGTACGCTGTCGCCCCCGCTCGCGGTCTCGCAGGACCCCTCGGGCGTGACCTTCGTCGGCGCCGGGAGCGGGCTGGTCGCGGTCGCTAACTCGCAGGGCTCGCCGAACTACACGCTGGTCGACGTGAGCGACCCTGGCGCGCCGGTGGTGCTCGAGCAGGGCCCGGCGCCCGGCGGCATCCCCTACCCCGTCACGCGCCTCGACGGCGAGCAGCTCGCGCTGGTGTCGACGACCTTCGCCGCGCTGCTCGTGTCGCGCGTCGACGCCGGCGCGTCCCCCTCGGAGATCACCGGCTCGCTCGAGCTCCCAGGCGTCAACGCGTTCCCGCTCGGCCTCGCGCGCGCCGACGGGCCGCGCGCGCTGCTCGGCGCGATGGCCAGCGGCGCGCTGTACGTGCTGGATCTAGAGGCCATGGAGCTGGTCCACACGATCGCGTGGCCGGACGCGCGCGGCCCGAGCTACGTCGCGGTCCACGGCCAGAGCTGACCCGTCGCGCTCGCGCGCTCGGCCGCGGCGCCGGCGAGCGGCGCGGCGCGGGTCCAGGGGCCGCCGCCCGAGGCACGCGCGCGGTGACGGGGCGACTTCGACGTTCTGTTCATAGGGACATATTCAAGCCGCGCGCGCCCGTGGCCCGCGAGCTTCCCCGCGGTCGCCAGGCTTCGACGCGGCCGCGGTCTGCGGTAGCCTCGGCGCGACATGGCGCGCTCGATTCACAAGGTCTTTCAACCAGGTTTAACAGGGCTCGTGGCCGCGCTCGCGCTCGGCGCGTCGGCCTGCATCATCATCGACAACGGCGATGACAACGAGACGAGCGACGGCACGACCGCCAGCGAGGAGAGCACCGGCGGCGAGGAGACGACCTCGGCGACCGACGAGGGCACGGGCGGCGACACCGACGGCGACGGCACGAGCACCGGCGCGGAGACGACCGACGGCAGCACGAGCGAGCCGACCGCAGGACCCGGCGAGTCGGAGACGACCGACCCGACCTCAGAGACATCAGAGGAGACGTCGACCACCGGCGGCGGGCCGGTCGACGGCGACGCGCAGCTGTGCGTGAACATCATCAACGACTACCGCGGGACGCTCGGGCTGCCGCCCTACGCCCGCTGGAGCGACGGCGAGGCGTGCGCGGACGGGCAGTGTGAGTCCGACGCGCTCAGCGGCGTGGCCCACGGCGCGTTCGGCCAGTGCGGGGAGTTCGCGCAGAACGAGTGCCCCGGCTGGGGTGGGAACGTCGACGACATCCCGCAGGTGCTCGAGGACTGCCTCGCGCTCATGTGGGCCGAGGGCCCGGGCGAGGACTTCAACATGCACGGGCACTACATCAACATGAGCAGCGAGAGCTACACCGAGGTCGCGTGCGGCTTCCACGTGACCGCGGACAACAAGATCTGGGCGATCCAGAACTTCCGCTGAGCGCCGATTGACGCGCCGCGCGTCCCTGTCGACACTCACGCGCATGCGAGGCTCGACGCTCGACCACGGACTGCTGCTGACGCGACTGGGCATGGGCGTGATGTTCATGCTCCACGGATGGCCCAAGATCAGCGGCGGCGTCGCGACCTGGGCCAAGCTCGGGGGCGCGATGCGCCACGTCGGCGTCACCTTCGGCCCGCCGGAGATGTGGGGCTTCCTCGGCGCGCTCTCGGAGTTCGGGGGCGGCCTGCTCGTCGCGCTCGGGCTCCTGTTCAGCCCCGCCTGCGGCGCGCTCGTGGCGACGATGTTCGTGGCGACGATGATGCACCTCGGTTCAGGTGACTCGGTGATGTCGGCCTCGCACGCCATCGAGGCGGGGGTCGTGTTCCTGGGGCTCGCGCTCACGGGGCCGGGGAGGTTCGCGCTCGGCGGACGTCTGATGCCGCGGTAGCGCGCTCAGCAGCCCGACCGAGGGCTGATTCGTCGAGAAAACACCCCGCTCGCGCGCAAACTCTGCTACTCCTGGGCCGCGCATGGCGACCAAGGACGGTACGGCACCCCGCGCGGCGAGCGAGACCGACGCCGCACCTGATCACGCGAATGCAGCCGACGCGGACACCGGCGCGGACGAGGGCGACGCCGACGAGGTTGACGCCGACGAGGCCGATGAGGCCGACGATGAAGGCGACGAGGTCGAGGACGACGCGGTCGAGGGCGACGCGGTCGAGGGCGACGCGGTCGAGGACGACGAGGTCGAGAACGACGAGGTCGAGGACGACGAGGTCGAGGACGACGAGGTCGAGGGCGGCGAGCCCGACTCGGAGGAGCGCGGGGTCGAGGACGAGCCCGTCGACGACGAGCCCGCCGGGGACGAAGGCGCCGAGCCGCGCGAGAGCGCGCGCGAGCGGTCGAACGACGCGCGGAGCAAGCGCCCGCGGCGGGCTCGGGGGAGCCGGGCCGCGCGCACGGACGCGGCGATCGCCGAGACCCCGCCGCCCGAGCTGCCGGCGCCCAAGAAGCTGAGCCAGCGAAAGGCCCGATCGATCGAGCGCCGCGTGGCGGCGATCGTCGAGGACAACGAGCAGCTCGCCGAGACGATCACGCACAGCGCCGTGCTCCTGCAGGTCCGCGCCCGCCTCGCGCTGCTTGGCACCGAGACGCACACGACCCAGGCGCTGCGCTCGACCGAGCTGTCGCTGCGCCGGATGTCGCACGAGCTGACGTCGACGAGCATCGCGCTCGACAGCGGCGTCGAGGGCGGCTGGTACGTGCGCACCGATCCGCAGCGCGGGGTCGTCCGCTTCGGCGCCGACGGCGAGATCGACCTGACGCACCCCACCCGCAACGCGCACGTGCGGCTGCGGCTGCTGAGCGAGCCCGGGCGACGATACCTGATCGAGTTCGAGGCCTCCGGCGCCGGCGCGGGGCGCTTCCAGGTGATCGACACGCTAGCGAGCACGGAGCGCAAGTTCGCCTCGGGCGACCCGCACATCGCGTTCGTCCACGAGCACCCGGGCGACGCGCCAGCGTGGACGTCGCTCATCCTGGTCAGCGCGCACGCCCGGTGGATGTTCCGCCGCGCGATGGTGACGACGCTGAACTAGCGCGCGCGCGACGAAGTCGGCGCGCGCGGATGAGGTCGACGCGCGCGCGAGGATGACGTCGCGGCGACGAGCGCTCGCTACTTCGAGGACGCGGCGAAGGCCGCCGGCGCCGCGGCGGCGAGCTGCTCCACGAGCGCGTCGCGGCGCGCCGGGTCGGCGGCGATGTCCTGGCGGATCTCGAGCTCGACCCAGGCCCGACCGTGGCGCTCCGCGTGGGTCTCGGGGCAGCACGCGAAGCCGTCGTGCGCCGAGTACGGCTCGTTGAGCGCGACGATCCAGCCGTGGTGCCCGAGCTGATCGGCGAGCGCCCACGCGACGCGCTCATGCCGAGTGAACAGCACGCCGATCTCCATGGCGCGGTGCGCCCCCTCGTACAGCGGCGTGAACGAGTGGATCGACAAGAGCGGCGCGCCCGGGCGCTGCTCGAGCGCGCGATCGACCGCGCGGCGATAGGGGTGGTAGTAGTCGTCGAGTCGCCGCGCGCGGTCGCTCGGCGTGATGTCGGTGTTGAGCACGACCGGCTCTCCCTCGGCGAGCTCGCGGAACAGGCCGGGCTGCTCGAGCGCGCGGTTAGGATCCACCAGCAGGCGCGTGAACCGACTCAGGACCGCAGGGCACGCGAGCGCGCGGGCGAGCGCGCGCGTGATCGCGGCCGCGCCGATGTCATGCGACCAGTGCGTGCCGAGCAGGCGCCGGTCGGGCGCGGGCCAGGACCAGGGCGCCGGCAGCCGCTCCGACGCGTGCTCGCAGGTCAGGACGAGCGCGGGCGCAGCCCCCGTGATCCACTCGTAGGCCTCAAACTCGCGCGCGTCGGCGTTGGCGTCGTGCATCGCCCCGTACTATTTCCGACAACGCCGCCAGACGGCAAGCTCGCGCGCGCGCGAGGCGGTACACTCGCGGGGCATCCATGTCGTCGACCCCCGACCCCGCGGCCCCCGCGTCCGGCTCGCGTCGCTGGCTCGCGCTCGCGCTCGTCGCCACGGCCGCCGCAGTCGCGCTCGCGCTCGGGTTCGCGCGCTGCGACGCCGGGCCGCAGGTGCAGGCGGACGGCAACTGCTACGTCGAGTGTGTGCTGCGGGAGGTCCCGCTCGATCAGCCGGCGCCCGCCGAGGTCCGCGACCGCTGCAACCGCGAGTGCGTCGTCAGCGACGTGGAGATCCGCGCGCGCAACCGAGCCGAGCGCGAGCGTCGCGAGCAGACGCGGCGCGAGCAGGAGCTGCAGGACCGCGCGCGCGCGCGACGAGACGCGCGAGGGGCTGATTGAGCGCGCAGGCCCTGGCCCGACGCGTGTTCACGGTCCGGACCGCGGATCACTGGACGCTCGATGTCGAGTGGATCGAGCCGCCCGCCGGCGCGACGCCCCGCGGCGCAGCGCTGCTCGGGCACGCGATGATGGTCGACCGTCGCTCGCTCGACCGCCCGCGCGGCGGCGGCCTCGCGTCGACGCTCGCTACGGCCGGGTGGCGCGTGTTCCTGGCCAACCTGCGCGGCCGCGGGCTCGACGTCCCGCGCGCGCACGAGGGCGCGCGCTGGGACTACGACGACCTCGTGCGCTACGACCTGCCGGCGCTCGTCTCGGCCGCGCGCGCGCGCGCGCGCGCGCTGCCGCTGGTCGTCGTCGGTCACTCGCTGGCGGGTCACGTCAGCATCGCCGCCGCCGGCTGCGGCCTGTACGAAGAGCCACCCGAGGCCCACGTGCTGCTCGCGGCGAACCTCTGGGAGCGCGCGCTCGAGCCGAGCCGCTGGCGACGCGCCCGCAAGGCGCTCGCGCTCGCGGCGATCGGGGGCGCGATCCGCCTGTGCGGCCGCATGCCCGCGCGCCGCCTGGGCGTCGGGCCGGTCGACGAGGCAGGCGACTACGGCCGCCAGCTCGCGTGCTTCTGGCGTGACCGCTGGCGCTCGCGCGACGGGCTGCACGACTACGCCGCCGGGACGGCGCGCGTGCGCGGATCCGTGCTCGCGGTGCTGGGCGCCGGCGATCGCCTGCTCGGGCACCCGGTCGCGGCGCGGCGCTGGGCGAACCGGCTGCTCGATCCGCCGCGCGAGCCCGGCCGGCCGCCGCCGCGGCGAGATATCTGGCTCTGTGGACAGGGAACACACGGCCTCGAGTTCGACCCGGGGCACATGGAGCTCGCCTCGGATCCGCGCGCGCGCCCGCTCTGGCGCGCGATCGCGGCGTGGATGACCGCGGCGACCGGACCCGCCAATTGAATTTGGCCCGGCGATCCGCCGCCGGTATCGTGAGGGGCGGTGCTCATCGACACTCGAGGGTTCCGCGCGCGGCTCGGCGACGGCGAGGAGCTGCGCGTGCTCCGGCCGGACGACGGCGTCGAGCTCTCGCGGCTTATCGACGGCAACCACGAGCACCTGATGCGCTGGCACCCGTGGGTGCCGGGGCTCCGCGACCTCGAGAGCTGGGAGAGCTACATCCGCGTCAACCTCGACCGCTACGCCCGCGGCGAGGGGATCGCCTGCGGGATCTGGCTTAATAACCAGATCGTCGGCGTCGTCGAGTGCCAGGACGTAAACCTCGAGAGCCGCAGCACGGAGCTCGGCTACTGGCTCGTGGAGGAGCAGACCGGCAAGGGCATCGCGACGCGCGCCTGCGAGGCGCTGCTGTCCTACGCGTTCAACAGCCTCAAGCTCAACCGCGTCGTCATCCGCTGCCCGGTCGGTCACGATCGCAGCGTGCGCCTCGCGGAGCGCCTGGGCTTCCTGCGCGAGGGCCAGCTCCGCGCCAACCGCTGGCTCGACGGGAACCCGGTCGACGACTACGTCTACGGGCTGCTGGCGCACGAGTGGCACGGCAGCGACATCGCGCGCATCAGCTGACGCGCCCGAGCCGGCCGCGCGGACCGGCGCTCAGGGCTCGGCGAGCGTCTTGAGCCCGTGCCCCGCCGGGTACCAGAAGCTCGTCTCGGGCGCGTAGCCGTGCACGTCGACGTGCACCGGCATGGTCGAGACCACGAGGTGGCGACCGCCTGGCGGATCGGACAGCGGCACGCGCGCGACCTTCAGGTCGGCGCCGGGGATGAGCGTGTAGTTCGTGACCACGACGTCGTCGAGCTGCACGTCGGCCGACGTGGGCGCGACGATCGTCGCGTAGCGCATCGGGAAGCCGTCGGGCGCGGCGAACAGGTAGCTGTCGCGGTACTGCTGCACGCCCGGCAGCACGATCATCGAGGGGTCGCCGCCCATGAGATCGTAGTTCTTGCCGAGCATGTACTGCGCGACCACCACGGGCGCCGAGGTGTCGATGACGAAGTCGGCGGTCGTCGGCGGGAGCTCGACGTAGTCGCCGACGCCCTCGATCTTCGCGGGCGCGCCGTCGATCGCGGGCGTGTACACGATCGAGGTGTTGGGCTCGGTGGCGATGATCCGGACGACGCGCGCGCGCGCCTTGGAGTTGCGATCCGGGCTCGCGGGCGCGGTCGCCACGTGGGTGGTGTCGAGCGCGTAGACGGGCGGCATGACCTCCTCGAGGTGGTCGCAGGCGCCGACGTAGTACGGCACGTAGCTGCACATGTGCCCGCCGATGACCTGCACCGGCGCGTCGGCGAGGATCCCGGTGCCGGTCAGGTCGGAGGGGCTCGGGTTCGACTGCGTGCCAGCCGAGTAGACCTGCAGCACGTCGCCGCGGTCGAGCGTGACGACGCCGTTGCCGGCCGGCATGACGCCGTCGCCCGCGAGCACGAGCTGCCCGGTCGACGAGGGCGAGAGCATCACCAGGGTCAGGTCCTCGCTCGCGGTCACGGTGTAGAAGCCGGGCAGCTCGCTCAGGCTGATCTCGTGCCACCAGGAGTTGCGCGCGACCACGCGGTACTCGCCCGACCACATGTGCCGCGGCAGCAGGAGCGCGCCGTCGCCGGTCATCGCCAGCTCCTCGCCCTGCGCGTACTCGTAGGGGTTGTGCTGGTAGACGAGCACCGGGACGTCCGCGCGCAGGCGGTAGGCGCCGTCCTCGACGACCGTCGACGCGTCGACGCCGAGCTCGGCCTTGAGCGCGGGCACCCACGGCAGCGTGAAGCGCTCGACGCCGCCCGCCGGCACGCTGTCCATCACCACGAGCTGGCCGCCGCGCTCGATCTGAATGTGCGCCTCGTCGAGGTCCGAGGTGTTCACGACGGTGACCGCGAAGTTGAACAGCTCGTTGACGATCGTCGCGGTCACGGTCGGGTAGAACTCGCAGCCGCGGTGATCGGCGCCCAGCCAGCCCGGCGCGCACGCGCCGACGCACTGCCCCTGGTCGCACTCGAGCCCCTGCACCGGGTCGCAGTGCTCGGTGCCCACGATCTCGCCGACGTCGTCGCAGTGGTAGACGTTCTGGCCGTTGCACGCGGACTCCCCGGGCACGCAGGCGACGCAGCCGTAGCCCTCGAGACACATCGCGGTGCAGGGCTCGGGCTCGCCCGGCTCGCCGCCCTCGCAGGGCACCGCGTCCATGCCGTCGCACGTGATCTCGCCGTCCACGCACGACGGGCCCGTGGTGGTCGTCGTCGGCTCCCCGGTCGTCGTCTCGCCGCCCGTGCTCGTCGCGCTCTCGAGCCCCATCGTCGTCTCGACGCCGGCGGTGGTCGAGCTGAGGGTCGTGCCGACGGTCGTGTCGCCGGTCGTGTCCGCGAGCGTGGTGCCCGAGCTCGCGGGGCCCTCGGTCGTCGCCGAGGTGCCCTCGGGGCCGCCCGTCGAGCCCGGCGGGCCGCCGTCGTCGCTGCACCCCGGGGACGCGAGCGCGAGCGCGAGCGCGAGCGCGGCGGCGAGGCGCGAGCGCCCGAGCGTGCGCATACACGCGTGGCGCCGCGCGGCGCGAGCGGAGGCTCGGGACGCGGGGACGCGCTCGCGGGGCGGGGCGGGGGCGTGTGGGCGATGATCCATGGGCGCGCGCATGTGCGGGGTCTTCTATCGAGAGCCTGCGCCGGCCGCAAAGCCTGTCCATAAAGACATATAAGAACAACTCGCGGTGACGGGCGCTCCCGCGAGACGATCCTACAACATGTCCCAAAAGACTTGTTGACGAATGCCCCGCGCGGGCGCGCCGAGATCGCGCGCGGCCCCTGCCCTCGGGCCGGCGCGCGCTCAGGTGCTCGCGCCTGCCCCCGGGGCCGCGGCGTCGCCCGGCGCGACGGCCTCGGTCGGCGCGGGCGCGACCTCGGGTCCCAGCTCGGTCCCGCCCAGGGAGACGCGCAGCGCGTGGGAGCGCGCCCAGCTCTGCCAGTCGACCGTCTCCTTCGTCAGCTCCTGCGCGATGATCCGCAGGATGACCTCGTTCTCGTAGTAGCGGCTGTGCAGGAGCTTGATCTGCTTCGACAGCGACTGCCCGACCTCCTGCAGGTTGTCGACCAGGGTCGCGACGTGACGGTCGCCGCCCGGTCGCCGCAGCCTCCGCCTGGGCGCGTCCTCAAACAGCGGCGCGATCACGGAGGGCGGCCGGATCGCCGAGGCCTGCAGCAGCGTGGTCACGTCGACGCGGACGTAGGCGCTCGGCGGGTAGGCCCGCGAGCGCTCGAGGTCAGTGAGCCGGAAGTCCGAGAGCCAGCAGCGCACCCACGAGAAGCCGAGCGCGTAGTGCTCGAGCACCGCCTCGAGCATGTGAAAGGCGAGCCAATCGATGAACGGGCGCAGGAACACCAGCTCGAGCAGCTGCACCGCCCACGGCCAGCGCTTGCGCACGAGCTGGTCGAACAGCTTTCGCGGGCGCGAGCCGAGCCGCAGCATGAGGTCGGCCTCGTCGTGATGGCTGGTGATCAGCAGCACCTGTCGGCCGCCCGTGCGCGCGAGCAGGCGCGCGGGCGTCGGGCCGTAGACCTGGCTCTGGCGACCCTGTACCCGGTCGAAGGGCGCGCACACGGCTCGCCACACGCGATCGGCGAGCGCCGCGAGCAGCACGAACATCCAGCTCGAGCTGAGGAACAGCACGATGACCGCGGTCAGGAAGAAGCGCATGTCGCCGGGCTCGAGCACCCCGAGCACCCCGAACAGCCAATCGACGGCCAGCAGCACCCAGGCCGCGAACGCGATGAGCATGGAGGTGAGCACGAACACGGCCAGCAGCGCGCGCAGCATCCGGAGCGAGCGCTGGTACTCGATCAGCGGCGTGCCGAGCAGGATCACGCGGCGCGGCCGGACGCGGGCGGTGAGGTGCTTGAGCGCCTCGAGCGCGACGTTGCCCCCGTGCGAGTGGGCGATGATGTTGAGCTCGAGCGGGGCCTCCTCGGTGCAGCCCATCCGGGCCGCGAGCTCGTCGAAGCGCTCGCCGAGCGCGCGCGCCCCCTTCACGCGCGCGCGGTCGCTGTTCTCGCCGGACCACGCGAAGTCCCCGGGCGGCATGCCGACGCGCTCGGCCGGCGTCCACACCGTCCCGACGAGCCCCTCGCGCGCGAGCACGATCTCGAGCTCGTCGGCGAAGGTCGGGCCGATCCCCGCGCTGGTCTCCGCGTCGGAGTGACCAGGCCGCCACCAGCACTCGTCGCGCGCGAACGTCCCGTGCACTATCAAGGTGAGCACCCGCTCGACGCCGTCACGCGACCCCGACGCTGCGCTCGCCTCGCTCACGCGCGCATCATAGCGCGCTGTCTTTCATCACCTGTCTGAATAATCAGCACGCGCCGTCGGCCGGCGCACGACCGCGCGGCTCGATCGACGATCTCGTCCCGGCGGCGCGAGCGGCGACGCGCCGCGCTAGTTCGAGACCGCGACGGCGGCGGTCAGCGGCCCCGGGCTGCGGCAGCCCTCGACCGCGAGCCGGCCGCGCTGGAAGTTGATCGTGTGGGCCGCTCGCTCCGACGTCGCCGGGAAGCTGAGCGCCAACTCGATCTCGAGCTCGCAGGGCAGCACGCCGTGGGTCTTGGCCCAGGCGACGCGCCCGTCCCCGTCCATGGTCCCCGCGTCGCCCGGCTGCGGGATCCCGCGACGATCCGAGCACGACGCGGGCTCGGCGGTCGTCCAGGCGTGCTCGATCGCCCAGCCCGCCGGCAGCAGCGCCCACTGCTCGACGTTCTGCGGGTGCACGAGCACGACCCGCGTGCAGTTGGGGCGCGGACCGTGGCTGGCGCGCGCGATGACGACGCGGTGACGCGCGCCCGGCAGCGCCCAGGCGCGGTAGGTGACCTCGCCCTCGGGCTCGCTCGGCGCGGCCTCGGCGGGCTCGTCGTCGTCGCGCTCGAACAGATCGAGGTCGCCGGTCTCGTCGCCCGTCTCGGACGTCGCGTCGCTCGCCTCGGGCGCCGCTGCGCTCGAGCGCGCGGCGGCGACGGGCGGACGCGCGGCGTCGGGCGCGTCAGCCCGCGGCGTCGCGCGGATCGTGAGCGGCCGCTGGGGCGTCGGCGTCGCCGGCGTCGCGGACCGCTCGACTGTAGCGCTCGCGCGCGCGACCGGGTGGCGCGCGCGCCGACGCGTGTAGCTGCGCGACGCCTCGACGCTCGCGGAGGCGAGCGCGAGCTCGCCTCCTGGCGCGCGCGCTCGGACCTGCGCGGTCGCGTCGGGCGACGCGCCCGCGCGCGCATCTACATGTCCCTTGGGACTGGTATCCCGCGCGTCGTCAAGCGCCGGCCGGTCAGCCGGGGCGGGGCTCGCGTCGCACGCGAGCACGCCGACATCGAGCAGGAGCGCGACGAGAACAACACGAAGCGAAGCGGCCACACGCATGACAGGCATCTAGATCGCCCAACAAGCTCGTTGGCCGGGATCGTGAGACGCCCTTGCCGACCCACGCTCACCCGACCTGTTCGCGACCCGAAGCGGGCGCGCGTACGCTCTGAGCATAAGCGAACGTCGGCGGCCCGTCACGTATTCGAGCGGCAAAAATCGCTCACTCGCGCGAGGCTCGAGCGACCGGTCGTCGTCGTGGCGCGGTCCGCAGGCATCGGGCACCATGGGCGGGTGGCGCTCCCCCCACCCGGTCCGCCACCCGCGGAAGGTGCCCCGACGGGCAGCCCCGAGCGCCCCGCGCCGCGAGCGAGCGCCGCCGACGTCATCGAGGCACTCGTAACGCAGTTCAGTCAGCGCACCGCGTTCGTCCGCGAGCTGATCCAGAACGCGCTCGACGCCGGCGCCGGGCACATCCACATCGAGCTGACCACGGAGGCCATCCCCGCGTCCGCGCGACCCC
Organism: Myxococcales bacterium; assembly: GCA_020633295.1. Taxonomy (GTDB): domain Bacteria; phylum Myxococcota_A; class Polyangia; order Nannocystales; family Nannocystaceae; genus JACKDW01. Next base: position 16,121 of record JACKDW010000035.1, on the reverse strand, counting down.
GTGAGCTCGACGCGCAGGGCGACCCCGCGACGCCCGCGGGTCTCGAGGGTCAGGCGGCCCCCGAGGACAGCCTGTCTGCCGAGACGGTGAAGAAGCCCACCCAGCCGGCCCACGATCGCCACCTGTGGGTCCGGATCGCCGACGACGGCGAGGGCATGGACCGCGAGGTCATCGAGCAGCACCTGCTCGTGCTCTTCAGGTCACCGAAAGAAGATGACCGCACGCGGATCGGGCAGTTCGGCGTGGGCTTCGTGTCGCTGTTCGCCGTCCGCCCCGATCAGGTGATCGTCGACACCGCGCGCCACGGCGAGCACCTCCGCCTGGTGTTCGACGCGTCGCGCCGCTACGCGCTCGCGGCCTCGGACGAGCCCTTCGAGGGCACCCGCGTCGCGCTGCGGATCCCGACGACGCGCGAGCAGGCGGCCGCGCTCGCCGACGAGGTGCGCGCGGCCGTGCACCACTGGTGTCGCTACGCCCGCGCCGACATCGTCATCGAGGGTGACGACCCCGAGTGGTCCTGGTCCTATGAGCAGGTACGACACGACTTCACGGTCGACAGCCCGGTGCAGGTGCTCGTCGAGGACGAGAAATTCCGCGCGGCGGTCGGGCTGAGCACGGAGACGCCGCCCTTCGTCGGCTACTACAGCCACGGCCTGACGCTGCTCGAGACGCGCGAGGCCGTGATCCCCGGGGTGTGCTTTCGCGTCGAGTCGGGCGGTCTCGAGCACACGCTCACCCGCGACAACGTGCGGCGCGACGGCGGCCACGCGGCGGTCTGCGAGCGACTGCGGCAGATCGTGAGCACGCGCCTGCTGCCCGCGTATCACGAGGAGTTGGCCCGCGGCGCCGCGAGCCCGCCCGATTCGGACGCCGGTCGCCGTCACGACCAGCTGCTCGCGCTCGCGGCGGCGGGCGCGGTCCGCCTCGATCCGGACTGCGTGTGCCTGCGGACCGCGACCGGCATGGTGCTGGCGCCGCGTGACTGTCGTCCGCGTCGGCGCGTGCTCGGCTGGTTGACTCGAGCCGAGCCTCGAGAACTCCTGTGGGCGCCCGCCGGGAGCCCGGTCGCCGCCGCCCTCGAGGCGCGCGGTTATCGCGTGTTCCTGGGACCTCCCGAGCTTCACCCCGATGTCACACTGGTCGACGCGCGCGCGACGCGTGACGAACTCGTCCATGTCGCGGTCGAGCTCGCGTTTGTCGCGCCCGAACTCGTGGCGCCGACCCCGTTGGTGAACGCGGTGAACGCGTTGCTCGAGGGTGCCGGCCTTTCTCGGTGTCTCGCGGCGCGGACGGGCGCGCGTGGGGCCGCTCTGCAGGGGCGCTTCGCGTTCCGTCAGCCAACCCCCGGAGCGCCAGAGCGAGTGACGGCCGACTTCGGCACCGAGGGCGAACTGATCCTGGCGATCGATCACCCTGCATTTTCGTGGCTTAATGGGCTTGATCTGGGGCTCGCGGCGCCCCTCGCCGTGCATCTAGCGGCCCGTGCATGCGGCGATCAGGAGCCGGTACCGGCCGCGCTGCTCGCCGCGCTCAGCCACCACGATCGCCTGGGGACCCCTCCGTGACCCAGCGCGATGCGGTCTCGCTCGACGCGCTCGACGCGCTCCACGGCATGCGACTGCTTGGGTCGGGGACGTTCCGCATCGACCGACGGCGCGCGCGGGAGAAACTGGCCCACTTCCAGCTCGCGCACCCGGAGCACTTCGTGCTCGAGCTGCTCGCGGCTGGAATCCGAGCCGGGGCGTCGGAGCTGCACGTGCGCCACGACGCGGACGACATCGCGATCTCGTGGCCGCTGACGCCAAGCACCCCCGAGGCTGATCCGCCGCTGCTGCCCCAACTCGTGGATCTCCAGCGGCTGTTCGACTGGCTGTTCAGCCGCGCCCCGGAGGCGTACCCGCGCATGCTGCAGCACATCGCGCAGGGCGTGTTCGGGGCGCTCGGGACGGATCCGGCCCGGGTCACGATCAGCGTGCCCGGCTGGTCGGTCGAGCTCGCCGACCCGGACCAGCCCGTCTGCCGGGCTCACACCGCGACCGGCGCGCCACGCTGTACCATCCACGTCCGTCGGCGCTTCGGGCTGCGCGTGGCCCGGGACGCGCTGCTGATCGCGTTGGCCAGCGCGGTCCGACGTGAGGCCACAGTCGTGCAGTCGCTGGCCTGCTGGTCACCCGTTGCGATCGTGATCAACGGCGAGCCCCTCGACCGCGGTCGCCTCGATCCACCTCCGCGCTCGACGCACCACCGCAGCGAGACTGAAGCGCTGTGGTTCGAACCAGAGCGGGACCTCCGCGGCCGCGCGCCCGAAGATGACCTTCGCGACCAGGTCGCGCTGATCCGCGATGGCGTTCGCGTCGAGTCGCTCACCGTGCGCATCGGCGCCCTGCGACTGCGCGGCTGGATCCGGCACGACGCGCTCGAGCTCGACGCGTCGCGGGCACGGGTCGTCGACGATCACCGCCGCCGTGAGGCGATCGCGCGCCTTCACGCCCGCTTCGCCTCGCTGATCCACGGGCGCTTGACGCGACTCGGCGCCTATCACCGGCTGTCGCGACCGCTCCAGCACGCGCTGGTCGAATTGGTCCACGATCACCCGGACTTGGCGGGCCACATCCGGCATGTGCCGACGCTGCACGACGCGACGCGCAGGGCCTGGAGCCTCGGCCAGCTCGCGCGCGCGCGCAGGATCCTGCGGCTGCGCGAGGAGTCACTCGCGCACGCCGACATCGGCGAGCCGCACTTTGTCGCCCTTGACGCGCTCCCCGAGTGGATCCGCCAGGATCCGCGCGCGCGCGAGGTTCTTCAGTGGGGCGTGCTGGCGCGCGAGGTCCCGGAGCGAATCGTGGACGCGGACGCCGAACTGCGCCGTCGGGCGGTCGGGCGCGCGCAGCGGGAGTACCAGCGCACGGTCCTGGCTGCGCTCCGCGGGCGGGTCCCCGGGACGCTCGAGGCCCACGAATTCGCCATCGAGGAGGGTCAATTGTCGCGCGACGCGGCCCACGCGGGCGTGACGCACGGCGTTGTCCACCTGCTGGACGCGTCACATCTTCCCCCCGATCGCATGCGCGTCGAGTTGCGCGTCGACGGGCTGCCCTGTGAGACAGTCTCCCTGCCCCATGCCGGGCCGCTCCTGGTCCGCGTGGCCGCGCCGGGTCTGCGCGCGAACGACTCCTTTGACCGGGTTCAGCGGGACGAGCGCTTCCAGCAGGTCCTCGAGCTCGTGCACGCCCAGGCCCACGAGTTGGTCTGCCAATTGGCGCGCGCGCTGCCCGGCACCCTGAGTTCGGTTCAGCGCCGCGACATCCGCGTCCGCGAATTTCTGTGGAGGTGGTGCCAGGGCCTGGAATTATCCGCGGCCGAGCGCGGCGCGGCCCAGGCGCTCGCGGCCCGTATCCCGGCCGATCTCCGCGCGTGTGCGCTATTTGAGGCCCTCGAGCAGCGTGCCAACCAGTTTTCTGCCACGCGTTCGCTTCGCTCGCTCGACGAGATCCTTCGGATCGTGGCGGCGGACGGCGCGATCGGCTTCGTCCGGTGCGAACTCGGCGGCGAGTTGGTGCCTCACAATTCGCTGTCGCTGTCCGAAGGCGAGATCGCCGCGCTCCACAACCTGCTCGGTCCGCGGCTCGTCGATCGCTCGGAGGACGTGCTGGACGATCGTGTCGCGGCGCGTCGTCGGGCCAGCGCAGGCTCCACGGCGATGATCGATGTGCCAGCGCGTCACCACGTGCGCTTCGATGAGCCCGGGCTCCGGGGCGAATTCGCGATCGCCGACGAGCCGGAGGCTGGCGACTGCCGCGTGCTCGTGGTTCACGAGGGGGTCGACCTGGGTCGCCATGAATTGCCCCTCGGGCTGCCGGGCACGGTGGCGACCGTCGACTGGGACGACGCTGCGCCGAATCGGGCGTGGACCGACCTCCGAGATCGGCCGAGACAGCTCTGCGCGCTCGTCACGCAGCTCTCGCGATTCGTGCCGCAACTGCTCGAGTCGGCGACCATGCGTCTCAGCCTGCGCGTGGACGACGCGCTTCCGCCCTGGCTCGTGGGCGCCGTGGTCGCGGTTGGCTCCTTCCCGGATTCGCTGCTCGACCAGCCCTGCTTCGGCACCCTCTCGGGCGCGGTCTACAGTCCGCGGGACCTGGCCACCGCTGACGGTGCGGCCTTCCTCAGCTCGATCCGGGCGTTGGAGGAGTGCGAGCAGAAGATCGGAATTCAGCCGTATTTCTCCTCCGATACACCCTCGGTTCACACACAACACTCGACCGTTTCGGACGGCTTCAGCGCCGCGGGGCTGCGGACGATCCTGCGAGTTCACGTCCATGGCGACCGAGGATGCGCGTCGCTGGGTGATGACATCCTGATCCTGGACCCGGCGCGTCAGTTGCTGGTCGCGTACCTCCTCGGCGGCGGATCGCTCCGCTCGTGCGACGAGGCGCTCGCCACGCTGTTGGCCTCCTGGGAGCGTTACTCCAGTCGGCCCCGGGCCGCCCCGTCGTTTCCCGCGAGCGTAGCGATGGGCGTCGTCGAGTTCTCCCAGGACGGGCTGGCGGGGGTCGTCACCATCGCCGCGCGCGGAGCGACGACGGACCTTCGAGTCCAGGCATGGTTCGCGGGCCGTCCACTCTGCACGCGGACGCGGCCGTCGCCGGTGCCGATCGCGGCGGCGGTGTGGGGCGCCGCGATCGTCCCGAACATCACGCTCGACGGATGGGTCTCCGAGACGGCGGCCGTCCGCGAGGTGCGTCGCGTGATCCCCACAGCGCTCGAGCGAGCGACGGGCAACGTCGCGGCGGCTGGTAGCGCCCTGAGCGCGGACACCCTCGCGCGTCACGCGGCGGGTCCCCGACGGGCGATCCTGGCGGCGCTGCTCGTCGGCGGCGCCCTCGAGCTCCCGAAGCCGACGCGGACCGCCCTGCTCGAGCAGCTACGATGCACGCCGCTCTTCTCCGCTGTGAACCAGCCGCGGTTGTTGAGCGTGACCGAGCTCGAGGCGCTCGCCCGGCGAAACAGCCTCGCGCTGCTCCCCGCAGGAGGATCGCTCAACGCCGACACGATGGACGACGACGCGCTGCGCCTGGTGTTCGTACACGAGGACGCCGCGCTCCGCGCGTTGCAAGCGGCCGAGTTCCTCCCGAACCTCCCCCGGCGTGATGACTTGGTTCGGACAGAGGCCGCTTCGGCGCCGGCTCGCCCAACGCGGGTCGTGGCCGAGGCCGAGGTCACCCACGAGTCGGCCCAGGTCTGGGTTGGCTTCGGCCCCCCCGGTGAGCGCCCCCTCGCCGTGCACAGATGGCGGGTCGACGGCCGGCGGTTCGCGGAGGAGACATCCGAGGCGCCGTCGGCGGTCGAGACGCGGTCGACCGATCTGGCGCTCCACGATCGTCTTCAGCTCGACGGCGCGATCCGACGGCGCACGCTCGTGGCCCTCACCGCGTGCCTGGACGCGCTCGCCCGTGAGTTGGCCGCGTGGGCGCAACACGGTGAACGACGAGATGCCGCGATGTGGCAGGCCCCGGGCGATCTTCAGGTCAGCGTGACCGTGCACGAACCACTGGCGGCGCTCTCGCACATCACACACTGGTGCGCGGCCGGTCGCATGCCAGAGTCAGTGCGGCTCCTGCGGCTGTATCCGTGCCTCTCCGGGCCGGCGCTGCCCTTCGCGGAGCTCGTCGCCCGCGCTGAACGCGAGCCGCTCCTCTCCGTGGCCCCGGGTTCGACCGGCACCCCGATCGATCCACGCCCGATGCTGCTTGCGAACGACCCGTTGCGCGGCGCGCTATCGAGCGTCTTTGGCGCGGTCTTCGACGCGAGCGAGTCGCTGGCCCGCGAGGAGGACGCGCAGATCCTCGCTGAGCGACCGCTGGAGGGGATTCGGGGGTGGCTGCAGGTTCGATCCAGTGGTGAGGACAACCTGTGGATCTGCGCCCACGACGGGACGAGCCACCGGTGGCACGACGCGCTCCCCGTCCCGCTCGTTGGCGTCCTCGCGCCCGCGCCCGGTGATCCCGTCCCGGATCCGGCGGATCTCTTGGATCCGCTGGCAACAGCCGGACAGACGATGCTCGCCGAACTGCTCACGCGGAGCGATCTCGAGGCCCCGGCCCTGTGGACCGAGGTCATCGCGCGGGAGTACGTCGATCCGATCAACGATCGCGGGCACAGCGTCGTCCACGCACGGGAGCGCTCGCGGGACGCGTCGCCGCTGCTGACCCGACTTCTGCGCAGGCGCTGGCTGGCGACCATCCAGGGTCGTCTCGTCTCGCTCGCGGACTGCCTGCGTGGCGATGACGCGATCGAGTGGATCGCGCCCGCGACCGTGGCGTTTGCCGACCCCTCGTTGCCCGCGGTGGTGCTCGCGGAGCGCGCCGTGTCGCGCCTGCACCCATGGATCCACTGGGCCCCGGGCCTCTGGATCCTTCCCCCCGACCGTGACGAGATCTCGTCGCCTCGACTCGACATGACGCGGGACTCGGTCGACTGGCTCGCGCGCGGACAGCTGGAGCTCACGGGTCGCTGCCACAACAAGCCCGTCTCGCTGCTCGTGCTGTTCGCGCTCGCGCGCGACCAAAACCAGCCCGGGATGCTCGAGTGGATCGACGGGCGCGCGGCCCCGCGCTGGTTCGCGCTCCCGGATCATCCGGGAGTCGTGCTGCGAGTTGAGCGCAGCGCGACGCTCGCTAGCCCCGGCCCCTGCGTCGTTGACGCAACCGCCCTCGCGTCGTTGGAGCGCGCGGTGCGTGCGCTCGTCCGGGACGTGGCCACGAGCGTCCGGGATCAGGCCAGCGCATCGCTCGCGGAGCTATGGCGAACGGCGCGCGCGACCCGGCCGGGCGGCGGGCTCGCGCGCGCGCCGTGGCTCCCGCGCTGGCGCGACGTCCCGCTGTGGCGCGAGCCGGGATCTTCGGTCCAGGCGGGCGTCGACGCCGAGCCGCTGACCATCACGCTCGGGGAGATCATGGACAGCTTCGCGCAGCACGGCTGCGTGCTGGTGGGCAGCCACCGCCCCGCCGGCGACGGGCCGCTCGTGGTGCTCCCGGGTGAGGTCGACGAGCGGCTGCTCGCGGCGGCGATCGGGCGCGAGGCGATCGTCCCGGTGGCGCGCTGGCGTCCGCAGGGTCAGTCGACGGCCGCCCGCGCCCGGGCCAATCGAGGCGTCCTGCGGGATCGCGTGCTCGCGCTCCTCGACGGGCTGGCCGATCCCATCCGGGTCGCGCGGGCGACCGTCAACGAGGCCATGGATCGACGCGGCGCGAGCGAGGACTCGGGCTACGACGCCGCGCTCGCCGATCCGCGCGGCCGCGCCGGGCTCGTGTTCGCCTGGTCCGTCGCCGATCAGCTGCTCGCGGAGTCCGGGGACGCCGCGCGCTGCCTCGAGCTAGCCGCGCGCCTGCTGGGACACGCCGCCCCCCCCGCGTCGACCGACGCGGAGGGATAGCGGCCGGCGGTCAGCCCTTCGTCACGCGCTCGAGCTCCTCGAAGCCCGGCAGCACCGAGAGGTCCGGGACGAGCACGATCTCGATGCGTCGGTTCTGCGCGCGCCCGGGGTCGTCCGCGTTGCTGGCGGCCGGGCGGAACTCGCCGTAGCTCGCCGCGCTCAGGCGCTCGGGGGCCAGGCCGGCGCCGATCATCACGTTGGTCACCTCGATCGCGCGCCCCGCCGCCAGCTCCCAGTTGCTGTGGAAGCGCTCGGTGTTGATCGGGACGTTGTCGGTGTGGCCCTCGACCTGGAACTCGCGCTGCTCGAGCGTCGTCAGGATCTTCGTGACCTCGATCAGCGAGTTCTTGCCGTCGTCCGAGATCTTGGTCGAGCCGCTGGCGAACAGCACGTCGGACGGCAGCACCAGGACCATGCGCCCGTCGACGATCTTGACCTGCAGCTTGCCGGTGTCGATCAGCGTCTGGAAGCGCGCGAGCAGCTGCTTGAACACGCCGACGCGCGCCTCGGCCAGCTCGCGCTGGCGCCGCGCGAGCGCCAGCGCCTCCTTCATCTCGTCGACCGAGGCCTTGAGCCGAGAGCGGTCCTTCAGCGTCAGCGCGAGCTTCTCGTCGGCGGTCAGCAGCTGGGCGTTCGCCACCCGGATCTGCTCGTTGAGCGCGCCGATCTGCGCCTCTAGCTGCTTGATCTTGACGCGCTCCTGCTGGAGCGCCGCCTCGAGGGACGTCGACTGCCCCTCGGCGCGGACGAGCGCGGCCCGGGTCTCGCCGAGCTCCTTCGCGAGCGCGTCGTGCTCGGACTGCGAGACGCAGCCGGACGCGAGCGTCAACGCGAGCGCGGTGAGCGTGAGGTGAATTGCGGTGATTCTCATGATTGGTTCCCTTCGTGGGCCGGCGACTCGCCGGCTCCGCAGCGCGGAGTCGTTTGTGCGTGCGCGGAAAAGTTCGAGGCGTCAAGCGCACAAGTTGGCGACGACGCGGTGGTCTTCGGCTCTCGCCCGCGCCGTCGCCCGTGAATGCAGCATTCGATCCACTCGCCACGGGACCCTCCCCTGCCGGCGGCGAGCCGCTGGACCAGCGAAGCGACGGGGGCGGCCCGACGCCTGCGATCAACTTATGAGCCGGGGCGCGGCGCGCTGGGGTTGGGTCTAGCCCGTCGCGCGCGGGCGGCTCACGAGGCGCGCCGGGGGCGTCGCGCCGTCGCGCCAGTCGACCAGCACGCGCGGCGGCAGCACCCCGTGCTCGGCGAAGGCCTGCAGCACGCGCTCCGTCACGTCGGTCTCGTAGGACTTCTCGTAGCGCACGTCGAGCACGTAGGCCTTGGCGCGCAGGCGGATCGCCGGGTAGTTGTTCTCGAGCACCTGGTTGACGAGCACCGTCCACGGCTTGTCCGTGAAGATGTACAGGCTGCTCTGCATGCACTCGGAGACGAGGCGCTTGGCGAGCGTCACGTCCTGATCGAGGCCGATGTAGAAGTCCATCTGGATGAGCATGTCGAGCGCGCCCGCGTTGCCGGACGACACGAGCTCGGTGAGGAACTTGTTGTTGGGGATCGTGACGAGGTTGTCGTCGAGCGTGGTCAGCCGGATCGAGCGCAGCCCGATCGCGGTGATCTCCCCGTAGTAGCCGCTGAAGCTGACGCGGTCGCCGACCTGGAACGGGCGGTCGATGAGGATCGTCAGCCCGGCGAGCACCGACGCCGCGAGGTCCTTGAGCGCGAAGCCGATGGTCACGGCCGCGGCGCCCGTCATCGCCAGGATGACCTCGCGCGAGAGGTTCAGCGCGCGCACGGCCAGCACGCCGCCGATGACCCAGAGCATGAAGCGCGCGACGGTGGCGATCTGGTTGATCAGCAGCCGGCGGTCGACCATGCGCACGCCGAGGCGCGTCAGGCTGCCGGTCACGAGCCCGACGACGAACCACGTGACCGCGACGACGATCAGCGCGCTGAGGATGCCGCCGAGGTTGAGGCCCTCGAGGAGGATGGTGCGGGGGGTCACGTCGTCCATCGGTCAGTCCCGGATCAGGTGTTTGCGACGCAGGTAGCGGTTGACGTGGCGCAGCCACGGCGTGGCGACGTGATAGCGATCCCCGACCAGGCGCAGCACGCCGAGCTCGCGCAGCAGCTCGAGCCCCTCCTCGCAGCTCGCCCGCGGGAACCGCAGCGACTCGGCGGCCTCGTCGAGCGCGAGGTTGGCGTGCCAGACGACGCTCGCCAGCAGGAAGCGGTTGCGCTCGCTCAGCTCCTCGAGGCAGCTCGTGTCCGGGCGCCGAAACAGGCGCACGCGCACCGTCTTGGCCTCGCCCTCGCCTGCGGGCGCGCTCGCGTCGGGCTGCAGCGACTGCCGCCAGCAGTGCAGCGCGAGGCGCGGGCAGCCGTCGGCGTAGTCCCACAAGAGGCGCGCGTACTCGCGGCCCGTCGAGACCAGCTGCGTGTCGCCCGAGACGCCCTCGACGCGGCCGACGACGAGGTCGTGATAGACGGGCTCGTAGCCGGCGGAGCGCGTGCGGTGCTGCAGCAGCTCGGCGATCTCCTCCTCGCTCCAGTGCGGCCGCTCGACCACGCGGCGGAAGCACTCGTCCTCGCCGCGCGACCACTGCAGGAAGTGGTAGGGATCCTGATCCATCGCGCCGAGCCAAAACACGCGATCGCGCGCGAGCGTCAGCAGCCGGCGCAGCTCGTCCCAGGCGCGCAGGCTGTCGACGCCGCGCAGGATCAGCAGCTCGGTGTTGTCGATCGTGACGACGCGCCGCGCGGACTGGCCTTGGAGCCAGCGCGCCAGCGTCGCCGCGTCGCCGCACGGCGGGGCCTCGAGCGCGGCGGCGATCTGCCCGATCAACGCGGCGGGCTCGAGGCAGTGCCCGTCGAGCGTGACCCAGTGCACCGGCAGCCCCGGCGCGCGCGCGCACGCGGCCCGCAGCCACTCGGTCTTGCCGTAGCCCGGCTCCGCGACCACGAGCAGCGAGCCGTGGCGGGCGCTCGCGCGCCAGCCGGCGAGGTCGGCGTCGAACTGCTCCATGCCGGGGTAGAGGTCGATCACGTCGCCGCGCGCCGCCGGCTCGTCGGTCAGCGCGCGGACGAGCTCGGGCGGGAGCTCGACCTCGATCTCGGCGGCCTGGGCCTCGGCGCGACGCTCGAGACGGCGCCGGAACAGGAACGCGAGCGCCTTGCGGGACTGCTCGAAGCCAAGCAAGAAGCCCTGCGCCAGGCGGATGAACGCGTGCACGCCGAGGTAGGTGACCGCCGCGACCGCGACGAAGAAGCCGTACCAGCGCGTCCGCGTGCGCTCGACCGCGCGCGCCAGGCTCCCCGAGGGGCGGTAGTGGAGGTAGGTCTCGACGATGTCGCCGCGCCACCAGCCGAGCAGCGTGATCGCGATCGGGAACACGCAGACCCACGAGAAGCCGAGCACGAGGCGGTACAGGTACCCGTACCCGAGGACATGTCCCGAGATCTTCAGGAGCGCGACGACCGCGAGCGCGGTCGCGCCGACGAGCCGCAGCGAGCGCAGCACCTTCTCGCTGTAGCGGTGCGCGAACACCAGCGCGCTCGAGCGCGAGCTCCAGGAGATCAGCCCGTGCCCCGCGGTGATCGCCAGGCGGTAGACCGCGTAGTACCAGACCAGCGAGCCCATCACGGCGAGCTCGTCGATCTCGTGGAAGCGCCACAGCGCCCGCCACCCGACGAGCACCGCGGCGACGAAGATCAGCGGGCCCGAGATCTCGGTGACGCCGTCGATCAGCACCCGGCGCGTGCGGATGCCGGCGGGCGTCGTCGCGCGGCGCAGCGCGACGCGACGCAGGCGCTTGAGCAGCCGGAGCCGGCGGCGCGCGAGGTAGATCGCAAGCGCGACGGTGACCAGGAACCACAGCAGCGCGGCGCCGACCATCAGCGCCTCGAGCGGCTGGCTGAGCGAGGCGAGGAAGCGCGGCACCGTCTGCTGCCGCTCCATCCAGTACCAGCGGATCGCGAGCGGCACGTGGCTGAGCTCGCGCTGCAGCTGGGCGAGGCCCCGCGCGCTGAAGCCGAGCACCTCGCGGCGCTCCTCCAGCGGCAGCAGGTCGAGCAGGCGGATGCTCGCGGCCGTCAGCCGCTCCTCGTGGGAGAACGCGGCGTGCACGGCGTCGCGCTTGAGCAGGCTGTCCATCGCGACGAGCTCGTCCGCCGACAGATCGAGCCGGGCGCGCATCTCGATCAGCTCGTCGACGGTGTGACGGTTCTGCTCGTCGTCGTCGGGGACCTGCGGGATCACGACCGAGAGCCGCGGGACATCGAGACGGGCGCCGGCCGCCGCCAGCGCGCCGCGCAGCTCCGCGCGCGCCGCGTCGACCGCCTCCGTGACGTCGGCGAACAGCCGCGACGCCTCGACCGAGCGCGGCGCCACGTCGTCGAGCGCCGCGATCAGCGGGAGCTCTTTCTTCTCGTCGCCGGAGTGGCGGCTGTCGAAGGCCTGGCGCGCGGCGACGAGGCGCTGGCGCAGCTCGGCCTGATCGCGGCGCACCGCCTCGGCGGCCGCGCGCAGGTTCGCGAGGTCGCGCTCTCGCATGGTCCGCGCGGCCTCGGCCTCGTCGAGCGCGCGCTGGCGCGCGGCCTCGGCCTCGCGCGCTTCCTCCTCCGCCTTCTCGCCGTCGAGGCGGGCCTGCTCGTCGATGCGCTCGAGCCGGCGCAGCTCGGCGTCCTCGTCGACGAAGCGCTGGCGCTCGGTCAGCGGCAGCGCCAAGATCGCCAGCTTCGCCTGGATGATCGCGCGGCGCAGCTGCACGTGGCGCGGCGGTGGTTCGGGCTTGGGCGGCGCGGGCGGGGTCTCTGGCGGCACGGCGGGCGCGCCGTCGCCCGCGGGCTCCGACGGCGCGTGGCCGTCCGTCGGCGCGGGCTTATTCGCCACCGCGTCCGCGCCCGCCGACGGCTTCCTGTCATTCGTCGACTTCTTTTCGTCCGTCGGTCGCTTCGCGTCGCTGTGTTGTTTCGCGTCCTTCGCGCCCGTCGGCTGCTTCGCGTCGGCCGGCTGCTTCGCGTCGGCCGGTCTGCTTCGCGGCGCGCGTCCGCGCCCGCCGGCGAGGCGCCTGGCTCCGCCGGGCTGCCCTCCCCCTCGGGCTTGGGCTCGGGGGGGGCGGCGGCGGCGGCGGCAGGCGCAGCGCAGGCGTCAGCGCAGCCAGCTCGGCCTTGAGCCGACGACGCGACGCGCGACCGCAGCCTCATCGACGATCGAGACGCGAAACAGCTGATCGAGCGGGATGCCCTCGGGCATCACGCCGGCGCGCAGCTGCTCGAGCGCCGCGAGCTGCCGCTCGAGCGCCGCGATGGCCTCAGGTGAGTCCGGCGCGGGCGGCGGCGGTGTCACCGCCGCCGGCGAAGTCGTCGCCGAAGTCGCTACGGTCACGACCTCGGAGGGCGTCGCGCCCTCGCTCGCGCCGGCGCTCGTCGCCGTGCTCCCGCCCTCGGCGCTGGAGGCCGCGCCCGCACGGGCGATGGCGACGTCGCGCCAGCGCCCGCAAGTGGGACGACCCCGCCGCGCTCGCCGACGACGGTGTCAGCGCGGACGGGGGCGACGGCGCGGGCGCGGGCGCGGGCGAGCTCGGCGCGCCCTCAGCCGGAGCCGCGCGCGCGTCGAGCTCGGACGAAAACGCGAGCCCCAGGAGCAGCAGGAGCGACACAGCACCGCGCGCGCGGCCCCTGTGGATCGCGGCGCATCGCAAGCTACTGGACGTAGACATCCCGCTCCGCTCCGGTTTGACACGCTACACAGACGCGCGCGCGAACGCCAATTCTTGGCGAAGCCGGCGCGCCCGCGCGTCTCGACGCGCGGTTGCTTTGTCCCTATCGTTCCCGCCGTGCAGACGCGACGCGACACGGAGGCGCGGTGAAGACGACGCTCCTCGCCTGGATCGCCGTCGGGGCCACGCTCGTCCTCGGCGCTAGCCCTGGCCTGGGCGCCATGATCCCGACAGCGGAGCCCACGGCCGCGCCGACGCCGGCGACCTCCTCAACCGAGGAGCCGCTGCCGGGCGCCCACGAGATCGTCACGCGCGCGATCGAGCTCGAGACCGACGCGACCCAGGCCAAGCGGCAGCTCGATCGCTTCGCCGCGGCCCAGAGCGCCGGCGACGAGATCACGGCCGCGCGCGCGCGCGCGGACAGCCTGCGCAAGCAGCTCGACGCGCTCGAGCGCGAGACCTACCTGCGACCCGAACGCCTCGTGCAGCTGCGCGAGCAGGCCCGCCTGCGCCGCAGCGACCTCCTCAGCGAGCGCGATCGGATCGCCGATCGCATCGCCGCGATCGAGGAGCTGCGCGCCGCCTGGACCGAGCGACGCGGGTTCTGGACGCGCTGGCGCGACGCGGTCGCGGACGACAAAGACGTGCCCCGGGGCACCCGCAGCGACTTCGCGGGCGCGCTCAAGCAGATCCAGGGCGTCCTCGCCCACACCGGCGAGGTCTACGCCGACGCGCTCCAGCACCAGCGCGCGTTCGCGGGCGTGCAGCGCGAGCTCGTCTCCATCGAGGCGCTCGCCGACGAGCTGATCCGTCAGGGCCGCGCGCGTCGCTGGCACCGCGACACGCCGCTGTTCTCCTGGGAGTTCGCGCGCCGGCTCGGCCGCGTGAGCACGCTCGAGCTGGTCGAGGGCGTGGCCGCGACGCCCGTGATGGACGCGCCGTTCCTGCGCCGCTCGAGCTGGGTGCTGCTGCTGCACGCGCTCGCCGTGTTCGGCGTCGCCGTGGTCATCCGCCGGATCCACTCGCGCGCCCCCGAGGCCGGGGCCAGCGACACCCCCTTCGCGCGCCCGTTCGTCACCGGCGCGCTCGTGGCGACGGCGCTCATCAGCGTGTTCTACCAGCCGATGCCCGCGCTGTGGGAGCTGCTGATCATCATCACGCTCGCGCTCACCGGCGCGCTGCAGGCCTCGCTCGTGTTCCCCGAACGCCCCGACCGACAGCTGATCTACGCGATCGCGACCGTCTACCCGCTGCTCTTCGCCCTCGAGATCACCGCCTTCCCGGCGCCGCTGTTTCGCCTGGTGTTCGCGATCGTCTGCACCCTCGGCGCGCCGGTGCTGCTGCTCATCGCGCTCCGCCACGGACGCGGCGACCCGCTCGCGCGGCGGGTTCGCCTGGCGAGCTTCGCCGGCGCCGGGATCCTGCTGCTCGCGCTGCTCGGGCAGCTCATCGGCTTCGAAGCGATCGCGCGCTGGCTCTTGCAGTCGGCGGTGGCGACCGCGTTCCTCGGCTACATCGTCGCGTACCTCGTGCGCCTCGGGAGCGCGTCGATCACGGTGCTCGCCGCGGCGCCGCGCGAGGCCGGCTTCATCGAGCGCGCCGGGCAAGGCATCGCCACGCACGCGCGCTGGCTCGTGCGCACCGCGATGCTCACCGCGGCCGCGCTGTTCATCGCCGAGGTCTGGGGCGTCATCCCGTCGGTCGACGAGCTGTGGAGCCCGGTGCTCGACCTCGGCGTCCCGATCGGCGCGACGCGCCTGACGCTCGGGCGTGTGCTCGCCGCCGTCGTCATCGTCTACGCGACCTTCGTCGTCTCCTGGCTGCTGCGGATCCTGCTCGACGTGCACGTGTTCGAGCGCCGCGAGGTCGAGCCCGGCGTCGGCGACTCGATCAAGGCGATCCTGCACTACACGATGGTGGTGCTCGGCTCGTTCTGGGCGCTCGCGTCCCTGGGCATCAGCCTCGAGAACTTCGCGCTGATCGCCGGCGCGCTCAGCGTGGGCATCGGCTTCGGCCTCCAGAACATCGTCAACAACTTCGTCAGCGGGCTCATCCTGCTGTTCGAACGGCCGGTGCGCGTCGGCGACACGGTCGTGATCGCCGGCGAGTGGGGCACCGTGCGCCGCATCGGCCTGCGCTCGACCATCATCCAGACCTTCGATCGCTCCGAGCTGATCGTGCCCAACAGCGACCTCGTGTCCGAGAAGGTCTCGAACTGGACGCTGTCCGATCGCGTGACGCGGGTGATCGTCCCCGTCGGCGTCGCCTACGGCAGCCCGGTGCCCACCGTCATCGAGATCCTCGAGCGAGTCGCGCGCGCCCACCCCGAGTGCACCGGCGAGCCCGACGTCGAGATCCTGTTCGTGGGCTTCGGCGAGAGCTCGCTCGACTTCGAGATCCGCATGTGGATCCGCGAGGCGCTGCTCAAGCTGAAGGTCCGCAGCGACGTGCTCAAGGAGGTCGAGCGCGAGCTCAACGAGCACGAGATCGAGATCCCGTTCCCGCAGCGCGACCTGCACCTGCGCTCCATCGACGCCGGCGTCGCGCTGCCGCTCGCCGACTCGCGCGGCGCGTCGAAGCGATCGCCGCGCTAGCGGACGAACACCTGCAGGCTCGCCGTCCCCGAGCCCGGATCTTCGGGGTTGAGCCCCAGCGCCTCGCCGAAGCCGCGCTCCTCGACGTGGGTCCCGTCCCGCGGCGCGCGACGCAAGTCGCGCTCGCGCGCGGACGTCAGGCCTTCTCCTCGCCCGCCTTCGCCTTCGCCTTCGCGTCGCCGGCGTTCGCGTCGCCGGCGGCGCGCCTGGGCACGAGGTCGCGCAGCACGATGCGCTTGCCGTAACACAGCGCGATGTCGCCGGCGAGCAGGCGCTCGCCGCCGCCGGGGTTCGGGATGATCACGCTGCCGCGCTGGATGCTGAGCACGACCACGTCGCGCATGCGCAGATCGAGCTCGCCGATCGTCTTGCCGGCGACCT
>JACKDW010000034.1 GCA_020633295.1 Myxococcales bacterium | reverse complement strand
AGGCTCGCGCCCTTGCGCAGGACGCCCTCGCCGAGTACCCAGGCATGTGTCACGCGCTCGACTACAAACGAACTGCGGTCCGCACCTGGCTCGCCGAGCTCGACGCAGCGACCGGAGCGCTTTCCGAGGACGCGTCATGGGGGCGCATCGCGCGTCGCGTGGCGGAGTGAGGACGCGCGCGACGACGGGATGACGCGCGGGCCTCGATCACCTGACGATCCGCGTCCGTTCCATTCGTTCGAGCAACTCGTCGCACTCGTCGCAATACGCTCGCGTCGCGTCCATTCGTCGTAATTGATCCGCATCGAGCGGTCACTTGGTCTCTGAACCTCGACACCCATCGACTCGGAGACCGCTGATGTTCACCAAGACCAACCTCCTGCTGACGCTCTCTCTCGCCGCGCTCGCGCTGCCCGCCTGCGACGCGCCTCCCCCCTCGCAGCAACACGCCACGACCGCGCGCGCGCAAGGACCGATTCACTACATCGGCAGCGACAGCGACTGGTTCAACCCCGAAAACTGGGAGGGCGGCGTAGTGCCCGGCCGCGCGGGCGAGGACATCGTCATCGGTGGGCCCGGGTACGCGCCCGAGGTGCTTCTTGACCCGTCCATGGCGCCGCCAGATCCAATGTTCGATCCCGCGCTCGTCACCCTCGGGAATATTCACCTCGCCGGCGGCGCGCGCCTCGAAACCCACGCCGGGACGCAGCTCACCTTCGACGAGCTGAGCGCCCACAACAACTCGACCTACTTCGCCTTCGCCTCGGAGTGGCACGGCGCGACGTTGATGCTCGGCACCAAGGACTGTAGTCGCTGGCGCTGCGGCTACAACCCGTCGGCGCTCGACGCCGACGCCGTCGCGCTCACCGAGGACGGCGCGCTGTCGCTGTACCTCGGAGGCACGCTGCCGGCAGGGCCAGACGCCGTCGGACCTGGCTATCACGCGACCGTCCGTGGTGACGCGATCGCGCTCGCCGGGGAGCTGGTAGTCGGGCTCCGATACGGCTTCACCCCCACAACCGGCGATCGCTTCGTGGTCATCGAGGCGCGCGAGCAGCTCAAGGGCGAGTTTTCGAACGCGGGTGACGGTGACGAACTCGCACGCTTCGGCGACGTCGCGCTGCTCCTCACCTACGAGGAGAAGCAGGTCGTGTTGACCGCGGTCGCGGCCTCCTGACGCTCGTCGATCGCGATCGCGGCCGGCTGACGTTCGTCGACCGCGATCGCGTCCCTCCACGTACTCAAGCGATCCTGAGACCCTCGAGCCGTTCATGCGCGAGTTCGTTCGCAACGTGACGCGCTCGTGAGCGCGGAGGAACTCGACGGGCTGCTTAGCACGCTGCGACAACGAGCTCGCGCCGGCGTAACTCGGCGCGCTCCTCACCAGCGCATCGCTGGTGTACGCTCCAACGGTGAGCCTGGAGCACCGTACTCCGACGGGTGGCGGAGCCGGCTTCGCTGAGGCCGACACCTTGGGGGCGAACAAGCCAACGAGTTCGGGGGACACACCCGGAGACCCGCTGACGCCTTTCGGTGACGACGAGACCGAGCAGCGGCGCCTCAAAGAGATCGCCCGACGTGGGCTGTTCAAGCGCGCCTCGGTCATCAAGATCGGCCGCTTCCAACTGCTTGAGCGCCTTGGGCAAGGTGGGATGGGTGTCGTCTACGCGGCGTACGACGAGCGACTCGACCGCAAGATCGCCGTCAAGCTTTTGCGTGCGCAGGGCGGCCTGGACAGCGTCGGGCAGGCGCGAATTATCCAGGAAGCCAGGGCGATGGCCAAGCTGACGCACTCCAACGTCGTCGCTGTACACGAGGTCGGTGAACACGAGGGGCAGGTGTTCATCGCCATGGAGTTCGTTCGCGGACAAAGCCTAGACAAGTGGGCCTCTACGGGGCCGACGTGGCGCGAGGTGATCGCCGTCTACCGCCAAGCGGGCGCCGGCCTGCACGCGGCGCATCGCGCAGGCCTCGTGCACCGCGACTTCAAGCCGCACAACGCGATCCGCGGCGAGAACGGCGAGGTCAAAGTGCTCGACTTCGGGTTGGCCGTTAGGACTGATATCCACGAGGTCAACACGGCGTCCCCGACGTCCTCCTCTACGCGCCTGACTCAGACCGGCGCGCTCGTCGGGACGCCGGCCTACATGTCCCCCGAGCAGTACGCAGGCCGACCGCTCGATGGGCTGAGCGATCAATTCAGCTTCTGCGCGTCGCTCTACGAGGGGCTCTACGGCCAGCTGCCGTTTCCAGGTCAGTCTGTGCTAGAGCTATCTCGCGCGATTACCAGCGGTGACGTGCGCAGCCCGCCGGCGGGCACGAGCGTGCCGGCGTGGGTGGAGCGCGTCGTTCGACGCGGGCTCTCGACCGATCCCGCGGCGCGCTTCGAGAGCATGAAGGCGCTGCTCGACGCGCTGTCCGACGACCCTGTACAGCGCCGAAGACGGCGGCTCGCGCTCGCCGGTTTGGCGTCGGTGATGGTCGCCGCGGGCTTCGGCCTCGCGCGGACGCTCGGCGGTGACGCGCGGCGCTGTGATCTCGGCGATCAAGCGCGCGCGCTGGTGTGGAACGAGGGCCGACGCGACGCGATCGCGGCCGCGTTTCACGCGAGCAGCGGGGAGTTCGGCGAGCGGACGTGGGCGCTGACCATGCCGCGCATCGACGCCTACCGAGACGCGCTCGCGCGCGGCCGCGTGGAGGCGTGCAGCGCCCGCGAGTCGGGGCACGAGTCCGACGAGCTCTTCGATCGACGAACCGTCTGTCTCGATCTTCGCCGGGCCGGCTTCGACGCGCTGCTGATGAGCTTCGAAACCGCGACGAACACCACGATCGAGCGCGCCGCTGCGGCGGTCCGCGGCCTACGACCGGTCCAGGACTGCTCGGACGTCGCCGCGCTCACGAACCCGGTCGAGCCGCCCGAGACGCCCGAGGCGGCTGAGGCCGTGAAGGCGGCGCGGACCGAGCTCGCGCGCGCACACGCCCACGAACTCGCCGGGCGCTTCGACTCTGCGCTGCGAGACGCGACCTCGATCCGCGACGCGGCCGAACAACTCGGGTACGCACCGCTCATCGCGGAGGCGTGGCTGCGCGTCGGCGCAGCGCATCAGGAGCAACACACCGGCGAGGCCGCCCGTACGGCGATCGAGCGCGCGCTGTATACCGCCCTCCGCAGCCACCATTTCGAGGTCGCCGCCGAGGCAGCTGCGCGGCGCCTCTTCATTGAGGGCTCGCTCCTCCTGGATCCCGAGCGCGCGCTCGACCGCGCGGAACTCGCCCGCGCGTTGGTCGACGCATCGCCTGACCCATGGCGCAGGTGGTTGCTAGCGAACAATCTCGGCGTCGCGCGACGCCGACTCGAGGACACCGATGGCGCGCGCGCGTTGTTTGACGAAGCGCTCGCGGTACTCGACCACACGACGGGGCGGGAGTACGAACGCGCGCTCACCCTGGCGAACCGCGGCGCGACAATGGTCGGCAGCGGGCAAGCTCGTGAGGCCGCTAGCGACTTCGAAGCGGCGATCGCCGGGCTGACCACGATCGTGGGCAGCTACCACCCGATCGTCGCGGGCGTAGAGTTTCGCCTCAGCCAGGTCTACTTCGATCAGGGGCAACTCGAGCAGGCCGAGCAGCATCTCCTCGCCGCCGCCCACGCGCTTCCGCCTGGGAACCCCGCGCTCGCGGACTGGATCGAATGGGGTCGTGTCCAGGCGATGAGGCTGCGACGCGAGAGCGCGACCGCTCACGACCGCGCGCTCGAACTCCTCACAGCCCGACGTACGAGAAACGGGGGCTCGCGTCCCGATGATCTCGCCTTCCTCGGTCTCGTCGCCGCGCTCTCGGCCGACCTCGGTGAATTCGATCGAGCACGGACCAATGCAATGGAGGCCGAGCGACTGCTCCCCGACAGCGTCGACCCAGCGGCGTACTGGCACGACATCGGAGAAGCGCTCGCCCGCGCAGGCCGCCTATCGGACGCCGAGCAGGCCTTCTCGCGATGCCTTGAGCGCGCCGATCGCCTGGGTAAGGCCAACCACCAGATCCGCTGTCGCAGCGGCCTCGTCCTGACGCTCCTGGACATGGGCGAGTCTGCCCGCGCGCGGACGCTCGTCGACGAGTCGAACGCGTTGTTGCAGAAGCACCCGCCGCTGGCGAGAGAGCACGTCGCGCTTAATGCCGCGGTGGCACGCGGCGATGTGCTGTTGCAAGAGGGGCAGGCGGCGGCGGCCCGTCGCGCGCACGCGCAGGCCCGTGACGGCTTCGCGGCCGCAGCGAGTCCGAACTATCCGGCTCGGCTCGCCGCCGAGTTCGCTTCGTTACGCTCGCGAGTCGATGTCGACGAGCCCGCGACGCTGCGGCGCGCGGCGGAGGAGATCGCGGCCCGCTACCGCTCCATGGGGCCTGGCTTCGCGCCCGAGCTGCAGCGCGTGACGAGCTGGCTCGCCGGCCTGCTCGTCGCGCCGCCGTGAGCAGCGGCTACTGGATGAAGGTCTCCACGAGATCGGAGCGCGACGCGTTCTCGGTGAGCCAGTCGTCGCACAGCGGGAGCTCGCAGCTCGGCGCGGTCGCGCCTGGGCGCAGTGCGCCGTCCCAGCACACCGCGCCCCACTTGTCGAAGATGGCCTCGCGGATCAGCCCCTCGGTGTCGAGGGGAGACTCGACTTTGCCGTTCATGTCGTTGAACGCGACCTCCGCCCCGGGCACGGTGTACGCGGTCCCGTCGCTGCAGAGATCCAGGCGCACCGCCCGGAGCGCGGCTTCGAACATGTCTTGGCTCATCTCATCCTCGATCAGCGGGCGAAAGCCGAACGAGGTCGCCTTCCCCGCCGCGCCCGAGGTGCACGCGATCTGGATCATGTCGTAGGCATCGACGATCCGCCCGGTGGCGGGACCGTTCGTCACCAGCGTGAAGTCCCGGTACAGGTAGGCGGAGCGGTCGCCATAGGGGTCAGGCTCGCACAGCGGCACCCACTCGTCGTTCACGACCTCCTCGAACTCGTACACCCAGCCCACATCCGGTCGCTCCAATGCCGTAGCGACGCGCAGCTTTGTGGCTTGGCCGTCGATGGTGAACGCCAGCGTGAGACCCGTGGGGTCACCGGTGGGTAAACCCGCGTGCGACAGCTTCCCGTTGGTATGCACGGCGAGCTCGCCGGGCGCGAGCGCTCCCCAACTCGGGTGGAGCGCGCTGTGGAAGGTGACCGTGTGCCCCTCCGTGTTCGTGTGGGCGCCGCCCGCGATGTCGAACTCGATGAAGCGCTCGTTGCCATAGAAGTACGGCGTATTGAAATCGACGCCGCAATGGTTCCCGCAGTCACGAAGCTCGAGATCGTCGCCTTCGAGGAACTCTGCGGGTGAGTCGCAGCCGGCCGCGGCGCCGGTCAGCGCAAAGCCGAGCATGAGCGCGAGCTTGAGCGCGCGGTCGCAGGAAGCAGACAGGACGGGGTTTGGAGTGGAAGTGCTCATTCGGGTCTCTCTGTTCTCCGGGTGACCGGCGCCCCGAAAAACAATTACGACGGCGAAGAATTTTTCTCGCGCGCGCTCTCGCGCGTGTCGCCCCGTGTGGTCCTAGGGGGTTCAACCGACTACTCTCTTCGACGTGCCAAACGACACGGAACTCGTCGAGCGATGGCGGAGCGGAGATGATCGCGCGGGTGAGCGCCTGTTCGAGCGTCACTACGCGTGCCTCTCGCGATTCTTCTACAACAAGGTCGATGCCGAGCAATCGCCGGACTTGGTGCAGCGGACGTTTCTGCGCTGCGTCGAGAAGTTCCCTAACAAGCGCGAAGAGACGACCTTTAAGAATTTCCTGTTCGGCATCGCGCGCATGATCCTTCTAGAGCACTTCCGCCGCTACCAGCGTCACGACAAACGCTTCGACCCGATGTCGCACTCGATCGTCGACGTACAGCCGACGCCCAGCTCGGTCGTTCATCGCCAGCGCGAGATCCAGGTGATGTTACAGGCGTTGCGGCGCATCCCGATCGAGCTCCAGGTCGTGCTAGAGTTGTACTTCTGGGAGAACCTGAAGGCGCGAGAGATCGCCCAGGCTCTCGGCGTCCCGGAGGGGACCGCGCGCTCGCGGATTCGGCGAGCGCGCCAGCTCTTCCACATCGAGATCGAGGCCGTCACCGCCGACCCAGACCTTCGCGCGAGCACAATCGCCGGCGTCGACGCGTGGGTCGGGCAAGTTCGCGCGCACCTCGCGAACCGTTGAGCTGCTGAAACGACCTCGCTTCACTCGATGGGGGTCTTCGGCGACATTCACCTACGAGTGAAATCCGACCTCGAGACCAACTATGCGTCTCGGGTCGTAACCGTTCACGGGTAGCGACACCGGGCCAAGCAGCGTGATCGCCAGAAACTCGACGTAGAGGCGTAGAGATGCTCGAATTCGAGCGTGCCGACGGAGGACGACAAGGACCGAAGGATCGCGGAGCTCGAGCGCGAGAACGCCGAACTCCGATCCGAACTCGAGACTCGTGTCGCCGAGCTGGAAAAGCAAGTGCGTAACCTGCTAGCGCAGCTTGGGCGCAACTCGCTGAACTCGTCGCTGCCGCCGTCGCGGGACAACGCGGAGGCGAGGAAGCAGCGCAAGAAGAAGGCGAAGGGGAGGCGCAAGCGAGGGGGTCAGAAGGGCCACAAGCGAGCGACTCGAGAGTTGCTCCCTCCCGACGAGGTCGTCGACCACGTACCGGAGCACTGCCACCGCTGCGCCGCCGACTTGGAGGGCGAGGACAAGGAGCCCGAGCGCCATCAAGTCATCGACGTCCCGATGCTCAAGGGGCACGTGACCGAGCACCGCTACCACACCGTCGGCTGCAACCGATGCGGAGCGAAGACCACGGCAGCCCGAGGCGACGAGTACAAGCACGGCGCGTTTGGGCCTCGGCTGTCCGCGCTGGTCTGCCTGCTGACGGGCTCGTACCGGATGTCGAAGCGCAACGTGAAGGAGCTGCTCAGCGACGTGCTGGGTATCAACATCGCGCTCGGGACCGTGAGCAAGATCGAGGCGCGGGCGACTGACGTGCTCGAGGTGGCGCACCGCGAGGCGCTGACGCACATTCGGTCCTCGCCCTTCGTCAACATGGACGAGACGGGGTGGGTCGAGCGAAACGCAAAAGCGTGGCTCTGGGTCGCCAGCACGTCCCAGGTCGCCTACTACGCTATCAAGCCCGACCGCAGCAGCGAGGTCGTCATCAACATTTTGGGCGAGGACTTCACCGGCATCGTCGGCAACGATCGCGCGCGGGCCTACCTCGCGCTAGAGCCGGTACAGCGCCAGGTCTGCTGGTTCCACCTTGGCCGGAATTTCCAGTCCAAGATCGAGCTCGGTGGCGAAGCCGCGCGCTTCGGTGAGCAGATGCGGGCGTTCGAGCGTCGACTCTTCAAGGCCCATCACCTCTGGCGCGCCGACGACATCACGCACGAGTCGTTTCAGCGACGCATGAAGATGCTCCGCGGTGAGGTCCTTACTGCCCTCTACGCGTGGCAGGACCACGACGTCGACGGCGTCGGCGGCATGTGCCGCAATCTCCTCGGCCTCGAGCCCGCGCTGTGGACCTTCGTCAAGCACCCCAACGTCGAGCCCACCAACAACGTCGCCGAGCAAGACATGCGCCACCCCGTTATCTGGCGCCGTTCGTCCTTCGGGACAGATAGCCCCCGCGGAAGCCGCTTCGTCGAACGCGTCCTCACCGTCCGACAGTCGCTCAAGAAGCAAGGCCGTCGGGTCTTCGACTTCTTCGCCAAGTTCCTCTCGGCCGTCCGTGGGGGAGCCTCCCCGCCATCATTGCTCCCATTGACGTAGTCACGTGGCGTGAACGGTTACCTCGGGTCAGACCTATTCGAGGTGTCCACCGTCGGGGGCGCAGACCGGCGCGCCGTCGGCGTTGATTACATGAATGTCGTGGAGGTCCCGGACGTGCTGGAAAAGCGCGAGATCGCCAGGGAACTCGCTGGCGATGTACTCCCCCATGCGATCCCAGAACTCGACGTAGCCGACGCTGTTGCCCTGCTTGAGGGCCCACATCAGGGCCATCATGTAGCGGTCGGCGTAGTCAGGTGCGACCGTGGCGCCCGTGTAGTCGCTGCAGCTCAGGGTATCCCCGTCACCGCTGCACTGCTGGGCGAACAGGAGCTCCCACCAGGCCTGGAAGAGCGATGGAATCTTGTAGCCGGTGCTGTAGGCGCAGGACGCGTCCGCGTCGGTCTGCGGTCGGTGATAGAGGTCGTCCCGAAAGGTCTCGAGGATCGAGTTCGTCGAGCCGGGGAGATCAAACTCGTCGCTGCCTCCGTTGCCGGAGTTCACGCAGTCTTTGTGGAAGATGGTCGTGCCGGGGATGTCGAGCTCGGCGAGCGTACACGAGCCCTCCGGCCCCGCCGCCTGTGAGATCGTGTAGTCGATCCCTGGATACGTGCGACGATACAAGTACATGGTAACGAGTTGGCCGATGGTCTCGGCGAGGGCGACACCCTCGCGGTAGCTGTCCATGCAGCAGCCTGCCAGTGTCCCGCCCTCGAGCTGATCGTTCGTCACGCCCGACAGCCCCGTGTAGTCGCCGAGGTTCTGGTCGATGTAGTGACCGATCTCGTGGAACATGGTGCTGGGGATGTGCGTGCCGTCGCTGGCGCAGAGCGCGACTCGCCCATAGAGGTAGCCGTTCGCGCCGAAGGACGCCGGTGCGGGGATCGGGTAGTCATGCGCGTTTGCCTGCTCGATGGTCCGCAACATGGGTTGGAAGCGACCGGCGGGTATGAACGGCCCGCACTCGTCTTCGTCCTCGTCGCAGTGCGGATCATTCATTTCGCACATCGGGTCGTTGATGGTGACGAGGAGCGCGGGTTCGTGCCCCTGCATCTTGGGGAATTTCTCAGTGTTGTAGTCCCACCCCCCGACGCTGGGGTCGTGCACCAGCTTGTCAAAGAAAGTGAGCCCAGCCGCTGCCGCCGCGAACGCGGTCTGCATCTCGAAGCGCTCGGTCCCGATCTCGTTCTCCGAGAAGTAGACATCGCCGGGTACCTCCGCGCACTCGAAGAAAGGAAAGCCGTCGCTCTCGGTCCCCGCACCGCCATCCATAAAGTCGTAGACGCCAAGGCGAGTCGGGGCTTCAGGAATTCGTGTGGGGCAGCGCGAACCGAGGGTATAGGTCGAGCCCACCGCAGTGGAACAGGATCGCCTCGCGGAAGCGGGCTCGATTGCGGTAGCCGCAGGCCTGCGCCTTGAGCTTCTGGATCTTGGCGTTGACGGCCTCGAGGTGGGCATTGGTGACGCCGAGCACGACGGCGTTGATGATGCCCCAGAGGTGCTCGCGGAGCGTGCGTGCGACCTTCACCATCGGCTTGAGGCGAGAACGCGTCATCCAGTCGATGAGCCTACGCCAGCCGCGTCGCGCCCAGCCGCGAGTCTTGTAGCTCCAGAGCTGACGCGCGGTGTCCTTCATCGCCCAGGCCTTGGCGACGCGCAGCGCCATCGTGCGGAGCGCCTCAAATCGCAGCCGATTTCTCGGCTTCATATTCTCCGGGTTCTGCAGCCAGAGGTAGCGGGTGCCCTTGAGCGTATCGTGCCCCAGCTGCTGAAGGTCGGCGTGCTCATCGACGCGGACCTTGTTGACCCCGGCGCCGATGTGCTTGGCGACGTGGAATCGGTCAAAGGCGATCTTCGTGTCCGCGTCAGGGATGTGGTCGAGCGTCGCCTGGATGTACGGGCCCCACATGTCCATCGAGACCGACTCGATCGTCTCGAGGTGCTCGAGCGGCGTGTCCCAGTAGAAGTCCTCAAGAGCCTTCTGCTTGTGTCCGTCAAGCACATCGATAACGCGAGCGCGCTCGGTGTCGTAGACGACCGTGACGTATTCGTGACGCTTCTGGAACGAGGTCTCGTCGATGCCGATGGCTCGCAGCGGCTCGGACTTGCGGCGCTCCAGACCCCTTGCGACGGCGCGGCTCATGATGCCGTGGACCGCGTCGAAGTCCATCCCGAGCTGGCGCGCGACCGCCGAGGTGGTCGCCTCCTTGAGCCAGTCGATGACGAGCGCCTCGAACATCGCGGTGAACCGGGAACTCGGCTCCGCCCAGGGCACCTGCACCTGTCGCACTCCGTGCGTTGGGCACTTCACTCGTGGCACCTCCGCCGTCAGCAGCGTGCGGTACTGCATCGTGTCGAGATGACGCCAGCTCCGTTCGCGCTTGTCGTACCTGCTACACGCTGCCCCACACTCCGGGCACGGCGCCTGCTCCTGATCTTCGTACGAGATGAAGACCTCGACCTCCTTCTTCTCGAGCCTCGCGTCCACATCCCGAACGATCCATGGGTGGGCGATTTGAAGGAGCTTCGCGTAGAGGTCTCGGTCCCGCATCAGCGACATGATCGTCGACGCGCTCGCTGCCGTCGATTTTGTGACACTCGCGTCGCTCAGGACGGCCGGATATGTCAGGCCATCCACACGAATTCCCGAAGCCCCGGCGAGTCGAGACGCCGAGCTGGTAGGGCTTGTCGGACTCCGCGGCGCATGTGCGCGTAGGTGCAGGCCAGACAGGCGCCCCGTACTCGGCCAGCTGGGTGCTCTTGGGGGCGCCCTCGATGTTGTCGAATGTGACGAGGTGGCCTTGACACCCCGCGCTGAGCACGATGGCGGCGAGCGCGACGACGCATCGTCGTCCACGTCGGCGCGCCTGCGTGTCGCCTACGCGCGCGAGATTGGGGAAATAAGGAATGGGGGGAGTCGTGGTTTGCATTGCTGTCACCTCGGTGAGGCCAGGGCGCGTCCAACACGCTGCGACGGTCTCGATACTCGAGTGACCGCTCGACGAGATACGATCACGTCAGCACCGAAGACGACCGCTTTGAGGCGCTCGTGCTCGGTTCGCTCCCGGCGAGCGCGCGTCGGTAGCGGCGTTCGGTCGTCGAGTTCATCCTGCGCGGGCGAATCGTTCGCAGCGCAGCGAGATGATTCGTCGACTAGGCGATAGCCCGAGCGAGCGAGCAAAGAGACTCATTGAGACCAAGCGTTGCCGTTGCTGCGAGGTAAGCGTCGACTTTACGCGAGCTCAGATGTGCTTACCGAGGCTAGGGCCGTGAGTCCCTCGAAACCCGGCGCCGGCGCAGCGCCGGCAGCAACGCGAGCCCACGTGCCCGTACGCGGCCGAGAGTTCGAGCTGATACTCGTGGTTTGGCGCGAGCGCCTCGTCCGGGCGCCACAGAAACAGGACGCCGCGTCGAAGCGAGCCGACGGTGTAGACCTCGCGGACCTCGAGCGAGCCCGGGATCGTGTTGTCGCCAGCTTCACAGCCCGAGAACCTCACGTTCTAGGTGGCGGTTGAGGAACACGCCGCGAGGATCGAGGCGTGCGCGGACAGCCTGAAACCGCGGCAGCGTGGGGTAGCGCGAGCGCAAGCTGCCAGCGTCCGGGATGTGTTTTCCCCAGTGCATGCGCGCTCCCGGCAGCTCAAGCAACTCGTCGGCGATCCGAGCGAAGTGGTGCTCGACCCGCGGGGTACCGCGCGCGGAGACGACCTCGACGAAGCAGCTCTCACGCCCATGATTGGCGGCCAAGAAGCCGCAGCTCGCCCCCGTGAAGCGAGCGTAGACAGCCATGTTCACGGGGAACTCTCCATCTCCGCGTGCTCGCTCGGCGTACGTGACCACTCGCCGAAGCGCGCGCGGGGCCCCGTCGAGCGGTAACGAGAAGGACATGTCCCAGCAGCGCATGTACCCCTGGTGAAAATGAAACTCGTGCCAGGCCGACGACACACGCGCCCCTGGCGTGACCGCGATCGCGCCGCCGGATCGAATCACGCTCGGCAGCAGTCTCGGCGCGGCGCGCACGAGCGCCGGCATCACGGTCGTTCCGCCTATCACGGCCGCCTGGTCACGGAGCCAGCGCGCCGCCCGGGCGCCGCGCGAGCGCGTGGGGATCGGGGCGTCGAGCGTATACATGCCCTTAAAGCCAATTCGATCTACGAACGGGAAGTACCAGAGCTGCGCGAAGCGGACGCTACGCGCCAGCGCGGGCAGCTCCTCGAGCGTCGGCTCGAGGTCGAGCCAGCGCTCCTCGCTGAACACCGCGAATGCGCGCTGGCAGCGGAGACGCACGGCGTACAGAATCCCGAGGGCCCCGAGGCCGACGCGCAGGGCGTCGAGTTCCTCGCCTCCGGAGACCTCGAGCACGGATCCATCGGCGGTTACCAGCGTCGCCGAGAGAATTGAATCCGAGAAGCATCCGGACTCGAGATCGGCTCCGTGGGATCCGGTCGCAAGCGCGCCGCCGACGGAGACGCGATCAAACATGGTCGGCGACCGCAGCACCAGACCCGCCGCCCGCGCGTGCGCCTCGGCCTCACGCACGCTCATGCCGCACTCGACGCGGATGCTCGGCGTCTCGCTCATCGCGTCGACCTCGAGACACCGCGTCAGCCGTCGCAGGCTGATCATGGTCCCGGAGGTCGGCACGAGCGCGCTCCAGGAGTAGCTGTTACCGACCGCCCGAACGCGACCTCGTCGCGCCGCACGCCTCACTGTCCGTGACAACGCCACCAGGGAAGCCGGCGCTCGCAGCTCGGCCCGGCAGCGCTGATTCCCGAGGTAGTTGCTCCAACGTCGCTTCATAGTCGTCTCTCTCTCAGGCTCAGATGTTCGCGCTGTTCGGCACGCGCGAGGGCAGCAGGTACGTGTAGGGGTCGACCCGCGTGAGGTTGCGAGCGGCGATCGTCGACTCGATCGCTCGGAGCGAGCGCGTCAGCTCGACGATCGCCTCGCGGGCTTCGGGCACGTGGGCGAGGCGATAGCGGCGGTAGTCCCCGATTCGATCAAACCGGTATTCGGCGATGCGGTTGTTGAGCACCTGGACGATCGCTACCGCGCGCGGCGGCAAGGTCCGAGAGATCCGGCTCGCGCTGACAACCTCGCCGTGACGCGGCGGAGGGTGAAACAGCGCGGCCGGGTACACGTCGGGCTCGACGAGGAGCTCTGGCTGCGCGAAGTGCAAGGCGGCGTGCAGCGGCCCGACGACGAACAGCACGCGCGCGAGCACCTCGCTCAACTCCTCCCGCGTGCGCAGCTGCGACTCGGGGAGCAGCCCCGTCATGTCTCCGCCGGCGGGCGACGCGAGCTCCGCCGCCCACGCCTGGAGCTCGCCGTCGCCCCGCACCGCCGCGTCGTCGCAATAGAAGCGCGCGAGGTACGTGCGGACGAAATGCGCGAGCGCTGGCTCGTAGAGCTGCGCGTCGTCGCGGAAGGGATAGTCGAGCGGATAGCGCGTCACGCCGCGTCGCTCGAGGTCAAAGGCCAGCGATCGTGGCTGACTCGCCAGACGCTTGTGTGCGCGCGCGACGATGCTGCGCGTCAACGGCAGCGACCCCGAGTAGACCTGCTCAAACACGCTGCCCGGCCGCGTGAGCAGCGTGTGCGCGGCTCGGTTGACTGCGAGGGAGTAGGCGAGATGTGGCTCGAGGAGCACGTACACGGGGTGACGCGGGGACAGCTGACGCGGGGTGCTCAGCGCAAAGGCCTCGGCGAGCGCGTGACAGCCCCCGAGGTGATGCCCGAGCACGCCGAGGTTCACGTCCGCGTTCTGCACGTACAGCTTCGCCAGGCGCCAGCCAGCGCCGTCACTCGGGGCGAACGCGGACGGGCGAAGCCCGAGGTCATCCCGCTGATCGAGCTGGATGAGGACGGGCTCAAGGCGCGGGCGCGGGGCCGAGCGGACCTCGCGAAACACGGCGACCGGCGCCGCCAGGTAACGCTCGCGAAACCGCAGGTCGCGGCTCGATCCGTGCAGCTGCGCGCACGCGAGCGGGCGATAGTCGGCGATGAACAAGCGCTGGTCCGCGATCTCCCGTCTCACGCGCGCCTGTGTTCCCAGCGTTCGCACCCACATGTCCTCAGAGACGTCTAATCGGCCGCGCAGATCGTCGAGCGCGCGCACGCGCTCGATCGTCAGCGGGTTTACGCCGCCGACGCGTGCCCGCGCGAACGCGTGATCGTCGAGACCGACCTTCCGGGCGTCGCGGCGCTGCGGGCCCAGGTCGATCCAGGCGCGCGTCGCCTGGGTCACGCTGTCGAGCAAACGCGGCAGGTACGGCCCGACCCAGCTCCAGTCGTAGCGCGCGGCCAGCGGGATGCGGGACGAGACCGGTGCGCGCCCGAGCTGATGCCCGACGCTCCCTCGGGGAGCGTAGATGTATCGTCGGCGCGCCAGCGCCAGCTGACGACGGCGCCGCGCCGAGCCGCAGTCGCTCGCTGGCAGACACGGCGACGCCGGGTTGCGCTTGCGCAGCGCGGCCAGCACGTGACGGGGAACGGAGGCGATCTTTGGCGACATACGCTCTCCGGGTGAGCTCTGACCTCGAGAACAATTACGCGTATGGAACATTCGGACAGATTTATTGAAGGTGCCCAACGGCAGATACGCGCGAATATGTCAGCGCGTGCGCGACCGAGCAGCGCCCGCGCCTGCACCGACGAGGCGAGCGGCGTACTCGCGCGTCGACCCGAGATGCGTGACGCGGCGGGGTCGAGGCTCACGCGCGCTCACGCGCGCTCACGCGCGCTCACGCGCGCGCACATTCGCGCCGTAATTGTTTTTTGTCGAGCGGTCACTCGATCCACGCGTCGCCTGCAGCACGGGCGACGACCTCCTTCCCAAGCGCGCCGGCGCCGGCGCGACGACACAACAGGTGAACGTGAACGCTGCTGAACAAGACCACTCGACGCTCGCCGCCATGAGCCGCGAGTCGCTCGCCGTCGAGCTCGCGCGTGAACGCGCGCGCTCGGAGCGACTCGAGCGCGCGCTCCATGAGCGCGACCGGCAATTTGAACGACAGCGCGAGAACCTGAAGCTGTTCCGCGAGATCCTCGATACCAGCACCGCGATCATCTACGCGAAGGACGTCGACGGGCGCATCCTCTACGTGAACCGTGAGTACGAGCGCTCGCTGGGGACGAGCGCGCGTGACGTCATCGGGCAGACTGACGACGCCTTCATGCCCGCGAAGATCGCGGCGCAGCACCGCGCGAACGACCTCCGGGTGCTCGAGGAGGGCCGCGCGCTGCAGTGGGAGGAGCAGGCTCCGATGGCGGACGGGAGCATCCACACCTTCATCTCGCTCAAGTTCCCGCTGACCGACGTGCGCGGCCGACCCGAGATCGTCTGCGGCATCTCGACTGACATCACCCAGCGCAAGCGCGCCGAGCAGGCGCTGCGCGAGAGCGAGGCTCGCTTCCGCACGCTCGTCGAGAACGCACCGCAAGCCTTCGTGCTGCTCGACGTCGAGAGCCTGCGCTTCGTCGACGCCAACGAGAACGCCGAGCGCCTGTACAAGCTCGACCGCGCGTCTCTGCTCGCGCACAGCCCCGTGAGCTTGAGCCCGCCGACGCAGCCCGACGGCACGCCCTCTGACGTCGCCGCCGCCGCGCACGTCTCCGCGGCGCTCGCCGGCGAGCTACAGGTCTTCCACTGGACCCACCGAGACGCCGAAGGCCGCGACGTCCCCTGCGAGATTCGCCTGCTCCGCTACCCCGCCGAGGGGCGCCGGCTGGTGTTCGGCACCGTCATCGACATCAGCGAGCGTCTCCAAGCCGAGGAGGCGCTGCGCCACGCCAAGGCGGTCGCGGAGTCGAGCCTCGCGGCGGCCGAGGCGGCCAATCACGCCAAGAGCCAGTTCCTCGCCAGCATGAGCCACGAGCTCCGCACGCCGCTCAACGGCATCCTCGGCTACGCGCAGCTGCTGGCGAAGCAGCCCCGGCTGGACACGCGCCTGCGCGAGGGTCTCGAGTCGATCCAGTGCAGCGGCGAGCACCTCTTAACCATCATCAACGACATCCTCGATCTCGCCAAGATCGAGGCCGGTAAGCTGGAGCTGCAGATCGCACCCTTCCGGCTCGCCGAATTCCAACGGAGCCTGATCTCATTCTTCTCGGTCAGCGCGCGGAGCAAGGGGATCGAACTCATCCGCGCCGCCGACCCCGATCTCCCGACCGCCGCCCGCGGCGACGAGAAGCGGCTGCGGCAGGTGCTCGTAAACCTGCTGGGCAACGCGATCAAATTCACCGACGAGGGACATGTCCGCCTGGCCATTCGCCGCGACCCATCGCGGCCTGACGCGCTCGTGTTCGAGGTTCACGACACCGGCGTCGGGATTTCGCGCGAGCACCTCGCGGCGATCTTCGAACCGTTTCGCCAAGTCCACGACGCCGCGCGCGCGAGCGAAGGAACGGGGCTCGGCCTCGCCATCAGTCGACGGCTGATCACGCTGATGGGCGGTTCGCTCGAGGTCGTCAGCGCGCCCGGGGAGGGGAGCTGCTTCTCGTTCGCGCTCACGCTGCCGGCGGTAGCGACCCGCGACGCGGGTGCGCGCCCGACCGCGCGCGCCATCGTCGGGCATCGCCCGCCGCGGCGAACAGCCCTCGTCGTCGACGACATAGCGACGAATCGCGCGGTGCTGTCCAACACGCTCGAGCAGCTCGGCCTCCGCACGATCGAGGCCGAGAACGGGGAGCAAGCCGTCGCGCTCGCGCTCGCCGAGCGCCCCGACGTTGTGTTCATGGACCTCAAGATGCCGGTGCTCGACGGCTTCGCGGCCATCCGCCGGATCCGTGCCACGCCGATCGGCGCGTGCATGCCAATCGTGACGATCTCCGCGAGCGCCTTCGAACACGACCGCGGCCGGAGCCGAGACACCGGCGCGGACGCGTTCATCGCCAAGCCGTTCCGCTACGACGAACTCGTCGCTACGCTCGAGCGACTCCTCGAGCTCGAGTGGGTCTACGCGGGCGAGGAGGAGGCACCCATCGCCGAGACCCCCGCGCGTGAGCTCGTCGCCCCGGAGCGCGCGCGCCTGCTGGAGCTCACGCGCCTCGCCCGGCGCGGCAACATCCCCGCGCTGCGGCGCGCGGTCTCCAGCCTAGAGCGCCGCGAGCCGACGCTCGCCGCGTTCTGCAGCCGGCTCGGGGAGCTGGCCCGAGAGTTCAAGGTACGCGAGATCCGCGAATTTCTGGCGAGCTTCCCGACGCGCGAGCACGCCCCACTCACTCAGGGAAGGAGCGCGCCGTGATGGAGAGCCACGAGTCCCAACACACCGTCCTCGTCGTGGATGACAACCCCACCAACCTCGAGGTCATGATCGAGCTGCTGGAGGGCGACGGCCTCGAGGTGCTGGTCGCGCTCGACGGCGCTGGCGCGCTCGAGCAGGCCGAGCTCGTCGCCCCGGACCTGATCCTGCTCGACGTGATGCTCCCCGGCCTCGACGGCTTCGAGACCTGTCAGCGCCTCAAGCAGGTCGAGGCGCTGCGCGAGATCCCAATCATCTTCATGACCGCGCTGTCCGCGATCTCCGACAAGGTGCGCGGCTTCAACCTCGGCGCGGTCGACTACATCACCAAGCCGCTGCAGCACCAGGAGGTGCTGTCGCGCGTGCGGACGCACCTGACCCTGCGCGAGCTCCAGCGCCGACTTGTCCGCGCGAACGAGGATCTCGAGCGACGCGTCCAGGAGCGCACGGAGGCGCTCGCGCGCGCGAACGCGACGCTCGCCGCCGAGAACCGCGAGCGCCTGCAGGCGAACCGCGAGCTCCAGGCGACGAATCGGGCGTTCGAGCGCTTCGTCCCGCTTCAGTTCCTGCAGCTGCTCTCGCGCGCGCGCGCGACCGAGGTCGCGCTGGGCGATCAGGTCCAGCTGTCGATGACCGTGCTGTTCTCGGATATTCGCTCGTTCACGCAGCTCTCCGAGTCCATGAGCCCCGCCGACAGCTTCGCGTTTATCAACGACTACCTGCGCTGCATCAGCCCCGTGATCCGCGAGCACAACGGCTTCATCGACAAGTACATCGGGGACGGGATCATGGCGCTGTTCCCCGGCGAGGCCGCCGACGCGCTCGACGCCGCCATCGCCATGCGCGCCGCGCTCGATCGCTTCAACGCAGAGGCCGTCTCGCGCCCCCAGATCGAGGCCGGCATCGGCATCCACACCGGCGAGCTGATGCTCGGGATCGTCGGCGAGGAGGAGCGCCTGCAGGGCACGGTGATCTCCGACGCGGTCAACCTCGCCGCGCGCCTCGAGACCCTGACGAAGCGCTACAAGACGCCCGTGGTCATCAGCGGCCAGACGCTCACCGCCGTCGAGCACGCCGAGCGCTACGACTGTCGCCTCCTCGACGAGGTCCGCGTCAAGGGCAAGCGCGAGGAGGTCGCGGTGTTCGAGCTGCGCTGCCCTGGGCCCGAGCGCCATGCGATAGCGACCGCGCGCCCACCGGTCCGCGCCACGCCGCGACAGACCGTCGAGCATCGACCCGAGCCATCCAGCGCGCTCGAGAGTCATCCGTGGATGGTCCTGTGACGACGACGATACGCCCGGCGTTCAGCCGGCGCTGGGCCGCCGCCGTGACCGGCCGCCGAGTGAGCTCGCTACCGTCGCCGCTGTTGACGGCGCGACGGTTGCGAGCTCACTGAGCTGCGCCGGCTCGCCACGCCTGGATCTCTGCGCGCAGATAGTCGCGGATGTGCCCGGAGCGGACGAGATCGGCGTCGGCTCGCTCGGCGAGCGCAAGCGCGGCGTCGCGCTCGCCGGCGCTCGCCTCGACGCGGGCGAGCAGGAAGCGCGCCGGCGCGACGAGCCACGGCTGCTCGGCGTGGCTCGCCTCGCCACGCACGATGATCTCGAGCGCGCGGGCGTGGGCGTCGTCCACGTGTCCGCGAGCTAGGGCGAGCGTGGCGAGGTCGGTCTCGGTTTGGAGCCGAAGCGCGTCGGTGGGCGCGGCGTCCACTTGCAGCGTCGCGCTCTCACGCAGGAGCTCGCTCGCGCGCTCGAGATCAGCGTCGGCGAGCGCGAGCTCGCCGAGCTGCTGAAGCGCGCTCGCGTGCAGCCACGAGTGCTTGTCCTCGGGGAGCGAACGGATGATCTCGTCGGCGAGCGCGGCGGCGCGCTCGACATCACCGCGGGCGCGGTGGACGAGAATAGCGACGCTCGCCAGCCCGTCGAGCCAGTATCGGGTCGTGCCGCCGCCGCTCAGGAGTTCGCGGATAGGCCCATCGAAGCACTCGACCGCAGCCGAGAGATCGCCGGCGCATGCGAGGTACTCGCAGCGGTTGCTCCTGTTGAGCTCGATCGCGTAGTGCTCACTCCCAAAGGTCTGCTCGAGCCGCGCGAGCGCGGTGTCGAGGATATCGAGCGCCTCGTCGCAGCGCCCCTGACGGGCGAGGAACTCGGCGAGGTTCGCGAATGAGAAGATCGCTTGCGGGTGGGTCTCCCCGTGGATCTCCGTCCACAGCGCAGATGACTCGCGGACCATGGCGCTCCCCCGCGCGAGGTGCCCCACGTCGGCTTCGATCGTCGCGGTATTGTTCAGGATGAGCGCCCGCAGCTCGCGGTCGTCGTCGCCTGCCCACGCGGCGGCCTCGGGGTACCACGCCAACGCCTGCTGGCTGCGCCCCAATCGCCCCACGACGAATATGCGCTGCGCGAGCGCCTCGCCCGCGAGCGCGTCCTCGTGCGCGCGGATGGCCGCGAGGTAGGCGTCCGCGAGCACGCGCTCGGCCTCCTCGAATCGTCCGATCCAGAGCAGCATGGTGCCGCGGCCGAGGAGGTGCGCGACGCTCAACGGCGCGTAGGCCAGCTCGTTAACCCGCGGCGCGAGCGTCTCGAGCAGCGCGAGGCCATCGTCGTAGCGCCCCGCGCCCTCGAGCGCCTCAACGCGGCTGAGCTCAGCGCGGAGCGCCTCGGCCTCACGGGCGGCGCTGGGGTTCGCAGGTGGCGGCGTCGCGGCGAGCAGCGACTCGGCGTCGGCGCAGGTCGCCACCCGCGGGAGGTTGAACGCGGCCGTGACCGCGTTCTCGACGGTGCCAGGCGCGGTCTCGGTCAGGACGTCGAGCAGCGCGTCGAGATCGGCCTGGCGTCGCGCGAGGCAGCTCTTGGACAGCTCGTAGACGCGTGAGGGCAGCGCCTCGCGCTGGTGCTCCTCACAAACGCGCGCGCGCAGCTCGGTCCAGGCGTCTGTGTATCGGTCGATGACGGCCTCGACGCGCGGCAGCGTGTCCTCGACGAGCGGCGTGTCGGTCGCTCGCAGCGCGGCCCGGATGCGCGCGCGACGGTCGTCGCTCCAGATCGACGCGAGCGCCTCGACAGCGTCGCCGCAGCGGACGACCGACGCGCGCTCGACGGTCGCCATTGTGTACCCTGTCCCTGCGGTCAGGAAGGTGAGCAACCCGGCGCCGGCGAGGCCTCGGCGGCGTCGCGCGGGGTCACGATCGAGCGCGTCGAGCAGCGCGCCAAGCGAACACCAGCGATCATCGGGCGCCCCCGCGAGCCCGCGGCGGAGCGCGCGCTCGACCCGGCGCGGCACGCCACGGGCGGCTGGGGGCGCGAGGAGGTCGCCGGACAGGAGCCGCGCGCGCTCGGCCGCGAACGGGTGCTGGTCATAGAGCGACTCGTAGAGCGTGACGCAGAGGCTGAACTGATCGCTGTGCGCGTCGAGAGGTTCTCCCCGAAGTTGCTCGGGTGACATGTATATATCGCGCCCCTGATCGCGCTCGTGCTGTGCGTGTTCGTTGCGAGCGTGGGCGCCGTCGATCACGACACCGGTGAGCAGGACCCGGGCGTCCGCTGCGACGAGGATGCTCTCCGGCCTGATTTCGAGATGAAGCAGGCCGAGCGCCTGCGCGGCCGCGAGGCCTCGACCCGCCGCGACGACGACGCCGAGGATCTCGGACCAGCGCCTGCTCCGCGCGCGCAGCCAGGTTCGGAGGTCAGCGCCGTCGACGTACTCGGTGGCAATGAAGGGCTGCCCCTCGTGCTCGCCGATCTCAAACACCCGCGTGAGGTTCGGGTGCGTGATCTTGGCGAGCGCCTGGGCCGCGCGGAGCGTGCGCTCGCCCTCAACGCTCCCTGGGCGCAGGACTTTGATGGTGACCTTCCGATCGAGGCTGGAATCAAAGCCCACGATGAGCTGACTCGTGGGTCGTGAGCGGAGGATCCGGAGGATCGTGTAGCGCCCGACGCTCGTCGCGGTCGCGCCGTCGCGGTCGACGGCGTCGCCGTGATCCCCTCTCAACACGAGTCGAGGATCGCACGCGCGGCGTCGGCTTCGTGGGGCGGTGCGAGAAAATCTGTTCGCGGCCGCAGCTGACAGCGCGGATGTGCGCAAGCGTCGAGCCTGACGAACGCGAGGAGACGCTCAAGTCGCTCGTTGTCCGGGTGTTCAGAGCCCCGGGTGAGTTCAGGCGCCGCGTCGGCGAGCGCCGCGCAACACCGACCGTGAAGCGACGTCGAGAGGTCATCGACTGACCTCCTGCTGTGACCGGGGCGGACGACCGGGACGCTCACCGAAGACCCTCTCGTGCAGGTCCTTCGAGATCGTCGCCGAGTGGGCCGTCGGCGTCGAGGAGCGGTACGAGCACCTGCTGCGACACCGACCCGAGATCGTCCACATCAGCGGCAACGAGGTGGCGCGAGAGATAGCCACGCCGAGCGCGAGCCGAGAGCTGTCGATCGCGGCGCTCGTCGGCATATTTCGTGTGGTCGCCGGCGAGCGTGTCGCGCTCGCTTCAGCGTCTGCATGTTCGTGCGGACATCATCGTTCGCTCGCGTCGACGCGCGCCCACGGCGGAGGACCCAGGCGATCGCGGCGTCGTGCGCAGGCGTGAGCCAGCGACGCGTCAGCGGACCGCGGGCGATCGGGCGCAGGGCGAGCCCCGCCCACGCCGGCGTCGAGATCCCCAATTCGCGCGCCTTGTCGCCGAGCAGGTGCGCGGCGACGCTGCGGTGAAACAGCGCGACGAGCGGGGCGACGCCGCGGCCAAGTAGTGTCTTGCCCAGGAGATTGGGTACCTCGAGCAGCGCGCGCATGAGCCGGCGGCCGTCCTCCGAGGTCGGCCCGTTGAGCGCGGTCACGACCGCGAACAGCTCGAGCGCCTCCTCGTGGGTGTCGGCTTGCAGCTCCGGGAGCACCCCCTGACCGTGGGCCAGCGCGCGCGCGAAGTGGGCGATGTCATCGGCCTCGGCTCTCGTGATCGACGCGCCGAGCCGCCGAAGGCCCTCGACCGTGATGGGCCCGAACAGGAGCGCCGTCGCGGCGAGGTCGGGCTGCGGGAGGGGAGCCCCGAGTTCGTCGGGATCCCAGCCTCGCGCGTGAAGAGACATCCGCACGCGCTGGTGAATCGTCCGGATCTTGCCGGCCGCGCGCCAGTGAGACCCGCCGCAGTCCATCGCCCCTGGCTGAAACGACTCGATCACGAACTCGGCCGTGCGGTAGAGGCGGGGTCCTGCCTGGTCGATGAGCCGACCGGTAGCTACGAGCGGCTTCACGCCGACCGGCGCGCGGTAGGAGAGCGGCAGCGAGAGGTTGCGCAGGACGAGCCCGGTCAGGGCGCCATAGCGCCGCAGGGTCTGACCGGCGCGGGCGCATCGCGCCTCGTCGAGCCAGGCGGGTGGCTCCACCGACGCGTCGTGATCGGCGCGCGACCATCCGGGATCACCGACGCGGTACAGCGCGGCGACGCGATCGACGAGGGGGCCGAAGCGATGGCGCGCGCGCTCGAGGTCGACGACGCGGCGCGGCGGAGCGCTCGGGCTCGCGGCGAAGGGGCAGCCGCGCGCTCGTCGAGCGGAGTTAGTCGAGGTCGAGGTCGAGGTCGAGGGCAGGGTCGAGGTCGTGCTCGGGATCATGGCGGGTGTCCTAGAGGTGGGGGCGCCTCGTCGCGGCGGCCGTACACTCGCCGAGTGGCCGGCGCGTCGAGAACAATTTCCTCGCGGTTGCGCGCGTGATCGTTTGCGGTCACGCGGTCACTAGACGTTCAGGCCATGCCGACTCCATCGATTCACAGCTATGGTTACGACCTGCCGTTGCTCGTCGCTACGCGTCGCTTCCCCGCCGCCGACGGCGACCGCCTCAGCCTCCTCGCCGGCTCGTGGGGCGTCGCGTTCTACGTCCTCTACTTCGCGCACCTCCACGCCTGGATCCCCACCTGGCTGTTCGCGCTCCTGGGTGTCTGCGCCTACGTGCGGGCCTTCAACGCCCTACACGAGAGCTTCCACGCCCAGCGCGCGAGCAGCCGTTGGCGATGGGCGCGACACCTCATGGTCGTCACGAGCCCGCTGATGCTCGGCTACGGTCCACTTCGCCGAAACCACGCCGGGCACCACAGCTGGGCCCAGCAGCCCGCGCGCGATCCCGACGCTTACCTCGCCTACGGCCCCTGGTGGCGTGCGTTATTCGGCGCGCTCACGCAGCCCGAGCAGAGCTGTATCCGCTATCTGGCGCGACGCGGGCTCGACCACCAGCTCGCGCTCCAGATCCTTGTGCACACCCTAGTCTTCGTCGGCGTCGCCTGGATCGGTGGTAGCCAGGGGTTACTCGCCTGGGTGCTCGTAACCCGGATCGCCAACACCGCGAGCTGGTTCATCTTCGACTGGATCCTCCACCAGCCGTGGGCGTGGCGACTCGAGGCGCTCGAGCTCCCGTGGCCGATCGCCCGCCTGTGGGCGGCGCTGTTCGGCGAAGATAATCTCCGCGCAGTCACGCACCACCAGCTTCATCATTGGTACCCCACGATCCCCAGCCGGATCCTCCCGGCGCTCGCTCGCGTCGCCGCCGAGCGCTCGTGGGCGGACGCGCCCACATAGCGCCTGAGCCGTGTCGCGGGACGACACGTCGACCATCGCCGCCCGCCGCGATCGCGCCGGCGCGGTCGCGTGTTCGCGGCTCGCTCGATGTCGAGATCCTGGCGCGCGAGCACGAACAGTACGTGCTTGGCGGCAGGTCGGCGGTCGGCATCGATGTGTCGGCTACGGGCCCGGGGCGACCTGAACCGATTTCCTAGCACTGGCCTCATCCAAGGGGGTCTGCGACTTCAGCGTGACGAGCACGTATGAATTCGCCACGCCCCACTCGACAAGGGAGAATTCGTTGAGGCCCGCCACGAGCTGTACGCTGTGCGTCGTCGCGGGCCCGTTGATCGGCGTCTCGGAGCACGCAGGGCCTCACGACGGTCGAGCTGTCGGCGTAGCGTGAGTTTTGCCCTGCGATAGTCAGGCGAATCGATAGCGACAAACAGCGGCGTCGGGATGCTAGCTATGATCAGGTTGTTCGTGATCTCGACGGAAAAAGCCACGGTGGAGTCCTCGTTTCGGGCTTCGATCGTTTTTGTTGCGTTGATGGTTGTTGGTGTTACGGCTTGCTCGCGGTCACAGGCGTCTTTTGGCTGCCGAGCCCAAACAGGCCGAGAATCTCCCCGCCCTGCACGAGGTCGATGGTCGCGCCGATGTACAGCGTCTGGTTCCAACGCTGGGTCTGCGCGTTCTCGAACAAAAACGAGCCCATCGAGAATCGGATCAACGAGACCGGATTCCAGCTCGCGCCGATCAAGAACGAGGTCGACGAGTTGCTGATGGCATCGTTGAGCCCGCGCGCGTAGACAACGCCGGTCGAGAGATCCCCGTTGGCCGTTCACTGCGTGACGTGACCGCGTTCTAAGCTCGCCGAGGAGCTTGATCTCGAACGACGAGGCCGACGCAGAGTTCGCGCTGCTGGCGGGGCTAGGCGACGTGGAGCCGGACGCGCTAGAGCGCCGCGTTCTCAGCGATCGCCCGGGCGGCGAAACGGGCGGCCTTGACCCCGCGCGCGAATCCGCAGCCGCTCGTGCTCGTCTCGCGCGGCACCTCGTCGGCTCGCAACTCGACGAGGCGGAGGTGGTCCAGCACGCGGTGAATCTTTCCACCCGGACTCATCTCCCACATCCGGCTGTAGTCGAGACTCAAGCCGGCGGAGTAACCACGCAGCCAGATGCTGGTCGTCTCGAGCTGGAGCCGGACCCAGGTAGCGAACAGCATGAGCGCGCCGAAGCCGAAACACCCAAGGATGCCGATGAGCTCGTTAGCCGAGTACGAGTGAGCGGTCACCAGCGTCACGAGGGTGAGCACGAGGGCGCCGAACAGGCTGCTCGTCCCCAGGCCGGCCCCGATCACGATTGGCCACAGATCTCGCGCCTTGTATCCGCAGTCGTCGCCTTCGGAGGTCTTGGGCGATGGACACGGCAGATACTCCACCGATAATACCGTCTTTCCGCCATCCCTTGCGAAGGTCAGCTCGGCCTCCGCGACGTTATCGGCGGCGGCGGCGGCGCGCGCGCGCATCCGCGCGCGGATTGGCTGATCTGCGGCGTGGGCGTCGCGGTACGGGTGCCCGACGCACTTGCCGTTGGAGGCGCTCGAGGGCCCATCCAACGGCGTGACCGTCAGCTCGAAGGCGCATTCGCTGTGATCGCGGGCCAACTCGTCGAGCCTGGCGAAGAGCGTCGCCGGCTCGGAGTCGAATTCAAGGGTGTAGGTGCAGGTGTTGGTCGCGCTGTCTGTGTCTGTCATATCGCGTGAGCGGTCGCGGAGACACGAGCACGCTCTCTCGTCACCGTGCGCACGCCCCGGGCGGGGTCAAGCGATGGTGTAGGCCCAGCGGCCCTGTGGACCCACGCGCACACGACGATCCGTGATCAGCGAGTTCGTCGGTCTCGCTCCGCGCTCTGCGACTCAAGATGCGAGCGCTCGGGCTTGCGGCCGGCGAGAGCGCCATTTTGCATCATACCGCGCCGGAATCCTCTTGCTCCAACGCGCTGCTGGGCTCCGGATCAACAACCGCCTGCCACAGGCGCGGCACGGCGCCCGCGATTCTTCACGCGTTCGCAGCGTCTCGTAGCGATCGTGTCTCAAGAGCATTCGCGGCGCCGCTTGGAGCCTCCTCCCAGTCCGTCTGAGGAGGCATATGAAATTGACAATGTGATGTACGGGCTCGGGAGCTCGAACGATGGGCCGCCGTGCCTGGCGCTACGTTATTAGCCGGGCTGCCCACGGTCGCAGAGCCGAACAAACTTCCAATTCCGTGCTAGCGATTCCGGCCGGCCGCCCGAGTGCCCGTCCTCCGACGCGAACGTTGGGCGATCGGGATGAAGGAGGCGTTCTCCCTCCTTCATTAACAACTCCGCTGTTGTGATGTCCAGCGCGGCCGCGAGGCTGCTGGATCCCTGACCCCTGACCCTGCTGGATCCCCTGCCCGCCGTACGCGCTTTCGCGGAGCCGTCGAGTCGCCAAGGCTGCCGGGCCGCTGAGCCCCAATGCAGTTGAGCCGAATCTCCACGCTGCTCGTGATGCTGGTAGCGCCGTCTCGGCGGAGCGGAAGCGAGACCGCGGCCGTGGGCGTACCGAACCCGAAGCACGCCTCAACAGGGGATGTCAACGAGGCCGCGGACGTCGCTGTGCGCGTGCCCGCCAAGGACAAAGCCCCTCGGCGACGCGCCGGCTCACCGAATTGCGAGCGATCGCGGTGGAGTCCTCGGCGTTGTTGTGTCATTCGCTTGCAGGGGCCTCCGACCGCTGTGTGTCATACGCTTGCACTGCAAGCGTATGACACGATTGTCTCATACGCTTGCAGGGGGCGGGAGACGACACCCTTATAGATGGGCAAGATCGACGTTCTACAAATTCGGGCCTCCAGACTCGTCTCTTCGCCTAACATGGGCGATTTTAGAAACGCCGATTTTCGCTCTCTAGCCCCGTGTAGCGAGGAATCGAATTTCATATGCTTGCAGCAAGCATATGAAACTGGCGCGATCACGTCACCGCGATCACGCTGTCTGCTGTCCGAGATCGGAGGTCACGGTGGTGGATGTTGAGGTCGCGCAGAAGCTTCTTCGAAAGGTATCGGCTGCGCTCATTCGCTACGGCAGGCCGCCCCAGCCGGCTCCCAGGCACATGTCGTGGGACGAGTTCTTGAGGCAGCCGACCGCGGCGGAGCGCGCGGCGACGGCGGCCCAGGCTCGTCAGCGTGTCGAGCGTCGCGGCAAGGCTGACTCTCAAGACATGACGTTTCGGACCCAGAGCCGCCGTCGTCGCCGCCCGACCCAACACGCGCCCACGCGCCCACCGGGGACCAAGCCGCGGACCGACTCGCCTCGTACCGAAAGCGCGACAATGAGCAATTCGGGTGACCTGAACCTGGCGCGAGGATTCGACCATGTGGCTCC
Source organism: Myxococcales bacterium (assembly GCA_020633295.1). GTDB lineage: Bacteria > Myxococcota_A > Polyangia > Nannocystales > Nannocystaceae > JACKDW01. The sequence goes on along the minus strand of JACKDW010000034.1, from coordinate 12,450 downwards.
GGAGCACGCGTGCGGGCACCTGGACACCGCGTCGACTCCGCGACACGTCGGCGGCGCGAGCCCGAGGTGCGCTTCTGCTTCACCGAGCCCGTTGCCGCCCGAACAGCAGGCCGAACCGCCGCCGAGCGCCCGCGATGAGATAGCGAAGATCCGCCGGTTGCTCGACCAGCTCGCGGAGTCACAGCGGCGGATCGAGTCCCGCCTCGACGCGATCGAGCAACGTGAGCGTCGACCACCCTCACGCCGCGAAGCTTCGGTGGTTGAAGCGAACGCCGCGACGGCGGGGGATGAGGAGCGACAAGCGGTCTCGATCTCCACCACGAACCGTTTCGCGGAGCGGCCGCGCGCAGGCATCACCTTCATTTTTCAACAGCCGGTCGGCCGGGACCCACTCGGTCGGATCGATTCGCCGACTCCTCGATCAAGGCGGAGGTCCATGAACCAGCGGGCTCAGGTGACGAGCTCGAGAGTCGCGGCTACGCATGTTGAGGCACGTGGTCCTCCCTGGTCGTAGGAGCACCCTCCCTGAACCCGACGCGTGGCTCACCCGAGAGTCCCTCAATCCGGAATCTCGCCGGCCTTACAGACCTCGGCGATGTGATCGATCGCCTCGAGGATCGGCGGGGTGAAGGGCTTACAGAGGTCACCGATGACGCCGGCAGGGAACTGCTCGATCAGCTCGTGGTATCCGTTGGAGTAGTCACCGGGTCCCTCCTGGCACCCGGGCGGATTTGACGGGTTCGTCTGCGGATCGAGGATGGCGACGGGGACGACAGCGTTCATGTCGCCACCCTTCGACTCGGCGAGCGCGGCCGCCCAGACCTCCGGGTCACCCTCGCCCGGGTGCCCGTGCGACACGATCACGGGCAGGAGCCAGGCCTCCTCGCGCAGGAAGCCGGCGTTGCAGCCGTCGGGGCTCGTCAGCTCAGGGCTGACGGCGGCGAGGGTTGGCTGCAGCGCGCCCCACACCCCGGAATTGGTCCCGCTCTTCCACAGGCAGTGGATGATGGCGGCGGCGTCCTCCTCGTCGGCGTCGACCCAGCGCCGCGGCCCCGGGATGCACTGCTCATCGAGCGAGCGCCACAAAAGGCCCGCGCCGGTCACCCAGTCACACGGCCCGAGCTTCTCGCACTCGAGCAGCGTGGACTCTGCACAGAAGCCGTCTTGGAGGCAGCCTTGCTCACACTCGGGCGCGTACGCCGGGGACACTCCGGGGACGTGGAGGTAGTGCACATTCCAGCCAGGCAGCCGCGCGTCGATGGCTGCGGGCAGCTCGTCGGCGACGTGATAGGCCATCTCGATCTGCGCGTTGGAGGTCTGCTCGACGGTGAACACGATATCGAGCGCGCCGCAGTACGGAGGGAGGTCCCAGTCGTCCGGGCCGACATCCTTGAGCGGACCCGTGGTCATGTCGGGTGAGCTCGCAGCGTTCGAGGAGAGGCTCACCCCAGTCACCGTCGGCGTCGAGATGTCGCCGGTGCTCGTACCGTCCGCGCCGGTGATGCTCTCGTCGCCGCTGGTCTGCGGCTCGAGGCTGCAGGCGAGCGTCGACAGGACGATGGCTATGGATGAAGGACGCGGAGCCACGAGCTTCCCTGCTCCCCGTTACCGTAGTTGACGTCCTGTTGACCAAGCAAGGCGACATAACCATATGGCAGCGACTCCGCCGCGACGACGCGGGAGACCGGCGACTTGAGCGCGTACTCGGCGGTCCACTTGTGCGCGTTCTCGGCGTAGCGCCGGCCCTGCGCGAAGCACTCGCCGTCGGCGCAGCCCGTGCCCGCGACCACGTACTCGCCGTGGCTCGCACCGGCGATCGCGTACGCGAGCTCGACCTCGCTCGTCTGCTCCAGGATATTAATCGGCACCCCCACGCCGTCCTCGACTTGGAGGTGACGGACGACCATCCGCTGCCCGCCGTCGACATCCCAGTGGCCGGCGGTGCGGAGTCCGTCCGGGAGAACGGCGACATCGCGGATATCCTCGGTCTCCTTCGGGAACACCCGGGACCACAGCGGGGCTCCGTCCGCGCTCGCGTAGGCCCACGCAGCGCCGTACCTTCCCGGAATTCCATCGAACGACGCCTGACCGACCGCGAACACGCGCCCGTCCACGACACGGACGGCGCGCGCGACGTTCTTGTCACCGCCCGCGCTCTCCGTTCGGACCCAGTACGGCACGAGCGCGGGCGTCATCGCCCAGATTCGCGCCGACGCGGCGCCAGCGTCGGCGAGCTTCCCCGAGTTACCCACGACGAACACCAGCTCGTCGGTGACCGCGACATCGCGCCACTCCGCGTCGTCCTGACTCCGCTGGTACATCAATGATCCACTCGCGTGGTACCGACCGAGCCACGACGCGCCGTCGACATCGCGCGCGACCAAGATTAACGAGGACCCCATGAACGCGACGGCCACCCCGTAGCGCCCGGCGGTCTGGGCGATGAGGGCGTCGTCGATGAGAGTCCCGGCGGGCCCGCGACGCTCCGACAGGAGCGTCGTCTCCCCGTCCTTGATGCGGAACCCCACGACGTAGAACTCGCCGTTTGGACTCACGGCCACGTCCTCCCAGTAGACGTGCTCGCCCGGGAGCGGCTCGTTCGGCTCGTTGACGATCGCGGCGCCGCTCGCCGGGAGCTCGACCGTCCACGGGATCGCGTCGCTCACCGTGGTCTGACCGGCGCTGTCGACCGCGATCGCGTGGAACTCGAACGCGCCCGCGTCGTCTTGGTGATCGATCGACAGCGTGTGCGTGTACACCCCGTTCTGGTGCTCGGTGACCGTCGCTACCAGCGAGTCGCTTTGAAAAAAGTCGACGCGGTCGACGTGATCGTCATCGAGCGCGACCACCGACAGCGTCACCGGGCCGGCGACGATGATCGGCGCGGGCGCGTGGGAGCCCTGGACCTCGGGCTGCAGCACAAGCGGGGGCTCGTCGACGTCGCTACCCGACGAGCTCACGTCGCCGTCGTTGGGGTCGCTGGTGCTCGTGCCGGCGTCGGAGAGAGACCCGGAGGAGTCCACGCCAGGCCCGGAGGTCGAGGTGTGCACGCCCGGCGTTGCGTCGCCGTCCGGCGTCGGGTTGTCGTCATCGGGGTCGTCCGATTCGCTTGCGAACATGTCGTCGTACTCGCGCGCTTCACGAAAGGCCTCGGCGCACCCCGACGAGAGCACGAGCGCGATCGTGAGCGCGAGCTGGGGGAGAGACGGTGACGGCGAGCTCGCTGTTGTCATGCTCCGGACCTCGCGCGCCACGCCGAACGCTCGGTGGTTTCCACGAGCCCGCGCGCTCGGATCACATCGGCCAGACTTCGATCGCGTTGCGGCGACGCCCTGTGGGGCGCGTCTTGTCGGCGTACCGAGGCACCGCGTCACAGCAGGCAGATCCAAACCGAGCCGCCGCGAACGAACGGTGAACGCCTCGCTGACGATCACTTGCATGTTCATGGAGTCACTTTATATGATTTCAGTAATACAAAAGTGACATTTTTCAACTGTAGCGACGGCACCATCGATCCGACATCATCGCGAGGTGTCACCCGCGCAGTGTCGAGCGGCCCGTCAGCTCCTTGGCTGGAGCATGCGCGAACTCGCGCGACACGCGGAATGTGCCCCCCGTACCGTCTTGCGCTTCGAGAACGGCGATACGGAGCGCATGCAGTCCCGCACGATCACCCACATCCGGCGGACGCTCGAGGACGCCGGGGTGGAGTTTTTTGGCGAGCCAGCGACACACGGCTCGGGGGTCTCCCGGGTGGAGTTCGTTGACGGCTCGGGCGTTCGGTTGCGAGCGCAGGCGAGGTAGCCAGACGCGCCTGGTGGTCGGCAGCAAGCTCAGCGGCGAACGGCCACCGCGACCTCGTGCGCGAGGGGACCGAGCGGCACGCCCGTCTTGAGCGCCAGCTCAACGAGTCGCCGATTCTCGGTGACCCCGAACACGAACGACCTCCGGAGTTCGGACTCCGCGACGTCCTCGAGACGACGCTCGAGCGCTTCGACAGCTGCGACAAGCGCGGCGGTGGCGTGCACGACGTCGCCGCGAGCAAACAGAACCTCAACGAGTGATAGCCGAGCGAAGAACTCGGCGTCAGCCACGGCTCCGAGCGTGTCAAGGAGCTCGACCGCCGCGCTCGCCATGACGAGCGCGCCTTCGTCGTCGCCGGCGGCCTTCCGCGCGAACGCAACCTCCGCCATGCCAAGTACATGGAGCGGTGGCGACGAACTCAGGAGCCTCTCAGCTTCGGTCGCGAAGCGGAGTGAATCATCCACTCGTCCTGTCGCGCGGGCCACCCGAGCCGCGAGCGCCCAATAGACGCCAGCGTAGCGAGGGTTCTCGCCGGCCACCGGCTTCGGATCGCATTGGGCGAGCTGCGAGCGCGCGTCGTTGGGTCGATCCTCGCGCAGGTCCAAGACAGCGAGCATCGTGTGCGCCAGCAGCACGAAGCCGGTCATGCGACGCGAGTCGGCGAACTCGATGACTCGTATTAAGCACTCTCGGGCCGAGTTGTTCGCGCCGAGCTGGGCGTAGAAATGCCCGAGGAAGATCGTGAAGTCGATGACGTCGCTCTCAGCTCCCCTCCGCGGTCTGCGTTGTTGTCTCCGGACGCGGGCCGACCGCGGCGCTCCGATTCAGAGCGCCAAGAAGGGCGGTGACGCTGGCGACTTCAGGGGCGCCGAGGCCAGCGGGCCGAGCGGGGCGCGACGACTCGGCTCGGGTTTGGCTCGGCGCGCACATCGAGGAGGGCGGTGGCCCCGCGCAGCTCCTCCGCGACGACCGGCCGCCGCGCCCCTTCCACGGTTGGATCGATCGGCGTCCGCGGAGCGATCGACGACGAGGGCTCGCGGAGCCGACTCCTAGCCGGGCGGCAGAGCCGATTCGCCGGGTCGCGGAGCCGACTCGCTGGGCCGCGGAGCCGACTCGTCGCTGGGCCGCGGAGCCGACTCGTCACCGTGCCGCGGAGCCGTCGGGCTGCGGAGCCGCCTCGTCGTGCGGGCGCGGATCCGTCTCTCCCGTTCCGTCACGTCTTGGCGCCATCACACAGCGTGAACTCGTCGGCTGGCTCGAGCAGCTCAACGTGCGTATCGCCGAACTGCTCGAGGAACTCAACGCGCGCGAGATGAGGAAGTACGGCGCGAGCCGGCGCGAGCTGTTCGAACGCCTCGACAAGCCCGCGCTCCGCCCCCTCCCGCGCGACCGCTTCCCGACCTTCGCGGCCCATCTCTTGAGCCGGCTCGGGCCTCAATTCGGTGCGTCACAGGGGGACGGCGAGCTCGCTGTTGTCATGCTCCGGACCTCGCGCGCCATGCCGAACGCTCGTGGGTTCCACGAGCCCGCGCGCTCGGATCACATTGGCCAGACTTCGATCGCGTTGCGGCGACGCGCTGTGGGGCGCGTCTCGTCGGCGTACCGAGGCACCGCGTAGCAGCAGTCAGATCCAATCCGAGCCGCCGCGAACGCACGGCTCGCAAAATCTCGGCCGCGCGCGCGGGTGATCGGGGACCGTCGAAACCGCGCGGCGCGCAGAGCGGGGGTGCACAACGTGGCTTCGCGTGCGCCGGACGAACAAACGACCCGCTCGCGACGCAGGCGCGAGCGGGTCACGTGCGAGGGCTCGACTTCCTAGGGGATGGGCCCGTCGGACGGGTCGTGGTCGCCAATCGAGCCCCCGGATCCACCGGATCCACCGGATCCGCTGGACGTCGAGCCGCCGGACGTCGAGCCGCTGGAACCTCCGCTGCCGCCGCTGCAGGTGCCGAAGGGGTCGCAGTAGTTGCAGAACACCCCGTAGGGGGTGATGAAGCAGCCGTAGCAGCACACGAGCGAGGGATCGATGTCATCGACGAGCGGGATGTCGAGCTGCGGCCCTGAGGGCGCGCTGTCGCCGAGCGCCGCGAGGCTCATCTCCACGCCCTCGTCGTCCTGCAGGACTACTTGGTCGAGCCCGACTTCGAGTTGTTGACCGTCGGCGTCTGCCAGCAGCACGCTCTGCTTCTCGACGTCGACGACCAGGTCGACGTCGCGCAGTTCGGGGGCGTCACAGGCCGTCGCGCCGAGGCATCCGAGCCCGAGCGTGATCATCAGCATTATGGTCTTCACGACATACTCCTCTTTCATCGTTGTTGGTGATTCACCCACGTGACCCATTCGCGTGGGGTTCATTTTGTATGTCGAGTGCCGACACGCACCGGATCACGAATTACTCTGTGGGTGGTAACAACCCCTGAGTGAGTGCACAGATTTTCTGATTGAGCGAAGGGACACCGTCCGCGCTTCTCCTGGGTTTGCAGGGGTCGCTCTCGGCGAAGTCATCCTCGTCCTGCGCGGAGGGATCCAACGGTGGCTTTTCCGAGCGCGTCCTCGAACCATCAGCGCTCGCCGTCGGGAGCGGTCGATGGATCCCTACAGTTGCGAGATCACAGGCTCCGCACATGGAGGCGACGAGGCCGAGCGCCCCGAACAATGGAGTGTGTTTCGTTGTCGTTGTCATGGTTTGTCCTCCCTTGGTTTGTTGATTCGGAAGATCTCGTGCAGCGTCGGCGCGCCGGTCTTCAGCGACTGCAGCGCGCGCGCGAGGTCCGTTTTTCCGAGTCGGATGCGGCTCTTGATCGTGCCGGGCGGGAGGTTGAGCACCTCCGCGATCTCGGTCGCTGTCAGCTCGTCCGCGTAGTGCAGCCACAGCGCTTCAAAGCGCTCTGGGTTGAGCTCCGCCAGCGCCGCTCGGACCGTGTGCTTGCGCTTGTCCCGGTCGACGCGTGTCTCGACGCCCGAGTGCTTGTCCTCCCGGGTGCGGTAGGGCTCGGCGCGGCCTCTACGGCGGCCTACGTCGCGCAGGTAGTCCTTGAGGCGGCGCGAGCGTACCGTGTAGAGAAAACGGCGAAAATCGCGGATCTCGCTGTGCTTGGTGGCGATGCCAAGGAAGGTCTGCTGCGTCAGGTCGCGGGCGTCGACGTGCGAGGGGATGCGTAGGCGGAAGAACCGCGAGATCGTCGCGTAGTAACGTTTGCACAGCGCGTGCCCGGACTCGATATCTCCGGCCTGCCAACGCTCGAGCAGCAGCGCGTCGGACGGGGTTGACTCGTGCGCTCCTGTCATGGCGTCCTCTGGCTGTCGGGTACGTTCGCTAGCGCGGCCGCGGCGAGACGCGCGGCTCGATGTGGGGGCGTGGCGGTAGCCGGCGGGCGTGGCTCGAACAGAAGCGCGAGGGAGTCGAGCGATGGGCCGAGGACGCGCGCGCGCGCGTCGAGCTGTTCGGCAGCTCGCGCTCGCCCAAGCTGCCGCATCGCTTCGGCGTAGGTAGCGAGCGCTCTCGCGGCGAGGAGCCGATTGGACGGGGCCGGGTCTGCGAGGCGCGTGCTCACTTGGGCGAGCAGCGGAGCGGCCTCGACTACTCTTTGGTCGCGCAGCGCGGCCGCGCTGAATCCGAGCTCCGCGCGAAGCCGGAGCGAGTCGTCGGGCTCGGCGTCGGCGAGTCCCTCGCGCGCGCGTCGGTACAGCGCGGCTGCTTCCCGGGTCGCGCCGGCGCCCATGAGCGCGTCCGCGAGGCTCACGGAAAGCTCCGGCGGGAGTGGCTCGTCGTCGTGGTTCACGGCCCGGAACTGCTCGTTCGCCGCGATCGCGAATTCTAGCGCGCGTTCGTGTTGTCCGGTGAGCGCGGCGTGCTGCGTGAGCTCGTTGAGGGCGCTCCAGAGCTCGTAGCTCGGCTCGAGGGCGTTCGTGGTCTCGTAGAACGCGCGCGCCAGGAACTCCGCTCGGTCAAGTTCCCCGATCGCGTGCGCGACGGTCAACGCGGTGGTGTAGAGCTCGGTCAGCATGACCCGCGGCGATCGATCGCCGCGCTCGAGCTCCAAGACCGCCTCGAGATCGGTGAGCGCGTCCTCGCCGCGTCCTACCTCGAACAGCGCGATGGCGTGATTGTACCGATGCTCCCGTGTAGTCGGGTGCGCAGCGCCAAGCGTCGAGCGCGTCAGCTCGAGCGCGGAGTGTATGGGCGTGAACGCTTGATGATACTCGCCAGCGCTTAGATGCAGGACGCCGAGGTTGTTCAGCAGCGCCGCCCGCAGGACCGCCGGTGGTTCGCGCAGGACCGCGAGCTGGTTGAGCGCGGCGTGGAAGTCACTACGCGCGTCCTCGCCGTGCTTGCCGATCTGGAGGTAGAGCGCGCCGCGATTTTTCAGGAACCGCGCGTGACGCAAGGGCTCGCTCGTCCGCGCGATCGCGTGCTCGGCTCGACCGATCAGGCGCAGCAGCTCGTCGCGTGGGATCGACGAATCCAGCGCGCCGAGGCGCAGCAGCGAGGTCGAGGTGTCCGTGGCGAGGAGGTCGTTGCGTGTCGAAGTCGCGTAGCGTGCGGCGGCCTCGAAGTGGTCGCGCGCGACTGAGAACTCGCCGAGTTTCATCTCACTGCTGGCGAGCTGTAGCAGCGCGTTGCCGTGCACCACCTCCCACCCCGGCCGAAGGCTCATGTCGAGCACGTCTCGGCTCTTCGCGCGGCTCTCCTCGTACATTCCAAATTGCTCGAGCACGCGCGCGTCGATCAGCGCGGTGATGACGTCGTCGGTCACGCGCCACGAGTCTTCCTGACCACGCGGCGGCAGGGAGCGTGAGCCGCCGTTCGCGGGGTCGAGACAATACGATGGTTCTTGAGACATCTGCTGCAACGCCTCGACCGCAGCCCAGGCGTGCGCCGTGTCGACCGTGAGGAGCACGTAGGTGGCGCGCCGGAGCGCGAGCTCGTGGGCTTCGAGGCATTCTTGCGTGGCCCGAAACGACGTGTGCTCGCGCGCGTCCACGGGTGTGCGCTGGCAGAGCTGCAGCTGCGCGTGGGTTGACGCGGCGAGCGCTTGTTCCATCGCGGAGAACAGACGAGAGGAGGTCTCGGGAGCGACATCTTGAACCTCGAGTCGCTCGTGGACGGTAGCCCGATACCGAGACCACTGCTCGTAGGCCGCAGAGAGCGGTGTGCACGTATGCGTGAGCGCATCGAGCTGGCGCGCGCCCACAGCGGTGAGGGCAACGAGCGAGAGCGTGGCGACCGAAGACAGGCCTGTGAGCGCGAGCGGGGAGACGCGGCGTCGCTCGAGGAGCGCGATGACCTTCTCCATAGACGCGAACCGCCGCGCGGGGTCCTCGGCGCAGCCGTGCGCGAGCAGCCTTCGGATCACGCGAGGCGTTCGACCGAGCGCGGCCGGGACAAAGTCGCGCTCGATCATCTTGCAGAAGCTGTACTGATCGCTGCGCGCGTCTGGGGCCGCGCAGTGCTCGGGCGACGCGTAGCCCGGCGTCATCGCGCGCGAGCCCGTTTGCTCGGATTCGCTCGTGCCGCTCTCGACCGTCGACGCCGGCGCAGCGACGCCGAAGTCGGCGAGTCGCGGCTGCTCGCTGTCATCGATCAGGATGTTGCCCGGCTTGATGTCGAGGTGAAGGAGGTCTTGCTGGTGGATGTAGGCGAGCCCGCGCGCGATCCCGAGCAGCGTCTCGATCAGCTCGCTCCAAGGGCGCTTATGGTCTCGCAGCCAGCCACGCAGCGAGCCGCGGCTATAGAAGGGCATCACGATGAAGGGCGCGTCTCCGTCAGCTTCGTAGCGGTAGACATCGACGATATTCGGGTGCACGTAGCGGCCCTGCGCGCGCGCTTCGTAGAGCAGCGTCCCGTCGCGCGCGCGTCGTCTCCGGAGCATCTTCAGCGCGACAAAGCGATCGAGCGAGGTCTCGTAGGCCTTGTAGACGACGCCGAAGCCGCCCGTGTCGATACGCTCGAGCACCGCGTACGCGCCCAGCTGCGTGGGCGGCTTGCCCAGCGCTTTATCGAGCACCATGTTCGCCTCGAATTCGTCGTTTGTGCTATAGAGCGCGCTGCTCACGCTAGTCACTCGGTTCATGGATGTGTGGCCTGTACATGTACTGTCGTGCCTCGCCCTCGTCGGGATCACGAAAAATTCGTTGAGACGCTCGCGTGGACGACGCGAAGCATCGAGGGCCGTCACGCACCGTTGCCGATGCAATGATTCAGGATACCGGAGCGTCGGTACATCGGTGAGGAGCGCGCGGATCCAAGGGCGCGCCGTGAGCACGCGATGCGCTCCGTCTCGCCGGAACGGACGACGCGACCGGGGAAGTCGTGGAGGCAGCGTCGGCGAGCTGGAAGAACGCCGTAATCGCAGGAGCTAGCCGAAGCTCTACTGCTCAAGGAGCGTACGCGTCCAGCGGACCGCGTTCCTGACACGACCCCGCCGATAGCCGCCAGAATACACCTCGGCCGTGTCTGGAGCGGGCACGTCGACGCTCGACGTCCGCTCGCCGGGACGAAGCTACACGGCGGCGAGTAGCTTCGCAGCAGGCGGATCTCTTCCCGCGCCGAGCGCTCGCACGGCATGCGCTCGTAGAGCACGAGCTGCGTACCCTCGAGGCGGACGAACTCGCACAGCGTGGTTCCGCCGTCGCCGCGCCCGCGAAGATCGACGACGTCGCGAAGGTGCGCCGCGTCGGGTCGTTACGGATCGAGTGCTCGGCGATGTCGTCGGCGTGGTTGGGCGCGAGATCGTCGCGCCTCCGCGCCCTTCGGATCCAGCCCAAGCGCGGATCCGAAGCGACCCGCGCGCGCAGCCGCTCAGTCATCTCGAAGATCGTTGTCGTCTCCACGTGGAGGAGACAGGGCGCATGCCCCCGCCAGAAGTCAGTCCAGGTCTTTCCTCGCTGCGCACAGCGTCGCCAAGGTCGTGAAGTCGACGGCCTCGATAATCGAGCGGGCCCGGGTCGTGTCGCCCGAGCTGATCGAGACTTCGCAGCGGTCGCTAACCCAGACGTGCACGCCAGTCGCGGTCCCACTGCGCAGCACGGCACCCGGGTGCCCGTGGATCTCGACGGCCTCGGCCTTACCGTCGCTCGGGGCCCCGGCCACGAGCGCGTCCCGTAGACGCGCGCCCATGCCGGCGCTGCAGCGGCACTGGTGCTGAAGATCAGCGATACGCAGGAAGTGGCTCGCGTCGCCGGGCCCTTGGAACTGGTTGATGACGTTGGGCTGACCGTGGCCCGCCATGCCGCGCTTCCAGATCCCGCTCTGCCCGGCCTTCGCGTCCGCGACCTGCTCGGGGATCGCGGCCGCGAGCGTGTCGAGTTCGAGGTCGACCCACGTGGCGATGCTCGGCCCAGCGCCCGAGCGATCGTTTGTAGGATCGATGGGCACGCAGTCCCCCTCCAACGCCGCGGGGGGGTCGACACGCGTGGCGGACTGCGGCATGTCGCCTGTGCGCTGCGCGGGGACGCGGGTCGCGTCGTTGCGGTCGCTGGGCGGCGCGCTCGCGGTGCAGGCGAAGAGCAGGGGAGCGAGGCTGGTGACGAGTCGTCGCACCCCGCCAGTATCCCTCTGCCGTTGGCTCGACCCCGCCGCGTGTATCATGGCCGCCCGTGGCCTTGACGGACCGAACGACCGACGATGACCACAGACGCCGCGCCGCGCCGCGCCGCCGCGCCCACTCGGCTTCTACGCTAGATCGAGCGCTCCGTAGACTATCCCGCCCGAAGTGATACAGACGGCGCAGAAGCACGTACGAGAACGCGAGAGTGCCGCAACGGAACGCCGCTGGCCGGGGTGGCCGTACGACAACGAGCGCGTCGCACTCCTGGGTCGTCCGCGGGACGTACGCGCGCTGGGCCGGGCAGCGAGCCACCGGCCTCGTCGATGCGCGCGCCGAACCGCGACGTATCCGCTGGGCGAAGTTGCTCCGCCGCGTCTTCAAAGTCGATATCTCCACCTGTCCGAGGTGCCAGGGTCCAATGCGCATGCTCGACGCCGTCACCGACCCCGACAAAATCGCACTCCAGCTCCACGGCGCTCGCGCGCCCCCGCGGCCGTCGCCCCCCGAACAGTTGTCCTTGCTCGCCGGGTGACGCGCCGTCTCCCGCTTCTGCTCCCTCGCCGTTGAACGGGGTTGGGGAGCCGTGTCCGTCGCCCCCGACCGGCGTTCGTTCATCTTCACTCTTGACCTCCCCGTGAGTCACGTCCCCGCTCTCCCGGCCCAACCTTCGGCCGTTGCGCTTCCCGCCCGACCTGTGACCTTCTCGCGCCCGTTCGGAGTTCGGTCCGGCAACCGTTCCGAGCAAGGGTGAGCGAATCCGCGAGCGGCTGCGATGCCCCGAAATCAGACATTTTAACATGTTTATTTAGACAGGTCTGCAGGGCGCTCGCATCGATGAAGTCGGAGCTCGTCCGCCGTCTTCCAGCGGCCGTGCGTGCTCGTGCGGGGTCGCTGCAAAACCGGCCTTCCGCCCCTGGATCGACACGGCCCGGAAGCCGGCGCCTACGTGCGGACGAGTCGCCGTTTCCAGGCCAATGCGCGGGAGTGATCTCCAAAATGGGAGTGATTTTTTTGAATTTTTGGATCGACTGTTCTGAATCGGCCCTAATGAGCCGAATCCTTAGGTATAGAGGGGGTTCCCCTCATAACCGACCAT
>JACKDW010000033.1 GCA_020633295.1 Myxococcales bacterium | reverse complement strand
ACGAGCGCGCCGGTTCTGCAGTCTGCGCGGGCACCCGATGCTCGTCGCCGGCGAGCGCCGCCTGGTCTCCTTCATCGACAAGCCGCGCACGGAGTACGCGGCGGACGACCCCTTCGACGCGCTCGCGGCCTCGCTCGAGCGCCGCGTCGCGTGGTTGCGGCGCGGCGCCGTGCTGACGCGCCTCGAGCTCGCCGGGCTGCGCGAGCGCAGCTGTGAGCTGCCGGCGTCGGCGATCGAGATCCTCGATCGCGGCGGTCGCCCGATCGGCGTGGTCGTGAGCGAGAACCACGCGATCATCGGCGTCGTCGGGCAGGCGCGCGTGCTGTGGTGCGCGCTGCAGCACGATCGCCTGCGCGTCACGACCTTCGACGCGCGCTCGCCCGTGTTCGACGGCTTCGCCAGCGCGCGCGGCCCCGTCATTCTGTGCGGCGGCGCGCGCGACTCGGTGCTGCTCTCGCCGTCGACCGACGGCCTCTCGGAGCTCGACCGACGCAAGGCCAACGTCGCCAGCGTGCTCGTCGACGACAGCGGCGCGCAGCCGCGGCTGGTCCCCGACGCGCTGAGCCAGCGCGGCGGCCTGACGCGCGCGGGGGCGCAGGGATGAGCGCCGACGCCGTCGACTGGGGGCGCGCGGATCTCATCCGCGACATGGTGCGCCACTTCCTGCTCCGCAGCGGCGCGGCGGAGGACGACCTCGACTCCCTCTTCAACGCGGACCGCGACGACCTCGACGGCCTGATCGCGCGGCTGCGCGAGCGCGGGCTGCTGGAGTCCGGGGAGGCCCGGATCATCACGGGCGTCTGGCGCGGGTACCTCAAGGGCCCGCTCGCGGCGCTCATGCCCTCGTTCTCGCCTGGGCAGCGCCGCGTGCCGACGCCGGTCGGCGGGCGCCCGAGCGCGCCGGCGGCTGAGGACAGCGCGTCCCTGCCCGCCCCGCCGCTGTTCGGCACGCTGCCGACATCGAGCGAGTCGCAGGTCGCCGACGCCCTGGAGCTCGTCACGACCCCGACCCCGAGCCGCGCGCGGAGGACGAGGCGCGACGCCTCGTCGCGCGCCTCGGCGGCGGCTGCCAAGCATGTCCTCGGGGCCACAATTGGACCGTACACGATCGACGCGTCGCTCGGGCGCGACCGCTGGAGCGAGCTGTACCGGGCGCGGCGCGACGGCGACCAGACGGCGCTCGTCCGCGTGCTGCGAACGGACGCGCCCGACGCGGTGGCGCGCACGCTCCGCGTCCACACGCCCGCGATGCTGAAGCTGCGCCACCCGTCGGTGCTCACGCCGATCGCCGGGGGCACGCTCCGCGGGCGCCCCTACCTCGTGTACCCCTTCGTCGTCGGCCTCAACCTCCGCGACCAGCTGGAGATCGTCGAGCACCTCGCGCCGCGCGCCCTCGCCGTGCTGGCGACGGGCCTCGTCGACGGCCTCGCCGCGGCCCACGCCTGCGGCCTGACGCACGGGAACGTCCGACCAGCGCACGTGCTCTTCGACGGCGACGCGCTCGTCAAGCTCACGGGCTTCGGCTTCTCGCCCGTTCGCCACGCGCGCTTCGGCGAGTCGCCGACGCTGACCGACGCGCTCTACAGCGCGCCTGAGCAGCTCGAGCGCGGCGAGCCGCTTGACCACCGCGCGGACATGTACGGCCTGGGCGCGACCCTGTACCACGCGGCCGTCGGGCGCGCGCCGTTCACCGGCGCCGGCGTCCACGACCCGATCCGGGCGCGCCTGGATCGCGAGCCGATCCCCGTCGAGGTCGTCGCGCCCGAGTTCCCGAGCCTGCTGTCGCACTGGATCGGTCGCCTGCTGCGGCGACGCCCCGACGATCGCTTCTCGGGGTGGGAGGACGCGCGCGCCGCCCTGCGCCACGTCACGCGCCGCGCGCTCGAGGGCGCGCTGGAGGGCCGCTCGTGACCCAGCCGCGCGCCGCCGTCGCGACGACGACGCCCCTCTCTCGATCCCTGCGCGAAGGGACACGTCACGCCCATCGCGTGGTCGAGAGCGCGAGCTTCATCCAGGGCCTGCTGCGGGGCGTCGTCGATCGCCGCGCCTACGCGCGCCTGCTCGAGTCGCTGCTGCACGTGTACACGGCGCTCGAGCGCGCGCTCGAGCGCCACCGCGAGCACCCGGGCGTGCGCCCGATCTACGCCCCGGCGCTCGCGCGTCGCGACGCGCTGCTCGCCGACCTCGCGTTCTACGATCCGACCGGCGCGCTGCGGCGCGGGTCGCCGTCGCCGGCGACGCTCGACTACGTCGCGCGGCTGCGGACGCTCGACGAGCGCGCGCCGCAGCTGCTCGCCGCGCACGCGTACACGCGCTACCTCGGCGATCTCTCCGGGGGCCGGGTGCTGCGGACCCTGGTCGCGCGCGTGCTCCAGCCGCCGCCGGATCACGGGCTCGAGTTCTACCGCTTCCCCGCGATCGCGGACGCGGCGGAATTCAAGCGCCGCTTCCGCGCCGGGCTCGACGCGATCGAGAGCAGCCCGACGCGCGCGCGCGCGATCGTCGAGGAGGCGAACCGCGCGTTCGCCCATAACCACGCGCTGTTTCGCGAGCTCGAGGGCAGCGCGCTGCGCACGTTGCTGCGCCTGCTCCGGAGCTACCCCTCGAGACAGCCCCTGGACCGCGGAGGACCTGCGCATGCGCCCACGCCCGTACGAACCTGAACACATCGACATGTCCAACCCGATCCAGCGCGGCCTGCACGCGCTGCTCGACGCCGTCGGGCGCGAGTACGTCGACGCGTCCTCGCTGCGCGCGGTCGACATCCCCGCGCGCTTCGCCACCCTCGACGGACGCCTCGGCGACCGCGCGCTGCGGCTCGTGACGCAGGTGTTCACCGGCGGCGCGATCGAGCGGCTCACGGTCGCCGCGATGTCTACGCCGCCGACGTCAGCGGGGCCGGCGGCGCTCGTCTCCTGCACGGTCAGCGCCCTCCCCGTCCGCGGCGCGTCCCTGCCGATCCTGGGTCTCGACTACGTCGCGCTCGGCGGCGGTCTCTCGCTCGTCGCCTTCGACCTCTCGCCGACCGACGTCGACACCTGGGCGGACGCGCGCAACAACATCGTCGACCTGAGCCGGCGCGCCGACATCGCGCTGCGACCGCGCCCGCGCCCCGAGTTCGTCGACCAGACCTTCTCGCCGCTCGCCGTGTTCGCGCGCGCCGATCGCGACGCCGCCGCGTTCGCCTGCGAGCTCGGCGTCACGCTGCTCACCCGCCACGCGCGACTGTGCGAGGCGCCCGCCTGGCTCGCGCCGACGCGCGCGCGCCTGGCCGACGCGCGCGTCGATCAGTGGTGCGCGGCGATGCGTCGCAACAAGAAAGAGTCGCGCGCGCTGCAGCGGATCTTCGGCCCGATCGCGGTCGACTACCTCGAGGACTTCCTGTTCACGCGCGAAGAGTCGCCCGCGCGCTGGTCCACGCCCACCTTGCACGAGCGCGTCCGCGCCTGAGTCGACGCGGCGCGACCGCGACCGCGGAGCACGTGACAAGCGCAGCGCGCCGCGACGCGCGTTCGGGCCGTGCACGGAGCGCGAGTAAACGTCGATCACCGCGACGACCGGCCCGTCGAGATTGCGCGCGCCGAGGATCGGCGTACGTTCGACGGCATGTCGCTGCGGGCGGAACTACTTCGCGCGACTGCGGTGCTCCACAAGCGGCACGAGGAATCACCGCTGTTCGCGATCATCACCGGGGAGGAGGAGGCGCCGTCGCGGCTCCGCTACGCGGCGTGGCTCCGCGCGCTGAAGGTCGTGCTCGAGGAGTCCACGCGGGCGCGCGGGCGCGCGCGCCCCAACGCCCCCGCCGCGCCGTGGATCGAGGATGACGCCCGCTCGCTCGCGCGCCTGCGGGAGGACCTCGCGGCGCTCGACGACATCCCGGCGCCGCCGAGCCGCGCGATCGGGCCGATGCTGGAGCTCGTCGAGACGCTGCGCCAGTGGGGCCCGGATGAACCCTTGCGCCACGTCGGCGCGCAGTTCGCGATCGAGAGCTCGCTGCGCGTCGGTCCGCCGCTGCTCGAGCGGCTCCGCGCGCGGCGCGAGGACGGGGCTGCCCGCTCGTTCCTCTCGCTGCTCGCGCGCGACGGGCCGGCGCGCTGGCGCTCGCTCGAGGCGCGGCTCGACGACTTCACGCCGTCGGCGCTGACGCGCGCGCAGATCGTCGACGCGGCCGTGCGCGTCTACACGCGCGCGCTCGAGCTCGCCGACGCGCTCGGCGAACACGACGACGTCACGCGCGCGGTCATCCGCGCGCTCAACCGCGAGGCGGGCGATCACGCGACGACCAGCGATCCGCGCGAGGTCATGGCGGCGGTCGACGCCGGGCTGCGCTCCTGGGCCGCGCACCCCTACTACGAGGCCCGCTACGGCCCGCGCGGACGTCGCTTCACGCGCTCGGACAGCGCCTGGCTGGTGCTGCTCGCGGACGCGAGCGAGCGAGCGCGCCAGCGACAGCTCACCTGGCTCATGGGGCTGCTCGTCTCGCGCGGTATGCCGAGCGCGCTGCTCGAGGCGCACCTGCGCGACCTCCACGAGGAGCTGCGCGCCGCGGTCCCCGAGCGCGCGAGCCGATACGCCGAGCTGACGAGGCTCGCTGACCAGCTCCGCGCGCAGCGGCTCGCCGCGCTCCCCTCCTTCGACGCGCTCGCCGCCCGCGCGCCGCCCCACGAGACGCTCGGCGAGGTCGGCGTGCTCCTGGTCGCGGCCGTCGCGGACGAGCGTCACGGCTACGCCCGCGCCGCGTCCCGCCTCGAGGCCTGGCTGCGCGACTCGGGGCGGTGCTCGCCCGAGTGGCTCGCGGCCGCGCGCGCGCTCGTCGAGGAGGCGCGCGCGAGCCCCAAGGGTGGCGCCTAGAGGTCGTCGGGTCGCCCGGCGTCCGGGAGCGTGTAGTCGCACACGCCCGACTCGCCGAAGATCGCCACGAGCTGCGTCAGCTCCTCGGGCGTGAACTCGATGCCGCCGTAGGTCCCGTCCTCGAGCGCGGCCTCGAGCTTCTTGGTCGTGCACTTGAAGATGTCGGCCGAGAAGTCCTCGCCCGCGACCATCCGCGGCCCGCGGAACACCTCGTAGGTGTCGGCGCACGGCCCGTTGTCGAGGGCCTCGGCCGTCTGCACGCCGTCCCAGACGTCGTCGCCGCTGGCGACCAGCGCGAGCCCGTCCGTGTAGCACGCGTCGATCGCGTCGGCCGGCTTTTGCTGGTCATCGAGCCATGTCTCGAGCGTCATGAAGGCCTTGCTCGCGAGCGTCATCAGCTCCGCCTCCGACGGCCCGAGCGCCCAGATCACGTGGTTCGGCGCGGCGCCCTGCGCGTCCTCCATCCGCTGGCGGATGACGAAGGGCTGCTTCGAGTTGTGCATGTCGAGGTACGGCTCGAGGTACGGCATCAGGTTGATGATCGGATCCTCGATCTCGCCCAGGTACACGAGCCCCTCGTAGTAGGCCGAGTGCATCGCGTCGACGTTGCCGGTCGCGCGCGGCGCGACCGGCAGCCCGAGCGTCGACGTCGAGTTGCGCGCGCTCCAGATGTCGAAGTCGTTCTGGTCGTCGCCGTAGAACGGGAAGCCCTCCTGCACCATGTCGTCCGGGCGCTTCCAGCCGCCGATCCCGGCGTTGAGCGCGATGAACTCCTGCGTGGTGATGTCGCCGTCGAGCAGCGCCTGCAGACCGTACTGCACGCCGACGTTGTCCCAGGTGGTGCGCGCGTAGCCGGCCTGCGACTCGGGGTCGGCGCCGAAGATGTCGATGAGGTCGTCGTGGAAGGTCCACGCGGTCTGGGCGAAGCCCTCGGGGTCGTGGTCGAGGATCTGCTGCTGGCTGTCGTCGATGTCGACCCAGTGCGGGTTGAGCGAGAGCGGCGAGAGCCCGCGCCAGCCCTCGATGCACTCGCTCGTGCCCGGATCCGCGGTCGAGCCGAGCGGCACGCCCTGGTTCAAGAAGTCCCAGTCGCTCGGCGCGCCGTTGAGCGCGTTGAAGCCCTCGATCTTGCGACGGTTGTCCCAGCTCTTCCAGGTCGCGCTCCCGCCGTCGAGGACGTCGAAGTAGAACTCGAGCAGCTCGCAGTCGCCGACGCGGGTGGTCTGCGTGATCATGTCGGCGTAGGCGTGCGTGGGCACGAGGCCGTCGAGCAGGTCCGGGTGGTTCTGCTCGTAGATGAACTGCTGGATCGCGCCGCCCGAGCCGCCGAGGCCGAAGGTGTACTTCGGCTCGTTGTAGCGCAGCCGGAAGTGCTCCTTGACCATCACCGCGGTCGTGCCGGTGAGCCGGAGGTTGTAGGTCGTGTCGGTGACCGTCCCCGTCGAGTAGACGATCGCGTAGCCCTGCTCGAGCAGCGGCTGGTACAGCGGCCCGTCCTTGTAGGGGTTGTTGGCGACCGAGTCCTTGAGCCGGTTGACGCCGAGCCCGCTCGACTGCTGGTGGCCGATGCCCACGCCGCCGCCGAACCAGAAGATCAGCTTGTCGTTCCAGGCGCTGAGGTCCGGCGCGTTCGGGTCGTCCGCGGGCGTCGGCTCGAGCACCGCGATGCCGTAGACGAAGCGGTTGATGGTCCCGCGCTCGTAGCGGACGATGTAGTTGTGCGGCTGCCCGTCGATCTCGACGGTCGCTATGTCATCTGGGAGGTTCTGCGGATCCGGCAGCGGCGTGAGCCCGCCCTCGGGCGGCGGGTCGGTCGAGAGGTAGAAGTAGTCGACGCGGGTCTTGGCCCCGCAGTCGCGGCTCCAGCCGATCACCTCGTCGTTCTCGTCGAGCACCGGCAGGCCGATCTGGTCGAGGTTGTCGACCTCCGGCTGCCCGAGGCCGATGTCCTCGGTCCGGCAGGCGAAGGGGTACTGCAGCGGGTTGTCTGGATCGATCGGGCCCACGTCGCCGACCTCGACGGGGAACAGGCCGTCCCACGGCCCGCCGGTGTCCGTGTCCGTGTCCGTGTCCGTGTCGGTCTCCGTGCCGCCGTCGGTCTCGGTCCCGTCGGTGTCCGAGATCCCCATCGTCGTGCCGTCGCTCGTGGCGTTGCTGTCGGTCGCGTCGGTCGAGCTCGACCCCGTGGTCTCGCCCGTCGAGCCGTCGCTGCTGACGCCCGTCGAGCTCGTGGTGTCCGCGGTGGTCGCCGTGGTCGTCGGCGTCGTCGCGCTCGTGCCGGGGCCCTCCGTGGTCGCGGCCTCGGTCGTGCCGGAGTCCGACTCGGTCGCGCTCGTGCTGTCGTCGCCGCACGCCGTCAGGGGGATCACGCAGAGCGCGAGCAGGGCCGCGCGCGGGAAGCTGGGTCGGTTCATGGTCGAGTCTCCGTGTCGACGCGCGGGCGCGTCGGGCCCGTGGGGCCCGTGTACATGCACGCGAAATCGCGCGCCGCCGTGCTGTAGCGCGCGCGCGCGCGCCGTGTCAACGCGAGCTCGAGGATGTCCAAACGGTCATTTGGAATACCGAATCGGACGCTCGCCCGCGGTGCGCAGAGCTCTGCGCGCGCCGTGGCGGCGCGCCTGATGACGTCCGCACTCGCCGACGCGCCGCGGCGCTCGCTTGACAGCGACGCGCGCCGATGATCACGCTGCTCGCGTGAAGCTCTCGCGCGCGCTCGCCTGGATCCTCTCTGCCCCTTCGGACATCTCTCCGATCCCGGACCTCGCGGCGTGGTGGCGCGGCCACGTCGCGCTCGCGGCGGACGACGCGATCACGCGCGCGGCGCTCGGCGGCTTCGCGGCGGATCGCTTCGCCTACGCGTTCGCGTCGGGCTACCAGGCCGCGCTCGAGCGCCTCACCGGCGGCCCGCCGCACGTGCGGCGCTCGCTGTGCGCGACCGAGGAGCGCGGCGCGCACCCGCGCGCGATCGCCTGCGCGCTGCGAGAGGAGGAGGACGGCGCGCGCCTGCGCGGCGAGAAGCGCTGGGCCTCGCTCGGGGCCGAGGCCGACGAGCTGCTCGTCGTCGCCCAGGCCGCGCGGCAGCGCGGCCCGCGTCCGGAGCTGGTCGTCGTGGCGCTGCCGTCCGCGCGCGCGGGTGTGCGCTTCGACGCGCTGCCGCCCACCCCGTTCACGCCCGAGGTGCCGCACGCGCGCGTGCGCTTCGACGACGTCCTCGTGCGCGCCGCCGACCTCCTGCCGGGCGACGGCTACGCCGACTACCTCAAGCCGTTCCGCACGATCGAGGACTGCTTCGTGCACACGGCCCTCGTCGCGCACTGGATCCGGATTACGCGCGCCGCCGGCGGCGCGCCCGAGCTGCTCGAGGAGCTCGCGGCCGCGCTCGTCGGCGTGGCCGCGCTCGCGACGATGGAGCCGCGCGATCCCGCCGTGCACGTCGCGCTCGCCGGCGCGCTGGCTCGCGTGGCGAGCACGCGCGAGCGCGTCGGTGCAGCCGCCGCGCGCCTCGGCGCCGAGTCGCGCGCGCGATGGGAGCGAGATCAGCCGCTGCTCGCGATCGCCAGCGGCGCGCGCGAGGGGCGACGCGCGGCCGCGTGGGGCCGGCTCGTGACGCTGTGATCCCGACGCGCGCTCACGGACATGTCCATCACGCCACGTTGTCGAGATCGCGCGCGCGCGGGCGCGCGCCGCCCCGGACGCCCATGACGCGGTTCAGGAGATTCGCTACAACGAATCTGGGGCCGCGAGCGCGCGCGCGTTCGGGGCGTCCGCACCACCAGGTATGCGCACGATCGCCGGCCACGAGGTTCTCGAGCGCCTCCACGAGGGGCGGCTCCACGTGGTGTTCCGCGCGCGACGAGGCGGCGGCGGTGCGGTCGTCCTCAAGGTGCTGCGCGCCGGGCTGCCGACGCACGAGGCGGTCGCGAGCCTGCGTCGCGAGTACGCGCTGCTGCGCGAGCTCGACGCGCCCGGGGCCGTCCGGGCGCACGAGCTGATCAGCGACGACGGGCTCTGGGCCCTCTCGCTCGAGGACTTCGGCGGCGCGTCGCTGTCGGCCCTCGGGCTCGCCGGCGCGCTCGAGCTCGGCGAGTTCCTGGAGCTCGCCCGCGCGCTCGTCGACGCGCTCGACAGCGTCCACGCCGCCGGCGTCGTCCACCTCGGCATCAGCCCGGGCAACGTCGTCTGGAACCGCGGCGCGCGGCGGCTCAAGCTCGTGGACTTCGCGGCCGCGTCGCGCGGCGCCGGGACGACGCGGCCGCGCCTCAGCGACGCGTCGCTGCCGGAGGGCTCGCTGGCCTACATCGCGCCTGAGCAGACCGGCCGGATCAACCGCGTGATCGACTTCCGCTCCGACTACTACGCCGTCGGCGCGGTCCTGTACGAGCTGCTCACCGGCCGCCGCCCGTTCGCGGCCGACAGCCCCGTCGAGCTCGTCCACTGTCACATCGCGGTCCAGCCGAGCTCGCCGCGCGAGCTCGACCCGCGCGTGCCGACGGCGCTCGCCCGCGTGCTCCTCAAGCTGCTCGAGAAGCGCGCCGAGGACCGCTACCAGTCGGCGCACGGGCTCCGGCACGACCTCGACGCGGTCGCGCGGCTGCACGCCGAGGGCCGCGACGACCCGGGCTTCGAGCCGGGCGCGGCGGACTCCCGCGAGAGCTTCCAGCTGCCGCAGGGGCTCTACGGTCAGGCGCGCGCGCTCGCGTCGCTGCGGGACGCGCTCGAGCGCGTGCGGGAGGTCGGCGTCGCCACGGTGTTCGTCCGCGGCCCCACCGGCGCCGGCAAGTCCGCGGTGCTCGGCGAGCTCGGGCGCCTCGCGGCGGACGCCGGCGCCCGCTGCATGATCGGCCGCTTCGATCCGATCACCGCGACCCACGAGCCGCACGGCGCGCTGCTGCAGGCGCTGCGCGGCTTGGTGCTCCAGCTGCTCGGCGAGGACGAGCAGCACCTCCAGCGCTGGCGCGCGCGCCTGCAGGAGGCGCTCGGCGGCGCCGCCTCGCTGCTCATCGAGGCGCTGCCCGAGCTCCAGCTGCTGCTCGGCCCGCAGCCGGCGGCCACGCCGATGACGAGCGGCGCGACGCGGCACCGCTTCCGCCTCGCGCTGCGCGGCTTCGTCGAGGTCCTCGCGACCCGCGACGCGCCGCTCGTGCTCGCGCTCGACGACCTGCACTTCGCCGACGCCGACTCGCGCGCGCTGATCGAGGACCTCGCCTGCTTCGCCGCGGTCGACGGCCTGCTGCTCGTGGTCTCCTGTCTCGAGGAGCCCGAGCAGCTCGGGCGCGAGGACCCGCTGCAGGCGCTGCGCGAGCAGCTCGCGCGCCGCGGCGCCGCGCACCGGACGATCGAGCTCGGGCCGCTGACGCGCGGGGACGTGACGCGCCTCGTCGCCGACGCGCTGCTCTGCGCGCCGGCGCGCGCGGCCCCGCTCGCGCGCGTCGTCCACGAGAAGACGGCCGGCAACCCGCTGTTCATCCGCGAGTTCCTGAGCGAGCTGCACACGACCCGGATCGTCCGCTTCGACCGCGCGGGGCGCCGGTGGACATGGTCACAAGACCAGCTCGAACGCCAGGACGTGACGGACAACGTCGCGCTGCTGCTCGCGCGACGGCTCGGCGAGCTGCCGGACGCGGTCCAGCGCGTGCTCGCGACCGCGGCCTGCCTCGGCCGCAGCTTCGCCGCCGACGAGCTCGCGGCGGTCGGGGAGCACGAGCCCGAGGCCTGCCGCGACGCGCTCGCGCGCGCGGCCGCCGACGGCTTCGTCGTCGAGCTCGGCGGCGGGCTGCACCGCTTCACGCACGAGCGCGCCCAGCAGCTGGTCTACGCGCGGCACGACGACGAGGCCCGCGCGGCGACTCCACCAGCGCGCGCGGCGGCGCGGCTGCTCGAGGGGGCCTCGACGAGCAGGCGGCCGCGCGCTCGCCCCAGCTGTTCTCGATCGTCCGACACCTCAACGCGGGCGGCGCGCGCGCCGCGGCGCGCCGTCGTCAGCGCGCCGCCCGGCTCAACCTCGCGGCGGGTCGCAAGGCCCGTCGCGCGGCCGCGTACGCGCCCGCGCTCGAGTTCTTCGAGGCCGCGGTCTCGCTGTATTCGGACGCGCCCTGGGCCCGCGCGCGGCTCGACGCCTACCTCGACGCCGCCGACGCCGCGTGCCTCGTGGGACAGCACCAGCGCGCCGAGGAGCTCGTCGCCGAGGTGCTCGCCAACAGCGCGTCGATCCCCGATCGCGCCCGCGCGATCGAGCTGCGCGTGCAGAGCTACACCGCGCGCGACGATCTGCTCGGCGCGCTGCGGGTCTCGAGCGCGGGCCTGCGGGACTTCGGCATGCCGCTGCCCGCACAGCCCGGGCGCGTCGACATCCTGCGCGAGCTGGTCGCGCTCAAGACCCGGCTGTTCGGCCGCGCCGTGAGCTCGCTGCGCACGCTGCCGCGGATGCGCGACGACAAGGCCCAGGCGATCGCGCGGCTGATCCTCGTGACGCTGCCGCCGGCGTTCAGGGCCAACCAAGAGCTCTACGTGCTGCTCGCGCTGCGCGTCGTCGTGCTCTCGCTGCGCTACGGGCAGTCGCCGGCGTCGCCGATGGCCTACATCACCTGCGCGCACCTGATGTGCTCGGTGCTCGGCGACGTCGAGACCGGGACGCAGTTCGCCGCGCTCAGCCGCGAGCTCAACGACTCGATCGGCGCGCCCGAGTTCCGCGCGATGACCCCCTACGCGACCGGGGCGCTCATCCATCACTGGCGCGGCCACGCGCGCGACGGGCTCCGGTACATCCGCGAGGCGAAGTCGACGGCGCTCGAGACCGGCGCGATCGAGTACGCGGCCTACTGCCTGAGCACCGACTGCGGCTACGCGCTCGCGCTCGGCGAGGAGCTCGAGGAGGCGTCGTCGCGCGCGATCGCCAGCGTCGCCGAGCTGCGGCAGATGAACAACCCGGTGCTGACGCTGCTCGGCGAGTTCCACCGCGACGCGATCGCGGATCTGCGCGACCCGCAGGCGCGGCTGTGGCTGCTCAACGGCGGGGACCCGGGGATCGACGCGCGCGGGCGCGAGCTCGACGCGAGCGACGACATGACCGTGATCGCCACGGCCGCGACGATCCGCATGTGGTTCGCGCTGCTGTTCGAACGCGACGAGCTCGGGCGCGCCATCGCCGACGGCGCGCGCGCCACGATCGACGGCATCACCGGCTTCTACTACCGCGCGCTGTTCTCCCTCGTCGACGCGCTGCTGCAGCTCGGCGACGCCCGACGCGTGCGCGGGCGCGCGCGCGTGCAGCGGATCAAGCGCGCGCGCGCCTGCCGACGCGAGCTCGATCGCTGGGCTCGCCTCGCGCCGATGAACTTCGAGCACAAGGTCGCGCTGATCGACGCCGAGCTCGCGCGCGTCGAGGGCCGTCACGGCGACGCGCGCGAGCACTACGACCGCGCGCTGCTCGGGGCGCAGCGCCACGGCTGGCTGCACGAGCACGCGCTCGCGTGCGAGCTCGCGGCCCGCTACTACCTCGGCCGCGCGCTGACGGGGCTCGGCGCCCACTACCTCCGCCGCGCCTGGCACGGCTACACGCGCTGGGGCGCGCGCGCCAAGGTCACGGCGCTCGAGCGCCGTCACCCCGCGCTGCTCCGCGAGGCGATGTTCGACGAGCGCCGCGCGCCGCCGCGCGAGCGCACGGACACCGGCTCGCGGCTCTCGGCCTCGCTCGACTTCCACAGCGTGCTCAAGGCGTCGCAGGCGATCGCCGACAAGATCGTGGTCGACGAGCTGCTGCGCACGCTGATGCGGACCGTGCTCGAGAACGCGGGCGCGAGCCGGGGCGCGCTCGTGCTCCAGCGCGCGGGTCGCTGGCTCGTCGAGGCCCAGGGCGCCTCGGCCGACGAGGAGCTGCGCGTGCTCGAGGGCGCGCCCGTGGCCAGCGAGCACCTCCCGCTGACCGCGTTCAACCTCGTCACGCGCACGCAGGAGCCGCTCGTGGTCAGCAACGCGACGCGCGAGGAGCCGTTCGCGCGCGACCCCTACATCCTCAGCCGCCAGCCGCAGTCCTTCGTGTGCCTGCCGCTGCTGCACCAGCGCGCGCTGCTCGGCGTCCTCTACCTCGAGAACGACCTGATCCCCGGCGCCTTCAACCGCGATCGGCTCACCGTCATCAACCTGCTCTCCGCGCAGATCGTGATCTCGATCCGGAACTCGGCGCGCTACGCCGACCTCGAGCACGCGGTCGCCGAGCGCACCGCCGCGCTGCGCGAGACCAACGCGTCGCTCAGCGTCAGCAACCGCGAGCTCGACGCGTTCGCGCACACCGTCGCCCACGACCTCAAGATCCCGCTCGGCACGCTGATCGGCTACACCGAGCTCATCGACGAGGGGCTCGAGCCCGACGAGCTGCGCGACGTCGCCGCGCGGATTCGGCGGACGAGCCGCGACATGGCGACCATCGTCGAGGAGCTGCTGCTGCTCGCGAGCGTGCGCCGCGGGAGCGTCGAGCCGCGCCCCGTCGACATGCGCGAGGTCGTGGAGCGCAGCCTGCAGCGGCTCGTCGGGATGCTCGAGCGCCGCGGGCTCACGCCGGACGCGGTCGAGCGCCCGGCGCGGTGGGCCCCGGTGCTCGGCTACGCGCCGTGGATCGAGGAGGTGCTGGTCAACTACCTCAGCAACGCGCTCAAGTACGGCGGCCCGTCGCCGACGATCACGCTCGGGCAGACCCGCGAGCCGAGCGGCGAGCTGCGCTGCTTCGTGCGCGACGACGGCCCGGGCATCGCGCCCGAGATCCAGGGCCGCCTGTTCCAGGAGTTCGCGCAGCTGCACGTCGCGCGCGTCGACGGGCACGGGCTCGGGCTCTCGATCGTGCGGCGGATCATCACGCGCCTCGGCGGGCGCGTGGGCGTCGAGAGCGAGCTGGGCGCGGGCGCGACCTTCTACTTCTGTCTGCCGCCCGCGCCCGACGACGCGCCGCCGGACGCCGCTACGGCGTGAACGCGGCGATCTGCGCCGTGTTGTTGGCGGTCGTCTTGTAGATGACGTCGTCGCTGCCGTCGACGATCAGGCCGCTGACGTAGTACCCGCCGTCGAGCACCACCTGGGGGCCCGCCATGAGCACGGCGCCGGGGATGCTGATCTGATCGATGCGCGTGCCGCCGCCGAAGTGCGCGACGAACATGCGCGAGCCGTCGACGTCGAGCGCCACGCCGTCCGGCGCGGTCAGGCCGCTGTAGAACACGCTGAACGCGCCGTTCGAGTCCACGGCGTCGATGCGGCCGTTCGCCTGGTTCGCGACGTAGAGCGTCGCGCCGTCGCCCGAGAACGCGAGCGCGCTGAGGATCCCCTGGCTCGATCCGATGGTCGAGATCATCTGGTTCGCCGGGTTATAGGCGACCACCGTGCTCGAGGTCGTGACCCCGACGATCTGCCCGCCGTAGCCGCCGAACGCCTCCGGCGCGACCGCGATCGCGTTCACGGTCGCCGGCCACGTCGCGACCTGCACCGCCTGGTTGTTGCCGTCCACCGTGTACAGTCGGCTCGGGCCGTCGGTCGAGACGTAGATCAGGCCGTCCTCCGCGCGGTAGGCGAGCCCGTTGATCGAGTTCACGCCGAACGCGTTGACGAGCTGCGTGACGCTGCCGTCGGTCCCGCTGACGCTGTAGAGCCCGTCGTTAAAGCTGCCGCCGACCAGCAGGTTGCAGTCGGCGTCCCACGCGACATCACCGTAGAAGTTCGCCGGGTGGACGTTGACCGGCAGCGGCAGGTTGTCGATGTCCCAGTCGCAGCCCTCGCTGCTGCACGCGTCGTCGCAGCCGTCGCCGGGCTCGACGTTGCCGTCGTCGCACTGCTCGTTGTCGGCCCACACGTAGCCGTCTCCGCAGCTCGCGGCCACGCACGCGTCGACGCAGTCGTCGCTGTTGTCGTCGTTCGCGTCGTCGCACTGCTCGCCCGCGGCCTCGTTGACGTTGCCGTCGCCGCACTCGACCGCGGTGCAGTCGTCGTCGCAGCTGTCCGCCTCGCCGCCGCCGTCGCACTCCTCGTTGTCGACCCACACGAAGCCGTCCCCGCAGACCGCGGCCGCGCAGCTCGTCGGGCAGTCGTCCGTGTCGTCGTCGTTGCCGTCGTCGCACTCCTCCACGCCGGCCCACAGCACGCCGTCGCCGCACGACGCGAGCGCGCAGCTCGAGAGGCAGTCGTCCGTGTCGTCGTCGTTGCCGTCGTCACAGGCCTCGTCGCCCTCCACGACCCCGTCGCCGCACACCGCGGGCTCCCCCGTGGTCCCCTCGGTCTCGGTCTCGGTGGTGACATCCGTGGTCCCGACCGTCCCCGTCGCGCTGGGGTCGGTGGTGCCCGTCGTCGTCGTCGCGTCGGTCATGCCGTCCGACTCCGATCCGCCCGGTCCCATCGTCGTCTCCGGATCGCCGGTCGTCGACCCGGTCGTCGTCGTCGCGGGGCCCTCCGTGGTGCCGGACTCGGAGCCGTCCGTGTCCGAGGTCGACGAGACCGCGTCGTCGCCGCACGCGGCGGCGGTGACGAGGAGGACCGCGGCGAGCGTGCCGCCGAGCTTGATACCTGTCTTTTTAAACATGGCGAATCATCCATGGTTCACGCGCGGCTGTCACGAGCGAAGCTCGCCGGCGATCGCGGCGCGCAGCCGTCACGCGTGACGGCACGCGGCCGCGCCGCCTCGACGCCCGACCGCGCGCGGGCGGGGATGCTCGCGGGCCGCGCGGACCGTCGTCGTCGACTCATCGCCGCTCCCCGAGTGCATTGACATGACCGATAGACCAGGAGCATCGGTGCCCGTCGATCACCGGCGCGCGCACCAGCTCGCGCGTCGTCGCGCCGCCCCGTCGAGCGTCGTCGCGCCGAGCGTAGCGAACGCCAGGGCGCCGAACGTCACGCCGACGACGAGCGAGCCGCGCGTCGTGTCTCTCAGGACCGCGTCCTCGAGTGGTCCGCGGCGTCGCAGCGGAGCTCGGGACCCGACGAGGCTCCGCCTACGGGCCCGCGAGCTCGTCCAGCGCGAGCAGCTCGTACTCCTCCGTAGCGACGCGGTGCAGGCCGCCGTCGACGAAGACGAAGGTCGCGTCGCCCGGCCCCGACGTGAGCGCGCGCGGCCTCCCGTGCCGATATCGCGGCGCGCCCTCGCGCGGGATCGCGAGGTGCCGCAGCACGCCGCGGCGCGGCGGCGCGTCGTCGCACCAGGCCGGCATCAGCTCGCGGCACTTCGCGTCGCCGATGTGCCCGACGATCTGCGTCAGCCCGCGGGGCGACTCGCGGGGATCAAAGCGTCGGCGTCGCGGGCCGCGGTAGTCCTGCGGCTCGCCATGGCGCGCCGGATCGGCCGGGCGGTGATAGAACATCCCGCCGCCCTCGCCCGTCGCGGCCGCGCCGGGCTCGTGCAGCCCCGGGATCACGAGCGGACCTCGCTCGTGCGCGGCGATCGCCGCCCGCAGCGACGTCTGCAGCGCGTCCGCGATCGTCGGC
The DNA here is from genome assembly GCA_020633295.1 of Myxococcales bacterium. GTDB lineage: Bacteria > Myxococcota_A > Polyangia > Nannocystales > Nannocystaceae > JACKDW01. The sequence continues at coordinate 26,484 of JACKDW010000033.1, read as the reverse complement.
GCGTCGAGCTCCTCGCGCGTCAGCCCGACGCGCCGCGCGTCGGCGCGCGTCAGCCCCGCGTGACAGACCAAGACGCCCGCGTCGACGGCGACCGCGACCCGGTAGCGATCGGCGCGCAGCAGCGTCCACACGAGCGCGCGCTGCTGCTCCGAGAAGCCGGAGAAGTCGCGCGCCGCCGCCTCGGCGGTCGGCAGCGACGGGAACTCGGCGAGCAGCGCCTCCTCCAGCGCCGGCGTCGCGCGACCGGTGCGCGCGTCATAGGCCGCGCGCGCGCGCGCGTAGGCGACCGCGAAGCGCCCGTCGTCGAGCGGCCACAGCTCGCCGACCCGCGCGAGATCGTGGTTCCCGAGCACGATCGAGACCTGCGCCGCCGAGTGCGCCGCGAGCCAGGCGAGCAGCGCGAGCCCCTCGCGCTGGGTCTCCTCGCGCGGCGCCGGCCCGTAGTCGAAGTGATCGCCGACCGAGATCAGCTCGACGTCCGGCCGCAGCCAACCTGTCTGATCAAGCAGATCGTACCGCGCCAGCACGGCGAAGGCGCGCGCGCGCGAGCTCTGGGGGTCGCCGATGACGTAGCGACGACGCGCGCGCGCGGGCTCCGGCGCGCGCTGGGTCCCCGGCGCGCGCGTCGCCTCCGACGCGCGCGCGAGCGCGGCGGCGACCGCAGGCGCCGGCGCCGGCGTCACGGTTGCGTCTGCGTCGTCGTCGTGGTCCACGCGCCGTCGATGATAGCGCATTAGTCCTAAGGGCCATATCGGGTAGCGAAAGCGCGCGTCGCCGCGCCCGCGATTGCAGGCTCGGCACCGCGGTGCACGCCCGCAGATCGTTGCGTATGCAGACTCCCCGCGCTTGTAGCTGCACGCGCCCTGATTGCGAGGCGCGCGCGCGCGGCGGTATCTTCATGGCGTCTGCGCCGGTCGCTGCCCGGTGCCGCGACGCCGAGCTCGCGCACGAGCTCGAGAAAGGTTCGTCCCATGCGCGCGCTCCCCCGCCCCCGAAGGCCCATCACGCTGGCCGCCGCCCTCGCGTGCGCGACCGGGCTCGCGTGCGGCGACCCCGACGAGCGCGAGTCCGAGAGCTCGACCGGCGGCGGCCCGAACGCGTCCGGCATCCCGCTCACGAGCGGATCCCTGACTGGAGAGACAGACACCAGCACGGGCGGCGTGAGCACGGGCGACCCCTCCTCCGGCGACCCCTCGGGTAACCCCTCGGGTGACCCCGCCGGCGACCCCTCCGGCGACAGCTCGGACGTCAAGTTTGATCTCGGCGCGACGCCCGACGCCGCGAGCGGCGAGACCGAGGGCGACGAGGGGTGCAAGAAGGTCGACCTGCTGTTCGTGATCGACAATTCCGGGAGCATGGAGGACGAGCAGGTCAACCTGATCAACAGCTTCCCGGGCTTCATCAACGAGATCCAGACGCAGCTCAGCGGCACCGAGGGCTACCACATCGGCGTCACGACCAGCGACGCGTACCTCTTCAACCAGCTCGGCTGCTCGGGCGAGGGCTCGCTCGTGACCAAGACCGGCGGCACCGGCGCGAGCAACATGACCTGTGGGCCATACGCCGAGGGCAACAACTACATGACCGAGGCCGACAACCTCGCGACGAAGTTCCAGTGCGCGGCCCAGGTCGGGATCGCCGGCGACGGCGACGAGCGCCCGATGAAGACCATGGGGCTCGCGCTCTCGCCCGGGCTCAACGCGCCCGGGGCGTGCAACGCCGGCTTCCTGCGCGACGACGCGCTGCTCGTGATCGTCGTGATCACCGACGAGGAGGACGACCACGAGGTCGAGAGCTGCCTGCAGCTGCCGCAGCCCGGCTCGCCCGGTGACCCGACCGACTGGTTCAACACCGTGGTCGCGGCCAAGGGCGGCGTCGAGCAGAACGTCGTCGTGCTCACGCTCATCGGGCCGCCCGGGCCCAACCCGGCCCAGTGCCCGCAGCTCGACAAGTGCCAGGGCGGCATCATCGGCGCCGAGGTCTCGGTGCGCATCGACGCGTTCTCGAAGTTCTTCACCTACGGCTTCGTCGGTCGCGTCTGCGAGAACTCGTACGACGCGTTCTTCAGCGAGGCCGTCGGCGTGATCAAGAGCGCGTGCGACGAGTTCATGCCGCCCGAGTGATCGTCGCGCGCGCGCGCCCGCGTCGCTACGAGGAGGGGCGCGCCCTGCCGCCGTCGTCCGCGAGCGGCGCCTCGTCCTCGTCGGCGTCGAGCAGCGCGGGCGCCCACAGCTCGTAGGGCTTCGCGCGCGCGCCTCCCGTGGGCGCGCCGTCGTCGTCGCGCCCGCGCTGGAAGCGTCCGCGCGCGCCGTCGATGTACTCCTCGCGCAGCTCGCAGCAGCGCCACTGTCGCCCCAGCGCCTCGCAGACCTCGCCGGTGACGCAGCTGCCGCCGAACGGGTCGACCACGAGGTCGCCGGGGTCGGTCAGCATGCGCACGAAGAAGCGCGGGATCGCGGCCGAGAAGCGCGCGGGGTGAACCGTGAGCCCGCGCTCCTGGCAGTACTTGATATAGGCGCTGTTGCTCTCGTTGTTCCCGGCGACCAGCAGGTTCGGCGGGATCGAGCCGCGGTTGCGGTGATTGAACTTGTCGGTGATCGCGTGCCCGCTCGGTCGCGACTTGACCCGGTAGCTGCGCCGCAGCAGCCGCTCCATGTCCGCCGAGTACGGCTGCAGCACGCGCCGGTTCGACGCCCGCGGGTACGCGGTCGGCGACAGCCACCACACGCAGTCGATCGCGTCCTTGACCCGGATTCGCCGCACGTTGACCCACTCGGCCGGCGAGGGCAGACGCGCCGGGTTCCACCAGTAGAACTCCTGCGCGAGCTTGAAGCCGAACTCCTCGCACAGCATCACGAGCAGCTTGAAGTGGTAGAGGCTGCGCGTCGGCTCGCCGCGGTTCCACGCGCCGCCGATGTCGATCACGAGGCTGCCGCTGGGCTTGAGCACGCGCCGGAGGCCGCGCGCGAACGGGCGGAACCACTCGAGGTAGCGATCGGCGTCCTCGTTGCCGTAGGACTTCTTGAACACGAGCCCGTAGGGCGGGCTCGTGACCACGAGGTCGACGGAGGCTGGCTCCAAGACCTTGTCGAGCAGCGCGCGCGAGTCCCCGTGGTAGACCCTCCCGTGACGCGCGCGGATCGCCAGCTTCGGGCGCCGCGGCGTCGACTCCTCGGACGGCGACGCCTCGGGCGCCTGCGCGCGCGCGTGCAGCTCGAGCAGGTAGTCCGCGGGCGTCAGCCCCCGCGCCGCCGCGGCGCGCTCGATCGACGCGCGCTCGCGCGAGCTCGCGGTGACGGTGATGGCTTTCTCGGCGCGTGGTCGCGAACGAGGCATATGACGCGGGACTGTAGCAGATCGGGCGCGAACTCGCGCCGCGACGCGCTCCGGGGCGCGCGCGGCACGAGGGCGTCACGGCTCCTGACGCGAGGCGCCACGCCGTCGCGCGCGTGCTCGCGGCGCGGGTGGACGCGCCCCCGACGATGTGCGCGGGATCCGTACCGTCGACGCGAGCGCGACGCTCACATGGTTCTCACGGCGTTTCATATAACAAGCACAAAAAGTCAGGTCATTACAATCGCCCGCGCGGCGCCGCGAGCGAGTTCGCTACGCCGCCGCGCCGGCATCTCCACCCGCGCCCGCGCGGACGACGGTATAGTAGCGAGGGCGCTGACGTTGGGAGGTTCGAGGTGCTGAAGAAGACCGCCATGATTGCAATCCTCGGGGTCGCGTTCGCGTGCGCGTGCAACGGCGAGTCGGAGGACGGGGAGCTCGTCGACGGCATCTTCACCGAGGAGGAGTGGGCGAAGATCGGCGAGCTCTCGCCGCTCGAGGACCCGCCCCCCGATCCGACGAACCGCTACGAGGACGATCCGGCCGCCGCCGCGTTCGGGCAGAAGCTGTTCTTCGAGACGGCCTACGCGGGCCCGCTCATGATCGGCGACGACGGCAGCAACGGCGGGCTCGGGGACGCGGGCGAGACCGGCAAGGTCTCCTGCGCGAGCTGCCACGAGGGCCCGTGGCTCATCGACCTGCGCTCGACCCCCAACAACGCGGCGCTCGGCGCCGGCTGGATCCCGCGCAACTCCGCGTCGATGATCAACGTCGCCTACTACGCGCCCTGGATCGAGAACAACGGGCTGCTGGACTCGCTGTGGTCCGAGTCCATCGTCGACGTCGAGTTCGACCTCGGCTTCAACTCGAGCCGCCTGCGGCTCGCGCACGCGATCTACGACAACCACCGCGACGAGTACAACGCGATCTTCGACCCGGACCTCGATCCCGCGCTCGATCCGCTCTCGGCCGAGGCCGCGCGCTTCCCCGCCGACGCGCGCCCGGGCTCGCCCGAGTGGGAGGCGATGACCGTCGAGGATCAGGATCACGTGACCGAGATGATGGCGAACGTCGGCAAGGCGCTCGCCGCCTACCTCAAGCTGCTCGTCAGCAAGAACGCGCCCTTCGACCGCTACGTCGCGGGCGAGAGCGACGCGATCAACGAGGCCGCCAAGCGCGGGCTCAAGCTGTTCGTCGGCAAGGCGGGCTGCGTCGAGTGTCACGCGACGCCCCACTTCAGCGACGACGACTTCCACAACAACGGCCTCGCGGCGGAGGGCCCGAACATCGTCACGGACGAGAAGGGCCGCTACGACGCGATCGACTTCCTGCTCGGCAACGAGTTCAACTCGAGCGGGCGCTGGAGCGACGATCCCAACACCGGGCGGCTCGACGGCGTGGTCAAGGACGACGGCCTGATCGGCCTGTGGCGGACCAAGGGCCTGCGGCACATCGCCGAGACGCCCCCGTACATGCACACCGGGCAGTTCCAGACGCTCGAGGAGGTCGTGGACTTCTACAACGAGGGCGGTCACGACGCGGGCTTCCAGGGGACCAAGGACGACGTCATCGTCCCGCTCAACCTCAGCGACGCCGAGAAGTCCGACCTCGTCGAGTTCCTGAGCACGCTGACGGGCGAGGAGGTCTCCCCCGACCTCCTGCGCAACACGCTGGCGCCCTGAGCCGGCGTCGCGGCCCGCCGCGCGCCGCCCGTAGAGCCATGTACACAAGGGCCGCGCGCGCGACCACCTCGCGCGCGCGGGCCGACGCGACGCCGCGCGCGACGGTCCTTTAACATGCTCGTTAGGACATTTTTTAATACGCCGCGCCCTGGCCCGCGATCGCGCCGCTCGCTACGATCTGACGTCGGGGGCGCCCGCGAGGGGCGCGGCGCCCCGCCGCGTGCTGCCGCCCGCGGTGGCATGACCATCGAGACACAACGATAGGAACGAACGATGAACCAGCGCTGGCTCCTCTGCGTCGCAGTGACCGCAGTGACCGCCGTAACCGCCGTGACCGCGCTCGCGCCCTCGTCGGCGCGCGCCGACAGCTTCGAACCGGGGTCGCTGATCATCCCGATGGACACGGATTACCAGGACTTCGGGATGCTCGAGGCCTACGGGCTCGTCTACGAGCTGCTGCGCAACGACGTCCACGTCCACTGGGTGATCCGCGCGAACAAGGACTACGGCGACGCGGACTTCACGACGTCGGCGCTCGACCTGCAGACCGACACGCCGATCACCGATCACGACTATCGCGGCGGGCCGTTCGTGATCGACATCGACTACGCGGACCTCGCCACGCCGATCATCGAGGCGTGGCAGGCCGACAACCCCGACACGGCGGTCCACGAGTCGACCGCGACCTTCGACGGCGACGTGTCGCTCACGCTGGTGATCGCGCCGACGATCGCGATGGTCGCCGACGGCAACCAGAAGATCGCGCGCGGCTACATGCAGGCGGCCAAGATCCCCGACTCGCAGGGCGACCTCGCGTGGGCCGACAACAGCCCCGACATGCTCGACATCGACGAGCTCTCGGGCCCGACGGAGGACTCGCACAACGACGGCGCGCTGTTCGACGACGACGGCGACCCCGTGTACTGCCAGCTGATGTCGATGCACTGGGGGGTGAACGACGCCGAGAACAACCCCGAGGTCGTCGCCGAGGTCCGCAGCTACCTCCAGCACCCGACGCACTTCTTCGCCGAGTGCCAGGCGGTCAACGCGTTCGAGAACAGCATCCACGGCAAGTTCCTGACGCCCAACGGCTTCCTGATCGGCGACAAGCCCGACGCCTACGACTTCTCGAACGCCGACAAGCCCTTCGGTCAGTTGGACGGCGAGTTCCAGTCGGTCGGCGGGAGCGAGCCGGCCTACACGCTGCCGAACGGCGACTCGTACAAGGAGGACGACATCGTCATGATCACCGAGCAGGGCACGCCGGTCGGGGTCAACGACGTCTGGATGACCGGGCTCATCGACGGCGTGTGCCCGGCCGCGACCAACCAAAGCTGCCTGAACGCGGGCAAGGTGAGCTACCTCGGCGGCCACGCGTACAAGACCGACCTGCCGATCTCGAGCAACCCCGACACGCTCGGGACGCGCCTGTTCCTGAACTCGCTGTTCGAAGCGCCGTGCGCGACCGCGGAGGGCCTCCCGGACATCGCGCTGACGAAGTCAGGGCCCGCGCAGACGCTCGACGCGGAGGTCACCTACACGATCGAGTACGTCAACAACGGCGTCATGCCGGCGCTCGACGCGAGCCTCTCCGACACGATCCCGGCGGGCTCGATGTTCGTCTCGGCGACCCAGGGCGGCGTGCTCATGGGCGACACGGTGACGTGGGAGCTGGGCAACCTCGGCTCCGGCGAGGGCGGCGAGGTCATGGTCACGGTCACGCTCGGCGCGTGGGGCACCTACGAGAACGTCGCCGCGATCGACTACACGGCCGGGCTCAACCAGCTCCAGGACGAGTCCAACGTCGTCGAGACGATCTACGGCGAGGACTTCGGCACCGAGACGGGCGGCGAGACCGACGCCCAGACCGCGACCGACACCGCGACGGAGAGCGACGCGTCGAGCGACAGCGCGGGCACGAGCGCGAGCGGCACGGGCGACAGCGGCACGGGGTCCGGCACCGACACGAGCAACTCGACGAGCAACAGCGACAGCAACAGCGACGCGAGCGCGGGCCCCGGCGGCGACGACTCGAGCGCGGAGACGGGCGGCAGCACGGGCGGCGACACGGGCGGCGACACAGGCGGCGAGGGCTGCGGCTGCAGTGCGCGCGACGACGCGGCGACGCCGGCGTGGTGGCTGCTGCTCGCGATCGCCCCGCTCGCGCGACGCCGGCGACGCGCCCGCTGAGGCGCTCAGACGAGCGACGGCGGCACGCGCGTCACGGGGCGCCCCTCGCCGCCGCGCGACGCCGTCGCGTCCGCCTACGCGACGACGCGGCCCTGATCGCGGCGCACGATGACGAGCGACACGTCGTCGTCACGCACCGCGCACCAGGCGTCCAGCTCGCGCATGATCGCGTCGCGGATCGCGTCGACCGGCTGCGCGCGCGCGCGCGCGAGCGCGTCCGCGAGGCGCTGGACGCCGAACATCTCGCGCGCCGGCGAGCGCGCCTCGGTCAGGCCGTCGGTGTAGAGCAGCAGCAGGTCGCCGTCTTCGAGCCGCAGCTCGCTGTCCCGCGTCACGAGGTCGATGTTGGGATCGACGCCGAGCCAGGTCCCCGGCGTCGGGATGAGCTCGCACGCGCCCGTGGCCGCGCGACAGACGATCATCTCCTCGTGCGCGCCGGCGTACACGACCCGGCCGTCGGTCTCGATCCGGAGCAGCGAGAACGTCACGTGCTCGTCCTGCTCGAGCCGCTCGCGGATGTTGTCGACGAGCACGCGGTTGAGCGCGCGCACGTGATCCGCCGGCGAGGCAGTCGGCTGCTCGCGCACGAGCGCCGCGACGCAGCTCTGGACCATGAGCATGACGAGGCCGGCCTTGAGCCCGTGCCCGGCGACGTCGCCGATCCCGATCCAGCAGCGATCGCCGGCCGGGAGCACGTCGAAGTAGTCGCCGCCGACCTCGCTCGCGGTCGTCATCTCGCTCGCGATCGCGTAGCCGTTGACCTCGGGCGCCCGCGGGAGGATCGAGGTCTGGATGCGCTCGGCGATCTCGAGCTCCCGCTCGAGCCGCTCCTTGCCGGCGAGCTGCTTGCGCGACTCGGCGAGCTCGCCGGCCATCTGGTTCATCGCGCGCCCCAGCGCCTGGACCTCGGTCGGCCCGCTGAGCTCCTGGCGCGCGTCGAGTCGACCGGCCGCGAGCTCGCGCGTGAAGCCGACGAGCCGATCGAGCGGGCGCGAGAGCCGGCGCGCGACCCAGACCGCGAGCAGCAGCGAGATCAGCAGGCCGGCGAGCGCGATCAGGATGAGGTTGCGCCGCAGCGCGCGGCTGGTCGCGAGCGCGTCGTCCAGCGACTGCAGCAGCAGGTACGAGAGCTTCTCCTCGCCGCCGTAGCCCGGCAGCGCGCGCGTGACGACGACGTGCGGGGCGCCGTCGATCGTCACGACCTGGGACTCGCCGATCGCCTCCGCGCGGGTCAGCGCGCCGGCGAGCTCGGCGTCGCTCGTGCCCTGCGAGCGCGCGATCGCGTCGCCGTTGAGCGCGATGACCACCTTCGCGCCGGTCTGCCGCTCCACCGTGTCGGCGACGCGGTCGTCCATGAAGAAGCCGATCGCCAGGACCCCGACGACGTCCTGGCCGAAGCGCAGCGTGAACGCCTGCAGCTGGATCACGCGCTCGTCGGTGATCCACACGTCGGCGCCCTCCCCCGCCTCGATCGCCGTCGAGATCGGCGCGCGGCCCGAGAGGTCGAAGCCCTCGGCGTCGGGCGCGGCGACGTCGACGAGCAGGCGACCGGCGCCGTCGGTGAGCAGGAAGAAGTCGGCGCCCGCGCTCTGCTGGAGCTCGCGCGAGACGTCGAGCAGCGTCGCGTGATCGATGTCGTCGGTCGACGCGGCCGCCTTGAGCCGCGGGGCCTGCGCGACGACCTCGGCCTGCGCGCGGTACAGCGACTGTCGGTAGCCGTGCAGCTCCTCGAACACGAGCTCGCTTCGCTCCAGCGCGCGGGTGACCGTGCGCCGAGCGTCGCGCTCCAGCGTCACCGCGACGACGCCGACGGTCGTCGCGATCACGGCCGCGAGCACGGCGGAGGTGCCGAGCATGATCGTGCTGCGGAACTGCATCGCGCTGCTTCCAGGTTATCGCGCCCGACCCCGCCGTCGGCCGTCGAGCGCGAGCTCGCTGCGCGCGATGAGCTGCGGGGCGACGGGCGCGAGTTCGAGCGCCGCCTCGATCGCCGGGTCGAGCTCGAGGAACTCGAGCTCGACCCGCGCGCGCGCGCCTCGCTCGTCGCCCGTGAACTCGAGGCGCTCCAGGCGAGGTGACTCGGGGTACAGGCGCTGATCGTCCGCGACCGCGCGCGCGCGAATGAACGCCGCGGGCGCGCCCTGCTCGTCCACGAGCGCGCGGCCGTACTGCAGCTCGCGCCGCGCGAGCACGCGCCCCTCGCCGTCGAGCGTCGAGACGCGCAGGCGGAGCCGCCGGCCCGGCAGCCCGGCCGGCAGCGCGTGGCCGGCGCCCACGTTGGTGAGCTTCACCTCGATCACCTGCGCGTCCGGATCCTCCGCGGGCGCGACGACGGCGTCGAGCATGATCGCCTCCGCCAGCATCGCCACGCGGTCGCCGATGAACTCGTGGCTCGAGAGCCCGTCGCGCCGCGCCCACCCGCGCGCCGCCTCGCCGCTCCAGCTGCTCATGTGGCAGGTCTGACAGCTGATGCCGCGCTCGGGGTAGGCGCTCTCGCGCCACTCGTCGTAGGTCGTGAACACGGGCAGCGGCTCGCCGGCGCCGTCGGCCGCCTCCGCGTACCACCGGTGACACCCCGCGCACAGCAGCGACTGCTCATACAGCGACGCGCACGCGGCTCGGTGAAAGTACACCTTCTGCGGATCGCACAGCGACGCGTACTTCGTCTGCGAGCCGAGGTCGCGCTCGACGATCGCCGCGCGCTCGTCGAGCGCGACCTCGGTGATCGTGTGGCAGCCGTCGCAGTTGACCCCCTCGTCGTTCGGCGCGCCCGGGGCCGACCACAGCGGCGTGTGGCAGCGCTGACAGTCCTCGCGCGACGCCGGCGCGGACGCGTCGCGCATCGCCAGGTAGGCGGGGGAGCTCGCCGCGCGCGCGTGCCCGGAGCGCGCCCAGGAGTCGACGTAGGACTCGTGGCACTCGCGGCAGCGGCTCGCCCGCGTCAGCCCTGCGGGCGGCTGCTGCTCGTCGACGCGGGGGGCAGGCCTGGCGCGCGCGGTCGGGCGACGCTCTGACGCGTCGACCGCGATCTCGCCGCACGCGGGCGCGGTCGCCAGCGCGATCGCCAGCGAGCCGCGCGCCGCGCCGCGCCGCGCGATCGTCAGCGGTAGCGCCCGTATGGTGTCCCGTCCTTGCGAGTGTGGGTCTCCCGGCGTCGATCCTCGCCGAGCTCGATCTCGAGCTGCGTGGTCTCGCCCGCGCGGATCGTGACCTCGCCGCTCCAGTCCTCGCCGCTCGCCTGCCACGCGCGCGCGACGTAGGTCCCCGGGGGCAGCTCGGGGATCGAGAAGCGCCCGTCGGCGCCTGTCTGAAAGTAGTGCCGCGTGTCGAGCACCAGCACCTTCGCGGCCATCTCCGGGTGGATGTTGCAGTACACGTCGACGACGCCCGGCTGCTTCATCGTCACGGACTTGCTCGAGCCGCTGCGGTACAGGCCGAGGTCGAAGCGCGCCGCGCGAGACAGCGAGAACACGTTGTGGAAGATCTTGTCGTCGTTGGGGAACTCGATCACCGTCCCGGTGACGACGACGCTGACGCGCGGCGTGAACTGCTTGTCGCGCTGGAGGATGACGTGCGGCTCGCTCGGCGGCGTCGGCGGCTCCTCCGGGACGCCCTCGAGGTAGACGACCACGTCGGATCGGTCCTTCTTGTAGCGCCACCAGCGCTTGATCGAGACCTCGCCCGCGAGCGTCCCCGGGGCCGCCGGCTCCTCGGCGTGGATACCGCCGGGAGAGAGCAGCAGCGCGGCGCCGCCGACGAGGAGCGCGCGGCGGGCGAGGAGCGAGACATGACGTGGCGCAGAGAACATGTTTCTTGGGGCTACAGGCGGGCAACGAGCGACAGCGTCAGCACGTCGTTCGGGATCCGCGGGATCCGCCCTAGCTCGAGATTGACGACGTACTCGGCCTTGATAATCACGTGCGCGCCCGCGTCGAAGCGCACGCCGGGGGTCACGCGCAGCGTGTTGGAGTTGTACACGAAGCTCGCGCCGCTGCGGTGCAGCGCCTGCCGCCAATCGACGCGCGCGTAGGGCATGAGCCAGTTGAGCACGCGGTAGCCGAGCTGGCCGTAGGTGCCCTTGAAGTCGAGGCACGGCGCGAGCCCGCACTCCGGCCCGCCGGCCTCCGTCGCGCCGTTGACCTTGCCCCAGACGAACTCGCCGGTCAGCTCGGCGCCGCGGACCTCGAGGTGGAGGTCGGCGCCCCACTGCCACTGGTACACGTCGTCGCTGACCTGCAGGTCCTGGGCGCCGACGCTGCCCGACGCGCCGAGCTCGAGGCCGCCGCCGACGGGGATGATGTACGAGAGGCGCCCCGACGCGGTCTTGAAGTTGTTGGTGTCGACCTCGTTGGCGAACGCGAAGCCCTCCCAGTTGCTCGAGCCGTTGGTCACGCCGACCGCGAGGATCAGCGCGCGGCTCGCCAGGAACTTGAAGCGGCTCTTGACGCCGACCTGGCGCCCGCAGGTGTAGCGGCAGATCAGCGAGGGCGTGACGGTCATGCGGTCGGGCGACTGCTGCACGCGGTACTCGTAGCCGAACACCGGGTTGATCTTGCCGACGTAGACGTCCCAGTCGAAGCGGCGCACGGGGATGATGAACTTGGCGTACGCGAGCTGGACGTCGATGAAGTCGCCGAGCCCGACGCCGTCGGGGTCCGAGACGTCGCGGTTGCGCGGCACGAAGTCGATGAGCCCCTCGACCGTCGCGTACTCGCCGATGCCCGCGAACAGGTTGAGGTTGAGCGAGTTGAGCAGGAACGAGGCCTTGCCGCCGTTGTTGACGGAGTCGAAGGTGACCGCGCGCGACTCCCCGGTGTCGGCCGGCTCGCCGCGCGAGTTGACCGCGGTCGAGAGCGGGTCGCCCATGAACACCCACGAGTCCGGCACGACGCCCGCGTACTCGGGGAAGTAGACGTTGCCGATGTCGGTGCGCGTGCCCGCGCCGTCGCCCTGCGCCCAGAAGAAGCCCATGTCGACGTAGCCGCTGACCTTGCCCGTCAGCGGCTGCATCGCCTTCACGCGCTCCTCGGTGTACTCCTGGTTCTCGCGCAGCTCGCCGAGCTCCTCGCGCAGCGCCTCGTTCTCGCGCGCGAGCTCGTCGAGCCGTCGCTCGAGGCGATCGAGGCGCGCGTCGCCGGGGCCCTCGGCGCTCGCCTCGAGGTCGCGGTTCGACGCGCCCTCGATCGCGATGTCCTCGCGCTCCTCGGCGCCGTCCTCGACCGGCCCGGGCCGGTCTCCGGGCGCGACCGCCGGCTCGACCGCGAGCACCTCCGGCTGCTCCCGGGCCGACGCCCACGTCGGCGCGAGCGCGACCAGCAGCGACGCGGCGAGCCCGGGCAGGCGCAAGCGACTACGTCCCTTCGATGGTGACGAGCTCGCCGCCGAAGTAGCTGATCGCGTGGAGGCTGCGCTTCTGCCAGTGGTGCTGCGCGCTCGGGCGGAAGCGGATGTGGTACTGCTCGGGCTCCGGCAGCCGGCGCACGCGCACGATCCACGTCACGAAGCCCTTGAAGCACGAGGAGTTCATGAACTCGAGCTCGCGCAGGTCGACGATGACGCGGCGGATCCCGTCGCCGAGCACGCGCACGTGCACGCGGTCGAGCAGCGCGGCGAGCTCCGGCTCCACGCGCGCGTCGGCCGTGCCGGAGGTGCGCAGCAGCAGCTCCTCACCGTCGCGGTTCGCCGCGACCTCGAACTCGTCCGCCTTGAAATCAAGCTCGTTCATTGCTTTTGTCCCCCGGGGACGCGCAGACGCGCGAGCATCACGATCGTCTCCGCTCGGGTCGTCATCTCGAGCGTCAGCTCGGTCTCGGCGCAGATGCGGATCAGCCCGAGCCCCGAACCGCGCACGCGATCGGCGGCCTCGAGGATCATCGACTGGTACAGCTCGAACAGGTCGTCGGCCTCGGCGATGCGATCCAGCAGCCCCCGCGCCCGCGCGATGTCCTCGTCGCGCGCCTGGTTCTCCGTCTTGACCTCGACCTCGAGCGCGCCGCCCTGCTCCCGGACCGCGAGCGCGATCGAGGTCTGCTCGTCCCGGCAGTAGCGGACCGCGTTCTCGAGCAGCTCGTGCGTCACGAGCGCGACCTGCGAGGAGAACTCCCCGCTGCCGAGGATCTGCTCGCACATCGCCCGGACGAAGCGGCGCACGACCGAGATCAGGTGGCCGCTTGGCTCAAAGGTCATGTTGAAAGAGGCAGGCAATACGTCCCCCTCTCGGCGCGTGTGCTGTGTCTGATCCCCCACCTGTCCCCCATGGTAGCGCGGGAGGCCGGCCGACCGCCACGCGCGTGAGCGCCCGCTACGAGCCCGCCTCGTGCACGATCCACGCGACCCGCTCGGCGATCGCGGGATCGCCCAGCCTGGACCGCGGGATCAAGGTTACGCGCTGCGCCGTCGTCCGCAGCGGGATGACGCCCGCGAGCGCTCCCTCACGGACGATCACCAGCGGCACGCTCGCGCGCTCGAGCGCGCGACGGAGCTCCGCGTGGTCCCCCGCGGCCCGCGTGTACGACTCGTCGAGGATCGCGGCGCGCGGCAGTGCGCGATTGACCAGCCGCAGCGCGTCCTCGATCGGCGACTCCTCGCTCGGGGTGAGCGCGTCCCAGCCGGCGCGGCGGAGGTGCCGGAGCAGCGCGCGCTGGCGCGGCGACTCGCGCACGACGACGAGCACCGCGCCGAGGTCTGGCGCGGCGCAGTGGCGGCTGAGCACGCTGTCGAGCCGGGCGCCGTCGAGCGGGCGCGCGGCGAACTCCGAGGCGCCGAGCTCGAGCGCCCGGTGGCGCTCGGGCGCGTCGGCGATGACGATCAGCGGCACGGCGACGAGCGCCGGCTCGCTGCGCAGCGTCGTCACGGCCCGCCACGCCTCGCGGTTCGCGGTCGTGATCTCGAGCAGCACGGCGCAGGGGCGCAGCGCGAGCGCCAGCCCCACCGCGTCGTCGACCCCGCCGACCGCGACGAGGCCGACGCCGCGGGTCGAGAGCAGGCGCCGGGCGAGCTCCTGCGTCACGCGATCGCGCCCGATCGCGAGCACCACGCCGTCGCGCGCCGCCGGGATCGCGGGGCCGGGCGCGAGCTCCCGGCGCCGGGCCGGGACCAGCGGCAGCACCACGGTGAAGGTCGAGCCCTCGCCGAACACGCTCGAGACCTCGAGCGCGCCGCCCATCATCTCGCACAGCTGGCGGCTGATCGTCAGGCCGAGCCCGGTGCCGCCGAAGCGGCGCGTCGTCGTGTCCTCGGCCTGCGTGAACGCGTCGAACACGAGCGCGAGCTTGTCCTCGGGGATGCCGATGCCCGTGTCCACGACCTCGAAGCGCAGCTGGTGACGCCCCTCGGCCCGCTCGTCGCGGACGCGGAACCAGATCGTCCCCTGCGCGGTGAACTTGTTGGCGTTGCTGAGCAGGTTGAGCAGCACCTGCTGCAGCCGCAGGCTGTCGGCCTCGATCTCGAGGTCGCCGACGTCCGCGTCGACGACGAGCGTGTTGCCCGCGCGCGCGCACACCGGCTCGATCGACGCGACGAGCTCCTCGACGAGGACGGCGATCGAGACCCGCGCGATCACCATCTCCATCCGCCCCGCCTCGATCTTCGAGAGGTCCAGCGTGTCGCGGATGAGGTTGAGGAGGTGGCGCGCGGCGCTGCCGATCTTGGAGACGTCGTCGCGCAGCTGCCCCGGCGTCATGTACTGCAGGTCCTCGGCGATCAGCTCGCTGTAGCCGATGATCGCGTTGAGCGGCGTCCGCAGCTCGTGGCTCATGGTCGCGAGGAAGCGGCTCTTGGCGTGGCTCGCGACGAGCGCCCGATCGCGTGCGGTCGTCAGCTCCTCGGTCCAGCGCTGGAGCTCCTCGCACATCATGTTGAGCCCGATCGCCAGCGCGCTGACGACGAAGTCGTCGTCGTCGCGCAGCTCGACGCGCCGGCTGTAGTCGCGCGCCGTCATGCTCGTGACGACGAACAGCACCTCGTCGAGCCGGCGCTCGACGTCCTCGGCGCGCCGACGCATGTGCGCGAGCTCGCCGCGCAGCGCGCCCGCGTCGTCTCCCGAGCTCGTCACCATCGCCGGCGAGCGCCTCCTCCCGCCCCCAGGCGGCGCGGCTCGCCATACCCGAGTTGCGTCACTGATTCATAGTACTTCGTCCGCCGCGCGGCGGTCCGGGGCGCGCGCCGGGATCATTTTCGCGCGCGCGCGTGTAGTTACATGTGAACAAAAAGACATGTTGAAGTTCGGGCGCGAGCGCTCGCAACGATCCGCGCGCGCGCGAACGCGGTTGCGCCCTGACGTCGCGCGCGCTGACCTTCGGCGCCGCGAGCTCGCGGCCGCGAGCTCACGCCACGTCAGCGCACACGACACGACCGCCGGGCGCGTGCGGCTCGCGGCGCGCCGCCGCGCGTCGAACCCCGCCCGTCTGGCTCAGGCCATGATCGCGGTCAGCGGCGTCGTCGACAGGCCGTTGCCGCCGCCCGCCTCGCTCGCGTCCGGGTTGACGGTCTTGAGGCAGGTCAGCAGCACGTCGCTGACGTTGGCCGACGCGGCGTCGACGTGCACGCCCGGGGTCTTGAGCACGCCGCCGCCGCCGCCGGCGACGATGCACGGCATGTCGAAGTCGGTGTGGTAGAGGCCCGACGCCGCGTCGCTGCCGAGCAGGACGCAGGAGTTGTCGAGCACGTTGCCGTCGCCCTCGGGCTGATCCCGCAGCGCGCGGAGCAGCCGCGCGAAGCAGTCGACCATCTTGATCGTCGACGCGTTGACCTGGTCGTTGTCCGCCGCCTCGTGGGTCAGATCGTGGTGCCCCTTGGTCTGCCCGAGCATGTGGAACACGGTGTAGCCGACGGAGCCGGTGAACTGGATGCTGGCGACGCGCGTGATGTCGCAGCTGAACGCGAACGCGAGCAGGTCGGCCATCACGGCGTTGACCTCCTCGAGCGGCTCCTTGCCGTCGACGTCGTCGTTGGTCTGCGAGGGCGCGCCGGGCGGCTGGCACAGCGGCGCGATCGCGTCGATCTGGTTCTGCAGCTGGACCACGCTCTCGAGGTGCGCCTCGAGCCGCTGACGATCGTTCATGCTCACGAGCTGCTGCAGGCGCTGGACATCCGCCGCCACGGCGTCGAGCGCCTTGAGGCGCAGCGGCTTGGTCGGGTCGTCGGGCGGCGTGAAGCCGTTGAACAGCTTGTCGAACAGCGCCTGCGGCTGGTCGATGGGCGGCAGCGGCTGGTCGGGGCCCTTGTGCGAGAGGAACTCGAGGGTCGGGCCCTCGCTCGTGACCACGCGCTTCGAGATCCGCAGCTGCACCGAGGGCAAGAAGGTCTGGTCGCCGACGAAGCTGGCCGCGACCTGATCGATCGACGGCCCGCCGAACTTCGAGGAGTACGCGGCGTTGCCCGGGTCGAGCTTGATGTAGGGATAGCCGGAGAAGAAGCCCGAGACGCCGGTGTGGTGCCCGCGGACCTCGGGGTGCTTGGCGCGGACCTGGAGCTTGCTGACCAGCGAGACGTAGTCGCGCACGTCGGCGAGCGGCGCGAGCTGCTCGGTCAGCGTGTAGTTCGGCCCCGTCTCGGCGGGCGCCCAGCGCAGGCTCGCCGGGTTGTTGGTGTCGAACAGCGCGACGCCGTTGCCGAAGTGCCAGGTGATGAAGCGGCGCGGGAGCTGGGTGCCGTCGGCGTAGGCGGTGCCGCTGCTGTTGAGCATCGCCTCGAGCGGCGGCAGCGCGAGCGCGACGGCCGAGCCGCCCACCGCGCCGCGGAGCATGGTCCTGCGGCTGAGCTGAAAGTTCTTGCGCATCGTGAAGATCCCTTGACTCAGTTCAGTGCGGTTACTCGGGCGCGCCGACCATGCGGAAGGCCTTGCTCGCGACCAGCTGCGCGAGCAGCTCCTGCATGCGGAAGCCGTCGGCGGCGAAGGCCTCGTCGATCTCCTGCAGCGTGGGCAGCTCGCCGACGCGCTCGACGTGGCCGGTCGCGTGTCGGAACAGGTTGCGGACCATGCAGAGCGAGACCTCCGGGGCCTCGCGCAGGCGCCCGCCGAGCGCGCGCGCGCCGTCGAACTCGCCGTAGGGCTCGAGCACGGAGACGGTGTTGATCGTCGCGCCGTTCTCGGTGGTGCGGTACAGCCCGATGCCGTCGTAGTTCTCGAGGCCGAAGCCCACGCCGTCCATCATCACGTGGCACGAGCTGCAGGCCGGGTCCTCCATGTGCATCTCGAGGCGGTCGCGCATGGTCGGCGCGTCCGCGGTCGAGTCGGGGAGCACCGGCACGACGTCAGGCGGCGGCGGCGGGATCGTCTGGCACATGATCGCCTCGCGCACGAACTTGCCGCGCAGCGTCGGCGAGGTGCTCGAGATGTGCGAGAACGCGGCGAGGTAGGCGCCCTGCCCCAGGATGCCGCCGCGCTTCTCGGTCTCCGGCAGCGGGACCTTGAGGAAGTAGTCGGGGGAGAACGCGCCGCCCGTCGGGTGCGCGAGGCCGTAGAAATTCGCCAGCGTGTCGTTGGCGAAGGTGTACGGCGCGTCGAACATGTCGCGCGCGTCGCCGTCCTGCTGCCAGATGATGTCCTCGATGAGCGTGAGCGTCTCGACGCGCAGCGCCGCCGCGAGCTGGGGAGACCACGCCGGGTAGGTCCCCGGATCCTTGGGCAGCGCCTCCAGCTCGCGCAGGCGCAGGATCTCGGCGTAGAAGTTCGACAGCGCGATCCGGGCGTCGTCGCTGAGCAGCAGCGCGCGCGCGACCTCGCGGACGCCCTCGGCGGTGTCGAGCGCGCCGCCCTCGGCCTCGTCGAGCAGCTCCGGGCTCGGGGTCGTGTCGAGCAGGAAGTACGACATGCGCGTGGCCAGCTCGACGCCGGTCAGGCGGCGGATGCTCGGGTCATCCGCGTCGGGCACGCCGAGCTCGACCTGGTACAGGAAGTACGGCGACTGCAGGAAGGTGGCGATCGCGTACTCGACCCCGGTCCAGAAGTCGCCGGCCTCGAGCGCGGCCGTCTGGGCGACGCTCACGTAGAGCGCGACCTCCTCCGGCAGGAGCGAGCGCCGCCACGCGACGCGACCGAAGCTGCGCACGAACTGCTCGTGACACGCGGCGTCGTCGGGGCCGATCGGGGTGCAGCCGAGGTAGCCCTGGAGCGCGGCGACGTCCTGGAGCGCGACGGCGGCGGCCTGCCGCGCGGAGCTCTCGTAGGCGTCGACCGCCGCGTCGCTGAGCGCGAGCTGGGCGGCCGCGATGGCCTCGAGGCCGTTGATCTGCGCGTCCTCCGGGGGCGTCACGACCGCGGCGGCTCCGGGGCCGAGGAGGTCGCGGATCGAGTTTTGATACTGGCGCGCGAGCAGCAGCCGCAGGCTCGCCGGCGCGGGCTTGAACTGCGCCGGCTCGCCGCCCGTGTCGCCCGTGTCGCCGCTGTCGCCGACGCCGCTGTCGCCGCTGTCACCGCTGTCGCCCGCCGTGTCGTCGCCGACGCTGAGGCCGACGTCACCGGTCTCGGAGATGCGTCCGTCGGGTCCGCTGTAGCAGCCGGCCACCGCGAGCGCGCCGATGGACAGCAGCGAAGCAAGACCCAACGTCCGCGCGCGCGCGGGAGAGTGTCCCCGGGTCGTCATCACCACGGGGATGACCCTAACGCAAAACGCCCCGGCTGTGGGCGACGCGGGACCGATCACGGCGCGCGCGGGCGCGTCGCGATCGTGGTCACGACACCCCAGGGTGACGCCTCGTGTCGCGTGACCCGACGCGACGCACGACGCTGACGTCCGCACGCGGGCGCGCATCACCGTGCACGGTGCCGCAGACGAGCTCGGGCGAGCGGCGCGGCTCCGCCCGCCGTCACGGGACGTTCCGGGCGACGCGCTCGTCGGCGAGGAGCGCCGCCAGCGGGTGCTCGCCGAGCCACGGGTGGAGCGGGTGTTCGGTCGGCAGCGGCGCGGCGTAGGGCGCCGACTTCACGGTGACGCGCCCGGTCGCGCGCTCGACGTCGACGTCGAGGGCCTGGAGTTCGGGCGCGCAGAGGTGCCCGTCGATCGACTCCTGCGAGAACCACTCGCGGACGATCGTCGCGCAGCGAGCCCCGCCCGGGAAGAACGGGGCGCACAGCGTGAGCGTGCGCGTCCTCGACAGGATCTCCGCCGCCCGCCCGGCGTCGATGTCCTCGTCGCGCTGCTCCGCCTCGACCCACAGCGCGTCCCCGGGCACGCCCGGCAGCGTGAGCGTCTCCATGTGCACGAGCTCGCCGTCGCGCGTGATGTTGGCGAGGCCCGGGATCCCGGACTCGGCGAGCTCGGCCACCAGCACCCAGCGCGCGCCGGTCTTCGTGGGCAGCTCGAGCGCGAGGCGGCGGTCCTCGACCTCGGCGCCGCTGCGGGCGACGAGTCGCTGGGTGAGGACGCCGGCGCGCGCCTCGGCCCCGCCGGGACCGCGGAGGATCAGCGCGAGGTCGAGGGTGCACGACGTGCAGCTCGAGCCGTCGTCGGGCTCGTCGCACTCCCACGCGCGCGCCAGCTCGCTACAGAGTTCCTGGGGTGGCTCCTGGGGTGGCTCCTGGGGCGGCTCCTGCGACGACGCGTCCGCGGGCGCGTCGGGCAGGATCCGGGGCCGCTGCAGACGCGCGAGTCGACGACGCACGACCTCAGCGGGGCGCAGCGCGAGCGAGGCCTCGTGGTGCTCGATCGCGGCGCTGTAGTCCCCGCGGAGCTCGGCCGCCAGGCCCAGGTTGTAGCGCAGCGGCGCGCTCGCCCTGGGCGCGGCGTCGGTGCGCCCCTCGAGCAGCTCGAGCGCGCGCTCGGTCACCTCCTCGGCGACCGCGAGGTTGCCGTGGCGCAGCGCCGCCCAGCCGAGCTCCCCGAGCGCGCGCGTGTCGTCGGGCTCGTAGACAAGCGCGCCGCGCAGCGCGTCGGCGGCGTCGACCAGCGCGCCCTCGCGGGAGCGCGCGCGGCCCTCGGCGAGCAGCCGCCGGTGCAGCGACGCGCGGGCGTCGGCGGCGAGCGGTGGCGGAGCCGCGCCGGGCGCGCGTCGAGCCGGGCGGCGCAGCCGCGCGGCGCACAGGCAGCCTGCAGAATCGGGCGGTTCGGCGAGGCACCGCGCTTCACAGCGACGCATCGCGGCCGGCGCCTCGGGTTCTGGGAGCGCGTCGCCGCTGCGGCTCGCGAGGCGATCGCAGGCCGCGAAGTCACCTGTCTCACACGCCAGGCTCTCGGAGCAGCGCGAGCGCCGAGCAGTCGCCGCGGCTCTCGCACCAGCGCGCGAGCGGCTCGCGCGCGCCGTCCGCGTCGCCGCGATCGAGCGCGTCGACGGACAGCCGGCGCGCACGCGCCCAGCACCCGCCCTCGTCGACGCGCGCGCGGCAGTAGGCGCAGCGCGGCGCGTCGGGTGCCGCGCGATCGACCTCAGCGTCCGCGTCGTCGTCGCCCTCCCCGCCCGTCTCGAGCTCCGCGTCGACCTCGTCGGCATCCTCGACGTCGTCCTCGTCCTCGTAAGCGCCCTCGTAGGCCTCGCGCAGGCGCTCGCAGGCGAACTCGATCGACCAGGGCAGCGGATCGGCGTCGCCTTCGTCATCGACGCAGCAGTCGCCCTGAGTCGTCATGGGCGTGCCGACGCAGGCGACCTCGAGCGCGTCGGCGGCCTCGTCCGGCGCCGCTGGCAGCCTGATCCCGTCGCGCAGGCGGGCTGCGCGGACGAGCAGCCGCTCGCAGTGCCCCTCGCCTTCGGCATGGCCGTTGCGACAGGTGTTACCCAGGACGTCCCGCTCGCGTCGCGCGAGCGCGGCTGCGTCGGCGCTGCGCAGCGAGGCCGCCGTCTCGTCGGTCCACGCGCCGTCCGCCGCCAGATCGCGCCAGCCCGCGTTGACGTGCCCGAGCGTCGCCGCGAGCGCGTCGGCGGCGGGCGGCGACGGCCTCGATCCAGCGCTTGCAAGCCACGAGCGAGAGCCCTTGTCGCAGGCGTCGGCGAGCGCGCCGCCTGCTGCGCGCGTCGGCGTCGTCGCGCAGCGCGAGCCGCAGGCAGCCTCGTCGCCGGTGCGCGCGCAAGCGTCACGGTAGCGCGAGCGCGAGCGCGCCGTCCCTGGCGACGCCGAGCCTGCGCTCGAGCTGCGCGCCGTGGGCGACGCAGGCGTGCGGATCGCCGCGCTCGCACAGCGCCGCGAGCAGACGCGTGGCGACCTCGCTGCCGGCGCGCTGTCTCGACCTCGCGCGCCGACGACCCCACCGCGGCGGCGGGGCGCGTGACCTCGTCGGCGTGACGCGGCGGCGCGAGCGCGGGCGCGACCGCGACCGCGACGGGCGTCGACGCGGGCGCGCTCAGGCTGGCCTTTGGCAGCCGATCGCCGCGCAGGCGATCAGCGCGAGCGGTCGCGTCCACGCGCGTTCGCGGCGCGTCATGGGGCCTCGGCGCGCCGGCTCGCGCACTCGCGCGGCACCGGCATCTCGGGACAGGCGCCGTGACACTCGCTAACGCCGTCGGGCCGCAGCACGCAGCCGAACAGCGCGGGCCCGTTGGACTTCTTCCCGATCATCTCGGGATCGACGGTGTGCCCCAGGATCAGGCGGCCGCCCGACGCCTCCGCGCGGGTCTCGGGCGCGTAGGTCTCGTACACCGAGAGGTCGTCGTAGTCGCGCGGCACGTAGCCGCGCGTCACGCTGTGCCGGAGCGCGTAGCGCCGCTCGGCGCTCGGCCGCCAGCACTTGATCGCGCCGCGTCGCTCGAGCGCGCAGGCGCGGTCGAGATCGATCGAGACGTCGATCGCGTCGGAGATCCCGCGCACGCGCTTGGCCGCGACGTAGGGCCGCGCGACGCCCGACTGCCCGAACGAGTTGCCGCCCCAGCACCACACCGAGTGATCGGCTCGCAGCGCGCAGACGAAGCGCTCGCCCACGGCGATGGCTGCGGCGTCGTCGACGCCCTGGACCGCGTGCGGCGGCTGCAAGCTGGCGCGCCCGTTGGGGTCCGAGGACGGCGCGACGAGGGCCGCGTAGCTGCGGCGGCTGCACAGCACGCGCCCGGCGTCGACCGAGCACACCTGCTCGTGGCTCGCCTGCAGCGCGTCGTGGGTCCCCGGCCACTCGTTGTCGCCGCAGCGGATCGTCCGCGCGGGCGTGCGCACGCAGATCGTGTTGAGCGAGGAGACGCGATCGAGCGCGGGCTCCCCGGCGTCGAGCGGCGCGGGCTCGGGCTCGCGCGCGATCTCGAACGGCTTGCCGGCGCGATCGAGGCAGCGCGCCCGCGTCTCGCTGAGCACCCCGCAGCCGACCATGGCCGAGAGGATGAGCCGCTGCGTGCCCTCGAGCGCGGGCACGGGCGTGGGCTCGGCGCCGACGTGCAGCCAGTTGGCGTTCCCCCAGCAGTAGACGACGCCGGCCCGCGTACGCGCGCAGGCGACGTCATCGGCGGCCGCGAGCTCGACGACGTCCTCGCGGATCGGCACGCGCGTCGGCGCCATCACGGGGCTGTCGTAGGGCGGCTCGCCGGCGCTGTCGGGGCGCTCGTTCGACCAGCAGTCGACGGCGCCGTCCTCGACGATCGCGCAGCCGAAGCGATCGCCCGCGGCCACGCGCGTGGCGCCCGTGATGCCGGTGATCGGCCGCGTGGCGCCGTCGTGCAGCAGGCAGCTCACGCCGCCGTCGGCCGTCGCCGCGCACACGCTCCGCGAGACCGAGAGGTCGCGCGCGTCGGGGAGCGCCGCGATGATCGGCGCGGCGATCGCCTTGGATACGCACGTGACGGTGCTCGCCCGACGCGCGCACAGCAGCCCCGCGTTCCCGGCGAGCTGCTCGGCGTCGGCGAGCGCGGGCACAGGCGCGCGCGCGCTGAGCTCGTCGAGCGACCAGCACTCGACCTCGCCGCCGCGCCGCCGCGCGCAGCCGGACCCCCCGTACAGCGCGACCGAGGTCGCGTCCTGCACGCCCTCGACGCGCTCCGCGGCGCCGCCCCGGCGCCAACAATCAACATGTCCATCGGACCAGGCAGCGCAGCCCGCCTCGCCCGGCGTGAGGTCGATGATCCGCACGGCCCCGGCCGCGTCGTCGCCGTGCGGGGCGCAGCCGACGAGCGCGAGCAGCAGGCCCGACGCGCGCCCGATGCCGCCGGCCCACGACCGCGGCGCGCCGCCGCGCGTCACTCGACCACCCACGCGCCTGATTGAACCACAGCGGCGGGCGCCGCCGCGCGGCAAAAAACCGCCGGACCCCCCGGCGCCCGGCGCGGGAGCTGCTACCATCCCGTCCGCGATGCTGCTGACCATCAGCACCACCCGACCCCCGGCGACCGACCTGGGGTACCTGCTCGGGAAGCACCCCGACCGCGCGCAGGCGCTCGAGCTGCCCTTCGGGACCGGTCACGTGTTCTACCCGGAGGCCGACGCCGAGCGCTGCACGGCCGCGCTGCTGCTCGAGATCGACCCCGTCGCGCTCGTGCGGCGGCGCGATCCGGACGCCGGCTTCGCGCTCGCGCAGTACGTCAGCGATCGCCCCTACGCCGCGTCCTCGCTGCTCGCGGTCGCGATCGGCCGCGTGTTCGGGAGCGCGCTGGCCGGGCGCTGCAGCGCGCGGCCCGAGCTCGCCGAGGCGGCGCTGCCGTTGGTCGCGACGATCGCCGCGCTGCCGGTGCGCGGCCGCCCCGAGCTGCTGCGCGAGCTGTTCGAGCCGCTCGGCTACGCGATCTCGGCGCAGGCCCACCCGCTCGACACGCTCGACACGCTCGACACGATCGGCGCGCCCGCGAGCGCCGCGTCGACCCCGTACCACACCGTCACGCTGCGCGGCGAGCTGCCGCTGGCGCGGCTGCTTACGCACCTGTGCGTGCTGATCCCGGTGCTCGACGACGACAAGCACTACTTCGTCGGCGACGACGAGGTCGAGAAGCTGCTGCGCCGCGGCGACGGCTGGCTCTCCGAGCACCCGCGGCGCGAGCTGATCGTCCACCGCTACCTCAAGCGGCAGCGCTCGCTGACCCGCGCGGCGCTGCGCCGGCTCGCCGACGACGCGGCGGCGGACGACGCCGAGCAGGCGCGCGACGCCGACGCGGTCGCCGACGCCGAGGAGGCCGCGCTCGAGCGGCCCGCGAGCCTGCAGGAGCAGCGCCTCGACGCGGTGGTCGAGACGCTGCGCCTGCTCGAGGTGAAGACCGTGGCGGACGTCGGCTGCGGCGAGGGGGCGCTGCTGCGCCGGCTGACGCGCGAGCCGTCGATCGAGCGCCTGCTCGGCGTCGACGTCTCGATGCGCGCGCTCGAGCGCGCGCGCGCGCGCCTGGGGCTCGAGCCGCCGATCCTGCTCGGCAATGACATGGCCGACGGGACATCTAGACGTGGGCGCGGACCGAGCGCGCGGCTGCTGCACGGCTCGATCCTCTACCGCGACCAGCGGCTCCAGGGCCTCGACGCGATCTGCCTGGTCGAGGTCATCGAGCACGTCGACAAGCCGCGCCTGCGCGCGCTCGAGCGCGCGCTCTTCGAGTTCGCGCGCCCGACCCACGTCGTGCTCACGACGCCGAACGCCGAGTACAACGTCCGCTACCCGCACCTGCCCGCCGGCGCGACGCGCCACCGCGACCACCGCTTCGAGTGGACTCGCAGCCAATTCGAGACCTGGGCGCGCAAGGTCGCCGAGCGCCACGGCTACGTCGTCGAGTTCTCCGAGATCGGCCCGAGCGACGAGGAGCTCGGCGCGCCCACGCAGATGGCGGTGTTTCACCGATGACGACCGACGCCGCCGAGGGGCCCGCCCTCGAGATCCCGGAGCTGTGCCTGGTCGTGCTCATCGGCGCGTCCGGCTCGGGCAAGAGCAGCTTCGCGCGCCGGCTGTTCGCGGCCACCGAGGTCATCTCGTCGGACGTCTGTCGCGGGCTGGTGAGCGACGACGAGAGCGATCAGGGCGCGACCGGCGACGCCTTCGAGCTGGTCCGCTTCCTCGCGGGCAAGCGGCTCGCGCGGCGGCGCCTGACGGTCATCGACGCGACCAGCGTCTCGCCCGAGTCGCGCGCGTCGCTGCTCGCGCTGGCCAAGGCCCACCACGTCCTGCCGGTCGCGATCGTGCTCGACGTGCCGCCGACCGTCTGCGTCCACCGCAACAAGGAGCGCGCGGATCGGCGCTTCGGCGGGCACGTGGTGCGACGCCAGTACAGCGCGCTGCGCCGCTCGCTGCGGGGGCTCAAGCGCGAGGGCTTTCGCCGCGTGCACCGCCTGCGCGGCGCCGACGAGGTCGCGTCCGCGACGATCGTGCGCGCGCGCCTGTGGAACGATCGCCGCGACGCCCGCGGGCCCTTCGACATCATCGGCGACGTCCACGGCTGTCACGACGAGCTGGTCGAGCTGCTCGGCGCGCTCGGCTACGCGGTCTCCGGCGATCCCGATCAGGACCCGGTCGTCACGCCGCCCGAGGGCCGCGCCGCGATCTTCGTGGGCGACCTCGTCGATCGCGGCCCCGCGTCCCCGCGCGCGCTCCGGCTCGTGATGAACATGGTCGCGCGCGGGCAGGCGCTGTGCGTGTCGGGCAACCACGAGGCCAAGCTCGTGCGCTGGCTGCAAGGCAAGCGGGTCAAGCCGTCGCACGGGCTCGACCGGACGATCGAGCAGCTGGAGCGCGAGCCGGCGGCGTTCCGCGACCGCGTCCGCGAATTCGCGCAGGGGCTCATCAGCCACTTCGTGCTCGACGACGGCCGGCTCGTCGTCGCCCACGCCGGCCTGCGCGAGGAGCTGCACGGGCGCACCTCCGGGGCCGTGCGCGCGTTCGCCATGTACGGCGAGACCAAGGGCGAGACCGACTCGTTCGGCCTGCCGGTGCGCTACAACTGGGCCCGCGACTACCGCGGGCGCGCGACCGTGGTCTACGGGCACACGCCGATCCCCGAGGCGCGCTGGCTCAACAACACGATCTGCGTCGACACCGGCTGCGTGTTCGGCGGCAAGCTCACCGCGCTGCGCTACCCGGAGCGCGAGCTCGTCTCGGTGCCCGCGCGGGCCGTGCACTACCCGCCCGCGCGCCCGCTCGCCGACGTAGGCTCGGGCTTCGATCGCGACGACGACCTGCTCGACCTCGCCGACGTCGTCGGCCGGCGCACCGTCGACACGCGCGCGCTCGGGCCGATCACGCTGCGGCCGGAGCAGTCGGTCGCGGCGCTCGAGACGATCAGCCGCTTCACCGTCGATCCGCACTGGCTCGTCTACCTGCCGCCGACCATGTCGCCGCCCGCGGCGTGCCCGGAGGGCGAGCTGCTCGAGCGCCCGCGCGAGGCCTTCGAGTACTACCGCGCCCGCGGCGTGCAGACCGTCGTGTGCCAGGAGAAGCACATGGGCTCGCGCGCGGTCATCATC
>JACKDW010000032.1 GCA_020633295.1 Myxococcales bacterium | reverse complement strand
CCACGCGCGCGTGCACGACTACAAGACGCCCAACAAGCCCCACGACTGGGAGGCGGTCTACATCGAATGGGCGGAGGGGAACGTCGACGCCGACTACAATTCAAGACGAGAGTAATCGCGTTCTTCAGCGCCGCGGCGCTGGGAGGGCTGACGCTGGCATGGTCCGAAGGGTGTAACCCCCGCGGCCTCGACGACTACCTCGATTGCCAAGACGAGGCAGACACCTGCATCTACCCGAACGTGTGTGTAACTCGCAACGGCGACGGCACAGGGCGCCTGTTCTTTAGCCGAATGTGCGAGACGAACGAGGATTGCCCCGCGCTCGTCGGGTCGCTGGCGGAGGTCGAGGGAGGTCGAGCCGATGTGTCTCACCATCGCGGTCGATACTGCCGAAGAGGAGCAAGTCTGCGTGCTGGTCCCGACGGGCGAGTCATGCCCGGAGGAAGAATTCATGACGACTGTGGGAGTCCTGGCGGACCAGCTCGTCTGCATGCTAATCGAGCCGTAGTCCACCTTCTCGGGCACCGGATCGTGAGTCGTGCGCAGAGTACAGAGGTGCTCGGTGTCTCCGCGGGCACGACGTTGAAAGCGCCGTCTCAACCCCGGTAGACCGACCCATGGGCGAGAACGAACCATTCGTTTTTGCACGTCGCGCTTCTCGTCTCCATTCGGCATGCTGATCGCGCGCTCGTCGTCCACGCGACGGCGCGAGCGATGGCGTCGTGCTCCGTGTGCCCGGCTATACGCTCCTGCAGCCGTTGCGGGAGAGTGAGACGACCCTGGTCTATCGCGCCCGTCGCAACACCGATTCTCGAGCCGTGGTGATCAAGGCGACGCGTTCGTCGTCGCCTCCATCGGAGGTCGCGCGCCTGCGTCGCGAGCACGAGATCCTCGCGCGCTTCGATGATGACGGGATCATCCGGCCCGTCGGCTTCGAGACGTTCGCGGACGGGCACGCGCTGGTGCTCGAAGACTCCGGTGGGGTCTCGCTGCGACACGTCCTCGATGAGCGCGGGTCGCTCGATCTCGCCTCGTTCATGCGGATCGCCGCCGCGATCACGCGCTCGCTCGAGCTCGTGCACGCCGCGGGGGTCATCCACAAGAACGTCACGCCCAACGCGATCCTCACGAGTCCGGGCTTCGAGCGTGTCACGCTCGCCGACTTTGGCGTCGCCGCGACCACCTCGCACGCGTTGCAGCGCGTCGAGGCGTCCGGCCTGTCCGAGGGGGCGCTCCGCTACATGTCGCCGGAGCAGACCGGTCGGACGGGTCGCGGACTGGACTACCGCGCGGACCTCTACGCGCTCGGCGTCACCTTCTTCCACCTGCTCTCTGGGCAGGTCCCGTTCGCGTCGACTGATCCGCTCGAGGTTGTGCACTGCCACCTCGCGCGCACGCCCGTGCGACTGGACTTGCTGCGCCGTGACGTCCCCGAGGCGCTCGCGTCCGTTGTCGCCATGCTCATGGCGAAGGATCCGGAGGATCGCTACCAGAGCGCGCGCGGGCTCCTCGCGGATCTTCGACTGCTGACGCGCGAGCCGGCGCCCGTCGGGTTTGTCCCGGGCAGCGGCGACGCGAGCGAGCAGCTGCGAGTCCCCGAGATCGTCGTTGGGCGCGACGCCGAGTACGCGAGCATGCTCGCCGCCGTGGAGCGCTGCGCCGAGGGGGCCGTCGAGTTGCTCCTCGTGACAGGCCCCTCCGGGATCGGGAAGTCGAGCCTGATTCGAGCGCTCGAGCGTCCGACCGCGACGCGGCGCGGTTACTTCGTCGAGGGTAAGTCGGATCCCCGTGACCGAGACACTCCCTACAAGGCGATGATCGAGGCGCTCTCTGTGCACGTTCGACAGCTCCAGCGTGAACCGGCGGAGCTAGTCGTGGATCGGCGGGAGGCCCTGCTCTCTGCGCTCGGGTCGAACGCCCAGGTGCTCATTGACGTTGTCCCGGAGCTCCAGGAGCTGCTGGGTCCGCAACCGCCAGCGCCGGACCTGCCTCCCACGGAGTCCGCGAATCGCTTCCGCGCGGTGCTCGGCGGCTTCGTCCGCGCGCTCGCCGGGCCCCGTCACCCCATCGTTCTATTTCTCGATGATCTTCAGTGGAGCGATCCATCGTCGTTGAAGCTGATTCGGCAGCTGCTCGCGGATGGGCAGCTCTCTCACATGCTGTGGATCTGCGCCGTGCGCGATGGCGAGGTGCCGCGCGGGCACCCGATCTACAGCCTCGGGCGAACGCTCGGAGCGCTCGGTGTAGCGAGCACCTCGATCTCGCTCGACGCGCTCTCGCCGAGCGCGACGAAGGAACTCGTGCGGGCGACGCTACGGCGAGATGACGAGGCGACAGCGCCGCTCGCCGAGCGTCTTCACGAGGTTACAGCTGGGAGCCCCCTGTACCTGCGCACGCTGCTTCGATCGCTCGCCGAGCAAGGCGTGCTGCGATTCGACGCGTCCACACGTCGATGGTCGTGGGACCCGGCCGCGTTGGCGTCTGCCCAGCTCGGCGATGGCGTCGACGAGGTGCTCGCACAGCGTCTCGGTAGTCTCGACGCGCGTGTTCGCCACGCGGTCGAGCGCGCGTCGTGTATTGGCCGCGTGTTCGAGCTTCGGACGCTCTCCGCGCTTCTCGATCGCCCCGAGAAGGAGGCCCAACTGGATCTCGTACCGGTCGTGGAGCTTGGGCTGCTCGAGGTCTTGGAGAGCCGCGACTCGGCTCGCGGTTCGTGGCGCTATCGGTTCACACATGATCGAGCGCACCAGGGGGCGTATAAACGGCTGACCGACGAAGCGCGCGCGGCGACCCATCTTCGCCTCGGTCGGCTGCTGCTCCGCAGAACGCCCGGGCAGGGACTCGAGGGGCAGGTCTTCACGATCGTCGATCATCTCATTCGCGGCCTCGGGCGCATTGAGACGGAGCGCGAGCGCGTCGACTTGGCCGGTCTTTGCCTCCTCGCGGGCCAACGAGCCACCCGATCGCTCGCGTACGACGCCGCGGTCGCGCATCTCCGCCGCGGTCTCGAGCTACTGCCGGAGGACCCCTGGCGCGACCATCACGAACTGGCGTTCGCGCTCTCGCGGGGGCTCATGGAGGCGACCTACCTCGACGGTCGGTATGACGACGCCGAGCCCCAGTTCCGCCCGCTCCTTCACCGCGCGAGGACGCAGCGTGAGCGCACGGAGGTCTTCGAACTCAAGATCGCGATCGAGCTCGCCCGGAAGAACAACGAGGACGCCGTCCTTGTCGCCACTGAGGGGCTCCGCGAGCTCGGCGTCGACTTCCCGCGTCACATCAGTCGCGCCTTCGCCATGCGTGAACTTCTCGCTGTCCGATGGAGGCTGTGGGACCGTGAGCCCGAAGACCTGCTTTCTCTCGCTCGTGATCCAACCGAGCCGACACGTGACGAGGTAAAGCTGTTGGCCGCTGCCATCCCAGCAGCCTATTTCACCGATACCTGGCTCTCGGCGGCGATGTTGCTCAGGGTCTTTCGGCTCGGGCTCGAGCACGGCTTCTACGCTCACTCTGTGAGCGGCGTAGTTGGTTACGGATTGTTCCTCGCGGGAGTCGCGGGACAATATATGCTAGCCGAGCGCTACGCTCAGCTCGGTCTTCGGCTCAGCCAATACTTCAAGAATCCATGGCTCTACGCGAAGGTGAACTTCCAGGCCGGGTTATTCATCCTCCCGTGGGTTCAGCCCTTCGCGGAGGCCCGCGCGCTCCTCACGGAGGGGAGTGAACTCGGTCTTCAGAATGGTGACTTCAGCTACGCGATGTACTGCAGCGCCCAGTCGGCGTTTCTCCTGTATCAGGAGGGGGCTCCGCTGCCACGGCTCATGCAGTACGCCGAGCGAACAATGCCCATGGCCGCGAAGCTGGGCGAGCGTGATGGCGTCGCTATGATGATGGTACTGCGGCAGATGTGCGACTGTCTCCGCGGATCTTCTGTTGGCGTGACCGACTTTTCCACGGCGACGTGGAGTGAGTCCGAGTTCGTCGCGTCGTTGGATCGATCGGTCCCCGTTGCGAATTTCTACTATCACGTGCTCAAGCTGACGGTCGCGTATCTCGGCGGCGAGCACGAACGCGCTGAGCAGGCCGCGCTGTCGGCTCGGGCTCTTCTCGAGTCTGCGCTCGGACAACCAATGATCGTGGAGCACACTTTCATCGAGGCGCTCAACCTCGCCGCGCTCTATGACGTAGCGAGCGTCGGCGAGCGTCGACGGTACCGACGACGACTCGTGGCGCTCTTGCGCCAACTCGCCACGTGGGCGCAGCACTGCCCCGAAAACTTCGCAGCGCGTCATCTGATCGCGGCGGGGGAGCTCGCGCGCGTCCGTGGTCGTCCAGAACACGCGTTCATGCGCTTTCACGAGGCGATCGAGTCCAGTCGTCGCGTCGACGCGCCCCAGCTCGAGGCGCTCGCGTGCGAGCTGGCTGCGCGTGTGTGCTTCCAGCGTGGGAGCGATCGAGTGGGAAACGACCTGCTCGCCGCGTCGATCGGGGCCTACGAGCGGTGGGGGGCGACGGCGAAGGCTGAGGCGCTCCGAGCACGGCTCCTGCCCCATCTGCCGTCTCGCGCCCGGACGTCATCGGCCATCAACGACTCCGCGATAGCGACGAGCTCGAGCGCGCTCGATGTCGGCACCGTGGTCAAAGCGTCCAGGGCGCTCTCGCAGGAGGTCTCGCTCGAGCGCGTGCTCGAGAACCTGGTCCGGGTCGTGATGGTCAACGCGGGCGCGGAGCGCTGCGTGCTCGTGCTCGCCAAGCGCGGCGCGTTGTTCATCGAGGCCGACGGGCACGCGGAGCGCGGCGTCGAAATTCTACCGTCGAAGCCGGTCACGGGGTCGAGTGACCTGCCGGAGGCGCTCGTCGAGTTCGTCGCGCGCGCGCGAACAGACGTGCTGCTGCCCGACGCCTGCAACGTCGGTGAGTATCGGGATGACCCGTACATCTCGTCGCGCCGTGTTCGCTCCGTGCTCTGTACGCCGATCGTTCGCCAGCGGAGCCTCACCGGTGTCGTCTATCTCGAGAACAACCTCGCCACCTCAGTGTTCACGCGCGCGCGCCTCGAATTGCTCAAGCAGCTTGCCGCGCAGATCGCCGCCTCCGTCGAGAACGCGCGCCTCACGAAGTCGTTCAGCCGGTTCGTCCCGCACGCGTTCCTGCAGCAGCTCGAGCGCGAGTCCATCGTCGATGTCGGTCTCGGCGATCAGGTGCAGCGCGAGATGACCGTGCTGTTCTCGGATATCCGCGATTTCACGACGCTGTCGGAGGAGCTGACGGCCCAGCAGACCTTCGACTTCATCAACGAGTACGTCGCCGTGATGGAGCCCGTGATCGCCGCGAGCGGCGGGTTCATCGACAAGTACATCGGCGACGCGATCATGGCGCTGTTCCCAGGCCGAGCGGAGGACGCGATCACGGCGGGCCTGGCGATGTTGCGCGCGCTCGAGGAGTTCAACGCGGCCCGGCGTCGCGCGGGAGCGAAGCCCGTTCGAATCGGGATCGGGATCAACACGGGCACGCTGATCCTCGGCACGGTCGGCAGCCGCAACCGCATGGAGGGCACGGTGATCTCCGACGCGGTTAACGTCGCGTCCCGGATCGAGGGGCTGACCAAGCAGTACGAGGTCGCCCTGTTGATCAGCGAGTCGACCCGGGCCGCGCTCGCGCGTCCTGAAGACTTCCAGCTGAGACGGGTCGACCGCGTGCGGGTCAAGGGGCGAGGCGAGCCGGTGACGATCTACGAGGTACTCCAACCGAGCTGACGGTTGCGAGGAGCCCCGTTACGACTTCCCGACCGAGCCGAACGTCACGACGCACTCGACTTCAAGCGGATCATCGAGCCGTCGGGCAGCAGCGTCGCGTGTCCCTCCACCGCGACGCGCGTGCCGTCAGCGAGAATGACCGCCTTCGCCGCCATGAACTCGATCCCGTTGCGCTCGAGGGCCGCGCGGATCGGCGTCACGTTGTGTTTGCGGATCTCCTCGCCGCGCTCGAACCGGAGCACGGTGTTCTTGGCGACCTCTGCGGTCTGCGCCAGCTTCATCGCGTTCCAGCCGAGGAGCCGACGCGCCTCCCTGCACTGGGCCGGCGTCACGGCGTGAGACTGCCAGTTTCGCCCCCTCGTGGCCAAAAACCTCGATTTCGCGCCGAAAAACTGGGCTTGACGAACCATATTAAATCCTTTTGGATCAACTAGGTTTCAGGGAGACCAGTTTCAAGCGAGCAGTCTGATGCACAAGCAATCCAAGTTTCGTGCCCCCAAGGTTGTCCGACTCGACGAGGGGTTCTGTGACCCCCGGCTCACTCGTCCCAGCTTGCTCGCGGTGTGGCGCCAGCGAGACGGGACGCGGGTCGAGTTCGCGGTCCGCGACGCCGTCTCGCTGCACGTGTACCCGGGGCCGAGGCTCGAGCGACACCAGCTGGTCGTCGCGCGCCAGTCTCGAAGAGGTCCAGACGTGGCGATCGTGCAGCTGCGCGAGCTGTCCGAGCTCAACGGGATGCCCGAGGTGCTTCAAGCGCTCGAGCACTTCGAGGCGGGGCGGCTTCGAGACGCCGCCCGCTACGCGTCGGCGGCGGGTCCCCGGTGGGTTGGTTTGGTCGACTACTTTGGCGGACCTGCGTGATCCGCCAAACTGGTAAGCGAGCCGCGCGACGCATCTCGGGCTCGCTACGGTGCTCGCCATGCGCGGACCACCGTCGACTTTTTGGGGGAAGCTCTCGCTCGAGGCGAACACGTGGCACCCGCTCGCCGATCACTGCGCGGACGTGGCCGCGTGCTGCGAGGCGTTGCTCTCGACGACGCTCCTGAACCAACGGCTCGCGCGCGTCGGCGGGCCCCGAGCGACTCGATGAGGTCCAGGTCGCGCGGCTGTCCGTGCTCGCCGCGCTCCACGATGTCGGGAAGTTTAACTCCGGGTTCCAGCGCCGGGCGTTCGGCGGTGAGCGGACCGGGCATACGCGAGGCGCTCGACCTGTTTAGCAACCACGAGGAGACGCCGCAGCTCGTCGAGGCGCTGCCCGAAGCGCTCGGTGACTGGGCGCCCGAGTGCAAGGCGTATCACCTGCTGTTCGCGTCGATCTGTCACCACGGGAAGCCGGTGCGGATCAAGACGCCAGTGAAGCTCAAGCAGAACTGGTCCAAGGGACCGTTTGGCGATCCCTTCGCGGGGGTCGCGTCGCTCGCGTCGGCGACGCGCGCGTGGTTTCCGAGGGCGTATGCGGACGGCTCTCCGTTGCCGTCCTCGCCGGCGTTTCAGCACGCCTTCGCGGGCCTCGTGATGCTCGCGGACTGGCTCGGCTCGGACACGAAGTTCTTCCCGTACACGAACGACGGGGACGCAGCCCGCATCGAGTACGCCCGGTCGCGGGCGAGGCAAGCGCTCGAGTGGCTCGGGCTCGACACCCGCGGGGCTCGGCAGACTATGGTGCCGCCCTCGAACATGTTCTCCGCGCTGCTCCCCGAGCACACGCCGAGGCCGCTGCAGCAGGCGGTCCTCGAACCCCTGATGCCCACGGACGAGGGTTGTCTCGTGGCGCTCGAGGCCGAGACCGGCTCCGGCAAGACCGAGGCCGCGCTCGCGTGGTTTCTCCGACTTCTTCACGCCGGTCACGTGGACGGCCTCTACTTCGCGTTGCCCACCCGGAGCGCCGCGACGCAGATTCACCGTCGCGTGTACGAGGCGGTCTGCCGCGTGTTCCCGGACGCCGCCACGCGGCCGCCCGTGACCCTGGCGGTGCCGGGATACTTGCGGGTCGACGCCCTCGAGGGTCGCCATCTACCTGGCTTTGAGGTCCTCTGGAATGACAACGGGCGTGAGCACGTCGCCCACCGAACATGGTCCGCGGAGCACCCCAAGCGCTACTTGGCCGGCGCCGTCGTGATCGGGACGATCGACCAGGTGTTGCTGTCGACGCTCACGACCAGCCACGCGCACCTGCGGTCCACGTCGCTCCTGCGCCACCTGCTCGTGGTCGACGAGGTGCACGCCTCAGACGCGTACATGACCCGATTGCTCGACGAGGTGCTGCGGCATCACCTGAAGGCCGGTGGCCACGCGCTGCTCATGTCGGCGACGCTCGGAACGAGCGCGCACAGCGAGCTGTTCAGCGCCGCGTGTGGACACAAGGTCGCGTGCCCCCGGCTCGAGCAAGCGATTCATCGCCCGTACCCGTTGCTCTCGTTCGCAGACCGTGGAGCTGCGCCCACGCTGCTCGAGATCGAGTCGTCCGGGCGCGAGCGAGACATCGCGCTCGAGGTGCAGCCGCTGATGAGTGACGTTGAGTCGGTCGCGCGCCGAGCCCTCGTGGCTGCCCGAGCGGGCGCGCGCGTGCTGGTGATCCGCAACACTGTCCGTGGCTGCGTCGAGACGCAGGAGGAGCTCGAGCGGCTCGCCCAGTCACGTGACGATGGCCGCCTGCTGTTCCGCTGCGAGGGCGTCGTCGCGCCGCACCACTCGCGCTTCGCCAAGGAGGATCGGATCGCGCTCGACAAGGCGATCGAGCGCGCGTTCGGGAAGCTCCGAGAAGGGGACCACGGATGCGTCGTCGTGGCGACCCAGACCGTGGAGCAGAGCCTCGATATCGACGCCGACTTCATGATGACCGATCTGTGCCCCGTCGACGTGCTGCTGCAGCGCCTCGGTCGGCTCCACCGCCACGAGCGGGCGAGACCTCGCGGGTTTGAGATCCCCAACGCGTGCATTCTCGTGCCGACCTCGCGCGACTTGACGAAATACATGCGCGGACCGGATCAGACCCGAGGGCCACACGGCGTCGGCTCGGTCTACCGCGATCTGGTCGTGCTCGAGGCGACCTGGCAGCTGCTCGAGCGGCGCTTCGAGCTTTCGAATCCCCACCGACAACCGCGAGCTGGTCGAGGCTGCGACACACCCCGAGCGGCTGGAGGCGATCGTCGAAAAGGGCG
Organism: Myxococcales bacterium; assembly: GCA_020633295.1. Taxonomy (GTDB): domain Bacteria; phylum Myxococcota_A; class Polyangia; order Nannocystales; family Nannocystaceae; genus JACKDW01. Next base: position 37,381 of record JACKDW010000032.1, on the reverse strand, counting down.
GCGAGATGTGGAGAACGCACCGCTATGGCGTTCGCGGGCGCACTCTCGCAGAGCACCGAGTCGCGTGCGCGAATCTCCTCGAGCGCGAGGAGGACTTCGGCTTTTTCGGGTTCCCCGAAGGCGACGCGCTCGCCAAGGTCGCCACGCGGCTCGGCGACGATGATCGCCTTGTTCGGTGGACTCGCGAAGTGACGAGCCCCTTCGAGAAACGTGTAAAGGCAATTACGTTGCGATCGCACTTCGTCGAGGGACTCGATTTTTCGGAGGATCCGATCGAGCCCGATGAAGAATGTTCGGGGGTTGTACGTTTCACCATCGGCGGTCGATGCTTCGTCTACGATCGTCTCGGTCTCCGCCCCGACTCGCCATGACATCGACGGCAGAACTCAACGTCCTCACCGAACCACTCCTCCATGTGCTGGCGGGAGACCGCGTGGCCGCGAGGACGTTGCCCGAGGTGCTCACGGGACTCAGTCGCGGAGAGGCGCTCGAGTTCCCCGCGCTGCAACCCCATCAGGCCCACGCCTGGCACGCGTTCCTCGTGCAGCTCGCTGCGTCGGCGCTCCATGCATCGGGTGCCTCCATCGACGCGGCGCCGTGGTCGGAGCTGCTGCTGTCGCTGACGGATGGTGACGCCGACGCGTGGTCGCTGGTGCGCGGCGATCTTGAAAAACCCGCGTTCATGCAGCCGCCGGTCGAGAAGGGGTCCCTCGATTCCTACAAGACCACCATCGAGACGCCCGACGCGCTCGACGTGCTGCTCACGGCCAAGAACTTCGACGTCAAGGCGACCCGCGCGACCGAGGCGACGCCAGAGCACTGGATGCTGGCGCTGGTGAGCAAGCAGACCACCGAGGGCTTCTCGGGGCGCGACAACTACGGGGTCGCGCGGATGAACGGCGGGTTCTCGAGCCGGCCGTGCGTCGCGCTGGCTCCGGATCTCACCTGGGGAGCGCGCTTCGTTCGCGATACGCAGGTCTGGCTCGAACGACGTGACGAGCTCATCGAGAGCTATGGGTACGAGTCGACGATCACGCCGCTTCTATGGTTGCGACCGTGGGAGGGGACCGAGCAGCTGCGGCTCCAGCAGCTCGATCCCTTCTTCATCGAGGTCTGCCGGCGGATCCGCTTGGTTCGTGACGGCGATCGTGTGGTCGCGCGGACAGCTGGCTCGAAGAAGTCGCGTATCGATCTGACGGAGCACAGCGGCGCGACCGGTGACATCTGGACGCCGATCGACAAGGCGCGCGGCGCCTCGCTCACGCTCTCCAGCCGCGGCTTCCACTACAAGGATCTACATCGCATCCTGTTCTCCGAGACATGGGAATGGGGGGCGGCGCTCGAGGCGAGACCCGAGGACGGAGAGTGTCCCGTGCTCATCGCGCGCGCGCTGGTTCGTGGCCAGGGGAAGACCGAGGGCTTCCATGAGCGGGTCGTGCCGCTGCCGGGGAAGCGGTCGCAGGGACTGTTCGCTCGGAAGAGTGAGGCGCGTCGCTTCGCGGAGCGCTCGGAGGCCCAGGTCGAGGCGGCGGGGAACGCCGCCCGGAAGGTCTTGAAGCCCGCGCTGCTGTGCATGATCCAGGGTGGACCGGCGCGGGACCAGATCAACTACACCGACACGCGCGCGAGCCCATGGCTCGACCGCTTCGATCGTCGTGTAGACGACATGTTCTTCGCTGACCCTGTTTGAGACGATCGAGTCGCGGAAGCCTTCCGCTTAAGCGCCTGCGCCCGGAGTTTGGCATGAGCCGGACGTATGTAAGCTCACCACCGAGGTGTGCGTTCACGCAGGGCGAAGCGAGATCCCTCAAAATTCGAGGCCTGCTCGGTCTCAACATCGCGCTCGCGGAGCTGTTGTTCTTCGGCGCGCGCAAGCGGGTGCTCCCCTTCACCTCTACCGAAGACGCCGCGTAGTGATGACCATGACGCAAGAGACTTCTGAAGAGCAAAGCCCGCCGGCGCCTGACCGCACGGGGTGGCCTGTGTACGTCATCCATGGGCTCGCTAAGGAGCTGGCCGCGGATCGCAGCGTCGGTGAACGCGCTGAGCTTCGTCGCCTCGGCGACGGGATCAACCGGCCAGCGTTCTGGAGGATCGTCGTGCGCTCGCTCGAGCCCGCCTACAAGCGAGAGCTGCGGGACGACGAGCTGGAGCGATGGGGCGTGGTCCTTGAGGGGCTCGCGCACCTGCTCCCGTTTCACCGTGACAAGGCCGCGCTGGGGCGGGCGCTCGCGTCCGCGGACATCCACGAGACGCGCGTGCTCCGGCTGCTGCGGGCCGAAGGGGATTCGCTCCGGGCGCTCGTTCGACCGCTCGCGCATCAATTGTCGAGCAAGGGGCAGCACGTCGACTGGGCCGACGTCGCGCTACTCCTGCTCAGCGACGGACACCCGAGCGCCGACGGCATCCGCCGGCAGATCGCTCGCGATTTTTACTACACCCAGAACCGCCGCGGTGGCGGAGAAGCAACCGACACGGAGTCGTGAACAGCACCATGTCTGCCCCCAAGTTTATCCAGATCCACGCGCTCACCTCCTACCCGGCGAGCCTGCTCAACCGCGACGACGTGGGCTTTGCGAAGCGCGTGCCCCTCGGCGGGGTGACGCGCACGCGCGTGTCGTCGCAGTGCCTGAAGCGACACTGGCGGACGCACGACGGCGAGCACGCGCTCAGCCGGATCGACGCGTACCCCGGGGAGTCGGTGCGCTCGCGCTTGACCTTCGATCTGCGGATCCGTCAGCCGTTGATCAATCAGGGGGTCAAGGAGGAGGTCGCGGACGAGGTGACGCTCGCGCTCATGGATGAGGTGCTCGGCAGCAGCGCGAAGGCGTAAAGGAGAGAGAGCAAAAGGACTCCAGGCGCGCCGCCACGGTGACTGCACGTGCCGGGCGGTTGCCGGTTTTCGAGTACCTGTTTCGCGGAGGCAGGTACATCAGGACGCCAGCGCATTCTGGCGAAGGCGGCCGCGAAGGCGGTCAAGGAGCGGCTGAAGGACAAGGCGCGCAAGGATAACTTGAAGGCGCTGCAGTGCGCGGCGGGGCTCGAGGCGGCGATGTTCGGGCGCATGGTCACGAGCGACCTGCTCGCGCGGACAGACGCAGCCGTGCACGTGGCGCACGCGTTCACGGTTCACCCCGAGTCGACCGAGAGCGACTACTTCTCGGCCATCGATGACCTGCTGCGGGAGCAGGAGGACACGCTGGGGAGCGGTCACATCGGCAACGTCGAGCTGACCGCCGGGCTGTACTACAGCTACGTGGTCGTGGACCTGCCGCTGCTGGTCTCGAACCTGAGCGGGTGTCCGCGGGAGCAGTGGATCGAGCACCGATCGGAGCTGGCGGCGGAGGTGCTGCGGCGGCTGGTTCATCTGATCGCGACGGTCTCGCCGGGCGCGAAGCTCGGGTCGACCGCGCCGCACAGCTACGCGCAGTGGGTGATGGTTGAGCGGGGGAACGCGCAGCCGCGGACGCTGGCCAACGCGTTCCTCAAGCCGGTGGGGAACGGTCAAAATGTGCTTGAGGACACCTACAAGGCGACCAGACACCTGACGCCTGGCCTGACCAGATGTAGCGGGTCAAGGAGAGCGCCGCCCTGCGGCATGGGGCCGATTGAGCACTTGTCACCCGCGCTGGACCCGGAGACGCAGCGCTCGCCGCTCCCGGGCCTCGCCAAGTGGGCCGCAGACACGCTGCGAGGCTCGTGATGCTCGATGTTCTGCTCTTGCGCCTCGACGCGCCGATGATGAGCTTCGGCGGCACGGCCGTCGACGCGATCGGTCGCACGGAGCCGTGCCCGACGCTGTCGATGTTGACGGGGCTGCTGGCGAACGCGCTGGGCTACGACCACCGCGACGCGGACAAGACGTCGGCGCTGCAGGAGCGCCTGCGCTTCGCGGCGCGGCGCGACCATGGCGGCGAGACCCGGGTCGAGTACCAGACCGTCGATCTCGGGCAGCCGCACATGAACGACAAGCACGCCTGGACGACGCGCGGCTACGTGGAGACGCGCAGCGGCGGCAGCGAGGCGCGCTACGGTACGCACCAGCGCTATCGGCACTTCCTCGTGGACAGCGTGTTCACGGTGGCGCTGACGGTGATGCCCGCCGACGAGGAGCCGACGATCGACGCGCTCGAGCGAGCGCTGCGGATGCCAGCGCGGCCGCTGTTCCTCGGGCGAAAGAGCTGCATCCCGTCGGCGCCGCTCGTGTCGAAGCAGGCGCGCGCGCGGGCGGCGACGCTGCGGGAGGCGGTGCTCGCTGCCGAGGTGGCGCGCGAGGGAGCGAGCGCGCGTGTGGTGGCCAGAGGACGACGCCGAGACCGAGGGGGCGCACCGCTTCGCGCTCACCGATCGCCGTGACGACTGGCGTAACCAGCTGCACGTGGGTCGGCGGTTCGTCTACATGAAGGATTTCAAGTTGCCGGAGGGACATGCCGGTGAGTGAGTCGACCCTGTACATGACGCGGCTCGAGCTCGAGACGCGGCGGCTGTTTGAGCTGGGGAAGCGGCGGCGGCTGCCGTCGCGCAGCTTGGACGTGGGGTATCTCGTGCACTGCGCGCTCGGGGAGCTGTTTGGCGAGCAGGCGCCGGCTCCCTTCGCGGTGACGGGGCAGGACCGACGGTACACGCAGCTGCTCGCCTACGGGGACGTGCCGGACGCGGGCCTGCGCGAGCTGGCGGAGCGCTTCGCCATGCCGGAGCTGTTCGCGCTATGTCGGTGGGAGGATGTAAAGAGCAAGCCGATGCCGAGTTCGTGGCCGGTCGGGACGCGGGTGGGCTTTGAGGTCCGGGCGTGTCCGGTGGTACGGGGAGCGAGACATAGTCCGCTCGAGCGGAAGGACGCCGAGGTCGACGCGTTCCTGGCGGAGTGCTGGCGGGTCGGCAAGGAGCAGGACGTCGATCGAGAGGCTGTCTACAAGGCGTGGTTGGAGCAGCAGTTCATCCGTAGCGAGGGCGCCACGCTGCTCGAGGCGCGGGTGGAGCGGTTCCAGCTGACGGAGCTGACGCGCCGGACGCAGGGAGATGAGCGCAAGGCGCGGCTGAAGCGGAAGCCGGACGTGACGTTTCGAGGAGCGCTCGAGGTGACGGCGGCGGAGCCCTTCGCGGCGCTGCTCCGCCGGGGCGTCGGGCGGCATCGGGGGTTCGGGTTTGGGATGCTGCTGCTTCGACCCATTTGATTATTAGAGACAATCGTTACTTGACTGTACAACGGTTCATGAGTAAACCCCACAACGAACTCGCCAACCGAGATTCGCTGTGGGGTTCGTGTTGTCTTCGTCAACGACACTCGTACCTGAACGATTCCCCACGGGCAACCCGTCAGCAGGGAAGTGATTCTGATGCGTGTGATCAAGAGGAGGGCCTAGGGGGCTCTGGGCCCTGTTTCGACAGGGCCCACTCCCCCGGCCATACGGGGATGGCCCGGATTGACTCTACGGCTCAAAGGCTCCCCCGTGGTTGCGGGGATATTTCGCCGTTTCAATCGAGGCGCCCGTGCTGAAGGGACGGCTCGGGCTCGCCAGCGCCAGGATCCCGCACCGGGACCGACACGGGCTGATGTGGCTCGAGCGCGGGCGACTGGCGACCGAGGACGGTACGGTTCAGTTCACGACGGCTGGCTACGAGAGCATGGCGGCGGGGACATACGCGATCCCGCACCAAGCCGTCTCGCTGATCTTCCTTGGGCCCGGGACGACGGTGAGCCATGACGCGGCGCGGATCCTCGCGCGGCACGGCACGGGCCTGGCGATGGTCGGTTCGGACGGGGTGCGGCTGTACGCGAGCTTTCCGGCGCCGCCGGATCAGTCGCGTCGAGCTCGTAGGCAGGTGGAGGTCTGGGCTGATCCGGCGCGTCGACTCGCGGTGGCGCGGCGCATGTACGCGTGGCGCCTCGGTGAGGTGTTGCCGGAGGATGACATCACGGTGCTGCGCGGGATCGAGGGGGCGCGGATGAAGGCGACCTACAAGCTGCTCGCGCAGCGCTACGGGGTGACGTGGCGGGGACGTCGCTACGATCGCCGGGATCCGATGGGCGCGGATCTGTCGAATCAGGCGATCAACCACGCGTCCGTGGCGGTGCTGGCTGCGGCCCAGCTCGCGGTGGTGGCGACGGGGACGATCGCGCAGCTCGGGTTTATCCACGAGGACTCGGGGCAGGCGTTCGCGCTGGATATCGCGGATCTGTTCCGGGATACGGTGACGCTGCCGATCGCGTTCGCGGCGGTTCGCAAGCAGCAGTCTGACGAGGGACCGAGGGTGCCGCTGGAGCGCTCGGTCCGTCGGATCGCGGGGAAGGTGTTCCGCGAGCAGACGCTCGTGGTGAAGATGATCGATCGGATCAAGGAGTTGTTCGACCACGATGGCGATGACGGTGATCGTGACGCGAGCGCTTCCTGATCGCTTCCGCGGCTTCCTGGCGTCGTGCATGTGCGAGGTGGCGCCGGGGGTGTTCACGTCGCCGCACATGAACGAGCGCGTGCGGGGGCAGGTGTGGTCGGTGCTCGATGAGTGGTTCGGACATGTGGACGAGGGCTCGGTGGTGATGACGTGGCCGAGCAAGCGCGAGCCTGGAGGACTGGGACTGCGCACGCTGGGCGTGCCGCCGCGCGAAGTAGTCGAGTACGACGGGATGGTGCTGGTCCGTCGAGCGCCGCGGGAGTCCGAAGAGACATGAGAGCGCCGACGTTCGCCGCGATCGATTTTGAGACAGCGAGTCGGGATCCGGGGTCGGCGATCTCGGTGGGCGTTGTGCGCGTCGAGTACGGGCGGTGGTGGGCGAGCACGAGACGCTGATCCGACCTCCGCCGGGGACGAGCTTCGATTTCGTGTCGCTCCACGGAATCGGTCCGGAGACGGTCGCGGGGGCACGTCCGTTCGCGGCGGTCTGGCGCTCAGTGAGGCCGCTGGTGGAGGGGGTGTGGTTTTTCGCGGCGCATAACGCGGCGTTCGAACGCCGTGTGCTGCGAGCGTGTTGATACCTTGCGGCATCACCGCGCTGGATGCATGTGCGGAGGGTTAAAGTTTCCGCGCGTGGCTGATAACCACAGAGGGATGAACACGATTTGAGGCTTGTGTCGCCGGTGATCACGGACGTTTGGAGGATAAGCCGGGTGATCGTACCGACGAGAGGCCCAAACTGCGCGGGTCCGCAGAGGCCCTGCGGTCGCGGGATGGACTCTGGCCGCGGCCGCGCGCCTGTCGAGGTCGTTCAAGGCTCCCCGCGGTCGCGGGGATGGACTTCGTCTGGGAGAGCGGGAGCGGTCGCAGGATGGCTCCCTGCGGTCGCGGGATGGACCCCGGACTCGAGCGCGAGCGGGACATGGCGACATCGGCTCCCCCGCGGTCGCGGGATGGACCCTGCGCGTCTGCAAGCACCCTGGAACCACTACGACGGCTCCCCGCGGTCGCGGGATGGACTTACCATAATCTGCGTCACCGCTCCCGGTTTGGCCCCCCCGCGGTCGCGGGGGATGCACCTTGGCACCACAGCTTCCATGACATGGAGCGTCGGGCTCCTGCGATCGCGGGATGGACCGTGACTGGCCGGTCGCGCGCGCGCTCGATGACAGCCCTGCGGTCGCGGGATGGACCCCGGGTGCTGCGGGCTCCCGAGGGAGGTGACGACGGGCCCCTGCGGTCGCGGGATGGGACCCGTCCCGGAGCGCTCCAACACCGCGCCCCAGGGCTCCCGGCGGGTCGCGGGGATGGACCTTCGATCCTCGCACCGCGCTTGAAAGATGGCTCCGCGGTCGCGGGGATGGACCCCAGCTTCGCCCGCCCATGAACGCCGATAGGCTCCCCCGCGGTCGCGGGATGGACCCTACGGATTATTGCGCATTTTTCTAGTTGGTCTTCGCGGTCGCGGGATGGACCCGGAGGATGAGGTAGTCCTTCATGGCGCCACTGGCCTCTGCGGTCGCGGGATGGACCCATGTCCGCGTCACGCTAGAACATAAAGGGCCCCCCAGGTCGCGGGATAATCTATTACGAACGGCAACGCCTCTGGTGGGTTTCATTCTCGCGGTCGCGCGGGATGGACCGGTGCTCGTCCGCGTCGGCAGCTGGTCACGGCTCTTCGGGCGGTCGCGGGACGGGACCCGCGCGAGTCGGTCGTTGGAGGCGAACAGGCTCCCCGCGGTCGCGGGATGGACCTGAGGGGGAGCCCCGGCCGATGGCGATAGTGCGGGCCCCCGCGGTCGCGTGGGATGGGAATCTGCCTGGTTCAAGTCGACAGACATGAGCACAGGCCCCCTGCGGTCGCGGGGATGGACCGCACAATCGCGCACCTTGCGCCGGCATCCTGCCGGCTCCCCGCGGTCGCGGGATGGAACTTGTGGTCGCCGTTGCCGCAGCTGATCGAGGAGGCTCCCCCGCGGTCGCGGGATGCACCGCCCCGCGGAAGCGGCCTGATTCAGGACTGCTCGGTGCTCCCCCTGCGGTCGCGGGATGGGACTCCGCGGCCGAGCAGATACCTGCACGATCTGGCCCTGCGGTCGCGTGATGGACCCTGATCGCGCGTTCGATCCACCTCGATGGTTTCCCCGCGGTCGCGGGATGGACCTCATCGAGATCCCCGCAACCAAGGACTCATTCTGGCTCCCCTGCGGTCGCGGGATGGACCCGCTTTGATCGTGCTCATATGAGGTCGCGGGCTCCCCCGCGGTCGCGGGGATGGACCCATGCTGATGGCGTTCCCGTCGCTATCCTCAGGGCTCCCCCCGCGGTCGCGGGGATGGACCCTGGTCGCCGCGCTCATCGTCGGCGAGACGTGGGGGCCCCCCGCGGTCGCGGGGATGGACCCCGCGCTCGCGCTTCGTGCCGATCCCGAGGGGCTCCCCGCGGTCGCGGGATGGACCTTCGATTTGGTCCGACTGCCAGGAGATCAGCCTGGGCTCCCCGCGGTCGCGGGATGGACCCAGCGACGGCCCTTTGATCTGGTCGCGGATGGACCTGGAGGCGATGGCGACGGCTACTTTCCCGCTGCGCTGGCTCCTCTGCGGTCGCGGGCGGACCCTTGCCGAGCTTGAGGTCACGAGTAGAAGAGAAGAGCGGGTCCCCGCGGTCGCGGGATGGGTAATCGTCCCTGCAGCAGTAGAAGATCCGGTTGCCGCTGGTCTTCGCGGTCGCGGGATGGACCGGGCGTCGCCTGGCGCTTTCTGCCCTTCTTTCTATTCCCCCGGTCGCGGGATGGACCCCGGAGGTCCCCGCGCGCGCGGGCCGACGAGGGCTCCCCGCGGTCGCGGGATGGACCCCTACGAGGTAGACCGTCGCGTAACGTCGGCTCCCCTGGGCGGTCGCGGGATGGACCGTCGCGGCGCTTCCGGACGAACTGACTGGCTCCCCCGCGGTCGCGGAGGACCCTGTACCCGTGACGTTCAGCGTCCGATCAGCGGCTCCCCCCCCGCGGTCGCGGGATGGACCTGCATGGACGCAGACGCAGACTTCAACCTGGCTCCCCGCGGTCGCGGGGATGGACCGTCGAACTTCCACGGTTGAAGAGCGTGCGGCAGTGCCCCCGCGGTCGCGGGATGGACCCTTATCCCCAAGGTCACCTGGCATCCATGGTTGGCTCCCCGCGGTCGCGGGATAACCCATCACGACGACGCTTGCTGCGACATGTGGCGGCCCCGCGGTCGCGGGATGGACCCACACCTCGCGGAGTACGTGAGGAGCACATGGGCCCCCGCGGTCGCGGGATGGACCGTCCAAATCACCTTCGTGAGCAGTTGTTCGGCGGGCTCCCCCCGCGGTCGCGGGGATGGACCGCTCCTCGAGGCACCCAGGCCGGGCCACGTTGCCCCTGCGGTCGCGGATGGACCTGACAGGCAGTTGACGAGCCCATCGCAAGAGTCGGCTCCCCCCGCGGTCGCGGGATGGACCCATCCAGATCCAGGCTCTACGACGGACTGGCAAGGCTCCCTGCGGTCGCGGGATGGACCCTGCTGGCGAGGCGAGGCGGGGTTCTTCTCGATCGGCCCCCGCGGTCGCGGGATGGACCGATCACGTCCTCGTCCGCGCCTGAGCGCGCGGCGTGGCCCCGCGGTCGCGGGATGGACCTGTGATGTTCGGGGCCGTGATCTTTCACTGCGATGGCTCTCGCGGTCGCGGGGATGGACCCTTGCCCGCTGAGGGCTCCCCGGTCGGTGGCCCTGCGGTCGCGGGATGGACCTCGTCCACGAGTACCCAGCCGACTGGCCTGGCGGCTCCCCTGCGGTCGCGGGGATGGACCCAATCATGAGACGAGCCCCTGATCGCAGTTCAGGGTTCCCCGCGGTCGCGGGATGGACTCATCACCGGCGGGGAGCGCTGACAACATTTGGCTCCCCTGCGGTCGCGGGATGGACCTCGATCACGCATCACCAACGTCGGCACCTTCGTCGGGTCCCCGCGGTCGCGGGATGGACCGTACGTCCTCACCGATCGCTTCCGGTCGTCCGAAGGTTGGCTCCCGCGGTCGCGGGATGGACCCTCGCCGTTCTCCTCGAGCACGTCCTGAGGATGGCCTCGCGGTCGGATGCAATCTGAGATCCACGGCGCCTGCGCACGAGCGCGGCTCCCCCCGCGGTCGCGGGATGGACCCACGGTGTTGACGATCACGATCTCGCGAATTTGGCGCCGAATTTGAGCACGAGAAGGCGGAAATCAATTCGCGGAGCGGGAATCTGGGACGGCAATTGCGCGCCTCACGACGATCAGCCGCGCTTCCCATACGCGGACGGCGTGACCAGGGCGGCGGCGGCGTAGCGTCGAAGCTCAGCTTGCCTGACTTCTTCGGCCGCGACTTCGCGGTCTTCTTCTTGCCCTGAGTGCCTCGAGGCGCGGCGCTTCGCCGCGCGCTCCTTGGCCTCCTTGACGCGGTACGAGTCGCCCTCGATCGCCACGATCTCGGCGCGATGACAGAGGCGGTCGACGAGCGTGACGACGCAGGATGCGTTGGGAAAGACCTCGCTCCACTCCCCGAAGGGCCGATTGGTGGTCAGGACGATCGCGTTCTGCTCCTGGTAGCGGCGGGAGACGACCTCGAAGAGGAGGTCGGCGTGACGGTTGTCGTAGGACAGGTAGCCGACCTCATCGAGTCCGAGGAGGTCGGGCTGGGTGTACTTGCGGAGCTTGCGTTTGAGCGCCGCGGCGCCGTCCTGCGCGGCGAGCTCGTTGAGCATCTCGCTGGCGCTGGTGAAGAGCACGGTGTGGCCGTTCATGACGGCGTGGTGACAGAGGTTCTGGGCGATCATGGTCTTGCCCAGGCCGTTCGCGCCGAAGATCACCGCGCTCGCGGGCTCGAGGAGGAATTCGAGGGTGAAGAGCTCCTCGATGAGCGCGCGGTCGATCTTGCGCGGGTGGTCCCAGTCGAAGTCGGCCATCGGCTTGAAGCTGCCGAGCTTGGCGCTGCTGATGCGGCGCTCGAGGCTCCTCCGTTTCTGTTCGCGCTCCTCAGCGTCGAGCAACGGTTCCAGCCAAGGTTCAGCCTTGACCTCGTCCCAGCGGGCCACGAGGCCCCACAGGCGTAGCAGCCGCGTCCGGCGGAGCATCTCGTCACGATCCGTGGTCATCGTCGGCCTCCTCTCCGTCGCTCGTGAGCGCGTCGTAGGTCGTGAGCGCGTGTGGCGTCACGACCAGGTCGCGGACGCGCGGATCCGCCGGCAGGTGCACGGCGAGCGGCGGCGCGAGCCCGCGGGCGTGGCGACGCTGCTCGAGCAGCTGGCGGACGGCGGGGATGTGGACGACGCCGCGCTCGTGGACCTCGCCGAGCGCGAGGTCGAGATCGCGGGCGCCATACTCATCGAGCAGGCCGAGCAGCTGCGCGGTGATCGAGCCGAGGTTGCAGCCGCGCTCGCCGGCGAGCACGAGAAACGCTCGGCTCTTGGGCGCGGCGTGGTGCAGGCGCCCCATGCCGCGAGACTGCCGCGCGTTGCGTTTCTGGGCGGCGAGCGCCTCGATGTGCGCCGGGTCCTCGAGTCGCTCGCCGCGGCTGTAGCAGCGCTCGTGGTCCGCGACGACGGTCGCGCCGTCGCACAGGCGCACGCGCTCGATGCTGGCGACGCAGACCAGATCGCGGCGGGCGTAGGTGTGCGGGACCGAGTAGTCGTTGAGGTCGAAGCGAGCGTAGGGCGTCTTGCCCACCGAGACCGGCACGACCTCCTCGGCGGGAAAGGGCACCTCGGGCAGCTCGAGCAGCCGCGACCGCTCCTCGGCGAAGACGTCGCGGACGCGTCGCTTGTGGTCCTCGGGCCAGCGCCGATCGGCGGCGAGCCCCTCGCACCAGGCGCGCGCGTGCGCGTTGAGTCGTCGAGGGTGCCGAATTCGCGCGCGGCGAAGAACGACTCCCGGATGTAGCGGATCGCCCGCTCGACGCGGCCCTTCTCGTTTCCGCGTCCCGGCGCGCACGGCTTGGGCGCGTAGCGGTAGTGCGCGGCGAGCTCGAGCAGCGTGGGGTGGAAGCGGATCGCGTCGCCCTGGCGCTCGAGCACCGCGCTCTTTTGAGGCGGTCGGCAGCAGTTTCGCGGATGCTTTCGCCGGGGCGAAGGCCCTGGAAGGTCTGACATAACCTTTCCAGGAAGCGATCGCCCAGAAAGAACCGCACGAAGATCATCCGTGACCAGCTCAGCACCATCACAAACGCCAGCAGCGCCCGGGAGGCCCGCCCGATCTGCATCGTGCCGAAGTGCGCCCAGTCGACCTGACCTTGCTCTCCGGGCAGCGTCGACAGGCGCAGGTAGGCCTCGCCGCGCGGCCGCGGGCGCATCGTCGCCACGGCCCGTCGCACGCACGGCTCGCTGCCCGTGTACCCGCGCTCGCGCAGCATGTGGTACAGCCGGCTCGCCCGCAGCGTCGGGTAGCGCTCCAGCACCGTCCGCATGAAGCCCCGGTAGGGGTCGAGCACCGTGACCCGCGGCGCCAGCTTCGGCGTCGGTAGGCCACCCCGGGTGAGCACACGCCGCACGACCCCGTGATGGATCTGCAGCTGCGTGGCGATCGTGCCGACCTTCCACTTCTCGGCATGAAACAGCCGCACGATCTCCGCCTCCATCTCTGCGCTGACCTTCATCGTCCACCCTCCAGCAGCCGGAGCTGGCGAAAGTCACCGACGCCGCTCAGCCGCCGATAGCGGCGGCGGCACGGTCGTGGCGCCTGTACGTCGAACTCGATCAGCGGGCTCTCGGGTCCGGCGGGCCCGCTCCCGAAGAAAACCCGGTCGAAGCAGCCCGCTCCCGGTTCGTCCACAAACGCAGCAGCGCAGACCCGGCTCCCGCTCCACAGCGCGAGGCCCTCGAGCACCGTCACCAGCGCCCGCGGATGGCCGACGTTCCCCGGCAGCATCGCTTTCAGCACGTCGTCCCCGTCGTCCTGGACCAGCAGCTTCACGCCGCTCGCTCCAAACGACAGCACGACACTCCATGTCGCTTGATTCATCTCGTTCGTCCCTGATCCCCGCGCACGCCGACACCGTGTCGAGCTCCACCGCGGGTTTCGATCACCTCTGCCGCCACGGCCGCTCGAGGTGAACCGTGGTCCGTCACGCTTTCTCGCGCTCGCTGTCGTTGTCGGTAGCGTCGCTGCCGCCTCGGTGGTTTTGTCGCCCCGGCGGGCTCCGCCGGTACCGCCGATTGCTGGCCCGCCGCGAATCGCGTCGCTGCGCTCGAGCACGCCGTGCTGCAATACAGGTTCCCTCGGTCACATCGCCGGCAAATCGCTACGAGGGCCCGACACCGTCCGCACGTGAAGTACCGGTCACCGACGGCGGTCTCGTTCTCGATGGCGCTGCTCCGCGCCAAGCCGAAAATTGGACTCGCTCTCGCCGATGAGACACGTTCGCGCCGTCACCCTCCCCGGTGACGATCACAACTCAACTCTTGGCGCGTGAAGGTCGGTTGCCGCCGGCCTTCGCCATTTCTTGGCGCCTCCGTCGCGTACCTCTACGCTCCGAGGACTCCAAATCCGCTACGCCGATCGAGCTGCGGTCGCCGCGGCGGGATCCGTGCGCTCGCCCGCGGGCCTTGGTATCCAAATTCCGGCGTTCAAATTCCCGCGATCAGATTCCCGCGGTTTCTGATGAGCGTCGACACCCACGGTCATAGACCGGGCGTTCCGAGCGCTTCCAGGCTCCCCGCGGTCGCGGGATGGACCGGCGCTCGCACTGCTCTCTGTCCCAGAGGTAGCTTTTTTGGCCTCTGCGGTCGCGGGGATGGACCGAAATGAGGTCTTGCGTCGGTGCTACACGGCGGCTCCCCGCGGTCGCGGGATGGACCCTCGACTGGCTCCGTACATGGCCGCCATATCGGCGGCTCCTCGCGGTCATCGCGGGATGCATCTGGTCTCCGAGGTCATCGACCACTAGCAGCACTGGGCTCCCCCTGCGGTCGCGGGATGGACCCAAACTTTTTGAGCTGTAGCGTCCTGCCCGCTGGCTCCCCGCGGTCGCGGGATGGACCCCCACGGCCTCTCGAGCGCGTGCGCGTATGCTGGCCCCCCGCGGTCGCGGGATAATCTCTTGCGGCAGCGATCCAGCCTGCGCAGAACGTGGCCTTCGCGTCGCGGGATGGACCCTCCTCATCTCGATCGGTGACTAAGCCGACTTGGCTCCCGCGGTCGCGATGGACCTGTCACCCCCGGAGCACGCCCGCGCGCTCAGTTGGCTCCCGCGGTCGCGGGATGGACTGCACAGTTGGCCCACGCTGGCCGCGTTCTCGCTTCCGGCTCCCCCGCGGTCGCGGGATGGACTCACGACGCTCAGCGGTGTGCCCGGCGGCGCGGAGACCACTGCTTGGCTCTGCGGTCGCGGGATGGACCCGCACGATCGACGTCATGGTCGTTGCAGACGGCCCCCCGCGGTCGCGGATGGACCGCCTCGAGGGGTTCAAGAACGGACGCCGACGGGGCCCCCGCGGTCGCGGGGGATGGACCCGCGTTGTAGCGATCGAGCCTTCGGTCTGGCGGCTCCCTGCGGTCGCGGGGATGGACCTGGCGCCTGAGAAGTCGTCGTTCCGTGGCTGGCCCCCGCGGTCGTGGGATGGACTGCGCCCACGCGTTGCAGCGCGGACGTCGCGGACCCGGCGCCTGTCTGCTGCAGCAGCGGCATTGCCATTCCCCGCGGTCGCGGGGATGGACTGCTGTCGTCATCGCTGTCCATTCGGCGGCGATGGTTTCCTCGCGGTCGCGGGGATGGACCCTGACGAGCGCCGCGCAAAAATGTTGTTTTTGGCCCCCGCGGTCGCGGGCGGACCCCGCCAGAGGGGCGGATCTTGTTCCGCCACCAAGAGGCCCCCGCGGTCGCGGGATGGACCCGTGAGAGCGCATGTCCACGATGTCTACACGGAGGCCCCGCGTCGCGGGATGGACCCCGGCCGCGGCGTGAAGTGGGCCCGCGAGGAGTAGGCCCCCCGCGGTCGCGGGATGGACCGCGGCGGTCTCGGCGGTGGTCGGCGGTCCGAGTGGCTCCCCCTGCGGCGGTCGCGGGGGATGGACCTGAGGCCCTGAGTTTCGCGCACCGATTGAGCGTGGCTCCCCCGCGGTCGCGCGGGATGGACCCGGTGGAAGACGAAGCGGCGCGAGACGTTACGGCCCCGCGTCGCGGGGATGGACCCCACGCACGTGGGACACGCGCGGTCTTGTTCCTGTGGCTCCCCCCGCGCGGTCGCGGGATGGACCGCTCCCGCTGATCACGGAGCGCGCGACGCCGACGGCTCCCGCGGGGGATGGATGGACCCCTGGTCCGCTCGGTCATGCTCTCGGCCATCAGCCCCTCGCGGTCGGGATGGACCCGCACGGCGAGACGGCACGGTTGTGCCGCCGGGGCTCCCCCTGAGCGTCCCCAGGGTCGCGCTTAACCCGGGTTGGCCCCCGCGGTCGCGGGATGGACCGGAATCGCGCGACGCGTTCCTTCCGCTCATTCCGGCTCCCCCGCGGTCGCGGGATGGACCCGGAGCCCGCGTTGGTTGCCGATAAGCCGGACCTGGCTCCCCGCGGTCGCGGGATGGACTGCGCTTTTGGGCCTGATGAGAGCGACGTGGGCTCCCCGCGGTCGCGGGATGGACTGGTCGCGGATGGACCTAAGGCCGCTAATGATCCAGCGGTTGCATCGGCCCCCGCGGTCGCGGGATGACCGTCGTCGGCCCACTTTGACGCCGCAAGAACTCGGCCTCTGGGGCGGTCGCGGGATGGACTGCAGACGCGCGGGCGGCGCTCAGGCTTCGGCTGCGGCCTCTGCGGTCGCGGGATGGACCCCCTTCAACGGTAACGATCGCGCCAACTGAGCGGGCCCTCTATGGTCGCGGGATGGACTGTAGTCGTCGCTCACTTCAGAGTGATCAAGTCCGGCCCTGCGGTCGCGGGATGGACCTGACATGACCGAGCTGTCCCCAGGGGATGGACCCCTACGGATGTTGGGCTACCATTGCTATCCAGCAGGCTCCCCCGCGGTCGCGGATGGATCACAAATGAGCGCCGTCTCGCTGTAGGCGCGATGGCTCCCCGGCGGTCGCGTGGATGGACCCCAAGCCGCGATTCTCCAGTACACGGTCCGGTCGGAGGCTCCCCGCGGTCGCGGGATGGACCCCGCCGATCGACTTCGTCGCCGTCATTCTGGTTCCCCCGCGGTCGCGGGATGGACCTTCCCCGCCTTCGCCAGCTACCTTCTGCCCACGACGGCCCCCGCGGTCGCGGGATGGACCCCACTTGCGCCCTCCCGTCGTCTCTGTCGACGGCTCCCCCCGCGGTCGCGGGATGACCCCGATCGCCGAGCTGACGACGCGCGACTGTTACGGCTCCCCGCGGTCGGGATGACCGTACCTGGCGCCGTCCGGCCGGTCGACATCGGCCCCCGCGGTCGCGGGATGGACCGTGGGGCTGGGGGCGTGCTTAAAGAGCTATCGCTGGGCCCCGCGGTCGTGGATGGACCGCGCTGCTTCGCGGCGTTGAGGTAAGGCGTTGTTCAGGCCCCGCGGTCGCGGGATGACCCATCGCTGGTTTCGGGTCGTTTTTCGTTAGGGCCCTGCGTCGCGGGGATGGGACCCGGCTCCCGCGCCGAGGTCTGTTCGCCAGGGCTCCCGCGGTCGCGGGATGGACCCTCTTCGCGGCCATGGATCGAGGTTCTTCTGGCCCTGCGGTCGCGGGATGGACCGAGGCCTCGAGATCACGCGATCGCTGACTAGCGTGGAGAGGCCCCCGCGGTCGCGGATGGACCCTACGGCGATTTACCGTCTTGCTGAATAGATAGGCTCCCGCGGTCGGGATGGACCCAGCATCGAGCGGCCCACGCCGGGGGGCAGGGCTCCCCCGCGGTCGCGGGGATGGACCCGCGTCGTCGCAATCGGTGAGTTCCGCCGATACGGCTCCCCCGCGGTGCTACGGGACATGTTTCCGGCGCTGCTCCCGGGGGGCAGGAGTCAGCCGGGGCCGGCCGCGGTCGCGGGGATGGAACCGCGGACACAAAGTCGCGTTTGGAGCAGGGCCCCGCGGTCGCGGGGATAGACCCGCCCAACTATCAACGACCGTGACTACCCTTCTTGCCTCTCCTTCGTCGGGATCTCTGAGTGCGCTTCTTGCCGATCGTGCCGACGCGCTTCGACTTTACGCCGGGAACCACGCCAACGACTTGGGCGTCATCTCGTTCCTGATCTGAACCGCTGCTGAGTCCCAGCGACTCATCCCAGCATCCGAAGATGACGTACTTCTGAAGCCGTAGCGCTCTGTCGGAGATCGCGTCGTCACTGTCCAGCAGCGAACCTGTCCACACGAGCAGCGCGGCACGATCCTCATCAGCGAAGCCGCGCGTCCGGTCATCACGTTCGAAGTACTCGAGGATTCGCGGAGCGTCTGTCCGTGACGCCGCCGAGATGTGCTTCACGCCAAACTTCTCGAGCATTAGCTCTGGCACCCGGCGCCACGCGCTCTCGAGCCCCGCGGGGGTGAACTCCAGAGCCAAGCGAAGCTCGTGCAGCAGATCGGGAAGCACAGGGTCGGGAACGGCCGCCCAAAATTCGGCCGAGCGGAGCTCCTCCCCCCACGTGATCGCGTTTGGATCGCCACGACAGAACATCCTGATCAGGTGCGTCCAGTCCGAATTGTCGAGGAACTCGAGCACCCTTGGGTCCACGACGGATCGCTGGGCGAGCGCCCTCAGAAACGGCTTCTTCGCCTCAGCGCTACCAAAGCGCCAGAGCCCTCGCGCCGCGTCCGCGTTCGTATTGACCCACGTCAGGGGTGGTCGCAGTTCCGGTACCTCGGAACGCGCCCAGACGTCCCAGAGCACGCTGAGGAGATCTTCGTGCTCGAGGCCGGACCACTGCCCCAGGCATACGATGCCCCGAAAGAGTTCCGGAGACCAGAAACGATCGCGTCCCACGAGCGTGGAGAGCACTCCCCCCGCGCCCTTCGGCTCTCGTTTCGCGGCGATGAACAGCAGCGCTGGCCGGAGTGGTGGCACCTGCCCGAGCCATCCGCAATCCTCCGCGATTGTGGTGTCGTCGATGAGTCGCGGGCCGTAGCGGTACACGTCGCGAATGAGGTGCTCGCCTGACGAGAGGCATTCCAGGACCGGGACGATGTCGCCGCTACGGAAGAGGCCATCTTCGCTTCCTCGAGCGTCATGAGCTGTGAGCCTCGCACCCTCAACCTCGTGTCGCAGAACATGACGCGCGAACCAGCCGAGCGCGCCCTCGAGATTGTGACGCGAACTCGTCGAACCAGCAATCGGGACAACAAACGCGTAGTTGCCGATAGACGCGAGAAACAGAGTCGCGCGCAGCACCGACAGCGCCGCGGACATCAGCGGCTCTGGGGGTCTCGAGCTCGTCACGGCCACAACCCCGATCGCGCATGCCACCAGCTCACAAGCGGCGACGTGCCGGACATCATCGAAGCGGCCCCACAGATTCAGCACGCGCTCCGCCCAATTCGTCTCCCGCCGGAGCAGTCGCTCGATCATGCAGTCGAGCAGCGGCTCGACGAGATGCGGTTGGAGAACCGCGGCGCCGATCTTCGCTACGCGCTCGTCGAGAACAGGGTCGATCGAGACCGCGTAGATGAGCTGCCCTGCCCATGCCGGTTGGAGCCGTAGCGAACGACCGTCTTCCGAGTCATGTAGGACTCGAGCCCGTAGCAGCGCGTCGACGAGACGTCCTCGATCGGGCTGAATCGCGCGCCGAACCTCGGCGACACGATCGGCCGGCAGGTCACCGTCAGCCTGGGCGAGTATCTCGCCGGCGGTCACGAGGTCCGTGGACGTAGCGGCTGCCGACTGGATGAGCTTCAGCCAGATCGCGCGCTCCTGTCCAAGCATCCATCCGGACTGGGAGTGCTGCACAGCCTGAACAACAAGACCGACCACGAGTTCGCCGAGCTGGTTTTCGAGCAGAGCACGCGCCGCTCTCTGATCCGCCCGCAGCAGGCCGAGCTGCGCCTCGAAACGAGCCAGCGCCCACGACTTTCTACAGCCCGTCAACGGCCGCTCCCGAACGCCGAGCGCGGTGACGAAGCCCACGAAGTCGAGGGCGTCACACGGGCCGGCGAACAGCGCCCTGAGACCAAGGTCCGCGATCAACGCCTCGAGCACGCTGAGCGCCACGCGACTCTGCTTCGGAAGCCGCGCGACAGCCCAGCGAAGAACCTCTGCCAGCCACAGTCCCCCGGGTACGGATTCGACCACCTGCCAGGTGTCCGTTGCCCGCGAATCAGCCTGTACCAAGGTCCACTCCAGGGCGCGACCGGGGACGGCGTGCAGTACCGCGCGGGGATCGGGTGGAAAGCACGCCGCGATACAGACCTGAAGATCGTCGAGGACGCGATCATCGGCGAGCGCCGCCCAGTCGAGCTCACCGTTCTCGACACCGTCGATGAGCACGAGCACGCGCCCCCGCTCAGGCAGTCGCCGTCGAGCCCGTTCCCAGGTCGACGCCGTGATCACGGTCGCCATCCGACGGGCGGCGAGCCAGCGACCGGCGAGCGTCCGTGCCTCGCCATCGAAGCTGCGCCACCACAGGCGCCTCCACGTGGCCGGCCGCGTCACGAGACCGGGAATCCCCTGCGGCAGGTCCTCGTCACGCAACTTGAGCGGTCGAAACGAACCGAGCGCAGCAACGCGGACTCGCTCGGGCTCCACATCGTCGCCGGCAGGCGCACGAGCGCCGCGAAACAGCCGCTCGCGGAGCTCCGCACTCGTGGTCTTGATCGCCTCCGCGAGCGCATCCAAGAGCGCAGGCTGTTTGCGCCACCACGCGAGTCGTTCACCACGGCTCAGCGCACGCAAATTGTTGCCGAGCGATCGGTCTTGGAGCGGCTTGATGTCGTTGTAGCGCTCCGGCGCGTTGATCCGCCGCGCCAGGTCATCGGACGAAGCGAAGCCTGCGGACTTCCAGGATTGCTTTAGCCATTCCATCAGGGCGTCCGTACAGCGGAACGGCCGTAAACACGGCACGTGCAGGTGCCCGCGAACGTGGTCAAGACCGCGCGTGAGCAGCATTTCCATTCTACGAGGCGATGCGCACGCGGTGCAATCTCGAGGATGCGCGCGGGCCCGGGAGTGCACCGACGACGCACCCCGTGATGGACGAATCTGAACAGCGCGTGCATCGTGAGACCATCCCGGAGCGCAGTGCAGAGAGCGTGCAAGGAGACGCCTCCTGCCCCCTGAACGATGCAGGGTCAGTTCAACATGCTCAGAATTGCCCGACATAAGTCGCGCGATTTCGCCTGGGCGCGCCACGCCGAATTCACAACAGCGCGTCGTTAGGCACAAACCCGCAGTGAGCGAATTCATCCGCCGAACGACAATCCTCAGCCACGCGCGTCAGCGCGCAACAAACCGGCGACGATCCGTGCGCAGCGGATGGAATGAGCGCACCTCCGTCCTGAACTCAGCGAGACAGAGCGGCGCTCGTCCGCACCAGGGTACCGCCCTCCCTCGAGGCAGCGATCGAGCAGGAATATGGTTAGCGAACGCCTACTCGCGCTGCAGAAGTCCGTCGAAAAACTTCGCGGCAGAAACGGGCAACAATAATTCCGATGAGATTTCCATCACGGATTGATTATGCACAAATCCGAGCACAATCGCTCCATTACCCGTTTCTGCCGAACTTCTTCCCGCTTCTAACGAAGTTTGCCCGTTTCTGCCGGTTAGGACCGGGGCGTGCTCGCGCCGACTTACCCGTTTCCCGCCGGCATCGATTGGAAATCAAATCGCGAATCAGTCATACCGGAAGGACGACATGTGTAGGGCTCAATGGCGCATTCTCCAACACCGCGGTTTCGCGCATCGCTGAATAGCGCGGGTATGGACACGAGCGTCTCTATCGATTTGAGCGCTGCGCCCGTCGGAGAAGTTCGCGGTTCTACTCCAGAGCCGACGATGGCACCGGGGGACGAGGAGGCATCCGAGAAGACCGGTGAAAGTGTTGCGGCCGGAGCATGCACTCCGGCCGTGAACACTGAGCGCGCGAGCGCGGGCGATACGACGATGCGCGCCGTCTTCGACGATGGCGCCACGGAGACTGATGCCGGGTCTGCTACCCCGGCGGAGGAATCCACGCCGTATCAACCAAGCGATGCTGCGCCAACGAGCGCTTGGCTCCCTAACCCGGGGCATGTAGCGCCACGGACGGTTCGCCGAGGCTTGCACCCTCGACGGAATCGGCCACTGAAGCGCCAACTGGGGACCATGCAACCTCGGAGGGCTATTCAGACGAGCGAGGGCACGAGTCGCCAGCTCGTGTCACAATCGCCAAGAGTCTTGATCGGGGTAGCCATCCGTAGGGACTCATGGACTTCGCGCAGGATGCGACTGCCCGTCTCGCTGGAGAGACGACGGGCGCTGGGGGACGGAAGCACGCGCCGTTGTGTGGCAACAACCCGCGTGCTTCCGTCACCCTAGACCTTCTTGACGAGGCGAAGCACCCGTACTGCATGAACGCGATCGTGGAGAATCGCAACGCGTTTCTGGTCGCTCAGGCCGACGAGACGAGCGGCTTCGCTGAGCGTGTTCGAGAGTGCCGAAAGCCGTCGTGCAATCAACATGTGGCGAGGCTCGTAATCGACCATTGAGCTTACAAAGACCCGAGGCACCCTGAACTCGCGCGGAGCAGCGGCTCACGGTGCTCTTGCTCGGCGAGCGCTGCTTGACCGACTTCGGCACCGGCTCGAACGAGCGCTCGAAGCGACGCGTGGCCACCCCGATGAGCATCTGCTCGAGCACTCGCTGACGGAGTGGGTCCTCGGCCGCGAACGCTCGCCAAGTCTTAGGAGCGGGGCCTCGGCCGTCGGCGAGGGCGTTGGCGGGGGCTCGCCAGGGCCGCAGGCGAGCGCGATCGTGAGCGTCAGGCCGGCGGCGAGGCGGGGGCGAGGGCGCGCATGCGCGCCGACCAAATCAGCTCGCGGCGGGAGCCGCGTCTCGCCGCGTCCCGGAACGACGGGAGCGCGTCGCTAGGGCGAGGCCGGGCGCTCCGGGTGACGCGCCCGGCCTGGGGGCCGCGAGCTCCGGGTCCGGCGCGCCCGCGATCGAGACGCGAGCGCTCACGATTGCATACATGTCCTTATGGGCATATCAATTGAACCCGCGCCGAGCTCGCGTCGTCTCGACGTCCGCGAGCCCCGGCGCGGCTCGACGCGGTCGATCATGTTGAGCTGCCTCCCGGCCCAGGATCCTCACCCGGAGCGGCGCGCGCGCCAGCTCGTCCGCGCGCGCGAGGCCTATCGATGGAGCTATGAGTACCCGCCGGGCGTCGCAATGGCGGCCTCGCTGCCCGCCCACGAGGCGTTCTCGCTCGCCTATCTCGCGCGGGTGCTCGAGCTCGATGTCCGCGTCGCCGCGAACCACGCCAGCGCGCTGCTCGGCCGTGTGCTGCGCCCAGGGGCTTCGGCGCCGCGGCGCTCGCTTCGTCGACGTCTGCGTGAGCTCGACGCCGCGGCGATCATGAGCGCCGCCTCGAGCACCACGCGGGCGCTGAGCGGTCGCCTGTGGGGCGCGCTTGAGTCGGCGGAGGGCTGCGCGGCGACCTACGCGGCGCTGTTCTCTACCCTCGAGGCGCCCGCGTGCGCGGCCTTCTATCGCCGCGATCGCGACCCTCGCGAGCAGGACCTCATGTTCGCGTGGCAGCGCGTCGCGGGCGTCAACCCGATGGTCCTGCGCCGCGTCGACCGCGAGCGCCGCGCGCTCCGTAGGCTGCCGATCACCGACGCGCTGTACCGCCGCGTGATGGGCGACGACTCGCTCGCGGCCGCGAGCGCCGAGGGGCGACTGTACGTCGCCGACTACGCGCTGCTCGACGACCTCCCCCGCGCGCGCGCGGATTCTGGGCGCGAGAAGTTCATCTACGCCCCGATCGCGCTCTTCGCCTGGCAGCGCCCCTCGGGCGCGGCGCCGGTGGGCGCGCTCGTGCCCGTGGCGATCCAGTGCGAGCAGACGCCCGGCCCCGAGACGCCGATCTGGACGCCGCTCGACGGCTGGCGCTGGCGCATGGCGAAGACCGCCGTGCAGATCGCCGACGGTAACCATCACCAGACCATCACGCACCTCGCGTTCACGCACATGATCGCCGAGGCCTTCATCGTCTCCGCTCACCGTCAGCTCGCCGAGCTCCACCCGGTGCACGCCCTCCTCCGGCCGCACTTCGAGTTCACCCTGGCGATCAACGACACCGCCTCGCACAACCTCATCGCGCCGGGCGGCGAGGTCGAGGCGGTGCTCGGGACCACGCTCGAGGGATCGCTCTCGCTGACTGCGGGCGCGCTCGCCGGCTTTGAGCTCGCGCGTCGCCTGCCGGCGGGGGACCTGCGCGCGCGCGGACTCGACGACCGCGAGGCGCTCCCCGAGTGCCCCTACCGCGACGACATCCTCCCGCTCTGGGAGGCGATCCACGACTGGGTCGACGGCTACCTGCGCGTGTTTTATCGCGAGGACGTCGACGTGCGCGGCGACGCGGAGGTCCAGGCCTGGGTCCGCGAGCTCGCGGCCCCGGGCGGCGGGCGGCTGCCGGGGGTCGGCGGCGCGCCGACGATAGCCGCGCTCGCGCGGCTCGTCGCGTTCTTCATCTGGACCGTGAGCGCGCAGCACTCGGCGGTCAACTTCTCGCAGTACGCGTTCATGAGCTACGTGCCCAATATGCCAGGTGCCGGCTACGCGCCCGCGCCGGGACCCTTCACGCCCGACACCGAGGAGTCCTGGCGCGCCATGCTGACGCCGCTCGAGGACGCGATCCGACAGCGCGACATCGTGTTTCAGCTCTCGAACATCCAGAAGAACAAGCTCGGGCGCTACCCGGCGCTGCACTTCCCGCAGCGCGCGGTCCAGCGGCGGCTGTCGGCCTTCCAGGCGCGGCTCGCCGAGCTCGAGATCGAGATCGCGGCGCGCGAGCGCGGACGCTTGCTGCCATACCCCTTCCTCATGCCCTCTCGGATCCCGCAGAGCATTCACATCTAAGAGCGCGTCCGAGCGCTCCGCGCAGCGTCAGGCGCCGTCCGAACCGTCGTGATCGTGGAGGCGAAACGCAGATGCACCGGGCTGTACTTCAAGACTCGATGACCACGAGCGCCGCGCTCGGGGTGGCGCGTGGCGCCGCGCGGAAGACCCGGACACGCTGCGAATGAGCGCGACGATGCCGAGCCTGCCGCAGCACGACCCTCGACCCGCGCGCCGCCAACAGCGGCTCGCGCGCGCTCGCGCGCGCTATCAGTTCTGTAGCGACCCCGAGCTCGGGCTCCCGGCGCTCGAGTCGCTGCCGCCCGAGGAGCGCTTCGGCGTCCTCGTGGGCGCGACGGCCGGGCGACTAGCGATCGAGATCGGGGTGAACCAGCTCGCCCGGCGAGCGAGCGACGTGGAGCAGCGCGTGCGCGCGTGGATCGGCGAGGGGGGCTTGCTCGCCCGCGTCGCGCCCGGCCTGCGTCCGCCGGCTACGGACCCGCGTCCGGCGTGCCCGGAGACCCGTGAGCTCGCCGCCGCGGCGCTGTGCTCGACGCTCGCGCCGTCGGCGTTGCACGCGCGCCTCCCACGGCGCCCCGCGCTCGAGGATCGCCTGTTCGCGTGGCAGCGCCTCGCCGGCGTCAACCCGCTCAACCTCCGCCGGATCGAGCGCCCGCCGGATCGCTTCCCTGTCTCCGCCGCGCTCGTGCGCCGCGTGCTCGCGGACGGCGACACGCTCGCCGCGGCCGCGGCCGAGGGCCGGCTGCTGCTCGGAGACTGGAGCGTCCTCGAGGACATGCCCAATGGTTCCTACGCGGGTCAGCGCAAGCACGTGCACGCCCCGCTCGCGCTGTTCGTCGCGCGTCGACCCTCGGGCGCCGCGCCCGCGCCCGCGCTCTCGCCGGTAGCAATCCAGTGCGCCCAGCGACCCGGCCCCGGCGCCCCGGTGCTCTGCCCGCTCGACGGCGTTCGCTGGCGCATGGCGAAGACCGTCGTGCAGGTCGCGGACCTCAACGTCCACGAGCTGCAGCTGCACCTCGGCCGTTGTCACTTCCTCGTCGAGCTGTTCGCCGTCGCCGCGCGCCGTCGGCTTTCCGAGGCGCACCCGCTGCTCGTCCTGCTCGCGCCGCACCTGCGGCACACGCTGGCGATCAACGATCTCGCCAAGCGCGAACTGCTGCGGCCTGGCGGCGAGGTCGACACGCTGCTCGCCGGCACGCGCGCCGGGTCGCTCGCGCTGATCCGGCGGACCGTCGAGGGATTCGAGCTCGGGCCGGCGCTGTTCGACGAGGACCTGCGCCGGCGCGGGCTCGACGATCGCGACGCGCTGCCCGTCTACCCGTGGCGAGACGATGGCGCGCCGCTCTGGGACGCGATCCAGCGCTGGGTCAGCGACTACGTCGATCGCTACTACCCAGGCGAGCTCTACCGCGCGCAGGACGACGAGCTGCGCGCCTGGCTGAAAGAGCTGGTCGATCCGGAGGGCGCCGGGCTGCGCGGCCTCGGCGCGGTCGACGACCTCGCCGCGCTCAAGCGCCTGCTCAGCTTCCTGCTGTTCACGTGCAGCGCGCTGCACTCCGCGATCAACTACTCGCAGTACGCGCTCGCCGGCTATATGCCGAGCATGCCCTGCGCCGCCTTCGCGCCGGCGCCGACCCTCGAGACCCCCGACGCGCCGAACTCGTGGGACGCCATGCTGATGCCGCCTGAGCTCGCCGCGCGTCAGCTCGAGTTCTTCTACCAGCAGTCGGAGTTCCGGCTGAACCTCCTGGGCGAGTACCCGCGCGCCGGCTTCGAGGACGACGAGCGGATCGCGGCCGCGCTCCAGCGGTTTCGGCGACGCCTCGACGCGCTCGACGTCGAGTCGCGCGCGCGCGACCAGTATCGCCCGCTCTCGTACCCCTGGCTGCAGCCCTCGCGGATCCCCGCGAGCGTGCACATCTGAGCCCGCGAGTCGCCATGCACCTCACGCTCCCACAGCACGACCACACCCCCCAGGCGCGCGCGCGCGCGCGCGAGGCTGAGCGCGCGCGCTACCGCTACGACTACAGCGACCGCGGCCTCTGCTTCCTGCGCGAGCTGCATCGGCGCGATCGCTTCAGCGTCCGCTACCTCGCTAAGGGGGCCGAGGCCGCGCTCGCGCTGCGCGCCAACCGGCGCGTCTCCGAGCTGCTCGAAGAGGCAGGATCGATCGCCGCCCGCGGACGCGCGGCGCTCTCGATCCTCCGACGCGCGGACGCGACGCCGCGGCTCGGCGCCGCCTGGCGGACGCTGCGCGGCGACTCGCGCGAGCCCGCGCCGACCAGGCCGCGCGCCCTCGACGACTACCTCGACATCTTCACGACGATCGCGCGGCCCGCGATCTGCGAGCGCTGGCACGAGGACTGGTGCTTCGCCTGGCAGCGCGTCGCCGGCCAGTGCCCCGTGATCCTCCAGCGCCTCACCCAGCTCCCACCGCAGATGCCCGTCACCGAGTCGCACTTTCGACGCGCGCGTCCTCGGGATCCCGGGAGCCTCGCGGACGCGCTCGCGCGCGGGCGCCTGTTCGTCGCCGACTACGCGCGCTTCGACGGCGCGACGCCGGGGCGGACCGACGGGCGCCAGAAGTACGTCTACGCCCCGATCGCGCTCTACCTCGCGCTCCCAGGCGATCCCGTCGGCCTCGCCCCGGTTGCGATCCAGTGCGCGCAGCGCCCGGGCCCCGCGAACCCGGTGCTCACGCCCGCCGACGGCGAGGCCTGGCGGCTCGCCAAGCTCGTGGTGCAGACCGCGGACGAGAACCTCGAAGGCGTGCTCGTCCACCTCGGCTGGTGCCACATGGTCGCCCAGCGCTTCATCATCGCCGCGCTGCGCAACCTCGCCCCGCGGCACCCGCTGCGCCGACTGCTCGAGCCGCACTTCGAGCACACGCTCGCGGTCAACGACTACGCCCGCGACAATGTCTGCAACCCCGGCGGCTCGCAGGATCGCCTGCTCGCGCCGGCGATCGACAGCCAAATCGAGCTCCTGCAGCGCTCGCTCGGCGAGCTGCGCTACGACGACCTCGACCCCGAGCTCGAGCTGGCGCGCCGCGGCGTCGACGATCCGGAGTTCTTGCCAGTATACCCCTTTCGCGACGACGGCCTGCTGAGCTGGCGCGCGCTGCAGGACTTCGTGCGCGGCTACGTCCGCCGCTACTACACGCGCGACGAGGACGCGGCTCGAGACCACGAGCTGCGCGCGATGATCGACGAGATCGCCGCGCTCGACGGCGGCCGGCTGCCGCGGCTCGTCGAGGGCGTGGACACAGGGAGCGTCTCGGGCGTCGCCGAGCTACTCGCGCGCATACTGTATCGCCTCACCGTCTATCACGCCGCGATCAACTACTCGTCGGTCGACTGGGTGAGTTGGGTCCCCAACCTCCCGACCGCCGGCTACGCGCCTATCCCCGACCTGCGCGAGCCCGTGCGCGAGGCGGACTGGCTGGCCATGCTGCCGCCGGTCGACATCGGCTACGAGGCGCTCGACACCGTCTACACGGTCGCGGTGCTGCGCTTCAATCGACTCGGGCGCTACCCGCCGGGGCACTTCACCGATCCGCAGGTGCTCGAGCACGTGCGGAGCTTCCAGGCGCGGCTCGAGGCGATCGAGCGCACTATCGTCGCCCGCAACACCGGTGACCCGCGCGGAGAGGGCAGGCCGCGGCCGTTGCCCTATCCCTACCTACTGCCGTCACGGATCACCGCGAGCATCAATTCCTGAGCCATCCTCGGACGCGACGCTCGGCGTAGCGAGCTCGCGCCATCGGAGATGGCGAGCGGGTGGCGCAATCGAGGCCGTCGCCTGGAGCCGATAGCGATTCGAGCAATGAGCCCGTCGTGCTCATCGCCGAAGTGCCCGAGCTGCCGAGCGAGCGGGGGCTCGCGGGCCCGGGCCTTTTGTCCGACTCAGGATCGAATCCGGGCCCCCGAGCCCCCAGTCGTCTTGCACAATATCGTGGTTCCTTCCCGTGGAGCCTGTCGTGGTGCCCCAGATCAGAACGAGATCCCCTTGAGTTGACGAAACAGATTCGATGCATACGTATCGGTCATCCCAGCGACGAAGCTCGTGGCGAACAACATTGATGCGTACTCCGTGTCCGCCTTGGGGTCGACACTCGGCTCTTCTGCGAGCCCCATTTCCTTGAGTAGTCGCTTGCTCTTGCCCTTGATTGACGTGCCGAAGCGCTCGAGGGCGGCGTTCACGAAATTGTCGAGTAGCCCGCCGATTACCTCGAACGCGGCGACCTCGATTCGGAGCTTCCGACGCTCCGTGAACACCTCATCGCGTGCTAGTTGTTTCGCCGCCTTAACTATCTTGGCGGCAGGGATCACGTCGATCAGGCTTCGTGCCTCGTCTCGATCAAACGCCCCGGTGAGCATCTCGGACTCGTACTTGTTGAACGCGTCACGAACCTGTTGAATGAGCGTGCCAATCGCGTCGCCCCGGAGGGCCTCACGGCGAGAGCGCTCTTCGCCCTTCGGGATTCTCCCATACCCGCCCCCTGCGTCTGCGAGCGGCTTCAACAAATTTTCGAATCGTTCGAAGCTGATCAAGCCGAGTTCTACACCATCCTCGAGGTCGACGACCGAGTAACAGATGTCATCGGCGGCCTCGACTAGGTAGACCAGCGGAGACCGGACGAGCGCTCGGTTGCCTCCTCGCTCTCGCGTAACAAGCCCGAGGCCCTTCTTCAACGCATCAACGCTCTCGTGATCGTGTTGAAAGAAGCCATATTTCTCCTTCCGCGCGTACGCATCCGGGATCCCGTTGGCGAACCACGGATACTTTACAAACGCGCCCAGCGTGGCGTAAGTGAGTTGGAGCCCGTTTGACATCCCCTCCTTTCTACTTTTCGCCTTATATCGTTCGCGGTTGGTCAATACATGGAATCCGTGTGCATTTCCCTCAAATCCTTCAAATTCTTCATAGTTGACGTTCTTTCTGTCAAGCTTGTAGCGATCGAACAGAAGCTCTCTGTTGTTTCGATAGTATTCTCGAATTGCGTCCTCTCCGAAATGCCCAAATGGTGTGTTTCCAATATCATGCGCATAACATGCAGCCTGCAAAATGTAGCCGAACTCCTCTGTGGACTGTTTGAGTCCGTAGTTCGCGCGCAGCATCGGCGCTACTGCCGTAGCAAGCGACCGCCCCACAGAAGCCACCTCAATGCTGTGGGTCAATCGTCGCCGAACGTGATCGTTCGGCGAGAGCGGGTGAACTTGGGTCTTATCCTGAAGCCTCCGAAAGGACTGAGAGAATATGATTCGATCGATATCAACTTGATACGGGCTGCGCCCGTCGAGAGGCAAGTCATCGCCGTTGTTGAGCCTCTCCGCGCTGAGTAAATCTCTCCATTTCATCGAACGCGGCAGCGTTCTACTAGCCTTCTTTTTCGCAGTCTTTCTCTTAGCGACCTTCTTCGTGCTCTTCTTCGCCACATCGTGAGGGTATCGATGCGACCCGACATACAAGCATCCCGAGGCAACGAGGTTGGAGCATCAAGCGAAGTTCTGCGAACTCGCGCGTGATCCTCGGTCGTCCTGCTCCGGGATCTCCCCCGTGGCGTGCTCGCACCCACACACGGCGCTAGCCGACGCGGCGTCTCCTCACTTGTTCACCGTGTTCTCAGGAAACGCATACCCAGGCTATCGTCTACCTGACCCTCGGGATGCACAGCTTGGCCGGCTGCGCCCTGGCTGGCGACGTTGCTGCGAGGTCGCCGGGTCGACACCTAGGCTGTGGACTCGTTTGGTTTCGACTGCTTCCGTGAACCGGCCGGTCAATGCTCTCGACCGTCTCCACACCCGAGCGCGCGTCGGCGCCGGAGGATCTGAACACGGAGCGCCTTTTCGACGATCCCCGCGCTCAGGAACACGGTCGCGCTCACCGCGATAGCCTGCGCCCAGAGCGGCTGGATCATCGTGAACGCGACCAACGAGAGCGGTATGAACAGCAGCGCCCACAGCAACGTGGTGAAGACGTGCAGCCTAGGCTCGGTTCGCCGGAGCTGACTCCAGAACCACATCGTCGGCAAGATCACGAACGGCTGCGGACGACTCATCAGAAAGCGCGTCTCGTCGTCTCGCGGGTGTGCGAGCGAGCGATCTTCGAATCGAGCCGGGGTCGTCACGGCTCGATCATGCCGTGACGGCCCCTGCACGACAAGTTGGATAGAGATCTCGTGGGGGTCCACGACAACTCCAGCGCCTCGACGTCAGTCTTTCGCGGGGGGCGTACACTCCTCCGGCTTGTTCTCGCAGGCCTTGGCGACGATCCACTTGCAGGCGACGCCCAGGGCGGCCGCGGCCGCGCCACAATAGATGCCGCAGCCCAACGTCCCGAGCAGCCCCGCGCCGATCCCGATCATCTCGCACTTCGCGTCCTGATCGGCCTTGCTCGCCAGCGCGTCCTGGCACCCGTCCGGAGAACCGACCGACAGCGGCAGGTAGACGGACGCTTCGTACAGGAGCTGCTGGGCGCGCTCACCTTCGATCTCTGCGCCCGCCTCCGATACCTCGCTCCAGAACTTTCCGCCGCGCTCGTGCACCGTGAAGATGTGGAAGCCGGAGTAGTAGACCTTGATGACTTGCCCGTCCTCGGTCACGGTCGTCTCGATCTCACCACCGCTCGGGAGATAGACCGACTCGACCGCGATCTCCGGAGTCTCAAGGGTGCAGGCCACGTCGACGTCCTCAGGCGCAGGCAAAGCTGCCTCGCCATCCTCGACGAGCGGCTCGAGGATCTCCCAGCCGGCGGGGATCGGCGAGATCGGCGGGGTGTCGGGGACCTCGGCGCGCGCGGTCGCGGGAAGCAGGGCTGTCGCCGAGTAGAGCGCTGCGAGGGCGATGAGCGCGAAGGACTTGGATGAACGGGATGATCGCGTTGACTTCATGATGGACCTCGGTTTGGGTTGGAGACCGAGCCTGCTGGCTCGATCACCTGCGAGGTCGACCGTCATCCTCCGCGGTTGCGAGGAAGCGACACGACTGGGAGCGCAGCGTATGCGAACGGGTGGACTCGATTCGGGACACGCGCGGTCCACTGACCAGCGACGTGATTGTTGGTGCCGGCGCGAGGCGCTATTCTGCACGCGACGGTCAGCGTGCTGCCACGTCAAGGAGACGACATGGCAGTCACGGTACGAGAACGCAAACTCCCCAGCGGGGACACCCACTTCCAGGCCGACATTCGAGTGAGACTCCCAACCGGCAAGCTCCACCGCGAACGCGTCAAGGCTCCGGGGCGGACCCGGGCTCAAGCGCTTCGCTGGGCTCAGCAACGGGAAGCTCATCTCCTGCGTCACGGCCCGGGAAAGGAGGCTCACGGATCGCGCTCCATCCCGACCTTCGCCGAATTCGCGCCGAGGTTCCTTCGTGACCACGTACGCGCGAACCGGCTCAGCTCGACGACCGAGCGTGAGTACAGACTGACGATCAAGAACCATCTCGTTCCCGTTCTCGGCCCCCTGCGACTCGACGAGATCGACCCGAGCCACGTGCACAAGATCAAGCAGCGGCGCCTGGCCGCGAGCACGATCAACAAGACGCTGCGGCAGCTCGCGGCGATCGTGCACGCGGCCGAGCGATGGGGGGTGATCCAGAAGGGGTCGCTGTCCTTCAAGAGGGTCAAGCAACCCGCGCGCCATCCGAAGTTCTACGACTTCGACCAGTATCGCCAGCTCACGGCGGCGACGCGGGGCAACGCGGAGGCCTACGCCGCGGTGCGACTCGGTGGGGATGCTGGGCTGCGCCGAGGGGAGATCCTCGGCCTGCGCTGGGCGAACGTCCACTTCGATCGCCACAAGCTGCTCGTCTGCGACAACCTCGTTCGTTCAGCGTGTGATTCGCCGACGTGGATCATGCGCGCGCCCAAGGGCGGACGATCGCGATGGGTGCCGATGACGGAGCCGCTCGAGAAGGCGCTCCGGGCTCTTGAGCATCGCGGCGAGCATGTTCTCACCGGGTCAGAAGGCCAGCATCTCACCCCGTCTTGGCTGACCAAGCGGCTCGCGGCCGCCCAACGGCTCGCCGGCGTCGCTCGCGGCGGGACACACATCCTCCGCCACACCTTCTGCAGTCACCTCGTGCTGCGGGGCGTGCACGTGCGGACCATCCAGAAGCTGGCCGGGCACGCGAAGCTCTCGACCACCGAGATCTACATGCACCTCGTCGCGGAGGTCGAAGAGGACGCGATCCGTCGCCTGCGCGAGGATGAGTGCGACGAGTAGGAGTCACATAGCGGGCACATCGATTTTGCTCGCTCGAAAAACCTAGAAATAACTTGTGCTTAGCTCGCCCGCATGGAGTAGGGCGAGTAGGCCAGCGCCCAGATTTCGTTCTGGTGGCCTTGGAGCGTAGCGATGAACTCGTGGGGGGCAGCGTCCCAAAGGCGCGCTGTCTTATCCCTGGAGGCGGTGGCGAGACGCGTGCCGTCGGGCGAGTAGGTCAACGCGACGACACCGTCCTCGTGGCTTTGGAACGTTGCGATATTCTCGCCGGAGGCGGCGTCCCAGACCCGCGCGGTGTTGTCTGCGCTCGCGGTGGCGATGCGCGTGCCGTCGGGCGAGAAAACAACCGCCCAGACGGTGTCCTCGTGGCCGCGGAGCGTGGCTATCGGGTCTCCGGAGTCGGCGTCCCAGACCCGCGCTGTTGTGTCGTGGGAGGCCGTAACAATGCGCGTGCCGTCGGGCGAGAACTCCACCCTCCCAAGCTAAGTGTAAGTTAATCTTGAAAAAATCGAGCGAGCGAATTCGATGTGCCCGCTATGTGACTCCTACTCGTCGCGCTCGTCCTCGCGCAGACGACGGATCGCGTCTTCCTCCTGCTCCGCGACGAGGTGCATGTAGACCTCGGTCGTCGAGAGCTTCGCGTGCCCGGCCAACTTCTGGATGGTTCGCACGTGCACGCCCCGCAGCACAAGATGGCTGCAGAACGTATGCCGCAGGATGTGGGGACCGCTGCGGACTACACCAGCGAGACGCTGGGCAGCAGCGAGCCGCTTCGCCAGCCAGGTCGGGGTGAGGTGCTGACCCGTCGGGCCGGTGAGCACGTGTTCGCCTCGCTGCTCGAGGACGCGCAACGACTTCTCGAGCGGCTCGGACATGGGCACCCATCGAGGCCGTCCGCCCTTCGGGGCACGAATTACCCATGGCGTCGGACCCCGCACCGAGCGCACGAGGTTGTCGCAGACGAGCAGCTTGTGCCGATCGAAGTGCACGTTCGCCCAACGCAGGCCGAGAATCTCGCCGCGGCGCAGCCCAGCGTCCCCGCCAAGGCGCACGGCGGCGTGGGCTTCCTTGTTCGGCCTCGCGGCCTGCGTGAGCTGGCGATACTGCCCGAAGTCGTAGAACTTCGGATGGCGAAGGGGTTGCTTGACCTTCTTGAAGGTCAGCGAGCCCTTCTCGATCACCCCCCACCGCTCCGCCGCGTGCACGATCGCCGCGAGCTGCCGCAGCGTCTTGTTGATCGTGCTCGCGGCGAGTCGGCGCTGCTTGAGCTTGTGCACGTGGCTCGGCTCGATCTCGTCGAGCCGCAGGGGGCCAAAGACAGGAACGAGGTGGTTCTTGATCGTCAGTGCGTACTCGCGCTCCGTCGTCGGGCTGAGTCGGTTCGCGCGCACGTGATCACGAAGGAACCGCGGCGCGAATTCGGAAAAGGTCGGGATCAAGCGCGAGCGTTCGTCCTCCTTCTTCCCTAGACCGTGACGCACGAGGTGAGCTTCCCGTTGGCGCGCCCAACGAAGCGCCGCGGCGCGGGTTCGACCCGGAGCCTTGACGCGTTCGCGGTGGAGCTTGCCGTTGGAGAGTCTCACTCGAATGTCGGCCTGAAAGTGGGTGTCCCCGCTGGGGAGTTTGCGTTCTCGTACCGTGACTGCCATGTCGTCTCCTTGACGTGGCAGCACGCTGACCGTCATGCGCAGAATAGCGCCTCACGTGTTGGGGCGGAAGGTGAGCACGCGTGCGGCTACCGCGGCATCGCGTGGGTGCAGGGGCGAGGCTCGCAGCTCTGTCGCCCCGAGGCATCAACAGGCCGAGCTCGCCGCCGTTGATCGCGCTCGTAATCAGACGCTCGAAGCCGAGTTCGACGGTAGCGAAGCCAGCGCCGAAGCGCGCCTTGCCCTCGATGGTCCCGCCCGCCCGCGGGCTCGTCGCAACGGGCGCGCCGCGGAAGCGCAGGGGCGCGTTGGTGCTGTTGCGGGCGTGGAGCGTGTAATCGAACGCCTCGATACGTACGAGGAACTCGCGCTGGTGAGACGAGCACAGCGCCCCCTACGCGCTAGCGTCGTCGGCCTCGCTCTCGTCGTGGTCCGTTCCCTCGTCCTGGACACTGCGTCGACGCTCTCGCGTGACTCTCATCCACTCGTTGTGGATCGCAAGCTTGACGACATCGAGCATGTAGCACTCGTAGTGCCGCGTCAGAAACTGAAGCTGATCGTCGGTCTCGAGGGGAAGTCGAAAATGGCGTCCTTTGAACGGACGACGGCCCTTCTTTCGCATCGTCGGGGCCTTGGGGGTCGTCGAGCGGCCACGCTTCTGAGATGTCGCTTTCCTGCTCCTAGACTTCTTGCTCTTCTTCTTGGCCGTGCTCTTTGCCTGCTTCTTCGCGCCGCGCCGAGATTGCCTTGGCTCCTCGTCATCGAGGAATCCTTCTTTTTTCAGAAAATCCTCAACATCTTCCGCCGTACCGGACTGATCGTGTGAGCGTTCGAACCCGTTAGTCGCCCAATCATCGGGTGAGGAGTCCTTGTCGTTCTTCGTCGCCTTCTTTGCCATTTTACCGGCTCCGCAGACCGCATCGTTTGAGGAGGAAGCGGCAGAAATTCTCCAGGTCGGCGCGCACACCCTTTGCGAACGTATCGTCCCAGACGGCCGAGAATTCGTTCGTGACGCGAGAGACTGCGTTGGCTTGCCGGATGCCCGGTTCGTAGTACGTCACGCGTTTAATCTTCGAGAGCGCCTCGTGCATCTTCTTCTCCTGCCGCTTACCTCCGCCCCCCTTGCGATTCATGAGCACGATGACCTCGGCCTTCGAGTCGCGGAGGTCATCGAGGATGGTGAAGAGGTTCTCGAAGCCGAGTCGCCCGAGGATCGGGATGATCCAGATCGAAGGGTCAATCTCTGCCGCGATCTGAACGGCTGGCGGACAGTCCGCGATCAAGAGGTCGATCCCTGACTTGATCTTCGGGATCGACATCGGGCTGTAGATCGCCGAGAGAAATTCGCTCTTCTTGAATACGCCCGCCTCACCGGCGGAGGCGGCGCCGTCAGAGATCCAGCGAAGCATGTCCCCCTGGCGATCAAGACAGACCGCGAGAACATGCAGCTTGAGCAACTCGGCGAACAGGGCGAAATGAACCGCGAGCGTGGTTTTTCCTACCCCACCCTTGTTGTTGTAAAAAGCGACGGTCTTCACGCGTCGAGCGTTGCACGCTACGGCGGTTGGCTTGTTCAGCAGCGTGCGCGGGTTCGGCCGGCGCGATGATGCTCTGCGCGCTGGAGTTCCTCGCTCGAAATCGGTCCTTCGAGCCAAACACTGTATTCAACGCCGCGTTGTTCTCCCTCGGCGGCGGGGGCGGAGTCTCGCGCCACCGTTGAGGCGGCGCGCCCTGAGTGTGAGCTTACCTTTCAGACATGCGCGAAATCGATTCGAGATCGCTCTAGGAACGTAGAGCGCGACGAGCGCGGCTTTGCTCGCTAGACGAAGGAGGATCGCTCTTCGGCTAGCACTTCGGATCGCGCGCGAGACGGGCGACGTCTCACTAGAGGGTGCAGTCTATGGCCCAATCTTTCTGACTGTATTGGGGGACATGTCGCTACTCGTGCATGAGCCTGGGGCGCCAGCTTTTCGCGTGGCTCATACGCGTGCTATCGAGCGACCTCTTGGTCGCGCCCTTAGGCTCTCTTGTAGGCGACCAGATCATCGCGCCGATGAGGTATCGACACGGGTACCGAACCTGCGAGCGTTCGAGGTTGCATCGAAGGCGAGTGAAGAGGCGGCTGGGAGGCTATCCGCTTGGATAGCTCATCGGCTAGCCACAATTTCAGGGCGGACGCGGTTGAGAGCTGCTTCTGAGGCCACTGCGACGGGGTGCTAGCCGACGGTTTTCCGTTTCTGACGCGCCAAACTCCGGGAGTTTTCCCGCAGGTTGGAGTTCCGAGCCACCGATCTGCACGCGACGAGCTGCGCGTCGCCGTGCTCAACAACCGCAGGCTGCTCGCGACCATGGAGGAGCTCGGCGTCGCGCAGTCCGAGCTCGTGCAGGCGGGGCTGCTCGCGAACCCGACGATCGGCGGAGACCTGCTGCTCTCCACCAGGGGGAACGGGCTCGGCGGCGGCGTCGCTGTCGCAGAGCCTGCTGAGTGTGTTCCTGATCCCGGCGAAGCGACGCGTGGCGAAGGGCCGTGCGCGTGGTGAAGCCGGACGCGCGCGTTGTTCGGGGGTGACGCACTCGCGCGCGGCGAAGTCGGCGTTCGTCGCCGAGGTCGACCGCGCGCAGCACCTCCGAGTAGCTCGGGTTCAGCGTGTCCACGAGCGACTCGAAGCAAGGGCCGCAACGAGGTCGGCGACGACGACGGTCGTTGGTCCGTCGCTGCAGGTCGAGCTGCCGCTCTTCGACCCAAGCCACGCCGACGTCGCGCGCCGGCGCGCAGCTGCGCCAGGCGCAGCACCTCTACCAGGGCGCGGCGATCGTGGCGCGCTCGCAGATCCGGGAGGGGATCGCCGCGCTCGTCGCCGCGCGGCGCAGGACCGACTACATGCAGGAGTCCGTGACTGACGGCGACGCGGTCGGGGCGGCGTCGTCAACGCAGGACCACGTCAACGCCGTCGAGCGCCTCCTCGAGCTCAAAGAGCTGCTCGACGTGGAAGACACCAGGTCGCCTCCGCGCCTCGAGCAGCTGCACCAAGCGCGCGGCGACAGCCGCGGTACCGTTCGCTTCGCTGACGCCCTCGGCCGCGAGTAGCGAGCGAATGGGATGGC
>JACKDW010000031.1 GCA_020633295.1 Myxococcales bacterium | reverse complement strand
GCGTACGACACGAGCTCGACCGTCGCCGTGCTCGCTACGCGGCTCGACCGGCTCGCGCGGTCGCGGGTCGGCGATCGCTACGTCGCGCGCGCCCGCGACCTGGCGCACCAGAGCCTGGCGCGCGAGCTCCGGGACCCTGAACGCCTGGGCGAGCTGCTGCTCGCGCGCGCGCTCGCGGGCCGCGAAGACGACGACGAGTGGATCGCGCGCCGCGACGCGATCGAGCGCGCCACGCCCGAGTCCGTGCGGGAGCTCGCCGCGTCCGTATGGGGCCCGGGCGTCCACCTCCTCGTGATCGGGCCGGCGAGCCAGCTGCGCGCCCAGCTGATCGGGCTCGGCGAGCTCCGGGTCTACGACGCGTCGCTCGCTGAGCGGCGCCCGCTCGAGCTCGATCCGCCCTAGCGGGGGCTGCTCACGTCCACGCGACGCCTCGCAGCGCGCCGGCCGACGCGCGGATACGGGGTCGACCGCGCGACCGCGCGCGCCGCCTGTAATATGTCCAATCAGACATGTCTAAAAACCGATGACGAACCGACACACGCTCCTCGCGCTGGCCGCCGCGCTGACGCTCACGCCCGAGATCGCGCGCGCGGACTCCTTCGAGGCCGGCACGCTGATCATCCCGATGGACACCACCTACCAGGACTACGGGATGTTCGAGGCCTACGGGCTGGTCTACGAGCTGCTGCGCAGCGGCGTGCAGCTCGAGTGGGTCATCCGCGAGGGCAAGGCGTTCGGCGACCCTGACTTCACGACCTCGTCCGTCGACCACCTCAGCGGCGATCCGGTGCTCTCCCACGGGTACCGCGGCGGCCCCTTCGTCGTCCGGGCCGCCGACGCCCCGGCCGCGCTCCCGATCATCGACGCGTGGCAGCAGGACAACCCGGACACGGCGGTGCACGAGGCGACGCAGGCGTTCGACGGCGACGTCACGCACACGCTCGTGGCCGCGCCGACGATCGCGATGATGGCGGACGGCAACCAGAAGATCGCGCGCAAGTACATGGCGGCCGCGAAGATCCCCGACTCGACCGGCGACCTGACCTGGCCCGACGAGAGCCCCGACATGCTCGACCCCGACGAGCTCGCGGGCCCGACCGAGGAGACGCACAACGACGGCGCGCTGTTCGACGAGGACGGCACGCCCGTCTACTGCCAGTTCATGTCGATGCACTGGGGCGTCGGCGACGCCGAGGACAACCCCGAGGTCGTCGCCGAGATGCGCCGCTTCCTCCAGCACCCGACGCACCTGTTCGCCGAGTGTCAGGCCGTGAACGCGTTCGAGAACCTGGAGCCGCACGGCTTCTTCCTCACGCCCAACGGCTTCGAGATCGGCGACGGCCCCGACGTCTACGACTTCTTCAACATGGACACCCCGTTCGCGCAGATGGACGGCAAGTTCGCGTCGGTCGGCGGCAGCGAGCCGGCCTACACCTTGCCGATGGGCGACTCGTACAAGTCCGACGACATCGTGATGATCACCGAGGCGGGCACGCCGATCGGCGTCAACGACGTGTGGATGACCGGCCTGATCGACGGCGTGTGCCCGGCCTCGAGCAGCTGCCTCAACGCGGGCAAGGTCAGCTACCTCGGCGGGCATGAGTACAAGACCGACCTGCCGATCTCGGAGAACCCCGACTCGCTCGGCACGCGCCTGTTCCTCAACTCGCTGTTCGAGGCGCCCTGCGCGACGCTCGAGGGCTTCCCGCAGCTCGAGCTCACGAAGTCCGGCCCCGACCAGACCGACGTCCCCGAGATCACCTACACGCTCGACTACATGAACAACGGCCCGCTGCCCGCGCTCGCCGTCGTCCTGCGCGACCCGCTGCCGAGCGGCGCGAGCTTCGTGTCGGCGACCGACGGCGGCGCGCTCATGGGCGACGAGGTGATCTGGTCGCTGGGCAACCTCGGCTCCGGCGAGGGCGGCGCGGTCGAGTTCACGGTCACGCTGCCCGCGCTGGGCGTCTACGAGAACACCGCGACGCTCGACTACACCGTGGGCGTCAACGAGTTCGCGCTCGACTCCAACGTCGTGATGACGCTCTACGGCGACGAGCTCGACACCGACACGACCGCCGGGACCGCGACGACCGACGATCCGAGCGCCGGCTCCAGCGACGCGGGCACCGGCGGCGACTCGGCGACCGCGAGCGACTCGAGCGACTCGAGCGATCCGAGCGCGGGCACCGGAGATGGCTCTGGGGACACAACGGGCGAGACCGCCGGCGCCTCCGGTGGCGAAGACGCGCCGGGCGGCTGCGGCTGCCGCAGCGACGATCGCTCGCCCGCCGGCGCGCTCCTGCTGCTCCTCGCGCTCGCGCCGATCACCCGACGTCGCGCGCGCGCGCGCGTCGCCCGATGACGACGCTGGGGGGCCGCGCCCCCCGTATCCTGCGTCACTTGCCTGAAAATACCTGTCCTGCGAGCATAGCCGCGAGCACGGCCCCACAAAGGAAGATCGTCACCATGCCCCGACTCCCCCGCATCCTCCTCGGCGTCGCGTCCATTCTGCTGATCGGCGGACTGCTCGGCGCGGCCTGTGGCGACCCCTACACCGACTGCCGCTTCGACCCGCACTGCGGCAGCGGCGGCATCGGCTCGTTCTGCAACAACGACGCCGAGTGCTTCAACAGCGAGTGCTGCGAGAGCGACAACTGCGGCGGCGGCATGTGCACGTTCCGCTGTGACCACGACGTCGACTGCCCGGCCGAGATGCTGTGCGAGCACGGCACGTGCTTCTTCATCTGCAACAGCGACCTCGACTGCGCCAACGGGCAGTCCTGCGAGCACGGCAACACCGTCTGCGAGTGGGACTAGCCGCCGCGACGCGCCGCCGCGCGCGACGGCGTGGACGCCCACGATCCGCGCGGCCGCGGGCGTCTCGCGGTTAACCTCGAGGGCGTCGACACGGCGCGCGCGTACGGCAGCCCACCGCGGCGGCAGTCGAGATCGCGGTACACCTGCGCGACGCAAGGAGCGCAGCCGATGAAGACCCTCGAAGTCACGACCGCGAAGGCCTGGCGGGCCTGGCTGGCCGAGCACCACGCGCGCGAGCCCGAGATCTGGCTCGTGTACCAGAAGCAGCACACCGGCAAGCCGAGCGTGGCCTACGGCGCCTCGGTCGAGGAGGCGCTGTGCTTCGGCTGGGTCGACAGCCTGATCCGGCGGCTCGACGACGACCGCTTCGCTCGCAAGTTCACGCCGCGCAAGCGCGGCAGCAAGTGGTCCGCGTCGAACAAGGACCGCGTCGCGCGGCTGCTCCGAGACGGGCGCATGACCCCCGCGGGCGCGCGGCTGATCGACGCCGCGCGCGCGGACGGGACCTGGGACGCCCCGGATCGCGCGGAGGCGCCCGAGGAGCCGCCGCCGATCCTCGCGTCGGCGCTGCGCGAGCGCGCGAAGGCGCGCGCGAGCTTCGAGGCGCTGCCGCCCTCGCACCGCAAGCGCTACGTCGCCTGGATCACGGCCGCGAAGCGCGAGGAGACGCGCGCGCGCCGGGTCGCGCGCGCGGTCGCCATGCTCGAGGCCGGCGAGCGGCTCGGGATGGTCTAGCGGACAGGCGCGCGCTACTGCGGGTTGATGACCTGCAGCGCGAGCCCGCCCGGGTAGGCGTAGCTCGCCGCGTAGGACTGCCCGCTGACGACGATCCCGAAGCCCACGTCGCTCGTCGCCGTGTTCGTGCCGGTGCCGCACATGGCCTCGCCCGGGTTCATGTCGATCGTCGCCACGTCGAAGCCGCTCGCGCCGACGGCGGTCCAGCGGTTCTCCGGCACCACGCCGAGGCAGGCGACGTCGACGGCCGCGCCCGTCGGGCGCACCAGCTTGGCGAAGTCGTTGACGTACGAGGTGTCGACCAGGAACACGTAGTCCTTGAGGTACTGCTCGGTCGCGACCATCTGCACCATGTAGGGGTCGCCCGGGCAGCCCGGCGCGCCCGACCCGGTGCAGCCGATCATGTAGCCCGCGACGAGCACGGGGTCGTCGGCGTCGACCTCGAAGTCGATCTTGTCCTCGAACTGCACGAGCTGCCCGGAGTTGAGCACCACCTGCGCGCCGATCGAGACCGGCGGCTCGAAGTTGACGGTCGTGTTGTCCTCGGCCGCGACGATGCGCCAGACCATGTTCTCGGCGTTGTTCTGGTTCCGCGGCGGGTTGCGGGCGGCGATGTAGTGCTTGCCCCAGGTCTCGAGCGGGAAGATCTGCTCCTCGACGTGGTCGCAGGCGGTCACCGAGGTCGTCGGCACGTTGGCGCAGCTGTGACCGCCGAACACCGCGACCCGCTTGTCGGCGTTGATCTTCGATCCGCTGAGGTCGGGGCTGTTGGGCCCGACCATCATCTGGATGTAGTCGTAGCGGTTGATCACGACGTCCGTCGGGACGCCGGCGGCGATCGCCGGGAGGCCGCCCGCGCCGGCCTGCGTGGCGACGCTCGGCGTGATCGTGACGGTCGTGTTGTCCTCGGTCGCCACGATGTTCATGGCCGAGCCGGTGCCGTAGCCCCGGTTCCACGCCAGGTGGATGTAGTCCTGCCCGAGCGTGTGGGTCGGCAGCAGCAGCGAGGCGTCGGTGGTGTAGCCGTTGGCCCCGCCGATCGGGTTGAACTGCGTCGCCAGCACCGGGCTGTTGGTCTTGATCCGGAACGCGCGCCCTTGCACGATCCCGTCGTCGAGGATGCCGGCGTCCTGCCCGTTGTAGTAGCTGGTGAAGCCCGCGTGCGAGCCCGAGAGGTTGAACACCTTGACCTGTCGCGGCGCGATCGTGTCGGTGATGATCATCTGCTCGTTGTTGTTGTTGTTGCGGTCGTAGATCTCGACCTCGACCGGGTCGTCGAAGCTCGGGTTCGACACGCTCACCGCGTACGTGTACCTGTCGCGCGGGGGCAGGTTCGACATGTCGACCGCCCAGAACTCGCAGCCGATGTTCGACTTGACCTGCTCGGCCGCCTCGCAGGCGCTCACGCACTGCCCGCCCTGGCACGTCTCGCCCGGCGCGCAGTCGACCGGGTCGCCGTACTCGGTGCCCAGGCCGTTGCACACCTGGTAGGAGTCATCGTCGACGCAGACGGCCGCGTCGGGGACGCACAGCAGCTCGAGGCACGCGTCGACGACGCACACGTTGTTGGCCGGGCAGTCCGCGGGCTCGAAGCCGCTGCAGTCGGCCGCGCACACCTCGAACTGCGTCTCGTTGATGCACGCGCCCATGGCCCCCGGCGCGCACGCGCACGGCTCACAGGTCTCGCTCTGCTCGCTGCAGTAGGTGTCGGCGGGGCACGGGTCCGGCACCCAGTCCTCGTCGACGCAGATCTCGTGCTCGCCGTCCTTGCACTGCTCCATGCCGTCGGCGCACACGCCGGGCAGCGTCGTGACGGTGTTGGTCACGTCGGTCGCGCTCGCGTCGGTCATGACCACGCCGGTCGGCTGCCCCGGATCCTCGGTGGTGCTCCCGGTCGCGCTGTCCGTGCCGCCCGTGCTGCCCGTCCCCGCGCCCGTCTGCGTGGGCGAGGAGGACGACGTCGGGCCCGCGCTCGTGGCGGGGCCCGCGGTCGTCGCTACCGTCGCGGACGACTCCGACGCGCTCTGCGTCGACGAGTCGCTCGCGGTGCCGCTCGTGTTGTCGCCGCAGGCGGGCGCGACGAGGCAGAGCGCCCCCAGGCCGACCATCCAGATCCTCGTGTGCGTATCAATCATCCCAGCGCTCCTCGTATCTCCCTCGGTTATTGCGCGCCGAGGGCCGCGCGCACAAGCGTCGAGACGCGGCCCGGAGACCCGTAACGGCGTCCGCGTCCGCCGTCACAGCGGCGTCCCTTCGATTATGACCCTACGTTCAGGTTCGCCCGCGCGCGCGCGCCGTCGAGCGCACGCGCGCCGCTACGCGTCGCCGCGCGCCGCCGCGGCGCCCGGGCAGCAGGCCGCGCGGATCTTCGCCGCGACCGCCTCGGCCGCCTCGCGCTCGCGCGGCGGGAACGGCAGGCGGTGCGTGAACTCGGTGTT
The DNA here is from genome assembly GCA_020633295.1 of Myxococcales bacterium. Lineage (GTDB taxonomy): Bacteria > Myxococcota_A > Polyangia > Nannocystales > Nannocystaceae > JACKDW01. The sequence goes on along the minus strand of JACKDW010000031.1, from coordinate 43,975 downwards.
CACGTCGCCCCCCGTGGCCACGCCGCGCAGCACGAGGCGCGCCGCCTCGCGATCGACCGAGGCCTCCGCGAGCGCGAGCCCGAAGCTCTGCCAGGCGACCAGCGTGCGCCCGACGTAGGCGGCGCCGGGGCCGTAGACGACCTCGACGGGCGCGCGCGACGACGGCCACCCGCTGCCCATGAACGCCCGCAGGATGAGCGTCAGCGCCGGGGTGACGACCGCGCTGACCAGCAGGATGCTGGACCCGACCTCGTCGCCGTCAGCCCAGACCACCGCGCCGGTCGCCGCGCCGCACAGCCCGAGCCCGACGCCGACGAGGACGCCGCCGAGCTGACCGCGCGCGCGCATCTCGGCGGCGAACTCGTTCCACGCCTCGGGCTCGATCGTCCAGCGCGCGAGGTGCTCGCCGGCGCGGAAGGCCGCGAGCTGGGGCTCGACGGAGCGCGCCGTGATGAACATCGCGATCCAGAAGATCAGCCCGAAGCTCCCGAGCAGCACGCCGGCGACCAGCAGCCCGAGCGAGCGCCCAGCCTGCGCGCCGAGGACGCTCAGCGCCACGCCGATCAGCGTCGTCGCGGCGGAGATCCTCGTGTAGCGCTGGTAGACGTTGGGGAACGACGACTCGCGGTCCATCTCGCGCCTCCCGTGGCCGCGAGTGTACCGCGGCCTTCGCCAACCTGCCCCTACGGTCATCATCGCGCGCGCGCGCCGTGGTGCGCGCCGCGCGGGCGCGACCGGCTACGCGAGCAGCTCGCTGAGCACGCCCTTCGGCAGCGCCGGGTCCCCGAAGTCGTCGAGGTACTGGTCGCCGTTCTTGCGCAGCCCCGCGGCCGTGCCGATCGTGTTGAGCAGCTGCGCGTGGTTGCCCTCGAGGTAGTCGCCGTTGTTGACCGTGACGTGCTGCCCCTGCTTGAGGAGGCCGCCGGCGCTGCCGGCGAGGACGATCGGGACGTCGCGGGCCGAGTGCGCGGGCCCGTTGCCGAGGTCGTTGAGGAACACCGCGACGCCGCAGTCGAGCAGGCGGTCGCCGTTGATGAGCTCGACGGCGCTGAGCTTGTCGAGCAGGTACTTGTAGGCGCGCATGAAGTGGATGTCGACGTAGTGGTGCAGCAGATCCGAGTTCGGGATCACGTCGCCCATCGCGTCGTGCGACAGCCGGCGATGCGAGAGGTAGTGGAAGTTCTCCATCGGCGCGTTGTCGTCCAGGTTGCTGTAGCGCGTGCTGCCGTCGTTGCCGCTGCCGATCTGGATCGCCGCGGAGCGCGTGTAGCCGCACGCGACCGCGAGCACCGCGATGTCCATGTGCGCGCGCGCGGCCTGCAGCACCTCGTCGCCGAGGTCGCTCGCGTAGCCGGGGCTCTTGCCCTCGAGCTCGGCGTAGCCGACGTCGTCGAGGTTGCACATGAGGTTGTCCTCGAGGTCGCGGATGCTGTCGAAGTGCAGCTCGAGGCGCTGCTTGTCGGCGGCGCTGAGCTTCGGGCTGCTCATCAGGCTCGTCATCTGGTCGCGCACGAGGTCGTTGATCGAGTTCTGGCGCGCGATCACGAGCTCGAACTGCTCCGAGTCGATGCCCATCATCGTCTGGTAGGCGTTGATCGGGTTGTGCAGCGCCGCGCGCCGCTGGTTCGGGCCGCGGTAGGAGATGCACGGCCCGCCGAGCCAGCCGCCGGGCGTCCCGGCGTACATGAACAAGGAGTCACGTCCGTCGGGGTTGAGCTCGGCGCCGATGCGGTGGTCGAGCGACTCGCCGTTGGCCTCGGAGTCGCCGCCGACGCCCTCGACCACCGGGCCGCGCGCGGTCAGGCACTGCAGGGCGCCGCGCGCGTGGCCGTCGGCGTAGTTGAAGTTGAACATGCTGACGTTCTTGACGACGAGCAGCTTGTCGAGGTGGTCGGTCAGCTCGGCGAGCGCCCGCCCGGCGACCGTCTCCGGGGTCAGCGCGCCGAGCTGCGTCGGCCACCAGCGCTCCGGCTCCATGCCGATCTCGTTGGTGGTCTGCGCCGCCGCGACGCCGTTGGCCTGACGGAAGAAGATCGCGAACGGCGGCGCGCTCTCCTCCCCGGCGGCCTCGACCTCGCGCGGCCGCAGGCCCTCGAGGATCGGCAGCGCGAGCGTGAACCCGCCGATGCCCTTGAGGATCACGCGGCGGCTGGGGCCGCGACGCGTCGCGGGGCTCGGCGCGCTGGCGGGGCTCGCGGCGGACTTCTTGTTCCAGGTGAAGAGGCTCATCACAGCTCCTCCGTCGCGCGGCTGAGGAAGGGGGTCGAGGTCACGAGCAGGACGATCAGCTCCTGGACCGTCGCGCCGTCGAGGGACGCGGCGCCGAGGCGCTCGATCAGCGGGCCGTCCTCGCTCGCCTCGGGGCGCCCGTGGGCGAACTCGATCCAGTGCTCGAGGTAGCAGTCGTGGGCCTGCTGCTCGCCGGCGAGCGCCTCGACCAGGTCGAGCGCGTTGTCGACCGCGATGCCGCCGCCGAGCGTGAGCTCGGTGGCGGCGTCGACGGGCAGCCCGTTGTCCTCGATCCGGTAGGCGCCCATGGCGTCGTAGTGCTCGAAGGGGAACCCGTAGGGGTTGATGAACACGCCGTGGCAGCCGACGCAGACGCTGCCCGGCACCTCGGTGTGCTCCTCGACCATCTGGCGGTTGGTCTTGCCGTCGGCCTGCGGCGGCACGGGCGGCACGCCGTCGGGCGGCGCGGCCACGGTCAGGCACACGATCTCCTTGACCAGGAAGACGCCGCGGTGGATCGGGTCCGGGTTGACCGAGGTCGAGTTGCTGGCGAGGAAGCCGACCTGCGTAAACACCCCGCGGCGCTCCTCGGGGTCGAGCGCGACCTTCTCGAAGTCGGGCCCGAAGTCGCCGGCGACCCCGTAGATCGCGGCGAGCTCGTCGTTGACGAAGGTCTCCGAGGCGGTCAGCAGATCGGCGTAGGTGCCCTCCTGCGCGAAGATCAGGTCGCGGATGAAGCGCTCGTTCTCCTCCTGCGCGTAGGCGCCGAGCTCGGCCGGCGCGTCGGGGAAGAACACCTCCGAGGGCGCGATGCTCGCGAACTTCTTCACGTCGAGCAGCTGGTAGTGGAAGTCGTAGATCGCCTGCTCGGCGCGCGCGTCGGCCAGCAGGCGCGCGGCCTGGGCCTCGACCTCGGCCGGGTCGAGCAGCTGATCCTGGGCGGCCGCGGACAGCAGCGCGTCGTCGGGCGTCGAGTTCCACAGGAAGTACGAGAGCCGCTGCGCGACCTCCCAGCTGTTGAGCGGGATGACCTGGCCGACCACCGCCTCGCTGGTCTCGACGCGGTAGAGGAAGTGCGGCGACTGCAGCATCGCGTCGACGACCTGGCGCACGCCCGCGGCGAAGGGGTCGACGCCCGGGTACAGCGCGGCGCCGCTGCCGTGCATCGCCAGGTAGCTCTGCACCTCGGCGGCGGTCAGCGGGCGCCGGAACGCGCGCAGGCCGAAGTCCTCGACGAACTGCTGCGCGCGCGCGGCCGGGTCGCCCTGGTCGGGCGGCGCGAAGCCGCCGAGGATGCCCGCGTCCTCGGTGACCAGCGCCGCGACGTCGCCCGCGGCGCGCTGGTAGCCGGACCACAGCGCCTGGTCGACCTCGAGCGCGAGCGCGTTGTTGTCGAACAGGAAGCCGCTGACCAGCGGGTCCGATCGAAACTGCTCGGAGAAGCCGGTCTGATCCGCCAGGTAAAACAGATCGCGGACGGAGTTCTCCCACTGCGCGTGGGTCAGGCGGTAGAAGCGGGTGCTCGGCGCGGGCAGCTCGGCCGCGTCGCCGTCCCCGTCCCCGTCCCCGTCCCCGCTGTCGGAGTCGCCGTCGCCGTCGCCGTCGCCTGCGGTCGTGCCGCTGTCGCCGCTGTCGCTCCCCGCGCTGTCAGTCCCGCCGTCGGTGTCCTCGTCGCCGCCGGAGTAGCAGCCGAGGGTCACCAGCGAGAGCGACAGCAGCGAGGTGTGCAGCGCTGTCCATCGTGAAACCATCATCAGGGTCGCTCGCCTCCCCGCCGGCATCCTAGCCCGCGGCTACCTCGACGCACAATGGTCGCCGTTCGCCCACAGCGGGTGCGCGGGCCCCCGACGAGCGACCCCCGCGGCGCGCACTAATATGTCCATTTAGACATATTTAAACACGCGACCGCGAGGCCGCGCGCGCGCCCGCTCGATCGACGCGCGCCCGCGACCGCGCGCCCGCGCCGGCTCAGCGGTCGTCGCAGCTGACGCGGAACGCGTCGTCGAGCTCCCACGGCAGCACGAGCGTCCGCAGCTGCCCCGACAGCGCGCTCGGGCAGATCTCGTCGGCGAGCGCCTCGGCGGCGGCGCGCGTGTCGTCCTCGGTGTACTCGGCGTTGAGCACCGGCTTGCCCGCGTCGATGAACGGCCGCAGCTGCGCGCACTCGTCGTACTCGTGGCACTGCTCGTTGAGGCTGAAGTCGAAGTAGTCGACGAGCGCGGGGACCTGGTCGCCGTCGTTCTTGAGCCCGACCGCGAGCCCGCGCTCGTGCGCGGCGTTGGCGAGCGCGCGGTTGAACGCGAGCTGGTCGTCGCCGGTCAGCGAGAAGCCGGTGTCGTTGGTGAAGCCGTCGACGTTGTCGGGCTCGACGCCGTCGCAGCCGACCTCGGCGGCGAGCTCGAGGCGATCCTGCATGATCGCCCAGACGTTCTCGGAGCGGATGTCGAGCCAGCGCTCGCCCTCCCAGCCGTCGAGCGCCTCGCCGAGCTCGTCCTCCTGAAAGCGCGCGAAGTCCTCGCGCCAGTCCTCCGAGGAGCCCGCCGAGAAGTAGCAGATGACGCGGAAGCCCGCCGCCTTGAGCGCGGCGACGTCGCCCTGGCGATCGAAGAGGTCGACGTCGTAGAGCTCGACGGCGTAGGCGGTGTTGATCGGCGCGCCGAGCAGCTGCCACTGCCAGCGCGTCGCCACGGTCGGGCGGTACCAGTCGCCGCCCGTGACCGGCGGCGCGTTCAGGTCGAGGTGCGCGGCCGGGCCGCGCTCGTCGTCGGCGCACGCGGTCGTGAGCAGCAGGAGCGTGAGCGCGAGGCGGCGGCGCGGCATGGCGTCCACGATAGCAACCGCGAGCGCGCCGCGCCGCGACGATCTCGGCGCGCGCGAGAATACGTGTCCCGAGGGTCAGGACGACGGATCGCGGGCGCAGCGGAAGCCGACCCCGTGGCTGTGCGCGTCGGCGTCGAGCGGGAAGCGCAGCGCGGGGTCGGTGAAGTCGGGCATGAAGCTGTTGAACGCGCCGCCCCGGATCACGCGGTTGTTGGTCGGGATCTTCCTGGCCTCGGGGTCAGGCTCCTCGTCCTTCGCGGGGTACGGGTAGAACTCGTCGGCGGTCCACTCGAACACGTTCCCGACCATGTCGAGCAGGCCGGCCTGGGTCTTGCCGGCCGGGAAGCTGCCGACCGGCGCGGTGCCGAAGAAGCCGTCGTCCGCGTCGAAGATCACGGGCTGGTCGCCGAGCTTGTGCGCGTCGCGCCAGGCCTGACACTCGGTCCCGCAGCCGTTGAGGTGCACGGCCGCGGGCGGCGCGTCGCCCCAGGGGAACACGCGCCCGTCCGAGCCGCGCGCGGCGTACTCCCACTCGGCCTCGGCCGGCAGCCGCTTGCCGTGCACCCGGCAGTACTCGTCGGCCTGCGCCCACGTGACGCAGTTGATCGGGTGGCGCGCGAGCTCGTCGCGGAAGGCCGTGCACAGCTCGCTGTAGGCGTCGCGCTGGCGCTCCCAGTCGCGCCGCTTGCTGTCGCCCTGCGGCCAGAAGCTGTCTCGGAACGCGCGCTTGCACTCGCCCTCGTCGGAGCAGGCGCCGTACTCGCCCGAGGTGACCTCATGGACATCCATGCAGAAGCTCTGGACCTCGACCTTGTGCGCGGGCGCGGCCATGCGCAGCACGGGCTTGCTCTCGTCGTCGGTGCCCATGAAGAACTTCCCGCCCTCGACGAACGCCATGCCCTCGGGGCACCTGGGCGGCTCCGGCAGGGGCTCCGGCTCCGGCTTCGGCTTCGGCGCGTCCGCGGCCGGCGTCGCGCCCTCGTCGCCGCGCGCCTGCAGGCTGTCGAGCAGCTCGCGATCGTCGCCGCCGCCCATGCGCGCGCCGAGGACGACGCCGGCGCTCACGCCCCCGATCACGAGCACGAAGGCGGCCGCCGTCAGGAGCGAGCGGCGGGAGCTCTTGGGCGTGGCCCGCAGCGCGCGGGTGACCTCGGCGACGTTCTCGAGCGTCTCCGCCCGCCCGCGGCGGTCGACGAGCTCGGTCGCCCCGGCGCCGCGGCCGGGCTCGTCCTCGACGGACTGGGTCTCGTCGTAGCCGTAGGAGATAGTCCGACCGCCCTGGTCCAGGCGCGACGCGGCGGACACGACGCGCGAGGGTCGCGTCGTCGAGTGCGGGCCGCTCTCGCCGAGCCGCGCCGCGCCGCGCAGCGTCGTGACGCCCTCGCGCGAGCTGGGCGCGAGCGAGAGCTCGCCGTGCTCGAGCGGCGGGTAGTCGCGGAGCCCGAGCGCGTCGACGAGCGCGAGCCAGAACGCGCCGAGGTCGGGGTAGCGCTGCAGCACCTTGACCGCGGTCGCCTTGCGGAACACGGCCTCGACCGCGTCGTCGACCGTCAGCCCGAGCGCGCGCGGCGTCGGCCGGTGGACCTCGTTCTGGCTGGCGTAGGCGAGCTGCATGAAGCTCTCGCCCGGGAGCGCGCGCTTCCCCCCCGACATGACCTCGAGCATGACGAGCGCCATGCCGAAGACGTCAGTCCACGGCCCGGTCGCGCCGTGCTGACGATCGAACTGCTCGGGCGCGCCGTAGTTCGGCGTGAACGGGGAGAGCCCGAGGCTCGTCGTCGACGCGGCCTCCTGCGAGTGCGCCTGCATGACCTTGGCGATGCCGAAGTCGAGCAGCTTGAGGACCACGCCCGGCTCCAGGCTCTGGCCGCAGACGAAGAAGTTCGCCGGCTTGATGTCGCGGTGCGCGACGCCGTGGTGATGCGCCATCGCCAGCGCGCGCGCGGGCCCGTCGAGCAGGCGAAACACCGTCAGCGCGTCGCGCTCGCGCCCGCGGTGCTGGGCGTCGCGCAGCATCGCGTCGAGCGAGCGCCCCTGCAGCCACTCGAGCACCATGTACGGGAGCCAGCAGCCGTCGGGCGTCGTCAGCGTGCCGATGTCTCGCGCCTGCACGATCGCGGCCGAGCGGCTCGAGAGCGCGCCCATGATCTTGCCCTCTTGCACGAACTGCTCGAGCAGCGCCTCGCGCAGGGCCATGGGCGCGTTGGACAGCGCGGTGAAGCACTTGAGCGCGACCGGCTGATCCCAGATCTGGTGGCGCGCGCGGAACACGACGCCGAAGCCGCCCTCCCCGACCAGCTCCTCGACGAGGTACTTGTCAGCGATGACCTGTCCGAGCAGCAGTCGTGCGTCGGGCGATTGACTCATGAACAGGGCCCCCTACATCGAATACGGAGGAGCGTGCAGCGTGGATCGCGGCGGCCACCGCGATCACGGGATGGTGCCACGCCAACGCGAGCGGCGTCAGCGAGAAAGCCCTGCTCGTCGGTCCACAACCGCAAGATTTTCGGAACTCACGCGCTCGGGCGCAGCGCGCCGTCGCCGTGGCGCGCGGCGGAGACGCTTTCTTGGGCCCGTTCAGCGCCTGGCGTAGCTTTCTCCGTGTCCATGCAACGGCGCGTCTCACCACCGTGTTACAGCCCTCCATCTCGGCGCAGCCGCGCCCGTGTGGGCCGCCTGGCCGTTCTGAGCGCGTCGCTGGCGGTCGCTCTACCGTCCGCTGTCGACGCCGACGCGCGCTCACCGCGATGCGCCCGCGCGGTGGCGCTGGGCAACGAGACGACGCTGCATCTGCACCAGCGGTCACAGGCCGATCTGCGCGAATTCTACTGGGCCTACACCGCGCGGCTCCAGGAGCGCGCCCCGGCCGGGAGCGAGCTGGGGCCAGCGCAGGACTCGTACGCGGCGCTCGCCTGGCTCCCGCACGCCGACGCGATCGCGCGGTCGGGGCTCGAGCGCGACGGCGTGCTGACCGAGCTGGCGCGCGCGCGCGAGCTCGATCTGCTGGACCCGACGCTGCTCCGGTCGCTCGATCGCGCGCTCGGTCAGGCGACGCCGCAGCAGCTCGCGCTGCTGCTCCGCGCCGACGCGCCGAGCCTGCGCGCCCACCTCTGGCTGTGGCTGGCGAGCACCCAGCCTGGCGGCTGCGCGCTCGCGTCGCTGCCGCTCGACCTCGTCGAGGGCGCGATCGCGGAGCGCAGCCTCGTGGTGGAGCACGGCGCCGAGTTGCTCCTGCGGCCGGTCGCCGACTACGTGCTCGCCGCCCGCGCGCGCATGATCGCCGGCGCGCCCGGCAGCCTCGACCGCTTCCTCGAGGCGGTCGCGCTGACGCCCAGCGACGCGCGCAGCAACCGGATTCACCCGCTGACCCGCGCGACCGCCCACGCGATCATGATTCGCCGCGGACAGCTCGCGTACGTCCAGGCCGGGCTCTCGCACCCCTACCCGGCCGTGCGGGCCGCGGTCGCGCTCGCGCTCCTCGACGCCGCGCCGGGGCCGACGGAGCCGGGCAACCCGGCCGCCATCGTCGCGCTGGCGGCGAGCGACCCCGACGACCGCGTCACCGAGACGCTCGTCGGGCGCCTGCTGGCCGACGCGCCCGAGGTCGACGGCGTCGTCCAGCCCCAGGGGGCGCTCGCCGAGAGCGATGACCCGCGGATCCGCGAGACGATCGCGCGCTGGCAGGGCAAGGGTGATCCGCTCGCGCCGCTGCCGAGCCCGCGCCCGCTCGAGCCCGCGCCCGCGCCTACCGACCCCGACACCGCCCCGCAGGCGCCCGCGGCGACCGAGCCCGCGACGAGTTCGGGAGGCACACGCGAGGCGACCGAGGCGACCGAGGCGACCGAGGCGACCGAGGTGACCGAGGCGACCGAGACGACGACGAAGGCCCCCGCCCCCGCGACGCTCCCGAGCGTGCTCGACGGCGGCGAGGAGCGCTAGCGGCCCGCGCGAGCGTGCTTCGCTCTGCGGCGAACGACACGCGACGGCCGTCGTGACGAGCGACGAGGCGTCGCGTGGGCGCGCCCGCGCGATCGTGGATAGCTCCACCGCGCCGCAGCTGCGATGATGCGCCCGTGCATGTGCAACGAATCGCCGACACCTCCTCGGGCCCGCGCGGCCTCGCGCTCCTCGGCGCGCTGACGCTGGCGTGCGCGTCCGGTGACGAGGAGACCAGCGAGTCCGGCGCGAGCGCGATCACGATCACGGGCGCGAGCGCGCCCGGCACGAGCGACGCCAGCGCGACCAGCGAGGCGTCGACGGCGTCGGCGGGCAGCGACGCGTCGACGACCACCGGGTCGACGACGAGCGCGACCGCGCCCGACACCACGAGCGACGCGACGAGCGACGCCACGGACGCCGAGACCGGCTCGACCACGGAGGACGCGACGACCACCGGCGCGCCGCCGGACGACAACGCCTACCTCCACGTCGACGTCTGGAGCACGTGGTGGAACGACCGCACGCGCTGCGGCGCCGAGCGAGCGTTCCTCGAGATGTGCCAGCACATGAACGGCCTCGACTGCGGCGTCTACCAGCAGGCTTACGACGTCTGCGATCCGTGGGCGCAGCACTACGGTCAGGTCGGGCCCGAGAAGCAGGGCGAGCCGCTGTGCTCGCGCGGCAACTTCCCGGACATCGGCGGCTGCGACGCGTCGAAGTACGACTTCGACGCGCTGCGCTTCTACTGGTACGGCGCCGAGTGGCAGGGCAACTGGCCGGTGGCGACCGTCAAGGTGTTCGAAGGCGGCGCCGACTGGACCGGCGGCGGCGAGCTGATCGCGCTCAGCAACATGCCGGGCTTCGCCGAGGCGGCCATGTCGGGCATCCCCAACCACGGCCTCGGCTTCGGCTGCGCCATGCTCGGCACTGATCAGGGCGACGAGAAGTACCAAGAGCCCTTCGGCGGCTTCGCCTGGGTCCAGGTGCCGACCGGCCAGGCGCTGACCGTCGTCGGCGCGTCGGCGATGAACTTCGCCAACCAGCCGTTCCAGGGCTGCAGCCGCGGCGAGGTCACCCAGGACCCGTGGATCCCGGGCGGCCCGAACGCGCAGCTCGGCTGCGTCTACGTCGTCGAGAACATTACCTTTGAGCCAGGTCACCACTACCTGCTGCGCTACGGCGCGATCGAGGACCTCGGCGCGGCGGGGCCGCCCCAGCTGATCGTCGACGGCTTCGCGCTGCCCGAGGTCGGGCTCGACGTGACGACGCGAGACGCCTGCGCGCTGTGACGGCCGGCCGGCCCGCGCGCGGCGAGCCCCTGACGCGACTCCCCGCGCGCGCCCGCGCGCGCGGCCCGGACCGCGCGTCAGCGCGCCGCGCCACGCCCGCGCGCGCGGATTCAGGCGCCCGCGCTCGATCCGAACCATATCGAATCGACATGTCCTTACGATCTTGTGATCCGCGCGCGCGAGCGCGCGCCGCTCGAGAAATTTACTCGTGCGGTGAGTAGATTTCGCCGCGGTCGCGATTCCCAGGACGGGCGAACTCCGTCCACCATCAAGTACGGTCGCGCGCCGCCCACGCGAAGCCGCCGGTCGGTCGAGCTGACGCGCTCCAGCGGGACCAACAAGGAGTCGAGAGTCGTGACAAATTCCATTCGAATCATCCTCTGCACCGCCGCGCTCACGCTGTCGCTCAGCGGCTGCGGCGACAGCGGCAGCGAGAGCACCGGGTCGGACACGAGCGGCGAGACCGATCCCAGCGCGGGCAGCGACTCGGGCACGTCCGCCGGCCCCATGGGCTTCGCGCTCGGCGGGCTCGCGGTCGACCTGTTCACCGGCGACCCCTACATGCCGGCCGAGGGCGCCGTGTGCGTGAGCATCGTCGACCCGGTGCAGAGCAACATGAACGGCGAGATCGCGATCCTGGCGAGCAGCACCGTCGAGACCGACGGCAAGTGGTTCGTCGACGGCATCATGGCGCCGCAGGAGCTCGGGCTGATCGTCCTCGTGCACGACTGCGACAACTCGGGGACGCTGGTGCTGCCCTCGGGCTCGGGCGTCGGCGGCGACCGCTACAAGGATCTCGGGCCCGGCGGCATGTTCATGGGCTTCAACGCCTGGGTGCTCACCGCCGAGAAGGTCACCGTCACCGACGACTCCCTGCTGATGGCCGGCGCGTCCGGCACCATCGCCGCCGACGGCGCGGTCATCGGCTACGTCCTCGACGCCAACATGCAGCCGGTCCCCGGCGCGACCGTCAGCTGCGACAGCTGCAGCGAGGTCTTCTACGGCGACGACATGCACGACGACGGCATCTTCTCGAGCATGGGCAACGTCAACGCCGAGACCTCGCCGACGGGCCTGTTCGTGATCCCGAGCGGACCGATCGGGGAGTACTCGGTCAGCCACCCGAGCTTGAACTACGACCCGCTGATGCTCGGCACCTTCCCGGGCATGTCGCTCACGGTCCTGTTCTTCGCCAAGTAGCGGGCGCGCGGTCGCGCCCCGGCGACCTGACTCATCGGCCACAACGCAGCGCGCGCGCCGAGCGACGCCCGGCGTGACGCGTGAGACACGCCGGGCGGCCGCCGACGTGGTACGCTCTCGCGATGGCTTACAGCGCTTGGATCCCGCAGGTTCGGTCTGTCCTCCGCGTCAGCTCCGGCGCGCTCGCGCTCGCGGGCGTCACGCTGCTGTCGTCCGCGTGCTTCGACCGGGTGAGCAACGCCGAGCTGCGCGAGGCGCTCGTCGAGCTCGTCGCCGACGGCCAGGTGATGGCCTTCGAGAACGAGATCGTCGAGCTGACCACGAGCTTCACCATCGGCGACGGGGTCGCGGCGGTCGCGGAGGAGATCCGCGCGTTCGTCGAGAGCCAGCTGCCGTGCTCGACCGTGACCGTCGAGGGCGCGCACCTCGAGCTCGACTTCGGCGAGCTCGGCGACGCCTGCGAGTACAACGGGCACACCTTCGCCGGCGTCATCGAGCTCGACCTCACCGGCGACGCCGACTCGATCACGGTCGATCACATGTTCACCGGCGTGACCAACGGCGAGGTCACGCTCGACGGCGCCAAGCAGGTGGTGTGGACCACGAAGTCGCGCGCGATCGCGACGGACTACGCGTGGAAGACCGACGAGCGCGCGGTCGAGGGCACCTCGGAGCGCGTGCAGACGCTGCTCGATCCGGACGCCGGCGTGCGCGGCGGGATCGAGATCAACGGCGCGCGCCAGTGGACCGGCGAGAGCGGCGACTGGGAGCTCAGCATCGACGGCGTCGAGATCCGCTGGATGGACCCGATCCCGCAGGCCGGGCAGTACACGCTGACGATCCCGCGCGGCAACCAGCTCTCGCTGAGCTTCACGCGGATCGACGAGGACACGATCGAGGCGGTGATCGCCGTCGGCGCGCGCACGCGCGTGTTCCACGTCAACTCGGCGGGCGGCGTCAGCGACGAGAGCGCCGGCTGAGCGCGCGGCCCCTCTCGCGGAGCTGAGCGGCGCGAGCTCAGCCCGCCGCGCTCGCGTCGCGCAGCGCCAGCAGGCGGACGCGGGCCGGCTCGAAGCCGCAGGCCTCGGCCAGCTCAGAGCCTGCGGTCGATCGCCTCGCGGGCCGCCGCGAGCTCGCCGCGCGCGAGCGCGAGCGCGCCGGCGAGCTGGCGCGCGCAGGAGCTGCTCGACCTCCCGGTGCGCCGCGTCCAGCGCTCGAGCGCCGCGAGGTGCGACGACGCCTCGTCCAGCCGCGCGCCCTGCGAATTGGATGACTCTTTGGACATGTACGCGAGCGCGACCTCGGCGAGCACCGCGTGGCAGTGGGCGACGTGCCCGTCCCAGCCGAGCCGGGCGCAGCGCGCCAGGTTGTCGCGCGCGCGCGCCTCGGCCTCGGCGAGCTGGCCGCGCGCGAGCTCGTGCTCGGCGACCCACAGGCCGCGGCGCGCGACCGGGCGATCGCCGAGCTGCGGCAGGCGGGCGAAGCGGGCGCTCGCGCCCTCGAGGTCCCCGCGGTCCTGCAGGATCGCGCCCTCGAGCGCCAGGCCGCGGACGATGTGCTCGGCGCCCTGGCGCCCGCCGATGCGCGCGCGCGCGAGCTCGATGGACGCGCGCACCCGCTCGAGCGCCGCGTCGGTCCGGCCGGCCAACCGCGCGGTGTAGGCCAGCGCGCGCAGGCTCGTGACGCGCCAGTTGATGTCGCCGTGCGCCTCGGCCTCGACGACCACGAGCTCGTAGCAGCGACGCGCACCCGCGAGGTCCCCGAGCGCGCCGCTGTAGAGCCCCCACTGGTACGCCAGCAGGATCCGGTGCCCCACGGGCAGGCGCGCGTCGATCGCCTGCGGCGTCCCGCCGGCCGCGAAGGCCCGCGCGATCCGGGCGCCGCGCGCCATCTCGCCGAGCACGAGCCCGAGCCAGTCGAAGCCGCCCAGCGCGTGCACGTAGAGGCCGAACGCGACCGTGGGCCGGCCCTGCTCGAGGGTGTGGAGCAGCAGGTCCTCGAGCGCGTCGAGCAGCGCCGGCTCCCGCGGGCGCGCGCGGCCGCGGTCGCGCAGGCCGGTCCCCTGCAGCGAGCGCTCGATCCGGGCGATGACCTCGGCGTGCACGTCCGTCGCCGCCGCGCCGAGCAGGCCCGCGAAGTACTGCCGGACGAAGGGGTGCGCCGAGTAGCACGGGGACGCCGCGCCGCCGGGCGGGCGCGCGGGCGCGGTCGAGAACACGAGCCCGAGCCGCTCGAGCCGCCGGAGCGCGCGCGTGAGCTCGGCGCGCGCGCGCCCGGCCAGCGCCCCGGCGACCGGCGCGACCGCGTTCGACATGTCCTCAAGAACATCTCGATCGACGCCGCGGGGGAACACCGAGATCCGCGCGAGCAGGTCGCGCTCGAGCTCGGGCAGCGCGCGCGCGTAGGCGCCGAGCAGGCCCGCGAGCTGGCGCGCGAGCGGATCGTCGCGCGCGGCCTCGGCCAGCGCGGCCTCGGCCAGCGGGAGCTCGGCGACCCGCCGCGGATCGCCGTCGAGGAACGCGGTCGCGTAGGAGCCGAGCACCGCGAGCGAGAGCGGGTGCCCGCCGACGCGGGTCACGAGCGCCGCGAGCTCCCCGGCCGCGTCCTCGCTCGCCTCGCCGCCCGCGTCCCTGTCTCCGCGATCGAGCACACCCCACCGCCGCAGCAGCTGGGTCCCCTCCGCGGTCGTCAACGGCTCGAGCGCGCGCGTCCGCAGGCCGTCGCCCTCCCACGCCGCGAGCGCCGCGAGCGGGAAGCGCGTGGTCACGAGCGCGCGCGCGCGCCCGAGGCCGTGGACCAGCGCGCGCGCGAAGCGACGCAGCAGCGGGTCCTCGAGCTCGCCGAACGCCCCGCCCGGCGCGCCCGGGTCGCGGCCCTCCGACTGCACGGCCTCGAGACCGTCGAGCACCAAGAGGTGCGGCGGCCCGCGCCGCAGCGCCGACTCCAGCCGCTCGAGGCGCTCGCCGGGCAGGCTCGACGTCGCCGCCTCGCCCTCGTCGCGCGCGAAGTAGGCGAGCGCGGCCGAGAGGAACGACTCGACGCGCGGCTGGTCGAAGAAGCACCACACGAACAGCCCGCCCGGCCGCGAGCGCGTGCCGAGCTCGGCGGCCACGCGCTCGGCGACCGAGGTCTTCCCGGCCCCGCCCGGCCCGACCAGCGCGATCACCCGGTCGCGCGGCGCGTCGGCCTCGGCCCAGGTGACCAGCGCGTCGACGAGCGCGTCGCGGCCGACGAAGTGACGCGCGCGCTGGAGCACGTGGGTCCACATCGGCCGCCACCCGCGATCGTCGCGGGGCCGCGGGTCGCGGTCCACAACGTCGTCCAGGCCGTCTCGCGCGCGCTCGCCGTCCGCCTCGTCCCCCTCGTCTCCCTGGTCCCCCTCGTCCGTCTCGTCCGCGGCGTCGGAGGGCGGGGCCACGACGAGCTCCTGCGCGTCGAGCCCGAACTGGCTGCACGCGCGGGCGAGGAAGCGGCGGCGCGCGGCGGTGCGCACCTCGAAGCCGCGCCCGGCGCTGTTGACCGCGCCCGACTCGTAGCGCCGGTAGGTGCGGACATCGACCCCGAGCGCGGTGGCAGCTTCCTCTTGGGTCATCTCGAGATCGAGCCGGGCGCTGCGCAGCAGCTCGTGGTGAAAACGCGACGCCATGGTCCGCAGCCGTCGGGCCGGCGCCATGATACCCGGCGCTGCCCGGTTCTGCCCGGTCCGCGCCCTCGCCCCGACCGCGCGCTCGCGGCACCGTGAGGGCATGAACGCAGAGCGCATCACCCTGCAGTCCGGCGCCACGCCGATCTTCACGATCCGCGGGCTCCTCAACGCCGACGAGTGCGCCGCCGAGATCCGCGAGACCGAGCGCGCGGGCTACGGCGACGCGCCGATCACCACCGCGCGCGGCTTCGTCATGGCCAAGGGCGTGCGCAACAACACCCGCGTGATGGTGGACGACCCCGCGCGGGCCCGGTGGCTGTTCGAGCGCGCGCGCCCCTGGCTGCCCGCGACGCTCGGGGGCGAGGACGAGCTCGTCGGCCTCAACGAGCGCTTCCGCTTCTACCGCTACGAGCCCGGCCAGTACTTCCGCTGGCACACCGACGGCTCGTACGCGCGCACGCTCGCCGAGCGCAGCCTGCTGACGCTGCTCGTCTACCTCAACGACGACTTCGAGGGCGGCGCGACCGAGTTCGCCCGCGACGGCGCCGTGCAGCCGGAGCGCGGCGCGGCGCTGGTGTTCGCCCACGGGCATCGACACCAAGGCGCGCCGGTCGTGCGCGGGGCCAAGTACGTGATGCGGACCGACGTCATGTACCGCGATCCGCGGCTGGCCGATCGAGTCGCGCGTCGACGCGAGCGCCCCCAGCTCACGCGCTAGGCGGCGCGGCGCGTCACGGCGCCCGACGGCGGCCGCAGTCCCCCGCGGGCCCCGGCCGCGTCGGCTCACGGGCCGCCGCGCGACGTCGTCGCGCGGCGTGTTGCTACGATGGGGTCATGCACGCACACCGGGCCCGCCGTCGCGCGTGGTCGGCCGCGGCGCTCCTCGCCGCGAGCACGCCCGCGCTCGCCCACGCTCACCTCCGGCTGCTCGAGCCCGCGCCGCGCCACAGCGACTCGCTCAAGGTCGGCCCCTGCGGCGCCGACGAAGACGCGCGCGGCGTCGAGTACACGCGCTTCGAACCGGGCGAGACGATCACGCTGCGCTGGGACGAGTACATCGATCACCCGGGCTGGTACCGCGTCAGCTTCGACGCGGACGGGACCGACGACTTCGTCGACCCGGCGGCGCCCGACGACTACAACAACAACGCGTCGATCCTGCTCGACAACATCCCCGATCGCGACGGCGGCGGCGAGTACGAGGTCGAGGTCACGCTGCCCGACATCACCTGCGGCGGCTGCACGATCCAGGTCATCCAGGTCATGCTCGACAAGTCGCCCTTCGGCGACGGCAACGATCTCTACTACCAGTGCGCCGACGTGGTGCTCGGCGACGTCGAGAGCGAGCCCGGGGTCGATCACGGCGAGGGCGGCGGCGGCTGCGGCTGCGCGAGCGCCCCGGCCGGCGCCGGGCTCGAGTTCGGGCTCGCGCTGCTGCTGCTGCTCGGCTGGCGACGGCGCGCGGTCGTCCGCGCTCGAGCGTGACGGCGCGCGCGGCTTCGCGCCGTCACGGCGCTGGCGCGGCACGAGCGGATCGAGCACGCTCGCCGGCGTGACGCTCCCGAGTCGCAACGCCACGCGCGTGACCGTCGACGGCGTGCACTACCGCGTGGTCCTGCGCGAGTCGATCGAGCTGCCCGCCGACAGCGAGTCGCCCGCGGGGCTCACCTGGGTGTTTCACGCGCTGATCGCCCAGCGCGAGGACGGCCAGGGGCCGCGCCTGCACGGGATGCTGCGGGGGCCGTGGGCGCCGGGTTATCGCTGGCTCGTGGGCGAGAGCGAGGCCTGGCTGCGGCGCCTGCACGCGCGCGTCGACCTCGACCTGACGCGCCGCGACGTGTACGACCGTCCCCACGGCGTCACGCTCTGGCCGCGCGATTGGCCGCGGCCCGGCGACGATCGCTGAGACCGCTATAGTGACCCGCGAGAGCAGAGGCGACGCAGTGACGGATCAAATGATTTCCATCGGTGACGGGTTCTGGAACATCCGCGGCACCTTCAAGATCTTCAAGTTCATCGACATCGGGACGCACTGCTCGCTCGTCCGCCTGCGCTCGGGTCGCTACGTGCTGCTCGACGCGTACACGCTCACCGGCGACGTGCAGCGCGACGTCATGCAGCTCACCGACGGCGGCGCGGCGCTCGAGGCCATCCTCAACCTCCACCCCTTCCACACCGTGCACGTCAAGGCCGCGGCCGCGATGTTCCCCGACGCGCGCCTCTACGGCACCGACCGCCACGTCGCGCGGGCCCCCGAGCTGAACTGGGAGTCGCTGCGCACCGATGACCCCGCGCTGCACGAGCAGTACAAAGACGACCTCGAGTTCAGCGTCCCGCGCGGCGTCGACTTCATCTCCGCGAACGAGAAGCTGCACTTCTCCTCGGTGCTCGTGTTCCACAAGGCCTCGAGGACGCTGCACGTCGACGACACGCTCGCGTGGAACAACCTGCCGTTCATCCGCGGGCTCGCGTTCCACCCGACGCTCGCGTCCGTGCTGCACGCGCGACCCGAGGCGGCCGCCGAGTTCAGGGCCTGGGCCCAGGAGCTGATCACGCGCTGCGAGGACGTCGAGCACCTGTGCACGGCGCACATGCGACCGCTGCCGCCCGACGCGAAGACCGGCGGCTCGATCGCCGAGCGAGTCCGCGGCGCGCTCGCGCGCGTCGAGAAGGTGCTCGCCAAGCACGAGCGTCGCCACGCTGCGGGCGCCTGAGCGCGCCTCACTCGCACACGGGCTCGGTGCCGTCGAAGACGGTCTCGGCCGGGCAGCTCTCCGCGGAGCTGCAGCCGCACAGCCCGTCGACGCACGCGTCGGCGCCCGGGACCGCGTCGCAGTCGGCGTCCTCGGTGCACGCGCACGCGCCCTCGACACACTTGCTCAGGCCGGGGACGCCCGCGCAGTGGCTGTCGTCGGTGCACACGCAGACGCCGTCGCCGGCGCACACCGGCTGCGTCACGAACATCGCGCAGTCGTTGTCGTCCTCGCACGGCGCGGGCTCGGCGTTGCACTTGTACAGGAAGTCGAGGCCCCCGACGGGATCGCAGAAGACGCCGTCGAGCACGCAGACCTCAGCGGTGCCGCCCTCGAGCAGCGGCTGCACCGAGGGCTCGAAGTTGGACGCGCAGCCCGTCATCGGATCGTAGACGGTCACGCAGGCGCCGGTCGTGTAGTCCTCGACCGCGACGCACACGCGCGACGCCGAGCAGTCCGCCTGCGACTCGCACGCCAGCTGGAAGCTGGCGGCGCCGAGGACCTGGCAGAACGTGTCCTCGGTGCAGTCGCCCCAGCCCGTCTCCGGACGACAGCGGCCCTCCTTGCACACGTAGCCGTCGTCGACACCGTCGATGCGACAGTCGGCGTCGCCGCCGCACTGCTCCTGGCAGAAGCCCCCGCCCCCGCCCCCGCCGGTCGTCGACGCCGTGTCGGTCGCGGAGGTCGGCGACGAGGTCGGCGACGCGGTGGTCGTCGCGCTCCCCGCGGTCGCGCTCCCCGTGGTCGACGCGTCGCTCCCGTCGCTGCCGCCCTCGGTCGCGTCGCCGGTCGCGGCGACCCCCGAGGTCGCGCTCGTCGACGCGCTCGTGACCTGGGTCGCCGCGCTCGCGCCCGTCTCCGTCCCGCCCTCGTCACCCGCGCAGGCGCTCATCGAGGACGTGACGACGAACGCGACCCACAGCGGGATCACCATCCGCTCCTGCAGCAGCACCTCGATCGCGCTCACCAACCTCCTCGACAGCCTCGTCGACAGCCTCGTCGTCGTCGTCATGCGCTCCGTCCGCCGCGTCGCGGCCTCGATCGAGCTCGTCGTCGCACTCCACCATTCGCCTCGCCGGGTCATCCCGTAATACTGACGCGCGCGCGGCCGCGGGCCGCTGGGTAATTGTTGCGAGGCGGCGGGGACGCGGCGTCGATCAACAAATGACTATACGGACCTGTCTGGAAAAACAGACAACGCGCGCGCCGATCGTCGTCAACGCCGCGGTCCGCGGTCGATCACTCGCCGCGGTCCGCGGTCGCGGTCGCGGTCGCGTCGACGCGCGCCGGTGGTCGTCGCGCGACCGAGCGCGTGCTGCGGTAGACCGCGAGCTCGGCGGACCTCGAGCGCAGGGGCGCGAGCCAGGGGCGCTGGAGCGGCGGGAGGTCCACGCAGCAGACCCGCAGCGCGCGCGCGCCCGCGAGCTCCTCGAGCGCATCGAGCACTCGCTCGAGCCGCGCGCCGCTGAACGGGCAGTAGAGGAAGAAGACGGTCCCCACCGTCATCCAGCGGACCAGCTCGGCCGCGTCGCCCTCGACGAAGCGCGCGCGCGTCAGCCCCAGCCAATCGGCGCGCGCGCGCGCGGCCTCCACCAGCCCGCGCTGGATCTCGAGGCCCACGCAGCCGGCGCCCGTGAGCAGGTGCGCCAGCGCGATCGTCCTCCCGAGCCCGGCGCCGATGTCGACGAACACGTCGTCGCGGGTCACCGCCGCCTGCTCCAGCGCGTCGAGCACCGTCGCCGCCGGGCACGGCAGGTAGGGCACGCAATTGCGCGGGAGCCCCGGGTCGTCGTCGGGCAGCTCGCCGACGTCCCACACCAAGTCGAGCCACGCGTCGCGGTCGCGCGCGGGGACGGCCTTGAGCGCGGCTCGAAACGCCTCGGGTCGCGGTCCGTCGCGCGTCAGCGCCTCGCGCGTGCGCCTCGCGCTGTCGATCGCCGCCGCCTCCACGGGCCCGACTGTACCAGCCCCGCGCGACCTCGTCTGTGTCGGAGGACAGGTCCACTTGCGCGCCGCGAGCGAGCGCGAGCGCGTCACTCGAGCACCAGGACGTCCCAGTCGCGCCCGTGATGGAGCCCGCGACGATGACGCAGGCTGCCAGGCTGGCGTCGCCTGGGCGCGCGCTCGTCCACGCACGCGCCGGCCGCGTGCTCACAGGGATCCTGATCCCAGCCGGTGCCCATGGTCACGACCGCGAGCCGGCGCGCGCCGACACGCACTCGCTCGACGCGCTCGATGCCGTGCCCGCGGAGATCCCCGGGCGCGCCGCCGAAGCCGTCGACGAGCAGCGTCGGCGTGGTCACGCGGTGCGCTGAGCCCCGCGGATCCGCGAGGCCCGACGCGATCACGCGGTAGCCGTCGCAGCGCGCGAGGTAGTCGCACTCGACCTGCTCGCCCGCGATCGCGGGGACGAAGCCCGGCCGCGAGCGCGCCGCGAGCATCGCCGAGTCGTACGCGCGCGCGAGCCAGGCGTCGGCCTGGCCGGCGTCGACCCGCGCGCGCGGCCAGCCGGCGAGGACGGCGCGCGTCGACTCCGTCCCCGACGCGTCGAGCTCGATCGCGACGAGGCGCGGCGTGATCGAGAACCACTCGCGCCCGGTCTCGAGGTCGCCGTCCCGCACCTGCTCGAGCTCGAGCGCGAGCAGCGAGTCGCCGGCGCCGCCGAGGACGACGAGGCGCACCTGGTGGGCGACCAGGCAAGCGGCGACGGGGCGCGGCGCGGCCGCGAGCGCGAGCGCCAAGGCGAAGGGGAGCGCTCGCGCAAGAGACACGGTCGACACCTCATCGCGACGATCGCACGGACCGACCGCGCGCGCAAACCTCTGCGGCGCGCGGCGGGCAGACTCGATGTCCATGTCCCCGCAGACACACGCGGCGGCGCGCGGCGGGCTCGCGGAGGCTCCCGCTCGGCCGCCGCGCTTCGCCGACATCCCGGCGGGCACCTGAGAGATCGCTGGACACGTCGTCGCTCGAGCCCCGCGCAGGACGTCCTTGTTCTCCCACCGCCGCCGCCGTAGCGAACGATGCTGCTCCGGCACGCCGTCTATCCCACGCTCGAGCTCGGCGCGCCGTGACGAGCTCGTCACACGCGCTTCACAATCGACTCTCTGCATAAAGCACGATTGTAACTACAAAAGAATCAGCGCTCGTTCTCCCACTCGGGCTGCGCCGGCAAAACCGGCGCGAGCGCGGGCTCGCCTCCCCCGCCCGCGCGGCAGGTGGTAGCGTGCGCGCCATGGGATTTTTCAACAGGCTCAAGAAGGCCTTCGGTAAGACAGGCGTCGAGCTCAAGTACACCTGGATCGAGGATCCGCTGAACTTCACCGACCCCATGGTCAAGGCGACCGTGACCGTGACGGCCACGGACGGCGAGGTGACCGTGCTGGGCACGTCGGCGAAGCTGGTCGCGCGCCGCAAGAACGGCGACGAGGAGCAGCAGATCACGCTCGGCGAGGTGTCGGAAGAGGCCGATCCGAACTACACCACGGACCGCAACGGCAAGTCGGTCCCGGTGTACCCGCACACGCTCCAGACCGGCGAGTCCGAGGGCTTCGGCATCTTCCTCGACGGCCTCGATCTGACCACGTCGCTCGCCGACTGGGGCGTCTCGGACGCCGAGTCCGCCCGCGCCAAGGGCGTCGAGATCGACTTCATCACCGAGGTCGACATCAAGGAGACCAACTTCATGTTCGACCCCAACGTCAAGCAGACGATCGGGCTGTCCTGAGCCCCACGCCGTCGCGCCTGCGCCTGCTCCATGGAGCAGGCGTCGTCGCGATCAGGACGGCGTGTTCGCGAGCGTGCTGCCGCCGCGTCCGCGACGCCGATCAGCCCGCGCCGTGGCGCGCGAGCGTGCAGTGCTCCCGTCGCAGCAGGCGCTCGAGGTAGGCCTCGAGGTTGGCGAAGCCCGTCAGCAGCCCCTGCTCCTCGCCGAAGCTGAGCGTGTAGCCGACGATGATGTCGGTGACGGTGAAGCGCCCCTCCACGAGGTAGTCGGTCTCGCCGAGCACGGCGTCGAGCGCCGCCGCGGCGCGCCGGAACATGCGCCCGTTCTGCGCGACGATCTCCGGCACATGCTGACTCTTGGGCAAGACGAACTCGTCGGTGTTGAGCTCGGTGCTGGCGACGAAGGCCTCCAGCTCGGTGAGCGCGAAGCAGACCCACTGGTCATGCAGCGCGCGGGACCACGAGCCTGGCCGCGCGACCAGCCGCCGCTCGGGCACGAGGTCGGCGATCGCGGTCGAGATCGCCGCCGACTCGAACAGCGGGCGACCGTCGATCAGCGCGGCGGGCAGCTTGCCCATGGGGTGAATCGCCCGCAGCGCGGCGCTCTTGAACACGTCGACGGAATTGCCGACCGACCGATACTCGAGGCCGGCCTCGAGCAGGGTCCAGCGACAGCGCGCGGACCGGGTCGGGCCCAGCTCGAACAGCGTGATCTCAGGTGCCATCGCCGCGGACGGTAGCACGCGCGCGCCGACGCGTGGCGGCGCGCCGAGCTCGGCGCCCTCGGTGACCTCGGTCGCGCGCCCTCAGACGCCGCAGCAGCTGCTCGCGATCGACGGCACGTCGCCCTCACCCCACGTGCAGCTCCCCGCGAGCGCGCAGCTCCCGACCTTCGCGCCGTCCGCCTTGCAGGTGCAGGTGTAGTCGCTGCTGCAGCTCACGCTGTACGCGGCGCCGTCGGGGCAGAAGAAGCCCGCGCCGCAGCTCCACCCGGTCGGATCGCCCAGGGGTCCCGCGCTGCCGACGCAGCGACCCGCGCAGCTCGCCTTCAGCGGGCCGTACTGCGCGCTGAAGCAATCGGGCTCCAGAGACATGTCCTCACAGACGCTCTCGTTCATGCAGCCGCAGAGCGCGGAGATCCCGTCGCGGCACGCGTCGCTCGCCGCGTTCGCGTAGCCGAGCAGCGCCTCGAGATCCTCCAAGCACGGCTCGAGCAGCGCGGGCTGCCCCGCGCAGTCAGCCCGCGCCGCGCAGGCCGCCTGGCACGCGGGGTCGAGCTCGGGGCCGGCCGCGGTGGTCGCCGCGGCGGTCGTCTCGGTGTCGGGCTCGCTCGTCTCCGCGGCCGTGGAGCCGTCGGAGCCCGCGGGGCCGGGCGCTGGGCTGCAGGCGGCGATGTTGAGCAGCAGCAGCGCGGCGGACCTGCGCCTTGAAGGTCGTGCTCGCGGCGCGGCGCGGACGAGGCTCACCGGATCAACGTACCACGACGGCGAGACGTCGTCGTCGTGGCGTCACGCGCCGCGGCGCGACCGACGAGTCGTCATGACGAGCGTTCTCGCTAGGCGCTCCCACGCCGCGCTGAGGCCCGCGTCGCGCTTGCGATGCCGCCGGCCCGCGCGGTACATCGCCCCGCGCATGCGCCCCCTCAGCGAGCTCCCCCATCGGTTCTGGCCGCCCGCGCTGCTCCCCTCGGGCGTGCAGCCGCGCGACAAGTTCTCGAACCAGAAGATCGTCAAGATCAAGTCGGCCTACGGCAAGGTCGTCAGCCCCGTCCTGCGCGCGGCCGGCTTTCGCTGCCGCGGGACCAAGGGCGAGCGCGTCGGCGCGTGGCTGTGGGAGGGCGTCTGGCTGCTCGGGGGCAAGTACGGCGGCAAGGCGCAGATCGTCGTCGCCGCGCACCCGCCCGGCTTCCCCGCGCGCAACGAGTACGTCGTGACCGCGCCCTACGACTACCCCGCGTGCATCTTCAAGCGGACGGTGCGGTTTCACGACGGCGAGCGCGGCGACGAGTTCGACCTCGGCTTCTCGAGCGAGACCGACGAGACCGTCGCCGTCATGGCCGAGGCCGTCGCCGCCGACGGGCTCGCGTACCTCGACCGCCTGCAGCGCGCGCGCCCCCGGCTACTCTCGATCACCGCCGATAACTTTGACGTCGAGATGCCGCTCGCCCACGCCGAGCTCGGCCTCTGCGTCACCGACAGCGCGTTCGAGAACGCGGAGAACGCCGCCATCGAGCTCCTGCTCCTGCTCGTCCGCGTCCACCGCGAGGCCGGCTCTCCCCACGCGCAGGCGCTCGCCGAGCGCGGCCTCGCGGCCTTCGAAGCGACGGAGCGTCGCGGCGTCGTTCACCACGTCGCGCGCATCCTCTTTGCGCGCCTGCCTGCCGGGGGCCCGCTGCACGCGAGCGACGCCGAGAAGCAGGCAGCGTGGGACGCGATGCGGGGCTGAGACGAGCGCGCGCCGAGTCGCGTCCGCCGAGTCGTCTCGCGCGCCTCGAGCCGCGAGCCCCTCAGCTCAAGAGCGACTGCTCGTACTCGAGGGTCGTCCTCCACCGCTGCTCGTGGTCCCGGGTGATCTCGACGACCACGCCCGCCTCGAAGCGCAGCGCGTGGGTGCAGCCGACGTCGTCGTAGCACCACGTCGAGGTCCGCCAGCGAATGAAGGTCGGCGCGCCGACGCGCGCGAGCACCTCGGCGTGGGTCAGACCCTCGCGCAGCCGCGAGAGCGCCGCGAGCCAGCCCTCGGGGCGCGGCTCGAACACGTAGTCCTCGTCCCAGTCGTAGCTGTCCTCGTCGTCGTCGTCATCCTCATCCCAGCAGAAGCCGTAGCCCGCCCCGCGCGGCGGCCGGTGACCGAGGCGCACGAGCGCCCAGGTGCACAGCATCGGCAGGAGGTTCCAGGCGTACTCGAGGCTCTCGAGCTCGCCCGACGGCATGCGGACGTCGTGGACCGAGCTCGCGAAGTCGTAGTCCTCGACGGGCAGCGCCGACACGCGCTCGAGCAGCGCGGCGGCCTCGCGCCCGCCCTCGAGGCCGAGCAGCACCGCGGCCGCGCAGAACCTCCCCGGCGTCCCCTCCGTCTCGGGGCGACCGAGCGCCTCGGTCAACAGCTCGGTGGCCAGCGCGAGCTCGCGCCCGACGATCGTCGACTGGGCGACCGTCGAGAGTTCGAGCGTGCCGCGGGGCGCGCCCGCGTGCAGCAGCACGCGGCGGCCCCAGTAGCAGCGCACGAAGAAGCAGGGCGCGCCGTAGCTGGTGATGGCGAAGACCCCGAGGGGGTCCGAGTCCCACAGGAGCACGTCGTCGTTCGTCTGGCGGAGGAACGCCTTCGAGTCCGGATCCTCGAGCAGCAGCGCGAGCACGTCGGTCTGGGCGACGCGCGCGCCCGCGGGATCGAGCAGGACCAGCGTGTCGTCGCCGTAGAGCACCGCCGACCAGCCCAGCTCGCTGACCCAGACGTGCTTGGGCGAGCCGGCGTGGATCGTGGCGCTGGTCCAGCGCTCGCGCGCACCGACGCCGCCGCGCTCGAGGAGCGTGACGACCCCAGCGCGGGTCCGTAGCTCGAAGCGGCCGGTCGCCGATCGTGCGTGAGTGTCGGGGAACGTCGACTCGACGCGACCAAAGCTCATCGGGTCGGGACCGTAGCACCCTGTATCCCCCGCGAACAGGCTCCCGGGCGGCCCACCGGCTTGGCGTGACGCGGCGTCGGTGTGTCGAGGATCGGGAGTGCCTCCTCGACGACGGCGCCGCATACTCACGCGGTGGGTGACCTCGCGCTCGAGGGCGAGCTGCAGCGCGTCGACGATCTCGACTCGCCACGCGCGCGCGCGCTGCTCGTTTCGTACGCCGAGCGCTTGCTCGACGCCGGGGATCCTCGCGGACCGCTCGCGGCGTCGCAGCTGCGCGCGGGTCATGACGACGAGGCTCGCGCGCACCTGGCCGCGCACGCCGAGGCGCTCCTCGGTCCGGCGGCGTCTGACTTCGAGGGCGAGGACGCGCCGCTCAAGGGCCGCTGGACCGGCGGCTGGATGACCTCGCTGACCATCGGCACGCGCTGCGAGCTGCCCGTCGCGGCGCTCTCCGAGCTGCTGCGACGGCCCGCGCTCGCCAACCTCCGCGAGCTGGAGCTCCGCGCGCCACGCCAGTTCGAGCCGGCGCTGCTCGAGGCGATGGCGGGCCGCGCGAGCCTCCGCGCGCTCCGCCTGACGCTCCATGTCTATCCCGGACCTGGGCTGCACGGGATCGGCGAGCTGCCCCGGCTGCGCTCGCTGCACGCGACCTTCGCTCGCTACCGGTCGTGGGGGCTCGTCGCGCCGCAGCTGCGCACGATCGACATCCGGCGCGCGTCCGCGGACTCGATCACGCCGCTGCTCGACGCGGCGCGGCCGGTCGCGCTCGAGCAGCTCGCGTTCGCGGCCACGAGGGACGAGGAGGACGCCGACGCCGGCGACGCGATGGCGAGTCTGCTCGCGCACGATCGCCTCGCGACGCTGCGGGAGCTCCGGCTCTATCGCGCGCCGGGGGGCGACTACGAGCTCATCCGGCCGTATCACCCCAAGCCCTCGGACGCCGAGCTCGACGCGCTGCTGCGGTCCCCGCGGCTCGCTCAGCTCGCGCGCCTCGACATGTCCGACATCACGGTGGGCCAGGAGCAGCACGAGCGCGTCCAGGCCCTCGCGGCCGACTGCCCGTGCGCGCTTCGACTGCCCAACGTCGACGGCTGGGGCGCGCTCCTGTCGGCGCGCGCGGAGCTAGAGCGCGCGCAGGCGCAGGACGCTCGAGACGCGGTCGAGGCCGCGCCCGAGCCGGCGACGCCACGCGGCTCGCTCGCGCGCCTGCGCGCGTGGTGGCGCGGGCGCGGCGAGTGAGCGCTCGGTTCGGCGCTCACGAAGCGATGGTGTCGCCGGCGTCTGCGGATCGATCCCGACTCACGCCCCGACCCCGCACACCCCGACGTTCTCCAAGCCCGGCGGCGCGCTCCCGGGCTCGTGGTACGCCACGCAGGTGACCCCCTCGACCGAGAGGCCCTCGCAGGCGTTCGCGTCGTCGAGGTCGCAGAACGGCGCGCAGCAGCCGAGCGAGCCCTGGCAGTCCGGGTTCGGGTAGAAGTCCGGGTTCACGCACATGTTCCCCGGGTTGCAGACGTTGGCGAATTCGCAGGGCGTGCCCTCGGGCGCCATCCCGCCCGAGGCGTCGAGCACACACACGAAGCCGTCGCTGTTGGGGTCGCCGATGCAGACCTCGCTGCCCGAGCAGTCCTGGAGGATCGGGTTGCAGCCCGGCAGGCACAGCCAGATGGTGCGCCCGCCGTTGCAGCTCGTGCCCGGCGGCTCGCACATCGGGTTCTCGGGCGTGCCCGAGCACATCGCGATGCACGTCCCCTCGCCGTCCTCGTTGAGGTTCCAGCACATCACCCCCTTGGCGCAGTCGTCGATCCCGCTCGCGCCGCCCACGGCCGTGCACGGATCTCCGTGTTGACTGTCGCCCGTGATGTCGGCGCACTTGCTGCTGTCCCACGCGCCGTCGCCGTCTTGGTCGTAGATGACGCACTTCTGTCCTTCCGGGCAGTCCTGCGCGAAGACGTCGCACAGCTCGTCGCCGTAGAACGCATCGGTCTCGCAGATGAACTCGCACCCGGTGCTGCCCTCGACGCCCGTCTCCGCCGGGCCCGTGCTCGTGTCGCCGCCGGTCCCCGCGACCGTCGTCGCGCTCGTCGTCGCGGCGGTCGTCACGACCGTCGTCACGACCGTCGTCGTGCTGTCGCCGGCGCCCGGCTGACACGTCCCGTCCTCGCACGCGTACGCGGACTCGCAGTCTTGGTCGTCGACGCACGGGCACCCGGGGTCGCCCGGCGGGCAGCCCTCGCTGCTGTGGTCGTCGTGAATCGTGTACCCGCAGGCGAGCGCGAGCGCGAGCGCAGGTACATGTATCAACAGACAGGTCTTCACGATCGCGCGGATCATCGTCACGCCTCCGCTCCGCCTGCGCCTATGGCCCCCAGGCCAGACGGCGCCCCGGGTTCTTCGAACGAGAGGCGGTCGTCCCCGAGGCCGCGCGCTGGCTCACCGCCGAACACCACGAGACTCACAAAACAACCGTTTCTCTTCACAAATCAACCATATCACACTATTCGGACCAAACGCGTCCGGCGACCGAACCGCGTTCGCCCGCGACCGAACGGTGAACGAGGATGCCAACCTGCTTGTTAAGACGGGTTCACGCGGGTCCGCGGGACGAGCCGCGCGCCTTCGGTCACCCGCCGAGCGACGAACACCGCGGCACGAGCTGGGACTGGAGTTCGGGGCACGGCAACGCGCCGACGAACTCCGAGCAGGTCAGCTCGGTCAGGCAGGAGAAGTACGCGTCGAGCAGCGCGCGGCAGTCGGCGCCGTCGGCCTCGGTCCCCGCGTAGAACGAGCGGCAGCCGTCGACGTGCTCGTCCCGGTCCTCGCCGATGCACTCCTCACACCGCGCGCCGAACTCGACGCAGAGCGCCGCTGGATCGTCGTCCATCGACGTCGTGCCGGACTCCGGCGCGCCGACGGGGCCGCACGCGATCAGGCTCGCGACGAGCGGCACGACGAGACGCGCGCGAGGGAGCACGGCCCATTCTACCTGAACTTCGGGCACGGTCGCCGCGTCGCCGGCTCGTCGTGGCGACGCTGGGCGGGCCCGCCGATCGCCGCGAGCAATTCGCTCGGGGGTGCTCTCCTCCCGGGAGCTTGCCAGGTCGAGCCGTGACACGAGCGCGGGCGCGCGGTGCCCTGACGAGAACACGCGCGTCGGGCTGCTCGAAGGCGCGGGCGATCCAGCGACGCGGGCCGACTTCGAACGCCACCTGGAGGAGTGCGAGCGTTGTTACGAGCTGTGGCTCGCGCTCGCCGTCGCCGCGGGCGACGGCGGGACGCTCGAGCGCGTCCTCGCTCCGCGCGACGGGCAGACCGACCGCAGGTCTCCTCTGGCACAATTCCCTCGATGCAGGACATCGACGAGCGAGCCCGTCTACCGCGTGACTGGTCCGACGTGGAGGGGTGGAACCGCTATTATCGCGACCTGCTCGCTGATGGCCGCGACTACACGTGGCGCGCGGACATGCGGTTCTTGGGCCACGCGTACAGCCTGGGGAGACGCGTGTGGTTCGCGGGGTGCGGCGTCGCGCTCGCGCCGATCCTCTACAGGGACGCCGGGCTCGACGTCCTGGCCACCGACATCTCGACCGTCGCCGTCGAGCGGCAGCAGCAGCGACACCAGCGGCCGCGAAAGCCCGACGGCGACGCCGTAATTCGGGAGCTGCTGCGAGAGCACGAGCTGCCCGAAGAGCCCGAACGCCCGGGCTCGTTCGAGGCGCGAGTCCACGACTTCACCGAGGGCCCCCCGGCGCGGGAGCGCGACCTCGTGATCAACGCGCGCGCGTTTCAGGGCCTCTCGCCGGACGCCATGAACCGCGCCGCGCGCTCGCATCACGACGCGTTGCGGGCGGGCGGCCACGCGATCTTCGACACGAATAACGTCCAGGGCGAGCGGCGCACCGCGATTGAGGACGCGCTGATCGGGGCGGGCTTCTACATCCCGGGCAACGCGTCCGAGCGCTGGTATCGCGAGCGCCTGGCGGAGACGGGGATCGTCCACATCATGATCCTGGGGCGCCCCAGGATCCCGGGTCGAGGCCAGTATCCCGAAGATGAATTTGAGCAGCGCGCGCGCGAGGACCAGGCGATCCTCGATCGCTTCACGGACGAATACAGGGCTCGCTGCGCGGCCGAGAACGACGAGGTGCAGCGGGTCCTCAACGAACGCGCGCGTCGAGTCGCCATCGTCGTCTACAACACGGGGTGAAGAGCGCCCGACGCGATCCCGCCACGAGCGGGCTCGCGGAGGTAAAACCGGCGAGGCCGCGAACATGCGCCCGTCGAGCGCCGGACGCTACTGCTGCACGCAGTACAGGTGCAGGCGCGTGGTGCAGCGCGGCAGCGAGTTCTCGGTCCAGGCCGCCTCGTCGCTCGCCGCGCTCCCGCACAGCCCTCGCAGCGAGGCGCTCGCGGAGCGAAAGCCGTCGCAGTCGCCGTCTGGGCTGGTCGCGCCGTCGATCAAGGTGCCCGTCCACACGTCGCCGTGCTCCGTCGCGCCGAGCTCGTCCAGCTCGATCGGGACCCGCAGCGCGCCGTCGACCAGGTCACCCCAGTCGTCAGCGACGATCGTGCGGTCGACCAGGACGTAGGGCGATGACGCCGGCCGCAGCCGCGCGCTCGCGGCCTCCTCCGGTCCCGAGAGCCAGGCGGCGAAGGTCCCCGCGATCCCGGCCTCGTCGGCGACCCGCTGACACAGCGCGTCCGCGCCGGCGAGGCCGCCGAGCTCCCCCGTGTACACCCCGCTCGTCACGAACACGACGCGCCCGTCGTCGCCGTCGTAGCGCGCGCCCGCCGACGGCTCGCCGCACGAGAGCGCGCTGACCAGGAGCGCGGCGGACAGCAGCCGCGCGCCCGCGCGCGGTCGAGGTTCACGGGTGGCGTCGCGCGGCGTCACAGGGCTCCGTGGTTATACCGCGCGCGACGAGGCGAGACGCGCGCGCGCCTCGCCGAAGCGACGACCGCGGCCCCACGTGCTCATCGACACGCCCGCCGATGGGCCCTGTCCTTGAGGTCATCTGTTCGGCGCTCCGCGAGACGCGGTTGGCGCTCCGAGACGGTGACCGACGCTCACACGCGCACGCGCGGCTGAAACCGACCCGCGCGCCCCTCGTGCGGCCGCAGCTCGTCCTCGAGCTGCGCGAGGAAGTCGTCGACCTGCTCGGGCGCGCGGCCGACGTAGCGCGCCGGGTCGATGACGTCGTCGGTGACGTGCGGGCCCAGCTGCGGATCGGCGCGCATGCGCGCGAGCAGGTCGTTCGGCGCGCCCTCCCGCTTCATGCGCGCGACCGCCTCGAGGCTCAGCTGCCGCACCACCTCGTGCAAGTCCTGACGGCTGCCGCCGGCCTGGGTCCCGCGCATGATGATGTTCTCCGTGGCCATGAACGGGAGCTCGTCGGCCATGTTCGCGCGGATCATCGCCGGGTGCACGACGAGCGCGGCGGTCACGTCGACCACGAGGTTGAGGATCGCGTCGGTCGCCAAGAAGCCCTCGGTGAGGACGAGCCGCCGGTTGGCGCTGTCGTCGAGCGTGCGCTCAAACCACTGGTTCGCGTGCGTCTGCGGCGGGCTCGTCGCGAGCGAGTGGACGAAGCGCGCGAGCCCGCAGATCCGCTCGCTGCGCATCGGGTTGCGCTTGTACGCCATGGCGCTCGAGCCGATCTGGCGGCTGCCGAAGGGCTCGTCGACCTCGCGCTTGTGCGCGAGCAGGCGCATGTCGACCGCGAACTTCGCCGCCGAGCTGGCGACGTCGGCGAGCGCCGAGAGCACCCACGCGTCGAGCTTGCGCGTGTACGTCTGGCCGCTGACCGCGATCACGCGCGCGAAGCCCATGGCCTCTCGGACATGTTCATCGAGGCGCCGCACCCGGTCGTGATCGCCTTCGAACAGCGCGAGGAACGAGGCCTGCGTGCCGGTGGTCCCCTTGACGCCGCGCAGCGGCAGGCGCCCCTGCAGCAGCGCGAGCGACTCGAGGTCGAGCGCGAGATCCTGAATCCAGAGGCAGGCGCGCTTGCCCACCGTCGTCAGCTGGGCGGGCTGGAAGTGCGTGTAGGCCTGGCAGGCGAGCGCGCGGTGCTCCCGGGCGAAGCCCGCGAGCTGCTGGAGCGCGGTGTACAGGCGGTCCATCAGCAGCTCGAGCCCGCGCTGGATCATCACGAGCTCGGCGTTGTCCGTGACGAAGCAGCTGGTCGCGCCGAGGTGGATGATCTTCGCGGCGTCCGGGCCCGCGACCTCGCCGAAGTGATGCACGTGGGCCATCACGTCGTGGCGCAGCTCCGCCTCGAGCGCGGCCACCCGTGCGAAGTCCAGGGTCTCGCGCGCGGCCTTCAGCGCGTCGACCTGCGCCGCGCTGATCGGCAGCCCGAGCGCGCGCTCGCCCTCGGCCAGCGCGATCCAGAGATCACGCCACAGCAGCGCGCGCCGGCGATCGCTGAAGTTCTCGAGCATCTCGCGGGTCGCGTAGCGGCTCGCCAGCGGGCTGGCGTACTGCGGACGATCGGGAGCAGACGGCGACGCGTCGGACATGCGGCCCTACATACCGGGGAACGGGCGCGCGTGGGCGCGCGGATTCGCCCGCGCGCTCGTGGTGGGGCTGCCTTCGGCGACGGCGCCCATGGCGCAACTGCGCCGTTTACCAGTACAATCAATGTTCAGAAACAGAAGCCGAACGTGCCTGCCCCGCGCTTGCACGCGGGGAATACACGGTTTGAACTCCCGGTTGAACCCGCACATGGATCGGTCCGCACGAAAGCGCTTCGAGGAGACGGCCCTGCCGCACCTCGATGGCCTCTACGGGATGGCCCTGCGGCTCACGCGCGATCGCGCCGACGCCGAAGACCTCGTCCAGGACACGATGGTCCGCGCCTATCGCTTCTGGGCGAGCTTCCAGCCGGGAACGAGCGCGAAGGCCTGGCTGTTCACCATCCTGCGCAACACCTATATCAACCGTTACCACCGCGCCGGGCGAGCCCGCGCGCTCGCCCGCAACCTCGAGGGCGAGCTGAACGCGCTCGGGGGCGGCGACGCGGCCGGGCACGTCTCGACCGGCCCGCCGAGCCCCGACCAGGTCGTCTCGCGCAAGCACACGCGTCGACACATCGAGGACGCCCTCGAGAAGCTGCCTGACGACTACAAGCTCGCGGTCACGCTCGCCGACATCGAGGGCCTGTCCTACAAGGAGATCGCGGTGATCATGGAGTGCCCGATCGGCACCGTGATGAGCCGGATCTACCGCGGTCGCAAACGTCTTCACAAGATGTTGTACGCGCACGCGGTCGACTCCGGCTTCGTCGATCCCGAGAACGAGCAGGCGCGCACCAAACGGGGCTCGCGCGCGCGCGCGCCGATCTCGCTCGACGCGTACCGAAAGCGAGGGACCGCATGATCCCGCCGGACGACCGCACCGACTCCTCCACTCCCCACACCGCTCTCCAGCCCCCGAACACCCCCATGCCTGACGCCGAGGACAGCGGCGAGATCATCGGCCTGCTGCAGCCCTACCTCGACGGCGAGCTGACGCCCGAGGACGCCGCGAGCGTCGAGCGACGGCTCTCCACCGACGCCTCGCTGCGCGAGCTCGTCGAGGAGCAGCTCGAGGTCCGCGAGGCGCTGCGCTCGCTCGAGCCCGCGCCCACACCCCGCGCGCTGCAGGCTCGCATCCTGCTCGAGCTCGACGCGGTCGATCGCGAGGCGAGCGAGCTCGAGTCGCAGGCGCCCGCGCGCGCGGGCTGGCTCGTCACGCTTCGTCCGCGACTTCGGGCGCTCGCCCGCGGCGCCGCCGTGATGCTGCCGGCCAGCGCGGCCGCTGCCGCGCTGTTCCTGCTCGTCCAGCAGCCCGCGAGCGCGCCAGCGCCGAACGTCGAGGCGACGCCGACCCTCGCCGCAGTCACCGCGGCGGATCCCGCCGAGACGCCCGATCCCATCGAGCTCAAGACCAGCGCCATGCCCGAGAGCGGGGTGCCGGTTCAGCTGGCGAACCCGGGCGCGGCCCGCTCGGCGAGCGGGATCCACCTCGTCGGCCTCGAGGTCCCCGAGGCCCAGCCGGCGGCCACCCGGCGCGGCTGGACCGCGCGCGCCGTCTACCAGGACGCGCGCAGCGGCTCACGGATCGTCGATCTTCAGCAGCGCGCGCGGGGTGTCCAGCCCGCCGGGACGCGCCGGATGTATCGCGGCCGCACGTTCTTCATGTCGAGCGACGACGCCGGGCGCCCGATCGTGCAATTCGTCGCCGGCGGCACGCTTCACCAGCTCTCGTTCACGCCGAGCAGCTTTGACGATCCCGGACCCGCCGTCCTGCTCGAACTCGGTCACGAGCTCGCGACCGTCGCTCCCGGACCGCGCTGAGCCCCTGCGCCCGCAGCGGCCGTCGCCCGCGACCTGCGCGACGGCCGTTTTTATTTTGTATTTTCAATAACTTATATTGACATCCGTGATCAAGACCGACGGCCACGGCGAGCCACTCGGACGCGCCGGCGCGGTACTGCGGGGTGGTGCGACCGGGGCTGTGCGCGCTACCCTGCCGTCCGTGTTTTCCGCGCTGATTATCGACGCCGACGGCAAGACTCCCGAAGCCATCAAGCAGCTGCTGAGACCGTATGGGATCGAATTCACGGTCACCGAGAACGCGCCCGAGGCCGTGAACGTCGCGAGGACGACGGCGCCGGATCTCATCTTCATCCGCGCGGAGCTCCCGATCACCTCGGGCTTCTCCGTCTGTAACCGACTGCGACGTCACGAGCAGACCGCCAAGATCCCGCTGATCATCTACGCGTCGAACGTCAGCCAGGAGGTCTTCGATCAGCACCGCAAGACGCGGCGCTCGGCCGACGACTACCTGCGCATGCCGTTCAACCGCGAGCAGCTGGTCGCGTCGGTCCGCGGCATCCTGTCGCTCGGCGATCCGATCCCGGAGTCGGCGCTGGCCGAGCGCTCGCGCCCCGTGTCTGCGGCGAGGTCCGCTCCGCGCCCCGCCGCGCCGGCGCGCGAGCCAGAGCCAGAGCCCGTGCTCGAGCTCGAGGACGACGACATCCCGGAGATCGAGCCGGAGCCAGAGCCGCCCCCGCCCCCGCGTCCCTCGCGGCGCAGCGAGCCGCGGCCCGCCGCCGATCCGCTCGTCGAGCTGACGAGCGACACGAGCGACGCCCCGGAGGAGCGCGGCGCCGCGGCGAGCGGCGGCTACCGTGCGCAGCGCGAGCTGCTGCAGCTCAAGACGCAGCTCAACGCGAAGAAGCGCGAGCTGCTGTCGATGACCGACGAACTCGAGGAGCGCGAGCGCGCCGTGCTCGACGCCAAGCGCAAGAACCGAGAGCTGCAGGCGCAGTCCTCGGAGCTCGAGTCGCAGGTGCTCAGCGCCCAGGAGCAGCTGCTCGCCGCCCAGGAGCAGAGCGAGGCGCTCGCGCGCGACAAGGCCACGCTCCTGCGCCGCGAGGAGGGGCTCAAGAACCGCCTCGAGGGCACGCAGAAGAAGGTCAAGGAGCTCGAGGCCGAGCTCAATGACACCCACACGCTGCTGGTCGACGAGCAGAAGAAGTCGCGCGCCACCATCGACGACCTGATGGGGCGACTCGAGGAGACGCTCGCGCAGTTCATGGCGATCGAGAAGCAGCGCGACTCGCTGACCGAGCGCCTCGTCGAGACCGAGGAGCAGCTCAAGCAGCGCAGCGAGACGCTGTCGCGCACGCACGCGCGCATCGATCAGCTCGAGGCCCAGCTCGACGGCGAGCGCGAGGATCGCAAGCGCGAGGCGCGTCAGCTCGAGGAGCGAAACAAGCACACGCTCGAGGCCAACGACGCCGAGCACGCGTTCGCGGTCGAGCAGCTCAAGCTGGCCCACGAGCGCGCGCTCGAGGAGCTCGCGGCCACGCTCGAGACGACCCGACAGAACGCGCGCCAGGAGGAAGCGCGGCTCTCGCAGGCGCTCGCCAAGGCCCGCGAGCAGGCGCAGGAGGAGTCCGAGCGCCTGGCGACCGCGCTCGCCGAGGCCGAGTCGAGCGCCCGCGACGAGCTCCAGCGGCTCAGCGCGGCGATGACCGAGGCCGAGCAGGAGTCGCGCGGCGAGATCGATCGCCTCACGGACACGCTCGCGGAGCAGCGCCGCGAGGCGGCGCTGCGCGCCGAGCAGGACAAGGCGACCATCGACGGGCTCGAGGAGCAGATCGCCCAGCTCAAGCGCGAGCTCGAGGCGGGTCGCGCGACCCTGCGAGCGCGCAACGAGGCCGGCGCGCGCGCCCAGCAGGCGCTGGCCGTCGCGCTCAAGCTGCTCGAGCACCACACCGTCAACTCCTGAGCCGCCTGTGACGTCAAACGCCGCGCTCGTATACGGGGACACCGCCAACCTCAAGCCAGCCCAGGCCCGCGCGCTCTCGCGGCTGGCCGAGCGCGGCGTCCCCTCGGATCAGCTCATCTCGGGCGTGCTCGCCCGCGACCTGCTCGACCTCGCCGAGTCCCTCAACCGCCAGATCGGGCTGTTCCTCGATCGTCGCGGCCGCGTCGAGCGAGTGATCCTCGGCGACGCTCACAGCCTCGAGCTGCCCGAGTTCACGCGCGTCCGCGGCGCGGCCGGGCGACTGCGGGGCATCCGCCTCGTCGTCACGCACCTGCTCCCCGACCCGCTCAACCGCGAGGAGCTCGCCGACCTCGCCAAGCTGCGACTCGACCTGCTCGCCGCGATCCACCGCGGGCCCGCCGGCGCGCAGATCGACATCGCCTGCCTCACGCCGGGCAAGCCGGGGACCGAGGAGCGCTTCACGACGCGCGTGTGGCAGCGCGCGCCCCTGGCCGCGCTCAACCGCGAGGCCGAGGCGCTCGAGCCCGGCGAGGCCGGCGAGTACCCCGTCCCCTTCCAGGCGTTCATCCGCGCGCTCGAGGGCGAGCTCGTCGCGCGCACGAGCCGAGCGCGCGCCGAGGTCAGCGGGACCCGGGCCATGGTGTTACATGTCCATTCGGGCAGCCTCGACGTCGAGGCGCGGCAGCACGAGATGCGCGAGCTGTGCCGCACCGCCGGCGTGCACCTCGTCGAGCTCGTCCAGCAGCGCCGGCGTCAGCCCGATCCGCGCACGCACATGGGTCAGGGCAAGCTGCGCGAGGTGCTCGTGCGCGCGCTCGAGCAGGACGTCGAGCTGCTGATCTGCGACCCCGACCTCACGCCCTCGCAGGCGCGCGTGCTCGAGGGGCTCACGGATCTCAAGGTCATCGACCGGACCACGCTGATCCTCGACATCTTCGCCCAGCACGCGCGCTCGGCCGACGGCAAGCTGCAGGTCGAGCTGGCGCAGCTGCGCTACCGCCTGCCCCGCATGGTCGGGCAAGGCACCATGATGTCGCGGCTCGCGGGCGGCATCGGCGGGCGCGGGCCCGGCGAGACCAAGCTCGAGATCAACCGGCGCCGCGCCAAGGATCGCATCACCGAGCTCGAGCGCCGGCTCAAGCAGCTGCGCAAGCAGCGAGCGCAGCGCCGCGCCCGTCGCCAGCGCTCGGGCGTGCCGGTCGTCGCCATCGTCGGCTACACCAACGCCGGCAAGAGCACGCTGCTCAACACCGTCACCCGCAGCGACGTGCTGGCCGAGGACAAGCTGTTCGCGACCCTCGATCCGACCGTCCGACGCATGCGCTTCCCGGAGGACCGCGAGGTCGTGATGCTCGACACCGTGGGCTTCATCCGCGACCTCCCGCCGGCGCTCACGCAGGCGTTCAGCGCCACGCTCGAGGAGGTCGCCGAGGCCGACCTGCTGCTGCTCGTGTATGACGTGGGCGACCCGGACCGCCAGCAGCAGCTCGCTGCGGTCGACGGCATCCTCGGCGAGCTCGGGGCCGGCGAGGTCCCGCGCATGCGCGTCGCCAACAAGTGCGATCAGCTCACGGCCGAAGAGCTGGCGACCCTGCGGGAGGACGCCGGCCCCAATCAATTCTACATCAGCGCGCTCGATCGTCGCTCCACGCGGCCGCTGATGGACGCGATCGAGGCCCACCTGTGGGCGCGCGGACGCGTCGAGCGCGAGCGCGGCTACGACGAGCACGGTCCCGACGGCGCATCAACCCGGCCCGTCGACGAGCTCGATGAGACCAGTGAGCCCGACGAGCCCGACGAGTTCGACTTGCTCAACGAGCGAAGCGAGCGAAGCGAGCTCAACGAGCTCAACGAGCGAAGCGAGCTCAACGAGCGAAGCGACGAGTCGGACGGCGAGCTGGACGACGAGCCCGACGCTGACCCGGACGGTGACGACGCTCCGAACGACTCACCCGAGCCCGACGACGCGCTCGACCCGTGAGCGGGGAATCCCGCCCTGGCATGACGCGTTCCACGATCCGGGGTATGTAGCGGCGTGCTGACCAGCGGGTCACCGGACGGAGTGATGGGGATCGGGATGGCCGCGCTCCTCGGCGCGCTCCAGGGGGTGGCCGAATTCCTGCCGATCTCCTCCTCCGGACACCTGAGCCTGGCCCAGCGGTGGCTCGGTATCGACGCCCAGGCCGGCGGGCACACCTTCAACATCATCGTCCACGCGGGCACGCTGCTCGCCGTCCTGATCTACTACCGCCGCGATCTGGTCCAGCTGGTCGGCGGCGTCTGGTCGGGGGACGACCGCGCCCGGCGTCTCGCGCTCGGGCTCATCCTCGGGACGCTCCCCCTCGCGGTCGCCCTCGTACCCCAGGTCAAGGCGCTGCTCGTGGCCGGCGAGAGCTCGCCGCGCTTCGTCGGGGTCTGCCTGCTGGTCACCGCCGCGCTGCTCGGCTTCACGCACCGGCGCGTCGTCCCGCCGTCAGACCCCGATGACCCCAACTCGGTCCCCGGCCCGCTACAGGCCGTGATCATCGGCGTCGCGCAGCTCCTCGCCGCCGCGCCCGGGATCTCGCGCAGCGGCGCGACGATCGCGACCGCCCTGAGCCTCGGCGTGGATCGCTCGCAGTCGGCCCGATTCTCGTTCCTCCTGAGCATCCCGGCCATCCTCGGCGCGACCACGGTGGAGGCGCTCGCGCTGCTCGACGAGCCCGTGGTCGACATCCCGCTCGCGGCCTTCGCGGTCGGCTTCGTCGCCAGCTTCGTCGTCGGCATGGCCAGCCTCCGGCTGCTCCTCACGCTGCTCGTGCGCGTCGGCCTGCTGCCATATGTCCCGTACCTCGTCATCGTGGGTATCCTGGCCATCTGGCTGGGCGGTAATTGACTCGAGTACGATGCCCCCGTGGCGGACACGCGCGACGACTCAGGGACCCCGAACGACTGCGTGGCGCTGATCATGGCCGGCGGCGGCGGCACGCGCCTGTGGCCGGCTTCGACCCGCGCGCGCCCGAAACAGCTGCTCTCGCTGCTCCCATCCACGGGCGATGACCGCCACGACAGCCTGCTCGCGGCGACCGTGGCGCGAATTGAGCCGCTGGTGCGCGCGCGAGACGTCCACGTCGTCACGACGACCGACATGGTGGACGCCATCCTCGACCGCGTCCCGGCGCTTCGGCGTCCGCAGATCATCGCCGAACCACTCGGGCGCAACACCGCCCCGTGTGTCGCCCTCGCCTACCACAGCGTGGTCGCGGGCCTGCGCCGACGGGGTTGGGACGCGGCCCGAATCGACGACGCGGTGCTCATCATCCTGCCCGCCGATCATCACATCACCGCGCCCGCGCGCTTCCTCGCCGCCCTGCGCGCCGCCGTCGTCCACGCGCGCGCGGCCCGGTGCTTCGTCACCCTCGGCGTCCCCCCGGACCACCTGTCGACCGCCTACGGCTACATCGAGCGCGGCCCGGAGGCGCTCGCGGGCGACGGCCCCGCGTTCCCGGGCGTGCGCTTCGTCGAGAAGCCGGACGCCGAGCGGGCTGCCGGCTACCTCGCGACCGGACGCTTCCTGTGGAACGCCGGCCTGTTCGTCGTCCGCCTCGGGACCCTGCGCGACGCGTTCCTGCGCCACGCGCCCGCGCTCTGGACCGCGCTCGCGCCGCTCGCCGACATCACGGACGCCGAGGAGCGGGGCCGACGCGCGCGCGAGGCCTACGCCTCGATCGAGCCGGTCGCCTTCGACGTGGCCATCATGGAGCGGCTGCCCGGCTTTCGCGTGATCCCGGCCGATGTCGGCTGGACGGACCTCGGCTCCTGGCGGGCCGTCCACGAGGTGCTCCCGCGGGACGCGTCCGACAACGCGGTCGCGGCCGGCGGCCGGCGCGTCGTCGTTCAGGACACGCGCGGCAGCCTCGTCTGGAGCGAGGACGCCGAGGTCGCGGTCATCGGCCTCGAGGGCGTCGCCGTGATCTGCAGCGGCGGGCGCGTGCTGGTCTGTCCGCTCGAGCAGGCGCAGGCGGTGCGAGACGCCGCCAAGGCCATGTCTGATGGGACATAACGCTCGCGGCGCGCGTCAGCGATCGAGCAGGCGCGCGAGCGCGTCCTCGTGCGCGGCGGCGTCGCGCTCGCCGAGCGCGAGGTTCTCGTCGACCGGCGCGTCGCGGCGGTAGTCCCAGCAGTCCGCGGGCGGCGGGCGCGACGGCGCGATGTACAGCCGCCGCCCCTGCAGCCCGGTGCGCGCGCTCGGGTACGGCCGCGTCATGACGACGAGGTTGCGGCGCACGCTCGCGACCTGCTCGGTGACGAAGGCCGGGTTGTTGTCGATCACGCCGCCGTCGATCAGCGTGCGCCCGCGAAACCGCCCCATCGGCGTGAACGGCGGCGTCGCCGAGGACGCGAGCACCAAGTCGGCGAGCTCCGCGGCGCTGCGGCAGGCCCTCGCGTCGAACACGAACGGGCGGAAGCCGAGCTGACGCCCGAAGGTCGGGTGGACCATGCCCGGTCGCACCTGCTTCTCGAGCTGGTAGGCGCCGAAGCCGACGAGCGTCCCGAGCGCGCGCGGCAGCGGGCGCGGGATCTCGGCCGCCAGCATCAGCACGGGGAACGGCGCCCGCTTGACGCGCTCGAAGCCGCCGCCCGCGTAGGCGTGCAGGAGCGTGTCGCGATAGATCGAGCCGTGCGGCGCGATCGGCTCGCGCCGCAGCAGCGCGGTCCAGTCGAGGTTGCGCGAGACGCCGCCGCGCCGCGCCGCGAAGAAGGTCCGGACCTGCTCCTCGCGCTTGCTCAGCAGCACGGTGAGCATGCACGCGCCGGCGCTCACGCCCGCGACCGCGGCGACGCGGGGCTGCAGCCGCGCCCACCAGCGCCGCATCAGCCCGAGCTGAAACAGCGCCCGGTTGCCGCCGCCCGCGAAGGTCATGCCGAGGTCTCGCGCGCCCGCCACTCCTCCTCCTGTCCCCACAAACCTGCCCCGTGAGCCAGCACGCTCAGGCGCGCGGGCGCGTGGTCCGGTACTCGATGATGTTCTCGTGTTCGGGCACGTGCACGATCCGCTGCACGAACACGCCCGGCAGGTGGATGTCGTCGGGGTCGAGCTCGCCCGGCGCGACCAGGCGGTCGACCTCGGCGATCGTCACGCGCCCGGCCATGGCCGCGAGCGGGTTGAAGTTGCGCGCGGTCCGGTAGAAGCGGAGGTTGCCCAGGTGGTCGCCGACGGCGGCCCGCACGATCGCGAAGTCGGGCTTGAGCGCGGTCTCGAGCACGCACGGGCGCCCGCCGAGCTCGCGCACCTCCTTGCCCTCCGCGACGACCGTGCCCGCGCCCGTGGGCGTGAAGAACGCCTCGATCCCGGCCCCGCCGGCGCGCAGGCGCTCGGCCAGCGTGCCCTGCGGGTTGAGCTCGACGTCGACGTCGCCCGCGAGCATCTGCTGCTCGAGATCGGGGTTGCCGCCGACGTAGCTGCACACCACGCGCGCCACCAGCCGACGCTGCAGCAGCACCGCGAGGCCCTTGCCCTGGTTGCCGCAGTTGTTGGAGACGATCGTCAGGCCCCGGGCGCCCGCCGCCGCGATCGCCTTGATGCAGGCCTCGGGGTTGCCGCAGAGCCCGAAGCCGCCGACCGCGATCGAGGCGCCGTCGCGCAGATCGTGGAGCGCGTCCGCGGCGCTGGCGAACACGCGCGAGGCCGGCGCGCGGGAGGTGCTGGTCGACGCTGCCACCGCCTCGGTGTAGCCGATCTCGACGGCCGCTGTCATGATCCCGCGGCGCGGGCGAGCGACGCGCCGTCGCGCTTGGGACCGCCGAGGCGGAATCGCGGCGCAGCGGAGCCGCTCCCGCTATACACTGGGGCCGCGTATGGGGCTCCTCTCTGGCAACTTCCGCGCGCGTCGACGTGCGAGCGCGCGCGCGCTCGCGTTCGCCGGTGGGCTCGCCGTCATCGCCTGCGGCGACGCGGACGGCGGCGCGCCCACGTTGACCGACAGCGACGCCACGACCTCGACCGCCGAGGCGACCTCGGCCGGACCCGTCACCGGGGACACGTCGGGCAGCACGAGCGCCGCGGCGGGCAGCGAGTCGCAGACCGGCAGCTCGGGCACCGGCACCAGCGACGCGCTCGAGACCACCGGCGAGCCCGGCTGCGACGCGCTCGAGGTCGTCGACCGCGGCTTCCTGGCGACCGGGACGACGACCGGGCTCACTCACCACGAGCTGTGCACGCGTCACGACCAGTGGTGGATCGCGGTGCCCGAGGGCGCGACCGTCGAGCTCGCGCTCACCGGCCACGCGCCCGTTGATGAGCTGTACTTCACGGCGGTCGTCGCCTACCCCGACCTGCCCGCGCCCGTCGACCCGGGCGACGCGCTGCTGAGCCCCTTCGTCAGCGCCAACGGCGAGACCGTCACGCGCAGCTTCGAGGCGCCGCGCTCCGGCGAGTTCCTGGTGCAGATCGACGCGTCGAGCGAGCTCGTCGCGGGCGACTACGAGCTCTCGGTGACCTGCGCGCAGCGCTGCGAGCTCGAGACCACCCGCTACCCCGTCACGCTCGTGCACGGCTGGACCGGCTTCGCCACCATCGGCCCGCTCGACTACTTCTACCAGGTGCCCGAGCACCTCACCGACATCGGCTACCCCGTCCACGTCACGCAGACGGACAAGTACAACTCGAGCACGATCCGCTCGATGCAGCTCGCCGAGCAGGTCGACGAGCTGCTCGTGCTCTGGCGCGCGCGCAAGCTCAACATCATCGGCCACAGCCAGGGCGGCGTCGACTCGCGCGCGCTCATCAGCACGCTCGGCTACGGCGACCGCGTCGACGCGCTGATCACGGTCGCTACGCCGCACCGCGGCACCTACATCATGGACCTCGCGCTCGGCTACGTGCCGGGCGCGGGCCAGGAGGCGATCGCGTTCCTGCTCAACCTCGTCGGCGCGATCTCGCAGGACGAGCAGGCCGACGCGATGGCCTCGTTCTACTCGCTCTCCGAGCAGTACATGCAGGAGGAGTTCAACCCGCAGAACCCCGACGATCCGCGCGTCGAGTACATCTCGTACACCGGGCGGACCTGCAGCGCCGACCAGTTCCTCAACCCGCAGAACGACTGCCAGGACCTCGTCGATCCGCTGATCGGCTGGGGCCACGGGATACTGCGCGCGGCCCAGGGCGACAACGACGGCCTCGTGACGGTCGAGAGCGCGAAGTGGGGCGACTACCGCGGCGAGATGATCGCCGATCACATCGACGAGGTCGGCCACCTGCTCGGCGTCACCGACCCTGACTTCGACCACAAGCAATTCTATCTCGACCGCGCGCGCGAGCTCGCGGACGCGCTGCACTGATCGCCCCTGCATGTCGAGCGCGCCGCCCAGACCGCTGAGCCCCGACGAGCAGCGCCAGCTCGCCGCCGGGCAGCACGAGCGCCTCGCCGCGACGCTGCTGGCGGGCGGCGAGCACCACCTCGCCGCCTGGGTGCTCGAGCAGATCTGGGAGTTCGACGGCGCGCTCACGGCCTACCTCAGCGCCGACCGCCCGCTCGACGCGCTGCGCGTCGCGCTGGAGCTCGACAACCCAGACCGCCTCGAGCTGGCGCTGAGCGCCCTCGAGCGGGCCCACGCCGGCGGCGCGGTCGCGCTCGAGCCGGCGGTCGCGCTGCTCAAGCGCCGCGGTCATCACATCGAGGCGGCGCGCCTGATGGCGCGGGAGGCCAACGACCCCGTCGCGCGGGCCGAGTCGCTGCGCCGCGGCGGCGCGCTGCTCGAGGCCGCGAGGACGCTCCAGGAGGCCGGCATGCCGCGCGAGGCCCTGGATGTCCTCGAGGTCAACATCCGCGCCGGGGAGGCGCCGCTGGGCGCCATGCTCGCGCCCCGCTACGCGCTCGCGGCTCAGCTCTCGTGGTCGCTCGGCGACGCCGAGAGCGCCGCCCGCTGCGCCCAGCGAGCGCTGCGCTGCGGCGTCGAGATCGAGGGCACGCCGCGCACGTCGATCATCCGGCTCCTCGCGCGAGCCCTCGACGCGCTGGGCCACGACCTCGCCGCCCAGGTCGCGCTCCAGGGCATCCCGTCGAACACGCCGCGGGAGGCGAGCGAGACGCCCGCGCGCGGCCGCTACCACCTGCGCGAGACCATCTCGGCGTACTACGCCGGCGCCGCCTACGGCGCCATCGATCGCGTCACGCTGCAGGACGTCGAGGTCCACCTGCTGCTCGCCGATCACCAGGAGATGATCCGCGGCGGCGACACGGCCGAGGGCGAGCTCCGCGACGTGCTCGAGGCCTTCGCCACGCGCGCCCGCGCGGCGGCGCGGATCGGGCATCCGGCGATCCGCCCGATCCTCCGCTTCGACCCCGCCGTCGGCCTGCTCGTGCTCCCGCGCGCCGAGGGCCCCACGCTGCGCTCGCTGATCCGACCGCCCGGCATGCGCCAGGCCCCGGCGCGCGCGCGCGCGCTGATCTGCTTCTTGCTCGAGGGCCTCGTCCGCGCCCACGC
>JACKDW010000030.1 GCA_020633295.1 Myxococcales bacterium | reverse complement strand
GGCACCAGCAAGCGCTTCGGTCGCCACGACGACAGCGGCCTCCCCGAGCTCGACGCGCTGTTCGGCCTGTTCGAGGCCGCGCATCAAGACGGCACGCTGTCGGCGGCGTCGATGCAGACGCTGACGATCGTCGATCCCGGGGCGCAGATCCAGGCGGGGCTCGGGGTGCGCGTCGAGGACGTCGCGGCCAGCGAGGTCGTGCTGGTCGCGATGATGCCCGACGACTCGGGCTCGATCCGCTTCGCGGGCAACGCCGCGGCGGTCCGCCAGGGGCACAACGCGGTGCTCGACGCGCTCGCGCGCTCGAAGCAGCACGCCGACATCCTGGTGCACACGCGCTACCTCAACGGTCACGTGCTGTTCCCGTTCTGCCCGATCGACCAGGCGGTGCGCATGGACAAGCGCAACTACAACCCGAACCTCGGCACGCCGCTCTACGATCAGACGGTGACGCTGCTGGCGACGATGGTCGCCAAGGCGCAGGAGTTCGCCGAGCAGGGGGTGCCGACGCGCACGGTGACGCTGCTGATCAGCGACGGCGCCGACATGCACTCGACGCGCGCGCGCGCGCGCGACGTCGCGAACCTCGTGCGGGACATGCAGCGCGCGGAGCAG
Organism: Myxococcales bacterium; assembly: GCA_020633295.1. GTDB lineage: Bacteria > Myxococcota_A > Polyangia > Nannocystales > Nannocystaceae > JACKDW01. Next base: position 54,850 of record JACKDW010000030.1, on the reverse strand, counting down.
CACGTGATCGCGGCGATGGGGATCGACGACGGCGCGACCGACTTCCGCGCGGTGTTCAGCGAGATGGGGATCGACCCGGCCTGGATCATGACGCCGGGGAGCAGCGCCTCGGAGATCCGGCGCGCGTTCCAGGTGTTCTCGCAGTCGGCGGTGCGCGTGAGCCAGGCCGCGAGCTTCAGCGGCGCGGCGCTCGGCGGCTTCGCCGGCTGAGCGCCGGGGCCGGTCGTGACGGGGCGGCGCGCCAGCCGGAGTGGGGCTCGGGGGACGCGTCGGTGTCGATCGCCGCGCGCGCGCGGACGTGCGCGCGCGCGGACGCGTTGAAGAATTGTCAGCCCCCGACGGTCGGGATAGGTGATGCCACTGCGCGCCACGCTTCGATCGCTGCTCCCGCTGACCGCGTTGGCCCTGGTCGCCGGCCTCGCCAGCGGCTGCACGCGGACGGTCTACGTCGAGACGGTCGCGCCCGAGCGAGTGTACGTCCACCACTACGCGTACCCGCAGACCGGGCGCGTCGTCGGCTACCAGGACTTCGTCGGCGAGCGGATCCAGATCGTCGAGTACATCCACGACGACCCGACGCCGCTGATGAGCTACCCGCAGGTCTACTGGAACGACCGCTGGTACTACAACGTCAACGGGACGTTCGTGTTCTATGGGCCAGATTGCTCGTGCTGGTGTCAACACGAGCGACGACCGGCGCCGCTGATCACGGCGTGGAACGACTACTACCCGGGGGAGCCGATCAACCCGGGGCGCCCCGCGATGCCTGGCCCGTCGGGCTACCCAGGACGTCCGGCGGAGCCGGACCCCGGCGCGTGGCCGGAGCCGCGTCCGCCGCGTCCGGGCCCCGGATCAACCCCCCGTCCGCCGGGCCCGGGCCCGGGAACCGATCCGCGACCTCCACGACCCGGCTCGGTCCCCCAGCTCCGCCCGCGCCCCGGCAACGGCCCCGATCCGCGGCCGCGTCCGGAGCCGCGTCCGCGTCCGGGCTCAGGCGAGCCGGATGATCACCCTCGTCCTGGTGGCGAGCCGCGGCCTCGACCCGGCGCCGGGGACGATGGCCGGCCAGACCGTCCCGATCGGCCGGACCGTCCCCGGCCCGGGGATGATCGACCCAATCGACCCGATCGACCCGATCGACCCGATCGACCCGATCGACCCGATCGACCCGATCGACCCGATCGACCCGACCGACCCGAGCCTGGCCACGATCGTCCAGACCACCCTGACCGTCCTCAGCCCGGTCACGATCGTCCCGACCGTCCCGACCGTCCCGACCGTCCCGACCGTCCCGACCGTCCTGACCGTCCCCAACCCGGGGATGATCGTCCTGACCGTCCTGATCGTCCTCAGCCCGGTCACGATCGACCCGATCGTCCCGACCGTCCCGACCCCGGGAGTGCTCGACCCGATCGTCCCGCTCGCCCTGACCCCGGGACCGACCGTCCGCGTCCAGCGCGTCCGCGACCGGGCGTGGACCGACCGGTCCGGCCGCCGCCAGAGATCGACCGTCCGCGGCCGATGCCTCGTCCACGTCCTCAGCCTCAGTCTCGCCCACAGCCACAGCCCCGCCCACAGCCTCCTCGTCCTCAGCCGCAGTCCCGTCCGCGTCCTCAGCCTCAGTCCCACGCGCGTCCCACCCCCGCGCCACGACCGCGTCCGCAAGCACGACCGCAGCCGCAGCCGCGGCCCCAGGCTCGCCCACAGCCACAGGCGCGTCCGCAGCCGCAGTCTCGCCCGAAGCCGCAGTCTCGCCCGAAGCCGCAGTCTCGCCCGCAGCCGCAGTCTCGTCCGCAGCCGCAGTCGCGCCCACAACCCCAAGCTCGTCCGCAGCAATCTCGTCCGCAGCCGCAGTCGCGCCCACAACCCCAAGCTCGTCCGCAGCAGTCTCGTCCGCAGCAGCAGCGCCACCCGAACCAGCGCTCCCCGCGTACGGGTGGACGCTGAGCCAGCGGAGCGAACGCGTCAGCGCCAGAGGCGGAGGAAGCGAAACGCCTTCGGCCACTCCTCGCGCGGGCGGAACGCGATCGCGACCTCGCGCCCGCCGAGCGCCGACTCCGTGAGCACGACGTGGTCCTCGAGCTCGCGCGCGTGCTTGAACTCGTCCGCGTTGACCTTGCACACGACCTTGCGGAACGAGCCGCTGAGCCACGTCGCGACCTCGGGGCTGTCGCGGAAGCGCAGGTAGCCGGCGAGGCTCGCGTGCGCGGCCGCGAGGACGGCGAAGCCCGGCGGCACGTCGTCGAGGATCAGGATGTACATCTTCATCGAAGGCGACCTCGCGTCGGCGGCCCGCGCCGCCACGTACATGTTTATCGGGACAGCCTCGGACCGTCGAGCGCGACGCCGTGCTCGAGCAGCTCGCGCTCGACCTGCTCGAGCAGCGCGACGCTGAGGCCCGGGATCGCGCCGACGAGCTGCTCGGCGCGCGCGCCCTTTCTCCGCCCCGAGAGCACGACGAGCGCGGTCACGGTCGGGTACAGCACGCGCACGCGCAGGCTCGCGGGGTCGCGGTAGATGAGCGTGGGCGTGGGCTGCTGCGCCGGGATCGGGGCGCCTGGATCCTCGACGAGCGCGCGGGCGAGCTCGGGGACGCGACGGCTGTACTGCCGCACGAACAGGCGGTGATCGACGCCGTCGACGCCGCCGCCCTGGGGCAGCTCGTCGGGCGCGGCCCAGACGAGGAACTCGGCCCAGTGGAAGTCGGCGAGCTCCTCGTGCAGCTCCGTCACGCGCGGGTCGTGCTCGCGCCGCCGCCCGACGAAGGCCGGGAAGCCGGCGGCGAAGTGGAGGTTGGGGTCCCAGCCGCGCGGCGGCCGCTCGCGCCAGAAGTCCTCGACGAGCGCGCGCCAGAGGCCGTCGTGCTCGCGCTCGATCAGCGCGCGCAGCCCCGGGTAGACCTCGAGCAGGATCTTGCCGACGTTGCGCCGCACGAGCACCGGGTAGAACGCGAGGTTGACCGAGCCCGAGGGGCTGGGCCCGAGCGCGCGCTCGAGCGCGCCCGGCTCGCCCTCCTGGAACAGGTAGGCGGGCGCGCGCGCGAAGAACTCCGCGAGCGTCACGACGCCTCCGTCGACGCGCCGTCGCGCCGTCGCGCCTTGCGGCCCCGCGCCCTGCGGCCGACGCGGCGTGACTTTTTAGATGTCTCGATAGACAGCTCTGGGACGCCCGCGGGGCGCGGGCCGCCGGCGAACACCTCGTCCCAGATCGCGCGCGCGCGGCTGACCTCGTCGAGCACCGTCTCGAGCGGCGGGATGTCGGTGTCCCACTCGATCAGCGTGGGCACGGGGCCGACCTGGCGCAGCGCCTCGCGGTACAACGACCAGACCTCCGGGACAGCCGGCGCGCCGTGGTGATCGAGCAGGCGCGGCCCCTGGCGCACGTGACCCGCGAGGTGGATCTGGCGCGTGCGCGCGAGCGGCAGGGCGCGCAGCGCCGCGAGCGGATCCTGGCGGTGGTTGACCGCGTTGACGTAGACGTTGTTGACGTCGAGCATCAGCCCGCAGTCGGCCTCGTCGAGCACCGCGGTGATGAACTCGCCCTCGCGCAGCGTGCTCCCCGGCATGACGGCGTAGTACGAGATGTTCTCGAGCGCGAGCGGCCGCCCGACTCGCTCCCGCAGCTCGCGCGCGCGCGCGGCCACGTGCCGCACAGCCTCCTCCGTGCGCGGGAGCGGGAGCAGGTCAAAGGTGGTGCGCCCGCCGAGCGACGCGTAGCAGAGGTGCTCGGTGAAGTAGGGGGCGTCGAGCTGCTCCACCAGCGCCCGCAGGTCGCGGACGAAGTCCTCGTCGTAGGGGTCGGGGCCGCCGATCGAGGCCGAGACGCCGTGGGTGACGATCGGCCAGCGCTCGCGGCAGCGCTCGAGCATCGCGCGCTGGCGCCCGCCTCGCCCGACGAAGTTCTCGGGGATGATCTCGAGCCAGGCCGGCGCGCGCGCGCCGAGCGTCGCGTCGTCGTCCACCGCCGCGAGCAGCGCGTCATAGTGGGGCCTGCGCAGGCCGATCCCGACTCCGGCTGGCTCGTTGGAGGACATGTCGCTTGGTTCTCTTTCTCGTTGGCGGCCGAACGCGCTCAGGATCCGCGCTCGCGGCAGACGCGGAGCGCCGGCTCGAAGACGACGCGCGCGGCCTCGTCAAGGTAGCTGTAGAGGTACTCGCGAGCATCACACACGGCGCGCGCGCGCGGGGCCCCGGCCGCGAGCGCGCGCTCCATGTCGTAGGTCGCCACGGGGACCTTCGCGCCAGGGCAGCGCGCGTGCCCGGGCGGTCCGCCCGGCGCCCGCGGCGGCGCGCGCGAGGCCGGCGCGTCGCCGCAGCGAATAGCGATGAACGGGTCGCCGACGTTGGGATCGCGCGGCCGATAGATCTCGACGGGGGCCGCGTCCTCGAGCACCGTCTGCGGCGTGAACATCCCGCTGGCGTCGGTGCGCCGGTTGGCGCGACCGTGCTCGCCGAGGCGGGTGTTCGCGGCGCGCATGGGCTGGTGACAGCCAGCGCAGTCGTTGATCTGGCGCAGCCGCGTGAGCGCGGCGCCCCGCTTCTCCTCGCTCATGGTCACGAAGGGGGGCGTGCCCGCGACGTAGGCGAGCAGCGCCTCGGTGACCTCGCGCTGCTGCGCCGCGTCGCCGCGGTCCCACTCGAAGCCGCGCAAGCGCCCCGTCGGGCCCGGGCGCTCCGGACGGAGCACGCGGAAGCGCTCGCGCCCGTCGTCGCCGAAGCGGGTGCCGCGGACGTCCGCGACGAAGCGCGCGCTCCCCTCGCCCGCGTACTCGACCCGATCGACGACCGTACCTGGCGGAACGCGCAGCATCGGATCGCCGCCGCCTGGCGGGGCCTCGACGCCGATCTGGGCGCCGTCGGGGACGCGGATCCAGATCTCGATCTGCTCGATCTCCGCGCTCGCGGACGGCAGGCGCACCGGTGGGAGCAGCCGGGTGAAGCGCTCACGCTGCCAGTAGCCGATCGGCGCGCGGATCGTCAGCTGCGAGACGCCGCGCTCGTTCGCCAGGCTGCGCAGGCTCGGCGGGCGCGCGAGCGCGAAGAACACCAGCGTGCCGACGAGCGCGACGGCGAGCACGGCGATGACGAGTCGCGCGATGGACTGCGAGGAGACGGGCATGCGCTGCGGGTGACCATACCGCGCGCGCGCGCGGAGGTCGATCAACGCCAGGACCCCGTGTCGCGGGCGCAGCGGGCTCCACGTGAGCCAAGCGGCGACGCGCCCCGTCGCCGTCGCGCGCCCGTCGATCGGCGCGCGGTAGGCGTCGGCGCAGCTGCTGAGCTCGCGGGTCGATTCAGTCGCGCTCGTCGTCGACGCCGGGACGTCGCGTCGCGCTGGGCCTCGCCGGTGCCGAGCTCGCGGGTCGATTCAGTCGCGCGCGTCGTCGACGTCGGGAGGTCGCGTCTCGCTGGCCACGCGTCGCCGCGGGCGTGACGAACGCGGGCGCGGCGATCACCGATCCACGCGCGCGACGCGGTGCAATATGTCCTAATGAGCACATTCGTCGCGGCGCGCGCCCGAGCTCGAGCGCGTCGCTACGGCGCCGTGTGGGCCCAAACTCGAGCGCGTCGCGGCGACGCCGCGCGGGCCGCCGCTCAGAAGCGACCGACGACGCCGAGGCCGGCGTAGCCGGGGCCCAGCGCGGGCGCGAACGCGGTGGCGCGCTTGCGCTGCAGCGAGCCGACGACGAGCAGCGCCGCGCCGGTCAGGACGAGCACGCCGCCCGTGACCGCCGCGCCGATCGCCAGCCGGTTCATCGTCACGCCCTGGTCGCGGATCGACTCGAGCTCGGGCGAGTCCGGATCGCCGAGCTGCTGCAGCGTCTCCTCGCCCTGGCCGTCGAGGCTGCTGCCGCGCGCGAGCGCGTAGCCCATCACGCCGAACATCGCCGCGCCGACGCCGAGCGCCACGCCGCCGGAGATCTGCAGCTTCAGCCCGCGCTGACCGGCGCGCGCGCGATCGTCCTGCTCGTCCTCGGCGCGCGCCTCGGCGGCGGCCTTCTCGGCGGCCTTGGCCTTGCGCTCCTCCTCGGCGCGGATCTCGTCGCGCAGCTGCGAGAGCCCCTCCTCCGACTTCGCGCGCTCGGCCTCGCGCGCGCGCTCCTCGTGCTCGATCTGCTCGCGCAGCTCGCTGAGCACCTCGTCGGCGGACGAGCGCGCCTCCTCCTCCTCGGGCCCCAAGCCCTCGCGGTACTCGTTGAGCAGGTGGACGGCCTTGTGCAGGTACTCGACGTCGTGGTTGACCTTGTAGGCCTCGCGACAGGCGGTCGCGATCTGGTAGGCGAGCGTGGTCCGGAACGCGGCGGCGTCGGGCCCGTCGGGGAGGCCGACGTAGGCCTGTGACCAGTGCTCGACCGCGCCCTCGTAGTCGGCGATGTCGAAGCGCTCCTGCCCCTTGCGAATGTCGTCGCCGACCCTGGCGAAGGGATCCTCGGCGTCGTCGGCGCGAGCCTCTTTTTTGCCCTTGCGCGACTTCTTCGCGGGCGCGGCCTCGAGCTCGTAGATGGGCGCGAGCGCGAGGCCGACGCCGAGCGCGCTCACGGCGACGCGTCGAAGCAAGTCGCGGCCGTAAAAGCCCCCGATCGACGCGCTCGAGCGAGTCACCGTGGAATCGTACATACAAGAGAATCGCGGCTCAAGGCGCGAATCTGCCCGTCGTCGCCGCGCGGCGAGGGCCCGTCGCGAGCGCGCGCCGGGCTGGGCCGCGCCGCGCCGCCCCGGTGACGCGACGCGCGGGCCGTCGCGACGCGCGAGTTCGCGACCCCCGCCTGACCGACGCGCCCGAGCGCGCGTCCGCGGCGCCCTCGCCTGGTACTTTTCTTATGACTTTTTAGACATGTTCCTTTGGTCAATACAGCGCGGGCGCCCTCCTCCGCGCGCGCGTTCGGCCTCGCGGCCGAGCTCGCGCGCCCGACGGGGCGACGCTCGCGGTGACACACGCGGTGCGCTCGTGCCAAACTTTCCGAGCGCGCGCGTACGCGGCCCGCCGCCCGCGCGCCGGCGAGAGGAATGTCGAGGATGGGATTGGCTTGGCGAGAGGGTCCGCGCGGCACGCTGCTCGCGCTCGTCGGCGCGGCCGCGCTGGCGTCCGGCTGCTTCTCGGGAACGTTCCTCTCGGGCAAGTCCTGCACGTCCGACGCGGACTGCGGGCCTGACCTGCGCTGCGAGAACGGCTTCTGCGGCGGGGTGAACCCGACGACCGGCGAGCCGACGACGGAGGCGCCGACGAGCGCCACCGCGGGGACGAGCTCGTCCGCGAGCTCGACGTCGGGCGAGACGACCGAGGGCGCGAGCGTGACGGACTCGCAGACGACGTCGGGCACGACCGCGCCGGCGACCACCGGCGAGCCGATGACGACGGGCCCGAGCTGCAACTGCGAGACCATCGACGTGCTCGTCGTCATCGACCAGTCGATGTCGATGGAGGAGTTCGAGGACAAGGTGATCGCGGTGTTCTTCGAGCTGTTCACCGGCCTCGAGGAGGCGATCTCGCACTACTGCAGCTACCACATCGGCTTCACCTTCGCGTCGGAGAACGGGCACAACGACCCGGAGTGTCAGGGCCTCGGCAGCCTGATCCGGAAGGCGAAGATGGAGGACTGCTCGGCGATGCACCTGGACGGGCGCTCGTACGTCGACGAGACCGACGAGCTCGGGCCGGCGATGCTGTGCCTCGCGAGCGCCGGCTCGACGCTCATCGACGGCGAGCAGAACCCCCGCCCGGCGCAGGCGCTGCTCAACGCGCTCAGCCCGGAGCTCAACGCGCCCGGCGCGTGCAACGAGGGCTTCTTCCGGCCCGAGGCGCCGCTGGCGATCCTGCTGATCACGGACCTCGACGACGACCTCGACGGCAACCCCGACGGCTACGGCTCGCCCAACGATCCGCAGGACTGGTTCTCGGAGCTGTTCATGCTCAGCAACTTCAACCCGGACCTGCTCTCGATCGCGGCGCTGATCGGCCCCAAGAGCATGCCGATGGGCTGCAACGCCCAGGTGAGCCCGCGCCTGCACGAGTTCGTGGGGCTGTTCGTCGACGCGAACACGGCGACCGCGAACATCTGCGACGACGCGGCCACGCTGACCGAGGAGTTCGTCACGAGCCTCAACGCGCTGTTCGGCGAGGACTGCATGGGCACCTAGCCCTCTAGACAGGCCCAGCGGACGGCGGTGCCGCCGCGCTACAGCCTCGCCGAGCGGCCGCGGCTCATCGCGGCGCGGTCGCGGCTCATCGCAGCGCGCCGCGCCACTGCGCGAACAGCTCGCGGGCGAAGGCCTCGGCCTCGTCGGGTGAGGAGACGACCTCGGCGGGGATGCGACCGTCGAGGATCAGCATCGCGAGGCCGTGCACGAGCGACCAGCTCGCGACCGCCGTGGGCGTCGGGTCGACGCCCGGCGCGACGAGCTCGGCGGCGGTCTCGACGAGCAGCGTGAACGCGCCGGCGTCGTCCTCCTCGTCGCCCGCGCCCTCGTCGCCCGCGCCCTCGCGCGCGGCTGGATCGTTCGGCAGCTCGCTCGCGAACATCACGCGATGGTGCACCGGGTGCTCGACCGCGAAGCGCACGTAGGCCGCGCCGTAGCCGTCGAGTCGATCGCGCGGGCGGGTCACGCCCTCCATGGCTCTTCGGCCAGCTTCCGACAGCCACTCGAAGCCCTGCCGCGCGATCGCCCGCAGCAGCGCGTCCTTGTCGGCGAAGTGGCGGTAGGGCGCCGCGTGGGAGACGCCGGCCCGGCGCGCGCACTCGCGCAGGCTGAGGCCGTGAAGCCCGCGCTCGGCGATGACCTCGACAGCCCCGGCGAGGATCGCCGCGCGCAGGTCGCCGTGGTGATAGGAGCGCTTGGACTTGCTCTTGGGGGGCACAGCGTGAATTTGCCGAAAAATGTTGACAGCGGCAACATTTCGCTTATGTTGACACTGACAACAATGATGACAGCGACAACATTTGTCGCGGAGGAAAGAGCCATGCAGATCCATCCCCAGCGCCTCACCGTCGCCCGCGAGCGCGGCTTCGTCGTGTTCCTGATCGGCGCGCGCGTCAACAAGTGGTGGCAGCTGCCGATCATCTGGGGCGTCGCGCGGGCGTTCGGGCGGATGACGCGGCAGCTGGTCGACGACCCCGAGTCCGGCCTGCTGTCCTATGAGCAATACGGCGGGCGGACGACGCTGACCGTGCAGTACTGGCGCTCGCTCGAGGAGCTGCAGGCCTACGCGCGCGACAAGCAGCGCGCCCACGCGCCCGCGTGGCGCGAGTGGATCCGCCGCTGGGGGCTCGGCGGCGCGGTCGGCATCTGGCACGAGACCTACGTGATCGAGCCGGGGGCCTACGAGGTCGTCTACCACCACATGCCGCCGTTCGGGCTCGGCAAGGTCGGACCGCTGGTGCCCGCCGAGGGCCCGCTGAAGACCGCCGCGGGGCGGCTCGCCGCGCGCCCCCAGCGACGCGCGGCGTAGGCCGAGCGCGCCCTCAGTCAACCTGGCCCTTAGAACACCTGCAGCGAGTCGCTGCAGGCGTCCTCCCGACAGCCCCAGGACCTCATGACCGACCTCCTGATCGCGACCTTGTTCACGATCGGGGCGGTGTTGACCCGACGGGGGTACGAGCGCAGCTAGGCCCGGCGAGGCGCGCGACCGTTAGCCCTGGACGCAGCCGCAGGTCGGCTTGATCGAGTTCGGGCGCCAGAAGCAGCCGCCGTAGCAGATCGGCTCCTCCGGCGAGCTCTTCGCGTGACAGGACTCGATGCAGTCGGCCTGGTCGAGGGTCCACACGCCGTCGACGCAGGTCATGAACAGGCCGAGGTCGGTGGGCGCTGGGAGCTGACCTTCGGGGACCTCGGGGCCCGTGCACGACTGGCGCAGCGTGCAGCACGCGCCGCCGACCTGGTCTCCGGGCCCTGGCGTCGTCTCGTCGTCCGGGTTCGCGCAGGGGACCAGGTCCTGCGCGTCGGTGTCGCTGTCATAGGGGCCGCACACCGCCGAGGAGTCCGAGCTGCCGCCGGAGGTGCTGTCGCTCGTGTCGCTGGTCGTGGCCTCGGTCGCGTCGCCGGTCTCCGTGCCCGCGCTCGGATCGCTCGAGCCGGTGGCCGCCGTCGCCGTGGACGTCTCCGAGGTCTCATCGCCGGTCGTGCCGTCGCCCGCGTCGCCGCAGGCGATCGTGCCGGCGAGCGCGAGGATCGCGTAGGTGCACAACCAACCAAGGTGTCTCATGGGCCGCGAGTCTATCGTCCAACGCCGCCGAGGACGGCCGCGCGTCGGTGAGGAAACGACGGGCCGCGCGGCCGCTGGCGAACTTGCGCGCGGATCAGGCGCGAGGGCGCGACGCGTGCGTGGCCCTGGGTACAGCTCGCGCGGCTCCGCTCGCGTCGCCGCCGTGCGCTACTATTCCGTCGAGGACGACCATGATCTCGCACATGCTCCCATACCTTATGCGCTCAGGGTCCACGGCTGATCGCGCGAGGCCGACGTGCGCCCGCGCTCGCGGCCTCGTCGCCGCAGGGCTGATCGCGCTCGCGGTCACGTCCGTCGCGTGCGGCGACTCGGGCTCCAAGGAGACCGACAGCGGCACGAGCGACACCGACGACGGGACGCTCGATCAGATCGCGCTCGCGTACACGCCGAGCGAGTCGAGCGTGCTCAGCGGGACGCTCGCGATCGCGACCGACGCGCCGACGAGCGTGGTCTCGGTCGTCGTCGAGCCGCTCGACGGCGCGCCGACGTGGGAGGTCCCTGCGAGCGGGATCGCGAGCGCGCCCGACGGGCGCTCGCACGAGGTGATGATCCTCGGCCTCAAGGAGGCGCGCGCGTACACCTTCACCGCGACCGTGCGCCACGACGAAGGCGAGGGCCAGCCGGAGCGCTCGGCCGAGCTGATGTACACGACCGAGCCGCTGCCCGAGGCGTTCGCGCCCGTGCAGTTCCACGGCAGCGACCCGGCGCGCATGCAGCCTGGCGTGACCTTCTTCGACAGCACCTCGCGCGAGGGCTTCACCGCGACCGGCGGGTACCTCCTGGCCGTCGACGCGCTCGGCGACGTGGTCTGGTACTACACCGCGCCGACCGTGCAGCAGCCCGCGGACCTGCGGCGCCTGCAGAACGGCAACCTGATGTTTCTGGGCTTCGACGACAACGGGGTCGACCCGATGGCGGTCGAGATCGACATGCTCGGCCGCGAGGTCGCCCGCTGGACGCGGGAGAGCACCGGCATCGTCGGGATCCACGGCGACCTCTTCGAGCTGCCCGACGGCGCGTTCGTCACCATGGGGCTCGAGCTGCGGGAGATCAGCGGCTACCCCAACGACAACACCTACAAGGTCGTCGGCGAGATCGTCACCGAGTTCGCGCTCGACAACACGATCGTCCGCGAGCACAAGCTGCTCGACATCCTCGACCCCTACCGGATCGCGTCGCAGGACTTTCACAACGCCTTCTACGCGCAGCTGTTCGGGCCGATGACCAAGGACTGGGCGCACGTCAACGGCGTGATCTACGACGACAGCGACGACAGCTTCGTGGTCTCGTCGCGGCACCAGGACCTCGTGTTCAAGCTCGATCGCCAGACCGGCGCGCTGGTGTGGTTGATCGGCACGCCGCACGCCTCGAGCGCCGTCGACGACAGCTGGCCGTTCCTCGAGCTCGTCGGCGACGGCGCGCTCCCCAACCACATGCACGCGCCGCAGGTGCTCCCCGAGGGTCACCTGATGGTGTTCGACAACAACAACAAGGGCCGGGCCTCGCGCGCGGTCGAGTACGCGATCGACGTCGACGCGATGACGATCGAGCAGGTCTGGGAGTACAGCGACCCCGACTACGACCCGGCGATCTTCTCGATCTTCATCGGCGACGCCGACACGCAGGCCAACGGCAACGTGCTCATCGACTTCGGCGCGACGCTCGTCGATCCGACCTCGCTCGACACCCGGGGCGCCTACGCGCACATCATCGAGGTCGATCGAGCGACCGGCGACAAGGTGTTCGAGCTCGACGTCCGCGGGGCGGAGGGCGACGAGAAGCAGCGCCTGGTGTATCGCGCGGACCGGCAGCCCTCGCTCTACGCCCTCTAGTGGGCAGCGAGTTCCGGGGCTCGCTCGCTCACGGCGCTGGGGCGCGCGCGTCCGCGGGGGGAACACGGCCCCGGGCGCGCGCGGATTGGCGTAGACTCCCCGGGCCACGGAGGCCATGTCATGCAGCGACGGTTGTTCTCGGGAGAGCAAGAGGTTACGAGCTGGAAGACTTTGACGGTGACGACTCACCGCGTCATCTTCCTCGCCGCCGCCGGGAGCGAGCAGTCGTCAACCTCGCTGATGCTGATGAAGGTCGAGTGGACGCGGATCGCTCGCACCCACCAGCCGCTCTTGCTGCTGCTCGCGCTGCTGTTCCTCGTGTTCGGGCTGCTGTTCAGCCAGTTCTCGATCAACGCGCTGATCGTGCTGTTCGGCTCCGCGGTCGTGACGCTGCTCGCCTACCTCGCGTCGCGCAAGGTCGCGCTGCAGATCGGCGCGGGCGCCGGCCGCATCGAGGTCGTGCTCGACGGGAGCCAGGCGCTGCGAAACAGCGCGCGCGACTTCCTCGATATCGTCGACAGCGTCGCGGCGGCGGCCCAGCGCGGCCACGCGATCGTGCACCACGGCGCGCGGGCGTAGCACCTCGTCCACGCGAACGCCGAGCTCAATCCCGGGTCTGCGCCCCTCCACCGCCGCGCGCCAGCGGCAGGCTCGCGGGGGCCTTCACGGCGCTCTCCGCGACACCCTCGCGCGTCGCGAGGGCCAGCACGGTGCTCTCCGCGTCGCCGGAGGGCAGCGCCGTGGTCTCGTCGGCGGCCTTGAACACATGGCGCGCGCCGAGTGTGGCGAACGTCCCCTGACCGAGCATGAGCATCACGAAGTAGGCGGCGTTGGGGCCCGCGATGCCGGCGAGGAGCTCGACGAGGCCGAGTGTGGCGAGCCCGAACGAGCCGATCGCTGTGATGATGCAGAATACTCCCCAGCTCGTCCGCACGCCGCGAACCTAGCCGAGATCGCCGCGCGCCCGCAGCTCGATCGGCGACGGCCCGGCGACGCGCGCGCTCGTCAGTCCAGGATGTCGCGGGCCGCGGCTTTCTCGGCGGGGCCGAGCAGGCCCTTGATCTGGAACAGCTCGACGCCGTCGTCGGTGATGATCGACTGCAGCATGTTCTGCTGGCGCAGCTCCTCCATGGCCGCGTGCGCCTGTGACAGGCTCAGGGGCGTCTTCGCGGCGATCTCCGTGATCGTGAGGCGTCCGCCCTCGCGGGCCGCGAGGGCCAGGACCGTGCCCACCGCGTCGCCGGCGGGCAGCGCCTTGGGCTCCGGGGCGGCCTTGAACGCCCGGCGCGCGCCGATCGTGGCGAACGTCCCCGTGCCCAGCAGGAACACCATGGCGCCGTAGGCTCCGGCGTCGGCGACGCCCGAGAGGATCTCGACGAGGCCGACGGCGCCGATCGCGAACGAGCAGATCGCGATCATGACGCAGAAAACTCCCCAGGCCGTCCGCATACCCCCTGAGCCTATCACTGTCGAACTCTCGGCGTGGTCGTCGCGGGCCCGCGCGCGCGGAGGACTGCCCCGGGAGACAGCTTTCGCGGCGGCGCGGCGCGCCCGTCGACGCCGCCGACTTGCCCTCGCGCGTGATCCGTGGCAGACGGCCGCGTGACCTTTGACCAGCTCGGGCTCAGCGCCCCGATCCTGCGCGCTGTCGCGGAGGCGGGGTACGACGCCCCGACCCCGATCCAGCGCGACGCCATCCCGCCGGCGCTCCGCGGGCGTGACATCCTCGGCTGCGCCCAGACGGGCACCGGCAAGACCGCAGCCTTCTGCCTCCCACTGCTGCAGCGCGTCGACGCGCGCGCGGACGACGACCCGAAGATCCGCGCGCTGGTGGTGACGCCGACGCGCGAGCTCGCGGCGCAGATCGGCGCGAGCATCGAGACCTACGGCAAGCACCTCGAGGACCTCTGGCACACGGTGATCTTCGGCGGCGTGAAGGAGCGGCCGCAGATCCAGGAGCTGCGCCAGGGCATCGACGTGCTCGTGGCGACGCCGGGCCGGCTGCTCGATCTCATGAACCGCGGGTTCTTGACGCTCGCGCACGTCGAGACCTTCGTGCTCGACGAGGCCGACCAGATGCTCGACCTCGGCTTCCTGCCGGACGTGCGGCGCATCGTCGCCGCGCTGCCCCGCGAGCGTCAGACGCTGTTCTTCTCGGCGACGATGCCGGCGCCGATCCGCGAGCTCGCGGAGACGCTGCTGCGCGACCCGGTGGCGGTCGCGGTCGCGCCCGTGTCCGCGCCGGCCGAGCGCGTCGACCAGCACCTCTACTTCGTCGACAAGCGCAACAAGCCGCGGCTGCTCGCCGAGCTCGTGCAGCAGCGCGCGCTGGATCGCGTGCTCGTGTTCTGCCGCACGAAGCACGGCGCGAACCGGGTCGCGCAGTTCCTGAGCAAGCGGGGCGTCGAGGCGGCGGCGATCCACGGCAACAAGTCACAGGGGGCGCGCACCCGCGCGCTCGAGGGCTTCAAGAGCGGCGACGTCCGCGTGCTGGTCGCCACCGACATCGCCGCGCGCGGGATCGACGTCGACGCGGTCTCGCACGTCATCAACCTCGACCTGCCGAACGTCCCGGAGACCTACGTGCACCGGATCGGCCGGACCGCGCGCGCGGGCGCCTCGGGGGTCGCGCTCTCGTTCTGCGACGTCGAGGAGCGCCCGTACCTCGTCGACATCGAGCGGCTGATCGGCGCGCACCTGCAGCGGGTCGAGGACCACGCGTACCCGGCCACGGAGGCGCTCCCAGCGATGACCGCGCTCTCCGGGCGCGGGCGGGCGCCGACGAGCCCGCGGGCCGCGTCCGCGCGTCGCGGTGGCGGAGGCGGCGGCGGCGGTCGTCGTCGCGGCGGGCGAGGTCGCGCGGGAGGGGGTCGGACCGGGGGCGGTCGAGCGGGTGGCGGTCGGACCGGTGGCGGTCGACAGGGCGGGCGTCGCTAGCGAAACCGACGCGGCGGGCCGAGGACGCGCGTGCCGTCGACGCGCGCGAGCTCCAGCCGGATCACGCGGGCGCGGATCGGGAACTTCGGCCCCTCGTGGCACTGCAGCTCGCCGACGAGCAGGCTCGATGTCGGCTCGGGCGGCTCGTCACGCGGGCCCGTGAGCAGCGGCGCGCCCTGGAGCGGGACCCAGCGGCGGCGGTCGCGGTACGCGAGTGACCAAAAGAACAGGCCCGCGTGGGCAGCGTCGACGCGCGGCGTCGGGAGCTCGAAGTTTGCGAGGTACGAGTGGCGGTTGCACGTCCCCAGCGGCGGCGGGCGCCAGGCGGGGCGCCGGCGGATCTGACCGGGAGTCGGCTCGACGTCGATCGTCGGCAGCGGCCCGTCCGGGCCGGTCGTGAAGCGCGTCAGGACGCTCGTGGTCTCGTCGGCGTACATCAGCCCGTCGTCCCGCGCGTCGACGCGGTAGGCGCGTTCGGGCGACAGCGGCACGTCCGGGACGATCCGCGTGAGGTTACCGAGCCGCTCGAGCCGCGCGCCGAGCTCGACGTCGCCGCCGGGATCCTCGCGAACGAGTCGGTACTCGCTGCCGGTCTCGTCGTGGGCGAGCGCCACCACGCCCTCCGTCGCGAACAGGATGTTGGTCCGCGGGTGCACGCCGGTCGACCCCGAGAGCGGGAGCGCGACCGTGCGCCTGTAGCCGACGCACGAGCACGCGCGGGCCGGTCCCGGCGCGAGCGCGCCGAGCACCCCGGCGGACACCGGGGCGGCGGCGAGAAAGCGAAGCAGCTGGCGACGGGAGGCGCGGGTCGGGGCGACGCGCGGAGACGGAGCGAGGTCGGTCACGGGCACGCGAGGAAGAGCCTAACAGGGCGCGGAGCGTCGCCGCGCGAGCGCGCGCGCCCGGGACGCGGTCGGGGTGGTCATGATCGCGCGGGTCGATGTACAAATCGGGGCCGGGAGTCAGCAGCTGTATGGGTCGAACCTTCGAGAACCGAAAAATCGCCATGCTCAAGCGCAGCGATCGCGACGCCAAGGCGTTCACGCGCGCGGGGCGAAAGCTCAGCATGGCCGTCCGGGCTGGCGGCCCGGATCCCGAGAGCAACCCGGCGCTGCGGCGCGCGATCCAGAACGCGCGCGCGGCCAACATGCCCAAGGACAAGATCCAGGGCGCGATCGACAAGGCGTCGGGCGTCGGCGGAGACGACGAGTACCAGACCGTGGTCTACGAGGGCTACGGGCCGCACGGCGTCGCCATGATGGTGGAGACCGCGACGGACAACCCGACGCGGACGGTCGCCAACGTGCGCTTCGCGTTCAAGAAAGAGGGCGGCAACCTCGGCAGCTCGGGCAGCGTCGCGTTCATGTTTGACGAGGTCGGCGTGTTCCGCCTCGCGCCGGCGGGGGTCGACCGCGACGAGCTCGAGCTCGAGCTGATCGACGACGGGCTGCAGTCGCTCGAGGACGGCGAGGACGAGAAGGGCGAGCCGCTGCTGATCCTGCGCTGCGCTCGCGACGACTTCGGCAGCCTGCAGGCGGGGCTCGACGCTCGCGGGCTCGAGGTCTCGTCGTCGGGGATCGAGTGGGCGCCCAGGAGCACGACGCCGCTCACCGAGGAGCAGATCGACGACGTGCTCAAGCTGGTCGATCGGCTCGAGCAGGACGACGACGTCCAGAACGTGTTCACGAACCTCGAGTGAGACGCTCGAGGGAGCGTCACCGCGAGAGTTCCGCGTTCTCACGCAGGAAGCGGGCGGTGAAGTCCGCGCGGTCGCGCAGGGGCCTCGGATCGTCCAGGCGTTCGCGCTCGGCGAGCGCGCGCGTGGCGAGGTCTGTCTCGTCGAGGCGGAGCTCGGTCGCGCGCTCGCGGGTGCGCACGGCGTCGACGACTCGGTGAAGCCGCTCGAGCGCGCGGATCCGCGTCGTGACGCTCACCGTCCGCGCCTCCGCGTTACGGAGCGCGCCGTACGCTACGCCGAGGAGCAGCAGGCCGTGCAGCGCGAGCTCGCTCGGCTCGAGCAGCGCGAGCGCGAGCGGGATCGAGACGGGCTCGCCGACGAGCGGCCACAGGTACCACGCGACCAGCGCGAGCAGCGTCACGCCGAGCGCGGCCTTGAACGAGGCGATCAGGTACGCGCGCGCGCGCGTCGTCCTCGTGGTCGAGACGCGCGGCGGCGGGAGGTCGACGGTGAGCACGCAGCGCTCGCGCCGCTGGGTGAGCTCGAGCGCGCCCTCGTGGATCGCTGTGGACGCGCGATCACGGGCGGTCACGCGGGCGCGCCAGCGCGCGGCGACGCGCCCGCGCGGGCGCGCCCGCGAGCGGCGTGAGCGTGAGCGCGACGTCGCGGGCGTCGGTCTCGCGGACCGCGAAGCTCGAGCGCCGCGACGATCGTCGCCGCGTCGGCCGTGAAGGCGTAGGTTCGGGGGGCGGGCGCAGCGGCTCGATCATGCGCTCGCGGGGCGACGGGCCGGAGTCCCGTCGACGCGCGTCACGATCATCGTGGTCACCCGCCCCGCGGGGTCAAGCGGGCGCGCGCCCACGCGCGCCCGCCCTCACGCCCACACGCCGAGCGCGGTGAGCTGCTTGGCGACGGTGCCGCTCCAGTCGCGGTTCGCGATCGGGTTGGCGGGGCTCGGGTGGAGGACGCGGCCGTGCTGCACGTCGACGCCCGCGAGGGCCTCGCGCGCGCGCGCCTCCGCGAACGCGCCCACGCCGATGACGAAGCGCGGCTCGAGCAGCTCGACGAGGCGCCGCAGGTGCCGGTCGCAGGCGGCGAACAGCGGCGCGCGCTCGGACGCGGGCAGCTTGTCGGGCGTGCGGTTTCGGCCGCTCTCCTCGAGGAACGCGAGCGGGCAGTAGTTGGCGATGTAGTGATCCGCGAAGAAGCTCGCGGCGTCGCCGAAGCGCGCCTGGATCGACCCCCACAGCCGCTGACCGCTGACCTCGCGGCGCGTGCACGCGAAGCCGAGGACCGGGCGCTTTTGGTGCTCCCGCGCCGGGCGGCCGACGCGTCCCGAGATCTTGAGGAACTCCCGGACGTGGCTGATCTCGCCGAACGGCACGCCGGTCTGGGCCATGCCCCAAGGGCCAGGGTTCATCCCGAGGAAGATGACGCGCTTCGGCGCGTCGGCGAACGCCTTGATGTACGCGCGGTGCGGCGCCCAGGCGTACTCGAGCGGGTTGTAGACGTGGGTCACCGGCGCGGCGAAGCGCAGTTCGGCGACCTCGCGCGCGAGCCGGCGCGTCGCCGTGATGACGCGGCGCGAGCGGCCGGCGGCCTCCGTGCGGGGTCGCGCGCCGGCCCGCGCGGGCGTGACCGCGCCGGCGCGCGGTGGGGATCGTGGCGTCGTTCGGCATCCGCGTGCAGTCGTAGCATGGTTGCGCGGTTCCGCGCATCCGCGCTCGGGGACCCCCGCGCGGCGCCGCGGCGCCGTGATTAAACATGAATGAATGGACAGGTTGTGGCCCGCGCGCGCCCGCCTGAACTTGTAGCGTCACACGAACGGCGAGGGGTGACTTCGCACGCGCGGTGTTTGCTTTCGCCCGGCGGCGCGCGCAGGCTCGGCGCGCGCGCGCAGGGAAATCGCCGTGACAGACGGCCTGGATCCTCGATACCGTACCCCCCCAGGTAGCCCATGGGAGAGCCCGAACCCTTACGTGTTCGCGACGCCCTCGACAAGCTGGTCAACCAGTTCGCCGACCCGCTGTCGTTCTTTCGCGAGCTTATTCAGAACGCCCTCGACGCCGGCAGCCAGGAGGTCGAGGTGAACTGCGAATTCGCGGCTGACGGCGCGGGCGAGGCCGCGAGCGAGGACGGTGAGGGGGCCGCCGCGGGCGACGAGCTCGAGGCCGGCGCGCTCGTGCTGCGCGTCGATGACTGGGGCGAGGGCATGACCCGCGAGATCATCGAGAAGAAGCTGACGCGCCTGTTCTCGTCGGCGAAGGACGGCGATCGCACGAAGATCGGCAAGTTCGGGATCGGCTTCGTCTCGGTGTTCGCGATCGAGCCGAAGGCGGTCTGCGTCGACACGTCCCGCGAGGGCGAGCACTGGCGCGTGATCTTCAACGAGCAGCGCGAGTTCAGCCTGCGGCGGCGCGAGGAGCCGGTCGACGGGACCAAGATCACGCTGCTGAAGCCGATGACGCGCGGCGACTTCAAGCGGTTCCGCGAGCGCGCGCGCGAGGTCGTGAAGTTCTGGTGCCGGCACGTGCCCGGCGAGATCCGCTTCGACGACGAGGTGATCACGGGCCCGCTCGACCTCGACCTGCCCTGCAAGACGCGGGTGCGGCACGACGCGCTCGAGCTCGTGGTCGCGCACGCCGAGGGCGACGAGGGCTTCTCCGGGTACTACAACAGCGGGCTGACGCTGGCCGAGGGGCGCGGCGAGGAGGGGCTCGAGAGCATCGCGTTCAAGGCCTCGTCGCCGAACATCGAGCACACGCTCACGCGCGACGACATCATCCGCGACGCGGGCTTTCACCGCGTCGTCGAGCAGGTCCACGAGGCGGTGCACGGCCCGCTGTGCGCCGAGGTCTTCGAGATGCTCGAGGAGCACGTCGCCCACGCGGCGCACGAGGGCCTGACCGAGTACCTCTACCGCGCGGCGAGCTGGCACGTGCAGCGCCGGCGCCCGCTGCCGCCGGCGGCGCGCGAGCGCACCGTCGCCCGCTCGCCGTCAGGGGCGCGGGTCTCGCTCGCGGCGCTGCTCAAGGCGCTGGTGGGCGGCGACGTGTTCATCGCGGGCGCGCGCAGCCCGACGACCGACGCGCTCGAGGCCGCGGGCGAGGTCGTCGTGCTCGTGCCGGCGGAGGAGCCCGGCGAGGACGCGGGCGACGAGGACGTCGCGCAGGTCGAGGAGCAGCCTGTCCGAACGTTCCTGTCCGCCGCGAGCAAGCGCGCGGGCGGCCACGTCAGCCACGTCCGCGATCGCTTCTGCAAGCCGCTGCCGCCCGCGGACGACCGCGAGGGCGCGCGCTGGCGCGACCTCCGGAGCGCGGCGACCCAGCTGATGCGCGACTACGGCGCGCGGATCTCCGACGTCCAGCTCGCGCACTTTGACTACCCCGAGTCGGCGATCAAGGACCGCGTCGCGATCTCGCAGCGCGAGGCCTGCGCGCTCGAGCCGCTCGCGGACGTGCGCGTCATCGGCATGTCGTTCTTCTCGCGGCGGCGCGCGCTGCTGATCAACGCCGACCACCCGATGGTCGCGACGCTGACCGAGCTCGCGCGCAGCGAGCCGGAGTTCGCCGCCTACCAGCTGGTGAAGTTGTTTTTCCTCGGGGAGCGGCTCGACGCGGCGCTCGACGCCCTGCTCGCCAAGCACACGATGGAGCGACGGTGTCAAAGGTTGAAGAGCTAGTAGCGGCGCTGCACGAGGAGGGCGCGCTCGACTCCGAGGGGAGCTTCACCCTCGACAGCGAGCGCGCGCGCGAGAAGCTGCGGCAGTACCAGCTCGCGCGCCCGCACGAGTACGTGCTCCTGCTCGTGCAGGCGGCGGTCCTGCGCGGCGCGACGAAGATCCGCTTCGACATCGACGCCGACGACGTGCGCATGAACTTCGACGGCGCGCCGTTCACCCGCGAGGACTTCGCCGACCTGTACAGCGCGATGTTCGTCGAGCGCGCGTCGCGGGCGGTGCAGGCGCGGCAAGAGCTGGCGCTCGCGGTCAACGCCGCGATGGCGCTCAACCCCCGCTACATCCGGGTGTTCAGCGGCGACACGACGTCGCGGGTGTTCCTCGAGCTGCGGCCCAGCCGCCCCGACAAGCTCGACGAGGTCAAGCCGATCGTCGAGGGCACGTGGATCCACGTCAAGCAGCGCTTCCGCCCGGGGCTCTTGGTGCAGTTCCTCCGCAACCTCCGCGGGACGATCGTCGAGGAGCTCGCGCTGCGCGAGCGCTGCCGCTACGCCGACGTCGAGATCCTGCTCGACGGCGTCCGGATCTCGCACGGCCCCGCGCTGCCCGGGCTGGTCGCCGAGGCGCGCGTCGAGGGCGAGGGCGTCAAGGGCGTGTGCGGGCTGCTGCCGCCGGACGGCGACGAGGCGCCGCCGCGCGCCCGCGTCGACATCCTGTGCAACGGCGTGATGCTCACGAGCCACGAGCTGCCGGAGCTGCCGTCGCGCGTGCGCGCGGTCGTCGACGGCTCGCACCTGAAGAAGGACGTGTCGCAATTCGACGTCGTCAAGGACGAGGTCTACGCGCGCATGATGGACGCGGTGCGCGCGGCGGCGCGCCGCTCGATCGCCGCGCTGCTCGAGCGCCACGCGGGCGCCGAGGCGCCGGTGTGGGAGCAGGCGCTCGCGCGCGAGTGCCTGCTGCTGTGGAGCGCCGAGTGGAGCGGCGCGCCCGAGGACGCGCTCGCGTCGCCGAGCCTCGCGGCCGTCTGCGGGATCCCGCTGTGGTCGACGACGACGGGCGCGCGCATGACCACGCGCGCGCTGCTCGAGCGAGACGGCGACGTCGAGTTCTCGCGCAAGCGCTTCGGCGGCTTCATCCCCGAGGACACCGAGCTCGCGCTGCACCTGCCCGACGACGACGACCTCCCCGTGCTGACGCGGCTGCTCGGCGAGCGCCTCAAGGACGCGACCCGCAAGATCGAGCGCGCGCACAAGCACGAGAAGAACCGGCTCGAGTGGCGCGCGCGCACCCACCCGCCGCACCTCGGCGACGGCTCCTACGTGGCCAGCGCGCCGATCGTCGACGACGGCGTCGGCGGCATGGTCGGGCTGCGGGCGCTCGGCAGCCAGGGCTGCGAGGTCCGGATGATCAAGGACGGCTGCCTGCTCTACTCGGTCACGCCGCGCTTCGGCGTCCCCGGGATCGTCGCCGTGCTGGTCGCGGACTTTCAGCCCAACAGCGCCTACGACGGGGCGCACCGCAACAAGGCGATGGCGCAGGCGCTGCACGCCCTGCTGCGCGCGGTCGAGCGGATGATCGCGAGCCTGGCCAAGGGCGTCCTCGACCGCGAGCTCCCGCTCGACGATCTCAACACGCCGACGCGCGGGCTGCTGCGCAACTTCATCGTGCACGTCGTGCACGACCGCTACGCGCGGGACTTCTTCGAGCAGTTCGGCTTCTCGAGCGCCGTGGCGACGCGCCACCTCGCCGCGCTGGACCGCGGCTACGTGCCCGACTGGCAGCTCGAGGGCGAGGCGCACCCGCTGGCCCAGCTGCCGCTGTTCCGCAGCGCCTCGGCCGGCTACCTCTCGCTCGTCGAGCTGGCCGCGCTCGCGGCCCAGGGCGACGGCGTGCGCTGGGTCGAGTCGCTCCCGAGCGCCGAGCTCGAGGGCGTGCCGCCGACGCTCGTGGAGCTGTCGAAGGACGAGCGCGAGGCGCTGAAGCGGCTGCTCGGGCGCAAGGCGCTGCGCGACTTCTCGGTCGAGCTCGCGCGGCTGGGCGCGCGCGCCTGGTTCTTCCAGCGCCCCGAGTCCGCGCTCACGCTCACGAGCCAGACGCTGACCTCGATCGAGTTCGAGGTCGGGGCGGTCCGCGGGCTGCTCGGCGTGCGCAGCGACGTCACCGGCGAGAGCTCGCGCGACGCGTCCGTCGTCGTGCACAAGCACCACCGCCGGATCGGCGAGCATCAGTTCCGCGTCGGGCTGCGCGGGATCGTCGGCGTCGTCAACGACGACGACGCGCCCATCGACAACGCGTGGCAGCAGCTCGAGGCGGGCGGGGAGCGCCTGGGGCTGGAGGACGCCGTGCAGGCGGCGCTGCCGCTGCTCGTCGCGCGCGCGCGCGAGCTGTTCCAGAACCCGAGCGGCGCGAGGCGGGCGCGGGTCGCCGACGTCCTCGTGCAGGCGCCGCTGATCGTCTACGGCGGGACCGCGCTGCTGCGGGTGCACAGGGAGCTGCGCGCGCTCGGCGAGGACGAGGGCGACCGCGAGTTCGCGACGCTGCTCGACGCGCTGCGCGGGTGCTCGCAGAAGCAGCTCGTCGCGGCGGTCGACGCGGCGCGCGCGGGCGGAGCGGCGCCGCGCGCCGAGGCCGTCCTGGCGGCGCTCGAGCGCGTGGGCGGCAAGCGCCGCGGCGACCCGCTGGCGACGCTGCGCGCGGGGCTGGTCCCCGAGCTGACCGCGCTGCTGCGGCTGGAGCTCGCGCGCACGACCGCGGGCGCGCCCGTCAGCCTGGGCGCGCTGCTGATATCGCGGCACGTTTATTATGTCCTTGAGGACAGTCCTGACATCTTCTACGACGGCGACGAGCGCCAGATCGTGCGGCTCGGCCCGGCGCTGCGCGCCGCGCTGCGCGAGCTGCTCGGCGGCGACGCGCTCGAGGACTCGATGGGCTGGCTGTACGCGTGGGCGCAGCGCCAGGCCTTCGAACGGCGCCCGCCGCTCGAGGCGCTGAAGGTCGACGACGACGACGCGATCGTCACCGTCGAGATCGACGAGGACGGCCGCCGCGGCCAGCTCGGACTGCGTCGCTGGGGCATCGACGCCGGCGGCGCGACCACGCTGCGCGTGTGCACCAAGCAGCGGGTCGTGTGCGCGCTGCAGCTCGAGCTCGACCTGCCGATGGTCGGCGTCATCGACGTCGACGGGCTCGAGGTCAGCGAGGACTTCACCGGCGTGAGCGACGGCGCGCGGGCGGAGCTCAAGCGCCTGTGCGAGTCGCGGGTCGAGGAGCTGCTCGCCGCGCTCGCGCTGCGCTGGGCGGCGCTCAACCTCAACGGCGTGCGCGAGGCGACGCGCTGGGTGATCCACGCGCTCGTCGTGCGAGCGCGCGGCGCCGGCGGCAGCCGCCGCAAGCTGAGCACGCCGGCGCTCAAGGCCCTCGCCGGGGTCCCGGCGTTCCCCGGGATCGCGGCGCTCCCCGGCGTCAGCGGCGAGCGCTACAGCCTGCTCGACCTCTACGAGCTGCACCGCGAGCGCAAGCAGCTCCCCTACGTCCGCCCGGGCTTCACCGAGCCCGC
Organism: Myxococcales bacterium; assembly: GCA_020633295.1. Taxonomy (GTDB): domain Bacteria; phylum Myxococcota_A; class Polyangia; order Nannocystales; family Nannocystaceae; genus JACKDW01. The sequence goes on along the minus strand of JACKDW010000030.1, from coordinate 30,944 downwards.
GCCGGGCTTCCCGGTCGTCGAGGCCGAGCCGTGGCTGCTCGACGCGCTCGCGGCCCTGTTCCCCAAGCTCGAGGACTACCGCGAGACGCGGGAGCGCGAGCAGGCCGTCGAGCAGCGCAAGCTCGAGGCGCCGGCGCTCGCCGCCGCGCCGCCGGAGGCGGCGCTGTTCTCCGTCGCGGTCAAGGACAAGGGGCTCTCGGGGCACCTCTGGGTCGAGCCCGACATGTCCTATGAGCCCGTGATCGAGCTCGGCGACGAGGGCAAGGTCATCGAGCGTCGGACGCTCAAGGAGGGCTACCCGTGCCGCGGCGCGATCAAGGTGCCGGTGATCCGCGTCAGCGAGACCTGGGACAAGGTCAACCTCGCGCGCAAGCAGGAGAGCGCGCTGCGGCGCGCGATGAACCGGCTGTACCGCGAGCTCGTGGCCGCCTACGAGCAGGCGCTCGAGCCCGGCGGCGAGGGGACCATCGCCGAGCGCGTGCGCGCGGCGTTCGGGCCCGCGGTGACGCCCGCGGCGCTCAACCGCGTGCTGCAGCCGCTGCTGCTCCGGCTGCATCGCGTCCGCGGCGAGCGCAAGTCGAGCGAGCGCACGCTCTACCGCAAGCTCCGCGCGCTGCCGCTGCTCGCGCTCGGCAACGGGCGCCTGATCTCGCTGGAGGTCGCGCTCGACGAGCGCCCGAACCAGCTCGAGCACCTGGGCCTGTGGTTCGTCGCGCCGCCCGAGTGGAAGCAGAAGCTGGCCGAGAAGACCGACGCGGCGGAGGCGGCGCCCGAGCCCGCGCCCGAGCCCCCCGCCGAGCCGAAGCCCAAGAAGCGCAAGAAGAGCCGCAAGAAGATCGAGATCAAGGCGCTGCAGCCGACGCCGGAGCCGCTGCCGGCTCCGACCGCCGAGCAGGTGCTGCTCGACGCGGTGCGCGGGGAGCTCCGGCTCGTGCGCGGGCGCGACCACGCGCTGCTGTCCAACGCGCACCTCGACGCGATCGACATCGACCGCCGCGAGGGCGCGCCGCTCGTGTACGTCGACCACGCCGTCTTCCACATCAACCTCCTGCACCCGGTCGCCGCCCAGGCGCTGCGGGATCACGAGGACGACCCGCTGCTGGTCAGCGTGCTCGCGTCGGCCGTCTACACGGCGCTCAACCTGTTCTTCGAGCAGATCGAGGACGATCACGAGGCGGCCTTCCACGCGCTGCACGCCCAGCACGTGCTCTCGGCGACGGCCGCGAGGCCGCCGTCGCGCGCGCGCAGCGGCGAGATCTCGTAGCGCGCCCGGGCGGCGCGCGTCGACGCGCGGGCGCGCCAGGACATGGCGAAACGCGCAGGTCGTCGCGCGCGCTGTGCGAGAATGGGGCGTGCTCTCGTGGCGTGCACAGCTCGCGCGGCTCGGCGCGCTCGCGTCGCTGGTGATCGCCTGTCAGCCGCCGGAGGAGCCGCTCAGCGGCACGCCCGTCGCGCTCGCGCCCGTGGACTACAGCGAGCTGCGCTTCGACTGGGACGTCGCGCCGCCGCGCCCGGCGACGCGCGAGTCGATCCGCGAGGACGCGCTCGCGCCGGCCCGGGAGCGCGACGACGCCGACATCCCGTCGCGCTTTCACGCGCTGCTCGACGCGGTGGACCGATCAGGCCTCCCGGACATCTCGGGCCTGACGTTCTGGCGCGTCGGCGACACGCGGCCGGTCCACAACGGCGCGATGCCGCGGGGCGCCGGCTACTGGACGTCGTCGAGCTGGTCGCAGGGCGGCTGGGTCGTCGACACCGAGGGCGCCGTCGCGCCGGACGAGCCGATCACGCGCCGCGTGACGCCGGCGCTCATCGCCAACCCCGACGCGCTCGCGCGCGCCGTCCTGTCGCGGCGGGGCGACGCGAAGCGAGAGCGCTTCGCGAATTTCGTCGTTGACGAGATCACGAGCATGGAGGAGACCGAGGACGGCCGCCGCAGGCCGTCGCGCGAGCGCCGAGGCTTCTCGCGCTCGTTCGAGCGCGTGCAGTGGCTGCGCTGGGCTCGCTGGGCGCAGATGTCCGGGGACGCCGAGTCGGCGGTCGCGCTGCTCGAGCAGTACGAGCGCGAGGTGCGAGTCGCGTGCGTCGAGGCGTGTGAGGAGGAGCCCGTGCGCGACTGCGATCTCGAGGCGTACGCGCGGGCGGACCTCGCCGAGCGCGTCGAGCAGGACGCCGGCTACGCGCTGCGGGAGCACCTCCTGCCCTGGGACCGGTACGCGCGGCAGCTCGAGACGGCGCTCGCGCTCGATCCCCCCGTGGATCCCCTCTCGGAGCGCGCGCTCGCGCTGAGCGGGGTGCGGCGCTACATGGAGCGTCGCTGGGAGCTCGCGCCGCTGCTGGAGCGCGGCCTGCCGGCGCTCAGCGCTGCGGAGCGCGCCGAGGTCATCCTGGCGCTGTGGCCCGACTTCGTCGACGACCTGAACGCGCCCGGCTCGGCCTTTTACGACGCGCGCGCCGAGCTGGACAAGCTGCCAATCGACGCGCTCCCGCTCGCGGCGTGGTACTTCGGGGAGGGCTCGGGCGTCCCGGTGCGCAGCGGCGGGCGCTACTCGTGGTCGCGCGGTGGGAGGTTCCCGTGGCCGCTGTGTGACCTCGCCGACGCGCGCTGGCTCCCCGAGCGCGAGCGCGGCTGGTGCGGCACGGAGGCGCGCGCGTGCGGCCTCGAGATCATCCTCAACCGCGTGTCGCCCGAGACGCGCGCGCGGCTTCCTCCGCGAGACGAGCTGGACGAGGAGCTCCCGCGCGAGCCCTACATCTCGTGGAGTAACGAGCGCGTGCGCGGCCTCGTGAGCTGCGGCGAGCGCACGACCTTGACGTCGCAGCAGCGACGCCGCGCGCTGGCGATGGAGTGCTGGGTGCGCGGCGCGGCCATCCCCGCCGAGCGCTACGGACGAGGGCCGCGGCAGTTCGCCCGGTTGGCGGGCTCGTCTGCGGCCCGCGGCCTCGGCTACGACTACGCCGACGTCGACAGCGGCGAGTGGACGAGCTTCGCCCGCTGGGGTCTCGAGGTGCTCGTCGCGAGCGCCGAGCCGTCGCGCGGCGAACAGGCGGGGACGCTCGCGCCCCGGCACGAGCGCGCGCTGCTGGCCGGCGTCGCGTTCCTCGAGCGCGAGCGCCTCGAGGCGGGCCTCGGCGAGCTGGAGTTCTGCGGCGAGGCGCTCGACCAGCTCGAGGGACCCATCGCCGGCCTCGACATCCCGTCGCTCGAGGCCGACGCCGAGCTCGCGAGCTGGCACCAGCAGCACCACGATCGCCTCAGCGAGCTGGTCAAGGACGCGATGTGCACGGCCTATCACATCGACACGCTCAGCGCGCGGCCCCGCGACGAGCGTCACCTCCGTCGCTACCGCAGCGGCGGGCTGAGCGAGCTGCAGGAGCGGCTCGGCGGGATCGCGACCTCGTCGCCGCTCATCAACGCGATGATGACCCCGACCCGGCTCCTGCCGCGCGCCGCCGACGAGTCCAAGCCGAGGAACCTCGACCGGCTGCGCGACGCGCTGCGCGAGCCGGCGCGCGCGGCCGGCGTCGAGCTCCCCGAACTCTCGGGCTCGGACGCCGACCGCGACGCGCTGTGCGGGATCGAGACGCGCCCCCGGCCGAAGCAGCGTCGCTGAGCGGCGCGGCGCGGCGCGCTGCCGGAACGGGACGACCGTCGGCGGCTCCTCGCCAGGCTCGTCGCCGAGGCGCCGCAGCGTACGACGCCGCTCGGTCGGCGCTCGGTCGACTCGGTCGACGCGGTCGACTCGGCCGACGCGGTCGACGCGGTCGACGCGGTCGACTCGGTCGACGCGGTTGACTCGGCGCGGCCACGGTCACGCTCCGCCGCCCGCCGACGCGCCGGCGGCTTCGAGTACACTGCGTCGCGATGTCCACGGACGGCGACAAGATCATCCTCAAGCAGGTCGGGCCGAGCTTCGGGCTCCCGAGCGCGAGCCCGTTCTGCCTCCGACTCGAGGCGTTCCTGCGGCTGGCCGCGCTCGACTACGACGTCGACAACACCCCCGACCCGCGCAAGGCGCCCAAGGGCAAGGTCCCGTGGATCGTCGACGGCGGGCGCGAGCTCGCCGACACGCACTTCATCCTCGAGCACCTCACGCGCACGCGCGGGCTGACCGTCGACGTCAGGCTGAGCGCGGAGCAGCGGGCCGTCGCGCACGCGTGCACGCGCATGCTGACCGAGAACTTCTACTGGGTCATCGTCCACAGCCGCTGGATCTACCCCGACTCGTGGGCGCCGTTTCGTCGCGACTTCCTGCGGCTCATGCCCCCGGTGATCGGCCCGCTGCTCGTGCCGATGATCCGCCGCGGCATGCGGAAGGCGATGCACCAGCACGGCATGGGTCGCCACTCGCACGACGAGATCGCCGCGATCGCGCGGGGGGACATCGAGGCCCTCGACGCGCTGCTGGGCGCGCGCGACTACTTCTTCTCGGCGGGGCCCGACGACGGCCCGACGAGCTTCGACGCGACGGTCTACGCGTTCATCGCCAGCCTGCTGGTGCCGCCCTTCGACACGCCGCAGCGCCGGGTGTTGATCGAGCACGCGCGCCTGACCGCCCACGCCGCGCGCGTGCACGCGCGGCTGTTCCCCGAGCTCCCGCTGCCGCCCGTGACGCGCTGAGCGGCGCCCCGGCGGGGCCGAGCGACCTGTACACACAACCATGTCGTTCGCGCCGCGCGCCACGCTCCGCTCGACGCGCGGCGGGGATTCCTTCGCGTGACAATCGGTCGCACGCGCTGGCGTCGCGATTGCATCGACGGGGGTCATGCGACCCACACGAGCCCCGCGCGCGCGCGCCCGAGTCCACCACGCCGTCGTTCCGTCGCGCGGCGCCGCAACGGCGTCGTCGAGTTGTGCAACATCGTCTCGCGCGCGATCGCCTCGCGCACCGTCGCCTCGCGCGGGGCTGGGGGCGGCGCTCTGCGCCGCGCTCCTGGGCTGCGGCGACGCGAGCGGCGACGCGATCACGGAGGCCGACGCGAGCACGGCGAGCACGGCGGGGACGAGCGGCTCGTCGGGCGCCGTCGCGACGAGCGCGACGACGAGCGCGACGACGGGAGCCGGGCCGAGCGCGACGTCGGGCGGCTCCGACAGCGCGACATCCGGCGACGCGGAGACGACCGGCGCGGAGACGTCGGGCGACGGCCTCGAGCTGCCGCCGCTGGAGACCCTCCAGTCCGGCGTCTTCGCGACGTCGCCGGTGTGCGCCGAGTGTCACTCGGTCGACGCCGACGCGACCGCGCTGCGCGACGAGCTGGGCGCCGACATCTCCCCGGCGGAGCTGTGGTCGGGGACGATGATGGCCAACTCCGCGCGCGACCCGTTCTGGTGGGCGATGGTCACCGCGGAGACCCTGACGATCCCCTCGGCCGCCGCCGCGATCGAGGCGACCTGCACGCGCTGCCACGCGCCCATGGCTGCGGTCGACGCCGCCAAGGCGGGCGAGCCCGCGCCCGACCTCGCGCTGCTGCGCCAGCAGGGCGACGGACCGGCGCACGCGCGCGCGCAGCTCGGCCTCGACGGCGTCTCCTGCGCGCTCTGCCACCAGATCGCGCCCGAGGGCCTGGGCCAGGAGTCGAGCTACTCCGGCGGCTTCGTGGTCGGCGACGACATGCAGATCTTCGCCGGCCACGAGCAGCCCTTCACGATGCCGATGATGATGCACACCGGCTACACGCCGGTCGCGGCCGCGCACACGGGGACGTCGGCGACCTGCGCCAGCTGCCACACGCTCGTGACGCAGCCGATGACGCCCGAGGGCGAGGCGCTGCCGGGGCTGCACACGGAGCAGGCGCCGTACCTCGAGTGGCGCAACTCGGTCTTCAACACCGAGCTCGACGCGCCCGACCCGGCGGCGCGCGACTGTCAGGGCTGCCACATGCCCTCGCGCAGCGAGCAGGGCGTGCCGATCACCACGAGGATCGCGCGTCGCCCCGGCGGCGGCGACTTCCCGCCCGTCGAGCCGCGCGCGCCGTTTCATCGCCACGCGCTCGTCGGCGGCAACACGCTCGTGCCCGCGATCCTGCGCGACAACCGGGCGCGGCTGAACCCGCCGGCCTCGGACGCGGCGCTCGAGGCGACGATCGAGCGCGCGCGCGACCTCCTGGCGAATGAGACAGGCTCAGTCGCGATCGCGGCGCCGACGCGCGACGGCGACGCGCTCGAGTTCGCGGTCACGCTGACGAACCTCGGCGGGCACAAGCTGCCGACCGGGTACCCGAGCCGCCGCGTCTGGCTGCAGGTCACCGTGCGCGACGGCGCCGACGAGCTCGTGTTCCGCTCGGGCGGCGTCGACGGGGAGGGGCGCCTCGTCGACGCCGCGGGCGAGGTGCTCGCGGCCGAGCTCGCCGGCGGACCGGTGCTGCCCCACGCCGCGCTGATCGACGTCGACGACGCGCCGCAGGTCTACGAGGCGGTCATGCTCGACGAGCAGGGGACGCCGACCTTCCGGCTGCTGCGCGCCGACGGCTACGCCAAGGACAACCGCCTGCTGCCGTTGGGCTGGAGCGCGGGCGCGCCCGACGTCGACCGGATCGCGCCGGTCGGCGTCGCCGGGGACGCCGACTTCACCGGCGGCGCCGACACGACGCGCTACCGCGTGCACGCGCCGGCGGCGGACGGGCCCTACACGATCGAGGTCCGCGCGCTGCACCAGGTCATCTCGGCCCGCTTCGCCGCCGAGCTGTTCGCGGTCGCGTCGGCGCCGGGCTCCCCGATCCACGCGTTCCAGGACATGTACGAAGGAGCCGATCGCGCGCCGACGCTGATCGCCAGCGACGCGCGCGTCGTCGACTGAGTCGCGGCGCCGGCGATCAGCCCGGCGCGTCGTCGGGGTCGAAGCGCCGGCGCTGCGCGCCCCAGCGCAGCGGCCAGCCCGGCACCCGCAGCGCGGTCCCCCGGGCCCAGCGCGAGAGGTGCAGCGGCAGCGCGGTCTCGAGCTGGAACCACGCGGAGTCGTCGGGGATCCGCGTCGGCGTCTCGTCGCGTCGCCGGAGCTCGCGCTCGACCGCGCGCGCGAGCACGCCGTGGGCGGTCATGGCGGGCGTCACGAAGCAGCCGCCCGGCTGGAACAGCGCGTGCGCCCCCAGGGACGCGTCGCGGATGATGCCGTTGATCTCGGTGACCGCGTTGCGGTGAAAGAACGGCGGGCGGAAGCTGCGCTCGCTCGCGTCCCAGCGCGGCGGGAAGAACACGAGGTCGAGGCAGTGCGCGCCCTGCTCGTCGAGCGGCGCGCTGAGCACGGTGAAGATCGACGGGTCGGGGTGGTCGAAGCGCGTGTTCCCGACCGGCGAGAAGCGGGCGAGGTCGTAGACGTAGGGGACATGGTCGCCGTGCCAGGCCACGACGTCGTAGGGGGCGTGGTCCTGGCGGGCGTCGAACAGGCGCCCGCCGAGCTTGGCGGTCACCCGGTAGCCGGGCGCCAGGCGATCTTCGAAGCGCGCGACCGGGGCCCGGAAGTGTCGTGGGTCGGCGAGGCCGTTGGCGCCGACCGGGCCGCGCCCCGGCAGCTCGAAGCGCCGCCCGTAGACCTCGGCGAGGTAGCCGCGCGCGTCGCCGTCGCGCAGCAGCACGCTGAACAGCAGGCCGCGCGGGAGCACGGCCAGCTCGCCGGGGCCGAGCTCGAGCGCGCCGAGCTCGGTCTGCAGCGTGAGGCGACCCCGCTGCGGCAGCAGCAGCAGCTCGCCGTCGGCGTTGTAGAACGCGCGCTCGTCCATCGAGTGGTTCGCGGCGTACAGGTGGATCGCGTAGCCGCGGCGCAGCGCCGGCCCGCCGGCGCCGCCGAGCGTCACGAGCCCGTCGACGAAGTCGGCGGCGGCCTCGGGGATCGGCAGCGGCTGAAAGCCCATGAGGTTGGGCTCCTGCGCGTCGTCCCAGTCGACGGCGAAGGTCTCGTGCGCCAGCGCGGCGAAGGGCTGCCGCTGCGACGACGGGCGGATCCGGTAGCACCAGCTGCGCCGGTTGTGACCGCGCGGCGCCGTGAAGCCGGTGCCGTTGATCTGTTCGGGGTACAGGCCGTAAGGGGCGCGCAGCGGGCTGTTCTGCGCGCGGGGCAGCGCGCCCGGGAGCGCCTCGGACTCGTGGCAGTTGCCGTGCCCGCGCAGGGTCGCGCGCGCGCCTCGGCCCGTGATGATGTCGCCGGCGACGAGGCGCTGGCCCGCCGACTCGGCGTGACTCTCACCGGGCTGATGGACCAGGTCGACCTCGGCCCCCGCCGCGCGCAGCGTCGCCGCGACGGCGTCGACGTCCTCGCGGGCGACCCAGCGATCGCGCGCGGCGACGCCGAGCAGCGCGCGCGTCCCCGCGAGCGCGCGCGTGATCGCGGGCTGCTCGAGCGCCGGCCCGAGCCGCGCGCCGGCCGGCGCGATCACGCCGGCCACGGGGTGCGCGGTCCGGCAGAACACCTCGAGCGCGAGGCAGGCCCCTGCGAGAAGCCGTAGAGCAGCACCGGCGCGCCTGGGCGGACGGCTGAGAACACGCGCGCGAGCGCGGCCTCGACGGCCGCGAGCGCGCGCGCGGGAGCGCGGGGCCGTGCTCGGCCTGCGGCGCGCGATAGGAGCCAGGATACCAGGAGCCCCACGGCGCCTGCGGGCGACCACGAGCACGCCGGGCAGGTGCCCGGCGAGGTCGCGCGCGCGCGCGGCCGCGCTGCCCGCGTCGCCGCCGCGACCGTGCAGCGCGACGACGACGCGCGCGGCCTCGGCCGGCTCGGGGCCGATCACCGTCGCGTCAGGGAAGCCGTCCACCCGCCAGCGCCGCTCGTGCGCGCTGGGCCTGCGACCCAGCCACGCGTCGCGCACCCAGCCAGGCTCGAGCAGCCCCTCCTCGAGCAGCTCGCGCTCGTTGACGAGCTCGTCCGGAGCGAGCGACCGGGCGGCGCGCGCTGCCCCGATCCGGCGCAGCGTGTCGTGGAGGTGCCCGGGGAGATCCGCGCACGCGCTGGCCTCGGCGAGCGCCGCGGCCAGCCCCGGATCCTCGCGCATGACGTGGCGCGTGAAGTGGGGCAGCAGCGCGGCGTGCAGCGGCGCGTGCGGGAGCGCGAGGCGGCCGCCGAGCGCGTGCGCGGCTCGGTGCTGCGCGCCCATCTTCGCCTCCTCGAGCACGCGGCCCGCGAGCGCGGCGCCCTCCAGCGCGTGGGCGACGCCGTCGCGCGAGCGCGGGTCGTGCACGAGCTGCTCGATCGACCATGTAATCTGCTCCACCGCCGACAGCGCGCGCGCCCGCAGCTCGCCCGTGAGCGGCGCCGCCGCGAGCGCGCTGATCGGGTGTGCGAGCGCGTTGAGCAGGCTCGTGACGGACTGCGCGCGCGGCAGCGTCGCCAGCAGCGCGGGCGCGTGGAGCACCGCGTCCGGTCGGACGCGCGGGTCGCGACCGGTCCGCTTGCGCCCGTCCTCGGTCTCCCCCCAGATCGAGGTCATCTCGGAGCCGGCGTAGGTCGTCGGGATCGCGACGACGCGGAGCCGCTCGTGTCGGCGCCGCAGCGCCTTGGCCAGCCCCGTCGTCGAGCCGCCGCCGAGGCTGATGACGACGTCGGCCTCGGCGCTCGCGAGCGCCGCGCTCGCCGCCGCGATCGTGTCCTCCGGGACATGTACACGGGCGCCGTCGAACAGCGTCCACGGCCGCTCGCCGAGCCGCGCCTCGAGCTGCGGGAGGAACCGGCGCGACGGCGTCGTGATCACGAGCAGCCGGCGCGCGTCGAGGCGCGACAGCAGCTCCGGCAGCGCGTCCAGGTCGTTCGTGCGCGGCGAGTTCGTCATGCGGGCCCGGGGGCCGCGATCACCGTAGCACGGCGGCGGCGGACCGGCGCGCGCCCGCGCGCGCCCGCGCGACGCAGGCCGCGACCGCGGTGAAGCGCGACGCGCCAGCGCGAGACCCCAGCGCGCTCGTCGTGGCCATCGCGCGCGGCGCCGTTGAGCCAGTCGCGCCCGACCCCCAACGACGACGCGGTCGTCCGCCACCCCCGAGCCGCGCGACGGGCGTCGAGTCAATGATGATAGTCGCGGACTCTATTGATATAGGTGGAATCAGCCTTGGCGACCGCCGACATGGCCGCGCGTGTCGGCGAGGCGCGCGGCGTGGGTGCGTGTTGATTACACATGACTTTTCGGACATGTACGTGTGTACTCGAGGCGCGGCGGGCCCTCGGCGGTGAGCGAACAATTTGCGAGCGCGCTTGAGGGGGCTCGCGTGCGCGGGAAGGCGGAACAAGGTCCCGCGCGCGCCACTCGGAGCGTACGCGGGGTGAGGAATTCTGGAGCACGCGAAAATAGTGCGGTTGCAGGCATCGCTGGCGCGGCGTTGGTCGTGAACGACTAGCGCGTGATGAAATGTTGCCATTGCTCGGCTTTGGCGTGCTCCGTAAATTGATTCGGGAACAAGAGAACTCAGCCCACGACCGAGCCAGATCGTCGTCACGATCGGCGCCAGCGCCTCGGGAGCTCCCCCCGCTCCGTCGGCGCGCTCGCGCGGCTCCGTCGCCGCGGCGTGAGTCCATCGTAGCGACGCGCGTGGTGTTCGCGCGCTGGATGACGAGTGTGCATGACCCCTTTTGGGACGAGGATGGAGACGGCCATGGCTACTGCGGCGATAGCGTCAACACGCGCGAGCGGTCAGGACGCGAAGGTGCTGCCGCTGTTCGCTCAGGCGGCGCGCGTGGTGCCTACACCGGCGTCGCTGATGGAGCTGATGAGCGCCCTGATCACGCGCGCGAGCGCCGTGGACACGCGGCGATTCGAATCGAGCTCGATCGAGGAGATTCGCCGCGAGCTCGTCCCCGAGCTCGAGGCGACGCTGGAGCAGGCGCGCGCGACCTTGACCGCAGTCGCCGCGCGCTACGACGAGGGCGACGAGGAGACGCTCGACTCGTTCGAGAGCAACGACTTCGGCGTGTTCGTCGACGCGCTGATGCGCACGGACAGCTCGGCCAAGCAGATCGCGGACATCGCGACGATCGCGTGCATGGAGCTGGCGCAGCGCCGCGCGCGGATGCGGGAGCTGCACGCGCGCGCGACCACGTGGGACTACATCGCGGACGCGGCGAGCGCCCGCCGGCGGGTCTTGAAGTCCGCGACCGCGATCCAGCGCGCGATCGCGGAGCACGAGGGCCTCGAGTGTCAGAACGCCTGGTACCTGACCGAGCTCGAGCGCTCGCTCGAGGTGCGCCGCGTCTACGCGGAGTTCCGCGACCGCCTCGCGATCGAGCGCCCGCCGAGACAGGACGAGATGTACGCGCGGCTCCGGCTCGTGGGCACGTCGCTGGCGATGCTGATCGGACACGACATCTACGAGTTCCTCCGCGTCCCCGACCGACGGATGTTCCGTGAGCTGCAGACCAAGGTGATCGAGTGGCTGCGCGTCGACGCGTCCCGCAGCGGGCGGTACCCGGCCCGCGCCGGCGCCCGGATCTGGCAGGACATCGCGGCCTTCGCCAACCTGCTCATGCAGGTCAATCACCGCGCCGAGCTGCGCGAGCACGACGCGGAGCTGCTCTCGAGCGTCGCGACGGCGCTGCGGGCCGTCGCGGGGCCGACGCCTGCGGCGACGCTCGCCCGGCTACGCGCGGTCCGAGGGCGCGACGACGCGCTCGACCGGCGGCTCGCGGAGGCGCGTCGCGGCGCCTCGCCGCTCCCGGCGGACGAGCTGCGCGCGCTCGCCTCGCGGCTCGCGGTCGAGCTCGCGGGGCCGCAGAGCGCCCCGCGCTGGTAGCTCGTCGCCGCGGCGGCGCACGGGGACCATGGGACATGTCCCGCGAGCCCTCGCGGAGCGCGGTCGATCGGACAGGTTCGCGCGGCGCTCGATCCACGACGCCCGCAGGGGCGCGCCGCCCGAGCCCGCGCGCGCGAAACGACGCCCCGGCGTGATCTGATACTCTCGCGCGCGCCTGGTAGAACTCGTCTCCTCGCCGTCGTCAGCGCCGCGAGGCGGCGCGCGAGCCCGCGGCGGGCCGCGGAAGGTCGCTCCGATGTCGCTCTCGCTCCTGCTCGCCTCGGCCGTCGCCTTCGTCGTCCTGCTCGCGCACGTGTTCTCCGGCGGGCGCGAGTGCGTCGACGCGATGTACGCGTCGAGCTTCGACTCGTACCCGCGCGAGACCGTCTACGCGTGCTGGCACATCGTCTCGCTGCACCTCGCGCTCGGCGTGATCGTCCTCCTGCTCGCCGGCCTGCTGCCGAGCTCCGCCGTCGCGTGGACCCTCGCGCGGGCGGTCGGCGTCCTCTACGTGCTCTACGCGCTGGTGTTCCTCCAGGTCGCGCGCAGCTCGGGGCTGCCGGGGGGCCTGCGCGCGCTCCCGCAGTGGGCCGTCCTGCTCCCGCTCGGGCTGTACGTCTGCTGGGCGACGCTGTGACCGCGTCTCACTCCACCAGGATCTCGTCGACGAAGATGAACGCCGGGCTGCCGCGGCCGGGGTGCCAGTCGGGGATCCGCCCGAAGTTGCGCGCGCGCACCCGGACGTAGCGGGCGCGGCGGGGCGCCTCGAGGGTCACGCCGAGCTCGCGCAGCAGCACCTCCTCGGCGCGCGCGGGGACGTCGTGGCGCGCGACCCCGACGTCTTCGAAGCGCGCCCCGTCGCGGGAGAGCGCGTACTCGACCTGCGTCGGCAGCCAGATCCACGAGCGCGCGTCCTGCAGGTAGCCGCTGGCGACGCGCCGCACGTCCTGCTCCGCGCCGAGATCGACGACCGCCTCGAAGTCGCTGGGCTGGTACCCCTGCCACCCGCCGGCGCGCCAGTTCTCCGTGCCGCGCAGGCCGTCGATCACGCCGTGGTCCCCGCCCGCCGAGTACTGCGGGTTGTAGCGGTGGGTCAGGCGCACGCTCCAGTCCTCGCGCCGGCGGTGGAAGCTCGCGCGCGTCTCGTGGCTCAGCTGCTCGCTGACCCGCGTCACCGCGCGCAGCGTCGCGCTCGCGTTGAGCGTGAGCGGCCCGGCGTAGACCGGCGACGCGCGGCTCGGCGGCGTCTCGTCCAGGGTGTAGTGAATCACCGCGTCGGGCTCCGCGGTGGTCAGCGCGACCGTCAGCGTGCCGGTGAAGCTGCGCGGCGCGGGCGTGACCACGGGCGCCGTCAGCATCGGCGGCCAGTCGTCCACAGGCCGCGGCGCGATCCCCCAGCGCTCGCGCGGCGCGGGCCCGAGCTCGAACACGAGCTCGCGCGCGGCGACCAGCGCGGCGTGCTCGACCCGCGGGCCCGGCAGCGGCGCGCCGTCGAGGGTCACGCGCTGGATGTAATAGGACTCTTCAGACAGGCCGGTGGCCGCGATCACGAGCTCGCGGCCCTCGGCGAGCCGCACGACCGCGCGCTCGAAGGCCGGCGTCGTCAGCTCGTACTCGGCCGCGCAGGCGTTGACCGGGTAGAGCCCGAGCGCGCTCAGCACGTACCACGCGGACATCTGCCCGCAGTCCTCGTTGCCCGGCAGCCCGTCGGGGGTGTCGCGGTACAGCGTCGTCAGGATCTCGCGCACGCGCGCCTGCGTCTTCCACGGCTGCCCCGCGTGGTTGTAGAGGAACGCGACGTGGTGGCTCGGCTCGTTGCCGTGCGCGTACTGGCCGATCAGCCCGGTGATGTCGGGCTGGCTGCGCCCGTGCAGGTCGGCGGACGCCATGAACAGCGCGTCGAGGCGCGCGGCGAAGGCCTCGCGGCCGCCGTGGCGCGCGATCAGCCCCGGCACGTCGTGGGGCACGAAGAAGCTGTACTGCCAGGCGTTGGCCTCGGTGTAGTGGTTGTTGACCTCGCGGGGCTCAAACGGCGTCAGCCAACCGCCGTTGACCCGCGGCCGCATCAGCCCGGTCTCCGGGTCGTGGACGTTCTTCCAGAATTGCGCGCGCGCGCGAAAGCGCGTCGCGGTCTCGGCCTCGCCGAGGCGCGCGGCCATGTCGGCGACGCAGAAGTCGTCGAAGGCGTACTCGAGCGTCTTCGACACCGACTCGGGCTCGCGCTCGCTGGGGATGTGGCCGCGCTCGCGGTAGGCGTCGATCCCCAGGCGGTCTCGCGTCGCGCTGTCGACCATCGCCGCGAGGGCCGCTGCGGCGCCGGCCTCGTCGAGCCCCGACAGCCCCTTGCGGTGGGCGTCGGCGATCACCGGCACCGCGTGGTAGCCGATCATGCAGCCGGTGTAGTTGGCGGCGAGCTCCCACATCGCCAGCTGGCCGCCGTCGCGGTGGTGGGCGAGCAGCGAGCCCACGAAGTCGCCGGTGCGCTCGGGCTCGATCAGCGTGTACAGCGGGTGCGCGGCGCGGAACGTGTCCCACAGCGAGAACACGGTGTGCTGCGTCCAGCCCGGCGACTCGTGGATCTCGAGGTCGGTGCCGCGGTAGCGACCGTCGACGTCTTCGAACAGGTTGGGCGCGATCATCGTGTGGTACAGCGCCGTGTAGAAGCTGCGCCGCTGGCTCGCGTCGCCGCCGGCGACCTTGATCTTGGCGAGCTGCTCCTCCCACGCCGCGCGGGCGCGCGCGCGGTAGCGGTCGAAGTCAAAGGCGGCCTCGCTGCCGCGCTCGCTGCCGCGCTCGCCTTCAGCCTCGATCTCGGCCTCGATCTCAGCCTCGAGGTTGCGCCGCGCCCCGTCGATGTCGACCGCCGAGAGGCCCACGAGCACGGTCAGCGGCGCGTCGTCCGGCGCGATCGCGCCGAAGCGCAGCAGCGCGCGCGTGTCGTCCTCGCGCAGCGCCCGGTCGGCCCGCGCGGCCCCGTCGGCCTGCACCGGGAGCGCCGCGGTGAAGGGTCGCGAGAAGCGGGCGACGAAGTACACGTGCTGATCGCGGGCCCAGGCCTTGGAGCGGCGCATGCCCTCGAGCTCGACGCTCGAGACGGCGCGCAGCTGCGACTGCAGCAGCTCGTCGCGGTGCTCGAGGTCGACGAGCACCGTCGCCTCGAGCGCGCCGGGCTCGCCCCGGGGGAAGCGGTAGCGGTGCACGCCGACGCGCGGCGTCGTCGTCAGCTCGACCTCGACGCCGGCGCCGGCGCGCCCGTCGGGGGCGTCGAGCGTGACCGCGTAGTAGCCGGCCTCGGCGCGCTCGCGGGCGTGCTCGAAGCGCGCCTGGAAGTCGCGCGGGCGCGTCAGCGAGTCGGGCGCGAGCGCGCTCGGCATCAGCAGCACGTCGCCGTAGTCGGCGACCCCGGTGCCGCTGAGGTGCGTGTGGCTGAAGCCGTGGATCGTCCGGTCGTCGTGGTGATAGCCCGAGCAGCCCTCCCAGCCCTCGAGGTGCGTGTCGGGGCTGAGCTGGACCATGCCGAACGGCCAGGTCGCGCCGGGGTAGGTGTGCCCGGTGCCGCCGGTGCCGATCATCGGATCGACCGCGGCGAACGGCGAGAGCTCGGGCGCCGCAGGCCCGTCGGGCGCGGGCGCCTCGACGGGCTCGGCGGGCGCGGGGGGCGGGGGCGCGTCGCGCCGCGCCGCGGTCTCCGTGCGACCGGGTCCACAGGACAGGAGCAGCAGCGCGAGGCCGGCGACGGCGCGCGGGGAAGGACGGACTCTCATGGACGCTCTCATGGACGCTCTCATGGAGGCTCTCATGGAGGCTCTCATGGAGGCTCTCATGGAGGCTCTCACGGACGCTCTCATGGGCGCGGCCTCTCGGCGCTCGCGTCGACGCGCCACGCTCGCGCGCGCCGGGCGAACAGGAAGATGTAGCCGTAGCACAGCAGCGTGCCGGCGAGCGCGACGCGGTAGCCCGCGAGGTCCGCGAGCTCGCCGAGCGCCGCCGGGACGAGCGCGCCGCCGACGATCGCCATCACGAGGATCCCGGACCCCCGGCTGGTCCGCGCGCCCAGGCCGGCGACGGAGAGCGAGAAGATCGTCGGGAACATGATCGAGTTGGCGAGCCCGACCGCGAGGATCGCCGCGGCCGCGAGCGCGCCCGCCTGGGTCGTGGAGGTGAGCACGAGCGCGGCCGCGAGCGCGGCCGCGAACATCAGCGTGCGCGCCGGCGCGACGCGGCGCTGCGCGGCCGCGCCGAGGAAGCGCCCGACCATCGCCGCGCCCCAGTACAGCGAGACGTAGTAGCCGGCCTCGGCCTCGGGCAGCGCGAGCGTGTCGGGCTGCCCGAAGTACAGCACCAGCAGGCTGCCGATCGAGACCTCGGCGCCGACGTACAGGAAGATCGCGGGCGCGCCCCCGCGCAGCGGCGCGTGGCGCCACAGCAACGCGGCGTCGGTCACGGCCGCCGCGGCGCCCGCGGGCGCGTCGATTGGCTCGGCGGGCGGGCGCGGCTGCGGGAGCCGGACCAGCGCGAACACCAGCGCGAGCGCGGCGAGCGTGGCCGCGATGCCCAGGTAGGGGCCCTGCACCGTCGCCGCGGACGCCTGCGGGCTCGCGCCCGCGGCCGGCCTCAGGATCAGCGCGGCGCCGAACAGCGGCGCGAGCGTGGTCCCGAGCGAATTGAGACCTTGGGCCAGGTTCAATCGGCTCGCGGCGGTCTGCGGCGGGCCGAGCTCGGTCACGTAGGGGTTGGCGGCGACCTGCAGCACCGTGATCCCGGCCGCGAGCACGAACAGCGCGAGCAGGAACGCGGCGTAGGACGACAGCGCGGCGGCCGGGTAGAACAGCGCCGCGCCGGCGGCCGCGAGCCCGAGCCCGAGCACGATCCCCGCGCGGTAGCCGAGCTGCCCGATCAGCCATCCCGCCGGGAGCGAGACCGTGAAGTACGCGCCGAAGAACGCGAGCTGCACGAGCATCGCCTCGAAGTTCGAGAGCGCGAACAGGCCCTTGAGGTGCGGGATCAGGATGTCGTTGAGCACCGTGATGAAGCCCCACATGAAGAACAGCAGGGTCATCAGCGCGAGCGCTGAAGCGGTCGACGCGCGCGCGCTGCGGGTCGGGGCCTCGCTCATCTCGCTCGATGGTACCCGCGCGCGCCCCCGACAGGTATGCTTGGCTGTACACGTGCAGACCACGGCCCACCCGCGCGCGCGCGTCGATCTCGGCCTCGAGCTCGGCGGCACGAAGGTCGTCGCCGTGCTCGCGACGCCCGAGGGCGTCGTGCTCGAGCAGTCCCGGCGCGAGCGCTGGACCACCGGCGACCCGGCGCGCGATCTCGAGGGGCTGGTCGCGCAGGCGCGCGCGCTGCTGGCCGCGCGCGGGCTGGCTGACGCGTCGCTGCGGGCGATCGGCGTGTCGGCGCCGGGCCCCCTCGACGCGGCGCGCGGGGTCGTGCTCGCGCCGCCCAACCTCCCGGGCTGGCGCGACGTGCCGATCGTCGACGCCCTCGGGCGCGCCCTCAGGGCGCCCGCGCGGCTCGAGAACGACGCGAACGCGGCCGCGCTCGCCGAGGCGCGCGCGGGCGCGGGGCAGGGCGCGCGCAGCCTCGTCTACATGACCATGAGTACAGGTATCGGCGCGGGCGTCATCGTCGACGGCGCGCTCGTCCGCGGCGCGCACTCGCAGGCCGGCGAGCTCGGGCACGTCCCCGTGGTCGAGGACGGGCGGCGCTGCGCCTGCGGCCTGCGCGGCTGCCTCGAGGCCTACACCGGCGGGGCGGCGATCGCCGAGCAGCTGCGCGAGGCCGTGGCCGCGGGCCGCGAGACCGCGGCGCTCGAGCTCGCCGGCGGGGAGCCGCGGGCGATCAGCGCGCGCCACTGGTGCGCCGCGATCCGCCGCGGCGACCCGGTCTCGCTCGAGCTGCGCGCCGCGTTCATCCGCCACCTCGCCCGCGGCCTCGCGTTCGTGCTCGCGACCGTCGATCCGGACATCATCCTCCTGGGCACGATCGTGCGCGAGCACCCGGACCTGTTCCTCGAGGCGATCCGCGCGCGCGTCCGCGAGCTCACGCTGCCCGAGCTGCACGCGACGCCGATCGTGCCGGCCGCCCTGGGCCCGCGGCTGCCTGTCGAGGCCGCGCTCGCGGTCGCGGCGCTGGTCGACGCGCGCCGCGCCTGAGCGGCGCTACGGCGGCGGCTCGCCGTGGGACGGCTTGAAGCCCTCGTCGAGCGCGCGCCGGGTCACCGGGTCGGCGCCCCAGTGCATGAATTCGGGGTAGCTCGGCGGGCCGCGGGTGAGCGAGCTCAGCGCCTCGAGCTCGCCTGCCTCGAGGGACAGCGACGCCGCGGCGAGGTTGCTCTCGAGCTGGCTTACCTTGCTCGCGCCGATCAGCACCGTGCTGATCGCCGGGTTCGCCAGCGTCCACGCGAGCGCGACCTGGGCCGGGCTCACGCCGTGCGCCGCGGCGATGTCCGTGAGCGCGTCGACGACGTCGTGGCCGCGCTCGCGATCGATCGGCGGGAAGTCGAAGGTCGCTCGTCGCCCGCCGTCGCCGTCGGGCTGCTGCCGCGTGTACTTACCGGTGAGGAAGCCGCCGGCGAGCGGGCCCCAGACCATGATCCCGAGGCCGGCGTCGCGCGCGTGGGGGATCAGCGCGCGCTCGATGTCGCGGCCGAGCAGCGAGTAGTACACCTGCATCCCGACCAGCGGCGCGAAGCCGAGGCGCTCCTGGATCCCCAGCAGCTTCTGCGACTGCCACGCGGCCAGGTTGCTGTGCCCGGCGTAGCGGATCTTGCCCTGGCGCTGGAGATCCTCGAGCGCGCGCGCGGTCTCCTCGAGCGGCGTCAGCGGGTCGAAGTTGTGCAGCAGGTAGAGGTCGATGAAGTCGGTGCCGAGGCGCCGCAGGCTGGACTCGCAGGCGTCGATGATGTGCCGGCGCGAGAGCCCGGCGTGGAGCACCGCCTCGCCTGTTCGGAAGTACACCTTGGTCGAGAGCACGACGTCGCGGCGGCGGCGGCCGAGCGCCTGCCCCAGGATCGTCTCGGACTGGCCCGCGGAGTACATGTCGGCCGTGTCGAACACGTTGACGCCGGCCGCGAGCGCGCGCGCGACCATCTCGCGCGCGAGCTTGGGGCCGACGTTCGACTGAAAGCCGTTGTAGTCGAGGTGCCCGAAGGTCATCGCCCCGAACGTCATGCGCGAGACGACGAGGCCGCTGCGCCCGAACTGGGTGTACTGCATGCGCGCAGGTTGGCACGGGGGGCCGCGCGTCGGGGCGAGGTTCGAACGCGCGCTTGTCAGCGCGCGCTTGCAGGTCCTGGCAGCGCGGCTTGCCAGCGGCCGGCGCCCCGCCCCCCGGCGCGCTCTGTAAGCGCTTGAGATGCCAACAGATTCGCGGCGCTGCGCGGATTGCAAATGCCCTCAGCACCAGGACCTCGCCATGGATCGCTCGTCTCGCTCCTCTCGTTCGCGCGCCCCTCGCCCTCGCTCGCGCGTCGTCGCCGATGACCTTCGCTGCTTCGCGCGCCCTGTCGTCCTCGCCGCGCCCTCGCGCAGGACATCACGGCTTCGCGCCGCGCCGCTCATCGCGTCGCTCGGCCTCGCGGCGCTGCTCGGCGCGCCCGGCGCGCGCAGGCCTCGTCGGCCTGTCCGAGCGAGCCGTCGGCGGTGATCGCCGAGGCCCGCGCGGCGCTCGACGCCGAGCGGACCGGCGCCGCGCTTCGCGAGGCTCGTGCGAGCGACCGCTCGCCGCGCTCCTGGCGACGCGCGAGATCACCGGCGACTGCCGGGCCGAGGCGCTGCTCGTCGCCAGCCGCTGCGCGGCCGCAGCCGGCGACGTCGAGACCCGGCGAGACCGGCTCGAGCGCGTGAGCGCGCAGCACCCCGACGCGCCCGAGGCCGCCGACGCGCTGCACGAGCTCGCCGCCCTGCACGGGGCCAGCGCGCGCTACCCCGAGGCCGCCGCCGCGCTCGAGCGCTTCGTCGCCGCGCACCCCAGGGACCCGCGCTCCGCCGACGCGCTCGCGCGGCTGTTTCAGCTCCATCGTCAGCTCGGCGCGCGCGCCGAGGCCGAGGCCGCGATCGATCGCTTCGTCGCGCTGTTCGGGCGCACGCGCCCGCACCAGGCCGCGCGCCTCGAGTGGGCTCGCGGCTCGCTGCTCGACCCGCGGGATCACGCCGTCCAGCTCGCGCACGCGCGCGGCTTCCTGCGCCAGTACGGTCGCAAGGCGGCCCCCGACCAGCGCGCGCTGGCCGAGGTCGCGATCGGCGAGGCGCTGCTGCGCCAGGCGTGCGGCGGGCGTGACCCCGCGCGCGGCTGCTTCGAGCTCGAGGCGAGCGCGTCGCCCGAGGCGACCGGGCCTGAGGCGGCCGTCGAGCAGGCGCGCGCGCGCGTCGAGGCGCTGCAGCGTCGGGCGACGCTCCGCGAGCAGCTCGCCGAGCAGCTCGCGCGCGTCGGCGGCGGGCACCCGAGCCAGGTCCGCGTGCAGCACGAGCTGCGGGTCGCGCAGCGCCGGGAGCAGCGCGCGACCTACACCGTGCCCCGTCGTTGCGGGCCGACGACGACCGCGGCGGTGAGCGCCGCGCCCCGCGACGCCGAGCTCGTGCAGCGCGCGCAGGCCCACTTCGATCGCGTGCTCGCGCTGCACCGCCGCGGCGGCAAGGCGCTGCACAGTCAGCTCGCCAGCGACCCGGAGGGTCCCGCCCGCGAGGCCGCGCTGCTCGACGCCGTCGCGCGCGCGACCCTCTACACCGCCGACGCCGCGCTCACCGGGTACCTCGCGCTGCGCGTGCCCGAGGGCCTCGAGTTCCACGTCGAGGAGTGGCGTCACGGGTCGGGCGTCGAGAAGTGGGAGCGGGCGTACGAGCGTCAGCTCGCCGCGCGCGACCGCTCGGTCAAGCGGCTGACCGCCTTCATGACCGAGAAGCGACGGGCGGCGGCGGAGCTCACCCGGCGCTACGCCGAGCTCGCCGCGCTGGGCGTGCCGCGCTGGAGCGCGCTCGCGTCGGCTCGCGTCGGCGTCGTGCACGAGGCCTTCGCGCGGGAGCTCGAGCGCGCCGAGGTCCCTGCCAGCTTCACCGCCGAGGAGCACTACGAGGCCTACTGCGACGCGCTCACGCAGCGCGCCGCGCCGCTGCGCCGCGCGGCCGCCGAGCAGTACCGACAGTGTCTCGCGCTGGCGACCCGCGCGGGCGCGAGCGTGGAGCAGGCGCGCGCCTGCGGCCAGGCGCTCGATCGTCTCGAGGGGACGTCCGGCGAACACTATGAGATGCCTGTAAAGACATCTCACGTGGAGCTCGAGGCCGCGCCGGAGCGCGTGGGCGTGGTCACGGAGTAACGCGCGGCGCGCGGCCGCCACCGTCCTCGCCAATTCAGACCTCGTCGGCGGGCTGCCGCGTCGAGTCGCGGACCGGCTCGTGCCGCGGTATGACCTTCAGATCCTCCGCACCCGGGGCGCTCCCGCGTTCGGATGGCGCTGCTGTGGCACGAGCGAACCGAGCGTGATCCCGCCGCCGCGGCGAAGCCCGAGCTCGCCGAGGAGTGACTCGCTTGCGCGCTTCGAATGATGGGTGTGAAGTGGTGCGCGTGAACTCGACTACGCCCGAACTCGATCGATTTGACGTCGTGTCGCCCGCGGCCCGCTCCAAGATCCACGCCGTGTACCGCGAGATGCGGCGCGCCGGCCCGATCCATCGCGTCACCGATCCGTTCAGCGGAGCGCCCGCGTGGCTGGTGCTCACGCACGAGGGCGCCAACCGGGTGCTCCGCGACACGGACGGGTTCATCCGCGACGCGAGCAGCCTCATGAGCGACGAGCAGCGGACCGCGGCGCCACCGTTGCCGCCCGCCGCCCTCGCGCTCGTCGGCTTGACGCACAAGGACCCGCCGGAGCACACGCGGCTGCGCGCGCTGGTGCAGAAGTCGTTCACGCCCCGTCGCGTCGACGGGCTGCGCGCGCGGTCGCGGCTGCTCGCGCGGCGCCTGCTCGACGCGATCGACGGCGAGGACGAGTTCGATCTGCTCGCCGCGTTCGCCTTCCCCTTGCCGATCTTGATCATCCTCGAGCTGCTCGGGCTCCCAGGCGAGGACTACGCGCGCTTCCGCGGGTGGTCGGAGGCGCTCGTGGGCGACGACATTCCGCGCAAGCTCGAGGTCGCCGGCATCGTGCGGGCGTACCTGGATCCGGTGATCGATCGGCGCGCGCGGACGCCGAGCGATGATCTGCTCAGCGGCCTCGTGCACGCGCGGACCTCGGACGGCGAGCGCTTGTCGCGGGATGAGCTCCACGCCATGGTGATCGTCTTGCTGGTGGCGGGGCACGAGTCGACGGTCAGCTTGATCGCGAACGGGGCGCTCGCGCTGCTCACTCACCCCGAACAGCGCGCGCGTCTGCTCGCGGACCCCGCGTTGATGCGCCCGGCGATCGAGGAGATGCTGCGCTTCGACGGGCCGATCGACTTCAGCTTCGTGCGCTACGCCAGCGCGGCCACGGAGCTGTGCGGAGCGTCGATCGAGCGCGGTCAGCGGGTGTTCGTCTCGTTGCTGGCGGCGAACCGCGATCCGGACGTGTTCGACGCGCCCGACCGCTTTGACATCGGCCGTCAGGCCCGGGGGCACATCGCCTTCGGCGTCGGGATCCACGCGTGCGTGGGTGCGCCCCTGGCGAGGCTGGAGGGGGCCGAGGCGCTGCTCGAATTGTCGCGGCGGCGCCCCGGGCTCGAGCTCGCGATCCCGGCGGAGGCGGTGGCGTGGCGACCGAGTCGGCTGATTCACAGCCCGCGCGTGCTGCCGGTGCGCGGACGCTGACAGCCCATGCCCTGGCTCCTCGCCCGGCGCCCTCGGCCGGGCGAGACGGGGGCGAGCCGTGTGACCGCCGAGAGCACCTGGGCGGGCGTGCTGGTGCCGGCGGACTGGGCTTCGTGTACGGCGCGTTCGATCCCGGAGCTCGAGCCGGCGCGGCATGGTGACGTGTCGCAGGCGCGTGCACACTCCGCGCCCGCGCTGTGCTCGCGCGGCGCGCGGGCGCCCAGACCGCGAGCGCGGCGCGTTGATATTAATAAACATGTCTATTTAGACATGTTTAAGGATCGCGGTCATTCGAATCGGGATGTCGGCGGGGTCACTGACTCGCCGCACGGCGCGCTCGAGAGACGGCGTTCGTCGCCGCCGCGCAGCGCAGACAGCCTCTGCAGAGCGCTGAATAAGGTGCGCACGCTGCCGCTCGCGACGACGAATCCACTCGCGCTCGCGCGGCCGGTGGTTACGTTGACTCGTATGACCGAGTGCGCGAAGACCCCCCTGGATTGCGACGAGGGGCGACGGCGAGGGTGCGAGACCTTCTGCTGTCGCCTCATCGTTCGCTACGACCCCGACCGACGTCCGCTCAGCGATGACGGGACGTCAGAGAAGAATTGCGTCGACAAGGACATGGTCGACGGCCTGTGCGTCCACCTCGACCGACAGCGCTTCTCCTGCGAGATCTGGGAGGAGCGGCCCACGGACTGTCGTGACTACGACTGCCGAGAAGACCCCGCGCTGGAGATCGTGCAGGAGACCGGCTGGGTCTCGCTGCTGGACCTGCTGCGGCGGCTGCGGACGAGGTCGCGGGCGCGCTGGTGATCGTCGTCGGGGCCCGGGAGCGCGGACCTCGACGGCGCGGGTGAAATTACCTGGCGAGCGCCTCGAGTCATGGCGACGACGCGCGCGAGCCCGCCTGTCCGTATCGACAGGCGGGCTCGCGCCGGGCCTGAGCGTCGCTACGCGGCGAGCTCGCGCGCGCCGGGGTACACGCCCGGGGGCTCCTCGCGCGCCGCGGGCTCGCGGCGCGTGAGCGCCGGCAGCCCGCTGCGCTCGTTGGCGCGCGCGGCCAGCTCGAGCTCCGCCGCCGTCGCGTAGTCGCGGTCCCACGCCATCACCTTCGGCGTCATCAGGTGGTGCCACAGCGGCGGGATCATGGCGACGATCAGCGTCGTCAGGTAGCCGTTGATCATCATCGGCGCGTCCGGGTACGACTCCAGCTCGTGGAACGGCACCTCACCCTGGGCGTGGTGGTGGGAGTGGCGGGTCAGGTTGAACATCGCCCACGAGCTGACGCGGCGGTTGGTGTTCCACGAGTGGCGCGGCTGCACCGGCGTCGCGGGGTCGCGCACCATGCCGTAGTGCTCCATGTAGTTGACGATCTCGAGCAGCGCCTTGCCCCACAGCGCGCAGGCCGTGAAGAAGCCCGCCGCGACCCAGCCGCCCATGGCGAAGGCCAGCGCCACCAACAGCGCGCTCATCAGGTAGCCGCGCAGCACCATGTTGCGCCACGAGAGCAGCGCCTGGCCGCGCTTCTGCAGCCGGCGCGCCTCGATCCGCCACGCGCTGATGTTGCCCGCGATCGTCGACGCGACGACGTGGTAGTAGACGTTGCGGCCGCGCGGCGCGGTCGCGGGGTCCTCCTCGGTCGAGACGTAGCGGTGGTGGCCGTACACGTGCTCGACCGCGAACGCGGCGTCGAAGCTGAACGCCAGCAGCCAGCGGCCGATCTGCAGCGAGCGCGGGTCCCACGTCCGATGGGTCAGCTCGTGCGCGGGGATCGTGCCGACCATGCCGATCATGAGCCCGGTGAGCACCCAGCCCGAGACGTGGTGACCGAGGCCCGTCGCCGCGCGGGCGGCCAGCACGTCGTAGCCCGACCAGCCGGTGATCCAGGCGCCGAAGCCGAGCGGGTCGCCGGCGCACACGCTCCACACGGCCGCGAACACGATGAGCGCGAGCAGCGGGAGCGCCAGCCACAGCTGCGCCGTGAGCAGCCAGGGGTGGCGGAAGACGGGCTTCTCGGTGTCGTCGCCGAGCAGCGCGTCGCCGGCGATGTAGGCCGTGAGCACCACCAGCAAGCCGGCGGTCGTCAGCGCGCCGCCGGCCAGCAGCGACGCGGCCGCGAGCAGCCCGATGCCGTGGAACGCGAAGTACTTCAGGTAGTCGAGCGCGCCCGCCGACGCGGGGCTCGTGTCGGCGCCCGTCGGCCTCGCGTCCGCCGCGGTCGTGAAGCGGTCGAAGTGGACGTGCTCGCGGGTCACGCCGCGCGCCCGCAGCGAGTCGAGCGCCGCGTCGACCATCCCGGGCGGGCCGCACAGGTACGCGTGTGAACCTGGCTCCATGACCTCGTCGATGACCTCGGTGACGAGCCCGCGGGCGCCGCTCCAGCCCGAGCCCGCGGGCTCCTCGGAGAGCACCGGGATGAAACGGAAGCGGCCGCGCCACGCTCGCGCGAGCGCGGCGAGCTCGTCCTGCGCGTAGAGGTCTCGCTGCGCGCGCGCGCCGAACAGCAGCGTCACCGAGCGCGAGACGCCCAAGTCCGCGGCCGCGCGCAGCAGCGCGAGGATCGGCGCGAGGCCGCTGCCGCCCGCGACGAGCAGCATCGGCGCGTCGCTCGGGCGCAGCCAGAAGTCGCCTGCGGGCCCGTCGACCCGGACCGCGCGGCCGATGATGTCGGCGTCGTTGATGAGCGTGGAGAGCTTCCCGTTCGGGACGCGGCGGACGAGGAACTCGAGCCGGCCGTCCGGGCGACTCGGCGTGGCGAACGAGTAGCTGCGGACCACGCCGGGCAGCCCCTCGACGCTGAGGTTCGCGAATTGACCTGCCCGATAGGACAACTGCTCGTCGAGCTGCACCGTCAGGCGCGTGATGTCGTGGGTGACGCGCGCCTGCGCGACGACGCGCCCGGCGACGCCGCGGGCGCTCGCCAGCGCGACCTCGACCCGCACGTCGGAGCGCGGCACGCTCTGGCAGGCGAGGATGTAGCCCTGGGCCAGCTCCTCGGCGCTGAGCAGGTAGCCGGTCTCGGTGAGCTCCTTGACCTCGCCGCCGGCGAGGCGGCACTTGCAGGCCCCGCAGCCGCCGACCCGGCAGCTGTTGGGGAACTCGACGCCGGCGCGCAGCGCCGTCTGCAGCACGGTCTCGCGCGGGCGCGCGGTGATCACCGCGTCGTTGATCGTCAGGGTGGGTAGATGGGTCCTGGGTCGCGCCATGTCGCTCCTCCGCTCCGCCGTCGAGCACGATCAGGCTACGGCGAGGGCGCCTCGGATGGAGGGTCATTTGTTGACATCAACCGGTCATTTATTGACAATCGTCGAGCACGAGGCGCGCGGGTGCCCGATCACGACTTCACGCTCCCGGTCCAGTACGTCCGGTACATCGCCGAGCAGGTGCGCAGCTCGGGCGCCGAGGTCCCGCGCTGGCTGAGCCTCAGCCAGCTCAGCGAGGCGAGCCTCGAGGACGCCTCGCTGCAGCTCTCGTACCCGGTGCTGCGCCAGCTCGTGCTCGACGCGCTCGCGGTCTCGCGCGAGCCCGCGCTCGGGCTGCTCGTCGGCGAGCGGCTCGTCGCCAGCGCGCACGGCTTCGTCGGCTACGCCGCGGTCAGCAGCGCGACCATCGGCGAGGCGCTCGACGTCCTCACCCGCTTCGCGGGCCTGCGCACCACGCTGTTCACGATCTCGCTCGAGCGCCGGCCGCGTGAGGTCCGCGTGCGCTTCGACGAGACCGCGCCGCTCGGCGACATCCGCCGCCCGGTGCTCGAGGCCAGCGTCCTGAGCGTGAAGAACACGCTCGACAGCGCGTCGATGGGCGCCTGTCGCATCAGCCATGTCGCCTTCCCCTGGGCGGCGCCGGGCTACCAGGCGCTCGCGCGCGCGCTGCTGGGCTGCGAGGTCCGCTACGGTCAGGCGTGGGCGGGCCTCTCGCTCGCGCCCGAGCTGCTCGACGTGCGCCTGCGCCAGGCCGACCCCGCGGCGTTCCAGGAGGCCGCGCAGATCTGCCAGCGCGAGCTCGACAAGCTCGCCGCCAACGAGTCGACCGCGGCGCGGGTGCGCCGGCTCTTGCTCGCGCGCCAGACCGGCTTCCCCTCGCTGCAGACGACCGCGCGCCTGCTGCACGTGACGCCGCGGACGCTGCACCGCCGGCTCGTCGCCGAGGGCACCTCGTACCGCGCGCTGCTCGAGGACGTGCGGCGCACGCTCGCGGTCGATCACCTGCGGTCGCGTCGCTTCAGCGTCGACGAGATCGCCTACCGCCTCGGCTACGCCGACACGGCCAACTTCCGCCGCGCGTTCAAGCGCTGGGAGGCGGTCCCGCCGTCGGAGTACCGCGCCCGGCACGAGCGCGGGCGCGGGCGCGCTCCGGCGGACTGACTCGCCGCCCTCACGCGCCCGCCCGCGTCCTCACGTCACTGCAGCGGCCCGTCGATCGTGCCGAGCTCGAGGTAGGCCTCGTCCTTCATGATGATGAACGGGCGGTCGTCGAACTTCAGCGCGCCCTGGCCGTCGAACTGGATGACCTGCAGCGCGCCCATGCCGTAGCCCATGGGCCCGCGGCGGAAGTAGTGGGCCTTGATCTCGTACGGGAACGCCGACGGCTTGCCCTCGATCGAGAAGCACTCGGGCCCGTAGCCGGTGGTCACGTCCGCGTACAGCTCGCCGCCCGACGACAGGCGCTTGCTCGCGTACCAGGCGTGACCGCCCTGGCCGTCGTGGATGTGGAAGTCGACGTCGTTGCTGTCGGTCTCCCAGCTCATGATGAAGCGCAGCGAGGGCACGGTCGAGAGCCGCGAGCCGGCCGCCTGCAGGCGCTGCTCGACGTCGCCGCGCTTCGACGGGTCCGCGTGCACCCAGAGCGCGCCGATGATGCCGGCGTCGTCCTGCAGGATGCGGTCGACGCCGCGGAAGCGATCGGCCGGGTACTCGCGCTTGAGCCCCGTCAGGATCGCCTCGAAGGCCTGCTCGTGCTGGCCCGCGCGCGCGAGCGCGTAGGCGTAGAAGCGGTGGCTGTTGGGGTGATCGTCGCGCTGCTCGACCGCCAGCTTGTAGGTGTCGGCGGCGAGCTGCAGCGCGGCCGGGTCGCCGAGGCGCTCGAGCCGGGTCCCGGCGTAGCGGCGCAGGTCCGCGCGCGACGGGAACAGGTCGATGATCGAGCCGTACACGCGCGCCGCGGTCTCGCGGTCGCCCTTGGCCTCCAGCGCCTCGCCGACGCCGATCAGCGCGAGCACGTCGCCGGGCTGGTCGTCGTGCCAGGCGAGCGCGATCGGCAGCGCCTCGTCGTGCTTGCCCTCGCTGATCAGGTTCATGATGTCGAACAGCTGGCCGCGGTACGGGCTGCCCTTGGTGCGCTCGAGCTCGGCCTCCTCCTGGCGGCGCTGCTCCTCCTGCAGCTTGCGCCGCGCCTCGGCCTCGGCCTCCTGGCGCGCGCGCTCGGCCTCCCAGATCTTGCGCTGCTCCTCCTGGCGGACGCGCTCGGCCTCCTGGCGCTTGCGCTCGGCCTCGAGCTCCTCGGGCGTCGGCGGCTTGGGCGGCGGCGGCGGGACGTAGGGCGCGGACGAGCCGCCGCCGGGGTCGAGCACGAAGGGGTAGGTGACGACGACGTTGCCGCCGCCCTGCGGCTTGGGGAACTTCCAGCGCTTGACCGCCTTGGCCACGCAGTTGCCGACGCTCGCGTCCTTGAGCGTGGTCTCCTGCACGACCGAGGAGCCGACCGTGCCGGTGCCCGTGATGACGAAGTTGATCGCGACGCGGCCCTGGAGCGAGGGGTTCTTGGTCAGCCCGGCGTTGTAGCAGTGGCGGACCTCGTTGATGTGCGCGCGGACGATGCGGCGGATGATGTCCTTGTCGAGCGCGCCGTTAACCTGCGCCTTGGCCTGGCGCACCATCGGCACCCGCTTGCCGCGGCCGCCGAAGCCCGCCCCGGAGCCGCGGCCGTAGCCCGAGCCGGAGCCGCCGCCGCCGCCCTTGCCGATCAGCCCGGTGTTGCCGAGCCCGATCGTGCTCTCGCCCGTGCCGCCGCCGCCGCGGCCGGTGCCGACGAGCCCGAGCCCGCCGACGCCGTAGGCGTCGCCGACCTCCGTGCCCGTGAGCCCGCCCCAGACGTCCTCGTCGTCGTTGCCGACCGCGAACGCGCCGCCGTAGGGCGAGGCGATGAAGTGCCCGCTCTCCTGCTGCATCACGCCGAGGATCCCGGCGTTGCGCGCCGCCATGTCGGGGTCGAAGTTGCGGGCCATCTGCGGGACCGGGTCGTCGGGCCCCTTCATGGCGTAGAGGCCAGACTTGCCCTCCTCGCCCTTGTGGCGCACGCCGCTGTCGCCCGGCGCCGACGACGACTCCGGCCAGCGCGGGAGCGCGACCTTCTCGGGCGCCGCCGAGTCGGCCGAGCGGCGCAGCAGCTCCACGCCGTCTGTCCCCACGGTCATGATGTCGCTGAGCGCGTTGCGGTCGATGTTGAAGCGCTGGTAGTCCCACTCGGTCTCGAGCACGAGCAGCGCCGTGAAGTCGCTGAGCACGCGGTGCTTGATCGAGAGGTCGACGATCTCCTGCTTCAGCCGCTCGAGCTCGCCCGGCTGCTCGCGCGACGCGCTCGCGTCCGCGGGCTTGTCGCTCAGCAGCTGCGCGCGGTTGTAGGTCAGCTGATCGATCTTCGCGCCGACCCACGCGCGCTCGATCAGCGGGCGCTCGACCTCGACGAGGTTGATCTTGCTCGAGTCGGTCTTGCCGCCGGCGCTGAGGTTCACCGTCATCGACGAGAACTCGCCGGGCGTCGGCGTCTCCTCGTGGATCGGCGTGAGGTCGGCGTAGACCAGCACCTCGTCGCCGGGCTGCACGCCGTCGAGCGTCCGCGGCCAGGCCCACTTGCTGCCGGGGACGCTGACCTCGACGCCCGAGAGCGTCGCCTTGAGCAGCTTGTCCCCGATCTCGGGCAGCGGCGTGCGGGCGTCGACGACGATGCCGTCGGCGTCGAGCGCCGTGGTCACGCCCACGAGCACGTCGCGGTCCTGCAGGCCGCCGTCGATCAGCGCGTCGATGCGCTGGTAGCCGCCCTGCACGCCGAGCTCGACCGCGGCCTCGTTGATCGTCGCGCTGCCGGCGGTCGAGATGCCGTCGCTGACGATCAGCAGGCGGCGGGGCGTCCCGTCGGAGTTGCTGCGCGCGGCCAGCCCCCGCAGCGCGCCCGCGAGGTCCGACGCGCCGAACGCCCGGCGGCTCAGGATCTGCTCGAGGTGCTGGGTGCCGAAGCCCGCGGACGGCCCGCGGTAGACGTCGGCGAGCCCCTGGTCAAAGCACACCACCTCGAGCTCGAAGCCCGACCCCTTCGCGGCCTCGAGCGTGTCGACGAGCTGCCCGAGGCGACGGAGCTGGCGCTCGAAGCCCAGCGCCCGCGACGCGCTCGTGTCGAACAGGATCGTCAGGCGCTCCATCGGCGCGGGCGGCAGCGCGGCGCTGACCGCCTTCACGCGCGCGAGCGCGAGGTTCTTGTGGTGGATGCCCGCGGCGCCCGGCGCCGCGGCGGCGCTCTTGCTCGCGCTGACCTCGAGGTCCGCCTCGGGCGTGTAGCTGAACTTCTTGAGCTCGACGACGCGCTGCGTCATGGTCGTGCCGCCGAGGCCTGCGGCGCCGCCGCTCTGCGCCGGCTCGTGGATGACGACGCGCGCGTCGAGCTGCTCGAGCTGCGGCAGCCCCTCGAGCTCCAGGCGGTAGGGCTCGGCGCTCGAGTCGAGCTCCTGCGAGTACGAGAGGATCAGCTCCTTGCGCTCGTTGGGCTGGATCGGGAACACGCGCGCGCTGAACTGGTTGCCCGCCTGGTTCTCGAGCAGCGCGGGGTCCTGCTTGCGGTGGAGGAAGTCCTCGTAGGCCACGCGCGCGGCCTGGCGCTCGACGACCTCGCCCTCCTGCCAGCGGCTGTGGATCTTCATAGCGAAGCGCGAGATCGCGGCGCCCGGCGGCATGTCGATCGTGAAGCGACCCTCGATCTGGCGATCGGTCGGGTTCTCGAAGGTCATGTGCAGCTCGGTGAACGCGACCGGCTCCTCGACCACGCCGCGGGCCTTGAGCTCCACGAGCTTGAGCCCCGTGCCGTCGCTCGCGGTCAGGCTGAAGGGCGGCGCCTGCTTGGTCGTCTCCGCAGTCCCCAGCGTGCGCAGCGGGAGCCCGTGGACCAGCGGCGTCACGCCCGAGACCGACTCGTCGCCGTGGCCCGTGGTCGCCGACTTGCCCGTGCAGCCCACAGCCACGGCCGACGACAGGATGCAGACGAGCGCGGGCCCGAGCCAGCGGCGCCGAAAGAGGGATAGGGAGGAAGAACAGCGAGGCGCGGCGGGGCGGGTCATATCGTGCAGGTATGACAGAGCCTCGCCGCGAGAGTTCCCGCCCGCCGCGAAATGCTTGCGAAACAGCAGAAACCGGGCGCGCGCGGGCGCGCCGGCGCCGGCCCGCGAGCCGCCGAAGCTCGGTCGCGC
>JACKDW010000003.1 GCA_020633295.1 Myxococcales bacterium | reverse complement strand
CCGTCGCCCGCGCGTCGGGGCGCGCTCGTGGCCGCCGGGCTCGCTGGCCTACTGGCCCTCGGAGCAGGTTCGAAACAGCTGTTCGAGACGCGCGCGAGCGCGGCGGCCGAGCGCGCGAACGCGATCGCCGAGCGCGCGCGAGCCGAGCGCGCGGAGGCGTCCGCGGCCGTCGAGCGCGAGCGAGCCGCGCGCGAGGCCCACGAGCGCGCGCTGATCGAGGAGGCCGAGCAGCACGGCGAGGTGCTGCGGCTGGCGATGACGCCGGGGCGCGAGCGAGACGCGCTCGCGCTCGGGGTCGAGGTGCTCGCGCCCCGGGGCGACGCGCTGGAGGACGCGCCGAGCCTCGTGCTCGAGGGGCTCTCGCGGGCGCTCCCGGCGTTGATCCCCTCAGCGACGGTGCCGCTCGACCGCAAGCGACCCGTCGTCATCGCGCCCGACGGACAGTCGCTGGCCGTCGGCGGCCCGACGCTCCAGGTGTGGTCCTTCGCCGACGGGCAGCTCGTCCAGGAGATCGACACGGGCGACGTGACGACCGAGGTCTGCGGCTACAGCCCCGACGGCCGTCTGCTGCTCACGCGCGCGCTGGAGGTCGCGCGCCCGTCATGTGACCTCTGGGACGCGCGCTCCGGCGCCCACGCGCTCGAGCTGCCCGGGTGCGCGGACCCGAAGTTCTCGACCGACGGCGCGCTCGTGCTGGGCAAGCGCCCGCCGAGCGAGGGTCTCCCGCCGAGCGCCGGCGTCGGCTTCGGTGACACGTACGTCGCGCTCGTCGCCTGGGACGCGAGCACCGGCGAGACGCGCTGGGCGACGCCGACCCCGGGCGAGAACTTCGGCTACCTCCTCCACCCCGACGGGCGGCGGGTCATCGTCAAGCACGATCACCTCGACAAGGAGCGCGTCGAGGTCCTCGAGCTCGCGTCGGGCTCGGCGCTCCGCCGACTGCCGCTCCCCGAACACGCGCCGAAGTACAGCTGGCGCACGGTCGGGTTCTTCCTCGACGGCGCGCTCGCGCTCTCGCGCTCCGGCGCGCTGCTCGCCAGCGTGAACACGTCCGAGCGAAGCGGGCTTCACCTCTGGGATCTGGAGACCGGCGAGCACCGCCAGCTCGGTCGGGCCCAGGGCTTCCCGTCGGTTGAGTTCTCCCCGGACGACGCGCGCCTCGTGGTCACGGGCCGACAGACGCAGGTGTTCGACGTGCGCGCCGGTGCCCCCGTCACCACGAGCGCGTTGAGCGGAGCCGCCGAGTTCGTGACCGGGGACCTGTTCCTCACCCTCAACAACGACGACGAGCTCACCCTCTGGGACGAGCCGACCGGGAGGTCGCTGCGCACCACCGCCACCGGCGAGCCGACCGAGTCGTGGACGTTCGGGGCCGACGGCGCGCTGCTCGCGACCTCGGGTTCAAAGGGGCTGCGCAGCTGGTACCTCGAGGATCCGCTGGTCGAGTCCCGCTGGGCGCCCCCTGCGGGCGAGACGATCACGTTCCTCGCCAACGAGATCACGACGCGGGATGAGCAGGGGCGCGTGCGGCTCTACGACGTGGGCGCGCACGCGGCGAAGTTCGCCGCGACGGATCCTGATCCGAAGGCGGGCGCGACGGTCGAGAACCACGACCTCTGGAGCACCGAGACCGGCTACTGGTCGTCGAGCTCGATCATGGACCACGGTCGCTTCCTCGGTCACGCGATGCGCTTCTTCGACAAGCAGACAGGCGCGGTGCTCATCGACGTACCGGATCCCGAGCACGGGTACCGCGGGCCCTACCCGGAGCCAGCCGAACACGCGGCCGTCGCCGCCGAGCTGATCACCGTGGACAACGAGCCGCTCCTGCGGATCCACGACCTCCGTCGCGGCCCCGACCACGCGCGCACCTGCGAGCTCCCGCCGCGCGGCGATCGATGGTCCGCGAAGAACCTCCGGATCAGCCACGACGGCGGCACGGCGGCGATGCTGGACCTCTCCGGTGAGGTCACCTTCATCGACGTGGACTCGTGCGCGCCGCGGGTGACCGTGCCCGCGATCGCGGCCCACGAGGCCGCGCTCGACGAGAACGTCGAGCGGTTCGGCTTCTTTCGCTACCTGCGGACCTTCACGTTCACGGACGACGGGACCCTGTTCGTCAGCCACCTCGGCCGCACCGTCGCCATCGATCCCGTCTCGGGCCGCCTGCGCGCCGAGATTGAGCACTCCTGCGCCGACGACCCCTATCGGGAGGCGTACCCGTCGCCCGACGGGCAGCACGTCGTGACGCACTGCCCACGGGAGCGCGACGCCCGGATCTGGCACGTCGACAGCGCGTCCCTGGTCGCGCGGCTCGAGCTCCCAGACGAGCGGCCCGTGTTCTCGCCGGACGGCGCGCGCCTCGGGCACTTCATTAACTCGGGCGAGATCGCGGTCGTGCGCGTCGAGGACGGCGCCGAGGTCGTTCGCCTCCGCGCCCGCGGCGGCTTCCCCGGGAGTCGGATGCGCTTCACGCCAGACGGCGCGTCGCTGCAGATGCTCGCGCAGGACGGCGCGGTGAACACCTACCCGGCGACGCGCGTCGGGCTCGTCTCGGCCGCCTGCCGCGCCCTCGCGCGCACCGAGCTCGCGGATGAGGTGGCCGACGCGTGCGCGTCGAGCTCCGCGGCGCGGCGCGGCTCGTGAGCCGAGCGCCGCGCGGGAATAACGCGGCGTTGATTCGGCGCGTCGACTCGCGACGCGCTCGTCTCCTGATGGGCGCGCGCGCTATGGATCCGAGAGCAGCACCGTCAGCCCGTTGTCCATGAAGTCGTTGATCTCCGAGGCGACCGCCACGAGGTCCGGGATGCCGTCCTCGTTGAGGTCGCCCGCGTCCATGGCCCAGCCGTACGGCAGCGCCGGGAAGCTCACCGCGTCATAGAACAGCCCGTCGCCGTCGCCGATGAAGATGTCGATCGTGCTCGGCGGGAAGTGGTTGGTCGTCGCCAGATCGGGGATCCCGTCGGCGTTGTAGTCGCCCATCACCAGCGGGTACGGGTCCTTCTCGGCCGTCGGGAACTTGAAGATCATCGCGTTGAACTCGCTCGGGCCGGCGCCGAGGCGCACCGCGACCTGCTCGTTGCCGTGGTCGCTGACCGCGACGTCGACCTCGCCGTCGCCGTTGAAGTCGGCGATCACGCCCTGGTAGGTGTTGGCGCTGAAGCTGATCAGCTGCTCGCCGAGCCCGTCGAACAGCCCGCCGCCGACGCCGTACAGCACCACGACGCCGGGGCCGTACTGCGGCGTCACGTAGATGTCGACCTCGCCGTCGCCGTCGACGTCGGCCGTCGCGATGTGCCGCGGCGCGCCGGCGGCCTCGATGTCGTAGGCGGCCTGGGCCCCGAACACGCCCGCGCCGTTGTTCTTGCGCACGGACACCTTGTCGTCGATCGCGTCGCAGTAGGCGAGGTCGAGGTCGCCGTCGCCGTCGAGGTCCGCGAGCACGACCCCGGTCGGGGCGCTGAAGGTGTCGTAGCTCTGCGACGAGTTGAACGCGCCCGCGCCGTTATTGAAGAGCACGCGCGCCTCGCTGTCGACGTGCCCGGTCGACGCGACGTCGAGGTCCCCGTCGGCGTCGACGTCGCCGAGCGAGATGTGCATGGGGTAGTCCGGGAGCGGGTAGGACTGCTGCGGGGTCGCCAGCGCGCCGGTGCCGTCGCCGGCGAACACGAGCAGCGCGGAGCTGTTGGTCGAGGCGGTCGTGACCACGACGTCGGCGTGGCCGTCACCGTTGACGTCGCCGATCTTGACCTCCCGAACGCTACCGGCGTCAATCTCGACGGGATCGGCGTAGCAGAGCTCTCCCGGATACGGCAGCCCGTTGCCGCACCCCATCGCGTCCGCGTCTCCGTCGCCATCGCCGTCGCCGTCGCCGTCGCCATCGCCATCGCCATCGCCGTCGCCGTCGCCGTCACCATCGCCATCGCCATCGCCATCGCCGTCGCCGTCGCCGTCGCCATCGCCATCGCCATCGCCGTCGCCGTCTCCGTCGCCGTCTCCGTCGCCGTCTCCGTCGCCATCGCCGTCACCATCTCCGTCACCGACGCTCCCGGCGCTCTCGCTCTCGCTCCCACCGCTGTTCGAGTCGCTGTCGCTGTCGCTGTCGCTCGCGACAGGGCCCGTAGGACCGGCCGACGTCGCCGGTCCGCCAGAGGTGGTCTCATCGGCGGTCGCGTCACCGTCGGTAACCCCGGTCGTCGAGTCTCCACACGCGATCACCGCGAACGCGAGGAGCGAGCTCAAGGTCAACGCGGGCTGCTTCTTGAAGAAGATCACGGGCGCGAGTGTACGGTCAACGACGAGACGCAGAAAATCCGGACAAGAATTACCCAGCCGCCGCGAGGATTGGTGGGGACCGCGTCGGCGTCGTACGCCGTGATGTCGACGCGCCCGCGTTGAGGCGTGCTCGACCCTCGGGCGGTGCGTCACCCGCGTCGACCGCGTCAGGGCCGACTCTGATGGCTCCGGACTCGACGCGCGAGCGTGTCGGGCGTCCTCGCGACGCGCGGCTGAAGCCCAGCGACGCGGCATCGCGGCCGCGCTCACCCGCTCGCCGGCGGGAAGCTGTCCGCGAGCTCGCACGCGCCGTCGCGGCAGCCGTCCAGGACCCCCGCGAGCTCGCCGCGCAGGCGCTGGAGCTCGGCGAGCCGCGCGTCGACGCGGGCGAGCACGGCCTCGAGGCGCCAGCGCTGATCGTCACAGCTGGCCTCACGGCCATCCTCGTCGCCCGCGAGCGCGGACAGGGCGTCCTTCACCTCGTCGAGCGTGAAGCCGAGCCGCTGCAGGCGCTTGATCGCGCGGAGCCGCGTGATCGCGGCGGGGGTGTACACGCGGTAGCCGGCGGCCGTGCGCGCGGGCGCGTCGAGCACACCGCGGCGCTCGTAGAAGCGGATGGCGTCGATGGAGACACCTGCTTCTCGAGCCAGCTCGCCGATCCGCAGCGACGCCACCGAGAGAATCTCGCTTGACCCTGGACGCAGGTCAAGGGTTTACAACTCGGGGCGATGACACACGCACCACCGCCGATCGCCTGTGACCTCTCACGCCTGAGCGCCGACGAGCGCGCGACGCTGATGACCTGCGCGCGCGCGCTGCTCGGCGAGGTCGAGGCGCTGCACGAGACCGAGAGCGGCTACCGCCTGCGGCTGCGGGAGGGCCCGCAGACGATCGCGCGGGCCACGAGCTTCATCGCGCTCGACCGCCGCTGCTGCCCGTTCCTGCGCCACGCGCTGGTGTCGGAGCCGGCGGGACGCGAGCGCGCGGGCCTGTGGCTCGAGCTCGCGGGCCCCGAGGGCGTGAAGTCGATGCTCCATGGCGAGCTCGCGGCGCTGCTGCCCGCCGGCCTCGCGCCCCCGGTGCCGGCGCCCTGACGGTCGATCTCGGCGGCGATAGCCCACGTCGGGCCCCAGCGGCGCGAGGACGGGCTGTTCGGCGGATTCGCGCCGCTCGATCCCGCGCAAAAAGTTGTACAGTGCGCACTCCATGAGCCGCACGTGCACCGAGTCCGATATCCGCCGCTGGCGGGCGTCCACGGTCGATGACATGACCGCCGCGCGGCGGGTCGATCGGGTTCGCAAGCGCAGCATCAAGGTCGAGGCGAAGGTCCGCCTGCTCGAGCTCGCGCTCTCGATGGTCGACCTGACCACGCTCGAGGGCCGCGACAGCCCCGAGCGCGTGCGCGCGCTGTGCCGCAAGGCCCAGCGGCCCTACGCGTCGCGCCCCGAGCTGCCGTCGTGCGCGGCGGTCTGCGTGTACCCGTCGATGGTGCCCCACGCCCGCGCGGCGCTCGGCGAGGGCAGCCCGATCAAGATCGCGGCGGTCGCGACCGCCTTCCCCTCGGGCCAGCTCCCGATCGCGCTGAAGCTCGAGGAGGTGCGGCGCGCGGTGCAGCTCGGCGCCGACGAGATCGACATGGTGATCAACCGCGGCGCGTTCCTGGCCGGCGAGTACGCGCGGGTGTTCGACGAGATCGTCGCGACCAAGGACGCCTGCGGCGAGGCGCACCTCAAGGTCATCCTCGAGACGGGCGAGCTGGGCACGCTCGACAACGTGGCCGCGGCCTCGCGCCTCGCGATGGCGGCGGGGGCCGACTTCATCAAGACCTCGACCGGCAAGATCCAGCCGGCGGCGACCTTCCCGGTGGTGCTGGTGATGCTCGAGGCGATCCGCGAGCACTTCCTCGAGACCGGGACGAAGATCGGCATGAAGCCGGCGGGCGGGATCCGCACGGCCAAGCAGGCGCTGCACTACCTCGCGCTGCTGGCCGAGACGCTCGGCGCCGACTGGCTGACGCCCGATCTGTGGCGCTTCGGCGCCAGCTCGCTGGTCAACGACCTCCTGCGCCAGCTGCTGTGGCGCGCGGAGGGCTACTACCAGTCGCCGCGGCGGTTCTCCGTCGACTGAGCGCGGCCAGATCAAGCACGAGCTGGACCCCCGAAGGACCCCGCACCCGAGAGCACGCGATGGACAACCCCGCCCCACCCCACCCCCCCGACACGCGCCACCGCCTCCGGCTGGCCGGCGCGCTCGAGCTGTCCCCGTCGATCGAGAAGCACCCGGTCACGATCCACGAGCGCTACGGGCACTTCATCAACGGCGAGCTCGTGCCCGGCCAGGGCGACGAGAGCTTCGCGACCGTGAACCCGGCGACCGGCGCGACGCTGGCCCAGGTCGCCGCGGCCGGGCAGGCCGACGTCGACGCCGCCGTGGCGGCGGCGCGCAAGGCCCACGACGAGGTGTGGAGCAAGCTCTCCGGGCTCGAGCGCGGGAAGTACCTGTTCCGGATCGCGCGGCGCCTGCAGGAGCGGTCGCGCGAGTTCTCGGTGCTCGAGACGATCGACAACGGCAAGCCGATCCGCGAGACCCGCGACGTCGACCTCCCGCTCGCGGCCGCGCACTTCTTCTACTACGCGGGCTGGGCCGACAAGCTGTCCTACGCGACACGCGGCGCGCCGCCGCGGTCGCTCGGGGTCGCGGCGCAGGTGATCCCGTGGAACTTCCCGATGCTGATGCTGGCCTGGAAGATCGCGCCGGCGCTGGCGACCGGGAACACGGTGGTGCTCAAGCCGGCCGAGACCACGCCGCTCTCGGCGATGCTGTTCGCCGAGCTGCTGCAGGAGGTCGAGCTGCCGCCGGGCGTCGTCAACATCGTCAACGGCGCGGGCGCGACGGGCAACCTCGTGGTCTCGCACCCGGGCGTCAACAAGGTCGCGTTCACCGGCAGCACCGAGGTCGGCCGCGCGATCATGCGGACGATCGCGGGCGCCGGGAAGCGCGCGACGATGGAGCTCGGCGGCAAGGGGGCGAACATCATCTACGCCGACGCGGCGCTCGACCAGGCGGTGGAGGGCTGCGTCGACGGCATCTTCTTCAACCAGGGGCACGTGTGCTGCGCCGGCTCGCGGCTGCTGCTCGAGGAGTCGATCGCCGAGGACTTCATCGCCCGGCTCAAGCGCAGGGTGGAGACGCTGCGCGTGGGCGACCCGCTCGACAAGAACACCGACGTGGGCGCGATCAACTCGCAGGGGCAGCTGCGGACGATCGAGCGCTACCTCGAGATCGGCCGGGAGGAGGGCGCGACGGTCTGGCAAGGCGGCGCCTGCGAGCCGCCCGGCAGCGGCTACTTCGTGCGCCCGACGATCCTCACGGGCGTGCAGCAGAGCGACACGGTGGTGCGCGAGGAGATCTTCGGCCCCGTGCTCGCGTGCCTGACCTTCCGGACACCCGACGAGGCGATCGCCAAGGCCAACGACAGCGAGTACGGGCTGGCGTGCGGCGTGTGGTCGGAGAAGACGTCGAAGGTGTTCCGCACGGCGCACGCGCTGAACTGCGGCGTGGTCTGGGCCAACGGCTATAACCTGTTCGATCCGTCATCCCCGTTCGGCGGCGTGCGCCACTCGGGCTTCGGACGCGAGGGCGGGATCGCGGGCCTCTGGCCCTACCTCGAGGCGTGAGCGCAGGAGGAGGTGAGCGTGAGACTGACAGTCGAGAAGACCTTCAAGCTCTACGTGGGCGGTCAATTCATTCGTTCCGAGTCGGGCCGCGTGCTGCGCGTGCGCTCGCGCGAGGGGAGCAGCGTCAACGTGTGCAGCGCCAGCCGTAAAGATTTTCGCGACGCGATGGACCTGGCTCGCAAGGCGCAGCCCGGCTGGGCGGCGCGCACCGGCTACAACCGCGGGCAGATCCTGTACCGCCTGGCGGAGATGCTCGAGAGCCGCGCGCGCGCGCTGCCGACCGAGGCCGACGACGTAACGCAGGCGATCGATCGCGCGGTCCACCACGCGGGCTGGTCGGACAAGATCACGGCGCTGCTCTCGAGCCTGAACCCGGTGGCGTCCGCCCACGTGAACTACTCGATGCTGCGCCCGCTGGGCGTGGTGGTCGCGGCGCCCGACGTCGCAGACGGCCTGACGGGCATGGTGGAGGCGCTGTGCGCGGCGACGGTGATGGGCAACACGGTCCACCTGTTCGTGCCAGCCACGCTGGGCGAGCTGGCGGCGGCGCTGAGCGAGGCGCTGGCGACCTGCGATATGCCAGGCGGGGTGGTGAACGTGATGACCGCAGACGTGCCCGAGCTGCTGGGCTGGGCGAATCACCACGATGACCTCGACGGGATCTACGTGGCGCGCGCGGCGGTCTCGGCGGAGACGCTGGCGGGGATCGAGCGCGAGGCGGCCCGGGTGATGCGTCGCGTGATCGTCGTCGCGGGCGCGGCGGCGCCGGCGAGCCCGCAGGTGCTGGAGCACCTCGCGGAGGTTAAGACGGTCTGGATGTCGTCGTAGACGCTTCGGTTGTTGAATCGACGCGCGGGCTCGACCCCTTTGGGGCCGAGCCCGCGCTTTTCGTTGCATCGGGCCCATACGAAGGGATCGAGATTCTCGTACTGCCGCGTGGGCTAATTCCCTTCGGAGCTGCGCCCACGCTCTTCGTTTGATCGCGAGGGAGGACGGGGAGCCTTCTGGGCACGGGATCGAGCTCGTACTGCCGCGTGGACTCAACCCCTTCGGGGCTGAGCCCACGCTCTTCGTTTGATCACGCCGGCATCGAGCGCCGCTGCGTGAACACGCGCGGCTCTTGCGAGAGGGGGCGGGGGGCCTTCTTGCGGAGCACACGGGATTGACCCCCTTCGGGGGCCATTCCCATGGCTTTAAGTGCTCATTCGACCCCCCGCCCCCTCTCGCCCGCCACGCTGCGCTGGTCGTTGGTGGGCTGCTCGAAGCTCGTGGGGGCGCGCTCATCGACGTGGACAGTGGACTACCGCGCCCGTGGGCGCGTTCCTCGACAAGCCGTTCAACATCCGCACGAAGCCGGTCGAGTCGTCATTTCGTAGGCGCTATTCGAACAACGCGATCACCACGGCAGCTCGCCGCGCAGCAGCGGCGGGAGCAGCAGGCCGAGGAGGATCCCGAGGCACGTGGCGGCGGCGAGCGAGTGCCAGCCGAGGTGGCTGCGGCGGGTGGCGAAGCGGATGTCGTGCAGCTCGCCGGCGGTCATGTCGGCGAGGATCAGGCCGTCGACGTCGTAGAGGTGGCTGTATTCGAACAGCTGGCGGCGGGTCGCGCGGTTCTTGGGGCTCGGGGCTGAGGTCCCCGTCTTGACCTCGACGGCGTAGGTCCGCCACCAGCGCGAGACGAGGAAGTCGACGCGGACGGTGAACTCCTGGGGCGCGCCGTCGACCCAGAAGGTGCCCGTGCGCGAGGTCTGGCTGGTGATGACGCGGTAGCCGCGGCGGCGCAGCAGCTTCTCGGCGGCGAGCTCGCCCTCTCGCCCCATGCGCGCGTTGTCTCGCAGTCGTCGTCGCCTGCGCCGCGCGGGCTCTCGTCGCGCGAGCAGGGCGATCTGTCTCGCAGACCACAACGCTGCGGCCGCGATCGCCAGCGCGACGACGACGTACTCCACGCGCTGATGGTCCCACGCGGTGTCACGACGCGGGGGCGCGCGCGCTCCGACGTGTCTTATAAGACATTTTAAAACGAACCCGCGACGGCACGCGCGCGCTCGCGGGGCTCCGCGCGGACACGCGACGTCGCCGGGGGTCGATCGCGCGGGATCACGTCGCGCTCGCGCGCTCGCGCGAACTCACTCGGCCGACGCGCGCGCCCGGGGGACGCGCGCGGACGCGTCACCGAGCCGACTTTTGGGGGCGCGCTCGCGGGACGAGGCCGCGCCGGTCGACGTCGCGCGACCGCGCTACCCTGCCGCCTGTGCCGACCGCGATGATCATCGACGCCGACGAGGACGCCTCCGGGTTCATCGAGCAGACGCTGCGGGCCTGCGGGGTTGAGCCGTCGGTGCTCGCGGACGCGACGGAGGCGGTCGCGCGCGCGGGCGCGGCCGCGCCCGCGCTGATCCTGCTCCGCGTCGAGCTGCCGCGGGTGTCGGGCTTCGTCGTCTGCGGCCGCCTGCGCCGCGACGCGCGAACGCGCCGGATCCCGTTAATCCTGTACGGCGCCGCGCTCCAGGGGGAGCCCGTCGAGCAGCACCAGGCGCTTCGGAGCGCGGCCGACCGCTACCTGACCATGCCGCTGGAGCGCGAGGCGCTGATGACGGCCGTCCTCGAGCTGATTGAAGAGACAGACAGCGTGCCGACGGACGCCGGCCCGCGCGAGACGACCGCGCGCCCGCGCGTCGCGGACCGCGGCCCGGACAAAGACGCGCGCGCAGCTCGACGGGCGGTCGGCGCCGCGGCGGCGCCGCGCGGCGCTGCGTCGCGCGCACCGGTGGATCGGCCTCGCGCTCGCGGTGCCGTTCTTCCCGTGGTCGATCACGGGGCTGCTGTTCCACCTCAAGCCGGGCTGGAGCGCGGCCTACGACGCGCTCTCCCCGGCCACGAACGCGCCGCTGCCCGACGACACGCTGCCGCTGGCGCGCGCGCGCGCGGCGGTCCCCGGCGCGCTGTCGCGGGCTGAGCTGCTGTCGACCGCGCTCGGTCCGGTGTCCCGCCTTACCCGGCGCTCTGCGTCAGGCGGCGGCCCCCCGCGGCTCGTCGACGCGCGCACCGGCGCGACGCTGTCGCCGCTGCCGGCGGCGCAGGCCGAGC
Organism: Myxococcales bacterium; assembly: GCA_020633295.1. Lineage (GTDB taxonomy): Bacteria > Myxococcota_A > Polyangia > Nannocystales > Nannocystaceae > JACKDW01. The sequence continues at coordinate 753,754 of JACKDW010000003.1, read as the reverse complement.
AGCTCGCGCGCGCGGCCATCGCGAGCAGCGCCCACGCGGCGCGCTACGGCGCGGTCGAGCGCCGCGCGCTGCACCCCGACCGCGTGGAGCTGTTCATGGACGGCCCGGGCCGCGTCGTCGTCACGATCGACCGCCACAGCGGCGCGCTGTCGCAGCGCGGGGCCGACACCGCGCGCGTCGACTGGCTGTACCGCGTGCACTACGGGCAGTGGACGGGCGCGCGCTGGCTCGACCGCGTCATCCCGCTGCTGCTGCTCGTCGGCGTCACGCTGCTCGCGCTCGCCGGGCTCGCGCTGTTCGCCCGCGGCGCGCGAGCTCGCGCGCGACCGCGCGACGCCGACCGGGTGTAGCCCCTCTCGCGGCGGGAGGGCGCGCGCGCGACAGGTCGACGCAGCGACGACGCGGCGTTGATCGCCGCGGCGCGCCGGCTACCCTGACGCCCGTGCCTGTCTCCTCGAGCGGCGACGCGCCCGATTCGTCCGCGCGCGAGTCGGCCGCGCGGGAAGAGAGCAGCTCGGCCGAGATCGCGCTGCGCACCTTCGTGGTCGCGCGCTGGGTGCTGCTCGGCCTGATCGCGCTGGGCTGGGCGGTGCAGCTGGGCTACCCGCCGATCTGGCGCTGGCTGATCAGCTGGTTCCCGCCGCCCCCGGAGCCGCGCGGGACCGCGGCGGTGATGCTGATCCTCGCCACGCTCAACCTCGCGACGCAGCGCTGGATCCTGCGACCCGGGCGGGCGACGCCCGACATCGCCGGCGCGCACCTGATGATCGACGCGGCCGCCCTGACGGCGCTGCTGGCCCTCTCGGGCGGGGCGTCGAACCCGTTCACGATGATGTTCTTCGTGCCGGTCACGCTGGCGACGCAGATCTCGCCGCGCTGGACGTGGACGCTCGCGTTCGCCAGCCTCGCGGGCTTCGCCGCGCTGCTGGCGAGCTCGCCCGACCTCGGCCCGACGACGCCCGGCGACGATCCGCTGACGATGCGGATCCGCGGCATGTGGGTCGCGTTCGCGCTCGCGGGCGCGTTCATGACGTACTTCGTGCACCGCGTCGCGGTCCAGCTCGCGGCGCAGCGCGAGGAGCTCGCGCGCCTGCACGTCGAGACGCTGCAGGACCACAACCTCGCGGCGCTCGGCACCCTGGCCGCAGGGGCAGCCCACGAGCTCGGCTCGCCGCTGGGGACGATCGCGGCGCTGGTCGGCGACATCAACTACATGGCCGCGGACGAGCGCGCCGACGCGATCAAGACGATCAAGCAGGAGGTGCGCCGCTGCAAGCACATCATCCACCAGATGGCCTCGCCGGAGCTGCGCGTCCCCGAGCTCGGGCGCCGCGAGGAGCCGTGGTCGCTGCGCGACCTCGAGGACGAGCTGCTGGACGCCGCCGGCGAGGCGCCGCTGCGCGTCGTGTTTGACCCGAGCGTGACCCCGAGCGCGCGCGTGCTGCAGCCGCGCGAGATCATCGGGCAGACGCTGCGCGAGCTCGTCTACAACGCGGTCGAGGCCTGCCGCGAGCGCCCGGGCGCGCGCGGCGTGACGATCCGCTTCGAGGTGCTCGCCGGCGAGGCGCGCGTCGTGGTCACCGACGACGGCGTCGGCATGAGCGACGAGGCCCGCGAGCGCGCGTTCGACCCGTTCTTCTCGACCAAGGCCGAGGGCCGCGGCATGGGCCTCGGGCTGTACCTGGCGCGCGCGCACCTCCGGCAGCTCGGCGGCACGATCACGCTCGAGTCGCGGGCGGACGAGGGCACGACGGCGCGGGCCCGCTTCCCGCTCGCGCGGCCGCGCTGAGCTGACGCTCGCGCGACGCGGCGCCGCCGATAACACCTGTTTATTACGACATATCGAAGCGCGCGCGCCGACGTCGCCAGCCCAGCGCGAGCAGCAGCGCGAGCGCGCCGCCGCGGGCGCCCTCGCCGGGCCCGCGACAGCCGCAGCCGTCACCGTCGAGGCCGCCGCCGCCGTCGCTGCCGCCGCCGGTCTCCTCGCTCGTGGTCGCGGCGCCGCCGGAGCCGGTCTCGGGCCCCGTCGGGCCCGCGCTGGTCTGCGCGCCCGTGCTCGCCCCCGTCGCGCCGCCGGTCGTCGCCTCGCTCTCGCCCGCCGTGCTCGCGTCGTCCCCCGTGCTCGCGCCGGTCTCCGAGTCCGAGTCGGTCTCGCCGCCCTCGGGGGTGACGCGCGCGGCGGTGAGCTCGCCGCGCAGCACCAGCGCGAAGGGCTGCGGGCCCATCGGGATCGCTGCGGCCCGCACGACGAGCGTGTAGCGACCGGGCGTCGGCGCGCTCAGGGTGATCTGCTCGACGTTGTTGACGCGATCGGGCTCGCCGCCCGGGACCGACTCGCCCTCCTCGTGCACGTTGCCCAGCCACTCGCCGCCGGGGCCGATGAGCGCGAGGTCGAGGTCGTTGACGAGGTGCTGCAGGGCCACGGGCGCGGACGGGTAGTCGGTCCAGACCAGCGTCGCGCGCAGCGGCGCGTCCGCGCGCTCGACGTCGATCGCGTACTCGATCGGCGCCGCGGACTCGTCGGCGAAGCCCTCGCCGTCATCGTCGACGAACAGCCGCCCGGCCTCGCCCGAGAAGTGCAGCGCGTCGTCGAGCGTGACGCGGCCCCAGCCCTGCTCCGGTTCGGGCGCGTGGACCGGGAGGCCCTCCATGGAGCGCGCCGAGTTGATGAGCGTCGCCTTGAGCAGCGCGGCCGAGGGCGTGAAGCCGTCCGCGGGGTTCGCCTGTCCCTCGGGATAGAAGCCGTCCACGTAGTACTGGCGCGCGAGCACGGCCATGCCGGCGGCGCCCGGGCCCGACATCGAGGTGCCGGAGAGCGGCACGTTCTCGCAGTTCTCGGTCTCGATGTCCCCGTCGGTCGCGGCCGAGCGGATCTGTACGCCGGGGAAGGTCACGTCGGGCTTGAGGCGGCCGTCGTCGGTCGGCCCGCGCGCGGAGAAGCCGGGCATCGTCCCGGCCTCGCCGGCGCGTCGGGTCGCGCCGACGCTCAGCACGTTCTTCGCCGTGGCCGGGCTGAGCACCGTGGAGGGCTGCGGGCCGTCGTTGCCGGCCGAGAACACGAGCAGGAACTCGGGGTGCGCCCACACGAACTCGTCGGCGTCCTGGGAGCCGTCGGTGTAGACCGACTTGATCGGCGAATTCTCGTTGTCACCCCACGAGTTCTGGTGCACGCGGACGCCCTGCGCGTGGGCCTGCTCGAACACGAAGTGGAGGTCGGTGACGGGGCAGCCGAGCGCGGGGATGTCGGCGCAGTCGTCCACGCTGAAGCCGCCGTCCTGCACCACGAGCTTGGCGGCGGGCGCCATGCCGTCGTGGTTGTTGTGCGCGCTGTAGGGGAGCGAGTCGCCCGCGATCGTCCCGGCGACGTGGGTGCCGTGGCCGTTGTCGTCCCACGCGTCCGGGTCCTCGGGGTCGTCGCCGTCCCAGAGGAAGTCGACGGCGATCACCTTGCGGCGCGACGGGTCGACCTCGGTGCCGCCGACGCCGTTGATCGCCGGCAGGCCGTCGGGATCGAGGAACGCGCAGTGATCGATGTCGACGCCCGTGTCGAGCAGCCCGGCGATCTGCCCCTCGCCGGTGAGCCCGCGATCGAACAGCGGCGTCGCGCCGCCGCCGTCGAGACCGGACTGCCCGACCCAGACCGAGGTGCCGTTGAGCAGCCGTCGCGGCCTCCGGCGCGCGATCCAGGCCACGTCCTCGCCGCGCGCGCGCTCGTCGGAGAGCTCGCCGGCGAGCTCGCGCAGCGCGGACGCGGGCCCGCGCAGCGTGATACGCCCGAATCGCGGACCGCGACCGTGGCCCTCGACCGGCGCGCCCGCGGCCCGCAGCGTGTCGGCCACACGCGCCGGGTCGACATCGGGGAACAGCTCGACGACCAGGCGCCGCGTCTCCTCGCCTCTCGAAAGCATGTCCATAAGGCCATGCTCCTGCACGTCGGCCGGCGCGCGCGCGCGCGCGCGCCCTGATCCCGGCGAGCCGCGCGGCGAGCTGCGGCCCCACGCCGCGCGCGCAGGCTCACGAGGTACGCGCTGGACCCGAGCGGCGCCTCGACGCGGACATCGTGCTCGCGCAGCAGCGCGAGCACCCGGGAACGCGGCGCGCGCCCGAGCTCGACGCGAGCGCGGCGCGCCTCCGCCCCGAGCGAGGGCGTGGAGTCTAGGACCGCGGGGCGCGGCGCGGCGCGCTCGCGCGGCGCGTCGCAGGCGGACGAGAGCGAGAGCGAGAGCAGCGGCCCGACGACGACGAGCGGCTTGATGTGCTTCTTGATGTCCTTCATGGAGCTCCGGGCGCACGCGACCGCGAGGAGGCGCGCCCGCGCCCGCGAGTGTACCGCTCGCCTCGCGGACGCGAGCGCTCGTTGTAGGCACACGGACGAGGCGCCCGGCGTGGCCGCAGCCCCGCGCGCGTCAGCCGAGCTCCGCGATGACTCGCTCGAGCAGGCCGACGAAGGTCGCGCGCACGCGCGTCGCCACCTCCGTGACCTCGTCATGGGAGAGCGGCCCCGCGAGGCCGGCGGCCTTGTTGGTCACGCAGGAGATCCCGAGCACGCGCGCGCCCATGTGCCGCGCGGCGATCACCTCCGGCGCCGTCGACATGCCCGCGAGGTCAGCCCCGACCGCACGCAGCATGCGGATCTCGGCCGGCGTCTCGTAGGAGGGGCCGAGCAGCGCCGCGTAGACGCCCTCCGCCAGCTCGAGCCCCAGCGCGCGCCCGCAGCGCTGCGCGAGCGCCCGCAGCTCGGGGTCGTAGGCGGTCGTCATGTCCGGGAAGCGCGGGCCGAAGCGCGGCTCGTTCGCGCCGACGAGCGGGTTGTCGCCGATCAGGTTGATGTGATCGGAGATGAGGACCAGGTCGCCCGGCGTGAAGCTGTCGCGGATGCCGCCGGCGGAGTTCGTGATGATCAGCGTGCGGCAGCCGGCGGTGATCATCGCGCGCGCCGGGAGCACCACCCGCGCGAGCGCGTGGCCCTCGTAGCAGTGCACGCGACCCTGCATCGCCAATACCTGAACCCCACGACAGGTCCCTGCGACCAGGCGTCCCGCGTGGCCCTCGACGCCGCTGCCGGCGAAGCCGGGGATCTGCTCGTAGGGCACGCGCGCGGCGTCCTCGAGCGCGTCCGCGAACGCGCCCAGCCCGGAGCCGAGGATCAGCCCGATCGCGGGGCGCCGCGGCGCGATCACGCGGGTGATGTGGTCAGCGGCGGCGCGCACCTGCGCGTACATCGTGTCGTCGTGATCTCCGCTCATGCGTCTCTCCGCGCGCCCGTCTCGAGATCGCGCGCAGGCTACTCACCACATGTGGGGCGCCGACGCAAGCGCCCCACCCGCGGCACGCCGCGCGCCTCGACTGTGCGCCCACCCGCGGCGCACCGTCTGCACACGTGCGACGGCCCATCGCTCCTACGCGCTCCGGTGCTCGCGGTCGCGTAGCGGGGCGCGTGACGGGCCCAGTGACGAAGCGCCGTGGACCCGCGTCGCGCGGCCGAGCCCGGCACGCGCGTTGCACAACCGGCGAGGTGCGCCCGCGAGCTCACTCGCGCCGCAGCCCGATGACGCCCAGCTCCAGGACCGCCCCTGTACGCCGCGAGGTTTCCCCCGGACCCGCGGAGAATCCGACGCGCGATGGCGTCCACGCGTCGTCGACGAGCGACGCGATGACCCCGATCCCGATCCCGACCCCGGTCATCCCGATCATCCCGATCATCCCGGTGCTGCCGATTCGCGGCGGTCGGGTCGAGCCGCTCCCGGGCATCACGACGCTGCGCGACCCCGCCGCGCCGGTCGAGCTCGCGCGCTACCTCGACGCGCACGGCGCCGCGCGCCTGATGATCGAGTTCCACGACGAGCTCGCGCGCCTCGACGAGCTCCTCCCGCTGCTCGAGCGCATCACCGCGGCCGTGCGCTGCCCGACGCTCGTCTCCGTCGACGACGGCTCCCTGCGCGACACCGACGACGTCGACCGCCTGCTCGACGCCGGCGCCCAGCGCGTCGCGCTCAACACGGCCGCGGTGCGGCGACCGGAGTGGGTGTCGGAGATCACCGCGCGCCACGGACCCGACCGGGCGCTCGCGATCATCCGAGCCCGACGCGTGACCGCAGACTGGTGGGAGCCGATGATTCACGGCGGTCAGGAGCCGACGGGCCTCGACGCGATCAGCTGGGCCTTCGAGCTGGTCGAGCGAGGCGTCGGCGAGCTGCTCGTGCACAGCCTCGACAAGGCCGGCCACGGCTGGGGTTACGACCTCGAGCTCACGCGCGCGGTCGCGGACACGGCCCGGGTCCCGGTGATCGCGTCGGGCGGCGCGGCGCTGCCCCAGGACCTCGTCGCCGGGCTGACCAAGGGTCACGCCCGCGCCGTGGTCGTCGACGAGATGGTGCACACGGGCCGCTGCGCGCTCGAGCAGATCCGGCGCTTCGTCGACGCGTGGCTGCAGAGCAACCCCACCGCCGCGCGCGCCTGAGCGACCGGAGGTCGCGCGCTCACGCGGGGCGGCCGGGCAGCATCGAGTCGAGCTCGCGCAGCGCCGCGGCGGCGCCCATCGCGAGTGACAGCGTCCCGCGCGGCCCGTGGGCCTCGCGCGGGTTGATCCGGATCAGCGCGCCGCCGCGGGCTCGCGTCACGCGCTCGCAGGTCATGCGCACCGACGGGATCGCCGTGCCCGCGCCGCACTCGATCGCGACGACGCGCGCGTCCGCGGGCAGCTCCGAGAGCCAGGCCGCGAGCGCGGCCTCCTGCGCGCTCGAGCGATCGCCGAGCCACGCGAAGTCGCCGAACATCAGGATGTTGGGCCGGGCGAGGTGACCGCAGCGTCGACAGGCCGGCAGCGGCTCGCGCGCGCGCAGCGTCGACATCTCGACCTCGACGCGCGCGTCCTCGGCCGACCAGATGTCCCCGCAGCACGGCGCCGCGCACTGCAGGTGATGGATCGAGCCGTGGCACTCGACGACGCGCGCGTCCGTGAAGCCCGCCCGCTGAAATTGTCCGTCGACGTTCGAGGTGAACACGAACGCGCCGCGGGGGGCCGCGCCCCCGAAGCGGCGCAGGATCGCGAAGCCCTCGTGCGGAGTTGTCTCTCGATACAGGTTGAGTCGATGCCCGTAAAAGCCCCACGCGAACGCCGGGTCGTCGCGAAACCACCGCGGGTTGGCCATGGCCGCGAACGAGATCCCGAGCCGCGCGATCGGGGGATAGGCGCGCCAGAAGCCCTCGTCGCCGCGGAAGTCAGGGAGCCCCGAGTCGACGCCCATGCCCGCGCCCGCGCCGATCAGCAGCGCGTCGGCCTCGGCGATCGCCGCCGCCGCGCGCTCGAGCGTCGCGCGCTGTGATGGTGATGGTCTGCTCTCGTCCACGTCGCCTCCGGGCGCCGACTCGACGCCGCGGCGACGATGATAATACCGAGCGCGCGCGCGGGCGCCTCCGGCAAACATCACGCCAGCCGCTCCAGGCTCGCCGCGCCCTGCTGTCGCCGAGTGTCGCGGACGCGCCCGGGTCGGGTCGCCGCGCCGGCCGCCGAGCCGCGACGCGAGCTGTGACAGCGGGCGCGCGTCGCCGTATCATGCGGCCATGCCGAAGCTCATCGCCTGCCCGGCCTGCAGCGTTCACGTCAAGCTCGCCGACTGCGTGTGCCCCCACTGCGGCGCGCGCGTCCGCGACGTTCACGGTCGCGTCGCGCGGACGGCCGGCGCCATCCTGATGGGGCTCTCGCTCGCCGCCTGCGGCGACAAGGATCCGGACGACAGCACCAACAGCAGCGGCGACACCGAGATGAGCGCGTCGGAGACCAACACGTCGTCGACCGGATCGTCCACGGGCTCGACGTCCTCGTCGTCCTCGACCGCCTACCCGACCACGGCGCAGCCCGCCTACGGCGTCCCCGCCACCACCAGCGGGACCACCACGGGCGACATGACGACGACGACGACCTCGACCACCGATCAGCCCGCCTACGGCGTCCCCGCCACCACCGGCGGGACCACCGAGACCAGCGAGACGTCGACGACCGGGGCCCCCGAGCCTGACTACGGCGTCCCCAGCAGCGGGACCTAGCTCGCGAAGCTCCACGGACGCCTCTGGGGTCGTTGTCGCCATGGCGTCGGCAGGCGCGCGGCCGGCTCCCGTGAGCCGCGCGCGTACAACATGTCCCTTCAAGCTTCTTGAAGGAGACGCTCAGGGCAGCGGGCCGCCGCCGTAGTGCCAGGCGAGCGCGCGCGGGTCGTCGACGAGCCGCTCCCCGAGCGCGCGCACGCGGGCCGCGATCGCGTCGGTCATCCCGTCCTCCGCCGCGGCGCCGAGCTTGCCCTTGCGGATCATTGCGCCGGGGTTGAGCACCGGGACGTCGCACACCGTCGCGGCCTCGAAGCGCTCCTGTCGGGCCTTCATCCACGGGAACGAGCAGCACTCGAGGATCACCGGCCAGCGCTCCGCCGGCGGCGTGAAGCCGAGGAACTCGGCGAGCGCCCGGATCGCGCGCTCGGGCGCGCGCTTGAGCGCCGAGAAGTGCACCAGGTGGACGTTCGCCGCCCGCCGCAGCGGCCACCAGGCGTTGACGAACTCGAACTGCTGGGCGTCGAAGCCGCGCTCGTGGACGACCTCGTCAAAGAAGCTCGCGAAGTCCGGCCGCGTCAGCCCCGGCCGCTCGACGTCCCACAGCGCGTAGAAGGCGTCCGAGTGACTCTCGAGGAAGGGCTTGAGCGAGACCAGCGACTCCTCGGGGTTGCGCGCCACGACGACGTAGCGGACCGCCGGACCCTCGCCAGGGGCGAGATACGGCAGCTGCGGCGGCGCCGCGTGGGTCTTGAACGCGCGACGACGCGTCCGCGGCATCGCCCGCCAGCGCGCGAGCAGCTCGTCGGGCGTCTGCCCCGGTCGCTCGACGAGCTCGAGCCAGGGGACCTCCCTGTAGATGTCCTTGAAGTCAGGGTCTCCGGCGGCGCGCAGCTGGTGGACGATGTTCATCGTCCAGGTCGTCCCGCTCTTCGCGGGCACCGAGATCACGATGTCGCCGTCGCGCCACTCGAGCGCGCGCTGGGTGTCCGGGTTGATCCACGGCGGGAGGCCGCCGGGCGGCTCGCCCTCAGGGCTCGCGCGCGCGACGTCCTCGCTCACGCGTCGTCGTCCGCGTCGTTGTCGACCATCTCCATGGCGATCGCCAGCGCGCGCTCCGAGCGAGCGCGCCACTCGGCGTCGAGCTGGATGCGGCGGTGCGCCTTGATCAGGCGCTCCTCGTTGCGCACGTTGAGCGCCTGCAGCTGCTCGATCTTGCTCTCGAGGCGCGCGGCGAGCTCCGAGGTGCGCCGGAACTGACCCATGATGCGCTCGCCCTGGGCGACGAGCTCCTCGATCTTGTGATCGCGCGCGCTCAGCTCGCGCTCGAGCTGCTCCGCGCGCCGCGACGCCGCCGTCAACGCGCGCTCGCGCTCCGCCAGCGTCCGCTCGCGCTCCGCCAGCTCGCGGGCGCGCTCCGCCAGCGCGCGCTCGTTGCCCGCGACCTGCTGCTCGAGCTCGCGGACGCGCTGCTGCTGGTTGCGCCGCTCCGACTTGAGCGCGCGCTCGCGTCGCTGCTTGCCCGCGTTGAGCTTGCGGATCATCGCGTCGATGCCCTCGAGGCCGACGTCCGGGTCCTCGGCGAGCGAGTCCATGTTCAACGCCACCTCGTCGGAGAGCTTCGACGCGATCGGGCCGCCGCCGGCCTTCGCCGCGAGCATCGAGAGATCGATCGCGCCAGGACGCGACGGCGTCGGCGTCGCTACGGGTCCCGCTCCAACGCCCGCGCCGACGCGCGCGGGCGCCTTCGCGTCGTCGTTGCCCGCAGGCGCTTCGCGTGCGCCGTCGGGCTTCGCTACTTCCGGCGTCGCCGCGACCTGCTCGACCCTGGTTTCCTCCACGGCTTCCTCCGCGACTTCCTCCGCGGCTTCCTCCGCGGCTTCCTCCGCGGCTTCCTCCGCGACTTCCTCCGCGACTTCCTCCGCGGCTTCCTCGGCCGACTCCTCCGCTGGCGTCTCCGCGACCTCCGCCGCGGCTTCCGCCGCTGGCTCCTCCGCGGATTCCTCCGCGGATTCCGCCGCAGATTCCGCCGCGGCTTCCTCCGCGGCTTCCTCCGCCGACTCCTCCGCGGCTTCCTCCACTGGCGTCTCCGCGGCTTCCTCCCCTGGCCCCAGTGGCTCTTCGACCAGGTCTGCGGGTTCCGCCGCGGTCGCTTCTGCCGCCGGCTCTTCGGCGACTTCCTCCGCTGGCTCCCGCGCGGCTTGTTCCGCCGGCACCGCGGTCTCCGCCCCGCTCTCCTCCGCGGGCGCCTCCGCAGACTCCTGCTCGGGCTCCTCCGTACGCTCCTCCGTACGCTCCTCCGCCGGCTCCTCCGCAGCTTCCTCTGCGGGCGTCACGACAGCCTCCTCTGCGGGCGTCGCAGCAGCCTCCTCCGCTGGTTCCTCCGCCGCGGCCTCCGCAACCTCGGCGACCTCCTCGGCGGGCTCGGACGCGACCACGTCCGCAGGCTCGGGCCCGGCTTCCGCGGGCTCCGACGGCTCGACTTGCGCGCCCGCTCCCGCGGCCTCCCCCCCGTCGACCTCGGCGGACTCGTCCGCCGAAGCATCGGCGTCGCGAGTCGCTTCGGCGGCCGCGTCCGACGACGCCTCCGCAGGGTCCGCGGGAGCCTCAACGCTGGGCTCCTCGACAGCGGGAGGACCTGCTTCTTCAGACTCCTCGCCAGTCTCCGATCCTGGCGCGCCCGTCTCGCGCGCCGCGTCGGCCTCCGCCTCCTCGTGGCTCTCGGCCGCGCCCGCGGCCTCGTCTGCTGACGCGACCGCCTCCTCGCGCTCATCGTCCGCCGGCGTCTCCACGGCGCTCGCTTCGTCGCGCTCGTCATCGGCGCGCGGCTCTTCGGCCTCCGCGCGCTCCTCCGCGTTTTCGTCCGCGCGCTCCTCCGCGTTTTCGTCCGCGCGCTCCGCCGCGTTTTCGTCCGCGCGCTCCGCCGCGCTCTCGTCCGCGCTCTCGTCCGCGCTCTCGTCCGCGCTCTCGTCCGCGCTCTCGTCCGCGGCCTCGTCCGCGCGCTCCGCCGCGCTCTCGGGCGCCGCCGGGCTCGCGTCGGGCGCTTCGCCGGCTTCGGGGACGCTCGCCTCGGCGTCCGCCTCGTCACGCGCGTCGCTCTGCCCGGCCACGGCGGCGCCCGCGTCCGAGGACGACTCCAGCGCGGCGGCCGGCGCCTCTTCTTCAACAGGCGCGCTCGTCTCGCTCGGAGCGCGCGCGACGGACGACTCCTCCGCCGGTTCGGGCGACGCCGCGTCCCTGGCCCCGACGTCCTCGATCGAGATCGGGATCTCGTCGACGGCGCTCTCGGCCGGCTCGTCGACGTCGACGTCGACGTCGACGTCGACGTCGACGTCGACATCAAACAGATCGTCGAGCATGTCGTCTTCGAAGTCCGTGGTCGTCGGAGACGGCGACGGCGACGACGACGACGGCGCGCTCTGGACCGGGCGGAACCCCGCCACGGGCGCCTTCGCCTCGGTCGGGCGCACGGTCGGCGCCGGGCTCGTCACGGGCGACCGCTCCGGGGCGCGCGGGGTCGTCCCGCGATCGTTCATGTTCGCCAGCTGCCGCAGCTCCTCGAGCTTCGGATCGAGCGGCGTCTCCGTGGGGGTCAACGCGGGCCGCGAGCTCGAGCTCGAGGTCGGCGGCGGCGGCACGCGCCGCGGCGTGGGCGGCGGCGCGGGCGGGAGGCCCCGGCCGCTCAGGGTCGTGGGCTTCGACGTCACCGGGGGCGCGCTCGGGCGCTTGGGCTCGAGCCCGCCGACGGTCGGGTACGAGGCCGTCGTCGAGCGCCGCTGCGGCGTCGGCGGGGGCGCCCCGGGTCTCAGCGAGCTGAAGCGCCGCGCGCCGCGTGCCGCCTTCGGGACGCCGACCTCCTCCTCGAGGAAGCTGACCAGCAGCTTCTTGCGGTAGGGCTTGTGGAGGTAGAGCTCGGCGTGGCGGCTGAGCTTCTTGTGGCTCTCGAAGGTGGTCTCAGGGACACCTCTCCCCGTGATCACGAACTTCGTGCCGGCGAGCGCCTGGTCGCGCTTCAGCGTGCTGAACAGCATCAGCCCGCTCTTGTCGGGGAGGTTGACGTCGATGACGATGACGTCGAAGTTGCTCTCCGCGACCGCGTCCTGAGCCTCGCGCGCCGAGCTGGCTAGCACGATCTCGAGCGCGAACTCGCCGAGACGATTCATCAGCGCCCGCGCCGCGGCGCGCTCCCGGTCGACAATTAACATCCTGTGTTCGCTCATGCGACGCTCCTGCTGCGCGCGACGGCCCGCGTAGCCGCCGTGGTCTCGAGACATGTCCTTTGAGTCCGGCGTTCGCCGGGCGCAGCCGTCTACAGGGTACCGGAGAGTGCGTGGCGCTTGCGCGCGTCGACGCCGTCGGGGCGCGCAGCGTCAGCGCTCGCGCGCGACGCCGAGGTGATCTCGGGGACAGGCGCGACTCGTGCTCGTCGCGGCGCGATGCCGCCCTGACGCGACGCGTCGGCGCGCGCTGAGCCGGTGGATGTACAGCATTCGTGCCGGCGAGCGCGTGGCCGCGCGGGGCAGCGACGCGCGTCACTCGATCACGCGGCACAGCACGAGCGCGGCGTCGTCCCGCAGCGCGCCGTCGGGCAGGCGCGCGAGCTCGAGGAGCGCGTCTGGCCGCGCGCCGCCGCGTGCCCGCGCCTCGAGCTGCGGGCGCGACGCGTAGCGGAGCAGCCCGTCGCTCGCGAGCAGCACCACGTCTCCCACACGCGCCGCGCCGCGGAGGCTGACCGGGCGCGCGCGCCCGCTACCGAGCAGCGGCTTGCGCCGCTGCTTCGCGGTGAGCTCGATCGTCGACGCGCCGAAGCGCCAGGCCTCGGAGTCGCCCACGCTCGCGCCCGAGAGCGACCCGCCGCGCAGCTCGACGACGACGGCGGTCGTTCGCCCGGCGTCCGCCAGCCGCGCGTCGAGCTCGCGGAGCACCACCGCCCAGTCGTCGCGTCGCGCCGCCGCGCTCGCGGAGACGGCCTCGATCACCGCGTCGGCCGCCCAGGCGCCGCCGCCCATGCCGCCCGCGCCGTCGGCGAGCGCGAGCACGACGCGGCCAGGGAACGCGAAGCACGCGGCTCGGTCCTGCCCGCGACCGGTGACGGCCGGCGCCACGAGGCGCGAGACGAGGAAGTCCACGCCGAGGAGACCGCGCGCGGCCTCGCGGTGTTCCGCCCGCTTCCGGGCGCGCGCGAACGAGCCATAACCCACCGCTCCGCGCGTGAACGCGCTGACTGTAATCGCGCCGAGAGCGACGTACTCTCAACCGGCCCACGCGGGCCGCAGCCCCCCTCGCCACCGGGCTGCGCAGGAGCTCACGATGCTGCGCGAACTTTCACGTCTCCCCGCGAACCGCTTGCTCATGGTCGCCGGCTGGCTCGGCCTCGCCACCTTCCTCGTCGGCTCGCTCATCACCTGGATGCTGTGGCGCGCGCTGACGATGGCCGGCATCTCTGACAACGCCTGGAACGCGCTCGGGGCGGTCGGGACGATGGCCGGCTTCGCGCTGACGCTCGCGGGCGCGCTCGTGATCCTCGTGCAGCTCAACGAGTCGATCGAGCGACGCAGCATGGAGCTGTTCAGCACCGCGTTCGAGCAGCTCTCGAGCGAGGCCGACGTCACCGCGCGTCGCTGGATCTTCATCAACCTGCCCGACGACGTCGAGGAGGGGCTCGCCATGCTCGAGACGAACCCGGAGGGCAAGGCGCACGTCAAGCGCGTGCTGAACTCGTTTGACTACATGGGCTTCCTCTTGAGCCAGAATTGGGACTCGGAGGACAGCGTGATCCACTGGGTCAGCCCCTTCGTCGCCAAGGCGTGGTGTGTGCTCGAGCCCTACGTCGACTACGAGGCCGAGCTGCGCGGCGAGCCCGACTACTACGAGATGGCGCGCTTCCTCGGCGAGCGCTGCATCGCGTGGCGAAAGCGCCGCTACCCCGACTGGGACCCGCGCCGCCGCTTCTCCAAGGCGCTGTGACCGGCGGGGCCGAGCGCGCGACGCGACGCGACGCCGGCTCGGGGGCCGCGCGAGCGCGTGCTCGCCCGCCGCGCCGACGGAAGAAAATTCTCCTCGCGCTGTCCGGCCAACCTTACGCGACGGCATAGATCGATATGCGGGACTTCAACTCGACGCGAAACCGTCCGGCCGGATCCTTCTACACGCGCGCCCCCGCCGTCTGGCGCGTCCACTCCGGCGTGAGCGCTCGCGCGGTCACGCGCGCGGACGCCGGAGACGACGAGCCCCTCGCGATCGTCGCCGGGGGCGCGGCGCTCAAGGACGCGCTGCTCACGGGCCTGCCGCGCGCCATCGGCGTGCTCGCGGTCGTCGCGGTCGAGGCGATCATCGCGACGATCGAGAAGCGCAGGATCTGCCTGGTGCTCATCGACATCCGCGCTGGCGCGCCCGGCTCGATCGAGCTCGCGCGGACGATCAAGTCGACGTTCCCGGACGTGCCGGTGATCCTCACGACGGATCGACCGGACTTCGAGCTCGCCGTCGCCGCGCTCCGGCTGGGCGTCGACGACCTCTTCACGGACCCGCTGGACCTCGAGCGCGTGGTGACGCGGAGCGTCGAGCTGCTCGCGTCGGCCGAGCGCCGCCGCGCCGCCGCCGAGGCGCTCGTGGCGGCGCAGACGCTGCTCTCGCCGCGCGCCGCGAACGTCGCGCGCCCGCGCCCGGTGAGCGCACCGCCCCCGCCCGCCGCTCCCGCCGTCGCCGAGCCGACGCAGCTCAGCGACGCGTTCACGCGCCAGCTCGCGAGCCTGAGCCCGCGGGAGCGCGAGGTCATGGACGCGTTCGTCCACAACCCGTCCGTCGGCGACGTCGCGCGTCGCTACGACATCAGCGTTCACACGGTCCGCGGCCACCTGCGCAACATCTATCGCAAGCTCGACGTCACCTCGCAGGCCGAGCTCATCGCCGTCGCGCACACCCGTCGCCACGCGAGCTGAGCGGCCGCCCCGACGCGCGCCTCGTCTCCTAGTCTCTGGGGCGAGCGAAGCTCGCGGGACGACGTCGACGTCGCTCCTCAGCGTCGAGCTGCTCGCGCGCGGTCCGCTGCGCCGCCGCGATCGCGTCCGCGTCGTACAGCAGCTGCGGCTCGTCGCAGGCGGTCGGCAGGAAGTTCGGGACGCACTTCGCAAGCGCCGTGTCGCGCGCGCGCGCGACCTGGTCGAACGGACTCCTCGCGAGCTGCACGCCGAGCGTGCGGCGGCTCATGAGGTACTGCGCGCGGTCAGGGCCCCAGTACTCGCGGTTCGTGTGCCAGATCTCGAGGCCGTGGCCGAGCTCGTGCGCCAGCGTCCGCGCGAGCGGGCGCTTCGCGGGGTGCTCGATGCCGTCGCCGCGCAGCGCGGGCCGATCCGCCACCCAGATGTCGTGGGGCTCGCCGCGGATCTGACCGTTCGGCGGACCGACGGCGGGGCGCAGCCAGACGTCGAGCCCGTCGGCCCGGATCCCGTCGTGCAGCACGACCTCGAACTCGAAGCAGATGTTGGCCTGCCGCTGCCAGATGTCGTTGACCTCCGCGAGCGCGGCGCGCAACTCGGCGCGGTACAGGCTCGTCTCGCCCGCGTGCACGCGCACCGGCACCCGCAGCAGCGCGTGCTCACGCGCGGCGCGTGTCGCCAGCGACCACGGGACCACGATGTTGGGTTCGCCGTGTCCGAAGCGAGCGCCGGGCCCGTCGCCGTCACGCGCCAGCTCGACCTCCTCGTCGTCGTCGTCGGCCTCGTCGACGCGCCCGCGCCTTCGTGGACTCACCTCGCCACCGGCACGCGTCTCCGCGGCCGCGTCGGCGCGCCCGCTGCGTCCCCCCGGCTCTGCGCGCGCGGGCTCGGGCGCGCCGCCGCAGGCGGCGAGCACGACCGCGACCGCGACCGCGACCGCGGGGAGAGTCAGCCCGCCCGCGCCCGCGAGCTTCGTCGAGCGCGGGACCGGAAGAGTTCGCGAAGACGATCGCGAAGACGATCGCGAAGACGATCGCGAAGACGATCGCGAAGACGATCGCGAAGACGATCGCGAAGAAGAACGAGAACGAGATCGAGATCGAGATCGAGATCGAGGTCGAGCAGCCAACTCGTCACCCTGCGCGCGCGATCAAGAGTAGCGGAGACGCGCGACGCCTCCGGAGAAATGCGCGCGGCCGATTCGACGCGCGGGCCCTCGCCACCGGCCGCTAGTCCTTGAACTCCCAGCGGACGTGGAAGCTCAGCCGCAGACCTGGGCGGTCGCCGAGCTCGAGCTCTCCGCTGATCTCGCCGGCGCGCGGGAGCTCGACGCTCGCGCGCGCGCTGGGGCGCTCGGCGTCCGCGTCCGCGAACCACAGCGCGTCCTCCTCGGTCGCGATGTCCTCGATGCCCTCGAACTCCTCGTCGACCTCGCAGCCGTCGCCGAAGGAGATCGGGCCCGTGTACCCGCGCGTCCCGCCGAGCCCCTCGGGGACCTGCTCCGGCGTCTGCCCCTCGACCACGCCGCCGCCCCAGGCCGCCTTGCTGACGGGGAACTCCCAGTGCCAGGGCTCGACCTTGTAGGGGTGCCAGCCGAAGCGATAGGCGTTCTCCTTGAGCCACGCGAACAGCTCGGTCTGGCGCTGCGCCTCGGCGGTCTTGCGGCTCGGCTCGAGCCCGCCGACGCCGAAGTCGACGGCGAGCCCGGTCTCGTGCGGCGAGTTGTACGCGAGCCAGCGGCGACCCTGACGGACGGAGCCGTACTTGCGCTTGATCGTCTCCTCGTAGTGCTCCCATGAGCGCCAGCGATGCCGCCGCCACCCCGACGCCGCCTGCAGCTCGATCCCCAGCGCCCGCTTGACCTCCGCCGCCATCTCACGGAACGCGGCCGCGGCGAGCGTGTGGAGCTTTCGCGGGCGCCCGCCGGTCCCCGGGATGTCGACGAGCAGCGGCGAGCTCCCGGGGAGCACGCCGTAGTTCTTGACCTTGATGCGCTTCTCTTCGTAGCTCACTCGAGGACCTCCGTCGCCGAGTGTACACCGACGCGGCGCGACCCCGGTCCGCCGCCGAAGGCCGAGCCGTAGCGAGCGGCGGCGCGAGCCGGTCCGCTCACTCGAGCCCGAGGCGCTCGACGTCGTCCTCGTCGAGCCCGAAGTAGTGCCCCAGCTCGTGCAGGATCGTGACCTCGATCTCCTCCGCGAGCGCGTCGCGCTCGGGGAAGCTCGCCTCGAGGTTCATGTAGAACAGCACGATCCGCGAGGGCGTGGGAGGCGCGTGGACCGAGCGCTGCCCGAAGTCGTCGGGCCCTTCGAACAGGCCGAGCGCGCGCGGATCAAAGCCCTCCTCGATGATCCCCCGCCCGGGCCGCGGCTCGAGCACCACCGAGACGTTGCCGAGCCGCGCGCGCAGCTCCTCCGGGACCGACGCGAGCACCTCCTCGGCGACCCGCGCCATCCACTGGCGGGCGCTCAGGCGCCCCCGCCCGCGCTCGCGATCGACGCGCGCGTCGAGCCGGCGCACCTCGAGCCACTGCGCGACCATGCCCGCGTGATCGTCGAGCTGGCCGAGCGCCTCGCCGAGCGCGTGGCGAGCGGCGGCGAAGCCGGGGTCGCGGGCGACCGCGCGCTCGAGCTCGGGGCGCGCGGCCGCGGGGCCCGCGAGCTCCCAGCGCGCGAGGCCGCGGAGGTAGTCGAGCTCTGGCTCGCGCTGCAGCGCGGGCGGCGCGGCGTCGAGCCGCGCGAGCGCCCGCGCGGGCTCGGTCTCGAGCAGCGCCTCGACCTCGCGCGCGAGCTCGTCGAGCTCGTCACGCTCGTCACGCTCGTCGAGCCTGTCATGCCCGTCACGCTCGCCGCCTTTACCTCCGACGTCGGATCCGCCCGCGGCCACCGCCACACCTCCTCGACGCGCCGCGGCGCGTCGCCGAAGTATGCCGCGGCGTTCGGGTGCCCGCCACGCGGAGCGTCATCGGGCGCGGCTCAGCGGCCGAACACGGCGAGCCGATCGATGCGCTCGATAAAGGCCGTGCGCGAGCTGCCGCGACCCAGCTCGAGGTCGCTGACGGTGACCTCGCCGACGACCGTCAGCGTCTCCAGCTCGCCCTCGGGCGTGTCCTCGCCGCGCCCCTCGCAGGGCACGATGTACTCGGCGAAGGAGTGCAGCGCCATGGGCACGCCGCGGTGGTCGCGACCGAGGTACAGCATGATGTGGCCAGGGAAGTGCGCGAGCACGACGCCGCGCTTGCTGGCCGCGTCGAGCAGCCGCAGCCGCTCCTGCTCCGGGGCGTCCTCCGGCACCTCGATCGTCACGGGGCCCGCGACCGCCTGCTCGGCGCTGTTGCGCGGCAGCAGGACGCCGAAGGTGGCGAACACGTCGAGCAAGAAGCGCGAGCAGTCGCGGCCGCCCTTGTGCCCGCCCCAGCCGTAGGGGTCGCCGAGGTACGAGAACGCCTCGGTCAGCAGCGCGCGCCGGGTCAGCGGGCGCGTGGTGCTGACGAAGTCCTCGGGCTCGAGCGGCGTCCCCCGGACGACGCCCTCGCCCGTCGCCAGCAGCACGTCGACCGTCGGCGCGGGCGCGCGCCCGGTGAGGTTGTCGGGCGGCGGGCGGCCGTCGTCCGGCGCGCGCGGCAGCAAGGTCCCGCGCGCGACGACCTCCACGCCCGCGCGCGTCTGCACGCTCGCCTCGCGGCCGGCCCGCTCGTGCGGCCCGTAGAGGAACGCGCGCGCGGTCTCGGGGTCGAGCCGGGCGGACAGCGGCGCGTCGGCGTCGATCCAGCCGAGCGCGTAGGAGGTCCGCGCGAGCAGCTGTCCCTCGGACCAGCGCGCGAGCACCTGCACGACCTCCTGCGCGCGCGCGGTCGTGCAGAGGTTGCGGTTAAACGCGAGGTCGAGGCTCGGCGTGTAGTACCCCGCGACCCGCGGGGAGCAGCGCACCGGCACCTCGGTGAGCGCGACGCGGAGCTCTGGATCGAGCGTCGCGATCCGCGGCAGCTTGATCGTCTCCTCGATCTCGGCCTCGGGCACGGGCGCGCCGTCCGCGTTGACGTACTTGCCCTGACGAAAGCGCACGGCGAGGAAGGCGAAGCGCCGCTCGAGCTGCTCGCGCAGGCCCTCCGGGTCGGGCGTGGTGAAGAGGTCAGCTCGGCCCGCAGCGCGCTCCGCCAGCGCGACGCCCTCGCGCACGTGCCCGGCGGGCAGCATCTCGCGGTTGTGCGCGGCGATCTCGGCCCGCGTCATCAAGGGCGCGTCGATGTCCCCCAGCGTCTCCGCGCGCGCGAGCCAGTACTCGAGCCGGCGGTGCTCCGGCAGCACGTTGGGCAGGGGCGCCGGGGCGTCCGCGCGGGCGGGGCACGCCGCGGCCGCGGGCGTCGCGAGCTCGACGACCGACGACGCGGGCGCGGACGCGTGATCGCGGGACGTCGGCGTCTGACGACATGCGACGAGCGCGAGGCCGACGACGAGCGCGAGGCCGCAGCGCGCGAGGCCACGGCGCGCGCGCGCTCGCGCCTGCGCTCGCGCCTGCGCTCGCGCCTGCGCTGCTCGGAGGAGTTGATCGATGCTCTGCACGCGCGCCGCCAGTGTACGTCCTGCCGAGGTGTACGCGCGAGCGCGGTGATTCATGCCCGCGCGCGCGCGGTGATTCATGCCCGCGCGCGCGCGCCTGCACCTCCTGACCGCGCGCGCCGTGGCCCCCGGCGCGCCCGCGTGGCACAGTGATGCACCCTCGCCGTGCCGCGCACCCACAACGTCTTCGATCCGGACGACGCCTTGCCCTACCGGCTCAGCCGCAGCAAGCTCGAAGACTTCATGCGCTGCCGGCGGTGCTTCTACCTCGACCGCCGGCTCGGGGTCGACTTCCCGCGCGGGCCGCCGTTCAGCCTCAACCTCGCGGTCGACGAGCTGCTCAAGCGCGAGTTCGATCGCTACCGCGACACCCGACGAACGCACCCGCTGATGCGTCAGCTCGGGCTCAGCCGCCCTCCGTTCGCGCACGCCGAGCTCGCGGAGTGGCGCAGCAACAACATCGGCGTGCAGGCGTTTCACGAGGCCACGGGCTTCCTCGTCTACGGCGCGATCGACGACCTGTGGATCGACGACGACGACGCGCTGCGCGTCGTCGAGTACAAGGCGACCAGCACGACGCGCGCGGTCGACCTCGAGGACGACTGGAAGATCTCGTACAAGCGCCAGGTCGAGATCTACCAGTGGCTCCTCAGGCGACGTGGCTTCAAGGTCAGCCGCGTCGCGCACTTCGTGTACGTCAACGCGCTCAAGACCCCGCCCGTGTTCGCGGGCCGGCTCGAGTTCGAGACGCACACGCTCTCGCACGTCGGCGACGACTCGTGGATCGACGGCGCGCTGCGACGGGCGCGAGCCTGCCTCGCCGCGCGCCGCTGCCCGCCGCCCACCGAGGACTGCGCGTGGTGCCGGTTCCGCGAGGAGTCGCGCGAACGCGAGGCGCCCGGCTCGTAGAACGCGGTCCCGCTGCGCGCGCGCGCGGTTCTGGACACGCGCGCGGGCGCGCGCGAAGATCGGCGTCGCGCGTCGAGCGAGGCGCGCCCTACCCCGAACTTGCCATGCACTCCCCATCATCGACCCCCGTCGCGCGCGCCGTGATCGCGCTCGCCTCCACGCTCGCGCTCGCCTGCGGCGACAGCGGAACCTCCTCCTCCTCCGACTCCGAGGCCAGCGGCACGACTGCGGGCTCCAGCGACTCGACGGACCCGAGCGCGGGCAGCAGCGGCGTCACGACGACCGACGCGACCACCGGCGGCGCCACGACCCCCACCACGGACGACGCCACGACCGACGCGACGTCGGACCCGAGCGACTCCTCGACCGTCACGAGCGCGACCACGACGACGGACCCCAGCGCCACCGACGGCGCCACGACGTCGCCGGGCACGACCGACGATCCAGGCACCACCAGCGAGACCAGCGACACCAGCGACAGCGACACCAGCGACAGCGGCGGCCAGGGCGACGTCGAGTACTTCGCGTTCGCGCTGATCGGCGCGCTCGACCGGGTCGTGATCCGCAAGGCCGACAACGACGCCGGGCAGTGCACGGAGCTGCGCATGGTGTACCCCGGCTTCGCGCAGCCGGAGTTCGCCGTCACGGCGCCGGGCGAGTGGGGCGTCGAGAGCGGCGCGATCTTTGACACGCTCGTCGACTGCCTGTCCGCGCAGCCCGTCGGCGGCGGCCAAGGGGAGTGGGCGACCAGCGGCGCGGGCGAGGTCAGCTGGCCGCCGCTTATGCCCGGCGACATCTACCCGTGCGTGCTCGACGTCGACGTGACGCTGAACTTCGACCAGGTGATGCCCTGGGCGCCGCCGAGCAGCCTCCTGCAGACGCAGGCGCTCGCGGTCAGCGGCTGCTGAGC
The DNA here is from genome assembly GCA_020633295.1 of Myxococcales bacterium. Classification (GTDB taxonomy): domain Bacteria; phylum Myxococcota_A; class Polyangia; order Nannocystales; family Nannocystaceae; genus JACKDW01. Next base: position 732,395 of record JACKDW010000003.1, on the reverse strand, counting down.
GCCCGCCGTCCGCGTCGCGCCGCCGCCGAGCGCGAACCCTGGCCGATCGGCCAGCTCTACCACCTCGAGATCACGGTCGAGCCGTTCACCAGCTCGATCCGCGCGCTCCGGGGCGGCGAGCAGCTCGGCCCGGCGGTCGAGGCCTCGATCGAGGGCGCGACCTTCGAGATGGCCCGCGATCCGCTGATCAACCTCGGGCAGGGACCCGCTCTTCCCCAACCACGGCGCGACGCACAGCGACCTGAAGGTCTGGGCCGAGGTCTACGACCAGCGACACGCGCGGCGCGTCACGGGAGGCGATCGGCGAGGCGCTCGAAGTAGCGGGCGAGGCCGAACGCGGCGAGCAGCCCGGCGCCGAGCACGAGCGTCGTGTGGAGGTCGAGGCCGACCTCGAGCTCGCCGACGCCGAACAGCAGCAGGATGCCGGCGATCGCGTTCGCGCCGCCCCAGAGCGCGTTCGTCGAGGGCGGCGAGAGGCCGATCCCCGGCGGGCTCGCGAACGGGGTCTGAAACGGCTTCCCGCTGACGCCTTGAACGGTGTGGGGCACGCTGTTGACGAGCAACGCGGCGCCGAGCATGTGGGCGATGAGCTCCATTGGGGGCCTCCTGCCGACGAACGTATCACGGAGGCCCTGAAGCTGTACGAAGGGTCACCAGCGCGCCCACCCGCGCGGGGATCCCCGGTAGAGTCGGGTCGGTGACGCGCGAGCGCAACGCGGACGAGGACGTCGAGTCGCTCGCGCGACCGGAGGAGGTCACCGACGAGTACGCCGAGGAGGACGACGACGTCGAGGCCTACGAGCTCGCGCGACGCGCTCACCGCGTGCTGCTCATCGCCTTCGGCGGCGCGCTCGCGCTGGCGACCGCGGGCGTCGGCGTGGCGCTCGCGCTCGGCGACATGATCGCGGCCGCGACCGCCGGCGTGCTCGCGACCGCGGCGCTCGGGTACCTCATCGTCTACGCGACGCTCGTCGAGCTCGTGCCGCCTGGGCGCGTGCTGGTGCTCAGCGGGCGACTCGACCAGAGCACGGGGCGCAGCTACCGGATGCTGGCGCGCGGTCACGCCTTCCGCGCGCCGCTGCGCGAGCAGGCCGAGCTGCTCGACTGCCGCGCCCGGACGATCACCGTCTCGGTGGACAACGCCTACAGCCGGGGGAGCGTCGCGCTCGCGCTCGAGCTGCGCGCGCGCGTGAGGCTGGCGCGCGCGGAGCCGACGGTCCACCACGCGATCGAGCGCTTCCTCGGCCAGCGCTTGCAGGAGGTCGAGGTGGTGGCGAGTCAGACGCTCGAGGGGCACGCGCGGATGGTCGTGGCGGACTGCACGCTGGAGACGCTGCGCGCCGACCCGGCGCGCTTCGCCGCGCGGGTGCTCGAGGAGGCCGAGGACGACTTCCGTCGGCTGGGGATCGAGCTGGAGTCGATGACGCTGGAGCGCGCGCGCCCGTGAGCCAGACGCGCGACCCGGCGCGCCAATAACCTGTCTCGAGGTTCAGACCGTACGATACGGCGCCCGCGCCTCCCCGAGCGCGACGCGGACGCCGGGCGGCAGCTCCTCGATCGTCGTCACCCGACACTCGGGCGCCGCAGCGAGCTCGGCGGACGCGTCGGCCTCGAGCGTCACGGCGCGCGTCGACACCGGCGCGCCGAAGCCCGAGAGCGAGAGGATCCCGCCCGTGTCGCGCAGCCGCTCGATCCGCCAGCGGCTCGGGACGCTGCGCGCCGCAGGCAGCTGCAGCTCGACCAGCGGCCCGCGCAGCGTGACGAGCCCCTCGCCGCCGCAGTCGAGCACGAGCGCCCGCGCGTCGCCCCTGGCGGTCAGCGCCCAGGCGCGCGCCGCCGCCAGCTCGAGCACCTCGAGCTCGACGCGCTCACCGGCGCGCGTGCGCACGCGCAGCTCCGCCTCGAGCGCCCGCGCCGAGGCGTGGACGCTCGCGCGCAGCTGCTCGAGCTCGCCGCGGTGCTCGGCGCCGACCCGACTCGAGCGCCACTGCAGCAGCGCGCCGGCCCCGAGCGCGAGCGCGAGGATCACGAACGAGACGGAGCCGAGCGCGACCTGTCCGTCGAACCACAGCGAGATCCCGAAGTCGAGCAGCATCACGCCGGCGACGCCCGCGAACAGCGAGCCGACGAGCAGCGCGCGCTCCCGGCGGCCGGTGACGAGCGACGACGTCATGACGCGCGCGGGGTGACGCAGTCGATCACGCCGCGCCGCCTCGAGTCGCCGCGTCTTCGAGCGGAGCCGGGGCATCGCGCGGTTCATCCCACCACGCCCACGACCGCAACGCGAGCCCGCCGGCCCGCGCCGCGAGCGCCTACGCCCGCGGCGAGGCCCCGCGTGTCGCCGCTACCGGCCCCTCAGCGAGGGGCCGCGCTCACGCGCACGGCCCCTTGGCCTTGTAGGTGCGCCCCGGGCAGCTCCCGCTCGCCTGGAAGGTCTGACCGTCGCAGCCGCAGTACTGCCGGAGATCGCGGGTGCACATGCGGGCCTTGTCCATACACGTGCCCTGATCTTGCTCGCAGCCCAAGCCCTCGCAGACGCCGCTCTGGCACTCCGACGAGGACGTGCACGAGTCGCCGTTGGCCTTGCTCGCGCCGCCGCCCGCGACCTCGCCGCTCGCGCCCGCGCCCTGGGCTCCGCCGCCGCTGTCAGCTGGCTTTGTGGCCAGGCCGCCGACGGCCTGCGAGCCCGCGCCGCCCTCGCCCGCGCCCTCGCCCTCCGGCGCGCCGCCGGAGGCGTCACCGGCCCCCGGGTTCGCGGGCTTGCCCTGCCCTGGGTCCTGCTGCGCGCCGCTCTTGTCGGGCGCGCGGCCCTCCTGCGCGCTCGAGGTCGACGCGCTGAAGCTGCAGCCGAGCGTCGCGGCGAGCGTGAGCGCGAAGCAGCAAGCGCCGAGTCGGGGGAGGATCATACGGCGTACACGTGTGCTCATCATGTCTCCTGTCGGGCCAGCGTCCGCTCGGCCCGCGCCTGATAATACGGGGTCGCGGGCGCGAACACGAGCCCGAGCGCGAAGCCGATCAGGACGCCGCCGAGGTGCGCGCCGACGCTGACCTGCGGCGTCGACAGATCAAACGCGGTCTGCAGCCCGATGATCAGCGCCAGCGAGAGCAGCCAGCGGCGCTCGTGGCTCGCGCGCGAGCGCAGGTACCGGCGCAGCGTCACGGCCCCGCTCACGCCGACGATCCCCATCAGGCTCGCCGACGCGCCGACGAGCACGAATTCCTCGCCCGTGACGAATTCGCTGATCAGCAGCATCGCCGTCATCGCGCCCACGCTCGTCAGCAGGTAGAAGCCGAGGAAGCGCCACGGCCCGACGTCGCGCTCGAGCCGGCGCCCGAACGCGACGATCCCGAGGCTGTTGAGCGCCAGGTGCAGCCAGCCGTAGTGGAGGAAGCCCGCGGTCAGCAGCCGCCACCACTCGCCCTGCAGCAGCGCGAGCGGGCCGATCATCGCGCCGAGCTCGAGCAGGTTCTCCTCGTTCGTGGTCCCGCCCGGGACCTCGCGCAGGTACGCGAGCAGCTCGAGCCCCACCAGCGCGTAGGTCATCCACGGCCGCACGCGCTCGGCCTCGAGCTGCGCGCGGATCGCCTCGCCGCGCGCGAGGTCCTGCTCGATCAGCCGCAGCGCGCGGGTGATCTGCGGATCGTCGTCGCCGGGCGGGGTCGACTCGATCGCGTCGAGGCGCGCGCGCGCGGCCGCGCGCACGATGTGGTCGCGCGCGGCGAGCAGCGGCCGCAGCAGCGCCTCGGCCTCGCCCGGCTCGCCGGCGGCCCAGCGCGCGGTGCCCTCCCAGAAGCGCGACAGCTCCGAGCCGTACACGCGCAGCGGCCCCGTCAGCAGCTTCCTGACCAATTCAACATGACCACAAAGCCCTGCGACGACGATCTGGTAGGCCGCGCGCGACGGCACGCCGCGCCCGTGCACGACGCGGATGTAGACGCGCGCCATCTCGGCGCGCGCGCCCGTCTCCCCGAGCGCGCGCAGGTAGTTGCCGCTCGCCACCGGATCCATCAGCAGCGCCTCGCGGTCGGGGTGGCCCTCCACCCACTCGACCAGCGCGCGCCAGCGCCCCTCGGCGCGGAAGCGCTGCATGGTCGCGAACAGGCGCAGCGACGGGTCGGCGCGCTCGAGCCGCGCGAGCGCCCGCTCCGCGCGCTCGCGCTGACCCGCCTGCAGGTGCGCGAGCGCCTGGAACGCGCCCGGCTGCTGACGCCACACGCGGGTCGGGTGCAGCACCGCGAGCGCGCGCGCGACCCACAGCGCCGCGCGGTAGCGACCCCGCAGCGAGAGCGACTGCACCAGCCGCGCGCCGAGCTGCGGCAGCAGCAGAAACAGCGCCCACGCGCCGAGCGTCACGAAGCCGACCGTGTCGGGCCAGAGGATGATCCCGGCGACCCACAGCGCGAGCACGCCGACCGAGGTCAGCACCCAGCTCGTCAGCGCCAGGTTGCCCTGGGCTCGCAGCAGCGCGACCAACCAGCTCACCACCGTGATCCCGGTGAGCCACACGAGCACGTGATTGAGCTCCATCGCCGGGGCTCACTATGTCACGACTTCCCCCCCGACCTCCCACGCGAGTCCGCGCCGCGCAGCTCCGCGCCGACCGGAAAATCGACGCGCGCGCGACCCTGTGTGTACGATCGCGGCTCGCCGTGCGCCCGAACGATCATCGCTCGCCGCCCGCGCCTCGCGCACATCTGCGGACCTGGCTCCTGGGACCAGGGCTTGGGCTCGGGCTGCTCGCCTGTAACGGCCACGCCTCGTCCGCAGACGGCAACGGCCAGACCGACGCTCCCTCGGAGCGCATCGCGGAGCTCGAGTCGCGCGTCGTGAGCACGCCGAGCCCGGCCCCGGAGCCCGACCCGCCCGCGCCCGAGCCCGAACCCGAGCCGACGCCGCTTCGGCCCGAGGAGCTCCCCGAGGGCTACCTCCACTTCGCGGGCGCCTGCGATCCCGGCGAGCGCGTCACGATCGCCGCGGTCGGCGACGTGCTGCTGCACGAGGAGCTCCAGGTCCAGGCCTACGCCGCGCCCGAGCGTCACCTCGCGCTCTGGGGCGGCGTCGTCGACCTGCTCTCGGCCGCCGACGTCACCTACGCCAACCTCGAGGGCCCGATGGCCGCCGGCGTGACGCGCTCGGGCAAGCAGATCAGGGATCCGGGGCTCGTCTACGACAACGTCGTCTACAGCGCCTACCCGCGCTTCAACTTCCACCCGAGCCTCGCGGAGAGCCTCGTCAAGTCGGGCGTCGACGTCGTGTCGACCGCCAACAACCACTCGCTCGATCGCCACGCGATCGGCGTCGACAAGACGCTCGAGGCGCTCGACGCCGCCTCGCTCCTGCACACCGGCACGCGGCGCCAAAGCGCGAGCGCGCGCCTCCCCTGGCACGTCATGACCGAGACCCGCGGCGTGCGCCTCGCGTGGCTCGCGTGCGCCAAGAACACCAACCAGATCCCCGACGACGAGGACCAGGTGCTCTACTGCACCCGCAACAGCGACCAGGTCGTCAAGCTCGTCAAGCGGCTCGCGCGGGAGGACGACATCGACGGGATCATCGTCACGCCCCACTGGGGCCACGAGTACCAGACCGCGCCGCGCAAGCAGCAGCAGGAGCTCGCGCATCGCCTCGCCGAGGCCGGCGCGACCGCGATCATCGGCAGCCACCCGCACGTCACTCAGCCGTGGGAGAAGTACGCGACCGAGGACGGGCGCGAGGTGTTCATTCACTACTCGCTCGGCAACTTCGCCAGCCACCAGACCGACCTCCCGCGCCGCTCGAGCGTCATCCTCTACGTCGGCGTCACCAAGGCGCCCGACGGGCGCGCGCGCGTCAACGGCGTGCGCTACGTGCCGATCCACGTGCGTCAGGACGGCGACGACTTCCGCACCGAGGCGATCGATCGGGGCGACGGCGCCGACGACAGCCGCGCGCTGCTCGTCGAGATGTACGGGCGCTACAACCTCCTGCCCCCCGACGCGCCGCTCGAGACGAGCGGCCACTGCCGCGCGGGCTTCGAATTCCCCGCGCGCTGAGGCGCCCGTCGAGCGCGCTAGTCCCTCGCGCTCGTGCTAGGCGCGCGCGCGTCGACGCGGCCGCGCCGCGAGGATGAGCAGCGCGAGCGCCCACGCCCCGGACGGCCACTCCCCGCGCCCCGGCGAGCTGCAGCCGCAGCCCTTGTCGCACTCGTCGCCCTCGAGACAGGCCGCGTCGCCCGACTCCGTGCCCGCGTCGGTCCCGACGCCGCTGTCATCGTCGTCGTCGTCGTCGTCGTCGCCGGGCCCCGCCGTCGTCGGCTCGTCCGGGCCCGTGGTCGCGCTCGAGTCGTCGCCGGTCGTCCCCGAGTCATCGCCGGTCGTCCCCGAGTCGTCCCCGGTCGTCGCGGGGGCGTCCTCGCCGACGTAGATCGTCACCTCGTCGAAGCTCTCGTTGCGCTCGTGATCGATCGCCTCGACGCGGATGATGTACTCACCCGCGGGCAGCTTGTTGAGATCCCAGGTCGTCTCGAAGTCGTAGGCGACGAGCTCGATGTCGTGGTTCGGCAGCACGAGCTTCCAGCCGAAGCCCTCGTGGTCGTCCGAGACGTCGACCTTGACCTGCACGCTGCTGCCGGCGCTCAGCTCGAGGCCGTCGGCCGGCTCGAGGATGTTCACCGTCGGCGGCACGGTGTCGACGCTGTTGGTCCCGAAGTACGCCATCAGCTCCGCGACCGAGTTCTGCTGCTCCGCCCCGTCGCCGCAGAATTGCTCGTGGGTGTAGTTGCAGTTGATCCCGCCGGTCGAGTCGTCGTAGGCGGTGCAGCCGCTCGCCCACTCCTTGTTCCCCGGGTTGGCGAAGGGGTACATCATGTGCTCGGGGCCGGCGATGTGCGCGAGCCCGAAGGCGTGGGCCGCCTCGTGCAGCGCGATGTTGCCGAGCGTCTCGGTGTTGTTGCCGTTGAGCGCGCCGGTGAACGCGAAGGTCAGGTCGCGCCAGTACTGGTCCCCGCAGTCGTTGCTGCACGAGACCCCGAGCACGCCCTGCTGCATGCCGAGCAGCTGCGGCGTCCCGCCCATCATGACCATCGCGTAGGGCAGGTGCGCCGGCGGGCGCTTCTCGTAGGCGAGGCGCACGCCGTAGGGCTCCATCTTCGTCTCGAACACGTTGATCAGCGCGAGCGCCTGCTGCTCGGTGCCGGTGAAGCCGGGGTAGTCGATCGGCGCGTCCACGCACGGCGACTTGTTGAGCGCCGCGTTGTTGCCCGAGCTCAGCGACGCGCCATTAAAGTTGAGGAAGATCGTCGCGCGGTGCGGCGCCTCGTCCCACGCCGCCGGCGCGTCGCTCGGCTCCTGCGCCCCCGCGAGGCCGTAGACGGACTCGCGCGGCAGCACCTGATCGCCGACCATCACCCAGTCGTTGCGCTCGAGCATGGCCTCGAAGTCCGCGCGTCGCTGCGCCTCCTCGGCCGCGGTCAGGGGAGCGACCGTCGTGACCGGACGGCCAAACAGCTGCGCCGACTCGCCGGCAGCATTTGCGCTCAGCGGCAGCGCGAGCAACGACCCCAGGACAACGACGAACGTGCTTTTCATGTCATTTCGCTAATTAGCAGAATCCCTCCTGCGCCGTTGACGGCGGATCCACGTCGACACGAGCTGCGGCGCGCAGCGCACGTCCGCGAGTTCTCGGGCAATTCCGCGAATGGGCTCGCGTTCGTCCCATCTGTCGCTGACACGATTCGGACATCGCGCTCACGGCGCCAGCGCGCGACGGAACGCGTGAGTCCTCCCACATAAAAAAGAACGGGATGACGACGTGGATCCTTCACCGACCGGTTCGCCGGCCGGTTGATCGACGACCACCTGGGGCGCGCGCGGCGTCGTGCGAACCTGACCTCAGGGACACCACACCATTCGCGCGCGAGCGTCGTTGAAGCGATCGCGTCGACGTCGATTCGCGCGCGCTGGCGGTTCCGCTCGATCGGGCCGCGAGCCCGTACGCAAGCGCTGCGGCGCGCGCCGGCACGCGCTCAATATGGCCCTTCAATCATGTCACACAACGAGGGCGATGTGGTCAATACTCGTGGCTCCTCGAGACCGGAGGAAGCTGAGCTGATGGGTACGAACGACGCGGAGCGCGGCGACGCCGTGACCCCGCACAACGACGATAATTCGCAGGGCAAGGGGCTCTTCTCGCTCGAGCGCCTCGAGTCGCTGCCGGACGAGATCGAGCGAGCGCGCGCGGCCGAGGAGGACGCCAGCGCGAGCCAGTCGGGCGCCCGCGTCGCCCCGCCCCCGACCATCTCGCGGCCCCCCTCCTCGAGCATGCTCTCGGAGCTCTCGTTTGAACGCAAACGCGGCAGCAGCAGCAGGAGCTCAGGCAAGCGCCGCAGCTCGAGCAGGCGCCGCAGCGCGAGCGACTCTCCGCGCCCGTCCTCGACGCTGCGAGGCCTCGGGCTCACGGCGGACGAGCGCGAGGACGAGGACGAGGACCTCCCGCCGCCGCCGGACCCCTCGGCCTTCGAGAGCACCTCCGGGCTCATCGACATCCGCGCGATGGAGGAGATGATCCGCGCCCACGACAAGACGCCGGTGCGCCCCCCCGTCGACGAGAGCGCGCTGCCCTCGTTCGGCGGCGTCGGCTTCCTCGGCCTCTCCCAGGTCGCGCTCACGATCGTGGAGCCCAAGCCCGAGCCCACCGAGGCCGAGCAGGTCGTGCCGGCCGAGCGCGTCGAGGAGGCCCCGCCGAGCAACGGCCCGCTCTACCTCCTCACCAGCATCCTCGCGATCGGCGTGATCGTGATCGGCGGCTACGCCTATCAGAGCTACAACAAGACGCCGACGTCGCCCGTGACCGTCTATCGCGCGCCGATCGGCGAGACGCCGTCGGCCTCGGTCGCGCGCGCGGAGCCGACGAGCGCCGCCTCACTCGCCCCCGCCGTGGGCGCGAACCTGCCTACAAAGACCGATGACCCCTTGGCGCCCGCCGAGGACCCGGGCGCCGAGGTCGTCGATCCGTGGGCCGCGCCGGCCGCCTCGGATGACGCGCTCAACGCGGCGCTCGGCGCCAGCGTACCGACCGCGAGCGAGGGCGCGGGCGCCGAGCAAGGCGGCGTCTCGCCAGCGCTCGAGCCGGCGCCGCCGACCGACGCAGCCCCGCCCGGAGCTCCGCCAGCGCCCGTTGACGGCGACGCTCCGCCGGTCGACGCCGCCGCGGACGCGCCGACCGACGGCGCCGCGCCCCCGACTGACGACATCAAGCCCGACGCGGCCGCTGCCGAGGACGACGCGGCGCAGGCGAAGAAGCAGGCGAAGAAGCAGGCGAAGAAGCAGGCGAAGAAGCAGAAGCAGCAGAGCGAGCCGAAGCAAGAGAAGAAGAAGAAGAAGAAGCAGCAGCAGCAAGACGAGGCGGACCCCGAGTCGCCGCCGGCGGACGACGCGAAGGAAGCTCCGCCCGAGGAGCCCTCGAACCCGGCGCCCGCGCCCGCGCCCACCGGCCCCGTCTCTGTCGACTGCATGCTCGATCCGATCAACTGCAACAAGTAGCGAGTCCGTCGCGCTCGCCGACGACGCGCTCGTGGTGCACGCCCCGCGCGCGTCGCGGGCGCGTGACGTTGTTCGACGCGGCGTGATCGTGGCAAGCTGAGCGCGCCTTGGCCCGCGCGGCCGGGGGAGCGCACGATGGACGACGCCCACGAGACCTACGGACGCTTCACCCACCACGAGCTGCGGAGCTCGGATCCGCCCCGCGCCCGCGCGTTCTATCAGGCGCTGTTCTCCTGGCAGCTCACGCCGACCCCGAGCCGCGACGCGCGTGCTCCCACGGCCGAGCCGCGCGAGACCGCCTACGCGATCACGCCGGCGGGCGCGAGCGACCCGACGCCGATCGGCCTGATCCGCCCGCCCTCGGACCCGGCGCGCACCGATCGCTGGATCCCGCACGTCGGGGTCCGCGACGCCACCGCCACCGCCGCGCTCGCGCGCAAGCTCGGCGGGCGCGAGCTCGCGATTGACCCCGACGACGACATCCACCTGGCCGATCCAACAGACGCGATCGTCGCGGTGCGCACCGCCGACGCGGCGCGGCGCGGCGCGACCCCGGCGCCCCACGGCGCGTTCTGCTGGGCGCAGCTGCTCACCCGCGACGTCGCGCGCGCGCGCGTCTTCTACAACGAGGTGCTCGGGTGGCGCGTCGACGACTTCCCGCAGCCCGACGGGCTGCCCTCGCTGATCTTCGCGGTCGCGGGCGCGCCCGTCGGCGGCGCGCTGCAGATCCCCGTGGACGCGGACGCCTCCTCGAGCTGGCTCCCCTACGTCGCGGTCTCCGACATCCGCGCGCACGAGCGACGCGCGCGCGCGCTGGGCGCGAGCACGCGCCGCGACGTCACCGAGCTGCCCGGCATGGGGTGGTTCGCGGTCATCTCCGACCCGCTCGGCGCAAACCTGGCTCTATGGCAAGCTCTAGCGAGCTGAGCCGAGGGCGCGGCCGCGTCTGACGACGCGCCGAGCGGACTGCTGACGCGACGCCGTCATCGGCGAGCCGGAGCGCGCGACGACCTCGAGCTCCGCGAGCGCGCCCGCGTCTCGACCCACGATCGGGCGCGACGTCACAGGGCTCGATCCTCGCGCCGCGCCGTCGTGCGCTCGCGCGACGCGAGCTCGCGTCGGCGCCTCGAGGCTGCTCCTCGAGCTCGGCGCGCCGGCGGACGTCCGTCGACGTCCGTCGACGTCCGCAGCGACGCGCGCGAGCGACGGCGGGGCGACGACCGACGCGGCGACGCGCCGCCCGCGGGGACCGGCCGCTCGGCCCGCGTATAATCTACCTGTCCAAACATTCATCTTCTTGGACTGGAGTACCGCGATGGCTTGGCGATCCCTCTCACGCGCTTCGGCGCTGCTCGCGAGCTGCACGCTCGCGCTCACGGCGTGCGGCGACAACGAGAACACCTCCGACTCGGGCGAGTCGACCAGCGACACGTCCGGGACCAGCGCCACGGACGGGACGACCATGGGGCCAGGCGGCAGCGAGTCCGCCACCGACGGGACGTCGATGGGGCCCGGCGGCAGCGAGTCCGCCACCGAGGGCACCTCCAGCACCAACCCGACGGCGACCGACAGCACCACCGAGGGCGTCACCGTGTCCGACACCGACACCGACACGGGCCCGGTCGAGTGCACCGGCGAGCAGTTCGAGTGCGGCGGCGACTGCTGCGAGGCCGACCAGGTGTGCTTCCTCGACTCGTGCGCCGACGACTGCGGCGGCGCGCCGCCCTGCGGCGAGGACAAGCTCTGCTGCGACATGAGCGAGGTCTGCTACCTCGGCGCGTGCGTGGTCCCGGGCAACGCGTGCACCGAGATGCTCTGCGCGACCAAGGACGACGCGGAGCAGTGCGACGACGGCTTCGTCTGCGACTCCCAGCTCGGCCTGTGCGTGCCGGCCAAGGCCGACCCGACGTGCACCTACGTCCCGCCGCAGAACGTGTTCGAGCCTGTCCCGCTGTTCACGTGGGGCGAGCGCGCGAACCGGAGCTGCAACGCCGACGCCGACTGCCAGAACGCCGAGGTCTGTCAGAACGGCGCCTGCGCGGTGACCTGGCCGCACATCACCCCGGCCGACGACGACGCGCCCGACCACACCAACGCCTCGTCGATCCCCGTCGTCGTCGACATCGACGACAACTGCGTGCCGGACATCATCTTCAACACGTACTCGAGCAACGCGAGCGCCAACGGCGTGCTCCGGGCGATCCGCGGCGACACCGGCGAGAAGATCTGGTCGGTCATCGACGCCGAGTACGAGACCGACAGCACCGCGAACCCGGCCGTCGGCGACATCGACGAGGACGGCCTCCCGGAGGTCGTGGTCCAGGGCGAGGGCAAGTACCTGATCGCCATCGACAACGACGGCACCCCGATGTGGAAGTCCGCCAACTTCTCCAACGGCGAGAACAGCGGCGCCGCGTCCATCGCCAACCTCGACGGCGAGGGGCCGCCCGAGATCATCTTCGGCGCCGCGGTCTACGACAACCTCGGCAACCTGCTGTTCGAGGGCAACCAGGGCTACGGCCAGGACGGCCAGGGCCCGATCTCGTGCATCGCCGATCTCGACGGCGACCAGCGCCCCGAGGTCATCGGCGGTCGCACCGCGTACAGCTTCACCGGCACCGTCGCCGGCAACGACTTCGCCGGCGCGACGCTCTGGCACTCCGCCGTCGGCGACGGCAAGTGCGGCGTCGCCGACTTTGACCTCGACGGTCAGCCCGAGGTCATCTTGGTCCGCGGCGGTCGCATCTACGCGCTCAACGGGCAGACCGGCGTCGAGATCTCGAACATCAACATCCCCGGCTCCAGCGACCGCGGCGGCGCCCCCAACATCGCCGACTTCGACGGCGACGGGACCCCCGACATCGGCACCGCCGGCTCCTCGCGCTACGTCGTCGTCACCTTCGACGGCGTGACGTTCACGGAGCTGTGGCGCGCGACCGTCGAGGACGACTCGTCGCGCGTCACCGGCTCCTCGGTGTTCGACTTCGACGGCGACGGCCGCAACGAGGTCGTCTACAACGACGAAAAGTGGATCCGCATCTACCCGGGCGTCGAGCCCGACTGCCAGCTCAACCCGCCGGGCCCCGGCTGCGACGGCAACATGAGCGACGCCGAGGTGCTGTTCCAGGATCGCAACACCTCGCAGACGCGCACCGAGTACCCGGTGATCGCGGACGTCGACGGCGACTTCAAGGCCGAGATCGTGTTCTCGGCCAACAACAACGTCTCGTGGGGCATCGACGCCGGCATTGAGGTCCTTCAGGACAGCCTCGACAACTGGGTCAACACGCGCCCCGTGTGGAACCAGCACACGTACCACATCACCAATTTTGTTCCGGTCGCGCGGAGCCGCTCCGCGAGCGCGAACTCGGTATCATATGTCCGGGAGGACATAACTCACGACCTTCGCGCTCCGCGCGATGTTATCGCGCTTCTGGACGCGGCATGAGGCGCGCCTCAAGCGGTCCACGCTGCGCGCCCTCTAGCCCTGACGGGCACTTGAGCGAGCTCGCCCGGCTCGCCGGTCGGGAGCGCGGCCCACAAGCGACGACGTCGCGGCGGCCCCCCGCGCAGCATGACGACGTCGCGGCGGTCGATCTCGAGCGAACGAGACCCACTCGATCGCGACCAATCGTCCGCGATCTGTCAGCTCGCTTCGTACGCGAGTGCGTCGAGGTCTGTCTTCCTCGCGCGCGACGGTTGCCGCTGGACGTCGAGCGCGCCCGTCCGTCGCGCTCGGGCTGACGACGCGGTGGTGACAGGGCAGGCGTCGTTCTGCACCCTCGGCCAACCGTGTATATACGTCACCCGTTTGTCCCGACGCGAGGCGAGCTCACCCTCGAGCGCTCGCCGGCGCGGGGCGCTCGCCGGTGCTTCGCTCGGTCCACGACGAGTCGGTACTCCGGGACCTGTGATCGGGGCCAGGATGGACTCGAGGCCTCTTCCTGTCGCGCGCGCGAGGCGAGCCTACGCGCTGGCCGGATCGATGGAGGAGCGGCGCGCGCTCGCGGTGATCGAGAGCCGACGGCTCGGCGCGCGGCTACCTGCTGCTCGAGCCAGTCGATCGAGGCGACGGCGACGACGTCCGCGAGACCTCGATCCAGCGCTCGACCGCGAGGTCGCGATCAAGCACACGCTCACCGGTCCGGCCCACGGCGAGGGTGTTCGAGACCGATGGGCCGAAGCGCCGTCTCATTCACTGCGGGTCCGCGGGGCTTACAAGCACGCCTGGACGATCGGGCCGTCCTCCTTGCCCTCGTCGGGGTCCTGGCAGCTCAGCGACGGCGAGCTCTCGTGCGTGTAGCAGTCCCCCGCGTTCTGGTCGCAGTACTCCTCGCACGTGCTCGCGTTGCAGCCGCCCCAGTTCAGCGTGTGGTAGTTCGAGTCCATGGCCTTGCCCCAGCTGAAGCTGCGACAGCCGGGCGCGACGATGGGCCCGCAGTGCCCCGTGCAGCGCACGATCCCGTTCTCGTCCGGCGCGCGCTCGCTGACGAACGCGTCGATGACGTCCGCGCAGGTCTGCCCGCCGCCCTCGCCCTGAGCGCTCTCGCCGCAGCGCTTGAACGAGGCGTGCGCTCCGTTCTCCGAGTCGTGCTGCGCCTCGGAATTGGAGCACTCGTGGCACGCTGTACACTCGACCATCGGTGGGAGCCCGGCGGGCGGGCACTCGGGCCAGCCCTCTTCGCAGGCTCGCTTGCGCCAGTAGTTGATACGCGCGAGGCAGCTCGTGCCCTCGGTCTTCCAGGTGGCCCGCGTCGTGTTGTGCGGCGGGCACTCCCAAGAGCACGCGTCGTCCAGCGCCCGCGGGACGCAGGGGCAGATCGACGCGTAGCGCTCGCCGAAGCAGTTCGCGTTGCCCGGGTGCGTCGAGCAGCTCAGCTGGCTCTGGCTGGGGAAGTAGCAGGCCTTCGACCCCTCCTCGTCGGTGTCGATCGAGACCAGCATCAGGCCCTCGCCCGGCGCCACCGAGTCCCAGCACCCGCCCTCGCGGCAGGTGAAGCCGAGGTTCTTGGCGATCGGCGCGAAGCTGTTCGCGTCGGGGTACTCGAAGGTGTGGCCCTCCTCGCACGCGTGGTACTCGCAGTTGTCGGGGAGCGCGGCCTCGCAGACGTCCTGGCAGGTTGGGCCGTTGATGTTCCCGTCGATCTTCATCACCCAGACCACGCCGGTCTCGGGGTGCTCGTAGCACCGGTAGCCGTCGGCGCAGGTGAGCTCCGCCGGCACGCCGCCGGTGCCGTCGCTGTCGTCGCCGCTCGTCGGCGGACCGTTCGTCGTCGACGCGTCGGTGGTTGTTTCGTCCGAGCTCGACGAGACGTCGGAGGCGGCCGAGTCGCTCTCCGACGCGGTCACGGTCACGTCCGTGCCGGACGACGATCCGCCGCCGACGCAGGCGGAGAGGATCCCAAGGGCGCAAAGACCAACGATCGACGCTCTCATCGCCACGGATTGTACGGCCGGCGCGACCCCGGATGTTCGATCAATATGCTCTTTCAGTCATGTAGTGGTCATCGAGCCCCGGCGTCGCCGCGGCTGGGGGGGCGCCCCCGCAGCGGGCGACGTCGTCGCGGGCGTCCACGCGAGATGTCTGTTGAGCCCGATCGAGCTCGGGGGCGTCGGACCCGAGACGGCCGCGGCCGTCGAGCGTTCGGGCCGCGCGACCGGGCCAACCACGTGTTCTCCCGGTTGAACGCGAGGTCAGCCCGCGTCCACGGCGAGCGCGTCGACGAGGAGCACAAGTCGACGCGCGGCTGGCGACGACCGAGCTGGCGCTCGTCGGCGCGCTCGCTCGGCGACTCCGACCCAACTTGACGATTCACCGATCGTCGCGGAGCGGCTTCCCTCGGGCGACATGACGCCGAGGGCAGGCCCGGTGAATTCTCCGACGTCTGCGACGCGCGGAGCGTGTGCGGAGACTGGACTTCTACCCGGCTCCGGTCCGCCACGACTCGCGCCGCTGCCGTCGCGATGCTGGCCAATCGTACGGCGAATCGCCGGCCCCTCGCGCGGCTGCGATTCAGCGCCGCGGCGAAGCGGTGATGACCGGGCGCGAAGTTGTCCCGATCCTGTCTCGCTCCGAGCCCACTCTCCGAATTTTGCCAGCACGCCCGCTCTACCCCCAGCACCTCGACGAAATCACCAACGTGGGCGACACGGGGCTCATCCCCACAGTCGAGCAGGACAACTGGGCCTGGCCGATCGACGATCCGCTCAACAGCTACCGTCGCAACACCCAGGGCGCGGGTGACTTCTGCGCGCCCGACCTCGTCCCCTACGACCTCAAGGCGGACGCCGCCGCGTGCCCCGACCTCGATCTCTCGGTGCGCGTCGCCAACGAGGGCTGCCTCGGCGTCGGGCCCGGCGTGAACGTCTCCTTCTACGAGGCCAACCTCGGGCTGCTCGGCACGGTGCAGACGCAGAACGCGATCCCGGCGGGCGGCTCCGAGGAGGTCTACCTGTTCGTCGACACCGACGTCATGGACGGGTCGATCTACGCCGTGGTCGACGACGACGGCATGGGCAACGGCGTGCTCAACGAGTGCGTGGAGGACAACAACAACAGCATCGAGGGCCCCGCGTGCCAGCCCGTCGGCTGACGCGCTGAGGCTCGCGGCGGCGGCTTGGCGTCGACAGGCGCGGCCGTCGACCGCGGCCGTTACATCTACCGTCGCGCGCGCGTGACTTCGTGCGCGCGCGACGACGCCCCAGGCGTCGAGTCAGCGCTCGCGGGCGTCCGGGGTCTTGTCGTCGCGCGCCTCGTCGTCCGCCTCGCCGGAGGATCCGACTTGGCCCGCGCCCGCCCCGAGCGGCCCGAGCGCGCGTAGGCGCCAGGGTCCGCCGCGCTCGCGGGCGAAGACGGCGACGACGCCGAAGACGCGCGCGACGTCTGGCGCGTCTGGAGCCGCGTCCGCGAGCAGCTCTTGGAGCGACGGTCCGTGACCGACGAGGGCGATCACCGCAGACGGGCCGCCGCCTGTGAACCACGCGTCGAGCTGCGGCCGCAGATGCCCCGGGCGCAGCCGCGCGCGCTCCCGGGGGACCGCGGACGCGAACACCTGCTCGCAGGTCTCCTCGGCGCGACGGCTGCGAGCGACGTAGACGCGCTCGACCACGCGGCCGTGCTCCTCGAGCCAGCGGCGCACGTAGGCCTGCGCGGCGCGGGCCTCCTCGCGCCCGCGCGGGCTGAGCCCGCGCCGTCGGAGCGGCGCGAGTGGCTCGACCGGGCCCGCCCCGCCCAGCTCGCGCACGGGGATCGAGCCGTGGCGAACGAATAGCAGCACCTGCTCCATCGACCTGCCGCAGTGTACGGGCGCCCGCGGTGCCTCGTCACGCGCGGTCTCCCGGCACCGGGGCGCCGTCATGGGCGGGGCGACGCGCCGCGCGACGCTTCCCCGACGAGCGCGCGCGCGTCCAGACTCGCGGCGCGTCTACTTCTCCCGGGTCGAGCGCGCGGCGCGTTGGAAGACCTGTTCACACAGGCATATTCATACGCGGTCGCGACGCCGACGCTGACGCCGCAGCCGCCGACCCGACGTCGGCTCGCTCACGTGACGCCTGGCGAAGCCGGCGTCGCCGCGAGTCGCCGCCGCGCGGGCGCGAGGCGGCGTAGGGAGGTCTTGATCCACGTCGCGCCCGCCGGGCGCCTGCGCGTATACTCCGGGCCGTGGAGAGCGATCACGAGCTACTGCAAGCCTGGCAGGCAGGAGACGCGCGCGCCGGCTCGACGCTGTTCGAGCGGCACTACAAGTGCGTAGCGCGGTTCTTCTCGAACAAGGTCGACGCCGACATCGCGGACCTGATCCAGAAGACCTTCCTCGGCTGCCTCGAGAGCCTCCATCGCTTCCGCGGCGACGCGAGCTTCAAGACCTACCTGCTCTCGATCGCGCGCAACGTGCTGCTGATGTACTACCGCCGCAAGCGTCGTCACGACGCGCGGCTCGACCCGGGCGTCACGTCGATCCAGGACCTCGGGCCGACGCCGACGACGCTGATCCAGCGCCACGACGAGGCCAAGGCGCTGCTGCTGGGCCTGCGCGCGCTGCCGATCGACTCGCAGATCCTGCTCGAGCTCTACTACTGGGAGTCCATGCGCGCGCGCGAGATCGCGGCCGTGTTCGAGGTCCCCGAGGGGACGATCCGGACGCGCCTGCGCAAGGCCAAGCAACAGCTGCTCGTGGGGGTAGAGAGCGCCCGCGCCGGCGGTCACCTGACGCCGCACTCGATCGAGGATCTCGACGACTGGGCCCGGCGCCTGCGCGCGGCCTCTGCCTAACCTGGCCTAGCAGGCTCGCCCGACGCTCAGCCGAGCCCGACGCCGGCGCTCATCGAGCCCGGCGTGAGCACGACCATCATGGCCTCGAGCATGTCGCGCGCGGACTGGAAGCGCTCGTCGCGGTCCTTGGCGCACGCGCGCTCGAAGATCATGTCGAGGCCGTGCGCGACGCGCGAGGAGGTGCTCTTGGGCATGAACTGGCTCATCGGCGGGGCCACGCACTCGCGCTGCGCGTGGAAGATGTCGCCGAGCGGGGCGTCGCGCAGGCTGCCGAAGGGGTGCAGGCCCGTGACGACCTCGTAGAGGCTGATGCCGGCCGCGTAGATGTCGGCGCGGTGGTCGAGCGTGACGCCGGGCAGGGTCTGCTCGGGCGACATGTAGAACGGGTCGCCGCACAGGCGGTCGTTGACCTCCTGCACGTCGAGGTCGATCGCGATGCCGAAGTCGAGCAGCTTGCTCGTCATGAAGCGCGTGTTGGGATCACGCGTGACGAACATGTTGGCCGGCTTGATGTCGCGGTGCACCACGCGGCAGTCGTGGCAGTACTGCAGCGCGGCGAGGATCTGGCGGAAGGTGTCGAGGATCGAGAGCAGCGGCAGCCGTCGCCCGCGGGCGCGCGCGCGGTCGACCACGCGCTCGAGGTCGGAGCCCTCGAGGTACTCCATCGAGAACCACTCGGGGACGCGCGGGTCCCCCATCGCGCCCATGTCGTAGACGCGCGCGATGCTGGGGTGACAGAAGCGCGCGCCGTAGATGGCCTCGCGGCGAAATCGTCGGCGCTCGGTCTCGGGGACCTCGGGCTTCATGACCTTGAGCGCGACGTCGCGGCGCAGGACGGGATCAAAGGCCAGGTAGACCCGCCCCATGCCGCCCTCGCCGATGCAGCGGATGATCTCGTAGCGCTTGTTGTGGGCCACGAGGTTGCCGATGCCGAGGTCGTCGGGTCGCGGCGCTCGCGGCTTCCGCACGGGCATCTCGCCGAACGCGGTCTTGCGCTGGAGCGCGCCACCGCGCGGGGCGTCCGTCAGGCTCAGCAGCGAGTCCTCGACGTGGATCTCGAAATCCTGCACGGCGCCACCCTACTCAAGTCCGCGGCCAGCGCGAAAAACTCGGCGAAACTCGACGCCGCGCGCCTCGCGACGACGCCCGAGGTCCGCGTGCGCGGGCCCCGGGCGTGCGCCTGGAACGTGCCGTGGTCGTCCGCGCGCGCGGTTACGACTGCGGCGCTTCCTTCATCATGCGCTCCTTCATCTCCTCGGGGGTGAGGTTCTCGACGCGCGTCGCCAGGCCCCAGAAGTAGCCCTGGCTGTCGACGACGGCGCCGTAGCGATCACCCCAGAACATGTTGGCGACCGGCATCGCCGCCACGGCCTTGGCGCTCACCGCCTTGTTGAAGGCGATGTCGACGTCGACGGTGTACAGCATGAGCCCGAACGGCGAGCCGCCGAGGGTCTGCGCCGACTTCCCGCCGTGCTCCGGGAACTCGTCGTGAACCATGATGATCGAGTCGCCGATCTGCAGCTCGGCGTGCATGATCCGGCCGTCCGGGGTGGGCATGCGCTCGAGCTCCGTGGCGCCGAAGGCCGCGGTGTAGAACTTGATCGCCTCGTCGGCGTTGGCCGCCGTGAGCGCGGGCGTGACCGAGTGGTACTTCGCCGGTCGCTTCTCCGTGGCGGGCGTCCCCGCGATCTTCTTCCACTTCTTCTCGGCCTTCTTCGGGTTCTTGATCTTGTTGCAGATCTCGGCCCGCTGCCCCATCTGCTCGGGGGTCAGGTCCTCCATGTGCGTGGACACGGCCCAGCGGTGTCCGAAGGGGTCAACAAAGCTGCCCCAGCGATCGCCCCAGAACATGTCGGCGAGCGGCTGCTCGACCGTGACCCCGGCGGCCTGCGCCTGGGCGAAGGCGGCGTCGGCGTCGTCGACGTAGATCATCATCGAGGCCGGCGAGCCGCCGAGCGTCAGCGGCGACTTCATGCCCTGCTCGAGCATCTCCTCGCCGATCATGATGAGCGAGTCGCCGATCTTGATCTCGGCGTGCATCGTCTCGCCGTTGGGGCCGGCCATGCGCATGAGCTCGGTGGCCCCGAGCGCCTTGACGTAGAAGTCGACGGCCGCGTCGACGCCCTTGACCGTCAGCGTCGGCGTGATCGCGAAGTACCCGGCGGGGATCGGCGCGACGGGCTCTTTCTCCGCCACGGGCGCGGGCTCGGCCGGGGCCGGGGCGGGCTCGGGCGTCGCCGTGTCAGGTTGGGTCTTGGGGCCGCACGCGGTCGCCAGGACCGCGACGGCCAGCGCCGCTGCGTACGCGAGTGTCGTCTGCTTCATGGATCTTTCCTTGATCTGGCGCGAGCCGGCGCGCTCCGCTTGGGTCGCGCGCCGCCGCGTTCGTCCGTGTTCGGCCGTCCTCGGCCTCGCTCGTCGTTGAACCGCTCACGGTGAGGGACACGTCGAGCCGGGGCGAGCGTGCCAAAGTGCACTCGCGCTGTCCACACGCGCTACCATGACCCCATCATGGCTGACTTAGCGGGTTCTGGAGGCTACAAAAATTTCATTCTCCCCGCGCTCGCCCTCGTCGTGCTCGGCGCCCTGTACTTCGCCCAGAAGCAGGTCCTGACCGAGACGCCGCAGCCAACCCCCAGCGAGGCACAGCCGACGACCAAGCCCGTCGCGCGAGGCGAGGGCGCGCCCGCGAAGCCCGACGCGAAGGCCCCCGAGGAGCCCGCCGCCCCCGCCGCCGCTGAAGAGCGAGCGCGACGCGACGCGATGCTCCGGCGGCTGCAGGGCTCGCTGGCTCGCCGCGGCGTGCCGGCGCAGGCGGACGCGCCCGCGGCGGAGCCCGCGACCGGAGCGGCGCCGGCGCCCGCGAGCCCCGACGCGAAGCAGCCGGCGCCGCCGACTCCGACGCTCAACAAGGACTACATCCGGCAGCGGATCAAGGACGACCTGGTCCCGCTCGCGCGCGAGTGCTACGAGTCCGCGCTCGAGGACGACGCCGCGCTCGCCGGGCGCCTCGTGATGGACTTCTCGATCGTCGGCGACGAGGACATCGGCGGGGTCGTCGACGAGGTCGCGCTCGGCGAGGACAGCGAGATCAAGCACCCCGAGCTGCTCGAGTGCCTGCGCGAGTCGATGTACAGCGTGACCTTCGAGCCGCCCGAGGGCTACGGCACGGTGCGCGTGACGTACCCGATCGTGTTCGCACAGGCGCCGCCGGACGGCGAGTGACGGGCGCGCCGCAGCTGTCCGAAGCGCCCGCTCTGGTCGCGCGAAGCTGCGCGCTGTAGCCCGCGGCGCGCCGCGATAGTATGCGTCGTGCGCACGACCGCGAAAGGCGACTTCGAGCTGCTCGACGAGTGGCGCGCCGGCGATCGCGACGCGGGCGACAAGCTCCTGCGGCGCCACTTCGACAGCCTGTACTGCTTCTTCCGCAACAAGGTCGACGTAGGGCTCGACGACCTGATCCAGCGCACCTTCCTCGCGCTCGTCAAGGCCAAGGACCAGTTCCGCAAGCAGTCGAGCTTCCGCACCTACCTGTTCACGGTCGCGCGCCACGAGCTCTACCGCCACTACCGCGAGCTCAAGCGCGAGCGCGCGGCGGTGGATCTCGGGGCCCAGTCGGTCGAGGACCTCGGGACGTCGCCCAGCCGGATCCTCGCGCGCCGCACGGAGCAGCAGCTCCTGCTCGCGGCGCTGCGCAAGATCCCGGTCGACCTGCAGATCGCGATCGAGCTGCACTACTGGGAGGGCTTCTCGACGGCGGCGATCGCCGAGGTGCTCGGGATCCCGCAGGGGACGGCCAAGAGCCGCCTCAGGCGCGCTCGCGAGGCGCTCGAGGTCGCGATGACGCGCGTCGCCGCGACGCCCGACGTGCGCCGCTCGACCGCGCATAACTTCGAGCGCTGGGCCCAGTCGATCCGCCGCTGCGTCGCGCCGGGCGGCGACGCGGAGTGAAGCTGAGGCGCCGAGCGGCGACGCTTTCTCGGCGACCTGAACAGCTCGTGCCGAGGTGCTGGGCGAAGGTCCTGTTGGTCATCCCGCAGGTCAGGACGGCCCGGCGACAGCCCTCGTGCTGCGACGCGACGATCTCGGCGACCTCCGCCGCCGCGAGCTCGCGGCCGAGCGCGCGGGCGAGCGCAACGTCGGCTCGCCGCTCATCACGCCACTCGGGTCCACACGAGCCGACGCGACGCGAACGCCGCGCGCGAGCGCGAGGAGGCGCGGTCGCGGCGTCAGAATCTTTCACGCGCGGCGAGCGAGCTGGAGCGCCGGTGCTCGCCGCGTCGCCGACGCTGGCCGGCGACGCGGAGCAGGAACGCGGTCGCGTCGGGCCCGTCGGCTACGACCGCTGGTACATCGTGATCACGCACGCACCACCCAGACCGAGGTTGTGCTGCAACGCCGTACGCGCCCCCTCGACCTGCCGCTGCTCCGCCTGCCCGCGCAGCTGCCACACCAGCTCGGTGCACTGCGCGAGCCCGGTCGCGCCCAGCGGGTGGCCCTTGGACAGCAGCCCGCCCGAGGGGTTGGTGACGAACTTCCCGCCGTAGGTGTTGTCGCCGTCCCAGATGAATTTTTCGGCCTGTCCCTCAGGACACAAACCGAGCGCCTCGTAGGTGATCAGCTCGTTGGCCGTGAAGCAGTCGTGCAGCTCGACCACGTCGACGTCCTCGGGCCCGACGCCCGCGCGCTCGTAGACCTGCCGCGCGCCGGCCTTCGCCATGTCGTAGCCGCACATCTTCATCATGCTGTCCTCGTCGAAGGTCGAGGGCAGGTCCGTGGTCATCGCCTGGGCGCGGATGAACACCGGGGTGGCGATGTTGTGCTTCTTGGCGAAGGCGTCGGAGCACAGCACCGCGGCCGCGGCCCCGCAGGTCGGCGGGCAGCACTGAAAGCGCGTCAGCGGGTCGAAGACCTCCGGCGAGGCGAGGATCTCCTCGACCGAGAGCCGCTCGCGGAACAGCGCGTACGGGTTCTTGGCCGCGTGCGCGCGCGCCTTCTCCGAGATCTTGGCGAAGGTCTCGCGCTTGGTGCCGTGCCGCCAGCGGTACTCGCGACCTGCCCCGCCGAACATCTGCGCGGCCGGGGGCGCGCTCGTGAAGCCCTGGAGCCGGTTCATGACGTTCGCGTGGGCCTCGATCGGCGCGACGCGGTCGTCGTACTTCGAGCCGAGCGCCCCGCGCTCCATCTTCTCGAAGCCGAGCGCGAGCACGCACTCGGCGAGCCCGCCCTCGATCGCCTGGCGCGCGAGGAACAGCGCGGCCGAGCCGGTCGAGCAGTTGTTGTTGACGTTGATCACGGGGACGCCGGTGAGCCCGAGCTGGTACACCGCACGCTGCCCGCAGGTGCTGTCGCCGAACACGTAGCCGGCGTAGACCTGCTGGATGTGCTTGTACTCGACGCCGGCGTCAGCGAGCGCCGCCGTCGCGGCGCCCTTGGCCATCACGTCGTACTCGTCGCTCTTGCCGGGCTTCTGGAACTTGACCATGCCCACGCCGATGACGTTGACCCTGTTTCCCATCGCTTGACTCCTTCTTGACCTGTGCCCGCGCACGCTGGGGCGCGGGGCCTCGCCGCGCTCCCAGGGTACACCCATCTCGCCTGTCCGCTGTTACAGCAGCCCCTTGAAGGCCATCCCGAGCCCGTGGGCCAGGCGAATATCTCCGTCGACGCGCAGCTTGCCCGTCTGGAACAGCCGCTCGGTGCTGACCTCGTCGCGCGCCAGCGCCACGAGATCCTCGGCGGCGACCGTGAACACCACGTCGGCGTCGGCGCTCGCGCCCTCGCGCACGCGCGCCGCGTCGCCCTGGGCCTGCACGCGCAGGTCCACGGTCCAGGCCTCGCCGCTCGGCGAGCGGAACACCAGCATCGCGTCGACCTCGTTGACGACGCCCCAGTTCTCCTTGAGCCGCGACTCGAGCGCGACCATGACCCCGCCGAGGCTGACCTTGGGCGCCGCCGGGGTCGCCGCGCTCGCGGCCGCCGCGGCCGCCGCCTGCCCGCCCTCGGCGCGCGCCTTGGCGATCGCGGCCTTGGCCTGCTCGGGATCGATCTTCTGCAGGAAGCTGAGCTTCTGCGACGCCATGATGTCGCCCGAGATCTTCAGCTTGCCCGAGAAGTAGAGCTTCTGCGGGTCCGCGCTGCCGTCGGTCATCGCCATGAAGTCGGCGTCCGTCAGCTCGAGGATGCAGTCGGGCTTCTGCGGCTCCCCCGGCGCGACCGCGCCCGGGGCGTTCTTCACGTCGATCGTCCAGACGCTGTCGGGCGCCGTCAGCCGGAACTGGAAGATCTTGCCGACCTTGTCGACGAGCTCGGGGTGGCGCGCGACGTGGTCGCGGATGCCGATGAACACGTCGCCGCTGCTCGGCCCGGCGTCCGCCGCGGCCGCCTGCCCGCCGCCCGCGCCCGCGCGCGCGTCGGCGATCGCCTGGTAGCGCGTCGGGTCGAGCTTGCCGAGGAAGCTGAGCTTCTGCGACGCCATGATGTCGCCCGAGATCCGCAGGCGGCCCTCGCCGAACAGCTTCTGCGGCTTGGCCTCCCCGCGCGTCATCGCCATGAAGTCGGCGTCGCTCATCTCGAGGGTGCAGTCGGGCTTCTGCGTCTCGCCCTCGGCGACCTCGCCGCCGCCGTTCTTGATGTCGACGGTCCACACGCTCGCCGGGTCGGAGAGCTTGAACTGGAACACCTTGCCGACCTTGGCGGTGATGCCCTCGGCGCCGGTGATGTACTCGCGCATGGCCGCGAACACGTCGGCGGCGATCGGCGTGGCCGGGGCCGCCGCGCCGGCGGCCGCGGGCTTCGGGGCGGCC
Organism: Myxococcales bacterium; assembly: GCA_020633295.1. Classification (GTDB taxonomy): domain Bacteria; phylum Myxococcota_A; class Polyangia; order Nannocystales; family Nannocystaceae; genus JACKDW01. Next base: position 707,801 of record JACKDW010000003.1, on the reverse strand, counting down.
TTCTTCGGCTTCTCGGGCACCGCGTCGTGGAGCTCGACCGCGGCGTTCGAGATCACCACGGAGTCGCGCTCCTTGACCTTGGCGCGGACGATGACGCGACGGTCGCCGTCCTTCCACATCTCGGTGACGAGCCGCTCGCCGGGGAACACGCTGTCGGCGAAGCGCGCGTCGATGCTCTTCATCAGGCGCGGGTCGCCGTCGGCGAACGCGTTGATGACGTGGCGCCCGACATGACCAAACGTGCAGAGGCCGTGGAGGATCGGGCGGTCGAAGCCGAACGCCTTGGCGAAGCCCGGGTCGGCGTGCAGCGGGTTAAAGTCGCCCGAGAGCCGGTACAGGAGCGCCTGGTTCGCCGACAGCGTCTCCTCGACGACGGCGTCGGGCGCGCGGTCGGGCGGGATGTTCTTGTCCTGCGACGGCCCGCGCTCGCCGCCCCAGCCGCCGGCGCCCTTGACGAGCAGCGTGACCTCGTTGACGAACACCTCGTTGCCGTCCTCGTCGCGGCTCGTGGCCTCGCAGACGACGAGCGCGTGCTTGCCCTTATCCCAGATGTCGCGCACGCGCATGCTGTGGCGCAGCGTGCCCTTGCGCGGGACCGGGTAGCGGACCTCGAGGCGCTGCTCGCCGTGCAGGATCCGCTCGGCGCCGAAGTTGAGCCCCGGCGCGATCGCGCCGGTCTTGGCGTACTCGATGATGGCGTTGAGCGCCGGGATCACGCCGTAGGTCGGCAGCCCGACGAAGCCGTCCTGGTGCAGCTCGTAGACGAGCTTGAGGTCGCGCTCGCTCATCGGGTCCCGGGCCGCGCCGACGCCGAGCGCGTAGAGGGCGAGGTCGCGCTCGTCGTGCGTCGTCTTCATCGCGGGGAACTCGAAGCCGAGCGCCGCGTCGACGTCGATGTACTTGTTGCCGCCCTTGCTCGGCCCCGCCTCGATGTTGTCGAGCACCGGCTGGATCGCGCCCATGGCGTCCCTGGGGTAGTTGACGGCGCCGAAGTCGACGATCGTGTCCCAGGAGTCACGCAGCAGCTCGGGCGTGATCTCGCGGCCGATGCGGTACAGCTTGCCGTTGGTCCGCTGCCAGCGGAGCTTCGAAATCATGCCGCCGCCGACCTCGAAGATGCCGCCGGTCTCCTCGCAGCGCTCGTGGCAGAGCAGCGCGACGAGCGGGGAGACGTACTCCGGCTTGAGCGCGTCGATCAGGTTGGGCGGCAGGATCGTCTCGGTCATCCGCGAGCCGGCGACCGGCGCGATCGTGTTGACGTGGATGTTGCGCTTGCGGCCCTCGTGCGCGAGCGTGAAGCCGAAGCCGAGCAGCCCGAGCTTCGCGGTGCTGTAGTTGGCCTGGCCGAAGTTGCCGTAGAGCCCGGCGGCCGACGAGGTCATGATGACGCGCCCGTACTGCTGGTCGCGCATGTGCGGCCAGGCGGCGTGGGTGACCTTGAACGAGCCGTAGACGTGCACCCGGTAGATCAGGTCCCAGTCCTGCTGCGTCATCTTGTGGAAGCTGACGTCGCGCAGGATGCCGGCGTTGTTGATGACGATGTCGACGCGGCCGAAGACGTCGAGCGCGGTCTGGACGATCTTCTCGCCGTCCTCGACCGAGTCGTAGTTGGCGACCGCCTCGCCCCCAGCCTCGCGGATCTCGGCGACGACGCGGTCGGCCGCGGCCGAGCTCTTGCCCTCGCCGTGGGCGCTGCCGCCGAGATCGTTGACGACGACCTTGGCGCCGCGCTGCGCCAGCAGCAGGGCGTGGGAGCGGCCGAGGCCGTTGCCCGCGCCGGTTACAATCGCAACTCTGTCATCGAATCGCAGCTCACTGGACATCTCGAGTCTTCCGCGCTTTCACCGGGTCCAGGTCGCGGCGCACAGGGGAGACGAAGGGAGCGCGCGAGGCCACGGGCGGCGCGCCCAGGGAGCGAAACGCGGCGACGACCCGGTCGCGTAGCGATGTACCGCCCGGCGGGGAACCCCGTCAATTCATCCTGCGCGCGACGAGTTCATGTAGACTGGCCGCGCCATGCCGCTCGATCTCGCCGCCACGCTGATCACCCTCGCGCTCGCGCAGCCATCGGCTGGCACCGCGCCCGCCCCCACGCCCGACGCGGCGCCCGCAGAGACGCAGAGCCCAGGCGTACAGCCTGCCTACGGGAGCCCGCAGCCCGCCGCGCAGCCGTACGCGCAGCCGCAAACGCAGGCGCCGATCAGCCAATCCCCCGGCGCGACGCAGTCCGGTGACATGAGCGCGACATCGCCCGCGCCGGACGCTCCGCCCGCGGAGGCCACGGACGCGCGCGGGGGCGCGCGCGCCGGCGCGGCGCCGGTGATCGGGCCGATGCCGACGAAGGAGTACGTCACCGAGGTCAACCGCTACGCCCGCGGTCCCAACCTCGGGGTCGAGTTCGGCATGTGGGGCACGGGCATGATCAACGGGCTCAAGACCGACATCGGCTGGGGGAAGCGGCTCGGGCAATTCCTCGGCACGCGGGTCTCGTTTCGCTACTTCACGCCGCTGCGCTTCGAGGGCGCCTTCGACCCGCTGCTGTTCGCCTCGGTCGAGCTGTTCGGCCGCAGCCCGGTGCTCATGGGCGTCGCGCGCCTCTACGGCGGCGGCGGCGTGTTCTTCGGCGGGCGCCCGAGCCCGCAGTCGCCGGGCGACGCGTTCGGGGTGACGGGCGGCGGTCACATGGGCTTCGAGTTCTTCCTCAACCGCAAGTTCTCGTTCACGCTCGAGCTCGGCGGCCAGGGGCCGATGCACGTGCGCTCGTACGACGCGGGCGTCAGCGTGGTCGGCGGCGTGGTGTTCTACTTCGTGCGCACGTAACAGGCCGCGCACGTGACAGTCGTGGCGCTCAGCGCCCGTCGCCGCGCGCCTGCAACCACGTGACGACCTCCGCGTGCTCGGCCGCGTAGACGTCGCCGGCGCGCTGGTACTCGTCCTCGGCCTGCCGCGCCAGCGCCAGCGCGCGCGCGCGTGGCTCCCCCTCGCCCTCCGCCCACAGGACGCGCGCCAGGCCGAAGCGCGTGCGCGCGATCAGGCGCAGCGGGAACGGGTGGGACTCGTGCAGCGTCAGCGCATCTTCAAAGTAGCTCCGCGCGCGCGCGTGGTCGCCGAGCTCGAGGTGAACCTCGCCGAGCCCGCGCAGCGGGAACGCGCGGTGAGGGTGATCCTCGCCGAGCGTCGCGGCGTAGGTCTTCAGCGCGCGCTCGTAGTAGCGCCGCGCCTGCACGTGCTGGCCCATGCCCGAGAGCACGTCGCCGAGGTTGTTGAGCGCGCCCGCGAGCTGCGGGTGCTCCGACCCGAAGGCGCGCTCGTAGATCCGGATGTTGCGCTCGTAGATCGCGCGAGCGTCTTCGAAGCGCCGCTCGTCCCAGGCGACGTTGCCGAGGTTGTTGAGGAATTCGGCGTTGCGCGGGTGCTCGGGGCCCAGCGCCGCCTCGCTGATCGCGAGCGCGCGCTCCTGCAGCCGCCGCGACTCGTCGAACTGGCCGAGGCGGTGGAACACGCGGCCGAGGTGAAACAGCGGCCGCGTGAGGCGGATGTCCTCGGGGCCGAGCTGCTGGCGGTAGATCGCGAGCGCGCGCTCGTGGAAGCCCCGCGCCGTCTCGTACTCCTGCCTGTGCCAGTGGACATGCCCGATGTTCGTGAGCAGCTCGGCGTTCGCGAGCGAGTCCTCGCCGACGCGCGCGGCGATCACCCGCCCGCCCTCGCTCCACTCGAGCGCGGCGTCGAAGCTGGCGAGCTTGGCCTCGACGTCGATCAGCAGCGTGAGCGCGCGCAGCTTCTGGAGGTCGTCGCGTACGCGCTCCGCGAGCCAGTAGGCCTCGATCACGGTCGCGCGCGCGGGCTCGTAGTCGCCGAGCGCAATCTCGACGTCGGCGCGCGCGAGCAGGACCTCGGCGAGCAGCGGCGCGTAGCTCAGCGCGCGCGCGAGCTCGACGAGCTCGCGCGAGAGCGCTCGCGCCGCGTCAAACGCCCCGAGCTGCGTCCGCGCGGTCACGGTCGAGAGCCGCGAGCGCACCTGCTGCACCGCCGCGGGGTCATCGGGCGTGGGCGCGGCCGCGGCCGCGGAGCGCAACGCTTCGAGGTCCTCACAGCGGGTGAGCGGCGCGAGCTCGAGCGACGCCTGCACCGCGCGCGTCACCCCGTCCGCGTCGATCTCGGCGAGCAGGCTGGTCAGCGCGCCGAGCCCGTGCAGCTCGCGCTGCAAGCAGGCCATGCGCAGATCGAGCATGGCGGCCGACTGCTCGCCGCGAAGGTGGGTGGCCTCGCAGGCCCGGTGGTGCGCGGCGATCCATCCCTCGCGGTAGCGGTCGAGCTGCGCGCGGACGCGGAGGGCGGTGTCGGCGGCTGACGCCGCGCCCGTCGCCAGCAGCGCGCGCTCCACCGCCGCGCGACGCTCGTCGTCCCAGACGCCCTCGAGGTGCGCCTCGGCGCCGCTGCACACCGGCCGGTCCGGTTCAACCTGTCCGCGCGGCCACACCGCGAACAGGTAGCCGCCCGCGAACACCGAGACCATCGCGCCGAGCGTCAGCCACACCGGCCAGCGCCCGCGCGCGCGCGCCCCCGTGAGCGCGCCGAGCAGCGCGTCCATCGACGGCCAGCGCTCCTCTGGATCGGCACGCAGCCCCCGCACGAGCGCGTCGCGTACGCGCGCGGGGACCCGCACGCCGCGCGTGGTGCTGATGCGCCCCTGCGTGATGTTCAGCGTGATCGCGGCGCGGTCGTGCCCGGCGAAGGGGCGCTCCCCGAACAGCGCCTCGAAGGTGACGACGCAGAAGCTAAATTGGTCGCTGAGCGTGCTCGCGGGCTGACGCAGGTGCTGCTCGGGGGACATGTACGCGGGCGTGCCGACCAGCGTGCCCGCGCGCGTCAGCCTGAGCTCGAGCGCGGACGACTCGCCGAGCTCGCGGTCGTCGCCGGGCTGCGCCGGGCGCTCCTCGAGCGCGGCGTCGTGGCTGCGCGCGAGGCCGAAGTCGCCGACGCGCGGGACGCCGTCGGGGCTGACGATCACGTTCTCGGGCTTGAAGTCGCGGTGGATCAGCCCTGCGGCGTGGGCGGCCGCGAGACCTCGACCTGCCTGAATGCACACGTCGAGTCGCTCGCGCCAGCTCGGCGGCGCGCGCTCGAGCCACTCGCGCAGCGAGACGCCCTCGACGAGCTCCATGGCGAGGAAGACCTTCCCGTCGTAGTCGCCCGCGTCGTACACCTGCACGACGTTGGGGTGCGACAGCCGGGCCATCGCCTGGGCCTCTCGCTGCAGGCGCGTGCGCCCCTCGCCCGCGCGCCGCTGCTCCTCGCGCAGCAGCTTGATGGCGACCTTGCGATCGAGCTCTTCATCGAACGCCGAGTAGACGACGCCCATGCCGCCCTCGCCGAGGATCCGCAGCACGACGTAGCGCCCGATTCGGTTCGGGCTCGCGGCGCTCGGCGGCGCGTCGTGAGCCGCGCCCGCGTAGCGCTCGGAGGACGCGCTCACCGGGACCCCCGCTCGGCGAGCGCGCGTGCGAGCGCCGCACACCCGAGCTCGCGGCGCGCGAGCTCGCGGTCGAGCCCGGGGCTGTCGGCGGAGGACGCGACAGCGCTGCGTCCGAGGCGTTCAGGGACCACGAGCGCCAGCTCGTCGCGCGCGACGCCGTCGGGCTCCCCCCGCACGCCAGGGCCGCGCGCGCCAGCTTCCACGGGGACATTGTAGTACACCCGGGCCGCGTGTAAGTCCGCGCCGGCGTGGGCGCGCGCGGATCAAAAATGCACTTCAAGACATGTCTAAAACACCGGTCGCGCGCGCGCCGAGCCGCCGCGAGCGCGCGAGCGCGAGGCGACGCGTCGACGCTCAGCGCAGCAGCGAGATCACGAGCCACACGAGCAGCGCGAGCGCGGCGACGTGCAGCAGCGCGATCAGCAGGCAGAACAGCCCGGCGATCGTGACCCAGCGCGCGAAGGCGCGGCGATCCGCGGCGCTCGCGACCGCGGGCGCTTCGCTCGCGAAGCCGAGCTCCGCGCGCAGCTCCCCGAGCGGGCGCTCGAGCAGCGCGTCGTCGAACGGGCGATCGTAGAGGCTGCGCGTGTGTCGACCGCGGACGAAGGCGCGGTAGATCGCGCCTGGCGCGACGAACAGGCCGGCGATCATCCCCGTCATGTTGATCATCCAGGCGAACCACAGGCGCCCGCAGCCGCTCCCGATCTCCCACGCGCTGATCTCGAACTCGCCGACGAGGTCCGTGGCGTAGCCGGTGACGATGTGGTGCAGGTCGTGGTAGCGAACGGCGCGGATGCGGCCCGGCGTGTTCGGGATCATCACGGGGATCGGGCCGAGGTCCACGCGCACCCACTTCTCGTCGTAGTTCCCGCCCGCGCCGAAGCCGTTGTCGAGGAAGTACCGCTCACGCGCGTCGCGGACGCGCTCCGCTGGATCGTAGTCGGTCTTTACGCCCATCTCGCCCGCGCTCGAGTATCGCGCGACTGGACGCGCGGGACGAGGCGCACTCCCTGCGGGGCGACCGACGGTCGCGCCCGCTCACTTGCAGTTCGTGTCGAACACGCGCTGCGCCTTGGCGGACTTCTGCGCCTCACCGCGCGCCCGATCCGTGCGCCCGAGCTTGCACAGCGCCTTGATCATGATCTCGCGCCGCTGCTCGACGAACTGACTGCGCGGGAACTCGCTGGCGTGCTGCTCGGCGTAGGCCAGCGCCTGCAGCGGCTTGCTGGCGAGCGCCTTCTTGGCCGCGCTGAGCATCTGCAGCTCGTAGATGACGCGCCCGGGATCGCGCTCCGCGGCCTGCTCGGCCCGCTCCTCGCGCTTTGTTTTGCGCTTCGTCTTCGGCGTCTTCGTCTTCGTCGACTTCTTCGTCGTCTTCGTTGACTTCTTCGTCGTGGTCCCGCCGCTCGGCTTCACGGGGGCCGGCTCGGGGACCGCGGGCTTCGGCTCGCCCGCGCTCGGTGACGGACTCGCGGCCGGTTCATCTCCCGCGGTCGACGGCGCGTCGCCAGCGGTCGCGCCGGCGGACTCGGCGGGCGCGTCTCCTGAGCCCGCGGTCTCGGGCGCCTCGCTCGGCGGGTCGGCGGTCGCCTCGGCCGGCGGATCTACGGTTGGAGCCGCAGCGGGCTCATCCTCTTCACGGACATCCTCGACCGGGGCCGCGGGCAGGGTCAGCTTGTCGAGCAGATCGCCGCCGAACACGAAGGCCGCAGCCGCGACGCCCGCGAGCAAGGTCCCGCCGAGCAGGAAGGTGGCGACAGACGGACCGCGCCGGCCGAGCAGACGCTCGGGCTCGTAGGAGCCGACGTCGTCGAAGGTCGCCTGCGGCCCAGGATCGAAGGGCCCCCTCGGGTAGCGAGCGCCCTGCGTCGGGATCGGCGGCGCGTCGGCGAGGCCAGTAGGCTCGACGCTGAACGGGTAGCCCGGCGCGGCTCCCGGGGCGGCGCCCATCGCCTGCGGCGGGACGCTCGGGGGCGGCGCGCCCGCGAACGGGTTCGGCGGCGGCGCGCCCGCGAACAGGTTCGGCGGCGGCGCGCCCGCGAACGGGTTCGGCGGCGGCGCGCCCGCGAAGGGATTCGGCGGCGCGCCGGCGGGCGCCCCGGATGGTGGCCCGCCAAAGGGGTAATCCGGCGCCGGCGAGCCGCCCGCGCCTGGCTCGGGCGGCGCGTAGTGAACGGGCGCCCAGCCGCGCGCCTCCGCCGGCGCGGGCGCGGGCGCGGGGCTGAATGACATGGCCCCAGGGGCAGGCGCGGGCGAGACCACGGTCCCGGTCGCGGTGACGGGGGCGGCCGGCGCGGGCGCGTAGGACACCACCGTGCCGGTCGTCGACGTCGGCGCCGGGGGGGCGGGCGCGGGCGAGACCACGGTGCCCGAGGTCGCGGTCAGGGGCGCAGTCAAGCCCGGCCGGCGCGGCGTCGAGGGTGGCCCTTCGGTCAGCACCGTTCGACCCAGCGCGCCGACGGGCGGCTTCGTCGGCACCGGGGTGAGCCGCGCGCGCCAGGCTCGTCGTCGGCGGGCCCTCGGTCAGCACCGTGCCCCGGGTCGCCACGCGCCGGGCGGCGCGACCCCGCTGACGCCGGGCGTCGCGGGCGGCTCGTCGGTCACGAGCGTTCGTCCGGCGCGCGATGACATCGACGGCGTCGAGGACGCGATCGACGGCGCCGCCGCGGGCGGCCCCTCGGTCAGCACCGTGCGCCCCGCGCGAGACGACATCGACGGCGTCGAGCTCGACGAGGGTGGCCCTTCGGTCAGCACCGTTCGACCCGGCGCGGTCGAGGCGGACGTCAGCGGCGCGAGCGACGGCGTCGCGACGCCGGGCGTCAAGGGTGGCCCTTGGGTCAGGATCGTCTTCCCGCGCGTCCGCGCGGAGGACGGCCGCGCGCTCGAGGACGGCGAGGCCGAGGGCGACGCGGCGACCGACGGCCCGACCGCGCCGAGCCCCGGCGGCTTCAGCGACGACGCGGGCGACACCGAGGGCGGCGTCACCGACGGTACAGCCGGCACCGACAGCGAAGGCGGCGTCACCGACGGCAGATGCGGCACTGATGGCACGGACGGCACCACCGGCACCACCGGCACCACCGGCACCACCGGCGACGAGCTCACGGAGGGCGGCGTCACCGTGGGCGGCGTCACCGTGGGAGGCGACACGGCGGGCGGCGCCTCGGGAGGAGGTGAGAGCCCGACGCGCGACGAGAACGAGGAGCTGCCGATCTGCGTCTTGGACTTGCCGAGCTTGGGCGGCGCCGGGACGAACGACGAGCCGCCGCCGCGCGACGTCTCGGGGCCGACCTTCGGCGGCGCGGGCACGAACGAGGAGCCGCGCGAGCGCGACGTCGGCGGGCCGACCACCGGCGGCGCGGGCACGAAGGAGGACTGACCTGGCCTCGAGGACGGGCCGCCGAGGGTCGGCGGCGCGGGGAGCAGCGGTCGCGCGCTGGGCACCGACGCCCCGCTCAGCGAGGCGAGCGCGGAGCTCGGGACGCCGACGGCCTTCAACAGCTCAGGCAGGCTCGCGTCGATCACCGCGGGCTCGGGCTGCTCGCCGTCGACGCAGGCCTTGAGCAGCTCCTTGGGTCCGCCGAGCGAGCTCGACGCGGCCACGGCCGCGAACTGCTCGCGCAGCTCGTCGAGCTCCTGCTTGACGCGGCGACGCGGCAGCCCGAGCTCGCTGGCGATGCGCTCGGGCGGTACCGAGCCGATCGTCCCGAGGATGAAGATGTCGCGCGACTCCATGTTGAAGGCGGCGAGGAAGCCCTCGAGCACGCGCGCGGCCTCGATCAGGATCTGGTCCTCGGGCGCGTTGGGGTCGAGCGGCGGGATTCCGTCGCTCGCGCGCGCGCCGGGCAGCGAGCGCTCACGAGCGGCGATCTTGCGAGCGACGCGCGAGAGCAAGCTGCGGGTCGCGCCCATGTTCTGCAGCGACTCGCCGCGGCGCATGACCTCGACGTAGACCTCGCGCGTGATCGCCTCGACCGCGACCTTGGGCACGCCGAGGTGACGGACGATGCAACGGACCTGCCCGCACGTGCGCCCGTACACCGCACGAACACGCTCGAGTCGGTCACCTGTCCAGCCCGCGGCGGCCATGGAATCGTTCGATCTCGCGGTCACGCGCGGCGGCTCCAGTCCAACCCCCGCGCGATCGCGGGGACTCGACGAACGATGGTACCGCATCGCGCGTAGCGAATCGCGCCCCGCGGTCGCCGACAAACCTGGTTCCGCGCTGTGAGGCGAGGTGTTCGCGGGGGCTCCTGCAATGCAGACGCGTCCCCACTCGCGCCGTCTTTAGTTTGAATTTGAAAATCGATTTCATTTATGACAAGCTTCTATTGTGACGATTGATCCACCGTTGCTGCCGCCAGGCGCCGTCGTGCCGCCGCGCCACGACCCGCGCGGGCGACAGCTCGCGCGCTGGCTCGGGCTGTGGCAGATCCGCCGCTGGCCCGGCGCCGACGGGCTCGCCGACGACGCGCTGCAGCTGTGGCACTGCGCCACGGGCAGCTCGCTGCTCGCCCCCTCGCCCCCGAGCGCGCGCCCCTACGAGCTGTTCTCATGCGCAGGCGGGACGCACCGCGCGCGCGCGCTCGCGGACGCGTGCGCCTGGCTCTTCAATCATGTCCCGACGGCGCCGCCGCTCGAGCCGCCGCAGCTGCGGCGCGCGCTCGAGCTGCTGCGCACCGGCGCCGCGCGCCCCGGGCTGCTGCGGGTGCACTGAGCGGCGCGGCTACTTCGGCGGGAAGCCCTCGAGGATCTTGCCGACCGCCGCGTCGATGACGACCTTGGCGTCCTCGCCCGGCGTCAGCGGCTTCGACGCCCAGCCGCTCCAGACCTGCTTGCGCGAGGCCCGATCGAAGACGCCGATGGTCAGCGTGCCCTTGGTCCGCTCGCGGCTCGCGACGTCCTCGCTCCACTGCAGGTTGTAGGGGTTGGTCCCGAGCCCGCCGATCTCGATCATCTTGTCGGTCGTGACGGTGAAGAACAGCACGAGCTGCGCCTCAGCGTCGTCGGGCGCCTTGTTGACCATGCCGCGGTGCCCGAGCTCGCGCTCGATCGCGCCGCGGATCAGCCCCTCGTTGGTCTCGTTATAGATCCGCGGGTTGAGCGAGCCGTCGTTGATCAGCAGCGCCTCCTCGGTCGCCCACGCCCACGACGTGTAGCCGCTGAAGTCGACGCGCTGGTCGTAGACGGTCTGGACCTTCATCTGCGAGCAGGCGGGCAGGCCCGCGAGCGCGGCGGTCGTCAGCAGGACAGCGAGGGAGCGTCGGAGTCTCATCATGTGCGCGGCTTCTTTGGCGGAGCGGCGGTTGGCGCTCTCCGTCCTGTTCGTCATAGCACGCGGCCCGCGAGCGTCGCTACAGCGCGCGACGAGGCGACCCGCAGCGTAGGTGTGCCTACAACAGACGAACGCGGTCAATCGCCGCGCGCGCGGCGGTGATCCCTGACTCGAGCGCGCCGTGGGCCGAGCCGAAGGCGTCGACCGAGGCCGCGTCACCGGCGAAGAACAGCCGCTCCGCGAGCGGTCGCGCGTACTCCTCGCGCGCCGCGGCGCGCCCGGGCGCGGCGGTCGAGAACGCGCCGAGGGTCCACGGCGCCGAGCTCCACGCGGTCGTCGCGTGGGCGACGAGGCGCTCCTGCACCTTCGACCCGAACGCGATCCGCAGCTGGTCGCGGGCAAAACTGACCATCGCCAGCGGGCCGGCGCGCTCGAGCTCCTGCGCGAGCGACCCGGCGACGTGCGCGATCGCGAGCGCGCGCCCGAACGGCCGCAGCTCGAAGCCCGGCACCTGCGGCGCGCCCGGGCGGAGCTCGAGCGCCGCGTTCTCCGGCACGCCGAAGTCCTCGCCGAGGACGTCGCGGTCGAACTTCAGCGCGATCTTGTTGGTATGTCCCATGGGCAACCCGTCGATCGCCGCGAGCTTCCACGCGGGCAGCTGCGGCGTGAACCGGATCACGCCGGCGGCGAGCACCGAGGTCGGCACGGTCACGATCGCCGCGCGCGCGGTGATCCGCCCGCGCAGCGTGTCGACGACGACGCCCGCGCCCGACCAGTCGAGCGCGCGCGCGGGCGTCTCGAGGCTGACGTCGACCCCCTCGGCGTAGCGCGCGACGAGCGTCCCGAACCCGTCGCGCACCGGGTAGTCGCCGCCGTCCTCATAGTTGTAGAAGTCGAGGCTCGAGCAGCGCTCGGGCGGCGCGCCCATGACCGCGGTGAAGAAGCGCGTGAACACGGGCTCCCAGGGCGACGCGCGCTCGCGCAGCGCCGCGAGCGGCTCGCTCGCCGGCACGTCGAGCCCGGCGGCTCCGACCGCGTCGATGCGCGCGCTGGCCTCGTCCTCGAAGCGCTCGCGCGCGCGCTCCTCCGCGGCCGTCGCCCAGCGATCGCCGAGGTGGGTCCGACGCTCGATCGCGGCCTTGCGGTAGACGAAGCCCCAGCGATCCGCGAGCGCGCGGAAGGGGTTATGCCGCGCGTTGTGGAGCCAATGACAGCCGCGATCGAACGGCAGCCCGAGCGTGTCCGTGTCCGTGTGCGCGCGGCCGCCGACGCGATCGCTGGCCTCGATCAGCGCGACGCTCAGCCCCTCGGCCCGCGCTGTCTTGGTCGCGGCGAGGCCCGCGATCCCGGCGCCGATCACCACGAGGTCGACGTCCGCGCTCCGCAGCGTCGCGCGGCCCCGCGTCGTCGACCTCGTCCTGTCCTGGCGCTCGTCGCTCATGCGCGCCGCCCGAGACTACTGCGCCCCTCGCCGCCGCGCCGCCGAGGTCCTCGCGACGATCGTGCGCGTCGGACCCCGAGCCGGTGGCGCCGCGTCGTCGGCGCGTGATACCAGAGGTGGGCATGTCCGACGCGCCGCGCGAGAATCCACCGCTGGTCCCCGAAGGGGTCGTCCTGCCCGCCGCGCCGGCTGCGGACGCGCCGCAGAGCGCCCCCCCGAGCTCCCCGTGGGGCGCCCCGGCGTCGCCGTGGGGCGCCCCGCAGGATCAGCCGCAGGCTGACCTCGAGTACCTGATGACGCCCGAGCCCGAGCGCACGGTCGGGCCGCTCGACATCGTAAAGCTCGCCGTGCTGGTGCTCGTGCGCAAGCCGCACGTGCTGATCGTGCTCGCGCTGGCGAGCTTCGGCGTCGAGCTCGTGGGCGCGCGGCTCGGCGAGCAGCTCGGCAGCCTCGTCGAGCACCTCGGCGGCCTGTTCGATCGGACACCCATGGCCGCCTGGCTCGGCGTCGCGGTCTCCGGGATGATGAGCTGGGGCGTCAGCCTGCTGTTCCAGGGCCCGCTCGTCGGCGCGACGATCGAGGCCAGCTCGGACCGCGCGCCCAAGCGCCTGCTGCTCGAGTTCCTGCGGCGCGGGCTCGTGAACCTCAAGACCGTGATCGCGGTGACCGGCCTGACGACGCTGTACTTCCTCGGCGTGCTGATCGTCGCCGTGCTCGCGCTGCGGCTCGTGTTCCTCGTCGGCGGCTTCCTGCCCGGCCTCGCGGGGCTCGCGTTCGTGGTCGCGGGGATGGTGACGATCCTCTTTTACTCGATCCGCTTCGCGCTCGGCCTCTCGCTCGGGATCCCGATCGTGCTGGTCGAGGAGACGAGCGCGATCGGGGCGCTGCGGCGCAGCTGGTCGCTGACGGCGAACAACCGCTACGCGATCGCGTTCGCGGCGATCATCCCGATCTTCGCGTTCGTCATCGGCTGGCTGCTGCTCAGCGTCATCGCGCTCGAGGCGCTCGGGCTCTACCTGGTGTGCTCGGCCGTCGGGATGCTGCTGTACGCGATGGCGCTGGGCCCCGCGACCTACGTCGTGTTCCGCGATCAGATCGAGGGCTGTCGCCCCGACCAGCTGCTCGAGCGCGGTCGGGGCGTGAGCCGCTCGTGACGCGTCAGGGCGCGACGGTGAGGGTGTAGGCGCGCGAGCCCGGGAGCACGCCGCAGTCGGGGGGCGCGTCCTTGACGGTGCCCTGGACGCCGAAGCTCACCTCGCCGGGCGCGTCGGGGGTGCCGGAGAGCACCCCGGTGTCCGGGTCGAGCGTGAGCCAGCCGGGCAGCGCGTCGTCGGTCGACCACAGCGCCTCGTCCTGGCCCACGCCGGGCATCGAGAGCGTGACCTCGTAGTACACGCCGACGGTCGCGTCCTCGAGCGTCTCGGGCAGCGGCTCGGGCAGGATGATCTCGCAGAAGCCGGTCGTCGCGCCGACGCTCGTCTCCTCCTCGGTCGTCGCGCCGACGCTCGTGCTCCCCTCGGTCGTGCCGCTCGTGGTCGCGCCGACGGTCTCGGTGCCGCTCGCGTCGGTGGTGCCGGAGCTCGCGCCGGTCGAACCTGTCGATGAGGACATCTCGGTGGTCGCGTCGGTGCCGGCCGTCGACGCGCCCGTGCTCGCGTCCGTCTCGCCGCCCGAGTCGCCGCACCCCGAGAGCGTGAGCGCGAGCGTGAGCGGCAGCGCGAGCCGCCGCGCGAGCCGAATAGTGAATAGGTGATGAGGCGTATGCATGTCCGTACTATGACCCCGCGCGCGCGCCAGGGTGTCGCGCGGGCGATCGCTCGCGACGCGGGGCTCGTCACGACACGCGCGCCCTGTCCATGACGCGCGCGTCGCGGTTCACTCGCCGCGGATGAAGCGACGTCCGTAGGACAGCAGCGAGCGGACCGCGATCCCGGCGACGTCGAGGCGCTCGAGCTTCGGGCGCTCGCGCAGCACGTCGTAGTCGACGGCCTCGATGCGATCGAGGATCGCGACGCCGCCGCGCCACGTGGCCTCGAGCTCCATCGAGAGCCCGGCCGAGACGCGGCGGATCAGCGGCTTGCCGCGCATGAACATGCTGCGCGCGCGCGCGACCGAGAACGCCATCAGCTCGCGGAAGGCCGGCGTCGCGCGCTTGGCGACGAGGTCCTGCTCGCGCACGCCAAAATACACGAGGTCCTCGTCCGGCAGGTAGTGCTGCCCGCGGACGACGTCGACGCCCACGTCCTGCAGCATGTTCGTGATCTGCAGCGCCGCGCACAGGTCGTCGCTGAAGCGGTGCAGCCCGGGATCGTGGTAGCCGTGGATCTCGAGCACGATCCGGCCGACGGGCTCGGCCGACTTGCTGCAGTAGCGCCGCAGCTCGTCGAAGGTGCGGTAGCGCCGTCGCCCGACGTCCATGCGGAAGCCGGTGAGCAGGCACTGGAAGGGCGTGATCGGGATGTCGTGCCGGCGCACCGTGTCGCGCAGCGCGATGAACACCGGGTGCTCGGCCTCCTCGTGGTAGCTGCGCTCGAGCAGCTGCTCCCACTCGTTCAGCGCCTCGACGCGACGCCCCTCGTAGCGCGGCTCATCGGCGAAGTCGTCGGCCGTGCGCGCGAACGCGTACACCGCCGTGACGTGGGGTCGCAGCGGCGCCGGCACGAAGCGCGACGCGACCGGGAAGTTCTCGTAGTGCGCGCTCGCGAGGCGCTCGCAGTAGGCGTAGGAGTCCTCGAGCGACCAGCCGCCGCGTCGCGCACCGTCCGGGTACGGCCCGTCCCGCGCGGGGTCGTCGCCCTCGACGAGATGGATCCGCGGACCGCCGTCGCGCGGAGGTCTCGAGCCGGAGCCGGAGCCGGAGCCGGAGCCGGAGCCGGAGCTAATGCCTGAGCTGGTCATCTCTCGTCATCCTTGCGCTGCTCGCCGCGGGTATTCGCGCGCGGGTGTGCCGACGCGCGCGCGATCGCGGCTTCATCGTCCGTCCTCGTCATACCGCGAAGACACCTCATCATGACGCGAATTCACGGTGGCGGCCCGTCCTTCTCGGCCGCGTGAGACCGGATGCCGCGTCCAGCCGCGGAACATCGTCTCCCCGCGCCGCCCCCGTGCCGCCGCCAAACATCGCTTCAGGGCCGCGTACACGCGGAAGAAGCGGTCGAGCCCGGACCACGCCGGCGCGACGCGGGCGTCCGCTGGCGCCGCGACCAGCTTGGGATCGAGCAGCCCGCCGTCGACGAAGTCGATGATCCCGAGCAGCTCGGCGGTGACGCGGGCGCCCCGCGGTCGCCGTGGACCCAGGAGCACGACATCGAGCGGCGCGCCGTCTGGCGCGACGCTCCCGGGCACGCGCCCGTAGTTGTACGGGCACGGCAGCGGGGACCAGAAGTCGACCCGGCCGCGCTCGTCTCGCTTGGCGAAGCCGCCGCGCGGGACCTCGACGACGACCTCGACCGCGGCCCCCAGCGCGGGGAGCTCGAGCGCGCGCGCCGGGCCGTCGGCCGGCGAGGACGCGGGGGCGGGTGCTGGGGAATTGCGCGTCACGGCGGCCGCGGAGCGCGGTGATACCACGAGGCGCCGGCGGGCACAGCTCGCGGCGCGCGGCTTGTTATGCTCGGGCGTGCCTGTCCGTCGCCGCCACGCGCTCGCGCCCGCGCTCGCGCTCGCGCTCGCCTGCGGAGACGACGACGCCGCGAGCTCGGACGCGACCAGCGACGGCGCGGTCGCTCGAGAGTGGCGCACGGTCCTCGATCACGCCGCCTGGCGGATCGCCGAGGCCGCCGAGGATCCCTTCGCCGACCACCGCCCGCCCGAGGACGAGATCGACTGCGGCGTCGCCGGGTGGCTCGTCGAGTCGGGCGCGCTCGAGGTCGACACGCTGCGCTGCAACTACCTCACGCTCGTGCAGCCGGTCCTCGAGGACCTGACTCCAGAGACACCCATGCGCCTCGAGTTCCGCCACTTCGACCTGATCGCGCCGGCGCCCGCGACGGCCCACGTCGCGGTGCAGCTCGGCGACGCGATCATCTGGGAGCGCGAGATCCAGATCCCCGGCCCGGCGATGGTGTTCTCCGAGGACGCGCTCACCGCCGGGGTAATGGCGCCGGCCGGCACCCCGCTGTACTTCCACCTCCACAACCACGGGCAGAACACGTACACCTTCGCGTCGCTCGAGGCCGAGCTCCCCGTGGCCTCGCCGTGACGTGACCGTCACGCGGCGCGCGCTCACGCACGACGACGCGCGCGCGCCCGCGCGCGTCGCCGACCGCGATCTGCGGTACCGTGTCCGCGCCGTGTTCAGCTCCAAGCGCACCGTCCCCGCGTCACGCCCCGCTCTCCTGCTCGCGCTGCTCGTCGCGCCCGGGCTCGCGGCCTCCGCGTGCGCGCCCGGGGATCCGCAGGGCAGCGAGGGCGAGACCGCGAACGAGACCGAGGCGACCGGAGAGGATCCCACTGCGGATCCCGGCGAGACGACGTCGCAGGAGCTCGTCGACGCGCCGACGTGGTACCAGGACGTCGCGCCGATCGTCGTCAGCCGCTGCGGCGGCTGCCACCGCGACGGCGGCATCGCCCCGTTCGCGCTCGACAGCTACGAGGCGGCCGCGCCCTGGGCGACGCTGCTCACCGCGGCGGTCGAGTCCGGCGAGATGCCGCCCTACGGCGCCGACGAGACCGAGGAGTGCCAGCCGCGCTTCCCGTTCAAGCACGACGCGCGGCTCCCCGACGGGGACAAGGCGCTGCTGCGCGAGTGGGCCGAGGCGGAGGCGCCCGAGGGCGACCCGAACGCGGCGGCGACCGTGCCCGAGCGCCCGTCGATCGAGCTCACCGACGCCGACGTGACGCTCACGCCGAAGTCCGGCGTCGAGATCGAGGGCACCTCGGACAGGTTCCTCTGCTTCGTGCTCGACCCGCAGCTCGAGGAGGACCGCTACCTCGCGGCGCTGCAGGTGGTGCCCGGCAACGACGAGATCGTCCACCACGTGCTGGTGTTCACCGACGAGAACGGCTCGAGCGAGCAGGCCGCCGGCGAGGACGGCTGGTACGAGTGCCCGGGCGGCGGGATCCAGGGCGACCAGCTGATCGCGGCCTGGGCCCCGGGCGCGCACCCCAGCCTCCCGCCCGAGAACGCGGCGTTCAGGCTCGCCGCCGGCAGCCGCCTGATCGTCAACATCCACTATCACCCGACGGGCGCGGGCGTCGAGCCCGACCCGGGCACCGCGCTCGCGCTGAAGTGGTACGAGGGGCAGCCGGACAACGTCTCCGAGCTGTTCCTGATCGGCAACTTCGAAGGCTACAACCTGCTCCCAGGGCCAGGTGACGAGAACGGCAAGGAGTTCCGCATCCCGGCCGGCGCCGCCGCGCACACCGAGGAGATGTTCTACGAGGTCGACGGCGGGATCCCGGAGATCAAGATCTGGTCGGTCGCGTCGCACATGCACTACGTCGGCGTCGACATGCTGCTCGGCATCCAGCGCCCCGACCCGGGGCTCCTGCAGCCCGAGAAGGAGTGCCTGCTGCAGACGCCGCACTACAGCTTCGAGTGGCAGCGCGGCTACGCCTACGACGCGCCCTTCGAGCAGCTCCCGAGCTTCAAGGCGGGCGACCTGCTGTACTTCCGCTGCACCTACAACAACAGCATGTCGAACCCGTACGTCGTCGAGGCGCTCGACGAGCGCGGCCTCGACGCGCCGGTCGACGTGTACCTCGGCGACGAGACGCTCGACGAGATGTGCCTCGGCGTGTTCGGCATCGCCTACCCGCGCGCGCTGATCGACCCGTGATCGGCGGCGACGCGCTCGTACGGGCGCTCGCCCGGGCGTGACCCGCCCGGGACCGCGGCCAGCGCGTAGCCGAGCCGCATCAGGTTCTTCGCCAGCGACTTGCGCTCCTCGGCCGTGCGGCTCGGGAAGCCGAAGGACTCGACGAAGCGCAGGATCAGGCTGAAGACGAACAGCACGAGCATCGCCTCCTCGATCGCGTCGGGCTCGACGCCGGCGGCGAGCACCGGCGCGATGTCGTCAGGGCCGAAGTCGCCAGGCGATCTGGTTAAACGCTCGAGCATCAGCAGCGTCGCACGATACTGCTCGTTGATAGGGGCGGTTGTGGGGTTCTCGAGGATCGAGTGGACGAGCGCTTCGTCCATGGTCTGTGCCGCGACCGCGGCGTGATCACCCATTCAATATTCGCACCCGCTGTTCTTGGCGACCCAGGCCGCCATCACCTCGACCTCCGCGACCGTCCAGTGCTTGGACTTTCGCATCGCGCGGTGCAGCAGCGGCGCGAACTGACGCCCGAAGATGACGCGGCGATACGACATAACGAGGATCGGGTCAGGCACGTAGCCGACGAGCCGGCGGATCACGCTCAGCAGCAGCCGCTGCAGCGGGCCGTAGCCATGTTCAAATACAGCGAGTCTCGCCATCAGCTCATCTCCTCCTGGCGGCCGCCTGCCGCCTGATCGAGCGCCGCGACGCCGCGCTCGTAGCGACCGAGCGCTGCGCCGAGCGCCGCGCACAGGGTCAGCTCAAACACCTCATCCTCGCTGTAGCCCGCTGACTTCAGCATCTCGACGTCAGCGTCGCTGACCTTGTAGGCGTGCAGCGCGATGGTGTCGACGTAGCGCGAGAGCTCGCGCGGTAGCTCCGCCTGCGTGCCCACGCGTTCGCTCGCGCCGCACAGGAGCGCGGTGCGAGCCTCGACCGCGCGACGCAGTCCGCTCGGAGCGTGTCCCGCCGCGCTGTCGAGCAGTCCGTGAACAACTTGTCTCACCATCTTCCGTGCTTTGGTCAGCATGCCGCACGCCCATCGTACCGAAGCCCACGCGTTGTTGTGCGCGGTCCTGCGCGCGGATTTGATACGCTGCGCCTGTGCGGTGGTACATCGGGGACATTCAGGGGTGCGCGCGCGAGTTCGATCGTCTGCTCGTGGAGATCCGCTACGATCCGGCGCGGGATGAGTTATGGTGCCTCGGTGACCTGATCAACCGCGGCCCGGACTCGCTCGCGACGCTCCGGCTGTGGCGAGATGTCGGCGGGCGCGGCGTCCTGGGCAACCACGAGGTCTACGCGCTGCTGGCCCGCGCGGGCGTCTGGCCGCGAAAACGCGACACGCTGCAGGCGCTGTACGACGCGCACGACGGCGACGAGCTGCTCACGCGGCTGCGGGGCCTCCCCGTGCTCGCGCACCAGCCCGGCGGGGAGGGCGTCGACGACGTCTGGGCCGTGCACGCCGGCCTCGACCCCCGCTGGCACGATCAGCTCCCGGAGGTCGCGGCCCGCGTTAACGGCGGCGCGCACGACGACGCCTGGCTCGAGCACCCCGACGTGAGCTTCGCGACGCGCGTCCGCTGCTGCACGCCAGACGGCGAGCGCTCGCGCTTCGATCGCGCGCCGGAGGACTGCCCCGCGCCGTTTCGGCCCTGGGACGAGCTGTACCGGGGCGACGCGCTGGTCGTGCACGGCCACTGGGCCTGGCGCGGGCATTACCGCGGGCGGCGGACCCTCGGGCTCGACTCGGCCTGCGTCTACGGAGGATCGCTCAGCGCCTGGTGTCAGGAGGAAGATCGCGTGGTCCAGGTGCCCTCGCTGGCCGCGAGGTCGCGGCGCGAGTGACGGCGGCGCGCGCCGAGAGTCGATCACGCTCGCGGCCGTAAACACCGTCTCGGCGGCCTCCGCCGCCGCGGCGCCCGCGTCCCGGCAAATTCCTCGGGGCGCTTGACGATACAAGGACCCGCGTTCGAATCTGCCGCCATGGCACGCCGTATCCTCGCGATCGTCCTCGGCCTCCTCGTCGCGTTCGTCTTCTTCATGCTCTTCCAGGCGACGAGCGGCGCGATGTACCCCCCGCCGCCCGGCCTCGACCTCGGCGACCCGGCGGACCTCGAGGCCTACATCGCGACGCTCCCGCAGACGGCGCTCGTCCTCGTCCTGCTCGGCTACGCGGTCGGCTCGCTGATGGGCGGATACGTCACCGCGCGCGTCGCCACGCCCCGGCAGGCCCGCACGCCGACGCTGATCCTCGGCGCGGTGCTGACGATCGCGGCGATCTTGAACCTGCGCTCAATTCCGCACCCCACCTGGTTCGCGGTGATCAACCTCGTGACCTTCATCCCGCTCGCGCTCGCCGGCCGTTGGCTGACGCGCCTCGGGCCCAGCGCGCGATAGCGACCGGCACCACGAAGGACGCCGCCCCAGGGGGCGGCGTCCTCATGTCGCGCGCGCGAACACGCGCTCAGCGGATCGAGAGCAGCTCGTCGTAGCTCGGCAGCGGCCACAGGCTGTGCTCGATCTGCCCCTCGAGCGCGTCGGTGGCCAGCCGCAGCGCCTCCATCAGCGGGAAGGTCTTGCGCGCGATCGCGCGCGCGTGCTTGATCGGCTCGTCCTCGTGACCGTTGGCGACCTCGAGGGCCGAGAGCGCCGCGCGGAAGTCCTGGACCAAGCCGACGAAGCTCTCGAGCGCCTCCTGGTCGGCGTCGCACTCGACCCCGGCGGCGCGGGTCTTGACGACGGTGTCGGCGAGGCGGCGCTGATACTCGAGCGCGGCCGGCAGGATCATCGTGCGCCCGATCTGCACCATCTCCTCCGACTCGATCTGGCGGCGCTTGATGTACGCCTCGAGCTGGATGTGCAGCCGGCTGTCGAGCTCCGAGGGCGACAGCACCTTGTACTTCTTGAACAGCGCGACCGCGCGGCGCAGCTTCAGCACCGGCAGCGCGTCGGCGACGGTCGCCAGGTTCGGCAGCCCGCGCTCGGCGGCCTCGGCGTGCCACTCGGCGCTGTAGTTGTCGCCGTTGAAGATCACGCGCTTGTGATCCTTGATGATCTGCTTGAGCAGGCGGCCGACGGCCGCGAGCAGCTTGGCCTCGGTCGGGCGCTTGCCCATGGCCTTCTCGAGCTGCGTGGCGACGACGTCGAGCGACTCGGCGACGATCGTGTTGATCACGGTCACCGGCCACGAGACCGAGGTCGACGAGCCGACCGCGCGGAACTCGAACTTGTTGCCCGTGAACGCGAACGGGCTCGTGCGGTTGCGATCGCCCGAGTGCCGCGGGATCCGGGGCAGCGTGCGCGCGCCGAGATCGATCGCGCCGCCCTTGATCGTGCGCTTGGGCGCGCCGCGCTCGAGCTGGTTGATGATGTCGGTGAGCATGTCGCCGAGGAAGATCGAGATGATCGCCGGCGGCGCCTCGTTGGCGCCGAGCCGGTGGTCGTTGCCGACGCTGGCGATCGAGGCCCGCAGGATGTCGGCGTGCACGTCGACGGCGCGGATGACCGCGCACAGGAACACGAGGAACTGCATGTTCGTGTGCGTGTCGTCGCGCGGGTCGAGCAGGTTGACGCCCGTGTCGGTCGCCATCGACCAGTTGCAGTGCTTGCCCGAGCCGTTGATCCCGGCGAAGGGCTTCTCGTGCAGCAGGCACGCGAAGCCGTAGCGCGGCGCGACGCGCCGCAGCGTCTCCATCAGCACCATCTGGTGGTCGCAGGCGACGTTGGCCTCTTCGAACAGCGGCGCGACCTCGTACTGCCCGGGCGCGACCTCGTTGTGGCGCGTCTTGACCGGCACGCCGAGGCGGTAGAGCTCCTCCTCGACCTCGGACATGTACGCGAGCACGCGCGCGGGGATCGAGCCGAAGTAGTGATCCTCGAGCTGCTGGCCCTTCGGCGGCTTCGCGCCGAAGACCGTGCGCCCGCAGGACACGAGGTCCGGGCGCGCGTGGTACATGTCGCGGTCGACGAGGAAGTACTCCTGCTCGCAGCCGAGCGTCGTCACCACGCGGCTCACGCCCTCGCTGGTGCCGAACAGCGTGAGGATGCGCTGCGCGTGGTGATTGAGCGCCTCGCAGGAGCGCAGCAGCGGCGTCTTCTTGTCGAGCGCCTCGCCCGTCCAGGACACGAAGACCGTCGGGATGCACAGCGTCGCCGAGTTCTCGCCGCGGACGATGAACGCCGGGCTCGTCGGATCCCACGCCGTGTAGCCGCGCGCCTCGAAGGTCGCGCGCAGACCGCCCGAGGGGAAGCTCGACGCGTCGGGCTCGCCCTGGATGAGGTCGGCGCCGGACAGGTTGTAGAGCACGTGCCCCTGGCCGTCGGGGACGATCAGCGAGTCGTGCTTCTCCGCGGTCGTGCCCGTCAGCGGCTGGAACCAGTGGGTGAAGCGCGTGGCGCCCTGCTCGATCGACCAGTCCTTCATGGCCGCCGCGACGATGTCGGCGACCTCGCGCGCGAGCGGCTTGCCGCGCTCGATCGTCGACACGATCGCGGTGTAGGTCGCCTTCGGCAGGCGCTCGCGCATGGTCCGCAGACCGAACACGTTGCTGCCGAAGATCTGATCGACGGGGGGGCTCGCGACGCGTCCGCCCTCGAACCGCTCGGTCCACGTCTGGGCTGTACGAATCGCCTGATATCGCGCCTGTGCTCTGCTCATGCTCGTGTCGTCCCTTGCCTGGAGGGCGACGTGACCGCGCGATCACGCACCCGTCGCCGGACGTGTACTCGAGCGGCGAAATTAACACAATCTGTATCTAAACCGCGTTCTGTGATATTCTACGAGACCCGCCTGTCACATGAAGCGCGCGCGCCCGCGCGCGCTTCCTGGACACGGCGACCGCGAGTCGCGTGCAGCTACACGCGCTCGAGCGCGCGGCCCGTCCGCCCGCGCGCGCGTGTCTACGGCGCGTGTCTACGGCGCGTGTCTACGGCGCGTGTCTACGGCGCGAGCGAGCGCGTGAGCGGTCGCGACGTCTCGCGCGAGACGTAGCTCGGATCGCCCAGCACCCGCGCGCTCGCGCCGACGACCTGCGGCACCTCGCTGCGGGACTGGCAGGTGTACCGTACGCGACCGTCGCGGCGCGCCTCGACCTCGACCTCGCCCTCGCCGGGCTCGCCGAGGTGGAACAGGCAGGGGCCGACGGAGAGCTGCCGCGCGCGGCCGCGGTAGGCCTGGATCTCCGCGTGGGTCTCTGCGCTGACGAGCAGCTCCGCGCGCGGCTTGTACGCGAGGATGAAGCCGCTGGTCATCGAGCCGAGCAGCCCGCGGGGGCCCCACCAGCCGGCCCCGGGCTCGCGCTCGCGACCGACGATCGGGTGCATGCGTCGCGCGTGCTCGCGGACCAGCGCGTCGTCGTACCACGCGTTGGGCGAGACGCGGAGCAGCGAGCAGGCGCTCGCCGAGAGCACGACCGAGGGCGCGGGCTCCCGCGAGAACGCCTCGATCGCGCGGCTCGTCGCCGCGTTGGCGACGGCGAGGAAGCCGAGCCCCTCGGGCCCCGGGGCGCCCGTGAACGCGCTGCGACGCGCGTCGTACTGCACCGAGCGCGCGTCCACCCGGAAGCTCACGGGGTCGTGCTCGCCGAGGCGCGCGCGCGCGAGCCACTCGCGCGGCGACGGCTCATACGAGAAGCCGGGCACGCCCATGCCGTCGACCTTCACGTCCGGCGAGGGAGCGCGCGCGGCCCAGCGAATTTCATTCGTGCACTCCGCCAGACGCAATTCACGCGCGCTCGCGGGGAGCGGGAAGCCGTGCTCGATCGCGTCGCGGTAGCCCTCGTAGACATATCGCGGCGCGGCGCCGAGCGTCACGTAGTGGCCCCACGCGGGGATCGACGCCGCGAGCGTCCACTCGAGATAGGGGCCGTACGCGGGGTTGCCGACATCCCACTCGAAGGGCCGCACCACGATCTGCAGGGTGCCCGCGCTCACGCCTGGCGCGGTCCCGGCGAACATGTGGACGAAGCGCTGCAGGAGCACTCGCCACGCGGCGGCGCTCGAGTCCGATGAATCCCGTGACGTGAGCCGCATCCCTCGATCGTGCAACAAGTCCGCGCCTGGTGGGCTTCGATCGCAATTTGCGAACGATGGTTTTCGAGCGGCTGCGGGGCAGGCCCGCGCGCGCGCGCGCGTGCACGAGATGCGGCGTGGCGACGCGCCGCAGATCGTGCCGAGTGTGGCGAGCCCGCGCATCATCGAATGAAGGTGTCTCTTAAGACATGTAAACACACTGCGTACATTCGTTCGAACTCCGCGTCAACACGGCGCGGCCCGACTCGCGACGCCCGACGGCGCGTGTCCCCCGGCGACGCGACCGCGGACGCTGACCGCCGCGCGAGCGCGACGCGTGTACTCTCCGCGCCATGAGCCACGCACACCGCACCGCGCCCGCCGAGGGCGCCGCCCCGCCGCCGCTCGCCGGGCTGCGCGTCCTTGACCTCTCGCGGATCCTCGCCGGGCCGTACGCCGCGCAGATCCTCGGGGACATGGGCGCCGACGTGATCAAGGTCGAGCACCCGCGCGGCGACGACACGCGCCGCTGGGGCCCGCCCTATCACGACGGCGAGGCCGTGTACTACCTGACCGCGAATCGCAACAAGCGCGCGCGCGCGCTCGACTTCTCGCGCCCCGAGGATCTCGAGGCCGTGACCGCGCTGGCGCGCGAGGCCGACGTCCTGATCGAGAACTTCAAGGTCGGCGGGCTCGCGCGGTTCGGGCTCGACCACGCGCGCGTCGCCGAGCTCAACCCGCGGATCATCTACTGCAGCATCACCGGCTTCGGGCAGACCGGCCCCTACGCGCGGCGCCCGGGCTACGACGCGCTGATCCAGGCGATGGGCGGGCTCATGAGCATCACCGGGCCCGACGCGACCACGCCGACGAAGGCGGGCGTCGCGATCGCGGACCTCACGACGGGGCTCTACGCCGTCATCGCGATCCTCGCGGCGCTGCACGAGCGCGAGCGCAGCGGCCTCGGTCAGCGCGTCGATCTCGCGCTGCTCGACACGCAGGCGAGCTGGCTCGCCAACGTCGGCATGAACTTCCTCGCCACCGGCGAGGTCCCCAGGCCCATGGGCAACGCGCACCCCACGATCGTCCCCTACCAGAGCTTCGCCACGCGCGACCGCCCGCTCTGCGTGGCGATCGGCAACGACGAGCAGTTCCGGCGCTTCGCCGCGCGCCTCGGCGAGGGCTGGGCGGACGACCCGCGCTACGCGACCGGCGAGGCCCGCCTGCGGCACCGCGAGGCGCTGGTCGCCGCGATCGAGGCGCGCCTGCGGACGCGCGACCGCGCGGAGTGGCTCGAGCGACTCGAGGGCGGCGGCTTCCCGTTCGGCCCGATCAACGACCTCGCCGAGCTCGCCGACGACCCGCAGGCGCGCGCGCGCTCGCTGTTCACGACCATGGACGACGGGCGCACCCCGTGTATCCGCAGCCCGCTGCGGTTCTCTCGCACGCCGATCGGCGGCTATCGACGGCCGCCCGCGCTCGACGAGCACCCCGACGCGAGCTTCTGAGTCGCGTGAATCGAGGGGGCGCCGTCGATTTTCGCGCGCCCGCGCGGACCCCACCATCCGGCGCGGGCGACGGGTGTATTGACAAACGGCCCCCCTAGCGAATCCACTCTCGGTACGCGCACGGAGAGGTCCACGATGGCGAAGAAGAAGACCGCGAGCAAGACGAAGACCACGGCGAAGAAAGCCGCCAAGAAGACGACCACCAAGAAGGCGACCAAGAAGGCCGCGAGCAAGAAGGTCGCGAGCAAGACCTCGAGCAAGAAGAAAGCCGCCAAGAAGAAGACCGCGAGCGCGAAGAGCTCCGCGAGCGCGCCGGCGGCGAGCGCCAAGAAGCGCGTCGCCTCGGTCGACAAGCTGTGCCCGATCGCGTCGAAGGCGAGCGTGCACGAGGACTACGACGCGATGTTGAACCAGACCAACATCGGCGCCAACAACAACAAGTTCTACGTCATCCAGCTGATCGAGAGCGGCGGCAAGCACTACGTCTGGAACCGCTGGGGCCGCGTCGGCGAGAACGGCCAGAACGCGCTCAAGGGGCCCTCGAGCCTCGACGGCGCCATCGCCGAGTTCGAGAAGAAGTTCAAGAGCAAGACCTCCAACAAGTGGAGCGACCGCGGCAACTTCAAGGCCAAGGCCGGCAAGTACACGCTGATCGAGGTCGAGGGCGACGCCGACGACGCCGAGACGCAGGAGATCGAGGACAAGCTGCGCGCCGCGGACGCGAGCCGCCCGAAGGTCAAGACGTCGCCGCGCTTCGCCGCGTCCACGCTGCCGAAGGCGACGCAGGAGTTCATCGAGCTCATCTTCAACAAGAACATGTTCACGCGCGCGATGGCGGACTTCGAGATCGACACGAAGAAGATGCCGCTGGGCAAGCTGAGCAAGAAGCAGGTCTCGCTCGGCTTCGAGGTGCTCGAGGAGCTGCAGGAGGCGATCGAGGGCAACAAGGCCAGCGCGACGCTGGCGGGCCTGAGCTCGCGCTTCTACACGCTGATCCCGCACGCCTTCGGGCGCCGCGTGCCGCCGATCATCCACACGATGGAGATGCTCCAGAAGAAGATGGACAT
Organism: Myxococcales bacterium; assembly: GCA_020633295.1. Taxonomy (GTDB): domain Bacteria; phylum Myxococcota_A; class Polyangia; order Nannocystales; family Nannocystaceae; genus JACKDW01. The sequence continues at coordinate 681,263 of JACKDW010000003.1, read as the reverse complement.
GCTCAACGTGCTCTCGGACATCGAGCTGGCGCTCGGCATGGAGAAGAAGACCGAGGCCGCGTCCACGAGCGCCAAGCTCCCGCCGAACCCGCTCGACCAGAAGTACGGCACGCTCAAGGCCGACCTCGAGCCGGTCAGCGCGAAGTCCGACGAGTTCGCGTGGATCGACAAGTACCTCAAGTCGACCCGCCTCTCGCGCAAGGACACGATCATCGACGCGTTCCGCCTCAACCGCCACGGCGCCGCCAAGCGCTACGCGGCCCACGACGATCTCGACAACCGCAAGCTGCTGTGGCACGGGACCAACGTCGCGGTCGTCGCGGCGATCTGCGGCAGCGGGCTGCGCATCATGCCGCACTCGGGCGGCCGCGTCGGTCGCGGGATCTACCTCGCGTCCGAACAGAACAAGTCCTCGTGGTACGTGGGCCGCGCGGGCAACATCGGCGTGATGTTCCTGGCCGAGGCGGCGCTCGGGAAGGAGAACCACATCCAGCGCGACAACTCGAGCCTCAAGGCCGCGCCGCGGGGCTTCCACAGCGTCGTCGCGCTCGGGCACACGGAGCCCGACCCCAAGCACGACATCACGATCAAGATCGACGGCCGCGAGGTCGTGGTCCCGCAGGGCAACCCGATCAAGATGTCCGGCCGCGCGCGCAGCTCGTTCACGCAGAGCGAGTACCTGCTCTACAAGGAGAGCCAGGTGATCCTGCGCTACGTCCTCAAGATGCGCATGTAGCCGCGCGCGCTCACCACTCGGGCTCGGCGGCGCCGCCGAGCCCGTCGACGACGCGGTTGTAGTAGGCGAACAGCGCGGTGATCTGCGCGACGTGGTGAATCGCGGCGTCGTCGAAGCCCGCCGCGCGCAGGCGCTCCACGTCGTCGCGCGTGACCTCGCCGGGGCGCAGCGTCAGCTTGCTCGCGTAGTCGAGCATCGCCCGATCCGCGCGCGTGAGCGCGGCCGCGCGGTAGTCGGTCATCACCGCGTCGACGAGCGCGTCGACGTCTGTCCCTCGGTACTCCTCGTCGCCCGCGACCTCAACCCGGAGGTCGTCACCGTGCGCGCGAGTTCAGTACGCGCACGCGTTCGCGCGCGAGACCGCGGTGGCGATCAGCTCGCGCTGCGCCCGGCGCAGCGGGCCGTCGCCGTGCATCAGCTCGAGGTAGAGCTGAGTCGAGCGCTGCAGCGCGCGCGGGTACAGGCTCTGGATGCGGAGGACGTTGAACACCTTACCGGCGCGCTTGATCGCGTCCGCGTAGATGCGCTTGAGCAGGCCCTCGGCCGCCTCTGGACTGATCGTGTGAATCCACGCCACTCGTCATCGTACCAGCCGCCCGAGCGCCTGGCGCGATTTCAGCTCGCGAGTGGCGTTTTCCGCGCCGCTCAGATATGAGCATGGGTCATGGACACGCCGGGAGGGGACAACCCGGCCCAGCCACGATGGAGGACAAGCGACTCATGCTGAACAGATGGACCGAATCACGCTTTCTCACGGCGGGCGCGCTGCTCACCGCGCTCGCGCTCGCGCCTGGCTGTGGTGACAGCTCGAATCAAATGAGCGCCTCGGACAGCGCCGCCACGCAGTCGAGCACCGACAGCGCGAGCGGCACCCAGAGCGCGAGCTCGACCGGCGCGACCACGAGCGCGGGCGCGACGAGCGACGCCGCGACCACGGGGACCGACGACCCGACGTCGACGACCGGCACCGGGCCCAACCCCAACATCGACTGCGATCCGGGCAAGCAGGACTGCCCGGACGGCGAGAAGTGCACGCCCTACGTAAAGGAGGAGAACGCCTGCTGCGTCGACGCGACCCACTGCGTGCCCGACAGCGGCGCCAAGCAGTTCGGCGACGACTGCGTCCGCATGAACGACACCGACGACTGCGCCAAGGGCCTGTTCTGCCACGGGCCGACGAGCGGCTCCGAGGGCGACGGCGTGTGCGTCGTGCTGTGCGATGTCGACAACCCCGCGACCTGCGACGGGACGTGCTACGGCTGGAACGACGGCGCGCTCCCGCTCTGCGACGTCGAGTGCGACCCGCTCGTGCAGGACTGCCCGAACAAGCACGGCTGCTACCCGATCCTCTCCGCCGGGATCTTCGTGTGCATCGTCGAGGGCTACGACGAGGCGGGCGGCAACGACGGGGACCCGTGCGAGGTCGTCCAGGGCTGCAAGCCCGGCCTCGCGTGCGAGTCGTCCGACGTGCTCGTCGGCTGCCCCGGCACGGACTGCTGCACGCCGATCTGCGACATCACGGACCCCGACCCCTGCGCCGAGGCGATGGAGCAGTGCGTGTCGGTCTGGCCCGCGGACGACATCCCGCCGCAGTACGCGAACGTCGGCTACTGCGTCGTCCCGGAGTAGCCCGGGCGTAACCGTGCCGGACGCGCGGCGCCGAATCGCACGACTCGGCGCCGCGCGTTCGCGAGCGCGGCGAATCATAGAACATGTCTCCGTAGACAGCCCTCGCGGAGCGCGAAGCTCGCCGCGCGACGGCGCGCGGCGTCGAGACGGCTGAAAACCACGTCGTCTTCCGGCAAGCTTTCCCGAGCATGGTTGGCTGTCCGCGCGCGCTCGACGTCGGTCGGCGCCGCGACGGAGCGCAGCCCGCCGGAAGGCCTGATGCACCACTCGTCGCTCCACCTCACGGCCGCCCACGCGCTCGCGCGGCGCGGCCGCTCGACCGTCGAGCGGCCGGCCGACCAACGCGGCGGCGCCGCGACCCCTCGTCGACGCTCGCGGCGACGTCGAGAGGGTCGACGCGAGAGCGCTCGAGATTCGATCGCTCGAGATTCCATCGCTCGAGATCCGCGCGCGCGAGCTTCGATCGCGCGAGATCAAGGGCACCCCGTGAGCTCGCCGGCGGCTGGCGCGTGACGCGTCGCGCGACGAGCACGTTCCATCACCCCAGGCCGGGAGCTCGCAGTCCCGGAGATCCCAGGAGCCCTGAGCGTTGAACCAGAGGATGAAACTCGTCCGCGAGATCATCCCGCTGGCTGCGGTCGCGCTCCTCATGCTGATCGCGCTCGCGCTGCTGGATCGACGAAACCACCGCGCGCTCGATGAGCTGCTCGAGCGCCAGGACGACCTGCTGCGATCGTCGCGCGCGCTGGGCGACATGCAGCGCGCGCTGCTCGGCGCGCGCCTCGAGGAGCGCACGCTCGTCGACACGCACAAGCCGGGGCACCTCGCGAGCTACCGCGAGGAGGTCGCGCGCGCGCGCGCGATGGCGCGTCGCCTGCAACGCGAGGCCGAGACGCTCAACATCCCGGCGCTGCGCGAGCAGGCGGTGCTGCTGGGCGCGACCCTCGACCGCTACGCCGAGTCGGTCGCCAAGACCGGCGCGCTCCAGGGGCGGCTGGGGCTGCAGTACGGCGCCGACCAGGGCCTGCTGCCCGTGCTGCGCGCGCGCGAGCGCGAGGTCGACGCGGCGATCACCGCGACGAAGGACGCCTCGCTGACGGTCGCGTTCACGCGGGCGCGCCTGCTCGAGCGGGACTACAGCCAATCGCTGAACGGGACGGTCGCGGGCACGCTGATCAAGACGATCGATCTGATCTCCGACGCGCTCGATCGTCGCGAGGACCTCGCGCCGCACCGCCGCGAGATCGGCGAGTCGCTCGCGGCCTACCGCAGCCAGGTGTCCGAGCTGATGAGCGCGGTGCTCGAGCGCGAGCTCGTGATCGCCCAGAACGCGCTCGAGTACGAGCAGGTCTACCCGCACATCAGCGCGAGCGCGGACCTGCTCGACGCGCAGCAGCGCGAGGCCGGCGGGTCGATCCGCGCGCTGCGGCGCTCGACGAACCGCGAGAACGTGACCGTGTTCGCGCTCGGGCTGCTCGCGCTGATCGCCGTGCTCGCGCTGCAGGTGCGCGCGGCGAGGCGGCTCGCGCGGCGCGTCGAGCAGCTCGCCGAGAGCATGCAGGACGTCGCCGACGGGAACTTCGACGGCGTGCGCGAGCTGCCCGAGGGCGCCGACGTCGCCGGCGTGCTCGCCGGCGCGTTCCGGCGCATGAGCGGGCAGCTCGCGGAGCAGATCGAGGCGCTCGACAAGGCGCGCGCGCGCGCGGAGGGGGCGAGCGTGTCCAAGTCGCGCTTCCTCGCCAACATGAGCCACGAGATCCGCACCCCGATGAACGGGGTGCTCGGGATGCTGCAGCTGCTGCGCGACACCGAGCTCACGACCGAGCAGCAGGAGTACGTGAAGACGATCCACAGCAGCAGCCAGTCGCTGCTGACGCTGATCGACGACATCCTCGATCTGTCGAAGATCGAGGCCGGCAAGATGGAGCTCGAGCGACGCGGCTTCACGCTGGTCGACGTGCTCGAGAACGCGGTGCGGCTGTTCACGCCGCGGGCGCGCGAGCGCTCGCTCGAGCTCAGCTACCGGCTGCAGGGCGGCGTGCCGAAGAGCGTCGTCGGCGACGCGACCCGGCTGTCGCAGGTGCTCAACAACCTCGTCGGCAACGCCGTGAAGTTCACGACCCAGGGCAGCGTCGAGCTCATCGTCGAGGAGCGCGCCCGCGAGGGCTGGACGTCCAAGCTGCAGTTCACGGTGCGCGACACCGGCATCGGCATCTCGCCGGAGGCCAAGGCGCGCCTGTTCCAGCCGTTCATGCAGGCCGAGGCGTCGACGACGAGGAAGTACGGCGGGACCGGCCTCGGGCTCTCGATCTGCGCCAAGCTCGTCGCGCTGATGGGCGGCGAGATCCGCGTCGAGAGCGAGCTCGGCGCGGGCTCCTCGTTCATCTTCACGACGACCATGGAGGTCGCGCGCCGCCCGACGCTCCGGACCACGAGCTCGCTGACCTCGGCGGGCGAGCAATTCCGGGTCACCAAGAACCTCGCGAGCCGCCTGCCGCTGCGCATCCTGCTGGCCGAGGACAACCGCGTGAACCAGGTCGTCGCGCTCCGGACCTTCGAAAAGATGGGCTACGCGATCGACCTCGCGGTCGACGGCGAGGAGGCGGTCGCGATGTGCGAGGCGCGGGACTACGACCTCGTGTTCATGGACATCCAGATGCCCAAGCTCGACGGCTTCGAGGCGACGCGCGCGATCTTCGAGCGCCGCTCCGACGAGGACCGCGCGCGCGGGCGCCCGCGCGTCATCGCGATGACGGCGAACGTGACCGTCGAGGATCGCGCCGCGTGCCTGGAGGCCGGTATGGACGACTTCGTCAGCAAGCCGTTCTCGCTGCACGAGCTGCAGACGGCGCTCGAGACCTGGGGCGCGCCGCTCGTCAACTCCAAGCCCGCGCCCCGCGCGGGTGACCGCGACGCGCCGTCATGACCGCGGCGTACACCAGCGCCGCCGGGCGCCGAGCTCGCCCTCAGGACGACACGGGCCCCGCGTAGGCGACGAGCCGCGGCGCGCCAAAAAAATCAGACGTCGCTCGCGGAACCTTCCCGGGGCCTCGCTGTCTCACCGGGCGTAGGGGGACAGGGACCACAGGGCCCAGAACCCCGGACGCGCGCCCGCTCGAGCCGAGCAGGGCCCCGCGCGTCCACCCGCGCCGCGCCCCAGCGCGAGCGGGGAGCGCATCACCACGCCTCCGCGCGGCCGCCTCGGCCGCCGTCGCCGTGACGCGCCGCGAGCTCCTCGAACGCGAACCGCACCCACGACTCATAAGCCCGTTAGGACAGGACGAATCCGCCATGAACACCGCGACCACCTCGACCACCATCTCGATCAACGTCTACCGCGGCTCCGCGCTCATCGCCTCGCACGTGGACCTCGACCAGGAGGTCATCAAGATCGGGCGGCTGAAGAGCTGCCACCTCTGCCTCGAGGACGAGTCCCTCGCGCGCATGCACGCGATCCTCGAGCGCACCGGCGAGGCCGACCAGCTGCGCGCGATCGACCTCGGCAGCGCCGGCGGGCTCACCGTCAACGGCGTCCGCGTCGATCGCAACGCGCCCGTGCGCGACGGCGACACCATCGAGCTCGGGCCGTTTCGCCTCGAGCTGGCGCTGAAGATCGGCGCCCCGGCGCTCCGCGCCCCGGCGCGCCCGCAGGCGCCGCGTCGCGCCGCGTCGCGCCCGAGCGCGATCACGATCGATCCGCGCGAGGTCGAGATCCACGACGGCACGCGCGTCGCCGAGGTCGTCGCGGTGTACGGCGACACCGTGCTCGACGTGCAGCACGTCGGTCAGCGTGACGAGCGGCGCAAGGCCGCGCCCACGTGGATGGCGATCGGCGGCCTGCTCGCGCTCGGCGGCGCGGCGCTGTTCGGCTACGAGGCGTCGCGCGACTGGGACGGCTACCGCGAGGCCGCGCAGACGGCCGCGGTCGCGGGCGCGCCCGCGCCGGTCAAGCCCGGCACCGGCCTCGGCGGCCTCGGCCTCGGCCTCGCGCTGCTCGGCCTCGTGCCCTTCAGCGTCGGCGCGATCCGCCTGGGCGACGCCTCGCGTCGTGACTACAGCATCGGCGAGGGGCACGACGCCTCGTTCCCGATGGACGGCGCCGCGCTGCCCTCGCGCGAGCGCTTCCCGCTCGTCGAGGACGAGGACGGGCAGCTCACGCTCAGCTTCACCCAGCGCATGCAGGGCGAGGTCCGCTACGACGGCGAGGAGATGTCCCTCGGCGCGCTGATCAAGACGGGCCGCGCGCGCGCCCGCGGCGAGCGATTCTCGTTCCCGCTGCCGGCCGGCGCGAGCTGCCGGCTCGAGCACGACGGCGTGAACTTCTTCGTCAACTCCGTCGCGCCGGGGGCCCGGCTCGCGCGCCAGGGCGAGACCGACAAGCCGTTCTGGCTGTACAACGGCGGCTCGCTGGCCGTGCTCGGCGGGCTGATCCTCTTCGGGCAGATGATCCCGGAGGATGTCGGCGGGATGCACCTCGAGGACGACGAGGGCGTGCAGCGCTTCGTCGGCTACATGTCGCAGCCGAACCAGCCCGAGCCCGAGCCCGAGCCCGAGCCCGAGCCCGAGACCGAGGCGTCGACCGAGGTCGAGGAGGCCGGCGGCCAGGGTCAGCGCGCGCGCGGCCCCGAGGGCGCGATGGGCAACCCGAAGTCGATCTCGAGCGGCAACCACTACGCGATCAAGGGCACGAGCGCGGTGCCGAAGCTCGGCCGGAACTCGAGCGCGCTCGCGGACGCGAGCACGGCGGGCATCCTCGGCTTCATGCAGGATGAACCTTCGAGCATGTTCGCCTCGCTCGACGGGGCCTACGAGCAGGGCGACGCGGACGCGGCGTTCTGGGGCAACATCACCGGCGCGCAGCCGGGCGAGTCCTTCGGCGTCGGCGGGCTCGGCCTCATCGGCACCGGCCGCCAGGGCGGCGGCACGGGCGAGGGCACCATCGGGCTCGGCAACATCCCGCGGATCGGGCACGGCGCGGGCGGCGGCGACGGCACCCGCATCGGTCGCGGCGCCGGCTTCGCGGACCGCTCGCCGCGGACCGCTCGCACGCCGCGGATCGGCAAGGTCAAGCTCGACGGATCGCTCGACAAGGACACCATCCGCCGCATCGTGCGCGCGCACATCAACGAGGTCCGCCACTGCTACCAGCAGGGCCTCGCGCGGGATCCGAACCTCAAGGGCCGAGTCTCGATCCAGTTCCAGATCGGCGGCTCCGGCAAGGTCATCCTCGCGGTCCCGCAGACCTCGAGCCTGAAGGACGCGCGCGTCGGTCAGTGCGTGGCCAAGGCGGTCCGCCGCTGGCAGTTCCCGCGCCCGCGCGGCGGCGGCTCGACGCTCGTCACCTACCCCTTCGTGTTCAACGCGGGCTAGCCCGCCGCGGACGCGAGCACCCGCTCACCTCACGCGTGCAACCAGTCAGGCCAGGATCGGCGGTCGCCTCGGCGGCCGTCGATCCTGGCCCGGCGCGCTCCTTCGCTTACCCTGACCGTTCGGACATATCCATGGATGCGCGAGCGAGCCGCGAGGGTCCGCGCGGGCCGACGGAGGTCGACGCGCGCGACGTCGTGCGCGCGCGTCACCGACAGCGGCCGCGACCGCAGGCGCGTACGCGCGCGGGCGCGTCAGCGCGTCGCTACGCGCCGGCGCGCGACCACGCGCGGAATTTGCCAGCCCCGCCCGGCGGGGGACGTGGTACAAATCGCGGACCATGGCGGACGCCTACGAGTTGAAGAACCTGGAGGCCCTGTGCTTCCTCTACTTGACGTTCAGCCACGCCACGGACGACGAGCTCACGCGTGACGAGATGAACACCATCGCGCAGACGCTCCGCGAGTGGAGCCACACCGCGACGCTCGAGGAGATCGGGCAGATCCTCAAGAAGACCGTCACCGCCTACAAGGGGATCGGCAGCAAGGCCGACCGCTACCGCAAGGCGTCCGAGTACGCGAGCGAGCTCAAGGACAACGTCAGCTACGACAACCTGCACAAGGTCGTCACCCACCTGACGACGATCGCCAACGCCGACGGGAAGCTCGTGGAGTCCGAGCGCAAGTTCATCATCGCCACGGCGAACACGCTCGGCGTGCCGCCGCCCGAGTCCCTGCTCTAGCAGACCGCTGAAGACCGCCGCGCCGCCCATGGACGGTCGCGGCCGCGACTCCAGCTGCTCACGGCGTCTTCAGCGACCCGCTCGGCGCGGGGCCGACCGTCGGCCGGTGCTTACCGTAGGCCGCGAAGCGCTCGTCGCCCAGGAGCTCGCGCACGGTCTCGTCGTTGCTCGCGCGCAGCGCCGCGACGTCGTCTTGAACCACCTTCCAGTCAGGGCTGCCGCTCTCGCGGTGGGTCTGGAGCAGGCGGAGGATCTCGACGCGCTCCTCGCTCCACAGCGCGGTGATGGCCTCGCGCTCCGCGTCGCTGAGCGTGACCTCCTCGGCGATCGCCGCGAGACGCGTGTCGTTCTTTCGAGCCCAGGGCGGCCGGCGGAGATCGGGGCCGGCGGGCGCCGCCTCGGCCTCGCCCCCGTCGGGGGCCGCCTCGAGCTCGGCGCTGTCGACGGGCGCCGCGTCCCCCCCAGCCTCGGCCTCGACGCGCTGCGCCGCGACCTCGGACCGCTCGGCTGCCGGCGCCGGGGCGCCGCAGCTCACCGCCGCGGCGACGCACGCCGTGAGGAGGAGGGCGCGCCCGGCTCGCTCGCTTCGCTTCACCATGGCCGGAGCGTTCCAAAGAACGTCGACGCGCGCAAGCGCGCGCCGTCACTTCGGCGACGCGGCCCGACGGTCTCCCGCCGGCGCCCCGCTACTCGAAGGACTTCTTGCACTGGAGCGTGTTGGCGTGCTGCTTGATCCGCGGCTTCGGCAGCGCCTTGTCGTAGAGCACCACGGAGTCGAGCGAGCCGATCATCTGGGCCGCGTGGTCGTAGCCGCCGTCGAGCAGGTCCTGCTCCTGACCGAACGCCAGCACGCCGCCCGGGTCGATCGCGTAGCCGTCGAGGAAGCCGTCGGTCTGCCCGATCTCGCGACCGTCGAGGTACGTGACGATGCCGGGGTCGACCTCGGCGTCGGGGTCGGGCTCCTGGCTCTTCCAGGTGACCACGATGTGATGCCACTCGCCGTCGTTGATCTTGTAGGGGTAGCGGCGGTTGTTGTTGCCGATCGTGACCTGGATGCCCTTGGCCGAGTTCTCGTCGCCGGTCAGGTTGTGCAGGATCGCGACCTCGTTGGTCTTGTCGTCCGCGGTCGCCATCGAGAGGAACACGTGGACGTCGCGCTCGAGCGCCTCCGGGGCGAGCTTGACCACGAGCTCGACCGTGAACTCCACGGCCGGCCACGTGAAGTCGGTGATCGCCACCCGCGGGAAGTCACCCGGGCTCTCGGCGATGGTGATCGCCTTGTCGTTGGGCATCCACGCGCCGTCGTCCCCGAGGGTCAGCTCGCCCATGCCGAAGTGGTACGTGCCGTCGGCGTTGCCGATCGAGTCGGCGGCGACGGTGCCGTTGAGCTCGCTGAGCTTCCAGAAGTGGATCGGGCCGTCGGCCATGATCTCGCTGTCGTCGCAGCCGAGGCACTCCGTCGGGTCCTCGAGCGGCTCGGCGTAGTAGTAGTCGTCGCAGTCGAAGGTGCAGTCGCCCAGGCCGTCGCAGACGCCGGAGCCGTTCGACGGCGCGGGCGGGCAGACGTGGAAGCAGCCGCCGCAGTGATTCGAGTCGCTCAGCGTGTCCGTGCAGCCGTCGGCGCCGCAGACCTTCTCGAGCTTCTGGCACGCCGGGATGCAGCTCCCGTCCGCGCAGGTCTCGTTGTCGGCGCACGCGCTCCCGCAGCCGCCGCAGTGGTACGGGTTGTAGCCGGTGTCGACGCAGAAGCCGCTGCAGTTGGTCAGCTCGCCGCACTCGAGCGTGCAGCCGCCGTTGACGCAGGCCCAGCCGAACTCGCAGGGGTTGTCGCAGCCGCCGCAGAAGTCCGGGTTGCTGTTGACGTCGACGCACTGACCGCTGCACAGCGTGAGCTGGGGATCCTGACAGAACGTCGCGGTCGTCGAGCTGGTCGTGTCGACCCCGGCGGTCGTGTCGGTGTCCGTGTCCGTGTCGGTGTCGGTGTCCGTGTCCGTGCTCGCCCCGCTCGTGTTGGACGTGGTGCCGGGGGACGAGCTCGTCCCGCTCGCGTCGGACTCGCTGGCGGTGGTCGCCATCGTGTCGTCGCCGCACGAGGCCACCGCGAGCAAGAGGGTGCAGCTCAGCGTGGTCGACAGCCGTTGGGTATACATAAGTTCAAGCGCTCCGAAGTCAGGTCAAGCGGTAAAAAAGTCGAGTGTTTTGATTGTAGCAGCGTTCTCGCGCGACTCGGAGCGCAGGCTCCAGGACGTCGCCACGCGCACGATGATTCCTGTCCTCGAAACCATCCACGCGCGTCGGCGGGCCTCCAAGGCGCCACGAACGCCCCCGTCGCGGCACTCGCGCCAAAGCCGCATCTCGTCTTTCGCCCCATCGCGCGGTATGAGCGAATCCGCCCCACGCGCCGATGCGCCTGCTCCCATCCCACCGCGGCTCGCTACGAGCCCTCGATACCTCGCGGTCGCGCGCGCTCGCCTGCGGGCGTCGCCGAGTCGTCCTCGGCGCGCTCGCGCTCGCGGCCCTCTGCGCGCTCCTCCCGGCCTCTGCCCACGCGCACCGGCTCGGCCTCTCGCGCGGCGAGTACCGCCCCGCCGACGCGCACGTCGACGTGACGCTGTCGCTGGCGCGCGAGGAGCTGCGCGCGATCGCGTCGGCGCTCGACGCCGACCACGACGGCGCGCTGCAGGACGCCGAGATCACTGCGGGGCGCGAGACCCTCGCGCGTCGCGTCACCGACGCGATCGAGATCACCGCGCGCGACATCCCCTGCCCCGCGACGCTCACCGACGTGCAGCTCGACGGCGACGGCGTGATCCTCGGCTCACGCCACGCCTGCCGCGGGCCGGCGCGAGCGCTCGTCATCGACGTCCGCCCGCTGCTGCGCAACGCGACGCCCGGTCACCGCCACGTCGGCGTCGTCTATCTCGAGACCGCCGGCGGCGAGACGAGCCAGCGCCTGTTCTTGACGCACTTCGGCCAGCGGGTCTACGAGGTGCCGTCACCGGACGACGAGCCGTCACCGGGCCCCGCGCTCGCGAGCCCGGTCGAGTCGCCCGCGCCCGCGAGCCCGACGCGCCCGCCCCCCGCGCCGACGCGGGCGAGCTCACAGCTCGCGCTCTCGTTCCTGCGACTCGGCTTCGAACACATCCTCGGCGGCCTCGACCACCTGGTGTTCCTGCTCGGCCTGTGCCTCCCGTGGGGCGCGACGCCGGCGCGCGCCGACGCGTCGTCAAGGCTGCGCGCGCTGATCCTGGCGATCACCGCGTTCACGGTCGGCCACTCGATCAGCCTCGCGCTCGTGACGCTCGGCGGGTGGACCCCAGACCCGGCCTGGGTCGAGCCCGCGATCGCGCTCTCGATCGTGTACGTCGGGCTCGAGAACCTCGGGCGCCCGCGCCCGCGCCGGCGCTTCCTCCTGACCTTGCCCTTCGGCCTGGTGCATGGGCTGGGCTTCGCGGGCGCGCTCGCGGAGCTCGGGCTGCCCGACGGCGCGCGCGCGCTCGCGCTCGTGTGCTTCAACCTCGGCGTCGAGTTCGGGCAGCTGCTCGCGCTCCCGGCGTACCTCGCGGGCGCGCTGGCGCTGCGCCGGCTGGCGCCGCTGCGCGCCCCCGCGGCGCTGCGCGTCGTCAACCTGCTCGTCGCGCTCGCCGGCGCCCTGTGGTTCCTCGCGCGCGTGTCCTGAGCTGCGCGAACACGGCCTCCGCGTCCGCGCGCGTCGAGCCGCGGACTCGCTCCTGCCGCCCGCGCCGATCCGGGTATCCTCGCAGCCGCCGCGCTGCGGCCACCGAACGCCATGACAGCTGCTCCCGCTCGCCCTCCCCGTCGACGCGCTCTCGCCCTCGCCTACCTGACGGCCGCCTCGCTCTCGCTGCCCGCGCTGCTGCTGTGCGAGCTCGGCTGCGCGCACGGCCGACGCGTGGCGACCACCGACGCCGAGGGCCTCGGGCTGACCCGCGTCGTGCTCTACCGCAACGGCATCGGCTACTTCGAACGCCACGGCGAGGTCGACGGCGACGTCCTCCACCTCAAGGTGCGCAAGGACCAGGTCAACGACCTCCTCAAGAGCCTGACGGTCGTCGATCGCAAGACCGGCAAGGCGGTCAGCGTCTCGATGCCGCTCGACGCGAGCACCTGGGCCAACGCCGCGCTCGCGTCGCTCGAGCCCGGGCACGGCAACCTCGCGCAGGTCCTCGACGCGCTGCGCGGCGCCGAGGTCACGCTCCGCGCCGACCGGCGGCGCGTGACGGGGCGCGTCGTCATGGTCGAGGCCGTGATCAACGAGCCGAGCCCCGAACCGGCGAGCAAGGGGCGCGGCGTGAGCTTCCCGATGCCGACGACGCGCGATCACAAGGTCACCTTGCTCTCGGGACAGACGATGAACGTCGTCCGGCTGTCGCGGGTCAAGGCGGTCACGCTGCGCGAGGGCGACCTCGCCATGCACATCCACCGCCGGCTCGACGCCAGCGCCGGCGAGGGCATGTTCCAGCAGGTCTCGGTCGACGTCCGGCTCGCCGGCGCGCGGAGCCACGAGCTCGTCGTCAGCTACGTCGTCGCGGCGCCGATGTGGAAGCCCACCTACCGCGTCGTGCTGCCGGACGCGGGCAAGGGCGCGGCGCTGCTGCAGGCGTGGGCGGTCGTCGACAACATCAGCGGCGAGGACTGGAACGACGTCGGCATGAGCCTGACCTCGGGCGCGCCGATCGCGTTCCGCTACGACCTGCACACGCCGCGCGAGGTCGGCCGCGCGGACCTCACCGAGAGCGGCGTCGCTCGCCAGGCGCGGGTGGCCCTCGGCGAGACGACGTACCGCGACGACGACGACGAGGTGATGACCGAGGGCGACGAGGAGCGCGAGGCGCTGGCGCTCGAGGACTCGCGCCGCGTCGCCGAGGAGCAGGTGATGCGCGAGAAGAAGAAGACCAGCGCGCGGGCGCGCCCGAAGCCGAGCGCGCAGCCGGCCCCGCCGCCTGGCGTCGGCTCGGCGGCCAGCGGCGCCGTCACGCGGGGCTGGGCCGACAAGACCGACGAGCCCGAGGAGCCCATGCTCGACCTCGAGTCGCTGCGCGCGAGCACGCAGGCGAGCGCGCGCGCCAAGCAGGTCAGCGGCCTGACGCAGTTCGACCTCGCCGACCGCGTCACCGTGCCCAACGGCACCTCGACCATGGTCGCGCTCGTCAACGATACGGTCGACGCCGAGCAGACCTTCCTGTTCCGGCCCGGCGGCGCGGGCCCGGGCTTCGAACAGAACCCCTACCGCGTCGTCCGCTTCCGCAACACCACGCCGTTCGTGCTCGAGCCTGGACCCATCAGCATCTACGCCGGCGGCAGCTTCGTCGGCGAGGGGCTCTCGGAGGCGGTCGGCAGCGACACGAGCGCGACGATCCCGTTCGCGGTCGAGCCCGAGATCGCGGTCACGCGGGCGACGCGACACAGCGGCGACGAGATGAAGCTGACGCGGATCGTCCGCGGGGTGCTCGAGGTGCAGAGCTTCAACCAGACGACGACCGCGTGGACGGTCGCGGGCAAGCGCGCCGGCGGCTACACCGTGCTGGTGAGGCACCCGCGCGCGGGCGCGGACTACACCCTGCGCGAGCGCCCGCCCGGCACCGAGGACCTCGTCGGGGCCTACCTGATCCCGATCACGGTGCCGGCGAGCGCGACCGAGGCCGCGCTCGAGGTCGTCGAGCAGACGCCCTCGCGCACCTCGGTGACGATCTGGGACGACCGCGCGATCCGGCTGATCGAGCTCGCGCTGCAGGTCCCCGAGCTCGACGCGCGCGCGCGCCAGCAGCTCGAGCCGATCCTCGCGCGCCGGCGCGAGCTGGGCAAGATCGACACGACGATCAACGGGCTCAAGCAGCAGCAGCGCGAGCTGGACCAGCGCGCGCAGGAGACCCGCGCGAACCTCGAGGCGATCAAGAAGGACCCGCGCGCGACCGCGCTGCGCGCGAAGCTCAGCAAGCGCCTCGAGGAGTTCACGCGCGAGGCCGACGAGCTCGGGCGCAAGATCGTCGAGCTGAGCTCGCAGCGGCTCGAGCAGCGGATCGAGATCGAGGACATGATCCAGGAGCTCGACCTGCGGACGCCGCCCGGCGCCGCGGCCACGCCCGCGGCGACCGAGAAGTAACAGGTCCTATACGACATGCTCGGGTAGACATGTGATTCCCGGGCGCGCCAACCGTTGACAGGCCGCGTCGGATCCCGTAGCCTCTCGAGGCCGTGTCTGCTCGGCTCGCCCCGCGTCGGGGCGACGACGCGACAGGAGGAGGTAGGATCGTGCGACCCCTTGTCACACCCAAGAGCGCGCTGAGCCCCTCCTCCTCGAATTCGGCCCTGTAAGGCGTCGGTGAAGCCCGACGCGCGCCGTCTCGTGTAGGGGCGCTCGGTCGCGTTCGCGCCGCGAACCGCTCGGTCACGCGTCGCCGCGCCGCGCCGCCTCGCTCGCGAGGTCGCCGCGCCGCGCCGCGTGTGCCCGAGGAGCCCACGCCGCCCCGTCTTCACGACGCGGCGGCCTGACACCGCGACGTCGGGAGACCCCGACGCGCGGCGAGCTGCCCGTACACCGACGGCGCGAGCTCCGACGACGACGTCGGCGCTCGCCCGCGACGCCTCGCGATCGCCTCGCGATCGCCTCGAAGTCATCTTGAGAAGCAAACAACACCGAAAAACCCAACAGCTGTGCTGCCAGGTGCAGCGCCAGCTCAACCTCGTGTTCGCCGGGGAGCTCGAAGATCCGCTGCTCTCCGGCCTCTACGTCGTACACGTCCACGCCCCCGCCGGCGGCTCGACGCTCGTCGTCGAGCTCGTCACGGAGGACGCGCAGCGCGTCCCGCTGCCGCGTCTGCTCGCGCGGCTCGCCGCGGCGCGCCCGCGGCTCCGCGCCGAGATCGCGCAGGCGATCAGCCGCAAGCGGACGCCGTGGCTCGAGTTTCGGGTCGCGCCGTCGCGCGCGCCGGACGTCACCGACACCCGGGAGGAGGTCGACCGTGAGACCCAGCAAGAGTGAACCTGTCCCCACGACCACCAACAACGAGACGCCGGTCAGCGCGGGGCTCGCCCCGATGACGCGCTGGTGGAGCGAGCCGCCGCCCGAGGACGTCCAGCGCGCGCTCGAGCGGCTGCGACGCGCGCCGGATGTCGCGCGCGTCGCGGTGATGCCGGATGTCCACCTCGCGCGCGAGGTCTGCGTCGGCACCGTGCTGGCGACGCGCCGCGTGCTCTACCCTGCGGCGGTCGGCGGCGACATCGGCTGCGGCATGGCGACCGTCGCCTTCGAAGGCGATCCGTCGCCGCTCACGCGCGACGCGGCGCTCGCCGAGCGCGTGCTCGACGACCTCGAGCGACGGATCCCGATCCTCCGGCACGGGAAGGGGCGCGCGCCGCCGATGCCGGACGCGCTGCGCGAGCGCTCGCTGAGCGCCGCGCCGCTCGAGCGCCATCGCGTCCGCACCGCGCCGCTGCAGCTCGGGACGCTCGGGCGCGGCAATCACTTCCTCGAGCTGCAGCTCGAGACGCGCGAGCGCGCCGCGCCGCCGCGGCTGTGGCTCATGCTCCACAGCGGCTCGCGGGCGATCGGCCGGGAGATCCGGGCGCACCACGAGCGCGCCGCCACGATCTCGTACGCGGGGCTCAAGGGCGTCGACGCGGAGAGCCCGGCGGGCCGCGCCTATCTCGAGGACATGGACTGGGCGCTGCGCTACGCGTCCGCCAACCGCGACGCGATGCTGCGACGCGCGGTGGAGATCGTGGAGTCGCGCCTCGGGCTCACGCGCGCGCCCGAGACGCGCGTCGACTGTCACCACAACTTCGTCCGGCTCGAGCGGCCGGACGGGCAGGAGGCGCTGTGGGTGCACCGCAAGGGCGCCATCTCGGCGGCCGCCGGGGAGCCCGGGCTGATCCCCGGGTCGATGGGCACGCCGAGCTACCACGTCGAGGGTCGCGGCCTCGCCGACGCGCTGTGCTCGAGCGCTCACGGGGCTGGACGACGACTCGCCCGCGGCGCGGCGACGCGCGCGATCTCGACGAGGCGACTGCGCGCCCAGCTCGCGGGCGTGCGCTGGCAAGAGCACCTCGCCGACAAGCTGCGCAGCGAGGCGCCGGATGCCTACAAGGACATCCACGCGGTCATGCGCGCCCAGCGGCCGCTCACCCGCGTCGTCCGCGAGCTGCGGCCGGTGCTCAGCTACAAGGGCCCGTGACGGGCTCGATCGCGCGCGCCCGCGCGCGCGCGGCTACGGACAGCGCTCCGCGTGGGGTCGCGGCGTCACGCCGCGGCCCCGCGCGCGCTCGCTAGCGCGCGATGAGGAAGTAGGCGAGCGCGCCGAGGCTCACGGTGACGAGCGCGCCCGCGGCCGCCGAGATCAGGATGAGCTTCATCTGCTCCGAGAGGCCGGCGTCGGCGCGCGCGGCCGCGGCCGCGACCGCGGCCGACGCGTCGCGCGCTCGCCCGATGACGACGCCGTCGTCCTCGATCGCGCGCACGTTCATCGCCACCTTCGACTGCTCCTGCTCCTGCGGGAAGTGATCCCGCATGTAGCGGCCGAGCTCCGCCGAGGAGATCGCGATCTGGCGCCGCCGCGCGTACTCCTCGAGCCCCATCTGCAGCGCCTGCGCGGTCGGGAAGCGCTGGTTGCGATCGCGCCGAAGCGCCCGGCCGATGATGCGATCGAGGTCCGGGTCGACGTCGCGGCGCACCGACGACGGCGGCGGGAGGTCCTCGTACGCGAGCGTGTTCATGATCTCGAGATCGCTCGCCGACTTCGGGAACAGCCGCCGCCGCGCGAGCATCTCCCACAGCACGATCCCGAGCGAGAAGATGTCGCTGCGCTGATCGAGCTTCTCGCCGCGCACCTGCTCCGGCGACATGTACGGGATCTTGCCCTTGAGCGCGCCCGTCTCCGTCACGGTCTTCGCGGTCGTCGCCTTGGCGATGCCGAAGTCGAGCAGCTTCACGCCGCCCTCGTAGGTGATGAAGATGTTCGAGGGCGAGACGTCGCGGTGCACGATGTTGAGCAGGCGCCCGTCTCGCCCCTCCTTGCGGTGGGCGTAGTGCAGCCCCGCGGCGGTGCCGATGATGATCGCGAGCACGTGCTGCAGCGGCGGCCACTCGCCGCGCTTGAACAGCCCCCGCAGCAGCCGCGCGAGGTCGAGGCCCTGCAGGTACTCCATCGTGAAGAAGTAGGTGCCCGCCTCCTTCCCGACGTCGTAGACCTGCGCGATGTTCGGGTGGCTGAGGGTCGCGGCGAGGCGCGCCTCCTCCAGGAACATGCGCACGAACTCCTTGTCGCGCGCGTGGCCGGCGGGGATGCGCTTGAGCGCGACGAACTTCTCGATGCCGTGGATCGCCTCGGTGCGCGCGAGGAACAGCTCCGCCATCCCGCCCGCGCCGAGCTTCGTGATCAGCTGGTACTTCCCGAGTCTCATACCCCGCCGCCGCTCTCCAGCCTCGATCGCGGCGCCTCACCGCGCGCGCGTCGGGCCCCGCCCGCGCGCGGCGGGGCGCCTCGTTCTACCGGTCCGTTCATACACGCCGCGTCAGAGGGCCATCACCTCGCGAACGCGCGCGATGAGCTTGCGCTCGCTCGCGGCGAGCACGTCGTCCACTCGCGCGGCCCGCTCGAGCTCCGCGGTCAGCTCGCGTCGGGCCTCGCGGCCGAGCTTGCCGAGCTTGGACTCGACCGAGTCGTCGATGTTTACGTTTCGGAACACGTCGCGGCGGTCCTCGCTCGTCAACCCGAGGCGATCCATCGCCGCGTTGAGGAAGGCGCGCTCCTCGCTCGCGAACACGCCGTCGACGATCAACAGCTGCGCGAGCACCTCGCAGTAGATCTTCTTCTCAGCCAGCTCCATCCGCTCGCCTCCGCGTCGATTCTCCACGGCCGCCCCCGGCCCAGCAAGGCGCGATCCCGCGGCGGGCGACGGCGCGATCCCGCGGCGGGCGGCGGCGCGCTCCCGCGAGCGCTCCCGCGAGCTCGCGCGCGATGCCGCGGCGTCAACAACATGCTTTTATGAGCATGTTATCGATCGATGAATTCGCACATGTTGATTTAGACATGTCTTTTTCGACATAACAACGTCATCCGCAGCGCTCCTGCGTGCTCGAGCGCGCGCGCGCGAGCCCCCGCGGCCGGCCGCGGGGCAGGGCGCGATCTTGGGGCCTCTACGAAACTCGACATTCTCGGTATCGTGGGCCACGGGGCCGCCTCGGGCGGCCCGAGGAGGTTGGATAGATGTCTGGTAGGACAGGCCGAAAGTCTCGTAGCCCCCGCCGCGCCGGCGCGCCGGCCACGAAGTCATCGCCGCTGATGACGGCCGATGAGCTCGCGAGCTGGCTCCACTGCACACGACGCGCCGTCTACGACCGCGTCTTCCGGGGACAGGTACCTGGCGTGGTTCGCGTCGGTCGACGGCTCTACTTCCGACGCGCCGACATTGAGCACTGGCTCGGCACGGGGATGATGACCGGGTAGCGTCGACGCGATCGCGGCGTGCCGGCGCCGACTCGGCGCCGGCGGCACGCGAGCTCGACGGCTCAGAGCAGCTGCTCGATGTCGGACGCGATCGCGTCGGGCTTGGTCCGCGAGCTGTAGCGCTTCACGACCGCGCCCTCCCGATCAACGAGGAACTTGGTGAAGTTCCACTTGATCGCCTGCGTCCCGAGCACCCCCGGCGCCTCCGCCTTGAGGTGCTGAAACAAGGGGTGCGCGTTGGCGCCGTTGACGTCGATCTTGGCGTACACCGGGAAGCTGACGCCGTAGTTGCGCTGACAGAACGCGCCGATCTCCTCGGCCGTGCCGGGCTCCTGGCGCCCGAACTGGTTGCAGGGGAACCCGAGCACGACGAGCCCGCGCTCGCCGTAGCGCTGATGGAGCTGCTCGAGGCCCGCGTACTGCGGGGTGAAGCCGCACTTGCTCGCGGTGTTCACGATGAGCAGGGGCTTGCCGCGAAAGGTGGAGAGGTCGCCGGGCTCGCCCGCGAGCGTCTCTACCGCGGCGTCGTAGATCGGGTGCTTCACGTCGGCTCCTGTCCGCGGCTGCTCGGGCGCACGCGCGGTGACGCGACACATCGCACAGATCTCCGGGCGCGGCAACGCGACGGCCGTCCCTCGCGCGCTCGGAGATCGCGTCGTCGCGCGGGCGTTGAGCGTCAGCGTCTGCGGGCCCCCGCGCCGCGCGAGCGCTCGCCGGGCCCGCGCCTGCGGACCGCCCGCGGCCCTCAGGCCGCGCGAGCCGGCCGCGTGACCGATCCCCCGCGAGTTCCGTACACTGGAGCCCGGCGATGGAGCGTATCGGCGAGTACCTGATCAAGCGCCTGATCGGCGAGGGCGGGATGGGCAAGGTCTACGAGGCCGAGGAGCGGCTCTCGAAGCGACGCGTCGCGCTCAAGGTGCTCCACCCCGAGCTCGCCAGCAGCGAGGAGGGGCGCGCGCAGTTCATCGGCGAGATGAGCATCCTGTCGCGCCTCGATCACCCCAACCTCGTCCGCTGCCTCGCGTGCAGCGAGCACGAGGGCAAGCTCGTGATGGCGCTCGAGTACCTCGAGGGCCAGACGCTGCGCGAGCTGCTGATCAAGCGCGGCGCGCTGCCCTGGGAGGAGGCGGTCGGCGTGACCGTCCAGGTCGCGCGCGGCCTCGCGGCGGCGCACGGTCAGGACCCGCCGGTGATCCACCGCGACCTCAAGCCCGAGAACATCATGGTGCTCGAGGGCGGCGGCGTGAAGATCATGGACTTCGGCATCGCCAAGGTCCTGCAGGCGATGAGCCGGCACACCACGCACAGCGTCGGCACGCTGCAGTACATGAGCCCCGAGCAGATCGACGCCACCGGGCTCGACGCGCGCTCCGACTACTACAGCCTCGGGCTCGTGCTCTACGAGCTGCTCGCGGGCGCGCCCCCGTTTCACTCCGAGTCGCCGCGCGAGCTGCTGAACATGCAGTGCACCGAGCCGCCGGCGCCGCTGCCCGACGCCGTGCGGCGCGGGATGCCCCGCGGCGTCGAGACGCTGCTGCTGGCGCTGCTCGAGAAGAGCGCCGAGGATCGCCCGGCCACCGCCGAGGCGCTGCTGAGCGCGCTGGAGCCGTTCGCGCCCGCCGACGGCGTCGTCTCGCTCTCGTCCGCGTCGACCTCCGAGCGCGCCGCGCCGGCGACCGCGTCGACGCAGCGCCGCGTGGACTCCGTGCCGGGCGTCGACGCGGCACCGCGGCCCTCGCTGAGCGAGCCGCTCAACACGGTGCAGCTGATCGAGCGCGCGCGCGCCGACGGGACGCAGGTCTCGCTGCGCGCCGCGATCACGATCATCCTCGTCATGTCGGCGCTGGCCGGCGCGCTCACGCTGCTCGCGCGCCAGCTGCTCGGGTAGCGCTGACGGCGTGTCCCTGGGGACATATCGTTCATGTGTCACCTCGTGCTCGCGCTCAACGCCCACCCGGACCTCCCGTTCGCGCTGTGCTCCAACCGCGACGAGTTCTCCGATCGCCCGTTCACCGACCCGGCGGCGCACGCGGGCGGCGGGGTCTACAGCGTCGACACGCGCTCGCGGGGCACCTGGCTCGGCGTCCACGCGGTCGCGGGTCACTTCGCCGCGCTGACGAACATCGGCGGCCGCGGCGGCCGAGGCGGCGTCTCGCGGGGGGCGCTGACGCGCGCGTTCATCGAGTCGCCGGCGCGCGCCGAGGCGCTGCTGCGCGGACCTGCGGTGTATCGCTACAAGGGCTTCAACCTGCTGTGGAGCGCGGACATCCGCGCCGCGCGGCCGACCGTTCACTACGTCACGAACTGTGATCCCGACGACCGCGCGCGCGGCGGCTCGCCGCGGGTCCACGAGCTGCGCGCCGACGACGACGCCGGGCTCATCGTCGGGCTCGGCAACGATCTCCTCGGCGACGAGCACGTCAAGAGCCCGCGCGTCGAGGCCCACACGCGCGCCGTCCTGCGGCGGGCGCCGGTCGCCGCCGCGGACGAGCCTGCGCTCCCGCCGGCGCGGATCGACGCGCTGCGCGACGCGCTGGTGGAGGTGTTCTGCGAGCGCACCCTCGACGGGGCGCCGCGCGGCGCGACGCTCGAGAAGTTCCTGCGCTGGAGTCGACGGAGGCGGCTGCAGCCCGGCGCGCGCACGGCCCTGGTCGCCGCGCCCGCGCTGTGGCTGATCGCCGCGTCGGCGCGCCGCGCCGCGCCGACGCGGCTGCTCGCCGCGCTGCTGGGCCTGGGTATGGGCTACGCGCACCACCGCCGCATGCAGCACCTGTTCGTCGACGTCCCCGCCGGCGCGCGGCGCTGGACGACCGTCGCGCAGACGGTCGTGCTCGTCGATCGCCACGGCGTAATTCACTTCCACCAGCGACGGACGCTCGCCGGCCCGGCGCGCGCGGGCCCCTGGTCGCGCTTCCGCCTGCGCCCGCCCGGCTGAGGCCGCGACGCGAGCGTCGCGGGCGAGGTGATGACGCGCGGGATGTACCGGGTCGTACTACAGCGCGCGTCGACGAGGTCCGCGAAGCGGAGGGCGAGCGCGTGGAGTTTCGCCACGGGCCGCTCGGCGCGACGACGATCCCCGCGTAGCGTTCCGTCCCGATCGCGGCGGATCGACCCGCAGCGGGCGAGCGTCGCACTCGTGCATGTTCAAAAAGACATGTAAAACGCGTAGCGTCGCCGCGCTCGAGCCGCTACGCTTTCTCTGGCGCGCGGATCGTGGCGCGCGGTCGGATGGAGAACGCGATGCCCCTGTCGATCCTGCACGAGCTCGGCTTCCTGTTCCTCGCCTGCGGGACGGTCGCGGACGGCGAGCTGGTGCCCGAGGAGCTCGTGGTGATGGCCGCGCGGCTCAAGCGATGGATCGCGTGGCGGCGCGACGTCCGGGTCGTCGAGGTCGTCGAGGAGGCGGGCCGGGTGTACGACCAGCACGCGAGCGACGACGAGATCCTGCGCGCGGTGGACCGCTGCGCCCACGCGCTCGGCGAGCGCCTGAGCGCCGGCGCGCGGCAGCGGGTGATCGCCGACCTCGCCGCGATCGCGCGGGCCGACGGCGTCGTCCGCGACGGCGAGGTCCGGTTCCTCGCGAGGGTGATGCGCGGCTTCGGCATGGGCGAGGCGAACCCGCTGCGCCCGGCTGACGCGCTGTAGCGCGGTCGAGCCGCGCGCGGCCGCGAGCGACTTCGAACGCGCGCGACGACGCGACAGGTCGGCGGCCCTCGGGCGCTCCCAGTCGCGCGCGGAGGTCCGCGGGCCGGGGGCGCCCGCGCGCGCGATCGCAGAACGAATCCGCCTGCGGCTCGTAGTATGCAGTGTGCGCGGCGTCCGTGGGATCACGATCGCGCGCGGACGCAGGAGACACCACGATGAAGCTCGGAGCGCTGGCCCTCTACACCGCCGCCGGGATGGTCCTGACGAGCATGACCGTCTGGACGATGACCGAGCCGGCCTCGGCGCGCGACCCCGCGGCGCCGCTGGTCGCCGCCGCGACCCTGAGCCCCGCGCGCCGCAGGCCGCCCCCGCGAGCGCGCCGGACTCGACGGCGCTGACGCCCGAGGCCGCCGTCGACAAGTCGCGCTTCACGGTCGGCGGGACGCTGATGATGGAGGGCCGCCTGGGGCACGCGGTGATGAGCGCGGGCCGCCCGGGCGAGACGTTCTTGTACGTCGACGTCAACGCGAGCGGCGCGGCGCCGGGCGCCGGCGTGGCGGCGCCCGTGAACCTCGCGATCGTCATCGATCACTCGGGCTCGATGAAGGGTCAGCGGCTGCAGAACGCGATCCAGGCGGCGCGCGGGATGATCGGGCGCCTGCGCGACGGCGACACCGTGAGCGTCGTCGGCTACAGCGGCGACACCGAGGTCCTGGTCCCGGCGACGACGATCGGCCCGGGCACGCGCGCCCAGGTGCTCGCGCAGGTGCAGCCCATGGCGACGCGCGGCAACACCTGCATGAGCTGCGGGATCGAGGCGGGCATGCGGATGCTCTCGCAGCGCGCCGGCGCCGTGAACCGCATGCTCGTGCTGTCGGACGGCGAGGCCAACCGCGGCGTCCGGGACGTCGCGGGGCTGCGCGCGCTCGCGGCCGACGTGCGCCGGCGCGGCGCGTCGATCAGCTCCATCGGCGTCGACGTCGACTACAACGAGCGCGTGATGTTCGCGCTGGCGCGCGAGTCGAACGGGCGGCACCACTTCGTCGAGGACGCCGCGCGGCTCGACCGGGCGTTCGACGCCGAGCTGCAGTCGCTCGTCAAGAGCGTCGCCGACAAGGCGTCGCTCTCGATCGAGCTCGACCCCGGCGTCATCCTCGAGGAGGTCTTCGACCGCTCGTTCCAGCAGATCGGCAGCCGCGTCATCGTCCCGCTCGGGATGTTCACGGCGCAGGACAAGAAGACGGTGCTCATGCGCCTGAACACGCCGACGCGCCCGGACGGCGAGCTGCCGATCGCCGCCGTCGACCTCACCTACGACGACCTCGCGGGCGCGAAGCAGGGCAGCTGCCACGGCGAGCTCGCGGCCCAGCTGACGAGCGACGCGGCGCGCGTGTCGGAGCTCGACCCGATCGTGATGGGCCGCGTGACGCGGAGCGAGACGGTCGCCGCGCTCGCCGAGGCCAACGAGCTGTTCGCCGCCGGCGACGAGACGCGGGCCCGCGAGCAGATCCAGGCCCAGCTGCAGCGAGTCCGCAAGCGCAAGCAGAAGTGGAACGCGCAGCCGAAGGCCGAGAAGTGGAGCGGGGAGGATCCCTTCGACGGGATCGAGTCGCCGCTCGAGAGCGCCGGCGCGGGCTTCAGCGCCAAACCGGCGAGCCGCGCCGGCCGAGCCCAGGTGCGCCAGAACGCCGCCGACATGGACGAGCTCTCGCTGTAGGGACGCGCGCGCCGCCTCCGCGGCGCGGCGCTCGAGCGCGCGCTAGGAGCGACGGCTGGGCTGGGGACGTCCGCGCGCCGCGAGCCGCCGCGCCCGCCGGCGCGCACGCGCGCCGAACGAGCGAATTGTCATGTCTGTATAGTCATGTCTTTAGAAACATCTTCAAAACGGCGCGCAGGCGCGCGGAGTGAGTTCGAGCGCCGCGCGCTCGCGTGAGACCGAAAGGTCAGGTCGCTGTACAATGCCAGCGATCGACGGCGGGCGCGCGCGCGTGGGGGCGCGAGGCCGCTGTGGGAGCGGGCGATGACCGAGCCGAAGAACTACATCACCGAGGACACGACGATTCGAGGCGACCTGACGACCGGCTCCTCCGTCACGGTAGCCGGCGTGCTCGAGGGGACGCTCACCGCGGGCGGCGAGGTCCAGGTGCTGCCCGACGCCGTGGTGAAGGGCGACATCTCGGGCTCCGACGTGCTCGTCGGCGGGCGCGTCGAGGGCAGCGTCACGACCCCCGGACGGCTGATCATCGGCGCGTCGGGCGAGGTGGTCGGCGACGTGACGATGCGCCAGCTCTACATCGAGGAGGGCGGGACGCTCGACGGGCGCTGCACGATGACCGCGAAGCGCAAGGCCCCGAGCGGCCCCGGCATCTACATCCCGCCGCCCGGCGTCGTCGATCCCAAGTACGTGCAGACGCCCGGCGCGGCGCCGGTCGAGGCGCGGCCCCAGCCTGCGCCTCCGCCCGCCCCCGCGCCCACGCCCACGCCGCCGCGACACAAGCCGAGCGCCGAGCTGCGTCGACGCCTGCACGCGAAGTCGATCAACAGCGCGGCGAAGCCCGCCGACGAGGCGACGCCCGCCCCCGCGCGGCCCCCTGCGGCCCCAGAGGCCCCGGAGACCGCGGAGCTTCGGCGCCGAGCGATCCGCCGCGACGCTGCGCCGCCGGCTCGCCGCGCGCGCGGGCGAGGAGCCGAGCTCGCAGGAGTGAGCGCGTCCGGGCGCGCGTAGGCTGCCCGACGCGAACACGCTCAGTCGGGATCGCAGGGCCCGTCGCACTGATTGGTGACGGGGCCCGCGAGGAACGCCGCGATCGTCGCCTGCACGCCCGGCCCGTCGGCGGCGGCGCCGTGCGCCCCGTTGTCCTCCTCGGGCATCAGGTTCTCCTTGGGCGGCAGCGGCCCGTTGAGCGTGTCGACCTGCAGCATCGAGTGGCCGGCGACGGGCGCTTGCGTCCCCGGCACGCCGTAGACCGGGTAGACCGGCGGGTCGAGCATCTCCATGCCGTAGGTGCGCGCCAGCAGCTCGCTGGAGATGTTCGGCACCTGGGCGTCGCCGATCGACTCGAGCAGCATCAGCGCCTTGTCGCCGCCGGGGACGAGCGGCGCGCTGAGCATGTCGTCGTAGGAGAGCGGGTCGGAGAAGTCGAACTGCGACTGGAACAGCGAGAACAGGAACTCGCGCTGGACCGAGTCCGGGTGATAGGCGCCCCACGTGCTGTTGAGCATCTCGAAGGCGGTCGAGCGCCAGACCATCAGCGAGTAGTTCGCGCCGCCGACCCCGAGCACGCCGCGGTCCAGGCTCGGCGCGAGCGCGACGACCGTGCCGCCCATGATGCCGCCCTGCGAGCCGCCGACGTAGTGCACCTGCTCGGCGTCGATGAGGCTCTCGAAGGGCCCCTGCAGCTCCGGGAGCGCGCGGAACTCCTCGCTCGCGACGACGTAGCCGAGCGTCGTGAAGTTGACCACCGACTGCAGCAGGCGCTCGGGCACGGACGCGCCGTTCGCGAAGTTCGACTCGAACATCGTCACGATGTTGCCGATGTCGCCGGTGGACATGCCCCAGAAGTCAGTCCCGATGATGATCGCGGCGCTGAAGGTCTTGGCGACGCTCGCGGCCTCCTCGCCGGTGCCGAGCAGCCCGTGTCCGTAGACGATCGCGGGGACCGGCGCGCCCGCGCCGACGACCGCGCTCGGCACCCCGACGGTGAACGGCGCCTCGACGGTGCCCTCGCAGATGACCTCGCCGCCCGGGCCGCGGTTGAGGCGCTCGCCGGGGCCGGCGTCGCCGGTCATGCAATTGGGCACCGTGAACGTGCCCTTGAGGGTGTAGGCGACCGCGCCGTCGCTCTCGTCGACGTGGGTGACCTTGAAGCCGAGCCCGCCGCCCTCGATCAGCGGCGTGATCGCGGGGATGATGTCGCGCGCGGGCGCCTGGACGGTCTCGCGGGTGAGCGTCGTGAAGCGCCACGCGAGCTGCAGCTCGTCGCGCGCGACGCCGGCGTCCGCGAGCGCCGCGAACACGTCCTCGAAGTCGTCGCGCAGCGCCTCGAGCTCGGGCACGTCGGTCGTGAGCCCGTCGCGCAGCGCCGCGAACAGCGGCGGCGGCTCCACGGGCGCGCCCATCTGCGTGTTGAGCCCGCGCACGCCGACGACGTAGCGCGCGCCGAAGTCGAGGCGACGCATCGGGCGGATGAACACCGCCTGGCGATCGGGCTGCTCCGGCACGGTCGCGTCGACCTCGGCGAAGAACGGGAAGCGCTCGCCGGTGTCCGCGTTGACGAGGACGATCGGGCTGTCCGAAGCGAGCGAGCTGCCGATGTCGTCGATGCCCGGGAGCGCGCCCCCGTCGACGCCGCCAGGGACTACGAAGCGGATCTGCGAGTTGGGGGAGAAGCCGTCGAGGTGGTTGGTCAGCTCGTCCGCGGGGAACAGATCGCCGGCGGTGTTGCTCGGCAGCAGCTCGGGCTTGTAGTCGAGCCGCAGGCCCGTCGGGCTGCCGGCGTCCTCGCGCGTGTACACGTCGGACGGCCACGGGTACACGCAGTTGCCCTGCATGAACGGGTGACAGCCGGCGGCGATCGGGCCCGGGTCGACCGGGACGCAGTGATCGGCGACGCACGACTCCTGCGCGCCGCAGTCGGCCCCGCCGCACGCGCCCGCGGCGGTGGTCGAGGGGTCGCCGGTGGACGTGTCGCTCGTCGGCCCCTCGCTCGTGCCGTCGCCGGTCGTCGCGTCGGTCTCGGTCTCGGTCTCGCCCTCCGTCGCCGACTCGTAGTCGGTGTGGGGACCCTGGGTGCAGGCGCCGGCGAGGCCGAGCGCGAGCGTGAGCGTGAGCGTGGGTGCGGTGTGAAGCTTCATGGTCATGTCATCCAGTGGGTGCGTCGAGGCGAGTGCGTAGGTCTGGAGCGGGCCCGTGGTACAGCGACGCCGCGCCGACGGCGGTCGACGCGGCGCGTTCACGGTCGGTCGCGCGTCGCGTACCCGTTGACCGCGCTAGAGGTTCTCCAGCTTGACGAGGATCTCCTTCATGATCTCCGACGTGCCGCCGCCGATCGTGATCAAGCGGACGTCGGTCCAGGCGCGGCTGACCGGGTACTCGGTGACGTAGCCGAAGCCGCCGTGCAGCTGCATGCAGTCGTAGAGCACCTTCTGCGCGAGGTCGCCGGCGAACAGCTTGGCCATGGTGATCTCGCGGGTCGCCTCCATCGGGTTCTTCATGAAGCGATCGACCGCGAAGTAGGTCAGGCGCCGCGCGGCCTCGATCCCGGTGATGTGCTCGACGAGCTTGTGGCGCCACACCTGGAACTTGGTCAGCGGGCGGCCGAAGGCCTTGCGCTCCTCGCCGTAGCGGATCGCGTCGCGGACCGCCATCTCCATGCCCGCGACCGTGCCGATCGAGCCGACCAGGCGCTCGCCCTGGAAGTTCGTCATGATGTGATAGAAGCCGTGGTTCTCCTCGCCGAGGCGATAGCGGACGGGGATGCGCACGTCCTCGAAGAACAGCTCGGCGGTGTCCGAGGCCTTGTTGCCGATCTTCTTGAGCTTCTTGCCCACGTGGAAGCCCTTGACGTCGGTCGGGCAGACCACGAAGGAGATGCCGCCGAAGCCCTCGCCGCCTGTCCGTACGGCCAGCGTCACGAAGTCGGCGCGGGTGCCGTTGGTGATCCAGAGCTTCTGCCCGTTGATCACGTAGTCGTCGCCGTCGCGGCGGGCCGTGCAGCGGATCGCGGCGACGTCGGAGCCGCCGCCGGGCTCGCTGACGCCGAGCGCCGCGATCTTCTCGCCCGCGACCGCCGGCGCGAGGAACTCGGCCTTGACCTCGTCGCTGCCGATCTCGTTGATGATCGGCGTCGCCATGTCGGACTGCACCATCAGCGCCATGTTGACGCCGGCGTTGTGCGAGTGGACCAGCTCCTCCGCGTAGCAGGTCGTGTACCACCAGTCGAGCCCGAGCCCGCCGACGTCCTCGCCGTGGCGGATCCCGAGCAGCCCGAGATCACCTGCCTGTTTGAACACCTCGCGAGGGAAGATGCCGGCCTCGTCCCACTCCTCCGAGTGGGGCGCGAGCGACTCGGCGAACTTGCGCACGGTCTTGCGCATCGCCTCGTGCTCGTCGGTGAAGATCTCGTTGTTCTGCATCCGGACTCGGTGCTCGGTCATGACTCTCCTCTGGCGCTGAACGCGGTTCTTTTGACTATTGCATCGATCGTGGGCGCGGCGCCAGCGACTCGCTGAAAAACCACCGCGCGAGTCTCGGTCGTCACCCCGGGTACGCGCACAGGCCCGCGAAGCACGACATGCCCGAGGGGCAGGTCTCGCCCCCGTCGCAGGTCAGGTTGCACGCCCAGAACGCGACGGCGATGCAGGCGTCCTCCCAGCAGACTTCGTCGTTGGAGCAGTCGCCGTCGCCCGTGCACGGGTCCTGGCTGCCGCCCATCGCGAACGGGGCGCACTCCGGCGTCGCGTCGCCGTCGGCGGGCGCCGGGCAGGCGCCGCCGGGACCCGGGCAGAACGGCGCGCACACGGCCCCGCCGGGGACGTTGACGGGCGCGGTGTCGCCCCCGCAGCCGACCACGCCCGGATCCGGGTAATTCGGATCCTCGACGCCGCCGGTCGTGCCGCTCGCGTCGCTCGTCGCCTCGCCCGTCGTCGTGCTCGTGCCGCTCGCGTCGCTCGTCGCCCCGCCCGTCGTGGTCGCCTCGCTCCCGCTCCCGGTGGCGCTCGACGTCGAGGTAGAACTTTCGGTCATGCCCTCCGAGCTCGCGCTCTGGGTCGTCGCGCCGTCGGAGGTGGCGCCGCCGTCGTCACCGCCGCAGCCGAGCGCGAGCGCGAGCGCGAGCGCGAGCGGTGCGCGCGGGATTTGGAGGACGGCACCTCCGAGGCGTGGGCGTTGGGCGGCGGAGCGCGGCGCGCGGGCGCGCGCGCGGGTCGAGGTCGAGGTCGAGGTCGAGGTCGAGGTCGAGGTCGAGGTCGAGATCGTGGGCATGGGCTTCCTTGCGATGGCGCCGCGAGTATATCCCCGGGCGCTCACGCGCGCGCGCCCTCGGGCCCCGCGCTCACGGCCCGCTCCGCGAGCGCGAGCGGGCCGTAGCGCAGCACATAGGCCCGCGAGCCCTCCGCGTCGACGGGCACGAGCTCGTAGCGCTCTCCCGGGACAACGATCGCCTCCTCGAGCAGGTACGGACCGTCGGCGAGGTACAGCCCGCGCTGCCGCAGCGTGCGGGCGAGCGCGCGCTGATCCGGCGCGCCCGGGCCGCGACGCGGCACGCGGCGCAGCGGCAGCGCGAGTGACACGGCCTCGCCCGGGATCTCGAGCTCGCCGTGGTGAAACTCGAGGCAGCGCTGCTCTCGCAGGACGCAGACCGGCGACTGCTCGCTCGCGTCGCGATACAGGCGCACCTCGTAGCCGACGCAGGGCGTGCCGCTCCACGGCGCGAGCAGGAGCTCGTGGTCGCTGTCGACCGCCGCGAACGCCCCGGGCTCGGCGTCCGCCGTCGCGGCGACGAGCGAGCGCGGCAGCGGCTCGCGCCAGCGCGTGAAGGTGTCGTAGACGCCGGCGTCGCGCAGGCGGGCGTGCCGCTTCGGAATCAAGTAATTGAAGAGCCAGGTCGCTAAGATCGCCGGGATCAAGAACGCGATCAGCGCGGCGTTGACCAGCGTGACGCCGACGAGCTGATGCAGCAGCACGCCCAGCGGCACCGCGAGCGCGACGCCGGCGAGCGACGCGAGCGCCCCCGCGCCGCGGCGCGCCAGCGCGTGATGATGTCGCCGCACGCGCGTCTCGGCGTCGCGCAGCGCGAGCGCGGTGTCTTCGTCGTTGAGGTCGTGCCACGCGAGCGCGCCGCAGTGCGGGCACGCGTCGCGAATCGACGCGGCCTGCGTGGGCTCGACGCGGAACGTGTCGGGCGCGGGGACCGACTGGAGGTAGCCGCAGGCGCCGCAGAGCGCGTAGCACAGCGCCCGCGAGCGCTGCCGGGCGCGCGGCGACATCCCGGCCGCGGCGCGCACACGGATGCGCCGCAGCTCCTGCCGCAGCGCGCGGTTCGGGCCGAGCGTGCGCGCCCCGGTCTGCGCGCGTCGAACCCTCGCCATCTAGCTACCTGACCCTATCGCCATGTTGTTGTTCTGTCTATCCGAACAGCTCGCCGACGAACTCGAGGAGCGACCCCAGCAGCTCGAGCGCGCCGCTGGCCCCCTCGGCCGCGGCCCCCGCGAGCTCGCCCGCGCCCTCGAGCGCGGCGCCGGCCGCCTCGCCGACGTGAGAGAGCGCCTCGCCGGCGCCCTCGACGAGCCCCGACGCGCCCTCGACTGCGGTCTCGACCGCGCCGCCCCTGTCGGCCTGCGCGAGCGCCTCGCCGGCGCTCTCCACTGCCCCGCCGCGCCTCGACCGCGAGCTCGCCGACCTCGGCCGCGATGACCGGATCGACGAGGATCACGTCACCGGCGGAGGTGTCGACGATCGACGAATCGCGCGCGGGCTCGCGGGCGACGATCAGGTCCGCGGTCAGCACGGCCGTGACGGCGCCCGCCGCGGCGACGCCCGCGACCGCCGCCGCGCCGCCAGGGCCCGCCTGCGCCGCGTCGCGCCGCGCGGGCGTGATCGTGACCCCGCGTCGCGCCGCAGCGAGCGTGACGAGCCGCTCGAGCTCCTCGTGATCGAACCACGCGCCGTGCTCGGCGCAGACATCGATCTCGAGCTCCGCGCCCGCGGGCGTGCGCGTCTTCATCGGCCGGCCGCAGCAGGCGCACGGGAGCGCCCCCTGGGGGGCGTGCTCCACCGCCGGCGCGTCCGCGAGCGCCGCGAACACGCGCGCCGACGGATCCGCGTCGAGCCAGACGCCGCGACAGCGGCCGCATGCGCGGAGCTGGATCCCCCGCGCCTCCCCGCGAAAGAGCGTGTTGACCTGACACCGAGGGCACATGCTCATCCGCGACGTCGCTCCCGGGCGCCATGGTAGCGCACTTGGGTGCCACCAGCGCCCAAGCGGCAGGGAGCCCGAGGAGGCCAGCAGGGGCTGACGCGACGCTGAGGAGCTCGCGGTGAACAGCCAGGTTGCGGCGCGCGCGTCCGCGCGCGTCCTACCCAGGCGCGCTCGCGACCCGAGAAGAGAATTCACGCGTCGCGGGAAATTCTCCGCAGCCGCTCCGCGCCCGATCGCCGAAGCCCTTTCGAATTCACGCGGGCGGCGCTGGCATGTCCGTTGCTTCCGCACGGGGTACCCCATGCAGACCAGCGCCGTCGACCTCAACTGCCGTATCCCCAACAACGTCGGCCTGGCCGACGATCCCAAGGTCCGCCGCGCGCTCGAGCGCTGGCAGCCGCGCTACCTCGAGTGGTGGCGCGACATGGGGCCGTCCGACTTCGCGACGAGCGACATCTACCTGCGCACGGCGATCTCGGTCGAGAGCGGCGGCTGGGCCAACTACGACTACGTGCGCATGCCGGACTACCGGTGGGGCATCTTCCTGACGCCGCGCCAGCGCGAGGCGATCATCCACGTCGGCGACGACACCGGGCGCACCGCCTGGAGCGAGGTGCCGGGTGAGCACCGTAACGCGCTGCGCCGCCTCGTCGTGACCCAGGCGGACACCGAGCCCGCGAGCGTCGAGCAGCAGCGCCTGCTCGGGCGCACCGCGCCGAGCCTCTACGACCTGCGCAACCTGTTTCAGGTCAACGTCGAGGAGGGTCGTCACCTGTGGGCGATGGTCTACCTGCTGCACAAGTTCTTCGGCAAGGACGGGCGCGAGGAGGGCGAGATGCTGCTCGAGCGCCGCTCGGGCGACCCCGACAAGCCGCGGATCCTCGGCGCGTTCAACCAGCCCTGCGACAACTGGCTGAGCTTCTTCTGCTTCACCATGTTCGTGGACCGCGACGGCAAGTATCAGCTCGCGGCGCTGCGCGAGAGCGCCTTCGACCCGCTCGCGCGCAGCTGCGAATTCATGCTGACCGAGGAGGCGTTCCACCTGTTCGTGGGGGAGACCGGCATGGCGCGCATCATCCGGCGCTCGGCCCAGCTCGCGCGCCAGGACGCCAACGGCGACGTGCGCGCCCAGGGCGGCATCGACCTCGCGTTGATCCAGCGCGCGGTGAACTACTGGTTCTCCTACTGCCTCGATCTGTTCGGCGGCGAGATCTCGAGCAACGCCGCCGAGGCGTTCGCGGCCGGGCTCAAGGGTCGCTTCAAGGAGAGCCAGCGCTATCGCGACCACCGCGCGCTCGAGGGCGTCTACACGCTGCCGGTCGTCGAGGGCGATCGCCTCGTCGACCGCGAGATCCCGCTGCGCAACGCGATGAACGAGCTGCTGCGCGACGAGTACATCAGGGACTGCGCCCGCGCCGTGAACAAGTGGAACCGGGTGCTCGCCGAGGAGGGCTCGAGCGTCCGCGTCACGCTGCCCAGCCGCCGCTTCCACCGGCACCACGGCATCTACGCGCGGCACTGCTTCACGCCCGACGGCGAGCTGATCGCGCCCGAGCGCTTCGAGGCCTCGCGCGATCGCTGGCTCCCAAGTCAGGCCGATCAGGACTACCTCGCGGCGATCATGCAGCCGGTCCACGAGCCCGGGAAATTCGCCAACTGGATCGCGCCGCCGCACCGCGGGCTCGCCGGCAAGCCGATCGAGTTCGAGTACGTCCGCCCGTAGTCGCGGCCGTTCAGCCGCCAGGCGCCGACCGAGGCGCCGCGCTCGCTGCGGCTCATGGAACCACGGCGAGCGCGTACGCGTTGACGTCTGCGCGTCCCCGTCGCGCGTCCGCGCGCGCGACGTGCACAAACCGTAGACCGCCGCGCAGACCGCTTGTAAACCGCCGTGTTTTTGTCCGAGCGGGTTTGGACAAACGCCGCTGTGCGCGGACCAACACTTGAGAGCACGCGAACTGGACCGGCGCGCCGCGGAGGCCCCGTGTCCTTAACCTGCCCATTGGGGCACTTCTCTACATTCTCCAAACGCTCAACAAACTAAGCGCCTTGAGAAATGCACGTACTTCGCGCGTTCCCTCCATACGACGCGTCGCAATTCGAGCGGTCGCGTGCTCTCGCCACGCCCCATCACCGCGAGCGGCTCGCGGACGTCCTCCCGCTGCGCGCGCCGGTCCGCGACGCGCCGCCCGACACAGCCTCGCTCCTGCGCACGCTCCGCGCGCTGCACAGGCGCGCGCGCGACGTCGATGTCCAGCGCCTCGAGTCGCGCGCGACCGCGGAGCTCGCCGCAACGCATGTCCCATCGGTCATCGCGCTCCTCGACGAGCTCCAGGCCGCGCTCCTCGCCGTCGCCGCGCGCTACGGCGCGCGGGGCGAGCCCGACGCGGACGAGGCGCTTGAGCTCGACGCGCTGCTGGGCGCGAGGGACACCGCCGCCCGCGTCGCCGACCTCGCGATCATCGCGCGCGCCGAGCTCGCGTACCGCCACGAGCGCCTCCGCGAGGTGCCCGCCGACGCCTGCGCGTGGGACCACATCGCCGCGATCTCGAGCGCCCGGCGACGCGCGCTGCGATCGCTCGCGCTCGTCGAGCGCGCGATCTGTGACCACGAGCGCCTCGCCTGCGAGAGCTCGTGGCGCGACGAGGCGCTGCGACGATCGCTCGAGATCCGCCGCGTGTACGCGGCGTTTCGCCGGCGACTCGACCTGGCGCGCACACCCGCGAAGCCCGGCGTCCGCGCGCGGATGCGTCGCGCGGGCGTGTCGCTCGCCGTGCTCGTCGGCGAGGACTGCTACGAGCACCTCCGCACCTCGGACCGCCGGACGATCCGCGCGCTGCAGGCGAGCGTGCGGGACTGGCTGCGCGTGAACGGGGCTCGAGCGGATCGCTTCTCGATCTGCGCCGGCGAGCGGATCTGGCGGGAGCTGCACGACTTCGCCGAGCGCACGCTGCAGGTCAACGACCGCGCCGAGCTGCGCGAGCACGACGCGGCGACGCTGCAGCAGGTCGCGGACGGGCTGCTCCGGCTCGACGCCGACGCCGACGTCCCGAGCACGCTGCGCGCCCGCCTGCGCCCGCTCGCGGGCGCGGACGCCGGGGTCGACGACTGCATCGGCGCGCCTGACTGCGCGCCCGTCCCCGCCGAGACGCTGCGGGCGTACATCGACCGCGTGATCACGCGACAGCGGCTCGGCTGAGCCGGCCGCGGACGAGCGAGCGCGACGCCCCGCGCGGTCACGCGGGGCGTCGAGCCGCGGCGCGTCAGGGCGCGTCAGGGCGCGTCGCCGGGGGCGGGCGGCTCGGGCAGCGTGAGCTCGGGCGGCAGCACGCCCTCCTCGCAGTAGGTCGCGAGCTGCTCACACTTGTCGGCCGGCGCGCCCTCGACCGCGCAGGCCTCGAGGTGGACCTCGCAGAGCTTGGCGAACAGCTCGCCCAGCGACTCGACCACGCACTCGCGCGTCTGCAGCACGCAGCCCTCCTCGTCCTGCAGGCCCTCCTCCATGCACGCCTGCATCTCGTCGCGGCAGCCCTTGATCGCCTCGTGCGCGAGGTGCTTGAGCGGCATGCACTCGAGGCCGCCGTGCATCTGGCACTCGCCCTCGCCCTCGGGGCGCTCGCCGTCCTCGGGCGGCGGCGGGCGGTCGCCGTCGACCTGACCGTCCTCGGGCGGCGGCGGGCGATCGCCGTCGACCTCGCCGCCGTCGGGCGGCGGCGGGCGGTCACCGTCGAGCTCGCCCTCGCCGCCGGGCGGGCGGCAGTGCGGCGGCGGACGGCTCGGGGGCTCCTCGTCGAGCCCGCCCATCATCCCCTCCTCGGGGGCGCAGGACTCGAGCGCGGCGCGGCAGTCGACCTCGCCCTCGCGCGCGGCGGCGCAGGCGTGGAAGGCCTCGACGCACTGATCGTTCTCGGCGTGGAAGACCTGCGTGAGGTCCTGGGCCTCCTCGATCTGGGCGACGCGCGCGGCGTAGTCGTCGCCGTCCTGGGTGTCGCAGGCGGGGATGAGCGCGAGCGTGGAGACGAGCGCGAGCGGGATGAGGCGAAGGCTGGAGAGCGCGGTGGACAGCGTTGACATGATGAAGTCCTCGGAGACAGGTGACGGTGTGGAGCGACGCGGCGGGCTCGGCTGCTTCAGCCTCCTCCCCGCTCGCTCACCTCGTGTCTGCGGCGACCCGCGACGGGTCAGTCTTTCTCGAGAATTCTCGAGATTTCTCGAGGGTCCTCGAGAATTTGTTTTTCGCGTCGCCGCGTAACAGCCCGCGCGCGCGCGACGAACTCCGCGGCCGCGTGAACGTCGGGTCATACCGGCAGGTCGGCGCCGCCGCGCTACGGCGTGACCGAACAGCCAGGTCCGCTAACGCAGCTCGCGACGCAGGTCTCGGCGCCGCCGCAGTCGAGCTGGCAGCCCTCCGCGCAGTCCAGGAGCTCGCAGCGCGCCGTCCCGTCGCAGGTCAGCGAGCAGCCGCCGCCCGGGCACTTCATCACGCACTCCGCCGCGCCGACGCAGGTTAGGTCGCAGCCCCCGCCCGCGCAGCCGAGGTCACAGGCGCGCGAGTCGTCGCAGCGCCCGTCGCAGCCGCCGCCGTCACACTGCAGCGCGCAGCTCGCGTCCGCGCCGCACTGCAGCGAGCAGTCGCCGCCCGGGCACCCGTTGACGCAGGTGGTCGCGTCGCCGCAGTCGAACAGGCACAGGCGCTCCTCGGGCCGGGCGCAGACCTGCTCGCAGTAGGGCAGCGCGCACTCGCAGCGCCCGCCGTCGCAGCGGATCACCGCGGGCGCGCCGTCGGGACCGAGCGCGACGCCGCCGACGATGTCGTCGCCGGGCGGGCACGCGGCGAGCAGCGCCGCCGTGAACGCGAGCGAGAGAGCGAGCGAGAGAGCGCGCGCGGTCGCGAGGGCGACCTCCGCCGCTGTCTTGATCCGCGAGTCCGCGCGCACGAGCGAGAGCATAGTCGATCGACGCGCGCGCCACCGTCGGCGCGTGAGGGCTGACAGGTCAGCGCGAGGGCGCGGTGAGCCGTCGTCGGAGGCGGGGGCTGTACAGGCTCTGGGGGTGCTCGCGGAGGAACCGCTCGATCGCGGCGCGCTCCTCGTCGTCGCGCCCGAGCCGGGCGAGCGCGTCGATCCGCCCGAGCTCGGCCTCCTCGACGAGCGCCGCGTCCACGCGGGCGCCGCGACGACCGGCGCGCTCGAGATAGCGATCGAACTGACGGAGCGCGGAGCCAGCGGCGCCCGAGCTCAGCGCGCTGCGGCCGAGGGTCACGCGCGCGGCGTCGGCCTCTGCGCTGCGCGGGTGCACGCGCACGAGCTCGCGGTACAGCGCCATGGCGGCCGCGCGCTCGCCCGCGGCGAGCCGCTCCTGCGCGCGCGCCAGCAGCTCGTCCGCCTCCCGTCGCGCGCGCGCGCGCGACGACGCGTCGCCTCGCCTTGAGCCTCGGGCGCGCGGCTCGTCGTCGCGTCGTCGCGGGCGCCGTCCACCGTGACCTCGGCGACTTCCTCCGCGACTTCCTCCGCGACTTCCTCCGCGACTTCCTCCGCGACTTCCTCCGCGATTTCCTCCGCGACTTCCTCGGCAGCGCGCTCCTCGAGCGCGTCCTCGTCGGTCGCGCCCGTCGAGGTCGAGCTTCGCGGTCCGCCGAGCGTGGCGTGACGCGGGCGCCGGCGCGAGGTCGGCCGCGCGCGCCTCGTCGCCCTCGCTGGTGATCATCGACGCCGCGTTGCCCTCGAGCGAGCGCGATGTGCCGCGCGCGTCGGTCAGCAGTCGATCGAGCGCGCCCGCGGGCACGACCGCAGCGAACAGCGCCGCGGCCGCGACCGCCAGCGTCAACGCGAGCAGCAGGCGCCCGCGCCCCGGCGCGTCCTCGGCTGCGGGCTCGCGGAGCAGCTCGTCGAGCGCGGCGTGCTCGGCCGGCTTCGCGAGCCGGGCGAGCGTGGCCGCGAGGACTTCGTCGTCGCTCATCTCGGCCCGACCGTCGGGCTCCGCGAGGCGACCCAGCGCCCGCCACAGCGGCGCCTCGGCGGCGAGCTCGGGCTCGTCGCGCGCGCGCTCGATGCCCACGACGCCGGCGCGCGCGCGCGCGGCGACGCGCGCGGTCCACTCGAGGTGGTCGCGCTCACGCGTCACCGCGAGCTCCTCCCGCGCCGATGGAGCGCTCCCGTCGCACGCGCTTGCGCAGCGTACGTGTCCCGAGGCGCAGGCGACTCTTGACGGTGTTGGTGCTCGCGCCGGTCAGCTCGGCGATCTCCTCGATCGAGTACCCGAGCGCGTGGTGCAGCACGAGCGCGGTCCGCTGGACCTCGGAGACCGACTCGAGCATCACGCGGACGTCGCGGGAGAGCTCGGCCTGCCGCTGCGGCGCGTCGCCGCCCCGACTCGCCGGCTCCCCCAGCTCCTCGAGCGAGACGGCGGGTCGGCGCGCGCGCTCCCGCCGGACGTAGCGCAGCGTCGTGCGCACGGCGACGCGCTTGGCCCAGGCCTCGAGGCTCGCGTCGCCGCGATAGCCCCCCGCGCTGCGGAGGATCGCCATCAGGCTCAGCTGGGCCGCGTCATCGGCCTCCGCCGCGGTCGTCGTCAGCGCGCGCGCGATCCGACGCACGCGCGGGATCAAGCGCCGGGCGAGCCAGGCCTGGGCCCGCGCGTCGCCGTCCCCGGCCCGGCGCGCCATCACCAGCTCGAGATCGACGGTCTCGCCGCTCGCCGGCTCCCGGCTCACGAGCGAGAGGCTGGCGAACCAACCGCGAAGCCAGTCGGACAGCGAGCCGAGCGGCCCGCGTGACCAGAGCGGAATTGCGACGGCGAAGGACATGTTCGGCGCTCGTGGGTCGACGTGCTCGCGGGGCGACGCCCCGATCTCCCCGTGTCCGCGCGCGCGCGAGCCGGGTCAATCTTTCTTCGCGGCGGCGGGTCGGGGTGTTTCCCGGTCCGCGCCTTCGAGACGCGCGGTAGGATACGCCCGTGAACCTCGCAACCGCGATCTCCGACGGGGTGCTGGCGATCTGCGCTGCGGCGGGCACCGTCGCGCTCTTCCGCGCGCGCGCGTCGTCCCGCGACGCCGGCCAGCAGCAGGCGCTCGTGTCCGCCGCGGTCGGGCTCGCGCTGATCGGCCTCGCGGCCGCGGTCGGCAGCGTTCGCTACGGCCTCGCGCCGGGGCTCGGAGACGTCCACGCGCTGCTGAGCCGACTCGCCGGGCACTTCGGTATGCCGCTCATCGGCGCCGGCTACGTCGCGGTCGCCTGGTCGCTGCGAGCGTCACGCGGCGCCTGGCTCGCGCTCTACGTCGCGCTCGGCGTGCTGCCATTCGTCTGCGACGCGCTCGGGCTGGGCGGCGTGTACATCCTCGTGATCGGCAGCCTCGGCGTCCTCGCGATCCTCGCGGCCGCAGCCCGTCAGCGCGCGGCGCAGCCCGTCGCCGCGATGACGGCGGCGGGCGGCGCCGTGCTCGTGCTGATCGCCGGCCTCGTGATCGGCACCAAGGGCCACATCGGCCCGATCGCGCGGGTCGACGCCTTCCACTACACGCTCGCCGTCGCCGCGCTGCTCAAGGCCCGCGGCCTGCAGCAGCTCGCGCGCTGATCGACGGGCGGCTACTCGTCCTCGCCGGGGCGACCGCGGCGAAACAGCGCGAGGTAGGCGAGCAGCGCGGCCGCGATCCAGGCGAGCCCGACGTGGGCGGCCGCGCGCACCGCAGGATCCGCGAACGCGCCCCAGACGACCCCGCACTCGGCGAGCACGAACAGCGCGGCGGTCACCGGGTAGCCGGGATACGGGCGAGCCGGGCCCTCGGGACCGGACGGCGCGCGTCGGCGCAGCACCAGCAGCGCCGCGCCGGTCAGCGCGAAGAACAGCCCGTCGATCAGCACCACGCCCGTCAGCAGACGATCGATCCCGCGCGCGCCGGCCAGCGCCAGCAGCACCAGCGCGGTCCCGCCGAGCATCGCGATCGCCGGCACCGGGGTCGAGGTGCGCGCGTGCAGCTGCGCGAAGGAGCGGAAGAAGCGGCCGTCCAGCGCCATCGCGTAGACGAGCCGGGGACCCGTGAGCAGCTGGGCGTTGAGCACCCCGAAGGCCGAGAGCGCGACGGCGCCGGCCAGCGCCCGTCGACCGCCCTCGCCCCACACGACCGCCACGGCGTCCGCCGCCACGGTGTCGCTCGCGGCCACGCGCGCGTGCCCGAGCAGCTGCAGGTACGCCCAGTTCGTCGCCAGGTAGATCGCCACGACCACGCCCACGCCCACGAGGATCGACAGCGGCACGTCGCGACGCGGGCGCCTCATCTCGCCGCCGATCCACAGCGCCTGCTGCCAACCGCCGAAGGAGAACAGCACCGGCACCAGGCCCGCGCCCACGGCCGTCGCTATCGCGCTCGCGCTCGCGGGCGCCGGCGCAGCGACGACCGGCGCGTCCGGGGGCGCCGGCGCGCCGCCGAACCACGACGCCGCGCCCACGACCGCGAGCAGGGTCAGCAGCTTGGCGACCACGGTCGCGTTCTGGACGGCCGCGCCCTGGCGCACGCCCACGGCGTTGATCCCCATGAGCGCGACGATCAGCCCGCCCGCGATCAGCCCGCCCGCGAGCGTCCCCGCCGGCGCGCCGGTGACCGCGAGCGCCAGGTTGTGGCTGCAGACGAGCGCGATGATCGCGACCGAGCCCGCCTGGATCGCGGTCGCGTTGCACGTCACGTAGACGAAGCCGAGCGCGGGTCCGAACGCGTCGCGCAGCAGCTCGTACTGCCCGCCGGTGCGCGGATAGAGGCGCCCGAGGTCCGCGTAGGTGAGCGCGCCGAGGACGGCGATCAGCCCGCCGATCGCCCAGGTCGCGAGCACCCACGAACCCGAGCCGACCAGCGCGGCGACGCGGCTCGGCGTAAAGAAGATCCCCACGCCGACGATCGCCCCGATCACGACCGCGATCGCGTCGACCGGGCCGAGCACGCGGCGCAGCGACGGCGTCTCGGTCACGCGCGGGCTCCCGGGCTCGCGACGAGGTTGTTGGACATACAACGACCATACCTCCGCGCGCGCCCCCTCCCCCGACGCGCGGAGCGAATCCACCGACGCTGACCTCGTGACGGGCGCGGCTTCGCGCTATGGTCGGTGCATGTCACGCCACGTCCCCGAAGTTCTCGCGCGCGCCGGCGCCCGCCCAGCTCTCGCGCTCGTGGTCACCGCGCTGGCGCTCGGCCCCGGCTGCTACGACCCGTCGGTCGAGTCCACGCAGTCCGACTCCGACGGCGAGCTCTCGAGCGCCGGCAGCTCGGGGCCCGCCGGCACGAGCACCGGGGACGACGACAGCGCGACGGCTGGCGTCGAGACCACGTCGATCACGACGACGACGACGACGAACCCGGACCCCACGCTCGACTCCACGACCGACCCTGATCCGACGACCGACCCCGACCCCACGACCGATCCCGACCCCACCGGCGACCCCGAGCCGGTGTGCGACCCCTGGCCCGACCCGCTGCCGCACCCGTGGATCGGCGCGACGTGTGGGCACGACGACGACTGCACCTACGAGGGCGGCTTCTGCCTGCTCGAGGAGGAAGGCTTCCCCTGCGGCACCTGCACGCAGTCGTGCACGCAGTACTGCCCCGACCTCGACGGCGCGCCCGAGACCTTCTGCGTCGACTCCACCGACCTCGCGCTCGCGCCCCCCGAGGGCCTGTGCGTCTCGAAGTGCGACCCGCAGAAGCTCGGCGGCGACGGCTGCCGCGAGGGCTACGACTGCGTAGCGCTCGAGCGCTACATGGAGCCGGGCGTGAAGGCGGGCGTGTGCATCCCCGAGGAGCTCGCGCCGGAGAAAGCCTCGTGCCTCGAGGAGCTCGACATGCTCGGGATCTCGTACGCGCCGACGACCCACGAGCTCGACCACCCCGAGGGGCACCCCGAGCTCGACTGCATCATCGAGGACCCGGTGCTGCTCTACAGCCCCGTCGCCGGCGTC
Organism: Myxococcales bacterium; assembly: GCA_020633295.1. Classification (GTDB taxonomy): domain Bacteria; phylum Myxococcota_A; class Polyangia; order Nannocystales; family Nannocystaceae; genus JACKDW01. Next base: position 639,821 of record JACKDW010000003.1, on the reverse strand, counting down.
GACTTCAAGTACCACAACAACGACAGCAGCTCGCCAGCGCTCGTCTCGTGCGAGCTGGCGAAGGCGATCCACCGCATGGCCGAGGTCGTCTACCAGACCGGCGGGCGCGAGTTTCGGCACCTCGGCACCTACAACTGCCGCGTCATCTCCGGCACGAACTCGCTCTCGATGCACGGCCTCGGCATCGCCATCGACCTCGAGAAATTCCGCGTCGGGGACGACACCTGGTACTCGCTCGAGGACGACTGGGAGATCGGCGTCCAGAACCCGATGACGCCCGGCGGCCAGTGGCTCAAGGCGCTCGCCGACGCCCGCTACGCCATGGACATCTTCAACATCATCCTGACGCCCAACTACAACGCGGCGCACTACAACCACTTCCACGTCGACCTGACGCCCGGCGGCGACTACTACGACTGAGGCCGGGCGCCCCCGTCACGTCGCGGGCGCCGGCGGGGCGGCGTCGGCCGCCGCCTTCGCCTGCGCCGCGCGGACGGCGTGCTCCTGCCCGGCCGCCAGCGTCCACTCGACCAGCTCGGCGCTGAACGCCTCGTTGACCTTCGAGAAGGCCTGGACGATGAAGTGGAAGCGGATGCTCTGCTGGCTCTTCGTCACGCGCCCGCGGCGATGGTCCTCCTCGGTGCCGCCGTAGTACTCCTGGATCGTGAACCGCCGCGACGCGACGACCTCCGCGTCCTGCAGCCAGATCAGGCGCGCGGTGACGTCGAGGTTGACGAAGCCGGTGTTCTCGCTGGTCGCGTTGGCGGTGAAGTCGAGCAGGTCGAGCTGCAGGATGTAGTCGGCGACGACGCCCGAGTCCTCGTGCGCGACCGCGGTGATCCGGCCCGAGTTCTCGAAGCCCTCGATCGCCAGCATCTGGACCATGCGCGGCGCCGCCTCCGACCAGACCGCGCCCTCGAAGTACTCGATGTGATACTGCGAGGTGCGCTTGGCGATCTTGACCGTGTCGAGGCCCATCGTCGCGGTGATCGGCTTGACCATCAGCTGCCAGTCGACGGCCTGAATCTCGCCCTGGAAGTCGGTGATCGGCTTGAGCCAGTACTGATTCGGCGCGGGCTTGTTGGCGCCCGAGAACAGCCCGCACCCGCTGACGCCCGCGAGCGCGAGCGCGAGCGCGAGCGACCGACCGCGCGCGCCTGTTCGGCGCCTCTGCCCTACGTTCGTCGTCACTCCTTGATCTTCCCCCCGCCCGGGTTGATGAACGCTCGAGCGCCCTCCCGGGCGAGCGCGCGGGCGATACGAGAGATGTCCTCGGCGAGCTTCTGCAGCTTCGAGATCAGGTTCGTGACCTCGTAGAGGCCGACGGTCGTGAAGCGCCGGATCGGCGCGCGGTTCTCGTCGATCATCGCGTTCGCGCTGTCCATCGTCTTCGAGAACTTCAGGCCCGCGTTGTCGAGCGTGTCGAGCGTGCGGTTGAGCTTCTTGCTGATCTCCTTGATGTCGCCCTCGAGCTCGCTCGCGAGCAGGTCGAGCTTCTTCGACAGCGACTGCACGTTCGCGATCAGCTTGTTGATGTTCTCGGAGTCCTCCGAGATGCCGCCCGTGATGACCTTGATGTCGCCGGTGATGCCCTCGACGTTCGCGACGATCGAGCCGACCCGCTCGGCGTTCTCCGGGCTCAGGTAGCTCTCGACCTTGGCGAGGATGTTGTTGACGCGATCGACGATGTCAGGGACGCTGCCGGCGATCTCCTCGAGCTGGGACTTCTGCGCCGGGATCACCGGGAACTCCTCGCCCTGCTTCGCCTCGATCCGCGCGGCGCCGGGCGACCCGCCCGTGATCAGCACCTCGCTCAGGCCCGTGAGCCCGGTGATCCGCAGCTCCGCCGCCGAGCCCTCGAGGATCGGCGTGTTCTCGGCGACCGTGATCACGACGTCGATCTTCCCGTACTGCTCGGGATCGAGGCGAATCTTCTCGACCTCGCCGACGTTGACGCCGAACAGCTTGACCTTGCCCCCGAGCTGCAGCCCGCGGACCGGCCCGTCGAAGCGAATGCGGTAGCGGTCGCGCCCCTTGTTGAGCGAGGCGCCCGTGATCCAGACCGCGAACACGAGGATCGCCGTCAGCAGCACCAGCACGAACCCGCCGACCGCGGCGTAATTGGCCCGAGTCTCCACGGCTACTCCGTCCTCCCGTTCTCGCGCGGGGGCCGCTCAAACACGACGCGCGCGCGCGGCCCGTGAAAGTAGTCCTTGATCCACGGATGGTCGCTCTTGAGCAGGTTCGCCTGGGTGTCGACGATCATGCGCTTGTCGACGAGCACAGCGATACGGTCGCAGATGGTGTCGAGGCTGTCGAGGTCGTGGGTGATCATATACACCGTCAAGTTCAAGGTCCGCTGAAGCCGCAGAATTAGCTGATCAAAGGCCGCGGCGCCGATCGGATCCAGCCCCGCGGTCGGCTCGTCGAGGAACACGAGCGCGGGATCCATCGCCAGCGCGCGCGCGAGCGCGGCTCGCTTTCGCATGCCGCCGGACAGCTCCGACGGGTACTTCGGGCCGGCGTTCGGCGGCAGCCCGACCATCGCGATCTTCATCGACGCGAGCTGATACACGAGCGCGCGCGGCAGGTTCGTGTGCTCGAGCAGCGGCATCGAGACGTTCTCGGTCACCGTCAGCGAGCCGAACAGCGCGCCGTCCTGGAACAGCACGCCCCACTTCGACTGCAGCTGGCTGTCGGCGGCGCGCTCCTGCGGCTTGACCTCGTGACCGAACACGTGAACCGTGCCCTGCGCCGGCGTGTTGAGCCCGATCACCGAGCGCAGCAGCACGGACTTCCCGGTCCCCGACCCGCCGACCACGCCGAGGATCTCGCCCTTGCGCACGCTGAGGTCGAGCTTGTCGTGGACGACGTGCGGACCGAATTGGTTGCGCAGGCCGCGAATGCGAATCGCGAGGTTGTCGTCCGCGTCGAGGTCGCGCTCCCCTGCCTTTCGCTCGTCCGCCACCGCCCGTCCCCCGTCTACAGCTTCAGCGTGAAGAACAACATGGCGAACGCGGCGTCGCACACGATGACCAGGAAGATCGACTCGACGACCGAGCGCGTCGTGTGGGTGCCGACGCTCTCGGCGTTGCCCGACACGTTGAAGCCCTCGAAGCAGCCGATCATCGCGATGATGAACGCGAACACCGGCGCCTTCATCATGCCGATATAGAACTGACGCGGATCCACGGACATGTGGATCCGGGTGATGAACTGCACGAAGCTGATGTCCATCGTCAGGTTGGCGATCAGCATGCCGCCGAAGATGCCCATCATCGTCGCGAAGAACGACAGCAGCGGCAGGCTGAGGACCAGCGCGAGGATCCGCGGGACCGTGAGCACCTCGACGGGATCGAGTCCCATGGCCTGGAGCGCGTCGACCTCCTCGTTGACGCGCATGGCGCCCAGCTGCGCGGTGAACGCCGACCCCGATCGGCCGGCCACGAGGATCGCCGTGATCAGCACGCCCAGCTCGCGCAGCAGCGCGATCCCGATCAGATCCGCGACGAAGATCGTCGCGCCGAACTGCGTCAGCTGCTTCGCGGACAGGAAGGTCAACACGATCCCGATGAGGAAGGTCAGCAGCCCGACGATCGGCATCGCGTTGAGCCCGGTCATGTGCATGTGATGCACGACCGCGGTCCAGCGCACCCTCCACGGCCGGCGGATCACGTCCCAGAACGCGACGAGCACGAGCCCGAAGAACGAGAGCGCCTTGATCCCGGTGCCGAGGACCGAGTAGGTCCCCTTGCCCGCCTGGACCATCACGCTGTCGGTCTTGCGCGTCGGCTTCTCGTCCGGGAAGTCGAGCTCGCGGATGGCCTCGACGAACTCGAGGTACTTGGCTTCGAAGCCGCCCCACGAGACCTCGATCCCCTCCCCCTCGAGCCGCCCCGCCAGCTGCGCGAGCACGAGCGCGCCGGCCGTGTCGATCTCGTTCAGCTCGCCGCCGTCGAACTCCGCGCGACCACCTCCGCGGCCGCGCAGGCGCAGGCGATCAATGTCGCGGCGGATCCCGACGACGGTCGCAATCACCCAGGCGCCGCCGACTCGGAACCGGAGCGCGCCGTCGCGCTCCTCGAGCTCGATCCATCCTCGCGCGGCTGCCGTGGCGTCGACCGACATCGGGAAATTCGAAGGTGATTCATACCACAGCCGGGGCTCGCAACGCGCCCGGCGCCCAGGGCGGGCGAAATCGCCGACCACCGCGGCGCGCCGCGTGATCCCGCGACGCCGACCGTACACCCGGCGCGAGCGGGCGCGCCGTCGCGGCGCTCGCTGGCTGCTGAAATTCGCACGGCGAGCACGTCGCGAGCGCTCGAGGCCGCGAAGCCCGAACAGGCCGCGACGACGACTCGACGGCTAGGAGGCGGACGACGCGTGCACGCGACCGACCGCTACTCGAGCACCCGCACCTCGACCTCAACGCCGGCTGGCGCCGCGACGAGCAGCGCGCCGTGATTCGCGTCGAGCGTGTAGCACGCGCCGTCCCCCGTGAGCTCAATACGCGGCGCCGCCTCCGACGACGAGAGCGTGAACCGCCGGCTCGGCAGGACGATCTCCGTGATCCCGTCCGCCGCCGTCCACGCGGCCTCGGCGACGCCCTGCACGGGGTCCCAGGAGAACCGCGCGCGCGTGCCCGCGACCGCGCGCAGCCACGGGCGGACGAAGGTGTCGAGCACCGCGCGCTCCGCTCCAGAACCTGTCACAACAGACAGATCTTCCTCGTTCCACTGCTCCGCAGCCACGCTGTACTCCCACAGCGTCGACGACAGCGCGTGCTCGTCGATCGCGGCCATCGCCTCCGCGAGCCACTCCGCGCCGCCGACGGCCCCGTCGGCGACCCCGAATTCGCCGAGCAGCGCCGGGATCCGCTCGGCCGCCGCGAACGCCGCGATCTCCGAGAGGGCCGCGCGCGGATCGGAGCCCGTCCACGGCTCGCCGTTGATGAGCCCGCTGTCGTAGAGATGCGGCGCGTACACGAGCCCGTCGCCCGCGGGGCGCTGATGCTCGATCTCCCCGAAGCCGAGCGCGTCGATCCCCGGGTTGTCGTACAGCACCAGCACGTCCGGGGCGACCGCGCGCAGCTCGGCGGCGAGGCTCGCGTGAAAGGGCGTGAGCACGTCCCGCTTGAACGCCTGCACGCTGCTCGCGCTGCCCCAACCTGGCTCATTGATCATCTCGAAGCCGACGACGCCGGGGTGCGCGGCGAAGCGCGTCGCCATCACGATCCACATCGCGCGCAGCTGACTCTGAACGCCTGTCTCATCGGACCAGAGGCGATCGAAGGCCGCCTGCACCTCGGGATCGACCACGTAGCCGAGGAACCACTCGGGGCAGTCGCGGCGCGGCGGCCCCGGCTCCGGCACGGTCCACAGCGGGAAGCCGTCGCCGCAGAACGGCGAGGCGTAGACGTCTTGGTGGAAGTCGATGATCACGCGCAGCCCGAACGACCAGGCCACGTCGACCACGCGCTCGTAGCGATCGAGGTAGCGCGCGTCGAGCTCGCCCGCGCTCGGCTCGAGCGCCTCCCAGGAGAACGGCAGGCGCACCGTGTCGAGCCCCCACGGGACGACGCGCGCGAAGAAGGTCTCCGCCGCCGCCTCGAGCTCGTCGAGGCTCGCGTCGGGCGCGATCGGGAACGGCACAAACGGCGCCCACTTGGAGCGCCCGCCCGTGTTGATACCGCGCATCACGACCACGCGATCAAGCGCGTCGCGCAGCCGGCCGTCGGCGTCGATCGTCAGGCGCGCGTCGGCGAGCGCCGGCCGAGCGATCGGCTCCTCGCACGCGCCGCTCTCCGTCGCGGGCCCGGTCTCGTCGCCCGAGGACTCGGAGCCGCCCGCCCCGTCGCCGCGGCAGGCCGCGACGCTCAACAGCGTGGCCGCGATCGCGAGCTCGATCGCGACCGCGGCGCCGGGGCTCGCGGGCCCGCTCGCCCGCACACGCTCGCGCTCCTGCTCGCTCCTCCGCCCTTGCGACAGCTCATACGTGAACACGCGCGACACGTACCAGACCGGGCGCCGCCTGGGTAGAAACGCGGCGCGACCATCACCGCGCGGCCGCGGATCTGTCACCGAGCACGACACGACCGCGGCGCGCGCTCGCATGACGCTGCTCACGGGGTCGTGCGCCCCCGAGGCGACGGCCCGCGGACGGCATTGACAGGCCCGACGCGCGCCGTGATGCTCGTGGCGTAGGTACATACGCCGAGGCGCCCGCGCTGACGCGACAACCGAAGGATCCGCGTGAACTCGATGCACCGTTCATCACGCTCAACACCCTCGCTGCTCCGGGGGTCGCTCGCGCTCGCGCTCGCGCTGACGGTCCCCGCGGCGTGCGGCGACGACGGCCCGGCGGGCGAGACCGAGGCCGGTGAGACCGAGGCCGGTGAGACGACCGAGGACCCGGCGCTCGAGCACCTCGTCTTCCTCTCGCCCGAGGATCACCTCGTGCGCGTCTCGATGGCGCTGCGCGGCGTCCGGCCCTCGCTCGCCGAGCTCGACGCCGTGGCCGCCGACCCCGACGCGCTCGGCGGCATCGTCGACGAGTACCTCGAGACCCCGGAATTCGGGCGCACGATCCGGGACATGCACAACGAGTCGCTGCTCTCGCGCGTCGACTTCGCGATCCCGCCCGCGGGCTTCCTGCCCAAGGGCGCGATCGCGGGCGAGAACCTCTACGACCTCAACGTCTCCGTCATGGACGCGCCGCTGCGCCTGATCGAGCACGTCGTGCTGAACGACAAGCCGTACTCCGAGATCGTCACGGCCAACTACACCCTCGCCGACGGCGTGGCCGCCACGGTCTGGGGTCTCCCCTACGACGGCGACGGCGACAGCTGGGAGCTCTCGAGCTGGCCGGCGGACCGGGGCAACGCCGGCATCCTCTCGGACTCGTGGCTGTTCCAGCGCCACTCGAGCACCATCGCCAACGCCAACCGCGGCCGCGCGAACATGATCTCGCGGGCGCTGCTGTGCCAGGACTTCCTCTCGCGCGACATCGAGATCGACGCCGGGGTCAACCTCGCCGACGCCAACGAGGTCGCCGACGCCGTGCGCGTGAACCCGACCTGCGTCAGCTGCCACCAGACGCTCGATCCGCTGGCGAGCTTCTTCTCGGGCTACTTCCCCGAGATCCTCCCGCAGGTCGAGCCCTACCCCATCGACTTCTACATCGGCAACCTGTTCTTCGACGTCTACGGCGTCAACATGCGCGACCCCAACTACTACGGCGCCGCCGGCGAGACGCTGGGGGACGTCGGGGCGTTCATCGCCAACGACCCGCGCTTCTCGCTGTGCGCGGTCCGGCGCTTCTACGGGTACTTCCACCAGCTCCCGATCGCCGACGTCCCGCAGGACACCGTCTACTCGCTGCAGCGCAGCTTCATCGACAGCGGGCTCGACGCCAAGGCGCTGATCCGCGACATCGTGCTGGCGGACGCCTATCGCGTCTCCCACGCCGAGGCGCCCGAGGGCGAGGAGCCGCCGGAGCTGCCCCCCGGCCTCGGGCTCAAGAAGCTGCGCCCGGTCCAGCTCGCGGCGCTCGTCGACGAGCTGACGGGCGTGCAGTGGCGCGCGGACGTCTCGGATTTCGGCTTCGGCACGATCGACCTCGTCGAGGACGGCTTCGTCGGCTTCAACGTGCTCGCGGGCGGCATCGACGGCTACTTCGTCACGCACCCGACGCACACCTACAACCCGACCGCGAGCCTCGTGCTCCGGACGATCGCCAGCGACGCCGCGAACTACGTGGTCGAGCACGACTACGCGATCCCCGACGCCGAGCGAGACCAGCGCCGCCTCCTGACCGAAGTTGGCCTTCAGGACACCTCGGAGGCCGCGGTCCGCAGCCAGATCGTCCACCTGCACGCGCGCGTCCTCGGCGAGCGCGTCGCGCCCGACAGCCGCGAGGTCGACGAGACGCTCGAGCTCTACGCGGCCGCCTACGCCGACGGCGGCAACCTCACCAACCGCGCCTGGAAGGTCGTCATCGCGGCGATGCTGCAGGACATAAAGGTCGCGTTCTTCTAGGGAACACGGAGTCTGAACATGGTCGACAATTCCAAGCTGCTCCGAAGGACCTTCCTCGCGGGCGCCGGCGCCGGGCTCTCGGCGCTCGCGCTCAGCCGCGCCGGCCTCCGCGCGACCGCGGCCCCCCGCGCGACCGCGCGCAACCTCGTGCTCGTCGTCGCCCGCGGCGGCTGGGACGTCACCTACGCGCTCGACCCGAAGCCGGGGCTCGCGGCGATCGACGCGCCCGACGGCGAGGTTCAGGACTTCTCGGGCCTGCCGATCCTCACGCACGACGCCCGCCCCGGCGTCGCCGCGTTCTTCACCGCCCACGCCCAGCGCTGCGCGCTCGTCCGCGGCGTCGCGGTGCGCTCCGTCTCGCACCTCGGCTGCTCGGCGCGCATGCTCACCGGCACGAGCACCGAGACGAGCCCGGACCTCGGCGCCATCACGGCGGCCGAGCTCGGCAGCGACGCGCCGGTCCCCTACCTCGTCCTCGGGCGCACCTCCTTCGCGGGCCCCTACGCCGCGCTCGCCACCCGCGCTGGCACCACGAACCAGCTCCACGCGCTGCTCGACCCCAACTCCGTCGTGTGGTTCGCTACGGAGCCGCCGAAGTGGACGCCGTCGAGCAATCAGGACTGGATGATCCGCGAGTACGTCAAGCTCCGCGCGGGTCGTCAGCGCGAGCAGCGAGATCTGCCGGAGACCCGCGCGCGCATCGATGACTTCCTCGCGTCGCTCGAGCGCGGCGAGGCGCTCAAGGGCAACAGCGCGCTCGGGGGCTTCAACTTCAACCGCGACCTCGGGCCGCAGACCGAGGTCACCGTCGCCGCGCTCGAGCAGGGGCTCTCGCGTGCGATCCAGCTCGAGTTCGGAGACTTCGACACGCACACCGCGAACTCGAGCCAGAGCCAGCTGCACGAGGAGTTCTTCTCCGGGCTCAAGACGCTCGTCGACGAGCTGGCCAGCCGGCCAGGCGCCGGCGGCGGGACCCTGCTCGACGAGACGGTCGTCGCCGTCGTGTCCGAGATGGGCCGCACGCCCAAGCTCAACGGCGAGGGCGGCAAGGACCACTGGCCGGTGACGAGCGCGCTCGTGCTGGGCGCGGGCGTCGCGGGCGGACGCGTGCTCGGCGGGACCGACGACAACCTCGACGCCGTGCCGACTGACCTCTCGACAGGCGCGCCCGCCGGCGACGGCTCGCCGATCGACTACACGAGCTTCACCGCCGGCGTGCTCTCGCTCGTCGGCGTCGATCCCTCGATCCACCTCCCGAACGCGGAGCCGCTGCATGCTCTCCGCGCGTGAACGATCCGCCTGGGCGCGGATTGGCGCCAGCGCCTTCGCGCTCGCCTTCGCGCTCACGCTCGCCTGCGGCGACGACGGCGGCGGGACCGAGACGGACGCGGGGACCGGGGGCGCGAGCGACAGCGCGGGCACGGGCGAGACGGGCGACCCTGGCCCCTGGAGCAGCCTCGATGAGCGCCCCTGCCCGCCGGACAGCCCGCTCGACGCGGCCAACTTCGGCGTCCCGTTCTTCCTGACGCACTGCACAGGCTGCCACAGCTCGACGATCGCGACCGAGGATCGCCAGGGCGCGCCCGCCAACGTCAACTTCGACAACGTCGACGAGATCGTCGCGCAGGCGGACCGCGTCTGGGCGCGCTCGGCCGATCAGAACGAGACGATGCCGCCGATCAACTCGGTGTCAGCAGCGGAGCGCGCGATGCTCGGGGAGTGGCTGGCCTGCGGCGCGCCGCTGAAGGCCGAGTAGCGTCGCCTGGCTCGACGCGCGAGGCGGACATCCTCAACATGTCCGAACAGACAATTGATAGGCGCGAGGTTTTTTTTATTTTTTCCGCCGCGCGTGGTTGACACGCGGATGAATACGAGTAGCCTGTCTCCCGTAGTAGAGGACATCATGCAGCGTCCAGTTCACATCGCCCGTCGAGCGCCTGACCAGAACCGCGCACCCGCGTGTTCGTGGTCCTCGTGTCGCTCCGCGCTGTCGAGCTGGGGACGCGCATGGTCAGCCGAACGCTCTAGTAGCGTCGACGCTGGCGCCCGCGCGTAACGAGCCCCGCGCGCTCGGACACCTCGTCCGAGTCACGCGACGATCGTCACCGCGACCGCGCCCGCGTCGCCCCAGCGCGACGTGATGTGGCCTATTCGCCATATCGCACGCGCCGCGACTCTGGAGGGTTGGCCGAGAGGAATGGCACGGCTTTGCTAAGGCATGGTCTGGTGTAACAGCCAGCGGGGGTTCGAATCCCTCACCCTCCGTGCTGGAAGGATGCCCGAGCGGCAAGGGTTCCGTCTTGAAAACGGTGGACTGGCCTAGCGGTCAGCGTGGGTTCGATCCCCACTCCTTCCGTCACCAGCGCGATTGAGACACCTGGAAGGATGCCCGAGTGGTAAGGGTCCCGCTTGGAACGCGGAGGTCTGGTGTAACAGCCAGCGTGGGTTCGATCCCCGCTCCTTCCGTCAACGAACACGATCTCTGGGAGGATGCCCGAGTGGAAAGGGTCCCGCGGTGAAAGCGGAGGACTGGCGTAACAGCCGACGTGGGTTCGATTCCCACTCCTGCCGTCTAGACGACGTGATGACGCAGTGCAGATGATGAGGCGCGAGCCTCACCTGGAAGGATGCCCGAGTGGTAAGGGTCCCGTTTCGAAAACGGCGGACTGGTGGAAGAAGCCAGCGTGGGTTCGACCCCCACTCCTTCCGTGAATGCGAGTACATAGCGCGCCCGAGGGCGCGCCCTTGGAAGGACAACCCGACGGCTGGCGACGGGGCTGGCTTCGAGTACCAGTGAGTCCCTTGGGGCCTTGTGGGTTCGATCCCCACTCCTTCCGCTCTCGCGCGTCGGCGACGAACATGACGAAGAAAACTCCGACGCGCGCTTGACTGAGCCGAGACGATCCTCTAAACACTTCAATGTTAGGTACGTAGCAGTAACAACTTTTTGAATCACGCTCGATCGTGCGCGAGATCATCCGCGGGTGTAGCTCAACTGGCAGAGCGCTGGTCTTCCAAACCCGAGGTTGAGGGTTCGATCCCCTCCTCCCGCTTCGCAACGCGACGACGATCGGCGCGCGCGCCCACGGGGCCGTAGCTCAACTGGGAGAGCGTCGGTCTGGCAGACCGAAGGTTGCGGGTTCGATCCCCGCCGGCTCCATTACGCCCCTCGCCGCGCGTCGACACTGGCAGATTCACGCGACATCCAATCACGATCACATCACGCTGGGGACGTAGCTCAACTGGGAGAGCACCTCGTTTGCACCGAGACGGTTGCGGGTTCGACTCCCGCCGTTTCCATCCCCTTCGCTCGACGATCACCACGTCGGGGACGTAGCTCAATCGGGAGAGCGCCTCGTTCGCAACGAGGAGGTTGCGGGTTCGATCCCCGCCGTCTCCATGCCTTTCGCTCAGACTATGGACAGAGCCCGGTAAGCCCGCAGTGGATCGCGGCGCGGCACAGGAGGACAAGACGATGAAGAAGCTATATTCGCTGTGGATCGAGCGGGACACCCTGTGGCGCCTGTGCGCGAAGCTCCGCACAGGGTGGTAGCTCAACGGCAGAGCGGTGGTTTCCAAGTCCACGACCGCGGGGGTTCGACTCCCTCCCACCCTGTCGTAACAGCATCCCGCAGGCGCGCGGCGGCGCTCGGGCTCACCCGAGCGCGCGTCGCCGCCTAGCCGCTGGTGAGCGAGCCCGATCTCTTTAGGGCGTTGGTGTTTAACGGGAGCATCGCGGACTCCAAATCCGCTGGTGGGGGTTCGAATCCCTCACGCCCTGTCCGAAGCGCGCGCTTCGGAACATGGCCCGGTAGCCAAGTGGAAAGGCGCCTCTCTGCAAAAGAGGTATTCGAGGGTTCGACTCCCTCCCGGGCCTCTCGCTCGAAGAGACGCGCTACGCGATCTCTTCTCAATCGCTGAATCGCTCGTTTGGTCCAACGGAAAGGCACCTGGCTGCAGACCAGGGAACACGGGTTCGACTCCCGTAGCGAGCTTTTCGAAATGACGATCTTTACAAAACCCGCTTCCCCGGGCGCGACGCGCTGATCGGGGCCCGCACGGCGAGCCTCGAGCTGGGCGCTCGGAGCAGACGCTCCTCCGCCCGGCTCGCTCTCTCACTCTCCTCGCGCAACGAGGTGAACGGAGGACTCGCCATGCAGACCGCGATCAAGACCACGTACGACACTCTGACTACGGGCCCGGAGCGGGACCGTGCGTACTACCTGGAGCGTCACCGCCGCCGCAAGGGGCTGCTCCACACGTCCGGCGGAGGCCGGTTGGCCCGTTTCCGGGAGATCGCGAAGTACAAGCGGCTCACGGTCGAGGAGGTCCTTCGGGGCCAGCTCGATCGCGTATTCGTCAGCGAGTACCTCTGCTACATGTGGCACGTGAACCCGCTCTGCGCCTACTGCGGGGTCCACCTGACTCGAAAGACCATCACACGCGACCACGTCATCCCGTCGTCGAGCGGCGGTCAGAGCGAGCCCGGGAACCTCGTGCCGTGCTGCGCGCCCTGCAACCGCGCCAAGGGCAACCGCTCGCTCCTGAACTTCCTCGTCCGCCGCCGCGCCACCCGCACGCGACACGACGCCGAGGAGCGTGAGGTCGCCTGACCGCGTCAGCGCACAATTGGGCGCGCGCGCCCCATGACTCGACTCGCTCCGCGGCGGGTGTACGGAGACCCCGTGCGCCCGCCGCGGTCGTTCGAACTCGCTACGCGCGAAGACGCACCCTGGTAGACTCCGCGCCATGCAGTACAAGCAGCTGGGCTCGACGGGCGTAATGGTCTCGACGCTCGCGTACGGGACCATGCCCTTCGGCGGCGCGGTCGACGAGGCGATGGCCAAGACGCTCTACACGCGCTGCCGCGACGCGGGCATCAATCACTTCGACTGCGCTGACGTCTACGAGGGCGGGCGCGCCGAGGAGGTGCTCGGACGCCTGATCACGGGCAGCCGCGACGAGCTCGTGATCACGACGAAGGCGTACTTCCCGACAGGCGGCGACGTGAACGCGCGCGGCGCCTCGCGGTACCACCTCACGCGCGCGCTCGAGGCGAGCCTTCGACGCCTCGGGACGGAGCGCGTCGATATCTTCTACCTCCACCGCTTCGATGAGCGCGTGCGCTTGGACGAGACGCTGCGCGCGCTCGAGGACTTCGTGCGTCAGGGCAAGGTCCTCTACCTCGGCGCCAGTAACTTCGCCGCGTGGCAGATCGCGCGCGCGCTCGGCGTCGCCGAAGCGCGCGGCTGGACGCCATTCTCGTGTATCCAGCCCATGTACAACCTGGGCAAGCGGACCGCCGAGATCGAGCTGCTGCCGATGGCCGCGCACGAGCAGCTCGCGGTGTTCCCCTACGGACCGCTCGGCGGCGGGCTGCTGAGCGGGAAGTACGGCCGCGCGCGCAGGCCAGAGCGCGGTCGGCTCATGGAGAACCCGATGTACCAGACGCGCTACGCCGACGCGCGCTACTACGAGCTGGCCGAGCGGTTCACCGCGCTCGCGCGCGCGCACGAGGTGCACCCGGCGACGTTGGCGATCGCGTGGGTCATGAGCCACCCGGCCGTGACGGCGCCGTTGATCGGCGCGCGCTCGCAAGAGCAGCTCGAGCCGTTGCTCGCCGCCGCCGAGTTCACGCTCACGCCCGAGCTGCGCGCGAGCGTGTCGCTCCTGTCTCCGGAGCCAGCCCCAGCGACGGATCGAAACGAGGAGGGCAGCTCGCACAACTACGCCGCGATCACGCGCGAGCGCGCGAGCGGGTGAGCGCGGAGAGTCGAGTCCCGAAACGCCCCAGGCGGGCGAGGGGCCGGCGCGCGCGCTGTAGAGATTTTCCCCGCCGGCCAGCCCGCGTGTATGTGCACGGTGGAGAACGTCGCGGTATCCACATGCCGACGGTTGACCACCTCGAGCGCTTCCGGCATCCCTGATCCCGTGCGATCGTCGCCGAATCAAGTGAACAATCGGGCATACAAAGGCGCGGCCTCACGCCCGCGCTCGCGCGCGCCGGCGCTCGCCGCCACGCTCGCGCTGCCGCTGTTGTTCGCGCTCGGGTGCGATCCTCCCCCCGCCGCGCCGCCCCCCACCGGGCCGCCGCCTCCGCCGTGCCCGGCGGCGCAGTGCGTGGCGATGGGGATGCAAGCGCTCGGGCTCGCCCAGTACCCGCAGGCGACGCTCTACCTCGACGAGGCGTGCCGCCGCGGCGTCCCGAGCGGGTGCTTCGAGCTCGGGAACTTGTACCGCCAGGGCAACGGCGTCCAGCGCTCCCCCGCCCACGCGGCGAACTACTACGAGCGAGCGTGTAACGCCGGTATGGGCGAGGCATGCACGGCTGGCGGCTTGTTGTGCGAGCGCGGAGATCCTGCAGTCCGCGATCTCAACCGCTCACACGCGCTGTACAACCGCGGCTGCTCGACCGGCGAGGTTCGAAGCTGCTTCAACGCGGGGATGCAGGCGGCCGGCGGCCAGGGCTGCGCGCGTGATCACGAGCAGGCGGTCGCGCTATTTGAGCAGTCGTGCGGGCTCGGGAGCGCGACTGGGTGCCTCAACGGCGGCGAGCTGCTGTATCGCGAGCGCGGTCAACAGGACAGCCAAAACGCGAGAGCGACGCGGATGTTCGGGAGCGCGTGCCACCTCGGCGAGGCGTCCGGGTGTATCAAGCTCGGGCTCGCCACGCTGCGCGGGGTCGGGGTCCCGCAGAGCCGCGTGCAGGCGCGACAGCTGTTTCAGCGCGCGTGCGCGAGCGGGCACGACGACGGCTGCCACGCGGTCCGAACGCTGGATCGTGAGCGGGAGTCGAGTGACGGCCGCGATGTCGTGATCGCGCTGACCTCGAGCGTGCCGTCGATCACGATCAACGAGATGACGCTCAAGGAGCTCTCGTGCCGACTGCCGACGCAGGGACCGTGGGCGCTCGCCGAGGTCACCGAGTCGCTCGCTAGCCAGAAGCGGGCGCTCGACGCGTGCGCGCCGGGAGGCGCCGCGACGACGGTCTCGTGGACCTTCGCGCGCAAGGCGACCAAAGAGATCACGGTCCACGGCGAGCGACGAACCCAGCAGTGCGTACGCAAGGCGATGAAGAAGATCCGAAGCGGGCTCGAGGGGACCTGCTCCGCGGTGGTGCTGCTCGGCAATCGAGCGGGCGCCGAGCGCGTCTACGCCGCGCGCGCGACGACGCCGAGCCAATCGGTCGCCGCCGGGCCGTGACAGCCGGCCCGTGAGCTGATAGACGGCGACGCGTGGCGCGAGTCCGTCAACGCGTGGTGACCGCGGGACCGCTGCGCTTCCACTGCTGGCAGATCGGCGAGGGCGATCGACTCGCGCTCTTGCTGCACGGCTTCCCGGATGACGCAGGATCGATGCTCGGGCTCGCGCGCGCGCTCGCGGACGCGGGCTACGTCGCGATCGCGCCCAACCTTCGCGGCTACGGCGCGACGGACCTCGCGCCCGACGGCGACTACGACGTCGGCGCGCTCGCGCGCGATGTCGTCGCGCTCGTCCGCGGGCTCGGGTACTCGCGCGCGGCGCTCGTCGGACATGACTGGGGCGCGGTTGCGAGCTACGCCGCCGTCGCGATCGCGCCCGAGCTGTTCCCGCGCGTGGTGACGATGGCGATCCCGCCGCTGCCGTGCTTCCTGCGCGCGCTCACGACGTCGGCGCAGCTGCGGCGGAGCTGGTACATGGGGTACCTGCAGCTGCCCGGCGCCGCCGCGAGGGTCCGCGCCGATGACTTCGCGTTCATCGAGCGGCTGTGGCGTGACTGGAGCCCCGGGTGGCGCGCGCCGCCGGAGCGGCTCTCGTCGGTCAAGCGAACGCTTCGCCACCCAGGGACGCTCGAGGCCGCGCTCGCGTACTACCGACAGACGCGGCCGGGCCCGCGCGGTCTGCGATACTACGTTCGCACGCTCCGCGAGCTCCTGCGGCCGATCTCGTCCAATACGCTGATCCTCGCGGGTGTACGCGACGGCTGCGTCGGGGTTGAGGCGTTCGCGCGGGCGCGCGAGTTCGTCGACGGACCGTGTCGCGTCGAGCTCATCGCGGACGCGGGGCACTTCCTCCACCTCGAGCGCCCCGAGCTCGTGCGCGCGCTCGTCACCGAGCACCTCACGCGCGCCTGAGCGCCGCGCCGAGACCACGAGCCGGGCGCGCGCCGCCGCCGAGCCGAGAGCGCCGCGCGCCCGTCGAGAGTTCACGACGCGGGCGACGACGGGTAAACCTGTACAGGGAGCCCGGCGCCGCGCGGCGACGAGCGAGAGGCATTGGTCGCGTTCGCCAACTACTCGGTCGAGGAGGACCTGTTCGAGGGACCGGTGTTCATTCTGCACCGCGCCCGCGACGAGCGCGACGGCACGTGGGTGGTGCTCAAGCGCCTCAAGGTCGAGGCCGGCACGGCCCGCGACAGCGAGCGACTGCGGCGGGAGTATGAGATCATCCGTTCGCTCGACATCCCGGGCGTCGTGCGTGCGCGCGAGCTCCTCGAGCAAGACGGCGTGCTCTCGCTGGTGCTCGAGGACAGCGGCGGCGAGACGCTCGCGCGACGGCTCGCGCGCAGGCGGATCACGCAGCGCGAGTTCATCGAGCTCGCGCTGCAGCTCGCGTTGACCGTCGGGCGGCTGCACGCGCGCGGCGTCATCCACCGCGACATCAACCCGCGCAACATCCTCGTGGATCCGCAGCTGCGCGTCGAGCTCATCGACTTCGGCCTCGCGGCCCAGCTGACCCGCGACCCGGAGGCCGCGGCGCGGCCACAAGATGTCCTCGAGGGCACGCTCGCGTACATCTCGCCCGAACAGACCGGCCGCACGAACCAGCCCGTCGATCAGCGCACGGACCTCTACTCGCTCGGGGTCACGCTCTACGAGGCGCTCACGGGGCGCCTGCCGTTCACCGCGACCGACTCGCTCGAGCTCGTGCACGCGCACATCGCTCGGCGTCCGTCGGCCCCCGGCGAGCTCGACCCCGAGATCCCGCCTGTGCTCTCGGACATCGTCGAGAAGCTGCTGGAGAAAGCGCCGGAGCGGCGCTACCAGAGCGCGTTCGGGCTGCTCGCGGACCTCGAGCGGTGCCGCGACGCGCTGCGCACCGGGCGACCGCCGCCGCGCTTTCGCGTCGGCGAGCGCGACGTCTCGATCCACCTGACGCTCGGCCAGAAGCTCTATGGACGCGCGTCGGCGCTTGACGCCGTCGCCCGCGCCCGCGCCCGCGCCGAGCGGGGCCACGCGCAGCTGGTGCTGGTCCGCGGTCCAGAGGGGGCGGGGAAGTCGAGCTTCCTCGGGCTCGTCGCGCGCGAGCTCGCGGCCGCCGGCGCGCTCACCGGGCACGGGGAGTTCAGCGCGCGCGCCGGCGTCGAGACGCCCGAGCACGGGGTCCTCGGCGCGCTCGCGTCGCTCGGCGAGCGCCTGCTCGCGGGGCCCGAGCACGACGTCGAGGCCGTGCGCGCGCGGCTGATCGACTCACGGCGCTCGCGGTCGTCGATCCTCGCGCGCGCGCTACCAGTGCTGCACCACGTGTTCGAGGCGCCAGCGCGCGCCGGCGACTCGGCGGCGCACGGGCACATCCACGCCGCGCTGCAGCACGAGGTCTTCGACCTGCTCGGCGCGATCGCGGACGACCGCGTCGTCGCGCTCGTGCTCGACGATCTGCAGGTCGCCGACCGGCGCGCGCGCGCGCTGCTGCGCGACGCGCTGCAGGAGCTCGGCGAGCGCCCGCTGATGGTGATCGCCGCCGTGGACGACGATGACGTCGAGGCCGCGCTCGCGGGTCTGCGTCCCCAGGGAGACGCGGGCGTCGCGGTCACCGAGGTCGCGCTCGAGCCGCTCTCGCCCGCCGACATCGCCGCCTGGCTCTCCGACGCGCTCGCGCGCCCGCAGGCCGAGACCGCCGAGCTCGCCGAGCTCGTGTGGCGCAAGACGGGCGGAGCGCCGATGTTCGTGCGCGAGTTCCTGCGCCGCGTCGGGGATAACGGCGCGCTGCGCTTTGATCCCGACGCGGCGCGCTGGGCGTGGGACGTCGCGCGGGTCAACGACACGCCCACGACCGACAACGTCGCGCAGATGATGGCCGCGCGCGTCGGCGCGCTCGCGCCCGAGGTCTCGAGCGTGCTGCAGGCCGCCGCGTGCGTCGGCGACGGCTTCGACCTCGAGTTCGTCGCCGCGATCATCGACGCGTCGCCGTCCCGCGTGCGCGCGGCGCTCGACGAGGCGACGCGCGTCGGCCTCGTCGTGATCGAGGAGAGCGGGCGTCGCCGGTTCCTCCACGCGCGCGTGCGCGAGGCGGTGCTCGGGCAGCTCGACGACGCGCAGCGGGAGGCGCTGCACTTCGCCGTCGGCGCGCGGCTGCTCGCGCGCTGGGCCGAGGGCGACGACGAGCACGGCGATCTGTTCGTGCTGCTCGGGCACCTCAACCGCTGCATCCCGCGCGTGCTGGAGCACGACGCGCGGCTCGAGATCACGTGGCTGTACCACCTCGCCGGTCGACGCGCGCGCGCGGTCGCGGCGTTCAAGCGCGCCGCCGAGTACTTCCGGACCGGCGTGCTCGTGATGCCGCAGTCGGCGTGGGAGACGAACCACAAGCAGAGCTTCCGGCTCCACCTCGCGGCGCTCGAGAGCGCGCTGCTCGAGCACGACTACCTGGGCGCTGACCGCCTGTTCCACACGCTGATGGAGCGCGCGTACACGGATCTCGAGCGCGCGCAGACCTACCGGCGCAAGGGCACGATCCTGATGCACCTCGGGCGCACGCGAGAGGCCCGAGACGTCGCCCTGAAGGCGCTCGAGCGACTCGGCGTCCGGCTCGCGACGGACCCGAAGCCGCGCCACCTGCTGCTCGAGCTGACGCGCGCGAGGCGAGCGCTCGGCCGCAAGACCACGCGCGCGCTCGCCGAGCACCCCGAGATCCAGGACCCGCGGGTGCTCGAGCTCCTGCGCCTGCTCTCGGACATCGCGACGACCTCGTACGCCGATCGCCCGATGCTGGTCGCGACCGCGGGGCTGCGCGCGTTCGCGGTCACGGCGCGACACGGCAACAGCCCGCTCTCGGCCCGCAGCTTCCTCGTGTACGCGCTGATCGAGAGCCAGATGCGGGGCTCGAGCGACCCGATGCGCGTGTACGGCGAGCTCGCGCTCGAGATGCTCGAGCGCTACCCCGACCGCGGCGTCGAGGCGGCCGTCAAGATGACGTACGCCTCGACGATCCAGCACCGCTTCCACCCGTTCACGCGCGGGGATCCGTTCCTGCTCGAGGCGATCGAGGCCGGCGTCGAGGCCGGCGACCAGACCACGACGTCGTGGGCCCACATGGTGCGCGTGCTGAACGCGATGGCGGCCGGCTGCCCGCTCGAGGAGCTGCTCGAGGCGCTCGACGAGTGCCAGCGCTACGCCGAGGGGACGCGGCACGAGGAGGGCGAGCTGTGGTGCGCGCTCAACCGTCAGCGGATCCTCGCGCTGCGCGGGAAGACCGACGCGCCGCACAGCATGACCGACCGACGCTTCGACGAGCGCGCGGTCGTCTCGGGGCTGCTGGCGCGCGAGAGCCCGCAGCTGCGCGTCTCGTACTGGGTGTTCAAGACGGAGCTGCTCTACCTCCACGGGCGCCCGACGCAGGCGCTCGAGCTCGCCGAGAGGGCGCACGCCGAGGCGAGCCGCGTGCTCGGGCTGACGCCGATGGTCGCCTACCTGCAGCTGCTGCTGGGGCTCGCGCTCGCGGACTCGCTGACGCGCGCGAGCGCGACGCAGCGCCTGCGCGCGGTCCGGCGGCTGCGCGGGCTCGCGCGGGCGCTGCGGAGCTGGGCCGACGACGGGCCCGCGAACTACCGCGGATCATACCTGCTCCTCGAGGCAGAACTCGCGCGACACCGCCGAGACGATCACGCGGCGATCCGCCGCTACGACGACGCGATCCGGCAGCTGCGCGAGAGCGGGCTGACGCACCTGCTCGCCATGGCGCAGGAGCGCGCCGGCCGGTTCTTCCACGCGCGCGGGCTCGACGAGTTCGCGGTGCTGTACCTCCAGCGCGCGCACATGAGCTACGAGCGCTGGGGCGCGCTGGCCAAGCTCCGCCTGCTCGAGCGCCGCTTCCCGCAGCTCGGCGAGTCGCGCCGGCGCGCCCGCGCGACCAACCTGCTGACGACGTCGCGCGGCTACTCTCGGACCGCGCAGGACGGCGAGCACACCCGGCAAGAGGGCTCGCTGAGCGCGACGAGCTGGGGCGAGCACGGCCAGGCGCTCGACTTCGCGAGCGTGCTCAAGCTGACCGAGGCGTTCGCCACGGAGATGGAGCTCGAGCGCCTGCTCGAGAAGTTCGTGCGCATCGCGGTCGAGAGCGCCGGGGCGGAGCGCGGCGTGCTGCTGCTCGCCGAGGGGAACGCGCTGCGCGCCCACGTCCAGCACTCGACCGACGCGGGCAGCCACGCGATCGCGCCGCCGCGCGCGGTCGACAGCGGCGTCGACGTCCCGCCCGCGCTCGTCCGGCTCGTGACGCGCACCGGCTCGCCGATGGTGCTCGACGACGCCGCGAGCGATGAGCGCCTCGCCGACGACGTCTACGTCCTCCAGCACCGGCCGCGCTCCGTGCTGTGCACCCCGCTCGCGCACAAGGGCAACCTGATCGGCGCGCTGTACCTCGAGAACAACCTGACGTCCGGCGCGTTCACCCGCGGCCGGCTCGAGCTCGCGCGCGTGCTCGCGACCCAGGCCGCGATCGCGATCGAGCACGCGATCTACTACGGCCAGCTCGAGGACGCGCGCGCGCGCGCCGAGGCGGCGAACGAGGCCAAGAGCCGCTTCCTCGCCACCATGAGCCACGAGCTGCGCACGCCGCTGAACGCGATCCTCGGCTACAGCGCGCTGCTGCACGAGCTCGCGCAGGAGTCGGGCGCGCGCGCCATGCTCGACGACCTGACGCGGATCCAGCACGCCGGCAACCACCTGCTCGCGCTCATCAGCGACATCCTCGAGGTCGCGCGCATCGAGTCCGGCAAGGTCGTCGTCGCGGAGCAGACGATCGAGCTGCGCGAGCTCGTCGACGAGCTCGGCGCGACGCTGCTCCCGGCGATCGCGGCGGGCGGCAACACCTTCGCGTGCCGCGGGCACGCCGAGATCGGGCGCATGCGCAGCGACGCGATCAAGCTGCGGCAGATCCTGTACAACCTGCTGCACAACGCCGCGAAGTTCACGCGCGACGGCGCGATCACGCTGACCGTCTCTGCTGACATGTCTGATGAGACATCCGATGAGGAGACGATCGCGGAGTCCATCACGGCGACGCGCGCGTCGGACGAGGCGCGCCGGTGGATCCGCTTCGAGGTCGCCGACACCGGCATCGGCATGAGCGACGCGCAGCGCATGCACATCTTCGACGCGTTCACGCAGGTCGACGACTCCTCGACCCGCGCGACCGGGGGCACCGGCCTCGGCCTCGCGCTCGTCCGCCACCTCGCGCGCCTGCTCGGCGGGCGCGTCTCGGTCGAGAGCGAGCTCGGGGTCGGCTCGCGCTTCACGGTCGTGCTGCCGGCGGTCTACCGCGCGGAGAGCTGAGGAGGTCCGCGCGCCGCGACGCGGGCCGCCCGCCCTCGACCGATCACCTCACCGCGACCGGGCCTCGCTCGCGGCGCCCCCGGGACTGTGATACGCGTGAACACGATGCGCTCCGCTCGCGATGTACCTACGCCGGATCCCCGCGCCCGCGCCCGCGCCCGCGCGACGCGTGTCGCCGCCCTCGCGGCGCTGCTCGTCTGCGCGGGCGCGTGCAAGACGGACGCGACCGAGACCGCGACGCCGACGCCCGAGGCGGGCGCGCGCGCGACCCCGGCTGCGGCGCCGGCGGGCGAGCGCGTCGCGGCGCTGGGCGAGCGCATGCTCGACGGGTACTTCGCGCTCGCGCCGGTGGCCGCGACCGGGGCGGGCGCCCACGAGCACGACGGCCGCTGGCCCGACGTCTCGCCCGAGGGCGTCTCGCGGGAGCGCGCGTTCATCGAGCAGATCACGCGGGAGGTCGCCGCGATCCCGCGCGCGCAGCTCGACGCCGACGCGGCGCTCGAGCTGGAGCTCATCCAGAACCACGTCGACGGGTGGCGCTTCGCGCTGGACGTCGAGCGCTGGCACCACACCAACCCGTTTCACTACGTGAGCAGCGTCGGCTCGGGGCTCGACGATCTGATCAGCCGCGACTTCGCGCCGCTCGAGCAGCGCGCGGATGATCTCGCGTCTCGCCTCGAGGGGCTGCCGAAGCTGATCGATCAGGCGCTCGCGAACCTGCGGCCCGCCGAGCAGGTGTTCGCGCCCCACGCCCGCGTCGCGGCGGCCCAGCTCGACGGCGCGATCACGCTGATCGAGCGCGAGATCCCGGAGCGCACGAAGGCGGCGCCCCCCGAGCTGCGACGGCGGATCGCCGACGCATCGCCGCCGGCCGCCCAGGCGCTGCGGCGCATGCAGACGACGCTGCGGGACGTGATCATGCCGGTCGCGAAGGGGCAGTGGCGGCTCGGGCCTGAGCGCTTCGACGCGCGCCTGCGCCTGACGCTGCAGACGAACATGTCCGCCGAGGAGGTCGTCACGCGCGCGCGCGCGGAGCACGACCGCGTGCGCGCCCGCATGGCGACGCTCGCCCGCGAGCTCTACCCGTCGCTGCTCGGGGAGGGCGCGCTCGAGAATTTCCTCGCGCACGCGCGCGGGGACGAGGACGCGCTCAACACCCAGATCGTCAGGGACGTGCTCGCGGCGCTCGCCGACGATCACCCGACCGCGGCCAGGCTGCGCGACGCGTGCGAGGCCAACCTCGAGCGGCTCCAGCGGTTCGTCGCGGACAAGCGCCTCGTCCCGCTCGACCCGAACGAGGTCCTCGAGGTGATCTGGACGCCCCCGCACGCGCGCGGCTACGCGATCGCCGGGCTCGCGTCGCCGGGCCCGCTCGACGCGCAGAAGCCCGGGCTGCCGAGCTTCTATCTCGTGCAGCCTGTCCCCGAGGACTGGAGCGAGCAGCGCCGCGAGTCGTTCCTGCGCGAGTACAACAGCTTCATGCTCGAGATCCTCTCGATCCACGAGGCGATCCCGGGGCACTTCGTGCAGCTCTACCTCGGCAAGCGCGAGCCCTCGCGCCTGCGCAGGGTGCTCGGGAACGGCGCGTTCATCGAGGGCTGGGCGGTCTACGCGGAGCGCCTGATGGTCGAGGCCGGCTACGCGGGCGCCGGGCCGCCCGAGGGCGCCAAGCGCCCGCGCGGCGTGTCGAAGGGGCTGTGGCGCGTCAAGACGGACCCGGCGCTGCGCGCCCGCGCCATCGAGCTGCACGGCCTGAAGTTCTACCTGCGCACCGTGACCAACGCGATCCTCGACAACGAGATCCACGCGGGCGACATGACCGAAGAGCAAGCTGTTCGCCTGATGGTCGAGCGCTCGTATCAGGAGGAGGGCGAGGCGCGCGCGAAGTGGGTGCGCGCGCAGCTGATCTCGACGCAGCTGAGCACCTACTTCGTCGGCGCGACCGCCTGGTTCGCGCTGCGGGAGCGCGCGGAGGCGCAGGCCAAGGCCGCCGGCGCGGCGCTCGACCTCCATGGCTTTCACGGCGAGGCGCTCGGGCACGGCGCGCCCCCGGTGCACCGACTGCCCGCGCTGATGGGCTGGGCCGACGGCTCCTAGCGCCGCGCTCGGTCAACGCGCGGGCGAGGCCGCCGGCGCGAAGGCGCGCGGCGGCGCGTCGCCCCGCTCGATCAGCACGCGCCGCAGCCGGTCGGGGTAGTCGGTGATGATCCCGTCGACGCCCAGCGCGATCAGCTCGCGCATGTCCTCGGGGTCATTGACGGTCCAGACCACGACGGCGAGGCCGCGCGCGCGGGCGTCGGCGAGCCGCGCCGCGTCGACGTCCGCGTGACACGGGGACCACACCGCCCCGCCGCGCGCGCGGATCAACGCGGGCAGCGAGCGGATCGCGTCGATGTCGTCGCCGTCGAGCCACGGCGACGGCCCGGGCTGCCCGCGTCCCACCGTGTCGTCGCCGGGCTGCTCGCAGGTGAGGTACGCGCGCGCGAGCTCGGGCGCGTAGGCGCGCGCGCGCTCGAGCGCGAACCAGTCGAAGGCCTGGATCGTCACGCGCGGCTCGACCCCGGCCGCGCGCACGACCTCGATCACGGCGCGCGCGCAGTACGAAGGGTCTGGTGAGAGTTCGGGCTCGAGCGGCGAGCCCTTGAGCTCGATGTTGTAGCGAACGCGCCCGGCCGCGCGCTCCTCGGCGCGCGCGATGACCTCGGCGAGCGTCGGGATCGTGATCCCGTCGGCGCCGCGCTGCTGCGGGAAGCGACGCGCGGCCGCGCTCCCGGGGCGCAGCCGCCCGACGTCGACGCTCGCCAGCGACTCGAGCGTGCGCGCGCGGATCGCCGGCCCCGGCGCCGCGATCCACTCACCGTCGACGCGCGCGCGATCGGGATCGAGGCGCAGGTCGTGGTGCACGACGGGCACGCCGTCTGCGGTGAGCACCACGTCGAGCTCGAGCGTCGTCACCCCGATCGCGAGCGCCGTTTCGAAGCCCATCCACGTGTTCTCCGGGGCCAGGCCGCGGGCGCCGCGATGCCCCTGGGCGTCCAGCGTCTGCGGCGCCGCAGGCGTCACGGTCGGGCTCGGCGCGGCGCAGGCCTGGATCAGCAGGGGCAGGAGCGACGCGCGGAGGAGGGCTCGCACCCGGGCAAGCCAACACGTTCACGACGGCCTTCGCAACGCGCGAATTCGCCCCTTGATCATCGACCAGGCGCGCGCGTCTATCTGGGTGTGGGCTCACTCTCCGCGCTGTCCCTCGTGTTGACGCTCGTCTTCGATGGTGGCTGCTACTCCGACTCCGAGTGCGGCGGCGGCGTATGCCGAAGCGGGCAATGCACGACCGCCGGCGGCACCTGCTACTCCGACTCCGAGTGCCCGGGCGGCGTATGCCGGAGCAGCAAGTGCACGACGGCCGGCGGCACCTGCTACTCCGACTCCGAGTGCGGTGGCGGGTCGTGCCGTAGCGGCACCTGCACGACCGCCGGCGGCACCTGCTACTCCGACTCCGAGTGTCCTGGTGGCTCGTGTCGCGGCGGAAAATGCACCACGGCGGGCGGCACCTGCTACTCCGACTCCGAGTGCGCTGGAGGCTCGTGCCGAAGCGGGCGATGCACGACCGCGGGCGGCACGTGCTACTCCGACTCCGAGTGCGGTGGTGGCGTGTGCCGGAGCGGGAGCTGCACGAGCGGGATCACGCGGCCGGAGCCGGAACCGGAGCCGGAACCGGAGCCGGAACCGGAACCGGAGCACTACCACACGCCGGCGAGTGACCCGCCGACTCCGACGTACTCGGGCTCGCCAGACCAGGGTCATCGGCCGCTGGCACACCATGAGCCCGCGCCGATCGACCAGTCCCCGGGCTATCCACCACCCGAGTCCGCGCCCGCCCAGGGTTCTTCCGAGCCTGGCGCGACCCACTATCCGCCGGGGTACCCGGGCGCGGTCTTTACGCCGCCGGGGTACCGCAGCGCACCTCCTGGCGCGCCGCGCTCGGCGAGCCAGGGGTGCTCGACCGCGCCCACAACGCCCTGGAGCGCGCTGATCCTGCTGCTCGCCGCGCCGCGCCTTGTTCGGCGACGACGCGGCGGCCGTTAACGGCGGCTACTTCCCGCCCAAGGCGCGAAGCTGGTCGACGAAACCCTGCGAGATCCCGAGGCGAGCCTGGAAGCGGCCGTCCTTGCCATAGACGCCAGCGAGGTGAGCGTCCGCGAGGTTGACGCCCAGGGGCGTGCTCAGCTGGATCTCCTCGGCGAGTTCGGGGAACGAGCGCAGCCACTCGACGCCCTTGCGCACGTCGACGCCGCCGACCGTGGCCGCGTCCGGGTAGATCGAGAGCAGCTTGCCGAGCGCCGCGTCGCCCTTGAGCGAGCCCGTGCCGTTGTGCGCCGCCACGGCCCGGGCCGCGAACGCGTCCTCGGCCTTGGGCGCGATCGTCCAGATCACGTGACCGGCGGCCTCGGTGCGATCGATGGTGACCTTGAGCCCGCCGATCCACTTCTCGATCTCGGCCTTCTTCTCGGGCGTCAGCTTCATCTCGTCGATCGCCTGGGGCGTGGGCTCGATGACCCAGCGGTCGATCGCGGCCGGGCCGGCCTTGCCCGCGTCCGGCGTGAAGCTCCAGGTGACGAACTTGGCGCCGCGCGCCCCGAGGACCGCGTCGGGCGTGAACTTCTGCGACCAGGCCTTCCAGGCGTCGCGTCCAGAGCCAGCCTTGAGCTTCTGGGACATGTAGATGGCCACCGGCGTGCCGTGGTGGTGCACGAGCGCCATCGCGCCGTCGCCGGTGTACATCGTCTGCATCTCGGCGAGGAAGGCCTTGACCGCGGCCTCGCCGTCGGCGGCGCTGTGTCCGGTGAGCGATGACCAGGCGACCATCAGGGCCTGTCGAGCCTCCGCCGCCGTGGGCGTGTCGGCGGCGCGCAGGTCGGTGCTCCAGCCGATGAGCGCGACGGCGTCGTTCGGCGTCGCCTCGAGCAGCGCGCGGTCGACGACGCGCCCGCCGTACTCCGCGGCGTCCTTGGCCGACTGCGTGCCCGGCTTGACGGCGAAGCTGAAGTCCATCCAGACGCTGTCGGGGCTGGCTCCGAGCTGCAGCACGCCGACCTCGTAGTCGGCGAGGCGCTCGAGGTTCTTGTTCGTCATCGCGTCGCTGGCGTCCTGGAACTTCGCCAGCGCCTGATCGAGCTCGGGGACGCCGATCTCGGGGGTCGAGCCCTGCATGGCCTTCGCCATGTCGAGCAGGCCCTTGATGTCGGCGCCGTACTTGTCCCAGGCGTAGTTCAGGTACAGCGCGAGCTCGATATCGCCCGCGGTCTGCCGCTCGACGATGTTGCGCTGCAGGTAGCCGCTCGTGAGCTTGAACAGCGGGTCGTAGAGCGACACGACGACGGACTCGCCGAGCGCGTCGACGTACACGTCCTTGCCCTCGATCGTGTAGATCGCGGTGTGGCCACCCGCGTCGGGCTTCTGGCCGCCGTCGCCGAGGTCCTTGACGAGCTGCGCGGCGCCGCCCTTGTAGGCGAAGGTGCAGGCGACCGGACCGTCCGAGTAGGTCTTGATGTCGACGACCGCGCAGCCGAAGGGCTTGGAGATGTCGAGGTTGAAGGCGATGTCCCGACGCGCGCCGAGCATGCTGGCGCCGATGTTGCGCAGCGCCTGCTCGTCGAGGAAGCCGGAGATGCTCGGCACCGCGAAGTGATCCTTGACGTTCTGCATCATCCGCGCGCCGTTGGGCACGCTGACGTGACCGAGGATCTCCTCGTCGCCGCTGCGGGTCGGGACGTTGATCGACCCGGCCGCCGGGAGCTGCGGCAGCCCGGCCTGGGTGACGTCACCGGACGAACCGCTCGCGGGGCCCTTGGCGTGCTCGCCCGCGCTGTCCTGCGCGGCCCCGGTCTTGTCGGTCGCGGTCGTTTTCGCGTCGTCGGGCGGCGGCGTCTCGTTCTTGGTGCAGGCGGAGGCGAGCAACACGGCCACCGCCACGGAGCTCACGCCCAGGGAGGAGAGACGAGGGACAACGGGCTTGCTGCGGAATCCTGACATCATGCGCACCGGGCATGCTACTCGATCTCCGGGATCGCGGTGGGGATTTCTCGCCCCTCGTCACACACGCGCAGCGCCCCCGTGACGGACCCTGGGGCCGGCCGGCGGTCTGCCAATTGCCAGGGCCGTGTGGCATCCTCCCACACATCTCCGCTCCGCGAAAATCGTGGCTCAGCCGCATGGTTTCGCCTGAGGTCGACGCGCTGATCGACCGAATCCCGAAGCCGGTCGGCAGCTTTGGCTATGACCCCTGGGGCTACCACGCCGACGACCTCAAGGTCGGGCTGAGCATGGCCAAGTGGTTCTACGACCACTACTTCCGCGTCGTCGCCAACGGCCTCGAGAACATCCCGGCCCAGGGCCGCGCGCTCGTGATCGCCAATCACAGCGGCCAGCTGCCGCTCGACGGGCTGCTCATCGGCATCGCGATCTCGACCAACCCGCACGGCCCCCGCGCCGCGCGAGCCATGGTCGAGCGCTTCCTGCCGACGGTCCCCTACGTCGGCAACCTCGTCAACGCCTGGGGCGCCGTGCTCGGCGACCCGGTCAACTGCATCAAGATGCTGCGGCGCGAGGAGGTCGTGATCGTGTTCCCCGAGGGCGTGCGCGGCTCCGGCAAGCCCTACCGCGACCGCTACCAGCTGCAGCGCTTCGGCCACGGGTTCATGCACATCGCCATGACCCACAACGTGCCGATCATCCCGGTCGGCGTCGTCGGCTGTGAGGAGACGATCCCCTCGGCGGGCAACTTCAAGCTGCTCGCGCGCCTGCTCCAGGCGCCGTACATCCCGATCGCGCTGCCCGTCCCCCTGCCCGCCCGCGTGACGCTGAACTTCGGCGAGCCGATGCGCTTCGACGGCGACATCGCCAACGAGGACGAGCTGCGCGACCGGGTCGAGCAGGTCAAGGCGCGGCTGCGCGAGCTGATCGATCGCGGCCTCGCCGAGCGCACCTCGATCTTCTGACCCACGCGGCGCGCCGCGGCTGACAAGCTTCCCCTCGCGACCATGGCGACCGACCCGCACGATCCGAGACCTCGTCTGCTCATCACGGGCGCCTGCGGCGCGCTCACGCAGCGCGTGATCGAGCGCCTGCACCAGGACTACCGGATCGTCGCGGTCGACTTTCGCCGCGCGCCGCAGCTCGGCGGCGCGCTCGCGGAGCTGCCGACCTACCGCGTCGACTTCAACAAGCGCCGCGCCGAGGACCTGTTCCGCGAGTACGGCTTCAGCGGCGTCCTCCACCTCGGGCGCATGGTCAAGAGCGAGGAGGCCCGCAGCAGCCGCTACCACGCGAACGTCCGCGGCACCCAGCGCCTGTTCAAGCTGTGCAGCAAGTACGGCGTCGGCCAGGTGATGATCCTGTCGACCTACTTCGTCTACGGCGCGCACCCCTTCAACCCGGCGCTGCTCGAGGAGGACGCGCCGCTGAAGGCCGCCGAGCTGACGCACGCGCTCGTCGACTCGGTCGAGCTCGAGAACCTCTCGCAGATCTACCTGTGGAAGCACCCCGAGCTGAACATCACGATCCTGCGGCCGTGCAACATCATCGGCCCCGGCGTGCACAACACGATCAGCCGGCTGCTCTCGCAGCGCGTCGCGCCGTGCCTCGCCGGCTTCTCCCCGATGATGCAGTTCATCCACGTCGAGGACATGGCGAACGCGGTCTGCCTGGCGTACCGGCAGAACATCCGCGGCATCTACAACGTCGCGCCGGAGGACTGGGTCGCGTTCCAGGACGCGCTCGTCGCCTGCGGCTGCCGGCGCCTGCCGCTGCCCTCGATCCCGCAGCTGCTCCCGCGCGCGCTCAGCTACCTGACCGCCTCGCGCGGGCTCCCGCGCCACCTCGTCAACTACTTCAAGTACCCGGCGATCATCGACGGCACGCTGTTCTCGTGGACCTTCGGCTGGCAGCCGCGGCGCGCGCTCGACGAGGCCTTCGCGTACTACCGCGAGCAGAAGCGCGGACCGATGCGGGCGCGCTAGCGGGCGCGCCCGCGTCAGCGCCTGCTCACGGGCACACGTCGACCACCGCGTCGCTCGTGGGCCCGGCGACCGCCTTGATCAGGTTCGGGATGAAGTCGCCGAAGCCCGGGTTGCTGGCGTCGTCCTGGTAGTCGAAGTTCGCGAACAGGATGTTGCCGCCGCAGCGACGCCCGCGGAGGATCCCCTCGAGCTCCTCGGCGGGGAAGTTCTGCGAGCCGTCCCCGAGGTACGTGGCGAGCGTCTCGAGCTGCGCCGCGTCCTGGTTGTAGACGGTCATGAAGAACTGCGTCGCGCCGCCCGCCGAGAACGGGTCGTTTACGTTGTCGAACAGCGGGTCGTTGGGCAGCGTCTGGTTGACGGGCGTGCCGCTCGCCAGGTTCCAGCCCGAGCCGACCTCGCCGGCGAACCAGCCCATCGGCGCCGGCGCGCCGTTGAGCTCCCGGAAGGTCGGGTGGTAGCCCGAGAGGAACACCGAGATGCCGTCGTACTCCGTCACGATGTTGCCGCCCGCCTGGCTGTAGGCGTCGAGCGCCGCGTAGATCTCGGGGCTCATGTTCGCCGGCCAGTTGAAGTAGTAGCGACCGAGCAGGATGATCTGGAACTGGTCGATGTCGATCAGCGGCAGCGCGTTCGGCCAGTCGATCTGCGTCACCGTGTACCCGGCGCCCTGCAGCGGCGTGACGACGCCGAACGAGCCGATCACCAGGATGCCCGGCTCGCCGCACGACCCGCCCGTGCAGACCTGTCCCTGCGCGCAGGGCATGTCGCAGCCGCCGCAGTGGTTCTCGTCGGTCTGCGCGTCGACGCAGTCCATCGCGCAGTAGTCCAGGCCGTCGGGGCACACCGGCGCGCACAGCCCGTCCACGCACTGCTCGTCGAGCGCGCAGGCCAGCCCGCAGCCGCCGCAGTTGAGCGGATCGACGTCGACATCGGCGCACACCCCGTCGCAGTACTCCTGCCCCACGTCGCACAGCGGCGCGCAGGCGCCGCCCAGGCACTGCTCGCTCTGCTCGCACATCACGCCGCAGCCGCCGCAGTTCTGCGGGTCGACGCCCACGTCCACGCACTGGCCGTCGCAGTACTGCTGGCCGCCGTCGCAGAGCGCCGCGCAGGCGCCGCCCAGGCACTGCTCGTCAGCCTGGCAGGCGTTCCCGCAGCCGCCGCAGTGTTCGGGATCCGTGTCGGTGTTCGTGCAGTCCCCGTCGCACAGATCCGGCGTCGAGCCGTCGCAGAGCGCGGCGCACGAGCCCTCGAGGCAGGACTCGCCGGGCTGACAGACCACGCCGCAGCCGCCGCAGTGATCCGGGTCGTTCTGGGGATCGACGCAGAGGTCGTCGCACGCGATCTCGGGCGGCTCGCAGCCCACGCCGGTCGTCACCCCCTGCGTGGTCGCCATGGTCTCGCCGTCGGTCTCCGAGCCCGAGGCGTCGGTCATCGTCCCGGTCGTCTCGGGGCCGGCCGTCGTCGGCTCGCCCGTGCTCGTGGCGCCGCCCTCGGTCTCCGTCTCGGTCTCGGTCCCGGTCCCGGTCGCCGTCCCCTCGTCGTCGCCGCAGGCCGCGAGCGCGAGCGCGAGCGTCGCGCCCAGACACCAGCCAACGTTAAAGTCCAGGTTCATCTTCATTGCACACCTTCACGCGCTCGCGCAGTGGAGCGCGGCGCGATAATAACATGCTCTTTTGGACATGTTTTTATGCGGTGTATCGTCGGACCGGACGCGCGACGAGGCGCGTTCGGGCGACGCTGCGCGACCGGCCCGCGCCACCGGACGAGCGGTCGCCGCGGGACGCACGGCGCGACGGACCAGGCCCGCCCGCCGACGGCGCGGCCGTCCGCGTTCATGTGTACATATCCTTAAGGACAGAAATGCAGCCAGGCCGAGCTCCCAGGCGCGACGAGGGAGCCCGCGCGCGCGCGCGACGGGGTACGGCATGACGCTCACGCCCGACGGCTACATCTGGCTGACGGGGCGATGGACGCACCGCTTCGACCCCGCGACCGAGACCTGGACGTCGGCCCAGCTGCACCCGGACGCCGCCGGCGTGCACACGGGCGGCTGCATGGGCGACGGCCAGGGCCTCCTGTACCGCGGCAGCTACGCGCAGATCCACGGCATCGACACCGAGACGCTCGAGGTCGTCAAGACCTTCGACATAGGCGAGGTCGGCGATGATCACATCTGGGGCGTGGCCGTCGACTTCGAGGGCTACGTGTGGGGCGTGCCGCGCAACGGCACGCGCGCGTACAAGATCGATCCCGCGACGGGCCAGAAGGTCCTGACCTTCAACGGCCTCGTGGGCGCGTACACCTACAGCGACATGACGGGCTTCGCCCTCAATCAGCTCATCCCGGGTTGAGCCGCAGGCGCCGCGCGCGGCCCGAGCCGCGCGCGCGCTCGGGTCCGCGAGCCGGCGCGTCCGCGGGATGCGAACGCGGCTGCGCGCCACCTGCCCGGGGTGACAGGCCCGCGATCGCTGGGGCACACTCCTCGCGCCCGGCGACCTCCGCGTCGGTCGGCGCTCCTGAAACCGCACAACCCAGGCAGGACTATCCATGCACCTCGTCATGCACCTCGTGATGAATCCTCTCCGCACCACCGCGCTGTCCCTCACGCTCGGCCTCGGGCTCGCGACGGCCGTCGCCTGCGACGGCGGCGACGGCGGGACGGACACCGACGGCGCGAGCACCTCGGCCGGCTCCGAGAGCACCGACCCGTCGGGCAGCAGCTCGAACGCGACGAACAACACCAACAACACCGACGGCACCGGCGGCGAGTCTGAGGGCAGCACCGGCGACGTCGGGATGGTCGACTACCAGACCGACATCCAGCCGATCTGGAACAAGTGGTGCTCGTGTCACTTCACCGACGACGGCGGCATGCTGACGGGCGCGCCGTACCTCGACCTGACGGACGGGCTGTCCGAGCAGAACCTGCTCGAGCTCTCCGAGGACCCGGGCGCCGACGGCATGGGCGTCGGCTTGATGCGCGTGGAGCCAGGGGATCCCTCGAGCAGCTTCCTGTGGCTCAAGCTCACGGGCGGGTGGATCGAGGCGGGCGGCCAGACGAACTACCCCAACTCCGACATGCCGCCGATCGGCGATCTGAGCCAGGAGGAGCTCGACAAGATCGAGGCCTGGATCCTCCAGTTCGGCGGCTGAGCGCGCCGCGAGGCGACCGCCTCGGCGCTCGCGACGCGCGGCTTTGCCCATGCGCCGTATGGATCCGAGGACCACGTGCCCGGATGATCCCGTATCATCCGGGCATGCGCGTACTTGGACTTGGTTTGTGGGGCGTGTGCCTGGGCGGAGCGCTCGCGATCGCGGGCTGCGGCGACAGCGGCGAGGGCACCGGCGGCGAGACGGAGACGAACGCCGAGTCGAACGGTGAGTCGAGCGGCGAGTCCAACGGCGAGTCGTCGACCAGCGGACCGTCGACCAGCGGCGAGTCGACGACGAGCGCCGGGTCGACCGTCACCACCGAGGACCCGAGCGCGAGCTCGACGGGCGAGCCGGCGACGACGACCGGCACCGGCGAGGAGTTCAAGCACTTCGAGCTGCGCGCGCCCGACTACTCGCCGCCGGCGGTCACGACCTGGTACTCGTGCATGGCCTGGAACTTCCCGGTCGAGCAGGCCGTGCACCTCGTCGGCTTCAAGCCGGTGGTCGACGATCCGCACGTGCACCACTACGTGCTCGGGGTCTACGACTCGCCCGAGACGCGCGACCCCAACGATCCCTGCTTCCAGTGGGTCGAGGACATGGTGTGGGGCTGGGCGCCCGGCGGCAAGGAGCTGTGGCTGCCGGACGACGTGGGCATGCGCGCCGGCGACAACGGCACCGTGACCTTCGTGCTGCAGGTCCACTACAACAACCCGCTGTCCGATCAGTACGTCGACAGCAGCGGCATCGACGTGTTCTACACCGAGTCGCTGCGCGAGCACGAGGCGGGGATCGTCAAGGTCGGCGACATCGGCGGGATCGCGATCCCGCCCGGCGAGCCCAACCACGAGCACGTCGCGGTGTGCCCGAGCTGGGCGACGCAGGCCGGGCTCAAGGAGCCGCTGCACGTCATCGGCACCTGGCTGCACGCCCACGACATCGGCAAGACGCTGTGGACCGAGGTGTTCCGCGACGGCCAGATGATCGCGGAGCTCGGGCGCGAGGATCCGTTCAAGTTCGACTACCAGACGTTCCAGGACGCCGACTTCTGGGTCGAGCCCGGCGACGAATTCCAGACGCACTGCGTCTACGACGCGAGCGACCGCGGCGAGTGGACCTACGGCGGCGACGCGACGGATCAGGAGATGTGCATCAACTTCATGCTGTACTACCCCAACGATCCGAACCTCGAGAGCTGCGGCCAGCTGTGAGCGACGGGCGCGCGGCGTGATCGGGGTTACGGCGCTGCGGCGCGCGCCGCCGTGGGTGTCCTTCGCTACAGGTTCACTCGCGGGCGCGCTCGCGCTGAGCCCGCCCCCCGCCCGCGCCGGCGACGGGCCGCGCGCGCGCACGCCCGCGCTGTTCGACGCGGCGCCGTGCGTCGTCGTGATCGATCGCGCGCTCGAGCCGTCGCTCCACCTCGAGTACTCGATCCCCAACGAGGACCTCGAGAAGACCGACGACGAGGTCAGCGACGGGCGCACGCACCAGCTCCTCGCGCTCGCGCGCCAGTCGCTCGCGCTCCCGCTGTGGCTCAGCGACGTCGACGTCTCGGCGGCGGCGGCGGTGGGCCTGCTCGACGCCGACAAGCTGACGCCCGAGGATGTCCTCGAGACCCACCCGGCGTGGACCGGGCGCTGGCTGCGGATCACCCCGGACGACGCGCGCCTGCCGATCTCGTTCCCCGTCGCGGCGGCGGGCGTCGACTGGTCGATCGCCGACGTCGCCCCGGGGGCCTACCTGATCGACGGCTACACCTGGGACCCGGTGTTCAACCTCCACAGCCTGCGCTGGGGGCTGATCAAGATCGTCGACGGCCCGGCCGGGGACGACGCGGACCTCCCGGCGGCGCTGCTCGAGCGCTCGGCGGGCGCGCTGTTCGTCACCGAGGGCGAGGCGCTCACGCTGACGGGCTGCGTCGACGCGCTGCCCGGGACGACCGCCCGCGCCGCGTGGGCGCCCGCGACCTACAAGGGCGAGCCCGACTGGCAGGTGTTCCTCGACCCCGCGCCCGTCGAGTCGGGGCCCCTCGAGCTCGAGTTCACGCCGCCGCTCGGCGTCGGCTCGCAGAGCGTCTTCGTTCGCCTGACGCTCGAGGACCCCCGCGGTCGCGAGTACGTCGCCTACGCGCCCGAGCCCATCGCCGTGCTCGAGCAGCTCGACGAGGAGACGGCGACGAGCGAAGCTGACGTGACGTCCGACGCGTCGGGGGACGGGAGCGGCACCGCCAGCGCCACCGGCGAGGGCACCGAGACGGGCGCCGTCGAGGACCCGAGCTCCGGCTGCGCCTGCCGAGCCCGCGAGACGCCGCCGCGCTCGCTCGCCTGGGCCCTGGCGCTGCCGCTGCTCGGTCGCCGGCGCCGCCGGGCCGCCGCGTCGTCACAGCGCGCGCGCGGGTAGAGGCGTCAAGCCTGCGGAAATACAGCGGGAACGGAGCGACGCGGGAGGGCGGCGCACGGGCGCGCCGCGAGCGTCCGCGACGAGGCGAGTTTTTGCCGGAGCCCTCGCACGAGCGCGTTGCTTGGACCCGCGGCCGACTCGTGTATGATTCCGCGCGAACGACCATGGCAGCCGAATCCGAAGAATGGATCCAGTCATCGCTCGGGCGACTCGAGGCGTACGAGGAGCTCCGCACGGAGTGCCGAGAGATGATCGAGTCCGCCGACGGGACCGCGGGCGACGTCCTGATGCTCACGCTGATGAGCACGCTCGAGGACAAGATCAACAAGCTCTACAGCGCGCTCGAGAGCGCGGCCGAGCAGAGTGACACCGCGCCGCCGGCAGAGCCGACGCCCGTCGAGGCCCCGCCGGCCGGGCTCAACATGCCGGCCAGCCTGACGAGCGCGTCGGGCAGCATCGGCGAGGGCGGCAAGCCCGAGCGCTCGAAGACGATGACCTCGGTGCCGCAGTTCGGCGAGGTCCAGCAGCGCTACGCGGTGGTCTCGAAGGCGGCGTCCGTCGACGAGCAGCCTGCGGCGGCCGCCGCCGCGCCCGCGCCGGTCGAGCGCGCGCCCCACCGCGGTGACACCCTGCACCTCTCGCCGCCGCCGCAGCCGGCCCCCGTCGTCGCGCACCCCGGCGACGCCGCGCGGCAGCCCGCGCGCCCGGCCACGCCGTTCGCGTTCTCGTCGACGCCGGGCGCCGCGATCCCGGCGGCGGTCTCCCAGCCGCAGGCGCCGGTGGCCGCCACCTCGGCGCAGCCCTTCGCGTTCTCGTCGAACGTGAACCAGAGCGGGGTTTATGGCGCTTCGGACACGTACTTCAACAACCTCGGCTTCGACGACGAAGACCTGCGGCTCGCCCGACGCAGTCGACCGCGCTGGGGCTTGATCGCGGCGGTCGTGCTCGTCGGCGGCGGCGTCGGCGGCTACATCGCCTACGACCAGTACTACGCGCCGAAGCCGGAGGTTGAGCTGCAGCCGGCCGCGCCGATCCAGCCGCGCGTCATCAAGGCGCCAGATGTCCCGCCGGACACGCAGGGACCGGGGAACGTGGCCAAGAACGAGGGCGACGTCTCGCAGACCGCCGGCACGCAGATCGAGGAGCGCCGCCGGGGCGGCCGCGCGGCCCCGCGTCAGCTCGATCCGCCGCCGCGCCGGTCGACCAACACCAAGGTCAAGAACACCGACGATCCGCTCGACGGCTTCGTCGGCGGCTAGCGGGTCTCGCAGCCGCGCTCGTCACGAGCCGCCCCCGGGCGGCTCGTCGTCGTTCGGGCGTCGAGCGCGACGCGCCGCGACCCCGTTGATTCACCCGTCCGCGAGGAGCTCGATCACGCGGCGCGACTGAACCGAGACCGCGGACGCCGGACTACCTCGGCGTATCCGTGACCTGCGCGTTCATACATCCCCTGATCGTCGCGCTCGCGCTGCAGCCCGCACCGGCCCCGGAGGGTCCAGCGCCACCCGCCGCGATCGAGCGCCCCGTCACCCCGGCGCAGCCCCGCGCGCCCGCTCGCGCCCCGCTGGGCAAGGCGGAGAAGACGATGATCGCTGGGCACGACGGTGCTGTGGCCGGAGCTCGTCGAGCGCTGTCCGGTCGGGCACGGGTGCACCATCGCCGGGCTGCACGGCAGCGGGGCCGCGCTCGCGCTCGGCGCGGGGATGCTCGCCCACGGCGTAGCGATCAACCCCGATCCCCGTCGGCTGCCCGAGGAGGTCGCGGCCCCGCTGTCGATCGGCGTCACGCTGCTCGGCCTCGGCTACCTCAACGCGGTGTTCTTCGCCACGCGCTTCGACGCCGCGGATGAGGCCGCCGAGGATCGCGTGCGCGAGCAGCTGCTGATCCCGTTCGCCGGCCCGTGGCTCGTGGCCGCCGGGCCCGACGTCAACTGGTTCGCCGCGGCCTTCTGCGCGGGCGCTGGCCTCATGCAGCTCGGCGGCGGCGCGGCGCTCGTGGTCGCGGGCGCGCGCGCGGCCGGGGGTCACGAAAAACATGTCTCAACGGTCAGGGTCACTCCGACCGCGCGCGGCGTCGCGCTGTCCGGGCGCTTCTGAGGCGCGCGCGCCGTGCTCGTCGAGCGCGCCGCAGCGAAACAGCGACTCGATCCGGAGGTCATCGAGCGGCGCGTCGATCGCCGCGCGCGCCGGCGCGCCGATCACCAACTCCCAGCGGACGCGCGCCTCCGCGGTGACGGGCGCGTGGTCCCGCAGCGCCGCGAGCCCGGGCCAGCGCGGCGTCGTCCGCCGGCGGACCGTCAGCGCCGAGGCGACGCCCCGCGCCGCCGCCTCGGGCTCCGAGAGCAGCTCCCCGCTGCGCGTCAGGATCCCCTCGAGCACGCGGGGGTGTCGCGCGTTGACCAGCGCGATCGCCCAGAGGTTGCCCGCGAGCAGCTCGCGCGCCGCCGCGACGTCGCCGTCGGCCTCGCGTAGACACTGACCGATCGACCATGTCGCGCCGCCCCGCGCCGGCAGGCCGTTGCGCGGCGCGAAGTACAGCGCCCGGCCGGCGCCGTGCCACAGCCACGCGCGCGCGTCGGCGCGGGCGAGCGCGTCCGTGGTCGCCAGCGCCTCGACCATGCGCCGACCGTGAAAGAAGCGCGCGACGAGCCCGAGCGACTCGAGCGACGCGCCCACGTAGCCGTCGCGCCCGCGCGCGCGGCAGCGCTCGACGAACCAGCGCGCCGCCGCCTCGACGGCCGCGCGCCGTCGCGAGCGCGCGCGAGCGAGCGCCGCGCGGGCGAGCGCGAGGCCCACCCCGGCGTGCAGCATCGGCAGGCTCGACGCCGGCAGCGGGGCGCTCGTCAGCCACGCTCCTCGCTCGCCGTCGCCGCCGGCGAGCGCCCGCGCCTCGAGACGGAGCCCGAGCCCCTCGATCGCCCACAGCGCCGGGAAGTCCCCGAGGCGATAGCAGCCGGCGACCTGCTCGCTCACCGGGCGCGACTCGTGACCTGTCTCTTCACGCATACGAGGATCGGCGACGAGCGCCGTGATCTCGACCTTGCTGCGCGCCTCGTCCCGCGCCCGCGCCCGCGCGTCTCGGTCGCGCCCTGCGGTCGCTAGCGCGGCCATGGCCGGGAGTACGCGGCGGAGCGCGGCGAGGGTGAGCGGGTGCATCGTCGCGGAGCATAGCGACGCGCCGCCGCGCCAGGTTCGCCGCGGTGGCCTACGACCCGCGCGCGGGGACGCGACGCGTTTCGCCGCGCCGCGCTCCCGCGCCCCCGAACTCACAGGCAGTAGCGCCCGCTCCCGTCGCTCGTCTCCGTGCAGGTCTGCGCGCCCGGGCACTCGTCATCGCGCTCGCACGCCTGCGCGCACACGCGGGAGCCCGCGATCTCGGCGCACTCGAAGCCGTCTGTGCAGGAGCGCGCCGCCTGGGCGTCGAAGCCCTCGACCGTGTAAGAGGCGCAGGAGTAGGCCGCGCAGGCGCCCTTGAGGCACACGCCGTCGCCCTCGCAGTCGCCGCTGTCGACACACGCGCCGCCCATGCTCTGGTCGCAGGCGACCGTGAGCAGCGCGCCGCCGAGCAGCGCCAGCGCCAGCGCGCGCCGGCCCATTCGATTGATCCATCGAGAGATCATCCTGGAGATCATCCGAGAGTTCATCCGAGAGTTCATCCGAGAGTTCATCGTCGTGCCTCCCAGACCCGATCAGTAGTACCCGTCGTCCACGCCAGCGCCGCAGCGGCTCGCGCCGGCGTTGAGGTTCTCGCGGAGCTTCTCCATCAGCGCGCGCTCGCGCCCGAGCGCGTCGTCGCCGAGCGTCTGCGCGAGCTCGTCGAGGCGCGCGCGCGCCTCGTCGACGCGCGCGAGCGCCTCGGCCGGCTCGAGCGAGCCGGCGCAGAAGTCCGCGGCGCCGTTGAGCGCGAGGTACTCGTCGAGCAGCGCGCCCATCTTGAACACGCCGAGGTCGTCGGCGCGGTGAAACGAAGACGTGTACGCGCCGCCCATGCGCCAGCGGATCGGCAGGTCGACGACGACCCGCTCGTCCGCGTCGACCGGCAGGTACGAGATCGCGAAGCGGGCGAGGTCGGCCTCCCCCTCCGGGATCAGCAGGTCGTCGGCGGTGATCGTCACGCCCATCCCGCCGCCGCGCGCGCTGAGGAACAGCGTCGACGCGCCGAAGTCGACGGCCTCGCCGGGCTGATCGAGCGGCGCGCCGTAGGCCTGCCCGAACGAGAAGCCCGGGATCGCGGTGACCGTGACCTCGAGGTCGTAGGCGAGCGGCGAGACCATGTAGTCGAACTCGTCGTCGAACACGCGGCCGATCGCGTCCTGGTCCTTGAGGAAGAAGTAGTTGCCCCCGCGGACCTCCGAGATCCCCTGGGCCAGCTCGGCGCCGAGATCGAGGCCGACGCCGAACACCGAGACGCCGACGCCGGCCTCGGCGTAGAAGCGCGCCATGCCCATGAAGGAGTCGAGCCCGGTCGCGCCGACGTTGGGCTGCGCGTCGGTCATCAGCATCACGCGGTCCTCGACGCCCGGGGCGCCCGCGGTCGGCGTGACCTGCTCGTAGGCGAGCTTGAGGCCCGCCTCGATGTTGGTGCCGCCGTCGGTCTCGAGCGCGTCGATCTCCTCGAGCAGCGCGGCGCGCCCGCCCGCGTCCATGACCGTGGGCTTGAGCCGGCGCGAGGCGTCGTCGTCGAAGGCGATGAGCGCCACCGAGTCGTTCGCGTCGAGCTGCGCCGTCATCACCCGCAGCGCGTCCTTGAGGCGCTCGAGCTTGCCGTCGGCCATGGAGCCGCTGATGTCGACCGCGACCGCGAGGTTGAGCGGGCGCCGCTCGAAGCTCTCGGCGTCGAGCCCCGTGGCGAAGCCGAGCTGCACGAGCATGCGCTCGCCGCCGCCGTCGATCGGGTCGATCGTGGCGACGGCCGAGCGCGGGCACAGCAGCTGCTCGCAGGCGTCGCCCTGCGTGAGCGGCAGGTCGTGCTGCGAGAGCAGCCCCTCGGCGGTGAAGTCGGAGCGCGCGGGGATGTTCCCCTGCTCGATCTGCGCGCGCGCGTACTCGATGTCCTGGGCGCCGCCGGGCGTCACGCCGAGATCACCGCTGTAGAAGCCGCCGTCGCCGCAGCCTGCGGCGAGGGTCATGAAGGAGAGCGCCAGGCAGAGCGCGCCCGCGCGAACAGGGATAGGGAGGCCATGTGTCATGTTGAGGAGTCCCGCGACGCGGCGCGGCGTGACGCCGTCCACCTCGCTCCCCCAGGTAGTCCCGGGCCTGGCGCGCTGGTTCACGGACCCATGAAGAAATTCCGCAGCGCCCCGCGCTCGGGTAGGCCGCGGTGAAGGCTCGAGGCATGGACTTGGTAATTCGACATCCGAGCGCGAGCGCGGGCGCGCTCGCGCTCACCTGCGCCGCGCTGCTCGCCTGCGGCCCCGGTGACGGCGGCACCGGCGAGACCGAGACCGGCGAGACCGGCGACGAGAGCCCCGATGAGGGTGAGTACTCGCTCGACCGCGGCCGCGAGCTCCCGGCCGCCCAGACGACGATGTGGCAGGAGGGAGCGCAGCCCGAGCCGACCGGCGTGTCGACGCCCGAGCGCTTCGCGGCCGCCGGCGATCAGAGCTGGGCGCTCGCGCTCGATCTGCTCCGAGAGACAGAGCCGTCGAAGCACCCCTCGATCGCGCACTCGCCCGCCGCGCTGACCATCCTTCGCGCTGTGGAGCGGCCGCTACGCGGGCGCGTGAGCGCGCGTCTCGAGGGACATGTTCCGCGCGCATGGGCGCGCGGGTCCGCGCGGCAGGATTTTCGTGCCCCGCGACCGCGTCCGGCTGCACACTGTCACTCCCGCGACGCAGCGCGCGCTCCCCCTGGACGCGCGCGCGCGTCGTCGGCCTACTCCCAACCTCTGACGACGAGACGAGCCTCGCGATGCCCAAGCTCAACCAAATTCTAGCGATCGAGAAAGGCGTGAAGACCCGCTGCTACGGCGAGATCACGGAGCTGCACAAGGCGACCCAGAAGACGTCGGTGATGAACGGCTTCCACAAGACGTACCAGCGCCGCGACGAGGAGGGCGAGACCTACCCGCCCGAGAGCCAGAAGGTCCGCTTCAACCACAAGGACGTGATCAAGCGGATCGGGCGGGCGCTCGCCGAGCTGTTCGACATCACCGCGACGAAGGACTGGGCCAACTGCAGCGCGCGCGCGACCGTCGTCGTCGACGGCAAGCCGCTGCTCGAGGACGTGCCCGCGACCTACCTGCTGTTCCTCGAGAAGCAGCTCTCGGACCTGCGGACCTTCATCGACAAGATGGTCGAGCTCGACGCCGGCGAGGACTGGCTCGAGGACCCGAGCACCGGGATGTACCGCACCGAGGCGATCAAGACGCAGCGGACCAAGAAGGTCCAGCGGCCCATCGTGCTGTACGACGCGACCGAGCATCACCCGGCGCAGACGCAGCTGATCACCGAGGACGTCGTGGCCGGCTACTGGAACACGGTGAAGTACTCGGGCGCGATCCCCAGCCCCAAGAAGATCGAGCTGCTCGAGCGCATCGACAAGCTCGCGCGCGCGGTCAAGTTCGCGCGCGAGGAGGCGAACTCGCTCGAGACCGAGCAGCGCCGCGTCGGCGAGGCGGTGCTCGGCTACCTGCTGGGCGTCTGACGCGTCCGCGCCCAGCCGCCGCAGACGCGCGCGGCCGCCCCCGGCGGTCGCGCGCGCTCGCGATCGGTCCGCGAGGCCAGGCCCGAACGCCCAGCGCCCGCGCGCGAGCTGTGCGACGATGGGGACCTCTTTCGGGAGACAAGCTCACGCTCAAGCTCATCCTCATCTCGGAGACCAAACAAACGGACACCTGAAGGTTCGAGTCCTTCCCCGGCCACCGCCGCGACAGCGCGGCGCTCGACTCGGCCGAGTGGCGGAATTGGTAGACGCGGGGCGCGGCGCTCGTCGCTGTGCTCGTCCGGCTCCCCAAGCTCAAGCTCTTCTCCCAGAATCAAGCTGGTCGGCTCTCGGCGTCTCTCTGACTCGCGCCGAGCCACTCGAGATACAGGTTCGACTCCTGTTGCGGCCTTCTCCGGCGCTACGCCGGCGCGCGCGGCCGCATGGTCCAAGGGAACGACGCGAGTTCGTAGATCTAAGGCGCTGGTACCTGCCGTCGCCGAGAGCGCAGACCGAACGCGCGTACGACACGCGCGGAAAGACCCCGGGGACAGGGTACGCCTCCGGGGTCGACTTATTTAATATGGGGCCGCATGAGGAGGGGGGCCGCGGCGCGATCGAGCCGAAGGCGGCCACGAGCTACACGCGGCCGTCTTCATCGGCGGCGCGCGCGAGCGGCAGCAGGCGCGCGCGCAGCTCGGCCGCGTCGGGCCGCGCGCTCGGCTCCTTGGCGAGCGTGGCCATGATGAGCTCCTCGAGCGCCGCCGGGAGCTCACGCTCGACACGCTCGGAGGGGGGGCGCGGGACGTCGTGGACGTGGGCCATACACATCGCCATCGCGGTGACGCGCTCGAACAGCAGCTGCCCCGTCAGCAGCCAGTAGCCCACGCAGCCCAGCGCGTACACGTCGGCGTGCCCGTCGACGACGACGCCCTCGCGCACCAGCTCGGGCGCCATGAAGGCCGGCGTGCCGACGATGCCGCCGTCGACGGTCAGCTGGCTGCCGCCCGTCGTCTCGCGCTCGTCCTTGACGCTCGCGACGAGCCCGAAGTCGAGAACCTTGACGACGTCGCGCTCGGTCCCCATGCGACACAGGAAGATGTTCGCCGGCTTGATGTCGCGGTGCACCAGCCCGCGCTCGTGGGCCTCCATCAGCGAGAGGCACGCCTGCGCGAGGATCCGGCACACGCGGCCTGGCGGCTGCGGGCCCTCGCGCGCGACCAGGGCGCTCAGGTCGACGCCGTCGAGCAGCTCCATCACGTAGTAGAAGTCCCCCGACTCGGTGCGGCCGAAGTCATAGAGCTCGACGGTGTGGACCGAGCGGAGCTGCGCGGTCGCCTTGGCCTCCCGTTCGAAGCGCCGCGTCAGGCGCCTGACTCGCTCGCTCGACTCGGCGCCGCGCTCGAGCTTGATGAGCTTGAGCGCGGCGGGCCGCGCCAGCATCTTGTGTCGCGCGAGCCACACCTCGCCCATCCCGCCGCGCCCGAGGAGCTGCACGATCTCGTAGCTGCCGAGCTCGCGCGAGCGTCGACGCTCTCGCCGGAGCGCCGACTCGACCCGGTCGATCGACCAGGAGATCGCGGCGCTGAGCGCCACGCAGATCGGGAGGTTGGCGAAGGTCGTCGGCGAGAGGATGAGCCAGAAGCTGCGCGGGTCGACGACCGACCACGCCCACGACGCGATCAGCAGCGGGAGCGCGGAGACCACCGCGAGCGACACCTTGTGCCGCGGGCGACCCGGGACGAAGGGCGGGAACAGCAGGAGGTTCAGGCACGGCCACGAGAGCCCCTCGACGACGCTCGTGTGCGTCCCGCGATCGCCGTAGCGGCGCGTGTCGGGCCACGCGTCCGGCCAGCGGAAGTAGTCGAGCGCGTCGACGGCGGTGTAGCAGGCGATCGCGAACACCATCCCGTAGGTCATCGCCGTGAGCGCCGCCATCGAGACGCGCTCGCTCCGGGCGCTCGCGTAGACGAGGCCGGTGACGAGGCCCATGGCGAGGTTGTCGAGCCGCTCGGGGTCGAGGACCGTCGCGCCGAAGCCCGCGTGCATCGCCAGGTCCATGGCGAAGCCGACGAAGAACGCGATCGCGGTCAGCCCGGCGAACGCGGCCACCCGCCGACGCGCCGCGGACTCGAGGTACGCGTCGGGCGGGCTCGTCTCGGTGTGGGTCCCGGTCGAGGTCGCGTGCCGGAGGATCGTCGGCTCATGGGCGAGCTCCGTGTCCACCGGCGCAGTATAGGCGAGGCGCCGGCGCGCCAGCGCCCCGCCGCGCTCACAGCGAGAAGAAGTACTGGCTGCCGAACACCGCGCGCAGCCCGATGGAGCTCGCGGGCAGCCCGACCGAGGTGTGGTTCTCGCCCTCGATGACCTTGTGGTGCACCTCGAGGCCGGGGTAGCCGCGCGACTCGAGCGCGCCCACGAGCGTCTCGATCCGCTCGACCATGCGGTACGACTCCTCGAGCTCGGCCGTGAGCGCGTCGCCGTACTGCGCCTTGAACAGGCGCTCCTCTCGCTCGCGCCCGCCGGCGGCGAAGAACACCTTGGCCTGCAGGTCGTCGTGGGTCTCGGCGTAGGCGCGCTCGTGATCCATGAGCAGCCCGTCGTCCCAGTTGAGCCCGGGGCTGACGATCACGTAGCGCTGGAAGGCCGACGGCTCGTTGAGCAGGACGTAGGACGCGAACAGGCCGCCGAACGACGAGCCGACGATCGTCGCGTCGCTGGCGTCGACGGGGTAGCTCGCCTCGATCATGGGCTTGAGCTCGTCCTGCAGGAACCCGAGGAAGGCCT
Source organism: Myxococcales bacterium (assembly GCA_020633295.1). GTDB lineage: Bacteria > Myxococcota_A > Polyangia > Nannocystales > Nannocystaceae > JACKDW01. The sequence goes on along the minus strand of JACKDW010000003.1, from coordinate 595,257 downwards.
CGGCGCCGCCCATCGGGTAGTGGTCGAAGGGCGCGCTGTCGCCCTGCGCGAGGCGGTTTTCGAGGTCCCGATCGTTGACCTCGGCGTAGAGGTCCCAGGCCGTCGGCGTGAAGTCCCGGGTTCGCCGCAGCAGGCGGCCCCAGGCCGACGTGTCCTCGTAGGCGATGCCGACGACGATCGCGTGCGGGATCGAGTACGGCGCCTGCGAGCGCGCGAGCTCGGCGGCGCCGCCGAAGGCCCAGTACCCGTCGAGCACGTAGATCACCGGGAACGCGCCGCCCTCGGGCGGCTCCATCCCCGGGATGAAGCCCTGCGGCAGCGCGACCGAGATCCGGAAGTCCTCGCCGACGATCTCGGAGTGCAGGTCGTGGACGAACGTCCCGGGGACCGACTGCACGGCCTCGGCGTCGACGCAGGGGCTCTCGTCCGAGGCGGGCGGCGTCTCGAGGTCGCACGCGGCCGGACCGGCGAAGAGGAGCGCGGTCATGACGGCGAGGGTCGAGAGCGAGAAGGCGGTGGAGGTGGTGAGGGTGGTGGTGAGGGTGGTGGTGAGGGTGGTGAGGGCGGTGGAGGTCGCGCGGAGCATGCTCGCCTTGATTGCAGCGCGCGTGCCAGGTGCACGCGGCAACGGTTCGAAGCGGTTCGAAGCGGTTCGAAGCGGTTCGAAGCGGTCCGAGGCGCCGCGCGAGGCGACGCGCCGCGTCGAGACGGCGGTCCCTCGAAGACAGCCCGTGTCCGGCTCCGGACGACGTCGACGCGCGCGCGGACAGCTGTCCGGATCCGTTACACGCGGCGCGCGGACGCGCGCCTCACTCGCCGAGATCGCGACGGACGACCACGCCGAGTCGACGCATCCGCCGGTAGAGCGCCTGACGGCTGACGCCGAGCGCCGCAGCGGCGCGGCTGACCACGTACTCATGATCCGCGAGCGCCTGCTCGATCGCGTCGCGCTCGGCCTGCTCGAGCGTCGGCGCCCCGCGCTCGCGCTCGCGTTCGCGCTCGCGCTCGCGCTCGCGCGCGGCCGGCTCGAGCGTCCGCGCGCCATCGAGGGCGAGCCCGAGGTGCTCCGGCCGCAGCGGCGCGCCGTCAGCCATCAGCAGCGCCCGGCGGACGCGGTTGTGCAGCTCGCGGACGTTGCCGGGCCAGGGGTGCCGCTCGAGGGCCGCGACGCTCGACGGGTCGAGTCGCGCGGCCCGACCGGAGAACGCCTCGATGAAGGCCTCGGCGAGCGGCACGATGTCGTCGACGCGCTCGGCGAGCGGCGGGACCTCGAGCTCGATCACCGCCAGGCGGTAGTACAGATCCTCGCGGAAGCGCCCCGCGGCGATCGAGGCGGGCATGTCGATGTTGGTCGCGGCGATGATCCGGACGTCGGCGGTTCGCGTCACGCTCGAGCCGAGGCGCTCGAACTCGCCGGTCTGCAGCGCGCGCAGCAGCTTGGCCTGGCTCGCCAGGGAGAGCGTGCCGAGCTCGTCGAGGAACAGCGTGCCGCCGTCGGCCGCTTCGAAGCGCCCGACCCGGCGCGCGCGCGCGCCCGTGAACGCGCCCGCCTCGGCCCCGAACAGCTCGGCGGCGAACAGCTCGTCCGGCAGCGCGCCGACGTTGACCTTGATGAACGGCGCGTCGCGGCGGGCCGAGTTGGCCTGGACGATCTCGGCGAGCTTCTCCTTGCCCGCGCCGTTGGGCCCGGTCACGAGCACCGGGACGTCGGCGCCCGCGACCTTGAGCGCGAGCGAGACGACCGCGCGCATCCGGGCGCTGCGAAACAGCAGGCCGCAGAGCGCCGGCTCCCGCTGCGGGCCGCGTGAGCCCGTCAACCGCTGCTGGCGCGCGGCCAGCAAGTTCTTGACCTTCTTCAGCAGCGCCTCGTCGTCCCAGGGCTTCTGCAGGTAATCGTCGGCGCCGCGCTTGACCAGGTCGACGGCGCGGCGGAGCGACGCCCAGGCGGTCATGAGGATGATCGGCGCCTCGGGATCGATCGCGCGCAGACGTTCGAACAGCGCGGCCCCCTCGGCGCCGGAGGTCGTGCCCGCCGTGAAGTTCATGTCCTGGACGACGACGCCGATGTCGCCGCCGCGGAGCGCGGCCTCGGCCTCGGCGGGGCTCGTCGCCCGCGCGACCTGCAGCCCGCCCCGCATCTCGAGCATCAGCTCCAGCGCGTCGAGCACGTGCGGCTGATCGTCGACGATGAGGACCCGCAGCATCGCGGCTATAGTAGCGCAGATGGATCCCGCGCTCGTCGTCACGGTCGCGCTCGTGAGCCTGGCCGTCGGCGCCCTGGGGGCGCGGCTCGTGCGAGGGCGGCGCCCGCCGCCGCGACCGCTGCCGCGCGCGGAGGTCCCGGATCCCGCACGCCTCGCGCTCGAGCAGCTCCCGATCGGCGTGCTGCTGTTCGCCGACAACGGCGTGATCCGCCTCGCCAACGCGCGCGCCGCCGAGCTGCTGTTCAACGGCGAGGCGATGACGGGACACAACTTCCTGCGGCTGCTGGCGGACGCCCCCGCCCGCGTCCGCGAGCCGCTGTCCGCAGGGACAGACCTCGTGTTCAGCCTCGAGCACGCGGGCGAGCAGGAGACGTTCCAGCTGCTGCGCCGCGAGCTGACGCTCGAGGCGCGCGCGCACACGCTGCTGCTGCTCAACCCGCTGACGCGGGAGCTCGCGCGGCGCGAGCTCGAGCTCCTGAAGAAGGTGATCCGCGTCATCACGCACGAGCTCAACAACTCGCTGTCCTCGATGTCGTCGTTCACCGGCTCGGCGCGGTTTATCGCCGAGCACCCCGAGCAGCTCCACCGGCTGCCGCGGGTGCTCGACGGCATCGACGAGCGCACGCGACACCTGCGCGACTTCCTCGGCGAGTACGCGACGCTGGCGCGGCTCCCGTCCCCCCGCCCGCGCGAGGTCGAGTGGGCGCCGCTGCTCGACCGCCTCGCGCGGATGTTCCCGGCGCTGATCGTCGACGAGCCGCCCGCGGCGCCCGGGTGGTTCGACGAGGCGCAGGTCGAGCAGGCGCTGATCAACCTGATCAAGAACGCGAGCGAGGCGGCGCCTGGCGCCGAGGTGCGGCTGCTGCTGCGCGCGCGCGAGTCGTCGCTCGAGCTCGGCGCGCTCGACCGCGGCCCGGGCTTCAGCGAGGAGGCGCTGGAGTTCGGGCTGCTGCCGTTCTTCACCACCAAGCCCGGCGGGAGCGGGCTCGGCCTGGCGCTGTGCCGCGAGATCGCCGAGGGCCACGGCGGCTCGCTGCGGATCCGAGAGCGCGAGGGAGGCGGCGCGGCCGTGTACCTCGTGCTCCCACGCCGCGAGCGCGAGGCGAGCGCGCCCCCGGCCGCGCTCACCCTGACCGCGACCTAGCGAGTTATTGCGCCTGTCTGTTGGGACAACTCCCTGGGCGCGTCACAGCAGGAAGCCCTGGACCCCGCGAACGGCGACCCGCGCGTGCTCGTGGTCGCCGCACAGCCGCAGCCACAGGTCGAGCAGCAGCGCGTCCTGACGGCCGACGTCGATGAGCAGCGCGAGGCGCTCGGGGCCGTCGCGCAGCCCGACCTCATCGATCGCCATGGCGCCGAGGAACACCTGCAGCCCCGCGTTGCCGGCGCCCCACAGCGAGAACACCAGCAGGCACTGACGACCGCTCGAGAGCCCGCTCGCGGCCACGCGCAGGCGGATCGTGCACTGGGCGCGGAACCGCCTGCGCAGGCGCTTGAGCTCGCTGTCGGCCGGCGCGCCGCGGGGCACCGGCCCGCCGCCGAGGACCACCGCGCCCTCCTCGACGCGCTTGTGCAGGTCGTCGGGGAGCAGGCCCGCGATCGCGCCGTGCAGCTCGAGCGCCGCGGCGACGCCGGCGTCGTGCTCGTCGAGGCGCTCGTCGACCGAGGGCGACGCGGGCGTCAGCTCGAACCACGGGGCCATGGGCGCCTGCACGTGCCGGGCCTTCCACGCGCTGGTCGTGGGCGGGGGCTCGAGGCCGGGGCGCGCGGCGAGCAGGAGCTCCGGGGCGATCGGGATAAGACGCGCCAAGGCGCCAGTCTACCCGATCGAGCGCGCGCGCGTCCGCGCCCGCGACGCGTGCACGCTCAGGGCAGCAGCGCGTCCCAGAAGTCACACTCCTCGGTGCGCACGCCGTCGCCGGCCATCGACGGCACGTCGAGCCGCATGTGCGGGTCTCCGCCGCCGGCGTACTCCGGCCACGTCAGCCCGCCCGCCGAGGGGTCGCCGACGGCCGCGTGCGCGGTCCAGGCGTCCTGCATGATCGCGGACATCTCGAGGTCGTCGGCGTTGGGCACGTAGTCGAACGGCCCGATCTTGATGGCGCTGAAGGTCGCGAAGATGTAGGCGAGCTCGAGCCCGTGAAACGCCTTCGGCGTCTGGTTCATGCCGATGGTGTAGCCGTCGTAGGCGAAGTGGTAGCGGAACACCGGCTCGTCCTGGTTGGCGGCGAGCGCCCGCGCGATCCGCCGGGCGCCGCACACGAACTTCACGTCGCTCGTCAGCGCGATGTAGGCCTCGGTCGGATCGCCGCCGTACTTGTCGAGCGCGTAGAGATCGAGGATCTGCTGCACGACGTCCATGCCGAAGATCGCGAACGTCGCCTGCACGAGCGCGTTGAAGGCCGGCTCGGTCAGCGGCGGCACCGAGCTCGCGGTCTCGTCGTTGTTGGCGCCGACGATGATCGGCACGTGGTTGTGCGCGCCGGACTCGATCGCGTCCATCGCCGACTGCGGGAGCACGTAGCCGTCGACGTGCGGCCCGAAGCCCTGACCGAAGCCGGCGACGCTCGGGTAGCCGTTGGGCTCGATCGCGACGAGCTGCTCGGCCGGCAGCGCGCGCAGGCAGGCGGGCACGTCGGCCTCGCCGGCGCAGCCGCTCGCGGTCACCCACGGCTCGCTCATGCCGTCCTCGTAGCTCGCGAGGCTGCGGTGAGTGCAGCCGCCGCTCTGAACGATCGCGCGATGAAACAGCCCGGCCGCGAGCGGCGAGCCGACGAGCGTGCAGGTGTTGACGGCGCCGGCGGACTCGCCGAACAGCAGCACGTCGCCCGGGTCGCCCCCGAACACCGCGATGTTGTCCTGGACCCACTCGAGCGCCTTGAGCTGATCGAGCGTGGCGTAGTTCCCCGAGACCCCCTCGGCCGACTCGCCGGCGAGCGCGGGGTGGGTCAGGAAGCCGAGCGCCGCGAGCCGGTAGTTGAGCGTGACGACGACGACGTCGTGGTCGCGCGCGAGCGCGGCGCCGTCGTAGAGCGGGTCGACGGCCGAGCCGACCGCGTTGCCGCCCCCGTGGATGAAGACCATCACCGGGCGCTTCGTGACCTGGTCTTCCGGTCCTGTCTCTGGCGTCCAGACGTTGAGGTGCAGGCAGTCCTCGTCGCCGATGACGTCGCCGTTGGGGCCCGCCTGGTCGCCGTCGAGCTGGACGCAGCGCGGCCCGAGCGCGCTCGCGTCGCGCGGCGCGTCCCAGCACGCGGGGTTCAGCGGCGCGCGGAAGCGCAGATCCCCGACCGGCGGCGCGGCGTAGGGGACGCCGAGGAAGGTGTAGACGCCGTCGTCGACGAAGCCCTCGATCGGCCCGTGCGTGGTGGGCACGAGCGCGCCGTCCGGGGTCACGGGCTCGGCGCAGCCAGGCTCCCCCGTGGTCGCCGTCTCGGTCTCGCCGCTCGAGCCGCTCGTCTCCGGCGACGTCGTGTCGGTCGTCGTCGCGGTCGTCTCGGTCACGTCGGTCTCACCGCCGTCGGTGGTGCCCGCGGTCGCGGGACCGGCGGTCGTGGTGCCGTCGCTCTCGCTGCTCGCCGCCGTGGTCTGCTCGTCGTCGCCGCCGCAGGCCGCGAGCGTCAGCGCGGGCGCGCCGACCAACACGAGCGCCAGCGCGCCGCCGCGGGGCGCGAGCGCGTGTCGCCGCGGTGAGCGGCGCGGGAGCAACCGCTCCCGCCGGGCGTGCCGAGGGGTCGCGGCAGGGGCCGAGGAGCGCGCGCGGGTGGGACGTTCATGCATCGCGGGGATTGTATCGCAGGCCTGGTGACCGCCGTGTTACATGGCCATAGAGACACATAGAAATCAGGCGCGCCGGGCCGACGGAGCGGCGCGCGACGGCGCGTCCACGACTCGAGCGAGCGCGACCCGAGCGCGCGGGCCGACGCGGGCCCTGGCGCGCGACGTGTCGCGGCCGCGCGCGGCGACGCGACTAGAACGGATCGAGCAGCAGCTTCTCGCGCACCGACGACGCGCACGTCCTCCCGCCGAGCCCGCCGCAGAACGGCTGATCGGCCCAGGCGTCCTCGCCCGGGAAGCCGAGCTCGTCGAGCGCGGTGAGCCGCGGGCTGCGCTGCTCGCCGGCGTTGTGCGACGCGGGCAGCAGGTCGTAGAAGCGACGCGCGTGGGGCCGCGCCGGGGTTGCCTGGGGACCGATCGCGTCGGTCTCGCGCCGGCGCTGGGCGAGCCTCAGCCGAGACGGCCGCGTGACGCCGGCTGCGCGCTGGACGATCAGGCAATACTTCCGAACGCGCGCCCATTCTCGCCGCGCGTCGTCGGCCCTAGGCTGGTCGACATGAGAGTGTTCGTCACAGGTGGCACGGGGTTCATCGGCGCGGCGGTGGTAGAGGAGCTCCTGCGCGCGGGGCACGAGGTGCTGGGGCTCGCGCGCTCGCGGTCGTCCGCCGACGCGCTCCGCGCGGCGGGGGCGTCGGCGCATCACGGCGCGCTGGAGGATCTCGAGCGCCTGCGCGCGGGCGCGCGCGCGTGTGACGGGGTTGTGCACCTCGGCTTCGTCCACGACTTCTCGCGCTACAAGGAGGCGTGCGAGCTCGATCGCCGCGTGATCGCGGCGCTCGGCGACGCGCTGCGCGGCTCGAGCCGGCCGCTCATCGTCACCTCGGGCACGCTCGCTACACCTGGCCGAGAGGCCAGTGAGCATGACCGCCACGCGGAGGGGGCGTCGCGCCTGACGCCGCGGGCGGCGAGCGAGGAGGCGGCCGACGCCCTGGCGGCGCGCGGGGTCCGTGTCGGCGTGGTGCGAGCGTCGCCGTCGGTCCACGGGCCCGGGGATCACGGCCTGGTGCCCATGCTCATCGAGACCGCCCGCCGCCAGCGGGCCTCGGCCTACGTGGACGACGGCGCGAACCGGTGGAACGCGGTCCATCGCCGCGACGCCGCCGCGGTGTTCGCCCGCGCGCTCGAGCGCACGGGGCCTGGCGATCGCTTCCACGCGGTGGCCGAGTCGGCGATCCCGTTTCGCTCGATCGCCGCGGTGATCGGCGAGCGCATGGGGCTGCCGGTGATCCGCGTCTCCTCCGAGGACGCGCCCGCGCACTTCGGGTGGCTCTCATGGATCGCGGCGCTCGACTGCCCGACCTCCAGCGCCCTCACGCGCGCGGCGCTCGACTGGACCCCCTCGCACCCGGGCCTGCTGGACGATTTGGCAAGCGAGCGCTACGGTTACTAGGGCGCGCGACGCCGCGCCTCCCTCGTCGATGTCGGCGAACCGCAGCAAGGGACCGCACGCCCGCCTCGCCGCCGCGATCGCGTCGGTCGCTACCCGCGACGGCGTCTTCGACGTGGCCGTCCCCGGCGTCGCGTGCGTCCGCCACTCGGCCTCGCGCGCGCGCCAGAGCCGACGCTGGCGCGCGTGCCTCGCGATCGTGGCCCGGGGCACGAAGGAGCTCGCGCTCGGCCGGTCCACCTACGCGCTGTCTCCCCTCCACTACACGCTCACGCCGCTCCCGCTGCCGCTCACCAGCCGGATCGCCGCGGGGCCGTTTCTCTGCCTGATCATCAACCTCGAGCCGCGGACGCTGCGTCAGGTCGACGCCGAGATGGACTTGCGCGACGAGCCCTTGGGAGGCGTGTCTCGAGGGCTCTTCACGGGGCGGCTGTCGGCGCCGATGCTCGACGCCGCCGCCCGACTCAGCGGGCTGTTCAGCTCGCGGGAGGCGAGCGCGGTGCTGGGGCCGGGGTGCGTCCGCGAGCTGCTGTTCCACGCGCTGCGCGGGCCGAACGGTCCGGCCCTTCGCCAGTTCATCCGCGCCGACGGCGAGGCCCACCGGATCGCCCGCGCCGTCCATCACATCGAGTCCCGGCTCTCCGCCCGCCTCGACATCGAGGCGCTGGCGAGCCAGGCCCACGTCAGCCGCACCGCGTTCTTCGAGCAGTTCAAGCGGGTGACGTCGCTGAGCCCCGTGCAGTACCAGAAGCGCCTGCGGCTGCTCGAGGCGCGACGGCTGCTGGTCGAGGAGGCCACGACCGCCGAGGACGCCGGGTACCGCGTCGGCTACCAGAGCCCGTCGCAATTCAGCCGGGAGTACGGGCGCATGTTCGGCGAGCCGCCAATCAAGCACGCGACGCGCCTGCGTCGCGCGAGCGCAGCGCGGACGACCTGACGCCTACCGAAGCGAGCCTAGCCCGCGCCGCCGGGCGGCGTGTAGAAGCCCCGCGCGCGCATCCACGCCAGCGCGCGCGCGGGCCAGGTCGCCATGTCCGGCGCGCCGTCGCCCTGCGCGAGCCCGAGGCCGTGCGCGCCGTCGTCGAACAGCATCAGCTCGCTGTCGACGCCCTGCTCGCGCAGCGCCGCGTACAGCAGCTCGCTGTTCTGGTACGGGACCTTGCGATCGCGCCGAGAGTGCACGAGCACGAGCGGCGCCGCGCGAGGCGTGACCTGCCGCTCGACCGAGAGCAGCTCGACGAGCGCGGGGTCGGGCTCTCGCTCGCCGCCCAGCAGGTTGTCGCGGCTGCGCATGTGGGCGTGCGGCGGATCGAGCGTGACCACCGGGTAGACCGCGACGGCGAAGTCAGGGCGACACGAGACGCCGTCGAGCGCCGGATCCGGCGGCGGCGCGCCGCCCTCGGCGTAGCGCGGCGTGCCGTCGGCGCAGCGCGTCGCCAGGCTCGCGGCCATGTGCCCGCCCGCAGAGAACCCGAAGATCCCGATCTTGTGCGGCGACACGCCGAGCTCGCCCGCGCGCGCGCGCACCGTCTGGATCGCGCGCACGCTGTCGGCGAAGAACGCCCGGTGATCGTAGCCGCCGAACTCGCCCACGCGGTAGCGCAGCACGACCGCCGTGATCCCGCGCGCGGCGAGCCAGCGCGCGGTCGGCTCGCCCTCGGCTCGGAGCCCGCCGTGGTGACCGTAGCTGCCGCCCGACGCGACGATCACCGCGGTGTCCGAGACCTGTCCTCCGGGACCTGGCTCCGGGGGGTAGAAGAACAGCCGCGGGCGATCATGCTCGATGGTCCCGCGAGCCCACGGCGCGCCGTCGGGCCACAGCAGCTCATCGTGCTCGGCGCCCCGCGGCGCGCCGGGGCAGCCGGCGAGCGCGACGATCGTGATCAGCGAGCACAGCGGCGCGACGCGTCGCGGCGACCAGGGCCGCGCGAGCGCGCGTCCGAGCGCGCGTCCGAGCGCGCGTCCGAGCGAGCGCGACGAAGAGCGCGACGAAGCGCGCGACGAAGCGCGCGACGAAGCGCGCGACGAAGCGCGCGACGAAGCGCGCGACGAAGCGCGCGACGAAGAGCGCCAGAGAGCGCGCGAGGGAGAGCTCGACGAGCGGGCGGGCATCGAGGCGGCATCCTGCCACGCGCCCGCGGTCACCGGCAAACACGGTCATCGTGACGCCGCGGCGGAGGCTACACTCGGTGTCGATGGCGCGCTCCCCCATCACGACGTCGATCGCGCTGCTCGCGGGTCTGCTCGTCTGGGTCCCGAGCGCCCGCGCGCTCGCGCTGCGCTGCGTCTCCTACGCCGACGTGGTCCCCAACGCCGAGACGCGGGTCGTGCCGAGCAACACCAAGATCTGGATCATGAGTCAGCTCGGCTCGACCGAGGAGCTGACGCGCGGCGCCTGCCTCGAGCGACCGCCGACGCTGCGCGCGTCCGACGGCGCGAAGGTCGAGGTCGACTTGAAAATCCTCAACCGCGGGCTCGCGGTCGCGCTCCCGCGCGCGCCGCTGGCCGTCGGCGCCACCTACACCTTCGAGTGGAGCTGCGCGTCGGGGCTCGAGCTCCCAGGCGACGAGCCGCCGCGCTTCACGGTCACGGGCCCGCCCGACGTCACGCCCCCGAGCGCGCCGCGCGTGACGCTCGGGCGCGGCGAGGGGGGCGTCGAGAACGACTACGGGGAGTACTGGTACCGCCGGCGGATCAACGTCGAGACGGACGGCGCGGTGCTCCTCGTCGATCGCGAGCTCGACGCGGTCCTCGACCTCGAGGCCTGGACCGCGGCGGGCCTCGATCACGCCGGCTCCAACGTCACGGCGCTCGGCTTCTCCCCGTGCAGCCTGTTCAACTGGCCAGGCGCCTCGGGGACCGCGACGCAGCCGTTTCGCTTCGCCGCGCTCGACCTCGCGGGCAACGTCTCGGGCTGGGGCGAGACGCTCGCCATCAGCCCGGAGGATCCCGCGGGCGCGCGCCTGCTGCGAGACGTACGCGAGGGCTGCGGCTGCGAGGCGCGGGCTCCGGATCCGCGCGGGCTCCTGCTCGCGCTGGGGCTGCTGCTGACGCGACGGCGACGGCGAGATTAGCCGGCGCATCGGACAGCTTCGATGCCGCGACCGACTCCTCGCGTCGACCCTCGGCGGCGTCGCGCGCGACGAGCACCCCGGCCGGCTAGCGCCGCGTCAGCAGGCGCGACAGCCAGCTCGCGCGCGCCTCGGGAGAGGCGTGCTCCTCGCGGTTGCGCATGAAGTCGGCGACCTTCATGAACTGACCGTCGAGCAGCGCCCGCAGCTCGCCCTCGACGCCGACGTCGTCGAGCGCGCGGGTCATGCACGCGAGCCACTGGTCGCGCTCGCGCGCGCCGATCGAGAACGGCAGGTGACGCGCGCGCAGCCGCGGGTGCCCGTGTCGCTGGATGTACAGCGGCGGGCCCCCGAGCCAGCCCGAGAGGAACAGGTAGAGCTTCTCGCGCGAGCCGGCGAGCGTCGGCGGGTGGAGGTCGCGGATCAGCGCGTACTCGGGGTCCTGATCCATGTGGTCGTAGAACGCGTCGACGAGCCGACGCACCGCGTCATCACCACCCAGCTGCTCGTAGGGGGTCGCGCCCGTGTTCGTCATCGCCGCATACTACTGCGCTCTTGCGGGGTCTGGACCCCACACCTCAGGTCTCTCGCCCCCGCCGACCTCGACCGAAAAATGTGCCGCTTGGGCGCGCGTGGCGGCGCTGCGACGGCCTGCTACGCTGCCGTTTGGTTGCACGCGCGCGCCCGGGTCGACGCCGGCGGACATCCTCCCCGCCCCGTTGACCCGGGCACTCGTATGTCAGGCGCGCGCTCGTCGACACGCGCGCTCGTCGACGCTCAGCGACGCACGCGACCGAACACGATGTCCGTGGCGATCACGCCGCGGCTGTCGGCGCCGAACCACCCGTAGGCGGTCCCGCGGCCCTCGCCGTCGGTGAGGAACAGCAGCGTGCCCTCGCCGATGCCGCCTTCACCGTCGCGCGCCCGCGTATCGTCGCCGTGCGGCAACGAGGTCGCGTCGAGGATGCGCACGGTGTAGGCGTTGGGCAGCGCCGGGTAGCGTCGCGCGGGCTCGAGGACGAAGCCGACGTGCCCGGTGTTGCGGCTGGGGAAGTCGGGCGGCCGGATCCACGCGAACAGGTCGCCCGGCCGCGCGTCCTCGATGTGCTCGAGGCGACGCCAACCATCTCGCCAGCGCCGCGTCGAGGAGCGCTTGATCACGCGATAGTAGTCGCGCGCGACGGGCCTGGGGCGATCGACGGCGGCGTGAGCGACGGGCGCGACGCGCTGGAGAAACCACGCGACCATGGCCGAGCAGTCCCAGCGGTAGACGCCCTGTCGGCGCCGCACGTAGGTGCGGTGCTGATAGCGGGTCTCGCGGAGGTTCTCGTAGATCTTGTCCTTGAGCGCGAGGATCTTGCCCGCGGCGCGCGTCGCCGGCTCCGCGTCGACGTCTTCTGCGGCCTCGTCTTCTCCAGCGTCTTCTCCAGCGTCTTCTCGCTCGTCGCTGGCGTCCTCGTCGACGTCCTCAACCGCATCGGCGGCGGCTCGCTCCTCGTCCGTGTTGTCCGCGAGGGCGGCGCGCGCGTCCTCGGAGGCGCCTGACTCCAGGCGAGGCGCCGCGAATTCGGGCCCGCGCGCCGCCTCGGTGCGCGCGTCGCCGCTCCACCCGAAGGAAGCGAGGAGCAGCGCGGTCACGGCCGAACCTGTCCCGATCACCAGCGCGCGCCGTCTCGCCCTCACACATCCCTAGACGCGCGTCGCCGCGAGAAGTTCCACGGGCGCGTCGCGGATCTTGCGCGCCGCCGACCGTCGCCGGCTACGCGCGACCACGCGAGGTGACTCAACAGACAGCAAACTCACGGCGCGTCGCCGACGCGCGGCGTCGCTCGCCGACGCCGCGCCCCCGTGCTACGAGGCCGCATGCACGCGCTGCTGCGAGCGTTCCGCGAGCGACCCTCCCACACGGCGCTGCGCGCCTCGGGAACAAGCTGGTCCTACAGCCAGCTCGAGACCGAGGCCCGCAGGCACGCCGCCGGGCTCATGGGGCTCGGCCTCGAGCCGGGCGCGCGCGTGGCCGTGCTCGCCACCCCCGCCGCCGAGGTGCTCGTCGCGCTGCTCGGGCAGTACCTCGCCGGCCTCGTGCACGTGCCGATCAACACCCGCTACCGCGGCCGCGAGATCGTTCACATCCTGCGGGACAGCGGCGCCGCGTACATCGTCGTCGATGACGCGTGCGCGGACGCGCTCGAGGAGGCGTGCGTGATCGCGCCCGAGCTGCGCGCGCTGCCGCGGATCTTGATCGGCGACGCGGCGTCGCGCGCCGGCGACCGCCGGCTCGCCGAGGTGCAGGGCGACCCCGGCGACGCGCTCGCGGACCTGCGCGACGAAGACCTCTCGCTGATGATCTACACGTCGGGCACCACCGGCGCGAGCAAGGGCGTCGCGCACACGCACGCCTCGGTCACGCGCGCGGTCGCGGCGCTGATCGAGCTGTGGCGCTGGCGGGCCGACGACGCGCTGGTGCTCGCGCTCCCGCTGTTTCACGTGCACGGCCTCGCGATCGGCGTGCACGGGGCGCTGCTGCGCGGCATGACCATCGAGCTGCAGCCGGGCTTCGACGCGGCCGCGGTCGTCGACGCGATCGCGCGCGGCGGGACCATCTTCATGGGCGTGCCGACCATGTATCGGCGGCTGCTCGAGCACATCGGGCGCGTCCCGGGCGACGCGGTCGTCCTCGGCCGCGCGCGCCTGTTCACGTCCGGGAGCGCGGCGCTCCCGGCCGTCGACTTCGAGCGCTTCGCGGCCCGCACCGGGCACCGCATCCTCGAGCGCTACGGCATGAGCGAGACGCTGTTCACCCTCTCGAACCCGTACGCGCCGGAGGAGCGCGTCCCCGGCTCGGTCGGCTTCGCGGTGCCCGGCTTCGAGGTCCGCGTGGTCGACGAGGACGAGCGCGACGACGCGACAGGCGGCGCGCGAGCGGGCGAGCCGCGCGGCGAGCTGTGGGTCCGCGGCGTCGGGCTCATGCGCGAGTACTGGGGTGACCCGGACGCCACCGCGCGGGCCTTCGCGGACGGCGGGTGGTTTCGAACCGGCGACATCGTCACGCGCGACCAGGACGGCCGCTTCCGGATCGTCGGGCGCAGCTCCGTCGACATCATCAAGAGCGGCGGCTTCAAGATCTCGGCGCGCGAGCTCGAGGAGGTGCTGCTGGACCACGAGGACATCGCCGAGGTCGCGGTCGTCGGCGTCCCGGACCTCGAGTGGGGTCAGCGGATCGTCGCGGCGGTCGTGCCCAGGGCCGCGGTCGACCCGGACGCGCTGGCGCGCGCGCTGATCGAGCGCGCGCGTCAGCAGCTCGCGGCCTACAAGCAGCCGCGCGCGGTCGCGGTGGTCGACGCGCTGCCCCGCAACGCGCTGGGCAAGCTGCAGAAGCACGTCCTGATCGACGCGCTCGCGGCCGGCGAGCTCACGCCGCGCGCGCCCGGACGCTGACTCGTGTCGGCCGCGAGCGCCGAGCGACGCCTGCCCCGGCCGCTCACGCGCGCCCGCGCTGCAGCCGCTGTCGCACGCGCATCAGCCCGCGCTCGATGATCGTCTGGGGCGAGCGCGCCGGCTTGTGCGTCAGCTTCGCGCGGCCGGTCGCCAGCAGCGCCGCGCGGTGCGTCGCGCTCTGCGAGTACTTCTCCGCGAGCGCGCGCTCCTGCAGCGCGTGCTTCTCCTGCTCCCAGCGCGCCCGGGCGGCGCCGTCGAGCGGGTGCCCGCGACGTCCGCCCGCGCGCTTGACCGCGGCGCCGAGCGTGCGCGACAGCTCGCTGCCCGAGTCGAGCGCGAAGCTGCGGAAGTAGCTCGGCGCGACCGTCCGAAATTTGTGAGCTTGAAAGCAGTGCTCGACCGAGAGCCAGCGCAGCCCGTCGAGCGTGAAGGGCGACTCGGCGAAGTTCGAGAGCAGGCGGCGCCAGTCGGCGATTGCCGCGAGCTCGCGAAAGTCGTCCGGGCCGAGCGGCGGCTCGAGCCGCTCCCCCGCGCCGCGTCCGGGCGGCGCGTCGCGGGAGCGCGAGTGAAACATGAAGACCGCGGACTCCGTGTACAGCTCGGGCGATGGTTCCACCCGTCGAGTCTCTCGGGTCCGCGTGATCCGGACCAGATCACGCGATCATCGTCGCTGCACGCCCCGCGACTGTCGGAGGATCAGCTCGAAGAGCTCGCGCGCGGCCGCGCCGTCGAGCCCGCGCGCGCGCGCCCAGTCCGCGCGTGACTCCAGCAGCGCGCGCTCGCGCGCGGGGTCGCGGACGACGAGGCCGCGCGCCGCCTTGACGAGCCCGGCCCGGCGCGAGAGCTGCACGCGCCGCGCGAGCAGCTCGACGAGCTCGCGGTCGAGCGCGTCGATGCGGTCGCGGGTCTCGAGCAGCTCGGGCGCGGCCGCGCTGAGCTCGGGGATCTCGAGGGCGGGGTCAACGACGCCGGGCGCCTCGAGCGCCTGCGCGAGGTGATCGTCGACGTTCTGCAGCGCGTCGAGCAGCGCGCGGCGCGAGCTCGCGGCGTGCGGGTTGTCGTGCTGAATGGCGCGGAACAGGTGACCCGCGTCCTCGCGCACCGACTCGACCGCGCTGGCGACCGCGTGGAAGGAAGGTGGCACAAACGCCAGGTCTTCACCGGCGCCGATGTCGATGAGCCCCTTGGCGATGAAGAACGCGAGCGCGTGCGTCTGCGCCATGGCGCGGTCGTGCTCGTCCGCGGTCTGCTCGACGACCGCGCAGTCGAGCGCCTCGTAGAAGCTGCGGGCGCGCGCGAGCGCGTCGGGCCGGCGGGGGTTGGGGCACAGGACCACGCGCAGCGGCTCGCCGCGCGCGAGGCTCGAGGGTCCGAACAGCGGGTGCGAGGCGATCCACGGCAGCGCGTCGCCGAGCAGCTCGTCCATGACGGCCGCGGGCTGCAGCTTGACGCTGCCGACGTCGAGCACGAGAGGTTCTCCCTTCGCCTCGAGCACACGCGGGAGGATCCCCGTGATCGCGGCGCGCGTGGCGGCGATCGGCACGCAGAGGACCAGCGTCGACGCGCCGTCGACCAGCGCGCGCGGGGACTCCACGGCGAAGCGCGGGTCGACCGGCAAATGCGGGTCCCAGGCGCGAACGTCTCCGCCGCGCCCGTCAAGAAGCTCACACAGCGCCCGCCCGAAGCGGCCGAATCCCATGACCGCGGTGACCTGAGCGCGCATGGGGGACGTTGTACCGCATCCATCACCCCGGGGGGACGCGCGCGCTCGCTTGAGGAACTCCTCCCCGTGCAGATACAACGGAGTCGAAGTGCCGAGTCGCACGCGCGCGTGCTCCCCGTTCGCCCCGTTCGCCGTGAAAGGAATTGCCATGTCTCTGATTCGCTCCCTCTGGAACCTCGCAGCCCCCACCTCCGCGCTCGCGCTGCTGATGACCGCGGGCGCCTGCGGCGACGACGGCACCACCGCGAGCGCCAGCGACGGCGCGAGCGAGTCCGACAGCGACGGCGAGAGCGGCGAGAGCACCGACCCGGCCTCGGGTTCGGGCTCGACGCAGGGCGCGACGGACAGCGGCGGCTCCGAGTCCGAGAGCGCGACCGGCTCGACCGGCGACCCGAGCACGGACGGGAGCACGGGCGAGCCCGCGACGACGACCGACACCACCGACGCGACGACGACCGACACCACCGACGCGACGACGACCGACACCACCGACACCGAGACCACCGGCGGCGTCGACGGCTTCATGGTCGGCGTCGACGTCACCGACATCAGCCCGACCGAGCAGCAGCTCGGCCCCGGCTTCTACATGGGCGCCTACGGGGCGCCGTACACCCGCGGGCCAGCCCAGGGCGTGCACGACGCGATCTACGTGCGCTCCTTCGCGATCGAGGCCGGCGACGGCCTCATCCTCGCGATCATGGACCTCCCGGGCATGGGCAACCAGATCTCGCGCGCGATCCGGGAGGACGTCGCGGCCGCCACCGGCTTGTCCGAAGACCAGGTGCTGATCGGCGCGACGCACAGCCACTCGGCGCCGGACCTCATGGGGCTGTGGGGCGGCGTGCCCGACAGCTACAAGGACATGCTGATCGACAAGGTGGCGGCGTCGATGACGGCCGCCTGGGACGGGCGCGTCACGGCGACCCTCGAGGTCGGGACGGCGACCGTCGACAACAACAACAACCGCCGCGGTCACCCCGACACGGACAAGGACATCGTGGTGCTCGACGCCTTCGACGAGGGCCAGGCGCGGCTCGGGACCTTGGTCGCCTACGCGGCGCACCCGGTGATCCTCGGCGAGGACAACAAGCTGATCTCTCGCGACTTCTGCGGCTACACCGTCGACGCGCTCGAGCTCGAGCTGGACGCGCCGGTGCTGTTCTTCAACGGCGTCCTCGGTGACGCGTCGCCGAAGTCGCCGCCCGGCGAGTACGCCGACGACTTCGAGAAAGCGCAGGCCTACGGCGAGCTGCTGGCGAGCTCGTCGATGCTCGCGCTCGAGCAGACCGAGCCCGTCGACCCCGTGCTCGTGTTCACCGCCAGCGCGTGGGAGCAGAAGGTCGACAACCTGCTGTTCCAGGCGGCCGCCAACCTCGGGCTCGCGCTCTACGACTTCGAGATGATGGGGCTGTTCGAGAACTACGTCACGACGCAGGCCACGTACTTCCGCCTCGGCACGCAGCTGCAGGGCGTCGGCTTCCCCGGCGAGTCGCTGACCTACAACGGGCTGTCGATCAAGGAGGTCATGAAGACGCCGCACCGCCTGCTGCTCGGCAACACCGGCGACGCGCTCGGCTACTTCGTGCCGAGCGCCGAGTGGAACATGGGCTACAACGACAACTACGAGGAGTCCGTCTCGCTCGGCCCGGACGCCGGCGACACCGCGCGCGACGTGATCAACGCGCTGATCACCGCCGACAACGCGAACTTCTGATCCGCGCGCGCGGCCGCGCGAGCACGCGTCGACGTTGCGCCGCGTCGCCGGTCGCCGCACCATGCAGCGGTGGAGGGCGCGTTTCAGCGGCGCAAGGCCGCGCAGCTGCTCGAGGAGGGCGCCGCCGCGCTGCGAGCCGAGGAGCTCGCGCGCGCCGAGGCGCTGCTCGAGCGCAGCCGCGCGCTCGACCCCGACGCGCGCGCCGTGTACCTCCCGCTCGCGCGCGCGCTGCAGGCCCGCGGCAAGGTGATCGAGGGGGCCCGCGCGCTCGACGACGCGGTCGCGCGCTTCCCCGAGGACGCCGCGCTGCGCTTCGAACGCGCCTGCCTGCACGCGGAGACAGGGCGCTTCGTGGAGGCCGAGCCGCGCTGCGCGAGCTCACCGAGCGCTTCCCGCGAGCCCGCGCCCGTGGATCGAGCTCGCGCTCGTGCTGCGCAACACCCGTCGCTTCGCCGAGCTCGAGCGCGCGCTGCACGAGGCGCGCGCGCGTCACCGGACGACGCCGAGCCGCCGGGCTCACGGCCCAGGCCCAGCTCGCGGTCGGCGACAGCGAGGCGCGCGCGCCTGGTGGCGCGCGCGCGGGCCTCGCCGCGCGCGCCGGCGAGGCGCTCCCAGACGAGCTGCCCGGGCTGCGCCCGACCTCGATGCGCGAGCGCGTGCTCGGCGAATTCGGCTCACTGCTCCTGGGGACAGGTCACGACGACGGCCTGCACATCCCCTGGTACTCGACCTACCTGTGCTCGAACTTCGACGTCGTCGCGACGCTCTCGCGCCTGCGGAGCCTCGCGCGTCACTTCGGCTGGTCGTGGTCGCGCGTGGTCGCCGTCGACGAGACCGCCGAGGTGCTCGCGCGCGCGCTCGCCGAGCTGCTCGATCGACCCTATGACGAGGAGACCGGGGAGACCGAGACTGGAAAGACCGAGGGGGACGCCGACGACGACGCGCTCGCGGTCGCCGCGATCCTCGCGCCCAGCTGGCACGACGCGCCGCGCGGGCCGTCGGCGCGCGCGCGGGCAGCCTGTTCGCGTTCGCGGTGCTCGACTACCGCCGACACCCGGTCCCGCTTCCGCCGCTGATCGGCGTCGCGGGCGGCGAGCGCGTGTGCCTGCCGTGGCGACGGCTGGGCGAGGCGCGCATCGGCTTCCAGCCCAGCGGGATGATCGCGCCGCTCCCGGACGAGGCTCGACCCGAGGCCGCCGGCCGTGATCGCGGGCGAGCTCCGCGAGGCGCTCGCCTCCTACGAGCCGGGGACGCCTACGGCGCCGCGCTCGCGTACGCCGAGCGCGAGCGCGGCGCGCTGCAGCCAGGCTGCGCGCCCGCTGCCGCGTCGCGCACCTGTCTGCGGTGCCAGGTCATGAACGCCGCGTTGGAGAGCCGCGCGCGCCGGAGCTGCGCGCGCTGCTCGACGCGCGGGGCGTGAGCGCGCTGCAGCAGGCGCTGCGGCGGCTCGAGCTGCTCGAGCAGGCGGAGCTCGAGCGCGCGCTCACGCCCGAGCTGGTAGCGCTGCTCGAGCGCCGGCTCCGCGACACCCCGGAGCTGCGCGGGCGCGTCGCCAACACGCTGTACCGCCGCGACCCCGCGCGCCTCGGCGTCACGCTCGAGGCGATGGTCGCCGCGCTCGATCAGCGCCCGCCGGGCGAGCGCGACAACCTCATCCACCTGTACGGCTGCAACCCGTGGTCGCCCGCGCCGCAGCGACACCTGCTGCGCTGGCTCGACGAGGGCGCGACGTCGGTGCGCAGCGAGATCGTGCAGTCGAAGTACGGGCTGTACTTCCTCGACGACGCGCTGCCGCGCGCGCGCTTCGACGCGCTGCTCGACGCGCTGCTCGACGACGCCCCCGCGATCGCGCTCGGCACGCTCCACTGGCTGCACGATCACCCCGACGCCGCGCGCTTCGCCGCGCGCGCGCGCCCACGCCTCGCGCACAGCAACCCCGACATCGTGTTCGAAGCGCTGCAGCTGCTGCGCATCGCCGGGCACGCGCCGGCTCCCGGCGAGCTCGCGCCGCTGCTCGACCCGTCGCGCGTCGGGCCGCGCGTGGCCAGCAGCGCGATCGAGCTGCTCGAGCTGCTGCCCTTCGAAGCGCGCGTCGCCCCGCTCGCGGAGCTGCTCCGTCGCGGCGGCGCCGAGGTGCTGTGGGCCACGACCCGCGCGCTGCTCCGCGGCGCCGAGGGCCTGCGCGCCGCCCCGCTGATCGCCGCGCGGCTCGCCGAGCTGCCCGTCGACTCGCCGCGCTTCGTCGAGCTGCTGCGCGCGATGACGGGCGCGCCGTCCTTCGATCACGTCGCGCCCACGCTCGCGTGCCTCGAGGATCCCGCCCGGGTCAAGGCGCTGGTCTCGGCGCTGCAGCGCGCGCTGCTGGCGTTTGATGACCCGCGGCTGCTCGCGCACGCGCGCGCCCACCCCGACTGTCACGGCCTCAACCCCCCGCCGGGCTTCGCCCGCTTCCTCGCGCGCCACGGGGATCCCCAGCGCGACCGCGCGCTCGTCTACGGCGCGCTCGGGGCCACAGATCCTCGCGCGGGCTACGAGGCCATGGGCGTGCTGGCGCGCTGGGGCGAGCGCGCGCTCGCCGAGCAGCTCTCGCGCGCGCTCGGCTACCCGCCGGCCCACGCCGACCCTGCCCTTGAGGCCATGTTCTGCGCGCTGGGCTCCCACGACTACGAGCTGCTCGCGCCGGTCCTACGCGCGCGCGCTCGCGTCGCCGACGCGACGCTGTGGGCGATCTTCCGCGAGCTCGCCGCGCGGGACGCCGCGGGCTTCGGCGCGTGGCTGCGCCAGACGCCCGACCGCGCCCGCGCGGCCCGGGTGTTCCTCGAGCAGCAGCTCCGCGCCGAGGTCCCCGGAAAATTCGTGCTCGGCGCGTGCGGAGCCAACCACTGGGTGTTCGCGCGGCTCGATCCCGAGGGTCACGGCGCGATGATCGAGGCGACGCTGGGCGGCACGCCGGACCGCTTCGCGCTCGACGTGCTCGAGGACGCGACGCGGGCCCCGCGAGCGCCCGCGCCCACGCCGAGCGGCTGCGCGAATCAGGTCACTGGGGCGTCCGGCAGTGCGCGCGGCGCATCCTTCAGCGCGGCGACGCCGGCGCGCCGTGAGGCCGCGCGGCGCGAGCTCATCACCCGCCCCGCGCGACAGATCGCGCGCGACTCGAGCTCAGCCCGCGGCGCGCGAGGTCCCCTTCGTCAGGCCGCGCGCGCCTCGAGCTCGGACCACAGCGCGCGCTGCAGCCCCCGCGCCAGGCGCTGCGCCGCCGCCGTGTCGGGCAGCCCCGCGACCGCCGCGTGCGCACCGTCGGGGTCGTCGGCGAACACCGGCGTCGCCGCGCGCCGGACCACGCGCGCGCCGGCCTCGCGCAGCGCCGCGTGCACCGAGGCGCGCTCCTCCGCAGTGAGATGTCCCAAGAGCCACTCGTGTAGCGCCCACGCGAGCCCCGCGTGCCGACGCTCGTCGATCGCGATCCGATACATCATCACGCGGACCTCGGGGCAGCTCGAATTCTGGGCCTGGTGCGCGGCCCGCAGCGCCGCCCACGTCTCGCCGACGCAGCCCTCGACCGCGTTCTCGAGCGCCAGCTCGAGCAGCCCGCGCCGCGGCGTCGCGCGCACTCGCGGGCGCGCGCACTGGCCCCCGCGCCACGCGACCAGCCGCGCGACCTCGCGCGCGTGTCGACGCTCGTCCTCGGCGGCCGCGCGCACGCGCCTGAGCAGCTCCGCCGGCGCCCCCGCGCCCGCGAGCTCGCGCTCGAGCTCCGTGAACGCGTGCACCGAGGCCGCCTCGTCGTGGGCCGCGCGCGCGAACCAAGCCGTCACCGGATCGGGGCCGTGGACGCCTCCGCGCGGCTCGATCGACGCGTGGCTGCGGCCGTCGCAGGCCTCCTCGAGCCACTCGCAGTAGAACACGAAGTCGCCCTCGGGCGTCATCTCCTGGTACGCGCACGTCCAGATGTCCTGGAACGGCGAGGGGTCGAGCAGCGCGATACACATCTCCGAGCACAGCGCGGGGTCGACCTCGCCCGGATCCACCGGCCCCACCCCGGTCGTCGCCGCGCCCGTGGTCTCGTCGCCCGTCGTCGCGCCCGTCGTCTCCTCGCCCGTGGTCTCGCCGCCCGTCGCCTCGCCCGTCGTCGCGCCGCCCGTCGTCTCGCCGCCCGTCGTGTCGTACTCGCCGTCGAGCCACTTCTTGAGCTCCGCCGGCGTGAGCGTGAACTCGCCGTCGCTGAAGACGCACACGGGCGGGTCGGAGCTCGAGTACGTCGGATCCGCGCTCGTCGACGACGCGCTGCTCCCCGACGCGCTGCTCCCCGAGCCGCTGGCGGTCGGCGGCGCGCCGGAGGTCGAGCTGTTGGAGTCTGACGACGACGCGGTCTCCGAGCCGGCGGTGGTCGAGCCTGTGCCCGACTCGCCCCCGTCGTCGCCGCAGCTCATCAGCAGCCCGGCGAACAGCGTGGAGAGGCACACC
Source organism: Myxococcales bacterium (assembly GCA_020633295.1). Taxonomy (GTDB): domain Bacteria; phylum Myxococcota_A; class Polyangia; order Nannocystales; family Nannocystaceae; genus JACKDW01. The sequence continues at coordinate 573,419 of JACKDW010000003.1, read as the reverse complement.
CGCGCGCCCGCGCGCGTCGCGGGCGGCAAATAAGATGACTGATAAGACATGCACAAACGGTAATACAAAACTCGCGCCCCGTTGGCGCGCGCGGTGCCTCGCGGGCCTGCGGCGTCCCCCGCGACGGCGCGCGCGCGGCTCCGCGCCGCGCGCCCCGAGCGCTTCTCCCGCCCGCGCGACCCTGGCATACTCGCCCGTCCCCGCGCTCCTGGAGCCCGCCGCGAGCCCATGAAACTCAAGTCGCTCTCCGTGTCCCTGCCCTTCGGCCTCGGCTCGCTCTCGTTCGCCGCCAACGAGGTGGAGCAGCGCGCCGCCTGGTCGCTCTACGTCGAGCTGATCACGCGCGTCGCGGCCCAGCCCTTCATGATCGAGCACGGCTCCCTGCGCGGGCTGCTGTCCTCGCTGCACAGCCTGTTCGCGCTCACGCGCGAGATCCTGCGCGACGCCGGCCCCGACGTCGCGCACGGCCCTGGCTCGTTCGGCGCGATCGCGATCCGCGTGCTGACGCAGGGCGTCGCGCCCTTCACCACACAGTGGCACACCGCGCTCTCCGAGCACGAGGCGAGCAGGCCCCCCGAGATCACGCCGCGCGAGCACGAGCAACGCTGGGAGCGCTACGGCGAGATGCTGCGGGAGTTCGTCGCGCTGCAGCTCGAGATCCGCGCGTACCTGGCCGTCCTCGCGACCATCGCCGACATCGGGGAGCTCGACCGATGAGCGCCGAGGCCGGAGCGGGCGACGGCGCGCGCCTCAACAAGTTCGGCGCGCGCGAGCTGATCGGCGGGTACACGGCCGCGCTCGTCAACGCCGCGCTGCTGTTCGCCGCCGCCGGCACCCTCACCCCGCTCGCGGTCACCTGGCGCGGGTGGCTGTACTGCCTGCTGTTCACGGTCTGGGGCGTCGGCCACACCGCCTACCTCGCGCGCCGCAACCCCGAGCTCCTCAACCACCGCGGCCAGCGCAAGCCGGACGTGCGCTCGTGGGACATGGCGCTCCTGCTCGTGTTCGGGTTGGCCTGGCCGATCGGCATCCCGGTCGTCGCGGGGCTCGAGATCGGGCGATGGGGCGCGACCATGCCGGCCTGGTGGGTCATCCCCGGCGCGCTGCTCTACGTGTTCGGGCTCTGGATCTTCACGTGGGCGACCGTCGTCAACACGTTCTTCGAGAAGACCGTCCGCATCCAGCGAGATCGCGCGCAGCACGTCATCGACGCGGGCCCCTACGCGCGCGTGCGTCACCCCGGCTACGTCGGCACGGCGGCCTGGTGCGTCGCCGCGCCCATGATCACGGGCTCCTGGTGGTGCTGGATCCCCGCGCTGATCGCCGCGGGGTCCATGGTCATTCGGACAGCCCTCGAAGACCGCACGCTGCGCGCCGAGCTCGCGGGCTACGAGGCCTACGCGGCGCGCGTGCGCTACCGCCTCGTCCCCGGGCTCTGGTGACGCGCCGGCCGACCGGCCGAACGACCGGGCGCGCCTGCAAACAAGACCTTTGAGACATATAAATGGGGGCGAGGAACCATGCACCGAACGCCCACTTCGTCGAACGCCGCCCTGGCGCTGCTGCTCACCCTCGGCCTGACCGCCTGCGGCGACTCGAGCGGCGACGCGACGACCGAAACCAGCTCGACGAGCTCGAGCGACACCGCCGCGGCGACCAGCGGGAACTCGTCGACCGGCGGCACCAGCCCGTCCACGAGCGCCGGCACCGACTCCGGGGGGGCCACGAGCGGCTCGACCAGCAACGGCCCGAGCGCGACCGATCCCACGGCGGCGACGAGCGACGCCAGCGTGACCGCCACGAGCGCGTCGACGGGCGACCCGACCACCGACGCGACCACCGACGCGGTCACGGTCACGGACACCGACCCCACGGGCGGAGGCTGCGGCGCGTGCGATCAGCCCAACGAGATGTGCGTCGACGACGTGTGCGTGACGAGCTGCCAGGGTCAGCAGCCTGACCCCTGCGGCCCCGACCAGGTCTGCGACGTCATCAGCGGCGAGTGCAAGGACCCCGACGCGCTCTGCACCGTCGCCGGCGACTACCTCGCGTGCGACAACAAGCAGTGCGGGCCCGGCAGCGTGTGCGACGGCCTCGGCGCGTGCATCCCGATCGCGCCCTGCGGCGCCGTGAGCTGCACCGAGGGCGGGATGTGCTGGGGCAGCGCCTGCGGCTGCACGCGCGTCCACGACTGCCCGGACGACCCCGACATCGACCTCCTCAACGGCCCGTTCTCCACCGACATCTTCGACCTCGAGTTCGCCGACGACTGCACCGGCTGGATGGTCACGCTGCGCAGCGGCACCGACTACGTCCGGCGCCTCGAGACCGACGGCACGCTCACCACCTGGGCCGGCGTCGCCAACCTCAACATGGGCGAGATCAAGGTGCTCAAGGCGCTGGTCCCCGCGTCCGCGCCCCACGGTCAGCCCGACGCGCTCACGACCCAGCAGCAGAGCCAGGTCGAGGGCATCGGCGAGGTCGCGATCACGTACACGTGCTGCCCGACCTGCGGCTGCTTCGTCGACCCGCCGCAGGGCGTCGCGCGGCTCGACGAGGAGAACATGATGAACCCGCTGCCGATCATCATCGCCGCCATGCCGACCCAGGGCAGCGGGCCGTTCGGCAACACGCCCGCCGACGCTGGCCCCATGGGCCTGACCTGGGGCGAGGACCGCGTGCTCTACGTCGGCTCGTCGACCGAGAGCGCCAACCCACGATAATTGTTCGAGTTTGGCGCGCGCGGGATCACCCGTGACGCGCCCGTGACGTCACGAGTCGAGCAGCTCGATCGCCGTCTTCAAGGCGCTGGGCGCCAGGTGCAGGTAGCGGTCGGTGGTGCTCGAGTGCACGTGTCCCGCGAGCTCCTGGATCGCCTTCGGCGAAGCACCGCGCGCGGCGAGCCGCGAACAAAACGTGTGCCGAAGGACATGCGGACCCTTGCGCGGCAAACCGGCCTCGCTCTGGGCCCGGTACAGCGCGTAGTCGATCGCCCGCCTGGTCGCGCGGGAGCCGTCCTCGCGAAGGATCACCCGCGACGCCGAGCCGCCGCGAAGCGCCGCCACGCTCGCGAGCGCCGCCCGCAGACGCGCCGTCATCACGACCTGACGCGCCCGCCCGCCCTTGGGGAGGCCGACGTGCCCGCGCCAGTCGTTCTCGGCGACGTTCAGCACGCCGCGCCGCAGATCGCAGCGGGGCAGGCGGAGCGCGATGATCTCCCCCGCCCGCAGCCCGGCGTCACCGCCGAGCAGCACGACCAGGAGCGACCGGACCCCGCACCGCGAGGCGGCCTCCACGAGGGACTCAAAGGTCGCCTCCTCGTAGAACTCAAAGCCCTGGGGCTGACGCTTGAGCTTGCGGATCTTGGGGACCGAGTCGATCACGCCCCACTCCACCGCGACCTTCAGCATCGTCGACAGCAGCGTCAGGATGTTGTTGACGCTCGAGGTCGCTTGCCTCGAGAACGCCGACTTGAGCCGCTGAATATCGACCTCGGAGATCTCATCCAGCGGTCGCTCCCCGAGCTGCGGGAGCAGGTACGCGCCTAACATCATGCGCTTGTTCTCGACCGTGCTCGGCTTGAGCCGGTTGGCGATGACGTACTCGACCATGAAGCGCGCAGCGAACTGCGCCAGGGTCGGCATCTCGTCGCGCGGCTGCTCCTCCTCCGTGGTCTCGTGACCGTGCAGGATCAGCCAGCGCTCGCGCTCAAGCGCCCACTTGAGCGCGGCGCCCCGGCTCCTGGCCCCGGGCACCTTGCTGCGCTCTCGGATCTTGCGCCCGTCGATCAGCTTGACGTGGATGTCCGCCTGCCAGGTCACGGTGTTGGTCTTCGCGTAACAACGCTCCCGAATCTTGACGCTCATCTCGTCCTCCTCCATGAGCGCCGCTCCGCGACGTTCCCCGCAGACGCTGGCGCGCGGGCGCGTCGCGTGTACATGCACGCGCGACCAGGGATCTCGTGATCAACCTGTCCCTTCGTGCTTTTTGACGGCTTGTCGCCGTAGCCCCTCACCCGTTCCTCGCGCGAGCCCAATTCCGGCTGACCGAGTATCCCCCGAACGACCCCCGGGTTCATCGGTTGATCTCGCGCTCACGACGCCACGTTGGAGGACGAATCCACACGCCCGGGGCATTGCTTCGAGGGTGAGCTCCCCTCGACAGGATGAACCCACGTCCGCGTGGCAGGCGGCGCGCGAGTTCGGCATCGACACCACGCGGCTCGAGAGCAGCCGCGCGCCCCCGCGGAGCGATTGCGCGAGCTCGTGGCGATGAACCACCTGCACGCGCGCACGCAAGCGCGCACCCTGTCCCCGAGGCGCGCGCGCCTCGAGGCGGGGCTGCGCGACAAGTTCGGCGCGCTGCTCAAACGCGCCTCCTGACCTCCGGTACGAGTGACGCCTCCGCCACGCCCCGCGCGCAACACCGACCAGCTGCTCGCGCTGCTCCACGACGCGGGCTCGAGTTCGTCGTTGTCGGAGGCGTCGCCGCGATCATCCACGGCGCGACGACGACTCGATCAACTCATCACGGCCAAGCGCGCGCTCGGCCGCCCTAAGGACGAGCTCGGCGCCGTGGAGCTGCGGACCGTCCGAGAACAGCGCGGTTTGATCGGCGACGCCGCGGCGTGCCTACCGTCGTTCCAGACGAATCACTGGACCGCAGGTTGTGTCGGCCGCCGCGGCGCCCCCTGATATAGTCCGTCCGCCCATGTCGAATGAACTCTACCAACAAGTCTTCGAGAACAACCGCCGCTGGGTCGAGTCGAAGAAGGCGCAAGACGTCGACTTCTTCGAGAAGCTCTCGCGCGGTCAAGACCCCGACTTCCTGTTCATCGGCTGCGCCGACAGCCGGGTCCCGGCCAACGAGATTATGGGCCTCGAGCCCGGCGACGTGTTCGTGCACCGCAACGTGGCCAACCTGGTGCCCAACACGGACATGAACGCGCACGCGGTCATCCAGTACGCGGTGGAGTACCTCAAGGTCGACCACGTGATCGTCTGTGGGCACTACGGGTGCGGTGGTGTGGCCGCGGCGATGAAGTCCGAGGACCTGGGGCAGCTCAACGGCTGGCTCCGAGAGATCCGCGACGTGTACCGCATGCACAGCAAGGAGCTGAACGCCATCGAGGACGAGGAGGCCCGCTATCGGCGGCTGGTGGAGCTCAACGTGCAGGAGCAGTGCATCAACGTGATCAAGACGTCATGGGTGCAGCGCAGCTTCCGCGCCCGCGGCTTCCCGATCGTGCACGGCTGGTGCTTCGCGCTCGAGGACGGTCTGCTAAAGGACCTCAAGATCCCGTTCGAGTCCATCCTCGAGGGAATCCGGGAGATCTACAAGCTCGACTGACCGCAGTCGACGCCCGTGTCAGCCCGGATACAACCCGACTGTTTGTACATATAAAACCACGACCGGATCGTCGTCTTCAAGCGCCCGCTCCCAGGCCCACCGCGTCGCCGGCACGGCGCGTTTCACAAGTATCGACGGAGGACCGCTGAACGCCGCGCTCGAGCGCGCATTGGCGGCGAGGTGCTCGCGCGAACAATCACGCTGGCCCCGTGAACCATTCTCGCGATTCTCGGACCAACCCGCCGTGAAGCACGGAGCAATCCTCGTCTACTTCGCGCTCGAGCTCATCCTCGAGGCGCTCGAGTAGCGCATCCGACCCGCTCCCCTCGAGCTTCGTGACGTATCCGTGCCACTTCCCGCGCCAGCTCCCACGTCACGGCGCGTGATCCCGCGGACAACGCCCAATTGAAAACGGCCCCGAGACGGCGCCTAAACCCGCGCGTAGCGGCGATCTCTGTTCTTGTGTGTTGGGTCTGTGGTCTCGCTGTGTGCTCTACGTCGGCAACTCCACCCAGGCCGGCGACCTCAATTCCGCCAACCTCGACGACCAGACTCAGGAGGTCCTCACGCCCATGCCTGAGCGCATCCACGCGGCCGCCGCGGTCAGCGACGTGCACCTCCTCGTCGCCATCGAGGGCGGCTCCGTCTATCGCTACAACACCGAGACGCAGGAGTCCGAGTTCGTCATCGACCTCATGAGCGACGTCACCAGCCTCAGCTTCGACGCGTTCTCCGGGCTCGTCTACGCCGGCCTGCAGAACCTCGACGTCCTCGTCATCGAGCCGTTCTCCGGCGAGATCAGCGACTTCGACGTAATGCCCTCCATCGGCCGCGTCACCGTGAGCCCCAACGGCCAGCTCTGGTTCGTCCCCGCCAAGTACGTACAGCAGAACTCGATCAGCGCCTGGGACCTCCCGGACGAGATCTGAGCGCGGCCCCCACCGCGCCGGCGCGCGTCGCCGGCGCGGTGATGACACCGGCACTCGCCGCGCGCGTCACGTCATCGGTTCGCGCCGCTCAGGGCATGTCGATGACGTCCAGCGCACGCGGTTCGGAGGCGGCAAGACAGTGAGGGACAGTCCCGGGTGGAGCTGTCCCTCTCGCGCGCTCGAGTCGCTCGCCGCTCAGGGCACGTCGATATCGACGCTGAAGTCCGCCGCGCCCAGCACCGTGGCGTCCGCGTCCCACCACACGTACTCCGCGCCCGCGGCCGCCAGGCTCCCCGGCGGGTTGTGGTACTGGTGCGGCGCCTCGACGGCGATCCCGCTGAGGTCGGGCTCCAGGCTGACGTTGCCGAACTCGAAGTCGTCGCGCCCCGTCATCAGGTCCCCGCAGGCGCCGCCATCGATGGTGACGTGCGCGGCCACCCCGGCGACCGTGCCGAACTTGTCCTCGACGTGCAGCTCGACCGTGTGCATGTCGCCCGTCACGTCCAGCTCGACGACGCCCACGTGCGTCCAGGCGTACTGCGTGACCTCCGACACCGTCTGCCCGTTGAGCGCGATGTCCTGCTGGGCCCCGTCGAGCGCGACGCGGTAGGCGTCGTCGCCGGCGACCTCGATCCGCATCGTCCGGATCGAGCGCACGAACTCCGGCTTCGTCGGGTCGCTCGCCGCCGCGCCGTAGAACGCGGCCATCCACGTGTTGAAGCCGATGTCGTCGCAGTCCTCGGCGATCGCCACGTACCAGAGGTTGCTGTGGTTGAACATGACCTGCGGGTCAGCGTTGACGCCCGCCTCCTGCTTGTAGCAGTAGCCGTGGCTGATCCCGTCGCTCTCCAGCGCCGTCCACTCGCCGCCCACGTCGTAGGTCCAGCTCGGGAACTGGATCGAGTCGATCTCGAGGCGGGTCGGCGTCGCGCACTCAGCGTGGGCGGCGGCGCTGGCGAGCAGGGTGACGGCGGTCAGCGCGGTGGTCAGGGCGGCGGCGAGGAGCTTGGAGGCGTTCATGATGATGGTCCTTTGGGTCGCGTATCGGGGGTCTTTGCTGCGTGTCGTCTCGGGCGTCGCGCCCTTCACCTCCGGAGTTCCAGCCGCCTCCCACGGGATTGCGACGCGACGAAAAAAACTTCACAGCCCTCGCCCGTCGCGAAATCGCGCGTCCGCGCGCCGCAGAGCTCCTGCGCCGTGGCGCCGAGATCCGTGACGTCGGCAGCGCCTCGCGCACCTGTTGATCCGCGGGCTCGAGCGCGACCGCGAGGATCGAGCGGGTGCACGGCGTGACGCGCACTCGAGCTGCGCCGGGACGTCTGCGGCTCGCGCGAGCCGGTGTTCTTGACAGCCGCGCGCGTGGTTTGAGATCGTGATCTTCCGCGGCGGAGCCATGGACCCCCTACGAGCAGGCGCCGTCATCGGCCAGCGCTTCGTCGTCGAGGCGCTCGTGGGTGAGGGCGGCATGGGTCGCGTGTACCGGGCCCGCGACGAGCACACGGGGCAGCCCGTGGCCGTCAAGCTCCCGCTGGGCGGCGCGTCCCCGGGCGCCCCGTCGCCCGAGCAAGCCGCTCGCTTCGCGCGGGAGTCTCGGCTGCTCGCGCGCCTGCGGCACCCGGCCATCGTCACCTTCGTCGACAGCGGCAGCACCGACGACGGGCAGCCCTTCCTCGCCATGGAGTGGCTCGAGGGCCTCGATCTCGCCGAGCGCGTCGCGACGGCGCCGCTCTCGGCGGCGGAGAGCCTGATCGTCGCCCGTCGGGTCGCGGGCGCGCTGCTCGAGGCGCAGCGGCACGGCGTCGTCCACCGGGACCTCAAGCCCTCCAACATCTTCCTGCGCGGGGGCGCGCCGCAGCGCGCCACGCTGCTCGACTTCGGCGTCGCGCGCCGCGTCGCCGGCGTCTCCGCGATCGGGCAGACGCAGTGGGCGACCTCGGCGACCTCGGGCACCGCGGTGCGCACCGCGACGGGCGCGCTGCTCGGCACGCCGCACTACATGGCCCCGGAGCAAGCTCGCGGCGAGCGCGACGTGGGACCCGCCGCCGACGTGTTCGCGCTCGGCTGCGTGCTCTACGAGTGCCTCGCGGGCCAGCCGCCGTTCGCGGGCCAGCACATCGCCGCGGTGCTCGCCCAGCTCCTGTTCGATGAGCCGCCCCCGCTCGCGCGCCTGCGCCCGGATGTCCCCGAGGACCTTCGGGGCCTGATCGCGAGCATGCTCGCGAAGAGCCCCGCCGCGCGACCGTCGGCCGCCGACGTGATCGACCTGCTCGATCAGCTCGGGCCCTTCGACGGCTCCCAGCGCCCGCGCGTCATCGACAGGCCGGCCGGCCTCGGGCGCGACGAGCAGCAGATCGCCACCGTCATCCTCGCCGCCGCGCCGGCGACCCAGGACGACGACGCGACCGTGGCCGCCGAGCAGCTCGATCGCCTGCGCCCCGCCATCGACTCCCTCGCCGCCGCGCTGCGCCCGCTCGGCGCCCGCCCGGAGCTGCTCGCGGATCAGTCCGTGGTCGTCACCTTCCCGGAGCGGAGCGCGTCCGCGGCGGACCAGGCGAAGCTGGCCACGCGCTGCGCCATCGCGCTCCGCGAGCGCTGGCCCGACGCGAACGTCGCGATCGCCACGGGCAGGAGCCCGATCCGCGGCGGACGCGCGACCGGCGAGGCGCTCTCGCGGGCGGGCCGTCTGCTCGCGACCGTCGCGCTCGCGCCGGACGACGTCACGCCCGGGCGGATCCTCCTCGAGGACGTGACCGCCGGCTTGCTCGGCGCGCGCGCCTCGTTGACGCGCGTCGGCGAGGGCGTGTCCGTGCTCGTCGGCGACACGCTCACGGAGCTCGACGGCGCGCGCCGCTTCCTCGGCCGACCGACGCCCTGCGTGGGCCGAGAGGTCGAGCTCGGCACGCTCCAGCTCGCGCTGTCCGGCTGCGTGGAGGACGAGACGTCGCGCGCGCTCGTGATCGTCGCGCCGCCCGGCGTCGGGAAGTCGCGCCTGCGCGATGAGTTCTGTCGGCGGGTGTCGGCGCGCGGCGACGAGCTCGTCGTCGTGACCGCTCGGGCCGAGCCGCTCCGCGCGAGCCTGCCGCTCGAGCTGATCCGCGGGGCGCTGCGCGAGCTCTGCGGCGTCGTCGAGGACGACGACCGCGAGGCGCAGCGGGCCGCGATCCGGCGACGCGTCGCGCGGCACCCCGCGCTGCGCGACCCGGCGGCCGCGGCTGCGGAGTTCCTCGGCGAGCTCTGCGGCGTGCCGTTCCCCGACGAGGCGTGCCTCAAGCTGCAAGCCGCGCGGCAGGACCCGCGCGTCATGAACGACCAGCTGCGCGGCGCGTTCATCGAGCTCGCGCGGGCGGAGTGCGAGCTGAGCCCGGTCGTGCTGCTGCTCGAGGACCTCCACTGGAGCGATCGACCCTCGGTCGAGCTGCTGCACGAGGCTCTCCTCGCGCTCGCCGACGCCCCGCTGCTGCTCGTCGCGTTCGCGCGGCCGGAGGTGCACGAGGTGTTCCCGGGGCTGTGGAAGGGCAAGGCGCAGGAGCTCCCGCTGCGGCCGCTGTCCAAGAAGGCGTGCGCGCGCTTCGTGCGACGGGTCGCCGCCGGCGCGCTCGACCCTGCGGTCATCGAGCGGATCGTCGAGCGCGCCGCCGGTAACGCGCTGTATCTCGAGGAGCTCACGCGCGCGGCGATCGAGGGGTCCGACGAGCAGGCGCCGGAGACGGTGCTGGCGATGCTCCAGGCCCGGCTCGGGCGCCTCGAGGCGGGGGACAGGAGGGTCCTGCGCGCGGGGAGCATCTTCGGTCAGGTGTTCTCGGAGGACGGCGTCCACGCGCTGCTCGGCGCCGACACCTCGCCCGAGGAGCTGCGTCACTCGCTGCGCGCCGTGATCGATCAAGAGCTCGTCGAGGCGCCGCGCGGCGAGACATCAGGCCGCGTGTTTCGGTTTCGCCACGCGCTGATGCGCGAGGCCGCCTACGCGCGCTCGACCGACGACGACCGCCGCGTCGGTCACCGACTGGCGGCGGGCTTCCTGAGCGCCGCGGGCGAGGCCCCGGGCGTCGTCGCCGAGCACTACGCGGAGAGCGACGCGCCCACCGAGGCCATCCCGTACTTCGTCCGCGCGGCCGAGCACGCGCTCGATCGCTTCGATATTCCCGGGACGCGTCACTACACCCAGCGAGGGCGCGCGCTCGCGCCCGCCGGCGCGCTCGCGGGCGTCCTGCTCTCGCTGGAGGCCCTCGGCTGCACATGGTTTTGGCAGTGGAAGGACGCGCTCCGCCTCTGCACCGAGGCGCTCCCACTCGTGGGCGCGGGCTCCAAGGCCTGGTGCCACGCGATCCACGTGCAGTGCTACGCCGCCTGTTATATCGACCCCGATCGCGCGCGCGCCCGCGCGCTCGCGGATCGCTACCTCGCGATGACGCCCGAGCCCGACGCCGCGGTCGCCTACAGCGACTTCGCGAGCCACATGGCGAGCGCGCTGATCCAGACCGGCGCGCCCGCGCGGGGCCTCGCGCTGCTGCGCCGGGCCAGGGACATCGCCGGCGACGCGATGGCGCGGCGGCCGTTGCTGAAGGCCTGGCACAACCTCGCCTCGTGCTCGTATTACCGCTACACCGACGACGACATCCCGCGACAGATCGAGCTCGCGCGCGAGGCGATGTCGCTCTACGAGCGCGCCGGCGCCACCAAGGCGATGTACGTCCTCGCGCAGGATCTCCTCGGGGAGGTGCTCGCGCGCGCGGGCGCGATCGACGAGGCGCTCACGCTGCTGCGACGCTCCATGGTCATGGCGGACGCCCTGCCGAGCTTGGTCACGTACCACGCCCGGCTGGCGCTCGCGAACACCCTCGTGTCGCGGGGCGCCGCCGGGGTCGAGGAGGTCGACGAGGCCGAGTCGCTCGTCCGCGCGATCCTGGAGCATCCCAACGTCACGCGCGGGTACAAGGCGATGTCGCTCTACGTGCGCGCGCGCGCCCACATCTCACGGGGCGCGCTCGACGAGGCGGCGGCGGATCTCGCCCAGGCGATCGAGCTCTCCGAGCACGCGCCCACGCGCCGGATGCAGATGACCGCGACGCAGATTCGCCTGCTCCTGCGCGCGCGCGATCCCGACGCCGCGTCGACGGTCGCCCGCGACGCGCTCGCCGAGCTGGCGACGCTCGGCCCCTCGGGCTTCGGCGAGCTCCCCCTGCTGGCCGCGTCGGCCGAGGCGCTCCTGGCCAGCGGCGCGGAGGACGAGGGGCTGAGCGCGCTCCGGCGCGCCCACGAGCGGCTCATCCGGATCGCCTCGGGCTTCGAGGACGAGGGGACGCGCGCGCGCTTCCTCGCCGAGGTCCCGCTGCACGCGCGCGTCATCGCGCTCGCGGCCGCTCGACTCGACCGGCCCGCGCCGGTCCAGCGCGCCCACTCGGCGGACCCGTGATTGAGTAGAGTTCGATGGGCCGTCGCGCCGGCGCGTCGACCCTAGGAAGGAAGTCCTGTGCTCACGCTGTACAAGATGCTGCCCGTGTGGGGGCTGCCGAGCCCCAGCCCCCCGTGCATGAAGCTCGAGGCCTGGCTGCGCATGACGAACATCCCGTACGAGGTCGGCGGGTTCGACATGACGCGCGCCCCCAAGCGGAAGGTGCCGTACGTCGACGACGACGGCGCGCTGCTCGGTGACTCGACCTTCATCCTCGAGCACCTCGAGCGCACGCGCGACGTGCACCCCGACGCTCACCTCTCGGCGAGCGCGCGCGCGGTCGCGACGGCCTTTCGCCGCATGATGAAGGAGAACACCTACTTCGTGACGGTCCACATACGCTGGGCCGGCGACGACAGCTGGGCGCGCACGCGCCTCGCGTTCGCCGACCAATTCCCGAGCGCGCTGCCGCTGGAGCAGCGGCTGGGGATCCTCGACAGCCTGCGCCCCGGCATGCTCGCGGTGCTCGACGCCCAGGGCATGGGGCGGCACACGCCCGAGGAGGTCTGTCAAATCGGACAGGTCGATCTGACCGCGGTCCGCGACTACCTCGGCGACAAGCCCTACATGATGGGCGACCGCGTCTCGACCGTGGACGCGACCGTGTTCGCCCACGTCGACAACATCCTCCGCAGCGACGTCGAGAGCCCGCTGATCGACTGGGCGCGCGAGCAGTCGACCCTGGTCGCCTACTGCGACCGGCTGCGCGCGGCGTACTTCCCCGAGCTGTCGGCGGCGAGCTGAGCGCGCCGGCGCCCGGCGGCGCGCTCCGTGCGAACGCGCCCGCGTGCGTGTCCACGAGGCGCCGCGCGCCTACTCGCGCACGTAGCCGATCATCGACGTCGTCAGGGCCGAGAACGCGGTGCCGGTGGACGTGCAGACCTGACCGCGGAACGCCGTGGTCGAGGCCGGGAACGCGCGGCGCAGCGCGTGCTTGACCTGCTGACGCTGAACGCGAGAGGCCACGGCGTGGAGGACCGCGAGGACGACGGAGGTGAGGAGGACGAGGAGGACGATGGCGTTAAGCGTGAACATGGCGTGATTCCTTCGCGGCGGGGAGCTTCAAGGGGATTTGCGCGGCGGCCGAGCCCGCTTCGCGGCCGCGCTCACTCGAGTAGTGCCCGGCCCCCCCTCGCGGGATTACCGGAAAAAGAAATTCTCGTGGGCCTGGCGCAGCTGCCCAAACGACCATCCAGACGCCGCCGCTTCGACGACGCCCTCGCCGTTCCACCGCGCCGGACGGCGTCGCCGGCGTGGTTTGGGCTCCGGCGCCCTCGCTCCCCGCGCGCCGCGTCCCGAACACGGCGATGAAGAAACAGAGCACGTGGCGACCATCACCGTCAGCAGCCCGTGCGGCAGGACCAACACGGCGACCATGAAGTACAGGGCCGAGCGCGCGAGGCAGCCGCCCAGCGACCACGTCGGGCCGCGGTCCTATTGGGGCCGTGCCGACGAGTATGGAGATGTGACCTGTAAGACATGTCCCATGAGCGCGTGAAGCGCCGCGCTCACGGGCACGCGCCGCGCTCACGGCAGCGTCAGCGCCACGGTGTCGCCGTCCTCGCTCGAGTCGAGCACCGCGATCGTGACGCCCTCGACGCTCAACGAGTCGCCCACGCCGAGCGCCTGCTGATCGTTGAGCACGCGGATCGGCCCTTCGCCCGAGGCGACCGTCGTGTCGACCGTGTAGACGACGGCGCCTTCGCGCGACAGCGCCTGATCCCAGCCGATCGCGCGCCGGCTCTCGACGACGAGGCTCCGGGTCGCGGCCAGGGGCACCATGACCGCAGCGAGGCCCTCGTCGCGCTCGATCGGCGAGAGGCGCACCGTCGTCGACTCGGGCAGGCACGCGACGCGAGCGTCGTCGAGCCACCCGAGCAGCCAGCGCTCGTACGCGAAGTACTCCGGGGCGTCGCTGGAGATGAGGTCCATGAGGCTGAACGGGCGCGTGAACCCGGTCGGCTCGATGAACGAGTAGGAGTCCACGAGGCCGAGCGAGTGACCGAGCTCGTGGTCGAGCCACAGCCCGCCCCAGCTCAGCAGATCGGCGCCCGAGGTGATGCCGTTCTTGATCGCGGCGCCGTCGGCCTCGAGCGCGCCGCCCGGTCCGTCGAAGCCGATCCACGTGGGGCCGTACGCGATCGCGTCGGCGTTGGGCGCGGCGATCAGCAGCACGAGCTCGGCGTCGGAGAAGTCGACGCTCGGATCGGCGAGCGAGATGGCCTCCTGCAGCCAGTCGCGGTGGGACGCGAAGGCCTGGATCGCGCTCGCGTACTCCGTCGAGGGCTGACTCATCGGCAGCCACTCGAGGTGGGGGTCGAGCGCGAGCGCAAGGGCGCCGTACGAGGTGTCGGCGATGAAGTCGACGGCGGTCGGCGAGAGGAGCTCGAAGGCCTGCGCAGGGGTCATGGACGCGCTGACGTCGGGGAACTCGGCGAACAGCACGACGACGCGCACGCTGCCCGTGGCGCGCAGGCGATCGAGCGGGCGAGGAAACCCGAGCCCGATCCCGCCGCCGACGCCGACCTCCAGCCGGCACGGATCGACGGGGAACATCGGCGGCTGCGTCGGCTCGCCGGTCGTCGTGGCGAGCGTCTCAGCGCCGGTGCCGACCGCAGACGAGGTCTGAGCCGTCGTGGGCCCGCTCGTCGTCGTCCCGGGGTCGTCACCGTCGGTCGTGCTCGTCGCGGGCTGGCCACAGCCGACGAGCGCGTCCGCGAGCAGGAGCAGCGCCCAGACGAGCGGCGGGAGATCGCGGCGCATCAACCTCGCGCCACTGTATCACGACACGTCCCTGCGCCGCGTCAGCGACGACGCTGTCTTGCGGCTGGTCGCGCGCGCGGTGATGACCGAGCGCGGGGGGCCGACGCACGGTAGACTTCGTCGTGGCCGATAGCCCCGCGGAGCTGCTCGTTCGCGCGTCGCCCGATGACCGCGCGCGCGCCGTCGCCTGGGCCGTGCGAGAGGCCTTGCCCGCCTTTGAGCGCGGCGCGTTCCACGAGGTCTACATCGACTCGGTGGTGGGCATGCAGCACACCATCGATCGCCAGCTCCCGCGACGCGTCGTCGAGGCGGTCGAGTCGTCGGGCGGCATCCCGCCCGCAGCGGTCGTCGAGCGGCTGTTCACCGAGATCTCCGAGCCGGTGGTCGCGCTTCAGGATGACGACTGGGAGCTGCCCGAGGACGCCGAGCTCGCGCTCTACGCGGCGTACAACCTGCTCAGGGTGTGCCGCTGGCCAGACGGGGAGGAGCGCGCGGCCACGGCCCTGAACCAAGCGACAGCCGCGGCGCTCCGGCTCGGCTACGGGGGCAGCGACCCCGAAGGCGTCGCGGCCTTCCTCCAGCGCTGGCGCGCCGCGACAGGTTTGGGGTAGTGAACGAGCGCCGCCTCGATGAGAGGTTCGACCTCCTCGCCGCGCGGCGCTAACCGCCGCCGGCGACCGCGCGCGCCGGCGACAGCGACCACGGCTCGTCCTCGACGCCCGTGACGTTCACGATGAACGAGACGGCGTGGTAGAGGCCGGCGAGGGTCACGAGCTCGAGCAGCTGCGCGCTGTCGAAGGCGCCCGTCAGCGCTCGCCACAGCGCGTCGTCGATCCGCGCGCGCTCGTGGAGCGCGTCGGCGAGCCGGAGCGCGAGGCGGTCCTCGTCCGCCGTGAAGGTGTCGACCGGCGACTCCGCCTGGGCGAGCGCCGCGAGCTCGCGCTCGCTGAATCCAGCTGGCCCCGCGAACAGGGCCGCGTGAACGCCCCACTCGTAGTCCGCGCGGCAGCGCGCGCAGGTGCGGAGGATGACCAGCTCGCGGAGCCGCGTCGAGATCGAGCCCGGGTCGAGCAAGCCCCCGCGCTGAATTCGTCGCAGCACCCGGGGGTTGTGCGCGAGGGTTCGGAACAGGCGCAGCGGCTCCATGCCCGGGGGCATCAGCTTGCGGAACGAGGCGAGCACCTCGTCGCTGTAGGGCGGGTCGACGGGGGGAACACGGGCCACGGTGAGCTCTCCTGGAGATGGGTTGCTACGGAATTTGTAGCACCGACCCGATGGCGTGCTACTATTTTCGTAGCGCTCAAGCGCGCGATGGTGCAGACTCGTGCCGAGACCATGGCGCGAGCGCACGGCAAGAACGCGACGCGGCGGCCGATGATGACGGTGCTGACGACGCTCGGACGTCGCTGGTCGCTGCGGATCCTCTGGGAGCTGCGCGACGGCCCGCTGAGCTTTCGGGCGCTGCGCGCCGCCGCCGACGACATCAGCCCCAGCGTCCTGAACGCGCGGCTCGCCGAGCTGCGCGAGCTCGACGTGGTCACGCGCGAGGAGGGGGGCTACGCGCTCACCGACGCCGGCCGCGAGCTCGGCGCGATCCTGATGCAGCTCGCGCGCTGGGCCGAGCGCAACTGCGGACGTCGATGAGCCTCGCCGTCGAGCGAATGAACTCTCGAGCGGAGTGGTGCTCGACGGGGTGCAGCCGGAGCCGGGGCCCGCGGGGGCGCAGCGGCTCGAGATCGTCGGCGCGACGACGACGGCGGAGCGCGCCGCGTGTGCGCGAGTGGTCTCGGGGCTGGAGCGCGCGACGAAGCCGCCGGCGCGAGCCGCCCTTCTTCGACCGCGACCTGCACGAGCGCCGCGCGATGACTTCGCGCGTACCTGTTGATCGGACCAGGTCGTGCGCCGGTCGGTCCGCGCGCCCGAGGCACGTCGCGCCCAACGTGCTAGTGTCCCGCGGCGATGACCTCGTCCACGACCTCCCAGTCCCCGTCGCCCGCGCCTCAGCGCCGCGATCCGAGCGCGCTGCTCACGGAGGCCGTCGAGCTCCGCGGCAAGCGAGTGCTCGACATCGGCTGCGGGGAGGGGGCGCTCTCCCGCTTCCTGGCTGACTTCGCGGCCGAGGTGGTCGGCGTCGAGTGCAACACCGAGATGCTCGTGCTCGCCCAACAGGGCGCCGAGGTAGCGAACCTCCGCTTCGTCCAGGGGGTCGGCGAGGCGCTGCCCTTCGCGGATGAGAGCGTCGACGTGATCGTCTACTCCAACAGCCTCCACCACGTGCCGGTCGCGTCCCAGGGCGCCGCGCTGCGGGAGGCGGCCAGGGTGCTCAGGCGCGGCGGAGACCTGCTGGTCCTCGAGCCGATCGCGCGCGGCCCCTTTCAGGAGATGCTCGCGCCGATCCACGACGAGACGGAGGTCCGCGCCCGCGCCCAGGAGGAGCTCGAGGCTGCGGTGCGCTCGGGAGGTTTCGAGGCGGTCGCGCGCGACGAGCTCGTCAACGAGGTGACCCTCCCCTCGTTTGACGCGTTCCGTGAGCGCGTGCTCCGGATCAACCCAGACAGGCGCGAGGCGATCGCGGCTGGCGCCGACGCCTGGCGGGCGCGCTTCGAGAGCGCGGGGATCCGGTGCGAGGGAGGCTGGCGCTTCGAGCAGCCGCTCCAGTTCACGCACCTGCGGCGGACGCCAGTGTCGAAGGCGCTGCGGCGCGCCAGCGTCACCGCGCTGGTGGAGATGAGCGAGTCCGACGGCGCGCTCTCCGGCAAGGTCCTCGGTCGCGCGCTCCCGCCGCTCGTCGGCCTGTCCCTGTACATCGAGGCGACGACCGCCGAGGGGGCGCCCTACCGGCTGCTCTACGACACGTCGTCGAGCTGGAAGAACCTGCGCCGCAACGCCGCGGCGGCCGGCGTGGATCTCCGGGCGCTCGACGCCATCTTCATCTCGCACTGGCACTTCGATCACAGCGCCGCGCTGCCGCAGCTGCTCCGCTGGATCGGCCGCTCGATCCCGATCTACGCGCCGCCCCTGAGCCAGCCCTACGATCCCCTGAAGGGGGCCATCTCGCTGCGCCTCCCCGAGGGCGCGGACGTGCGCTTCTGCCCGGCGCCGACCACCCTCGTCGACGGCATCCAGACGACGGGGTCGAAGCAGACGGCGTTCCCCCGGCGACCGCTCGTGGTCGACGAGCACGCGCTCTCGCTGCGCGTCGACGATCGCGGCGTGACCGTGCTGGTCGGCTGCTCCCACGCCCCGCTCGAGTGGCTCATCGACCAGGCCGCGGGTGAGGAGGAGCTCGGCTGGCTGATCGGGGGCCTGCACTTCACGGTGCCGACCACCGCAGCGCGCAAGCAGGAGCTGCTCGCCTACCTGACGCGGCGCGGCCCGAGGCGGATCTCGCCGATGCACTGCACCACCAAGCAGGGCATCGCGGAGGTCGAGCGCGCCCTCCCCGGTCAATTCCAGGCGTTCACGCTCGGCGATCGCCTGGAGGTGTGACGCGTCCGGTCGACGCGGGGTTGGACGTCGAGGCGCCCGAGAGGGCATGCTCGACCGGGAACATGTCGGACGCGAAGAGCTCGGACGCGAAGCGGTCGGACGCGAAGATCTCGGACGCGAAGATCTCGGACGCGAAGATCTCGGACGCGAAGAGGTCGAACGCGAAGAGGCCGAACGCGAAGAGGTCGAACGCGAAGAGGTCGAACGCGAAGAGGTCGGGCGTGACGACAATGGCCGGGCTGACCGCGGCGAGCGAAGGGGCGCGCCGCCTCCTCGAGCCAGCGCGACGCGCCGCCCGCCTGCTCCGCCTGCGCCGCCCGCCGGGTCCTCGCGGTCCGGTCAGGATCGCGCGGGCGCTGCTCGCGAGGCCCACGGAGTTCTTCGAAGCCTGCGCGCGTGAGCACGGCGACGCGTTCAGCTTCGTCATGGGCGCGGTCCCTTGCTACGTGTTCACCGACCCGGCCGCGATCGAGCAGCTCCTCGTGCGCTCCGGCGGCGCGCTGCGCAAGGACATGGCGACGCGCGAGCTGAGCACCGTGCTCGGGCGCGGGCTGCTGATCAGCGAGGGCGAGCGCTGGCGACGCGCTCGTCGGTTGGCGGCGCCGCTGCTCTCGCGGCGCCACGTCGAGGTCTACGCCGACGCGATGACGCGCGCGTCGACGCGGTTCCTCGCGCGCGTGCGCGGCGAGCTCGGGCGCGGCGATCGAGATGTCCATGAAGACATGATGGACCTGACGCTGCGGATCGTCTCCGCGACGCTGTTCGGCATCGAGCTCGACGCCGACGACCGGCTCGCGCGCGTGGTCTCGGAGTCCGTCGAGACGATCATGGCGCGCTACAACACCGGGATCTTCGGGCTGCTGCGCGTGCTGTTCGGCGACCGCGTCCCGCTCCCGCGGGACCTGCTCGAGGCCCGTCAGCAGCTGTACGACGCGCTCGACTCGCTGATCGAGCAGCGCCGCGCCGCGCCCGGCGGCGACGACCTGCTGTCGCGCCTGCTCGCCGCCCGCGACGACGACGGCGCGGCGATGTCACCCCAGCAGCTGCGCGACGAGAGCATCACCATGTTCATCGCCGGTCACGAGACCACGGCGCTGACGCTGACCTACGCGTGGTGGCACGTCGCGCGCACGCCCGGCGTGCTCCCGCGGCTGCGCGCCGAGCTCGACGCGCTCGACGGGCGCCCCGGCGTTGAGGATCTGCCGCGGCTCCCCTACACCGCCGCGCTGGTCAACGAGTCGCTGCGCCTGTACCCGCCCGCGTGGTGTATCGGCCGCGAGACGCTCGAGGACTGCGTCGTCGCCGGCTACACGATCCCTCGCGGCGCGCAGATCTTCCTCGCGCCGTGGCTCAACCACCGCGACCCCCGGTGGTTCGCCGAGCCGCTGCGCTTCCGCCCCGAACGCTGGCTCGGGGACCTCGAGGCGTCGCTCCCCCGCTTCGCGTTCTTCCCCTTCGGCGGCGGCCCGCGGGTGTGCATCGGGAATCACTTCGCGCGCATGGAGGCGATCTTGGTGCTCGCGACGCTGGCGCGCGAGCTCGTGTACCGCCCGACCCGGCCGCAGCTGCCGGAGTTCCACGCGGCCGTCACCCTGCGGCCCGCGCGGGCGATCCCGGCGCGCCCGGAATTACGTCGGTCTGGAGCGCCCGCGTAACCACGAGCCCTCGCGCGGGAGCGGCCCCGCGGCCCGGCGACGCAGGACGCCGTGCGCTGACAGGGCGACGCGTGGACGTCGGCCTTCGCTCGGTCGTCGCGCGAGCAAGCCGCGGCCGTGGATCCCTCGTTCCTTTGAAGGCGGCGGCGTCGCCCTGCTCGCCCCGCGCGCGTCCCGACCGCCGAGGCTTACGGGCGCGTCACGTCTATGCGACCGTGTCGAGGATGCGCGCCGTCACACGTTCACCCTGGCCCGACGGCCTCTTGAGCCTCTCGCTCGCCGCGACGCTGTGCGCCTGCGGGTCGAGCTCCGCCGCGACGCTCGACGACACCGACGCGACCACGAACTCCACGAGCGCCAGCGCCACGACGTCCGCGAGCGCGACGACGGAGGGCGCGGACGCGAGCGAGGGCGGCGAGGACACCGGCGCGGCGCTGCGCGCCGTGGGCGGTCAGCTCATCGGGCTCCAGGGCGCCGGGCTCACGCTCACCAACAACGGCGGGGAGCCGCTCGCGCTCGCCGAGGACGGCGCGTTCACCTTCCCGGCGCCGCTCTTGGACGACGCGAGCTACGAGGTCATCGTGGCGACGCAGCCGGAGGGTCCTACGCAGCGCTGCGACGTCACGGGCGGCGTCGGCACGGTCGCCGGCGCCGACATAAGCGACATCGAGGTCCGCTGCGTGACCGAGATCCGCCACGTCATCGTGCTCGGGATCGACGGCCTCGGCGGCGCCTACGTGCCGAGCATCGCCACGCCGGTGCTCGACCAGCTCATGGCGGACGCCGCGTCGACGCTCACCATGCAGAACGCGCTGCCGACGATGAGCGCGCCCAACTGGATGTCGATGATCTCCGGGGTGAGCCCGGACCGACACGGCGTGAAGTCCAACGGCTGGAAGCCCGGCGACTCGCAGCCGCCCCCGACGATGTTCGCGGTCGTCCGCGCGCGGCGCCCCGACGCGCGCATCGGCGTCTTCCACGACTGGGAGGGCTTCGGGGCGCTCGTCGAGCCCGGCGTCGCCGACGTCATGGAGCACCCCGGCGACGAGCACGAGACGATCGCCGCCGCGCTGACGTGGATGGCGGCGACGCGGCCCGAGCTGCTGTTCATTCACCTCGACCACGTCGACCACGCCGGCCACTTCTTCACGTGGGGCTCGCCCGAGTACGTCGCCGCGGTCGAGAGCGCCGACGCGATCCTCGGCCAGCTGCTCGCCGCGCTCGACGAGCTCGACATGCTCCCCTACAGCGCCGTGCTCGTCAGCGCCGACCACGGCGGCGACTTCTTCTCGCACGGCGACGACACCTCGCTCGAGCGCCCGATCCCCTTCGTCGCGCGCGCCCCCCAGCTCGCGCCCTACACGATCACGCGCGAGGTGCGAATCTGGGACCTCGCGCCGACGGTCACGGCGCTCTTGCAGGTCGCGCCGGACGGCGAGTGGATCGGCCGCCCGGCGATCGATGAGCTGCTCCGCCCCGATGACGTCGCGCCGCCCGCCCCGGTCGCGCCCGTCGACGTGATCGAGGTCGCCGAGTACGAGTGGCGCTACGACGACGAGGGCAGCGGCGCGCTCGACGACGTCTCGATCTGGCGACCCGTGATCCCGCCCGGCTACGCGCTGCTCGGCGACGTGGCGCACGCGAGCTACGACGCGCCGGCCTTCGCCGCGCTCGCGGTCGCGGGCGACGACGACGCGCTGCGGCCCCCGCTGGGCTACGAGCAGATCTGGAACGACGAGGGCGGCGGCGGGCTGCACGAGGTCGGGCTGTGGAACCCGATCCCGCCGCCCGGCTACGTGTGCCTGGGCACGGTCGCGCAGCAGGTCCGCGCCGCGCCGCCGCCGCTCGAGCTGATCCGCTGCGTGCACCGCAGCCTCGTGGTCCAGGGAGAGCCGACGCAGACCTGGACCGACCAGGGCTCAGGCGCCGTCGACGACGCGGGGCTGTGGACGTGCGGCGCGGGCCCGGCGGGCGGCGCCTCGGCGCGCTCGTTCATCACGCGCCGCGAGCACGACGACCCCGGGAGCAACCGCTGCTGGTCGCTCCGCGAGTAGCGCGCGGGCCCGCGACGACGCGCGCGTTTGTACATGTCTGTAAATACAGGGTTAGAAAGACACGCACACAACACGCGCGGCCGGCCCGCTCGCCGCCGCGCGCCGGCGAGGCGCGCGAGCGTGAGCTGACCGTTAAAACAGGAGCCAACCGCGCGCCGCCGTGCTAGGGTCGGCCCCACCGTGAACGCCGCCGGGCCAGCGAGCGACGCGCCGCCCCAGCGGCGTCCAGGAGGCGTCCGCGTGACGCTCTCGGAGCTGTTCCCCGGGAACATGGGTCGTGTCGAGCTCACGCGCGTCGCGGTCCGGCTGCGCTTACCGACGCTCCTGACGATGCGCGTGGACGAGCACGTCGAGCCCGCGCTCGAGACGCGCCTGCGCCAGGCGCTCGTCGAGGTCCGAAGAGGCTGAGAAGAGCTGAGAAGAGCTGAGAAGAGGCTGAGAGGCTGAGGAGAAGCTGATGAGAGACCGGACGCTCGCCGCCGTCACGCAGGCGCCCCACGGGAGGACGATGATGGGCGGCGAGCCGCTCGTCTTTCACTGCAACTTCTACAACTACTTCCTGCAGAAGACGCTGCTGCTCGACGAGTCGCTGGGCATGGAGGCGGTCATCCGCGACGCGGGCGCGTCCTCGGCCTACGCGCTGCTCACGACGGCGGCGGCGCGTGTCCACGCGGACACGCCCGAGGCCCGGCGCGCGCTCGCCAGCGACACCTTCTCGGAGCTCGGCTTCGGACGCATCACGCTCGACGAGGTGCGCGCCGACGGGGGCCTCGCGCGCGTGCCCGTCTCGCACTACGGCACGTGCCTGCGCGCGGCGGCGGGCGCCCCGTTCGCGCGGCCGCAGAGCTACTTCGACGCCGGCTACGCCGCAGCCGCGGCCGCCGTGATCCACGGGCTCCCCGGCGACGCGCTGGTCGGGCAGCTCGAGGCGTGTCAGTCGATGGGCGCGCCGGTGGGGCGCGTCCGCCTCCGCCGTCGCGAGACGCCGCTGTTTCGCTCGCCCGGGCAAGGCGCGCATCGCGAGGACGCCACGGTCCCGCCGCCCTTCGCGGACACGCGCGTCGACGAGGCCGGCGTGCTCGCGTCGCTGGCGACGCTGAACTTCTCGGGCAACGAGGAGGGCCTGATCCCGCGCTTCGGCGTGATGCTGACGCGCCACTTCGCCAACTTCTACAACCGCGTCTCGTTCGAGTTCCTCCGCCGCATGGCCGGGTCGGGGCTCGAGGAGGCCGCCGAGTCGCTGCTCGTCGAGGCCGGCTACCGCTGCGCCTTTCACACCTTCGGCGGCATCATGGTCAGCCCCGAGTGGGACGCGGTCGTGCGCCCGCAGTGCGAGCGATGGGAGGACTGGGTCTGCGGCATCGTCGCGATCGTCAACGCGTTCGGATGGGGCGTGTGGCGCGTGCACGCGCTCGCGCCGGACCGCCTCGTGCTGCGGATCTGGGACGACTACGAGAGCTGCGGCTACGTGGGCATGTACGGCCGCGCCGCGCGGCCCGTCAGCTTCCTGGCGACGGGCGGCGCGGTCGGCATCATGAACCTGATCCGGGTCGGCGACATCCACGAGCAGCCCGAGCTCGATCGTGATTTCTACGTGCGCATCTTCGAATCCGCCGACGCGTTCAGGGCCACCACGACCCGGAGCATGGCCCGCGGAGACGAGTTCACCGAGATCGTGGTCGCGCGATGACGACCGCCCGCTTCCGGGCTCGCGTGAACAAGCGCTGCCAACGCGGCCTGCACTGGATCTACTCGTTCGCGCCGGACGTCGATCAGGCCGCGCTCGCGCGGCGCCTGCGGACGCGCGCCGCGCTGGTGCACGGCGTCGAGCGCTGGGGCCAGCGCGAGGTGACGCGGCTCATCTGGCAATTCCGCTTTGAGCTGCGCCTCAACATCGCCGACGGCGAGCTCTCGTTCATCCACCGCACCACGACCTCGCCGGACGACCGCGCGGCCGATCGCGCGTGGTTCGAAGGTCAGCTTCATGAGTGGCTCGCGGACGCCCAAGGAGCCGCGTGAGCGCGCGCGAGCTGCTCGCGGCCGCCGCGGCGCTCGGCCGCGTGCAGGGCTTCGACGAGCTCTGCGCCGAGATCGCGCGGCTCGGGGTCACGCTGTCGGGCGCCCGCGCGGCGGTCGTCTCGATCCCCAAAGACGACGGCGAGCTCACCCCGCGCGTGCTGGCGACGCGCGGCGACGCGGGGCCCGCGACGCGCTCGATCGACGCGCTCCCCCGCGGCGGCCCCTGGCGCGCGCTCACGATCGAGGACGAGTTCGGCGTCGCGGCGCGCCTGCACCTTCGTTACGACGACGCGATTGACGACAGCCGCGGCGACAGCCGCGACGACAGCCGCGACGACAGCCGCGACGACAGCCGCGACGACGCGCCCGCGCCCGCGAGGGTGCGCGCCGTGATCCCGCACATGGCGGCCGCGCTGCGCAACGCCTCGACCTACGCCCAGCTCGAGGAGCTCGTCGAGCGAGAGATGCGCTCGGCGGTCACGCGCGAGCAGGCGATCCAGCTGATCCTCGACAGCATGCAGGAGGGCCTGCTGGTCTGCGACCTCCAGGGCGCGCTCGTCGGCACGCGCTCGCGCGCGATCCTCGAGTGGTTCGGGTCCAGCGAGGCGTTCGACAGGATCTGGACGTACATCGCGGGCGAGGACGGCGAGCTCGCGCTCACGCTCCAGCTCGGCTTCGAGCAGCTCTTCGACGGCGCGCTGCCCTTCGATGTCGCCGCCGACCAGCTCCCGCGGACGATCACGCGCGACGATCGGAGCTTCGAGCTGGAGTACCGGCCGGTCTTCGAGAGCGGGCGCTACGCGGGCGTGCTCCTGCTCGTGCAGGACGTGACCGCACGCGTCAGCGCGCAGCAGGCCGAGCGACGCGCGCGCGAGCTGCCGGCGATCCTCCGGCATCTGGCTCGAAGTCCAGGTGGATTTCACGACTTCCTCGAGGAGACCGCGCGGCTGCTTCGCTCGCTGACGCGCGAGGACGGGCGCGCGACGCTCCGCGCGCTGCACACCCTGAAGGGGAACGCCGCGCT
Organism: Myxococcales bacterium; assembly: GCA_020633295.1. Taxonomy (GTDB): domain Bacteria; phylum Myxococcota_A; class Polyangia; order Nannocystales; family Nannocystaceae; genus JACKDW01. The sequence goes on along the minus strand of JACKDW010000003.1, from coordinate 548,685 downwards.
GTACGGCTTCGACTCGTTCGCGCGGCGGGTGCACGCGACGGAGGAGCGCGCCGAGCTGGGCACGCTGACCGACGCCGAGCTGCGCGCGCTCGCGGGCGCGTGGCGACGCGAGCGACTGCGACTCGACGCCTTCCTCGGCCGCGACGAGGAGCGCCTGCGCCTGTCCCACGCGGAGCACGAGGCCTTCGTCGAGCAGCTCGTCGAAGGCGGCGTCGCGGCGTCGCTCGTCGAGCGCGCGCGCTCGTGGCGACGCCCCCGCGTCGGCGACACCTTCGACCGCCTCGCGGCCGTGACGAGCCGCCTCGCGGCGCGCGTCGGCAAGGCGATCGACGTGCACGTGGACGGCGCGCACGAGCGCGTGCCGCCTGGCGACTTCCGCCCGTTCCTGGGCGCGCTGGTGCACGCGGTCCGCAACGCGATCGACCACGGGATCGAGCCTCCCCACGAGCGCGTCGCGGCGGGTAAGCCGGAGCGCGCGTCGATCTGGCTGCGCGCGCGCCAGGAGCACGGGCGCTTCGTCGTGTCGGTGCGCGACGACGGCCGCGGCATCAACTGGGACCAGGTCACGCGCAACGCCGCGCGCGTCGGGGTCGACGCGAGAGTCGACCCCGTCGGTGCGCTGTGCGTCGGCTCGACGGCCGCCTCCGTGACCGAGCTGTCCGGACGCGGCGTCGGCGTGTCCGCGCTCTGCGAGGCGACGAAGTCGCTCGGCGGCACGATCACCGTGGAGTCCGAGGCCGGCGTCGGCACGCTGCTGCGCTTCGAGTTCCCCCGCCCGCAGTAGCCACGCGGACGCGCGCGACCGATCATCGAGGCCCTCGCGCCGCGCCCGAGAGCGCGCCGCGTCGGCGACCCGCGCGGGTGCGTTCGCGCGCTCGAGTCACCGGAGCGCGCGCGTGGAAAGGGCGTAGCGAGGTTGTACAGTTCGCGGGCATGGACATCGTGAACTGGCGTCGCACCGGCTCCCTCGCCTTCGCGCTCGTGCTCGCTGCGGGCGCCGGCGCTTGCAAGAACGCGGACGAGCAGCCGAGCCCGGCGCCGGACCGCGGCGAGCCGCAGCCGACATCGCCCGCGGCGACCGCGACGCCGCCGGCGCCCGCGAGCGAGGCGAGCGGTAACCCCCACGCGATCGACGACAGCGCGGACGTCACGAAGCACCACTGCTACGCCGCGTTCCCGAAGCCGCAGCGCTGTACCGAGGGCTTCGCGCGGGTGACCGCGTGCAAGGACGAGAGCGAGGCGACGCTGCTGCGGGGCGGGCTCAAGGCCGTCGAGGACGAGGGCTGCTACTACTTCTGCCCGGATGTCCCGAACTGCGCGACGCTGACCATGGACGAGGTCGCCGCGCTCGCGTGCAAGTTCGCCGCCGGCAACGGCATCGAGTCCCCGCTCTCGCTGCGCTCGGTGTGCGGCCCCGAGACGAACACGACGCACGGCCGCTGCTGCTGGGGGCTCGACGCCAACACCGTGTACGACTAGGTCCAGGCGCTCGTTAGTGTCCGCTTCGACGGTTGAGGTTCGGTGCACGCGGGCCTCGATCACCGACGAATTTACGAGATGTGTCTATAGGGACAGCGCTCTCTTCGCCGGCCGCTGAGCGCCGACGATCGAGCTCGCCGACCGACGAGGTGTCGCGCGACGGGCAGCAGGAGGCGAGCGCTCCAGCCGAGCTGCCGCCGATGCGCGAGCTCGCGGAGCGTACCAAGCGATGTAGTATTGATACGGAGAGAAGGCGCACCGGCGCCTTGACTCGTCGAATTGGAAGCAGCGGTTGGGCCGACGAGTGATTTGCAGGACCACCTGCTTCGCTCGCTGGGTTGACCTGCGCTGTGCTAATTGGGGCACCTCCCAGGAGCTCCCCATGATCGCTGTACCCCGCCCAGATCTCTCAAGCCGCCCCCTGCGGGCCACCTGTGAGTACACGATTCACGCGCCCCCTGCGCGTGTGTACGCCGCGTGGACCGAGCGGTTTGACCTCTGGTTCGCCCAGAGCGGAACCGTGGTGATGGTGCCCGAGCCCGGTCGCCCCTACTTCTTTTACAACCGCGACGCGTGGGGCCGGCATCCTCACTATGGTCGCTTTCTCGAGTTGGTCGAGAACAGGCTTGTCGAGATGACGTGGATGACCGGCGACGGGACCGCCGAGGGCACCGGCGGCGCTGAGACCGTGCTGCGCGTCGAGCTCGTCGAGAAGGGCGAGGCCACGCAGGTGCGCTTGACCCACTCGGGGCTGCCCACCGAGAAGTCCCGCGCCGGCCACCAGGAGAACTGGCCCCTGGCCCTCGAGCTCCTCGACGAGGCCCTCGCGTAGACCCGTCACCGCTCGCCGACGCGCAGGCCGGGCCCCGCGCGCCGCGAGCGTCGACCGGGGATGCGCCCGCCACGGGCCTCGCTGGCTCCGGCGTCCCGGCGCGACCCGGCGCGTGCTCGCCTGACGATGAAGGATCCGGCCTCGTCGCCGGAGGTGACGAAGACAGCGTGCTTCGAAATTGTCCTGAAGACCATGTTAAAATTACGAGGTCGCGCGGGCCCGCTACGCCGGGCGTCGCGTGACCGCAGACCTACCCAGCGTGACTCGAGCGCGCTTCGCCGCACCGACTCCCACACCCGCGCGCGCGTGAAGGTCCTCGGCCTACAGGTCCTCGGGCGGCGGCTGACGCTCGTTTCACCGCACGAGCGCGCGCCCCTCTGCTAGATCTCGAGCGGTGGCGCTCCTCCTGACTCGATGCGCGCTCGTCCTGCTCAGCGCGCTGCTCGGCCGCTGCGAAGACGCGCCGGAGGTCCACGAGCCGACGACCGCGAGCGACGAGCGCCGCGCGCCCGCGTCGCTCGTGTTTCGCTACTCCGCGAGCGACGGAGAGTTCACCTACTCGATCTCGCTGTTCGCGGATCGTCGCTGGCGCCGCAGCGAGCACAGCGGCTCGGCGCCCGCGCGCGGTCGGCTCTCGCCCGCGGCGATGCGGCGCTTCCTCGCGACGCTGTCGGCCGCGCGCTTCACCCAGCGCGCGCAGCCGTGCGCCGGCGAGGCGATCGGCCGCGCGGTGTTCGAAGATCACCGCAGCGACCGTCGAGCGCGCGCGGAGACCGGCAAGTCGCCCGAGGGGCGCTGGATCCCCTGCGGTCTCCAAGTCGACGCGGCGACCGAGCGCGCCCTCTCGTGCCTCGAGCAGCTCGTCGACGGACAGCGCGGCGCGTCCTGCAGCGCCTCGAGCTGATGTCGCGACAAGCTTCGATCTGCCCGATCCAACATGTCCACCACGGGCGCGAACGACGATGGAAATTCCTGTATTCAACCCCGAGGCGCGCAGCACGATGTGAATTTGCGCGGCCTATGCTACGGATGGTGCCGTCGTGACTGTGGCAGACAAGCCCGACGAGGGCGCGCCCGACGCTGACGCTCCGCCTGCGAGCGCCATCGAGCCGGAGTATCGCGAGGGGAGAGCGCGCGACCGAGTTCCCTTCGTTGTCGGGATCGGGGCCTCGGCTGGCGGGCTCGAGGCGCTCCGCAAGCTGCTGCCCGGGCTCCCGCGCGAGCGCGCGGTGTACGTGATCGTCCAGCACCAGGCGAAGGATCATCGCAGCCTGCTCGTGGACCTGCTCCGCGCCTACACGAGCATGCCGGTCCGCGCGCTCGATGACCGGAAGACGCCGCGGCCCGGCGAGCTCCTGATCGCGCCGTCGGGCTTCGACGTCGTGCTCGAGGCGGGCACGCTGCGCCTGCGCAAGCACGCGCAGCGCACCTCCCCGCGGCCGTCGATCGACCGCTTCTTCGGCTCGATCGCGGTGACGCACGGCGAGCGCGCGATCGGGATCGTGTTGTCGGGCACGGGACGCGACGGCGCCCACGGCGTCCGCGCGATCAAGGCCGGCGGCGGCTTCACGATCGCGCAGGATCCGAGCACGGCGAAGTACGACGGGATGCCGCGGGCGGCGCTGGACACCGGGTGCGTCGATCTGCGGCTGGCGCCGGAGGCGATCGGCGAGGAGCTCGGGCGGCTGTTGGGCGCGCCGCCGTCGAGCGAGGGGGACGACGCGGACGACCCCAACACGGTGATGCAGCTGCTCGAGCTGATCCGCGTACACAACGACGCGGACTTCTCGGGCTACAAGCGCTCGACGATCCTCCGCCGCATCACGCGACGGATGACGCTCCACAAGCTCCCGGGGCTGGTCGACTACGTGAGGTTCGCGCGCGCGCGGCCCGACGAGCTGGACGCGCTGACGAAGGACATCCTGATCTCGGTCACCCAGTTCTTTCGCGACCGCGACGCCTTCGAAGTGCTGCGCCAGAACATCCCGAACATCCTGGCGCGCAAGCGGCCCGGCGACAGCATCCGCGTGTGGGTCCCCGGCTGCGCGACCGGGGAGGAGGCCTACTCGATCGCGATCCTGTTCGCGCTCGCGCTCGGCGAGGACTTCGGGGCGACGCAGTTCATGGTGTTCGGCACGGACATTGACGGCGACGCCATCGCCCACGCGCGCCGCGGCGAGTACGCGGAGATCAGCCTGATGCACGTCGAGCCCGAGATCCTCGACCAGTTCTTCGTGCGCAGCGATCACGCGTTTCAGGTCGTCAAGGCGCTGCGCGAGCACATCGTGTTCGCCCGCCAGGACCTGATCCACCAGCCGCCGTTCTCGCGGCTCGACCTGATCTCGTGCCGCAACGTGCTGATCTACTTCGATCCGGACGTGCAGGCCCGCGTCCTCCCGTTGTTTCACTACGCGCTCGAGCCTGGCGGGTACCTGATGCTCGGTCGCTCCGAGTCGATCGGCGCGTTCTCGTCGCTGTTCAAGTCGATCAGCCGGCGCTGGCGCCTGTTCACGAGCCGCCCCACACGCTCGAGCCTCCCGGCGCCAGCGCGCGCGACCCAGGCCGAGGGAGCCGCTGCGGGTCGCGCCGCGCCCGTGACGCGCGGGCTGTCGATGCGCGAGCTGGCCCAGCGGACCGTCGCCGAGCTGTACGACGCGCCCGCCGTGCTCGTCGACGAGAACGACGAGGTCGTGCACATCATGGGCAACACGGGGCCCCTGCTGCGGCTGCCGGAGGGGGACACGGGGCTCAACATCATCAAGCTGTGCCCCGAGGTGGTGCGCGCGCCGCTGCGCGCGACGCTGTACAAGTCGCGGCGCGAGCGCGCCACGATCACGAGCCGCCAGCTCCGCTGGGGGTCGGGCGCCGACGCGCCGCACCTGTGCCTGCGCGTTCGCCAGACCGACGCCGCGCCCAAGGAGCTCACGCTCATCCTGTTCGAAGTCTCCGCGCCGCCCGTGAGCGCGAAGGCGTCGCGCGATGAGTCGGTCCACGAGCGCGAGCGGCGGATCAACGAGCTCGAGCAGGACCTCGCCGCCAACCTCGAGCACCTGCAGGCCGCGACCGAGGAGCTCGAGGCCGCCAACGAGGAGCTGCAGTCCCTCAACGAGGAGCTGCAGTCGGCCAACGAGGAGCTGCAGTCGTCGAACGAGGAGCTCGAGGCCGCCAACGAGGAGCTGCAGGCCGCCAACGAGGAGCTCACGATCGTCAACGAGGAGATCGCCGAGAAGTCGAGCGCGCTCAGCCAGGTCAACACGGATCTCGAGAACATCCTCTCGCGGATGGGCATCCCGCTGGTGGTCGTCGACCTCGAGCTGCGGGTGCGCCGCTTCACCCCCCCGGCGAAGACGATCTTCCACCTCGTCAAGGGCGAGCGCGGGCAGCCGCTCGAGTCGCTCGGCCACAACATCGACATCGCCGAGCTCGACGCGCTGGTCCGCGCGGTCATCGAGGAGGAGCGCTCGCGCGTCCACGCGGTCGTCTGCGGCGCGCGGCACTACGAGCTGCGCGTGTTCCCGTACGTCGAGGAGGACGGCCGCGTCAGCGGGGCGCTGATGACGTTTTACGACCAGACCGAGCTGAACACGCGCGAGCAGGAGTTCCGCGCGCTGGTCGAGAACGCGCCCGACGTCATCGCCCGCTTCGACCGCGAGCTGAAGCACGTCTACGTCAACCGGGCGATCGAGCGCGCCACGGGCCTCGAGGCCGCGCGCTTCCTCGGCCGCTCGAACCGCGAGCTCGGGATGCCGCCGGCGGTCTGCGACGAGTGGGAGGCCGCGCTGCGGCGCGTCTTCGCCACCGGCGAGAAGCAGGTCATGCAATTCACGGTCGACGGCCCCGACGGGCCGCAGCACTTCCACTCGCGCCTCGTGCCCGAGTTCGGTCCCGACGGCGCGGTCCGGACCGTCCTCACGACCGCGCGCGACACCACGCGGCTCGTCGCGAGCGAGCGCGAGGCCGAGCGCGCCGCGCGACGCACCCGCGAGCTGCTCGACAGCATCAGCGACGGCTTCTTCGCGCTCGACCACGAGCTCCGCGTCACCTACTTCAACAAGCCCGCCGGCGAGCTCCTCGGCCGCGATCCCGAGGACATGGTCGGGCGGCCGCTGCTCGACGGGTTCCCGGAGGCGCGCGGCTCGATCCTCGAGCGCCGCTTCACGCGGGCGCTGCGCGAGCGCGTCAGCATGTCCTTCGAGACCTACTTCAACGCGGGCGCGTACGACGACTGGTTCCGCGTGCGCGTGTACCCCAAGAGCGAGGGGATCTCGGTCTACTTCCAGATCGTGACCGAGGAGAAGCGCGCCGAGCAGGAGCACCGACGCCTGCAGGACCGGCTCAAGCAGGCGAGCAAGATGGAGGCCGTGGGCACGCTCGCCGGCGGCGTCGCGCACGAGTTCAACAACCTGCTGACGATCATCATGGGCCGCGCCGAGGTCGCGCTGCGCCAGCGCGAGCGCGAGGCGGACCGCGACGCAGACCTCGAGACGATCCTCGCCGCGTCGACGCGCGGCGCCGAGCTCGTGCAGAAGATCCTCGAGTTCAGCCGCCACAACCCCAGCGAGCTGCGGCCGGTCAACCTCGTCGCGGAGGTCCAGCGCTCGCTCGAGCTGCTCGAGCGCACGATCCCGCGGATGATCGACGTCTCGCTGCGCACGACCGCGCGCGAGGTCGTCGTCAACAGCGACGGCGGCCTGATCCAGCAGATCATCCTCAACCTCGCGTCGAACGCGGTCGACGCGATGCCCGAGGGCGGGAGCCTGCGCGTGAGCGTCGAGATCGCGCGCCCGGACGAGGAGCGCGTCGAGGAGCTCGACTGGGGCGACGCGCGCCGCCTCGCGCTCCTGTCCGTCAAGGACACCGGGACGGGCATGTCGCCGCGCACGCTCGAGAAGGCCTTCGACCCGTTCTACACCACGAAGGAGGTCGGCGCCGGCACCGGTCTCGGCCTGTCGATCGTCTACGGCATCGTCAAGGAGCACGGCGGCCACGTCACGTGCGCGAGCGAGCCCGGCCGTGGGACCTGCGTGCGCATCTACCTCCCGCTGCTCGATCAGCCCGCCGACGCGGAGGACGAAGACGAGGACGAGCCCAAGCACGAGGCTCCGCGCGGCGGCGCCGAGATGATCCTCATCGTGGACGACGAGGACGCGGTTCGCGAGCTCGCGGCCGTGCACCTGCGCGGCCGCGGGTACCGGGTGCTCGAGGCCGCCAGCGGCGAGGAGGCGGTCGAGCTCTACCGCGCGCGCGGCGACGAGATCGACGGCGTCCTGCTCGACCTGAGCATGCCCGGGAGCGGCGGCAGGTCGTGCCTTCAGCAGCTCAAGCGGCTCGACGCGCGCGCGCGGGTGCTCATCCTCACCGGCTACGCGCAGCACGAGTCGACCGGCGAATTTGAGAAGCTCGGGGCCGCCGGGACGATCGCGAAGCCGTACCGCGGCAACACGCTGCTCGCCCGAGTGCGCGCGATGCTCGACGAAGAGAGCTGACCTACCTGTCAGGTCTCTTCAGCGCGCTGTTCGGGTCGACCGGGGTCCACGTGCGCGCCCGTCGAGCGCTGCGGTCGCCCGCGTCTTCGTCGTCGAAGCTCGCGTCGCGGTGCGGGCGATCGCGCAGCGCGAAGAACAGATCCGCGTTGATCACCGCGCGCACGCCCGAGGCCTCACAGACCGCGCCGATGAGCAGCCCGCACGTCGCGCAGCGGACGAAGTCCGCCGTCTCGGTCCCGAATCGGTAGGCGTGGAGGTGTCCCGGCGGGCGCGTCACGATCCGCGCCCGGCCCTCGGGATCGGCGGTGTAGCGGAGGTGCCGCGGCCGACAGTGCGAGCACAGGCACCGGCGCACGGGCAGCTCGGCCGTGGCGCGCGGCGTCTCGAGCGTGACCTCGACCGCGCCGCAGTGACACCGTCCGGTGAGCGTGTGCATGCGTCGACGATACCGCGACGGCGCGCCCACGGTCACGCGGGACGCGAGACGCGCTCAGGCGTTATGTCCCATCGAGCAGATCTTCGTGCTCGATCTGGCGTGCGAGCCGATCGGCGCGCTCCCGCAGGCGCGCGGCCTCGTCGTCGGCGCTCAGGCGGGCGAGCAGCCGCAGCGCCATCGCGCGGAAGCGGATCAGCCCGCCGTCGCCGGCGTGCTCACACGCGGCGCGCGCGAGGGCGCGGGCGCGCTCGAGCTCGCCGAGCCGCCACGCGCAGTAGGCCAGGCCGTGGCTGCGGCGAAACTCGACGAACGCGATCCCCGTGCCCGACGCGATCGCGGCGTAGAGCTGGCGCGCGCCTCGGAGGCGCGCCTCGTCGAGCGGCGCGCCGCCGGGGGGGTGCAGCGCCGCGTAGGCGCGTTGATCGAGCCAGCGCGCCTCGTAGCACGCGCGCGCCGGCCCCGGCGCGAGCGCGTCGAGCAGCGCCTCCACGCGCGCGAGCAGCTCGGCGCGCGAGAGCTCGCGCAGGGGGTCCGGGAGGACGTCTCCGAGCGGGCCCGCGCTCGCGAGGCGGGCCGCGAGCAGCAGCGCCTCCACGCGCGCCTGCTCATCCTCGTCGACGAGCGGCAGCGCGCGCGCGAGCCGAGCGCGCGCGCCGTCCTCGCGACCGCGACGCATGGCGACCGACGCGAGGCCGAGGTGAATCCACGGGGCCGCGCGCGACTCACAGATCGGCGGGCGATCCCACAGCCACAGCTGCGCCTCGCACATCGACGCCGGGAGGTCGCTGAAGCGGCTGTGGTACTGCCCCATCCAGCGCGCGGTCTGCATCAGCGGCGTGGGCACGCCGAGGAAGCGGAGCGCCCAGCGGCCGTACTGACCCCCCGGCGCGTTCCCGCGGCCCGCGAGCCGCCGCAGCCCGCGCTCGATGGACTGCGGATCCTCGGGCAGCTCGACGAGCCCGCGCGCGCGATGGATCAGCAGATCCGTGAGCGCGGTCCAGCCCCCGTGAGCGGCCGCGTGCGCCTCGAGGAAGCGCCGCCACGTGCACCCGTGGGGCGGCTCGAGCGGCTGCGTCGTCACCGACATCCACGAGAGTATAGGCGCGCCGCGTCGCCTGCGGGCGCTCTCGGCCGCCAGCGCGCGCGCGTGATCGCTAGGGGGTCGCCCCACCGCTCCTCGGGCCCACACCGCGGCGCGCGGGCTCGCTGTAGGCGCCTCGCGTTGACGAAAATTCACGTCCAGCGCCGATCGATCGCCAGCGGGTCCGGACTCGGAGGAGTGCAACGACGCGACGAAACGAGAGCGTAGCCATCATGAAGACCCAGACGATCAGCACCATCGCCCTGTTCCTTGTCACCTCGATCTCGCTGGCGGCCTGCGACGCCGACGACGAGCTGACCTACGAGACCAGCCGCGACGCTCGCGTCGCGCTCGACCGCGACGCGCTCGCGCTGCTCCGCGACGAGGGCACGGTGCGCGTGCTCCACGGCGACGACGAGCTCGAGTTCGCGGCGTGCGACCGCTGCGACGCCGCCGGCGGACTCGCCATCACCGCGACGCTCGCGGGCGAGCGCGGCGCGGTCGCGTCCACGGACTTCACCGTGCCGTCCTCGGACCACGGCGCGCCGCTCTTGGGCCTCATCATCGAGCTCGACGCTCCCGCCGACGACGCGCCCTCCGACTACTCGGCCCCGCCGACCACGCCCGACCCCCTGCCCACCCCGGCGCTGCCGCTCGTCACCGTCCGCTACTCCGACGGGCCCACCCCGCGGATCGACGCGGTGCTCATCACGGGCGCCGAGGATCCCGCGAACAACGACGCCTTCCTCGACGTGCCGATCCTGGAGAACCAGTACTGCCTGACGAACCTGCAGGGCGCGTGCGAGCACCTCGGCGGCGACTACGACTGCATCGCGTTCGAGGACCCGCAGGTCGAGTTCCTCGGCATCTGCCAGCTCACCCCGTGAACGAGACCGAGACGCGCGGCCGTCACGGGAGCGCGATCACCTTCATCTCGACGGCGATCGGCGTCGGCAGGGCGCGCACGGCGACGGTCGTACGCGTCGCGCCGACGCCGGCCATGCGCTCGGTGTAGGCGCGGTTGAAGGCGGCGAAGTCGCGATCCATGTCGATCAAGAACACCTGGACATCGACGATCTTGTCGAGGCTCGAGCCGGCGGCCTCGAGGATGACCCTGATGTTCTCGAGCACCGCCTCCGTCTGCGCGCCGGCGTCGTAGTCCCGCGGCGCGCCGTCGAGCCCGCGGGTGGGTCCCCCGGGGATGGCGTCCGTGCCGGCCTGCCGCGGGCCGATGCCCGACAGGAACAGCAGCTCGCCGACGCGGCGCGCGTGCGGATAGGGGCCGACCGGCCTGGGCGCCGCGCTCGTGCGGACCGCCTCCGCGGGCTCCGGGCGGCGCTGCTCGACGGTCGCCGCGCCGACGCGCGCGACGGGTGCGGGCGCGGTCGTCTCGCGAGAGCCCGTCGTCGCGGTGGGAGCCGCCCCCGGGCGCGGCGGCGACGTCGTGGGGCCCGCGAGCACGTTGCGGTCGCCCTGGTACACCTCGACGTCGGCCTCATCAAACTCGCGCTCACCGGCCCCGGCGACGTCGCGCGTGAGCGCGACGACGGCCGCGCCGGTCCCGTAGATCGGCGCGTACGCGTAGACCTCGCCGGTGTACCGGTTGTGGGCGCCCATGACCGACGAGAGCCACCACAGGCTCTTGAAGTTGACGACCTTGCGCACGCGGATCTGCTTGTGGATCGTGCGAGAGAGCTGCGCGGTGTCCTCGAGCCGCCCCTCGCCGAGGAACTCGAGCAGCTTGCGGTTCCACTCGTCATCCTTCTGCGAGTGGACGCGATCCTCGCGAGGATCGATGAAGCGCGTGTGGAGTCGATTGGACAGCGTCGTGACGCAGATCGCCGCGGCGGTCTTGCCCTGGGCCGCGAGCGCGTCGACCAGCGCCTTCCCGTAGACGACCGTCTCGGCGCGGTCGGAGTAGACGTTGGAGCTCAGGATGACGGCCTTGCGCGCGTTGTCCGGGTTGAGCAGCGTGAGCGCGACGACCGAGCCGGTGTCGACCGGGAAGCCGTGGTAGGCGGTGGCGCGCACCTTCAGCCCGCGGGCGACGCCCGCGTCGACGACGGCGCCGGCCAGCGCGGCGTCGATCTCGAAGCGGTAGCGGATGGAGCCGAGGTCGTGGAACAGCTCGTCGACGTGGACCCACTCCAGGGTCGGCAGCGCCTGGACCTGGTGACCGAGGATCGACGGCCACATGGTGCTGTAGACGACGAGGACGTCGGGCGCGGCGGACTCGATCGCCACGCGCGCGCGCGCGAAGCCGTCGCGCACGGACTGCCACCCGGGGTTCTGCTCGGGGCAGAGCAGCGGCTGCGGGAGCCCCGGGACGATGAGGCCGAGCGTGACGGGGCTGGTCATCGGCGCGCCTCCTCGGGGAGCCAACCCACGACCGCGTTGCCGGTGCCGATCACGGTGCCGTAGGCGTAGACCTCGCCGGGCACCTCCGGGTAGTCGAGCGCGCTCAGCAGCCAGGTCAGCGCGCCCGAGTCGGTCTCGCCGATGGCCTGCGCGATGAACTCGGGCATCACGTCCACGAGCTCGCGCGTCCGCCCGCTGCGGATCATGCGGAGCAGCTCCATGTCCCACAGGTACAGGCCGTGATGCGTGATGTGCTCGCGGGACATGTCCTCCGGGAGCTCGCTCTCGGTGACGAAGTGGCGGTGGCTGAGCGAGCAGCTGCTGAGCAGGAGCGCCCTGCGCCCGCTCGCGCGGATCGCCTCGGCGGTCGCGCGCCCGAGCGCCTTGGCCTGCTCCTGCATGACGTCGACGTTGTAGTAGCTGCTGGCGCGGTTCGAGGAGATCGAGACGATCGGGAGCGCCCAGTCGGGGCGGACCAAGTGACAGGAGACGATGGTGCCGTAGTCGACCCGAAAGTCGGGGTTGCGCATCATCTTCATCTCGAGCCCGGCGGCGCGCCCGGCGTCGTGCACGGCCTCGGCGAGCTCGACGTCGACGGTGAGCTCGTAGTGATAGCGGAACAGGTGCGGGAAGATCGGGTCGACGCTCAGGCTCTTGAACGCGGGCACGCCGAGCAGGTGCGTGCCCACGTAGGTCTGCCAGTGCGGCGAGAGCACGACGATGACGTCGAGCTCGAGCGCCGCGAGATCACGGCGCAGCCGCTCGTAGCCCCAGCGCAGCGTCTCCCACCCGCACTCGGCCCTCGGCTCGTTCTGCGGCGGGTTCTCGGCGTAGATGAGGTGCGGGGGGTGGGGCGCGAGCGCCCCCGCCACGATGCGTCCCTGGGTCATGGTTCGACTCCTGCGCGCGGCTGCTAGAGCTTGATACAGATGTTGCGGCTCTCGGAGAAGAACTCGAGCGAGAAGCGTCCGCCCTCGCGCCCGACCCCGGAGTCCTTCATGCCGCCGAAGGGCACGCGGAGGTCTCGCAGGAGCCACGTGTTGACCCACACCATGCCGCTCGCGAGCTGCGCGGAGACCCGGTGCGCGCGCGCGAGGTCGCGGGTCCACAGCGAGGCGGCGAGGCCGTAGCGCACGCAATTGGCGAGCCGCACGGCCTCGCGCTCGTCGTCGAAGGGGTGCACGGTGACGACCGGCCCGAAGATCTCCTCGGTCGCGGTCTCGCTGGCGGGAGAGAGTCCGTCGATGACGGTGGGCTCATAGAACGCGCCGCGGGCGAGCTCGCCCGGGAGCTCGGGCGCTCGTCCGCCGCAGAGGAGCACGCCGCCGTCCCTGCGCGCGAGCGCCACGTAGCGCGCGACCTTGTCGCGATGCGCCGCGCTGACCAGCGCCCCGAAGCCCGTCGCGGGATCCTGCGGGTCGCCCGGCGTCCGCGCGCGCGCCTCCTCGACGAGCGCGTCGACGAAGCGGCGATAGATCGGGCGCTCGACGAGGATTCGGCTGCCGCACAGGCAGATCTGCCCTTGATTGGCGAAGCCGGCTCGCGCCGCGCCGCGGACCGCCTCGTCGAGCTCGCAGTCGGCGAACACGAGCGTGGGGTTCTTGCCGCCGAGCTCGAGGCTGAGCTTCTTGAACATCGGCGCGGCCGCGGCGGCGACGCGCGCCCCCGTCGCGGTGCCGCCGGTGAAGCTGACCCCCCGGACATCGGGGTGCTCGACGATCGCCTGCCCGGCCTCATGCCCGCGGCCGTGCACCAAGTTGAAGACGCCGGCGGGAGCGCCCAGCTCCTGGAGGATCCCGGCGAGCGCGGTCGCGGTGAGCGGCGTGAGCTCGCTCGGCTTGGCGACGACGGTGTTGCCCATCGCGAGCGCGGGCGCGACCTTCCAGGACAGCAGGTACAGCGGGAGGTTCCACGGCGTGATGAGCCCGAACACGCCGACGGGGCGCCGGAGCGTGTAGTTGAGCGCGTCGCCGTCCATGGGGTGACAGGCGGTCTGCTGGTGCCGGACCGCGCCGGCGAAGAAGCGGAAATTCGCGACCGCGCGCGGGATGTCGACCGCGCGCGCCAGCGAGACCGGCTTGCCGTTGTCGAGCGACTCGAGCAGCGCGAGCTCGCCGAGCCGCCGCTCGATCGCGTCGGCCACCGCGTCGAGCAGGTCAGCGCGCTCGGCCGTGGCGCTCGCGCTCCAGGCCGGGAACGCGTCGCGCGCGGCGGCCACCGCCGCGTCGACGTCGGCGGCCCCGGACGCGGGGATCGTCGTGAGCAGGCGATCGCGCGCCGGGTCGATGACCGGGAGCGTCGCGCCGTCTCGCGCGTCACAGAAGCCGCCGCCGATGAGGTTCTGCCCGCGCGGGATCGCGGGCGCCCCGGGGGTCTTGGAGCGCGGGGTCGCCGATGGAACGAGCGATGGAACAACCGTCATGGGAGCTCACCGAAGCCGCGCGCGGCGTACGGGTGATAGTCGTAGCGCCAGCGATCATCATCGGGGTCCCACTCGTCCCACGTCGGGTGGGACTCGAGGCGCGCGACGTACCCCGGCGGGACCACGCCGGGCACGATGAAGGCCTTCTGGCGGTGGAGCGGGTACGGGTTGCGCAGCTCGAAGCCGAGCACCCCGAGGATCGCGCGCGCGATGTACCACGTGGCCTGCGGGTTCCAGCCGTGCGCGATCTTGACGACGATCCCGAGCCCGCGGGGGTAGTCCGGGTGCTCGACGGCGAGGCCGAGCAGCCCGTCGGCGCCCTCCTTCGCGATCACGCGGCCGCCGCAGGCCTTGAGGATGGAGCTGTCGAGACGGTTGAAGCCCCCGACCAGATCGGGGTGGGCTGTCATGCTCGCCCAGATCCAGTCGGCCTCGCGCTCGCGCACGAGGCCCGCGTAGAGCAGCGCGAGCTCGTTGACGGTGTTGCTGGTGGTCGGGAGCCCGCAGCCGTCCCGCGCGACGCGGAGCGGCTCCCAGCGCGGCCCCAGCGTCCGGCGCAGGACGTCGAGGTACGCCGAGAACATCGGGTGCTGGGGCAGCGTGTAGCCGACGCGCGACCACCCCTTGAGCCGACACCCGCGCAGGATCCCCGCGTGCTCGCCGGAGCAGCAGTGATACCAGCGCCGCGGCCGCCGGACCTGGCGACCGAACTGCACCAGCGGGACGTCGAGCGGCGTCAGCATCAACCCCCACTCGGCCTCCGCGAGGATCGACTGCGCCGTCGCGACGTGCTCGGTGTCCCCGTTGTGCGAGGCGCAGGTGATCGCTTTCTGCGCGGGCGAGAGCACGGGGTCGAGCTCGCGCGCGAAGACCTTCATGGTGAAGGGCTTCATCATGCTGCGGCCGTAGCAGAGCACGTTGCCGCCGAAGGAGTGGATCACCTCGTCGCCGTGCGCCCAGGCGACCGCGCCGTGGATCGTGGTCTCGGAGACGTCGTTGCGCCGGTAGTCGACGAGCGGCTCCCACGCGACGTCGCGCCCGGTGGCGATCCCGTCGTGCCGTCGGCCGAGCGCCGACTCGGGGTAGAGCGCGCTGCCGGGCTTGCCGGGCGCGACGGCGGAGTAGCGCGACTCGGTCACGGGCGAGCCTCCAGCAGCGCGCGCACGCGCGGGGCGACCGCGCCCATGAACGCGGACATGTTGCGACAGACTCGCGCGGAGTCGTGGTTGAAGAAGTCGAACCACAGCATCAGGCGATCTTCGGGGTGGAAGCGCGCGACGAGCTGCGCGGCGACCTCGTCCGCGTTCCCGACGAGCGCGTTGTCGGCCGCGCGCGCGACCCGTTCGGGGTCGAGCGTCCCCTCGAGCGCGCGCCAGTAGGCGCTGAGCGCCCGCTCGGCCTCGCGGCGCGCGGCGGCGCTCTGCTGCGCCGGGCTCAGCCCGGCCTCGTGGTTGAGGAACACGAACGCGGTCCGCGGCATATGTCCCCGAGTCCATCCGCCTCCGCGCGGGTGGTAGCGCGCCGCCATGCGCCGGTGCGTGGCCTCGATGACCTCCGGGCGGGTGATCGAGAGGTTGAAGACCTGCACCGGCGCGAGCGTGTTGACGAAGTCCTGGATCTCGGCGTCGTGCGAGCCGATGACGAGCTGCAGCAGCACGCGGCGAAACTCCTGGGGGACGATCTTCAAGCGCTCGAATTCCCAGCGTGGTTGTACCGCGATCGCGTCGGGCGGCGCCCGCAGGCGGTCGCGGTCCACGGCGGCGGCCTGCACCCGCCGCCAGTCCGCGTCGGAGCGGAAGCTCTCGCGGGTCATCCGCCTGCGCGTGACGTCCTCGGACGCGAGCTCCTCGCCGGCGAGCAGACGCAGGAAGATCTCCGCAGCCTCCTTGAGGTGAAAGCCCCTCAGGGCGGGCCACGCGGCCTCCTCGACCGCGTCGCGCGGCGTGACGCCGGAGGCCTCGTTCATGAACGAGAAGCGCCCGGAGGCGAAGCCGAAGTGGAGCCGGCGGCGCTCGCTCGGCTCGAGGCCGTGGAGCGTGAGGAAGGTCGCCAGGCGCTCCGCGTGGGCGACGGGGCCGCCCATGCAGAGGATGTTGGCGATCGCGGAGCCCACCTCGATCCGCCGCGTGCGGGCGAACACG
Organism: Myxococcales bacterium; assembly: GCA_020633295.1. Lineage (GTDB taxonomy): Bacteria > Myxococcota_A > Polyangia > Nannocystales > Nannocystaceae > JACKDW01. The sequence continues at coordinate 532,450 of JACKDW010000003.1, read as the reverse complement.
CGGGCCGCGAGCTGGAGGATGTCGGTGTTGAGCCCGACCTCCCCCTCCCAGTGCGGGATCACGGGCCGGCGGTTGCGCTTCTGTGTCTGCGAGGACAGGTGCGACTCGGCGACCCAGGCCACGCCGAAGCCGAGCGCGTCGGCGAGCTCGACCTGCTGAAAGAAGCTGCGGAACATGTCCGCCTCGGCGGGGACGCGCCCGTCGACCGACGTCTGCGAGATCGAGAAGAACACGTCGTAGCGCATCACGCGGTCCTCGCGGGTCGGGTCGCCTCAGCTGATCGAGCGCAGCCGGCCGCCGTCGACCGGGAGGCTGTGACCCCGGATGTAGGCGGCTGCGGGCGCGGCCAAGAACGCGATGGCCTCGGCGGTCTCCTCGGGCCGGGCGAGGCGCCCCTCCGGCACCTGCGCGACCCACTGCGCGCGCACGTCCTCGACGGTCGCGCCGCTCTGCGCCGCGCGGGCCGCCGCGAGCTCGCGGAGCCGATCGGTGTCGGTGAAGCCGGGCAGCACGCTGTTGATCGTGACCCCGGGCGGGAGCTCGCCGGCGAGCGTCTTGGTCCACGAGGCCATCGCGGCGCGCGCGATGTTGCTGACCCCGAGGTTGGGGATGGGCTCGCGGACCGAGGTCGAGAGCACGTTGATCCAGCGGCCGTAGCCGGCGTCGCGCATGGAGGGCAGCACGGCGCGGAGGATCGTGTGCGCGGAGAACAGGTGGCGCGCGAGCGCGGCCTGCAGCTCGGCGAGCTCCGCGTGGACGAGCGCGCCTCCCTTGGGGCCGCCGGTGTTGTGCACGACGATGTGCGCCGGGGTCTCGCGCAGCAGCGACTCGAGGACGCGGCGCACGTCGTCGAGCTCGTCGAGATCGACGGCGTGGGCGCGGACGAGGCCGCCCTCGTCGGCGAGCTCGCGCGCGAGCTGCTCCAGCGGCGCGCGGCGGCGCGCGAGCACGTGCACGAGCGCGCCGCGACGCGCGAGCAGGCGCGCGGTGGCGCGGCCGATCCCGCGCGACGCCCCGAACACGAGCGCGACGCGGCCGGTGAGATCAAGCGATGAGGTCGAGTGTGTCAACGAGTGCTCCTGCGGTCGCCGTGGTGACGCGCCGACGCCAGCGCCGACGCGCGCGCGGTCGGGCGCTGACGCACGATCGCGTCGAACACCGGGTAGATCAACCCCGCCCACGCCTCGTGCTGCGCGGCGGAGGGGTGCAGCTGATCGGGCGCGATCCAGTCGGCGCGCGCCTGTCGCGAGCACTCGGTGATGTCGACGTAGCGCGCCCCGAGCTCGCGCGCGGCCGCGCGGCTCTCGGCGTTGAAGGCGTCGAGCGCCGCGCTGATCATCACGCGCCGCGCCGCGCCGTGCGGCGCGTAGCCGTAGTCCGGGATGGAGAGCACCATGACGCGCGAGGCGGACCCGCCCGCGAGCTCGGCGGCGCGCCGCAGCGTCGCGCGAAACGCCGGCCCGTACGCGCGCGCGGACCCGCCGCGATATTGATCATTGACCCCGATTAATAGGCTGACGACGTCCCAGGCGCCCGCCGGCCGCGCGAGGTCGATCGCGTGATTGAGCTCGAGCACGCTCCACCCGGTCATGGCGATAATCTCGGGCCGAACGGGGCCTATCGCGCGCTCGAGCAGGAGGCGGGCGCAGATCCGCGAAGGCCAGCGAGCGGCCGCGTCGACGGCCTCCCCGATGGTGTACGAGTCACCGAGGGCGAGAAATCGTGGCGGCATCTCGATGCACCTACACGAGGACGAATGTGTCGACGAACGCGACGACGAAAGATAGTACCCGAACAGGCGCGTCGAGCTGGTCACAAATCGCGATGACGTCGTGACGCGCGAGAGTACGCGGAGATCGAAGCTGGTCGAAAGTGCGCTCGCGAGCGCGCGCGCGAATTTGTATGTGCACGCGCCTCGACCGACGATTGCCACCCGCGCGCGGCGTGACCTATAAGAGGCGCGCTTGATCGGCACGACGGTTGGATGCGATCGCGCGACGGAGGCGGCGATGCCTTGTTGCGACACCCGGGAGAGGCGATGACGTCGCCTGAGCGCGCCGACGCTGCGCGCCCGCTCGGCGCGCTCCTCTCGTGCGTGGGCGTCCGCGCGCCCGCGCACCTGGCGACGCGGTCGATCCGCGCCGTGACCCATCGCGCCGACGCGCTCGCGCCCGACGTGATCGGCGTCGGCGCGCATGAGTGGTACGCCGATCACGAGCCCGCGCTGCTGGCCGCGAAGACACCCGCGGCCGCGCTCCTCGTCGACCGTCCCGGCGTCGCCGCCAGCGGGGCGCCGGTGCTCCGGGTCGCCGACGCCAACCTCGCGCTCTCGACCCTCGCGGCCGAGCTCGCGGGGCGCCCGGCCGAGCGCCTCCCGATCATCGGGGTCACGGGGACCGACGGGAAGACCACGACGACGACGCTGATCGACGCGGCGCTGACCCGGCTCGGGCGGCGAGTCGCCCGCACCGGCACGCTCGGCGCGTTCCTGGCGGGCGCGCCCCACCCGCTCAGCCGCACGGTCCCGGAGCCGCCGGAGCTGCACGCGCTGTTCTCGAGCATGCTGCGCGCGTCGTGTGACGTCGCGGTGATGGAGATCGGCAGCTTCGCGCTGCGCTCGCGCAGGGTCGACGCGGTGCCGTTTCACATGGGCGTGTTCACCAACCTCACGCGCGACCACCTCGACGTGCACGGGACGATGGAGGTCTACGCCGCCGCGAAGGCGCGGCTGTTCGACGAGCTGCTGCGGCCGCGCGGCGGCTGGCCGCGCGCGCTGCTGTGCGCCGACGCGCCGGCGTGGACGTCGATGCGCGCGCCCGCGGATCGCTGGACGTACGGCTTCGCGCCAGACGCCGATCTCCGCGTCGTCGACCCGCGCTACACGCTCGAGGGCTGCGCGGCCGAGCTCCACACGCCGGTCGGGCGCGCGGCGCTGCGGTGCCGACTCCCGGGGCGATACAACGCCCAGAACGCGGCGGCCGCGATCGGCGTGCTGCTCTCGCTGGATGTACCGCTCGACGCGGCCTGCGACGCGGTCGCCCACGCGCGGGGCCCCGCCGGGCGCACGCAGACGATCGCCAACGACCGCGGGCTCGCGCTGGTCGTCGACTACGCGCACACGCCGAACGGGCTGCGCACCGTGCTCGGCGCGATGCGTCCGCTGACGTCGGGGCGGCTGTGGGTGCTGTTCGGCTGCGGAGGCGATCGAGACCAGGGCAAGCGCGGCCCGATGGGCGAGGTCGCCAGCGAGCTCGCGGACGAGGTCGTGCTCACCTCGGACAACCCGCGCAGCGAGTCGGCGGCGACGATCGTCGAGGCCATCCGCGCCGGGATGCGCCGCGCGCCCACCCACGTGGAGCTGGACCGGTCGGCCGCGATCGCGTGGACGCTGAGGCACGCCGCCCCGGGCGACACCGTCGTGTTCGCCGGCAAGGGGCACGAGACGTACCAACAGATCGGGCGACGGCGGATCCCCTTCTCGGATCACGACGAGATCGCCCACGCGCTGAGGAGCACACGATGAGCACCGCCGTTCACGATCCCCACGTCCACGGAGCCCCGATCAAGCTGAGCCTCCGGGCGTCATTTCGCGAGGTCCGCGACCTGGGGCGCGAGCTCCCGATCGTGCTGATCGCCAAGGCCGAGGAGGGCGGGAGCTACCGACGCGCCCGCTATCGACGGCAGCGCGACACGATCCAGGCCGGCGGCGTGTTCCGCGAGATGCGGCGCTCGCTCGACGGCTTCATCCGCTTCGGGCGGCTCGGCGCGCTGCTCGAGGGCGACGACTCGCACCGGCTCAACCTCACCGGCCTCGAGCCCTACGACTTCACGAGCCACGGCGCGCTGGGGCTGTTCGCGCTGCACGACGACACGCGCGTGCGCGTCGTCGACCTCGCGAGCGGCGAGCTGCGGCGCACGCTGACGACCGCGCGCTCCCGCGGGCGCGCGATGGGCCTGTTCAACGTGCACACGATGCAGCTGCACCCCCGCGATCCGGAGCGCGCGCTCATCGCGGTGACCGGGCTCGACCGCGTGATCGAGCTGCACCTGCCCTCCGGTGAGGCGACGTGGGAGTGGTGCCCGTGGCGGCACGGGATGCACACGAACGAGCACGGGATCACGCTGATGGACCGGGGTGACCCGCCGCCGCCGCTGCCCGCCGACGCGCACGTCGAGCGCCTGGACTTTGAGACAGCCAACGCGCGAGTCGAGGCCCGCGAGCGCCCCGGCGCGGGCGAGGTGTGGCTGCACGAGGTCGACCTGGTCGACGCGCCCGCGCGCCTGGGCCTGCTCGTGTGGCAGCGCTTCAAGCTCATCAACTCCGCCTACTACTCGGCGGACGGCTCGCGCGTGCTCATGACCTTCTGGCAGACCGGCGAGGCCGTCTCGGTCGATCGCGAGACCGGCGCCGCGACGATGATCGCGAGCGACCTCGTGTGCCCGCACAGCGTGTTCCCCTTCGAAGACGGCTACGTCTTGACCGACACGGGCGGCGGCCGCGTGCTGCGGCTCGACGCCGCGCTCAACCCCACGCACGAGATCGACTTCACCGCCTGCCCGCTGATCGAGGGCGAGCCGCTCGACGATCCCGAGTGGGTCCAGAACACGCACCCGATCTCCGCCGACCTGCTCGCGAGCTTCGACTTCCGCCGCGGCCGCGTGATCGTGTGGAGCCCCAGCCGGCGGGAGTACACGAGCTACCCGGTCGACCGCGAGTGGGTGCTGCAGGCGATCAAGCCGATCCCCGCGTCGAGCCTGGAGAGCGTCGGGTTCGCCTGACCGACGTCGCGCGCGCGCACGCCCAGCGCGCGCGAGACGGTCCGAACGCGACTCCGCTGGAGCGACGCGCGCGGGCGCGCCTGTCCGAGATCCTGTCCTGTCCTCGGCCGGCGACCGACCGTTTACTACGAGCATGACGATGAACCAACGCACCGACGGGGAGCACGGCGAGCACGCCGGCTTCTCGGTGGTCACCTACAACGTGCTCGCGCAGGCCTACGTCCGGCGCGACCGCTACCCCAGATCACCCGAACACGCCCTCGAGGCGGGCGCGCGCCGGCGGCGACTGCTCGACCGGATCGCCGACCTCGACGCGGACATCCTGTGCTTGCAAGAGGTCGAGCCCGACGCCCACGCCGCGATCGCCGAGCGCCTCGGTGACGCCTACGTCGCGCTCTACGAGGGCAAGCGCGGGCGACCCGACGGCGCCTCCGTGCTGGTCCGGCGCGCGCGCTTCCGCGTCCGCAGCTCCCGGGCGCTGCACTACGAGGCCCGCGAGCGCGGGGATGATCAGCTCGCGCTGATCGTCGACTGCGAGGACCTCGTCTCGGGCCGCGCGCTGACGATCGCGTGCACCCACCTGCGCTGGCAGGGGCGCGAGGTCCCCGAGGCCGAGCACCTCGGCCGCCTGCAGCTGCTCGAGCTGCTCGCGCTGCGCCCCGCCGACGCGACGTGGATCATCGCCGGGGACCTCAACGCGCTCTCGCAGAGCGTCGTGCTGGAGGCCGCGCTCATGCGCGGCTTCGTGCTGAGCTGCCGCGCGCAGCGACCCTGGGACACCGTCAACATCGGCGGGCGCCGCCGCAAGCTCGACTACCTGCTGATCCCGCCGCAATCGCTGTCCCCGAGGCCATGCTCGCTGCCCCGCCTCGAGCGGGACACGCCCATGCCCTCGCGCGACGAGCCCTCGGATCACCTGCCGCTGCGCGTGGAGTACCGCTGGCGCGCGGACGCTCGCTGAGCCGGGGCGCCGCGCGGGCGCGTCCGCCTGGTACAAAGGACAGTACCTGGGCGCCGGGCTCCCCAGGCGGTGGTTGGCGTCGACGCGCGCGCTCCGTACGATGGTTCGCGTATGCGCTGGCTCGTCGCGCTGCTCGCCGCGCCCCTGGTGCTCGCGCCGAAGGCGGCCGCGGCCGCGACCGCGCCGTGCGGGGCGCCGGGGATCAGGCTGCCCGCCTCGCCGCTGTTCGTCGAGCGCGCGCCCGAGGACGAGGGCCCCTTCGTGAGCTTCAGCCTCGACGAGCGCAGTCAGGACAGCTTCGCGTCGATCGACGAGACGCCCGGGCTCCCCGTCGACGCCCGGCCGTGGTTCTTCGTGCCCTGCGACGAGCCGCCCGCGGCCCCGAGCGAGGGCTGTCAGCTCGTGAGCGTGCTCGACACCGTCGACGTGACGATCGAGGGCGAGCTCGAGCTCGACGCGCGCTGCCTCCTGTACAACACGCAGACGACGCGCCAGGCGCTGCTCCGCCTGGTCCCCGCCGCGGAGCTGCTGCCCGGCTCGGTCTACGCCGTGCAGTGCGTCGCGTCGTCGCTGTTCGAGGGCACCCCGGTGATGCTGCGCACGCGCGGCAACGTGATCGCGGCCCAGGGCCTCCCGCGCCCATCCCCGCGCGTCGAGATCATCTTCGACCCGGACGACGAGCACAACTGCAAGCGGGCCGCGGTGAGCGAGCTCGGCAACTTCTTCGCCGAGGCCGGGGCGCTGCTCGAGATCCGCACCGAGTCCACCACCTACCTGATTGATAAGACAGGTAATAACGACGGCGAGCTCCACATCGAGTACACCGAGGCGCCGATCGAGTTCGTGTTCTACGCGGCCGACGACGACGCCTCCGAGACGGTCGTCGACCCCGACGCGTTCGAGCTCTCGTGCGTGTACGTCCCCTCCTCTGGCTGCAGCGTGACGCGCGGCGGGTCGGGGCTGGCGCTGTGGCTGATCGCGGGGGCGCTCGCGCTCGGGCGCCGACGTCCGCGAGGACGCCGTCCGTGAGCGCGCTCGCGAGCGCGCTCCTGGGGCTCGGGCTCTCCCGCGCCGAAGCGCTCGAGCTCGCGCCCGCGCAGCCGCCCGCGCAGCCGCCCGCCTCTGCGCCCGCGCAGCCGCCTGAACCTCCTCCTGATCTTCAGCTCGAAGCTCCCCCCGAACCTCCCGTGGAGCCGTCCGCGGCTCCGACGCGAGCGCCCGAGCCGGGGCCACAGCCGTCCCCACCGACCGTGGCCCCGGCGCCTCCCCAGCCGACCGCCCCGCCCCGCCCCGCCGTGGTCCAGGGCGGCGCGCCGCTCGATCCGGAGACCGGCGCGCCGCTGCCCAGCGCGACGCCCCGCCCCGCCCCGAGCGCGTCCCCGCAGCCGCGACGCGAGCCGCAGCGCTACGGCTGGGGCGGGCGCGAGCTCAACGGGCGCGTCGCGTTCTCGGTGCTGCCCGCGGTGACGTTCGGCATCAGCTACGCGCCGTCACAGGAGCTGCCGCTCTACCTCGGCTTCGTGCTCCCCGCGTCGCGACCGGACCGCCGCTGGACGCTCGGCTATCAGGTCACGGGCTCCGCCGGCCTCGCCGATCGCTTCCACGACGGCCGCCTCACCCACCGTCACCACCTGATGGCGACGCGGGTCGGCGGCGACGCGGCGCCCCGGCGCTACCTCTCGATCGGCGCGGGCGCGGCGTTCCTGCTCGATCTCTCGCCCGTCGTCGAGGTCGAGGCGCGCTTCGGCTTCGCGTTCGGGCGCGCGCCGGTGGGGCGCCTGCTCGGCCTGTTCGGCCTGATGACGCGTGTCGGCTGGAGCGTCGGTAAGGGCGAGCTGGCCCCGATGCCGCAGTTCGGGCTGTTCCTCGGCTGCCTCATGGGACCGACGCGACGCGGGCGCTGAGCGGGCGCCGTCGCGCGCCGCGGCGCGACGAGGAGCGCGCGCGACGAGGAGCGCGCGCGTTCACACGTGTTGATACAATGGGACATGTTGTTACAGCACCGCGCGCTCGCGCCCGCGCTCTCGCTGCTCGTCGCGACCGCGACCCCGCTCGCCTGCGGCGCGCCGAGCGACGCGTCCGGGAGCGAGACGACGCCGACCACCGCAGACGCGACCACCGCAGGCACCTCCGCGAGCGCCGGCGCGACCGAGGGCGCGACCGGGACCGACACAAGCGCGACCGGGACCGAGACCGGCGCCAGCGCGACCGTCGCGACGAGCTCGCCCGGCACGAAATTCGACGTGGGCGACGAGCCGACCGGGACGTCGACGACGAGCGCCGCGAGCGGCTGCCAGAAGGTCGACTTCCTGTTCGTCATCGACAGCTCGGGCTCGATGAGCGACGAGCAGGACAACGTCATCGCGTCGTTCCCGGGCTTCATCGACACGATCACCCAGTCCCTCGCCGCGCAGGACTTCCACATCATGGTGGTCTCGACCGACAACGGTGAGGACTCGGGGCTGAGCAACATGTGCAACGGCGATGTCTGCAACTGCACGCCGGCGCCGGCGTGCTGCGCGAGCAAGTGCAAGGGCTCGGTCATGACCTGCAGCGGCTTCGCGTGCGACGACCTCCCCGTCGGGCCGTGCGACTACGTGTACGGCGGCGGCAGGGTCTACAACGCGGTGGGTGACGACTGCGGGCTCGCGGGCGGGCTGCGCTACATGCAGTCGTCGCAGCCCGACGTCGAGGCGACCTTCGAGTGCGTAGGCGACGTCGGCACCTACGGCAGCGGCAAGGAGAAGCCGATGCTCGCGGCGAGCGAGGCGATCTCCGCCGCGATGGTCGCGCCGGGCGCCTGCAACGAGGGCTTCCTGCGCGACGACGCGATCCTCGTGCTGACCTTCATCACCGACGAGGAGGACGACGAGAACGACAACGGATCGCCGGGCGGGCCCGCCGACTGGTACAGCGCCCTCGTCGCGCGCAAGGGCGGGGACGCGAGCGCGATCGTCACGCTCGGCCTGGTCGGCGACAGCAACCTCCCCAACGGGCTCTGCCCCGCGGACGTGGATCCGCAGATGGACGGCGCCGTGCCGGCGCCGCGGCTGCAGAGCTTCGTCTCCATGTTCGAATACGGCGTGATCGGGAGCGTCTGCGCGTCGGACTACACGCCGTTCTTCGTCGACGCGGTCAGCGTGATCGACTTCGCGTGCGACAGCTTCGAACCGCCCGAGTGAGCGACGCCAGCGCGCGATCTCGCGCGCGCGCGGGCGCCCACGCGCGCGTCACGTTTCGGCGAAATATTGCATGATCACCGAATGCCACGCCGCGCGCCCCGATCCATCCTCGCGCTCACGACGACCGGCCCGCTGTGCGCGGCGATCCTCCTGACCGCCGCGCCGGGAGCGGCGCGCGCGGAGGGGGAGGAGGTCGACGGGCACCCGAGCTGGGCGGAGCGCGTGCACCTCCAGCTGACCAACAGGGCGCGCTGCGATCCGCAGGTCGAGATGGCGCAGTGCGGGAACAACTGCGCGGACGCGGCGTGCTACAGCCCGAAGCAGCCGCTGTACCACAAGCACGAGGCGAGCCGCGCCGCGAGGTTTCACGCCGCGAACATGTCGAGCATGAACTTCTTCGCGCACACCTCGGCGTGCACGCTCGCCGACACGGTGCCCAGCGAGTACCCGGACACCTGCGGGGGCGAGGCCGCGTGCGCCTGCGTCGGCGGCATGGCGGGCTGCAGCCCGACCTGCACGAGCGCGCAGAGCCGCGTGGGCATGTTCGGCGCCGGCTACTTCGGGGAGATCATCGCCGGCGGCTCGAGCCCCAACCAGGCGTTCTACCTGTGGCTGTACGAGCCGACCGCGGACCCGGCGTGCATGTTCACGGGCGAGAACGGGCACCGCTGGCTGCTGCTCACCGCCGGCAGCGCCGTCGGCTTCGGCGTCGACGGCTACCACGTCGGCGACTTCAGCAGCGGCGGCACCGGCTACAAGATCCCGTCGGGCTCGCACTGGCCGCGGCAGTCCTCCAGCGTCGAGGCGTGGGCCAGCTGGTACGACGACCAGCCCCCGAACACCGCGCTGATCAACGTCGACGGGACCTGCACGCCGATGAGCCTCGAGCGGGGCGTGGCCGAGAACGGCGCGTACACGGCGACGGTCACGGGCGTCGGCCAGGGCTGCCACCGCTACTACTTCGTGTTCGAGGACTCGGGCGGCGAGACCGTCTTCTACCCGGAGACCGGCTCCCTCGGCATCGGGGCCCAGGGCGCGTGCGCCGACTGGACGCCGGAGCGCCCGGAGCTCGGCGCCGGCTGCAATTGCGATCCGAGCTGCGGCGCCGCCGTGTGCGGCGACGACGGCTGCGGCGGCTCCTGTGGTAGCTGCGCCGGGAATGAGGCGTGCGTCGCGGGCGTGTGCGAGTGCCAGCCCGCGTGCGACGGGCTGCAGTGCGGCGACGACGGCTGCGGCGGCGAGTGCGGGACATGTCCCGATGGTCAGTTCTGTAGCGCCGGGCAGTGCTCGGCCGTCGACCCGACCGATCCGACCACCGACCCCATCGATCCCACCGCCGACCCCACCGACCCCACCGACCCCACCGCCGACCCCACCGACCCCACCGCCGACCCCACCGGCCCCACGTCGGGCGGCGCGAGCGACGGCTGCGTCCCGGAGTGCGCGGGGTTGATGTGCGGCGACGACGGGTGTGGGGGCGTCTGCGGGACGTGCGAGTCGGGATCTACATGTATCCAGGGACAGTGTGAGCTCGGCGAGACCGACAGCGGCGCGCTGCCGCCGGGCTACGGCGACACCGACGCGGCCGCCGACGGCTGCGGGTGCGCCAGCGACTCACCCGCGCCGAGCGGCGGCTGGCTAGGCGCGCTGCTGATGCTCGGCGCGCTCGGTCGCCGTCGCCGCGCCCCTTGAGCCTGACGCCAGCGGCCGTCCTCGCGCGCGCGCACGCGGCGACGCGCCGGCACCACGTCCGGCCGCGACGGCTTCGGGTGCTGCACCGTGCAGACCCGCCGCGTCGACATCTACCGAACCCCGCCCGACCGCGCGCTCGACAACCTCGACGCCTGCAGCGCGTGCTCGCTGAGCGAGGGGTGCAGCAACCCCTACGACCCCAGCGACTGCGGGCTGTGCTTCGACGAGGGCGAGCGCGCAACCCGTGACCGCCCCGCGTCTGCTACCCTCGCGGCTCCGGAGGAAGCGCCCATGTGGATCAAGCACGTCGCGGAGCACGAGGCTGAAGGGTACGTCGCCAAGGTCTATGGGAGCGTCAACCGCCGCGGCGGCGCGCTCGACAACATCACGAAGGTCCACAGCCTCAACCCGAACGCGCTGCGGGCGTTGATGAGCTTCTACAACGGGGTGATGCACGGCGACTGCAGCGTGAGCCTGCGGCGGCGCGAGATGATCGCGGTCGCGGTGTCGCGCTTCAACGAGTGCCATTACTGAGTGCAGCATCACGGGGAGGGTCTCCTCGCGGAGGTGCACGATCGAGACTGGGTCGAGGCGTTCAAGCGCGACCCCGAGGGCGCGGCGCTCGACGCCGCGGACGCGGCGATGATCACCTACGTCGCCAAGCTGACCCGCACGCCAGGTCAGATGGAGCGGCGCGACGTGCTCGCGCTGCGCGAGGCGGGCTTCGCCGATCGCCAGATCCTCGACATCAACCAGATCACCGGCTTCTTCGCCTGGTGCAACCGGACGGTGGACGGCCTGGGCGTCGAGCTCGAGGGCTACTGGGGCGAGCCGAAGCGCGCGCGCTGAGACGCCTGCACCCCTGGTATCCTTGGGGCATGCGACCGCGCGTCGTGTTCGTCCTGACGCTGCTCCTCGCCGTCGCGTGCGGCGAGGAGAAGAAGGGCTTCGGCGCCCCCTGCGTCGAGGACTCGGAGTGCGAGCGCGAGCGCTGCGAGCCCGTCGAGGGTTACAGCGTCGCGCTGGCGCGCTGCACCGACGAGTGCAGCTTCGAGGAGGCGTACTACGGGACCGACGGGGAGATCTGCGACGACGCGCCGCTCTCGACGTGCCTCGACAGCAATCGCTGCGAGAGCTACTGCGTCGTCGACGGGGACTGCCCCATGGGCGCGCTGTGCCATCACACGGGCGACGTCCTGCTCGGCTGGGACCAGGGCGTGTGCCGCCCGCGGTGCATCAAGGACCAGGAGTGCGCCGAGGCGCTGCGCTGCGTCGACGGCCTCTGTCTCGGGGACTAGGTCGTTGACGACGCGCGGCGCCGTCGCGCGACCTCAGCGCTTCGAGCGGGGGCGCGCGAGCCAGGCCCGGAGCGCGTCGAGCTCCTCGGTCGCGCCGAGCTCCTCCGCCGCGCCGAGCTCGAGCAGCGCGGCCTCGGCCGCGCGCGCCAGCTCCAGCGCGCGCGCAAGGTCCGGTCGCCCCCGGCGGCCCGCGCCCGCGCGAGGGCGAAGCGCGCGCGCGCGCCAGCGGGAGCCGGTTGCTCGTCCGCGTCTCGAGGGCTCCCAGCGCGCGCTCGAGCAGCGACGCCGCCTCCTCGTGACGTCCGCGCTCGAGCAGCACCGCGCCGAGGCCGAGCAGCACATCGCCGACCTGGGGATGCTCCGCGCCGAGCGAGGGCTCGATGATCGCGAGCGCGCGCCGGAACGCGGCCTCGGCCTCCGCGTGCGCGCCGAGCTCGCGGTGCAGCTCGCCGAGGCTCTCGTGCACGCCGCCGACGTCCGGGTGGGTCTCGCCGAGGTTGTGGACGCGGATCGCCAGCGCGCGCTGATAGGCGCGCTGCGCCGCGTCAGGCTCGCCGAGCTCGGCGTGGGCCTCGGCGAGGTTGAGGACCGTCGTGGCCACGTCGAGGTGCTCGGCACCCAGCGCGCGCTCCTGAATCGCGAGCGCGCGCCCGTAGTGCTCGAGCGCGCCGCGGTAGTCGCCGCGCCCGTGCGCGAGCGCGCCGAGGTTGGTGTGGGGCGTGGCCGCGTCGGGGTGCGCTGGGCCGAGCGCGCGCTCGAGGATCTCGAGCGCGCGCCGCTGGTGACGCTCCGCCCGCTCGAGCTCCCCGCGCGCGTGCAGCACGGAGCCGAGGCTCGTGTGCGCGAAGCCGACCTCCGGGTGACTCGGGCCGAGCGCGCGCTCGCGGATCGAGAGCGCCTCCTCAAAGCGACGCTGCGCGAGCTCCAGGTCGTGCTGTCGGTACGCGACGACGCCGAGCGTGTTGAGCGTGTTGGCGACGCGCGGGTGATCAGGCCCGAGCGCGGCGCGGCGCCGCTCGAGCGCGTCGCGCAGGACCTCGTCGGCGCGCGGGAAGTCGCCGCGCCCGTAGTAGGCGTTGCCGATGTTGCCCAGCGTCCGCGCGATCCGTGGGTGGCCGTCGTCGAGCAGCCGCCGCTCGATCGCCAGCGCGGCTTCGAAGCGCGTCAGCGACTCGTCGAAGTCGCCGCGCCCGAACGCGGCCGCGCCGAGGTTGCCCTCGAGCTCCGCGCGCTCGAGCGCGGCCCCGAGGCCGAGCCGCGCGAGCAGCATCTCGGCGTGACGGCCCCAGCGCGCGCTGTCGTCGTGCCGCGCCGCGCCGACGCCGTTCGCGAACACGAGCTCGGTCGCCGCGCGCAGCGAGAGCGCGTCATGGCGGGCGCGGCCGGCGGCGAAGTACGCGTCCTCGAGCGCCGCGATCGCGGCGTCGTGCTGCCCGGCGCCGCCGAGCAGCGCCCCCTCGAGCGCCCGCGCCTCGACGCGCAGCGGCTCATAGGCGAGCGCGACCGCCTCGTCGACGACCGGCCGCGCGAGCTCGAGACCCCGCGCGTAGGCGCCGGCCTCGTCCAGCGCCTGCGCGCGCCGCAGGCGAGCGCGCCCCTGCTCGACGCGCGCGGCCTGCTCGGCGTCCCGCGGCGGCTCGAGGAGCCCCGCGCTCCGCAGCGGATCCCCGCAGCGCGCGGGCTCTGGGAGCGCCGCGACGAGCTCGACCGCGCGCTCGACGACCGGCGCGCCGCCGTCGGTCAGGACCTCCAGGAGCGCGCGCAGCTCGTCGAGGCGCCGGTCGAGGCACGCGCGCCGCCCCGCGCCCGCGTCTTCGGACATGCACGATTGGACATATTCTTCGCGCCAGGCGCCGCCCCAGCGCTCGAGGCGCGCCCGCGCCCGCGCCCAGGTGTCGTCGGCGTACGCGACGCCCGTGGAGGCGAGCGCCCCCGCGACGTCCGCGTCGACGTCCGCGTTCCACACGCGCGCGAGCTCGTCGCCGCGAGCCTGACACGCGCCGCGGCGCTGCTGCTCGCGGGCCCACAGCGCGCCCGCGACGAGCGCGACGACCCCCGCGCCCATGAGCACGCGCCTGCGCGCGCGCGCGGGGTCGCGGCTCAACGCGGCGACCGCCGCCGCCATCGACGGCCAGCGCTTGTCGGGGTCGAGCTCGAGACCGCGATCGATGACCGCCGAGAGCCACGCGGGCGCGCGCCCCCGAGGCCGGGGCGCGCGGCGGCCCGCGAGCACGTTGAGCGCGAGCTCACCGTGGCTCTCGCCCGCGAAGGGGCGCGCGCCGTGGAGCGCCTCGTGCAGCGCGATGAAGAAGCTGAACTGGTCGGTGCGGCTGTCGGTCGCGCGCGAGAGGAACTGCTCCGGCGCCATGTAGGCCGGCGTGCCGAGCAGCGCGCCCGCGCGCGTGATCGAGTGCTCGAGCGAGGAGGACGAGCTGCTGGGCTCCGCCGGCGCCTCGACCCCGGTCGCGCGCGCGTCCTCCGGCGACTCGCCGCCCCCGGTCGCGCGCACGAGCCCGAAGTCGGTGACCTTGGCCTGCCCGCTGCGGCTGACGAGCACGTTGTCGGGCTTGAAGTCGCGGTGGACCAAGCCAGCGACGTGGGCGGCGTGCAGCCCGCGCGCCGCCTGAACATACATCTCGACGAGCTCGCGCCAGCTGCGATCCTGAGCGCGCTGCCAGTCGCCGAGGGTCGCGCCCTCGACGAATTCCATGGCGACGAACACGGCGCCGGCGACGGTGCCGACGTCGTGCACCGCGACGACGTTCGCGTGGGACAGCCGCGCCATCGCCTGGGCCTCGCGCAGCAGGCGGTGACGCTCCTCCGCGCGCGCGCTCCCGCCCCGCAGCACCTTGATCGCGATATTGCGCTCGAGCTGCGGATCATAGGCCGCGTAGACGACCCCCATCCCGCCCTCGCCGACGCGCTCGAGGATCACGTACCGCCCGAAGCGCTCGGGCGCGTCGCCACCCAGCGAGCGCGCGGCCCCACCCCCTTCGGTCGAGCCGGCGATCGTGTCCCCCGTGATGAAGGCGTGAGAGGTCGGCTCGGCGCTCGCGGACACGCCCAGAGCTTATCGCCTCCGCGGAGGCAGCGGCTCGCGGAGCCTCGGGTCAGCAGATCCCGAGACGCCGCTGCCAGTGTGCCAGCGTCGCTTCCAGGCGATCGCTGTTGACCGGCTTCGTCAAGAAGTCGTCCATGCCGGCCTCCTGCGCGCGCCGGCGATCGCCGGGCAGGATGTTCGCCGTGAGCGCGATGATCGGCGTCCGGTGACCGCGGCCCGTCTCGAGCGCGCGGACCAGCCGCGTCGCGGCGTAGCCGTTCATGCGCGGCAGCTCGCAGTCCATCAAGATCGCGCCGTAGCGGGTCGTGCGGACGCGCTCGAGCGCCTCGAGGCCGTCGGAGGCGACCGAGACCTGGTAGTTGATCTCCTCGAGCATGCGGCGGATCAGCAGCTGGTTGACGCGGCTGTCCTCGACGAGGAGCACGTGGCGCGCGTTGAACTCCTCGGGCAAGGCCGCGCGCTCCTTCGAGCGCTCCTCGCCGGCCTGCGCTGCGGCGCGCGGCGCCTCGTCGCGCGCGGGCTCGGGCGCCGCGATCGGCGGCTCGTCCGGCTCGACCGGCCGGCGCTCGAAGAGGTGCGCGCGCATGCTCTTCAGCCGCCCGACGATCACGTCGTAGCCGTTCGGGCGCCGCTCGGGGTCGCTCTGCATCAGCTCCATGATCAGCAGCGAGAGCGCGCGCGGGACCGTGGGCACGTGGACGTGCGGGGGCGTGAGCGACTCCTCGATGCGCTTGAAGATCAGCTCGCTGACGGACTGCGAGGCGAACGGCGGGCGGCCGACGAGCGCCTCGTAGAGCGTGATGCCCAGCGCGAACATGTCTGATCGGACGTTGACGTCGCCGGGGTTGAGGAACTGCTCCGGCGCCATGTACAGCGGCGTGCCGCGCAGCGCCCCGGCGTCGGGCGGCGCGTCGCCGGTCCGCGCGAGGAAGCGCTGCGCGAGCCCGAGGTCGAGCAGCTTGGCGACGCCGGAGGTCGTCAGCATGATGTTCGACGGCTTGACGTCGCGGTGGACGAGCCCGCAGCTCGCGGCCTCGCCGAGGCCCGCCGCGATGTCGAGACCGAGCGCGACGACGTCGAAGGGCCGGATGCGTCCGCGCTCGGCGATCAGCTCGCGCAGCGTCTTGCCCTGCACGAGCTCCATCACCACGCCCAGGAGCCCGTCCTCGTGGATCAGGTCGGTGACGCGGACGATGTTGGGGTGATTGAGCCGCGCGGCGATGCGCGCCTCGTTGAACAGCTCGTGCACGCGGCCCGGCTGCGCCGCGCGCATGGACGGGTGCACGACCTTGATGGCGACGGGGGTGTCGAGCAGGATGTGTCGCGCGCGGTAGACGTAGCTGTTGCCGCCGACCCCGAGCAGCCGCTCGACGCGGTACTTGTCGAGCTCGGTGCCGGGCTCGAGCGGCCGCGCGCGCCCCTCCCCCGAGGACCCCCGCGTGTCCACGGCGCCGCGGCTCGTGGGCGTGTGCTGCGGGGTCGAGAGCGGCCCGCCGCTGCGCTCATCGAGCTGCCCGCTGACGAGCTCGTCGTCGGCGCGCGCCTCGCGACGCCGCGCCGATCCGTCGCCGGGGAGCCGGGTCGCCGCCTGGGTGCCGACCTCGATGAGCCGCCCGCGCTCGAGGTACAGCACGAGGCGATCGCGACGGCGCTCGATGCTGAGGGTGCCGCTGACGCGCTGCTCGGCGCAGGCGTTGAGCAGCTCGCTGAGCCCCTCGGCGACGGGCAGCGCTCCGACTCCACCTGTCTCTTGAGACTTGTTTTCACTCGAGCCGCGCTCGTCGGGCCCGCGCTCCTCCGGGCTCTCCCGCTCCTCGACTCGTTTCGCGCCGTGATCCACGTACCAAGTGACGGCGGATACCGTCACGATCCGAAATGCCACGGCCGGCGGCGCGCAGCAAACCGCGAACGCGCGCGAGGGCCTGTTGCGCAAAATATCCGCGGCGCGCGTGCGCCTCACGCGATCGGCCCCCGAGCCGCGCGCGCGATGCCGCGGGCGCGATGCCGCGCCTGTGGCGAGCTGCGGCGGCGCCCGCGATTGCTGCGCGGCGCCAGTCCGAGTAGCGTGCGCCCCCGGAGCCACGGAATGGAACAGCCGAGACAGCGAGCCGCCGCCACGAGACGCGCGCGCGTGCGCGGGCCGATCGACGAGCGCTACGACGCGATCATCATCGGCGCGGGCGTCGGAGGACTCACCTGCGCGAGCCTGCTCGCCGCCGCGGGGCGGCGCGTGCTCGTGCTCGAGCAGCACTACGTCGCGGGCGGGAACGCGACGCTGTTCCGCCGCGGGCGCTGGGCGTTCGACGTCGGGCTCCACTACATCGGCGACGCGCACCCGGGCGGCACGATCGATCGGATCCTGCGCGCGTGCGGCGTGGAGGAGCTCGAGCTGCGGCCGATGTGCCCGGAGCTCGAGCGCGTGCGCTACCCCGACTTCGAGTTCTCGATCCCGCACAGCCGCGAGGCCTACCGCGCGCGCCTGCACGCGCAGTTCCCCGCCGATCGCGACCGGCGCGGCGTCGACCGCTACATGGGCTTCCTCGAGCAGTGCGACCGCGTCGCGCTCGCGGACCAGAGCGGCGACCCGCTGCGCCGCGCCCTCGCGATCGCGCGCGCGCCCAGGCTGCTGCGCAACCTCAACAGCACGGCGGGCGAGGTCCTCGACCGCTGCACCGACAACCCGCGCCTGCGCGCCGTGTTCACGGCGCAGCACGGGACCTACGCGATCTCGCCGCGGCGCGTCTCGGCGATCCTGCACGCGGGGCTACAAAACCACTACTTCCGCAGCGGCGGCTGGTACCCCGCCGGCGGCGGGCAGGCGCTCAGCGACGCGCTCGCCGACGAGCTCGAGGCGCGCGGCGGCGCGATCCGGCTGCGCGCGCTGGTCGAGCGCGTGCACGTCGAGCGCGGGCGCGTCACCGGCGTGACGCTCCGCCACGTGCACCATGGCGTTCGCCGCGTCGACGCGCCGCTCGTGATCTGCAACGCCGACGTGCGACGCGCCGCGACGACGCTGTTCGACCCCGCGCAGCTGCCCTCGGGCATGACGCGCGCGCTGACGCGGCTCGCCGGCTACGAGATGGCGCTCCCGCTGTTCGTCGTGTTCCTCGGGCTCTCGATCCCGCCCGCGGAGCTGCCCTACCCCAACTCGAACCTCTGGCTCAACGACCGCTACGACATCGACGCGGACTACCGCGCGCTGCAGCGCGGCGAGCTGCCGTCGCCGCCGTCGATCTACATCTCGACCGCGTCGCTCAAGGATCCGCACAACGCCGCGATCGCGCCACCGGGGCACAGCAACCTCGAGATCATGACCGTGGTCCCGTCGGCGCCCGCGTTCTGGGGCCTGGAGCCGGCGCACGACGGCGTCGACCCCGAGTACCGCAAGCGCGCGCGCTACCTCGAGATCAAGCAGCAGCTCACCGAGGCCTGCGTCGATCAGGCCGCGCGCCTGATCCCGGGGCTCAAGCAGCGTATCGTCTATCGCGAGGCCGCGACGCCGCTCTCGCACAGCCGCTACACGCGGTCGACGGCTGGGAGCGCGTACGGCTTCGCGGCCACGCCCGCCCAGTTCCTGCACAACCGCCCGGGACCGCGCACGCCGGTCGCCGGCCTCATGCTGTGCGGCACCAACTGCCGCGCGGGGCACGGGATCGTCGGCGGCATGGTCTCCGGGTTGCAGGCGGCCGACGCGGCGCTCGGCGGCGGTCTGCAGCGCCGCGTGCTCGCGTAGACGCGAGCGCGCGTGTAGGCTCGGGCGCGTGTCTGCGGACGAGCGCCGCTTCAGCCGGGAGGAGTTCGCGCTGGTGCTGCGGCGCGCCGCCGAGCTGCAGCAGGCCGAAGAGCGCGAGGACATCGCGGCCGAGGTCGCGCCGGAGGGCATGACGCTCGCCGAGATGCAGGCGGTCGCGCGCGACGTCGGCGTGGATCCAGCGCGGGTCGCCGACGCGGCGCTCCTGCTGCCCACGCGGCACGAGGGCGCGCTGACCCGCTACATCGGCGGGCCGAGCCGCTACCGGCTCGAGCGCTCGGTGCCCGGCGCGCTGCCGGCACGCGCGACCGGCAAGGTGCTCGAGGCGATCCGTCGCGCCGCCGACGACACGGGCGCGGCGCACGAGATCCACGGCGCGATCGAGTGGCGCCACTCGAACGACAGCGCCCGCCTCAACGTCCACATCACGCCCCACGAGGACCGGACCAACATCGTCGTCGCCGCCGACCGCAGCGCCGAGGTGTTCCTGGTGTTCTTCCTGACCTTCCTGCCGTTCTTGCTCTCGACGCCGATCTTGATCGCCGCGCTCGGGCTCGGCTCGGCCGGCGGCTTCGGGCTGTTCGCGGGCCTGGTGGTCGTGTGGCAGCTGTGCGCGAGCGCGCTGGTGCGGCGCAGCGGCGTGCTCGGCCGAGCGCGCGCCGAGCTGGTGCTCGCGCGCGCGGCCGAGGTGATCAGCCGCGAGCGCGTGACGCCCGAGCTCGAGCCCGGCGCGCCCGAGCCCTGACGGGCGCGGCTACCAGCCGCAGGTCAGGCCCTTGTTCTGCTCCTCGAGGTACGCCATCAGCGGCGCGAAGTACTCGATGATCGCGCTCGCGTCCATTTGACGTGTCCCCGTGAGCAGCGCGAGCGCCTCGGGCCAGGGCTTGGACTGGCCGAGCGCGAGCATCGCCCCGAGCTTCGCGCCCGCCTCCTTGCTGCCGAAGACCGAGCACTCGTGCAGCGGGCCCTCGTGCCCGGCGGCCTCGCACATCGCCTTGTGGAACTGGAACTGCAGGATGTGGGCGAGGAAGTAGCGCGCGTAGGGGGTGTTGCCCGGGATGTGGTACTTCGCGCCGGGATCGAAGTCCGCCTCGGTGCGCTCGACGGGCGCCTTGACGCCCTGCAGCTGCTCGCGGAGCTTCCACCAGTGGGCGTTGTAGGCGTCGGGGGCGACCTTGCCGGCGAACACGTCCCAGCGCCACTGATCGACGAGCAGGCCGAACGGCAAGAACGCGATCTTGTCGAGCGCGGTGCGCATCTGCTGGTTGATGACCGCCTTGTCGGTGTTGGAGACCTGGTCGATGAGCCCGATCTCCTTGAGGTACTTGGGCGTCATCGACAGCGCGATCGCGTCGCCGATGCCCTCGTGGAAGCCGTCGTGGGCGCTGCCCTGGAACAGCACCGGCAGCGTGTAGTAGTGGTTGAAGTAGTAGTGGTGGCCGAGCTCGTGGTGGATCGTGACCAGGTCCTCCTGGTCGATCTTGATGCACATCTTGAGCCGCAGGTCGTTGTTGAAGTTCACGTCCCACGCGCTCGCGTGGCACACGACCTCGCGATCGTCGGGCTTCTTGAACAGCGAGCGATCCCAGAAAGTCTCGGGCAGCGGCGCGAAGCCGAGCGAGGTGAAGAACGCCTCGCCCTGCTTGACCATGCGCAGCTCGTCGTAGCCCTTCTTCTCCAGCGCCTTGGTCACGTCGAGCGAGACCTCCTTGGGGTACGGCTCGACGAACTCGTAGATGTTGCCCCAGGACTGCGCCCACATGTTCCCCAGGACATGCGCGGGGATCGGCCCCGCCGCGGGCACGACGTCGCCGTAGCGCTTGTTCAGCGCCGCGCGCACGTGGCAGTGGAGCTGCTCGTAGAGCGGCTTGACCTGCCCCCAGAGCCGGTCCATCTCGGCGGCGAACTCGTCGGGCGCCATGTCGTAGCGCGAGCGCCACAGCTCGCCCATGTCCTTGAAGCCGATCTCGCGCGCGCCCTCGTTGCCGATCGCGACGAAGTCCTTGTAGAGCGGGCGCATCGGCGGCGAGATCGTCCGCCAGCCCTTCCAGGCCTCGAGCAGCTCGGCGGGCTTGCGGCTCTTGGCCATGACGTCGGAGAGCTCGCCGAGGTCCTTGCAGACCTCGGTCTGCTTGCCCTTCTTGCCCTTGACCGTCGCGCAGTACTTGCCCTTGCCGTAGATGCCGTCGAGCTTGGCGATGATCAGCGAGAGCTGCTCGCGCTTCGCCGCGTCGGAGGGCGCCGGCGCCGTGCGCGAGAGCTTGAGCAGGTCGAGCTGGCGGCGCGCGCCTTCTGGCAGCTCGAGCCCGTCGAAGCGCTTGACCTCGTGGATCTTCGTCGTGACGTACTCGGCGACCTTGGCGCTCGCGGCGGCCGCCGCCTGCTCATGCTGATCGGTGATGTCGGTCGCCTTGGTCCACTCGGCCTCGGACTCGGCGACCCAGAGCGCGCGCAGCTGCGTGTCGAGCTCGTCGACGAAGGCGGCGGCGTCCTCGACGGTCGGCCCCTTCGGCGCCTCGACCGGGACCTCGACCGTCTCGACCTTCGGCTCAGGGGAGTCGCAGGCGAGCGGCGTCAGCCCGGTGAGAAGCGCGAGCGCGGACAGGGAGCGAGCGATGCGAGCGTGCATGTCGGGGTTGTACTACGCCGCGGGCCCGCCCGCGCGCGCGCGGTCGACGGACGCCTCGCCGCGCGCGAATCCGTCCAGAACGCCGTCTCGGGCGCGCGCGGACGTCGAGCCGCGCGAGCGCGCTACTTCGGTCGCGGCGCGGGGAGCTTGGCGGGGCTCGTCAGCCGCTTGCGCCCACCTAGACGAAACACCAGGTGCACGACGTCCGCGCTCGAGCCGACGGCGGGCCCCGAGATCTCGTCGTCCTCGGCGAGCACGTAGACCCGGTCGTTGTGCACGAACATATCGACCGGCCGCGCGTGGCGACCCTCGCGACGAAATCGCGTCGTCTTGAGCTCCCCGCCGCTTACGCGCGACAGCGTGGTCACGCGGACGTAGTCAGTGAGCTCGTCGATGTCGACGCCGACGAGGGACATGCGCCCGACGCCGTCGACGTCCATGTCGACGAGGAAGTCGTGCCCCGGGTCCGCGATCGTGTGCTGCTGCTGCACGGTCCCGACCCACTGCTGCGCCTGCTTCGAGAGGATGCCGGCGCCCGGCGGCGCGACGGCGACGCTGTCGGACGGCTGCACCTTCGAGCCTGTCGCCTTGGGCGCGCGGCGAGCGACGGGGCGCGCCGCCTCGCCGAGTCGCGGATCCTCCACGGGCGAGAAGCGCACGCTCACCGCGCGCCACTCGGTCGCGGGCTTCATGTCGTAGGAGCGGTTGTCCCAGGCGACGTAGGCGGTCTCGTCGGCGGCGTCGAAGCGCACGATGACGGGGTGCTTGGACGGCTCGTGGATGTAGGCGCCGGTCTCGATCGTGTGCGTCCCCTGGTGCGCGCCGCTGTGGTTGAAGCGCAGCAGCTCGATGGGCTCGTGCTTGCCGTCCGAGCCGCCGCGGACCAGCGCCACGAGCACGCCGTGATCCTTGGTGACGAACGCGCCGAGCATCGACGGCTGCTTGTACTTGGGGTACGGCACCGAGGTCCGCCACAGCAGCGTGCCCTCGGCGGTGAACTTGCTGAGCGCGAGCTCCTGCGTCGTCCCGTGGGTGTTCGCGCCCTCGTGCTGGCTGGCCACGTAGACGTTGTTGAAGTTGTCGCGCGCCGCCTTGTGGTCGCGCTCGGTCGTCTGCGCGGGCGTCCACGACTGGCGCCACAGCTCGGCGCCGTCGAGCTGGGCGCGGCGCGTCGCGCCTGTCCCACAGGTCATAATCACGTCGCCGCCGCCGGGCAGCGGGAGCAGCGAGGCGCTCCCGCGGCACTTCTCGATCTTGCGCTCCCACGCGAGCGCGCCGTCGACCCCCAGCTTGATCAGGCCCGTGGTGCCGCCGTTGAGCAGGCTGTAATACGAGAGGTACAGGGTCTCCTGGGAGTTCGTCGCGACCGCGCGGACGTTGTGGTAGCCGTTGCCGGCCGGCGTGCGGAGGATCTCGTGGTAGTGACTCCACTGGCGAGCGCCGGACGCGTTGTAGCGGTCGACCCAGAGCGTCGGCCAGCCGAGCTCGTCCGCCTTGGTGTAGACGGCGTAGTGGTCGCCGCCCTTGGCCTGCACGAGCGCGATCGGGACCTGCGCCTGCGGCCCGCCGACGGCGGCGGTCGACATCAAGGTCGGCGACGGGGTGGCCTCGACCGCGAGCAGCGAGCCGAGGGTGAGCGTGGACGAGAGCGCGAGCACCAGCATTGTATTGACATCGTAGCGCCTGTGCCGCGCGCGCCATCGCATGTCCCAAAGAACAGCGTAGGCGCGCGGCGAACATGATCCGACCGACGCGCCCACGCCGAGACCGTGGGACAGAATCATCGCAAGCGCGCGGGCGCGCGCGGGCGCGCGCGCTCCGAATCGTGGCCGCGCGGCCGCGTGCGCGTAATGTGGGCGGGCTAGATGCCGCCGCGCATCACGTCAAGCTTGCTCGGGCGCTTGATCTTGCCGCGCTTGGCCGTGGGCTTGCGGATCGTCGGCGTGTCGACCGACGGCGCGTCGGCGACCGGCGCGTCGCAGGGCTCGTCCTCGACCGCCGGCTTGTCGCACGGCTCCTCGGTGAGCGTCGGCACGTCGACGGGCTCGATGTTCGGGCGCAGCCCGCCGGCGACCGGCATGAGCTCGTGGTCGTTCTTGTCGACAGGCGGCGGCACGAGCTCCGGGTGCAGCTCGAGTTCGGGCGTCGGCTCGAGCGGCTCGAGCTCGAGCGGCTCGACCTCCGCGATGCCGCCCGCAGCGACGTACTCAACCGGCGGCGTCTCGACGGGCGGCGGCGTCTCGACCGTGGGCTCGATCGGCATCGCCTCGATCCCGCCGGCGACCTGGACGTCGACTTGGTGGTCGACCTGCACCGGCTCGCCCTCGGCGTAGGGGGTGCACGCCGCGAGCGCGAGCGCGGCCGCGGCGGCGCGTCGCGCCACCGAGCGCTTCGGCAGGCGCAGGCGCGCGAGCGGCACGATGTCCGGCTCGGTCTTGAAGCGCACCTTGCCCTCGGCGTCGTGCAGGTAGGTCACGCAGGTGTCCTGGCCCTTGCGCGTGGCGAGGAAGCTGGCGGCCTCGCGCTGCGTCATGTTGGAGAGCACGTGCACGTGCTTGTCGCAGTGACCGCAGAAGAAGCGCTTCTCCCCGTTGCTCAGGTCCTCGTTCAGCTCGACGGGACAAGGGCTCGTGATCGTCAGTTGGTCGGCGTGCATGGCGTGCTCTGCTTCCTGGCTATACGCGTGAGCGCGGGCTTCGGTGTGCGAGGGGGTCAGCGTGTTCTAAAATACAGGTTCATCCGCGCGCGCGCGTCTACAGATTCGCGAGCGGGTCGACGGCGCGCAGGCGGCCGCGGACCGGCTGTTCGGGCTGCTCGTGGAGCGCGGGCGCGGGCGTGGAGCCGGCGCACGGCTCCTCGGCCGCGCCACCAGCTGGCTCAACAGCCAGATCACCGGTGATCTGCTCGAGCGGATCCGGCGGCTCCCTGACCAGCTCGCCCTCGACCTGCTCCTCCGGCCGCTCGGGGAGCGCCGCGGGCGGCAGCGGGGCCAGCTTGCCCTCGACCTGCTCCTCCGGGCGCTCGGGGAGCGCTGGCGGCGGCAGCGGGGCCAGCTCGCCGTCCACCTGCTCCTCCGGGCGCTCCGGCGGCAGCGGACCCTCCGGGATCAGCGGGCGCTCCGGGAGCAGCGGGCGGCTCGTCGAGCCCGTCGGCGCGGGGGCCGGGGACGACGGGATCACGCGGGCGTCATGAACGATCGGGGTGGCGCCGTCGAAGCTGACCGTCGGGCCATCTCCGTGGGGGGTGCAGGCCGCGAGCGCGAGCGCGGCGGTCGCCAGCCGGGGCGCGCGGGCGCGGAGTCGCGCGAGGGGGACCAGCGCCGGCGCGGGCTCAGGGGCGTAGCGGACGCTGCCGTCGGCCGCGCGCAGGTACGAGACGCACACCCCCTTGCCGCGGTTGGCCTCGACGAACGCGCGCGCGGCCGCCCGCGTCATGTTCGAGAGCACGTGCACGTCGCGCTCGCAGTGGCCGCAGTAGAAGCGCGCGCCGCTGCGATCGACGCCCGCAGCGTCGAGATCCACGGGGCACGGGCGGGAGAGTTCGAGCTGTCGCGCGTCCATCCATGGCTACATACGCAGCCCAGCGGCGTTTGATTTATCGCCGCGCGCGCGGCCGCGCCGGGCTCGCGGTCCGCTCGCGCCAGCGCGCGCAGGCGCCTATGGGAGCTCGACCTCGAGCAGCGTCGCGATCTCGCGCAGCGTGGCGGCCTGCTGCTTCAGCGCGGCGATCGCTGCGGCCACGCGATCACGACGCACGAGGATCGCCTGATCGAAGGGCGGGCCCATGTCGATGATCGCCGCGGTCGCCTCGGACATGCGCGCGCGCATGGTCTCGTCGAGCTTCGGATCGAGCGCGACGACGAGCGCGGCGAGCCCCACGCCGTCGATCGTGTCGTACTCGCCGAAGTAGATGTTCTGGAGCCCGCGCTGGCCGTTGAGGATGTCGTTGTGCGTGTTGTCGCTGAAGCAGGACTGCTCGTACTCCTCGTCCTGCGTGTCGTAGGCCATCGACATGTTGGCGATGACGAGGCCGTCCTCGCTGAGGTCGATCATGGCGCCGAGGATGCTGCCGAGGGACTCCTTGACGGGCTGATCGAGCAGCTGGTCGCGCAGGCTGTGGGGCCCCGGCGCCCAGGCGTCGGCTTGCTTCTGCAGGTCCTCGGCGAGCAGCTTGTTGGCCTGCTTGAGGTAGGTCCCGCGCCGCTCCTGGTTGTCGGCGGTCGCGTCGTCGTCGTCGACGAGGAAGTCGGTGTAGGGGCGCGTGCCGGCGCCGTCGGACTGCATGTCCTGCCCCCAGAGCACGAACTCGATCGCGTGGTAGCCCGTCGCGACCTGATCGGGTCCCTTGGCGCGGTTGGCCTGGCGGATCACGTCGATCGTGATCGCCGGGTAGTCGTCGAGGTCGTTGATGATCCCGGAGTTGGGCGCGCCCTCGACGTAGTCGATGAACGACTCGTCGATCGGCCACGCGTTGATCATGTCGGCCGCCTCCTCGCCGAGCGGGCCGGCGTTGACGCGCGCGACGTCGGTCCAGCCGAAGGGATCGCGCGCGGACAGCCAGGCCTGCTTGGCGGCGACGAGCGTCTCGACCGAGGGCTCCTCGACCAGCGCGTCGATCTTGATGTCGAGCGTGGCGACGCCGGTGAGCGCGTCGAGGTAGCCCGCCTGCATGATGTCGGCGTAGGTCTCGATGAACGCGATCGCCTGCTCGTCGTCCTCGGGCTCACCGGTCTCGGAGTCGTCTGGCTCGCCGTCGCACGCGAGCATCGCGCTGAGCGCGACGACGAGCGCGGTGGCCGGGCCCCGCGCTCTCCGCACAAGCGGCTCGAAGCCGCGCTGATACGACCGATTCCGTCCATCCAGTGTCGAACTTCGCGCCGTCATGTGCGTGTTCTCCGTCATCTGGGCGCGATTGTACGCCCCTGTCCCGGAGATGGGACACCCAGCCGCGCGAAAAGATCAAGTGTGTACGTACATCGGCGCACCTGTGCGTATGCACATGGCGCGACTCGCGGGGCCGGCCTCACCGCGAATACAGCGATTCCGCCGCCTGTCCGCGGGAGCAGACTGCCCCGTTCGTGGATATGCATTGATCGACGTCGTGCGCGATCTCCCGGCGGCGTCCGCCGTTGCTGCGCGGTCGATCCTACTCCGCGTACACGCGCAGGTCGCGAACGGCGGCCTGCATCATGTCGAGGCAGGCGGCGTAGTCCGGGTCACGCATGATGACGCAGCCGTCGGAGAGCAGCGTCTTCTTCCAGTCGCGCCGCGGGTGCCCGATCGGCAGGAGCTCCTCGGCGATCAGGCGCGGGCCGCAGCGGGCACGCAGCGCGCCGAGGCCCTCGACGCGCGTGATCCGGCCGCGCCCGAGCGCGCGCTTGAACACCGCGGCGACGTGATAGCGGCGCTGCGGCGTCGCTTCAAAGCTGTGCCAACAGACAGCTCGCGCCCACTCGCGGAAGACGTCGAAGTCGTTCGCGTAGTTCATCTGGTCGACGAGCTTGGCGCCGGGGAAGCGCGCCGCGATCTCGCCGAACACGACCTCGCCGTCGGGCTTGCGAAACCACTCCATGTGCGTGAAGCCGGTGCCCATCCCGAGCGCCTTGAGCACGCCGCGGCCGAGCCGGACGCCGTCCATCAGCGCGGGGTGGTGCGGGTCGCGGAACACGATCTGCGCCGGCGAGATCCACTCCTGGCTGCGCGCCTCGAGCGGCCGGGGGTGGTACTGCGCGACGCTCTCAAAGGCCGGGACGCCCTCGACGCACACGGTGTCGTAGGTGAACTCGTCGCCGGTGATGAACTCCTCGACGCTGAGCTCGGGGACGTGCCCCATGGTGCTGAGCGCCGCGCGCAGCGAGGGCTCGTCGACGCAGCCGTGGGTGTCGGCCGAGCCGGCGCCGGCGACCGGCTTGACGCAGATCGGGTAGCCGATCGCGCGCGCGGCCGCGAGCGCCTCGGCGGCCGAGCGCGCGCGGGCGTTCTTCGGCACGCGCAGGCCGGCGGCGGCCAGGCGCGCGCGCATCAGCGTCTTGTCGCGGAACGCCATCGCGGTGTCGACGGACATCCCGGGCACGCCGAGCGCCTCGCGCAGGCGCGCGGCCAGGAGCACGCAGGGCTCCCACAGCGCCTCGATCCGGTCGACGCCGACGCGCCGCAGCTCGGGCACGAGCTCGGCGAGCACGCGGCCCTCGTCGAACAGCGCCGAGACGCGCAGGTAGGCGGCGAGGTGCTGGCGCACGCCCGCGGGCAGCCCCTCCCTGGGCGTGTCGCCGACGCCGATGATCTGGGCGCCGACGTCCGCGAGGCCGCGGGTGAAGTCGGGCATCTCGGCCGGGTAGTGCGGGGAGATCAGGACAACCTTCATGGGGGCGCTCCTAACGAACCTGGCAATTCGGTCATGCTCGATAGGACTCGTCAGCCGGCGTAGACGTGCACCGTCTGGCCGACCGCGTCGAGCATCGAGCGCAGCTCGTCGTAGTCGGGGTGGCGCATGCGGATCCACGCGTTCGCCATGTAGCCGGCCTCGATCGGCTGCGTCGGCGTGCCGGGCGCGGGCAGGTGGGAGTCGACGACCCAGCGCCCGAACTGGCGGTGGATGTCCTCGACGCCGGAGTAGCCGCGGATCCGGCCGTCGCGGTCGGGGCGGAGCGCGATGATGCCGGAGGCGAAGCGCCGCGACGGCCGCCCGGCGACGCGCCCGTGCACGATCGCGTGGGCCCACTCGCGGTAGATGTCGAGGTCGTTGGCGGCGGCGTAGAGGTCCCACTGGCTGACGCCGGGCGGGCGCGCGCCGATCTCCGAGAACTTCAGCCCCTTGGGCCCGTAGAACCACTCCATGTGGGTCGCGGTGGTGCCGAGGCCGAGCTCGCGGATGACCGCCTGGCCGAGGCGCTTGAGCCCCTCGTAGCCCGGCGCGTCGAGCCGGTTGGTGACGACGATCTGCGGCGAGATCCAGCGCGTCCGCATGGCCTCGAGGACGTTTGGGTAGTAGTGGCAGATGAACTCGTGCGCGACCTCGCCGCCGACCGTGAGCGTGTCGTAGAAGCCCTCGTGCCCGCTGATGAACTCCTCGACCGCGACCGAGTTGCCGCGGTCGACGCCCAGCTCGACGATCGCCTGCTCGAGCGCGGGCGCGTCGTCGACCTTGTAGGTGCCCGAGGCGCCTGCGCCGGCGCGCGGCTTGAGGATCACGGGGAAGCCGACCTCGCGCACGAACGCGGCGATCTCCTGGGGCGACGCGGCGCCGGTCGAGCGCGCGCAGGGGATCCCGTGCTCGCGCAGGAACTCCTTCATCTGCGGCTTGTCCCGGCACAGGATCGCGGCCTCGACGGAGAGCCCGGGGATGCCCGCGGCCGCGCGCACGCGGGCGGTCGGCAGGATGTGGGCCTCGATCGTCGCCTCGAGGCGGTCGACCCACTCGCGCTGCTGCACGCGCCGGACCGCGCGCAGCATCGCCTCCTCGTCGCACACGCTCGGGACCTGCTCGTAGCCGTGCAGCCAGCCGCGCAGGCGATCGCCGAGCTGACGCGGGTCGGCCTCGCCGATGCCGGTCACGCGCGCGCCGACGGAGTGCAGGGCGCGGACGAACTCGCGCTGCCCGGCGGGGAAGTGAGGGGCGACAAACAGGACGTGCATCGTGGGCTCGCGCTCGACTCGCGGTGACTCGCGGAGGGACAGGTCGATCGGTCGAGCGACGCCCGACCGGATTGAGGCGGGGAAGTAGAGCACCCGTATCCGGGCCGTCAACCGCGCGGGGCGAGGGCGGGATGTGAAGCGACTCGCGCGCGAGCGATCGCGCCGCGAGCCGGCGGCCGCCCGAACGCGGACGCAGCCGGGGCCGGGCGGGCGAAGCCCACGAGCGCCGCGGCGTAGCGCGGGCGCTCGCAATCACGCACGTGCGCCGCCGCACGGGGCCGCGGGCTGACGCGCGGCTGGAACAAACGCGCCGCGGCGCGAGGTCTCGAGGACCCCGCGCCGCGGGACCTCCCGCGCGTCGCGGGAGCTCGCCTGGCGACGATCAGTTGGCGTAGCCCATGGAGGTGCCGCCGCAGCCGTTCCAGTCGAGCATGTAGCGGGCCGCGTCGCGCTCGCAGCTCGAGAGCGCGCCGATCGAGTCGAGCGCGATGTCGGCGGCGATGTGGAAGTTGTTGAAGGTCAGCGTCTTGGTCCCGTCGTCGTCGTTGTCGCGGACCTGCTTGTACCAGCGCAGCATGTCCTGCTGCGAGATCGTGGTCCCGCAGCCGCTGTACGAGTAGAAGTCCCAGTAAGCGCGCAGCCAGTCGTTGTTGGTCGAGACGCCGGCGGCCGCGAGCTGACAGATGTTGTTGATGCGCCCGCCGTACTGGTGGATCCCGCCGGTCAGGCTGAGGTCGTAGAACTCGGCCTGGTAGACGTCGCCGAACCAGTTGAAGGTCGCGTAGGCGTCGCGGTTGTTCCACACGCTGGTCGAGACGAAGTGGGCGAAGCCCTCGACGAAGTTGACGCTCGTGTACTCCGAGCTCCAGGTCGCGTAGCTCGAGTCGTCAGCGCCCTGGTCGCAGGGGCCGGCGCCCGAGGGGTAGCCCTGGTTCTTGGGCGAGTCGAAGCCGTCCTTGTCGTAGTACAGCCGCGCGATCGCGTGCCCGAGCTCGTGCGAGAGCAGGAACTTGCGCAGGTGCATGCTCTGGTCGCAGGTCGAGAGCCGCACGAGGTGGGCGTCGTCGCTCTCGATGTACTGGACCGAGGAGTTATACGAGGAGCTGCTGCGCCAGCACGAGTCGGTCGAGGGCAGGAAGCCGACGCTGAGCGTCTTGTTCGAGATCCCGTCGTGGTAGCGATACAGCGTGTGGGCGGCGGTCGCCAGCACCGTCCACTTGGTCTGCCCCGAGGAGCGCCCGTCGAAGTCGACGTACACCGTGGTCCCGGGCACGCTGACGCCGGTCACCGTCTTGTACCAGAGCTGACCGGGCGCCCAGCTGCTGGTGTCGTCCTCGCCGTCGTGCACGCGCACGATGTTGCCGTTCACGTCCTGGGCCCGCGTGTAGATGCTGACGTCGAGCGTGGGCGAGGCCGAGGCCGACCAGTGGTCGAAGCAGCCGCTCTCGCCAGCCCAGTAGTACGAGTAGCTGCCGTCGCTGGAGTCGTAGACGCGCGCGCGCACGCCCCGGGCCAGGACGTTGTAGTAGTTGGGGCTGACGCGGCTCGAGCCCGTCCACTGATCCTCGGTGCGGCCGGTGTAGTCGGCGACGCCGGAGTCGGTGTTGCGCACGTCGATCCGCAGGCAGATCGTCTTCTTCGTGGCGCGCGCGGCCGAGGGCGCGCCCGCGCCCGTCTCGAGGCTGTCTGAAGAGACCGGCTCGAAGACCCGCGCGTCGCCGGTCGGCGTGGTCGCGGGCTCGTAGGCGACGACGCGATCGGGCGCGGCGCGCTCGCCCTCGTCGACGTCCTCGCGCTCGGCGGCTGCGCCCCGCAGATCGCCGGCGCGGTAGCGCGAGATCAGGGTGTCGTGATCGTAGACGCGAAAGTCGCCCTGCTCCGCGTCGCGGTGAAAGTACAGGCCCTCGGGCTGCAGCCACTGGCAGTCGGCCTCGTGGTCGCTGCCGGCCAGGCACGCGCGGACGTACACGCTCAGCGCGCCGCTGTGGGCCGTGAGGCTCTCGACGTCCGCGAGCGCGCGCAGCGAGACGTCGACCTGATCGCCCTGACCCGGCGCGAGCAGGGCGAGCTCGGTGGCGAGCAGCTCGGGCGGCGCGGAGGTGCCCCGGTCGGCGCTGACGTAGACCTCGGCCTCGACGGCGTGGTCGTTGGGGTTGTCGAGCGCGAGCGCGAGCGCGGGCGGCTCGCCGCGATCGAGGCGCGCGTGCCCGCCGTCGACGCCGACCCAGCGCATCGTCAGGTGCTGCGGCTGCGGCGTGCCCTCGTGCTCGTCGCTGTCGTCGAGGCCCGGGTCGCGGGTCGAGGCGCTGGCGTCGAGCTCCGCGGGCGACTCGGCGCTGGCGTCGAGCGCCTGCAGCTCGAGCTCGGACGTCGGCTCGAGATCGCAGGCGGCGAGGAGGAGGAGGGTCGCGACGGGGATGCGGTAGCGGTTCATCGGTGTGCTCTCGGAGGTCGCGCGCCGGGGCGCGCGGCGTGGTGGATAGGGAGACGGTCCTGGGGGACCTCGGCCGAAGACGTCCCGCCTCGCGTTGCGAGGCGCGGACGCGCTCGACCGGGTGCGCTGGAACTAGTTGCTCCGCCGCCTGGAACAATTGCGAGGTTGTCGATTTTTTTTCCGCGCGCCGGCGCGCGGGCGAGGCGCGCGAGGTCGCCGCTACTCGCCGGGCGCGCGCCGCTCGATGACGATGGCGTCGTGCCAGACCGCGCCGCCGATGTACGCGACCGCGAGCTGAACGTGGCGGTCCTTGGCCCGCACGCGAAAGTCGATCGAGACGTCTTCTCGGCGCTCGCTCGCGCCTTCACCCCCGTCGCAGCGCACCGTCTCGCTGCGCGCCGCGCGGCCTCCGACGCGCACGCGCACCTCCGCGAGCTCGCGTCCGCGACCGTCGCAGCGCCCGCGCATGCGGAAGCGGGCGCGGTAGTCCCCTGCGGGCACGGCGAGCTTGGGGCTGCGCGTGAGCGGGAAGCGCTCGATCGCCGCGCCCCCGGGGAGCACCGCCCGCGCGACGCCGGGCGCGTCGCCGTCGCGATCGCCATCGCCTGGCGCTTCGACCAGGACACCGTGCTCGCCGCCGCGGAGGTCCTCGGCCTCGAGCGTGATGCTTGAGCCTGGCCCGGAGAGCAGGGCCGCGAGGGCCTCGTCCCCCCAGGTGACGCGCGCCGGGTCGCCGACGAAGGCGACCGCGCCGGGCGCCCGGATGATCTCGACGCCGGAGGGCGCCGCGTACTCGCGGGGAGGCGCGAGCGCGCTGACGATCGCCTGGGTGTCGGCCGGCGCGTCGCTCAGCCGGGCGTCGCGCGGGAGCCGACGGGCGGCCGCGCCGAAGTAGGTCGAGAGCTGCTCGCGCGTGTCGAGCTCGGCGTCGCGCGCGACCATGACGCGGGAGATGCCGCGGGCGTCGAGCTCCTTCATCAGGATCGCGAAGGGATCGGGGGCGCGGGGGCGCCGGGCGCTCGCGTCGACGGCGAGGGCGGCGTAGGCCGCGACCGCGAAGCCCAGCGCGGCGCGCTGAAGCAGCACAGGGCGCGCCTCGGGGCTCCCTCCGCGCGCCCTGCCCCACAGCCACAGGCCGACGAGCGCGACGAGCGTGACCGTGTTGACGCGCGAGACGCCGAGGCGCTCGAGCGCCGCGCTCGCGCCCAGCAGCAGCGCGGCGCCGCCGAGCAGCGCGCACGCGTACGAGAGCCCGCGCGGCAGCGAGTCAGGCGCGGGCCGCAGCGGCGCCGACACGAGCCAGGCGACGCCGCAGGCGAGCGCGGGCGCGAGCGTGAGGAGGACGCCGGGCTGCACGGGGCGCGCGAGGTTGGCGAGCAGCAGCGCGCCCACGAGCAGCTGGAGCGGCAGCAGCCAGAGGCCGTCGGTCGCCGCCTTGGTCGTCGTGCTCGTCGCGGCCTCGCTCGTCCGCTCGTCGCGGGCGCGCAGCCAGAGGCACAACATGAGCAGACCGACGACGCCGATGATCCAGGGGAACGGGCCGCTCGCGCGGTCGAGCAGCGCGCTGAGCTCGGCGTCGGGCGTCGCCCCGGCGAGCGCCCAGCGACGTCCGATCGAGGAGGCGCCGAGCAGCGCCTTGAGCAGCGGCGCGCCGAACCGCGCCAGCGCCCACGCGAGCCACGCGCCCGTGATCGCGACGGCGGGGCCGAGCGCGCGCGCGAGTCGAGCGCGCGCGCGCCTGTGCATGTCACTCCGAGCAGGTTCCTCGAGCGCGGCGGCGCGCCGCCACGCGGCGAGCTCGAGCAGCGCGATGGGGACGACGGCGAGGGCCGCGACGAGGGGATCGGTCAGGCAGGCGCCGGCGAGGCCGAGACCCGCGAGCGCGGCCCAGCGCGTCGCCGCCCGCCCGTCGCTGCGCGCGGCGCCGTCGTGGGCCCAGAGCGCGAGCAAGAGCCAGGGGACCTGCAGCGGCGCGACCCCGGCGACGCGGCCCCAGCTCAGCGCGGCGCCGCCGAGCGCGAGCGTCACGGCCCAGATCGTCGCGAAGCCGTCCCCCGCCGCGCGGCGACCCCAGGCGAAGCAGATCGCGACGGCGGCGAGGCACGCGAGCGCGGCCGGCAGGCGCAGCGCGAGGAGCGAGACGCCGAGCAGGCGCAGCGACGCGGACGTGATCCACACGCTCATCGGCGGCCACGGGAAGCCGGGCGCGAGCCCGCCGTGGCTGTCGACCGCGACCAGGTAGACGCCGGCGTCGAGGGCGTGGCGCGCGTGGGCGCCGAGCTCGGCCTCGCCCGCGGTGAGCGGCGCGGCGTCGAGCCCCGTGCACAGCGCGACCGCGGCGACCGTGAGCACCAGCCCCAACAGCCAGACGGCGCGTCCGCGCGACAGCGCCGACCACAGCCGCGCGCGCAGCGGGGCGGAGGACCCGTCGGCGCCTCGCTTCGCGCCCGTGACGGTCTTGGCGACGTCGTCCGCTTCCTTCTTCGCGTCTTTCCCCGCCTCGTTCCCCGCCTCGTTCCTCGCGTCCTTCCCCGCGTCCTCCGCCGCGCCCTGCTTCGCGCCGCTCGCCGCGTCTGGCGCGTGGGGCTGGTCAGGCTGGCTGGGGCGCTCGGGCACCTCCACGAGTGTACTCTTGCGCCCGCCGACAAACGACGTTAGAGCGGCATGAGGCGCATGACTCCGACCCGCGACACCACGCCGAGCGCCGCGCTGCTCGGACCCCAGCGACTCGCGCCGACGCTCGCGGCGGCCTGCGACGCGCTCTCCCTCGCTCCCGACGCGCGCGTCGCCGTGATCACGGCCGGCTGGCAGGAGCGCGAGCTCGAGCACGACGAGCTGTTCGCCGCGCTGGCGCGCCCGGCGGTGAACCTGCGGCTGCACGCGCGCGCCGAGTGGGCGTTCGAACGCGACGGCGAGCTGTTCGTCGCGCACCGCAGCAAGCAGGACGCGCTCAAGCAGCTGCAGGGGCTGTACCGCCGGCGACTGCGTCACGTGATGGACAGCGCGCGCGAGCTGCTCGACCTGGCGCAGCACGAGCACGACTCGTCCGCCGAGCCGACGGCGCGCGCGCGCGTCGCCGAGGAGATCGACGCGGCGCTCGAGGATGTCCGCCGGCTCGACGTCCACCACCTCGAGCGCGTGCTCGAGATCGAGCGCGCGTACCGGGAGCGCCAGCGGCCGCAGGAGCGCGCCGCGGTGCTCGAGCAGCGCGCCGAGCTCGAGCAGACGCTCGCGGGCTGCCAGGCGATCGCGGTGGCCGGCGGGCACGTGGCGACGATCCTCGAGCGCCTCAAGCTGTTCGAGCTGGGCCCGGCGCTGCGGCGCGCTCCCGTGATCGCGTGGTCGGCCGGCGCGATGGCGCTGAGCGATCGCATCGTGCTGTTCCACGACTGCCCGCCGCAGGGGCGCGGCGACGCGGAGGTGCTGCACGCGGGGCTCGGGGTGTTCCCGGGCGTGGTGCCGCTCCCGCACGCGCGCCACCGCCTGCTGCTCGAGGACAGCACGCGCGTGGCCCTGTTCGCGCGCCGCTTCGCGCCCGCGGTCTGCGTGGCGCTCGACGAGCGCTGCGGGCTGTACCTGCTCGGGCCCGACCGCGCGGGCCACGAGGTGCTGCCGGGCACGCGCGTGCTCCAGGAGGACGGCTCGTGTCACTAGTGATCCAGCAGCTGCTGGCCGGGCCGCGCGACGTCGCCAGCGTCGACCGCTTCCTCGCCACCCACCAATTCCCGCTGGCCGAGGGCGACACGGTCACCTTCGTGTACCGCGGGCCGGCGGACGCCGTGCGCCTGCGTCACTTCATCTTCGGGCTGCCGACGGCGCAGCCGTTTCACCGGGTCGAGGGCACCGACCTCTGGTACTTCCAGCTCGAGCTGCCGCCGGGCTCGCGCGTCGAGTACAAGCTCGAGCTCGAGCTGCACGGGCACCGCCGCTGGATCCGCGACCCGCTCAACCCGAACATGGCGCGCGACCCCTTCGGCGCGAACTCGGTGTGTCAGGGCGAGGGCTACACCCGGCCCGACTGGACGCAGCCTGACCCCGAGGCCCGCTCGGGCTACTTGGAGGAGCTGCGCTTCGACGACACGCCCTTCGGCGACGCGCGCCGCGTCACGGTGTACGTGCCCGCGCGCTTCCGCCAGCGCCGCCGCTACCGCCTGCTGATCGTCCACGACGGGGGCGACTACCTCGAGTACTCGAGCCTGAAGACGGTGCTCGACAACCTGATCCACCGGCTCGAGGTCGCGCCGCTGATCGTCGCGCTGACGCACCCGGGCGATCGCATGATCGAGTACCCCGACGACCCGCGGCACGCGGCGTTCCTCGCCGAGCGCGTGCTCCCGCGCATGGAGGAGCGCTACCCGCTGGTGCGCACGCCCGCGAGCCGCGGGCTGATGGGCGCGAGCTTCGGCGGCGTCGCGTCGCTGGCGACCGCGTGGCGCTACCCCGGCGTGTTCGGGCGCCTGCTGCTGCAGTCGGGCTCGTTCGCGTTCACCGACATCGGCGAGCACAAGCGCGGGCCGGCGTTCGACCGCGTCGTCGAGTTCGTCAACGAGTTCCGCCGCAGCCCCGGGCGCCCCAGCGAGCGCGTGTTCATGAGCTGCGGCACCTACGAGTCGCTGATCTACGAGAACCGCTCGATGGTCCCGCGCCTGCAAGCCACCGGCATGGAGGTGCGCTACGTCGAGGCGCGCGACGGGCACAACTGGGAGAATTGGCGCGACCGCCTGCGCGCGGGCCTCTCGTGGCTGTTCCCGGGCCCGCTGTGGCTGGTCTACGAGTGACGTGACCCGGGGTACACTCCGGTCATGGGCGGCAACCTGTTCAAGCTCGGTCGGCTCCCGCGCGCGCAGTACCTGGAGCTCGAGGTTGAGCTGCGCGGCTACCTCGACCGCAAGCTCCCCGGCGCGTACCGAGTGCCGCGGTTCTACGGCGACAAGCCTGACTTCGGGGACATGGACATCGTCGTGTGCGAGGCGCGGATGCCCGCGCGCTGGGAGGTGGTGCGCGAGGAGATCGTCGCCGAGCTCGGGATCACGCGCACGCAGGTCACGGGCGCGGTGTACAGCACCGTCTACAAGGACTTCCAGGTCGACTACTTCTGCCGCGGCGACGAGGCCGACTTCCTCGCCACCTACAACTTCCTGTGCTTCAACGACCTCGGCAACCTGCTCGGGAAGCTGTTTCGCCGCTTCAACCTCAAGTACGGCGAGCGCGGGCTGTTCTACGTCTACCGCGCGCAGTCGCACTACAAGCGCGACCTCCTGCTGACCCGCGACCCCGCGCGGATCTTCGGCTTCCTCGGGCTCGACGCGGCGCCGTGGGAGCGCGGATTTCCTGACCTCGAGACCATGTTTCGCTGGGTGTGCTCCTCGCGCTACTTCTCGATCGCGCCCTTCCTCGAGCGCAAGGCGACCACCGAGCGCCGACACCAGCAGCGCAAGACCTTCCGCGCGTTCGTCGAATTCCTGGAGCGCGAGGCGATCACGACGCGCTACCCGTTCCTCGAGGACCGCGCCGAGTACATCCCGATGATCGCGCGGGCGTTCCCCGAGGTCGGGCTCGAGGGGCTGATCGCGCGGGAGGACGAGGTGGTCGCCCGCGCCGCAGCGGTCCGCGAGCGGTTTAATGGGCGCGTGGTCCAGGAGTTGATCCCCGGGCTCGAGGGCAAGCGCCTCGGCGCGTTCATTGCCGCGCTCAAGGCCGCGCACCCGGGCTTCGACGCGCGCGTGCTCGCGCTGGACGAGGCCGAGCTCGCGCGGCTGATCCGGGGTTTTCACGCGGCGTGGGAGGAGACGTCGGGCGCTTCGCGGCTATCATAGCGCGACGCTCGTGCGCCCCTCGACCTGCCGATGACCGCCGCCCGACCCTCGCGCCCCGAGGCGCTGCGCGCCCTGCTCGCGCGGCTCGACGCGCCCGACCCTGCGGCCCTCGACGACGCCCAGACGACGCCCCTGCTCGCGGCGCTCGGCGGGCACGGCTGGATGCTGCGCGCGCTCGAGTGGGCGTGGCGCGGCCGCTGGAGCCGGGCCCGCGCCGACGTCGACGCGGCCCTGCGCGCGGCCCCCGCGGGACGCGGTGCTGCAGGTCATCGCCGCCGCGGTGCTGTTCACGACCCGCGACTACCACGAGCCTCACGCGCCTGCGCGAGGCCGGCGAGCGCAGCCCCGCCGTCGGCGCGCGCGCGCGGCAGCACGCGCTCGCCTACGCGAGCCGGCTGGGCTGGAACCGCGAGCTCGCCGAGGCGCTGCGCGAGCTGGCGCGGCTGGTCCCCGGGCGCGTGATGTGGCACGAGCAGGCGGCCGCGCTGCACCGCCTGGGCCACAGCGACGACGCGGCGCTGCGCCACGTGGACGCCGCGGCGCGCCTCGAGCCCGACGCGCCGCGCTGGCCGCTCGCGCGCGCCGAGCTGCTCGCGGGGCTCGGCGAGCCGGAGGCCGCCCAGGCCGCGCTCGCGGAGGCGGTCCGCCGCGCGGGGGCCGACGGGCTCCCCGCGCTGCGCGAGCAGCTCGTCGCGGCCTCGCTCGAGGCCGGCGACTTCGCGCGCGCCGCGCGCGCTGCTGGACCAAGCCGAGCGAGATGACCCTCGCGCCATCTGGCCGCTGCGGGTCCGCGCCGCGCTCGCGCTGTGGGCCGGCGACGACGAGGGCGCGCTGCGACGCGCCGACGCGCTGCGTGAGCGCGCGCCGTCAGTCGTCGACGGCTGGCGAATCCACGGCGCGGCGGCCGTGCGCCGCGGCGACCTCGAAGGCGCCCGCGAGCCGCTCGCGCGCGCGCGGCCGCCTGCGCGCCCGACGATCCCGAGACCGCGCTGTGGCGCGCCAGAGCTGGCGCTGCGCGAGCGCGACCTGCCTGAGGCGCACGCGCTGCTCAACCACGCGGTCGCGCGCGCCGGCGGGTCCCTGTTCGTCGCGTGGATCCTGCGCGCGCTGGTCGTGATCGCCGAGACCGAGGCCGAGCCGACGCCGCTCGGGCACAACGTGCTCGAGGAGATCCGCGACGTGCTGCTCGAGCTGTTCCCCGACGCCGCCGAGGTCGTCGACGCCGGCGCGCCGGGGCCGCTGCGCGCGCTGCTGGAGGACGCGCTGCGCCGCCTCGGGGGCAACCGCGCCACGGCCGCGACGACCGTCGACGCGCGCGGCGTGCTGCACCGCCTGCGCACACGGACAGGCGCGCGCTACAGCTCGCGCATGGCGCTGAAGACGCTCGTCTCGCTGGGCCCCGGCGGCGCGCTGCGTCGCCTCGACGCGGCGTGCGAGCGCTACCCTCGCTCGGCGCTCGCGGTCTGTCACCGCGGCGAGCTGCACCTGTGGATGGGCGACCTCGAGCGCGCGCGCGCCGACTTCGAGCGCTCGATCGCCATGGTCCGCGGCACCCGCTTCGCCTACATCGGGCTGACCGGCGTCGACATCCTCGAGGGCGCGCCCGCGCGCGCGCTCGAGACCTCGGCGCGCGGCGTCGCGGTCATGCGCGGGACCGAGGGACCGGCGGTCTACGTCTACCGGGGCGAGGCGCTGCGCCTGCTCGGCCGACGCGAGGAGGCGCGCCGCGATCTCGTCCGCGCGATCCAGCACCACCCGACGCGGATCGGCGCGTGGATCAACCTCGGCCTGCTCGCGGCGGACGAGGGCGACGCGGAGGCGCTGCGGCGGGTGTTCGCGCAGCTGAGCGCGCGCGCCCACGGCCTCCTCTCAGACGCGGCGCGCGAGCGCGACGTCACGATCTGGCCAGGAGACCATGTACCCGGCCCCGACGGCGACGCGCTGCGGGGCGTGCTCGCGCGCGCGCTCGAGATGATGCGCGGCAACCGTTCGTCGTCGACGCACACCTACTTCACCCGCGGGGGCGCGCTGCGCTTCACCGACAGCAGCCCGCCCTGCGACGCGGAGGTGCTCGCGCGGGACCTCGCGCAGGCGCGCGCGATCCTGCTGCGCTCGATCGGCGTCGCGCCGACGCCCCGACGCGGCGACGCGCTCGTGGTCCCGCACGCGCTGGTCGACGACGACCTGCGCTGGCGGCCCGCGCTCGCGGGTGACCGAGGAGGCGCGCCGTGACGCTGCGGGTCGCGACCTGGAACGTGTGGTTCGGGGAGTGGGCGGAGGCCTCGCGCCAGGCGGCGCTGTGGGCCGAGCTCGCGCGCCTCGAGCCCGACGTCATCTGCCTGCAGGAGATGACGCTGCCGCACTTCGAAGGCCCCGGGCTGCGCGCGCGACGACGACGCGGCGACTGGATCAGCGAGAGCCCGCGCAGCCGCTACGACGTCGTGACGCTCGCGCGCGCGCCGGTCCGCGGGAGCGAGCGCGTCCCGCTCCCGTCGGACATGGGCCGCAACCTGCTCATCACGCGCCTCGCCACCAGCCCGCCGCTGACCGTCGCGACCGTGCACCTCGAGAGCACCGCGGAGACGACGGCGCGGCGCGTGCAGCAGCTCGAGCTCATCACGGAGCGCCTCGCGCGGGAGCGCGACGTGCTGCTCGTCGGCGACATGAACTTCCCCGACGGCGAGCGCCCCGAGGCCGCCGCGCTCGCGGGGTGGCGCGACGCCTGGCGCGAGCTGCGGCCGGGCGACCCGGGCTACACCGTCGACAGCGAGACGAACCAGATGCGCGCGTGGACCAACCCGAGGCGCAAGCGCGCCCGACTCGACCGCGCGCTGCTGCGGGGTGACGGCTGGCGCTTCACCGCGGCCACGCGCCTCGGCACGCGCCCGCTGCCCGAGGATCCGCTGACCTTCATCTCGGATCACTACGGCCTGCTGGTCGAGCTCACGCCGCGCGAGCGGTGAGCGTCACGCGGCCGCCCGCCCCTACCCGGCGGCCGCCTTGGGGTCCCAACGCGCGACGCGGGGCGCGGACGCGGGAGGTCGCGCGCGCCCCGGGCTCGAGAACTCGAGCGCGCCGCCGCGCGGTCGCTGCAGCCGCAGCGCCAGGACGTCGCGGAAGTAGTTCTGGTACACGCGCCACGGCGCCGCGCCGCCCTGACGCGGGAGCTTGTCCTCGGCGCGGCGGATGTACCCTGAGTTCAGCTGCACGAACGGCCCGGCGTCGGCGGCTCCGTCGACGTTGCGCGGCGTGCAGACGGCGGCGCCGCGCTGGTCCATGTCGTTGATCAGCCGGCAGAAGAACTCCGCGATGAGGTCCGCCTTGAGCGTCCACGACGAGTTGGTGTAGCCGAACACGGTGCAGAGGTTGGGCACGTCCTCGAGCATCGCGCCCTTGTAGTAGAGCTTCTCGGCAACGTTCACCGGCTGACCGTCGACCGTGAGCGCGGCGCCGCCGAGCACCTGCAGCTCCAAGCCGGTCGCGGTCACGATGATGTCGGCCTCGAGCTCGGCGCCCGAACGCAGCAGCACGCCGCGCGGCGTGAAGCGCTCGATGTGGTCGGTCACGACCGACGCGCGGCCCGACCGCAGCGCCTTGAACATGTCGCCGTTGGGCACGGCGCACAGGCGCTCGTCCCAGACGTCGTAGCGCGGCGTGAAGTGCCGCATGTCGACGGCGTCGCGGACCGAGCGCGCGACCTGCTTCATCAGGAAGGCGCGCGCGCGCGCCGGGTACGCGCGCGCGAAGTGATAAAAGCCCATGCTCACGAGCAGCTTGCGCGCCCGCGTGAGCGCGTAGACGGCTCGCTCCGGCAGGTAGCGACGCAGCCGCGGCGCGAGCGCGTCGCGCGAGGGCACCGAGATGACGTAGCCCGGCGAGCGCTGCAGCATGGTCACGTGCGCGGCCTTGTCCGTCAGCGCGGGCACGAGCGTCACCGCCGTGGCCCCGCTGCCGATGACGACGACGCGCTTGCCCGCGTAGTCGAGCTCCTCGGGCCACCGCTGGGGGTGGATGATCGCGCCCGCGAACGACTCGCGCCCCGCGAACTCCGGCGTGTAGCCGCGCTCGTACTTGTAGTAGCCCGCGCAGCACATCACGTACTGGCTCGTGATCGCCAGGCGCTCGCCGGTGTCGACGCGCTCGACGTCGATCGTCCAGCGCGCGTCCTCGCTCGACCAGCGCAGGCCGAGGACCTTGTGCTGGTAGCGGATCCGCGCGTCGACGCCGTGCTCGGCCGCGGCCTCCTCGATGTAGCGGCGGATGTCCGCCCCGTCGGCGATCGCCTTCTCGCCCGTCCACGGCTTGAAGCGATAGCCGAGCGTGTACATGTCGGAGTCGGAGCGGACGCCCGGGTAGCGAAACAGATCCCAGGTCCCGCCCATGGCCGCGCGCCCCTCGAGCAGCGCGAAGCGCTTGCCCGGGCAGCGGCGCTGCAGGTGCACGGCCGCGCCGACGCCCGAGAGCCCGGCGCCGATGATGACGACATCGAGGTGTTCCTTGCCCATCGCTTCGCGCTCCTCACCGAGCCGCGCCGCGGCCCGGGGCAAAACATGATGTTGAACTCATTTCAATAATACATGAGCCAGTCCTCAAGTTTTGTCAAGTCGACGATTCACGCCCCTGAGCGCACCAGAGGCCCTCAGTGACCAAGCGCACCGAGCGCAGCGATTCTCGCGCCGTGCACCGGCGGCGCAGCTCAGGTTCTCGCGCGGGCCGACCGAGGGCTCACGCCGGCGCCATCGCGCGCACGCGCTGGACCAGCTCGACCAGCTCCTCGCGGACCTCCGCCGCGCTCGTGACCGGCCGCGAGAACGCGAGCCGGATCGGCCGCGGCCCCTCGCCGGTCAGCGCCGACATCTCGAAGCCGTAGCGATCGACCCCGGTCATCGTCGCCGCGCTCGTATCTGTCGCACGGGACAGATGACGGCAGTACAGGACCATCGCGTCCCCGTGATCCTCGTTCATGTGCGCGATGATCCTGGCGGCCGCGCCGGCGAGCGGATCCGGCTCGGCGCCCCGCCAGGCGTCGACGTCGACCCACGACATGCGCCCGTAGCCGCCGATGTAGCGGACGTCGTCGACGTCGAGGCGCCAGAGGTGAAAGTCCTTGAAGTCGGCGTAGTAGGCGGCGCCGGGGTGACGCGCGAGGAAGGCCGCGCGCGCCCGCTCGCGCGCGTCGCCGGCGAGCGGTCGGCACTCGCCGACCAGGGTCACGCGCGCGCGCGCGAGCGCGTCGCCCTCACCTGGCTCGGCGACCAGCAGCGACGCGCGCGGGTCAGCGCGCAGGTTCTGGGTGTGCTCGGCGAGCTCGGAGATCAGGAACACGGGCGCGGCCCCGTCCATCGCGTAGGTGCACAGCGAGCCGTAGGGGTGCCCCGCCCTGCCCTTGTGCGCGGTGCAGAGGGTGCCGACGCCGGCGCGCGCGGCCAGCGTGCGCGCGTACTCCCCGTGCGACGGCGTGGCGACGGCGGCGTCGTACAGCAGCTCCTGCGAGCGTCCCCCGGTGGCGTGTGCGTCCTCGACCATGGCGGCGGTTGTACCATCGACGGTCGGCGCGCGAGCACGCGGCCGCGCGCGATCCCTACGGCGCGGCCGCGTCGCCCCTGTGAGCTCCGCGAGCCCCGCGAGCCCCGCGGGTCGCCCGCGAGCGACGCCGCGAGCGCCGACGAGGCGCGGCGAGGCGCGGTGAGGCGCGGTGAGGCGCGGTGAGGCGCGGTGAGGCGCAGCTCCGCCCGCGCTCGAGCCTGCCCTTAAGAACCTATTCTATCCGCGGAGCGCGCCGGCGGGCTGGTATCCTGACGCCATGCCGCTGCGGCTGCGGAGGAACGCGCTCGGGCTCGCGCTCGGGCTCGCGCTCGCGCTCGACCTGAGCGCGTGCTTCAAGGACCCCGGGGGGCGCGGGGGCGACGGCACGACCGGCAGCACGAGCGTGGCCAGCGCGACAACGACATGCCCGATCGGTCAGCTTGGATGCCCCTGCGACGACTCGGACTGCGCCCCGGGGCTGCGCTGCGTCGCCGGCAGCTGCCAGGACGTCGGCGGCCCCGGCGACAGCTCGGGCGCGACGACGGCGGGCACCACCGTCGGCCTCGGCAGCTCGGGCGCCCAGACCGGGGACGCGACCGGCGACGCGACGACCGGCGAGGACACCACGGGCGCGGCGACGAGCTCGCCGGGCACGACCGAGGCGAAGACGACCGGCGGGAGCGTCGATCCCTCCGGTGACACCGGCGACACGGGGAGCGACCCGACCGACGGCGGCGGCAAGCCCTACCAGCCGTGCGACAAGTCCGACGACTGTCAGCCGGGCGAGGAGTGCCTCGACTCGCTCATCATCATCCAGTGCTCCACGCCGTGCCTGACCAGCGCCGACTGCCCGATGAGCCCGGGCGGCACCGCGACGCCGGAGTGCGTCGACAGCATCCCGAACATCGACGGCCCCCACTGCATCCTCTCGTGCGCGGGCGGCAAGATCTGCCCCGACGGGATGATGTGCCTCGTGCAGACCTACTGCGTCTGGATGTGACGCCGAGCCGTGCCCTGGCTCACGAGTCAGTCCGCAGTCGCGGGGCCGCGCGGTGACGGGGGCGTGACGCCCCGAGCGCTCGCGCGCGACGTCGCGGCCCGCGTGAGCGCGCTCAGCTTCACGCCCGTGGACCGCGCCACCGCGATCGGTCACAGTCCGCGCCGCCGGCGGCCCCTCGAGCGCCGCCGCGAGCTCTCCCATGACCGAACGTACGCGCACCATCGGGCTGTCCCTCGGCGCTGACCTGTGCTGGCCGGCCTGCTACGAGGAGATCGTACGCCGCCTCCAGCTGGCGATCCCGCTGCGCGACGACGTGATCAAGTTCCACGTCGAGCGCGTCACCGTCGAGCCCTTCGACCTCCGTCAGCCGTGCCGCTACGACGTGGTGCTCGATCGCCTGACGCACTGGTTCCACACCAGCCGCGAGTGGATCAAGAAGTCGGTGATCCTCGACGGGCTCTACGTGCTCAACAACCCCTGGTCGCTGCAGGCGATGGAGAAGCACACCTCCTACTGCGCGATGATGCGGCTGGGCGTGCCGGTCCCGGAGACCTGGCTGATCCCGCCGAAGGAGCACGCGCCCTCGGCGGACATCAAGCCGACGCTCGAGCGCTACGCGCGGCTGTTCGACCTCGGCGAGATCGGCGAGCGCCTCGGCTACCCGCTGTACATGAAGCCCTACGACGGCGGCGCCTGGGTCGGGGTCACGCGCATCGAGAGCGAGGAGGCGCTGCGCGCCGCC
This sequence comes from Myxococcales bacterium, assembly GCA_020633295.1. Lineage (GTDB taxonomy): Bacteria > Myxococcota_A > Polyangia > Nannocystales > Nannocystaceae > JACKDW01. The sequence continues at coordinate 487,945 of JACKDW010000003.1, read as the reverse complement.
TACGAGCAGAGCGGCACCCGGGTCATGCACCTGCAGCGCGCGGTCGACCCCCACGACCTGTTCGTGCGCTGCATCGGCGTCGGCCCCCAGGTGCACGTGGTCCGCTACGACCCCGGCGCGGCGCTGCACGACCGCTACAAGGTCGACTTCCACTTCTGCGACGCCGACGAGTGGTCTGTCCTGCAGGACACGACGCTGACGATCAACGCGTTCTTCGGCTGGGAGTTCAACTCCTGCGAGTCGCTGCGGCGCAGCGCCGGGCCGCGCGCGGGCGAGTTCTGCCCGATCGACTTCGCCAACGCCTGCCCTGACTTTCAGGTCACGTCGCTGCACTACCACTTCCCCGAGATGGTGAAGAACATGATCCGCTGGTCGCTGTTCTGCGCGGCGACCAAGCGCGCGATGCCGCTGACGCTCGACTGGGAGCCGTTCTTCGCGGTCGCGCGCAAGGAGCTGCCGTACCGCGAGCGCCTCGCCGGCTACGCCGCGATCGCGCGCGAGCGCATGCAGGCCGACCGCTTCGCGGAGTTCTGCCACCAGCACCTCGCGCACCTCAACGAGGTGACCTGGGAGTTCTTCGGCGGCGCGCAGGCCAAGGGCTTCGTGCGCGCCAAGGTCGCGGCGCTGTTCCCCGAGCACGAGATCGAGAAGTTCACGGAGCACTTCTGGGGGCTGATCCAGTTCTGGCGCAAGACCGAGGCCGACCGCCTCGGGCTCGAGCGCCCGGTCGTTGACGAGTCGCGCGCGCGCGCCGACTCGGAGTGAGGGATAGAGACATGAGCAAGCTGACCACGCAGTGGCGCTCGCGCCACCTCGGCGGCGAGCAGGTTCAGATCGCGCGCTGGGGCGTGCAGGGCCGCCCGGTGCTGCTGTTCCCGACCGCCGGCGGCGACGCCGAGGAGTGCGAGCGCTTCTTGATGCTGCGCGTGCTCGAGCCGCTGCTCGCCGCCGGCCGCATCAAGGTCTACTCGATCGACAGCGTGGCCGGGCGCGCGTGGATCAACAAGGAGCACAGCGGCGCCTACAAGGCGCGCGTGCAGAACCGCTTCGACGGCTTCGTCTACGAGGAGCTCGTCCCGGCGATCCGCCGCGACTGCAACCAAGACGACCTCGAGATCATCACCGCGGGCGCCTCGCTCGGGGCCTTCAACGCGCTCGCGGCGCTGTGTCGCCACCCCGACGTGTTCCACACCGCGGTGTGCATGAGCGGGACCTACGACTTCACGCGCTGGATGAACGGCGAGCACACGCACGACTTCCACGTCTCGTCGCCGCTGCACTTCCTCGCGTACATGGACGAGAGCCCGCACCTCGAGCGGCTGCGCTCGCGCGCGGTCATCCTCGCGACCGGCGAGGGCAAGTGGGAGGACCCCGGCGAGTCCTGGCGCGTCGCGCAGCTGCTCGGGCGCCGGCGCGTGCCCAACCGCGTCGACCTCTGGGGCGAGCGCTACGACCACGACTGGGTCACCTGGCGCGACATGCTGCCGAAGTACCTCGATCAGCTGTGCTGAGCGCGAGCTCGATCCTCCTGACCGAGTAGACCTATCTCACTAGACCTGCTTTACGAGAACACGAGCTCGTCATGGCGCACCGCACCGTCGTCTTCGTCGCCCCGTTCTTCATGACCGCGACGCTCCGCTTCGTCGCCGCGATCGCGGCGCTCCCCGGCGTCCGGCTCGCGCTGATCAGCCAGTCGTCGCTCGCCCACATGCCGCCGGGCGTGCGCCGCCAGCTCGCGGGGCACTACCAGGTCCAGAACGCGCTCGACGCCCAGCAGCTCGCCGACGCGACGCGCTCGCTGGCCCGCTCGCTCGGCCGCGTCGACGTGCTGCTCGGCGCGCTCGAGCACCTGCAGGTCCAGCTCGGGCAGGTCCGCGACCGCCTCGGCATCGAGGGCATGGGCGAGGCGGCCGCCCGCAACTTCCGCGACAAGGCGCGCATGAAGGACGTCCTGCAGGCGGCGGGCCTGCCCTGCGCGCGTCACCAGCTCGTGCGCTCGCGCGCCGAGGCGGTCCAGTTCGTGCGCGCGATCGGGCTGCCGGTCGTGCTCAAGCCGCCCGCGGGCGCGGCCGCGGTCGGCACCTTCCGCGTCACGGGCGAGGCCGAGCTGCAGCGCGCGCTCCAGTCTCTTCAGCCATCTCCCGAGCGGCCCGCGGTGATCGAGGAGTTCATGACCGGCGTCGAGCGCTCGTTCGAGACCGTCAGCATCCGCGGCGAGGCCGTGTGGGACTCGATGACGCGCTACGCCCCGACGCCGCTGCACGTGCTCGACAACCCGTGGATCCAGTGGACCGTGCTGCTCCCGCGCGAGCGCGAGAACCCCGAGGCGCGCGCGATCCGGGGGCCGGCCCGCGCCGCGCTCAAGGCGCTCGGCATGCGCACCGGGCTCAGCCACATGGAGTGGTTCGCGACGCCGCGCCGCCCGGGCGGCGTCGCGATCTCCGAGGTCGCCGCGCGCCCGCCAGGCGCCCAGATCGTCTCGCTCAACGGCTACGCGCACGACGTCGACTTCCTCAAGCTCTGGGCCGAGCTCGTGGTGCTCGAGCGCTTCGAGCCGCCGACGCGCCGCTACGCCGCCGGCGCCGCGTTCTTCCGCGCCCAGCGCACGCCCGGCCAGCAGGGCGACGCGCCGAAGATCGTCGCGATCGAGGGCCTCGACCAGGCGCAGCGCGAGCTCGGGCACCTCGTCGTCGAGACGCGGCTGCCCCGGATCGGCGCGAGCCCGAGCACGAGCTACGAGGGCGACGGCTTCGCGATCCTGCGCCACGAGGACACCGAGGTCGTCGAGCGCGCGCTGCACCGGCTCGTCTCGCTCGTGCGCGTGCGCGCGGCCTGACGCGCGCCGACGCGACGCGACGCATGACCCACAGGACGGCTCCGGCTACAGCAGCACTCCGGCGGCCAGCCACGCGAACACGGGCAGCGCGCGGCTCTCGTCGCGGGCCGGCAGCAGCCCGAGCTGGTGCGCGAGCGTCCGCTTGAGCGGCAGCTCGATCGACACGCGCGCGCCGTCGCGCGAGAGCTCGAGCATCCCGATCAGCTCGCGCGCCCAGCCGGGCAGGAACAGCGGCGGCGAGCGCATGAGCGCGTCGGCGACCGCCTCGGCCCCGCGCGCGTCGGCCTCGGTCGCGAAGGTGCCGCCGAGCTCGATCGCGAAGCGCCGAGCCAGGCGCGCGTGGAGCTCGACGGAGCGGAGGCCGGAGAGCACGCCGAGCTCGCGCACGCCGCTCGACGAGAGCCCCGCGGCGAGCTCGTCGTCGCCGAGCGCCGCCGCGACGTCGAGCGCGCCCCAGACGTAGCTCTTCGCGCGCCGCGGGGGCAGCAGGCGCGTCGGCGGCTGCGGGTCGCGGCCGTTCCAGGCCGCGCGCGCGCGGTCGACTAGCTCAGGTGTCCCGAGGACCAGGAGGTCATCGCGCGGCGCGACGCCGCTGAGCTCATCGTCGTACTCGAGCCGCGCCCCGCAGCCGTCGCGCGTGACGGTCACGCCCTGATCGTCGAGCAGGTCGGGGATCCGATCGAGCCGCTCGAACAGGCAGCGCAGGTTGTCCGGGTCGCCGATCCCGTCGCCGGTGAGCGCGACGAGGTAGCGGTCCTCGTCCGTGAACGCGACCCAGGCTTCCCCCCAGAAGTCCTCGTCGAGCTCGCACGCGGCCGCGACGCCGATCAGGGTCACGCGCGCGAGCTCGAGCTCGCGGGGGAGCAGCGCGCGGGGTCCCGCGGCCGACGTCGACGAGACCTTGGGCGCGTAGCGGCGCTCTCGCGCCATGTCGTAGAGCCCGACGAACTTCGCCTCGGCGGGCAGCAGCGACTCCGGGGCCATGCGCCCGCGACACCCTCGCAGCTCGCCCGCGGCCGCCGCCGCGGTCGGGCTCGCGCTGGCGAGCGCCGTGAAGACGGCGAGCGCCGCGAGGACGGGGAGCGACCGCGAGGCGTGCATGGCGTGTTGGACGAGGCGCGCGCGACGATATTCGCGGCGCGCGTCGGCGGCTCTGCACAACCTGTCCCAAAGGTCTTACATGAGCTTCGCCCGCGCGGCCGCGCCACGACGGGCGCGCGCGGAGATCTTTCTCGACGGCGACGCGTTCCATGGGGACCCGCGCCAGCGCGGCGCGGCGGAGATCGACGCGGCTGAGCGCTCGGCTGGCGCGACGCCGCTAGCTCCAGACCGCGCGGGCGCGCTTGCGCAGCGCCTCACGGACCTCGGCGTAGCCCGGCTCGCGGCGCACCTCGGTCAGCGCCGGGCAGCGCTCGAGCCACTCGATGTCGACGAGCACCTCGCCGGTCGCCTCGCGGACGAGCTCGAGCGCGCGCCGGGGTTGGCCGCGGAGCGCGAGCTGCTCGGCGATGAGCTGGGCGCTGAGCGAGCGGAAGCGGAGGTTGGGGATCTGCTGCCGCCGCCGCAGCATCTCGTCGAGCACTTCCTCCGCCGGCGCCTCGAGGATCGCGCGCGCGTAGACCTGCGCCGCGGTGTCCTCAGGCGAGGGGTCGGCGCCGATGTGCTGGTAGGCGGCCCGCGCCAGCGCGAGGTCACCCGACCAGCTCGCCACGCGCATCTCGAGCACGGCGGCGCCGGTGTCACGGTACCCGGCGATCCGGACGATGCGCCGCACGAGCCGCTCGTAGCGCTCTTGGTCGCCGATGAGCGCCGCGCTCCTCGCTAGCTCGAAGCTCGCCGTGATCAGCGTCGGGTCGAGCTCGACCGCGAGCTTGAGCCGCTCGCGCCCCTCGGCGAAGCGCCCGGCCTCGACCTCGATCAGGCCGAGGTACTGGTGCGCGAGGGCGCAGGTCGGCGCGATCTCGAGGGCGCGCCGCAGCGCGATGACGGCGCGCGGGTAGTCGCCGAGCTGCAGCGAGTAGACGCCGAGCGCGATCTGGGTCTCGGCCAGCTCCGGCGCGTCACGCCGCGCGCGCGCGAGCGTGGCCTCGACGCGCGCGCCCCAGTCGCGATCGCCGTGCTGCTCGGCGAAGAACCACCCGCGCAGCGTGGCGAAGGCGTGAGCCGCGATCGCGGGCTTGAACTCCTCCGCGAGCTGCAGGCTGCGCTCGAACAGCGCGACCGCAGCCTGCTGCGCCTTGCCGAAGCCGCGCGTCTTGGCGCGCCCGCGCATGTAGTACTCGATGGCCTCGGGCGACGCGGTCCCGCGGTGCGCGAGCGTCGCGAGCTCGACGCGCAGCGCCTCGGCGATCTGCCGCGCCATCCGGTCCTGCAGCTCAAACACGTCCGCGAGCGCGCCGTCGAAGCGCCCCGACCACAGCTGGCTGCCGTCGCCGACGTCCGAGAGCCGCGCGCTGATCCGGACGCGATCGCCGGCGCGCTGGATCGCGCCGTCGACCACCACGTCGACCGCGAGCTCGCGCCCGATCTCCCGCGGGTCGCGGCGCTCGGCGAAGCTCGCCGCCGCGCCGCCGCCGATGACCCAGAGGCCACGTGTTCGAGAGAGCAGGTCCGAGAGTTCCTCCGCGAGCGCCTCGGCGAGGAAGTCGTCCTCCGCGCGCCCGCGCGCGCGAAACGGCAGCACCACCAGCGCGCGCTCGCCGGGCGGGCGGAGGTCCGAGCGCGAGCGTGGGCCGTCGCCGAGGGTCTCGCGCGCGCGCGCGTCGGGCTCGACGCGGACGCGCGCGGCGACGCGCGCGGCCTCGGTCAGCTCGCCGTCGGCCCAGCGTCGGAGCGCGGCGCCGAGCTCGTCCGCGCGCGCCGGCCGCTCCCCCGGCGCGAGCGCCATGCACCGCTGGACGAGCTCGGCGAGCGCGTCGGGCAGCGGCAGCACGTGCCGCGGATCCGGCGTGCCGCTGGCGCGGCGGGCCGCGAAGCCAGCGGGCCGCGCGAAGCCGAGCCCGGGGAACTCGCCCGTGAGCAGGCGGTAGAGCATCACGCCGACCGCGTAGATGTCCGCGCGCGCATCGACCTCCGGCGAGCCCACGGCCTGCTCAGGCGCCATGTACAGCGGGGTGCCGATCATCCCGCAGGTCATCAGCGGGTCGTCCGCGCCGCGCTTGATCTTCCGCGCGATCCCGAAGTCGGTGATCGCGACTCGACCGCCGCGCTCGAGCAGCACGTTGCCTGGCTTGAGGTCGCGGTGAACGACGCCGGCCGCGTGGATCGCCGCGAGCCCGGCGCACACGTCCGCCATGATCGCGCAGGCGCGCGTGATCGGCAGCCTCGACTCGCGCTCGAGCAGCGCCTGCAGGCTCTCCCCGTCGATGAGCTCCATCGTCAGGTACCAGCGCTCGCCGTCGACGCCGATGTCGTACACCCGCGCGGTGTTGCGGTGGCTGATGCGTCGGGCGAGCCGGACCTCACGGCGGAAGCGCTCGACGAGCGTCGCGTCCGCGCGCTCGCCGGCCTGGAGGATCTTCAGCGCGACGCGCTCCTCGAGGTTGCGGTCGAAGACGTCGTAGACCGAGCCCATGCCGCCGACGCCGAGCACCCCGCGGACCTCGTAGCGCCTCGCGACGACCGCGCCGCCCAGCAGCCGCTCGCGCGGGCTGGCCGCCAGCACGCGCGTGTCGCCGTCGCTCTCGTCCCCGGACACGGGGAAAGTGTACTTCAGGTCATATTGCGCTTGACGGGCCGAACGCGCGCTCGAGCGCGCCCGAGCGCGCCCGAGCGCGTCGCGACCGACGAGCCCGGCGGCTAGCCGATGACCCGCAGCGCCCGCAGGCGGCGGCCGTGCTCGAGCGCGGCCTCGATCGCCTCGACGCTGCGCTGGCGCCAGCGCCGGTGCGCGTACTTGTCCCCGCGCTCAATCGCCCGCGCGAGTTCGACCTGACCGCCGAAGTTCCCCCCAGGGATGATCACCCGCGGGCGCCGCACGCGGACCATCGGCAGCGCGATCGGGGGGCGCGGATCGTTGACGCGCGCGGGGTCGATGCAGCTCGAGAGATCGGCGGTCATCGTCACGCGCTCGTTGAGCGGCGTGAGGCCGAAGCGCCGCGTGACGGTCGCGGCGACCGAGACGTGATCGAACAGCAGCCCGTTGGCGCAGCCGCGACGGACCTGCGCCCCGATCACGAAGGAGGGCACGCGGAAGCCGAGCTGGCGGAACTCCGGGCGCTCGTCGAAGACCTCCGGCGGCGAGACGTGATCGTAGTAGCCGCCGTGCTCGTCGTAGGTGACGATCAGCAGCGTCCGCGCCCAGTTCGGGCTCTGCGCGAGCGCGTTGTAGACGGTCGCCAAGAAGCCCTGCCCGTCCTGGACGTCCGCGGGCGGGTGGTCGTCGTTGCCGATGACGTTGAACGCGGTCAGCGTCGGCTCGATCATGCAGAAGCTCGGCAGGTTGCCGGCCGCCGCGTCCTCGAAGAAGTCCTGCGCCTGCGCCATGTGGGGCTCGCTGCCGTGCGTGCCGTAGACGACGGGGAACGGCAGGTTCGAGGCGTAGTACTTGGCCGAGACGCCCTTCTCGGCGCAGGCCGAGAAGATGCTCGGCAGCTCCGACTGCACCGCGTCGTTGCCCATGTTGCCGTCGGAGCTGGCGAGGTGCAGGTAGAAGCGGTTGGGCCAGGTCGGGCCCAGCACCGACGCGTGCCACCGGTCGCAGAGGACATACTCGTCGGCGAGCGCGTAGCTGATCGGCAGCTGCGCGCGCACGTAGTAGCCCATGATCTCCGCGGGGTCGCTCGCGCCCTCCTCCTCGTAGGCGCGCACGAAGCCGTCGTTCTGCCCCTGGTTCCACTGCTCGCGCGAGGCGCTCCAGCCGTGCGGCGGGTCGTCGACGCTGATGAAGTGATCGAGGTTAAACACGCCGATCGGGTCGCCGCCGAGCGTCGAGTTCGACTCGGCGCCGGTCAGGCCGTTGACCGGCAGCGCCTCCGCGAGCGCGAGCGCGCCCATCATGTGGTCGAAGGAGCGGTTCTCCATCATCACGACGACGATGTGATCGATGTTCGCGAGCAGCTCCTCGGGCGTCGCGTCCGGGGCCTCGCAGACCTCGATCCCCGGGTCCTCGGTGGTGTCGCCGGTGGTCGCGCTCGAGGATGATCCCGCGTCGCTCGACGACGAGCCCTCGCCCGTCGAGCCGTCCGTGCCGCCGCCGGTCGTGCCGGCGTCGGTCTCGCTCCCCCCCTCGCTGTCCCCGCAGCCCGCGAGCGCGGCCGCGCCGACCAGCGCGCCCAGGCCCAGCGTCGCGCGCCGGCGCGACAGCGTCGGCGCGAACGCCCGCGCGAGCTCGGCGACGCGGGCCTTTGGACGCAGCGAGCGCAGCGTCGCCGCGCGCGCGAGGGGGCTCTCGGGATCATGGTCAGAGGAGGTCATGACCTCGCCATACCATCGAAGCGACGCGTGCGAAACCGCTTGCACGCCTGGTCGCGCCCGCCGCCGCGCGGGATGCTCTCCGGCTCACAGTCCGGTGGCGCGCGCGCGCGCCCGGGTCCGCGCGCCGGTTGAAACGCGCCTCGAGATCACGCCACACTGCGCAAGAGAGCGGATGGCGAAGGGCAAGTACAGCACGCTGCGCGAGATCTGGGCGTTCATGCGGGTGCACAAGCGCTACTGGCTCGCGCCGATCATCATCGGCCTCTTGCTGCTCGGCGCGCTGCTCGTCGCGAGCTCCGGCACGACCGCCGGCCCGCTCGTGTACACGCTGTTCTGAATGGCCCCGACGTATATCCTCGGCGTCAGCGCCTTCTATCACGACAGCGCCGCCGCGCTGCTCGTCGACGGCGAGGTCGTCGCGGCCGCGCAGGAGGAGCGCTTCACGCGGAAGAAGCACGATCACGCGTACCCGCGCGCGGCCGTCGACTACTGCCTCGCCGAGGCCGGGATCACGCGCGCCGAGCTGACCCACGTCGTGTTCTACGAGAAGCCGCTGTCGACCTTCGACCGCCTGCTCTCGACCTACCTGGCGATCGCGCCGCGCGGCCTGCTGAGCTTCGTGCGCGCGATGCCGGTGTGGCTCAAGGAGAAGCTGTGGATCCCGGGGGTGATCGCCGCGCAGGAGGAGTACGACGGCGAGGTGCTGTTCACCGAGCACCACGAGAGCCACGCCGCGAGCGCGTTCTACCCGTCGCCGTTTCGCGACGCGACGATCGTGACCATGGACGGCGTGGGCGAGTGGAGCACCACGTCGATCGCCCACGGCCGCGGCCACGAGCTGCGGGTGCTCCGCGAGCTGCACTTCCCCCACAGCCTCGGGCTGCTGTACTCGGCCTTCACGCAGTACGCGGGCTTCCGCGTGAACTCGGGCGAGTACAAGCTCATGGGCCTCGCGCCCTACGGCGAGCCGCGCTACGCCGACCGCATCCGCGAGCACCTCATCGACCTCAAGCCCGACGGCTCGTTCCACCTCAACCTGCGCTACTTCGGCTACCTCGCCGCGCGGACCATGACGAACCGGCGCTTTCATCGCCTGTTCGAAGGGCCACCTCGTTCGCCCGAGGGGCCGCTGACGCAGCGCGAGATGGACCTCGCGCGCAGCGTCCAGGTCGTCGCCGAGGAGGTCATGGAGGCGACGGTCGCCCACGCGGTCTCGCTCACCGGCTGCCGCGACCTGTGCCTGGCCGGCGGCGTCGCGCTCAACTGCGTCGCCAACGGCCGGCTGCTGCGCTCGGGGCTGATCGACCGGCTCTGGGTGCAGCCGGCGGCCGGCGACGCCGGCGGCGCGCTCGGGGCCGCGCTCGCGATCTGGCACCGGCACCTCGACAAGCCGCGCCCGCGCGCGACGGGGCGCGAGGAGGACGTCGAGGAGGGCGTTGAGGATGATCTTCAGCGCGGCAGCTACCTCGGCCCGCAGTACTCGGACGCGGAGATCCTCGCGGCGCTCGCGAGCAAGGACGCGCCCCACGAGCGCCTGGAAGCGCGCGCGCTGGCGGACCGCGTGGCCGCGCTGCTCGAGGACGGCCAGGTCATCGGGTGGTTCCAGGGGCGCATGGAGTACGGGCCGCGGGCGCTCGGCGGTCGCAGCATCCTGGCGGACCCGCGCCGCCCCGACGTACAACGCACGGTGAACCTCAAGATCAAGTTCCGCGAGTCGTTCCGCCCGTTCGCGCCGGCGGTGCTGCGCGAGCGCGTCTCGGAGTGGTTCGAGTGCGACGGCGCCTCGCCGTACATGCTGCTCGTCGCCGACGTCGCCGCGCCGCGCCTGCTCGCGCTCTCCGACGAGCAGCGCGCGCTCACCGGGCTCGCGCGCCTGGCCACCGTGCGCTCGCAGATCCCCGCGGTCACGCACGTCGACAACTCGGCGCGCCTGCAGACCGTCGACGGGCGCCACAACCCGCGCTTCGCCGCGCTGCTGCGCGCCTTCGAGGCGCGCACCGGCTGCCCGGTGCTCCTCAACACCAGCTTCAACGTCCGCGGCGAGCCGATCGTGTGCACGCCCGAGGACGCCTACCGCTGCTTCATGCACACCGACATGGACTACCTGGTGCTCGGCGACTTCCTGCTCGACAAGCGGGCGCAGCCCGAACGCCACGCCCGCCGCCCGCAGGCGGCGCCCGCCGCCTTCGCGCTCGACTGAGTTTCCCGGGCCCGCGCGTCGCGGTACGTTGGCGCATGCGCGCGCGCTCCCACCCGGGTGGTGTACTCCTCGGCTGCGTCCTCCTCGCCACGCTCGCGGGCTGCGACGCGTCACCCGCCGCGCCTGACCCGACGGCCACGCCGAAGCCGCGCGCCGACGAGCCCGACGGCGCGCCGACGTCCGAGGCGGCCGAGGACGGCGCGGCGCGAGCCACCCCCGCGCCGACGAGCTTCGACCTCGCGGCGATCGACGCCTACGTCGCCGCCGAGGTCGAGCGCCTGGGGCTCGTCGGGCTCTCGCTCGCGATCATGCGCGGCGGCGAGCTCGTGCTCGCCAAGGGCTACGGCGTGCGCTCGCGCGCGACGGGGGAGCCCGTCACGCCGGAGACCGGCTTCGCGATCGCGTCGATCTCGAAGCAGTTCATCTGCGCGGCGGGGCTGCTGCTCGAGCAGGACGGCGCGCTCTCGCTCGACGACCCGATCGCGAAGTACTTCCCGACGCTCACGCGCGCCGGCGACATCCAGCTGATCGACGCGCTCCAGCACGTCTCGGGCTACCACGACTTCTACCCGCTCGACTTCGTGATCCCGCGCATGCAGGCGCCGATCGAGACCGACGCGCTGATCGCCGAGTTCGCCGGTATGCCGCTGGACTTCGAGCCGCGCGCGCGCTTCTCCTACAGCAACACCGGCTACCTCATCGTCGGCCGCGCGCTCGAGCGCGTCAGCGGGCAGGCGCTAGCGAGCCTGCTCAGCGCGCGGATCTTCGAGCCGCAGGCGCTGACGAACACGTCCTTCGGCGGGCCCGCGCGGCCCGAGCAGGCGGCGACCGGCTACACCGCGTTCGCGCTCGACGAGCCCGAGCCGGCGATCCCCGAGGGCGACGGGTGGATCCACGCGGCCGGGGCGATGTGGTCCACGCCCTCCGATCTGCTGCGCTGGGATCTCGCGCTGACGACGGGCGGCGTGCTCAGCCCGGCCTCGTACGAGCGCATGACGACGCCGGCGCAGCTGCGCGACGGTCGAACGACCGACTACGCCTGCGGCCTGGGCGTGCGCCGCTTCGAAGGCGAGTCGATCCTCGTGCACACGGGCGGCGTGAGCGGGTTCTCGTCGAAGAACGCGTTCGTGCCGCGCACGCGCTCCGGCGTCGCGCTCATCAGCAACGGCGCGGGCGCGAACGCCAAGCCGATCGCCGACGCGATCCTCTCGCTCGTCATCGAGGAGGACCAGGGCGCCGCGAAGGCGCCGGCGATCGCCGGGCCGCCGCCCGAGCAGGTCGCGCGCGCGCTGCTCGAGCAGCTACAGTCCGGCGCGCTCGATCGCAGCCGCCTGAGCGCCGACTTCAACGCGTACCTCGACGACGCGCGGCTGCAGCGAGCGGCGCCTCGCCTGCGCGCGCTCGGGCCTCCGACGTCCGTCACGGAGGTGTCCAGGCGCGAGCGCGGCGGGATGGAGGCGACGAACCTGCGGCTCCAATTCGCGGGCGAGACCCTGCGCGCGTCGATGTACCGGACCCCCGACGGGCGGGTGCAGCAGCTCCTGCTCGCGCGCTGAGCCGTCGACGCGCGGGCGCCGGACGGACGAGCGGCGACCGAGCGGCCGGAGTACCATGCGCCGATGCGCCGCCTCGTCATCCTCGCGCTCGTCGTCGCGCTGACGCGCATGCACGAGGCGCGCGCGAATGAGCCGATGACGTCGGCGCCCGCGCCAACCTCGACGGGATCTTCGCCATCGGGATCTTCAGCAGGTTCTTCGCCAGCAGGTTCTTCGCCAGCAGGTTCTTCGCCAGCAGGTTCTTCGCCAGCAGGTTCTTCGCCAGCGTCTTCGCCCGCAGGTTCTTCACCCGAGTCTTCGCCCGCGAGCGCGTCGACGTCGGCGGACGACGACGCGCCCCCGACCAACCTCGGGCTCGCCGACGGACGACAGCTGCGCGTCGCCGGCGGCATCTTCATGGGCGTCGGCGCGGCGCTGTGCGTGCCGATGGCGCTGGGGATCTCCGAGCACAGCCGCTTCGGCGGCCACATCTGGCGGCTCGTCGACCGCGCCCGCGCCGAGTCGCGGAAGTTCACGCCGGCCGAGTTCGCCGAGGCGACCGACGCCCACGCGCGCGCGACGGACATGCGCACGATGGCCGTCGCGTCGGGGATCGCCGCCGGGCTCGTGTTCGCGGGCGGGCTGACGCTCTACATCCTCAGCGCGCGCCTCGACCGGCCGCGCGACGGCGTGGCCGCGCGCCGGCTGCAGCTCCACCCGACGCTGGCGCCAGGGCACGTCGGCCTCGGGCTCCGGGCTTCCTTCTAGCCTAGCCTCGCCTAGCGAACGCCCGGCGCGTGTCGGCGCGAACGAAGCAGACGAGCGTCACGGCGCCCGCGGGCTGCTACGCTCCACCGCGTGCTCGAGGACTCCCGGCTGCGCGCGCTCCGAGCCGACGCCGAGCTGCTCGACCGACGCGTCGAGCTCGGCGAGCTCACCGACGCCCAGCTTCGGCTCGCGGCCTACCTCGGGCTGCCGGCCGCCGCGGTCGCGATCGAGAACCGGATCCCCGCTGACGACGAGCCGATCATCGCGCCGACGTCGCGCTACGCCGCCTCGGCGCGCGCGTGCGCGATGTCGGCGGCGCGGGCCGACTTCACCACGCTGCTGTGGCTGCGCGGGCTCGGCCGCTGGGGCACGCAGGCGCTCGTGCGCGCCGGGATCCTGGGCGTGCGCGCGCTCTTGGCCGCGCGAGGCGAGCGCGCGGGCGAGCTCGTCGACGACGCGCTCGCGATCATCGACGACTGGCTCGCTGCGCCCGACCCCGACGGCGCGACGCGGCTGCTGAGGCTGCTGCGCCGCGGCGCCCCCAGGTCGCTCCGGACCGCGTCCCTGCTCATGTACCGCGCGGTGGCGGAGGTCTCGCGCGACCTCGTGCTCGACGACCTCGAGCGCGAGCTCGCCCGCGAGCTGCAGCTCGCGCCGCTTCGCGCCGCGCTCGCGCGCTGGGCCCTGTCGCCGCAGAGCCGCGATCGCCTCGACGACGATCGCCCGCGGTTCTTGCCGGACGCGCCGAGCTTCCGCGAGCAGGTGATCGCGGCCGAGACCCCCGTGATGCGCCTGCGCATCGTCGACGCGCTGCAGCGCTGCGTCGCGGGGCGCGGAGGCGAGCGCGTCGCGATCGTGTTCGTCGACGGCCGCTCGCTGCTGCTAGAGCCGCGCGCGCTGACGCTGCAGCGCGTCGACGGGGTGCTGCGCTCGGGCCCGACGCTGCGCCTCGCGCTCGACGACGTGCTCGAGGTGCACGCGCCCGCGCGCTGAGCCGCGCCCGCCGAGGTGACTCTTCGAACTGGTTCGAACGCCCGCGCGCCCGCGCCGGACGTCGGGCCTACGCGCGACCGCGGCGCTGCGCGGGCGCTGCCGGCCCGCAGCGACGTGAGCGCGCGTTCTCTCCCCGCCGGCCCCCGTCATCCGCTACAGTGTGCGAGCAGCGTCGTCGCGAGCGTACACGTGCCCTGCCTCCTCACCATCGCAACCGTTGTCGTCCTCGCGAGCGCCGCCCAACCAGAGGCGAGCGCGGAGCCAGCCGCGCCCGGCGACACGCCTCTCGAGGGCCGCAGCGGAGCCGACGAGGCGCCCGCGCTGCCGCCCGCAGGCGCGACGCCGCTCGACAACGCGCCCGGCGACACGAGCGGCCCGTGGCCCGAGGACCCCTGGCCGAGCGAGCCGACGCAGGACAAGCCGAAGCGCCGCCGCAGGACGCCGAAGCCCCCGCCGGAGCTCCCGCCCCGCACGAGCAACATGGTGCGCGCCGACATCCTCATGGGCATGGTCTGGCGCACGCGCACGACCGAGCCGGTCATCACGGTCGGCGTCGGCTACGGCCGCCTACAGGGCTTCTCGGGCACCTTTCACACCAGCATCATCATCGCGCCCGACCGCGACTTCGTGCGCGTGATCGACGTCCCCATCGGCCTCGGCGCGGTCCTGCGCGGGCGCCTGAAGAACCAGTCGGTGTTCGGGAGCGTCGGGCTCTCGGCCGGGATCCTCGTCCACCGCTCGGTGACCCCCGACGACGTCATCCACCGAGTCGATCCCGACTTCCGGCTGCCCATCCGGTTCGCCTGGACCGCGCGCCGCGTCGGCCTGAGCGTCGCGCTCGTGCAGGGGTACAACGTTCGCAACCGACGCTACGAGCGCCGCGGCGTCCCCGTCTGGGAGCGCAGCGCCTACCGCATCGGCGTGCTGCTTGGGCTACACTTCGACATCATCACCGCGCGCTCGGGCTCCCGACGCGCGAAGAGAGAGTCACCATGAAATATGCTTACGTATTGGCTGCAACCGCGCTCCTGGCCACCGGCTGCCAGGACACGATCGATCTCGATCCGCTCGATGACTCGCCGGTCGTGGAGTCCCGCGTCCGGCCGGCGCCGATCATCGGCGGCACGCTCGTCGTGACGAGCGACGGCCTCGCCGTCGCCGCAGATCCGGACCGCGACCTCCTGCACATCGTCGACATCGACGCCCGCGACGAGCTGCACGCGGTCGCGCTCGAGCCCGGCGATCAGCCCGGTCGCGTCGCGCTCGGCTCCGACGGCCGCGCCCACGTGGTGCTGCGGGGCGCCGGCGCGCTCGCGACGGTCGAGCTCACGTCGGGCGAGGTGCTCGCGCGTCACCCCGTGTGCCCCGAGCCGCGCGGCGTCGCCTTCGACAGCGGCGACGCCAGCCTGTACGTCGCGTGCGCGGGCGGTGACCTCGTCCACCTCAGCGAGGCCGGCGACGAGCTCAAGCGCGTCACGCTCGAGCCCGACCTCCGCGACGTGATCTTCGTGAACGGCGAGGTCATGGTCTCGCGCTTCCGCTCCGCCGAGCTCCTCGGGCTCGACGGCTCGCGCATCTCGATCCCGAACCAGGGCCCCTTCGAGGCCCACGTCGCGTGGCGCACCTGGGTCAACGCGAGCGGCGACATCGAGATCCTTCACCAGATGCACGACACCCAGGACGTGCCGATCGATCCCGACCCCGACGACACGCGGCCGGGCGACGGCGCCTACGGGGGCGGCGGCTTCTGTGAGACCGGGATCGTGAACGCGGCGGTCTCGACGATCACCACCACCGATGACGGCCCGGTCGTCAACACGGTCATGATGCTCGACTCGCAGCTGACCGTCGACGCGAGCCCGCACCCCGACGGCGACTTGCTCGCCATGGCGGTGCCCGGCGCCGCTCCGCGCGACGTCGCCGACTTCTTCGGCGACGACTTCGGGCGCAGCTCGGACGAGAGCTTCATGGTCTCGCCCAAGACCTACCGCGTCGAGTTCCGCGGCGGCAGCGACTGCGGGTTCTTCGAGGACAACCCGGAGCCCGAGCCCGAGCAGGGTCAGGTCGTCGCGGTCGCGCATGACTCGAGCGGCGCGCTCATCATGCAGAGCCGCGAGCCCGCGCGCCTGCTGATCCTCGACGCGCCGCAGCCCTTCGAGACGCGCGACGCCCAGATCGTCGAGCTCGCCGGCGAGGCGCGCCTCGACACCGGTCACGAGATCTTCCACCGCTCGACCGAGTCGAACCTCAGCTGCGCCTCCTGCCACCCCGAGGGCGGCGACGACGGGCACACCTGGCGGTTCACCGAGATCGGCAAGCGGCGCACCCAGCCGCTCGACGTGGGCCTCGAGGACACCGCGCCGTTCCACTGGGACGGCGACATGGACGACCTCGACATGATCATGGGCGAGATCCTCGCGCACCGCATGGGCGGCAAGCGCCAGAGCGAGCCGCGGCGCGACTCGTTCGAGCGCTGGGTCTTCGCGCAGCAGCGGCCGCCGGCCGACGACGGGCGCAACGACGCGCTGCTCGTCAGCAGGGGCGAGGCGCTGTTCGCCAGCTACGACTGCACGCGCTGCCACTACGGCGCGGCGCTCGGCGGCACCACGACCGAGCTGATCCGCGGCGAGCAGAAGCAGGTCCCGACCCTGCGGCGCGTCGCGCTGCACCCGCCGTACATGCACGACGGGCGCTCGCCGACGCTCGAGCACGCGGTGCAGGACATGATCGAGTCGACGCGGCAGACGACCGCGCCGCAGGACGACGTCGACGCGATCACGGCGTACCTTCGTACGCTATGATGCCCGGGCTCCGGCCCTCATGATCATCGTCACGGGAAGCAAGCGCTCCGGCACGTCGATGTGGATGCACGTCCTCATCGCGGCCGGGCTCCCGTTCATCGGCGACCGCTTCCCCGCCGGCTGGGGTGAGCTGCTGCGCCACGCCAACCCCGACGGCTTCTTCGAGTCGGAGCTGATGAGCGGCATCAACTACCGCTCCAACCCGCACCCGCTCACCGGCGCCTACCTGCACCCGGATCACACGCGGACGCACGCGGTCAAGGTCTTCATCCCCGGCCTCGTGCGCTCCGACGTGGCGTTCATCGACCGCTGCGTGGCGACCGTCCGCGGCTGGCGGGAGTACGTCGCGTCGGTCCGCCGCGTCGGCCTCGAGGGCCCGAGCATGCCGCCGGCGCTCGAGTGGTGGTGCAATCAATACGCGCTGATCCGCGACCTCGCGATCCGGGGCTACCCCGCGCACGTCGTCTCCTACGACAGCTTCCTGCGCGATCCGGCGCGCGTCGCCGCCGACACGCTCGACTGGATCGGCTTCGGGGACGCGCGCGCGGCCGCCGAGGTCGTGCGCGCCCACGCCCCGCAGACGCGCGTGCGCTCCCCCGACGCCGCGCTGGCCGACGGGATCGCGCCCCGGCACCTCGAGATCTTCGACGAGCTGCACGAATTCATCGATCAGGGCCGCCCGCTCACCGCCCGCTTCATCGCCGCGCTCAACGAGACCGACGAGGCGCTGCGCCCCATGGTGCTCGAGCGCCAGGCGCAGCTCGACGCGAGCACGGTCGCCGACATCGTCGGGCGTCGGTGATACGCTCACGCCATGGATAACGGCGACGCGATCGCGCTGCAGCTCCAGTTCCGCGAGCACACCACGCCGGCGGCGCCGCCGGACGTCGACGCGTTTCGACGTCCGCGCCGCGCCACACGACCGGCGCTCGCGCCCGAGGAGCTCGGCGTGCTGCCGCCGACGCGAGCGCGCGCGCGCGAGCGCGGCGGCTTCGTCGTGTTCTTCCAGCACCCCGAGTTCGGCATCCCCGCGCCGGGTCACCTCTACGCGCTCATCGACCTCACGAGCTGGAGCCCGCGGCTGACCATGCTCGGCTACGCCGCCAACATCCGCCCGAGCCGCGAGGAGCCTGGCCTGCTGCGCGCCGCCGGCGTGCTCGCGGCCTGCCTCACGCTCGCGATCCCCTTTGACGTCGCCGCCGCGCCCGCGCCTGGTGACGACGTCGTCGCCAGCGCCGCCGACGGGCCGCGGGACGCCGAGACGCCCACCGCGATCGAGGCCGACGTCCCGTCGCCGCCGCAGCCCGCCCCGATCGAGGGCGAGCGCGCGACCGCGAGCCCCGAGGCGCCCCGCCCCCCCAGCGCGGTCGCCACGGGCGGCGCGGTCAACCCCGAGCTGATCGACGCGGCCTGGGAGGGCGTCGACGGCTTCAACGTCGTCCTCGAGCTCAAGGGCGGCAGCAGCCTGCGGGGCTACGTCGGCGCGGTCCAGCGCGACACCTTCACGCTGATCGAGGCGGACACCGGCAAGGTCCGCGTGCTGCCCAAGAGCGGCGTCAAGTCCCTGCGGGTGTTCGTCGCGCCGCCGGCCCCGACCAAGACCGGCATGGGGCTGCTCGTCGGCGGCGGTCTGCTCACGGGGACCGGCACGCCGGTGTTCCTCACCGGCATCGTCTTCCTCGGGCTGTGCCCCTCGTGCACCTACCTGCACATCCCGATGTGGCTGGTCGGCGGCGCGGCGCTGGGCGCCGGCATCCCGATGCTGGTCAAGGGCGCGCAGCGGCGCGAGGCCTACCGCGAAGCGATGAACCGTCGCGCCGTGACCCCGCTCGTCAGCCGCACGCAGCACGGCTGGACCGGCGGCCTCGCGTTCCGCTTTTGACCCGCGGCGCCCTCGCGACCGGGCTCGCGCGCCCGCGCGCGAACCTGTCGCGCGCGCCAGGTACACGGCGCGCGCGCGCGCGGGTCGAGCCCGCGCCGCCTTGGCGATTGACAGCGCGCCGCGGCGGCTCGTAGAGTGCCAGCGAGTCGAATAGTGTAATTGGTAGCACGCGTAATTAGCTCGTTCGATTCCTCCCCAGAGCCATGAGCGGGCTTACTTCCACTGGGCGGACGAGGTTCCGGTTCGAATCCGGATTCGACTCTTTCACCGCGCGCCCTTCAACCTCCACACGAGCCGAATAGTGTAACTGGTAGCACGCCTAAACAGCCCGCGCGATTCCTCCTCGGAGCCATGTGCGGGCTTACTCCTTTTCACGGAGGAGGTTCCGGTTCGAGTCCGGATTCGGCTCTTCGTCATGCGCCACTTCATCAGCTTCCAGAAGAAGAAAGCCCTGTACCTCGACGACCTCGTCGGGGCCGCGGCGCAGAGCACCGCGCTGGCCCACGAGCTGAACCACGAGCTCATGGCCGTGGGCTTCGTGCTCGCCAAGGACGCCTTCGACGCGGTCGCGGCGCTCGACGTCCCCCAGCTCGAGGAGCTGTACCGCGACCTCATCGGCGGGATCCGCCGGATCGTCGGCGGAGACGGCCACGAGCCCATCTACCGCAACTTCCCCCAGAGCGTGCTCGCGCTCTCGTACGAGCGCTTCGCGATCAACGCGCTGCTCCACTACTGGACCTTCGGGCGCTGGCGCCCGGAGGACGAGGGTCACCTGCAGCGCGAGTTCGGCGTCGAGCCGGTCAAGTACAAGCCCGTCGGGCTGCTCTCGCGCGCCGCCTTCGAGCGTATCTTCCACGACCTGCTCTACGGTCAGGTCTCGCTGTCCGCCTTCGATAAGCGCTGCGTCGACTGGTACATCGACCAGGGCGGCGGCTTCGACTTCTCGCGCATCAGCTTCAAGGAGACCGCGTCCTACGTCGGGCAGCGGCTGCTCGCGAGCGACGCGCGCGTGCTGCCCACGCGCCGCGCGACGACCGTGCTGCGGATCTGGTCGGCGTTCTCCGGCGGCGACGAGGGCCTCAAGGAGAACACCCGCTTCAAGAGCCCGAGCGCGCGCGCGCGCGCGGTGCTGCTGCGGACGCTCGAGCAGTGTGATGACCTCGAGGACAGCTTTAAGAGCTACCGGGAGCGCTGGCTGCGGCTGCTGCTGTACCTGCACCCGATGACCGAGGAGCACCGCCAGCGCTACCCGAAGGTCGCCGAGTACGCGGACCGCCTGCGCAACAAGCCCGAGACCCTGCGGACCTTCCGCTCGCGCGTCGAGGCGGCGATCGAGGCCCGCGACCCGGCGCTCTTCGCCCTGCTCTCGCGGCGCCCCGGCGAGTTCATGCGCCGGCTCGACCACTTGGTGCGCGTGTTCGGCGTCGAGGCGCTGCACCGCTGGCTCGAGCTCGACACAAGCTTCGCGCAGCTCGTCACCGCCTACAACCACTTCGCCGGCCGCGGCGAGGCCCAGGCCGGTCGCGGCGCCGTGCTCGCGGGCGCCGGCAAGTCGGAGTTCGTGACCTACAAGGCGCTCGAGCCGCTGCCGCGCGCGCTCGTCGAGCACATCACCGATCAGCTGCTCGAGCGCCTCCGCAGGTTCCGCGTCGCCGAGCTCGCCGGCCCCGTGCACATCGACCGCGGGCTGTACTACGCGCCGCTCGCGACCAACAACCGCGCGAGCACCCTCGCGCTCGACAGCAAGGTCATCGGCGAGACGCGGCGCTACACCGAGGGCGCGACGCTGCGCATGTACGTGCACTGGGAGGGCCGCAGCGACATCGACCTCTCGGCCTTCTCGATCTCGCGCGCGAACGAGGTCATCAAGGTCGGCTGGAACGCGACGCACCAGACCGGCTACCTCGTCTACTCCGGCGACAACACCGGGCTCGCCGAGAAGAACGCCGAGTACCTCGACATCAACACGGAGCTCATCCCCCCCGAGATCGAGTGGATCATCACCGAGGCGCGGATCTTCCGCGGGCCCGACAACTTCGCCGGCTACAACGGGACGGCCCACATCGGCTGGATGAGCCGACAGAAGCCCGAGGCCAACAGGCTCTGGCTGCCCAAGACGCTCGAGCACGCGATGGCGCTGCGCAACCAGGCCCGGACGGCGTACCTCATGGCCTACCACCCGCGCTCGCGCAACATCGTGTACCTCGACATGTCGATGGGCGACGCGCGGGTCTCGACGCCGCAGGACGCGATCCGCATGCGCCTGTTCCTCGAGCGCTTCGTGACCATCGACGACGGCGAGCACGAGACCGACTGGCGCGCGCTCAACCAGGGGCACGTCCTCGAGCTGCTCTCCGGCGAGCTCGCCGGCGACGCGTCGTCGGCCGAGGTCGCGTTCGGCGAGCACACAACGGCCGAGCAGGTCAGCCGCCTGATGACGCTCGCGCGCGACCCCGCGCGCCCCGATCGCGGCTGAGCGAGCGCGAATTCGCGAGCGGCCGGCGCGTCGCTCGCGGTACGATGAACGCGATGGCGACCGCGCGTGCAGCTCGTTCGCGCGTGGCGGCGACGCTCGCCGCCGCCGCGCTCGCGGCCTGCTTCGTTGACGGCGGCGGCGGCGACGACGGCGACGGCAGCGACGGCGGCGGCGCGACGGCGACCATGACCGCGACGAGCGACCCGACGTCCGCGACCAGCTCCGCGTCCGCCGGCCCGACGACCGGGGGCGCCTCCACCGGCGACGACGCGACCACTGATCCCGCATGTCCTGAAGGTCATCTCGACTGCCCCTGCGCCGACGGCGACGCGCCCTGCGACGCGGGCCTGCAGTGCGTCGCGGGCGAGTGCGCGCTCGCGAGCTGCGGCGACGGGCAGCTCGACGAGGGCGAGGCCTGCGACGACGGCGACGACGAAGAGGGCGACGGCTGCAACACCGACTGTCAGCTCTCCGGCGCGCCGCGCTGGACCCTCGCGCTCGAGGGCAGCAGCGCGCTCGCGGATGTCGTCGTCGCGGGCGACGGCACGATCTTCGCCGTCGGCGCGCGCGTCCACGCCGAGACGGCCGCGGACATCATGCTCGTGCGCGCCGCGCCCGACGGCGCGCTCGAGTGGGAGCTGACCTTCGCCAACCCCGGCACCGACCGCGGCCTCGGCCTCGCGCTCATGGGCGACGGAGACATCGCGATCGCCGGCGTCATCGACGACGGCGACCACACGTCCGCCTGGATCCACCGCGTCCACCCCGACATGTCGCTCGCGTGGCTGGAGCCGACGCGCTACTGGGCGGGCGCGGGCGCGGATGACAACAGCCGCGCCAATGACGTCGTCGTCGACCCGAGCGGCACGATCCACGCCGTCGGCGCGCGCGGCCAGGACGGCGGCGTCCACTTCCTCCGCGCCGAGATCGCCGGCGACGGGAAATTCGACTACGGCGACGTCGACATCAACGAGAGCGCGGGCGAGGCGCTGGCCGCGACGCTCACGGGCGAGCTCGTGATCAGCTGCGGCTACATCGAGCTCGACGGGGAGCAGCGCGCCCTCGTGCGCACGACCGGCGCCGGCGCGAGCGAGTGGCTGCTGGCCGACGCCGTCGGCCGCGCGACCGACTGCGCAGCGCAGGGCGACGCGCTCTACGTGCTCCGCAGCGCGCCCGACCTCCCGACGCCCAGCCACTACCTCGAGCGCTTCACGGTCTCGGCGAGCGACGGCCTCGTCCACCTCGACACGCAGCTCGTCGAGTCCGTGGACGCGCTCGGGCTCGCGGTCGACGGCGACGAGCTGCTCACGACCGGCTTCGCGCAGGAGGAGCGCGGCGCGCTCACCGACTTCCTCCTGCGACGCGCGCGCGCGTCCGCGTACCCGGAGGAGCGCTGGAGCTCGCGCCAGGGCGACGTCGACGCGGTCGACAGCGGCGTGGGCGTGACCGTGGCGTCAGACCGCGACGTCATCGCGGTCGGCTGGTTCGACGTCGGCGGCGACGCGCACGGCTGGCTCGGTCGCTTCACGCCGTAGGGCGCCGCGACCACGAGCGCGCGAGAGCGCTGGAGGAAGCGCTGACGCGATCGAGCGCGAACGAGAGAGCGCGAACAAGCGAGCGCGAACAAGCGAGCGCGAACAAGCGAGCGCGAACAAGCGAGCGCCAGGGAGAGCGCGAGGGGGCGCCGGAGATCGAGATCGAGATCGAGCTCGCGCGGCCGCGCCAGCCGCTTCGGGTACACTGCTCCCGGGTGCTCCCGTTCCCCGCCTACCGATCCCACGAGCCGCGACAGCTGCGTCAATTCGCGTGGTTGATCGCCGCCGCGCTCGTCATCGTCGTCGGCCTCGCGGGTTATCGCGCCGGCTGGACCTGGTCACGCGCGCACGGGATCACGCTCGCGCTGGCGGTCGTCGTGCTCGCGATCGGGCGCTGGCGCCCGGAGCTGCTGCGCCCGCCGCTGCACCTGTGGATGACGCTCGGCGCCGCGATCGGGCTGGTGATGAACCCGGTGCTGCTGACGATCTTCTTCCTCGTGGTGCTGACGCCCATCGGGCTCGTCGCGCGCGCCTTCGGGCGCCGGCCGCTCGATCTCTCGTGGCGCGCGCCTGGCAGCTACTGGCTCGCGCGCGACGAGCCCGACGAGGATCCGCACCTGCGACAGTTCACGCTCGCGACAACGCGGCCCGTGACCCCCGGCGCGGAGGACTCCCCCCCCGCGGTCGGGGGCTCACCGCCACAGCGAGCCGCGCGCTGAGCCCGTCGACGCCGCGCGCGCTAACAAGCGCGTTAAGACATGAATTTTAAGACATGTAAAATAGAGGCGCCGCGGTGCCGCGCGGCGCCCCTGCCATGCGCGACCTACTTGTTACCTCTCGCCCCACGCTCGCCGGCGCGACGCTGATCGCCGCGCTCGCCGGGCTCGCCTGCAGCGTCGACGAGACCCCCGGCGACACGCGGACCACGGTCTCCGCGCCGACCGGGACGTTCGGGACCACCGAGGCCACCAGCGACGCGACGATCGCGACGATCGCGACCGTCACCACCAACACCGAGTCGCTCGGCACGGACAGCGGGAGCGAGACCGGGACCACGACCGACGCGCCGGCGGTCTGCGGCGACGGCGTCGTCGAGGGCGACGAGCTGTGCGACGACGGCGACCTCGACGACGACGACGAGTGCCCGAGCACCTGCGAGCCCGCCGTCTGCGGCGACGGCTTCGTGCGCGCGGGCGTCGAGCAGTGCGACGACGCCAACGACCTCGACACCGACGCCTGCACCACCGACTGCATCGCCGCGACCTGCGGCGACGGTCTCGTGCAGGAGGGCGTCGAGGAGTGCGACGACGCCAACCAAGACAACGACGACGCGTGCCTCGACAGCTGCCTCGACGCGAGCTGCGGCGACGGCTTCGTACAGCTCGGCGTCGAGGCCTGCGACGACGGGAACCAAGACAACGACGACGACTGCACCGACGAGTGCACCTTCGCGAGCTGCGGCGACGGCTTCGTACAGCCGCCCGAGGCCTGCGACGACGCCAACGACCTCAACACCGACGCCTGCACCGACCTGTGCCAGCTCGCGCTCTGCGGCGACGGTCACGTCTACGAGGGGTTCGAGGAGTGCGACGACGCCAACGACCTCGACACCGACGCCTGCACGAGCGAGTGCCTCGCCGCGTTCTGCGGCGACGGCCTCGTGCAGGAGGGCGTCGAGCAGTGCGACGACGCCAACGACCTCGACACCGACGAGTGCACGACCGCCTGCATGGTCGCCGACTGCGGTGACGGCCTCGTGCAGGAGGGCGTCGAGGAGTGCGACGACGGCAACGACGACAACAACGACGCGTGCATTAACGGCTGCCTCGACGCGTTCTGCGGCGACGGCTTCGTCCAGCTCGGCGTCGAGGAGTGCGACGACGCCAACAACGGCAACAACGACGCGTGCGTCGACGGCTGCCTCGACGCCGCCTGCGGCGACGGCTTCGTTCAGCTCGGCGTCGAGGAGTGCGACGACGGGAACCTGGTCGACAACGACGGCTGCTCGTCGCAGTGCGACTACGAGGTGAAGCGCGCGTTCGTCTCGAGCCAGCTCTTCAGCGGCGACATGGGCGGTCTCATGGGCGCGGACGCGAGCTGCCAGCAGCTCGCCGATCAGGCCGGCCTCCCGGGCACCTACCTCGCCTGGCTCTCGACCTTCACGACGTCCCCCGCGGCGCGCTTCACCCACTGGGTCGGCCGCTACGTCCGCGTCGACGGCGTCGTGATCGCCGACGACTGGGATGATCTGGTCGACGGCAGCCTCGACGCGCCGCTCAACCTCGACGAGCAGGGCAACCCGCCGCCCAACGGCGCGCCGTGCGGCATGAACCCGCGCGCGGTCTGGACCAACACGAGCGCAGACGGCACCAAGGCGCCGGGCGGCAACACCTGCCAGGGCTGGACGTCCGACGGCGCGGGACCCGGGCACCACGGCCTGTGGGACAAGCTCGACGACACCTGGACCGACGCCTGCAGCGGGGGCTCGTGCGCGGTGCTCAACCCGATCTACTGCGTCGAGCAGTAGGGGTCGTCCCCACGACCACGGCGTCTCCTCGGCATCGCCGATCCCTCCGCCACGCTCCTCCGGCCCTGGAGTCCCCAGCTCGCCCAGCATCGAGCACAACGAGGGCGGAGCCGGTGCATCCCCGTGAGGGGCAAGCCCGCGCGCTCCTGCGCCGCGTGCAGCAGCTTGCGGTGCACCCACGGCTTGATCGGCTGCCACGCGCCCGCCCGTCCTGGTGATACAGAACGCGCGGGCCGAGGTCGTGGCGATGCGCCTGACGAGCGCCGCGGCCGCGGCGTCTTCTTGGACATGACTTTCCAGACAGTCTTCTCCGACGGCGTGAAGGCGGAACATCGGCGGCCCCCCGCTGTCCGGTGATCGCGTGGACTCGCCACGCGACCAGCGTCGACGGACGCGCGCGCGCGCTCGCGGGCTGCTGAAGATCGCCGCGCTCGCGCTGATCGGCCTGACCTGCGCGCCCTCGTCGATCGCGTCCGCCTGCAGCTGCGCCCGCCCGACTGACGCGGGCTGGCTCTATCTCGGCGCGGACAACCAGCTCCCCCGGGGGGCGCGCGCGATCGCGTGGTATCGGCCGCAGCACGACGCGGACGCGCAGCAGCACGTCCGGCTCCAGCGCTGGCGGGCGGACGGGGGGCGCGAGGACGTACCCTTCACGCTCGAGCGCGCCGGCGCGTTGGCCTTCATCGCGCCGCGGGGCGGCTTCGTCGCGGGCGCCCGCTACCTGCTTCGCGTGCAGACCAGCGAGTTCAGCGAGGGCGTCGCCGCGCTCAGCGAGGGCAGATTTTTCCCCGGCTCGGTCGACCCGACCGGGGCGCTCGCGGTCACCGTCACCGGCGCCCATCAGTCGCTGTTGGGCGCCGGTGAGCCGCTCTCGCTCACGGTCGGGGCGTCCGCGCGCACGCGGATCGACGTCTCGACGCGGGCGTGTCATCACGAGATCCGCGCGAGCGTCGTGCCGCTCTCGGTCTCGCTGTCACCCGCGCTCGAGCCCTTTCGCGACTACCTGCTCTACGAGACGATCGTCGAGCCGCTGGGCGCGGACGATGACGACGCGGGCGCGAGCGCGAAGCCCTGGCGGCCGCGCTCGAGCCTGTGCATGAAGCCGCCGCCGGGCCGCAGCTGGCAGTTCACCGCGGCGCCGGCCGGCGACGACCTGCTGTACACGAGCTGCGAGCCCAAGGCGAAGCCCAGGGAGAGGCGAACCTTCGCGCAGCTCGCTCCGCGCGGCCTCGAGGAGGGGCGCTACCGGGTCTGGGTCACGGCCTCCTCGCCCGACGGCCGCTTCACGGTCTCGTCGGCGACGCAAGAGGTCGAGCTCCGCTGTGACGCGCCGCGCGACCGCGCTCGCGCGCTCGTGGCTCAGCCGGTCGGGCCGAGCCGCCACGTGACCGACGCGTCCTGACTCAGCTGCTCGGCCGCGAAGAAGCTCAGCTCGAGCGGGCTCAGCGAGTCGAGCTCGAGCCCGTCAAACGCCCGCGAAGGGAACCGCAGCAGCTCGACGCTCGCGAAGCCAGGCGCGAGACGATCATCCCACGCCCCCTCGCCCAGCGGCGGGAGCACGGTCAGCGGCACCGTGTTGATCGCCTCGAACGGGACGATCTCCGACGACCCCGGCGGGCGGTACCAGCCCTTGATCGTCGCGACCCGCGCCTCGCCGTCCTCGTCCTCCGTCGCGCCGAGCACCTGATACACGTCGCAGTAGTCGCGCCCGTCGCCGGGCGCCGGACCCTGCGTGATCGGCTCGCCCTCGGTGAGCTCCTGCACCACCTCCTCGTTGAGCCGCGAGACGTCGGGGGTGTAGTTGCCGGAGTGGCCACGAAAACCCTCGCAGACGACGAGCTCGATCGCCGTGCTGCTCTGCGTCCACTGCTCAACGCCGACGACGTAGCCGAGGTCGGTCTCGAATTGAAACACCCCGTCGACGAAGGTCGCGCCGGACCAGTCGACCGCGAGCACGTACTCGAGCTCGCTCGCGGCCAGCGCCGTCGGCGGCTCGAGATGCTCGGCTTCGGGGATCGCCGGCTGCTCGCAGGCGGAGGCGAGCAGCACGGTGATCGTCAGCGAAGTGGCGGCCGCCCAGCGCCTCACGGAGGGCCCATCCCGGGCCCCATGCCCACGTTGAGGCGGATGTACGTGTCGTCGAGCGCGTTCTCGCTGGGCGCGCCCTTGTAGCAGCTGTTCACGTAGGGGAACGTCGGCGTGCCCACGTAGGTGTAGCCGTCCGCGGTCTGCACGCCGTTGCAGCGATCGAGGTACACGTAGTCGCCGTCGGCCGCGGGCGCGTGCGCGATGAACTCGTGGCCGCACCAGCTGTAGTCCGGCGTCACGCAGCGGCTCTCCATCGCGATCGCCCCGCCGTCGTCGACCAGCAGCGGCTGGCAGTACATGCGACACATCCCGGGCCCGCTGCAGCAGTCGGCCTGGCTGTCGCACGCCGTCAGCTCGGTCCCGAGGTGACTCGCGGCGACGGCCGACGCCGTGATGTTCGGATCGCCGGCGCCGTCGTCGGCCCAGCTCCCGAGGCCGCTGTACACGTAGCCGGAGCGCGCGCGCTTCAGCTCGGTGCAGGCGCCGTCGCCGTCCCGCGCCATGCACAGGCAGGTCCCGCGCATCGGGTAGCCGTCGTAGGACCAGCCGACGATGTCGGACTCCGCGTCGCAGCTCGGGCTGTCGAGCGCCTCGACCACGAAGGCGGCGGCCCCGGTCACGTAGGAGTTCACGGGTCGGTTCTCCTCGTCTTGCTCGAGGCACACCTCGTTGATCCAGTGGTTGTGCGTGATCGCGGCCGGGTGCGTGCCGCAGTAGTCGACGAAGAGCGTGTTCGGATCCGCGTACGCGCGAAACAGCGGCGAGCCGTAGGGGTCCGGCATCGCCTCCTCGCAGGGCGCGAACGCGGGGATCCCCGTGATCATCGACGCGGTCTGGCCGTAGCAGAGCACCTTGTGCACCACCTCGTCGCCGTCGGTGACGTGCGTCGAGCCGGTCGTCTGGTCCCCGTCCTCGCTCTCGAAGTAGCAGTGCGAGAACGGCATGAACTGCGGCGTCGTGTTGCTGACCGCCATGCTGAGCGCGTCCTGACAGCCCGCGACGTCGAGCCAGTCGTCGGCCGCCTCGGCCTGCGAGACCGTCTCGGGCGCGAGCGGGACGCGGTGCACGATCGGCGTGTCGACGGTGTCGAAGATCGGCTGCGCCTGCGGGTCGTAGTGCGGCAGCGCGTTCGAGGCGATGTACGCGTACTGATCGTCGCAGAGCACCTCGACGCAGGGCTCGGCGACGCTCGAGCCGTCGGCGCCGACGACCGACGCGCCCTCGATCGTGATGCCGTCGAAGTTCATCAGGCTCTCGCGGATCTGCGCGCCGGGGCCGGCGTCACCGCAGGCGCCGAGGTCGTCGATCGAGACGTCGGGGAACAGGGTCTCGAGCAGCGCCCACCCCGAGCAGTCACCCGGGACCCCGGGGTCTCCGGTCGTGTCGGTGTCGCCCGTCTCGGTCGCTACGCTCGTCGCGTCGTCCGTGGTCGCGCCGCCGTCCGTGGTCGCGCCCCCCTCGCTCGTCCCGGCGTCGTCGGTCGCCCCGGACTCCGTCTCGCCGACGCTGTCGGTCTCCGTCTGGGAGTCGTCCCCGCACGCGAGCGGCGCGCAGCACAGCGCCAGAATCACCAGTCCTTGCTTCGTCGTCGTCATCCGTTCACCCAGACCCGGCAGAGGATCGTGTTGTGGGTCTCGAGGTCGCCGCCCCAGATGAGGCTCGCGGACGGGTCCCAGGCAACGTCGTTGTAGCCCTCCTTGGGCGAGACCTCGGCGGCCGTGAAGACGGTCGCGGCGGTCCAGCCGCTGTCGTCAAAGTCGTCCTGCTTCCAGCCCTCGGGCTCCGCCGAGATCGCGGACTCGCAGTCCTCGAGCGGCGCGGGCGACTTCTCGCAGTCCTTGTTGAGCGGCGCCTCGTGGATCGTCAGGCAGCGCCAGTCGGCGCTCGAGACCGCGACCAGCTCGCCGCTCTCCTCCACGCTGATCTGCGCGATGTAGCCGCCGTCGCCCATCTGCTGCATCGGCGAGCCGATGTACTCGAGGCCCGAGTCGTTCTCGATGAAGTCCTTCATCACGACGTTGAGCAGAAACGGCGGCGTGGCCTCGAAGGTGAACACCTCGGAGTTGAACGAGCGCTCGGTCGTGATCGACTCGGAGTCCTCCATGATGAGCGCGTCGTGGAGGTACATCGACGACCAGTTGTCGGCCCAGACCTCGCCGAGATAGACGATCGCGCCGGGCTCGGCCCCGGTCTCGCCCTCGCTCGTTACCCCCGCGGACGTGCTGGAGCTCGCGGCCGCGCCGGTCGACGCGCCCGAGTCACTCGGCTCGCTCGACGCGTCGCTGGAGGAATCTGCGTCGGTCTCGGTCGTCGAGGGATCGCCGTTGCAACCCAGGAAGGTGATGACGGCGAGCGTCGCGGCCGCTCGGCGCCAGGGGGGTGCATGCTGCATCCTGAACGCTACTGCAAGCGGTGTGCCTCGCACGAAGGTCACGAGATGGGCGCGTGTTGGCGAGCCACGGGAGGAGGCCGGCGGATACCGCAGTGCGACACTGCGAGTCCCGCAGTCCGCAGTCCGCAGCCTCCCCCGCGCCCAGACGCCACGCAGGGAGTACGCGACGCGCCCGCGCTCGATCACGCGCTCGAGCAACGACTCCCATGACCCAGGGAAGCAACATAGAGCACTACCGACGCCTCCTGAACCGCGACCGCGCCCCCGCTATCAAGCGACGGTCGTAGGCCACGGAGGCGCTCGAGATGTGCGGGACGTAGCAGCGAACGCCGCGCTCTGGTCACGCGACGCGTCTCGTTCGCGACGTCAACGCGTGTTGCGCTTTTGCCACTCGTCGACCTCCGCGAGCTTCTTGGCCTTGTGCGCGCCCGCCTCTCGGTAGGCGCCGCCGGCCTGCTCTGCCAGCGCCCGCGCGCGCTGTCGCTGTCCGGGGTCAGGCCAGAGCGCCCGCGCGAGCGCGAAGCGTGTGTCCGCGAGCGCCACGGCGTCGACGTTGCTTCGCGCGTGAATCGTGAGGGCACGCTCCAGCAACTCGCGCGCGCTCGCGTGTTGCTCCTGATGCACACGCGCCGCGCCCAGACCTGTCAGCAGATACGCCACCATCCGGTGGTCTCTCCCCAGCGCCTTCTCCAGGATCCCCAGCGCACGCTCAAGATCACCCGCCGCTTCCTCATACCGTCCCGCTGCCATGGCCACGCTGCCGAGGTTGTTCAGCGACATCGCCACGTCGGGGTGCTCGGATCCCAGCGCCTTCTCCCGGATCCCCAGCGCCCGTTCGTAATACCCTGTCGCCTCCTCATACCGTCCCTCGCTATAGGCCACGTTCCCCAGGCTGTTCAGGGAGTCCGCCACCGACGGGTGCTCCGACCCCAACGCCTCCTCCCGTATCCCCAGCGCCCGTTGATAGTAGCCCGACGCGTCCTCGTACCGCCCCTCGCCATAGGCCACTTCGCCGAGGTTGTTCAGCGTGTCCGCCACGTTCGGGTGCTCGCGCCCCAGCGCCTCCTCCCATATCCCCAAGGCCCGGCCATAATAGCCCGCCGCATCCGCATAGCGCCCCTCTCCGTGGGCGACGTTGCCCAGGTTGTTCAGCGACATCGCCACGCTCGGATGCTCGGACCCCAGCGCCTTCTCCCGGATCCCCAGCGCCCGTTCATAAGATCTTGTCGCCTCGTTATATCGCCCGTCGGTATAGGCGACGTTGCCCAGGTTGTTCAGCGCGTCCGCCACGTCCGGGTGCTCCGACCCCAGCGCACGCTCCCGAATCTCCAGCGCCTCTTCATAGGAACCCGACGCTTCCTCGAGCCGCCCCGCCGCTGACGCCACGACGCCCTGGATGTTCAGCAAGGACGCCCGCCGCACGTCGTCGGCCCCGACCCCAGCGCGATCGAGCTGCGCCTCGCCCAGCGCGCTCCACAGCGCGCCCTCGCTATGCTGCGCGCGTCGATATCCCACCACCCAGGCTCGCTTCAACGCCGCGTCCACGCACACCTCGTCCGCGCCCGATCGCGCCGCGAGCACATAGGCTTCCTCCACGGCTGCTTGCGCCGACTCGTACTTCCCGAGGTTGTCGAGGAGGCTGCCACGACGCAGCGCCGCCGCCGCTCGCAGCGGCGCCCACCCCAGCTCGTCCGCGTCCCCTTGCACATCCTCCGCCAGCGACAACCCTTGCTCGTAGCGGCCGGTAGCCTGAAGCGTCGACGCCTTCGCCAATTCTCGTCGCAGCCGCCGCACCTCCTCGCGCGCCTCCTCTCCCGCCGGCGGCGTCGGCCGATGCCGCAGCCGCCCTTCGTCCAGGCACGCCTCCAGCCCCGGCAACGCGCTCGCCGCCTGCACCGCGCGCTGGACCATCGCCGCGCCCGCTTCGCCCGGATCGCCCAGCTGCTCGATCAGCGAGCGGAGGCGCTCGCGCCCGTCCTCCACGCACGCCTCCGCGTGCGTTGCGAGCTGTCCCTTTGGAAATGTTTCATCCTGCCGCGCACCTGACGCCCACCGCCCATCCACCGTCTCCGCCAGGCACACCGCCTCCCGCGTTCGTCTCCAGTCCTCGGCGTACGCGTCCAGCCACGGCGTCACGCGCTCGGCCGTCACCGACGCGTAGCTCACGCCCGTGCTCTCGAGCCCTCGCGCCACGTCCGCCCGCGCGCCCTCGTTCCAGATCTCATCGATGCTCGACGCGGCTGTCGAGCACGCCGCCACCGCGCGCCTGTGCTGCACCTGCTGCACCGTCACCGTCGCCGCCGCGACCCCCAGCGTCCCCGCCGTCAACCCCAGCGCCCAGCGTCGCGGCCTGGGGTCCGACTCCAGCGCCGCCAGCAGCGCGTCGGCGCTCGCGTGCCGCTGCTCGGCGTCGAGCTGAAGGCCGCGCTCCGCCACCCGGCGAACCCACGCTGGCACCCTGGCGCCCGCCGGCGCCGGCCTTCGCGTTCCCGTCGTGACCGCGGATCTCAGCGCTCCAAAGGTCGTCCCCGCGAACGCGCGCTCTCCGTACAGCGCCTCCCACAGCGTCGCCGACAGCGCGAACACGTCGGTCCGCTCCGTCGCCGTCAAGCCCAAGAATTGCTCCGGGGCCATGTACGCTGGCGTCCCCATCACCGCGCCCGCCTCCGTCAGCTCCACCGACAACGCGCGCTGCATCCCTGCTGGTGGCCGCGCCGGCCCCCGCGACGCTTCGGTCCCGACCAAGCCGAAGTCCATCACCCGCACGCGGCCGTCGGCGCCCACCATGATGTTCTCCGGCTTGAGGTCGCGATGCAGCAAGCCCTGCTTGTGAGCCGCCGCGACGCCCCGCGACGCCTGCTTGACGACGTCCACGATCTGCCGCCACGAGGGCTTCTCCTCCTCGCGCCAGCGCGCCAAGGTTCGCCCCTCGACGAACTCCATCGCGACCCAGACCTGTCCCTTGTGCGTGCCGACGTCGTGCACCGCCACGATGTTTGGATGCGTCAACCTCGCCAGCGCTCGCGCCTCCCGATACAGCCGCGTCCGCGCCGTCTCGCTGCTCTCTCCGCGCAGCAGCTTGAGCGCCACCTTGCGATCGAGCTCCGGGTCATAGGCCGCGTAGACCACGCCCATCCCGCCCGCGCCCAGCATTCGAAGGATCGTCAGCCGGCCCACCGCCTCGCCGCGCCGCAGCGGCCCTCGCTCCCGGCGCCCGTGGTCCGTGGCCGCCAGCGTGCCCGCGTACGCGATGTTCGGCGACGCCGCGAGCTCCGTCGCCTGCTCGCCAACGTTCGCCAGCCGCAGCGCCGCAGCGCTCGCGACGACGGCGATCGTGTCGTCGGTCGCGAGGTTGTCCCCGCGACCCGCCGGCGTCGCGCCGTCCGCCGCGACCGTGTCGTCCGTCGACAGCTCGGCGTCGGACGCGATCGTGTCGTTCGTCGCGATGTCCGGGGACTCACGACCGAGCTTCTCGTCTCGCCTGTCCATTCCACCTTGTTGTACTCGACGAGCTGCTCGCGCGAGCTCGGGCGGCCGGCGCGCCGACGCGCGCGACGGCTCTGGAGACGCGAGGTCGTCGGCGTCGCGCTCGGGTCGCCGAGGCGGCGACCAGTGATACGGCGCCCGCTCCCTCGGGACACGCGAAAACGCGCCGGCGCGCCGCTCGAGGCCCCGCGGAGCGGCCGCTACGCGATCCTCGGCACGCTCGGCGCGGGGGCGATGGGGGTCGTCCACGCGGCCTTCGACGTCGAGGTGTTCCTGAGCACGCAGCGCATCAAGAGGCGCGACCTTCGCGAGTGATTCTACATGTTCAAATAAACATGTCGTGAGGTCGTCGAGCTGTTCGTGCAGATCGGGCGCGGCCTCGCGGCGGCGCTCGCGGTCAGCATCGTTCACCGCGACCTCGAGCCCGCGAACGTCGAGGTGCGCTCCTGAGTGGTGACGACCCGCCCCGAGGAGCTCCGCGACGCGCTCGCGCGCGGCCCGTCGCTCTGCCTCACGATCGCCCAGCGCGTGCGTCTGCTCGGAGCCCCGCGAGGACGCGGAGCGCGAGCTCGCGGCCTGCGAGTCCAAGCTCGTCCGAGGCCCTCGGGCGCACGCCCGCGAGCGAACCCGGGGTCCCCGCGTCGCCCCGGGATCGCGAGCGACAGATTCGCGCGAGCCGGTGCGCGCGGCGTGCTTTCCCACTACCCTCTCTGTCATGGTTTGTTCTGTTCTCGAGTCTCAAGGCGCGAAGCGTGGCTCGACCGCGCTCGCGTCCCTGTTGTTCACGATCCTGATGGCGAGCGCCTGCGGCCCAGAGCCGCTCGTGGGCGCCACCGAGTCGACGGGCGAGTCGACGAGCGACACGGACGACGCCAGCGCGTCGACGACGGAGGCGGCGACGACGACCGAGACCGCGACCACCACGACGACCGAGACCGCGACCACCACGACGACCGAGACCGCGACGACCGAGGGTCCGGCGCTCCCCTGCGGACCGCTCGAGCTGCCGCCGCTCGACACGGACTACGCGCTCTCGTGGTGCATCGACGGGGCCTGGGACCCGGATCCGATCATCATCACCAACGAGGCCGACTGGCTCGCGCGGGTGAGCGGCTGCTCCGCGCAGACGCTCGGCGACCTGCCCGTCATCGACTGGGACGCGAGCGACGTCGTGGGCGCGGCCGGGAGCGCGGATTGCCCGTGGCGCGGCGGGTACATGGTGACCGAGGCGAGCCACTGCGACGGCGTGATCACGATCGAGTCGTCGGTCTCCAGCGACCTGTGCTACTGCGACTACAACCAGTCCTTCGTGCACCTGTACGTCGTGCCCGCGGGCAGCGTCGAGACCGTCAACGTGGTCGTGACGCCGCTGGCGACCTGCGAGGAGGTGACCTGCGACTGCGGCGGCGGCGAGCAGGCGAACGCGTGTGACGGCTGCCCCTTCCCCCCGTGAGGGCCGCGGCGTCGACGCGCGCCGATCGAGTCGAGTCGCGCGAGGCGTCGTCGACCGCGGCGGCGCGGCGACGCGGGCCGAGGCCACCGCTCGCGCCCACGTTCGCGCGTGCGCGGAGCGGTCAAATCCGAGCGGCGCCCCGCGCCATCGACCTGGCTACAAAGTCACGTGATCACGTGGCGAGCTCGCGGACGACGACGCGGAGGAGCAGCAGGAGGTCGACCGGCGCGCCGAGGAGGTGGCGGAACCGTGGAGGAGAACGTGGTGGCGGGGGCAATTGAAGACGTCGGTCGCGCCGCCCGTTGAACAGCCGCCGCAGACTCGGCTACAACATAGTTGGGCCCGATCGCGCGACATCGGCTCCCGCGTGCACCCATGGTCTTGCTCTCGCGCTACGTCACGACGGCGCTCCTCGTCACGCTCGCCCAGGACCCGGCGAGCGGGCCAGGGTCATCGCCGACCGACGGGCGCGCGGGTGATGCCGAGGTGGCGGCGCCGTCGCCTACGTCGCCCGGGGTCGCGCCCGCCCAGCCGCCGGCTCCGACGCAGCCGGCCTCGACCCCGACGCCACAGCCCCCGCAGCCGCTGACGCCAGCTCCAACGCAGCCGGCTCCAACGCAGCCGGCTCCAACGCAGCCGGCTCCGCCCGCAACGTCACAGCCCCCGCAGCCGCCGACGCCGTCCCCGCCACGATCCACGCAGAGCCCCGTGATCTACGGTCCACCCGCGCCCGCGAGCCCGCCGGTCGCAGCGGGCCCGAGCAGCCCCGCGGCGCCCGAACCGGGGCTTCGAATGATCACCGCGGGCGCGATCGTCACGCCGCTGGGGCTCCTGTTCGTCGGGCTCGGCGCGGCGATGATCGTCGACTCCCGACAGCCGGGCGTGAGCTCAGGCGCCCGCTCGGGGTACGAGCTCGGCAGCTACTTCGTGACGGGCTTCGGCGTGCTGTTGACCCTCGGCGGCGTCACGGCGCTGTTCAAGGGGAGCGCGACCCGGGCCAAGGCGCGGCAGGCAGCGCTCACGTTCGGGCGCACGCGAGGCGGCGCGTGGACGACCGGGCTCCGGGTCCAGTTCTAGATCACGCCGATCAGCGCGAGGGCTGGACGTCGGCCCAGCGCGCGCGGTGATCCTCGACGAACTGGCGAAAGCGCAGCGGCGGACGTCCGAGGACACGCGCCACGTCTCCGGTGACGCGCCCTGAGCGATCGAGCCGCGTGAACGCGTACTCGAGCGCCATGAACGCGATCATCCCGGGGCTGAGCGCGCGACCACGCCAGCGGCGCGCGAAGCTCCAGAGGCTCGGCGCGCGGTAGACGATCGGTCGACCGAGCGCGGCGCTCATGATCGCGGCGACCTCGTAGAAGTCGAGCGACTCGCCGCCGGTGAGCTCGTAGATCGCCCGCGCGTGACCGGGCTCGAGCATCGCCTTGACCGCGACCGCGGCGACGTCGCGCGTGTCGATGAGCGCGAGGTGACCGCGCCCGGCCGGGACGAACACCTCCGCGCGCTCGACGACGTCCTGGCGGTGCGTCGCGCTGAGGTTCTGCATGAAGTAGCCCGCTCGCAGGATCGTGTACTCGAGCTCCGAGCGCGCGAGCCAGCGCTCGACCTGCGCGTGGGGCAGGAAGCGGAGGGAGCCCGCCCCGAACACCGAGAGGAACACGACCCGGCGCGCGCCCTTGGCCCGCGCGACCTCGAGCAGCCGGAGCACGCTGCGCTTGATCGCGCCCGCGCCCGGCGGCCACATCACGAACAGCGAGTCGACGCCGTCGACCGCGGCGTCGAAGCTCGCCGGCCGCGCGAAGTCGAAGTGCACCGGGATGACATCCTCACGCGCTGTCGCCGTCGGCTGGCGCAGCCCGACGCGCGGGGTCAACCCGCGCGCGACGAGCTGCTCGACGACGTGGACCCCGACCTTGCTCGCGGGACCGATCACCAAGACGCGCGGCGGCTGCGACATGACTCGGCCGGGATATCATCCGCGGGTCGCCGCGCGCGTCACGGTCGGGCCTCAGCGGTCCCCGCAGCCGCCGTCAACGGCGCCCCGCCGCCCGCGGGCGAGGTCGTGGAGTCGCCGCAGGGCCGGCGCGTGAGGAAGCGGCGACGCGCGGTGGAGCGCGGCGCGTCGAAACGCGCGACCATGCCCGCCGAGAGTTCCACGGCATGCAGGACCTGACGCAGGGATCGATCGGCCGGCACATCCTCAGGCTCTCCATCCCGATCGCGATCGGGATGGTCTTTCAGACCCTCTACTACCTGGTCGATCTGTACTTCGTCGGCCAGCTCGGCGAGGTCGCGGTCGCGGGGCTGAGCGCCGCGGGGTCGCTGCAATTCCTGATCATGGCGCTAACCCAGGCCCTCGGCGTCGGGACCATGGCGTTGATCGCCCAGGCGAGCGGTCGCAAGGATCGCGCGGACGCCAACCTCGTCTTCAACCAGAGCCTGGTCATGGCCGCGCTGCTCGGGCTCATCACGCTCGCGCTCGGCTACACGTGCACCGAGCTCTACATGCGCTCGCTCGCCGCCGATCAGCCCACGGCGCGGGCGGGCGCGACCTACCTCTACTGGTTCCTCCCGGGCCTGGGCCTGCAGTTCGCGTTGATCTCGATGGCGTCGGCGCTCCGGGGCACCGGGATCGTCAACCCCACCATCGTCGTCCAGGTCTCGACCGTCGCCCTCAACGCGCTGCTCTCCCCCATCATGATCGCCGGTTGGCTGACGGGCGTCCCGCTCGGGCTCGTGGGCGCCGGGCTCTCGACGACGATCTCGGTCGCGATCGCGGTCGTGATGATGACGGTCTACTTCCGCGCGCTCGAGCGCTACGTGACCTTCGAGCTCGCGTTGATCCGCCCGCGCCTGCGCGCGTGGTGGCGGATCCTCAAGGTCGGCCTGCCTCCCGGCGGCGAGTTCGCGCTGATGTTCGTCTACATCTCCCTGGTCTACTGGGCCATCCGCCCCTTCGGCCCCGAGGCGCAGGCGGGCTTCGGCATCGGCTCACGCGTCATGCAGGCGATCTTCCTGCCGGCGCTGGCGGTCGCGTTCGCCACGGCGCCCGTGGCCGGGCAGAATTTCGGCGCGCGGCAATTCGATCGCGTGCGCTCGACCGGCCGCGTCTCGATCCTGTACCTCACCTGCATCATGCTCGCGCTCACGGCCCTGTGCCGGTGGCGCCCTGAGCTGCTCGTCGCGGGCTTCAACGACGACCCGCGCGTCATCGAGGTCGGCGCCGACTACCTCCGGATCATCTCGATCAACTTCCTGGCGGCGGGGATCAACTTCACGAACTCGAGCCTGTTTCAAGCGATGGGCAACACGCTGCCCGCGCTGCTCGCCGGCGCCGTGCGCCTCGCGACGGTGGCGCTCCCGGTCCTGTGGCTCACGGGCCAGGGAGGCTTCGAGCTGCGGCAGATCTGGTGGATCTCGGTGGCGAGCGCGACGCTGCAGGCGCTCCTCAGCTGGGTCCTGCTGCGTCGGGAATTCCGGCGGCGGCTCGTGTAGCGAGCCGGGCGGCGCACGAGGTCGATCGAGGACGCCGTCTCGAAGTCGATCGGGTCGCGCTCGCGCCTCCCTCGAGACCTGGCTCCAAGAGCATCCCGCGCGCGGAGCCTGAACCGCCGCGCGCCGGGCGACGGGCGCTACTCCGAGAGCATCACCGGCCGGTTGTCGCGGGACCGGACCAGCGCGCCGATCTCCTGCATCCGCAGCCCGACGGTCGGGTCGAGCAGCAGCTCGCGTGGGAGCCCGCCGAGCGCGTCGCGGTGCAATTCGAACCACCGCGGGATAAAGTCGCTGGCCTGCTCGACGCGGAGCTCGGGCGACGCGAGCGGATCGAACTCGATGTCCTCAAAGCCAGGCAGGGTGCGCAGCGAGCGGAACCCGACCTGGCGCACGGCGTCGTAAGGGTCGTTGAGCGTGAGCGTCAGGAACGGCGCCATCCACTCGCTGCCGCTGGCGGCGCGCGCGGGCGCCCAGCCCATCGCCCAGGCGATCAGCGCGCGCTGCCCGGCGTCGCCGCGCAGCAGCACGCGCACGCCCTCGGCGATCTGGTGGTGCTCGGGCGCGAGCTCGCGGGGCGGCTGGCCGTAGAGCCGCGTGAGCTGCTCGGCCGTCCACGCGAGCGTGCGGTCGAGGTGACACAGCGAGCACGCGTTGGGCTTGCGCGAGCGCTCGGACCCCGCGAGCTCCGGGCTGTCGACGCGGTGGCTGCGCACCGCCTTGAGCAGGCCGTACGAGGTGTGCGGCATGTGGCAGTTGTAGCAGGCGCTGCCCGGCGAGCCGTCGGCGTGGTGGGTGTGCGCGGCGTCTCGGTAGCTCCCGGCGTCATGGCACTCGAGACAGGCGTCATCGCGCTCGGCCCCGCGCGCGAGCTGGTCGTCGGGGTCGAGCGCGTCGTGCATCGAGTGACAGGTCGTGCAGGCGAGGTCGCCCTCGGTGAAGCAGCGCGAGCCGCTCATGCCGACCCACTCCCCGCCGGTCACGCGCGCGTCGCCGTCGCCCCACAGGCGCTCGGGCGCCTGCTCGTCGCTGAGCACCTCGCCGCGGATGTTCGGGTAGGTCTCGTGGATGTCCTGGCCGGGGCGGAAGCGCGTCCCGTGGGCGATGTAGTCCTCGGCGTCGGGGATCGCGAGCATGCTGTGGCACTGCGCGCACACGTGGGAGGCGCGCGCGTGGTCGAGCTGCGCGGGGTTGGTGACGCTCGAGTCTGGCCCGCCGGTCAGGTGCCTCGCGTAGCGCCGCAGCGGGTTCTGGTTGACGCGTATGTGCTCCTCGGCCGGGCCGTGGCAGGCCTCGCAGGAGATGCCGAACTCGATCACGTCCGTCGCCGCCTCGACGCCGGGGCGGCCGCGCGTGGCGTGACACTTGATGCACGACATGTGCCACGGCACGACGCCCTGCCGGATCTCCGGGGGCATGAGGAACGCGGCCGAGCGCGGGATCCAGCGGCGCTCGCCGATGAGGTAGACGATCCGCAGGTTGAGCAGCTCGCGCGCGCCCGGCTCCATGCTGCGCGGGACCCAGAGCACCTGGTAGTGGTGCGAGCCCGTCAGCATCACGACGGGGCGCTCGACTCGCGGCGCGCGATCGGCCGCGTCCGGCGGGAGCGCGCGGTGGGGCTTCGAGAGCCCCGACTCGGGGTCGGGCATGTCGACCCACAGCTGATCGCCGCGGCGTTCGAAGCGATAGCGCTGGCCCCAGAGCACCACCTCCACGCCGTCGAACTCGCCGGCGAGCGCGTCCGGCGTGGCGAGCTGCGTCATCGTGCGGTGGTAGCTCGCGTGCCAGCTCGCGTACTCCGAGGGGTGGCACGACTGACACGCGTCGGACGAGACGTAGCCGTCCTCGCGCACCTCGACGGGGCGCTGCGGCGGCGCGTCGTCGTCGTCCAGCGTCCCGAGCCCGATGCCGGCCGCGAGCGCCGCCGCGCCCACGAGCACAGGGAGCGCGAGCCGCCGTCGCGGCCCGGTGAGCGCGAGCGGGAGCGCCGCGAAGACGGCCGCGATCGTCAGCAGCGCGAGCTCCATGCGTGATCATCCTATCAGACGCGCGCGCCCCCAAGGCGCGGCGTCAACCTGTCCGCGGCGCTCGCGGGGCCGCGCGCGAGCGCCCGGCGGTCGGCGTCGCGCGCCGCGGGGCCGCGAGGCTGTCAGCGGCGCCCTACTTGAAGGTCGAGCACTGGTAGGCCTTGCCCCAGCCGCTGCCGCTCTGGAAGTCAGACTGCCAGTCCTGGCCCTCCGCGTCGGTGACGTGGGGCTCGGGGCAGCTGTTGTTGTTGACGTGCGTGAGCAGCTGGCCGTTCTGGTAGCCGAGCGCGTCGCACAGCGACTCGACGTTGGTGCCGCCGCCCATCACCGCGACGTTGTTGTTGTTCATGTCGGGGCTGTTGCACAGCCCGAGCGGGCCGTTACAGCAGCCGCCGTAGCTGTTGGGCATCGTGTCGCCGTTGGCGTCGTTGGGATCAACCATGGCGCGCATCGCCGAGTTCGAGTTGGTCCCGAACTCGAGGATCTCGTTGTTCTCGTCGTAGTTGCAGTAAAAGGTGTTCGGCTGGCAGCCGTCGGGCACGCAGCCGATGAAGTGCAGCGTGCTGCTGGTCCACGCGCGCAGATCGACGCCCGAGGCCTGCATGCCCCACACGTTCTCGCTGTAGAGCAGGTCGGCGCAGCTCGCGGTCGGCAGCGGCAAGATGCAGGCGTTGCTGCACTCGTCGTCGTCGACGTCGTTGCCGTCGTCGCACTCCTCCACGCCCGCCAGGACGAAGCCGTCGCCGCAGACCGCGATCTGACAGTTGCCGACGCAGTCGTCGGTGTCGTCCATGTTCGCGTCGTCGCACTCCTCCACGCCGTCCTGCACGAAGCCGTCGCCGCAGGTCGCCGCGACGCAGCTGTCGAGGCAGTCGTCGTCGTTCTCGGCGTCGCCGTCGTCGCACTCCTCGACGCCCTCCTGGACGATGGAGTCGCCGCAGACCGCGTTCGTGCACGCGTTCGTGCACGCGTCGGTGTCCTCCATGTTGCCGTCGTCGCACTCCTCGTCGCCCTGCAGGATCCCGTCGCCGCAGCCGGGCAGCGTGCACGCGTTGGTGCACAGGTCGTCGTCGATCATGTTGCCGTCGTCGCAGCCCTCGCCGGGGCCGACGAAGCCGTCGCCGCAGGACGCGGCCGTGCAGTCGTCGAGGCACGGGTCGTTGTTGTTGGGGTTGCCGTCGTCGCACTCCTCGACGCCCGCGTGGACCATGCCGTCGCCGCAGATGGCCGGCATGCAGTCGGGCTTGCACGCGCCGTCGGGGGCGTTCTGATCGCCGTCGTCGCAGCCCTCGACGCCCGCGTGGACGAGCCCGTCGCCGCACACCGCGTTCAGGCACTCGCTCGTGCACGCGGCGTCGTCGGCGTTGTCGGGGCCGTCGTCGCACTCGTCGTTGCCGTTGATCTCGCCGTCGCCGCACACGGGGTCGGGCGCGGTGACGGTCTCGCCGGCGCTGCTCGTCGTCGAGTCGCCGGAGTCAGTGCCGTCGGTGACGGTCGCGTCGGTCATCGCCGAAGGGCCGGCGGAGGTCGCGGGTGCGGTCGTGCCGGTCTCCTGGTCGGTCGTCGTCGTTGAGCTGGTCTCTGTGCCTGTCGAGTCGACGCCTGAGTCACCGCAGGCGAGTGGGAGGAGCAGGCAGAGGCTGAGGAGCGGGTAGCGAGTGTTCATCGGGATCTCCGGGCGCGGGTACGTGAATTGCGCCGCGCGCCGCAGGATGTTTCCGAGAACATGACTTTCGATACAGATTGACCTATTCGCGTCGACCGGAGGCGCGCGGCCGCGAGACGCCGAAGCGCTTCGCCTATTGGGTCGCGCGCTCGCGATGGTTACTGCGGCGACGGACGCACGAGCTCACGCCCGCTGTACGTGAGGGCCCACGAGCACCCGCGGTCGCGCCGCGGAATTTTCAGCGGATCAGCGCGCGAGGTGATCACGCGGCGGGTTGTGCCGCCACGTCGCGTTGACGCCGAAACGAGCGCTGGCGCAGCACGAGAGCGACCGGCCGACGCGCGCCACCGTGAGCGGCTCAATGTCGGGCGCTGGCGCCCCGCCGCGCTCGCCCGCAGCGAGCACGAACGCGCGACATGACATGACGATATGGACATAATCATCAACGAGCACCGGACCGACGTCGCCGCGCGTGCGCTAGTATGCGGCGCTCATGGAGCTCGACCGCACGCTCGCCGCGTCCGCGCCGAGGCGCGAGGACGCCCCCCGCGAGGACGCGATCGGCGTGGCGAGGACGCTCGGCGCGACGGTGGAGGAGCTGTCCGCGCCAGCCCATGAGCACACGCGCCTCGCCGACAGCGCGCAGACCCGACCGCCGCCGACGCGCCTCGGGCGATACCTCATCATCGAGCCCATCGGCGCCGGCGCGATGGGGGTCGTGTACGCGGCGCACTCCGTGAAGGCAGGCTAAGAGGCGAAATTCGTTACAAACTTCATTTGGGCGGGATCGATGTTCCCGCTGGGTACCAAACTACTCGTCGTCCTCATCTTCACGCAGACGCCGGTTGGCGTCCGCTTCCACCTCGCTGACGAGGTGCATGTAGACCTCGGTCGTGCGAGTTTCTGGATCGTGCGCACATGAACGCCCGCAGCACGAGCTGGCTGCAAAACGTATGACGCAAGATGTGAGGGCCGCAGGTCTCGAGGCCCGCGCGGCGCTGGGTCGTGGCGAGCCGACGCGTGAGCGCGTTGGGTGTGACGTTGCGGCTCCGCGTCGCTCGAGCGCGGCGCCGTCAGCCCGGGCCGGACGCCGCCGCGCTCATGTCGGACCTCGTCAACGGAGCCGACGCGGGTCGTCGTCCACACCCGGCCGCTCCGCGCGAAACCGCCTGCGAAGAAAAACGCCGACCGTCATGATAATCGCGACTCGGGAGCTCATTCCACCTTCGGACGCAGCGCGACCCGACCGCCACGCCGACGCGCCAGCGCGTCTCGGCGTGGGGCTCATCGCGCGCGGCACGAGGAGTGGTTTGGAAGTGAAACGCAACACCGAGAGTGACGCGGCCGGCGAGCGGCGCTCGATCCACGCGCTGATGCGCGACTACCTCTGCGGCGATCATCACGCCTTCGCGAGCCTGCTCGCGCGGATCAACCCGCGCCTCGTTCGGGTCGCCAGGAGCTTCACCCATGACCTCTCGACGGCCGAGGACATCGTGCAGCAGGCGCTCATGAAGTGCCACGCGCGCCGCAGCTCGTTCGACCGAACGCGCGCCCAATCCGACGCGATGGTGGTCGCCTGGTTCACGACGATCGTCCGCAACACGGCCCGCGACCACGCCCGGGCGGAGCGAGCGCTCCGACGCTGCGGGCGGACGATGCGAGGTCGATACGTCGATCTCGAGCTGCCCGACCCCGCGTCCGAGCTCGAGGCGCACTGCATCGAGCTCGAGTCCGACGGGCTCCGCAAGCAGCGACTGCGGCGCGCGCTGGCCAAGCTCCCCCCTGGCCAGCGCGCCGTGATCAAACTGCACAAGCTCCGCGGGCTGCCCTTCGACGAGGTCGCGCGGCGGCTCGAGTCGCGTGCGAGTGCTCTGCGCGCGCGAGCGCACCGAGCCTACCGAGCGCTCGCGCGGATCATGCTGGCCGAAGAGCCAGCAAAAACCGCCGCGCTCACGCGAGCGGACCGGTAGCGCCGCGACCGCGACCCGAGGCGTCACGCCGGCGCGCGTCGGCCTGCTCGCCCCCTCGGTGTGGCCGCCGCGTCCGCGTGGTATCGTGGGCGGGTGCTCGCTACGGATGATTGGACGCTCGTGGCGGCGTGGCGCGACGGCGACAAGCACGCTGGCAACCAGATCATCACGCGGTACTTCGGGCTGCTCTCACGGTTCTTTCGCAACAAGGTGGCGA
Source organism: Myxococcales bacterium (assembly GCA_020633295.1). GTDB lineage: Bacteria > Myxococcota_A > Polyangia > Nannocystales > Nannocystaceae > JACKDW01. The sequence continues at coordinate 444,183 of JACKDW010000003.1, read as the reverse complement.
ACCCCGCCGACGCGGAAGACCTGCTCGCGGAGACGCTGCTCGCGTGCACGATCGCGAAGGCGCGCGCGAGCGCGCGCGGCAGCTTCCGCAGCTACCTGTTCGCCATCGCGATGAACACGCTCCGCGAGCACTACCGAAAGCAGAGCAAGCGCGCCCGCGAGCGCGACGACTTCGCCGAGCTCTGCGCGGCTGACCTCGGGCCCGGGACGATGAGCTCGCTGGTCCAGCACCGCCGCGAGCTCAAGCTGCTCATCCTCGGGCTGCGCGCGATCCCGCTCGAGTACCAGATCGTGCTGGAGCTCAAGCTGTTCGAGGGGCTCGGCGGCCCGGAGATCGCCGCGCTGCTCGAGGTGCCGCAGGCGACGGTGTACAGCCGCGTCCGGCTCGGGAGGCAGCGGCTGTGTCGCGCGGTCGCGGCGCTGGCCGAGACGCCGCGCGAGCTGGAGTCGACGGTCTCAAACATCGAGGGCTGGGCGCGCGAGATCCAGCTGCAGCTGGCGCCGCTGCGCTGAGGCGCGGGGCCGATCAGGGGCGTGGAGCAGGGCGTGGAGATGGAGCCGAGCGCCAGCCGACCGCGGAGGCTCGACAGCCAGCTCCAGCTCGCGGCCCTGCGCGCGCGCGTGCTCGAGACGCCGCGCGAGGACGTCATGGTGGGCCGGTTTCGGCTGCTCGAGCGCATCGGCGCCGGCGGGATGGGGGTCGTCTACGCCGCGCGTGACGACGCGCTGCACCGACGCATCGCGCTCAAGCTGATCCACGACGAGCTCGCCGACGATCCGCGCGCGCGCGCGCGCGTCCTGAGCGAAGCGCGGGCGCTCGCGCGGCTCTCTCACCCCAACGTCGTCCAGCTCCACGAGATCGGCGAGCACCGGTCGCGGCTGTTCATCGCGATGGAGTACATCAACGGGCCGACGCTGCGCGAGTGGGCGACGCAGCGCGCGCGCTCGGTCCGCGAGATCATCGATGTGTACATTCAGGCAGGTACGGGGCTAGCCGCGGCCCACGCCGCCGGGATCGTGCATCGCGACTTCAAGTGCGACAACGTGATGATCGGCGCCGACGACCGCGTCCGCGTGCTCGACTTCGGGCTCGTCTCCGCGCTCCGTGCAGGCCCGGGCGACGGCGACGGCCCGGCCCGGCCCGGCGAGCGAGACGACGCGCGCACGCGCGACCCGCTGCTGACGAGCGACGCGACCGCGCCCGGCTTCGCCGGCACGCCGGCCTACATGGCGCCTGAGCAGTTCGCCGGGTCGACGGTCGACGCCCGGACCGATCAGTTCGGGTTCTGCGTCGCGCTCCACGAGGCGCTCTACGGCGAGCGACCCTTCGCCGGGCGAACGCTCGAGACGCTCGAGCGCGCGGTCTGCTCGGGTGACGTCCAGCCCCCGCCGACGGGCGACCATGACGTCCCGCCGCGGATCCGCGCCATCCTGCTGCGCGGCCTCTCGGTCGACCGGCGCGACCGCTTCCCCGACATGCACGCGCTGCTCGCCGCGCTCCAGGCCGATCCGGCCGCGGCGCGACGGCGACGGCGACGCGTCTTCACGCTCCTCACGCTCGGCGCGCTCGCGGCCGCGCTCGCCGCGTTCGGGTACACGACGCTGTCGCGCTGGCAGTCCGAGGCGCGTCGGCTCGCGCGCGCGGAGCAGGCGCTCGCCGAGGTCGAGCGAGAGCTCGGGGCGCTGCGGCCCGGCGACGACGAGCGCGCGCGCGCGCGCTGGCTGTTTGAAGAATTCATCTCGCACCCCGACGCGCAGGTCCCCGCCGTGTTGACGCGCGCGTGGATCGGCGAGGGTCAACGGCGCGACGCTGACGGCGCGCCTCGAGACGCGCTGTCGGCCTACGCGAGCGCGTACACCAGCGCCGATCGAGATGAGGACCGCGCGGCCGCGCTGCTCGAGATCGCGCGGCTGTTTCGACGCCAGCTCGACTGGAGCGGCCTCGCGGCGGCGCTGCGGACGATCGAGCAGCTCGACGCCGGCGCGCTGGACCACCTCAGCCGGGAGCTCGCCGACTTGCGCCGTGACGTGGCGTTCGGACGACGGGACCTCGAGCGAGCGGCGGGCGGCGACCCACGAGACGCGCGCGCGAGGCTGGCCGCGTCGCTACGCGCGGCGACGAAGCGCGATTACCTCGATCGCGTCCTCGTGTGGCCGCTCCCGGGCGCCCGCGCCCCCCTCGACCGCTACCTGCTCCGCGGCGCCCGCGACGACGTCTACGGGCTGTTCGAAGTCCGCGCCGAGCCCGAACTCCCGGTCGCGCGCGACTTTCCGCTCCCGAGCCCGCGCGCCTCCGTGGTCTCGCTGGCGAGCACCGGCGAGGTGTTCGTGATCACGGTCGCCCTCGATCGGAACGAGGCGCGCAACACGCTGAACGAGCTCACGCCCGCGGGGCTGCGGGCGCTCTACAGCTGGGACGACTCGCTGGTGCAGAGCGCCGCGGCCGTCGACCTCGACGGCGACGGCCAGGAGGAGCTCTACGCGGGCACCGGCGCCTACGCGCGTCACGTCGTGGAGCTGCGACGCGACCGCGACGGCGCCTGGAGCACGCGCGAGGCGTTCGCGGACGGCGAGAGCCCGGGCTCCGGCGTCAACCAGCTGCTCGGCGGGGACTTCGACGGCGACGGCGCGAACGAGCTCGTGGCCGCGTTGGGCCCGTGGAGCAGCTACGAGCTCCAGCTCCTGCGCCGCGGTCGCGCCGGTCATCTCGAGACGCGCGCGCGCGCGCGGCTCGGCAACATCAGCTCGCTCGCGAGCTTCCGCCACGCCTCGGGTGAGCTGCGGATCGCCGCGACCAAGACCGATCGATATCGCAATTCCCGGCTGTTCTCGCGCGAGCGCCCCTACGGCGAGCCGGCGGGGCTGTACCTGTTCCGCGTCGAGGGCGACGCGCTGGAGCAGACGGACTACTTCGCGGTCCCTCGCGCAGGCGATGACGAGCGCTGGGTCCGATCGGGGCAGGTCTTCGCGGGCGACCTCGACGGCGACGGCCTCGATGAGCTCGCGTTCAGCGACGCGCTCGCGCCGACGCCGAGCGCCCTGCTGCTCCTCCAGACCGACGCGGGTCAATTCGAACCGCTCGTCCTCGGTCACGCCATCCCGAGGGCCTTCGTCGAGGTCGACGGGGACGCGGGCGCGGAGCTGCTGCTGGACCTCCGCGACGGGAGCGCCCCGGACAGCCTGTGGATCGCGGGCGCCGGCGACTCGACGCTGCCCGCCGCCGTGATGACCGACGAGCGCGACCCGCTGGGTCCGCCGCCCACGGTGGACGCCTTCGGCTTCGAGCGCGCCTGGAGCGAGGCGCGCGAGCTGGCGTCCATGGGGCTGCTCGGCGACGCCGCGAGCGCGCTCGTTGGGCTGGCCGGGCGGGTGAGTGATGAGACAGGTGCCGCGAGCGCGCTGACGCGCGCGGCCGACCTGTATGAACAAGCAGGTGATGAGCGACGCGCCGGGGAGCTGCTGAGCCATCTGGTCGAGGGCCGCGTCGGCGTGGCGGCGGCGCGGCGCGGCGCGCTGCGCTGGCAGCTGAGACAGGGGCGCCTCGCCGAGGCGCTGGCGACGGTCGACGCCCTGCTCGCGGACTCGGCGGTGACGGACCGCGCGGCGCTCCTCGCCGAGCGCGAGCGCCTCTCGCCCATTGTCGCCGGGGACGCGCGCCTCGACCTTCGCCCAGGCAGGCCGCTCGACGCGGCCTGGGATGTCGCGGCCCCGTTCGCGCTCCAGCGAGATCCGGTCGCGGGCGCGCTGCGCGTGCACAGCGGCGGACCACGCGCGATCGCGTCCTATCCCGTCACATGGTCCGGAGGACATCTTTATTTCGAGGTCGAGCTCGGCCTCGAGCGCCTCGAGTGGAGCAGCGGCCTCGCCATCTCGCTCGTGCGCGAGTCCGATGATCAGCCCGTGCTCACGATCAGCGCGGGCGCGCGCGGCGGCGCGGCCGACATCGTCGCCCAGCTGGGGTGCGATCACCCGGGCTGGGGCCCGTTCATCGAGTACTCGCCCGACGAGCTGCGGGCGCTCGGGCCCTCACCGCGGTTCACGATCCGCGCCGCGGTCGTCTCGGGCGCCGGAGCGCAGCGGCGGTGCGAGATCTGGAGCGAGCGCGGCGAGCTGCAGCTCTCGAGGACGCGCGCGCTCGGGGAGCACGCTCTCCACCACGCTCTCCACCACGCTCTCCACCGCGCTCTCGAGCCCGGCGACTACCGCGTCGAGCTCGTGTCGCGGGGCGGATTTGACTCCGCGGGTCAGTCGCTGCTCTATCGCGTCACCGCGCGCGGTCTTCGTCCGCGCGCTCCGGCGCGCGGCGACCCGCGCGTCGTCGAGACCTCCGCCCGCCAGCTCGCGCGCGCCTACCTCGACGCGGACATCAACGGCGCGCTCGTGGACGCGCTCGCGGGCGACGACGACTCGCTGCAGCTCAAGGCGATCCGCGTCGACGCGCTCGCGCGCCTGGGTCGGCGCGCCGACGCACAACACGTCCTTTCGAACATAATCAACGCCGGCGCGGCGCCCCGGCACCCGTACCCGCGGGAGGCCTACATGCTGCTGCGGCGCGACCCTGTGTTGTTCGAGCCGCTGTTTCGCGCGAGCCTGGGCCCGCGCTACCTCGAGCTCGTCATGACCGCGTACGGGGCTGCCTTCGCCCACCACGCGGACGACCCGCGGACCCAGCGGGAGCTGCTGCACCTGCTGCGCCGCGACGTCGAGGGCGCCTCGCCGGAGCAGCAGCAGGAGCTCGAGCGCTGGCGCGCGAGGCTGCTGCGGCTGGCGGAAGCCGACGAGCCCGCGCTACTCGGGGATACAGCCGACCGGGCCCCAGGGAGCGCCGAGCCCCGAGCACCCGCCCATGTAGTCGCTGAAGACCGCCTGTAGGTCGACCTCACCCGTCTCGATATTGATCGTGAACAGCTCGTCGGTCCCCGCGCACGTGTAGAGGACCTCGTTGCCGGGGTGCATCTCGAGCCCGACGCCCGGAAAGTCGAGGTTCAAGGGCACCTGGCTCTTCTCGCTCGCGGGGTCGGATCCGTCGAGCACGCGCAGCGTGTCGGTGTTGGCCTCGACGAAGTACAGCTCATTAATCAGCTCGTTCGACCACGTCAGACCATGGTTGCCGACGTCGAAGTCGAAGGTCGCGACCAGCTGCATCGAGGCGTCCTGCGGGTTGATCTCGTACAGCGAATTATCGTCCTTGTTGACGCCGTACATCACGTCCGAGGCGTTCACCGCGATCCCGGCGACGGTGCCCGACAGCGTCCCCACGAACGACGCGACGCACGTGCAGGGGTCGACGATCATGAGCTTGTTCCCGCGCGTGGCGTAGAGCGTATCGTCGAGGAACGCCATGGAGATGAAGCGATTCTTCATGACCTCCGGGGGGAACTCGATGTCGGGGCAGATCACGGTGATGTCGCCCAGCTCGTCCTCGGAGATGTCGATCCGCAGGAGGCGGACGATACCGACGCCGTCGTCGTCCGAGGTCAACAACCACTCGTCAAAGCTGTCTCCGTCCCCGTCGCCGTCCCCGTCCCCGTCTCCGTCCCCGTCCCCGTCTCCATCTCCGTCCCCGTCTCCATCTCCGTCTCCGTCGCCGTCTCCGTCGCCAACGCCGCTCGAGCTCGAGCTTGGGCCGGCGCTGGTCGCGTCCGTCATCGCGCCCGTCGTCGAGCCCGCGTCCGTCTCGGAGTCGCCATTCGTCCCCGCGTCCGTCTCGGAGCTACCCGCCGTCGTCGGCGCCTCGGTCGATGCCGAGGTCTCCTCGCTGTCTCCGCAGCCAGTCAAGAGAGAGAGCGCGCAGAACAGCGCGAGCGTCGCGTTGCGGGTTTCGAGTGTTCGAACGTTCATTTCAATTCACCTCGAGCCACGCGCCTTCAGCGGCCCGATGATTCAGGCCGCGAACCCGCGACTCGCCTCCCATACGGACGCGGCCGGGATTTGTGATGGCGATCGACGAAAAATTGTCTCGTCGGGGCCCACACCGCCGCGCGAGCGCTCGACACGTCACGCGCGGCGCTCCACGAGTTCGGGCGAGCTGGCTGGGGGCGCTGGATCATCGCGGACCGCGGCGATCGGTTCGGTTTCAACGCTTCGTGCTTGGGAGCGCCCGGTGTGCCCCCCACGTACCAAAAACCCCGCACGATCCCGCGTCCCCGCGCCCCCTCACGCGTACAGCGTGCGAGCCCGCCCCGCGGTTCCGAGCGGCGGGGGACGGCGTAATTTTGCATATGATCGCAGGACCAGGTTGTGCGTGCGTGAGGTCGCGGCGTACTCCCCACACCTCAACCCCGGCCCTACGGCCACACCCCGGCAGCGTGGTCGACTCGGCGCTCTTGGGCCGCAGGAGCGGCTCTTCTTGGATATGCGGGTACGCGCGGGAGCGCGGGGAGACGCCGGATCGTGCGGATCGCGTGGTTTCGTTCGGGCACATCGAGCGATGACCGTGACGTCGCGCGGCGATCCAATTCGCCGCGCGTAGCGTCGATGGACGGTCACCGCTACACAACGCCACCACGTCACCACGCCACCACGCCACCACGCTCGACCGCGAAGCTCGAGCGGCCGCGCTGGCGCGACGATCGCGTTGGAGTCGAGCCGGGCGGTGAGCGCGGGTCGGTGCTGGGTCGATGCAGTCGCCACGCGCCGACGTGCTCGCGGCGCGCGGCGGGCAGACCGTCGCGGCGGGGTGCTTCCGCGCCGCCCTGTGATACGTTCAAGAGGATCGCGGTTGTGACGAACGCCCCGAGAGACGAGGAGTCGCGCGTACGCGGTGACGTCGCGACCTTGGTGGATGACCGCCCAGGCCCGGACGGCGCGGTCGTGAACCGATCGTCGCGAGACGCGATGACGCCGGTGCGAGGGGACAGCCCCACCTCGGTGGACGACGGCGCGCCCACGAGCGTGGGGCTCCCCACCGCCGAGAACCGCGCACTGTTCGGGCGCGTGATGGCCCGCATCTCCGGGCGCGAGGCGCCGCCCGAGGTGCTGTTTGACCGCTATGAGTTCATCCGTCGGCTCGGCGCCGGGGGCATGGGCGTCGTCTACCTCGCGCGTGATCCCGAGCTCGATCGCCAGGTCGCGCTCAAGCTCGTGCAGCGCGACCTGGCCGACGGCGACGCGGGGCGCCTTCGGCTGCAGCGCGAGGCGCAGGCGCTCGCCAAGCTCGCCCACCCCAACGTCGTGGCGGTCTACGACGTCGGCGAGCACGGGGGTCAGGTGTGGATCTCGATGGAGTTCGTGGTCGGCCGGACGCTGGGCGAGTGGCTCGAGGACGAGCGACCGCGCTGGCGACAGGTGCTCGCGGTGGTGATGCAGGCCGGGCGCGGGCTCGCGGCGGCCCACGCCGAGGGGCTGCTGCACCGCGACATCAAGCCAGACAACATTATGGTTGGCGACGACGGGCGCGTGCGCGTGATGGACTTCGGGCTGGCGCGGGTCGGCCGCGCCCACGAGCCACGTCGCGCGCGCCCGGTCGTGCGCTCGGCGCTGGCGGTCGAGCTGACCGCCGCGGGCGCGATCATGGGGACGCCGACGTACATGGCCCCGGAGCAATTTCTCGGGCAGCCCGCCGATGAGCGCACCGACGAGTTCTCCTTCGCGGTCACGCTCTGGGAGGCGCTGTACGGCGCGCGGCCGTTCGCCGGCGACAGCTACGAGGCGCTCCGCGTCGCGGTGACGTCGGGCGCGCGAGAGCCTGCTCCATCGGACAGCAACGTACCGACGTGGCTGCGCCGCGTCCTCGAGCGCGCGCTCGAGGTCGATCGCAACAAGCGCTTCGAGTCGGTGCGCGTGATGCTCGAGGCGATCGACGCCCAGCTGCAGCGCGCGCGCGCGCGCGCGACCGTCGTCGGGCTGACCCTCGGGCTACTGGTGGTGGCGGCGCTCGGCTGCTTCGCCGCGTTCCAGTGGCAGCGCGCCGTGGCCAGCGAGGCGGCGCTGCTGGCGGAGAAGCTCGTCGTCGAGCAGAAGAACGCGGCGCTCGAGCACGAGAGGCTCGAGAACCTGCGCTCGCTGAGCGTGCAGCGAGGGCTCCGGGCGAAGATGCTGATCCCCACCAACGACGAGGGCGAGGCGCTGAAGCTCGGCGTGCTGGCCGTCGGGGCCTACGGCCCTGACTGGAGCCGCGCGCCGCCGCCCGAGGCGACTGACGCGCTCGCGCGCGTGCTCGCCGACGACGCCGAGATCATCCGACCGATACGCACCCTCGAAGGCCCCCGCGACCGCGTCGTGGCCGCGGCGCTCTCTCCCGACGGCGCCCGCGTCGCTGCGGCCAGCCTCGACAAGACCGCGCGCGTCTGGGACGCGCGCTCCGGCGAGCTCCTGGCTACGCTCGCCGGCCACGACCACTACGTCGCGGCGCTGGCCTTCGCCCCCGACAGCGCGCGCGTCGCGACCGCGAGCTTCGACAAGACCGCGCGCGTCTGGGACGCGAGCTCCGGCGAGCTCCTCGCCAGGCTCGAGGGCCACGAGCGACCGGTCAGCGCGATCGCGTACTCACCCGACGGCGCGCGCATCGCGACCGCCAGCAGCGATCGGACCGCGCGCGTCTGGGACGCGGCCTCGGGACAGCTGATCGCGACGCTCCAGGGGCACACGGACCAGATCCCGGCGCTGGCCTTCTCCCCCGACAGCGCGCGCGTCGCGACCGCGAGCGCCGATCACACCGCGCGCGTCTGGGACGCGAGCGCCGGCGAGCTCCTGATCACGCTCCGTGGTCACGAGCGCGAGGTCGTCGCGCTCGCGTACTCGCCCGACGGGCTGCGCGTCGCGACCGCGAGCGCCGATCACACCGCGCGCGTCTGGGACGCCGCCTCCGGCGAGCTCGTCGCGTGGCTCCAAGGACATGAACGAGAGGTCGTCGCGCTCGCGTTCTCGCCCGACGGCGCGCGCGTCACCACGGCCTCGTGGGATCAGACCGCGCGCGTCTGGGACGCGGCCTCCGGCCAGTCGCTCGCCACGCTCCGGGGTCACGAGGGCACGGTCGAGGCGCTGGCGCACTCGCCCGACGGCGCGCGCGTCACCACCGCGAGCGCCGATCACACCGCGCGCGTCTGGGACGCGGACTCGGGCGAGCACCTCGCCACGCTCGTGGGTCACACGGGCGAGCTCATCGCGGCGCAGTATTCACCCGACGGCGCCCGCGTCCTCACGGCCTCTGCGGATCGAACCGCGCGTCTCTGGGACGCCGCGCTCGACGCCACGATCGCGACGATCGAGGGTCACACGAGCGCCGTCGTCGCGCTGGCCTACTCGCCCGACGGGGCGCGCGTCGCCACGGCCGGGGATGATCGAAGCGCGCGCGTCTGGGACGTGTCCTCCGGTGACCTGGTCTTCACCCTCGTGGGTCACGAGAACACGATCAAGTCGGTGGTGTTCTCGCCCGCCGGCGACCGCGTCGCGACCGCGAGCTTCGATGGCACGGCGCGCGTCTGGGACGCCACGTCCGGCGCGCTCATCCACACGCTGGCCCACGCGGACTCGGTGTACCGATTGGCGTTCTCGCCCGACGGCGCGAGCGTCACGACCACGGGCTTCGATCAGGCCACGCGCGTCTGGGACGCCGCATCCGGCGAGCTCCGCGTCACGCTCCGCGGCCACGAGAACGTCGCCGTCGCGCTGGCCTACTCACCCGACGGCGCGCGCATCGCGACCGGGAGCCTCGACAGGACCGCGCGCGTCTGGGACGCCGCCTCCGGCGAGCTGATCCACACGCTGCGAGGTCACGGGGACACCGTGGTCGCGCTGGCGTTCGCGCCCGACGGCGCGCGCATCGCCACCGCCTCCTGGGATCGAAGCGCGCGCGTCTGGGACGCGACCTCCGGCGCGCTCGTCCACACGCTCCAGGGACATGACGGACCTGTCTCTAGCGTCATATTATCGCCCGACGGCGCGCGCATCATCACCGCCAGCGATCGGAGCGCGCGCGTCTGGGACGCGAGCTCGGGCGAGCTCCTCGCCACGCTCGAGGGCCACGCGAACGAGGTCGTGGCGCTGGCGTATTCGCCCGACGGCGCGCGCGTCGTCACCGCCAGCAAGGACGCGACCGCGCGCGTCTGGGACGCCGCCTCGCACACGCTCGTCTCGACCCTGCGCGGGCACAGGAGCGCGATCAACACCATCGCGTTCTCCCCGGACGGCGCGCGCCTGGTGACCGCGAGCGACGACGCGACCGCCACGGTTTGGAACCCCGAGACCGGCGAGCGCGTCACGGACCTCACGGATCGGATCGGTCTCCGCGGGCCCGACGGCGCGATCCAGTGGCCCATCCCGCCGCGCGTGTTGGCTCGCGTCGGCTGTCGGCGCCTCAAGCCGTTCGAGGACGACTACCCCGAGGCCGCCGCGGTCTGTGACCGACTCCTCGACCCGGGGACTTAGCAGCCCGGCGCCGATCAACGGCGGTCGCGCGCGAGCGCGCGCGCGTGTTGTCCGTGCTGGCGGCGCAGGGTCTCCGCGAGGCCCGCGTCCGCGCGGTCGCGGAAAAAACCGCTCGCGGTGCGACAAAACCCCGGCGGTGGCGATTCCGTAGCGGAGGCCCCACGCGCCCATGCCTACACCCACAAGCTCCCCCTTCGTGTCTGTCCTGGCTGTCCCCCTCGCGCTCGTCGTCGCGTGCGGCTCGGGGGACGCCGGCGAGCTCGAGCCTGACCCGGAGCCGCTGCGCGTCGCGGTCGTGATGCCGCTGCCCGAGGACGGCGGCGGGCTCCCCAACCTCGAGTGGGCGATCGAGAACATCAACGCCGCGGGCGGCGTCGCCGATCGTCCGCTCGCGCTCGACTACTTCGACCCCGGCGACCACGACCTCCCCACGCTGGCCGCGGAGCTCGCGGAGGACGACGAGCACGTCGCGGTGATCGGGCCAGCCGGCTCGGCGGCGCTGGCCGAGGTCGCGGATCTGTTCGTCGCGGCGGACAAGCCCATCATCTCGACGACCTCGACCTCAGACGACCTCCTGCGGGCGTACGGGGGCAAGGGCGCGATCTGGCGGACGCGCGAGTCTGACATCGCGCAGACCGAGCTGCTCGTGCGCTACGCGAGGGACGGCGGCGCCGAGCGGATCACGCTCCTGACCTCCCTCGACCTCGCCGGCTACACGTTCTTCACGTGGTTCGGCTTCTTCGCGCGCGAGCTCGGCTTCGCCGACGACGATGTCGAGCTCGTCGCGCTGTCCTCTCAGGAGCCCTGCGGGGCGCGGCTGATCGAGGCCCTGGACACCGCGCCCGACGTCCTGTTCGTCGCGCCGGGCTCACCCGCCGAGATGGAGTGCGTCGCCCGCGGGCTGCCGCCGGAGGGCGCGCCGCGCCCGCGAGTCGTGTTCGCCGACACCGGCCTCGACCCCTCCACGCTCGCGCAGCTCGGGCCCGCGGCGGTCGGGCTCGAGGGCTTCACCGGCGCGGGCGACGAGGCGTTTGAGGCCGCGTTCCGCGAGCGCTTCCCCGGCGATCGCCTCGCGCCCCACGGGCCGAGCGAGTACGACGCGGTCCTGATCGTGGCCTATGGTCTCGAGCGATCCGGGGGGCGCTCCGGCGCCGCGCTGATCGAGGGCATCAAGGACGCGGTCGACGGCAACGACACGCTCGCGACGGCGGGCCCCGAGCTCGCCGGGATCACGGCCACGCTCGCGTCGCTGCGCGCGGGCGAGCGCCCGGCGCTCCGGGGCGCGAGCGGTCCCCTGGTCTTCGAGCCCGATCTGTACATGGACCTCGCGGCGTCGACCTACGCCCACTACGTGATCGACGGCGACGGCCTGACGACGGGCGCGCGCTTCTCGACCGCCGATCCGACCTTCCTCACGAGCCATGGCGCGTTCGCGCGGCCGAGCGGCGCGCCGCCCGACGCCGATCAGTCGAGCTGGACCCCGGGGGTCGCCAAGACCGACACCTGGGCGCTGATCGCCGCGCTCTCGACCGGGTTCTCGAACTACCGCCACCAGGCCGACGCGCTCCAGCAGTACCAGCTGCTTCGCGGCATGGGGATCGACGATGACCACATCGTGCTGATCGTCGCCGACGACCTCGCGGGCGCCCCGGAGAACGGGCTGCCGGGCGCGATCCGGAACGCGCCCGAGGGCGATGATCTCTACGCCGGCGCCGAGATCGACTACCGCCTCGGCCTCCGCGGCTCGGAGCTCGCGAGCGTCCTCCGCGGCGAGGTCACCGAGACGACGCCGATCGTGATCTCGCCGAGCGAGTCGAGCGATGTCTACGTGTACCTCGCCGGGCACGGCGGGGCGGCCGGGATCCCGATCGGCGCGGTGACGGCCGAGGACGGGCTCGCGGGCGGTGACGACGTGTTCTCGCCCGAACTCCTGCGCGACAGCCTGTGCACCCTGGCCGCCGAGCAGCGCTACCGCCGGGCGTTCGTGGTCATCGAGAGCTGCTACGCGGGCGTGTTCGGCGAAGCGAGCTACGGCGGGCTCGAGCGCGGCTGCGGCGACGCGGACGACGAGACGCCGCTGGAGGGGGCGGTGCTGCTCACGGCCGCGAACGCGCGCGAGGTCTCCTACGCCGGCGCCTACGACCACGAGGTGCCGGCGTGGGTCAACGACGCGTTCTCGCGCAACTTCGCCGACAACCTCGCGCTCTCCCCTGGCCGCAGCCTGGCCGACGTCTTCGCCGACACCTACCGGGCGACGGCGGGCTCCCACCCGTCGGCCTACAACCTCGCCCACGCCGGTCGCTTGGGTCAGGTGAGCGTCGCCGAGCTGCTCTCGCCCTGACGGGCCGCCCGCGCGAGCTTCCTCCCAGGGGTCCGCAGGTTTTCTCAGATTTTTTCACCGGCGCCGAGACGCTTTGAGCCGCGCCGCGATTCCCCAGATGAGCGGCGCCGACGAGCGCCGAAGCCCGCGGCGCCGACGAGGCGCCGCTCCGATGGAGAAACCGACATGTTCCGCGACCACCTGCACCTCCTCACGACCCTCCTCACCGCCACGACGATCCTGACCGCGACCGCGGGCTGCGACGAGGCCCAGTCCGACACCTCGAGCGAGGCTGAGGCTGACCCCCGAGACATCCTCGAGGACAAGACCGAGCTCAACCCCGCTGGCTTCGACGACTGCAGCGACGACGAGCTGCAGACGCTCGCCGACCAGGTCCTGTGCCTCGAGGCCGAGCAGGCCGCGCTGTGCGAGGCCGCGGACGTGACCGAGGACTGCGGCCAGGGCGACCTGTTCGCCCTCGGCGGCGAGAACCAGGCCTGCGTGTTCGCCGAGGACGCGGTCAGCGAGGCGTGCCTGCAGGCCGTCGCGCCCACGCGAGAGCCGCCGAGCAACGGCGTCAGCGCGTCGAAGAACTGCGGCCAGTCCAAGGTGCTCATCGACGTGGCCCAGGGCGCGTACTTCGACCCGCCCGACTACTCGGACAAGTACTACCTGGACACGGTGGAGACCTTCAGCAACAACGGCACCTACGCGCACATCGCCACCTACTCGCCCGACCCCATCACGGAGCGCTGCGTCGTCGGGATCCGCGGCTCGGACAGCGACGCGGAGAAGATCGCGTCGATCAGCACGGACATGGTGACCTGCGGCGCGCTCGGCGGGCAGTGCTCCGAGGTGTTCAAGGACGCCTACGACGACCTCGTGGACACCGGCCTCGTCTCGACCATCAAGGACATGGTCGAGGGCGGCGAGTGCGAGCGGCTGTACATCGTCGGCCACAGCCGCGGCGGCGCGATCGCGGACCTGCTCGCGGCCTTCCTCTACGAGTCCTCGCCGAGCACCTACAATTCATCGTACATGTACGTGGAGACATACGGGCAGCCGCGCGTGTTCAACACCGCGCTGGCCGACGAGTACCACGGCAAGATCCGCAAGCTCCGCTGGGTCGCCGCCTATGACCCGGTGCCGGCCCTCCCCGCGTCCAGCAGCATGAAGCACTGGGGCACGCCGTACCTGATCTACTGGGGCTTCAGCTTCTCGAGCTTCTCGTTCGGCTACCACTTCGAGGAGCAGAGCGATCAGGACTACTGGTACCTCGGGGCCGGCTACAACACCGCCCACCCCGTGGGCAACTACGACGACAACCTCGACCACTGCAGCTGAGGCGCGCGCCGCCGCGCGCCCTCTCGCCCGCGCGCCGCGCCGCAGGAGCGCGCCGCGCGGCGTCGTGTCGCCGCGACGCCTACGAGCCCTCCGGCGGGAGCCCGACGCGCTCGCGGATCTGCTGGACCCACGTGCTGAGCCCCGAGATCGTCGAGGTGGCGAGCTCGGGGCTGTCCGCGAGCTCGCGCGTGATCTTGATGAGGCGCTTGCGCCCGCGCTCGAGGTGGGTGCGAACCGTGGACGCCGGCACGCCGAGCAGCTCGGCGATCTCGCGCCCGCGCAAGCCTTCGAAGTAGCTGAGCTCGACCACCATCTGCTGCGCGAGCGAGAGCCGACGCAGCGCCTTGACCAGCAGCCGCGCCTCCTGGGCGCGGGCCAACATCGAGGGCGGTGAGCGCGGGTACGCCGTCGCCACGCAGAGCTCGGCGAAGTCGTCGAGCTCGCGCCTGCGCTTGACCTGCGTGCGGTAATAGGTCCGCAGCTTGTTCATGGCGATCGCGAACAGGTACGAGCGAAACGCCCCGCTGCGCGTCACCCTGCCCTTGCTGGCGACGCACGCGAGCAGCGTCTCCGAGACCAGATCCGCGGCGTCCTCGGCGTCGCGCGTCTTGTTGAGGAAGAAGCGCATGAGCAGCCCGTAGTAGCGGGCGCCGAGGCGCTCGCTGGCGCGCGCGTCGCCGTCGAACCACGCGAACAGCAGCTCCCAGTCGTCGGGCTCGTCGGCTGGCTCGTCGGACCGCACAGGCGAGAGTATCCAGGCTCGGCCCGGGAACATCAATGGACCGGCGAGTCGTGCTGGCGCCGCGTCAGCGTCGACGTCTCGTGTCCATGGTTGTGAAGCGAGCGCCGATGACGACGCCGAGGCGACGCGCGCGAGCCGGAGGCATCCCGCGGTCACGGGCCGCGTCTACCCGTGGAAACCCAAACGATCACCTGGACTTGGATCCGCGCGCCGGAGTTCGCGGCGTACGATCCGCAGCTCGAGCGCAAGGTCGCGCTCAAGCTGCTGCGGGCGGGTGTCGACGGCGGGGAGCAAGCGCGGCTCATCCGCGAGGCGAAGGCCATGGCCAAGCTCTCGCACCCGCACGTCGTCTCGGTGTTTGACGCCGGCGAGTTCAGCGGCGGCGTGTTCGTGGCGATGGAGTACGTCAAGGGGGACACGCTCGAGGGCTGGCTGCGCGCCGCGTCGCGGAGCTGGCGCGCGATCGTCGAGGTCTTCGTGAAGGCCGGCGCCGGGCTGCAGGCGGCCCACGACGCCGGGCTCGTCCACCGCGACTTCAAGCCGAGCAACGTGCTGGTTGGGGGCGCCGGCGAGGTCAAGGTGCTCGACTTCGGGCTCGTGCGCGCGAGCGAGTCGGCCGACGCGGGCGCGGTCCGGGAGCTACCGGACCTTACGGACATGTCGAAGACCGCGACCGGCGCGCTGCTCGGGACCCCGGCCTACATGGCGCCGGAGCAGTGGCTGGGCGCGCGGGTGGACCCGCGCGCGGACGTGTTCGCGTTCTGCGTGGCGCTCCACGAGGCGCTGCTCGGGCGGCGCCCGTTCGCGGGGGAGACCGTGACGGAGCTGATGCGCGCGGTGACCGAGGACGCGCGGGCCGAGCCGGGGGAGCGCCGAGGCGTCCCGCCCGGCGTGCTGTCGGCGATCAACCGCGGGCTCGCGCGGGCGCCCGAGGCGCGCTGGCAGGCGATGACGCCGCTGCTCGAGGTGCTCGCGGCCGAGTGCGCAGGGCGGTCGACGAGCGCCGGACGCGTGGCCGTGATCAGCGGCGCGCTCGCGCTCGGCGTCTCGGGCGTCGCGTTCGCGACCCTCGGTCACACCGACGCGCCGTCCCCCTGCGCCCGGGCTGGGGAGCCGATTACGCGGCTGTGGAACGACGAGCGCCGCGTGTCCCTGGCGCGCGCGTTCGCGGACACGGAGCTCGTCTACGCGGGCGACGTGTCGCGCCGGGTCAGCGCGCGACTCGACGACTTCACGCGCCGCTGGTCGAGGCTGCGAACCGAGGCGTGCGAGGAGCGTCACCGCGGCGCGATCTCGGACGAGATGCTCGACCTCCGCGGATCGTGTCTCGACGCGCGCCTCGTCGAGCTCAGCGCCGACGTCGAGCTGTTCGTCCACGCCGACGACGCGGTGGTCGAGCGCGCCGTCGCGGCGCTGGAGTCGATCGCGCCGCTCGAGCGCTGCGCCGACGGGGAGTACCTCCGCGCCCAGGTTCGGCCGCCCGAGGACCCGCAGGTCGCGGCGGCGGTCGAGTCGACGCGCGGCGAGCTCGTGCGCGCGAGGAAGCGGATCGACGCGGGCAAGGCGGCGACGGTCACCGACGAGGTCACGCGGCTGCGAACGCGCGCGCGCGAGCTCGAGTACGCGCCGCTGCTGGCGGAGGCCGAGTTCGTCGCGGGCCTGCGCGAGCACGCGAGCGGACGGTACGCCGACGCGGCGCGGACGCTGGTCGACGCCTATCACCGCAGCCTGTCCTCGAGTCACGACGAGTACGCGGCGCGGGCCGCCGGGCTGCTCGTGCACGTCCACACCGCGGTGCTCGACGTCGACGAGGCGCGGCGCTGGTCTCGACACGCGAGCTCGCTGGCGTCGCGCGCGAGCGTGGGCTCGGAGCTCGCGGCCTTCGTCGAGAGCACGCTCGCGGGGCTCGAGATGCGCGTCGGCGCGCTCGCGGCGGCGGAGACCCGGTTCCAGCGCGCGGCCGCGCTGTACGAGGAGACGCGCGGACATGACAGCGTGGAGCTCGCGCTGCTGCGGACGACGCTCGCCGGCGTGCTGATTCAGACGGGGCGCGGCGCGGAGGCGGCGCGAGAGTGCCGGGCGAGCCTCGAGATCCTGCGGCGCGAGGTCGGCCCGACGCACCCGGACAACGTGTTCGCGCTGACGAACCTCGGGAGCGCGCTGGACCAGCTCGGGCGCCTCGAGGAGGCGCTCGAGGTCCACGGCGACGCGGTCGAGCTGGCGGCGCAGACGCTCGGTCCGGAGCACTTCGTGTACACGATGCTGCTGAACAATCAGGCCAGCGCGATGCGCCACTCGGGCGCGATCGACGACGCGTTCGCGACGCTCACCCGCGCGCTCGAGCTGCGCGAGGCGACGCTCGGCGCCGACAGCCCGCAGGTCGCCGCGGTGCTCGTCCCGCTCGCCGAGCTGCAGCTCCTCCGCGGCGAGCACGAGGACGCGCGCGCGCTGGCGACTCGCGCGCTCGCGCTGCGGGAGCAGGTCACCGGGCTCGAGCGACAGCTGCTCGCGCCGCCGCTCGAGGTCCTCGGGCGCGCGCAGCTCGAGCTCGGGCGCCACGAGGAGGCGCGACGCAGCTTCGAGCGCGGGCTCGAGCTCGTCGAAGACGTCGAGGCGGACGAGCGTCGCGGGGCGCTGCGCTTCGGGCTGGCGCGCGCGCGCTGGGCGGGAGGCGAGCGCGACGCGGAGACGCTGGAGCTCGCGCGGCAGGCCGAGCGCGAGCTCCCGAGCGACGGACCGGAGAGCCGCGAGGCGCGGGCGGCCGCGCGGGCGTGGCTCGCGGAGCGCGAGGCCGAGGCGTCGCGCGAGGCGAGCCGCTAGGCTCGGCTCGGCTCGGCGCGTCGTCGTGGTATGCAGCGAGCATGACGGTCTCCCACGGACCAGGGAACTCCGCGTATCGCGTCGGGATCTCGCCGGACGGCGCGCGCACGATCTCGAGCGGCTTCGACGGCAAGCTGCGGCTCGCGGACGCGGCGACCGGCGACGAGCTGCTCACGGTGCACATCGGCGGGTCGTTCCTGTACTGCGCCGGCTTCTCGCCCGACGGCGTGTACATGGTCGGCGGCGGCAAGAACCCCAGGGTGATGCTGGCCGGCACGAAGACGCGCGTCGCCACGCTCAAGGGCCACCGCCACAACGTCAACAACGCGCGCTTCTCTCCCGACAGCGCGCGCGTCGCCACCGGCTCGGGCGACAGCTACACGCCGGCGGACTACACGGTGCGCGTCTGGGACGTCCAGACCGGCGCGCCGCAGCAGAAGGTCAAGCTGCCCGAGGTCGTCCAGGATCTGCGCTGGGTCGACGACGACGTCATCGTCGCGCTCGCCGGCGACGCGCTGCACTGGATCGACGTGACGAGCGGCGCGATCACGGCTCGCGTCGCGCTCCCGTTCTCCTGCGAGTCGATCGACCGCGCCGGGTCGACGATCATCGCGGCCAACGAGTACGGCGGCGGCGGGCTGCTGCTCGACGTCGACACGGGCGCCACGATCACGCTCGCGCCCGCGCTGCCGGAGCCGAAGGGCGGCCTGCAGGTGATGACGCGCTGCGTCGCCGCGGCCGCCGACGGTCAGCGCTTCGCCGCCGGCCTGACCTACCGGGACTACGGCGATCCGCCCGAGTGGTGCATCGGGATCGTGTGGAGCGCGAGCGGGGAGGAGCTCACGCGCTTCCGCTGGCGCGGCGACTTCTTCCACGACCTCGTGTTCACGCCGGACGGTGAGTCGATCATCACGAGCGACGGCGACGGCGCGCAGCGCCGCTGGGACGTCGCGCGCGGCGAGCAGGTCTGGTAGCGACGCGGCCGCTCACGTCCCGCAGAACGTGACGTAGTCGCGGTCCCCGTCTTCGGGCGGATCTTGGTACTCGGCCGTCGCGGCGCCGACGGTGTACGGATCGCGCAGGACCTCGAGCAGCGCCTGCGCCCGCGAGGGGTCGCCGGTGCGCGTCGTGTACTCGATCACCGCCTCGACGTGATGGTTGCGCGGGATGACGACCGGGTTCTGGCGCCGCATCGCCTCGCGGGCGCGCGCCGGCTCGACCCCGCGCGCGGCCAGGCGCGCGCGCCAGCTCTCGACCCACCGGGGCTCGAGCGCCGCCAGCAGCGTCGGCTCGGGATCCGGCGCGAGCGCGCGGGTCAGGCGATCGAAGGTGATCGTGTAGTCGAGCTGCTCGCTGTGCATTCGGGTCAGGAGCGCGCCCGTGAGCACGCGGTCCTCCTCGGCCTCGCCGTCCGGCAGCCCGAGCTTGCGCGCCATCATGGTGTGCCACGCGTCGTCGAGGCGCTCCGGCACGCCGGCGATGCACTGCTGCGCGCGCTCGAGGCCGCGGTCCTCGTCGTCGTCGAGCAGCGGCACCAGCGTCTCGGCGAGCCGCGCCATGTTCCAGGCGATGATCGCGGGCTGGTTGCCGAAGGCGTAGCGGCCCATGCGATCGATCGAGCTGAACACCGCCTTGGGGTCGTACGCGCTCATCATGGCGCACGGGCCGAAGTCGATGGTCTCCCCGGAGATCGTGGTGTTGTCAGTGTTCATGACGCCGTGAATGAAGCCCACGCGCATCCAGTCCATGACCAGCTCGAGCTGCGCGGCGATGACGGCCTCGAGCAGCGCCATGTAACGATCGGTCCCGTCGCGCAGCTCCGGGTAGAGGCGCTCGATCGCGTAGTCGGCGAGCCGGCGCAGCGCGTCGACGTCGCGGCGCACGGCGAAGTACTGAAACGTGCCGACGCGGAGGTGGCTGCGCGCGACGCGGGTCACGACCGCGCCCGGCAGCGCCGTCTCGCGAAAGACGGGCTCGCCCGTGGAGACGACGACGAGGCTGCGGGTCGTGGCGATGTTGAGGCCGTACATCGCCTCGCTCATGACGAACTCTCGGATCGCCGGGCCGAGCGCGCAGCGCCCGTCGCCGCCGCGCGAGAACGCGGTCCGGCCGGAGCCCTTGAGCTGCAGCTCGCGACGCGCGCCGTCGCGATCGAGGAGCTCGCCGAGGAGATGCGCGCGGCCGTCCCCGAGCTGCGGCGAGAACCCGCCGAACTGGTGTCCGGCGTAGGCGAGCGCCAGCGGCTGTGAGCCCGGCAGCGTCTCGTTGCCGGCGAAGTACGCCGCGAGCCGATCAGGCTGCGCCAGCAATTCCGGATCGAGGCCCAGCTCGCGGGCGAGCGGCTCGTTCAGCAGCAGCGTCTGGGGGTCGCGGACAGGCGTCGGCGCAATCCGTTGATAGAACCGCGGCGGGAGATCGGCGTAGCTGTTGGTGAGCTGCATGGCGAGATCGCGCGAGCGCGCCGCACACATAGCACACGGCGTGGACGCGAACCCGCGCCGCTCCTGCTGCCGCTCCTGCTGCCACTTTCCTGCTGTCGGGCGGCGCCGCGCCGCGGTTTGAGCCGAGCGTCCGTGAGCTCGATCGCGCGCTCGACGTCGCGCGCGCCCGCGTGACTTCAAAGCCTCACCCCGAGTCGCGTCGAGTTCGGGTGCACGTGTCGACCGCGGAGGACGCTGCGAGCGCGAGGCTCGACGCCACGAAGCCCGCGCGTGACGCCGCGGCTACACGTGAACTTCCGACGCCGATCACGGGCGTCGGCGTTGGCGCGATTCAATCGAGGTGGGCACCACGCGTTTCGCTGCATCGCTCGTGTGATGCATTACCTGTCGAGAGGTACATGTAGCTACAGCGGCCGCCAAGGGTTCACGGACCGTCCCCGTCCCAGCGCGTCTCACGTGTATTTCTCGTTGACCGCGCGCGATCGCGCGAGCTACGAAACTCGCCATGTCCAATCTCAGCACGATGCCGAACAAGCTGCGACTCGCCCTCATCCTCATGGCCGTAGGGGTCTTGTTTAAGGCCGTGGAGGTCTTCTCCGCCGACGGGGGTACGCAGGGGTACGTCGTGCTCGCCATTCAGGTCGCGATCGTCGTTGGGCTCTACCGCGGTCACGAGAGCATCCGCGCGGCGGTCCGCGTGCTCAGCCTGCTCGGCGCGCTCGTCGGAGTGTTCGCCGTGATCTCCGCGCTCGGGGTCTTGGCCGTCGGCGCGCTCGCGTACATGGCGATCGTCGTCGGC
This sequence comes from Myxococcales bacterium, assembly GCA_020633295.1. Lineage (GTDB taxonomy): Bacteria > Myxococcota_A > Polyangia > Nannocystales > Nannocystaceae > JACKDW01. The sequence continues at coordinate 423,350 of JACKDW010000003.1, read as the reverse complement.
GCGCTCACCGTCGCGATCTCGCTCTACGTGTTCTGGGCGCTCGGCCAAGAAGATGTCATCGCGTGGATGGGCAGCCGCTCGCTCGCGAACCTCGACTAAGCTAGCCGGTACGACGAACGCGGGCGCTGCGTGAAGGATCGTGGCTGATCTGCTCGTACTTCGGCTACGTGACGCTCAAGGGCGAATCGCGTGCACGTTTCACTCCGCGTGCGCCATCGCGAGGCCGAGCTCGTCGGTGTAGGAGCGGCCTTTGAGAGACCTCGCCTCGGTGATGCGCTGATCGGCGCCCGCCGACTGCTACGGTTAGGGGGCCCTGCGACATCGGAGACGCGCCATGCACACGACCACCCGACACCTCGGACCCTCGCTCGCCATCGCGCTCAGCATCGCGCCCACGCTCGGCTGCGGCGCGGGCGCGGAGGATGCCCCGTGCGACTACGAGCGCTGTGACCCCACGGACGAGGACTGCGTACGCGAGGTCGCCGAGGTCCTCGCCTGCCGTCGCGGCGTCCCGGCGATCACGCCCGAGGTCCGGTTCCTCTCGCGCGAGGAGGCGGTCGCCGAGAACACGGGCGAGCCGCTGACCGATGAGGAGCTGCAGGACCTGCGCGACTACTACAACGCCGAGGCGCTGGTCGGCCTCATGCCCGTCGACTACGAGCCCGCGGACGTGACCGCGGACGTGTTCGACTCCATCGTGGCGTACTACTCGCGAGCCGAGCGCGAGATCGTGATCATCGAGGACTCGCGCGTCGACGACCCCGCGGCCGCCTTCGAGGTCCTGGTGCACGAGCTCGTGCACGCCTTTCAAGACGCGGAGTGGGAGCTGCAGGGCCTGTACGACGAGCACGCCACGAGCGTCGATCGACTGATGGGCCTGCGCGCCATGCTCGAGGGCGACGCCTCGCTGTACGCCGCGCTGTCCACCGTGTCGCTCGCGGGCGTCGAGCTCACCGAGAGCGACTGGGCCCGCTACTTCGACGACTATCAGGGGCACGTGCTCGAGCTCGCGCAGGAGTCGGAGACGCCGTCGCTCGACATGCTGGGCCTGTTCCCCTACGCGTTCGGCATCGAGTACATGTACGAGGCCTGGCGCGACGGCGACTACGCGGGGGTCGAGGGCGCCGCGCTCGACCCGGCGGACTCGGTGCGCCAGGTGCTGCGCGGCTACCCCGGCGAGCCGCGCCCGGAGCTCAACGGGGACGCGCTGCTCGACGCCCACGCGCTGCCGACGCTCGACGGCTACACCGCGCTGAGCGGTGGGCACCAGGGGATCTGGCTGATCAACGCGATGCTGCAGCGCACGGCGGCGAGCGCCGACGTGTTCGCCGTCGACGCGCTCGACCGCGTCGACGCCGACTACCTGATCGCGCTGCGCGAGCAGGGCACCGGCGCGCTGGCGACGGTGTGGAGGATCTCGCCGGCCGCGCCGCTGCTGCCGCTGATCGACGCGCCCGGCAGCCTGTGGACGCTCGATCCGGCGACGCCCTCGAGCCACGTCGCGCGCGTCGTCGACGACGACCTCGTGCTCGTGGCGACGACCGGCGACGACGCGGACGCGGTGTTTAACGCGATCACGGGCTGGCAGCCGCTCGCGGAATTTGAGCCGCGCGTTCGGGCGCGGGGCGACGCGACGCGACGCGGGTGCCCGGGTCGCGTCCACGAGCCGCGCGCGGTCACCCGCTGATCCGGCCTATTGCGCAGGTTCTTCATCAGCGCGACACACGGGGCGGTCGACGCGACTCGACCTCGACGCTGCGACGACGGTGTATGGTGTCGACGTGCAGGCGCGTGAGCGAGCGCGACGGGCGTTGCGAGCGGCGGGACTCGATCCGGACGCGACGCTGCAGCGGGCGGTGAGCAACGCCAACGAGGCGTGGCTCGGCGAGGGCTTCGCCCTGCGGATCAACACCCGCGGCGACGGGACGCTGACGCGAGAGGCGACGGTGGCCCGCCAGCTCCCGGCGCAGGTTCGGTTTCCGGGCGTGCTCGACCACGGCGTCGTCGACGGCTTCGAGTGGACGCTCGTGCGCCGCGCGCCCGGGATGGTGCTGTCGCGCGCGTGGCCCTCGATGACGAGAGGCGCGCGACGCCGCGCGATGGGGCAGCTCGCGGCGGCGCTGCGAGCTCTCCACGCGTCGCCGGTGCAGGCGCCGACGCGAGACGACTTCGCCCCGCCCCACACGCTGGGTCTCGACGCTCTCCTCGCGCTCGTCGAGCGGGCGCGGTCCCCCTTCGACGGCGCGCTGATGGACGAGCTCGCCGAGTTCATCCGGGCGCGCTACGACGCCTTCGACGGCGGGGCCGAGGGCTTCGTGCACGGCGACCCCCACCTCGAGAACGTGCTGTGGGACGGGCGAGAGATCAGCGCGGTCCTCGACCTGGAGTGGTCGCGTCGCGGCCCGGTGGAGCTCGACCTCGAGACCCTGCTGTCCTTCTTCGACCACCCGTGGTTCTTCGTCGCGGAGGACTACGAAGATCAGGCCCGCGCCGCCGACTACGCCGAGGCGACTGGTTGGCTGCGCGAGGACGCCCCGGCGTGGTTCGGCCACCCGCGGCTGCGCGACCGCCTCGCGCTGCTGCACATCTCTCGCACGCTGTCGCTCTTCGACGGCCGACCGTCGTCAGCGCCGCGGGACCCGGGCGATCCCCGAGATCGTCGCAACCACCTCCGCGCGGCGCTCGATGGTCACGCGCCGCGCGTGTCGTAGGCGGGCGGCGATCCGCCGCGTGTGCGCGCCACACCTGCGCGATTGCTCCAACCTGATCCGCGTCAGCCGGACTCGCGGGACGTCTCGAGCTCGCGGGCGATCGCGCGGTCGCGGTTGCGGTGAAACAGCCGCATGCCCTCCTCCTGCGCGCCGAGCAGGACGTGGTCGTTGGCGCCGGTCGCCAGCGCGCGCTGGATCGACTCCGCCGTGGCGAGGTCCTCGCGCGCGAACACCTGCTCGTCGATGAACGCGAAGCTGCGCTCGAGCGCCGCCGCGTCCGCGTCGCCCGGGCGCGCGAGCATGCGGTGGACGAAGCGCGTCCGGCCCACGCCCTCGGGCTGCAGCGTCACCCAGCTGATCGAGTTCGGGTGGAGCACGAGGATGGAGTTGGGGAACAGGTTGTAGAACGGGGTCGTGTCGCGGCGGATGTCGGGGACCTCGGCGTCGCGGAACGACGCGCGCGCGCCGACGTGGCGGACGTGCGGGTTGAGGTCGTCGGTCAGCGAGACCTCGAGGAAGTAGCGCGCGAGGCTGTCTCGATGCAGCGAGCGCACGTGGTAGCCCTCGGCGAAGGCGTCCATGAGGAGCTTCCAGTTCGCGCGCACGTCGTGCTCGCGCGAGCCCACGCGCGCGTGCTCGGCGAGCCCGAAGCCCGCGAGGTCGTCGTCGAGCGCGGGCCCGAGGTGCGCGCGCACGTCGACAGGTCCTTCGAGACAGGCCCAGAGGAAGCCGTGGCGACGCTCGGCGGCGACCTCGACGAGCCCGAGCGCGTCGCGGTCGAGCGCGGCGAAGGTGTCCTCGCGCGGGACCCCGAGCAGCGCGCCGTCGAGGCCGTAGGTCCAGGCGTGGTAGGGGCAGACCAGCGACTTGCGCCGGCAGCCCGCGCCGGGCCGCAGCAGCTCGGCGCCGCGGTGGCGGCAGGCGTTGAGGAACACGCGCGCGCGCTCGCCGTCGCGGACGAGCAGCAGCGGGACGTCGCCGAGCCGCGTGGCCACGCACCACCCGGGCTCTGGGAGCTCGGACGCGTGGGCGACGACCGTCGGGTAGCGCCGGAACAGCGCGCGCAGCTCGGCGTCGTGCTCACGACGATCGAGGTAGCGCGAGACCGAGAGGCTCGTGGTGCGCGGCGGGACCTCGACGCCGCGCGGGAGCAGGGCCCGCAGCCGCCGCACGACCTCGACGCGTGTCTCTGGTTGCATGGCCCGATTGTACGCGCCCGGCGGCCGACGCCGCGCGCTCAGTCGATACGGTCCCGGAGGCGCGCGATGAGCTGGTCCCACAGCCCGCTCTCCTTCCAGCGCTTGTACCAGCGCCAGGTCGTCGTGGGCGCCCCGTACTCGCTTGGGAGCTCGCGCCACTTGGCGCCGCGCTCGAGCACCCAGCGCGCGCCGTCGACGGCCGCGCGGAGATCGACGGGACGTCCGCCGGGCCTGCGCGAGGCCGCGACGAGCGGCTCGATCGCGCGCCACTCGACGTCGGTGAGCGGCACGTAGGGCGCCCGCGGCTGCGCACGCGCGCCCGCGGGCGAGCTCGACCCGTGCACGATCCGCAGCGTCGCGCGCTCGAGCGCCTCGCGGACGACGACGCTCGAGAGGTGCGCGTAGCGCTTGGTCGTCGCCGCCTGCCGGTGCCCGAGCAGCTCGCCGACGATCGCCAGCGGCACGCCGGACATCAGCGCGTCGCTGGCGAAGGAGTGACGCAGATCGTGGAGGCGCACGTCGGTGAGCCCGGCGTCCTCGCGCACGCGCTCCCAGGTCCTGTTGAGGCCCTGGAGCTTGCCGCCGTTGCGCCCGCGCAGCACGAGCGGGTTGGTCGCGCGCCAGCTCCGCTCGTGAATCTCGCGCAGCAGCGCCATGACCTCGCGCGAGACGACCACGGACCGCTGCCCCGTCTTGGTCTCGGGGAGGTGCAGCGTGGAGTGCTGCCAATTGACCATCGGCCAGGTCAGGCTCAGCACCTCGTCGCGACGCAGCCCCGTCAGCATCAGCAGGCGGATCGCCCACACGCTGAAGGGCTCGAGGTGACCCCGCGCGCCGCTGGGGATCCGCAGCCCGCGCTCGAGCACGGCGACGAGGCGCGCGCGCTCCTCGGGCGTCAGGAAGCGCTCCACCCGGCGCGAGCCGAAGCGACGCACGCGCGCGGCCGGGTTGCGCATGTCGGAGAGCTCCCAGTCGTCGATGATCCGCGAGTACAGGCTCCCGACCACGGCGACGACGGTGTCCGCGACCCCGCGCCGGTCGCTCAGGCTCGCGTGCAGCGCCTGCACGTCGCGGCGCGAGACCTGGTCGAAGGGGCGATCGCCGAGCGCCGGAATAACATGTTTTTTAAGACAGGCTTTGTAGCCCGCGGCGGTGCCGGGCCGCAGGTAGACGTCGACGTACTCGCGCTCGAAGCGTCGCGCGAGCGCGCGGACGGTCGGCCGCGACGCGTCGGCGCGAGCGGGCGCGTCGCGGTCGCGGGCGAGCGCCGCGGGCAGGCCCGGGGTCTCGCGCGCCGCGGTGAGCAGCTCGATCGCCCGGGCCCGGGCGGCCGAGAGCGAGAGCGCGGGTCCCCACTGGCCGATGCGCACGCGTCGGCAGCGACCGGCGACGGTGACGCGCACGAGGAACACCTTCTTGCCGCTCGGGAGCACGCGGACGACGAAGCCCGGCAGCCGCGCGCAGGTGACCTCGTAGACGCGCGCCCGCGGGGCGAGGCGACGCAGCGAGGCGAGGGTGAGGCGGTCGCTCATGGCGTGAAGAACAGGTCCGCGACGGCGGGACCACGGCCGGCGGGCCGGCGGAAATTGTACCGCCGGGCCGCCGTCGTGTTCACCCCTCCCGCGGGCCGCGTGCCCGCGCGCGCCGTCAGTACGCGGCAGCACGCGGGCGTGCGCCGCAGCGCGATCACGGGGCGCCCCGACCGTCGGCGTCGCGCCCCCCGGCGCCGCGTCGCGCGAGCGCGCGCCCCCGCCCGCGTCGATCCGCGCGCGGCTACGGCAGCGGGAACTGCTGGAACATCGCCCACATCTCGTCGTTGGCGACGATGTCGGTGTTCGCCGGCGGGAACGGGCAGAACGCCTGGCCGGGCCAGCAGTGGCCCATGGGATCGATCGTGCACAGCGTGACCTCCACGCCCTCGTCGCAGTCGTCGTACGTGAGGCAGGAGGCGGCGCCGCCGGCGAAGGTCTGCACCGGGTCGCCGACGCAGCCGTTGCGATCGGCCCAGCCGGCGAAGGTCTCCGGCGCGCTGAAGAAGCCGCCGCCGTTGTAGGGCACCAGGACGTCGGCGGTCCCGTTGAACATCATGATCGAGATCGGGCGCGCGGGCTCACAGTCGAGCACGCCGATCACCGACGAGACCGGCGCGACCGCGGCGAACAGATCGGCGGCCTCGCACGCGAGGCGGTTCGACATGAAGCCGCCGTTCGACATGCCCGTGGCGTAGATCCGCTGGTGGTCGACGCACAGCGCGGCCTCGATGTCCTCGACGATCGCGCGCGCGAGGCCGACATCGTCGAGGTCCTGCGAGACGGCGCCGCCGCAGCAGGCCCCGCCGTTCCACGAGCTCTGGTAGCCCTGCGGGTAGGCGACGATGTAGCCCTCGGCGTCGGCGTGCGGGGTCATGCCCGAGAACAGCTCCTGCTGGGCCGCGTTCGACGACAGGCCGTGGAAGTTGAGCACCAGCGGCGTCGGCTCGCTGCCGTCGTAGGACGGCGGGACGTGGAGCAGGAAGCTGCGCGTGAGCCCGTCGAACTCGAGCTCGAGCTCGTGGTCCCCGGGCCCGAGGCCGCCGCCGGGGCACTCGATCGCGCCGGTGGTCGTGCCGGGCTCGTCGGTCGTGCCCGAGCCGTCGCTCGTGCCCGCCGAGTCCGTCGCGCTCGCGTCGGTCGTCGCCGGCGCGCCGGTCGTCGCCGTCGTCGTCGTCGAGCCGGTCGTCGCCGGGCCCTCGGTCGTCGGGTCCGCGCTCGCGCCGGTCTCGCTCCCGCTGCCGCCCGCGGTCGGCGACGTGCTGCCCGCCGACGTCGCGCCGACGCTGTCGCTGCTCCCCGTGCTCGCGTCGGTCTCCGTGCTCTCGCCGTCCGTGCTCGCGACGGTGGTGCCGGGCGAGCCGCCGCTGCACCCCGCCGTCATGCACAGGATCAAGCCCCAGGCCGCGCGCTCGAGTCGACGTTGCATGGCCGGAGTGTACGACGTGGACGCGCGGCGCTCCCCGTCCGTATCTGCGGGGGTACGCGGGGACGTCCGCGCGGGCGTCCGCGTCGGCCGACGCGAGCGACACGCGGGCGTCACGGGCCGCCCCGCGCTGCTATTGTGCGCCGCGATGAGCTACGTTCTCTACGGCGCCAACGGCAGCGGCTCCTCGGTCGTGGAGGCGACGCTGCGCGAGCTCGGCGTGCCCTACGAGCTGCGCGCGGTGGACGTCGCCAACCACGCGCAGCGGGGCGCCGCGTACACGCGGATCAACCCGAGCCGCAAGCTGCCCACGCTGATCAGCCCGCAGGGCGAGACGCTAACGGAGTCGGCCGCGATCCTGCTCACGCTCGTCGAGCGCCACCCGGAGGCCGAGCTGCTGCCGCCGATCGGCGGCCCCGACCGCGCCCGCGCGCTGCGGTGGCTGCTGTTCGTCGCCGGCGAGCTCTACCCGGTCATGGAGCTCATCGATCACCCGGAGCGCTTCGCCGGCGAGGGCGCGCGCGCCGAGCTGCGTGAGACGGCGCTGGCGCTGTGGCGCCAGCGCTGGCGGCTGGTCGAGGATGAGCTGTCCGAAGGGCCCTATCTCCTCGGCGCGCGGTTCTGCGTCGCCGACATCTACCTGGCCGCGCTGAGCCGCTGGGACATGCCGCGCGCGTGGCGGCTCGAGCACCTGCCCAAGCTCGAGCGGCTCGCGGACACGGTCGCGAGCAGACCGCGGCTGCGCGAGCTGTGGCCGCGCCACTTCAGGGGCTGAGCGCACCGCCGCGCGAGCGCCGAGACGGCGACGCGCGCGCCGCCGCCGCGCGCCCTTCCAGCCCTGGACACACGACGCGGACGCGACCTGTCTCTCCGCGCACGAGGCCCTCGCGGCGCGACATCGGCGACTGACCTGCGCTACCATCACCGGCCATGCAGCGTCCCAGCAGCGCCGCCCGTCAACAGCTTCGCCGCGCCCGCGAGGCGCTCGTCAAGCTCCGCAGCCGCGCGGACGTCATGCTGGGCATCGAGCTGCCGTGCGAGGTCCGGTGGGACGGGATGCAGCGCGTCGCCGACGGCGTGCGCCACTGCGACGTCTGCGACGCGCACGTCTACGACCTCGCCGGGCTGTCGCGTCGCGAGACGATCGAGCGGCTCCGCGCCCACGGCGGGGCGATGTGCGCCCAGGTCTTCGCGCGCGCCGACGGGCGCGTCGTGTTCGGCGACTGCGTCGAGGGCGCGACGCGGATGCGCGGCGGCCTAACGGCGTACAAGCGCGAGGACTGAGTCCCGCGCGGCGTCTCGACCGGGCGACCGCGCGCGACGCCGCGAGCGCGAGGCCGCGGACCTGCGACGCGCCGCGACGCGGTACGATCGCGCCATCGTGACAGACGCGATCGTGCTCCTGTTCGTCGCGCTGCTCTGCGCGCTCGCCTACCTGCGACGCGCGCGGGTCCTCGACGTGCTGCTCGCCTACGAGGATCCCAGGCCGATGGGGCGCTTCCGCGTCGCCATCGCGCTGCTCGTGGCGATGAGCGCGTTCTCGATGCACCAGAGCGCCGCGTTCCTGTTCTCGAGCGCGGGGCTCTTGACCACCGAGGGCGCGCGCGCGATCGCGGCGCGCGGTCAGTTTGACGACGTCATCCAACCTGGCCTCTGGACCCTATTACAGTACCCGGCCGGGACCTCGTGGAGCTCGCTGCACTTCTGGGACTCGCCGCTGGCCGTGCACCTGCACCTCGCGCTGCTGTACGTCGCCTGCCTCGGCCTCGCGCTCGGCACGTGGACGCGCTACGCGAAGTGGGCCGCGTTCGTCGTCTACAGCGCGCTGTGGTCGCGGAACATGCTGAGCTTCGGCGGCGAGCAGGTGCTGTTCATCGCGCTGCTGATGCTGTGCCTCTCGGACTGCGGCGCGGCCTGCTCGCTCGACGCCCGCGGCCGCCCGCTGCGCGCGATCCCCCGCTGGCCGCGCGTGCTGCTGGTGCTGCAGCTGATCCCGATCTACCTCGGCAACGCGCTCGCGAAGGACGGCCTCACCTGGATCAAGGGCCACGCGGTGCACTTCGCCGCGACCACGAGCGCGTGCGGGCGCTTCGCGCTGTGGGAGCGCGCCGACGCGCTCGCGCCGGTCTTCTGGCTCGCAAACCACCTCACGCTGTACTTCGAATTCGGCTTCGCGCTGGTGGTGCTGCGCGCGCTCGCGGAGCTCTCTGGTCCGACGCGGCCGCCCACCCGCGCGTCGCGGGCCGTCGTCCTCGCGCTCTGCGGGCTCGCCGGCGCGCTGTTCGTCCACGACTACGCGCCCGTCGTGCGCCTCGGCGTGCCCGAGGTGTTCGGGCTCCTGGGCGGCGTCGCGATCGCGATCGTCGCTCGCCGGGCGCTGGCGACCGCGCTCGGCAGGCGCGTGTTCTCGTGGGTCAGCGCGCCGCGCCTGTGGATCCCGCTGGGCGTGCTGTTCCACGTCGGCGTGTTCGCTGCGCTGTCGGTCGACGTGTTCGTGCTCGCGACCGCGGCCTACTACCTCCTGCTCACGGGCGGCGACCCGGCGCTCACGCGCCCGCGCCCCGCCCTGCCTGCGCGCGCGCTTGAGCTCGTGGACGTGGTCGGCGTGCTGATCGCCTCGGGCCTCGTGCTGGCCTTTACGCCCTGGCTGTGGGCGCCGATGATGATCGCGTGCCTCGTCGCGATGATCGCGCGGGCGCGGGCGCGCGGCGTGCCGCGGCGCGCGGTCCTGGTCCCGGCCTTCTGCGCGCTGCACGTCGCCGGGGCGCTGCTGTGGTGTCTGCCGCGAGAGCCCGCGCTGACCGACGCGCGCGCCCGCGTGACGCGGCCGTTCACCGCGTGGATCAAGCTCACCCACGGCTATCAGTCGTGGCAGATGTTCGCGCCCAACACGAGCACGCGCGAGGGCTTCCTCGTGGCGCTGGGCGAGACCGACGACGGCTCCATCGCGCCGATCTTCGAGATCCCGGCGACGCCGACGGCGGACGAGCGCCCGGTGCTCGGGCGCGAGAAGCGAGAGAAGATCCTGCGGCGCCTGGCCTGGGAGTCCGACGCGGCGGCGCGCCCGTGGTTCGCGCGCTACCTGCCGCGAGGCGCCGCCGGAGTTGCGCGCGGTCTCGCTGGCGCGGCGCTCGTTCGCGGCGCTGCCGTTCGGCGCGCGCGAGTCGACCGAGGCGCGCCGGCGGCGGTTCGAACGCGAGGCGACCGACCACGCGCTCTCGGGGCCGCTGCCCTGCGCGCCGGCCCGCGCAGGCGATCGCGGCGCGTACCTGCTGACCGACAGCCGCGACGAGCGCCCGCGCGAGCCGCCGTGGCACCTAGTCCTGCTCGCGCTGGGGCTCGCCGGCTGGCTCGCGCTGCGCGACGATCGACCTGTCGAGTAGGTCCGCCGCGCGCGATCAGGCCGCGCCCTTGCGCGGGTCGTCGTCGACCAGGCCGATGGCGACGAGGCGCTGGCGCAGGAACTCGCCGGCCGTGATCGCCTGCCCCGCGTAGCGATCGGGCCGCGTCGCGCTCACGCACTGCGGCAGGCTCTCGATCACGAGCTCGGGGTTGGGGTGCACGAAGTAGGGGATCGAGTAGCGGCTGCGCGCGCCCCAGGGGGCCGGCGGGTTGACGACGCGGTGCGTCGTCGAGCGCAGCGCGTGGTTGGTCAGGCGCTGGAGGATGTCGCCGACGTTGCACAGGATCACGCCGGGGATCGTGTCGACGGGGACCCAGTCGCCGCGCTTGCTCAGGATCTCGAGGCCCGGCTCGCCGGAGCCGACCAGCAGCGTGATCAGGTTGATGTCCTCGTGGGCCGCCGAGCGCACGCTGCCGCCGACGGCGCCGCGGATCGGCGGGTAGTGGATCGGCCGCAGGACGTCGTCGCCGTGATCGACCTTGTCGGCGAAGAACTCCTCGGGCAGCCCGAGGTGCAGCGCGACCGCCCGCAGCACGCGGCGGCTCAGCGCCTCGAGCGCCTGGAACAGCGCGTAGGTGCTGGCGCGAAAGTCAGCCGGCTCCTCGGGCCAGACGTTCGCCGGCAGCGCGCGCATCTGCACGGTCCCCGGCGCGCGCTCGCGGCCGATCTGGAAGAACTCCTTGAGGTCGGGCGCGGCGTTGTCCTTGGCGTGCTCGATCCCGAAGTCCGTGTAGCCGCGGTTGCCCCCGACCTCGCGCGGCGCTCGAGCGCGCCGGCGCTGCGCGAGCGGGAGCTCGAAGAACGACCCCGCCGCGCGGTAGGCCGCGGCGACGAGCTCGTCGGGCACGCCGTGGTGCGCGAGGCCGACGAAGCCGTGCTCGCGAAGCGCGGCGCCGAGCTCGTCGACGAAGCGCGGACGCGACTCCGGCGACGGCTGATCGAACAGGCGGATGTCGAGGACGGGGACGCGGTCGGAGCTTGAGCTTGGGCTGGTCATGGCGAGCGGGACGCGAGCGCGTGGCCGAGGTGTACGCAAGATCGCGCGCGCGCGCCACAACCGGTCCGCGGAGACAGGTCACGCGGCGACGACCCCCTGCCGCCGCGTCAGCCGTGACGTCGCGCGGCCACACCTACGTTGGCCTACCTGGCCGCGCGGGCCTGTGTGGGCCTCGCTACGGGATCGGCAGCAGCGCCCCCGCGACGCAGGCCGTGGAGAAGTTGGCGAGCGTGGCCGCGACCAGCGCGAGCAGCCCGAGGCGGGCGATGTCGGCTCTCCGCGACGGCACGATCACGCCGAGCCCGCCGATCTGGATGCCGATGCTGGAGAGGTTGGCGAAGCCGCAGACCGCGAAGGTGGCGATCGCCTGCGAGCGCTCGGCGAGCGCGGGCGCCAGCTCGCGCAGCTCGCCGAACGCGATGAGCTCGTTGACGATGGTGCGCGTGCCGAGCACGCCGCCCACCGCCACGGCGTCGCGCCAGGGCACGCCCATGAGCAGCGCGATGGGTGAGAAAACCCATCCGAGCAGCTGCTCGAGCGTCACGGGCTGGCCGAGGGCGTAGTCGCAGGCGAACGCGAGCATCAGGTTGACCAGCGCGACCAGGGCGATGAACGCGATCAGCACCGCGCCGACGTTGAGCGCGAGCGTCAGGCCCTCGCCCGCGCCCGTGGCGGCCGCGTCGAGCACGTTGCGGCTCGGCGCGCCCGCGAGCTCGGGCGCGTCGCCGGCGGTCTCCGCCGCCTGCGTCTCCGGCACGATGATCTTCGCCATCGTGAGCGAGATCGGCGCGGTCATGGCGACCGCGGTCAGCAGGTGCTCGATCGAGACCTGGCCCACGAGCACGTAGGCGCCGAGGATGGCGCCGGAGACCGAGGCCATGCCGGCGACCATCACCGTGAACAGCTCGGACTCCGTGAGGCGATCGAGGTACGGGCGGACGGTGAGCGGCGCCTCGGTCTGGCCCATGAACACGCTGGCGATGACGACGAGGGACTCGGCCCCGCTCGCGCCGAACAGCCGCACGGTCACGCGCGCGAAGCCCCGCACGACCAGCTGCATGAGCCCGAGGTGGTAGAGCACCGCGAACAGCGAGGCGATGAAGATGATCGTCGGCAGCACCTGGAACGCGAACACGACGCCGAGCCCGGAGTCGCCGCCGCCGGCCTGCCCGAGCGCGCCGAACACGAACGCGGAGCCCTCGTAGGTCATGTCGAGCACGGCCTGCACGATCTCGGCGGCTCCGCGCACGAGCGCCTGCCCGACCGTGGAGCGCAGGACGAAGAGCGCGAGCAACCACTGCAGGACCACGCCCGACAGGACCGCGCGCAGGCTCACGGCGTGGCGATCGCGGCTGAGCAGGTACGCGAGGCCGAGCATCACCAGGGCTCCAAATGCGCTCACGAGCGGGTACATCATCGGCCCGAGCCGGCGGTGTGGGATGGACACCGCGGCGTACCACGAGTATCACAATCCGCGCCCCCGCCCATGCCGGCCGACGTCCAAGTTCTCACGCACCCGCTCGTGCAGCGCGACCTCTCGGTGCTGCGCGCTCGCTCGACCTCCCCGGAAGCCTTCCGCCGCGCGATCCGCCGAATCGCCCGGGCGCTCGCCCTCGAGGTCCTCGCCGACGTGCGCGTGCGAGAGATCGAGGTCAAGACGCCCATGGAGTCGACGATCGGCGTGGAGATCGCGGAGCCCGTGGTGCTCGTGCCGATCCTCCGCGCCGGCCTCGGGCTCGTCGACGGCTTCCTCGACATGCTGCCGGAGGCCAAGGTCTGTCACCTCGGGCTCGTGCGCGACGAGAAGACGCTGCAGCCGACCTGCTACCTCGACAAGCTCGACGCGCTGACCGGGGACGAGCGCGTGTACGTCATCGACCCGATGCTCGCGACGGGCGGCAGCGCCGTCGCCGCGCTCGACAAGGTCATCTCCCACGGCCTGCACAAGCCGCCGAGCTTCGCCTGCGTGCTGTCGGCGCCCGAGGGGATCCGCAAGATCCACGACGCGCACCCGGACGTGCCGGTGCTGACGGCGGCGATCGACCGCTGCTGCGACGCGCGCGGGTGGATCCGCCCTGGCCTCGGTGACGCCGGCGACCGGCTGTTCGACTGCTGAGCACACGCGGGCCGCCGATCGCGGACTCCACAGCCGACGGACCACACACCAGGCCGCACACGAGATCGAGACTCGCAGCGCAGGGAGGACGCATGGCCAAGCTCTACTTTCGCCACGGGACCATGGACAGCGCCAAGACGCTGAACCTCCTCGCCGTCGCCCACAACTACAAGAGCCAGGGCAAGCGGGTGGTGCTCATGAAGCCGCGGCTCGACGATCGCTTCGGCTCGGCCGCGATCGCCTCGCGCGCGGGGCTCGAGGCGCCCGCGGACGTCCTGGTCGACGACGACACGCAGCTCGACCCGGAGGACTTCGCCGAGGTCGACTGCGTGCTCGTCGACGAGGCGCAGTTCCTGTCGCCGGCGCTCATCGACCAGCTGCGCGAGCTGACGCTGCGACCCGGGCTCCCGGTGATCTGCTACGGCCTGCGCACCGACTTCCGCACGCGCCTGTTCGCGGGCTCCATGCGCCTGATGGAGCTGGCCGACTCGATCGAGGAGGTCAAGGTCACCTGTCAGTTCTGCAACCGCAAGGCGATCTACAACCTCCGGATGATCGACGGCCGCGGCACGCTCTCGGGCGCGCAGATCGAGCTCGGGGCCAACGATCGCTACGCGCCGGTGTGCTGCGCCTGTTATGACCGCGAGGTCGGGTTGGCGAACACGGCCACGCCAGCCGAGACCGCGACCGCGACGACTTAGCCCAGCGTGCCGCGCCATGCCCCTCGTCGCGCGCTCGACCCTGCTGCTGTGGACCGCGCTGGTCCACGCGGCCGCGCCGAGCCCCGCGACCGGGTCCGAGACCGACGCGAGCGCCCCACCCGAGGCGCCTCCGGGGCCCACCGCGTTGGAGCCCGCGCCCGAGACCGACGCGAGCGCCCCGCCCGAGGCCGCGTCCCCGGGTCCCCGCGTGTCGGAGCCCGCGCCCGAGGCCGACGCGAGCGCCCCGCCCGAGGCCGCGTCCCCGGGGCCGCGCGCGGACGATCCCGCGCCCGATGAGCCCGCGTCGAGGACCGCGAAGCTCGAGCGCGTCCGCCTCGCGCGGCTCAAGCGGAGCTATCAGCAGCGCACCCTGAACCACCTGCCGATGGTGCGCCCGCTGCTCACGCCGTTCGCGATCCCGACCTCGTATCTCACCCTCCAGCTCGGCGGCGGGGCCGTGATCTCGGAGAGCGTTAATTCGAGCGCGGGCGAGCCCTCAACGCACTACTACGCCGCGGGCGTCGGCCGCGTGGAGCTCGGCGTCCGGGCCGGCGAGCTCGTGGGCGTCGGCGGCTCCCTGTCCGGGATCGCGGGCGTCGGCGGGACGCCGGAGGCGGCCGCGAACACGGGCGCCTCGGCGCTCTATCAGTGGCGGCTCCACACCGTCGTCCGGGTGCTCCGTCGCGACGACATGGCGCTCTCGCTCGGCCCCGAACTACACGGGGAGGTCGGGCGCGGCGTCGTCCTGCGCCCGGCCTACGAGTTCGCGGTAGCGAAGGTCGCGGAGGCCATCAACTCCGGGCTCGACCCCGACGAGCTGGCGCTCGAGCCAGGTGAGCTGGAGGCCGTCGCGCGCCAGTCGATCCGGCGCACCAGCGCGCTCGGGGGCGGCGCGCGGCTCGCCTACGCCTACGGCGTCATCGCCAACCTCGGCGTCCAGCTCGCGATCAGCGGCGGCGGGGTGCGGGACGTCCTGCGGATCGAGACCGACGCGCCGCAGACGATCCGGCAGGTCACGGGCTACCTGCGCCCCGGCCTCGCGCTCGACGTCGACGCCGGTCGCGTGCCGCTGGCGATCATGATCGAGTACGCGACAAACATGCGCTTTGGAACAGGTGATGAGCGCGGCGAGGTCAACGCCGGGCACGACCTCGGGCTCGCCGTCTACTTCAACGGGCTGACGCAGACGCTCGGCGTCGCGACCGGCGCCGAGCTCGCGAGCGGGCGGACGGTGCTCTACGCGCTCGCGGTCGTAAACATGTTCTTCTAGCCTCATGTTCATCTGGCCTGCCCGCGGTCCGCGACTCCCGACGACGATGGCGCCCGTGTCGAAGTTGTCCACAGATCTCGGGCGGCGCACCCAGGCTGTCCACAGGGCCCTCCAGAGATCCCTGTGGATACAATTACCAAAACGCCGTAACGTTGCTGTCACACGATCTCCCACACGCCGCGCGGGCGACGTCGCTGCAGCACGCGGCGATACGCGGAATTTCACGACTTCACAGGAATTACAGCGCCCGCGTCACGCGGGCGCGGGCCGCTGCCGACGCCGCGCCCGGGGGGAAAAAAGATGCGCACGGCGAGGTGTGCATATCCGGTACACTCATCTCCGGTTCCCGCTGTTCCACACGGCTACCGTGCTCGGCCCTCGCAAGCATCTTCTCTGGCTGGTTGGCGTCCTGAGCGTCACTGGCTGCATCCGCGAGCCCCTCGAGGTCACCTGCCTGGAGGACGGCGCCCTCGTCGTCACAGAGCTGCGCCTGGCCAAGCAGGGCGGCAGCTTCAGCGAGTGGGTCGAGCTGTACAACCCGACCGACGCCGCGGTGCCGCTCGCGGGCGTGACTATCGCCGTGACGGCCGAGGACGACTTCCGGCCCGAGGAGCGACGGCTGCTGATCCTCGCCAAGGACGACGGCGGGCTGCGCGAGCTGGGGCCCGGCGAGTACGCGGTCGTCGGCGAGTACACGCCTGACTCGAAGTTCCTCTCCTTCCACTACAACCGCGACGTCGTCGTGGGCGCGGACGAGGACGGCGAGCCGATCCGAGAGGCGCACAAGCGCGTCGTCCGGGGCGACGGGGAGCTGGCGTCGGAGCTGCTGGTGCTCCCGGAGGACGACGAGGAGCCCGCCGTCGGCGCGCTCGCGCTCGAGAGCTGCGGGGCCGAGATTCAGCGCCTCGAGTACGCGCTGCCGCGGCTCGGCACGCTCGCGCTCGACGGCGCGCTGGACCCCGACGGCGATCACGGCGCCGCCGAGGCCACGCCCGGCGGCGCCTGGTGCGTCGACACGCGCGGCGAGGACGGGCCGGCCGGCGTCCGCGGCACGCCCGGCGAGGCCAACCTGCCCTGTGACGCGCTCGCGGGCGACGGATCGACCACGGACACAGCGGACACGAGCGGAGGCGTTGAGCCATGAGCGGAGCAGCGGAGACGGGCTCGAATCACGGGACATGGCGACGCGGGCTCGCGCTCTCGCTGGGCCTCGCGCTCTGCGTGCCCGCGCTGGTCGGCTGCGCCGGCCGCCACAAGACCATCCGCTACGACCGCGAGCAGCTCGCGCGCAGCCTCGACGACCCCGAGAGCGAGTCGGCGGTGCTGCTCGGCGACTTCACCCTCGAGAAGGTCATCGACGGCGACACGCTGCGCGTCGTCGGCATCAACGAGACGCTGCGCCTGCTCGCGATCGACACCGAGGAGACCTTCAAGTCCGAGAAGGCCCGCCGCGCCTACGAGGAGGGCTGGGAGACCTACCTGACGAAGGCCCAGATCGATCGCGGCGGCAAGCCCGTCAAGATCCCCACGCCGCTCGGCGAGGAGGCGAAGAAGTGGGCGGTCGAGTTCTTCAAGGGCGTGCGCACGGTCCGGCTCGAGCGCGACAGCCCCGACGAGATCCGCGGCCGCTACAACCGCCTGCTCACCTACGTCTACGCCGAGAAGAACGGCGAGTGGGTCAACTACAACCTCGAGTCCGTGCGCGCCGGCATGAGCCCGTACTTCACGAAGTACGGCTACTCGACGCGCTTTCACGACGAGTTCGTGGCGGCCCAGGAGGAGGCCCGCGCGGCCCAGCGCGGCATCTGGGATCCCGACAAGCAGCACTACCTCGACTACGACCTGCGGATCGCGTGGTGGAACCGCCGCGCCGACTTCATCGCCGAGTTCAAGCGCGAGGCGGCGGGGCGGGACAACTACATCGTCCTGACGAGCTGGGGCTCGCCGCGCGCGCTCAAGCAGCACCTGCACCGCGAGGTCGTGATCCTGGCGACGGTCGGCGACATCTACCCGGGCGACGGCCGCAAGCCGACGCGCGTCAACCTCAGCCGGCGCATGTTCGGCGACTTCCCGGTCGTCTTCTTCGACGAGGATGTCTACGCGTCCTCGGGGATCGGCTCGTCGCGCGGCGACTTCGTGCGCGTGCGCGGCGTGGTCTCGCAGTACCGCAACAAGCGCACCGGCGCCGACATCCTGCAGATCCAGGTCGAGCTGCCCGGCCAGGTCGCCCGCGACCCGCACCAAGGGGCGCCGCGCGTCATGCCCGGCGATCGTGACTGGCCCCTCGGACAGGAGGTCCGCGGCGTGCTGGTCGACGCGACGCCCGCCGAGCCGCGCGAGCCGGCGCCGACCGAGCTCGCGCCGCCCGAGCCGGCGCAGGCGAGCGAGCCGGCCGTGGCCGACCGCGGCTCGCACCCGCCCTCCCGTCACTGACGCTCGCGCTACCCGGCAGGAGCCCGCCAGACGATGCCACGCACCCAGCCCATGACCTCCCTCGCGCGACGGCTCGCCGCGCTCGCGTGTCCGCTCGCGCTCGCCGTCGGCTGCTCCGGGGACGACGGACCCACGACCGCGAGCGAGACCGACGGCGGCACCGACACCGACTCCGCCGCGCCGCCCTGCGTCGCCGAGCTGGCCCCGGGCGCGCTCGTGATCACCGAGATCATGGCCAACCCGACGGGGCCCGACGCCGAGCTGGAGTGGATCGAGCTCCACAACCCCGGCGACCAGACGATCTCGCTCGACGGCGTGCGCCTGGTCGCGTCGAAGGTCAACGGCGACTCGCCCGACGAGCACAGCATCACCGGCCTCGAGCTCGCGCCGGGCGACTACGTGACGCTCGGCAACCTGCTCGACCCGGAGAAGTTCGTGTTCGTGGACTACGCCTACGGCGACGCGCTGGGCGACCTGATCAACTCGGCCGGCGTGGTCCGGGTGATGTGCGGCGACGTCGAGGTCGACGCGGTGGTCTACGAGTCGGAGAAAGACGGCGCGTCGTACACCTTCAACGGCGCGCTCGCGCCGGACGCGACGGCCAACGACGACAGCGGCGAGTGGTGCCGGGCGACGAGCTTGATCGAGAACTTCCAGACGGGCGACCTCGGCACGCCGGGCGAGCCCAACGGCTACTGCCCGCCGCCGGCCGGGCAGTGCTACGAGGGCGCGACGCTGCGCCCGATCGCGGCGCCCGGGTACGGCGACCTCGTCATCAGCGAGTTCATGGCCAACCCCGAGGGCGCGGACGCGGGCCAGGAGTGGCTCGAGCTGCAGGTGCTCAACCCGGTCGACCTCAACGAGCTCGAGCTCGGCAAGACCTCAGACGTCGAGCAGACGTTCTTCACCGTCGACGACGTGGACCCGACCGCCGCGCCCGGCGAGCAATTCCAGTGCGTCGCGGCGGCCAAGGACGCGACGCTGCTGCTGGCCCAGGGCGACGACCCCGAGCTCAACGGCGGGCTGCCGGCGCCGGACCTCCTGCTGAAGAGCTCGTTCACGCTCAACAACTCCGACAGCGGGCTGTTCATCGGGCACGCCGGGCAGCTCGTCGACGAGATCGCCTACACCACGACGACCGAGGGCGTGGCGACCGCGCTCTCGCCCGAGGCGATGGACGCGGACAAGAACGACGACGCCGACCCGGACCCCGCCGACGAGGCCAGCGCGTGGTGCCTGGCGACCGCGCCCTACGGCGGCGGCGGCGCCGGCAGCCCGGGCGAGCGCAACCCCAAGTGCGGGCAGTGCCTCGACGCCCAGAGCCAGGCGCTGCGCGACCCGAGGCCGCCGCAGCCGGGGGAGCTGGTGATCACGGAGTTCATGGCGAACCCGGCGGGGACCGACAGCGGGAACGAGTGGTTCGAGGTCTACGTCGCGGTCGACACGGACCTCGCGGGGCTCGAGGTCGGCAAGCAGCTCGGCAGCCTGAGCGCGCTCGAGAACCCCGACGGCACGTGCATGGCGGCCAAGGCCGGCACCTACTTGCTCTTCGGACAGACGCCCGGCGACGGCGTCGACCACGTGTTCGACTTCGCGCTGTCCAACTCCGGCGAGAACGCGCTGTACCTGCAGGCGCGCGCCGGGATCGTCGACGAGGTGCACTACGCCGCGTCGCAGGGCGAGGACGAGGCGGCGAGCCTCGGCGAGAGCCCGCCCGACGCCGCCAGCAACGACGACGCCGACGCGCCCCCGTGGTGCCCCGTCCCCGGCGGCACCCCCGGCGCGGCCAACCCCGCGTGCCCCTGATCGCGCCCGCTCGACCGACGACTTCACGCCGCACCACGAGGACCCGCGCGCCATGGCCTACCCCAGCACAGTGCGACCGCTCGCCTCCTACCCGACCGCGCTGCTCGCCGCGCTGGCGCTCGGCGCGGGCGCCTGCGGGGACCCCGAGCCCGAGCCGTGCCCGGCCATGCTCGTCGGCGGCGAGCTCGTCATCACCGAGGTCATGAGCGACGCGCCCGAGGGCGGCGAGTGGATCGAGATCTACAACGCGAGCGATCACGAGATCGCGCTCGACGGCGTGGTGATCGCCTACGCGCGCGACCGCGGCAGCTCCGGCAAGTCCCACGTGATCACGGGCTCGGGCGCCGTGCTCCCGCCCGGGCGCTACTTCACGCTCGGCGGCGTGCTCGACGACAAGCGCCCGGAGTACGTCAACTACGGCTTCTCGGACGCGCTCGGCTCGCTCGTCGGCGGCAAGGGCGTCCTCCAGCTGCAGTGCGGCGCGGCGCTGGTCGACGAGCTCGAGTACGGGCTGCCCGACGTCGATGACCCGGGCGGGCGCGCGTTCAGCCTCAGCGGCGACGTCACGCCGGACGCCGCGGTCAACGACAGCGACGTGAGCTGGTGCCTCGCGCTCGAGCAGTCGGTCTACGAGTACGAGACAGACCTGTACGGAACGCCAGGCGGCCCGAACCCGCCGTGCGTGGCCGACGGGCCGCCGCTCGGCATGGAGACCTGCGTCGTCGCGGACGGCGAGGCCGCGGGGACGCTGCGCCCGGTGGTGCCGCTCATGCCCGGCGACCTGGTCATCACCGAGTTCATGTCGGACCCCGGCGGCCCCGACGTCGACATCAACCCCGCGGACGCGGAGTGGTTCGAGGTCCACGTGACCCGCGACGTCGATCTCAACGGCCTGCTGATCGGGACCAAGGGCGACCTCTCGCCCGGCGCGGCCGAGGGCGAGGTGCTGCTGACGCTCAAGGACGTCGACATGCGCTTCGACGACGCGGAGTGCGTGCCGGTCGCGGCCGGCGAGTACCTGCTGTTCGCGCGCGACGCCGAGCCCACGCTCAACGGCGAGCTGCCCGCGCCTGACTTCACGTTCAGCTTCGACATCCGCAACACCGGCGATTCCGGGCTGTTCCTCGGGCTGATCAACAACAAGGGCGGCGCCGACGCGCTCGACCTCGTCACCTACGAGGGCGTCAGCGAGGGCGCCGCGTGGGCGCTCTCGCCGGCGGCGCTCGACCCCGCGGCCAACAACGACCTGACGAGCTGGTGTCTGGCGAGCGAGCCCTACGGCGCGGGCGGGACCGGGAGCCCCGGCGCCGCCAACCCGGCGTGCGTCGGCGGGCCCGCCGGCGACACCTGCCTCGACGGCGACCAGCCGCGCGAGCCCGTGCGACCTGGCCCGGGCGACCTGGTGATCACCGAGCTCATGGCCAACCCCGCCGCGGTGGGCGACGGCGAGGGCGAGTGGCTGGAGCTGACCGCGACCGCCGACGTCGACCTCACCGGGGTCGAGCTCGGGCGCGGCGCCGACGTAGAGCTGACGCTCGGCGAGGGCGACCCGCGCTGCTTCCCGCTCGCGGCGGGCGAGCGCGCGCTGCTGGCCAAGCCGGGCGACGCGGCGACCAACGGCGGGCTCCCGGAGCCAGACTTCGTGTTCGACTTCTCGCTCGTCAACACGAGCGGCGACGTGTTCGTGGGCTACCGCGGCGAGCTCGTCGATCGCGTGACGTACACGAGCGCGCCCGACGGCGCCGCGCTGCAGCTCTCGGCCGACGCCATCGACGCCGCGCTCAACGACGACGAGGCGAGCTGGTGCCCGGCGATCACGCCCTACGGCGACGGCGACCTCGGGACCCCGCGGGCCGAGAACGCGGTGTGCGGCCAGGAGCCCCCGCCGGGGCAGTGCGACGACAACGGGCAGCCGCGCGATCCGGTCGCGCCGACGCCCGGCGACCTCGTGATCAGCGAGTTCATGGCCAACCCCGACGCGGTCACCGACGCCGACGGCGAGTGGCTCGAGCTGCGCGCGACCGCGGACTTCGACCTCAACGGCCTGCGGCTCGCCAAGACCGAGGCCGACCTCGCGAGCGCGAGCGAGCTCGACGACCCGGCGTGCCTGCGCGTGACCGCCGGTCAGCACCTGCTGCTGGCCAAGAAGTCCGACGCCGCAGTCAACGGCGGGCTGCCGCCCGTCGACCTCCCGCTGCCCTTCAGCCTCACGAACTCGGCCGACGGGATCTTCGTCGGCCACGGCGAGACGCTGATCGACGGTGTGACCTACGCCTCATCCCAGGGCGCCGGCGTCGCCGTGAGCCTCGATCCCGGGGCCTCGGCCGCCGACAACGATGACGCGGACGTGCCGCCGTGGTGCGACGCGGTCGCGGCCTACGGCGACGGCGACCTCGGGACCCCCGGGGAGGAGAACCCCGCGTGCGGCTGAGACGCGCGCCGCGTCGCGCGAGACCCCCTCGGACTGCGCCTTGGGGCATACTCGAACCAATGACCGCATCCGCGCGCGCTCTCCTGGTCCTCGGCCTCTCGCTGCCCTGGGCGCTCGCGTGCCCGATCACGCACGACGGCACCACGACGCTGCTGACCGGGACGAGCGACTCCGGCGACGACTCGGCCGCGTCGAGCGAGGACTCGACGAGCGAGGGCGGGGGCCCGGGCTGCACCGCGCCCTCGTCGATCTGCGGGCCGAGCCAGGGCATCGTCTCGCGCGTGATCGACGGCGACACGATCGAGCTCACCAACGGCCTGCGGATCCGCTACCTCAACATCAACGCGCCGGAGAGCGGGCAAGACTCGCTCGAGTGCTACGGGCTCGAGGCCAAGCAGTTCAACACCGACTGGGTCGACGGCAAGACGGTCTGCCTCCACTACGACGACGTGGAGTGCTCGGACAAGTACGACCGCCTGCTCGCCTACGTCGAGACCGACGAGGGTGAGGTCAACAGCGCGATGGTCGAGCAGGGCTTCGCCTGCGCCGCCTACGTCGCGCCCAGCGGGTCCGCGCGCAAGGACGAATTCGAAGCGCTCGAGACCCTGGCCCGCAACGCCAAGCTCGGCCTGTGGGAGATGTGCGATCCCTCGGTCTGCGCGTTCTAGCCGCTCCTCCGCGACGACCCTCGACTGCGACCCGCGACCTCTGACCGCGACCTCCGACCGCGACCTCCGACCGCGACCTCCGACCGCCTCCGACCGCGACCTCCGACCGCCCGTGACTGCCTCCCCGACAGCGCAACGCCTCCGTGTACGCTGCGGCGCGCGATCCCGCGCCTGGCCGCTCGCGTTCGCGCTCGCCGCGCTGCTCGGGCGACCGGCGATGGCGGCGGAGTACGAGGTGTTCGTCGACGTCGACGACGAAGAGGACCTCACCGAGCTCAACATCAACGGCGACATCTCGGCCGAGACGTACGAGACGCTGATCGAGCTGATGCGTCGCGGGCTCGACCTCAACGAGGCCACGCGCGAGGAGCTGTTCACGCTCCCCAACCTCAGCTACGAGGAGGTCGACGCGATCCTGCGCTACCGCGCGGACGTCGGGGTGATCCGCGATCCGGCCGCGCTGGTGCGCGCGGGCGTCGTCGATCGACGCAAGCTCGCGGCGATCGCCGCGTTCCTGATCATCCGCGAGCCGGGCGTGCCCGCGATCGCGACCAGCGGGCGCGCGCGCTACCGGATCGCGTGGTCGCAGGAGGACAACGTGGTCCCGCCGATGGCGCTCGACGCCGAGGTGGAGACCGCGCGCTACCTGTCCTTTGGTTTCAACGCGATGGTGCAGCGCCGGCGCCCCTGGGACGTGCGCTGGGACCCGGCCCGGCAGGCGCTCTCGGCGACGCCGGAGGCGGCGCGCGTGCGCCTGCCGAAGGTCTTCGCGATGTGGGACACGCCGAAGTGGGGCGTCGTCGCCGGCACCTACATGATCGGCTTCGGTCAGCGCCTGACCTTCGACAACACGCGCAAGTACACGCCCAACGGCTTCTCGCGCGACAACACGATCTACCCGCGGCCCAACAACCTGACGCAGCGCTGCCGACGCTCGCAGGGCGAGCTCGCGCCCGACGAGGAGAGCTGTGATCCCGAGGACGAGGGCGTCTACATCACGCCCGACTTCCGCTGGCGCGACACGCTGCAGGGCGTGGCGATCGGCGCCAAGCACCTGTCCTTGCCCGTCGGCTGGCTGCAGACCTACGGGTGGTTCTCGTACCAGAACCGCGACCTCTATCAGTACTACCTCAGCGACACGAGCGTGTGCTCGGACCCGCGGATCGACTCGAGCGAGTACCCGCAGTGCGGCTCGCCGACCGTCTACGAGCGCGCCGACGGCGAGCCGCTGCGGCCGTCGCCGGCCTACTCGTACCAGACGCTGCCGAACATGTTCCGCCAGCTGACCGCGGGCGGGAACTTCGGCTACTTCTTCGATCGTCGCACCTACGTCGGCGTGACCGGCTACGGCTCGGACGTGCACTGGAACGTCGAGGGCGCGCCGCTGGGCTTTCAGGATCACTACCAGGTGCCCTTCGGCGGCCCGTTCGGCGCGGTCGGGGTGAACGCGGCCTGGGGTCGCAAGTGGTCGGATCTCGGCGTCGAGCTCACGCGCAGCTTCGACTCGATCCCGGCGCAGTACACCGACCCCGGCGGCGTCGTCGCCGAGGACGCCGGCGGCGGCGGCTTCGCGGGGCTCGCCCGGCACACCGCGACCTGGGACAGCACCGGCGCGGCGCGGGACCCCGCGGGCGAGCCTCGCGTCCACGCCCACGAGCTCGAGACGATCGTGCGCTACTACCAGCGCGGCTTCGCCAACCCCTACGCGCGCCCGCTCGCGTCCGGCGACGACCAGGTCGACGGCCAGCGCGCGCGCGACGAGTTCGGCGGCCGCCTGCGCTACACCGGCGTGCTCAACAACCGCGCGCGCGTGCAGACGTGGGTGAACGTGTGGTCGACGGCGGACCTCCGGTTCCCGCGCCTCGACGCCTACCTGCGCGGCAGCTACGAGGTCACGCGGTGGTTCGAGCCGGCGGGCTGGATCAAGTACCGCAACAAGGACCTGCTCGTGAACGGCCCCGGGCAGTGCTACGGCGCCTACACGACGACGAGCGGCGAGCTCGTGCAGGACCCGGGCGACGAGCTCAGCGGCTCAGACAACGTGGAGCTGATCGGCCAGGACGACGAGGCGCGCTGCCACGGGCAGCAGATCACGATCAGCGGGCAGGCGCGCTTCATCCCGCACCGGCGCGTGACGATCACGCCGCGCTACCAGCACCGCTTCATCGACGACACGACCTTCAACGACCGCCTCAACACCGACAAGAACGTCCTCGACACGCCCGCCGAGATCACCGGCCGGATGCGCCAGGACATCCAGGTCTGGCTCACGCTCGCGTACACGCCGATCGACGACCTGCGGCTGCGCGCCCGCCTGCGCTACCTCAACGAGGCCTACCAGGTGCCGGACGAGCGCGAGGATCAGGAGCGCCAGGGCGACGGGAGCTACGCGGGGACCGGCGAGCTCGTGAGCAACGACTACCTCGAGCACTCGATCTGGACGTACCTCGACGCGAGCTACCTGATCAAGAAGACCGTCCTCGTCAAGCTGCGCTACGACCTCTACGCCTGGATCGACAAGCGCGACAGCACCGCGCTGCGCTCGCCCAACCCGGAGAACCGCCTGCTGCTGCAGCTCGAGGGCCGCTTCTGAGCGAGCCGGGCTAGCAGCTCGCCTGCGGCCGCGGGCGCGCGAGCATGAAGTACGCCGGCAGGCGCCCGTAGGAGCCGTCGGGGAGCTGGATGGTGTGGATCTCGGTCTCGCCGGACTGCAGCACGTTCCACTCGCTGCGCGGGAACCAGCGCGCGCTGTCGCGATCGTTGAAGCCGTGCGGCAGGATGCCGTGGGAGATGACCTTGTGCATCGGGCGGGGCAGCCCGGTCGGGCTGTCGTCTGGCCGCTCGAGCATGTAGTCGAGCACGCGGCCGTCGGTCTCGATCATGTACAGCGCGCCGCGCTGCCCGAGCAGCAGCCGGAGGTTGCGGAGGAACGGCGCGCGGTCGGCGTTCTGGACCACGTGCAGCACGCCGCGCATGAAGATGTTCATGTCGCCGAACTCCGCGTGCAGCGCCCGCGCGTCTGCGGGGTCGATCGCGTTGGCGACGCGGAAGCTCGCGTTGCCCGGCGCGCCCGCGCGGGCGAAGTCGATCGCGGACGGCGAGACGTCGATCCCGACCACCCGCTCGAAGCGCTCGGCGAGGAAGCGAGAGATGCGCCCGTTGCCGCAGCCGAGGTCGAGGATCGGGACCGTGTGGTCCATGCTCGGCGCGAAGCGGGCGTAGGCGCTGCGGATCTCCTGCTCGTCCTCCGTGTCCCAGAGCACCTCGCCCGAGCTGCCGGTGCCCTGCACCGAGCCCCAGTAGCTCTCCCAAAGCCCGCCGTAGTCCCGCGCCGAGAGGCCGCGCATGCGGTACATCAACACCTTGGGCATCAGCCGGAGTTTTCGAAACAGGATCAGCATGTCAGCTCCACCGCCAGCGCGTGGCCGCGCGAACGCGCGACGAGATCAACCTGATTCTACAGACATCCTGATTCTACAGACATCTCGATAAAGCCCAAGGGGCGCGTGCGCGGCCCTCACGTACACGCGCACGACATCTGCCCGTCTCGACACACGTCTGACGATGCACGCACCTGCGGCGCGCGACCGCGAGCTCGAGCGAGCGAGCGCGCAGCTCGATTCGCACCGACGCGGCGGCGCGAAACGGCCGTCAGTCGATGCCGACGCGGTAGCGCAGCCTGATGACGAGGATCTCGAGCGCGCGCGCGAGCGCGGCGACGCTGCCCTCGAGGCCGAGGCCGGGCGCTCGCGCGGCGCGTGGGGCAAGATGCCGCGCGCGCCGACGGCTCGCCGCGCGCGAGCTCACCGAGGCGCCCCCTGAGCCTGTATCATGGGACATACAAAAACGAGAACATGTCTCGTCAGGCTACTTTGATAGTCCGCCGCGCCGGCGCGCCGCAAGCGTCCGCAAGTGCAGCGGCGCTCGCATATGCAGTGGACAGCACCGCGCGCGCACGTACCATCTGCGGCGTGTCAAAACGCCACAGCGGGAACGAGGAGCGTCGCGCGCTGCGACGCGTGTGTGTGTACTGCGGCTCGGCGCGCGGAGATGATCCGCGCTTCGCGAGCGCCGCCGAGGCGCTCGGGCGCGCGCTCGCGGAGCGCTCGATCGAGCTCGTGTACGGCGGCGGCCGAGTCGGGCTGATGGGCGTGGTCGCGGACGCGACGCTCGCCGCAGGCGGGCGCGCGCACGGGGTCATCCCCCAGCGCCTGCACGATCTCGAGGTCGCGCACACCGGGCTGAGCGAGCTGTACGTCGTCGAGAGCATGCACGCGCGCAAGGTGGTGATGGCGCAGCTCTCCGACGCCTTCATCGCGCTGCCCGGCGGGTGGGGGACGCTCGAGGAGCTGTTCGAGGTGACGACGTGGAATCAGCTCGGGATCCACGACAAGCCCGTGGGGGTGCTCAACGTCGCGGGCTACTACGACGCGCTGCTCGAGTTCCTCGCGCACGCCAAGGCGCGCGGCTTCATCCGCCCCCGCTTCGCCGGGCTCCTGCGCTTCGCCAGCTCCATCGAGACGCTGCTGGCGACGCTCGAGCGCGCCCCGCCGGCCGACCCCCGCTGAGGCGACCGCCGAGCGCGGGCCGAAGCGGGCGCGACCGCGGCTCGTCGCCTCGCGCGCGACGCAGCGTGGGACGAGCGACTGGCGCGGCTACTTGGGCTTACCGGGCTTCGCCTTGGCGTCGGGCTTCGCCTTGGCGTCGGGCTGCTCGCCCGGGAGGTAGCCGTGGATCTCCTTGAAGCGCGCGTCGCGGGCGGTCTTGCTGAGATCGAGATCGGGCGTGCCGAGCACCTGCTGCTCCGCCTTGAACCGGTAGCCGTTGCGGAGCTCCGGCGTCGCGTCGATCGCCGCGCACATCTGGTCACGCGCGGCGCCCGAGAGCGGCGCGCCGTCGTCGTCGACGAGCCGGCTGTCGAGGAAGGCCTTGACCTCGTCGCAGCGGTCGGCGAGATCGCGCTGGCACATGTAGTCGAGCAGGATGTCGCAGGGCGGACCCCAACGAAATCCGCAGGCTTCGCAGCCCCCGAGGCCGACCACGAACGAGAGCACGACGGCCGCGCGGCCGAGGGCGCGCTGGAGCTGACGCGGGCTTCTCCGGACATCGGCGCGATGCGGTGAGGACATGTTCGCGAACGCTAGACCACGCCTCGCGAACCGGTCAAGCGCCCGCGCGCACGCCCGCGCGCACGCCCCGTGCTGACGTCACGGCAGGACGTCGCCGCAGGATCCCGCCGCAGGACCGCCGCGCCAGGGCGACGCGACCGCACGCGCGGCGCAACAGCGGCGCGCGGCAGGACCCCGCGGGCGACCGGTGCTAGCGTGTCGCGGGAGGTCTGGGGAGATGTCGGCGTCGCGGATCACGAGCTCACGCGCGAGCGCCCGACGGCTCTCCAGCGCCGCGCGGGCGAGCTCGCGGGGGCGCGCGCTCGCGTGGACTCGTGGGCCCGAGAGCCGGCGCGCGCTCCGGGACGTCGCCTGGAGCCCGCTGCTCGCGCTCGCGCTGATCGGCTGCGGGCGCGAGCGGCCGTCGCCGCAGCACGGCGACGACGCCCCGACCGCGCGCCCGCACGCGGGGCTCTCGCGCGCGGACGAGTGCGCGAGCTGTCACCCGGTGATTGCGCGGGAGTGGCGGAGCTCCAACCACGCGCGCGCCTGGACCGATCCGCTGTTTCAGGACGAGTACCTCGAGACCCCCGATCCGGCGTGCCGTCACTGCCACGCGCCGCTCGCCCCGCGCGACCGCGAGCCGCGGGGCCTGGCGGCGCGCGACGGCGTCGACTGCGTGACCTGCCACTACCAGGGCGGCGCGTTTGTTCCTGTCCGTTCGACCTACTCGGAGCAGGCGCGCGCGGGCTGGTCGCGCGCGCTGATCGACGCGCCCCCGGGCGCCTACTCGACGAGCCCCGCGGCCGCGCCGGGCTCGAGCGAGTTCTGCGGGACCTGTCACCAGATCCACTTCCTCGTCGCGCCGGCCCCGGAGTCCGTCACCTACGACTCGGCCGAGTGGTTGCAGGACACGTACCGCGAGTGGCTCGGCAGCGAAGTCGCGCGCGCGGGCGTGCGCTGCCAGGACTGCCACATGCCCGCGGTCGTCGGCGCGGACGGTCGCGCGCACACGAGCCACCGCTTCCCCGGCATGTACGACGAGGCGCTCGTGCGGCGCGCGGTCTCGGTCGAGCTCACCGCGCGTCGCGAGGGCGGCCACGTGCGAGTCGACGCGCGCGTGCTCCCGCGGATGATCGGCCACGCGTTCCCCACGGGCGACATGTTCCGCGAGGCCGTGCTCGAGGTCTGGACGGTGGAGCCCGCGTCGGCGCGGGCGAGCGCGCGGCTGCGGCGGAGCTTCAAGATCGTCGCCAAGGACGCGCCCGCGCGCGAGGAGCCCGAGCTCGTCTACGCCGGCGACGAGGACACGCGCGTGCCGGCGCCCGGCGGCGACGCGAGCCCGCGCGCGCTCGCGTTCCGGCTGCGCAGCCCGGCGGCGCGAGAGCTGCGTTGGACCCTCAAGCTGTACGCGCGGACCGCCGAGCGCGGGCCCTCGCGCGAGTACACCGAGGTCGCGTCGGGGCGCGCCGCGATCACGCCCGACCCGAACCTGCGGTCGCGGTCGCGGTCGCCAAGATGACGTCGTCCGTGCTCAGTACCGCGGCACGCTCGAGTCGACGCGCAGCGACCAGGCGTCGATGCCCCCGATCACGTTAAAGACCTTGGTGTAGCCCTGCGAGAGGAAGTACTCGGCCGCGCGCTGGCTGCGGCCGCCGTGGTGGCAGTGGAAGACCAGCGGCGTGCTCTTGTCGAGCTGCTGGATGTAGGCCTCGGCGTTGTCGTCGAGCATGACCGCGCCGGGGATCGTCGCGACCTCGCGCTCCCGCGGCGTGCGGACGTCGAACAGCTCGACTTTCTCGCCGCCGTCGAGCTTGGCCTTGAGGTCCTCGACCGACAGCTGCTGCACGCTCGGCGGCGCGTTCGGGTTGTCGATCTTGAAGCCGGCCTGCCCGCCCGCCTGATCGATGAAGTCGATCGACATGCCCTCGGCCCGCTGGGCGCTGATCGGGTCGAAGGCGAGCGTGAGGCCGTCGAGCTCGACGATGACGTCACGCGCGCCCCGGCGCTCGATGCCGAGCCCGGTCTGGTAGGCCGGGCTGATCTGGACCTTGATCACCTCGTCGGGCTCTCCGTCCTTCAAGGCCTCGGCGAACATCGCGCGCGCGCGCTCGCTGACGGTGATCGAGGGCGGCACGACGACGCGCTCCTCGACGCCGAGCGCCTTGTGCAGCTCGCCCGAGTCGAACATCTCGCGCACGATGTCGCAGCCGCCGATGAACTCGCCCTTGACGTAGAGCTGCGGGATCGTCGGCCACGAGGAGAACACCTTGACGCCCTCGCGGACCGAGTGATCGGCGAGCACGTTGACCGTCTCGTAGTCCGGGAGCAGCTGGTCGAGGATGCTGACGACCGTCGCCGAGAACCCGCACTGCGGCTGCCGGCGGTTGCCCTTCATGAAGAGCACGACCGGGGCTGACGCGACGATGTGGGCGAGACGCTGCTGAACGGGATCCGAATTCTCCATGCGCGCTACTCCGAAGGTTGTCGCGCAGTGTACGGGAGACGGACCCAAAACTTAACCCCACGTGAGATTTCACGACGCCGAGGCGCGAAATCAACCGCTGACCCGCGGACGGTCGAGACCCGCCCGCGCGGCGGATCTCGAGCGCGCCCGAGCGTCCCGCGGCCGCGGGCGGAGAATTGCGACCCAGAGGGCGGTCGACTATCGTCGCCACCATGGACGATCCTCGGAGCATGTCCAGCGCGCGCCGGCTCGTGTCCGTCGTGGCGCTCGCGCTGGCCGCGACCGCGGGGTGTACGGACTCCTACTACGACTACGGCGCGGCGTGGTCCCCCGACCTCGTGACGGTCGAGCTTCCGGCCGCGCCGCCGGACTACGGCCTATACACCACCTTCGCGTTCAATCGAGCGGAGCCCTCGGGGGACGGCGGCGGCGCGTTCACGCGACCCTTCGTAGAGACCGCGCGCGAGGAGCTGTCGGAGAGCCTGGGCCAGCTGGGGTTCATCGAGGTCTCGGTCGACGAGGACCCCGATCTGGTCGTGAACTTCTACGACCAGATCGAGGAGCGCTACGCGTACATCGGCAACAGCTACTACTACTGCTGGTACGGGTGGTTCTGGCCGTACCCGTGCGTCGAGTACGTGGAGCGCCGCTACAACGTGGGCACGGTCGTCATCGACCTCCTCGACACGAGCACCGAGCAGAGCGTGTGGCGCATGGTCGGCGAGGGGGTCTTCACCGACGACGCGCGCGAGCTCCAAGACCGCGTGCGCGCGGCCATCGACCACGCCATCGACAGCTCGCCCGAGAGCCTGCTCGCGGGCCCGGAGGGGACATGATGACGAGCCGACGCCATGACCGACGCGCGCACGCCCTCGCCGTCGCCTGCCTGCTCGGCCTGAGCGCGGGCGCGGGCTGCTACACCAACTACTACATCTACGGCGCGCCCGACGACGCCGAGACCGTGCAGGTCCACGTGCCCTCGCCGGTCCCCAACTACCTGTCCTATCAGACCTTCTCGTTCAACGACCCGGGGGTCGAGATCCCGGCGGAGATGGTGCTCTACGAGGACGTGATCCGCGACGAGCTGATCGAGAACATGCGCCACCGCGGGTTCATCTACGACCCGGAGGCGCCCGACTTCGTCTTCAACCTGTACGCCGACATCGAGCCAGGGTCGACGAGCTTCAGCGGCCACTACTGCGACGGCGCGACCGCCTACGCGTACCACTACCCCTGCGACTACTACGAGGCGATCTCGCTGGGCGGCGGCAGCTTGATCGTCGGCCTCGTCGAGGCCGACGAGGAGCGAGATCTGTGGACCGCCGTGATTGAGGGCGTCTTCGTCGAGGGTGTACCCGAGGAGACGATCACGCAACGGATTCGTAACAATCTCGACGTCGCGTTTGATCTGTCGCCCGCCGGCCTGCGCGACGGGCCTGGCTAACCGCCGGCCCGCGGCCTCCCTCGGCCGCGAAGCGGCCGCGAACAACGTTTTGCCGTGACGGGCGCGGACCGCCTCCGCGCCGCGCGGGAGGGCTTTCGCGCGTGATCCGCTTCAGGTACGTGTAGATGCATGTGCCGCGTCGACCTCCATGGCTGGATCTGCTCGCCCCTCCTGATCGCCGCGCTCGCGGTCGCGCCCGCGTGCGGCGACAGCTCGCGCGAGACGACCGACAGCCCCACGGGCATCACGGGCGGCGGCGGCCTGACGAACAGCGGCGGCGGCAGCCTGACGAACGGCAGCGGTAACACGAGCGGCATCACCACCAACACGCCCACGAGCGTCTCGGGCGGCGAGACCGACGGGGCGACCGGCGGCACGGACGGCAGCGGCGACCCCAGCGGTGACCCCAGCGGCGACCCCAGCGGCGACCCCAGCGGCGACCCCAGCGGCCCGACCACGGGGCCCGACTGCGAGCAGGACAGCGACTGCCCCGCAGGCCAGAAGTGCGCGTGGCTCGACAAGGTGTGCATCCCGGAGGACAGCTGTCTCTCGAACCAGGACTGCGAGCCCGGCACGGCGTGCGAGAACGGCGAGTGCGTGATCGGGGGCGACTGCGGCGCGCAGGGCTTCGAGCTCGAGGCGGTGCCGCCCAACCTGATGATCGTGCTCGACCGCAGCGGCAGCATGGACGGCGACGTCCAGGGCAGCAACAAGAACCGCTGGGAGGTCGCCAAGGACGCGATCAAGCAGGTGACCGAGAGCTTCGACGACGACATCCGGTTCGGGCTCGTGACCTTCTCGGCGTGCATCCTGTTCAACGAGTGCAGCGCGGGCGACATCATCGAGCCGCCGGCGCCGAACAACGCCGCCGCGATCAACGGCTTCCTCGGGCCCAAGGGCTTCCTCTACCTGTGCAACACCGGCTCGCCGGAGACGAGCACGGGCAACACGCTGCTGTCGCTGGTCGGCTACCCGCTGCTGCAGGATCCGACGCGCAGCAACGCGGTCCTGCTGCTCACGGACGGCAACGAGAACGCGGAGTGCAAGGACAACACCGACGGCACGATGGCCGCCGCCGCCCTCTACGCGCAGCCGCACCCGGTCAAGACCTTCGCGGTCGGCTTCTCCGACGGCATCATCGGCAGCCTCGCCGACATCGCCGCGGCCGGCGGCACGGGGCAGCCGTACAACGCGACGAACCCCCAGGAGCTCGAGGCGGCCATGCAGGCGATCGCGCAGACGGTCGCCTCCTGCGACTTCGTGCTCGACGACACGCCGCCCGACGAGGACAAGATCTACGTGTTCTTCGACGACGAGGAGCCGGGGCTCCCCAACGACGGCGACAACGGCTGGACCTACGATCCCGACACCAACACGCTGCACTTCCACGGCGAGGCCTGCGAGGCGATCCAGAACGGCGAGGTCGCGGACATCGACGTGGTCTACGGCTGCAACCTGCCGATCCCCGGATAGCCGGTCCACGCGATGCTGCGGCGCATGACGCTCGTGGAGCTCGACGCCGCCGACGCGCCGCTGCTCGAGGCGCTCGCGCGCCTGTCCCACGCCGCCGCGGCCACGCACGCGCCGCGCTGGCTGCCGACGCTGGACGACGCGCGCGAGGAGGTCGCCGACGCGACGCGGCCCGGTCGAGTCGCGCGCGTGCTGCTCGGCGCCGACGCGCGGCCGCTCGCGTGGGGCTCGATCTTTCACGTCTACGGCCACGTCTGGGAGGTTCACCCGCTGCTCGTGGACCCCGCGCACCATCGCCGGGGCTACGGCGCGCGCGTGCTCGCCGAGCTCGAGGCGCGCGCGGCCGCGCGCGGGGCGGGCGTGCTGATCGTCGGCACGTCCGACGAGACGGGCGCCACGAGCCTCAGCGGGCGCGACCTCTACGCGGACCCGGTCGCCGCGATGGCGAGCATGACCTTCGAGCCATCCCACGCGGTCGGCTTCTGGCTGCGCATGGGCTACGCGCTCGTCGGCGTGACGCCGGACGCGGAGGGGCCCGGGCGCCCGTCCATCAACCTGGCGAAGCGGCCTCCCCGGGCGTGAGCGGGTGGACAGCGGACGCGATCGCGACGATACCCGCGTGACGTGCCCGAGAG
The DNA here is from genome assembly GCA_020633295.1 of Myxococcales bacterium. Classification (GTDB taxonomy): domain Bacteria; phylum Myxococcota_A; class Polyangia; order Nannocystales; family Nannocystaceae; genus JACKDW01. The sequence continues at coordinate 389,536 of JACKDW010000003.1, read as the reverse complement.
ATCGCTCCTGACCCGCGCGCTCGAGTTCTTCACGCGGCTCCACGCGACGCCCGAGCTCGACGTGACCGCGAACCTCGAGCACCTCGACAGCGGCGAGCCGACGCGCGTGCGTTCGGGGCTGCGCTACCTCGCGATGATCGGGCCGCCGGCGCGCCGGGCCCGGTCACGCGTCGCGGCGCTGGTCGACGATCCCGACCCCGAGGTCAGCGCGCTGGCGCGGGCGGCCCTCGACGCGATCGACGGACGGGCTCGGTAGACGCTCGCGCGCGGACGCCCTAGAGTGGGCGACGCAGTGTCGACATCCGAGGCGATCACCAACGGCATCCGCGTCCACGTCACCGCCCGATACTCGTCCGAGCACTCCTCGCCGCGCGAGAAGCACTGGTTCTACGTGTACACGGTCGAGATTTCGAACGTCGGCGAGGAGACGGTGCAGCTGCGCAGCCGCCACTGGATCATCACCGACGCGAACGGGCACGTCGAGGAGGTCAAGGGGCCGGGGGTCGTCGGCGCGCAGCCGGTGCTCGCGCCCGGGGAGTCCTTCGAGTACACGTCGGCGTGCCCGCTGCAGACGCCGTTCGGGACCATGCGCGGGACTTACCAGATGGTCCGCGAGGACGGCGACTCGTTCGACGCCGAGGTCGCGCCGTTCCGCCTGAGCACGCCCTACGCGGTGAACTGAGCGGTTCACGGCTCGGCGGGCGCCGCGGCGAGCCCGAGCTTGCGCTGGGCGAACGCGAGCGCGTCGCCCTCGAGCTGGATCATCCGGATCGGCACGCGGAGCGAGCCCTTGAGCACGTAGGGGGACCAGAACTCCCACAGGATCTCGCCGTCGCGATCGACCTCGATGACCCGCCCGGTCTGCGAGTCGGTGATGAGCACGTGGTCGTCGTCGAGCCGCTGCGCGAGCCCTCGCATGCTCGAGAAGAACGGCGCCGCCCGGCTGCCGCGGTACTCCCACACGAGCTCGTCGTCCGCCTTGGGGTTGATCTCGACGACGCGCGACCACTTGCGGCGCGTGCCGTTGTCGAAGATCAGCAGGTTGCCGCTCGCGAGCTGCGACGGGTCGTGCGGCATCTCCAGCGTCCCGCTGCCCCACATCCACTCGAGCGCGCCGGTCTCGCGGTTGAAGACGGCGACGGAGTCGAGCTCGCGCAGCGCGGTGACGAAGTCGCCGGCCTGCCACAGCCCGTCGACGGCGACGGTCGCGAAGTCGGCGGTGTTGGCGTGGATCAGGTCGACGTCCTTCACCGGCTTGCCGTCTCGCCGCTGCTTGCGCAGCCGCTTGGCGGCGCGGCCGAGGCTGCGCTTGACCAGCGGGTTGCCTTCGAGCTGGTCGTAGAACCATATCTCGCGCTCGACGACGCCGTCGGGCGAGAGCACCGCGACGCCGTTGTCGAGGATCGGCACCTTGACGCCGTCGTGGATGACCTCGCGGCGCCGCTCGGTCAGCACCCAGACGCGGCCGTCGGGCGCGAAGGCCATGTCGTGGTGGACGATGTCCTTACGCGACCAGACCTCCTTGGAGTCCCAGTCGAGCTTGACGATGCCCGCGCGCGCGTTGATCGCGTAGAGGTGACCGTCGCCCGAGAGCTTGGCGATCGCCCAGCCGCGCGTGGAGTCGCTGGCGAAGTCGCTCTTCCACTCGTGCAGGACCTCGCCGCGGCGATCGATGAGCCGCGCCTCGCGGAAGATCTGGCCGCCGGCGGCCTCGCGGAACTGCGTGCCCCAGGCGCAGGGGTTATAGACGCTCAGCGCCGGGCGCACGCGCCCCTCGAGGTGCTTGGTGACGCCGACCTTGGCCCGGTCCTCCTCGCGGATCTCGACGGCGCCGATGTAGCCGAGCGACGCGAGCTCGCGGGCCTGCTTCTCCGCGCTCACGCGGGCCTCGCGGGCGCTGACGGGCGCCCCCTCGACCTCGGGCGCGGTCGCCGTGTTCTCGATGACGCCGGTCGCCAGCAAGATCCCGGCGAGCCCGCCGACCGCGATCGCGACGCCGGCGATCGTGACCAGCACGCTCTTCAGCGTAGACATGTACCGAGGGACTATCACCGCGCGTACGCGAGAGTGTCAAGGCGCGGGCCCACGCGCGCGCCGCGAGGCGACGCGGTCGCGCGCCGCGAGGCGACGCGGTCGCGCGCCGCTGGTGCGCGCGAGTCATCACCGCGAGCTCGCGCGTCGGCCACGTCGCGACCGCGCGCGTTGGACTCGACCGCTATGAGCCGGTGATCGTGGCCGGCATGCCGTACTCCGGCTGCGGGATCCCGGTCGTCTCCGAGGTCGTCGTCGGCTCCTCCGTCGTCGTGCCGCTGGTCGTCGACGGCACGCCGTAGTCGGGCTCGCTCGAGGTCGTGGGCACGCCGTACTCGGGTTCGAAGGTGGTGCCGGTCGTGCCGGAGCCGGAGTTCGAGCCCGCAGTCGTCGCGCCGGTCATGGTCGTCCCGGTCGTCGTGGTGTCGGTGTCGGTCGAGGTCTGCGTGGCGTCGCTCTCTGTCACCGGCACGCCGTACTCCGGCTCGCCGGTGCCGCTGCAGCTGGCGATCGCGAGGCCCATGAGCACGGCGCCGGCGGTCTGGCGGATCTGGCCCCCGCGATCGCGCAGCGCGGCGCCGCAGTGCGGACAGCTCGACTCGCTGATCTTGACGTGCACGCTACAAGACGGACAGGCGACGAACCTCGGCATGACAAGCTCCTCGAACGACCGCACGAGTATACGCGGCCGCCGAGCGCCGTGTCACGGCGGCCGCGGGGCCGAGCCCGACGCGACGTCAGCTCCGCGCGCGCGCAGCCAGTAGAAGCCGAGCTCGACGGCCTCGCGCTGATCGGCGGCGAGCCGCATGGCGACCGCGGGGTGCTGCCGCGTCGCGAGCGTGAACGTCCACGCGGGCTCGAGCTCGTAGCGCGCACGGACGCGCCGCAGCAGCGGTCGCTCGATGCTGCGCGCCGCGAGCCCGGCCTCGATCTCTGCGGGCACGAAGCTGTACATCGTCGCGCCGACGTAGAGCAGCACGCGGCCCTCGGGGACGCGACCGTCGGGCCGCCGCAGGAGCTCGTCGAGCTGCGCGACGACGGGCTCCGAGCCGCGCGCGCGCATGGCCGCGCGATAGGCACCCACCGGGAAGAACGCCTCGACCGGATCGCTCGTCAGCTCGACGCCCTCGGGCGGCCGCAGGATCACCGGCGGGAGCACGAGCACGTCGTGCTCCGGGAGCTCGGCGAAGCCGCGCTCGAGCGCCGCGAGCTCGCGCTCGAGCACACGCGGCGCGCCCAGGAACGCGAGCGCCTCGCCGGCCGTCGGGATCGTCGCGAGGCACAGCGCCGCGAGCCCGACCTGCAGCGTCCACGCGCGCGCCTGCGGCCAGCGCTCGCCGAGCCAGCGCAGCAGCGCCGCGGCGCCGAGGCCCGCGAGCGCGGCGAACCAAAACAGCGAGGGGTAGCCGTGGATGAAGCGCGTCGGGTACCCGGTGGTGAAGGGCGTGACCTGCAGCCCCAGCGGCACCTCGGTCGCCAGCAGGACGTAGACGAAGGGGAGGTCCGCGCGCGCGCGCCGGCGCGCCAGGACGACGAGCCCGAGCAGCGCGAGGACCCCGAGCGGCGCGGGCGTGAGGCGAGGGTCGAGATACAGCACGTTGCCGAGCAGCTCGCGCAGCATCCGGAGCGGCGGCTCGGAGAAGCGCTCCATCTGCTGCCCCTGCACGACGTGGGCGGCGAAGGCGTCGAGGAAGGTCGGGGTCACGAGCGCGGCGAACACCAGCACGCCGAGCGCGAGCGCGAGGTAGCGACGCGCCCCCGCGCCGACGAGCCGCCCCCAGCACAGCGGCACGAGCACGACGAGGGGCGTGAGCGCCAGACACACGAGGTTGCCGAGCACCGCGAAGGCGAGCAGCACCGCCGCCGCGAGCGCGTCGACGATCGCGCCGCGCTCGGCGGCGCGGTGCGCCGCGACGCCAGCCGCGAGCAGGCAGGCGATGTTGTACGGCCAGAAGATCCCGCTGGTCGCGGTGCGCAGCAGGATCGGGTGCAGCGCGACGCAGGCGGCCGCCCAGATCGCCGCGCGCTCGGCCAGCGCGCGCGAGCCCGACGCGTCGGACCCGAGCCGCGGGACGCGACGGATCAGCGCGTACAGCAGGCCGATCGCGAGCGCGGTCATGAGGACGCTGACGAGGCCGAAGCCGCGGGCGCTGTGGGGCGCGAGGCGCAGCAGCGCGCCGTAGACGTGGAAGGTCGTCGCGCTGAACGCCGCGCGCGGGTCGTCGTCGCAGGCGAGCGAGCGCGCGCAGTCGGAGCGCGCGACGTAGCTGTTGTGATCGTGGATCGGGAGGAACGCGGGGATCGTCGCGCACAGCGCGAGGAACGCCGCGAGCAGCACGAGCAGCGGCGCGTGGCGACGCAGGTCCGCGAGCAGCTCGCGCCTGCGTCGGACGAGGCGCACGGCGGCGCGCCCGAGCGCCCACGCGATCACGTAGGCGAGCCCGAGCCAGGCGACGCGCTGCGCCGTCGTGGCGAGCTCGTAGCGGGTCCCCTGCCCCGCGTCGCGCAGCGCCGGGGCCGACGACGGCGCGGCGCCAGCGCCCGCGTCGGCGCGCGGCGCCTCGGACACGGCGCGCCAGAGCGCGTCGACTCGATCGGCGCGCGCGCGCGCGAGCGCGGCGGCCCAGGCCCCGCCCGCGCCTCCGCGGCGGCGTCACACGGCGGCTCGCAGACCAGCGCGATCGCGTCCGCGACCGCGCGGCCCCGCACGCCCGCGAGCTCGGGCAGCGCGGCCCCGGGCGCGCCGACGACGAGCACCATCGACGGTTTGGAACCTGCATCTTCGAACAGGCGTACGTGCAGGCGGTCGCGGTCGATCGAGACGCCGAAGCGCGGCGGCGCCTCACCCTCCGGGGCGGCGCCTGTGAGCGCCGCGCGGACCATCTCCATGATCGCCGCGTCCTGCCCCGGCTGGATCACGCGCGTGGGCTCGGCCGCGCGCGCGAGGCCGGTCAACGTGAGCGTGACGAGCAGGATAATCGCGAGGTTGACCGCGAGGTTGACCGCGAGGTTGACCACGAGGTTGACCGCGCGGCCCAACGCGCGCTGCGTCGCCGCGGGGCGCGGCCCCCCACGACGCGCGCGCGGTCGCCAGCTCCCGCCGATGGTTGTGCGCACGGTGCTCGTCACGGACGCGTCGCCGCCAACCATACACCGGAAGCGCGCCCGCGATTCCGCGCGCGCCGCTGCGCCCCGCCGCGACGGACGAAGGAGCGAGGCGAGCGGCGCGCGGCTACTCGAACTCGACGCGCACGAGCGGGAACTCGGTGCCGAACCACCCCGTCGTCGGGCGCGAGTACGTCAGGTACTGCACGCGGCCGGCCTCCTCCGCGTACTCCGGGTGGTGCACCACGTCGTAGGGGGCGTCGTCGCCCGGCGCCGTGTAGATCACCGACTCGCGCGTCCACGGGCCGGTGAGCGCCGGCGCGGTCCGGGCGACGACGTCGCGCGAGAACGGCGACGAGTAGATCGCCAGCCAGCCGCCGTGGTGCTCGCTGCGCGAGACCTCCATGATCGGCGCGCCTTCGAACAGCTTGTCCGCCTCGTCCATCTCGGTCGACCAGCTCGCGCCGTCCCAGTAGCGCCAGGCGTCGCGCTCGAGCACCTCGGCCGCGGCCACGCGCGCGAGCCGACACGGGTGACCGAGGCCGTCCTCGTCGCAGGAGAAGGTGTACAAAAAGCCATCTTCGATGTTGGAGCCCACGCCCCAGCCCGGCTCGCCCTCGAGGAACAGCAGGTCGGGGTGCTCGGCCTCGGGGTGGATGACCGGCCGCCGCGGCGGCTCCTCGTACACGTCCCAGACGGCGACGGACTGCCCGACGCTGGTGAAGTTGAACTCCCCGGGCTCGGCGTAGATCAGGCCGTAGAAGATCAGCGCGCGCCCGGCCTCCGCGTCCCAGACCGGGTCGCCGGGCCAGACGGCCCAGCGCGCGCCGCAGGGCTCCTGCTCGCAGTCCTCGCCCCAGTGCGCGAGGTTGAAGCTGAGCTCGTCGGGCGACGGCGGGATCAGGTGCCGCGGCGCGCCGGCCGGGTCGAGCGTCTCCGTGAAGCCGCCGACGCCGTCGCGCGCGTCGACGTCCTGCGTGACGGAGAACGAGTTGTGATGCCAGTTGTGACCCCACTCGTCCTCGACCGTGAGCACGGTGTCGCCGTAGACCCAGACCGAGCGCCCGAACGCGATCGCGCTGAGCCCCCCGTCGCGCCCCTCGTACAGCTCGCTGGCCTCGACGACGCCGAGCTCCTCGGCGGCTCGCGCCTGCGGACCTGGCTCGCCGCACGCGACGAGCGAAGTCGACACGAGCGCCGCGAAGGCGCAGCCCGAGATCCTGAACGCTCCCGCCATCGGGCTATCGTAGCCGAGCGCGGGCGCGCGCGAACAGGAGGCAGCGCGTCGACGGCCCTCTTCCCAGCGGGCGACCCCGGCGCTGAACAGCGGCTCGACGTGCGCGCGGTGCATTCGTGCGGAGCGACGTGCTGGAGGCGCTTGGTTCCGGTCTAGCGCGCCGACGGCAGCAGCCCGTGCGTCGAGGCGCTCCCCCAGCCCCAGCCGATCGTGCGGCCGCTCCCGGAGAGGAACCGCTTGCTGGTGTCGTGGCGATAGAACAGGAGGTTGCCGTCGCCGGTGACCGCGTAGATCTCGCCGTTGCCGCTCGAGCCGAGCGGCGAGAGGCCGCCCCAGCCCGTGCCGATCCCGAGGTTCTGCTTCACCCAGCCGAGCGAGTCGTCGTGGTAGTAGTAGCGCAGCTCGCCCGCGGCGTTGACGAGATAGAGGCAGTTCGTGCCGCCCGTGAAGACGCCCTGCGCGGACCACCCGCCGCCGATCTTCTTCGCGGTGCGGGTCCACGCGAAGGCGCCGTCGTGCTCGTAGTACAGCAGGTCGCCGCCGCTGTTGATCGCGTAGAGCTGCCCGAAGCGACCGGCGCCGACCCAGGGGTGCGCCCAGCCCGAACCGATCACGCGCCCGTTGCTGTCATCCCAGGAGCCCGCGCTGTTGTGGTGGTAGTAGCGGAGCGCGCCGCCGCTGTCGACGGTGTAGAGGCCGTGGTCGCGGACCGCCATGATCCGGCGCAGGCCGCCCCAGCCCCAGCCGATCTCCTGTCCGCTGTAGTCGACGAACTCGCCGCTGGCGTCGTGCACGTAGCGGACCAGGTTGCCCTTGCCGTTGACGCGGTAGAGCACGCCGCTGCCCGCGAACACCGAGCTCGACTCGCTGAGCGCGCTGGAGAGCGAGATCCCCATGTACTTCGTCGAGCGTCGCTGGACGGTGACCGACTGCCCGTCGTCGTGGAGGTACTCGACGGTCTCGCGCTGGTGGGCCGTGGGCGCCGAGGCCCAGGTGTTGATCGCGGTCCGATACAGGTGCACCGTGTACGCCTCGACGACCGCCTGGTAGCGCTTGCTGTTACCTGGCTTGTAGACCACGTCCGACGCGGCGGTGAAGGTGTGCTCCCAGCGAGGCACGCTGTACTGCGCCGCGTCCCGCCGCAGCGGATCGTCCTGGTCGAAGACCTGCACCTTGATCGAGCTGTAGTAGTAGCGATCCGTGTTGGTGCTGATGATGGGGTTGGCCTCACCGATGGGCACGGTGCAGTAGAATTTCACCCCGGGAGCATAGCGCCGCCGCACGACCACGGATACGCGCGCCCGCGCGCGAGGCCGCCGCGTCGCTGCACGCTCATGGACCCTGGCGGCGCCCGGCTCCGCGAGGAATACTGGGGTGCCGGCGACCATGGACGGACTCGACTACTACGCCCCCCACGCGCGCGTGCAGCTCCGGCGGCACGTCGCGATCGTCGGCCCGCCCGCGCTCGACCTCTCGCAGATCGGGCGCGCCGTCGCGGGGCTGTGCGGCGTGCCGCTGCACGACATCGCGCGCCTGATCGAGCACGACGTCGGCGCGAGCCTGCGGACGCTGCTCAAGCGCGGCGGCCCCGAGGAGGTGCGGGCGCGCGCGGTCCGGGCGACCCGGCGCGCCCTGTCCGATCGGCCCTACGGCGTCATCGTCGTGGCCCACCTCGAGCTGCCGCGGCTGCTCCGCTGGCGCCTGCGCCTGCGGACGACGCTGCTGCTGGTCGAGCGCCCGCTGGACGAGACGCTGCGGTCCATCCGGCAGCAGCGCGCGCGCGCGCAGGAGCGGCTCCCCGAGTTCGCCGGCGGGGGGCTGTTCAACGCCGGGAAGCTGCGGGCGGCGCACGCCCAGCGCACGCGGGAGTACGCGCGGTTGGCCGCGCGCGTCGACGCCGGCGACACGCCGACGCTGCGGGTCGCCCAGCGCATCGCGGCGCGGTTCGGAGGCTGAGCGCGGACCCGCGCGCCGCGTCTTCCCTCGCGCCCGCGCCCTGCCCTCGTCGCTCCCTCGCCGCTCCCTCGCCGCTCCCTCGCCGCTCCCTCGCCGCTCCCTCGCGCTCCCTCGCCCCGCCCGCGCCCCCCGGTTATTCGAAGGCGCACACGAAGCCGAGGCTGACGCTCGCGCCCGCGAGGAACTCGTCACAGCGCGCGCCGCAGAGCTGGATGACGTAGGGGTCCTCCGACCGCAGCAGCCACCCGTCGCCTTGCTCGCAGGCGGTCGTGTCGTCGAGGAGGTCGACGTCCGCCTCGCCGTTCATCGTCACGACCGGCGCGAACAGCCCCTCGACGAGCTCGCCCTCTTCGTACTCGAAGCGCACCGTGCAGAGGATCCCGCGCGCGACGACGTCGAGCGCCGAGAGCAGCGCGGCCTCGCTCCACGCGTCGTGGTAGCGCCGGAGCGCGTTGTCCCGCGGGGCCCCGCCGGCGATCGCCGCCTCGTTCAGCAGCGCGGTGACGTCGACCCCGTCGTCCGGCCCGTCGATGTCGAGGCCGACGACGTGCGTGGTGATCGACCCCGGTGACTGCGCGCGCGCGGCCGCGAGCGTCGACGAGAGCTGCGCGTCGGGGAGCAGCAGCCCCGCGTCGTCCCGCGCGCCCGCGGAGCAGTTGGGCCGGCCGTCGGTCACGAGCACCAGCTCGTGACGGCGGCCCGCCGCGGGCTCGAGCGAGTTGAGGTGATCGATCGCCGAGAGCACGCCGCGCGTCGCCGGGGACTCCCCCGCGGCGTCGACGTCGGCGGCCGGGAGCGCGGCGACGAGCGCGTCGCCGTTCATCGGCGCGACGGGGAGCTCGGGCGGGCTCTCGACGGCGCACGCCTGCGCGGGCGGGGTCGCGACCGCAGCCGCCGACGGGAACAGCTGCGCGCCGAGGTCGAGCGCGTCGCCGTGGGTCTGCGCGAGCGTCGAGACGGCGGCGTGCAGGCTGCTCCAGCGCGAGCGCGGCGGCGTTGCGGGCTGCATGGGCGCGTCGTCCTGAAAGCCGTCGCCGTCGAGGTCGTCGCCGTCGTGGTCCCAGTGCGACTCGCTCGCGAACATCGAGCCGGACTTGTCGAGCACCAGCACGACGTCGTGCGCCGTGACCTGCGCGTCCCGTGGCGATGGCTGCCCGCAGTCCCCCGGATCGAACCAGCAGTAGCCCTCGTCGCAGCTCCCACCGTCCGACGCCGCGCAGCAACTCGGCGTCTGCGCCGGGCAGTCGCCGTCCTCCATGCACGGGAGCTCGACGCTCGAGCTGGTCGCGTCGCTCGAGCTCGACCCGGCGCTCGAGCTCGAGCTGGCGGCATACTCCGTCTCCTGCGGAGGATCGTGCGGGAAGCACTCCGACGCGCACGGATCGGGCCCGGGGTCGCGGCCGCACCCGGCGAGCGCGGACGCGATCAGCAGCGCGGCCGCGCAGCGTCGAGTCACGCGGCGCCTCGAGCTCATGTCACAGCCACGGTGCGGCCGCGGGCGCCCTCCGTCAACCACGCGCGCGCCGACGCGGAGATTTAGACACGTCTTTAGAGACATGCTCTATGAACAGTGTCCATGAGCGCGGTTTATGAAGGTCAGGAGGTGCGCCCGCGCGCTCAGACCTCGGCGGCGTAGGGCGGCGCGGGGTTGTACTCGATGTAGCGCTGGACGCTGCGGGCGAACGCGGGGTCCCTGAGCTGGCCCACGAGCCAGAGCGCCATGTCGATCCCCGCGGACACGCCGGCGGCCGTGACGACCGCGCCGTCGCGGACGTAGCGCGGCCCGGAGAGCACCGTGATGTCGTCGTGACCCCGCAGCGTCTCGACGAACGACCAGTGCGTCGTCACGCGCTTGCCCCGGGCGAGGCCGGCCTTGTACAGCACGTAGCTGCCGGTGCACACGCTCGTGATCCAGCGGCACGCGGCGGCGCGGCTCGCCAACCAGTTGAGCACGCGCTCACGCTGCACGAGCGCGCGCGTCCCCTGCCCGCCGGGCACGAGCACGATCTCGAGGGGCGGCGCGCTCTCCAGCGTGTGATCGGGGAGCACGCGCATGCCCTTGTTGCAGCGCACCGGCTCGGCCGACTCGGCCACCAGCACGACGTCGCGCTCGAGGCCGAGGTGACGCGCGGCGGTGAACACCTCCCACGGACCTACGAAGTCGAGCTCCTCCACGCCGTCGAAGATCAGGATGCCAATCGTCGTCATCGCGCTGATGATAGCGCTCGGCTCAGCGCAGCGGGTAGGCGCCCCGATACTCGCGCTCGACGGCCTCGACGACGCCATCGGCGGTGACGAGGTAGTCCGTGGGGTGCGCGGCGCCGGAGTGCAGCTCGTCGACGAGGAACATGTCCGAGTAGAGGTGCTCGTGCGGCGCGTTAAATTCCGAGACCTCCGCGGGCGTCGAGTAGGCGTCGAGGTAGTGACCGCGCGCGACATCCTCGACGCCCCAGCGCGCGGGGTAGCCGTAGAGCTCTATGTCCTCGGCGCTGAGCAGCAGCGGCCACGCGCCGCCGTCGAGCGCGTCGCGACGCGCGAGCCAGGCGGCGTCGAGGATCTCGGGCCACATCGCGGCGCAGTCCTGACTGTGGAAGATCACGCGAAACCGCCGACTCGCCGGCAGCTGCTGGACCGCGGCGTCTTGGTCGGCGTAGCGCACCGTCGGGAAGCGCTGCCCGGGCGCGGGGCGCTCGTCACCGCCGTCCGCGCGCAGGACCACGCGCAGCGAGTCCTCGAGCGTCGGGATCGCGTCGCCCTCGGGCGTGAGGAGCTCGGTGTACAGGTACAGCTCCTGGACCTCGCGCTGCTCGATCGAGCCGGGCGCGAGCGTCATCTGGCGCTGCTCGCCGGGCCCGAAGGTCTCGCTAATGACCTCCTCGCCGGCGACGTTCTCCACGCGCAGGCGCAGCGTCGCGCGCCCCGGGTTGCGGGCCGAGAACGCGACCTCCTCGCCGCGACGCGCGTAGACCGAGCCCGGCAGGTCGAGCTCGTGGACGTCGCCGACGAGCGCGACCCCGAGCCGGTCGATGTAGGCCCAGTCGGAGACGATCAGATCGCCGCTGACGAAGCGGCCGCTGAGCGCCGCGCCGGCGCGCGTGTAGCCCCAGGGCCCCTGACCGACGAAGCCCGCGACGCGCGGCTCGTCGTCCGCGTCCGCGTCCGCGAGGTCGTAAAGAAAGATCCCCGAGAGCCCGACGACGGCGAGCGCGTCGCCGTCGAGGTCCGCCGAGGTCGCGACGGTCGGCGGGTGGACGTGGTGAACGACTTTGAACCCTGACTCCGAGAGCGCCGCGACGACGACGCCGGCTGAGCCGAGCGCGACCGCGACCCGCTCGCCGCGGAGCGAGAGATCGAGCGGCGGTCCGTCCAGCGCGAGCGCGCCGCGGGCCTCGTACGCGGCGCCGGTCCAGGCGAGCTGGGTGAGCTCGCTGCCCGCCGTCATCGCGACGACGCGCGCGCCGTCGGCCGCCGCGTGGTGCACGTTCCCGGGCGCGGCGGCGACGAGCTGCGGCGCCCCGAGGTCGCCGTCCGGCGCGATCTCGGCGTACCACAGGCCGTCTTCGAAGCGCGCGAGCAGCAGGCGATCGCCGTCGACATGGAGGTCGCGGACGTGCAGCTCCGGGTCGTCGATGAACGGCTTGCGCAGCCGCGGGACCGCCGGGTCGCTGAGATCGTAGGCGAACGCGGCGCCGCGATCGGAGGCGCAGTACAGCGTGCGCGAGGGCTCGTGGACCGCGAGCGTCGTGCAGCGGATGAAGGTGCCGGTCGTCGGCGGACGGTCCAGCGTCAGCTCGAGCGCGCCGGCGGGTCCGAGCCGCAGCGCGGTGAACGAGTCGAAGCTGTTGGCGACGTAGACGTGTTCACCGAAAGTCGCGAGCTCGCCGAGGTGCGGCCCCTCGAGCGGGAAGGGGATCTGCGCGCGCCGCTGCAGCCCGGTCTCGTAGCCGGCGGCGCCGGGCGTGAGCTCACCGCACGCGCTCGACGCGATCGCCAGCAGCGCGACCACGCAGGCGCCCGCGACCCGCGCTCGCGACAACCTCGTGGCGATCGGCGTCTGCACTGCTTGAACGGTAGTATAGGTATCGCAGCTCACCGTTTGCTAGCTCGCGGCTCCCGGTGCGCGAGGAGGCCGCGGAGCGACGCTCTCGGGCGAGTTCGGGCGCACAACCGCGCCTGTGGGCCGGCGGGCGGCTCGAGCCGCGGCCGACGATGACCGCCGCGCGCCGGCAGCTCGTCTCCGTCGACGCGACGCCGACACGCGTCGCGCGCGGGGACCGGCCAGCCGGTCGCGGGTCACGCGGTCACGAACACATGACTTTTAAGACATCTACCCGCGACCTTCACGACACGCCGCGTCGGCGAGCCGCGCGCGCGCGCGTGCTAGCCTGCCGGCGCTGCTCGCCAGCGGAGGTTGACCATGAAGTCGCACGCCGCCCCGCGCTCACGCGCGCTCCCCCTCGCCCGCCCCCTCCTCCCCCTCGGCCGCCTCGCCCTCCTCCCGCTCGCCGCGCTGACGGTCGCGGTCGCGCTCCCTCGCCCGGCGCTGGCCGACGAGCTGCCGACGCTGCTGCAGTCGTGGGAGGGCGGCTACGACTTCTTCGCCACGGGGGCGCCGCTCGCGGTGGACGGCCCTGACAACGACGAGGCGGTCGACACGCTGAACATGAGCGCGGTCGCGTCGGTCAGCGCCGACGACTTGGTGCCCGGCGCCGAGATCGTCGCGGCCTACCTCTACTGGGGCGGCTCGATCCAGAACAACGACTGCGGCGGCGGCGGGCTGGTCGACGACGAGGTGAGCTTCGCGGCGCCGGGCGGGTCCGCCGAGCTCGTCGCGGCCGACAAGTGCTTCTGCTCCGACGCGGGCGCGATGGCCTACGACATGCAGCTGTGCCGCGCCGAGGTCACCGACATGATCGACGAGCTGGTCGGCGACTACACCGTCGGCGAGTTCGCGGCGCTCATCGAGAACGGCGACACGCACACCGCGTCGTTCTCGATCGTGCTGGTCTACGCGCACGAGTTCCTCAAGCCGCGCCGCGTCAGCCTGTACGAGGGCCTGCAGACGCTGTGGCTCAACGGCACCAAGCAGATCGAGATCACGCTCGACGGCCTCGACGTCGACTCGCCGCCCGAGGGCGACCTGACCTGGTACGTGCTCGAGGGGGACATCAACGGCTCGATGATGGAGCGCGTCGAGGTCGCGGGGGCGCCGGGCGGCGGCGTGCTCACGCTCAGCGACCCGATCAACCCCGAGGCCAACCCGATGAACCACACGATCAACACGACGACGCCGCCGCAGACGGACGCGATCGGCGTCGACATTGATCAGTTCGATCTCGCGGGCGCGCTCACGCAGGGGGACAACGCGGTCAAGGTGACCTACACGGCCGACCTCGACAAATTCTGGATCGCGTACAACATCGTCGGCGTCAACGTGTACCAGGCCGTGCTGCTGACGAACTCGAGCAAGACCTGGGCGCTGCAGGACGACGCCGACCAGAGCGGCGACCCCACGCCCGGCGACACGATCCGCTACACCATCCACCTCGAGAACACCGGGACGGCGCCCGCGAGCGCGACGCTCAACGACGTGATCCCGCCCGAGGCGGCCGAGTGGACGCTCGTCGACGACGGCGGCGCGACGGACGGCTCGACGCAAGGCGAGCTGATCCTCAGCGAGCTCGCGCTCGCGCCGACGGAGAGCGTCGACATCGTGCTCGACGTCGTGATCGCCGACGTGCCCGAGGGCACCGAGATCAACAACACCGCGATCTTCGACGCGAGCCCCGACGGCGACCAGGGCGAGCTCGTCGCGCCGCCGGTGGTCATCGGCGGCGCCGCGGCGACGACGACCGGCGACGCGGCGACCGACACCGACGCGACCTCGACGACGGACGACAGCGGCACGTCGACCGGCGACTCCGGCACCGGCGGCGATCCGAGCGCGGGCCCGACGACCGGCGGCAGCACCGGCGGGACGACCAGCGAGGACACGACCTCGGGCGGCACCGACTCGGCCGCGGACAGCTTCGGCGACACCGAGGAGAGCGAGTCCGGCTGCGGCTGCAAGAGCGCCCCCGGCGGCGCCCCCGGCGGCGCGCTCGCCCTGCTCGCCCTGCTCGCCGTCGGCCGACGCCGTCGCGCGTGACGAGCGAGCGACACACGCTCGCGCGCCGCGTTGAGGTCGCGCGCCACGGTGGGGTCGCGCCGCGTTGAGGTCGCGCGCCACGGTGGCATCGCTCGCGGGCGTGCCCTTCGCGACTCGCGGCGCCTCCCGTCGCGCTAGCGGCGACGCGCGAGGTTGCGGAGCACGTCGAGCGCCATGCGCGGGTTCTCGTCCATACGCCGCCGCAGGTACGCGGTCGCGTCGGCCTTGCGGATCCCGAAGGGCACGTACAGGCGCACCGGCAGCGGGACCCCGAACGCGCCCTGCAGCAGGCGCTCCTGGATCGCGCCGCGCGGGACCCCGAGCAGCATCTGGACCTCGCAGCGTTCGGCTGCCCTTGGGGCCAGCTCACGAGCGAAGCGCTCGACGATCGCCTCGTCGTGGGTCGCGAACTCGACGAACGCGCCCGCGTCGAGCAGCGTCGCCGCCATCTCGAGCAGCCGCGCCTTCATCTCGCGCTTGTCGGTCGTCGCGATCTCGGCGGGCTCGCGGTAGATGCCGATGACGAGGCGCACGCGCATCCCGGCGGGGATCGCCGCCGCGTCCTCGCGGTAGCGGTTGAGGCGAGACTGCAGCACGGTGCCGACGTCAAAGCCGTCGTGAAACAGCGCGACCGCGCGCTCGATCGTCATGTCGGTCCACGGGTGGTCCTCCATGTCGATCGTCAGCCCGACCTCGCGCGCGCGCGCCCGCTCGGCGAGGCCGCGGATCAGCTCGAAGGCGGCGCGCTGATCCCCGGTCGTGAAGGCCGAGGGCTTGACCGACACCGTCGGCCGCGCAGCGCGATCGGGGAAGCGCGCGCGCTCGCCGAGCGCGTCGATCAGCCGCTCGTAGGTCGCGAGGTTCGCGTCGACCTGCTCGCGCTCGGTGACGTGCTCGCCGAGCAGGTCGAGCGTCGACAGCAGCCGCGGCGCCTCGAGCAGCTCGGCCGCCGACGTGAGCGCGGCCTCCATGCTGTACCCAGCGACATACGGTCGCGCGAACAGGCGAACGAGCGGTGCCGGGACGAGCCGCGAGAGCATGAAGGCGGGCAGTGTACCCCGCGTCCGGCGTGATCGGGCGATCACGCCGGGGGCGCGCGCACGCGCACGCGCGCGGCCTGCGAGGCCCGCGTGGTACAGTCGCGGGATGCGAGCGTGTCCCGGCTGCCATCGCCACGTCGCGCACCACGAGCGCCGCTGCCCGTTCTGCGGCGCGCCCCAGCGCACGGTCGGCGCGACGGGGCTCCTGCGCGTGCTCTCGGCCCTGTCTTTGGGGCTCGCGGTCGTCGGCTGCGGCGACAAGGACCCCGGCGAGACCAGCGAGAGCACCACGGCCGGCGCGTCGGAGTCGGGCTCCTCGAGCGACCCGGCGACCAGCGGCGTGATGACCTCGAGTACAGATGATCCCTACATCACCTCGGGCGACGCCTACGGCGGGCCGGGCTACTACACGAGCAGCCCGACGACGGCCTGGACGACCAGCGCCGGCACCGCAGAGACCGAGACCGAGAGCGAGACCGCGGGCACCGAGGGCGAGACCGACGCCACCACGGGCGAGACGACGACGACGTCCGAGAGCGGGACCGAGACCGAGACCGGCGGCGAGTCTGACACCGGCACGACCACGGGCTGAGCGAGCTGGGTGATCGTGCTGATCGTTTGCTGGCGCTGTCCAGATGAAGAAAAATCGGTTTCTAAAATTTCATAATTTTCACTCGCGCCAACCGGACTCCGGGCCGCACTATCGCCTCGAGACGCGGCGCAGTAAGCTCGCCGCCGGTTCGGGACCACGCGCTCGTGGCACCCGACAACCTTGATCCACGCGCCGACCTGGGCCGCGCCCGTCGTCGTGGATGTCCGGAGACTGTCAATGACGATGAAGCGAACCACTGGCCTGCTCGGCCTGCTCTCCCTCGCGCTCGCGTGTAACGGCGGACCCGCCGCGACCAGCGCGACCGACTCTGACGCCACCGAGACCGAGACCGGGGGCGAGACCACCGGCGGGCAGACGACCGACGACACCACCATTGACCCGACGTCGACCTCGTCGCCAGGGACCACCGAGGGCCCCGCGACGACCGACAACACCACCGAGTCGCCGACCACGACGACGGACGCGACGACCGAGGATCCGACGACCGGCAGCCCCGTCGACGACGACACGATCTACGACATCCAGGGCGACGTCATCGGCGAGGGCAGCGACGTGAACGTGCTCGGGGTCTACGTCACCGCAGTCGCCACCTTCGGCTTCTACGCCCAGGAGCCCGACGGCGGCCAGCTCAGCGGCGTCTGGGTCTACACCGACGAGCTGGCCCCGATCCTCGGGATGCTCAGCGTCGGCGACGAGGTCGACATCGTGGGCACCACGGCCGAGTTCGAGGGCCTGACGCAGATCGACGTGACGGGCGGCAGCGTCACGCAGACCGGCGACAGCGGCGTGACGGTGCCCGAGCTGCGGCCGCTCGACGAGCTCGGGGACCCGGTCACGGCCGAGCCGTGGGAGGGCGTGCTCGTGCGCGTCGAGGGCGACCTCCTGGAGGTGGTCGATGAGCCAGGCTGGGACGAGTACGACGTCTCCGACGGGCTCTCGACGCTGCGCGTCGACGAGCAGATGTTCAACCCCTACGACCCGGACTGGGCCGACGACTTCCCGAACTTCGGCTTCGGCGCGGCGTTCACGGCGATCCAGGGGCCGCTCAACTACTCGGCCGACGCCTTCAAGATCGCGCCGCGCGACGAGAACGACGTCGAGGGCTACGTCGCCGGGCCCGAGCCCGGGCTCGGCGTCGAGGAGATGGCCCCCGGCGACCTCGTCGTCACCGAGGTCATGTACGACGCGGGCGGCTGCGGCGACGCCGACTGCGAGTGGATCGAGGTCTACAACAACACGGGCGAGGAGATCGACCTCAAGGGGCTGATCATCCGCGACGAGGGCGACGACCCCAACTACCAGGGCCTGATCCAGGTCAAGACGGTCGTCGGCGTCGACGGCTACGCCTGGCTCGCGCGCGGCACGGCCGACACGTGGGGCTACGAGAGCCCGCCCGACGCGTTCTACGGCGGCGACCCGGGCTGGAACAACGCCGCGCAGGGCGACCGCGTCATCCTGCGCAATTCCACCGAGATCATCGATCAGACCGGCAAGTGGAGCGGCCAGGGCAACGCGGACGACGGCATGGCGTGGCAGCTGACGATGGGCCCGCCCGACCCGCTCGAGAACGACGATCCGAACAACTGGTGCCTGGCGGCCGAGCCCTTCGACCCCAACGGCGACATGGGCTCGCCGGGTCAGGCGAACCCCGAAGTCTGTCCGTAGGGACACACGCCGGCGACGTCACGCGTCGCCGGCGGTCTCGGCCAGCGCGTCGACGAGCGCGCGGGCCTTGAGCATGATCTCGTCGAACTCGCGCGCGGGGTCCGACTGCGTGACGATCGCGCCGCCGGTGCCGATGGAGGTGCCCGCGGCGTCGATCACGGCCGTGCGGATCACGATGCTGAGATCGACGGCGCCGCTGAGCGAGAGGTAGCCGAGCGCGCCCGAGTACACGCCCCGCGCGCCGGGCTCGAGCGCGTCGAGCAGCTCGACCGTGCGGCGCTTGGGCGCGCCGGTCATCGAGCCGCCGGGGAAGGCCGCGCGCACGCAGTCGACGGGGCGCGCGTCAGGCCGCAGCTGGCCGCGCACGCGGCTCTCGAGCTGGTGCACCGTCGCGTAGCGCAGCACCTCCATGAGCTGAGGGACGCGCACGCTGCCGACCTCGCACACGCGGGAGAGGTCGTTGCGCACGAGGTCGACGATCATCAGGTTCTCGGCGCGATCTTTCTCGCTCGCGGCCAGGCGCGCGCGCAGCTCGTCGTCCTCGGCGGGCGTGCGGCCGCGCGGCGCGGTGCCCTTGATCGGCCGCGACTCGACCGCGCCGTCAGGGTCGATCTTGAGGAAGCGCTCGGGCGAGGAGCTGGCGATCGCGAGCTCGCCGAAGCGCAGCAGCGCGGCGTACGGCGCCGGGCTGCGCCGCCGCAGCGCGCGATAGAAGGCGAGCGGGTCCGGGCGCGCCGCGGTCTCGAGCTGGTTGGTCAGGCACAGCTCGTAGCTCTCGCCGTCGCGCAGGTGCTCGAGGCAGCGGGCGATGTCGTCGAGGTAGCCGGCGCGCGGCCGACGAAGTCGTAGATCGGACGGCGGCGCGAGCTGCCGGCTCACGGGCTTGGCTTCGTCGGGCGCCGACGTCATGGGCAGCGCCGCGAGCTCGCGCGTGACCGCGTCGAGCCACCGCGTCGCCGCGCGCGCGCCGTCGCGACCGCGACCCAGGCACAGGAGGTAGGTGACGCGCTCGCGGTGATCGAACGCGATGACGCGGTCGGCGAGCAGCAGGCGCGCGTCGGGCCAGCGGGCCCGGTGCCGGTTCGAGAGGCCGCAGGCGCCCTTGAGCTCGTAGCCGAGGTAGCCGACGAAGCCGGCCTGAAAGTCGAAGGGCAGCGCCGGGTCGCTCACGGCGCGGCGCTCGAGCGCGGCCGCGAGGTATTCGAACAGGTCGCCGCGATGGACGGTCGGGGCGGCGCCCGAGCCCGTCACGGTGATCGTCCGCTCGTCGACGCGGTGCTGCAGCTCGAGCGACTCCGGGCCCGCGCCGTCGCCGATGAAGGAGAAGCGCGCGTCGCCGCCAGCGAGGCTGCTGTCGAGCCAGAACGCGCGCGGCGAGCGGGCGTACAGCCGCGTGAACGCGCGCTCGACGTCGGGCAGCCGCGCGAGCGCGCGGGTGTGAAGCTCGTAGTCGCCGCGCCCAGCAGACGAGGACGCGCGCGCGCGCGTCGAGCTCGGCGCCCGCGCGACGTCGAGCTCAATGGCCTGCGGCCGCGACCGCGCCCGGGTCAGCTCGCAAAAATTCTCGAGCAGCCGACGCCCGTGCTCGCTGCAGATCGACTCCGGGTGGAACTGCACGCCCCACAGCGGGCGCGCGCGGTGCCGCAGCGCCATCACGAGCCCGTCGTCGCGCGTCCACGCGATCGCGGCGAGCTCGCCCGGCAGCGGGCGCGCGACGATCAGCGAGTGGTAGCGCACCACCGCGAGCGTGGGGGGGACGCCGGCGAACAGCGGGTCGCCGTCGTGCACGACCGCGCTCACGCGCCCGTGCATCGGCGCGGGCGCGTGCTCGATCGCGCCGCCGTGCAGGTGCGCGATGGCCTGGTGGCCGAGGCAGACGCCGAGCACCGGCACGCGGGCCTCGAGGATCGCGCGCGCGCCGACGCCGAGGTCCGCAGGACGCTCGGGCCGCCCGGGACCCGGCGAGATGACGATGTTGTCGAAGGGCAGCGCGCGCCAGTCGATCGGCTCGCGGTGATCGTTGGGGATCACGCGCGGCGGCGCGCCGTTCAGCGCCGCCAGCATGTGGTGGAGGTTGAACGTGAAGGAGTCGTGGTTGTCGATGATGAGCGTGCGCAGTGGCTGTCGCGGCATCCGACCTCAAGCCCGGGGACGTGTACCACAGCGCGGCTTCGAGCGGCGCGCTCGCGGCGCGAGCGTCGCCGGATCACGCGCGCCCCGGCGCCGCGATCGTCACGAAGTCGTCGCTGCGCGCGACCCTCGCGGCGAGTACACTGCCATCGGTAGAAATGTCTTTTAAGACATGTTTTTGGTCGCGCGCGGCGTGGCTGCTCGCGCCGGCGCTCGCGGGGTGCCTGGACGAGAACCCGAGCTTCGACGGCGACGAGCCCGCGGGCTCGACGACGACCGCCACGAGCGTAGCGACGACGGCGGGCACGAGCGGGATGATGACCGCCGCGACGTCGACCCCGAACCCGTCGGGGACGATGGGCGAAGACTCGACCACCACCGGCGTCGCGAGCACGACCGCCGCCGACACGACGCCGCAGCAGACGAGCGACGCGAGCTCGTCCGGCGCCACGCAGGACACCGACGCGACGACCACCGGCGCGCCCGCGATGGTGCTGGAGCTCCCGGCCGACCAGGCGGGCTGCTTCGCGCGCGCCCCCGACGACGTGATCTACGCGTGGACGGTGGAGTGCGAGTCGATCACCAGCGCGGGCAACAACAACAGCGACGTCGGCGAGCTCGTGATCGACGGCGAGAATTCGGACTTCGCGGGCCACGAGACGCGCGGGCTGCTGCGCTTCCCGTGGCCGGCGCAGCTCGACGGCGCGCAGCTGCTCGCGCTCGAGCTGCAGCTGACCGTGACCAACCACACGGGCCAGGCCGAGAGCGACTCGACCGGGACGCTGTGGTCGAGCGCGCCCTTCGATCTCGACGCGCAGCCCGACGCCGCGCCGGCGCTCGATCAGCTGCTCGGCGAGGACCAGGGGCCCGCCGCGCTCGATCAGCTGGTGACCTGGGCGCTCTCGCCCGACCTGCTCGTGCCGGGCGCGGCGACGCACCTCCAGCTCGTGCCCGTGACGACCGACGGCGTGCACTACTGGAACCTCGCCGCGCCGAGCGTGGACGCGCGGCCGCGCCTTCTCATCACCTACAGCGACTGACGCGCGCTCGAATCGCGGGGACCCCGCGCCCCCGCGAGCTGAATCGACCACTTGATCTGCGCTGGATAACGCAGATGCGCGACAGTGTCTCCATGACGATCACGCTTCACTCCCTCAACCTCTCCCAGGCCGAGCGCGCCCTCTGCGAGCATGCCCTCCGCACCGAAGGCACGCTCGTCGGAGCCGCCGAGCGGCTCGGGATCACCCGCCACTCGCTCAAGCGCCGGATCCTCAAGCACAACATCCTGTGGCCGATTCCGCGCACCGGCATCCGTCCGGGCATGTTCGACCCCGACACGACCCTGCTGAGCGTCACGCCGCAGCCGCGCAATCCCCACAGCGTGCCCGCGCAGGCCGCGAGCCGCCCGATGACGCCCACGGTCATGAGCGCGAGCGCGCCCACCCCGTCGGTCCCCACGCTCAGCAGCCCGCTCTCGCGCTTCGGTCAGCGCTGATGCGCAGCCGATCTCGCTCCGGGAGCGTCGCGCCCCGGCGTCCACGAGCCCTCCACGCCATCGCCGCACACAGCCGGGCGTCGTGAGGACGCCGGGGCGCGACGAGCCCCGGAACGCGATCGAACCCTCGCCGCGGTCACCCGCGATTCACAACCCAGCGACCGCGATCCTCCAGGATCGGCAGACCCGCGAGCGTCTTCGTTCGCGGGTCGTTTGCATCGCGTGGCGCCGGAGGGGACCATGGGCCCCTCAGGATTCCGTCATGCGCAAGATCACCGCGACCCTCGCAACCTTCGCCCTCATCGGGGTCTTCATCGGCAGCTGCGGCAAGAAGCCCGAGGAGACCCAGACGCCGGAGCCCGCCGCCGAGGAGCCCGCCGCCGCCGAGGAGCCCGCCGCCGAGGAGCCCGCCGCGCCCGCGGGCGGCGAGCAGAGCTGGGCCGAGATGGATCGCGACGCGCGCAAGAAGTTCATGTCGGCCAAGGTGCTCCCTGAATTCAAGACCATGTTCAAGGAGTACGACGAGAAGACCTTCGGCGGGTTCAACTGCAAGACCTGCCACGGCGACGACATCAAGGAGGTCGACTTCAAGATGCCGAACGCGCCGATCTACGCGCTCCCGGCCGACAACCCGATCAAGGCCGCGCGCGACTACGACGAGGCCGCGACCGCGTTCATGGTCGACAAGGTCATGCCGAAGATGGCCGAGATGCTGGGCGAGGAGTACGACAAGGAGACCGGCGCCGGGGAGAACGGCTGCCTGACCTGTCACCCCAGCGAGTAGCGCCCCCGCGGGCGCCGAGCCGAGCCGAGCCGAGCCCGCCGCCGACGCGTCACTCACGTCGGCGCGGTCTCGCTGATCCGCGAGAGCGGATCGCGGCACAGCTCGAAGACGTCCACCCGGGAGAGATTAATGCGGTTGGTCACCAGCGAGAACGAGAGGTACGCGGCCAGCGAGCGGACGTTTCGCGCCCACGCCGGGAGGTAGACCGCCGGCGCGATCAAACCTGACTCGAAGGACTCCTCGAGATCAAGGACGTCGGTCACGGACAGACGGCCGACGAACATGCGCGCGATCAGCTCGGGGCGGTTCTCCGCGATGGCCTTGCGCAGGAAGGTGTGCACCGCGAGCAGCCCGCGCAGGTAGACGACGTCCTTGGTGAACACGTGGCGCCCGCGCACGTCGCCGCCCCGAAACACGCGCATCGCCGTCTGCACGCTCTCGCCCTCGGTCTGACCCGCGTCGAGCAGGAAGCGGAACACGTCGATGAAGTCCGCGCCCTCCTCCGCCAGGTGAACGGCGCGGATCCGCAGCGCGAGCCGACGCAGTCGCGCGAGGTCGATCGCGCCGGTGATCAGCTCGGCGAAGGTCGCGATCCCCTCCTGCGTCGCGGTCGTCCGCGGCGAGCCCAGGCTCAGGCAGGCGAGGCGCTGCTGCCTGCGCCCGTTGAGCGCCGTCGCGGCGTGAATGAAGGCCTCGTGCTCGGTCAGCTGCACGATGTCCGCGGGCGTGAAGCAGGTGCCCGAGCGAACGCGGATCCGCTCGGCCGACGCCGCGGCCTTCGCGCTCAGGTTGCGATCGATGACGACCTGCACGACGCCTGCGCCGAAGAACGCGTCGACCCTCGCCTGCAGCTGCTCGCGCACGTGCTCGGCGGTGAGGCAGAACTCGTACTCGTCCTCGCGGGTCGCCTCGGTCAGGTCCGCGGTCGACGCGAGCAGCATGTCCGCGGCCGAGAGCTGGGTGTCCTTGGTCCCGGCGAGCCGCTCATTCGCCCCGCCGTAGGTCTCGCGCGAGAGCTGGTAAAACGTCTTCGTCCCCGGGACCGCGAGCATCTCGCCGACGCGGCGGTAGCTGGCCGCGGTCGCGATGACGAACCGCCCGCGCGGCGAGCCGCGATCACAGCGGCGCTCGACGTCGCGGAGCGTCTCGAGCGTGCCCGGCTTGAGCGGTCGCACCTCGGGCGGACGCGGGAGCGCCGGGTTGCCGCCCCGCCAGGCCGAGAGGAACTCGTCGGCCGCCGTGGGACCCCAGCTCAGGGCGCCGAGAACGCTGATCTTCTTCGCGACCGCCACCACGGCGGAGTCGTGTTGCGTGACGGCACGCTCGGCGTCGATCATGCCACACGATAGCCAGAACGGCCCCGAGACGCCATCTCAACGTGCCGGGCGAGCTCAGGTGCGCTCGCGCGAATCTGACTTTACAGTCACTTCGATCGGCCCCGCTGGTGTCACACGCGCCGTGGCCCGCCGCCGCGGGCCGGGGACGCGATCGAGCCGCGCGCGTCGTCGAGCGCGCCCGCGTCGCGACCGGCGAGCGCGCGACAGCGGAGCCGCGCCGGCGCTTCGAATCGCGGCGGACCACTACGCCCCGCCGCGACCGCGACGGGCGGTATGATCGCGCGCCCGCGAGCCGCGAGAATGCGCTATGGAAGCCTCAAGCGCCCCGCGGCGCCGGGAGGAGACTCGAGATGCACAAGCCCGCGCAGAAGCTGCCCAACGGGGTCACGGTCCACAAGTGGCCGCACCCGCGCGACCCCGACGCCGAGTCGGTGGCCGAGGAGATGCAGCGCTTCGGCTTCAAGAGCTACGACCTGCAGACCGTGCCGGCGTGGTTTCACCGCAGCCGCCACGCCCACGACGAGGAGGAGATCCGCGGCGCCGTCAACGGCGTGATCACCTTCCACTTCGACGAGGGCCCCGTGACGATCGAGGCCGGCGACATCCTCATCATCCCGGCCGGCGTCGCGCACGAGGTCATCACCCACAACTCGCGCACCTTCAGCGCCTACAAGGGCTCGCGCAGCGGGGTCCGCTCGGTCACCGAGCACGGGGACGGGCACGGCAGCGTCGAGGAGCTCGCCGCGAAGGCGGCCGAGGGGCGCGCGTGATGGCGGGCGCGCCCCTGATCGCGCTCGACCTCGACGGCACGCTCGAGGACAGCCGCGACGACATGGTGGCGGCGGCGCTGCGGGTGCGCGCCGCGTTTAACCTGCCCGAACGACCCGGTGACGAATTCCGCGACCACGTCAACCGCGGCATGCCGCACCTCTACGCGGTGTGCTTTGAGGAGCTGCTGGAGGCGCCCGAACAGCACGCGCGCGCGCGCGCGGCCTACGACGCCGACTACGCCGCGCACATCGCCGACAGCACGCGCCTGTACGACGGTATGGCCGCGGCGCTCGCCGAGCTCGCCGCGCTCGGGCGCCTGGCGATCGTCACGAACAAGCCCGAGGGGCTGTCCGACACGCTGCTGCGGGCGCTCGGCGTGCGCGCGCGCTTCGCCGTCGTGATCGGCGGGGACAGCTGCGCCGAGGCCAAGCCGAGCCCGCTGCCGCTGCGGACCGCGGCCGCGCGCGCCGGGGTCGATCCGACGTCGGGCGCGCGGGTGTTCATGATCGGCGACTCGGCGGGCGACGTCCGCTGCGGGCGCGCGGCCGAGGCGACCGTGATCTGGTGCGCCTGGGGCTACAACGACGCGCCCGGCGAGCTGACGCCGGACTACACGGCCCAGCACCCGCGCGAGCTCGCGGACCTGGTCCGCGCCGCGCTCGCGTGAGGCCAACCGCGAGCGCGCTACTCGAGCGCGCAGCCCGGGAGCGCGTCGACGGTGTCCGCGACCGTGCGCGTGAGCGCGCAGGAGCCCTCGACCTCGAGCGCGCAGCACTCCTCGTGATCGACGTACAGCGCGTTGAGCTCGGCGCAGCCGGCCTCGAGGTCCTGCTCGGCGAGCGCGGCGGAGGCCTCCTGCACGCGCGGGATTGCGAGCGCGAGCTCGTCCTCGCAGCGCTCGCGATCAGCGTCGGTCTGGCAGCCGAGCTCGGAGAGCAGGCCGAGCGCGAGCCCGAGGAGCAGCGAGCGGCGACAGGTCGCGCGGCGCATTCCATGAGGCTACCACGCGCGCCGTGGGCCACGCTGAAAAATTCCCCGATCGCGCGAATCAACAACCTGACTCTATAGACATGTCAACCTTCGCGCGCGTGCAGATACACGCTGCCCCGGGGCGCTTTGGGTCGTTCCGGCCGGCGAACCGGTGCGGACGCGCGCGCGTCGAGCCGCGCGGCGCAGGACGGGCGCGACGCGCTGAAGAAAATCGGGCGGACGCCCCGATCGCGCGCCGACGAGCGTTGAGCGACGCGCGCGCGTCGGGCAAGATCGCGGGGCCCCCCGCGTCTCGACCCTTGAGCCCTCCCCCCCCACGAAGCAACACCGCCGACAGCGACGACTCCGCGAAGTCGTCACGCGCTGTGGCGGCGTTGATGGCGAGCGCTTCCGAGCCGGGCTCGCTGACGCTGGCGGGCAACTCGATGGACTCGTCGCTGCCGGAGCGCGACCCGGACTTCGGCGTGCTCAAGGGCGGCGAGAAGGTCGACCGCTACATGATCCTCAACCGCCTCGGCTCGGGCGCGATGGGGGTCGTCTACGCGGCCTACGACGCCGAGCTCGACCGCAAGATCGCGCTCAAGCTGCTGCACCCGTCGCGGCTGCAAGCGGACGAGCTCTCGGCGAGCGGCAGCGCCCGCGCCCGCCTGCTGCGCGAGGCCAAGGCGCTCGCGCGCCTGTCCCACCCCAACGTCGTGGCGATCCACGACGTCGGCGTGTATCGCGACCAGATCTTCCTGGCGATGGAGTTCGTCAACGGCCTGACGCTGTCGAAGTGGATCAAGGCCGCGGGCGCGCCGCGCCCGTGGACCGACGTCATCACGGTGATGCTGAACGCGGGCGAGGGCCTGGCCGCGGCCCACGACGCGGGGCTCGTGCACCGCGACTTCAAGCCCGACAACGTGCTGATCGGCGAGGACGACGGGCGCGTGCGCGTGCTGGACTTCGGGCTCGCGCGCTCGGAGGACGCGCCCGACGAGGAGCGCCCGAGCGGCGTGGACCCGGTCGTCGACTCGTCGACCGGCGCGGAGCTCCGCGTGATCTCGGCGGCTCGCGCCGCGCTGCGCGTGAGCGCGAGCGAGCTCGGCTCGGCGGACTCCGAGGGGCTGACGCACACGGGCGCGCTCGTCGGGACGCCCGCGTACATGTCCCCCGAGCAGCACATGGGCGAGCCCGCCGACGCGCGCAGCGATCAGTTCTCGTTCTGCGTCACGCTCTACCAGGCGCTCTACGGCCAGCGGCCGTTCACGGGCGACACGCTCAACGGCCTCGCGTTCAACGTGCTGCAGGGCAAGGTCCGACCCGCGCCGGCCAAGTCGCGCGTGCCCTCACACCTGCGCAAGGTCGTGCTGCGCGGCCTCGCCGTCGACCCCAAGGAGCGCTACCCGTCGATGCGCGAGCTGCTCGGCGCGCTCGCGCCGGTCTCGAGCAGCGTGCGCACGCGCTGGCTGTGGGCGGCCGCCGGCGGCGCGCTCGCGGTCGGCGTGGCCGTGGGGGGCGCGGCCGTCAGCCGCGAGAGCCCGTGCTCGGGCGCCGCGGAGCGCCTCGAGAACATCTGGGACGCGCCGCGACGCAACGCGATCGCGAGCGCGTTCGCGGCGACGGAGCTCCCCTACGCGACCAGCACTTGGGACCATGTCGCGGACGATCTCGACGCCTACGCGCGCCGCTGGATCGACGGGTACACGGACGCCTGCGAGGCGACGAGGCGCGGCGACCAGTCCCCCGCGCTGCTCGACCGACGCATGCTCTGCTTCGACCGCGGTCGCACGGAGCTCCGGGCGCTCAGCGACGGCTTCGCGAAGGCCGACGCGCAGGTCGTGGAGAACGCGCGCGAGGGCGCGGCCGCGCTGCCCCGGCTCGACGTCTGCGACGACACCAAGGCGCTCCTCGCCGCAGTGCCGCCGCCCGCGGGCGACGCCGCCCGCGCCCAGGAGCAGCAGATCCGCGAGCGGCTCGCGGAGGCGCGCGTGCACGACCTCCGCGGCGAGTGGGCGACCGCGTTCGAGATGACGCAGGCGGCGGTCGAGGACGCGGCCGCGCTCGAGTACCCGCCGCTGCACGCCGACGCGCTGCTGCTGCTCGCCAAGCTGCAGCACCAGCACGACCACCCCGAGGAGGCGGTGGAGACCTTTCACGAAGTGGTCCTCGAGGCGTCCCGCGGGCAGACGGACGAGCTCGTCGCCCGCGCGTGGATCGGCCAGCTCAACGTCGTCGGCACCCGGCAGAACAAGTACGAGCAGGCGCTGTGGAGCGTGGAGACGGCCGAGGCGAGCATCGTGCGCGCCGGCGGCGACGCGCTGCTGCAGGCCGAGCTCGACCTCTACCACGCCGTCGTCCTCAACCACGTCGCGCGACAGAAAGAGGCGCTGCCGATGATGCGGGGCGCGCTGGCGGTGCTCGAGACGGAGCTGGGCGAGGCGCACCCGCTCGTCCATCGCGCGCTCACGGGGCTCGCGCTGATCCAGATGGCGAACAAGCAGTGGAGCGCGGCCAAGAGCACCCTCAACCGCGCGCTCGCCATCGTCAATCGCGTCTCGGGCCCCGAGCACCCGAGCGCCGCCACGGTGCTCACCATCCTCGCCAACGTCGCGAGCGCCCAGCAGCAGTACGATCGGGCGCGAACGCTGGCCAGCCAGGCGCTCGCGATCCGCGAGCGCGTGACGCCGGACCACGCGGCGGTGGCGAGCGCGCTGCGCGAGCTCGCTACGGTCGAGGAGGAGCTGCACGAGTTCGAGCTCGCCTACGCGCACTACGAGCGCGCGCTGGATATCCTGCGCCGCGCCCCGAACTCCGATGTCTGGATCGCGGTGACGCGCAACAACCTCGGGACGCTCGACCTCGAGCTCAACAAGCCCGCGGACGCGCGTCGCCACTTCGAAGACGCGCTGCGGATCATGGACGCCGAGCACGGGCCAGACGACCCGAAGACGCTCTTCGTCGCGCTGAACCTGGGGGAGGCGCTGCTGCGCGAGGAGAACAGCGCCGACGCGCTGCCGCACCTCGAGCGCGCGTTCACCGGCCTGCGAGAGCAGTTCGACCCGGGCGACCCCGTGGTCGGCGAGGCGCGCACGCGCCTCGCAGAGGCCCTGCTCGCGCGCGGGCGGGCCTCGGAGGCGCGCGACCACGTCGAGGCGGCGCTGCGCCGCTTCGAGATCGAGAAGGCCGAGGCCGAGGCCGAGGCCAAGGCGGAAGAGAATACGGACGAGAATCAGGACGAGAATCAGGACGAGAATCAGGACGAGAATCAGGACGAGAATCAGGACGAGAATCAGGACGAGAATAGGGATAAGGATGAACAGGAGGACGCGTCGCCGCCCTGGACCGAGCTCGCCCGCGCCCGCTTCACCGCCGCGCGCGTGCTCACGGCGCTGAGCGACGACCGCACGCGCGCGATCGAGCTCGCCCGCGCGGCGCTCGAGGCCACCGAGTCGCGCGAGGCGTCCCGAACGAAGCGCGGGCTGACGGAGACCCCCAACGAGGCCCGACAGCGCGCCGAGATCGAGCGCTGGATCGCCGAGCATGCTCCATGAAGCCCGCCTGCACATGCTGCGGCGACCCCTCGCGCGCGCGCGGCCAAACCGTCGCGCGCTCACGCGTGCGCCCCGGCGTTCGGGGCAATGACGCCAAAACGAGGTTGTTCGGTCGCCGCGCCAGCGCTGGTGACAACGCGCGCGGACCGGCGCAGCGCGCCTCGATCGTCGCGGGGTGACTTTCAGCAGCCCGCCGGGCGCTTCGCAGCGCGTCGCCGCTATTGTAGGTTCTCAGGGGTCGTCATGATGCTTCCCCTACCCTGTTCCTTATCCGCGGGCCTCGCCGCGCTGCGACCCGCCGCGACCCTCACCGCGCTCGCGCTCCTCATCGCCTGCGACGGCGGCGACGGCCGCTCGCTCGCCGGCGAGTGGCAGGCGACCTTGGTGCAGGGCGAGGAGTTCCCCAACGTCATCGACATCGAGGTCGGCGGCGTGGTCCAGGGCCCGCAGACGCGCACCGCGACCCTCACGCTCTACGAGGACGGCAAGGGCGACCTGCTGTTCAAGACGGTGTTCGTGTCGATGCTCTCGAAGACCGAGAACGTCTCGTACGGATATTACGACGCGCGCGTCACCGTCGACGAGGACCCGAACTTCACCATCCGCCTGTTCCAGGACAGCTTCGTGAGCACGCTCGAGTGCACGCGCAGCGGCGACCTGCTCGAGTGCGAGCAGGAGATCAACGAGAACGCCGACCCGAACGAGGCGCTCTGGGACTTCACGCGCGCCGAAGACTCCTGACCCGGCCGCGCCCACGACCTATTAACCAATGCGTGTTGGTATGAAGATGCACCGTCGACTCCCCTCGCCCGCCCACTCCCTCCGCGCCGCGCTCAC
This sequence comes from Myxococcales bacterium, assembly GCA_020633295.1. GTDB lineage: Bacteria > Myxococcota_A > Polyangia > Nannocystales > Nannocystaceae > JACKDW01. Next base: position 359,864 of record JACKDW010000003.1, on the reverse strand, counting down.
GGCCGCCGCGCTCGCGCTGCTCCCCGGCTGCGACAGCGCGACGACCGGCGGCTCGAACCCGATCGAGGGCGTGTGGGAGGTGACGCTCCGCGAGGGCGTCACGCTCCCGGACCGCCAGACCTTCAACGACCCGTACTCGTCGATCACCTACATCGAGACGCGCGGCGAGCTGTCGATGTTCGACGACATGACCGGCTACCTCGACATCATCGACGAGCGCGTCTACGACGATCAAGCCGAGCCCGACTTCGACTATCAGGTCTGGAACGCGCGCGTGCTCGAGGTCGACGGCGACGCGCTGACGCTGCGCCTCAACCGGCGCGACGACATCAGGTTCCTCGACTGCGTGCTCGGCTCGTCGGGCGATCGCCTGACCTGCACCGACCCCGAGCGCGAGCCGCCGGATGACCCCGCCGCGCCCGACCCGTCGGCGTGGGAGTTCATGCTCACCAGCGCCTGAGCCCATCGCCCGAGATCGCCGCGTCGAGCTCGCGCAGCGCGTCGAGCTGGGCGTCGTCGGGGATGAGCGGCTCGAGCCACGGTCGACCCCGCAGCAGCCGCGCGCGCGCCCGCGAGGCGGCGAGCCGTCGACGGGGCACGCGCGCGCCGGGCAGCGCGGGCTCCAGCCCGTGGCGCGTGAGCGCGCCGGGCTCGTAGAGCGCGCGGCTCGTGAGCCCGAGCTCGCGCAGCCAGACCCGCAGCAGCTCCGCCGGCGCCGCGATCGTGGCGAGCCGATCGAGCTGCGCGAGCGACCAGGCCAGGTCCAGCCGCGCGCCGACGCGATCCTCGAGCTGCGGCCGCTGACAGATCCAGCGCGCCAGCAGCTCGTCATCCCGCGGCGCGGCGAGCTCGATCACGCGCAGGGCCGCGAGCGCCGGCGCGCGCGCGACGAGCTCCGCCCACCGCGCCGGGGTCGCGGCGATCACGAGGTGGAATCGAGCACCTGTATCTTGGGCCATCTCGACGGCGTACTCGACGAGCGCGGGCTCGAGCCGGTGCGCCGCGCTCCAGGCGCACACGAGCCCGGGCGAGAGCGCCGCGTAGCTCGTCTCCGGCCGCGCGCGGTAGCGAGGATCCGGCGCGCCGCCGCCGTGAAAGTTGTCGACGTTGACGCCGCGCCCGGGGAAGCGCCGCGCGAGCTGCCCGAGCAGCGCGCGCTTGCCCGCCCCGGGCGGGCCGACGAGCGCGTGACCGGGGACGCGCTCGTCGAGCGCTACGTCGTCGCGCGCCATCCAGACCGAGGGGACACGCCCGCCGAGGCCGCCGCGCGCCGCGAGGCGATCACACAGCGCCGCGTAGGCCTCGCCGCGCGTGATCAGCCCGTCGCGCGCCCGCGGGTCCTCACGCGCGAGCGCCCAGAGCACCCGCTCGGGCACGCTGCGCAGCAGCGTCTCGAGCCCGATCGCGCCGCCGCGGTCGAGCCACGCCCACCGGCGCCCCCAGGCGTAGGCGAGCGCGCCGCGATCAGCCCGCGCGACGCCGTCGTCGAGGTCTACGTCGTCGCGCGCGCGCTCGATCCGAGCCCGCCAGCGCGGCCCGAAGCGGTCGACCGCCAGTCCCTCGAGACATCCTGGAAACAACGCCGCGAGCGCGCGCGCGAGCTCGATCGCGCGGACCCCCTGCGTCGCGCCGGGCCGCGGCGACACCTCCTCGCAGGGCGCGTCGTGCAGCGCGTCCCAGCTCGAGAGCAGCCGCGCCTCCTCGCGCTCGCGCCAGCGCGCGAGCGCGAGCGCGCCGTCCCACGCCGCGCGCGCGTCGGCGTCGCTGCGCGCCCGGAGCTCGGCGAGCGTGGGCGCCGGCCGCCCGAGCGCGGGGTGGCTGCAGCGCGCGGCCGCGGCGCGTGAGCTCCCGGTCACGCCCTGATCATGCCAGGCCGCGGCGCTCCTGTAGAGGCGCCGCGCGAGCGGGCTCGGCCCTCAGGGCGCGTGCCGCCGGCTCGCGTCCGCGTCGCGGGCGTGACTCGTCGGAGCCCGCGCGCCGCGGCGCTCGAGCAGCCCGCGCCGGACGAGATCCTCGAACGCCTCGCGCACGGCCTCGTGCAAGGAGCTCGGCGCGTAGCCGAGCTCCTCCCGCGCCTTGCGAGTGTCGACGCGCCGGCGCATCCGCAGCTGCCTCAGCACGCCGGCGGAGAACACCGGCGCGCGACCGACAAGCGCGCCAATCCGCGAGAGCCCGCCGAGCAGCGGCGCGGGCAGGCGCGCGCGGGGGCGCGGCACCCCGGTGACCGCCTCGAACATGTCCATAAGGTCATCAACGCTCAAGAACTCGCTCGAGAACAGGTACTTGTGCCCGCTGCGCCCGGCGCTCATACAGCGCAGGTGACCGTCGACGATATCGCGGGCGGCCACGAACTCGCAGCCGCCCGAGCTGTAGACGCGCACCCGCCCCGACGCGTACTCCTGCAGCGCGCGGCCGACCAGCGAGGGCTCGTAGTCATGCGGGCCGATGACCGTGCAGGCGACCGCGACGGTGACGGGCAAGCCGGCCGCCGCCGCCCGCCAGCACTCCGACTCGCGCAGCGCCATCGAGGCCTCGTAGGGCGAGACCTGCTCGAGCGGATCGTACAGCGCGTCCTCGCGGGCCGGCAGCGTGGGGTCCGAGCGCTCGCGCCCGACCGCCGCGAGCGAGCCGGTGACGACGACCTTCTCGACGCCGGCCTCGGCGGCCGCCTCGAGGATCGCGCGCGTGCCGACGACGTTGTCCTCGAACAGCTCGCGCCGGGATCGCGCCGCGCGACCGAAGTCCGCGCGCGCGCGCGCGCAGTGATACACGCGCGCGCACCCGCGGACGGCCTCGGCCGCGGCCGCGCGATCGCGAAGGTCCCCGTGCACGCGCTCGAGCTCGAGCCCGCGCGTGGCCGCGCGGCCGCTGTCGCCGCGCACGAGCACGCGCAGCTGCTCGCCGGCGTCGAGCAGCCGCCGGATCAGGTTCGCGCCGATGAGGTTGTCCGCGCCGGTCACGAGCACGCGCCCGCGGCCGGAGCTCGGCTCGTCGGGCGCGTCCGCGTGTGCATCGCCGGGGGTGTTCATCACCTCGCGATGCCCTATCACCCCGTCTGGAGGGTGTCCAGCGCTCGTCTCACGCGGCGTCGAGCGTGACAGGCCGGTGACCCGCGGCCGCGGCCTCACGCTCAACGCGCGACCGCTTCATGCGGAGCAGCTCGTGGAGCAGCGGGTCGCTGGTGACCGCGGCCGCGAATCGCCGGCAGAAGCTCGAGTACCGCACATACGACGCCAGGTCGGCGGCCTGGCGGGGTCGGGGTCGGGTGGTCAACTCGCGCGGGTCAAGGATCGTCATGGCGTTCGCTCCAGGGGTGCTCGCGCGGGCGCGCGGGCGCTAGGGGTCGGGCTCGGCGGATAGCTCGCCAGGGATAGGAGGAGGTTGATGCGGCGTTTCGCCTCTCTTGGGGTCAACGCACCACGACTCGAGAAGTTGCACGCGAATTCGGGCTCCGCAAACCCTGTGCACGCGCGCGTCAAAACATCTGTCCCTTGGGCAATCTGGATCGACGCGAGCGGGCGCCGCCCCCTCGCGTCGATGTGATCGAGGCCACCCGGGCGCGCCCGGCGGTGAGCTCGAGCGCGCGGCTGTGATACTCCGCAGCCGTGCTCACGCCCTGCCTCGCGCCCCCTCGCTCGCTGCTCGCCCCGGTCGTCGACGCCGCGGGGCCGCCGCTGACCGACCTCGCGGTCGCGTCGCTCGGCCTGCTCGCGTTCTTCTTCGGGCTGCTGCTGCTGTCCAACGTTCTCCCGGGCCGCGTGGTCAAGGGCTTCCGCCAGGCCGACGGCGCGCGCAAGACCTACCTGCTCAACGGGATGGCGCTGTGGGTGCTGACCCACATGATCGTGATCACCGGGACGCTGCGCTTCGGGCTCACGCTCAGCCCGCTGCTGACGCGCTACTTCTGGCCGCTGTTCATCGCCGCGAACCTCCTCGCGGTCGGCTGGACGCTGCAGCTCTACCTCCGCGGGCGCGCGCGCGCCGAGCTGAGCCCGGGCCTGCGCGGGCTGCTTCACGACCTGTGGATGGGCGTCGAGCTCAACCCGAGCTGGCGGCGCGTCGACCTCAAGCTGTTCGCCTATCAGCCGTCGTTGATCGGGCTGTGGCTCCTCGTGCTCGCGTCCGCCTATTACCAGCACGAGACGCTCGGCTACCTCACGCCGCAGATGGTGCTCTACCAGGTGTTCTGGTGGTTCTACCTGACGACGCACTACCGCGCGGAGCCTGGCCTCCTGTCCATGTGGGACATCATCGCGGAGCGCTTCGGCTTCATGCTCGTCTGGGGCGATCTCGCGTTCGTCCCGTTCTTCTACTCTGTCGCGGGCTGGTACATCGCCACGCAGCCGGCGGCCATGTCGACCGCGGCGCTTCTGGGGCTCGTGCTCCTGTTCGCGCCCTCGCTGTGGATCTTCCGCGGCGCCAACGCGCAGAAGCACCAATTCAAGCTCGACCGCGACGCGCCGATCTGGGGGCGGCCGCCGCGGCTGGTCGGCGGCCGGCTGCTCGCGTCTGGCTTTTGGGGCATCGGGCGAAAGCTCAACTATACGGGCGAGCTCGGGGTCTACTTCGCGATCGCGCTGACCAGCGGGCTCGCCTCGCCGTGGCCGTACGCGGTGCCGTTTTGGCTGTTGTGCCTGCTGACGCACCGCGCGTGGCGGGATGATCTGCGCTGCCGCGCCAAGTACGGCCCGCTATGGGAGGAGTACTGCGAGCGCGTTCGCTTCCGCATGCTCCCATTCCTGTACTAGGTGCGACCGAGCGGCGCGCGGGCGGCCGCCGCCGGCGCGCGGAGACAGACCCACGCACGCGCGCGCGCGTTCGACTCGAGGTGGCCCGCCGTCGACTCGCGCGCGCGCGCATGCGAGCACCGGCGCGCTGAAAGTGGAGTATCGTTGGCGTCGGGCGGTCTGCGCAGCATGCCTGCATGGTTGGAACACGTCACGCACCGTCGGCGCGTGCGCACGCGATCGCGCGGCGCGCCTGAGACATGTCTCGTAGGACCTCCGCGGACGCGACGCGTGACGAACGCGGGGGCCCGCGGATGAGCATGAAGGCGGGCGACCAGCTCTGCGACGGGCGCTTCGGGCTGATCAAGCGCGTCGGTAAGAGCGCGTCGACCAACGTTTGGTTGGCGCTCAACAACGAGGACCAGGAGAAGGTCCTGGTCTGCGCGCTGCACAAGCACGTCGCCAGCGACCCCGCGCGTCAACGCCAGGTCTTCGAGGCCTCGCGCAAGATGGCGAAGCTCGAGCACCCCGGGATCCTCTGGATCCTCGAGCCGCGGCTCGAGGACGCCGGCGTGCGGTTCTACGTCAAGGAGTTCGTCGAGGGCGAGTCCATGCACGACGCCGTGCTCGGCGGTCGCCTCGACCAGCGCGCGACGCTGGCCGTGATCTCGCGCGTCGGCAACGCGCTGGGCTACGCGCACGCGCGCGGCATGGTGCACCGCGACGTCAACCCGACCAACATCCTCATCGACCCAGCGGGCGCGCCGCGCCTCACGGACCTCTCGCTCTCGTCGAGCCGCGGCCGCACGGCGAGCGCCGCCGAGATCGCGACCGACGTCTACACCCTCGCGATGACCGCGCTGTTCGGCCTCCACGGCGACGACCTGCCGATGCTCGAGGTCATGCGCGACGCCGCGAGCTTCATCGACCGCCTCGACTGCGACGCGTCGATCAAGGCGGTGCTGAAGCGCGCGACGCAGTTCGACAAGAGCAAGCGCTACCCCGACGCCGCGAGCTTCTGCGCGGAGCTCGACGCCGCCGCTGCGGGTCACGCCGCCGCGGTCACGCCGCCGAGGCGCGCCGCGCCGAGGATCGCGCCTCCTCCGGTCGGGCCTCGCGTGGGCGCCCGCCCGAGCGCTCCGCCGCCGAGGCCGCCAGGCGCGACAAAACAGGAGCAATCAGACAGGGCCATAGCGACCGACGCCCAGGAGCCCCCGATCGCGACGCCCGCGCCGCCGGTCGTCACGCCCTCGACGCCCGCGCCCGCCGTCGCTCCCATCGCTCCCGCCACGCCGATAACCACGCGGCCGCAGGGGGACGCGGACGTCGCGTCGACGCTCGCCGCGCCCCTGGTGCACCAGGGAGACGCGCGCGAGGACGTCGCGAGCGTGGACGTCGCGAGCGTGGACGTCGCGAGCGTGGACGCGAGCGAGGACGTCGCGAGCGTGGACGTCGCGAGCGAAGACATCGCGAGCGAAGACATCGCGAGCGACGAAGACCATGACGCCGCCCCGACGACGGAGCACGCCGTCGACGCGCCCATCTCGAGCCCCGGGCTGTTCCCGCCGATCGACGCCGACGCCCCGCCGCGCGCGCGCGCCGACGCGACCCCGCCCGAGCTGTTCGCGGACGTGACCAGCGCGCCCGAACCGCGGCGCGGCGCGGCGCCGATCGTCCTCGGGCTCGTCGCGCTGCTGGTTATCGGCTTCGGCCTGTGGTTCGCGCTCACCCGGGGAGGCGACGAGCGAGATCCGACGATCGCCGCCATCGAGCGACACGAGGGCGCGCGCGAGGCCGACGGCGCGGCGGAGTCGGCGGACGCCGCGGAGCGGCCCGGCTCGTCCTCCAGCGATGACCCTGACGACGCCGCGGAGCCCCTGAAGCCGGCCGCGAGCGACGTGGACGCGCCCGACGAGGTCGAGCCCGACGAGGTCGAGCCCGACGAGGTCGAGCCCGACGAGGTCGAGCCCGACGAGGTCGAGCCCGACGAGGTCGAGCCCGACGAGGTCGAGCCCGACGACGATACGCCGGACGAGCCGACCGCCACGTCGACGAAGTCGACCTCGGAGAAGCCGAAGCCCGCGCGCAAGAAGACGCTCGCGGCGACGTGGAAGTACCTCGAGAAGCGCGTGCGCACGCAGTGCACCAAGCTCGTCAGCGGCCCGACCAAGGTGAGCGTCGAGCTCACGCTGCGCGGCCCCGAGGGGCGCGTGAAGGCGGTCGCGCTCGGCTCCCACGCGATGACGAGCCTGGGCAAGTGCGTGGCGAGCTCGATCAGCCGCAGCAACGTCAAGCCCTTCGACCCGGGCCCCGAACCAGTCATCAAGCGCGACCTCGCGTTCGACTGACGCGCGCCGACTGGGGGCGGCGCGGTGTCGCGCCGGCGACGGCGCGCGGATCCACGCCGCGCTCGCGCGCGTCACCGTATCGTCTTTAAGGACAGGTCTTTAAAGACACAACTTCGAGGCGCGGGCTGCCGAGCCGCTCGAACGATCATATGATGGGGGCGTGAACCTCGTCTCCTCGCTCGGCGCCCGCGCGCCGCGCCGGCGCGGCGTCGCGCTCGCGCTGGGCGTCGTCATGATGACGGGCCCCGCGGCCCCGCCGGCCCACGCGGCCCCGGCCGAGGCCGAGGAGGACGAGTCCCGCCAGCTCGCGTCGGCGGCCGAGAAAGCGCTGGCCGACGGGGACCGGACGGCGAAGGGCGGGTACCACGAGGAGGCGACGCGCCACTACCTCGAGGCCGCCGAGAAGTTCGCGCGCCTCGCCGAGCTGATCCCGAAGGACGACCCGTACCGCGAGGTCAAGCAGGCGGACCGGATCAGCCAGGCGTTCTTCTGCTACGAGCAGGCGGGCGCCACCCACGAGCGCGCCCACGGCGAGCGGCTCGAGGGATCCGCCGCGCTCGCGGTGTCTTCGAAGCTGCGCGCGCTCGTCAGCGGCGTGCTCCCCCGCGTGAAGCCGGGCACCGATCAGCACGCCCAGCTCTCGGCGACCAAGGCCAAGCTCGAGGCGGAGGTCACCCGGCAGCGCGAGCTCGAGACGCAGCGCGAGCTCGACGAGCACGCCGACGAGCTCGTCGCGCAGCAGCGCGCCGAGCGAGAGCGGCTCGCGCGAGAGGAGCAGCGCGCGCGCGAGGAGGAGGCCGCGCGCGCGCGACAGCAGGCGCTCGAGCGCCAGGAGGCCGAGCGCCGGCGGCAAGCGCAGCTCGAGCGTCAGCGCGAGGCCGACCGCAAGCGCGGCGTCCAGCTGCACGTGGGCCTGTGGACGAGCGTCGGGCTCACCGTGGCGGCGGGCGCGACGGCGGGCGGCCTGCTCGCGACCGCGCGCACGGGCGGCGCGGTGCACCAGGAGATCGTGGAGGCGGCGGTCGCGGCCGGGGCCTACGACCCCGCGAGCGCGGACCTGTGCGTCGCGCCGGCCGCCGCGGTCGAGGACGCGTGCAGCAAGCACTCGAGCATGGTCACGGCGAGCTACGCGATGCTGGGCGTCGCCGGGGTCGGCGTGCTCGGGACCGTGACCTTCGCGGTCCTGCTCGCGCGCCACAACGCGAAGGTCAAGTCTGGCGACCGCGCCAGCGGCCCCCGGCTCGAGGCGCTGGGCGTCGCGCCCCGTCGCGGCGGCGCGACGCTCGGGGCCACGCTGCGCTTCTAGCCCGAAGACGAGCGCACTCGACATGTCCCGTCGAACGCACGGGCGACGCGGGCGTCGGGCCGCTGCTCCACGCCAGGGGCTGGAGGAGTGGCGCGGGCGGGCGCAGCCTGCGAGCCGCGAGCGCCCGGCTCAGAAGGTGCGCCCGAACACCTGCGTCCAGGTGTGCGAGAAGGCGCCGCCGGGCTGATAGCCGACGCCGATGTCCTCGAAGTCGGGGTTCATGATGTTCGAGCAGTGCCCCGGGCTCTCCATCCACTGCTGGACCGTGGCCTCGGCGGTGGCGTTGCCGGCCGCGATGTTCTCGCCGTAGGTGCTCCACGAGTAGCCGGCCTTCTCGATCCGCGGCCCGGGGCCCTCGCCCTGGAGGTTGGTGTGGTCGAAGTAGTCGTTGTCGACCATGTCCTTGGTGTGCACCCGCGCGGCGCAGCGCAGCGCGGGGTCAGCCTTGAGCGGCGACGTCGCGGGCATCTGGGTCCCCCCGCAATTCGCCCCGCTGGCGCGCTCGGCGTTGACGAGCTCGATGACCTCCTGCTCGAGCGCCGCCCAGCTCGCGTCCCACTCGGCCGCGGGCGCGCAGTACTCGTTGTCGGGCACGTCGTCGCCCGCGCTCGCGCCCGCGGTGGGCTCGCTCGCCGAGCTCGTCGCGCCCTCCGTCGCGCTCTCCGTCCCGCCGCTCTCCGTCGCGTCCTCCGTCGAGCTGTCCGTCCCGCCCGAGTCGTCGCCGCAGGCCGACAGCGCCGCCGCGACCGCGACCGCGACCGCGACTCGACGCAGTCCCCTCACCACCACAACCACCGATCCCCGCACGCCCCGAGCATAAGGACGCTCGCTCGCGCCGCGCAAGCGACAGGGTCGCGCGGCGCCGCGCTCCGTCGCGCGCGCCGTGACCCGGGCGTCATCTCGGGCTACGGTGAGCCATGAGCGACGTCCACTATCACGCGTGCACGCTGTGCGAGGCGATCTGCGGGCTCGAGATCGAGACCGAGCACGGCCGCGTGACCCGCATCCGCGGCGACGAGCGCGATCCGCTGAGCCGCGGGCATATCTGTCCGAAGGCGCTGGCGCTCAAGGACCTGCACGAAGATCCCGATCGCCTGCGCACGCCGGCCCGCCGCACCGCGAGCGGCTGGGCGCCGGTGTCGTGGGACGAGGCGCTCGACGAGGCCGCGACCCGCCTGCGCGCGCTGCAGCGCGCGCACGGCCACGACGCCGTCGGCGCGTACATCGGCAACCCGGCGGTGCACAACCACGGCGCGCTGCTGTACGGGCCGCCGCTGCTCCGCGCGCTGCGGACCAAGAACCGGTTCTCGGCGACCTCGGTCGACCAGCTGCCGCACCAGCTGATCGCGCGGCTGATGTACGGACATCAGCTGCTGCTGCCGATCCCGGACATCGACCGCACGCGGTTCCTGCTCATCCTCGGCGCGAACCCGCTGGTGTCGAACGGCAGCCTGATGACCGCGCCCGACTTCAAGCGGCGGATGCGGGCGATCCAGGAGCGCGGCGGCGCGGTCGTCGTCATCGACCCGCGGCGCACGGAGACCGCCCGCGCGGCCGACAAGCACCTGTTTATCAAGCCAGGTACTGACGCGCTGCTGCTGGCCGCGCTGGTCCACGTCGTGCTCGCCGACGGGCTGGCGGCGCCGGGGCGGCTCGCGCCCGCGCTCGCGGGTCTCGAGCGGCTGCCGGCGCTGCTCGAGGCGTTCACGCCCGAACGCGTCGCGCCGCGCGTCGGCGTCGCGGCGGGCGAGCTGCGCCAGCTCGCGCGCGAGTTCGCGTGCGCGCCCGCGGCCGTCTGCTACGGCCGGCTCGGCGTCTCGACGCAATCGTTCGGCACGCTGTGTCACTGGCTGATCGGGGTGCTCAACGCGATCACGGGCAACCTCGACCGCCGCGGCGGCGCGCTCATGACGACGCCCGCGCTCGACGCCCGCGCGTACACGGGTCGCGGGCGGCGCGGGCGCTGGCGCAGCCGCGTGCGCGGGCTGCCGGAGTTCGGCGGCGAGCTCCCGGTCGCCGCGCTCGCCGAGGAGATCCTGACCGAGGGGGATGGGCAGGTCCGCGGGCTGCTGACGATCGCCGGCAACCCGGTGCTCTCGACGCCCAACGGGCGGCAGCTCGAGCGCGCGCTGGAGCGCCTCGAGTTCATGGTGTCGATCGACTTCTACGTCAACGAGACCACCCGGCACGCGCACCTGATCTTGCCCCCGACGACGCCGCTCGAGCGCGACCACTTCGACGTCGTCTTTAACGCGCTGGCGATCCGCAACTACGCTCGCTACTCGCGCGCGGTGTTCGACCCCGCCCCCGACGCGCGCCACGACTGGCAGATCATGCTCGAGCTGCGCACCCGCCTCGAGCGCGCCGACGGGCCGCTGCGCGGGCTCAAGGCGCGGGCGCGACGCGAGGTGCTCGGGCGCCTCGGCCCGCGCGGGCTGCTCGACCTGGCGCTGCGCACCGGCCCCTACGGCGACGGGCTCGCGCGCGCGGGCGACGGGCTCACGCTGCGACGACTCGAGCGCGAGGTCCACGGGCTCGACCTCGGCCCGCTGCTGCCGACGCTCCCCGCCGGGCTCAAGACCAAGAGCGGCCAGATTGAGCTGACTCCCGAGCCATGTCTTGAAGACCTCCCGAGACTGCGCGCGCTGCTCGACGCGCCCGCGCCCGCGCCCGCGGAGACGCTCGCGCTGATCGGCCGCCGCCACCTGCGGAGCAACAACTCGTGGCTCCACAACAGCGCGCGCCTCGTCAAGGGCAAGCCGCGCTGCACGCTGCTCATGCACCCCGACGACGCGACGCGCCGCGGGCTCCGAGACGGCCAGCCCGTCACCGTGCGCTCGCGCGTCGGCGAGCTCGAGGCGCCGCTCGAGCTCAGCGACGAGATGATGCCTGGTGTCGTCAGTCTGCCCCACGGCTGGGGTCACGCGCGCCCAGGCGTCTCGCTGTCCGTCGCGCGCGTGCACGCGGGCGTCAGCCTCAACGACCTAACCGACGAGCAGGCGCTCGATCCGGTCTGCGGAAACGCGGCGTTTAACGCCACGCCTGTACATGTCTTTGCCGCCACGTAATACGCACATGTGGGGTTCGCGCGAACGCGAGCAAGCACACGAACGTCGTCGCGAAAGCTTTGCGGGGAACTACGCGTGCGCAAATTGGGCGGGTCAATTCGCTACATAGCGATTCTCGCTGGGCGTCGCGAGCAGCCGGGATATACTGGCTGCGAACCGTGGAGTCGTCGTCCGCAAGCATGCGTTTGCCTCCGACAGGACAGCCGCTGAACATCCTGATCGCGGAGGACAACCCGATCAACCAGCGCCTGCTGATCATGCTGCTCCGGCGGTACGGTCACAAGGTGAAGGCGGTCGACAACGGTCGCGAGGCGGTCGAGGCGATCCAGACCGACGTCTACGACATCGTGCTGATGGACAGCTCGATGCCGGTGATGGACGGCATCGAGGCGACCCGGCGCATCCGCTCGCACGCCGACGCGCGCGTCGCCTCGACGCCGATCGTCGCGGTCACGGCGCTCGCGCTGCAGGGCGAGCGCGAGCGACACCTCGCGGCGGGCATGAACGACTACGTCACCAAGCCCGTGAAGCCCGGACCGCTGCTCGACGCGATCTACAAGGCCGTCGCGGCGTAGCGACGCGCGCCAGGCTGACGTCGCGGCGCCAGGCTAACGACGCGGCGCGCGTCCAGGCGCGACGAGCCGTCGCGGCTCACACCTGCTTCTTCTTCACGGACCAGATGAAGCCGTCGTACCAGAAGTGCATCAGCGAGACGACGAGCGTCAGGCCCCAGAGGAAGGTGACGCTCGTGTCGAGCGCCTGCACGAACACGCCGTACGCGGCCGAGATCGAGAGGAACAGCAGCAGGGTCAGCGGCGCGCGCCAGCGCGTCGGGAAGAGGTTCAGGCCGAACATCTTCGTCATGTGCTTGCCTTCGAAGGCCCACACGATCGCGAAGTACTGCAGCGCGTGGAAGAAGTTCATGATGAAGAACGCCTCGCCCCAGCTGTTGAAGCCCCACGAGTAGATCGAGCAGAGCCCGGTCGTGACGAGCAAGAACACCTTGTGGAACGAGACCTGGTAGCCGCGCCGCGCGAGCCGCCAGTAGGCGAGGACGTAGTAGATGAGGAACAGCAGGCCGGCGCCCAGCACCGCCCACGTGAAGTACGCGTGGTTGCCCTCCATGAACGCGGGCACCTCGGTGAAGAACGCCGCGCCCACCGAGTCGACCATCTCGTACTCGTTGAAGTCCTCGAAGTGGTCCATCATCACGGCGCCGGCGAGGATCGGCCCCGCGTACAGCAGATGGTTGAGCCACCAGTCGAGCCGCCGCCCGACCTGCGAGTCGTTGCCGAGCTTGCTGTCGTAGATGCGCGAGAAGCCGAAGGTCTGCAGGCCCGAGTGGTACACGTCCCAGAAGGTCGCCAGCACCGAGGCCGTGATCAGCACCCACGACGACAGCATCATCCCGGTGATCAGCAGGACCGGGACGGCGAAGAAGCGGAACAGGTGCAGCTTGCGGATGTCCGGGTTGCCGTGGCTGCGGAAGAACACCGCGAACAGGTGCGCGTGGATGAAGACCCCGATGAACAGGTCCGAGCGCGTCACCTCCTGGTCGAAGAACATGAAGTCCTCGGTCGCGACCGGGCGCCCGGAGATGAACATCCCGAGCGCGAGCGCGAGCGTGGGCGGCAACAGGAAGAACGCCCAGTCGTACCAGCGGTTGACGATATAGGGCGAACGGCTACGTGCTGGCGTCTTCGATCCCAAGCCCTACCTCGCGGTTCCTCATGTCGCTTCAACGCGCCTGCGCCTCGGTCGAGCTACTCCCGGGAATTCGCGGTCTCGCGGCGCGCTCCTCGCGTGTCGTGAGACTACCGCATGCGCCTACAGGCCGCATGTCCGCGCGCGCCGCGAAGGCCCCGCGAGCGCGCGAGCGCCCCTCGAGACGGTCACGCGCGTGCCGCGTGTGGCGTGCCGCGTGCGACACGTCGCGGCGCCACAGCGGCGCGCTCGCGGCGTGGCGGAGTCGCGCGCGCCGCCGCGAGCCGGCGCGACGGAGCCTCGACGCAGGTCGTCCTGAGCGCGCCGCGACGTCACGTCGCGGTGCTACACACTCGAGTCATGCCCGCAAGTCCCATCACGCTCGCCATCGACCTCGTGCTCGGCGCGCTCATCGGTCCCCCCGGACATCCCATCGAGACGATCCTCGCGCGCGCCGAGGCCGGTGAGTGGACGCCGGTGCTGCTCGACCTGGCGCTGTACTGCGCGATGGCGTCGGTGCGACCCGAGGACACCGTCGACCACGCCCGCTTCGCCCGTCTGCTGCGCTACGCCCAGCCCGCGGCGTCGCGCAGCCGCGAGCCAGGCGGCGCGTTCACGCCGCCCACGCTCGAGGAGATCGAGCACTGGCGCGCGGTGGTCCTCGGCGAGCCGTCGTAGCGCGCCTAGCAGGGGCAGCCGAAGAACGGCACCTCGACCTGATCGACGACGTCGTACGCGTCGTCGTCGCGCTCGAGCAGCTCGAGCTCGATCGCGATGCCCGAGCTGACGATGAGCTCCGGCGCGCCGTCGTGATCGCGATCGAAGATCGCGATCGGCCGCGCGCCCAGCTCGGCCTCGAGGAGCTCGAACCCGCCGTCGCCGTGGGCCCGCAGCAGCGCCGCGAGCGTGCCGTCGAACTCGCCGCAGCTCGGCACGCCGGGCGCGCCCAGCTGGACCGTGACGAGCGTGTCGCCGCTCGCGGGGTCGCGCCAGCGCTGCACCCGTCGCTCCTCGGCGACGAAGCGCGCCCACGCGGCCTCGGCCTCTGGCGGGCTCGCGCCGAGCTCCTGCGAGAAGGTCACGTGCCCGTCGCGGAGCTCGCGAAAGGCCGCGAGCTCGGTGACCGCGTCCCACGCCCCCGCGGCGCGCTCGTCGGGCGAGCCGGCGGCGCTCGTGGTGTAGATCGCGGGCTCGAGGTCCGTCGCCAACCGGGCCCACAGCGCGCCGTCACACGAGCCGCGCGTGTCGGCGAGCGCGGCCTCGAGGGACCACGGCCCGTCCTCGTAGATGCGCTCGTCGACCCGACGCGCGAGCCGGACGCCGGCGTCGCGGGCCTCGTCGAACACCCCGTCGCCGCCGAGGCGCGCCTCTTCCTCATAGAGGAGCTCGAGCTCGCCGGAGTAGCGCGCCGCGATCGAGAGCGCGTCGAGCCGCCCCTCGCAGACGCGCCCGCTCGGGCCGTAGAGGACGACCCGCTCGCCGGAGAGCTTCCACAAGTCCTCGGGGACAGATTTTCGCGCGGCCGCGCGACGCACCGAACGCGCCGGCCCAGCGCCGCGCGCGTCCGCGCGCGCGCGCCCGCGCCCCCACTCGGGGTCGGCGTCGGTGTCGATCAGCACGCGCCCGTCGAGCACGAACATCAACGGCCCCGGCGCCTCCGGTGACGCCTCGAGCGTCTCCGCCTTCGGCGGCGCTGGGGACATCGTCGCCGTCGGCGGGGGCGGACAGCCAGGCCCTGTCTCCGCCGGCTGCTCGGGTACCTCGATCTCGAGGAGCTCCGGCGCCTCCGGTGAGGCGCACTCGCCTTCCCCCGCCGGCGCGCGCGCCAGCTCGAGCCCCGCCGCGAGCAGCAGCGGCGCGAGCCACACCGCGCCGAGCAGCGCACGCTTCGCGACCTCCCGCGATCCTCCCGAATCCCGCCAGCCTGTCATAACCCCGCTACGCGTGGCGCCGCGCGGTCATTCCGACGCGTCGCGGCGTCGCGGGATCTCACCAGGCGCAAATTTCCGCCGCGCTCGAGGGGTTCACGACCCTCCCTGACGCGACGCCGCGAAACCACGACGCCGGCGGGCGGGTCGGCGTCCGCGCCCTCAAGCGCGCGCGCGGGTCGAGAATCCAGACATTCATCGCGCGACTGGCATATTCCAGGGCAGCTTTGTCGCTTCTCGCGGCAATGCGAGGCGACCGCGAGACGCCCGTATACGGCGGTGTGGGTCCGCGAGGGGCCGTGAATTGTGGAGCGCGCGGCAAAACCTTTCTCGAGCTCGCGGTGTCTATTTGAGTGAACCCGCTGACCGCGACGCCCCGCGCAGCCCTCGAGCTCGCGAAGGGCGCGCCCGGTGACGCGACACCGCTACCTGTCCATCGAGACATCTAGCGATCAACCCGATCTCCGGCTCGCCGAGCCGCACATCCCCTCGCGCCCCCCCGCGCGGGGGCCACGAAAGCGACGTCCCATGAACACCACCACTCGACGCCCCCGCACGCTCCTCCTGACCTCCGCGCTGCTGCTCTCCGCCGGCCTGTTCACCAGCGCCTGCGACCTCGAGAGCGCCGTGAACAACCTCGGCCCGGACGACCTCTGCAGCGACGGAGAGCCGTGTGAGCCGACCGTGCCGCCGCCGCCGAAGCTGCCGATCCGCGACAAGAAGTAGCGCGACGATCGAGCGCCCGCGTTCGATGACACGCGCCGCACCACCGTCGCCGCCGACGCGCGGCGGGCCGCCGCGCGCCGAGGCGCCGCCGCGACAACGCGCGCTCGACGACGCGCTCGACGACGCGCTCGAGCCGCTGCTGCGCACGCTCAACCGCTCCGCGCTCGAGGAGCGCTTCCCCGGGTGGCGCCCGCCCGCTCGCGACGACGACGGGCGCTGAGGCGCCTCCGCTGATGGACGCCGCCCGCGTGCACGCGGGCGGCGTCGCGCGCTCCTCCCGGTCGATCGCTCGCGGCGGCGACGGGCCTAGAAGTGCTCGAGATCGAGGCCGCCGACGGCCCAGTAGCTGCCGAAGCTCTGCACGCCGTAGACCGAGACGCTGACGGGCTCGTCGGCCTCGACCATATGGTTGCCGTCCCCGCCGTTGTCGAGGTTGACGTGCGCGACCTTGTAGTCGGTGTTGGGGATGTCGTCGAAGGCGTTGTCGGGCACGGTGACGCCGTCGACCGAGACGCTCGCGGACTGCGGCGCGATGATGTCGGCGTAGTTCGCCTGCCAGGTGACCGGGGCGTGGAACAGCGTGTCGGCGCGCCACTGATCGACGCCGACGGCCAGCACCATCGAGGGGTCGCTCTGCCCGAAGCCCGCGCCCGCGCTGACCATGTACTGCGCGACGAGGATCCGCTTCTCGGACGAGACGATGAACTTGTTGGTCGTCATCGGGATCTCGACGAAGTCGCCGGCGTTCGCGAGCGAGGTGTTGACGCCCTGATCGGGCTCAAAGACCAGCTCGGTGTCGTCCTCGGTCGCGACCACGCGCACGACCTGGGCCTTGTCGAGGTTGTCGTTGGGCACCTGCGCCGGCGGGACGATCACGTACTCCTTCGAGAGCGCGACGATCGGCGGCATCGACTCCTCGAGGTGGTCGCAGGTGTTGACGTTCTGCGGGACCTCGGTGCAGGTGTGGCCGGCGATGATCGAGATCGGCTGGTCGGCGGAGACGATCGTGCCCGTGACGTCGCCGGCGTTCTTCTTCGACACGACCTGGAGGACGTCGCCGCGGTTGAGCATGACCTCGCCGGTGCCGTTGCCGGAGACGCCGGCGCCGGGCTGCACGTCGCCGCCGGTCGCCGAGGGGCTCAGCGTCACGGTCGTGTTGTCGCGGCTCGCGACGACGGCGTAGAAGCCCGGCAGCTGCACCTGCGGGAAGTCCGGATCGACCCAGGCCGGGAACGCGGCGACCAGCACGTCCTTGTCCCACGCGTTCGTCGGCAGCAGCAGCGAGGCGTCGTTGGTGTCGTCGGCCTGGAGCGGGCTGTACTGCACCACGGTGACGGGCCGGTTGGAGCGGATCCAGTAGCCGCCGTTCTCGGCGAGCACGGTGGGCCCGGTGCCCTCGTAGAGCGCGTCGACCCAGGGCAGCGGCACGAGCGCGACCGAGTTGGCCGCGACGTTGACGTCGATGGGGTTGTTGAGCGCGCCGCCGCTGATCTTGACGTTCGCGACCTGGTTCGTCGTGTTGGAGATCGAGACGTTGAACGGGTTGGTGATGGGGATCGCCGCCTCGAAGTGCTGCGTGACCACGGCGTAGTACTCGCAGCCGATGTAGTCGAGCTGCAGGTTCTCGACCGCGCACACGCCGTCGCACACGCCCACGTCCTCGTTGCAGAACACGCCCTGCACGGGGTCGCAGATCTCGAGCAGCTCCCACTGCGCGCCGTCCTCGGCGCACACGTAGGAGTCGCCGCCCTCGCACTTCTTCGCGCCGGGCTCACACAGCGCGCAGCCGACCCCGTCGACGCACACGTCGTCGCAGGGCGCCGGGTCGCTGAACTCCCCGCCCTCGCAGGTCTGCTCGGCGTCGCCGTCGCAGATCTTCTCCCCCTCCTCGCAGGGGATGCAGCCCTCGCCGTCGATGCAGCCCATCGCGCAGGCGATCGGCGCGCCCCACTCCCCGCCCTCGCAGTGCAGCTCGGCGCCCGCCTGGCACGAGATCTCGCCGTCCTGGCAGACGGGCCCGGTGGTGCTCGTCTCGATCGGCTCGGTCGTGTTCGGGTTCGTCGTGTTCGGCGACGTGGTGTCCGTGGTGTCGGTGGTGCTCGTCTCGCTGCCGGTGTCGGTACCCGGCCCCGCGGTCGCGTCGCTCGAGGTCATCGTCCCGGAGCTGGGCGAGGTCGAGCCCGTGGTCTCGCCGCTGTCAGAGTTCGAGGTCGTCGGGCTCGAGTCGGTCTCGGTCACGCCGTCGGAGTCCCCGCAGGCCCCGAGCGCGATCGCCGAGATCACGCATATTCCCAGACATAGACCGGTATCCCTCGAGCGGCGCGACGACGAGTAAGGCATGGCCGCACTCTATCACGCGTCTCGGCCACGCAGAACCACGCGCGCCGCGCGGGCGCTCGCCGACGTCCGCGCCGGCGGGGCGCGCCCGGAGCTGGGCGCCCGGGCGCCCGGGTGGGAGGCGGGCGAGATCGCCGCCCGACTAAGCCGGTCCGATCGAACAGGTCTCAATTGACATGTCCCCAACGACCGCTGACTACAAACGCGGACATCGGCGCGCGAGCGACCCGCGCTGGGCCGCGCGCCGTCAGCCCGCGGGCGGCGGCGGGCGCTTGAGGATCACGCCGTAGTACGGCGAAGAATTGAAGAAGCCGCCGACCGCGAACTGGTGCCCGTCGGGCAGCCCGTAGACGCTGTGGAGCTCGAGGATCGTCGGCGTCTCGTCCTGGGTGAACTCGAGCGAGCCGGGCAGGAAGCGCGCGGCGAAGCCCCGGATCCCGACGACCGTCGCGATCCCGTCGGCGTCGACGAACACGCCGTCGAAGCCCTCGTGCATGTCGTAGCGCTGGCTGAACCAGCCGTTCGGCGTGCGGCGCCCGACGACGCCCGTGGCGCGACCGCCCGCGATCACGACGTCGTGGTCCGGGTGGCCCCAGACGCCGATGATCGACGAGAGCGTGGTCGAGGTCTCCTCGACCCAGGCGCCGCCGTCGAAGTGCACGACCAGGCCGCGGTCCCCGACCGCGAACACGTCGTCGGCGCCCGTGCCCCAGACCTTGAACAGCGCGCCGCCCTCGCTCTCCAGCGGCGGCAGCGGGAACTCGCTCCAGGCCTCGCCGTCGTAGTGCAGGACCAGCGGGGGGAGGTCGTTGCCGCCGGAGCCGCCGACGGCCCAGAGGTCATCGGCCGCCGCGCCCCACACCCCCCACAGCGCCTGATCGTCGGGGGTCATGTCGCGGACCCAGCTGCCGTCGGGGTCGAGGTGCAGCGCGAAGCCGAAGTGCCCGACGATGACGACGTGACCGTCGACGCCGTGCACCCAGTTGAGGCGCGGGACGGGGAAGCCGATCGTGTCCGGCGCCCAGCTCTCGCCGTCGTAGCGGTAGATCACGCCGGCGTCGAACTGCCCGCCGACCGCGATCATGTCGTCGGCCGCGGTCCCCCAGATCCCGAAGAACGAGCCGACCTCCTCGCCGACCTCGAGGCTCGTCTCCCAGGTGAGCGGCTCGAGCTTGGGGCCCGGGTCGTCCGTGGTGCCGGGGCCCACGCTCTCGCTCGAGCTCTCCGAGTTGGCGGAGGTCGAGCTCTCGGTGTCCTCGCCCTGGCCGTCGCCGCAGGCCGTCACGGCGAGCGCCGCCGAGAGCAGCAGCGTGGGGAGCGTCAGGGGCGGCGGGCGCGTCGAGGGCTTCATGCGGATAACCAACTTCACTCAAGGACAGGTAATAGGCGAGCGCGCGGCCACGCCGTCGCGCGGCGGACCGGGTGGCTCGAGTATTCCACGCGACGCGTGGCGTCGCGGGGACGTCGCTACGAGGCGGCGCACTGCGGGATTGTAGCGCGTACGCGCGCGCGGGTCTGCTACCCTGAGCCCGCCGACCGATGTCACGCCGAGACGAGCACCGCACCGACCCCGGCACGCGCGTGATCACGGGCGTCTGCCCGCACGACTGCCCCGACACCTGCGCCTGGGAGGTCGCGGTCTCGCGCGATGACGAGCGCGCGCTCGACCTCTGGGGCCACCCAGACCACCCGCTCACCGCCGGGCGACTGTGCGGCAAGGTCGACCGCTACCTCGAGCGCACCTATCACCCCGAGCGCCTGAGGACGCCGCTGCGGCGCGAGCCAGGCGGCGCGCTGACGCCGATCTCGTGGACCCAGGCGATCGCCGAGATCAGCGCGCGCCTGCGCGCGATCATCGACGATCCACGACATGGCCCTGAGGCCATACTTCCCTACTCCTACGGCGGGACGCTGGGCCTCTTGCAGGGCGAGGGCGCGGCCTCGCGGCTCTGGCACGCGCTCGGCGCGAGCCAGCTCGCGCGGACGATCTGCGCCGAGGCCGGCGGCTGGGGACACCGCTACACGACCGGGCGCGCGCTCGGGATGGACCCGCTGGACTTCGCGCGCGCGCGCCTGGTCGTGATCTGGGGCAGCAACACGCTGACCAGCAACATGCACCTGTGGCCGCTGATCACGCGCGCGCGCAAGCAGGGCGCGCGCGTGATCGTCATCGACCCCGCGAACACCCGCACGGCCCGCGCGGCCGACGAGTGGATCGCGATCCGACCGGGCACCGACGCCGCGCTCGCGCTCGCGCTGATGCGCGTGATCATCGACGAGGGCCTGCACGACCGCGACTACGTCGCGCGCCACACCGTCGGCTTCGACGCGCTGCGCGAGCGCGTGCGGTCGTGGGACCCGGCGCGCGCCGAGCTGATCACCGGCGTGCCGCAGGCGACGATCACCCGGCTCGCGCGCGACTACGCGACGGTCCGCCCGGCGGCGATCCGCGTCAACTACGGCCTGCAGCGTCACCGCGGCGGCGGCATGGCGGTGCGCGCGATCACCTGCCTGCCGGCGCTGATCGGGAGCTGGCGCGAGCGCGGCGGCGGCCTGCTGCTCAGCAGCAGCGGCAGCTTTCACCTCGATCGGCGCGGGCTCGATCGACCCGATCTGCTCGCGGCGCGCGGCGGCCCGCCGCCGCGCACCTTCAACATGATCCGGCTCGGCGACGCGCTGTCCCTCGAGCCAGCGATCCGCGCGCGCGCGCTGTACCGGCCGCGGCCGGTCGACCCGACGCCGACCGCCGCGGACGCCGGCCCGCCCGTCCAGGCGCTGCTCGTCTACAACTGCAACCCCGCCGCGGTCGCGCCGGATCTCGCCGCGGTGCGCCGCGGGCTCGGGCGCGCGGACCTGTTCACGGTCGTGCTCGAGCACTTCATGACGGACACGGCGGCGCTCGCCGACTACGTGCTCCCGGCGACGACCCAGCTCGAGCACTGGGACGCGCACAAGGCGTACGGGCACCTGTACTTCGCGCTCAACCGCCCCGCGATCCCGCCGGTCGGCGAGAGCCTGCCGAACTCCGAGATCTTCCGTCGGCTCGCGCGCGCGCTCGGGCTGCGCGACCCCTGCTTCGACGAGGACGACGAGACCATCCTCGAGCGCTTCGTGGCCGCGCAGACGCACGAGAGCTTCGCGTCGATCACCTGGGCGCGGCTGCTCGAGAACGGCTTCGCCCGCCTCGCGCTCCCCGAGCCCTACCTGCCGTTCGCCGAGGGCGGCTTCCCGACGCCGAGCGGGAAGTGCGAGTTCTACAGCCAGACGATGCAGGACGACGGCTACGAGCCGGTGCCCGACTACACGCCGCCGGCCTACGAGGCGGTGACGCGCGGCGACCCGGGCGCGCTGTGCTGCATCTCGCCGCCGGCCCACTCGTTCCTCAACAGCAGCTTCGTCAACGTCGAGCGCCTGCGCCGGCGCGAGCGAGCGCCCTGTCTCTTGATACATCCCGAGGACGCGGGGCCGCGCCGCGTCGTCGACGGGGCGTCGGTCGTCGTCGAGTCGAGCGTCGGCCGCGTCGAGCTGCCGGCGCGCGTGACGAGCGACGTGGTCCGCGGCACCGTGCTCGCGCCCGGGATCTGGTGGACCCGCGACACGCCGGACGGCCGAGGGGTCAACGAGCTGACGCCGCAGGACGAGACCGACATGGGCGGCGGCGCGGTGTTCTACGACATCGCGGTGCGCGTGCGCCCGGCGTAGCCCGGGCGCGCCGTCGCGCGCCCGGGGTCCGCTGCGCGGCTCAGCTACACAGGCCCGCGCACTCGAGCACGCACGCGTCCTCGCAGATGCAGTAGACCGTCTCGTTGTAGAGGTCGATGCCGTCGGAGTACATGTTCGCGCACTCCTGCACGCAGTCCTGGGTCTGGCAGGGGATGAGGCAGGCGTCGAGCGCGGCGCACTGCGGATCGGCGGCGCAGGCGTCGTTGACCGCCTTGCAGTCGCCGGTCGCCGAGTCCTCAGCGCACGCGTTGCACGAGTCGACCCCGTTGCACGCGCCGTCGTTGCAGCTGTCGCCGTTGGGGCAGGACTCCCCGCAGCCGCCGCAGTTGTCGTCGTCCCACTGCGTGTCGATGCAGCTGTCGCCGCAGAACGACTCGCCGGGCTGGCAGCCCATGAAGGTGTGACTCTCGGTCGAGATCGTGACGACGTCGACCCAGCCCTCGGGCTCGACGGTGACGCCGGTGAGCTCGCCCTTGGTCATGAGGTGCTTGGTCCGGTCCGTGCGCGCGCGCCGGATCGAGACGGAGACCCCCGAGAGCCCCGCGCCGTCGACCGCGGCGAGCAGCGCCGCGCGCGGGACGTCGAACGAGCCGCTCGCGTCGTCGGCCTCGCAGGTGACCTGTCCCGAGGAGAAGTCGTCGCCGGTGACCGAGACCGTGATCTCGACCTCGCCGTCGCCGGCCTGCCAGCGCACGGGGAGCGGTCCGTCGCCGAACACGTCGCCGATGCCGAGCTTGTCGAGCGAGGGCGAGGTCTGGATGAACTGCGTGCCGGTGAACGCGACTTCGAAGGAGGCGAAGCCCGCGGCGGTCGCCCCCGAGGCCTGGACCGAGCCGGCGCCGCCCGGCGAGAACGGGGTCCCGCTGTCGCCGCTGAACGCGTAGGGCGGGAACAGGTTGATCGGGATCGGCGTGCCGAGGAAGGTGAGCGCGCCGGCGTCGAAGGGCTCGATCTTCTTGCACGCCGGGCTGTCGGGCGCGGGGAAGTAGCAGACCTCGTCGGCGCCGCAGGAGGCGTCGCACAGGCGCGCGCAGGTCGAGCCGCAGCTGTCGTCGAAGGCGCAGTACTCGTCGGCGTTGCAGCCGTCACCGCAGTCGGGGGTGAGCGCGATCTTGCAGCCCTGCACCGTCTCCCAGCAGCCGCCGGCGCCGCCGCCCTCGACGTTGGGCACGAAGCTCGCGGCGACGAAGGGGACCGACGAGCCGCCGCCGGCCGGGTGGCTCTCGCCGAGGATGATGGTCCCCTGCGCGTGGGGCTCGTCAGGCTCTCCCGTGTCGCTCGTGTCGCCCGAGTCGCCCGTGCCCGAGTCGGTCTGGCTCCCCTCGGAGCCCGCGCTCGCGGCCGATGAGTCGCTCCCGCCGTCGGTCCCGGCGGACGCCTCGGTGGCGGCGGTGCCCGACTCCGTGGTCTCGCCCGAACCGCTCGAGCTGTCTCCGCACGCGCCGAGGAGGGTCGCGGCGGCCACCGTGAGCAGGAGGGTCGATGTCCGTGAAAAACAGCTATGCATCGCGCGCGTGGACGCGGTCGCCGATAAATTGATTCGCTGCAACATGACCGCGAGATACCCGAATTTTCATGACGATACACACAGTTGTGCGCGCGCCGGCGACGCGCGGGAAATCTACATGAGTGTCACTACGCGCGAGACGTGCGCTGATCGACATGAACAAAACGACACCCACTCTCGCCGCCGTCGCCGTATCCGCGCCCACCTCCCGATCCGAGACCTCCGACTCGCCCACGGCCGCGATGCACCAAAATTCCTCGAGTTCTTCGCCTGGACTACGTCCAGGTTGAACGGGATCGTGCCGACGAGCAGACGCCCGTCGGCGCGTTCACCGACGGGGCCGAGGAGGCGCCGCGAGGCGACCCCTGCGCGCAGCAGCGATCAGGCCGCGGCCTCGGCGACGAGCGCCTCGCTGCGCTCCCACAGCCGGCGCGCGGCCTCGTCGTCCTGGGCGAAGCGGGTCGGCCGCTTGGTCCGCGACTTCGCCCAGTACAGGCCCGTGCGCTCGCCGGCCTCGTCGCTGGTGGCGACGTGAATCGAGGTCCGCGCGCCCTTGGCCGAGGTCAGCAGCAGCGGCCCCGCGAGCTTGATGAGCCAACCGACCACGCCGCCCACGTCGCCGTCGCGCCCGAAGCCCGTCCCGACCACGCCGGGGTGCACGGCGTGGACCACGACGCCGGTGCCCTCGAGCCGGCGCGCGAGCTCGCTGGTGAACAGGATGTTCGCCAGCTTGCTGTCGCCGTAGGCGCGCCAGCCGTTGTAGCTGCGGCGCTCGAACATCAGGTCGTCCATGTCGAGCCCCCGGCTCATCCGGTGCGCCTCGGAGGCGAGGTTGATGATCCGCGCGGGCGCGCTGCGCTTGATCAGGTCGAGCAGCAGCGTCGTCCACAGGAAGTGCCCGAGGTGGTTGACCCCGAAGGTCGACTCGAAGCCCTCCGCGGTCATGCGGCGATCGCCGAGCACGAGCCCCGCGTTGTTGATGAGCACGTCGAGCCGCTCGTGGCTCGCGGTGAAGCGCGCGACCGCAGCGCGGATGGAGGCGAACGAGGCGAGGTCGAGCTCGAGCAGCGTCACCGCGTCGCTGCCGGTGCTCTGCTTCACGTCGTCGACCGCCTCCTGGCCGCGACCGCGATCGCGCGCGCACATGACGACGGTCGCGCCGCGACGCGCCAGCTCGCGCGCCGTCTCGCGGCCGATCCCGGAGTTCGCGCCCGTGATCAGACAGACTTTTCCCTGCATGGTGCCCGGAGTGTACTGCCCGGCGCGCCCGATCTGTCAGCGCCGCGCACCACGGCGGCCCGACGCCCGCAGGGCGCGTGCGTTCGACACGCCCGCGTGGCCGCGCTCGCTTCGGGCTAGTAGAGGATGTTGTCGATCGCGACCTCGCGCTCGGGCAGCTCGGTCTCGCCGAGCATCTCGCGGACGTCGATCTCGATGGTCCGGCACAGCGCGTTCATGGGCACGTCGCTGATGCTGCGCTCGAAGGGGTCCTCGGTCGCGTCGCCGATGCCCTCCATGAGGTTGAAGACCCAGGCGATGAACACGGAGCAGACGATCATCGGCAGCACCGGCCACACGCCGTCCCAGGTGATCTCGGTCAGGCGGTGGTTGGCGCCGAAGACGTCGAGCAGCCCCATGGGCACGAGCGTGACGAACACCTTCGTGAACATCCGGCTGGTGTTGGCGTACATGCGCGGGAAGGGCGTGTGCTTGATGCGCTCGGCCTTGCCCTGGAGCCCGTAGAGCTCCTTGATCACGCCCATCAGGTCGATCTGGTGGAACAGGTCGAGCGCGCCCGCGCCGTGCAGCTCGCGGAGCCGCTCGGCCTGGGCCCGCAGCAGCTGGGTCGCCGGGTTGGCCCGCGCGGTCACCTCGGCCAGCTCGCTCGCGGACAGGAAGGGGCGCAGCTCGGCGCTCCAGTCCATGCGCATGTGGTCGGCGTGCAGCCGCATGCGCCGCTTGGTCGTGCGCGCGGTGTTCGGCTCGAGGAAGCGCGAGGTCTTGCGCAGCTGCATGCGCAGCGCGTTGATCCACGCGAGGTGTCGGTACAGCAGCTCGCGCCGCGCCTCGGCCTTGCCGGCGGGGACGTAGGTGAGCACCGCGTTGGCCCACGTGCGGCTGGCGTTGACGATGCCGCCCCAGATCTTGCGCCCCTCCCAGAAGCGGTCGTAGGCCGAGTTGTTCTTGAAGCCGACGTAGAAGGAGACCGCGATGCCGATGGTCGAGATCGGCAGGAACGGCAGCCGGAGGAGCGTGAGGCCGCCCCAGGAGTACAGGACGTAGACGATCAGCGCCCAGGGGCCCGAGATCGCGAGCCGCGGGAGCAGGGTGGAGAACAGGATCGAGAGCGTGAATCGACGGCGTACGTACATCGGCGCACCAATCCGGCCGACGGTATCACGCGCGCCAGCGCCCTGGCGCGCGCGACGACGCGCGGCGACCGGCTTCGTGCGCCGCCCGGCGGGGCCCGTGATACATCGACGACATGCACGACGCTCCGCTCGACCGCTCCGCTCGGCGATACCCGGCCGCGCTCCGCCGCGCGCGCGGGAACCTTTTCCGGCGAGGGCTGTCCCTCGAGCTCGTGCGACCGCGATCCTCGGCTCCTTCCTCGGCTCCTTCCTCCGCTCCTTCCTCCGCTTCCTCATCGACTTCCTCCTCCGCTTCCTCATCGACTTCCTCCTCCGCTTCCTCATCGACCTCCTCCTCCGCTCCCGCGCCGTCCTCCGCGTGTACGCGCACCACGCCCGCGCGCCTGCGCGGCGCGCTGCTGGGCGCGCTGCTGCTGACGCCGCTCGGCGCGGGCCTGGGCTGCGCCCACGCCGACGCCCCCGGCGCGCGTCAGCCCGACGCGCCGGTGCTGCCGCTGGCGAAGGTCCGGCTCTACGAGTCCGGCGTCGGCTACTTCGAACGCGCCGGCGAGCTGCGCGGCGACGGGGCGGCGCTGCCGGTGCCGTCGGCCCACCTCGACGACGCGATCAAGAGCCTGGTGGTGCTCAGCCGCGACGGCTCGGTCGAGGACATCTCCTTCAACAGCCGGCTGAGCCCCGCGGTCGCGCGCGCGCGCGCCGGGCTGCCGCCGGACGCGGATGAGGACCTCAGCTACGGCGCGCTGCTCGAGACGCTCAAGGGCGCGTCGGTGGAGCTGCGGGTCGACGGCGCGCGGGTCCGCGGGCGCCTCGTCGAGGTCGCCGAGATCGCGCCGGGCGAGGTCGGCTATGTGTCCGAAGCGTCATCCTCGGGCAAGCGCGCGCGCGGCGACGACGACGACGCGAGCGACGCGGCGGTCAAGCCGAGCCCGCAGCTGTTCGTCACGCTCTACACCCAGGACGGCGAGTTCACGCGCGTCCCGGCGACCGCGATCGACACGCTGCGGCCGATCGACGCGTCGCAGCGGCGGCGCTTCGAGGCCGCGCTCGAGGCCCAGGAGACCACCGGCTACCAGACGTCGACGACGATGACGCTGGACGCGAGCACGCAGGGGCCGGTGCGCCTGGGCTACCTCGCCGAGGCGCCGATCTGGCGCACGAGCTTCCGCCTGGTGTTCGATGACGCGGGCGCGTCGACGCTGCAGGGCTGGGCGCTGGTTCACAACGACACCGACGAGGCCTGGGACGAGATCGCGCTCGAGCTCGTCAACGGGCGCCCGGACTCGTTCCTGTTCCCGCTCGCGGCGCCGCGCTACGACCGGCGCGGGCTCGAGACGCCGGAGCGCGAGCTCTCTTCGATCCCGCAGCTGCTCGTGACGACCCCGGACGCGCAGTGGGGCGACTTCGCCGACACCTGGGGCGGGCTCAGCGGCACGGGCAGCGGCTACGGCTCGGGCAGCGGCGCGGGCTTCGGCGGGCGCGGCAAGCGGGTCCCCCAGGTCCGCCAGGCCAAGGCGGCCGCGAGCTCGCGGACCACGGGCAGCGACCTGCTCACGCTCGGCGACCTCGCGACGCTCGCGGGCGCGACCGCGAAGGAGGGCGAGACCGTGTTCGTGTACTCGGCCCGGCGCCCGCTGAGCCTCAAGCCGCACCGCTCGGCGATGGTGCCCTTCCTCAGCGAGTCGATCGAGGCCACGCCGATCGTGCGCTTCGCGAGCATGTCGCACCAGGCGCGGCACGGGATCCGCCTGGTCAACGACACGGCGAAGACGCTGCCGCCTGGCCCCGTGAGCATCTTCGGCGGCGGCGGCTTCATGGGCGAGTCGACGATCGAGCGGCTCAAGCCGGGCGAGCGCCTGTTTATGGAGATCGGCGACGACCCCGACACGGAGCTCGAGAGCGAGGTCAACTCCTTCAAGGTCGAGCACGCGAAGGCGGTCGTGTACAAGAGCTACTCCGACGAGCTCGAGGAGCACTACCTGCGCACGCGCGAGTTCACGCTGACCTTCACCAACCGCAGCGGGCGCGCGCGCGAGGTCCACCTCGCGCTCGACATCAGCCGCAACGCGCGGGTCGAGGGCGCCGACGGCCTCGACTACGACAGCGCGGCCGATCAGCCGCTGGCGATCTTCCGCCTCGCGGCCAATGACAACAAGCCGCGCACGCTCGTCATCACCGAGGCGCTGAAGACGGTGACCTCGCGCGCGGCGATCCGCGAGTCGAGCCTGCGCGAGCTGGCCGCGGCCGAGAACGTGCCGGCCGAGCGCCGCGCGGTGCTGAGCAAGGCCGCCGAGCTGATGCGCGGCGTCAAGACCGCCGAGGACGCGCGCGACGACGTGGGCAAGAAGCTCGAGACGGCGCAGCAGGACATCGAGCGCTACCGCGAGCACCTCAAGGCCATGGGCGACGGCGAGCGCGGGGGCAAGAGCCCGATCGTCACGCGCCTGCTGGCCGCCGAGGATCGCCTGGGCAAGCTGCGCGAGGAGCTCGAGCTGGCGGAGGACGGCGTCACGCAGGCCAACGCGAAGGTGGGCGAGGAGCTCGCCAAGCTGACGAGCGACGGCCAGCGGATCGAGATCAAGCCGTGAGCCGGGAATCTCGCGACGCGCGCGCGCGTCGGCCCTACGTGGACGTCGCGCGCCGCTCCTCGACCTGGCTCGTGGGCCTCACGCTCGCGCTCGCGCTCGCGTGCGAGCGACCGCCGGAGACGACCGGGGCGCCGGAGCCCGCCGCGCCCGCGTCCGAGCCGACGACGCGGGAGCCGGTCGCGGACGCGGAGGCCGAGGCCGAGGAGGCCGCGGCCGCGGAGGCCGAGGCCGATGCCGAGGAGGCCGAGGCCGCGCGCACGCGCGGGGCGGTGGTGCTGGTGACCCTGCGCAGCTTCCCCGAGGACCTCATCGCCGACCTCGAGCGCAGCCTCGCGGAGGAGTTCGCGGTCGAGGTCCGCCGACACCCGGAGGTCGTGCCGCTGCCCAAGGAGACCTACTACCCGCCGCGCAAGCGCTACCGGGCCGACAGGCTGCTCGACTTCCTCGAGACGCTGCCGGAGGCCAGCGAGCCCGGCACCAAGATCCTCGGGCTGACCGAGGTCGACATCTCGACGACGAACGAGCCGCACGAGGACTGGGGGATCTTCGGCCTGGGGCACATGCCCGGGCGCGCGGCGGTGATCTCGAGCAAGCGCCTGAGGCGGCGCGTGAAGGACCGCGCGCACCTGACGAGGCGGGTGCGGATCACCGCGCTGCACGAGATCGGCCACACCTTCGGGCTGCCGCACTGCCCCGAGGAGCGCTGCCTGATGCAGGACGCGGAGGGCAGCATCACGAACACGGACACGGCGAGCGGGACGCTCGAGCCGGGCTGCAGGGCCAAGCTCGAGCGCAACGCCCCGCTCAAGCGGCGTTGAGTCGCGCGCGCGCGCTCGCGTGCGCGAGCCGTCCCCGGCGCGCGCCGCTCCTCATCGTCGCGGCCTGTAGAGCTCGATCACGATCACCTCCTCGGACTCGCGGTCCACGCCCACGCGCATGCCACGATCGTACTCGTAGGTGTCGCGCTCGTCGCCGACGGTGGCGCGCTCGGGCGGACCGTACAGCTCGAGGAGGTCGGCGAGGCGGCTGTAGGCGCCGAGACCCTCGGCGGTGCGCAGCTGCTTTTGATACGTGCCGACCTCGATGACCTGGACGCGGCGGGTCTCGCTGTCGACGCGATACCCACGCGGGCGCGTATGGTTGCGCGGGCGACCCGGCCGGTGCTCCCCGTCGAGGTCGTACGCGTAGGAGATCCGCCAGACTCGGAGGTCCTCGCGGCCTCGCGCAGAGTCCCCCGGGATCGCGCCCGCGCCGATGCAGCTGCAGCTGCAGTCGGCGCCGTAGCGGGCGAGAACGTCCTCGACCGTCGACTCGCCGAGGATGATCCCCGCGATCCCGTGACCGACCTGCAGGGTGAGCTCAGCTCGCTCGGGGAGGAGCGCGCCCAGGCCTGGCAGCGTCGCGGGCTTGAGGAGCGTGGGGTCGGGTCTGGGCGTCATGGCCCTCAGCGCCGACAACCCGATCAAGACTCCCGCCATGTCGTCGTCCATCCTCCATACTCCTGGCCTTCGGGTCATGGTACCGGACTCGCTCGAGGTCCGATCGCGCGCTCCCGCCGTCGCGTCCACGATCGCTGCGCGGTCCCGCAGTCCGGAACGTCGCAGCGGCTCGCCCGATCTGGTGGCGGCGCCTCGACGCGCGCCGGGTCCCGCGCCGTCGCCACCAAAATAGGGGCTCGACGCGCCTGGCGGCGCTTCGCGTCGTGGGGAATACTCGAGCGCGCTGCCAGTGATCCGCGATGCCTGACGACGCCGAGCCGGTCGCCCGCACGACGCCGCCCGAGGCCTGGCTGCTGACGCTGGCGCTGGACCGCGCGCTCGAGCTCGCGACCGCGGAAGACTTCCGCGACGCGCGGCGCCTCGAGCTGATCCGCGACGAGCACACCCACGCGGAGTGGAGCTGCGCGCTGCCGCCGGCGCACGCCGGGCGCGTGTGGCTGCGGCTCGCGCCAGGCGGCCGCCACCCGTGGCGCGAGACGTGGATCGCGGCGCTCGAGCTCGAGGGCGCGCCGGAGCGACGCGAGGCGGCGCTCACGGCGGTCGAGCCGATCGCGTGCCTGCCTGCCGTGGAGGGCGCGCGGCTGCGGGTGCGCGCGCTCGTGGCCTACCGGTACGCGCGCGCCGAGCCGCCGCCGCTGTGTGAGCCGGTCGCGGTGCGCGACGTCGCGTACGCCTGTCACACGCGCCAGTCGAGCGTCGACGACGACGGGCCGCTGACGGCGCTGTTTCGCTGGATGGCGCCGACGCGCGCGGAGCCGCGGCCGTGGTGGGAGCTCAACCTCGGCGCCTCCCACTACGTCGACACGATCCGCGTGCACGCGCCGGTCCGGCCGGGCGCGGCCAGCGTGCAGGTGTACTCGCATCAGGACCCCAGCGGCGCGCCGGTGATCTCGTGGATGACGGCGCTCGCGCTCGACGGCGACGTCCAGACGATCGAGGTCGGCGAGGTCGGCCGCTACGTGCGGATCGAGCTGCGAGCGCCCGAGCGCGAGGAGGTCTCGCTCGCGCTCGCGGCCGTCGAGGTGTTCGCGGTCGAGCTGACGGCGCCGTCGCTGCTCGAGAGCGCGCTGCGCAGCGTCACGCTGTTCGCCGATCGCCCGCTGCTGGCGCACCGCAGCGTCACGCAGGAGGGCTACGGGGGCTACGACGAGTGGATGCGCTACCGCGAGGTCTGGGCGCGCGCGACCGCGTTGGCGTCGGGCCTCGCGCGCCGGCTCGAGCGCGACGCGGCGCTGAAGAAGCAGCCGCCGGTGTTCGTCGGCGTGTGCGCGCGCGGGCGCGCCGAGTGGCCGATCGTCGACCTCGCGTGTCTGCAGCGCGGCTACGTCGTCGTGCCGCTCGCCCACACCGCGGGGCCCGAGACGCTGCGGCACATCGTCGACGAGTGCGGGATCCAGGCGATCGCGTGCGAGCCGGGGCGCGTCGAGGCGCTGCGCGAGCTCGCCGAGGAGTGCGCGAGCCTGCGGCTGATCGTCGAGCTGACGCCGCTGCCCGACGAGCGCGCGACGACGCGTACCGAGGGCGTGTCGAGCGATCGCCTGCGGCACGAGACGATCGCCGCGCTCGAGCGACTCGGCGCGGAGCTCGGCCCGCGACCGCTGACGCGTCGCCGCCGTGACGCGCTGTTCTCGGTGCTCTACACCAGCGGCAGCACCGGCCGACCCAAGGGCACCATGCGCAGCCACGGCGCGTTCAACGAAATGCTCAACGGCTACGGCGTGGTGCAGCCGGCCGTGCACTGCTCGTATCAGCCCTTCAGTCACCTCAGCGAGCGCATGATGACGCCGGTGGTGCTGCGCCACGGCGGCCAGATCGGCTTCGCGAGCGGCGACCCGGCGCGCCTGTTCGACGACATCGCGGCGCTGCGCCCCACCTTCGTCGGCGGCGTGCCGCGGGTGTTCGACGTGCTGCGGGCGCGCTACCACGAGGCGCTGGTCCAGCGGCTGCGCGCGCGCCCCGAGGCCGCGCGCGCGGAGCTCGAGGACGAGCTGCTTGCGGAGCTGCGCGCGCTGTTCGGCCCGCGCCTGCAGGCCGTGTCGGTCGGCAGCGCGAAGTCGAGCCCGGCGCTGCTCGAGTTCATGCGCCGCCTGTTTCAAGGCTGCTGGGTGCTCGACGGCTACGGCATCACCGAGGTCGGCACGATCGCGGTCGACGGCGTGATCCAGCGCGACGTCGACGTGCGCCTGATCGACGCGCCCGAGCTGGGTTATCGCGTGGACGACACGCCGTCGCGCGGCGAGATCTGCGTACGCACGCCGCACATGTTCGGGGGCTACCTCGGCGACCCCGACGATCGCGGTCCGCTCGACGCCGACGGCTACTTCCACACGGGCGACATCGGCGAGCGGCGCGAGGACGGCTCGATCCAGATCATCGGCCGGCGCAAGCACGTGGTGAAGCTGGCCCAGGGGGAGTTCGTCGCGCCCGAGCAGATCGAGGCCGCGCTGCTGCGCTGCGCGCTCGTCGAGCAGCTGTACGTCCACGCAGATCCGCTCGAGGCGTGCGTCGTCGCGATCGTGATCCCGAATCAGCTCGCGCTGCGGGACCAGCTCGAGCGCGCCGGCCCGTCGACAACGGCCCCCGCGCTGGTGCTGCGAGCGCTCCGCGAGGAGGCGCGACGCCAGGGGCTGCCGACCCACGAGGCGCCGGCGGCGGTGCACCTCGACGCGCGACCGATGACCGTGGAGTCCGGGCTCTTGACCGCGAGTCTCAAGCCGGACCGCGCCGCGATCGCGCGCCACTACCAGGCCGCGCTGACAGACCTCTACGGGAGCGCGAACGGGAGCGCGAACGGGAGCGCGAACGGGAGCGCGAACGGGAGCGCGGCCGGGAGCGCGAACGGGAGCGCGAACGAGAGCGCGAACAGGCGCGCGCGCGCGAACGCACAGCCGTCGTCGACGCGCGAGCTCGTGGCGCGCGTGGCCAGCTCGCTGCTGGGGGACGTGCCGCTCTCGGCGACGCTGGACGACTCGCTCGGCGTCGACTCGCTCGCCGGCGTCGAGCTGGTGACGACGCTGCAGGCCCAGCTCGGGCGCGAGGTCCCGCTCTCGGCGTGGTTCGGCGCGCGCTCGCTCGAGGACTTCGCGCGCCGGCTCGACGGCGCGCGCGCGGAGCGAGACGACGCGCAGGCGCTCGCCGACCTCGCGCGCCCGCTGCCCTTCGCGCCGGGCTCGCTGCGCGGCGCGCAGGCGCGACCCTCCGCGCGCCGCGTCACGTGCTGCTGACCGGCGCGACCGGCTTCCTCGGCCGCGGCCTGCTCGAGCTGCTGCTGCGCACACAGGCGACGATCACCTGCCTGGTGCGCGGCGCGTCATCCGACGAGGCGCGGCCCGGCTGCGCGCGGCGCTGCGATCCGCCGGCGCGCCGTGGCGCAGGCCTGGGCGCGCGCCTGCGCGTCGCGCCTGGAGACCTCGGCGCGCCGCGCCTGGGCCTGACTGAAGAGACATGGTCTTCGCTGGCCGCGGACGTCGACGTGATCGTCCACGCGGGCGCGACCGTGAACTGGATCATGCGCTACGAGCAGCTGCGCGCGGCGAACGTGCTCGGCACCCTCGAGCTGCTGCGGCTCGCGGCGACCGGCCCGGCCGCGGCGGTGCACCTCGTCTCGACGATCAGCGCGGCGCGAGCCGACGGCGATGAGGACAGCGCGCTCCCCCGCGCGGCGGCGCTGGCCAGCTCGGGCTACGGGCTCAGCAAGTGGATCGCCGAGCAGCACGCGCGCCGGGCCGCCGTCGCCGGGCTGCCGACCACGATCTACCGGCCGGCGATGATCACCGGTCACAGCGCGCGCGGAGCCAGCAACGCGACCGACTTCATCAGCCGCTACCTCGTCGGCAGCGCGCAGCTCGGGCTGCACCTCGAGCTCGACGCCGCGCTCGACATGACGCCGGTCGACTTCGTCAGCCGCGCGATCGTCACGCTGCTGCGCGAGGCCGATCCGGTCGGCGACGTCCATCACCTCGTCAACGTCGAGCAGACGCCGAGCTACCGCGAGCTCGGCGCGGCGATGCGGCGCCTCGGGGTCGCGGTCACGCCGGCGTCCTACGGGGAGTTTCGGGCCGCGCTGCTCGAGCGCGCGCCGCTGGAGCACCCCGCGAAGAACGCGCTGCTGCCGCTGCTGCCCTACTTCCCCGCCGACGGCTTCGCGCTCGCCATGGGCCCGTGGCCCAGCGCGCGCACCCGGGCGCGCCTGGACGCGCTCGGCGTGCGCTGCCCGGCGATCGACGACGAGCTGCTCGCCGGCTACCTGCGCGCGCTCGAGATCGCCGGCGTCAGGCCGCCGTGATCGCGTCCCGCCTCAGCGGCGCTCG
This sequence comes from Myxococcales bacterium, assembly GCA_020633295.1. GTDB lineage: Bacteria > Myxococcota_A > Polyangia > Nannocystales > Nannocystaceae > JACKDW01. Next base: position 325,724 of record JACKDW010000003.1, on the reverse strand, counting down.
AGCTGCCCGTCCGGCCAGATGATGTAGACCGGGCGCTCGCGGCGGATCGCGTGGCGGATCGTCGCCCACACGCCCGAGCGGCGCTGCTCCTTCATCATGCCGGGCGCGGCGAGCAGGAGCTCGCCGTCGGCGACGATCTTGCGGTTGCGCGCGAGCGGGGCCTCGGGCGCCGCGACGAGCTCGCCGCCCTGGCAGCGCGCGCGCGCCTGCTCGAGGTTCGCGGGCCGCAGCCGCAGGCGTACGCCGAGCTCGAGCGCCATCGCGTGGACCTCCGCGTCGGCGCCGACGCAGTCGCCGTGCGTCAGCGAGGTGACCGCGAGCTCCTCGAGCAGGCGACGCGTCGTCGCCCGCTGCGCCTCGGTCATCCCGCGCCGGGTCCCCGTGAACGACGCCTTGCGCCCGGACTCCACGAGCGAGCAGTAACACCACCGGGGCCGCCCGTCGAAGCGGTGGGCCGCGGCGCGCGATCGCGGTACAACCGCGCGCCCATGCCCGTGGACTCGCTGACCTTCACGCACCACGCGACGCGGCGCGGCGCGCCGCTGCCGAAGATGTACGGACCCGTGCTGCGGCCGCGTGAGCCCGTCGACCGGCGGGAGCCGAGCCACCAGACGTGGTTCGTCGGCGACGCCGGCGGGATGGTCGGCGCGCTCCTCGTCGACGACGCGCTGCTCGTGGCGACGGGCGCCGAGGGCCGCGCGTGGACGGTCGAGCCCGACGGGCGCGTCGCCGAGCTGACGCTCGAGACAGGCACCCCGCCCGAGGTCGCCGTCCCGACCCCGCCCGCGCCGCGCACGAGCGCCGCGCGGACGCGCTCGCGTCGCTCCGCTTCGCGCGTGCAGCCCGCGGCGGGGCGCCGCGTCGCGCTCACGGACGGCCTGTCCTTTGCGACACACAACACGGCGGCGCTCGGGCGCCTGCTCCGAGGCCGCCCGCCGCGCTCGCGGACGCCGCCGCGCCGCCCCCGCCCCAGGCCTGCTGCGGCGCATGCTGGGCCCGCGCGGCGCCCAGCGGCGTCGCGCTCGTGCTCGGCTGCGTCGCCGAGGCGCACGCGCCCGCCGGCCTGACGCCGTGGCTGCGCGCGCTCGAGCGCCGCGGGCTGCACCTCGACTGGATGGGCAACGAGGCGGGCAACCACCCGCTGCGCCTGCTCGAGCGCCCCGCGACCGAGGATGTCCACGGGGCCATGTTGCAGCTCGCGCGCGAGGAGCTCCCGCGCGACGGCGCGGAGGTCTGGGAGGACTGGTCCGCGCTGCAGCGCGAGCGCGGGGCGCCGCGCGCGGGCGCGGGCTTCCGGGAGCTGGTCGTCGGGGCGCCCGAGCGCGGGTGGTGGCGCGACGCCGACGAGGAGGAGCTCGCCGCCAACCTCGAGGCGCGGGCCGCCGAGTACAGCGCGCGCGGGACCCCGGACGCGCGGCTCGTGTGGTCCCGCCACGTCGCGGGCGACGAGCTGCTCGCGCGCGTGCGCGCCGCCGTCGAGCGCCTCGTCGCGCTCGCGATCTTCGACGTCCCCGACGAGGAGTGCGTCGTGGTCTGGTACCTGCTCGGCGGGCGCTCGCGCGCCAGCGGCCAGCTCGAGCTCGTCGCGCTCGAGCGCGTCTGGAGCTGAGCGCGGCGGCCCGCGTCGCCTACAGCGACTTCACGAAGGCGGTGACCGCCGCGATCTCGTCGTCGGTCAGCTTGCCCTTGAAGGCCTTCATCTTCGTGCCCGCGACGCCGTTGCTGATGATCTTCGAGATCTTCGACTTCGGCGTCTTCTTCAGCGGCGGGATCCCGAGCTTCTCGCCCATCGACGTCTTGGCCTCGCCGTCGGCGCCGTGGCACGACTTGCACTTCGACATGTAGATCGGCTTGCCCTCGGCCGCGCTCGGGCCCCCGGAGCTGCCGCCGCCGCCGCCGTCGGTCTTCTTCTCCGACTTCTTGCTCGCGGCGTCGGTCGCGGTGCCGTCGGCCTCGAACTTGTACGTGTGCCAGTGCATCTGCAGCTTCTCGGCCGGCGTGAACGTCACGGTCAGGATCTTCGACTCGAGGCAGTCGCCCAGCGGCGTGCCGTTCGCGGGCGGCTGGGTGCGCGCGTGCGTCACCTTCCCGTCGGCGTCGACGACGATCGTCACGCGCGCCTCGACCGCGGCGGTGACGTGCTGCTTGCACTTGGCGGCCGCGTCGAGCCGGCGCAGCTTGGCGACGAACTCCTTGTCCGAGCGCTTCTCCGGGATCTTGGTGGTCCCCTTGCTCGGCTTGCGCGCGGCCGCGTCGTTGCTGCTGCCGTCCGCGCGGAACTTGTAGGTGTGCTCGTGCATCTGCAGCGCCTTGGCCGGCACGAAGCGCGCGGGCTTGATCGTCTTCTCGAGGCAGTCCCCGAGCGGCGTGCCCTCGACCGGCGGCTTGGCGCGCACGTGCGCGACCGCCCCGTTCGCCTCGATCGTGACCGTGACGCGCGCCTCGGTCGCGCCCTCGAGGTGCTTCTTGCACGCGCTCGCGGCGTCGAGCTTGGCGAGCGTCGCGTGGAACTCCGGCTCGGAGCGCTCGAACGCGCCGACCTCACCGCCGCCGCTGTCGTCGCCACCGTCCGGCGGCGCCTCGCTGTCGGCGGGAGGCGTCGCCGCCTCGGCGCCGGCGTCCGGCTTCGCGACGGCCTCCACCTCGCCGGCGTCCGCCGAGTCTTCGCCGACCGCGTCGGCGCTGGGCTCGGCGCTGCTCTCGGCGTCGCCGCCCGCGTTGTTCTCGGCCTTCTTCGCGATCTCCGCGAGCACGTCGTCCGAGTCGCACGCCGCGGCGCCGACGAGCGCGGCCGCTGCGATCACCGTAACAGCGGCCGAGTCGATGACCCTGCGCCACACTCTCGAGGTACCCCTGGGAATCCGCACGGGCCTGGATTGTACGACGAACCGCCGTCCGCCCGCGAATTCGCGCGAGCGCGAGGGTACGCGGCGCGCAGGCGTGCGCGCGGCGTTTCGCGCCCCGTCGCCAGGGCGCCCCCGCGCCCGCGTGACGTGTCGCGTCCGCGCATGCAGGCGGCGCGACGACGCGCGATCGAGTTAACGCGACGCGGCGACGATGGGCCCCATGTCGACGACCCACGCCGTCGGCGCGTCGCCTGCATGCGCCGCGCCGTCGTCCTCGCGCGAGCGCGCGACCCAAACATGACCCGAAGGCGTCGTCACGAGCTCGAGGCGACCGTAGCCGCCGCCGTGCTCGACGCGCCGCGACCCCGCGCGGAGCTCGCGACCGCGCTCGTCGAGCACGGCGCGGGCGACCAGGGTGAAGGTGTCCCCGCGCTCCCGGACGTAGCTGATCCCGACCGCGCCGCCCTGGTCGACGCGGTCGAGCGCGCCGCTGCTCCCCGCGCCGAGCGGGGCTCGCCACTTCGGCGCGCCGTCCTCGGCCGCGAGCGCCTGCACCACGAGCGTGTCGCCGAACGACGCGAGCACGAACACGTGGAGCTTGTCGGCGATGACGTCGAGCGCGCGCGCCGTGTACTGGCCCACGCGCCTCTGCTCCGCGCTCGTGACCGCGTCGCGGCCGTCCGCCGCGAGGCGCTCGTCGAGCTGCCGAAAGAATTCCTCCGCGCCGGGCGCGTACAGCTCACGCTCCCAGCGCAGCGCGCCGCGGGGGTTATGTCGACTCACGAGCGCCGCGCGATCGAGCCCGTAGGCGAGGTAGCTCGCGCTCGGCAACGATCCGCGGCTGCCCGCGACGACCACGTCCGCGTCGAGCGCGGTCACGGCCGCGACACGACCCGCGCGCGGCGGCCCCTCCGAAGGAGGCGCGCGCTTCCCCGTGAGCACGAGCGTCCGCGGGACGCGATCGAGGTCGGTACCGCACGAGCTGCTCTCCGTCCGCGAGAGCGCGACCACGGGCGCGCCGCCGGGCAGCGCGAGCCCGATCGCGCGCTCGCGGACCGAGGCGAACTCGAGCGTGTGCGCGGCGACGCGTGAGCGCGCCGCGTCCCGCAGGTGATGGACCTCGACGGTGACGCCGTGGCCTCCGTGCTGGTAGGTCCCGGCCACGAAGATCCCGTCGTCGCCGACGCGCAGCCGCAGGAGCCTGAGCGCGCGCTCCTCCGCCTCCGCGTCCGCCTCCGTCTCCAGGCGCCGCAGCTGCGGCGCGCCGCCGTCCGGGCCGAGCGTGAACACGCAGCCCGACGCGCTCGACTCCGAGCTCGCGGGGGTCGCTAGGCCGACGAGCTCACGACCGCGCGCGTCCAGATCGACGATCGCGCCGCAGCCCTCGATCGGGATGATCGCCGCGGCGGGGACCGGCGGCTGCTCTGCGGTCGTGCAGCCCAGCGCCGCCGCCGTCAGCGAGAGACCGAGCAGCAGCAGCGAGCGCGCGCGTCGCACCAAGCGAGCGTATCGCGGGTGACGAACGCCGTCACGCGCCGACTTCTACATGACCCTTCAGTCATCATGAATTCAACGCGCCGTGATCGCGCGCGGCTGGAGCAAGCCGCCGCGCGCCGACGCCCGGCGCGGGCGCGCCGAATCGCACGGGACGACGTCGCTCGAGCGCAACCGCGATCACGCGATCCGCTATCATCGCCGACGGTGGGCGCACGCGATGATTCCCAGGTGCTGAAGGTCGGCGTGCTCGCGCCGGCGCGCGGTCTCGAGGAGCGGCTCACGCCGGACGTGACGACCGGGCTCATCTTCAGCCAGATCTACGACTCGCCGTTTCGCTTCGGGCGCGAGGCCGGCGACCCGCCCCGGCCCGTGCTGTTCGATCGCTTCGAGCGCGAGCCGACGGCGAGCGGCGCGCGCTACGTCGCCACGCTGCGTCCGCGGCTGCGCCTGTCCGACGGCTCGCCGCTGCGCGAGGCCGAGCTCGCGCGCGCGCTCAACGAGTCGCCGATGCGGCACGTCGCCCGCGTCCACTGCGAGCAGCGCGAGCTGATCTTCGAATGCAAGCGCGAGAACCTGCAGCTCGACGTGCTGCTGTGCGGCCTCAGCTACGCGGTCATGATCCCGCGCGGCGACGCGTGGCTCGGCACCGGCCCGTACGCGCTCGCCGAGTGCACCGACGAGCTCATCCGCCTCGTCCGCAACGAGCACTGCGAGCCGCTCGCGAAGATCCCCGAGGTCCACGTGCGCGTGCTCCCACCGGACGGACGCGGCCGCGCGACCGCGCTCGAGGAGGCGCTCTCGTCGGGGGAGATCGACCTCTCGACCGTGCTCCCGCGCGACTCCGTCGAGCGCGTCCGCGGCGTCCGCAAGGTGTTTCAGCCGGGCGAGGCGACCGCGCTGCTGTTCTTCAACTGCGAGCGCGGCCTCATGAAGCAGGCGCGGGTCCGCAGCGCGATCGCGTCGGGCGTCGATCGCGAGGCGCTCGCCGCCAGCTCCTACGCCAACTCGCTCGCGTATGTCGCCAAGGGCATGCTGCCGCCGGTGCTCGGCAAGCTGCGCGACACCCACCGCTTCGACCCCGAACGCGCCCGCGCCGAGCTGAGCGAGGCCGGCGTGGCGCCCGGCGCCGAGGTCGCCCTCCAGCTGGTCTGGGCGCCGCGCGACTACCTCCCGCGGCCGCGCAAGACGGCCGCGGTGCTGATCGAGCAGCTGCGCGCGATCGGGCTCTCACCCCGCGTGATCGAGACCGCCGACGGCCTCGACTTCTTCCACAAGACCAGCGCCGGCGAGTTCGACATGCTGCTCGGCGGGTGGATCGCGGACAGCCACGACGTCGCGGACTACTGCGAGTCGCTGCTCGACTCGCGCCGCGTCCTCCGACGCGATCAGCCGGACGCGCAGGCCGGCAACCTCGCGCGCATCTGCGACCCCGAGGTCGATCGCCTCGTCGCTGAGTACCGCGACACGCGGTCGAAGCCGGCGCTGCGCGCGATCCAGACGCTCGTCGACGAGCGCCGCCCGTTCCTCCCGCTGATGTACGGGCCCTCGGTGCTCGTCCACGCGTGGCGCGTGAGCGGCGTGGCCTGGCGCGGCCCGGCGCTGCTGAGCTTCGGCGCGCTCGAGCTGTCCTGAGCGGCGGCGCCGCCCGCGGTCACCCGCCGCGAGCGCGCGCTGGTATATCGGGCGCTCTTGAAGAAAATGTCCAACGGGACAGATCCATTGAACTCCACGCGACCTCGAAACGCGCCTGGGCGCGACGGCGCGACGCGACGCGAGGCCCGCGTCTCCGCCCTCGACGCGACGCGGCTCGCGTCACGCCCCTCGGCGCTCGACGAGACCGTCGCGGCCCACGGCGCGGCGACCGAGCGCACCGACGACGCGCTCGATGACACGAGGATCGCGGAGGCGCGCCGTGACGAGAGCGCCCGATCGTCGGGCTCACGCGGCGAGCGCTCGGCTCGAGACATCGCGATCCGCGAGACCGAGTGCTCGATCGACGAGTCGTCAGCGCCGCGTGGCTCCCAAACCCCGCGCGAGCTCCCACCTCGCGGGACCATCGGCCGATTCCGGATTCTGCGCGTGCTCGGCGAGGGCGGCATGGGGCTCGTGTACGCGGCCCATGACCCCGAGCTCGATCGCGCCGTCGCGGTCAAGCTGCTCCGCGGCGATCGCGACGGCGACTCGACCAGGATTCGCCTCGTGCGCGAGGCCCAGGCGCTCGCCAAGCTCGCGCACCCCAACGTCGTGGCGATCTACGACGTCGGGACCCACGAGGGGCGCGTCTGGATCTCGATGGAGTACGTGGTCGGGCGCACGCTCGCCGACTGGATCCGCGAGGAGCGACCGCGCTGGCGGCAGGTGCTCGTGATCTTGAAGCAGGCGCTTCGCGGCGTGATGGCGGCGCACCTCGAGGGCATCCTCCACCGCGACCTCAAGCCCGCCAACATCATGCTGGGCGACGACGGGCGCGTGCGCGTCATGGACTTCGGGCTCGCGCGCGCCGACGTCGGGGGGGCGCGCGCGCTCGACTCCGAGGTCGAGACCAGCGCGCTCTCGATCGAGCTGACCGTCGCGGGCTCGATCCTGGGGACGCCGGCGTATATGGCCCCAGAGCAATTTCTCGGGCTCGTCGCCGACGAGCGCACGGATCAATTCGCGCTCGCCGTCACCGCCTGGGAGGCGCTGTACGGGCGTCGGCCGTTCGCGGGCGCGAGCCTGACCGCGCTGCGCGACGCCGTGACGAGGGGCGAGCGCGAGCCCCCGCCCGCCGACGTCGCGGTCCCGCTGTGGCTTCGGCGGATCCTCGAGCGCGCGCTGGCGGTCAAGCGCGAGCATCGCTTCGAGTCGCTGCGCGTGATGCTCGACGCGATCGAGACGGGCGAGCAGCGCGCCCGTCAGCAGCGGATCACCGCCGGGCTGGTGCTCGGCGTGCTGGTGCTCGGGGCGCTCGGCGTCGCGGCGCTCGTCCAGTGGCGAGCCGCCGCCGTGAACGAGGCGCGCGCGCTCCGGGGAGAGGCGCTGGCGCGCGGCAACGAGGCGCGCGCGCGCAGCAGCGAGGCGGCGGCGAGGCGCCTGGCCGAGGAGAACACGCTCGCGCTGAGCGTGCAGCGCGGCCTGCGAGCGACGATGTTGATCCCGGAGGATCGCGAGGCAGAGGCGCTCAAGCTCGGCGTGCAAGCGGTCGCCGCCTTCGCGCCGGACTGGAGCCGCGCGCCGCCGGACGAGGCGATCGAGGGGCTCGAGCGCGTGCTCTCCGAGGACGCGATCATCGCCCAGCCCGAACACGCGCTCAAGGGGCACACGGGCATCATCTGGGCGCTCGCCTACGCGCCCGACGACGCGCTCGTGGCGAGCGCGGGCCGGGACCACACGGTGAAGCTCTGGGACGCCGCCACCGGCGAGCTCGTCCACCCCCTCGAGGGCCACGCGTCCGCGGTCTACTCGCTGGCGTACGCGCCCGACGGCCGCCGCGTCGCGTCCGCCAGCTTCGACCACACCGCGAGGCTCTGGGACGTCCGCACCGGCGCGCTCGTCGCGACCCTCGGTCACGAGTCCGAGGTCTTCGTGGTGCGGTACTCGCCCGACGGCGCCCGCGTCGCGACGGCCAGCTTCGATCGGACCGCGAAGGTCTGGGACGCCCACACCGGCGCGCTCGTCGCGACCCTCCGCGGCCACGGAGAAGCGCTGCACACGCTCGCGTTCTCGCCCGACAGCGCCCAGCTCGTCACGGGCGGCGAGGACACGACCGCGAGGATCTGGGACGCCGCCACCGGCGAGCAGCGCCACCTCCTGGCGGGTCACACCGATGATGTCCGAAAGGTCAGCTACTCGCCCGACGGCGTCCGCGTCGCGACGGCCAGCGCCGACCACACCACGAAGCTCTGGGACGCGCGCACCGGCGCGCTCGTCGCGACGCTCACGGGCCACGGAGACACGGTCATGGCGGTCGCCTTCGCGCCCGACGGCGCGCGCCTCGTCACGAGCGCCGCCGACGGCTCGGCGTTCGTCTGGAGCGCCGCCACCGGCGAGCGCGTCCACGCGCTCGTCGGTCACGAGGGCGGGGTCGGCGGGCTGATCTACACGCCCGACGGCGCGCACATCGTGACGAGCGGCTTCGACGCGACCGCGAGGGTCTGGAGCGCCGCGACCGGCGAAGCGGAGTCCACCTTCCGCGGGCACGCCCTGTCGGTCTACACGCTCGCGGCCTCCGCCGACGGCGTTCACATCGCGAGCGCGGGCGCGGACGAGACCGTGATGCTCTGGAGGATCGCGACGCGCGGCCCCGTCGAGCTCCTCAAGGGGCACAAAAACCAGCTCCACGGGCTGGCGTTCGCGCCGCGCGGAGACCGGCTCGCGACGGCGAGCTGGGATCACACCGCGAAGATCTGGGACGCGAGCACAGGGGCGCTGCTCGCCACGCTCTTCGGACACACCAGCCAGCTCGAGTCGCTCGCGTACGCGCCCGACGGCGCTCTCCTGGCGACCGCGGGCGACGATCGAAGCGCGCGGATCTGGGACGCGACCACCGGCGAGCTCCGCACCACGCTCTCGGGTCACGTCAACGACCTCCTCTCGGTCGCGTTCTCCCCGAGCGGCGCCCAGCTCGCGACGACCAGCGCCGACGGCACGGCGCGGCTCCACGACGCCGTGACGGGTGAGACGCGCGTGATCCTCGAGGGCCACGAAGACGATGTCCTCGCCGTGGCCTACTCCGCTGACGGCGCGCGCGTCGCGACCGCCTCGCGGGATCAGACGGCGAAGATCTGGAGCGCTGACACCGGCGCGCTCCTCGTCACCATGCGGGGTCACACGGGGCGGCTCGTCGACATCGCGTTCGCGCCGAGCGACGCGGCGATCGCCACGGCGAGTCACGACGACACCGCGAGGCTCTGGGACGCCCACACCGGCGCGCTCGTGGCCACGCTCGCGGGCCACGGCGACGACGTCGTGGACGTGGAGTACACCCCCGACGGCGCCCGCGTCGTGACGGCGAGCAAAGACGGCACGGCGCGGATCTGGAGCTCGGACGGCGCGCTCCTCCACGCGCTGCGCGGTCACGCCGACGGGCTGACGCGGGTGTCGATCGCCCCGGACGGCGCGCGCCTCGCGACCGCGAGCGGCGACGCGACCGCGAAGATCTGGGACGTGACGAGCGGCGCGCCGCTCGTCACGCTCACGGGTCACCTCGCGTGGATCACCGACGTGCGCTTCTCGCCCGACGGGGCGCGGGTCGCGACCGCGAGCAGCGACAACACCGCGAGGGTCTGGGACGCCGCGTCCGGCGAGCTCGTGGCCGAGCTCACCGACCGCGTCGTCCTGCGTCAGCCCGACGGTTCACGCGCGTGGCCGGTGCCGACGCGGGCGCTCGCGCGCGTCGGCTGCCGACGGCTCGAGCCCTTCCCGGAGGACTACGAGGAGGTCGCCGCGATCTGCGACTCGCTCGGGGACGACGCGACGCCGTGACCGCGCTCCGCGTCAACCTTCGGGGGCCGGCACCGCGAGCGCGTCGAGCTGCCGGACCAGCGGCGCGATCGTCCGCTTGTAGCGCGCGAGGTGCTGCTTGCCCACGCCGCCGGCGCGGTGGTTGCCGACCGACTGCGGGTCGACGTAGCGGCCGCCCTTGCGCACGCCGAAGTGCAGGTGCGGACCGGTCGCCAGCCCGGTTGAGCCGACGTAGCCGATCACGGTCTTCTGCTTGACGCGCTGCCCGACCCGCTGCCCGCGCGCGAACTTGCTGAGGTGCATGTAGAGCGTCGACAGGCCGCCCTCGTGGCGCATGATGACCATGTTGCCGGCGCCGCCGCGCTTGCCCCGAAACGTGATCGTGCCGTCGGCTGCGGCCCAGACCGGCGCGCCCTCGGGCGCGGCGTAGTCGGTGCCCATGTGCCCCTTCACCCGGTGCAGCACCGGGTGCATGCGCTTGGGGTTGAAGCCCGAGGAGATGCGCGTGAACTTGAGCGGCGACTTGAGGAAGGTCTTGGCCACGCCGCGGCCCTCCTCGTCGTAGTAGCCCTCGTTCTTCGTGCCCGGGTCGACCCACGAGAACATGCGATGGACGCCGTCATAGGCGACGTACTCGGCCGCGAGCACGCGGCCGTAGCGGAGCAGCTCGCCGTCGAGCTCCTCCCGCTCGACGATCACCTTGAAGGTGTCGCCCTCGCGCGTGTCCGTGTAGAAGTTGAGGTCGTAGGCGAACAGGTCGACGAGCAGGGGCACGAGCGCGCTGCTCTCGCCGCTCGCCGTCACCGCGGCGGACAGCGAGCGCTCGACCCGGCCGACGATCTCGGTGACGCGCGTCTCGGTCTCGCGGGTGCGCTCCTCGAGCGTCCAGGCGTCGCCCTGCCGCGTCGCGCGGACCGAGCGCGTGGGCCCGAGGGTGTACTCGAAGCCCGTGAGCGCGCCGTCCTCGACGCGCGTGCGGTAGCGCTGCCCGGGCTGGATGCGCGTCGGGTCGACGTGGGGCGCGAGCGCGTCCACGAGCGCCTGGACGCCGCCGGTGTCGAGGCCCGCGTCGCGCAGGATGATCGCGAGCCGGTCACCGGGCTCGATCTGGCGATCGAGCCAGCCGTCCGCGGAGACCACGTTACCTGTCTCGTCGGCCTCGTCGGCCTCGTCGGCCTCGCCTGGCTCGTCGGCCTCGTCGGCCTCGTCGACCTCGCCTGGCTCGTCACCCTCGCCGTCGAGCGCGGCCCCGAGCCCGTCGAAGACGGCGCCGAGCTCGTCCTCGCCCGCCGCGTCCTCGCGCTGCCCGGGGAGCGCGGGCGCGTCCGCGCGCGCGCGCGCCGAGGCCTCGTCCGCAGGCGCGTCGTCGCGCGGCTCCTCCGCGGGCTGCGGCCCGCCGCAGGCGAGCGCCGCGCTCAGCAGGGCGCCCGCGAACACGCTCGTCGCTCGGCCGAAGTCGCGCACTGGCCGGGATTGTACACGCGCGCGTCAGAGCTTGGGCCGCATCAACACCGCGGACAGCTCGCTGCCCGCGCCGTCGTCGGTCCACACGTCCCAGCGGGTCACGTCGATGGTCTCGGGCAGCGCCTTGACGCTGAACACGAACTCCTCGAGCGCCTCGCCCTCCAAGTACTCGACGACGCCCGGCGACTCGTAGACCGCGCGAGACATCGCGACCTGCCCTGCCTCCGCGCAGGCTTGCAGCTTCGAGGCCAGGTTCACGCTCGAGCCGAAGAAGTCGATGTTGCTGTTGAGCTTGACGGCGATGCACGTGCCGACGTGCAGCGAGATCCGCACGCGGATCGGCGTGTCCTCGCGGTCACGATGGAAGTGCCGCTGGATCGCCCCGCACGCGCGGACGGCCGCGAGCGGCTGGGTGAACACGACCATGGTCGCGTCGCCGATGGTCTTGACGAGCACACCGCGCTCCTGGGCGATGATCTCCTCGATGGCGTCGAAGTGCCGCCGGACCTCGACGAAGGCCTCCGGGTCGCCGCGCTGGGTGTAGAAGCGCGTCGAGCCCACCATGTCGGTGAACACGATCGTCTGGCGCCCGACCGCGAGCTGCACGCCGTCCGAGACGTACTCCTCGGAGAACAGGTCGTGGAACTCGCGGTTGACGAACAGGTCGGCGGGGCGCAGCGCGAAGTCAGGCCAGCGCAGGTCCTCGACCACGAAGGTGCGCGGCTCGTCGGCCTCGTTGATCAGCGTCAGCTCGGGGTCAGGCCCGCAGCGGCGCAGCGCGTCGCCGTCGGAGCTGCGCCACGCGAGCGCCCGACCGCCCGCGTCCTCGGAGACCACGAGCTCGCGCGCGGCCTTCTCGGAGCGCAGGCGCATGCGGTAGCGCGCGGGCGGGAGCCGGGGCGCGACGACGCGCGTCTCGCCGGGCGCGAGCTCGAGCTGGAGCTTGATGTGCGTCTTCTTGGCCGGCTCCGCGCTGCAGAACTCGATCTTCGGGATCTCGCGGATCGCCGAGTTGACGTGGAAGGTGATCTCGATCGAGTTCTCGTCGCCGACGCCGAAGTCGATCTCGCAGACCTCGCAGTAGTCCCCCTCCGGGAGCTTCGACGCCGACTCGAGCTCCGAGCGGACGCCGCGGCAGTGCGGGCACACGAGGTCCCAGGTCATGTCGAGCACGCCGACGCGGGTCGCGTGCAGGCTGACGCGCAGCAGCTCGTGCTCGTCGACCTCCCACTCGCGCGCGAGCCGGCGCAGCTGGATCCGGTACAGCTCGAGCTCGTCGGCGCGCGCGAGGTGGTCGAGCAGGCGGACCACGATGGCCTCGTCGAGCCCGCGCGCGCAGAGCTCCGCGCGCGCGCGCGCGAGCCGAGCCTCGGCCTCGCGCGCGAGCGTCGGCGCCGGGGGCGTGAACGCGAGGTGGGTCGACTCCCGGGCGTCGCGCGCCATCTCCTGCAGCACGCGCTCGTAGCCGCGACGCAGCACGCCCTCCCCCAGCCACAGCATGAGGCGGCCGAACCAGCCGCGCGGGATCCAGCCGAAGTACACGTTCAGGCGCAGTCGCCCGCCCGCGAGCTCCTCGACCCGGTAGATCGCCCGGACGACGTGGGCGAAGCCCCGCGTGTAGCGGCGCTCGGCGATGACCTCGCGCCCGTTGACCCACGTCCACGGGACCTCGACCCACTCCTGACGGAACCCGCCGTTGATCGCCGAGCCGTAGAGCACGCCGTCGCGCTCCTCGAACTGCATGCGCGCGAGGCCCATCGCGCGGTTGAACCGCGAGGTGTCGACGAGCATCGCCCACAGCCCGTCCAGCGGGGCCTCGACCTCGAACTCCCAGTACCACTCGACCGGTCGCCCGCGCTGGAGATCCGCGTCCGACCACGGGTAGCGCTCGAGGAAGCGATCGAGCGTGAGCGCGCCTTGGACCGCCAGTTCCGCCACGCGCTTCACTGTACTCGCGGCGCCGCGAGCTTGCGAGCTCCCGCCGCGCGTGATTCGATGCCGCGCACATGTCCCAGACGACCGCCGCCGACATCCTCGAATTTTGGTTCTCCGAGCGCGTGAAGCCGCTGCACTGGAAGAAAGACGCCGAGTTCGACGCCGAGGTGCGCGAGCGATTCCTCCCAACCTACGAGGCGGTCTGCGGCGGCGAGCGCGACGCCTGGGTGGCGACGCCCGAGGGCGCGCTCGCGCTGATCATCGTGCTCGATCAATTCGCGCGCAACATGTTCCGCGGCGACGCGCGCTCCTTCGCCGCCGACGGGCTCGCGCGCTGGTACACCAACCGCGCGCTGCAGCTCGGGCTCGACCAGTTCCTCGAGCCACCTCGCCGCATGTTCATGATCATGCCGCTCATGCACAGCGAGCGCCTCGAGGATCAGCAGCGCTGCATCGAGCTGCTCGCCTCCACCGACCTGGCGAGCAACCTGCGCTTCGCCTACCTGCACAAGGACATCATCGCGCGCTTCGGGCGGTTCCCCCACCGCAACGCCGTGCTCGGGCGCGTGAGCACGCCCGACGAGCGCGTGTTCCTGCAGAACCCGCACGCCGGCTTCTGATCCCCGCCTACCGCGGGACGCGGACCTCGATGGTCGCCACCGGCCCCTTGCGCGGCGACTTGCCCTTCTTCAGGCGGCCGTCGGCGAGGTCGAAGCGCCGCGTCGCCGCCAGGATCAGCGCCTCGGGGTCGCCGGCCTTCTTGCGCACGCGCAGCTCGATCTCGGCGCGCTCGAACACGCCCGCGATGAAGCCGAGCTCGTCGACCAGCGCGTGCTCGTCGAGCTCGTCACCGGCGACCTCGTGCACGAGCAAGGGGCGCAGCTTGTCGCGACGCTTGCCGTCCGCGCCCGCGCTCGACGTCACGTCGCCGCCGAGCGCGACGCCGGCGATGATCTCGTTGGTCATCGGCACGCGCTCCGGCGCCGGCGTCGAGAGGATGCCGACGCCGCGCCACAGCGACCACGTGCGGTGGAACAGCTCGTCGACGGTCACCGCGCCGCGCCCGGCGAGCCCGGCGAGGTGCGCGTTGTCGCGCAGCCCGGCGTGACGGATCCAGCCGAGGCCGTCGAGCAGATCGACCGGCTCGGGCGCGCCCTTCTCGCTCGCCAGCCGCCGCGAGGCGCCGGGGACGTCGGCGCGCAGCTGCTCGGTCCCCTCCAGCCACAGGCGCGACCACTGCTCGAGCAGCCCGTGGTGCCGCGTGATGTAGCCGCGGGGCGCGATCGCGACGATCGGCACGAGGCTCGTCGCGTCGGCCGTCGTCACCAGCAGATCGCGGGCGTCCGTCGTGCGCTTCTTCTCGCGGAGCGAGCGCTCGATGGCCTCGAACATCGGCTTCTTGCCCTCGGCGGGCGCGGTCAGCTCGATGCGCTCGGCCGACACGCCGGAGAGCTCGAGCGCGAACAGCCCGAGCAGCGCGGCCGAGCTCCCGGGCCGACCCTGCAGGGAGATGTCGTCCTTGACCGGCAGCTTGCCGAGCCCGCCCGCGCGCTCGGTCGCGACCGCGTCGCGCCCGTCGGACCAGCCGATGACGAAGAACACCTGCGGCTCTAGCCCGCGCAGGCGCTCGTAGGAGGCCACGAAGTCGGGCAGCGGGAGCAACGCGATGTCGGCCCCTTTCTCGTCGCCGCCGCCGCGCGCGAGCTGGCGCTGGATCGCGTCGGTGTCGGCGACCGCGGCGAAGTGGGCCTCGATCCCGCCCTTCGTGAACGCGCTGCCCTCACCTGGGTCGAGGCCGTCGTTGGCCAAGACGCCCGGCGCGAGCAGCTCCCAGCCGAGGCCCGCGACGCGCACGACCTTGACCTCGTCGTCCTTCTCCGCCGGCGCCGCGGCCTCGTCACCGCCGTCGGTGTCGGTGTCGGCGTCCGTGTCTGCGCCGCCGGACTCGCTCGCGGCGGCCTCGGCCTTCGCGTCGGCGCCCTCGGCCTTCGCGTCGGCGCTCGGCGCGAGCTCGGGCGGGGCGGGGCGCGCGTACATCAGGACGCCGAAGCCCCCGAGCATGCCGACGAGGAGGAAGAACGTGACAACCCTGCGCATCTCGACCTCACCTCACCTAGCCGCGACGCGCCGTCGTCGACGCCCCGTGTTTCGCTCCCTGGTTCGCTCCTCGAGCCCCTCGCTCATGGTCTTGTCGGTCCTCGAGTCGCACAGGCGCCGCGAGCATACCAGGCGCGCGCGCTCACCAAGAGGACGCGCCGAACCGCCGCGGCGCGTCGTGCTCGGCCTCGAGCATCTTCTTGAGCTCGTTGACCGGGATCGCCAGGTTGAGGTTCTCGCCGAGGCCCATCATGACCTTGGCGACGGTGACCCCGACGACGTCGCCGTAGCCGTTGAACACCGGGCCGCCCGAGTTCCCCGGCGAGACGGGCGCGGACATCTGGATGAACTTCTTGCCCTTGTACAGGCGCCGCGACGACACGAGGCCGTCCGTGAGCGTGTGCTCGAGGCCGAGCGGGTTGCCGATGACGATGACCTCCTCGCCGACCGTGACGCCGTCGGAGTCGCCCAGCACCACCGGCGTGGACGGCCCGTCGAGCTCGACGTGCAGCAGCGCGAGGTCCATGTCGGCGTCCTCGGCGATCAGCTCGACCTTCGCGTTGGTCGAGCCGTCGAAGAACTTGACCGAGACCGCGTCGGCGTGATCGATGACGTGCTGGTTGGTGGCGACCGTCCCCTTGTCGTCGACGAAGAAGCCCGTGCCCGCGCCGTTGCCCCGCAGGCCCGAGACCTTGATCGTCACGACCGAGGGCGCGTAGCTCGAGAACAGCTCGGCGGGCGACTGCGCCTTGCGATCGCCCGCGGGCTTGACCGGCTTGACCGGCGCCTTCGCGTCCGCGGGCTTCTCGGCGCCCTCGTCGGCCGCGGGCTCCTTCGGGGCCTCGTCGGTCTTCGCGTCCGGCTCCGCCTTGGTCTCCCCCGCGTCGGGCGCGGGCGTCGTGGCCTCGGCCGCGTCGCTCGCCGGCGCCGCGCCGCTCGCCAGCCAGCCGGTCAGCTTGGCGAGCTGCGGCCGCTCGTCGCCGGCGAAGCGCCCGGCCTCAGCCGAGAGCGCGCCGTGCAGCAGCGAGGGGCCCAGGCCCGCGACCGCGACCGCGCCGAGCATCCAGCTGACCGCAGCGACATCTGAGACGATCCCCTTCGACGCGTTCGCGGTGTCCTCGGACTGCTCCTTCGGCAACATCCGATCCGCGACGGTCAGCGGGATGACGATCAGCACGACGGCCGCGACCCCGAGCCGGGCCCACAGGTTCTCGAAGAACAGGCCCTGCAGCGCGATGAGCCCGAGGGCCGAGACCGAGAACCCGATGACGAGCGCTACCAGCTTGACCGCGCCGTGCACGAGGGAGAAACCACCAGAGCGCCCGGAATCGGCCATTGGTGTCCCATTCTAGTCACGTGCCACGCCAACGCAACCTGCGCGCGAGCGCGCCCGCCGGGCTGCTGTCTCTTTGCACACGCGCTGCACGAACGCTGCACAGCGCGACGACGCGGCCGGTCACGACGGATCGAGGCGCGCGTGCAGACCCCTCGACCGCGCGCGCGCGAGCTCCGGGAACGACGAAGGCCGGCGACGAGACGGACCCGCGCGGAGCGTCGCGCGAGCGCGCGAGGCGAACACGCTCGTCGCGGCTGCTCGCGCTCCGCCGCGGGCCGTCGTGGCGCCGACGGAGACGGCACCCGCGGTTCACGCTCCGGCGGACGACCCCGAGGCTCGAGACGGCCGCCGCCGAGCCGGCTACGCGCTTGCTGACCGCGGGTCCGTTGGGATAAGTGCTGTGCCCCGTGACCACGCCCGCTCCCGCCGCGAAGCCCCCCGTGTATCGCCCGCGACCCGCCCGCGCCCCGACGGCGGGAGAGATCGATCCGGCCGCGCCGAGCGACGCCGACGAGGGGATCTTCGGCCTGCCGTTCACCGAGGACGAGGCGAGCGTCGTGCTGCTGCCCGTGCCGTGGGAGCCGACGACGAGCTACCGACGCGGCACCGCCAAGGGCCCCGCCGCGATCCGAGCCGCGAGCGCGCAGGTCGACCTCTTCGACATCGAGCTGGCGACGCTCGGGCTCGCGCGGCCGTGGAGCTTCGGCATCCACATGCGCGGCGAAGCGCCCGAGCTGCGCGCGCTCAACGAGCAGGCCTGCGCGAGCGCGCTGCCGGTGATCAACGCGGGCGGCGCCTACGAGACCGACCCGCGCGGCGACCCGACGGCGCGCGAGCTCGCGCGTCACGTCGCGCGCGTCGACGCCCTCAGCGCCGAACTCGAGACATGGCTCTACGAGCAGACCGCCGCGCTGCTCGATCGCGGCAAGCTCGTCGGCGTCATCGGCGGGGACCACAGCGCCCCGCTCGGCGCGATCCGGGCGCTCGCCGAGCGCTCGCCGGGCCTCGGGATCCTGCACATCGACGCCCACGCCGATCTCCGGCGCGCCTACGAGGGCTTCGCGCAATCGCACGCGAGCATCATGGACAACGTGCTGCGGGCGGCGCCCGGCGTCGCGCGGATCGTCCAGGTCGGCGTCCGCGACCTGTGCGCCGAGGAGCTAGAGCTGCTCCGCGGCGAGCCGCGCGTCGTCGGCTTCTTCGAGCACTCGCTGCGCCGCCGCCTGCACGCCGGGGAGTCGTGGCGCGCGATCTGTGAAGAGATCGCCGACGCCCTGCCCCCGCGCGTCTACGTCTCCTTCGACATCGACGGCCTCGACCCCGCGCTGTGCCCCAACACCGGCACGCCGGTGCCGGGCGGGCTCAGCTGGCGCGAGGCGATGACGCTGCTGGTGACGGTCGTCGAGCGCGGGCGCGAGCTCGTCGGCTTCGACGTCGTCGAGGTCGCGCCCGCGCCCGCGCCCGGCGACGAGTGGGACGGCAACGTCGGCGCGCGCCTCGTCTACCGGCTCTGCGGCCTCGCGCTCGTCAGCCAGGGCGCGCGCGACGAGCCGCCGGGGCCCGGCTGAGCGCGGCTGCGCGGAGCGCTGTCGTCGGGCGGCGCGAGCTGATAGCGTGATTCCATGTCGTTCGCTCGCTTGCCTTCGCTGCTGGTCCATGGGTCTGGTTGGTTCGCTCTCGTCGCGCTCCTGTGCGCCGCGCCGCTCGGCTGCGGCGACGACGCGACGCAGAACACGACGAACGCCGAGTGCCCGGTCGGCTCGGAGGGCTGCCCCTGCACGGGCGGCGGAGCCTGTGACGCCGGGCTGAGCTGCCTGAGCGACGTCTGCGTCGACGCCGGCAGCGACACGACCGCGGCGAGCACCACCGCCGGGAGCGGCGCAACGACGACGCCGGGCGGCTCGGAGTCGGCGACCGGCGCGACCTCGGGCACGAGCGCGCCGACGACCGACGACTCGACGACGACCACGGCCGGCGCGACGACGGGCGTGAAGTACGACGTCGGCGACGAGCCGACCACCACGGGTCAGGGCGGCTGCGTGCCCGAGGGCTGCAAGGCGATCGATCTGCTGTTCGCGATGGACGCCTCGGGCTCGATGCTCGAGGAGCTCAATTCGCTCGCCGCGACGCAGGCCTTCAACCAGATCATCACGCTGCTCGAGGACATCAACTGCGGCGACATCGACTACCGCATCGGCGTCACCGACGACAATGACAACGGCTGGGTCGTCCCCAACGGCTGGAACGGGGCGAACCCATGGTTCGACTCGATGCAGATGGATCCCGGCGAGATCGCGACCGCGTTCAACGGCGCCACCTCCAAGCTGCTCAGCTACGGCGGCGCGCCGGTCGGCTGCGAGCACGTGCTCTCGAGCGCGCAGACGCTCCTGCAGAGCGACAACAGCGGCTTCGTGCGCGAGGAGGCGCTGCTCGTGGTCGTGCTCATCACCGACGTCGATGACTACGGCTGGTACGATCAGCAGGGCGGGAACAACTGCGGCATCGGCTGCAACCAGTCGGGCCTGCCGGTCGCGACGATCCAGCTCAACCTGACCGCGATCAAGGGCGGCGACGCCACCGGCGTCGCGGCGGTCGTCGTCGCCGGCGATCCAAACATCAACGGCGGGACCAACTTCTGCGGGCAGCCGGGCACATGCTGCGGCGGCCTCGACTGCAACGTGTTCCACGCCGATCGGCTCTGGGAGTTCGCGGACATCCAGAGCGGCATGAACGGCTACACCGCCAACCTGTGCGACGGGCCCCAGAGCGTCCCTTCGGCGCTCAAGGAAGCGCTCAACAACAACATCGACCTCGCGTGCCAGGGCTTCGAGCCGCCGCAGTAGGCGCCGCTCGGCATGCACAAACATTGGACAACCTTGGTTCATCGGGTCGTCCAGGGGCGCCCCGAGATCGCCTCAGCGCGCGATCGTGCGCGCTCTTGAGGGCTCGGCTCCGCGTTTGCGGGCAATTTCGCGCCGATGCCCGGCTCACCCAGGGCTTCAACGCCGCCGAGAACGCCATTATGGGGTCCTCTGAGCCGATATCTGCCCGCTCCGGATAACCCTATACACATCTTGCGAGTTTTCACTTGAAAAGTTCGCACAACTTTATACAGTCATTCGCATGACGCCCTCGAGCCAGGCCAAGCCCTCCTCGGACGGTACCTCCAACATCCTCGCGCCCTACCTGCGCGAGATGGCGTCCGTCCCGCTCATGTCGCCCCAAGAGGAGCGCGCCGCGGCGCTCAAGATCGAGTCGCACCGCGCCGACTACTGGGCCGCGCTCCTCGCCTACCCGCCGTTCGTCAAGCCCATCGCGGCGCTCGCCCGCGAGGTGCTCGAGCTCCCGCCCGAGGTCGAGTCCCAGCTCGCCCACACGGCCCGCTGCGCGAGGGCGCTGCGCGATCGCAACCTCACCCGCAACCGCGTGGCCTTCGAATCCGCGCGCGCCCAGCTCGCGAAGATGCTCGGGCTCGTCGATCTCGACGGGCTCGCGTCCGACCGCGTGCTCGCCGACCTCAACGCGCTGCTCGACGGCTCGGCGCCGGCGCTGAGCCTCGACATGCGGCGGCCGCCCCAGGGCAGCAAGCCCTTCGAGCTCTACGTCATGACCGCGCGCAAGCACTCGCAGCTGCTGTGGTCGGCGAAGAACCGCTTCGTCAAGGCCAACCTCCGGCTCGTCATCACGCTCGTGCGTCGGATCGGTCGCGGCCGGCTGCCGCTGCAGGACCTGATCCAGGAGGGCAACATCGGGCTGATGAAGGCGGTCGATCGCTTCGACCCGCGCAAGGGCGTGCGGTTCTCGACCTACGCCGCCTGGTGGATCCGACACTCGGTCAGCCGCGCGATCGCGGACAAGTCCCGCACGGTCCGCATCCCCGTGCACATGCTCGAGCTGCAGGCGAAGGTGCGCAAGGCGACGCGCGCGTTCGAGGCCGCGAACGGGCGCGCGCCGACGCAGGCCGAGCTCGCGCGCGAGCTCAAGGTCAAGCGCAGCCGGCTCGCGCAGCTCAACCACTACCTGCTCGAGCAGCCGCTCAGCCTCGACGTAACGCCCGGCAACGACGGCGACTACAGCATCCTCGAGAGCCTCGAGGACCCCTCGTCCCCCCGCCCCGACGAGTACATGGCCGACGCGGAGCTGCTGGACTCGCTGCGCGAGGGCGTCGACGCGCTGCCGACGATCGAGGCCGACGTGCTGCGCAAGCGCATGGGCCTGGGCGGCGACAAGCCGATGACGCTGCGCGAGATCGGCGAGCAGTACTCGCTCAGCCGCGAGCGCATCCGCCAGATCCAGGGCAAGGCGCTGCGGACCCTGCGCGAGCGCCTCGAGCAGCGCGCGGCGATCTAACCTCAGACACGCGCTCTCGACACTTCCTTTGGGGTCCTCGAGCGCTGCGGGCCGACCGAAGTTTACGAGCGCCGAGGCGCGCGCCGTCCTCAGGCGGCCCCGGAGCGCGACGCACGAGACGCGCTTCGTCTTACCGACGCGCGCTCGTCTTGAGTCGCGCGTGCGCGCCGTGACGCGCGCGCGTGACGTACAGTCGGGCATGCCGCGATCACGCCGCGACGCGCACGACGACGACGCCCCCCCCGCGCCGGCGGAGGACGCCGACGCGTGGACGCTGCCGGCGCCTTTGCGCCGCGCGCTCCGGGAGCTGCCGCTGCGCGAGAAGATCCGCATGATGTCGGGCGAGCCGCTCTCGCTGCGCGTGCTCATCGAGCTGGCGACCGCCTACAACACGCGCCCCTACACCGCCGGCGCGCTCCCGTCGCTCGGCGTCGAGGGCGTGCGCTTTACCGACGGCCCGCGCGGCGTCGTGCTCGGGCGCGCGACCTGCTTCCCCGTCGCGATCGCCCGCGGCGCGACCTGGGACCCCGCGCTCGAGGAGCGCGTCGGCGCGGCGATGGGCGCCGAGGCGCGGGCGCTCGGCGCCAACCTGTTCGCCGGGATATGCGTCAACCTGCTGCGGCACCCGGCCTGGGGTCGCGCGCAGGAGACCTACGGCGAGGACCCGGTGCACGTGGGCGCGCTCGGGGCCGCGATGGTCCGCGGGGTTCAGCGCCACGTCATGGCCTGCGTCAAGCACTTCGCGTGCAACAGCATCGAGAACGCGCGCTTCCGCGTCGACGTGCGGATCGACGAGCGAGCGCTGCGCGAGCTGTACCTCCCACACTTTCGCGAGTGCGTCGAGGCCGGCGCGGTCGCGAT
The DNA here is from genome assembly GCA_020633295.1 of Myxococcales bacterium. Classification (GTDB taxonomy): domain Bacteria; phylum Myxococcota_A; class Polyangia; order Nannocystales; family Nannocystaceae; genus JACKDW01. The sequence continues at coordinate 303,896 of JACKDW010000003.1, read as the reverse complement.
CATGAGCGCCTACAACAAGGTCAACGGGCAGTGGTGCGGCCACCACAAGCACCTGCTGACCGACATCCTCAAGCGCGAGTGGGGCTTTCGCGGCTTCGTGCTCTCCGACTTCCTGCTCGGCGTGCGCGACGGGCCCGAGGCCGTGCTCGGCGGCCTCGATCTCGAGATGCCGCTGACGATCCGCTGCGGCGCCGCGCTGCGCCGCGCCGCCCTGCGCGGGCGCGTCCCCGAGGCGCGGATCGACGACGCGATCGAGCGCATGGTCGGCGCGCAGCGCTGGATCGCCGCGCGCCGCGAGCCGACACCCCCCGACGCGCGCGTGGTCGCCTGCGACGAGCACCGCGCGCTCGCCCGCGAGGTCGCGCGCCGGTCGATGGTGCTGCTCAAAAACGAGCGACCGCGCGACGGCGTCGCGCCGATGCTGCCCCTTGAGCCAGAACAACTACGCCGCCTCGCGGTCATCGGCCGGCTCGCGCGCGCCCCCAACACCGGCGACATCGGCAGCAGCATGGTGCGGCCGCCCCACGTGGTCACGCCGCTCGCGGGGCTCGAGGCCGCGGCCGCGAGCGCGTTCGCGGTCGAGCACGACGACGGCCGACGACTCGAGGGCGCCGAGGCGCTCGCGCGCGCGAGCGACGCCGTCGTGCTCGTGGTGGGACTCAGTCACCGTGACGAGGGCGAGAACCTGCTGTGGACCGGCGGCGATCGTGACGCGCTCACGCTGCGCCCAGGCGACGAGCGACTCATCCGCACCGTCGCCGCCGCCAACCCGAGGGTCGCGGTCGTGCTCATCGCGGGCGGGCCGCTGATCACCGAGGCCTGGCGCGGCGACGTCCCCGCCATCCTCATGGCCTGGTACCCCGGCATGGAGGGCGGCCACGCGATCGCGGACCTGCTGCTGGGCCGCTCCTGTCCAAGCGGCAAGCTACCCTGCGTCTTCCCTCGCGCAGCGGACGCGCTCCCGACCTTTAACCGGCGCGCGCGCCGGATCCGCTACGACCTGCTCCACGGGCAGCGCCTGCACGACGCGCGGGGCGACGCGCCCGCCTTCGCGCTCGGCTACGGCCTGTCCTATACGCGCGTTCGCTGCGGCCCGCCGACGCTCGCGGCCGACACGATCTCAGGCGAGGACGGCGTACTTGAGCTCACGGTCGAGCTCTGTAATCTTGGCGACCGCGCGGGTAATGAGCTCGTGCAGGTCTACGTCTCGGGTCCGGACCCCGAGCAGGCGCGCGCTGTGCGAACGCTCGTCGCGTTTCGCCGCGTCGGCCTCGACGTCGGCGAGTCGCGCGTCGAGTCCCTTCGCGTCGAGGTGCGCCGTCTGGCGCGCTACGACGCCGCGCGCGGACGCTGGCGAGTCGCGCCCGGCCCCTACCGCGTCGAGGTCGGCACGTCGTCGCGGGCGATCGATCTGGGCGCCGCGACGCTGACGATCCGCGCGTCAACGACGCCATTTACATGACCTAATAGACATCTTCATTGATGGGGCCGATAGACCACGGCGCGCGAAGACTCCCATGCGAGCGCACGCGCCCCGATCGAGCGCTCGCCTCAGGGCGCGCCGCTGGTCTACCATCCGCCGGCGTCACGGGAGCGCCCTCGCCATTGCCGGCGTCGGGCCTCGAGCTCTCCAGGGCGCGCAAACGAAAGACGCCACGATAATGACTCTTCGACTGCTCTCCAAGACGCTGCTGCTCGCGCTCGCCACGTCCTCGCTCGCCATGGCGACGAGCGCGTGCGGTGACGACACGACCACGACCACCGCCGGCTCCGACTCCGACTCGGACACCGACGAATCGACCACGAGCTCACAGACCACGGATCCGTCGACCAGCTCGCCGACCAGCGCCGGGCCGACCACCGACGGCACGACGAGCTCGACCTCCAGCACGACCGACGGGCCGACCTCGGATCCCACCACGGATCCCACCACCGACCCCACCACGGATCCCACCACCGACCCCACCACGGATCCCACCACCGACCCCACCACGGATCCCACCACCGACTCCACCACGGATCCCACCACCGGTGACCCGGCCTTCTGCGGCGACGGCGTGGTTGACGCGCCCGAGGTCTGTGACGACGGGGTCAACGACGGGTCGTACGGCGGGTGCGCGGAGGACTGCCTCGCGTTCGGACCGTTCTGCGGCGACGCCGTGGTCAACGGCGACGAGATGTGCGACGACGGCAACGACGACGAGAACGACGAGTGCACCTCCGCCTGCGCGCCGCCGAGCTGCGGCGACGGGATCGTCCAGGACAGCGAGGAGTGCGACGGCGACAACCTCGCCGGCGCCGACTGTGTCAGCCTCGGCTTCGTCGACGGCGAGCTCTCGTGCAACGCCATGTGCGCCTTCGACACCGGGCTCTGCGTCGGCTGCGGCGACAACGTCATCAACGGCGACGAGCTCTGTGACGGTGATGACCTCGGCGGCGCGGACTGCGTGTCCGAGGGCTTCCTCGGCGGCTCGCTCGGCTGCAGCGAGACCTGTGACGCCTTCAACACCGACATGTGCAACAACTGCGGTGACGACGTCATCGACGGGCAGGAGCTGTGTGACGGCGCGGACCTCGGCGGCGAGGACTGCGTGTCGCAGGGCTTCGTCGGCGGCACGCTGACCTGCGAGGCGACGTGCGACGCGCTCAACACCGACATGTGCAACAACTGCGGCAACGACGCGGTCGACCCCGGCGAGGTCTGCGACGGCGCGGACCTGAACGGTGAGACATGCGTCACCCAGGGCTTCACCGGCGGCACGCTCGGCTGCGGCGCGACCTGCGAGGACTTCGACACCTCGCAGTGCAGCGACTGCGGCAACGACGTCATCGACGGCAACGAGGAGTGCGACGGCCCGGACCTCGGCGGCCAGACCTGCGCCGACGCCAACCCGAGCCTCTACTCTGCGGGTACGCTCGCCTGTGACGCGATGTGCTCGTTCGACGACGCCCAGTGCAACTCGGGCACCTGCTGCCAGACCGGCGGCGCGGGCAGCTGCGACGTGCCGGACATCCTCTCCTGCGTCTGCGCGCTCGATCCGTTCTGCTGCAACAACTCGTGGGACGGCATCTGCGTCGGCGAGGCGGTCGATTGCGGAGGTGTGTGCCCGTAGCGCGACAGCGTCACGCGCGCGCGCGGTCGCGTGAGCGCCTGGCTCACGCGACCGTCACCCGTCACGCCGCGCGCGCGCGCGCGCGCGCGGCGTGGCTCGCCGTCGCGCTGCTCGCCTGCTCGGGCGGAGGCGACGCGTCGAGCTCGAGCTCGACCGGCTCGGAGACCGACGGGTCCACCACGACCGACCCCGCGACGGGTGACGCCTCGACGAGCGCGGGGGCGATGACGACGACGACGGGCGTCGCTACGACCGAGCCCGACACGGGCGCGTACACGACCGGGAGCTCGAGCGAGACGGGCTTCGATCCGCCGCCGCCCGGCGGCGCCTACTTCCTCGACGTGACCGCCGAGGTCGGCATCGACCACGTGCAGGGCGAGTGGAACACGTCACCTGACTGCATCGTCGACGCGCCCGCGGTCGACAAGGTCGGGCACTTCTGCACCGTGGAGTGGCAGACCGGCGGCGTCGCGGCCGGCGACTACGACGGCGACGGCCGCGTCGATCTGTTCTTCCCTCGCGTCTACGGCGCCAACCTGCTGTACCGCAACAACGGCGACGGCACGTTCAGCGAGCGCGGCGCCGAGGCGGGCCTCGACCTCGACGCGCACTCGGCCGGCGCGGCGTGGGGCGACATCGACAACGACGGCGACCTCGATCTGTACGTCACCGCGGTCGGCGGGACGCGGCACTACCTGTTCATCAACGACGGCGCCGGCGGCTTCAGCGAGCAGGGCGAGGCCCGCGGCGCGGCGCTCTCGAGCGCTGACGTGCACACCGGGACGACGCCGAGCTTCGGCGACTACGACCTCGACGGCTACCTCGACGTCTACGTCGGCGAGTACCGCACCCACTTCGCGCTCGGCGACACGCCCTCGCACAGCCGGCTGCTGCGCAACCTCGGCGCCGACGCGCCCGGCAGCTTCGAGGACGTGACCGACGCGGCCGGGGTCAACATCGACGCCGTGTGGAAGTACGTCGAGACCGAGTTCCCGATCGGCGGCACGCTCGCGCTGACGCCGATGTTCTCCGACCTCGACGGCGACGACTACCCCGAGCTGCTGATCGCCGCGGACTTCAGCACCAGCCGCCTGTTCTGGAACAACGGCGACGGCACCTTCACCGACGGCACGCTCGACGCCGGGGTCGGGACCGACGAGAACGGCATGGGCGCCGCGGTCGGCGACTTCGACAACGACGCCGACCTCGACTGGCTCGTCACCTCGATCTCGGGCGTCGCGGGCAAGACCGGCAACCACCTGTACCGCTACGAGGGCGCGCGACTGTTCAGCGACGCCACCGACTTCGCCGGCGTCCGCGAGGGCGACTGGGGCTGGGGCGTCGCGTTCCTCGACCACGACCTCGACGGCGACCTCGACGTCGTCATGACCAACGGCTGGAACGCGTCGAACAACCTCTTCGACGCGATGCGCTTCTGGGACAACGCCGGCGACGGCGCGATGGTCGAGATCAGCGCCGAGGTCGGCACGCTCGACGACGGTCAGGGTCGCGGGCTTGTCACGCTCGACCACGACGCCGACGGCGACCTCGACATCGTCGTCGTCAACTTCGCCGCCTCGCCGATCTTCTATCGCAACGAGCAGACGACCCAGCGCGGCTGGCTCGAGGTTCAGGCCGTCGGCACGCTGAGCAACCGCGACGGCCGAGGCGCCCGCGTGACCGTGCGCGCGACGGCCGACGGCCCCCCGCAGCTGCGCGAGATCGGCTCGGCCAGCTACATGGGCCACGGCGAGCTGACGGCGCACTTCGGCCTCAAGGACCACCGCGGGCCGGTCGCCGAGGTGCGCGTGTACTGGCCCGCGTCGGGGATCGAGCAGGTCCTCCTCGACGTGCCCCAGGGCGAGCGGCTCGTGGTCACCGAGTCGCCGTAGGCGCCGCGCTCACCCGGCGCGATCGTGCGCGCGATCGTGCGCGCGATCGTGCGCGCGCGGTTCGACCGCGTCGAAAATTGAACCCGCGAGACCGGCAACTAGAGGGGTGAGACGCCCGCGCGATCGCGTTCCCCCGATCGAGCGATCCGGGCGCCCGTCTATCCGCCCCCTACACCCAGGTCAGGAACTCCGATGAAGGTGATCAAGACGCTCTGCGCGGCCCTCGGGCTGCTCTGCATCGCAACCCCGTCCGCCGCGAGCGCGGCCGAGCTCCAGTGGTTCAGCCGCGCCTCCTCGCTCGAGCCCGGGCAGTACTGGCGCGTCCAGGAGTTCGGCGAGGGGCCGGTCACGCTCGACCTCAGCGTCGTGCGCTGGGACGAGGGCGACAAGGAGTGGACCGGCTGCCGCGAGGGCACGAAGTGCACGAGCAACAGCGACGTGCTCTCGTGGGGCGTCCCGGTGTACTCGCCCGTGGACGGGAAGGTGCGCGCCTGCTGGCGCACCGGGAAGGACAACTCGAAGGGGACGAAGCTCTCCGCGGTCCAGGGTCAGAGCGAGCAGTGGACGATCCCGATGTCCGGGAACTCGCTGTTCATCGAGACGCCCGACGGCGACCTGATCAAGCTCACGCACCTCCAGGAGGGCTCGATCCCGACGGCGCTGTGCCCAAAGCAAGGTGACGAGTTCAACACCGACACCGGGCGCGCGAAGACGCCGAGCGGCGACTACCGCGTCGGCATGTACCTCGAGCCAGCCGACCGACCGAGCATCAAGAAAGGTCAGCTCGTCGGTCGCGTCGGCAACTCCGGCAACTCCGGGGGCCCCCACCTGCACCTGGACCGCGCGACGATCGACTCCCCGAGCAGCACCGGCGTCAAGGTGCCGCTGCGCTTCACCCGGATCTGGGCCCAGGAGTGGGAGAAGGATCGCCAGGCCACGGCGGGGCGCTGGTACCGGTTCCGCGGCGAGGAGCTCCAGGGCTACGATCCCGCGCAGGAGCCCCCGAAGCCCGCGGACGGCGAGCCCGACCTCCGCTGCGGCTCCTCGACGTACCAGGCCTACGAGCCGCGCTGCCGCTACACGATGTTCCACGGCTCGCCGTTCCTGCAGCGCGTCGTCAACGGCAACCTCTCGACCAGCGAGGACACCGCGGTCACATTTTTAAGCGAGAGCGTCGTCGTCACGGCCAACAAGACCGCGAAGGACAAGCTCTTCCTGACCACGTGGCGCGTCGACGGCGTCACGCAGCTGACCAAGCTCGACACCGAGCTGGCCGGGACCGTGAAGCAGCTCGCGATCGCCAAGGTCTCGAGCGGCAGGGTCCTGGTCGCGCTCAAGCTCGGCAGCGACCAGCTCAAGCTGATCCTCTACCGCGTGGACGCGCAGGGCCAGCTCACGCGGCTCGACGACTACCTCTCGAATGAGATCAGGGGCGTTCAATTCACGCGGATCGACGGCGGCGATGACAAGTTCGCGACCGCGATCGTCGGCAACGACTCGCGCCTCAAGATCATCGTCTGGGACGTGAACAACGACAAGATCGTGCGCGAGGGCAGCGCGACCGGGCCGCTCGTGAGCGAGACGCGGATCGCCGCCGCGAAGAGCTTCCGCGGGGTCGTCACCGCGTCGCGGGACTCGCAGCAGCGCCTGGTGCTCAACACCTTCACCGTGTCCGCCGACGGCGCGGTCGTCACGAAGGTCGCCGAGAAGACGCGCTCGAGCGTCGGCGAGGCGCTCTCGGTCACCGCGACCCCGGGCGCGGTGGTCACCGCGTTCCAGCGCGCGAACGGGACGATGGGCATCGAGTCCCACCAGCTCAACGGCGCCGCGAACATCGGGCGCATGAAGGGCTCCGAGTCCGCCGGCTCGATCTCCGAGGTCAAGCTGCTCAACCCCGCGCTCGCGGGCGGCAACATCGCCGCCGTGGTCCGCGACGGCGCGGGCAAGCTGCGGATCATCGGCTGGACGCTGCGACCCGACGGCGGCGCGCTGCGGCGCGACGGCTCGAGTCGCTACGTCGACGCGTCCTACATCGACGCGGCGACGATCACGAAGCGCTATGACGGGAAGTCGTCGCGCGACCTGATCGTCGTCTCCTCGCGCGGCCCCATGGGGATGTTCTACCTCTCCACGTGGGACACGAACCTCAACGACTAGCCCGCGACCAACCCACGAGCGGCCGCCCGCTAGGGGCGGCCGCTCGCGCGTCATTGGGTCGCGCTACCGCGACGCGAGCTCTCTCGGCGACAGGAGGTTGTACGGCGCCGGGTTGCAGCGCTTACACCCGATGTTGCCGCACGGGCCCGTCGAGTGGTCCGCGCTGCGCAGCGGCGTCGCGCGCTGCTTTCGCAGCTTGACGCGCCGGCTCTTGGTGTTCTGCCCGGACAATTTCCAGGCCTCGTACTGGCGACGCTGCGCGTCCTTGCGGGCTACCTTTTGAGCACGACGAAGCGCGCGCGCCTTGAGTTTCGCTTTCTTAGACATTGGAATCACCACGCCGCGAAGAAGTGGGGTCGCGGAGCGAGTGATCCGAAGATGTGTGATTCGGCGATGTCACAACCCCCGGAGCACCCGTCAATCGATCGGGATCCTGAGGCGCGCGTGACATGAGCTTCCGCGTGGACTCACGTCACACGCTAAAGACGCTGTTCATCTCTGCTCTCCTGACTCGAGCGGGACTCGGTGCTGGCCCAAGAGTGAAGGCTGGAGCGCTCGCCATGCGCCGGAGCTCGCGTCGTCGTCACGAGCGCCCGATCGTCTCGGTGCTCGCTACGGTCCGTCGATTGACGGAGCGTCGCGGCGCGCTCGACGTGGTCGAGCGCCCGCGTGACGCGGCGGCAGAGGCCCGCGCGAGATGGCGCGGGAGCGCTCCAAGGCCCGGATTACCGCGCGCAGCGGCCAAATTACTGGCAGCGACGACGTTCGTCGTCATCGGCTAGGCGCGGCACTCGAGTTCAGCAGGCCAAGGTCAGAGGCTCCCGTTCGCTGTCTTTCGACCGCTCCATGATAGCGAAGATTCACGGGCGGAGCAGATTTTTTTCACCGGGTGTCGGGCCGCCGCCGCGGCAGCGACGTCGCCGCGCGCGACTGTTCACGGGTCCTAAAACACATGTCGTAAACGACATCTCGTCCGCGTCGCCCGTGACGCGCCGCGGGCCGGGCGCGAGCGCGAGCGCGTCGTGCACGTACATCCCTCGACCGGCGACGGTCGACGACGCAGCGACCGTCGCCGCTCGTCGGCCGCGCGTTCCTCCTCGTCCGCCGCCGGCGCTGCGGAGACGCTCGTCCGCATCAACTCGGACTTGAACGGGGACCGCGCGAGGGACCTCGTGGGCGGCCTCGCGGAGGACCTCACTCGTCGCGCGAGCGCAGCCGCGCGAGCACGTCCTCCGGCAAGACGCCCGCGCGCTCGAGCCGCTCGATCGCGCGACGGCGGCGACGCGCCGCCGCTGTCAGCAGCAGCCCGCCCGCGAGCAGCGCCGGCAGCCCGTCGTCCTCGCCCGGCGCGGCGACGTCGCAGCGACCCGCGCGCGGCTCGACGATGCTCAAGCATGGCTCTGCGGGCATATCGAGGCAGGGGCCGATGTCCGGCGGCGGTCCCCCCATCGGCTCCGGCAGCATGATCTCCCCCTCGATGGAGTCGTCGCTCAGGCACACGTGCACGCTGGTCTCCGGCGCCTCCTCCGGGCTGGCGTCGTCCCCCGCGTCCCCCGCGTCATCCGCGTCCCCCGCGTCGGCGTCGGCCGGGGCCTCGTCAGGCGCCGCGGCGACGGCGGGCAGCGGCCACGCGAGCAAGGTCGAGAGCAGGATCCACACCTCGCGATGCACAGGTCGAGTGTACACCCGCGCGGGCGCGCGCTCGCGCACCGGCTCGCGGTCCGCTCCGCGCGCTGTTGTCGCCCGGCGCCGCGCGTGCGAGTCTGCGGGCCCGCCGGGCCCGTGGGCGCGCTCGCGTCCTCCGCCCGCTCGCACGAGAGGAACACGATGAACGAGCTCATCACTGGATTGGTCAAGAAGGTCGGCCTCGACGAGGAGACCGCGAAGAAAGTCGTCAGCTTCTTGCAGGAGAACGCGTCGCAGGTCCCGCAGTGGCTCGCGTCCTCCGGGCTGGCGAACAAGGTGCCCGACTCGATCAAGAGCAAGCTCCCGGGCGGACTCGGGAACCTGTTCTGATCCAGTACCAAGCCAGCGCGGGCGAGCGCGCCCGCCCGCCCTTGATCACGCGCCGCTGGCTTCAGCGCGCGTGATCGTCTTTTCGAAGTCGACGTTGCCGTCGCGGTCGTAGAAGACGCCCGTCATCTGGTCGTCGACGATCTCGACCCAGAGGAAGCCCGGCGTGGTGTCGTCCTCGTAGAAGGTCGGGTTGTTGTCGCGGTGCTCCATGTCCGTGGTCTTGGAGGCGGCGCCGCTGACGATGAAGGTCGTGCCGCACACGGGCTCGAGCCACTGCCGCGTGTGGTCGTGACCCGAGAAGAACAGGTTCACCTGGCCGCAGAGGAAGCCGTCGAAGAGGTCCTGGACGTTCCCGCCCCGCAGCAGCGTCGAGTCCAGGCCCTCGTAGGAGCCCGCGTTCCCGTGCGCGCCGTTGGAGATGTAGGGATGGTGCGCGAGCCCGATCTTCCAGGTCGCGTCGCTCTTGCCCAGCTCGTCTTGGAGCCAGGCGCGCTGCTCGACCAGCTCCTCGCCGAGCATCTGCCGGTGGGTGTCGAGCGCGAAGAACTGCACATGCTCGATCTGCCAGGTGTACCACTCGTGCGGCAGGTACCACTTGTCGCTGTGCTGCGTGTACTCGATCTGGAAGTCGCTGCGCGTCCAGTCGGGGATCACCGCGCCGTAGTCGTGGTTGCCGAGCACGATGTAGAAGCGGAGATCGAGCCCGGCGTACGGCAGCTCGAATTTGTCGGTGAACTGCTGGTCGTCGACCGAGAACACGCCGTCGTCGTAGAAGTTGTCGCCGAGGTACAGCGCGAAGTCGCACCCGCGCGCGGCGCAGACGAGCTCGACGGCCTCGGCGACCTTGTACTGATCCTCGTTGCCCTCGCCGCCGTCGCCGAACGCGATGAAGCGGACCGGGCCGAAGGCGGGCTCGCCCGTGTCGGTCTCGCCGCTCGTCGCGGCGTCGGTGTCAGAGCTCGACGCACCCGCCGTGCTCGCGCTCGCGCCCTCGGAGCCGCTCGTGCCCTGCGTGTCGGTGGTCGCGTCGTTATGGGGCTCGTAGGAGCAGCCCGCAGTCAGAACTGCGCTCGTCAGTGAGAGTATCGAGAGCGTACGCGTCATGTTCATGCCTCCCTCGCGCGATTCTGCACCACGTGCACGCTACCGGTGCACCCGCCGGGTGCACAAGGCCCCGCGCGACGCGACGCCGCGCCCCGGCGACGAAACCCGTGTTTACCTGGCCGATGGGGGTTAAAATCCGTGCTGTCCATGGTTGAGGCGAACGTCGAGAACGAGACGACCGCAGCCGCGCCGAAGCAAGCTGGCCGGCTCGAGAAGGGTCAGGTGTTCGCCGGCCGCTACGAGATCGAGAAGCACATCGGCGAGGGCGGGATGGGGGCGGTGTACCGCGTCCACGACCGCGAGGTCGACGAGACGATCGCGCTCAAGCTGCTGCTCTCGACCGCGACCCAGGGCTCCGAGGTGGTCGAGCGGTTTCGCCGCGAGGTCCGGCTCGCCCGGCGCGTCACCCACCGCAACGTCGCGCGGACCTACGACCTCGGCGAGCACGAGGGCCTGCGGTTCTTGACGATGGAGTACATCCGCGGCGAGAGCCTTCGCCAGGTGCTGCACAGAAAGCGTCAGCTCACGCCCGGCTGCGCGAGCGCGCTCGCGGTGGAGATCTTCGCCGGGCTCTCGGCGGCCCACGACGCCGGCATCATCCACCGCGACCTCAAGCCGGCGAACATCCTGCTCGAGCGTGGCGGCCGCGTCGTGATCACCGACTTCGGGATCGCGCGCGCGAGCGAGGCGGAGGCGACGCTGCGCACCGGGAAGCTCATGGGCACGCCGGCGTACATGTCGCCCGAGCAGGTCGCGGGCACGCCGATCGATCACCGCGCCGATCTCTACGCCGCCGGCCTGATCCTCTACGAGATGCTCACGGGGCAGCTGCCCTTCGTCGGCGAGAACTCGATCGGCGTGGCGCTCGCTCGGCTGGCGCAGGAGCCCCGCCACCCGCGCGAGTTCGTGGCCACGCTGCCCGACGGGCTACCGGAGCTGGTGCTGAACCTGCTGGCGCGGGAGCGTGACGGCCGCCCCGAGAGCGCGACCTCGATCGCGCACATGCTCGCGTCCTTCGCGAGCGCGGACCAGGGCACGACGACCGCGCAGGCGCTCGCGTCGCTGACGATCAACGCGACGATGACGACGACGAGCACGACCACGACGCCGCGCTGGTCGGTCTCGGGCACCGGCGAGCGCGCGCTCGCGGTGCTGCCGTTTCGCTACCGCGGCCCAGAGAGCGAGCGCTTCGTCGCCGAGGCGCTCAGCGACGAGCTGATCGACCTGCTCTCACGGACACGCGGGCTGAAGGTCTCGGGCAGCGGCGCGACCGCGAAGTACGCCGACACCGGCGGGCGCGACCGCGACCCTCGCAGCATCGGGCAGGACCTCGGCGTCGACGTGATCGTCGACGGCACGGTGCAGCTCGCCGGCAAGCGGGTGCGGATCTCGGCGCGCCTCGAGGACGTGCAGAGCGGCTTCCAGCTGTGGAGCGAGCGCTTCGACGGGCTGCTCGAGGACGTGTTCGAGCTGCAGGACAAGATGGGCCGGCGGATCGCCGAGGCGCTGCGCGTGGAGCTCTCGACGATCGCCCACCGCGGCGAGGCGCCGGCCGAGGCGATCGAGCTCTACCTGCGCGCGCGCAAGCGCATGCGCCAGCTGCAGCGCTTCCCGGACGAGGAGCGCCCGGTCGCGCTGCTCGAGCGCTGCCTGGAGCTCGCGCCGGGCTTCAAGCCGGCGATCGCCGCCTACGCGATCGCGTGCCTGTTCGCCTGGTTCGCGCCCAACACCGGCGACATCGACTGGGAGGCGCGCGCGCGCGAGGCGGTCGAGCGCGCGCTCGTCGAGGCGCCCGAGCTGGCCGAGAGCCACTTCGCCGCCGCCAAGCACAGCGTGCAGATCGGCGACTACCGGGCGGCCGCGCGCTCGCTCTCGCGGGCGCTGAAGATCGCGCCGACCTACGCCGAAGCCCATGACTACCTCGGCCGCCTGCAGTGCGAGGCCGGCCGCGCGCAGCAGGGCATCGACCACATCAAGCTCGCGCAGGACCTCGACCCGACCCTGCTCACGGGCTACTTCGACGTCTGCCGTCACCTGGCGCTACGCGCAGACTGGGCTGGGTACGAGCGCGCGCTCGCGGAGTTCAAGCGCGCGCTCGAGAGCGTCTCCGGCGTGAACCCGCCGCTGCTGCTCGAGATCCGCATGGCCGGGTGGCGACGCGACGCGAACGCGATCCGGCGCTGCCGCGCGGAGATCGAGCGCAGCCCGGACAACGTGGACAACCGCGCGCTGATGTTCCTCGCGCGCGGGCTGTCGATGGAGGAGGTCGCGAGCGAGCCGCCGATGTTCCTCGAGACGCGCCCGGAGGGCGCGCGCATCAACCCGCGGCTGGCGACGGTGATCCTGCAGATCTCCGCGGAGGTCATGGCGTTCCAGGGCCGCCTGGACGACGCCATGGCCTACGTGACGCGGGCGGCGGACAACGTGCTCGTCGACATCGACTGGTACGACTTCTGCCCGCTGCTCGACCCGCTGCGCGAGCGCCCCGAGTTCGTGTCCTCCCGGACGAAGGTCGCGGCGCGGGCCGAGGCGATCTGGTCGATCTGATCGAGCTGATCGAGCTGATCGAGCTGATCGAGCTGATCGAGCTCGATCGAGCTGATCGAGCTGATCGAGCTCGATCGAGCTGAGGACGCGCGCGCGGCTCGCTCAGGGGATCATGATCTCCGCGCTCAGGTCCCCGTCGGCGAGGGTGACCTCGACCACGCCGGCCGCGTCGGCGCCGCAGGCCGCGGGGCCGAACACGGTGACGCCGCCGCAGCTGTAGCCCAGCTGGTCGTCGCCGCTGCAGCCGTCCGGCGGCGCCGTGAAGTAGGCCACCGAGAGCCGGTACTCGCCGGGCGCGGCGGGCGAGTACACGAACTTCACGTCGGTCCCCAGCTGCAGCGGCTCCTCGTAGCACTCGACCGTGTACGCGCAGGTCTCGACGACGCGCCCGTCCCAGGTCAGCTCGCTCGTCATCTGCGCCGGGATCGCGACCAGCTGCTCCGGGCCCATCGGCAGCCCCGGGCACTCACAGGGGCAGGTCGGGTAGCTGTGGGTCAGCAGCTCCTCGTAGGCGTCACCGAGCTTGCGCTCGACGCCGACCACCGGGCAGCCCGCGCCGGCGGTGACGAGGTACAGCGGCTCGACGCCGGTGTTGGAGATCGTGAGCGTGACGGCCTTGTCCGCGGGCGCGCTGCTGAGCTGCGTGCACATCTCCTCGCCGCCCGTGGTCGCGCCGCCGGAGCCGCCGATCGTCGCGTCGCCGCCGGTCGTCGCGTCGCCGCCGGTCGTCGCGTCGTCCGTGGTCTCGGGGCCGGGGCCCGGGGTGCACGCGCAGAGCTCGAGGAGCCCGACGAGGAGCCCGGCGAGGGCGAGGCGAGAGCGCGTCGGCATGGGGCCGATCGTACGCGGCGCGGCGCGCAGCGACAACGCGGCCGCGCGTCGACGCGCCGCGCCGGAGCACCTGCGGCTAGGGACAGTGATCGGCGCCGACGGGCGTCGGGTCGCTCCGGGGCTCACCGTCAAGGTCGTCGGGGACCTGCGCGTGCACGGCCGCGCTCGGGACCGCCGGGCAACCCTGCAGGTGCAGGTCGCCGCCGTCGGGGTCGACGAACCAGCTCACGTCCGCGTCCTCGACGTTGTCGGTCTCGGTCGCGACCGCGCCGTCGCGGTCGCGGATCATCCGGTTGGTCAGGTTGGCGTGCACGGTCAGGTTGGAGGTCTCGGCCCAGCGGTACTCGATGCCGCTCTGGTAGGCGTTTGGGTGCGTGAGGATCACGGTGTTGTGCGCGATGAGCATGTCGACGCCGCGCTCGACGATGATGCCGACGTCGTGCTCCTTGCTCGCCGCGTGCGCCGAGGAGACCGTGTTGTTGATGACCGCGGTGCCGTGGACCGGGTTGACGAGGCCGATGCCGATGCCGCGGGCGCAGTCCTTGACGCGGTTGCGCGCGATCGTGTGCGCGCCGCCGGCCTCGCTGTCCCACATGTGGATCGCGTGCTCCGAGAGCCCGCCCGTGTAGGTCATGCCGCCGCGCAGCTCGGGGAACTTGCCGTGCGCGGGGTGAGGGGTCCCGTCGGGATCGCAGTAGATCCCGTCGAAGCGGTTGTCGTGGACGTACCAGCCGCGCGCCTCGTGGGTGTCGATGCCGCCCGTGTAGCAGGTCGTGCCGCCGTCCTGCCCGCCGTAGCCCCAGACGTTGTCGCGCCCCTCGCCCGTCATCAAGAACTGACTGCACGAGATCTCGACGTCGTCGACGTTCTCGTTGTTGGCGCTCGACTTGATGAACTGCTGACCGCCGTCGACCATGCGGACGTTGTGGACGATCCCGGCGTCGCCCTCGGCCCAGAAGTGGATGAGGTGGAAGATCGAGCGTGAGACCGTGAAGTCCGCGAGCGCGACGTCTTCGGCCGCGACCGTGATCGCGGCCACGCCGTCGCCCATGCTGCGGTAGGCGCTGTCGATCACGACGGCCTGGGCGTCGCCGCTGACGGAGCGCATCGTGACGCCGGGCGCCGTGAAGTACAGGCCGGTGTAGCCGCCAGGGCCTGCTTCTGGGAGCAGGTACTCGCCGTCCTGGAGCAGCAGCGTGTCGCCGGGCGCGAGCTGCGAGACGACCTCGCGCAGCGTCGCGGTCGCGCCGCCCTCGATCTGCACGACGCCGTCGCCCGCAGGCGACACGACGATCTCTTGGCCGAGGCGCTCGGGGAGCTCGACGCTCGCGCAGATCGACTGGAGCTCGCCGTCGCCGTCTCCGTCACCGTCTCCGTCGCCATCCCCATCGCCGTCACCGTCACCGTCACCGTCTCCGTCTCCGTCGCCGTCTCCGTCGCCGTCGCCGTCTCCGTCTCCGTCTCCGTCGCCGTCTCCGTCGCCGTCTCCGTCTCCGGTGCCCGCGCTCGTGCCAGGGCCGGCGCTCGTGCTGTCGGTGCTGTCGGTGCTCGCGCTCGAGTCGTCCCCGCAGCCCGAGGCGGCGAAGAGGTACAAGAGGCCGCTACAAAGTCCAAGGATCCGCGCGTCTCGCAACATCGCGGTCAGGGTACCGCCGCGCCCGCGCGCGGCGGTCACCGGACGCCGGGCCGCTCAGGCCTCGCGCTGGCCGAGGTTGGCGTGCAACACCGCGCCGTTGAGCGCGGGGTTTCGGGTCGCGAAGCGGACGACCTCGGCGATCTCGCGCGGCTCGAGCAGCCGGTGGTACGAGACCATATCGAGGACCGCGCGCATGAGCTCGGGGTTCTCATCGAGCACCGGCCGCAGCATCTCGGTGTCGGTGAAGCCGGGGCAGACGCAGACGGCGTGGACGCCGGTGCCGAACAGGTCCTGGACGGTCGCGCGCAGCAGCCCGAGCACGGCGTGCTTGCTGGCGACGTAGCTGAGGCGCCCGGGGACGCCCTTCTCCGACAGCGTGGAGCCGATATAGATGACGGATGAGCCAGGCGCCATGAGCGGGAGCAGCTCGGCGGTCAGCTCGGCCGGGCTGATGACGTTGAGCCGCATCGCGCGTTCGAAGCTCGCGGGATCGAGCGCGCTCGCCGAGTCCTGGGGCATGGCGGCGGCGTTGTGCACGAGGTGCAGCACGCGGGGTCCGCCGGGGAGGCGCGCGCGCAGCTGCGCGGCCGCCTCCTTTACACCTGCTCCTGATGACAGGTCGACGGGCACGCTCAGGACGCCGTCGACGGGGCACGCGCGGCGGGCGAGGTTGATCACGCGGAGGCCGTCGCCGCGCAGCAGCTCGGCGATCGCGCGGCCGATGCCGACGCTCGCGCCGGTGATGACGGCGACCTGTTCGGGGTCGCCACGGTGGTCGTTGTCCTCGCTCACTCGACGCTCCTCGGCTCTCCGGTCCCGTCGGCGGCCGCGCGCGTCCAGCGGTGCGAGCCCGACTGCCCGGGCCCCGACGAGACCTTGACGGTGATCGCGTGCACGCGCCCGTCCGCCATGAGCCTGCGCTCGGCGAGCAGGCGCTCGGTCATGTGACGGGCGAGCTCCTCGACGGTGATGTTGCGCACCGGGAGCACGAGCACGTCGCGCTTGAGGAACGGGATGTCCTCGCCGGCGAAGGTCGCGTAGAGGCGCTCGCCCTCCTCGCGCAGGCGCAGGTAGGGCGACGCGCCCGGGAGCAGGAAGTACTCGTTCCAGGCGTGGCAGAGGGCGAACAGCGCGTCCTTGAAGTCGCGGTAGTTGGCGATCATGCCGTTGTCGTTGACCTCGCCGGTCAGCGCGACGTAGACGGTGAAATTGTGCCCGTGCAGGCGCTCGCGCTCGGTCTCGGAGAAGATCGTGAAGTGCCCCGCAGAGAACTTCATCGCCTCCTTGAACAGCTCGATGGTCGAGACCTGGGTGCCCACGCCGCGCGAGTATACAGGACGCGCGCTCACGCGTCGGCCTCCGCGTCGGGCGGGGGGAGCCGGAGCCAGCGCGCGAGCCCGTAGGACAGCCCGTAGAAGGGCAGCGTGTCGAGCAGCGCGACGACGGCCTTGAACACGTAGCCGGTGACGATGAACGCGAGCAGCTGCGGCCACAGCCCGGCGCCCGCGTCGATCGGCAGCGCGCCGGCGTAGAAGTGCGTGATGAGGATGACCGAGACGGTGTCGACGAGCTGGCTGACGAGCGTGGAGCCGTTGTTGCGCAGCCACAGGTGCCGTCCCCGCGTCAGCCGCTTCCAGAAGTGAAACACGTGCACGTCGACGAGCTGGGCGACGAGGTAGGCGACCATCGAGGCGGCGACGGCCCCGAACGCGAGCCGCTGCAGGTCGAAGAACACGCCCTGCCCCGCGGCGCCGGGGGCTTCGAAGCCCGGCCAGACGCCGCCGAGCCAGAGGATGAAGACGACCCAGGCGTTGAGCGCGAAGCCGACGTAGACGACCGCGCTCGCGCGCCGGCGACCGTACAGCTCGCTGATGAGGTCGGTGCACAGGAACGTCAGGGGATACGGCAGCACGCCGACCGCGATCGCGACCTTGTAGGTCCACTCGCGCGAGCCGTCGATCATGAACGCGACGTTGAGGAAGCGCGTGATCCCGAGGATGTTGAGCATCGCCAGGGTCCCGAGGAACAGCCCGGCGAGCGCGAGGAACACGAGCTCGCGCCGGTGGTAGAGGCGCTCGGGCGTGAGCGGCTCGAGCCCCGCGTAGCGGTGCTGCGACGATGGGAGCGTGCTGGCGTCGCCCGTGCTCATCCCGCCGTGAGCGCGCTGGCTAGGCGCGCTCGTCCTCGCCGCGGTAGATACAGCCCGAGGTGCAGGTCTCGCGCACGACGATCTGGCACAGCCCCGGGAGCGACGACTTGGCGCGCCGCCAGATCCAGCGCGCGAGCACCTCGCTCGTGGGGTTCTCGAGCCCCTCGATCTCGTTGAGGTAGCGGTGATCGAGCTGATCGTGGAGCGGCCGCCAGGCCTGCTTGAGATCGGCGAAGTCCTGCACCCACCCGGTCTCGTCCCCGACCTCGCCGCGCACGTGCAGGGTGACGCGGTACGAGTGGCCGTGCAGACGCTCACACTTGTGCCCCTCGGGCACGTTGGGGAGCCGGTGAGCGGCCTCGAAGGTGAACTCCTTGAAGATCTCCACGTGTCGCGCTGCCTTCATCGAGTGACGGAGGGCCGGAGCCTACTCGATGTTCCCGCGCGATTCCACGGGCGTGGGGCGCGAGCGCGGCGCGAGGCGAGCCTCTGCTAGGATGCCGACGCCCGGCGCCCGTGAGCAGCATCAAGGACACGCCAACCGACGAGGAGGTCGCCCCCGCGAGGCCGCTGTCGGCGTGGGACCACGCGCGCGCCGCCCTGATCGCGCTGCACGTGCTGGCGATCGTCGCGCTCGCGTTCCCCTCGCGCGGGGCGCTGACCAACAAGGCGGCGTGGCGCAGCAAGAACACGCAGGCTGACTTCGCGGCCTGGACGGCCGGGCTCAACCGCGCGGGCGTGGAGATCACGCCGCAGGAGTTCGAGGCCTGGCTGTGGTCGCTCGCGGAGCGCTACGGGCGAGCGCGGGACCGCGTGACGCGACCGGTGCAGCCCTACGCGCGCTACCTCGGGCTCGAGCAGTCGTGGCAGATGTTCGCGAGCCCGCAGCGTCACCCCGGGGAGCTGCACGTCGACATCCGCGTCGACGGCGAGTGGCGGCCGATCTACCGCTCGCGCTCGCGGGAGTACACATGGCGAAGAGGACAGCTCGACTATCACCGCATGCGCAAGTACGTCGGCCGGTTCGCGCGCGGCATCGTCCCGGGGCACTACAACCCGCTCGCGCGGGCGCTCGCGCGGGCGGCCGCGTCTGACTTCCCGGAGGCCGAGTCGATCCGCGTGCGCCTGTATCGCTACCGCTCGCTGCCGCCGGACCGCGTGCGCGCCGGGGAGCGCCCGGAGGGTCGCTACGAGCACACGCGCGTGTACCCGGCGGCGCCCCTGCGCGCGCAGCGAGGAGCGTGGCCGTGAGCCGGCTGCGCGACGCGTGGCGGCGCTGGGCCGCGCAGCTCGCGACCCGCGAGCCGGCGACGTCGCTCGCGCTGTTTCGCGTCGGCGTCGGCGTGAGCCTGCTGGTGAGCATGGGGCTGGCGCTGCGCGCCGACGTCATCGGGCTCATCTGGGTCGACGCGCGCTTCGGCGGCATGGTGACGCTCAACCAGAACTGGCTCGTGCAGCTGCTCGGCGGCGCGACGCCGGCGGTCGCGCGCGGGCTGGTGTGGATGACCGTCGTCGCGGGCGCGCTCGTGACGGTGGGGCTCGGGGGGCGCCTGCCCAAGCTGATCGCCGGGCAGACGCTGCTCGCGCTCACGTCGCTGCTGAGCGTGGCCTCGGGCGGCTTCGATCCGCTGACGATGAGCGCGCTGTGGCTGCTGTTCCTCGCCGACTCCAACCGCACGCTCTCGCTCGACTGCCGGCTGCGCACGGGTCGCTGGACGTCCCAGCGCCCCGTGCCGGCGTGGCCGAGGTACCTCGCGGTGCTGCAGCTCGTCGTGCTCTACGGGGCCACGGGGCTGCACAAGCTCGGCGCGACCTGGCTCCCGACGGGCGGCTACTCGGCGCTGTACTGGGCGCTGCAGGACGCGGTGTTCCGCCGCCTCGAGACGGCCTGGGTCGCGTGGGTCTACCCGCTGACGCAGCTCGGCACCTTCGTCGCGTGGAGCTTCGAGGTGCTCTCGCCGCTGCTGCTGCTCGTGTTCTACTGCCGCGCGACGCGGGCGCGACCAGGTCGACTGCGGGCGCTGGTGAACCGCTGGGACCTGCGCGCGCCCTACACGCTCGTGGGCCTGTGCCTGCACCTCGGGATCCTGGCGCTGTTCGAGGTCGGGCCGTTCTCGTACATCAGCCTGAGCTTCTACTTCTGCCTGTGGCGCCCGGAGGAGCTCGCGCGGGCGTGGGCGCGGCTCACGGGTCGCGCGCGGCGACGCGATGAAAACAACATGTCTTCCTAGACATGTCTCAGGAGCGCGCGCCGCGGCCCGTCACGCGAGCCCGGTGCCCGCGACCGCGCGCTCGGCGAGCCCCGCGACTCGCGGCGGCGCGCCGCGGTAGCGACCGAGCCGCGCGAGGAAGGTGTCGCGGTCGAGGTGGTAGATGTCCGAGACGACCGCGCCGACGCCCGGGTAGGTCTCGTCGAGCTGGCCGACGAGGCGGGCGCCGATGCGCCGCAGGTACGCGTGCGCGGCCGCGTTGCGCACCGGCGCGCGCAGGGTCGTGGTGAGCGCGTGGCGGTGCCCGGCCGCGAACAGCTTGGCCAGCGCGCGCAGCCCGAGCACGGCCCCGTAGGCGCGCACGTGGATGCCGGGCAGGACCGCGAGCTGATCGAAGTAGGCGATCGGTTCGGGCTCGAAGGGCTGCGGGTCAAAGCCCTGCACCCAGCGGATCGCCGCGCGCCGGCGCCAGATGTCGGAGGCGCGCAGCGCCGGGTCCGGGAGCGCGACGGCGTAGCCGACGACGCGCCCGCAGACCTCGAGCAGCTCGACGCAGCCGCCCGCGATCAGCTGGCGATAGGCCTCGCGCTCAGCGCCCAGGATGAAGCCGCCGGTCGCGGTCTCCCCGGGCCTTGCCGGCATGGCGAGCGCGCGCTTGACCGCGAGCACCGCGTCGACGTCGCGCGCGCTCGCGGGTCGCAGGAGGAACTCGTCGCGGGCAGGGCTCATCCGGGCACCTCGGGCTTGGCGCCGCGCGCGACGATCACGGGCCCGCGCAGGAGGTTTAAAATCGCGGCGCCGATGGTCGCTATGTCCTGGTTGACGGCGTGGGTTCGCGGCAGCTCGCGCCGCGCCGCCGGCAGGCGGTACCAGGGCACGCTCGGGTCGCCGTGGTGCGTGACGTGCTCGTTGAAGTTGAGCAACCACCACGAGAGGAGCCAGTGGCGCCGCAGCGACCGCACGTTGTCGCGGACCCGCGGGCCGTAGGTGGCGCGACAGTGATAGATGTAGACGAGCAGCGAGTAGACCCAGGCGAACACGAGCATGGGCGCCCCGAGCACGACCGTGTAGACCGCGAGGCCGCAGCTGCGGGCGATCGCGGCGTGCAGGACGATCCCGAGCGCGACGCAGAGCAGCGAGCGCAGCTGATCGCGGCGACGCCAGCCCTTGAACGCCGGCGAGACGCGCCGCGCGAGCGGCAGCGGCAGACACACGAACAGCAGGATCGAGACCACGCCGTGGATGAAGTAGCCGCCGGCGAACACGCCCAGGTACCAGAGCAGGTGAAACCACAGGCGGCGCGCGCGGCTGTTCGGGTGATCGGTGACGAAGGTGTCGAGCGCGGCGTGCTCGTAGTCGCGCCGGTTCTGCCCGTGGTGAAACGCGTGGATCTTGCGAAAGACGGTAATCGGGACGGCGAGCGGGAGCAGCAGCAGCTGGCCGAGGAGATCGTTGAGGCCGCGGCGCCCGGGGATGAGCTTGCGGTGCACGGCCTCGTGCGCGCTCGTGTAGAGCCGGTGCAGCCAGCAGCCCTCGAGCGCGACCACGAGCGCGAGCGCGACGCGGGCGCCGCCCACCCCCGCGCGCGCCGGCTCGAGCAGCGCGAGCGCGAGCGCGACCAGCAGCGCCGCGACGCCGCATGTCTCGAGGAGCATGTGCGTCGTGACGGCCGCGTGCAGCGAGCGTTCGTCCGCTGTCATGTCGCCTCAGGGTGCCACAGCCGGCGCGAGGCGGGCAATCCGGTCGCGCTCAGGCGCGCGCGCGCTCGCCCGACTTCTTCGCCGACTGCTTCGCCGACTTCTTCGCCGACGTCTTCGCCGTCGATTTGCTCGTCGACTTCTTCGCCGTCGATTTGCTCGTCGACTGCTTCGCCGACGACTGGCTCGTCGACTGCTTCGCCGACGACTGGCTCGCCGACTTTTTCGCCGACGACTTCTTCGCCGACGTCTTGCTCGCCGCTTTCGCCTCTTTGCGCTTCGCGCTCGCGCCTGAAGGCTTCGCCGCGGGCTTCTCGGACGTCTCCGATGTCTTTGCCGTCGTCTTTACGGGCGTCGCCTCCGACGTCTTCGCGGGCCTCCTCGGCGCCTTCGGCGAGGCGGGCTTCGCCGCGCGCTGGGGCTCGGCGCTGGCGGCCTTGGTCGCCCGCACGCGCTCGGAGCTCTTGCTCGCCTTGGCCGCGAGGCGCTTGCTGGAGAGCGTCGACTCGGCGGCGAGCCGGGCCGCGAGCTCGCGGCCGCGCGCCTGCTCCTTGCGTCGATACTTGCGCGCCTCCTCGAGCAGCTGAGCGGCGTGCTCGCGGGCGCTCGCGGTGACCCGCGCGCCGCCGAGCATGCGCGCCAGCTCCTCGACGCGCGCGGCCTCGTCGAGCCGGGTCACGCGGGTCGTCGTCCGGCCGCCCTCGGTGAGCTTCTCGACGCGGAAGTGCGCGTCGGCGAAGGCGGCGATCTGCGGGAGGTGCGTGATGCACAGGACCTGGCGCTCACAGGCCGCGCGATACAGCCGCTGGCCGATGGCCTCGGCGACCGCGCCGCCGACCCCCGAGTCGACCTCGTCGAACACGTAGGTCGTTACGTGGTCGCCGGTGGCGAGCACGCCCTTCATGGCCAGCAGCACGCGCGAGAGCTCGCCGCCGGAGGCGACCCGCGTGAGCGCGGCGACCGGCTCGCCGGGGTTGGCGGAGAACAGGAACTCGACGCGGTCGCGCCCGTGGGCGCCGAGCCCCGCGCCGCCGGGCGTCGCCTCGACGTGGACCTCGAGCCGCGCGCCGGGGATGTGCAGCGCCTTGAGCTCGCGCTCGACCGCCTCGGCCAGGCGCGCGCTCGCGCTCGCGCGGCGCTCGTGGAGCGCGTCGGCGAGCCGCTCGGCGCTCACCCGCAGCTCGCGCTCGCGCTGGGCGAGCGCCGCGACGTGGTCGTCGGCGTTCTCGAGTTCCTCGAGCTCGCGGCGCATGGCGTCGGCGTGGGCGAGCAGCTCCTCGTCGGTGCCGCCGTGCTTGCGCCGCAGCGACTCGAGCTCGTGGAGTCGCTCCTCGGCGATGTCGAGCTCGCCGGGATCGAGCTCGACCTCCCCGGCGAAGCGCGAGGCCGCGGCCGCCGCCTCCTCGCAGGCGACCTGCGCGGCCGCGAGCTGATCCTGCATCTCGGCGAGCACCGAGGACGTCCCGGCGCCGCGACGGGCCTCGTCGAGCAGCACCGCGAGGCGCCCCGCGATCGCGTCGTCCGCCTCGTAGAGCACGGTCTGGGCCTGGTGGGCGAAGCTCGCCCAGCGATGGGCGTCGCGCAGCAGGCTCAGGCGGTCCCGCAGGCGCTCGTACTCGCCCTCCTCGGGGTTGACGCGATCGATCTCCTCGAGCTGGAAGCGCAGGTAGTCGGCGCGCGCGGCCCCTTGCGACGCGCGCGCGCGCAGGTCCGCGAGGGCGCGCTCGCACTCCCGCCAGCGCGTGTACACCTCGCCGTAGGCGAGCACCTCGGCCTCGAGCTCGGCGTAGGCGTCGAGCAGCTCGAGGTGGCGGGAGACGTGGGTCAGGGAGTGATGCTCGTGCTGGCTGCAGATGTCGATGAGCTGCTCGCCGAGCCGCTCGAGCGCGCTGAGGGTCGCCAGGCTGGCGTGGATCGCCGAGCGCCCGCGACCGCTGCGCCCGACGACGCGGGTGAGCACGAGGCCCTCCTCGGCCTCGAGCTCGATCCCCAGCTCGTCGAGCACCTCGGCCGAGCGCCGGCGCGCGCCCTCCCCGAGCACGAACTGAGCCTCGACGCGCGCCGCCTCGGCGCCGCGGCGGACGAGGTTCCCGCGCCCCCGAGCGCCGCGCAGCAGCGTGAGCGCGTCGACGATGATCGACTTGCCGGCCCCGGTCTCACCGGTCAGCACGTTCATGCCGGCCTCGAGCTCCAGCGCCACGTCGTCGAGCAGCGCGAGCCCCCGTATGTGCAAGTAGTTGAGCACGCGTCGGGTCTAGCAGCCCGCGCAGCCCGTGGCGACCGTCCACGCGACGCCCCGCGAGCGCGACGCGCCGCGCGAGTCAGGCCGCGTAGGCGGGCCCCTCGGACGCGAGCAGCCGCGCGAGCGCCTTGTAAGCGCGGTGCGCACGGACTCGAACGGCGCCGCCGCGGATCTGCAGGCGCTGCGCCGTCTCGGCCGTGGTCAAGCCGTGGAAGCGGTGCAGCTCGATGACGCTGCGCTGGTTCTCGGGGAGCAGCGCGACCGCGTCGCGCACGTGCTGGATCACGCCGTAGCGCTGCTCGTGCTCGATCTGTCGGGCCTCGGCGGTCGGCTCCGGATCCGGCATCTGCAGCGCGTCCGCCTGCTCGGCGGTCTGGACGAGGACCTCGCGCTGACGACGACGCGCCTGCTTGCGAATGTAGTCGAGCGCCACGTGCCTCGCGATCGCGCAGTACCAGGCGACGACGGTGGCGTCGTTGCGCACGCGCTCGGGCTCGAAGCGGGCGCGGGCGACGTGCGCCTTCATGAACGCGACCTGCACGAGGTCATCGATCGCCGCCGCTGAGCTCACGCGCCGCGCGATCACGCGACGCACGCTCGGCATCACGCGCCGGTACAGCTGGGCGAACACGCGACCGTCGTCGCCGTGCAGGTACCGGATCATGAGCGTCTCGAGCGACGGACGACCCGCGCGAGCGGGCTCCACCATCAACTCCGGTGACCCGAAGGCGCCGTGCTCGGGGACATGCGTGCGGGCGGCGGGAAGGGGACGTGCGTGCGCGTTCATGGGTACCTCGATCGGCGGCGTGTGCCGCCTCACCCCTACTCAAAGCAAGTCACGTGCCAGGGCTGCTGAGCCGCGTTCCCGCCGGGAGATGGGGGCCATTCACCCCGAACGCGACGCGAATTCGGGCGCAGATGACCACGCGCCCGGTGCTCGCGCGGTCGAGTCTGTGCGCGAACAGACCACGCCAAGCACAATCTCGGGCGCTGGCGTCATGGTTTCGCGCGTTTGTGCGGACGTGCGCGCCCCGAGCGTGCACATCGAGTGTGCTCGTCGCGTGTG
Source organism: Myxococcales bacterium (assembly GCA_020633295.1). GTDB lineage: Bacteria > Myxococcota_A > Polyangia > Nannocystales > Nannocystaceae > JACKDW01. Next base: position 279,236 of record JACKDW010000003.1, on the reverse strand, counting down.
CACCGAATGTGCGCACACACTCGACACCCGCCGCCCTCGCCGCCGCGCGTCGTCGATGGACGATTTTGAACGACTCCTCTACGCTGAATTCGTACGGAGGAATCACACACTGCCATGACCAACCTTTGCCTGCCTTCCCTTCGCGGCTCCCTGCTCTTAACCCTCGCGTGCGCGACGTCCCTCGCGCTCGCCGGCTGTGGTGATTCCGGCACCGACCCAACCGGGACCGCGAGCGACTCCAACGGCGAGTCTGAATCGGAGTCCGGCCAGTCCGGAACGACCGAGGGTCCCGCCACGACGAACAACACCACCGATCCGACCACGGGCGGCGGCGGCTCTGACGGGACGACCGAGGGCGTCGGTGACGGCGACGGCGACGGCGACGGCGACGGCGACGGTGACGGAGACGGCGACGGCGACGGCGACGGCGACGGCGACGGAGACGGCGACGGTGACGGTGACGGAGACGGCGACGGCGACGGCGACGGCGACGGCGACGGAGACGGCGACGGTGATCCGTGCGTCGACAACCCGGGCAGCCCCGAGTGCTGCGCCGACCAGCCGAACCACCCGAGCTGTGATCCCTGCGTGCTCGAGCCCGGCAGCGACGCCTGCTGCGCCGACCAGCCCATGCACCCGAGCTGCAACGACAACGACGGCGACGGGATCCCGAACGACGACGACCCGTTCCCGGATGACGCCAACCTCCCGGGCGTCGGCGACCCCTTCAAGGTCTACGCGCACACCTCCGGCGCGCTGTTCACGATGGAGGCCGAGGAGCCCTACACGATCCAGCAGGTCGGCGGCTTCACCTTTAACCAGAGCCCCGGCCAGGTCACCGACATCGCGCTCGACCGCTTCGGCGTCCTGTACGCGATCACCTTCAACGACCTGTTCGTCTGCAACCCGCAGACCGCCCAGTGCTACTACCTCGCCGACATCCCGCAGACGGCCAACGGCCTGACGATGATCCCGCCGGGCGTGATCGATCCGGATGACGACACGCTGGTCGCGATCGCCAACAACGGCACCTGGTACCGGGTGATGCAGGTCGGCAACCAGGCGAACTTCATCAACATCGGCGGGTACAACGCGGGCTACTCGTCGAGCGGCGACTGCTTCTCGATCGAGAACGTCGGCACCTACTGCGCGACGAACAAGACGGGCGTGAACAACGGCGACGTGATCATCGAGGCCAACCCGATGAACGGCGGCAACGTCCAGGACATCGCCACGACCGTGGGCTACAACTCGCTGTTCGGCCTCGCGGGCTGGCAGGGCGCGATCTTCGGGTTCAACTCGGGCGGCCAGGTCATCAAGATCGACCCCGAGAACGGCACCGTGACGCTGCTGACCAACAGCAACAACGGCTGGTGGGGCGCCGGCGTGCGCACCATCATCCCGCAGTAGCCGCCCGCGCGACGGCGGCGTCGAGGCCCCGCAGCGGCGGGGCCTCGGCTCGTTAAAACGTGTCTACACAGCCAGGCCCCGCAGCGGCGGGGCCTCGGCTCGTTAAAACGTGTCTACACAGCCAGGCCCCGCGCGCGCAGCGAGACGCGCAGCGCGTCGGCGCCCGTGAACGCGATCGCGTCCATGCCGACGGCGCGCGCCCCCGCGCAGTTCTTCTCCCGATCGTCGACGAACAGGCAGCGCGCCGGGCTCACGCCGAGCGCCCGCGCGGCCCCGAGGTAGGCGCCCGGCGCGGGCTTACGAACACCTGTCCTGCAGGACACAAAGCTCCAGTCGAGGTAGCGCGAGAGCCCCAGCCGCGCCTCGATCCACTCGTACCACACGGGGTAATTCGAGAGCGCGAACATGGGCACGCCGGCCGCGCGCAGCGCCCGCAGCAGCGGCTCGACGCCCGGGAGCCAGCGATAGTGCGCGCGCATGCACGCGCGCAGGCCCTCGAGGTCGAGCGCGCGCCCGCCCGTGAAGTAGCGCGCGCGCATGTCCTCCTCGCCCAGCTCGCCGCGCTCGAAGGCGTGCCAGGCCGCCTTGTCCTTGATCGCGAACAGCTGCTCGAGGCCCATCCCGAAGTGCTCGAGCACCTCGACGTAGAACGGGTCGTGCACGAGCGTGTCCATCACGTCGAGCAGCAGGATCGGCGCGTCGGTTCGGGGGGCGTCGGGGCGCACCGCGCGACTGTAGCAGCGGCGCCGCGCGCGACGGCCTGCGCGCAGCGCCCGCGCGTGGTAGGCATGGCGCGATGATCGAGCTGTACACCGCGTCGACCCCGAACGGGCGCAAGGTCTCCATCGCGCTCGAGGAGCTCGAGCTCGAGTACCGCGCGCACGCCATCGACCTCGGCGCCGGGGTGCAGCGCGAGCCCTGGTTCCTCGAGCTCAACCCCAACGGCCGCATCCCGGTGATCGTCGACAAGGACGAGGGCGACTTCGCGGTGTTCGAGTCGGGCGCGATCCTGATGTACCTGGCCGAGAAGACCGGCAAGCTGCTGCCGACGGACGTCCGCGGGCGCTCGCGCGTGGTCCAGTGGCTGATGTTCCAGATGGGCGGCGTCGGGCCGATGATGGGGCAGGCCAACGTGTTCAGCCGCTACGCGCCAGAGAAGATCCCGTACGCGATCGGCCGCTACCAGCGCGAGTCCAGGCGCCTGCTCTCTGTGCTCGACGGGCGCCTGCGCGACCACCAGTACCTCGCGGGCGACTACTCGATCGCCGACATCGCCAACTGGTGCTGGGCCGTGACGCACAGCTGGTCCGGCATCAGCGTCGAGGGCCTGCCGGGGCTCGAGCGCTGGCTCGCCGAGATCGGCGCGCGCCCGGCCGTGCAGCGCGGGAAGCAGGTGCCCAGGCGCGCGAGCGACGAGCCGACGCCGACGGCGAAGGACGTCGAGGACAGCGCGCGCAAGATGCTGGCCTGAGGCGCGCGGCCAGGAGCGCGGAGCTCAGCCGCGCGCCTGGGCCCGACGCGCCGGTTCTTTCACCGGCGCTCACTCGCGCTCGGCGGCCTGCTTGAGGTCGGCCGCGAAGGCGTCGAACGACGGGCGGAAGTCCGGCAGCTTGCCCTCGATCATCCCCATCATCGAGCCCGTCAGGACCTCGGCCATGGTGAACTCGGTGCTGCCGTCGTCGCGCGGCGTCAGCGTGAAGGTCCGGACCCCGCGAAACGCCCGGCCGCCGTCCGACCAGACCATGCCGCGCTCGGGCGTGAGGTCGCTGACCGTGAGGCCGAAGGTGCGCTTGGGATCGACGGAGGACTTGAGCTCGATGCGCTGGCCCTCGGCGATCTCGCCGTCGAGCTGCAGCACCGTGGAGTTCCAGTCGGGGTAGGCGTCGGCGTCGGTGAGCAGCGCCCAGACCTCGGCCGGCGGCGCGGCGATGCGCACGCCGACCCGGTACTCGAGGTAGCGCTCACCGTCGAGCACCACCGCGGGGGCGTCGAGCGAGATCGGCTCCGCAGCCGCCGGCGGAGGCGTCGAGGCGCAGGCCGGGAGCAGCGCCCCCAGGGCGAGGACGAGCGAGGCAGCGCGAACGAGGTCGAGGCGGAGTCGGTTGGCGGTCGTCATGGCGAGAGGTGTATGATTGATGCGGAACAATAACTAGATACGAATTTTATTCTAGATTATTATCAAATTCACAATAATGGACCTCAACCTCAACGACGTCGTGGTGTTCACCGAGATCGTCCGCCACGGCAGCTTCACGGCGGCCGGTCGGGTGCTCGCGCTCCCGCCGTCGGCCGTCAGCCGCAAGCTCGCGCGCCTCGAGGACGCGCTGGGCTTCAAGCTGCTGCACCGGACGACGCGGCGCGTCGGCCTGACGGACGCGGGCCGCGTCTACTACGAGCGCGCCGCGCTCGTGACCCACGAGCTCGAGGACGCGCGCCGGGCCGTGCACGAGTACCTCGAGACGCCTGCGGGGCTCTTGCGGGTGACCGCGCCGCCCGACGACGGCGGCGTGATCTGGGCGATGATCTCCGGGTTCATCCGCGATCACCCGGAGGTCGAGCTCGAGCTGATCCACACGCTCGAGTACGTCGACATCATCCGCGAGCGGATCGACGTGGCGCTGCGCGGCGGCAGCCCGCCCGACTCGACGCTCTTGCGCGCGCGCAAGCTCGTCGACTCGCGCTTCGTGCTCGTCGCCAGCCCGCGCTACCTCGAGCGCCGCGGCGTGCCCACGCGGCCGGAGCAGCTCGCCGAGCACGACTGCGTCGCGATGGACAGCTGGGTGCCCAACGCGTTCAAGGCGCTGATGGGCCCCGACGGCCCGGTGCCGGTGAAGTTCCGCAACCGCGTGCGCTGCAACCGACAGGAGACCGCGCGGATGGCCGCGCTCGACGGCTTCGGCATCGCGCCGATGGTCGAGATGACCTGCTGGCGTCAGCTGCGGTCGGGCGCGCTCGTCGAGGTCCTGCCCGGCGCGCTGCCGGGGCCCGCGAGCTTCTGGGCCGTGTACCCGATCGCGCGCAGCCGCAGCGCGGCGACCCGCGCGTTCGTCGGGCACCTCGCGCGCAACGCCCCGCAGCTCACGGGGCCGCGGCCCGAGCCCGGCGCGACGGCGTAGCGGCGCGCCGGTCGGTCGCGCGAGCCGGCGTCTCTCGACGCGTCTTTATGGACATGTCTAAATAGTCATATAATCGAGCGCGCGGGAGGGACGACAATGATGAGGCTGCGCAACCATCGCGCGTCGTGGGCGCTGCTCGCGACGCTCGCCGCCGCGTGCGGCGACGACACGGTGAGCTCGACGAGCGACGCCGCGACCAGCGGCGCGACGGACGAGACGACCGCGGGCGGCTCGACCGAGGCCGCGACGAGCGCGTCGAGCTCGAGCGACGCGACGACGACGCAGGGCGGCGCGAGCGAGAGCGGGACGAGCGACGCGACGAGCGTCGGGCCGTCGACCACCGCGAGCGAGACGACGACGAGCGACGCGACGACGGGCGTGACGACGGGCGTGACGACGGGCGCGACCACGGACGCGACCACGGGCGGGCTCGAGGAGATCTGCGACAACGGCGTCGATGACGACGACAACGGCGAGATCGACGACGGCTGCCCCTGTGACGACGGCGCGAGTCAGCCGTGCTTCCCCTTCCCCGAGTCCGGGGTCGGCGAGTGTCAAGCCGGCGCGCAGCTGTGCGTCGGCGACGCGTGGGGCGCCTGCGAGGGCGCGCTCGGCCCCGTCGACGAGATCTGCGACAACCTCGACAACAACTGCGACGACGAGGTCGACGAGACCTGCGAGTGCATGGTCGGCGAGGTCGGCGACTGCTACCCCGGCCCCGAGGGCACGCAGGACGTCGGGATCTGCCAGTCCGGCACGCAGCTCTGCGAGGTCGAGGACGGCGTCGCGTTCTGGGGCCCGTGCGCGGGCTTCGTGCTGCCGGAGGACGCGGACGAGTGTAACGACGAGCTCGACAACGACTGCGACGGGCTCGTCGACGTCCAGGAGGCGAGCCTCGGCGTCTGTTCGAATGAGCCGCTCGAGCCGCCCGCCGCCTGCTCCGATGACCAGCTCAACCCTGACCTCGGCGGCCTGAGCGCGGCGGCGTTCTCGTACACCGGCGGGGATCAGCAATTCATGGTGCCGGGCGGCGTCTCGTCGATCTGGGTCAAGCTCTGGGGCGCCGGCGGCGGGTCGTGGAACGCCAACCAGGGCGGCGCCGGCGGCGGTGGCGGCTTCGCGCTCGCTAACCTGTCCGTAACACCAGGAGAGATGTTGACCGTGATCGTCGGGCAGCGCGGCGAGGACTCGTTCTCGCAGACGATGATCTTCGGCGGGGGCGGGCACGGCGGCTTCTTCGCGGGCAACGGCGGCGGGCGCTCGGCGATCCGGCGCGGGCTGACGGAGCTCGCGACCGCGGGCGGAGGCGGGGGCGCCGGCGGGTGCAACGTGCAGCAGCCCTGCCCCGACGGCGGCGCCGGCGGGGGCGCGAGCGGAGCGGACGGCGAGGACCCGCCGCTCGCCGACGCGACCTACGGGACGAGGGGCTACGGCGCGACCCATACGTGCGGCGGCGCCGGCGGGACGACGACCTGCGGCTGCACCCTGCAGTCCGGGATGGGCGGCGGCGGCTCGCAGTTCCAGGGCGGCGTGACGATCATGGCCGCGCCGGGTTAGGGCGGCGGCGGCGGCGGCGGCGGGTGGTTCGGCGGCGGCAGCGGCGGTGGCGACTGCGGCGGCAACACGGGCGGGAGCGGCGGCGGCGGCAGCAGCTACGTCGATCCGCAGGATGGCTGCGTGGTCGCGGGCCAGGGGATGTCGGCCGCGAACAAGCTCGACGCCGACTACGTGGCGGGCGTGGGCGACGGCGGCGCGCCGGGCAACGACGGCAACCCGGGGCGGGTCGTCGTCTACTACTGAGACGACTGATACGGACGATCGCGCGACGCGTCGCGAGGGGTCACGGACCGCACTCGGACGGCGCGGGCGCGAGCGTGCTGCCCATGAGCGCGCCGGCGGCGAAGTAGGCGCCCGAGCTCGAGGCCGGCAGGATGTCGTGGGTGAACGCGTGTGCGTACGGGATCGACTCGACGCCCGTGATCGCCACGTCGCCGAGGAGGTCGCCGGCCCGCAGCTCGCGGAGGAGACGGCCGTCGGCGGTCGGGTGACCCGGGCTGAGCTCGATCACGCGGCCGTCGGCGAGCGCGACCCGGAGCACGGCGTGATCGAGCGGCGCGGGCACCTTGCTGACCTCGAGGACAGGCACCGCGACGAGCTGGCCGCGGTCGACGCTGTACACGAGCTCGCCGGGGCGCAGCTCCTCGATCGGGCGCTCGCCCGACGGCGTGGCGATCGGCGTGTCGGGGGCGGCGCAGCGGCAGAACGCCGAGCAGAAGCCGCACTCGCAGGCGCAGCAGCCGTTGCCGACGGGGCCCGAGGGCTCCTCGCACGGGCCGTCGTCGAACAGCTTGCACGTGCCCTCGGGACAGATGTCGCCGCCGGTCGCGTCGCACATCCCCGTGGTGCCCGCGGTCTCCGTGGCTGACGTGCCGACGGTCGTGTCGGGACCGGAGGTCGAGTCGGAGGTCGCGTCGGAGGTCGGGCCGGTCGAGCCGGTCGAGCCGGAGGTCGCGCTCGAGGTCGCGCTGTCGCCTGTGCTCGGGCCGCCGCTCGAGCTCGTCTGCGGATCGCCCGTGCTCGTGCCGCCGCCGCTGCCCGACGCGCTCGGCCCCGTCGCGCTCGAGTCGCTCGCGCTCGCGGTCTCGCCGCTCGAGCTGCCCTGCGTGCCGCTGCTCGCCGTCGTCGCCGATTCGCCGTCGCCGCCGCTGCACGCGATCACCATCGCGCCCAGCAGGCTCACACACGAGATCAAGAGGGTCGAACGCATACCCGACGGTAGCGAGAACGCGCGGGCGGAGCAATCCTGTTCGACGCGCCGAGGCGCCGACGCGTCGACGCGCTGAGAGCCGCGCTGAGAGCCGCCCCGCGGTCGCGGCCGTCGCCCGGGCCCTCGTCATCCGCGGGCGTCACGACGCGTCGGGCGGCGACGCCCTCCAAACATGCCTGATAAGACAGCTTATCCGCCTCGGGACGCGGGCTCGTGTCGTCACGCTGCGCGCGGCGGAGGCTCGCGCGCGCGGCCGGGACGCTGTTCCTCGACGTCGCGTCGCCGCGCGCGATCGCGTTTTGCATTTCTTTTACCGTCGCCGCGCGCCGGATGCCCTATCCCTGCGTAGAGGCAAGAGACGCGAACAGACGCGCGGGCGCGCGGCCGGGGCCGCAGGACGTCGACGCGCGAGGACAAACGACATGGGAGCTCAGACATGAATCGAACAGCGGTAGCGACCTCCGTGCTCGGGATTCTTGGCATCGGCGTCGTCGCCACGTCACTGCTCACGGCGCCGCAGCCGGGCGACACGCGGGCGCCGGCGACCGAGCCGACGTCGTGGGCCGGGTCCGCGCCCGCGCTGCAGTGCGACCTGCCGGAGATGACCGCGCACGAGGCGGGCGACAGCCGGACGCGCGACGCCGCCGACCGCGGGCTCGCGTACCTCGCCCGCGCGAGCAAGGAGTGGACGGCGCAGCACCGCTGCTTCGGCTGCCACGTGCAGGCCGTGACGCTCGAGGCGCTCGCGACCGCGACGAGCTCGCAGTACCGCGTCGCGACGGATGACCTCGAGGCGATGATCAAGGCGCTCGAGATGGGCGTGACCGCGGGCGGGCGCGTGACGGGGGTCGCGTTCGAAGCCTCGGCGTGGGCCCGCTACGACCGCTTCGTCGGCGGCGCGCACACCGAGGACCTGCTGCGCTACGCCGGCGAGCTCGTGCAGCTGCAGAACCACGAGGGCGCGATCGTCGACGACGACGCGCGCCGCCCGATCACCGGCGGCACCATGCAGACGACCTATCAGGCCGCGCAGGCCTGGCGGCAAGCCTACGCGCGCACGGCCGACGAGACCTGGCTGACGCCGCTGCAGCGCGCGGAGTACTACCTCCAGACCGTCGCGCGGTCCTGGCCCGACGGCGGCGAGGGCGTGTACATCCAGGACATCAACTTCGCGCTGATGGGGCTCTCGGCCTCGGGCGTGACGCGGAGCGAGGCGGCGTCCGTGCGCTTGCAGGAGATGCTCCTCGCGCGGCAGCGCAACGACGGCGGCTTCTCGCTCGACGGCCCCGAGAGCGACGCGTTCGCCACCGGCCAGACCGTGTACGCGCTCAAGCTCGCCGGCTTCAGCGACGGCCACCCGGCGGTCGCCCGCGGGCTCGCCTACCTGCTCGCGCACCAGGAGCAGTCCGGCGCGTGGAGCACCTACAGGAGCAACCAGACCGGCTCCGAGAAGGGCGAGACGATGTGGGCGGTGCTCGGGCTGACGACCGTCGACGTCGCCAGCATCACGATCTCCGGGCTCATCGACGGGCAGCGCGTGAAGGGCCGGCAGCGCGCCTCGATCTCCGCGAGCGACAGCAAGGGGCGCGAGGTCGTCCAGCTCGAGGCGCTGATCGACGATCGCCCGCTCGACGCCGCGTGCGGCGCGACGCTGGCGCTCGACTGGAGCGCGGACGAGCTGACGTCGGGCAAGCACATCCTCGAGCTCGTGGCCACGACCGCCGACGGCCGCAAGACCCGGCGCGCGCTCGAGCTGTACGCGGGCGACGTGTACCTGACCCAGCTCGGCGCGCGCTTCGACCCCAACGCGGGCGCGACCAGCATCACGCTGCGCAACGTGGCCCATGAGTCCGATCGCGGTGAGATCCGCCTCGAGGTCTGGAGCGTCGACGACCAGCAGCAGCCGAAGACGCGCCTGCACCAGCAGACGCTGGCGCGCGCGCCCGGGCCGCTCGAGGCGCGCTGGGGCGGCGAGACCGACGACGGGGCGCCTGCGGGCCCGGGCGCGTACATGGCCAAGCTCGTGTTCGTCGACGGCGACGCGCGCCTGCAGGAGGTGCAGACCCTGTTCTTCCAGGGGAGCTCGGCGGACCAGCGCGCGAGCTTCGGCGAGATCGGGGGTCAGCTCTCGCTCGAGCAGGGCGCCCGCGGCTCGGCCAACACGATCCTCGAGCTCGTGGACGAGCGCGGGCGCGTCGTGCAGACGACGCGGACGACCGAGCAGGGCAACTACCGGTTCAAGAACGTGATCGACGGCCGGTACCGCGTGCGCACCCAGAAGGACGGGTTCCGCCAGCTCGAGTCGGAGGTCGAGGCGGCCGCCGGCGCGCCGGCGGCGTCCTCGAACATGAGCTGGTGAGCGACGTTTCGAGAATGTCTTGCGAGACATGTCAAAACTCGGGGCGCCGGAGCTCGGCGCCCCGAGCTCGCGCCGGCCGTCGCGGGGCGAGGGCTCACTACTCGACAGGCGGCGCGCCCTCGTCGCGCGCGCTCGGTGCCAGGAGCGGGTCTCCGCCGTGCTCGGCGAGCCATCGCGCGATGGCGCGGCGCTGCCCGATCGCGCGCGGGCCGGCGTCGTGCAGCTGGCCGGGCGCGGGTCGCCAGCTCGATCGCGCGCGCGCGGTCAGCGATCGCTGTCCTCGGCGCTCCACGCGCGCGCGAGCACGAAGCTCGCCGCGGCGCGCTGCCGGGGCGACGAGGCGCGCGGTCGAGGCGCGCTGGACCTGCTCCGCGAGCCGGAGCGCGTCGACCCGCCGCCCCTGCGCCTTCGTAGATCTCGGCGAGCGCACTCCGCCCAGATGGACTCGGGCGCGCGCCGCCGGCGCGAGAGCGCGCGCGCGCGCGTTCCGGAAGTAGGTCTCGGCTCGCGCCTGCTCGCCACGCTCATGCAGCGCGAGGCCGAGCCGGTTGAGCACGACGCCGCGCCGCGGGTCGTCGGGCGCCAGCGTCTGCTCGTAGATCTCCTCCGCGCGCTCGAGGACCTCGAGCGCGCGCGGGTCCCCGCGCTCGAGGTACACGTCGCCGATGTCGGCGAGCAGCGTCCCGACCTCCGGGGACGCCCGCGTGGCGACGAGCGCCCGGTCATCGCCCGGCGAGGCCGCGGGGGACGGCGCCGACGCGCGCTCGCCCGGCGCCGCCTCGATCCCGAGCGCGCTCTCGTGCAGCGCGAGCGCCCGCTCGAAGTGCTCGAGCGCCTGCTCGTCGGCGCCCTGCTCCGCGTGCAGCGTGCCGATCGTCTCGAGCAGCGCGGCGACGCTCGGGTGGTCGTCGCCCAGCGTGCGTCGGCGGATCTCGAGCGCGCGCCCGAGCAGCTCCAGCGCGCGCGCCTGCTCGCCGGGCTCGCCCCGCTCGCCGAGGATGACGCCGAGGTTGTGCAGCGCCTGGGCGCGGCGCAGGTCCAGCGCGTCCGCGCCCTCGCGGTCGAGCGCCATCACGGCGAGCTCGCTCCAGTGTCGCGCGGCCTGCAGGCCCCCGTCGCCCCGCCCCGTCGCCGAGATCAACGCGGTCGCGGCGGCGATGGAGAGCTCGTCCGCCCCGGCGGCGCCGGCCCGGAGGTACGCGGCGGTGAGCGGCGTCGCGGCGTCGTCGTGACGCCCGCGCGCGTCGAGCACGAGCCCCCGCTCGAGGGACGCGGCGGCCTGCAGCGGCGCCCAGCCCAGCGCCTCGGCGTCGGCGTCGACCTGCGCGATGATCCCCAGGCTCTCGTCGTGGCGTCGGAGCGCGCGCAGGGTCGCGGCCTTCGTGAGCAGGCCGCGCAGCCGCCCGACCTCGCGCGACGCCCCGTCGGTCTGCGGGAGCTTCGGGCGCGCGCGCAGCCGGTGCTCGGCGAGGCAGTCGTCGAGGCGCGGCAGCTCGCTGACCGCCCCCACGACCCCCTCGAGCGCGCGCACGCCCTCGTCCCCGGCGCCCAGGGAGCGCAGCGTCGACAGCAGCGTCTCGAGGTGCACGCGGCGCTCGTCGAGGCAGGCGACGGCGAGCGAGCCCAGCTCCTCGCTCCAGACCTCCTCGACCGTCACGTCCCTGCAGACGGAGACGCGCGCCTGCTCCCACTCGCGGGCGTAGTCGTCGAGCAGCGGCGCGGCCTTGTCGACCACGGTCTCCGCGAAGCTGACGCCGGTCGCGGCCGCGCGCTCGCGGAGCTCGACGCGCGCCGCCTGGTTCCAGACCGCCTCGATCCGCGCCCCCTCGCGCGCGCAGCTCGCGAGCGCGCGCTCGCGCTCGAGCTGGCCCTCGCCGTAGAGCGCGGCCGCGACGAGCCCGACGCTGAGGACGCCGCCGGCGATCCAGCGACGCCGGGTCGGGTCGGCCGCGAGCGCGGCGAGCAGCTCCTCGACGCTGGCGTAGCGCTCGTCGGGCGCTGCGGCGAGCCCCTTCAGCGCCGCGCGGCGCAGCCACGTCGGCACCCGCCGGTCGTCGGCCGGCGTCTCGACGCGGCCGGTGAGCACCGCGTCGTGCAGCGCCGCGATCGTCGCGCCGGCGAAGGGCCGCTGCCCGTAGAGCGCGGTCCACAGCGTCGCGCACAGGGAGAAGATGTCTGTTCGGACATCCACAGGATCGCCGCTGTACTGCTCGGGCGCCATGTAGGCGGGCGTCCCGAGCAGCGAGCCGAGGCGCGTCAGCTCGGTCGAGAGCGCGTCGGCCCCGGCGTCGACGGCGACGCGCCCCCGGTCACGCGCGGGCTCCGCTGGCGCCTGGCCGCCCGGCTCGCCGTCGCGGCGCACGAGCCCGAAGTCCATGACGCGCACCCGCCCGTCGTCGCCCACCATGATGTTGTCGGGCTTGAGATCGCGGTGCAGCAGGCCGGCCGCGTGGACCGCCGCGACGCCGCGCGCGGCCGGCTTGAACACCGCGAGCACCTCGCGCCACGTTCGCTGCTGCTCCTTTAGCCATGTTGAGAGCGTGCGCCCCTGGACGAACTCCATCGAGATCCAGAGCTGCCCGTGGTGCTCGCCGACGTCGAGCACCGTCACGACGTTCGGGTGCGCGAGCCGGGCCAGCGCCCGCGCCTCCCGCTGCAGCCGCGCGCGCGCGTCCGCGTCGCGGCCGCGGTCGGCGAGGATCATCTTGAGCGCGACCTTGCGATCGAGCTCCGGATCGTGGGCGGCGTAGACGACCCCCATCCCGCCCTTGCCGAGCTGCGAGAGGATCACGAGGCGCCCGACGAGCTCGCCCAGCTGCAGCGGGGCGTCGGGGTCACTCCGGCGCGCGTCGCCGCGGGCCGCGAGCGTGTCGGCGACGTCGAGCGCGCCCGAGACGTCGGCCGCGATCGTCTCGTCGGTCGCGGAGATCGACGCCGCGGGCGCCTCCGTGGGCGCGTCCTCGTACGCAATCCGGCCGGCTGCGGCCTCGCCTGTCTCCACTGGGCGGCCTGACCTCCGGGCCGCAGCATACCGCCGAGCGCCGCTGCGCCGCCGCGCCTGCAGACGCGTCGGGGGAGCGCGGCCGCGCCTGGCGGCGCGACGGCGCGCGCGACGGCGCGACGTCCGGGCCGCAGGCACATGTCCCCAGGGACTGTGTGTCGTGATCGCGCCCCTCGCCGCCGCGCGGGCGTGGGCGGCGTGATTTCTCGGTAGGCTGGTCGCGATGGGCTCCCTCGCGCGAGGCATCTCGGCCGCCGCCGCCGCCGCGCTCGTGAGCGCCTGCTTCACGGGGAGCTTCGCGGCCGGCCGCCCGTGCGCGGAGGATGCCGACTGCGGGCCCGCGCTCGCGTGCCGCGAGGGCTACTGCGACGGCGTCGCGCCGACGTCCGTCTCGACGGGCGCGGAGGACGTCACGTCGTCCGGCGCCTCGACGAGCGGCGCCTCGAGCGAGCTCACGACGAGCCCGCCCGAGACCACCGAGGCCGCGGAGACCACGGGCTCGCCGTGGCTGTGCGAGAAGATCGACATCCTGGTCGTGCTCGATCAGTCGCGCAGCATGGCGCAGTGGGACGCGCGCCTCGTGCTGCTCGCCAACGACATCATCAACTTCGCCGCGCCGCTGCTCGAGCAGATCGGCAGCTTCCATCTCGGCGTGACGACGGCCGACGCGCTCTCGGTGAACCCCGACGGCTGCGAGCTGCACGGCGCGCTCGCGATCCAGGTCGAGGAGGGGCCGCTGTGCGCCGCGCTCGAGACCCACCCGTACATGGACGAGTCGACCAACTTCGACCTGCTGACCTTCGGCTGCTTCATCCCCTACGGGATCGGGGTCGACGTCGAGCAGCCGATGCGCTCGATGCTCGCCGCGCTCTCGCCCGAGCTCAACGCGCCTGGCGCGTGCAACAACGGCTTCCACCGCGAGGACGCGCTGCTCGTCGTCATCCTCATCACCGACGAGGATGACGACCCCGCGGCGCTCGACGAGCAGGGCTTCGACGGCTCGCCCGGGGACCCGCAGTACTGGTACGAGAAGCTGCGCTTCCTCAAGCGCGGGAACGACGACGCGATCGTCGTCGGCGCGCTGCTCGGCGAGGACCCGGGCGGCAGCAGCTGCCCGTGGATGCTGCCGCCCTCAAAGAGCGAGGAGACCGAGTCCTCGGTGCTCTCGATCGGCGCCGAGGAGGGCGTCCGGCTCCGCCAATTCATGGATCGCCTCCCCGTCGGGCACGCGTACGTCAGCAGCATCTGCCACGAGAGCTACACCGACTTCTTCTCGCAGTTCTTCGGCGAGATCGTGCAGGACGCGTGCGAGGACCACGACCCGCTGGCGATCGACCCCGACGTGCTCGATCCGACCGCGCCCTGAGGGCGCGCGACACGTCGTGTCCGAATGGACATTGTTTATGGCGCAGGTCCGTTCCGGCGGCCCCTCGGCCCACGCGCGCCGCGCTCGAGCCCGCGCGGGGGATCGCGTACCATGAACGCGATGCCGCGCAGCCGCCCACGAGCCGCCCGCGCCGCGCTCGCGCTGCTCGCCCTCGCGCTGACGGGGCTGCCGCCCGGCGACGCGTCCGCCTGCTACTGGGACTACGACACCCTGGCGATGGAGCGGCGCCGCTTCCCCGACGTGCTCGAGCTGCTCTCAGGCCGCTTCCTGCGCCACTCCGAGGGCTTCTATCGCTGGCGCGTCGAGGACCGGCGCGCGCGCCTCGCCGCGGAGACCGGCGACGAGGACGAGCGGCGCGCGTGGACCGATGACCTCGGGGTCGCGCTCGACAAGCTGGGCGAGCACGACCGCGCGATCGCGCTGATGACCGAGGCGCTCGCGCGCGACCCCGATCGCTACGAGACGCTCGCCAACCTCGGCACCCTCGAGCTGCACGCGGGGCGGCTCGAGGAGGGCCTCGAGCACATCCGGCGCGCCCTCGAGATCAACCCCGACGCGCACTTCGGGCGCGAGATCATCCAGCAGCGCCTCGTCGAGTACGTGCTCGAGATCCGCGCGCGCCGGCCGACCGGGCTGCCGCTCGACGCCCGCGATCTGCGGAGCGCGCTGCCGATCCTCCGCGACCCCAGGGCGTACGAGTCGACCGCGCTCGAGCCCCGCGCCGAGTTCATGGTGAGCCCGCTGTTCGGCGCGCGGGGCTTCGCCGCCTACGCCGAGGAGAAGGGTCACTCGCGCGAGGAGACGCTCAAGGGCGTGCTCGGGATGATGCGCTTCGGGCAGCACACGAGCCCGATCCTGCTCGAGGCGCTCGGCGACGTGCTGATCTGGGATCACCAGGTCAAGCGCGACGCCAAGCGCCTGGCGGCGCGCGCCTACCTCAAGGCCTCGTACCACGCCGAGGACCCGTGGGCGTCGATGTGGTACCGCGCCCGCGCGACGCTGACGCTGGTCGGCCACCGCGGCCTCTCGCTCGCGCAGCTCGAGCGGAGCTTCCAGGCCGAGCTCGCGCGCGGCGATCGCTACGCGGCGCGGATCGAGGCCGACGAGGCGCGCTGGCGCGAGGCCGGCGACGACCTCGACGAGCGCTTCACTCGCAAGTACATGGGCCGCGGCGGCTAGCCGTCGCGGGCGAGACGCTGACGCCGCGCGACGTCAGTCCGCGGGGCCGAGGAGCTCGAGCGTGTAGTCACGACAGGCGACCCAGAGCAGGTCGTCGTAGCAGCCGAGCTGGAAGCTGCGGAACTCGGGCTCGTCCGCGCCGACGATCGCGGTGAGCAGCCCGAAGTCGAGCTTCTGCTCAAATTGTGACTCGCGCCGCGGCAGGATGTCGTTACACGAGATGTCGAGCTCCGCGGAGTAGATCGCCTGGACGTCGTGAAAGCGGAGGCGATAGTTGATATAGCCCGCTTGCTCCACGGGGTAGAAGGAGCTCCCGGTGAACTCGCCCGCGAGCTCGAGCGTGATCGGGCGGAGCGAGAACGCGACCGAGAACAGGAAGATCGTGTCACGAAACCGGCGCAGCGCGCCGAGCGGCGTCTCGACGGGGACGCCGCGAGCGCACGGGTATTCGCGCGTCGCCCAGCCCGCAGGGCGCCCCGCCCCCCGTGAGCTCGCCGTCGCGTCCGCGCGGCGCTCGAGCGCGTCGCCCACGGGGACGCGCTCGAGGACCTCCAAGGAGTAGCCCCCCGTCACCGCGTGGATCACCAGCTGATCGGTGACGATCGAGACGTGCCGGTATTTCGCGGGATCGAGGAACCTCGCGGTGATCTCGGCGACCCAGGCCGACTCCTCGATCTCGTCGAAGGCCGAGGCCGGGGTGTTGAACGCGGCCGGATCCCAGCGCGGGCGCGCGAGCAGGCGATACGCCATCACGCAGTCGAGCGTGATCCTGCACCGGAGCGCGAGGCCGTGCTTCGGTGGCGAGCAGGCGCGGCCGGGCAGCTCGACGATGAACGTGATGACCCGGCCTCGCACGGTCTCGATCGACAGCAGGCGCAGCGCGTCGAGCTCACGGAGGACGCCCAGCTCGGTCGCGATCGCTACAGCTCGTTGGCTCACCGCGTGAGTGTACCGCGCCCGTCGAGGCCGCGACGAGCCCGTAGCGGGGCGGCTACAGGCTCGTGCCGAACAGGCGGTCCCAGAACCGCGTGATGGTCGCGAAGTTCCGGTTCATGTTGACCATGTGGTGGCCGTAGTGCTGCTCGGCGAGCCCGTTGAACAGCTTGAGCGGGTAGCGGGGGAACGCGATGCCGGAGTGAATGAGGATGTTCGACGCGGTGTAGACGAGGAACATGATCGCGAAGGCGTGGATGTGGACCGGGCCGAGCGCGAGGATCGTCAGCAGCAGCAGCCCGACGCCGGCGGCGGTCTCGTAGGGGTGGATCCACAGGCTGTCGCGGGCCGACGGGTAGCGGGCCTTGTGGTGCACGGCGTGGATCTTCATCAACCACTTCTGCGTGTGCGCGTAGCGGTGCATGAAGTAGTAGCCGAGGTCGTAGACGGAGAGCACCAGGACCGACTGCCACGCGATCGTCCGCCACGAGACCGGGCCGTCGACGAACAGCCACGGGTACAGCAGGACGACGGCGGCGTAGAACATGCCGACCGAGATGAGCATGTTGCGGCGCGCGTTCGCCCGCCGGTCGCTCGCGTCGACGCGCATCACCACGGGCTCGGCGCGGAAGCGGTGCGGCTTGAAGCGCTCGGCCGCGAAGGCCCAGTTGAGGTAGGCCATCAGCAGCCCGTTGAACGCGAGGACGGCGGTGATGATCACGAGCAGGTTCGTCATGGCGCGAGCGGGAGCCTAGCGGGGACCGGCGCGCCTCGAGGAGGACTAGGCGCACGCCCGTGACCAGGCTGTGCGGGCGAGCACAGCCGGGCTCCGCGCACCATGATAGACGCGCGTGCAGCCGCGCGACACTCACGCGCGCCGTCAGGAGACCGATGACCGACGTGGACAGCACGACCGCGAAAACGCGCTCGCTCGTGACCGGGGGCCTCGGCTTCGTCGGGCGACACCTCGTGAACGCGCTCGCGGACCGCGGCGACGCCGTGACCGCCGTGGATCTGCGCGCCGGGGAGAGCTCGTGGCGCGACGACGTGGCGCTGCGTCAGCTCGACCTGCGCGATCCCGCCGCCGTCTCCGAGCTCGTCCGCGGGCACGACATCGTGTTTCACAACGCGTCGCTCGTGCACACCAAGCACAACCGCGTGCGCGACGTCTGGGACGTGAACCTCGGCGGCACGGAGAACGTGCTCGCGGCCTGCCGCGAGCACGGCGTCGCGCGGCTCGTGTACGTCAGCTCGGCGAGCGTGGTCTACGAGGGCCGCGACATCGAGGGCGGCGACGAGTCCCTGCCCTACTGCGCGCGCTCGCAGGCGCCCTACGCCGACAGCAAGATCGCGGCCGAGAAGCTCGCGCTCGCGGCCAACAGCCCGGAGCTGGCGACCGTCTCGATCCGGCCGCACGTGATCTTCGGGCCCGGCGACACGCGCCTGCTGCCGGCGATCCTCGAGCGCGCGCGCGCGGGCAAGCTCAAGTACCAGGTCGGCTCGGGCGAGCACCTCTCGGACTTCACCTACGTCGACAACCTCGTCGACGCGCTGCTCGCCGCGGGCGACCGCCTGGCGCCGGGCTCGCCCGTCGCGGGCCAGGCCTACTTCATCACCAACGGCGAGCCGATGGGCTTCTTCGAGTTCGTGAAGCGCGTGCTCGCGCAGCTCGAGCTGCCGCCGATCCGCGGGCGCGTCCCGTACGCGCTCGCGTGGAGCGTGGCCGCGCTCGCGGAGGCCTGGGACACGCTCAAGGGCGGCACGCTCAACGCCGAGGACGGCATGTCGCGCTTCGCGATCCGCTACCTGTGCACGCATCACTACTTCGACATCAGCAAGGCGGCGCGCGACCTCGACTACGCGCCGGCGGTCTCGATCGAGGAGGGCATCCGCCGCACGGTCGCCGCCATCCAGGCCCAGGCGAGCTGACGCGCCCGCGCGAGCGCACACGCGCCGACGACCTCGCGCGCGCCGACGACCTCGCGCGCCCGCCCGCGCGACAATCATTGTGAACTGAACCGGCGGTCCACGACACTTCATCTCCAGAGACCTCGCCGCGTCGCGACAGCCGGTCCTCGACCGGAGTCGCCCTGCGGAGAAGGAGATTGCGAGATGTCGTCGCTACTCGCCGCAGCGCTCATCGGCGCCCTGTCCGTGAGCCCAGGGCTCCCCGCTTCCCCGCCCCCAGCTCCAACGCCGCGCGCGCCTGGACCGACGCCGATCGGGCCGAGCCCCGCGGACACGCCGTCCGTAGCGCCCGCCCCCGCGACTGCGTCCCCGAACGCGACGAGCCTAGCTCCGCCGGCGCCCGAGCCGTCGAGCTCGCGCGCGACGTGGCGGCGTACCAAGAACGGCAAAGATCTCAAGGCGCCCGAGCTCCTCACCAGCGATCGCTGGTGCGCGGACCCGCTGACACTGTGCTGGGACAAGTCCGCGACGCGGCCGACCGGCTCCGGCTTCCGCCTGCTACTCGAGCCGCGCCTCGACTTCGTCGCGCAGCTGGGTCGAACGATCGACGACGCGTCGCTCAAGCTCCACGTCGTCGTCGGCGTCGAGATGAACCTCGCGTGGGGATGGCTGGCGATGCAGGGCACGTACATCGCGCCGTACACAGCCCAGGTCACGGGGTTCAAGACCGATGACGCCGGCGACATCCTTAATTGGTCGGTCGACGCCAACGTGGTGTCTGGCTTCGGCGCGGGCGTCAGCCTGTTCAACGGCGTGCTCGCGCTCGGGTACGGCCGCGTCTTCTACAACGGCGACCAGATCCGCGCGCTGCACACCGCGGACAACGACTTCAGCTGCCTCGAGGATCAGTGCGGACGGAAGGACTACGGCGACGGCTTCTTCTACGTGGCCCTGCAGCCAGTCTCGGCGATTCGCGCGGCGCTGACGGCCGCCAAGGAGCGCGCGCCGAGCTCGTGAGCGCGCCGAGCCCGTCCCCCGCGCGCTCACGGGACCAGCAGCAGCCACAGCGCGACGCCGCCGCCGATCGCGAGCGCGAACACGACGATCAGCGTGATCACGCGCCCCGTGCCGGCGTCACCCTCGGGCGCCCTGCGGGGCTGCACGTGGGGGGTCTCGAGCGTCTCGCCGGGCACCGTGCGCACCATCTCCATGCGCGGCGTGGTCGCGACCGCCGTGCCGCCGCCCGGGCGCAGCGGCTCGAGGCCCTCGAGCGCCGCGAGGAATTCGTCGGCCGTGCGGAAGCGCGCCGCCGGCTCCTTGGAGAGCGCGCGTCGCATGAGCGCCTCGATCTCGTCGCTCCAGCCGCGCCCGGGCGCGAAGTCGGCGAGCATCGGCGGCGGCTTCGCGACCTGCATGGCGAGCACCGCGACGTCGCTGTCGGCGGAGAACGGCGGGCGCGCGGTGAGCATCTCGAACAGCACGACCGCGACCGCGTACAGGTCTGAGCGCTGATCGAGCGCCTCGCCCGCGGCTTGCTCGGGGGACATGTACGCGGGCGTCCCGAGGATCTGCCCGGTGCGCGAGAGCTTCGCGCTCGGCCCCCGCCCCTCGCGATCGACGAGCTTGGCGATGCCGAGGTCGAGCACGCGCACGAACGAGCTGTCGCCTTGGCGCCGCGTGATCATCAGGTTGCCCGGCTTGATGTCGCGGTGGATCACGCCGAGGCGGTGCGCGTGGGCCAGCGCGCGCAGGGTGTGGCGGGCGATGTGCAGCGCCCGCGCGGGCTCGAGGATCTCGCGGTGGAGCAGCTCCGCGAGGCTCTCGCCCTCGATCAGCTCCATCGACATGTACGAGAAGCCCTCGCTCGCGTGCCCGAAGTCGAAGACGCGCACGAAGTTGTCGTGCTGCACCCGGCGGATGAGCTCGGCCTCGCGCTTGAACCGCTTGCGGATGACCGAGCGCGCCGCGACCGAGGCGAGCAGCACCTTGAGCGCGACGAGCCGCTTCTTGCGCTCGTCGAAGGCCTCGTAGACGGCCCCGAAGCCGCCGAGCCCGAGCAGGCGGCGCACGCGGTAGCGACGCGCGACGACGGTGCCGGGCTGGAACACTTCCTCGTCGTCATCGTCGTCGAGCTCGAGCGGCGCGGCCGCGGGCGCGCCGGCGGACGGCGGCCCGTCGTCTGCGGTCACCGCCGCCGCGTTCGATCGTCGATCGAGCGCCTCCACGAACTGCGCGCGCGCGCGCGCGATCAGGTCACGGGCCGCGGCGACCTCGACCCGCATCAGCGACGCGACGCGCTCCGGCGTGTCGCCGTGCAGCTCCGCGAGCACGAGCGCGAGCCGGAGCTCGCCCGGGAGCTCGCGCAGCACCTCGCGGATCTCGTGCTTGAGGTGCGTGTGCGGGTCCGCGGTCGCCGGCGGCGGCGGCCTGCGGGGTCGCCCGCTCGAGCTCGCCTCGACCTCGGCCTTGCGCGCCCGCTCGCTCGCCAGGCGGAAGATCCACGCGTCGAAGGCGGCCGGGTCGACGAGCTCGTCGATGCGCTGGCTGGCGTCGACGAACACGCGCTCGCACAGCGGCTCGGCCTCGTCGGCGTCGCCGAGGTAGCCGACGAGCAGGCGGAAGGTCGGGATCTGGTGGCGCCGGACGAGCTCGCTGAAGGTCGTGTCGTCGCGCCGCTCCTTGAACGCGCGGATCAGCTCGACGTCGGAGAGCTCCGAGATCGTCGGCTGCGCGCGCGCGGGCCCGCCTTGCTTCGCGCCAGCTGCCTCCACCGCGCCCCTCAGCCCCCGTGAACGCCGGCGCCGCGGTTGCGGCGGAGCCCCTCGAGCACGTGCCGCGCGGGGATGAACTGCTCGGTGCCGTCGACGTCCTTGACGAGCAGGCCGAGCGGCGCGAAGCGCTCGACGCGACCCGAGACGCCGCCGAGCTCGACGTGATCGCCCACGCTGACGAGCCTGCGCAGGTAGTAGTTGGCGATGATCTCCTCGGCCGGGCGCCGCATCGACCACGCGAGCAGGAAGCAGATCGTCACCACCAGCGCGCCGACGAGCAGCGCGAGGTTGGCGGTCACGAGCGAGAGGTCGACGCCGAGCATGTCGACCGCGATCGACACGACGATGACGAGCAGCGTCCCCTCTGTCAGGAACTCGACGATCCCGCCGTAGGGGCTGCCCAGCTGCTTCATCACCGAGTGCACGGCGCGCCTGGCCGCGCTCGCGGCGTAGCCCCCGGCCGCGAGCACGAGCAGCGCCGACGCGAGGCGCGGGACGTAGGCGAGCACCGACGAGAGCGCGACCTTGACGGCCGTGAGGCCCACGATGTCGGCGGCCGCCGCCCAGGCGAGCAGCAGGATCGAGTAGTAGACGATGGACGCGAGCGCGGCCGAGGGCGTGAAGCCCTCGCCGAAGCTCGAGAGCGCGCGCTGCATCCACGTCTCGGCGATCGCCGCGTCGAGCCGCGTCATGCCGAGCACGCGCGAGACGATCGCGCGCGCGATCCGGGCGCCGATCCAGAACACGAGCAGCAGCGCGACCGCCGAGAGCACGGCGGGCGCGTGCGCGACGACCTGCGCCCAGACCTGACGGGCGGGCGGCAGCACGTAGCGCTCGACCAGCGTGGCGCTGGCCTCGAGGCTGGGCATGTCGGGCGAGGGCGCCCAGGCGCCCCACTCAAGCGTCGCGATCTTCATCACCCTCCTGCTCCTCCAGCTCCGACTCGGGCTCCTCGCGCTCCTCGGGCTCCTCCGGCTCCTCCGGCGCGGCGTCCTCGGCCCCGCGCAGCAGCGCGCTGACCGGCGCGAGGCCGATCAGCTTGACGAACTCGACGATCGTCGCGAGCGCGGCGACCTTGGCCGCGACCCGCTCGGCGAGCTCGTCGGGCGGCGGCTCGTTGAGCGCGACCGAGAGCAGCGCGTGGATGTCGACTTCGGTGCGTTCGGCCATGGCCGCGGGCTCCCGCGCGGGTCCATGGGCTGGCTCCGCGGTCCGACGTGTATATACCGGGAATCGCCGCGGCGCGCCGGGGAGCGCGCCTCGGGGCGCAGGGGCGTTTTTGTCCGCGCCGGCCCGTCCGCAGGTGTCAGCGATGGTTGGCGACCGTAGGCGGGATGACGTCCCCCGCGGCCTGCAGGTCCAGCGCCTCCGGGTGGGCCCGGTAGTGCCGGCGCAGGACCTCCGCGAGCGCGCGCTTGGCCGCGACGGTCACGGGGCTCGGCGACGCGTCGGGGAGCGCGGCGACGATCCCGTCGAGCAGCTCGCCCTGCGGCGCCGGCATCGCGTCGCGCCAGGAGGCCAGCAGCGCGCGGTCGACATGCGAGGGCAGCGA
Source organism: Myxococcales bacterium (assembly GCA_020633295.1). Taxonomy (GTDB): domain Bacteria; phylum Myxococcota_A; class Polyangia; order Nannocystales; family Nannocystaceae; genus JACKDW01. The sequence continues at coordinate 256,853 of JACKDW010000003.1, read as the reverse complement.
GCCGAGGATGCCGACATCGTTCTGGTCGTGGACGAGCAGCCCCGAGGTCGTGCCGCGGTCGAGCGTGAGCACCTGGAACAGGTACAGCGTGTGGTAGGCGAGCTGGCGCGCGCGCGCGTCCGAGCCGGGCTCGGGGCTGCGCGCGAGCGCGTCCTCGAGCAGCGCCGTGTAGACGTCGATCGTCGCCTCGCCGACGCGGCGGGCCAGCGCCGCGTCCGCGGCCGCGTCCGCGGTCGCGTAGCCCTCGAGGTAGTAGTGCGTCACGCCGCGGTGGCGCCCGAGCGCGGGGATGAAGAAGTAGCGATCCCCCTGCGCGCGCGCGCGCGCGCGCAGCTCGTCGTCGGCGATCGCGGCCGCGAGCGCGTCGTCGAAGCGCGCGGTCGCCTGCGGCTCCTCGTGGGACGGGTTGAGGTCGGCCATGACGCGCCAGTAGCCGGCGCCGCCGCGCAGCTCCGTCCACGAGATGTGCATGTGGACAGACGGCGCCGCGGGCTCGTCCGGGTGGATGATCGTCGAGAGCGCGGTCGCCGAGCCGAGCCGCTTGTCGGGGAGGTCGTCGTAGTGCACCTGCGAGACGTTGACCGAGGCGCGGTTGAACAGCCCGCCGCCCGGCGCGACGAAGCGGACGCCGCCGCCGTGGCGCCCCTCGTCGCGCAGCCACTCGATCGGCGCGAAGCCCCCCTCGCGCCCGCGCGCACGGCTGACGCGCTCGAGCGCGTCGACGAGGCGCCGCTGCAGGGTGTCGACGAGCTCGCGCGCGGCGGTCGCCCGCGCTGACTGTGCCTGGATGCTGCGCTGCACGACCCGACGATAGCGGCTCTGCGGCGCCGGGGCGCGCCCCGGCGCCGCGAGCGAGCGCACGCGCGCGACGTGGTGTCGCGCGGACGTCACGTCACGTCACGTCGCCGTGTCTCGCATGGCTTTTCGAACAGGACCGCCGCGCCGCTACTCCGGCTTCGGCGGCGCGAAGCCGCGGTCGCGCAGGAGCGCGTCGATGGTCGCGTCGCGGCCGCGGAACGCCCGGTAGGCCTCGGCTGGATCGACCGCGTTGCGCGGCGCGAACAGGTGCTCGACGAGCTTCTTCGCCAGCGCCTTGTCGTAGAAGCCGCCGGGCGCGGCCGCGAAGGCCTCGGCCGCGTCGGCGGTCAGCACGTCGGCCCAGAGGTAGCCGTAGTAGCCGGTGGCGTAGCCCTCGCCCGAGAACACGTGGCTGAAGTGCGGCGAGCGGTGGCGCATCACCAGCTCCTCGGGCATGCCGAGCTCGGTCAGCACCTCGCGCTCGTAGGCGTCGGGGTCGAGCCCGCTGGGGTCGACGGTGTGGAACTTCATGTCCACGATCGCCGACGCGAGGTACTCGGTGGTCGCGAAGCCCTGGTTGAAGGTCGCGGCCTTCTTGATCTTGGCGACCAGCTCGGCGGGCATCGGCGCGCCGGTCTCGTGGTGCACGAGGTACGCGTCGATCACCTTGTCGGTCGAGAGCCAGCGCTCGAGCAGCTGCGACTGGAACTCGGTGTAGTCGCGCACGCCGCCGTTGAGCGTCTTGTACTTGACGCTCGACGAGAGCGCGTGGAGGGCGTGGCCGAACTCGTGGAAGTAGGTGCTCGCGTCGTCCCACGAGATCAGCACGGGCTCCCCGGGCGCGCCCTTGATGAAGTTCGAGTTGTTCGAGCTCAGCACCGTGCGCACCTCGTCGAGCGTCGTGTGCCCGCGGAAGCTGGTCGCCCAGGCGCCGGAGCGCTTGCCCTGGCGCGCGAAGGGGTCGAGGTACCAGAGCCCGACGAGCGCGCCGGTGTCCCTGTCGGTGACCTCCCAGACCTTGACGTCGGGGTGGAACACCGAGACCCTGCCCTCTGGGACAGGCGTGAACTGGAAGTTAAACAGCTCGCCGGCGACCATGAACATCGCCTCGCGCAGCTTGTCGAGCTGGAGGTACTGCTTGACCTCGTCGGAGTCGAGCGCGTACTTCTGCTTGCGCACCTTGTCGGCGTAGTAGCGGTAGTCCCAGGGCGCGATCGTGATCGCGCCCTGCCCGAGCTCGGCGTCGGCGACCGCCTGCATGTCGGCGACCTCCTCCTTGACGCGCGCGACGGCCTTGGGCCACACCGCCTCCATCAGCTCGATCGCGCGCGCGGGCGTCTTCGCCATGCGGTCCTCGAGCCGCCAGGTCGCGTAATTGGGGTAGCCGAGCAGCTTCACGCGCTCGTCGCGGAGCGTGAGGATCTCGGCGATGACCGCGTTGTTGTCGTGCTCGTCGCCGTTGTCGCCGCGGTTGTAGTAGTTGCGCCAGACCTGCTCTCGCAGCGCGCGCTCGTCGGAGTAGGTGAGGAAGGGGTCCATCGACGAGCGCGTGTTGGTCACCGCCCACATGCCCTCCTTGCCGCGCTCCTTGGCCGCGGCCGCGGCCGCGGCCTTGAACGACGCCGGCAGCCCGCCGAGCTGATCGGCGGTGAGGTACACGACGTAGGACTCCTCGTCGGCGAGCACGTTGTTGCCGAACTTCGTGTGCAGCTCCGCCAGGCGCTTCTGGATCGCGGCGTAGCGCTGCTTCTTGTCGCCCGCGAGGCTCGCGCCCTGGCGCGCGAAGCGATCGTAGATCAGCCGGACGAGGCGCTGCTCGGCGGGGCTGCGGGACTTCAGCGCCTCGCCCTCGTACACGGCCTTGACGCGCGCGAACAGCCGCGCGTTCTGGATGATCGACGTCCGGTAGTCCGACATCATCGGCGCGAGCCGGGCGTCGATCTCGCGGAACTCGGGGCTCGAGAGGTTCGCGGACCAGATCCCGCGGTAGGTGCTGACGCGGTCGATGACCTCGCCGGCGCGCTCCATGGCGTCGATGGTGTTTTCGAAGCTCGCCGGGGACGGGTCGCTGGCGATCACCTCGAGCTCGGCGAGGTGCAGCTCGATCGCCTTCTTCAGCGCGGGCTCGAGCGCGGGCAGCTCCATCTTGTCGAAGGCCGGCACGCCGCCGTAGGGGCCGGTCCAGTCGGCGAGCAGCGGGTTGTCGGAGCGCGCGGCGTCCGTGGCCGCCGTGTCCCCCTGCTTCGTGTCCTGCTTCGCCTCCTGCTCGGCCCCCTGCTCCGTCCCCTGCTTGGTCTCCTGCTTCGTCTCCTGCGTCGTCTCCTTGCCGGTCGGCGACGGCTTGGGCGGGCCGCTGCAGGCCGCGAGCCCGGTCGCCAGGGCGAGGCCGAGCGCGAGGCGCCAGGGCGCGGCGCGGCGTCGGAGGAGGAGGGGGGAGAACGAGGTTGTGCGCATCAAGGCTCCGCTCACGGCTCGGGTACCGCGGCCAACAGGCCGCCTGGGCACTGTACCTCCCGTCGCTCTAATCCGCGACCTCCGGCGCCGCGCCGCTGGGCCTGGCTGCTCGAGCCGCGACGGCCGTGCTACAAGGCGCCATGCCGCGTGGAGGACTCGCCGTCGCGCTCGGTCTCCTGCTCGTCGCCGGGGCGTGTAAGACCGCGCCGCCCGACCCGTCGCCGCGCGGCGAGGTCTCGCGCCGCGTGCTCGACGAGTCGCTCGCGCTCGGCACCGAGTTCCTGATCCACAACCAGCGCCCGGACGGCAACTTCAACTATGAGTACGACTGGCGCGCGCGTCGGCAGTCGAGGGGCGACAGCCAGGTGCGCCAGGCGGGCGCGGTCTGGGGTCTCGCGCTGCTCTACCACGATCAGCCGAGCGCGCCCGTGGGCGAGGCGCTGCGCTCGGCCGAGCGGTTCTTCGCCGAGCACTCGCGCGTCGCCGACGACCGCCGCTTCATCGCCTACCCCGGAGAGCCAGAGGGCTCGACCGGGACGGTCGCACTCATCGCGCTCTCGCTCGTCGACCTGCTGCGCGCCGAGGGCGGGGAGATGCCCCCTGAGGCGCTCGCCACATACCGCGAGCAGCTCGCGCAGTACCTCCGCTTCCTGCTGGCCGCGCGCACGAAAGACGGCCTGTTTCACGCGAGCTACGAGCTCGAGCGCGGCGCCCCGAAGGGCCCGCCCTCGCCCTACTTCGACGGCGAGGCCCTGCTCGCGCTCGTCAAGGCGGCCAAGTACCTCGAGCGCGACGATCTGTGGCCCGCCGCGATCGTGTCCGCGGATCAGGGCTGGCTGGTCAACGTCGAGCGCGCGCGCGCCGAGGACAACGACTCGAACATCACCAAGGGCTACTACCAGTGGAGCTCGATGGCGTACTTCGAGCTGGCGACGAGCGAGCAGCCCGACATGACGCGCTTCGGCGACCGCGTGCTCGAGCTCGCCGACTGGATGATCGACGTGCACCGGACCTTGCAGCGCACGCGCAACACGGCCTACGCCTACGAGGGCATCATCCACGCCTACGCGATCGCCGACGCGCGCGGCGACGTCGCGCGCCGCGACAAGTACGCCGACGTCATCCAGCGGGGCCTGACCAAGCTGACGAGCTGGCAGCTCGGCAGCTCGATCGGCAACGGCTACGTCGCGCAGGCGGACGCCAGCGACCTCCTCGCGCGCGGCGGCGTGCAGAACCACGCCAAGGAGGCGCCGCTGCGCATCGACGTCACGCAGCACCAGATGCACGCGGTGATCCTCGCGCGCCGCTACGTGTACAAGGACGCGGGCGCGCCGGCCCCCGCGCCCGCCGGCCCGCAGTGACGCGCCGGGCGGTACACTCGGCGCGTGACCGTCTCGCTCTGGCCGCTCGCGACGACGCTGCTGCTCGCGCCGGCCCCCGCTGAGCCCGCGACCGCCGCTGACGAGCCCGCCGCGCGCGACGCCCCGACGCGCGCCTTCAACCGCGATCGACGGCGGATCCAGCTGGCGGGGATGCTGTCGCTCTCGGGCTGGGCGGTCGCCAACCTGGCGGGCGGGACCGTCGGCTTCTTCACCGCCGACGAGGGCGCGGACAAGTACTTCCACCAGATGAACGCGCTGTGGAACCTCGTGAACCTGCCGCTGGGGATCATCGGGATGGTCTCGGCGGCGCGCGAGGACCCGGGCGCGCTCGGGTCCCGCGCGGCGATCCGCGCGTCGCGCAAGCAGCAGCGCGTGTACCTGATCAACGCGGCGCTCGACCTCGTGTACCTCACGGGCGGCGGGCTGACGTGGACGCTCGGGGCCCAGCGCGAGCTCCCGCGCGCGATCGGCTACGGCCGGTCGGTGGTGCTGCAGGGCGCGTTCCTGCTGGCCTTCGACGCGGTGCTGCTCGCGGTCCACGAGCGCCGGCTCGCGCGCTACGAGTCGCGGCCCCGCGTCGCGCCGGGCGTCGCGCTCACGGGCGACGCGCTCACGCTGCAGCTGCGCGGCGCGTTCTGACGGTCAGCCGGCGTCGACCCAGAGCGCGCCGAGCTCGGCCTCGCCGAGCTCGGCGACGATGTCGGCCCAGGTCGCGCCCGCGCGCGGCGTGGCGCTCGGGTCGATCGACGCCGGCGCGGACACGCTGGGCAGCTTCGCCTCGGAGGTGATCGACATCAGCGCCGCGACCGCGCCGCTCTGCGCCGGGCAGCCGCACTTCGCGAGGCGCTGCGAGACCTCGCGCGCGAGCCGGCGACAGTCGCGGTGGACCACGTCGTCGAGCAGCACCCGGGTGACCTCGTCGAGGTCCAAGCACGCGGGCGCGCGCTTCTCGATCTCGGCCCGGAGCAGCGCCGTGCGCTCCTCGGCCGGGGCGACGCTGAGGACCTTGTCGACCTCCTGGATGACGTCGAGGTAGGGCGACGACATCTTCTCGGCCTTCGTCACGCGCTCGCCGTCGCCGAGCAGCAGGTAGCCCTTGGCGTGACCGAGCTCGGCGAGCGTCTTGAGCACCGCGGCGACGTCGGCCCGCGGCGCGTCGCCGGCGATCGCCAGGGCCCAGGTGCCGGCGGCCGGCGCGTCCCCGAAGGTCCACGCGCCCTCGAGCTTCGACGCGAGCTCGCCCGGCGCGACGCCCTCCCCGCGCTCGACCGAGACCGCGCCCGGCGTCAGCTCGATGAGCACGGCGTCGACGGGGGGCTGCGAGGCCCGCGTCGCCCAGGTCACGGCCGGCGCCGCGATGACCTTGTCGTCCTGGTCGGTGACGGCGCAGCGCTCGAGCGTCTCGCGCTCGATCCGCGGGCCGCAGTCCTGCCCGCAGCCCTGCCCGCCGCAGGACGAAACGGCCGCGAGCGCGAACGCGGCGGCCCCCAGGGTGATCGCGCGCCCCCACGCGACGCCGAGCTCGAGTACACGCTTCACCGGTTGATTGTGACCCGGTGGACAGGTGGCGCACAAGCGAAGAACCTGTCCCCTGGGCCTGTCGAGGCGAGCGCGCGGCGGCCCGCGCTCGCGGGCGCGCCCACGAGCCGCGGACGCGCGTTCCCGCGGGGACGCGCCGCGGCCTGCTACTGTCCGGCCATGCGCACACCGGATGATCTCGCGCCGCGGTTGGCCCTCGCGCGCACGCCCACCCCGCTGGCTCCGCTCCCGCGGCTCTCGGCCGCGCTCGGACTCGAGCTGCTCGTCAAGCGCGACGACCTCACGGGGAGCCACCTCAGCGGCAACAAGATCCGCAAGCTCGAGTACCTGCTCGCCGAGGCGCGCGCGCGCGAGGCGACCCACGTGATCACCTGCGGCGGCGCGCAGTCCAATCACTGCCGCGCGACGGCGCTGGCCAGCGCGCCGCTGGGCCTCGGCTGCACCCTGGTCCTTCGGACACCCACAGGCGCGGCGGCGGAGCTTCAGCCGGCGCGCGGGAACCTCCTGCTCGACCGCGTCGCGGGCGCCGAGCTGCGCGCGTGCACGCCGGAGGAGTACCGCGCGTGGCCCGAGCTGCTCGAGCGCGCCGCGGACGAGCTGCGCGCCGGCGGAGCGCGTCCCTTCCTGATCCCGGAGGGCGGCTCGAACGCGACGGGCGCGCTCGGCTACGTGCGCGCGGCCGCGGAGCTGCTGGCGCAGGCTGGCGGCGCGCCGCCGAGCGCGGTGGTCGTGGCGACGGGCTCGGGCGGCACCCTGGCGGGCCTCGCGATCGGGCTCAAGGCCCTCGGCGCGCGCACGCGGGCGGTGGGGATCGCGGTCTGCGACGACGCCCCGCGCCTGCGCGACGCGGTGCTCACGATCGCGGCCGAGGCCCACGAGCGCTACGGGCTGCCGACGCTGGACGAGCGCGACTTCACGCTGGTCGAGGGCTACCAGGGCCGCGGCTACGGCCTGTGCGGGCCCGAGGAGCTGACGCTGCTGCGCGACGTGGCGCGACGCGACGGCCTCGTGCTCGATCCGGTGTACACCGTGAAGGCGCTGCGCGGCGTGATCGAGCAGGCCGGCGGCGCGGCGCTCCCCGGGCCGCGGATCGTGTTCGTGCACACAGGCGGAATCTTCGGGCTGGAGGCGTACGCCGACGCGATCGCCGACGTGTGACCCCACGCGGATGGCAGGCCTTGCGCTCGAGCGCGCACACTCGGCGTACGCGGCGGTGGCAACGGCGCGGCGAGCCCGATCGACCTGTTGAAATCGCGGCGCAATCTCCCTCGCGGCGTCACTGGCACCCGCGATGCACCACGTGGTGATGCCGGGGCTCGTTGCGCCGCGCGTATCACCCCCTAGGACCCAACGACGATCGGCGCGCCGCGCCGACGAGCTCGGAGTAGTACACATGAAGCCGCAATCCCGTCCTCTCCCCCGCGTCGCTACGCTCGCCGGCGCGCTCGCGCTCCTCGTCGCGCTCCCCGCCTGTGATGACTCGAGCGGCTGCGAGCAGGCGTTCCCGGTCCTCGCCGACGACGGGTTCACGGGCGACGGCGATGTCCTGTCGATCCGGCTCGACGCGGGCGAGTCGGTGACCCTGCCCGCGGGCAGCCGGCTGAACGTGGTGCTGTGGGGCTTCGACGAGCGCTCGGAGGACGTCGAGGCCACGCAGCTGCGCGCGCGCGTCGAGGAGATCTCGAGCTTGCCGCACGAGCTCGAGCTCGCGCTCCCGACCGGGCCCCACGAGCAGATCCCCGCGACGCAGGAGGCCGCGATGTACTACCTGTCCGTGTTCGTGGAGCTCGACGGCGACGACGAGGCCTGCGCCGGCGACTACGGCGTCGACTACGACGCGCAGGGCGGTCTCAACACCTTCACGCTGCCGCTCGCCGAGCGCGTGGACGTCCCGCTGACGATCCTCGAGTGAACGCGCGCGAGCGCGGCGACGGCCCGAGCCGCAGCTCCCGTCGTACCTGACCCTTCGAACTACCACCTGCTCCGCGACGAGCTCCGCGGCGGGCCGCGGGCGAGGGCGAGCGGCGCGGGCGAGCCGCTCCGGCCTGTCGCGTCCCCCAACCGCTGGACAGGGGCGGCGCGGTCGGGGGATGCTGCGGGTCGATGGCTCGCGGGCTCCGGACCACGCTCATCGTCGTCGGGCTCGCGCTGCTCGGCGCCGCGATCTGGGGCGCGCTGACGGTCTACCCGTGGATCAAGCCGCCGCCCGAGGATCCCGAGGTGATCGCGCGACGCTGGGCGCACGTCGAGTCGCTCGCGGAGGTGTCGGAGGCCTCGGGTCGCCCGCTCGAGGAGCTGGGTGAGCTGCCCGCGTTCTCGCTCGACGGCCTCCCGCTCGTCGAGCAGCGTCCGCCCTACGACGAACTCGCGAACATCGACGAGCTCCCCCCCGAGGTCGCGGCGGCGATCGACGCGCTGGTCCAGTGGCATCACCGCGGCGGCGGCCTGGGCCCGGAGCGCTGCCCGCACGTCGGCGAGCGCCCGTTCCCGCTGCTCAAGGTGTTCGAGCTCGCGCGCGTCGCCCTGCACGTCTCGACGACCGCCGACGACGCGCCGGCGCTGGCGGTCCTCCAGCTCGCCGAGCACCTCCGCGATCGCGGCCCGCTGCTCGACGGCGCGGTCGGCTTGGCGCTGGCCAAGGAGTCCGTGCGCTGGGCTCGAGCGCGCGGCTACCCGCCGACGGGGGCGCTGCTCGAACGCCGCCCGCGCGCGCCACAGGTCGTCGCCATGCTCGCGCGCGAGATGGTGTGCTCGTTCGAGCTGGTCGAGCGCGAGCTCTCGCGGGAGCTGCAGCCGGGCAAGGACGCGCCGGTGCCCGCGGGGCTGATCGGCTACGAGCGCGAGCGCGCGATGGTCCAGTGGTACTGGGGCGAGCGGCTTCATGGTGTCTCCAAGGACACCTCGCTCGAGACGCTCGCGGCGCGCCTGCGCGACGACGACGACCTCGAGGCGCTGCCCAAGAGCGTGCTGCTGCGGGCGCTCGCCGTGCCGATGGCCGGGCGCGTCGAGGACGCGGCGCGCACGATCGCCGACTACGACGCCTTCGTCGAGGGTCGCCCGCCGCTCGCGGACGAGTAGCGGCGGAGCGTCACGCCTCAGCCGCGCGACCGGGTCGCGGCCTGGCGCGCCTCCGGCTCGACGCGCGCGGCCCCGTCGCTCTCATCCTCATCCTCGTCCTCATCCTCGTCCTCATCCTCGTCCTCATCCTCGTCCTCATCCTCGTCCTCATCCTCGTCCGTCGCGCTGGCGTTCGTCGCCCGGTGCCGCTAGACAGCGTTTGACCGCGCGTCGTCGGCACGCGTCGCGCTCGCGCGCGAGCCCCGCCGCGCGGCGACTCGCCGACACCGATCCCGCCGCGCGCGACACCGACAGCCAGCGACCGCCCGCGCCGCCACGACGACGAACCCATGCGCCTCTCGATCCTTGATGTCCTCCCAGTCACCTCGCAACACTCGCCGAGCGACGCGCTCCGCGGCGCGCTCGAGCTCGCGCGCCTCGCGGAGCGGCTGGGCTACACGCGGCTGTGGTACGCGGAGCACCACGGCATGGCGAGCATCGCGAGCACCTCGCCCGAGCTCATGATCGCGCACGCCGGCGGCGTGACCCGAACCATCCGCCTGGGCGCGGGCGGGGTGATGCTGCCGAACCACGCGCCGCTGCGCGTCGTCGAGCAGTACCGCACGCTCGCGGCGCTGCACCCCGGCCGCGTCGACCTCGGGATCGGGCGCGCCGCGGGCACGGACCCGCTGACCGCCCGGGCGCTCGGCTCGGCCTCGGGCGAGCGCTTCCCCGGCCTCATGCGCGAGCTGCTCGGCTTCTCGCGTGGGACCTTCCCCAAAGACCACCCCTACTCACACGTCCGCGTGATCCCGGAGGGTATCCCGCTGCCGCCGATCTGGATGCTCGGCTCGAGCGGCGGCAGCGCGGAGCTCGCGGGCGCGATGGGCTCGGGCTACGCGTTCGCGGGGCACTTCAGCCCGGTCCCGGCCGCGCCGGCGACCCACGCCTATCGCCGCGCGTTCCGGCCGTCGGCGGACTTCCCCGAGCCGCGGGTGATCCTCGCCGTGCACGCGCTGTGCGCCGAGACCGACGCGGCCGCCAAGGAGCTCGCGGTCCCGGTGCTCTACTCGCTCAGCCTGCTGCAGCGCGGCCGCAGCGTGGTGGTGCTGAGCCCCGAGGAGGTCCGCGCCAAGGGCTGGATCCCGAGCCCGGATCGCGTCGGTCCCATGGGCCATCTTCTGCTCGTCGGCGATCCGCCGCGCGTGCGCGCGGCGATCGAGCGCGCGGCCGCGGAGGCCGGCGCCGACGAGGTGATGGTGATGACGCTCGCCCACGACCCGGCGCTGCGGCTGCGCTCCTACGAGCTGCTCGCGGCGGCGTTCGGGCTGCCGACGCCGGGCGACGGCTGAGCCGCGCCGAGCCTGCGCGCGGCGCCATCTTCACCGCGACGTCCTCGCCGCGCGGCTGGCGGCGGCGAGTGACTCACGCTCGCGGAGCGCGACGACGCCGGCGCGCGAGCGCGAGCGCGGCCAGCGTGAGCGCGAGCGGGGCTGGTCCGGGCGCGTCGCCTCCACGGCAGCCGCAGCCGTCCTCGGCCGCGCCAGCGGAGTCGCTGTCGGTGCCCGAGGTGCTGTCGCTGTCGCCGTCGCTGTCGCCCGGGCCCGCCGTCGCGTCGCCGCCCGTGCTCGAGCCGCTGGCGGAGCTCGTGCTGCCCCCGGTGCCGCTGTCGCTGCCGGCGGCGCCGGTGGTGCCCGTCGTCTCCCCCGGGCCCGCGCTCGTCTCGCCGCCCGTGGTCTCGCCGCTCGTCGCGACCCCGCCCGAGGTCTCGCCGCCGCTCGTCGTTGCGTCGTCCGGCGTACACACGCCGCCCTGACACAGTCCGTCGGGGCACGGGGTGTCGTCGGGGACCGCCTCGTCGGGCGGGCACTCGGGCGCCTGGCCGTCGCAGACCTCCTCGGCGTCGCAGCTGTCGGGATCGCCAGGTCGACACACGCTCCCGGCGATCAGCTCACACACGCCGTCCTGCGATGCTCCTGCGGCCTCGCTGCACGCCTGGCAGTCGTCGGGGTCACCGCCGCCGCAGGGCGCGTCGCAGCACACGCCGTCGACGCACAGCTCGCTCGCGCACTCGTCGTCGCCGGCGCAGGGCGTGCCGCCGACCGCCTGCACGCACTCGGGATCGAGCGCGAGGATCCGCAGCGTCCCTGAGACCTGGCCGCCGGCGGCGCGCGAGGTCACGTAGGCGCGCGCGCTGCTCGGGTCGAACTCGACGACGTAGGCGGTCTCGCCGGGGGTGTCGTAGCTGTCGATGATCTCGTGGGTCGCGGGGTCGATCGCGAAGATCTTGTTCTGCAGCGCCGCCGGCAGGATCACCACGCAGCCGCTCGGCGCGAACGCGCTCTGGTGCGAGGTCGTGAGGAAGCGGGAGACCTGGCCCGTGGTGTCGATCACCGCGAGCTGGTCCAGCGTCTCGGCGTCGAACACGATCGTCTGGCCGGCGTTGTAGCCGTTGGTGTAGGCGTACAGCAGCGCGCCGTCGGGGCTGAGGTCGGTGCCCTCGCCGTACAGCGGCACCGGCAGGTTCCCCGCGACGCTGTCGTCGGCGAGGTCGACCTTGCTCACGCTGGTCGCGACCGAGGCGGAGCCGTAGAGGTACGCGCCGTCGGGCGCGACCCAGGCCGAGGTGACCGCGATGCCCTGGCTGCCGGTGCCGACCCCGTAGGCGCCGAGCGCCGTGATCGCGTCGGCGTCGAAGCCGTGGATCGCGACCGGCTCGTTGAAGCCGAGGCCGCCGTTGTTCGAGGTCACCGCGTACACGCGCGCGCCGTCGGGCGTGCGCACGAGCGGCATCGTGCCGCTGCCCGGCGTCGGCACGTCGAAGCTGTCGGTCACCGTGAGCGACTGCGCGTCGACGCGGTTGACCGTCTCCGAGATCGGGTCGCGCACCCAGAACTCGCTCGAGTCCGGCGCCCACACGGCCATCGCGCCGTGGCCGAGGCCGGCGAGCGTCTCGACGACGGTGTCGGTCTCGGTGTCGATGATGAGGAGGTCGTTGGCGTAGGTCGAGTGCAGCAGCAGCGCGCCGTCGGGCGAGAGGTAGAGCTGCCGCGGCGAGGAGTTGTTCGCGCCCTGGTCGCCGAGGTCGATGACCGTGTCGAGCGCGTCGCCGACCACGTCGACGACCGCGATGGTGTTGACCGGCGGGTCCGGGTTCTTCGAGGCGACGAGGCTGACGTAGAGCCGCGCGCCGTCGGGCGAGATCGCGATGCCGTCAAACGGCGCGCCGGGCAGCGCGACGACGCCGTCGAGCGTCGGCGCGGCCTGAGCGACCGACGCGCAGAGGAGCGCGCCAGCCATGGAGAGCGTCGCCGCGCCGCGTCGCGCCCTAGTCGTGTTCCGAGCCATCTCGACCACCTCCTAAAACATGACCATTAGGACACATAAGTCTTCGACGGACCAGGCGGCGGCGGTCGCAGGGCGCGATTTCATCCGCGCGCCGGTCGATGCTCGCGGGCGCGGCAGGCCCTACACTGCGGGGCCGTGACGGAGGAGACACGAGCGGGCCGCCAGGGCGCGTCGGCGCCCCCCCGCGGCGACCGACGAGCGCTCGCTCGCCGCGCGGACGTCGGCTGCGGGCTGCTCGCCTGCGCGCTCGCGTCGTCGCTGGCCTGCGCCGACGCGTCGCGGCCGGAGCCAGCCCCGCAGGAGGTCGCCGCCCCCCCGCGCGGCGGCGGCCTCGTGCCCGTGCAGGTCGAGACCGTGATGACGCTGATCTCGACCCAGGTGATGCCCGACCAAAGCCTGCGTCTGCTGCTGACGCTGCGCCCGACCGCGCCGGTGACCGTGCGGGTGATCGGGCGCCCTGGCGACGAGCCGCTGCGGATCGAGCACGCGGCGCTGGAGGTGCTCGGCCTCGGGGACGAGTGGCGCGCGCCGGAGGTTCCCTGCGTCGAGCGCGGCGCGAAGGTCGAGCTGTCCCCGGGGACCGACTACCTCGTGCAGGTCACGGGCACGCCCCGGGTCGAGCACGAGCGGCCCGCGCTCGTGCGCGTGCGCGTGAGCCCGGGGCTGGTCAGCGACGCGTTTGAGTACGACCGCGCGGCGCTTCAGCGCGCCGGCGCCCACGAGCGAGCCTACGCGCGCGCGAGCCAGGCGCTCGCGACCTCGCTGCGTACGCGCGGCCTGACGGGCCCGATCACGCGGGACCCGGACCCCGCTCGCGCGCTCGCGGAGCGCCTCACCCGGCTCGGCGAGGCCGCGCGGCCCGGCGTGAACTGCGGGTCCTACAGCGACGCCCGCCTGGCCTACGAGCTGACGCGCTTCGAGCTCGGCGGGCGCCTCGAGCTCGAGCTCCTGGGCTCGTGCGCGCCGTGGACCATGAACGCGACGCTCTGGCTCACGCCCGCCGCGCTCGAGCCCGAGGCCGTCCGCGCGGCGACGGTGGAGGTCGAGCGCTACGAGCACAGCGTCTCGGCGAGCGTCGACTCGCTCGAGGGCAGCTACGTCTCGCTCACGCTGGGCGTCAAGCGGGCCCGCGGCGAGCGCTCCTCGCCCGACGAGCGGCCTCCGCTGCCGAGCGACGCCGAGGCGCGACGCGTCGCGCGGGCGCTCGAGCGCGACGTGCTCGCGTTCCTCGAGCCGCGCGGACCCTGAGCGCGTCGGCGGCGTCGCACGAGCGGACCGCGGCATGTCGACGAGCGCGCCTCCTGACGCCGCGACCGCCGACGTCGAGCCGGCTGCGTTGACGCACGCCGACAAGTCCCCGCCGCGCGCGCGGAGCCGCTACGATCTTCACCATGCGCACTCGACGTCACGGAGGACGCCGCCGCGGCCACGCCAGCGCGCTGCTCGGGACAACGCTGCTCGGCGCGGCCGCGTCGCTGTGGTCACCGCGCGCGTCGGCCGACGAGGGCGAGGCGCCGCTGCTCGTCGTGCTCGACGAGACCGGCGAGTCGCGCGACGGTCGCCCGGTGCTGACGCGCCACCCGGCGCCGGAGGCGGCCACCTCGGTGCTGACGCGCGGGCTCGCGGGCGCGCTCGTGCGCGCCTACGCGATGGAGCAGGAGTACCTGCGCCGCGCCGAGCAGCGCGCCCCTGAGCCGGCCTACATCCTCCTGTCCTCGCGGCAAGGAGGATTCGCGCGCGAGGGCTTCTGGCTCGACGACGAGGACAAGCCCGAGGCCGGCTACGTCGACCTCCACCGCGACTGGCCGCTGACCGGGAAGTTCGGGTCCGTGGATCAGCTGTTCCCGCACGAGCTGACCCACGTGATCCGCCGTCAGCTCGCGGGCGAGCTGCAGGACGGCGGGACCAACCAGGTGCACGCGCTCGGCGTCCGCACCGACCGGGTCGTCGCGTTCAACGAGGGCTTCGCCGAGGCCGTGCAGGCGCTCGCCGTCGATCACCCGGACGCGGCGCCGTCGACCGCCGCGCTCGCCGGGGACCAGGCGCGCGTCGAGCGAGTCGAGCGGCAGCTGGCCGCGTACCGCCGCGAGCTCACCGCCCGCGTCGCGCTCGCGACCCGCATGCGCCTCGGCTTCTTGATCTGGTACAGCGACGCGGAGGACGTGCTGCGCTACCACGCGGTCAAGGCCAACGCGTTCGCGCGCGCGCCCGCGATCCCCGAACGCCTGCTGACCGCCGACCCCTACGCGGCCTACCTGCTCGAGAGCGTGCTCCCGGGGCGCCCCGAGGACCCGCTGAAGTCGCGGTCGCGCATGCTGGCGAGCGAGGGGGTGATCAGCGCGCTGATGCTGCGCTGGCTGGCGGACGAGGAGCTCGGCGCGTCGCGCCGCGGGGCCGACTTCTACGCGCGCTTCGGCGTCACCGCCGATCAGGTCACGCCCCTCGAGAACGCGCTGCTCAAGCTGTTCCACGCGCTGCACGAGCACAAGCCGCGCGATCTCGTCGCGCTCGTCGACGGCTACCGGGCGCTGTTCCCCGACGAGGCGCCGCGCGTCGACGCGCTGCTGCGCGACGTCCTCGGCGCGCCGCGGGGCGACGCGCCGCCCGAGCTGTGGCTCGCGAACCGGGCGTTCAAGACAGGCACGACGGTCTTCGATCAGCACCGCGCGCTGCCGCGGGTGCACACCTTCGACCTCAACGGCGCCTCGCTCGTCGATCTCGTCGGCGTGCCGGGGGTCGACATCGCGCTCGCGCGCTCGATCCGCGCGCACGCGCCCTACGCCTCGCTCGACGAGCTCGACCGGGTCCCGGGGCTCACGGGAGACCAGCGAGACGCGCTGCGCGGGCTCGCGTCCGAGCTCGCGGCGCTGCGCGCCGAGCTCGAGGATGAGGGCGAGGACGCGATCTCGATCGGCGTGATCATCACGCCGTTCGTGTGGCGAGCCCTGGCCGCGCTCGCGCTGGCCGGCGCGCTCGGGACCCTCATCACCCACCTCACAAGGCCGCAGCCGAGGCCGCCGCGGGCCACGAGCCGCGCCGGTCAGCTGCTGCGCGCGGCGGCGGTCGGCTTCGCGGCGGCGTTCCTGGGCGTGTTCGTCGGCTGGGCGCAGCCGCTCGCGGGCGCCGGCTCGCTGCTCGCGGTGCTCGTGCTGGCGGCCACGCCCGCGGCGGTCTGGGCGGGGCGACGCGCGGGCGACATACGCTACGGGCTGCGCGTCGGCCTCGTCTGGCTGCTCGCCGCGCTCCCAGCCGCCGCGCTCGTCAGCCCCTGGTGATCGCGCGCCTCTCGCGACGCGTGGACATTCGCCACAGGATGTCGCCTTGTTCGCGCGCGCTCGAGCGCGTGGGCGACGAGCTCGCCGCAGCGCGCGTCGAGCCGGTATCCTGCGGGTGATGAAGGATCCGCTGGCGCTCCGTGACGAGGTGCTCGCGCTCGTCAACGCGACCCTGCGCTCGCCCGCCGAGACCGACCCGGCGTTGCGCGAGGCGGTCGCGCGGCGCTCGACGGAGCACGCTGGCCTGGCCGAGCCGACCGCCACGCTCCCCGAGACGCTCGAGGGCTACGTCGAGAAGGTCGCGCGCTTCGCCTACAAGACCACCGACGAGGACATCGCGGCGCTGCGCGCGAGCGGCTACAGCGAGGATCAGATCCTCGAGGTCACCCTGTCGGCGGCGCTGGGCGCCGCGCTCGCGCGCCTCGAGCGTGGCCTCGAGCTGCTGCGCGAGTGACCGCGCGCGAAGGGAGAGCGCGATGCGACTGGAGATCCTCGAGCACGGCCACACCCCGATCCAGAAGCTGCTGCTCCGGCTCGTGCGCCTGTACCTGCCGACGGTGCCGGGCCCGATCCTCACCATGACGTACCGACGCGAGCTGTTCGGCAAGCACTTCGCGCGCCTCCTGCACGGGGTGATGCGCTCGCGCACGTCCCTCGCCAAGTCCGAGACCGAGCTGATCGCGGCCTTCGTCGCCGACCGGAACCGCTGCCGCTACTGAACGGTGCACCACACCGCAGTTGCGGTGCACGGCATCTCCGACGAGCTCGCCGCCGCGGTGCTCGAGGACTACGAGCGGGCGCCCATCGACGCCAAGACCAAAGCGATCCTCGCGGTCATCCACAAGCTCACGGTCACGCCGGACGCGCTGACGCGAGATGACGTCAACGCGGCGCGGGCCGCCGGCGCCAGCGACCTCGAGCTGCGCGACGCGATGTACGTGTGCTTCTGCTTCAACCTCATCAGCCGGCTCGCGGACGCGCTCGACTTCCCCATGGCCTCGCGCACGAACCAGCTCCGCACCGCGCGCTTCCTGCAGTTCATGGGCTACTCGATGGCCTCGCTGCCCGGCTGAGCGCCGGGGCGGGCCGTCACGCCGGCGCCCCGCCGCCGGCGGCGATCCACTCGTCGATGACGCGCTCGAGCAGCGTCAGCGGCAGCGCGCCGCTGCGCAGGACCACGGCGTGGAAGTCCCGGATGTCGAAGCGCTCACCCAGGGCCGCGCGCGCGCGCGCGCGCAGCTCGAGCAGCTTGAGCTGGCCGATCTTGTAGGCGCAGGCCTGGCCCGGGTTGACGATGTAGCGCTCGATCTCCGCCACGACGTCGCTCTTCGGCATGCCGGTGCTCGCGAGCATGTAGTCGATGGCGCGCTCCCGGGTCCAGCGCTTGTCGTGGATGCCGGTGTCGACGACGAGGCGCACGGCCCGGAACAGCTCGGCGCTGAGGAAGCCCAGGCGGTCGAACGGGTCGTCTTGAAAGCCGTGCTCGGCGGCGACGCGCTCGGCGTACAGCGCCCAGCCCTCGACGTAGGCGGTGAACGGGATGACCTTGCGGAAGAACGGCACGCCCTCGAGCTCGCGCGCGATCGTGATCTGAAAGTGATGCCCGGGGATGCCCTCGTGGTAGGCGAGCGTGCGCATGCCGAACTTCGGGATCTCCTCGACGCTGCGCAGGTTGGCGTAGAAGATCCCGGGCTTCGAGCCGTCGAGCGGCGCGGGGTTGTAGTACGCGCCCGGGGCGGTCGCCTGCTTGAACTCCGGGACGCGCTCGACGCTGACGCCGACGCGCGGGCGCAGCGAGAAGAACTCGTCCATACCCGCGTCGATCTCGTCGAGGATCGCCTGGTAGTCGGCGAGGATCTTCGCGCGGCCCTCATCGGTGTCGGGGTAGAGGAAGCGCGGCTCCTTGTTCAGCGCCTGCATCGCGCCGCCGAAGTCGGTCACGTCGTAGCCCTGCGCCGTCAGGATCTCCTTCATCTCGCCCTGGATGCGCGAGACCTCCGAGCGCCCGAGCGCGTGGATCTCCTCCGCGCTCATGTCGGTGGTCGTGAAGCTGCGCAGGCGCGAGGCGTAGAACGCCGCGCCGTCGGGGAGCTTCCACGCGCCGTCGTCCTCGCTCGCGGTCGGCTCGAGCGCCGCGTAGTGCTCGATCATCCGCGTGTAGGCGGGGTAGACGGTCGTCTCGAGCTCGCTCGCGAGGCGCGCGAGCAGCTCGTCGCGCGCGCCCGCGTCGAGCTCGCCCGCGTCGACGAGCGCGGTCGCGCCCTCCGCGAAGTGGGTGTACAGCACGTGCTCGGTCGGCGCGGGCGCGATGAACTCGCGCATCTCCGCGAGCACGCGCGTCATCACGAAGCGCGGCGGCGCGACGCCCCGCGCCTCGCGGTAGCGCAGGCCCTCGAGCGTCTGGTCGAACGCGACGCCGAACTTGGACACGCGCGTGACGTAGTCGTCGGCGCTCGCGGCCGTGTCGAGCTGGTGCGTGTTGATCATGAAGTCGGGCAGCGCGCTCTGGAAGCCCGAGAGCTGGTTCACCGGGTAGCTGTGGAACGCGTAGCGCTGCGACGCGACCTGGTCCTCGAGGAACCACTCGAGCACGTCGTAGGAGAGCGGGTCGTCGAGCCCGGCGCGATCGTAGCGACGCAGGGTCGCGAGCGCGTCCTCGGCGAGCGCGAGGCCCCGCTCCTCGCCCTCGACCGAGAAGTCGTCGAGGTCGTCGTTGTGGAAGGTGATGCCCGCGGGCTCGAGCAGCCGCATCGACGACAGCAGCATCGGGTGCTCGAGCGCGAACTTCACGAACACGCGCATGTAGAAGTGCTCGATGAACCAGGGCGTCCCCCAGACCGTCGGGACGCAGAATGTGCCACCGGCGAGCAGCAACGCGGCCAGCACCCCGAGCACGATCTTCTTCCACCGCTTCATCGTCACCCCTCGCGTCCGGCCGAAGCCCGGCCGGGTGTCCATGCTGATGCATGCACGCGATCACCCGCGATGCATCTACATCGAGACTTTTCACACGTTTCCCCACAGTGCGCCACCGATCGCCGCGAACGGCCATCAGGGCGGCTTCTGGCGGTCGACGGACAATTTCCGTGACGGCCCTGTCGGCGTCGGCTCATGCCGTCACACGGTGAACGGCGTGTATCATGCAACGCAAACTGTGCTGGTACACACACTTGACGAGCGCACGACCGGAGAGCCGAAGCCACGATGACTGACACGAACGCGGACACATGGATTCAGGAGTCAATCGCCCGTCTCGACGCGATGGAGGCCCAGCGCGACCACCTCGAGCGCGCCATGGAGGAGAGCGATGACCCGGCGCTGCTCCGGCAGTACCAAGCGACGCTGGAGCCGCTCGAGGAGGAGATCGCCGGGCTCTACGCGGCCCTCGAGGCGGCCGCCGAGACCGAGCCCGGCGTGGAGGCGTCGAGCGCGCCCGTGAGCGCCCCGCTCGACGCGGAGGCCCCCGACGAGCCCGCTCCCGCGGAGCCCGTTTCCGCGGAGCCCGTTTCCCCCGCTCCCGCCCTCGAGGAGCCCGCGCCCGCCCTCGTGGGGTCCACGCCCGCGGAGTACGCCCCCATGCGGACCGCCCCGGTCCAGGCGCCCGCGCCGGTGTCCCCCTTCGCGAGCGCGCCGCCCCCGTCCGCGAGCCCGTTCTCGTCGGCGCCCCAGAGCCCGCCGGCCTCGGCGCCCATGAGCGCCAGCGCGCCCGCGCCGGCGCCCTTCTACGACCCCGTGGTCGACGACTACAAGCCGCGGCGCCCGATCGTGCCGCTGCTGCTCGGGCTGCTGCTCGTGGGCGGCGGCGCCGGGGGCTACTACGTCTACCAGCAGCAGCAGCAGGCCGAGCCCGCGGCCGAGCAGCCCGCCGGCCCGCCCAAGGTGATCAGCGCGATGCCTGTTCCTCCGGACACCCAGGGGCCGAAGGCGGCCAAGGGCGCCGACGTCGAGAGCAGCTCGGGGACGGAGTTCCGCGAGCGCGCCCGCAGCGGCGGCGGCGGCTCGAGCAGCCCCAGCCCGTCGCGCGACCGCCCGCGCCGGAGCGGCAAGAAGCCCGGCAAGACCGAGATCGTCAACACCGACGATCCGCTGGCCGGCTTCAACGACTGACAGGCGTCCCTGAACGCGCGAGGCCCCCGCGACGGCGCGCCGCGGGGGCCTGGCTCTTGGTTCTAGTCGACGATCGCTCGCGCCGCGCGTCACTGCTTCTTGGCCGGCGCGACGATGACCTCGCCCGACACGCTGTAGACGCAGCCCTTGGTCCCGTTCTCGTTCTCGAGCGTGAGCGGGACCGAGATCTTGCCGTCGCTCGGCACGCTGAGCTTGTGCGCCTTCGGGTTGAAGGTGATCGCCGAGCCGCCGCCGCGGAAGGTCTCGCGCGCGTCGTCGAAGCCGCCGTACAGGTTGATCGGCAGGTCGCGCCCGCCGGCGTCGATGCAGTCCTTGACGACGCCGGCGCGCCCGCCCTTGACCTTGACGACGTACTTGCGCCCCGGGATGAGGCCGTCGCACTCGACGTTGCGAGACACCGGCTCCGTGCCGACGCCCTGGGCTCCGAACAGATCGCCGAGGCGGTAGCTGCACTCGCGCATGCACTCGTCGGGGATCTCGGGCCGCGCCGGGAGCTGCACGTTGGGCACCGAGCACAGCTCGTTGTGGTAGCAGGCGTTCTCCGGGCGGTCGTTGATGCAGACCCGCGCGGCGCGCTCGAGGCCGTTGATGTGCTGGGTGTAGACGTCGCGGACCTGCTTGATGGCCCCCGCGACGGCGCGGCACTGGCTCTCGACCTCCTCGCTCTCGTACTTGCCCCAGCCCTCGCCGCTCGAGCTCAGCAGGCGCATGTAGGAGCCGAGCGTGTTCCACTCGGCGCGATCCGAGTTGTAGAGGACCCCGAGCTGGCCGAGCACGGCGTCGGCGCTGTTGTAGCGATCGAGCACCTGCGACGGGAAGCTCTCGACCGTCTGGTACGCGCTCGCCTCGAAGCTGAGCACCCGCGGCGCGCGCTGGACCGCCATCGGCAGCCCGCGCGCGAGCTCGACGAGGCTGGCGAAGGAGAGCGAGGCGGTGTTGCCCGCGCCGCCCTGGCGCAGCACCGCGACCTCGGTGTTGTACTTCTCCACGAGCTCCGTGAGCCGCTGCACTCGGGCCTCGTCGACGCCGGTGGGCGGCGGCGCGCCGCCGAGCGCCTTCGAAATCTCGTCGCGGTCCTCGGCGTTCGTGCTCATGAACTTGACGACGATCGTGATGTCGCCGCCGCGCTGCACGCGGGAGACGTACGCGCTGCCGCAGCGGCGGATGAACTTGCTCCACCCGCCCTCGTTGATCAGGGTGCGCGCGAAGTCCTTGAGCTTGACCGCCCGCGGCCCGCCCTGCTCGCGCACGCGCACGGTGGCGCGCAGGACCGCGTAGAGCCCCTCGCTCTCGATCGGCGCGTCGCGCAGGTACGCCGACGCGGGGTGCGTGCGCCACAGGCCGATATTAAAGATGGCCTCCGGGTCGACGCCGAGCGCCTGGACGAGCTCGCTCCCATCGCGCGCGAGCGTCACGTTCATCACGAAGTCCTGGCCGACGGGGCTAGGCGCGCTGCGATCGACGTCCACGCACACCACGCCCGGGTACTGGGTCCCGTGGATCGGGTCGAGCGCCTGGCCGATCTGCGTGACCGCGGTGGGGTCGAGCGGTCCGCCCATGACCATGACCTGCTCGAAGGGCGGCGCCTCTTGACAGGCCTGGAGGTCGACGGTGGGCGCGACCCCGACGCCGTCGGGGGTCGAGGAGCCGCCGCTGTCGCCGGCGGTCGTCGCCGACTTCGTGGTGCAGCCCAGCGGCGAATACGCGAGCACCGCCACGAGGGCCGCCGTCACCGCGCGGACCACGGGCCGACAGGAGGGGACTACACGGGGCTGAATCGTAGACATCGTACGGCCGCAGAATCTCCCCGGCGTGGAGGCTTCGTCAAGCGCGGAGTCCACCGCGCGCGGCAGCTCGCGCGCGCGATCACGACGACGCTGACGCGACGCGAGCTCGATCGTTGCGTACACAACGACCGCGCGACGCCGCCGCCACCGCACGCGCCCGCGAACACATGATTCAAGGTTCAGGAGCAGAAGCGCGCCGCTCGAGCGCGAGCTCCGAGGCGCGCTCCCGCACGTTTTTCGCACGCTACCAGGGCAGGACGTCGCCGTTGGCGTGCCAGAAGCCACCGGAGCGCGTCACGGTGAGCTCGTCGAGGCGCGCGAGCAAGCCGGCCGCCGACTCCGCCGCGTCGACCAGACCCCGCCCCCGGGTCATGTCCGTTCGTACCCAGCCGGGGTGCAGCAGCGCGACCGCGATCCCGCGGGACTCGAGGTCGCGCGCGAGCGTGACGCCGGCCATGTTCACCGCCGACTTTGACATGCGATAGCCGTAGCTGCTCCCCGAGGTGTTGTCGGCGATCGAGCCCATCCGGCTGGTGACGATCCCGACCCGCGAGCCGCGTCCGAGTCTGTTCTCGCGCACGAGCGCGATCGTGACGCGCAGCGGCCCGAGCGCGTTGACCTCGAGCTGCCGGCGCAGGCGCTCGAAGCTGAGATCGCCCATGAGCTCGTCGAGGCCGTCTTCGCGCGTCATCACGCCGGCGTTGTTGATCACGAGGTCGAGCGGCGCGTCGCCCAGCGCCGCGAGCTCGTCGCGCGCGAGCCGGGTGACCGCGTCCGGGCTCGTCACGTCGACGCCCGCGATCACGCGCGCGCGCGGGCCCGCGAGCGCGTCGAGTTCGGGGCTGCTCGCGCGGCACGCCGCGTACACATGATCGCCGCGCGCGATCAGCTGCCTGCACAGCTCGAGCCCGATCCCGCGGTTCGCCCCGGTCACCAGCGCGGTCTTTGCCGTCGTCGTCGTCATCACGCCGCAGTCTCGAGTCGCGCGCGCGCGAATGCAACCTCGCGGCGCTTCAGCAGCCACGCTCGGCCCGCGGTCCAGGTACACTCGCCCGCGTCGCCCATGCGCACGACGAACGACATCCAGCTCCGCGGGCGAGCTCGCGACGCGCGCCGCCGGCGAGCGAGCGGCTTCGCGCGCCGGCTGACGCCCGCGCTGATGCTCGCGCTCACGCTCGCCTGCGACGGCCAGGGCGAGGCGCCGCCCGATCCCGCCGCGCGTTTCGACGAGCTGATCGCCGGCTCGGCGCCAGCGCTGCCGCCTCCGCTGCGCTCGCTGCAATTCGGCTCTGATCTCGTCGCCGCGCGAGCCGCCGCGCCGGCGCTGTTCGCCCAGAGCACGCAGACGCGCGAGCAGGGCGCGACGATCGTGGCGGGCGAGCTCAGCGAATTCGGCTGCACGGCCCGCGCGCGCTTCGGCGGCGCGGCGCCGGGCTACCTCGAGCGTGTCGAGCTCGTCGCGCCCGCCGGTCACGACGCGCGCGCGCTCGCCAGCAAGGCCTGGGGCGCCCCCAAGCGCGCCGCCGGCGTGCCCGAGGTCGACTACTGGTTTGACGAGCGCGCGCGCCTCCGCGTGACCGCGTCCGGCGCGGGCGCCTCGACCACGCTGACCTATGAGCCCTATCTCGGCGTGACCGAGCTCGTCGCGCCGAAGGGCGGCGCCGACTCGAGCTGGAGCCCGGCGCGCGTGCTCGGGCAGCCCCTCGCCAGCGTCGCGCGCCGCTACCCGGCCTGGACGACCGACCAGGAGCCGGCGCTGCGCCTGCCGCCGCTGCGCTACAACGCCGAGCGCACGCCGGTGCAGCTGCAGGCCGACGAGACCGGCGTGCTGCGCGGGTTGACGATCACGCTCGGGGAGACGGGCGCCGGCGCCACGCCGATCGACGCGCGCGCGGCCATCGACGCGGCCTTCCCCGCGAGCCAGGTCGTCGAGAGCGAGGCCGGCGCGCTGCAGATGTGGTTCGCGCCGCAGCACCGCGTGCGCGCGACCGGGCGCCCCCAGGGCGGCTCGCTCGCGCTCGAGCTGTGCTCGTACTGGCCGCTGGCCGATCTGCTCGCGACCGAGGAGTCCGAGGATCACCCGCTCGGCCGCCCGCTGCTCGGCGCCAACGCGGAGCAGCTGCGCGAGCAGTGGGGTGAGCGCCTCAAGTTCGAGGGCGAGGCCGCGCAGCTCACGCTCGACGCCACCGACTACGGGCGCTGCAGCGACCAGGCGTTCGTGCGCATGTTCCTGACGGGCGGGCGCGTCGACCAGTACGAGCTGCGGATCTCCTACGCGGTCGACCCGAGCATCGCGGCGCTCGTGCGCGCGCAGCTCGACCGGATCTACGGGCTCACGCCTGAGGACGGCGCGGACGCGAAGGCCGACGCGGGCGCGGACGCGAAGGCCGGGCCGGCGAAGACGAAGAAGCCGCCGAAGACGAAACCCGAGGTCAAGACCGGCACGGTCCGCTACAGCCGCGCGCCGCTGGTGACGCTGCACGACTCGAGCTCGCTGAAGGTGCTGAGCATCGAGGTCAAGGGCTGAGCGCTCGGCCTGAACGCTCGGCCTGAACGCTCGGCCTGAACTCTCGGGCCGGACTCTCGGGCCGGGCTCCCGCGCGGAGCGCTCGGCCGAAGGCGCGGGTGATTCTTCAGCCAGGCGCAACACCGAGGCTGATATGCCCGTCACCGCGCGCGCGGCCGAGCCCCGGGCGCGCGGCGCGAGCCACGTCACGCGCCGCGCCCGGCGATCACCTGTCTCGAGATGCAGACGACCAACGACTCAGTCGTCGCGGAGGTCACGGATGATGTCGGCCATCGGCGGCGCCCAGCCGTGCTGCTCGTCGAGCGCCTCGGCCTGCTTGGCCAGCCCGGCCTTGTCGGCGAAGGGCGAGCGCGAGGCGAAGATCACGGTGCTGCCGCGACGGACGACGCGGGTCGTGTGCGGGAAGGCCTCGCGGATCGCCGCGTAGTCGTCGTTCCACTTCCCGCGCGTGTGCATGTGGAACACGAGCACGCCGCCGTCGTTGAGGCGCTCGCCGAGCGTGTTCAAGAACGCGACCGTGGTCGCGTGCTGGGGGATCCCGGCGCTGTTGGTGCCCTCGGCCGTCGGCTTCAGGAAGGCGTCCATATAGATCGCGTCCCAGCGCTCCGTCGCGTCCTGCACGAACTTGATGCCGTCGCCGACGTGGATCTTGGTGTGCTCGTCGTTGTCGACCGCGAACCACTCGCGCGTGGCCTCGACGACCACGGGGTCGATCTCGACCACGTCGACGTGGGTCTCGGGGTAATAGTGATGGAGGAAGTGGACCATCGAGCCGCCGCCGAGGCCGACGATCAGCACGCGCGGCTGCGCGGGGCGGAACACGAAGCTGGCGAACATCGCGTTCCCGTACTCGAGCCGCAGGACGTGGGGCTCCTGCAGATCGATGGCCGTCTGCAGCATCTCGGCGCGGTTGTCCTTGTAGAAGGAGAGCGTGCGGATGGTCTTGCCCTGCGCGACGTGGACGTGGTTGTACGGCCCCTTCTTCGACATCAGCGACTTGCGGCCGAACACCCAGTGGGGCTGCTTGAACCGCGGGTCGACCGCGAGGTTGGCGGGCGCCTGACCCGGCTTGAGCGTGGTCGCGGGCGCCTTGCGATCGCCCGCGCTCGCGCTCGCGCTCGCCTCCTTGGTCTCGTCCGCGCCGACGCGCGCGTCCGGGCGCGACGCGTCGCCGCAGGCGTACACGGGGAGCGCGAGCAGGGCGCAGACGCCTGCGTTGAGAACAGACCTGCGAGCGACTGGCACGACCTCTGAGTACCGCATCCGCGAAATCGCGACAACACGACGCGCGCCCGCGGCGATCCGGGGTACGGTGATGAAGATGCGGCGCTCGGGCCTGTACCTTCACCTGTCCCTCGCGGCTCTCTCTCGCTCACGCTCGCGCCCGGCCGCGCGCGCGGCCCAGCTCGACCGCGCTGACGTCGAGGCCGTCAGCCAGCCGAGCGCGCCGGGCTCGAGCGCGAGCGGGTCGCGACCGCGGGCACGACCCCCGAGCACGAGCGCGCCCGCGGGCGCGACGACCAACGACCACGAGCGCGCCCGCGCCGAGCACAGGCCCCGCCGCGGCCACGAGCCGCGACGGCGTGGACGCGCGCCCTGAGCCGACGGGTGCGCAGCCCGCCCCGGGGCCCGCGACCTCACCCTACCCGCGCCCGACCCCTCCCGCGCCCGCGACGATCTCGACGACGAGCCCGCCGCCGCCGCCCGAGGGAACGCCGTCACCCGAGGGCCCGGCACACCCGGCGCGCGTGCGCTGGGGGCTCGACGCCGGCATCACGCTGGGGGCCGCCGGCACGTTCTTTATCCTCGAGGCCTGGGTTACGCCGCAGCTCCCGGCGGACGCGCCGCCGAGCATACCGACGCTGAGCTCGCCCGACGACAAGGCCGTCGGTCACTTTCGACCGAACGCGGCGCTGGCCTCCGACGTGTTCCTGTACTCGAGCATGGCCGCGCCGCTGATCTACCACGGGATCGAGGCCGGGCTGCGCAAGGACAAGCCGTTCGGCCTGCGCTACGGGACCGACGTGATGATCTACGCCGAGACGCTGGCGCTCAACCTGCTGATCACGGAGATCCTCAAGAACGCGATCGGCCGCCC
The DNA here is from genome assembly GCA_020633295.1 of Myxococcales bacterium. Lineage (GTDB taxonomy): Bacteria > Myxococcota_A > Polyangia > Nannocystales > Nannocystaceae > JACKDW01. Next base: position 230,460 of record JACKDW010000003.1, on the reverse strand, counting down.
GCGCCCGCTGGTCTACGTCGACCCCGACGCGGTCGACGCCGATGTCCGCGAGAAGCTGCTCGAGGAGCAGGCGAGCGCCGACAGCCTGAAGTCGTTCCCCTCGGGTCACGCGTCGACCTCGTTCGCGGCGGCGGTCGGCGGCTCGATGCTGCTGACGCTCAAGCTCGCCCGCCGCCGACCGGGCGCGCTCGCGGCGGCGTGGGTGCTCAGCCTCGGCGCGGCCTCGACGGCGGGGGCGCTGCGCGTGGTCGCCGGCAAGCACTTCACCAGCGACGTGATCGCCGGCGCGATCCTGGGCTCCGCGATCGGCGTGGTCGTGCCGCTCGCCCACTGGCGCGGGACGCTCGAGGGCGCCCCGCGCCGCCGCCGTCGCGCGACCATGCAGGTCGCGCCGGCGATGAGCGAGACGACGCGCGGCCTCGTCGTCACCGGCCGCTTCTAATAAGTTTGTCCGCGGCGAAGGTCGACGCGCGCGCGACTCGATCTACCTGCCTCTTCGGGCACTGCTTGAATTTTCGCCGCACGCGGCTTCTGCTGCCAACCTGAGCGGGTGTCGGGCGATCGTCGCGAGCCCGACGGACGCCGAGCCTTCGACCCGCGCGACTCGGTCGCGCGCGCGACTCGGCGGCGGCCGTCTCTCTTGCGAAAAATAACTGAAAAAAGTTTCAGAAATTAGTTGAGGCGACCGCGTCTTCCGAGCGCGGCCGCCTCTGCGGTTTCGATCCGGAGCGTCCGCCGCAATCTCGCGACCGCGCTCCCTCCACGGAGATTGTGCCAAAAAAAATTTTAGACGACGAGCTCGAGCTCGACGGGCGAGGCCGGATCGTCGCGACGCGGCGAGACCGGATCGCCGCCCGCCGTGATCGCGTTCGACGTGACGAGCGTGCGCGCGCACGCGACACGCAGCGGCGACGGCCGGAGCACGCGACCACCTCGCGACGGGGCCACGCGATTTCGTGGTCACGCGGCGACAGGTCGTGACGGGTCCTCGCGCCGCTGGCCTCGATACCTGTCCCAAGAGACCGCGAATGAGACCGAGGGACCGCGAGGGACCGCGAGGGACCGCGAGCGTGACCGCGAGCGTGACCGCGAGAGAGGGACCGCGAGGGACCGAGAGCGCGACCGCGAGAGCGACCGCGCGTCGACATCGCGGGCGCGACACCCCAGGCCCGACCCGAGCTCGAGACCTCGCGCGGAGCGGATGAGCGACGCGCGCGCGGCCCTGCGCCCCGCGATGGGGCCCGCGCGCTCACGGATCGAGCAGGCCGGCCGTGGTCGCCGTGATGGGCAGCGTCGCCGAGCGCGAGCTGGAGACGCCCTCGAGGTCGCCCTGCAGGGCCGCGCGGACCCACTCGCGCAGCTGCGAGATCGAGGCGCCGCGCAGGCTCCGGCAGGCCGCGAGCGCCTGGCGCAGCGCCTCGCTCGAGGGGAAGCGGTCCTCGGGGGCGCGCGCGAGGCAGCGCGAGACCACGGCCTTGACGTCGCGGTCGAGGCCCTCGAGCGCCGGCGCGCGCGCGGAGCGGATGAGGTTCATGGTCTCCAGCGGCGTCGCGCCCTCGAACGGACGGCGCCCGAGCAGCATCTCGGTGAGCGTGATGCCGAGCGCGAACTGATCGCTGCGGTGCGTCAGCGCTCGCCCCTCAACCTGCTCCGGAGACATGTAGGCGTACTTGCCCTTGCGCGTGTCAGCGCCGGTGTTGTCGGCGAGCAGCGTGGCCTTGGCGATCCCGAAGTCCGAGAGCTTGACCTCGCCGTGGCGCGACAGGAGCACGTTCGACGGGCTGACGTCGCGGTGCACGAGGCCGAGCGGGCGACCGGCCTCGTCGACCGCGTCATGCACGTAGTCGAGCGCGAGCGCGAGCTCCTCGGCGATCAGCAGCCCGAGCGCGGGGCCCGGGAGCCCGCGGCGCATCAGGGTGCGCAGGTCCGCGCCGTCGACGAAGTCCATGCGCACGTAGTACACGCCGTCGGCGACGCCGAGATCGTGGACCTGCACGAGGTTGCGATGCTGCAGCTGCGCGCCGATCCGGGCCTCCTCGATCAGCAGCCGCAGGAGCCGCGCGTCCTCCTGCACGTAGGGCAGCGGCGCCTTGATCGCGACCTTCTTCTCGAAGCCGCTCGCGCCGTGGGCGACCGCGAGGTACACCTCCGCCATCCCGCCGACGCCGAGCCGCCGGAGCAGCCGATACGGACCGAGCGCGCGCCGCAGGGGCGCCTGCGCGTCACGCCTGCGTGTGTCATCCCCGTGCACGTCGAGCTCGATCGCCATGGTAGCAAGGGCGGCCGCGCCCGCGCGACGACGATGTCGAGGCGCGGTACGACGGGCGCGCCTCGCAAGTCCGCGGACGGCCGCCACGGACGACTGCGAGTGACGCCTGCCTGGTACGCCTGCCTGGTGCGCCTGCCTGGTACGCCTGCTAGGTACGGCAGCTCGGGAGGTCCGCTACGCAAGTCTGCTAAGGTAGGTCGGCGACGAGGTTGATCCGCGCGCCGCGGCGACGAAGCCCATGAGCACGATTGCGACGATCTACTCCTCGCACGGCGAACCCGCCGGCGCGCGGGCGCGCGGTACGGCGCCGCGCTGCCAGCTGGTCGTGATCGAGGGCCCCGACATGGGTCGCGCGGTCCGCCTCGAGGATCGAGTCCTGCGGATTGGCTCGGGCGCCAGCTGCGACCTCGTGCTCACCGACCCGCGGGTGTCGCGAGCGCACCTGCGGATCGGGCCGGCGGAGCGCGCGGGTGAGTACAAGGTCCACGACCTCGGCAGCCGCAACGGCACGCTGCTCGCGGGCTCTCGCATCTCGGAGGCGACGGTGCCGATCGGCGCGTCGCTCAAGGTCGGCCGCACGTTCCTGCGCATCCAGCCGCTGCCCGAACCGCTCGAGGTCGCGCCCAGCCAAGCCCGCCGCTTCGGCGAGCTCGTCGCCGAGAGCCTCTCCATGCGCGAGGTGTTCGCCGTGCTCGAGCTGGCCGCCCGCTCCGATGTCACCGTGCTGCTCGAGGGCGAGACGGGCACCGGCAAGGAGCTGGCCGCGCGAGCGCTGCACAGCGAGGGCGCGCGGCGGCGCGGGCCCTTCGTCGCCGTCGACTGCGGCGCGCTGCCCGAGTCCCTGCTCGAGAGCGAGCTCTTCGGCCACGCCCGCGGCGCGTTCACGGGCGCGTCGCGGAGCCGACGCGGCGCGTTCGCGCGGGCCCACGGCGGGACCATCTTCCTCGACGAGCTCGACGGCGTGCCGCCGGCCGTGCAGGCGCGGCTGCTGCGGGTCGTGGAGGAACGCGCGGTCCGGCCCGTCGGCGCGGATGAGGAGCACTCGATCGACGTCCGGATCGTCGCGGCCTCGCGCGCGAGCCTGCCGGCGCGGGTCGCCGAGGGCGCGTTCCGGCCCGATCTGTTTTATCGCCTCTCGGTGATCCGCGTGGAGCTGCCGCCGCTGCGCTCGCGGCGTGAGGACATCCCGATGATCGTCGCCGAGCTTTTGCGTCTGCGCGGCTTCGCGGACGCGCGCGCGGACGACATCCGCGGCCCCAACCTCGAGCGCATCGTCGCCCACGCGTGGCCCGGCAACGTCCGCGAGCTGCGAAACGTCATCGATCGCGGCGTCGCGCTCTCGCCCGACGCCGAGCGCTTCGACGCGCTGCGGCTGCGCGTCGGACCCGACGCTGACACGAGCGAGGACGCCGGCTTGACGGTGCGCGCGGATCTCCCGTTCGCGGAGGCCAAGCGCCGCGTGCTCGAGGCCTTCGAGCGCCGCTACCTCGCCGACGTGTTCGCGCGCGCTGGAGGAAATATCTCCGAGGCGGCGCGCTCGTCCGGCGTCGATCGCAAGCACCTGCGCGCGCTGCTGCGGAAGCACGGGCTCCTGGACCCATAGCCGTCGCGAACGCGCGCCGCTTTAGGCGTAACGCGGGTGACGGTGCCGACACGAGCGCGCGTCGACATCCCATACAATTGCGATCGCGCGCTTGAGTCCGCTCGATAACGCGCCTATTGTCACGACCTTTCCGCGCGGGCGTTCGGCCCGCGCGCTGCAAACGAGACGAACAGAGCCATGCCTACGTTTTCACGCATTGTCACCGCCACCTCGCTGATCGCGCTGACCCTCGCCGGCGCCTGCGACACCGCGGACTACGTCACCTACCGCGTCGCCTCGGCGTCGTCGGTCCAGGACGCGAATTGCTACCCCGACGGCGTGCCCGACAGCATCCGCGACGACTCGAGCTCGCTGCGCGCGGCCTCGTCGTTGAACGTGTTTGAGGGCCCCGAGGACGAGCGCTTCCTCGAGTTCGCCGACGTCGCGCTCGCGGGCAGCGTCGTCGACGGCGTCTACTCCTTCTCGGGCGAGACCGTGGACGTCGAGTACCCGACGCCGGAGCTCAAGACGAAGCAGAGCGCCGTCCACGACATCAGCTTCACCGAGGACGGCAAGTACATCACGGGCACGTACACGCTGACGACCACGACCACCTGCACCGGGCCGACCGATCAGTGCGACCTCATCGTGCAGCCGACGTGCACGACGACGACCGAGTTCACCGGCAGCCGCGTCGAGACCGAGCTGACCCACGAGCTGTGATCCCGGCGGTCGAGACCGCGCGGCGCCAGCCCGCGCGGTCTCGCCGCTCACGCGGTGACCGCGACGACCACCGCAGTGATGTTGTCACGCCCACCTAGCTCATAGGCCAGCTCGACCATGGCCGCGCAGGCGTCCGCGGGCGCGCGCGTCTCGAGCAGGAACAGCAGGCCGTCCTCGTCGAGGCGCTCGAGCAGGCCGTCGGAGCAGAGCAGGTACACGTCCCCGGGCGCGACCGGCTCGACGCGGATCTCCGGCGACGACTCGGCGATCCCGAGCGCGCGCGTGACCACGTTGCGGTAGCCGTACTCCTCGGGCGGCGGCAGCGGGTAGGTGCCCGTCGCGCGCAGCATCTCGTAGAGGGAGTGATCGCGCGTGAGCGGCTCGAGCGCCCCGTCGCGCAGGCGATAGACCCGGCTGTCGCCGACGTGCCCGATGACCGCGACGCCGTCGCGCAGGTCGAGCGCGGCGACCGTCGAGCCCATCCGCTCGTGGGCGCCGCGCTTGTGGTCGCATACGCGCCGATTGGCCAGGCGGATCGCGGCGTCGAGACGACGCGCGCCGGCCTGACCGCGCGCGGCGATCGCCGAGAGCTGTCCATTACGACCTGTCTTTACGGTGTCGTCGCCCGCGCCCGGGGAGCTCATGTCTCGGTAGAACTCGAGCATCGACGAGACCGCGAGGTGGCTCGCGACCTCGCCGCCCTCGTAGCCGCCCATGCCGTCGGCCACGGCGAACAGCCCGAGCTCGGCGCTGACGAGGAAGGCGTCCTCGTTGTTGGGACGTCGACCGATATGCGTGCACGCGTACGAGTGAATCTTCATGCGCTCCCCAGATAGCGAGCGCCGTGCCCGTGAACGCGCGATCGCGGCGCGCACGAGAACACACGTGAAATCAACGCGCTGGCGTGCGAGCGCGCGAGCCCGCGACGACCCGCGGTGGAGCGTCGACACCCCAGACCGGCCCGACGTCAGCCCACGCCGGGGTGCCGCTACCCCACCCTGCGCCGGCCCGCGCCGCCCCGCCTCTGCTACGATAGCGTCGTGGACGAGAGCGACGACGCGCTCCTCCTGGAGCGCTGGCAGGGCGGCGATCGGGGCGCCGGGAACGAGCTCGCGCGCCGCTACTTCGGCATGCTCGCGCGCTTCTTCCACAACAAGGTCGCCAATCACGAGGACGCGATCGAGCTGGTCTCCGAGACCTTGCTGGTGTGCAGCCGCAGCAAGCAGCGGATCCAGAAGAGCAGCGTTCGCAGCTACATCTTCGCGATCGCGCTCAATCAGCTGCGCGCCTACTACCGCAAGCAGAAGAAGCGAAAGCGCGAGCTCTCCGACTTCTCCGAGGTCTGCGCCGCCGAGCTGTCGCCCTCGGCCCCCTCGCTGATAGGCCGCAAGCGCGAGCAGCAGCTCCTGGTCCAGGCGCTGCGCAAGATCCCGCTCGAGCACCAGATCGCGCTCGAGCTGAAGCTGTTCGAGGGCCTGACGGGCGCCGAGATCGCCGAGCTGCTCGGCATCCCGCGCGGGACCGTGCAGAGCCGGCTGCGCCTGGGCAAGCAGCGGCTGCTTCGAACCATCGAGGAGGCCGCCGACGACTCGACGCTCTACAAGTCGACGGTCACGAACCTCGAGGACTGGGCCAAGGGGATCCGTCGTCGCGTCGACGGCGTGTGACGGACGGGCGCGACGCCCGAGACCGCGCCTCGCCGCGCGCGTCCCCACGCGCCGCGCGTCCCCGCGCGCCCGCGCGCGATCACGGGACGTCCGCGACCGAGAGCCCGCCAACGAGATGGCTTCCAGGACATATAATTAAGCGCGGCGCGCGGCCGGGCCCCGCGCCGCGGAGGTCAGCATGCTCAACGTAGTCGTCGCCCACAGCCTTGATCCGGACGCTCGCTTCGCGGCCGAAGAGCTCGTCGAGCAGAGCGCGGCGCAGCAAGGCGAGCGCGCGCCCGGGGTCGCGCTGCTGCTCTCCGCGATCGACGTGGATCACGCCGCGCTGCTCGAGGCGCTCGCGCGCGCGTACCCCGAGCTCCCGCTGATCGGCTGCACCACCGACGGCGAGCTGTCCTCGCGCGAGGGCTTCAGCGAGGGCTCGACGACCTTGATGATGATGACGAGCGACACGCTCGAGTTCGGCGTGGGCGTCGGCCGCGGGCTCTCCCGCGACCCCGCGGCCGCGGCGGCCGCCGCCGTGGCGCAGGCGCGCGCGTCGATGACCAGCGAGCCGAGCGCCTGCGTGATCGTGCCCGAGAGCCTCACCGCCAGCGCGACGCAGGCGCTCGCCGGGCTGCGCGCCGCGCTCGGCGAGACCTTCCCGATCCTCGGCGGCCTCGCCAGCGATCAGTGGCGCTTTAAACAGACGAGCCAGTTCTTCAAGACCGAGGTGCTCCACGACGCCTTGCCGATCCTGCTCATCGGCGGCCCCGCCCGCGTCTCGTGGGGCGTGGCGAGCGGCTGGCGAGCGCTCGGGGAGCCGCAGCGCGTGACCGAGTCCGACGGCAACGTCGTCGCGCGGATCGGCGATCGCAGCGCGCTCGACTACTACAAGTACTACCTGGGCGACCACATGCTGCCCTCGGGCGAGAGCCCGCTCGCGGTGCTGGAGCCGAGCTCCGAGCGCCACTACCTGCGCGCGCCGCTCGCCTACGACGCCGAGCGCGGGACGATCACCTTCGCCGGCGACGTCCCGCTGAACGCGACCGTGCAGCTGACCTCGGCCAGCCGCGACGAGATCATCGCGGCCTCGCGCGCCGCGACCGAGGAGGCCAAGCGCGGCTACCCCGGCGACAAGCCGGAGGCCGCGCTCGTGTTCTCCTGCGCGGCGCGGAAGCAGCTGCTCGGCACCCGGACCCGCGAGGAGGAGCAGATCGTGAAGCAGACGCTCGCGCTCCCCGTGCCGGTCTGCGGGTTTTATGCCTACGGCGAATTCGCGCCGCTCGGGGTCGGCCACGCGGCGCAGTTCCACAACGAGACGATCGTCGCCATGCTGCTCGGCACGGAGTGATCGCGAGCGCCCACCGCTGCACGGGTTCACGCGCGATGCCAGAGGACATCGAGTCGCTCACGCGGAGGCTCAAGAGGCTCGAGCGAGACAACCGCGTGCTCGCGGCCAAGCTCGAGCGCTCCGAGGACAACCGCAGCCGCCTCGAGGACCAGAAGGAGCGCCACGAGACGCTCTTGCGGACCGTGATCGGCGAGCTGCGCGAGGCGCAGGAGGCGGTGCAAGAGGCGAATCACGAGCTCGAGCGCCGCGTCGACGAGCGCACGCGGGACCTCACCCTGGCGAACGCGGCGCTCGTCGACGCGCGCGACTCCGCGCTCGCGGCGAACCGCGCGAAGAGCTACTTCCTCGCGACCATGAGCCACGAGCTGCGGACGCCGCTCAACGTCATCATCGGCTACGCGGAGCTGCTGCAGGAGCTGATCGACGAGGGCGAGGTCCCCGACACGGTCGCCGCCGCGCTCGCGCTCTCGCCGGGCGCGCGCGTGATCGAGAACGACGCCGCGCAGGATGACCTGGGCCGGATCACCGGCGCCGCGCGCCACCTGCTCGCGCTGATCGACGACATCCTCGACCTCTCCAAGATCGAGGCCGGCGCCGCCGCGCTGAGCTACTCGACGATCGAGCTCGACGGCTTCATCGACGAGCTCGCCAACACCGGCAGGACGCTCGCGCGGCCGCGGGGGAACCGCTTCTCGCTGCACCACGGCGCGCGCCGGGCGAGCCTCGTCAGCGATCGGACCAAGCTCCGCCAGATCGTGCACAACCTGCTGAGCAACGCGGCGAAGTTCACGCGCGACGGCGAGATCCAGCTGATCACGCGCGCCCGCGACGAGCGGCTCGAGCTCGCGGTCCGCGACACCGGCATCGGGATCGCGCAGGAGCACTTCGACAAGCTGTTTCAGCCGTTCTCGCAGGTCGAGGCCGCGGCCAACCGCCAGTACGAGGGGACCGGGCTCGGGCTCGCGCTCACGCGCAAGTACTGTCGCTTGCTCGGCGGCGAGGTGTCGGTCCAGAGCGAATTCGGCGTCGGCTCGACGTTCACGGTCAGCCTGCCGCTCGCGCCCGCGGCGACCGCCGCCGAGGGTTGACGCTCGCTACGCGCCGTCGGCAGCCGGCGCGCCCGCGCTCGCCCCGTCGGTCGCCGCAGGCGCGTCCGCGGGCGCGCGGGCGATCGCGCGGGCCTCCTCGAGCGAGGCCGCGCAGCGGAAGCCGAAGTGATGGAAGGGGTCGTTGCCCGGGTAGTGCGGGCGTCGATAGGCGCCGGTCGCGTACTTGGCGACCCAGTACCACGAGCCGCCGCGGACGAGCTTCTCATCGTGCCCCTTGCAGGTCTCGGCGCCGTCGCAGGGCCCGCGCGGGTTGACGCCGCGGCACGCGTCGCCGCAGCTCTCGTAGTCCCTGGAGTACCAGTCGGCGACCCACTCCCACGCGTTTCCGGACATGTCGTAAAGACCATACACGCCGGGCGGGCGCGAGCCGATCTCGAAGGTCCGGCCCTTGTCGGGGTGCTCCATGCGCTTCTTGACGCCGCAGCTGCGCCCGCGCGCGTCCATGATGATCGCGCGCTCGCAGGTCGCCGGCTCGTCGCCCCAGGGGTGCAGCTTGCCCTCGGGGCCGCGCGCGGCCTTCTCCCACTCGGCCTCGGTCGGCAGGTGCTTGCCCTGCGCCTCGCAGAACTGCACCGCCTCGTACCAGTCCTCGCCGACCATCGGCTGGTTCGGGCGGCTGAAGTCGTTGTACAGCGGGCCCGCGCGCCCGCACCGCTTCTCGCCCTGGCAGGCCTTGTACTCGGCGTAGGTGACCTCGTTGAGGTCCATGTAGTAGGTCTGCAGCCAGATCGTCTCGGCCGGGCGCGTGTTCTCGGGGCCGTCGTCGGTGCCGCGGATGAACGGGCCGCCGGGGACGCACGCCATGCCCTTTGGGACATCTTCGCACGGCGCGATCACGGTGCCGTCGGGCGCGCGCAGCTCGGGCTCCGGCTCGGGCTCCGGCTCGGCCGCGGCGATCGTCGGCGCCGGCTCGGGCTCAGGCGCCGGCGCGGCCAGCTTCGCGACGACGGGCGTCGCCCCGGCGCCAGGCTCGGCGACGGTCGGGCCGCCGGCGCGCGTGTCGGCGCAGCCCGTCAACACCAGGCGACGGCGAGCGCCGCCACCACCTGCTCACCCGTCCGGGCGCGTCCCGGCTCGCTGCGCGATCGCATGACCGCGTTCTTACCACGGGTCGCGCGACGCCCAGGAATTCGCCGGCGGAACCGGGCCGCGCGCGCGCGATCAGGCGACGTCGACGGCCCGCGCGGCGGGGCGCCCGTCGCCGACGCGCGCCTCGAGCATGTCCGCCCAGGTGTCGAGGTAGAGGATCAGATCCTCGCGCCCGTTCTGCTGGAGGTGTCGGCGCCCGTCGGGCAGCCGCGCGAGCACCTCGGGGTCCGAGAGCGTCTCGAGGTGGATGATGTCCTCGATCGAGAGCCCCGCGGCGAGCATGCGCCGGATCACGACGTCGAGGCGAACGCCCGTGACCTCGCAGCGCTCGGCGTCGCCGCGAAACGCGGCGGCCTGGTGCCGCCACTCGCCGTCGCGCGCGAGCGCGAGGCGATGGATCTGCCCGGGCGAGAGGCTCGTCAGCGTCTGCGCCAGGTGCCCGCAATTGCACTCGCCGTAGTGTCCCCACTGATACCGCGCGCCCGCTCGCAGCCGCGCGGCCGTGCCCCTGAGCGCCTCGATCAAGCGCGTGCGTCTCGACTGCATCCAAGCACCTCGCGCGCTCGAGTCGCGCCCTACTACTATACCAGACGGCGATACCCGTCGGCCGCGCCCGGTCGCACGCGCGCTCGTCGAGGACATCGTCGACGCGACCGCCGACGCGGCCGCCGGCGAGGCTCGCGTCGCGTACAGTAGCGGGCATGCCGCCCGCCATGTCGCCGCAGACGCTCGACCGTCACACCATCTTCCTCGCCGTCACCGGCTCCCACGCGTACGGCACGGCGCGCCCGCAGTCCGACATCGACGTACGCGGCTGCTGCGTCGCCCCGCCGGCGCTGCGCCTGTCGTTCTATCGCGCGTTCGAGCAGCACCAGCACCAAGACGGGCCCCCGCCCGCGGGCCCCAGCTGGGACGCGGCCATGACCGCGCTGCGCGGGCACCCGACCGCCGGCGCGCTCGCGCGCGCGAGCGCCCAGCCCGAGCTCGACCTCGTCATCTACGACCTCAGCAAGCTCGTGAGCCTGTGCGCCGAGGCCAACCCCAACATGCTCGAGCTGCTGTTCATCGACGACCGCGAGGTCCTGCTCGCGCGCCCGGCGTGGGAGCGCCTCAGGGCGCACCGCCAGCTGTTCCTCACGCGCAAGGCCAAGTTCACCTACGCCGGCTACGCGCAGAGCCAGCTGCGGCGGATCAAGGGGCACCGCGCCTGGCTGCTCAACCCGCCCACGCGCGAGCCGCTGCGCGCCGACTTCGGGCTGCCCGAGTCCACCGTGCTGAGCGCCGACGACCGCAACCGCATTAACGAGGCTGTCTCAAAGACCATTCGAGACTGGGGCGTCGAGGACATGGAGCTCGGCGGCGCCGAGCGTGACGTGCTGCGCGAGCGCATGCGCGACTTCTGGGCGACCACGCTGCGCTGCGCCGACGCGACGCGGCTCGACGACCAGGTCTACACGCTCGCGGCGGCGTCGCTCGGGCTGACCAAGGACGTGCTCCAGGCGCTCAAGCAGGAGCGCGGGTACCGGGCCGCGCGCAAGCAGTGGGAGCAGTTCCAGCGCTGGCAGCGTGAGCGCAACCCGGCGCGCGCGGCCCTCGAGGCGCGCCACGGCTACGACACCAAGCACGGCATGCACCTGATCCGGCTCATGCGGACCGGGCTCGAGATCGTGCGCGACGGGGCGCTCGCGGTGCGCCGAGACGACGCCGAGGAGCTCGCGGCGATCCGCGACGGCGCGCTGTCCTACGACGAGCTGCTCGCGGAGGCGGAGCGCCTGCAGGCGCTGCTCGACGCGGCCGAGCGCACATCCGCGCTCCCACGCGCGCCTGATCGCGAGGCGATCGACACGCTGCTGCGCGAGCTCCTGCTCGAGAGCATGCGCTGAGGCAAAATTCCACAACGCGAGGGCTCGCGCTCGCGGTACAACAGAAACCGCGAGCACGTCGATGGCCGACGCGGTACCCCACGCGCGACGCGACCTGGCCGCCCCGCGCGCGCCGGAGCGAGGTGCGCGAGGTGCCTGACGAGCGCGCCGACATCGAGGTGGTCCGGCGACGCGTCCTGATGGGCGCGGGCGCCGTCATCGGCGCGGCCTCGCTGCTCTCGCTGATCCCGCGCTCCCGGATCGCGGGCGCCGGGCCCGTGCTCACGATGCTCGTGGTGCTCATCGCCGTGTGCGCGGTGGTCATCGAGCTCGCGCGACGCGGCACGGCGCTGCGCGCGACCTCCCTGCTCTTCTGCCTGATCTTCGCGGCGCTGCTGGTGGGCATGCAGGTGGCGAACGGCGCGTACCCGACGCCGGTCGCGTTCGCGTTCCCGGTCGTGCCGGCGCTCGCCGGGTTCCTGCTCGGCGGCGCCTACGGGATGTGGTTCGGCGTCGGCCTCAGCGGCGCCGTGATCGCGCTGTCGGCGACGCTGCCCGCGACCGGCAACCCGCTGCTGCTCGAGTTCCGCGTGATGTTCGTGGTCGTGCCGTGCATCGCGCTCATCCTGATCCCGGCGCTCGTGCTGCTGTACGACCGCGCCCACGCGCACGCGCGGACGGACCGCGCCCACGCGCTAAAGGCTCTCGAGCGCTCGGTCGACGAGCTGGCCCGCGCCCGCGCCCGCGCGGACCTCGCGAACACGGCCAAGACCGAGTTCCTCGCCACCATGAGCCACGAGATCCGCACCCCGATGAACGCGGTCATCGGCATGACGGGGCTGCTGCTCGAGACCGAGCTCGACGACGAGCAGCGCAGCCTCGCCGAGATCGCGCGCAGCAGCGGCGAGGCGCTGCTCGGGCTGATCAACGACATCCTCGACTTTTCGAAGATCGAGGCCGGCGAGCTCGAGCTCGAGCGCGCGCCGCTCGACGTCCGCGAGTGCGTCGAGAACGCGGTCGAGGTCGTCGCGCTCGCGGCGGCCGAGAAGCACCTCGAGCTCACCTACTGGGTCGACGCCGACGTGCCCGTGGCGATCTTCGGCGACGCCGCGCGGCTGCAGCAGACGCTGGTCAACCTGCTCGCCAACGCGGTCAAGTTCACGGACGAGGGCGAGGTCGTGGTCACGACCTCTCGCCGCGTCGAGGGCGACGCGCCGACGCTCGAGTTCTCGGTGCGCGACACGGGCATCGGGATCCCGGCCGACGCCATCCCCACGCTGTTCGACGCGTTCACGCAGGCCGAGAAGTCGACGTCCCGGCGCTACGGCGGCACCGGGCTCGGGCTCTCGATCTGTCGGCGGCTGATCCGGGCGATGGGCGGCGAGGTCAGCGTCGAGAGCCGCGAGCGCGCGGGCACGACCTTCCGCTTCACCGTGCCGGCGGTCGAGGCCGCGTACGCGCGCCCGCAGTACCTCGAGGACACGACGCGCCTCGCGGGTCGCCGCGTGCTCGTGGTCGACGACTACGAGACCAACCGCGAGATCGCGGCCCGCTACCTGCGGCTGTGGGGCGTCGAGCCCGTGCTCGCGGCGTCCGGCTTCGAGGCGCTCGCGCGCCTCGACGCGCTCGAGCGCGCGCCCGACTGCGCCATCCTCGACATGCACATGCCCGAGATGGACGGCTTCGAGCTGGCCGCGGCGATCCGCCGCCGACGCGGCGGCGCCACGCTCCCGCTCGTGATGCTCACGTCGCTGGGCCAGCGCGAGTACGGCGAGCACACGCGGCTGCTCAACGTCATCCTGACCAAGCCGCTGCGGCCCGCGCGGCTGTTTCACTCGCTCATGGCGGTGCTCGATGAGGTCGAGCGGCGCGCGCCCACGACCGAGCCCTCGAGCGGCGACGACCTCGAGCTGCCCGCAGGCGTCCGGCTCCTGATCGCCGACGACAACGCGAACAACCAGCAGGTCGCGCTGCTCTCGCTCGAGCGCCTGGGGCTGCGCGCGGACCGGGCGGCCGACGGCGTCGAGGTCCTGCACGCGCTGCGCTCGATCCCCTACGACATCGTCCTGATGGACATCAACATGCCGCGGATCGACGGGCTCGAGGCCACGCGGCGCATCCGGGCGGACGCCGAGCTCGCCGACCGCCAGCCCTTCATCATCGCGGTCACGGCGAACGCGACGATCCGCGACCGCGATCACTGCCGCGCCGCGGGCATGGACGAGTACATCAGCAAGCCGTACCGGGTCCGCGACATCCGCCGCGTGCTCGCGCGCTTCTCCGCCAGCGAGCGGGGCGCGAGGAAGCGGACGAGCCGCGCGGTCGCGCCCGCCGCCCACGAGCTCGCCCACGAGCTCAACGTCGACGCCTTCACGCGGGTGGCCGAGCTCATCGGCGGCGACGACCCGCGCGCGCTCGGCGAGTTCTACGACGACTTCCTGCCCAGCCTGCTCGAGCTCGTCGAGCGCGCGGAGGCCAGCGTGGCGCTCGAGGACAAGGCCGCGCTCGCCACCGCCGCGCACACGCTCAAGGGCAACGCGCGGACGCTCGGCGGGCCCGCACTCGCCCGGGTCGCGGAGCACCTCGAGGACGCGCTCGCGCGCGAGGACCCAGCCGACGTCGCGGCGCGGGTCTCCGAGCTCCGCCCCGCGCACGCGCGCTTCATGGCCGCGCTCGCGCGCGAGCGAGCCGCGCGCGGCTGGTGACGCCGCGGCCTACGAGGCCGACTGCGCGAGCCCGGGCAGCGCGCGCGCGCGCTCGTCGTCTGCGGCGGCGGGCAGCGGCTCTCGCAGCAGGTAGGTCATCAGGTCGCCGCGCCCCTTGACGCTGATGACGCCGCGCTGCTCGAAGCGAAAGCGGTGCTTGAGCAGCTCGTAGGTCGACTCCGTGACCTGGATCTGGTCGACCAGCCCCTGCGAGGCCATGCGGCTCGCGACGTTCACGGTGTCGCCCCACAGGTCGTACTGGAACTTGCTCGAGCCGATCACGCCCGCGACCACCGGCCCCGAGTTGATGCCGATGCGGAACTGCAGGGACTCGCCCGTCTCGAGCTGCACCCGCTGGTAGCGCTCCTGCATGCACAGCGCGAGGTGAGCGATCGCCTCGGCGTGATCGCTGCGCGCGATCGGCAGGCCGCCGACCGCCATGTACTCGTCGCCGACGGTCTTGATCTTCTCGAGCCCGAACCGGAGCGTGCACTCGTCGAAGGCCGAGAACACCTCGTTGAGCATGACCACGAGCTTGCGCGGCGACATGTTCGTCGACAGCCGCGTGAAGCTGACGATGTCGGCGAACAGCACGGTGACGTCGCTGAAGCTGTCGGCGATGACCGTCTGGCCGGCCTTGAGGCGCTCGGCGACCGGGCGCGGCAGGATGTTGAGCAGCAGCTTCTCGGCCTTCTCGCGCTCGATCTGCAGCTGCCGCAGGTACTCCTGCTCCTGATCGCGCAGGCGCTTCTTCTCGAGGCTCGCGCCGATGCGCGCGCGCAGCAGCACCGGGTCGAAGGGCTTGGGCAGGTAGTCCTCGGCGCCCATCTCGATGCACTTCACGACGCTCTTCATGTCGTCGATCGCGGAGATCACGATCACCGGGATGTCGCGCAGCTGGCGGTCCTGCTTGAGCCGGCGCAGGACCTCGTAGCCGTCCATCTCCGGCATGATGATGTCGAGCAGCAGCAGGTCGAAGGGCCGCTGCTTGAGCTGCTCGAGCGCCTCCTGGCCGTTCTCGGCGAGCGTCACGCTGAGGCCGAGCTGCCGCAGCAGCCGCGACAGCGCGATCCTGTTCACGCGGTTGTCATCCACCGCGAGCACGTGGCCCTGTGTCACCAGAGCCTCCGCGGGACATCCGCGCCACCACGAACATTACGCAAGTTCTGCGCAGATCCGCTCGCTGGACGCGGAGCGTCTCGCGTCAACCGCAGACGCTCGACCACCTGCCAGTTCTATCCCACCCGTGGAGGGATCACAATCAGCATTCGTTGATCCGCCTCCGCCTCGCGCGCGAGAACATGTCTATTAGGACATGATTGATGCGACCGCGAGCGCGCCCGCGCCCGCGCCTCGCGGGCGCCGGCCGCTGGACCCGCGCGCGCGATATCGGGTACATCGTCAGGTATGTGCGGCCGCTTCACCCTGACCACGCGCTACCAGGACCTCGCCGATCAGCTGCAGCTCGAGCTCGACGACGATGACCTCGCGCAGTATCGCCCTCGCTACAACATCGCGCCGACCGAGTCGACGGTCATCGCCGTCCGCGACGGCGGGCGACATCGCCTCGTGCTCGCGCGCTGGGGGATGCCCGCCCCCTTCGGCCCCGGGCAGGATGATCCGGTCGGTCACATCAACGCGCGCGCCGAGACGGCCGCCGGGAAGCCGGCGTTTCGCGGGGCGTTCCTGAGCGGGCGCTGCGGCGTCGCGGCGGACGGCTTCTTCGAGTGGACCGGCCCCAAGGGACAGCGCCAGCCCTACTGGTTTCACCGCGCCGACAACCGCCCGATGCTGCTCGCGGGGCTCTACCGCGACATCGTGCACCCCGGCGGCGGCGAGCGCCTGCGGCACTTCACGATCCTCACCTGCGCCGCGAACCAGCTCGTCGCGCCCTACCACCGGCGCATGCCGGTGATCCTCGACCCGGGCGCGGCCGCGCTCGCCAGCTGGCTCGACCCGGTCGCGCCCGAGGGCCAGGCCCACGGCGACAAGGAGGACCGAGAGGCCATGCGCGCCGCGCTGAGCTCGCTGCTCGTGCCCGCGCCGGACGATCTCCTCGTGGCCACGCCCGTCTCGACGCGGGTCAACAGCACGCGTCACGACGACCCCGCCTGCGTCGAGCCCATCGAGCTCCCGGACGAGGACGGGTAGGCGAAGGTCGCACACCCGCCCACCCGTCGCGGCGCGCCGGCATATGACCCTTTGAACATAGTCCGGCTGGCGCGGCGCGGCGCGACGACGCGATCGATCGTGACGGCGCGCCGCGACTTCACCCGGGGTAAACCCGAGAGCAGCCCGGGCGGACGCCCGCGCGGACGCCCGCGCGGCGTGCCGGCGACGCGAGTTCCAGGGCGCGTCGCCGGTTTGTTTGCTCACGCTCGGTCACGCGCGGCGCGTGATAGCGTTTGTTTATGCATCGACTTCTTGCTTCGTCCGCGCTCGTGTTGTGCACGCTCGCGCTCGCCTGTGGAGACAGCGCGGGCGGCTCTGAGTCGGATTCTGGCTCTCAGGTCAGCTCAGCAGGGTCGTCGCCCAGCACGACGACGCCGCAGACGAGCGATCCGAGCACGACCGCGGGCGGGAGCGGGAGCGCGTCGACCACGGCCGGGGGCGGGACGATGGGCGAGAGCGACAGCGGCGCGACGACCACCCCGGAGACGAAGTACGACGTGGGCGCGCAGGAGACGACGACCGGCGACCCGACGACCGGCGACGAGCTCGGCTGCAAGAAGGTCGACATCCTGTTCGTCATCGACGACTCGGGCTCGATGTCCGACGAGCAGAACAAGCTGACCGCCGCGTTCCCGAGCCTGGTCGAGACCATCGACCAGGAGCTGGTGCAGGAGAAGAACATCAACTACCGCATCGGCGTGGTCTCGACCGACATGGCGGGCACCGAGAAGTGCGTGCTCAACCTGATCTGCGGCCAGGGTCACCGCGGGAAGCTGCAGCACCACGCCGACCGCCTCAACTGTCAGAACGACGAGCCGCCGGGCAAGTGGATCGAGCAGGGCCCCGTGAACACGGTCGCCACGCAGTTCCAGTGCATCGCGTCGATGAACGGCGGCGAGTTCGACGAGATGCCGCTCGAGGCCGCGCGCGCGGCCCTCGTCGACCGGGTCATCGATCAGGAGGCGTACAACGCCGGCTTCCTGCGCGACGACGCGCTGCTCGTGCTCGTGATCTTCACCGACGAGGACGACCAGTCGGTGTGGGAGATCCCCGAGACCTGGGGGCTGATCCCGCCGCCCACGACGCCGGTGCAGGAGTATTACAACCAGTTCGTCGACCTCAAGGGCGGCGAGACCGACCGCCTGGCGATCGTCGTGTTCTCTGGCCCCAAGGACACCAGCTGCGGCGACGTGATGAACGACAACGGCGCGGTCCAGGCCCCGCGCCTGCACTCGCTGATCGAGAACACGCCGCAGAACGCCTACTGGGGCAGCATCTGCGACAACGACTTCACGACGCCGCTGCACGAGGCGCTCGACGTCATCGAGGCGGTCTGCGACATGTTCCCGCCGCCGGTCTGAGCGACGCGCGGCGGTGTTAACGCGAGCGCCGCGCGGTCGCCCTCCGGGGCGGCCGCGCGGCGCTCGATTTTACCTGCTCGTTAGGTCATGTCTGAATCAGGCGCCGGCTAGCCGCCCATGCACTCCTGAAACAGCTGCTCGCACAGCATCGGGTCCTCGCCGCCCTCGAGGCACTCGGCGAACGCCTGGTTGCACTCCTCGGGCGGCGGCGGCGGCTCCGGCTGCCCGACGCACTCGTTGAAGAGCTGCTCACAGAGCTCGGGCGGCTCGCCGCCCATGAGGCACTCGCCCAACACCTGCTCGCACTCGTCCGGCGGCGGCTCCGGCTGCCCGACGCACTCGTTGAAGAGCTGCTCACAGAGATCGGGCGGCTCGCCGCCCATGAGGCACTCGCCCAACACCTGCTCGCACTCGTCCGGCGGCGGCGGCTGCCCGATGCACTCCTGAAGCTGCTGCTCGCACAGCATCGGGTCCTCGCCGCCCATGAGGCACTCGCCAAACACCTGCTCGCACTCGTCCGGCGGCGGCGGCTCGGGCGGCCACGGCTGCCCGAGGCACTCGTCGAAGAGCTGCTCGCAGAGCTCGGGCGGCTCGCCGCCCATGAGGCACTCGTCGAGCACCTGCTCGCACTCGAGGCCGGGGTCCGGATCAGGGCACGGCGGCTCCGGCTCCGGCTCGCCAGGACAGGGCGGCTCCGGCCACGGCCACGGCTCGCCGAGGCACGCCTCGAACTCCATGTGACAGACGCCGGGATCGATCCCGCCCTGGATGCACTCGTCGAGCAGCAGCTCGCACTCCAGCCCCGGGTCCGGCCACGGCTCGCCCGGGCACGGCGGTTCGGGCTCGGGGCACGGCTCGTCGGGCCACTCGCCGAGGCAGGACTCGAACTCGAAGTGGCAGAGCTCGGGGTCGACGCCGCCCTCGAGGCACTCGTGGAGGATCTGCTCGCACTCCATCCCCGGGTCGGGCCACGGCTCACCCGGGCACGGATCGGGCTCGGGCTCACCGCCGGTGCACATCTCGTACAGCTCGGCGCACACGACCGGCTCCTCGCCCCACTCCTCGAGGCAGTCGTGCATCAGCGCCTCGCACTCCATGCCGGGCTCGTAGGGCTCGTCGGGGCCCTCGCACTGCTCGAGCAGCTGCTCGCACTCCGCGTCGCCGCCGTCCTCGAGCAGGCACTGCTCGAACTCGACGGCGCAGTCGCCTTGGTCGTCGTCGTCGCCCTCGCCGTCTTGCGGCGCGACATCACAGGCGAAGAGCGAGAGCGGGACGGTGACGGCGAACAGGCCCAGCGCGAGCGCGCGGATCAGCGTGGTGCGGGGGAGAGGTTGGCTGCGAGTCGTACGATGCATGTAGAGCTCCTCGGCCGCGGCGCCAGGCCTGCGCGGGCAGGCGTGACGGGCGACGTGATTGGCGTTGGTTCAGGTGACGCGGGCGCGGACGCGCGATGAAACAAGGCGTCGCGGCCCTCGCTTGGTCATTGCCCCGACGCGAACCTGGATTACAGCGCGCGGATCTTCCTACGACACTTTCTCCGCGCGACGACCCGCGCGCCGCGCTCGCGCGCACATCGGCATTTTTTCCGCGGCGACGCGCCGCGCGAGCTGTAATCCTGGGCGCGCTCGCGGAAAGCCGTCAGCCCGACACGGGCTGCCGGGCTGCTTCGCAGCGCGGCTCTCGGGCTACGAGGGCTGCAGGCCGAGCACGGCGCGGTAGACCATGACGAGCCCGACGACGACCAGGATCGCGGCGATCAGCCGGTGCAGCGTCGCGCGTCGGATCCGCCCGGTCGCGCGGGCGCCGAGCGCCGAGCCGAGCAGCGTCACCGGCGCGAGCACGGCGAAGCTCAGCAGATGAACATGTCCCTCGAGTAATGTCGCCGCGCCGGCGAGCAAGCCGGTGATGGCGCCGATCGCCATGTTGCTGCCGATCGCCTCGCGCGGCGTCACGCGCACGAAGCGGAGCATCAGCGGCAGCCGCAGCGTCCCGAGCAGCAGGCCGACGAGCCCGGCGAGCAGCCCGAGCGACGCGCCAACGGCACACTCGGCGCCGATCGTGCGCCGTTCGGGGACACGCGCCTGCTCGCCGGGCGCGTCGCCGCGCTCTTTGCCGCGATCTTCGCCGCGCACTTCGCCGCGCTCTTCGCCGCGCTCTTCGCCGCGCTCTTCGCCGCGATCTTCGCCGCGCTCTTCGCCGCGCTCTTCGCCGCGCTCTTCGCCGCGATCTTCGCCGCGATCTTCGCCGCGATCTTCGCCCGGAACTTCGCCGCGCGCGTCAGCGCGATCGGGCCGCGCGGGTTTGGAGGTCGGCGGGCGCGCGAGCATGACGGCGCCGGAGATGACGAGCGCGAGGCCAATCGCGATCTCGAGCAGGTTGGGGTCGAGCACGCCGGCGTAGCGCGCCGAAAAAAATGCGGTGATACCCGAGGGGACGCCGACCGTGAGCAGCAAGCGCGGACGCACGCGGCCCTGCAGCGCGTGCTGAAGCGCGCCGACGAGCGCGCCGACGGTGGAGATCGCCAGGCTCGTCGACGCGCCGACGACCGGCGACCCGAGCCACCAGATCAACAGTGGGAGGCGAAAATGCCCCAGCACGAGACCGACCGTCGCGCCCACGTAGGCCAACAGGAACGTCACCAGCGCGAGCATCGCAAGCACAGGGTCGAAGGCCACGGCCTGCTAGGGTACGGCACCGCGAGCACGGCGGCCACCCGCGAACGGCGCCCCCTCGAGCGCGCGCCGGCTTGACACGCACGTCGACCCCGCGGTGTGTTCACCCCGTCGTCGGCATGCCCTCAGACGCGCAGCACACCCGCGGGCGAGACCGCGTTGTCGTCATCAACTGGGATCCCGAGGACATCGGCCTGCTGCGATCGCTCGAGCGCGCGTGCGCGGACGTGGAGCTGATCTGCGTGGGTCATCACGACCCGCGCTACATCGACCGCAGCATCGAGAGCGAGACCTCGCGCCCGCAGTTCATCTATCGCCGGGGACAGGTCGACAACGAGAGCATCGATCGCTTCAGCGAGTTCCTGGCGCGCGAGCTCGAGATCCACAGCGCGAGCGCGGTGATCGTGCTCCCGCACCACGGCCGCAGCGAGCCCGACGCGTTCTCGCGGCTCGCGTGCGCGGCGATCAAGCGCGCGTGCGGCGACGAGCCGGTGCCCAACATCGTCGTCGCGGTCGATGACCCCGAGGCCGCGTTCGAGTTCGCGGGGCACGGCGTCGCGACGATCTTCTACGACGGCTTCCTGCGCTCGGCGCTGATGGCCCACGCGTGCGTCGACCTCGCGGTGTTCCGCTTCCTCGTCGAGCTGATCGAGCGCCGGCACAGCGTGCGGCTGCTGCCGATCCCGGAGGGGCTGCGGTCGAAGAGCTTCCGCGACGCCTGCGTCGAGCTCGAGCGCGATGACGCGGGTCGCCCGATCACGCTGCTCGGCCTGTACTCGCCGCCCTCGCACGGCGAGCGCGCCGCCGGCTCGCGGCTCCGCCTCAACCCTGGCCCGCGGACGCCGCTGCGCGACGCCGCCGGGCTCGTCGCGCTCACGGCCTCGCCGCGGCGCGCGTGAACACCCCGTCCATGCGTTCCCTTCGTCCCTCGCGTCCCTGGCGTCCCTCGCGTCGTCCCTCGCTCGCCGCCGGGCTCCTCGCGCTCGCGCTCGCGCTCGCGTCCACCACCGCGCGGGCCGAGGCGGCGCCGGCTGACGCGCCGGCTGACGCGCCGGCTGACGCGCCGGAGACGACGCCGGAGGCGGCGCCCACGACGACGTCAGGCGAGCGCCCGCGCCTCAACGGCAAGCCGCTGTATCGCTTCGGCGCGGGCAGCAAGCGCGGCGGGTTTACGCGCATCGGCAACGCGCTGCGCAGCAGCCTCGAGCGCACCGGGGCGCCGATCGACCTCGACATCAAGTACACCGACGGCTCCTGCGAGAACATCCGGCTGCTGCTCGAGGGCGAGCTGGACTACGCGCTGGTGCAGTACGACGTCGCGGCCGAGGCCTACAAGGCCGGCCGCGTCTCCGAGGGCCTGGTCGCGCAGCCCGACGACGCCGCGACCGAGGCGGTCGGCGGGTTCATGTGCGGGGTCTCGGCGGAGCTGGCCCGCAAGGCGCAGCTGCGGCTGATCGGCGCGCTCACCGACGGCGCCGTGCACATGCTCGTGCATCGCCCGGTGCGCCTGTCGAACTTCCAGTCCATCGGCGACCACCGGATCTACATCGGCAAGATCGGCTCGGGCAGCTTCGAGACCGGCAAGGTCATCGTCGGCGCGGCCGGCATGACCGTCGACGATCTCAACCGCCTCAAGGGCGTGGGCTCGGACGACGCGTTCGCGGCCATGCGCGCGGGCGAGCTGCTCGTCATGCTGCGCACGACGGAGCCCGGCCACCCCGACATCGCCGGGGTCATCGCGTCGGGCGTCGCCAGCGTTAACCCGCTGCCCGACGCGGTGCTCGACCGCCTGATCGACGGCTACCCGTACTACCGCGTGTGCCAGATCGAGCCGAAGACCTACCCAGGGCTCGAGTTCGGGCTGCCGACGATCTGCGTCAGCACGGTGCTGCTGACGACCGACAGCCCCGGGAAGGACCGGGCCGAGCACAACCGCGCGACGCTGGCGCTGCTCGACGCGGCCCAGGACGCGACGACGAACTCGGAGGACGAGGACCTCGGCATCAAGCTGCGCTGGCACGGCTTCGCCGAGCAGGAGCCGATCCCGCTGCACGAGGTCGCCGAGGGTCGCGAGATCAGCGCGCGCCGCAGCATGATCCTGCGCTACGGCGGGCTGACGATCATCCTGCTCACGCTGACGCTGCTGCTGCGCCGCTACCTCCGACGCCGCGGGATCCTGCGCGACCGGCTCAGCTCGAACTTCGAAGGCCACCTCTCGAACCCGCTGGTGCCCTTCGCCGCGTTCGCGGTGCTCGTGCTGATCTCGACGGTGATCGTGTGGAGCCTCGAGCACGACTCCAACGCCCACCTGCGCACGCTCGACGACTCGTTCTGGGAGATCAACACCTTCGCCACGGGCAACTTCAGCGCCGAGACGGTGAAGAGCTCGACGGCGCGCTTCATCGGCGCGATGGCGACGATCGCCGGGCTCGGCTTCCTCGCGTGGTTCACGGCCGCGCTCACGAGCCTGTTCGGCCGCGATCAGACGCGGCTGTTTCAGCGGCTCAAGGGCCACATCGTGATCCTCAACTTCCGCGAGGACATGCTGCCGCTGATCCGCCTGCTCCGCAGCCCTGGGCCCACGCAGTTCCGCTCGATCCACGTGGTCGTCTCGGACGCGCTGCCCAAGCGCGTGCGCCTGCACCTCGCGCGCATCAAGGGGCTGGTCATCCACCACGAGAACCCCGAGGTGCCCGACGACCTCGTCAGCCTGCGCCTGCCCCGGGCCGCGCGCGTGGTCGTGCTGCAGGGCGACCCGCGCTACAACAAGAGCCTGCGCTACCACCCGCTGCGGATCACCCGCGCGGTCCACCAGGCCTGCGGCGCCGAGCATCACCAGCGCGCGCTCGGGACCGCCGCGAAGGCCGAGGGCGTGTCGGCGGATCAGAGCGTGGTGCTGCCGCCGGCGCTCACGACCCTGGCGACCGCGGGTCACCGGACGCCGCGGAAGGTGCTGCCGTCGACGCTCGTCGAGGCCGGCGACCACGAGCCGCGCGAGCTGTTCGATCCGTTCCGCGGCTGGGTGATCCCGGTCCGCGGGCAGGAGCTCGCGGACGCGTGGCTCGCGACCGCGAGCGCCGACCCGGCGTTCCCGCAGCTGTTCCACAGCCTCGTGACCTTCGACGAGGACAACTCGGAGGTCTACACCGCCGAGCTCCCGGAGTGGTTCCACGGGCACAAGTGGACGCTGGTGCGCCGCGTGCTCTACACGCTCGAGGGCCGCTGCGGCGTCGTGCCGATCGGGCTGTTCCGCAGCAGCGGCGCGGAGCTCAACGCGGGCGCCGACCTGCAGCGCCGCCTGCTCGTCAACCCGGCCCTCGACACGCTGATCGACCCGGGCGACCGCGTGCTCGCGCTCGCCGAGGACGAGGCGGACCTGCGCGACATCCTGCGCCGGAGCCAGCGCCTGGCCCAGGAGCTGCTCGAGTCGCGGCGCGCTGCGGCGTCGCGCTGAGCTGAGCTGAGCTGAGCTGAGCTGAGCCGAGCTGCGCTGCGCTGCGCTGAGCTGAGCGGTCGGTCGCTCACGTCGGCGCGGCGACGGGCGGCTCCGCGAGCCAGCGCGTGACCGCGTCGAGCTCGTCCTTGAAGCCGTCGCCGAGCGACTCGTAGCCGACGCGCGCCTCCTCAGCCTGCGCGCGCGCGCGCTTGCGGTCGCCCGCGGCCGAGAGCGCGCGCGCGAGCGCGAAGCGCGTGTAGCTCAGCTCGTAGGCCGAGACCTCCGCGTCCGCGCGGGTCCGCAGCGCGAGCGCGCGCTCGAGCTGCGTGACGGCCTCGCGCGCGTCGCCGGCCGCGAGCGCGGTCTCGCCGAGCCCGGTCAGCCCGTAGGCGATGAGCGGGCTGTCCTCGCCGTGATGCTCGGCGTCGATCGCGACGACGCGCTCGTAGACCCCGCGCGCCGCCGCCAGCTCCCCCTGGACGCGCAGGACGGCGCCGAGGTTGTTGAGCGGCGAGCTGAGGGACGGGTGCGTCGCGCTCAGCCGCCCCTCCATGATCGCGACCGCGCGCTCGTAGGCCGCGCGCGCTCGCGCGAGCTCGCCGAGCCGCTCGAAGGTGCTGCCGACGTTGGTCAGCGCCTCCGCGAGCGTCGGGTGCTCGGGTCCGAGGCTCGACTCGATCAGCGCGATCTGCTGCTCGTACAGGCGCCGGGCCGCCGCGAGCTCGCCGAGCGCCGCGCGATCGCGGGCGACGTTGCCGAGGAGGCTGTGGTGCTGCGGGTGCCCGTCGCCGAGCTGCGCGCGGACGATCGCCAGCGCCTCCTCGCTGCGCTGCAGCGCCTCCTGGTACTGGCCGCGGGCCCAGAGCACGCCCGCGAGGTTCCCGTTCACGGACGCGACCGTCAGCGCGCGGCTGGGCGTCTCGTGCGTCGCGAGCAGCTCGAGCGCGCGCAGGTAGTGCTCCCGAGAGCGCTCGAGCGCGTGCTGCCTGTGCGTGAGGTTGCCGAGCGTGTTCTCGAGCTGAATCAGCAGGTCGTCGCGCTCTACGCCGCGCGCGCGATCGATCAGCGCCCGCGCTCGTCGCTCGTCGGCGAGCGCCTCGTCAAACCTGCCCTGACGGACACCCACGGCGGAGAGCAGCGTGATCGCGGCCTCGGCCGCGACGGGCGCGTGACCCGACGCGACCGCCTCCCAAAGCCCCTCGTCGAGCGCGCGCTCGGCCGTCGCGTAGCCCCCGAGGCGTAGCTCGAGGGCGCCGACGCGGAGCAGCGCCTCGGCGAGCAGCGGGCGGTAGCCCAGCGCGCGGGCCCGCTCGACGACCGGCGCGGCGAGCTCGCGCCCCGCCCCGTAGCGCCCGGCCTGGTCGGCGGCCCAGGCCTCGGCGAGGCGCGTGCGCAGGCGCGTGACCTCGGCGGCCGCGCCCGCGTCCTCGGGCGGCGGCACCTCCGAGAGCAGCGCCTCGACGTCCTCGCAGCGCGCGAGCGTGCCGAGCTCCGCGGCCGCGAGCGGAGCCCGCTGCGCGAGCTCGCGATCGGCGTCTTCGAACACCTCGAGCAGCGCGCGCGCGCGCCGGAGGCGTTCCTCGAGGCAGGCCTCGCGCAGATCAAAGAGGCGCGAGGACAGCTCGCCGCGCGCGTGCTGCTCGCAGGCCTCACGGCGCGTCGTCACCCAGCGCCCGAGGTAGACGTCGAGCAGCCGCGACGCGCTCGCCCAGCTCGCGTCCGCGTAGGCGGCGCCCGTCGCCTGCATGGCCGCCGCGATCGCCCGCTGGCGCGCGGGGCTCCACAGCTCGCTCACGGGCGCGTCGACGCCCGTGCACGTCTCGCTCGGCGCGCGCTGAAGTCGCGCGGCGCCGTAGCCCGCGCCCGCCAGCAGCGCCGCGCTGCCGATGATCGCGAGCCAGCGACGACGCGCGCGCACCGGGTCGCCGCCGAGCTCCTCGAGCAGCGCGTCCATCGACGGCCAGCGGTCGCGCGGCGTGACGCACAGCCCACGCGCGATCACCCGCTGCACCCAGCTCGGCACGCCGCCCTCGTTGGCGGGCGCGCGCAGGCGGCCCTCGCCGACGTTGAACGCGATCTCGGTGAGCGACTCGCCGGCGAAGGGGCGCGCGCCGTAGAGCGCCTCCCACAGCGTGACGCAGAAGCTGAACTGGTCGCTGCGCGCGTCGGCCTGCGCGCCCGCGAATTGCTCCGGGGACATGTACGCGGGCGTGCCGAGCAGCGCGCCCGCGCGCGTCACCTCCTGGCTCAACAAGCTGTCCTCGGGGCCACATTCTGCGCGCCGCGCCGCGTCGGCCGCCTCGTCCGCGCCGTCGTCCAGCGCGCGCGCGAGGCCGAAGTCGAGCACGCGCGGGCGCCCGTCGACCTCGTCGACGAGCACGTTCTCAGGCTTGAAGTCGCGGTGCACGAGGCCGGCCTCGTGGGCCGCCGCGAGCCCGCGACCGGCGGCGATCAGGATCTCGAGGCGCGCGCGCCAGTCGTGATCGCCGAGCGCGATCCACTCGCTCAGCGTCGCGCCGCGGATGAACTCCATGGCGACGAACAGCTGCCCGCGGTGCTCGCCGACCTCGTAGACCTGCACGACGTTCGGGTGAGACAGGCGCGCGAGCGCCTGCGCCTCTCGCTTGATCCGCAGGCGCTCCTCGCGTCCGTGGGCGCCGAGCGAGCGCACGAGCTTGAGCGCGACCTTGCGATCGAGGTCATCGTCGTAGGCCGAGTACACGACGCCCATCCCGCCCTCGCCGAGGACGCCGAGCACCGCGTAGCGCCCGATCTTCTCGGCGCCCGACGGCGGCGGGCGCCGCTCGCCGCTCGCGGGCGTCAACGCTCGCCGGTCCGCGCCGCGGTGGGCGGTCGTGCGGAACTGTGCGGAGCGGCTCACTGACATCGTCGCCCGCTCAGCATCGAACACCACGGACGCGGGTTTCAAGCGGCGCGCGCGAGCGCGCGGCGCGGCGCGAAACGCCGTCTCGACGCTTCACGCCGCGGCGCGCGCGCGAGCCCGCCGAGGTTTCACGACCCGCGCGTGAGAACTCCACGAAGCGCCGCGCGGGGCAGCGTCAGCGCCTCAGGCTCGACGCCGACGCCGACGAGGGCCGCGGGCGTACAGCAGGATGCCGACCAGCAGCCACGCGCCCGGATCGCCGCCGAGGCGGCGCGCGGTGGCCGAGCACAGCGCGCTGCTCGACTCCTCGATCGGCTCCTCGTCGCCGGTGAAGGACTCGTCGCTGAACGGGAACATCGCGTTCCAGTCCTCGAGCACCTGCTCGATCAGCGCGCTGTTGTCGAGCTTGACCATCGGCGCGCCGCTCATCGGGACTCGCTCCACGCGCTCGGCGAAGGGCAGCTCGTCGAGCACCGGGTAGCTGAAGTTGTCGCTGAGCGCGAGCTCGCGGCCGTCGTCGAAGCGGATCCAGTCGGCGCCGGCGCAGTTGCCCACGCGCACGCTCCCGCTGTCGCGGTCGACGTCGGGCAGCCCGGGGTTCTCCCAGAACATCGGGTCCTCGAGCATCTCGTGGGGCGACATCGTGGTGTACAGCCGCGTGAGGTACGGGTTCTCGGCGAGGATCGTCGAGGCGTGCCGCCCGGGCTGAACCACGCGCTCGTCGAGCGCGGCCGCGAACAGCGACCCGTCCCAGGACGAGGTGTCGAGCTGGTCGGCGTAGCAGCTCGGGCACGTCCAGAACGCGTCGAAGGTCACGCCGTCGGGGACGGCGAGGTAGTCGTCGATGATCCCCGACATCAGCGGGTGCAGCCAGGCGCACACGTTGTCGGCGCAGCTGAGCAGGCCCTGGGCCTTGAGCATCAGGTCGAGCTTGTCAGCGACCTCGGCCTCCTCGATGGTCGCGAAGGCCTCGGGCTCCCAGTCGAGGTCGACGATCCCGACCTGCGAGACGATCGACGTCGCGCCCGCGTACTCGGTGACGAACGCGCGGCCGCCCGCCTCGTCGACCGCCTGCGTGACGGCCGAGTCGTAGTTCCCGCCGAGCGTCGGCAGCCACGAGATCGCGATCTTGTTGAGGACCACGTGGTCGAAGTTCTTGGGCGCGACGCGGCGCTGGCCGAGGAAGAACGCGCGGATGCCCATGTCCTCCTCGGCGGCGATGCGCGTGAGCCGGATCGGCACGCACGGCTCGTCGCCCTCGTAGTCGACCGTGACCGGGTGGATCTCGTCGACGCCGGCGCCCGAGTGCAGCTTGAGCGCGAGGAAGTAGAAGCCCTCGCTTCGGTACTCCTCGAGGATCGGCGGCGCGTCGGCGTCCTGGGCGAAGCCGTTGTCGTCGAGCCAGGTCGTGATCTCCTCGACGGTGTCGCCCTGCAGCACCACGTACTCGAAGGCGCCCGCGAAGCCGCGCTTGACGATGTCCGGCGTGTCCGTGGGCTCCCCGCCGGTGGTCTCCGCGCCCACGCCCTCGAAGCCGCCGTCCGCCGCGACGTCGAAGGCGCCCCCGCAGCTGAAGCCGGTCACCGGCACGCCGCAGGTGCCGCTCGGCTCGAAGTCCATGGTGTAGGTGGGCACGGTCGAGCTCAGCAGGCTGGTGAACAGCGCGCTCGAGCCGACGCCGACGTCGGGGACCGCGGTCACGGGCACGAGCCAGGCGAACTCCTCCGGGTCGCCGTTGTACGCGATCTGGATGTGCGCCTCGACGCGCCCCTCGTGCAGCCGGAACGCGATCGTCTCGCCGGTCTGGTTCACGGGCATGACGTTCGGGCCGGTCTCGCAGAAGGTGCCGCCGCAGGCCTCGGCGACCCGCGGCGCGGCGACGGTCGCCAGCGCGGCGACGCAGCTCGCGGCGCAGAGCAGCGCGCGGA
Organism: Myxococcales bacterium; assembly: GCA_020633295.1. Taxonomy (GTDB): domain Bacteria; phylum Myxococcota_A; class Polyangia; order Nannocystales; family Nannocystaceae; genus JACKDW01. The sequence goes on along the minus strand of JACKDW010000003.1, from coordinate 201,668 downwards.
CTCGATAGACTGACTTCAAGGACATGGTTGACTCCAAGCTTAATGGTTAGGGTGTCAGCGCGGCCGCGCGGGGACCCGCGCGGGGCCTCGCCCGCGCGTCGCCGCGCGAGCGGAGCGAGGATGGCTCAAGAGACGGCTCAAGAGACGGCCCGGCGCGCTCACCGGGAGAGTCTATCGGGCCGCGTCGCGCCCGTCATCGTGACGTCTTCGCCGGGCCGCTGATCGCCGCGAGCGCGCGCCGTGACCCCGCGACCGCGGAGGACGGGTGGCGAACGCTGATTGCCGGCGCGCGCCCCCGGAGGACGCCGCTATGACTCCGATGTCGCGGTGGCGCCGGCCTGGCGGCGCGGTCGCGTGCGGGCGACGTCGCGGGCGGCTCATCGCGTCGCGATGTCAGCCCGCGAGCGCGCGCGCCAGCGTGCGTCGGCCGACGCTCGCGTACGGCGGGCCCGCGCCGCGCAGGCCGGCGTCGAGCAGCGTCACGCCGTAATAGACAGCCCACCCCTGTCCGCGAAGCCAGGTCGTGTCATCGATCGCGCCGTAGGCCGCGCGCAGGCTCGAGTGCCGCGCGCGCGGGGACGCCATCCAGGCGCTCGCGAGGTCGAGCGCCGGATCGCCGCCGTGCACGTCGCCCCAGTCGAGCACCGCCGCGAGCTGGCCGCCGCGCGTGAGCAGGTTGAAGGGGTGCAGATCGCCGTGACACCAGACCTTGGGCCCAGGCCACTCGGGCTGCGACGCGAACTCGCGCCAACGCGCCCGCAGGCGGGCCTCGTCGAGCGGCTCGCCGAGCGCGCGCAGGCGCGCCAGTCGCTCCTCGAGCAGCGGCGCGCGCGTCCGCAGCGGGACGCCGCGCATCGCGTTGCTCGGCGCGTCCGCGGGCAGCGGCAGGCGGTGCAGCGCGCCGAGAAAACGCCCGAGCTGCGTCGCCACGCGCTCGTGGTCGAGCTCGAGCGCGTGGCCCAGCGGCGTGCCCTCGATCCACGGCACCAGCGCCCACGGCCAGGGGAAGAAGTCCTCGGGGCGCCCGACGTAGGCGGCCGCCGGCACCGGCAGCGGCAGCGACGGCGCGAGCGCGGGCAGGCAGCGCAGCTCGCCGCGCAGCAGCTCCGCCGCGACCGCGCGCCGAGGCACGCGCGCGAGCCAGCGCGCGCCGACCCGCAGCAGCACGTTGTCCCAGCCCTCCGCGACGCGCCGGATCTCGAGCGCCGCGAGCTCCGACTCATATGACGCTTGCGACAGCTCGAGCGCGGCGGGGCGCTGGGCCGCGAGCAGCCGGCGAACGAGCGCGGCGTCGATCGTGCGCTCGGCGGCGACCTCGGGCGGCGGCTGCATCGCGATCCCTCGCGTCGGTCTCCAGGAGCTAGTCCGCCGACGACCGCCGCTCGCCGACGAAGTCGACGGCGCAGACCGCCTCGGCGCGCGCGCGGATGAACTCGAGCACGGGGAGGTGCGCAGGGTGCTCCTGGTAGGCGTCGAGCCCGGCCTGATCGGCGAAGCGCGTGATCAGGGCGAGGTCGTAGGAGCGCGGGCTGCGGGTGATGTCGAGCCCGGCCTCGAGCTCGAGCAGCGCCTCGATCTGTCCGCGCATGCCGAGGAGCCGCTCCCGGGCCTGCTCGGCGTCGGCGCGCGCGGAGAACTTGAAGAGCACGACGTGGGTGATCACGGGCGCATGGTCGGACGATTCGCGCAGCGCGGCAAGCGAGGTCAGTCGGGCGCGCCCGGACCGAGCGGCTGCCCGTAGCTGAACTCGACGTACTGCCCGTCGGGATCGCGCAGCCCGCAGTAGTAGCCGACGGGGTACGGCTCCTCCCGCGGCGGCCAGACCAGGCGGCCGTCGGCGCGCGCCCGCTCGGCGACCGCGTCGACCTCCTCGCGGCTCGCGAGCGCGAAGCCGAGGTGACCGTAGTCGTCGTCGGCCTGCGGCGCCGCGCCGCCCCCGGAGATCAGGACGATGATGAACTCCCGCTCCTTGCCCGGCTCCGCGAGCCAGACCACGTGCGGGCGCCCGTCTCGCGCGCGCCGGTGCACCTCGCGCATGCCGCAGTAGCGCGCGAAGAACTCGGCGCTGGCGTCGAGGTCGCGGACCTGGCGAGCGATGTGCGTGAGGATCGGTCGCACCGCGCGATGGTATCGCGGCGGGGCGACGTAGCGGGGTCGAAGGCGCGCGGCCCAGACCTCGCGTCGCGGCTACGCGTCGTAGCCGATCAGGCGCCGCGCGAGCGGGACCCGCCCGGCCTCGAGCACGCGCTCGAGCGCCGCCGGCTGCACGGTGTACTCGCGCGTGTCGAAGCGGATCTTCTCCGCGTTCAGGCGCACGGGGTAGGCCCAGTGCCCGGTGGTGCGCCCGGCCTCGAACACCTCGCGCCGGCGCGCGCGCTCGCCCGACGTCGCGTGGCGCCGCGGCAGGTAGCTGAGGTAGACGACGTAGCGAAAGCCGTCGCCGCGCCGCGCCGCCCAGTCTTCACCCGGCGCGGGGCGCTGCGGGAGCTCGCGCAGCGGCACCGGCTTCGCGCCGCAGTGCGCGGTGCGAGAGTCCCACAGCACCATCGCGCCCGCGGGCACGCGCAGGCGCGTCGGCTCGCCGACCGCCGCGAGGTCCTGCTTGTCGAGCCGGTACCAGTCCGACGGCGGGTCGGAGCGGTTGCGGAAGCGCAGGTGGCTGCCCGGGATGCACGCGAAGGTCCCCGTCGACGCGTCCATGTCCGCGAGCGTGATGAGCCCCTGCACGCAGGGCGTGCCCGCGCGGCACTGCGCGGCCAGCTTGGCGCGTCGCTCGACGTCCCGCGCGAGCGAGAGGTCGACGTGCAGGCGGCCCTCGAGCGCCCACTTGCAGCGCCAGTGCGCGCGCGGCCGCATCACCGAGCAGCCGTCGAAGCTGCACAGCAGCTCGCGCGCGGTCGTCTGCCAGAGGTACGCGTACAGGCCGAGGATCCGCGGGTCGGTCCGCAGGCGCCACATGAACGGGGCCTGACCGACGCCGTGACACTTGAAGATCCCGTGGACGTGCCCCGGCCACTGCTTGCCCCAGGTCGTGTCGTCGCCGCGCCGAACGCCGGTGCCGAGCGACTCGAGCCAGTCCCAGATCTGCCCGATGAGCGCCGCGCACTCGTCCCGCGAGAGCACAGGGACGACCACGTAGCCGCGCTGCTGGAGCGCCTCGACCATCATCGTGTAGGAGGGGTTCATCGCGCGTGCGAGCGTAGTCGATCTGCGTGATCCGAGGCGGAGCACGACGCGGTCAAACGCGCGCCTCGATCGTCGCGTATGCTGCCCGAAGGAGCGCTCGCCCGCGCCCGCCGGACCATGGAGAGACCCGCTCGCACGCTGATCCTGTCGCCGCGCCACTCCGAGGACTCGCGCCTGATGCGGCAGGCGGCCGCGCGCGCGGGCTGGCGCGTCGTACGGCTCCCCGGCTGGCGCGTCGCGGCGGCCGGGCCGCTCCCAGGCCCGGTCGCGATCTACGGCGAGGCGCTGTTCGTCGAGGCGATCGCCGACCAGCTGGGGCGCGCGCTGGTGCAGCCGGCGCTCGACTGGCTCGCGCGGCTGCCCGCGCCCTACCGCCGCCGCGACGTCGAGTTCACGACGCTCGCCGAGGCGCGGACGCGCGCGGGCCCGCTGTTCATCAAGCCCGCGGACACCAAGTGCTTCGCGGCCCGCGTCTATCCCTCGGGGCAGGCGCTCCCACGCCCCGCGGAGCTGCCCGAGGACACGCCGACGCTCGTCTCCGAGCCGGTCGAGTGGGCCCTCGAGTTCCGCTGCTTCGTGGCCGATCGCCGCGTCCGCGCCCGCTCGATCTACGCCCGCGACGGCGCGCTCGCGCAGCGCGGCGGCGCGTGGCCGTGCGCGCCGGAGGAAGAGCGCGGCGCGCTGGCGTTCGCCGAGGCGCTGCTCGCCGACGCGGCCGTCGAGCTGCCGACGTCGGTGGTGCTCGACGTCGGGCTGATCCGCGGCCGCGGCTGGGCGGCGGTCGAGCTCAACCCCGCGTGGGGCTCCGGGCTGTACGGCTGCGACCCGGCCGGCGCGCTCGCGGTGATCGAGGACACGGTCACGACGCGCGCCGGCGCGCCGGCGCCCGACGATTCTCACATGTCCTGAAGGTCATCATGCTCCGGGGCCGCGCGCGCCGGTCGACGGGCGCCGGCGATCGCGGGTACAAGGAGGCATGCGAGCCCGCTGGATCGAGGGTACCTGCGCCGCGCTGCTGCTGCTCGGCTGCGCGGGAGACGACGGCGACACCGACGCGAGTGAGACCCACGCGTCGACGGCGGGGACGAGCGCGGGAACGACCGACTCGAGCGCCGGCGCGACGGATCCCAGCACGGTCAGCGCGACCGAGCCCGCGACCGACCCGACCACCGCCGACGCCACCGACTCGACCTCCGCCGGCAGCACCGACTCGACCTCCGCCAGCGGCACCGACGCGACCGACCCGTCGAGCGCGACCGAGACCAGCGAGACGAGCCAGGCGACCGAGGACCCCACGGACGCGACGACCACGGGCGTGGGCGACTGCGACGTGAGCGACGTGCTCTCGCAGGCGGACTGGGACGAGATGTTCCTGCACAAGGACGACCCGGCGTGCAGCGGCGGCGTCTACACCTACCAGGGGCTGCTCGACGCGGCCGAGGGCTACCCGCTGTTCGCCTGTGAGGGCGGCGCCGAGGTGCGCGCGCGCGAGGTCGCGGCCTTCCTCGCCCAGATCTCGCACGAGACCACTGGCGGCTGGCCGCAGGCGCCCGACGGCCCCTACGCCTGGGGCCTGTGCTTCATCGAGGAGGTCGGCTGCGAGAACAACGCCTGCCCGCAGTACTGCGACGCGAACAACATGCAGTACCCCTGCGCGCCCGGGAAGACCTACCACGGGCGCGGCGCGATTCAGCTCAGCTGGAATTACAACTACGGCCAGGCCGGCGACGCGCTCGGGGTCGACATCCTCGCCAACCCGGAGCTGGTCGCGAGCGACAGCGCGCTCGCGCTGCAGACGGCGCTGTGGTTCTGGATGACCGAGCAGCTGCCCAAGCCCTCCGCCCACGACGTGATGGTCGGCAACTGGACGCCGACGCCCCAGGACGAGTCGATGGGCCGCGTGCCCGGCTTCGGCATGACGACCAACATCGTCAACGGCGGGCTCGAGTGCGGCATGCCGACGCCGCCCGCGGTCGCGGACCGCGTCGGCTTCTTCATGCGCTACGCGGATCTGCTCGCGATCGACCCCGGCGAGAACCTGTACTGCGACCAGATGGCGCCGTACCTGTGATCCGCGCTCGCCTCGCGCGGCCCGCGGGAGCCGTCGGCGCGCGTTTGCGGACGACCCGCGCGCCGCGCGTGAAAACACGCCCCGCCGTGGATGGTATACGTCCCGGCCATGAGCAATCCCAAGGTGTTCATGGACATCACCGCCGACGGCGCGCCGCTCGGCCGCATCGTCATGGAGCTGCGCGCCGACGTCGTGCCCCGGACGGCCGAGAACTTCCGCGCGCTGTGCACGGGCGAGAAGGGCTACGGCTACAAGGGCTCGACCTTCCACCGCGTGATCCCTGACTTCATGTGCCAGGGCGGCGACTTCACGCGCCACAACGGCACCGGCGGGCGCTCGATCTACGGCGACCGCTTCAACGACGAGAACTTCACGCTCAAGCACACCGGCCCCGGCGTGCTCAGCATGGCCAACGCGGGCCCCAACACCAACGGCTCGCAGTTCTTCCTGTGCACCGTGGAGACCCCCTGGCTCGACGGCAAGCACGTCGTGTTCGGCTCGGTCGTCGAGGGCATGGAAGTGGTCGAGAAGGTCGAGTCCTACGGCTCGCGCCGCGGGACCACCAGCGCCCGGATCGTCGTCGAGGACTGCGGCGAGCTCTAGCGGGCCGCCGCGCGTCGTCACGCGGCTGCCCTGAAGACCACGTCCATCGAGGCGCGCGTCAGGGCGTCCGCGGCGGCGGCAAGACCCGCGCCACGCCGCTGAGCGTGGGCGTCGGGTAGCGGCGCGGCGTCGCCTCCCCGCGCGCGCAGTCTGCTTCGACGCAGCGACGCGCGGGGACGACGCAGCGCCCCTCCGCGTTCACGCGGCAGTGATCCGCGTTGTTGCGTCGCCCCCAGTCGGTGAGCGCGACGTTGATCGCGACCTGCGCGTAGGCGGCGTCGCGCACGAATCGACCCTGGGGGTTGAGCTCGAGCGACCGGCGAAACGCGGCGGCGGCGCGGCGGTACCACGGACAGTACGCCGGCTCGTTGTCCTCCGGCCGCGAGGGCGTGCCGCAGCGCGGCGCCTCGAGCCCGGCCGCGCGCCGGCGCTCCCGCTCCGCGCGCGCCCAGTTCCCGCACACGATGAAGCCGCAGGGGACCAAGCGGTAGGCGAGCTGACCGCGGTGCATGTAGAGCTCGGCGAGGTAGAACTCCATCTCGTCGCCCCCGGGGCGCAGGGAGAAGTTGCGCAGGTACTCGCGGTACGCCCACTCGGCCCGCTCGAGGAGCTCGTCGTCGCAGCGCAGGGCGCCCTCGTTGTGCCAGCGCGACGCGAGGTAGCGCAGGCCGTGGGCGACGTCATCGCGGCACACCCGGCGCAGCGTGTCCCCCTGCTTGCCGGCGGGCGCCTGCGCGCGCCACCGCGCGACGAGCTCCGTCATCGCGCGCTGCATCGCGCGGTCATCCCCGCTGCGGATCGCGTTGAGCAGCAGGCCCTCGGCCCACAGGCACGCGCGCGGGCTCTCCGGTCGCTCGCGGAGCAGGCGCTCCAGCAGCATCGTGCCCGCGGCGAGCCGGCCCTCGCGCCCGCGTTCGAAGGCCGTCGCCTCGAGCGCGCGCGCGTCGTCCGGGGGCGCCGGCGCGGCCGCGCCCGCCCCTGCCAGCAGCGCCCACGCGAGCGTGATCGAGGCGAGCACGGGATCCAGGACAGCCGCAGACCGCGAGAGTTCCGGCGGCGCGGCGACGTCAGGGCGGCGGCAGCTGCGTGAGCGCGCCCTGTCCGTCAGACCAGGCCTTGACCCCCGCGGCGTCGATCGAGAAGTCGGCGTTGAGGCTCCACGGCCAGGCGCCGGCGTAGCCGCGGCTCAGGATCACGTCGAGGGTCGCGCCCGCGTCGCTCGAGAGCGCGAGCTCGCCGACGACCATCGGCCGCGCGAGCCCGAGCGCGCCGTAGTCCTGGACGAGCGGCGAGAACGCGACCGTCCCCAGCTCCGGGTGATCGTCGTAGGCCTGGCCGTCCATCCACGAGTAGTAGTGCGCCTGGTAGATGTCGAGGTCGATGACCGGGAGCCCGCGCTCGGCCGCGAACGCCGGGGTCCAGACCCGGTGCCACTTGAGCGACGCCGAGCCGAGCGTGACGTAGGCGTCGGTGCGCGCGTGCACCTCGTCGGCGACCGACGCGCAGAGCGCCGCGAAGTCGGCGAGCGCGACCGCCTCGGCGCCGCCGTCGACGGACGGATCGGGGATGTCGGCGAGCACCCACTCGGGCTCGTTCATGATCTCCCACGCGAGGATCGCCGGGGCGTCCGCGTAGTGATCGAGCAGCGGCGCGATCACGGCGTCGACCAGCGCCGCGCGCTTGCCCGGGTCGCTGATCGTGTCGGCGTGACCGCCCATCTGCACGCCGTTGTCGTAGCTGGCCCAGAACGCCCAGTGGAAGTCGAGCAGCACCGGCACGAGGTAGACGCCGGCCGCGCTCGCGCGCGCGAGCGCCTCGTCCATGTCCTCGAAGACATGCTCTCCGACGCCGAGCGGCACGCCGCCGTCGTCGAAGTCGACGCCGGCGCGGCCGTCGGTGAACACGAACCACCGGACCACGCGCATGTCGTCGCCCGCGAGCGCGCCGAGATCGCTCGCGATCTCGGCGCCCTTGGTGTGCACGCCGTAGACGCCCCAGTTGTTGCCGCCGAAGTCGCCGCCGTAGCTCTTCCAGGGGAGGTTGGCGCCGAGCAGGAAGAAGTCGCCGCCGCCGACCGGGACCGTGCCGCCAGGGCCAGGCGGCCCGTCGGTGTCGCCGGGCCCCGTGGTCGCGTCGCTCGTGGTCGCCGAGTCCGTGGTGCCCGGGTTCGTCGTCCCGGGGCTCGTCGTCCCGGGGCTCGTGCCCGCGCTCGTCCCGGCGTCGCTCGTGGTCTCGCCGGTCAAGGACGTCGAGCCGTCGGTCGTCGTCGAGCTCGACGCCGCGTCGCTGGTCCCGGTCGCGTCGCTGGTCCCGGTCGCGTCGCGCCCCGCGTCACCGCACGCGAGCCCGGCGGCGAGCAGGACGAGGAGCGGCGGTCGGCGGAGGCGAGGCATGGCTGATCAGAGCACCGTCGGCGCGCGCCGGCAAGTCGACGCGCGGCGCGTCGCCGCGCGGGCTCGACGCGGCGCCGCGCCCGCGAAACCGACATGCCCGAACAGACATCTCATCTCTCGAGCCGGCCTGCTCGGCCCCGATCCACGCCCGAGACCAAGCGCGTCGACCAGGCCCAGCCCGCGCGCGGGATCGGGGCGACGTAGCCGCGCTGGTCGTCGTTCGGCTCCATTGTCGCAGCCCCGCTCGAGCGGCGCGAACGAGCCGCCGGCCTCCGCGACCACGCGCGGCTGGGTCGAGGCGCACCAGCACGCCGAGCGCCGCGAAGCCGGTCTGCTGCGGCGTGCTCCAGACGATCGACGAGACCGGCAGCTCGACGGCGAGCGCCTGGGCGGCCGCGAGCTCGCCGTCGTCGTCGACGCGCAGCAGCGTCGTCCCCGTGTGCGGCTCCTCGAGCCCGAGCTACACAACTGCCCCACAAGCCATCTCGCGCGCGCGTCCCACGTCGTCCGCCGACATCGCCCGCCCCAGGGTCCCGAGAGTGATACCGTCGCGACGATGCGACTCGCCGAGCCCGCGCGCGCGCTCCTCCCCGCCACGGCGCTCGCGCTCCTCGTCGGCTGCACACCGACGCCGTCGCTGCCGCTGGCCTACGAGCCCGCGTCGCTGCGCTTTGACGGCGAGCGCGCGCTCGATCGCCTGCGCCGCTTCGTCACGGATTTCCCGCGACGCCACAGCGGGACCGACAACAACCGCCGCGCCGCGGCGTCGCTCGAGTCCTCCATGCGCGAGCTCGGGCTCCGCTGCGAGCGCGACGCCTGGCGCGTGATCAACTTCAGCCGCGAGCTGCCGCTCGGGAACGTCGTCTGTCGCCTGCCCGGCGCCGACGAGGCGCGCGAGCTGGTCCTGGTCGCGCACCACGATCAATCGCCGCAGACGATCGAGGGCGCCGACAACGACGGCTCCGGCCTGGCGATCCTGGTGGGCCTGGCCGAGGTGTTCGCCGAGGACGCGCGCCTGCGCGACGCGCCGCTCCCCTACACCATGGTGTTCCTCGCCAGCGACGGCGAGGAGTGGGGCATGCTCGGCGCGCGCCGGTACGTCGCGCGCCACCCCGATCCGTCGACGATCGTCGCCGCGATCTCGCTCGACAACCTCGGCAAGCGCTTCTACGACGGGCTGATCCTCGAGCCCACGGGGCAGTTCCGCGGCTACGGCCCGCTCTGGCTGAGCGTCGCCGCCCGGCTCGCCGCGCGCGCGGCCGTCGACGCCGATCCCGAGGCGCGCGTGTGGATCCCCGACGCGCGCGCGCCGGCGCAGCAGCTCCTCGATCAGGCCGTGCCGATCTCGTTCATGGACCAGGGCCCCTTCGTCGCGGCGGGCGTGCCCGCGCTCGGCTTCGCGGGCCGCGTCCCGCCCGAACACGCCGAGGAGCACTGGCGGACCTACCACGCCCCCGGGGACACGCAGGCGCTGCAGTCCGCCGAGAGCCTCGCGCGCGCGGGGCGTGCCGTCGAGGCGCTCGCGCGCCAGCTCCAGGGGATGGACGAGGTCCCCCGCGAGTCCGGCCCGTACCTCCACGACGCTGACGCGCGCGCGGTGCTCCGAGGGCCTGGCCTGTGGGCCATCTTCATCGGGCTGGTCGCGCTGCTCTGGCTCGGCGCGCTGGCGGCCGGCGGCTGGCGAGCGCGGCGCGTCGCGGCGGCGTGGCGGCGCGCGCTCCCCCACGCGCTCTCGCTCTGGCTGCCGCTCGTCGGCTCGGCGCTCGTGCTCCGCGGGCTCGTGGGCGCCGGCCTGATGCTCGACTTCCACCTGTACCCGGCGACCGCGAAGCACCCCGAGATCTACAGCCCGCGCTGGCCGGCCGTCGCCGTGTACCTCGTGAGCCTCATCGGGATGCTCTGGTGCGCGCGACGGCTCGCGCGACGGCAGCCAGGCGACGCGGGACCCACGGCGCGCGACCGCAAGAGCGTCGGGCTCGCGCTCGTCGGCGCCGCGGCGCTCTACATCCTCGTCATCAACCCGTGCTCGCTGCTGTTCCTCGCGCCCGCGCTCGCCTGGCTCGCGTACGGGGGCCGGCGCGGGGTCGGGCGCGCGCTCGACGTCGTCGCGCTGCTGCTCGGCGGCGGGGTCGTGTACCTGCTGCTCTACTTCTTCGGCTTCGTCATCCTGCGCAGCGGCCTCGGCGTGCTCTGGTACCTGATGATGATGTTCGCGATCGGCATGATCCGCCTGCCCACGGCCGTCGCGATCGCGGCCGCGATCGCGGGCGGCCTGTGCATGGCGGTCGGGCCCCCGCGCCGCTGAGCCTGTTCGGCGCGTGCGCGCGACGACGCGCGGCGACGACAGCCGTCGCGCGAAAATATCGAAGAAATTAATTCCATCTTTTCGAGCGGCCCGGCGATCGAACGCCGGGGGGTCGTTACTTCAACGGTCGCCATGACGCTCGCCCGCCCCGCCCCGTCTCTCGCCGCTCGACTCGTGACCGCCGCGCGCGGCCGCTCCGCGCTCCTGTCCCTCGCCGCGCTGCTGTGCGCCTGCGCGACGACGCCCTCCGGGGCCGGCATGGCCGCGCCCGCCGAGCCGACCGCCGCGTCGACCCGCGAGGCGCCGGCCGACGGGCCCGTCGCCCAGCGCGACGCGACCGACGACGACGGCGACGGCGTCCTCGCGCCCGCCGACCGCTGCCCCGACGAGCCGGGCGTCGCGCCCGACGGCTGCCCGATCCCCGACACCGACGGCGACGGCATCCTCGACCCCGACGATCAGTGCGTCAGCCAGCCCGAGCTGTTCAACGGCTACGAGGACGAAGACGGCTGCCCCGACGAGATCCCGTCGCGGCTCGCGCGGTTCACCGGCGCCATCCGGGGCGTGCACTTCGACGCCGACGGCGACGCCGGGTCCGGGAAGGCGTGGAGGCCGTCAAAGACCCACCCGCCCGCGCCGCCCAGCGGCTCGACGGCCGTCACGAGCGCGAGCGCGGTGCAGTCGGTCGCCCGCCCGCCCGCGAGTCAGGAGACCTACGCGTACACCGAGGAGAACCCCTTCGTCGCGGTCGCCGACGACCCCGTCTCGACCTTCTCGAGCGACGTCGACACCGCCTCCTACGCGAACGTCCGTCGCTTCCTCCGCAGCGGTCAGCTCCCGCCGGCCGCCGCCGTGCGCGTCGAGGAGCTGCTCAACTACTTCGACTACGACTACCCGACCCCGACCGGCGACGAGCGCTTCGCCGTGCACACCGAGGTCTCGAGCTGCCCGTGGAACCGCGCGCACCGGCTCGTGCACATCGGGATCAAGGGCAAGGTCGTCACCGCGAAGGAGGTCCCGCCGCGCAACCTCGTGTTCCTCGTCGACGTCTCCGGCTCGATGGGGAGCGCGGACAAGCTGCCGCTGCTCAAGCACGGCCTGACCCGCCTCGCGCGCACGCTCAACGCGGCCGACCGCGTCTCGATCGTCGTCTACGCCGGCGCCGCGGGGGTCGTGCTCCCGCCGACCTCCGGCGCCGAGACGGGCTTGATCGTGTCCGCGCTCAGCCGGCTCGAGGCGGGCGGCTCGACGGCCGGCGGCGAGGGCATCGCGCTCGCCTACAAGCTGGCCAAAGAGTCCTTTATCAAGGGCGGGATCAACCGCGTCCTGCTGGCCTCGGACGGCGACTTCAACGTCGGCGTGAGCAGCGTCGGCGAGCTCACCCGCCAGATCGAGCGCGCGCGCGAGTCCGGCGTGTTCCTGACGACGCTCGGCTTCGGCACCGGCAACTACCGCGACGACATGATGGAGAGCCTGGCCGACAAGGGCAACGGCTCCTACGCGTACATCGACTCGACCCGCGAGGCCGAGCGCGCGCTCGTGCAGCAGGCCAACGCGACGCTGGTGACGATCGCCAAGGACCTCAAGCTGCAGGTCGAGTTCAACCCGAGCCGCGTGCAGGGCTACCGCTTGATCGGCTACGAGAACCGTCAGCTCGCCGACCAGGACTTCGCCGACGATCGCAAGGACGCCGGCGACATCGGCTCCGGGCACACCGTGACCGCGCTCTACGAGATCGTCCCGGTCGGCGCCGACGCGCCGGTCGCCAGCACGGCGACGCCCCGGCGCTACCAGGGCGTCTCCGCGCCGACTCCCCACGCGCGCGGCGACGAGCTGCTGCAGCTCAAGATCCGTTCGAAGGCGCCGAGCGGGTCGACCAGCGTCGCCCGCAGCTTCATCGTCCACGATCGCGCGGTCGCGCTCTCGCGCAGCTCGAACGCGTTCCGCTTCGCCGCCGCCGTCGCCGAGTACGGCATGCTGCTGCGCGGCGCCCCGACGAGCGCGCGCGCGTCGTTCAAGCAGGCGCGCGAGCTCGCCGGCGGCTCGCTCGGCGCCGACCCCCACGGCGCCCGCAAGGAGTTCCTCGAGCTCCTCGACGCGGCCGAGCAGCTCCAGGATCAGCAGGCCGCGCGCACCGCCTGGCAGTCCGACTGGCAGAAGCGCTGGAGTCGGTCCAAGGCGGTCCGCCGCGCCAGCGTGCTGCAGCCGAGCGCGTTCCCGGTGATCGAGCGCGCGGCCGTGATGCTGCGCGAGTACCCCTCGATAAGCGTGGAGATCAGCGGCCACACCGACAGCCGCGAGGGCCGCTCCGCCGAAGAGGCCTACGCGATCGCGCACGCGCGCGCCGAGACCGTGCGCGCCTACCTGATCGAGCAGCACGGCGTCGACCCGACCCGCCTGGTCACGCGCGCCGCCGGGCGCGACGAGCCGATCGCCAGCAACGAGACCAAGGACGGCCGCGCGAAGAACCGGCGGATCGAGTTCACGATCGTGAGCCAGTGACGGCGCGTCGCGTCACCGCGACGCTACAGCCACTGATACGTGTCGCTCCAGTCGGGGCACTCGTAGCCGTCGGCCTCGCAGGCGGCGACGAGCTCGCCGGCGGGGAACCACTCCTCCAGCGGGATGAGCCCGTCCCAGCCGTCGAGGCGCGGGTCGTAGAGCCAGCTGAGGTTGGCCTCGGCGTAGAACTCCTGAAAGCCCGAGTGCTTAAAGAACGGCGGGAAGGCCAGCGGACCCTGCAGCGGCGCGCCGGTCAGCGCCGGCACTCGCTCCGCGACGCGCTCGAGCGCGAGCGTCATCGTCGTCTCGGGCGCGGCGAAGGGCAGCAGGAGCGCCTCGTGATCCCCGAGCCGCTCGAGCGAGCGCAGCTCCGCGAGCCGCTCGCCGCGGCGCGTGAGCCAGTAGCGCAGCTGCCCGCGCTTGCCGACGGGGTGCGCCGAGATCCGCAGCTCGTCGTCCCCCGCGCGCAGCACGAGCTCGGGAAAGAAGATCACGCTCGCGGTCCGCCCGCCCCGCTCAAACACCTCGACGGTCGGCACCGACGTGTACCAGAGCGAGCTCCACTCGCGGTGCTCGAGCATCAGCGAGGCGGCGGCGAGCAGGTTGTCCGCGCGAAAGCTGCCCTGCTCGAGCGCCCCCTCGAGCATCGCCAAGAGGCGCGCCCGGTCGCCGCCGATCCAGTTCTCCTCGAGCGTCGTCCCGGCGTGATCGGTCACGCGGTCGCGACGCACCACGTAGAAGCTCTCGCGCCAGCGGGCGTCATCAAAGCTCGCGGTCATCGTTCGCTTCATCCCCGGCGCTCGCGTGGACGCGCGGGCGAGCGGTCGGCCGGCGCGCGGTGTGGAGTAGCTCGAGTCATCGCTCGCCAGCCTACCCGCGACGCCGCAGATTGGCGAGCGAGTCGAGGCCGGGGGTCTGCCGAGCCGTCGCCCGGCGGGCAGGGCCCCGCGCGCCGCCCGGAAGTTGGCCCGGGGCTCCTGTGCTCGGATTTCGAGCGATACCGTCGCGCACGATGGGCGCCCGCCTCCGCGGTCCGTGCCGGCGGGTTCGCGTGATACCTCCGTCGGCTGCGTCGCGGATTATCCTGACCTCGTGTGCAGGGACAGACGAAGAGACCGGTGTGAAGCGGACGGCCGCGCTCGCGTGTCATCACGCGAGCGCGACGCGAACGACCGCCGTCGCTACTGCTGAAAACAGTAGAGCCGGCGCGCGAGGTCGCAGGTGTTCGCCGCGTTGCCGCCGGACCACTGGCTCGGGATGTTGCTGTCACACCACCCGCCGCCGTTCGGGCTGTCCCAGAAGCCGATCGCGCCGATCGCCACCGTGTCCGTCCAGTTGTTGCAGTGGCCGAATTGATCAGGCGCGCCGTTCGCTTGCGTCCCCGTCCACACCCGACAGTCGCCGAGCTCCGCCCCGCCGACGCCCTGACCAGCCGCGGTGACCGCGATCCGGGCGTTGATCGGCAGCTCCCCGTCGGTCAGATCCGCCCAGCTGCTCGCCACGAGATCGCCGTTGCTCAGGTAGTACGGCCCGTCGTCCATCGAGAAGCGCGTGGAGGGGCTCTCGACCGCGTCGGAGATCCAGGCGAGGTACATCCCGCCCTTGCCGGCGGCCTCCGCCTCGGTCTGGCAGATCTGGTCGGCCGCGGCGATCCCCCCGATGTTGCCGCCCGCGAGCGCCGCCTCGCTGAGGAAGGTCAACTTGCCGAGCTCACACGCGCTCGCGTCGAGGTTGCACGACGGATCGCAGGCCAAGCCCTCGCCGGGCAGGTAGCCCAGCGCGCCGCAGCTCATCCCATCGAGCTCCGCGCCGTCGCAGGCCTCCCCGAGCTCGAGAAGCCCGTTTCCGCACTCGGGCTCCGGCTCCATACCCGTCGTCTCGCCGTCTCCGTCGCCGTCTCCGTCACCGTCTCCGTCGCCGTCTCCGTCACCGTCTCCGTCGCCGTCTCCGTCTCCGTCTCCGTCTCCCGACGAAACACTCCCGACGGAATCGGTCATTTCCGCGTCGCTGTCGGACTCATCACCGGTGGAGTCTTGGGTCTCGCCGACGCCGTTTCCGGCTGTCGTGCTCACCGTGAACACGGTGTTGCACCCCATGCCCAACGCGACGATCAGGGGGAGAATGAGAGCGCTCGTTGCATAATTGCGTGGTGTCATTGGATCTCCTCGTTGGACGTCGCGGTCGGATAGAGGTAACCGTTCACGGGTAGCGACACCGCGCCAAGCAGCGTGATCGCCAGAAACTCGACGTAGAAGCGAAGAAGTGCTCGAATTCGAGCGTGTCCGAGCAGGACGACAAGGACCGACGGATCGCCGAGCTCGAGCGCGAGAACGCGGAGCTTCGGAGTCGCATCGCCGAGCTGGAGAAGCAAGTGCGTGACCTGCTGGCGCAGCTTGGTCGAAACTCGTTGAACTCGTCGCTACCGCCGTCTCGGGACAGCGCGGAGGCGAGGAAACAGCGCAAGAAGAAGACCAAGGGGAGGCGCAAGCGAGGCGGTCAAAAGGGCCACAAGCGAGCGACTCGAGAGCTGCTCCCTGCCGACGAGGTCATCGACCATGTCCCGGAGCACTGCTACCGCTGCGCCGCCGGCTTGGAGGGCGAGGACGAGTGGCCCGAGCGCCATCAGGTCATCGACCTCCCCCAGCTCAAGGGGCACGTGACCGAGCATCGCTACCACACCGTCGGCTGCAAGCAGTGTGGAGCGAAGACCACGGCGCGCCGGGGTGACGAGTACAAGCACGGCGCGTTCGGCTCTCGGCTGTCCGCGCTGGTCTGCCTGCTGACGGGGTCGTACCGGATGTCCAAGCGCAACGTGAAGGAGCTGCTCAGCGACGTGCTGGGTATCAACATCGCGCTCGGGACCGTGAGCAAGATCGAGGCGCGGGCGACCGACGCGCTCGAGGCCGCGCACCGCGAGGTGCTTACGCACATTCGGTCGTCGCCCTACGTCAACATGGACGAGACGGGGTGGGTCGAGCGCAACGCGAAGGCGTGGCTCTGGGTCGCCAGCACGTCCGAGGTCGCCTACTACGCCGTCAAACCCGAGCGCAGCAGCGAGGTCGTCATCGACATCCTCGGTGAGGACTTCACCGGCATCGTCGGCAACGACCGTGCCCGCGCATACCTGGCGCTCGAGCCCGTACAGCGTCAGGTCTGCTGGTTCCACCTCGGCCGGAATTTTCAATCCAAGATCGAGCTCGGTGGCGAGGCCGCGCGCTTCGGTGAGCAGATGCGGGCGTTCGAGCGCCGGCTCTTCAAGGCTCATCATCTCTGGCGTGCCGACGACATCACACACGAGTCGTTTCTGCGGCGAATGAAGATGCTCCGCGGCGAGGTCCTCAGCGCCCTGTACGCCTGGCAGGACTACGATGTCGATGGCGTAGGCGGCATGTGCCGCAATCTCCTCTGGCTCGAGCCCGCGATGTGGACCTTCGTCAAACACCCCAAGGTCGAGCCGACCAACAACGTCGCGGAGCAGGACATGCGCCACCCCGTCATCTGGCGCCGTTCGTCCTTCGGGACAGATAGCCCCCGCGGGAGCCGCTTCGTAGAACGCGTCCTCACCGTCCGACAGTCGCTCAAGAAACAAGGCCGTCGGGTCTTCGACTTCTTCGCCGAATTCCTCTCGGCCGTCCGCGAGGGGGTCTCTCCGCCATCATTGCTCCCAGCGACGTAGTCACGTGGCGTGAACGGTTACGGATAGAGACCGACCCGCGCGCCCATCGAGAGATGCGCGTGGAGCTCGAGTTAATCGCGGCTCACCAAAAAAAATCTTCCGTCGAGCGCGAAGATGGGCCCCGAGCCGCTGGCCACGAGCAGCTCGTCGTCCCCGTCTTCGTCGAGATCGACAGGGACCGGCGCAGCGCGCTGACGAGCGCGGACGGGAGGTCGCCAGGTCCACCGCAGCTCGCCTGTGCGCGCGTCGTGAACGCGCACGTCGCCCGCGATCGTGCCGTAGACGACCTCGAGTCGACCGTCGCCGTTGAGGTCGCCCGTCCGGAGCTGCGTGGTCCCGTCGGAGTACTCCGCGCGAGACCACAGCAGCTCGCCGCGTGGATCGGCGGCCCAGAGGCCGAGACCCGCGCTCACGCCGAGCAGCCATCGCGCTCGTTCCTCCGACACCTCGATCACCATGACCTCGGTCGAGCCGGCGTCCTCGAGACGCCAACGCAAGCTCCCGTCCTCGCCGTTGAGCGCGAGCAGGTCCGGCGCCGCTTCGGGAGGGCGCCGCGCCGCCGCGTCCTCACAGCTGGAGGCGCGCGGGGCCGCCTCTCTGGCCCCCGAGACCAGGAGCTCGGGCCGACCGTCACCGTCGAGGTCGATGAGCGCCGGGCCCTCCGCGAGCTCGTCCGGCGCCGTCCAGCGCGACCAGCTGCAGGTCTGGCGAAGGCCGTCGAGCACGACGAGGCGCCCGTTGTCGACGACCGCCACCAGCTCGTCACCGGGCGCGTCATCGAGCTGCGCGAGCCGAGGTCTCGCGCGTCCGCCATCACGCGCGGTGTACCTGACGCGCTCCACGAGCGTCTCGCCGAGCTCGCGCGATCGCGCGAAGGTGAACCCGAGCAGCTGGGGCTTCTCCTCGTGACGCACCACCCAGAGCCAATCGCCCGCCGCCGACATCTCGACGCCCGCGTAGCTCTCGACGCGCTCAAGCACGACGCGCTGCGAAGTCTCGACTTGATCGAGCTCGACCTCGAGCTCCTCTACGCCGAGGTCACCGCCGCGCACTCGAATCAACCGACGATTGGGGACGTCGGCGAATATCAGGTCTTGTGTCCCCGCACGGGCTCCGGGGATCACGAGCGGGGACCGGAGCGCGTGGCCGGCGTCTGGGACCGACGCGATCAGCCGCCCATCCAGCAGGCCCAGGAGCTCGAGGTAGTGACTTCCGTCGACCGACCCGGAGAACACGAGCACCTCGCGCTCCCCGTCCCCGTTGAGATCCGTGACCACGGGCGCGGCGTACTGCGGAGTCGTGTAGTCACGACTCCAGCGCGTTCGGGCGCCGAGCACGACCGCAGGGCCCGCGCCGCGAAGCAAGAAGTCCGGGCGCGCGTCGGCGCTGATGTCACCGAGCGGGCTGATCTCGAGCGCCTCGTTACGGAGCATGATCGAGCCGAGCTCGCGCCACGGCCTGCCGCCAGCGAAGGCCCGCAGGACATCCAGCGTAGCGATGATCAGGTCACCGCGGCCGTCCCCGTCCCAGTCGTGGCACACCGCTCGAACCACGCCGCGGGTGGGCAACGGCTCGCCCACCGCCTCCCCGTCGAGCGCTCGCAGCTGCGTCACGCCCGCTTCCTGCCGAAGCAGTCGCGGCGGACCATCGCACGGCCAGCGCACCACGCTCTCGTCGGTCCCCAGCGACGTGAGCGGCCGCCCGTCTCGGCCGCCGAGCAGCTGCGTCTCCTTGTCACGCGCGACCTGCAGCTCCGTCACGCCGTCTTGGTCGAGGTCGGGCGTCGCGCGCAGATCGAGGATGTTGTCGACACGCTGCCGCCACAACACGCGCTGGTCTCGGACGCGCACCGCGAGCAGCTCGCCGGCGAGCGCACGCTCCATCACGGGCAGGACGAGCTCGTCGCCGGGCTCGTCGTCGAGAGCGGCTGGCTGCAGCCACGCGCGCCCCTCCGCGCCGAGGTGCTCGAGGGTGTCCTCGACGTTAAGCGCCAGCAGGTGCTCCTCATCGTAGCTCTCGACCTCTCGCGTCCAGCGAGCGTCGCCGGAGCGGGCGTCGAGCACCGTCACGCCGCCGATGTGCGCGACGGCGATCCAGTCGCCGCGCGCGTCGCTTCCCGCGGTGAGCGCGAAGCTCTCACCGGGGAGCGGCGCGTCCCAGCGTCGCTGTCCGCGCTCAATGTCGAAGGCGCTCACGCGCCGACGCTCGAGCGACGTCACCACGACCAAGCGCTGACTCTCCAGCTCGACGATGACAGGCGGGGCGAGCGGCGCCTCGACCAGCTCTGAAGCGCTCGTCTGCGCGACCCAGCGCCGGGCATCTCGCCCGACGGTCTTCTCGCTGAGGCCCCGTGAGTCGAGCGCCTCAAGGCGCGCCCGGCCGGCTTCGACGCCGAGCGAGATGGGGTCGACAACGCCGTCACCGTCAATGTCGACCATCCGCAGAAACGCCCACTCGTGCGCGCGCGACAGCGAGCGACTCCACAGCGTTCGTCCGGTCATGGGCGAGTACGCTGTCAGCGTCGTCCCGTCGAGATCCCAGATGTCCTCATAGCCATCTTGATCAGCGTCGCCGAGACGACCGCGCGCGAACGCCCGCGCGCTGCTGCGCTCGAAGATGAGCGACCTGGTGAGGTGCGCGTGAAGATCCACGACCTGGTCCTTCTCGAGTAAGAAGCCCAGGCTCACCTCATGCGCGCCGACGGCGCTGACCCGCAGATCGTGGCGTCCCGTGTTGAGCACGATGTCGTGCGCGACGACCTCATGGTCGATCTGCACACGAGCGGACTCCGGACCGACGCTCAGCTTGAGCGTCCCCGTCTCGTGATGAAGCGAGATCGGCAGGGTGTAGGTCCCGCCGCGCGACACTGAGACCTCGGCGCTCCAGGGGTCATGATCGTGCGCGACAACATCAACCCGGTGCGCTCCGGCGCGGAGCTCGATTCGCTCCTGCGTTGACGGTACGAGCGCTCCGTCGACGCGAACCTCGAGAGCCCGCAATTCGGACACGGAGTCCTCGAACTGCAACTCGAGCGATCCTGGCTCGATCCACCAGCGCAGGAGCGAGAGGCTCGCTACCAAGAGCGCGCCCGCTGCGAAGGTGAGCACCCCGCGAGACCGCCAGGGGTCACTCGCGAGCGCCGCGAGCAAATGGTGCATGCTCTCGTAGCGATCGTCCGGGCGCTTGCTCAAGCCCCTCTCGAGCACGCGCCGCAGCCGCGCGGGGACGCGGGAGCGACTCGCCGGAGGGGCGCGGGGCGACTGGGTGAGCACCGCGTGGGCGAGCGAGGGGACGGTATCCCCGTCGAACGGGCGATGGCCGTACAGCGCCTCCCACAGCGCGACGCAGAACGCGAACTGATCCATCCGCGTGTCCCCGCCGACTCCACCATATTGCTCGGGGGCCATGTACGCCGGCGTCCCCACCAGCGCGCCCGTCTTCGTCAACGAGATGTCGAGCGCCGACACGCGCGAGGGATCCGGGCGCGAGGTCGACGCGCTCGAGTCGCTCGTCGCGACTCGACGGACAAGACCAAAATCAGTGACCTTGACCTGCCCGCTCGCGGTGATGAGCACGTTCGCCGGCTTGAAATCGCGGTGGATCATCCCGTGCGCGTGCGCGGCGGCGAGACCCTCGCCCGCGGCGGCGTACACCGCGACGATCTCGCGCCAGCGGCCGCCTTTCTGCCACCGCGGCTCCGCGAACCACCGGGACATCCTTCGCTCAAGCGTCTCGCCGCGCACATACTCCATCTCGACGAACACGTGCACGTCACCGTCGATATCGACCGTGCCGACGTCATGAACCGTCACGACGTTCGCGTGGGACAGCCGCGCCATCGCCTGAGCCTCACGGAGCAAGCGCCTGCGCGCGACGTGATGACTGTCAGGATCCCCGAACGCGCGGAGCAGCTTCACCGCGACGTTGCGATCGAGCCTCGGGTCATAGGCCTGGTACACGACGCCGCGCGCGCCGCGACCGAGCTCGCCGAGCACGAGCAGGCGATTGATGGTCGCTCCGGGGGACAATAGCTCGCTCATCGCGGCGAAACCTCAATTGCGAATATCAACTGTCTAGGGCGTAGCGCTCGGCGAGTGTTCACGGCGGGAGTTGATCGCGTGATCGCGCCGCGGTGAGCGTGGTCGTCCACGAGCAGCTCAGGGCTGCGAGCGTGGCGCGAGCGTCTCTCGCGGGAGCCGCGCGACGATCGACGCGAGCGCGGTGTTGAGGCTGCGCATCGTGAGTTCGCGTTCGCCCTGCGCTATCTCGAGTCGCTCGAATTCGCGACGAAAGCGACGTCGCGCGCGGTTGAGCCGACCCGCGACCCGCCCTTGAGGGATCTTAAACGCCTCGGCCAATTCGGCCTGTGTGAAGCCGAGATAATCCTTGAGCACGATGAACAGCTGGTCGTCCGGCGAGAGTCGTCGAAGGACGGTGACCACGAGCTTGGAGCGCAGGCGATCTTCTGGGGACGCGGCCGCGTGCACCTCGAGCGCGAGCTCGTCGAGCGGCTCGAACGCGCCCAGCCGCTGGCGCGCCGCTTCAAAGCGCTTCATCCTCGCCACACCGTAGCAGTACGCGCGAAACGAGGCCTCAATACGCTCGCGGCGGCGCACGACCGTGTAGAACGTCTCTTGGGTCAGCTCCTCGGCTCGCGCGTGATCACCACGTGTTGCGACCGCGAAGAATCGGTACAGGTCAGCCCAGTAGCGACGTACTAACGCCTGCCCCGCGCCCTGATCTCCTCCGCGCCAAGCCGCGAGTAATGTCGACTCACTATCGTCGTCCTTCATCGATAGTCCAATTCGCCTATGATTCATCGCTTGTATCGAGCGTCTCAGCCTGCGAAGATCTGCGGGGATGAGCTCGGATACGCGCGTCTCGGACGGCCCGTTCGCGTTTCTCGAACTCGCGGATTGTACGCTCTCCAGCGACGCGAAGGGAATCATCGGCGCGAGCCTCGAGACCTTCGCGCCCGAGGACGTGATCGCTGACACATGGAGACTCAAGACCGAGCTCGGGCGCGGCAGCTTCGGGATCGTGTTCGAAGCCGAGCACGTAGACCCCCCCAATGAATACGTCGCCATTAAGCTCATCGCGCCCGAGTCGGCCGACCAACCTCAATGGCGGAGACGCGCCGAGCAAGAGGCCGAGATCGCGCTGGGGCTTGTGCATCCCAACATCGTCCGCGCGCACGCGCACGGTTGGCTCAGCGGCGGCGCGAGCTATCTCGTGATGGAGCTGCTCGAGGGCGAGACGCTCGCGCAGCGGCTCGCCATGGGCCGCGGTCTCGGGCGGCGCGAGGGGGCTCGTCTCTGCGAGCAGCTCGGCGCAGCGCTCGCGGCAGTTCACGCGCGTGGAGTCGTTCATCGAGACGTGAAGCCGGCGAACATTTTTCTCACCGAAGGCGCCGACACACGCGCGTCGACGACAAAGCTCATGGACTTCGGCCTCGCCAAAGGGCCGGTGGCGATGACCAATTCGATGGAGCGCCTCGGGACGCTGGCGTACATGGCTCCGGAGCTCATCCTGTCCGGCGCGCGCGACGCCTGCGCCGCGACCGATATCTACGCGATGGCGCTGTCGTGCTTCGAAGCGCTCTCCGGTCAGCGAGCCTTCTCCGATCGATCAATCGCCGATCTGGTGGGGCACATCTGCTACGGAGCGCCGCCGGACCGCGTCGACGCGCTGCGGCCAGACCTCTCGAGTCGCGTCGCCGAGCTGATCGCGCGAGGACTCGATCGCGACGCGAGCCGGCGTCCACGGGACGCGGCCGCGTACGGACACGCGCTCGCGGTCAGCCTCCGAGCCTAAGCGCGTCGCAGCGCTCGGCCGCGCGATGCGGCTCAGCCCCCGCACTTCTTGGCGATCCCCTGGACCGTGCCCATCGTCCGCGTCGTGCCCACGCCGAGCGCCTGCTCGAGCCCCTGCAGGTCGAGCTCGGACTCCGACATGCCCCCCTTCGGCAGCCAGTAGAGCTCGCGCCCGCAGACCGCCAGGCGGTCGTCGTCGGTGCTCAGCGCGAGCGCCCGCGCCTGCGCCTGGACGCCTGGCGCCTCGGACAGCATCGTGATCTGGATCTTGCCCTTCGACGCCGCCACGACCTCCGCGGGAAAGGGGGCGAAGGACGCGATCGTCGCGACCTCGCGCGCCGTCCGCAGGAAGGTGGGCACCGCGTAGCCGAGCGCCGCCTGCAGGCCGCGCTCGAGGCGAGTCTGCAGCGCGCGCTCCCGCGCCGCGCGGTGCGAGAAGATGATGTTGCCGCTCGCGCGGTAGGTGACGACGTCGGTGAGCCGCAGCGACTCGAAGATCGACGTGAGCTCCGCGTTCGTGACGCGGTGACCGCCCACGTTCATCCCGCGGAGAAAGGCGACGGAGATCGGCATGGGCGGACTGTAGCGCAGCGCGCGAGCGCGGCGAACCGCGCCCCGATGCAGACCCCGGCACGCCGGCGCAGCGAAAGCCCGGTGCACTGGCTGACATCCGCGTCGCGCTGTCACGCCCTCGTCCCCGCCGCACGTCGTCGCGTCGCGTCGCGTCTCCTCCGGCTCGTCTCCTACGCCGCGCGGCGCTCGCTCGCGACGAGCGCGCGCGTCAACGCCCCGGGGCCGCTCGACCCCGCGCGACTGAACGAGCTTGTAGAAACATGTTCTTAAAAACATGTGTTATTGTCGGGGCGACGCTCGCGCGAGGACGGCGTGAGCGCCGAGCGATGCCGACCATCACGGAGAGCTTGGTGAGACGCGCCCGGCCGCGCGCGCGCAAGTACGAGGTCTCGTGCGCGTCCCTGCGCGGCTTCGTGCTGCGCGTGCTCCCCAGCGGGAAGAAGGTCTACTACGTCCGCCACCGCAAGCGCGGCAGGGACACGCGCGAGCGCGTCGGCCTCGTCACCGAGCTGTCGCTCGCGCAGGCGCAGGCGCGGGCGGCCGCGCTGCTCCGCGGCGCCGCGCCCCCCGACGCTCCGCCCGCGCCGTCGCCCACCTCGCCGTCGTACTCACCCTCGCCGCCCTCGCCGCCCTCGCCGCCCTCGTCGCCCGCATCGCCGCGCCTGCGCGAGTTCGCCGCGCGCTTTGATCGCGAGCACATCACGCCGTACCTCAAGCCGAGGACCCAGAAGCAGTACCGCGACTGCCTGCGGCTCTACCTGCTGCCCCAGCTCGGCGAGCTGCCGCTGCACACGATCACGCGGGCCCACGTCGCCGCGGTCCACCGTGAGCACCGGGCGATCCCGTGCGCCGCCAACCAGGCGGTCCGCGTCCTCAGCGTGATCTTCAGCCGCGCGATCGAGTGGGGCGTGCTCTCGGAGCGCGCGTTCAACCCAGCCCACCGACTGCGCAAGTACAGGGAGCGCCGACGCGAGCGCTTCCTGACGCCGGACGAGCGGCAGCGCCTCGAGCGAGCGCTGCAGGTGGGCCTCGAGACGCGCGCAGGACGGCCCGGCGCGATCGGCTGGGCCAACGCCGCCGCGGTGCGCCTGCTCGCGTGGACCGGCATGCGCCGCGGCGAGGTGCTCGCGCTGCGCTGGGAGATGGTCGACTACCGCCACGGCTGCCTGCGGCTGCCGGACTCGAAGACCGGGCGCAAGACCGTGCCGATCAGCAGGCAGGTCGTCGCGCTGCTGCGCGCGCTCGAGGAGCGCCGGCGCCTGGGCTGCCCGTGGGTGCTGTACTCGACGACCGGTCAGCCGCTGCACCCCAACAGCCTCGAGCGCGCCTGGCGGAGGATCCGGGCGCGCGCTGGGCTCGAGGGCGTGCGCCTGCACGACCTGCGGCACTCGGCCGCCAGCGACGCGCTGATGTCCGGGGTGCCGCTCGACGTCGTCGGGAAGGTGCTCGGTCACCGGAGCCCGCGGACGACCGCTCGCTACGCGCACATCGCCGATCACGTGGTCGCGGAGGCGGTCGCGCGCATGGGCGACGCGATCGAGCGCGCGCAGACGGGGACCGGCGACTAGACGAGGCGCCGCGCGCGACGACGGCGCGCGCGCGCGAGCAGCAGGCACAGCAGCGGCCACGCCAGCGCGCCGCGCCGACCTCGGCCCACGCCGCAGGCGCAGCCCCCCGGCGCCTCGTCGTCCTCCTGCTCAAAGGGCAGCGCGGGCGCGGGCTCGCGCCCGTCGAGCTGCAGCAGGTACGCGATCAGCTGGTCGAGCTCGTCGCTCGTCAGCGCGCTGACCTCCCCGTGCAGGTCCTCGGGGTTGCGGGTGACGAGCACGTCGCGCAGCGTCGGCGCCGAGCCGTCGTGCAGGTAGGGCGCCGTCTCCCACACGCCCAGCAGCGTCGGCGTGTCGAGGCCCTCGAGCGGCCCGCCGAGCCGCTGCCCCGAGAGCGGCGTCAGGGTGCCGACGTCGTGCGCGAGCCCCTCAGGGCTGTCTGTAAATTCCGGTCCGTCGTGACAGGTCCCGCACGCCAGGCGCTCGAACACCGCCTGCCCGGCCTCGGCGTCGGCCGTGAGCGCGCCGTCGGGCCCGCGATGGGGGCTGCGGCTGACCACGTCGAGCGAGCTGACGAAGGCCGCGAGCGCGTCGAGCTCCAAGCTCGCGCCGGCCTTGGGCGTGCCGAGCGGCGTGTCCTCGAGCTGCGCCGCGTCGAGGAAGCCCTTGCCGCCGAAGGCGCCCCGGATGTCGTGCTCGAAGTCCTGGATCTCGTCGAAGTTGCCCGACCAGTGCACGCGCCCGTGCCCGGTGCCGCGCCGACCCAGGAGCGAGATGTTGTTGCGCAGCCCCTCACCGCGATCGGTGAAGTCGTAGACGCGGCCGTCTTCGAAGCCGTCGAAGTGACAGGTCCCGCAGCTGATGTAGCCCTCCTCGGTCATGCGCGTGTCCTCGGAGTTGTAGAAGATCCGCTTGCCGGCGAGGACCTCGGGCGCGAGCCGCTCGGCGCCGACCACCTCGAGCTCGGCCACGCGCACGGCCTTGAAGTCGACCGACGCGAGGATCTGGCTCACGTCGAAGACCACGACCGTGCGGCTCAGCCAGCCGTGCACGAACAGCGCGCCGTCGGGGGAGAGCGCGCTGGCGCGGGGGGCCAGGCCCGCCTCCTTCAGGTCCGCGACGGAGGTGCGCGCGCCGTAGCGGTCGCGCACGTTGATGAACGACGAGCCCGTCACCGTCACGAACGCGTAGTCGCCGAGCGGGCTGAAGGTGACGTGGGACGGCAGGTTGCGGTCGTCGATGTCGAGGCGCCGCGCGAGCTCCTCCAGGCCGGTCGCGGTGTCGAGGCTCGCGAGCATGGGCCGCACGGTGTTGTCCTCGGTCAGCGGCAGCCCGTCGCGGGCGAGCCCGCGCTCGACGTTGTCCTTCTTGCCGGTGACCCAGGCCTCCTCGCCGTCGGGCGTGATCGCGACCGAGAACAGGTAGTTGGGCACGCCGCGGCCGGACTGATCGGTGTCGGGCCCGGGGTCCACGACGAGCGACGCGGTCGAGCGCACCGTCATCGTCGGGACGTCGACGACGCTCACGGCGCCCGCGTCCTGCCCGGAGATGAAGTGGGTCACGTACAGCGTGCGCTCGTCGGCCGACAGCGCGAGCCCGCGCGCCCACGGCCCGACGATCAGCGGCGCCCCCTGCTCGAGCGTCTCCGCGTCGACGTCGACGACGGCGCCCAGCGCCTGCAGCGAGATGTAGGCGCGCCGCGAGTCGAACACGATCCCCGCCGGCTGCGAGGCGTAGGGCAGGCGCAGGCCGCCCACGACCGCGAGCGCGTCGAGGTCGATGATGGCGACCGCGAAGTCGTCCTGGTGCGCCACCCACAGGCGGCCGTCGGGCGCCAGCGCGAGGCTCGACGGGTGGTCGTACACCGGGAGCTCGGCGACCACGCGCAGCACGTCCGCGTCGATCACGGTGACCGTGTCGTTGTCGAGGTTGGCGTTGATGACGAGCCGACGCGCGTCGTCGTAGACGATCGTGGTCGAGGCGCGCGCCTGGCCGGGCGTCACGGGCCGGATCACGGTGTGCGTGGACGCGTGCCCGGCGAACGGCGTCTCGGCGTCGCGGACGAGCAGGTTGACGGTGTAGTGCCCAGGCGCCGCGTAGGTGTGCGCGACGCCGTCCTGGCCCGTCGACCAGGGCGTCGCCTCCGAGCCGTCACCGAAGTCCCAGCGGTACTCGACGTCCCCGACCGACGCGGACACGGTCGCGGTGAACTCGCTCGGCTGCCCGAGCTCGGTCGGCGCGTGGCTGACCTCGACCTCCAGCGCGCGCGCGACCGCGGGCGCGAGCGCGAGCGCGGAGACGCAGACGAGCGCGGCGGCGCGGAGCAGGCGCGCGCGCCTCACGGGACCGTGAACTCCGAGACGAAGTCCTCGGCGATCGCGTTGCCGCCGAGGTCGGTGATGCCGCCCGCCGGCAGCACGACCTGATAGGTCCCCGGGGCCAGCGGCTCCTGCGGCGTGAAGTTGAGGACGGTGCGCATGTGGCCCCAGGAGCCCGGCACGCAGCCGCCCTCCTGATCGCGCAGCTGAAAGCTCGGCGGGCCCACGGTCGCGAGCTCGATCTGGTCGGAGAACGACACGCCGATCGAGCTCGTGGCCGGCGCCGTCGCGCCGTCGGGCGGCCACAGCCCGTTGACGCGCGGCGGCGTGGTGTCGGGCGCGGTCGACTCGACGGCGATAAAGCTGCCCGCGTGGCCCTCGAGCGTCTCCTGGTCGTCGCTGAGCACCAGCAGGTTGGCGACCTTGAGCGTGAACTGGTCGTCGTTGCCGATCAGCGCGCGCCCCTCGATCTTGTCGATCTCGACCGGCGCCGAGAGGTCGCTTACGTCGTAGCGGATCGCGCCCGGGTTGGGCCGCAGCAGGCCGAGGAACATCTGGTCATCGCCGAAGCTCACGTACTCGCTCTTCTCGGTCTCCATGCCCTCGAGCACCGTGGTGATCGCGGTCGGGTCCCCGAGCACGTCGTAGATCCGCAGCGGCGTCTGGAGGATCACGTGCCCGCCGTAGTACCAGCCGATGTAGCTCTCCTCGAGGGTCAGCGCGTCGAGCAGCACGGGGTGCTCGGGGTCGCTGATCTCCATGGTCGCCACGCCGCCGTGCTCCTTCGGCGTGGTGAGCACGAGGATGTTGCCCATGGCGAACAGCGGCCCGACGAAGAAGCCGCCGGTGGCCGAGTTGGGGAGCGTCGTGATGACCTGCGGCGCCGCGGGATCGCCGACGTCGACGATGTGCAGCCCGGTGTCGTTGCCGCCGACGTAGAGGTGGCTGCCCTGCCAGGCCACGCCCCACACGCCGGCGGCGATGTCCCCGTAGTCGATGCCCTCGATGTCCTGCTCGCTGACGTGGACGGGCGCGGTCATGTCCGTCAGCTCCCAGATGTCGACGCCGTGTCCGGAGATCGTGGCGGCGTAGAAGCGATCGCCGACGCGCGCGAGCGTGACCTGGTGCGACTCGGCCTCGAAGAAGCCGTGCTTGCTGGCGAAGGTCGCGAGCTGGACCGGCGCGGCGGCGTCGCTGATGTCCCAGGTCGAGAACGCGGCGTTGCCGGCGAGCAGCAGGTAGCCGTCGAGCATGGTCGGCTGGTTGTGGTGCTCGAAGGCCAGCGTCGCGCTCAGCGGTTGGTTGTACAGCTCGTCCGGGTACGGCTTGTTGGGCACGCTCCCCCGCGGGCGCGGCATCGGCTCGCCGTCCGGGCACAGCCAGAGCTCGTCGCCCGTGGAGCCCGAGCTGCTCGACGCGTCCGAGCTCGAGGAGCCGGTCGCGTCGCCGGTGCCCGCGGAGGTCGTCGGCGTGTCGCCGTCGCTCGTCGTCGCGCTGTCGCTGCCAGCGGGCCCAGAGCCGCACGCGACCATGAGCGCGCCCCCGCAGAGCCACGCGATGCTCGCGTCGCGAGCCCGTTGTATCGGCGTCATGGCGCGAGATACTAACAACCGTCGGCGCGTGCCGCCGCGCCGCCGATGTGCGTCAACACGCCGCAAACGCAGGCCCGGGGGGCCGCTGCGCGTGCGCGCACGCGTCGTGTTCGTAACTCGTGTCGTCAGCGTCACGCGGTCGGCGGATAAACCATGGGTCATGTTCGAGCCCGCTGGCCGACGGCGCCGCTACACGAGCTCGGTCTCCCATCGCGCCCACGGCGGGTTCACCGAGTAGCTGCGGTCGAGCCAGGCGCGGGCCGCCTCGGCGCCCCGCCGCCGCGCCCAGGCCTCGTTGCGCAGCGCGCCGCCGGCTGGCTCGAGGCGCAGCGAGTTGGTGAACACGGCGAACACGAACTCGAGCCCGGAGCCGCCGCTGCCCGAGAGCAGCCCGCCGACATCGACCTCGGCGAGCAGCTCGGGCTCGAGCGTCCGCGCGCCGAGGTCCCGCGCGAAGCTCGCGAGCGCGCGTCGCCACGCCGGGACGCCGGCAGGGAGCGCGGGCGCGGCGACGTGACGACCGAGCTGGCGATCGTACAGCCAGCGCGCGGCCGCGTCGTGGTCCTCGTCTGTGACGAACACGGCGAACAGCTCGCCGAGCAGCGGACCGGGGCGCGCGAGGTCCTCGAGGTACTCGGGCCCGTCGTCGTCGAGGTCGTCGGGGATGTTGATCAGCAGCGTGCTGTTGCCGATCCAGTAGGCGAAGAAGCGCACGTGCGAGCGCGTGTCCTCGTCGAGCCGCTCGCCGTCGGGGGCTGTGAGCGCGTCTCCAGCACGGGCCCAGAGCACCCTCGTCGCGGCGCGTTGTCAACCGCGTCGTCGCCCCGCCGGGCTCACGCGCCGCCGCGCTCGAGCGCCTCCGCGCAGCGCACGAGCAGCCCGCGCAGCCGCGCGCGCGCGCGCGGGTTCAGGTCGGCCAGCATCTCCTCCTCGATCGCCTGCGCG
This sequence comes from Myxococcales bacterium, assembly GCA_020633295.1. Classification (GTDB taxonomy): domain Bacteria; phylum Myxococcota_A; class Polyangia; order Nannocystales; family Nannocystaceae; genus JACKDW01. The sequence continues at coordinate 172,144 of JACKDW010000003.1, read as the reverse complement.
CGCGCGCGGCACGAGTCCACCGCGCGCCGCCCCTTCGCGGTCAGCGTCGCGCTCCGGACGCGACGATGGATCGGGTGCGGCGCGCGGACCACGAGCGCGCGCTCCTCGAGGGTCGAGAGCACGCGGATCATCGTCTGCGGCGTCACGAAGGACCGGCGCGCGAGCTCGGCGTTCGAGAGGCCAGGGGCGGCCTCGAGGGCGGAGAGCGCCGCGTACTGCGGCGTCGTCAACCCCAGCGGATCGAGCGCCGCGTCCATGCGGGCCCGGAGGACCGACTGCACGCGCTTGAGGACATATCCGATCGGCTCGGCGGACACACACTCTCCTTGACGCCGCTCATATTATCAGCATGCTTATACTTGTCAACATGCTGATAACTACCGCACCAAGGAGCAGCGTCGTGTCGAACCAGGAAGCGACCACCATCACCGCCCATGCGCAGGTCCTCACCCTCATCAACGTCTTCGACGTCGCGCCCGACCGCCAGCAGGCGCTCGTCGAACTCCTCGAGCGCGCGACGGTCGAGGTGATGCGACGCCGTCCTGGCTTCATCTCCGCGAACATCCACCGCGGCCTCGACGGGCGCTCGGTCGCCAACTACGCGCAGTGGGCGACGCGCGAGGACTTCGAGCGCATGCTCGAGGACCCGGAGGCCCAGGTCCACATGCGCGAGGCCTCGGCGATGGCCCGCGCGACGCCGCTCCTGTATGAGGTCTCGTCGGTCCACCACCGCTGACGCGCGCCAGGCCTCGGCGCGGTCACGGGCTGGGCGACTACTTCGTCGGCCGGTAGCGCGCCTCGCAGCGGTCCCGAGCCGCGCGCGCCTCCTCGGGCCCCTCCGCGAGCAGGCGCTCACGCTGCTCGACGCGCAGGCAGCTCGTGGTGGCCTGCGCGAGCCGCTCGCGCAGCGCGTCCGCGTCGAGCTCGAGGCCCAGCGCCCACACGCGCGGGGTCCGGTCCTCGCCGCCCGTGACGAGCTGACGACCGTCGGGGCTGAACGCGAGCGCCCGCACGCCCTCGCGGTGCCCCTCGAGCACGAAGGGTCCGTGGCGGCCGTCGGCTGTCCAAAGACGCACGTTGGAGTCCTCGCCGGCGCTCGCGATCCAGCGGCCGTCGGGGCTGAACGCGGTCTCGAAGGTCATCGCGCCGCTGTCGAGCACGGTCGGCGCGCCGCCGTCGAGCGGCCAGACGCGGATCGTCCCGGTGATCGACGCGGTCACGAGCGACTCGCCGCTGGGGCTGAAATACGCGACCGTGAACTCGGGCGCGCCGGTGTCGAGCACACGCGGCGCTGCGGCGAGCTCGAGGCCTCCGCCGACCGACGGCCGCACGTCCCACACGCGCGCGACGCCATCCTCCGCCGCAGTGACGACGCGCCGATCATCCGGCGACCACGCGACCGCCGACATGCGCCCTGTGTGCCCGCCGAGCACGAGCGGCGCGCCGCCGGGATCGCTCGCCCAGACCCGCGCGGCGCGGTCGTCGATCGACGCCAGGTGCGCGCCGTCATGGGAGAACTCGAGGCGAAACACCGGACCCTCGTGCCCCGCGAGCAGCGTCGGTGTCGCAAAGCTCGAATCTGTCCCAATGGACATCACGCGGACGAGGTGATCTCCGCCGCCGATCGCGACGCGCGCGCCGTCCGAGCTCCAGGCGAAGGGCGCCGGCCCCTCTCCAGCGTACAGCGTCGTCGCGTCGTTCGAGCGCAGCGTCCGCGCGCCCGCCGGCGCGCTCGCGAGGTCCCACAGCCGCACGGTCCCGGTCTGGCTGGCGGAGATGAGGCGGTCGCCGTCGGGACCCCACGCGAGCATCCCGACCCAGCCGCCATGCTCGAGGACGAGTTCCGGCGCGAGCGTCTCGCTGTTCCAGACGCGCACGATCCCGTCCATGGAGGCGGTGGCGAAGCGCCCGCCCGTCTTCGCGTACTCGATCTCGCCCACGAGGGCGTCATGACGCGCGAGCGGACGTGACGCGCCGCTTCGCGGCAGCCCGTCGGGCGCGCGGGGGACTCGCCAGACCCGCGCGTCGCCGTCGAAGGAGCCCGAGAGCACGCGGCCGTCGGGAAAGAGCTCGACCGCGTGGAGCTTCTTGGTGTGACCGCGCAGCGCGACGGGCTCGCGCGCCCCGTCGACATCGCCGACGAAGACGGTCCCGCTCGCCGTGCCGAAGACGACGCTCGCGCCGTCGCGCGAGAAGGTCGCGGCCATGACCGCAGGGCCATCTCCCCGCAGGATCGTCGGCGCGCCGGCGCCCTCGATGGACCAGACGCGGAGCTCGCCGTCGACCGCCGCCGTCAACGCGCGCGCGCCGTCCGGGCTGAAGCGCGCCGCCATCAGGCGCCCCGCGTGTCCGCGCAGCGCTCGCGGGGCGCCTCGACCGTCCGTGCTCCACAGCCGCGCGGTGCCGTCGTTGTCGGGGCCGACTTCGATTGCTTCGGACATCCCCGCAAGCAACATCGCAATAGGGAGACGCCATTCGCCCTCATAGTCAACGTAGTCGTATGGCATGAACGGATGGAGCTTTCCTCCCTCGGGATTATCCTTGTCCGCCGCCATATCCGGGTGCAGGTTGAGCAGCTCGAAGAACGCTCCACGAAACCCGTTAGTACTATGTTGCCAAAGCGTGATCGTGGTCTCTTTCGCAAACTCTCGCCAATCATCGAGCGAGCGGTCTCCGAGTATTTCAGGATCATACTCGCCCTGATCTCGCAGTGAGGCACGCAGCGCAGTGAGACTCGCGGCATCGCCCACGAGGCGATCGTAGTTCTCTTCGGTGTGTTCGATCTTCGGCGCCACGGGAGCCCCTTAGCCACGGATGGACGGTTACGCGGAATAGTACGAGTTATTACTCGGCCTCAAGATTCTACCCGCCCCGCTGTTCGTGAGCGTGATGCTAGCTTGCCCGTTGATCGTTCCAGCCGGATTCACGATGTTCGGCGCCGCAATGCCGCCCCACCGAACAACCCAGATTTCAGCGTCTTCCGGGAGAAGCGTGGGATCGGGCAATGTGATATCGCCCGCGACTGCAAGTGTCACTCCGAGCAGGAATCTCCCGCGGAATGGTTGGATCACGGTTGGCCCGTTGACGAGCGCGATTTGAGTCGACAGAGCTCCGGTTGCGCCCCACGTCGATCCTGTCGAGATGAATCGAACGCTCGAGCGCGGACGTAGATTGTAGTTGTTCGGAGCTTGTGCGAATCCGTTGACAGTCGACGCGCCGAGATTGATCGTGATTAGGAAATCGCCCTTGTTGACGACGTCGATCGTATCTCCGGGCTCGGTATCGCCAAGCGCAGGGAAGATGATCGCCTCTGGCGCGGCCGTGTTCGCCTCGATCAACGTGCGCGCGGTCTCACGCCCGACGACCGTCGCGCCAGTGACCTCGATGAACGTAAAGTCATTCTCCGGAGGAGTGTGAGCGTGGATGATCGCCGATTGAGCTGACCAGAATTCAAGGACCGAATCCGTCTCGCGGTTGTTCTGCGGTGCGATGAAAAGATCGATCCGTGCCTCGCGCGCGGGATCTGGATCGTTGATCCAGATCAGATCATTCGGCAATACCCACAAGCCAATCGTCGGGGTGTCTCCGAGCGGTTGTTGCTGGCCGACACCGAGTGTCGATTCGGGCAAGTCGCCGGGATAGGGGACAACACCGATCTCCGCGTCGTCAGAGAGTCCGCGCGCGCGTACGATGACGCGAGCTCCATATGGTGCGATCGATGAGGTCCCATCCGGCCTGGTAAATGCGGGCAATGGGATCCGACCAAGCGCGATGTTCGCGATCGCGGCTGTGCGGTACGGTTGCGTTCGCGTGACCTCACTCCACGTCGTGCCCGCAGCGAGCAATGTTGTACCGTCAACATTGACGTCCGTGAGACGGAGAGAGTAGTACGCTGAAATGTCGGAGCCCGCCATGTCTACACCTGTTCCTTAGAGCTTGTTGTGATCAGACCGGCGGCTTCTGCTGCGGGTAGTTCGGCGCGATCGGCTGCTTGTTGCCGCAGGGGAAGCACCACCCCGCGTACTTGTTGCTATTGGGGATCATCCCCGGGAACAGGTACTCGAAATCCACGACCGCCGAAAGCATCGCGGGATCGCCTACGTCGCCGCGGTGATAGAGCTCGATGACGAAGCCCTCGCCCCATCCGATACAGTCGTGAGTGAATGCCTCGAGTAGGCAGCATGCCTCCTGTACGTGTTTACCGCCGGAGAATGCGGCCCAAATGACGCCGTCCTCCCCGCGGATCGTGACCTTGATATCGTCCGGGTTACCGCCGTTGTCCATCTTCGGCCGGAATTGCAGGTACTCGATCACGCGGCCGAGCGGATACGCGGGGACGGTGAAGGTCTTAGTCTCCTGCGGCGCGAGCGGTTGATCAATCAAGAAGTCTTGCGACCGCTGCCGATACAGATTCACGATTCGCTGATAACTCAGCCGCGTATCGTACGAGCATTCGTACAGGTTCGTCGCGCTCGTGGAACACGACCCCCCGCAGGGAGGATTCTCCTCGAGGTAGCGCTTGATGAATTTCGCGAGCCGCTCGCGCGCCTTGTCGGAGTAGGACTCATCTTCCATCGCTCGACGGATCAGCTCGCTGAATCGCGCCTCCCGCTGGTCGAGCCGCTGATCGACTGCCATTTGTATGAATCGCGCGAGCTCGTCGCGGTGGATCCACTCATCGTTTCGCACGACGCTCGTCGTCGCAGTGAGCGTGTTGTTACCGTCTGCCATGATGCTCCTCGTCGTTTCTACTCGGGTGATTTGGACCGAATTCGAAACGCGGGGAGCGAGCCCAGCGCCTCGACATCGCGATCGTGTCGCGGCCTGCTTGTTGCGACAGCTCGGCGAGAACCCATTATCTCGCCTAAGACTCTAGTTGCGCGCCGTACCTCCGCTCGAATGTCGCTTTTCGTCGGGCGACGCGGGGGCGGCGATGTGTCTTTTTGTTGTAGGAGGCGCGGCGCGGGTGCGTTGCGCTGTTGAATCGTGAGCGGTCCCGTAGGACTACCTGCGGGCGTCGAGCTGGCCGCAGGCGTCAAGCTGGCCGCGGGCGTCGAGCTGGCTGCGGGCGTCGAGCTGGCCGCGGGCGTCGAGCTGGCCGCGGGCGTCGAGCTGGCCGCGGGCGTCGAGCTGAGCTGGCCGCGGGCGGCGTCGCGGGGGGACGCCATAGGCAGGGGCTGGGATCGAGCCGGACGCGGACATCGGGTCGCGCTGCTCGTCGTGGTTACGATAACTTCAATTTCGTCGCCCACCTGCGGGGAGCCGTCAATTGGTATTGGAGGCAAGACGATGTATGACTGATCGCCGCGCCGTTGTACTTTGCCGATACGGACTCGCATTCACTTACCCCCGTTTGGCCCGGTAATTGACGCTCCGCCAAGACCCGCGCAGATTCCGAAGCTAGCGATCATCGCACGCATTCCCATGGGAAGGGGCGCAGCGATCGCAGTGACCACCGCGAGCGTACCAAGACTCGTCGGCCAAACACCGATCTTACCGTAGGTCCAATCGCCCCACTTCTGTGCTTCTCGACCTACCGTAAATCCTACGATTCCCGAGACCACCTGACCGCCGATCTCAACTGCGCTGCCGCGCCGGACCTTGATCAGCTCGTCCATGTACTCTTCTTCCGTTTCGGCGGATTGGAGCCGTTCGAACGACGCTCGAGCGAGCGACTTTTCGAAGTCACTCGCTCCTTTTAGGTACGCAACCGTACCTGACTCCATGACGATCTTAGAGGCTTGATCGGACAGGTCTCCGATCTTCTTTTTTGCCTTCGTTTTTAGAGTGTCGTCTGCCATGGCCTAACCCTGCGGCGTCTGGTTGGAACGTAACGCGCTTACGAGCACTGCCAAGTTTGCGACAAGTTCCTCGAGGCTGCCGATACGGATGAATGGTTCGCGGGGGGCGGTTTTCGCCGCGGCCAAGGTCACCGCTTCTGCGTGTTTGACGGCCGCTAGGCGTGCGCCTAGCGCCTCACCAATGATCGCGTCTGTGTTCGTGAGCGAGTTTCTCAGAGCCTTTGTGTCCTCTAGGACATCCTCGCGCGCGCGCTCATGACCGTGGTTGTACTGTGCTCGAATGTCTTGCATCGCTTGGCGCATTAGCGACGCGTACTCGCGCACGCCCTCACGGATCATTTGTTGGCTGAATTCCGCGCAGGCCGCCTCCTGCGGCAGCCCTTTAGACAAATGGATTTCGCCACGCGTCGACGGATCGCGTTTGGTCTCTTGTTCATCTTCTACCTCTTCAACAAGGTAATCATCTCGATTCAAGACCACGAAACGCGGCATGGTGTTTTTTTGATTGATCGATCGCCAGTCGACAATCCCCTATTTTCGAGCATCGCATATGACCATTGGCATGATTGTGCCAATGGTCATATGGTCACATGGGCGGTCGGCATAATTGTGCCAACTGGCATAAATTACGAGATCTCCGCCCTCGTTTTTGCTCTACGAAATGAGCGAAGATAGCCGTGGTTTTTCCTAGCCGACGTGCGGAGGATTTTTCCATGACTCCGAAGGCCGTGAAGGACGTACGCGAGGCGCTCAATTTCACTCAGTCACAGATGGCAGAACTGCTTTTTCTGTCCCGCAGGCAATATTGCAGGATGGAGCGCGGGCACATCGAATTTCCTGCCAGGCAACAAATTTTAGCGTTTACGTTCGGAAAAGCGATCCGCAAGAATCCGAACCTGGTCCACGAGATCGCTAGCCTGCTTCGCGGTCGCGCGGTTTTTGTCCAGATTCTTTACTACATGCTCCATGTCGCGCTGGGAGACACGGTGATCTACGATGATCCGTCAAAAGCGAGCGACGAAGCCCCGGAAACGGAGCCCGCCGCGGCGACCGGATAGCATGGAGTAGTACGCGGCAATACGCATGTCGACGCGTGGGTTGGCTTGCCCCTTGTGGGCGATCGGCACAATTATGCCGGCTGGCATTCGGCGTCTTGGGCTATCGGCACAATTGTGCCAGCCGGCATCGTGGATCGTGGGCGATTGGCATAATAATGCCAGTTGGCACAACGGGCGCGTGCGTTGTTTATGCAATCATGTGCGCCGGCGCGCGCTTCAAAGGCTTTAAAACGAGCGCTTGAGCGAATTGGCGCGAATTTTTATTACGCGTCGCTACGTGGGGGGGCGCAAAGGTTAGCTTGCCCATGGTGGGCTATTGGCACAATTGTGCCAACCGGCATTTGCTCGCGCGGGCGGGTGGCATAATCGTGCCAACTGGCATCTTTGACATGGGCGGTTGGCATATTCCGTGCCAACTGGCACCGGGCGCGACGACGCGACGCACGAGCGCGCGGGGCCTCGAGGCCGACGAGCACGCCGGGCTCGTATGCCTGGGCTAGCGACGGCCAGCTCGACGTGCGCGCGCGCGGGCGCGGGCGTGGGCGAGCACGCCGGGCCTCGACGGCCAGCTCGACGTGGCGCGCGAGCGCGGAGCGTGGACAGGCTCGACGCGCCCCGCTCGAGGCCGACGAGCACGCCGGGGCTCGACGGCCAGCTCGACGTGCGCGGGCGAGCGCGGAGCGTGGACAGGCTCGACGCGCCCGCGCTCGAGGCCGACGAGCACGCCAAACTCGTATGCCAGTTGGCACAAATGTGCCTATCGCCCACGAGCACGCCGGGCTCGACGGCTAGCTCGACGTGGGCGAGCGCGAGCACGGGCGGGCGGGCGTGGACGGGCTCGAGGCGCCCGCTCGAGGCCGACGAGCACGCCGGGCTCGACGGCCAGCTCGACGGTAAGCGTACGGCGAACCGCGTCGCTGACCTCGGGGCCCTGAGCGAGTAGGACAAGCCTCGGAGGTTGAATGACCGACGAGGAAGACAATTACGGGGCCGTCGTGCTCGAGCCCGAGCCGCCGCGGCGAGGGACGTTCACGCTGATCGTGCCGATCGAGATGACGTGGGAGTCGCGGGAGAACGGCGGCGCGGTGCGCCTGGACTTCCGGCCTCGCACGCCGCTGGAGATGGCGCAGCTGTGGAAGGACAAGGGACGGCTGTGAAGGCGGAGACGCGCGCGAAGTGGCAGGCACGAATCGAGGCCTGGCAGGCGAGCGGGAAGAGCTGCCGCGAGTTCGCGCGGGCGTCGGGGTTGAGCCCGAACTCGCTGTCGTGGTGGAAGTGGAAGCTGGGCTCGCTCGAGACGCCGGCGGGGCCGGAGTTCGTCGAGGTGACCGAGGACTTCATGGCCGCCGCGTTGCCCGAGTTCGCGGACGAGCCGTCGATCGAGGTGCTGGTGGGCAGCGCGCTGATTCGAGTCCGGGGCGCGGTCGATCCAGACGCGCTGACGCGGGTGCTCGACGTGCTGGAGGCGCGCCGATGATCCCCGGCAGCGTTCGAATCTTCGTGTGCCGCGAGCCTCAGGACATGCGGCGCGGGTTCGATCGGCTGGCGCTCGCGGCGATGCAGACGACCGGCGTGGACGCGCAGAGCGGCGCGATGTTCGTGTTTGCGAACCGTGGGTCGACGAGGCTGAAGGTGCTGTGGTGGGACGGCAACGGCTTCTGCGTGCTGTACAAGCGGCTGCACCGCGCGTTGTTTCGGCTGCCCCAAGGAGAAGGTTCAACCGCGACGATCAGCGGGCGCGAGCTCGCGGTGCTCCTTCGCGGAGTTCCGCGACGAGCAAGCCGGCGCGCGCAGCCGCGCGCTTGACAAGCGCGCGTGCGCGAATATGAACAAGGGGTGCACGAGTACCTCGCCCGGCTGCAGTCTGAGGTCGACGAGCTACGCGCTCGGGTCGAGACGGAGAGCGCCGAGAGGCTCAAGCTGGGCGAGGAGCGCGAGCAGTACCGCCGGCTGTACATGGAGGCGCTGGAGCGCTGCAAGACGCTCGAGCGGGGCATCATCGCGGGCCGGAAGGCGGAGAGCTACTCGGGCCAGGACGGGCAGCTCGCGCTGCAGGTGCTCGAGCAGCTCCTCGGGGCTGAGCCTGACGACGGCGCGAGCACGCCCGAAGCCGAGGCCGCGTCTCGTGACGAGCGCCCGCGCCCGCGCCCGAAGCCGACGGGCCGCAAGCCGCTGCCCGAGCACCTCCCGCGCGTCGAGATCGAGGTGCTGCCGCCGGAGGTCGAGCGCGAGGGTCTCAACGCGTTCGAGCGCATCGGCGAGGAGACCCGCGAGACGCTCGAGCACCGACCCGCGTCGGTCGTCGTCGTCCGCGTCGTGAGGCCGAAGTTCGTGCGTCGCGGCGACGCGACGGAGCAGGAGCCCGTCGTGCTCATCGCGGACGCGCCGGAGCTGCCCATCGAGCGGGGGCTCGCGGGCCCGGGCATGCTGTCCGACACCACGGTGCGGCGCTGGGGAGACCACTGCCCCACCAACCGTCTCGAGAGCATCTACGCGCGCGAAGGCATCGAGCTCGCGCGCTCGACGATCTGCAGCTGGCACATGCAGCTCGCCGAGCTCGCCTCGTGCGTCGTGGACGCGATGTACGAGGACGCGCTGACGCAGCCCTATCTGTGCACTGACGCGACCGGCGTGCTCGTGCAGGCTAAGGAGCGCTGCCGGCGGGCGCACTTCTGGGTCCTCGTCGCGCCCGAGAAACATGTCCTTTTCCGCTATTCGAGAAAGCACGACAGCGCCGCCGTCGACCAGCTCCTCGCGGGCTACGAGGGTTACCTCGTCGCCGACGCCCACAGCGTCTACGACCACATCTACGGTGACAACGCGATCACCGAAGTGGGGTGTTGGGCCCACGCGAGGAGGTATTTCTTCAAGGCGCTGTCGTCGGATCCCGACCGGGCCAAGCACGCGCTCTCGCTGATGAAGGGCCTGTTTCGAATCGAGCGCGACCTCGCTACCGCGCCCCGGAAGAAGCGTGAGAAGGCCCGCAAGGCCAAGTCCAAGCCGATCGTCGACGCGTTCTTCCGATGGTGTGACGAGCAGCGCCCGCGCGTCCTCGACGAGGCTCCGATCTCGAAGGCGCTGAACTACGCCCATAATCAGCGGGTCGCGCTCGCGCGCTTTCTCGACGACGGCCGCCTGCCGATGACGAACAACATCTCCGAGCGGCACCTTCGCCGCGAGGCGATCGGCAGGAAGAACTGGCTGTTCGTCGGGAGCGACGACGGCGCCAGAACAAACACGATCTTCGTCTCGCTCCTGGCCAGCTGCCAGCTCCACGGCATCGAGCCCCGGGCCTATCTCCGAGACCTGTTCTGCCTGCTGCCTTCGTGGCCGAAGAAGCGGGCGCTCGAGCTCGCGCCCGCGTACTGGCGCGAGACCCTCGAGCACGAGGACACTCAGCAGCGGCTCGCCGCCAACGTCTATCGGTCGGTCACGCTCGAACAATCCCCGCCAGAGTAGCCGAGCGGCGGAGGCGTGTCAGGAACGCGCCTCGCTGGACGGATACGCTCGACGTGGACGCGAGCGCGGGGCGTGGGCGGCACGCCGGGATCGACGGCCAGCTCGACGTGGGCGTGCGAACGCGGGGCGTGGACGGGCGCGCCGGGCTCGACGGCCAGCTCGACGTGGGTCTAGCACGCCGGGCTCGACGGCCAGCTCGACGTGGCGCGCGAGCGCGGAGCGTGGACAGCTCGGGGCGCTCGGGCCGACGAGCACGCCGCGGGCTCGACGGCCAGCTCGACGATGCGCGCGGCGGGGCGTGAACAGGCTCGGAGCGCCCGCTCGAGGCCGACGAACGCGCCGGGCTCGACGGCCAGCTCGACGTGGGCGCGCGAGCGCAGGGGCGTGGGCGAGGCTCGACGTGGCGCGCGCAGTGGACAGGCTCGGGCGCCCGCTCGAGCCGACGAGCACGCCGGGCTCGTATGCCAGTTGGCACAAATGTGCCTATCGCCCACGAGCACGCCGGGCTCGACGGCTAGCTCGACGTGGAGCGAGAAACGAGCACGGGCAGGCAGGCGTGGACGGGCTCGGGCGCCTGCTCCGAGACCGACGAGCACGCCGGGCTCGACGGCCAGCTCGACGTGGACGCGAGCGCGGGCGTGGGCGAGCACGCCGGGATCGACGGCCAGCTCGACGTGGGCGTGCGAACGCGGGGCGTGGACGGGCGCGCCGGGCTGACGCAGCCAGCTCGACGTGGGCGTGCGAACGCGGGGCGTGGACGGGCGCGCGAGCGCGGGGCGTGAACAGGCTCGAGGCGCCCGCTCGAGGCCGACGAGCACGCCGGGCTCGACGGCCAGCTCGACGTGCGTGCGCGAGCGCGGGCGGGGCGAAACACGCCGGCCTCGACAGCCAGCTCGACGTGGGCGCGCGTCGTGAACAGGGCTCGGGCGCCCGCTCGAGGGCCGACGAGCACGCCGGGCGCGCGAGCGCGCGGGGCGTGGGCGAGCACGCCGGGCTCACGCCGGGCTCGACGGCCAGCTCGACGTGGCGCGCGAGCGCGGGCGTGGTCTAGCACGCCGGGCTCGACGGCCAGCTCGACGTGGCGCGCGAGCGCGGAGCGTGGACAGCCTGGGCGCTCGAAGGCCGACGAGCACGCCGCGGGCTCGACGGCCAGCTCGACGTGCGCGCGCGAGCGCGGGCGTGAACAGGCTCAGGGCGCCGCTCGGGCCGACGAACGCGCCGGGCTCGACGGCCAGCTCGACGTGGGCGCGCGAAGCGCGGGGCGCGGGCTGGCTCGACGTGGCGCGCGGTGGACAGGCCTCCGGGCGCCCGCTCGAGCTGACGAGCACGCCGGGCTCGACGGCCAGCTCGACGTGGGCGCGCGAGCGCGGGCGTGGGCGACACGCACGCCAGGGCGTGGAAGCTCGACGGCCAGCTCGACGTGGCGCGCGAGCGCGGGCGTGGGCCGACGAGCACGCTGCGGGCTCGACGGCCAGCTCGACGTAGATGCGCGCGCGAGCGCGGGGCGCGTGAACAGACTCGTGGCGCCCGCTCGAGGCCGACAGAACGCGCCGGGCTCGACGGCCAGCTCGACGTGGGCGCGCGAGCGCTGGCTCGACGTGATCGACAGCCAGCTCGACGTGAGCGTGCGAACGCGGGGCGTGGACAGGCGCGCGCGAGCGCAGGGGCGTGAACAGACTCGGGCGCCCGACGAGCACGCCGGGCTGACAGCCAGCTCGACGTGGCGCGCGAGCGCGGAGGCGTGGACAGGCTCGAGGCTCCCGCTCGAGGCCGACGAGCACGCCGGGCTCGACGGCCAGCTCGACGTGCGCGCGCGAGCGCAGGGCTCGACGTGGCGCGCGAGCGCGGGCGTGTGACAGGCTCGGGCGCCCGCTCGAGGCCGACGAGCACGCCGGGCTCGACGGCCAGCTCGACGTGGGCGCGCGAGCGGCCAGCTCGACGTGGCGCGCGGTGGACAGAGCTCGAGGCGCCCGCTCGAGTCCGACGAGCACGCGGGGCTCGACAGCCAGCTCGACGTGGGCGCGCGAGCGCGGGGGCGGAACAGGCTCGAGGCGCCCGCTCGGGGCCGACGAGCACGCTGGGCTCGTATGCCAGTTGGCACAAATGTGCCTGTGCCCACGAGCACGCCAGGCTCGACGGCTAGCTCGACGTGGGCGAGCGCGAGCGCGGGCGGGCGGGCGTGGACGGGCTCGGGCGCCCGCTCGAGGCCGACGCCGGGCTCGCTCGACGTGGGCGCGCGAGCGCAGGGCGTGGGCGAGCACGCCGGGCTCGACAGCCAGCTCGACGTGGGCGCGCGAGCGCGGGGCGTGGACAGGCTCGGGGCGCCCGCTCGAGGCCGACGAGCACGCCGGGCTCAGTATGCCAGTTAACAAATGTGCCTATCGCCCACGAGCACGCCGGGCTCGACGGCTAGCTCGACGTGGGCGAGAGCGCGAGCGCAGGCGTGGACGGGCTCCGGGCCGACGAGCACGCTGGGCTCGACGGCCAGCTCGACGTGCGCGCGCAGGCGCGGGGCGTGGGCGAGCAGGCGTGGACAGGCTCGACGCGCCCGCTCGAGGCCGACGAGCACGCCAAACTCGTATGCCAGTTGGCACAAATGTGCCTATCGCCCACGAGCACGCCGGGCTCGACGGCTAGCTCGACGTGGGCGAGCGCGAGCGCGCCGGGCGGGCAGGCGTGGACGGGCCGGGCGCCCGCTCGAGACCGACGAGCACGCCGGGCTCGACGGCCAGCTCGACGTGCGCGCGCGGGCGCGGGCGTGGGCTAGCTCGACGCGTGGGCGATCGACGGCCAGCTCGACGTGGGCGCGATGCGAACGCGGGGCGTGGACGGGCTCGGGCCCACGAGCACGCTAGACATGCCCGCTCGCCGCGGGCCGTGATGGATGCCAGAAAATGCCAAACGTGACGCAAATTTCCGCGTGAGGCCGCGTGCTCGTGCGAGACCAGATACGCGCAGAAACCCCGCTAGGGCCCATTCTCGTATATTCGAGCGGGCTCTAGCGGGGTCTCTTGATTAGGGCTTGAAGTCGCGGTGCACGAGCCCCTGGTCATGGGCCGCCGCCAAGCCGCGCCCCGCCTGCATGAACACGGCGAGCACCTCGCGCCACGCGCGACGCTGCGGGCGCGCGTCGTCGTCGGGCGAGAGCCAGCGCGTCAGCGTCTCGCCCGAGACGAACTCCATCGCGACGAACACCTGCCCCTCGTGCTCGCCGAACTCGAAGATCTGCGCGATGTTGGGGTGGGAGAGCCGCGCCATCGCGCGGCCCTCGCGACGCAGGCGATCGCCGCCGTCCTCGTCGGCGGTGGTGCTCGCGCGCACGAGCTTGAGCGCGACCCGCCGCTCGAGCGCTTCGTCGTAGGCCGAGTAGACCACGCCCATACCGCCCGCGCCGACGCGCGAGAGCACGGTGTAGCGGCCGACGCGACGCGGCGGCGGCTCGTCGCCGAAGAGCAGGGCCTTGATCGATAGCTTGCGCTGACGATCGTCCGCGTTCGCCTCGACGTCGGGATGCGCGAGCGCGGCGCCCGGGAGCGCGACCTCGGTGGCGGCCCAGGCGGACTCGGCGGGGTGTGGGTGTTCGGGGCTGCGCAAGGACGAGAGGAGTGTACCGGAGGCGGGCGTAGGGGCTTGTTCGGGATAGGGGGCTGTGAGGATCGCGGGCATGACTGTGGACTCCGGGGGTCGTAGTTCCCGGCCCCCCGCGCCGGGATTCACGACGCGGGAGAAAGTCTGAAATTCTCCGGTCGCGCTCCGCCGCGCGGGGGCACCCAGCCCGCGCGCGCCTATACTCCCTGCATGACCGACCTCGAGCTCGCGCGCGCGTGGAGGCGAGGCGATCGCGCCGCCGGCGAGCAGCTGTTCGAGCGCCACTACGCTGCGGTCGCCCGGTTCTTCCGCAACAAGGTCGATGACGACGCGGCTGATGACCTGGTCCAAAAGACCTTCCTCGCGTGCGTGGAGGGGCTCGAGCGCTTCCGCGAGCAGGCGAGCTTCCGCACCTACCTGTTCGCGATCGCGTACCGGCTCCTGTGCCGCCTGTACCGCGCGCGTCGCCGGCACCCGGCGCCGATCGACTTCGACGTCGTGACGGTCCAGGCGCTCGATCCGTCGCCGAGCGCGATCGTGGCCCGGCGTGACGAGCAGCGCCTGCTGCTCGAGGCGCTCCGACGCCTGCCGTTCAACTACCAGGTCGCGCTCGAGCTCGTGTACTGGGAGTCGATGACCGCCGCCGACGCGGCCGCGGTGCTCGAGATCCCGCTCGGGACGGCCAAGACCTGGATCCGTCGCGCTCGGCAGGCGCTCACGCGGACCCTCGGCGAGCTGTCGACGAGCGACGAGCTGCTGCGCAGCACGCTGAGCAACCTCAGCGACTGGGCGCGCTCGCTTCGCGATCAGCTCGCGCCGCGCGCGGAGGACGAGCCCGCGTAGTAAGCACGCTACGCCGCAGGCGCTCAGACGCGCGGCTCGTCGCCGACGCCGCGGCGCGGACGCGCTCAAAATTTTCACGCGCGACGGAGCGAGCCGCGCGAGCGCGACGTCGGTAGAATGCGACGATGCGCGGCGCGGACGAGAGGTCGAAGGAGCACGACGGCGGCGCGCCGGCCTTCTCGCTGCGTTCCACGCGGCTGCGCCTCCGGCAATTCCGCGTCGAGGACCTCGAGCCCTTCCTCGCCTATCACAACGACCCGGAGGTCGTGCGCTACCAGTCGTGGGAGCCGTTCACGCGCGCCGAGGGGCTCGCGTTCGTGCGCGAGCAGGCGACGCGACCGATGTTTCAGCAGGGTCAGTGGACGCAGGTCGCGATCGAATTCGAAGGCGACGCCGCGTTGATCGGCGACTGCGCGCTCTACGTCGACGCCGCGGACGCGCGGCTCGCCGAGCTCGGGATCACGATCGCGCCCGCGCGACAGGGACGCGGCTTCGCGCGCGAGGCCCTGACGAGGCTCCTCGACGACCGCTTCTCACGGCGCGCGCTTCACCGCGTCGTGGCCAACGTCGACCCGCGCAACACGCCCTCGATCGCGCTGTTCGAAGGGCTCGGCTTCGTGCGCGAGGGTCACCTGCGCGAGAACGAGTGGATCCGCGGGGAGTGGTGCGACACGCTCGTGTTCGGGTGCCTGGCCCGCGAGTGGGGGGCGGATCCGCGGCGCGCCGGTGCGCGCGCGCGATGAACTTCTACCCGAGCCTCGCGCTCATCCTGCTCCCGCCCGCCCCGCCGCTGACGCGCGACGAGCTGCGCGCGCGCCTCGAGGCTCGCGACGACGTGCGCTTCGCGGTCTCGCTCGAGCTCGACGCGGTGTACCTCGAGGGGCTCGGCAACTACGCGCGCGCCGTCATCCTGGAGCCCGAGGAGGTCGCGCGCGCCGTCGCGCTCGCGCTGACGATCGCCGAGGAGCGCTCCGTCTCGAGGCGCGCGCGCGCCTCGATCCGCGCGTGCGCCCAGGCGATCCGCCTCAGCAGCGGCTCGACCAACGAGCTGAGCTACATCGAGGTCATGTCCGAGGCCTGCGCGCGCCTCGAGGCGCTGCCGGGGGCGATCATCGTCGATCTCGACACGCGCACGATCGAGCTCGAGTAGCGCGGCGCGGGGCAGCGACCGCGCGCGCGACTCAGTCGTGCTCGTCGGGCTCCTGCGGCGCGAACAGCCGGTCCATGTCGCGCAGCGCCTTGAACTCCAGCGCGTTGCCCGAGGGGTCGCGGATGAACACGGTGCCCTGCTCCCCGGGCTTGCCGGCGAAGCGCACGCGCGGGCCGATGACGAACGGGACCCCGGCGCGGCGCAGGCGCTCGACCAGCGCCTCCCAGTCGCTCCACTCGAGCACCAGGCCGAAGTGGCGCACCGGCACGGCGTCGCCGTCGACCGCGTTGACGGGCTCGAGCTCGCCTTCTCCATCGACCAGGTGCGCGGAGATCTGGTGGCCGAAGAAGTCGAAGTCGATCCAGCGCGCGCTCTCGCGGCCGAGCGCGCAGCCGAGCGTCTCGGCGTAGAAGCGGCGCGTCGCCGCCAGATCACGGACCGGGAACGCGAGGTGAAACCGCGGGCGCGACGAGGGACGCTGCATCGCCGCCACGGTAGCAGACGCGCGCGCCGGGAGAGCCGCGCGTCACGGTTGTTCAGCGCTTCGGGCCGACCGCGGCGACGTCGTCGGCGACCTCCCGTGCCCCCGAGGTCGCTCCCGAGGTCGCTCCCGAGGTCGCTCCCGAGGTCGCTCCCGAGGTCGTTCCCGAGGTCGCCCGCCCGGCCTCTCCCGAGCTGTCCGCCGACGTCCTCGTCGCGTCCTCGACGGCGGGCGGCGCCACGCTTCGCACGCCCGCGCCGCGCGGCGCCGGGACCTCGCGCCAGTGCTCGCCGCGCAGCGTCGCGTCGATCGTCCACTCGAGCTCGAGCGCGTCGGCGCCGGCGTGGAACCACTCGAACTCGAGCTCGAAGGCCCACGTGCACGCCTGATCCACGGGACAGCCGTGGACGAGATCCCAGTCGAACACGAGCTGAAGCTCGCTCACCCGCGCGGGGCGAACCACGGCCGCCGAGCGCGTGTGCACGTCCCAGGGCGAGACGCCGGCCGACGTGATCGGGGTCGCCGAGACGCGCACCACCCCGGGGACGTCATCCCGCGCGGGTCCCCCGGGCACGCGCCAGCGCGCGCGCCCGACCACGCGGACCTCGCAGCGCGACGCCGGGCGTCGCTCTCCAGCGGTCGTCTCGAGGAACACGCGCGCGCGCGCGCGCGGATGTTCGGGCGTGAGCTGCAGCGAGCCGCCGGCGCGCTCGGGCTGCGCCAGCTCCCAGCCCGCGCGCGCGTCCCCGCGCGCGACGCAGGCGACCAGGCACAGCGCGCACAGGAGCGACCCGCCGCCGCGCCTCACCGCGGCTCCTCCAGCACGCTCTCCAAGCCAACGGTGACCGCGTCGGGGCCGAGCGCGATCGGCAGACGCTCCTCGCCGTCGGCGACGACGTACCAGCGGAGCTCGAGGTGCCCCGCGACGCCGTGAAACCACCGCGAGTCCAGCGAGAAGCGCGAGGCGCAGACGGCCTCGCAGGCGCAGGGGTGCCCCGCGAGCGACCAGGGCAGCTCGAGGGCGATCGGCGTCGGAACGTCGGGCTCGACGACGACATCTCCGCGGGCCGTCGCGATCGCGTCGCCGGCGGGCGCGAGCGCGACGGAGAGCACGGACGGCGCGCCCTCGGGCGGCGCGTCGATCCAGCGCGCGCGCCCGACGAGCACGAGCCGCGGCGCGTCTTCAGGGCGCGCGCGCGAGCGCGCGGCGCCGCGTTTGCAGAGGGCGCGAGGGCGCATCCGGAGCGCCCGCGCGAGCCCGTCGTTGTCGAGCTGCACGTGCAGCCGCGTTCGCCTCGCGCGAACCTGGGTGGTCGCGCCGCTCGGCGTGGTCACGCTGCGCCCGAGCTGATCGTCGAGCAGGACCCACGGCACCGCGGTGTTCGCCGACGGCCGGCAAGCCGACGCGAGCGCGAGCCCGCAGAGCACCACGCGCGCTCGACCGCCCCCGCGCGCGCAGGCCGAGCGAGCGCGCCGCGCTGCTCCCCCGGGGGGCGTGACGCTCGATCGGCCGCGCCGCCTGGCGACGCCGGTGGAGGGGGGGGCCTTGCTGAACACGACGCTCCGGGGCGCCGATGATGACACAGGCCCGCGCGCCGGTCTGGTAGGCTCGGCGCGGGCTGCCCACGCCGGCGCGTGACCGCGAACGCGGCCTCGCGCGGCCGCCCACGCGACCCCGAACGCGACCTCGAGCGCGACCTTGAAGGAGCCGTCATGAGCCTGAACCTCGCCACGATCCTGCGGGAGAGCGCCCGCAAGCACCCCAACAAGCCGGCCGTCGTCATCGGCGAGACCAAGCTGCCCTACGCCTACATCAACGGCGCCGCCCAGAAGTTCGCGGGCGCGCTCAAGCAGCTCGGCGTCAAGCCGGGGCAGCACGTCGCGCTGATGCTGCCCAACGTCCCGCACTTCACGATCGCGTACTTCGGCAGCCACTACGCCGCGAGCCCCGTGGTGCCGCTCAACGTGCTGCTGACGCCGGACGAGATCGCCTATCACCTCGAGGACTCGGACGCGGTCGCGCTGATCGTGTGGGAGGGCTTCCTGCCCCAGGCGCAGGCGGGGTTTCAGCGGGTCGAGCAGTGTCAGCACCTGATCGTCGCCAAGGCTGACCCCAAGGACACGAGCGCTCCGGACGGCGCGCACAACATGTCCGCGCTGCTCGCCGCGGCCGCGCCCGTGACCGAGGTGCCCGCGACCATGCCCGACGACCCGGCGGTGATGCTCTACACCTCGGGCACCACGGGCCGGCCGAAGGGCGCGACGCTGAGCCACTTCAACATGTTCTACAACGCGCAGTACGTGTGCACGCGGCTGCTGCCGCTCGGCCCCGACACGGTCGCGCTCACCGTCCTGCCGCTGTTCCACAGCTTCGGCCAGACGGTCATGCACAACGCGATCCTGCTCGGCGGCGGGACCGTGGTGCTGCTGCCGAAGTTCGACACCGAGGCCGCGCTCACGCTGATGCAGGCCAACAAGGTCACGCTGTTCTCCGGCGTCCCGACCATGTACTTCGCGCTCCTGCACTTCCCGGGCGCGGACAAGTACGACCTCTCGAGCCTCAAGTACTGCTGCTCCGGCGGCGCCGCGATGCCCGTCGAGGTCATGAACGCCTTCGACGCGAAGTACTCCGTCAACATCCTCGAGGGCTACGGGCTGTCCGAGACCTCGCCGGTCGCCAGCTTCAATCACCTCGACCGCCCCAAGAAGGCCGGCTCCATCGGCACGCCGATCTGGGGCGTCGAGTTCCGCCTCGTCGACGCCGACGACAAGCTCGTCGACGCGCCCGACGCCGCCGGCGAGATCTGCATCAAGGGCCACAACGTGATGCTGGGCTACTACAAGCGCCCGGAGGCGACCCGCGCGGCGATCAGCGAGGACGGCTGGTTCCGCACCGGCGACATCGCGACGCGCGACGCGGAGGGCTTCTACTACATCGTCGACCGCAAGAAGGACATGATCATCCGCGGCGGCTACAACGTGTACCCGCGCGAGCTCGAGGAGGTGCTCTACGGGCACCCCGCCGTGGCGGAGGCCGCGGTCATCGGCGTGCAGCACGACAAGTTCGGCGAGGAGGTCAAGGCCGTCCTCGCGCTCAAGCCCGGCGCGACGTGCACGGCGCAGGAGCTGCTCGCGTACTGCAAGGAGCGGCTCGCGGCCTACAAGTACCCGCGGATCTACGAGTTCATGGACGCGCTGCCCAAGGGCCCGACGGGCAAGATCCTGAAGCGAGAGCTGCGCGACAAGTAGGCGCGACAAGTAGGCGCGACAAGTAGGCGCGACAAGTAGGCGCGTTGAGCAGACGCGGCCTGGCGCGATGAGCAGCCGCGCCTGGCGCGATGAGCAGGCGCGGCCTGGCGCGATGAGCAGCCGCGGCCTGGCGCGATGAGCAGCCGCGGCCTGGCGCGATGAGCAGCCGCGGCCTGGCGCGCAGCCGCGGCCTGGCGCGATGAGCAGCCGCGGCCTGGCGCGATGAGCAGCCGCGGCCTGGCGTGACGAGCAGGCGCGGCCTGGCGCGATGAGCAGCCGCGGCCTGGCGCGACGAGCAGGCGCGGCCTGGCGCGATGAGCAGCCGCGCGCCGCGCGCGCGCGCGCACGCTCGCGTACACTGGGCGCGGGCGTGCTGATCGATGTCCACATGCTCGACGTGATGCGCACCGGCACGATCGCGGGCGTGGGCGTCAGGGCGTCGCGGCGCGAGACCGCCGCGCGCCTGGGCGAGCCTGACTTCCACAGCGGCGCCCGGGTGTGGAGCCGCGACTCCAACATCTGGCGCTACGCCGACCTCGAGCTGCACTTCAGCGTCGACCGCGAGGGCTCGTCGCTGTGGATGATCTGGTGCGACTACATCCCGCTGCCGATGCGCCCGAGCGCGCGCGCCTGCGCGTGGACCCGTGGATCTTGACCGAGCCCGACCAGACCCAGCCGCGCGAGCGCCCGCGCAAGCGTCGCGAGCGCCGCGTGAGCTGCTCGCGACTGCTGACCGCGCTCGAGGACGCCGGCGTCCCCTACCACCTGATCGAGAACCCGCGGCCGCTGTGCGACCACAAGCTCGAGGTGCGCCTCGCGAGCGGCGCGCGGTTCGGGATCGGCAGCCGCGAGGATGAATTTCCGGAGCTCGAGGACGCGGTCGAGTTCATCCAGGTGGCCGCGCCGTAGCGCCGTCGCGGCGTCGCGTCGCGGCGCGTCACGGCTCGCTGAACCACGACGCGACGAGCGAGCGCAGCTCGCCCGGGACCGTGTCGTCGTAGCGCGCGAGGTGCAGCAGATAGAACGCGACCAGCTCGTGATCGCGGGCGTTGACCGTCAGCGACCACTCGGCCGCGCGATAGATCGCCTCGCGCAGGATCGCGGCGTCGTCTCGTCGCCGGAACAACCACCGGCGCGCGCGTCGGCTCGCGCCGAGATCCACGCGAAAGCGCAGCGCGTCGACCAGGCGGCGGATGTACGCGTAGCGGCCCGTGGCGAAGAACGCGGCCCACAGCATGTCGAGGTGCTCGGGCGCCGCGAGCTCGTCGCGCAGCGGGTCGGGCGCCCCGTCCCGCGCGCTGCGGTAGCGCGCGAGCTCCTCGCCTGACAGCGTCGACGCGCGCTCGCCGAGCGGGATGTCGAGGACGCCCAGCACCTCGAGCGCGCGCAGCCGCTGGCCCGGCTCGCCGCGCGCGAGCCCGTCGAGCGCCGTCGGGATAAGGTACGGATTGGCGCGCAGGACCTCGACGAAGAAGGGCGTGACGCGCGAGATGACCGGCGCTGGCCACCACGCGTCGCGCTCGCCCTCGGGCTCGCCCTCGAGCGACGCGAGCGCCGTGATCGCGCGCGCCGGATCGGGCGCGAGGTAGTATGAGGACAGCCACTGGCCCGCGGACGCGCACGACTCGAACGGCGCGCCCTCGGCCAGGGACGCGAGCTCGAGCGTCGCCTCGCCGACGCGCCGCGCCCCCGCGACGCGATCGTGGACGACGACCCGCGCGGTGTAGCGGCCGTGTGGCGCGTCTGCATCAAAGACCAGCTCCGGACGCTCGACGGCGAGCATCAGCTGGAGCTGCGCCGGAGCCGGGCCGACGAGCGCCGTGAGCCCTCGACGCGCCATCACGGGCGCCGCGTCTTCGGCGACGCCGTCAGGTCCGCGGAGCTCGAGGTCGTACTCGACGCGCGCGTCGCCCGAGGCGTCGCGCGCGTAGCGGGCGAGGATGACGACGAGCTCGAAGCGCTGACCGGGGCGCACGAGCTCGGCGGCGTGGAACAGCGGCCGCCCGACCCCGAGCGTGCGCTCCCAGTTGTCCTGGACGTTCTGCTGGATGGTCGGGATCACGAGGAGCTCGGCGCCGCTCGTCGACCCCGCGGAACCGTCGCCGCTGTCTTCACCCGCGCCCATTCAGTGCGCCGGAGCATAGCGAGTAACGACGCGCGCGGGCAGGGAGTCGAGCGCGCGCTCACGCCTGCAGCGAGGCGCGGACCGCCGGCACCACGTGATCGGCGAGCACCCGCGCGCCGCCGCGGGTGTAGTGCACGCCGTCCTGCGCCCGCACCGTCACGCGACGGCCCGCGATCCGGATCGTCCGCGCGTAGCGTCCGCGCTCGTCGGCGAGCAGCGCCCACGTGTCGAGGAAGTAGCCGCGCGGGCGAAGCCCGACGCGCTGACGCACGATCTGGTTGAGGCGGTGCATCCTGGCGGTGCGCTCCTCGGTGCCCATCATCGGCATGCCGATCCAGAACACGCGCTCGCCCGCGGGCGCGACGGCGTCGAGCAGCTCGTCCACCCGGCGCGCGTACTCCTCGGACCAGCCCGGCTCGTGCCAGCGGATCCACGGGGGCTCCGCGTCAGCGCCCATGTGCAGGCCCTGGCCGTCGTTGCCCCCGAACATGCAGATCGTCGCCGCCGGGGCGTGCTCCCCGTACAGCGCGCGCGCGCGCGCCGGCCAGTCGAAGAAGTCGGGCCGCGCGAGCCCGGACGAGATCTTGGCCTCGCGTCGCGTCGTGTAGCCGGCCCCCGCGAGGTCCTCCTCGAGGACGCGCCCGAGCGCCCCGGACATCGCGCTGCCGCCGATCACCAGCACCGCGGCGGCGCTCGCCCGCGCCGCGCCGGGGACGAGCGAGGCGCCCGCGGCCGCGGTCGCGCCGAGGACGAGCGCGCGTCTTCGGATCCCGGGAGCAGGCGAGCGCACGGCCTCGAGCATAGTCGACGCCGCGCGTGCGCGCCGGCGCGCTGGCGCGCATAACATGGTTAAAAAGCCATCTCAAAATGGCGGCGCGACGTGACGCCAGGCGGCGCGCTTCCGCGCCCGCGCTCGCGGCCGAAAATACTTGCCTATACCATGAACTCGCCCCGTACCATCTCGAGATGCGACGCGCGCGGCTCCTCATGGTCCCCCTGCTCCTCTCGCTCCCCGCGTGCGGTGACAGCTCGAGCACGACCAACGCGAGCTCGAGCGCCGAGACGGGCTCGGAGTCGGACGCCGGCGCGGAGACGGAGGCCAGCGCGAGCACTGGCGACGCGACGACGAGCGGCGCGACCGATACGGGAGGGAGCGACTCGGCGTCGAGCAACGCGAGCAACGCGAGCAACTCGAGCAACGGCGTCGGCGCGTGCGTCCCCGGCATGAGCATCCCGTGCGTCTGCGTGAACGCTGACATGGGCGCCCAGATCTGCGCGGACGACGGCGCGTCGTACGGCCCCTGCGTCTGCCTCGGCGACGAGACAGACTCCGCCGGCGACGGCGACGGCGACGGCGACGGCGACGGCGACGGCGACGGCGACGGCGACGGCGACGGCGACGGCGACGGCGACGCGGTCATGTGCGCCGAGCTCCCGCAGCAGCAGTGTGACCAGTACGACCCCGAGACCTGCGTGTGCGACGGCTGCGACGGCGACGGCGAGTGCACGCAGGACGAGGACTGCGTGTGCCCCGACTGCACCGATCAGAACTACTGCCGCGGCAACCAGTGCATGAACGACGGGCTGTGCCACCCGTACTTCGAAGGCTGCGAGTGCCAGGACTGCGCGAGCCACCCGCAGTGTAACTAGACTCGCTCCGCGCTGGCGCGCGGCGCCGGGGACCCGCTACCCTCGCGTATGGACCGAGAGACAGAGCTCCGCCTGCTCGACGAGTGCGTCGCCAACGCGCGCGGCCGTCCGCCCGCCGGCGACGACGCCGAGCGGCTCGTGCCCGTCGCCGAGTACACCGACGCGGCGCGCTTCGGTCGCGAGCGCGACGTGCTGTTCCGCGCCTCGCTCAACCTCGTCGCGCATCAGAGCGAGCTCGCGAGCGCGGGCGCCTTCCTCACGCGCGAGCTCGTCGGTACGCCGGTGCTCCTCACGCGCGGCGAGGACGCGCGCGCGCGCGCGTTCCTCAACGTCTGCCGTCACCGCGGCGCGACCGTCGAGCTGCGGGAGCGCGGCCAGTGCTCGCGCCTCGTGTGCCCCTACCACGCGTGGACGTACCGGCTCGACGGGACGCTCGCGTCGGCGCGACACCGCCACGGCTTCCCGTCCCTCGACGTCGAGCGGACGCGGCTCGTCGAGCTGCCCTGCGCCGAGGCGGCCGGCTTCCTGTGGGTCTGCCCGACGCCGCGCGCGGGCGACGACGAGGCGGACCCGCTCGGCGACGCGTCGACGCGCGCGCTGCTCGACGAGCTCACCGCGTTCGGCATCACGAGCTGCGTCGTGTTCGCCGTCGAGCGCAGGGTCTGGCGCGCGAACTGGAAGCTGATCGTCGACGGCGGGCTCGAGTCCTACCACTTCCGCGTCGCCCACCGCGAGACCGTCGGCGGCTACTTCAAGGACACCGGCTCGACCTTCGAACGCCTCGGGGACCACTTCCGCCTCGTGCTCCCGCGCGTCGACATCGAGGCGCTCGCGAGCGCCCCCCGCGAGCGCTGGAGCATCCGCGAGGCCTCGCACGTGCTCTACAGCGTGTTCCCCAACGCGTCCGTGCTCGTGCAGGAGCGACACTTCGACGTCATCACGGTCACGCCGCTCACGCCGGATCAGACGCTCATCGAGGTCTCGACGCTCGTGCCGGACCCCGGCGCCCAGGGCTTCAGCGAGCGCGCGCGCGGGTTCTGGGCGGCGAACCACGAGTTCACCAAGAAGACGCTGCACGAGGACTGGACGCTCGCCGAGCAGATCCAGCGTGGGCTCGACGCCGGCGCCAACGCGCACTTCCGCTTCGCGACCTTCGAGGGCGCGCTGAGTCAGTGGCACGATCGCGTCGACGCGCGGCTCGCCGCGGCTACTCCGTGAAGGTCACGCAGTCGAGCGCGACGTTCTTGTTCAGGGGCGAGAGCCGGTTGTCGCCGCCCACGC
Organism: Myxococcales bacterium; assembly: GCA_020633295.1. Taxonomy (GTDB): domain Bacteria; phylum Myxococcota_A; class Polyangia; order Nannocystales; family Nannocystaceae; genus JACKDW01. Next base: position 147,459 of record JACKDW010000003.1, on the reverse strand, counting down.
GGTGCCGGTAGCGGATCAGGTAGGAGCCCGCGACGACTCGACGCGAGACCGTCCCCTCGGTCGTGTCGCCGAGGTAGAGCTCGTCGCCGCTGTCTACGCTCTCGAGGTAGATCGCGCCGTAGTCGACCTTATCGGTGGGCGGGAGCTTCTTGTTGTAGGTGACCGCGACCGCCGCGTCGCTCACCGGGATCACGATGTCGAGCGCCGGGGCGTCGACGTCGATCGTCATCGCGTCGCTGACGCGCGCGTCCCCGTTCGCCGGCACGACCGCGCCGCCGGCCTCGATCGCGTAGTGAGCCGTGTAGGCCCCGGGGATGACGCGACGCGAGTACGTGCCCTGGCTGAGCGCGCCGAGCAGCACCGAGTCGCCGACGCTCTCGTCGCGCAGGAACACCCGCCCGTCCTCGAGCTCGCTGATCGCCTCGGCGCCGTCGCTGAGCGAGAGCGCGCCGGAGACCGTGATGACCGGGATGTCCACGTTAACTGGCAGCGCGCCGTACGGGACGTTCGCGAGCACGCGCGCGTGGGTGTTCTGGGGCATCACCGCGCCGGCGGTCTCCTGCGTGTAGAAGACGTCGTACGTGCCCGGGATGATCGACTTCGTGTACAGGCCCGTGCGCGTGCTCCCGAGCACCACCGTCCCGAGGCCGTCGACGCCCTCTAACGTGAGCACGCCGTCGTCCGCCGCGCTCGTCGGCGGCGCCGCGTTGTTCACCGTGATCGCGCCGAGCGCCGGGGTCGTCTGGATGTTGATGTCGAGCGCCATCGCCGGCGCCGCGCCCACCGGGATCGGCCCGACGACGCGCGCGTGCTTGTTGTGCGGCGTCACGCCGGAGACGACGCTCGAGTAGATGATCTCGTAGACGCCGGGGAGGACGTTGATCGCGTAGCTCTGCGCGCTCGTCTCGCCGATCAGCGTCAGCGCGCCGCTGGCGGCGTCGCGCAGGTAGAGCAGACCGTAGTCGCTCTTGTCCCCGGGCGGCGGCGCGTCGTTGATGGTCACCGCGCCCGACAGCTTCACCACGGGGATCGTGATCGGCGTGACCTCGGTCGGCTGGCCCGCGCCGATCTCGAGCTCGCCGACGCGGCCGCGCGAGTTCGCCGGCATGGCGGGCCCAGGCTTCCTGGCCTCGTAGATGATCTCGTAGACGCCCTTGAGCACGCGCAGCTCGTAGGACTGCGCGCTCGTCGGGCCGAGCTCGAGCTCGTCCCCTGACTCGGGCGAGCGCAGCAGCAGCACGCCGTAGTCGTCGAGGCCGCTCGGCGTGAGCTCGTCGTTGACCAGCAGCGAGCCCGAGAGCACGGTCGTCCGCAGCTCGGCGACGACGTCCTCCTGCGGCACCGGGGAGCTGGAGAAGTCGACCGGGATCCGGCGCAGGCGCGCGAGCGTGTTGTCGGGCACCTCGCCGCTGACGTTGCTCTGGACGGAGTAGTAGAGATCGTACAGGCGCGTCGCGACGCGCGCCGTGAAGTCGCCGGCGGTCGTCGAGCCGAGCTCGATGTAGTCGCCGCTGTCGAGGTCGCGCATGCTCAGCGCGCCCGCCTCGGCCTCGTCCGTCGGCGGCGCGTCGCCGTCGAGCAGCACGCGGCCCTCGATCGTGCGCACGTCGATGTTGAGCGGGTGCGCGTCGCCAGAGCTGGCCTGCGGATCACACGAGAAGCACGCGTGCCCGAGCTCGAGCGCGCCCTCCGGGCACAGGCACGTCGGCTCGTCGCGCTCCGGGTTCTCGACCGGGCCGTCGCACTCGCCGACGTCCCCGCAGTCGATCCACTCGCAGGGGCAGTACTGCACCTCTGGATCGCCGCTGGTGGTGGACGACGACGACGTCGACGGCTCCTCCGTGTCTGTGGTCGGGCCCGGCCCGCTCGAGCCGGGGCCGTTGCTGTCGTAGGAGGTGCCGCCGTCCGTCTCGCCGCCGCTGCCCGTGGAGGAGTCGGAGTTATCGCAGCCCGCGAGCGCGAGCGCGCCCGCGAGCGCGCTACCATAAATAAGGGACATGTTACGCGGCATGCCCGCATCATAGCAGACAGGCGCACATACACCGGCGCGGAACAGGTCCGCGCGCGACGTGGACGTCCGCCGCGCGCGACACGAGCGACCGCGTGATCCGGACCACGTTCACGCGCCGTCGCGCCGCGATCGACGACGCGCTGGAGACAGACGCGGCGCAATTTCACCCGCGGACGACGGGCGACGCGCCGTGTCCGGCGCGCGCCCGAGCCGTCCGCGAGACGCCTGCCGCGGCGAGCCCTACGGGTTCATGAGCTCGACGCAGCCGACGAGCGCGTTGCTGTTGCGCGGCGACTCGTTCTTCGTCGCCGCGGTGTAGCCGTGCCGGTAGTAGATCAGGTACTCGCCCGGGAGCACGTTGACGCTGTACTGCTGATCGACGCTGCTGCCGAGGTAGATCTCGTCGCCGGTGTCGCGATGGACCAGGTAGTACAGCCCGTAGTCGTTGGCGTCCGTCGGCGGCGGCCCGCCGTTGAAGAGCAGCGAGCCGGTGAGCTGCACGGGGCGAACGTCGAGCTCGTGCCCGTCGTCGAAGAGCTCCTCGGTCGCCGAGACAGACTGCCCGGTCCGCCCGTTGAGGTTCACCGGCAGCAGCCCGCCGCCGGCCTCGAGCGAGTAGTAGACCTGATAGTCGCCCTTCACGACGCGGCGCGAGAAGTCCCCCTCGGACAGGTAGCCGAGCAGCACGGAGTCGCCCGTCAGCTCGTCCTTGAGGTACACGCGCGCGTCCTCTAGCCCCGGCAGCGCGGGCTCAGCCCCGTCGAGCAGGAACACGCCGCTGACCACCGTCGTCGAGATGTCGATCGACCCGAGCCCGTCGGGGAGCGTGACGTCGGCGCTCAGGCGCGCGTGCGTGTTCACGGGCGCGAGCTCGCTCGCGGTCTGCTGCGTGTAATACACGTCGTAGACGCCGTCGATCACGCTCGCGTCGTAGGTCAGGTCGCTGGTGTTGCCGAGGCGCACGCGCCCGAGCTCGCTGCCCTCGAGCCAGAGCTCGCCGTCGTCGCTGGCGAGCTCCGGCGGCGTCGCGCCGTCGATCGTGATGGCGCCGGAGACCTTCGTCGCCGCGATGTTGATGTCGTTGACGAGCTCGCCGGCGCCGACCTTGATCTGGCCGATCACCGCGCCGGCGTTCATCGGCATCTCGCCGGTCGACGCGAGCCCCGTGTACAGCACGTCGTAGACGCCCGGGACGACGCGCAGCTTGTAGGTGCCGTCGCTCGTGCGCCCGAGCTCGAAGACGTCCTGCGTCACGGGGTCGCGCAGCATCACGAGCCCGTGGTCGCTCACCTCCCCGGGCGCGGGCCCGCCGTTGAGCAGGAAGGTGCCGCTGATCTCGACCACGGGGATCTCCACGTCGAGCAGCTCGGCGGTCACGTCTTTGGCGGTCACCTCCGCGCTCTCGGGCAGCACGACGACGTGGTTGCGCGGCATCAGCGAGCCAGGCGACTCGAGTTCGAAGACCACGTCGTACTCGCCCGCGAGCACCCGCCGCCCCGTGTACGACTTGTCGTGGGTGCTCCCGAGCAGCACCGAGTCGCCGGTGACGCGATCGCGCAGGTAGATGTTGCCGTCGTCGCCGCCGTCGCCGGGCTCGACGCCGGCCTGGCCGTCGACGTTCAGCGTGAACTTTCCGCCCAGGAAGGTCGAGCTCACGTAGACGTCCCGCACGTCAGGCTCGTCGCGGAACTCGGTCACGGCGACGCGCTCGATCGCGGCGCGCGAGTTCCAGGGCAGCGCGTCTTCGCTGTTGTTGACGATCGAGTAGGCCACGTCGTAGACGCCCGAGATCGCCTTGGTGTCGAACGCGAGCTCGTTCGTCAGCCCCCCGACGACCGTGTCGCCGGAGCCGGGGTCGAGCAGGTACAGCTTCGCGGAGCTCTGCAGGTCGATCGGCGGCGGGTCGTTGCTCTCGTTGATGAAGATCCGCCCGTTCACGGATTGGACGGCGAGATCGATGTTGTGCGTGCCGCCGACCACGGGCTCGCACGCGTGGCAGCCGTAGGTCGCCGGGGTGTCGATCACGCCGGCCTCGCACACGCACTCGGCGGGAAACTCCTCCTCGTCCGCGCAGGCCGCGTGGCAGAAGCCGGCGCCGCAGCTCACGGGTGGGTCGCACTGACACGGCGCGAGGCCGCTCGCGTCGGTGGTCTCCGCCTGCCCCGCGGTGCCCGAGGTCGTCCCGCTCCCGTCGGTCTCGTACGCGGTGGCGGTGACGGCGTCGGTGTCGCTGGCGCCGGGGCCCCCGCTCGTCGCCGCGGAGGTGCCCGGGCTCTCGTCGGTCGCGCCGTTCTGGCTGTTGCCGCCGGTGTCGGTGTCGCCGGTGGGGCGAAAGTCGTCAGGGGAGCTGCAGCCCGCGAGCGCGAGCGTCCCCAGCGTAGCCGCCGAGATTCTCAAACATAAACTAAGTGACATGTCCCGATATTAACAGAACTCGTCGAGCGATGACGCGCGCGGGCGCGCGGCCGCCGAGCCCGCCGCGTCGCGCGAGCTCACGCGCCCTTCGTCACGATCACGGTCACGCCGCCGGCCACGGCGCCGTCGCTCGCGATCACGAGGTCCGGGCCGCCGTCGCCGTTGAGGTCGGCGACCGCGAGCGCCGACGGTTCGAACACGCTGTACACGGGCTGGGCGACGCCGAGCTTGCCTGTGCCGTCGCCCAGCAGCACCGTCACGTCGTCGCCGCCGCGGTTGGCGACCGCGACGTCGAGCGCGAGGTCGTTGTTGAAGTCGGCCGCAACGAGTGCGCGCGGATCGAGCCCGGCCGCGAAAAGATCGAGCGTATCAAACGTCCCGACGCCCGTGCCGAGCGCGACGCCCACCGCGTCGTTGCCCTCGCCCGAGACCGCGTAGTCGAGGTTGAAGTCGTTGTCGAAGTCGCCGACCGCGAGCGCGCGCGGGCCCGCGATCATCCCGACGCCCTTCTCGTCGCCGAAGCCGTTCATCTCGCCGGGGTAGTAGCCGATCGTGTCGCCGCCGAAGTTCGCCACGAGCATGTCGTCGAAGATGCCGCCGCTGAAGGGCGCGAGCACGAGCGAGAGCGGAGCGCTGCCCGCGGGCGTGAACACGGAGTTCGAGAAGGTCGCGTCGCCGCTGCCGATGAGCAGGTTCACGCCGCCCGCGAGCTCGGCCGCGACGACGAGGTCGAGGTTCATGTCGTTGTTCACGTCCGTGATCGCGAGCGCGCGCGGGAAGCCGACGACCGAGACCATGTCGTTGGGGAAGAACAGCCCGTCCTCGTTGACGTGGATCTCGACGGAGTCGCTCGCGCTCTGCGTGAACGCGATGTCGTTGTCCCCGTCGCCGTCGAGATCGGCGACCACGATGTCGAGCACGGCGTTGTCGAGCAGGACCTTCGGCGTCTCGGTGAAGCTCCCACCGCCGGCGCCCGACCAGATCTGATAGCCGTCCTCGAGCCCGACGACGACGTCGAGCGCGCCGCCGTCCACGAGCTCGCCGAGCTCGAGCGCGCCGACGCGCGCGCCCTCGAGGAACGCGAACGCGTAGACGAAGCACAGCTCGCCGCTGTCGAGGCACATGAAGTCGTTGCCGGTCGTCTCGGTCGTCCCGGTCGTCTCGGTCGCGCTCGCCGAGCTGGTGCTCGGGTCCGTCATCGCGGTCCCGGCCGTGGTCGAGGTGACCTCGCCGGTGCTCGTCGTCGGGCCGGTGCTGGTCGGCTCGGTGGCGCTCGTCGAGCCGCTCGTCCCCGTGATCTCCGTTTCGGACTCGGTCTCGCACACGTCGTCACCGCAGCCCGCGAGGCCCCCTGTCGCCAGCGCCGCGAGGACCACGACCCACGCCCGGGAGTGTCTAAATATTTGAAGCAAAGCGATTTCTCCCCCCACGAAGCTACAACATCAGAGGCACGCGCGCCGGCCCGCGCGCGCGCGTGCACGCGCGTCGAACGTTTCTCTCCATGCGCGCTGCTTCCCACGAATCTGCGTCGCGGGTACACTGAAATCGCGTCGTCGCGCTGCCGGTCCCGACGCGCGCTCTCTCGCTCCTCGACCGCTCACGACCGATGACTCAAACGCCGCTTCGACATGTCCTCTTCTTCCTGATAGGCGCGGGGCTCGCGGCCGCCACCTCGAGCTGCTTCAACGGCTCGGATGCGAGCGGGCTCCCGTGTGAGAACGACGCGCAGTGCGGCGGCGGCCAGAGCTGCAACGCGGACGGCTACTGCGGCACGACGCCCGCAGAGCTCTGCGGCAACGGCCTGGTCGACAGCTCACACGGCGAGGAGTGCGACGACGGCGAGGCCAACGCGGACGCGGCGGCGTGCAAGTCAGACTGCACGCTGCAGGTCTGCGGCGACGGCGTCGTCGGCCTCGACGAGGCGTGCGACGACGGCCCGGACGGCTCGGCGACCTGCACGCCCACGTGCACGTCGGCGAGCTGCGGCAACGGGGTCGTCGACCCCGGGGAGGAGTGCGACCGCGGCGGCGAGACGGAGGACTGCACCGTGGACTGCACGATCAGCTCGTGCGGCGACGGCATCACCAACGCCGCCGCCGGCGAGGACTGCGACCCCGGCGAGGAGGAGGAGACCGCCGCGTGCAACATCGACTGCACCGCGCAGGCGTGCGGCGACGGGGTGCTCAACGAGGCCGCCGGCGAGCTGTGCGACGAGGGCGTCGACAACCTCGACATCGACGAGCTCGTGATGGGCAACGACGACATCGACGAGCTCTCGTGCACGATCGACTGCGAGCGCCTGTACTTCTATAACGGCGCGAACAACAACACGTCGTTCATGAAGATGCCGCCGGAGGGCAACCCGGACAACTTCCAGTCCTGGAACGCCGAGGTCAACAACGACATCTCGCCCGGGAACCCGCTGTGGTGGTCCGGGCCGTCCCCCGAGATCGCCGGCATCGCGGCGATGCAGTCGCTCCCGATCGACCTCAGCGAGTTCGACCCCGACGTCGAGGAGCTGTACCTGCTGTTCCGGCACCGCTGGTACTACCCGAACTGCACCATGCCGCCGGGGTACCCGGCGAACTCCAACGGGGACGGCGGCAACCTCAAGATCGGCGGCGTGGGTATGGTGCCGCCCGCGCTGCCCAAGATGGACGAGGCCTACGGCCTCACCGACATCGGCGACGGCACCTACTGCCAGGGCGCCGGCGAGGGCAACCCGCTCGCCGGCCAGCGCGGGTACACCCAGCAGAACGTCGCCGCCGACCTCCCGGGTGGTTGGCAGTCCGCGGTCTACGACCTGCAAGACTTCATGACGTCGATCGACTTTGACGACGACGCGGTGATCATCTTCGAAGCGGGCTTCGACTGCTCCGGTGACTGCGTCGGCGACGCCGGCGTCGACGAGACCACGGTCGGCTGGTACATCGACGACATCATGATCATCGGTCAACGCCCAGGCTGACCGCCCGGGCGTACCCGCCACGTCGCGCGCCCCCGCGCGCTCAGAAGCGACCGGTGAGCTGCAGACCGGCGAAGCCGGGGCCGAGCGCGGGCGTCAGCGCCGCGCGAGCGCTGCGCTGCTGCTTCTGCTTGCCGACCACGAGCAGCGCGACGCCGGTCGCCAGGAACACGCCGCCCACGACGCCGCCGGCGATCGCGAGCGCGTTGCCGGTGCGCCCGCGCGCGAACTGATCCTCGCGCTCCTGGAGGTCGAGCGGGCCGAGCTCGGAGATGTCGTTGGCCTGGCTGCCGATCACGAGCCCGCCCGCCATGAGCCCGAGGCCCGCGCCGCCGACGACGATGAGGCCCGCGCCGAGCCCGATAAACAGCTTGGCCTTGGGGTCAGGTTCGGGCTCCGCCGGCTCCGGCTCTGGCTCTGGCTCCGGCTCCGGCTCCGGCTCCGGCTCCGGCTCCGGCTCCGGCTCCGGATCCTCGGCGGTCGCGGCGGCGATCTTCTCGGCGATCTTCGCCTTGCGCTCGCGGACCTTGCTCAGCTCGGCCGCGCGCTCGGACTCCTCCTGGTAGATCGACGGGATGCTCTTCTCGAAGTTGCCGAGCAGGATCTCGGCCTGCCGCAGCTCCGAGACCTCGCCGTAGACCTCGAAGGCTTTCTCGCGCGCGGTCGCGATGTTGTAGAGCAGCAGCGCCTTGATCTCGCCGTAGGCGGGGTCCGCCGGGACCACCGTGTAGGCCTCGCTCCACAGCTCGATCGCGGCCTTGTAGTCGGCGGTCTCGAACTTCGAGGTGCCCTTGGCGTACAGCTCCTCGGCGCGCTTGACTCGCTCGTCGCTCGAGCTCGGCGCGAGGCTGGCGGCCAGGACCCGCGGCGCCGGAGCGGCCACGGCGAGCGCGACGGCGACGCCCAGCGCCCCCCGCAGCGCGCGACGACAGGATCGTGGAGAGACGCGCTTCATTGCTGGTTCATGGTAGCAGTCGCGTTCACGAGCGTCGCGCGTCGCGGGCACGCGGTGCGCGATGTCACCCGGACGCGCGCGGCTCTAGCACGGCGCCGCCGTCGGCGATCGTAAACGCGCGCGGCGGTGAGGGCTGGCCGCGAACGCGGATGAACGCCGCGGACGAGTCGTCGACGGGCGCCGGCTCCAGCGCGCAGTCAGGCGTGCAGACGAGCTCGGGCATGTAGTGAAATTTCAAGATCAGCTCGCCGCGCTCCGGGTCGGGGACGGCGTCCCAGACGTCGACGCGACCCAGCGCCGTGCGCACGCGCCCGCGCCCGGCGGCGAAGTAGGTCGACGGGCTGCGCACGCGGAACACCTGGTACATCCCCGGGAGCGCGGGCCCCGGCTCCAGCAGGTCCGACCGCGCGTGCATCAGCGGGTCCGGCGGCGGGCTCGTGATCACGTAGTGGATGTTGTAGCGCGCGAGGTAGGCCGCGAGCTCGCCGTCGCGCCGACGCGGATCCGCGAACCCGCGGTGATAGAGATTGGATGTCTCAAAGACCAGCCTTCGATCCGGGAAGCCGCCGATGATCGGCAGCTCGGTCGACCACGCGAGGTACTCCGCGAGCGGCCACCACTGGACCAGCACGCGCCCCGGCGCCTCGCCGGGCCCGACCGGCGTCGCGGTGTGCTCGAGGTGCGTGGCGACGTAGCGAAACTCGATCGAGACCTCCTGCGCGCGGAAGCTGCTGCCGATGTCGGGTCGCTCCCCCGGCGCGGGCGCCCGCTGCACGCGCGCGAGCTCGGGCAGGTAGTACAGCAGCTCATGCGCGACGCGGGCGCTCAGCAGCGCCGCGATCGCGAGCAGGACGACGCGCGCCTCGCGACCGGCCGCGCGCAGCGAGCTCGGCGAGAGCTGGCGCGCGAGCCAGGGCGCCGCGATCACGCCGGCCCACAGCGTCATCGGGATCGCGAAGCGGTAGGGCTCCGTCGCGCTCAGCCCGGGGACGAGCGCGCCGAAGTAGGTCAGGAAGCCGAGCCACGCGAGCGCGAGCGCGGCGATCTCGAGACGCCAGCGCGCCGACGCGCCGGCGCGCCGCCAGGCGAGCAGCCCGGCGCCGGCCGACAGCAGCGCGGCGAAGCGCCAGAGCGTGTGCTGCTCGAGCGGCCCCGTGTTGACCTCGTTGATCACGCGCTCGACGAGGTCAGAGAGCAGGTACGCCGGGGTCGCCTGCCCGACCGCGGCGGAGGGCGTGATCAGCTCGAGGTGCGCGAGCGCGGGGATGAGCCAGTAGAGGTTGGCGGCGAGCGCCGCCGCGGCGAGCGCCCAGACCCGCGCGTGACCGGCTCGCGAGAGGCTCCGCGCGCGCCGCAGGTAGACCGCGATCATCGGCGCCGCGAGGATCGCGAAGGCCCACGCGTGCAGGAGCAGCGCGAGCGGCAGCCCCACGAGCAAGGCGGCGAAGCGGGCCCGGGCGCCCGCCCTCGTCGGCGCGTCGCGCTCGCGCGCCCGCGGGTGGAGGTCGTCCTGGAGCAGGCGGGCGAACAGCGCGAGCACGGGCATCGCCAGGGCGGAGCAGGCCGCGAACGAGATCATCCCGCCGATCCAGCAGAAGTGCGCGGTCGGGTCCATGTGCCACAGCAGCACGCCGAGCGCGTAGGCGGTGAGCTGCGCCGCCGCGGGCAGCGCGAGCGCCCGCGCCGCGAGCCACAGGCACGCCGGCGCCAGCGCGGCGACGACGACCGGGAACAGGTTGAACGCGACCGGCGTCGACAGCCCGAGCCCGGTCAGCGCGCGCACGAACAGGAAGTACGCCTTGTTGTCGACGTCGAACACGAGCCCGGTCGGGAAGCCGGCGAGCAGCCCCGGGTCGTAGACCCACAGCCGACCCAGCCCCGGGGGCGCGGCGAGCAGCGTGGAGATCTGGTGGTAGTGGGTCTGATAATCAGGTGTACCCAGAGGCAGCTCGCCGAAGACGACGCGCAGCGGGTAGGCGTAGAGCACGAGCGCGACGTGAGCCGCGAGCGCGAGCGTCAGCAGCAGGCCCAGGCGCCCGCGACGACCCGTCGCGGCGCCCGACGAAGCGTCCTGGGGCGCGCCTCGCCCGGCGCCGGCTCGTTGCATACGCACGCGCGCATGCTAGCGCGCGCGTGAGCTCGCGCTCAAGCGACGAGCCCCGCGTGGGCAATCTCCACGGCCGGCGAAGAAACTGACCCCGCGATGATTGCGGCGCGCGGAAAGGGGCGGTACTCCGCGACGTTCACCCCGAACCGCGAAGACGCTGCACGTGACGCCGGACCCGACCCAAGACGAACAACCCCCCGCGGACGCGCCCGACGCGTTTCGCGGCGTAAACCCCGTGCTGCGCGACGCGATGACTCGGCGCGGCTTCACGGAGCTCACCACGGTGCAGCGCGCCGTGCTCGACGCCGCCTCGCGCGGCGCCAACCTGCGGATCTCGTCCCAGACCGGCTCGGGCAAGACCGTCGCGATCGGCATGGCGCTGGCCGACGAGCTGATCGAGCGCCTCCACGCGGGCGTGAAGGGGGAGCCGCGGCCCGGGCCGCTCGCGCTGATCGTGTGCCCGACCCGCGAGCTCGCCGCCCAGGTCCGCTCGGAGCTGAGCTGGCTGTACGCCGACATCGAGCGCCTGTTCATCGCGGTCGTCACCGGCGGGACCGACATCGGGCGCGAGCGCAAGCTGCTCGCGCGGCGGCCCGCGATCGTCGTCGGCACCCCGGGGCGCCTGCTCGACCACGTGCGCGCCGGGGCGCTGCGCCTCGCCGCGACCGAGCACGTCATCCTCGACGAGGCCGACCAGATGCTCGACATGGGCTTTCGCGACGAGCTCGACGCGATCGTCGAGGCGCTCCCGGAGAGCCGCCGGAGTCACCTGGTCTCGGCGACCTTCCCGGCCGCGGTCCGGCGCTTCGCCGAGCGCTTCGCCCCCGACGCGCTGCGCATCGAGGGCACGACGCTCGGCGTCGCGAACGTCGACATCGAGCACGTCGTCCACCTCGTGCGCGCGCGCGACCAGTACGCGGCGCTCGTCAACACGCTGCTGCTGGTCCAGGGCGCGCGCTGCCTCGTGTTCGTCCGCCGCCGCACGGACGCGGCCGAGGTCGCCGAGCAGCTCGCGGGCGACGGCTTCTCGACCCTGCCGCTGAGCGGAGATCTGCCGCAGGCGCAGCGCACGCGCACCCTGAGCGCGTTCCGCAACGGCATCGTCCGCACGCTGATCGCCACCGACGTCGCCGCGCGCGGCATCGACGTCGCCGACATCGACACGGTCGTGCACGTCGACCTCCCCCGCGACGCGACGACCTACACGCACCGCGCCGGCCGCACGGGGCGCGCCGGCAACAAGGGGCGCAGCGTGCTGCTCGCGGCGCCCAGGGACGAGCGGCACGTCCAGCGCGTGCTCGAGCGCGCGCGCGTCGACGCCGAGTGGACCGAGCTGCCGAGCGCCGCGAAGATCAAGAAGGCGCTGAGCAAGCGCGCGCGCCGACGTGTTCATGAGGCCATGTCGGACGAGACGCCCGTGCGCGACGCCCAGCGCGTGTACGCCGAGAAGCTGCTCGCGCAGTACGACCCCGCCGAGCTCGTCGCGCGGCTGCTCGTGCTCGCCGAGCCGCCGCTCCCGCGCGAGCCCATGCAGGTCGCGGAGTCGCGGCGCGCCGAGGCTCGGCCCCCGCGCGACGGCGACGAGCGCTTCGTCCTGTTCACGCTCGCGTGGGGTCATCGCCGAGGCGCGACCCCGGCCCGCGTGCTCGCGCAGCTGTGCCGACGCGGCGGCATCTCGAGCCAGCACGTCGGCGCGCTCGACATCGGCGCTGAGGACACGCGCGTCGAGATCGCGCAGGACGTCGCCGACGCCTTCGCCGCGCGCGTCGCCGAGGACGAGCCCGGCGAGCCAGAGCACCGCCACGCCGCGATCACGCGGGGCGGCGCGCCGATCGAGCGACGCGGGCGACCGCGACGCGAGCGGAGCTGCTCGGAGCGCCGCGGCCCGCCGCGCCCGAACGGCCCCGGAACGCGGGCGACTGTCCCGCGAGCGCGAGCGCAGGCCCAAGCCTGCGGGGCCGCGCAAACGCAAGGGCCGGTTCCCGCGCTGAGCCGGCGGCGCGGCGGCGGCGGACGAGGTCAGCCGCCCGCGCCCGCGCGGCTCATGGACAGAGACCTGTCCCTTCCGTCTTGTTGTTGTCTGGGCGGCACTCCGACCACGTGTGCGCCTGCCCGCCGTCATCCACGACCGCGAAGGCCGGCGTCGAGCCGTCCACCACGTCGGCGGGCGGGTTGAGCAGCTCGAAGCGGATGTCCTCCGACTCGGCCGGGTACAGCGTCTTCGTCGTGTCGAGCTGGCCCAGCTGCACCCCGTCGAGATCCGGGTCGCCCGCGTACATGCCGACCGTGACGCCCTTCGGCACCTCCGCGCGCCCGATGTTGCGGACCCGCGCGACGAGCGTGTAGGGGTCGCCGCACTCCGCCCACACCTCGGTCACGACCAGATCAGAGAGCGCAAACGGCTCGTCGATGTAGTTGAGCCGGAAGTTGTTCAGCCCCGGCTCCTGCCAGTTCTTCGGCTCGACGGCCGGGATGGTCCCGTCGTCGTTGATGTTCGTCACGTGGTAGGCGTGCTGGTTCCAGATGTTGCGCGTGCGCGTCCACTCGACGTTGCTGAACACGCGCACGCCGGTCGTCTTGGTGTTGCTGCCCGGGCACGTGAAGCCCGAGTAGTTGTTCGACGAGACGACGAGGTCGGCCTTGCCGTCGTGATCGAGGTCGGTCACCAGCGGGTACTCGTGCAGCGTCCCCGAGGTGTTGCAGATCTCCGCGAGGATCTCGCCGTCGGTGCCGCGATAGATCCGCATCACCTCCTCGTCGGCGTACACGACCTCCGCGCGCCCGTTGCCGTTGAAGTCGTAGACCGAGCTGCCGGTGAACGACGACGAGCAGTCCTGCGTCTGCTTGATCCACAGGAGCGTGTCGGCGTTGAGCGTGTTCGGGTCCATCAGCTTCGCGCCGTCGAACACGGCGTAGCCGATGCCGCCCGCGACGCCGACATCCGGCGTCCCGTCGCCGTTGAACTCCGCGACCGTCGGCGGCCCGCCGCCGCCGCTGTAGCCGTTGCTGTTCGACGGGCACAGGTTGATGGCGAGCGGCCCGTTGATGTCGACGTCCTGCCGGACGATCTCGAAGTTCCCCGGCATGTTCGCGTCGTAGCGCCAGACGTGGATGTGGTGCACGAACAGGTTCTTGCCCAGGTTGGCGACGACGATGATCTCGGGCGACCCGTCCCCGTCGAGGTCCGCGACGGACGGGTACGTCCCCGTCAGCCCCGTGTCCGCGAGCATCGTCCCGTCGGAGTCGAAGACCCGCGAGCCCGTGACGATCTCGAGCGCGTCATCGTCGTCGACGTCCACCGCGATCGCCTTCTCGCGCCACCAGCTCGTGCCGTTGTTGACCGGGAACGTGAACTTCACGGCGCCGGTCGCCCCGTCGAGCACGGCGCCCGAGAGCAGCACCTCGGGCGACCCGTCCCCGTCGAGGTCGGCGATCGAGGGCTGATCGCAGTACGGCCCCGGGCCCGTGGTCCACATGTCCGATCCGTCAGCATGGAACGCGCGCGCCCCCGAGCCCTCCTGGCAGGCGACGATCTCGGGCCCCGGCTGACCGTCGAGGTCGCCGCCCGCGAGCGCGCGCCCGGGCCAGATCCGGTTCGACTGCGGGTTGACCGACCACTTCTCGACGACCTGGCCGTCGGTGATCGACGCGGCGTGCAGCGTGCCGTTGTTGTTGTACGAGCTGCCGATGAAGGAGCTCCAGATCACCTCGGGATCGTCGCGCTCGTCGATCACGCCGTCGCAGTTGTCGTCGTCGAGCTGCAGGACGATCGGCGGCATCATGACGCGGTCAGAGCTGATCGTGTACTTGAGCTCGGCGTCGAAGTCCGCGGTGGGATCCTTCTGACACACCGGCAGGCAGTTGAGCGTCTGCGGATCGATCGGGTCGGGCTGCGGCTCACAGTCCGGCGGCAGCGGCATGCACTTGCCGGTCGCGTCCGAGCCCTCCGAGCACATCATGGCGCCGGCCTCTCCGAGGGAGTAGTCGCAGTACCCACGCGGCGAGCGACGCCTGGGCGCCGCGCCCTCAGACGCCGGCCGCGAGCGTCGACGCGCGCGGACGAGCGCTTGAGGGAGCACTCGAGGGAGCACGCGGGGGGGCGCGAGGGAACGCGTGGCGCCGTGCAGGCTGCGGCGCGTAGCAGGAACATCGACGCACGCGTTGGAGCTTCGCTGAGGCGATGCGCCCCGTCGTGAGCTTCACCAGCTGATCGCGGCTGCGATCGTAGAACGTGAGGACGGAGATCGTGATCACGAGGACGCAGGACCAGGTGATCGGCGCCGAGGCGCGCGACCGCCTCCGGTCCGAAGAGCCCCAGCGCCGCGACCTCATGTCCGGGGCCCGAGCTCGCAGACGCCGAACTTCGCCGCGCGCGGCTGAGCGGAGCGACGGTCGCGGTCGGAGGCCGCGCCGTGACCTGGGCCTCGAGGAGGTGGTGCGGCGACGTCTTCGGCTCACGCGCGTGCGCGGCTGAGCGGTCAGAGGCAGAAGGCGTACGCCTTGCGAAAGATGTCCTTTCCGGCAGCGTGGACGAGGTTCCCGTGTGAGAGCACGACGCGATCGAAGTCCCATGACAGCACGCGCGTCACGAACTGGCGCAGCGCCGCGCGATCGCGGAAGCTCAGCCGCATGTCCAGCGGCGGCCCGTAGTGCTCGTAGATGCCGGCGAGCCGCCCCATGATCCGCCACCCGAGCGGCGCGTCGGCGTGGACGCACTCGCACAGGTCGCACAGGATCAGCGTCCGCGACGGCCTGTGGAGGAACACGACCTCGTCCATCACCGTGCCGCTGCGCACGATCGCCTGATCGAGCGTCTCGCCCCAGGTCCCGGGCGGCGGCGCGTCGCCCAGGACGCCTTCGGCCCGGAGGTCGGGTCGCTTGGCGACGAGCTTCGGCGAGACGAACAGCCGCGCGTTCGGGTAGGCCTCGAGAAATGGCCCCATGTACAGGTGGTGAATGAAGTTCGGCGCGACCGCGAACGCGATCTCCCCGAGCGCGTCGAGCTGGGGCTTGATCGCGTCGAGCTTGATCGGCGAGTGCACGAGCAGCCGCCCGTCCGCGAGTCGACACACGGTCATGCGGCAGCCCATCGGGACGCCGTAAAACCGCAACGGCGCGCGCGCGGTCCAGAGCTGATCGTCGACGAAGGCGGTCAGCGCGGGGACGAGATCGTCAGGCGTGTACATATTTGGTGTGTACGCCTGCGGAGCGGCGTCGTCACGCCGCGCCCGCGTCAGAACACCGATTCGGCGCGAGTGGTTCGCCACGCCCAGCTCGCGGGGTGAGGCGGCCCGCGGCCCGCCTCGCCCCCCGGCCTGGCGCGACGCGACGAAGCCACGCGCGCGACATCGGTGGTACAACTCGAGGGGCTGTCGCGTCCCGTACCAACCTGGTCGTAGGGCCTGGCGGCGAACATCCACGTCACGGCGGTGACGAAGCGGCGCCGGAGCGCGCAACGGGGGAAGACTGGGATGAAGCTTGAGAACGTTAAGACATGGCGGCTCCTCGGCGTCGGCCTCATGAGCGTCTCGCTCGCGGCTGGCTGTGGAGACAGCTCGATGACCTCGGCGTCGAGCGCAGAGACCGAGACGGACAGCACGGACCCGTCGGCGGGTTCGGACTCGGGCGACACGACCTCGGGCAGCGACAGCAGCGCGATGACCAGCCAGGGCCCCGGCGGGAACACGGACAGCGCCAGCACCACGGCCGGCGACGGCGACGGCGACGGCGACGGCGACGGCGACGGCGACGGCGACGGCGACGGTGACGGCGACGGCGACGGCGACGGCGACGCGGTGTGCGGCAACGACGTCCTCGAGCCCGGTGAGCAGTGCGACGAGGGCGGGAACAACGGCATGCCGGGCGGGATGTGCGACGAGAACTGCATGCTCATCCCGTCGGGTGAGTGCGGCGACGGCGTCGAGGACGTCGGCGAGCAGTGCGACGACGGCAACGTCGACCCCGGCGACGGCTGCGACGAGAACTGCATGATCGAGGACATGCCCATCGAGTGCGGCAACGGCGTCCTCGAGATGGGCGAGGAGTGCGACGACGGCAACGACGTCCCCGCGGACGGCTGCGAGTCGGACTGCACCCTCACGCCGAGCGAGTGCGGCAACGGCGTGCCCGAGTTCGACGAGGAGTGCGACGACGGCAACGACGTCGAGTTCGACGGCTGCGAGCCAAACTGCACGCTCACGCCCGCCATCGAGTGCCTGCCGCCCGATGACTACGTCAGCTGCGACAACAACCTGAACCAAAACGACGAGCTCGCGCCCTTCCACGCGATCGGCGTGCAGTGCAGCAACAACCCGTTTGAGTCGATCCAGATCAACTCGCAGAGCTTCAACGCGGTCGACGGGAACTCGTGGCGCATCGTCTCGGGTTACGGCAGCCACTACGACCCGCAGGAGGGCGACTCGTTCCTGCTCATGGGCTCCTGCACCTTCGCGCAGCCGAACGGCAACGGCCAGCTGACGCTGCCCAACAACTCCCAGGTCAGCTGCGGCAGCAACGGGAACCCGGACGACAACCAGTTCCTGCCGAACTGGCCGAACCAAGCCGCGATCAACGCGGCCGACGACTCGAACACGCTCGCGCAGCAGTGGCAGATCGGAGGCAACGACCCGAACGACAAGATCTGGTTCACGTTCTCGGCGACCGCGCCGGCGCTGACCGAGGGCTACTCCTTCGACTTCGCGTTCTTCTCGTCCGAGTGGCCGACGTACGTCAACACGACCTTCAACGACCTGTTCGTCGCGTGGGTCGTGACCGACAGCTTCACCGGCAACATCTCGGTCATCAACAACCAGCCGACGACGATCACCGCGCTGCACTCGCACTGGTCGAACGTCCCGGTCAATCAGGGGTCGAAGACCTGCGCCAACTTCGGGAGCGCCGGCCCGGGCTTCTCGTGCAACGAGCCCCAGCTCGCCGGCACGGGCTACGAGACCCACGCGGCGACCGACTGGACGCCGGTCAACCAGAACATCGAGAGCGGCACGAACCTCGACATCTACTTCTTCGTGTCCGACATGGGTGACACGGCGCTCGCCTCCGCGGTCGCGCTCGACAACTTCCGCTGGCGCTGCATGCCGTGCATCGATCAAGACGATCCGGACTACGTGCAGGAGTGTCTGGGCGAGATCCAGAACCCGGACTGCTGCGGCGTCATCCTGCCGCAGTGATCACGCGCCCCTGACCCAGCGCGCTGGGCCAGGGGACCCCCAACCTGGCGCCGCGTCCTCGTCCCGAGGGCGCGGCGCGCCGCGTTCGCGCGGCGCCTTGCGGGCGCGTCGGTCCCGACGCGACGAGCCGCTCGCGTCGGCCGCTCGCGCGCTGGAGCCCTCGCGGCGCGCTCGTGCCGTCTGGGCGCTCGCGCACACCAGGCCTCGAGGAGGCGACGAGGCGCGCTCCGGGAACGCGGCCCACGTGTCCTAAAAATCGCAATCATCTCCGTGGCCTGAACCAGACGGGGTGAGTCGTCGCAGTACTCGCCGTCGGCGCAGCCGCTGCCCGTCACGCAGTCGCCGCCCGGGACGACGCACTGCTGGAACGCGCAGACCTCGTCGCCGCCGCAGCAGCTGTCGCCACAGACCGTATCGGGATCGCAGCACTCACCGTTGACGCAGACGCCGTCGCACATGTCCTCGCAGGTGGGGCCCGTCGTGGGGTCGGTGCTCGACACGGTCACGTCCTCGGTCGTCGAGTCCGTGCTGGTCCCGTCAGTTGACTCGGTCGCGGTGGTCGGGCCGGCGGTCGAGTCGGTCGTCATATCCGTCGCCGAGCCGGTCGTCTGCCCGTCGGTGTCGCTGCCGGACATCGTGTTCCCGCCGGTCTCCGTGGCGGTCGCCGGGGTGGAGTTGGAGCCGGCGCTCGTGCCCGGATCCGTGCCCTCCGTCTCCGTCTCCGTGCCCGAGCTCGTCGAGGTGTTGTCGCTGTCGCCGCAGCCGGCGATCGTGAACAGCGCGAGCGCGACGCCCGTGCAGCCGAGTAATCCAGTCTTGAGTTGTGTTCGCACGCGGCCCCCTAGGTTGTCCTGAGAGAACATCACAGCGGTCGGCCGCGGGCAACGCTCGTCGCGCTCGGCCGCGTGGCCGGACGCCCTGCAAAACATGTCTCTTGGGACAAGACTGCCCAGACGTCGGCCACTCCCGCGCGCTCGGCCGACTCGCGGGCAGGTTCGCGGAATTGCTGGGGCGCAACGCAACAACAAGCGCGTCCGTTCGACCGCTCGTGTGCGCGACTGCTCGCGCCCGGAGCACCATGACCCCAGCACGCCCTCACCCCCTCCCTCGCGCCCACCGCCGCGTCAGCGCGGCGCGACGCGCGTTCGTCCCGTTCGTCCCGTTCGTCCCGTTCGTCCCGATCGCCCCGATCGCCCCGATCGCCTCGATCGCCTCGATCATCGCGCTGGCGCTGCTCCCGGCGCCGGCCAAGGCGGAGCGCAGCGCGACGCTCGCGACGGCGATTAACCTGCCCCAAGGACCCGGTTCGATTGAGGGCCACGGGCAGCGCCACAGCGTGTCCCCGTCGACCGGGCTGGCGACGCTCGAGTACGCGATCGAGCTGCCGCCGGGCCGCGGGGGGCTCACGCCGTCGCTGGCGCTGACGCATGACCCCGGGGCGGGCTCGGGCGTGCTCGGGCTCGGCTGGACGCTCGAGCAGCCCGCGCTCGAGCGCTCGACGCGACAGGGGATCGCGAGGCCGGAGGATCCCGAACCGCCGTGGATCCTGCGCGGCCCCGGCCGCCCCGAGGAGCTCGTCACCCTGCCCTCGGGCCAACTTCGCGCGCGGATCGAGGGGGAGCGCCCGGTCGTCGTCACGCCGCTGGACGACGGCGGGATGCAGGCGCGCACGGTCGACGGCACGCGCTACACCTTCGGGACGCGGCCCGAGTCCCGCGTCGAGCTCGCGGGCTACGCGTTCCGCCTCGAGCTCGACACCATCGAGGACTCGTTCGGCAACACGATCGAATTCAGCTACACCCGCCCGACGCCCGACAGCCCGCCGCTGCTGTCCGCCATCTCGTGGAACGACGGGCTCGCCGGCGTGACCCTGACGTATGAGGAGCGCCCCGATCCAGTCACGCGGCGCGCGGCGGGCTGGCCGATCACGCTTCGCCACCGGCTCGCGTCGATCACGAGCGAGACCGAGCACGCGGCGACGCGGACGACGACCTTGTCCTACGCGCGGCGCAGCGAGTCCCCGAGCTCGCGGCTCGTCGAGATCGCCACGACGGCCGCGGACGGCGCGAGGGCGCCGACGTGGCGGCTCGAGTACCGCGCGCTCGAGGACGCGATCCCGGAGCCGCGCCCGCTGACCGGCGCGCCGGCGCTCGACCCCGACGATCCCGACGTCGCGCTCGTCGATGTCGACGGCGACGCGCTGCCCGATCTCCTCCACGGCGAGCCGGGCGCGTGGCGGTACCGACGCAACAACGGCGACTTCGAGTTCGCCGAGGAGTGGACGCCGCTGGCGGATTCGCCCTCGCTGGCGATCAGCGGCGGGACGCGCTTCGCCGACCTCAACGGCGACGGGGTCGAGGACCTGCTCGCGCAGCCAGGCCCTGGTCTCGGGAGCTGTGGAGCTTCGCGGGCGGGGGCGCCCAGCCCTTCGGCGCGAGCGAGACGACCGCGCTCGAGCTCAGCGTCGCGCTCGACGCGGAGGGCGTCGCGCTGGTCGACGCCAACCTCGACGGCCACGTCGACATCCTGTTTCACGGCGCCAGCGAGGGCTTCCTCTGGCTGCGTGACTCGGAGGATCCGTCGCGCTTCGAGCCCCCGACGCCGGCCGAGCTGCCGCCCGACGGCCTCCGCCTCGGTCAGCCCGGCGTGCAGCTGGCGGACTGCGACGGCGACCGCATCGCGGAGCTCGTCCGCGTCCTCCCGGAGGAGGATCGTGTGATCATCGCGCAGGGTCTCGGCTTCGGCGAGTTCGACGCGCCCGAAGACATGCAGGGCGTCCCGGCGCTGGCGCCCGAGGACGCGCTGCGCGTGGAGGACATCAACGGCGACGGCGCGTGCGACCTCGTGCGCGTCGGTCACCTGGAGCTGGGCCTGCGCGTCAACCAGCTCGACGGCGTGTTCGCGCGCGTGCGCGAGCTGCCGTGGTCGCCGCTGACAGCCGACGAGCGCGTGCTGTTCAGCGATCTCGACGGCGACGGCACGCGCGACGTCGTGCGCGTCGATCCGACCACGGGGCGCTGGACCGCGTGGGAGCTCCTGCCGGAGAAGCCAGGCCTGCTGGCGCGCTTTGAGAACGGGCTCGGCTACTCCCTCGAGCTCGAGTACGAGTCGGCCGCGCGCCGCTCCGCGCTCGCGCGCGCGAGCGGCTCGCCGTGGGCGAGCGTCGTGCCGACGCCGACGCCCGTGGTCACGCGCACGATCGAGGACGACGGCTTCGGCTGGCGGCGCGTGGTCGAGTACGAGTACCGCGACGGCTGGTACGATCCGACGCGCGCGGAGTTCCGTGGCTTCGCGGAGGTGCGCGAGCGTCGGCCCGGCGACGCGTTCGCCGACGAGCGCGTCGACGTTCGTCGCTACGACCTCGGCGCGCAGTCGGAGGCGCGCAAGCAGCTGCTCGTCGAGGAGACGACGTCAGGTCCCGGCGGCGCGCTCCGCCGTGAGCGCCACGAGTATGACGTCGTCGCGCACGCGAACGGGCTCGTCATGACAGCCCGGCGGAGCGCGACTGAGGTCGATCACCTCGAGGACGCGGACCTGGAGCTCGCGGCGCGCGTGCGCACGGAGTGGGACCACGACGAGTGGGGCAACGTGCTCGAGCAGCGCGAGCTGGGCCAGGTCGACCTGGCGACGGGCGCCGACCAGGTCGGCGACGAGCGCGTGACCGTGAACGGCTACGCCGCGCCGCAGGACGAAGGTGGCCCGCGCGATCGGGTCGCCTGGACCGAGGTCGCCGACGGGGACGGCGTGCGCGTCGCCGCCACCCGGTTCTACTACGACGGTCCGGCGATGCTCGGGCTCGAGCTGGGCGAGGTCGACGCGCGCGGCGGGCTCAGCCGACGCGCGCGCTGGATCGAGGGTGAGCGCTGGGTCGACGAGCTGCGGCAGACGCTCGACGAGCACGGGAACACGCTCGAGCTGCTCGACGCCGAGGGGGGTGCGCTGTCCCGGCGATACGACGCCGCGGGTCGCTTCCCGGTCGAGGAGCGGCTCGCGCTCGGCGACGCCGAGGGACAGGAGGCGCTCGTCGTCACGGCGCGCTGGGACGCGCGCTTCGGCGTGCCGATCGAGATGACCGATCCAGCAGGTCACAGCTCGCGGGTCGTCGTGGACGGCCTGGGGCGCGTGACCAAGATCATCGAGCCGGGCGACACGCTCGCGCTGCCGACCGCGGAGTACGTCTACTTCCTCGACGGCGCGACGCCGCCGGCCGTGCTCGCGCTGGCGCTGCAGCGAAGCGGCGAGGCAGCCCGCGCGCGCGAGCTCCAGCATCTCGACGGGCTGGGCCGCCTGCGGCAGCGCGTCACGGAGGACGACGAGCCCGGGGGCGCGATCCTGGCTGAGGCCCTGAGCTACGCGGTCGACGGCGAGGTCGCTGCGCGCGTCGCCGGCCAGCGCGTCGACGCGAGCGCGCTCGACGTCGGCGGGGCGGTGAGCCTCGACGCCGGGTGGGCGCGTGAGGAGCTGTGCCGCGACGCGCTGGGGCGCGAGCGCGAGCGCCTCGACGCCGACGGGCGCGTCACGCAGACGAGCTTTGGACCGCTGCGCAGCGAGCAGCGCGATCACGAGGATCTGTTCTCGGGGGTGATCGACGGTCGCTACGCCGACACGCCGCGACGGACGACGATGGACGGCCTCGGGCGCGTGATCGAGATCGCGGACCTGCTCGGGGATCGAGCCGTGGTGCATCGGTACCGCCACGACGCGGCCGATCGCTTGATCGCGCACGTCGACCCCGAGCGCCACGAGACGCTCTACGAGCGCGACGGCGCGGGCAACCTGCGCGCGGTCGACTCGCCCGACGCCGGCGTAATCGTCCAGCGCTTCGACGCCACGGGTCGACTGATCGAGCGCGTCGACGCCACGGGCGCCCGAGTCGAGTGGGTCTACGATCGCGCGGGGCGACTCACGTCGACATCGTCATTTGGCGCCGAAGGGCAGCGAGAGGGGGGCGCGCGCTACCACTACGACCACCCGCGGCGGGCGCTCGAGGATCCACGCGCGGCCTCGGCGATCGGGCGGCTCGTCGGCGTCGATGACGACGCCGGCGCCGTCGACTACCTCCACGACGAACGCGGCCGCGTCATCCACGAGACGCGACGCTTCGCCGGTGTTCGCCACGCGCTCACGCTCACGCGCGGCGTGAGCTTCGACGCCCAGGGTCGCCCGACGCAGGAAGAGTTCCCGGACGGCTCGACGCTGGGGCGTGAGTACAGCCCGCGGGGTCTCGAGGTCGCGGTGCCAGGCTTCGTGGAGTCCATCGAGCACGACGCGCTCGGTCGCTGGACGAGCATGCGACGCGCCGACGGCGTGACCGTAGGCCGCGAGCTGGACCAGGCGGGACGCGTCCTGCACGAGTCCGCGCGCGATCGCTCGGGCGCCGCGCTGCGCGAGCTCTCCCACCACCACGACGCTGCGGGCCTGCTCGCGGAGACGATCGACCACGTCGGCGCGACCGCGCACAGCCCCGCGCTCGATCAGCGCTTCGTCTACGATGATCTCCGTCGACTCGTCGCGGCCCAGGCCGACTACGGCGCGCTCTCGTGGCGCTACACCGATGACGGCAACCTGCTGCGGGGGGCCCACGAGCTGGGCTACGACGGGCTGCAGCCCCACGCCGCGACGCGCGTCGACAACCAGCGGCTGTTCTACGACGAAGCCGGCCAGCTGAGCCGCGTCGACGGGGAAGGGCCGCTGCCCGCGGGCGCGTGGCGCTTCAACGCCCGCGGACGCGTGGCCGCCTTCGTCGCCGAGGACGGCCGCCGCGTCGAGCACGTGTATGATCACGCGGGGGCGCGCGCGATCCGGCGGCAGTTTGACGCGAGCGGCGCGCTGGTCGACGAGGTCCTCTACTTCGGGGCCAGCGAGGTGCGCCGAGGCGCGCTGGTGCGCTGGGTGTTCGCCGGGGGCGAGCGTGTGGCGGAAGCACCGACAGCGCTCCCGGAGTCGTCCGACCCGTGATGAGCGGTCGAGCGGCTCGGAGCGTCGAGCGGGTCGAGGTCGAGCATGTCGAGCATGTCGAGCATGTCGAGCATGTCGAGCACGCTGAGCACGTTGAGCACGTCGTGCACGTCGTGCACGTCGTGCATGTCGAACGCGCGAGGGGAGCTAGGCGATCACGACGCGCGAGACGGGCACGAGCCGCGAGCCGCGACATCGCGGCGTTGGCGTCCCTTGACGCCTCGCGGCGGTCGACAGCGCTCGCGCCCGCCCGGCGATCCTCGGGCGCCGCGGCTCCGGTCGCGCGATTTTGTCCGCGCGGCGCGACCGGTCGCCGGGCTCGACCCGGTGGTATCGTCAGCGTGGGCGCGATCGAGTCGACGCAGGACCGCACGAGGCCGCATGGGAAATCCGACGCACTACGGCGACCCGCTCGCGCAGCAAGGCGAAGAGCCCCTCTCCGAGATGGTGATCCGCTTCGTGCCGCTGGATCTCGTCATGCAGTGGCGCCGCTGCGGGATGATCGCTGACTTCCTCGCCGACTTCCTCGCGTACAACTTTGAGCACAAGGACACCGCGCGCAACGTGATCTCGACGGTGCTCAACGAGCTGCTCGAGAACGCGGTGAAGTTCTCGCCGGAGAAGCACCGGCGCGCGAGCCTGGCGCTGATCTACCAGGGCTCGACGATCCGCATCCAGACGCGCAACACCTCCAACAAGAAGCACGTCGCGTCGCTCCGGCGCCTCGTCGAGCGCCTGTGCTCGGAGGACGCTGATCTGCTGTTCCTCGAGCAGCTCGAGTACTCGGCGACGGAGGATCAGGAGGCGTCCGGCCTGGGTATCGTGACGCTCAAGAAGGACTACTTCGCGCGCATCGCCGTCGAGCTGAGCGAGCCTGACGATCCGCCTGCGGCGTCGAACGGGGAAGAGGACGACGAGCTGATCAACGTCCAGGTGACGATGGAGCTCGACGTGGAGGAGCTCGACCGCGAGTAGCCGAGCGAGCCCCGACAATCGAGTCGTCTGACGCGCGTGTCACTTATTGAGGACGATGCGCGCGTCGGGCAGGAATTTGCGCACGCTCGTCAGCGACTTCGTCTGCCACTGAATCGACTCTTTGCCGCGGACCTCGAGGTCTACGCCGCCGCGCCGACGAAGCGTGATCACGAAGCGGAAGACCATGTTGATGCCCGAGCTGTTGAGGAAGGTCAGGTCCTGGAAGTCCATGACGAGCGCGTTCGGCGAGCGCTCGTGGGCGGCGGCCAGCAGCTTGGAGACTGGCTCGTAGTCCTTCATCGGGAGGCGCATCGAGCCGCTGAAGTGAATCGTCACGGGGTCCTCGTCCGTGGCCCAAACCCGGTAGGCGCCGCCGCTGACTTCGTTCTCCGGCATTCCGATCGTTCCCTTTCGCCCGACTTGGGCGCGCGTTCCGTCATCCTAGATCGTACCGCGCGCGCGCGGAGGGTATTCACGCCTCAAGTCGCCGAATTTGAGCCGCTGGACGGCCGCGCGATGGGCAATACCGAACAACCGTGATACGCCTCACCCGTTCAGCGGCCGCGCGTCTCGCCGCGCCGGGTCAATTCCCGGAGCGCTCCGATGGCCGCCCAGCCCGACGCTGCCGTCGCGCGATGATTGATCGGGCGCGGGACCGCGTCGAGCTCGCCGCGGCCACCGGCGAAGCGCCCGATGTCGACCGACGCGTCGGGCGTTTCAGCGACCTGGTCAGCGCGACATACCGACGGCCGCGTTGACGAGCGCCGGGGGCCCGCAGCAGGTCTGCGTCTGAGAGCTTTCGCCACGCCGCGCGCGGGATGCCGCGTCGCGCGACCCGAGACGAAAACGCCCCCCGGCAGCTCGCGGATCTGCTTGTAGGTACCGGGAGCAGAGACGCGCCGCGAGCGATCGCGGCCGCGCCTCGATTGACACAAAAGCGCCGCGCACGGTAGCCTAAAGTGGCGTTCTGGAGTCGCTGCGTACCACTTCTCGCCGAGTACGTGCGTCGCGTCGAGCGCGGGAGGACTCGCGTTGAGCAAGGCGTCATCGGCGATCCAGTTCCGCTGGGTCTCGTTCCAGACTCACCGCGACGTGATCCTGTCGCTCCGACGCGCGATCCTCGTGGACGAGCAGGGCTTCGACCCGTCGATCGTGCACGCCGAGGGCGACGAGACGGCGCTCCACCTGTGCGGCTTCGCCGGCGATGAGCTCGTCGCGGCCGTCGCGGTGTTCATTCATCACGGCATGGACGAGGAGCTGCGACGCTGGCAGCTCCCGGAGGTCAGCGGGCTCGTCACTCACTACGGTCGCTACGTCGTCCACCCGGACCACCGCGGCGCCAAGCTGGCCGAGCTGATGGGGCGCTTCCTCGCCCGCCACGTGTTCGAGACGCTGCAGCCGGTGCTCGACTTCATCATCCTGCAGGGCCCCCACCGCGAGCTGCAGGGGATGTATCGGCGGCTGTTTTGGTTCCGCTTTCACGCCCGCGTCGGCGAGGGTGACGACGAGACGATCGTCATGGTTCGGCCGCCGCCCGACTACCCGCGCGCGTACCTGTTCGCGCGCCAGCGCGAGCAGGCGCTCTCGCGCCAGCTCGGGATCTACTCGCCCTCGCTGATCCGCTTCCTCGACGACGAAGGGCGCGTCGAGCTGATCCCGAAGGACGGGCACGTCCAGCTCAACTACTACACCTCGCCGCTCTCGCTCACCGACGAGCTGCCGCGCCTGTCGGCGCAGAACCGCCTGCTGTTCGCCGAGCAGCGCGCGCGCCTCGCGAAGGTCGCGCTGCCCCCCGCGCCCGCGCGGCTGCTCGACATCGGCACCGGCTCCGGCGTGTACCTCACGCTGCTGCGCACGCACGAGCGCCTCGCGGGCTACGAGGTCCACGGGCTCGACCTCTCGACGAAGCTGCTGCAGTACGCGCGCATGACCGCGCCGGAGATCCCGTGGCACGTCGCGAGCGCGTACCAGACGGGGCTCCCGGACGCGTCCTTCGACGTCATCCACGCGAGCTTCGTGTTCATCCACCTCGTCAACGTCGACCTCGCGCTGCGCGAGATCTGCCGCCTGCTGAAGCCCGGCGGGCTCCTCTACGTCGTCGACATCAACGACGCGACCTTCCGCGGCCCGCCGGAGATCCAGGAGATGGTCAAGGTGCACGCCGCGATCTACGAGGGTGACCGGACGATCCTCGAGCACCTCCCGCGCCGCGCCGCGGACTTCGACCTTCAGCTCGAGCACCACTTCTCGACGCGGCTGCGCAACACCGCCGCCAGCGAGACGCCCGAGTTCCTCGAGGACGAGGTCCGCCTCGGTCGCGTCACGGCCTGGGGTATGTACTCCTTCCTCGGCCAGCGCGAGGAGCTCGAGGAGGAGTTCGACATCGCCCAGGACCTCTACTTCTCGTCCGGCTGCGAGATCAGCGTCGAGATCCAGACGCAGGTCTACCGCAAGCCGCCCGCCGCGCTCGCGAGCGCGGACGCGGGCGCGCCCAAGCCGAGTCAGGCCGAGGAGACGGCGATCCGGCATGCGGGTTGACGAGTCGTCTGTGGTCCGCGAGGACGCGCTCTCGCAGGCGAGCGAGATCCTCGAGGAGCCCTCGCGCGGGACCCGTCGCCGCGTCGTGATCCTGATCAACGTGCTCACGGCGCTCGTGCTCGGCGTGTTCGTCGCGACGCAGCTGCTGACCAACGGTCGCCTCCCCCAGCCCGGGCGCGACGCGGTGATGTACCCGTCGCTGATCCTGTTCAGCGTCTCGTCCGCCGTCTACAACGTCCGGCTGCTGCTGAGCGGGACGGAGGGGAACCCGCGCTGGAACGCGATCTCGCAGTGGGGCTCGATCTTCCTGGTCCAGCTGCTCGGCCTCGCGCTCGTGCACGCGAACGCGAACACGGCGACGAGCCTGCTGCTGGACCACTCGCTCAGCATCGTCATGATCTTCATGACGGGCATCGTCATCAACCGCTGGGCGGCGGTGATCTGGGGCGCGATCACGCTGGTCAGCCTCTTCGTCGCGGTCCAGAACGTCGGGCCCGAGTTCACGTACGCGCTGATGACCCGCGGCGAGCTCGCCGAGCTCGCGGCGCTCAAGGCCGCGAACCCGGACGCCTACGCCGCGCGCGCGGCCGCGGCCGCCGCCGAGAGCCTCGCGCCGCTGCCGATCGCGCTGTACGCCCAGGTCTCCGTCGCGATCACGCTGTTCGTGATCGCGGCGACGTACTTTCAGTCGGGGATGATCGGCAAGGTGCTCGACGCCATGCCGCTCGCGCTCGACAAGATCCAGATCGCCGCGCGCGAGCGCCAGCGCCTCAAGGAGGAGAACATCCGCATGGGCATGGAACTCGACGTCGCGCAGCGGCTGCAGGCGATGGTGCTGCCGCGCGACGCCGAGCTCGCGGCCAACCCGGCGCTCGAGATCTCGGCGATGCAGGAGGCGGCGGACGAGGTCGGCGGCGACATCTACGACGTGCTGCACGGCGAGGACGGCTCGACCTGCTTCGTGATCGGCGACGTCACCGACCACGGGCTCGCGTCCGGCGTCGTCATGCTGATGTCGCAGGCGGCGCTGCGGACGGCGCTCGAGGCGACCCGCTTCGACCTCGTGCACACGCTCAACCACGTCAACAACATCCTGTACAAGAACGTGCAGGAGCGCATGAACGACCAGCGCAACCTGACGCTCGCGCTGCTGCGCTACCACAACGGCGTCGTGCAGCTCGCCGGCCAGCACGAGGAGGTGATCGTGGTGCGGGCCGCGACCGGCGAGATCGAGCGCGTCGACACGGTCGACCTCGGCTTCATGGTCGGGATGATCGACGACATCGCGGACTTCACCGCCGAGACGCGCTTCGAGCTGCAGCCGGGCGACTTCATGCTGCTGTACACCGACGGGGTGACGGAGGCCGAGCGCCCCGATCACGAGATGTTCGGCGGCGCGCGCCTCGAGGCCGCGCTGCTCGAGGCCCGCGAGCGCCCGACGGACGAGATCATGCGGCACCTGCACAAGCGCATCCACGAGTGGATCGACGGCGGCGAGGTGCTCGACGACATCACGATGGTCCTGGTGAGGAGGAGGGCGTGAGCGGCCGGCCGCGCGCGCGCGCCCTCGACCTCGGAGGAGAGAGACGATGAGCGCTCGGACATACGGAGACTTCGACTTCATCCCGGAGGACATGATCCCCGAGGCCCAGTTCGGGCTGACGCTCCAGCCGATCGACCTCACGGCGCACTGGCGCCGCTGCGGGCTGGTGTCGGACACGGTCGCGAGCTTTATCGCCTACGCGTACACGCACCAGTCGATCGAGCACGCGCCGCCGCACCTGACCGGGATCTCGACGGTGTTTCAGGAGCTGCTCGAGAACGCCGCCAAGTACTCGCGCAAGCGCGAGTCGGGCATCCAGGTCCGCGTCCGTCACTACGCGCGCGCGGTCATGCTCGAGGTCCAGAACGGGGCGTCGAAGCACCGCGCCCGCGGCTTCGAACAGCACGTCCGCCAGCTGCTGCGCGCGAGCGCGGAGGAGCTCGACGCGCTGTTCGTCGAGACCCTCGAGGCGAGCCGCGACAACGTCCAGTCGGGCATCGGCATCCTGCTGCTGCTGAAGGACTACGACGTCAAGATCGGCGTGCGCTTCGAGCCCGAGCCGCGGGGCGCCCGCGTGACGATCCGCGTGTTCTACACGCTCGCCGAGAGGGCGAGCGACGACGCCCCCGCGGACGCGGCCGCGACCGGCTAGACCGAACAGCGCGCGCGGCGTCTCGAGCGTGGGGCCGAGCGCCGCGACGCTCGCTCACGCCACCCGCCCAGGGCGACGCCTCGCGGCGACCAGACCGCACGCGGTGGGTCGCTCCAGGCGACGGGATGACGGAGACGTCACGCCTCCGGCATCCAGGTCTCGTGGACGTGGACCCACTCGAGCCCGTTGGGCGCGCCGGCGGCCTCTCGCAGGAGCGCGGTGCTCAGGCGCCCGCGCCAGCGCCCGTCCAGGCGCTGCCACTCCTCGTAGCGCGCGAGCGTGTACGGCCCGCCCGGCAGCGCGGTCGAGCGGTGGGCGCGGATCTCGATGGTGGCCCCGGGGTCATGTCCCCACACGCCGTGGGCGCCGCGCAGCGAGGCGATCACCACGTCGCGCGGGCGCAGCACGCCGCTCGGCGTGATCATCTCGAACTCGGGGGCGAGCGCGCCCGCGAAGCGGGCGAACACCGCGTCGTGGGGCTGCAGCTGCCCCGTGAACCAGCCGGTGAAGAACTGGTGAAGGGCGTCGACCTCGAGGTTGGCGCGGTGCTCTCGGGGGTTCACCGGCGGCATTGTAGCGCCGCTCGGCGCCGGACCGCAGGCGAGGCAGGCGCAGGCCGCGACGCCGCCGCAGCTGAAGCGCCGGCGGCTGATCACGCGTCGCTCCCCGGATCGAGCACGGTGGTCTGGCCCTCCGGCGAGTCCGCGCCCGCGCGGGTGTCGGCGATCGCGAGCCCGCGCGCCGTCGACGCTTGACCGAGGCCGCGCGAGTCGACGGCGCCGACCTCCCCTAGCGTCTCGGGCCAGCCGTCGCCGTCCGCGATCGCCTCCAGCGGCGCGAGCAGGCCGTCGAGCCACGCGCCGACGTCGTCGGGGCGCCGCGCCGGGGACTTCTCGAGCGCGCGCATGAACGCCTCGCCGATCGGCGTGAGCGCCGGCCGCAGCAGCGCCAGCGGCGTGGGCTCGTGCTGCGTGACCTCGACGACGACGGCCGCGAAGTCGCGCGCGCGCACGAGCCGACGGCCCGCGAGCAGCTCGTAGCAGACGGCCGCGAACGAGTAGAGGTCGCTGCGCGCGTCGAGCTCGCGACCGGCGATCTGCTCCGGGGACATGTAGGCGGGCGTGCCGATGACGATCCCCGCCTGGGTGACGTTGGTGGTGTCGACGTGGACCGACTTCGCGAGCCCGAAGTCGAGCAGCTTGACCGCGAGCTCGCCGGCGCGCATGGACAGGAAGATGTTGCCGGGCTTGATGTCTCGGTGCACGACGCCGACCGCGTGCGCGGCCGAGAGCGCGGCGCCGGCCTGGCGCATGAACGCCGCCGCCTGCTGCGGGCTCGCGCGGCCGTGACGCTTGAGCGCCTCGCCGAGATCGAGGCCGTCGAGCTTCTCCATGATGAGGTAGGCGGAGCCGTCGGGCAGCTCGCCGGAGTCGTGGATCTCGATCACGCCGGGGTGCTGCACGCGGGCGAGCGAGCGCGCCTCCTGTTCGAAGCGGCGGCGCAGCTCCGGGCGGTTCTCGAAGTGGTGCGCGCGGATCAGCTTGATCGCGACCGCGCGCGCGAGCACGGCGTCGTGGGCCTCGTAGACCGTGCCCATCCCGCCCTCGCCGAGCAGGCGCGCGAGCTCGTAGCGCCCGGCCACGGACAGCGGCAACAGGCCCTGCGGCTCGAGCTCGCTGTCGTCGTTCGGGCAGCGCGCCGCGGTGTGCGGATAGCAGCGCCCGCAGGCCGGGCAGCGGTGCAGCAGCAGCGCGCCGCCGTCGATCAGCTCCTGTCGACTGCGGCGCCGCGCCGCCCGCTCGGAGCTCAGCTCGCGCTGCACGCGGTCGAGCTCGAGCGCGCCGCCGAGCTGACGAGCGAAGCTCTGCAGCACGCGGCGCTCGACGTCGCCGAGCGCCGCGCGGGGCTCGTGCACGACGAGCGCGCCGACGAGGTCGCCGCGGAGGCCGAGCAGCGGCACCAGGTTCTCGGTCTCGGACAGCGGCACCAGCGCGGCGCTGCTGCTCGCGCCGCTGCGCAGCGTCGCCAGCGTCCTCGTGAGGCGCGCGTCCTCGAGCTCGACGTCGTCTTCGTCGTCGCGCGCCCCGTCGTCGTCGCGGGAGAGCGGGCGCACGCGCTCGTCCTCGACCGACCAGACGTCGATGCGCGCGACGCCGAGGCGCTCGGCGAGGTCGGCCGCGGCCGCGCGCGACCAGTCTCGAAGGTCATGCGCGTGACCTGCTCCTGCGGCCATCAGCTCACCGATCCGGTCCTCGGCCGCGCGCAGCTCGCTCGTGCGCGCGGCGACCATGCGCTCGAGCTCCTCCGCGCGGCGCTGGACCTTCCGCGTGCGCAGGCGCAGCGCGAGGTAGACGAGCGCGGTGAGCAGCAGCAGCGCGGCGAGCCCGAGCAGCGCGCGGAACCACGTCGTCTGGTAGAGGAACGGGCGCAGCGTCAGCGTCAGCGCGGCGTCGTCGGCCTGC
The DNA here is from genome assembly GCA_020633295.1 of Myxococcales bacterium. Taxonomy (GTDB): domain Bacteria; phylum Myxococcota_A; class Polyangia; order Nannocystales; family Nannocystaceae; genus JACKDW01. The sequence goes on along the minus strand of JACKDW010000003.1, from coordinate 115,691 downwards.
CCGCGCCAGGGCCCGACGACGTCGCCCCGCCCGCGGACCCGCGCCTCGAGCCGGAAGCGGTAGCGGCCCGGCGGCGCCTGGGTGTAGAAGGCCGCGCGGCGCGTGCCGACCTCGACCCAGCCGCGGTCGTAGCCCTCGAGCTGGTAGCGAAACTCGACCTCGTCCGGGCGCGCGAGCGTCGGCGAGGTGTAGCGCAGCTCGAGGTTGTCGGTCCCCGGGGACAGCTCGATCGACGGCGCCCACGGGCGCGTGACGCCGTCGACGACCAGCGCGTCGACGACCGGCGCGGCGACCTCGGGCGCGGGCGCCTCGGCGCGCGGGTCGATCATCGCCGCGCCCGCGATGGTCGGGAACCACAGGCGACCGTCGCGGGCGCGGACGCCGGCGGGCATGTTGGCGCCGTTGCACTCGGTGTTGCGCAGGCCGTCCTCGCGCCCGTAGCTGACCGTCTCGATCACGCTCGCGCGCCCGTCCGCGTAGGCGTCGAGGTCCGCCTGGCGCGCGCGGTAGACCCCGCGGTTACACGAGATCCAGAGGTTGCCGGCGTCGTCGTCGAGGATCTGGAAGACCGCGTTGTCGAACAGCCCGTCGCGAGTCGTCAGCGGCGTGAAGCGGCCGCGCGCGCGATCGAAGCGGTTGAGCCCGCCGCCGTAGGTGCCGACCCACATCACGCCGCGCGCGTCCTCGTAGATCGTGTTGACGATGTCGATCGCGAGGCCGTCGTCGTGATCGAAGGTCGTGATCGCGCGACCGTCGACGCGCGCCACCCCGCCGCCGTTGGTGCCGAGCCAGACGCCGTCGCCAGGTCGCTCGTGGATGTAGAAGATCGACAGGTCAGGCAGGCCGTCGGCCCGCGTGTAGCGCTCGAGCGCGCCGCCTCGCAGGGTGTAGAGGCCCTGGCCGCGCGTGCCGATCCACAGCGCGCCGTCGCGATCGACGCGCAGCGCCGCGATCGAGGTGGACGCGAGCTCCTCGGCGCCGACCGGCCGTTCGAAGCGCCCCTCGCTCCAGGAGTCGAGCCCGGCGCGGGTGCCGATCCACAGGCGTCCCTCGTCGTCTTCGAACAGCGCCTGCACGCCGTCGTCGATCAGCCCGTCGGCGCCCGTGAAGACCGTGACGGCGCCCGTGTCAGGCTCCAGCCGGTTGAGCCCCGCGTTGTTGGTCCCGAGCCAGATCGCGCCGTCGCGCGTCTCGAGCACCGCCCAGATGATGTCGCTCGAGAGCCCCTCCGGCCGCCCGAACACCGTAAACGGCGCGTCGCGCAGGCGGTTGAGCCCGCCGTCCTGGGTGCCGATCCACAGCGCCCCGTCGGCGTCCTCGCGCAGCGCCTTGATGAAGTCGTTGGAGAGCACGCCCGCGGGCAGCCGCGTGAAGCGAGCCGCGCCCCGGACCCGCCGCGCGAGGCCGCGACTCGAGCTCCCGGCCCAGAGGTTGCCGTCGCGGTCCTCGAGCAGCGAAGAGATCGCCCCCTCGGGCAGACCGTCCGCATCGGAGAAGCGCGTCCATCGGCCGCCTTGCAGCCGCGCGAGGCCGCGACGCGTGCCGACCCAGAGCGCGCCGTCGTGTCCGCGCGCGAGCTCCAGGGCGCCGTCGCCCTCGAGCCCGCCCGGGACCTCGACCCGCGCCGCGACGCCGCCCTGGAGCCGCCAGAGCCCGCGGCGCTCCGTGCCGATCCACAGCGCGTCGCCGTCATGCAGCAGGCAGCCGACGGACGCGCCGCGCAGCGCCTCGACCGGCGCCGCCTCGAGCGCGCCGTCTCGAAACACGCTGAGGCCGTCGCGCGTGGCGATCCACACGGCGCCCGGGGGTCCCTCCGCGAAGGCGTGCACGAACTCCCCGGCGAGGCCGTCGACCACGCCCAGGCTCCACATCGCGCCGCCTGGCTGACGGATCGTGACGCCGCTGCCCTCGGTGCCGATCCACAGGCGGCGCGCGCTGTCCTCGAACAGCGCGAGCACGCGGTTATGCCCGAGCGCCGGCGTGTTGCGGGTGTCGTGGATCGCGAAGCGCTGGCCGTCGAAGCGCGCGAGACCCTCCTGCGTGCCGATCCACAGGAAGCCGTCGGCGGTCTGGACCATCGCGTCGACGGAGCTCTGCGGCAGGCCCTCGTCGGTCGTCCACGCGCGCGCCGGGTACTGCGAGATCAGGCGCGACGGGTCGAGCGCGCGCGCCGGGGTGGCCGCGCCGAGCCCCAGCGCGACGATCGCCGCGCCCGCGGCTCCGCGGAGCCCAGGCGCCGAGCGCCGCGCCGCGTGGGTCGCCCTCTCGCGTGGCGCGGCGCACATACGGAAATTTCACACGTGATTCCGCGCGCGATCAAGCGACCGACGGCGTCTCGGCGCCGCGTCGGGCCGCCGAGGCCCGTAAAACATGTCTTTTTGTTCATATCTTACAAATCGCGGCCAGGCTGATTGTACACGCACGGCGCTTGCGGGGGCGCGATCGAGCTTTGTATCATCCCGGCCATGCTCCGCGCCCGCTCGCTCGCGCTCACGCTCCTCGGCCTCCTCACGCTCTCCGCCCCGCTCGCCTGCGGCGCCGACGCGCCCCCCGTGACCCTCGCGGTGCACGACGGCGACGGCGCGCGCTCGCTCGACCGCGCCGCGCTCGAGCAGCTCAACAGCCGCGAGCTGACCGTCGACGAGCACACCTACGCCGGCGCGCGCGTGCGCGACGTGCTCGGGCGCGAGCTCGCCGAGGGTCAGACGCTCGTCGTCCGCGGCGCCGACGGCTACACCCAGACGATCGCGCCCGCCGTCGCCAACGGCGACGACACGATCGTCGCGCTCACGCGCGACGGCGCCGCGCTGCCCGCCGGCGAGGGCCCGGCGCGCATCGTCGCCCTCGGCAGCCCAGGGCTCTCGGTCCGCCAGCTCGTCGAGCTCCGCGTCGAGTAACCCGGCGCGCGGCGGCTCGCGCCGGACCGCTGATACACTCCGACCGATGCTCCGCGCCGCGCTCGTCGTCTCCCTGCTCACGACGGCGCGCTTGGGGGCTCCCGCGACGCGCGACGGGCCTCCGCCGACGATTCACGCGAGCGCGCCCCGGCCCCCGCTGGCCCCCGAGCGCAGCGCTCGCGCGCGCCGTCGCGCCGTCGAGTACCGCGTCGCCATCCCCGACCCCGCGTCGCAGTACGTCGAGGTCACCATGACCGTCGAGCGCGCCCGCTCGCGGCGCACCGCGGTCGCCATGCCCGCGTGGATCCCCGGCTCTTACAAGATCCGCGACTACGCCCGGCACGTCGACGGCCTGCGCGCCGAGTCCCTCGACGGACGTCCGCTCGAGATCCGCAAGCGCGACAAGCAGACGTGGGAGCTCGAGAACCAGCGCCGCGGGTTTCGGGTCCGCTACCGCGTGTTCGCCGACGAGCGGAGCGTGCGGACCAACCTCGTCGACACCCAGCACGCCGTGCTCAACAGCCCGGCGCTGCTCCTCTACGTCGTCGGGGAGCTCGATCGCGCCGTCTCGCTCGAGGTCGCGCCGCCCCCCGGTTGGCAGGTGCACGCGCCGCTGCCCTCGGCCCGGCGCGCGCGCGCCGGCGCACCGGCGGGCACGCGACGCTTCGCCGCCGAGTCCTACGACGAGCTCGTCGACAGCCCGCTGCTGCTGGGGACGCCGGCGCTGCGTCACTTCTCCGTCGCCGGCGCGCGCGTCGAGCTGGTCGTCTCCGACGTCGCGCGCGGCAACCTCGACGTCGCGCGCGCGGCCGCGGACGCGCGGACGATCGTGCAGACCTACGCGCGCCTGATGGGCGGCCTCCCGCTCGCGCGCTACGTCATGTTTCTCGAGGCAGGTCCGAGCGACGGCGGCGGGATCGAGCACGAGCGCAGCGCGCTGATGATGGTCGCGCGCGACGGCTTCGGGCGCGAGGACGGCTACCGCAAGCTCGCGCACCTCATCGCGCACGAGTTCTTTCACCTGTGGAACGTCAAGCGTATCCACGACCGCGCGCTCGGGCCCTTCGACTACACCCGCGAGGTCCACAGCCGCCTGCTGTGGTTCCACGAGGGCTTCACCGAGACGGTCGAGAACCAGGCGCTCGTGCGCGCCGGCCTGACCGCCGCGCAGGAGTACCTCGACGCGCTCGCGGGCAGCTGGACCGCGTACCAGCGCAAGCCCGGGCGCGACCACGAGCCGATCAGCCTCGTCAGCCACGACGCGTGGACGCGCCTGTATCAGTCGTCGGCGCGCGACGGCAACTCGCTCGTGAGCTACTACGAGAAGGGCCACCTCATCGGCGTCGCGCTCGACCTCGAGCTGCGCCTGCGGTCCGCGACCCGCGGCCGGCGGGGCGCCCTCGTCGGGGTGTTCCGCCGCCTCATGGCCAGCCACGGCGCGCGCGACGTCGGGATCGAGCTGCAGGACATCATCGACGCCGCCTCCGCCGAAGCCGGTGAGGACATGACGTGGTTCTTTCGCCGCCACGTCGAGGGCACCACGCCGCTGCAGCTCCCGCGCCTGCTCGAGGCGATCGGCGTGCGCGTGATCAGCCGCGCGCCCTGGCAGCCGCCTCCGACGCCGCCTGGCGCCCCGCCGAGCGCCGGGCCCACGCCCGCCGAGCTCCAGCGGCTGCGCGCGTGGATCGGGCTCTCGCTCGAGGACGCGCGCGTCGACAACGTCGAGCCGGGCTCGCCGGCCGCGCGCGCCGGCCTGATGCTCGGCGACGAGCTGATCGCGATCGACCGCCGACGCGTCCGCTCGGCGGACGACATCCGCGAGCGCCTCGCCGACCACCAGCCCGGCGAGCGCGTCGTCCTCTCGCTGTTCCGCAGCGGCCAGCTGCACGAGGTCTCCGTCCTGGTCGCCCTCAACCCCCACCGCGAGTTTCGCCTCGAGCTCGTCGCGCCCGAGGCGCTCGCGCCCGCGATCCGCCAGCTGCGCGACGACTGGCTCGCCACCTGTGACCCCGCGAGCCCGGTGGATCACTGCGTGCTGCGAGCGCCCGCGAGCTAGTGACTTCCGTCCGCGCGCGCGCCGGCTGTGGTATCGACCCCGCGTGACGACCCACCAGGCGCTCGGCCCCCTCCGCTACCTGTACATCGGCACCGCCGCGCTCGACGACGACATCGCGCTGTGGACGAGCCGGCTCGTGTGCGCCCAGGCCTGGCGATTCCAGCGCTTCGGCGCCGACGTGGCGGGGCTGATCACCCCGGGCGAAGGACCGATGGTGCTGCTCGCCGATCATGTTGAGCCCGGCGCCGTGCTCCCGATCTACGCGGTCGACGAGCTCCGCCAGGCTCGCGCGGCGCTGCGGGGCGTCGAGAGCGAGCGCCTCGAGACCCCCGACGGCCCGTGCCTCGTGGTGCGGACCCCTGGCGGCGCGCGCGTGGGGCTGCTCGAGCAGCTCCGACCCAACGCGCTGATGTACGCGCGCGAGGCCGAGTCCACGACCGAGGAGGACACCGAGGACACGAGCGCCGGCGCGTCCGCGTCGGCGAGCCGACCGGCGACGAGACCGTCGGCGACGAGCCCGCGCGCGCCCAAGAAGGCGCCCAAGACGGCGCCCAAGACGGCGCCCAAGACGGCGACGAAAAAGCCGAGCCCCAGCAAGAACGCGACCAAGAACGCCTCCACGAAGGCGACCAGGAAGACTCCCAAGAAGGCGCCCAAGAAAGCGGCGAAAGAGCCGAACACCAACAAGAAGGCGACCAAGAAGGCGACCAAGAACGCCTCCACGAAGGCGACCAGGAAGACTCCCAAGAAGGTGGCGAAGAAGGTGGCGAAGAAGGTGGCGAAGAAGGTGGCGAAGAAGGTGGCGAAGAAGGTGGCGAAGAAGCCGAACGCCAACAAGAAGGCTCCGCCGCCCGCGGCCACGAAGCGCGCGAAGAAGTGACCCGCGTCGACGGCCTCGCCCGTCGCTACCTGCGGGCGACCGCGCGCCCCGGGCCCGCTGGCCCCTGCTACATTCGCCCGACATGTCCGAACAAGCGCGCGTCCTCACGACCTTCGACGCCGATCGTCAGGTCGCCCACGTCCAGCTCAACCGGCCCGAGAAGCGCAACGGCCTCGACCTCGCCATGTTCGAAGGCCTCATCGCCGCCGGCGAGGCCCTGCGCGCGCGCGCCGACGTGCGCGCCGTCGTGCTCTCGGGCGTCGGGCCGTCGTTCAGCGCCGGGCTCGACTTCGTGAGCTTCATGGCCTCCGGACCCGAGACCATGCAGCGCCTGCTCGAGCGGCCAGATGGTCGCCTCGACAACATGGCCCAGCGGATCGCGTGGGTCTGGACCGAGGTCCCCGCGCCGGTGATCGCCGCGGTCCAGGGCCACGCCTACGGCGGCGGCCTCCAGCTCGCGCTCGCGGCCGACATCCGCCTCGTCGCCCCCGACGCGAAGCTCTCCGTCATGGAGATCAAGTGGGGCCTGATCCCCGACATGACGATCTCGCGCACGCTCGCCCAGCTCGTGCGCCCGGACGTGGCCAAGGAGCTGACGTGGACCGGGCGCGTGTTCGACGGTCACGAGGCGCTGCGCCTCGGGCTCGCGACCCGCGTCACCGAGGACCCCGTGGCCGCCGCGCTCGAGCTCGCCGGGCAGATCGCCGAGAAGTCGCCGACCGCGATCCGCAACGGCAAGCGCCTGTACAACGCGCTCCCCGACCTCGACGCCCGGGCCGCGCTCGCGCTCGAGACGAGCCTGCAGCTCGAGCTGCTCGGCAGCGCCAACCAGGTCGAGGCGGTGCAGGCGAACTTCGAGCGGCGGCCCGCGAAGTACCGCGACCCCGAGTGAGCCAGCCGGCGATCGCCGCCGGACTCCGCTACAGTGGCCGCATGTACGCGATCGGCACGGCCTCCCGAATCTCGCCCTGGCTGGCGCGCGCCGCAGCCGTCGCGCTGCTCGCGCTCCCGAGCTGCGGCGGCGACGACAGCGGCTCGACCGCGAGCTCCGACTCGGCCACGAGCAGCGAGACCTCGAGTCCTACCTCGAGTCCTACCTCGAGTCCTACCTCGAGTCCTACCTCGAGTCCTACCTCGAGTCCTACCTCGAGTCCTACCTCCGGCGACTCGCAGACCGGGAGCAGCTCGACGACCGGCGACAGCGCGAGCAGCACAGGCGCCTCCTCCGACGCGACCGCCCCCACCGGCAGCACCGGTCACGGCACGGGCACCAGCGACACGGGCGCGCTCACCTGTGACGACGCCCGCGACGAGGTGTCGTTCTTCCTCAACAAGAATTCGCCGTGCACGGACGACGCCGACTGCGTGACGGTCGACGCCGCGTGCTGGGAGCAGCCGCAGGACTGCTGCGTCATCTACCTGAACAAGACCTACGACCCGCCGACCTGGCTCGACGTCTACGGGCAATATCAGGCGCTCTGCGGCCTCGAGCAGTGTGGCTGCTGCGCCAAGGTCCCGAATGAGCCGGCTTGCGTGGACGGATTCTGCGGGCCGTCACAGGGCTGAGCACGCGCGCGACGCCGCGCTCGCGGCCCCACGCGGCTCGATCGCGCGGAGGCGCAGCGGCGCGCGGATGTTGGAGTACCATGAGCCGCGCGGGAGGTCCCATGAACGCCTCAAAGCCAGAGTTTCGCCCCTCCGGAGTCATCACCCTCACGACGGATCTCGGCCCCCGCGGACCCTTCGTCGCCACGATGAAGGGCGTGATCCTCTCGCGCTTCGCGAGCGCGAAGATCATCGACCTCACCCACGAGATCCCCGTGCAGTGGCCGGCCGAGGCGGCGTTCTGGCTGTCCCACGCCTATCGCTACTTCCCCCGCGGGACGGTGCACGTCGCGGTCGTCGACCCCGGCGTCGGCACGAGCCGTGACATCATCGCCGGCGTCCGCGACGGGCACGCCTTCATCGCGCCCGACAACGGCCAGCTCGGCTCGATCCTCGGCGAGCTGACGGGCACGCCCGCGGTGCACCGCGTCGACCTCTCGCGCCTGCAGCACTTCCGCATCAGCCGGCCGAGCGTCACCTTCCACGGCCGCGACATCATCGCGCCGCTCGCCGCCGACCTGGCCTCCGGGGCGCTCGACCTCGACGACCTGGGCCCCCCGACCCCGGAGATCGTGCCCTCGTGGGTCGAGGAGCCGACGGTGTCGCGCGCGCGGGTCAGCGGCGTGGTCATCACGGTCGACAGCTTCGGCAACCTCTACACCAACATCGACGCGCCCCACATCCGGCCGCTGCGCAACCCGGTCGTCAACGTCGCGGGCCACGACATCAAGGTGCGCCGGACCTACGCCGACGTGAAGCCAGGCGAGTACGTGGCGCTGATCAACTCGTTCGGCGTCCTCGAGATCGCGCGCGCGGAGCAGCGCGCCGCCGACGGGCTCGGGGTCGGCCGCGGCGCGCCGGTGACCGTGCGCGAGCTCGGCTGAGGCGCTAGCCCGCGGCGCTCGAGCCAGACGATGCCGGCCCGGCGCGCGCGGCGGGACGCCCCGTGATCCACGTGAAGAACGCCCGCAGCTCCTGCGGGTGAAACAGGCACGGGTAGTAGGCCAGCGTGATCCACCAAAACGGCCCCACGACCATCAGCGCCGCGACCGAGCTGTGCAGCACCACGCCGACGGCGACGTAGGCGAGGCGGAGGTCGACGCGGTTGACGAGCGCGCGCAGCCGGCCCGGGCGCGTCGGGTCGTCGCGCAGGTACAGCGTGACCGCGACCATCCAAAACGTCAGCTCCCACACCCAGGTGATCGCGGTCGCCAGCTGCGTGAGCTGGTACAGGCCCGGCCACGCGAGCCACGTCATGTCGCCGCGGTGCCAGGAGGGCTGCTGGAGGATGTAGTAGAGCGCCGAGAAGCCGCCCGCGGGCGTCCACGACATGGAGAGCTTGTGCAGCCCGGTCGAGGTGTAAACCACGCAGATCTGCGTGATCGCGAGGATCCGCGGCCACGAAGCCACGAGCGCGTCGCTCGTCCACCGCCCGGTCCGACGCCGACACGCGAGCGAGAGCGTCGCGGTCGCGTCGGCGAGCACGAGGATCCACAGCGAGTTGACGAGCAGCGCGTCGTAGCTGCCCTTGGCGTGGCTGTTGATCGACGCGACCGCGAGCAGGCCCTGCGCGGCGACCAGCGCCGAGACGCGCCCGAACACGCCGAGCGTCAGGGTCACGCCGGCGACCAGCGTGCTCACGACCAGCGGCCAGACGACCTCCGGGCGCGCGCCGCCCAGCGCCTGCACGAGCCAGTTGCCGCCGACGTCCCGATAGCCGCCGAACTCTGCGTCGAGCCAGAGGAAGCTGACCATGTCGAAGCCGATCGCGGAGCCCATGTTGAGGATCACCGCGACGCCGCTAAAGATGCGGAACAGCGCGAGCGCCTCGCCGGTCTCCCGCCGCGAGAGCAGCGCGACCCACCACGCCCAGCGCCCGCGCGCTCGCGCCTGGCCCATCAGTCTGCTGTCTCCTCGCGCAGGTCGGCGAGCGGCCGCACCACCGTGTCGCGGTACTTGCCCTGCGGGATGTCGCCGGCGCGCACCTCCTCGGGGGTCGGCGTGCGGAAGCCGTACCAGCGCACGCGCACGTGCGACGCGCTCGGGAAGTCGCGCGCCGCGTGGGTCGCGAGCCAGCGCGCGAGCGCGCGGTAGTGGACGCGGTACTGCGGCCAGGCGTAGCGGAACAGCATCGCGCGCGCGCGGTCGTGGTTGAGCTGTCCTCCGCGCCAGTCGTGCTCACGCGAGCGCGCGATCTGGACGGGGCGCCAGGGGCCGTCCGGCGTCTCGCGGATGTCGACGTGCAGGCGCCCGGGGTAGCGGTGCGGCGCGACGAACATGCGCCACGACTGGGTGACGCCCGCGTAGGTCGCGTAGGGCTTGAACGGGCGCTTGGCGGCGGTGTGCCAGCGGACGTACGACTTCGAGAAGCGCCACAGCCGCTCCTCGAGCTCGGCCGGCGTGCGCCGCAGCCCGAGCGCGCTCAGGCGCTCGGCCCACGCTTCGAACTCGGCCTGCACCGTCGGGTTCTTCCAGCCCTTGCGCGACATGCCGTCGCCGCCCGGGCTCGGGAGCGCGAGCACGATGACCGCGACGATGTGCAGGCTGATCAGCAGCGCGCGCGCGTGCGGCCAGGCGCCGCTCGGCGCCGCGTGGGGACCGCTCGCGTCCGTCGACTCGCCCTCGGCCACGAGCCGATCTTGTACCACGCGCGCAGGGCGGACCCACGGGCCGCGACGCCCGTCGCGGCACCTGACGGTACGTCACGCTCCGCGCGTGCCCAGGAGGAAGCTCGCGCGCTCACGAGCGCTTGCGCAGCGACGACTTGATGAAGTTCCAGCGCGACGACGCGAGCTGCTTGAGCAGGCCGAGCGAGCCGGTCTGGCCGCCCTTGCCGAGCCCCGCGCCGCGGAACATCTCGCCGGCCTTGCTGCGCTGCAGCTTGCCGCTCGAGGTCTTGGGCAGGCTGCCGGGCGGGAGCATGACGATCTCGTCGACGCGCAGCGCCAGCGCCTCGAGCACCCGCGCCTTGACCTGCCCCCGCAGCGCGGCGTGCTTGTCCTCGGCGAGCTTGGTCTCGGCCGCGACGATGACGCGCTCGCGCCCGGCCTCGGGGTCATCGAGGCTGAAGGCGATGACGTTGCCGGTGCGCACGCCCTCGACCTGCGAGGCCTGCCACTCGATGTCCTGGGGGTGGAAGTTGCGGCCGTTGACGATGATGAGGTCCTTGGTCCGCCCGCACACGTACAGCTCGCCGCCGGCGACGTAGCCGAGGTCGCCGGTCTCGAGCCAGCCGTCTTTGAACGCCTTGGCCGTGGCCGCCGGGTCGTCGTAGTAGCCGCGCATGATCGAGGGCCCGCGCAGCATGATGTGCCCGACGCGGCGCTCGGGCAGCGGCGTGCCGTCGGCCTCGGCGATCTTCAGCTCGTGCTCGGGGAACGGGGTGCCGCAGCTGACGACCCGGATCACGCCCTTGCCGTCGATGCCGTCGCGCTCCTCGGCGGCCGCCGCCGTTGGGTCCTCCAAGACCGGGCGCGCCTCGCCGTCGGCCAGCGCCTCGGCGTCGACGCGATCGGCCTTGAGGTCATCCTCGAGGCCGACGAAGGTGATCGCGAGCGAGTGCTCGGCCATGCCGTAGCAGGGCAGGAACGCGGTGCGCTTGAAGCCGTAGGCGGCGTAGCGCTTGGCGAAGCCGTTGAGCGTGTGGAACTGGATCGGCTCGGCGCCGCAGCCGGCGACCAGCAGCGAGGAGAGGTCGACGCCCTCGAGCTCGTGGTCCTTGACGCGCTTGGTCGCCAGGCCCCAGGCGAAGTTGGGCGCGAACACGATGGTCGGGCGAAACTCCGTGATCCGCCGCAGCCACACGCTCGGGCGCTTGAGGAACATCAGCGGCGAGAGGAACTCGATGCCGCGCGTCGGGTAGTAGATCGGCGTGAACACGAAGCCGATCAGCCCCATGTCGTGGTACAGCGGCAGCCAGCTGACCGCGCTCGATTCGAAGTTGATCCGCAGGCCGCTGGGGCCGCCGATCGCCTGGATGTTCGCGGCGAGGTTGCCGTGGGTCAGCATCACGCCCTTGGGCCGCGAGGTGCTGCCCGAGGTGAACTGCAGGAACGCGATGTCGTCGGGGCGCACGTCGACGGGGCGCATCTCGGCGCGCTCGGTGACCGACGCGACGAGCTTCGTGTGCACCACGATCTCGCGCAGCTCCGGCGCGTCGCTCATCAGCGTGCCGAGGATCGGGCGCACGCGCGCGTCGGTCACCACGAGCTTGCAGCCGGCGCGGCGGAGGATGTGCGTGGTGTTGTCGAGGTAGGCGTCGAGCTGCCCGAGGCTCAGCGGCGGGTAGACCGGCACCGGGATGACGCCCGCCATCATCGCGCCGTAGATCGCGTCGACGAACTGCGCGGAGTCAGGGAGGATCAGGCCGACGCGATCGCCCTTCCTGAGCCCGCGCTCCTGCAGCGCGGCGGCGACCCGGCGCGCCCGCAGCAGCAGCTCGCCGTAGGCGACGAACTCCGGGGGCTGCCCCTCGCGGGTGTAGTGGTGGTAGCCGTGCTTGGTGACGCCCGCCCGCGCCTCGAGCGAGGCGACGAGCGTCGGGTGCTTGCGGTCGAGCATCGCGCTCCTCCGGGTCCTGTGATGCGGTGATCGTTCGGTGATCGAGGATGATCGAGGATGATCGATTCGAGGGTGATCGAGGATGATCGAGGATGATCGATTCGAGGGTGATCGAGGATGATCGAGGATGATCGAGGATGATCGATTCGAGGATGATCGAGGATGATCGTCGTCGACTCAGCGCGCGAGGTCGCTGACGACCTCGGCGACGTCGCCGAGGGACTTGACGTGCTGGACGGTGTCGACGGTGATCGTGATGTGGTAGTGGTCCTCGAGCGCCGCGATCATCTCGAAGCTCTGCAGCGAGTCGAGCGCGAGGTCCTCGGCGATGCGCGTGTCCGCGGTGAGCGGCGCCTCGGGCGTCTCGTCGAGGGTCTCTTCGAGGTGCTGGATGATCACGGCCAGCACGCCTTCACGGCTCTTGTCGGTGTCCATTGCCATCCTCCTCGCGGGCGCGCGCCCGCTAGACAGTCATCTCGTACACGCGGTAGGTCGCGACCTTGTAGCCGCCCATGGCCTCGATCGCGCGGTTGACCAGGCGATTATCCTCGAGCGTCCAGCCGATCTCGCCGGTCTTGAAGCCGAGCTCGTGGGCCGCCTTGAGCGTCTCGACGAACATCAGCGTGTCGATCCCCTGCCCGCGGTAGGGCGCCTTGATCCCGAGCAGGATCAGGCGCCCGCTGTCGACGACGTTGCGGACCTTGAGGTCCCAGACCAGGCGGAACACGCCGGTCGGGAACAGGCGCCCGTTGATCTTCTTGAGCGCCGGGTTGACGTTGAGGATCGTCAGCACGAACGCGACCGGCTTGCCCTCGACCTCGGCCATGATCGCGAGGCTCGGGTGCAGGACCATCTTGAGGTCCTTGGCGATGTGCAAGAACTCCTTGTCGGAGAGCGGCACGAAGCCCCAGTTCTTCTCCCACGCGTCGTTGTAGATCTCGAGGCAGCTGAGGACCTCCTGGTCCCAGCGCTTGAAGTCCATGGTCCGGATCGTGATCTTCTTGCGCTCGCGGATGCGCTCGGCGATCCGCGTGATGCGGGCGGGCGCCGGCTTGGTCGCGTCGATCTCCCACTGGTAGAGATCGCGGGCCTTGACCAGCCCGGGCTCGTAGCCGCAGGTGGTCAGCAGCTCGTCGTAGTAGGGCGGGTTGTAGGGCATGTTGATGCCCGGGTCGCGCTCGAAGCCGTCGACCAGCGCGCCCGAGATGTAGTTCGTCGACAGCTCGAGCGGCCCGATGGCCTTCTCGAGCTTCATCCCGCGCAGCCACGCGCGCGCGCGCTCGAGCAACGCGCGCGCGGCCTCGGGGTCGTTGGCGCACTCGAACATCCCCAGGTAGCCGGTCTTCTCGTGGTGGAACTCCACGAAGTCGCGGTCGTGCACCGCGGCGACGCGCCCGATGTCCTTGCCGCCGCGACGCGCGATCCAGAACGCGCCGTCGGCGTGGTCCCAGAACGGGTTCTTCTTGGGGTTGAGGTAGTCGCGCCGGTCCATCAGCAGCGGCGGCACCCAGCGCTCGCTCGGCGCGTGCTCGCGGTTGACGTACCAGGGGACACGGATGAACCGCTCGACGAGCCGGCGGTTCTCGAGCGGGACTTCGACGATTTCCAGGTCTGCAGCCATCACGAGCTCGGATCAGTCGCGCCGCCACGCGACGCGGAGAGCTCACGCGCAGAGCGACGGCGGGATAGCCCCCTGGGCGCCCGCACGTCAAGTGCGCCAGTTCTCATGCCTGCCCGTGGACTCGACGGACGACGAGCGCTGGCGGGACGAGGCGCCGAGCGCTGCTCGCCATGCCCTGTCCCACGCTCCCGCGCCCTCCGAGCCCGAACGCTCGAGCTCGCGGTAGGCGGCCTCGAGCGTCCAGGGCTCGCGGCCGCGGTTCGCGACGACGGCCGCTAGTTGGCGGCCGACTTGCCCTGGGCTTCCTGGTGCAGCAGGTCGACCAGCTGGTTGATGTTCTCGAGCTTGTTGAGCTCGGCGCGCGGCACCTTGACCTTGAGCTCACGCATGCTGCAGGACACGACCTCGACGATATCGAGGCTGTTCGCCCCGAGATCCTTCATCGACTTGGAGGGGTCAATCTCGACGCCCTCGAGCTCCTCGATGGTGTCCACAAGGTGGCGCTTGACAACGTCCAGGACTGCTTCTCTCGTAACCATGTATCTTCCGTTGGGTTGCGTTCGTCCGCCGCGCACGCGTGGTCTCGCCGCTCACTCGCCCGCGCGAGGACCGAGGCGACCGCGTTCAGGGCTTGAGCCCGTAGCGCTCGCGGTGGGTGAAAAGACGAACAACGTTGTCCGCGAAGCCGCAGCCCCTGTCCAGCAGCAGAACTTGACCTTTCACACCATCCATCAACCCGCTGCAGAGCCCGAGCGCGGCCTTTGCGACCTCCTCGGGGTCGACGAAGAAGCGGTCTGAGTAATATTTCCTGCAGAACGGGGCGAACTCGGGGCCGAAGGTGGCCTCGAGCGAGCGCGTCTCGACCGGATTCGCGCGCAGGACGTTGATGCGGATATCCTCACCGAGCAGATCGGTTGTGAGATAGCGACAGAAGGTCTCCATCACGATCTTCGACGCGGCCACGAAGTCGTAGCCGGGGAGGAAGTACTCCGGACCCCGCGAGGACATGCCGAGCGAGTAGCGCGGATAGCGCGAAAACGCCGCCTTGATGTGCTGCAGGTAGCTGATGAACGGCCAGGCGCTGTAGTTGATGCTGCGCTGCAGCGCCTTCTTGCTCAGGTCCGAGGGGTCCTGGCTGACGTGGGCGAAGGACACGTTGCTGATCAACACCTCGACGCCGTCGTGGTCCTTCTTGACGGCCTCAAGCAGCGCCTCGGTATCCTCGTCGACGGAGACGTCGGCCTCGAGGATCGCCGGCGCCGGCGCGCCCGCGTCGCGGAACTTGGCCCGGATGGCGTCCTCGTCGGAGGAGCCCCAGCGGTGCGTCAGGTAGACGTGCGCGCCCTGACGACCGAAGGCGAGCCCGGTCGCGAGGCCGATGCCGTCGGTCCCGCCGGTGATGATGACGGCCTTGTTGGTGAAGTCGTTGAGCGGCATGACTAGCGGTCCTTCCCTGCGCCGGCGCCGAGCAGCGCCGGGACGCGCGGGCCGAGCGTGGCTACGTTGTCGGCGAAGGCGGCCCCGCGATCGAGCATGATGACCTGCCCCGACAGCGCGTCGAACAGGCCGCTGCACAGCGCGAGCGCGGCGTCGCCGACCTCCTCGACGGTGCAGGCGAACTCGGGGAAGCCCGCGGCGAGGTCCTGGACCTCGTCGCCGAAGATCTGCCGGTAGCTCTCGGTCACGACCTGACGCGTGCGCAGGGCGTTGACGCAGCAGTCTTCACCGGCGTCGGCGATGTGGGTGTTCATGTAGCGCACGAAGGTCTCGAGCACCGCCTTGGCCACGGCCACGTAGTCGTAGGCCGGGTAGTGGGTGTCGGGGCCGTCGGAGGACATGGCCAGCGCGTACTTCGGGTAGCGCCCGAACGCGGCCTTGATCTGCTGGAGGTAGCCGACGAACGGCCAGGCGCTGTAGTCGAGGCTCTTGGTCAGCGCGCGCTTGCTGTGGGCGTCGACGCCCTGCCCGCGCTGGACCACGCAGACGTTGCTGACGAACACCTCGATGGCGTCGTGCTCGCTGCGGATGCGCTGGATCAGCGCCTTGGTCTCCTTGTCGCGCGAGGCGTCGGCCTCGAGGATGACCGGCGCCGGCGCGCCTAGCTCGGCGAAGCGCGCCCGGATCTCGTCCTCGTCGGCCGAGCCCCAGCGGTGCGTCAGGTAGACCTGCGCGCCGTGGCGCGCGAACGCGAGGCCCGTCGCCAGGCCGATGCCCTTCGTGCCGCCGGTGATCAGCACGACCTTCCCCGTGTAGTCCTTGACGATCGTTCCCGTCATCGGTCCTCCGATTTCTGTGACGCGCTGCTGTCGCCAGTGCTGTTGTAGTTCTCGCGGATGCGCGCGCGCGTCTCTGGGTCGCCGAAGCAGACCTCGTGCATCATGGACTCGATCGTGCGCGCCTCTTCGAACGCCTGGCGGCGTGAGAGCGAGAGGCTGCGCTTGAGCAGCGTGAGCGCGCCGCGCGGCTTGTCGGCCATGCGCCAGGCGATCTGCCGGGCGCGGTCCTCCACGACGGCGCGCGGCTCGATGTGGTTTACCTGCGCGCGGCCGATGAAGTGCTTGCCGCGGAAGTACTGACAGCCGTACATCATCTCGGCCGCGACGTACTCGCCCACGGCGCGCTGCAGGAGCCTCGTGGTGCCCATGCCGGGCGTGAAGCCGAGGTCCATGAAGTTGACGCCGTAGCGGCTCTCGCGGGCCAGGATCACGACGTCGCAGCTGAGCCCGAAGATCAGCCCGCCGCCGACGGCCGCGCCGGCCATGGCGGCGATGGTCGGCACCGGGACCTCGAGCAGCGTGCGCGTGAGCAGGAGGTCGTAGGGCGCGATGCGGCCCTCGGCGAGCTCGAGCAGCAGCGCTCGATCGCCGCCGGCGCTGAAGACCTCGGGCAGGCCGCGCAGGACGCAGACCTTGACGCGCTCGTCTCGCGAGACCGCCGTCAGCGCGGCGACGAGCGCGTCGACGAAGGCGCGGCTGAACGCGTTCTTGCCCGCCTCGTCGCGCATGTGCACGTCGGCGACGCCGTCCTCGACGGTCACGACGACCCGTTCAACCTGGCTCATGGGTCCTCTCCTCCCGGGCCCGGGTCGACCGGCCACACGGGCGGGCGCTGAAACCACGGGAGGCGCTCGCCCTCGTCCCAGAAGCGCCGCAGCGCGCCGAGGATCTGGGGGTCGCGGGCGTCTCGCGCGGTCTGCTGCTGACCAGCCGCGAGCGCGCCGCGCAGGTCCTTGGTCTCGATCGAGCGGAGGAACTGCTTGAAGTTGGCGACGGCCTCGGGGCGGACGCGCAGCAGGCCGCGCAGGAGCCGGCGCACGGCCCCGGTCACGGCCTCGGCGTCCCCGGGCAGCAGCTGGTCGACGAGCCCGCGCGCGCGCGCGTCCTCGGCGTCGAGCCGCGCGCCCGAGAGCGTGAGCCAGCGGATCGCGGCGACGGGCATGCGCTCGCGCAGCACCGGCAGGACCATGGCGGGCATCAGGCCCCAGGTCAGCTCGGGGAGCGCGAAGCTGGCGCGCTCGCTCGCCAGCGCGATGTCAGCCGCTGCGGCCAGGCCGACGCCGCCGCCGACGGCCGCGCCGTCGACGACCGCGACGACCACGCCCCGCAGCGCGCGGAGCCGTCGCAGGCAGCTGGCGTAGGCCGCCATCGCGGCCCCTGGATCGCTCGCGGCGCCCGAGAGGCCCTGGAGGTCCATGCCGGCGCAGAACGAGCCTGGCGCGCGGCTCTCGAGCACGAGCACGCGCAGGCCGTCGTGATTGCTCGCGGCCGCGAGGATCGCGTCGAGCTGGGCGAGGCCGGGGCCGTCGAGCAAGGCCACGTCACGCCCGGGCGACGCGTCGAGAACAACCCTCCAGACGGTCTCGAGGTGATGACAGCGCGCGAGCATGAAGGTCGATCAGCTGAGGCGATAGTTGCGCTGGAACTCGCTGACGCTGTCGAGCACCAAGCGACCCTGGCCGGCATACACGCGCTCGTAGAGGTTGTCGAGCCCGCGGTGGTCGAGCGTGTAGCTCGGGCGATCGATCAGCTCGGTGCGCGCGAGCTCGAGGGCCTCGTACTCCTCGACGCTGACGGGCTGGCGCGCGGCCATGCCGGCGGCGAGGTTGGCCGCGGTCACGACCTCGCGGGCGCGCGGGCCCACGCGCGCGCTGTAGAACTCGGCGCACGAGCCAGAGCCGTAGGAGAACACGCTGACGCGGTCGCCGGGCTTGATGTCGTCGTAGCTGTCGATCAGGCCCATCATGGCGACGAAGGTCGCGGAGGTGTAGGTGCCGCCGAACAGGCTGTTGTAGCGCAGCGCGCCCTTGGACTTGCGCTCGAAGTGCTCGCGCATGGCCCGGGCCTTGAGCCGCAGCTGACGGCGCGCGATCGCCTTGTGGGCGCGAAACGTCATGCCGCCGAAGGGCACGTGGTAGATGTGCTTCTTGAACTCGGCGTCGTAGTCGATGTCGCCGACGTTGCGCAGGAAGTCGTCGTAGGCGCCGTCGAGCGCGTCGAGGTAGCCGAACAGGCTGGTGTCGGCGTGCCCGACCTCGTGGCGCGAGGTCGGCCGGTAGGTGTCGAAGATCTCCTGGGTCCAGAAGCCGGTGCGGTCGAGCTCGAGCTCGAGCACGTCGGGCGTGTCGCTGATCAGCATGGCGACCGCGCCCGCGCCGAGCACGTACTCCCAGGGCTTGCCGAGGTGCGCGCGGCTCTGGTCGCTGGTGACGACGAGCGCCTTCTTGCCGCGGTTGTGCCCCGACGCGACCCAGTGGGCCGCCATCATGAGGCCGGCGGTCCCGCCGTAGCAGGCGTGCTTGGTCTCGAAGTTGCGACAGTTGGCCGAGATCCCGCAGTAGCGATGGACGTAGGTCGACATCGGCTTGCCGAAGTCGACGGACGACTCGGAGCCGACGACGATCAGCCCGATCTGCTCGCGGTCCTCGTCCCGGACGGTGCGCAGCGCGGCGTTGACCGCCATCGTCACCGGATCCTCCCACACGGGGTTGAGCGAGCGCGTGGTCACCCACAGCTCGTCGAGGGGGTGCGAGGGGTCGTGATCCCGGGCCTCGGCCAGGGTCTTCATGTCGAGGGAGAGCGCGCAGGGGTAGGCGTTGATCCGCTCGATCCCCACCCGCCGCGCGCCCGCTTGTTGATTCGCTGCCATGCTGCCGCCTTCCCGCGCGCCGCTCAGGTCGTCCTCAGGTCGTCCAGTTCAGCCCGCCGGTCACGCTGATCACGTCGCCGTTGATGAAGCCGCCGCCCGGCGAGGCGAGGAAGGTGACCGTCTTGGCGATCTCGGAGGTGTAGCCCATGCGCCCCTTGGGCATCGGGCAGTGCTTCTTCCAGTAGTCCTTGGCGGCCTGCGGCATGGTCTCTCGGGTCATGTCGGTGTCGAAGAAGCCGGGGACGACGACGTTGGCGGTGATGCCCTTGCGCCCGTACTCCTTGGCGACCGTCTTGGTCAGGCCGTGGAGCCCGGCCTTGCTCGCGGCGTAGTTGGCCTGGCCGGAGCCGCCGTTGTGCTGGATCGAGGAGATGTTGATGATGCGGCCGAAGCGGTTGGCGAGCATGTTCGAGAGGAACGCCCGGATCACGTAGAACGGCCCGCTGAGGTTGGTGGCGATGACCTGGGCCCACTCGTCGTCGGCCATGGAGATCACGAGGTTGTCGCGGTTGACCCCGGCGCAGTTGACGAGCACGCCGATGTCCTCGAAGTCCTCGAGCACGCGGTCGGCGACCTCGCTGACCTGGTCGGGGTCGCTGACGTCGAGCTGATAGGCCTGACAGCGGGCGCCGGGCCGGAGCTCCTGGGCTTGCCGGATGACGTCGTCTGCGGCGGACTTGTTGCTGCGGTAGGCGAAGGCGACGTCGCTGCCGCTGGCGATCGCCTCGAGCACGATGCCCTCCCCGAGGCCGCGTGAGCCGCCGGTGACGAAGTAGTTCCTGGGTTCGTTCATGCTGGAGCTCTCTTCCGCGCGCCTGGGGGGCGCCTCCCGCCTGGCGGCCGGCCAGGACCTCTTGCGCTCTGAGCTGTCGAGAAGGACACACGGTCTTCCGCGCGCTGAACTGCCGCGGACGACGGGTCGCTGCTTAACGCCGGGCGCCCTTCCGCCCTCCGAGCATCGCAAACCGATCGCTGCGAACACGATCCGAAGACCATGTAGTCCTCTGGGCGCCGAACGGTCGCGGACCACGGGTCGCTGCTTAACGCCGGGGGCCCTTCCACCCTCCGGGCGCCGAGCGTCTGCCCTCTACGCGCTTCGAACGCCTCCGCGCTCGCCGTCCTCGGGTGGCCCCTCCCCGGCTCGCGCGCGACCCTACACCTTCGACCATCGTACGCCGCTGGGTGCGGAGCCGTCTCGGAGAACACGCGATCCTCGGGGCGCTGAACCGTCGCGAGCAACGGGTCGCTGCCTAACGCCGGGGGCCCTTCCACCCTCCGGGCGCCGAGCGTCTGGCCTACACCGCCCGCTTGGCGCCGAGCTGTCGCGAAGAACACATCTCCTGCGCGATCGGCTGCGCGCTGGGCGGGGGCCGAGCGCGGGTCGGTGAGGGCTGTGGACGGCATCAGCGGACTGGCGCGGGTCGCTAGACGGAGTTGGGGTCCCAGCGCCGGTACAGCGAGCAGCAGTTGAGGCCGCCGAAGCCGAAGGAGTTCTTGACCATGTACTGGATCTCGTGATCGACGGCCTCGTTGGCGCAGACGTCGAGGTCGATCTCGGGGTCGATGTCGTCGATGTTGATCGAGGGGTGCAGCTTGCGACCCTCGAACTGCAGGAGCGCGCCGATGGTCTCGACCGCGGGGGCGGACCAGCAGGTGTGGCCGAGCATGGACTTGGGCGCGTTGATCTTGAGCTTGTAGGCGTGGTCGCCGAAGACCTGCTTGATCGCGTTGATCTCGGAGCGGTCGCCGAGCGGGGTCGAGGTCGCGTGCGCGCTGACGTAGTCGATGTCCTCGGGGACGATGCGGTTGCGCCGCAGCAGGCGCTCGAGGGTGCGCGCCTGGCCCTCGGTCGAGGGCGAGGGCAGGTGGCAGCCGTCAGAGGTGGAGGTGCAGCCGAGGACCTCGGCGTAGATCTTCGCGCCGCGCTCGAGCGCGTGGCCGAGCTCCTCGAGCACCAGGACGCCGGCGCCGTGCGAGGGCACGAAGCCCTCGCGGTTGACGTCGTAGGGGCGGCTGGCTTTCTCGGGCGTCTCGTTGAAGCTGTGAATCGTGATGGCGCCCATCATCGCCATCGCGTGCACGCCCATGCCGGAGAAGTCGAGCACGGAGCCGACGACGACCGCGACCTGATGGTCGTGGTGGCGGATCTCGTCGATCGCGCTGCGCAGCGCGACGTTGGCGGAGGCGCAGGCGCCACCCATGGTGTAGCAGGCGCCCTGGAGCCCGAGGACCTCGCTGACGGTGCCGGCGTGGTCGGTGTCGAGCATCAGCAGCGCGGCCAGGGAGTCGATGTAGTCGGGCTCGTCCTGGTAGGTCTCGTAGTTGTCGACGAGGTACTTCTCGTTGAGGTTGTGCCCGCCGATCAGCGTCGCGCAGCGGCTGGGGTCAAGGTCGAAGCCGATCAGGCCGGCGTCGAGCCACGCGTCCGTGGCGCAGATGGCCGAGATCTTGGTGGAGAACGGCGCCTTCTTGCACAGCTGGCGCAGCTTCTTGTGGAAGGCGGCGGGCAGCTTGCCCTTGAGCGACGCGAGCTTGGCCTTGAAGTTGTACTGCGAGAGGTCGCCGCCGACCTTGGAGTACACGAGGTCGTTCTTGAGCCACTTCCAGCGGGAGATGGCCGACTTGCCCGCGACCAGGTTGGCGTAAAACGTCTCGAGGGTGTCTCCGATCGGGGTGTTGATCCCCATGCCCGTGACAACGATGCGCTTGTGCTGGTGATGGACCACTTCTCAACTCCTAAACAAGATGACCTGAGGGACAGACAAAGCGACCGCGGGCGCGGTCGTTCGCTCAGTCGTCCAGCATGAAGACCTCGTAGATGGCAAGCGCCTTGACCTCGTCGCCGACGACGACCTGGCCGGCGCAGGTCGCCACGTAGTCCCCCTCCTCGATCGAGGTGGCGATGATGCTGACCTCGTCGCCCGGGCGCACCTCGCCCTGAAACAGCGCGTGGTGGACCTTGAGCAGCCGCAGCCGCCGCGGGGTCTCGCCCGGGCCGACCTCGTGGGACTTGCTGGCGAGGAGATGCTGGAGACAGATGCCGAGCTGACCGATGGCCTCGATCTGGAAGACGCCGGGGTAGACCGGGTCGCCGGGGAAGTGGCCGCGCAGCACGGGATCGTCGGGGTTTATGCGCAGCGACCCGCGCACGGCGCCGACCTCGAGGTCGACGGCGTCGATGCCGTCGAGCAGCAGGAAGGGGTCGCGGTGCGGGAGCATGCGCTCGAGCTCGGCGCGCCCGAGCGCGACGGCGCGCGCGGTCTCGCCGGGGATAAACAGCGGTCGGCGACGACCGACCTTGATCACGCGCTTGAAGTCCGACACCGGGGCTCTCTCTCCGCTCGACTCGTCCTCGATCGACTCGACCGACTAGATCGACGCGCGCCGCGTCGCGCTGCGGGTCTCGTTGGCCGGCGCGCGCAGGGTGGCGATCACGTCGGCGAGGTGGGCGGCGGTGTCGTCGCGCGAGTCGCAGGTGTAGCGCGGCCGCTTGATCCACTTGCGGGTCATGAGGTTGGTGAGCACGGCCTTCACGCCGACCTCGACGAACACCGCGTCGGGGTAGTCGCGGACCACGAGGTCGATGGACTGCCGCCAGAGCACGGGCGAGTGCACGTGCGCGGCGAGCTGCTCGATGAACTGCTCGCGCGTCGGGTCGACGAGGACGCGCCCGAGCCGGTTGGGGATGTAGGGACGCCGAGGCGCGCGCCAGGGCGCGGCCGCGAGCGCGCTGCGAAACTCGACGCCGACCGAGGCGAAGCTCGAGGCGTGCATGGGGACGCGGCGCTCGATGATCACCGGCTGGGCGTAGTAGTCCTCCTCGAGCAGCGCGACGGCGGCCTCGACCGCAGGCTGATCGCCGGCGATGACGTTCTGCCGCGGGGAGTTGAGGTTGACGATCTCGAGGGTGCCGAGGCCGCGCGCGCGCACGATCGCGACGGCCTCCTCGAGCTCCTCGAGCGCGAGCGGCTGGATCGACGCCATCCAGCCGCGCGGGCCGCGGTCGTAGGCCTCGCCGCGGGCCTGGACGAGCCGCAGCGCGTCGTCGAGCTCGAGCGCGCCGATGTCGACGAGGTGGTTGTACTCGCCGAGGCTGAGGCCCAGGGAGATGTCGGAGGTGACGCCGGCGTCGCTGAGCGCCCGCGCCATCATGATGTTGGCCAGGAACACGCCGACCTGGATGTCGACGTTGCGCTCGAACGCGGCCGCGTTGTCGGCGGCGAAGTGCGCCGCGAGATCGCGACCGAGCACGTCCGAGGCGCGCTCGAGCACGCGACGGCTGGGCGGGTGGAGCGAGGCGAGCTTCTCGAGCATGCCGGGGTATCGAGAGCTCTGCCCGGGAAAGAGAAAGACGACGGTCATGACGCACACACGCGGGAAGCGGCCCCTGGGGCGCGGAGCCGGCGAGTTGGTTTGCCCAGGATCAAGGAACGAGCGGCGCGGGAGCGGTCGAGGGAGGTGTGGGCGAAGGTGGTTGAGAGTACAGGTGGAGGCCGGAGCGGCGATCAGCCCCGCACGTGCGGGACGACGACGTCCTCGAGGATCTGCAGGGCGCGGTCGAGGTCCTCGCGGGTGTGCGCGGCGGTGACGGCGACGCGGTAGCGCAGGCCGTCCTCGGGCACCGAGGGGTAGTCGACCGGGGCCAAGAACAGCCCCTTGTCGTTCATCTCGCTGCACAGCTCGTACAGCGCCTGGCGATCGGAGCCGATGATGATCGGCATGACCTGGCTCGTCGACTCGCCGAGGTTGAGGCCGAGGCCGAGCGCCTGCTCGCGGAAGTAGTTGGTGTTGTCCCAGACGCGCTCGCGCAGGCTGTTGTCGCGGGTCGCGACCTCGAGGGCCTTGAGGATGCCGGCGACGGTCGCGGGCGGCAGCGCGCAGCTGAACCCGTAGGGGTTGCTGTAGTAGCGGATGTAGCGGATCAGCCCGGCGGGCCCGGCCGTGTAGCCGCCGCAGGAGGCGAACGACTTGCTGAAGGTCGCGAACTGCACGGGCACGCGGGCCTCGACGTCGTAGTGCTCGAGCACGCCGCGGCCGTGATCGCCGTAGACGAGGATCGAGTGGGCCTCGTCGATGAACACGCCCACGCCGTGCTGCTCGGCGACCGGCAGGAGCCGCGGCAGGTCGGCGGTGTCGCCGTCCATGGAGTACACGCCCTCGACGACGACGAGGCGTCGGCGCCCCTCGCTGGCCTTGAGGGCCTGGTCGAGGGAGTCGGGGTCGTTGTGGTTGAAGAACACGAGCTTGGCCTTGGCCAGCTTGACGCCGTCGAGGATGCTGAGGTGCACCTTCGAGTCGACGATCGCGGCGTCGCCCTTGCGCAGCACGCCGGCGAGGCTGCCCATGCTGCCGGCGAAGCCGCTGTTGAACAGCATGCAGGCCTCGCGCCCCGTGAACTCGGCGAGCTTGCGCTCGAGCTCGCGGTGGAGGTTGGAGAGCCCCGAGAGCAGCGGCGAGCCGCAGGCGCCTGTGCCGTACTCCTGCAGCGCGCGGATGGCCGCGCCGACGACCTCGGGGTGGGTCGCCAGCCCGAGGTAGTTGTAGGAGCTGAGGTTGACGACCTCGGTGCGCTTGCCGGCGCGCTCGATCGTCATGCGCGGACGAACCGCGCCGAGCATCTGCGGTTCGAAGAGCTGGACAGCCCACGCGCCTTTCTCGAGCCACTCCGAGAACGACGCCGGTGCCTCCAGCGCGCTGTTGTCCTCGGGGAAGTAGAAATCGGCCAGGCTGTGTTCGGCTTCGCTCGACATGGGCGCGGTGTGTGGAGTCCAGTGCAGGTCTAGCGGTCGGCCAATCCGACAGCGCGGGGCGGTGAGTAGCGCGAGCTCGCGGGTATGCCAAGAGCCGCCCCGCGCAGGCCCGATGAGGACCTTACAGAAAATGAACTGCGTAATATCACATCCTGTGACCGCTGCGCGCGAGCTATGTCACAGCACCGTCGCGATCGCTATGCACCTGATCACGCGCCGCGAGTGCGCTGCTCGCACGGACCTCGCACCGACGCCGCGAGTGTGACCCCGGCAGAATGGCATCGGTGATAAAGGATGGCGTGACTCGGATCCTGTTCGTATGTCTGGGCAACATCTGCCGCAGCCCCCTCGCGGAGGGCCTGATGCGCGAGCACGTCGCGGCGCGGGGCCTCTCGGACGCGTTCGAGATCGACTCGGCGGGCACCGGCTCCTGGCACGTCGGCGAGGCGCCGGACCGGCGCATGCGACAGACAGCGCGGTCCCACGGCGTCGACCTCGACCACCTGCGCGGACGTCAGATCACCTCGGACGACCTGCGGCGCTTTGATCACGTCATCGTCATGGATCACGAGAACCTCGCGAACGTGCGAAGTCTCGACCGTGCAGGACGCTTCACAGATCGGGTGCGGCTGCTCCGCGACTACGACCCCACGCCGGGCGACGGCGCGGTCCCGGACCCGTACTACGAGGGCGGCTTCGAGGGCGTGTACGCGATCGTCGACCGCTCGACGCGGGCGCTGCTCGACGCGCTCACGGGCGCGCGGTGATCGCCCGCGCGCTCCTCGAGACGCTGACCGAGCGGCTCGGCGCGACCCCGACGGTCATCGGCGCCCTCGGGGGCGGCTCGCTCGCGCGGGCCTACGCCCTCGAGCTCGCGGGGACGCGGATGTTTTTAAAGACGGGCGAGCCCGCGGTCGCGGCGACCTTCGCGGGCGAGGCGGTCGGGCTCGCGGCCCTGCGCGCGGCCGCGACGACGCTGCGGGTCCCCGAGGTCCTCGGCTGGGCGACGGGGGCCGGCGGCTACCTGCTGCTGGAGTGGCTCGAGCGCGGTCCCGAGACACATGATTACTGGGACAGATTGGGACAGGGGCTCGCGGCCCTGCACCGCGCCGCGCCGTTGACGACCTCGACGACGACCTCGACGACGACCTCGACGACGACCTCGACGACGACCTCGAAGACGACCTCGATGACCTCGATGACCTCGATGACCTCGATGACCTCGATGACCTCGGCGAATTTCGGCTTCCCGCGCGACAATCACATCGGCAGCACGCCGCAGCGCAACCGCTGGACGCGCGCGTGGCCGGAGTTCTTCGCCGAGCACAGGCTCGCGCCCCAGGTCGCGCGCGCGCGCGCGCAGGGGCTGTGGGATCGCGCCTGGGACCCGTCGCTGCGCCGCCTGCTGGGCGGCCTGGAGCGCTGGCTCCCGCGCATGCCGACGCCCTCGCTCGTGCACGGCGATCTGTGGAGCGGGAACGTCCTGTGCACGCGCGCTGGCGCCCCCGCGCTGTTCGACCCGGCCGCCTACTACGGGGACCGCGAGGTCGACCTGGCCATGAGCGAGCTGTTCGGCGGCTTCGACGACCGGTTCTACGCCGCCTATCGCGAGGCGTGGCCGCTCGAGCCCGGCTACGCGGCGCGCCGCGAGATCTACAACCTCTATCACGCGATCAACCACCTCAACCTGTTCGGACGCGGCTACGCGGGCATGGTCGCGCGTCACCTGGCCGCAGTGTCATGAGCGCGAGCGCGCGGGTCAGCGGTCCGGCGGCCGAGCGGAAGATCCGCGCGATCCCCTGGTACAACTGGCCGAGCCCCGCCCCGAGGAAAGCCCGCCCGTATGACGAACAAGCCCAACGAGCCCAGCGAGCCCCAACAAGCCGAGGCCGACGCGAGCGAGCCCGCCGCCGCGCCCAGCAAGCCGGCCGCGCCCAAGGCCAAGCCGGCGCCGCCGCCCGCAGTGAAGCCCCCGAGCAAGCCCACGGCCGCCAAGGCGCCCGAGGCCGACTCCGCCGCCCTGACGACGCTCCGCGAGCAGCGCGACGCCCTGCAGCGCGAGCTGACGGAGGCCCGCGCGCTCCTGATGAGCGAGCGGACGGCGAAGGCCGCAGCCGAGCGCGCCCGCGCGGCGCTCAACACCCAGCTGGCGACGGCCAACAACAAGTTCGACGCTGCGGTGAAGTCCCAGGGGCAGCTGCGCGCGCAGGTTGACCGGGCGACGAGCGAGCTGTCGTCGGTGCAGCGCGAGCTCAAGGACTGCCGCAGCGACCTCACCAGCGCGCGCGCCGAGATCGAGCGCCTCGAGTCCGACCGCAGCAGCGCGCGCGACGATCTGGCGGCGGCGCGCTCGGCCCACACCGAGACGCAGCAGGAGCTCGAGGCGCTGAGGCGCGGCAGCGCGGACACGACGAAGGCGCTCGAGCAGGCCAAGAAAGCGGTGGCCGCCGCCGAGGACATCGCCGAGGAGGCGCAGGATCGCGTCACGAAGCTCGAGGCCGAGAAGACGGCGCTCGCCGCCCAGGCGGGCAGCCTGCGCGCGCAGCTCGACGCCGTCAGGCCCGAACTCGACGGCGCCCAGGATCGCGTCAAGAGCCTGAAGAAGCGCGTGGCCGACGAGGAGCGCGCGCACAGCCAGACGCGCGCGGAGCTGTGGCGCTGCCGCGAGGATCTCGAGGCGGCCAAGGCCGAGCTCGAGCGCGCGCGCGGGGGCGCCAAGCGCTCGCTCAAGGCGGCGCTCGGCGTCGCGGCGGGCGTCGGCGCGTTCCTGGTGTTCCGCCGCCGCTGACGAGCGCCGACCACCATCGCGTCGACCGTCGCGTCGACCGTCGCGTCGACCGTCACGCCGACCGTCGCGCCGACCACCATCGCGCCGACCACCATCGCGTCGACCGTCGCGTCGACCGTCGCGCCGACCGTCGCGCCGACCTGGGCGCGTCACCAGCTCGTGCTTGTGCACAGGCGCGAGATCGTGACCGCGCCGGTGTCGGCGTCGACGCGGGCGCTGCACTCCGCGTAGGCCTCGTCATCCTCCATACGACACCACACGGCCCAGCTCGCGCGCCGCTCCCACCAGACGACGCGCCAGTTCGCGTTCGACCAGCAGCGCGACGCCAGGGCCTGGGCGCCGAGCTCGAGCGCCCGCTCGCGCGAGATCGCGAGCTCCGCGGGCGGCGGTCGCGACGAGCTCAGGGGGGGCTGGCACGCGCAAGCGAGCGCGCCCGCGACCGCGAGAGCCGCTCGCGCGGCGCGTGTGCGCGGGACCGTCGTGACCACCATGTCCGCGTGATACCACGCGCGCGCGCGTCAGGGCGCGCTCACGGGCACTGCGCGCCGCAGCTGATCGCCTCGCTGACGCAGAGGCTGTCCCAGCTGTTGTTGCAGCAGAACGGGTCCTGCGCGCACACGCAGTTGAGGATGCTGGCGTTCGAACAGCTGCCCGCGCCGCCCGTCTGACAGCAGTTGCCGTGGTTGCACTGCGCGGTGCTGTAGCCGCCGCAGTTGGCGTTGCACAGCAGCGTGCCGCCCAGGAAGCCCTGCGAGACGCAGCTCTGGCCGTTGAGGTTGCCGCCGTCGCAGACCTCGCCGGGGTCGATGTTGTTGTTGCCGCAGGTGGTGCAGTTGTTGGTGTTGAAGGTGCAGCTGCCGGTGCACGAGAGGCTGCCGCCGACGTAGCCCTGGGACTGACAGGTCTGGCCGTTGAGGTTGTTGCCGTCGCACTGCTCGGGCCCGTTGACGATGCCGTCGCCGCACGAGTAGCAGCCGCTCGTGTCGTACTGGCAGGTGCCGTTGTTGCACGCGAGCACGCCGCCCTCGAAGCCCTCGCTCATGCACGAGGAGCCGCCGACGTTGCCGGCCTCGCAGTCCTCGCCGGGCTGCACCACGCCGTCGCCGCACGAGGCGCTCGCGCAGGCGTTGCTGCACGCGTCGTTGTCGACGTCGTTGCCGTCGTCGCAGCCCTCGGGCCCGTTCTGCACGCCGTCGCCGCAGAACGGCCCGATCGTGCAGTCGGGGTTACAGCCCTCGTAGGAGCCGTCGTTGATCCCGTCGTCGCAGGTCTCGTCGCCGTTGACCACGCCGTCGCCGCAGCCTGGCCCGAGCGCCAGGCAGTCGGACGCGCAGCCGCCGTAGGAGTTGTCGTTGACCCCGTCGTCGCAGACCTCGGGGCCGTTGAGCACGCCGTCGCCGCAGTACTCCGCGAGCGCGGCGCAGTCGGGGTTGCAGCCGCCGTAGGCCCCGTCGTTGACCCCGTCGTCGCAGACCTCGTCGTCCTCGACCACGCCGTCGCCGCAGACCGGGCCCGGCTCGCCGGTCGTCGGGGTCCCGGTCATGACGTGACCGGTGGTCTCGTCAGGTCGCTCGGTCGTCCCGGAGTCCTCGGACTCCCCGCCCGGCCCGCCGGTGCCCTCGGTCGCGTCGGAGGTGCCCGCGGTCGTCATGGTCGCCGCGCTCGTCTGCGTCACGTTGGAGCTGCCGGGCGAGCTGAGGCTCGTGAACCCGCCGGTGGTGTCGCCCTCCCCCGACGCGCACGCGCTCACCGCGAGCAACGCGAGCAGAGCGAGCGCGCGCGCCGGGCGAAATCGTGCGCTGACGCGCGCGTGAGCTGTCCCGATCCACCCCCGAGTCGTCGTATCAAGCCTAGTGAACATGGCGTCTCCCAGCGCCTCGCAGCGAGGCGGGCAGGTCGCCGCCACGACGCGCGAGCGTGCCTCGACAGCGTCGCACAGTCGCGCGCGCTCTGTCGACTCCTGGGCGCCGCGAACTGGTCCAAATGCATGCGTTTTTGGACATGTCTCGTCGGACGAGGTGGTCCCGCGCGCTGGCGCGCGCGGCGACCGAGCGCGTCAGCGGCCCCGCGCGCGGGCGCGGTCGCGCCGTGGGAGATCGAACCACGCGCCGACCGAGACGCCGAGCGAGAGCTCGACGCCGCCGACGCGGAACAGCGACGAGCCGTCCGCGTCGCGCACGTGCACGACGGTGAAGTCCTCGTCGGCGGCGCCCGAGACGGTCAGCTCGACCCAGGGGCCCATGCGGAGGTCAACGCCCGGGCGCGCGCTGAACCACACGCCGGGCTCCATGCGCGCCCCGAAGCCGAGCGCGTAGCCAACGAGCGCCTCGCCGTCGGCGGACGCCGTGCCCGCGCCGACGTTCGCCACGCGCCACGGCTCGACTGAGGCGAGCAGGCGCGCGTCGAGCTCGAAGGCGCGCGCGCGATAGCGGTACCCGCCGACGAGCGCGACGCGCAGACGATCGACGCGGTAGCCCTCGCGCGCCCGCGCGGCGCCGCGGAGCCCGAGCCCCACGAGCGCGCCGACCGGGAGCTTGAGGTCGATCCCGAGCTCCCCGCCCCCGGCCGCGAGCGCCCCGGGATCGGTCGGCGCGCCGAGCCCGAGCGCGACGCCCGGCGCGAGCGAGAGGCCGAGCGAGGGCGAGGGCGCGCGCCGGCGTCTCCAGGGGCGACGCGGCTCAGGTGTGCGAGATGGCGCGTTGGGCATCTCCGAGTCCGAGGAGATCGGCTCGCGCGCCTCGGGGGGCTCGCGCGGCTCCTTCGGCCCGCTCGGCTCGCTCGGCTCGCTCGGCTCACGGAGCTCCGGGAGCTCGGGTCGCGCGACGTCCTCGCGATCGGCGACCACGCGCTGCTCCTCGATCGCCGCGAGCAGGTTGGCGACCGTGGCCGCGACGGCGCGCGGCGCCTCCTCGGGCTCGACGACGACGCGCCGATCGAAGGCGCGCCCGTCCTCGAGGATCACGCTCAGGACCACGGCGTCGCCGTCGGGGCGGAGGTCGAGCAGCGCCCAGGGTCCCCCGGAGACCTCCGTCGGCGCGGCGCGACCCACGAGCGCGATGGTCCGCCCGGGCGCGCGCAGCTCGAGCGCCGACCGCAGCGCATCGAGATCGAGGGCCGCGCGTTCGGGGCTGCGGATCACGAGCGCGCGAATCCGCTGGGCCTGGGGCGCCGCGCGTTCGGGTGACGCCGCGGCCGAGGGCGCGGGCGTCGGGGCGACGGCCGCGACGAGCAGCGCCTGCTGAACGAGGTGGAGCATCACGGCGTGGGCAGGAGGCTATCGCGGAAGCCCGCCGAGGTCACACCTACCCGGTCTCGCCTCCGTCGCCCGGCTCCGCGGTGTCGCTCGCGATCCCGTTGTCCCCCGTGTCCCCGGTGTCCCCCGTGTCCCCCGTGTCCTCGGTCTCTGACTCGGAGCCCTCGCTGTCCCCCTCGGTCGTGGCGTCGGAGGTGGTCCCCGTCTCGCTCGTCGTCGTGTCGCCGGTGGTCCCGTCGCTCCCGTCGCTCCCGTCGCCCCCGCCGGTCGAGCCGTCGGCGCTCCCGGAGCCCGTGGGATCGGGCTGCCCGCCCGTGGTGTCATCGTCGTCGTCTTCGTCGTCATCGCCCTCGTCGGTCGCGACGCTGTCGCTCGAGGGATCGATGACGACCTCGCTGATGGCGCACGCGCTGCCGCACGCGAGCGCGAGCAGCAGCGCGGTGAGGCGCGAGGTCGTCGGAGCGCGCGTCATGGTGAGCTCGACGAAGCTGGCGAGGTCGTGACGCGCACGGCGTGGGCTCGGTGAGCGCCCCGCGGGAAGTCGTCCAGGTACCGCTCCCAGCAGGTGAGGCGCGCGTCGCCGGGCGCGCGGCGACAGAGGCCGGCGCGCGCGTCGTCGGCGTGCGGGCCGCTCGGGAAGCGCCCCAGGTACTCGCGCCAGAGCTCCTCCTCGCCGGCGCCGCCTCGAGCTTGCCGCACCAAGGAGAACAGGTCGCCGTAGGCGAGCTGCACGCGCGCGCGCCGTCCACCGCGACGGATCAGCTCGCGGTAGGCGTGCTCCGCCCCCTCGAGGTCGCCCTGTCGCCAGCGCTCCTGGGCCAGCTCGTCGAGCGCCTTGAGCCGCTCGTCGAGGGACGGACGTGACGCCTCCGCCGTCGCCTTCACGGACGACTCGAGCGTCGCCTCGAGCGCCTCCTCGAGCGCCCCCTCGGGCGTGGCGACGGGCGCGTCCGGGTGCTCCTCGGGGACCTCCTCGAGG
Organism: Myxococcales bacterium; assembly: GCA_020633295.1. Classification (GTDB taxonomy): domain Bacteria; phylum Myxococcota_A; class Polyangia; order Nannocystales; family Nannocystaceae; genus JACKDW01. Next base: position 84,157 of record JACKDW010000003.1, on the reverse strand, counting down.
ACCTCCTCGAGGGCCTCCTCGCGCGCGCGCGGGGACGCGTCGGACCGCGACGGCGCGCGCAGCTCGGCGCGGCCCTCGGCTTGCTCGACCTCGACGCGGGCGTGCGGCGCCTGGAACTTCGCGTCGCCGTCGCCCGGCGCCGCGCGCATCATCCCGTCGACGCCGCCGAGCCCAGCTCCGACGCCGAGCCCGATGAGGACGACCGCGGCCGCGGCCGCGAGCCAACGCCACGCGCGACGCGTCGACGCGCCTCGCCCCGGCGCGGCCGGGATCCCGGCGAGCTGGCGCTCGCGGATGTCGCTGTTGACCGCCGCGCGCACGTCGTCGAGGAACTCGCCGAAGTCGCCGTCGAGCGGCGCGCTGTGGGACGACGAGGACTCGCTCGCGCGCGCCTGGATCGGGATCACCGCCGCGAGCGCGCGGACCTCCTCGAGCTGCTCGGCGGTGACGCGGCGCGGGTCCTCGGCGTGCGCGCGCGCGACGACCTCGGCGAAGTCGGGGCGCGGTCGATCGGTCTCGAGCTCGCGATCGGTGCTCGCGACCACGTCCTCGAGCCACTCGTCGAGCGCGTCGTATGGAGACTCGGTCATCGCTCACCTCCCTCGCCTCGCGGCGATCGTCCGTCGCTAGGCGGCTTCGCCGTCGAGGGCTCGAGCCACCCGCGGCTCACGAGCTCCTTGCGCACGCGCGCGCGGGCTCGCGTCGCGCGGACGGCCACGTTCCCGCGGGTGATGCCGAGGCGCTCGGCGATCTCGCGCTCGGAGAGGCCCTCGAGGTCCCGCAGGATGAAGACCTCGCGCAGCGTGTCGGGCAGCGTCTCGAGCACCGCGTAGAGCACCTCGGCGCGCTTGCGCTGCAGCGCCACGCGATCGGGGCGCTCGCTCTCGGCCGACACATCGTCGAGCACGCGCCGCCGGTCCTCGAGGCGCGCGTGCGCGGTCTCGGTGTTGCGCTCCCATCGCCAGTGACGACGGACGACGTTGATCGCCACGCCGTGCAGCCAGGTCGAGAGCTTCGAGCGACCCTCGAAGTCGGGCAAGGCGACGAGCGCCTTGGCGAAGGTCTCTTGCGTCAGGTCCTCGGCGACCGCCGGGTCGCCGGTGAGGTAGCGGACGTGGCGGTAGATGGGGTCGAAGAGCTCCTGGTAGAGCCGCGCCCACGCCTGCATGTCGCCGCGCTTCGCTCGCTCGACGAGCAGGGAGGTCCGGTCGACCACCGGCGCGTCCTCGCGCTCAGCGGCGGGCGCGTCGGGGATCGAGGAGGTGGAGTGAAGGCGCACGGTGGTCTCCAGAGGATAGCGTGATCGCGGGTCGTGGCGGTTCGTCTGAGGGGCTCAGCCGCCGGTGCTGCTGTCGGTGTCGGTCTCGCCGCCTTCCGTCTCGCCGCCTTCCGTCTCGCCGCCTTCGGTCTCGCCGCCTTCGGTCTCGCCCTCCTCCGTCTCGCCGCCTTCCGTCTCGTCTTCGGTCTCGTCCTCGTCCTCACACTCGCACTCGTCGTCGTCGTCGTCCTGGTCGCCCACCTCGGTGTCGCCCTCGTCCTCGACGTCGTCGTCGTCTTCGTCGTCGCACCCGCAGACGTCGTCGCCCCCGTTGCGGAGGCTGTCACAGGCGAACACGCCCAGGCCGAGCGCGAGGAGCAGAGCAGCGGGGAGCAAGCTACGGATCTTCATGGAGACATCCCTTCTAGGGTCTGGACGGCGACCGTCGGCGCGACAAGCGCGCGTCCACTCGCTTCTCCTTGTGGGGTGCGCGGACCGAGGAAACCTTACGGGCCGCCCCGGCGACGGTCGAAAATTCCCGAGGGCTCGAAAGCACGCGCGCGATTCCAGGCTACAGTGGCCGCGTCCCATGCACGGCTCGAGCGCTACGACGTCCTCCTCCATGTCTGGAAAGACGGTGATCGTCACCGGCGCGAACGCGGGCATCGGCAAGGTCACGGCCCGCGAGCTTGCGCGCATGGGCGCGCGCGTGATCATGGTCTGCCGCGACGAGGGGCGCGGCGCGGCCGCGCAGGAGGAAGTCCGCGCGGCCGCTGCGGAGCCGGACGCGGTGGAGCTGCTGCTCGTCGACATGGCCTCGCAGGCGTCGATCCGCGCGGGCGCCGAGCGGTTCTGCGCCCGCCACGAGCGCCTCGACGTCCTGGTCAACAACGCGGGGCTGATCCTGAACGAGCGCCGCACGACCGTCGACGGTCTCGAGGCGACCTTCGCGACCAACCACCTCGGCTACTTCCTGTTCACGCACCTGCTGCGGGATGTCCTCGAGCGCGGCGGGCCAGCGCGCGTCGTCAACGTCGCGTCCGAGGCCCACCGCTTCGGCTCGCTCGACCTCGACGACGTCAACTTCGAACGTCGGGCGTTCCGCGAGATGCGGGTCTACGGCACGACGAAGCTCATGAACATCCTGTTCTCGCGCGAGCTCGCCCGCCGCCTGCGCGAGGCCGGCAGCGCGGTGACCTCGAACTCCCTGCACCCGGGGACGATCGTGAGCGGCTTCGGGCGCGAGGCGAGCTGGATGATCAAGAGCTTCTACAAGCTGCTCGGCGGCCTGTTCCTGAAGACGCCGGAGCAGGGCGCCCGCACCCAGCTCTTCCTGGCGAGCGCGCCCGAGGTCGAGGGCGTGAGCGGTGCGTACTTCTCCAACTGCAAGCGCGCGCGTCCGAGCGCGGCCGCGCGCGACGACGACGCGGCCGCGCGGCTGTGGGCGCTGAGCGAGAAACTCTGCGGGCTGCGCTGACGTTCCCGCATACTCGTTCTCCGCGCCCAGCATCGCGCCACCAGCACGCAAGCGAGCGACTCGTTGTTCAGCACGCGACAGCAGCGGATCCTCTCGCTCGCGCTCCCGATCGTCGGCGGGATGGTCTCGCAGAACGTGCTCAACGTCGTCGACACGGCGATGGTCGGCACGCTCGGGACCGCCGCGCTCGCGGCCGTCGGCTTCGCCAGCATGGCGAACTTCATGTCGCAGGCGTTCATCACGGGCCTGGGCGTGGGCGTGCAGGCCATGGTCGCGCGGCGCAAGGGCGAGGGCGACGAGGCCAACACGGCCACGCCGCTCAACGGCGGCCTGCTGCTCGCGCTGCTGATCGGGATCCCGCTGACCGGGGTCATGCTCTACCTCGCGCCGCTGATCTTCCCGTACCTCCACAGCGACCCCGTGGTGGTGCAGCTCGGCGTCGAGTACTGGCACGTGCGCTTGCTGGGCATGGTCGCGGTCGGGATGAACTTCGCGTTCCGCGGGTTCTGGAACGGGGTCAACCTCTCGCGGCTGTACCTGCGCACGCTGCTGGTGATGCACGCGTGCAACATCTTCCTCAACTGGGTGCTGATCTTCGGACACCTGGGGCTGCCGGCGATGGGCTCGACCGGCGCCGGCATCGGCACGACGATCGCGACGTGGATCGGCACGCTCTACTACTTCGCGCTCGCGCGCAGCTACGCCGGCGACTCGGGCTTTTTACGCAACCGCCCCGACCGCCCGCTGATCCGCACGATGCTGCGCCTCTCGCTGCCGTCGTGCCTGCAGACCCTGTTCTTCGCGGCCGGCTACGTCGCGCTCTACTGGATCATCGGGCACGTCGGCACGGACGCGACCGGCGCGGCCAACGTGCTGATCAACGTGACGATGGTCGCGATCCTCCCGGGCCTCGGGCTCGGCCTCGCCGCGGCCTCGCTGGTCGGGCAGGCGCTCGGCAAGGGCGACCCCGAGGACGCGCGCCGCTGGGGCTGGGACGTGGTGAAGATCGGCGCGGTGCTCATGGGGCTCCTCGGCGTGCCGATGCTGCTGATCCCGGACCCGATCCTCGGGATCTTCTTGCACGAGCCGGAGGCGCTCGCGCTGGCGCGCCTGCCCCTGCGGCTCGTGGGCGCGACGATCGCCGTCGACGCGGTGGGCATGATCCTGCTCAACGCGCTGATGGGCGCCGGCGACACGCGCCGCGTGATGCTGGCCTCGGTCGGCCTGCAGTGGCTGTTGTTCCTGCCGGCCGCCTACGTGCTCGGCCCCGTGCTCCACCTCGGGCTGACCGAGATCTGGCTCGCCAACATCGCCCACCGCGTGCTGCTGGCGCTGACGATGACGCTGCTGTGGCAGCGCGGGCGCTGGCAGCAGATCAAGCTGTAGCCGCTGTGTCGCGCGCGACCACACTCTCCCACCACGCGCGACGCCGCAGCGGCCGACGCGACAGATCAAGCTGTAGGCTGGCTCGACGTCCCGGCGCACGGAGTCCGCGTGAATACGCGGACGCGCGCGTGAGTGGTACGCTCGCCGCGGCTCTCGATGGATCCCGCGCAGCAGCTGACGCTCTATCACTTCCCGCACTCGCTGTGCTCCCAGAAGGTGCGGCTGGCGCTCGCCGAGAAGGGCGTGCGCTACGCGACGCGCGTGGTCAACATCGGCCCGGCGCACGAGAACTATGAGCCCTGGTACATGCGGCTCAACCCGCGCGGCGTGGTCCCGACGCTCGTGCACGACGGCGAGCCGATCGTCGACTCGGCGCGGATCGTCCGCTACATCGACGAGCACCTGCCGGGGCCGCCGCTGCAGCCGGAGGACCCGGACGCGCACGCCGAGATGGAGGACTGGATCCAGCGCCAGGATCGCTTCCCCATGCGCGAGCTGTCCTATTCGTCAGGCAGCAGCTTCGTGCTGCCGCTCGCGCGGGGGACGATCCTGCGGCGCGCGCGAGTGCTCGAGGCGCACCGGCGACGCAACCCGGCGCTCGACGCGGCCTACCGGGCGCGCATCGCCGACGTGCAGCAGTGGCGGCGCACGGTGTCGTCGCCCGAGGCGATCGCGGAGCTGCGCGCGCAGCTGACCGATCTGCTCGAGGCGCTCGAGCTGCAGCTCGCGGACGGGCGCTCGTTCATCGCGGGTGAGCGCTACTCGCTCGCCGACGTCGTGTGGACCGTGTTCCTCGCGCGCGTTCGGTTCCTCCGCGGCGACGGGGCGTTCACGTCGACGATGCCGCGCGTGCGCGCCTACTGGGAGCGCGTGCGCGCGCGCCCCAGCTTCGCGCGCGCGGACATACGCGAGCGCGTCAAGCCGACGGAGCTGCTGCCGATCGTGCTGCCGTTTTTGCTCCCGCGCGTCGGCGCCGCCCTGCTCGTTCTCGGCCTGCTCGGGTACAGCGTGTGGGCGCTGGTTTCGTGAGCGCGTGGCATACTCGCGGGCGTCGTGCGACGCGCCCGCACCGTCTCGATCCCGCTCTGGCGCGCGAGCCGGCGCAAGCTGACGGCGTTTCGAACGGTCGCGCAGCGACGGTCCGAGGCCCGCGCGACGACGGATGAGTTGCTCGAGCACGTGACGCGGCTGCACACGCGCGAGGCGGTGCACCCCGAGCGCGGGCTCGCGGCCAGGACGCGCGCGCTGTGGTCCATGGAGCGGATCGGCTACGCCTTCGCACGCAAGGCGCGGCGGCTCGAGTCGCTGCGCGACCGGCGGGTGTCACGGGCGACCAGCCCCATCCTGCACGTCGGGATGGGCGTGTGCGCGGCTGAATTCGGGGAGCTCGACCCCGAGCTCACGGCGCGGATCATCGAGAAGCTCGCGCGCCCCGAGGACGCGGACTTCGCCTATGAGTCGTTCGGCGCGGTGTTCGGGGTCAACGAGCGCGCGACGCAGCGCTGGCTGATCGGCCTCAAGCCGCTGCCGAGGGCGCCGCTGCGCGAGCTGCTGCCGCGCTTCGAACCAGCGCGCCAGCGCCTGATGGCCCACGGCTACGGGCGCCTCTTGTACTTCCAGCACGCGACGCTCGCGGCCGCGGTGGAGGCCGCGCGCGACACGGCGCTCGATCGCGGCGCGGCCGTGCAGGGGATCGGCTTCGCGTACGCGATGGTCAACCACGCCGAGCTGACGACCGCGCTGACGACCGCGCTCGCGGACCCGGCGGACAACGAGCACTTTCAGACAGGTCTCGTCTACGCGCTGATGTTCTGGGGCTGGCTGTTCGCGGGGACGCTGGACGACGAGCGCCACGCGCCGGACGACCCGCTCACGACGCGCGCCCGCGAGGCGCTGGCGCGCGCCCACGCGCAGGGCCGCCTGCCCGCGTTCGCGCTGCCCGGCTCGTGACGGTCAGCCCTGCTCGTCGGGCGGCTCGCCGACCTTCGCGTCGAACATCCGCTTGAGCCGCTGCCCGAGCTCCTCCTGGACGACGGCCTCGAGCGCGCGCGCGAGCTCGACCTCGACCGCGGTCTTGGCCATGGGGCGCACGCGGTTGACGAACTCGGTGAGCCGCCGCTGCTCGCCCGGCGGCGGGATCGCGTCGCGGCCGTAGCGATCGAAGACCTCGTGCGCGATCAGCTGAACGAAGCGCCGCGAGATCCGCTCGACGTCGCCGCGGAGCTCGGCGATCTGTTCGAACAGCACCTCGATCGGGATGCCGGCCCGGACCAGCTCGGCGCCGACGTTGAGCAGCCGCATGCTCGGGACGATGAAGCGCGTCCCGTCGCGGCGGAGCACGTCGAGCTCGATGGCGCGCCGGACCCCGGCGGGCGAGAACGCGGCGCCGAACATGCGCGCGAGCTCGATGAGCGAGACGTGCCCTGGCGGCTCGGTCGACCAGGGCGAGGTGATCGCCTCCTCGAGCCCGAGCAGCTCGCTGAAGCCCTCGCCCCGCTCGAAGGCGGTCAGCACCTCGTCGATGCTCGAGAGCGTGAAGCCGCGGCCGAGGAGGTTGCTGATCAGCCGCAGGCGCGCGAGGTGGGCGTCGGAGTAGACGTTGGTGCGCCCCTCGCGACGCGGCGTCGGCAGGAGGCCCTTGGACTGGTACGACCGAACGTTGCGAACGGTGGTCTGCGCCACACGCGCAAGCTCGTCGATCGAGTACTCGGCCATATCGAAGCGATCGCGGCGCCCGCAGCGCATTCACCCGGGAGTCGCGGGCGCACGATACCCAGCCCCCGAGATCTTGGCCAGACCGGGGGGTATCTCGCCATTTAAAGTTGACATCAATTGATGTCACATTATAGATTGCAACATCACTTCTGGAACATGGGAGCGAAGATGAGCGAGAGCAGCCCGGCCAAGTTTTCGGTTCGTGATGTCGCCTTCGACTTCGACGACACGGTTCCCCGCTACTGGCACAGCCAGCGGCGCGCGGTGACGATCTTCTTCAACAACCTGTCGACCGTGTTCCCGCTGGGGGAGCGCTTCTTCATCAAGAGCGTCGCCCACTACCGCGCGGCGGTCGAGGACGACGAGCAGCTGCGCGCCGAGGTCCGGGCGTTCACGTCACAGGAGGCGATCCACACGCGCGAGCACGAGGCCTACAACGACATGCTGCGGCGCCACGGCGTCGACGTCGACGGGATCGAGCGCGGGGTCGCCCGGCTTCTGCGGCTGCCGCGGCTGGCCGGGCCGCTGCGCCACCGCGTGAGCCTGTCGGCGACCACGGCGCTGGAGCACTGGACCGCGCTGCTCGGGCACTTCGTGCTGGCCGACGACACGCGCGTGCTCGACGGCGCCGACCCGCGCCTGGCCGCGATCTGGCGCTGGCACGCGGCCGAGGAGTGCGAGCACAAGGCGGTGGCCTTCGACGTGTACACGCGCAGCGGCGGCGGCTACCTCGTGCGCGCGCTCGTCATGCTGATGACGACGATGATCTTCTGGGCGCGCATCCTCCAGCAGCAGTGGATGATCATGCGCAGCGATGGCATCGCCTGGAGCTTCGCCCAGTGGCGCGACCTGGCGCGCTTCTTGTTCGTGGAGCAGCGGATCCTCCGCCTGGTCCCGCCGTGGCTGGCGTACTTCAGCCCGTGGTTTCACCCGTGGCAGCTCGACGACAGCGCGCTGCTCGAGCGCTGGCGTGAGGAGCACGCCGGCGGGCTGCGCTACCGCAAGCGCGCGACGAGGGTCCGCGCGCGCGTGGAGCCCACGCCCGAGCCGGCGCCGCTGCCCGGCGAGCTGTCACCCGTATGAGCGCGGCCCGGTGAGCACGCCGATGAACAGCCCGAACTGGGGCATCGGCGCGCCCTCGCGGTAGCCGACGTTCCAGCCGAGCCGCGCCATGGCGCCGAACACCCCGAGCACGCGCCCGAGCGGCGGCTTGCCGAACACGTAGCCGACGCGCCCCTCGACCTCGATGACGGGCGCCGTGAGCAGGAACGCGACGCCGCCGCCGATCGAGCCGTAGAGGTGGGGCCGCCGCTCGCCGACGGTCATCGCGGTGATGTGGTGGCGGTGCGTGGCGAGCCCGTAGATGTAGCGCTCCGCGTACCCGAGCGAGATCGTGGCCTGGTAGCCGAGCGTCCAGCGGCGACCGGGCTTGCGCTCGGGCAGCACGCCGCCGAAGTACAGCGGGAGGTCGATCGAGGGCAGGTAGGAGACGCCGAAGGTCAGGCCCGGCAGGAACGCGAACGCGAACCGGCCGTCGGGATCCGTGCCCTCCCAGGGGCCGGTGGGTCGCTCGTCGACGCAGCGGAAGCACTCCGGCTCGTCCGTCGCTTCGAAGGGGACGGCGCCCGACGCTGCGGGTTCAGGCGCGACCGCCGGCGTGACGGGAGCGACGGGCGCGGGCTCAGCCTGCGGCGCGACGGGCACGGCGGGCTCGCTCGCCGCGACGGGCTCCGCAGCGGGACCGGCGGGCGTCTGGGCGACGAGCGCGAGCAGCAGCGGCGACGCGAGGACGTGCACGGCTCAGCGCTCCCTCCGTCGAACCCGCACCAGCAAGAGCAGCGGCAGGAGCAGCCACGCGCCGAAGCGCGTCTCGGTCCTGCCCACCGTGCACGGGATATAGACGAGGTCGCCGCCGCGTTCGTCGTCGGTCACGGTGATCGTCGGCCCGCGGACCCCCGCCGCGGTCACGGCCGTGAAGCTCACGTCGCCCTCGACGTTGGGGATGGTGAAGCGCAGGTCGTCGTAGGCCTCGGTGATGACGATGAGCGGGCCGTCCGGCAGCCGGATCTCGACGAAGCCGGTCTCCTCGAGGAGGCCGCCGTCGAGGCCGGTCAGCTCGGCCTCGAGGTAGTCGTCGTAGCAGCAGCCGTCGGAGCGGCGCAGGTTGACCTCGGGGGCGAGCTCCGGGACGTCGCGGGCCGGCGTGGCGTCGGCGCGCGTGCGCACGCGCGCGCCGGTCAGCTCGATCGGCGCGGTCATGCAGTCGACGGTGTACTCGGTCTCGGGGCTCAGCGGCTCGGCGGGCACGAGCCGGGCGATGACCCCCTCGCTCGGGCCGCCGAAGTAGTCCTGGGTGAAGCGCTCGCACCGCGCCCCGCCCTCGACGCCGGTGTCGAGCGTGACCGGCACGCTCCCGGCGGTCGAGACCAGCTCACAGGAGAAGACGGCGTTGTAGTCGAGGTCGCAGGGCAGCAGCAGCCAGGGGTGACCGTCGACCGGGATCGTGCGCGTGGAGTCGCCGCCCGCGTACACGCCGGGCTCGTCGCTCGTGTAGCCCGGCTCGACGAGCTCATCGGAGAACACGGGCGCGCCGCGCGGCGCCCCGTAGGCGCCGGGCGTGTCGCACGAGAGCGCGTACGCGGTCACCGACGCCGAGACGACGATCACCAGCGACGACGCGACGACGGCCCAGCGCACGCCCCATGGTAGCAACTCGGGGGCGCGCGTAGAACCTGTCCGAACGGTCGTTTTTCGCTCAGCCGGCGCGCGTGACCGAGCCCGAGCCGGACACGGTCTTCGAGACAGCTGGATCGCCGCGGTACTCGATGTCGCCGCTGCCCGAGACGACGGCGCTCAGCGAGTCGCGGGCCTGGACCTCGACGTCCCCGGAGCCGCTGACCGTCGCGCTGACCGAGCCGGCCGCGAGCTCGAAGCCGCGCAGGTCGCCGCTGCCCGAGACGACGACCGAGAGGGAGTCGACCGCGCCGCGCGCTGAGATCTCGCCGCTGCCCGAGATCGTCAGCGACAGCTGCGGGCCGGCCGCCCCGTCGATCTTCACGCTCCCGGAGCCCGCGACGGAGACGGCCTCGAGCGCGGGCGTGGTGGCGATGACGCGGATGCCCTTGCTGGTGGCGAAGGAGCCGTCGACGTCGATGTGCAGGGTCCCGTCCTTGACCTCGGTCTTGATGTTCGGGAGCAGGTTCTCCTCGGCCTCGACCTCGATCGAGTGCGCGGGGCCGACCGTGAGGTCGACGTCGATGGAGCCGCCCGAGGCGACGCGCGTAAACGCGGCGGCCTGACGACCGTCGCGCTGGGTCGGGCCGGCGCCGACGGTCATGCCGATGCAGCCGCTGAGCGGCACGAGGGTCATGGCCAGCGCGAGGTAGAGGGCGGAGCGGGTGGGTCGGGTCATGCGTGGAGTCCTCGGGGGCGTGGGCCGGATCCGGGGACCATCGTAGCAGACGCCTGCGGCGCGCACGAACGCGGGGGCCGCCCCGCGACGCCCCGGCGCGCGCGGGCGGAGCCTGACGCGACGCGGGCCCGCGCCGGCGCGAGCGCGGACCGAGCCCTGCGGCGCCGCGGACCGCCTCGGTGAGACCGCGACGCGACCCGGTGCTCGCGCGTCTCGAGCGCGCTGCAAACATGTCTCTTAAGACATTTTAATGAGTACTTGTGAGCGCGCGTCAGCCCCCGCCCGCCGGCGCCGCGCGCTGCTCCTCGGCGCGAAAGCACACGGCGCGCCGACAGACCGCCGACGCCATGTGCTGGCAGCTGCACCACAGGTCGAGCTCGCGATCGCAGCCCGACACCGTGAGGTACTGGCCGACGTGATTCTCGCCCGTGGTGACGGTGCTGAGCTCCGCGGCCGGGCAGCCGAGGAAGCGCGCGCCGTCCTGCGCGGCCGCTCGCTGGTACACGTTGCTCCGCAGCGGGCGCTGACCCTGACGCTTGTGAACGTAGGGTCGCCCGGCGCAGGCGGACAGCGCGGCGAAGCCCGCGAGCCACAGGACCGTGAGCGCGCGACGTAGAGTATGTCCCACGAGACCGGTGTATCACGGCGGCGGGTCCGCGGGCCCGTGAGCGCGCGATACGACCACCGACGGGCGCGCTCGGAGGACCGGCGCGACCGCGTCGCGCTCACCTCGGGGGCAGCTTGGCCGCGAGCTCCACGCGCACGCGCAGGGGCTCGAGGCTGCGGAAGCGCGCCTCCGCGGCCCGTCGCAGGCAGCGCGTCCCCTGGCGACCGGCGCCCGTCACCGCGACGCGAGGCGCCGACCCGCGGGTGTCGACGCGCAGCGTGGCGCGACCTGGCGCGACGGGCAGGAGCGCGCTGCAGGTCTCGGCGACCGCGACGGCGCGGGCGCGCAGGTTGTCCGCGAGCTCGGCGGGCGCGGTCTCGCGGCGCCACCGGAAGCCCCCGGGGTTCATGAGCGCGTCGAGCCGCCGCGCGATTTCCTCGGGCGCGCGGTCGTCCCACGCGAGCCGCCGGCGGTGGTGCGCCGCCCAGTCGCTCGTGGGGCCGTAGGCCCGCGCGAGCTCGTCGAGCTCGGCGCGCGCCTCGTCGGTGGTCGCCAGGGCCCGCAGGCGCGCGAGCACGGCGGGGGCCTCGGCCGCTTCGGGCAGCTCGGCGAGCAGCAGGCGACCGACGCGCTCGGCCTGCTCGTAGTCCCAGCGATCGTAGGCGCTGCCCATGGCCGCGAGCGCGAGGGGGCCGAGGAAGGCGAGCGGCACCTCCTCGTCTGTGGGCTCATCGGAGGGCTCGTAGGCGAGCTCGGCGACGGCCTCGGCGAGCGGCCCGGCGCAGCCCCAGGGGTCGGGATCGCGGGGAAATTCGGCCCGGACCTCGCGGGCGCAGCGGGTCGCGTCGGCGCGCGCGAGCGCGTAGGCGCCGCGCTCGACGCGGACGCTCGCGAGATCGGAGAGCGTGCGTGCGAGCTGCCAATCGACTTCTGTCTCTTCATACAGTTCCACGATCTGCGCGCGCAGGGCCTCGGCTCGCGCCACGTCGTCACTCGTGTCGGCGAGCTTGACGAGCGCGTCGACGCGCAGCGCCGGGTCGCGGGTGAGCGCGATCGTCCGCTCGAGGGCTGCCGTGAACTCGCCTTGGTCCGAGGAGTGCAAGTACGCGATCGTCTCGGCCGCGCGCGCGCGCAGCTCGCTTCCCAGGGACTCGTCGCTCGCGACCCCGTCGAGGACGCCGCGCAGGCGCGCGGCCTCGCCCTCGGGCCGCGGGCGCGCGAGCTCGAGGACCTGCAGGTACGCGAGCACGAACTCGTCCCCGGGTCGGCGTGGGGTCAGCCCCATGGCGCGCGCGCGCAGGGCCGCGTCGGTCCGCGCTACGGCGCGCTCGCTCTCGTCCGCCCGCCGCTGCGCGTCCGCGGCGAAGCGCTCGAGACAGGGGCGGCCGCCCCACGCGTTCGGGATCGGGAGCACCTCCGCGTTCGCGAGTCGACTGCCCGCGAGGTAGGCGACGTGATGGGCGCGGCTGAAGAACCTCCGCGCGTCGAAGTAGGCGCGCAGCTCGGGCGCGAGCTCGGGGCTCACCGCGCCGTCGAGCCAGCCCGGCGTCATCCATCGCCAGCCGAGGCCGACGATCCCGCTGCGCTCGTGAGAGGGCCCGTACGCGACGACGCGCACCGGCTCGAGCGAGACGCGCGGCGCCGCGGCCGACGCGGCGCCGCGCGGTGGCGGCGGCGCGAACACGCGTCGGAGGTTGATGGTCCGGAGGTCCGGCGCGCTCGGGGCCTCGAGCGCGACGGGTCGAGGGTCGGGCACACGCGCGCCGCGGCCTCAGGCGCGCGCGGCGCGGGCTCCGGCGCCGTGGTGCGCGGCGCCGCGGGGGCGCACGCGAGCGCGAGCGCGAGCGCGAGCGCGCAGCGGCACGGCCAGGTGCGGAGACCCATGTCCTGATGGACATGTGTGAGCGGGCGAGGTTCCGGGCTCAGTCGGAGATCGAGAGCTGGGCTCGGACGCGCGCGGGCCCGAGGCTGCGAAAGCGCGCGCGCGCGGCCCGTCGCAGGCAGTCGCGCGCCTCGTCCTCGACGCCGTCGATCGTGACGCGGGGCAGCGGGCCGCGGGTGTCGACGCGCAGCGACGCGTGCTTCGGCGACGTGGGCAGGACGTCGCGGCAGGTCTCGGCGACCCGGATGGCGCGCGCCTGCACGTCTCGCCGGCGCTCGTCGGGCGTGCGCGGCGGTCCCCCCACGACCTCCGCGCCGGCGAGCAGCGACGTGAGCGCCCGGTCGACGGACTCGGGGTCGGGGAGGCCCCACGCGAGCCGCTCGCGCTGGCGCGCCGCCCAGGCGCTCGCGGGGCCGTAGTCACGAAGTCGGCGCTCCTCGAGCTCATCGCGCGCCGCGGGGGAGTCGGCGAGCGCCTGCAGGTGCGCGATCACCTGCGGGACCTCGGCGGCCTCGGGCAGCTCGGCCAGCAGCAGGCGGCCGACGTGCTCGGCCTGGTCGTAGTCGTGACGGCCGAGCGCGCTCCGGATGGACGCGAGCGCGAGCGGCCCGAGGAAGGTCAGCGGCACGACCCCGTCCATGGGCGCGCCGGCGAGCTCGGCGGTGGCCTCGGCCAGCGTCTCGGCGCAGCCCCAGGGGTCGGGGTCGTGGGGGAAGTCGGCCGGGCTCGCGCGGGCGCAGCGGGCCGCGTCGACGCGCGCGAGCTCGTAGGCGCCGCGGTCGAGGCGATCGTCGGCCAGGTCGCCGAGGGTGTGGGCGAGCCGCCAGTCTTTACCTGTCTCTTCGAGCAACTCGATGATCTGCGCGCGCACGGCCTCGGCCCGGTCCCCGCCGACGACGCTGGCGAGGTTGCTGAGCCGCTCGACGCGCTGCTCCGGGTCCTGGGTGAGCTCGACCGCGCGCTCGAGCGTGGCGACGAACCGGGGGTCGTCGTGACGCTGGGCCATGGCGGACTGCTCGGCCGCGCGCGCGCGCAGCTCGCGACCCAGGGACTCGTCGCCCGCGACGCGCGTGAAGATCGCCTCCAGGCGCGCGTCCTCGGCCGGCGGATGCGGGTACTCGAGCGCGCGGAACTGGAGGTAGGCGAGCAGGAAGACGTCAGCGGGCCGCGGGTCAGGCAGCGTCTCGAGCCGCGCCTTCAGGGCCAGGCTCGCGCGCTCGGTCGTCTGCTTGCTCGCCGCGGCGCGCTGCTCGGCGCGCGCGGCGAAGCGCTCCAGGCAAGCGCGCCCTCCCCACTCGTCGGGCAGCGGGAGCGTGTCGACGTGCGCGGCCCGGAGGCCCGCGTCGTAGGAGATCTGGTGGGCCGCGGAGAACTCCTCCCAGGCGTCGAAGTACGCGCGCAGCTGCGGCGCGAGCTCGGGGCTGGTCACGCCCGCGAGCACGTCGGGCTCGAGGCCGCGAAAGCCGAGCGAGCCGCCGCCGCCGCCCTTTTGGTACGGCGCGTGGGCTGGGAGGCGGAGGGCGCCGAGGTCGAAGGTCTTGGCCGCGACCGACCCCGCGCGCGGCTGCTTGTGCAGGAACACGCGCCGCAGCTCGATCGTGCGGGGATCCGGCGTGGCCGTGGACTCGAGCGTCGCGGGGTCGATGGTCGGACAGGCGGGCTCGTCCTCGCCCGCCGCCGGCGCGCTCGCGGGCGCGGGCGCGACCGCGGGCGTCTGACTCTCCGTACGCGCGGGGGCGCAGGCGAGGAGCAGCGCGGCGAGGGTGCTGCCGAGGTCGCGGCCGACGTTGCCGCCGAAGGTACGACCGAAGGTACGACCGAAGGTACGACCGAGGTCGCGATCGAGGTCGCCGAGGTCGCGATCGAGGTCGCCGCCGAAGATGCGACCTTGGTTGCGGCCGTGGTCCCTGGGGCGTCGACCCATGCACCACCGGACATACCGCGCTCGTGGATGTTCCGCGGGTCGCAGAATCGCGCCGGGCAACAGGCGCCGCGCCGCGCTCGCGGGTCCTGTACACTCGGGCCAGCGGACCGAACGCCCTTCCCCTACCCCGTTCGTTGTCAGGGATGTGAACACAGACGAGAGACCGGACGAGGCCGGTGATCGGGCGAAGCCGCGCGCGCTCGCCTCGCTGCTGCAGACGCAGCGGGGGCCGACGCCGTGGCGCCAGGCCGTGCAGATCGTCGCGGCGGTGGTCCGCGCGCTCGATCGCGACGGGCCGCCGCTGAACCCCGACGAGCTCACGGTACGACCGGCGCCGCAGCCCTCCGCGCCCGACCGGGTCGCGATCGGGCGCGACGCCGAGGCCGCGCCGGGCGGGACCGGCCGCGCGACCGGAGCGACCCTCGATCCGCGCTGGCTGCCGCCGGAGCAGGCCGACGGCGCCCCGTGGAGCGCGGCCGCCGACCGCTACGTCGTGGGTCTGCTGCTGTACCGGCTGCTCTCCGGGGAGCACGCGTTCGCGACCCGCGGCCGCGGGCTCCGGCTGGCGATGCAGGAGGCCCGTCGCGGCGCGCCGCCGATGCCGGAAGCGGTGACGCGCGGGTTGCCGCCCGGGCTGCAGGGCTACTGTCTGCGGCTGCTCGACGCCGAGCTCGGCCAAAGGCCGCGGACGCACCACGAGGTGGTCGAGCGCCTGGAGGAGTTCCTCGGGGAGCGCGAGGCCCAGGTCAAGGCCACGCCCTCGAGCCCGGGGATCGCCGAGCAGCCGGCGACGCAGGAGTGGGTCCAGGCGCCGACGCGCCGCGCGGGTGGTCGCCGGTGGCTGGCGCCCGCGCTCGCCGTGGGCCTCGGCGCGGCTGCGGCCTACGCCATCCTCGGCGCGCCGCCGCCGAAGCCCGCGATCGCGACGCCCGAGCGGGTCGCCGAGGTGCCAGCGAAGCCGCCGCTGACGACCCAGACGACATCGGCCGAGGACTGCGCCGAGTGCCACCCGCGACAGGCGAGCGAGTGGCAGCGCTCCGTCATGGGTCAGTCGGGTCACAGCCCGCTGTTTCAGGCCCTCGAGATCCTGATCGAGGAGCAGGTCGGCCGCTCCGATCGCTGCGTGCACGGGGCCGGGATCCTGCGCAAGGGCGACCCGGCGACCGGGTGCCGCGACGACAATTCCGGGCTGCTGATCACGGGCTCGGGCGGCGAGCACTGGTGCGTCAACTGCCACACGCCGCTCGAGAACCTGAGCGCCCGCATGCCCGCGTGGGACGGCTTCTCGGCCAACGCGCGCAGCCGCCTGCCGATCCGCGACCTGCTGTCGCCGAAGGAGATGGCCGGCATCGACTGCGCGTTCTGTCACCAGGTCCACGGCCCGGTGCAGCCCGGCAACGAGGCGCGCGGGCGCTACGAGGGCAACCCGTTCTGGACCTCGACGCAGACGGGCGAGCGGTTCTCGATGCGCCCGGAGGACGCGCGCGGCGTGGGCGGGATCGCCAACAGCGGCTACCTCCTCGACGACGGCACCCTGCTGCTGCCGCGCGCGGACGGGGCGCTCGCGGGCTTCGATGAGGTCGATGCGGTCGATGAGGTCGAGCGCGTCGCCGGTGACGCGCACCGCCGACCTGGGGCGCAGACGCGCTCGTACCTGCGCTCGAGTCAGTTCTGCGGCGCGTGCCACGATGTCCGCATCTTCGGCAGCGACGCCCTCGGGATCGCCCGCGGCGAGCGGTTCAAGCGGCTGCGCAACGCCTACAGCGAGTGGGTGGACTGGGGCGCCGAGGAGGCCCGGGCCGGGCGCGCGCCGGCGTCGTGCCAGGATTGCCACATGAGCCTGTACCCCGGCGTGTGCGTGCCCGGCGACGGCCCGCTCGCGGCGGGCTCCGGCGCGAGCGCGCTGCTGCGGGCCTGCCCGCCGGGGACGAAATTCGAAGCGCGCGCGCCCGGGTCGTACCCGGAGGCCGCGGTCGCGACCAGCTCGGCGGGACCTGCCTCGGTGACCAGTCACTACTTCTCCGGCGTCGACGTGCCGCTGTCGCGGGCCTTCGCCGACGCGCTGATCCACGAGCCCACCGTCGACACCACCGGCACGCCGCTCGGCGCCCACCAGCGCCGCGATCTGCTGCTCGGCGCGAGCTTCCGCTTCGAGATCACCGGGCCGCGCCGGGTCGGCGACACGCTCGAGATCCCGATCGAGCTCGAGAACGTCGGCGCGGGTCACCGGATCCCGGCGGGCTTCAGCCAGGAGCGCGAGTTCTGGGTCCACCTGCGCGTGACCGACGGGCGCGGCGAGCTGGTCTACGAGGTCGGGCGAGTCGAGCGCGGCGACGACGATCTGCGCGACAAGGTGTTCCTGCAGGTCAACACCTCCGACGCGCTGCGCGACGCCCAGGGCCAGCCGCTCGGGGTGTTCGGCGCCGACGTGACCGACGGGCCCGATGTCCCGCAGTGGGATCCGCCCGTGGAGGAGGGCGGCACTACCTTCCGCGGGCGCGGGCTCATCAACCTGCAAAACGGCTTCCTCCGCTGCGTGCGCTGCATCGGCTTCATCGACGCGCGCGGCGAGTGTCAGCCGCTCGCGGGCCAGGAGCGCACCCGCGCCGGGCGCTTCGACGACGGGAAGTTCGACGCCGACACGGGCGTGTGCGAGTCCAACCTGTTCGGCGAGGCCGCGCTGTTCGAGGTCTACTTCCCGATCGCGTCGCTCGACGCGACGCGCGGCGCGGTGCGGGGGCCCGACGCGATCATCGACCGGCGCTCGGCCGCGCCGAAGGTGCCGCAGCGCTACACCTACGAGCTCAACGCCGCGGGCCGCGAGGGGCCCTTCACGGTCGAGGCGCGCCTCATGTTCCGCGCGTTCCCGCCGTTTCTGCTGCGGGCGTTCATCGACTACGAGCGGCGCAAGGCGGCCGAGGGCCTGCGGCCGAGCGGACCGCTGATCTCCGAGGAGGCGCTCGCGCGGCTCGAGGCCGTGGAGCTGCACCGCGCCCGCGCGGAGGTGCGGTGAGCGAGCGCGCGCGCGCGCGGGCGCGACCTCGTCGGGCGCCTGGCCGCGCGCGCGGTGTTCGACGCGCCGCTGCTGCGCGGTCTCGACGAGCCGGCGCGCGCGCGCGTGGTCGCGGCCGGGCGCGTCATGGAGTGCACTTCAGGACAGGTCATCGCGCGCGAGGGCGAGCGCGGCGACTCGCTCTACGTGGTCGCGCGCGGCGTGATCGCGCTGACCGCCACGCCCCGCGGCAACCACGCGCCGGAGGTCATCCGGCGCGCGCGCAAGGGCGAGAGCTTCGGCGAGGAGGTGTGCCTGCCCGGGGGCCTGCGGCGCGCGACCGCGACGGTCGAGGGCGGCCCGGCGCAGGTCGCCGCGATCCCGGTCTCGGTGTTTCAGCGCGGGCTCGGGCGCGACGCCGACGACCCGCGCGCCAAGCAGGCCGCGGCCGCGCGCCTGCGCCAGCTCGAGCGCCAGGCGACCGCGGACCTGCTGCGCACGATGGTGCTGACGCGCGGGCTCGACGACGACGACCGCGACCTCGTGCTCGACGCGGTGACGCTCGAGCGGCACGCCCGCGGCGCCCGGATCTACGGCGTCGGCGAGCGCGCGCGCGACCTGTTCATGCTCGCCAGCGGGCTCGTGCAGCTGCAGACCGAGGACGACGACGGGCGCATCCAGGTGCGCGCGTACCTCTCGCCCGGCGACTTCTTCGGCGACCAGGAGCTCGCGCTCGCGCGCGCGCCGTCGGGCGGCGACGCGGCGATCCGCCAGACCAGCGCCGTCGCGCTCGGCGAGTGCCAGCTGCTGCGCCTGCCCGGCGCCGCGCTGCGCACCCTGCTCGACCGCAACCCGGGGATGATCGAGCGCCTGCGCCGGATCACGAGCGCGCGGCGAGCTCACCAGTCCCAGGTCGTGAGCCAGGCCGACGCGCGCTCGACCCGGCACGTGTTCCACGACCTCTACCGCATGCAGATGGCGAGCTCGCTGCTGACGATCGACCAGGACACCTGCGTGCGCTGCGGTCACTGCGCGTGGAGCTGCGCGGCGACCCACGACGGCGTGTCGCGGCTGGTGCGGCGCGGCGACAAGATCCTCACGCAGCTCGCCATGTCCACTGGGACAGGTTCAATCGGACGGCTCGTCGCGCGCGCGGAGACGCGCAGCCTGCTGCTGCCGAACTCGTGTCAGCACTGCAAGAACCCCGCGTGCATGATCGACTGCCCGACCGGCGCGATCGGCCGCGACCCCGAGGGCGAGGTGTTCATCCGCGAGTCGCTGTGCACCGGCTGTGGCAACTGCGCGAAGGCGTGCCCGTGGGAGAACATCCGCATGGCCCCGCGGCCGCGCGCCGGCGCGTCGATCTCCGAGTGGCTCCGAGGACAGGACGGCGCGACGCCGCAATTCCCCGAGGTCGCGGTCAAGTGCGACCTCTGCCGCGAGTACGAAGCGCCGGCCTGCGTGCAGGGCTGCCCCACGGGCTCGCTGATCCGGCTCGACCCGGAGCGCGACTTCGCCGAGGTCGCGGCCGTGCTCGGCGGCGCGCCGGCGGCCGGCGGCGCCGCAGCGCGCGACGTCGACGAGGCGCTGACGCGCGCGAGCGCGTGGTTGGCGACGCTCCTTTGGACCGCGTCCGCCGTCACGCTCGCGCTCGTCGGCCTGGTCTCGCAGCTGCGCGGGGCGTGGCGACCGGGCGCGGGCCTGGGGGCTGTGGGCCGGCGTGCTCGCGGCCGCCGCGATGGCGCTGCTCGCCGCCCACGTGATCCCGAAGCGCGCGGTGTCGCTGTGGATGCGGCGGCGGCGGAAGGCGAGCGCGGCCTGGGCGTCGCCGCGGCGCTCGAGGGCGGCGCGCGGCGCAAGGCCCCTGCGCTCGCGCGTGCGCCTGTCCCTCCAGCTGCACCTGATGCTCGGGCTGCTCGCGTGCGCCGGCGTGCTCGGGCACGCGGGCGCGCGGCTGTCGACGGAGGCTTCGCGGGCCTGCTGACCGCGACTTTCTGGCTGACGGCGGCGCTCGGGGGCTGGGGCGCCTGGGCCTACCGCGCGCTGCCGCAGCGGCTGTCGCGGCTCGAGCGCGAGGGCGCGCTGCCCGAGGACCTGCGAGGCCAGCGCGAGGCGCTGCTCGACCGCTTCCACCGCGAGCTCAGCGGTCGCAGTGACCTGGTCAAACGGGCAGCGCGGGTCGTGCTGCTGCCCTACGCGCTCTCGCGCGCCGGCGCGCTCGCGCTGCTGCTCTCGGGCCGCAGCGCCGACGACGAGCGCCGGCGCGTGCACGCGCGGGTGCTGCGGATCCTCGGCGAGCAGGACGCCGAGCAGCTCGCCGGGCTCACCGACGTGGTGCGCACCGCCGTCGAGCTGCGCGCGCTGCCGGCGAGGCGCCTGCTGACCGCGGCGCTGCGCGGCTTCTTCGCGGCCCACGTCGTGATCTCGGGCCTCGCGCTCGCGCTGCTCGTGGCCCACGTGCTCGTGCAGATCGGGGGCCTCGGGTGAGCGAGCGTCGCGATCAGGGCGTGCTCGCGACCACGCGCGAGGCGGTGCGCGGGCGCAGGCGCGCGGCCCCCGCGCGCTCGGAGACGAGCGACGTGACGCGCGTGCGCGGGCTCGCGCTCGCGACCGCCGCGGGCTCTGTCGTGCTCGCGGCCGGCGTGCTGCTCGCCGAGGATCCGGGCGCGCTGGCGTGCAGCGGCCGCTGTCGCTGCCGCACCGCCAGGCCGGCCTGACCTGCGCCTCGTGCCATCCGAGGAGCCTGAGGGCGCGGGCGCCGAGCCGGGCGCCCAGCCCCGCGTCGCCGACGAGACCTGCCGCAGCTGCCACGCCGGCAAGCGATCGGCGCGCGCGGGTCACCGCGCGCTCGCCGAGGCCGGGCGCCTGCGCTGCACGACCTGTCACAACAGCCACGCGCGCGACGGCGGCGTGGTGCTCGGCCCCGGCGGCGCCGCCCGCCGCTACGACGTCGGCCTCGGCGAGCCGCCCCCGCGCCCCTGGGCGAGGTCATCGTGCCGCTCGTCGCGGCCGCGTCCTGCGGCGGCTGCCACCGCGCCGACGCGCCGCGTGACCTGATCCAGCGCTGCCTGGTCCGAGGGCAAGACGAGCTTCGGCGGCGCGCGGCCGACGACCTGCTTCGACGAGCACCGCGCCGCGATGTCCGAGCGCCGCGCTGACGCGCTGGCCGCTGGGGAGCGGGCGCGCACGGCGGCCGCGCGCGTCCCGGTGGCGCCGACGGAGGAGGCGCCGACGCGCGAGCGCCCGTCGCCCGCTGCGCTGGCTCGCCGCCGCGCTCGGCGTCGCGCTAGCGACCCTGCTGGTCGCGCGCAGGCTCGCGGCCCGCCGCGCGCGCAGGCGCCTGCAGAGCGCCGCCGCGGCCGCGCAGGCGCAGGCGCCGACGCTGCGCGCCCCGGAGCACAAGCGCCTGCCGCGGATCAACACGGCGACCTGCATCGGCTGTCACGCGTGCGTCGACGCCTGCCCCTACGACGTGCTCGAGGTCCGCCGCTACGTCGCGCGCGTCGCCCGGCCCGACGACTGCTGCGGCCTCACGCTCTGCGAGCAGCGCTGCCCCAACGGCTCGCTCGTCGTGCTCGAGACCGAGCCCGACACCGAGCTGCCCGGGCTCGACGACGACCTGCAGTCGCGCGACCGCCCCGGGATCTACCTCGCGGGCGACCTCACCGGGCTGCCGCTGATCCGCAACGCGATCAACCAGGGCGCGCACGCGGTCGCGCGGATCGCCGAGAGCCTGTCCGAGATACGGCCTGAAAAGACGTCTAAAACAGCCGCCGGCGAGGAGGCGCCGCTCGACCTCGTCATCGTCGGCGCGGGGCCGGCCGGCATCAGCGCCTGCCTCGCGGCCAAGGCCGCCGGGCTGCGCTACGTCGCGGTCGACCAGGACACGGTCGCCGCGAGCATCCGCTCGTTCCCGCGGGGCAAGCTCGTGTTCGACCAGCCGCTCGGCATGCCGCACATCGGCGACCTCTGGCTGCGCGAGAGCACCAAGGAGGAGCTGCTGGGCAAGTGGCTGCAGATCATCCACCGCGAGCAGCTCGTGATCCGCGAGCGCCAGCGCGTCACCGCGATCGAGGACGTGCGCGGCGGCCCCCCGCTCGGGCGCTTCCGCGTGCGCCTCGAGGAGCCCGGCGGCGGCGCGCGCTCGGAGCTCGAGGCGCGCCGCGTGCTGCTCGCGTTCGGGCGCCGCGGCACGCCGCGCAAGCTCGCCGCGCTCGCGCGGCCGATCCCCCCGGGCATGGAGAGCCACGTCCACTACAGCCTCGCCGACGCGCGCAGCTTCGCGGGTCAGCGCGTGCTCGTCGTCGGCCTGGGCGACGTGGCGATGGAGACCGCGATCGCGCTCGCGCGCCAGCCGGGGACGCGGGTCACGGTGTCGTACCGCGGCCGCGGGTTCAAGCGCGGCAAGCGGCGCAACGCCGACGAGCTGCGGCGCCTGCAGGAGGCCGGCCGCGTCGAGCTCGTGTTCGCCAGCGAGCTCGTCGAGCTGCGTGACCAGCTCGCGATCCTCGAGTGCGCCCCGGACGACGACCACGACAACGACGACCGCGGTGGCGACGAGCCGCGCGCGCGTCGCGAGCTGGCCTGCGACGCGGTGTTCGTGATGATCGGCAACCTGCCGCCGTGGCCGTTCCTCGAGCAGCTCGGGGTCCGCCGCGCCCGGCCGACGGGCGCGTGAGCCTGCTATCCTGCCCGCGATGGCGCCTCTCCCCAGGCCGCGCGCGATGGTCGACGACGCGATCTACGGCGCGCGCGCGGCCTTCGAGCCGCTCGCGGAGGTGATCACGGCGCCCGGCGCCGCGATCGACCACGACATGCTCGTTGAGACAGGCGCGGAGATCCTGATCACGCGCAGCGTCACCCGCGTCGACGCGGCGCTGCTCGAGGGCACGCGGGTGCGCTTCGTCGGCACCGCGACCGCCGGCGTCGACCACGTCGATCAGGCCGCCCTGCGCGCGCGCGACATCGCCTTCGCCAGCGCGCCCGGCTGCAACGCGCCGGCGGTCGTGCACTGGGTGCTCACCGCGCTCACGAGCGCGTGCGCCCGCGCGCCAGCGCGCTGGCGCCTGCACGCCGCGGGCGGGCGCGTCGGCGTCGCGATCGTCGGCTACGGCAACGTCGGTCGCCGGCTCGCGCGCCGGCTCCGGCGGCTGGGCGCGACGCTGTGGATCAGCGACCCGCCGCTCGCGCGCGCGCTCGAGCGCGGCGACGCAACGCTCGACGCCCGCGATCGGACCGAGCTTCTGCGCGTCCGCGCGCGCGCTCGAGCGCGCCGCGGTCGTCAGCCTGCACGTCCCGCTCACGCCACCCGGCGAGCGCGACCCCACGCTGCACCTGCTGCGCCGCGAGACCTGGCCCGACGCCGCGGTGATCAACACGAGCCGCGGCGCGGTGGTCGAGAACGCGGCGCTCGCCGCCGCGGCGGCGGCGGCCAGGCGGCGCTCGACGTGGGGAGGGCGAGCCCGAGCTGGCCTGGAGCTTGCTGCGCCCGGGCGGCCCCGCGCTCTTCGCCAGCCACCACGTCGCCGGCTACAGCCAGGCGAGCAAGCAGAGCGCGACGCGGATGATCCAGGGCGCGCTCGCGCGGCGCCCGGAGTTCCTGCTCCCAGCGACACGCGAGAAGACGCGGCGCCTCGGCCCGCGCTGCGCCCTGCGCTCGACGGCTGCGCGGGGCCGATGGACGCGCTCGCGCGCGCTGCCTGCAGGCCAGCTGCGACCTGCTCGGCGACGATCGACGCACGCGGGCGCTGCTCGAGCGGCCTGCCGAGACGCGCGCGCGCGCGCTTTTCTGAAGCGCTGCGGCGCGGCTACGACCTGCGCCGCGAGCCCGGTCAGCTCGCGCTCGACGACGCGCTGCTCGCCCGGCTGCGCCCCTGGCTCGCGCGCCCGATCTTCCCCGGCGGCGCCCCGCTGCTCGACGCGCTCGCGGCCGTCGGCTTCTGGCGCGAGCCCTGAGCCGCGCCCCGACATGACGATTCGAACACCTCGAGGCGGCGGCGCCGGATCGCCGCCGCCCGCGGTCGCCCGCTACCCCGGCGCGGCGTCGGCGGAGGACGTCCGCCGCTCGAGCCACGCCTTGATGTCGGCGCAGGCGCGTCGGTAGGTCCGCTCCTCGAACTCGCGGGCGACCGGCGGGGTCACGTCGAACATCCCGTAGCCGGGCAGCGGCTGATACACGTGACACACCGCGGGGTGTCTGGTCATCGCGTCGAGGCGGTCGTCGGCGAAGGAGTTCGAGGTGATCATCGAGAGGAACAGGATGTCCTCGATCTTGGGCCGCGGCTTCGGCGTTCGCCAGGGCAGCACGCGATCGACGAGGTGCGACCAGCCCGACATCTGGGTGCCGTAGGGCTCGACCTTGCGCAGCACGTCCCAGGGGGTCGGGTCGCCGATGTCCGACATGACCGCGAGGCCATGGTGACAGATCGGCAAGATCGCGTTGATCGGGATGTACGAGACGATCCCGCCGTCCACGAGCACGCGCCCGTCGACCGTCACCGGCGGGTAGAGCACCGGGAGCGAGCAGCTCGCGCGGGCCGCCCGCCACAGCGGGCCGCGGCCGATGTAGAGGAGCTCGTGGGTGAGGAGGTCGAGCGAGCTGAGGCGGCACGGGATCAGGAGGTCCTCGAGATCGACGGTGCCGAAGATGCCCTGGTAGACCTCGTCCATCTTCCGTCCGCTCGTCAGCGCCGTGATCGGCGGGTGGAGCTCGTGGAAGCGGATCCTCGCGCGCAGGGTCAGGTCCGCGATGATCTCGCGGAGCGCCAGCGTGTCGATCCCCGCCGCGAGGCCGCCGGCGATCACCGAGCCCGAGCTGGTCCCCGCGGTGATGTCGAGCGGGATCGACAGCGATTCGAAGGCGCGCGCGACCCCGCAGTGCGCGGCCGCGCGGGTCACCGCGCCCGCGAACGCGATCCCGTTGGCGCGGCTCATGATCCGGCGCGCCGCGGCGGCGAGGTCCCCCGGCGCGCGCGAGCGGACGTGGTGGACGAACTCGCAGTCGCGCTCGCGCAGCCACGCGCGGGTGCCCGCGGCCCGCGAGATCCCGGCGGGCTGCATCAGCAAAAGATCGACCGGCGTCTCGCCGAGGACGAGCTCGCGCTCGATCGGGCGCAGCCGCGTGCTGCGGCCCGCCGCCGCGACGAGCACGACGCGGTCGGCCTGGCGCGCGCAGCAGCGGACCCACCCGGGGTCGCCGGCGTCGCTCGCGTAGAGCACCACCTCGTGCTCCAGCGACACGCGGTGGAGCCAGGCGAGGAGCCGGCGATAGCCCGGCTCGGAGGGCGAGCGCTCGGCCGCGTCGGCGCCGAGGTGGCGCTCGACGATCGCCCGGGTCAGGAGCATCACCGAGCACCCGAGCGCGTCGCGAAGGGTGCGCTCGAGCGCGTGGGCGAGCTCGGCGCTGTCCTCACAGGGGTCGAGGCTCAGCAGCATGATGTTCGCCGGCGCCGGCTTGTTCAGCGCGTCGCTCGGCACCAGCGTCCGGCGCGAGGCGATGCGCGCGGCGTTCCTGCCGAGCTGAGGGATCGCGCCCTGAAGACACTGGAACGACGCGGCGGAGAGGAAGCCGACCCGACTGTCGCGCTTGGCGTGCACGTCCGCGGTCCGCGAGCTCTCGAGGATCAGGCCGGTGTCGCCGACGACCTCGTGCGCGCCGGCCTCCGACAGCGTCACTCGCTCGCCGCTGGTCGTGGTGGCGCTCGCCTGGAGGCGCCCGAACTCGACCAGGTAGAGGCCGTCGGACGGCTCGCCCGCGCGGATCAGCTGCTCGCCGCGCGCGACCATCCGCCACTCGATGTCCTCCAGAGCCTGGGCCAGCGCCGAGTCGTCGAGCCCGCGAAAGAGGTCGAACCTCCGCAGGTTCCCGGGCGTGGCGTGCTCGGCGACGACGAGGAACAGGTAGTCGGCGAGGTCCTCGACCGAGCGGGGTCGAAGCGTGAGCGTCTGGCGGTCGCGAGCGCGTCTGTTCCCCGGATCGCTCGCGCCGTCGACCACGAGTCGGTGGTCGGGGCGCACGAGGACGTCATAGCCGCGCGCGGCCTCGGGCAGCCCGAACGCCCGCTCGATCCTCGCCAGCCGATCGCGCGCGTCCGGGGCCGCGTCGCCGGCGGGTTCCGTCGTGACGACGGCGACCCGATCGGCCGCGCGGACGACCATGCGCGTCCAGATGTCCTCCTCCGGCGTGGCGACCATGATCAGCACCTGGGCGTCGGCGCCGCGGGCCTCGACGCGCTCGATCGCCGCGATGTCCTCGTCGCGCCAACCTTCGCCGTCGACGAGCGCCGCGTTCGGGATCCGGTCGACCGCCTCGCGGACGACCGACGCGTCGCCGTCGGCGGCGATGATCCCGAGGACGTAGGGGCGCGGCCGCGGATCGACGCTGCGCTCCCCTCGCTTCAGGAGGTGCCGCGTGAGCGCGGCCAGGTGGGTGTCGCCCGTCAGCAGCGCGCGTGTCTCGTCGGCGCCGAACTCGAGGACCACGCTGTCGCGCCACGCGTAGACCGAGGCGGTCCGCGGCGAGCCCATGAGGACGCCGAGCTCGCCGATCCACGCGCCCCGCGACATCCACGAGTAGCGATTCCCGGCGGGCTCCGGGCGCGCCTCGAACAGCCCGCTGTAGACGACGTAGGCGCGATCGCTCGCCTCGCCGGCGCGGATCAGCGGCTCGCGGGCGCGAATCACCCGTGCGCGGATCGGGAGGTCTCCGGGGAGCTGAATCGGGAGTTCCGACGCGTCGGAGAGGAAACGTGCGAAGTCCATGGGCCTGTGGATGTACGAGGATAGCGCGGCGATCGTCCGCCGCGCCGGCGCGGCGAGCGAGACGCTCGCGTCCGTGGGTTAATCTCGCTCGCGACGCGCGGGATCGAGATGACGCGCCCAGTAGTCCCAGAGGCGCGCCAGGTACTCCCGCTGCGACGGACACCGGATCGCGGTCCCTGCGAGCGCGGCGTCGACGTTGGTGGTCGTGAAGGTGACGTGTAGGTTCATCGCCTTCCAGGCGGAGACCGGGACGCCGACGGCCGCGAGCAAGCGGTCGCGGAGCGCGGTGAGCGGCCCGCTGCGTCGCTTCACGTCGCGCCGACGTCGCGAGCCGAGCGTCCAGCGCATGCGCGGGCCGCCGGCGTGCTCGGCGAGGACGTTGAAGGCCTCGAGGGACGAGAGCGGGCTTGGGTCGACGAGGTTGAACCCGCGCCCGTCCCACCCGGGCTCGTGCGCGATCGCGTCGAGCGCCGCGGCCACGTAGTCCACGGGCACCATGTTCAGCGCGCCGGCTCGCGGGTTGACGAGCGGGACCCAGGCGGGGACGAGCGCGGTGAGCCGACGGACCATGTTGAACATGAAGTACGAGCCGTCGGCGCGGATCATGTAGCCGCTGCGGCTGTCGCCGACGACCGAGCTCGGGCGATAGATCCGCCAGCGCATGTCCTCGAGGCCACGCACCAGCTGCTCGGCCGTGTACTTCGACTGGTGGTAGGGGTGGTGAAGGGTCTGCCCGAGCTCGAGCTCGTCCTCGCCGAGGGTCCCGGGGTGGTCGCCGGCGACCGCGATCGACGACACGTGGTGCAGGACCCCGGCGAACTCGCGGCTCCGCAGCCAGGCGATGAGCGCTCGCGTGCCGCCGACGTTCATCCGCTCGAGCGCGTCTCCTTCAGGCTTGAGCGCGAAGCCGGCCGCCAGGTGAAAGACGTGGTCGAAGGCGACGTCGCCGGCGGCCTCGGCCGAGAGCCCGAGCGCGGGCTCGACGATGTCGCCCTCGAGCACGCGCACGTCCCCGCGTCGCCGCCACGCCTCGAGCTGCTCGGCCTCGCGCGTCACGGTGGACGGGCGCACGAGCAGCCACAGCCGCGCGCCCTCGCGGTCGAGCAAGCGGTCGACGAGGTTGCGACCGATCCAGCCGGTCGCGCCTGTGATGAGATAGTTAACCACGGGACAGGTCACTTGAGCGGTGGGATCGTCATCGGACGCGCGCGAAGCGTCGCTCGACGCGCTCCAGGTGGCGAGCGCGCTGCGCGTGCGTGTTCGTCTCCATGCCGTGGAGACAGAGCCAGATGTTCTCGCAGCGGATCGAGAAGCCGAGGCGGATCGCCCGGCGAATCAGCCGCTTGCCGGGGAAGCCCGACGCCGCCATCAACCACCACGGGGTGCCCGTCGAGGTCACGGCGGCGACGAGCCGGATGTGCCGCAGCAGCGACGTCGGCGCGCTCTCTCCCTGCGCCGGCAGCGAGAACGACACGCTCGGGACGAACACCCGGTCGAGCCACCCCTTGAGCATCGCCGGCAGCGAGAACAGCCACGTCGGGTAGACGAAGACGAGGCCCTCGGCCTGGCGCAGGAGCTCGACGTGGCGACGCATCGAGTCGGCGAAGCGCGCCGGCTCGGACATGTAGACCTTCCACTCGGCCTCGTCGATCACGGGGTTGAAGCCCTCGGCGTAGAGATCGAGGACGTCGACCTCGTGACCGCCGATCGCGAGCCCCGCGAGCACGCGCTCGAGCGCCGCGTGGCAGAAGCTCTGCGGGTGGGGGTGCGCGTAGACGACGAGGATCCGCATGCCGTGGCCCGGATCAGAGGCGAGCGGGGAGCCCGAGGCGGCGGTAGGCCTCGAGGTAGCCGGCCGCGCGGCGCATGCGAGGAGGCTGCAGCTGCATCGCCGTCCGCAGGACGCGGCGAAACACGGCGGCGCGCCGCTGCACCGGCGGGCTCCAGTCGAGCCCGTAGGCCTCCCGGAGGTGCGGCGGCAGCCAGCCGATCGTCATCGTCCGCACGGCGGTGAACATGGCGCGCTGCGGATCCAGGCGGCGAAACAGCCCCGCAGCGGGCCGCGGCAGCCAGGACAGATCGACGGTCCGGCCGAGGACATCGAGCTCGAGCGCTCGATCCGTCGGCGTCATCACGCTGGCCGCGGCCGCGCGGCCGTCGTCGCCGACGCTCGTGCGCGGGCCCTCGTACATCTCGCGCATGTACGCCTCGTGCTCGGCCCAGTCGCGCGGGAGGGCGCGCGCCGGGATCCCGAACATCGCGGCGAGCTGCGGCAGCTCCTGCATGACGCGGTCCTTGTCGGCGGGCGCGAGGGGCTTGACGAACTCCTCATAGAGCAGGACGACGGTGTCGATGATGGTCATCATGACCCAGAGCAGCGCCTCGAGATCATTCCCCTCGTAGGGGTCACCGCGCTCGTGGACGCCCCCCGACTGCGTGAGGACGCCGCTGACCGCCGCGTGCTTGGCGTGCAGCCGGCGGGCGAGCTCGCGGGCCTGGTCGACGGTCCCGAAGATCACGCCGTCGACGAACGCGATCGTCGTCTGCAGGCGCAGCGCGACGTCGGCCTTGGAGTTGTTGACGAGCGCCGCGGCCACCCCGGGGTGTGACGCTTGCAAGAGGTTCGCCCGCATGGCCCCGAACCACACGGCTTTCTGCGAGTAGATCTCCCAGCTGATCGAGTCTGGCCCGAAGATCCCGACGACGGGATCAGCCTGATCGAACACGGTCTGCATGACGCGCTCGAGCTCACCCTCGTCGACGAGCTTCTCTTGGGGAGCGGGGTACTGCGCCCTGGTGTCCATGGATCCTCCTGTCGCGCCTCGAAGCAGACTCACCGTCGGATGCTACCATTGGACGCGATCATCGGACGCGATCATCGGACGCGATCCTCGATCGATCGATCGTTCGGGAGCACGCCGCGTGGGTGACGAACATGACGCAGACGAAGCCCGCGCGGCGCTCGAGGCGCTGGCGGTGCTGCACGATCTAGAGCAGGGGCCCGAGGACGCCGACGAGATTCGCCGCCAGACGTTTCAGCCAGGTGAGATCGTGATCGCGGCGGGCGATCCGGGGGACGCGTGCTTCTTCATCCTCGAGGGGCGCGCGCGCGTGCGCAAGGGCGAGCGGCTGCTCTCGATCTTGAACCCCGGCCACTGCTTCGGCGAGCTGGCGGTGCTGGAGAACGCGCCGCGCTCGGCGACGGTCGAGGCCGAGGAAACCCTCGTCGTGCTCCGGGTAGAGGCCCTGCGTTTTCGCCGGTGGTACGAGCGCCACCCTCCGCTCGCGAGCCTGCTCGGGACGCTGCAGCAGATGTACCAGCGCCCGGAGGGGGGGCTCGTCACGATCCACCGCGGCGAGCACGAGGGGCGGCCCTGCGTCAGCTCCGTGCGCCAGCTCGCGGACGGCCGGACGATGATGAGCACGCAGATCATCGACCGCGCGGTGCTGATCCTCGCGGTCTCGGGGCAGCGCGAGGGCGCGGCGACGACCGTTGAATTCGCGCGCGCGAGCGACGGCGCGAGCCGGACGCTCCGCCTCCACGGCGGCGTGCCGGTCAGCGTCGAGGTGCTCGGCGACGCCGCCGGCATCGGCCACCTCGCCGCGCGCATGGTCACGGGCCGCGCGCTGAGCGAGGCGGAGCAGGCGCGATTCCGCTGGACCGGCTCGACCGCCGCGACGCGCTCGCCCGCGGGGCTCGTGTGCCCCTGCGTCGGCCTCGCGCGCGACGAGGCCGAGGCGATGGTCGGCGCGGGGCTGAGCTTCGAGCAGATCGGCCGACGCTGCGGCGCCGGGACGATCTGCGGGAGCTGCCGGCCCGAGATCGAGTCCATCGGCCGCGCGCGCCCGACCGAGGCGCCCGGGCTCCTGCGGCGGCTGTTCCGGCGCAAGCCCGCGAAGGGGTGAGCCGCTTCTAAACCAGCTCCTCGGGACAGGACCGCGCCTCGCGCCTCGCGGCGGCCCGCGACTGCTCAATCGACCGTCAGGACAGGTCGATACGGTCAGCTAGCGCGCGGCCAGTGGCTCAAGGCGCTCGCCGACGCCCGCTACGCCATGGACATCTTCAACATCATCCTGACGCGCGTCGACGCGCTCACGCCACCGCGTTCACGAGCTCGTCCTCGGCGGGCGCGTCGTCGCCCTCGAGCGTCAGCTCGTTCATCTCGCGGGTGACGATCCGCCCGAGGATCACCTGCTCCGCCGACGGCACGACGCCGACGCGTCGACCCTCGTCGAGCACCGACTGCGGCACCGACCGGAGATCCCAGACGATCCGCAGCCAGGAGAGCGCCTTGAGGACGTAGTAGGTGATGTCGATCTCCCACCAGTAGAAGCCCTGCCGCGTCGACCCCATGTAGTAATGGTGGTTGTTGTGCCAGCCCTCGCCGAAGGTGAGGAGCGCCAGGAGGAAGCTGTTGCGGCTGCTGTCAGAGGTCGGGTAGCGGCGCTTGCCGACGACGTGGGCGAGCGAGTTGATCGTGAAGGCCGCGTGCCAGAGCAGCGCGGTGCTCAGGCCGAAGCCGAGGAACAGGCCCGCCCAGCCGCCGACGAGGGTGCAGAAGACCGCGTAGGCGATCGGCGGGACCATCCAGTGCTTGTCGAGCCAGACGAGCTCGGGGAAGCGAGCGAGGTCGCGGACCTGCTTCACGTCGGTGTCGTCGTAGTCGGGGTGGAAGATCCAGCCGACGTGCGAGTGCCAGAAGCCGGTGCGCGTCGGCGAGTGGACGTCCCACGGCGTGTCGGAGAACTTGTGATGCTTGCGGTGATGCGCCGCCCACCAGAGGACGCCGCGCTGCGAGCTCGTCATCGACAGGACGGCGAGGACGAGCTGAAACGCGCGGCTGGTCTTGAACGTCCGGTGGGAGAAGTAGCGGTGGTAGCCCGCCGTGATCGCGAACATGCGCACCCAGAAGCCGCCGAGACAGAGCGCCCACGCGGTCCAGGGCACGTCGACGAAGAACGCGCCGAAGCCGAGGAGGTGGACGACCACGAACGGCCCGATCGACGACCACATATACGGCTTGCCCAGGTCCGGCAGCGGTCGGTCGCGGAGCTTCTCGGGGAGCGGCAGGGCGTCGAGGCGAAGGATGGCCATGGTCTGCAAGAGGGCGGGAAAAACACCGTCCCGTGCCTCCCAGGGTCCGATGTCTACGCGCCCTGGCCTGTCACCGCTCGGTCACTTAATGTCGTGGTTCGGTCATAATTTTGTCACCGGGATCGGCGCAGCTCGAGAGCCCCCAAGCTGCGCGGCCGCCGTGGGTTCCGACCGCTTCGATCGTCGAGCTTCGCGCGAAGGCGTGACACGGCGCCCCTGGTTTGGCGTCGCTAGTTCCCGCTCGCGGGCGGCACAGGTACGACACGCCCCCTCGCTCCGGCGCGCGTCACTCCGAGGTCCGCGGCGGCGGCGGCGGTCGCCGCGGCCCCGGAGGCGCTGGCTCCTCGTCGAGATCCTCGAGCCCGTCGAGGTCGACCTCGATCTCGACGTCGAGCTCGACCTCGTCGAGCGCCTCGCTCGCGATCGACGGCTCGAGCTCGACGATGCGCGCGGCCCCGCTGTCCGACGGCGACGGGTACTCGACGATCGAGAGCTCGGACTCGGGCGCGCGCGCGAACTCCTCGCGCTCGTCCCACCGCTCCGGCGACGCGAAGGACGCGACGTCATCGGCGCCGAGGCGACCGATCGCGTCCTCGGAGATGCGCGCCGCGGTGGCGGCGAAGCTCGCGGCCAGGCTCGCGAGCTCGGCGTGGCGGCGGATGTCCGCGATCAGGCTGTCGGTGCCGTCGGCTCGCGTGACGCCGCGCGAGCGATCGTCGCGCCACGCCTGGTGCAGCGACTCCGCGAGCTCCGACATCTCGCCGCCGAGCACCGCCTCGACGCGCGCGCGCGCCTCGGACTCGGCGAGCGCGAGCTGACGCGCCGCCTCGGAGTCGCGATAGACCATGGCCTCGCGCTCACGCACGAACACGAGCTCGCCGGCGCGCCCCGGGCAGAACGCGAGGTCGACGCGGCGCCAGCTGAGCCCGGGGAACACCTCGCCGACGGTGCGCGGGAAGCCCTTCTCGACGCGCTGATGCTCGACGTCGTAGCGCGAGCAGGCGCCGTCCTTGAAGAAGTACACCTTGCCGCGCCCCGGGTTGACCGCCGCGTCGACGCCGTCCTCCCACAGCCCGTGCCACTGGCCCGCGATCGCGCGCGGGTAACCCGGGCGGACGCGCGACGCGGCGAGGTCGTAGGCCAGGAACTCGCTGCCGAAGAACATGTAGGCGATGTCGCGATCGAGGAGGAAGGCCGCGTCGAGGCGCGGCCACTCGACGCCGGGAACACCTCCTCCTGCGGTCGCCACTTCGACCACGAGAGCGCCGGCGTGCGCCCGGTGACCACCGCGAGCAGCGCCGAGCCGGTCTCGCCGTCGTCGGCCAGCTGCGCGCTCAGGCGCTCCACCGCGTCGACGCTGCGACCAGTCCGACCGGACATCCCGATGCTGAGCTGCGCCGAGATCACCCGGCCGCGCCGGAAGCAGTGCACGACGCCGCGCCGGTCGGCGAACGCCGCGTCGATCAGCCAGCCGGGCTCGCGGCTCGTGCCGACCGCGCCCGCGTCAGGGGGCGGCGCGTTCGCACGCCAGAAGTCGCTTTCCCACGGCCAGGGCATCCGGGCGGATCATCTCCAGCGCCCGCGCGAACACGGGCGCGAGCAGGACATCGTAGCGGCGCTCGCCCCGGGCGTCGCCGCGGCAAACCCGAACAGGAGTACCACAGATCGCGCGAGCGCTGCTGACCATCGCCGGCGCGCCGCCGCGGCGCGGGGGCGCGACGACTCACGCGATCACGCGCGTGGTGTCCCGATGGACATACGACGAACGGCGACGCGGCACGACGAAGTCCCGCACGCTCCCCGGACATCTCGACCGCGGGGAGTTCGGTCGAGACACCGGAGATCGTGCGGGCGCGCGCGATCCTTGGAGCCGGCGAGGTTCCGGCGAGGGCGGCTCCCGGCGCGGGATGAGGGACGAGGGGACGCCGGGCGCGAGCGCGCGATGCTGGACGGGACGCGACGTTCGAAACGAGCGGGAGACTGCGCGAGAACGGGGTGAGCGTGGAGCGAGGAGTGCGGGCGCGCGAAGAGTGCGGGAGCGCGAGGAGTGCGGAGCGAGAGGAGTGCGGAGCGCGAGGAGTGCGGAGCGCGAGGAGTGCGGAGCGCGAGGAGTGCGGAGCGCGAGGAGTGCGGGAGCGCGAGGAGTGCGGGAGCGCGAAGAAGTGAGAGCGCGAGGAGTGCGGGAGGTTGAGAGCGCGAGGAGTGCGGGAGCGCGAGGAGTGCAGGGAGCGCGAGGAGTGCGGGAGCGCGAGGAGTGTGGGAGTGCGGGAGCGCGAGGGTGCAGGAGCGCGAGGAGCGTGAGAGCGCGAGGAGTGCGGGGGCGCGAGGAGTGCGGGCGCGGTAGCGAGAGAGCAGGAGCGCGGGAGCCGGTGCTGGAGCGGGAGCGCGGGAGCGGGAGCGCGGGAGCGGGAGCGCGGGAGCGCGGGAGAGAGCGGGAGCGGGAGAGAGCGGGAGCGGACGCGGGAGCGCGGGAGCGCGGGAGAGAGCGGAGCGCGGAGCGGTCGGTGGAGGATGCGTCGAGTCGGTGTGTCGCGGGCGGCAGCGCGCGGGCCTCGGGGGCGCCGGCGATGTTCGCCACGCCCGCTGATACTGCGAGAACAGATCCAGCGCCCCGCAGCGCCGACTCGCAGGAAAATCAACGACCTGCGCGACCTCCCGGGAGAACAACATGTCCCTTAAGGCAACAAGACTTTCCAGACAGGTTTTCGATCGGCAACTCGAGTTGCCGTCGCGGGGACGCGGCGGCCACTGGAGGCCGACGCGGCCGCCCGGCCGCCCCGCCCTGCGCGCCCCACGTGCCCGCGAGCCTGGTAGACTCGCGTCGCTCGACATCGCCCACGCGAGCACGGAGCCGCATGTCACGATCCCCCCTCGGCGCGTTGTTTCGCGCGCTCAACAAGATCTCGGAGTCCGAGCTCGCGGAGCGCTACGGCGTCCGCGAGCTCACCCAGCAGGTGGTGTACTGGGGCACCCGCGCCGGCGCGCGCGTCACCGCCGAGGCCGGCGCCCGCGCGCGCTCGCGCTTCCGCGACCTCAAGGGGCGCGTCGAGGAGCTCACCGGCGCGGAGACGCTCACGCGCGCCGAGGGCGGCGGCGGCCTGTTCGACCTGACGCTGACCGAGGAGCAGTCGATGATGCGCGAGACGCTGCTCCGGTTCGCGCGCGAGGCCCTCAGGCCGCGCGCGCACGAGGCCGACGCGGGCGGCGTGGACGAGGAGGAGGAGAAGGAGTTCCTGGCGCGCGTGGCCGAGCTCGGCCTCAACTTGATCGGCGTGCCCGAGGGGCTCGGCGGCGCGGGTGAGCAGCGCTCGCCCGTCTCGACCGTGCTCATGGCCGAGGACCTCGCGCAGGGCGACATGGGGCTGGCCCTGGCCGCGCTCGCGCCGTGCGGCTTCATCAACCTGCTGAGCGAGTTCGGCTCGCAGCTGCAGCGGCGCCGCTACCTGCCGCCGCTGTGCGGCGAGGCGTTCGTGCCTGTCAGCGTCGCGCTCGCCGAGCCGCGCGCGCGCTTTGATCCGCGCTTCCTCGAGACGCGCGCGCGCCCGGAGGGCGGCGGCTACCGGCTCGAGGGCGTGAAGTGCATGGTCCCGCTGGCGACGCGCGCCGAGGCCTACGTCGTGTTCGCGCAGCTCGCCGGGCAGGGGCCGCGCGCCTTCCTCGTCGACGCCCAGAGCCCGCAGCTCGAGCGCCGCGCCGAGCGACACATGGGGCTCGGCGCCGCCGAGCTCGGCCGGCTCGAGCTGCGCGGGGTCACGGTGGGGCCCGACGCGCTGCTCGGCGCCCCCGACGGCGCGGGCTACGAGCACGAGCGCGCCGTCGACCTCGCGCGCCTGGGCGCCTGCGCGCTCGCGGTCGGCACCTGCCAGGCGGCGCTCGACTACGTCATCCAGTACTGCAACGACCGCGTCGCGTTCGGCGAGCCGATCAGCCACAAGCAGGCGGTCGCGTTCACGATCGCCGACATCGCGGTCGAGCTCGAGGGCATGCGCCTCATGACCTACCAGGCCGCGAGCCACGCCGAGCGCGGCCGGCCGTTCCACCGCGAGGCGTTCCTCGCGTGGACGCAGTGCGCCGAGAAGTCGATGCAGATCGGCAGCCACGGCGTGCAGCTGCTCGGCGGGCACGGCTACACGACCGAGCACCCCGTCGAGCGCTGGTACCGGCAGCTGCGCGCGATCCCGATGCTCGAGGGCGCGCTCGTCGTGTAGACCCCGCGGCCACGAAGCTGTCTCTTTGCACACGTTTGTACTTCTTGCACCTCCTCGCACATCGGCGAACTCGAGAGTCGAGACCACGACCATGCTCAACTTCACCATGCCCAAGAAGCTGCGCGCCGTCGCGACGATGGCGCGCGAGCTCGGCGAGTCGCTGTTTCGCCCGATCTCGCGCAAGTACGACCGCGCCGAGCACTCCTACCCCGTCGAGCTCGACATGCTGCGGGCGATGATCGCGGGCATGGACGACGGCGGTCAGGGCGTCGGCGCCGGCGGCATCGCGCGCAAGCCCGGCGAGGCGGCGCGGGACGGGGCGCAGGACGAGGAGGCGCCGGCGGTCCGCAACGGCCGCAACATGGCCTCGGTGCTCAACGTCGAGGCGCTGAGCTGGGGCGACCTCGGGCTGCTGCTGACGATCCCCGGGCAGGGCCTGGGCAACGCCGCGCTCGCGGCCGTCGCCACGCCCGAGCAGCGCGCGCGCTTCAAGGGCAAGTGGGCGGCGATGGCGATCACCGAGCCCGAGGCCGGCTCTGACTCGGCGGCGATCCGCACGACCGCGCGCCGCGACGGCGACAGCTGGGTGCTCAACGGCGAGAAGATCTTCGTGACCTGCGGCGAGCGGGCCGACCTCATCGTCGTCTGGGCGACGCTCGACCGCGACCGCGGGCGCGCGGCGATCAAGTCCTTCGTCGTCGAGCAGGGCACGCCCGGCTTCCGCGTCGCGCGGCTCGAGCACAAGCTCGGGATCCGGGCCTCCGACACGGCGACGCTCGTGTTCGAAGACTGCCGGATCCCGCGCGAGAACATCCTCGGCAGCGAGGAGATCGACGTCCGCAAGGGGTTCGGCGGCGTCATGCAGACCTTCGACAACACCCGGCCCGTGGTCGCGGCCATGGCCCTCGGGGTCAGCCGCGCCGCGCTCGAGCTCGCCCGCGAGCTGCTCGCGCGCGAGGGCGTGCGCGCCGACTACACCCGCGGCCGCTGGGACGCGAGCGCGCTCGAGGGCGAGCTGTATCGGCTCGAGGCCGAGCTCGAGGCGAGCCGCCTGCTCACGCTGAAGGCCGCCTGGATGGCCGACAACGGGCGCCCGAACTCCCGCGAGGCCTCGATGGCGAAGGCGAAGGCCGGGCGCACCGCCACCGAGATCGCGCTGCGCTGCGTCGAGCTGTGCGGCAGCCTCGGCTACAGCGAGCGGCGCCTGCTCGAGAAGTGGGCGCGCGACGCCAAGATCCTCGACATCTTCGAGGGCACCCAGCAGATCCAGCTGCTGATCATCGCGCGCAGCCTGCTCCATAAGTCATCCCGCGAGCTGCGCTGAGCCGCGCCCTCTCGAGGTGCGAGTCGCGACCACCTGACGCGGGGGGACCTGGTCAAGCGCCCGCGCTTGCTGGTACGCAGATCGTATGCCGCTGCTCGTCGACCTCCCCGCCGCGCGCCCGATCCCTTATGACCTGTTCGCGCGCGGGCGCACGGAGCTCGAGGCTCGCCGCGCGCGGCGGATGGAGAGCATCTACCACCGCGGCCAGGATCGCATCTGGGACGGGCGCGAGGTGCTGCGCGCGCTGATCGAGAAGCACGGCGAGCCGCGCGTCGAGGACGAGCGGCGGCGCGCGTCGCTGGCCTACGTGCTCAGCATCATCATGTGGGGCGAGTACGCCGCCTGGCGCGTCTCGGCCGAGCTCGCCGATCGCCTCTACGAGCTCGAGCCGCGCCTGGCCGCGACCAGCCAGAGCCATGAC
The DNA here is from genome assembly GCA_020633295.1 of Myxococcales bacterium. Lineage (GTDB taxonomy): Bacteria > Myxococcota_A > Polyangia > Nannocystales > Nannocystaceae > JACKDW01. Next base: position 46,696 of record JACKDW010000003.1, on the reverse strand, counting down.
GAGGCCCGCCACTTCTACGTGCTGCACGACTACCTGCTCGCGCTCGGCGAGCGCCCGATCGCGCCGGACGCGTGGGGCCGGCGCCTGATCGAGCTGACCCTGAGGACCGACAACGTGTCGACCAAGCTGCTCGGCATGCAGCTGACGATCGAGAGCATCGCGCTCTCGCTGTTCAAGGCGCTGCGCGACGGCGCGATCGAGCCCGTGCTCAGCGAGCTGCTGCCCTACTACGAGCGCGACGAGGCGCGTCACGTCGGCCTCGGCCACCAGCTGCTGCCGACGACCTTCGCGACCGGCGGTCGACGCTCGCGGCTGGGCGCGCAGCTCGCCCAGACCTGGCTGACGATCACCGCGCTCGGCGAGCTCAAGGAGCTCGAGCGCCACTTCGAAACGCTGGGCATCGACAAGTTCCGCATCATCGATCACGCCCAGGACCGCATGCTCTCCAACCTCAAGGAGCTCGAGCTCGCCGGCAGCGCGCGCGCCCGCGTCGACTGGGTGGGCGGCGTGTCCGAGGGGTTGATCGAGGCCCTGTTCCCGCGTCGCGCCGGCGGGGGCTCCCTGCTCGCGCGCGCCCGCGGCCTCGCGGCGGCGATCCACGAGGGCAGCATGATGTCGCCGGAGCAGCGCATCCAGCGACGCGATCCGGTGCAGTTCGAATACACCGATCGCTCGTGACGCGCCGCGCGTCACGATCATCGGTCAGCGATCATCGATCATCGGTCATCGATCATCGATCATCGATCATCGATCCTCTCGGAGCGCCTCGGCCTACTCGTCTGCCTTGACGGGCATCCAGGGCGGGCACTCGAGGCGCGACCGCGGCGGGGGCTTGCACGCGGCCTGCGGCGGGCAGGACGTCATGTCCGTGAGCCAGCAGAAGCCGTCTTGCTCCCGCGTGATCTGGACATCCGCGCGCTCAGGCGCGCCGCGAGGGCAGTCGAGCAGCATGGGCGACGGCGGGTTGCAGACCGCGCCTTCGGGGCAGTCGGTCATCCGCGGCGAGAACGAGCAGGTTCGGTCCTTGTTGTGCCAGAAGAAGCCCACGCGCGTCGGCACGCTGGGCGTCGCGCTGGTCGTCGCGCCGGCCTGCGCCCCCGACGACGCGCCCGACGGCTGCTCGGAAGGACAGCGCACACGCATCGGCGGCGGCGGGTTGCACTGATCACCCGGCGCGCAGTCGTCGTCGAAGTAGAACGTGCACGTCCCGTCCTCGCCGCGCTCGAGCGAGCCCTTCGCGCCGGTCGGCGCGGGCGGGAGCGCGTCCCCGCCGCCCGCGAGCGCGAGCTCGGGTGGACACGGCACCGCGCGCGGCAGCGGCGGGTTACACATGGTGCCCTCGGGACAGGTGACGTCGATGATCTCGGAGCAGGTCCCGTCCGGGTTCATGAGGATGTTGCCGGCCGGGGGCCCCGCGTCCGGGTCCGCCGCGCCGCCGCGCGCGTCGACGGGCGTCTGCGTCTCTGGCTGCTTCGCGGGCGTGCAGGCGACGCTCGCGGCGACCGTGAGGACGAAGGGGGCTGCCAACGCGCGACGTCGACCCATGGACCAGAGAGTACGAAACTCTCACGCGCGCCGCGAGCTCGCGTTGGCTCGCGCCGCGACGCGTGACACGCCGCGCGCCCGCGGAGGCCGGGCGTGATCTTCGTGTCCATCGGGACATGTCAGTTCAACGATCGGGCGCGCGCCCCCGCGCGTCGGCGAGGCGCCGCGCTCGCGCTGCGTCGCGTCGATCCAGCCAGGCGTGGTGCTCCGCCCGCTCGCGCTCGTCCGCGCCTCGCGCCTCGCGTCGCCGCCCGCGCTCCGCCTCCCGCGCTCCCCTCCCCACGCCCCTGGTCCAGGCCGTCGACGCGCGACGCGCGGAACCGTTTGATCGAGCGGGCGCGCGGCGCGAGACTTACCGTCGCGCGCGACCGGCCTGAGAACATCGTTTACAAGCGTTGATACGCCCTTCGCCCGCGCTCGAGAAAATGCGCGGTCGCGTGATCAGATCGGTCGCTGCCGGAGAAGCAGGCGTAGGGGACAATCGGCTCGCCGCCGACGCTCGCGTTTGCCCATGGTCGACATGCCCGTCAGCCCGCCCGCCAGCTTCGCGTCGCTCTACCGGCGCCACTTCGAGGTCGTGCGGCGCAGCGTCGCCCGCCTGGGGATCGACGCCGCCGAGCTCGACGACGTGGTGCAGGACGTGTTCATCACCGCCTATCGCCGGCGCGGCGACTTCGACCCTCGGCGCGGGAGCACGCGCGCGTGGCTGCTCGGCATCTCGCGACGGGTCGCGTTCCGCTACCGACGCTCGCGCGCCCGTCGACTGCGCAAGACCGCCGCGCTGGCCTCGGAGCCACGTCCGCGCCGCGACCCCGAACGCGAGCTCGCGGCGCGGGAGGCCGAGGCGGCGCTGCGCGCCTTCCTCGACTCCCTCGACGAGGAGCGACGGGAGGTGTTCGTGCTCGGCGAGCTCGAGGGGCTCAACCGACGCGAGCTCGGGCGCGCGCTCGGGATCAACCCCAACACCGCCTACTCGCGCCTGCGAGCCGCGCGCGGGGCGTTCGCGCAGGCGTTCCCGGGCGACCGCGGCGAGCCGGTGCGCCGCGCGGAGCCGTGGATCGCGCGTCGCTGGACGCGAGCCGACGACGCGTGTGGGTCGCGCTCGTCCCCTTCTTCGGCGCGCTCGCGCCGACGCGAGCGACCGCCGCGACGACCGCCGCGACGACCGCCGCGCGCGTCAAGGGGGGACTGATCGTGTGGCTTCAGGGACAGGCGGCTCGCAACGTGATCGCGTTCGCCACCACCGTCGTCGCGCTCGGCGGCGGCGGCCTGCTCCTCGCCGACGCCCGCGTCTCGCGCGACGCGGTCCACGAAGATCGCCACGAAGATCGCCACGAAGATCGCCACGAAGATCGCCACGAAGATCGCCACGAAGATCGCGGCCAGCCCCCCGTGGCCGCGGGCCCGCGCGCGCGGCCGCGACCGAGCGTGGCCCCGAGCGACGCGCCTGAGCCTGCGACCGTCGCTACGGGGTCGCCCGAGACCGCCGTCGTCGCGTCCACGCGCCCGAGCCCGCGGCCACGGGGGGCGCCACGACGCGCGAGCCCGGCGCCCGCGCGCGTCGACCTGCTCGCCGCCGAGCTCGCTACGCTGCGCGACGCCCAGCTCGATGTCCAGGGCGCCCGCTACCGCGAGGCGCTCGCGCGGCTCGACGCGCTCGACCGAGCGCACCCCGACGGCGTGATGCGACGCGAGCGAGATGTCCTTCGCGCCATCTCTCTGTGCCACGCCGAACCCGGGCTCGCCGCGCGCGCGCGAGCTCAACGCGCGCTCGAGCCCCGAGCGCAGGACGACGCGCTCGCGCCGTGGATCGCCCGCGCGCTGCGGCGCTGCGTCGACGACCCGGGGCCGACGCGCGGCGCGGGGTGACGCGGCCGATGGCCGCGCGTCGATGATCAACGAAGGATCGCACGAGGATGATCCCGTCACTCGCCCCGCTGCTCGCCGTCGGCCTCGCGCTCGGCGAGCCCGCCGAGCTCGCCGAGGTGCCGGAGGCGCTCGCGCCCAGCTCCGCGCGCGTGACCGCGTGGACGCTGGCGCCCGAGTGCCCGCCGCCCGGCGAGCTCGACGCGGAGCTCGATCGCCTCGTCGACTGGCGCGCGCAGCCCGACGGCACGCGCGCGCGCGCGCGGATCTCGGAGACGCCGGCGCGCTCCTTCGCGCTCGAGCTCGAGCTGACGCGCGCCGGCGAGACCCTGCGTCGGCGGCTCGAGCACGACGACTGCCGCACGCTCGCCCGCGCCGCGGTGCTGACGATCGCGGTCAACCTCAGCCCGCTCTCGGTCGCGCGCGCGCTCCCGGAGACGACCTCCTCGCGCGCGGCCGCCGAGGTGATCCCGCCGCCGCCGGTCACGACGACCACCACCACGACCACCACCACGACCACCACCACCGCCTCCCCGCCCCCAGACCGCGCGCCGCTCGAGGATCCCCTCGAGCGCGACGTCCCGGCGACCTCCGGCGCGACGTCGACGAGACCTCCTCCCAGGGCGACGCGCGCGCGCGGCGGGCTGACGCTGTTCGGCAGCGCGGGCTTCGGCGGGCTGCCGACGCGCGACCTCGGCGGCGGGCTCGGGCTCGCCGTGTTCGGGCGACCATACCGCGTCGAGCTCCGCGGGCTGCTGCTCGCGCGCAACCACCACGAGCACCCGACGCAGCCGCAGGTGGTGGGCACCGTCAGCCTGTGGACGGGAGCGCTGCGCGCGGGTCCATCGTGGCGCGCGGGGCCGCTCGAGCTCGGGCTCCTGGGCATGCTCGAGCTGGGGGTCATGTCGGCCGAGGCGCAGCCCCTCGAGAACAGCGCGCTGCAGCGCGACCTCTGGGCGGCGCTCGGCGTCGTCGTCGACCTGCGCTGGCCTGTGCACGAGCTCGTCGCGCTCGCGGCGACGATCGAGGGCGCCGGCGTGCTCCGGAGCCCGCGCTTCGTCGTCGGCGGCCTCGGGACGTTCTACGAGGCGCGCCCGACCGGCGTCCGCGCGACCCTCGGGATCGAGCTGCGCTTGCCCGCGCGGCGCCCGTGACCGCCCGCGCTCGATGACTCGCGCCCGCGCCCTCCGGGCTGCTACCGTGGCGCCGCACGGATGCCGCTCCTCGCCGCGACCCTCGCCCTGATCACGCCCGCGTTCTCGAGCGTCGACGCCGTCATCGTCATCGTCTACCTGCTCGGCTCGGTCGCGCTCGGGCTGCTCGCCAACCGCGTCGTCTCGGGGATCGGCGGCTACCTCGTCGCCGGTCGCACCCTCGGGACCGCGCTCGCGATCGCGACCATGACCGGCTCCGAGCTGGGCCTGATCACGGTGATGTACCAGGCGCAGAAGGGCTTCACCGGCGGCTTCGCGGCCCTGCACATCGGCGTGATCGCGGGCCTCGTGACGCTCGTCGTCGGCCTCACCGGCTTCATCGTCGCGCCGCTGCGCGAGGCCGGCGTGATGACGATCCCCGAGTACTACGAGCGCCGCTTCGGCCGGCGCACCCGGATCCTCGGCGGCGTCCTGCTCGCGCTCGGCGGCATCCTCAACATGGGCCTGTTCCTGCGCGTCGGCTCGCAGTTCGTCGTCGGCGTCACCGGCCTCGACCCCCACGGCGCCACGCTCCCGCTGATCATGCTCGGGCTGCTCACGCTGGTGCTGATCTACACGGTGCTCGGCGGCATGGTCTCGGTGGTGCTGACCGACTACGCGCAGTTCGTCGTGCTCTCGATCGGCCTGGTGCTCATGGTCGTGCTCTCCGCGAGGGCGCTCGGCGCCGACCACCTCGTCGCCGTCGTCGCCGAGCGTCGCGGGCTCGCCGGCTTCGACCCGCGGATCGCGGACGCCGGCTTCGGCCCAGGCTACATCGCCTGGATGGCGGTGCTCGGCCTCGTCAGCGCGGCGATCTGGCCGACCGCGGTCACGCGCGCGCTCGCGTCGAAGAGCGTCGCCGTCGTCAAGCGGCAGTACGCGCTGGCCTCGCTCTCGTTCATGATCCGGTTCCTGATCCCCTGCTTCATGGGCGTGTGCGCGTTCGTGTTCCTGACCGAGGCGCCCGGCGTCGTGCTCTACGCCCAGGGTCCCGGCGGCCCCGCGCCGGCCGAGCCGGGCGCGCTCGCCACCCACTTCGCGCTGACCCCCGGCGGCCCGCTGCGCGAGAACCTCGAGGCCTTCCCGATCCTGCTCGCCAACCTCCTGCCCGTCGGGCTGCTCGGCGTCGTGACGGCGGCGATGCTCGCGGCCTTCATGTCGACCCACGACTCGTACCTGCTGTGCTGGGCCTCGGTGCTCACGCGCGACGTCGTCGACCCGCTGCTGCGCGCGCGCGGGCGCCCCCTCGACGAGCGCGCGCAGATCAAGCTGACGCGCGTCTTCATCGTCCTCATCGGCCTCTGGGTGCTGCTGTGGGGCGTGTTCTACAGCCCGAGCCAGGACGTCTGGGACTACATCGGCATCACCGGCGCGGTCTACTTCACCGGCGCGATCGCGGTCCTCAGCGCGGGCCTGTACTGGCGCCGCGCGAGCTCGACCGGCGCCGTGCTGGCGCTGCTCGCGGGCTTCAGCGCCGTCGCGGGGCTCGGCCCGGTGCAGCGCCTGCTCGGCCTCAACGCGCCGTCGTGGCTCATCGGCCTGGGCACGCTGGCGCTCGCGTTCGCGGCCATGATCCTCGGCTCCCTGCTCGCGCCCGATCGGCCGCGCGCGCCGCTCGACGCGGAGGCGCGCCCGTGATCGTCCTGAGCGCGCTGGTCGGCGCGGCCGGGGTCGACGCGCCCGCGCTCGACCCGGCGATCCACGCGTGGGCGCGCCTGTGGATCGCGCTGCTGTGGATCGGCGTGGGCCTGTTCGCCGCGCTCAGCGTCTACGTGATCATCGGCGGCTTCTTCGACATCCTGGCGATGTTCCGCGACCTCCGCGCCGCGCCGGACGACGAGCGCGACCCCGGATAGTTCGATCGAGCGCGCCGCGCGATCACATCTGTCTTTTTCGACATACAGATCGTGGCCGCGCGTCCGGACGCTACTGGACGTAGAAATTCGGTCACCCGCAGTCGGCGGCGTAGCGCGTGCGTAGCGGTCTTCTCCATCGAATTCTTCATCGAGTTCTTCATCGAGTTCTTCATCGAGTTCTTCATCGAGTTCTTCACCGCTGTCTTTACGCAGCGAGGCGCGCGCAGAAGCCCAAAAAAATCTTCATCGCGACGCAATTGGTTTGGCCGCGCCGGGCATTTCACCGGCGAGGCCACGACGCGCGGTCAGCCCGAGTCCTCGGGCGCTCGGCCGCGCGCACAACCACGAAAGCACCCTATGACCATCCTCCACTCGCTCATCGCCAGCCTGCTGCTCGCCGCGCCGATCTCCCCGAAGCTGAACACCGGCGTGGTCGTCAAGTACGCCCCCGACCTCACGTGCTCGGTCCGCGTGTCCCACGACGCCGCCGGCACCAAGCTCGTCACCAGCGGCGGCTCGTACGCCACGGCGAGCGGCAGCGGGTCGCTCTACGTGCACGTCATGATCACGAACAAGGGCCCCGTCGACGCCGCGCTCGCGAAGCATCGCGTGTCCGTGCAGCGAAGCGGGTCGTCGATCGCGTCGACCGACCAGGAGATCGCGATCCCGGCCGGGCTCTCGAAGGTCTACGACCCGATCCAGGTGCCGATGACGAGCCTGTCGAACCACCTCGCGGTCGCCGTGAGCACCGACGCGAACAATCAGGTCAGCGAGCGGAGCGAGCAGAACAACGCGTGCTCGTTCAGCTTCGACTACTCGACGGCGCACTGAGCGACGCGCGAGGCACCGGGTCGCCGAGACGCCCGTCGCGGGCGCTCGGCTCAGCCCGCTCCTCGCCTCGTCCTCGTCCTCGTCCTCGTCCTCGTCTCCGTCCGCGTCGGCTGGACTCCGAGCAGCCCGCTGACGACCGCAGGTTCGAGGTCGGCGGCGTAGACCCCGAACGTCACGCTGCCCTGCGCGACCGGACCTCCGACGGTCTGATCGCCCTGGACCGCGCGGGGTCGTCCTCCACCGCCCTCCGCGGCGAGGCTAGACGATCGACGGCGGGACTGGGCTAGGCGCTCGACAACGCGCGCCGGGATCGTCACACTCGCCCCGTGCCTCGTCTGCTCCCACGCGCCACGCTCCTGCTCTCCCTCCTGCTCGCCTGCGGTCCCGGTGACGGCGAATCCGACAGCGGCGAGAGCGACGGCGAGAACACCGAGGTCGCCGCGGCCTGCGAGTCGCTGTGCGCCGAGCAGCTCACCTGCGGGACCACGACGCTGAGCGCGGAGGAGTGCGCGTCGGCGTGCGAGGCCGACATCGGCGTGCCGAGCAGCGAGTGCGCGCAGGCGATCGAGGCGCTCGCGACCTGCGTGAAGAGCAGCTGCGACGACGAGGCCGCCTGCGACGCCGAGCTGGGTGAGCGCGACAACCAGTGCGGCGGGCGGGGCTGAGCCGACGCGCCGTCCGCCCGTCTCGCTCAACCTGTCCATTCGGACATTGATCTCGACGGGCGCCTACGCGCGCTTGGCCAGCCAGGCTCTCACCGCGTCGCGGGCGGCCTCGCCGCGCGCGCGCCGCGTCGCCGAAGTCGCCCTGGGCCGCGCGCGCGCTCTGCGCGCGCGGGCCTTGCTCGCCCCGGAGCCCTCGGCCCACAGCGCGCGCGCGAGCGCGAAGCGAGCCGCGCCGCGCTGCTGCGGCGCGTCCTCGGCCGCCGCCGCGATGGCGACGGCGCGCTCGAGCGTCGCGCTCGCGTCGGCCTGCGAGGACGACAGCGCGAGCTCGGCGCTGCCGATCAGCGGCTCGATCAGGATCGGGTCCTCGGCGCCGTGCAGCCGCTCGAGCATGCTGATCCCGGCGGCGTAGGACTCTTCGGCCGCGCGCCGCGTGCCGCGATGACGGCCGTCGACGTCGGCGAGCGCGAGCAGGGTCCAGGCGACGCGGTCGTCGTCGGGCGCGTCCAGGACCTTGCCCCACAGCTTGAGCGCGCGCTTGAGGTAGCCCCGCGCGCGCTTGTCCTTGCGCTGCGCGGCGGACACGACCCCCAGCTTGTAGAGCGAGCTGCCCACGTCCGGGTGCTCCGAGCCGAGCGCGCGCTGCCGCTGCTTGTAGGCGGCGAGGTGCTGGCTCGCGGCGCTCTTGAGCCGACCCTGCTGGCGCAGCGCGTCGCCGAGCTGGTCCATGAGCGCGGGCAGCTCGGCGTGCTCGGGGCCGAGGCTCTGTCGCTTGTAGCGGAGCACCCACTCGTAGTCCCGCGCGGCGCCGGCGAAGTCGCCCTGCGCGTAGAGGTCGTCGGCGCGCTGGCGCAGGAAGTCCGCCAGGCTCGCGCGCTCGGGGTTGAGCGAGCGCTCGAGGTAGTAGATGCGCTGGAACGCCTCGCTCGCGTCGTCGAGCGTCTTGTCGTTGTCCTTGCCCTTGCCGGCGTCGCCCGAGAGCAGCGCGCCGACGCTCTCGACCAGGCGCGCGTGGGCGCGGCGATCGAGCCCGAGGCGGGCCATCAGCGCCTCGGCGTGCCGCACCCGCGCCATCGCGTTACGGCGCGCGCCGACCTTGAGCTCGAGCGTGATGAGGTTGGCGAGCGCCTCGGCGGCGACCTCGTCGTTGCGCGTCTCCTCCGCGACCCACAGCGCCTCGGTCAGCGCGCGCGCTGCGTCGTCACGCTCGTCGAGCTCGAGCAGCACGGCGCCGAGCCGCGCGTGGATCTCGGCCTCGAGCGGCCTGTACGCGAGCGCGCGCGCGCTCGAGCGCGTCCTCGAGGCGCGCGCGCGCCGGCTCGAGCATCCCGGTGGCGCGCTCGGCCTCGGCCCGGTCGAGCTCGCCGCGCAGCGCCGCGACCGCGGTCGCGACGTCGCCCTCGTCGGGCGACGCGACCAGGCGCGCGCGGGTGCCGAGCGCCACCACGTCGTCGCAGCGCGCGATGTCAGGAGCGCGCTCGTGGCCTCGATCGCGCGCCCGGCCGCCGGCGCGTCGCCGCCCGCGAGCACCTCGAGCAGCGCGTCGAGCTCCTCGAGCCGACGGCCCAGGCACTCCATGCGCAGGTCGAGCGTCTGCGTCGACTGCTCCTTGCGCAGGTTGGTGGCCTCGCAGGCCTCGCGGCGCCGCGCGAGCCAGTCGGCGGTGTAGGCGTCGACGCGCCCGCGCACGGCGTCCCAGCGCGCGCGGGTCCCCGGCGCCGCCGCCCGGATCGCGCGCTCGACGGCCGCGCGACGCTCCTGACCCCACACCGCGTCGACCTCGGCCTGTCCCCCCGTACAGATCGCCGAGCGGTCGGCGAGCAGGCGCGCGCCGAGCACGGCGAAGAGCGCGGCCGCGGTCGTCAGCGCGAGCGCGAGCGCGGCCCCGAGCCGCTTGCGCCGCGGTCGCTGCTCGAGCGCCTCGAGCAGCTCGTCCATCGACGGCCAGCGGTCCTCCGGGCTCGGCGAGAGCCCGCGCATCACCGCCTTGCGCAGCCAGCCGGGCACGCGGCTGTCGGTCGGCCACTCGCGGATGAGCGCGTTGTTGACCTCGAGCGCGAGCGTCTCGCGGGTGTCGCCGGCGTAGGGGTGCTGGTCGGTGAGCGCCTCGTACAGCGCCACGCAGAAGCTGAACTGATCGCTGCGGGCGTCGGCGGCCTTCATGCGATGTTGCTCTGGGGACATGTACGCCGGCGTGCCGAGCAGCGCGCCCGTGCGCGTGAGGTTCAGCGCCAGCGCGCCGCCGCGCCCGCGCGCCGCCGCGTCGGTGAGCCGCCAGGTCGCCGACGGCTCGACGCCCGCGCCGAGCTCGTGGGGCCGCGCGAGCCCGAAGTCGAGCACGCGCACGCGGCCGCTGCGGCCGATCATGACGTTCTCGGGCTTGAAGTCGCGGTGCACGAGCCCGGCCTCGTGCGCCGCCGCGAGCCCGCGACCCGCCTGGATCATGAGCTTGAGGAGCTCGCGCCACTGCCCGTCGCCCGCGCCCGCGCGCTCGCGTCGCCACGCGGCCAGCGTCACGCCCTCGATGAACTCCATGGCCACGAACAGCTGCTCGCGGAACATGCCGACCTCGTAGACCTGGACCACGTTCGGGTGCGAGAGCCGGGCCATCGCCTGGGCCTCGCGCTGCATCCGCTTGCGGCTCTCGTCGCTGGTCAGGCCCGGCAGCGCGCGCATGAGCTTGAGCGCGACCTTGCGGTCGAGCTCCTGGTCGTAGGCCGCGTACACGACGCCCATGCCGCCCTCGCCGAGCGTCCGCAGGACGATGAAGCGCCCGATCTTCGCGCTCGGCCCCAGCTCGCCGAACAGCCGCGCCTTGACGACGCCGCGCTCGACCGCGCCGACGCCGTCCGTCAGCGCCGGCCGGGGCACGAAGCCGAGCCCCAGCGAACCCTCGTCGCGCGCCGAGCCGCTCGGCCTGGGCGGCGAGATCTCGGTGACTTCGCGTGCGTGCTGCAGCGCCATGGGCGGACGTGTGACGGCGGACGCCCGCGTCGCGCGGGCGTGTAGCTACACGGACCATAACACCGCGGCTCCGCGAGCGTGAGAAACCCACGGGCGTCGGCGCTGAAGCGTCCGCCTCTCCTGACGCGCTGGCGGCCGAAGAAGTCGCCGCAGCGGACGATGAGCACGCGCACGCCGCGGTCGGTCGCCGCCTGCAGACGCGCCTCGAGCTCGACGCGGATTCCTCCCTTGACCGTCTGCGGCCGCGGCGGCACGTCCTCGTTCAGCACCGGGGAGGGCTTCGGGCTCGGGATCGTGCAGCGCCTCCTGGCCGCGCGCTCACCCGAGTTCGTGCGCGTGCTGCCGGACGCGCTCCAGCTCGAGCTCGAGGTGTGGCTGGCGATGCACGAGGACCTGCGCGCGACGCCCAGCTGTCGCGCGGTGTTCGACGGGCTCGCCGAGGGGCTCACGACCTACGCCGCGAGCGCGCGAGGTGACGCGCGAGGTGACGCGCGATGAAGTGAAGGCGCGAGCTGAAGGTGTGACGTGAACGCATGACGTGAAGGAGTGACGTGAACGGGCGACGTGAAGGTGTGACGTGAACGGGTGACGTGAAGGTGTGACGTGAAGGTGTGACGTGACGGCGTGACGGGAGGTGTGACGTGAAGGCGTGACGTGACGGCGTGACGTAGAGGCGTGACGTAGAGGCGTGACATAGAGGCGTGACGTAGAGGCGTGACGTAGAGGCGTGACGTAGAGGCGTGACGTAGAGGCGTGGCACGACGCGAGCCCGCGCCGCGGAGCCCGCGTGCCCTCGACGCGGCGCCGACGGAGCGCGAGCCGGTCGGCCGCCCGGCGCGTGCGCCCTGAGTCCACGCTGGAGCGATCTCCCGAGTCAATTCATGTCCTTATAAACATGTGTCAGTTCGGGACCCCGAACGCCACGCCGCCCGCCTCGCTCGCGCTCGCGGCCCGGCGCCCCGCTCCGCGTGGGCGCTGACGAGTCGCCCGGGCCGTTACTTGCACCTGCACGCGCCCCGCGCGGCCGACGCGCCTTGAACGAGGGTCCACGCCGCGGTCCACCGGCCGTCGCCGCGTCGCGGGTCCGCTCGGCTCGCGGCGACGCGACCGGCCGGCCAGCACCCACGCGCGCGGCAGCGCGAATTAATAACATGACCAAAAAGACATGTTGAATTTTGCCACGCGCGCGCGCCCGCCAGCGCCCGCGCCAACCATGCTGTCATCGCCATCTCCAGAAGGGGGAGATTGATGATCAACTTGAGAGCGAACACTTCAATCGCGTTCGTCGCGATCTCGGTCGCGGCGCTCGGCCTCGCGGGCTGCGGTGACGACAGCGCGGGCACCGACAGCACCACGGGCATGGACCCGACGACGTCGACCTCGGGCGAGACGACCAACGGCCCGAGCACCACGGGCGAGCCGACTTCGGCGGGGCCGGACTCCGATCCATCCGACACCTTCACCGGCGGCACCACAGAGGACAAGCCCGCCGAGTGCGGCGACGGCATCATCGACGCCGGCGAGGAGTGCGACAACGGCGTCGACAACGGCGTCGACGGGCTGTGCACGGCCGAGTGCCTCGAGGAGGTGGTCGAGTGCGGCGACGGCGTGGTCGCGGGTGACGAGGAGTGTGACGACGGCGCCGACCCGAATTGCACGCCGGACTGCACGCTCAACATCTGCGGCGACAACTACGTCGGCGGCGACGAGCAGTGCGACGACGGCAACAACGAGGACGGCGACAGCTGCAACGGCGACTGCACCAACCCGGGCTGCGGCGACGGCATCGTCCAGGCGCCCGAGGAGTGTGACCTCGGCGCCGGCAACGGCGACGACCAGGCCTGCACCTCGATGTGCCTGAACGCGGTCTGCGGCGACGGCCTCGTGGGGCCCGGCGAGACCTGCGACGACGGCAACAACGTCGACGATGACGAGTGCACCAACAGCTGCGCCGGTCCGAACTGCGGCGACGGCATCCTGCAGATGGCCGAGGGCGAGGAGTGCGACGACGGCAACGACGACAACACCGACGGCTGCACGGCCGCGTGCGCCAACGCGAGCTGCGGCGACGGCTACGTCTACGGCGGCGTCGAGGACTGCGACGACGGCAACGCCGACAACGCTGACGAGTGCACCACGCTGTGCGCCGCGCCGGCCTGCGATGACGGAATCCTCAGCGGCCTCGAGGCGGACATCGACTGCGGCGGGCCGGACTGCAGCTCGTGCTTCGGCCTCTACCAGCACCGCTGGAAGGGCGAGCAGACCATCAACTCGGGCATGTGGACGAAGATCGACGCGGCGGACGCCGACATCAAGACGCGCGGCGGCGCGCTCGAGATCGAGCTCAGCATCCCGCTGGTCAGCGGCGGCGACTCCTCCTGCCGACCGACGATCGACGGCGAGTGGGCCGGCGCGGCGCAGATGCTCCCCGACGTCTACGAGTACCACGAGGGCCGCGATCGCACGGGCTGGAACAACCCCAAGGGCTACCGCATCTGGCGGCGCGCGCGCGTCTACTACGACATCGAGGCCGGCGACCACGTGCTCGGCGTCGAGTGCCGCACCAACCAGGGGATGCTCAAGGTCGGGCGCGCCGAGAGCACCGCGGTGATCATCACGCGCGAGTACGACGGCGTCATCAACAAGGTCCACCAGAAGGTCACGACGCAGGGCACGACCATGGGCGCGTCGGGCCAGTACGTGAAGCTGCCGGGCAGTGAGCTGACCTTCGATGTCGGCGGCGGGGACATCGAGGTCTCGATCAGCACGTCGATCGGCCTCGGCGGGCACGCGGCCTGCATGCCGTGGATGGACGGCGCGCCGATCCCCTCGACCGCTCAGCCCTACGTCAACGACTACTGGTCGGCGGGCCTCGCGAGCACCTACAGCAGCTGGAACCTGTGGGCGCACTCGCGGGTGTACAAGAACATCACGGCGCAGACGCACACCTTCGACATCCGCTGCCACAACAACGCGGGCACGCTGCGCCTCGGCGAGGCCGACCTGGCGAGCGTCATCATCGTGCGCGAGATCGACAACCAGGAGGAGGCGTACGGGCAGGGCATCGACAAGAACAACGACAACGGCTGGAAGGTCGCCGACGGCCTCGACTCGTTCTGGTACGAGCTCAACGAGCACACGGCCAACGTCACGGTGACGAACGGCAACCTCGACGTCACGGAGTGGATGTCGTACTACCACGTCAACGACGGCGCCTGGGTCACGTGCCGCCCGACGATCGAGGGGGAGTGGATCGGCACCTTCGCCGGCCTGAGCTTCAACTCGAACGAGGAGGAGGGCGTCGCCCACCAGATGTCCAACAACGGCTACCACGGCACGTGGTACCGCCGCCGCGTCTACACGGACATCCCGCCCGGCGATCACGTCGTCAAGCTCGAGTGCCTCTCGAGCGGGAACAACTGGTGGGCGTCGCGCTACGGCCAGGGCTCGCTCACGGTCCGCGACGTGCCGCTGCTCGGCGACATCTAGCCCCGTAGCGAGCGCCGCCGAGCTCGCCATGGACGACGAACAGGGCCGCCGGCGCGCGCCGGCGGCCCTGTCGCGAGGGCTCATCGGCTCGACGACGACCGGCGCGCGCGCGACGGTCGTCGCGAGCGCGCCGGCCGACGTTCACGGTGGACGTCGGCCGCGCGCGCCGCGTCGACTACGGCCCCTCGAGCCAGGTCGTGGTCGCGCCGGCCCACGGCGGGTACAGATCGGCGACGCGCTCGGCCTGGTTGCCCACCCGGTTCGCGGGCCCGTTCGGGTTGTCGTCGTCGACGGTGACTTCGAACACGCGCTCGGCGGGCTGCGCGTGGGTGACCTCGACGACGCGCATGGACGGCTCGCCCTCCAGCTCGGCCTTGAGCCCCGCGGCCGCGACCAGGATGTTGCCCGTCGTCGGCAGCCAGTCGGCGTCGCCGACCCAGGGCGCGTGCCCGAGCTCCCCGCCCTCGCCGTACTGCCACACCTGCCGCACGGACATGGCCTCGAGGTCTAGTTCGAACTCGACCGCGCGGCTGACCGTGTCGGCGACGCTCGGCGCCGGCGGGCTCGCCTGGTACAGCGCGTTGTCGAACAGCAGCAGCGTGCCCGTCGGCGTCAGCATCGGCGCGTGCTGCTGGTAGGTGAAGCGAAACTCGGGGGACTCGGGCGTCAGCAGGTAGGGCGCGAGCGCGGGGTCCCAGTTCTCGGGCGGCGCGAGGACCCACCGCAGCGCGCCGTCCCGCGAGAACTTCGCGACCGCGTCCTGATGGCGCAGCGAGAGGATGACGCCGCCGTCCGCCGGGTCGACGGTCACGCCGTTGGAGTGATCCCAGTCCACGGCGAGCGTCGACGCCGGGTAGACGCCGCCGTAGAAGTCGCCCTCGTAGGTCCCGTAGCTGATCCGCAGCGGGTCGAGCTGGTCGAGCACGCTCCACTCCTGCACGACCGCGCCGCCGCGCGTGAACTCGACGACGACCGTGCCCACCAAGTCCGTCGGAGACGGCGACGGCGGGAAGCCCGGCTCGTTGAGCGGGAAGCCGGACTGGGCCCGCAGCTCCGTGCTCAGCGCGATGAAGGTGTCCTGCTCGCTCGCGAACACCTCGTGGTGGAAGGTGTCCGCCGGGACCGGCACGCCCTCGTCGCCCAGCCCCGCGATGTTGCTCGCGTACCACGAGCCCACGAGCTCGCCGTACACGTCGAGCTCGTAGAGCCGGTAGAAGCCGGCCTGCAGCACCAGCGTGTTGCCGCTGCGCAGGCGCTGCGAGTCCTCGACGCGCCACGAGCTGCGGTGGAGCCAGACGACCTCGCCGCGCGCGTCGAGCCCGATGATGTAGCCGCCCCCGCCGAGCCCGCGCGGCACCGGGACGTTGATCAGCGTGTAGCCCGGCTCCATGCGCTCGGGCTCGGCGACGTGCACGGTCATGGCCGGGAAGTCGGCGGGCAGCGGCGCCGTCGCGCCGACCAGGGTCGGCCCCGGCGTCTCCTCGCCCTGCGCGTCGATCAGCGTGAGCGTGACCGTGTGCTCGCGATCGGGGCGCAGCCCGAGCAGCGGGTGCTTGTGCGCGCGCGCCAGCTCGGCGAACTCCACCGTCCAGCGGCGCGCGCCGTCGTCGAGCTCGACGCGCGCGCGCGTCTCGCCGGCGGTCTCGAACTCGAGCACGCCGACCAGCGGCACGCTCGCGTTCGGCCCGATCGTCAGGCGCGGGAGCACCAAGAACGCGGCGTCCCCCGCGTCGGTCTCGGAGGTGTCTTCGGGGTCATCTTCTGGCGAGCACGCGCACGCGCACGCGAGCGCGAGGCTCGCGAGCAGGCGCGGCGAATGGCTCGGAGTCCGCATGACGACGCGACGACGCGCAAGCATACCGCGCCGGCGCCCGCGCGGGCGCCGGCGTGTCCCCCGTCGCGGGCGCTGGCTCCCACCTGCGCGCGCCCTCGTCGCGCGCTCACGCGAGCGGGCGCCGCCGCGCGGCGCGTCACGGCAGCCCGCACAAGCCGACGTTCTCGAGCTCCGGCGGCGCCTGCCCGGGCTCGTGATAGGGCACGCAGCTGACCCCCTCGACGGAGACGCCCGCGCACGCGTTCATGTCCGAGAGGTCACAAAACGGCGCGCAGCAGCCCAGCGAGCCCTGACAGGCCGGGTTCGGGTAAAAGTCAGGGTTCACGCACAGGGTCCCGGGGTTGCATGTGGTGGCGAACTCGCAAGGCGTCCCCTCCGGCCCGTCGCCGTCCGAGCCGTCGGGGACGCAGAAGAATCCGTCTCCGTTTTGCTCGCCGATGCACACCGCGTTCACGAAGCAATCTTGCTGCAATGGATCGCAGCCCGGGAGGCACAGGTTGATCGCGCACCCAGAGCAGACCAGACAGCTCGAGTTCGACGGCGCGCACTTCGGGTTCTCCGGGGTCCCCGTGCACAGCTCAACGCAGACGCCCGCGGCGTCCTCGTCGGTGTACCAGCACATCACCCCCGCGGCGCAGTCGTCGATGGCGCCCTCGGCCACGTCGATCGTGCACGGGTCCCCGTGCTGGCCGTCGCCGACGACCTCGAAGCAGCCGGCGCTGTTGAGGTAACCGGCGTCGTCCTCCTCGTAGGCGGAGCACTTCTGCCCCTCCGGGCAGTCCTGTTCGAAGACGCCGCACTTCGGCGACTCCGGCGGCGCGTCCGATTCGCAGACGAAGCCGCAGCCCGTGGCGCTCGCGTCGCTGGTCCCCGCGTCGCTCGTGTGGAGGCCGCCCGTGCTGCTCACGCCGGTAGTGTCGCCCGCGCTCGTCGCCTCGCCACCGGACTGCTCGACGAGACAGGTCCCGCCGACGCACACGAGCGCGCCGTCGCAGCTCGCCTCCGCGGCGCACGGGCAGCCCTCGCTGCCGGGCGGGCAGGCGTCGGTGCTCTGATCGCTGTGCAGCTCATAGCCACAGGCCATCAGCGCCATCGCCAGCGCCAGCATCACGGCCCCGTGGCGCGCGCGCACCGTCACGGCGTCACCTCGCACAGGCCCACGTGCTCGAGGCCCGGCGGCGCCTCCCCGGGCTCGTGGTAGGCCGCGCACGCGGCCCCCTCGACCGAGAGGCCCGCGCAGGCGACCATGTCCGTGAGGTCACAAAAGGGCGCGCAGCAGCCGGGCGCTCCCTGGCAGGCAGGGCTCGGATAGACGTCCGGATCCACGCACATCAGCCCCGGGTTGCAGGTGTTTGCGAATTCGCAGGGCGTGCCCTCGGGGGCCACCCCGCCGGAGGCGTCGAGTACACACCAGAATGCGGGGCCGTTGGGATCTCCGATGCACACCTGGCTCCCCACGCAATCCTGCAGCAGGGGGTTACAGACGGGGAGGCACAGGTTGGGGATCCCCTCCGACGAGACCACGCACTCCGTCAGGAGCGGCGCGCACACCGGCATACGATCGCTGCCCGAACACAGCGCGACGCAGGTGCCCACGCCATCCTCGTTGAGGTTCCAGCACATCACCCCCTCGGCGCAGTCGTCGACCCCGGTCGCGCCGCCCTCGGCCCAGCACGGATCGCCGCGCTGCCCGTCGCCCACGATGTCGACGCAGGTGTGGAGATCCCAGGCGCCGTCGCCGTCGGAGTCGTGGGGCGCACACTTCTGCCCCTCGGGACAGTCCTGCGCGAACGCGTCGCACTCCGGCAGCTCGGGGATGTCGTCCTCGCAGACGAACACGCACGCTGCGGAGGTCTCGCCGCCGTCCGTGCCCACGCCGGCGCCCGTGATCTCCTGACCCGTGGTCGGTGTCGCGTCTGACGTCTGCGGGCTCGAGGACGAGGACGAGGACGAGGTCGCGCCGCCGGAACCCGGCAGACACGAGCCGCCCACGCACTCGAGCCCGTCTTCGCAGTCCTCGGCGCACGGGCAGCCCGCGCTCCCGGGCGGGCAGCCGTCACTCGACACGTCGTCGTGCAGCTCGTAACCGCAAGTCGTCAGCACCATCGCCAGCGCGACCAATAACCCCCGCCCGTTAGGACGGAGAGCCTGACGCGCGACGCTCACGGCGCCACCCCGCACACGCCCACGTGCTCGAGGCCCTTCGGCGCCTCGCCGGGCCGAAAGAACGGTATGCACGCGGCCTCATCGAGCGAGAGGCCCTGACAGGCGGCCATGTCCGTGAGGTCACAATAGGGCGCGAAGCCGAGCACGGGCCCCAAACGCCCTGCATAGCTTCTACTTTCTCGCACGAAGCGACCATATCACACATGAAACACAACTCGCGAGCCCAGCACCCAGGGCCCGTCCTGTGTACCGGCCGGACCCTCGCAGTCTCTTCACAGGCGCGAACGAACGAGGTTTGTCAGGTTTTGGCCATGGCCAAGCCCAAGCGCATCACCGTCGTGCTCTCCGTTGTCGTCAGCGCGCTGCTGCTCGTGTCCTTCTACGGCGTCATGATCTACGCCGAGGCGATCGGCTCGGCCGAGCCGCTCGCCGAGGGCGACCGCGAGCGCGTCCCGACGATCGAGGATCTCGCGATCGTCGAGCCCTCGCTGGTCGCGGAGGCCACGTGGTCGCGCACGCGCTTTTTGATCGGGCGGGTCGAGCTCGAGTATCGGCTCGACGCCCCCGAGGTGTTCATGCTCGCGCGCCTCACCAGCGCGGACTCGGAGTCCGGCGCTCGCCGTGAATTCATCCGCGCGCGCGAGGCCAACGACACGCTGGATCTGTTTGGCCGCGGGCCCGAGCTGCGCGCGCGCGAGCCGGGTTACGCGGGCGCCGACGAGGCCGACATCTTCACGGTTGAGCGCGACGGCGAGCCGGTGGGCGCGGCTGCGCTGGCGCGGCGCGGACGTCACGTGCTCGAGCTCCACGTCGACGGCCTGGTGATCCCGGACGAGCTCCTGCACGCGATCCTCGATCGCTACCTCGATCGATACCTCGACCGCGACCTCGACGCGCTCGACGACGAGGGTCCGCGCGCGACCGCGAGTTGAGCCCGAACTCGATCGAGCCGGGCGCGCGCGACCGAGCGTCGGCGGCTCGCGGGCCCGCGCCCGCGCGCCCGCGCGCGCCCATCAAACATGTCTCATAAGACATTTTAACTGGTGCGCGCGCACGTCCTCCCTATACTCCAGGGCACGAGGGTCGCCACGTGGGCGCGAGGAAAGCGCTCTCAGGCCCGAATGGTCGGGCCAAACAAAGGCAACACGACACGCGGGGACACCCCGCAGCTTTTCCAACAACACTTCTCCTCGGTCGGGCGGCCCTCCAAACCTCCCGCGGCGAGGCGAGTCCTAGCCCTCGCTGTCTGACCGCGCGCCATCGGACCGATCCCGGTCCCCCGCGCGATCGGGTTGTGGGCGCAGCCCGTCGAACAGCACACGCAGCAGCCGGGCGCGCGGCCCCTGCTGCGCGCCGGCGTGCTGAAGCGCGCGCGCCGTGCCGATCAGCAGCGCCGTGATCTCGGGCGCGCCGATGTCCGCTCGCACGGCGCCGGCGCGCTGCGCCTGACGCAGCAGCGCCGCCACGGCCTCGAGCAGCTCTGCGCGAACAACCGGGTACTCGCCCGCGGCCGCGCGCGCCTGTACGTCGACGCCCGCAGCCGTGAGCGCGTCGACAAAGGACTGCTTGTCCGCCGACAGCTCGACCCAGCGCGCGAAGAAGTCGAAGAACTCCTCGCCCGAGGACTCCGGCGCGGCGCACAGCGCCCGCGCCTGCTCCGTGAGGAACCGGAGCCGCGTGATGAAGACCGCCTCGACGAGCGCCTGCTTGCTCGGGAAGTGCCGGAACACGGTCCCGATCGCGACGCCCGCGCGACGGGCGATGTCCTCGGTCACCGCGCCGGGCCCCTGCTCGGCGAACACCGCGTCGGCCGCCTCGAGGATCCGCGCGCGATTGCGTCGCGCGTCGGCGCGGCGCGCTCGCGGGGGCGGCTTGGATGTCATGACGCGCTCCTTGACAAAATGAGTCGTCACTCATATTAACGGATCTGTAAAATGAGTCGTCACTCATTTTAATATCAAACAGCGTTCAAGGGTGGGATATGGCGATCATCGTGATGACCGGCGGCACCTCGGGGATCGGTCAGGTGGCAGCCCGTGGGCTCGGGACCAGGGCGACGCTGCTGCTCGGCGCGCGCCACCCCGACCGCGCGCGGCTCCCCGCGCTCGAGCTCGACCTCGCGCAGCTCGACTCGGTCCGGCGCTTCGCCGCCGAGGTCGAGACGCGCCTGGGCTCGCGCTCCATCGACGCGCTGGTGCTCAACGCCGGCCTGTCGCGCGCGGACGTCGACGCGCGCACGCGCGACGGCTTCGAGCTCACCTTCGCCGTCAACCACCTCGCGCACTACCTGCTCGCGCGGCTGCTCGCGCCCCGGCTCGCGCCCGGCGGCCGCGTGGTCGTGACGACCAGCGGCACGCATGACCCCGACGAGCGCACGCTGGTCCCCCCGCCCCGGCACGCGCGGGCGCGGCTGCTCGCCGATCCCGCGCTCGACCCCGCGCTGGACGGGGATCCCCGCGCGGCCGCCGGTCACGCCTACGCGGCCTCCAAGCTGTGCAACATCCTCACGGTCCGCGCGCTGCGAGCCCGCGGGCTCTCGGCGCTCGCCTACGATCCGGGGCCCACGCCGGGCACCGGCCTCGCGCGCGCCCGAACGCCCCTGCTGCGCGCGCTGTGGTGGCTGCTGGGGACGCCGCTGGGTCGGCTCGCGCCCCGCTTCAACTCGGTGATACGCGCCGGCGAGGCGCTGCGCGACGCGGCGCTCGGCGAGCCCGCGCCGCCGCGAGACGGCTACTACCTGCGGCTGCGCCGGGGACGTCTCGAGTGGGCGACGCCGTCCCGCCTGGCCCGCGACGACGACGCCCGCGACGCGCTCTGGCGCGACAGCGCCGCGCTCGTCGGCATGGCCGATTGAGCATATTGACTCCGGCGCCGCGGAGCTCAGTCGAAGCGGCTCATGATCTCGAGCGACCAGCCCAGCAGCGCGCCCGGCTCCTGGCTCGCGCTCGTGATCTTCAGCGTCCAGCTCCCGTTCACGTCCTCGTCGCCCGAGAAGCCCACGGGCGCGCGCGACAGCGAGAGCGCGCCCGGCTCGGGGTACCACGACGCCTCGTAGGGCGCGCTCTCCTGCTCCCAGACCATGACCTCGTTGTTCGAGGGGTTCGTCAGCGTGATCGTCAGCGCGCTCGGGTCCGGGTGCGTGAGCGCGAGGTTGATGATCACGTCGGTGTCGACCGTCGCCAGGCCGGCGACGTCGAGCACGTCGAGGACCGGGTCGTCCGCGAGGTCGAGCGCGAGCGGGCCGCTCTCGAACACGCCGCGCAGGCTCGCGTCCATGCACAGGCCCGTGTCGAAGCGCGTGATGCCGGCGCAGATCAGCCCCGGCGCGCACCACTGGGTCTCGCTGCACGACTCGAAGGCCTTCGCCCCGTCGGCCGCGCAGTCGAAGGGCGCGGTCGGAGCCGGCTGCAGGGTCACCGCGCCCGCCGGCGCGAACGCGGCGTCCGTGCGCGCGACGAGCGGGCCCGGTCGCGTGTACTCGAAGTTCTCGCAGTTGTCTCCGAGGACATCCATCGAGTAGCTCCCCGTGAGCCCGCAGGCGCCGTCGAGCTCGAGGCCGAGGAGCGCGTAGCGGGTGCCGAACGGCCGGCGCGCGGGGTGCAGCAGCACGATCCACTCGCTGGCGAAGTCCGCCGGCGCCGGACCCTCGAAGTACTCGGCGAACTCGGCCTCGTCGTCGAGGACGCGCCCGAAGTCCGACTCGACGAAGAACTCGCTCAGCTCGAGACCCTCGGGCGTGAACGCGAGGGGTCCCGGCTCGCCCGGCTCGACGCAGTCGCCGTCTCCGTCACCATCCCCGTCGCCGTCTCCGTCTCCGTCTCCGTCTCCGTCTCCGTCTCCATCCCCGTCTCCGTCTCCGTCTCCATCCCCGTCTCCATCCCCGTCCCCGTCTCCGTCTCCGTCTCCGTCTCCGTCTCCGGACTCGCTGTCCCCAGAGCCAGCTGTGGTCGCGCCGTCGCTGTCGCCGTCACCGTCGCCGTCACCGGGATCCGACCCCGAGGAGGACTCAGACCCCGCGTCCGACGCCATCGTCGTCGCGGCGTCGTCGGAGCACGCGGCGCTGCCGACGAGGAGGAACGAGCAGGCGACCGCGAGGGGGAGCGTGAGGGCGCGCGCGAGGGAGGCGGACGCGAGGTCGCGCGATCGAGGGGGTCGGGGGAGTGACACGCCCGGGAGGATACGCGACGGGGCCCGTCGCGCGCGTCACCGTCACGTCACGGCCGGCCCGACCGGTCGACCGGACCGCTGCGGTGATCAGGCGGCGGGCTCGCGGCGCCACCCGCCGCCGAGCGCCCGGTAGATGCCCACGCGCGCCTGCATCTGCTGCTTGCGCGTCTCGATGAGCTCCATCTCGGCCTCGAGCGAGTCGCGGCGCGTCATCAGGACCTCCATGTAGTCGGCGCGCGCGCTGCGATACAGGATGTTCGAGGTCTCCGTCGCCTGCTCGAGCGTCTCGACCTGCACGGTCTGCCGCTCGAACTGGGCCGCGAGGTTCTCCACCATGCGCAGGTAGTTGACGACCTCCGTGAACGCGAGCAGCAGCGTGCGCTCAAAGTTGAACACCGCCTGGATCTGCATGGCGTTCGCGGCGCGGTAGTCGGCCTTGATCGCGGCGCGGTTGAGCAGCGGCGCGGTCAGGTTGCCCGCCACGTTGTAGAGCAGCGACTCGGGCGTATCGAGCAGGTGGACGACGTTGAAGGACTCGTAGCCGACGCCGGCCTCGAGGCTCAGCGACGGGTAGAAGCGGGCCTTGGCGACCTTGACGTCGAGCTTCGAGGCCTCGAGCTCGTACGACGCCTGGCGCACGTCGGGGCGGTTGTCGAGGAGCTGAGACGGCAGCCCCATGTTCACCGGCGCCGGCTCCGTGTCCATGAACTTCGCGGGGTCCCGCGCGACGCGCTGGGGGAAGCGGCCGACCAGGAAGTTGATCCGGTTCTCCGCCTCGACCCGCTGCTGCAAGAGCTCGAAGCGGCGCCCCTGGTTCTTGGTCACCTCGGCCTGGAACCGCTGCACGCCGAGCTCGGTCGCGCGCGCCGCCTCCTTCTTGAGCTTGACGATCTCGAGCGCGTCCTGCTGGATCCCGATGTTGCGATCGAGCACCTCGATCTGGTTGTCGAGCGCGAGCAGCTCGTAGTAGGCCTCGGCGATCTCGGCGACGATCTGCGTGATGATGAAGTTCCGGGCCTCGATCGTCGCGCGGTAGCGGTAGTCCGCGGACTTCGCCGCGTTGCGCAGCTTCTTCCAGATGTCGATCTCCCACGCGGCCGAGAGCCCGAAGCCGAAGTACGGCAGGTGCTCGGGCACGCCGTCGGCCATGTCGCTCGCGCCCTGGCTGGTGCGCTGCCCGACTTTCTCGACGCCGACGCCCACGCCCGCGTCGAGGCGCGGGAGGTACTCACCCTTGCGCGCCGCGATCTCGTTCTGCGCGATGATGATCTCCTGGAGCCGTATGTTGAGCTCCTGGTTGTTGTCGAGCGCCTCGCGGATCAGCGCCTGCAGGAACGGATCGGAGAAGAATTGATCCCACTGCCGCTGCGCGTCCGCGGTCGTGGCGGCGCCCGTGTACGCGCCGCCGTAGCTGTCCGGGACCGCGCGGCTGACCTCCCGGGCCTTGTTGTCCTCGAGATAGCGCGCGCAGCCGCTGCTGAGCAGCACGGCGCCGACGAGCGCGATCGTGACGCCTCGTCTCGCGCGACGCAGGACGCTCCGCCGAGGCGGACAAGCGCCAAGCGCCCGATGGACCAGATCGCCGTCCTCGTGGGTGACGCGGGGCTCTCGGGTGTCCAACTCCATAATCCTCTCCTGTCTCCTAATACGGGTCTCGGCCCGCAGGCGCAGCGATCGCGTCGAGCGACTCGACGAGCGCGGTCGAGTCGGGTCCACCGAGTTCGCGACCCCTGGCGCGGAGATGACGAGACGGCACCGCCCCGCGTCCGTCACCGCGGCGACGCGAACAGAGCTACGCGATCGGGGGTCCGCGCGCGAGCCCGGTCGAGACCAGGAGATGGCTGGTGAGGATCGCGTGCGCGCGACGGTGCGTGACCGCGCGACCGAGTGTGTCGCGCGGCAGCTCGAGCGAGAACGCGACGCCGAGCGCGTCGGAGCGCGCGTCCTCGTCTTCGGTCTCGGCCGCGAGCGCGTCGAGCTCGTGCGACGGCGGCCTACTCCGCGCGCCCCGGCGATAGCGGGGCTGGGCGTCGAGGTGCCCGTGGAGACCGTAATCGGCGAGGAGCGTTGTAGGGGCGTCGAGTTCGGGGCTGTCGACCTCGACCGCCGCGGCGACGCCGGCGACCTCGGCGACCACCGGGCTCCGCTCCGGGAGGCCCGCGCCGCAGACGACGAGCGCCGCGAACAGGAGCCCGACGAAGCACCAGAGCAGCCCGGCGCCGAGTCGAGCTCGAGCGGAGATCTCCGCGAACGACGCGTGCCGCCGGGTCACCCTGTTCGTGTAGCTCCCCGCCCCTCGGTTGTAAAGCGCGCCCGCGGAGGTCGGGCGCGTGCCGATACGCTCGCCGCGATCCGGGGTCCGCGGTCAGATCGTGGCGTTGGCGCGTCGTCGGCTCCCGCCCTCCATCATCCCGAGAGGCCGAGGCGCCCTCCTCATCGAGGACCTGTCTGAAAAGTCACTCGTCGGGTCGGGCGGCGAAGCGCGAGGTCCCGCGCGACGACGACCGTGGAGCCGCGATCGCGTCGCCGAGCGCGGGCCCGAAGCCGGTCAACGCACATGTGGGCGCGGGCCCACGAGCCCCGCTAGAACCGGCACGAGCCGCTGGAGCACGAGCCGCCCGGGCACTCGGAGTTGAACGAGCAGCGCCCGTCGGGCGCGTTGGAGCACTTCCCGCTGTTGCACTTCGCCCCGTTCCCGCCGCAGTCCGAGTCGAAGCCGCACTTGCTCCCCGAGGTGTTGGCGCAGCGTCCGCTGTTGCACTTCACGCCGCCGCCGCAGTCGGAGTCGAAGCTGCAGTTGCTCGGCATGCTCGACGAGGACGACGAGGACGAAGACGAGGGCGAGGAGGAGGAGGACGACGACGACGACGACGACGGTGAGGAGGAGGACGGAGACGGCGACGACTGCCGCGCGGCGATCGACTGCGCGTAGTGGGCGTTCTGGGCGTCGACCCGGCGGTTGTAGGCGTCGAGCTCGGCCTTCGTCAGGGTCTTGCACATGCCGAACATGTTGCACTTCGTGTAGTACGAGCCCTGCTCGCCGCAGCCCTTGGCGTCGTACATCGCCTCCATCGGGTACTGGTGGGTCTGCGTGAGCTCGATCTCCTCGGCGCTGCAGCCGAAGTCGGACGCGGCCCGCTCGGTCACCAGGTTCTGAATACGTGAGGAGCAGCTGCTCGCCATGAAGCCGGCGAGGCTCGCTACGAGGAGGACCAGGGGGACGCGACGGCCGTGCATTCGTCGACGGTAGCGCGGGGCTCAACGCGTCGAGACGGCGCGCGCGGACCTGCACGAATTACTCAGCGCGCGCGCGCGCGCCGACGAGAGCACGAGCTCGATGACGAGCTATGACGACGCGGGCGTCTCGGGCAGCGGGTCGCCGTGCCAGCGCATCAGCCCCTCCTGCGTGGTCGAGGCCACGAGCTGTCCGTCGCGCGTGAACCACTGCCCGCGGACGAGCCCGCGCGCGCCGGTGGCCGTCGGGCTCTCGACCGCGTAGAGGAGCCACTCGTCGAGGCGAAACGGGCGGTGCAGCCACATCGCGTGGTCGAGGCTCGCGAGCTGCAGCCGCGGGTCGAAGGTGCCGACGCGGTGGGGGTTGAGCGCGGTGGTCAGGAAGCTGAAGTCGGAGGCGTAGGCGAGCAGGTACTGATGCACGCGCAGGTCGTCGGGCAGCGCGTCGATCGCCCGAAACCACGCGCGGCGCACCGGCGGGCGGGTCTCGGGGTTGATCGGGTCGCGCGGGTCGACGATCCGGATCTCGAGCGGCTTCTCGGCGGTGAACTTCTCGCGGGCGCGCGCGGGGATCAACGCGGCGCGCGCTCGCACTCGCTCCAGCTCGGAGACGAGCCCCTCGGGCCCTGGGACCTCCGGCATCGCCGCGACCGTGTGCTCAAGACCTGTCTCTTCGATCTGGAAGGAGGCCGCCATGTTAAAGATGGCGCGCCCCTTCTGGATCGCGACCACGCGCCGGGTGGTGAAGCTCTTGCCGTCGCGGATGCAGTCGACGTCGTAGATGATGGGCAGGCGCGCGTCGCCCTGGCGCAGGAAGTAGCCGTGCAGCGAGTGCACGCGGCGGCGCTCGGGGACCGTCTGCGTCATGGCCGAGAGCGCCTGCCCGAGCACCTGCCCGCCGAACACCGCGCCCCACCCCAGGTCCTGACTCTGGCCGCGGAACAACGTCTCTTCGAGTTTCTCGAGCCGCAGCAATTCGAGCAGCTCGTGCAGCACGTGACCCATGCGCCCTCCGGAGCTCGCGTGATAGCACGCGAGCCCGCCGCGGAGGAGTGACCCGGCGACGAGTCCGTCGCCCCCGGGAGCACACGCGCCCCGGCGCGCGTACACCCGCCCCGGTCGGCGTAGCGATGTCGCCGTGGCGCGAGGGCGTTGTTGTTATAGTCCGCGCGAAGATGCCGATCCGCACCGCTGACGAGTACATCGAGAGCCTGCGCGGGCGTGACCTCGCGGTCTACCTGTTCGGCGAGCGCGTCGCGGAGCCGGTCGACCACCCGGTGATCCGCCCGTCGATCAACGCGGTCGCCGAGACCTACCGCCTCGCCGAGGAGGACCCCGAGCTCGCGTCCGCGCGCTCGAGCCTGACCGGCGCGCGCGTGAACCGGTTCCTGCACGTGACCGAGAGCGCCGCGGACGTCGTGCAGCAGAACCGCATGCAGCGGCGCCTCGGGCAGCGCACCGGGACCTGCTTCCAGCGCTGCGTGGGCATGGACGCGATCAACGCGCTGTACTCGGTGACGCACGATATCGACCTGGCCCATCAGACCGGCTACCACGCGCGCTTCCGCGCGTTCGTCCGCGAGATGCAGGAGGAGAACCTCGTGATCGGCGGGGCCATGACGGACCCCAAGGGCGACCGCGCGCGCGGGCCGTCGCAGCAGGACGATCCCGACCTGTTCACGCGCGTCGTCGAGCGAAGGCCCGACGGCGTGGTGATCCGCGGCGCCAAGATGCACCAGACCGGCTGCATCAACTCGCACTGGCTGCTCGTCATGCCGACGATGCGCCTGCGCGCGGAGGACCGCGACTACGCGATCGCGCTCGCGGTCCCGGTCGACGCGCCGGGGATCACGTACATCTACGGGCGCCAGAGCTGTGACGCGCGCGCGCTCGAGGGCGCGCGCTCGGGCTCGACCGTCGACGCCGGCAACGCGCGCTTCGGCGGTCAGGAGGCGATGATCGTGTTCGACGACGTGTTCGTGCCGACGTCGCGCGTGTTCATGGACGGCGAGACGGAGTTCGCGGCCACGCTCGTCGAGCGCTTCACCGCCTATCACCGCCGCAGCTACGTGTGCAAGACGGGCCTCGGCGACGTCATCATCGGCGCGGCCGCGACGATCGCCGAGTACAACGGGGTCGAGCGCGCGTCGCATATCCGCGACAAGCTCGTCGAGATGATCCACCTCAACGAGACGATCTACGGCGCCGGGATCGCGGCGTCGCACGAGTCCTACGAGACCTCCGCGGGCAACTACCAGAACGACGACATGCTGGCGAACGTGTGCAAGCACAACGTCACGCGCTTCCCCTACGAGCTCGCGCGCCTGGCCCAGGACCTCGCGGGCGGGCTGCTCGTGACGATGCCGGCCGACGCCGAGTTCCGCAGCGAGGTCACGGGCCCGCTGCTGCGCAAGTACCTGAAGACGCGCCCCGACGTCTCGGTCGACAACCGGCGCCGGATCCTGCGGCTGATCGAGAACATGACGCTGGGGCGCAACGCGGTCGGCTACCTCACCGAGTCGATGCACGGCGCCGGCTCGCCCCAGGCGCAGCGCATCCAGCTGCAGCGGCTGGCGCGGCTCGACGAGAAGAAGGCGATGGCCAAGCGCCTCGCGGGCGTCGAGGAGCCCGACGAGCCGACGCGCGACGACTAGCCGCGAGCGGACAATCACGCGCGCGAGCCCCCGCTCGCGCGGGGGAGCGGTTACAACCACGACGTGTCCAGCACACACAAGAGCCGCCGCGTCGCCGGCGTGACCATCCCGCTGTTCTCCCTGTGGACGCGGCAGTCGGCCGGCGTCGGCGACATCGGCGATCTGCCCGCCGTCGCGCGCTGGCTGCGGGAGGGGGGCGTGCGCCTGCTGCAGGTGCTGCCGCTGGCCGAGCTCTCGCGCTGGAGCGACTCGCCCTACTCGGCCCGCGCCGCGTTCGGCCTCGATCCGATCTACGCGTCGACGACATGGCTTGAAGAGCTACTCCCCGGGGGCGGCGCGCCCCCGGCCCCGCGCGACGACGGCGAGATCGACTACGCGCGCGCGCGCGCGCTCAAGGAGGCCGCGCTCTCCGCCGCGTACGCGCGCCTGCGCGGCGCCCCGTCGCGCTGGTCGACGCAGCGCGCCGCGCTCGCGGGGTTTCGCGAGCGCCACGCCGCCTGGCTCGAGCCGCTCGCGCTCTACGGCGCGCTCAGGACCGCGTAGGCGACGTCGGCTGGTGGGACTGGCCGGCCGAGCCGCCGCGCGCGCGAGCCCGCTGCGCTCGCGCGCGCGGCACCGCGACGCGATCGACTACCACGCGTTCAAGCAGTGGGTCCTGCACGCGCAGTGGTCACGCGCGCGCGAGCAGCTCGCCGGGCTGGGGGTCGAGCTCATGGGCGACCTCCCCTTCGGGGTCACGGCCGACAGCGTCGACGTGTGGACGGAGCGCGCGCTGTTTCGCCGCGACCGCTCGCTCGGGGCGCCAGGCGACCAGTTCGACGAGGACGGCCAGGACTGGATGCTGCCGGCCTACGATTGGCAGGCGCTCGCGCGCGACGACTACGGCTGGATGCGCCGGCGCCTCGGCTACGCGGGCGCGCTGTTCGACCGCGTGCGCGTCGACCACCTCGTCGGCCTGTTCCGCTCGTACTCGCGCCCCGCGACCGGGCTGCGCGACGCCGACGACAAGCTCGTCCCGGGCAGCTTCGATCCGCCCGAGGAGGCGGCGCAGCGGCGCCAGGGCGCGGCGGTCCTCCAGGCGATGATCGAGGCGGCCGGGCGCGCCGGCGCGACGCTGGTCGCCGAGGACCTCGGCTGCATCCCCGACTATGTCCCCGAGGTCATGAAGCGCCTCGCGCTGCCCGGCTACCGCGTGCTGATCTGGGAGCGCGACGACGACGGCTTCCGGGACCCGCGCGCGTACCCGCGGCGCTCGGTCGCGTGCTTCGCGACCCACGACACCGCGCCGGTCGCCGCGTGGTGGCGGGCGCTCGCGGACGCGGAGCGCGAGCAGGTCCGCGCGCGCTGCCGCGCCAACCTCTCCGCCATGTCCCTCGAGACAGAATCAGCGTTGACCCGCGAGCGCTTCACGCCGGCGGTCCACGCCGCGCTGCTCGAGCTGATCCAGGGCGCCGCGAGCGAGCTGACGCTGCTGCTGATTCAGGACGTCCTGGGGAGCCCGGCGCGCATCAACACGCCGGCCACGGTCGGCCCGCACAACTGGCGCTATCGCCTCCCGGCCCCGGTCGAGCGGCTCCGCGAGGACACCAGCTGCCAGGCCGCGCTCGCGCGCTGCCGTGACGCGATCGAGCGCGCGGAGCGGTGATCCCGCGACGTCGTCTCGACGTGGCGACACATCGCGACACGAGCCGAGATCCGCGGTGCAGGACCCCAAAAAGCGCCGATCAGCGGTGGCCTGGTTCTTGCTCAACACGGGGTCGAGGAGACAACACCATGGAGACACGCGCGTTTTTCGACGACGACACCTACACGCTGACCTACGTCGTGTTTGACCCGACGTCGCGCGACGCGGTCGTCATCGACCCGGTCATGGATCTCAACACGCTCACGTGGCGCACGTCGACGCGGTCGGCCGACGAGGTCGCGCGCTTCGTCGCCGAGCGCTCGCTGAAGGTGCGCTGGGTGCTCGACACGCACGCGCACGCCGACCACCTCAGCGGCATGGAGCTGCTCAAGCAGAAGTTCGGCGCGCCGACGGCGATCGGCGCGCGCATCACCCAGGTCCAGGACCTGTTCCGCGGCCTGTACAACATGCCCGAATTGCCAGCCGACGGATCGCAGTGGGACGAGCTGCTCGCCGACGGCCAGCAGCTCGACGCCGGCAGCCTCAAGGTCGAGGCGATCGCCACCCCCGGTCACACGCCCGCGTGCCTGACCTACAAGATCGGCGACGCGCTGTTCACGGGCGACGCGCTGTTCATGCCCGACTACGGCACAGGCCGCTGCGACTTCCCGGCCGGCAGCGCCGAGGCGCTCTACCGCTCGGTGCACGATCGCCTCTACGCGCTGCCCGACGCGACCCGCGTGTACGTCGGGCACGACTACCAGCCGAACGGGCGGCCGCTCGCCTTCGAGACCACCATCGGCGAGTCCAAGCGCGACAACGTGCAGCTGCGCGCCGAGACCACGCTCGAGGACTTCGTCGACTTCCGCACGCGCCGCGACGCCACGCTCAAGCCGCCGCGCCTGATCCTCCCGAGCCTGCAGGTCAACATCGCCGCCGGGCGGCTGCCGACGCCCGAGGGGAACGGGAAGCGCTACCTCAAGCTCCCGCTCAACCACCTCGGCCGGGACGAGTAGCCGCGCCTCAAGACATGACTATTTGGTCATAAGCCATCAGCGGCGCTTGTGGAGCCCGCGAGGATCGCCCTCGCCGAACGCCTGCACGCGCGTCGGCGCGAGCAGGTCCTCCGGCATCGAGAGATCCGCCCGCTGCGCCTCCCAGCTCTTCCCCCAGCACCACAGCGCGTGGTCGCGGGTGACGGCGCAGCTCCGATCGCCGCCCGCCGAGACGGCGGACGCCAGCGGGAGCCCGCGCACCACGCCTGGGGGCCCGACGTCCCCCGGCGGATCGCCGCGGCCGAGCTGGCCGTTGCTGTTCGAGCCCCAGCACGCGACCTCGCCGCTCGTCAGCGCGGCGCAGCTGTGGTTCACGCCGACCGAGAGCGCGACCGCGTCCTCGATCCCCGGGACGTCGACCATCCGCTTCTCCTCGGTCTGCTCGGCGTCGCCGCGCTGCCCGTAGTCGTTGCGCCCCCAGCACGTCACGCGCCCGTCCGCCCGCAGCGCGCAGGCGTGCGCCGAGCCGATCGCCACCGCGAGCGCGTCATCGAGCTCGGCGATCGGGGTCGGCGCCCCGTTCAGCTCGCCGACGACGGCGCACCAGACCTGGCCGCTGCCTGACACGGCGCACATGCGGCCGGTCTCGATCGCCACATCGCGCACCCCCTCGACGCCCTCAACGCGCGCCGGCGTCCCGCTGTGGCGTCCCGCCGGCCTTGCGCCCCAACAATAGAGGTCGCCGGTCTCCATGTACGCGCACGACGCCGCCGCGCCGGCGGCGATCCCCGCCGCCCGACCATCGAGCGCGACGCGGGTCGGCACGACGACATCCTCCCGCGTCGCGCCGCCTGATTGGCCCATGAAATTCCGCCCCCAGCAGTAGACGTCGCCGTCCGCCGCGAGCGCGCAGCTGTGGCCGTCGCCGACGCGCACGTCGACGACGCGCGCGAGCGCGGCGACGCGCGTCGGCTGGCCCTGGAAGTATCCTGATCCGTCGCCGACCTGGTCGCCGTCGTTGCGACCCCAGCAGTAGGGCGTGCCCGCCCGAATCGCGCACAGGTGATCACGCCCCACGTCGACCGCGGTGACCTCCTTCACGCACCCGCCGGCGAGCGCGACGAGGGTGAGCGCCACCAGGATCCGAGCCCGCATGCCCGCCAGTATCCCCTCGTCCGCCGCGCGGGGGCGCGCCGCCGCCATCACAAATGTCTTTTAAGACATCTCTAGCTCGACGACGCGAGCGGCCGCGCCCGAGCCGCGCGTGCGCGCCGCCTCGCTAGTCGACGCAGATCGTCGTCGTGCCGCCGCACGCGTTGCAGACATCGCCGGCGCAAGGATCGTAGTACACGAGCGCGCAGCGCTGGTCGTCGTCGCAGTCGCTCCCCGCCTCGCAGGGCGTGTAGCAGTCGACATCGACGAGCTCCGCGTCGGGCGGCGGATCGCCGCAGCCCGGGCGCGCGAAGGTCTGGCTCTCGTCGCAGTCGCCCGGCGACGGCGCGGCGCACGTCCCGAGGCCGAGCCCGAGCGTCAGCGTCAACGCGAGCGTCACGCGAGCGCGCACGCCGACATCGTAGCCGCGTTCGCGCGCGCGCGCACGCCCGCGCCGCTGTCTCCGGGGACATGGCGCGCGCCGGCGCGCGCCCGAGCGCGGCGCGGCCTTGGACCCGTCGGAATCAACCCAACGCGGCCGCGAGCTCTGGCAAGCTCGAGCCGTCGATGCCGGGCTCCTGGGCACTGCTGGTGTTCGCCGCCGGGCTCGCGCAGGCGAGCGCGGAGCAGCGGGCCGCGGCCGAACGGGCCGAGGCGGCCGTCGAGCTCGCGCGCGCTCGCGAGCCCGCGCTGGACGTCACCTCGGCCCGCGCCTCCCTCGAACGCGCGGTCGCGCGTGGCACCTTCCCGGGCTGCTTCATCGAGGTCGGCGACGCGACGGGCCCGCTCTGGCGCGAGGGCTTCGGGGCGCTCGACCGCGAGCGCGCCGACGCGCCGACGCGCCGCACGCTCTACGACCTCGCGTCGGTGACCAAGGTCGTCAGCGTTAGCCTCGTCGTCATGTCGCTGGTCGAGGACGGCGCGCTCCAGCTCGACGACGCGGTGGTCGAGCACATCCCCGAGTTCGCGGCGCCCGACGGGCCCGCGCGCCGCGAGTGGCGACGCGCCGTGACGATCGAGCACCTGCTGACGCACAGCGCCGGCCTCCCGGACTGGCTCCCGCTCTACGAGTCGGCCGACGACTACGACGGCGTCGTCCGCGCGGCCGCACGCGCGCCGCTCGAGCGCAGGCCGGGCGCGCGCACGCTCTACAGCGATCTCGACTTCATCCTGCTCGGCGAGCTCGTGGCGCGCGCGACCGGGCGCTCGCTCGTCGAGCTCGAGCGGGCGCGAGTGTTCGCGCCGCTCGGGCTCCGCGACACGCGGCGCGGCCCGCTGACCGGGGCGATCCTGGAGCGCGTCGCCGCGACCTCAGCCAAGCCGGACGGCGCCGGCTACTGGCGCGGCGTCGTGGAGGATCAGAACGCGCGGACCGCCGGCGGCCAGACGGGTCACGCGGGGCTGTTCTCCACCGGCGAGGAGCTCGGCGTCCTCGCGCGCGCGCTGCTGCGAGCGCACGCCGGCGACGCGTCCCCGCTCCCTGGCGCGCGGCTGCGCGAGTTCACGACGCGTCGTCGGCTGGTGCCGGGCTCGAGCTTCGCGCTCGGCTGGGACACGCCCACGCGCGGGCGCAGCACGGCCGGCGATCGGATCTCGCGGGACGCGTTCGGCCACACGGGCTGGACCGGGACCTCGCTGTGGATCGATCCGACGCGCGGCGTCTACGTGGTCCTGCTGAGCAACCGCGTGCACCCGCGCCACACGCCTGCGGGTCAGCGCGCGATGTACCGCGCGCGTCGCGAGGCGCACGACGCGGTGCTCCAGGCGATCGACGCACGCGCGGCGCTCGCCAAACCACAGAGACCTTTAAAACATGTCCAATAAGACATTTCACTAACTGCGCGGCGACGCGGCCGCGGGGCTGACATCGCCGCCGATGTCGGCGCCGGGTCGCCCTCGCGCGCGCCCAGCCCCGCGACGCGCTACCATGCTAGCTGTATGGTGTGCCGCCCTGACGCCCGCCCACGGCTCTTCGCGCTCGCGGCCGCGTGCCTCGGCGCGGCGTGCTACATGCCGAACCCGGCGTTTCAGGTGACCACCGAGACAGACTCGGGCGGCGGCTCCAATTCCGGGACCGTCGGGACCACCGCGGGCTCGAGCCCGAGCGCGACCGACGATCCGACTACGCCGGCGACCTCGTCCGACCCGAGCGCGAGCACGAGCGTCGACGTCACCGTCACGGACTCGACGACGAGCCCGAACACGACGGGCTCGCCCACGAGCGAGACCACCGAGACGGGCGTCAGCGACAGCCTCACCGACAGCGCGAGCTCGTCGGGCACCGAGACCGGCGAGCCCCTCGATCCGCCGACCTGCGACGCGTTCAACGAGCTGCCCGAGGTCACGCCGCTGGCGATGGAGCT
Organism: Myxococcales bacterium; assembly: GCA_020633295.1. Taxonomy (GTDB): domain Bacteria; phylum Myxococcota_A; class Polyangia; order Nannocystales; family Nannocystaceae; genus JACKDW01. Next base: position 12,098 of record JACKDW010000003.1, on the reverse strand, counting down.
CTCCATCATGAACGCGCCGGTGGCCGACTGCATGCAGGTCAAGGAGTACACCGGCTGGCAGTACCCGCTCCCCAACCTCGATCCCGGCGTCACCGGCCTCGGCTTCCACGACATGCAGTGCACCGAGGGCGTGCTCAACCTCGGCCCGACCCACAAGCTCACGGGCTACTTCCCCGAGGAGCTCGCGCCGGTGTGGTCGAACGCCCCCGAGGACTTCAACGCGGTCGAGTGCGTGACCGTGCGCGTCGAGTGGGGCCCGATCGTCGAGGGCGAGTGCTCGATCCGCAGCGTCGGCGTCTGGCGCCACCGCAACCCCGAGATCGAGTTCTTCAAGGAGCCGACGCCGCTGTGGGCCGCGGCGAGCAACTACCCGACGCTGAACCTCGACGATCACCCGCTCGGCCCGCTCGCGCCGATCGAGTGGGCGCCCGCAGGCGAGTGCCTGTGCGTCCCGGAGCAGCAGGAGAACTCAACCCCGGGGCCCGCCGATCACCCGACCGCGCCCAGCCTGGCGCAACCCCGGGGCTTTCGTTCCCCGGCGCCAGAGCGCCTGGCGGCGTGAGTACGCGGCGTCACGCTGAGTTCGAGTCCCGTATCGGTCCCGAGTCCGCGTCAGCACGCGCGCTCGATCAACCTCGGCACCGCCATGGAGCGCTACGCAACGAGGACGTCGAGCGTGAGAGCGACCAGCAAGTCGGGCTTGTCGTCAACCCGCCTCGCGCTCCTGGATGTACCGTGTAGCGCGGCTCATCAAGTACAGACCGGCGTAATATGTAGCAGCATTAATAACACCGTAGTTCGGGATGTCCATCTCTGTTAAAAACTCAACCGCGACCTGAAAGTCGGTGAGGAAGAAGAGCAGCATCCCGATCGTCGCCGCGCGCGCCCAGCGAGCTCTATTTTGTAGGTAATTGGTGATCGAGAGCGACCACGCAAGCGCGATCGGGACGAGGTACACGCCGACCAAGATCTTGAACACCTCGTCGAGTTCCGGCAGGAGCGTGAAGATATAGAGCGCGAGCGCCACGCCGTACGTGACGAGCGCGGGGACGATAATGGAGGCGAGCCGCGCGCGAGTGAAGTCGACACATCGATAGAAATTGTAGCTGTTTAGGATGTGCACGATCAGGAAGGCGATCATCCCCGCGGGGAAGACGACGGGTAGCAAGCTGTCCGCGACGATCGTGATCCACAGCGTCGTTCGTAGAAGGTCTGCATATTTGGATCGCCCTCGGACGATGACGAGGATGAGCGGGAGGATAATGACGACCCTCAGGGCGATGTTCGTCGCCGTGTAGAACGGCGCTTGCTTGAAGAGCGTGTCTATAACCGCGATGACGAGGGCGAGTCCGAAGTAGACGAGGCTGATCATGGTTCATCCCGTTCGATGTCGCGGCGGATGTACGGTCGCGCGCTCTCAGCGCGCTCTCAGCGAGCTCTCAGCGCCCGTCTCGCCCGAGACTCCGCGGGCGAGCGTGTTGGGCGAGACGACACGTGCTGCGCGCGACTCACTGCCAGGCACACCTCGGACGCCGTCGTGCCCACGGGGACCAGGGCTCGCCGCTAGCCGCGACCGCCGCTGCCGCCGAGGTGTAGCCCGGTGCGCTGGCCGAACTCCGCGAACATCGCCGCGTGGTCGGGCGCGCGGTCGCGGTCGAGCAGCGGCCACCACATCGCGTACGAGTATCGGTCGGGCTTGACCACGAGGTAGTCGATGTCGAGGACGCCGCCGACCATGCGCGCGTCGTGATGGTCGCGCATCCACGTCGTCACGATCCGGCGCGCCGCCTCCTGCTTGCGCGGGAGCTTGCGTGGGAGCTCGTCGCCGGTCTGCAGGTCGACGAACGACTCGGCGTGCCAGGGGACCAGCAGCTCGCGGCCGAGGCCCGCGATCAGCCGCCCCGGACCCACAGGATCGAGCTGCGGCCCGCTGGACTTCTTCGTAGAAGACGCGCGGGCGGCGGACGTCACGGCGGCGATGTCGACGTGACCCAGCGTCGTCCCGTCGACGGAGGTACGCGTCACGACGCCGGGCTCCGTCTGGTGCAGAATGACATCGCCGTTGAAGGCCGGGCGCTCGAGCGTCGACAGCTCGAGCACAGGCGAGCGCGCGGTCCCGTCCCGGCTGAACCTCAGGACATGCGCCTTCGCGGCGCTCGGGACCCAGGCGACGAGCCACAGGCCCGCGGGGCGCGGGACGCAGAACACGTAGGACCTCGGCGGGACCGTGTACGGCGCGCGCCAGCTCGGGCGCAGCTTCGTGTCGCCGTCGACGGCGACCCGCACGTCGTCATGCAGGGCGACGTAGAGGCCGTGGTCACAGATGTTGTCCTGGCGGCGATCGGGAGGCAGTTCGCCGAGCGCGGCGCGCGGGCGCGCGGGCGCGCCGTCCCACGCGTCGTCTTCGGGGACCTTCACCCAGTCACGGCCGTCGCCGTCGTCGTCGCCGGTGACAGGGTTACAGAAGCCGACGAGCACACCCGAGCTGTCGACGCCGGTGAACGCCCAGCGAGGCTTGGCGACCGCCTTCATGGTGGCGACGTCAAGGACCACGCTCCGCGCGGCGTAGGTGCTGTGAAGAACGACACGCGGAGGATGACCGCCGACCGAGAACGCCGAGAACGGGTTACCGAAGACCGTCGAGACGGTCTTGCACTTCCCCGCGGGCGTCACCCGCGTCAGGCCAAAATAGTCCGCGAACAGGACGGCGCCGTCTTGGAGCACGCGATGCATCGCGGGACGATATACGCCACTTACGAGGAGTTTGGGGCGCGGAGTCCAACCCGCCGCTTCGCCGGCGGACCACGCTCCTTGCGGACCTCGATCCCCTGGATGCGCGCAGACTCGTCGGCTTCGTGGGTTCACCCTGAGGCCCGGCGGCGAGGATCGTGGTGCTCGCTTCGCTGGAGGTGATCCCTCGAGTTCGCTGTAACGATTGACTTGGCGTGGCGACGAGCGACGAGGAGCGGCGGGAGAGCCCGCCGCACGTTCGAACGCGCCGCCGCACACCACACGCCGCGCGGTCGCGCGGGATCCCGCGCGCGCCCTCGCGACCGCGCGACATGAGCGGGCGGGACCGCGTCTCGCGACCTCCCGGGCGACGCGAATTTGCGCGGCGTGCCGCGGGCTCTCGCGTGGGGGCCTGCGCTATCATAATCGTGGGCACGGTCGTGGAGAGAGCCCATGTCCATTAACATCACGAAGCGAACCTACAAGAGCGGCAAGCAGGCGTGGCTCGTGGACATCCGGATCCACTACCCCTGCGGCGCGAGACATCGCGCCAAGGTGACCAAGCCCGTGACCTGGTCGAAGACGCAGACGGAGCGTTGGGCCCGGCAGCACGAGCAGCACCTGATCAAGCGCGGCCCGCCGCGGAGAGAGGCCGATGAGCCCGAGCGACAGGACGTCTCGTTCCGCGAGTTCGCCGCGCGGTACCTCGCCGAGTATCCGCAGATCAACAACCTCCGGCCGTCGAGCGTCGAGCGCTACGAGCGACACGTCGCGCAGTACTTCAATCCTGCCTTCGGGGACATGCACATCGACGCGGTCGGCAAGGCGCAGCTCCGGGAGCTGGCCGCGCTCGACCTGGCGCCGTCGTCGCGCAACGTCCTGATCTCGGAGCTGGCGTGCATGCTCCGGGTCGCGCACGACTGGGGTGTTCGCGCGGCGTCCCCTCCCCCCGTCAAGCGGGTCAAGGAGGACGCACGGGATCCGCAGTGGTACACGCCCGAGGAGTACCGCGCGCTGATCGCCAGCGCGCCGACGCCCGTGCACCTCGGGCTCGTGCTGCTCGGCGGCGACGCGGGGCTGCGGTGCGGCGAGATTCGAGCGCTGCGAATCAGCGACATCGACTTTCGCGGCCGCGGGCGCCTGCACGTGCGGCGCTCGATGTGGCGCGGGATTGAGGGGCCGACGAAGGGTCGACGGGAGCGCGTCGTCCCGCTCACCTCGCGGCTGCGCGCGTGCCTCGAGCAGCTCACGGCCGGGCACGCCCCGGACGCCTTCGTGCTCACCGGGACCCAGGCCTCGATGACGAAGGGGATGGCCACGCACCGGATGAAGGTGATGCGCGCCGTGGTGCTCGGCGTGCATTACAAGGAGTGCGACGGGCCGATTCACATCCTTCGCCACACGTTCTGTTCGAACCTGGTCCTCGCCGGGAAGCACCCGCGCGTGATCCAGAAGCTCGCCGGTCACTCGTCGCTGCAGATCACGGAGCGGTACATGTCGGTCGCGGGCGAGCAGATCGAGGACGCGATCGCGGGCCTCGAGACGCTCGATCCCGCCGCGGCCTCGGATGGGTCCCGCGCGCCGAAGCGAGGGTACGAAGCCGAGTAGTTTCGATGGTTTAGGCTGCCGTGCGGCAGCAGCAGGAGTGCTGCGTCGAGCCGCTCATGAACGACGGCTACGCCGCGGGCGCCTACAAGCTGTTCCCGAACGACGCCTGGGACGAGCCCCAGGTCGCGATCCCGGAGGGGAGCGACGCCCACGGGAGCTCGACCTTCATGCTCCAGGGGGATCCGATCTGCAGCGGCTACACGCTGCGGAGCCACCGGGCGCGCGTCGAGCCGCTGTGCGAGGGCCCCCGCGACAGCCTCGAGTGGGTCGTGGTCCGCGACTTCATCGGCAACGACGGCTTCGCGTGCAACTGAGCGCGGGCGCGTGAGCTGTGGTATCGCCGCGGGCGATGACGACACGTCTGGTGATCGCGGGCGACATCGGCGGCACGAACACGCGGCTGCTCGCGTCGGAGCTGCACGGCGACGGCCGCGTCGTCGACCGCCTTCGCGAGCGCTTCGCGAGCCAGGAGCACCCCTCGCTCGAGGCGATCGCGTCGCGCTTCCTCGCGAGCCTGCGAGCGCGCGGGGTCACCGGGCCCGTCGTCAGCGCGGCCGTCGGCGTCGCCGGGCCCGTGGTCGACGGCGCCAGCCGCCTGACCAACCTCCGCTGGGTCATCGAGCCGGGGTCGCTCGCGCGCGCGCTCGAGTGCCCGCGCGCGCGGGTGCTCAACGACTTTCACTGCCTCGCGCTGGCCGCCCCGACGCTGCCGGCGGACGCGCTCGCGGTGCTGCAGCGACCCGCCCCGCGAGCCCGCCTCGACACGCGCCCCTACGCGATCATCGGCGCCGGGACCGGGCTCGGCGAGGCGATCGCGGTGTCGGTCGGCGGGCGCCTGCGGGTGCTCGCCAGCGAGGGCGGCCACGCCGACTTCGCGCCCGGCGACGAGGTCGAGCTCGAGCTGCTCCGCTTCCTCCGCGAGCGGCACGCGCACGTCTCGTGGGAGCGCCTGGTCTCTGGACCAGGTATCGTCACGCTCCACGAATTCGTCGTGCGCCGCGGGCTCGCGCCCGCGCGCCCGGAGACCGCGGAGGCGCTCGCGCGCGCCGACGATCCGGCCGCGGCGATCAGCGATCGCGGCCTCGCGGGCGACGACCCGGCCTGCGCCCGCGCGCTCGAGCTGTTCCTCGAGCTCTACGGGGCCGAGGCCGGGAACCTCGCGCTCAAGTGCCTGCCCGGGCGTCTCTACGTCGCCGGCGGGATCGCGCCGCGGCTGCTCCCACGGCTGCGGGGCGGCGGCTTCATGCGCCGCTTCCTCGCGAAGGGCCGCATGCAGTCGGTCCTCGAGGACATCCTCGTCGCGGTCGTGCTCGAGCCGCAGGCCGGGCTGCTGGGGGCGCGGGCCGCCGCGATCGCGGCGGCCCACGAGTCGTGATCGCGGCGCCCGACGACGCGCGCGACCGCGGGATCAGCCGCGCTCGGGCGACGCCTACTCGCCGCCGCGCGCGGCCTCGCGCTCGGCCGCGAGCGCGCGCTCCTCGAGCTCCTTGAGGCGCGTGATCTCGGCCTCGCGCTCGGCCGCGGCCTGCGCGTTGAGGCGCTTGATCTCCTCCTCGATGATCTCGGCGTTCCTGATGATCTCGCGCGTCTCGTCGATCGACGCGAGGCGGTCGCGGGCCTCGAGCACCTCGGTCTTGTACTCGGCGCGCTTGCCCGCGATCTCGAGGAAGCGCTGGAAGTGCTGCTCGGCGATCGTGAAGTACTTCGCCGTCTTCGCGTTGCTGACCTCGCCGTCCGAGGCGACGTGATCCTGGTTGAGCACACCCAGGTTGAACTGCGCCCGCGGGTCGTCGGGGTCGATCTTCGCCGCCGCGAGGTAGGCCCGCTTGGCCTCGTCGAAGCGCTTGAGGCCGCGCAGCGCGACGCCGTAGCCGAGCTGCGCCTCGAGGTTCTGGCGCTGCTGCGCGTCCTTGAACGCGAGCTCGAACGAGCGCGCGGCCTTCTCGTAGTTGCGGAAGCGAATGGCGATGAACGCGATGTTGAGGTTGGCCTCGACGTGCCCTGGCTCGATCCGCGCGGCCTCCTCGAAGGCCTTGAGCGCGGCGACCTGATCGCCGCGGTCGAGCACCAAGAGGCCCTTGACGTTGAGCAGCTCGGCGCTCTCGCGGCCCTGCTCCTTGATCACGCGCAGCCCCTGCTGGACGACGAGGTTCGCGAGCACGGTGTAGGACTGCTCCTGCAGGCGCCCGCGGTCGTAGTACAGGCGCGCGAGGTTCTCGTACGCGCGCTGGTTGCTCGAGTCGAGCGCGAGCACCTCCTGGATCGAGCGCTCCGCCTCCTCGAAGGCCTGGCGATCGACGGTGCGGACGTAGGCCTCGCGCGCGAGCCCGGAGACGTTGTTGCGGGCCGCGAGCGCCCGCAGCTTGTCCTTGGCGACCGCGGAGCGGAAGTGATCCATGGCCGCGCGCTGCTGCCCGCGCTCCCACTCGATCACGCCGAGGTTGTTGTAGGCGAGCCCGAAGTCCGGGACCGACTTGATGAGCGCGCTGTAGATCTTCGCCGCCTCGTCGAGCTGCCCGCAGCGCTCTCGCACGGCGCCCGCGTTAAATTGCGCGATCGCCATGCCGGCGCCGTGCTGTTTGTAGACGTCGGCGAACGCGCTCGCGAGCGCGTCGCACTGCTGCTCCGACAGCTCGCCGCTCGCGGTCGCCGCTCGATAACGGGCGACCGCCGCGTCGAAGTCGGCGATCGCCTGCTTCGTCGGGGGATCGTCGCACCGCTCGGTGCAGGTCTCCGGGTCAACGGGCGGCTGCGGCGGCACGACCGTCTGGGTGCAGCCGGTCGCCAACGCGGCGACCGCGGTCATCACGATCATTCGAAGGGTGTTGTGCATGGTGTGATCACTCCGTCCTCGGGGCGCACCTCCCCCGCGACGCGCGGGCGTACACCCGCGCGACCCGACCGGAGGGGCGCTCATGTCCTCACGTGCGCAAGCGCTGGGTGTACATGTGGGGTGATCGAGCTGTCCGTCGGACCATCGCGCGCCTGACGGCCGTGACGGGGATGTCGATCAGGGCGTTCCACGCACGACCGCGCTCGAAGTTCCCTCGCGAAATTCCCCGCCGCCGCGACGCGGCGACGGGCGCGCTCGCGCGGCGCGGTCCGCCGGCCGGGGGCGCGGTACACTGCGCCCAGAGGCGACCCGTGAAGCTGCTGCAGCTGGCCTGGAGAAACGTCTGGCGCAACCATCGGCGCAGCCTCGTGACGATCGCCGCGATCGCGCTCGCGCTCACGGTCGAGCTGCTCTACTCGGGGCTCGTCACCGGCATGCTGCAGGGCATGGAGCGCGACATCGTCGACATCGAGCTCGGCGACGTGCAGATCCACGCGGAGGGCTACCGCGATCGCCCGTCGATCTACACGAAGATCGAGGAGCCGGCGCAGCTGGTCGACGCGCTCGCGCAGGCCGGATACCCGGCGAGCGCGCGCCTGCTCGCGGGGGGGCTCGGCGCGTCCGGGAACCTCTCGTCGGGCGTGCTGCTGCACGGCGTCGACGTCGCGCGTGACCGTGAGGTCAGCTCGGTGTACGCGCGCGTCGCCGAGGGGGCCTGGCTCGATCCGGCGGAACCCGAGGGCGTCGTGATCGGCAGTCACCTCCGCGACACGCTCGAGCTCAAGCTCGGCGGGGAGCTGATCGTGCTGACGCAGGGCGCCGACGGCAGCATGGCGAACGAGCTGTACACCGTCCGCGGCGTGCTGCAGGGCGTCACCGGCGAGTCCGATCGCGCCGCGGTGTACATGACCGAGGGGGCCTTCCGCGAGCTGATGGTGTTCCCCGAGGGCGCGCACCGGATCATCGTCCGCCGCGGCGACGTCCCGCTCGACGCCGCGCTCGACGAGGTCAAGCGCGTCGCGAGCGGCCACGACGTGCAGCGCTGGAAGGACCTGATCCCCGTCATCGCCGTGATGCTCGAGTCGACGCGCGGGCTGATGATGGTGATCTTCTTCATCATCTACGTCGCGGTCGGGCTGCTGCTGCTCAACGCGATGCTGATGGCGGTGTTCGAGCGCGTCCGCGAATTCGGGCTGCTCAAGGCGCTGGGGGTCGCGCCGTCGCGGGTGCTGGCGCTGATCTTCCTCGAGAGCGGCATCCAGACCGCGATCGCGATCGCCGTGAGCGCGACGATCGCGATCCCGGCCATGTGGTACCTCGCCACGCGCGGGATCGACGTCGGCGTGCTCGCGGGCACCGACATGATGGGCGTGACGATGCGGCCGATCTGGTACGGCGTCTACAACCTCGAGACCATCCGCGGCCCCTTCATCTCGCTGTTCATCATCATCAGCCTCGCGGTCCTCTACCCGGCCCGCAAGGCCGCGCGGCTCAACCCGGTCCAGGCCATGCGCCACCGCTGAGCGGGGAGAGACCAGGAGGACAGGACGCAGTGGGCATCACGAAGCTAGCGGCGATCGCGTGGCGGAACCTCTGGCGGCAGCGGCGGCGGACGCTGCTCACGCTGTCGTCGATCGTGTTCGGCTTCTTCCTCGCGGTGATGTTCACGTCGCTGCAGGATCGCTCGTTCGCCGACATGATCGACACCGCGGCGCGCATGGGCACCGGGCACGTCGCGCTGCAGCACCCGGAGTTCGCCGACTCGCCCTCGCTGCAGAAGACGGTGCTCGACAGCGCCGCGCTGATCGAGACCGCGAGCGCGACCCCGGGAGTCCGCCGCGCGGTGCCCCGCGTCATGGGGCACGCGACGCTGGCGACCGCGCGCGACAACTTCGGCGCGCTGCTGATGGCCTACGACCCCGCGCGCGAGGACGAGACGACCATGCGCTTCGGCGAGGCGCTGGTCGAGGGCGAGATGCTCACCGACGCGCGCGACAAGGGCCTCGTGCTCGGGCAGCGCCTCGCCCACAACCTCGGGGTCACGCTGGGCAAGAAGGTCGTGTTCACGGCGATGAACAAGGACGGCGACGTGGTCTCCGGCATGGGTCGGGTCAAGGGCGTGATCAAGACCGGCGCGCCGAGCCTCGACGCGACGCTGTGCTTGGTCGGGCTCGACACCGCCCGCGCGTCGCTCGGCTACGCCCCGGGCGAGAGCAGCGCGATCGCGGTGTTCGTCAACGACTCGCGCGGCAGCGCCGAGGTCGCGCGCCGGCTCGGCGCGCGCGTCGGCGACGGCGTCGCGGCGGTCACGTGGGACGACAACCGCCCGCAGCTGTCCGGCTTCATCGCCATGAAGGTCGGCGGCGCGCGCTTCATGGAGCTGATCATCGGCGTGCTCGTCACCGCCGCGATCTTCAACACGCTGTTCGTGTCGGTGATGGAGCGCCTGCGCGAGTTCGGCATCATGCTCGCGATCGGCTTCTCGCCGCGGCAGCTGTTCGGCATGATCATGCTCGAGAGCGTGTGGCTGGCGCTGGTGGGCCTCACCGCCGGGGGCCTGCTGACCGTGGGGCCATACTACTACATGGTCAACAAGGGCCTCGACATGACCGAGATGCTCGGCGAGTCGATGACCGAGGTCGCGGGCGTCGGCTTCGACCCGATCCTGAAGGTCGGCATCTTCCCCGAGAACCTCGCGCTGATCATCTTCGCGGTGCTGCTCGCCACGCTGACGGCGGGGCTCTACCCGGCGTGGCGCGCGGGCACGGTCACGCCGGTCGAGTCGATCAAGCTCGTCTAGCCTTCTCGCCCTTAGGGGACCTCGGCGGAGAAGCTCGCCTGCAGGTGCGCGCTGACGTCGCCGAGCTGCAGCGTGACGTCGACGCTGCCCTCGATCAGCCCGCCGGGCCCGTGATCGACCGTCGTGTAGGTCACCGTGCCGTCGACGGAGTCGGCGAAGTAGAAGCCCTGGGCCGGCCCCGGCAGCTCCTGGTTGTTGGCCGCGAGCGTCACGTAGTCGCCGCTGTAGTCCGTCGTCAGCGGGTGCGCGCCGACGGTCGCGGCCTTGTCCACGTACAGCGCCCAGATCGTCCAGCCCTCGTCCTGCTGGTACCGGATCAGCGTGTGCGGGCCGACGTCGTTGACATCGCAGAACGTGCAGTCGCTGAAGCTGACCTGCTCGTTCACGCCGGGGCCCGTGTACTCGATCTGCGTCATGGACCAGATCGGCCCGAGGTCCCCGTCGCCGTCGCCGTCTCCATCTCCGTCTCCGTCTCCATCTCCGTCACCATCTCCGTCGCCGTCGCCGTCGCCGTCGCCGTCACCGTCTCCGTCTCCGTCTCCGTCTCCGTCACCATCGCCGTCGCCAGGCGCGGCGGTTGTACCGGTGCCGTCTCCATCGCCGTCGCCGTCTCCGTCGCCGTCTCCATCGCCGTCTCCGTCGCCGTCCCCCGCCGCGTCGCTGCTCGCCTCCCCGCCCCCGTCATCGCCGCACGCGGCCGCGGAGGTCATCAACAAGCACAGCCCGAGGAGCGAGAGGAGCGCGGCGCGGTTCATCGCGCGCACGCTACTCCGACGCGCTCACGAACGCGAGCGTGGGCGCGCGTGCGCAGCTCGGTTCGCACCCGCGATTGCAGCCTCACGCTTCGCGACGATCAGTCCCTTTGACCAGCCGTGGCGCGTCGCTGCTATAACGGCTGCGGCTACTCCGTACTGACAGGAGCGCGCACGAGATGAGCCTGGATCAACGCTTCGAAGACGCCGTCACGCGCAGCCGATCGCTGCCATCCCAGTCCAACGAGAACCTGCTGATGCTGTACGCGCTGTACAAGCAGGCGACCCTGGGGGACGCGTCGGGTCCCCCGCCAGGGCGGTTTGATGTCCGCGGGCGCAGGAAGTTCGACGCGTGGGCGGACTTCGAGGGCACGCCGCCCGACGAGGCGAAGGCTGAGTACATCGCGCTCGTCGATCGCCTCGGCGCGAGCTGAGCGGGCCCGAAGCGCTCACGGCTCGCGGCAGACGCCGACGTGCGCGAGCGGCTCGGGCAGCCCGCCGGGGATCGGCCAGGCGTCGCAGGTCGTCGTCGGCAGCTCCTGACACGCGACGGGGTCCTCGAGATCGCAGAGCGGGACGCAGCAGCGGTCTACGCCCTCGGCACAGACCGCGCCGACGCCGACGCTCTTGCACGCGCCGCCGACGTGGCAGTCGCTCGACAGCGTGCAGGCCTCGCCGGACGGGACGTCGCCGGTGGCGTCGACGCACAGGAACAGGCCGGTGCCCGTCACCTCGACGCAGCGCTCGCTCCCCGGGCACGCGCTCGCCTCGAGCGGGTCGCAGTACGCGAGGCACTGACCGAGGAGGTGCACGCACCGCCGTCCTTCGGGGCAGGTGAACTCGGCGCCGCAGTTGGGGACGCACTCGCCGACGTCCGCGCCGTCGGGGTACACCCAGCAGCTCGAGTGCGCGGCGCAGTCGTCGACCCCGAGCTCGTCGACGCGGCAGGGCTCGCCGTCGTTGACTGGCTCTTCGGGCAGCTCGACGCAGAAGACGTCGACGCTCGTCCCCCAGCCCGTCTGCACGCACTTCTCGCCCGCTGGGCACGTCTGCTCGGTGACGCTGCGGGTGCAGCCGTTGTCGGCGTTCGGTCCGCCCGCGCAGGGATCGACCACGTCCGTGGTCGCGTCTGTCGTCGCCTCGGTCGAGCTCGCCTCGGTCGCGCTCGCGCCCCCGGAGACGCTCGCGCCCCCGGAGACGCTCGCGCCCCCGTCGGAGACGCTCGGCTCGATGTCGCTCTCGCCGCCCGGCCCCGTCGCCGGTCCGCACGCCGACAGCGCGAGCGCGAGCGTCCGCGCGCACGCGCGTGACGATCGCCAAGACGCTCGCATCACGGGCACCTTGGCCCGCGACGGCGACGATCTTTCTCGGTGTT
>JACKDW010000029.1 GCA_020633295.1 Myxococcales bacterium | reverse complement strand
GACGCGCCGCCGCCCGCGTGACGCGCGGAATATCACCTCTCGCGCGCGATCGTGCATCTGCCCCGGCGGTCAGCTGGGATGCTATGTAGGAGCGCCTCCGAGCCGCGGCGCGATTGCGCGAGGCGTCAACCCAAGGACCGACACGTAACCCGAGACGAAGAACCATGTTCAATCCCACGTACACCGAGGAACAGCACGCGCTCGTTGAGACCACTCGCAAGTTCGTCCGTGACCGCCTCATCCCGGTCGCCGGCGAGCTCGACGAGGAGGAGCGTTTTCCGACCGAGCTGTTTCAGGAGGCGTGGGATCTCGGGCTGATGAACGTGGAGATCCCCGAGGACTACGGCGGGCTCGGGCTCTCGACCCTCGAGGGCTGCCTGATCGCCGAGGAGTTCGCCTACGGCTGCACCGGCTTCGGCACCAGCATCATGTGCAACCACCTCGGCTGCCTGCCGCTCATGGTCGCGGGCACCGAGGAGCAGAAGCAGCGGTGGCTGTCGCGCATGACCGAGGAGTTCCTGTTCGCGAGCTACTGCTGCAGCGAGCCCGACGCCGGCTCCGACGTCGCGGGCATGAAGACCAAGATCGTCCAGGACGGCGACGAGTGGGTGATCAACGGGCAGAAGCGCTGGATCACCAACGGCGGGCACGCGACCGTCTACACCGGCTTCGCGACGCTGGACGCGAGGTCGCGGCACAAGGGCATCGTCGCGTTCGTCGTCGACCGCGAGACCAAGGGCGTCAGCGTCGGCAAGAAAGAGAAGAAGCTCGGGCAGCGCTGTTCGAACACCGTCGACGTGCTGTTCGACGACGTGCGCATCCCCGCCGATCAGATCCTCGGCGAGCCCGGGCGCGGCTTCCCGATCGCCATGGAGGTCTTCGACAAGTCGCGGCCGATGATCGCGGCGGCGGCGGCCGGCCTCATCCGCCGCTGCCTCGACGAGTCGTCGAAGTACGCGCTCGAGCGCAAGACCTTCGGCGTGCCGATCGCCAACCACCAGGCGATCCAGTTCATGATCGCCGAGATGGTCATGGCCTACGAGACGGTCCGCATGCTCTACAGCAAGGCCGCCTGGGAGGTCGACAACAACATCAAGCGCACGAGCACCAGCGCGATCGCCAAGGCGCTCGGGGCTGACCTCGCGGTCAAGTGCGCGACCGATGCCGTGCAGGTCTTCGGCGGCTACGGCTACACCCGCGAGTACCCGGTCGAGAAGCTCTACCGCGACGCCAAGCTCCTGCAGATCTACGAGGGCACCTCGCAGATCCAGCGCATGGTCATCGCCAAGAACCACCTCTTCCGCCGCTGAGCGGCGCGTCTGCAGGGACGCAGCGATGGCCGACACGGATGACGGCGACAGCGCGCCCATCGGGGTGTTCGACTCCGGGGTCGGGGGGCTCACGGTCCTGCGCGCGATCCGGGAGCGCCTCCCTCGGGAGTCGCTCATCTACCTCGGCGACACCGCGCGCCTGCCCTACGGCACCAAGAGCCCGCGGGTCGTGACGCGCTACGCCGAGCGCTCGGCGCGGGTGCTCGTCGAGCGCGGCGTGAAGATGCTCGTGATCGCGTGCAACACGGCCACGGCCGAGGCGCTCCCGCACCTCGAGCGAGTGTTCGCGCCGCTGCCCGTGATCGGCGTCGTCGAGCCCGGGGCCGAGGCCGCGTGCGCGCGCTCGCGAAGCGGGCACATGCTCGTCGTCGCGACCGAGGGGACCGTGCGCAGCGGCGCCTACCGGCGCGCGATCGAGGCGCGGCGCCCCGGCGCGGTGGTTCACTCCGCGCCGTGCTCGCTGTTCGTCGCGCTCGCCGAGGAGGGCTGGGTCGACGGCCCGATCGTCGAGGCCGTCGCGCGCCGCTACCTCGAGCCCGAGCTGCTCGAGGACCCCGCGCTCGACTGCGTGGTGCTCGGGTGCACGCACTTCCCGGTGCTGCGCGACGCGATCGCGCGCGTCGTCGGTCCCGCGGTCGAGCTGGTCGACTCCGCCGTGACGACCGCGCGCGTCGTCGCTGATCGCCTGCGCAGCAGGGGGATGTCGGCCCCACGTGCGAACGCGGCTGCGCTGTCATTGATGGCGACGGACGCCCCGACACGCTTCGCTCGCGCGGGCGCGGTGTTCCTCGGCGCGGCGATCTCCGAGGACGAGGTCGAGGTCGTCGATCTCTGACATCGCCGGGCGCGACCTCGACGTCGTCACGTGGTGCTCGCGGTGTGACGCGTCAGCGCCGACCATCTTGAGGGCCCGCGGTCAAGCAATTGTGCTGTTTTTCTCCCCGCGAGCAGGTCTCAGCGGCGCGTCTCGAGGATGGTGAACCAGATCGATTTGCCGTGGCGTGGCGACTTCTGACACGCCGAGTCCAGGTCGCGTGAAGATGCGAAAAACCCGGGCCTATCCGCGCACGAGCGTCGGGCATTGTGTTATATCCCCGTGACACCGGCTCACGATTCCGCTCAATTCTCGCGTTCGCTTCCGGGCCAGTCCACCGGTCCCAAGGTGTTTGCAAGGAGTTCCCTCCTGTGAAGCCCACCCGCTCTCTGCTCACGTACTCGCTGTCCTTGCCCCTCATGTTCGGAACCGCGGCGGCGGTGATGACCGTGCCCGTCACGGCGGAGGCCGCCTCCGATGGCGTCATTAACGGCAAGATCACCAACGAAAAGTCCGGCGGGGGGATCGCCGACGCGATCGTCATTCTCCAGTGCGCGTGTCTGCAGGGAACGCGGGAGACCCGGACCAACGCCGAGGGTCTGTACAGCTTTAAAGATCTTCCGCCCGGCGCCTACACCGTCCAGGTGCTGACCGGTCAGGCGAACGTTTCGAAGATCGTCGATCTGCCGCGCGGCGCCAAGTATCGCGTCGCCTTCAACATCGACCCCCAGAACGAGTTCACGCGCACGATCCAGGTCGAGAGCAAGATGCGCTCGGACACGGCCGCGGTCGAGCGCATCGACATGTCCAAGGTCAAGGACATCCCGGTCGGTGGCACGTCCCGTGACTTCACCGCGGTCGTCGACATGTCGCCCACCGCGTCGCGCGACTCGGGCGGTATTCGCCTCGGCGGCACGGCGAGCGACGAGAGCAAGTACGCGGTCGACGGCGCCAACGTCAACAACCCGTCCTTCGGCAACGTCGGCGCGACCATCGTCCAGGAGTTCATCGACACCGTCGAGGTCCTCGAGGCCGGCTACGACGCCGAGTACGGCGGCGCCTCCGGTGGCGTCGTCCAGGCCCGCCGCATCAGCGGTTCGAACAAGGTCCGTGGTCAGGCGGTCGTCAGCTACTCGCCGCGCCTCGCCAGCCCGCGCCTGATCTCCGCGACCGACGAGGCGATCCGCGCCTCGGTCGTCACTGACCACGTGATCCAGGCGGTGCTCACGGTCTCCGGCCCGATCATCAAGGACAAGCTGTTCTTCGCGGTCGGCGTCGCGCCCCAGGGCAACATCAACTCGCTGATCCAGTCGTTCTACCACCGCGTCGACAAGGACCGCTCTGGCGGCTACGCGGACTGCCCGTACAAGAACGGCGACTTCGACTGCGCCGAGGGCGGCAACTACATCCAGACCGAGAAGTTCGCCGAGCAGAAGTTCCAGACCGGCCAGATCAACGTCGGCTGGGTCGGCCGCGTTGACTGGGTGATCACGCCCAAGCACCGCCTGATCCTCTCCGGCGGCGGCGGTCCGACCTTCGATCGCACCACCTATCGTCTGCCAGCGTCCTCGACCCCGAACACCTTCGGTTCGAACCCGACCAGCTCGCTCAGCGGCGCCTCGCGTGTCGCGACCGGTATCGTCAACGACCACTTCGGCTGGGGCTTCGGAAACGGCACCCAGGTCGGCCTCTCGTACGAGGGCCGCGTCGCCGAGGACAAGCTCGAGATCGACGCCGGTATCTCGTACTTCCAGGCGACCTTCGAGGAGGCCTGGAAGCTCGACAACCCGAATCACAAGAACGTCACGCTCACCCAGGAGAGCGACAACCAGGGCCGCAACCTGTACGAGTTCCTCGACCGCGACGGCGCCGTCAACCTGGTGCCGAACGTTCAGGACCGCTGTAATAACGCCGATTTGCCGGGTCTCGCGTGTCCGACGCGGTTCTGGCTGTCGGGCGGTCTCGGTCAGTACAACCGCGAGGTCAACCGGCGCGTCGAGGGTCGACTCAACCTGACCCACTTCTTCAATATCGCGCGCACCAACCACCAGCTCAAGTACGGCACGCTGATCGAGCACCTCGAGCGTGACTCGTCGTCGACCTACTCGGGCTCCAACGCCGACGACTTCTACAACAACTGCGCGACGGCCCAGGAGAACGGCGCCGGCGGCGAGTTCTGTTACGACCCGAACTCGGGCTACGACATCGACTTCGCCAACCGCGTCAACAACAACCGCGTCGTCCTCGTCAGCACCGACAACCCGAACCAGCGCAGCACCCTCGGCTACGGTCGTGTCCGCCGCGAGGAGGATGACCTCCGCGCCATCGCCACGCCGATCGGCGCCGGCGTCCGCGTGCAGTCCTACGACGCCCGCCTGACGACCCAGAACTACGCCGTCTACCTGCAGGACAAGATGCAGCTCCTGCCGGGCCTGTACCTCAGCGGCGGCGTCCGCTGGGAGCTTCAGGACATGCGCGACATCAACGGCAACCGCGCGCTCTTCATCTGGGACAACGTGGCGCCGCGCGTCGGCATCACCTACGACTGGACGGAGGAAGGCAAGAGCCGCCTCTACGCCAGCTACGGCTGGTTCTACCGGTCGCTGCCGCTGCAGCTCAACAGCCGCGTGTTCGGCGGTCTCGTCAACGTTCGCCGCAGCTACCGGTCCAACGACTGTAACGGCTCGGTCAACATCAACGGGAACGACTTCCCGATGACGGTCGACTCGCAGCCGACCGAGTACTGCACCGACTTCAACTCGTCGACCACCGGCCTGACCGTCGGCTCGGTCGTGCCCAAGCTCCGCGGTCAGTACAACGAGCAGTTCCAGATCGGCTACGATCAGGAGGTCATCGAGGACCTCGTGCTCGGCGTGCAGTGGCTGCACAACAGCCTCGGGCGCGCGGTCGAGGACGTGTCGACCAACGGCGGCCTCAACTTCATCATCGCCAACCCCGGCGAGGCCGTGACCGACTCGGACATCATGGCCGAGCAGATGCGCTGTGATGACCTCCAGGGGCAGTTCGACGGGCTCAACCCCGACGACGAGCAGCGCGACGTGCTCGCCCGCGAGATCAACCGCTGCAACTTCCTCGTCGACGCCTACGACAAGATCAACACGCTGTTCAACAAGCCGGTTCGTAACTACGACGCGTGGACCTTCAAGGTCCGCAAGCGCTTCGCCAAGAACTGGATCCTGAACGCGAGCTACACCTACAGCCGCCTGATCGGCAACTACGACGGCTCCGTCGACCGCAACACCGGCGCGGTCAACCTCGGCGCGAGCACGCAGTACGACATCCCCGAGCTGGTCCGTAACTCCTACGGTCCGCTGTTCGACAACCGCCCGCACGCGGTCAAGCTCGACGGCTTCTACCAGTTCGACCTCAAGGAGGCCGGGCGCCTCACCCTCGGCACCTCGCTGCGCTACATCTCGGGTACGCCGGTCAGCCTCCGCGCGGACAACAACCGCTACTCGGGCCTGTTCCTGATCTGGGTGCTCCCGCGCGGCGCCGGCGGCACGATGCCCGGGCAGCTGCAGTGGAACCTCTCGGCCGGCTACGCCTACCCGCTGCCGGGTGAGCTCGAGCTGGAGTTCAACGCCCGCCTCGAGAACGTCACCAACTCCCGCGCGCCGTTCCGCGTCGACGAGATCTACTCGTACCAGTCCGCGCGCCCCGTCGCCGGCGGTGACCTCGACGACCTCAAGCACACCAAGATCCAGAGCCCGGGCGCGCCGACGACCTTCTACCAGCGCACCATCCTCGCGCCGCAGGGCAACTTCGGCACCGAGATCCTGTTCCAGAACCCGCTCGCCGCTCGCTTCGAGCTGCGCCTCCGGTTCTAGCCGTCGCCCCAACGCGACGACCACCAGTCCGCCGCTCCGGAGACGGGGCGGCGGTCTTCATTCGTCGTTCGCGCGCGGCGAGGCGTCGCTCGTCGCCCCAGTTCGCAGGTGGTCGAAGAGCCAGCTTCGAGAGCGCGGACGCGCCGTCGCGCGTGTTCGTGCGGCGCGTGCGGAACGATCGTCGCGCCGCCGCTGAGGACCTGTGACGAGGATCTGTGACGCGATCGCGCCCCGGCGCGCTCGCGGACCTCCGCACGCGCTCCGCAGATCTCACGCTTGCCAGCCCAGGGCGGCTTGCGTACAAATATTGACCCGTGAAGCTGATCCGTCGCGTCAAGCTGACCTTCCAGGACGGGAGCGTCGAGAGGATCTTCGAGATCGATCTCTGTCGCACCGGGTCGGGAAACTTCGCCGTTAACTTTCGCTACGGGAAGCAGGGCTCGCCGCTCAAGGAGGGCACGAAGACCAAGCGCGCGGTCCCGGAGGCCAAGGCGCGCTCGATCTTCGCCAGGCTCCTCGACGACAAGAAGCGCAAGGGCTACGCCGAGGTCGGCGGCGGGCAGCCGGCCGCCAACGCGGGGGGGCGCGCGCGCTCGAGCTCCGGGCACGGCGGCGCTGGCTCGCGGGGCGGGGCGGTCGACAAGGACGCGCGCGCGGCCGCGGTCATCGAGCGGCTGCGCACCAAGAACAACAGCGGTTGGCGGCTGTCGCGTGCGGCCTGGCGCGCCGGCGAGCTCGGCCTCACGCAGGCCGTGCCGCACCTCGTCGCGTTGATCGGCACCGGCGACGCCATGCGCGACTACGCGATCGCCTGGGCGCTCGGGCGGCTCGGGGACGAGTCGACGCTCGAGCTGATCCTCGCGCGCCAGGGCGGCGATCCGTCGGTCGTCGTCGAGTGCACCTCGTGCCGGCAGAAGAACAAGATCCCGACGCGGCGCTTCCCGCTGAGCAACGACGGTCAGGCGCGCTGCGGCTCGTGCCACGCCAGCCTGCCGCAGCACCAGAGCGCCGCGGACGTGGTGGTCACGAACATCACGCGCCTGTTCCCCTCGGCCAAGCAGGACGCCAAGGTCGAGCGCATGGCTCGCGAGATGCTGCGCGTGTGGGGCGGCGCGGCGCGGGAGAGCGTGCGCCGGGACGCGCTCGCGCGGCTGCCCGACGCGCTGCGGAGCGCGGAGCAGGCCGGGGCGGCGGACTTCGAGCGCGCGCTGTGGAGCGTCGTCGACGGCGGCGGCGCGCGCGAGTGCGAGGCGCTCGAGTGGGCCTACGAGCTCGACAGCGAGCGCACCCGGCCGGGCTTGATCGCCGCGCTGCGCCGCGCGCCGATGAAGCCCAACACCTTCAAGCCGCTGCGGCACATCCTCAAGCGCGCCGAGCTGCGCCGCGACGGCGAGGTCTTCGGCCTGCTCGCCTACCGGTTCGAGAAGGGCCAGGCGATGTTCGCCAACCGCCGCTACGTCTACGCCGGCGGGCGCTGGACGTCGGCGCGCCAGGAGCTGGCCAAGCCCAACGCGACGGTCGCCTACTCGTCGGCGACGCGCGAGTACATGCTCCGCCACGTGTGGCGGCTGCTCGGTCGGGCAGGTGAGCTCGGCGACGCCGAGACCTACGTGCGCCTCGCCGTCGGCGTGCTGCTGCCCGTCAAGGACGGCGACGGCGGTCGTCCTCGCAACACGCGGCGCTACGACTACCGCTCGCGCAGCACGGTCACGACCCACTGGGACGAGTTCTCCAGCTGGCGCGCCTTCAACCACATCCTCTACGGCAACAGCCACCGCTACTCGTACCTGGCGAAGACGGGCACCTGGCGCTGCGAGGGCGGCTACACGCCGGGCGGCAAGCACCCTGGCGGGCGCGAGGAGCTGTTCCCCGAGCTGTGGGACAAGATGCCGGTCGGGCTCCTGCACCTGCTCGCCGAGAGCGAGTGCGAGCGCGTGCACCACTTCGCCGCGCGGGCGCTGCGGGCCAACGCGGCGTTCTGCGACGCGCTCGACGTCGAGGTCCTGACCATGCTGCTCGGGCGCCGCTACGCGATCACGGCGCGCCTCGCCTACGAGCTCGCGCTCAAGCGCTACGACCCGATGAACCCCGACTTCCAGCTGGTCGCGGCGATGGTGCACTGCCCGGTCGACGAGGCGCGCCAGCAGGCGCACCGCTGGATCGAGGAGGAGCGGCACAAGTTCATGGCGCAGCCCGGCCTGATCGCCGGGCTGACGATCAGCCCGCACCAGGACACCCGCGAGTTCGCGCGCCGCCTGCTGACGAGCAGCAGCCTCGGCGTCCACGAGGCCGAGGTCGTGATCGCGCGGGTGCTCGCCGCGCTGCAGGCCTACGACATCAAGGTCGCGTCGGGCGACGCGGCCGCGCGCGACGCCTGCCAGACGCTGCAGGCGGCCTTCGCCCGCCAGCTGCGCTCGCTCGGGCTCGACGTCATCGCTGACCTGCTCGGGCACAAGCTCGCGGCGGTGCAGGTGTTCGCCGCCGAGGTGCTGCTCGGCCACGACGTGCGCCCGCGCGAGCTCCCCGAGGACCTGCTCGCCGCCGTCATGAACTCGAAGTTCGAGGCCGCGCGCTCGGTCGGCATCCGGCTCTTCGGCGAGCTGCCCGATCGGACATTGCTCGAGCGCAAGGCGCTGATCGTCGCGCTCGCGACCTCGGAGCTCGCCGACGTGCGCGAGGCGATCCGCCCGGTGATCCAGCGGCTGACCGCGACCTACCCGGAGTTCGCCCAGGAGCTCGCGCGCCTGCTGCTGACCGTGCTGGTCGGGCGCGAGCGCTTCGAGGGCCTGCACAGCTACCTGCTGCGCATGCTCAAGAGCGAGCTGCTGCCGGCGCTGCGCAGCGTCTCCAAGCGCGTGGTGCTGCGGCTGCTCGGCGCGTCGAGCTCCCAGGCGCAGGAGCTCGGCGGCGTGCTGCTCGGGCGCTACGTCGACTGGGAAGAGCTCGAGATCGTCGAGGTCGCGCGCCTCGCCAGCCACGAGATCCTCGCGGTCCGCGAGGCCTCGTGGAAGTTCTACCGCGAGAACGCGCGGCGGATTAAGGCCGACATGGACGCGGCGCTGCGGATCCTCGGCGCCAAGTGGGACGACTCGCGCGCGTTCGCGTTCGACTACTTCCGCGGCCCGCAGTTCACGGTCGACGACTTCACCCCGGAGGTGATCGTCAGCGTCTGCGACAACGTGCGCGAGGACGTGCAGGCCTTCGGCCGCGAGCTCGTCGGCAAGTTCTTCAACGACGACGACGGCCCGAAGTACCTGCTGCGGCTCAGCGAGCACCCCTCGGCCGAGCTGCAGCTGTTCGCCAGCGCCTACCTCGAGGAGTACGCCGCCGGGAACCGCGAGCGCCTCGCCGCGCTGCAGCCGTTCTTCCTCTCGGTGCTCTCGCGCGTCAACCGGGGGCGCGTCGCCAAGGCGCGCGTGTTCGACTTCCTCGTCGACGAGGCCAGGCAGAACCGAGAGTCCGCCGTCTTGGTGGCGAAGATCCTCGAGCGCCAGTCGGTGACGATGGCGCTCGGCGACCGGGCCTCGTGCATCGAGGCCATGCTGACCATCCGGGGCGAGTTCCCCGAGCTCGCGCTGCCGATCCGGGTCAAGACGCCGGAGGCGCGGGGAGGAGCGCAGGCCAGTGGAGTTTAACTACCGCTACGCGGGCAGCACCGCGATCGAGTCCGGCGCGGGCGCGACGGACATGTCGTTCGCGCCAGACACCCTGCGCGAGCCGACCTACTTCTCGGGCCAGCTGCGCAAGCACCTGGAGTTCCGCGAGGCGATCTCGGCGCTGCACGACGTCGTGATCTCGGACCTGCGCTACAAGCCGCGGGACAAGAGCGCGTACCTCGAGTGGGCCAAGCAGCGCGAGCAGATCGACTGGCAGGCGGTCGCGACCCAGCGCTCGCAGTACACCGCCGAGATCACGCAGACGCAGGACGAGCTCAACGAGCTCACCCGCCGCTCGAGCACGCGCATGCAGCCGTTCTACCGCGCGCGGCAGCGCTACTTCGACTACCTGTACCAGAAGGACCGCGACGCCTGGTTCGTGCTCGACCCGGTGATCACGGTCCACCCCGACGAGCTGTTCTTCGAGTGCTTCAGCCAGGACGAGTCGAGCTACGGGCGCCTGGGCTGCAACTACGAGGTGTTCAAGGACATCGGCGAGTTCGCCTGCGGGACCACGAACATCGACTACTCGGCGGCGCTCTACGACGAGTTCCAGAAGATCCGCCGCTACAAGGCGACCAAGTTCGCGGTCGACCCCGGCGGCTTCGACGTAAAGACCACGGGCGAGGAGTCGTACCGCGAGCTCAAGATCGACCTGCCGGACACGTGGGTGCGCGGCTTTTTGCAGGTCAGCTCGGCGATGACGCTGCCGGCCGCGAGCTTCGATCTGCACCCGATGGACGTGCACAACCTGTGCTTCGTGCTCCGGCGCAACAAGGAGCGCAAGGGCCCGCGGAGCATGCGGTTCCAGCTCAAGCCCGATCACCCCGTGAAGATCGTGATGGAGCCGTGGAACTACGTCGTCGAGTGCCCGCGCTCGCGCTACCAGGGCGACGCCGAGCAGGAGATCCGCGTGTGGGGTCGCCGGCGCATCCACATCCTCGAGCGCCTGATCCCGGTGGCGCGCAAGTTCACCGTGCACCTGCTCGGGCGCGGGCTGCCGTCGTTCTACGTCGCTGACCTCGGGGACATGAACTTCACGCTCGGGCTCTCGGGCTGGACCGCGAACGACTGGTCCACGGCGGGCAACTTCGACCTCATGGCCCCGCGCGCGCAGGTCGACGACCTGACCAAGCGGCGCGTGTTTCAGGGCCTCAAGGAGCGCTGGTACGACACCGCCGACGGGCTGGCGAACCGCCTCAACCTCGACCGGCGCCTGGTCCTGGGCGCGCTCTCGGCCTACACGCAGGCGGGCCGCGTGATGTTCGACCTCGACCGCAAGGTGTTCCGCGTGCGCGAGCTGAGCCGCGAGCCGCTGCCGATGGACAAGCTGCGCTTCGCCAATCCGCGCGAGGAGGCGGCGACGCGCTTCGTCGAGCAGAACAAGGTCCACATGGGCCAGTCGGATCGCCGCTCAGACGGCACGCTGATCCTGCGCGCGCGCGTGCAAGATCGCCACCGGCAGTACCACCCGGAGCTCACCGTCGACGGCGACGAGCGGATGGTGCGGGCGGTCTGCACTTGCAACTTCTACACACAAAACAAGCTGCACAAAGGTCCCTGCGAGCATATACTCGCAACACGCATGCAGCACGCGCGCGCTCAGAACTGACGAGCGCGAGGCGATGGGCCGCAACCCCCGGGAGGACGCGCAAGCAGCACAACAATTTTCGTCACGGCAGCGGCGGTGGTGAACCAGCCTTGCAAACCGGGCGGCGGATCGCCGTCCATGCACACAGCTCAGCCACGCGTCACTGGTCCGCTCTTTACTGTGCGGTACCATCGGGTAGTCGTGCTTTTCCGGTGCGACTTCGGAGAAGTGAATAAGCACGACTACCCGACGTACCGCTTGAGTTGAGCGGCCCAGTCCTGAGGAGCCTTCGAAGGGACTCGCCCCCGTCGCCGCCGTGACACCTTTTCCCGCCCGCGCCTGGATGTCTCTCAAGACATCCAGGGCGCGGCGACCCAACGCGCGACCCCACAGACCCGAGCCCATGAGCCGTCAGCCGTCCACACGCGAGGAACTCTACGAGCGCATCCGCAACTCGTCGAAGGACGAGGTCATCCTCGAGGAGATGGTGCGGCTGGGCTTTTGGCCCGCCGCGAGCGGCCAGCCGGGAGATCCTGGGGACGAGATCCGCCGACGCGGGGAGCTGCAGCGCAAGCTCAACGATCTGCGCACGAAGGTCAGCCGGCTGTACAACGAGCAGCAGCTGATCTCCGACCAGCGCAAGCAGCGGCTCGCCGAGTCGCGGCGAAAGCGGCAGGAGACCAAGGAGCGGCGTGAGCGCGAGCGCCAGCAGAAAGCCGAGCTGTGGCGCCAGCGCAAGGAGCGAGAGGTCCTCTACCTCGGTGACGGGGTCTCGGGCGGCCTGCTCGAGCGCAAGACGGACCAGGCCCGGCTCGTCGGCGGCGGGCTGCCGGTGCTCGCCGGACCCGAGGCCGTGGCCGCGTCGATGGGCATCACGGTCGGCGCGCTGCGCTTCCTCGCCTACTCGCGCCGCGTCTCGCGAATTAGCCACTACCGGCGCTTCTCGATCCCCAAGAAGACCGGCGGGCGACGTCTGATCTCGGCGCCGATGCCCCGGCTCAAGGCGGCGCAGCGCTGGATCCTCGAGAACATCCTCGAGCGGGTGCCGGTGCACGAGGCCGCCCACGGCTTCCTCGAGCGCCGCTCGATCGTGACGAACGCGGTCCCCCACGTCGGCGCCGACGTCGTCATCAACCTCGACCTCAAGGACTTCTTCCCGACCGTCACCTACGAGCGCGTGAAGGGGCTGTTCGTCAGCCTGGGCTACAGCGAGTCGGTCGCGACCGTGCTCGCGCTGCTGTCCACGGAGCCCGAGGTCGCCGAGCTCGAGCTCGACGGCAACAGCTACTACGCGGCGCAGGGCCCCCGGCATCTGCCCCAAGGGTCACCCGCGAGCCCGGCGATCACGAACCTGCTGTGCCGTCGCCTCGACCGCCGGCTGCAGGGCCTCGCGCGCAAGCACGGCTACCAGTACACGCGCTACGCCGACGACCTGACGTTCTCCGCCCGCGGCATGGTCTCGACGCGCTCGAGCGAGGTCGGCCGGCTGCTGCGCGGCGTCGCGGACATCGTCACGCACGAGGGCTTCGAGGTGCACCCCGAGAAGACCCGCGTCATGCGTCGCGGCCGTCGGCTCGAGGTCACGGGCATCGTCATCAACGACAAGCTCTCGGTCGATCGCAAGACGCTGCGGCGCTTCCGGGCGACGCTGTTCCAGGTCGAGCGCGACGGCCCCGAGGGCAAGCGCTGGGGCGAGAGCAAGGACCTGATGGCGGCGCTGCTCGGCTACGCGAGCTTCGTGGCCATGGTCGATCCGCAGCGCGGTCGCCCGCTCATCTCGCGGGTGCGCGCGGTGCATCGCGCCCACGGGTACCAGCCCGCCGCGCCGAAGCGACGCGCGGCGCCGCCGACCGCAGCGTCGACGGCCCCGAGCTCGCCAGCGCGCGACACGACCGCGAGCGTGCCCACGCCGGACCGTGATCCGGACCCGACGCCGCCGCCGGGCAAGAAGAAGAAGAAGTGGAAGCTCTGGTAGCGCGCGCGCGCGACCTCGCTTCGACCTCGCGCCGAGCTCGCTAGTCTCGAACGACGGGCTCGGACACGATGTGTGATCCGAGCGGCGGGCGGGCGACCGCCGCCGCGATCCCGGGGGCGGAGCTCCTGGAGCTCGAGGGCATGGGCCACAACCTCCCGCCCGCGCTCTGGGGGCATCGCCGATCGGATCGCGGCGACCGTGCGTCGCGGTCTCGCGCGCGCGGGCTCGCGGTGACGCGCGCGTCGGACTCGAGAGGCCGCGCGACGAGCAGGCGCGTCGCGGAACGACCGGCGCCGGAGCTGCTGCGAGCGTGATCAGCCGGGCTGCGGAGGAGCGCCGCGCCGACCACCTCGCAGCACGCGGGGGTGGAGCAGCGCGGTTGGCTGGCTGAGGAAGTGGACCACCGCGAACAGCCGGCGCGTGACCTCGAAGTCGCGGTGGGTCCCCTTGAACACGCGGTCCATGTAGCGGTGCGCGAGCCCGATCCCGCGGGGCGGCGTGCCCTCGGTGTCGGGCCAGCGGAAGTCGTCGGCCGTGGCGAGCGCGAACGCGGCTTGGTTGCTGCGCGCGAGCTGCTTCTGGAACGCCGCGCAGGTCGGGCCGTCGAGCGCGCGGCGGCGGTGCCGAGGGTCGGCGAGGAAGGCGTCGAGCGTCGCGGCCGCGCGCGCCGCGTTGGTCATGCCCTGGCCGTACACCGGGTTGAGGGTGCAGGCGGCGTCGCCGGTGCACATCAGGCCGCCAGGCCAGCGCGGCAGCGCTTCGAAGCGGCGCAGGCGGTTGCCCGTGCGTCGATAACCGCGGATCGGCCCGAGCGGCTCGGCGCCTTGCAGCGCGTGGAAGATGTCCGGGACGGCGAGCCCGCGCGCGAACTCGAGGAAGCCGGCCTCGTCGGTGGGCGGGTAGTCGCGGTTGTAGCCGACGAGCGTCGCGATCCAGCGGTCGCCCTCGATCGGGCTGATCGCGCCGGCGCGGGGCAGGCCGGGCGGGGAGCCGGTGATGTACAGGACGGTCCAGTCGCGGCCGTCGTCGGGCGGGCGCTTGTAGATGCGCGTCGCGTAGCCGAGGTGGGCGTTGACCTCGACCGTCGGCGCGCACGGGAGCCCGAGCGCGGCGAGCCAGTCCTCGATCTTGGAGCCGCGGCCGCTGGCGTCGACGACGAGGTCGGCCGCGAGCGCCCGCTCGTCGAGGGGCTCGTGGGGCGGGGCGCCGTGCGGGCGGGCCTCGACCCCGCGCACGCGTCCGTTGGGATCGGCGCGGAGGCCCGTGACCGCGACGCCCGAGCGCATCTCGACGCGCCCGCGCGACGCGACGCACTCGCGGATCGCCCACTCGAACAGCGGTCGGCTGGCGAGGCGGGAGATGAAGCCCGACTCGCCCCGCTGGATCCAGCCGCCGGCGAGGTACCAGCGAGTGTCGCGGATCCAGT
The DNA here is from genome assembly GCA_020633295.1 of Myxococcales bacterium. Taxonomy (GTDB): domain Bacteria; phylum Myxococcota_A; class Polyangia; order Nannocystales; family Nannocystaceae; genus JACKDW01. The sequence continues at coordinate 54,806 of JACKDW010000029.1, read as the reverse complement.
CGAAGCGCGGCGCGCCGTGCTGCTCGAGCAGCGCGTCGAACTCCGGGAACTGGCGCGTCAGCAGCCGGTAGCCGAGCGTGAGCAGGACGTGGATGTGGTGACCTTGCGGGGCGCCGGCGCGGGGGCTCGGGCGCTCCTGGACCTGATCGCGCTCGAGCAGCGTGACGCGATCGAAGTGCCGGCTGAGGACGTGCGCGTGCAGCAGCCCGGCGACGCCTCCTCCGATCACGATCGCGTGCTCGCGTCGCGGGGGGCTCTGGGACGTGCGAGGCATGCGTGGACGGGGGCGCGGGCGCGTGGATCACCGCGCCCGCGCGTGCACCGGGAGGCTACAACGAAGGCGATCGGATGTCCGCGGGGCGTCGGCGCGCGCTCGCGTACGCTTGGCGAGCGCGCGCGCAGGCGAGACACTGGCGCAGGCGATCGAGCGAGCTCGCGCCGCGAGCCCGCGCGCTGACACGCCCCGTCGAGGACGACACGGAATGACAGAGGAATACCGAATCCCACAGGAGCTGCACCTCTCGCAGCAGTTCGAGGTCAAGGGCTACTTCATCAACATGATCTCGGCGCCGCTGCACACCGACCCCGCGCTGGGGCGGTTCCCGACCGTGCTGCTGTTCGACAACGAGAAGTGCAACCCGGCCGGGCGGATCCACGCGGTCCTGTACTTCCACCCCTACCAGGCGACGAGCGGCCAGCCGTCGCTGCGCGACGGCTGCATCTACCTGCACTACCCGATCGAGGCGCTGGAGCCGCTGCTCGGGCTGCTGCGCACCGGTCGGTCCGTCCACTGCTACTACCGCGGGCAGGGGGCGGGCAGCTACGGCGGCGTCCAGGGCGGACCGCTCGTGGTCCCGAGCGCGCCAGGTGAATAGGACATGTCTATACAGACCTGTTTCAATCGTCGGCGCGGCGGCGCCTGCCGCGTCCCGGGGCGTGATACCCTGCGGCTCGAGGTGCTGCCCATGCGACGCGCGACACGAAGCGAGAACATCCTCCCCCGGCGCGCGCCGCTGCTGCTGGCGCTGACGCTGATCACGAGCCTGGCGGCCTGCGATCAGCAGGGGCAGCAGACCCAGCCGCCGGGGCCGAGCAACACGACCTCGTTCCACGTCTCGATCTTCAACGCCTGCAACGCGCAGATGCGGATCCGCAAGAACGATCCGAAGGACGAGGCGAACACCGTTTTCTTGTTCAAGAACATGCGCGAGACGATCACCGGCACGAACGAGACGCTGTGGCTGATCGACGATCACGGCGAGGCCGTCGCCAGCTATCAGCCGACGCAGGGCAAACAGAACGTGCGCGTCACCGCCGACTGCACCGCGATCGTGCGCGAGGGCTGACGACGCCGCGACGGCGCGCCGTCGCGCGGAATCACGCGCGGACGCGCGCTGAATCGTCAATGCCCTGTCCGGCGACCGGTGATAGAGTCCGACCTTCAATCGCGTACAGGCGACGCCGCGCGCGCTCAGACGTGACGCAGGCGCGCGGCGCAGGAGGATCCGGAGTTCATGATCAAGCGAACCGTGATGGAGGTGTTTGAGGAGACCGCGGCGAAGCGCACGAGCGCGCCCGCGCTCAAGGTCAAGCGAGGTGGGAGCTGGCAGACCACCACGTGGAGTGAATATCGAGACGCCGTGCGGCTGGCCGCGCGCGGGTTTATGAAGCTCGGGCTCGAGGCCGGGCAGGGCGTCTCCATTATCGGTTTTAACTGCCCCGAGTGGATGATCGCCGACGTCGCGGCGATCTACGCGGGCGGGTTCCCGGCGGGCATCTATACGACGAACTCGCCGGACCAGTGCCAGTACATCGCGGAGCACTCCGACTCGGCGATCGCGGTCGTCGAGGACGCGACGCAGCTGGCGAAGTTCATCGCCGTGCGCGACCAGCTGCCGAAGCTCAAGGCGATCGTCATGATCAACGGCAGCGACGCCGACGACGGCGTGTACAGCTGGGATGAGCTGCTCAAGATCGGCGCCGAGCTGCCCGAGTCCGAGCTCGAGGCGCGCATCGCCGCGCAGTCGCCCGACGACTGCTGCACGCTCATCTACACCTCGGGGACGACCGGCAACCCGAAGGCGGTGATGATCTCGCACGACAACATCACCTGGACGTCGCAGGCGGCCTACACCGCGCTCGGCGGCCAGGAGACCGATCAGTTCATCAGCTACCTGCCGCTGTCGCACATCGCCGAGCAGGTCGTCAGTCTGCACGGGCCCATGCTCGTGGGCGCGTGCACGGCCTTCGCCGAGAGCCTCGACCTGCTCGGGGACAACCTCCGCGAGATCCGCCCGACGATCTTCCTCGGCGTCCCGCGCGTGTGGGAGAAGATCCAGGCGAAGATGGTCGCCGCCGGCTCACAGAACCCCTGGCTGAAGAAGCAGATCGCCGCGTGGGCGCGCAAGCAGGGGCTCGCGGGCGGCTACGCCGACCAGCGCGGGCAGAGCAAGCCGCTGCTCTTCGGTTTGGCCGAGAAGCTCGTGTTCAGCAAGGTCCGCGAGCGCCTCGGCCTCGACCGCTGCCGCATCCAGATCACCTCCGCCGCGCCGATCTCGAAGAGCACGCTCGAGTTCTTCCTGAGCCTGGGGATCCCGATCATGGAGGTCTACGGCATGTCCGAGTGCACCGGCCCGGCGACGATCTCGATGCCGCACAAGTACCGCACCGGCTCGGTCGGCTGGGTGCTGCCCGGCGCCGAGGTCAAGATCGCCGACGACGGCGAGATCTGCATGCGCGGGCGCCACGTCTGCATGGGCTACTACAAGAACCCCGAGGTCACGGCCGAGACCATCGACCCCGAGGGCTGGCTGCACTCGGGCGACATCGGCGAGCTCGACTCGGATAACTTCCTGAAGATCACGGACCGCAAGAAGGACCTGATCATCACCGCGGGCGGCGAGAACATCGCGCCCCAGCTGATCGAGGGCATGCTCAAGGGCATCGACGTCGTAAGCCAGGTCGTGGTCGTGGGCGACCGTCGCAAGCACCTCTCGGCGCTGGTCACCATCGACGAGACCAAGCTCGCGGCGCTCTCGGCCGCGGTCGGCGAGAAGGTCGAGAGCCTCGCCGCGGCCGCCGACAGCGAGGCCGTGCACCGTCACGTGATGGGTCAGGTCGACGCGCTCAACAAGCAGCTCGCGCGCGTGCAGACGATCAAGAAGATCAAGATCCTGCCCAACGACCTGACGATCGAGGGCGGGGAGCTGACGCCGACCATGAAGGTGAAGCGCAAGATCGTGAACACGAAGTACGAGCGCGAGATCGAGTCGTTCTACGCCAACTGATCGCGCGCGCGTGATCGCGACGGGGCCGCGTTCGCGGCCCTTCGTCGTTCGGGGATCCTCGAACGACGAAGCGCGCGCGGACGAACGCGCTCTCGTGTTCTCGTGTTCTCGCGTTCTCGCGTTCTCGCGCTCGACCCCGAGCGTCGGGTCGGGCGCGCTCGTCGAGCGCGGCGTCGCGGGCGACGGCGCGGGCGTACAATGGCGGGACGCGCTGACGAGGCCGCCCGGCGGCCCGCGCGGGGGAGAGCGGCATGCAGGCGTCGAGCGAGGGAGAGCGGCGAGCGCGTCGGGTCGCGCTGATCACCGGGGGCGCGCGGGGGATCGGGCGCGCGATCGGGGCGGAGCTGGCGAGCGCCGGCTGGCGCGTCGCGATCTGCTACCGCGCGAGCGAGGACGACGCGCGCGCGGCCGTCTTGGACTTCGTCGCGCGCGGCGGCGAGGGCCTGGCCGAGCGCTGCGACGTCTCGGACCCGAACGCCGCGCGCGGGCTGTGTCGCTTCGTCGAGGACGAGTGGGGGCGGATCGACGCGGTGATCAACGCGGCGGGCCCGTACCACCGCGCCAAGCTGCTCGAGGAGAGCGTGGACGGCTGGCGCTCGATGTTCGCCAACAACCTCGACCCGGTGTTCTTCACCGCGAAGTTCGCCAGCCCCGGGATGATCGCGCGGGGCTGGGGGCGGATCTTGAGCTTCTCGATGGCGAGCGCCGATCACGTCGCGGCGAACACGGCCGTCACGGCGCACTTCATCGCCAAGAGCGGCGTGCTGAGCCTCTCGCGAGCGCTCGCCAAGGAGCTCGCGCCCCACGGGATCACGGTCAACTGCATCTCGCCCGGCTTCATCGACTCGAAGAGCGCGCCGGAGGCCGAGCTCAAGAAGATGAAGAAGCGCATCCCCGCGGGCTACGTCGGCGCGGTCGAGGACGCGGTCGCGGCGGCGCGCTTCCTGCTCTCGGACGAGGCGCGCTACGTGACGGGCGCGAACCTCCACGTGAGCGGCGGCTGGGGGCTGTAGCCGGCGTGACGCGGGCGCTCGCGCGGCGCCAGGGGATCGACTCGAGCGCCGACGCGCGGCTCGCAGGTTCCCCGCGTCGTCAGCGTTCGCGGACGGGCGGCCGCAGGGCAGGTCCCCGCGGCGCGGTCGCTCGTGGTACTGAGCGGATATGGACACGGCCGCTCGCCCCCGCGTGACCCCCTGGCACCTCGGCTCGCTGACGCTGGCGCTGGCGCTGGGCTGCGGCGACAGCGGCGGCGGGACGAGCGACGCGGAGAGCACAACTGGTTCTTCGGACATGTCCACGTCGGCGTCGGCGTCGTCGTCCACCGCGGCGTCGAGCTCGGGCCAGGCGACGGCCGGGACCAGCGACGGGAGCACGGGCGTCGGCGAGTCGGAGACCGGCGACCCGCCGGGCCCCGAGTCGGCGGCCTGGTGCTTCGAGCAGATGTACGAGAACGGCGCGGACGCGGTCGGGCCCGACTACGACCAGTTCGAGCTCAAGCTCGGCAGCCACTGCAAGGGCACCAACCACCAGGAGATCGAGGGCGTCGAGCGCGTGGTGTTCCTCGGCGACTCCGTCACGGTCGGCTCGCCGCCGACCGAGTACACCGACTTCTACCGCACGCGCCTGGCCAACAGCCTCGCGGCGCGCTTCGGCCTGCAGCCGCCGAGCATCCAGTGGCAGTACCTCGACCTCGGCGACGGCATGTCGGCGCAGCAGGAGTCGGGCGCGTTCGCCAGCTGCGCGAAGTGGGGCGCGCGGACTGACGACGTGGTGCCGGCGAGCGAGCAGGTCGCGAACTGCTTCCCCGAGGACAAGCGCGCGCTCAAGACGCTGGTCGTCATGACGATCGGCGGCAACGACCTCTCGGCGATCATCCAGGACGGCATCGAGGGCGTCCCGCTCGACATGCTGTGGGAGGACGTCGAGCTGTTCATCGACTACATGCGCGAGACGATCGAGTGGCTCTCGGATCCGCAGCAATTCCCGAACGGGGTCTACGTCGTGTTCGCCAACGTCTACGAGTTCACGGACGGGACCGGCGAGCTGACCGCGTGCCCGGCCGCCGCGTCGGCGGGCTTCGACATGCCGTGGGAGGACCCGGACGCGATGAACGAGATCGCGGTCCACGCGAACGAGCAGTTCGTCTCGATCGCCGGCGAGACGGGCACGGACGTGATCTTCATGTTCGAGCACTTCTGCGGTCACGGCTACAAGGCGGACGACCCCGCGGCGCCGTGCTACCGCGGCCCGGGCTCGGAGAACTGGTTCGACCTGACGTGCATCCACCCGAACCCGACCGGGCACGCGGCGATCGAGGACCTGTTCCTCGCGGTCATCGACGAGTAGGCGCGCCGGGTCAGCGGTAGGCCTGCGGGCTGTAGCTGCGCAGCTCGAGCTCGAAGCGCTCGAGCGTCGCGCGGACGCGGGAGAGCGCGGGCGTCAGCGCGGCGGGGTCCTGATCCTCGCGCTGGAGGTCGCGGCGCAGCAGCTCGCGGATCGGCGCGGCGTCGAGGTTGAGGCGCTCGAGCACGGCGCGCTCGAGCGGCTCGAGCGCGTCGTGACGCGCGAGCCACTCGCGCAGCCCGTCGCCCGCGCGCGCGACCGCGTAGTCGAAGCTCGCGCCCTCGAGGCGATGCCACAGCGGACGTCGACGGCCGCGCGCGCGCGCGTCGGGCAGCTCGACCGCGTCGCCGACGCCCGCGAACTGCCGCGCGTAGAGGGCGATCGCCTCGAGCTCGATCTTCAACGCGCGCGGGCGCGCGAGAATGTCGGAAAGACCATGTGACAACGTCGCGCTCGCGAGCGCGCGCGCGAGCCGCCGCTCGCGGCCTGCAGCCGCCGCAGGCGCTCGCGCGCCCCGCGTGCGCGCGAACGCGAAGAGGGCCATGCCCGCGGCGAGCAGCCCGACGGCCGCCGCGATCGTGATGACGAGCCCCACCCGCGCACTGTAGCGCCGCGCGCGACGCGCCCGAAGCCCGGAACCGGGCCCGCGCGCGGTCCAGAAGGGCGTTCTCGCGGCCTGGCGCCGCGGCACGCGGGCGCGCGGGCGCGCGGGCGCGCGGGCCGAGCGCGGGGCGCGCGCGTGCTCGAATTAATCTTTAGGAACATGTCCCTTTGAGCTGTTCAAGTGTCAGGTCCACGATCGGAGAACCTGTCCTTTGAAACCGGCCCGCGGGTCGTGAGTTCCCCGGCGTGATCGCGCGCGATCTTGATCCAGACCCTCGCGGCGCATTCCTCTACCCTCTGTAGCCATGCCTCTCGTTCTCAAATCCCTCAACCTGGCCGACGCCGAGAAGTTCCTCTGTGAGACTGCGCTGCACAACGCAGGGAGCATCGTCGAGGCGTCGAACCTCCTCGGCATCACCCGGCACGCGCTCAAGCGCCGGATCATCAAGCACAACATCGAGTGGCCGCGCGCGCGGCAGTCGATGACGCCGGTCCAGACCACGGTGGTGCAGCCCACGGGCCCGCAGGTCCTGGGCGCCGCGAAGTGACCTAACCGGGTCCACACGAGCGAGAGCGCGCGACTCCTATCGGTCGCGCGCTCTCGTTTTTAATATTGCTGCTGTTGCATGTACAACGAGCCGCGCGGCTTTCGGCCCCCGGGCGCGCGACGGGAGCCGGGCGGCCCGCCGGTCCAGCGCGCGGGCGTCGCGATTCAGGGCGCGGGGGGCCGGTTCTGGGCGGTTCTCTCGCGCTCGCGCGATTCTGGCCTAAGAGACATGAGCGTTGACTCCGTAAGCGCAGTTACGGCGCGCGCGCGGGATCATCTCGAGGCGCGCCGGGTCGGCGCGCGCGCCTTGGGGGACGACGGACACGACGAAGTCAGCCGGTGTCCGTCGCGCCGCGCTCGGCTCCCGGACCCGCGCGCGCTCACGGCTGGGGGGGCGGCGCGGCGGGGGGCGTCGCGCCGGCCGACTCGGTGAGCTCGTAGCCGCGCAGCACGACGTGCTCAACAGAGCGCAGGCGCGGGCGGTTCGGGTCGCTCAGCGGGTGGATCTCGGTCCCGGCGACGATTACGTGGTCGCCCGGGAGGACCGTGAGCGCGGTGCCGCGACCCCACGCGTTGGTCGTGAGCAGGAGCGGATCGGAGCGCCGCGCGCCGTCCTCGGAGACGCGCTGCAGCAGCATCTCCTCGCCGACGCCCTCGGCGTCGCGGAACGAATGCCGCGCGGGCGCGGTGCCGCCGAGCACGACGATGTCGCCGCCGCTGAGCACCCCGAGCCCGCGGTCGGCGAGCGCGTGGAAGCGGTCGTCGGGCGCGGCGGCCCAGCGCGCCTTCCCGTCGCCGTCGAAGCTGGCGAGCAGCGGGCTCGAGTCGCGGGTGCGCGGCAGCGTGAGCTCGTCGAGCTCGAGCTCGGGGCCGCGGCGCGCGGAGAGCACGACGGCGCCGGCGGGGCTGCACGCGACGCCGTGGAGCTGCTCGCGGTAGCCCGGGTGGCCGACCGCGCGGAGCCAGCGTGGCGCGCCCTCGGGGCTCAGGCGGGCGAGGAAGATGTCCTCGAGGCTGCCGCTGTCGAGCTGGTGCTCGCCGAGCTCGAGCGCGCCGCTCGTGAGCCCGGCGACGAGCACGTCGCCGTCGGGCGTGAGCGCGAGCGCTCGCCCGAGCTGCACGCCGGTGACGCCGAGCTGCAGGGACCAGCGCAGCTCGCCCGCGGGCGAGTAGCGGGCGACGAACGCGTCCTGCTCGCCGCGGGCGGTCAGCGGCGCGCCGTCGCCGAGGTCGAGCGTGTGCCGGAACCAGCCCGTCACCCAGAGGTCGCCGGCGCGGTCGAGCGCGAGCGCCTCGACCGCGTCGGCCGAGACGTCCCCGAACGTCCTGTCCCAGCGCACATCTCCGTTGGGGGCGAGGCGGGCGAGGAAGATGTCGACGTGCCCCTTGGAGACGCGCGCCTCGGCGAGCGGGATGCGGTGCGTGAAGACGCCGGCGATCAGCGCGTCGCCGTCCGGCGTCAGCGCGAGCGCGTTGAGCTGCTGCAGCGAGCTGTCGCCGAGCGACCGCGCCCAGCGTGGCACGCCCTCGGCGTTCGTCCGCACGAGCAGCACGTCGTCGCCGCCCTGGGGCGCGAGCTCGTGCTCATAGAGCCGCAGGTTGCCGCGCAGGTACCCGCCCAGCACGAGCTCGCCGGCGGGCGTCGCCGCGATCGCGGTGACGCGGGCGTGGTCCTCGGAGCGGAAGGTCTGCTCCCAGGCCTCGTACAGGCCCGGGTTCTCGGGCGGCGTCGCGGCGGGCGGGGCGTCGTCGGCCGCGTCGTCCGCGGGCGCCTCCGGGGTCGGCGCGGCGTCGGGTCGCGGCGTCGGCGAGCTGCACGCGGGGCCGACGAGCGCGAGGGCGAGGGCGAGGGCGAGCGACGATCGCATGGCCTCTGAATCATATGGGAGAACCCCCGGCGAATTCACAGCGAACCGAGGCGCGTCGGGCCCAGCGTGATGACGCGGTCCCCGGGCTCGAGCTTGAATTCGCGCGTCGGGTTGAGCATGGTCGACTTCCCGCGGCGCACGCCGATCGCGATGTGCTTGTGCTTCGCGCACTTGTCGGCGACCGCGCCGTAGGAGTCCGAGCCGTTGTACTCGGTCAAGTAGATCTGGACGCCGTGGAGGTTCGTCGTCATCTCGTCGATGACGTCCTGCACGCCCGGGTTGAGCAGCTCGTGGCTGACGAAGTGGGCGTCGAAGCGCGCGGCGCAGACGATCGCGTCGCTGCCCGCCTTCTTGAGCAGCTCCTGGCTGTCCATGTTGACGCACTCGACGACCGTGAAGACGTCGGGCGCGCGCGCCTCGATCGCCAGCGTGATGGCGACGTTCTTGTTGTCGGAGCTGGGGTTCCCGGGCGTCTTGACCAGCACGATCGCGTGGCTCGCGGTGTCGAGGCAGGCGCGCGAGAGCGTCTCGTCGAACATCGGGTTGCCGCGGATGAAGCGGAGCCCGCGGTCCGCGAGCGAGGGCGGGAGCTCCTCGAGCGTGTCGTCGACGAGCACGATCTCCTTGGTGCGCCCGAAGGTCGTGTCGCTGCGCAGCTCTGCGAGCACGCGGCGGACCTTGTCCTCGCTCGGGTAGTTGATCAGCACCAGGTGGTTGCGGAGCTCGTGTACGCCCATGCCGCGTATCTCCTTGTTCTTGGCCTCGATCAGCGCGGTCGCGGCGAGCGAGAGGACGTAGCCGATGATGCCGATGCCGAGCAGCATCAGCGGCATCGCGACGAGGAACTGGCCGCCGACGCTCGACGGCGAGATGTCGCCGTAGCCGACCGTCGTGACGGTGACGACCGCCCACCAGAAGCCGTCCGCCCAGCTGAGATCGGGGTTCTGCGGGATCTCGAAGTAGAGGAAGCCGGTGGTGCCGTACAGCAGCACCGCGATCAGCAGGATGCCGACGCGCGTGGTCGCGGTCGGGCGCACGAGCGTGCGCTTGAGCATGCGCAGGAGGACGAGGTTCACTCGCTCTCCCTCCGCTCGTTCCACTCGTCGAGCATCGCGTCGGCCTTGCGCGCGGTCTTGCTGTCGCCCCACAGCCCCTCGCCGCGGTCACGCGCGCGGCCCTGCTGCTCGAGGTAGCCGCTGATCGAGTCGAAGGGGTAGGGCGTGTAGACCAGCGCCAGCCCGCGCTTGACGAGCTCGAGGCCGAGGTTCTTGTCGCCGACGAACAGCTCGGCGATGACGCGGTCGTGGCGGTCGCTCTTGGTCTTGCCGTCGGGCGTCAGCGCGACGCGGACGCGGGCGCTGCGGCCGTTGAGGTAGCCCGCGAGCGCCTTCGCCGCGTCCTCCCCGAAGCGCTCGTGCTGGGGGTCGAGCGCCTTGATCCCCAGCAGCCGGATGACGACGGTGCTGCTGTCGGCCTTGACCACCATGAGGGTGTCGCCGTCGAGCACATGCTCCAGCGTGACGAGCTCGCCGGTCGTCAGGACCACCGTGTCACCCTGCTGCGCCTCGCGCCGCCGGACCTCGGCGCCGAGGCCGAAGAACAGGGAGGCGCCCAGGAGCATCACGATCAGCGTCCAGAAGATCCGCGCTTCGCGCTGCACCCCCGAGAACCTAACAGAGATTCACAGACCGGGATCAACCCAGGTGTGAGGGTGCTCCGCCCGCCGGGGGCGCCGCGCCGCCCTGCTCGCGCGCGCGCGATGTGAGCGTGCGCGGATGGCTGCTATGGTCCCGGCGCAGGCGCGAGCGCGCGAGCGGCGATGACGGCGGAGCAGGGCATGAGCGTGGACGAGCCAGGGCGCAAGACGCCGGGTCTGGGCGTGATCCTGCTGACCGTGTTCCTCGATCTGGTCGGCTTCTCGATCATCTTCCCGCTGTTCCCGGAGATGCTGGAGTACTACCTCGGCGGGGCCGGTAGTACAGGTCTCTTGGGTCAGCTGATGCGCGCGCTGCAGGCCCTCGCCGGGGCCGACGGCGGGCAGTCCGAGTTCTACACGCAGGTGCTCTTCGGCGGCGTCCTCGGCTCGATCTACTCCCTGCTGCAGTTCCTCGCGGCGCCCGTGTGGGGCGCGCTCTCGGACCGCCTGGGCCGGCGCAGCGTGCTGGTGTGGACGGTCGCCGGGACCGCGCTCTCCTACGCGCTGTGGGTGGTCGCGGGCAGCTTCTCGCTGCTCCTGTTCGCGCGCGTGATCGGCGGGCTGGCGAGCGGGAACATCTCGGTCGCCTCGGCGGCGATCGCCGACGTCACCGACGCGCGCTCGCGGACGAAGGCCATGGGCATGCTCGGGGCGGCCTTCGGCGTCGGCTTCATCATCGGGCCGGCGATCGGCGGCGGGCTCTCGGCCGTCGACCTGACCGGCGCGCTCGCGTTCGTCCCCGGGATCAACCCGTTCTCGGCCCCAGCCCTCGCGGCGCTCGTGCTGTCGCTGTGGAACCTGATCTGGGTCATCACGCGCTTCCCCGAGACCCGGATCGCGCGCGCGCCCGACCCCAGCGAGACGCGCAGGCCGGTGAACCCGCTCGCGCTGCTGCAGCCGACGCGGCTGCCGGGCGTCGACCGCACGAACCTGATCTACCTGGTGTTCATTATCGCGTTCGCCGGGATGGAGTTCACGCTGACCTTCCTGGCGCGCGACCGCTTCGGCTACACCTCGCGCGATAACGTGTACCTGTTTCTGTGGGTCGGGATCATCATCGCGCTCGTGCAGGGCGGGGTGGTGCGCCAGCTCGCGCCCCGGCTCGGGGAGCTGCGCCTGATCCGGCTCGGCTTCGCGATCCTCACCGGCGGGCTCGCGGTCATCGGCCTCGCCGGCGCGCAGTGGGTGATGTACGCCGGCCTGACGCTGCTCGCGATCGGCAGCGCGCTCGCGACCCCGGCGCTCACCAGCCTCGTCTCGCTCTACGCCCCCGATCACCGCCAGGGCGAGGTCCTGGGGGTGTTTCGCTCGCTCGGCTCGCTCGGGCGCGCCGTCGCGCCGCTCGTCGCGAGCGCGCTCTACTGGCGCTACGGCGCGACGCTGCCGTACCTCGGCGGCGCCGCGGCGATGCTCGTCCCGATCTCGCTGTCGCTCGGCCTGCCGCGCCGCGACGTGCACTCGTAGGCGCGGGCTCAGGGGATCAGCAAGCAGGAGCCGGTGGTCGCGCGACCCTCGAGCGCGCGGTGTGCCGCGCTGGCCTGGTCGAGCGGCCAGATTTGATCGGGGCGCGGGTCGACCGAGACGGCGCCGCGCTCGAGCACGTCGAACAGCGCGCGCGCGCTCGCGCGCAGCTCGGCGGCGGTCGCGACGTAGTGCATCAGGCTGGGGCGCGTCATGTACAGCGAGCCGCGGCGCGTGAGCTCGAGGGGGTCGACGGGCGGGATCGTCCCCGAGGCGTTGCCCGAGGCCACGAGCATCCCGCGGGGCGCGAGGCAGTCGAGCGAGCCCTCGTAGGTCGCGCGCCCGACGGAGTCGTAGACGACCGGCACGCCGGCGCCGCCGGTGAGCTCGCGGACGCGCGCCACGAAGTCCTCGCGCGTGTAGACGATCGGGTGGTCACAGCCGTGCTCGGCCGCGAGCGCGGCCTTGGCCTCGCTGCCGACGGTGCCGATGACGGTCGCGCCGAGGTGCTTGAGCCACTGGCACGCGATCAGCCCGAGGCCGCCGGCGGCGGCGTGCCACAGCACCGTCATGCCGGGCGCGACCTTGAATGTCCGGAGAATCAGGTACTCGACGGTCATGCCCTTGAGCAGCGCGGCCGCGGCGCGGCGGTCGTCGAGGTGATCGGGCACCGGCACGACGAGCGCCTGCGGCATGACGCGGTGCTCGCGGTAGGCCCCCGGGGGGCCGCCGGCGTAGGCGACGCGGTCGCCGGGCGCGAACGCGTCCACGCCCTCGCCGGTCGCGAGCACGACGCCCGCCGCCTCCATGCCGAGCCCGTGCGGCAGCGAGGGCAGCGGGTAGACGCCGCGGCGGTGATAGGTGTCGATGAAGTTGAGGCCGACGGCGGTCTGCCGGATCAGCAGCTCGGTCGGGGCGAGCGCGGTCGGCAGCTCGACGGCGTCGAGCCGCAGCACCTCGGGGCCCCCGAGCTCGTGGAGCTGGATCGCGCGGGTCGTCGTCGGCACGGGCATGACCGCACGATACTCGGATTCGCGCGCGCGGCCGCGCCGCCAGCCGGCGACGTGTAAGATCGCGGGGCGCGCCCGGAAACGGGCTCGAGGAAGGGAAGTGCCCGTGCGTCCAATGATCCCGAGCGAGATCCCGAGCGAGATCCTGAGCGAGCCATCGCGCGCCCCCCACACGTCCTCCCGACTCGGCGCGCTCGCTCGCGCCTGCGCGCTCGCCGGTGCGCTCGCGTGGCCGGTCGCCTGCACCGGGGGCTACGGCGGCTCGACCACGGACGACGATGAGGCGACGGACAGCGACGGCGGCTCGGAGGGCGCGGACGACGAGGACGTCATCCAGTGTGACCCGCTCGATCAGGCCTGCGGCGACGGCCGCTCGTGCCTGCCCGACGGCAAGGGCTTCCAGTGCATGGACTACCTCGTCGACACCGCCGGCGGGCTCGGCGACGAGTGCGGCGGTCCGGCGGAGTGTCGCCCGGGGCTGTACTGCAACACCGGGCTCATCGTCGCCGGCTGTTCGGGCGCGGGCTGCTGCGCGTCCTGGTGTGACCTCGAGCGCGCGGACGCGTGCGGCGGCGTCGAGAAGTGCCTCGCGTGGTTCACGGGCGCCGTCCCGCTGGGCGGGGAGCACATCGGCATCTGCGGCGTGCCGTAGCGGCCCGCGGCGAGCGCGAGGCGACCCGCCGATTCGTCACGGCCCAGCTGGTCGCGCGAACAGGTCCCACGAGCGGCGAGCGCCGGGCGGGGGCCCGGCGCTCGCGCGCGCATGAGCGTGCTCGGCGGCGCGTCAGCCTCGCGGCGTGATCACTCGCCCTCGACGGTCTTCTTGACCTTGACCTCGACCTGGCGGTGGCCCTCTTCGTCGTCGTTGACCTCGACGTTGATCTCGCCCTCGACGCCCTGCTCCTGCAGCTGCTCGAGGATCTCCTGCTCGGCGACCGCAGGGTCCTCGGCGTCCGAGTGGACCATCGGCTCGTCGTCCGCGGGCGCCTCGCCGACCGAGATCGACGCGCTCGCGAGCTCGGGGAACTGCGCCTTGAGCTGGCCCTCGATCCCGGCGCCGTCGCCGAGGTTCTGGCCCATCAAGACGACCTCCAGCGCGGTCGAGTCGCCGTCCTTGCGGACCTTGACCTTCGCGCCGGCGACGTCGCCGGCGGCGTTCTGCTCGACGTACTGGGCGATCGCGTGCAGCTGCGCCTCGCTGAGCTCGTCGGTGGTGTCGATGGTGATTTGCATGGCTTCGCTCGCTCCGAGCTCACCGCTGCGATCGGCCGGGGCGGCGCCGTCCGTCGCGGGCTGACAGGCGGACGCGGACATGGCCAGGGCGAGCGACATGACGAGGGCGGCGAGCGGGCGGGTGGGGGTGCGCGGTGTGTTGTGCATGGGTTGCTCCGTGTTCACTCGCTCCTACGAGGCCTCCGAGGAAGGGTGACAGGGCGCGGGAAAAAAACTCGCTTGGCTCGTCGCGCGCGCGGGCGCGCGCCCACGCGGCGCGCCCGACCGCTCACGGGATGCAGGTCGGCGCGTCGGCGCCGCAGCCGGTGAACCAGTTCTCGAGCTCCATGCACTCGACGCGCTCGCCCGACGCGCTCGCCTCGAGGCACGCGGCGAAGTACTCCGGCTCGCGCAGCGCGCAGCGCTCGAGCGCGCGGTAGCGGTGCTCCTCGTCGCACACGCAGCTGCCTTCGCAGGGCGTGGTCACGCGGGTCACGAGCATCGCGTCGCCGGGGCCGAGCACGTAGATCGCCGCGTCCTCCGCGTGCCCCTCGCACTCCCACCGCAGCGCGAGGCGCCCGGGCGCGCCGCTGGCGAGGTGCTCGAGCACGCAGTACTCGGCCGCGTCGTACTCGGCCGCGTCGCCCTCGAGCGGCCCGCCGCACGCGTTCTGGCGGCCGTAGAAGTGCGCGACGGGGCACGGCCCGCCGAGCCCGCAGGCGTCCATCAGCACGACCTCGTCGGGCGCGACGCCGCAGATCGGCGGGCGCTTCTCGAGGTCGGAGTCGTGGATGTCGGCGCGCAGCGAGCTCTCGTCGCAGGACGCGGCGAGCTGCACCAAGAGACCTGTCACCAACGCGGTCGCGATCGAGGCGAGCGAGCGACGGGCGCGGGCGGTCATCGCCGATCATCGTAGCCGATCAGGCTGGAGCGCGTCGCCGCGGGTCGCTGGCTCCTGACCGTTAGAGCAGCTGTGAGACCGCCGCCGCCGGCCCACCAGGCCTCGTCGATCGGCGGTGTCGGTGGTCGTCGCGCTCGTCGCGGTGCGAGCGCCCGGTATCTCCCATCCTCGGGCGCGCCCGCGGAGCCGGGCCCGCTCCGCGCCCACCATGGGCCGATGATATCGCGCCGGCGTTGGAGGAAATTCCGCCCGTAGCGGCGTCTGGGGCCCTGGATTCGACGCGCGCCGAGGGGCGCGCGCGGGCTCGTGCGGGGGGGGAATTCCGGGTATGGTCTGCCGACGTGAGGGGCTCCGGACACCGTCGCGGCCGCGCGCTCGGTCGCGCGCTCGTGGCCTTGGCCCTCGCCGCGAGCGGGGTCTCGAGCTGCCAGCGCGCGCCCGAGGGGGGCGCGGACGGGGAGCGCGTCATCGTGCTCGGCGTCGACGGCATGGACCCGAGGTTCGTGCGCAGCCACATCGAGCAGCTGCCCAACCTCGCGCGCCTCGCCGCCATGGGCGGCTTCACCGAGCTCGAGACCACCATCCCGCCGCAGAGCCCGGTCGCGTGGTCGACGGTGATCACGGGGACGTCGCCGGCCGCCCACGGCGTGTTCGACTTCGTGCACCGCGACCCCACCTCGCGCGCGCCGTTCTCGTCGATGTCGGAGCTCGAACCGCCGACCTACTACCTGCGCGCGGGCGGCTACCGCCTGCCGCTCGACAGCGGCGAGACCCGGCTGCTGCGCGAGGGAGAGCCGTTCTGGTCGGTGCTCGCGCGCCACGGCGTCCCGAGCGTGATCAGCCGCATGCCCACCGACTTCCCGCCGCACGAGTCGGCTCACCACGCGCTCTCCGGTATGGGCACGCCCGACATGATGGGCGGCTTCGGCACGTTTCAGTTCTTCACCAGCGACCCGGAGAAGGCGACGCGCCCCGATCCCTCGGGCGGCATGATCCACGCGCTCACGCTCGAGCCGGGCGCGACGCGGATCGAGACCGCGCTCGAGGGGCCGACCAACACGCTGAAGCTCGAGCCCGAGCCCTCGACGGTCGCGATGGTCGTCGAGCTCGACGCGTCGCGTCGCGTCGCGCGGGTCCAGCTCGGGGCGGAGACCGTCGTCATCAAGGTCGGCGAGTGGTCCGACTGGATCCCGCTCGAGTTCGAGCTCGTGCCCGGCTTCAAGAGCGCCGCCGGCATGGCGCGCCTGTACCTGAAGTCGATCGAGCCCAGCTTCGAGCTCTACGTCAGCCCGATCAACGTCGACCCGGCCGCGCCGGAGCTGCCGATCACCGCGCCCGAGAGCTACGCGACCGAGCTCTACGAGGCGCTGGGGCGCTTCTACACCCAGGGCATGGCCGAGGAGACGAAGGGGCTCTCGGCCCACCTGCTCAGCCGCGGCGAGTTCGTGCGCCAGGCCAAGCACGTGATGAACGAGTCGGTCGAGATGTACGAGCACGAGTACGCGCGCTTCGACGAGGGCCTGCTGTTCTTCTACTTCAGCAGCGTCGACCAGGCCGGGCACATGCTCTACGGCGACCACTCCGACAAGCTGCTGTGGTTCTACCAGCGCGTCGACGAGGTGGTCGGCTGGACGCTCGACCAGATGGAGGACGACACGACGCTGATCGTCATGTCGGACCACGGCTTCGCGCGCTTCGACTACGAGGTCAACCTCAACACGTGGCTCGTGCGCGAGGGCTTCATGGCGGTCGACGACCCGTGGCGCGCGAGCGAGGAGCCGGGCTTCGTGGGCGTGGACTGGTCGCGCACGCGCGCCTACGCGATCGGGCTCAACGCGATCTACCTCAACCTCGAGGGGCGCGAGCGCGGCGGCGTGGTCTCGGCCGAGGAGCAGGGCGCGGTGCTCGACGAGCTCGAGCGCGAGCTCCTGAAGTTCCAGGACCACCTGCGCGGCAAGCCGATCGTGCGCCGGGTGTATCGCCCGGCCAAGGAGTTCCCCGGCGAGAACCTGCGCTACGCGCCCGACCTGATCGTCGGCTTCAACCCGGGCTACCGCATGGGCTCCGACGCGGGCCTCGGCGCGCTGCAGCGCGAGGTCCTGCGGCCCAACCGCGACGAGTGGATCGCCGATCACTGCATGGCCCACGATCGCGTGCCGGGCGTGCTGCTCTCGAACCGACCGCTGGCGCGCGAGAACCCGCAGCTCGCGGACATCCCGGTCACCGTGCTCGCGCGCTTCGGCGTGCCCGCGCCGGAGCAGATGATCGGGAAGGACGCGCTGACGCGCGCGAGGTGACGGGCGAGGGTGACGACGGTCAACAACATCTTCGCCGCCGTGTTCGAGGCCCTGGTCGCGCTCCCGCGCGCGCTGGGCTGGGGCCCGTACGGCGAGTGCGTGTTCGTCTCGCTGCTGCTCGGCGTCGTGTTCCTGTGGATCTTCAAGCTCACGACCAACCAGGAGAAGATCCGCGAGGCGACGCGGCGGCTGTTCGCGCACCTGATCGAGACCCGGCTGTTCGACCACGAGCCGCGCGTGGTGCTGCGCTCGTTCCTGCAGCTGCTGCGCTGGAACCTGCGCTACTTCGTGCTCAGCCTGCGGCCGGCGTTCATCCTGACGATCCCGATGGTGCTGCTGCTCACCCAGATGGAGGCGTCGTGGGGGACGCGGCCGCTGCGGCCGGGCGAGTCGACGACGGTCACGGTGACGCTGCGCGACTTCGAGACGTACGCCGACGCGCTGCGGCTCAAGTCGACCAACAACGTCGTCGTGGAGTCGCCGGCGATGCGCTCGCCCGCGACGCGCCAGGTGAGCTGGCGCGTGCGTGGGCTGCGGACCGGGCGCGCGTTCGTCACCGTGCACGCGGACAAGCTGCGGTTTCGCAAGTCGATCGACGTCACCGCCCAGCACGCGCCGCGGGTCTCGCGGACGCGCTCGCAGCAGCTGGCCGATCAATTCTATTACCCCGTCGAGGCCGGGCTCGCGCCCGACGGCCCGATCGTCGCGATCGCGGCGGCCTACCCGTCACGCCTGCTGCGCTGGGGCCCGGTCAGCCTGCACTGGATCTGGTGGCTTTTGCTGTGGTCGATCGCGCCGGCCTTCGTGATCCGCTGGCTCGTCAACCGCTGGCGACCGAACACGCTGTAGGCGTCGCTGCGGCGGGCGGCGGTCGATCGCGGCGGTCGCTCAGCTCGCGGGTCGCGGCGTCGCGCTGCGGCCGAGCAGGCGCTCGGCGGCGGACTGCTCGGCGGCGTTGAGGCGGACGACGCGGAACGGCACGCGCATGAGCTTCTTGCCGCGCTTGCCCGGCTTGCCGTCGGCGGTCGGCTTCGCCTTGGTGCGCTTGAAGAAGGTGTCGGGCGAGAAGTACTCCCAGACGATCTCGCGCGCGGGCGTGAGCTCGAACGCGCGGCCGCGCTGGGACTCGACCACGAGCAGGTGCCCGCCCGCGAGCTCCTGCACCTGCCCGCGGATGCTCGAGAAGAACGGGTTGTCGTCGTCGCCCTCGTACAGCACCGTGAGCGCGCGCGACTCGGGCTCGATCGCGACGACGCGCGACCTCCTGCGCTCGCGCAGGCCGTTGTCGAACACCACGACGCGCCCGTCCGCGGTCTGGATGGGGCTGTGGGGGCCGTCGAGCTCGCCGTAGCCGTAGGCCCAGCGCAGGCGCCCGTCGTCGCGGCCGATGACCGCGACCATGTCGAGCGAGCGGAACGACGCGAGCAGGTCGCCGGGCTTCCACAGCCCGTTGCCGACGCGCGCGAGCTTGACCGTGTTGGCGTGCAGCGCGTCGAAGGTGCGATGGGCGGTCTGCTCCTCGTGGAGGTCGGAGGCCTCGAGCTCCTCGTCGGCGTTCTTCGTGAAGTAGTTGGCGAGCGGCGCCTGGAACTCGGGCGCCTCGTGGATCGCGTCCCACAGCGAGATCGTGCGCAGCTCCTCACCTGTCTCGGGCGAGATCGCGACGAGCCGCGTGTCCCAGACGTGCAGCGGGGCGCCCTCGCGCTCCATCTCGCGGGGCTCCGAGCGCAGCGCCCAGATCGTGCCGTCGTCGTCCCGCGCGAGGTCGTGGTGGTAGCGGCCCTCGGCGCTCCACAGCAGCTCCGAGTCCCAGCTGACCTTGACGAGGCGCGCGAGCGCGTCGACCGCGACGACGTTGCCGGCCTCGTCCATGCGCATGTTCGCCCAGTCGCGCTCGCGGTTCATGCTGCGGCTGTCGCCTACGTCCTCCTCGTGCTTGCGCGGGTCTCGCCACGCGTGCACGATGTCGCCGAACTCGTCGACGAGCAGCGCCTTGCGCTGTGGGAGCACCTTCTTGGCCCCGCGGAAGCCCGGGCCCCAGCGCGTCGAGGTGAAGATGCTCCAGCCGCCGGCCCAGCGCGCCGGGTCGACGTGCACGAGACCCAGCTTGAAGCGGTCGGCGGCGGAGACCTCGGTGGCGCCGACGTAGCCGAGCGACTTCAGGCGCTCGTGCTCGGGCTCCGGGTCGGGCTCGCCCTCGTCCTCGGGCGCGAGCGGCTGTCCGGCGCCTGATTGATCGGTCATCTCTGGCGCGGCGCGCTCGCCGGCCTCGAGCTTCTCGATGCACGCCGGCAGCGCGAGGGCGAGGAGTGAGAGCGCGGCGAGCGTGAGCCCGGCGCGGTTGGGAGAGACCGCGGGCACAGGGCGAGGATGCCACGCGACCGCAGACCGTCAAGCGCGCGCCCGCCGAGGCCCGCGGAGGCGGCTCGCGCGGTCGCGCTCAGCTGAGCACGCCCGCGAGCGCTCAGCTGAGCACGCCCGAGAGCGGCCCCGAGCTCACGTCGCCGAAGCCGCCGATGCCCTCGCCCATGGCGTGCGCGAGCGCGATCCAGAGGTCGGCGTGCCGCGAGCCCTCGCGCACCAGCAGGCGCCCGGGGTTGATGGTCCCGCCGCCGCGGCCCGCGAGCACAAACGGCATGTTGTCGTGCAGGTGCGTGTTGCCGTCGCAGACCTCGGTGCAGAGCACGACGAGCGAGCTGTCGAGCATCGTCCCGCCCTCGTCGGGGCGCGCGGCGAGCTGCTCGAGCAGGTAGGCGAACTGCGCGACCCACCAGCGGCGCTGCGCGAGGTACGACGAGAACTCCTTGGACTCCGGGTTGTGGCTCGCGCCGTAGTGCGAGGCCTGGTGGCTGCGCATGTCGTAGCCGGGGTCGTACATCTCGCTGCCCGCGAAGCGGCTCATGATCAGCTCGCTGGTGTGATGCGAGGCCTGGATCACGCCGACGCGCGTGAGCCCGCAGGCCATCGCGAGCACCATGAGGTCGGTCTGCGCGCGCAGGATGTCCGGGAAGCGCTCGGGCGCGTAGAGGCTCTGGTCGTCGAGCCCGCCGGTGTCGAGCGTCGGCGCGTCACAGGACGCGCCGGGCGGCGGCGCGCCGGGCTGCTTGATGCGCTGCTCGACCTCCCGCAGCGCGTCGAGGTGGAGGTCGAGCTTGCCGCGCTCGGTCTCCCCGAGCTCCGCGCGCAGGGCGTTCATGTCCTCGAGGACACCATCGATCACGCTGACCCTGGTCGGGTCCGGCTCGCCGCCGCCCGCCCCGCCGTCGCCGCCGCCGTCGCCGAACAGCAGCGAGAACGCCTCGCGCGGGTCGTCCTGCGGGGTCACGCTCTGGCCCGGGCTGGGGTACGAGACGTGCTTGTCGCCCGAGGCGTTGCTCTGATTGGCCTGCGCGCCGAGGTAGAGGTGCCGGTACGGCGCGTCCGCGCCGACGGTGCGCGCGAGCAGCTGATCGATGGACTCGCCGAAGCCGCCGTCGACCGCGGTCAGCAGCTTCTTGGCGCCGCCGGGGTGGCTGCCGCTGTCGGCCGGACCCATGGTCAGCCCGTTGAAGAACAGGCACTCGCCCTTGAGCGCCGCGAGCGGCTCGAGCTGGGGGGAGAGCGCGAAGTCGTGCTCGCCGCCGCTGCAGTGCCACATCGTCGGCTGGCCGTCCTGGCTCGGCCCGACCACGCCGTCGGGGTAGTAAAAGAAGATCACGCGGCGCGCGGCGCCCCCGGCCGCGCGCGCGCGCGTGGGGCCGAAGGCCCGCCACAGCGGCACGCCGAGCGCGGCTGCGGTAAGACCTTTGAGCCATGTCCTCCGACCGAGGCGCGCGGCCGGGGCGTCGAGCAGCGCGCCGGCGCGGCCGCGGAGTCGAGGGAGGTAGATCGGCATCGCGGGTCTCCGTGCTACTGGCGCTGGGTGAAGCCGGGCGAGAGGATGATGGCGATGATCAGCTCGCGGATGTCGTAGCCGGCCTCGGCCCAGCGCTGCTCGACGGCCGCGATCGCGCAGGCGTCCTGGCTTTGCTCGAGCGCGCCGCTGGCGAAGCGGTAGTACTGGCGCGCGAAGCAGGCGCGCGCGCTGTCGGCCGCGACGAGCGCGTCGGCGAGCCCGCGCAGCTCCTGGAACTGGACCTCGGTGCCGCTGCCGAGGCCCTCGACGTCGTTGAGCAGCCCGGCGCCGTCGACGGGCTGGCCGTTCTCCTGCTCGCGGTACCGCCCGGCGGCGTCGAAGCGCTCGAAGCCGAAGCCGAGCTCGTCGATGTACTGATGACACGCGAAGCAGCCGGGGCTCTCGGAGTGCTGGCGGAAGCGCTCGCGCGTGGTCGCGTCGGGGTCGACCTCGGGCACGCCGCCGGCGTCGGGCGGCGGCTGGCCGAGCTCCTGACAGAGCAGGCGCCTTCGGACCCAGAGCCCGCGGCGCACGGGCGAGCTCTGGTCGGAGTGCGCGGTGCTCGCGAGCACGCTGCCGTGGCCGAGCAGGCCCGCGCGGCTCGCCGGCAGCGAGACCTGGGCGAACTCGCCGACCGCGTCGGGGCCGCCGGCGACGCCGTAGTAGCTGGCGAGCGCGGCGTCGGCGAAGGTGTAGTCGGCGGTCAGCAGCTCGTCGAAGCCGTGGCTCGAGTCGAAGACGACGTGCTCGACGAACGCGCGCGTCTCGTGGGACATGGCCGCACGAACATCCGCGGTGAAGCCGGGGAACAGCGCCGCGCTCTTCTCGAGCGTCGCGACCGACTCGACGCCGAGCCACTGCTCGGCGAAGCGCGCGACGACCTCGCGGCTGCGCGGGTCCGCGAGCATGCGCCGGGCCTGGGCCTCGAGCGCGCCCGGCTCGGCGAGCGCGCCGCCGTCGGCCGCCTCGCGCAGCTCGTCGTCGGGCGCGCTCGCCCACAGCAGGTACGAGAGCGCGCTGGCCTGCTCGTGCGGGCTCAGGCGGTACCGGTCGCCCTCGGGCGCGCCGAGCTCGAAGCGGTACAGGAAGTAGGGCGACGAGAGCATCACCCGCAGCGCGATCGCGACGCCCTCCTCGAGGTTGGGCGCCGCGAGGATCCGCGCGGTGTAGCGCGCGACCTCGTCCTCGCGCAGCGGGCGACGGAACGCGCGCGCGCCGAGCTCGCGCGTGAACGCGTCGGCGCAGGTCTCGTCGCTGTCGCCGGCGGTGCAGGGCAGCAGCGCGTCGAGATCGGCGGTGGCGAGCGCGGCGAGCTCCTCGCCTGCGCGCAGGTAGTGCTCGACGTGCACCGCGGTGACGAGCCCGGCGTCGGCGTTGTTGTCGTAGAAGTAGCCGTCGGGGCGGCTCTCGATCGGGAAGTCGGCCGCGGGGTCGAGCGCCGCGCCGCCGGGGTCGGGGGCGGGGTCGGGCGCGCCGGCGCAGTCCTGGGTCAGCCGCGAGTTGAGCCCGCCGTTGCCGTCGTCGACCGTGTCGGGGTTGCCCGCGTCGTGGACCCACTCGCTCTCGTCGAGCACGAATTTGTACTGGTGCTCGCCGTCGCCGAGGACCTGCTTGGTCACCCACAGCCCGGCCTCGGGGACATAGACCATGGGCCAGCCGCCGTCGGCCAGCGTCGCGGGCCAGCCGTTGAAGCTGCCCGCGACGTGCACGCTCGCGCGGTCCTGGCCCTGGGGGTCGAAGACGAAGGTGTGCAGCGCGCAGGGGTCGGCGACGCAGAGGTCGCCGACGCAGGACTCGCTGGTCAGCGCGCAGTCCGTGTCGAGCGCGCAGCCGTCGGGCGTCGGCTCGACCCCGTCGTCCACGAGCCCGAGGAGGTCGCGGACCGTGTTGTTGTACTCGTGGCGGGTGAGCAGGCGGAGCTGACGTCGACCGAGCGCGGGGCCGCCGTCGTCGCAGACGAGCGGCTCGGCCTCGAAGCCGCCGAGGATGTAGGCCGCGATGTCGACGGGGCACTGGCCGACGCAGTTCTCCGGCGCGGCCTCGGGCATCGTCACCTCGACAGCGTCGATCAGCGCGTCCTGTCCCCTCGACCATCCCGCGAGCGGCGGGCCCTTGCCGCCCTCGCCGGTCGGCCCGTGGCACTGGGCGCACATCGCGAGGTAGAGCTCGGCGCCGCGGGCGGCGTCGCCGGCGAGCGCGTCGTCGCCGTCGGTCTCGCCGTCGCCGCCTCCGCAGGCGTAGGCGCCGCAGGCCGCGAGCGCGAGCGCGAGCGCGGCGCGGGGTCGCCGGTGTCCGGGGCGGCGCGTGAACGCGAGCACGCGCCATCGTAGGGCGCGCGCGGCCGCCGTGTCCATCCCCGCGCGAGCTTGCATATGCCGCGTCCGCGTCGCGCGGGGAGGTCGACGCGCGCCGGCGCGCCGGCGGCGGGCGTGAGCGTGTGGCGGTTGAGTCATGTTACGGGGGCGCGGGTCTGCGGCGGGACGCGGGCGACGGGCGCTACCATGGCCGGGCGATGAAGGACCCGCCCGCGCTCGCCCACGACGCGACGCTGCTCGCGACCGACGCGGCGGCGCCGGGCGGCGCGGCGCCGACGATCACCGCGCCGACCGGGGCGCTGCTCGCCGATCGCTACCAGATCCTCGGCGTGCTCGGCGAGGGCGGCATGGGCACGGTGTACCGGGTCCGCGACCTCGAGCTGGACGAGGTCGTGGCGCTCAAGGTGCTGCGGCGCGACTGGACCGACGACCCCGCCGCGCTCGAGCGCTTCCGCCAGGAGGTCAAGCTCGCGCGCCGCGTCACCCACCGCGGGATCGCGCGGACCTTCGACATCGGCGAGCACGGGGGCGCGCGCTTCCTGACGATGGAGTTCGTCGCCGGGCGCTCGCTCGCGCGGGCGCTCGAGGACGAGGCGCGCTGGTCGAGCGCGGAGGTCGTGCGGGTCGTCCGCGAGATCGCCGAGGCGCTGCGGGCCGCCCACGCGGCGGGCGTGGTCCACCGCGACCTCAAGCCGGACAACATCCTGCTCGAGGAGGGCGGGCGCGTGGTCGTCAGCGACTTCGGGATCGCGCGCCTGGTCTCGACGGTCGCCGCGACGACGGCGGTCGAGGGGGTCGCCGGGACGCCGGCGTACATGGCCCCGGAGCAGCTCCGCGGCGAGCCGACGGACGCGCGCGCGGACCTCTACGCGCTCGGGCTCGTGCTGTACGAGCTGCTCACGGGCCGTCGCGCGTTCGCGGACGCGCTCGCGCGGCTGCGGGAGCCGGCCCCGGATCCGCGCGCGCTCGACCCGAATGTCTCGCCGCAGCTCGCCGCGTTGACGCTGCGCCTGCTCGCGCCGGAGCCGGTGACGCGTCTCTCATCGGCGAGCGAGCTGCTCGCGGCGCTCGAGCGCGTCGCCGCGGGGGCGGGCGAGCGGCCGCCGAGCGCGGGCCCGGGTCCGCGCTCGACGGGCGCGCAGCGCTTGGCGGTGTTCCCTTTGCGAACCGCAGGTCCCCCGTCAGACTCGTGGATCGGCGACGGCCTCACCGATGATCTGCTCGACTCGCTGTGCATGGTCCGCGGCCTGCAGGTGAAGGCGCGCGCGGTCCCGCTGGCGGGAGAGACAGCCCAGGCCTACGGCCTGCGCCTCGGCGTCGAGCTCGTGCTCGAGGGACGCATCCAGCGACGCGGCGACGCGGTGCGCTTGACGCTGCGGCTCTCGACGACGGCGGATGGCTTCCAGGTGTGGGCGCGGCGCTTCGACTGCCCGTTCGCCGAGCTGTTCGTGATCAGCGATCAAGCCGCAGACCAGGTCGCGCACGCGGCCGGACAGACGCGCCGCGGCCCGACCCGCGCGCCGATCAACCCCGAGGCGCTCGAGCAGTACCTGCGCGCGCGCGAGATCCAGGGGCGGCAGGCGATGAGCTGGCGCGACTCCTTCGCCCGGATCCAGCGCGCGCGCGCGCTCGCGCCGAGCGACCCGACGATCCTCTCCGCCTACGCCTACGTGCTCGCGCTGAGCGAGTTCGACGGCGGGCCGGGGGCGGCGGCGCGGCTCGAGGACGGGCGCCGGGCGGCCGAGCGCGCCCTCGAGCTCGCGCCCGAGCTCGCCGAGCCCTGGGTCGCGCTCGCGCGCGTGCGGTTTCAGTCCTCGGACACGCCGGGGGCGATGCGAGCGCTGCGGCGGGCGCTCGCCAACGGCCCGAGCCTCGCGGCCGCGCACGACCTCAGCGGGCGGATCCTGGCGGAGAGCGATCGCCTCGACGAGGCCGCGCGTCACCTCGAGCTCGCGCAGTCGATCGACGCGAGCCTCGGCTACGGCGCGGTCGACCTGATCCGGCTCGACGCGCTGCGCGGGCGCTGGGACGCGGTCTCGGCCCGTCTCGCGACGCTGAGCCCGGCGCGCCCGGAGTTCGCGCTGATGATCGCGCCGCGCCTCAACCTCTGGCGACGCGCGCTCGTCTACGAGCTCCCGCCCTCAGAGAGCAACGCGACGCTCGACGCGACGGTCCGCTTCACCAACGCCGTGATCCGCGAGGGCCGGGTCTCGCGCGAGGCGTACGAGTTCTTCACCTGGACGCTGAACAAGCGCACGCCGCACTCCCGCGCGCGCCGCCTGCTGCAGCAGATCGAGGCCGAGGTGTTCCTGGTCGCGGGGGACGAGGAGCACGGCACGCGCGCGATCGAGGGGGCGGTCGCCGACGGCCTCGAGGATCTCGCGTGGCTGCGGCGCTGCCCGCTGCTCGACGGGCTGCGCGGCGCCGGGCGCCTCGCCGCGCCGCTGGCCGCCGTCGAGGCGCGCGTCGCCGCGATCGCGGCGGCCTGGGACGAGAGCGTGACGGGGGGCTGAGGCCTGCGCTGGGCGCATTTTCGAAGCTTTCCCTAGTGACAGGTCGATCGGGCCGCGCGCCCGCGCGGCGAGCTCGGTGCGGCGCCGGTGTACCATGTGCGCGGAGGGACAGGACCGTATGGCCAGAGACTCTGAGGAGACCCCGATCGCCGTCCGGCGCGTGCAGCGGCTCGGGATCGTCATCGGCCTGCTCGGCGTGCTGCTCGCGGCGCTGCTCGAGCTCGGCACCACGGAGCTGCCGGCGTCGGCCGTCACCGCGATCCCGTACCTCGGCGTGGCGACGCTGGTCTGCGCCGCGGTCGCGATCCTGTTCGGCCCGCGCGCGCTCCCGGGGATCAAGCTGTTCCTGCTCGGCGCGGCGGTGTTCGCCATCCAGCCGCTGTTCTGGGCCGCGGTGATCCTGCTGGCGCTGTGGGTGCTGGGCAACGCGATCGACCTGTTCGACCTGCTCGACTTCTTCAGCTGAGCGCGCGCCGAGGAGCTCGCCGAGGAGCTCGCCGGTGCGCGGCGCGTGCGTGGGCGCGTGCGTGGGCGCTGGGCTGCCCCTCGGCACCATCCGGCGTCATCCAGGCGCCGCAGTGATTCCGACGCCGCCCCGCGGCGTCGCGCGTGCACGCGCGTGCACGCGCGCCCAACGTACCCTAGCCGGGCGCGCGGCTCATGACGTGAGGCGCGTCCACAGCTCGCCCAGCACGCGCCGCAGCCCGGCGAAGAACGGCTCGTCCTCCGCGATCCCGAGGCGGCGCTTGAACCACCGCGCGACCGCGCGGCGCAGCGCCCACATCACCAGCCCGAGGCCGTCGATCGGCGCGCTCTCCTGCGATGGCGGCGGGGGCGGGGGCGCGGTGCCGCCCCCCGGGCCCGCGGAGGGCCTCGAGGACGCGGAGGACGAGCTCGACGAGGCGGACGATGGTGTCGCGGGCGACGGAGAGGAGGTCGGCGACGCGGTCGGCGACGCGGTCGGCGACGCGGTCGGCGACGAGGTCGGTGAGGAAGGCGGTGAAGAAGGCGGTGAAGAAGGCGGTGAAGAAGGCGGCGAGGCGGCAGACGCCGTCGGCGACGGCGCGTCTCCGTCCCCCGGCGCCGCGTCCCCCGGGTCCGCCGCGGCCTCGGCCAGCAGCGCGCGCTGCATCGCCTCGGCGAAGATCTGCGTGTGGCGCCCGGCGATGTCCTTGATCATCCCGCGGGCGAAGGTCTTCATCTTGCCCGAGATCGACAGCTCGGTCTCGACGTCGACGTGGGTGCCGGCCTCGTTCGGGCGGAGCGTGCACGTGATCGTCGCGCTGAACACCCCCTTGCCGCGGGTCTCGCGGCCCTTGGCCTTGAGCACCACCCGGCGCGCGGCGGCGTCTCGCTCCTCGAAGCTCACGGCGCCCTTGAAGCGCAGCTGCACGGGCCCGGCCTTGATCTTCGCCTCGACCTCCCAGCCCTCGGGTTCCTGCCCCGCGCCCGAGACGACGCCCACGAGCTCGGCGCCCGGCATGCACGGGACGACGCGTTCGGGGTCGAGGATGAAGGTCCACACGCGACCCGGGGTCGCGGCGACGTCGAACGCGTTGCTGAGCTGCACGGATCTTGCCTACCCAAGGCCCCCGCGATCGGCAAGCGACGCGGCCGTGACGCCGCGCGCCAGCGCGCGACCGCGTCGCCGCCGAGCGCCTCGCGCGGACTCCCTAATGTAGATGCGAACGAGTTCGCGCGCGCAGGTGTTGCGAGCTCGTCGTGCGTGTACAGCGAAGCCCTACTTCCTGCGCGCGCGCGGGCCCGAGGCGCGCGGCGTGGCGTCGAGCGGAGGTTGTGTTGCTATGATGCGCCACCGAACGCTCACCGTCCGCCGGGAGGTCGCATGCCGTCCGTCACGCTCACCGTCAACTCGAGAACCGTCACCGTCGAGGTTGAACCCCAGACCCTGCTCGTCGAGCTGCTCCGCGAGAAGCTCCACCTCACCGGGACGCACGTCGGCTGCGACACCAGCCAGTGCGGCGCGTGCGTCGTCAAGGTCGGCGAGCGCACGGTCAAGAGCTGCACCATGTTCGCGCTCGAGGCGGAGGGGCAGCGCGTGACGACGATCGAGGGCCTCGCGCGGCCGGGCGACCGCGGCCTGCACCCGATGCAGCAGGCCTTCCACGAGCACCACGGGCTGCAGTGCGGCTTCTGTACCCCGGGCATGGTGATCAGCGCGACCGAGCTGCTCGAGCGGCGCCCCGACCCGTCCGAGCACGAGATCCGCGAGTGGCTCGAGGGCAACTACTGCCGCTGCACGGGCTACCACAACATCGTCAAGGCCATTGGGTCATGCGCGAAGAAGCAGGCCGCCGGGGCCGGGGAGGTCGGCTGACATGGGCGAGAACGTAGGCGCTCGGGTCCTGCGCAAAGAGGACCGTCGCTTCCTCCGCGGCAAGGGCCGCTACACCGACGACATCCGCCGCGCGGGCGAGCTCCACATGGCGATCGTCCGCTCGCCGCTCGCGCACGCGAAGATCGTCTCGATCGACGCGGGCGAGGCCCAGCAGGCGCCCGGCGTGATCGCGGTGCTGACCGGGGCCGACTTCGCCGAGGAGGGCTTCGGCGGGCTGCCCTGCGGCTGGCAGATCCACAGCAAGGACGGCTCGCCGATGATCGAGCCGCCGCACCCGGCGCTGGTGCTCGATCGCGTGCGGCACGTCGGCGACCAGGTCGCGGTCGTGATCGCCGAGACGCGCGCGCAGGCGCGGGCCGCCGCGCAGCTCGTCGACGTCGACTACGAGGAGCTCTCGGTGGTCGCGTCGATCTCCGCAGCCACGGCCGAGGGCGCGCCGCTCGTGTGGGACGAGGCGCCGGGCAACCAGTGCTACGACTGGGAGCTCGGGGACAAGGCGGCGACGGCGGCCGCGTTCGAGGGCGCCGCGCACGTCGTCGAGATCGAGCTGACGAACAACCGCCTGATCCCGAACGCGATCGAGCCGCGCGCGGCGATCGGCGAGTACGACGAGGGCACCGGCGATCACACGCTGTGGACCACGTCGCAAAACCCCCACCTCACGCGCCTGCTGCTGAGCGCCTTCACCATGAAGGTCCCCGAGCACAAGCTGCGCGTGATCGCGCCCGACGTCGGCGGCGGCTTCGGCTCGAAGATCTTCCACTACGCCGAGGAGCTGCTCGTGCTGTGGGCGTCGCGTCGAGTCGGTCGCCCGGTGCGGTGGACGGCCGAGCGCACCGAGTCGTTCATCAGCGACTGCCACGGCCGCGACCACATCAGCAAGGCCCGGCTCGCGATCGCCGAGGACGGGACCTTCCTCGGGCTGCACGTGCAGACGCGCGCCAACCTCGGCGCCTACCTCTCGACCTTCGCGTCGTCGGTGCCGACCTACCTCTACGGCACGCTGCTCGCCGGGCCCTACAAGACGCCGGCGATCTACGTCGAGGTCCAGGCCGTGTTCACCAACACGGTGCCGGTCGACGCCTACCGCGGCGCCGGGCGCCCGGAGGCGACCTACCTGCTCGAGCGCCTGGTCGAGAAGGCCGCGCGCCAGCTCGGGGTCGACCGCGTCGGCCTGCGGCGGCAGAACCTGATCGCGCCCGATCAGTTCCCGTACCAGACCCCGGTCGCGCTGCAGTACGACATCGGCGAGTACGAGAAGGCGCTCGAGATGGCGCTCGAGGCCTCGCGCTGGGCGGGCTTCGAGGCGCGCAAGGCCGAGTCGGCGGCCCGCGGCAAGCTGCGCGGCATCGGCATGTCGACCTACCTCGAGGCCTGCGGGCTCGCGCCCTCCGCCCTCGCGGGCTCGATCGGCGCGCGCGCGGGCCTGTTCGAGTCATCGACGATCCGCGTCAACCCGACCGGCTCCGTCGTCGTGTTCACCGGCGTGCACAGCCACGGCCAGGGCCACGAGACCGCGTTCGCGCAGATCGTCGCCGACCACTTCGGGGTGCCGTTCGAGAACGTCGAGGTCAAGCACGGCGACACCTCCAACAGCGCCTTCGGCATGGGCACCTACGGCTCGCGCTCGCTGGTCGTCGGCGGCTCGGCGATCATCAAGGCCGCCGACAAGGTCGTCGACAAGGCCAAGAAGATCGCGGCCCACATGCTCGAGGCGAGCGTCGAGGACGTCGAGTTCAAGGACGGGAGCTTCACGGTCAAGGGCACCGACCGGTCCAAGGCCTTCGCCGAGGTCGCGTTCACGGCCTACGTGCCTCACAGCTACCCCGAGGGCGTCGAGCCGGGCCTCGAGGAGACCGCGTTCTACGACCCGCTCAACTTCACGTACCCGGCCGGCTGTCACGTCGTCGAGCTCGAGGTCGATCCCGAGACCGGTGAGATCGAGCTGCTGCAGGTCACCGCCGCCGATGACGTCGGCCGCGTCGTCAACCCGATGATCGTCGAGGGCCAGCTGCACGGCGGGCTCGCGCAGGGCATCGGCCAGGCGCTGCTCGAGGGCTGCGTCTACGACGACACCGGGCAGCTGCTCACCGGCTCGTACATGACGTACACGATGCCGCGCGCCGCGGACCTGCCGATGTTCACCGTCGGCAACCACGTCACGCTCTGCACTCACAACCCGCTGGGCTCCAAGGGCGTCGGCGAGATGGGCTCGATCGGCGTGCCGCCGGCGGTCATCAACGCGCTGCTGGACGCGCTCGCGCCCCTCGGCGTCACGCACATCGACATGCCCGCCACACCCGAGCGCGTGTGGAAGGCGATCCAGCACGCGAAGGCAACGGCCTGAGCTACCCGAGCCGACTACCGAGAGACGGAGGAAGAAGTGGAGAGCTTCACGTTCCATCGCCCCCAGACCATCGAGGAGGCCGTCGCCGCGCTCCAGGGCGCCGACGAGGGCAAGCTGCTCGCCGGCGGTCAGAGCCTGATCCCGCTGATGAAGCTGGACATGGCGCAGCCGACCGACCTCATCTCGCTCGCCGGCATCGACGCGCTGCGCGGCGTCTCCGAGGAGGACGGCGCCGTGGTCATCGGCGCCGGCGCGACGCATGACGACGTCGCGCGCTCCGAGCTCGTGACGAGCAAGATCCCCTCGCTCGCCGCGCTCGCGGGCGCCATCGGGGACCCCCAGGTGCGCAACCGCGGCACGCTGGGCGGCTCGCTCGCGCACGCCGACCCGGCCGCCGACTACCCCGGCGCGGTCCTGGCCCTCGGCGCGACGATCCGCACGAGCGAGCGCCCCGAGGGCATCCCCGCCGACGTGTTCTTCAAGGGCCTGTTCGAGACCGAGCTCGAGGAGCACGAGATCATCACGGCCGTCGCGTTCCCGGTCCCGCGGCGGGCTCACTACGCGAAGTTCGCCAGCCCCGCGTCGAAGTACGCGATCGTCGGCGTGTTCGTGGCCGACTTCGGTGGCGGCGACGTGCGCGTGGCGGTGACCGGCGCGGGCGAGCACGTGTTCCGCGTGGGCGAGATGGAGGAGGCGCTGGCCGAGGAGCTCTCGCCGGCGGCGCTCGAGGGCGTCTCGGTGCCGGCCGACGAGCTGCGCGGCGACGTCGAGGCGGGCGCCGACTACCGCGCCCACCTCATCGGCGTGATGGCGCGGCGGGCGGTCGCGGCGCTCGTCGGCTGAGCACGTCATGGTCGCGCAGGACTCTGGCCGCGGGCGCGCGGCCGCGCCGGGCTCGGTGGACGAGGTCCACTCGCTGCTCGCGCGCGGTCGCTACGTCAGCGATCGCAGCCTGGCGACGGCGGTGTACCTGGCGCTCGCGCTCGGGCGCCCGCTGCTGCTCGAGGGCGAGGCCGGCGTGGGCAAGACCGAGCTGGCGAAGGTGCTCGCCGAGCAGCTCGGGCGCGAGCTGATCCGGCTGCAGTGCTACGAGGGCCTGGACGTCGCCGCCGCGGTCTACGAGTGGGACTACGCGCGCCAGATGATGGAGATCCGCCTCGCCGAGGCCGGGCGCGTTCGCGGCGAGGGAGCCCGCGGGCTCGAGCGCGACGCGCTCGCGCGCTCGATCTATGACGAGCGCTTCCTGCTGCGGCGCCCGCTGCTGCGATCGCTGTCCCCGGGGCCAGGCGGACCGCCGGTGCTGCTCATCGACGAGCTCGATCGCACCGACGAGCCCTTCGAGGCGTTCCTGCTCGAGCTGCTCTCCGACTACCAGGTCACGGTCCCCGAGCTCGGCGTGATCGCGGCGCCCGAGGGCGCGCGGCCGATCGTGATCCTCACCTCGAACCGCACCCGCGAGATCCACGACGCGCTCAAGCGCCGCTGCCTCTATCACTGGCTCGACTACCCCGACGCGGGCCGCGAGCTCGAGATCCTCGAGGCGCGCGCGCCCGAGGCCCGGCGCGCGCTGAGCGAGCAGGTCGTCGCGTTCGTCCAGCGGCTGCGCGGGCGCGAGCCGGCGCTGTTCAAGCCGCCGGGCGTCGCCGAGTCGATCGACTGGACGCGCGCGCTCGTGGCCCTCGATCGCGAGCTGCAGACGCTGTCGCCGGCGCTGATCGAGCGCACGCTCGGCGTGATCCTCAAGTACCGCGACGACGTCGACGCGGTCCGCGAGCAGCTGCGGCGCGAGGCGGGCCCGTGATCCAGGGCGGGGCGCTCGCGGCCAACGTCGCGCTGTTCGCCCAGCTGCTGCGTCGCGCGGGGATGTCCCTCGGGACCGATCAGGTGCTGCTCGCGACCCAGGCCGCGTCGGCGATCTCGATCGCGCGGCGCGAGGACCTGTACTGGGCGCTGCACGCCGCGCTCGTCACCCGCCGCGAGCAGCGGGCGCTGTTCGAGCAGGCCTTCGAGCTGTTCTGGCGCGATCCGTCGCTGCGGCGGCAGCAGGCCGCGATGGCGGCGCTGCTGCCCAGCGTCACCGCAGCGCCGCGGCGCGACCCGACGCTCCAGCGCCTGCGCGACGCCTGGCGCGCGCACGCGCCCGGCTCCAAGCCCGCGCCGCCGCGGCCCGCCCCCGAGGAGCGCGTCGACGCGATCATGACCTACTCGGACCTCGAGCGCCTGCGTCATCGCGACTTCGCGCAGATGACCGCCGCCGAGCTGCGCGCGGCCGCGGACGCGATCGCGCGCATGCGCCTGCGGCCCGCGACCATCACGACCCGGCGCCTGCGCCCGCGCGCACGCGGACCGCAGCTCGATCTGCGCCGGACGCTGCGCGCCAGCGTGCGCGCCGGCGGCGATCAGGTCCCGCTGCGCTGGCGCGCGCCCGCGCGGATCGTGCCGCCGATGGTGGCGCTCTGCGACATCTCCGGCTCGATGCAGCGCTACACGCGGATGCTGCTCCACTTCCTGCACGCGCTCGGCCGCGGGCGCCGGCGCCTGCACGTGTTCGTGTTCGGCACGCGCCTTTGCAACATCACCCGCTCGCTGCGCGAGCGCGACGTCGACCACGCGCTCGCGCGGGTCGGGCGACAGGTCGAGGATTGGTCCGGGGGAACGCGGATCGGCGCGTGCCTGCGGGCCTTCAACCTCGAGTGGTCGCGCCGCGTGCTCGGGCAGCGCGCCGTCGTCCTGCTGATCACCGACGGCCTCGACCGGGGGCACGGCGAGCGCGCGGGCGAGCTCGCGATCGAGGCCGCGCGCCTGCGCCGGGCCTGCGCGCGGCTCGTGTGGCTCAACCCGCTGCTGCGCTTCAAGGGCTTCGAGCCGCGCGCGCGCGGCGTGACCGCGCTGCTGCCGAACGTCGACGAGCACCGGCCGGTCCACGACCTGGCGAGCCTGGGGCGGCTCGCGGCGGCGCTGCGCGGGCTCTGAGCCGGTCGGGAATTCTGACCGTACGAGCATATCGGCTCGGGTATGATGGCGCCGTGCGCCCGTGCCCCGAGTGTTCCCGTCACGTCCTGATCAGCGAGTCCACGTGCCCGTTCTGCGGCGCGACGGTCGCGGCCGCGCCCCCGCGCGCGCGCACCGTGGTCGACTCGATGCGCGAGCTCAGCCTCGGTCTCGGCGTCGCGGTCGGGCTGATGACCGCGGGCTGCAGCGGCGACAAGGGCGAGTCCGAGAGCGACAGCTCGACGGACATGACCTCTGAGTCAGAGACGACGAACGGCGAGAGCAGCACCTCCAACGGGACCGCGGGCACGACCGCGGGCACCACGGCCTCGCAGACCACCAGCGTCTCGGACACCGAGTACCAGACCGCGGTCTCGGCCTACGGCGGCCCGAGCTACACCAGCAGCTACACGACCTGGGACACCGACTGGACGACGACCGAGAGCACTGACTCGACGGCGTCGTCCACGGCCACGGCGACCGAGGGCACCGCGACCGAGGGCACGGCGACCGAGGGCACCGCGACCGAGTCGAGCACCGGCGACACCACGACGACCGGCTGAGCGTCGACGCGCGAGAGAACGCGCGCGAACCTAGCCTGGCGGCCGGACGTGAATCTGTCCGTGCGATCACGTCGCGCGCGGGTATCATCGCGCGGTGCGACCGTGTCCCGAGTGCTCCCGTCACGTCCTGCTCACCGAGACCGCGTGCCCGTTCTGCGGCGCGACCGTGGCGGCCGCGCCGGCGCGGGCGCGGACGGTGGTCGACAGCGTGCGCGAGCTGGGGCTGGGCGTGGTCGTGGCGGCGGGGCTGATGACGGCGGGGTGCAGCGGGGACAAGGGCGAGTCCGAGAGCGAGGGCACCACCGAGATGACCAGCGAGGGCTCGGCGACCGACAGCACGTCGAACGACAGCCAGTACCAGACCGCGGTCTCGGCCTACGGCGGCCCGAGCTACACCAGCAGCTACACGACGCTCGACTCCGACTGGACGACGACCGCGGGCACGAGCGCGACGACGTCGGAGACGACCACGGAGACGACCGCGTCGACGGAGACCGAGACCACCGCGTCGACCGAGACGGCCTCCACGAGCTCCACCGGCGCGACGACCGAGCCCGAGACCGAGTCGGGCACCGGCGACACCGGCACGACGACCGGCTGAGCGCGCGGGCGCGCGGGCGCCCGCGACCCGGCGGCCGGTCTTGAAACTGTCCGTACGGTCATGTCATGCGCCGCTATCATTACGCGATGCGACCGTGTCCCGAGTGCTCCCGTCACGTCCTGCTCACCGAGACCGCGTGCCCGTTCTGCGGCGCGACCGTGGCGGCCGCGCCGGCGCGGGCGCGGACGGTGGTCGACAGCGTGCGCGAGCTGGGGCTGGGCGTGGTCGTGGCGGCGGGGCTGATGACGGCGGGGTGCAGCGGGGACAAGGGCGAGTCCGAGAGCGAGGGCACCACCGAGATGACGGGCGAGGCGAGCGACGGCGAGAGCAGCACGACCGCAGGCAACACGAGCCTCAACACGAGCAGCGGGCCCGACACGAGCTACCAGACCGCGTCGGCCTACGGCGGACCGAGCTACACGAGCAGCTACACGACGGTCGACAGCGACTGGACGACGACCGCGAGCACCGAGTCCACGTCCACCAGCGAGACCTCGTCGACGACCGCGACGACGACGACCGCGACGGGCGCGACGACCGAGGACACCGCCGAGAGCGACTCGAGCACGGGCGACACGGGCACGACCACTGGCTGAGCTACGGCGCGGCGATCAGCGCGGCGAGGTACGCCCCGTACAGGAGCAGCAGCGCCGCGCCCTCGATCCGGCTCACGCGCATCCCTGAGCGCATCAGCGGCAGCAGCAGCGCGCTCAGGCCGATCATCCACCAGTCGTCGAAGCGCACGAGCGCCGCGTTCGCGGCGAGCGGCTGAATGAGCGCGGTGCAGCCGAGGATGCCGAGCGCGTTGAAGATGTTCGAACCGAGCACGTTGGCGACCGCGATGTCGTCGTGCCCGCGGCGCGAGGCGACGACGCTGGTCACCAGCTCGGGCAGGCTGGTGCCGCAGGCGACGATCGTCAGGCCGATGACGCGCTCGGACATCCCGAACGCGCGCGCGATCTCGGTCGAGCCGTGGATGAGCGCCCGGGCCCCGGCGACGAGGAGCAGGCAACCGCCGACGACGTACAGCGCCTGCGTCAGCAGCCGACGCGCGCCGCGCTGGGCGCTCTCGCTGTGCTCGGTGAGCGCCTGACGCTCGGCGTCGCCGACGTCGACGCGCGCGACGTGGACGAGGTAGGCGATGAAGACGAGCAGCGCGGCGAGCAAGAAGCCGCCCTCGAGTCGATCGACGCTCCCGTCGCGCGCCAGCATGTGCAGCTGGAGCGCGGCCAAGAACATCACGGGCCACTCGAGGCGCACGGAGTCGCCGAGGATCCTCAGCGGGGCGACGAGCGCCGCGATCCCGAGGATCGCGGCGATGTTGAAGATGTTCGAGCCGACGACGTTACCGAGCGCGAGGTCGGGGCTGCCGGCGAGCGCCGAGCGCACCGAGACGACGAGCTCGGGGGTCGACGTGCCGGCCGCGACGATCGTCAGACCGATCACCGCCGGGCTCACGCCCGCGGATCCGGCGAGCGCGGCCGCGCCCCGAACGAGCAGCTCGCCGCCGAACGTCAGCAGCGCGAGACCAGCGACGATGAGGAGCGCGGCGAGGAGCATGCGTCAATCTCCGAACAACCACGTAATCAAGCCGATCGTCGCCCGCTCCGCAAGCCTCGTCGCGCGCGGGCGTACCCGGGGGGAGGCGCGCGACTTCGGCCGCGCGCTTGATCCGTGCCGGATACGTCCCATGCGCCATACTCAAGAACGGACCGCGCGCGCGGGGAGGGAGCGTCGTGATGGTGAGCTCGAGTGGCGATGAACCTGGCGGGGGCGCGCTCCCCCAGCAGCTCGACGTCGACGTCGCGGTGATCGGCGCGGGCGTCTCCGGGCTCTACACCGCCTGGCGCCTGCTGCAGGCCGATCCCGCGCGGACGGTCGCGGTCTTCGAGATGAGCGAGCGGATCGGCGGGCGCCTGTTCTCGCGCGCGCTGCCGGGTATGCCGCACGTCCACGCCGAGCTCGGCGGGATGCGCTACCTGCCCAACCAGCAGCCGCTCGTGCACGGCGTCGTCGAGGAGCTCGGCCTGGCGACGCGCCCGTTCCTCGTCGGCGACCCGCGACCGCACGACGGGCGCCCCGGGTCCCCGCCCGCCGGCGCGCGCAACAACCTGCTGTACCTGCGGCGCAGGCTCATGCGCAGCCACGAGCTCGCGCGCGCGGCCGGCGATCGCTACTTCCTCGGCCCCCACGAGCGCGGCAAGACGCCCGACGAGATCCTCGCGCAGGTCATGGCCACGTACATCCCGTTCCTCGCCGGCCGCGACGTCTCCGAGTTCGGCGAGCGCGAGGTGCTCGGCGAGGCGCTGTACCGCACCGGCTACTGGAACCTGCTCGCCAAGGTGCTCAGCAGCGAGGGCTACCGCTACGTCCGCGACGCCGGTGGCTACGACACCAACGTCTCCAACGCCAACGCCGCGGCCGCGCTGCAGATCAACGAGTTCGGCGGCGAGGTCATCTACCGCACGCTCAAGCGCGGCATGCAGGCGCTGCCGCTCGCGCTCGCGCGCGCCTGCGACCGCGTGTCGACGGCGCGCCGCGGCGCGCGGGCGGTCTGGACCAACGCGCGCCTCGACGGCTTCGCGCGCGCGGGCGAGGGCGCGGCGCGTCGCTACCTGCTCCGGCTCGTCCGCACCGACACGCGCCTCGGCGAGACCCACGACCTCGAGCCGGCCGAGCCCGCGCGCGTGACCGCCGACCACGTAGTCCTCGCGCTCCCGCGCCGCGCGCTCGAGCTGATCAGCCGCGACTCGCCGCTGCACGCCGACCCGTGGTTTCGCGAGCACAGCAAGGCGGTCGTCAGCCAGGCGGCGTTCAAGTTCTTCCTCGGCTTCGCGCAGCCCTGGTGGCGCGGCGTGGGGCTGTACGCCGGGCGCTCGATCAGCGACCTCCCGATCCGCCAGACCTACTACTTCGAGACCGAGGGCGAGCAGCCGGGCGGCGACCCGGAGAACACCAACTCGCTGATGATGGCGAGCTACAGCGACGACGTCTCGGTCGCGTTCTGGAAGGGCTTCGAGCGCGGGCGGCCCTTCACCGGGCGACCCAACCACTTCGTCGCCGAGGGGCGCTCGCCGGTCGCGCCCGTCGACGTCCGCCACGTCACCGAGGAGATGGTCGACATGTGCGCGCGCCTGGTCGCCGAGGCCCACGGCATGCGCTCGATCCCGGCGCCGTACACGGCTGTCTTTCAGGACTGGTCAGTCGATCCCTACGGCGGCGGCTGGCACGCGTGGAAGGCCGGCTTCCGCTACTGGTCGGTGATGGCCCGCATGCGCCGGCCGCTGCTGGATGAGTCGATCTACGTCTGCGGCGAGGCCTACTCGAACGCGCAGGGCTGGATCGAGGGCGCGCTGCAGACCGCCGAGCACGTGCTCGAGCAGGAGTTCAAGCTCGCGCGACCCGACTGGCTCCCGCGCGCGTACAGCCTCGGGCCGTAGGCGCGCCTTCTCGGGCACGCGCGCGCGTGCGGCCTCGTCCGTCGGGGCGCCGACTTCGACGGCCGCGGGAGAACCGGGCCGCGGGACCATGTTCTCGGCGACGCGCTCGGAGGACG
Source organism: Myxococcales bacterium (assembly GCA_020633295.1). GTDB lineage: Bacteria > Myxococcota_A > Polyangia > Nannocystales > Nannocystaceae > JACKDW01. Next base: position 16,462 of record JACKDW010000029.1, on the reverse strand, counting down.
ACGTCGCCGCGATTGACCGGCGCCGCTCCGGGTACAATCGAGTCGTGCGCCCGTGCCCCGCCTGCTCCCGCCACGTTCAGCTCCACGAGACGACCTGCCCGTTCTGCGGCGCGGTCACGAGCGCCGCCGCGCCGCGGGCGAGGACCGTCGCCCACGGGCTCGGGCTCGGGCTCACGATGGCGCTCGGCCTGATGAGCGCGGGCTGCAGCGGCGGGGGCGGCGGCTCGGACTCCAACTCGGACTCCAACTCGAGCAGCGACACGGTCATCGACTCCGGCGTCGCCTACGGCGGCCCCGGGTACTCCGCCAGCTACACGAGCGACGACACGGCCTGGATGTCCGGCTCGAGCGATCCCGGCACGACCGCGGGCAGCGAGGGGACGGGCACCGGCGCGACGGAGGGCACCGGGACGAGCTCGGCGACCTCGACCTCGGAGACGACCTCGGAGACGACCTCGGAGACGACCTCGGAGACGACCTCCGAGACAGGCGCGACCTCCGAGACAGGCGCGACCTCCGAGACAGGCGCGACCTCCGAGACAGGCGCGACCTCCGACGCGGGCACGACCACGCGATGAGCTCGTCGGCTTCGCGCAGGCGCGCGCACGCGCGCTCGGGCGCTCGCTCGTCGGTCGCGGGCGTGTTCGCGGCGATCCTGGGCTGCGCGCCGGCGGGCGCGCCGCGTCAGGAGGGACCCATTCGAGCGGTTCCAGCCGCGGGCGAGGCGTCCGAGCGGGACGGAGACGCGCGAGCCGACGAGGGCCAGCCCGAACCGTCCGCGCGCGAACCGTCCGCGCCCGGCCCCACGCCCGACGCGACCCCAAGCGAGCCCGAAGACGCGCCGCGGGGCGGGCAGCTCGGCGAGCGCCAGAACCAGGCGATCGCCGGGCTCGGCACCGACGCGCTCCAGGCCGCGTTCCCGGCGCGGGTCGGCGATTGGCAGCGCGTCGTCTCGCGGGCGCATCCGGCCGGTCGCGCGGGCGCCTGGGCCGACAGCGCGTCGGCCGAGTACACGCGCGGCGAGGGCACCGTCGATGTCGATATCTCCATCACCGACATGATCCGCGTCAACGCGTGCGCGCCTGGGGCCGGCGCCGCCTTCCTCGAGCAGCAGCTCGCCGGCGGCGCGCGGCGGGTCGAGCTGGGGGCGCGCGCGGGCGCGGAGGGGGCCGGCGACGGCGCGCGCTCCCTCAGCCTGATGCTCGGCGATCGCTGCCTGCTGCGGCTGATGGGCAGCGGGGCGCCGCGCGAGGCGCTGCGGGAGCTCGCCGCCGGGCTCGAGCTCGACGCGCTCGAGCGAGCCTGCGCCCGTCGAGATCCGCGCGGCCCGCTCGGGCTCTAGCCGAGCCCGCTGGAGTGCCCGCGGGCGCGTCGACGAGCGCCCCTGTTATGAGGCCCTCGAGACAGGCGCGGGCGCGCCGCGCAGGGTCGACCACGGCGTGCGCGCCGCGGCGCTCCGGGCTGGTCCTCGCGGACCTGTCCGCGGGCGCTTCTGCTAGGATCGCCGGACCGTCGCGCGATGGCGAACATCGGATACATCCAGGTCGTCCGGCACTGCAATCACTTCTGCGGGTTCTGCTCGAACCCGACGACGCCGTACACGCACAACTTCGAGTCGATGCGCGTGCTCGTCGACGACTTCGTCGCGCGCGGCTACTTCGGCGTGATCCTGACGGGCGGCGAGCCGACGCTGCACCCGGAGCTGCCGGACATCGCCCGCTACGCGACCGATCAGGGCCTGCACGTCCGCATGATCACCAACGGGTGGCGGCTCTCCGATCGCGCGTTCGCCAAGGCGCTCGGCGAGGCCGGGCTGCGGCTCGTGCACGTCTCCGTCTACTCGATCAAGCCCGAGATCGAGGCGCGCCTGCGGGGCGTCGAGGGCACGCTCGAGCGCGCCTACGCGGCGGTCGACAACGCGGCCGAGTTCGGCATCGACGTCAACATCAACTGCGTGATCAACAAGCTCAACGCCGATCACCTCGACCTCAACATCCGCCACTGGATCCAGCACCACCCGCACATCCGCCACTTCGTCTGGAACAACCTCGATCCCTCCATGGGCCGCGCGGAGGTCAACCAGGACCAGTTCACGCCGCGCCTCGCCGAGTTCGAGCTCTCGCTGTACCGCGCGCTCAGGATGCTTCACAAGACAGGTCGAACGTTCCGCGTCGAGAAGGTCCCGCTGTGCTACATGACCGACTTCGCGTGGGCGAGCACCGAGACGCGCAAGATCGTCAAGGGCGAGGAGCGCATCGTCCACTTCCTCGACGCCAAGCAGACCGTGCGCCAGACCGACTGGGAGCACATCTACAGCGACGCGTGCGCGGTCTGCTCGCTGCGGGAGATCTGCGGCGGGCTGTTCGACCGCGGCGACGCCTACGACCCCGCCGAGCTGCACCCGGTGTTCATCGACCGCGACGCGATCGTCGAGCAGATCATCCGCGACCCGGCCGACCCCAGCTACGCGCTGCGGAGCCTGGCCGAGTGGCGCGTCGACTTCGAACGTCGCCTCGCGGAGGCGCGCGCGCGCCCGCGTCGCGGCCCGCGTGAGCACGACGCGCCGCCGCCGGAGATGCGCGAGACGCTGATCCCGGTCGGGCAGATCACCGATCGCGGGCAGCGGCTGTTTCAGGCCAAGCGCCGCGCGGAGTCGCGCAAGGCCGAGGCGCTCGGCGTCAACATGGAAGAGATGAAGGAGCAGGGCTCCGCCGACTGAGGCGATCGGTCGCATCGCCGGCGCTGTCCTCGACGTCCACGGGACCCGCCGTACACTCGCGCTCGTGGATCGCGACACGCCGGCGCGCGCGACGAGGGGACCAGGGTTTCGGACCACCTGCCTGATCATCGGCGTCGCCTACGCGGTGATCGGCGCCGCGATCCTCGTCCAGGGCGTAGCGACCAGCATGGCCGCGTACGCGGTCCCCGAGCCGACGCTGGCCTCGCCGCACTACCGCGACGCGATCTTCTGGGTGTACTCCCACACGATCGTGCTCGGGCTCGTGTTCGTCGTCGTCGGCCTGCACGCCGAGTCCGATCGCCTCAAGCTGTGGTTCTGCAGGGTGATGGCCGGCGCGCAGCTGTACTACCTCGTGCTCGACACGCGCAGCTCGGACACGCCGCTCGGCGACGGGCTGTACAAGGGGCCAGGATCGATCATGCCCTCGATCATCGGGCTCATCTTGCTGCTGCTGCTGCTGCGCCTGTGCCCCGCGGGGGCGCGGCGCTAGCGTCCGCGCGCGCGCGGCGCGACGGCGCGGCGCGTCCTCGGTCGCCGGGCCGCGTAGGGGCGCGCGCCCGATCAGGCGAGCACGCGCACGAGCGCGTCGCAGGCCATGTCGAGCTGCTCGCGCGTGACGACCAGCGGCGGCGCGAGGCGGATCGTGTGCACGTGCGTGCCCTTGGCGAGCACGCCCTCGCCCTTAAGCCGCTCGGTGTAGCGGCGCGCGCCGCCGGCCGACTCGTGGAGGTCCACGCCGGCCCACAGCCCCACGCAGCGGACCGCCTTCACCCGCGGCGAGCGCTCGAGCTCCCGCAGGCGCCGCTCGAGGTGCGCGCCGAGCTGCTTCGCGCGCGCGATCAACCCCTCGTCCGTGAGCACGTCGAGCGCCGCCTCGGCGACGGCGCAGGCGAGCGGGTTGCCGCCGTAGGTCGAGCCGTGAGAGCCGGGGTCGAACACGTCCATGACCGCGTCGTCGGCGAGGAACGCCGAGACGGGGTAGAGGCCGCCGGAGAGCGCCTTGCCGACGCACACGCCGTCGGCCCGGACGCCCGCGAGGTGGTGCGCGAAGAGCTCGCCGCAGCGCCCGAGGCCCGACTGAATCTCGTCGCAGACCAGCAGCGCGTGGTGCTCATCGCAGGCGGCGCGCAGCGCCGGCAGGAACTCGCGCGGCGGGATGATGACGCCGCCCTCGCCCTGGACGGGCTCGACGAGCACGGCCACCGTGTTCTCGGTGAAGGCCGCGCGCGCCGCGTTCGCGTCGCCGTAGGGCACGCGCACGAAGCCCGGCGCGAACGGGCCGAAGTCGCCGCGGGAGTTCGGGTCGGAGGAGAAGCCGACGATCGTCGTGGTGCGCCCGTGGAAGTTGCCCTCGAACACGATGATCTCGGCCGCGCCCGCAGCGACGCCCTTCTTGCGGTAGCCCCAGCGGCGCGCGGCCTTGATCGCGGTCTCGACCGCCTCGGCGCCGGCGTTCATCAGCAGGACCTTGTCGTAGCCCGTGAGCGCCGCGAGCTTCTGGCACAGGGGGCCGAAGCGATCGTTCCGGAAGGCGCGCGAGGTGAGCGCGAGGCGCCCGGCCTGCTCGCAGAGCGCCGCGACGATGCGCGGGTGGTTGTGGCCCTGGTTGACGGCGCTGTAGGCCGCCAGGAAGTCCATGTAGCGGCGCCCCTCGACGTCCCAGACCCACACGCCCTCGGCGCGCTCGATCACGACGTCGAGCGGGTGGTAGTTGTGCGCGCTATAGCGACCCTCGAGCTCGATGAGCGCTTCGGTGGCCGACGGTTCGACGGCTGCGTTCGTCATGGGCTCAATCTAGCAGGTCGCCGCGCGGGCCCCCACGCTCGCCGCGGGCGCTCCCCCTGCGGAGGCGCGCGCGGTGAACTCACGCGCGAACGCTGTAGACGGCCCCGATCGCGTCGTTCTACGCGTTCGCGTCGCGCGTCGGCGGGCCTCGGACACAATTGGTCGCGGCGCCCGTTTGGCACAGGCGCCGCGTGAATCGTCGCGCCCGGGCGCTACCAGCTGCCGTGCGAGCCGTGCGAGCCGTGCGAGCCGTGCGAGCCGTGCGAGCCGTGCGAGCCGTGCGAGCCGTGCGAGCCGTGCGAGCCGTGCGAGCCGTGCGAGCCGTGCGAGCCGTGCGAGCCGTGCGAGCCGTGCGAGCCGTGCGAGCCGTGCGAGCCGTGCGAGCCGTGCGAGCAGTGACCCGCGTCGCCGGGATCGGCGGCGATGCTCGCGGCCGCGAGCGCGCTGTTGGTGGCGCCGGCGTCAGCGTAGAGACGCGCCTTATCGGAAATCTCGCGCTGGTTGCTCATCAGCGCAGGACCCTTGCGATTAAACGTGGGGAGCGCATCGAGAGCATCACCCATACCGCTGTTCGCCTGCTTCGCGTCGTTGTTCGCCATGACCCTGACCCCCTCCAAGTAAAGCTCGCAAAAAATATCACGCCGGGGTCGCGCGACAAAGGGATGTTCTACAGGACAGCCTGTTTTTACGCCCGGCCAGGCAGCCGCGGGCGCGGGGTGGGGCGCGCGGCCGCAGGCTCTCGAGCCCGCGCGGCGGGCCGCGACCCGGCGAGCGCGCGCGCGCGACCCCGCGCCGCTCGGGCGCGTCGGTGCGCGCCGGCGGCGGACGCACGCGGCTCATGACCCGCGTCGCGCGCTCGCGCGTCGACGAATTTCGCCGGCCCGCGCCGCGTCGTACGATGCGGCCGTGGCGGGGCTCCTCGACGTCATCCTCGGGTACGACTGCAACCTCGCCTGCGACTACTGCACCATCACGCCGGAGATGCGTCCCCGCGCGCTGACGACCGCCCAGGTCGTCGCCTGCCTCCGCCGCGGGCGCGCGCTGGGGTACGACCGGCTCTCGCTCACGGGCGGCGAGCCGACGATCCGGCGCGATCTCATCGGCCTCGTCCGCGCGGCCCGTCAGCTCGGCTTCGATGACATCAAGCTGCAGTCGAACGGGCTGCTGTACGCCCAGGCCGACAACGTCGCGCGGCTCGCCGCGGCGGGGGTGACCCTGTTCCACATCAGCGTCCACACCCACGAGCCGGCGCGCTACGACGCGCTCGTGCGCCGCGCCGGGACCTACGCGCTCATGCGCGGCGGCCTCGACAACGTCGTCCGAAGCGGCGCGCCGCTGGTCGTCGATCTCATCCTCAAGGAGGACACCTACCGCGCGCTGCCCGAGGCGCTCGAGTGGCTCGAGGCGCGCGGGGTCCAGCGCGTGGATCTGTGGTTCGTCTCGCTCACCGACGGCAACGCCGCCAACACCGAGTCGATGCCGCGGATGGTCGACGTCGTGCCGTACATGCGCGACGGCCTCGCGCGCGCGCGGGCGCGCGGGATGACGATCCGCTCGCTGCACGTCCCCCGCTGCCTGCTGGGCGACGATCGCCAGCACGCCTTCGATCCCGGCGCCGACCGAGTGATGGTCGTGACGCCCGAGGCGACCTTCGAGCTCAAGGACAGCAAGCTCACGGGTCGTGAGCACATGCCCTGCTGCGTCTCGTGCGAGCACGAGGCGAGCTGTCCTGGCGTGCGCCCCGACTACCTCGCGCGCTACGGCGACGGCGAGTTCGCGCGCGCGCGCGGGCAGACGCCGACCCGCGCGGGGGCGCGGCGCCTGCCGCTCGCGTGACCGCGCGCGGACGCGGACGACTCGCCCGCGCCCGCGTCTGCGTCACGCGATCGAGACCGTGGCCGCTATAGCGGGTCGCCGTTGCAGAACACCGGCTTGTAGGGCGCCGCGAGGTTCGAGCAGCTGCCCGACTGGAACTTGTGGTTCTGGCCGCTCACGTCGGTGACGTGGCCGTCGTCGGGGTTGATCGAGAACAGCACCGCGTTGCTCGAGCACGCGTAGATCACGTCGTTGCCCGGGTGCAGCTCGATGCCGACGGTGCCGAAGTTGTAGTCCAGCTGCGCGAGCGGGGTCGCGGCGCCGTTGTCCTTGTCGATCGTGTACAGGTAGTCGGTGCTGCCGTTGATCGCGTAGAGCCCGACGAGCTTGTCGGACCAGGTCGCGCCGCCGGAGCCCCAGGCGACGCCGAGCGGCCCGACCTCCATGGCCATGCCCGTCTCCGAGTTGATCTTGATCGTGCGGTCCTGTCCGCTGGCGACGCCGAAGAGGTCGACGAGCTGGTCCGACGTGATCCCGTTGACGCTCGTGAACCCGCCGTAGCTGCCGATCTGCTGGACCGCGCAGGTGCACGGGTCGATCTTGTCGAGCGCCGAGCCGCCGCGCGAGGCGAACAGCTCGTTCTCGCGGTTGAAGGTCAGCGACGGGTAGCTGCTGTTGCTCTGCAGGTTGCAGAGGTTCTGCGAGGTGCCGTCGACGATGCTGACCTTCTGCAGCACGCGGGGGCTCGAGTGCTGGATGCTGAGCAGCCAGGGCGGCGCCTCGCAGCTCTCGTCCTCCGGATCGCTGACGCAGCACGCCTCGGAGCCGGGCTCCAGGTCACAGACCGTCGGCTCCTGGCAGCTCGGGTGGTTCGGCTGATCCTGACAGCACGCGTCGGAGCCCGGGTTGTCGGCGCAGGGGTCACCGTCGCCGTCGCCGTCGCCGTCGCCGTCGCCGTCGCCGTCGCCGTCGCCGTCGCCGTCGCCGTCGCCGTCGCCGTCGCCGTCGCCGTCGCCGTCGCCGTCACCGTCGCCGTCGCCGTCGCCGTCACCGTCGCCGTCACCCGGGCCCGGGCCGACGCCGGTCTCGGTGCCCGACTCGGTGCCGCTCGGATCGGTCGCGCCCGTCGTCATCGGGCCAGCGGTCGAGTCGGACCCGCCGCTCTCGCTCCCGGACTCGGTCTCGGTCTCGGTCGAGCTCTCGTCGGCGGTCATCGCCTCCTCGCTGTCGCCGCACGCCCCCAGCGAGAGCGCCGCGCCGACCACTGCGAGGGTCAGGGGCACGGAAATCATCAAGTCGCGAAATCTAATCATCACGGGCTACTCCGACCGCGATCCTACCAAGGCCTCCGGGCCGTTGCGCTCGCGGCAGCGGGCGCGAGCGACGACGCGTGAATTTTTATATGTCTTTGTAGACATGTGTATGTGTTCATGTTTGTTGTGCCGGCCGGCCGGGCGGCGCGCGCGGTGCCGCGCCGCGCGTTTGAACATGTACAATCAATCAGGTTAGTCTTGACGGTCCCCCGCGGCCCGGCGCGCGGAGTCCGCGGGCCGCCGCGAGCCCCCACGTATGACGAGCCAACACGAGATCACGCTCAACCAGGTCCCGATCCGCTGGGACCTCGACGCCGGCGCGCTGTCCTTCTTCGGGCTGCCCTCGGTGATGTTCTGGGTCAACCCGAGCCTGTACCGCATGCTGAGGCCGCTGGTCGGCGTCTGCGGCGTCGAGCTGTACCGCCTGCTCGTCGCCTACGAGTCGAGCAAGGGGACCGACGAGGACTATCACGCGATGGTCACCCAGCTCGGCGCGAGCTTCGGCGAGGGCTTCCTCGCGTGGGGCGCGGCCGTGTCGACGGCGGGCTGGGGACGCTTCGAGCTGCCCGAGCTCGACCTCGAGCGCCGTCGCGCGCGCGTGCGCGTGCACAACCCGTGGGAGCTGCAGATGCTGCGCGGCGCCGAGGAGCGCTGGGGCTGCCCGTTTCTGCAGGGCAAGCTCATCGGCGTGTTCTCGCACGCGTTCGGGGCGCGCTGCTGGGCCGAGGAGGACGAGATCGTCATGAACGACGACGCGCTCTCGGTCGAGTTCCGGATCTACGCGGACGAGCGCACCATCGCCGAGGAGCTCGAGCGCCTCCGCGGCGAGCTCAAGTCGGAGCGCGAGCGCGCGCTGCAGTCGCGGGTCGAGGGCGCGACGGAGGCGCTGCAGGAGAAGCTCGCGCTCGTGGAGCATCAGCGCGGCGTGATCCAGAGCCTCTCGGCGCCGCTGATCCAGGTCTGGGAGGGCGTGCTCGTGCTCCCGCTGGTCGGCGAGCTCGACGAGCTGCGCGCGAGCGCGCTGACCGAGCGCACGCTCGAGGCCGTCTCCGTCCGCGGCGCCGAGTTCGTGATCCTCGACCTCACCGGCGCGACGATCGTGGGCTCGTCGGCCGCGAACGCGCTGCTGCGGACGATCGCGGCCGCGCGCCTGCTGGGCGCGCGCTGCCTGCTCTCCGGCGTCTCGTCGAGCGTCGCGCAGGCGCTCGTCGAGGTCGGCACGGCGCTGACCGACGTGCCCTCCTTCGCGACCGTGCAGGCGGCGCTCGAGCAGATCCTGGGGCGACGCTGATGTATGTCTATTAAGACATGCATCTGCGGCGGGTGAGCGCCGCCGGGTGAAGAACGCGAGACGCCGCCCCGGTCGGAGGCGGCGTCTCGAGCGCGCGCGCGGCGGCGCGCGCTAGTTCTGCTGGCCGCGCGGCGGCGGCAGCGTGCCGAGGATCTTGGTGAACTCGGGGTGGTTGGGGACCATCTGCAGCGCGGCCTGACAGATCTGGCGGCACTCCGCGAACATGTTCGCGTCGCGCATGCAGCTGGCGAGGTTGACGACCGGCGTGATGTCGCGGGGGTTGAGCGCGACGACCGCCCGCAGGTGCTCGACCGCCTCGCGCGGGCGCCCCTGCTTGCGCATGATCGCGGCGATGAGGTTGCGGATCTCGGCGTCGTTCGGGCGCAGCCGGACCGCGTTCATCAGGTGCCCGAGCGCCGCGTTGTCGCCCTCGGAGCCGCGCACCGCGAGCGCGAGCATCAGGTGCGGCTGCCAGTAGTTGGGCTCGCGCGCGATGATCTCGCGCAGGAAGCGGGCGGCCTCGACCTGGTCCTTGGTGCTGGACGAGCGCACGCCCTCGATCGCCGCGTCGTAGCGGTCCTCGAACTCCTCGATGTCGAGCGTGAGCTTGGCGCGGCGCGCGAACGCGTCGTCGTCGAGCGAGCGGCGCGGGAGCGCGAGGATCTTGGTGAGGAAGGGGCGCGCCTTCTCCTGCTCGTCGGTGTCGAGGTACATGTTCGCGGCGTAGCGGAGCACCGCGCCGTTGTTCGCGTGCTTCTCGGCGGCCTTGAGCAGCAGCTCGCCGGCGACCTCGACCTCGTCCTCCTCGTAGAGGTCGAGCAGCATGTCGAGCGAGCTCTTGGCGATGCGCGGCAGCTCGACCGCGGCCGCGAGCAGCGAGAGCGCCTCTTTCTGGTCGTCGTCGCGGTGGTCGTCGTCGGGGCTGTCCCAGAGGACGTTCGCGAGGTCGCCGTAGGCGCTGGGGACCTTGCCCTCCTCGATCGCGCGGCGCAGGAACGGCTCGGCCTCGTCGAACTCGTCGTTCTCGATCATCAGGCCGCCGAGCTGGGCCATGACGACCGGGCCCTCGTTGCCGTTCTCGACGCAGAACTTGGCGACCTTGAGCGCGTTCTCGAGGTCCTCCGCCTGGCGCAGCGTGTCGATGAACGCGGCGGCGACGTTGTGGTTCTGCGGGTTGATGTTGAGCGCCTGCTGGAACGCGTTGACGGCCCCGCCGAGGTCGCCGATGCGGCGCAGGACGATGGCGAGGTGATACCAGCAGCCCTGGTCGGTCTTGCGCTTCTGCGCGGCGATGTTCAGCGCCTGGACCGAGAGCGGGATCGCGGCCTGATCCGGCTGGCCGTTGATGAGGATGTCGGTCATCGCGTGGATCGCCTGCATCGCCGGGTCCATGGCCGGCGCGCGGTTGATCGCGTCCATCAGCGGCGAGAGCAGCTGGTCCGAGGTCGTCGGCACGCAGCGGCCCTGCAGCGCGCTGAGGTTGCCGAGCCCGACGAGGAAGGACACCAGCGCCTGCTGGTTATCGGTCCCGAAGGCCTTGTCCCACGACTCGGTCTGGACCGAGACGTTGAGGCGCAGCGCGAAGTCCTTCAGCATGGTGTGCATCTGCGGCCCGAGGGCGTCGGGGCCGCCCTCGAAGCTCCACGTCTGCAGCTCCTGCACGCGGATCTCGTCGCCCGACTTCACCAGCTCGACGAGCCGGGTGTTGAACACGAGCTTGTCCTCCTGGACGTGCATGTTCGTGACCGCGCCGTAGCGCGCGTTCGGGAACCGGCGGATGCCCTCGATGATGCGCTCGTCGGTCCAGTCCTCGCGGAACACCATGAGCGCCGGGACCTGCCGGCCGCTCTGCTCCTGCATGGCCGTGAACACCGGCGCGGCCGCCTTGCCGCCGAGCTGCGCGAGCTCCTGGGCCCACCAGCGCTGCACGCCCATGGCCAGCGGGGCGCCCTTCCCCTCGTTGGTGCAGGCGATCGGCAGCGACACAAACTCGATCGCCGCGGCCGCCGCGACCATCTCCGGGTTGCCCTGACCGTTCTCGTCGAGCGCGTCGCCTTCCTCGTCGCCCTCGTCGATCATCAGCGCGCCCTCGGGCTGAAGATCGTCCTCTGAGAAGTCTTGATTTTGATCTTGGTCGTCGCCGGCCATATGGCGCGCAAGCGTGCCCCAACCGTCACTTGCGCGCAAGGTGAGCCCGCCGTGCGCGTACGAATTCGAACGAGCGCGGCGCGAGCCCGGCGCGTTCGCACGCCTCTGGATCCACCGCTCTCTCGCCGCCGAGCGAAACGGAGCTGATACGCTAGCGCGGTGCGCCTTCAGGCTGACCGCAGTCGCGGGCGCGTCTCCTCGCGAACGAGTCACGCGCGTATGGGAGTGAAGTCACGTCGTCAGACGCGTCGCGTGATCGGCCGCGGGACCCGCCTCGCGCTCGCGGGCGCGGGCGCAGTCGCGGTCGCGCTCTCGGCTTGCGTCGACACCGACGCGGACGCGCGGGCGATCTGGCTCGAGCGCGGGCAAGGAGTCGACGGGGCGCGGACCCTTCGCGTCTACGACAGCGGGCTGCTGCGCGCGCGGACCGTGCGGTTCGCGTCGGGCGGAGAGCTCGCCGCGTCGCTGGTGCTGGCCGTCGATCCCCGCGGGCGCGGGGCGGCGCTGCGGTCCCCGAGCCCGACGCTGGGCGAGGCCACGCCCGCGCTGCTCACCAGCTACATCGACCTCGAGGGGGGGCGGACCCTGTCTGTGCGCGTCCCCGGCGACGCGTCGCTCGGCTTCACCGGCCGCGGCGACGCGCTGTGGTGGACGAACCCGTGCGCGCCGGAGGTCTCGATCCTGCCGCTGGCGAGCTCGTTTGAGCACGCGCTCGAGGAGGGCGAGGTGCAGCCGCTGCGGCTCGCGAGCGCGTCGGCGGAGGGCGCGAGCGAGGGCTGCAGCGAGCGCGTCGGCGTGCTCTCGGCCGCGGACGCGCCGATCGTGTTCACGGTCCCGCTGGTCGCGGCCGCGTCGGCGCCGCTGCTCGACGCGAGCGGGGTCGTCGGCGCGTACGGCCTGCCCGACCTCGAGGGGGAGCGCGCGGCGATCGAGGAGCTCGGGCGCGGCGCGGCGGCGCCGCCCGGGCTCGGCGCGCCCGCGTGGGCGACCGTGCTGCGCTGCGACGGGCCGCCCGCGCACTGCCGACTCGGGCTCGTCGATCCCGACGGCGAGGGCCTCAGCGTGCCGCTGGACGACCCCGAGTGCGCGCTGACCCGCTGGAGCTGGCGCGCCGAGGGCGGGGGGGGCGAGCCGTCGCCGGCGCGCTGCGTGATCGAAAAATCTGTCCTTGGAGACATTTTTGTCATGACGCCGCTGGCCGCGATCTCGCCCGAACACTACGTGCTCGAGGCGCCCGACGGCGACTCGCTCGTGCTCCTCAACTGGCGCCGCGGCGAGCGGGTGGTCGCGCCGCTGCAGCCGGCGTCGCTCTCGTACCGCTTCAAGCCGACGCAGGACGGCCGCGCGGTCGTCGGCGTCGCGCCCTCGGGCCCGATGCTGCGCGTCGGCGTCGAGGACGTCGAGTACCTCAACGTCGAGGACGAGGACTGCGCCAACGCGCAGGACCCCGTGATCGCGCCCTCGGGGCGCTGGGCCGCGTGGGCCTGCGTCTCCTACCTGTTCACGTTCAACGGCGCGATCGCGACGGGGACGGTGGTGCGCGTCAGCGGCGACGGCATGGAGCGCTTCGACGGCGTGCCGATGCACGTCAGCGCGATCGACGACGACGGCACGATCCTGATGTGGAGCCGCCCGGCCGACGGCTACGTCGACGAGGAGGGGCAGCCCGTCATCACGCCGCGCAACCTCTACACGCTGACCCCCGAGCGCGTGCTGCAGCGCGTCGACAGCCTCGAGCCCGAGCCGGCGCTGACGCTCGACATCGACGGCCAGACGCCGCGGTGGTTCGCCGCGCGCGCGCTGTGACGCGCGACGATCGCCGCGCAATAACATGGTTTAAGGGTCATGTTTTCTCGCGCCCTTCGTCGTCGCGCCGGCCGCCACGTCCTTGTAAAATTCGCGCTCGCGGCGGTGACCTCGGGCGCGGCGTTGGCCCGGCGGCGCGTTCGCGTTTCAGGACATGTTTGGCGACGACGCGATCTACGGGGGCCGCGACGCGCTGCTCGCGATCACGCGACGCCGCAGCGGCGACGACGTCGAGCTGTCGCGACGGGCGACCTGGTCGCGCTCCCGTGGCTCACGCGCGGCCGACGGGTGCTCGGCGCCGCCGCGCTGCTGTGGGGCACGACGTGCGCGCGGGTGACTCCACTACGGGATCCCGGCGAGCGAGGTTCAGTTCGGCACGACGCGCGCGCGCGGGTGACTCAGGAGTGAACCAAGAACCAGGTCACGAAGTCGCGCGGCGCGGCGCAGCTCGAGCCGGCGTGCGCGACGGTCACGGAGGCCACGTAGGGCTCGTCGCCGAGCGAGAGCGGCGCGCTGGCGCCGGCGGCGATCGTCACCGGCGCGCCGCCGGCCGGCGTCATCTCGAGCTCGAAGCGCGTCAGCTCGCCGCCGCAGCAGCCCAGCTCCGAGTCCTCCTCGCAGCCGCACGCGATCGGCCCCGCCGCGGCGAGCTCGACCGGCGGCAGCCCGACGTCGGCGATCACCTCGGGGCTGCCGAGCCGCGCGCCCGCGAGCAGCAGCGGCGCGCCCTCGGGGGCGCCCTCCCACAGCGCGAGCGCGATCGACTCACAGCCCGACTCGGTCATCTCGGAGCGGTGCTCGAAGTGCACGCAGGCCCCCGGGGGCAGCGCGTCCGGTGGGAGCTGATCGAGCGGGAACAGCTCGTCGTTCGTGCAGGTGTTGCAGCTCGGGTCGAGGCACTGACGCACGTTCTCGGTGGCGACGCGCCCGAAGTGCGTCGTCGTGAACCCGCAGCTCCCCTGCAGGCCGGGCGTGAGGTCGAGCGGCGCGGCGAGCGGGAGGTCGCAGGGGCCCGCTGGCGCGCCCGTCGTCGCGTCGCTCTCGCCGCTCTCGCCGCTGTCGTCGCTGTCGTCGCTGGTGGTCGCGGCGGCGGTCGTGCTGGCGCTCGGGTCCGCCGTCGCGCTCTCGTCGGTCGCGCTCGTCGTCGCCGCGCCGGTGCTCGACTCGAGGTCCGTCTCGCCGCCCGAGGCGCTCGGGCTCGCGGTGGAGCACGCCGCCGCGCGCGTGATCAGCAGCGCGAGCGCGGCGAGGCGCGCGGCGCCGTTTAGGCCTGTCCTCATGGACAGGATAGTACCTCAGGCGCGCCCGGCGAGCGCGACGATCCGCTCCATCGCGCGCTCGACCTCCTCGTCGGTCGTGTAGAAGTGCGGCCCGAGCCGCAGGCCGCAATTCGGGCGCCAGTCGTGCTTGACGTGCTCGGCGATGAGCTGCTTCGAGACCTCCTCGCTGCCCTCGAAGTCGACGGCGACGAAGCCGGTGCGCCGCTCGTGGTCGAGCGGGGAGCGGATCGTCAGGCCGGCCGCCTGCGCGCGGTCGATGATCAGCTGGCACAGCGCGAGGTTGTGCCGCCGGATCCGCTCGACGCCGACCTCGTGCAGGTTCTTGAACGCCTCGCGCGCGACGAAGTACGCGGGCATCGAGGGCGTGCCGCCGAGGAAGTGCCGGTTGCCGCGCGCGTAGTCGATCGGCGCCGGCTGGAACGCGAACGGCCGCTCGTGCCCCATCCAGCCGGTGATGCGCGGCTGCAGGCGCGCGCGCAGCTCCGGCTTCATCCACATGAAACATGTGCCAGGTCCGCCGCACAGCCACTTGTGGCTGCCGCCGACGACGATGTCGGCGTCCCACTCGCCCACGTCGATCGGCACCGCGCCCGCGGTCTGGTAGACGTCGACCATCACCAGCGCGCCGACCTCGTGCGCCCGGCGGGCGATCGCCTTGATGTCCTGGAGCGCGCCCGAGACGTAGATCCCGTGGGAGAGCGGGACGATCGCGGTGGTCTCGTCGATCGCCTCGAGCATGCGCTCGGTCGGCACCGTCATCCCGTCGTCCGAGGGCACGAGCTCGAGCTTGGCGCCCAGCTGCTGGTAGCGCTCCCACACGTAGATGACGTTGGGGAACTGCAGGCTCTCGATCACGACCTTGTTGCGCGGCCCCGAGAAGTCGAGGCAGCTGGCGATCGACGCCTGGAAGAACGCGACGTTCTGGTTGAGCGCGGTCTGCCCGTTCGGCGCGCCGAGGAACTGCGCGGCCGCGTCGGAGACCTCGTCCATGATCGCGAACCAGCGCTCCCAGGCCTCGACGCCGTCCTGCGCCCACTGCGACGTGTACTCCTGCAGCGCGCGCGTCGCCTGCCGCGGCATCGCGCCCATGCTGTTGCTGTTCATGTACGTCGTGTGCGCGAGGATCGGGTAATCCTCGCGGTAGCGAGCGAGTTCGTGGTCGACGGCGAAGCTCTGCGTCATGGATCCCATCCCGACGCGCGCTCGCGGCAGCGCGTCACTCGGACGGCGCGCGCGTCTCCGCCCACGGTGTACCACGCTCGCGCTTGAGCGGGGGCGGCTCGGCGCGCGGCGTGTAGGGGTCGAAGGTCTGCTGGCTCACGCGCTGCGCGTTGTAGCGACGCAGCTCGTCGGCCGTGAAGCGCCGGCCCGAGCCGCGCGGCAGCTGGCGGCGAATAAACGCCTCGATCGCCCGGCGCGCGCGCTCGGCCGTGTGCTTGCGCGCCTCGTCGATGACCGAGAGCGCCTCGCCGGGCACGTCGCCCGGCTCGAGCTCGAAGGCCTCGTCGCAGTCGTCCCAGAGCTGAAACAGCAGCTCGCGCCGGCGCTCGTGGCTGACGTCGTCGCGGCTCCAGACCGCGTACAGATCCTCGTCGAGCTCGGCGAAGCGCTGCGCGAGCAGCTCGAGGTTCCACTCGACCGCCAGGCGCACGCGCATCGGCAGCGTCTTCTTGAGCAGCTCGGCCTTGAGGCGCGCGCCGGGGTCCATGCCCGCGAGCCACATGACCCACTCGGTCGGGCCGGTGGTCTGCATCGCCGTGCCGATGCCGAAGCCCGGCGGCAGCGCGCAGCACCTCCCATGGTCGTGGCTGCGGCCGTCGGGTCGCTTCCAGCGGTCGGCGAAGTCGACGGTGCCGTCGTTGTTGAAGCGCGCCGTGAAGTTCAGCCCGGGGTCGACGTACAGGTAGTCGCCGTCGCTCTGGCGCTTGAGCTCGAGCTCGTCGGCCGTCGACACCGGCAGCTCGGCGGGGCCGGCGGGCGCCGTCGGCGTGAGCCTCGCGGCGCCGCTCGTGCGCGCGCGGGTCGGCGTCTCCGGGCGCCTCGGCCCCTCGGAGACGCCGATCGTGCGCGGCGGCGTCGCGCGCTCGGTGTCGTAGGTCTTGGCCTCGTTCGGGTCGGTGGGGAAGGCCGCCGCCGGGCTCGCTACGAGCGCGCTCGCGGCGCTGAGCGTGAGCGCGCCGGCGCGCAGGCGGGGGCGCGCGCGGGTGTCGGGTCGACCCACCACGGCGCCAGTGTAGACCAGAACGCCGGTACGCGCCCGCGTCGCGGCTCACTCGGCGATCTC
>JACKDW010000028.1 GCA_020633295.1 Myxococcales bacterium | reverse complement strand
GCGCGGGCACCGAGCTCGGCGCGGGTTCACGACGGGTCGTTGTGGACAGGTCCCGCGAGCCACGCGTCGACCTCCGCGAGCTGCTCGGCGAAGGCCTCGCCGCCCTCCGCGAGCACGGCGCGGGCTTGCTTCGCCAACGTCGCGGCGCGGGCCTCCCCCGGGCCGAGCGCGCGCGCCAGCGCGAACCGGGCCTCCGCCAGCTCGTTCGGATCCCCCTGCCCGCTCTCGGCGAGCTCGACCGCGCGCTCGAGCGCCGCGCGGGCGCCCGCGCGATCGCCGAGCGCGAGGCTCGCCCGCCCGAGCCCCGTCAGCGGCGCGCAGAGGTCCACGTGCGTCGGGCCGTAGCCCGCCTCCATCAGCGCCAGCGCCCGCGTGAAGGTCTCGAGCGCCCGCGCGTGCTCCCCCCGCGCCAGCGCCACCGCGCCGAGCCCGAGCAGCGGCTGGGCCAAAGCCGGCTGCTCCGGACCGGCGGCCTCGAGCAGCGCCACGGCTCGCTCGAAGCGCGCGCGCGCGTCGTCGAGACGCCCCGCGCCCAGCAGCGCGTGCCCGAGGTTCGTCAGCGGGTACGCGACCTCCTGGTGCTCCGCGCCCGAGCTCTGCTCCGTCAGCTCGACCGCGCGGGTCAGCACGCGCACCGCCTCGTCGTGCTCGCGCTTGACCGCGTGGATCGTGCCCAGGCTCGTCGTCAGGTGCGCGACGGTCGGGTGCCCGGGACGCAGCGCGCGCTCGGCCAGCGCGCGCGCGCGGAGCAGCGGCTCCTCCGCGCGCTCGAAACGACCTGTCGCGGCGTACATGTTCCCCATGTTCGTGAGCGTCAGGATCAGCTCCGGGTGATCGGGGCCCAGCGCGCGCTCGATGATCGCGATGACCTGCTCGTCGATCTCGATCGAGCGCTCGAACTCGCCGCGCTCGGAGTACACGACGCCGAGGTTCGAGAGCGGGCCGGTGACGCCCGGGTGATCGGGGCCGAGCAGCGCGCGCGCGCGCGCGAGCGCGTCCGTGAACTCCTGCTCGGCGAGCTCGAGCTTGTCCTGATCGATGTGGATCACGCCGACGTTCGACAGCAGCCGCTGCTCGATCGTCCCGTCGTCCCCCGCGGGCATCCGCTTGAGCATCATCCGCGCGGCGCGGCTCCACCGGAGGCCGTCCTCGGCGCGGCCCAGGAACATGCCGGTGATCGACGTAAGCGCCGTGGCGGCGAGCGCGGCGAGCTCGTCCTCGCCGGCCTCCCCGGCGATGAAGAACGCGCGCTCGCTGTCCTCCTCCGCCTCCTTGTAGCGCCCCTCGTGGTTGTACAGCGCGCCGCTCTGGTAGCGCGCGCGCGCCTGCAGCGGCGGCCAGCCGAGCGCGTCCGCGCGCTCGAGCGCCGCGTCCACGCGCGCCCGCACCTCCGCCGATCGCCCCATCGACGCGCGGGCGCTCGCGCGCGCCAGCTCGCGGCGGACGTCCTGCACCGCGGCGCGCGTCTCCGCGTCCGTGGGCGGCTGCGGGCGCGCGCGCAGCCGCAGCGCGTCCCCGCAGGGCGTCGGGCTCGGCAGCTCGAGCGCCGCGACGGTCGCGCCCGCACGGCCGCGCGCCGCTGCTCGAGCTCGTCCGCCGACACCGTCTCCTCGAGGGTCTCAACGAAGCTCTCGAGCTGCTCGCGGCGCTCCTCCAGGCACGCGTCGGCGCTCGCGCTCAGCTCCGGTGACCAGCGTCGCTCGACCCGCGCCGCCACGCAGGTGTCTGTTCGAACCTGTCTCCAAGCGCTAGTGAAAGCGTCGAGCGCGTCGGCCGTGTGGGTCGCGCTCGACTCCGCGAAGCTGATCCCGCTCGCGCGCACCTCCGTCAGCGCGCGCGCTCGGGTCGCGCCGCCCCAGACGTCCTCGATCGCCGCGCCGGCGGTCTCGCAGGCCTGGAGCGCGCGCGCGCGCGTCGTCTCGCTCCACGCGTAGCCGCCGGCCGCGCTCGCCAGCCCCACGGCGAGGCCCGCGAGCGCCAGTCGTCGTCGCCGCCGGGGCGTCGGGTCGTGGCGCAGCGCCTCCAGCAGCGCGCCCATCGACGGCCAGCGCTCCTCGGGCGCCACCCGGAGCCCGCGCTCGACCGCGACGAGCACGCGGCTCGGCGCCGCGACGCGCGGGCGCGGACCGAGCGCGCCGCGGCTCACCGACGCCGCGAGCTCGCCGAAGGTGCTGCCGGTGAACGGGCGCGCCCCCACGAGCGCCTCGTACAGCGCCACGCAGAACGAGAATTGGTCGGAGCGCGCGTCCGCGGGCTCGCCCGCGAATTGCTCAGGGGACATGTACAGCGGCGTGCCCATCAGCGCGCCGGTGCGGGTCATCGGCGCCGTGGTCGAGTCCTCGAGCGCCGGGATCGGCCGCGCGCACGAGGTCGAGGCGCTCGCCGAGAGCATGCTGGCGAGCCCGAAGTCGGTGACCTTCGCCGCCCCGGCGCGGCTGACCAGGACGTTCTCTGGTTTAAAGTCGCGGTGCACGAGGCCGGCCTCGTGGGCCGCGTCGAGCCCCTCGCCCGCCTCGCAGAACACCCGCAACAGCTCGCGCCAGCCGCGACGCTCGCCTCGCAGCCAGTCCGAGAGCGTGAGCCCGTCGACGTACTCCATGGCCAAGAACAGCTGGCCGTCGTGGGTGCCGACCTCGTGGATGTGGACGACGTGCGGGTGCGCGAGCCGTGCCATGGCCCGCGCCTCCCGGCGCATGCGCTGCTCCGCCAGCGCCAGCGCGTCCCCGCGGACGAAGCGCGGGTGCAGGTGTTTAATCGCCACCGCGCGGTCGAGCTCGGGATCGCGCGCGAGATACACGACCCCCATCCCGCCGGCGCCGAGCCGGCGCACCAGCTCGAAGCGACCGATCCGCGTGGGCTGCTCCGCGTCGTCGCCAAACAGGCGCGCCGTGACCTTCGCCAGCATCGCGCGCTGCTCCGGCGCGCCGACGCCGAGCTCGGCCGCGCCGGTGTGGGACAAGCCCGGCGCCACGCGGGTCACGTCGAGGTCCGAGCCGCCGTCGAGCGCGGCGAGCGTGTCTGCCTGGAACAGTTCGTTCACGGCGCCCTCCGCATACTAACCCGGCCGCGGGAGCGCCTCGCGGGGCCCCGCGGCGCGCGCAGAGGCCCTCCCGGACCGGCCCCCGGCCCGACTGGCCCCGGGAGAACGGGAGCCCGCGCGCGACGATCTGGCGATCCACGACGCGGGCTCAGTTATATGCTCTTTTGTACAGGTTGTCTCGCTCACGTCACCCGCCGGGGGTCCGTGCATACGCACGGCGAGGCGCGCGTCGGCCCCGCTCTCCTGGGTGCCCGGGGACACGACGGGCTATTCGTGACACGCCCGACGAGATGTTACAGATTTGACACACGCGCGGCACTGCGCTGAGAAGACGGTCGTCGAAGCTCCGCCCGACGATGTTCGAGCGGTTCGACCCATCGAAACGCGAATCTCTTGAGCGAAGGCGCGGGCTCGCGTACCTGCTCGCGCTGGGGGCGTACCTCAGCGTCGGCGTGTACGGCGTCCTGCAGCACCACGAGAAGTCCGTCGAGGTCGAGCTCGAGCCCGAGGTGCAGAACTTCGAGCTCGACGAGGAGCCCGAGGAGGAAGAGCCCGAGGAGGAGGAGGCCCCGCCCCCGCCGCCCGAGGCTCCGCCGCCCAAGCCCCAGCCGAAGGCGAAGCCCAAGCCCAAGCCCACGCCGGTCGTGCCCGATCAGCTCCCCGACAGCCCGCTGCCGGAGCTCGACAGCGTGCGGCCCGACAAGCTGTTCGGGACCGGCGAGGGCGGCGCGGGCACGGGGCAGCAAAAGCCCAAGCCCAAGCCGGTCGAGAAGCCCAAGCCCAAGCCCAAGCCGGTCGAGCCGCCGAAGCCCAAGCCCAAGGTCCAGAAGATCGATCCCACCAAGCCGATCAAGCGGCCCGAGGGCGCGTCCGAGCCGAAGCCGGACCCCGGCAACCAGCCGCCCAAGATGCCGCCTGAGATGGCGAACAAGGGCTGGGAGGGCGAGGTCGTCATCAAGCTGCACGTCCACCGCGACGGCACCGTCAAGGGCGCCAAGGTCCTGCGGGTCACGAGCAACGCGACCGGCGAGGACGATCAGAACAAGGCCAAGGCGCTCATGCTCAAGGCGGTCAAGGGCGCGGTGAAGGGCTGGAAGTTCACCCCCTCGAAGCTCAAGGGCACCGAGATCTCGGTGTGGATCAACGTGACCCTCCCCTTCCGGTTAAAGGCGGGCTGAGGGCCAGCGAGCAGCGCGCGCCGCAGCCACCATTCACGTCATCCCGCGCGAGCGAACACGTACAGATTCGGAGCACAGAACAATGGAACTCTCGTTGGTCGAAATTTGGCAAAGCATGGGTCTGCTCGCCCGCGCCGTGGCGATCTTCCTCGTGCTCATGGGCATCGGCAGCCTCGGCGTCAGCTTCGATCGCCTCATCGTGCTCGCGCGCATCAGCCGGGAGTCGCGGCTGTTCGCCAGCCGCGCGCGCGTGCTGCTCGACGACGACGACACCGGCGTGCTGCTCGACCTCGCCAAGTCGTTCCCGAACAACCCGCTCGCGCGCCTCACCAAGATCGGCGTCGAGAGCTACGAGCGCCACACCGGCCGCGAGGGCATCAACCCGGTCGAGGGCGCCCGCCGCGAGCTCGGGCGCAAGCTCGAGGAGCTCGCCGCCGAGGTCCGTCGCGGCATGAGCCTGCTCGCCTCGGTCGGCTCGACCGCGCCCTTCATCGGCCTGTTCGGCACCGTCATCGGCATCATCACCGCCTTCCAGGGCATCGCGGCCGCGGGCGGCGGTGGCATCGGCGCGGTCTCGGCCGGCATCGCCGAGGCGCTGATCGTGACCGCGGTCGGCCTGTTCGTCGCCATCACCGCGGTGCTGTTCTTCAACTACCTCTCCGGGCGCTTCGACCAGCTCGACATGAGCATGCAGCACTCCGCCGGGGAGCTCGTGGACTACCTGGAGGGCCGCCATGGGCATGGCGGTTGACACCGGCGGCGGTGGCAAGGGCGCGAAGCCGGTCATCAACGTCACGCCGCTCGTCGACGTCGTGCTCGTGCTGCTGATCATCTTCATGGTCATCATCCCCAACGTGCAGGACGGCAAGCCCATCGAGATGGTCAACGTCTTCCACGCCGAGAGCAAAGACGAGAAGCAGGAGCCCTTCATCATCACGCTCGCTCTGGACGGCAGCTTCGCCATCGAGGACCGCGACGTCTCGCGCGCCGCGCTGATGAACGAGCTGCGCCAGCTGCAAGCGACGGCGCCCAAGCGCAAGATCCTGGTCCGCGGCGACGCCGGACTCCACTACAAGGACGTGCGCGAGGTGTTCCACGAGATCCAGCAGATGGGCTTCGGCGGCGTCGCGCTCGCGGTCGGCCAGCAGCGCGAGTGGAGCGACATGGGCCACTAGGCCCGCGTCCGAACCCCGAAGACGGAGACCTCACAGATCATGGGCATGAACCTCGACGGCGCGTTCTCCAAGAAGGCGCGCGTGCAGCCGGAGATGAACGTCACCCCGCTGGTCGACGTCGTGCTGGTGCTGCTCATCATCTTCATGGTGCTCGCGCCGGTCATGAGCAAGCACTTCTGGGTCCGGCTCCCGCCCAAGGACGACACCGAGGAGCAGCTCGACCAGGCCAACGACCCCGACAAGCCGGTCGTGCTCCTGGTCAAGGAGGACAACACCTACACGGTGAACAAGGTCGAGGTCACGCCGGAGGAGATGCAGCGCAAGCTCACCCGCGTGTTTAACGCCCGGCCCGACAACATGCTGTACATCGACGCCGAGGACGAGGCGGAGCTGGGCTGGATCATCAAGGGCGTCGACCTCGCGCGCAGCGCCCAGGCTCACCCCATCGTGATCCTGACGAAGAAGATGAAAGAGTGACCGCGCTGTCACAAAGCCCCGGCTTTGTGACAGCGAGTTGACGCTGGCACAACAACCGACAGCCGCCCGCCTTGGGGCGGCTTTTTCGGACCGAGTGATGAAATGCGCGATTCCGCGACCCATAGCATTGCGCTTCTAACGCTGTTCGCCGTCGTTTCCGTCGCGCCGACGTCGGCCCGCGCCGACGCGGGGCCCCGCGACTACCAGGGCCCCGGCGAGGTCGAGCCGGTCGTCAAGCCCGGCGGCGGCGCGCCGGCGCCCAAGCCCAAGCCGGAGGAGCCGCCCCCCGACGTCACGCCCGACGTCGACGACGGCGAGGGCGGCGTCGTGTTCGTGATCGAGGACGCGAGCGACGACGAAGGCGGCGACGAGGGCGGCGACGGCTTCGTCATGGAGGACGCCAGCGACGAGGGCGAGGGCGAGGGCGAGGGCGACGAGGGCGACGAGGGCGAGGACTGCGACGACGGCTTCTGCTTCGAGGACCTCAGCGACGACGAGGAGGCGCTCGCGGCCGAGGCCGCCGTGGAGGTCAAGACGATCAAGGGCCCCTCCGGCGCGATCAAGGGCACCCTCAAGGACTCGACCAGCGGCTCGCCGCTGATCGGCGCGACCGTCAAGATCCCGAAGTCCAAGTACGCCGCCGAGACCAACATCAACGGCGAGTACACGCTCAACGCCCCGCCCGGCACCTACTCCCTCGAGATCATCGCCGACGGCTACAAGCCCACGACGATCGACAACGTCAAGGTCGAGCAGGACAAGGAGACCAAGGTCAACGACGAGCTGCAGCCCTTCGGCGCGCTCACCGTGGTCGTCGAGGGCGAGCTCAACACCGAGAGCGCGGCCGGCAAGCTCGTCGAGCGCAAGAAGGCCGCGACCGCCCAGGACGTGATGAGCCGCGAGGACATCAGCAAGTCCGGCGGCGGCTCGACCAGCTCCGTCGCGCGGCGCATCGTCGGCAGCACCGTCGTCGGCGGCCGCTACCTGTTCATCCGCGGCCTCGGGCACCGCTACGGCAACACGCTGTTCGACGGCGCGCGCGTGCCGAGCCCCGACCCGAACATCCGCACGGTCCCGCTCGACATCTTCCCGACCAGCGCGCTCGGGGCCATCAACATCCAGAAGACGGCGATGCCCGACGTGCCCGCCGACTTCACCGGCGGCTCCACCCAGCTCGAGACGCGCAACACGCCCGACGAGCTGTCGTGGGAGCTCGGCGCCGACATCGGCGTCAACACCGAGACGACCTTCCAGAACGCGCTGCGCGGCGACGCGTTCTTCGGCGACAACCTCGCGTTCGGCAACCTCGCGCGCCAGCTCGGGCCCGCGTACAGCACGGCCCAGAAGATCGACGCCGCCGAGCAGGACGCGAACCTCAACAACATCTACTCGAACGAGCAGATCCGCGACTTCGGCCGCGGGCTCCCGTCGACGAACACCGCCGTCTACCCCACCATGGCGCCGCCCAACTGGGGCGTGAAGGGGATGATCGGCGACACCGTGCACCCCTGGGGCACCGACCTCGGCGTCCTCGCCACGCTCAGCTACGACAACAGCGTGCAGTCGCTGCGCCCTGACGTCGTCGAGGTCTGGGGCTCGACGTGCCCCGACGGCACCATCCAGCCCGGCGCCGGCTCGTGTCCCCCGGCGGCCTCGGTCACGACGACCTACCGCAACAACCTCCTGACGACCAAGAACGTCAAGTGGAGCGGGCTGTTCCTGTTGAAGTGGCGCCTGAGCGACAACCACCGGCTGTCGCTCTCGACGATGTACACGCGCGACGCCGACAACGAGGCGCGCCGGCTCGGGAACTATCAGGGCGAGTCCTTCGTGCGCAGCCTCGGCACGCAGCCGGTGACGAACACGCGCCTGCGCTACCAGATGCGCTCGATCCTGTTCACGCGCCTGGGCGGCAAGCACGAGTTCCCCGCGGCCAAGGACCTCACGCTCGACTGGTTCGGCTCGTTCGCGCAGGCGCGGCAGGACGACCCGCTGCTGCGCGAGATGCTGTTCTTCCGCACCGAGTCCGCCGGGATCGCGGAGGGCGACCGGACGTCACGGCCGGAGGTCTACAAGATCGAGCCCAACGACTCGAGCCGGTTCCAGTGGATGAACACGCTCGACAACACCGGCACGGGCTCGGTCAACCTCACGCTGCCCTTCCAGCAGTGGAGCAAGCTCGACTCGCGCTTCAAGTTCGGCGCCTGGGCCGAGGGCAAGGATCGCCAGTTCACCTCGCGCACCTTCAAGTGGCGGGTGCCTGGCGGCGTCGAGCCGCCGCTCGGGACCGGGAACATCTTCAACGACGAGACGATCGGCGGGCCGACCGACCCCGACGCGACCTTCTACCTGCGCGAGACGACGCGCGACGTCGACAGCTACAACGCGCGCCAGCGGCTGCTGGCCGGCTACGCGATGCTCGAGCTGCCGTTTACGCGCTGGTTCAAGATCGCGGGCGGCGTGCGCTTCGAGGGCAGCGACATCCAGCTCGACCAGTACAGCCCCTTCACCAACCAGGTGACGCAGGCCGAGGTCGCGCGCGTGGTCGACAACGACCCGCTGCCGTCGGTCGCGCTGATCTTCCCGGTGCGCAGCGACATGAACGTGCGCCTCGCCGGCTACGAGACGGTGGCGCGCCCCGAGTTCCGCGAGCTGGCGCCCTTCATCTTCACCGACTTCGTCGGCGGCATCGACGTGCAGGGCGACCCGAACCTCGTCTCGACCAAGATCTGGAACGCCGACCTGCGCTACGAGTGGTTCCCCAGCGCCAACGAGGTGCTCGCGGTCAGCGGGTTCTTCAAGTACTTCGAGGACCCGATCGAGGCGTTCATCCAGAACGGGCCGACGCTGCGCCAGTCGTACCAGAACGCCCGCGGTGCGCTCAACGGCGGCGCCGAGCTCGAGCTGCGCAAGAACCTGGAGTTCATCGCCAAGCCGCTGCGCGACCTCTCGATCGGCGCCAACTTCGCGTACATCTACTCGCGCGTGCAGATCCGCTTCGACGTGAGCGACACGCTCGCCAACTCGAACGCCGATCGACCGCTGCAGGGCCAGTCGCCCTACATCTTCAACGCGTTCATCAGCTACGACAACGACAAGAGCGGCACCAACCTGCGCGTGCTGTTCAACACCTTCGGGCGGCGGATCTACGCCGTCGGCGCGGGTGGCCTCGACGACATCTACCTGCTCCCGATCCACACGCTCGACTTCGTGGCCGAGCAGCGCCTGTACAAGGGCCTGCACCTCGACTTCAAGGCCGCCAACATGCTCAACTGGAAGGAAGAGCGCGTGCAGTGGCACGGGACGAGCGACGAGAGGGTCCTGTACCGCGTGCGCCGCGGCGTGAGCTTCTCGCTCGGGCTCAGCTACAAGTTCTGAGCCTGTGTGACGAGTTCGTGACCGAGTCGATTGTTGACACACCTGTCACGGGCGCGTCAGGAGGCCGTCACGGCTCATGAGTATATACGCGCCGACGCGCTTTCCAACGGAACAAGAGAGACCGATGAAACTCCGCAATTGGCTGATTCTTCCCTGCTCCCTGGTGCTCCCGCTCGCGCTGCTCGGGGCGTGCGGTGACTCCGGCGGCGGCACCGACTCCTCGGACGAGAGCGAGTCCGGCGGCACCGACGGCAGCGAGCAGTGCGACGTGGACGTCGAGGGCCCGATCACAGAGGACACCGTCTGGACCTGCGGCAAGATCCTCAAGGGCCAGGTCGTCGTCGACAGCGGCGCGACGCTGACGGTCGAGGCCGGCGTCACGGTCCTGGGCCGCAACGGCAGCGCGCTGATCATCCAGAAGGGCGCGAAGCTCGAGGCGGTCGGCACCGAGACGGAGCCCGTGGTGTTCACCTCGAGCCAGCCCGCGGGCTCGCGCAACCGCGGCGACTGGGGCGGCATCGTGTTCCTCGGTGAGGCGTCGACGAACCTCGCGACCGCCGGCCAGGCCGAGGGCCTCGCGGGCGAGTTCACCTACGGCGGCAGCGACGACGCCTACAGCTGCGGCACGCTGCAGTACGTCCGCGTCGAGTTCGCGGGCTACGAGCTGACGACCGACAACGAGCTCAACGGCATCACCTTCTACGCCTGCGGCTCGGGCACGACGGTCGATCACGTGCAGGTCCACATGGGCCAGGACGACGGCTTCGAGTGGTTCGGCGGGACGTTCAACGCCTCCTACCTGATCTCCTCGGGCTCGCTCGACGACTCCTTCGACATCGACCAGGGCTTCCGCGGCAACCTCGACTACCTGTTCGTGCACCAGGATCCGGTGGTCGCCAACTACGCCTTCGAGATCTCGAACCAGGGCACCAACCTCGGCGCGACGCCGCGGACCGCCCCGGTGATCAGCTACGCGACCGCCGTCGGCAGCGGCGGCACCGGTGACACCAAGAGCGCGGGCGTGCGCTTCAAGGAGGGCACCAACGGCGAGCTCCACAGCTCGATCATCACGAACTTCGACGGCGCCCAGATCGACCTGACCGAGCCCGAGACCGAGGCAGAGGCGCTCGCCGGCAAGATCGTGGTCCAGAACAACATCTTCTGGAACAACGGGCTCGTCGGCGACGAGTGGAACACCGACGACGGCTCGACCTTCACGCTGCAGGCGTGGGTCGAGGACGCGGCGAACGGCAACATGTTCGTCGATCCGCAGCTCGCCAGCGCGACCTGGACGTCGCCGGACATCACGCCCGGCGCGCCCGAGGCCGCGGGCGTCGGCGCCGCGCGGGATTCGAACTGGACGACCGCGAGCTGGACCAACTTCGCCAGCAACTAGCGCGCCGTCGCGTCGGGGCGTCGACGCTCGCGTCGGCGCCCTGACCAGTCTCCACCCATGCTGCTCCCCGCTCTCCCGCCCGCCGACGCAATGCGCCACTGGCTGCGAATTACGATGACGCTCGCGCTCGCGCTGCAGTGCGCCTGCTCGGGCGATGTCGCGGTCGTCTCGGACGCCGAGGCCGCGACCGCCGTCGCGGACGCGCCGCGCGTCGAGCTCGGCGACGCCCCGCTCGCGGACGGCAGCGAGAGCCTCGAGCAGCTCGGGCGGCGCGTCGTAGAGGCGCTCAACGCCCGCGACGTCGAGGCGCTGCGGCGCCTAGCGATCACCGAGGCCGAGTTCAAGACGCGGCTGTTCGAGGTCCTGAGCAACCACGAGAGCGCGCGGCAGATCGGCCCCGATCTGCTGTGGAGCATGCAGCGCGGCGAGAGCGACGACGACCTCGGGCACATCCTCGATCTCCACGGCGGGCGCGCCTACGAGTTCGCGGGCGTCGAGCCCGACCGCGTCGAGCGACGCGAGGGCGTGACGCTGCACCGCACGCCGACGCTGGTCGTGCGCTCGCCCGACGCCTCCGCGCTCCTCCGCCTCCGCCTGCTCGCGTCCGTCGTCGAGCACGACGAGACCCACACCTTCAAGCTGATCGCCTACCGGCTCCGCGGCGGTGACTCGTGACACAAGCTCCACAACCGATGCAGCCCCACGCGACGGACCGCGCGGACGAGCGCCCCATGGTGACGGGGACCCTCCTCATCGTCGACGACGAGCCTGACCTCGTCGACTCGCTCCGCTTCGCGTTTGAGCGCGAGGGCTACCGCGTCCTCGCGGCCTACGACGGGCGCGCCGCGCTCGAGCGCCTCGAGCAGAACCCGCTGCCCGACATCGTGCTGCTCGACCTCATGCTCCCGGACATGTCCGGTACGGAGATCTGCCGGCGGCTCCGCCAGGCCGATCGCACGCGCGCGCTGCCGATCATCATGGTCAGCGCGCGCGGGGACGAGATCGATCGCGTCGTCGGCTTCGAGCTCGGCGCCGATGACTACGTAACCAAGCCCTTCAGCATGCGCGAGCTGGTGCTGCGCACGAAGTCGATCCTGCGGCGGCGCAGCCACGGCGTGCGGACGCCCCGCGACGAGCGCAAGCTCGACTCGCTGCGCATCGACATGGACGGTCACCAGGTCTGGGTCGAGGACCGCCGGGTCAGCCTCACCGCCCTCGAGTTCCGTCTGCTGACGACGCTGGTCGCGCGCCAGGGGCGTGTTCAGACCCGCGACACGCTGCTCAGCGATGTCTGGGGCGTGCAGGCGGATGTCACGACGCGGACGGTCGACACGCACGTGCAGCGGCTGCGCAAGAAGCTCGGCCCTGCGGGCGCCAACATCGAGACGCTGCGCGGCGTGGGCTACCGCTTCTCGCTGCCTGACGCCGCCGCGCGGGCGCCCTAGCGCGGGCGCCCGCGTCGTCGAGTGGTCCACTCATTTCGACGAAGTCGCCGTTGACTCCGCGACGTCTGAATCGTTAGACAATTGCGCGCCTCTCGATCGCTCGAATGACGCGACTCGCCGGAGCGCGCAGCGGTGGTCAGCGAGTTGTTTAGGACGCCTGGGGCGCCGCGATGGACTCACTCACGCCATCGCGGAACGCGCGCGTCGCACGCTCACGGGTCGCCGCAGTCGACACGCGCCCCGCGCTCGCGCTCCGATCGACAGCCCTGTTCGGGTCTCGCGCGTCGCTCGTTTCATCGTTGAGACCGCGCGCGCTCGGCCCCGCGCCGCAGGTCGATGACCGCGCGCGCGGCTTCGCCCACCGGGGAATATTACCAACAGTATTCACATACTGCGCGCCCGCAGTCTGGCGCTTGCCAAGGTGTAATTCACCTCGATGAATACGAACACGCGATCGTCGAGAGACCGTGTGAGAGACTGTCCGGGCCCATGTACCGACGCGCAATTCAGGCCGCGCTCACGCTCGCGGCCGCGGCCGCGACGAGCGCGCTCGCCTGCGGTGGCGGCCAGAGCGAGTTCGGCTCGTGCGCAGGGGACATCTGCTTCCGCGAGCCGGTCGGCCACTCGGTGTGCCTCGACGAGTGCCGAGACGTCGAGGACTGCCCGATGGGCACGATCTGTGAGTTTGAGAACACGGAGGCGACGACCGGCAGTTGCCGCGTCCCCCTCGGCGTGAGCAGCTATCGCGACGCGCTGCTCCGCGGCTTCAACGTGGCGGAGTTCCCCACGGCGCGGCTGTCCACGACGAGCGAGGGCGAGATATCGCAGGACGTCTACGTGCTCGAGTGGAGCGCGCCCGACGACGCGGTCGCCGTGACGTGCGCGCTCTTCATCTGCCCGCCGGCGTTCGCGTCCTCGCAAGACGAGGACGGGCGGAGCCGCACCTACATCCGCAACTACGATCGCTGCGTCGTCGCGCGCACGACGAGCTCGCAGCCCGACGGGGTGTTTGATCTCCGCGACCCCAGCCTCACGTACGCGCCGACGCGCGAGGACCTCGACACGCTCGCGCAGTCCTGCGGAGGCACGGCGGGCGCGGGCGCGCCGGTCACGACGCTGCTGACGGGCTGCTGGGCCTACAACGACCACGAGATCGTCGCCGCGACGCAGCTGCTGTCGCCCGCGGTCACGGGGGTCCTGGATCAGGATGAGCGGCTCGCGATCGAGGGAGAGATTCCCTGCGACCGCGCCGAGAACAACCTGAAGACCTGCCTGTGGAGCACCGCGCTGGCCGAGGCCCCGTACACGACGCTCGGCAGCTGCGTCCTCGCGCCCGCGGTCGAGATCGACGAGACGGACGAGATCGACGACCGCTGCCTGCTGCGCTGCCTGGACCGTGAGGACTGCGTGAACCAGGCTCGCGTGGCGTTCCCCGACCTCGCGGCGGACGAGGACCTCAGCGGCCTGGAGTGCCAGTTCTCGGGGACGACGCTCGGCTACTGCACTGGGATTCACCCCAAGGGCCTGAACTAGCGGGAGCGCGCGGTCGATGTCCCTTGAGCTACAAATACTCGGGCGCCCCGCGAGCGCCGAGGACCGCTCGTGCTGGACGTTCTGCGAGCCCAACGAGCGCGTGCGCGTCGCGATCCGGTGGCGTGAGCTTGGCCCGCTCGGCGCTGAGAAGTCCGACGCGCTCCCCACCCGCGCGTGCGCGATCCGGTACTCCCCGCCGTTCCCCCACCTGCTCGCCTCCGGGGCGCTCCCCGTGGAGCTCGAGCTTCACCCGGACGCGCGCGACCAGGAGGGCCTCTCCTGGTCCCACGAGTGCGAGCTGCGCTCGCCGCGATTCTTCCCGCTCCGCGCGACCGTCCGCCTGCGCGCGTCCGGTGACGGCGCGACCTCGCGCACGTCCCTCTGGCTGATCCCGAGGATGTCCGCTTGGTGCGCGATGCTCATCATCGCGGGCACCGTCGCGCTGCTCGCGTTCGGGCTCGCGCTCCCGCTCTCGAG
This sequence comes from Myxococcales bacterium, assembly GCA_020633295.1. GTDB lineage: Bacteria > Myxococcota_A > Polyangia > Nannocystales > Nannocystaceae > JACKDW01. The sequence goes on along the minus strand of JACKDW010000028.1, from coordinate 66,519 downwards.
CCTGCGGCTGACGCTCACCGACACCGTCACCGGGTTGAGCAGCGTAACGCTGCTCGGCGCCGCTATTTACCTCGTCCGTCGCACGGTCACCGCGCTCCGCCCCGCCCGCCTGCCGCTGTTCGGCCTCACCCTCCTCGTGTACCGCAGCGTCCTCGCGAGCGCGCTCGTGCTCGCCGGCGTCCTGGCGCTCGTTCGCTACAACGTGACGACGATATACAATTCGAGCTCGGCCGACGTCGTCTTGAACCTCCCGGGGCGCGACCGCGCCGACACGCTCGCGCCGAGCGACACCTTCACCTTCGTGGGCCGCGCCTCGACCATGGAGCGCGCGCTGCAGAGCTACATCGACGGCGCCAAGCGGACGACCTTCGAGGTCCGGCCGAGCGAGGTGAGCGCGGAGCTGGAGGCGACGCGGGCGCGACGGAACCCGTGCAGCGATCGCGCCCCGCGAGCGCCGCGGCGCGCCGCGACGTGGATCGAGGCGTGGTTCTCGCCCCCGGTGCTGGAGATCCACTGCGCGGAGCGCAAGTGGGTGCGGCTCGCGAGCGGCGCTGACGTCGACGAGCACAGCCGCTGCGTGCGGGTCGACGACCGCAAGGAGCGCGACCAGCTCGAGACGTGGGCGGTGCTGCTGCCGAACGAGCGCTGCGAGCTCGACGAGCGCTCACGCATGACGGTCAAGGTCGCCGCGTTCTCCGGTCAGGACGTGATCAAGGGCGACTACGAGGTCCAGTACCCGTGGCAGACGGAGTTCCTCGCCAACAACTCGCGGCTGCGATTGATCGTCGAGGACGACCCGAGCAAGTCGATCTTCGTCGCGGTCGACGCGGCGAGCGAGGTCCGCTACCCGATCAACGAGGACACGCTCCGTGACCCCGACCGCAGCGCGGAGCTGCTCCGCAGCGCGGTGCTCGAGATCGCGCGCGCGACCAGCAAGACCCCGGCGGTCCCGATCCCGTCGACGCTGCGCGCCGAGACGATCAGCGCGCGCATCGGGACCGACGAGGAGCAGCCCGCCGACGCGCAGCTGACGTGTCATCGCCCGAGCCCGCGCGCGGGGACCGAGTTCCACGCGACGCGCCTCCTCCTCGTGGACGAGTACGACGCGCTCCAAGGCCTCGCCGCGCGCGGTCGGGGGGCGCTGCCCTGGGACTCCGAGTGGCAGCGGCTGAGCGCGCAGGGGAGCGCCGCGATGACGCCCTGGATCTGCAGCGTCGAGGCGAGCGCGTTCGTGGACTCGAGCGCGAAGCCGCGCTTTGAGAGCAGCAGCCTCCGCGTCACCGCGAGCTTCGAGGCGCCGGACACCCCGCTGACGATCACGATCCCGACGCGCCTGATGGCGGAGCGCGTCCGCGTCTTCTACGACTTCGCGACCGAGGCCGAGCGCGGCCCAGAGCTCGCCGGGATCGTCACGTGCAAGGTCGACGACCCCTCGTCGCGCCGCGCGCTCGTGATCGGGCCGCTGTGGGTGCACGGCGCCGGCGGGGCGCGGCTCGACACGCAGCTCGTCGATCAGCTCGAGCTGAACCCGGACGCCGCGTGGTCTTCGACCTGGGAGCGCGTGAAGGAGCTGGACAGCCCCTACTCCTCTCGCTTCCCGGCGTGGGGGTGCTGGCCCGCGGAGCTGCTGGACGAGCGCGCGAGCGCGGACGAGCTCAAGGCGCGCGTGACGGTCAACGCGGAGCTGGTCCGCGACGCCTCGGTCAACCTCGCGCTCGAGACGGTGAAGCTCGATCCTCGGTCGCTGCGGCGCTGCTGGATCGACGAGTACGGCGAGGGCCCGACTCGCAAGTCGCCGCCGCCGCGCGGGTGCGCGACGAAGCGGACGAGCGACGCGCGGCGGCGAGACTTCAATCAGAACCAAGGACAGTCGTGCGAGGTCCTCACGGTGTTCAAGTGCGAGTGAAGAACGTGCTGACGACGCGACGCGGTCGCCGTGGCCTGGCGGGGCGCGCCCGCGCGCTCGCGTGCCTGCTGACGGCGCTCTTCGCCCTGCTCACGACGCTCGGCCTCAGCGCGACCGCGAGCGCGGCGCCGGCGTCGCGGCTGCGCGTGAAGCTGGCGCTCGACGACCCGTCGCAGCTCCCGACCCACGCGTGTGTGCTCTCCCTCGGCAAGGGGCCCGACGCCCACAGCCTCGACAGCCTGCGCACGCTCGGGCTGCTGCGCGCGAGCACGCAGCCGGGCCGAGAGCACTTCGTGCACGTCAACGTGCCGACCTCAGAGGACGAGCGCACCGGCATTCACTGGGCGCTCCTCGAGGCGCAGCTCGGGCCCGAGCTGACCGCGAGCGTGGTCGCGCTGGCGAGCAACGGCGGCAGCCAGAACCGCGACGCGTGCACCTCGACCGACGAGCTGCCCGACTGCCGTCCGGAGTTTCACCTGCGCGGGATCGTCACCGAGGACTTCTTCAGTCCCGAGCAGGGGGAGCGCGAGCACGCGTTCCTCCGTTGCGCGACGAACAGCGCGGAGGACCCCAAGCGGCTGCGCGAGAGCCCGCGGCGCTACGACGGGCGCGTGCTCGTCCTGTCGGTGACGAACGGCTCGCGGCTCCCCGAGGACCGAATCCGCGTCGAGGAGCTGCAGCTCAACGGCTCCGTGCTCGAGCTCAGGCTCTCGCACTCGCCCAAGCACGACGCGCTCATCCTGCGCGTCAACGGTGGCTTCTACGTCGACGGGACCGACGCGCGCCTGATGGGCGGGCAGGACATCGCGCTGCGGCTCGAGCCACGGTGCAGCTGGACGACCGTCAAGCTCCCACCGATCGTCCCGCCCGACGAGCACCCCGACGATCCGGACGCGCCGGAGTACGAGGTCACGCTGACGTGCGAGGGCTGCCGCCGGCAGGAGGATGCTCGGCCGGGCGACGAGCGCGGGCGGGACGACGGGCTCGACAGGCCGCTCGGGCCGCGCTGCGTCCGCGGCCAGCTCGCCGATCAGCGCGTCTCCGTGCTGCTCCCCTACGCCCGGACCGGCGAGAAGCGCCTGACGTTCCGGGTCCGTCGCGACTCGTGCCAGAACGACCAATCACGGCCGTGGTGCATCGCCAAGTCCGAGGGGGACGCAGGCGCCGGCGCGGGCGAGGTCGATGTCTCGGATCGCTACGCGACCGAGCTCGAGGCGAGCTGGGGCGCGAGCCTCCCGCCCGACGAGCTCACGGCGCGCGTGCACAAGTTCGGCTTCACCTGGCGCGTGAAGGACTGCCTCTACCTCCCCAGCGGAATATGCCCCAAGGCGCAGCTCGCGGAGTCGGGCGTCGCCTGCCGTAACCTCAGCGAGCGGGTCGCGCGACCGGACGACCAGCGACCCCACGGCGTCGTCACGAGCGAGAGCGTGACTGAGGCGCGCGAGGCGGAGGCGCTCTGCTACTACGAGTGCCCGGCGAGCGAGAAGGTCCCCTACGTCGAGTTCAGCGCGAAGGGCGTCGAGCTCGTGTTCTCCGAGCAGTCGCGCAACAAGAAGCAGTGGACGCAGCGTCTGGGGCGGATCTCGGGTCGCGTCGGCGGCTACGTCCCTCGGCAGGAGCGGACGATCCGGGTACAGCTCGACCCCTGGATCAAGGAGAAGGACAAGCAGAAGAAGAAGAAGCGAGACGCGAAGCTCCACTCCTACGTCAAGGATCGCCAGCAGCTGAATCAGTGCGACGAGCCCGAAGCCCGCAGGAGGTGGTGCCGTGACGAGCTCTGGCCGTACGATCACCTTCAGGTCAACAACGACTTCATCCGCCGCGTCGAGTTCTCCTCGCAGTCCAAGGGCCGAGAGTCGCTCGACCTCTCGACGCAGAAGCCTTGGCCGAAGACCCCCGAGTTGCATATTCGCGCGCCGAACGCGATCTGCAACGACGAGATCATCTACCGCTACTACGGCGATCACGACTACCGCCCGGGTACGGCGGTGCTCACGAACGGCAGGATCGCGCTCGAGCACCCGGAGAAGCTCGCGCGGCGCGTCTACTTCACCGTCGCGCTGTACCCGGCCGGGCTGCACCACGTCGTCACGCCCGGCGACGCGCGACGATCGAGCGGGGTCATGTACGCGGGAGAGCTCCACGTGGGGCTCTCGTACCGCCCGTTCAAGAGCGCCCGCGGCTGGCGCTTCGACGCCCTGGTCGGCGGCTCACAGTCGTTGACGCCCGCCTACCCGATTAACGGGGGCACCGGCGCGAGCCGATCGGAGCCCGAGACGCGCCTGTACACGCGTCTGCTGCTCACGGGCACCGTGGTGACGCCGTGGCTCTCGCGTCCGCGCAAGGAGGTGTTCTCGCGGAAGCCGCTGGTCGCGCTCGGTTTCGGGCTCGACGGGGCGTGGGGGTTCCCGACGCGCCGACAGGACGCCGCGCTGCTGGGCGCCTATGACTTCGGCTTCGGCGCGCACGTCGACTTCCTGCGCCTGCGCCTCTACGAGCGCTACATTGAGCTGATCGGGCGCGCGCGGATGCTCTGCCTCGAGGACGACCGACGGTTCAGCACGGACTGGAAGGGCGACACGCTGCTGGAGCTCAACGAGCACTCGCGCTGCACCTTCGGGCTGCTCGGCGGCTTCTCGTTCTCGTGGTGACGCACTCGATCACCGCGGGATCGAGCGCTCGCGGGGTGCCTGGCGCGAACGCCATGTAGTGAGGCTCGGCGCTCGAGTCGATTGGTCCGCGCTCACCCCTGGTTCGCGCCCGACCAGTCGAAGTGCGCGGACGTGCTGCCGTCCTCGCCGACGTGATCGAGCTGCAGCTCGTGGAACGCGTAGTGGATGAGCTGGCGCGACTCACCCTCGATGATCTCGCCGCGCTCGGGGTCGAGGCGCGCCGGATCCCCGAGCTTGACGCCCGCGAGTCGCCCGTCCGTGCTCACGATCTCCATGTACTTCTCCTCCTGGCCGTCACGGCGGTTGTGGAAGAAGCGGATCGTGCAGTTGACCGTGTGGCCGCGCTCGAGCGCTTGCAGGAGCATCGGCGTCGCGGGCCCCTGCGGGCAGTCGAAGCCGATGTGCGTGTAGTGCTTGTGCGCGTCGAGCTCGAGCGCCTTCGTCAGCGCGGGGAAGCCGGGTCCGCCGGCCCGGTCGAACTCGATGCGGTCGTAGTGCGTGTGGCCCGAGACGCGCGCCCCCGTGCCGATGTCGCGCTTGAGCCCGTAGCTGACGCGTGCGCACTCGATCCACTCGCCCGGGTTCAGGCGCTCGCGCCCGAGCTTCACCGTCGGGCTGCCGGTCTTGATCGTCGCGCCGTTGACGTCGAAGCGAACGAAGTAGCGGTGGAGGTTGAGCGGCTTCACGGGCTGCGCGAGCGCGGCCGACTTGAGCTCCCCGGCGCGCGCGGCTCGGGCGACGAGCGTCGCGCCGGCGAGCGCGCCCGCGGAGAGGAGGAGTTGACGACGGGGGAGGACTACACGGGTACGGCGGACCATAGGACGGCGACACCCTATTCACGGTGGCTCGCGCCGGTCAACGACGACGCGACGCGCCGGAGGTCCGCGTCCTCACGCGGCGCGCGCTTTGAAACATGTCCCATTGTCTTCATCCATTACCCGCGCGCGGACGTCCGTTCGCGGCGCGCGGCCGCGCGCGGGAGACGAGCCGCCCGACCGGTCGCCTCTCGAGCGAACGCGAGACGTGGGATCGCCGCGGTCGCTCACGCGAGGCCGAGCGCGCGCAGGGCCGCCGGCGAGAGCGCCGCGATCCAGGGCGAGAGGTCGAAGCTCGGGTCGCCGCGCGCGTTGAGCTTCGTGGCGATCGTCCAGCGATCCCAGTCCGCGCCCAGCTCGTCCTCGAGGACGCCCACCAGCGCTCGTTCGCGTCGAAGCCGGTACTTCTGATGGTAGTCCTCGGCGTCCCAGAAGCGCGACTCGAGGGTGTTCGGCGCGATGATCTCGGGCCGCGCGTCGCCGGGGAGGCGCGCGAGGTAGCGCTGGATCTCGAGCAGGTCGCGCTCGTCGGCCGGGAACAGGATCGATCGGTACTGCCCCGCGCGGCGCCGCGGCGTGTGGTGTCGGCGATAGCGATCGAGCAGCTCGGCGTAGTCGACGACCGCGGGATCGAAGACCACCTGGACGACCTCGGCGTGGCCACGGATGTCTCGATAGGTCGGCGTCGGGGCGGCGGCGCCGGCGTAGCCGACGCGGGTCTGGACGACCCCGGAGATGCTCCCGAACCGGGAGTCAGGTCCCCAGAATCAGCCCATGGCGAACGCGGCGCGGCGCAGCTCCCCGGTCGCGCGGGCCGCCTCGATCGCGTCGGCGGAGAGGTTGATGGCGCGAGACTGCGTGGACACTTCGGACCTCCAGCGTGGCGCGTGAAGCTGGCCACTCGGGCAGTCTATGCGTGATCGCGGGGCTCGTAAATTCCTGGTAAACATGGTTGTTGGGCCAGGTATATGGCGAGCGCGCGAACGGCCGCGGGCCCCGGACGAGCCAGCGCCTGTTGAAGCGCCAGCGCGCGAGTACGACGTTTCGGCGCGCGGGCGGCCGTTCACGAGAGCGATCGTCGGGCGCCTGTTCGGCACGAGCTCGCTCCTCGGGCCAACGGGGTCCGTCGCGCGGCTGGTTGCGAGCGCGTCTCAGCCGGGCGGCCCCGAGCAGATCCAGCGCCGGACGGCCTCGGGCGCGCGCTCGACGTGGGCCGGAATTTTTGCGAGCTCCGCGTCGCGGCCGGGCTCGCGCGCCTCCTCGTCGTCGCAGTAGGGGTTCACGTAGGGAGCGCCGTGCGGGTAGAGCACGTGCGCCTCGCCGGCCCGCAGCTCCACGACGCTCCAGCCGTAGTCCTCGAGCTGGAGGTCGGAGCCGAGACCGAGCAGCACCCGGTCGTCGACGGTCGCCGCGTACGTCTGCGCCGCGCAGCTCGGCATCTCGGGATCGTCGACCACGACGCAGGCCTTCACGGTCGCGCGGCCGAGCTTGCGTATGCACGCGCTGACGGCTCGCTGGGCCGACTTCGCGTCGGCCAGCTCCAGGCACGCGAAGCCCGCGCGCTCGACGGCCGAGATCATGGCGGAGACCTCGACGGCGGGTCCCGCGGTCTCGATCGCCTCACAGCACTCCAGCGATCCGGGTCCTTCGCTCGGGATCGTCACCGCGGGGGCGGCCGGCTCGGCTGGCTCGGCTGGCTCGGCCGGCGTCGGGGCGGGCGCGGGCGCCTCGACTGGCGGTGATGGGCGCGGGTGGCGACCGCGGCGCTCGGCGAGGGGTCCGGTCGCGGGCGCATGTCGTCACGGCCAGGAGCACGATGGGGTGAGTCGCATGGGGAGCCTCCGGCGGGGCACCCGGATCATCGCAGACGCGCGCGCGCTCGTCCTGCCGCGACCAGGTCGATCGACGCGCGTTCGCGATGAGTCCCGCGCGGCTCGCCGAGGCGGTCTGTCTCCTCGTGGTCGACGCCGCTGGAGCGCGCCCGCGCGCCCGCGCGCCGCGCGGCGCCGGGCGCTCGCGTGGCAGCGCGTCGCCGCGCGGCGTTAACCCGCCAGGATCACACGCGCTTACGCGCCGATCGCCGTATCGGTGAGGAAGTCAAACGCGCCGCGGTTCATGGCGAGGCGGATGTTCCGCATGTCGTGGTAGGCGGACACGATCACCGACTTCACGGTCGGGTGCTGGCTCTTGAGCTCGCCGAGCAGCGTCAGCCCGTCCATGACCGGCATGTTGATGTCGGTGACGACGAGGTCGACGCTCGGGTGCCGCTCGAGGAACTCGAGCGCCTCCGCGCCGTTGTGCGCGAAGTACATCTCGAGCTGCTTCTTGCGCAGCTCCCGTCGGTACCGCTGACGAAACAGGTGCTCCACGTCCTGCTCGTCGTCGACGAGCAGGATCCGCGGGACGTCCAGCGAGTGTGCGTGCGCCGCCGACATGCGGGGACACTATTGCGCGCGCCCCTGAGGCTGTCAACGCGTTCGGTTAGACCAGTCTATATAGTCATGTCTGATAATTATGTTTATAGAGTCAGGTTTGTAACGGCCGCGTCGCGACGCGCGGCAGCGAGACGATGAACTCGGCGTACTCGCCCGGCACGGAGTCGACCGCGAGCGATCCGCGGTGGACGGAAACGACGATATCGTGGGTGATCGAGAGGCCGAGGCCGGTCCCCTCGCCCGCCGGCTTGGTCGTGAAGAACGGGGTGAAGAGCCGGGCGCGCAGCGCGTCCGGGATCCCGGTGCCGTTGTCGCGGATCCGCACCTCGACGCGCGCGCCGGCGGCCCGCGTCGAGACCCGCACGACCGCGCGGTACTCCGCCCCCTCCCCGCGCGCGCGCTCGCGGGTCGCGTAGAACGCGTTGCCCAGGATGTTGAGGAACGCGCGCGCCATGTCGGCCTGGATCAGGTCGACGCGCCCGAGCGTCGGGTCGGTTTCGAGCTGCAGCTCGACCTGCAGCGCGCTGTCCTGGGCGCGCGCGGTGTGGAACGCGAGGCTGAGGTACTCCTCGAGCAGCTTGTTGAGGTTCGTCGGCCGGAAGTCGCCGGACTTGTCGCGCGAGTGCATGAGCATGCCGCGGACGATCCGGTCCGCGCGCGTGCCGTGCTCCAGGATCTTGCCGAGGTTGCCGGTGAGCAGCTCGACCAGCTCGTCGGTCTCCTCGCGCTCCTCATCGTCGAGCGCGGCGCGCCACGACGCGGTCGCGGCCCGGAGCTCCTCGAGCAGCTCGATCGAGAGCGTCGCGAAGTTGTTGACGAAGTTGAGCGGGTTCTTGATCCCGTGGGCGATGCCGGCGGTGAGCGTGCCGAGCTCGGCCATCTTCTCCTGCATGATCAGCTGCTGCTGCATGGCGCGCACGCGCTCCAGGTTCTCCTCGAGCTCGCGCGTGCGCGCCTGGAGGTCCTCGTTGAGCGCGCGCATCTCCGCGGAGCTGAGGTCAAGGGAGCGCTCGATGAGCTTGCGATCGTCGTCGTAGGCGCGGTAGGTGCGATCGATCGCGTCGAGCAGCGTCGCCAGCTCCGCCGGCGGCTCGCCGTCCACCCGCAGATGCTTGCGAATCTGTCGCTTGAGCAGGCGGTGCACGGGGCCGATCGTACTGGGTTTCCGCGTGCGTGGGCGCGCGAGGGGGCGCGACACGACGCCGCTCCCCGCTTCCCCTGCCCTCCGCGCGTTGCTACGCTCCGCGCCGGACTGCGGGAGATCATCGAGGACACCATGTGGAACACGCCAATCGGACGACTCCGCGGCATCGGCCTCCTCGAGGGGGTGTCGTTTCTCGTGCTGCTCGGTATCGCGATGCCGCTGAAGTACCTCGCGGGGCACCCTGAGGCGGTGATGGTCGCCGGCTGGGCGCACGGCGTGCTGTTCATCCTGTACTCGCTGGCGATCCTCGGCGTCATGAACAGCACGAGCTGGGGATCGGGCGCGGCGCGCTCGCGTTCTTCGCGGGGCTCGTGCCGTTCGGGCCGTTTATCCATGATCGTCACCTGCGCGCGCTCCAGGACGAGGAGCGGCAGCAGGCGCGGCCGTCGAGCGCGACGTGACCGGACCTCGGCGGGCCGCCCGCGGCGAAGCTCCTCGTGACGCCTGCCGCGTCGATTTCGCGCCGGACGTCGTGACCGCGGGCGCTCGCCTCGCCCGCGGCGCGCGGCGAGGTCGACGTCGCGCGCCGCTCGATCGCGCCTGTTTGTTCAGGCATATTGCGAAGGTGCGCCGCGCGGCCCGATCGAGCGCCCTGCTGCTCGCGCTCTCGAGCGCGTCGCTCGGGTGCGGCGACGCGGGCGTCGACGAGAGCGCGACGCAGGCGAGCTCCGACGCCACGAGCGGCGTCGCGTCGACGGGCGAGGACGCGACCAGCGAGACCGCGACCACGGGCGCGAGCGCCGGCTGGGCTGTCTCGCTCAGCCTGGGCCCGCCTGACGGCGCGCTGCTGAGCGTGTGGGGGCGGACGAGCGCCGATGTCTACGCGGTCGGCGGGCAGCCTGCGTTCGGCGACGACGATGGCTTCGGGCGGGCGTTTCACTTCGACGGCGAGGCGTGGGAGCCAGTCTTGGTGCCGGACGCGACGCCGCGCCTCAACTGGGTGCACGGCACGGCGACGCGCGTGTGGACCGTCGGGGAGCGCGGCGTGATCCTGTCGCGCGCGCCGGAGGACGCGGACTGGAGCGCGGAGTCGTCGGGGACGACGCAGACGCTGTGGGGCGTCTGGGGGCCGTCGGACGACGAGCTGTGGGCCGTGGGCGGCGACGGCGTGTCCGGCGTGCCGACGCTGCTGCGCCGTCAGGCGGGCGCGTGGGCCGACGACGCGTTGCCGGCGATCGAGGGCGACAGCAAGGGGCTGTTCAAGGTCTGGGGATCGGGCGTCGACGACATCCACGTGGTCGGCGACCTCGGGGTCCAGCTGCACCGCGACGGCGAGACGTGGACGCAGCAGGCCAACGAGTCGATCGCCGATCTGATCAGCGTGTGGGGGCGCGGGGCCGGCGACGCGATCGCGGTCGGGGGGCGATCGAGCGCGCGCCTGAGCCGCTGGGATGGCGCCGGCTGGACCGGCATGACGCTCACGGGCGAGCCCGGTCTCAGCGGCGTGTGGGTCGACGCCGACGGCGTGGCGACGGTCGTGGGCGCGCAGGGGACGATCTGGCGCCTCGCGCCGGGCGGCTTCTCGCCCGAACCAGAGGACAGCCCGACGATGCACTTCCTGCACGCCGTCACGGGCTTCGCCGACGGCGTGCGCGTCGCGGTCGGCGGCAGCCTGCTCGGGCCGCCGCCCCACGTCGGCGTCGCGCTCGTCTACACGCCCGGCTGATCCCGGCGCGTTTCTTCATGACTGTTCGGACAGGTGTGTAGAATTCCCGCTTGCGCGCCCGCGCCGCGCCCTGCACTCTCAGCAGCATGATCTGGTCTGACGCGCGCCCGCTTGTACGCACCGCCCTCTCGCTCTCGCTCCTGCTGCCCGCGGCGGCGACCGGCGCGTGCGACCCCGGCGGCGGCTCGACGAGCAACGGGACCGACGCCACGAGCGACCCGACCGCGGCGACCTCGACCGAGGGATCGAGGAGCCGGACGCGACGGCGACGACGGGCGGCACGACGGGCGCGACGACGGCGGGCACGGGCGCGACGACGGCGGGCACGACCGGCGCCGAGGAGCAGTTCTGCAAGCTCGGGACGACGGGCGACTCGACCGGCAGCGACGCGCCCTGGCTCGAGGTGATCAACGACGGCGAGCCGCTCGCGGACGGCCAGCCGCTCACGCTGATCTGCAGGGTTCCAGGGCTCGTTCATGTTCGAGGTGCGCCCTACGTGGGCGGCTACGAGCCCGACAGCGACTACAGCGATCTCGACGTGACGCTCGAGATCGCGGGCTACCCCGAGGCGCCTGACGGGCACCTGTGGCAGCTCAACGACTACGGCACCTTCATCGGCTGCGAGGACAGCGACACCGACTACTCGACCTACGTGACCTACACGTACACGATCCAGCTCCTCCTGGACGACGAGATCCCTGACAAGGCGGTCCTCGACGGCGTGGGCGCGACGCTCACGGTCGTCATGAACACCCCCGATCAGCAGACGGTCGAGGTCTCCGCCGACCTCGTGATCTCGGCGGTCGAGGACCCGATGTGGGAGTTCTGCGCCGGCTACTGATCGCGCAGGCCCGCCCTGCACGCGCTACTCCGTCGACGCGGTGAGCCGCTGGCGGAGCGCGCGACGACGACGTCGTCAGGCAGCGCGCTCGCCGAGAGCACGCGCTCGATCACCGCCCGCGCGGGACGTTTTGGCGCGGCGGCGCGCGTCGCTCGGTCTGGCTCGGCCGTGGCGTCGCCCTCGAGCGGCGGCACGAGGCACGGGCCGGTCGTCGTCTCCCCGCCGCGCGTGCCGGTCCTGTCGCTGTCGCTGTCGCTGTCCGAGTCGGTGCCGGTGCCCGTCGCGTCCCCGGTGCCCGTCGGGAGAGTTGACCCAGGCAGGGGCCGGTCGTGACCTCCGGCGGGAGGTCGTACTTCAGGCACGGGGTCATCGTCGCGTCGCCTGTGCCCCCGGTGCCGGCCGAGGACGAGGACGACGACGAGGTCGCGGCGGTCGTCGTGCTCGCCGAGGCGCCGGCGGTCGTCGCCTCGCTCTCGCTCTCGGTCGACGCGTACTTGAGGCACGGCGCGCAGCTGACCTCGGCGCCCGCGACGAGCCCGAGGCCGACGATGATGCTGACTGGGAGGCGGCTGAGCTGCATGGCGTCACGCGACGCGGGCGTCTAGTCGTCCCGCAGCGTACGCGTACGCAGGCGCGCGCGAGCACGTCCGCCGGCAGGTCATCCCGGGAGAGCACGCGCTCGATGACGGCGCGGCGACCGGGCTCCTCGAGCTCCTCGGCGCGGGGCGGCGCGAGCGGATCGTCAGGGAGCACGTCGCCGGTCGGCATGGGCGCGAGGCACGGCCCCGTGGTGGTGCTGTCGCCGAGGTCGTCCTGGTGTCCGTCTCGCCCGTGGTCGCGGTCGTGTCCGAGGTCGAGCCGGTGCCCGTGTCGCTCTCGCTGCTCGTCGCCGGCGGATCCTCGGTGGTGTACGGCGCCCCGAGACAGGGGCCGGTCGAGATGTCCGTCGTCGCGCTGCTGCCCGAGGTGCCCGCGGAGGTGCCCGCGCTGGTGCTCGAGACGCCCTCGGTCGTGTCGGTCGAGCTCGCGGTCGAGCTGTCCGTCGGCGCCATCGAGAGGCACGCGGAGACGCCTCCGCAGGCGTCCGCGCCCACGGTGAGCCTGAGGCCGACGAGGATGTGGAAGGGGATGCGTGTGGTCTGCACGGCGCTCCGTGGGTCTCAGCCCTGGTCGTTCTTGATGCGCGCGCGCAGCCGGGCCTTGACGTCGGCCGGGAGCGCGCTGGCCCTGAGCACGCGATCGATCGCGGCCTTGCGGGTCTGCTCCTCGGGGCTGCTCTCGGGCCCCTCGTCCTCGGGCATGAAGCCGCCGGTCGTCGGCGGGAAGTCGAGGCACGGGCCGGTCGAGGTCTCGGTCATCGTGCCGGTCGACGTGCCCGTGGTCGTCGGATCCGTGTCGGTCGCGTCCGAGGTCGAGCCGGTCGAGGTCGGCGAGGAGGTGGTCGGCGGCGGGTAGTCGAGGCACGGCCCGATCGTCGTCTCGCCGCCCGAGGAGCCCGAGCCCGTGCCCGCGGTGGTGCCCTCGGTGGTGCTCATCGGCGGGCTCAGGCACGGGCCGGTCGAGACCTCGGTGGCGCCCTCTGTGCCGCTGGCCGTCTCTGTCTCTGCGGGCACGTCGAGACAGGGGCCGACGCCGTTGCAGCCGGTCGTGCCGGCGACGGTTTCGAGGCCGACGAGGATGCTCATGGGTAGCTTGCTAATCTGCACTGGGGACCTCGCGAGGCGATATCCGCGAGTATCCACCGCCCCGGGCCGCGCTCGCAAGCTGACGCGACGTGAGCGGCTCGTCGGCCTCACGCGACGCCGAAGCGCGCGCGCCAGCGGTGATAGGCGGCCCGCAATTCCGGCGCGCGGACGTCGATGATCGCCTGCCCGGCCTCGACCGCGGCGCGCTCGAGCTCCTCGTGCAGCGCGTGCCCCGGCTGCCCGACCCGCGTGTCCCTTGCGCCATGTGACCGGCCGCGCAGCACGAGCGGATCCGTGACGCGGTGCGTCTCCTCGTGGAAGACCTGAAGGATCACGTGCTCCGCCGGGCGCGCGAGCGAGACGCCGACGACCCGGCGCGGCGCGGCGCCGCCGCGGCCGCGATGGCTCGCGCGCCCTGCACCACCCGAGCGCCGGGCAGTCGACGATGGTCAGCGGCGGCGGGCCGGTCGTCGTCTCCCACAGCACCGCGCGGAGGCGGGTGATCGCGCCCAGGAGCTCGCGCTCGCGCTCGCGCTCGAGCGCGCCCCCGACGGCGACCCGCGGGCGCTCCTGCGCCAGCGCGCGCAGGAACGCCTCGGCGAGCGCCTGGCCGGGCGCGTCCCGCAGGGCCGGATCGAGTCCCGGGCCGCGCAGCCAGCCCTCGAGCTCGGCGCGCGACGTGGCCTCGACGCCCATGAACTGCAGCCGCAGCCGACCCGGCGCGCGCGCGTACGCGGTCCGCAGCGCCGCGACCCACGGACGCTGCGGCCGCGCGCGGTCGTAGATCGAGGCCGCGTCGCGCCCGAGATCGAGGTGCGCGAGCACGTGGTAGCAGAGCGCCGCGTGCTCGCTGCGCTCGAGCTGGATCAGCTCGTCCGCGCGCTCGTCGATCTGCTCCATCGGTCAGACCGATCCGGCGCGCGCGGCCGCGACGTCCTCGCGACGCGGCGCGGCCTGGCGCGCCGCGATCCAGCTGCCGGGCCGGCGAGCACGGGCACGCGCGCGCGCGCGACGACGCGCTCCTCGAGCGCCTCGCCGCGGCGCGTCAGCGACACGAGATCCTGCGGGCGGAAGCGCGGGCCGAGGAACGCGATCGCGCGGCCCTCCGGATCGCGCAGGCGCGGGAGCCAGCGGCTCGGGAAGCGCGGGAGCGCGGCGCCGATCCACATCCCGTCGAGCGGCTCGGGCGGGTCGAGGCCCCACGCGAGCTCCTGGCAGATCAGCTCGACGCGGGGCAGCGCCGCGAGCGACTCGGCGACCCGCTGCCCCGACCCGCCCGCGGACGGGTGCACCGCGAGCACGCGCCCGGCCTCGCCGACGAGGCCCGCGAGCACCGCGGCGGTATAACCTGTCACTGCGGTCATGTCGGCGACGACGTCGCCGATCGCCGGCTCGAGCGCCTCGAGGCCCATGGCGAGCAGCCGCACCCCGAGCGCCGGCGGCAGCGCGCCCTCGGGCGCGTCCAGGCGCGGGAGGCGATCGAGCAGCAGCGCCTGCGCGTCGTCCTCGGCCATGTAGCGCTCCGGCGCGACCTGCAGGAGCGCCTCGATCAGATCGGCGGTCCGCAGCACGCCGTCCTCGAGCAGCCGCCGGACCGCCTCCTCGCGGCGCCGCACCCACGGGTCCTTCACGTGCAGCCCGATCGGCACGTGCACCGTCGGCTTGTGGCGCACCAGCCCGTGGCTGGGGCGCTCGCGCGCGAGCGCGGCCTTGGCCCGCTGCCCCTGCCGCAGGATGTAGTCGCGGGTCGTCGGGCTCATCTGCTTGGCCTGCTCCGCGAGGCTGCGGGCGAACACGCGATCGACCGAGCGCCCCTGGCCGCGGAAGCGGCGGATGATCTCCTGCACGATCGGCGCGTAGGCCTCGTACATGAAGCGCACGCGGCCCTCGAAGTCGAGCGCGCGGCTCGGGTCGATGTGCTCGGCGCGGAACGGGCCGTCGTACCAGCGCGTCCACCAGCGCGGGTGATAGAAGCGCGCGCCGTGCTCGGCGCTCCACGTCTGCATGGTCTCGTGGACCTGCGCGCCGGGGTACAGGCGGAACGGATCGATCGAGAGCCAACCACAGGTCTCGCCGGCCGAGGTGAACAGCCGGCGCATGAAGTCGCGAGTCTCGCGCAGCGTCTCGGGCGTCTCGCCGGGGTGCCCGATGATGATGTTGGTCGCCCAGTTGAGCCCGTGCTTGAGGCTCAGCCGCGCGAGCCGCTGGATGGCCTCGAGGTACTGCTCGGGCTTGTTGCCCTTCTGCATGCGCACGAGCATCTCGGGGCTGCCGCTCTCGAGGCCGATGCCGATCGAGAAGCGCGCCTTGGCGAGCAGCGCGACGTCGTCGTCGACCAGGTCGTCCGAGCGCGTCAGCGTCCAGTACTGGCGCGGGAACAGCTCGTGGCGGATGATCCCCTCGAGCACGGTCCTGCGCCAGCGCCGGTTAAAGCCGAACAGCGGATCGGCGACGTTGATGACCCAGTGCCCGAGGTCGGTGAACGTGCTCAGGCGCCGCAGCTCGTCGACGGCGCGCTCGGCCGTGTACGCGCGCCACTTGTAGCCGCTCTTCGCCCGCTCCATGCAGAAGGTGCAGTGATACGGGCAGCCGCGCGCGAGGTAGATCTGGAACTTGCGCCCGATCGCCTTGGCCCGCGGCCAGTAGCGGCCCAGCAGCTCCCACTGGTACGGCGGCAGCTCGTCGAGATCCTCGATCTGATCGGGGCCGTGCACGCCCGGCGTCAGCGCGCCGCCGCCGAGCAGCTGCTCGACGATCCGCCGCATCGGCCGCTCGCCCTCGCCGACGACCACCGCGTCGAACGGCCCGCCCTCGTACACGACGTCGCCCGGGAGCGCGCTCGCGTGGTAGCCCCCGGTGACGAGCGGCACGTCCGGGTAGTGGCGCTTGAGGAAGCGCGCCAGCGTCATCACGCGCATGTAGTCGAAGCTCGAGTAGCACGACAGCCCGATCATCAGGTACGGCCCGAGGCGCGCGAGCGTCTCGAGCAGCTGCTTGTGATCGCCGCCCTCGTAGTTGAGATCGAGCAGCTCGACGCGCACGCCGGTGTGCGCGCGCAGGTAGCCGCCGACGCTCACCAGGTGCGGGAGCCCGAAGTCCATGTCGGTCCACTTGATGATCCCCGGCGAGATCAGCAGGACCGCGGGCGTCCGCCCGCCCGCGGCGCTCACGGGGCCTCCGGCGCGACGGCGGGCTTCGGCGGGCCGCGCCTGCGCAGGCGCTCCATCGGCACGACCTCATCCTGCGTGATCGCGCCGGCCACCGCGTCGCGCCACTCCGGGTGCTGCGCGAGGTAGATGAACGGCTCGACGTGGGTGTGCGAGCCGAAGGTCGCGTAGCCGCTCTCCTTGCAGCCGCCCTGACACGAGCGCTCGTAGGCGCAGCCGCGGCACATCTCGGGCACGTTGCGCCGGAACACGCGCTGGTACGGCACGCGGTAGATCTCGGCCCAGTCCTGGCGCACGAGGTTGCCCATGACGCCCGAGGCGAGGTTGCAGCTGCGGACGTTGCCGGCCGCGTCGATGACGATGTTGGGCGAGCTCGTGCCCGTGCTGCAGAAGCCGAAGCGCACCCAGGTGTAGCGCTCGTGGCGGATCAGGCAGGGCGGGATGGGCATCGCGGTGCCGACCGAGATGCCCCACGCGCGGCCCAGGCGCTCGGCGACGTCGAGGTTGCGCTCGACCTGCTCAGGCGTCGGCATCAGCCGCGCGATGTGGTGGATCGCGCCGCCGGTCGGCGACATCCGGTTGTACGAGAGCGAGCGGACGCCGAGCGCGAGGCACAGCTCGAGCACGCCTTCGAAGTCGTCGCAGTTCTCGCGCATGGCGACGAAGCAGACCTGCACGGGCACGCCCGCGTCGACCAGCTCGACCGCGGCGCGCACCGTGTCGTCGAAGCACACCGCGCCCTTGAGGCGATCGTGGCGCGCTCGGTCCGCGCTGAGCAGCGTGAGCTGGGCCGAGCGCAGCCCCGCGCTCGCCAGGGCCGCCGCCGCCGCGGCCGGCACGTGGCTGCCGTTGGTGATCAGGTGCACGCTGTCGACGAGCTGGCAGGCGCGCGCGATGATCTCGATCGCGTCCTTGCGCAGCAGCGGCTCGCCGCCGGTGATCGTGATGTGACGCGCGCCGCTCTGCGTCACCGCCTTGTCCATCAGCGCGAGCAGCTCGGGCGTCGAGAGCTGCCCGCCCGTGTCGTAGCCGGCCTGCGCGTCGTCGTCGCGCGCGGTCCAGACGTTGTAGCAGTGCGCGCAGCGGTGGTCGCAGCCCGGCGTGAGCTCGAAGTCGAGGCGCGGGACCTGACACTCGGGCGCGACCTCGAGGTCCGTGGAGAGTACCGACATGGACGTCGAGGATCATACCCACAGACGCGGGCCGCTCGCCAGCGAGGGCGCGCGCGCACGACCGTCCTCGCCGGTTCGCGCGCGCGCGCGTGACTCAGGGCTGCGCGGCGGCGGGGGGCGGCGCCGGCTGAGCCGGCTGAGTCGGCGCGGGCGCCTTCGCGTCCTCTGCGGGGGGGGGCGGCGCGCTCGCGGGCGCGACCGGCTTCGGCGCCGGCTCGGCGGGCGCCGGGGTCTCCGCGACACATGCCTTACTGGACAGGTAAACGGACCAGCGCTCGCCGTTGTGCACCTCGACGCGCGGCCCCGCCATGGCGAGCAGCGCGTCGGCGATGGCCTCGTGCGGATCCGGCACGACGAGCGGCGGCGGAGGCGGCGGCGCGGGCTCCTCCTCGTCGCGGCGCCGCTTGCCCGCCTTCGAATCGGCTGGCTCGGGCAGCGCCGGCGCGGGCGCCGGGTTGACGACGATCACCTCGTGCCCGCGCGTGACGCAGGCGCGGAGCTCGGGCGCGCGCTGGATGTCCGCGAGCGCGCGCGCGAGCGTCGGGATCCAGGCGCTGAGGAAGCCCTTGGTCGCGCTCCGGCGGGTCACGTCGATCGCGTGATCGCGGACGATCACCTCGGACTCGAGCGCGTTGGAGAGCGCGCGCCCGAGCAGCGGCTCGGCGACCTTGCCGATCGGCGGCCCGGTGTGCACGAGCTCGATGACGGGCGCGCCCACGTCATCGAAGGACATGTCCCACGAGAGGAACTCGCCGGCGGCCTCGGGCCAGCTCGTCAGCAGGCAGGCCTCGACGCGCGCGTTGACGTCGTCGAGATCCGGCGGCTTCTTGATCGGGATCGCGGCGTCGGGCGCGGCGATCGTCGACTTCGACGCGCTCGCGATCTTCTGCAGCGACTGGAAGTCCGGGACCGGCAGGACCTCGACGTGGGGCACGACGTTGGCGGCCGCGGCGACCCGCGTCTCGAGCTCGTGCTCGATGCGCCGCGCCTCCTCGGGCGACGCCATGAGCACGAGCCGCAGCACGATGCGACCTGGCTCTACAGTCAGGTTGGTCGTGACCGAGAGGTCGCCGGGCGTGTACTCGGCGACGATCGCCTCGATCTGCGAGCGCGCCTCGACCTGCCACGCGACGCTCTTCAGCGCGTGCCGCAGCGGCACGTAGACCGCCGTCACGAACAGCACCGGCATCAAGAAGCGGAACACGGGGCCGAGGTTGCTGCCGAACAGCGAGCGCAGGCGCGCGGCGAAGCGCGCGATGAACCCCTCGGCCTGGATGTCCTGGGCCTCGTGGCGATCGACGTTGATGTGGTTGAAGCCGGTCAGCAGGAACAGCAGGACCGTGAACAGCAGGATCGCGCAGAAGTTGGCGGTGAACAGCAGCAGCGCGTTGCGGAAGATCGAGAAGTCCGCCGTCCCGAGGCCGAAGCCCGACACGCACAGCGGCGGGACGAGCGAGATGCCGATCGCGGTGCCGGCGGCCGCCGAGACCGTGTCGGAGCTCGTGCGGATCGTCGTGAAGCCGGCCGCGAGCGCGCAGAAGCACGCGACCATCAGATCGAGCGCCGTCGGGGATGTCCGCGCCGAGATCTCCGGGGTGACCTGCGTGAACGGCAGGAGCATGGTCAGGACGGCCGCCAGCAGGAGCACGCCCAGGATGCTCGACGCCACGCGGGTCGCCGAGCGCAGCGTCAAGAACGGCGAGCCGATCGCGAGGCCCATGCCGAGCCCGACGATCGGGCCCATCAGCGGCGAGATGAGCATCGCGCCGATGACGACGCCCGTGCTGTTGAGCACGAGCCCGATCGTCGCGATCCCGAGCGAGAGGATCAGCTGGAACCAGTAGGTCACGCGATCGCTCTTGGGCGTCTTCAGCATGCTCGCGACCACGCGGTCGCGATCGGTCCTGCTGACGCCGAGCCACCGCGCGATGTTGTTCTGCCAGCGACGCGTGTGCCGGCGGATGAAGTCCCGTCTCCGCTGGCGCTCGAGCTCCTGCTGGCTCGGCTCGGCCGAGTCGACCTCGGTCGCCGCGCGTGACGTCGAGGCACCCGCGCCCGGCGAGCTCGTGGGCTTCTTGCCGGATATGCTCGACCCCGCGTTCGCGTCGCGCTCGCCGCTGGCGGGGGGCTGGCTGATGCTCTGGGAGGGGCCGTTCTCGGGTTGATCCATCGACGTGAGTTGCTCCGCGGTCCTCTCGTTCCGGGCCGGACCAGCCACAGCGTAGCGCGACGACGCGCGAAGTGGGTGATACAACCCACGCGCCGCGCGCGCGGCCGCGACGACACGATTGGCTTGACGCCCGCGCGCGTCGCTGTCGACCATCGCGCGTGATGTCGCGCATTCGACCCGCCCAGTTCCTGGCTTCGCCTGCTCCTGGAAACGCTCCTGGAAACGCTCCTGGAACCGCTCCTGGAACCGCTCCTGGAAACGCTGGACACGATCCTGCGAGCGCGCCCGTGAGCGCCCCGCTCGCCCGCGTGTGGGCGCTGCTCGCGGCCTGCTCGCTGCTCGGCGCGACGGCGTCCTGCGGGGACGACGGCGACGGGACGACGGGCGCGCAGACGCCCGAGCCCGAGCTGGTCGAGGCCTTTGACGACGAGGCGCTCGCCAGCGGCAACAAGGCCTTCGCGTGCGACGCCTTCGCGGTCGAGGCCCAAGTCGACGAGACGCTCGCTATGATGAGCCTGGAGCAGAAGGTCGCCGAGATGCACGGCCTCCAGCTCGCGCCGGTCGACGATCTGTACTACGCGGGCGGCGACGAGGCGCTCGGCGTCCCGCCGCTCAAGATGGTCGATGGGCCACGCGGAGTCCGGGCCGGCAACGCGACCGCGTTCCCCGTCGCCATGGCCCGGGGCGCGACCTGGGATCCCGCGCTCGAGAAGCGCGTCGGCGCGGCCATGGGCCTCGAGACCCTCGCCAAGGGCGGCAACGTCCTGCTCGCGCCCTGCATGAACGTGCTGCGTCACCCGGGCTGGGGGCGCGCGCAGGAGACCTACTCCGAGGATCCGTTCCACATGGGCGCGCTCGCGCTCGGCTTCATCCACGGCGCGCAGCAGCACGTCATCGCCAGCGCCAAGCACTTCGCCGCCAACAGCATCGAGGACACGCGCTTCGACGTGAACGTGACGATCGACGCCCGCACCCTGCACGAGGTCTACCTGCCGCACTTTCGCCGCGCGGTCCGAGAGGGCGGCGTCGGCTCGGTCATGAGCGCGTACAACCAGGTCAACGGCGCCTACTGCGACGAGAACGCGCCGCTGCTGACGGAGATCCTCAAGGGCGACTGGGGCTTTCGCGGCTTCGTCGAGTCGGACTGGGTGCTCGGCACCCACAGCACGGTCGACTCGGCGCGCGCCGGGCTCGACATCGAGATGCCCCAGGGCCTGTACTTCGACGACGACCTCGTCGGGGCCGTCGTGGACGGGGACGTCGACGAGGAGGTGATCGACGCGGCGGTGCGCAGGATCCTCCGCACCAAGCTGTGCTTCGGGCTCGACGCGCCGGTCGACCCGGGGCCTGCGGTGGTCGAGAGCGCCGAGCACCGCGCGCTCGCCCGCGAGGTCGCGGAGAAGTCGATCGTGCTGCTCAAGAACGACGGCGAGGCGCTGCCGCTCGACGCGGACGCGCTGGGCTCGGTGGCGATCGTCGGCGGGCTCGCGGCGATCGCCAACCTCGGCGACGAGGGCAGCAGCGCCGTCACCCCCACGACCGCGGCCAGCCCGATCGACGGCTTGCGAGCGGCGCTCACCGGCGCGGCCGTCGAGCTGCGCGAGCTCCCGCGCGACCAGCTCGACGCGCCTGATCTCGCCGCGATCGCGGGCGCCGACGCGGCGATCGTCGTCGTCGGCCTCACGCACGAGGACGAGGGCGAGAACCTGCCGCAGAACGACCTCGGGGGCGACCGCGACAGCCTGCGGCTGCGCCCCGAACACGAGCAGCTGATCCTCGCGGTCGCGGCCCAGAACCCGCGGACGATCGTCGTCGTCGAGGCCGGCGCGAGCGTCGTCGTGCGCCCCTGGGCCGACGAGGTCGCGGCGATCCTGATGGCGTGGTACCCGGGGATGGAGGGCGGACACGCGCTCGCGGGCGTGCTGCTCGGCGCGGTCAACCCCTCCGGCAAGCTGCCCGTCAGCGTGCCGCGCGACGAGGGGCACCTCCCGAGCTTCGACCACGTCGGCCTCGAGGTCGCCTACGGGCGCTTCCACGGCTACACGCACCTGGACCGCGACGGCGTGGAGCCCGAGTTCGCCTTCGGCCACGGGCTGTCCTACACGACCTTCGCGTACAGCGCGCTCGACGTCACGCCGGCGACGCTCGAGCCGAGCGGCGAGCTCGTGGTTGAGCTGACGATCGAGAACACCGGCGCGCGCGCGGGCGCCGAGATCGTGCAGCTCTACCTGCGCGCGCCGGACGGCGCGGTCGAGCAGCCGGTGCGCGCGCTCTCGGGCTTCGGCCGCGTGGAGCTGGAGCCCGGCGCGCGCGCGCGTCTGCGGATGCGCGTGCCGGCGTCGCAGCTCGCTCACTACGACGCGAGCGGCGCGGGCGCGTGGACGCCGACCGTCGGCGTGTACGGCGTTGATGTCGGCGCGTCGTCCCGCGATCTCCGGCTCGCGGGCGAGTTTGAGCTCATCGACGGGGGATGAGCCGGATCTCGCCCTTTCTTCGACGGGAGCGCGCTGCGATGCTGCCGTCAGCACCCGGCACGAAAGGAGCGCGAACATGAGCACACCCGATCGACTGTCGCTGTGGGCGACCGACCGCCTGCACGACATCAGCGAGCTGCGCTTCCGCGTGGTTCGCACCCTGATGGCCCGGCAGAGCGAGCACCAGCACGTCGCGGTCGTCGAGACCGCCGGCTACGGGCGCATGCTGTTCATCGACAGCGTGGCGATGATCAGCACCCGCGACGAGCACATCTATCACGAGATGATCGTCCACGTGCCGATGTTCGTGCACTCCCAGGTCCGGCGCGCGCTCATCATCGGCGGCGGCGACGGCGGGGCCGCGCGCGAGCTCCTCCGCCACCCGGGCGTCGAGCTCGTGGAGCTCGTCGAGATCGACCGCCTCGTCGTCGACGCCTGCCGCGAGCACATCCCTGAGACCGCCAGCGCGCTCGCGGACCCGCGCTGCGAGGTCATCATCTCCGACGGGCTAGACTTCATCTCGCGCGCGCCCGCAGGCCGCTACGACCTCATCATCGTCGACTCGACCGATCCTGGCGGCCCCTCGGTCCCGCTGTTCGGCGAGGCCTTCTACGCCGCGGTCCACCGCGCGCTGAGCCCCCAGGGCATCGTCGTCGCCCAGGCCGAGTCCCCGTCTCACGAGCCCGCGGTGCAGCGCCGCATGCTCTCGATCCTCGACGCGAGCTTCGCTCGCGTGCAGATCTACAACTACTCCAACCTCATCTTCCCCAGCGGGCTGTGGTCGTTCTCCTACGCCTGCAAGGGCGACCTGTGCCCCGTCGGCGACTTCGACCCGCAGCGCGTGAGCCGCTCAGGCCTGCGCTTTCGCTACTACAACCCCGAGGTCCACCGCGCGAGCTTCCTGCACCCGCAGTTCCAGCGTGATCTGCTCGCGGACGTCCTGACGCCCTGGAAGACGACCGCGCGCGCCTAGGTCGACTCGCGCTCGCGCCGAGGCCGACTCGCGCTCGATCGCTCGAGACGTCGCTACGCGCCGAGGTGCCGGAGCACCGCGTCCTCGATGAGCTCGGGGCGCGTCCACGGCACGAAGTGGTCCATCCCGGGCACGCGCACGAGCTCGAGCGACGACGCGGGCACGCGCGCTGCGGCGAAGTCCGCGTTCGCGGGCGGGACCAGCCGGTCCGCCTCGCCCTGGATCACCGTCACGGGCGTCGTCATGCGCTCCCATCGCGGCGCCATCTCCTCGAGCTCGGCGCGCAGCGCCATGATCTCGCGGTTGCACGCGACGAGCGCGTCGGGCAGCAGCGCCGCGACCACCCGCAGGTTCGCCACGCGCTGCGCCAGCATCGTGCGCTCGAGCGCCGGGTCGATGGAGGGCGCGACGAGGACGAGCGCGCGCACATCCTCGGGCGCGTCCATCGCCAGGCGCCCCGCGACGGGCCCGCCAAACGAGTGCCCGACGACGACCGCCGGCGCGTCGGGGTGCGCGGCGTGGAGGACCGCGCGCGTGATCGCGGCCTGGCGCGCGAGCGACGGCTCGTGTCCCCCATCGCTCGAGTCGCCGAAGCCCGGTCGGTCCAGCGCGATCATGTGCGCGCGCTCCTGCAGCGCCGCGCTCGTCAGCTGGCTGAGGTACGCGTCCCACGACCCCGGCGAGCCGTGCAGGAGCACCACCGGCGGGTTCTCGGGATCCCCGACCTCGACGTAGTGAATCGCGCGACCGTCGACCTCGACGGCGCCGTGGCGCGGCGCGTGGGGCAGCCCCGCGAACGCCCGCTCGATCGTCGCCGGCGACGCGCCGAAGTCGACGACGTTCATCGCGACGAGCGCCGCGATCGCGAGCACGAGCGCCGCGACGCCGAGCACCCGCAGCGCGCGGCGAATGTACCTGAGCGCAGGTCGCCCCACGAGGTCATCGTACTCCAGCGCGCGGGCGGCCACGCCGCCGCGCTCAGTCGGCGTCTGGATACATCCAGATGGCCTCGCTCGCGCGGCCGCGGATGATCCGCCCGGGCTCGCGCAGCCGCGCGGCCAGGTACGGCGGCGGCTCGAGCACGCCGTCGTGGGACGCCAGCGAGTACGCGCGCGGGGGCGGGCGCAGCCGCGCGATGCGCTGCTCGAGGTCGGCGGGGCGCAGCTCGAGCGGCCGGCGCGAGGCCAGCGTCCACGTCCAGAAGCCGTGGAAGCTCGGGATGAACTGGTGGACGACGTGCGCCCAGGGGAACACCTCGAGCAGCGTCGTCCGCACCGAGCGCGGCGTCAGCATCTCCGAGACGTCCATCTCGCCTGACTGTACGACCAGGACGCCGTCGTCCGCGAGCACGCGCGCGACCCGTCGGAACCAGCCCACCGAGTAAAGATCCGCCGCGGGGCCGTCGTCGATCGGATCGGTGATGTCCATGAAGATGACGTCGAAGGCGCCGCGCGCGGCCTTGGCGACGGTCTCGCGCACATCCTCGACCCGGTACTCGACGCGCGGGTCTTCGAACACGCCCTCGCAGAACGACGGCAGGTGCTCGCGCACGGTCTGGACCACTTCGTCGTCGAGGTCGACCGTGACCACGCGCTCGACCGACGAGTGGCGCAGGAGCTCGCGCGTGGTCGCGGCCTCGCCGGTGCCGCCCACGAGCACGCGGCGCGCCGCGCCGTGCAGCGTCATCGCCGGGTGCACCATCGTCTCGTGGTACATCGGGTCGTCGCTCACGCACGACTGGATGATGCCGTCGAGCACGAGCACAGGCCCGTAGGCGACCGTGTCGGCGACCATGATGTCCTGAAATGCAGATCGCTTGTGGACCACGACCTCGCGCAGCTCAAATTCCACGGTCGACCCGTGGCTGCTCGGCTCGCGCAGGCTCATGGACAGCCCGGCGCCCGGTCGCGCGGTGAGGATCGCGTTTCCGACGCTCATCGCCGGAACTATACAGCACCCGCTCGGGCGCCATCGCTCGCGCGCCGCTCCCATCAAAAACATCCACCCCGGAACGGGGCGCGCGTGCACTGGACGGGTGAAGCGACTTCCTCGGGCCGCGAGCCGAGGCGCGCCGCGCCGACGCGCTGGCTGGACCCCGTGATGGACGCGCTGCGCCGCTGAGACGCGCGGCGACGCGTGTCGACGAACGTCACGGGGAGCGCTCGCGCGTGGGGTCCCCTCGCGGTGGGGCTCGGGATCTCGCTCGGGCGACGACGGGCGGAACGGCTCGTCGTCGCCCCCTCTATCCACCGCGTCTCGCGTCTCCTCCTGGCGTCCCGACGTTCCCTTCCCGACGCTCGTGTCCCGCAGCCAACATCACCCGCCGGCGTCGTCCGAGCGGCCTCACCCACACAAGGAAACGACACCATGCCGCACCCTACCCGCACGACCGCACGCATTCGCCCTTGGACGCGACGAGGGCTCCAGCTCGGGCTCCTCGGCGGCCTCGGGCTCGCCTTCCTCGGCGGCCCCGAGACCCCGGACGCGGCGGAGCCCCCCGACTGTCAGGGCGAGGGCGAGTGCACGTTTAAAAAGCCCGTGTTCATGTTGATCGTCGACTACTCGACGTCGATGAACAACCCCTTCGGCGATCCCATGGACAACGTGACGCGCTGGGAGGCGGCGACGAACTCGGTCAAGGGCCTGATGAACGCCGACAACGGCTTCGTGTCCCAGACCATGCTGGTCGGGCTGATGCGCTTCGGTCACGACCCGGACCCGAACAACGACGGGACGACGATCCCGGGCGACAGCTCCGGGATCGTCGACGGCCAGGCGCTCGATCTCCTGTGGTGGGACGAGGGCAACGAGAACACCTACGTCGAGTGCAACGGCGACGCCGTCATCGACGCGGTCAACGCCACCCCGGCGCCGATGGACGGCGCGCTCGTCGGCATCGGCACGTGGACCGGCGGCGCGATCGAGCGCTCCCGCCAGGTGATGGAGCAGAGCCTCGCGCTCCACCCCGCGGACGCGCCGAGCCTCGACAACCGCCGCTACATCCAGCTCGTGATGACCGACGGCGAGTGGACCAACCCCGAGGGACAGGGGCAGAGCCCCGCGCACAACCCGGCCAACACGGCCGCGGCGATGTTCGACGACGGCGTCGGCACCCCCGGCGACGAGACCCTCGTCCCGACCTACGTGGTCTACTTCGGCGAGCTCGGCGGCAGCGGCGAGACGGCCGCGGACGAGCTCGCGGCCGCGGGCGGCACCGTCGAGGCGCTGACCGCCGACGATCAGATGTCGCTGTTCGAGGCGGTCGTCGACGTCGTCCAGCAGATCAAGGACGAGCTGATCGTGCCCGACTGCATCGGCGGCCTGCCGCGCGTGATGGTGCTGCTCGACGCCTCCTCGTCGATGCTCAACGTCGCCGGCGGCACCATGCCCGCGCCCAAGGGTGAGTCGGGCTGGGATCAGGCCCGCTTCGCGCTCGCCGGCGACCAGTCGCTGTTCAACCACGAGCTGCTCGACGAGAACATGATGCCGATCGGCCAGCGCGTCGAGGACTTCGCCCACCTCGGGCTCGCGGTGTTCGGGCACAACAGCCCGGCGCCCGGCGAGCAGCGCGTCCTGATCAACTACGGGCCGTGCATGCAGGACAACTTCTACTGGGCGCTCTCGCCGGAGGTCTCCGATCCGGCCTGCCCCGACATCGACTACTCGCCGCTGCTCGACGAGCCCGCGTACCCGATGGCGGCGCTGATCCCCGAGGACCTCTGCGACACGCCCTGGGGCGGCTCGCCGATCAACTGGCAGCACCCGGCGTCCGTGGGCGGCCAGCCCGATCCGCTCGCGGACCCGGACGGCCCCGGCTTCGACCTCGACACGCAGTCCCACATGCCGCGCTGCGACAACCCGGGCGGCGACACCAGCATCTGCTCGGGCTCGGGCACCTACACGCACCTCGGGCTCGAGCTGATCAAGCAGAACCAGGCGGCGTACCACGCCCAGGCGCTGCAGGACGGCGAGGCCGACGAGAGCACGCGCTACCTCAACATCCTCATCACCGACGGCAAGTACGACGGCTACTCGACGGACGCGCAGGTCAAGGCCGAGCTCGAGGAGATGGCGGCGGCCGGCATCGAGACCTTCGTCATCGGCCTCGGCGACGGCGTGAACATGGCGCAGCTCGACGCCATGGCCGTCTGGGGCGGGACGGGACAGGCCTACGACGCCGACAACCAAGCCGAGCTCGAGATCGCGCTCGGGAGCATCGTCGAGTCCATCGAGCTCGATCCGTGCTGCGCGTTCAACGACTGCTCGGAGAACCCCGAGCCGGGCGGCTTCGAGGAGGACGAGGTGTTCGAGTGGTGCCTCGAGGACCTCGACTGCGGCCCCGACGAGGTGTGCAGCAAGGGCCCCGACGACGCCTGGGGCGAGTGCGTGCCCGTGTGCGGCTGCTCGGTCGACAGCGACTGCGGCGACCTCGAGCTGTGCGTCGACTGCGAGTGCGTGCCCGCCCCCTGCGTCGCCGACAGCGACTGCGATCAGGGCGCGCAGCCGCCCGAGATCTGCGTGGACAACCAGTGCGTACCTGGCCCCTGCGACAGCGACGCGCAGTGCCCCGGCGCGCTCGCCTGCGTCAACGGCGAGTGCGAGGTGCCGGCCTGCCCCGCCGTCCCGTGCCCTGACGGCGAGACCTGCGTGGACGGCGACTGCGTGCTCCCGAGCTGCCCCGACGTCCCCTGCGGGGTCGACGAGGAGTGCCAAGCGGGCGTCTGCGTGCCCGTCGACGACAGCACCGGGACCAGCACGAGCGACGGCGAGCCGGAGACGACGACCACGGGCGACGAGCCGACGACCGAGGGCCCCGAGGAGACCGGGACGGACACCGGCGCGGACACCACCGGCGTGGAGCCCGGCTGCGACTGCGCGGCGACGCCAGGCCAGGGTCCCGGAACGCTCGGCGCGCTCCTCGGCCTCGTGCTGCTGGGATGGCGGCGACGCCGGCGCGGGTGATCCGCGAGCGGCGACCGGCCGCGCACAGCACCGCTCGACCGGGGCGCCGCAGCGGCGCTCCGGTCGACGCGCGTCTGCGGCGGCGCGGTCGTCAGGTGACGGCGCGGCGGCGCGCGGCCGCGCGCGACATCGACCCGCGCCGCCGCGGTACGCGACTCATCGCACATGTCCGATTGTGCATGCCTTAGCACACGGCGCTCCGCGAGCACGCGCGTCGTCGGGGCTCCGCGCGGCGGCGGGACTCCGCGTATTGTTGCGACGCGCCCGCGCGCCGCGCGGCGCGAACCCGCCCCCCAGCAACCCGCGGCGCCGGAGGTAACGGTCGCGCGCGAACGGTAGGTGATGATGCTGTCTCGTCGCTTCGTATGGCCGCTCGTCGGCGTATCTGTCCTCCTGCTCACCCCCGGCTCCGCGCCGGCGCGGCCCACGGGCGGCGTCGCGCCGCAGCCCACGAACGCGGTGCCGATCCCCGACAACATGCAGAAGCTCACCACGCCCGTGTGCAGCGTCCTCCCCGGCGAGACGCCGCAGCGCTTCGTCCCGACCGCCGCGCGCACGGGCACCGAGATCAAGGCGAAGTTCGCGGTCGGAGCGATCGGCGCGACGATCCCCGTGCGGGCGACGCTCACGACCGAGGACGGCGCGGTCGTCCCCTTCCAGCCGATCGAGTTCAAGGTCGAGGGCCAGATCGTCGGGACCGCCGACACGAACTCCAAGGGCGAGGCGACGATCGAGTACAAGGTCCCGAACAAGTTCGGGCCCAAGCCCTTCGTCGCGCGCTTCGCCGGCAACAGCAAGTGCGCGGGCGCCGACGACTCGAGCTCGATCGGCACCGTGCGCTCGTCGACGACCTTCGATCTGGATCTCAACAATTACGCGAACGTCGGCAGCAAGACGCAGATCACCGGGCGACTCACGCGGATCACCGACGGCGCGTCGATCAGCGGGCGCGAGGTCGAGATCTACGTGCAGGGCAAGCAGGTCTCGACCGCGGTGACGAGCGGGAGCGGCTACATCACCGCCGACTACACGCCGACCACCGGCGCGAACAAGCCGCTGGACGTCAAGGTGCAGTTCCTCGGCGACGTGCTCTACAACCCGACCGCCGGGACCGGCAGCACGCCGCTGTACCCGCCGCGAGAGTCGGTCTACGTCAAGGCCGGCGACGTCGCCGGGCGCTACGGCGACACCGTCTCCGCGTCGGTGATCGTGATCAAGGGCCCGTCGCTCCTCGGCCCCAAGTACGCCGGCGCGCCCGTCCGCGTGCTCCGAGAGCGCGGCGCGAACTGGGCGCCGCCGCGCTACGACGCGAAGCAGGTGGGCGCCGGCACGACCAACACCTTCGGGCTCGCGCAGGTCTCGTTCAAGATCACCGACAAGCCCATGAAGTACTCGCTGTGGGCCTACGCCGACGTGCCGCGCGAGCGCTACGACGTCGTCAAGGGGCCCTCCGCCTACCTCACGGTGCTCAAGGCGCCGGTGCAGCTCGTCGTCAGCGGGCCGACCTCCGTGCACATCAGCGAGTCCGCGAGCTACACCGTGAAGGCGAAGCGCGTGACGGACTCGCAGGCGATCGAGGACCTTCGCGTCTGCTTCGGGTCGAGCTGCCAGGACACCGACAGCCAGGGCAAGGCGACGATCACCTTCACGGTCCCGAGCGCCGGCGGCACCGGCTCGCGCGTGCTCTCGTTCACCTCGACGGAGAACGACTATCACCTCGCGGGCGCGCAGAACCTGACCGTGCAGGCGCTGCCGAGCACGAACTAGCCGCCGCGCGCGCGCGGCGTCACAGCGCGAGCGCCGACGGGTGCGCTCGCATCACGCGACCCTGCGACGGGCTGAAGCCTGTCGCGTCGGCCAGCCCCGGGTTGTGGTGCATGATGTTGTCGGGCCCGGTGTCGTCGAGCGAGTCGACGGCGCCGTCCGCCTCGACCGCGTGATAGAGGCCGAGGTAGTGGCCGAGCTCGTGGGCGAGCACGCGCGCCTGCGTCTCGACCGGGATGTCCTCGGGTCCCGCGTCCTCGGCGAGGCAGTCGAGCCCGGGCATGAACACGGCGTCGGCTCCCCCCGCGCCGCCGGGGATCCGCGGCGTGTAGCCGTCCACCGGGCTGGGCGGGCCGAAGAACGGATCGTCGTAGCGGAGGCACCCGCCGAAGACCACGTCGATGGTCGTCTCGAGCGTCGCCGGCGCGCCCGCGCGCGCGTCCGCCAGCGCCGAGACGTCACCTGCGTGAAAGCTCAGGTTGGCCGGCAGCGGGTCGAGCTCGCGGGTCTCGAGCCGTCGCGGCGTGATCCCGCTGGAGGCGAGCTGCGCCCGCAGGGCGTCCATCAGCCGCGCTTGGCGGTCATCGTCGCGGTAGAGGATCGAGCTCGCGTCGACGAGGAAGCGCAGCTCGATCGCGGCCTCCTCGGGGACCTCCTCGATCGACTGGAGCTCGATCCGCAGCGGCGGGCGATCCTCGGGCGTCTTGAGCGGCGTGAGCGTCTCGCAGTCGAGTCGCGCGACGCGGAGCTCGAGGCCCGCCTCGGGCTCGAGTCGCCCGTCCTCGCGCGGGAGGACGAACACGCCGGCGCCGACGGCCGCGGACGTTCGGAGCCCGCACGCGCGGCAGTCGGCGCCCGCGCTGCGCCCGGTGATCGGCGCGTGACCGCGACCGTCGACGAGCGAGCTGAGCTGGAAGCACACCGCGGGGTCGCTCGTCACGCGCAGCGCGAGCGCGTCGGCGAGCCCCGGATCCGGGAGCGTCACCGTCTCGCTCTCGCCGTCGTCGAGGAAGCGCGCGGCGGCGACCTCGACCCACGCCGACGGCGACGCCTCGCCGGCCCCGGTCGCCGAGGCGTCCGGAGCGTCGTCGAGGACGTCGCAGCCGGTGAGCGCCAGCAGCAGCGCGAGTCCGGCGCTCGCGGCCGAGCGCGTCATCGCAGCGCGGCCGCCGGCACGTAGCTGCCGATCTGCTGCATCAACCGCGCGTCCGTCTCGCGGTGGATGTGATCGATGAGCTGGCGCTGGGCGGCCGGCGTCGTCCTCGACGCGGTGCCGAGCCAGGCGATGAGCGCGGCGCGCTCGGAGGTCGACGAGCTGGTCGCGAGCTGGTCGGACATCAGCGCGATCGTGTCCTCCGTCGCCGGTCCGTGGTAGGCGCTGACGAGCGTGGCGCGGACCGCAGGATCCGACTCCTCGCCGAGGCGCTCGAGGAGCCGCGGTCCGGACGCCCCGGGGTCCAGGCGCCCGAGCGCCTCGGCGGCGTGCTGCCGCGTCGTCGGGCTCTCGGCCTCGAGGTGCGCGGTGAGCTCGTCGGCGAAGGCCGCGTCGCCGGTGTTGCCCATCGCGTCGAGGACCAGGCGCGTCCTGCCGTCGTCGCCCGCGGCGGCGAGCTCCTCATCGAGCGCGTCGCGGACGTACGCCCGGAGCCCGTCGTCCTCGCTGCGCTTGGCCATCTTGCCGAGGCCCAGCACGCTGACGCTCGCGACCATCGCGTCGCCCGTCTGCGCCTGCGCGAGCAGCAGCGCTGCGGTGTCCCGCGTGGGCGCGCCGAGGTCGGAGAGCGCGGACGCGGCCCGGGCCCGATCCACCGCGTCCAGCCGCGCGTCGACGAGCAGCTCCGAGAGCGCCGCGCGGGCCTCCTCCGTGCCCGAGAGCTCGAGCCCGAGGAACAGCGCCGGGCGGGCCGCGTCGTCGATGTCACCGTCGCGCAGCGCGGCGGCCAGCCGCGCGGGGCCATCGGGGTGTCCCCTGAGCCAGGCCGCGAGCTCGCGGGCGGCCGCGTAGCTCGGATCGTCGCTCCCCGGGCCGAAGCGCCCGAGGAACGCCGCCAGCGCCTCGTCGTAGGACAGCGGCGCCGCGCGGGCGTCGTCGGCCGCGCCGTGATCGATCTCGAGATCGAAGGCGTCGCGGAAGTCCGCCTCGCCCGGCGCCATCGCGGGCACCGGCGCGAAGCGATCGTCGTCGCGCGTCAGGCGGAACTTCTGCAGCAGGTCCGCCGCGAGCTCGCCCTGCACCCGCAGCTGCACCCGCTCGAGCCCCGAGGAGGCGGTGAGCCAGTGGGGGCGCTCGCGATCGAAGCTCGCGGTCGCCTTCGAGCCGACCACCGCGACCGAGACGCCGAACGCCGCGCCCTTGGTCCCGCCGTCGTACGCGGCCTTGTGTCGACGGACGCGCGTTCGCCCATCCCCGTCCCCCGGCGCGAGCTCGTAGCGCGCCTCGAAGTCCCCGAGCCCGTCGAACTGGGCGGCGCTCCACAGCGTCTCCCGCGGCGACGACGGGACCACGTACTCGTGGGTCAACAGCGCCGACTGCACGAGCTGGCGTCGACGCGCGTCCCACTCGCGCGGGAAGCCGAAGCTGACGAAGCGACAGGCGTCGTCCAGCTCGATGAAGAACGGCGCGGCGAGCGAGCCCTCGACGCGCTCGCTGGGCAGCGACAGCTCCTGCGTCAGCGAGACGTCGGTGAGCGCCGCGCGGAGCCGCCAGCGCTGGGGCGAGAGCTCGTCGACGACCTCCCAGCTCAGCGTCCCGCGCAGGGTGTCCACCTGCGCCTCGCGGACGTCGCGGGTCGTCGCCTCGAGGGCGAAGGCCGCCGTCTCGCCGCGCTCGAAGCTGCAGTGGGGCGCGACCTGGGGGGCCGACCCCGCCGCCTGGCGCGACGCGCTCGGCTGCGGGGCGCGGGGCGCCTCGTCGCCCGGGAGCGCGAGCATCACCGCGCCGGCGATCGAGGCGCCCACGAGCGAGATCGTGAGCCAGCGGCTGGCGGCGCGGCTCACTGGAGCACCTCGAACTCGCCCATCGAGAGGCTCAGCAGGTTGGTCTCGATCGTGCCCGCGGAGAAGCTGAACAGGTTCACCTTCAGGGACTTGGCGAAGCGCCGGAAGCCGACCTTGCCGATGATGAAGACGTCGCCCGCGAGCGGCTCCAGCACCATGTCCCAGGTCACGTCGCCGCGCACGACGAGCTGGCCGTCGAAGTTGAGGCCCCAGCCGAGCGTCGTGTCGAGCGGGAACGAGGTCGTGATGAAGCGGAGGTTCGCCGCCACCGCCGCCTTGACGATCCGCAGGTTGAGCCCGCCCTCGACGCTGCCGGTCAGGCCGAAGTACGGCGAGGTGACGCGCGTCATCCGGCCGCACAGGTCAAACTCGTCCGTCGACTTCAGGAGCTCCTGGCAGCTCGCGTTGTCGGTCAGCGCCTCGAGCGTGTCCTCGGCCTCGAAGCCGAGCGTCCCGCCCGCGCCGATCGAGAAGCCGATGCGCACCGGGCCGAAGCCGAAGCCGAGGTTCGCGAGCGTGAACGACTTGGCGACGCTGAAGTCGTCGCTCTGGACGATCTTCGCCGCCTGATCCGACGCGCTGAAGATGCGCTCGCCGAACGCGTCGACGTAGGCGTCGTACATGGTCTCGGTGGGGTCGACCCCGAGCCTCGCCTCGCCGTGGGCCTGCGCGAGCACGAGCTCGAAGCTCTTGCCCAGCTTGCCCGTCAACGCGACCTTGCCGTCGATCTGGCTCGCCGCGCCGGTCAGGTCGAGGACGTTCTGGGTCGACATCGTGCTCTCGATCGCCAGCCGGCTGCTGCCGAGCTTGCGCGAGAACTCCTTGTTGAAGCTCAGCGACGCGGCGCCCGAGGTCGGCGGCGCCTCGTGGACGAGCACCACCTCGAGCTCGCGGCAGTCGTCGACGGGCCCGTCGCCCTTGTTGCCGTCCTGAGTGAACTCGGCCGCGAAGCAGCCGCGGACGACGAAGTCGCTCTCGTCCGCCCACATCCCGCCGGGGGACACCGCCGTGAGCGCGGCGCCCTCGAGGAACAGCTCGTGC
The DNA here is from genome assembly GCA_020633295.1 of Myxococcales bacterium. Lineage (GTDB taxonomy): Bacteria > Myxococcota_A > Polyangia > Nannocystales > Nannocystaceae > JACKDW01. The sequence continues at coordinate 32,575 of JACKDW010000028.1, read as the reverse complement.
GCGACCTCGTTGGCGGTGCCGGGCAGCACCTCGTCGATCAGCGCCTCGGGGATCGTGTTGGCCGGATCCGCCGGGTCGCGGATGGTCAGCGGGAGCGCCCCGCCCTGCTCGGACGCCGCGCGGATCGTGTAGGAGACGACGGCCGTGCCCGGCAGGTTGGTGACGGCGGCGAGCGCCGCCTCGTCGAGCCCGAACTTCAGCTCCTCCGCGATGTTCGGCTCGGCCTCGAGCAGCGCGGGAGGAATCTCCGCCGGGTCGACCGCGGAGATGTACGGGTCGCGGCCGTTGACGACGAAGCTCGACTGGACCACGAGCGCGGGGTCCGGATCGGCCGGTCCGTCGGGGCCGATGTTCTCGGTCGCCTGAAACGGGACCACCGCCACCGACGAGCTGGCGCTGAGGTTGTAGCGCACGTCGATGAGCGCGCCGCCGGGGCCGCTCGGGATCGGCTGGAGGTCAACCGCGTACACGCAGCCGAGCTCGGCGCCGTCGAGCGAGCTCCGACACAGCTGGTTGAGCGGCTCGTCGCGGCGCGCCGCCGAGAACACGACGCTCGGGGCGTCGACGTCCGTCAGCAGCTCGCCCGCCGCCCCCTCGGCCGCCTCCGCCTCGATCTCGTCGCCGCCGTCGAAGTCGACCCCGATGTTGACCGCCGCGCCCGTGGTCGCGAGCCCGGCGCACATCGACGTCGGCCAGATGAAGGCGTCGACGAGCTGCTCGCTCCCGTCGCCGACGACCTCGACATCGATCGCGCTCGATCCACACGCGAACGGGTTCTCCGGGTCGGCGGGGTCGGCCTCGACGAACGAGAACGAGACCGCGACGTTGCGGGTCGCGACGTTCGCGGGGTCGGGGCTCGTCGCGGTGATCCCGAAGGTGATCGGGACGCGGTTGTTGACGTAGACCGGCTGCGAGAGGTCATAGCGGACGTCGAGGTGCGTCAGCCGCACCTCGAGCGCGGCGGGGATACACTGACCGTCGCGCTCGATGGTCCCGTCTTCGCACATCGTCACGTCCTCCGCGCCCTGACAGGCGGCGGTGGCGAGACAGGCGACGGCGACGAGGAGTGAGGTTCGGAGGTACATGTGGGTCTTACTCATGGAGATGCGGGATGGCGAATGCGAAGACGCGGCCTGACGATCACCTCCAAAGAGCCGATCCATCACGACCGCGTCGTCGCGCTTGGTACTCGGGGGTCATAGCGCCGACTCGGCGCCGGTGGATCATAGGCAGGACGTATAGTTGTCATAGCCGTCGTTCTGACGCGCGCGCGCTCGCGCGCGAACGGCCGCGGACGACGACGCAGCGGCGCGCTCGCGGCCGTCCACGGGCTCGCGGCGAGCGAACGATCGCGCGCGCGACATCAGACATGTCTTAAAAGACCGGATGAATGAGCGCGCCCGACGGCCGCGGCGCGGTCCTCGCGGCCCTCGCCACGGCGGACGCCGTTCCGCGACGGACCGAGGCGACCGGCGACGCCGACGACCCACACCGAGGGACATGTACGTCGAGCAGCCCGGCGCGCGTCGGCGCCGCGCCGCGCTCAGCGGCCGAAGCCCGCGCGGATCCAGTCGTTGATCGCCGGCGCCGTCAGCTCGACCCGCCAATTCAGGCGCGTCTGCTCGCGCGTCGCGGCGAGCAGCTCCGCCAGCGTCGCGCCCTCGCCGATCGACGCGGCGTAGGCCTCCGCGTCGCGCTCCGGATCCGGGTAGCTCGGCGGCGCGATCGCCATCGCGCCGCTCTCCCCGCTCGCGGTCACCCAGTCCGCGAGCCCGACCTGGCCCTGCCCCTCGACCGAGAACCACGCGCTCGGGTCGGCGCTCGAGTAGTAGGCGCCGCCCTCGAAGGAGTAGCCCGCGAACGAGCCCGTGAAGTCGACGAGGCGCCCGCCGAATTCTGGATCGACGACGGTGTTGTTGGCGAAGCTCACCGTCATGTGCCCGGGATCCCCGGTGATCCGGATCGCGCGGTTCTGCAGGCGCCACAGCAGGTTGTTCTCGAGCTGGTAGTCGCGCGCGGTCGCGCCGCTGAGGTTGATCCCGTACGAGTTGCTGACCCCCGGCGCGCGGTGATTCAGGATCAGGTTGTCGACGATCGCGAGGCCGTCGTTGTCGATCACGTCGATCCCCCAGGCCAGGGTGCGCCCCGTCGGCTGACTGCGGCCGATGTCCGTCATCACGTTGTCGCGCAGCTCGCCGTCGACGAAGCGGTACGGCTCCTCGGAGTTGCCGCCCAGCGACACCCCGATCTCGCCCTCGACGAAGAAGTTGTTCTCGACGAGCAGCCCCGCCATGTCGCCCGTCGTGTCCGAGCGAAACTTGATGTGGATGCTCGACGCGCGCGCGAGCACGTTGTCGCGGATCACCATTTCGGTACCGTTGACGTAGAGGTTGTGGTTGTAGATCGTCGCGCACGCGGTCGGCTCGCCCTCGGGGTTCCACCCGTTGTGATCGAACAGGTTGCCCTCGATCGTCAGGCGGTGCGCGTGGCTCGAGTACAGCCCCGACGGGCGAAACGCCGAGTTCCCGTTCGGGTCGCCCTCGAGACAGGTGTCGCGGTGATACGCGCGCTCGACCACGTTGCGGCGCACCTCGACGTCCTCGTAGGGCGCGTCGTCGACGATGCTCTGGACCACGAGCTCGCCGTACTCGAAGTGGCAGCCCTCCACCAGCAGGCCGACGCCGCCGCCGACGTAGCGCAGGAGCGCCTCCGGCTCGCCGGTGAAGCCGGGATCCGCGGGGTCACCCGGGTAGGACACGAGGTGAAGACCGATCAGCGCGACGAAGCTCCGCGTCTGGCCGTCGTGATCGATGAAGTGGTCCGCGACCTCGACGCGCGGCAGCGCCATCGAGTCGCCGTAGCCGCCGATGACCAGCGGGCGCGCGGCGTCCTTGCCCGACTTGAAGCGATACAGCCCCTCGTCACGCCAGACGTCGCCGCGACGCAGCAGGATAAAGTCGTGCTCCCCGTCGCGGACCAGCTCGGCGGCGTGGGTCAGGGTCGCCACGGCCGTCTCCGGCGCGAGCCCGTCGGCCGCGTCGTCGCCGTCGTTGCTGACGTAGATGACGACGCTGTCGGCCGGGAACTCGTAGGTCGTGAAGCCGTCCTCTTGTTCGCGGGGGAGCGCGTCCTCGGTCTGATCGGCGGGGCCGTAGCAGCCGAAGTCCTCCTGCCAGTCGACGAGGCCGTCGCCGTCATTGTCGATACCGTCGCCGCACTCCCCGGGCCCCACAGGGCCCGTGGTCGCGCTGTCGCTGGTCTCCTCTGTCGTCGCCGTGGTCCCGGCCGTCGTCATCACGCCCGAGCTGCTCGACGTCGTGCCCTCGGTCGCCGATGTCGGCGACCCGCTCGTCGTGCCCTCGGTCGTGGTCGAGGCCGTGGAGCCCCCGGTCGTGTCGGTCCCGTCGCCGCCGCTCCCGGCGTCTCCGCAGCCGAGCGCCAGCGCCATCACCCAAACCCGTCGTCTACACCGCGCCATGCGCGTCACGATACCTCGTGCGGCGGGGCGGGCCGGGACGAGCTCGCCCGCGCGGCTCGCTGCGGCGCGCGCCCTCCAGGCGCGCTGGGTGCTCGAGGCCGCCGACGTGACAGGAATTGTGGTCAGCAGCGCCCGCGCTCGCGCGAACGCGCTCGCGCATCGCACTCGCGCATCGCACGACCAGTCCTTTCGGCCAGCCATCCGAACGCGGCGCCTCGGCGCGCGCCCGGAGACAGCCGCGGCGCCGCTACTCGGCGTTCGCCGCGTCGTCCTGCGCGTCGTCCTGCGCGTCGCGCTGGATCGACTCGACGATGTCGATCGTGAAGGTCGCGGTCGCGTCCCTGCGCTCGACCTCCAGCTCGAGGTGGTCGACCCCCCGCAGCGAGGAGTACAGCTCCATCACCTTGTCGAGCGAGCTGATCGGGACGCCGTTGACCGAGCGGATCAAGTCGCCGTTCTTGAACCCGAGCAGCTTGGGCAGGGTCCCGGGGCGGATCCCGTAGAGCTTGAAGCCCCTCGACTCGCCGTCGCGGACGGTGGGCACCACTCGCGCCTGCCTCGTCAACGCCGCGGGGTTCGCCAGGACCGCGTCGAGGAACCGACGCTCAACCTGACAGCTCAGGTGCTCACACCGGATCGCCTCGGCCGCGCCAGGAATCGCGCGGCTGTTCCTGCGCTCGTCGCCGGCGAGCCCGAACGGATCTGGGCTCGCGTCGTCGCCCCCGCGGTTGGTGTCGGCGAAGGGGTCGCGCGGCTCGCGATCCGAGGGCAAGAGGCTGTCGCTCAGCCCGCCGCCGAGCATGAGCTTCGACGCGTCGCGGATCGAGCTGGCGATGTCCTCGCACCCAGCGTTCGCGGACTTCAGCTCTCGAGTCGCCTCCTCGAGCTTCACGGCCGCGTCATCCAGCCTCGCCGTCGCCTCGTGCATGGCCGCCACGGCGCGCTCGAGCTCGGCGGAGTCTCCTGCGTCAGCGTTCGGAGCGCAGGCGACGACGAACGCGAGGCCGACGAACACGCCCGGGATCACCCACGAGAGCGGCGCGCGAGCGCGAGGGACATCGGGACGAGATCGTGGGTGCGCCATGGGCTTGCTCATGCGGTCAGAGCACGATTGTCGCAGGAAATCGCCCGCGTCGCTCGTGCGCGGCGAAGCGCTCACGTCCGCCGCTGAGGGCCGCCGGGAGCCGCCGAGACGCCGCGTACGTCGACTCGGCGGCGGCCTCGCGGCGAACGGTCGACGCTCGCGCCGCGCAGCCCCGCACGTGCCGAAGGAGTCGCCCGGAGGCGAGGGCTCCGCGACGACGCGTGTTCCCCGAGTGCGCGCTTCGACTCGCGCTTGTGTTTTGACCGATCATCGTAAACCTTCCCTCCACCATGAGGCTCACCACGCATACACACCGAACCATGATCGCGCTGCTGGTCGCGACGCTCGCGGGCGCCTGCAGCGACGGCGACAACGGAGACGGGACCGGCAGCGTCGGCGGCGACGTCGAGGGCTGCACCGCGGACGAGATCACCGTGGCCTACCTCGACACGAGCGACGATCACGAGGTCTGCGAGGCGATCCCGGACGCGTGCGCGGGCGTGGGCGACTGCGCCGTCGCCGAGTGTATCTCGGCCATGTACGCGCTCTGCGAGGCGCCGACGATCGCGGTGGGCTGCTCGGACGGGGGGAGCTCGACGATCATCTCCTGCAACGAGTGATCGGATCGAACGTCATGGCGCGCCCCTTCACGATCCCGAGCGCGGTCCAGTCGCGCTTCATCGAGCTCCCCGACCCCGCGCTGCGCCTGCACTACCTCGAGGTAGGTGATGGCGCCCCGCTCGTGCTGCTCCACGGTTGGCCGACGAGCGCCTACCTCTGGCGGAACCTGATGCCGACGCTCGCCGCCGGGCGCCGAGTGCTCGCGCTCGACCTCCCGGGCTTCGGCCAGTCGGACAAGCCGCTGACCGCGTCCTACAGCTTTCGCTTCTTCCGGCGCGTCCTCGACGGCTTCCTCGACGCGCTCGAGCTCGACGCCATCGACCTGGCCGTGCATGACCTCGGCGGCCCCGTCGGGTTGTACTGGGCCGCGCAGCAGCTCGACCGCGTCCGCTCGCTCACGCTGCTCAACACGCTCATCTACCCCGAGACGTCCTGGGCGGTGAAGCTCTTCGTGCTCGCGTCGTTCGTGCCCGGCGTGAAGCACTGGCTCGCGTCGCCCGCGGGCATCGCCTTCGGCATGCGCTTCGGCGTCGCGGACAAGCGAGGGGTCGCGGGCGCCATCCCGGCCTACCAGGCGCCCTTCGTCGACGGCGCCGCTCGCAAGGCGCTGCTGAAGGCGGCCCACGGGCTGCACCCCGCCGGGATGAAGGAGATCGCGGCCGCGCTCCCGAGCTACCGCGGCCCCGTCTGCGCGATCTATGGGACCGAGGATCGGATCCTCCCCGACGTCGCGCGGACGATGAGCCGACTGCAGCACGATCTTCCCCAGACGAGCGTCAGCGCCCTCGACGGCTGCGGGCACTTCTTGCAGGAGGATCAGCCCGAGCGCGTCGCCGAGCTCATGGCCGCGTTCCTGAGTCAGTCGCCGACGACCGCGTGAACGCGCCGCCGAGCCCACGCGCGTGGTCAGGCGTCGACATCGAAGGTCTGTCATCAGCGCGGGCTCGGAGCGAGCGCGACGCCCGACGCCCCAGCGCATGACTCGAAGGCAATCTCGTCACGGCTCGCGGCGCTCGTGCAGCGGCACCGGAGAGACGCGCGAATTTCGTACCCTCGTGCGCGCGTCCGTGCTTCGATACGCCGGTGCGACAGCTCTCACGACGCGCGACGATCATGCTAGCGCTCGTCTCCTGCGCGGGGACGGGTGACGACACCACGGCGGGCCCCAGCGACACCGAAGGCGCCTCGACGGTGCTCAACAGCACCTCCGCCGACGAGAGCGCCACCGCCATCGAGGGCACCACCACCGACGGTGACACCGACGACAGCGACAACACCACGAACCAAGGCGACGGTGATGGCGACGGTGACGGTGACGGCGACGGCGACGGGGATGGCGACGGTGACGGCGACGGTGACGGGGATGGCGACGGTGACGGCGACGGTGACGGCGACGGCGACCCCCTCGATTGCGACACCAACCCGATCCCGTGGTGCGACGAGAACACGACGCCCGACGCGAACGGCGTGCCGGTCGAGCCCCCGGGGCTCGGCGGCTGCCCGCCCGGGATGGTCGCGATCGACTCGTTCTGCATCGACCGCTGGGAGGCCGCGCTCGTCGAGGTCCTGCCCGATCAGTCCCTCGCGCCCTTCTCTCCCTACCTGTCGCCGGCCGGCGTCTCCACGCGGGCCGTGTCAGCCCCGGAGCTCGTCCCTCAGGGCTACATCACGCAGGTGCAGGCGGCGGCCGCCTGCGACGCGGCCGGCAAGCGCCTGTGCAGCGACGACGAGTGGCTCCGCGCCTGTCGAGGACCGGACAACCTCACCTTCCCCTACGGCGACGTCGTCGAGCCAGGGGCGTGTAACGGCGCCCGCGTCTGCCATCCGGCGATCCAGTACTTCGAGACCGCCGACGCGTGGATCTGGTCCGAGCTCGGGCACCCGTGCCTCAATCAGCTCCCGGCAGGGCTGGCGCGCACGGGTGAGTACGCGGACTGCGAGAGCGCCGAGGGCGTGCTCGACATGATGGGCAACCTCCACGAGTGGACCGCAGACCCCGAGGGCACCTTCCGCGGCGGCTTCTACGTCGACACCCAGATCAACGGCCAGGGCTGCCTCTACGTGACGACCGCCCATAACGTGCAGCACTGGGACTACTCGACCGGCTTCCGCTGCTGCGCCGATCCTTGAGGCCGCGCGACCAAGAGCCACGATCGAGGTCTCCGCGCGCGTCCCCCCGACACGCGCGCATCGACGGTTCCACACAACATGTCTATAAAGCCACGTGAGTGACCGCGCGCCGCGTCGCGGACGACGCGTGCCGGTCCGCGCTACACTTGGACGCCGCGATGACCCGAGCCGCCAACAAGCCGCTGCATCACCTCCTGGCGGACGGACGCGAGGCGCTCGCGCGCGCGCTCGGCGACCCCGCGATCGAGGCCTTTACCGCGCAGGTCTGGGCGCGGTACGCCGCGCTCGAGACCCAGGCGCCGCGGTTTCGCCAGCGGATCAACCGCGGGCTGTTCAAGCTCGGCCTGCCCGCGCTGGCGATCTACCGCGCGCTCCAAGACGATCAGGGGCTTGCTCGCGACGCGGCGCTCGAGCTGGTCGAAGAGGTGCTGACGACCCGCTATCACGCGATCTTCGGGCGCTCGCCGCTGCGCGCGCGGATCATGAGTCAGGCGGTCCGCCTCCCGCTGGTTCGTCGGCGCATGCTCCACGCGATCGAGCGCCTCGACGAGCCGGATGGCTTCCGGATGCGCCGGGTCGAGAGCGACGACCTGATGGCCTTCGACGTGCACGAGTGCGCGCTCGTCAAGTACTTCGCCCGCGAGGGCGTCCCCGAGCTGGGGCCGCTGATCTGCAAGCTCGACGATCTGATCGCGGGCTACATGGACGGAGTTACGCTCGAGCGCGGCGGGACGATCGCCGGCGGCGCGAGCCGCTGTGATTTTCGGTACCGGCGGGAGTAGACCCCGAGGGCGCCTCAGTCGCCGTCGTCTCCCTCGCCGCGCGCGAGGCGGCGCTCACACTCCGCGTCTCGGTTCGCGGCGCGCTCCACCCTCCACGCCCCGTCGATCCGGACCTGGCTGATCATCAGCTGAACATCACCCGGGAGCACGCGTCCGCGCATGCACGAGCGGTCGACGCCGATGAACACGATGTCGACGACCTCGACCTCCGCGCTCGACGCGACCACCTCCTCCAGGAACGCCTCGTCGAGCTGGGCGTCGGGCGCGGTCCAACGCGCGCGCGACTCAAAATCCCCCGCCCGAACGGCCGCGATGAACGCCAGCACATCACGGTCGCGCCCGACGTCCTGCGCGGCCATGTAGCCGAGCCCCGCGACCACGATCATCAGCGCCAGCGCCAGCGCGTACAGGATCCGCGCGCGGCGGACGTGGTGGTGAGCGGTCTCCAATTCGGCGTTCGTCGGATCGTCGGGCTCGTAGAACACCTCGACGCGGTCTCCGACCGCGCGACCGTCGAGGGGCAGCTCGCTCGTGAAGGAGATCGCGTCGCGTCGGCGCGGGGCGTACCCTGGCTGGAACGTCACCACAGGGTACTCGCCGCTGCGGTCCTCGGCGTCGGTGATGACGCCCTCCGTCTGCTCGGTCCGACGTCGCGCGGCGCGCGAGAGCTTACGCCCCTCGTTCGCGACGATGCCGCTCGCGATGGCGCTGATGAACGCCGAGCTCACGAGGACCCAGAAGTCAGGCGGCACGCCCTCCATGATGGGGGAAGATCGCGGTCACGGGGCGCCCGGGAACGCGAAATCAGCCACGCGCGCGCGCTCCGCGATCTCGGCGCCGCGTGATCGAACATGTCGTTACGGGCATGTAATGGTGAGCGCGCGTTCATGACGCCCACCGTCTTCGTGGATCCGCGCGCGTCGAGTTGGGGCTACTCCCGCAGGAACTCGAGCAGCGGCCCGAGGAATTCCTGCGGCGCCTCGCGGTGCAAGAAGTGGCCGCCCGAGGTCATGACCACGCGATACTCGCCGGTGAAGCGACGCGCGGCGCCGTGGAACATGGCCGGGGTCGCTACGCCGTCATCGCGCCCACCGAAGGTCAGCGTCGGCACGTCGATCTTCACGCGTTGACCCGGCGGCGGCGTCGGGCGAAGACAGCGGTAGTAGCCCAGCGCCGCGCGCAGGCAGCCAGGGGCCGCGTACGCGTTCTTCACGGCCTCCGTCTCCCCCGGCGGGAGCTCCCAAGTCGGCGACCAGCGGCGGTAGAGTCGCTCGACCTCGGCGAAGTCATCCCGCGCGAAGCGACGGGCGGCGCCGGGCAGGCGCAGCGTCACGAAGTGCCGCGCGCCCCACATCAGCCGCGGCGACGGCCTGATCGCGGCGGGGTGCGGGATCGCGACGGTCACGAGCTTGCGAATCGCGGCGCGGCCGCCGAGGCCGGCGGCGCTGTAGGCCGCGCTCGCGCCCCAGTCATGGCCTACGAGACAGGCGGGGCCGTCGCCCAGCGCCTCGATCAGCGCGAGCGCGTCGCGCCCGAGCGTGTCGGAGTCGTAGACGTCGCCCGACGGGATCTCGCTCGGCGCGTAGCCTCGCGTGAACGGCGAGACCGCGCGAAAGCCCGCGGCCGCGAGCGCGGGGCGGACGTCATCCCAGGTGTGCGCGGTGTCGGGGAAGCCGTGCAGGAGCAGGACCAGCGGCCCTTCGCCCTCCTCGAGGTAAGCGAACTCGAGACCGCCCGCGCGGACTCGCTTGACGTCGCGTTCGGGGACGTGCACGCGCATGTACCCATCAGTATAGCCGACCCATCTGCGGGAGCCGCCGCCCGCGGGAGGATCCTCAGGCCCCGCTGGGGCTCCGCGCCTCGTAGCGAGACAGGGCTCAAAGAGCATCCTGCGCGTCGCGTACGAATTTCTGCACACGCCCGCCACGAAGGTCGACGTACGTACACGCTGCGCCCAGTTAAGCGCCCAGCCCGTCGCCCCGTGCTCGCTCCAGCGCGCTCGCGGCTCGCCGCTCGCGTCACGACGAACACGGCGGCGCGCGGCATCAGGGTCCGGACTCGGGCTAAATCGCGCTCCAGCTCCACGGTGCTCGCGCCCGCGCAGAACGACCTGCGCGGAGCGCGATGGCGCTGCCGGGAGCGTCCCTCACAACATTCTTTAAAAAATTTCTGATCGCCGCAATTGAACGCGGTCTCGCGGCACCTATGTGAATGCGCCGTCAAGCTCGGCGCTGCGAGGCACACACGATGGATCAGCGGACCGACGAACAGACGCACGCACGCGAGCCTGCGCAAGCGACCGTCGGCACGCGCAGCGCATGAGTTCGCGTGGGCGTGACGCGCCCGCGGTGACTTCAGGCTGGCGCCGTCCCCCGTGAACTCGGCGGGCTCGGTCTCGCCTTGACGACCGCGCGTGGTCGAGTCGGTTGGTCCGCGCGCCCTCATTTCTTCCCTGCGCCGTCTCGCGTGCGCAGCACACCCAGACCATTCGCGGGGTGCCCTACCTCGCGTGGACGTCATCATTCGGAGTTCGCTGAGATGTTGAAATTCGTCAAACACGCGCTGGCCCTGTCCTGTCTGATCTGCACCGTCGGTTGCGAGACCTCGAGCCTCGAGCCGCAGGCGCGATCGTGTGAGCGTCACTTCGGGGTCGTTCCACTGCGCTACGTGGGGCAGGCCTTCGGCGACGGCTCGCTCACGATTGAAGGAGATTCGGACAAGGGGGCCATCGCGCGGATCGTGGTCGCGGGGGAAGGCGAGGGAGGGCCGGTGCTCGACTTCGCGGGTCCGGCCGCGTGCGACGACGGGGTGGTTCGCGTCACCTTCGGCGCGGCGGACCATCCCGAGGCGATCGTGAAGGTCATGGGCGGCGGGTTGGTCGCGGTGCCGCCGAAGGACGCCGGGGACCGTTGGTTTGGCTCGTGGACCGCCAAGGTCATCCGTAAGCGCGACTCCGAGGCCCGGGACATCGACGGCTTCTTCCGCGAGCGCGCGCCCGAGACCAAGGCCGCACCGGCAGCGCTGGCGAGCGCCCACAGCCACACCCTCGAGGACTGAGCGTGGACGAGAATCGCAACACCGGGCCCCGAGCCTCATCGAGCCCTCTGCACGTAGTCGTGCTCGCCGGCGCGCTCTCGGGCGTCGCGCTCCGCTTGGGATGGGAGCCCTACGGCGCCTGGCCGGCGATCTGGCTGGGGGCCCTGCCCCTGTGCCTGGTGCTGCGACGATCCGGCGCCTGGAAGGGGGCGGCGGCCGGGTTGGCGTTCGGCCTGGCCTACGCCGCGGTGGTGCCTCTAGCCGTTGCGAAGTGGGGTGGCGCGAGCGCGGCGATCCTCTGGATCTTGCCGAGCTTGTTGTTCGCCGCCGTGTTCGGGATCGCCGGCGGGGTCGCTGCGGCGGTCGATCCTCGCGCGCGCTTCCTCGTCCCCGCCCTCGTCTGGTCGGCGAGCGCGTTCGTGCTCGACCAGCTCCTGTACGGATCGGTGTTGCTCGTGTCTCCGCTGCAGCTGCAGCCGCTGGGCGTCGCCCGGTGGATCGGAGTGTTCGGGACCGCAGTCCTGGCGTGGGTGCCCTTCCTCGTCCCTACCCTGGTGATGGCGATGCTCGAGCGACGCTCGATCCTTCGATGGTTCGCAGGGGGGGCGGCCGTCGCTGGCGGCGTCGTCGCGCTGGCCTCGCCGGCTGCGGTGGAGACCTCGTTGCCTACCGCCCACCTGCTGGCGGTTCAATCGTCGGTGCCCGCGGACAACTACGCGAGGGCGGGTTCGGAGCTCGCTACCCGAGTCGGCATTGAGGCTCATCTGGATCGGCTCGTCGAGCGCGCGACCGAACGCGAACCCGGCACGATCATCTGGCCCGAGAACGGCAACGGCCTCCCCAACCCCCAGCTCGATCGTCGGCTCGAGATCTTCAAGCAGCAGCTCTCGGCGGGGCGTCACGACCTCCTCGTCTCGGGGCCCGAGTACGCGGGCGACACCCAACGATTGACCGTGACGCTCGTCGACCGCCGCGGCGTCGTCGCCAGCGCACGGAAGGCGACGACGGTCCCCCTGGCGGAGGCGGACCTCGAGCCCGGGGCGCCCACCGTGCTCGAGACTCGAGAGGGCCCGCTGGGGATCTCGATCTGCTACGAGTCGATCTTCGGCCGCCACGTACGGGCGCTCGCCCAGGCCGGCGCCGAGGTGCTGGTGGTGACCTCCGACGAGGCCTCGTTCGGCCTCTCGACGCTGCCGGTGTTCCACGTGGGACACACCGTCGCGCGGGCCATGGAGGTCGGACGCTCGGCGGTCTTCGTGATGAACCACGGTCCTGCGCTCGCCTACGACGCCGCGTCCGGGACATTCGAACGCGCGTCGAGCTCGGGGCAGCGAGGGGTCGTGTCGCTGCGAGTCGCGCGACGTAGCGACACCACGCTCGCTATGCGTGGCGGCCGACACCTGCTCCCGCTCGCGGCCTTCGTGTGGCTGACCTGGTTGCTGCGCGGCGCGACTCGGCGCTCGACACCCGAGGCGCCGACGAGCCGACGCGCCGCAGCGTGGGCGCTCCTCACCACGCTCGTCTCCGCCTCCCTGGGAGGGAGCGTGGCCGTGGCGGTCGAGCTGTGGGGAGCCGCGAAGATGCACGGGGTCGAGGTCGCCGACGTGGCCAACGACCTCGCGCGCCGACTCTCGCCCCTGCACGCCCGCGACGGTCTAGGCCCGCTGTTCGTGCAGTCCAGGGATGGTCGCTGCGGCCAGGCCGCGCTCGCCTTCGGCTTGACGGTGCTGGGCGACATGGTGTCGGAACAGCAGCTCGCCGAGGAGCTGGGTCGCGACGGCGAGAGGACCTCACTCTCAGACCTCGGCGCGCTCGCGCGAGCGCGCGGCTTCGTCGCCGACGCCTACCGAGCGACCGATGTCCAGGCCCTGGGAACGCCCCGCTACGCGGTGGCGATCGTGCACCTGAGCCACCAACACTTCGTCGTGTTGTGGAGGGGGCCCGAGGGCGACCTTCAGATCTTCGACCCGTCGAACGGGCGGGTGGGAAGCGTCTCGCAACAGACCATTGAACAACACTGGACGGGACACGCGCTCGTCCTCCAACACCGCTCAATCTAATCGAACACGAATCGACAGAGGACACCATGATGAACAAGACCATTGCATCCGTGACCGTGCTCGGGGCGCTCGCCGCCGCGCTCGCTACCTACAGCGCCGGTGCCTCCAGCGCGCCGACCGGGAGCCGGACCGCGCTCTCGGAGGACGAGGCGGGACAGATCGCCGGGGGCGTGTTGGCCGACATCTCGCTGCCCCAGGAGAACGCGCAGTCGAAGGAAGACAACATTCAATTCGCCGTCGCGCTCAACAGCTCCCAGTCCAACAGCGCGATCCAGCTGTACTCCGGAAACACGAAGGTCGCGTTCAACGGGCTCGACGGCGGCGAGCAGCAGTGGAGCGAGCGCGTGCCGTGGCCGGCGCACGGACCGTCATCGTTGAGCATGAAGTACGCCAAGGACGGGTCGTGGTACGGCGTGGCCGGCATCGACCCGACCCGAGCCTCCGTGGAGATTCACCCCGACGTCAAGGTGTACGGGATCTACTTCCACAACCTCAAGCCCGGGCACATGACCGAGGACGAGCTCGAGACCGTGGTCGACAACCGCGACTTCAACCGCGACTGGACGCAGACGCCCAGCGTCGACGCCACCTTCGCCGACCAGTGCCCCGGGAACGAGGTTGTGCAGTTCCGCTTCATGGGCATGGACGAGCGGACGATCACCGTGCAGGACAGCGGCGGGCATCAGATCGACTGCTCGCAGCTGACCGACGCCTACAACAATCACAGGAGCGGCAACGACGACGGCTTCGCGAAGTGCCAGCTCGAGATCGGGAAGATCGCGTTCGGCAACCTGCTCGATCCGGTCCCGCCGAGCCCGGCGGATCCCGATCATCCCAACAACGATCCGGACCACCCGAGGCTGTTCCTGCACGTCTTCAACGTGCAGTCCATCCCCAACGCCCAGTCGCAGAACGGGCTGTTCCAGCCGACCACGTTCACCGACCCCGACGGCAACCTGCAGGCGGGCATGATCTTCATGACGAAGTCAGCGATCCAGGACTACGTCGGCAAGTACGCCACGGTGCTGGGGCACGAGATCATGCACCACTACGGCGGTCACTGCAGCGCGAACCACGACACGTGCGACTGTGGGGATTGCGGGGCGAACTGCAAGTCCAACAGCGACGTGCAGACGAACATCCTGTGCGAGCAAGGCGGTCGCGAGATGAAGCCGGCCCAGTGCCAGCAGCTGGCAGACACCGGGCTCCCCTACCGCGACCTGAACACGCTCTGGACCAGCCCCATGGCCCCCGCGACCTGGGGGTAGTCGCCACGAACGATGCGCCCCCGCTTCGGGTCGGAGCGAACGACCTCGCGGTCGTTCGCTCCGGAGCTGACGGTAGAAGACGTAGCGACGTGGGGGGCGACGTTGACGGCGCCCCCACGTCGCTCTCGCGGTCTGCTTGAGACCCCGCTCGTCAGCCACGATGGCCACTGCGAGGGAGTCGCGGCATCCCGGCGAGGTGACAGCAGAAACTCGCCGCTGAACACGGAATCGGCGCGGGTCGTTCGCGGCCGCGCGTGGCCTTCGACGTCGCGGTCCAGGGGTCGTCTCGCGGCTCCCTACACGCGCGAGTTGGCGAGCCGGTTCATGACGCGCGAATCTTCGACGTTCCCCTTTGCGAGATCGCGCACGTCACCCTTCAAACCTCGCGTTCAGGGTGCTTCGAAGAGAATTTTGCGCTTCCTCGTATGGAGAAGGGTCCTCCCTATCGGAGTGTCGGCCTGTGTAGAATCACACCTCATGTCATCCGACCGACTCTCGATCACCGTGCAGTTCGTCGATTCGAGCCTTAGCGACGAAGAGCGAGAAGCATCCGCCGTTTCGCTTTATGAACAGCTTCGCTCCGCGGACGGCGATCTCGGGGAGCCGAGCCGCCCCCGAGAGCCAGCCCCTCCAGGCAGCAAGGGCTTCGGCAGTCACGTCGTCGGCTCCGTCACGGCGCTGCTGTCGGCCATCACGCTCAAGGACTTCTTCGGGTTCTTGCGGGAGCGATTGTTCAGTCGTGAGATCGAGATTGAGATCGAGGCCAACGGAAAGAAGCTCAAGCTGAAAGCACGTGGACGTGACGATCTCGATCACGCGCTCGCCGCGGCCCAACGTTTCGTAGCGAACGAGAGTTCGACCTAGGCAGAACGATGGGACGTCGGATCGCGCTCCTCGTGGGCATCAGCGAATACGGGCCCGGGTTCAACCCGCTCCCGTCGTCCGAGCGCGACATCAAGGCGCTCGGCGCGGTCCTCCGCTCACCCGAGCGTGGCCAGTTCGAGGTCTTCGAACTGACGAACCCCGATCCGCAGCGGCTGCGTGAAGCGATCGAGGACGTGCTCGTCAGCGCCGGTCGCAACGATATGGTGCTGCTCTACTACTCCGGGCACGCCGTCAAAGACGCTCGGGGTCGACTCTTCCTCGCGTCGCCGCAGACTCGAAAGACCGGAGACGGCGAACTCCAGCAGTCCACGGCGGTCCCGAGCGAGTTCGTACACGACTGCATGGATCGCTCGCGTTGCCGACACCAGGTCGTGATTCTCGACTGCTGCTTCAGCGGAGCCTTCGCGGAGGGGTTGTCTGCCAAGGACGACCGGACCGTCGACGTGAAACGGCACTTCGGCGGTGAAGGCCGCGCGGTGCTGACCTCGAGCACGTCGATGCAGTACTCGTTCGAGCGCGAGGGCAGCGCGCTCTCCGTCTATACGCGCTTCCTCGTCGAAGGGATTCGCTCCGGCGCGGCCGACTTGGACAGCGACGGCTGGATCTCCACAGACGAGCTCCACGAGTACGCGCGCCGTCGAATCGCCGAGACTTGTCCGTCCATGCGTCCGCGGATTTTCCCGGTGCGTGAGGGCTACAAGATGCACGTCAGCCGGGCTCCGGTGCTCGATCCGACGCTCCGTTATCGCCGCGAGGTTGAGAAGGCGAGCAAGGGCGGCGAGATCAGCGAGATCGGCCGACAGATCCTCCGCGCGGTGCAGCAGGAGCTTCAACTCAATAATCGAGACGCGCGATTGATCGAGGATCAGGTCCTCGCACCGATTCGCGACCTCAACCGCCGTATCGAGCTATTCCAGCAGCAGGTCCGGAAACTCCGGCGCGCGGGTCAACTCCAGGATCCGCGGAGTCTTGAAGAGCTCGATCGGTACCGCGCCGTCGTCCTTCGACTCGACAATAGCCACGTCGAGGCCATCATGGCGACCGTTCTCTCGGGCGCCGCCAAGAACGATAAATGGACGCTCGCCGCGTCGACCACCACGGCCCCCGCCGGCGACCCCGAGATCGAGCACTGGCGTGGTCGTGATATCGCGCGTCGATGGTTGGTGCCTGCCCTCGCGCTTCCGGCGGTCCTGCTCCTCGTCTACGCCGTGGTCAAGATGTCCTCCGTAGCGGAGGAGGGCGAACCAACGGGGACCCAGGTAGCGAACTCCTCGTCGAGCACACCGAGCGCGCCCTCGGTCGCCGCTGGAATGTCCGTGAGCGCGCTGCCTGCGATCTCCTCGACCAGGGTCGACAAGGATGTGCCGCGAGTCGAGCGTACCGGCGGGATGTCTCCACGATGGAGGTACGGGGAGTGGGTCCTGCGGGTAAGCGCGGATCGAGACATTGATGAGGCTCGTCGCAACGCGGACTACATCGAGAGAAACAGCTCGTTCGCAACTCGGATCTTGCGCGTCATCGATCCAAACCGGTCGTCACGATATCTCTACTACGTCCTGCTCGGCGGCTTCTCCGATCGAGACGCCGCGCAGCGCGACCGAAACGACGCGAAGCTAATTCTCCGCGAGGGCGCGATGGTCGTACACATGTCGACATACTGCCTGTCCCCGCAGCACTCCGATCGCGGATTCGACTACTGCGATTAGGCCGCCCGCCCATTCATGACACCCGAGGCCGCTACACCTGATCATCTCGTAGCCGGACGCCGTTGAGGCGACAGAACTCGCGCACGTCGTCGACGTCTCCTGCGGTGAGATCGGCGGGCTCCGGGCCGATTCTCTCGTCACGGATGAAGACGCACGCCCTCGCCAGACCGTTCTCTTGGTCCCGGTGCAGCGACAGATTGAGCTCGTGGGGCCGAAACGGTGTCCGCTTGATGTGCCACCAGCCCTTCAGGATCCCCGCGAGGCCGGCCTCGACCCATGACACCTGCTCGTGCAGCACGGCGTGATCGCCCTCGACGCGCAGGTAGATCAAGCTGCGATGAGGCTGCGCCCGCACCACGAGGATGCCGACGCCCAAGAGCACCAGCGCTCCACAGATCCAGTAGGCGATCGTGAACAAGCCCGCCATGACGCCCGCCATGAACGCGAACACGAGCAGCACGATGCCCACCATCTCAACTTGGCTGACGCCCTCGCCCTGCTGAAGTGTTCGCCGCCAGCGCAGCTCGTGTCCCGTCTCATCCCGCGCGAGCTCCAGCGCGGACGCAGCGCCCCGGAACGCGCGCTCGCCTCGCTTATACTCCGCGCGGGCGGTCGCACGCTCGCGCTGCGCTTGCAGCTGTTGATGACGCTCCGCGGCTTCCACTTCCCGGCCCAAGTCGGACATTCTGTCGCCAAGATAATCGTTTCGACCCCTCAGCTCCACCCAACGGTGCGAACAACGTCCGATCGTGAACACCTCGGCCGACTCGAGCGTGTGTTCCTGCGTGCACGGCGACGGCCTCGCGCTCGAGGCCGAGAACGTGGTCAAGGGTCGCGTCGGCCTCGAGCCCTGCTTCCGACGAGACCCTCTGAAAGTCTACAACCTGTCGCGGCGCGCTACCCTGCTCGCCGTCGATGACGAATGACGTCGAGACCCTCGATCCCAGGCAGGTCTCCAGCGACACCACGCTCGCCCGGCCCCGACGTCAACTCGTGCTCACCATCCTGTACCACCCGGACTTCGGGCGCGTCGGTGAACGCTCGTGGCTGCCGCCCGTCGCCTCTGCCGCGCCCGCGGCGGTCTCTCGTCAGACGCCCATCCGCGTCGGCTGCGGCGACGGCCAACTCGGCGACGGCGAGGAGTGCGACGACGGCGACCTCAACTTCGCCGGCGACTACGGCCCCGGGCGGGGGGGGAATGTCGAGACGGCCCTCGGGCCCGAGCGTGTCGCCGACCGGGTGCTGTCGCTCGTCGCCGACGCGGGCGAGACGGTGGATGTCGGCTTCGGCGCCTACGTGTGGAACGACCACATCCTGCGCCCCGCGCTGAGGCGACTGCGCGAGCGTGGGTTCCGTGGACGCATCATCCTGGGCGGTCCGCAGATCTCGTACCAGGATCACGACCTCGAGCGGCTTTACCCCGAGGCTGACGTCTTCGTGCGCGGCTACGGCGAGCAGGCGCTCGTCGAGCTGCAGCGCGCTCGCGCGGGGGCGCGCATCACGGGCGTGCACTGGGCGGGCGCGGAGGATCGCGGGGAGCGGACCACCGTCGATCTCGACCAGCTCCCCTCCCCCTTCCTGAACGGACAGATCGACGCGCGCGCGAACCAGCGCTTCGTTCGGTGGGAGACGCAGCGCGGCTGCCCGTTTCGATGCAGCTTCTGTCAACACCGAGAGGCGGGCGCGCGCCTGCGGAGACGCGACCTGAACAACGCGCGGGTGTTCGCGGAGCTCGAGAGCTTCGTCGCGGCGGGCGTCGAGAGCATCGCGGTCCTCGATCCGATCTTCAACGCCGGCCAGCGCTCGACGCGGATCCTCGAGCGCCTCGCGGAGCTGGGCTACCGCGGTCGGCTGTCTCTCCAATGCCGGTTCGAGTACCTGGAGCGTTTCCCCGGCTTCCTCGACGCCTGTGAGCAGCTCGACGTTCAGCTCGAGTTCGGCCTGCAGACGATCCACGAGGCCGAAGGGCGAGCCGTGAACCGGCTCAACGCGCTCCCGAAGGTCGAGCGCGCGATCGCGGAGCTGCATCGCCGCGGCATCAACTTCGAGGTCTCGCTGATCTTCGGGCTCCCCGAGCAGACGCTCGCGTCGTTCAGGCAGACCGTCGACTTCTGCCTCGAGCGCCAGGTCCCGACGATCAAGGCGTTCCCGCTCATGCTGCTCCGCGGGACCGAGCTGGAGCGTGATCGGGCGCGCTGGGGGCTGATCGAGAGCGACGACCCGATCCCCGCGGTCATCGCGAGCGACACCTTCACGCGCGCGGACTGGGACGTCATGAACGCGATCTCGCGGGCGCTGCGAGACACCCAGGGTGCGCACCCGCGGGATGTCGAGACGCTCCTGGCGGGCGCACGAGATGCCGACGCCGAGCCGCGCTGGTCCCCGCCGAAGAGCGCCGCCTGAAGTCCTCTTGCCGGGCACGCGCGCGCGCGGCGAGGTGTCGCGCGCGCTCGCGGTCGGACCGTCTTCACAAAACCCAATCAAAGGAGAGAGTACCCATGAACCCCCCCTGCTTCATCGTCATCGAGGGCCTCGACGGCTGTGGAAAGTCGACCCTCACGCGATTGCTCGCGCAGCGGCTCCACGCGGAGGCGCTCGCCACTCCCCTCGCGTCCTTCCCCGCCGAGGCGCGACGGGCCGCGGAGCGCATGTGTCATGACGACCCGCTCGCGCGGATGCTGTTCTACGCCTCGACCGTCGCGGCCGCGTCGACGCGTACACGCGAGCTGCTGGCGAGCGGTCAGTCGGTAGTGATGGACCGCTACTGGCTCTCGACGCTGACGTACCACCGCTTCATGGGGGTCACGTGTGAGCTGCCCGAACTCGAGTCGGCGCTGCTGCCCGCGGACCTCACGGTGTTTCTTAATGTGTCCACTGAGACACGTAAGTCGCGTCTCCACGAACGCGGGGCGCTCCTGGACCATGACCGCATGACGCTGCGCCCGGGAGCGGGCGAGCGACTCGCGGAGATCTATCGCGCGTGCTCCCGTCGCGCGGTGACCGGCCGCTACCTCGAGATCGCGGCGGACTCGCTGGCCCCCGAGGAGCTCGCAACGCGCGTCGCCGTGGAGGTCGTACGTGCCGGAGAGGAGCTGCGCTGATGGGACGACGCATTTGGAAGAAGCGCTTCCCTTGTGGTCACCGTGGGCTCGGGCGGTACTGCCACCGCTGTGCGCAGGCCGGTGGGGCTCGCCATCAGCGCGCCCAGCCCTCGCGTCGTTCGCCGCGCCCACGCCCGTCGGCGATCCCGCTCGACCGCCTACCCAAACATGTGGCGAAGAAGGCGACTCGGATCCTCGACGAGCTCAAGTGTGGCCGCGCCTGGCAGGACTTCCGTGGCAAGCGCTGGCATTCGACTCGATCGCTGATCAGCATCCCGGTGACCCGCGGGTATCGCCTCCTCCTGCGCGACACCGAGACGCGCCTCGAGCCGATCGGCTGCGTCACGCATCAGCGCTACGACAAACTCCGGGGTCCGCGACTCGCGTGAGTTGCTGGGGCGCCCGCCTTGGGTGTCGCGGGCGCCCCTTCTGCCTCGACGAACACCACGCCCGGCAGGTGCTCGAGCAAGTGCCCTACCAGGTCGGGCACCTCGACGCGGGCGACCGTGCGGAACGGACCGTCGGGCTCGTCACGGGCGACGAGCCCGACCTCGAGGGTCTGCGCCCAGGTGGGCTCGAAGCGCGTCGATACGCGCTGGACGCCGCTGAGGTGCAGAGTGAGGAGGGCGCCGTCGTCGAGCAGGACCTCGAGAATCACGTCCTGTGCGGCGTCCAGGGGCCGCCTTCGCGGCCTTCGAGAGATGGGCTCAGATTCGCGCGGCGGGCCGTCCATTCTGAGATGGTAATATATTATAGATGCGATAAACAGAAGGGGCGTCATCATTTTGACGCGGCTAACGCCGGTGCTACCGTCGCACTGTGAGCGGAAACGCGTGGCAGACCTCGATCCGATTCGTCCACGACCCGCGCGACCGCGTCGACGCGCTCATGGAGCTCATGCAGGCCGAGGAGCGCTTCCGTCATGTCCGCGTGACCCGGAGCCTGGTCATCCAGATGGCGGTCGACCGTGGCCTCGCTGCGTTTGAGCGCGAGTACGGGATCGAGGCCGAGGAGTAGACCAACAAGGCTGGTACCACCGGCAGCGCTTCTCGCCGCCGACGCCCAGCGTTGATCATCAGTGGAGTTCGGGCGCCAGCCCGCAGCACCGCTTGTACTTCTTCCCGCTTCCACAGGGGCACGGCGCGTTGCGTCCGACCTTCTGCCTCGTCCTTGGAGGTGCCGCGGTCGCCACGTTCGCGGGCGCGCGTCCGCCGAGGTCGGCCCGCGGCGTCTGGTTCCACAGTTGCAGCAGCAACGGCACGAACCGCTCCAGCGCGCCACGCGTCGGCGGCATCGGGAGCGCGCCGAGGACGGCTTGAATGACCATGTTCGGGTGCGGCGACGTGGACACGAGCCGCCGGAGCTCGGTCGACGTCATCGGGCTCCCGAGCAGCTTGAGGGTGCGAGTCAGCAGCGCGTCGAGGTCGCCGGGTCCCGGCGTCTTGGGCGGCGGCGGCGGATCGCCGCGCTCGCTCGCTAACATGTCGACATGGACAGGCTCCATCGGCCCCTCCGCCCACGTCGTCTCCTCCCACTCGTAGATCAGCGACTCGTCGTTCTTACAACATGGACAAAACGCCAGGATCGCGTCGTCGACCTGCTTGAGCACCCACAGGAGGCCCGGGCACGGGGTGTTCCCCGGGCGGCGTCGACACGCGAGCAGCGTCTCGCGCGTCTCCCCTCGCGCGAGCGGCCCGCCGTACTCGATGCACTGCGCCACGCGGATGATCTTGTTGCGCAGGCGGGCGTCGTGCTCGGGAAACGATCCGTCCTCGTTGAGCCAGTGCCACGGGTTGATGACGGTGGCCTGAGATGCCATGGGCGCGATCGATGCACGTCTTCGGTAGCGAACTCAAGACCCGCACCTGCATATGTACGCGAGCTGGCGAACACACACTGCCGGCACGAGTGCAGGCTCTTCTCGCGTCGCTCCAAGGTGGGTACAAGCGACACCAGATCGATTGCGCGACGAACAGGGAGGCATCGTGAACGGAGAATCCAAGACTCGGCGTAGATCCCATCTCACCCTCGTGCCTCCGTCGAAGGAGCAAGAGTGGGTCTTCGGGCTCCCGGCCGGCCCGCGTCCGAGTCCGCGCTCGGTCCATCGGCTCAAGATCTCGCTACGTGGCGCTAGACCGCCAATCTGGCGGCGTGTCGAGGTTCCCAGCACGATCCGTTTCTCGGAGCTTCACCGCGTGATCCAGGAGGCGATGGGGTGGCTCGATCTCAGCGCGCATCAATTCGTCCATGACGATCACGTCATCGGTGTTCCTGATGACGAGGCGCTCGAGACCGTGCACGACGAACGTCGGATCGAGCTGTGGGCTGTCGCGCCGGAGCCCGGTGATCGACTCGAGTACGAGTATGACTTCCGCGCCTTCTGGGCTCACACGATCGTCGTTGAGGCCGTCTCGCTTGAGCAGGAGCCGCTGACCACTGTTGCAGACCGGGCTATGAGCTCGCGGACGAGTTCGCCTGAAGAGCTCGCCCACGAGTTCGCCTGAAGAGCTCGCCTCGAGTCGGGTCGCCGAGGGGGCTCACGCCCCCCCGGCTCCCACAGATCCGGGCGTGCCCAACTCGGGCACCCGGCTCCTCGGTCAGCGGCTTCGCTGCGCGCGGTAAACGCTGTGGACGATCCGCGGGGTTGGCAACGGGTAGCGGAGTCGAAATCGCTCGAACCGCTTCCAGGTCATCCCAGCTCGCTGACTCCGACGATGGAGCCAGCGCCGCCACACACGCCACACCTCAAACAAGAAACGCGAGAGCGCCACGATGTTCCCGGTGATCCCGTAGTACCCGTAGTGCCCGCGCAACTTCTTGACGAGCGCCTGCTGCTGCTTCTCGATCGGCAGGTGGCGATACTTCCGGCACCACCACGAGATCCTCTTCAGCGCCTGGCTGAACTTCTTCGGTGACGTCTTCCGTCTCACCACCCACGTACCCCTCCGGGTGCGACCCCAGAAGTGCCGAAAACCGAGCATGTCAAAGCTCCCTGGCCGGGTCTGGCGGTGCCCACGATTGGGGCGTCGCCGCCATCCCGCTGAGCGGAACTCCACCAGCCTCGTTTTCTCAGGATGGAGCCTCAGGCCATACTTGGCGAAGCGCTTCGCCAAGACCTTAAGGACACGTTCTGCGTCATCGCTCTTCTCGAAGACTATCGCCGCGTCGTCCGCATAGCGGATCAAGAACGAGCGGCCGCGCAGGCGCGGTCGCACGTCTCGCTCGAACCACAGGTCCAGCACTTCGTGAAGGTAGATGTTCGCCAGGATCGGCGAAGCGACCCCGCCCTGCGGAGTGCCCGTTTCCGGGTGCTTGACGATGCCGTCTCGCATCACTCCAGCCTTCAACCACTTGTCGATCATTCTGCGCAGCACGCCGTCGCGCACCCGCTGGTCAAGGAAGGCACGGAGTTGTCCGTGATTCAGGGACCCGAAGTAGTCCTCGATGTCCACTTCGAGCACCCAGCCCCCGCCCATCGCCATCAATCCGTCCCAGAGCGCTTGCAGGGCCTGGTGCGCTGAGCGCCCAGGCCGGAAACCGAACGAGCAGTCCAAGAAGTCCTGTTCGTACACGGCCTCCAGCACCATCGCCACGGCCCTCTGTAGGACCTTGTCCTCGAAGGTCGGGATCCCGATCGGGCGCGACTTCCCGTCGCCCTTCGGGATCTCGACACGGCGCACCGGCGGTGCCCGGTACGTACCGGCCTTGAAGCGGTCGAGTAGCCTCTGGAGGTTGCTCTCCAGATTCGTGGCGTACTCTTGCGCCGTTTGGCCGTCCACGCCGGCAGCTCCAGTCTTCCGTGTTCTGCGATGTGCTTCTTGAAGCAGTTCGAGATCGATGTGATGCGCGAGTGACGTGAACACCATGTCCGGTGCTTCCCTCGCCACTTTCGCTATCCGTCGTTGTTTCGTTGAGACGCTCTTGGGACTCGGCGTTCCCATGGTCTTTCCCTCCTACGGCCCCACTGACCGGCACTCCCTTCCCTCCACGGGGTCCCTTGGGTCGGTTCCCCCGCCTCCTCAGTACTATGAAGTGCTCCGACTTCCTGCCGCCCGTCCCGCCTCACTTCGTTGCCTTCGCTCAGCGGTACCACCAGGCGCTCGCCTGTTCGCTCGCACACGTCAACGAGCGCTTTGACGTGGCGCCTGGGCTTACTCTCCGGGTTGCCCGCCCCGCTTCTCGTGGTGGAGACGACAGGATCTCCCAGGTTCCTGGGGAACCCCGTTGTGTACATGCCCCGCTCTCTGACCCCGACGAGATCTCGGCACCACGCCTTCTCGGTGCTCTGATGCTGCCTTCCGCGACGAACACTGCGTCGGCTCTCGCCATCTTGTTCTTTTCGAGGCTCTATCACGCGGCCTGCACACTCCCTGTGTACGCTTCGCAGCCGGGGTCACCCCCGCACCACGCAACACTCGGTTCCGGCTGGCGGCGAGCCTTTGCCGGGCAGGATTGGCTACCTGCTGGGTTCCATCACAAGGTTTCCGTCATGGACTCATGTCTTCCTCCTTGCCCAGGCTTCGCCTGGCGCACGTTCGGCTGAACTGATCGCCGACACCTGAACAACCAAGCAGCAAAAACGCGCCACGGAGCGCCGTGAATCACGGTGACCGACCGGGTTTGACGGGAGAGGTATGTCCCGCGGTCGGAGGCGTAGATGAAGAGAGTCGACATGCACCGACTGCAGGAGCTGGTGCGGCTGCACCGGATGGGGACGCGACCGCGGGCGGTCGCGCGGATGCTGAAGATGAGTCCGAACACCGAGAGGCGGTATCGGCACGCGCTGGAGGCGGCGCAGCTGCTTGCGGGCGCGGCGGACGAGCTGCCGGAGCTGGAGGTGCTCAAGCGGGCCGTCGAGGCGCACGCGGCGTTCAGGCCGGCGATCCAGCACAAGTCGAGCGTCGACAAGTGGGCCGCGAAGATCGAGGCGATGGTCGACGAGGGCACGAAGCCGAAGGCCATCTACGATCGCCTCAAGGTCGAGGACAAGGAGTTCCGCGGGAGCCTGTCGGCGATCAAGCGGCTGTGCGCGCGGCAGAAGAACGCCAAGGGGATCACGGCGAACGACGTGGCGATCCCGGTCGTGACGCGCGCGGGGCACACGGCGCAGGTCGACTTCGGGAGCATCGGCCGCCTCTGGGATCCGATCGAGCAGCGCGAGCGGAAGGCGTACGTGTTCGTGATGGTGCTCGCGCACTCGCGGCATCAGTTCTCGAAGATCGTGTTCGATCAGAAGATCACGACCTGGCTTCAATTACATGTAGAGGCCTTCACCAAGTTCGGCGGCGTGCCGGAGGTGATCGTGCCCGATAACCTCAAGGCGGCGGTCGTGCGGGCGGCGTTCGGCAACGACGGCACGACCGTGCTCAATCGCAGCTACCGGGAGCTGGCGCGCCACTACGGCTTCATGGTCGATCCGACGCCGGTGCGCTCGCCCGAGAAGAAGGGGATCGTGGAGGCTGGCGTGAAGTACGTGAAGCGCAACTTCTTCCAGGCCTGGAAGGACGAGCGTGACGCCGGTGTCCTGCAGGAGCTGCTCGACCGGTGGGTCGTGGAGATCGCCGGGCAGAGAATCCACGGGACGACGCAGCGGCGGCCGCTCGTGGTCTTTGAGCAAGAAGAGCGAGCCGTTCTCCAGGCGCTGCCGACGACGCCCTGGAAGGCCGTGTGGTGGCGCGAGCCGAAGCTTCACAGGGATTGCCACGCGCTCGTCGAGAAGGGGCTGTACTCGGCCCCGTGGCGCCTCGTGGGCAAGCACCTGCTCGCGCGCGTGACCGAGCACAGCGTCGAGCTGTACTTCGACGACGCGCGCGTGGCCACGCACCCGCGCGTCCCGCCAGGAAAGCGCAGCACGCTCGATCACCACCTCCCCGAGGGTCGCCGCGACTACAGGCACCGCACCCGCGAGCACTGGATGGAGCGCGCCGCCGAGCTGGGCGACGAGGTCGCGCACTACATCACCGAGGTCTTCGACAGCGACGACGTGCTCTACCAGCTGCGGACGGTCCAGGCGATCGTCACGCACCTCGAGGGCTTCCCCGTGGAGCGGGCCCGGGCCGCGTGCGCGCGCGCCAGCTACTACGGCAACTACCGCTACGGCGGCATCAAGCAGATTCTCAAGAAGGCGCTTGATCGAGAGCCGCTCCCTAACGTGGTCCTGCCCGCACGCGGGGGGCCGGAGAAGCCACGTTTCGCCCGCGACGTACGGGAGCTGCTCCAGCTCCCGCTGGAGAACACCCATGCACCCAATTGACGAACTGCTCCAGGTCCTCAAGAAGCTCCGCCTCTCCGGCGTCCTGCAGACGCTCGATCTGCGAACCCAACAGGCAGCCGACGAGGGCCTCGCGCACAGCGAATTCTTGTACCGATTGCTTCACGACGAGGTCGAGCGCCGCGACGCCAAGCAGCTCGACCTCCGGCTCCGGCGCGCCAGCTTCGAGCACCAGAAGAGCCTCGAGGACTTCGACTTCAGCTTCAACCCAGAGATACCGAAGGCGAAGGTCGTCGACCTGGCGACGTGCGCGTTCGTCCACAAGAAGGAGAATCTCTGCATCGTCGGCCAGAGCGGCGTCGGGAAGTCCCACATCGCGCAGGCGATCGGCCATCGCGCCTGCATGATGGGACATGCTGTCCTGTACACCTCGGCAAACGCGATGCTGACCCAGCTCCGCGCTTCGCGGGCCGACGCGACCTATGATCGCAAGCTGCTGCGCTTCACGACCCCCGAGCTGCTGATCATCGACGACTTGGGGCTTCGCCCGCTCAAGGATGATGAACCACTCGATCTCTACGAGGTGATCCGGGCCCGGTACGAGCGCGGGTCGATCATCGTGACGTCGAATCGGGATCTCGAGGAGTGGGCGCCCCTCTTCGGCGAGGCGCTGCTCGCCGGCGCCGCGATGGACCGCCTTCTCCACCACGCGCACGTGATCGAGATCGAGGGCGACTCGTATCGCAATCCACCTCCCGGTCGCCGGCGCTCGGGGCGGGAGAAATAACCGCCCATGACACCGTGGATCAGTTCAGCCGACCTCGAGCTCGCGCCGGTGATCGCATTCGTCGATCACCGCGAGGGCGTCGATCGAGGCGAGCTCTTCAGGCGAACTCGAGGCGATCAGGAGACCCGAGCCTTGACAACCACGCCGCGCTGTATCACGGGCCGGTGCTCCTCGCCCCCCGAGAGCCTTCGTGGCGGCATGTACAGCTTCCGGGCGCTCTTGAAGCAGCTCGCCCACCCCGCGGAGCGCGAGGCCGCGGCCGCGCAGTTCCCTCCCGACTTCGATCCGGCGCACTTCGACAAGCACACGATCAACGACGCGCTTGCGACGATCGAGTTGGAACGCGCGGAACCATCGTTGCCACGCGACGCTGATCCGTAGAGCGACGACCAGGGCACGGCCGAGAGCTTCCCGCCGTTCTTGACGATTCGAACACGGGAAGCGCTCAGCGGGCGACGTGCGCGTCCGTGGTACGCTCCTGTCCGTGCAAGTCCGCCGGGGTCCGCCGATGGAGGCAATCATGAGCGTCTCAACCACGACGCATCAGGGCAGACCCTACTGGATCATCAGCGTGCGCCGTCACGGAATGCGGCGGCGTCGCTATCTCGATCGACGACAGCATCGCAAGCGTGACGCCCTCGCGCTCGAGCGAGCGCTGCTCGCCGAGCTCGACGCTGCTCAGGGAGGTGCAGCGAGCGCGACCACGACGGAAGACAACGAGACACCAACACCGACCTTCGCTGAGTTCGCCGCTCGGTTCTTGGAGCTGGAGGACGCGCGTCGGCCCGACTTCCACAACAAGAAGCGAGACCTCGAGCTTCACCTGCTCCCGTTCTTCGGCGAGACGCGGCTCGACGCGCTGCGCCTGGTCGACATCGATCGCCTCCGGGCGAAGCTCCGTCGACCCAGCGGCCCGCGAGCGTCGTCCCGACGATCGAAGCGACGCCAGGACGCGCCGCTGACGTCGCGCCGCAAGGGCGGCGCGAAGAGCCCGAAGACGATCAACAACATCCTCGGCACGCTGCGCGCGGTCCTCAACCGCGCGTGCGACTACGGCGTCATCGACCGAGTGCCGCGGATCAAGAACGAGTCGGAGGCGAGGCGGGACCCCGAGTTCCTCGACTTCGACGAGGCGCGGGCGCTGCTCGCGGCGCTGCCTTCGGACTGGCGCTCGCTGGCGCACTTCGCAATTCGCACGGGGCTGCGTCGCGGTGAGCTGATGGAGTGGGCTTCCCCCGAAATAGTGGACAGCCTGGTTACGACACTTGTGCGCGCGGGAGGGCCGCGTAGTAGCGGTCCTCGAACTCGACCGGCGTAGCGTAGCCGATGGTCGAGTGACGACGCTGGCGATTGTAGAACACCTCGATCCACTCGGCTATGGCTGTACGGGCAGCTTCGACCGTGAGGAAGATCGTGCGATGGATGAGCTCGCTCTTGAGCGTGCTGAAGAAGCTCTCGGCGACCGCGTTGTCCCAGCAGTTGCCCTTGCGGCTCATGCTGCTGGAGATCCCGGAGCCACGGAGAGCCGCTGTGAACTCGCCTGAGGCGTACTGAGAGCCGCGATCGGAATGGAAGAGGAGACCCCGCACCGACGGCTCTCGATGGCCCAGGGCGGCTCTGAGCGCGTCATGGATGAGTTCGGTGCGCATGTGCTCGGCGAGCGACCAGCCGACGACGCGGCGCGAGAAGAGGTCGATGATCACCGCGAGGTACGACCACCCCTGGTGGGTCCAGACGTAGGTGATGTCGCCGACCCAGACGCGATCGGGCTCGTCGGTGCTGAAGTCACGCTCAAGCACGTTCGCCGCGATCGGGTGGTCGTGGTTCGAGTCCGTCGTCTTCCTGAATTTCGGGCGCCGTCGTCCACAGACGCCCTCCTGGTGCATGAGGCGAGCGACGCGGTTGAGCCCGACCTTCTCGCCCTGGGCGACCAGCTCGGCGTGCACGCGGGGGCTGCCGTAGGTCTGCCGGCTGGCGTCGTGGATCACCTTGATCTTGGTCTTCAACGCCTCGTTCTCCTGAGCTCGCTCGGACGGCTCGCGTGTCTTCCACGCGTAGTATCCGCTTCGCGAGACCTCGAGGACGTCGCACATCATGCTCACCGGGAAGTCCGATTCCGCCGCGGCGATCACTTGGAAGGAGCTGTTTCCTTCGCAAAGTATGCCGCGGCTCGCTTTAAAAAATCCCGCTCCATCGTCACGCGCTTGAGGTCTCGCCGCAGGCGCGCCAGCTCGGCCCGCTCATCCGACGTCAGCGGTCCGTTGGGATCTTGGGCGGTGTCGATCTTCGACTGCGTCACCCAGTTGCGCAGGGCCGTAACCGAGAGATCCATCTCCCTCGCTATCTGCGCGATTGGTTTCCCCGATGTCTCGACGATCTTGACCGCAGCAGCCCGCTGCTCGGGGGTAAAATTTCTTCGCTTTCTCTTTCCCATGAGGACATCTCCTGTCTACTGCTGACTTGTTGGAGGTGTCCACCGAACCGGGGGAGGCTTAGAGCTGCGACGGTCCGACTTGCACCTGGAGCGCACGCCGCCATATGTCCGTGTGCGCAGGTCGCTGCGTCGCTGCCCGGACGGGAGCTGGCGGGCGAAGGACCCGAAGAGCTGCCGGCCCAGGAGCGTCCCGCTGAGCCCGGACGTCGCGGCGCTGATGCGGTCGCTGCCGCCCGGGGGGCCGAGCGCGCTCGTGTTCCCAGGGGAGCGTGGCGGCTGCTTCGACGAGCCGGGGTTCTACGCCGCGCTGGGGCTCGCGGCGCGCGAGGCCGGGCTGGGGAAGCACGTGCACCCCCACATGCTCCGGCACACCTTCGCGTCACACGCGGTGATGATCGGCGTGCCGATCCGACGCGTGCAACGCTGGCTCGGTCACGCCTCCGTGGCGACGACCGAGCGCTACGCGCACCTCCGGCCGGAGACGGGGGATGAGCTCATCGAGGGCTTCGCGTTGTGCGACGCGAACCCCGCAGCTCAGATTTTGGGCGACAAATGGGCGACAACCGGGGGTAAAAACGCGAAAACGCCGTCTAGCGGCAGCTAGACGGCGTTGCGCGATGGGCGCGACAGGGGTCGAAGACCCAAGGGACATGTTGAAAAGTTCAGCAGTGTCACGGTCTTGCGCGTCAACCCCCTGTGTTCACTCAGGAATTTGCTCCTGTCCGCCACGCCGGCTTCCACCATGATCCACCAGTTTCCCCAGATTTTTTGATTGAAGGTGGCGGGAGTCGTTGTGCGAGCCACATTTTCCAATCGGTTATGAGATTTCTTGTGTCTCAATGAGAGCAACCGCTTCCCCCGGTCTGCAATTTTCAAGATCAAAATGACCGACACCTGTCACACGGTGCCAGCGTCCATAGAAATTAACGGCCTCACCTCTACAAGGAACGCGAGTCAACGCAAGCACGGGTCCTCCGTCAACCTCAACAAGTACAACAACTTCGATTGCAGCTGGCATTCATTACCCCCGACTGTTCGACATCACGTGAAGAGTTTCCAAGTTGACTGTTCATGAGTTTGCCGTCGTTGGAAGCACCAATCTTCACGAAGAGGTCCGCGGAGTTACTTCTCACCGCGAATCGCGGCCGATCGGATTCGATACCCAATCGTAGTTGAAATAACCTTTCCTTGCAAGATCTCCACAGTGTCCGATTTTTGAACACCTACATCAAGGTGTCGTGCAAACCTTGTCAATTCACGTTTGTTGGCTAGATTTATATTTAGGATCGCAATTCCGTCATCACGCGTGTTGCACTCTCGGAGTTGACGCTCCAAGTCCTCAAAAAATCTAGTCTGATCGCCGTCTTGGGCGCCTGGCGGCTTCTTATGGCGGCCAGCCACCTTGCCCTTTTTTGTCCGATCTATATCAAAATGAATATTGAGAAATCCTTCTGCGAGGTCGACAACATCTTCATCTGACAACCTCTCAATCTCCGTTGCGATATCACGAAGAACAGTGGCAAAAACTCGCGCCATTGTCTGTTTTTGGTTTTTTGATTTTGAAGCCATTATTGAATTTTGGGTTCGAGTTCAGTTACGATTTGTTCGAGTTCGGCAACTACGTTGTCATACACTTCCTGATTATGCCTCCGCATGATAACCGGAACGCCTGTCTCAGGTGCTTGTGAAAAAAGCGTCTTATTCTCTCTCATCATAGCGTCCAAAACAGGCACTTTTAACCTCCTTGTCTCCCTGATATAGCGACGAAGAGAGCTTATCGGCTTGTTGGCATAATACTGAACCATTGCAAATACTACAGCTATAATCTCAGGATCGATCGGTTCGATTTCGTCGTCAAGCTCGGCGTAGTCATTGTAGTTTTTTACCAGCCGCGTCAGGCTCCGGTGTAGATATTCCACACCAAGCGTGGAGAGGTAGTCTGGCTTGGCGGGAATAATCAGCCCGCTGGATGCAACGATAGCCGTCTTGGTGACAACATTAAAGTTTGGAGGGCAATCGATTAGGACAATGTCATAATCATCCTTGATGGACTCGAGTCCTATGGCAAGTCGCCTGTGAACCTTTAAAAAATTATACTTTGATTGTTCAAGGGTTAGACCGATAAGTGAAGTTGCCAATTCAAGGTCAACATTGATTAGTCCAAGATGAGATGCGATAAGATCAAGCTGCCCGTGGCCCTTTAGGGCTTCTTGGACTTTTGGCGGGGTGAAGACAAGATCTTCGAGCTTTACATTGCCTCCGCGTTTTACGGCATCGTACCAAGATTTAATCGTGAGCTTCTTCGCTAGATTACTCTCCCAGTAGTCTGGGCTAACAAATGAAAAAGTTAGACTTGTCTGCGGATCCAGATCAATCATCAAAACACGCTTTTGACGCCACGCGAGTTCAGCCGCAAGATTCGCAGTAAGCGTCGTCTTTCCAACTCCGCCTTTGTAGTTGATCACAGAAACAATCTTCATTTTGCTCTTTCTGGTTCGTGCTTGTGATTTCTCTGACTCTTGACAGCTAGTTGCTACGAGTTCTCATTATAGCGGTCGGCGATTTCCTTTTTTAAATGCAAACCAGGTCCGCGACCGTTCTCATGAAACTCGATTCCAGCCTGCTCAAGGGCATCTTGAATAGTCTTCAGTGTTCGGTGTTGAAATGTAGAAGTCGGCCGAGCTCTAGCTTCGAACGAGGCAATCGTGTTGTACGAGACGAGCGACTTCTTTGCCAGATCGTGGAGAGTCCACCGCAGGAGCGCTCGAGCCGCGCGACATTGCTCAGGAGTCACGCTTGCACCATACCAGAGCGATTCTGAACCCGAAATCCCTGATGAGGAACGCCGGACGACAGACAAATTTACCTTCAATGGTTAATTTGTCTGACTTGGTGTATTGTATCGCACCCGTTCAGGGCGAAGACGAACCAATGACCGAAATCGAACACATCCAAGCCGCGCAGCCGGGCCACCGGCTGCGCTTCCTCGTGC
>JACKDW010000027.1 GCA_020633295.1 Myxococcales bacterium | reverse complement strand
TCTTGCAGTTCGCGCGCGAAGATCTTGGCGACAATTAGCGTGATGGGGCGTTTGTTGACATCCAAGCCGCCGATGTACGCAAAATTGCTTGCCTGATGTCCCCGACGAAGCGGGTTTCGAGGCGGCAGCAGTTTCTTGATAGCCGCTTTCGTCACATCAAGGAAGCCCTCACCAGTCGTCGGGTCTGTCCACACCTCAATGTCGAGGTTTTGTCGCGTCGGTAGGACGTGACAATCGAAATCGAAGTGGACGTGTTGCCTTGCGTTCCCGCGCGGGACCCATTTGCCTAGGATCTGACGATCGACTGCGGCCTGACCAGCTTTCTTTCGTAAATCTTCAACGTCTTTGTCGACGCTTGCGGTCGTCAGCCACGGATTGTCGTAGCGTGACAACTCAAAATGTACGGTTCGCGGCTCCTCAACTGCGTTTCGTTCCTCGTCGTGAGCGCTGGCGATGCACTCCTCGAGGAAT
The DNA here is from genome assembly GCA_020633295.1 of Myxococcales bacterium. Lineage (GTDB taxonomy): Bacteria > Myxococcota_A > Polyangia > Nannocystales > Nannocystaceae > JACKDW01. The sequence continues at coordinate 84,630 of JACKDW010000027.1, read as the reverse complement.
TCATTGTCGTCTGGGGTCGTGGACATCAGGATCGAGCCGCCGGTGTCGACCACGCGGTTTGAGGCGTCGATCAGGTTCTCGGAGCTCTTGACGGCGGAGGCTTCCTCAACGACGCCAGCACTGATGGCCTCGCCACGGATGCGACTCGCATCGTTGCGGTCCAGGGGCCGAAGGTCCAATGTCGAACCGTCAAGAAAGAGCGTCCGCTTGTCCTTCGCCTGCTGGCCGCGGTCGCGATCAGGCCACCGACGACAAAGCAACGGATCACCCGACTCACGATCCGCGGGCAGCACAGGGTCCGCTGTCGACGTCCCCCAGATCATCTTCGCGTGAGCGAGCCACGCTGCACGCAAATCGGGTCCTAAGATCCAGAAGAGCGAGCCAGGCCCGCCGTCGCGCAGAATGCGTCTCAGGAGCCAGATCTGCGACACCTGGGTCTTGCCGGCCCTGGAGCCGCCGGTGACGATCACGAGCCGCGCATCGCACAGGATGATGTCGAGCTGCTTTCTCGAGCATCGCAAGGGGATCACCAGCTCTTCGACGTCGTCCCCCTGGGCGATCTCGTCGTACTCGGCTTGGTCCTCGGGATCGAGTCGCCAGCGGGCCACTCTGATGCCGCGAAAACGGTCGATCATGAGGTCCAGGTCGTCGATCTCTTGGACGACGTGACAGACCCGCGAGCTACAGCAAGGACAAGGAGGGCCCTCTTCACCGTCGTCGTAGCGCTCGTGGACGTACAGGACCGTCCGGACCCTGACGATCGGCGCGCGCATCACGAAGCGCTCGATCCTGTCGACCACGCGCGGGTCCTCGTAGGTGGTCGTGCTGCTCATCGCTGACGCTCCGAGAGCGGCCGAAGTCGCGTGGTGGCCGATTCAATTCGATCGAACGCGTCCAAGATCTGGAGGTAGCGATCTTTACTCTCCTGCTTCAACAACCTCGTCACGTCCGCGGAGACGGCAGCGCGAGAACGGTGCAGTGAAGCTCGTTCAATCGGGTCCTCACAGAGGATCAGCTGGAGATCGATGACGTGGAGCGTGACGCAGGCAATGCGGTACTGCACCGCTCGAGTCCCCGCGTCGCGTTTCGCGTGGAGACGAAAGAGCTTGGCCTGGAGGGACTCGATCTTCGCCTCGATCTTCAGCGGGTCGAGCGGGGCCGCCATCAGGAGCCTCCAACATCAACCGCGCGCTGTGTTCCGCGTTTCTTTGTTCGGCGCCGCTTCTTTTTGACGGTGGCGACGAATGTCGTTGTGCCGGCCGACTCCTCGAGGAAAGCGTTCACCGTGGACTCGATGACCTGACGGGCCTTGCCCTCCACGCTGACGTGATGGACGCCCTTGGCCGCCTCACTGGCGAGGAAGATCGCCCGCCCGCGGTCAGGGTGCTGGATGACCGTCGTGGCACGCTGTGTGTCGCCTGTGACCGACTGCCGCTCGAGATCGTCAGCGAGCTCCCCCGTGGCGTAGCCCCTGTGCTGCGAGCGGCGGCCTGGACGAGAGCGCGTGCGCGGCTTGATGGGCGGCTTCGCGCCACCGGACCGCGCGTCCCTGCCAGTCGTGATCGACTCGTGGGAGTGCTGGAGGAGCGCGCCGGCGACCTGGGCCACGAGGATGTCAGCGGGGACATCGATCTCGAGCGGCTCGCCAACGACCGTGACATTCCCCGTGGCGCCGTCGCGTTCATGACGGACGCGACCAGAGCTGAGGCCGATGCGGAGGCTCGATGTTCTGATGATGCCCATGGGGTCAGGTCGGCGCTAACGGCGCTCTAAACGCAAAAAACCGATTTAGGGGTCTTTTCCGGGGAGGCACCCCCGGCTCGCGGATATCGCGGCCTTTGCGCGGTAAGGGGGAGGGGCTAAATCGATGACTCCAAGAAAATAGTTCTCTCGAGAGTGAAATGTGTAGAAGGAGGGTGAGACACGATCTCTTTTACATAACGGTCCGACTCTCCCCGCTCAGCCTCTACCTCTTCGCCGTCGTTCTTGCGGTGCTTTCCGAGGTCGCTGGGGTTTCTCTTACTCTCAGTTGGAGTGTGTTCCTTCTCGCCAACCAGCACGCCGCGATTCATTCTCGGCCCAGCTGACAAATCGGAAGTAATTTCCAATGTACAGCTTAGAAGTAATTTCCATCTCAGTTCTTTGGCTTCCCGGCTCGCAATCTCACACCCGGCATCGCGGCCAGGTGACGGTCCCTGCACTCCGGTACAGGAGCGTCTATCTGACGTCGTGAGACCATCACGGTCAGTCCGTGTGCCCGTTGCTCTCGAGCCCTCTGCTCCGCCAGCTCTTGGCTGCTCCAGACCTCGATCTCGCTCCCGAACACGCCCAGGTCCGTGACCACGAGATACACGCGATCCTCACTCGGGCTGGCCACCGGTCGTCTCCTCGCTGACCTGCTGGTCCTGTCCATCGGTCTCGCCCGACGCCTTCTCGACCTTGTCGTCGTCCGGTGGCGTGGAGTCTCCGGGCGGACATGCCGCGGCGATCATGATCATGGTCGTGACGCTCGAGACGATCGCCAACGTATGCAGAGCAAAAAAGGACCTCGTCTTTAAGGAGAACAGACTCCTTTTTTCCCGCGAATTGCGCATGCAGGAGGCGGCACAATCCACCGAATCGGAAAATAAACGCCGTAATCTGCCCTGTCGTCCAATTCCCCCGCGAGACGCGCCGTAGGATCACGCGGTCAGCCCACTGAGCCGCCGGCACAGCACCGCTAGCCAGCTCGGCCTCGATCCGCTCGGCGTCATCGATAGCAGCGCAGTCAGCGCTGTAGTCCCCCAGGTCTCGACCGTCCGTGAGCTCCACGACCTGGAGCCGCTCGAGCACGTCAGGCGCGTGTCGGCTGAGCCACTCGATCATCTCGAGCGACCCGTACTCGCCAGCTCCGATCTCGATCCCGCCGATTTCGGGACGCGGTTTGGGCGCGTCACCCGTATCGAGGCACAGGATCGGCGTCTGACCGGCCTCGATAGCGATACGCAGGTAGACGAGGGCCGTCTGTCGCCCGGTCTCGGAGGGCAGACAGCCTCCCAGGACTATCCACCGCTGGCCGGCGTGCTCCGGGAGCACCGCGTCCCCGAGACCCTCCACGATCCAAACCCGCGACGCACTCTCGGGCCCCGCCGCGATCGTGGTCTCCCAGTCCCGTCCTCGGGCCGGCGGCATGATCCACCGGCGCCCATCGACGTACGAGCGCCCGTCGTACCGTATCGTCGCGCCGGAGAGGCCCGGTACGCGGATCAGGACGCATCCCGCCTGGTGATAGCGCGCGGCTCCCCAGCGGCCCTGGACGTAGCCGTGAGCGCGCAGGTCCGCGAGACTACAGGGCTCGATGCCGGTCCGACGCGCCGCGTCCTCTATGTCCTGCTGTATCGCCTTCTCGCCGACGCGATCGGGCGGTAGTGCACCGACGACGCGCCGCGCGAAATCGCTACCCGGCAGGAGCCATCCTCGCGAGTCAGCGTAGACACGTCCATGAGCCGCGTGGCGCTGGGCGATGGCCTCGTACGTCTCGCGGACGCTGGTCGGCAGAACCTCGGCCTCCTGGATCAGGTGGTCAGGGACATCGTGCGTCGTGGGTTCGGCGGCGTTCGCGCTGGCGGATTCGGTTGTGGTGGGGGTGGGGGTCTTCGGGTCTGTGTCCATGTAGCAACTCGCGGGCGTGCCATCCCGCGTCCTGCATTACCCGGGCTATCAGCTGACTACCGGACGATTCTTAAATGAACGACCCCGGCGGTGGCACCCGCCGGGGTCAAGGTGCGCGTCAGGGCCATGGACAAGAACCGCGACGCACGATGATGATGACTACTACCTACTACCCACTCCGGGGATCCCCGGAGACAACGCGCCCGGGACACCTTGTAGAGGCTATAGGCTGGCGATCGCGGATGAAAGTCCTAGCTACTCACGCATCTATGAAAAGATCCGCAGGCAGCCGAAAATAGTTTGAAAGCTTGATAGCCATCGCTTTCGAAACCGATCGCTTCCCAGAGAGGATGTTCGTAATCGATGACCGAGAACAATCAAGGGCTCGAGCAAACTCTGCCTGGGACACCCCTCTCTCTGTCAAGAGATGTCCGACGAGTTTGTGTGGCGCCACATCAGGGATCGGGTACTCGTCTTCCTCATAGCGCTCGATAAGAGTAGCGAGTAGCTCAACCATCTGTCCCAAGGCTTCGCTTGGCTTATTGCCGTATTCTCTGGAAATCTCCTCGAACTTCGACAACATCCTTTGATGCTCAGCCTTACTTCGAATTGGCCGGGGCTCGACTCTCTGAAGCAGAGAAGCGTATTCGTTTTGCTGGGGTGGATGAGTTCGCTGGGTCGTCTGAACCGCGGGGATCATTTGCATGCCGCCTTCCATCTATTCTTGTCGTACTCGGCGTGCGTCAGGAAATACTTGAAGAACAGGGTTCCTCTTTGATGTCGATCCGTGTAGGTCACACGGCAAATGAGGCGGTAGTTATTCCCACACGCGTTGAACACCAAGCAGCAGTCGACTTGATCGGTCGCAGGGTAGAACTCCTGAACATCACCGAGGTGTTCCCAGCGCGCGCGCGAAGCTACGCAAAGCCATTCCTCAAGCCAGTTCCTTGCATTTGGGTATCTCTCCTGCGCTCGTCGTATCTGCTTCCGTGAGATGATGTGCATGTCGGACTTCCGTTCCGGCACTCCGTTTGGTTTCAAAATGAAAACACAGAACGGAGATAGTTTCAAGACGAAAACAAAGCGCAACCGTATTTTGCCGAAGAACGTTGTTCTCGGAGAAGCAGGCGGCGCGAGGTGCGCGATGAAGTGCGCGCGCTTGGCGCTGTCTTCGGGTGTGCCATCCGCCGACAGCGCCCTGTTCGAAGCCGTGACGCTGTCCGAAGTCTCTCACGGTACTTCTTCTTGTACTGTATTTGTGTTCGCAAACGCGCGTCGCTACGGTTCGTGTTTCGTGAACCGGTGAGAGGTGCGCGCGTCGCGGAGGAGACCACGGTTCGTCGGTTGGTTTCGTCGCGTCACAATTTGCGTTCAGTTGGTGTCGCGGGTTTCGTTCACCGGTTTGTACGCCTCTTGGGATGCTAGACGCGCTCCGTACACCATCCCAGATGATCTTGAGACCACTGCTGGCACCGATAATCTTCGGGGCAGTCCGACTGTCCCCAGCACATAGGCTGACACGTCCGCAGCGGGCTCTTGTCGGGATCCTGCACCTCGCAGTGCAGTCCGTCCATGCACTCATGGAGGCCGATCTCGGACAGGATGCCGCACGGTTCGCCCCAGTCGCCGTTCAGCTGCGGCGCCGCGTCGGGGAGGCAGACCGCGACACCCATCGGGTCGAACCCGCACTCGAGATCGAGACTCGCACACGGATCGTAGATGTGCTCGCACGGGTCGCCCTCGGACTTCGGCGCCATCCCTGAGTAGTCGTAGACGGGGTGGCCGCCGTCGCGGTCGACAACGTCTCCTGAGTCGCCGCCGCCGAAGCTGGTGTCGTCGCAGGCAACGGCGGTGACGATCGTGAACGAAACGAAGAGCGTGAAGTGTGACTGCATGAGGAGGTGGTCGTATCTCCTCTCGGATCGGTCGCGCCCACCTTGGCACGCGCAAAAATCACCGGCGTCGGTCGCGCACGGTGTCCGGTGGGGTCCACAGTCGTCCGAGGTTGTCCGGCGGGTAATGCAGTGGGTGCCCGTGCTCGATCACCTGCTCACCACCGCCGACCTCGCACGCATCCTCGGGATATCACCGTCGGGGGTCCGCTCCGCGCGTCACGAGGGACGACTGCCGCCTGCCGTCGTGATCGGGCGGCGCGTGTACTGGAGGCCGTCGACGATCGAGCGGTGGCTCCGTGAGCGCGAGCGGGCGGACGGCGAGACCCGACAAGCGTGACCCGCGCTGTGGGTAATCACACTCGTCGGCGAGCACATCTGTGCTTGCGCGTACATGAGCACGAGCTCATTAATCACTCAGTCATTAATGACTTGTTGCCAACACGGAGAACAGATGCACGGCTTCCCTCTCATTCAAATCCTCACAGAGACCCTCGACCCAAGCCCACGACTCCGCGTCGTCCACCGCCGCTGTCTTGGCGTTTCCCTCGGGTGGCAACTCGTCAGGATCGAGGGTGGCGAAGAGACCGAGCTCGCGCCGATTCGTTCGGACCAGCGCGACGCCGAACGCGATCTCGAGGAGTTTCGTGAACATTTGCCACACGGCGCGGGTTAGCCCGGTGCTCCACGGCCGAAAGAACAAACCGATGGATCAGAAAGCAAAACCAATGACAAACACAAAAGATCTCGCAGTAGCCTTCGGACACAACGGTGCGTACCTCGTACAACGCGAGGAAGGGATCCTTCAGCCGTACTACATCACCATGCGTGGGATCACGCTTCCGTTGACGCCAACCCGACATAATGATGCGCAACGCGCCGCGAGGGCCCTCGCCAAGAAAGACAACGTACTCGGTATCGAGGGAGAACTCGGCAAAAAAACCAGGAACTGGACCCCCACACACCTCGTCAATCAAACACCGCACGACTTTCGTGCACTCGAAATGAACCCGCGTGCCGTTATCGAGGACGGTGACAAGCTGCACTACCTCGATCCTCGCGATCCTCTCTTGCCGCTGATGGTCATCGAACCGGAGCACATGCTTGAGGTCGCACGATGGCACTGGATGTCCCTCGGCTACCACGTCGCTCCGTGCGATCGGTGGACGTTCGCAAGCCTACGCAACCGGGCCAAGGTCGATATCTGGCTGATGGCGCCGCGCGAAATGGGCAACGGCTCCTGGCGAGCGGAACTCTGCGTGGGATACCGGTACCGGGGCCGCGATGGGAGTGCCATCGGGATGGTGCCGTTCTGGACACCCGAGCGGGGTGCTCAGATCGTATGGTTTGAATCCCCCGAACACCGCTGGCTGGACGGCGAAGAGTTCCGGGGCCACGTGAACGCCCTGTTCGCGCACACAAGCCGTGAGGAAAAAGCCGCGTGATGCAGGCCGGCCCCACACTGGCCGCACGTCTTCGAGCAGCCCGTACGTCGTGCGGGCTGTCTCGGAGGGATGCGGCGGAAGCTTCCGGGGTTTCGGAGTCCGCGATAGCGAAGATCGAGCAGGGACGACGTGAACCGGGGCTCGGCACGCTCGGCGCACTCGCGCGCGCGTACATGACCACGACGATCCGACTCCTCGAGGAGGCCGGTGCTGATGATCCGGACCTTTATCTCGTCGAGCCGCGCGACGGCATCGAATGGGAGCGCTGGCGCGCCAGTCTGGACGCGTCGTTTCTCGCGGAACTGCCCGCCGACCTGGCCCCTATGATCCATGCTGGGGATGTCGTCCCGATGGTTTGGGTGAGCGGCGCGACGCTCGCCTGGTGCCGGCAGACACCCCGCTGGATCAGCGGATCGAGAAGCCCTCTCATCGTGCGCGCGAAAGCGAAGGTGATGCCGTGAGAGCCTACAGGTACAAAATCGCCCCTCTGATCCCCATCCCAAAGACCTCTGTCCAAGGGGCTCACCGCGCGACGATCGAGTGGGGCGACACCACGCTCGAGATTTTCTGCGGGACGCGAGACCAGCGCTTCGCGCTCCTGATCGCCGGCGATCGTCGACTCCTCGCGCGCGGGACCACCACGACTCTCATCGCGGACATCACTCGCGTCCGTGGGGCTCAGCTCCCTCGGGATGTCGTGGAGACCCTCGAGGAGATGATGGCTCTCTTGCCTGATGGAGGAGAGTCGTGATCGAGAAGATCGCGTTCAGGAACTACAGGGGCAGCGAGGACACGATCGAAGCTGAGATCGTGGTGACAGTCGCCGGGAAGCGGGTTCGCCGAAGGAAGCGCGTTCCGGACCTCCTCACTACGCCAGCAGCGATCAACGCTGTGGCCAGGGGCAAGGCTCTTTCGCCGTCGCTCCCTGCGTGGAAGTGGGCGCGGAAACAGGCTGAGAAGCTGATCACAGAGCCTCCGAAGAAGAAGTCGGAACCGCAGCCGCAGGCGAAGGTCTCAGCTTCGGGGCGTTCTGCGAGCAGTATCTCGAGGCGTACTGGAGAAGCATCCATGCCAAGCCCGTGACTCGCCTGCGGCACGAGACAACGCTTCGGCGCTATCACCTGCCGAAGTTCGCCAAGGTGCCGCTGACAGCGATCACTCGGGCCGAAATCGCGCGATACCAAGCAGAACTGGCTCAGACTGTTAAAGGAGTCTCAGGCGGCCCGGCCAAGCCGGCGAGCATAAACACGATCGTCATGGTCCTGGTGACGTTGCTCAAGTACGCCGCGGAGTTGGGGTTCCTCGTGGCGGTTCCCCTGGTTCGGCGGCTCAAGGCGCCGAACCAGAAGAAGAAGGCTCCACGATACTCCGACGAAGAACTCTATCGGTTTCTCCTCGAAGCTGAGAGCACGGGCGACCCTCATGTCCTCCTCGCTGCTCTTCTTGGCGCTGACCAAGGTATGCGTCGCTCTGAGATCGTGACGCTCCAGCACAACGACGTCGATCTGGCGAAGATGGAGATCACGATCAAGCGCGGCTTGTCCAACGAAGTGGAGGGCGAAACCAAGAGCGGACGCGAGCGGACGATCCCCATGAGCTTGCGCGTGGCCGAACTTCTCCGCCGGCATCCTCATGCCCTGGGAGTCCCCCAGGTCATCTGGCACACGTACAAGGGAGCCCCGCGTCGATACACCGCGAACGGTCTGTACAGATGCTTCAGCGAGATCCAAGTCAGGATGGGGCTTCGGACCGGCGTTCATATCCTTCGGCACACGGCCGCGTCTCGGCTTGCTGACCGCGGGGCCAGCCAAGCTCAAGTGGCTGCCTATCTCGGGCACAGTCGCCCAAGCACGAGCGACATCTACGTGCACGTTTCTGCGGAGGGGGTGCGGGGTCTTCTCGACGACGCGGCCGTTTCTGGAGAACGCCTGGAGAAATCCAGGAACTAGCCTGCATTGTTGAGAATTTGGGAACTACGGGTGGTGCCCGGTTCCAGCAAGAAGTAGGCGGCGCGCGTCGATCTCGCGACGCGGGGTCGCCGCGCCTCGGTCACGCGTCGCCGCGGATCGCCGCCGCGATCCGCTCGCGCAGCGCGTCATCAGGGAGCGGGCCGACGCCGGCTTCCAGGTTGTCGACGAGGTGCGCGGGCGAGCTCGTCGCCGGGATCGGGCTCGTGACCGTCGGGTGCCCGAGGATGAACTTGAGCGCGAGCTGGGCCCAGCTCGCGCAGCCGAGCTCGCTCGCCCAGCTGGGCAGCGGGCGCCCGCGGACGCGGTCGAACAGCGCGCCGCCTTCGAAGGGGCGCATGACGAGGACGGCGACGCCGTGGTCGCGCGCCGCGGGCAGGAGGCGGCGCTCGGCGTCGCGGGTGAGCGCCGAGTAGGGCAGCTGGACGAAGTCGAGGCGCTCGCGCGTGATCAGCCGCTCGAGCGTTTCGAACGCGCCGCGCTGGTAGTGCGTCACGCCGAGGTAGCTGAGGAGCCCCTCGCGCTTCCACGCGCGCAGCGTGGGGAGCTGGGCGCGCCAGTCGACGAGGTTGTGGACCTGCATGAGGTCGACGCGGCCCCCGAGCTTTCGGGTCGAGTCGCGCATCTGGGCGACGCCCTCGTCGCGGCCCTCGATCCACACCTTGGTGGCGATGAACGCGGACTCGCCCCCGTCGACCTCTGGCAGCAGCGCGCCGACGACCGCCTCGGCGCGCCCGTACATCGGCGAGCTGTCGATCAGGCGCCCGCCGCCGGCGAAGAACCGCTTCAAGACCTCGACGCGCGCGGCGAGTGGCTCCGGCGCGTCGCCGATGTCGAAGGCCTGCCAGGTGCCGAGGCCGATGACGGGCAGGCGCGCGCCCGTGGACGGGATCTCGCGCGTGGCGATCGCCGGGGGAGGGTCGGGCGCGTGTTCGGACATGGTTGTTTGTGCAGGTCGTGGCGCTGCAGGCGGGGCGCTCGCCCGCGCGGCGCCGGCTCGTCAGGCGCGACGTCGCGCGGGCGCGCGGCGCCGCAGGCGTGCGAGCCGAGCGCGAGCGCGCCGGCGCAGAGCCGCCTGCGCGTCGGCTCGCGGGCGGAGGGCGTCGCGGCGCGCGTCACGGATGGAGCATAGGGGAGCGGGGACGCGAGCGCGAGCGTTGACCCTATACTGGCCCGGGAGGCATGTCGTGCTGCGCGTCGTCGTCGGGCAAGCGGAGGGGCTGGAGACCGAGGAGGTCGTCGCCGCGGTCATCTCGCAGTGCGAGCGCCAGCTCGAGGGCGTAGCGCCGCGCGCCGGGATCGTGATCGTCGCCGGCGCCTTCGAGCCGAGCCGCGTCGCCGCGGCGATCCGCGAGCGCTGGCCCGCGCTCGCGCTGATCGGCTGCGGCTCGTCCGGCGTCATGTCGAGCGCGCAGGGCTACAGCCAGGACGCGATCGGGCTCACGCTGCTGGCGTCGGACACGATCGCGATGCGCGCGGGGCTCGGGCGCGCGTGCTCGCTGGACCCCGCCGACGCGGTCCAGCGCGCGCTGACCGAGGCGCGCGCCGGCGCGGGCGCGCAGGAGCGCGTCTGCATCGCGTTGACCGACCCGCTCCGCACGTCCTCGACCGAGGTGCTGAGCGCGCTCTCGGGCCAGGCGGCGGACGGCTGCGTGCTGTTCGGCGGCGCGGCCGGGGCCCCGTGGGGGATCGGCGCGACGGGCCCCGTGCAGATCTTCGGCGACGAGGTCGTGAGCGACGCGATCGTGGTGCTGCTGCTCTCCGGCCCCGTAGAGGTCGCGCACTGCGTCGAGAACAGCTGGTCGCCGGTCGGCGAGCCGCAGGAGGTCACGAAGGCGACGGGCGAGCTCGTCGAGCGGATCGGCGAGCGCACCGCGCTCGACTTCTACCAGTACTACCTCGGGCCGCACTCGCGGCCCGCGATCGAGTTCCCGCTCGCGGTGTTCGAGGAGCGCGACGCGGGGCGCTACTACCTGCGGGTCCCGAAGAGCTACGACGCGTCCACGGGCGCGGTCCGCTACGCCGGCGTGATCCCGGAGGGCGCGCGCGTGCAGCTGACCGAGGCCGTGCGCGACAAGATGCTCGTACAGACAGGTCGCTCGATCCGCGCCGCGGCCCAGCAGCTCGACGCGGCGCCCGCGGCCGCGCTGGTGTTCTCGTGCGCGATCCGGAGCCAGATCCTCGGGACCAAGGCGGCCGCCGAGGTCGACGTCGTGGTCGAGAGCCTCCCGCGCGTGCCGCTGCTGGGCTTCTACGCGCTCGGCGAGATCGCGCCGCTGCTCGCGCGCACCTGCAGCACGATGCACAACGCGACGCTCGTCGCGGTGCTGCTGCGCGAGGCCGGGGCGCCCGCGTCGAGCCCGACGCCCGAGGCCCCGGCGCCGCCGGCCCAGGTCGCGCCGCCGGTGCTGAGCGCGGCGCTGCTGCGGCGCAAGCTCGAGCGCGCCGAGCAGCAGCGCGCGCGGCTCGAGGAGTACCGCGATCTCAACAACGCGATGCTGCGGACGATCGGCGCCGAGATCGAGCGCAGCCGCCAGCAGATCGCGGCCCAGAACGCGGAGCTGCGCCAGCTCAACGACGCGCTCGCGCGCGAGAAGCAGCGCTCGGAGGAGCTGCTGCTCAACATCCTCCCGCGGGAGGTCGCGCAGGAGCTCAAGCGCACCGGCCACGTGCAGCCCGTCTACTACGAGTCCGTGACCGTGCTGTTCACGGACTTCAAGGGCTTCACGCGGATCTCGAGCCAGCTCTCGCCGCGCGCGCTGATCGACGAGCTCGACTACTTCTTCTCGGCCTTCGACGAGCTCGTCGCGCGCCGCGGGCTCGAGAAGCTCAAGACCATCGGCGACGCCTACATGGCCGCGGGCGGGATCCCGATCGCCAACGAGTCGCACGCGCTCGACGCGGTGCAGACGGCCTGGGACATCCAGGCGTTCATGGCCGAGGAGGCGCGTCGGCGCGCGCGCTCGGGTCGCCCGCGCTGGGAGCTGCGCGTCGGGATCAACACGGGGCCGCTGATGGCGGGCGTGATCGGGCACCGCAAGTTCGCCTACGACATCTGGGGCGACACCGTGAACATCGCGGCGCGGCTCGAGTCGGCGGGCGAGGCGGGCCGGATCAACCTGTCCCGCGCGACCTATGAGCGCGTCGCGGGATCGTTCCGCTGCACCTCGCGCGGCCTGCTGCCGGTGAAGAACGCCGATCCGGTCGACATGTACTTCGTCGACGGCCCGCGGGCCCCGGCCCACGCCGCGCGCCTCGAGGAACGATGATTCGAGGCGAGCGCGTCGCCGCCGGCGTCGCGCGGCTGTTTTTGCGTCGCGGCCGGCGGCGCGCTCGCGGCGGATCGGCGCGGGTGCGGCCGCCTCGCTTCTGTTTTAGCCTGACGGTACTTACCTACAGGACGCGCGTATGAACTGCTTGAACAGGTCTCACGGGGGCGGCTCGGTCGCCGCGATCATCGGGCTGCTGAGCGTCGGGCTCGCGTCGGGCTGCGCCGACCGGGCGCTGTACTTCGGGTCCAGCGGCGGCGAGTCGGGCGGCGAGACGCGCGGCCCGGAGGAGCGGCCCGAGCCGATCGAGCCCGAACGCCCCGAACCAGATCGACCGACGCCGCGGGGCTGCGGCGACGGCGAGCTCGACATCGACGAGCTGTGCCTCGAGGACGCGATCGAGCTCGACGCCGGCATCGACCCGTGCGCGATCGTGGCGGCCGACATCGACCGCGACGGTCACGTCGACCTCGCGGTCCCCAACTCCGACGCGTTCACCGAGCCGTACCCCAACGTCGCGAACGTGCTCTACGGGACAGGCGACGGCCGCGTCAGCTCGCCCTACGCGTACAAGGCCGGCGGCAACCTCCCGGTCGCGATCGCGGCGGGCGCCGTCGACTTCGCGCCCGGGCTCGAGCTGGTCGTCGTCAACTACGAGGTCCACGAGGTCACGCTGCTGCGCAACGCGGGCAAGCGCGACTTCCACGCCGGCGTGCCCTCCAAGGTCGGGCAGACGCCGCAGGGCGTCGCGGCGGGCGATCTCAACAACGACGGGCTCGACGACGTCGTGGTCACGAACGGCGACTCGGGCGACCTCACCGTGCTGCTCTCGACCGGCGACGGCCTCGTGGACCTCGGCGTGTACAGCCTCGGCGCGCTCCCGGTGACGCCCGTGATCGCCGACATCAACCGCGACGGCGTCGCGGACGTGCTGGTCACGAACATGTCCTCGGGGGACATCAGCGTGCTGGTCGGGCTCGGCGGCGGCGCGCTGCTCGACGCCGGCCGCGTCCCGGTCGGCGAGGGGCCGTTCGGGCTCGCGGTCGCCGATCTCGACGACGACGGGCGACCCGACGTGGTGGTCGCCAACGAGTACGACAACACGCTCGGGATCCTGCGCGGGCGCGGCGACGGCGGGTTCAACCGGCACTCGGCGCTCGAGGTCGGCTGGGGGCCGCGCCGGCTCGCGCTCGCGGACATGAACGGCGACGGCGCGCTCGACATCGCGGTCGCGCACGGCTCGAGCGAGGACGTCTGGGTGCTGCTGGGCGACGGCGAGCTCCGCTTCACGCACGACTCGACCTACTCGGTCGGCGCGCTCCCGTCGGGGATCGTCGCCGCCGATCTCAACGAGGACGGCATGCCCGACCTCGCGGTCGCCAATCAGTACGGCAACTCGGTCAGCCTGATCCTGTCGAACCCGTGAGCGGCTCGCAGCCGGCAGGGCAGGCGCGCGCGCCGGTGCTGCCGGACTCGCCCTCCGAGCCTGCGGGCGCGCCGGGGCGCAGCCCGGTGCCGCCGGACTCGCCCTCCGAGCCGCCGCCGGGCCCGCGCTGCGGGTGCGCGGCGGGGGCGGAGGAGGGCGCGCTGCGGCAGCCCGCGGGCGCGAGCGCGAGCAGGAGCGGGAGGGCGTAGTAGCGCGGCGAGCGTGACATGGCGCTTTGTACAGCTCAGTCGCGGGCGCGGAACAGCAGCAGGTGCGCGGTGCGATCGCGCCCGCGCGCGTCCTTGCTGCGCTGCTCGAAGCGCGTCTCGTAGCCGTGGTCGGCGAGCCACCCGCGCAGCGCGTCGATCTCGTAGCGCCGCGAGTACATCACCGAGCAGCGCTGGCCGCTGGGGTTGATGTCGACGTCGTGCACGAAGTTGTAGGAGCCCGGGACCTCGCAGGTCGCGCCGCCCTCGCGCGGGATGATGCGCATGCGGGTGTCGAGCGGGGCGCCGACGGAGGCGCGGAAGCGGCGGTGCGGGCCCTCGACGAGGCTGCGCCGCACGGTCTCCTGGGTGTCGCGCAGCTGCCCCTTCGACAGCGCGAACAGGCCGTCGTCCTCGATCCGCGCCTGGCGGACGCCGACCTCGAGCCAGAGCATGTCGCCGCGCCGCAGGAGCCGGCCGAGCGCCCGCTCGACGAAGCGCGCCTCGCTCTTGAGGTTGCCGAAGGTGCCGCCGAGGAACAGCGCGAGCCGACGGTCGCCGGGGTTGTCGGAGAGGTGCCCGCAGAAGCCCATGTTGCCGTCTTCGAAGTCGGAGCAGGACGGGCGCACGAGGAAGTGCGGCCATGACTCTTTGGGCAGGCGGTCGCGGATCAGGTTGCGCGCCTGCTCCGAGGCCATGCGCAGCAGCGGGATCGAGACGTCGACGGGCGTGTAGGTGAGCCAGTCGATCAGCCGGTGCTTGGGTCCGGCGCGCGCGATCAGCAGCTGGATCGCGAGCGCCTCCTTGGCGCCGTCCCCGGGGCCGAGGCCGATGAGGTCGATGCCGCAGGACTTGCCCTCGCTCCAGCGCAGCAGCCCCGCGAGGCTGCTGCGCTCGCCCGCGACCCGCGGGTCGAGGGCCGCGTCGAAGGCCGCGGCGAAGCCCTTGGCCAGCAGGTCGCTGCCGTAGCCGGTGTCGAGCAGCTGCTTCCAGGCCATCGCGCCGGCCGGGTGGTAGTAGAGGAATTTGTGCCCGAGGTAGACCGAGTCCCACTTCTCCCGCAGCTGGCGCTCGAGATCGGCCGGGCCGGCGCCCTCCTCGATGACGATCGGGCACAGGGACGGCTCGCCCACCAGGTCGACCCCCCGGCGCTTGCTGAGGAAGTGAACGCGCTGGATCACCTCGTCGAGCTTGCCGCGGTTGAGCGCCTTGACCTTGCCCGTGCGCCAGTTGTTGATGGTCGTCGGGGTGACGCCGATGATCGACGCCTGCGCGTCCACGGTGTGGAAGCCGTGCAGCTCGAGCAGCCCGAAGATCAGCTCGAAGACCTGATTGCTCGAGCCGCGAGACATGCAGGCAGTGTAGGCGCGCGCGATCGTGGGGACGACGCCAACTCTCGCGCCGCGCGGGGAAACTTCCGGGGACCGGCCCCAAAGACCGTGACGCGTAAAATGCCTTGAAAACCTTGTTCCGTTGCCAGCTTGGGGAGGTTGTATGGGCAATTGGCCCAATACTAGCCACAGAAGTGGTTTCTCGCGGGGGTCGATGTTTGCGAGAGGCCCTTGAATGTTCGCGTGGACCCGTGAGCGCGGTTTTCGTACTCAATTAGTACGGTTCGCGCGCGCTGCTATCCCGCCGTTTGGGCGATTGGGCGGGCGCGAGGGGGCACGCATGGCCATGATCTCGACGACCTCGACTCTCCTGCCCGAGTACTCGGCGCTCTATCAGACCGTCCGCTCGATCCTGCGCATGCGCGGACGCGGGCTCCACAGCGCGGACATCGATGATATCGCGCAGACGGTGATGGAGAAGATTCTCCGCGCGAGCGCGCGGGGGAAGGGGCCGTCGCAGAACGCGCGCGCCTGGGTCAAGCGCATCGCGCACAACGAGCACGTCAATTGGGTCCGGCGCCGTGGACGGACGCGGGAGTGCGCGCTCGACGCGGAGGTGAGCGTGGACGCGGGCACGCCGACGACCACGGACACCAGCCACACGGGCGCGACGGTCGTGTTCCTCCGCGACGTGGAGGGCTTGCTGACGACGCGTCAGCGTGAGGTCGTCCGCATGTTCTCCTCGGGCTACACCGGCCAGGAGATCGCCAACACGCTCGGGCTCTCGCCTGCGCTGATCTCGCTGGAGAAGAAGTCGATCCGCCAAACGCTGACGGAGCAGGGCTATCACGGCCAGCGGGCCGCGCGACCGCGCGCCCGCGTCGCCTGAGTCCCGGTTTGTGCGTCGACGCGCGCTCCCCGTGGGGAGCGCGCGTTTTTCAATTTCAAGGAGCACAGCGCGAGGATCCCGCCAACGTGAGCGCGCGCGTTTGCCCTTGGGGGCATTCTGTGATGATGCTTCGAGGGCGCAAACGGGTGTCGGATCGCGTTTGCGCCCGGATCAGCATGAAAGAGGTGTTCGCATGATCGTCGGTGTCATCGGCTCCGGGGCCATCGGCCCGGACCTGGCCTACGGATTCACGTCCGCGCTCGCGTCCGTTCCCGGCGCGCGCGTGTACCTGTTGGATATCAAGCAGGAAGCGCTCGACGCCGGGGTCGCGCGCATCCGCGGCTACATGGCGAAGGGCGTCTCGCGCGGCAAGGTCAGCGCGAAGGCGGCCAAGGCCATGGAGGCGATTTTGACGCCGACGCTCGACATGGCCGACCTCAAGGACTGCGCGTACGTGCTCGAGGCCGCGACCGAGCAGCTCCCGATCAAGCGCGCGATCCTCAGGAACCTCGAAAAAACGGTGTCCGACGACTGCCTGATCGGCTTCGCTACGTCGGGGCTGCCGCGCGCGCGGATCGCCGCTGAGGCCACGCGACCCGAGCGCTGCTTCGTCAACCACCCGTTCTTCCCGGCCTGGCGGTCGCTGCCGATCGAGGTTGTCTCGGGCGAGGGCAGCCCGTTCGAAGCGCGGATGTTCGACACGCTGCGCCGGCTCGGGAAAGTGCCGGTGGCGACTGCGGATGTCCCGTGCTTCGCCATGGACGACATCTTCTGTAACTACTGCGCCGAGGCCGCGCGCATCGTCGCCGAGGGGGTGGCGACCCCGGCCCAGGTCGACGCCATCGTCAACGCGGCGATCGGCGGCGGCGGGCCGCTCAACGTCCTCGACGGCACGCGCGGCAACCTCCTGGTGGTGCATTGCCAGGAGCTCATGGAGGAAGCCACGACCGGCACGCCCTGGTTCAAGCCGCCGGCGATCCTCACCGAGAAGGGCAACGACGCCTGGCACGACGGCTCCTACTCGCCGGACCCGAGCCACGACGACGCGCTGCGCGAGACGGTGCTCAACCGCATGCTCGCGGTGCTGTTCGCGCGGACGTTCTTCGTGGCCGACAACGACATCTGCGCGCTCACGGAGCTCGACTGGATGAACCGCATGGCGCTCGGCTTCCGTCAGGGCTTTTTGCACCTGGCGAGCGAGATGGGCATGGACCGCGTCCACGAGATCTGCGCCGAGTACGCCAAGGCCAACCCTGGCTTCGTGATCCCCAGGAGCATCGCCGAGCGCCGCGCGCCGGACTTCCTCCGCAACGTCACGACCGAGGTCGACGGCAGCGTCGGGATCGTGCGCGTGTTTCGGCCCGAGGTGAAGAACGCGCTCAACCGCCGCACGCTGAAAGAGCTGCGCGAGGCCGTGCAGCGCTTCGGCGCGCGGGCGGACATCACCGGCGTCATCCTCTCGAGCTTCGACGGCTCGCTCGCCGGCGCGGACCTCGGGGAGCTGTCGCGGATCGACAAGCCGGAGGACGCGGTGGCCATCTGTCAGCTCGGGCACAGCGTGTTCGCGGCCATCGAGTCCGCGGGCAAGCCCGTGGTCGCGGCGGTCGACGGACCGGTGATGGGCGGCGGCGCCGAGATGTCGATCGCCTGCCACGCGCGCGTGGTCGGCACGAGGCTCGTGCTCGCCCAGCCCGAGGTCAACCTCGGGATCATCCCCGGCTACGGCGGGACGCAGCGGCTGCCGCGGCTCATCGGCCTCGAGCACGCGCTCGATCTCGTGCGCACCGGTCGGGCGGTCGGCGCCGCCGAGGCCAGCAAGTGGGGCTGGGCGACCATCGACCCCGTGCGCGGCGACGTCGTGGAGGCCGCGAAGGCGCTCATCAAGCAGCACCTCGCGGGCGCCGTGAAGCTCGCGCCGGTCGACCCGGCGCCGATGGAGCTGCCGGAGTCGCTGCCGACGGTCGCGCTCGGGCATCACTCGCGCGCGATCGACGGCATCCTCGTCGACGTCGTGCGCCGCGGGCTCACGCGGCCGCTGGCCGAGGGCCTCGCGCTCGAGGCCGAGGGCTTCGGGCGCTGCACGCGGACCGTCGACATGGACATCGGGATGAAGAACTTCACGCAGAACGGCCCGCGCGTCCCGGCCGTGTTCCTGCACGAGTAGGCGGAGAGGAGCGCTGACTGACATGGCACTGAGCGAATCCATCGTGATCCTCGACGGCGCGCGGCGAACCCCGCGCGCCGACATCCTGATCCGCAACCGCGAGCCCGGGCTGTTCGCCAACCTCACGACGACGCAGCTCGGCGGGCTGGCGATCAAGGCGACGCTCGAGCGCACCGCGATCGACAAGGGTAAGATCGGACATGTCGTAATGGGCATGGCCCAGCACAGCCACCGCGACTCGATCTACGGCGCGCAGGGCATGCGCTGGCGCGGCGGGCTCGGCGAGACCGTGCCCGCGCTGACGGTCGCGCGCATCTGCGGCAGCGGGGCCGAGTCGATCTCGATCGCCTGCGAGATGATCACCGCCGGCCTGCGCCACGACGCGGCGCGCCCGTTCTACGTCGTCGGCGGCGCGGAGAGCATGCAGTACCCGTTCTGCCTCTATAACTACCGGGGCAAGCCGGTCGGCAGCGCGATCCAGAAGTACGGCCCGATCGACCCGCGGGGCCTGCCGCCCGGCGAGCACCTGCAGGACATGCTGCTGATGAGCCTGTACGACCCGGGCGCCAAGCTGGCGATGGCGAACACCGCCGAGGAGCTCGGGCGGCGCTACAAGATCACGCGCGAGGAGGCCGACGCGTTCGGCTACCGCTCGCAGACCCGGGCCAAGGCGGCCCGCGACGCCGGGCACTTCGCCGAGGAGATCGAGCCGGTCACCGTCGTCGACGATCCGGCGCGGCAGCCCGTGGTCGTCGAGCACGACACCCACATCATGGAGGACGTGAGCATGGCCAAGATGGCGCGCTTGCGACCGGCGTTCGAGCAGGGCGGGATCGTCACCGCCGGCAACGCGAGCGCCGTCGTCGACGGCGCGGCGGCCATGGTGATCGGCAAGGAGCGCGACGCCGAGGCGGCGGGCGCGAGGCCGCTCGCGCGCATCATCGGCCTCGGCGTCGCCGCCTGCGACCCGCGGATCATGGGCTGGGGCCCGGTGCCGGCGACCGAGCGCGCGCTGGCGATGGCGGGCATCAAGGGCGCCGACATCGACCAGGTCGAGCTCAACGAGGCCTTCGCGCCGCAGGCGCTCGCGGTCATCCGCGACTTCGAGAAGTTCGGCATCGACCCCGAGAAGGTCAACCCGATGGGTAACGCGATCGCGCTCGGTCACCCGCTCGGGGCCACCGGCTCGATCCTGACGCTCACCTGCGCCTACGCGCTGCGCCGGACCAGGAAGCGATATGGCCTCGTGACCATGTGCATCGGCGGCGGGCAGGGCATCGCCGTGATCCTCGAGTCGATTCACTGAGTCGCGCTCGCGCCCGCGGACGCGCGTCAGCGGCTCGCTGGCGCGCGCTCGCGCGTTCGGGTAGGCGCGAGCGCGTCCGTCGTCTCAGCCTGCGTGTCCTCGGTCTCGCCCGCCGGGTCACCGCTCGTCGTCGTGGTGGCGCCTTGCAACCCGGTGTTCGTGGGCGCCGCGTCGGTCATGCAGGCCGAGACGCTGGTCGTGCAGGTCTCCGTCTTCTCCTCGTCACCGCAGCCAGGCGCGGCGGCGCAGAGGAGCAGGAGCGCGAGCCATCGGATCGATACAGGCACTCCGCGATCGTACACGTTCACGCCGCGAGGCGCGGCGCGGCGCGCAGCAGCGGCTCGACCGCGGCGCGGTCGATCTGGAAGGCGCGGCGCACCTCCTCGAGCGGCGTCGCCCACCAGGTCGACCAGTCGACGCCGGCGAGCGGCCGGGCGCGGCGCCCGAGCAGCCAGCCGCGGACGAGCGCCTCCATGCGCGCGGGCCCGCGGTCGCGCGCGAACAGGACCGCGTTGAGCAGCCCGCTCGAGAGGATGATGAGGTTCGGCGGCGCGGCGAGCTGCGCGTAGTAGAAGGCCTGCAGCTCGAGCTCGCTCTCGACGTCGGTGCCCGCGCCGGTGATCACGTGCCACACGTCGTGCGTGCTCTCGAGGTGCGCCTTGAGCCGCGAGAGCTTGCCGTCGTCGCCCATGGTGTGGGCGAGGCCGTTCGGGTCGAGGCCCTGCTCGGTCAGGAAGCGCGCGACCTCGGCTCCGAGCGTGCCGCGGGGCAGGCGGCTGAGCGCGTCGAGGTCGAGCTCGAGGCGCCGCGCCGGCGTGTTCAGGACCGACTGGAGTTCGGGCAGCTGCAGCGTCGGGATCTGGTCCTCGGGGACCTGATGCGCGTGATCGAGCAGCGCGAAGACCATATCCAGCCGGTTGGGATCGCGCGTGAGCGAGGCGTAGGCGCGGAGGAAGCGGAGGAGGGCGAGGGCTTGCTTGAACATGGTGCGTCACCGCCGGCGCGCGCGAACGGGGGGCGTTCGTCCACGCGGCCAGCGCTCCTTTCCGAGGCCGGCGTTCGCCGTCCTCTGTCAGTACTATGGGACCGGCGAGCGCCCCTGGCGACTCGCGTTCTCAGCCCGTGTCCTCCAGCCGCAAAACACCCAAGAAGCGCCGCCGCAAGCCGCTGCAGGCCCGATCCGCCGCGACGGTCGCGGTCATCCTCGAGGCCACCGCTCAGGTTTTGACCGCGCGCGGCTACGAGGGCACGACGACCAACCTCATCGCCGAGCGCGCGGGCGTCAGCGTCGGCTCGCTGTACCAGTACTTCCCCAACAAGGACGCGCTGATCGCCGAGCTCGTCGAGCGCGACTTCGTCGAGATCACCGAGCGCCTGCTCGCGCTGATCCCCGCGCTCCGCGAGCGGGGGCTGCGAGACGTCGCGCCGCAGGTCTCGCGCGTGCTGATCGAGCACCACAGCGAGCGGCCCTATCGCAGCCAGGCGGTGTTCCTCAGCCTCACGCGCGTGCTCGGGCTCGAGCGCGTCGACGTGTTCCTCGAGGGCATCGAGCAGGCGGTCGCCGAGGTGTTCGAGGACAGCGCCGTGCGCATCCGCCCGGAGCCCGAGCTCGCCGCCCGCGTGATCGTGCGCGCGCTCGCGGGCATCGTCCAGAACACGATGCGGCGCGAGCCCGAGCGCTTCGCGGACCCGCAGCTGGGCGAGGAGCTCGTGATCCTGATGGTCGGCTACCTGATGCCCGATGAGCGCGATGAGCTCGAGGTGCCCGACGAAAGCGAAGAGTCGGAAGGGACAGGTGGTTGTCAGGAGCCGACGTCGTAGGCGCTCCGCCGACGACCTGGCCCGCGCGGAGCGCCCATGCCCGATCGCCCCCCCGCGACGCTTCAGCTCGGGCCGCACGCCTGGCGGCTGCGAGGCCTGGACCTCCACCTGTACGACCTCTGGCGCGACGAGCCTCGCTGGAGGCTCTCGGGCGACGTGGTCGTCGAGGGCGACGCGGCGCGCGTCGACCTGACGATCAACGGGCGACTCGCGCTGGGCGGCGCTCGCCCGGTGGCGCCCGCCGATCTGCGCGACGCGACCTGGTCGGTCGAGGAGCTCGAGCTCGGGATCAATCGCGAGCTGGTCATCGACGGGCGTCGACTCTCGGCGCTGTGCGACGAGGACGCGATCACGGTCACCGCGACGCGCGTCGACGTCGAGGACTCCGCGCGGGCCGCCTTCGAGCTCGCGATCACGGGCGCGTGCGAGCTCGCGGACGAGCGCGTCGATGATCTCGAGGACAGCCGCAGCGTCGCCGCCCGGCTGACGCTGCGCGGCCTCGCCTGCCTCACGCTCATGGACACCGGCATCTCGAGCGGGCTCGCCGCGGTGTGGCCCGATGGTCCCGACGCCGAACGCGTGCGCCGCGTCGCCAGCATCCGCGCGCGGTGCCTCGCCGCGTGGCCGCCGCCCGAGGTCCGCTGTTTCGAATACCGCACCGGGCACGAGGGCTCCAGCAACGGCGTCATCACGACGCTCGCGGACGCGGCGCGCCCTGACTGCCTGTGGGAGAGCCTCGCGCTCCTGCGCTGCCGCGGCGTCCACGAGCCCCGCGTCGCGCCGGCGCGGGTCTGGAGCGAGTCCGTCGAGCCCGACATCGCCGCCGCGGCGCTGCGCGACGCGCTCCCGCGGCCGTCGCTCGAGGCGGCGCGCGAGCGCGTCGAGCGGATCCGACGCATCCTCCTCATGAGGTTCGGCGAGGAGCGGCCCAACCCGGCGCTGACGCTCATCCTCGACGGCCGTGAGCGCACCGGCGACGCCGCCCACGAAGCGCCCTGGCCCGTGCCCGGTGAGCTGCTCGAGGCCGTCTCGCTGCGCGACGCGTGGAACGACCAGCTCCTGTTCGTTCGCACAGCCGAGGTCGACGCGCTGCTCGACTGGGGCACGGGCGCGTGAGCCGGCGCCGGCTCAGCGCGCGCCGGTGATCAACGCGGGCGACTCACGCAGCGCCGCGTAGATCTCGAGGCAGGCGCGCACGTGCTCGCGCACGCCGCCCTCGGTCGGGAACTCGCGCAGCGTCGGGACGCGCTCGCTCTCCGGCTGGATCCCGTCGCTGGCGAGCACGCGCGCGTAGAGGTGTCGGTGACGGCCCTCGAGGTTGTCGAGCGTCACCGCGTCGGCGCAGGGACGCCAGCGCAGCTGCGCGGGGGAGAACTCGAGGCCGACGCGGGCGAACACCTCGGAGAACACCTCGCGGGGGCGCGCGCGGAAGTCCGACGCGTCGACCAGCGCGTGCTCGCGACCGAGCGCCTCGCAGCGCGCGATCTGGTCCCGCAGCAGCCGCCAGCCGGACTCGAGGAAGGGGTAGCGCGGGCTCTCGCCGCCGACGATCTTCTTCCGCCGACGCGACGCGATGCTGCGCCGCGGGTCTCGCAGCAGGAACAGGATCGGCGCGCTCGCGAGGCGCAGGAGCGCGTCGATCCGCGGGCCGACCTGGTAGGGCATCTCCTTGATCACGAGGCCCTCGCCGCGCGCGGGCGCGTCGTAGCGGCGACCCAGGTCGAGCGGGCGCTCGAGCTTGTCGAGCGCGGCGTCGAGGCCGGCGCCGTCGTAGTAGGTGACCTCGAAGGGCTCGTGGGCGTAGTAGCGCACCCGCGTGTGCTCCCAGAACACGCGCGCGAACGCGGTCGAGCTGCAGCGCGGCGGCGAGAGGATCACGATCCGCAGCGGGTGCCGACGCGTGAGCGCCTCGAGACGCCGCGCGTCGTCGCGCGCGAGCGCGCCGCGTTCGAAGTCGCTCGCCGCGCTCACGCGCCCTGCTCCTCGGGCGCCGTGAGGCGCGCGGGCGCGGGGAACAGCCCGTCGACGCTCAGGTAGTCCTTCCCGCCGTCGGCGAAGATGACGACGATCGTCGCGCCGCGGTGCTCGGGCCGGCGCGCGAGCTGCAGCGCGGCGTGGACCGAGCCGCCGGAGGTGATGCCGACGAGCAGCCCCTCGCGCGTAGCGAGCTCGCGGCACGCGGCGAAGGCGTCGTCGACGGACACGGTCATGAGCTCGTCGACGAGCGCGGGCTCGTACAGCGCCGGCACGAAGCCGGGGCCGACCCCGAGCATGCGGTGCGCCGTGAACCGGCCCGCGCTGATCAGCGGCGCCTCAGCTGGCTCAAAGGCCACACATCGGACCTCGGGCTTGCGCGCCTTGAGGGCCCGCGCGACGCCTGACAGGGTCCCGCACGAGCCGAGGCCGTGGACGAAGATGTCGACGCGCCCCGCGGTGTCGCGCCAGATCTCCTCCCCGGTGGTGCGCGCGTGGCAGCGCGTGTTGGCCGGGTTGTGGTGCTGCTCGATGTACACCGCGCCCGGGAGCGCGCGCGCGAGCGCCTGCGCGCGCGCCCGGGCGCCCCGGATGCCGTCGCGCGCCGGGGTCAGCTCGAGACGGGCGCCGAGCGCGTGGAGCACTCGCTTGTGCTCGTCGCTCATGAGCTCCGACATGCAGATGACGACCTCGTAGCCGCGCTGGCGCCCGATCCAGGTCAGCGCGATGCCGGCGTTGCCGCTGCTCGCCTCGACGATCGTGCCGCCCGGCGCGAGCGCGCCGCGAGCCTCGGCCTCCTCGATCATCGCCAGCGCGGGTCGATCCTTGAGGCTGTAGGGGTTGCGCAGCTCGAGCTTGGCGAGCAGCTCGACGTCGACGCCGTGGGCCGCGGTCACGCGGCCGAGGCGGAGCATCGGCGTGTCGCCGATGAGCTGCTGCAGCGAGTCGACGATCATCTCGAGCGCGCACCACGGTAGCGCGGGGCGGCCGGCCGGAGAACCCCGCGTTCGCGGGGGCGGGCGCGCGGTCACGCGCGCGCGTCGTCGTCGTCGTCAGCGCGCGCGGGCGCCGGGCGCATGAGCCAGCTCGAGAGCTCGCGCAGCAGCCCGGTCTCGACGCCGAGGGTCGCCAGCGTCGCGATCAGGTACGCGGCCCAGCTGAGCGAGAGAATCGTGTTGTAGAGGAAGAACAGGTGTGTGCGCAGCAGCCCGGCGTAGGCCAGCGCGTTGAGCCCGAACAGCAGCGCGAGCAGCAGCATGCCCGGGGGGCCGCGCGCGCGGTGGTGCCACAGCAGCACGAGCAGGCAGGCGCACGCGAAGTAGTAGCCGGTCGTCTCGAGCTGACAGAACATCACCGTGAAGCCGAGCAGCGCCGTCGCCTCGACGTCGTCGAGGCGCGGGCACAGCAGCGCCGCGAGGCCGATCAGCAGCGCGGCGGTCGCGAGGTACACCGGCCGCGCCTCGCGGAACTCCTCCTGCTTCTTGCGCTCCGAGTAGCTGCGCGCCGGCGCGTGCTCGCCCCGATAGACGAACGCGAACTTCAGGCCGACGCCGAAGCCGGGGAAGCGCCCGCGGACGTCGTGGACCTGCATGTTGCGCGCGAAGCTGGCGTACGCCGCGGGCCCGCGCGCGCTGAGCGAGCCGACGACGCCGAGCGCGAGCGCGGTGATCAGCGCGCCGGCGGCGAAGCGAACGAGGCGCGCGGGCAGCCGCCGCGTCCGCGCGAGCTCGACCGCGCCCTTGACCCCCAGCCCCAGCATGAAGACGAGCGGGAACAGGTTGAGCGCGGCGGAGGCCGCGAGCCAGGCGCCCGCGCGCGCGTGCTGACGCGCGCGCAGGGCACAGACGCCGAGCACCAGCGTGATCAGCCAGTAGTAGCGAAACCACGACCCGCCGGTGATGCGGTAGCGGTCGACGATGTCGAGGAAGAAGAACAGCGCGAAGGTCAGCCCGATCCGCCAGCCGAACGCGCGCGCGACGACCCACAGCATCACGCACAGCCCGCCGATGTCGAGCAGCGGCATGAGGTTGCGGCTCGTCCACGTCATCGGCAGGCGGTTGACGAGCCATCCGGAGATGACCGAGTGGACAGGCGTTCCGTTGTAGCCGCGATCGCCGAGCATCGCGCGCAGCTGCTTGCGCCGCGGCGACGGGTCGACGACCTCGAGGTCGCGCTTGAATTGATCCCAGCGCGCGGGGCTGAACTGCGCGCGGCAGTCCCCGCGCGCGCGCTCGGCCCCGGCGGTCGTCATCCGGTAGTCCCGCAGGTCGCGGACGCGCGCGTCGTCGGGCAGGGAGCGGCGGTCGAGCGCCTGCGCCGTGCAGCGGTAGAGGTCGAAGTAGTCGAGCTCGTCGTAGTACTTGGGCCCGAGCGCGTAGTGGTAGCTGTCCCACTGGTGCGCGAAGACCCGGTGCGAGAGCGCGTGGCGGCCGAGGAAGTAGTACGCGCTCGAGACGAGGATCAGCGCGGCGAGGCCGAGCTGCAGCGCCCGCGTCGCGCGGCGCGTGTGCAGCCAGGCGAGGCGCCGGAGGACGCCGTAGCCGAGCACGCCCAGCGCCGCGAGCGTCGCCAGCACGAGCTGGTGGAGGTCGACGCGCTCGCGCCTCCAGGACGGATCAGGCCACGGTTGGTTCGGGTCGAGCTCGCAGCCGACGATGACGCCCGCGGTCAGGAGGAAGACGGCCGCGAACAGCAGCCCGAACCACACCGCCGGGCTGCGGGCGACGACGCCCGCGGTCTCGCCCGCGCTGGGAGCCTCGAGCGCGGCGGAGGTCTCGCCTGCGGTCGCGCCCGCGTCGGAGGTCTCGCCCGCTTCGCCGCGCATGTCGCCGTAGTGTACGGCGAACGCGGGGAGCGCTCGGCTACTTCTTGCCGGCGGCGCGCAGCAGCCCGCGTACGCCGGGGAGGGTGGTGCTCTCGGGGATCGTCGCCGCCCGCTCCTCGTTGCAGCGCTCGGCCTCCTCGTACTCGTCCATGCAGCGGTTCCCGTCGTTGTTGAAGATCTCCTCGCAGGTCAGCCCGTCGAAGTAGCACTCGTACAGCTCGACGTAGGCGCCCCAGCACGCGTCGCCGTAGTTCTCGCGCAGCTCCTGGAAGTCCTTGGCCAGGGTCTCCTGACAGTAGGCGGCGTACTGGTCGAGGTACTGCTCATACGCAGGCGGGGTGCACTCGATCAATTTCAGGCAGAAGTCCTCCGCGAGCTCCTCGGGCGACTTCGGGCCGCAGGCCACGGCCGTCGTCAGCGTGAGGCAGAGCGGGGTGACGAGCGGCGGGATGCGCGACTTGAACACGAGGTCCGAAGTGTACCGCGCGCCGCGCTCGCGCGTGGCGTCCACATTTGGCAGCATCACGCCCCAGCATGATCCTCGTGACAGGTACGAAGCGCTCGGGCACCTCGCTGTGGATGCAGATCCTCATCGCGGCGGGATACCCCGCGATCGGCGAGGCGTTCCCGCGCCGCTGGTCGGAGCACCTCAAGGACGCCAACCCCTCCGGGTTCTTCGAGTCCGCGCTGCGCCAGGGCGTCTACTACCGCACGAACCCCGATCCGCGGACCGGGCACTTCCTGTTCCCGGCGGACGTCGTCGAGCACGTCGTCAAGGTGTTCATCCCCGGCCTCGTGCGCACCGATCTCGCGTTCGTGCACCGCGTCATCGCCACGATTCGGCCGTGGCGCGAGTACGTGATGTCGATGCGGCGGCTGTACGCGCTCGAGGACGCGCGCGCGCGCGCCAGCGGTTCGACGGCGCCGCGCCCGGTCCGGCCGCCGCCGCACCTCGAGTGGTGGTCCGAGAACTTCGCGTTGATCGGCGACATCGGCACGCGCCGCTACCCGGTGCACGTGCAGTCCTTCGATCGCCTGCTCGCCGAGCCCGAGGAGATCATCGGGCGGGTGCTCGACTGGATCGGTCGCCGCGATCGCCTGGCGCAGGCGGTGGCGGCCGTGCGCCCGGAGCACCGCACCCAGCGCGCGCCGCCGCTCGCGGACGAGGAGCGCTTCGACGACGACGCCGCGCGCGTGTGCGACGAGCTCTACGAGCGCGTCGACGACGGGCGCGGCCTCGAGCCCGACTTCATCCGCGCGCTCAACGAACTCAACGCGCGCCTGCAGCCCGAGCTGCGCCGCCGCGCGCAGGCAGTGCGGGCGGCGGCGCGGCAGCGGACGCGCGCGTCCGACGGCCTCGCGCTACTCGAGGGTCGCGACGCCGGCGACGCGGCGGACGGCGACTGAGGAGCTCGCCGCGCGCGGCGAGCTCGTGGCAGGATCGGCGAGATGGCCGAGGAGTCAGGGTCGATCCGCGTCGTGGTGAGCCTCGGCGGCTACGCGCGATCGTGGCGCGCCGAGTTCGACCTCGACGCCGGCGTGATCGTGCGCGCCGGCGACCTCGCGCGCGTCGGCGCCGAGCCGATCACGCCCGCCGCGCTGGCGCGCCTGCGCGCGCGCGCGCGGCGGGCCCACGCCCAGGGGCCGCTGCGCGTGCGCGAGCAGTTCGCCACGGCGGCGCGCGCTTCGAGCTGACGGTCGACGGCGACACGGTCACGCTCGACTTCGAGACCGAGGGCGGCGGTCGCTACCCGCGGGTGCAGGCGATCTACGACTTCATCGAGCGGTGAGCCTCAGCGCGCGAGCTCCTCGCGCGCGCGGGCCCGCAGCTTGCGCGCGGGATCCTCGAGCACGAACTCGAGCAGCCACCGGACGAACTCCTTCTCTGGCGCTTCGAGCAGCTCGGGAAAGGCCTCCTTGCGCGTCAGCGGGTCGTCGGCGAGCA
Organism: Myxococcales bacterium; assembly: GCA_020633295.1. Taxonomy (GTDB): domain Bacteria; phylum Myxococcota_A; class Polyangia; order Nannocystales; family Nannocystaceae; genus JACKDW01. The sequence goes on along the minus strand of JACKDW010000027.1, from coordinate 56,520 downwards.
GGCGATCGACGAGCTGCTGCTGGCGCGGCGCGAGCCGCCCGACGCGCTCGACCAGCGCGAACAGCTGCGGGTCATCGTGGCCGGCGAGGAGCTCGGCGGCGCCCATCAGCGTGAGCGCGCGCGCGGCGAAGAGCGTCGCGCGGGCCCCGGCGGCGCACACCCGCGGGAGCTCGGGCAGCAGCCCGGGGTGCTGGGCCACCAGCACCGTCGCGCAGCGGTCGGCGTCGATCGGCGCCGCGCGCATCCAGGCGAGCACGTCGGGGAGGTGGGCCTCGACGCAGAAGTTGCTCACCGAGAAGTCCTCGATGCTGTCGCGCCGCCACCACGCGTACTGCCGCGGCTCGACGAGCCGCGCCGGCTCGTGGAACTCGAGCTGCCCGGGGTTGAGGCGGTAGCCGCCGGACTCCTGCCCGCGGATCTCGAGCAGGCCGTCGCCGTGAAACCACTCGCCGAGCCGCAGCAGCGCGCGGCGGACCGCGACGTCCTGCCAGTGCTGCCCGGCGCCCTCGACCTCCTGGATCGAGTAGTCGCAGTAGGCCGCGACGTTGCTCGGCGCGGTGTCGTAGACGTCGGCGAAGCCGCGGACCCACGCGCGCAGCTCGGGCCGCGCGGCCAGGGCCGCGCGGTAGCCGTCCTCGTAGAGCTCGACGCCGCTGCGGACATCGAGGCTGCGCGCGCCCCAGCTGTAGCCCATGCGCCAGCGCCCGGCGCCGAAGCGCGCGTCGAACTCCCGCTGGATGCGCGCGTCCTTCCACGCGCCGCAGCGCGCGACGACGACGAAGTCCTCGGCGGGCAGCGGGCGCATCGCGGCGTCGTCGACCGGGCGTGCGTCAGGACAGGTCCCTGGGACCAGGTGTTCTTGGAGGAAGGCGTACAGCGAGCCCCCGCGCAGCGCGACGTCGCCCCCCTCGACCGGGCGCCCGCGCTTCAGCGACGCGCGGCGGCGCGCCTCCTCGAGCAGCGCCGCCGCCGGCGGCGAGAGTTCGGGCGCGCCGCGACCCGGGAGCCGATCGTCGCTCGCGCAGAGCGCGTCCTCGACGACCGCGCGCGCGAGCGGGCGCGCGAGCGCGATCGCGGCCCCGTTAATCGGCCACCGTAGCCAGCAGTCCATGGGTCGATTCCTCTCCACGGCGTCCTCGTCTCGTCCGCGACGCGCCGCCAGGACGCCGATCGTAGTGGGTGATGGGGGGCGGCGCAACGAGCCGGGCTATCACGGCGTCGGCGACGCGGTCGCTGCGTCCTCGCGGGCCTCGCGGGCCTCGTAGGCCTCGCAGGTATGAGCGCGACGTCGTGGCGCTCACGCGCTCGCTCGTCTCCGTGGGCGTGGGCTGGGCGCGGGCGCTGGCTAGCGCTCGGGCGGCGCGTGCTGGCGCTGGTGCACGAGATCGATCGCGTTGGCGATCGCGTCGAGCATCCACATCCAGCCGTTGAACCCGAGGAAGGGGCTGTCGAACAGCGCGTGGCGCTGGAAGCACGGGAAGCCGAAGTGCAACCCGAGCAGCTTGGTGCTCCGCACCGCGTTGTGGGCCAAGCTGTCGCCGATGAGCAGCTCGAGGCCGTCGCGTGTCGTGTCGGCCAGGATGCGCGTCAGCGTCGACTCAGGCGGCGCGTACAGCGTGATGGTGTGCGCGTCGTCGACCGCCGGCAGCTCGTCGCGCGCCCGCGCGGACGCGGCCATGAAGTCGACGATCATCCCGAGCTCCGTGGCCAGCTCGTGGAAGCCCGCGAGCATCTGCGGGTCGCCGGCGAACGCGACCCTGCGCCCCGTGAAGTAGTGGGGCACGATCCACTCGAGCCGCGGGATCAGCCGCGCCTGCTCGCGCGCGATGAAGCGCTCGGCCGCCTCGACGCGGTCGGTCGCGCGCCCGAGCGCGCGCAGCATGGCGCGCGTCGCCTGCAGCCCGAACGGCGCGTCGATGTCGATCACCCGCGCGCCGGTGCGCCGCGCGAGCGTCCGCGCGGCCTTGCGCCCGTACGGCAGCGCGAGCAGGGTCCCGGCGTCCCCGGCCTCCGCGAGCGCCTCGTAGCGCGTCCCGCTGAGCCAGACCGAGCGCAGCCGCAGCCCGAGCGCCTCGATCATGCGCGCGAGCTCGCGGAGGTTGCCCTGGTGATCCTCCTCGCCGCGATCCATCAGGTACCCGATGATCGCGACCTGATCGTCCTCCGGCGCGCGCCCGCGCAGCTCGACCGCGGCGGCGAGCGCCTCGAGCGTGTCGGCGTAGCCGTCGACCCAGTCGCCGTCGAGCGAGCGCCCGAGGACCTCGAGCAGCGGGAACGACAGCGACGGCTGCAGCTCGCCGATCAGGCGGTCGTACTGCGTCCCGATGATCGTGACGTGCGGCATGGAGCAGATCACCGCGACGCCGACGTCATCGAGCTGCGCGACGCGCTTCACCCTGCGCGCGACCTCGCGGCCGTCGGAGGTCACGACGGCCTCGGAGTTGACGAGCGTGGGCACGACCCGGTGGCGACCGCCCGCGTCGAGCAGCGTCGAGCGAGCGTCGTGTCGCCCGTGGATCCACTCGGCCTTGCGGTAGAGGCAGTCAGGCCCGTCGATGATCGCGTACGCGTCGGCGATCGCGTTGATCGCCATGAACAGCCCGACCTGGAACGGGATCCGGTAGGGGATCGAGAACGCCTCGCCGGGTCGCGGCGCGAGCTGACGCGCGCGACGCTGTCGCCAGCGCGCCACGGGATCACGGGCGTCGGGGCCGCCGTCGGCGTTCACGCGCCCTCTCCGATCGTGAACGGCTCGCCGAGGAGCGACGCGTAGCGGCGGTAGAACGGCAGCTGCGCGCGCGTCAGCAGGCGCTCGAGCGTGCGCACCGCCCCGCGCGGTCCGCAGGCGACGTCGCGCAGCGAGAAGCTGTTCTTGCCGAGACGGGAGAGCCGTCGATCGTAGTACAGCTCGGAGTAGAACGAGACCGCGCGGGAGCGCCGGAGCCCCTCGACGAGCTCGTCGCGCGTGGTGAAGGTGTGGAGCGCGACTCGAGGATCGCGGGGCGGGGCGGGGCGGCGCACGCCCGCGAACGCGAACACGTCGACGCCCGCGAAGCCGAGCTCCATCACGAGCTCGAGCAGCGGCACGCCCATGCGCCGGCTCGCCCGCAGCGTCGCGCGCCAGTCGCTGTCGTCGCAGACGAAGCCGAGGCGATAGCCGCCCGCGCGGGCGCGCAGCGCCTCCCACGTGGGGCCCCAATCGACCTGGTCTTCCCGCCACGTCGCTTCAAGCGCGCCCCGCCGCCCGAGCGCGCTCGCGACCTCGGTCAGCCACGCCGCGCTGCAGCGGACGCCGAAGGGCGCCGGCGGGCGCACGGCGGGGATGTCGGAGAACGCGGCGAGCAGGCGCTCGATCGGCTCCTCGTAGCGATCCCAGGGATAGACGACGAGCAGCTCGGCGCGCGCGAAGTCCCGCAGCCGCGCGGGATCGAGGTCGGGGAACATCTCGCAGCCGAGCTCGATCCCGCAGGCCGCGAGCGTGGCGAGCAGCTCGTCGCGGCCCGGGAGTTCGGGGAAGCCGAGCAGGTTGATCCGCCCCGGGACGCGCGCGCCGTCGTCGCGGCGCGCCTCGGCGAGCATGCGATTGAGCAGCAGCTCCTGCGGGTTGTTCTCGTTGCCGATCGGAGACGCAGGCGCCCGCAGCGTCGCTCGTCGTGGCGCCGCCGCCGGCTCGAGTACAATCGATCCAGCGATCGATCCAGCGATCGATCCAGCGATCCAGCGATCCAGCGATCGCGCTCAGCCGCCGAGCCAGCAGTCAAGCCGATGTCACAGGTTCACGTCATCAACGCGATCGAGGTGCCCGAGGGGATGGAGTCCGTCGCGATCGAGGTCCGCGAGCAGTACGTGGAGTACTTCCGCACGCTGCCCGGCTTCGTGGGCTCGACCTTCTACCGCGCGCTCGACACGAGCTCCGCCTACACGTACATCAACGTCGTGATCTGGGAGTCGCGCGCGGCCTTCGCGGCGGCGGTCAACGCCGGCTTCGACAACCTCGACGGCGAGAACCGCGACGGGATGAGGGTCCTCGGGCGCGGCTTCCCGGCGCCCATCGTCGTCCACCCGGGTCGCTACGAGATCATCGCCTCGTAGGCGGCGCGGGGGCGCGAGCCGTCCGCTCACATCTCGAGGTCGCTCCAGCCGTAGCGGAGGTAGCCCTGATCGAGGAGCTCGTCCTCGTCGTACTCGGGGTTCTCGTCGTCGGCGAACCACTCGCCGGTGATGCTGACGAGGTCGCCCTCGCGCGCGACGTCGCCGCGCAGCGCCGGTACGCGCAGACGGTCCCACGCGACGTCGGCGGTGTGCCGGATCGTTCGATCGAGCATCTGCTTGGCGATCGAGCCCTCGAGCTGCTCGTCGTAGCGGGTGAAGTCGTAGCCCCGCGGGCCCTCGGGCCCGAAGGTGATCGCCGGGAAGCCGTCGACCCGCAGCGTGAGGTGCGGGTGCAGATCGAACGCGCGCACACGGAAGCCGCGCTGGTACACGCCCAGGCTCAGCGTCGCCCCGTACCAGCACAGGTAGTAGAGGCAGTCGGGATTGGCGAGCTCCTTGGCGAGGTCCGCCTTGATCTCGGCGAGCGAGCCGCGGATGTAGTGCACGTCCATTCGCGCGCCGCCGGGCTCGACGCTGTACTCGAGGTCATAGAAGCTGCGGCGCTTGCCGGGCGGGCGCGCGTCCCCCCGCGACGGGTCGCTCGCGTCCGCGGCGCCGCGGCTGACGATGCGATGGATCAGCGTCGCGTTGGCGCGCCCGACCTCGGAGAGGCCCTGGGCGCGACAGATCGCCTTGAGCTCCGCGCGGCGGAGGCGGACGAGGAGGTCGACGGCCGTCACCCGCTTGGCGCGCGCGAGCCGGCCGATGAGCCCGTGCTTCGTGGCGCTCCCCCGCCGGTTGACGGCGAGCGCGTCGCCGAGCTCTCGCAGGCGCGCGGCCGAGAGCGTCTCGAGGACCCGCTTCTTGCTGATCATCGCGCGGAGGGTAGCACGTGCTCGAGGCGCGCCGCGGCGACGACGGGCGCTTGGAGACATGTAAGAAGAACCATCCCACGCGGAGGCGCGGGGCGGCGCCGCGCACCGGCGCGCGGCGACGTCGCGCGCGTCGACGTCGCGCCCTCGCGCGAGTCGACGCGGCGCGCGTTCGAGCGGTCGTCAACGCTCAGGCGCCCTCGGTCGGTCGGCGCAGGCGCAGGCGCAGGATGCAGTGACGGAGGCCGTCTCGCAGGCTGCGCTTGGTCGTGACGTCGAGCGCGAGCCCGTCGCGGAGCCCCTCGAGCGTCTGCGCGACCCCGGGCTGGATCCCGGTGATGAGCGCGTAGGCGCCCAGCAGCCGCGCGCCGCGGATCATCTTCACGAGGTGCGCCGCCGCGACCGCGTCGATCTCGTGGACGCCCGTGACGTCGATGATCACGCAGCGCACGGACGACGACGCGACGCGCGCGAGCAGGCGCTCGGTCATCTCGACGGCTCGGTCCGCGTCGAGCACCCCGACGATCGGCAGCGACACGACGCCGTCCCAGATGTCGATGATCGGCGTCGTCAAGGCCGTGACCGCGGCCTGCAGGTGCGAGATTAGCTTCACGCGCTCGCGATCGAGGCGTCGGAGCTCCTGCACCGTCTCGGCGTGGTCGAGCGCGAATTGTTCGAACATCCGCTCGGTCTCGCCGAACGCGTCGTCCGCGGGCGGGATCGTCAGCCGCGCCTCGTCAAACTGCTCAAGAGACAGGTGAGACAGGAGCTTCGCGACGCGCGCGAGACGACGCTTGCTGACCGTCACGAGCTCGTCGTCGTCATCGCCCACCGCGATCGCCAGTATCACTCGAAGGCGACGCGCGCCCCGTCGCCGACGGCGCGCAAAATTGACTCTGCGCGCGGCGAGCGAGGAGGCTGCGCGCCGCCAGCGTACGCGTGCTGATAAACCTGGTTGATGGGACAGGAGTTGCGACATCGCCCGCGCGCGCCTGGGGTAGGCGAGCGCTCGCGCGGGCGGGCGCGCGACGTCCACGTCGAGACCCCGTGTGGGGGTACTCACCCGCTCGGCGAACATCGATGGGCGGTCGCGAGCGTCTACCTATCCATGGGAACGAAGGAGCCTCGCCACTCGCGCGCCGCGCTCGCCTGGTCACTCGCGCTCTGCGTCGCCGGGGCGGGGTGCGCCCCGCACGAGCCGCCCACGCGGGAGCGCGCGTCGCAGGAGCGCCGCGGGGACCTCCCGTCGGAAGTTTCGCCGGAAGATCCGCCGGAGGATTCGCCAGAGGATCCGCCGGAGGATTCGCCGGAGGGTCCGCCGGAGGACCCGCCGAAGCCGGAGCCGGCGCTGACGCTCTGCCTGCGCGACGGGCCCGTGACGCGCCTGCAGCACAAGCCCTACGTCGGCGCGGCCGGGGACGTGACCGGCGACGGGCAGGCCGATGTCGTCGCGCTCTCGTTCCTCGGAACCGGTGAGCTGGCGATGGTGGTGCTCGAGGGGCGGAACGACGGCACCTTCCTCGAGCGCGCGCCGCTGGCGTCCGGCGGCACCGGGATCGAGCTCGCGGATCTCGACGGCGACGACGATCTCGACGCGCTGATCCTCGACGGCTCGAGCGCGCCGCGGATCCGGATCGCGCGCAACGAGGGCGCGGGTCGCTTCCGCCTCGGTCCGCCGCAGCGCGTCCCGGGTCGCTTCGGCGGAGAGCTGCGCCACGCGTCCTTCGTCGACCTCGACGGCGACGACGACCTCGACGTCGTGGTGCCGCTGTGGGACAGCCTCCGCGCGCTCGAGAACCACGGCCGCGGCTCCCTGCGCCCGGGCCAGCGCCTGACGGTCGGGCGTGATCCCTTCTCGACGGCGATCGGCGATCTCGACGGCGATGGTCTGCCAGAGCTCGTCGCGGTGAGCGGGGCTGGCCTCGAGCCGGGGCGCGACGCGTATCACAGCGCGCGCGCGTCGCTGTGGCGGTTTCCCGGGCGCGCCGGCGGGTGGCGAGCGACGCCGACGCGCCTCGAGCTCCCCGGGGCGCGACGCGTCGCGCTGGCCGATCTCGACGCAGACGGGGCGCTCGAGGTCGTGGCCAGCGGGGCGGAGGGCGTGACGATCGTGCGCGGCGCGGACGAGCCGGCGCGCGTCGACGTCGCGGTCGACGGGCCGCTGCTCGTGACCGAGGCGGCGATCGAGCCTGGTCTCGAGATCATCACGTCGAGCTACATGCTCGGCGCGCTCTCGATCACGAGCGTCGCCCGCGCGCCGCGGACGGCGTCGCGAGCGGGCGGGAGCTTCGTCGTCGAGATGTTCGCGATCGACGTCGCGCGCGACGGCACCGCGGCCGACGTGGTGCTCCTCAACGCGGGGCCGCCGGGTGAGCCGTACGGGCAGCCCGATCCGGGGATCTCGACGCTCTTCGTCGACTGCCCCGCGCCGGCCGCTGGCCGACGCGAGGCTCACTCGCGCCACGACGCCGCGCGCTCGCCCGTGCGCAGCGAGTAGACCTCGAGCGACGCGCTCGGGAGCGTCAGGACGGCGCAGGTCTCCCCGAGCGAGCAGCGACCGTGGCTGATAGAGCCCGGGTTACACAGCCAGTGATGCGCGTAGCGGAAGCGCATCGGCACGTGCGTGTGCCCGAGCACGACGACGTCGGGGTCGTGGCGACGCAGCGCGCGACGCATGCGCTTGGGAACGTCTCCTTGACGTACCGCCGAGCTCTGGTCGATGAGCGAGGCGTGCGCGAGGACGACGAACTTGCCCGCCCAGGCGTACTCGCGCACGCGGGGCAGCGCGTCGAGCCACGCGAGCGTGTCGCGCGACATGCCGCGCGCGTCCGAGCTGAGCTGGGCGTGGCGCACGGCGTTCGCGTCGTGGTTACCCTGGACGGTGATGACGCGCAGCGCGTCGAGGCGCTCGACGACGCGGTCGGGCTCGGGGCCCTTCTCGACCACGTCGCCGAGGCACACGAGCTTGTCGACGCCGGCGCGCTCGAGGATGTCGAGCGCGCGCTCGAGCGCCTCGAGGTGGGCGTGAACATCGGACAGGAGGCCGAGCCGAAGCGCGCTTCGGCGGCGGATCGCACGGGGCATGACAGGACCTTCACGGATCGCGCGAGATCGCGCGCGTCAGCGCGCGAGCCCGCGGGCAAGGGCTTCGCGGCGCGCGAGCTCAGCAGCCCTTCGAAGGCCTCGAGCGTGCGCGCTGCGGCGAGGGGATCACGCGTGGATGTCAGCGGTGCATTGGACGACCGTGGCCGCACGGTGCCACGAGTCCGGGGCGCTCGCAAGCGCGAAGCGTACTAGATGACTTTAGAGTCATGTGAATGGGCGCTCCGCGCTCGCGGCTCGCACGCTCCGCGGCGGCCCGCGGACTTCGCTCCCTGGCGCGCTCGACACACGCTATCGTCGCGCCGATGGGCCGCCCCAGCCAGCCGCCGCTCGACCGCCTCGCGGACCGGGAGCGGCTCGCGTTCATCCCCCCGACCTGCGTCGCGCTGCTGATCGACGAGGGGCGCTGGACGGTCGACGAGGCGCTCGCGCGGACACGACGGCCGCGCGGCGACTGGGTGCCGGGGACGATGGAGCAGCTCGCCGCGAGGCTCGAGCGCGCGACCGTCGAGCGGCTGCTGACGGACGAGCGCGCGCTCCCCAGCTGGAGGACGATCGAGGCCGCGTCGGGGCACGAGGCCCTCCTGCGACGTCTCGGCGAGCTCGCCGGGCCCGCGCGCGCGCTCGCGGCCTGGCGCGCGCTGCCGGACGGGGCGCGCGCGCTGCTGGCGAGGACCGCCGTGGCGCTCGCGCGCGCGGCCGACGAGCGCGCGGTGATCTCCGAGATCATCGACCACGCGTTCGTCCACGCCGGGAGCTTCGCGCGCGTGCTCGAGGCGGCCGAGGTGCTGTTTGAGCTGCTGCCCGACGCGCCCGCGTCGCGGCGCGCGGCGATCATCGACGCGACGATCGAGCGCGTCTTCGACGAGGACTTCCCGATCACCGCCGCGCTGTGGCGCTCGATCGCGGCGGTCGACATGCCGCGCGCGCGCGCGGCCGCCTACCGCGAGCGGCTCGCGTACCCGCGGGCCTGGCTGCTCGCGGCGATCTCGTGGCACCTCGACGGCGACGCGCGCGAGCGGGTGCTCCGGGACTGGCTCGCGGCCTGCGAGCAGCACGTCGCCGACGGCTTCACGCTGCGCGGGAACACGATCCCGACGCCGCTGCCGCCCGCGCTGCTCGAGGCGACGCTGACGCTGCTCCGGCGCGACCACGAGCTCGATCGCGCCTATATGTTGCTCGCGCTCGCGACCGCGCACCCCGAGCTGCGCGGCGAGGCCGCGCGCGCCTCCGCGAAGATCCCCGCGCTCGACCGCGCGCTCGCGTGGATCCTCCACGACGCGCTGCTCGACCTGGCGGGGCGACCCGCTCGCGCGCGTGAGTCCGTCGCCACGCTCCGCGGCTCGTGGGCGACGCGGCGCGGGCTCCGAGACGAGGACTTCTGGAACCTGCAGCGCGGCTGGATCGGGTGGGAGGCCGAGGCCCCCTCGCGCGCCGAGTGGCGCGCGCGCGCGATCGCGATGCTCCCGCCGGACGAGCGCGCGCGGGCGCTCGACGTGCTGCTCGGGGACCTCGCGCGCGCGCGGTAGCGGCCCCGTCTCGAGCGACGACGCGCCCGTCGCGACCTTCGCCTACCGAGCGCGTCGCTCGAGCGGCGCGTCCACGGACGCGATCCGGCGGGGGCGGGCGCTCGGCGCCGCGACGCGGCGCAGCTGACCGTCGGCGAGCTCGAGCACGCGGTCGACCTTGAAGGGCCGCAGGTAGCCGTCGGGATCGCCGAACACCACGGCGACGCCGCGCGTCGATCGTCGTCGCTCGAGCAGCTCGAGCACGCGCTCGCGCTCGGCGTCGGAGAGCCCGAGCTGCGGCTCGTCGAACAGCAGAACACGTGGCTCTTTAGCCAGCTCGCGGGCGAGCGCCGCGCGCCGGCGGATCGAGAGGTCGGTGTCCTCGACGCGGCGCGCGAGCGCGTCGTGCAGGTCGAGCTCGCGCGCGAGCTCCTCCAGCCGGTCGCGCCATCCCGCCGGCGCGTGTCGCCCGTGATAGCGATACGGGAGCTCGAGGTTGAAGCGCACGGAGCGGCCGGTCCAGAGCCCGCCCTGTTCGAATACGACGCCCACGCTGCGCCACCGGTCGCGACGCCGCTTCAGGCGACCGTCGAGCAGCACGCGCGCCTCGCCGGGGACGCGCTCGTCGCCCTCGGGGCGCGCGTACGGCGGCTCGAGCCCCGCGAGCGCGCGGAGCAGCGCGTCGCGCCCAGCGCTCGCGTCGCCGACGATCGCGACGGCCGCGCCGGCGCGCAGCTCGAGCAGCGGGATCGGCTCGCCGCGCGTCGGGTAGAACACGAGCTCGAGCACCGGGCTGGTCGCGCGCGCGTCGTCGGCTTCGTTCGTCACGCGTCGCGCCCTGATCGCTCAGCCGGCGAAGCCGTACACCGAGAGCCCGAGGTTGATGACGAGGGTGAGCGCGAAGCCCCACAGCGCCGCGCGCTCGGCCGCCTCGCGGACGCCGACCGGGGAGCGACCGGCGGTGAGCGCGAAGTGGCAGCTGGTGGACGCGACGAGCAGGCCGCAGAGCCCGGACTTGAGCAGCGCGATCGCGAGGTCGCGCACCGCGAGCGCGTTGAACACCTCGGCGGCCGTGACGGTGTAGCCGAGCGCGCCGATCAAGCGCGCGACGCCGTGCCCCCCGATCATCCCGACCGCGCCGCAGCACACCGCGAGCGCCATCGCGCCGAGCGTGACCCCGACGACGCGCGGCAGCACGACGAAGTAGTAGGGGTCGATCCCCGAGACCTCGAGCGCGTCGAGCTCGTGGCCCGCGCGCATCAGGCCGAGCTGGATCGTCAGCTGGTTCCCCGTGCGGGCGACGAGCACCAGCGAGACCACGAGCGGCGTGAGCTCGCGGGTGACCGCGACCGCGAGCACCTGCGCGAGGTGACCGGAGAAGGTCGTGGCGCCGATCGTCTTGTTGGCGGCGAAGGCGACCACCACGCCGAGCAGCGCGGCCACGAGCGCGAGCGGGACGAAGGGCCGCTGCGCCGTGTGGGTGACCTGCGCCAGCGTCGTGCTGACGACCAGCGACGCCCCCTTGCCGCGGGCGCGCGCGGTCGCGGCCGCGGCGACGAGCGGCAGCGAGAGGATCTTCGCGAGCTCCGTGACCCCGCGCATCACCGCCGCTCCTCCCCCGCGCGCGTCGCCTCGGCGCTCGGGGTCCCCGCGGGCGACTCGGCCTCCTGGGCCGCGACGTGCTCGCGCGCGCACACATCTCCCTGGGCGTAGGCCGCGACGAGCGAGGCGAGCGACGGCACGGCGCGGCGTCGGGCGGCCTCGATCAGCTGTCTCTCAGCGCATATTTCGAATCGCCGCGCGTCGCTCGTGTCGCGCTCGGCGGCCGCGTCGAGATCCGCGGCGGCGTCCTCGAGCTGCTGGAGGTGCCGCGCGACCCGGGCGCGGCGGACGAAGTAGCCGGCCGCGACCTCGCCGCTCGTCAGCGACGCGAGCCAGCCGAGGTGCTGACGCACCGCCGCCGGCTCCCCGCTGCGGCGGTCGAGCTCGAGCGCGGCTTCGAAGCTCGCGCGCGCGGCCTCGTCATCGCTTTGCTCGTGCAGCGCGACGCCGCGCACCGCGAGCGCGGCCGCGAGCGCGTCGCTCGTGGGCACCCCCGGCAAGTCCTCCACCGAGCGCAGCGCCGCGATCACCTCGTCGGCGAGCCGCTGGGCCATGGCGGCGTCACCCTGTCGAAGCGCCAGGGTCGCGCGCGCCGTCTGGGCGTGCAGCGCCGCGCTCCAGCGCTCGAGCCGCGCCGCCTGCAGCCCGGTCGCGCGCTTGTCCCGACGCGCCCAGCGCTGCTGCGCTCGCTGCCGCCGCTTCGCGTCCCGGCGGGCGCGCGCGAGCTCGTCGCGCGTCGGCGGATCGACGCCGCGCGACGCGAGGTGCGGCTCGGCGATCGTCGCGTCTCCGGCGGCGATGAGCGCGAGCGCGAGGTTGGTCTCCGCGCGCTCGCGCGCGCGCCCCGCCGGCGCCGGCCGCCGCGAAGCAGGCGACCGCGCGGCGGTGGGCGGTCACCGCCGCGTCCGTCTGACCCTGCGCGAGCAGCAGCACGCCGACGTTGGACCAGGCGCTCCCCTGGCCGACGAGATCGTCGTAGCTCTCGCCGCGCCGGATCGCCGCGCGCAGCAGATCGGCCGCGGTGCTCCAGCGCCCCTCGTGGATGCGCCCGCTGGCCTCGGCGCTCATGCGCTCGGCGGCGCTCGGCGGCGGCGGCGGCTTCGCGAGCGCGCAGCTCGTCGTCAGCAGCACGACGAGCGCGCGCGCGCGGCCGCCCCTCATCGCGCGCCACCGGGCGACGCGGGGGCGCGCCGCGTGTCGACGGGAGGCGTCAAAGCCGGCCTCCCCGTCGGCACCGGCTCGGTGGTGCTCGGCGCGATCTGTCCCCGGATGATCGGCAGGCTCTGCAGCGCCTCGATCGTCCGCTGCACCTCCTCGACCAGCGTGATCGCGCGGTCCATGACCTCGGGGCCGCGCGCGCCGGTCTCCCGCAGCGACCGCAGCGTGCCCTCGAGATCGAGCAGGCTCCGGTTCAGCGACTCGAGCGCGGCGCTCGCCTCGTCGAGCAGCTTCGGCGCGCGATCGGCCGCCGTCTTCGCGATCGCGTCCACGTCCTTGATCGCCGAGCGGAGGTCCGCCGAGACGCCCTCGATCGTCTGACGCGTCGCGCGGAGCGTCGCGGCGGCGTCCTCCATCACCGACGCGACGTTGTCGGCGCTGCGCTCGTCGAGCAGCGCGCCCACGACCCCGCGCTGATCGATCGACGCGTCGAGCCGCGCGACCAGGTCCTTGACCAGCGCGAGCAGCCGGTGAGCCGTCTCCACGACCTCGCTCAGCTGCTTCAGCAGCGCGTCGGCCGTGTCGACGAGGCTCCAGTCGGTCGCGCAGATCGTGTGGTTCTCGCGCAGCGGCGCGCCGGCGCCGAAGTCGAGCCGCAGGCCCGTGCGCGTGACGTTCGGCAGCACGTTCACGAGCTGCGCGTGGGCGTCGTCGTGGAGCGCGGCGGCGACCTGCGGATCGACCTCCGCGATCAGCAGCACGGGCGGGGGCTGGGTCGCGTCGGCGCGTCCCTGCAGGCGCGAGGGCACCGGGCAGTCGCGCCGCGTGCTCTCGAGCAGCGCCCGCGTGCAGGGGCCTCGGGTCAGGCCGAAGCGTCGCGGGCGCTCGTCGGGGAACAGGCACACGGCGGTGACGCGCCCGACCTCGACGCCGTACACCCGCACCGGCGAGCCGTCGACCGCGAGCTGGCCGTCGTACGCGCGGATGTAGAGCTTCGCCTTGCCCTCGGGCTCACAGCGATCGGCGAACGCGAGCCCGGCCACGAGCGCGCAGGCGACGAGGATCGCGGCGCCGGGCCTCCACGGCGCTTGGTCGGTGTCTGAGGGCATCCTGTGGGCGTGGCGTCGCGCTGATCCCGAGCCTCCATGGTAGGCGAGTCGCGCGCGCGTCGCTACATGACCCCTTGGACACGCGGCGCTGGGGCAGCTTCGCTCACGAGCATGTCTTAACAACCATGCCGTTGAGAGGTCGCGCGCCGACGCGCGGCGGCGATCCGGTTCGGGCTCACGCGGCGCGCGGGCGCAGCGACAGCACGATCGGCCTGTCAGGCTTCAGGGTCGTCGACAGCCGCGCCGCGGGGGGCGGGCCGTGCTCCGCCAGCGCGGGCGTGTAGCGCGACAGCAGCAGCTCGAGCGCCCGCTCGAGCTCGAGCAGCGCGAGCCCCTTGCCGAGGCAGATGCGCTGCCCGGCGCCGAAGGGCACCCACGCGAGTCGCGGGCGGTCCTGCCGCGACTCGCCGTCGATAAAGCGCTCGGGATCGAACTCCTCGGGGCGCGGCCACCACCGGGGGTCGCGATGGATGAGCCACGGGCAGACGAGCACGAGCGTCCCCGCGCGCACCGAGTAGCCGCAGAGCGCATCGTCGTCGACCGCGCGGCGGGGGATCATCGTCCCCGGCGGATACAGGCGCAGGCCCTCGCGGATGCACGCGTGCAGCAGCGGCTTGGTGTCGCCGCCGGCGTCCAGCTCCTCCTGCAGCGCTGGCAGCAGCCGCGGGTGTCGGGCCAACAACATCAGCGTCCACGCGAGCGAGGCGCCGGTCGTCTCGTAGCCGGCGGTGTAGATGAAGATGGCCTCGTCGCGCAGCTGCTCGTCGCTCATCGCGCCCGCCTCATCGGTCGCGTGCACGAGCGCGCTCAGGAGGTCCTCTCCCGGACCGCGGCGCCGCTTGTCGGCGATGATCTCCAGCAGCGTCTCGTCGACCAGCGCGCGCGCCTTCGCGAGGCGAGCGCGACCAGGGCGGGGGAGCCACGGCGGCAGCTTGCGCAGCACCATCTCGGGCAGCACCTGGGCGAACAGCGCGGACATCGACTCGCGCACCGTCCGGATCAACGACATCGGCGCGTCGGAGCCCAGCAGGATGCGCACGGTCAGCAGCGAGAGGAGGTCGTCGCACCAGCGCGTGCAGTCGATCGGCGTCTCGGCCGGGAGCTCGTCGATCGCCCCGCGGATCGTCGCGTCGATCATCGGGCGGTACCCCTCGACGAGAGCGCGCTGGAATTTGGGCAGCATGAGCTTGTGCTGCCGGCGCCACAGCTCACCCTCGCTCGCGCCGATCCCCCGGCCGAGCAGCTCGCGCGCGCCGTTCCAGAACTCGCCGCCCTTGTCGTAGTTGCGCGCCCGCTTGACGAAGATCTCCTCCGCCGCCTCCGCGTCCCCGACGACCAGGGCCGTCAGCGGCCCCAGCCGGAGCTCGAAGATCGGGCCCTCGGTCGCGAACGCGCGCTCGAGGAAGCGATACTGACCGCGGAGCACGCCCGGCAGCGAGCCGATCAGCGGCAGCCCGGGGGCCCGGGGGGGCGGTGTTCCATGGGACAGGCGTGGTTCGTTCATGGGGGCGCTCCGGCGAGCGCGTCGACGCGCGCCTCGCCTGGGCGAAGGATAGCGAAAGTTCGCGCGTGGGGGGTTGGGTCTCAAGCGGCGGCGCTCGACGGGCGCGGCGCTCGTGGTGCGCTCAGGGTCGTACCGCGGGCTTGCGTCGGGGACGCGATTCGATGCTTGATCGCGGTGTGACCAGCCGCGACGAACAAGCACCGCCCTCCGCCGACGCCGCGCCCCCCGAACTCTCGGTGGGCGCGGTGCTCGACCCCGTCACCCTCGACGCGCTCGACGACGTGCGGCGACGACAGCTCGAGATCGCCAGTCGGCTGTACTCCGGGAACGCGGAGTCTGCGGAGACGATCCTCGGGCGCGGCGAGGAGGATGACGGGGACGAGCGCATCCACCCGCGCTTCGTCGAGCTGCGCACGATCGTCGACCAGGACGGCGTCCCTCGCTACGACGCGTGGCTCTACATGGTCGACAGCGGCACCATCTTCGAAGCGGGCACCGAGACCGTGATCGCCGAGGTGATCCAGTTCGGACTCGAGATCGACGACGCGGTGCTCGAGCGCGCGCTGGACCCGCTGCTCGGGAGCCTCAAGCCGCGGAAGGCGAAGAAAGCCGCGAAGAAGAAAGCCGCGAAGAAGAAGGTCGTGAAGACGGCGGGCAAGAAGAAGGTCGTGAAGACGGCGGGCAAGAAGAAGGTCGTGAAGACGGCGGGCAAGAAGAAGGTCGTGAAGACGGCGGGCAAGAAGAAGGTCGTGAAGACGGCGGGCAAGAAGAAGGTCGTGAAGACGGCGGGCAAGAAGAAGGTCGTGAAGACGGCGGGCAAGAAGAAGGTCGCCGCGAAGAAGGCCGTGAAGAAGGCCGCGAAGAAGGCCGCGAAGAAGACAGGCGCGAAGCAGGCGAGCGGTACGAAGACCGCCGCGTCCTAGCGCCATCCAACGGGCACCTCGCGGTCCGCGCTGGCTGGCGCGCTCGTCGGGTCATGCGTCGCGTCCCCGTCCGGTTCCGCGCGCGCAGGCGCGTCCCTCGTCGACTCTGCGCAGGTTCGCTTCTGCGCCGATCTAGCCGATGGAGCATGTCGCTGCTCACGGGCGACCGCGTGGCTCGAGCTCGCGTCGTCGCTCACGTCGTCGCTCGCGTCCTCTCGCGTCCTCTCGCGTCCTTCCGCGCGTCGTGGCTCGCGTCGACGCGCGTCCAGCCGCGCGTTCACGCCCGCCGTCGCGTCGTTGCGGGCGCGCCGCGACGGCGCGTACGCTTGGGGCCCAGCGAGAGGATAGAGTCAGTGTCGCGAACCATCCCGCACGATCATATGCAACGCGAGGTCTACGGCGTCGCGCTCGAGTGGCCCTTGGAGGTAATCCAGGCCTACATCCCGGTGCTCCTGAAGATCGTCGGCGGTGACGGCGAGGTGTCCGACGCCGAGTGGGACTACCTCCTCGGGCGCGCGCGCGCGATGGGGATCCCCGACGAGCTCATTCACTCGTGGACGCTCATCGACCACCGCGCCGTCGACCTCAAGAGCGCCGTGCGATCGCTCTACGAGGTCGCCGGATCGGAGGGCTCCTACGCGTTCCTCTATGACGCCATCAAGGTCTCGAGCGCCGACGGGTATCACGAGGCCGAGCGCGCGCAGCTGATCGCGGCCGCCGAGACGCTCGAGATCCCGCTGGCGCTCGTGCAGCAGATCGAGGCCCTCGTCGGTATCGAGGAGCAGGTCCGGCGCATGCGCGTGGAGCTGCTGTACCCGCAGCGCACGAAGTTCCACGGGGGCTGAGCGCGGACGCGCTCGCCGGGCGCGACGGCGCGAGCGCGCGCTGACCCGGCCTTAGCGAGCTCGAGTGGGGTCACCGCGCGCCCGAACGATCAGCGGCGTCGGCTCGAGCGCGGACGCCACGCTCGTGACGGGTCCTGGCGCGCGCGTACGCGCCGATCTCGGCCAGCGCCTCGTTCGCGGCCGGCAAGAACGAGAACAGCATGTGCCACACGTGCACCATGTCGTCGTAGACCGACAGCGTGACGTCGACGCCCGCCGCCCGCGCTCGCGCGCAGAACTCCTGGATCTGATCCACCAAGGTCTCGGCCGCGCCGGCGTGCACCAGGAGCGGCGGGAGCCCCGAGAGCTCGGCGCGCAGCGGAGACGCGTCGGCGGCGCGAGGGTCGGCGCCCGCGAGGTAGGCCGCCGCCGCGATGTTGCAGGCCTCTTGGGTCACGAAGTCGTAGGGCGCGTTGGTCTGAAAGCTCGCGCCGGAGTTCTCGAGATCAACCCACGGGCTGATCGCGACGCCCGCGGCGGGCAGCGGCGCGCCGGCGTCGCGCAGCGCCAGGAGCGTCACGAGCACGAGGTTGCCGCCGGCAGAGTCGCCGGCGAGCACGAGCTGCTCCGGCGCGACGCCCTGCTGTTCGATCAGCCAGTGATAGGCCGCGAGCGCGTCCTCGAGCGCCGCGGGCTTGGGGTGCTCGGGCGCGAGGCGGTAGTCGAGCGCGAAGGTGCGAAGCCCGGCGGCGCGGGCCAGCGCCCCGATCATCGGGCCGTGGGTTCGCAGCGAGCCGAAGATGTAGCCGCCGCCGTGGAAGTACAGGACCACCGGACCCTTCGCGTGGTCGGCGGGCGTCAGCCAGTGGCCGCGCACGCCGTCCGCAGCGACGGGCGCACACGCGACCCCCGACGTCGACGAGGGGCTGACCGCTTGCGAGACGCGGTGAAAGCGATCGATCCCGAGCTTGGGCAGCATCGAGTACGACGCGCGCTGCATGGCGATGAAGGCCTCGAGCTTCGCGCTCCAGGCCGCGCGCCGGGGCCCCCTCACGAGGCGCGCGACAAAGCGACGCGCGCCCGCGCCGAGCACGGCGCCCATGAACCACACGATGTCAACGACGCGCGCCGATGTACGGGGGAGGCTCGACATTGCGTCAGCGTAGCAACGACGCGCGCGCGGGCCCGCGACCCGTCGTCGCAGGGCGACGCGCGGACGCGCGGGCGAAACGACGCGCCGACGGGCCGCGCTCCGATCAGGCGAGAGGGACAGGTTCGATCCACGAGCCGCGACGCGGTCGACGGCGCGACCACGACGCGAGGGTGCGGCGACAGCCCGTTGACGGGCACTCAGCGCGCGGGCTCGAAGCCGAGGACGTGTCTGCCGGAGGCTGTTGGAGCCGCGCGATCAACCGCCCCGCGCGGACGGTGCGAGCCGCCAGCGGTAGCTCAGGTATCGTATCGCCTCCTCGCGCGTCACCGGCTCCCGCGGCCTCGCGGTCGGGTGCAGGAGCTCGCTGGCGTACGCGAGGTCTACGCCTTCGAGATCGTCGAGGGTGTGCAGCGACCGCGTCGTGAGCTCCTCCAGCACGAGCCCGCCGTCGTCGACCGCGAAGCGCACGATCAGCGCGGCCCGCCCCGCTCCGCAGCCGCACCCCCATCGCTCGGGGGCGCCGCAGAGGGTCAGCGAGTCTGCGGGCAGCGGGTGACGGAGACGGAGGAAGGGGCCGCGATGCTCGTCGCGCTCGCGCCAGTCGAGGGACACGGCGAGCCGCGCGCCGACCCGGAGCGCTCCGCCCGAGAAGCCCGCTCCGAGGGCCGGCTCGGCGCCCTCGCTGCCGAGCAGGGAGAGGACGCGCGCGCGCTCCCGCGTCGCGCCGCAGGCCTCGCAGCGGACCTCGCCCTGCAGTCGGCACCAGCCGACCAGCGGCTCGTCGGCGTTCGCCACGGACCAGCGCTCGTAGCCGTCGAAGTGCTGGTGCAGCGCGCGTCGCAGCGTCTGCGCGCGGACCTGTTCGGGTCGCTCGACCAGCGCCTCGAGCTCGGCGACGAACGCCCTGTAGTCCCCCGTCCAGGGCACCACGCCCTCGCCGCTCGCAAGGTCGACCTGCGCGGCGACGTCGTCCTCGATCGCGTCGAGCGCGTCGATCGAGCGCAGCTCGAGCGTCCGCGCGTCATCGTCGTACTCGAGGTTGAGGATCGCCGCGAGCGGGCGCCCGCACAGGCACGCGACCAGCTCATCGAAGTCGGCGAGCAGGCGAATCCGTCGCGGCTCCGCGCGGTCGCGGACGCGCCACCACTCGCCGTCCCAGATCCTCTCTCGAATCATGTTTGATGGGACATATCCGACGACCTGCGGCGCCCCGGGCTCGAAGTGACGGCCGAAGTGCTCGCCGAAGTCGGGCTCAAAGGCCTTCGTCTGCCCGCCGAGGTAGTTGATGTCCCCGCACGAGGGGCAGCGCGCGGGGGCCTCGTAGGTGTCAAAGGCGCCCATCGCCGGAGGGTAGCTCGCGGCCTCGGAGCGCGCCATATCAAGCGCCCGATCGCGGCGCGGCGCGGGGTCCAGCCCGATACACTGCCGATCGATGTCGACCATCGAGATGACCTGGGTTCGCTGCCACGCGTGCGGCGCGAGGTGGCAGACCTTCGGCTTCGTCTCGAGGACGACCGCGGGCGCGCGCGAGCTCGACACGCGCCCGCCCGGGGCCGCGCGCGACTCCGTCGGCGACGAGGTCTCGCAGTGCGAGACGTGCGGCTACGCCGGTCGCTTCATCTACGACGGGCCCGACGACGCGAGGGCGATCGTCGAGTCCGTCGCGTATCAGCGCCTGCTGCGAGCGGAGCTCCCCGGGCTGTACCGGGCCTTCCTGCTCTGCTCCCTCGTCGAGGAGCGCGGCGCGGCGTTCGGGGACGCCGGCTGGAGCGCGCTGCGCTCGGCCTGGGTCGCGGATGACGTCGGAGATCGAGCGCTCAGCGAGCGCGGCCGTAGAGGCGCGCGCTCGAGATGTTTCGGCGGGCGCAGGACAAGGGGCTGGAGTTCGCGGAGCGCGGCGGCAGCGAGCTCGTCATCCTCGCCGACCTGCACAGGCGGCTCGGCGAGCACGCGCGCGTGATCGAGCTCGCGACGGACGCGCTCGAGCGAATGACCGCCTCGCTCCGCGTCCGCCCGCTCTTGCGCTACGAGCTCGAGCTCGCGCGCGCCGGTGACGACTCGCGGCGCACGCTCGAGGACGTCCGCGCGCGCGCGCGCCGGCGACGACTCGATCCTCCGCGCGCGCGAGGCCGTCACGCGCGTGCGCGCGACGCCGACCCAGGGCGCGAGTCGACAGCTCGCGCTCGCCGCCGCGCTCGTCGAGCTGTGCGCGCGCCTCCACGAGGCGAACGAGCAGACGGCGCTGCGCGCCCCCTTGCGCGAGCTGATCGCGGTTCAGCGCCAGCTGTACCCCAGCGCGCCGGCGCGCTACGGGCCCGCGCTCGCGGCGAGCCTGGGCAGCGCGCTCGAGCTCCTCGAAGCGGGTGACGCGGAGCTCGAGTTCATCCGCGACGTCGTGGTCGCCTTCCGCGTGCTCGTCGCCGCGGATCCCGACGAGCACTGGCACGGGCTGATGGTCGCCCGCTACCGGCTCGTCGAGGCGCTGTCCGAGTCGGCGCGCGCGGACGAGCGGGCGGCCGTGCTTCGCGAGCAGCTCCGCGAGTGCCAGACGCAGGTCGACGCGAAGCCCGAGCGCTACGCCGAGAGCTACGCCTACGCCTGGGAGCAGCGCCTCCGCTACGCCGACGAGGTCGAGCGCGACCCGCTGCTGCGTCAACGCTACGCCGGGCTGCGCGAGCTCCGGCGCCGCGTCCCGGACGCGATCTACCGGGAGTACAGCGCGGCGCTCGACGAGCTCGCCGAGGTGCTCCGCGCCGGCGGCGAGAGCGACGCGCTCGAGCCGCTGCTCGCGGAGCGCGTCGAGCTGACGCGACCGGACGTGATCCTCGTCGACGGGCGACGGGTCGCGAACACGAGCTCACCGGTTCGGCCGCTGATCGACCACGCGAAGGTGCTGCTCACGCTCGAGCGCTGGGACGACGCGCGCGCATGCGCGGAGGAGGCGCGCGCGCTGCTCGTGGCGCGCGGGGACCGGCGCAGCGAGGGCGAGGAGCGCTCGCTCGCGCGGGCCCACGCCCTCGTCGGCGCGTGCGAGCGCGCCCTGCGGGCGCGAGGTGGAGGCGCTGAGCGCCATGGAGGAGGCGGTCACCGTCTACCATCGACTGCGCTCGGTCGAGCTCGAGGTCGCGCTGCTCTACGTGGTCGTCGCCCGCAGTCGCGCGGCGGCGGGGCGCCTCGGGACCGCGATCGGGCTCGTCGAGGACGCCGCGGACATCCTCCGACGCCGCCGGTCCCGAGACTCAACGAAGCACGTGAGCGAGCTCGTGGACGCGCTCATCCTGCTCGCCGAGCTCCGCCGTCAACGCCATCGGGTGAAGGACGCGCGCCGAGCCGCGACGGAGGCGGTCGCGCTCGCGCGCGCGTGGACGACGGGCGCTCCAGCGGATCGCGACGCGCTGCTCGTGCGCGTGCGACCAGCTGTCTCGAGGGTCTGGAGTCGTAGCGCGCCGCGACCGCCCCTGCAGGAGAGGGCGTTGGGTCCAGCGCTCGAGTCGCGGCCGCCCGGCCGTCGCCACGAGCGCGGAGGCCGGCGCGCCGCGACTCGACCGAAGGAGACGCGCCGACCCACGCCCTCGATGGCCGGCGCGCTCGACGTTGACCCCCGGTGGCGAGCGGAGGCGATGTCCCTGCGCGGCGCTCGGCCCGCGCGAGGCCGCGAGCCGAGCGCCCGCCCGCGCGGGCCCGGCCCCTCGCGGCGGCCCGCTCCAGTACCATGTGATTATGTCCTATCGGCCATGTATGAATTCGCGGCTGCTGCTCGCCAGCGCGGCGCTCCCCCTCGTCCTCGCGATCGGCTGCGGCGACGACGCCGTCGCCACGGGGACGACGGACAACGACGCCTCGACGAGCACCACCGACGGCGCCACGACGGGCGTCGCCGACACGACGACGACCGACGAGACCAGCGCGGGGCCGAGCGGCGGCGAGTCGGAGAGCACCACCGGCCTCACGACGACCGGCGCGATGACCGACGCGACCTCGACCACGGAGTCCGCGACGACCTCGGTCTGCCCCGAGGGCAGTGAGGGCTGCCCGTGTCTGCCGGGCGACGTCTGTGACGACGACCTGATCTGTGAGGACGGCGTGTGCGCGTCGCCGTCGGACGCGGTCTGCGGCGACGGCGTGGTCGAGGGCGCCGAGGAGTGCGACGACGGCGAGAACAACGGCGACATGGCGGCGTGCAAGAGCGACTGCACGCTGAACGTCTGCGGCGACGGCCTGCTCGGCCCGGACGAGGCGTGCGACGACGGCAACGACGTGGACACCGACGAGTGCCCCAGCACCTGCGCGATCGCGAGCTGCGGCGACGGCTTCGTCCAGGACGGCGTCGAGGAGTGCGACGACGGCAACGACGTGGACACCGACGAGTGCCTGAGCGACTGCGTCGCGGCGAGCTGCGGCGACGGCGTAATCCAGGAGGGCGTCGAGGAGTGCGACGAGGGCGACGCGAACGCCGACACGGCCGCGTGCACGACGATGTGCCTCGACGCCGCCTGCGGCGACGGCTTCGTCCAGGAGGGCGTCGAGGAGTGCGACGACGGCAACGACGTCGACGACGATGAGTGCAGCAACATGTGCCTCTTCAACGTCGATGACGGCTGCCCCGACGGCCTGATCAACATCCTCCAGAATCACGGCTTCGAGGACGGGGTGTTCACGCCCTTCACGAGCAACAACGCGGCGACCGACGTGGTCATGACCAACCCGCACACCGGTCAGTGGGCGGCGGAGACGAACGGCAATTACTACGTCCAGCAGAGCTTCGCGCCGGTGCCGGTGAGCGACATCATCGAGGCCTCCTACTGGGAGTGGCACGGCGAGAACGTGTTCACCGTCACGTGGTTCGGCTACTCGGACAACACCCAGGAGACGAAGATCTGGCCGGCGTGGCAAGATTGGCTGAAGTTCGACATCACCGCGGAGCTCGACCCCGGCAAGTCGCTCACCTGGATCCGCGCCTGGGGTTACTCGGGCGGCGGCGGCGACCCTGACATCTCGCGCTTCGACGACTTTCTGCTCTGCGTGCAGCCGTAGCGGATGAGCTGGCGCCGCGGGCAGGTCGCTCTCCTGTCCGCCGCCCGCTTCCGCGCGTGTGGTCCTACTTGCCGACGTAGACAACAGGCAGCTGCAGCTTCGCGCGGGCGCGCGCGGCCGAGGCCTCGATGTCGTCGCCGGTGACCAGCGGCACGCACGTCGCCGCGACCAGCACCATGCTCGGCTTGCGCTCGAGCGCCGCGACGCTCTCGAGCGCCTGGTCGAGCTTCGCGTCGCCGCCCTTGATGACGTCGAGGTCCTGGAGGTCCGTGCTCAGGAAGCGGAGCTCGCTCGCGCTGGCGCGCTCACGCCGGACCTCGACCGTGTTGAAGAACGACAGCGCCGAGCTGCTCGCGCGCACCGCGTTGAAGTTGCACTCGAGCTCCTCGTGCGAGACGTAGACCACGTTGCCCGCGAAGCGCTCGCAGACGCCGCGGTACAGCTCCTGGTCCTCGAAGAAGGTGCGCCAGGCCTTCGCGCTCGCGTAGCTGTAGAACAGGCTCTTCGGGTTGTCCCAGGCCAGCGCGTGCTGATCCTCGGCGTCGGGGAGGACGCGGCTGGCGAGCTGCGCGAGCGTGGCGCCGCGGTAGCGCGCGACGAAGCGGCGCAGCCGCGTCGCGAGCGGGCGCGAGAGGGACTCGCCGCGGTGCTGGATCCCGAAGCCCGGCGCGCGCAGCCACGCGTGATCCTCCGGCGGCACGACGCTGAAGAGCTCGCGCTGGCCGTCCTCGGACGCGACGACGAAGCTCAGCCGCGGGCCCGGGAGCAGCGTGACCTCGAGCAGCGTGTCCTCGAGGCCGAGCGCGCGGGCGAAGTTCCGCAGCGCGCGGACGCCCGCGCGGATCGGGGACGACGGCGAGTGCTGGGTCGCGTCGCCCGCCGCGGTCGACGGGGGCCGGTCCTCGGCGGGCGCGGGGAACACACCGTCGAGCTCAGGGAACAGCGCGGTCACGCGAGCAGCTCCTCCGCCCGCAGCGCGCGGGCCTCGGTCGGGTAGCCCGCCCGCAGCCGTCGCGCCGCCTCCTCGGCCGTCACGAGGCCGAGACGGACGGCGCGTGTCCCAGCGGACAGCTCCTCGAGGTACGAGGAGCGGCGGGCCTCGGCGCGCGCGTGCACGCGCGCGAGCAGCCGCGTGGCGTCCACCGTCGCGTCGTCCGACGCGGGCGCGGGCGTGGGCGCGGGGGCGCGCTCGTCGGCGCGCGCGAACCGCTGGCGCGCGAGCTCGTAGAATTCTTGCTCCGAGAGCGGGGTCGGCAGCGGCTGCCCGCGCACGTCGAGCTCGAGGATGTGCCGCGCGAGCTCGGCGAAGCGACGCGCGATGCTCGAGGCCGGCGCGTGCTCGACCACCGTCTTGCGGCGATACTCCGCCTCGCGCACCAGCGGGTCGCGGGGCACGTAGCCCAGCACCCGCGCGTTGATGAGCGACGCGAAGCGCCGCAGCGGCGCGCGGTCGGTCTCGTTGTGCTTGAGGTTGAAGACGATCCCCGCGAGCGCGATCTCGTTGGTCGCGTAGTGCACCACCGCCTTGGCGATGTTGTTCGCGGCGTAGAGCGCCATCAGCTCCTCGGAGGCGACGATGATCACCTTCTCGCCGACGCCCTTGCGCAGCGGGGCCGCGAAGCCGCCGCACACCACGTCGCCGAGCACGTCGTAGAGCGTGACGTCGTAGCCGCCGGGCAGCAGCTGCGCCTCGCGGAAGATCTCGAGCATCCGCGTGATCCCGCGGCCGCCGCAGCCGACGCCCGCGCCCGGTCCGCCCGCCTCCACGCAGTCGACCCCGAGGTGCGAGCGCGTGACGATGTCCTCGGCGGTCACGCCCTTCACGCGCTCGATCCGGTCGATCACGGGCTCGATCATGCGGCCGCCGAGCAGCGCCGCCGTCGAGTCGTGCTTCGGGTCGCAGCCGACGTGCAGCACGCGGTGCCCGGCCGCGGCGAGGCTCGCGCTCAAGCCGGTCGCGAGGGTTGACTTGCCGATCCCGCCCTTTCCAAAGATCACGAGGCGCTGCACGCTGACGTCCTATTCGAAGCCGCACGGCCGCGAGCGCTCGAGCGTGACCCGTGCGCCGCCTCGCCGATCGACGGGAGTGTAGCGCGACGCGACGGCGTGGCGAGAAGGGGCGCGTTACGAAAAAGTAATTTAAAGACATGTTTCTCTCTACGCGCCGCGAGCGCTCGGGCGATCCCCCGGGGTGTTCACGTCCACTCGCCGGCGGCCGAGGCTGACGGCCGCCGGCGACGAGATCGCAGCAGGCGCTCGCGAGCAGCCGACGCGTGAAGCCAGGCTGGCTCGCGGACGGCGGCGACCCGTCGCGCGTCGCCGTGAGTCGCGCGCGCGATCGGGCGCGGCGGTGAAGCGCGGAGGCGGCTGGTAGCGCGCTCTTGCTCAGGGCGCGAGCGCTGCTTCGCGGCGCGCCGCGGGAGCCGCCGCGACGCGCTCGGCCGCCAACGCGAGCACGGTGAACATCCGCGCGCGCTCGATCGTCGCCTCGCGCGCGCGTTGACGATATCCTGCGTCCGGAGATGAGCAGCTCGAGCGCGCTCGCAAACGCGGCGCTGATCTTCGGCGTCGGCAGCTGGGTGACCGTCGCGATCGGCGTGTCCGAGGCCCGCGGCGGCGACCTCATGGCGCTCGGCGTCTTCGCGCTCGGGCTGCTCGCGGGCGCGGCGATCGGCGTCGTGGGGCTGAGCTTCGGCGTCATCGCGCTCCGACGCGGTGGACCGGGGCGCGGGCGGGCGATCGCCGGCCTCGTGCTGTCCTCGCTGCCGGTGCTGCTGTTCGCGGCGTTGATCATCAGCGCGCGGCTGGAGCGGGCGGTCGAGCAGCCCCTCGAGCGACCCCCAGCGCCGCCGACGCGGTCGATCGCGGCGCCAGTGGGGTGAATCAGACGCGCGCGCGAGCCGAGTCGTGACCGCGGCGGGGGTCATGAGCGCGACTTCGACCGTCGGGCGCCTCGAGGACGACGCGCTCGTGGGTGACGACGCGTGGCAGGATCGGCTGCGCCCCGCGTCGACGCTCCGCGCTTGCGCGGGCGCGGGCGATCCTCGGGCGAGGGAGACCAGCGGTGAGCGAGACCTTCGTGACAGACGACACCTTGGCGGTGGCCGGCGCGCGCGGGGCTCAGCGCGCGCGCGGCTCGGACGGCCTCGGGCGCGCCGACGTCGTGGGGCGCTTCGTCGTCTTGGGTGAGCTGGGCGCCGGCGGGATGGGGGTCGTCTACGCGGCCTACGATCCGGAGCTCGACCGCAAGGTCGCGCTCAAGCTGCTGCGCCCCGAACTCGCGCGCGACGAGGGCTTCTCGAGCGGCGCCGAGGCGCGCGCGCGGCTCGTGCGTGAGGCGCAGGCGCTGGCGAAGCTCTCGCACCCGAACGTCGTGGCGATCTACGACGTCGGCGAGCGCGCGGGCGGCGTGTGGTTGGCGATGGAGTTCGTCGACGGCGTGACACTCGGGACATGGCTGAAGAAGAAGGCTCGGACGTGGCGCGAGGCGCTGGAGGTCATGGGCGCGGCTGGGCGAGGGCTGGTGGCCGCGCACGAGGCGAAGGTGCTGCACCGCGACTTCAAGCCCGAGAACGTGATGATCGGGCGTGACGGGCGGGCGCGCGTGATGGACCTGGGGCTGGCGCGGGTCGTCGAGGAGGCGGGACGCGGCGCGCGCGAGGCGGCGCCGCGCGGGCTGGAGGAGCCCCCGCCGCGCGACCTTCGGGTGACGCGCGTGGGCGCGGTGCTCGGCACGCCGGCGTACATGAGCCCCGAGCAGCTCCGCGGCGACGAGGTCGACGCGCGCTCGGACGTGTTCTCGTTCTGCGTGACGCTGTGGGAGGCGCTGTACGGCGAGCGACCGTTCGCGGGTGACACGCTGAACGAGCTGGCGGCGAACGTGCTGCTCGGCGAGGTGCGCTCGCCGCGGAGCGCCGAGGCGCGTCGCGTGCCGCGGTGGCTGCGGGGGGTGTGTCTTCGAGGTCTGTCTGTTGAGCCAGATCATCGATTCGCGTCGATGCGGGCGCTGCTCGCCGCGCTCGACCGCGGGCGCGGGCGGGCGCGGGCGCGTCGCTGGGCGCTGGGGGCGGTCGCCGGGCTCGCGCTGGTCGCCGCCGCGCTCGGCCTCGAGCGCCGCGTCGCGCGGGCGCGGGTCGCCGCGTGCGAGGCGGACGGGGACGCGAGCGCCGCCGTGTGGAGCGCGGAGGCGCGTGAGCGGGTGCGCGCTGGGCTCGCGGCGACCGGCGTGAGCTTCGCGACGACGACCGTCGCGCGCGTGCTGCCCTACTTCGACGCGCAGGCGGACGCGATCCGAGAGGCGCGGACGGAGGTGTGCCTCGACGCGCGCGTGCGTCGGGCGAAGGGCTGGGACGAGCAGACGCTGGACCGCGCGGCGTGGTGCCTCGAGCTGCGCGGGCTCGAGCTCGCGGCGCTCGCGAGCGAGCTGGCGCGCGCCGACGAGAAGATGGCGCGGCGGGCGGTCTCGGCGGCCGCGAAGCTCGAGGAGGTGTGGGCGTGCCAGGACCCGCGGCTCCTGTCGCTTCTGCCAGGTCCACCGCGCGATCGCGCGGCCGTGCGAGCGGCGAGCGAGACGCTGCTGCGCGCGGGCGCGCTCGAGGCCGCGGGTCAGTACGAGCGCGGGCTCGCGCGGGCGCGGGAGGCCCTCGCCGCAGCCGAGGGGCTGCACTGGCCGCCGCTCGTGGCGGCGGCGCGCCTGCGCACGGGGACGACGCTGTCGAAGACAGGGAGCTACGAGGAGGCCGAGGTCGACTTGGAGGACGCGTACTTCTTGGCGGCGGAGGTCGGCTCCTGGGGCACCGCGGCCGAGGCCGCCGTGAGGCTGATCTACACGGTCGGCTACAAGCGCGCGGATCATGTGGGCGGCTACCGCTGGGGTCGCCAGGCCGACGTCGCGCTCGCGATGCTCGGGGACGCGGACGCGAGCCTGCGCCGCGCCGATGTCCTCAACAGCCTCGCGATGGTGCAGCTCTCGACGGGCGCGTACGCCGAGGCGATGGCGTCGCACGAGCGCGCGCTGACGATCCGGGAGCAGGCGCTGGGCCCCGAACACCCGCTCGTCGCGGACTCGCTCAACAACCTCGCCAACGTGCACATTGACAGAGGCGCCAACGACGAGGCGGAGGCGCTGCTCCGCCGCGCGCAGTCGATCTGGGAGAAGGCGCTCGGGCCTGATCACCCCGACGTCGCGCTCTCGCTCAACAACCTCGCCATCATCCGCTGCTCGACGGGCGACTACGACGAGGCGCGCGCGCTGTACGAGCGCGCGCACCACAACCTCGTCAACGCGCTCGGCCCGAATCACCCGCACGTCGCCCGTGCGCTCAACAACGTCGCCGAGGTCCACCGCTCGACGGGCGCGTACGTCGAGGCGAAGGCGCTGTACGAGCGCGCGGGCGCGATCTGGGAGGCGGTCCACGGGCCTGAGCATCCCGATGTCGCGGCGTCGCTCAACAACCTCGCGGCGGCGCACCGCGCCCTGGGCGAGTACGCCGAGGCCAAGGCGATCGGCGAGCGTGCGCTGGCGATCCTGACGAAGGCCCACGGCCCGGAGCACACGCACGTCGCCACCTCCACCCACAACCTCGGCAACGTGTATCGCTCCATGGGCGAGCTGGACGAGGCCGAGACGCGGTACCGGCGTGCGCTGGCGATCTGGGAGAAGGTCCACGGCCCCGACGACCCGCGCCTCGCCTACCCGCTGACCGGCTTGGCCGAGGTCGCGCTGGACCGCGGGCGACCGGGTGAGGCGCTGCCGCTCGTGCGGCGGGCGCTGACGATTCGCGAGCGCGGCGGTGAGGCGAAGGAGCGGCGCGCCGAGAGTCAGTTCGTCCTCGCGCGCGCGCTGTGGGACGCGTCGGAGGGCGCGCCCGACGAGCGGGCGCGCGCGCTCGCGCTGGCCCGAGACGCGCGCGAGGTCTGGCGCGCGACCGAGGGCTACGATGATGAGCTCGCGGCGCTGGAGCGCTGGCTCGCAGCGCGCGAGGCGGCGCCCGAAGACTAGCCCTCTCGGCGGAGGTCGTCGCGCGAGCCGACCGGCGCGCGCCGACTCGCGGGCACGCGCGGCGGTTTTTCGCGGGCGCTCAGAAAGCCTCGGGTCCTCGGTGTCAGAGCGAGCGTGCCTCGCTCCGCGCTCCACTCCCGGCTGCTCGCGCTCCTCCTGCCGCTGGCGTGCGCGCCCAAACCTGACGATTCGGACACAACAGAGTCGACGACCGAGTCGGCGTCGACGGGCGCGGGCGAGAGCACCACGATCGGCGCCTCGACGGGCGAGACCAGCGGCGACGCGAGCGCGTCGACCGGCGTGAGCGAGTCGGGCCCGGGCGCCAGCTCGTCGTCGGACGCGAGCGCGACGGAGCCCGGCGCGACGACGGGCGCGGAGGAGGAGTGCTCCTGGCATTCGCCCGAGTACCAGGGCCTCAAGATCTGCCCGGCGGTCGTCGACAGCAACGCGGCGGTCAGCGGCGCGACCCCGCTCGGGCCGGTCGCCTTCACGCACGCGCGCTACGGCCTGTACCTCTGCGCGAGCTGCCCGACCGCCCGGGGCGCGGCCTTGTTCCTCTACAGCGGCACGCTCGTCGCGGACGAGCCGTACCCGGAGGAGGGCGACTACATGCTGATCCGGGGCATCGAGGAGGGCTCTCTCTGGGGCGGCGTCGCGCTCCGCGTCAACGGCGAGTACCACACCGAGGACGGCGCGGGACTGTCGGTCGACGTGGTGTTCCCCGAGCTCGAGGAGACCTCGCCGCCCCAGGTGATCGACGCGCCGCCGCTGCTCTCGGGCGAGCTCACGATCGACGCGGGGGACTGGCAGCTCGCCGGCGACTTCGACGCGGTCCTGTGCACCGGCCTGAGCTGGACGCCGCCCTGCGAGTAGCAGCGCTCCGCGGGCGCGCGCGTCGTCGCAGACCGCGACGTGGCCCGAGGCGATCACGACGATCCGCGGACCCGGGCGGCCTCGGCGAGCTCGCGCGCGGGCGCCCGTCGTCGCGCGTCCGCGCGCGGACCCGTCGCGTCGCGCCGGGTACTCTCGGGGGTCATGAGCGACTCGCAAGACCACCCCCGGCGCCTCGAGCTCACCACCCTGATGACCCCCGACATGGTGAACTTCTCGGGCAAGGTCCACGGCGGCGCGCTGCTCAAGCTGCTCGATGAGGTCGCCTACAGCTGCGCCGCGCGCTACAGCGGTCACTACGTGGTCACGCTGCTGCTCGACGACGCGATGTTTCGCGCGCCGGTGTTCGTCGGGGAGCTCGTGACCTTTAAGGCCTGCGTCAACCGAGTCGGTCGCACCTCGATGGACATCGGGATCCGTGTCATCGCCGCCAATCACCGCACCCGCGTCGAGCGTCACGTGATGTCGTGCTTCTTCATCATGGTCGCGATGACCGACGACGGGGAGCCGACCGCGGTGCCGCGCTTCGAGCCCGAGACCGCCGAGGACGTCCGGCGCTGGAAGGAGTCCGAGCGTCGCCAGGCGCTGCGGCTGGCCGCGCGCGCGCTGCCGTGAGACGAGGTGCGCCCGAGCAGGCGCCGCTCGAGCGCCGCGCTACGGCGCGCCCATCATCTTCTTGAACGACGGATCCGGCGTGCCGTGGAAGCAGCGCAGCAGCCACGGGTACGCGTCGGTGACGTAGTAGCCGTACTGCCCGTCGACCGTCATGCCGTTGCACTCGTCGAGGTCGCCGGCGCCGGTGAACTCGAAGTCGTCGATGTAGGTGCCGTCGTAGGCGCCCCCGGGCCCGTCCGCGCCGCTCGGGCGCGTGCCGGGCTTGAGCGTGTACCCCGAGACCGCGCGGCGCAGGTTGCCGCCGTCGTTGAAGTAGCCGCCGTAGATCGGGAAGCCGTCGGCGGCGAAGCCGATCACCGGGGAGCCGTTGTCGCCGGGGCTCTCGTCCCACATCGCCACGGGGTCGCCGTGATAGTGATACGTGCCGTCGGGCTGCGTGTGCGCGTGGTGGGCGTCGGCGCCGAAGGTGTTGCTCGGGTGCATCGGGTCCTTACGCCAGGGCGTGTTGAGCTCGAAGCAGCCGATGAAGCCGTCGCCGACGTTCCAGCAGCCGGCGGAGAACAGATCGACGACGACGCCGTTGAGCATCACCGCGTCGAGGGAGTCGAGCGTGAGCCCGGTCGGCGCGGCGGCGGCGGACGGGTTGCGCGGGATCGAGAGCGTGCGCGGGACCTCGGCGACCGGCGTCGCGAAGCTCGCGGTCGCGTCGTCGAAGTCGTGGTTGGGGATCGTGTTCGACTCGAACACGCACTGGCTGCCGTCCTGGCTCACGCTGACCGTGGCCGCGAATTCCTGGTCACGCTGGATGTCGCGCGCGGTCGCGGTGTAGTCGTTGACGTAGTCGGCGCAGTCGGAGCTGCGGCGCGTGAACACGACGCCGGTGATGTCCTCGCCGGCGGTCTCGCCGGTCTCGCCGGTCTCGCCGTCGCCGCCGCTGCACGCGAGGGCGCTCGCGAGCGCGAGCAGGGCGGTCGTCCCGGCGCGGCGCGGGAGCGTTGAGGTCGTCACGGGGCTTGTCCTTTCGCGGGTGCTGCGGCGCGCCGTCGCGGCGCTCGTTCACCGTAGCAAGCTCCGGGCGGCGGGCGCGAGCCTGAAGCCGCGACTTGACTCATGTCCATATAGACATGTTCTAGCGCGCGCGCGGCTCCGCGCGCCGCAGCCTGACGGCGCGTCAGGCCCTCAGCGCCCGAGCAGCTCGCGCGCGATCACGAGGCGCTGGATCTCGCTCGTGCCCTCGTAGATGCGGGTGATCCGGGCGTCGCGGTACAGGCGCTCGATGACGTACTCCTCGGAGTAGCCGTAGCCGCCGTGGAGCTGCAGCACGCGGTCGACGACGCGGCCGCAGCTCTCGCTCGCGGCGAGCTTCGCCATGCTCGTCTCCATCGCGGCGCGCTCGCCCTGGTCGAGCAGGCGAGCGGCGCGCAGCGTCAGCAGCCACGCGGCGTCGAGCTCGAGGCGGCTGTCGGCGATCACGAAGCGCGAGTTCTGAAACCGCGTGATCGGCTGGCCGAACGCGACGCGCTCGCGCGCGTACTCGATCCCGGCGCGCAGGGCCGCCTCGGCGATGCCGAGGCTCTGGGCCGCGATGCCGATCCGCCCGGCGCCGAGGGCCCCGAGCGCGATGCCGTAGCCGGCCCCCTCGGCGCCGACGCGCTGGTCCGCCGGGATCGCGCAGTCGTCGAGGTGCAGCGCGACCGTGCCGGACGAGCGCAGCCCCATCTTCGGCTCGTCTTTCCCGATCTCGAGACCGGGCGTGTCGCGCTCGAGCACGAAGCAGCTGATCGCCGGGCGCCCGTCGTGCGCGGCCGGAGCTGTCCGCGCGAACACGAGGTAGAGGCCCGCGTGGGCGCCGCTCGTGATCCACATCTTCTGCCCCGAGAGCCGGTAGCGATCGCCGTCGCGCGTCGCGGTCGTGCGCAGCGCGGCGGCGTCGGAGCCCGCGTGCGGCTCGGTCAGGCAGAACGCGGCCGGGCCCAGCTCGCCGGCGGCGTAGGGCCGCAGCCAGCGCTCCCGCTGCGCGTCGCTGCCGTGCTCGGCGAGGATCGAGGCGGCGAGGTTGCTCGAGGCGAGGATGACCGCGATCGAGGCGCAGGACTCGGCGATCGCCTGCATCGCCAGCGCGTAGCCGGTGTTGTCCGTGCCGGAGCCGCCCCAGTCGACGGGGACCTTCATCGCCAGCAGCCCCTGGGCGGCGAGCTCGGCGACGAGCTCGCGCGGGAATCGTCGCTCTCGATCACGCGCGGCGGCGCCTGGCTCGAGCCGCTCGCGCGCGAACTCGCGAGCGGCCTCACGCACGAGGCGCTGCTCCTCACTCAGCGGGAAGCCGAATCGATCCAGGGAGGGCGTGGAGTCCATGCGCGGCCATCGTACCTCGGCGCGCGCGCGGGCGCCCACACGTCACTCGTTGATGACCGCCATGAACATGCCCGCGAGGTTGCCGTGACCGTTGGGCGTGGGGTGGATGCAGGTGAAGTCGAACCAGTTCTCGGCGTCGGGCTCGTAGCACACCGTGTCCATGTCGTCGAAGTAGAAGCCGTGGCCGCAGAACTCCTCGGACATGAAGATCATGTCGGTGCCGTAGGCGACCGCGAGGTTCATGAAGCCCTCGTTGAGGTAGTTGATGTACGGCATGCCCTCGGGCCACATGCCGGAGAGGTTCTGGAACTGCGCCGCCTGGCACACGCCGAGGTCCCCGGTGCGGTCGGTGTACTCGTAGACGTTGGCGAACACGACGTAGGCGCCGTTGGGGAAGTTCATGGGGTCGGTCGCGTAGGCCAGCAGGCCGTCGAGGTAGTCCACGACCTCGTCGATGCGCGCGTAGACCTCGTCCTCGGAGATCGGGTTCATGGGGTCGGTCGCGTCCTTGGCGATGCTCGCCAGGTCGTTGCCGCCCATGGTCGTGACGATCAGCGTGCGCGCGAGCTCGGGGCCGTTGAAGCAGCCCGCGATCTGGGCGGCGAAGTCGTCGGTGCGCGCGCCCCACTTCGAGCAGCTGCTGAAGTCGCCGGAGTCCTTCTGCAGCGACACGCCGTCGATGAAGTTGACCTGCTTCCACAGGCCCGAGGGCGGCTCGAGGCCGAACTTCTCGGCGAGCGCGTCGGCCATGACGGAGCGGTAGAAGGAGTTCGCCGGGGACGGCGGGGTGCCGACGGTCACCGAGTCGCCGAGGAACACCACGCGCTCGACGTCGACGATGTCCTGGTGGTTGGTGCCGACGCAGTGGGAGCCGACGACCGGGTTGAACTGGTCGTAGTCGGCGAGCGGGACCTCGACGGAGAACTTGTCCGAGTAGCACTGGGCGACGTCGACGTCACCGTCACCGTCGCCGTCTCCGTCACCGTCGCCGTCACCGTCACCGTCACCGTCACCGTCTCCGTCGCCGTCTCCGTCGCCGTCTCCGTCTCCGTCGCCGTCTCCGTCGCCGTCTCCGTCGCCGTCGCCGTCGCCGTCTCCATCACCGCTGTTCGACTCGCTCTCGCTCCCGCCTGGCCCGGCGGTCGTCTCGTCGGGACCCGCGGTGGTGCCGGCGTTCGTCTCGTCGGTCTCGCCGTCGCTGCCGTCCTCGGTGCCGCTGTCGGTCTCGCCGGTCCCGCTGTCGCCGCAGCCGACGGGCGCCAGCAGGGTCAGCCCGAGCAGCGGCACGAACAGCGCGCGGCCGGGGTGGTTGAGGAGGAACGACACGAAGGACGCGTTGACTTGAACCACGGGACAACTCCAGACAATCGATGCATGTGCCCACGACACGTGACGTGCCAACGAGCGTTGCGATGGATATACACCAGTCCGGCGGCCGTTGTCGCCGCGGCTGTCCGCATTTGTATGGGTCTCGACGAGCCTCGCCGACGTCACGACGCGCGTCGAAAGGCTGCGGCGTGACCGTGGGCGATCGCCAGCCGCAGCTTCGTCGGCGTCATCCCGGGGATCTCGAGGGCGCGCGCGTGCTCCTCTCGCGCGTTGACCCGGGAGAGCAGCGTGTTGTCCGGGGCGACGCAGGCGCGCACGCCGAGCTCGAGCCAGCGCGGGAGCGGGTGCTCGCGCGGGCTCTTGAGCGCGCCGGTGTGCACATTCGAAGTCGGGCAGGCCTCGATCGTCACGCCGCGCGCACGCACGAGCTCGACCAGCGCGGGCTCTTCGAGCAGCGTCGTGCCGTGCCCGATCCGCTGGGCGCCGAGCTGCTCGATCGCGACGCGGATCTCGGCGGGCGGTCGACCCTCGCCGGCGTGCACGGTGCGACCGAGTCCATGAAGACGCGCGCGGCGGAACGCGCCCGCGTAGTCCAGGAGCCCCCAGCGGTGGCTCGGCGCGGGCCCGCCCGCGAGGTCGAGCCCGACGACGCCGGGCCGCGGCGCGGCGACGTCGACGAGCCGCTCGAGGATCGCGGGTGGCTCTCCGTACAGGCCGCAGAGGATCAGGCCGGCGCGCCCGGCGAGCCCCGCGAGCGCGGCGTCGACGACCTCCTCGAGGCTCGCGCCGCGCCGCCCGTGCAGCTGGGGGGCGAAGCGCAGCTCGAGGGTCGTGACCCCCTCGGCGCGCGCGTCCTCGCAGATCTCGGCGGCGACGCGGCGCACGACCGCGGGGGTCTGCAGCAGCGAGAGCGTGAACGCGAAGCGCTCGAGCGCGGCCTCGAGGCCCATGCCGGGGCTGAACTCGAGGTCATGTGGCACCGCGCGCCCCGCCTGCGCCACGAGCTGCTCCAGCGTCTCGCGGCGCAGGGACCCGTCGAGGTGCCGGTGGAGGTCCGGGAGCCCCCGGGGGCCGTGACCCTCGCGCGACATCGATCGCCTGATAGCGCGCGCGTTTTTACGCTGTCAAGCCCGCGCGCTGGTACAACAGGGGGGTGAGCTCTCCGCGTCAGCGCGCGCGTCCGCGTCGTCAGGTCCTCGACGCGACGCGCCGGCGGCTCGCGCTCGCGTCGGCGTGCGCGCTCGCCTGCGGCGACGCGTCCGTCGAGACCGACGGCTGCGGCGAGGCGAGCACCGGCGAGTGCGGCGCGACCGGTGACGCCGGCGCGTCGACGGGCGAGGACCCGGCGCCGCAGGCCGTCTGCGGCGACGGTCGCGAGGACGAGGGCGAGGAGTGCGACAACGGCTCGAGCAACAGCGCCGCGGGCCTCTGCACGCCCGACTGCGCGTGGGCGACCTGCGGCGACGGCTACACCGCGCTCGGGCTCGAGACCTGCGACGACGGCAACACGGCGCCCGGCGACGGCTGCGAGGAGAGCTGCCGCGCGCCGTCGCCCGGCTACGCGCAGCTCGTCGCGGGCGCAGCTCACACCTGTCTCTTGCAGCAGGATGGCGCCGTGCGCTGCTGGGGGGAGAACGCCCACGGGCAGCTCGGGCTGCCCGGCGCCGACGCGATCGGCGACGACGAGGCGCCCGCGTGGACGCCGACCGTCGCGCTCGGCGGCGCCGCGGTGGCGCTCGCGGCCGGCGACGCGCCCCCCTGCGCGCTGCTCGAGGGCGGCGCGGTGCGCTGCTGGGGGCTGAATCAATTCGGCGAGCTCGGGCGCGGCGACTCCGAGATCATCGGCGACGACGAGGCGCCGGCCGACGGCGCGCCGGTCGAGCTGCCGCCAGACTTCGAGGTCGCGACGCTGCGCGCGGGCGCGCACCACAGCTGCGCGCTCTCGGGCGGGGGCGCCGCCTACTGCTGGGGCGCCTCGCTCGCGCTCGGCCTCAGCGACGACGTGCTCGCGCACGTCGGCGACGACGAGCCGCCCGCGAGCTACGGGCCGATCCCGCTGCCCGGCCCTGCGGAGACGCTGAGCGCGGGGGAGGGGCACTCGTGCGCGGTCCTGCTGGGCGGCGACGTGCTGTGCTGGGGATCAGGTTCTTCAGGACAGCTTGGACAGGGCGCGACCGAGAGCGCGCTGCTCGTCGCGGACGCGGTGTCGCTCACGTTGAGCGCCCCGCTCGCGGACGCGCTCGCCGGGCGCGGCTTCACCTGCGCGCGCGCGACGTCGGGCGAGGCGCGCTGCTGGGGCGCGAACGCGGCCGGCCAGCTCGGCCTCGGGCACACGCAGACGCTCGGCGACGACGAGCCGCTGGGCGACGATGACTTCGTCGCGCTGCCCGAGCCCGTCCTCGAGCTGGCGAGCGCGCGCCACACCTGCGCGCGGCTCGAGTCGGGCGCGGTGCGCTGCTGGGGGCCCAACGAGTTCGGTCAGCTCGGGGTCGGGGAGGGCTCGTTCGAGACGATCGGCGACGACGAGCGCCCCGGCGACATCGCGGCGGTCGAGCTGCCGGCGCCCGCGGTCGCGGTCGCGGTCGGCGAGTATCACAGCTGCGCGCTGCTCGAGACCGGCGAGGTGCGCTGCTGGGGGCTCAACGCGCGCGGCCGCCTCGGCAACGGGCTGTCCTTCAACCAGGCCCGCTGCGACGGGGAGGGCGTGGGCGCGGCGCGCTACCGCTGCGACCGACACTCGCTGTGCTGCATCGAGACGCCCGCGCGCTTCGGCTCCGACGCGCTCGTGCACTGAGCGCGCTCACTCGAGGTCGAAGCGCTTCATCAGCCGGTAGAGCGTCGTGCGCTCGACGCCGAGCTCGCGCGCCGCGGCCACGCGCACGCCGTCGGCGTCGCGCAGCGCCTGCTCGACGCGCGCGCGCGCGGCCTCGTCGAGGTGCTGCTGCAGCGTCAGCCGGCGCGCGGTCGCGGGCGCCTCGCCGGCGCGCGGTCGCGATGACCCGAGGACCAGGTCCGAGAGCTCGACGCGATCGCCCCGCGCGAGCACCACGCCGCGCTCGATCGTGTTCTCGAGCTCGCGCACGTTGCCCGGCCACGCGTGCGCGGTCAGCCAGCGCTCGACCTCCGGGGTCCACCCGAGCAGCGCGTCGCGCCCGAGCTCGCGGGTGAGGCGGATGAAGAAGCGCCGCGCGAGCGGGAGGATGTCATCCGGCCGCGCGCGCAGCGGGGGGATGTGGATCGGGATCACGGCGAGCCGGAAGTACAGGTCCTCGCGGAAGCGGCCCGCCGTGACCTCGTCCGGCAGCGCGCGGTTCGTCGCCGCGACCACGCGCACGTCGACCGGGCGCGGCTGCTCGCCGCCGACCGGCAGGACCTCGCGCTCCTGCAGCGCGCGCAGCAACTTGGCCTGGAACTCGAGCGAGACCTCGCCGAGCTCGTCGAGCAGCAGCGTGCCGCCGGCGGCGCGCTCGAACACGCCGCGGCGGCTGTGCGACGCGCCCGTGAACGCGCCGCGGACGTGGCCGAAGAGCTCGGACTCGAGCACGCTCTCGGCGAACGCCTTGCAGTTCACGGCCACGAAGGGCTGCGCGACGCGGCGGCTGTGCAGGTGGATGACGCGCGCGACGAGCTCCTTGCCGGTCCCGCTCTCGCCGCTGATCAGCACGGTGCTGCGGCTCGCCGCGGCCCGGCGCGCGAGCTCCAGCACGGCGCGCATGCTCTCGCTGACGGCGACGACCGCGTCGAGGCCGTGCTCGTGGCGGAGCTGGGCGCGGAGGTAGCGGTTCTCGCGGGCGAGCTGGCCGCGCGCGAGCGCCTGGCGGACGCACTGGCGGCAGCGCTCGTTGTCGACCGGCTTGGTGAGGTAGTCGATCGCGCCCTGCTTCATGGCCGCGACCGCCGTCTCGACGGTGGCGTGCGCGGTGATCAGCACGACCGGGAGCTCGGGATCGATCGCGCGGGCGCGCCGGGTCAGCTCGACGCCGTCGACGCGCGGCATCTTCAGGTCGGTGAGCAGGAGGTCGAAGCGCGCGTCGCCCTCGTCGAGCGCGCGGAGGAACGCGCGCGGCGACGTGAACGTCTCGACCTCGAGCGGCGGGTCGTCGCCGCCGGCCCGCAGCACCATCGCCAGGATCTCGGCCATGCGCGGCTCGTCGTCGACGATCGCGACGCGCGGGCGCGGGCCGGCCGAGCTCGTCACGAGGCCTCCCGGACAGGCTCAGCGTTGCGATTGGACATGTCCTGTGGTTCCAGTGTTTGCGCGCGCGGCGGGACGCGAGCGACGAAGCAGGCGCCGCGTCCCTGGGTCTGAGCCCCGCGCCCTCGCGCAGCTCGAGCGCGCTGCCGTGGGCCCGCAGGCGCGCGCGGCCATCGGCAGCCTGAGTCCTGTCCCGCGCGCGCGCGTCGTCACGAATGGTCGAACAGCCGCCCGGCGAGCTCGGGATCGACGCCGGGCCCGTCGTCGACGACGCGCAGCTCGATCGACTCGCCCTCGCGCCGGGCGCGGAGCTGCACGCGCCCGCCCGTGACCTCGCGAGGAGCCGCGTCGCCGCTCTCGCCGTCGTCGCCTTCGTCGTCGTCGTCGTCGTCTTCGTCCGCCGCGGCGTCGGCCAGGGCCTCGCCCGCGTTGACGATCAACGCCGCGAGCGCGCCGGCGATCGCGTCGGCGTCGAGCGAGACCGCGTCGACGTCGCCGGGCTCGAGCTCGAGCGTGACGCGGATCGGCAGCCCCCGCAGCGCGGGCCCGGCGAGCATGCGCGCGCGCTCGAGCACGTCGACGATCGAGCAGGCGCGCCGGGTGATCGGCAGCGGGCGCGCGAACTCGAGCAGCGCGCGGACGAAGTCGTCGAGCCGGTCGACCTCGTCGCGGATGAACTCGCTCGCGCGCCGCAGCTCACGGTCCTCGGACGCCGCGCGCTCGCGCAGCAGATCGGCCGCGCTGCGGATCACCGCGAGCGGGTTGCGGACCTCGTGCGCGACGCCGGAGGCGAGCCGCCCGATCGTCGCGAGCGTCTCGTACTCCACGAGCTGCCGCTGCGAGTGCTCGAGCGCCGCGAGCTGCTCGCGGATCACCGCGGCGTTGCTCGTGAGGCGGATCCGGACCTCGATGAGCCAGCCGACGACGAAGCCGAGCGTCGTAAACGTCAGCGCGAACAGCCCGAAGGCCGCGAGCGCCTGGCCGCGGTCGTCGAGCGCGAGCGCGTCGCGGGTGCCGAGCAAGAACGCGAAGTCGACGAGCGAGAGCGCGAAGCCGGCGGCGAGGCCGATCCAGCGGTACCCGTGCGGCGTGCGTGTCACGGAGCCTCTGGGTATCACGATCCATGCCACCCGCGCGCGCGGCCCTGCGCGGCGGCGTGGCGCGGCGGCTCGCTGGGCCGCGCGGCGGTGTTGCGGCGCCGCAACGCCGCGCGCGCGCACGGTGTTGCGGCGGCGCAACGGCTCGGCGCGCGCGGGCTCGAGGACCCGCCGGTGACGCGCGCGGCGACGCTGGCACGCGGCTTGCGATGAGCGCGAGGCATGCACGAAACCACCAACAACAAGAGCCTGCTCGTCACGGTGCTCCTGTCCCTCGTCCTCGTCGACTTCCTCGCGCTCACCGTCTGGGTGATCATCGATCACGGCGGGCTCCTCCCGGCCATGAGCGCGCT
Organism: Myxococcales bacterium; assembly: GCA_020633295.1. Lineage (GTDB taxonomy): Bacteria > Myxococcota_A > Polyangia > Nannocystales > Nannocystaceae > JACKDW01. The sequence goes on along the minus strand of JACKDW010000027.1, from coordinate 16,803 downwards.
GCTGTCCACGCGCCTCGGCCAGCTGGCGACCTTCGACCTCCTGATCTCGCTGTCGATCGCGACGGTCTGGATGGTTCGAGACGCGCGCCGGCGTCAGGTCAGCGCGCTGCCGTACCTCGCGCTCACGCTGCTCACCGGCTCGGCCGGGCCGCTGCTGTACGTCATCCGCGAGCGCGGCCCTGCGTGAGCGCGCGCGCGGGCGAGCGCGACGCGGTTCGACGCGTCGGGTACAGTCGCCGCCCATGACGACACGGCGGATCGGCATCCTCACGGGCGGCGGCGACGCGCCTGGTCTCAACGCGGTGATCCGCGCCGTGGTCAAGCACGGCGCGGGTCAGCTGGGCTGGGAGATCATCGGCAGCGAGGACGCGTTCAACGGCTTCCTCGAGCGTCCGCAGCGCTTGCATGATCTGACCCCTCGGTCATGTCAGGGCCTGCTCCACCGCGGCGGCACGATCCTCGGCACGACCAACCGCGGCGATCCCTTCGCGTGGCTCGACGGCGACGGCGCGCGCCCGCGGGATCGCTCGGCCGAGCTCGCGGCGGCGGTCCGCGCCGCGGAGCTCGAGGGGCTGATCGTCATCGGCGGCGACGGCACGCAGCGGATCGCCGCCCGGCTCATGCGCGAGCACGGGATCGGCGTCGTGGGCGTCCCGAAGACCATCGACAACGACCTCGCCGCGACCGACTTCACCTTCGGCTTCTGGTCGGCGGTCGAGGTCGCGACCGAGGCGCTCGATCGCCTGCACACGACCGCCGAGTCCCACGACCGCGTCATGATCCTCGAGGTCATGGGTCGCACCGCGGGCTGGATCGCGCTCTACGCCGGGGTCGCCGGCGGGGCCGACTGCATCGCGCTGCCCGAGCTGCCCTACGACCCCGAGCGCTTCTGCCACAAGATCCTCGCCCGTCGGACGCGCGGGCGACAGTTCTCGCTCATCGTCGTGGCCGAGGGCGCGCGCCCGCGGGGCGGCGAGGCCAGCTCAGGGCGCGTGCGCCACGGTCGCGGCTCGATCCGCGCGGACGGGGCCGGGCAGACGCTCGCGCGAGCGCTGGCCGAGCGCCTCGATGTCGAGACGCGGGTCACCGTGCTCGGCCACCTGCAGCGCGGCGGCGGCCCGATCCCCTACGATCGCGTGCTCGCGACGCAGTTCGGCGTCCAGGCGGTCACGCTGGTCGAGCGCGGGCAGTGGGGGACGATGGTCCGGCTCGCGGGCGGCGTCGTCGGCTCAGCGCCGCTCGAGCAGGCCGCCGGCGCGCCGCGGCTCGTCGACCCCGGGCACCCGCTGATCGTCACCGCGCGGGCCGTCGGCATCGAGCTCGGCGCGTAGGTGGCAGTCGCGACTACGCATGTCCCTCGAGGCATCTACAATCGCGCGCCGCAGACGCGGCGCGTGGCGAGTCCGCGCCGACGGGTCGATATCGCGGCTTGACGCCGGGGCGCGCGCGATCTTCCATGATCGGGTGTCAACGTCGCGGATCCGACTCGCCCTCGCCAGGCCACCCCTGCTCTTCGCCGTCGCGTTGGCGCTCGCGCCCGTCGCGTGCGAGCGAGGACCCGACACGCAGCCGCCCGACGGCGCGAGCGGAGGAGAGGGCGGCTCAGGAGCCGAAGGCGGCGGCGCGTCGACCTCCTCCTGCGAGCCGACCGCGTGCACGGAGCAGGGGCTCGAGGCGGCGCGCGTGCAGGACTTCGCGGCCGCGCGCGGGCTGTTCTCCCGGGCGTGCGACGGCGGCGACGCGGCCGGCTGCTTTCACCTCGGCGAGATCTTTGAAAACGGGCGCGACACCGACCGTGACCTCGCGCGCGCCGCCGAGGCCTACGCCAAGGGCTGCGCCGGCGGCGACTCGAAGGCGTGTGTGAATCGCGGGCAGCTCGCGCTCACCGGCGACGGACCTGATCCTGGCCCCGCGACCGCCTACGAATTTCTGGTCAAGGGCTGCGACGGTGGCCACGCGCTCGCGTGCACCACCGCCGCAGAGCTCGCCTACAGCGGCAACGGGGTCGACCGAGACGAGCCCAAGGCGATCGCGCTGTACGAGAAGGCGTGCGACGCCAAGGAGGTCGTCGGCTGCCTCAACGCCGGCGAGCTGCTGTACGATCCGAGCAAGGACAAGAAGGTCAACGAGCGCGCGGTCGCGGCGTTCACTGCGGCCTGCGACGGTGGGCACGGCGGCGGCTGCGTCAAGCTCGGCGTCGCCCACTACCGGGGCGTCGGCGCGGCCAAGGACACAAGCAAGGCGCTCGAGGCGTTCAAGCGCGGGTGCGCGGCCGAGCGCAAGCACGAGGACGGCTGCCACGCCAGCAAGCAGCTCGAGGCGGCCAAGGGCAAGCCGGTCACGCTCGAGCTCACCACCGCGATCGATCGCTGGGATCAGGACGTGCTCGCGCGCGACCTGTCCTGCCGTATGCGTGAGCAGGGACCGATCGCGCTCGGCGACGTCATGGCCGGCATCGCGCCGGTCAAGGCCAAGCTCGACGCCTGCGCGCCCGCTGGCGCGGCGGTGCAGGTCTCGTGGACGCTCTCGGGCGGCAAGCTGCGGGACGCGAAGGTCGACAGGGGCGGTGACGACGCCATCAACAAGTGCGTCACCAAGACGCTTAACAAGGCCCGCGTCAGCCAGAGCGGCACGTGCTCGGCCAAGCTCCTGCTCGGCGACAAGAAGGGGGCCGAGTCGGCGCTGTCCTCGCTCGAGGACTAGCGAGCTCGGCAGAGCAGGCGTTTACAAACGCCCGCGGGTTCGGCACCGTGCCCGCGATGGCCCGTGAACCCGAACCTGCCGCGCCCGCGCTCGGCTACGTAATCCTTTATGTCGAGCGCTTGCCGAGGGCGCTCGAGTTCTACTGCGACGTGCTCGGCTTCACGCTGAAGTTCAGCCAGGGTCCCTACGGCGAGCTGGTCACGGGCACGACGACCCTCGCGCTCAGCGAGCGCGCCTTCGTCCGCAAGCACATCTTCGGCGGCGCGGAGCTCCCCGCCGCGGGCCAGGGCTGCAGCGAGATCGGTGTCGTCGTCCCGGAGGACCAGGTCGACGCGGTCTTCGAGCGGGCCATTCGGGCCGGCGCGACCGAGGTCCTCGCCCCGTGTGAGCAGCCATGGGGGCAGCGGATCAGCTACATCCGCGATCTCGACGGCCACCTCGTCGAGATCTGCTCGCCGGTGCGGCGGTGAGCGAGACCGAGCCGAAGCTGGCCGTCGATCTTCGCTCTGAGCTCGCCGTCTCTCCGGCGGCGCTCTGGGACGCGGTCAGCACCATGGAGGGCGTCAACGCGGAGCTCGCGCCATGGGTGCGAATGTCCGCGCCATCGGCGACGCGGGGGATGAAGCTCGCGGACGCGCCGGTGGGAGTCCCGCTCTTTCACAGCTGGTTGCTCGCCCTGGGTGTCCTCCCATTCGACCGTCACCACCTCTGTCTCGAGCAGGTCTGGTGTGAACCAAAGGCTGATCGATGGGGGTTTTACGAGCACTCCAGCTCCTGGCTACAGCGTGTCTGGCTTCATGAGCGGACGATCGGAGCGCAGGGTGGGGGCGCGTGGATCCGTGACCGCGTTTGGGTGCAGCCGCGATGCACGCCGCTCTGGCCGTTCGTGCGCGTAATCGTAAAAACGCTGTTTTCACACAGACATCGCCAGCTTCTGCGTCGGTACACGGGGGCTGATGCACGTCGCCAGGTCGATGCGCGCACCGATGCACCCACAGGTACAGGGTGATGCGCGCTGGCGAGATAAATTTTTGGCACCTCTTGACTCGTCACGTCAGCCATGTAGAGTACGCCCCCCAGCGCGGGAGTAGCTCAGTTGGTAGAGCGCGACCTTGCCAAGGTCGAAGTCGCGAGTTCGAGCCTCGTCTCCCGCTTCCAGCCCTCGGGCCAAAAACCCGCCGCTCCCCGCGGCGGGTTTTTTTGCGCCTTGAAGCGGCCCCGCGGCAGCCTTCGCGCGGAGTGGGGTAGACAGACCTCACCCGGACCGCGAGACGAGAGAACGAGGTTCGTTACGCCGCCGTGCCCGCTTGGCCCAGGTCGCGGGCGGCGGGAATAGGCGGACGCTTGCGCAGTTTGGTCAAAGCGCATAGCCTCGCGCATCAGAAGAGCGATTCGCGCCCCCGTGTAGACCCCGTGTCCGGCTTTCTCCAGACGCTCCTGCGCTGCCTCATGGCGCTGACCCTGTGGGTTGGTGTGCTCGGCGCGGGCGCGTTCGCGGGTCCCGGGACGGCCCACGGTCTCGAGGCGATGGGTGACGACAGCTCCTCGGTGGACCCGCGCATGGTCCTGCTCGAGCTCGTCGGCGGCGATCGCATCTGCGGTGACGAGCGCGGCGACGAGGCGCTCGTGCTGTGCGGGGGTGAGCGCCTCGCGGGGCTCTATACCGACCCGACCTTGTTCATCATGACGCGCGGGACCTGCAGCCGCCTGCTCGAGAGCCTGTTCGAGGGCGAGACCTGCGACCCCGAGTATCAGAACTGCGGAGAATTTCGCGGCGGCGTGCCGCCGCCTCCCCCGACCGAGATCGCGCCCTTGACGGCGTCCCAGATGTTCTCGTTCGACAAGCGCTCGGAGCTGGACGCGCTCGAGGCACGTCATCGTCGGCGGCTCCGGCCGACCGATGATCGCATGCCGCGCTCACGCGTGGACAGCCCTGAGCCGCCGCCCCCCCGAACCGCGCTCGCGTAGCGGTGTTGGGCCGCTGCGTGTGGATTGTCGTGTACGTACATCGATCGACGTGCCGGCGATTCGTACCCAGCGCCTGACAGGGCGGGCGTCGACGTGGTCTCGACGCCCATGATGGGGCTAGCGCGCGCTAGCTCCGGGGCTGACGGCAGATCCACGGACACTTCATGCGGACCAACAACTGGGCTCTCGGGCGCGCCCTCGCGCTCGGTCTCCTGTGTGTGAGCCTCGGCGGGTGCAACCGCCCGGCCCAGGACGAGCACGAGCACACCGCGAGCGCCGCGGCGGAGTTCGACGGCGCGCATCGTCACCTCGTCGCGCTCGCGGGGGACGATCACGCGCTCGGCGGTGACGAGCCGCTGGTGACGATCGTCGTGTTCTCTGGCTACGCCTGTCCGCCCTGCGGCCGCACCTGGCAGGTCCTCGACAACCTCGTCGAGGACTACGGCGACTCCGTCCGCGTCGTCTTTCGCGCCCTCACGATGCCGGGCTTCTCGACCGGAGAGCAGGCGATCGAGGCGGCGCTCGCCGCCGGCGCCCAGGGTCGCTTCTGGCCCATGCATCGCCGGCTCTACGAGGCGGGCGGTCAGCTTGATCGCGCCAAGCTCGAGTCGCTCGCGCAGGCGCTCGAGCTCGACATGACCCGCTTTAGCGACGACCTCGACACCGGCGTTCACACCGGGACGCGCATGCGTCACCGTCGCCAGGCGCTCGAGCTTGGCATCGAGTTCGGGCCGATCGCGTTCGTCAACGGGCGTCCGGTCGTCGGCTTTCGCAGCGAGCCCGAGTGGCACGCGCTGATCGACCAAGAGCTCGGCGAGGCGCGCGGGCGGCTCGACGGCGGCGTCGCCCGATCAGCTCTCTATGACGACTTCATGGCCGAGGCCGTCAAGGAGCGCGTCGAGCTGCCCGAGGAGCTGCTCGCCCGCTACCGCGAGCTCCTCGCCGCGCGCGCCCCTGAACAGGACGTGCCGGCGCAGCGACCGGATCCCGAGCTCCGCTACGCCGTCGGCGCCGAGGGAGCGCCGACGATCGGGCCCGAGGACGCGCCGGTGCTCATCGTCGCGTTCATGGACCTCGAGTGCCCCTACTGCAAGCGGCTGCACGCGGAGGCGCTGGGCGGGGCGCTGCGCGAGCGCTTCCCCGCGGACGTGCGCGTCGCGATCCGCCACTACCCGCTGCCGATTCACCCCGCCGCCGGCGGTATCGCGCGCGCCTGCGTCGCGGCCCAGCGCCAGGGCAAGTTCTGGCCGTTCTACGAGCGGCTGATGGCGGCCAAGGGCGGCTCGCTCAGCCGCACCACCTTCCTCGAGCTCGTCCACGAGCTCGAGCTGGACAAGGAGCGCTTCCTCGCCGATCTCGATGACCCGGAGGTCCTCGAGGTTGTCCGCGAGGACTTGCTGCTCGGTCGTCGGCTCGGCGTCGACGGCACCCCCGGGCTGTTTATCAACGGCCGCTACCTCTCGGGCTACCAGCCGCTCGACGCGCTCGCGCAGCGCGTCGAGGAGGAGCTCGAGCTCGCGCGCGCGTCCGAGACGCCGCGCGCCGACTACGTCGACGCGCTCCTCGAGCGCGCCGTGCAGCCCAGTCAATTCCCCAACGCCGCGCTCTGACGCGGTCCGCCTCAACCACGCAACCAACACGCGCCCGCTGGCGACCTCGCCGAAGCACTCCACCACGAACTCACCCACGACATCACCGCTCGCCGACGCGGCGGGCGTCACCAAGCAAGTCTCAGACACAACGACCAGAGCCGCTCGCGATCGCGGGGCTCTCCAACCACAAGAAGAGAAGTCATGAAACGCGTTAAACTCTCACTCGCCATCGTCGCCGCCCTCGGGCTCTCGACCACCGCCCTCGTCGACGCGGGCTGCACCGGCAAGCGCGGCAGCGCGGCCAAGCAGGACTCCTCCGCCGAGCCGGCCGGCGCCGCGCCGCACGCGGACGGCGGCGGCGCGGTCGTCACCATGGAGCAGGTGGACGACTCGCTCAACAGCAAGATCCAGGGCGAGCGCTTCCGCCTCACCTACAGCGAGGACGACGGCTACCACGGCGCCGCCGAGCCGCTCGTGACGATCGTCGAGTTCTCGGACTTCCAGTGCCCGTACTGCTCGCGCTTCGCCAACATGCTCGACGAGCTGATGAACGACCCGGCCTACAAGGACGACGTCCGGGTCGTGTTCAAGCAGTTCCCGCTGCCCATGCACAAGGACGCGAAGTACGGCGCTCAGGCGGCGCTCGCGGCCAAGGACCAGGGCAAGTTCTGGGAGATGCACGACGTCCTGTTCAAGAACCAGAAGAAGATGACGCAGCAGGACGTCGAGGGCTTCGCGGCGCAGATCGGGCTCGACGTCAAGGCGTTCAAGGACGCCATCCCGACCAAGGCTGGGCAGGTCGACGCCGACCTGAAGCTCGGTCAGCAGTTCGGCGTGCGCGGCACCCCGAGCTTCTTCATCAACGGCAAGTGGCAGCGCGGCGCGCCGCGTGACATCTCGGGCCTCAAGAAGCTCATCGACGCCGAGAAGGCCGAGGCCGAGGAGCTTGTCAAGGCCGGCTCCAAGCGCAGCGAGATCTACGCGCGCATCATGAAGGCCGCCAAGACCACGCGCACCGCCCCGCCGCCCGAGCAGCGTCAGCGCCCCGGGCAGCCTGACCCGGCGGTCAACTACGCCGTGCCGACCGACGGCCGCCCGCAGTGGGGCAAGGCCGACGCGCTCGTCACCATCGTCGAGTTCTCGGACTTCCAGTGCCCCTTCTGCAGCCGCGTCAACCCGACGCTCAAGCAGATCAAGGAGCAGTACGCCAACGACGTGCGCATCGTCTTCCGGCAGATGCCGCTGCACATCCACCCGCAGGCGAAGCCGGCGGCGAAGGCCGCGCTCGCGGCCGATCGCCAGGGCAAGTTCTGGGAGATGCACGACAAGCTGTTCGAGAACCAGAAGGGTCTCAGCGACCAGGCCTTCGAGACCTGGGCCGGCGAGATCGGCCTGGACGTCGCCAAGTTCAAGCAGGACTACGCCGACGCGTCGTTCGAGAAGGTCATCGCCGACGACATGAAGGTCGCCGGGCAGTTCGGCACGCGCGGCACGCCGTCGTTCTACGTCAACGGCCGCCACATCTCGGGCGCCCGCCCCTTCGAGCAGTTCGACGCGCTCATCAAGGAGGAGAAGGCCAAGGCCGAGAAGTTCATGAAGGAGAAGGGCGTCTCTGCGGACAAGCTCTACGACGAGATGATCAAGGGCTTCGAGAAGGAGCTGAAGGTCCCGCCGCCGCCGCCGCCCGCCGATCACAAGCGCCGCGACGTCAAGACCGACGGGCTGCCGGGCAAGGGCAACCTCAGCAACGCGAAGGTCACCATCGTCGAGTGCTCGGACTTCGACTGCCCGTTCTGCAAGCGCGCCACCGACACGGTCGAGCAGATCGTCAAGGAGATGGGCGACAAGGTCGCGATCTACTTCCGCCACTACCCGCTGCCGATGCACAAGAACGCCAAGCCGGCGCACGTCGCTGCGGCCGCGGCGGGCAAGCAGGGCGCCGACAAGTTCTGGGCCATGCACGACATCCTGTTCGCCGACAAGGCCAAGCGCAGCGACGACGACCTCAAGGCCGTCGCCGCCCAGGTGCCCGGGCTCGACGTCGCCAAGTGGGAGCAGGACTACAAGGATCCGGCCACGACCGCGCAGGTCGACACGGACATCAAGACCTGTCAGTCGCTCGATGTCCGCGGCGCGCCCGGCTTCCTGATCAACGGGCGCCTGCTCAGCGGCGCGCAGCCCTTCCCGACCTTCAAGATGGTGATCGAGGAGGAACTCAACGGCGGCTTCGAGGCCACGCTTAAGAAGGAAGCGGCGAAGAAGCCCGCCCCGGCCGACAAGGACGGCAAGTAGTCGCCCGTCCGCGCGCCTGAGCTCCGCGTCGCCACGGCGTCGCGGGGGCGCTCAGGCGCGCGGCTCGAACGCGCGAGCAGCCGCGCGCTGGCTGCTCGCGCACCCCTGGCGTCAGGGGCAGCGCGTTGCGCTTCGGGCCAAAGCCGTGGTACCGGCAAAGCGCCGCGTTCGGCCGCCGATTCAGGGCCGCCGAGCATTCGCCCCGCTCTCGACTTTTCTTTCGCCACGCTTCGCTCTTCTCCGACCGTCAGGCTCTTCCCGACACAGAGCGAGAACTCGTTCGCGCACGGAGTGCTGTCATGTCCGACGACAAAACTGATTCGAACGCGACCCAGGAGCCCGGAAAGGCCTCGACGCCCGCGCCGGTGGTCCAGGACAAAGCCGGGGAGGAGACGAAGGCGACCCGCGGCGGCGCGGCCAACATCCTCGGCGTGCTCGGCTTCGCGGCCACGCTGGTGTTCGGCTTCTACGCTGGCCGCTGGATCAAGGAGTCCTACTTCACGGACGCGCCCGCAGCGGCCGCCGAAGGCCGCTATCGCGTGGACCTGCGCGGCGACGAGCCGTCGATGGGCCCCGAGGACGCGCTCATCACCGTCATCGAATTCTCCGACTTCCAGTGCCCGTACTGCGCGCGCGCGACCCCGTCGCTGAAGGAGGCGATGGACGCCTACGACGGCGACGTGCGCGTGATCTTCAAGCAGTTCCCCCTGCGCATGCACAACCGCGCCGTTCCGGCGGCCAAGGCCGCGCTCGCGGCCCATCAGCAGGGCAAGTTCTGGGAGATGCACGACAAGCTGTTTGAGGGCCAACGCGCTCTCAGCGACCCGAACTTTAACCGCTGGGCCAACGAGATCGGCCTCGACGTGGCCAAGTTCAAGCAGGACTTCTCGGGCGCCGCCGTGTCCAAGCAGCTCGACGAGGACTACGCGGCCGGGAGCCGGGCGGGCTGCACGGGCACGCCGTGCTTCATCGTCAACGGCCGGCCGTACTCGGGAGCGCTCGACGCCGTGCGCTGGAAGAAGGTGTTCTCGGCCGAGAAGCGCGCGGCCGAGAGCCTCGGCGTGGCGCCCGGCGAGGTCTACGCGACCTTGATGAAGGACGCCGCCGAGAGCCGCGGCGGCGGCAAGGTCGGCGCGGTCCCGAGCGAGTGGGGCAAAGCGCAGGGCGACGGACCGGATCCGAACAAGCGCTACAAGGTGCTGCCGGAGGGCCGCCCACAGCTCGGACCGGACGACGCGCTCGTCACCATCGTCGAGTTCTCCGACTTCCAGTGCCCCTACTGCGAGCGGGTCACCGAGACCGTGGAGCGCGTCAAGACCAAGTACGGGGACGATGTCCGCGTGGTCTTCCGCCACCATCCGTTGCCCTTCCACGCGGCCGCGCGACCGGCGGCGGTGGCCGCCATGGCCGCGCATCGCCAGGGCAAGTTCTGGGAGATGCACGATCGGCTGTTCCCCAAGCGCAAGGAGCTCAACGAGGAGCTGTACAAGTCCCTCGCCCAGGAGCTCGGCCTCGACATGGCCCAGTTCGACGCCGATCGAAACGATCCGGGGCTGGGCAAGATGATCGACGATGACATCGCGCTGGCCCGCACGATGGGCGCCAACGGGACGCCGGCGTTCTTCGTGAACGGCCGCTACCTCTCCGGCGCGGTGCCCTTCGAGATGTTCACCGCGCTGGTCGACAAGGAGCTCGCGGCCGCGAAGGCCGAGGTCGCGAAGGGGACGCCCAAGGGGCAGGTCCTCCAGACCCTGCTGGCCGACGCCGAGATCGCGCACAGGCCGCCCAACGACGCCGGGCGGGCCGCGCGGCCAACGTCGAAGACGGCCCCCGTGCAGCCCGGCAAGGCGCCGACCAAGGCCGCGCCCGCGCCCGCAGGGGCCGCAGACGCGGTGCCAGGCGCGGCCGCGCCCGAGGCCAAGGCGCCCGCCGAGGTCGATGCGGCGCCAGCAGACGCCCCCGCGCATTGACGGGGACCGGCGAGGTAGAGTCGGCAGGGGCGATCGATGGGGTCCAGCGATTCGAAGGGGACAGGCGAGGCGCTCACGCGCGACGCCCTCAGGCTGGACGACGTGACGCCGGACGCCCTCGAGGAGGCGGCGCGCTCGCTCCACATCCCCGGGCCAGCGGTCGAGCAGTCACCGCTCGTGGCCTTCAGCGCGCTGCTGCTGTTCCTGTTCGTCAGCGGCGCGCTCGTGTTCGGCTTCGGTCTCTCGCTGCAGCGCGCCGTCCAGGGCCAGAACTCCTCGCCCTGTCGACCGCTGTCGCCGAAGTCGCTCGACGTGCCCGCGCCTGACTTCTCGGTCCTCGACGTCGCTACCGGTCAACCGCTGACCCTCCAGGAGCTGCGCGGGAAGTTCGTCGTCATCAACTTCTGGGCCTCGTGGTGCGAGCCGTGCACCACGGAGTGGCCCCAGATCGCGCGGCTCGCCGAGCGCTTCGCGGGCCGCGATGACATCGTGGTGCTCGCGATCAGCCAGGACGAGACCCTCGAGGACGTACAGAAGTTCCTCAAGCGGATGTCGCTCGAGTCGACCACCGTGCGCGTCGCCTGGGACCGCGAGAAGACCGTCGCCAAGTCGTTCGGCACCGAGAAGCTGCCCGACACGTACTTCATCGACCGCGACGGCGCGCTGCTGAGCGCGTTCATCAACGTCCGCGACTGGGGTCGACCGACGGCCTATCGCTGCGTTGAGTCCGTCGCGCGGTGAGCCGCGTCGCCGTGGACGTGCGCCGCGGCTATCGGTGGCGCTGCATCCACGTAAGCACCTGCGGCTCGACGCCGCGGGCTGGCCCAAAGCCCAGATCGATCGACGACGGGTAGCCGACGTGCCCGCCGCCGTGGATCCAGCGCACGTCCACGTGACGCGGCAGCCCGAGCAGCGACGGGCGCACGGCGTCCTCCGGGATCATCGGGTCCCCCGTCGCCGAGATCAGCAGCGACGGCAGCTCGAGCGCGCGCAGCCGCGGGCCGACGCTCGCGCGATCGTAGTAGTCCTCGATGTCGCGGAAGCCGAAGCGCGGCACGATCGCGACGCGATCCCACTCGCCGATCGTGCGAACCCGGCGGATCTCGGACATCGGCGTCGGGACGGGTCGCCGCGCCGCGACCTCCGCGTAGATCTCTCGCAGCCCCGAGAGCAGGTGCGCGCGGTAGAGCCATCGCCGCGGGTGGTCGATGGCGGCGCGGGAGCGATGCAGATCGAGCGGCGCGCACACGCTGGCGATCGCGCGCAGTCGCGGGTCGCGGGGACCACCATCGGCGCGCCGCAGGCCCAGGTGCAGGCTCACGTGTCCGCCGAGCGAGTAGCCGAGGACGTAGACGCGTCGATAGCGGGCGAGCGCCGGGCTGGCGAGCGCGGCCTCGAGATCGGCGGTCAGGGCCGCGTGATAGAAGTCCGCGCCGCTGCGATCGGCCCCGCGCAGCGCGAGTCGCAAGCAGCTCATGCCCGCCGCGTCGATCGCCTGCGCCGCGCGGATCACATACTGGCTCTCGATCGCGCCGCCGAGCCCGTGGACGACCATGCACAGCGCGTCGCTCTCTGGACGATCGCGCAGCATCCCGGTCAGGGGCACGGGGCCCACGTCGGGATCGAGGAGCGAGCTCGACCACGGCGTCGCCTCGGGCGGCGCGCGCGGAACCATGCGATGGCGGAGGTTGGGCCCGATCGTCCAGAGGTGGCCTGCGAGTGACATGGCGCGTGACGGCGTGGCGGACCGGTCGCGGTCGCCACGAGCGAGTTTGTAGGTTGCCGAAGGTTCATGTGGTTGCGAGAAATCACACGGGGCGTCGCGCGCGTTGTCGCTTGCGACGCTCCGTCGCGCAGGATTGACCCCCTCTGGGGGGCGCGCTAGGTTCCGGCGCGTGAGTCCCGGAGATCCGGAGAGCGGCCGCGCGCGCGCGCCCGAGACGGCCTCGCCGCCGCCGCACAAGGGCTGGCAGGGTCCGAGCCTCCGGTTCGTGTTCACGACGCTCGCGATCCTCGCGGTCGTCCTCGGCTTCGGGGCCTTCCGCACCTACTCCAAGGGGCTGCGGATCATCAGCGACGCCATGCACAAGTTCGACGAGGACGGCAAGACGCTGACCGCAGACCAGTGCATCTCCGAGACCGTCGACTGGTACATGAAGGAGTGCAGCGCCAACATCATCATGTGCGAGTCGGCGATCCGCAAGGCCATGGCCCACTGCCTGCAGGCGCAGGATCGGGCCGGGGAGTGCAAGCTGCTCTCTGAGACAGGCGTTCTCGACCCCGCGCACGGCGACGCGCTCGCCGAGTCACGGGAGCACGGCGTCGGCAGCGGGCAGTGGGTGTTCTACACCTGCAAGGCGCGCGGGACCGAGTGTCAGAAGCGCGGCAAGTGCCCGTGCGCGGACGCGGTGCGCACCGTCGACGAGTACTGCGTCTACAACTACAAGGCGTCGGTGAAGTCATGAGCGGCGTCGGCGAGCGCGAGCGCGTACCGGCGGCCCTCCTGCGCGACCTCGTCGCGCTGACGAAGCCCAGCATCGTGCGCATGTGCGCCATCACGACCGCCGGCGGGGCCTGGCTCGCGCCAGGTTTCGACTGGCTGCCCGCGCTCATGGGGGTCGTCGGCGCCAGCCTCTCGGTCGCGTCCGCGAGCGCCTTCAACATGATCTGGGAGCGGCACTCTGATCCGCTCATGGCCCGCACGCGCAACCGGCCCCTGGCCGCGAAGCGGATCTCGACCCAGGCCGCGATGCTCGTGGCCAGCGCGCTCGGGCTGCTCTCGCTCGTCGTGCTCGCGCTCGGCACCAACCTGCTCACGGCGGGCTTGGCGTTGCTGGCGATCGTCGGCTACGTGCTCGTCTACACGCCGCTCAAGTACCGCACGCCGCTCGCGCTGTTCATCGGCGCGATCCCGGGGGCGATGCCGCCGCTGCTCGGCTGGACCGCGATCACCGGCTCGATCGACGCGGGCGGGCTCGCGCTGTTCCTGATCCTGCTCGTGTGGCAGATGCCGCACTTCATCGCCATCACGCTGTTTCGCAAGGCCGAGTTCGAAAGCGCCGGGATCCGCTGCGTACCCGTGGTCCGCGGCGACACCAACGCCAAGATCCAGGCCGTCGCCTGGGCCGCCGGGCTGATCCCGGTCTCGCTCCTGCCGACGGTCTTTGGCGTCACCGGCGTGTTCTACGGCGTCATCGCCGGGCTGCTCGGCGTCGCGTTCTTCGCCGGCAGCGTGCGCGGCTTCGCGGCCGCGAGCGGTCCGCGCTGGGCACGAAACCTGTTCATCGGGTCACTCGTCTATCTGCCCGCGCTGATCTTCGCCATGGCGGTCGACGTGTTCCTGTTCTAGTCGCGGATCAACGCGGCGCCGGCTTCGGCGCGGGGGAGAGGTTGTGAGTCAGAGCGAATCGGTCGGCGCGGCGACTGCCCCGGATGAAGACGCGTTCGCGCGCGCGCGCATGCCTCCGCCGGAGGAGCGCGGGAACTGGCTTCGACGTCTGTTCGTGCGCTACCCGTGGCACCTCTCGGCCGTCGTCGGGATCCTCTGCATCACCTGGTACGGCCTGCGAAACCGTCACATCCCGGAGCCGCCCGAGGTCATGTTCCAGGTCCCGGCGTTCTCGCTCGTCGATCAGGACGGCGCGGTCTTCAGCGCCGAGACCATGCAGGGCGACGTCTGGATCGCCTCGTTCTTCTTTACCAGCTGCCCGAGCATCTGCCCGCGCATCACCAAGGCGATGATGGAGCTGCAGGCCAAGCTCGACGAGGCCGACGTGCCTGTCCGTCTCGTCAGCTTCTCCGTCGATCCCGAGAACGACACGCCCGAGGTGCTCAAGCGCTACGCGAACACCGCGGGCGCCGACGAGCAGCGCTGGCGCTTCGTCACCGGGCCGCGCGCGGAGATGGAGTCCCTCGTCGTCGGTGGGTTCAAGACCGCGATGGATCCGAAGGAGCGCGAGGGCAGCGTCGGCATGTTCGATATCGCCCACACGACGAAGCTCGTCCTGATCGATCGGGATGGCGGCGTTCGCGGGTACTACAACACGGATCCAGAAGGACTCGATGAGGTCTTCCATCGCAGCCAGCACGTGCTTCGCGCGCGCTGAGTCGCAACGCGCGTCGCGCTCGGCCGCAGCTCTCGCCGCGGCGCTTCTCGTGGTCGCCGGGCTCGCGTGCGGCGGGGGACCTCCGGCCTTCACCGAGAGTCAGGTGCTCGGCGGCGTCGAAATCCCGGCCGAGACCCTCAACCACGGACAGCGGCTGTACATGCGCTCCTGCGCCTCGTGTCACGCCGTGGATGGGAGCGGGCGGGGGCCCGCAGCGCGCTCGCTCAACCCCGGGCCGCGCGATTTTCGAACGGGTGATTTCCTGTACAAATCGACGCCCGAGGGCGAACTGCCGACCGACGAGGACGTGGCCGCGACCATTCGCAACGGTCGACTGGAGCGCGGGATGCCGGCGTGGCGCGGTATGCAGGAGACCGACATCACGGCGCTCGTGCACTTCATCAAGACGTTCTCGCCGCGCTGGCGCGATGCGGCCGGCGACGCGGGCTCTCCCGCTCCGTCGACCGCTCCATCGACCGCTCCATCGACCGCGTCGTCTTCGCCTCCGCCCTCCGCTCCTTCGCCCACCGCTCCGGAATAACGGGTTAGTGCTCGCGCGCGTTCACGGACATCGTCCGCGTGTTCGCGCGAAGCCGTGACGCTCGTGATGACGTCACGGCAGCAGGCCTACGGCGAACTGTCGCACATCGACTGAAGCGATCCGCGTCCATGTGATGACCGTCTCGTCCGCGCGCGCGTCATCGGGTCGCGCTCGATTTGTGCATGCGCCGCGAGCGGGGCCATCCCGCAGCCTGCGACCAACCGTCGCGTGGCAAGATTCCCCAAACCCCCGCGAGCGCCAGAAATCGCGCAGCGCGGCGCGTTGTCGCGGGTCTTGCCTGTGCACTCGTCTGCGCGTCAGAGTCTTCGTGGGCGCGCTCTTTCGTCGGGTATCTCGCTATTCACGCCTATTCCCGCCCTGTTGCGACCCGGACACAACGCTGATAGTGTGCGCGCCGAAAACCTGCCTCCAGGATGCCCTTTGAGTCCGTCACGGGGCCACAACCTGAAGGCCACCCTCCCAGGAAGGTGAACAGAAGTGCCGGCCATCTTTCCTCGCTGGACGAATAAGATCCCGCTCGCGATCGGCGTACTGGGGCCGCTGTTCCTCGTCGGCGCCATCCTTGGCGTTTGGTACTACTTCTCCCCGGCGTACACCGACGCAGGTTACCGCCCGCAGCAACCGATCCCGTTCAGCCACGCGCTCCACGCTGGCGACATGGGCATGGACTGCAGGTACTGCCACAACACGGTGGAGCGGGCGGCCAAGGCGGCGATTCCGCCCACGCACACGTGCATGAATTGCCACAAGGAGCTGGTCAAGCAAGACAGCCCCAAGTTGAAGCTCGCGCGTGACAGCTACGCCACTGGGCAGTCGATTCCCTGGGTGCGCGTCCACCAGCTGCCCGACTACGCCTACTTCGACCATCGCCCGCACCTCGCCGCCGGCGTTGGTTGTGCCAGCTGCCACGGGCGCATCGATCAGATGGTCGTCGTCGAGATGGACCAGCCCCTGTCGATGGGGTGGTGTCTCGACTGCCACCGTGATCCTGAGCAGCACCTTCGCCCGCTCGACAAGATCACGGACATGGACTGGGACCGCAAGGTCGAGAACTACGACCCGAAGAGCGATCCGGCGCGCAAGCGCGTGGTCAATCCGCCCGAGCACTGCTCCGGGTGCCACCGCTAGGTGATCGGTCCGATCGCACACTTCCACTGCTGAGGTCGACACGATGAGTAACTCGCAACCCCCCAAGACCTACTGGCGCAGCGTCCAGGAGCTCGAGCACGGGCCGTCGGAGCAGCACGACGAATTCCCGGGTCTGAAGCAGACCCTCGAGGAGTCCGGCGGTGGGCTGGTCAAGCTCAAGCGCCCCGCGACGGGCGGTCTCAAGCGTCGAACGTTCCTCGGCGCCGTCGGTGCTGGCACCGCCTTGGCCACCACCGGCTGCGTGCGCAAGCCCAAGGAACGCATCCTGCCGTTCGCCAAGCGCCCCGAGGACCTGATCCCCGGCAAGCCCGAGTACTACGCGACCGCGTTCCAGGCCGGCGACACTGTCACCGGCGTGCTCGTCGAGTCGCAGGACGGGCGCCCGACGAAGATCGAGGGCAACCCGAAGCACGAGAACTCGCGCGGCAAGACCGACGTCTGGGCCCAGGCGTCGGTCTACA
>JACKDW010000026.1 GCA_020633295.1 Myxococcales bacterium | reverse complement strand
CGAGGTCGGTGCAGTTGACCAGCAGCGCGCGCACGGGGCGGCGCGCGAGCGCGCGCGCGAGCGCGTCGAGGGGCTCGCCGCCGATCAGGCGACCGTCCGCGCGGCACACCACCGACAGCCAGACCGGGCGCGCGAGGCCGTCGCAGGCGTCGACCGCCGCGCAGGCCTCGTCGACGCGGCCCATGGTCTCGATCAGCAGCAGGTCGCAGCCGCCGGCGACGAGGTCCTCGGCCATGGCGCGGTGCTCCGGCAGCGCGCGCGCGCGGACCGGGGAGCGATCGGGCTCATAGCAGTCCTCGAGCGGGCTGATCGAGCCCGCCACGCGCGCGCGCAGGGCGTCGCCGCGCTCCCGCGCGTGGCGATCCCGGGCGGCGCGCGCCAGCGTGACCGCGAGGATCGTCAGCTCGCGCGCTCGCTCGGCGAGCGCGTCGCCGCCGGCCGCGAGGTTGCGCGCGTGGGTGCGGAAGGTGTTGGTCGTCAGCAGCTGCGCGCCGGCGCGGAGGTAGTCGAGGTGGATGGTCTCGACGAGCGCCGGGTCGTCGAGCAGCGCGTGCGCGGACCACAGCGGCGCGTCCATGCGGGCGCCGCGTCGCTCGAGCTCGGTCCCGACGGCGCCGTCGATCAGGATCGTCATGACGGGGAGACCTCAGCACGGCGCGGGCCGGGGTGTCCAGACGCGCGCCGCAGGCGGGTACACTCCCCCGGGTGAGCCAGCGAGCCGATGAGCCGGGGTACCTCGAGCGCGTGCGCGCGGCCCTCAGCGCGCTCTCGCCGATCCACAGCGCGTCGGACGAGGCGCGCGACGACGGCGGCGGCGAGTCGGCCGACGACGGCGCGCTGATCTCCCGGCCGCTCGAGCTCGCGGCCCGCACGATCTCCGGATCGCTCGAGCGCTGGCGTCGATCCGGCGGGTTCCTCCAGTTCCTGCGCGCGTCGGGTCGCGATCAGCTCGTCGTGCTCGGCGAGACGGTCGATCTCGAGGCCTCGCTCGAGGCGCCGCTGCGGCTGCGGGCCCGCCTGGTGCGCTTCTTCGTCAACGGCGAGCCCGTCGGCGAGGTGCCCACGGGCGCGTTCGACCGCACCGTCCGCTGCCGCTACACGCCGCGCGCCGTCGGCGTGCACGACATCCGCTTCGAGGTGCTCGATCGCGCGGACGCGGTCATCATCGCGCGCGCGACCACCGATCGCGTGGTCCTGCAGGTCGTCGACGCGGCGCCGGTGCTCGCCGTGCACGGCGACCTGCTGCTCGCCGAGCCCGCGCTCGACCTCAGCCCGCTGCGCGCGCTCGCGGGGCGCGGCTGGATGATCGCGTACTTCGACTTCGACGCGAGCGACCGCGCGCGCGCGCTGCTCGAGGCCATGGAGCGCCAGCGGCTGCCGATCGGCGCGCGCCTGATCCACAGCGCCGAGTCGCGCGGGCTGACGACGCTCGGCGTCGACTTCCGCCCGGTGTTCGAGCGCTCGCTCGTGCGCGCGCTCCGGGCTGACGGCGTGCCGCTCGCGGCCGTGCTGTGCGACGTGTCGACCTGGCCCGAAGACTTCGTCGACGCGATCGAGCGCGTCGAGCTCGAGACGCTCGCGCGCCGGCTCGCGGCCGGCCGCGACGCCGCGCCGGGCGTCGGGCTGTGGGAGGAGTCGGCGCGCGCCTTCGTCGACGCGCGGCGGCGCGCCCGTGACCCGCTGCGCTGGCGCCTCGACCAGCGCACCGGCACGCGGCTCGTCCACGGCAACCGCTGCGAGGTCGAGTTCGACAACCGGCGCGCGCGGGAGCGAGTGTTCGAGCTGATCGAGTCGGCCGCGAGCAGCGTGCACCTGCAGTTCTACATCGTCCGCGACGGCCGCTTCACCGAGCACCTCGCGGCGCGGCTGGTCGCGCGCGCGCGCGCGGGCGTGCGCGTGCGCATGACCGTCGACGCGCTCTACTCGACGCAGGACGTGCTCGGGCTGCGCAACGAGATCCTCGAGGGGCTCGCGCGCGAGCCCGGCGTCGACATCGTCGCCAGCGACCCGATCGCCAGCGCCGGCGAGCTCGAGCTGGGGCTGCTCAAGCGCCGTGACCACCGCAAGCTGATCGTCGTCGACGGGCGCGTGGCGATCGTCAGCGGGCGCAACTGCAGCGACGAGTACTACACGGGCTTCGACGAGATCGCGGTCTCCGACTGGACCCGCAGCGACCGCGTGCCCTGGCTCGACGCGCACGTCGAGGTCCACGGGCCGCTGGTCGGCGAGATCCAGCGCTGCTTCCTCGCCAACTGGCGGCGCTGCGGCGGCCCCGAGGTCAACGCCGACGACGAAGCCGCGCTGCTGCCCGCGCTCGAGACCGCGGGCGAGTGCGCGGCGCGGCTCGTGGTCCACGACGGCCTCTCCGACAGCAACGCGCTCGGGGCCTACGAGGCGATGATCCGCTCGGCGCGCGCGCACATCTACGTGCTCAACGACTTCCCGATCGTCTCGGCGCTGCTCGACGCGCTGCTGGCCGCGCTCTCGCGCGGCGTGGTGGTCACGATCCTCACGGGCAACGCCAACGCGCGGCGCGACGACGGCACGCTGCTGCGCGGCCCGCTGCACCGCGAGATCTTCGAGTACATGACCAAGCAGCGGCTCGAGCCGCTCATGCGGGCCGGCGCGCGCCTGTCCGAGTACCGCACGCCCCGCTCGCCGCTGATCACGACCGTCGGCGGCTGCCTGCGCCCCTACGTGCACGCGAAGGTCGTGACCGCGGACGCGCGCGTGGTCTCGATCGGCTCGGCCAACCTCGACGTGACCGCGAGCTACTGGGAGCGCGAGGCCAACGTGATCATCGAGGACGCCGCGGTCGCGTCGGCGATCGAGGCGCAGATCCAGGAGATGCTCGCGCGCAGCTACGCGGTCGACCCGGACTCGGAGTACTGGCGCGCCGAGGCGGGCAAGCGGGAGGTCAGCGCGCGCCTGTGGCCGGGCGCGCTGTCCTAGCTCGCTGTTCTAGCTCGCGGCGGGGCCGCGGCCGCGCCTAGCCCCCGAGGTCGGGCCCGCAGGAGTCCGGCATCAGGCAGAACTTCGGCTCGCCCTCGGCCCCGAGCTGCGGCAGCAGGCGGCACTCGTAGCCCTCGCGCCAGCAGTCCTCGTCGGAGGTGCACTCGGGCACGCACGCGGTGAAGAACCCGTTGGCGCCCATGCAGTAGATGCCCGCGCCGCAGGCCGCGTTGTCGAGCTCGTACTTCGTCATCGCGTCGGGCAGCTCGCAGTCGAGGGTGCAGTAGCCGCCGGGCGCGTCGTAGAGGTCGAGGATGTTCTGGATGCACTTCGCGCCGGCGCCGAGGATCGGCTCGCAGTCGGCGTCGACGGAGCACGGGGCGCCGAACTCCGCCATCTTGTTCTCGCCGGTCTTGTCCGTCGGGGCGCCGCTGTCACAACCATCGACGCCGCCCGTCGACTCGTTGCCGGTCGCGTCGTCGGTGCTCGACTGCGAGTCGCCGTTGGTCGTGGACTCGGTCGCGGTGCCCTTGCCGCTGTCGCCGCAGCCAGGCGCGATCGGGGCGAGGACCAACAAGCTTGCGAGGACAGGGAGTAGGCGACGCATGTCCGTACAACCTAGAGAGCGCGCCCGCGCGGCGTCAATCCCGGGCGCGCCTGGATCTCGCGGGATTATGTGCGCTCGAGCACACACGCGATGCCCTGGCCGACGCCGATGCACATCGTCGCCAGGCCGCGGCGCTTGCCCGTGCGCTTCATGCCGTGGACCAGGGTCGTGATGATGCGGGCGCCCGAGCAGCCGAGCGGGTGGCCGAGCGCGATGGCGCCGCCGATCGGGTTGACGGCCTCGGGGTCCAGCTCGAGCTCGCGCAGCGAGGCGACCGTCTGGCTGGCGAAGGCCTCGTTGAGCTCGGCCCACTCGACGTCGCCGGGCCTCCAGCCGGCGCGCGCGAGCGCCTTCTTGCTCGAAGGGACAGGTCCGATGCCCATCACGCCCGGGTGCACGCCGGCGTGCCCCCACGCGACCACGCGCGCGAGCGGCTCGAGGCCGTGACGCCGGGCGCGGGCGAGGCTCGTGAGCGCGAGCGCGGCGGCGCCGTCGTTGAGCGGCGACGCGTTGCCGGCGGTCACGGTCCCGCCCTTGCGGAACACCGGCTTGAGTTTGGCGAGCGCCTCGGCCGAGGTGTCGCGGCGCACGCTCTCGTCGGCGGTCACCGTGCGCGGCGGCTTCTTGCGCCCCTGCGGCACCTCGATCGGCACGAGCTCGGCGTCGAAGTGCCCCGCGTCCTGGGCCTTCGCCGCGCGCAGGTGGCTGCGCAGCGCCCAGGCGTCCTGATCCTCGCGCGACACCTTCCAGCGCTCGGCGACGTTCTCGGCGGTCTCGCCGAGGCCCTCGACCGGGTACAGCGCCTGCATCTTCGGGTTGATCATCCGCCACCCGAGCGCCGTGTCGAACAGCTCCTGCCCGCGCCCGTAGGCCTGCGTCGGCTTGGTCAGCACCAGCGGCGCGCGCGTCATGCTCTCGACGCCGCCCGCGAGGTAGACCTCGCCCTCGCCGCTCATGATCGCCTTCGCGGCCTGGAGCACCGCCTCCATGCCCGAGCCGCACAGGCGGTTGACGGTCACGCCGGGGACCTCGACCGGCAGCCCCGCCAGCAGCGCGCCCATGCGCGCGACGTTGCGGTTGTCCTCGCCAGCCTGGTTGGCCGCGCCGAAGTACACGTCCTCGACCTCGGCGATCAGCGCGGGGTGACGCTCCTTGAGGGTCGAGATCACGTGCGCGGCGAGATCGTCGGGGCGGACCGGAGCGAGCGCGCCGCCGAAGCGCCCGATGGGCGTGCGGACTGCGGCGACGATGACGGGCGTGCGATCGTCTGTGGACATGGGCCGGGCGTATCACGGGCGCCTGCGCGGCTCCAGCCGGCGCGAGGGGAGCGGCGGCGGCGTGCTCGCGTTGGGTCGCGCGCGCGGCGGTCTTGCGCGAACTCACGGCCCGCTGCGAGCTGGTCAACCAGACAGCGCGGGCTCGCTGTCCGCGAACGCGGGCTCGCGCGAACGCGCGCTTTTCTGGGGCGGCGTGACCGGTATACCCTGCTCGCCGGTTTGAGCAGCCGTTCACAGGACACGCAGCTGTCGCTGCGCTCCGTGTCCGAGCCGAACGACGCGGAGCGTGACACGTGGGACGCGGAGGAGCCGCGTTCGCTGCGAGATGACCCCGCGTTCATCGAGTTCTGCAGCAACCGCCGGTTCTCGATCCGGCGGCGGCTCGGCGCCGGCGGGATGGGAGTGGTCTACGAGGCGCTCGACCACGAGCGGGAGGAGGTCGTCGCGCTCAAGACGCTGCTCGGCGTCAGCCCGAGCGCGCTCTACCGGTTCAAGCGCGAGTTCCGGGCGCTCGCCGACGTCACGCACCCGAACCTCATCAGCCTGCACGCGCTGTTCTCCGAGGGCGAGCGGATGTTCTTCACCATGGAGTACATCGACGGCGTCGACTTCGTCGAGTGGGTGCGCGCGCCGCTGAGCTCGGGCGCGCCAGGAGGGCGGGCCGCGCTGCTCGAGCGCCTGCGCTCGGGGCTGCGGCAGCTCGCCGGCGCGATCGGGGCGATCCACGCCGCGGGCGTGCTGCATCGTGACCTCAAGCCCTCCAACGTGCTGGTCAACGCGCAGGGGCGGGCGGTCGTGCTCGACTTCGGGCTCGTGTCCGAGTCTGTCGTCGAGACCATGCGCAGCGGCAGCGGCGACATGGTGGGGACGCCGGCGTACATCTCGCCCGAACAGGCCGGCGGCGCCCCGGCCTCCGAGGCGAGTGACTGGTACGCGCTCGGCGTGATGACCTACCTGTGCCTCACCGGGCGCCTGCCGTTTCGCGGCAAGGGGTTGGCGATGCTGCTCGCCAAGCAGGAGCGCGACCCGACGCCGCCCTCGGTCGCGCTCGCGCGCGAGCGCGAGGAGCTCGGCGAGCCCGTGACCGACGAGGACGCCGTGCCGGAGGACCTCGAGGCGCTGTGCCTCACGCTGCTGCGTCGAGATCCGCGCGCGCGCCCGCGGGCGCTCGAGATCCTCGAGCGGCTCGGCGTCGACGAGGACGGCCCGAGCGGCAGCGGGCTGTCGCGCTCCGGTCGCCGCGAGCTGTTGTGGCGCGAGGCGCTGTTCATCGGCCGCGAGGCCCACCTCCGCGCGCTGCGGGAGGCCTACGACGCGACGCACCGCGGCAACGCGGTCGCGGTGCACGTCTACGGGCGCTCGGGCATGGGCAAGACGGCGCTCGTGCAGCGCTTCCTCGCCGACCTGCGCGCGCGGGAGGAGGGCGCGGTGATCCTCGTCGGGCGCTGCTACGAGCGCGAGTCGGTCTCGTTCAAGGCGCTCGACAGCCTCGTCGACTCGCTCTGCCAGCACCTCGTGCGCCTGCCCGAGCGCCGCGTCGCCGAGCTGATGCCGCGCGACATCCTCGCGCTCGCGCGCGTGTTCCCGGTGCTGCAGCGCGTCGGCGCGGTCGCCCAGTCGCCGCGCCGCGCGACCGCGATCCCGGATCCCCGCGAGCTCCGGCGCCGCGCGTTCGCGGCGCTGAAGGAGCTGCTCGCGCGCATGGCCGACCGTCGCCCGCTCGTGCTCCACATCGACGACCTGCAGTGGGGCGACCGCGACAGCGCCGCGCTGCTCGCCGACCTGCTGAGCCCGCCCGACGCGCCCGCGCTGCTGCTCATCGCCAGCTACCGCAGCGAGTACAGCACGAGCGCGCCTGTCCTTCGGGCCCTGCGCGATCGCTCGAGCGCCGAGATCGACACGCGCGGGATCGAGGTCGGGCCGATGTCCGTGCGCGAGGCCTGCGACCTCGCGCTCGCGCTGCTCAAGAGCTCGGAGCCGCGCGGCGGCGTCTCGCCGCGCGCGCGCGCGCGGCAGATCGCGCGCGAGTCCCAGGGCTCGCCGCTGTTCGTCCACGAGCTCGCGCGCTACGTCGACCTCGTCGCCGAGCCGCCCGACGACGGGGCGGCGCGCGGCAAGCCGCGGGCCGGCGAGCTGCTGCTCGACCAGGTGCTCACCGCTCGCCTCGCGCAGCTGCCCGAGGACGCGCGCGTGCTGCTCGAGATCATCGCGGTCTCCGGCGGGCCGCTCGACGAGCGGCTCGCGACGGTCGCGGCCGCGCTCAAGGGCGACGCCCGCGGCACGCTCGCGCTGCTGCGCGGCGAGCACCTGGTGCTGACGCACTCGAGCGAGGACGGCTCCACCGTCGAGAGCTATCACGATCGCATCCGCGAGTTCGTGCTCTCGCGCCTCGACTCCGAGCGCCTGCGGGCGCGCCACCGGGCGCTCGCGTTCGCGATGGAGGCGGCCGGCGACGCCGGCTCCGACACGCTCGCGGTGCACTTCCGCGAGGCCGGCGAGTGGGAGCGCGCCGGCGAGTACGCGCGCACCGCCGCCGATCAGGCCGCGGCCGCGCTCGCCTTCGATCGCGCGGCGCGGCTGTACCGGCTCGCGCTCGAGTTCATCCCGCGCTCGGACCCCGGGCTCAGCGACCTGCAGTGCCGGCTCGCCGACGCGCTCGCCAACGGCGGCCGCGGGGGCAGGGCGGCGCGCATCTACCTCGAGGCCGCAGACCGGGCGGGCCCGGGGCAGCGCGCGCGCGCGCTCGACCTGCGGAGGCGCGCCGCCGAGCAGCTGCTGCAGGCGGGTCACTACGCCGAGGGCCTGCGGACGCTGCGGGACGTCGTGGACGAGGCCGGCTTGAGCTACCCGCAGGGCCGGCGGCGCGCGCTGACCATGGTCGCCTTCGAACGCGTGCGCCTGCGCCTGCGCGGGCTCTCGCTCAAGCTCCGCCCCGACGTCCAGGTCAACCCCCGCGACCGCGCGCAGCTCGACGTCTGCCGCTCGGCGGCCGCCGGGCTCGCGGCCCACGACCCGCAGGCGGCGGCGCTGTTCCACGCGCGCCACTTATCCATGGCCCTCAAGACAGGTCATGCCTTCCACGCCGCCTGCGCGCTCGCGGTCGAGCTCGCCTTCGTCGCGCTGCCGGGCGAGCGCGCGCGCGAGCGGACCGAGCGGCTCGTGACCGCCGCGCAGTCGCTGACGCAGCGCGTCGAGGCGCCGTTCCCCCGCGGGCTGCTCGCGCTCACGCGCGGCGTCGCCGGCTTCATGATGGGGCGCTGGCGCGACGCGCTCGGGCTGTTCGAACGCGCCGAGGAGCTGCTGCGCACCGAGTGCGTCGGCGCCGGCTACGAGATCACGCTCGCCCAGACCTTCCGCATGCTCGCGCTCACCCACATGGGGCTGCTGCACACGCTCGACCTCGAGATGGCGCGCTGCATCAGCGCCGCCAACGAGCGCGACAACCTCTGGGCCGACACCACGCTGCGCGCCGGCCCGCAGAACATCCGCTGGCTCGCGGCCGACGAGCCCGAACAGGCGCGCGCCGAGCTGATCCGCGTGGGCAAGCGCTGGCCCGAGGGCGGCTTCGCGATGCAGCGCCTGTGGACCTTCATCGCCAAGGTCCAGCTCGACCTCTACCTCGGCGACGGCGCCGAGGCCTGGAGCCGGCTCGCGGGGCGCTGGTCGACGCTCGCGCAGGGCTTCATGTTCGAGTGTCAGTGGCTGCGGATCACGCTGCTGCACCTGCGGATCAGCGCCGCGCTCTTGCGGATCACGACCGACGGCAGCGCGCGCGAGCGCGCCGGGCTCGTGCGCTCGATCGAGGCCGACATCCGCACGCTGACCCGCGAGCGCGCGCTGTGGGTGCGCCCGATCGTCGAGCTCGCGCGCGCCGGGCTGGGCGCCGTCGAGGGGGGGCCTCACGAGGCGCGCGCGCACCTGCGGGCCGCCGAGCAGGGCTTCAAGACCGTCGACATGGCGCTCCACGCCGCGGCCGCGCGCTGGCGCTTCGGGCAGCTCGTGGGCGGCGACGAGGGCCGCGAGCTGATCGAGAGCGCGCTCGCGTTCACCGAGGATCAGGGCATCAAGCAGCCCGCGCGCATGCTCGCGATGTTCACGCCCGGCTTCCCCGAGGCCGGCTGACCCCGCGCGCTCGCGCGCGCTCGCGGCCTTTGCCAGGCGCGCGCGGGTGACGAACACTCGAGCCATGCGGCGCGCCGCTGTCCTCCTCGCGCTCCTCCTCGCGCTCCTCCTCGCGCTCCTCCTCGCGCTCCTCCTCGCGCTCCTCCTCGCGCTCGGTCTCGGCTGCACCGCGGTGGAGCCCGAGCCCGCCGTGACCCCGGCGCCCGCGCGCGCGCGGTCGAGCGGGGACGGAGCGGAGGACGTCGGTGAAGTCGGAGCGGAAGACGGCGCGGAAGACGGCGCGGAAGACGGCGTCGCGTCGCAGGGGATCCCGATGGAGAGCGCGCTGCGCTCCGCGACCCACCGCGAGACCTGGCTCGGGAAACCACCGCTGGCCGTCCACCGCTTCGACGTGACCCTCGAGAACCCCGCCGCGGCGCCGCGCTGGCTCGTCCTGCCCTCGACCTTCCCGTACGAGGGGCGCCGCGATCCCGCGCCGGGCGACGGCGAGCTCGCCGAGCTGCAGATCTACCGGCTCCAGGCCGCGCCGAACGTGCTGCTCGTCGAGGCGATCGGCAGCCACTTCAGCGCCGTGCGGCTGCCGGCGCGCGGCGTGCTCGCGCTGCGCGAGCTGGCCATTGAGTCATGGTGGGAGCGCACGCCCGACGCCGTCACGCTCGAGGTCCTCGTCGCGCGCGAGATCCTCGTCGACGGGCGGCCGCTGGCCGAGCTGCTGCCGGCGCCCGTGGTCGCGGGGGCGCGCGCGGACGTCCGGGCGCCGTCGGACGCCGCGGATGATCGCGTCGAGCCGTTCTGGCGCCCGCCCGGCGAGGGCTTCCGGAGCGTCCCGGTGACGCTCGACGTCGAGGGGCGCGCGCGCCTCTCGGTGCCGCTCAAGCCGTAGACGCCGCGGCTCGACCGTCGTCGTCGCGGCGATCGGCCCCGCCGCCGACACACCGGGCGCGATCACCTGGTCGCTTCATCGCGGGGCGGGGCTGGTGCACAATGACGCTCGACATGAGCGTGCTCTCCTCGGTGCAGCAGTTCGCCCGCGCGGGCGATGTCAGCAACTACCCCAAGAACATCATTCGTTCGCTCTGGGGTCGACTCTCGCCGCTGCCGGGCGGGCGCGCGATCTTCAGCCGCGCGATCGGACGCGTCGCGCCGTACACCGGCAGCGTGCGCGCGCAGGTGGTCGAGCTGCGCGACGGCTACGCGCGCGTCGTCATGGCCGATCGCCGCGCGGTTCGAAATCACCTGGCGTGCATCCACGCGATCGCGCTGTGTAACCTCGCCGAGCTGACGGGCAACGTCGCGGTCGCGTACACGCTGCCCGACGACGCCCGCTTCATCGTCGCCGGGCTGTCGATCGAGTACCTGAAGAAAGCGCGCGGCACGATCACCGGCGTGTGCGAGTGCCCGGTTCCGCGCTCGTCGGAGCGGCGCGAGTACGAGGTGCCCGTGCGCATGGAGAACGCGGCGGGCGAGGAGGTCGCCCGCGCGACGCTGCGCACCCTCGTCGGCCCCAAGCGGTCCGCGAGCGCGTGAGCGCGCGGGCGCGAGAACGCGAGTCGAGCGCTTCGTCGCGACGCTTCCCCGGCGAGCGATCGCGGCGGCGTCGCGCAGAACGGCGCTACCCCGGCTCCTGCGAGTCGCCGAGATTTTTTTCGGCGCGTCGCAATCCCTCCGCGAGGCCTGGGTACCCCATCCATGAGGCGGCCAAGCAGCCCGCCTCGGAAGGACCCGCCGCCATGAAGACCACGACCCGCACCGTTCTCGCCGCCCTCGTCTCCACCCTCGCCCTCGGCGCCGTCGCCTGTGACCAGCCCATCGGAGACGAGGGGTCCCTGCGCTTCGCCCCCGAGGAGGTCGTCGAGATGATGGCGGACAAGGGCTTCGAGCACGAGGCCGCCGCGCTGCTCGCCGCCGTCGAGGCCGGGGAGGACATCCCCGACCAGCCGGTCCCCACCGTTGAGCTCGAGCTCGCCGACGACGCCGACCCCGTGGCGGGCTTCCCGTCGCTCGACGAGTGCCTCGCCGCCTACTGCCTCAGCGTCACGCCCGGGTCGACCTTCAGCGGCCAGTGCGTCGGCGGGCCGGTCGTCTACCCCGAGTACTGCATCATCCTCCCCGACGCCGAGTACGCGCTCCCGGGCTGCAGCTTCTACGCGTACGAGGCGGACGCCTGCAGCTCCGCACCGCAGTTCTAGTCGACGCCGCGACCGCGTCGAGCGCGTCCGAACCAGGCGCGCGCCTGCACCAGGCGCGCGCCTGCTTGATATCCTCGGCTCGAAGGAAGCGCGCATGTCCACGTCCCCGAGCCTGCCCGCCGACGAGCTCGGCGTCCGACCGCTGAAGGCCTGCCCGCGCTGCGGCGGCGCCGGGATGACGGTGTCGTGCCGCCCTCGCCCGTTCAACCCCGAGGCGCTGTTCTGGGGCACGCACGCCTGCCCTCGCTGCGGCTACGAGACGTCGAGGGCGCTGGAGGACTCGAGGGCGCTGGGTCTGCTGTCGTGGCGTCAGCGACAACGCGATGTGGACCCGAGGGCGTTTCGCGCGGGATGGGAGGACCCGACGCTGATGCTGCGCTTCCGGGCGCTGATGCACGAGGGCGAGGACGAGACCGCCGGCTTCCTCTCGCTGCACGCGGGCGGTCTCGTCGCGCCCGCGCGAGGCTTTGGGTGGAGCGCCCAGCTCGAGCCGTTCGTGTGCGAACGACTGCTCAGGCGGGCGCGCGCGCTCCGTGATCTCAAGGATCAAACGGGAAAGTACGAGTCGTACCGCTTTCTTGTGCGCGACGTCGACGGGCGCGTCATCGACCGGCAGGTGGGCTTCGACTGGGAGATGGGCGTCGAGATCAACTACGACGCGGAGACGGTGAAGGAGGTGTCGACCACGGTGCGCGCCTTTCAGGCCCTGAGCTACGAGGCCGGGTTCAGGCCGCTGAGCTTCCGGCGCGACCTGGAATTGTTGTTCGCGCCGCGCGATCCTGCCGAGCCCTCGCGCGATAGGTAATCCTTGAACGCGCGGCTCGAGCTCAATGGGCCGCGCGCGCGCGTCGCTATACTGAACCAGTGTCGCGCCGCGTCGCTCGTAGCTCGCTCGTCCTCCCGGCGGCGCTGCTCGCGTTCCTCCCGATGTGCGCTGGCAAGACCCCCGCGTCGGAGGTCGCCTTGGTCGCGCCGCCCGCGTCGTCCGCGTCGCCCGCGTCGCCGAGCGCTCCGCAGATCCTCCGCGTTCGCTGGGTGCACGAGTCCAAGCTCGACGGCTACTACTGGTTCGATCGATATTATCCAACGCAGGCGTACTCCGCGGCCCTCTCACGCGACGGCGCGCTCGATTGGCGCGGCGAGCGGAGGGTGCGCGTGGTCGGCGAGCGTCGCGTCCAGCTCGGAGAGGGTGCGCTTGGGCGGCTCCTTGAGG
The DNA here is from genome assembly GCA_020633295.1 of Myxococcales bacterium. Lineage (GTDB taxonomy): Bacteria > Myxococcota_A > Polyangia > Nannocystales > Nannocystaceae > JACKDW01. Next base: position 92,407 of record JACKDW010000026.1, on the reverse strand, counting down.
GACTCGAGGCGATCGACCCGGCGTCGCGCTACGAGCCCCGGCCGGACAGCTACTGTCGCGCGGGGGATCGATACATCTCGTTCCAGGACTACCTCGTGTTCGAACTCGACGCCGAGCCACGCGAGGTCAAGCTCGGCATCTGCGACGCGGGGTCGGGCGATCGGCTGCTGCACGAGCTCCGCGAGCGGTTCGGCCAGCTGGTCGACGAGCGCGGGTGGATCGACCATCGATTTGTCGGCTGCCTGTACGATAGGCCCGCCCCGTACCTGTTCAGCACGAGCTCGTTGTCGCGCGAGCGCCTCGGCGTCTTGATCGATGTCGCGGATGTTCAGAAAGCCCACAAGGAGCACCTCGCGCTCCTGTACACGGCCTCGAGCCTCCGCGATCCGCCCGGCGCCGCGCTCGAGCGCGCGAACCAGGCGATCGCGCGGATCGAGACCTACGGCGGCGACGCCGAGCGCTGTCACGTCATCGAGGTCGGGGAGGGCCTGGCCAAGCACGCCGTCGGCGACGAGGACATCGGCCACGACGAGTGGATTCGCGTCGAGCTGCTCGGGGGGCTTCATTGCCGTGACGTCGTGGAGACGCTGCGCCGAGACACCGACGCCGGCGCGAGCGCGCGCTGATCGTGGCGCGGTGATCGGCTGACGATCCGCCAGGGAGCGGCGCGTGCACGCGCGCCGCTCGTAAAAGAGCTGCTCCAAGAGACATGACGGAGTTCAGCGGCCCGCGGGTCGCGCTGGCGTCCGCGACTCGCGATTCGCGATTCTCGATGATTATGTCCTAGTAGACATGTTAATGTAATCGCGCAGCTCGGCGGACAGCCGTCACGTCGCCCCGCCTGGGCCTGCGCGTGAGTCACTCGTGCCACGGACATCGGGAGCGCCGTCGGGCCTCGACGACACGGAGCTTGCGAAGTCGCGCGCGCCCGCGGGCGCGGCGACCCGGCCGGCCCGCGCGCTCGCGGAGCGCCTGGCTGTCGGCGGCGCCTCAGCACCCGTCTCGCCGCTGGCGGACACTCGCTCGTCCTCGGACGACTCGCTCGCCGTGGCGAGCACGCGCTTCGCCTCCGCGCCTGACGGCGACGCGCGTGCGCGGCCGCTCGCGCAGATCGCCCGCTACCGCGTGGAGACCGAGCTCGGGCGAGGAGGAATGGGCGTGGTCTACCGCGCCTACGATCCCGACCTCGACCGCGCCGTGGCGCTCAAGCTGATCAAGGCGGTGTTCGTCGACGACGAGGCGAGGGCGCGCTTCCTCCGCGAGGCGCAGGCGATGGCGCGCCTCCAGCACCCCAACGTCGTCGCGGTCCACGACGTCGGCCTCGACGACGACAGCCTGTTCATCGCGATGGACTTCGTCGAGGGCTCGACGCTCGACGCGTGGCTGCGAGCCGCGCCGCGCACCGTGCAGCAGCGGCTCGACGTGCTCGTCGCGGCGGGCCGTGGGCTCGCGGCGGCGCACGCCGCCGGGCTCGTCCATCGCGACTTCAAGCCCGCCAACGTGCTGGTCGGCACCGACGGACGTCCGCGGATCCTGGACTTCGGGCTGGTCCACGGCCGCGGGCACGACGACGTCGCGGACGCGCCCACCGAGACCTCGCAACCCTCCACGTCGAGCCTGCTCACCGACGAGCTCACGCGCGTCGGCTCGTTCATGGGCACGCCCGCGTACATGTCCCCAGAGCAATATTTCGACGCGGGCGTCGGCGACCGGAGCGATCAGTTCAGCTTTTTCTTAAGGGCTCAGACTAAGGCTTTGACTTGACTCGCTTTTTTCGGCGGGCGCGAGTCGGCTCCCCCTGTTTGCCACCCCTGGCATTTGGCCCCTCTGCCTGGCGTCGCGCGGGCTCCTGCTTCGCCGATCGCTCGAGCAGGCGGACGGCGGCGGCGTCCTCACCTGGCGCGAGGTGCATGTCGCGATCGGTGATCGCCACGTTGCTGTGCCCGGCGAGGTTTCGAATCGCCGCCGCGCTCGCGCCCCCCTTCGCCAGCAACGAACAGAAGGTGGGTTGGTGCGAGATGGACGCGAGCCCGATATGGGCGACGCCATACGATGGAGTCCGAGGCTCGGCGACGATCAACTATCCGGCCGAGACAAGCGTAGAGATACGGCTGTATAAACAGTAGGCTTAACGATCAGCGGATGCGCTCACGCCAATACCCAGGTTCCCGGCTCGTATGCGCGACCGCGACCACATGACGTTCGCCGCGAACCAGCGCCGTGATCACGACGAAACGAAAACGCGGTACAACGTGCTGCCTCGCGTCGAAACGCTCTGCCAAGCCGAGAACCGCGCGACCGCTCTGTGGGAGCGCTGACGCGAGCTTGATGACTCGCTTCACCTCTGCGAACAGCTTCGCGCCGAGGCCCCGTCGCTCGCGCTCGTGATAGACGATGGCCTGCTCGAGCTCGAGCATGGCCTCGGGATGCAGCGGGAGCATCACGAGTCCGCGAGGACCTGCGCGATTTTGTCCTCGACGTCGGCCCAGGGGACGGCTTGCACATCACCGCGCTCGAGCTCGGCGATGCGGCCCTCGAGCTCGCCGCGCCAGGCCGGCGCGAGTTCTACGGGGATGCCCTGGAGGCTTCGGATCAACTCCTCCACAAACGCGCGTCGATCATCGTCGGGAAGCGCGAGCGCTTGATCGAGGAGTCGGCGTGCTTCGGCGCCCATGAGCCGAGTTTACACCGCCGCTCATGGCGCGACCAGATGTCCGTCGATGGTCCGCTTGAGACTCGATGTCCGTCAACTCGGTCAACTCGGTCAACTCGGTTACCTCGGTGCGATCGAGCAGTACGGGTCCCCTCGCTGCTCGATCGTACGGGGTTCCCCCTTCCAGCTCGAGCAGCTCGGTCGAAGCTCGGAGCGAGCTCAGCGCCGGCTCGACGAGTCGCCGCGATCGAGCAGTGAGGGCGCCCTCACTGCCTGATCGAAGGGTCCCGAGCTCGGGATGATCATGCGTCGCGGCCCTCAACTACGAGCAACTCGAAGCGAAGTCGGCGCAGGCTTGGCGAAGGCGTGCGATTGGGCAGTGAGGACGCCCTCGCTGCTCGTTTGTATGGCCCTGAGTTCAGATCGCTCACGCGGGCTGCTCTCGATCTCAATCACCTCGGAGCCGAACCGGTGAGCGCGTAGGACGTCGGCGGGATCGGGCAGTAGGGCCACCCTCACTGCCCGATCGCACGCTCGAGCGTTCGATTTCAAACAAACTCCGCATCGAGCCGCAGCGGGCTCCTTCGGGTCGCCTCGCGCCCGAGCATCTCGGGAGAATCCCGGAGCGAAGTCGGCACACGCGTCGCCTTATGAACTTCGAGACATGACGGTCGCTGCTCGGGACGACAGACGTCGTGCTCAGACACGACAGACGTCGTCCGAGGCGACAGATGTCGTGTCCTGACGTCGTGCGGGACGACAGACGTCGCGTTTCGACGAGGGCACATGCGAGACCACCGGGGCCCGGAACAGCTTTTTCTTGGGGTTAGGCGATAGCCTTGACTTGACTCGATTGTTCGGCGGGCGCGAGTCGGCTCCCCTGTTTGCCACCCCTGGCATTTGGCCCCTCTGCCTGGCGTCGCGCGCTCGACCGATCGCTTGAGCGGACGGTGGTGAGGTGCGAGCAAAAGCCGTCGAACTAACCTCCCGCCAGGGCCGCGGCTCCTCACACCGCGACCGTGCACGAGGTCGGCGAGGCCGACGGGCGGGTAATCATCGCCATGGAATTCATCCGCGGCGAGAGCCTGGCGCAGTGTTTTTTTTCGGCGTTCGCCAACGCGCGCCGGCTCGCAGGTCGGAGGCGCTACGGCTCCAACACCGCGGTGATGCCGAACATGACATCGGCGGCGACCTCGATGGACGAGCCCAGGCCCGCGCCCTCGCGGTCGACGAGGTAGATGGTCTCCGGGTCTATCCCGGCCGAGTAGACGATCACGCGGCCGCTGGGCGACACCTCCGCGCCGAACTTGACGCCGGCGTCGGGGTGCGGCGCGTTGACCACCTCGGCGGTCAGGGGCGCGGCCTGTAGATCGACGTAGAAGAGCTCCTGGTTGACTCCGCCGTCGATCTGGCCGGTGATCATCAGCCAGTCCTCGCCTTCGAAGATGATCTCGGTGGAGTTGTCGATGGTCTGGGCGTGGACGCGCTCGTCGGGGCCCACCTGTCCCGGCTGCAGGGACGCGCGGTACAGCTCGAGGCTGTCGCTGTCCTGCTCGGCCGTGTAGTAGAGCTGCGCGCCCTCGGGCGAGATCCGCATGGTGTTTATCTCGCCGTTGGGCACCAGCGGGCCGTTGACCTGGATCGGCGTCGCCGGGGCGCCGCCGGACATGTCGACGGCGAAGGCCTCGCGGACCATGGGCGTGTTGTGCTGGGCGGAGTACACCAGCCAGCTGGAGTCCGGGCTCCAGGCGAACTCCTTGGAGAAGACGTCGCCGCCCGGGCCGATGGTGTTGACCAGCGTCGCGGCCCCAAAGCTGGCGCCGTCGAAGGGCGCGAAGTAGAGGTCGCCGTAGGAGCCGTCCCCGGCGAAGTAGGCGAAGCCGCGCATGTCGGGCGCCATCCCCGGGCCGCGGACGGTGACGGTGTCGCCCGGGTCGAAGAAGATCGGCGTCCCCGGTGCGCCCGAGACGTCGACGACGAACACCTCGCGGATCCCGTCGTCGTCGACGTCGGAGCGGTAGAGGATCCAGTCGTCGTCCAGCCACTCTGCGGGGCCCACGGCGATCGCGGGATCCACGTTGTCGCTGACCAGCACCGGCGCCCCTGGATCCGTGGTGTTCGCGTTTTGGAGGTAGGCGTTCGCGATGCCGTCGTCGATGCTGCCGGTGTAGGCGATCCGCGTCCCGTCGGGGGAGACGGTGAAGCCGCCCACGCCGTCGCTGGGAGAGGTCGCCGGGTTCAGGCGCACCGTGGGCCCCGGTTGACCGCCCTCCAGGGACACCATGAAGATGTCGGTGCCGGAGTCCTGATCGGCGCGGGCAGAGAAGATCAACAGCTCGGCTGCGTCGGAGAACCTCGTCTCGATGACGGTCCCGTACTCGGGCGCCGGGGCCACCGTCACCTGGGTGACCGTGCCGGGCGCGTGGAGGTCGGCGAGGTGGAGGTTGCGGCCCATCATCGACTCCGAGACCATCTCGTAGGCGAGCCAGCGGCGATCCTGGGACGAGCGCAGCAAGGTGCTGAGCGACTCGTCGCCCACGGGATCGAGGTTGACCTTCATCGGCGCGCCGACCATCCCGTCGACCACGTCCACGGCGAAGATCTCGACGAAGTCCGGCGCGCTCTCCTTGCGATAGACGACGCGCACGACCCCCGGCTCTCCGTCCGTGGTCGTGTCGGTCTCCGTGTCCGTGGTCTCCGAGTCGCTGCCGGTGCCCGCCGTGGTGCCCGCGGTCCCCTCGCTGGTCCCGGCGGTGGTCCCGACGGTGGTCCCCTCCGTCGTGGTCGTCGTCTCGCTCGTGCCCGCGGTGTCCGTGTTCGCGTCCGTCGCGGCCGTGCTGCTGGATCCGCCATCCGAGCAGGACGCGGCCAGTATGGCGGCGGCGGTGATCAGGAGAGGGCAGGTGTTCATGGTCGCCAGTCTACGCGCCCTGGGCGTCCTGTGTCCGCGAACGATGCTGCGGAGGCGGTTCCCCTGTGACGAGAACTGGGAGACGTTCCAAATCCGCACCGCGGGACGGACGGCGAGGCACGAGACGGGCTGAGCCCCGCTCCCCCTTCGCTCCGCGAACACCGCGTTGACCCGCGTCCCCCCGCGATCCCCCTCGGCGTGCCAACCACTCGAAGGACCCCGGTGATCTCACGGGTTTGAGAGCAATGGCCCGTGCTTTCGGGCACATGCGAGACCACCGGGGCCCAGAACAGCTTTTGCGTCACGCTGCACGAGGCGCTCTACGGCGCGCGTCCTTTCGCCGGCGACTCGCTCGCCGAGCTGCGCGTCAACATCACGCGCGGGATCCGACGACCACCCCCGCCGGGCGCCGGGATCCCGGGCCACGTCGCGGCGGCGCTGCGTCGCGGTCTGAGCGTCGATCCTGACGCGCGCTGGGCGTCGATGGACGCGCTGCTCGAGCGCCTCACCTATCAGCCGCCGAATTGGCGACGGCGCGGGCTCTCGTTGGCGCTGGGGCTGACGGCCGTGGGCGCGAGCGGCTACGCGGTCGCGATCTCGCGGGCGCCGGCGCCCTGCGGTGACATCGACGCGCGCCTCGAGGGCGTCTGGGACGAGGCGCGGCGGATGAGCATCGCGGACGCGTTCGCGCGCTCTTCGGTGAGCTACGCCGCGGACTTGTGGCCGCGCGTGCGCCTTGACCTGCACGAGTACGCGGACGCGTGGACGGGGGCGCTGCGGAGCGCGTGTCAGTCGCACGTCGCCGGCGAGCTCTCGGACGCGAGCTACGACCAGCAGCACGCGTGTCTCGAGCGGCGGCGCGCCGCGCTGGATGTCGCGCTGCGTCAGCTCGCGGACGCGGACGCGGAGATCGTCGAGAACGCGCCGTCGATGGTCGGCGGGCTGCCGCCGCCAGAGCGCTGCCACTTCGCGCACGAGGTCGCCTACCAGTTCTCCGCCGCGCCGGAGGTGGTCGCGGACGCCGAGCGGCTGCGCTCGCGCGTCTCCGAGCTCGAGGTGGTCGCCGCGTCCGGGAAGGTCGCCGAGGCGCACGAGGGGCTGAAGGCGATCGAGGACGAGGTTCGGGGGACAGGTCACTTGGTGCTGCTCGCGGAGTACGCGTTGGCGCGCCGGCGCGTCGCGGAGAGCCAGCCCGGCGACGAGCTCCCGCTCGAGGGCCTCGACGCGGCGCTGCGCGCCGGGGACGATCTGCTCGCGGCCGAGCTCTCGCTCCTGCTGAGCTTCCCGACGCCGGGCGGTGAGGACGTGTACCTGCGCCTCGCTCGCTCGCTGACCCTGCGGCTCGACGCGCTCGAGACGCCGACCGGCGTCGGCGTCTTGGTTCAGGCTGCGTACGGCCAGATGCTGCGCGGTGACCTCGACGGCGCGCTCACCAGCGCGCGCAGGGTCGTCGAGATCGCCGACGCGCTGCCCGAGCACGGCTGGCTGCTGCGCGCGCAGGCCCGGAGCGTGCTCGCCGAGATCCTCACGCATCACGGGCAGCACCACGAGGCGCGCGCGCAGATCGAGCAGGCGCTCGCGCTGCACCAGGAGCACGAGGGCGAGACCCACCCGGGCCTGTTTCGCGCGCTCGAGACGCGCGCGCGGGCCGAGCTCGAGTCTGGACACGCCGCGCGCGCGCTCGACCTGTTCGATCAAGCCCTGGAGCTGCACAGGCGCGCGTGGGGTGGTCAGAAGATCGACGGCGACCTGCGCCACGGGCGTGCCTACGCGCTCGATGAGCTCGGGCGCTTCGACGAGGCGATCGCCGAGTTCGAGGCGGTGATCGACAACCTCACGCGCGCTGGCGTAGACGACATCCGAATCGCCGAGGCGCGCAACAGCCTCGGCGTGACGCTCGATCGCAAGGGGGAGCACGCGCGGGCCGTCGCCGAGCTCGAGCGCGCGCGCGGCGAGGCGCTCCTCAGCTACGGGCCAGATCACCCGGTGACAGGCGCGTTCCTGATGAGCCTCGCCGACGCCGAGCTGCACCTCGGGAACACGGCCGAGGCCCGCAAGCACTTCGAGCGCGCGCGCGAGATCTGGTCACGCGCCGGCCCGGGGACCGAGATGTTCGACTACGCGCGCAACGGGCTCGGGCTCGTCGCGCTCGCCGAGGGCGACTACACGGGGGCGCGCGCGCTGCTCGAGGAGGTCCTGGTCACGCGCGTGGCTCGCGGCTCGCCCCCGGTGAGGATCGCCGCGACGCAATTGGGTCTCGCCCGCGCCATGCACCACGACGGCCCGTCGTTGCGGCCGCGGGCCTGCTCCCTCGCCGCGGACGCGAAGGCCGCGTTCGCCGAGGCGGGTCCGGGCTACGCACGCGAGCACGGGGAGGTCGCGAGCTGGGCGCGCGCGACGTGTGAGGACGATCGCGACGACGCGCCCGCGCGGTGACGGTCCGCGATCTCCGGGGCGGCGGCGATGCCGAGATCGCGGGTACTATAAGCGGCTGGTGGGGCGGTCCGCCTGCTCGAGGAGCCCCTCCCATCATCCGGTCGCGCGAGCTGCGTTCGTCCCTACCAGCTCGCCAGGACTGCGGATGGTGCGTTGCGCGTCGTCATTCATCTGGACACCCTCGTGTCGATCGAGGGCGTCTTTAGCGAGGTTGTCTCTGAGACGAGGTGTGGCCACGCCAGGAGCGCGAGCTCGGTGCTCGAGACCCTCGATGAGTGGTCACGTGATCTCAGGGCTTGAGAGCCAGCGGTCCACGAGGCGCTAGCCGACGGCGGGCGCGATGGTCCGGTCGACCGCGCGGACGCGCGGCGCGGGCAGGCAGCTGCAGCGGATGACCACGCGCGCGCCGGCGAGGGGCTGGCGCGCGCGCGTGTGCGTGAGCGTCCCCGTGATCACGGCGCCGCGCGGCGGGCTCGTCGCGCAGGCGGAGCTGAGCAGCAGGCACAGCGCGAGCGGGGGGCGGCGCGGGGGCGGACATCGGGCTCAGCCCACCGGGAGCTCCGGCGCTGGCGGCTGTACGGAAGGTGGCTTGAGGGGCAGCTCCTCGGGCGCGGGCTGGCGCGTGCCGAATAGCGCCGCGGCGAGCAGCACCGGCAGCGACGCGAGCACGAGGCCGACGATCGCGCGCGCGCGGCCGGGGCCGCCGCGCGTGAGCGCGATGATGGCGAGGAGCAGCCCGATCAGGCCGAGGCCCGCGCTCACCAGCAGCCCGAACGCGAGGGCGCCGAGCGCCATGATGTCGTCGCGGGGCGCCTCGGACGCGCTGATCACGAGCGCGAGCGGGGCGGCGACCCCGAAGATCAGCGCCGCAGTCGCGAGCGCGCCTGAGCTCCGCATTCGACGAATGTATCGCGCTTCGCACGGGCGCGCGCGTCGCGATGGCGCGCGAAGCAGCCCGTCGTCTAGACGACGACGACGAGCTTGCCCTTGGCGCGGTTGGCCTCCATGAAGCGGTGCGCCTCCGGGAGCTCGTCGAGCGTGAAGGTGCGGTCGAGGTTCGAGGGCGCGTCTCCGCGCGCGACCGCGTCGACGAAGCCCTGCAGCTCGGCGACCGTCACGTCCTCGGAGCCGCCGCCGTAGGACGTCAGCGCGACGCCGTTGGGGATGTCGACGAGGGGCTGGAATCCGTCCCAGATCCACGCGCCGCCGAGGATCCCGGTCATGCACACGAGCCCGCCGGGCGCGGCGCAGCGCAGGGAGTCCCGCAGCGTCGTCGTGCCGACCAGCTCGAGCACGCGCTCGGCGCCCGCGGGCGCGTGGCGGCGGACCTCGTCGACGAGCGAGCCGCCGTGATCGAGGATCACGTGGTGGACGCCGGCGGCCTCGAGCGCCGCGACCTTGTTCGGGCTGCGCGTCGTCGCGAGCACGCGCAGCCCTCGCTGGCGGGCGAGCGCGGCCGAGGTCAGCCCGATCGAGGAGCTGCCGCCGCGGATGAGCAGCGTCTGGCCTGGCTCCACGCGCAGGCCGGTCTTCAGCGAGCCGTTGCAGGTCTGGAACATCTCCGGCAGCGCGCCGAGGGTCGCCCAGTCGAGCGCGGTCTCGAGGGGGAAGACCGAGACCCGCGGCACGCGGGTGTACTCGGCGTAGCTGCCGTCGAAGCGGCGGCCCATCCCGCCCATCAGCGCCGCGACGCGCTGGCCGGGCTCGAGGTCGCCGCCGGGGGCGGCGACGACCTCGCCGACGCACTCGATCCCGATGATCCGCGGGAACGGGACCTTGGCACCGTCGTCGCCGTGGCGCGTGAACAGCTCGGCGCGGTTGAGGCCGAACGCGCGGACTCGGATGAGCACCTCACCCTCGCGCGGCGCGGGCACGGGGCGCCGCGTGAGCTCCAGCGCCTCGGGCCCCCCGGGGCGCGAGACGACCACGGCGCGCATGGACGTTGGGATCGACACGCGCGGACGGTATCACGGGCGCCGGCGGAGGCCGTGACGCGGTTGAGCGGCGGGCCGCGCTCCGCGATAGTCGGGCGCATGAGCGAGCTCCAGCGCGTCACCGAGGCCGTGCCCGCCCGCGCCGTCGATCCGCGCGCCGGTCGCTGGGCGTTGATCCGCGACCTCGCGGTGTTCCAGCTCAAGCTGTTCGTCGACGGGCTCAAGGACCTGGTGCTCTCGCCGCTGTCCCTGATCGCGGGCGTCCTCGACCTGGTGATCGGGGGCGAGCGCCCGGGGCGGCTGTTCCACGGCGTGCTGCGCACCGGCGCGAGCTTTGAGCGCTGGGTTCGGCTGTTCGGCGCGGCCGAGCGGGACGCGACCTCGCGGGACGGGGCCGGGCGAGACGGGGCCGGGCGAGACGCGACCGCTGACGGGCGCCGAGAGGCGCTCGAGGCCGCGCCGGAGCGCCGCGACGGGCTCGACGCCCACATCGCGCAGCTCGAGCGCTTGCTCGTCGAGCAGCACCGCCAGGGCGGCCTGACCGCGAACGCCAAGCGCGCGCTCGATCGGGCGCTCGACGCCCTGGAGTCGAGCTCGCGCGTGATCACGACGCGCGCGCGGGACGATCGGCCCGCGCGCTAGGGAGCTGTCGGAAGGGTCAGCTCCCGGACTTGGCCGCGAGCGCGGCGTCGACGTCGTCGTCGCCGAGGCCGCCGGCCGCGGCCAGCTCGCGCAGCAGCGCCGCGCCCCTCTCGCGGTGCACGCTGCGGCGCAGCTGCCTGCCGATGGCGCCGACGATCTCGCCGCGGCGCTCGTCGTCGAGCTTCGTGAAGTCGGCCTTGATCGAGTCGAAGCTCGGCGGGCGGTCGAGCATGCGCAGCAGCTTCTTGCGCCGCCCGAGGTTGATCGGCAGGCCGTCGATCAGCTGCTCGTAGTAGGCGCGGTCCTCGGAGCTGGGCTCGCCGTCCTCGCGCGGGATCAGGATCGCCATCAGCCGCGCCGTGAAGTCGCCGTTCTCGATCACGCGGTTGGTCCAGTCCTTGCGCCACCGGCTGATGTCGGGGCCCTTGACGCCGAGCTTGCGGCCGATCCGCTCGAGCATCTTGACCTCGGCCATCGACGCCTCGCCGTCGACGAGCGCGATCGACCAGAGCTGCTCGAGGATCACGCGCGCGTCGCCGTCAGGCGTCGAGAGCGTGGCGAAGTGGTCCTGCAGCGCGTTGAGGTCGGTCAGGCGGTCCATCCAGATGAACTCCTCCTCCCCCTCGAGGTGGCCCTTGGCGTAGCCGAGCACGCGCGCGGCCTCGTTCCCGGTGAGCACTCGGTCCGCGAGCGCGATCAGCCCGTAGGCGGTGAGCATCCATTCTTGTTCAGCTGAGAGCGGCACGTTCCCTCCCGGCGAGAGGCTACCGTGAATCGCCGCGCGTGACACGGGAGGCCCGCGCGCCCGCGCGCCGGAAATTTATGCCTTTCCCTAAGGACATGACCAAATGAGCCGCTCGATGACGCGCTCGAGCACGCGGCGCGGCGCGATCGCTCGCGATGACTCGCGCGTCGGCGCGGCGCCGACCCACGCGCTCGGGGAGCGCGTGGGCGGCGGGCGACGACGGGAGTGGGCCCGCTCGGGCTTGAACCGAGGACCGACCGGTTATGAGCCGGCTGCTCTAACCGACTGAGCTACGGGCCCGCGCGCAGTCTACCCGCGATCCCGCGCACGGTCACGGCGGCGCGCGTCGGCTCACGCCGGCGACGCGCGCGTGAGCTGGCTGACTCTGGATGGCGCGCGCGAGCAACTCTCTGGCGGGCCCGCAGCAGCGGCGGCTCGCGCGGGTCGGTACAACCACGGCCGCATCCACGCGAGGTCACCCATGCGATTCGAATCTCCGCGCCCGCGCCCGCGTCCGCGCCCCCACAACCGCGCGCGCCTCCCACGCCTGGCGACGGCGCTCGCGCTCGCGCTGGCGAGCTGCGCCGGCCCGCGCGATCACGACGGCGAGCCGACCACGCCCGCGCCCGCGCGCGACCACGCGGGCAGCTGGTCGCGGCCGACCGCGGACGCCCGGGTCGGCCGCTACACCTCCTCGCCCTGGGGCTTCTCCACCGCGTCGTACTGGATCGAGGGGCCCGAGGGCGTGGTGCTCGTCGACACCCAGTTCCTGCCCTCGGCGACCGAGGAGCTGCTCGAGATCGCCGAGCGCGAGACCGGCAAGCGCGTGGTCCTGGCGATCGTGCTGCACGCGAACCCCGACAAGTTTAACGGGAGCGCGACGCTGCAGGCCCGGGGCGTCCGCGTGATCACCTCGAGCCAGGTGCTCGCGCTCATCCCCGAGGTGCACCAAAAGCGCGTCGCCGCGTTCTACGACCGCTACAAGCCGGACTACCCCGAGCGCGTGCCGGCGCCCGAGAGCTTCGGCGACGAGCGCCAGACGCTCGCGGCGGCCGGCCTCGAGCTGCGCCTGCACGTCGTCGGCGCGGGCTGCAGCGCGGCCCACGTGCTGCTCGAGTTCGAAGGTCATCTGTTCGCCGGCGATCTCGTCGCGAGCGCGACGCACAGCTGGCTGGAGATCGGCGAGACCGCGGCCTGGCTGGAGCGCGTCGACGAGATGGTGGCGCTCGCGCCCCGTCACGTGCACCCGGGTCGCGGGCCGTCCGGCGGCCCCGAGCTGCTCGTCGCGCAGCGGCGCTACCTCGAGGACGTCATCGCGGCCGTCGCGGCCGAACACCCCCGCGGGCCCGTCGACGCGCAGGCGCTGGCCCGCGTCGAGACGCGCCTGCTGGAGCGCTACCCGGACCACGCGTTCGCGGTGTTCCTCAAGCTCGGGCTGCCCGCCGAGTGGCGCCGCCAGGCCGCGGCGGCGGGCCCAGGCTGATACACTGCGCCCGTGGATCGGGTCGATGTCGACGCCGTCGCCGCCCGGGGGTTCGTGTTGACCGCCGAGCTCGCGGACGGCTTCGACTCCGGCGCGCATCACCACGCGCGACATCAGCTGCTCTACGCCGAGTCGGGCGTGCTCTGGCTCGAGGGCGCGGCCGGGCAGTGGCTGCTCCCCCCCGAACGCGCCGCCTGGATCCCGGGGTCCCTGGAGCACCGCGTGCGCTGCCGTCGGCCGGCGCGGCTGTGCACCGTGTACCTCGACCGCGCGCTCGAGCTCGAGCCGGCGCCCGCCAGCGCGATCGCGGTGTTCGCCGTGCCGCCGGTGTGTCGCGAGCTCGCGCGCTACGGCGCGCGCTGGGGGCCCGAGCGCGACGCCGACGACCCCGTGGCCGAGCGCTACTTCGCCGCGCTCGCGGCCCTGTGTCGCGAGTGGGCGCGTGAGCCCTTGCCCTGGCGCCTGCCCGTCGCGCGCTCGCGCGAGCTCGCGCGCGCGATGGCGCATCTGCTCCAGGACCTCGCGGCGCCGCTCGACGTCCCCGGCGCCGCGCGGGCGGCCGGCGTCTCGCCGCGGACGCTCGCGCGTCGCTTCGCCGAGGAGACCGGCGGCAGCGCGCGACAATTCCTCCAGCGCGCGCGGATGATGCGGGCCATGGAGCTGCTCGACGTCCCGGCGCGGCGCGTCGGCGAGATCGCGCGCGCGGTCGGCTTCGACAGCCAGAGCGCGTTCACGACGGCGTTCCGGGCGTTCGCGGGCGAGAGCCCCGGCGCCTATCGCCGGCGCGCCTCACCGCTGTGATATGAACAGTAGGACATGTTATTTCGCGCCGCGGTCGCCCGCGCTGCGGTACGCTCGTACGCGTGCGCGCGCGTGAGCACATCTGGGTCGCGTTCGCCGGGCTGATCGCGAGCGCCTGCTTCGCCTCCAACCCGGACTACGTGCCGCCGGAGGACGCGACGGGCGAGACGGCGCGGCCGACCAGCACCAGCGACGCGGACACGAGCACGGGCGCGGGCGCGAGCACGGGCGGGGGCTCGAGCGTCGGCGGGAGCTCGAGCGCGAACCCGACGACGCCGGCGACGAGCGGCGAGACGAGCGACGCCACGCTGCCCTCGACGGTCAGCTCGTCGTTCACGAGCGATCCCGGGACCGTCGAGACCACCGGCGAGCCGCCGGTCGACGCCTGCAACCCGTACCTCCAGAACTGCGACGACATGGAGGAGAAGTGCTCGGCCAAGGACAGCGACGCCGACGGCTACCTCGACGAGCTGACCTGCGCGGGCTTCGGCGACGGCCCCATCGGGGGGATGTGCTCGTCGAACCCGAACACGGGCGACGACACCTGCGGCCCGTGGCTGTTCTGCGCCGGCGGTCAGTGCCGCGAGATCTGCTCGGGCTCGCCCGACGACCCGATGTGCCTCGAGGGCGACACGACGTGCTTCGCGTACAAGGAGCTGATGCCGATCTGCGTCCCGCAGTGCGTCCCGCTCGCGCCGGAGCCCTGCGACAACGGGGTGTGCGTGCCGGTCCCGGGCGGCGAAGACTTCGCGTGCGCGCCTGAGGGGCTCGGCGGCACGCCCGAGGAGCCGTGCAAGTTCGCGAACGACTGCGCGCCCGGGCTCGTGTGCGTCGACGCGGATCAGCTGCCGGACTGCGGGGGCTCGCGCTGCTGCACCTCGCTGTGCCTCATCGGGAACGAACCGTGCCCGCCGGGCTACGGCTGTACCTCGTACGGGTTCCCGAATCACCCCAACGTCGGCTTCTGCGGCGCGCCGTAGCGATCGCTACCTCGACCAAGCGGGCGCGCGGGACAGCTCGGCGAGCGCCTCGAGCAGCGGCGCCAGGGACGACCAGCGCGCCGCGGGGCTCACCTTCGCCGAGGCGGCCCAGACGTGCTCGCCGTGCGCGCCCGCGGCGATCCCTGGTCGCAGCGCGCGGTCGTGCAGCGCCCCAAGGCGCTCGACGGTTCGCGTCGCCTCCTCGGCGTAGCGGCGGGCCTGCGCGGTCTGCTTCATCGGGGCCCACGCGCGCGGCGGCTCGTGCTCGACCGCGGCGCGCCCGTCCGGGTATGGTCTCGCCAGCGCCGACATGCCGACCGAGATCTCCGCGCCCCCCGAGCTGACCCTCGAGACCGCCGCGCAGCTCGCCCGCGAGCTGTGGGGTGTCGACGGCGAGCCCAGCCCGCTGCCGAGCTACATCGACGCCAACGTGCGCCTGCGCCCGCAGGCCGGGCCCGGCGTCGTGCTGAAGGTCGCCAACGCCGGCGAGCCGCGCGAGGAGCTCGAGCTGCAGAACGCGGCCATGACCCACGTCGACGCGCGCCTGCCCGGCGCGTGCCCGCGCCCGCTGGCGACGCGCGACGGCCGGACCGTCGTCGCGCTCACGCTCGCGGGGCGCCGGCACCTCGCGCGCCTCGTCAGCTTCCTCCCGGGCCAGCTCTACGCCGACGCGCGGCCGCAGGACGACGCGCTGCGGGCGAGCCTCGGGCGCTTCATGGGCCGCCTCGACGTCGCGCTCGCGGACTTCGATCACCCGGCCGCCGATCGCTACATCCGCTGGGACATCCTGCGCGCCGACTGGGTCGCCGAGCAGCTCGACGCGATTCAGCAGCCGCGCCGGCGGGCGCTCGCGCGCGGCTGGATCACGCGCTACCTCGAGGAGCTGCGCCCGCGGCTCGCCGCGCTGCCGCGCGCGGTGATCCACAACGACGCCAACGACTACAACCTGATCGTCTCGCGCGCCGGCGAGGTCACCGGCATCATCGACTTCGGCGATCTCGTGCGCACCGCCGCGGTCGCCGAGCTCGCGATCACGACCGCGTACGCGATCCTCGGCCAGCACGATCCGCTCGCGGCCGCGGCCGCCGTGATCGCGGCCTACCATCGCGAGCGCCCGCTCTCGCTCGCCGAGCAGGAGCTCGTCCTCCCGCTCGTCGGGGTGCGCTACGCGACGAGCGTCGTCGTCTCGGCCCGCGACGAGCAGCGCAACCCGGACAACGCGGAGTACATCTCCCTCAGCGCGGGGCCGATCTGGCGCGCGCTCGAGCAGCTCGCGGCGATCGGCGACGACGCGCTGCTCGTCGAGACGGCGCGCGACGCCTGCGGCCCGTCGCCGGATCCGCAGCGCCCGCGCGCGCGCCTGCGCGAGCATCGTCGCGCGCTGCGAGGGGCGCGCCGCGAGCGGATCGGCGCCAACCTCAGCCTCTCCTACGACGAGCCCCTCGACATCACCCGCGGCGCCGGGGCCTACCTGTTCGACCGCGAGGGGCGGGCCTACCTCGACTGCGTCAACAACGTGTGCCACGTCGGCCACGGTCACCCGCGCGTGGTCGCGGCGCTCGCCGAGCAGGCCGCGCGGCTCAACACCAACACGCGCTACCTGCACGACAACCTCGTCGAGTACGCGCGTCGGCTCGGCGCGACCCTGCCGGCGCCGCTGCGCGTGTGCTTCTTCGTCAACTCCGGGAGCGAGGCCAACGACCTCGCGCTGCGGCTCGCGCGGGCGCACACCGGCGGGACCGGGGTCGTCGTCCTCGACGGCGCCTACCACGGCAACCTCGGCGCGCTGATCGAGCTCAGCCCCTACAAGTGCGAGGGGCCCGGCGGGACCGGTCTCGCAGGGCATGTCCGCAAGATCCCGCTGCCCGACGGACGTCGCGGCGTCTACCGCGAGCGCGCGGGCGCGCCCGCCGGGCCGCGCTACGCGGCGCGCGTCGGCGAGGCCTTCGCCGCGCTCGCCGACGCCGGCCACCGCCCCGCGGCCTTCCTCAGCGAGTCGATCCTCGGCTGCGGCGGCCAGCTCGTGCCGCCCGACGGCTTCCACGTCGAGGCCTACGCGCGCGCGCGCGAGGCCGGCGCGGTCTGCATCGCCGACGAGGTGCAGACCGGCTTCGGCCGCGTGGGGCTCGAGTTCTGGTCCTTCGCCGCCTTCGCCGTCACGCCCGACATCGTCACGCTGGGCAAGCCGATCGGTAACGGTCACCCGATGGGCGCCGTCGTCACGACCCCGGAGATCGCCGCGAGCTTCGCCAATGGCATGGAGTACTTCAACACCTTCGGCGGCAACCCGGTGTCCTGCGCCGTCGGCCTCGCGGTGCTCGACGTCATCGCCGACGAGGGGCTGCAGGATCACGCGCTCGCGGTCGGCGACGAGCTGCAGGCGGCGCTCGGCGAGCTCATGGAGCGTCACCCCGTCATCGGAGACGTCCGCGGGCTAGGGCTGTTCCTCGGCGTCGAGCTCGTCGACGCGCGCGAGCCCGACGCGCCCAACGCCGCGCTCGCGCGCGCGGTGGTCGAGGCGCTGCGCGCCCGCGGGATCCTGCTCAGCGTCGACGGGCCCGAGCACAACGTCCTCAAGATCAAGCCGCCGCTGGTGATCTCCTCGGAGGACGCGCGGCGGCTCGTGGACGAGCTCGACGGCGCACTAGCGAGCCTGTCCGTGTGAGCATGTCGAGACGCGGCGCGCCCGCGCGCGCGCTGCTCACGACGCCGGGCGCAGCCGCTCCAGGAAGCCCAGCAGCGTCGGCGCGACCGGTTCGAATTCGATCGCGCCCATGATGTTCTGATCGCCGATCGCGGTGCGGAAGCGGTACACCGGGAGCACCACCTGCTGCGCGTCGTCCTGCTTGATGAAGTAGGTGTACGCGCCGCCGTCGGAGCGCGCGACGCGGA
Organism: Myxococcales bacterium; assembly: GCA_020633295.1. GTDB lineage: Bacteria > Myxococcota_A > Polyangia > Nannocystales > Nannocystaceae > JACKDW01. The sequence goes on along the minus strand of JACKDW010000026.1, from coordinate 74,930 downwards.
AGCCGTAGCCGATGTCGGCGATGAGCTCGCGCTCGACCATGACGAGGTCATCGGCCGCGCCCGCGGTGAACTCGCCCGAGAAGCGCGCGCCCTGCCAGTTCGTCGCCAGCAGCGCCTTGATCTGCGGGTGTACGCGCTTCGTCATCACGCGATCGCGGTCGAGCGCCAGCGCGCCGCCGAGCTGCTCGATCCGCGCGAGGACCGGCTGGACGAGCAGCTCGTCGCGCAGCGCGGCGACGGTCGCGGGGCCTGGCGGCGCGTCGTCAACCGGCCCGAAGCGCAGGCTCGCCGTCGGGCTGACGCCGGGCGGCGTGTCCCGCGTGATCGTGTCGGAGAGCTCGGCCAGCTGCTTCGTCGTCTTCCCGAGCTCGCGCAGCTTGGCGTGCTCGAGCGACGCGGGTCGCGTACGCGTCGGCTCGCGTCGCGCGCGCGCCGTCGCGTCGTCGGTGCAGCTCACGGCCGGCGCGAGCGCGGCCGCGAGGGTGAGCGCGAGAACACGCCGAGATCGGGGCGGAGGAGGGATACGCGTCCACCTGTGCGCGCTGCGCGGGCGGGGTGCTGCCACGCCCGGAACCCTACCACAGGGCCGGTCGTTCGCGACGCGTCCGCGCGTCGGGCACCGTCGCGTCGAGTCGCGCCGGAGGAATGTAGGCGCGCGAAGCTGTCGCGAGGAGAGCTTTCGTGTACACATAAGTGATTATATAGACCTGGTTTATAGGACCTGTCTCTTTGAGCGCGAGTGGCTATGATGCTCTGACGATGGAGTGGCCGGCGCGGGGCGGGGTGGTGCGGCTGGACGACGCGCGCGCGCGGATCGAGCGCGACGGCGGCGCGCTGGAGCTCGCGCTGGACGGGCTCGAGCTCGCGTACGCGCCGTGGGAGGAGGACGGCGCGGTGATCGGCTCGACCGTGTACCTGCGCGCCGGAGACTGCGTCGCGCTGCGCGTGCGGGGCCTGCGAGCGCCGAGCTCGCGCTACGGCCCGCCGCGGACGAGCGATCTCGAGCTCGAGATGGCGCTCGATCCGTGCATCGACATGCTCGGCGCGCTCGCGGCCTGGCGCGAGCGCAGGGCGCTCCGCGTCGGCGTCGGCGTCGACGCCCAGACGCGAGGCGACGCGCGAGAAGAGCGTCGCGCGCTCGCGGCCGAGCGACTGCGCGGCGCGATCCTCGAGCGGATGGCGGAGGGCGTCAACCTCGTCAACCCCGCGGACGGCCGGATCTTGTACACGAACCGGCAGTTTGACGAGATGTTCGGCTACGCGCGGGGAGAGCTGTTCGGGCAGCACGTCTCCATCCTCAACGCGCCGACCGAGCTGACGCCGGTGGGCAGGTCGGCCGCGATCATCAAGGCCGTGCGTCGCGGCAACCGGTGGCGCGGCGAAGTGCTCAACCAGCGCAAGGACGGCGCCGTGTTCTGGTCCTTCGCCGTGGTCAGCGAGATCGAGGACGCCGAGCACGGGCGCGTGTGGATCACGCTGCAGATGGACATCACGGCGCAGAAGCAGGCCGAGGAGCAGCTCTCGCACGCCGGTCGGCTCTCGGCTCTGGGCACGCTGGGCGCCGGCATCGCGCACGAGTTCAATCAGCCGCTCGGCGCGATCACGCTGCTCGCCGAGCACATGCAGGCCTCGCCGAGGGAGCGGGTCGAGTCGTGCCGCGTGCAGCTCGAGCTGATCCTGCAGCAGACCCGACGGATGGCGCGCGTCGTCGACAACATCCGCGTCTTCACCAGCAAGCGGCCGCTGCTGCTCACGCGCTGCGACGCGCTGCAGAGCCTCGAGGACGCGCTGCTGCTGATGCGCGCGCCGCTGCGCCGCGCGGGGATCGAGGTCGCGCGGGAGCTCGAGCCGTCGCTGCCCGAGATCGTCGCCGACCGCGTGCAGCTGCAGCAGGTCTTCATGAACCTGCTCGACAACAGCCGGCGCGCGCTGCAGTCCGCGCCCGCGGGGCAGGCGCTCACGATCACGGTGCGCGGCCGCGCTCGTGGAAGATGGCTGGAGTACCAGGTCGAGGACAACGGCCCCGGGGTGCCCTTCGCGATCACGCCGCGGATCTTCGAGCCGTTCTTCAGCACGCGCGAGGCCGGGGCCGGCATGGGCCTCGGCCTCTCGCTCGCGTTCGGGATCGTGCGCTCGCACGAGGGCGAGATCGAGTACGAGCCGGCCGCGGGCGGCGGCGCGCGCTTCATCGTGCGTATCCCGGTCGCGTCCGCCGAGTCGCTCGCCGACGCCGACGAGCGTGCGCCGGTCGGCGACGTAGTCGTCGTCGCGCCCGCGTCGGGCGCGAGGGTCGCGGCGCTCGTCGAGGATGTCGGGTGGCGGCCGCACGCGGCCGCGACGGCGCGCGAGGCCGTCGCGGCGCTCGAGCGGCTCGGGCGCGCGCGCCGCGTGGCGACGCTCGTCGACCTGCGCGCGCCCGAGCTCGACGGCGTCGCGCTGTGTCGCGAGCTGGGCGCGGCGGCGCCGGAGGTGCCGCTCATCGTGCTCGCGGGGCGCCTCGACGAGGACGCGGCGCGGCGGCTCCACGCGCTCGGCGTGGCCGCGATCGTGCGCGAGCCGATCGTGCACGAGCAGCTGCGCAAGACGCTCGAGGCGTGCTCGTGACGCTCAGCCGCCGTCCTCGCAGAGGATCGTGCTGCCGCCCTGCTCGGCGCAGCTCGCCGGGCAGAACTCCGGGAGGAAGGAGAACAGGCAGCCGCAGCTGAGCTCGCCGCCGCAGGTCTCGGGCGTCGGGTGACAGCGCGCGGGCGCGCCGGACTGCGTCTCGACGCAGAACCAGCCCGGGCCGCAGGGGTCCCCGTCGCAGCTCGGCACCTCGTCGCACAGGCGCGCCGGGACGCAGGCGCCCCAGCAGCCGTTGACGATCGAGGGCAGCGTGCCCGCGGCGCAGTCGGGCGGCGCCTGGGCGCAGTCGACCGGGCCGGCGCAGGGCAGCGGCCCGAGGTGACACTGACCCAAGCGACAGGCGGCGCTGGCGGGCACGAGGCCCTCGGCCGAGCAGGTCGTGGCGAAGCACTCGGGCACGTCGCACTTCGGCGGGTCGTCGCCCTGGCCGATGACGTCGCAGGTGCAGCAGTCGTCGACGAGCTGGCAGTCGCCGTCCTGCTGGCACGTCGCCGCCGGCTCGCCGGTGTCGCTCGTCGACCCGCCGCTGCCGCTGTCGCTCGCGCCGCTGTCGGAGCCGCCGGTGCCGGCGGTCGTGTCGCCGGTCGTCTCGCCGCCCGCGCTCGTGGGGGCCGTCGAGCTCGCGCTCGTGGTCGCGCCCTCGCTCACGCTCGCGTCGCTCGTGGCGTCGCTCGCCGCGGTCGCGCTCTCGCTCCCGCCGTCGTCGCCGGAGCAGCCCGGGAGCAGTACAACGAGCAGCAGCGCGAGCAGCCGCGCGCCCGGCGGCGGGCGGTGAGTAGGAGTCACGAGCGAGCGCATCGCCGCATCCTACCACCGGCGCGCGCGGTGAGCTCGCGTTGCTCGTTGACGGCGGGGACAGGCGCTCCCACGATCGCCGCATGAGCATTCGGCCCGCGCGCCGCAGCGCGCCCCCACTCGCCGTCGTTCGTCTCGCCGTCGCGCTGCGCCGGCTGCTCCTGCGCGCCGCCGACGCGGTCGTGCCCGGCTACCTCGCCGTCTACGACAAGATGATGGGCGCGCCGACGACCGTCTTGCTCCACGTCGTCGCGCGCCTGCGGATCCCCGACCTCATCGAGGAGCACGGCCCGCTCACCGCGGACGAGCTCGCCGCGCGCACCGGCAGCGACGCCGACGCGCTCGGCCGGGTCATGCGCGCGCTCGTCTCGTCCAACGTGTTTCAGCGCGCGGGCGACGATCGCTTCGCGCACAACGGCGTGTCGCGGGCGCTCATCACCGGCCGCTTCGGCACCATCCGCGGCTTCGCGGAGTTCTTCGGGCTCCCGCCGCTCCTGCGCGCCTGGGCCGAGCTCCCGCAGACGGTCGCGCGGGGCGGCAGCGCGTTCGGGCGCGCGCACGGGCGCGACATCTGGGCGTGGATGGGCGAGGACGACGTCGCGCGGGCCGCCTTCGTCGAGGGCATGAGCGACATCACCGAGCAGGCGGCGCCGAGCATCGCCGCGGCCTACCCGTTCAACGAGGTCCGTCGCCTGTGCGACGTCGGGGGCGGCTCAGGCATGGTGCTCGCCGCCGTGCTCGCGTGGCACCCCCACCTCGAGGGCGTGCTCTACGACGCGCCCGAGATGCTCGCGGAGGCGCCGCCCCGGCTCGCGGCGAACGGCGTGAGCGATCGTGTCGAGTGCGTCCCAGGCTCGTTCTTCGAGCGCGTGCCGAGCGGCTGCGACGCCTACCTGATCAAGACCGTGCTGCACAACTGGCCCGACGAGGGCGCGCTGAAGATCCTCGAGAATTGCCGCGCGGCGATGCGACCGGGGCAGCGCCTGATCGTCGTCGACTTCCTCTACGAGCGCCCGAGCACGCTCATCTCGTACATGGACATCGCCGGCCTCGCGATCTTCGCCGACGGTCGCGAGCGCCGCCGGGCCGACTTCGAGCGGCTGTTCCAGAAGGCGGGGTTTCGGATCGGGCGCGTGCGCCCGATCCCGGGCGATCAGGCGGTGATCGAGGGCGTCGCGGTCGCGTGAGCGTGCGCCCGGCGGCGCGCGGTGATCGAGGGCGTCGCGGTCGCGTGAGCGTGCGCTCCGGCGCGCGCGCGGGACCTGCCCGAGGAGGCATCTTCTAGCGGCGCCCGAACCACTTGCGCACGAGCGCGAGGCTCGCGTCCTTGGCCCCCGGGCGCTGCAGCGCGCGCGCGTCGTTCTCGTCGCGGAGCCCGGGGTCGTCGACCCACCGCGCCAGGAACTCGAGCACGGGCCCCGGGTCGACCCGCGTGGTCAGGCGGTCGAGCGAGCGGAACACGATCGCGCCGCCCCGCCCGAGCACGAAGGTCGCCGGGAACGCGATGCCCCCGCGCTCGCGCGGGTTGAGCAGCGACCACGCGCGGAGCAGCGCGCGCTCGGGGTCGCAGAGCATCGTGAACTCGAGGCCGAGCTCCGCGCGCAGGCGCGCGGTCGCCTCGGGGGAGTCCACGGAGACCGTGATCACCCGGACGCCGCGCTCCTGGAAGCTGGCGTGTCGCGCCTGATAGGCCGTCAACTGACGGCGACAGAAGGGTCACCACCAGCCGCGGTAGAACAGCAGCAGCGTCGGCCCGTCGAGGAGCGTCGCGAGCTGGACCGCGGCTCCGTCGATCGTCTGCGCGGGGGCGTCGGGGGCGTGGTCGTTGATGGAGGGGACATCGGACTTCGCCATCAGGGTCGCGCGTACTACGCCCGCCGCTGGCTGTCAAAACACGCCGCGCTCGCGCGCGCGGACGACCGCCCGTGATGACGCGTCACGAGTCGGTTTCGCGCCGGGCCGCGCCGACGAGGCGAGCGTTCAAAGGGACATGTTGGACGCGCGCGTTCTCGGACGAGCGGCGCTCGGGCTAGTCTTGCTTTCGCGCCGGGCCGCGCGCGGCCGCGCCGACCTGGGTGCGCCGCTTGGCCCGCGTCTGCTGCTTGTTCTGCTGCTCCTCCCGCGCCATGCGTGAGCGCAGCCCGTGCTTCTTGTCCTCGAGCTCGCGCTTGCGCTGCTCGGACTCGAGGTGACGCTCCCACTTGCGCTGCTTGTGCTTGACCCAGGCCTTGTACTCGACGCCCTCGGGCAGCGGCGGCAGCTCGTAGCGCGCGCGCTCCTCGTTGGAGAGCTGACCCATGATCGTGTTCTGGCAGGTCTCGGTGTGCACCGTGCTCTCGCGCTCGCGGATCTTCATCAGCTCCATGGGCCGGTACCAGCCCATCTTGCGGACCTGCTCGGGCGTCGGGATCACGTAGGTGTACTTGATCAGCTCGACCTGCTTCGGGATCTCGCCGCCGTGCGTGCGCTGCCACTCGCGGCAGATCCAGCGCGCGTACCACTTGCGGTACATCGCGCCCTTGCCGACGAGCCGGCGGTTCATCTTGCGCATGCGGTCGTTGAAGATGAACGGGATGTACACCTTGTCCTCGGAGTACATGTCCGTGTTCATGTCCCACTCCCGCTCGGCGGAGTCGGTGACGACGACCTTGAGGAACACGTTGGCGCGCGGCGGGTTGGGGGCGAACATGCCCCAGCCCTGCGTCGTGTAGGTCACGCGCAGCCACGTGCTGAACCACTTGTGCGCGGGGTCGCGGAACTTCTTGAGCGAGGCCTTGTCGGGCAGCAGCCAGCTGGTGACCGCGGCGATGTGCCAGATGACCACGCAGCTGACGATCACGCGCCCCAGCGGGCCGTAGGCCCAGGGCGCGTTGACGTGCCCGGTCTTCGCGTCCACGGCCGGGAGCCGGCGCGAGGACACGCGCCGCAGCCGGAGGTAGCTCGCGATCAGCAGCGCGACCATGCCCAAGCGCCAGATCGTCAGCCACCAGCGATAGGGGAGCAGGACGAAGCAGAGGATCGCGCCGCCGACGAACGCCGCCGAGATCCCGCCGACGGCCCGCGGCCGGAAGCGCCCGGCGATCAGCAGGATCGCGACCGCGCCGTAGCGCCAGATCCAGTCCCACGGCCAGACGGGCTCCCACAGGCCGCGGATCGCCACGCCGCCGAACAGCGCCGCGGCGATGGCCGCGATCGCGAAGGTCGGGAAGCGGATGTTGTCGCGGTGCAGGCGCGGCAGCGCGGGATCCTCGACCGGGATGATCGGCTCGCCGCGGGCGACGTCGCGCGGGAGCCCCGGGACGACGCGCGCGAGCTTGTGCCCGCACCAGCGCAGGATCTTGGCGGTCTCGTCGCCGTCGAGGAACACCAGCACCGACGTCAGCATGACCGTCTGGAACTGGCCGATGTTCATGAGCACGAAGATGCCGCCCATGATCATGACGTAGACGGTCATCCACACGCGCCGGCCGACCGTCCACCGGCGCATCCAGGCGCGGTCGAGCGTGAAGGCGCGGCGCGTCGCGCCCTTCGAGAAGGGCACGCGGAGCGACACCGTGAGCGGGCGGTAGCCCAGCAGCAGCCACACGCCCCACAGCGCCGCGAAGAAGCTCAGCCAGATGGCGATGAACCACTCGACGCGGAAGCCCATGGTGATGTGCACGGGCCAGACGGTGACGGTCATCATCATCGCGCTGATGACCATGCCGAGGAAGCAGGCGCGCATGACCCAGCGCTGGCGCTCGGACAGCGGCGGCTGGCGCTCCGCGTGGCGCAGCGCGACGCCGACGATGATCAGGCAGAAGAAGATCTCGCCGAAGTGCGCGAAGTGGGTGGCGAAGCGCAGCAGGTTCGTGCCGAAGATGGCCGAGAGCCGCTGCGGGTAGAAGCGGTAGAAGTGGTCGAGGTTCCAGGCGTAGTAGACCGCGTCGCCGTTGCCCCAGACGGAGCCGTTCTTGAGCAGGCCGGTCGTGACCATGATCGTCGCGACCTGCAGCTGCATGATGCGCCGCGGCCACGTCGGGATGCCGCGATAGATGGCCTGAAGGCCACGTGGGTGCGCTTCGGACGGGGGCGCGCCGGCGCCGGCGCCGGGGCCGTCGCGCGTGCTCAGGAGGCCGGCCTTGCGCAGCTTCCGGCAGCGCAGCCAGTTGTCGACGCTGTACGCGTGCCCGCTGCGCGCGCACAGCAGGTAGACGAACATCGTGATGTAGACGACCTCGGTGCCCTCCCAGAACAGGTGGTTGCGGTAGAAGATGCTCATCATCCCGAAGAACGAGAGCGCGCCCGTCACCCGCGACCACAGCCCGACCATGAACAGCGCGGTGATCAGCTCGAAGATCACGAGGTGCGCCCAGAAGAAGGTCGGCGAGTCCCAGAAGTACAGCAGCGAGTACTTGGGCCCCTGCAGCCACAGCCAGAGCGCCTGCCAGTCGAAGAAGCCCAGCGGGTCGTCGCCGAAACCGTCGCCGTAGCCCTTGAACTGCCCCGAGGCGTGGATCTCGCGCACGACGTCGGCCGTGAAGATGCCCTCGCTCGTGAACAGCATCCGGAAGTACTCCCAGAAGTCGTTCACGTCGCAGATGACGAAGAACGCGAACGCGATGCGGAACAGGCCGATGGTCCGCGGGTCCTCCATCGTCAGCCAGAAGCGCCGCCAGCGGTCGCCCTGGACGAAGATCATCAAGAAGAGGCACAGGATGAGGAGGAACAGCCACCAGCCGACGGTCGGCGACAGCGCCACCGCGTCGAGGTTGAGCGGCGTGTCGTCAAGTGCGGCGGCTAAATAGGTCGGTAAGAGCATGGCAAATCACCGAGCCGAGCCCGGTCCCCTCCTGATACCACGGGTTGTTGGCGTCTGGTCGCGAACGCGCGCGACCGCCCGAGGCGGCCGCGCGCCGGCGAGCTTGGCCGCGTCGCGCCCGAACTCGCCGGCGTCGCGGCGCGAACATGACGTTGGGGCAGGGCTGTCCCCTGGGTCACGTGCGCTCGGCTCGCGTAGCGAGCCCCGCTTGAAGCGCCCGTCCCTACGAGCGCTTCGCGTCCGAGCCCGAGCCGCGCAGGAGCTTGATGAACGCGCCGATCGTCCGGGGCAGGCTGCCGCCGATGACGCCCTTGGCCAGCGAGACCACCGACGAGAGCTTGGCCTCGCCGTAGGGGAACCACGTCGGCTCATTCGAGAGCAGGCCGCGGTCGACCATGATCCCCTTGGTGTGCATGAACGCGCGCAGCCCGTCCTCGCCGTGGTAGCGCCCGATGCCGCTGGACTTCACGCCGCCGAAGGGCAGCCCCGGGTGTCCGGTGGTGTTGATGACGTCGTTGACCGAGGCTTGCCCGCACTCGAGGCGCGACGCGAGGCGCAGGCCCTTTTGGATGTCGCGGGTCCACACGCTGCCGTTGAGGCCGTACTGGTGCTCGTTGGCCAGGCGGATCGCCTCGTTCTCGTCCGTGACGCGGATGACCGGGAGCACCGGGCCGAAGGTCTCCTCGCGGTAGATCGCCATGTCCGGGGTCACGCCGGAGAGCAGCGTCGGCGGGAAGAAGTGCCCGGGACGCTCGAGCCGCGCGCCGCCCGTGAGGATCTCGGCGCCGCGCTCCTTCGCGTCGGCGATGTGGCGCTCGACGGTCGAGAGCTGACGCGCGAAGATCATCGGGCCCACGTCGGCGAACTCCTCGGGCCCGCCCTGGCGCAGGGACTCGACGACCTCGCGCACGAGCTGGACGAAGCGGTCGTGCACGCTGTCGACGACGAAGATGCGCTCGACCGAGATGCAGGTCTGCCCGCAGTTGACGAGCCCGCCCCAGACGGCGGCCCGGGCCGCGCGCTCGAGGTTGGCGTCGGCGCAGACGATGAACGCGTCCTTGCCCCCGAGCTCGAGCTCGCAGGGGATGGGGCGCTCGGCGGCGGCGGCCATGACCTTGCGGCCGGTGGCCACGGAGCCGGTGAAGAACACCATGTCGATGTCGCTGCGCGTCAGCGCGGCGCCGGTCGAGCCGTCGCCGTGGACGACCTCGACGACGCCCTCGGGCAGCCCGACGCGCTTGAACAGCTCCTCGGCGAGCAGGCCCGTGAGCGGCGTGACCTCGGAGGGCTTGAGCACCACGGTGTTGCCGCCGATCAGCGCCGCGAGCATGGGCGCGACCGCGAGCTGGAGCGGGTAGTTCCACGGCGAGATGACGCCGACGACCCCGCGCGGGAAGTACTCGATGTAGCTCTGCTTGCCGGCGAAGACGATCGGCGTCTTGACCTTGCGCCGGCCGAGCACGCGCGCGGCGTGCTTGCGGTTGTAGTCGTGGTACAGCCAGATCGCGAGCAGCTCGGTGATGATGGACTCCTGCAGCGGCTTGCCGGTGTCCTCGCTGATCCGGCGCGCGAACGACTCGCAGTGCTCGAGCAGCACCGGCTGCAGGCGGTTGAGCACCTCGATGCGGCCCTGCAGGCCGAGGTCGCGCCAGGCCGGGAAGGCCGCGCGCGCGCGCCGTACGGCCGCGTCGACGCCGGCCTCGTCGGTGATCGTGAAGGTCCCCTGCGACTCGCCCGTGACGGGGCTGAGCTTCTCGAACGCGCGCGTCGGCGCGGGCTGGGCGGAGGAGGACTCGGAGGCGACCGGGGGCGTGCTTGTGGGGCTCATGGGCGCGGACTGGAGTAGCACGATCCCGAGCCGCGACCGCGCGCGAGTGTGCACAGCCGGTCACGCGCTCGCGATCGAGACCTGCGATCGCAGGCCCCGATTGACATGAGGGGGCGAATGCGCTCTCGGTATGAGACGGATCAAGTCGCGGCGCGTGCGCGAGGCGGCCGTGCGGCCGGAATCTGCTGGACCGTTGGGTCGTGTGACCGTAGGGTGATTGCTACCATCTCTCACCGCCAAACGTATGAACATGTCCTCTGACAAGGTGTATCGACGGTATCTCAGCCTGCTCGGCTGGGTCGGCGATCCCGGGCTGCACGGCTTGGTGCGCAGCCACCTGATCAAGGTCCCGTTCGAGAATATCTCCGGGCTGCTCGCGGTCGCCGCAGGCGACGCGCCGGCGGTCCCGTCGATCGAGACCTTCCTCAAGGGTATTCGCGAGCGCAGCCTCGGCGGGGCCTACTTCGCGCCGAACCTGCACTTCGCGTCGCTGCTGCGCTTCCTCGACTACGAGGTCGAGCTGCTCTCGACGCGCTTCGGCAACACGGATCACGCCCACCCGATCCTGCGCGTCACGCACGAGGGCGTGCGCTACGTCGTCGACGTGGCCTACGGCGCGCCGCTGTACGAGCCGCTCGCGCTCGATCGCGACGAGCCGCACCGCATCAGCCACGGCCAGTACGAGTTCGAGCTCAGCCGCCACCCGGTGGTCAAGGGCACCTACGAGCTCGCCACGCTGCAGAACGGCAAGAAGATCCGCGCGTACAGCTTCAAGGACGAGCCCGTCGACGTCGAGGTGTTCGAGCCGGCGGTCGAGGCCCTGTTCAGCAAGGACTCGGAGTTCCTGCAGGACCTCCGGATCACGCGCTTCTTCGACAGCCGCGTGCTCGAGGTCCACGGGCGCAACGTCATCACGACGAACCACAACGTCACGACGACGGAGCCCGCGCTGACCGTCGAGGACCTCGAGAACACGGTCCAGGAGCTCATGCTGCTCGACCGCTGCCCGGTGCGCGAGGCGCTTGATGTGCTGCGCGAGCACATGGGCGTGACGATCGTCGCGCGGTAGCGGGCCGCGAGCCAGCGCCAGGTCGTATGACGACGGACCTACGCGAGCGCGTGGCGGACCTGCGCGGGGCCACCGCGCTCGCGGTCGAGGCGACGAAGGCGGTGACGACGATCGTCGAGGACATGCACCGCGCCATCGCCGACGGCTCGTGGCCGCTGCAGGGACCGCGTCGCCTCGTGTCGCGCGCCGTCTACGGGTCGATCCGCGGGGTGACCGGCGCGGTCGGGGCCGGCCTCGACCTCGCGCTGCAGCAGCTCGCGCCGGCGCTCGGCGACGATGTCCCTGGGCCCGCGCGCGACGCGTTGCTGTCGGCGCTCAACGGCGTGCTCGGCGACTACCTCGAGGCGACCGAGAACCCGCTCGCGATCACGATGCGCGCGCGTCACGGCGGCGCCGCGCTCGAGCTCGACTCGCGCGCGCTGTCGCGGTCGCTCCCAGGCGCGGGCCGCAAGCTGCTGGTCTTGGTGCACGGCCTGACGATGAGCGACCACGGGTGGCGTCGTCGCGGGCACGATCACGGCGAGGCGCTCGCGCGCGACCTGGGCTACACGCCGGTGTACCTGCTCTACAACACCGGGCGGCACATCTCCGCGAACGGCGAGGCGCTCGCGGAGCTGCTCGACGCGCTCGTGGCGGCCTGGCCCGCGTCGGACGTCGAGCTGACGATCGTCGCGCACAGCATGGGCGGCCTCGTCGCGCGCAGCGCCTGCCAGGCCGCGGACGCGGCGTCGCGGCCCTGGCGACGCGCGCTCACGTCGATGGTGTTCCTCGGGACACCCCACCACGGCGCGCCGCTCGAGCGCGGCGGGAGCTGGGTGCACGCGGCGCTCGGGATCAGCCGGTACAGCGCCCCGCTCGCGCGGCTCGGCGCGCTGCGGAGCGCGGGTATAACGGACCTGCGGCACGGCGCCGTGGTCGAGGCCGATTGGCGGGGCCGCGATCGCTTCGAGCCCGGACGCGCGCCGCGGACCCCCGTCGCGCTGCCGCGCGACGTCGCGTGCTTCGCGATCGCGGGCGAGGTGGCGAGCGGGCGGCTCGGCGCGCTCGTCGGCGACGGTCTCGTGCCCGTCGACAGCGCGCTCGGCCGCGGCCAGGACCCCGAGCACGACCTGCGGATCCCCGACGCGCGCGCCTGGACGGCGGCGGGCGTCGGTCATCTCGACCTGCTCTCTGACGCAGGTGTGTACGAGCGCGTGCGCGCGTGGCTCGACGACGCGACGTGACCGCTCGCGCCGCGCCGTCGGCGGGCCCCTCGACGGGAACGGCTCGAGCGCCGCGCGTGACCTCGGGCCTCGCCGCCGGCGGGCCCCTCGACGGGAACGGCTCGAGCGCCGCGCGTGACCTCGGCCCTCGCGGGCTCGCGGCGTGCGCGGAGCTACGACGCCGCCGCGCACGTGCTGGCGGTCGGCGAGCGTCCGCGCGGCGCGGCGCGGCGCGGCGCGGACCTTCGCTGCGGGCTGCGGCTGTCTAGCGCAGGCGGATGGTCCCCGACCACCACGGGAACCAGCCCTCCCACTCGCCGCCCGCCTCGCCCCAGCCGATCCGGAAGGTGTCGCTGGGGTTCATGACCGCGTAGATGTCGGTGCCGCCCGGCCAGTCGAGCTCGGCGTTGTTCTGCGACCAGTTGGCGACGAGCAGCGCCGCGAAGCTGGTCACGGGGCCAGGTTCAGCGGCGGTCCCGAACGAGACGTCGCCCCAGCCCGAGCCGGCGTTGGCCGCGGTCCAGACCGACTGGGCGAAGCTCGCCGGGTAGATGTCGGAGGTGTAGTTGCCGGCGCCCGCGTTGGCCTTGAGCTTGTAGTCCTGCAGGTAGAACTCCTGGTAGGTCGGCGGCCACGGGAAGGTGTAGTGGTACGTGTGCTTGCCGGCCTGGTCGGTCGTGAACGGGCGGCACATCATGTCGATGCCCTCGGTCGGCGCCGCCTCGACCGCGACCATCGTCCCGCCGAGCATGTCGTCGCAGGCGATCGCCAGCGTGATCTCGGTCCAGCCGCCGCCGTCGGTCGTCATGTCGCAGAACGTCTCGAACGCGGGGATCGGCCCGTCGAGGTCGGGGTCGAGCGTGTACATCCCGTCCTCCGAGTTGTCGTCGAAGTCCTTGATCGTCAGGCAGCTGTCGGGCACCGAGCAGTTCGTGAGGCAGCCGTCGTTGAGCTCGCCGTTGCCGTCGTCGCAGGACTCGTTGCCGCCGTTGACCTCGCCGTCGCCGCAGTAGGCCGCGAGCGTGAGGCAGTCCTGGTTGCAGCCGCCGTACTCTCCGTCGTTTACGCCGTCGTCACAGGCCTCGGGCCCGTTGAGCTCGGCGTCGCCGCAGAACGGCGCGAGCGCGGCGCAGCCGGGGTCGCAGCCGCCGTACCCGCCGTCGTTGATGCCGTCGTCGCAGGCCTCGCCCTCGTCGAGCTGCCCGTTCCCGCACAGGTCGCCGTCGCCGTCGCCGTCGCCGTCGCCGTCGCCGTCGCCGTCACCGTCGCCGTCGCCGTCACCGTCGCCGTCGCCGTCACCCGCGGTGGTCGGGCCCGCGCTCGTGGCGGCGGCGGTGTCGTCCGTCGTGGCGTCGTGCGAATCGCTGTCCGTGCCGTCATCGCCGTCACCGCACGCGGAGATGCCCACGGCGAGGGCGGCGATCAGCGCGGGAAGGGTCGGGAGCTTCAGTCCAGGGCGCATGCCAGCGACGGTAGCGCGTCGCGGACCGGCTCGATCGTCTTTTCGGGCAGGTTCTCCGCGCCGGAACTACATGGTACTAGAGACAGGAATCGTCGCCGCGCGCCGTCGTCGTCGCGCGCCGCGATGGGCGACGAACAGGCGAAGATCAGGCGAAGATCAGGCGAAGATCAGGCGAAGATCAGGCGAAGATCAGCTGGTCGCGCTCGTCGAAGGCGAACATCGGGCCCCAGGCGACCTCCCACGCGTAGCCGTCCGGATCGGCGAAGTAGCCGCTGTAGCCGCCCCAGAAGGTGTCCTGGGCCGGCTTGAGCAGCGTCGCGCCGGCCGCGGTCGCGAGCGCGAGCGCCTCGTCGACCTGCGCGCGGCGGGCGACGTTGTGGGCCAGCGTGATGCCCCCAAAGCCAGGTCCGGCGAGCGCGAGCCCTTCTTGGATGTCCTCGGCGAGGCGCGCGCGCGGATAGAGCGCGAGCCGGACGCCGCCGGTCATGAAGAACGCGATGTTGGCGTCGTCACCCGCGTCGGTCGGAAAACCGAGGCCGTCGCGGTAGAAGCGGATCGCGCGGGGGAGGTCGTCGACGCCGAGGGTGATGAGCGTGATCCTGGGGTCCACGCGCGGCGGTGTACACGAGTTCGCGGGCCGCCGGGCCCGCGACAAGCGCGCGCCGGCGGCGCTGGACGCTGGCGTCGACGCGCCTCGTCACGGCCCGTCGTGAAACTCGTGGGCGCCGCGGTACTCCCGGGACACGTGGATGATGACCCCCTGCTCGTCCGTGACGTACTCGGTCGGGTGGAGGTTGCCGTAGGGGAGGCGCGTGTTCATGAAGCCGTCCTCGTACAGCTGCGCGCCGAACACCGCGTTGTGCTCGCGCACGCTGGCCGGCGTCGACGGGTCGTCGTGGTGACCGTGGCGTACGCCCTCGAGCCCCCAGCGGCGGGCGAAGCCGATCCGGTCGAGGTTCGGCGCGCTGACCAGCAGCGGCGTGAACGGCGGATCCGGGCGCCGCGCGAGCCAGGCGAGGTCCTGGAGCACCGGCCACATCGCCGCGCAGTCGGTCGCGTGGAACATGATCCGCGTGGGCGTGCCGTCGAGCGGCGCGAGCTGGAGCTGCCCCGCGCCGTCGGCGTAGGCGAAGCGCGGCAGCGGGTCGCCGGCGGCGGGAGGATCGCCGGCGCCGGCGCGCGCCGGGACCAGCAGCTGCTCGCCCACGTCGTGCGAGAGCCCGAATTCGTCGACCGTCGAGATCTCGAGGGTCACGCGCTCGAGCGTCGGCGACGGCAGCGCCGCGAGCTCGAGGCGCTCCTGGCTCGGCGGCTCGTCGGGCGCGCTCGGCTCCAGGCGCGCGCGCCCGAGCTCGTGGACGTCCTGGAGCGCGCGGACCTCGAGCGTCGCGTCGCCCGGGTTGCGCAGCGGGATCGAGAGCGCGTCGCCCTGGCGGTAGTACACCCCGCCGGGGTGCTCGAGCTCGAGCGCGACGCCGTCGAGCTCGGTGTCGAGGAGGTTGACGCGGTACCAGTCGACGACGACGAGCGCGTCGCCGACGAATTGACCGTCGAGCGCGGCGCCCGGGCGACCGGTGTTCCGCTCGCCGGTGTTCACGAAGCCGGCGAGCCGCGCCTCACCGGTCCCTGTGGACAGGTCGAGCGCGCGCAGATCGTACAGATACACGCCGGACAGGGTGATCACCGCGGCGCGGTCGCCTCGCAGGTCGACGGACGTGACCACGCCCGGGGGGCGCAGGCGGGCGCGCTCGATCGGGGCGCCCCCCGGTCGCAGCTCGGCGATCGAGGCGCCGGCCGAGCCGAGCGCGACGAGGGCCATGGAGCCGCGCACGCGCAGGTTGATGAGCGGGCCGTCGAGCGCGAGCGCCGGCCCGACGGTCAGCTCGCTGCGCGCGACGGCGTCGTGGATGAGCGGGACGAGGCCGCGCTCGAGCGCGAGCGCGGCGAGCGTCGGGCCCGCGCCGTCGACGTGGTGCACGTTCGCGGCCAGCGGCGTCGGGCGCATGGCGTCCTCGTCGATGTCCCCGTCAGGCTCGATCGGCGCCTGCCACAGGCCGTCCTCGAAGCGCGCGAGCAGCAGCGTGTCGCCGTCGACGTGGAGATCGCGGACGGGCAGCTGCTCGGCGGTGATCGGCTTGCGCAGGGCCGGGCGCGCCGGGTCCTCGACCGAGTACGCGAGCAGCTCCCCCTCGTCGGCGCCGCAGTAGATCGTGCGCGAGGGCGCGTGGGCGGCGAGCGTGGTGCAGCGCGCGAAGAAGGTCGCCGGCTCGCGCTGCGTGACCGTGAGCCCGACCGCGTCGTGCAGCCGGAGGGTCGCGAGCGCGTCGTTGCTGTTGGCGACGTAGAGGAAGTCGCCCTGAACGAGCAGCTCGCCGAGGTGCGCGCCTTGGTCGAACTGCACGTGCGCGCGCGGCCGCAGCCCGGGCTCCGCCGCGGGCCCGCAGGCCGCCGGCGCGAGACCTGCACCTACGGCCAAGAGTATCGCCCCGCGGGCCCATCCCCGCCGCGAGCGCCCGGGCCCGGGGGGCCGCGCGTGCTCGCTCGCGCCGCGCATCATCCTGAAACTCTACCTCGGGAATCGCAACTCGGCCGCGGTGGCCGTCGACGCGGCGACCGTGCCCGGACGCACGAGCTCGTCGCGCGCGCCCGGGCCGTGGGAGCGCTCAGCACAGCTCGCTACAGCGTCATCATCCGCGACCACAGGCGCGGCGCCGCCTCGGCGGCCGCGCGCCGGATCTCCGACAGATCGGCGGTCTGCAGCGCGTGGTCGCGGACCACCACGCGCCCCGCCGCGATGACGTGCCGGACGCCGCGGTCGTCGAGCACGCGCAGGTCGGCGGCGACCTCCGGCCGCGCGGCGTCCGGGAGCGCGCCGAGGGGGAGCGACCACAGCTCGCTCGCGAGCCGCGCGCCGCCGGTGATTCGCTCGGACACGGCGGGCTCAGGATCGTCGCGGTCGCGGGCCTCGGCGCGCAGAGCAGCTGCCTCGACGGTCATGTCCGCGGGGTAGCCGTCGGTGCCGAGCGCGACGTGGGCGCTCTGCCGCAGGTGCGCCGGGTAGCCCACGCGGTTGCCGCGGTTCGAGCGCGGGTTCTGCACGAGCCACAGGCCGGCGGCCTCGGCCCGGCGGACCTGCGCGGCGTCGAGGTGCACGCCGTGGGCGAGGATCGAGCCGCGCGGCAGCGCGTCGAGCTCGAGCAGGCGCTCGAGCGGGCCGGCGTAGCCGCGCGCGCGCGCGTCCTCGACATCGGCGACGTCCTCGGCGAGGTGCACGTGCATGACGGAGCCGAGCTCGCGCGCGAGCGCGCCGGCCTCGCGGACGGTCGCGTCGGAGACCGTGAACGAGGCGTGCAGCGCGACGGCCCCCCGCAGCAGCGGCTCCCCGGCGTCGAGCGACTGGATGAAGCGCGCGCACTCCCGCAGGCCGGCCTGGGCCTCCGCGCGCCCGTCGTTGCGCTCGCTCGCGCCGTAGCAGAGCAGCGCGCGCGCGCCGAGCTCGCGACAGGCGTCCGCGAGGACGTCGAGCGAGCCGGCGATGAAGCGCGGCGACTCGTGGTGATCGATCAGCACCGTCGTCCCGGCGAGCAGCGCCTCGGCCACGTACAGGCGCGCCGCGGCCCGCAGCGAGCGCTCGTCGAGCGCGCGATCGAGTCGCCACCAGACCCGCTCGAGGATCTGCACGAAGTTCTCGGGGCTCGGCTCCGGGGGCGGCATGTCGAGGGGCGCCAGGCCGCTGTAGATGTGCGTGTGCGCGTTGATCCGCGCCGGCTCGACGCGCGCGCCGTCGCAGTCCAGGCGCGCGAGCTCGACGGCCTCGAGCTCGCTCAGCGCCTCGACGCGCCGCGCGAGCGCGCCCTCGATCAGGTACCGGGCGCCCTCGCGGTCGGGGCCGAGCAGGATGCGGTGGTGGGGGTCTGTCACGGGCGCCTCCGTGCGCGGGGTCAGTGCGAAGCGAGCGGCTCGATGAAGCGGGCGTGGACGCGGGCCTGTCTCGAGCGTCAGCTCCAGGTCGCGGGGTCCGACTTCGCGCGGATCTTGCCCACGCTCAGCGCGCGGGCGGCGGGCGAGTCCTTCATCGGCAGCGTGCGCCGCTGCTGCCCGTCGAACGCCAGCAGCGCGCCCGCGACCGCGCCGGCGGTCGGCACCAGCCCGATCTCGCCGACGCCCTTGGCCCCGAACGGCCCCTCGGGCTCGTGCTCCTCGACGAGGATGACCTCGGTCTCGGGCATGTCGCGGGCGCGCAGCACCCCGATCTCGCGCAGCCGGAAGGTCACCGGCATGCCCTCGTGGCACGGCAGGTCCTCGCTGAGCGCGAAGCCCAGGCCCATGTGGATCGAGCCCTCGATCTGGCCCTCGCACAGCGCCGGGTTGATCGCGCGGCCGACGTCGTGCGCGGCGACGAAGCGCTCGAGCTTGCCCTCCTCGTCGAGCACGCACAGCTGGGTGGCGAAGCCGAACGAGGTGTGGGTCTTGATCTTGCCGCCTTTGAGCTTGTCCTTCGGGACCCCTGGCGGCGTGGTGTCGTCGATCAGCACGTCGGCCGCGTACACGCGCCCGGCGAGGTCGGCGAGCGTGTGCCCGGCGTCGAGCTCGGCGCGGAGCTTGCGGGCCGCGTCCGCGACCGCGCGCCCGCCGAACAGCGTCGCGCGCGAGCCCGTGGTCTGCCCGCAGTCGAGCTGGTAGGTCGCGTCGACCTTGGGGATGAACAGCGCGGCGGGCAGCCCCGTGACCTCGACCGCGCACTGCGTCAGCACGGTCAGCAGGCCCTGGCCCATCTCGGTGTAGCCGTTGTACAGCGAGACGCGCCCGTCTGGCTCAACGACCAGGCGCGCCTTGCCCCACTCCTTGGCGCCGTTGCCGATGCCGGTGTTCTTGATCCCGCAGGCGACGCCGACCGCCTTGCCGGCGCGCAGCGCCGCGTAGAAGTGGGGCTTGACCGCCTCGAGCGTCTTCTTGATGCCGACCGACTTCTCGTGCACCTGGCCCGTCGTGAAGGTGTCGCCGACCTCGACGACGTTGCGCATGCGGATCTCCCAGGCGTCGAGGCCGGCCTTCTGCGCGAGCAGGTCCATGCAGCCCTCGATCGCGAAGTTGGCCTGGTTGGCCCCGAACCCGCGCATGGCCCCGCACGGCGGGTTGTTGGTCGACACGGTCAGCGCCTCGATGTCGACGTTGGTCACGCGGTACGGCCCCGTCGCGTGGCCCGCCGCGCGCTCGAGCACCTTGGCGCCGACCGAGGCGTACGCGCCGGTGTCGCCGATGATGCGCGCGCGCACGGCCGTGAGCCGCCCCGCGGCGTCGCAGGCGGCCGTGAAGTGCATCGTCAGCGGGTGGCGCTTGGGGTGGATCCGGAT
Organism: Myxococcales bacterium; assembly: GCA_020633295.1. Taxonomy (GTDB): domain Bacteria; phylum Myxococcota_A; class Polyangia; order Nannocystales; family Nannocystaceae; genus JACKDW01. The sequence goes on along the minus strand of JACKDW010000026.1, from coordinate 55,794 downwards.
CGACTCCTCGCGGCTGAGCGTGGTCTTCACGGGGCGCCCGGTCATGCGCGCGAGCAGGGCCGTCTGGGCCTGCACGGACATGTCCTCCTTGCCGCCGAAGGCGCCGCCGTTGGGCACGAGCTCGACGAAGATCTGCTCGATGGACTCGCCGAGGAAGCTGGCGACCTGGCGGCGGTCGTCGAAGATGCCCTGGCCCTGGGTGTAGAGGTGGAGGACGCCGTCGTCGCGCGGGACCGCGAGCGCGCTCTCTGGCTCGAGGTACAGGTGCTCGATGCGCTGCGTCTTCCACGTGCCGGAGACCACGTGCTCGCTGGCCGCGAGCGCGGCGTCCGCGTCGCCGCGGACGAACGCGCAGCGCGAGAGCTGGTTGGGGTGGGTCGGGTTGACCTGCGGCGCGCCCTCGGCGAGCGCCTGCTCGGGGTCGAGCGCGGCCGGCAGCAGCTCGTACTCGACCTCGACGAGCGCGGCGGCGGCCCGCGCGGTCTGGCGGTCCTCGGCGGCCACGGCGGCCACGACGTCGCCGACGCAGCGGACCTCCTCGCCCTCGGCGACGAAGCCCGGCCAGTCGTTCATCAGCAGGCCGTACCAGCGGCTGCCCGGGACATCCTTGGCCGTGGCCACGGCGACGACGCCCGGCAGCGCGGCGGCCCGGCTGGTGTCGATGCGCACCACGCGGGCGCGCGGGTGGGGCGAGAGCTTCAGCGCGCCGTGCAGCATGCCGGGGCGCGTCAGGTCGTCCACGTAGTCACGTGTCCCCAGGGTCATCTCTTGCCCGCGGTAGCGCGCGAGCGGCTGGCCGACGCGGCCGTCGGTGACGGGCGCGGGATCGGCCTCGCCGCGGCGCGCTCGCGCGTACAGCTCGATCGCGTCGATGATCTTGACGTAGCCGGTGCAGCGGCACAGGTGCCCGTCGATCGCCTTGGCGATGTCGGCGCGCGAGGGGGCGGGGTTCTGCTCGAGCAGCGCGTGGGCGCGCAGCGCGATGCCGGGGATGCAGAAGCCGCACTGCAGGCCCGCGGCGGCCACGAAGCTGCGCGCGAGCAGCTCCCGCGCCCCGGCGTCGATGCCCTCGAGCGTCGTGATCTCGCGCCCCTCCGCGCGGCTCGCCTTCATCGCGCAGGTGACCTTCGGCTTGCCGTCGATCAGCGCGAGGCAGCAGCCGCACTGACCCTGCGGCGAGCAGCCGTCCTTGGTCGAGCGCACGGCGCAGTCCTCCCGCAGGACCTCGAGCAGCGACGCGCCCTCGCGCGGGCACGTCACGGTGGTCTGGGAGCCGTTGAGGGTGAAGCGGAGTTCGGAGTCAGCCATGGTGTCGGGGTCGGGCCTGGGCGGCGCGCGAATAGGCCCACGCTACCACTTCACGCCGGCGCGGCGTAATTCGACGCCGGCGCCCCGCGCTCTCGGTCCACACCGGTGAGCAGCGCACACACGCGCTCACCCGCCCGCAGCAGGCCGCGCGCGCGGGCGTCGAGCAGGCCCGCGAGGCCGGCGACTCCCGTCGCGCTGACCTCGAGCCCCAGGCCCGCCCGCGCGGCGTCCTGCGCCGCGACGAGGCCGGCCTCGCCCGCCTGCAGCGGGAACCCGCCCGTGTCGACCATCGCCCGCAGCACGCCGACCCAGTCGTAGGTCTCGTCGTCGAGGATGCCGCGCGCGAGGCTGACGCCCGCAGGCTGCCACGGCCACATGTAGCGCGAGCGCTGCCGCGTCACGCCTTCAAGCAGCGCGCGCGTGGTCGGCCAGACGGGGGGGCTGCGCAGCCAATCCGCGCGCGCGCGCGGCTCCTCGGGCGCACCACCGGGCGTCTCCGCGATGACGTCGGCGACGAAGCGCTCGTAGGCGCGGATCATCGGGTGCGCGCGCTCGGGCTGCACGGCGCAGATCCGAGGGAGCCCGGCGATCAGCCCGACGTCGCGGGCGCGCTGCAAGCCGTCGTACACGGCGCACGCGAGCGCGCCGCCGCCGATTTGGACCACGAGCAGATCGAGGGGACGCGCGCGTCGAGGATCGCCCGGAGGATCCAGCGCGCGCGAGCGCTGCTCGGCGAGCTCGAGCGCGAGCGTCTGGCCGCCGTCGGTGCACAGGCCGTTGTAGGGGCCCTGCACGGTGAACGGTCGCGCGCCCGCGCGGGTGCTCGCCTCGAAGGCGCGCGTGCACGGATCACCCGGCACCGCGGGATCCCGCGGGCACACGTGGATCGTCGCCGCGAGCGCGCGCAGCCGCGAGAGCACCGCCGGCTCGGCGTCTGGCGGCACGAACACGTCGAGCGGCCAGCCCGCGGCGGCGGCGGCGAGCGTCGCGGCGGCGAGCGCCGCGTTGCCGCAGCTCGCGATCGCCAGGCGCGGCGCGCCGGAAGATGACCCGAGTGACAGGTGCTCGTGGAGCAGGAGGCCGAACAGGTGCCGGGCCTTGTGCGAGCCGCCGACGGCGTGGGTCTCGTCCTTGAGCTGAAGATCGAGCTCGAGGCCGAGCGCGCGCGCGACCGCGTCGCCGGCTCGCAGCGGCGTCTCGTGGAAGCCGCGCCCGTCGACCGCCGCGATCGCGGCGTCGAGCGCCCGGATCCGCGAGACGAGCGCCGCGTCGCCCTCGCGCGCGACGCCGAGGCGCGTCGTCGCCAGCAGCCCGCGGTAGCGGATGAAGGGGTTGGGGTCCGCGCCCGCCGGCGCGACGAGCGGGCCGCGCAGCGCGGGTCGCAGGACGTGGTCGATGTCGTCGCCCTCGCGCGCGTCGGGGCAGCGCACGGGCGCCCCGTCGAGCGCGGCCGAGAAGCCGCAGCCGTGACACACGAGGCGGTCCCCCGGCGCGCTCGTCGCGAGCGACGCGTGGTCCGGCGCGACTCGGCGCGCGCGGGGAGAGTGGGAGTTCGCGGGCATGCTCGTCGTCGCGCTCAAGGGGCAGCGGAGGACGACCGCGGCCTAGAGGCGCTCCTTGGCGGCCGCCGCGAGCGCGCCGGTCTCCGCGTTGAACGCGTCGATCAGCGCGTCCCAGCGCGGGATGAGGCTCTCGAGCCCGCGCCAGAACGACTGCGCGCGCCGGGCCACGAACGCGTCGACGGGCACGCCCTGCTGCTCGACCCAGGTGTAGTAGCCGAGGTTGAAGATGCGCTCGCGCTCGCGCTGGCCGAGCTCGAGCACGTGATCGGTCGCGACGCCGAGCAGGTGCTGACCGCCGATCTCGCCGGCCGAGACCGGGTCGAGCGCGCCGCCGAGCGCCTGATACAGGAAGCGCGCGCGCGAGCTCGCGTACATCGCGGCCGCGTCGGTCGCGACCGTGATCACGAGATCCTCGCGCCCCATGCCGTAGAAGCGCGCGAGCTTGATCGACGCGACGACGTTGGCGATGCCCGAGAGCCCGAGGTGCGCGAGCTGATCGATCGTGGCCTTCGGGACACGTCGTCGATCGGCCAGGTAGGCGCGCCCGACGGGCGTGTTGAACAGGACGTCGAGGCTGTCGGACGCGCGGTCCGAGACGCCGACTACGAGGTCGGTGTTCATCACGTTGTGGATCAGCGGCACGTGCTTGTCGCCGATGCCCTGGATGTTGTGCTCGCCGAAGCCGTTGACGAGCAGGGTGGGGCACTCGGCGGCCTCGACCGCGGCGATCTTGAACTCGCCCGCCGACTCCTCGAGCAGCGCGCGCTTGAGGTGATCGCCGGCGCCGATCGTGCCGGCCGAGCCGGTCGCCGAGACGAACGCGCGCGGGCGCAGGCCGGGGGTCTTCGCCATCAGCGCGCGCGCGACCTGCTCGGCGGCGCGCCCGGTGCACTGCTGGTGGACGAGGTAGTTCGCGAACTCGCAGAACTGGTTGAAGATGACCGTGTCGGGCTGCGCCGCGAGCTCCTTGCACGCGTCGTAGATCTCCTTGACGTTGCTCTCGCTGCCCGGCGTGCGCACGACGTCGCCGGGGTCGCGGACCCAGCGGGCGAGCCACTCGAAGCGCTCGTGGCTCATGCCCTCGGGCAGCACCGCGACGCCGCGGCAGCCCATGATCCGCGAGATGGCGACGCCGCCGCGGCAGTAGTTGCCCGTCGACGGCCAGACCGCGCGGTCGCGCGATGGGTCGAACTGCCCCGTGACGAGCCGCGGCGCGAGGCAGGCGTAGGCCGCGAGCACCTTGTGCGCCTGGATCATCGGGAACGTCCAGCCGAGCAGGACGACGATGGTCGCGGGCACCCCCGTCAGGCTCGGCGGCAGCACCAGGTGCGCGGGCGCGGGCGCGAGCGCGCGACGGCCCGGGTGCTCGTTGTACCAGTGCACTCGAAACAGGTTCAAAGGGTCAGGTGCGTCGGGGTCGACGCTCGCGAGGCGCGCGCGGATCGACGCGGGGACGCGCGTCGGATCGGCGAGCTGCGCGAAGGTCGGCAGCGGGATCGCCCGCGGCGCGGCGCGGAACTGCGAGATGGTGCGGCGATAAACCGCGTCGTCGACGATGTCGGTGGTCAGCCCGGAGCGCGTGGTCATGGGAGTCGCTGATGGGGTGGAGTGCCTCGTCTCGGAGCGCGCGGCGCCCGACACGGTCCGCATATGTACAACACAGCGCGTGTCAGCGCGCGGGCCCGCGCGCGCAGTCCTCCGTTTGCGGAGGGGGCGACAGCGCCGCGACGAAAATTTTCAAAAAACCGTGATCATTTTTTGGTCGAAAGTCACTCCCTCAATGTAGCCGGTCGGGCGTCAGCCAGCGGAAGGCGGCGGCCGGAGTCTCCACAACGTCTCTTCAACTCGGCTCGAGTCGCATCGTCTCCAACCCGCGGCTCGGGGTCTCGCTCCGCCTTCCACCTTTCGTCGCCACTATCTGCGACATCCCACACCGTGCGCCGCGCGGGCGTCCTGGCACGACGCCCGCGCGGGCATCTCACTGACCCACGACGAAAGCGAGCCCTCGACCCAACAGCACGACGAAGAAGCTCTTCAATTCCACCCACGTCGCCCCGTCTCGCGCCCGTTACTGCAGCGCGTCGCGGGGCTGCGTACGTGGTGCGGGCGATCCCGAACGCCGCGCGGTCGCGGCCCGGGCGGCCGCGCGAGAGGATGTCCGAAGAGCCAGCGTGCTACGGGAGCCAGCGCGCGCCCGGCGGCTCGAGCGGGCCCTTCGTCGGGTGCTCGGGCTGCGCGGCGCTGCGCCGGCCGAGGCGCAAGATCAGCTCGCCGCGGATCTGCTCGGCGGTGACCCAGCCGAGCTGACGCGAGTCGCAGCAGGCGCCCTCGTCACGGTTGTCGGCGAGGATCAGGTAGCCCTCCGCCTCCATCTCGACCGGCCCGACGTCATCGGGGAGCCCCATGCCGGTCCAGCGCGGCGGCGCGGGATCGGCCGCGACCAGCACGGGGTAGCGAAACTCGCCGAGCTGCTCGATCGCGGTCGCGTGGATGCGAACGCTCGGTCGCTCGCCCTCCGCGTCGGGCAGGCGGATCGACGCGGCGGGCTCCTGGCGGACCGGCTGCCCGTTCACCGCGAGGCCCAGCGCGCCGTTGGGGACGTTGAAGGTCACCGTGTCGCCGGGGACCGCGAGCACGCGACCGACTCGCAGCGGCTGCCGTGTCAGCGCTTCGCTCTCGCCCGCAGGCTCGGGATCGACGCCGCTGCGCTCCTGCACCGCGTCCCAGTTGTCCTCGCTGAAGCCGAGATCCTCGACGTCGACGACGGCGGTGTTGCGCAGCACCTCCTCGGCCGGACGGTCGGGATCGGCGTGGCGCGGCGCGCCCTCGGTCTCGCCCGGCCGCGGCGGCTCGTGGGCCACCTGGATCACGAGCTCGTCGCTGACCGGCGGCGGGCGGTCCGGCGCGAAGATCACGAGATCGCCAGGCTGCAGCCGCCACGTGCTGCGCAGGAGCATGACGTGATCGCCGTCGATGATCGTCGGCGCCATGCCGTCGCCGTGGATCTGCACCACGGTGGCCAGGCTCGCGCGCGTCAAGATCAGCAGGCCGCCGAGCGCCAGCACCGACCACGCGAGCCGCGTGGACAGCGTGCCGCGACGACGACGCAGACCGCCGAAGTCCTCGTCATCCGGGTAGGGGCGGCGGCGAAACAGGCGTGCGAGCATGGCTTAGGGGCGCGGGAGCGCGACGCGCAGCGCGTGCACATCTTCCACGACTCGCCCCGGATCGCCAAAGAACACGCCGATCCCCGCGAGGCCGCGGGCGCCCGCGGTGACGCAGGCCGCCGCCGTGCTCGGCGTGACGCCGCCGAGCGCGAGCACGTGCGCCCCGTCCGCGCGCGTCCAGGCCCGCAGCGCCTCGATCCCCGCCGCGCGCTTGTCGACGCCGGCTTGCCGCGTGGTTGGCGAGAACACCGGCGCGAAGCAGGTGTAGTCGACGAGGCCGTGCTCGGCCGCCGGGCGCGGCGCGCCGTGACACGAGCGTCCGAGCAGCGACTGCGGGCCGAGCAGCGAGCGAGCCGCGCGCAGCGTGTCCGCCGACGGATCGCCGCGCAGCTGGAGACCCGCCAGCGCGGGCGCGCGCGGGAGCAGGGCGCAGGCTGCCGCGAGCGCGTGGCCGTCACACGAGAGCAGCACTCTCAGCCCCGCGTCCGCGCACGCGCCGCAGCGGCGCGAGTCGACCGCCGGCGGCGAGTAGCTGGTCCGGGGGACATCCTGGCTCTCGGAGCAGGATCGCGAAGCCCTCCCGCGCGACCCCGGCGCGCAGCCAGGCGCGCGCGAGCCCCGGATCGACCGGGCCCGCGGGCGGCGTGATCGCCAGCAGCTGGACGGGCACGCGCTACTCGATGAGCCCGGCGGTCGGGCTCGAGGCGTTGGCGTAGGGGACCGCGCGCATGCGACCGGCCAGAAACGCCTTGCGCCCGGCGACGATGCCGTCGCGCATCGCCTCGGCCATCAGCGCGGGTCGCTGCGCCTTGGCGATCGCCGTGTTCATGAGCACCGCGTCGACCCCGAGCTCCATCGCGACGGTCGCGTCGCTGGCCGTGCCGACGCCCGCGTCGACGATGACGGGGACGCGCGCCTGCTCGACGATCAGCCGCAGCGTGTGGCGATCACGGATCCCGAGCCCGCTGCCGATCGGGGCCGCCAGCGGCATCACGGCCGCGCAGCCCAGCGCCTCGAGCTTGCGACAGACGATCGGATCGGCGGTGCAGTACGGCAGCACCACGAAGCCCTCGTCGAGCAGGATCTTCGCGGCCTTGAGCGTCTCCTCGTTGTCCGGGTAGAGCGTCTTCGGGTCGCCGATGACCTCGAGCTTGACCAGGTCGGCGATGCCCAGCTCGCGCGCCAGCCTCAGCGTGCGCACCGCCTCGTCCGCGGTGTAGCAGCCGGCGGTGTTCGGCAGCAGCGTGTAGCGGCTCGTGTCGATCCAGCTCAGCAGGTTGTCCTTCTGCTTGAGATCGACGCGCCGCAGCGCGACCGTCACGATCTCCGCGCCGCTGGCCGCGAGCGCCGCGCGCGTCTCCTCGGCGTCCTTGTACTTGCCGGTGCCGACGATCAGTCGCGAGCGCAGCGTGCGGCCGCCGAGGGTCCAGGTGTCTTCGGGCGAGTGAGTCACGGGCGGTCCTTGGTCGTCGGCCTCAAACCACGAGGGCGCGACGGGAAGAGGCGAGGCGCGAACGGGCGCGCGAAACGGAGCACGGGAGGACGAGAACGAGAGGAGGGAGACGAGAGGAGAACGAGAGGAGAACGAGAGGAGAACGAGAGGAGAACGACAGGAGAACGACAGGAGGAGGAGCGAGAGGAGGAGGAGCGAGAGGAGGAGGAGCGAGAGGAGGAGACGCCGGGCGACGGTCAGCCGCCGCCCACGAAGGTCACGATCTCGAGTTGGTCGCCGTCCTCGAGCGTCGTCTCCGGGTAGCTCGCGCGCGGCACGATCTCGCGGTTTCGCTCCACCGCCACCTGCTGCGGCTTCAGCCCGAGGGTGTCGAGCAGTCGCGTGATGGTTCTTTCGGCGGCATCAGGCGCCAGCTCGTGGGGTTCACCATTGAGCAGGATCGCGGGCACGGTCGGAAGGTACACCGAACTCGTCAGCGACCGAATCCCCGCCGTAGCGGCGATAGAACGGCGTTATTTGCGCCGCGAATCGAGGTGCGCAGCGTTGCCGAAACCCACCACTGTGGTGATTGTGCAACACCTCGAACCGGTTCAGAGAGCCAGGTTTAACCACCCAGGTTATGTAATTTCAGCAAGTTAGGCCTCCGGTGGCGTGTGTCACACATTGGCCCGGTTTGTGCTTTGACAAAGGGTATGCGTCCCGGAGCTGAATCACGTCGCCCGAATATCCCCCTTGAGCGTATGGACACGGCCGATGTGCTCTCTTGCGTCGAGCCCTTCATCGCCGCCCGACCGTCCGAGATCGGCACCTTGGTGCGCGCAGCGGTTCGCCTGCGCAAGACCTCGGGCAGCGTGATCGTCAACGAGGGACAGCTGCCGGACGGCTTCTACATCGTGCTGCGCGGTCGCGTGAACCTCGTGCGCGTCGCCGACGGCGGCCGCGACCTGATCCTCTCGGTGCTCGGCGCCGGCGACGTGTTCGGAGAGGAGTGCGCGCTCGGGGCCGTCGGCATGTCGACGACCGCGGTCGCGGCCGTGCAGACCGAGCTGCTCCGGATCGCGCCCGACGCCGTGGTCGAGCACCTCAAGCGTGAGCCCGAGACGACGATGCGCCTCATGCGGCTGCAGAACGACAAGCTCCGCGACGTCGAGTCCGTCGCCAGCGGGCTCGCGCTCTGTGATGTCGAGGAGCGCCTGCGCCGGACCCTTCGTCGCCTGGCCCGTCGGCAAGGTCGCCGCGTCGACAGCAGCAACAGCTGGATCCTCGCGCCCGTGCCGACCCAGTCCGAGCTGGCCCGCATGGTCGGCTCCTGCCGCGAGACCGTGTCGCGGACGCTCAGCGCGATGGCCCGCAACGGCCTCGTCAGCTCCAGCGGCCGCCGGATGATCCTCAACGAGAGCCTCATGGGCTGAGCGCGCGCGCGGACGGCCCTGGCGGCGAAATATCGCCGCGCGCCGGCGCGTAGGAGCGGGATGCGAGCCCGCGCGCAGCGACGACGACACGACTTCGGCGGCCTGGCCCCCAGGACTACAACGGGGTCTGTACGACCACCGGTCGTCGTCGTGATACCGTCCGGGGCCGTGACGTCCCGCGTCGTCGAAGCCCGCGCCCTGCTGTCGCGATCCTCTGGAGGCGCCGCGTGAACGCGCCCGTCGATCGTCGACGACAGGATCGGCGCAGCGGCGACCGCCGTCGGGCCCACGCGGTGCGAATCCGTCCGACCTTCGCGCGGATCGACGCGCGCTCGCTGGGCCACAACCTCCGCGTCGTCCAGCGCCACATCGGCGAGCGCTGCCGCGTGCTCGCGGTCGTCAAGGCCGACGGCTACGGGCACGGCGCGATCGAGTCCGCGCGCGCCTTCGTCGACGCCGGCGCCTGGGGCCTCGCGGTCAGCCTGGTCGAGGAGGGCGTCGAGCTGCGTCAGGCCGGCGTGCACGCGCCGGTGCTCGTGCTCGGCGGCGTGCACCCGGGCTCCGAGGACGTCATCGTGCACCGCGGCCTCACGCCGGTCGTCTGGGCCCACGAGCACCTGCAGCTGCTGGCCGCGGCCGTGCGTCGCAGCGGCGCGCCGCGGCTCGGCGTGCACATCAAGCTCGACACCGGCATGTCGCGCCTCGGGCTGCGCCTCGAGGAGCTCGGCGTGCTGATCGACTGGCTCACGAGCGAGCGCGGCGCGTCCCTCGAGGTCGAGGGGCTCATGACGCACCTCGCCTGCGCCGACGAGCCTGACGACGAGGTCAGCCCCGGGCAGCTCGCGCAGTTCGAGCAGGCGTGCCAGACCTTCGTGGCCCACGGCATCTACCCGCGGATTCGTCACGTGTGCAACAGCGCCGGGTTAGTCCGGCTCCCGCGCGCCTACTACGACATGGTCCGCCCCGGGATCGCGCTCTACGGCGCCGCCTCGAGCGAGCCCGTCGAGCTCCCGGGGCTGCGCATGGCGATGAGCTGGCACTCCCGCGTGCTCGGGATCCGCGAGCTGCCGGCGGGCTCGCGCGTGTCCTACGGCCACCGCGAGGAGCTGCGCCGACCCTCGCGCCTGGGCATCGTCCCGGTCGGCTACGCCGACGGCTACCCGCGGCGCATGTCCGGGCAGGCCGAGGTGCTCGTCCGCGGGCACCGCTGCCGCGTGATCGGCAACATCACCATGGACACCTCGATGATCGATCTGACCGATCTGCCAGGTGCGCGAGAGGGCGAGCGCGTGACGCTGCTCGGGCAGCAAGGCCGGCAGCAGGTCAGCATCTACGAGCTCGCGCGCTGGGCCGGCGTGCTCCCGTACGAGATCATGTGCGGCCTCTCGAAGCGGGTCCCGCGACGTTGACGCCGGACCCGGGTCGCGATCAGGGCTCGTTGCCGCCGGGCGCCGCCTCGGCGTCCGGGCTCGCGTCGGCCTTGCACTCCTCCGGGCCCACGTAGTCCGGGTTGCACGGGTCGCTGATGTTCTGCGTCTCGGTCGCGCCGTCGGCCTGGCACTCCTCGGGGCCGACGTAGTCCGGGTTGCAGGGGTCGCTGATGGTCTGGGTCTCGACCGCGGTCGGCGCCTGGACCTGCGCCGCGCCGGTCTTGGACCAGCTCACGCGCACCTTCGTGAAGGTCGTCGAGTTGCCCGTGTCGAAGGTCGTGTAGTCGCTCGTGCGCTCGCGCAGGTAGCCCTCGGCCGTGGCGAACAGCGACTCCGCCTTGCCCTCGCGCTTGACCTCGTGGCTGCCCGACTTCGCGGTCGTCGTCTCGATCTCGGTCTCCTTGCTCTCGAGCTGCGCGACCTCGAGGCCGCTGTCGAGCTTGTAGAGCCCCTCGACGGTGGTCGTCAGCGTGCCCTCGATGTAGCGACCGAGCTTGCCCTTGCGCCCGCGCTGCTTGTCCTCGTCCCAGCTCTCGCCGATCTTCAGCGGGCGGTTCGGGACCTCGTAGAACGAGAACTCGAGGGCGTCGAGCGCCTGCTGGATCGCCGCGGTGAGCTCCGGCGACACGTCCGCCGGGATCTTCGGCATGTAGACGACCTTGCCGTTGTCGTCGACGTTGAAGTTGACCTCGGAGTTGTTGAGGTTCTGGATGGCGAAGGCCTTGATCTCGGAGACGCCGACGGGCGACTGCGGCGGCATCCCCCACACGATGTCGACGTTCGAGATCTTCGCGGTCAGCAGGTTGCCGCCGTTGCTCGGATCCTTGCCCCGGACCGTCAGCGTCACGTCGAACTTGATCGAGCGCGTGATGTTGACCGGCATGGCGACGAATTGCAGCGTCTCGCTGCGCTCGACGTGGCCGCGGTAGCGCGTGCCCGGCGTGAAGTCGTACTTCAGCGTGACGCCGGCCGCGGGCGCCTCGACCTTCTGCATGGCGGGGCCGCGTTTGCACCCGGTCGCGCTGAGGGCGAGGAGCGGCGCGCTGGCGACCGCGAGACCACAGAGGAGCGTTCGTGCCGCGCGGCGCAGCGAGGCGCCGGCGCGAGGGCCGGTCGAGGCGAGCATGGGCGGAGAGTACGCGGCGACGCCCGGGCTCTCAAGCTTCGCGGGGCCGGTCGCGCGGGCTCAGCTGCCGTCGCCCGAGGGCGGCACGCGCGGGATCCGGCGGACCGGCGCCGTGACGCGCGTGGTCGGCCCTGGCTTCGTCGCGGCGAGCTCGGGCGCGGCGGGGCTGCCGATCGCGGCCTCAGCGGCCTCAGCGGTCTCCTTGGCGGCCTCGGCCGCCTCAGCCGCGCGGCGCTTCTCGGCCTCCTCGAGCTTGCGCTGCTCCTCCTCGCGGTCCGGCGGACCGACCCGTCGGTCCTGCACGAAGCGCTCGCCCTCCGGCTGGCTCGAGTCGCGCACGTGGACGACGACGCTGCGGTCGAGCTCCCCCGGCAGGTAGCCGGTCCAGCCGGCGTGCATGGTCGGCGCGACCCACTCGAACACCCAGCGGGCGTCGTGCGGCGCGAGGTTGACGCAGCCGTGGCTCTTGCGCTTGCCGAATTGGTCGTGCCAGTAGGCCCCGTGCAGCGCGTTGTGGCCCTGGAACAACAGGACCCACGGGACATGTTGGACCATGTACGCGTTGTCCTCGTAGCCCTGGTTGTCCATCGTCAGCGTCGTGACCTTGGCCCAGATCGGGTAGTCCCCGCGCGGCGTCGGGCTGCCGCGCCCGCTCGAGATAAGCGTCGCGTACACGGGCGCGTCGCCGCGGTACGCGACCAGCACCTGCTCGCCGAGGTCGACGTCGATCCACTGATCGTTGCCGCGCTCGCGCAGGCGCGCGTCGCCGAGCACGCCCTCCGGCGGCTCGATGACGTGGACCTCGTTGAGCAGGCTCGCGTCGACCCAGCGCCGCTCGCCGATCTTGACCCAGCGCTCGCGCGGCTTGTTCTTGCCGCGCAGCAGCTTCGCGTCGGCGAGCGTCGCCTCGTCGTCGGGGGCGTCCGTCTCGACCTCGAGGATGCGCACGCGCGCGCGTCGGGCGAGCGCGCCGGCGCGATCGGAGGTCGCGTCGGGCTCCACGTGCACCGGCGTCTTGTCGCGGAACACCCAGGCGAACGCGGGGCCTACGTCCGCGTTGCGGATGTGCACCCCCGACCACTCCGAGCCCTCGCCCATCCACGCCACGCCCTCGCGCGTGACGAGCGGGCCGTCGACCGTCTCGACGTACTCGACGCCCTCGTACTCGAATTGCCGCGTGGCGGCCAAGGTCATGCCCTTCGACAGCCGGCGCGCGACCTCGGCGTTGTCGAGCGCCTCCTTGTCGCGGTACATCGCTACGCCGTCCTCGCGCACCACGATGTAGCGGTGGGGCAGGCGCCGATCCTTCTCCAGCGGCACGGCGGGGCCGTGGTCGGGCGCCTCGTCGGTGGGGCGCGCCTGCTCGGAGCAGACGAAGCCGAAGGGGTAGACCGCGTACCACGGCTTGTTGTGGCAGCCGCGGCTGTCGCGGCTCTCGACGACGCCGCGGACGCGCAGGCGCGTCTCCCGGGTGACGGTCGCCAGGCGCTTCCCGGGCGTCCACGGCTCGGCGTGGATCGAGGTCTCGAGCCAGCGCGCCTCGATGAAGCGCGTCTCGGTCTCGGCGATCTCGATGGCCTGGCCGTCCTCCGTCTGCGCCGGCTCGATGTGCTCGAGCGCGGCGACCGTCCGGAGCGCCATCAGGGCCGCTGCTGTTCCTAGCGCCACGTCGTCACGCTACCACCGCGCCTGGGTGGTTCCAATTTCCTACGCCTGGCCCCCAGGCCGTGATTCCCGGCCCGCGTGGTGCTCAGGTCGCCGGGACCACGGGCAGCCACCGTCGCGGGCGCGCGGCCTTGCCCTTGCGGCGCGCCCGAGCTGCTTCGTCGCCGAAGCGCAGCGCTCGCGGCGTCACCGGCGTCTCCGCGAACGCGCGCACCCAGTCCGCGTAGCGCCCGCCGGCGCGCACGGCCCTCAGCGCCGCGTGCCCGGCCTCGGGGCCGCGCTGCGCGAGGAGGTACTCGACGTGGGCCCAGCGGGGCGACTGCGGCCTTATCTCGACCTTGCCCTTGAGACCAGCGCGGATCTTCTTGAGCCGTCGCTCCGCCTGCTTCACCCCCACGAACGGCTGGCCGTCGAGCGGCGTGTTGCGCTTGGCGACGAAGGTCGAGAAGGTCAGCACGATCCGCTGGATCTTGGCGAGCTCCAGCGCGAAGCGGATCAGCTCGTCGACGTCCTCCTCGGTCTCGCCCGGCGCGCCCATCATCTCGTAGATCTTCATGCGCGGGAACCTCTGCGCCCGGATCAGGCGCGCGGCCGAGAGCAGGTGCTCCTCCTTGATCCCGCGGTCGAGCGCGTCCCGCATGCGCTGGCTGATGCCGTCCGACGCGACCGTGATCGTGCGGTAGCCGCCCCGCCTGAGGTCCTCGAGCAGCCGCGGGGTCAGCCGATCCGCGCGGAGGCTCGAGATCCCGACGCCGCGGCCTGAGTTCACGATGTCGGCGACCATCGGCTCGAGCTCCGGGTGATCGGTGACCGCGGCGCCGACGAGCCCGACGCGACGCGCCTCCTCCGGGATCAGCGAGAGCGGGCGCTCGCGCTTCAGCAGGCGCATCCCGCCGACGACGTCGCGTCGCATCACACAGAACGCGCAGCGGCGCGAGCAGCCGCGTTCGGGCTCGACGAGGAACATGTCCGCGAGCTCGGTGTCCGGGCTCAGGATCGCGGAGTAGGCCGGGAGGCGCTGCTTGTCGGCGACTGCGGGCGCAGGGAGTTCGGGCCACGATCCTGGCGCGCGCTCACCCGCGGTCGTGTTCGGCAGCGTGGTGACCGAGGCGATCGCGTCGGCGCGTCGGCGCGTGTCGAGGATGCGCCGCAGCGCCTCCGGGAGCAGATCCTCGGCCTCGCCGTAGATCACGACGTCGACGAACGGCAGCAGCGCGCTCGGGTTGCTGAAGGTCAACGGGCCGCCGGCGATGATGATCGGGTCGCGCGGGCCGCGGTCTGCGGCGAGCGTCGGGATCCCGACGCCATCGAGCATCCGGATCACGCCCGCGATCTCGAGCTCGTAGGCGACCGAGAGCGCGATGACGCGATACTCGGAGAGCGGCCGCTCTGTCTCATACGACAGGATCGGGCGCCGCGGCTGCGGCCACGGCAGCGCCGTGGGCTCCCACGCGTCCGGCAGGAACGCGCGGTGCACCGGGAGGCCATCCTCGTTGAGCTGGCGATAGAGCGTCTGGAAGCCCAGGCTCGACATCCCCGCGCGGTACGGGCTGGGGTAGGCGAGGGCGACGCTCGCCGGGCGGCCTGCCCACGACGCGCCGCGTTCCCGGCTCCTGCGCTCCCGCAGGAGCTCGAGCTCGCTCGCCCGTGAGCTGGAGGCGTGCCTCGGCATGTTCGCGACAACCTACAGGATCTTGGCAAAAAAACACGGCGACCCCGGAAGGGCCGCCGTGAAGGACTTCGATGCTCGTGAAAGGTGCGCAGGAAAGGAGCGCGAGAAAGACTAGAACCGGAGGCTCAGCGACGCGGACGCGCCGCCCTGGGACGGGGCGAGACCGAGGCCCGAGAGCTGGACCTTCTGATTATTCGCGTAGTGCCCCTTACCCTTCTTCTTGTTCATCACGTCGACCACGATCATGGCGATGCCGCCGGCGAGCAGCGCGCCGCCGACGCCGATGAGGATCGGCGAGACGGTGTTCATCGTGCTCAGCTTGTTCTCCATGTCGACGATCGACTGGTCGTAGCCCTGGTTGACGAAGCCGGTTGAGCCTGGGGTCGAGAGCGTCCCGAGCTCGTCGGCGGTGCCCTTACCGACGATCGTGGTGCCGACACCTCCGCCGAGGGCGCCCGCGCCGAGCACCGCCAGCACGGCGCCGCCGATCAGGAGACCGGAGGGCCCTTTCTTGTCGCTATCGGTCGCCGACGAATCGTCGTTCTTGGCCGTGAGCACGGGCTCGTCGGTGTCGACGGGAGCGGCCTTCGTCCCGGGGTCAGGATCGCCACCACCAGGGCCGGGATCCGGCTCACCGGGCCCACCCGTGATGCACTCCGGGTTGTTGTCGGCCTTCTTGAGGATCTCACGCGCGTCGGCCTGCAGATCCTCGTTGTCCTCATCCTTGATGAGGAACAGCTGCAGGTACTGCTTCACGCGCGCGCAGTCCTTGAGCTCCCAGGCGTCGACGCCGAGGTTGTAGGCGAAGACGTGTTTATCGGGCGCGTACGAGTAGGCCTGCTCGTACTTGATCACCGAGTTGTAATAGTCCTCGTTGTCGTGGAACTCCTTCGCCTGGATGTAGAGCTTCTTGGCCCACTCGAGCTTCTCTTCGTCGCTGAGGGTCGAGGGGTCCGGCAGCTCTTCATCCTCGAAGTTGGCGAGGGCGACCGAGGACTGGGTAGCCAGCCCGGCACACAGAACAACAGAGAGGGCTCCGCGCAGAAATGACTTCATGACCGTTGGTGCTCCCGGGTTGACCGCCTAGCCGAACGGATCGACGGACTTCGCCTTCTTCTTCTTGCCCGGCGCGGGCTTCTTCGTCCCGCCGCTGCTTCCGCCGCTGGACTTCTTCTTCTTCTTGGTGTTACGCGACGACGACGATCCGCCAGACGTGTCCTCGGCGGGCGTGGCCGCGGCCGCAGCGTTCTTGGCAGCCGCGTCCGCGTTGGCGGCCGCAGCCGCGGCGACCGCGTCCGCAGCTTCCTTCTCGGCCTTGGCTTTCTCAGCCTCGGCCTTGGCGCGCTCGACCTCCGCCGCCGCAGCCTTGGCCTTGGCCTCCGCCTCGGCCTTGGCTTTCTCGATCTCCTTCTGCGCCTCGATGCGGGCCTTCTCCTTCTCGGCCTCGGCCTCGGCGGCAGCAGAGCGCATGTA
Source organism: Myxococcales bacterium (assembly GCA_020633295.1). Classification (GTDB taxonomy): domain Bacteria; phylum Myxococcota_A; class Polyangia; order Nannocystales; family Nannocystaceae; genus JACKDW01. The sequence continues at coordinate 39,526 of JACKDW010000026.1, read as the reverse complement.
CATGACAGCGCCGATTGCAATGGCGGCCGCGACGAGACCACCTGCAATGCCAATCATCTTGTTCGAGCTTGGTGCAGGCTCCGCGTAATCTGGCGGAGGCATGACCGCTTGGGGCGCTGGCTCCGGCTCCGGCTCTGGCTCCGGCTCCGGCTCTGGCTCCGGCTCCATCGTCGGAGTCATTGCCAACTCGTCGACGAGTTGCCCTAGCAGGTCGTCAAACGCGTCGGCGTTATTAGTGCCTTGGGGGTTATTCACTGCCTCGAGTCCTTTCCTTCGCGTCGCGCGTGACTGGACGCGAGTTTATCCTTTCGCGCTCCGAGGACACAAGGGAGCCAGCCGGCTCGCTGGTGACCTCGGGTCGCGGCCGTGCTGCATCGTGCTCGGGCCGCGGGGCATGTCCAGGGTGCGGCGACGTGCGGGGTTGACACGGAACTTGTGGGGCGGCGAGGACCTGCACCAGGGCCTCGACGCGCCCGAGGATCTCACCGAGGAGCGCGCGTTCGCGTCGCTCGGGGCGCGAGGCCGCGCGGCCTGTTTCGCCCGGCCTTGTTGCGGAGCCCGCGCGCGCCTGGGGCCACAGCGAGAGGCTGTGCTCGTCCATATAGAGCGCGCGACTCACCTCGAGCTGCAACGCGTGAAACCCTTCCTCGGGTCTACCAAAGCGCCGGACAAGTTCACCGCCGCGATACGGGTCATTCAGGCGGACATCGAGGCGCGATGCCCCACCTCGCAGCGCCGTGAGCGCGGCCTTCTCGAGGGCGGCGCTGCACGAGCCGCCCTCGAGCGTACCGAGAATCAGATCGCCCGCGACGGAGCCCGGCATGCTGTGGGCGTCGAGGAGGATCGCGTAGCCGAAGTGCTCGCGTCGCCGTCGCAACAAGATCTCGAGGGCCTGGTGGTAGGGGCGGTAGTAGCGAGTGAGCCGCTGCTCGAGCTCACGGTAAGACAGCGGCGGGACGAGGATCGGGATGTTGCCGACCGCAGTGTCCCAGACGACGCCGCGATTCGGAATCGCCGCGCTCCTCGCACGGGCGCTGTTCCAGGAGAGGGCGCTCGCGCGCCGCGGGAACACGCGTGGTCGCGGCCGCGGGGCAGGGTGGTCGGGGACCAGGGTCGCGCTGACATCGTCTTCGGCGCGATTGAGGTCCACAAGAAGTCGACTGAAACGAGCGCGCACCCGCGCGACACCATGATCTTGTGCGATCCGATACAGGGTGTGCACTTCGAAGTCGGCGTTGCGCCCGAAGTTGACCTGAGGACGCGGGCGTTCGAAATCACCCGGCCACTCGAGACCGACGTGGGGAAAGCTGATGACGAGCGGCGAGAGACCTACGCCTGGGTCGAACTCGAAGGGACGCTCAACGCCCTTCGAAATTCCGAGTTCGTCATCGCTCAAGATCTCACGGGCGTGCACAAGGCCCGCGGACATGTCTGGCATCAGGATAGCCTCCTGGTGGCCAAACGCTGTGGTCTTGTGCCCCCCACGCGGGTGAACGATACCAGTATTTGGTTGGGAAACCGAAGTATTGGCGACGGTTTAGCGGGTGCGCGCGGCGACGCGCGCGCGGCGGTCGCCCCGGGGGGACGAGGCGACGGTCGAGAAATGATCGAAGTGAAAAAAAACTCCGGATAAATCCCGGACCCGGGCGTCTAACTCATTGTACATGGCGCGGAAGTAGCCGCGCTGACTCGCGCGCCCCGATCTCATGATCGGTGAGTCAGCAACTCTACTTCCGCGGATCCTCCGCACCTCGTAGCGATCAACCTCGCGCCACAACACCTTCGGGTGTTGTGGCGTGACTCTTTAAAGAGTCTGAAAAATGAGTCTGAAAAATGACTCTGAAACTAGAGTCTGAAACGAGGCCCGGAAAACGACTCACGAGCTGCGCCGTGGGCCCGTTCGCTTGAGCGCCCGTCGAAAAAAAAGCGGCCATCGCGTTGGCGATGACCGCTTGAGTGACCCCACCGGGAATTGAACCCGAGCTTTCGGCGTGAGAGGCCGACGTCCTGACCGCTAGACCATGGGGCCAAAGTTCGGGGGTGTGTCAGGCCAGGACCCCGATTCCCGGACAAGGATTCGAACCTCGATAAGCAGAACCAGAATCTGCTGTCCTACCATTAGACGATCCGGGAAGATTTTTTGTCCAGGGCGGTAGGTCCCTGAGTGCAGGGGAAGATGCGCTAATGCTCTTCGACTGTCAAGCCCGATCGTGGAACAAATCCGCGAGTCGGATCGGTGGTCCAAGACGGTGTTCGCGCGCGTCCCAGGGCGCAGCCGCGCGATGGTCAGCGATCTGCTTTGGAGCCGCCGAGGCACGGCGGCGACGGTCGGATCGCGCCACCGCGGGCCTCCCACTGCGCCGGTGTCAGGGCCTCGATCGAGAGCGCGTGCACACCCGCCGCCAGCTCGTCGGCGAGCGTCTGGTTGATCGCGCGATGACGATGCACCAGTCCCTGACCCGCGAACTGATCGCTGACGACGACGACCTTGAAGTGCGTCTCGGAGTTCTTCGGGACGCTGTGCATGTGGCTCTGGTTGATGACCTCGAGGTGCGCGGGCGCGAAGCGATCGCCGAGCTTGCGCTCGATCGCGGCGCCGATCGGGCCGCTCACGCCGACGCCTCCGCGCCCGCGTCGTCCTGCTGCGGCAGGGTCGCGGCGATGACCTGGGCGAGATCCATGACCTCGATCTCTTCTTCCTTGCCGACCGCTTTCATGCCGTCGGAGATCATCGTGTTGCAGAACGGGCAGCCGACCGCGACCGCGTTGGCGCCGCTCTCCGCGATCTCCTTGGCGCGGTTGATGTTGACGCGCTTGCTCGGCTCTTCCTCCATCCACATGCGGCCGCCGCCGGCGCCGCAGCAGAACCCATGCTCACGGTTGCGCGTGAGCTCGGTGAACGAGCCGCGCCCGCGCGTGGCCGCCTGCAGCACGGAGCGCGGCTGGTCGTAGACCTGGTTCCAGCGGCCGAGGTAGCAGCTGTCGTGGTAGGTGATCCGCTTCTCGAGCGGGTTGTCGACCTTGAGCTTGCCGCTGTCGAGCAGGTGCGTGATCAGCTGGCTGTGGTGGATGACCTCGTACTCGCCGCCGAACTGCGGGTACTCGTTCTTGATCACGTGGAAGCAGTGCGGGCAGGTGGCGATGACCTTGGTCACCTTGTTCTCGTTCAGGAGCTCGACCTGCTCGGCGGCGAGCATCTGGAAGTTCATCTCGTCGCCGAGGCGCCGCAGCGTGTCGCCCGTGCACTTCTCCTGCTTGCCGAGGACGGCGAAGGTGACGCCGGCGGCGCGCAGGACCGCGACCAACGCCCGCGTGGTCTTCTTGGCGTTGTCGTCGTAGGCGCCGGCGCAGCCGACGAACAGCAGGTACTCGGCGCCGGGGTTATCCTCGATCTCGGGGACGTCGAGACCGTCGGCCCAGGCCATGCGGTCGTCCTCGGGCATGCCCCAGGGGTTGCCTGAATTGGTGATGTTGGTCAGCGCGTTCGAGGCCTCACCCGGGGTGCGACCCGTCTCGTCGTTGAGGACGATCCACTGGCGCATCTGCAGGATCTTGAGCGGGTGGTCGATGAACACCGGACAGACCTCCTGACAGGCGCCGCAGGTGGTGCAGGCCCAGAGGGTCTCGTCCTTGATGCGCCCGCCGACGAGCGGCGGCGCCGTGCGCAGCTCCTTCTTGATCTGGGCGATGAGGTCCTTGTTGGGGCCGTCCTCGGGGCGCGCTGGCTTCGCGGCTTCCTTGGCCTCGCCGCTCTCGTCGCCGTCCTCGTCGCCCTCGTCCTCGTCCTCGTCGGGCTGGTCGTAGTTCTCGGGATCGTAGTCCTCGGCCTCGACGTGCTCGTCGAGCTCCAGCTTGCGGATGTCGACGCCGAGCGCCTTGAGCTGGAGCAGCTTGCTGCCGCGATCCTTCATCTCATCCTTGAGGTCGTGGATGAGGTGCATGGGGCTCAGCGGCTTGTCGGTGGCGAAGGCCGGGCAGTACGAGGTGCAGCGGGCGCACTCGGTGCAGGAGTAGTTGTCGATCAGGCTCTTCCAGGTGAACTGCTCGATCTTGCCGACGCCCCAGTTCTGCATCAGGGGCTCGCCCTCCTCCTCGCCGTAGCTGTCGTCCTCGTCCTCGCCGTCCTCGGGCTTGGGCGGGTCGTCGAACAGCTTGACCTTGGGCATCGCGCCGCGCTGGCCCTGGTTGCGCAGCAGGATGTTCGGCGCCGAGCCGAGCACGTGGATGTGCTTGCTGAAGGGCAGGTAGTTGAGGAAGCCGAGCAGGATGCCGACGTGGACCCACCAAAACGTCTCGGAGATGAGGTGGGCGGTGTCAGGATTGATGCTGCGCTGGTAGGGCTCTAGCTGCTGGGCGCCGACGAGCGCGGCGAAGCGACCGGAGATCGGGTGCGACCAGTCGTAGTGGCCCGCCTGGGCCATGTGGAAGCCGTGGTAGCCGAAGTGGCTGATGCACAGCAGCGAGATGGCGCCGAGGATCAGCATCGCGTCGAGGCTCATGGGCACGAAGGCCGGCTGCACGATGCGCCGGATGATCGCGTAGACCATGACCGTGACGACGACGAGGTTGGCCCAGTCGATGACGAGCGCGAGGTACTGGTAGCCCGCGGTCGTGATCAGGTAGCTGAAGTTGAACCACTCGCCGAGCAGGCCCTGCATGAACATCTCGAGCGAGGCGATCGAGAGGATCAGAAAGCCCCAGTAGATCAGCAGGTGGTGGTAGCTGCGCCGCTCCTCCGCGACCTTGCGCTGGCCGAAGAAGAAGGTCATGAGGCTCTGAATCCGCTGGCCCCAGCTCTCCTTCAGATCCGCCGGGCGACCGAGCGCGGCGATCTTGATGAAGTGCGTGAGGTTGTAGGCGAACAGCCCCAGCGTGAAGGCGAAAACTGCGGCGAAGGCGAGTTGTTTCAGCATGGCGCAAACACGGCGAGCAGGAGGCGAACAGATGCCCGTGGACACCGTGCCGACACGCGCGGGAATGATCAATCAGGCGCAAGCGCGCGTTGCGCGTGCTTGCGCGGGCGACAAGATCCCGCGAATCCCGGCAGTGACACTGTTCTATTGGGCTATACCACAACTGGCGTGCGTTGGGAGGGCGTCTCGCGCGCCTGGCGCGAGTGCTTCCCGCGTACAATTGTAGACGGGTGGGCGTCCCCTCTCGAGACCTCCTGCTGATCAGCGATCTGCACCTCGGCTCGCACCTGAAGCCGCGGCTTCGGGGGGAGTACGTGCACCTGGCGGCCCGCATCGACGAGAGCCTGCCGCGCTTCCTCGACCACTACATCGCCGAGGGCGGCCCCTGGCAGCTGATCGTCAACGGCGACTTCATCGACTTCTGGAACATCGAGCTGGTCCCGGGGGTCGATCGGGCGCGGTCCAAGAAGATCCGCGGCGCCGAGCTGGCCGTGCATCGCCTGCACGCGGCGCTGGACGCCTATCCGGGGGTCGAAGACGCGCTGATCCGCTTCCTCTCGGCCGGCCACGGGATCGTGTTCGTGGCCGGCAACCACGACGCCGAGCTGCTGTATCCGGAGGTCCGCCGGGCGCTGGCGAATCGTCTGGAGGAGGGAGTCGAGCGCGAGGAGCCCCTGGATCCGGAGGCCGTCACGCGGACCGGGACCACCCGACTCGACGACCTCGAGCCGGGTCGCGTGCGCTTCGTCCCGTGGTTTCTTCTGGAGGAGGGCGGGGCCTGGATCGAGCACGGTCACAACTTCGACGCCGCCTGCGCGACGCAGGCCTCGCTGTCGCCGACGCGGCAGGGGCGACTGGTGCAGTCGATCGCCGAGGTCGCCACGCGCGGCTTCACGAACCTCGTCCCCGAGATCGACTACGACGCGCCGGATCGTTACTCGGCCATGGACTACCTGCGCTGGGCGGGCGCCCGCGGGTTCCGCTTCATGATCTACGTGGTGCTGCTGTACCTGCGGATGATCGGCCGGATGATGGCGCTGTGGGTCCGCACGGGGCGCGTGGACAAGGCCGGGCGCACCGAGCATCAGGAGCGGCTGGAGCGCGTCGCCCAGAACGCTGGGTTACAGATGAGCGCGCTCACCGCGATCGAGGCGATGGCGCCGCCGCCCAGCTCGGCGACCGTGGGCGGGGTGCTCAGCGTGACCGCGTTAGATCTCGTGCTCACGCTGGCCTCGGTCACGGCGGTCGTGGCCGGGATCGCGCGGCTGCTGACCGCGCCGATGTGGTTAGCGCTGCCGCTCGGGCTGCTGGCCGGCTTCTTCGCGATGCGGGGCGTCGGTCGTCGGCGCAAGAAGCGAGATGTCCATGAGGACATGACGAGGATCGCGGCGGAGGTCGGGCAGGTCACGGGCGTGCCCATGGTGCTGATGGGGCACAGCCACCGCGGCGAGCTCGTGGAGTGCGAGGGGGTCGTCTACGGCAACTCGGGCTGCTGGCTCGACGGCTCGCACTTGGTGGTGCGCCGCGAGGACGGCACGCGACGCCTCGCGGAGGCCGAGCTGCGAGTGTGGCGCAACGGCGGCGTCTCGGTCGTGCGGCGCGTGTCGGTGCCGCGCGGGCAGACGGCGCCGCTCGGCGCGGGGGCGGACGCGGGCGCGGGCGAGGGGGGCGCGAAGCTCCCGGTCGCCGCCGCCGACGCGGCCTGAACCTGCCTGAGCTTGCAAGGAGCGCGCGGCGCTCAGCGGCGGAACAGGCGGCGAGTCTTGCCCTGGGCGGGCGCCGGCGCGACGAGGCTCGCGGCCGTGAGGCCGGCGGCGAACTGGCCCTCGAGCCCGAGGCCGGGCAGCGTCATGCGTGACGCAAAGTACATGTTTCGAAGGCCCGATGAGTGCGGGAGCAGGCCGACGCCGAGCGGCGCGTCGGCGCGCGCGTGGGCGTACAGCGGCGCCATCGGCCAGCGCCCGACCGGCGGCGGCGCGCGCCCGTGGGCGCGGCCGAGGCCGTCGGTGACGCCGAGGCCGTCGTGCGGGGAGAGCATCGCGTGGACGTGCGGGCGCACGAAGGGCAGCACGCCGGCGCGGTCGAGGCCGTCGAGCACTCGCTCGCGCGCGCGCTCGAGCTCCGCGCCGGCCGGGAGCACGTGCGTGATCGTCAGCAGCCGCAGCGCGCGGGGATCCTTGCTGGGCGCGAGGCGCAGGTACGACGCGCCGAAGCAGTCGCTGTCCTCCGGGACATGAACGACGACGCCGTCGAGCGCGGGCGAGAGCCCGTCGGGCGCGAGCGCGAGCGCGAGCACGTAGCGGTAGCCGACGGTGGTGACCGCGTCGAGCGCGGCGAGCGTGGCCTCGGGCAGGGCGCCCGTAGGCAGCACGCCGGACTCGCCCGCGCGGGAGCTCGCGCCGCCGCCGGCGCCCAGCAGCAGCGCGCGCGGATCACAGGCGAGCAGCAGGTGCTCGCAGCCGTAGCGCTCGCGCTTGCCGAGCAGCGAGAGCCCGGTGACCTTGCCGCGGCTGATGTGCAGCTCGGCGACGCGGAGGTTGGGCTTGACGTCGCCGGCCTGGCTCTTGAACCGCTGGAGGATGTGCGCGCGCAGCTCGGCGAGGCCGCCGCGGTAGTCGGCGGCGCCGCGAAACCAGCGCGAGACGAGCCGCTCCTGCACCGACCAGTCGAGCTGCGCCGGATCGAGATCGATGAGCCAGGGCAGCGTCGCCGCGGCGACGCGCCGCAGCGGGTGCGGCGCGGGCAGGGGCGCCATGTCGTCGCGGCTCGGGGTCGGGCGCAGCGGCTCGGTCCGCGCGCGGAAGCGGTGACCCCACAGCGCGTCGGCGGCGATCAGCGGATCGCTGGCGAGCAGCGACTCGGCGAACTCGAGCGCGCCCTCGCTGGTCGCCATGCGCCGCGACCAGGCGTCCTCGACCGGATCCCCGGGCCACTCGCGCGTGAGCTCCTCGGACAGGTTCTCGAGGTCCGCGCGGAGGTCGAGGCGGTGCTGGGGCAGCGCGTAGTGCAGGCGCCCGCGCAGCGGCTTGACGCTGCGGCGGACCTGCTGCCACGTGCCGAGCTCTTCGAACGCGCGGCGGACCGGCGCGCCGTCGAGGCCGAGGCACGGGGCCGTCTCGACGCTGACGGTGAACGCCGGGCTCCCGCGCTCCGCCGGCAGCGAGAACGACTGCGTCGGATCCGCGTCGGGGATGATGAGCACCCGCTGGTCGCGGCGCGACGCGATCGCGGCGGCGACGAGCCCGGCGAGGTCCGAGCCGAGGACGATGAGGTCGTAGAACTGGCTCGTGCGCGTGGCCATGGCTACTCGCCCGCGAAGCGGACCTGCGGGGCGCTCGGGGACTCGCGCGGGACGACGCGGCCGAGCTCGATCGGGGCCTCGCCCGCGCGCTCGAGGGCCGTGAGCGCGGGCGCGCGCTGCTCGGGCGCGACGTAGAGGATCATCCCGAGGCCGCAATTAAAGGTACGGCGCAGCTCGGCCGGCGCGACGCCCTGGTCGGAGATGCAGGTGATGATAGGCGGCAGCGGCACGCGCGTGAGGTCGAGCTCGACCGCGAGCGAGTCCGCGAGCGCGCGCTGGGGGTTCTCGAGCAGCCCGCCGCCGGTGATGTGCGCGGCGCCGCGGAGCGCCTGCTCGGCCGGCGCGACGCGGGCGTCGAGGCTGCGCAGCGCCGAGAAGGCGGGCGCGTAGATCCGCGTCGGCTCGAGCAGCGCGTCGCCGACCGTCTCGCCGGCGCCGCCGGGGAGCGCCGCGTCGAGCGAGAGCCCGGCGTGCTCCGGCGAGAGCAGGGCCTTGCGCGCGAGGCTGTAGCCGTTGCTGTGCAGCCCGCTCGAGCGCAGGCCGATGGCGATGTCGCCGGCGCGCACCGCCTGCGGTCCGCGGACGCGCGCGCGGTCGACGACGCCGACCGCGAACGCGGCGAGGTCGTAGTGGCCGTCCTGGTACATCCCGGGGAGCTCGGCCGTCTCGCCGCCGAGCAGGCTCGCGCCCGCCTGGACGCAGCCGTCGACGACGCCGCGCACGAGCGACTCGACGAGCTCGGGGCGGACGCGGCCGGTCGCGATGTAGTCGAGCAGGAACAGCGGCTGCGCGCCGGTGACCAGGAGGTCGTTGACGCACATCGCGACGAGGTCGACGCCGACGGTGTCGTGGCGATCGAGCGCGATCGCGACGAGCAGCTTGGTGCCGACGCCGTCGGTGCAGGACACCAGCACGGGCTCGGCGAAGCCCGCGGGCAAGGCCATGAGACCGGCGAAGCCGCCGAGCCCGTCGAGGCCCTCCTGCTCGGGGCGATGAGTCTTTGCGACCAGGTTGCGAATGCGCCGGACGGCCTCGTTGCCCGCGTCGATGTCGACGCCCGCGTCGCGGTAGGTCAGCGCCGGAGCGTCAGCCGGGTGTGAAGGGGGGTTCACGCGTGGTCTCACTTTCTGGGCGTTTCTTCGCCATGCGTGTGCGATCTCATCGGTCGTGCTCGGAGCCGGCGAGACAGGCGTGACGCGGCCCTGCGATAGCAGGGCGCGGCCGCGCGAGCAACGGCGCTTGCCAACATTCGGGGCCAGGGGGATGATGCCCGGCGGCGACGGCGTGGCGGGTCTCCGAGTTCGGTGACGCCGCCCGACGGCGCGCGAAGGCAGACAGACGTCCATGGCCTGGTGGCGACGAAAGAAACAACCTCTCGACCGCGAGTCCGCCGGCAACAAGGTGTCCATGGGCAGCGGCCTGTGGACGAAGTGCGCCGGCTGCGGGGAGATCACGTACTCGCAGGAGTTCGTGCAGAACCTCCGCGTGTGCCCGGTGTGCGGGCATCACCACCCGCTGCCGACCCGCGAGCGCATCGCGGCGATGCTCGACAAGGGCAGCTGGGAGGAGCTGGACCTCGAGCTGCGCTCGGGCGATCCGCTGCAGTTCCAGGATCAGAAAGCCTACAAGGACCGGGTCAAGAAGGCCGAGAAGAACGCGGGCAAGGGTGACGCGTTCGCCAGCGGGGTCGGGCGCGTCGCCGGCGTGCCGGTCAGCGCGGGCTTCTTCGTGTTCGAGTTCATGGGCGGCTCGATGGGCTCGGTCGTCGGCGAGAAGGTCACGCGGGTGTTCGAGCGCGGGCTCGAGCGCGACATCCCGGTCGTGATCTTCTCGGCCTCGGGCGGCGCGCGCATGCAGGAGGGCATCCTCTCGCTGATGCAGATGGCGAAGACCTCGGCGGCGCGCGGGCGCCTGCGGGATCGCGGCATCCCCTACGTCTCGGTCTGCCTGCACCCGACGACAGGTGGCGTCGCGGCCAGCTTCGCGATGCTCGGCGACGTCATCCTGACGGAGCCCGGCGCGCTGGTCGGCTTCGCCGGGCCGCGCGTGATCCAGCAGACGATCGGCCAGGAGCTCCCGGGCGGGTTCCAGCGCGCCGAGTTCCTGATCGAGCACGGCATGATCGATCGCATCGTCAGCCGGCTCGAGCTGCGCGATCACATCGGGCTGCTCCTGCGGCTGCTCCGCGGCGAGCGCCCCTCGCCCGAGGCCGAGCAGGCGCGCGGTGAGCCCGACGCGTCGGGCGCGGGGTCCAGCGGCGCGCGCGAGTCCGCCGCGCCCGCGTGAGCGCGCCCGCGTGGCAGCGGGCGCTGCACGAGCGGCGCTCGCTGGGCGTCGAGCTCGAGCTCGACGCCGTGTTCGCGGCCTTCGACGCGCTCGGCCGGCCGGCGGGCGACGTGCCGGCGATCCACGTGGTCGGGACCAACGGCAAGGGCTCGACCGCGGCGATGTGCGCCCACGCGCTCACGGGCGCCGGGCTGCGCGTCGGGCTGTACACGAGCCCGCACCTGCACCGCGTCGGCGAGCGCGTGCGCGTCGACGGCGCGCCGCTCTCGGACGCAGCGCTCGAGGGACATGTCGAGGCGGTCCTGTCGATCGAGTCATGTATATCGGCGCGCCCGCTGACCTTCTTCGAGGTCATCACGCTCGCGGCGATGCGCGCCTTCGCGGCGCGCGCGGTCGACGTGCTGGTGCTCGAGGCGGGGCTCGGCGGGCGGCTCGACGCGACGCGCGTCGGCGATGCGCGCGTCACCGTGATCACCTCGATCGGCCACGATCACGCGCGTTACCTCGGCGACACGATCACCGCGATCGCCGGGGAGAAGGCGGCGGTGATCCGCGCGGACGCCCCCTGCGTGAGCGCGCCGCAGCGCCCGGAGGCGCGCGCGGTGATCGAGCGCGTCGCGGTTGCGCGCGGCGCCTCGCTGCGCGTCGTGTCGCCGCTGTCTCGCCCGCCCCGCGGCCTCCCCGGCGCGCATCAGCGGATCAACGGCGCGCTGGCGCTGGCGGCGATCGAGGCGCTCGCCGACGTCACGGCGGGCCCGGTCGCGGCGGCCTGCGCGTCGATCGGCGCCCGCGGGCCCGCGGCGCTCGACGGCGTGCGCTGGCCGGGTCGGCTCGAGCGCGTCGCCTGGGGGAATGGCTCGGTCGTCTTCGACGTCGCGCACAACCTCGACGGCGTGGCGGCGCTGGCCGAGGCGTTCCCGTCGGCGAGCGAACGCGAGCGCGCGATCGTGTTCGGCTGCATGGAGGACAAGGACGCGGGCGGCATGCTCGCGATCCTCGCGCGGCTGGGCGCGCCGATCTGGCTCACGCGGGCGTCGGCCGACGGGGCTCGCGAGCCTCGCACCATCGAGAGCCCGTGTGCCGTGACCGCCGTCCACGAGCGCGCCGACGCGCCGGCGCTCGCGCGGGCGTGCGACGAGCTGCTCGCGCGGGGCGGGGAGCTGTGGGTGTGCGGATCGGTGTACCTGGTCGCGGAGCTGCGCGCGCGCTACGTCCAGGAGGCGCGCGCTGATGAGCTCCCGCTGCACGATCCGATGCGGCGACGGTGAGCGGCGGCTACGGGCGGCCGAGCGCGGCGGTGCGTCGCGCCTCGCGGGCGAGCGTCCACGCGGCCATGAAGGCGGCGAGCACCCCGGCGGCGAGCCCGGCGGCGAGCATGCCGAGCAGGGGGAAGAGCGCGGTCAGGAACACGGCGGCCGCGATGTGGCGGTAGCGCAGCGCCCGATCGATCCGCGCGTTGCGGGCGAGGTCCTGGATGAGCACCGCGAGCTGGGCCTCGTCCTCGGGCTCGAGCGGCGTGGCCTGGCGGCGCACAGGCAACCAGGCGTGATTCCACCACAGCAGGCGCGTCGCCATCTGGTGCAGGCGCGCGAACTCGGCCTCGATCTCGGGGACGGTCGCCATGATCACCGGGACCGAGTAGCTGCGCAGCCCGGGGATGTAGATCCGGGCGCGGCTGATCGCGGTGACGGCCTCGACCATGAAGCTGCGGGCCTGGGCGGCGCGCTCCTGCCCGGCCTCGCCCTCGACGCAGAGCAGCGCGAGGTTGAGGGCGTCGCGCGCGGCGACGAGGTGACGTGCGGCGGCGGCGTGCTCGCGCTCGTCCAGCCGTTCATCCCAGCGGTAGCGCACCGGGAGAGCTGGCTGAAAGAGCATCAGGGACGTGGGCATCGCGGTCATAAGAAGCCTATGAGAAGTCGATAAGAGCGGCCACTGAACGGGCGTAGGACCCTACTCGTGCGGACGAGAGCGGACGCGCTGGTAATCATTCGCAGCGCGCGCGGCGTTTGCTACCTCGCGGCGCGCGTGGGGGGAGCTGCCCCCGACGCCTGTTTTGCGCGTACGTCCGCGCGAACCCACGCGAGGGTGGGCGTGGGTCCAGGTCGCATCGCGTCCGGACGAGTCCGGACGAGTCTGGACGAGTCAGGACGACTCACGACGACTCAGGACCGTCGGCGCTCGAGCGCCTTGGCCTCGTCCCAGAGCGCGTCGAGCTGCTCGAGGCTGAGCGCGTCGCGGCGCGGGTCGAGGCCCTGCGCCCAGCACCGGCGCATGACGTGCCCGAAGCGCGACTCGAACTTCGCGCAGGTCGAGTGGGTCGAGTCCTCGGCGTCGAGGCCGAGCTTGGACGCGTAGCGGACGATGACGAACAGCAGGTCGCCGAGCTCCTCGCGCGCGCCGTCGAGGTCGCCGCGCGCGACGGCCTCGTCGAGCTCGCGCAGCTCCTCTTCGATCTTGGCCCTGGGGCCGTCGGCGTCGGGCCAGTCGAAGCCGACCGTCGCGGCGCGGTCCTGCAGTCGCGTCGCCCGGCGCAGCGCGGGCAGCGAGCGCGGGATCCCGGCGAGCGGGTCGGCGGGGGCGTCCGCGCTCGCGCGCTCGCGGGCCTTGCTGGCGCGCCACAGGGCGTCGACCTCCGCGGGCGTGCTCGGTCGGGGCGCGTCACGCCCTTCGGGCGCGAACACGTGGGGGTGGCGGCGGATCATCTTGGAGCGGATCCCCTCGATGACGCCGTCCATGTCGAAGTGACCGGCGCGCTCCTGCAGCGCGGACTGGAACACGATCTGAAACAGCAGATCGCCGAGCTCGCGGCGGTGCGCGTCGGGGCTGCCGCGGTCGAGCGCGTCGAGCACCTCGTGGGCCTCCTCGAGCAGGTACGGGCGCAGCGACTCGAGCGACTGCTCGCGATCCCACGGGCAGCCCGCGTCGCCGAGCAGGCGGTCCATGAGGTCGCGGAGCCCGGCGAGGCCGTCGCGCAGCCCGTGGGGTCGGTGGTCCTCGACGTCGCGCGCGGGCGCGGATTCGCGAGCGTCTGCGTCGGTCATGGGAGGCCTCCGGTCACGCGCGGGATAGTACCGGCGGACGCGCGGGCGGGCGGGGGAAGATCGCCCGGGGTTACGCGGGCGGGTGAGTAGTGTATGTTCGGTGGCCCGCGACGCGCCCGCGCGCGCGACCGCGAACTGCCGAGTAGCGGAGCTGCATTGCCGACCCCGATCAAGCTCAAGTTCGACGACCACGTACCGCTCCAGCAGATCCTCGGGTCCCCCGGCAAGAACGCGAAGAGCACCGGCGTCACGACGCTCCAGCAGGAGACGGGCGTGCGCGTGCACATCCGGGGCAGCGAGATCACGCTGGAGTGCGAGGACGAGGCCGCGGCGCTGCTCGTCGAGCGCCTGCTGCGACAGATGTACGGGCTCGCGCACGCGGGGACGCCGGTCCGGCCCGGAGACCTCTCCCGCGGGCTCGAGATCCTGCGGCGCGACCCTGGCGCCGAGCTGCGCGCGGTGTTCCAGGACGTCGTGATCACGACGCGCGGGAGCAAGCGCCCGATCGTCCCGCGGACCTTCGCGCAGAAGAACTACGTCGACTGCCTGCGGCGCTTCGACCTGACCTTCGGGGTCGGGCCGGCGGGCACGGGCAAGACCTACCTCGCGGTCGCCATGGCCGTGCGCCAGCTGATCGACAAGAAGGTCCGGCGCATCATCCTCACGCGCCCGGCGATCGAGGCCGGTGAGCACCTGGGGTTTCTCCCGGGGACGCTGGAGGAGAAGGTCAGCCCGTACATGCGGCCGATCTACGACGCGCTCAACGACATGCTCGACGGCCCGAAGGTCATGCGGATGATGGAGCACGGCACCATCGAGGTCGCGCCGCTCGCGTACATGCGCGGTCGCACGCTCAGCGAGACCTTCGTGATCCTCGACGAGGCGCAGAACACGACCGCCGAGCAGATGAAGATGCTGCTGACGCGCATCGGCCAGGGCACGCAGGCGGTCGTGACCGGCGACCCGTCCCAGCTCGACCTGCCGAACGGGCAGCGCAGCGGGCTCGCCCACGCGATCAAGATCCTGCGCGGCGTCGACGGCGTGGCGATCTGTCACTTCACCGCGGCCGACGTCATGCGGCACGCGCTCGTGCAGCGGATCATCCTCGCCTACGATCGCGACGACCAGGATCGCGCGGCGCGGAAGAAAGCGGCGCGGAAGAAGTCGGCGCCCGCCGACGCGGGCCCGGCGGCCGAACCCGCGGAAGGCGCCTGACCGATGCCGCGCGCCCTGGGCCGAAACTGACCTCGCGGGAGCGCCGCCGCGGGCGATCGCGCGAGCCCTGCGTGCGTCCGCGCGGTCCGTGTGACCGCAGCGACAGGGTTCGCTTGCCACGCCCGGGGGGGGCTGGGTATGGCTGAGCTCTCCATGACGATCCCGCTTACGAAGCGCAACACCGCGCACGCCGGCAGCATCCCGCCGGCGGAGGACGTGCTCAACGTGATGACGCGAGAGCTCGAGCGCTCGCTCAAGGGCCTCGTCGTGCCGGGCTCGCCGCGCCCGTACGAGATGCTCTACGCGCTTCGACGCGTCGAGACGCTGAGCCTGAGCGCCGCCTACGGCGCGCTGTGGCGCGACCGCGCGTCGACCCGCAGCACGATCTACTGCGACATCCGCGTCGGCAACTATCAGTTCGACAACGTGATCGACGGCGGGCTCGACGACCGAGCCGACGAGCGCGAGAGCGTGGACTGGATCGACGCGCCGGACGACCTCGAGCTGCAGGCGCTGCAGATCGCGCTGTGGAAGCTGACCCAGCTCAAGTTCGACGAGGCGCTCGAGGACTACTGGGACCACCGCAAGGCGCTGGTCAGCGAGCACCTTCGGCACGAGGTCGGCGCGCTCACCCGCGAGCGGCCGGTCGTCCACATCGAGCCGCTCTCCCACGACCCGTTCCCCCGGGAGGCGTGGACGCAGGCGCTCGTCGAGCTGTCGCGGCGCTTCCTCGAGCACCCCGAGGTCTACGACCCCGACCTCACGCTCTCGGCGACGCGGACGCAGCGCTGGCTCGTGACGAGCGAGGGCACGCGCGTGCTGACCGAGGACGTGTACGTGCGCGTCGGCGCCGAGGGCTGGATCCTCTCCGACGACGGCGTGTACGTCGAGGGCTCGCGCGATCGCTATTTTCGCTCGGTCGACGCGGTCCCCGGGCGCGAGGGCGTGGCCAGGCTGGTCGACGCGGTGCTCGCGGACCTCCACGAGCTGCAGACCGCCGACAGCCCCGGCGCGGTCATCGGGCCGGCCTTGCTCTCAGGACAGGCCGCGAGCACGCTGTTTCACGAGGCGCTCGGGCACCGCCTCGAGGGCGAGCGGCTGATCGCGCGCGGCGAGGCCAAGACCTTCGCGCACAAGCTCGGCGAGCGGATCCTCCCGCGCGGGCTCGACGTCCACGACGACCCGACGACCACGCGCAGCGAGCACGGCGAGGAGCTGTGGGGCAGCTACCGCGTCGACGACCAGGGCGTGCGCGCGCAGCGGGCGACGCTCGTCGAGGACGGCGTGCTCAAGGGCTTCCTCTCGAGCCGCGCGCCGCTCCCCGGCAGCGCCCGCTCGAACGGGCACGGCCGGCACGACGGCGTGGAGCGGCCGATGGCGCGGATGGGCAACCTGATCGTCCGCAGCCGCGAGGTCGCCGGGCTGCCGTGGTCGACGCTGCGGCAGCGGCTGCTCGAGATCGCGCGCGAGCAGGGGCGCCGGCACGCGGTCGTGATCAACTCGATCCGCGCCGGCGAGACGACGACCTCGGACTACGACTTCCAGGTGTTCAAGGGCGAGCTGGCCGACGTGACGATGATCGACGTCGAGACCGGCGTCGAGCGGCGCATCCGCGACGTCGAGCTGATCGGCACGCCGCTCGCCGCGCTGCAGCGCATCGTCGCGGTCGGCCGCGACTACGGCGTCGACCAGGGCTACTGCTTCGCCGAGAGCGGCTCGGTCCCCGTCAGCGGGATCGCGCCGTCCATCCTGCTCTCGGAGCTCGAGCTGCAGCAGCGCAGCACGACCAGCTACCACGAGCCGCTGCTGCCCCCTCCGTTTGCGGATGACGGCTCCCGCGGCCGGCAGCAGCGGCTCCGCGAGCGCGGCCGACGTCGACGCACCGACAAGCACAAGAAGCGCTGAGGTCGGTGACGCGCGCGCCGCGGCGCGCCGCGAAAGCGACGAGCCCGGCGGCCGCGATCGCGACGGCGCGGGCGGAGACGCGCGCGTGGAATCGCCATGCGTGCGCGGTCGCGGCGGGTATGATCACGTATATGCACGCACCGGAGGCGCCGCTCGTCAGCTTCGAGGACGCGGTCGCGTGGATCGTCGAGCACGCGACCCGCGAGGGCCTCGAGCACGAGCGAATTCACGACTTCGGCGGCGCGTGCGAGGGCGTGAAGCTGGCGCGCGGGCGGGCGCGGGTCGTCGTCACGCGCGGCGGCGGCTTCCTGCCCCAGGAGTTCGGCGTGCTCCTGGTCCTCGGGACAAGTCAGGCGCTGGCCGACGCGATCGCGGGGCTCGGCAGCCGGCGCGTGCTCACCCAGACGCTGCCGACCCCGGCCGCGCTGCTGCGGCACTCGATCCGCGAGGCGCTCGCGATCGCCGACGCGGTCGGGCGGGCGCGCGTCGCCGACCAGCTGGTCGAGGTCGGCATGGCGCTCAACCAGGTCCGCGACCCGCGGCGCGTGCTCGCGCAGATCCTGGGCTACGCGCGCGAGATCACGGCGGCCGACGCGGGCTCGATCTACACGGTCGAGGACGGCGGCGCGCAGCTGCGCCTGATGATCGCGCACAACGACTCGCGCGACGCCGACTACACCGAGTTCAGCTTCCCGGTCAGCGAGCACTCGATCGTCGGCGCGTCGGTGCTCAGCGGGCGCGTCATCAACCTCCATGACCTGTACTCAAGCGCAGGTCGAACCGCGCTCGGGCGGACCTTCACGCACGACCGCAGCCTCGACGAGCGCTTCGGCTACCAGACGCGCTCGATGCTGACGGTGCCGATGTCGACCCCGGAGGGCGAGGTGCTCGGCGCGTTCCAGCTCATCAACGCCAAGCGCGACCGCCTGCCGCTGCGCGGCCCCGGGGACTTCGACCGCCGCGTGGTCACCTTCAGCGAGCAGGACGCGCTGCTGTGCTCGTCGCTGGCGACCCAGGGGGCCGTCGCGCTCGAGAACGCGAGGCTGTACCGCGACATCCAGGAGCTGTTCGAGGGCTTCGTGCGCGCGAGCGTGCTGGCGATCGAGCAGCGCGACCCGACCACGAGCGGGCACAGCGAGCGCGTCGCCGGCTTGACGCTCGCGCTCGCGCGCACGCTCGACCGCGTCGTCGCGCCGAAGTTCGCCGACGTGCGCTTCTCGGACGAGGCGCTGCGCGAGATCGAGTACGCGGCGCTGCTGCACGACTTCGGCAAGGTCGGCGTGCGCGAGGAGATCCTGGTCAAGGCCAAGAAGCTGCACCCCTCGCAGCTCGCGCTGGTGATGGCGCGCTTCGAGCACCTGCGCACGGTGCTCAAGGTGCGCATGCTCGAGGCCCAGCTCGCGCGCGCGAGGGCGGGGCGCGCCGCGGACGACGACGACGCGCCGCAGCGCGAGTACGCGGAGGCGCTCGCGACGGTCGAGGAGTGGCGCGCGGTCGTGGCCCGCGCCAACGAGCCGTCGATCCTCCCCGAGGAGGTCGGCTCGCGGATCCACGTCGTCGCCGCGCAGCGCTTCGAGACGGTCGACGGCGGCGCCGTGCAGCTGCTCGATGGGCCAGAACTCGACGCGCTGCTGATCCGCCGCGGGAGCCTGACGCCGGCCGAGCGCCGCGAGGTCCAGAGCCACGTCAGCCACACCTACGAGTTCCTGAGCAAGATCCCGTGGGGGCGCGCGCTCGCGCGGGTCCCGATCATCGCCGGCGCGCACCACGAGTACCTCAACGGCACCGGCTACCCGCGCGGCGCCTCGGCCCCGCAGATCCCGATCCAGGCGCGGATGATGACGATCGCCGACATCTTCGACGCGCTGACCGCCGCCGACCGGCCCTACAAGAAGGCGGTGCCCGTCGACCGCGCGCTCGACATCCTCGGGCTCGAGGCCGACGCCGGGAAGATCGACCGCGACATCCTCGAGGTGTTCATTGGCGCGCGCGTGTTCGAGGTCCCGGGCGCGGGCGACGGGTGAGCGCGCGGTCGAGGGCGACGCCGGGAGGAAGCAGCGACCGCGACATCCTCGAGGTGTTCATCGGCGCGCGCGTGTTCGAGGTCGCGGGCGCGGGCGACGGGTGAGCGCGCGGTCTGGTACAACCACGGCCGCCATGCAGACGGACGCGCCAGCGCTCTCGGCCCGACTCAGCGTGCGCTGCGTGGTGACGCGCGGCGCCGGGATCCCGCGGGCGCTCGCGCGGGCGCTCGCGCGCCGGCTGTGGCGCGCGGGTCGTCGGCTCGGCGTGCCCCCGGTCGCGCTCGCGCGCCTGACGATCTACGTCGTCGACGACGCCGAGATCGCCGCGCTCAACCGCGAGCACATGGGCAAGCGGGGGCCCACCGACGTGCTCTCGTTCCCCGCCGGCGGCCCGCCGGAGCTCGGCCTCGGCGAGATAGTCCTGTGCTGGCCGGCGGTCACGCGGCAGGCTCGCGCCGGCGGCCCGGAGGCGCTGCTCGACGAGGCGAGCGTGCTCGCGGTGCACGGCCTGGCGCACCTGCTGGGCCACGATCACCGCGACGCGCGGGAGGGGCGACGCATGCACGACGCCGAGCTCCGCGGGCTCGCGGCCATCGGCGTCGCCGACGTGGCGCGTCCCTACGGACGTCGGGCGCGGCGATCGGGGCGTTGACGGGCGGCGAGGGGGCGCGCGTCCACGCTGGACGTCGGCCCCGCGTCCCGCCTATAACAGGTCCGTGATCTTGACCTCGTTCCCGGCGTCCGCCGCGTGGCTCGCCGCCGTCGCGCTGGGGAGCGCCGCGCCTGCGCCCGAAGCGAAGTCAGCGCCCGTCGATCCGTCCGCGCGCGCGTCGGGCTCACCTGCGAGCTCCGCGACCGTCGAGACCGTCGAGACCTCGTCGAGCGTCGGGACGCTGACGCTCTACGGCGGCGCCCGGGGCGGCGTGCTCTCCGTGCGCGGCGAGACCGGTGACGAGGTCGCGCGCGCGACCCTCCGACCGGGGCAGGAGGTCACGCTCGAGCTCCCGCCGGGGCTCTACGAGATCCGACCGGAGACCCCCGGGGTCAACGGCGCGCCTGTGCGCGTGAACGCGGGCGAGTCCCCGCGCTTCGAGCTGCCCGGGCGCCCGCCGCCGTCGCCCGCGAGCGCGACGGCGAAGCCCGTCGTCGCGCCGTCGAGCCCGCCCGCGCCCAGGCAGGCCGCGCGCCCCGTCTGGAAGCGCCCCGTCGCGCCCATCATGTCGGCGTTGATCCCCGGCACCGGCCAGATGATCAACGGCGAGCTCGGCAAGGGCTTCGGCATGTTACTCGGGACAGCCGCGCTCGTGGCCGGATCGGTGGTGCTCTACAACGCGCCTGATCCGCTCGAGGGCGCGGGGCGGGGCGGCGACTCGCAGAGCTTCGGGACCGCGGCGGTGACCGCCGCCGGCTTCGGCGTGATGACGGGCGGCCTGCAGCTGCTGTACGCCTCGCAGATCATGGACGCGTACGCGGTCGCGGCCGACAAGCGGACGCCGACGCCGCGCCGGCGTCATCGCCTCGCGCTCGAGGTCGGGCGCTCCGCGACGGTCGGCTTCCGCGTCGGCGACCCGGCGGCCGATCTCTACGCGGACTGGTCGATGGCGCTGCTCGTGCAGATCGTCCCGCGCTTCTCGCTCGGCGTCTCCGACATGTCGATGAAGTTCGGCAGCGACGTGGGCCGCGTGACGATGCAGGGGGGCGTGCGCGCGCAGTATCGCTTCTACGATCGCGGCCGCGTCTGGATGTCGGCGGCGCTCGGCTCGATCTTGCAGGGCTCGTTCGCGCGCGGGGAGCCCGATCCGCTGGTGCTCGGCGGCGAGCCGCCCGCCGGCGACACGAGCTTCGCGGCCGTGCCCTACGGCCAGCTCGATCTGCGCTTCTTCATCGTTGATCGCTGGTCGCTCAACCTCGCGCCGCGCGTGAGCGTGCCGCTCGGCACGCGCTTCTACGGCGAGGACCGGGCGATCCCGGCGCACGCGGTGACCTTCGAGCTCGGGACCGGGGTGGGGGTGTACTTCTGATGCCGACGCGGTCACGCCTGTCTCGGAGGTCTTCTCGGATTTCTGCTTTGAGGCCTTCGTCGAGGCCTTCTTGGACGACGCCCGCGCTCGCCGGCGCGCTCGCGCTCCTGAGCGCGGACGCCTGCGTGCTCGGGGCGCGCGCGGTCGTCGAGGTCTCGGCCTCGTACTCGCTCAGCGACATCGACGCCGTCCGCCTCGAGCTGCCCGACACCCCGATCGACGTGCGGGGCGTCCCCGAGCAGTCGACCCTCGAGCTGCGCGGTCGCTGGTACTCGACGGGCGGCAGCGAGTCGATCGCGGTGGAGAACTCCGAGGCGCCCCGCCTCGACTTCGAGGTCTCGGGCCGCTTCGCCCGGCTCGCCGCCGTGCTGCCGCTGGCCGAGCGCGAGCTCGTCGATCTCGAGGTCGACGAGGTCACGCTGGCGCCGAACCGCGACCTCGAGATCTGGACCGGGCTCGGCGACATCGTCGTCACCCACATGCAGGGCAACATCTCGATCGACATCGAGCGCGGCACGATCTACGTCGTCGGCGGCGCGGGCGGCGTCGCGGCTCGCACGACGCTCGGCGACGTCGAGATCCACTCGCCGGGGCCGATCGACGTAAGCACCGGCCAGGGCGACCTGCTGCTGCTGCAGGACGGGCCGGGCGGCAACCCCATCTACGCGCGCTCGGACAGCGGCGACATCGAGGTGACGCTGCGCTCCGCCCAGAACCTGCACCTGAAGATCACCGCGTACGAGGATATCCGCGTGCAGACGAGCAGCGTCTCGACGGTGACGAGCGAGTCGTTCGAGCGCACGGTCGGGAACGGCACGGTCGATATCTTCCTCGAGGCGCGCATCGGCAGCGTCACCGTGCTGCACGACGAGTTTGGCGACGGCTAGCGTGAACGCCGCCCGCGTGGCGAATGTCCACACGTCGTCGTCGTCGACGACCGCGTGAGTCGTCACGCGGACATCCAACGCGGGCCGCTAGACGACACGAGGTCGGGCGTGATATCCACCTGCGACCATTCCGGGCCGATCCACGGGCCCGCGCCAGAGTGGTGGAATTGGTAGACACAGCGGACTCAAAATCCGCCGAGGGCAACCTCTTGTCGGTTCGAGTCCGACCTCTGGTACCGCGCTCGCCCGGGAGCCCCGTCGGCTCCCGGGCGTCGCTTTCTCGCTCGCGCGGATGAGCGTCGAGCGTCGTCGAACGCTCGTCGCGTTCGCGTCGCGTTCGCGTTCTCGCTTCGTTCTCGCTTCGTTCTCGTTTTGTTCTCGCTTCGTTCTCGCTCGTAGCGCGACCGGCCCCACAGCCCGCCACGCGGGACAACGCGAAAACGGGCGGCCCCGGTGGCCGGCGAGCGCGTCGGGGTGTACCGTCGCGGTGACCTTGCCGATCTCTGTCACCACCGCGGACAACCTCTCGCGCCACCTGCTGTGCGCGGTGCCGCAGCTCCAGGATCCGAACTTCAAGCGCTCGGTCGTGCTGATCTTGGAGCACAACGAGGACGGCGCCTTCGGGCTCGTCATCAACAACCCGATGGTGACCAAGGTCGCGGATGTCATCGAATCGCTCGATCTCGAGTGGCACGGAGACCCGGAGGCGCCGGTCCGGCGGGGCGGGCCGGTCGAGCCGATCCGCGGGTTCGTGCTCCACGACCAGGTCGGCTGGGACCCGCTGGCCGAGACCGTCGCGAGCGGCCTGCTGCTGACGACCTCGCTCGACGCGGTGACGCGCTCCGGGGCCACCGAGGTCGGCGGCGAGGCGGCCGAGTTCCTGTTCCTGCTCGGCTACGCCGGCTGGGGCGCTGGGCAGCTCGAGGGCGAGATGGCGCTGGGGAGCTGGGTCGCCGTCCCCCTGCGCGGCGTGACGAGCCCGGTGGACGGCCTGGGCGTGCCCGCGCGCTGGATCCTCACCGCCGAGCCGACGAAGATGTGGAACGAGGCGCTGCGCTCGACCGGGATTGACCCCGCGCGCGTGGTGGCGCTGCGCGGGCGCGGCGAGCCGGCCCAGAGCTGAACGAACCCTGCAGCGGGCTCCCGCGGGTGCCCGCGCGCGTCTCTGCTACGATCGAGGGCGGATGATCGACACCCGGCGCTGCGGCGCGAGTTCGCGCGACAGGGAGCGCGGCGCGGTGACACGCCGACGCGTCGGGCTGCTCGTGTCCGCGCTGCCGCTCGCGATCTCGATCGCGTCGGCCGACGCCCACGCCGCCGAGCCGGTGGACCCGCGCGTGCCCTGGGCGCTGCGCCCGGAGCCCGCGACGCCGCGCGCGGTGGACCACCCGGAGACGCCTGGCGTGCTGTACCTCGCCGTCGACGGGGTGGAGCTGCGGCCGTTCTGCGGGGCCGCGCAGAACGCCAACGGCGCGCTCAATTGCACGCCGCTGGT
Source organism: Myxococcales bacterium (assembly GCA_020633295.1). Classification (GTDB taxonomy): domain Bacteria; phylum Myxococcota_A; class Polyangia; order Nannocystales; family Nannocystaceae; genus JACKDW01. Next base: position 16,438 of record JACKDW010000026.1, on the reverse strand, counting down.
CGACGAGATCGTCGAGTTCCCGCCCTACGGCTCGGCGACCGAGCGCGCCGCGCTGCTGCAGACGCTGTCGACGCTCTACGACCCCTACGACTTGGTGCTCTCGCTCGACCGCCCGCCCGATTGGCTGCCGTACACGATGGCCGTCATCGGCGGCGCGTCGTCGCTGGTCGGCGCGGGCGACGGCGTCTGCGGCCTGGCCAACGTCGCGTGCGACGGGGCCAAGCGCAACCACGTGTCGCTGACCTTCGCGGAGACCTGCCCGGGCGCCGTCGCGGTGGTCGCGGCCCAGGAGACCGCGCACAACTGGGGGCTCGAGCACGTCACCGCGCCGACCGACGTGATGTACCCGTTCGTGGCGATCGGCGCGCCGACCTTCCACGACGCGTGCCTGCCGGTCTCCAACCAGACGGGCAGCCCCATCACGACCTGTCCCTACGTTCATCGCGCCTACTGCCCCGAGGGCGACGGCGAGCAGCAGAACGGGCACGCGGAGCTGCTCGCGGCCTTCGGCCCGCGGGCCGAGGACGACGTCGCGCCGCGGATCCTCGAGACGACGCCGCAGGACGGCGACGTGTGGACGACCGCCGACGAGTTCCCGATCACCGCGCGCTTCGAAGAGGACTCGGGGTACCTGGCCGTGCGCTGGAGCTGGATCGAGGGCGCGCCGGCGCAGCTCGACGTCGGCGACGACGGCGTGTTCACGAGCTGCACCAACGCGGTGTGCGAGCTCGAGTACGCGCTGTGGAAGGACACGCGCGCGCCCTACGACTTCGTCGTGTTCAACCATCCGCCCGCGGGCGAGTACGAGATGCTCGTCGAGGCCATGGACGCGCGCGGGAACTACAGCGCGCGATCGCTGCGCTTCACCGTCGTCGAGAGCGACACGCCGAGCGCCACGGGCACGCCCGGGGACGGCACGGGGGACGTCGAGACGGGGCCCGCGTGGACGGCCAACGCCGACGCGAGCGGGGGGGGCGACGGCGACGCCGGCACCGACACCGACGGCGCGGCCGACGGCGATGACGGCTGCGCGTGTCGAGGCGGCGGGCGCCCGCGCGATGTCCTGTGGCTCGCGCTCGCGCTGCTGACCGTGACGCGACGCCGACGCGGCGCGCGTTGACCAAAGCCGCCGTGGTCGAGCGACGCGTACGCGTCAGGGGGCTACGCGCGCGCTTGCCTGCGCAGGCCCGCGATCGCGACGCAGAGCCAGGCGCCCATCATCGACAGGCCGCCGATCGGCGCGACCGCGCCGAGCGTGCGCGGGCCGCCGAGCGCGAGCGCGTAGAGCGAGCCCGAGAAGAACAGCACGCCGATCGTGAACAGCAGCATCGCGGCGCGCTTGAACGGCCCGGGCTCGCGCGTGGCCCAGACGGCGACGGCGAGCAGCGCCACGGCGTGGAGCTGCTGGTAGCTGGCGGCGGTGCCCCAGATCTCGAGGGAGCGGGCGTCGATGGCGCCTCGCAGGCTGTGGGCGCCGAAGGCTCCGGCGGCGACGCCGAGCACCCCGAGCAGGCCCGCCAGCGCGGCGCCGAGTCGCGGATCCATCCACTTCGTCATGGTGCGTCCTCCTCGTCGGACTCGTGGGCGTCGCCCACCTCGCGCTCGGACTCGCGGGCCTTGTCGATCGCCGCGGTGACGCGCGCGCGCGTGCGGGCCGGGGCGCGCGCGGGTCGGCGCTCGCCGGACTCGCGGGCGTACCGGCGGTGGTTCTCCACCTCGCGCTCGACCCAGCCGCGGAACTGGACCTCCTCGCCGCTGGGCAGACGCACGAGGTAGGGAACTTGCTTGAAGAACGTGCCCGAGCCGATCTCGTCGAGCCAGAGCGCGGCGTCCTCGATGTCGCGGCCGAGCATCTTCGTCTTGCCCTCGAGCATGCCCGTGAAGTCGTAGCCGTTCATCGCGCGGCGCGAGTCGCCCTTGACGACGATGAACGTGTAGTCGCTGCGCTCGACCGCGTCGAGGTACTCGCGGATCTCGGCGGGCACGGAGTCGTGCTCGAGGCGCTTGACCGCCTCGTCGATGGCGTCCTCGCGCTCCTCCTGGCGCTTGGACGCCGCCGTGATGCGCTCGGCGAGGCGCTCGTCGCAGGCGAGCTGCGTGAGCGCGAGCGTCGCGCTCGCGCAGACGAGGATCCACGGCGCGGGCCTTGCTCGGATGCGCGTTCGGGGCACGGGCTGGTAGGCTAGCACCCGCCGTGGGCCTGCATCACCTCCCAGGGGACACGCGGTCGCAGCCCGACCTGCTCGATCTCGGCTGGCGCCGCGATCCAGACGCCGTTCCGCTCGCCGAGCGGATGCGGCCGCGGACGCTCGAGGAGTTCGCCGGTCAGGCGCACATCGTCGGCGAGGGGCGCGTGCTGCGACGCATCCTCGAGCGCGCGGGTCGGCGCCTGCCGAGCCTGATCCTCTGGGGCCCGCCGGGGGTGGGCAAGACCACGCTCGCCGGGATCATCGCCGGGTCCACCCACATGCGCTTCGTCGTGCTCTCGGCCACGCAGTCGGGCGTCGCGCAGCTGCGTCAGGCGATCGGCGAGGCCCGCGAGGAGCGCCGCGCCGGGCGCGGCACCGTGCTCTTCATCGACGAGATCCACCGCTTCAACAAGGCCCAGCAGGACGCCCTGCTGCCGCACGTCGAGGCCGGCGTGTGCTCGCTGATCGGCGCGACGACCGAGAACCCGAGCTTCGAGGTCAACGCCGCGCTGCTCAGCCGCACGCGCGTGCTGCAGCTGCGCCCGCTCGACACGGCGTCGCTCGCGGGCGTGTTGCGGCGCGCGCTCGAGGATCGCGAGCGCGGGCTCGGGGCGCGCGGCGCCGCGGCGCCCGACGGCCTGCTCGCCGCGCTCGCGCACGCGGCACGCGGCGACGCGCGCCGGGCCCTGAACACCCTCGAGCTGGCCGTTGATTTATTGCCCGAAGGCCAGGATGAGCTGACGCGCGAGCTCGTCAGCCAGGCGCTCGGCGGCGCGGCGCTGCGCTACGACAAGGACGGCGAGGAGCACTACAACGTGGTCTCGGCGCTGATCAAGTCGATGCGCGCGAGCGACCCCGACGGCGCGGTCTACTGGCTCGCGCGCATGCTCGAGGCCGGCGAGGACGTGAACTTCGTCTCGCGGCGGCTGCTGATCTTCGCCAGCGAGGACATCGGCAACGCGGACCCGCAGGCGCTGGTGATCGCGAGCGCGGCCGCGCAGGCGGCCCACCAGGTCGGCCTGCCGGAGGCCGTGCTGCCGCTGACGCAGGCGTGCCTGTACCTCGCGCTGGCGCGCAAGAGCAACACGGTGCTCAAGGCCTACGCGAGCGCGCGCAAGGCCGTTCACGCCTACGGCGCGCTCGACGTGCCGCTCGCGGTGCGCAACGCCGTCACGCCGCTGATGAAGTCCGCGCAGTACGGGGTCGGCTACAAGTACCCCCACGACTTCGAGGGCAACGTGGTGCCGGGCGGCGTCTCGTACCTGCCCGATCGCCTGCGCGGCGTCGAGCTGGCGCCGCGGGGCGCCCACGGCTGGGAGGCGGAGGCGCGCCAGCGGCTCGAGCGAGCGCTGGCCGGCGCGGATCGTGATCGAGCGGCCGCCGAGCAGCTCGGCCCTGTGGCCGACGCCGATCCCGACGACGCCGAGCCGCGCGCCGTCGCGCCCTCCTCGACGCCTTCGTGAACGACCTCCGCGCCGTCTTCCACGACGTCATCCGCGAGGTCTTCCGCGCCGTCGTCCGCGAAGTCTTCCGCGAAGTCTTCCCCGAGGTCTTTCGCGAAGTCTTCCGCGAAGTCTTCCGCGAAGTCTTCCGCGAGGTCTTTCGCGAAGCCTCCCGCGAGGTCTCTTGCGAGGTCTTTCGCGAAGCCTCCCGCGAGGTCTTCCGCGCCGTCCTCCACGACGTCGGCCGTGACGCCCGCCCCCTCGATCCCGCGAGCGCGTGACAAGCCGGGCGCGGCCGGGTAGTTCCATGCGAGATGGTTCGCCTCAGCGTTAACGTCAACAAGATCGCGACCCTGCGAAACGCCCGCGGCGGCGCGATCCCGAGCGTCACCGAGGCCGCGCGCGTGTGCGTCGAGGCCGGCGCGCCCGGGATCACGGTGCACCCGCGGGAGGATCAGCGGCACATCCGGCCTGATGACGTCGACGCGCTCGCCGAGCTGCTCGCGCCGCTCCGAGACCGCGTCGAGTTCAACATCGAGGGCGACCCGCGCCCCGGCTTGATGCAGCACGTCCGCGCGGTCCGGCCGCATCAGTGCACGCTCGTGCCGGTGCGGCCCGGCGAGATCACGAGTCAGGCGGGCTGGATCCCCGGCCGCGACCGAGAGACGCTCACGCCGGAGATCCAGCGGCTCCAGGCGGAGGGGGTGCGCGTATCGCTGTTCGTGGAGCCTGACGAGGCGGCGATTCGCTGGGCCGCCGCGCTCGGGGCCGATCGCGTCGAGCTGTACACGGAGCCCTTCGCGCGCGCGTGGGAGCACGGGCGAGCGGACGGCGAGGCCGCGTTTCGGCGCTACGTCGTCGCGGCCGAGCTCGCCCACGAGCTCGGCCTCGGCATCAACGCCGGGCACGATCTCGACCTCGACAACCTGCGCCTGTTTCGCCAGCTGCCGCACCTCGACGAGGTGTCGATCGGTCACGCGCTGATCAGCCGCGCCGTGTTCGTCGGGCTCGCGCGCGTCGTCGGCGAGTACCTCGAGCTGCTCGCCGCGCGCTAGCAGACCGCGGCGCGCGTCCACGCGACGTCGCGCTGGCGCTCGGCGTCGCGGACCCCGTTGAAGAAACCCGCAGCGGGGCCCGGCGCAACCGCGTTTCATCGCCTCGACGAAGCCTCCCGCGCGGGCCGACGCGTCGCGTCGACGCGGCGGCGCGGCACATGGCAGCTCGGTCAGGTGCCCGCGCGCGCGCCTCGGCGCCCGCCGGAACGCGCGCGCAGTGCAGTGCGCGCGGCGGCGCCTGGGGCGCGGAGCTGCGCCGCGTCGGTCGCGGAGCGCCACGCGCGTCTGTACGGCCTGCGGTCGACTCGCTACGATGTCGACGATGGTTCGCCGCGCGCGGACGCGCCGACGGGGCGCAGCAGGCGGGAGCGCGGTCGCCATGGCGGCCGCGCTGCTGACCGGCGTTTCCACGCCGACGACCGCGATGGGCTCGTGGGCCGCGTTCGCGCCTGACGGTGATCTCGAGGCGGCGACCGACCTCTACAACGAGGGGCTCGAGGCGCAGCGCGCCGGGAACATCGTCAGCGCGGCCGAGAAGTTCAGCGAGGCGCTCGTGTTGATCCCGCAGGGCGAGATCGAGATCCGCGCGGCCGTGCTGTTTGACCTCGTGGAGGCGCGGCGCAAGGCGTTCACCGAGGATCGCGAGTTCTCGCATCTGTGCGCGGCGCGGGACGCCCTCACGGACTACATCGACGAGTCCGAGGCCGCCGAGGGCAAGAAGGCCCGCGAGTATACGGACGTGAAGCAGGCGCGAGCGGTCCGCGCCGAGGTGCTCGAGCAGATGCACCTCGTCGAGCGTGACTCTCCCGGCGCGAGCTGCTCCGACCCGCCGCCGTCCTCCGACGTCGACGAGCCGGACGTCGAGCCGGAGCCGGATCCGGAGCCCGAGGACGAGCAGCCGAAGCGCGCGCCGCTCGACAAGCAGTCGCGCACGCTGCTGATCGCGGGCGGCGCGACCGCGGGCGTCGGGCTGATCTTCTACGGCCTGATGATCGGCGGGATGGCGATGGGCCGCGGGGCCGAGCGCGACGGCGAGGACCTCATCCAGATGGGCATCGACACCGGCATGTACGTGTCGAAGTACGATCCCGAGCTCGAGGCGATCGTGCAGCGCGGCCGCACCGGGAACTCCCTTGCGATCGCCGGCGGCGTGATCGGGACGCTGGCGACCGGCGCCGGCGTGGCGTTGATCGTGCTCGCGTTCAAGCGCCCGGACTCGTGGCGCAAAGCCGACGTCGCGCGACGCGACGGGGGAGCCGTCGCGCCCCTCATCGCGCCCTACATCGCGCCCTACATCGCGCCCTACATCTCGCCCCGTGGGCGCGCCGCCGGGATGACGCTGCGGCTGCGCTTCTAGCCGGCTGCCGCGAACCGCCACACCGCCGCCGCCGAGCGCGACGAGGTTGCGCGAGAGATCGCGAGCGCGAGCGAGACATCGCGAGGGCTCGCGCGCGCGAGCGCGGGGGCGCGCGGGCCCTGCGTCCGCGAGTTCTGTTATGACCTGAGAGACATGTAATCGCGCGCACGCGCTGGGCTATCATGCATGCTCGAGCCCCCGCATGCCCGATCCGATGACGCACGACGAAGACGACGAGGTGACGACGTTTTACGTCCTCGGCGTCGGCGGTCGCCCGCAGGCGCAGCGCGCCGGCGACGCGGGGGACGACGGCGTGCTCGAGCTCGACGAGCTCGACGAGCTCGACGAGACGACCCCGGCGCTCGAGCTCGACGACGCGCTCGAGGATCCGCTGGATGAGGACGTCGACATCGACGACGACGCGGAGACCCAGGACGCCTACCGCCTGCCGCAGGGGCCGTGGCGGCCCAGCGAGCTGGTCGGCGTGACCATCAACGAGCGCTACCGGGTCGAGAAGCTCATCGGCCTGGGCGGCATGGGGGCGGTCTACCGCGGGCACCACGTCGTCATCGAGAAGCTCGTCGCGATCAAGGTCATGAACCCGGTGTACAGCGCGAGCGAGGTCGACCTCGAGCGCTTCCTCCGGGAGGCCCGCTCGGCCTCGCAGATCCGCCACGAGAACGTCGTCGACATCACCGACTTCGGCTACTCCGAGGGCGGGCAGGCGTTCCTCGTCATGGAGTACCTCGACGGCGAGGACCTGGCGACGCTGCTGGCGCGGGAGCGGCGGATCAGCTGGAAGCGGCTCGTCGCGATCGCGCTGCAGATCTGCGCCGGGCTCAAGGCCGCGCACGCCCGCGGGATCATCCACCGCGACATGAAGCCCGACAATTGCTTCATCGTGAAGCGCGAGGGCGGGCGCGACCTCGTCAAGGTGCTCGACTTCGGCATCGCCAAGGTCGTCAACGAGCGCCGCGAGACCAGCCTGACCGGGCAGGCGCTGATCGGCACCCCGGAGTACGTCGCGCCCGAGCTCGTGCTCGGCGAGCCGCCCGACGCGCGCGTCGACATCTACGCGCTCGGCGTCGTCATGTACGAGGCGCTGACCGGGCGCGTGCCGTTCCGCAGCGACACGTACATGGGGACGCTGCAGCTGCACCTGCGCGGCGAGCTCGTCGCGCCGGACCGCGCGGCGCCGGACGCCGAGATCCCCGCCGGGATCAGCGACATCATCGCGCGCGCGCTCAGCCGCGAGCCGGCGCGCCGCTTCCAGGACATCGAGTCGCTCGAGGGCGCGCTGCGGGAGACCTGCGGCCTCGCGCCCGTCGCCGCCGCGCCGCTCACCGCCGACGTCGTGCTCGGCGAGACCACGGTCGAGGAGCAGCTCGCGGCCATCGACGCGCCTGCGGTACAGCGCCTCGCCGCCGCGCGCCTCGCCGCCGCGCCGCGGTACCGCGACGAGCGGCAGCGGCGGCTGCTCCTGATGATCGCCGCGCCCGTCGCCGTGGTCGCCGTGGTCGCGCTGCTGTGGTTCGCGCTCGGGCGATCGCCCGCGCCCGCCCTGGTCGTGAGCGCGGCGCCCGACGAGTCGCCCATCGCGGACTCGCGGCCCGACGACGCGAGAGCGCGGCGGGCGAGGCGGACGCCGCGGGTGAGGCGATCGCGGCGGTCGAGGGCGACGCGGGCGGCGACGACGACGGCGAGGCGGGCGAGGGGCGACGACGCGACCGGCGAGGGCGACACGGACGAGGGCGACGCGGCCGGCGAGGGGGCGAGGACGAGGGCGACGGCGGCGACGAGCCGCCCGCCGGCGACGAGGCGCCCGCCGGCGGTGGAGGTGTCCCCAAGACCCTGTCGCGCGCGGCGTTCCTGAAGGCGCTCAGGGGCACGCGCGCGCGCGTGAAGAAGTCGTGCAGCGGGCTGGGGCTCCCGGGCATGAAGGTCACCGTCACGATCGCGGTGAAGCCCAGCGGCAAGGTCCGCAGCGTGACGCCGGTGGGCTCGCGCGCGGGCTCGTCGCTCGGTCGCTGCGTGGTCAAGGCGGCCAAGCGCGCGCGCTTCCCCAAGACGCGCGCCGGCGCCTCGTACACGACGAGCTTCTCCCTGTAGCGAACGCGCGGTGTCGCGGTGTCGCGGTGTCGCGGTGTCGCGGCGCGCGTCGTCGCGCGCTGGCGCGCGTCGTGGCCGACGGGTCGCGGGTGTATGCTGACCTGACGAAACGGAGGTGGTCCCGGTGCTCAGCGATCTTCGAGTGCGCAAGCTCAAGCATTTGTTCAACTTCGTCGACACCAACAACGACGGCGTGCTGACGGTCCACGACACCGAGCTCGTGGCCGACGCCATCGCGGCGCTGCGCGGCCTCAAGCCCGGCGACGACGGCTACGACAACTTCCGCGCGGGCTTCATGTACTACTGGGCTGACGTGCGCGAGGCCAGCGACCTCAACAAGGACGGCGTGGTGACCATCGACGAGTGGGTCACCTATCACAACGAGATGCTCGCCGATCCCGAGCGCTACGACGCCACGGCCCAGACCTCGGCGAACCTGATGTTCGCGCTCGTCGACGTCGACGACGACGGCGTGATCACGCTCGACCAGTACTGCGGCTGGCTCGGCGCGTGGGGGCTCACCGACCCGTCGGCGCTGGCCGAGGTCAAGCGCCACCTCGACCCCGAGGGCAAGGGCACGCTGACGCTCGACGAGGTGCTCGCGTACACGCGGGAGTACTTCTACAGCGATGACCCCGGGTCGCCCGGCAACTGGTCCATGGGCCCGCTGTAGGTCGCGGCTTATTCGCGCGCGCGCAGGCGCGCGCGGACGGGGCTGAGCGCCGCGATCACGGCCCGGTGCCGGTGCCGGTGTCGGTGTCCGTCGTCGTCGGGTCGCCGGTCGTCGGGTCGCCGGTGCTGCTGCTGCCGCCGGTGGTCGGATCGTCGGGCTTGGCCAGCGGCGACCAGTCGACGCGCTCGCCCGTGAAGTTGACGTACAGCCAGAAGCCGTTGGTCAGCTCGCCGTCGATCATCTCCATCTCGGTGTCGTAGGGCGGCGTCACGCCGAGGCAGCTCTCGCCGCCGTGCACGAGCGCCCACAGCGTGCTCTCGGTGCCGCCGTACTCGAACACGAGCTCGCGCGCCTGCTGCTCGGTGACGAAGCCGCGCATGACCCCGTTGACGAGCGACTGCGGGTCGTTGGGGTTGTCGTAGGTCGCGGCGACCCGGCCGTTGCGCAGCTGGATCTGGCCGATCGAGGTGCCGATGTCGAGGTACACCGTGCCCTCGAGCGTCAGCAGGCAGGGCGCGACGGGGACGTTGAGCTCGGCGAGGTTGCTGGGCTTGATCGCGGCCTCGGGGATCTCGAGGCAGTCGCTGGCGTAGTTGTTGCCGAAGAAGCCGTAGATCGCCGGCCCGTCGCGGTAGCACATCTTGTCCGGGACTTCGCACTGGACGCGCTGGATGATGATGTCGCCGCTCTCTGCCTTGGGGTCGTAGTCGGGCAGCAGCACCGCGATGTTGATGTCGCCCTTGTCGAGTTCGGGCTGCAGCGCGCCGAGGTTGACGATCGGCGTGATGTCGTCGCACGCCGGGACGGCCGCGTAGAGGTCGGGATCGACGATCTCGATCGTGTTGACGCGGAACGCGAGCACGTCGTCGCCGATGCCCTCGGTCGTCGTGGTGGTCGCGGTGCTGTCGCTCTCGCTCGCGTCCGAGGTCCCCGCGTCGCAGGTGCCGAGCTCCTCGCAGGTGCGGTTGAGGAACTCGCCGCGGAAGCAGCTGCCGAGCGCGAGCACGGCGAGCGCGAGCCCGGCGCGGCCGAGGAGGCGCGCGCTCGTCGTCGCGGTGCGCTGAGCTCGTTTCACGGGCCGGTCCTGCGTCGACGCGGGCGTTGGGGCGGCGACGTGCGTCAACAGTACACGATCCGCGCATCGCGGACGCGGGCCGACGCGCCGCGCGGGTACCGGTATGATCGAGCAGGTCACGGGGCCGCGCGGGGCCGCGCGCTCGCGCGCCGCGCGGGCGCGTCGCGGTTCATGGTTATGAAATTATGTGATTTTTCGGACGCGGGACCGCGGCCGGGCGCGCTGTGATCACCGTCATGGCGAATCTGCGCGCGGGCTGTTCACGGTCGATGTCTCGGGCGTCGCCGTGATCGCGCGTCGGCCCCGTGTCGGCGACCTCGGTCGCGCGACGCCGCGTGCCGCTGGGAGTGGCCGACGGCTGGCGAGCCGCGTCGGCGACCTGTCTCGAGGTTCCTGGTGAGCCGCGAGGCGGGCGCGGGCGGCTATCCGCCGGTCGGGCGCTGCGGTACCACCGAAGACGATGGCAACCAGCGTCCCGTCGACCTACGGCCTCGCGCGCGCGCTCGTCCTCCTCACGCTCGCCCTCGGCGCGTGCGGTGACTCGGCGGGCAATTCTTCCGACGCCGCTACGGACGCGAGCGCGTCCGACAGCGCCGGCACGACGAGCGCCGGCAGCGACACGGTCGCGGGCACCGACGGCGAGAGCACGGGCGCGATGACGGGCGGCTCGGGCGGAGAGACCGGGACGACTGCGGGCGACGGAGACGGAGACGGAGACGGGGACGGAGACGGAGACGGAGACGGAGACGGGGACGGAGACGGCGACGGAGACGGGGACGGAGACGGGGACGGGGACGGAGACGGAGACGGCGACGGCGATGGTGACGGCGATGGTGACGGCGACGGCGACAACTGCCTCGACGCCGAGGTCGCCTGCGACGGGCTGGACGAGGACTGCAACGGGATCATCGACGACATCGACGAGGGCGGCGACGGCTTCTGCGACTGCCTGAACATCGGCATCATCGGCAAGAAGGGCTTCGCGCCGGCGTCGAACTTCGAGGCGTTCCTCGAGGGCAAGGGCACCGTCGTCGAGCGCACGACCCTCGAGAACCCGGGCGACACGGTCGACGCGGCGTTCCTCGGCAAGTACGAGGTGCTGCTGGTCGAGTACCTCCCGCGCGCGCTCACGGCGGCCGAGACGACCGCGATCCACGACTGGGTCGCCAGCGACGGCCGCGGCGTCATCACGCTCATCGGCTACAACTTCGACAACAACAACCCGGCGCCGGAGCGCGACCGCGCCAACGGGATCCTCGACGAGTTCGGGCTCGCGTACCAGGGCGGCTACATCCTCGGGCAGATGACCGCGACCTTCGTCCCGGGTCACCCCACGACCAACGGCGTCACGAGCATCAACTACATCGGCGGCATCGCGGTCGGCGTCACGCAGCCGGGCGACAACACGACCATCGCGACGCTCGTCGGTAACCAGACCGCGGGCGTCGCCCACCAGACCGCCGAGGGGCGCGTGCTGGTGTGGGGGGACGAGTGGCTGACCTTCGACAGCGACTGGCAGGGCTACCCGGACGTCGAGCCGTTCTGGCAGAACATGTTCAACTGGGTGCAGCCGCAGGACTTCTGCCAGGTCATCGAGTAGCGCGCGACGGGCCCGCAGGGGCCTGCGCTCAGCCGCCGAGCTCGGCGATCAGCCCGCGCACGCGCTCCTGATCGCGGAGCTTGCCGGGCACGAGCTCGAGGTAGCGGCGGTAGTGCTTCAGCGCCTCTTCGGGGTGGTCGAGCTCGCGCTCGATGTCGCCGAGCAGGCGGTGCAGCTCGCCGAGGTCGGGCGCGAGCGCGAGCGCGATCTTGGCGGAGGCCAGCGCCGACTCCGGGCGCCCGCGGGTCAGCAGCGCGCGCGCGTGGTCGATGGTGTCGAGCGCCTCCTGGTGGTCGCGGAACGCCTCGCTGTGCAGCACGCGATCGGCGAGCACGTCGCCGGGCGGCGCCGGGCGGGCGCCCTCGCGCTCGAGGTGGTAGCGCAGGTCGATGGCGCGGAAGCGGCCGAGCGCCGAGGGGCCCTCGGCTACCCACATGACCATCGCGGTGGCGTCGACGACGACCGCGTGGCTCAGCCGCAGGTTCTCGAGCGCGTTGTAGTTGCCGAGCCCCAGCTCCTCGCCGCCGAGCCCGGCCTTGTCGCGCAGGACGTCGGCGAGCTCCGCCGGGCCGACGTCGTCGAGCGGCTCCAGCAGCTCGCCGAGGCGATCGTAGCGGTAGCCGCTCGCGGTGAAGCGGCGGATCCGGTCGTTGTGGGCGTCGCGTTCGAAGGCGTCGCGCACGAAGTGGTTGGTCGCCCAGATCACGGGCTCGTCCTCGCCGCGCACGAGCCTGCGCTCCTCCTTGTCGCGCGGGGACAGCTCGACGATGACGGACTGGCGCGAGTAGCCGTCGCCCACCAGGACGATGCCGGCGGCGCGCAGATCGGCCTCCTTGAGCATCTCGACCGCGCGCTCGAGCGTGTCGGCCTCCTCGAGCACGTCGCGGAGCACGAGCGCGAGCGGCGAGCCGTCCTCGCTGGGCTCGTCGCTGCGCGCCGCGTTGAGCGCGACGAACACCCCGCGCGCGTTGATCCCCGTGACGACGCCGGCGAGCCCCGGCCAGCCCACGGAGGCGAAGGGGTACTTGCCGTCGGGGTAGTAGAACGAGACCACGCGCGGGAGCTCGAAGCGGCGCCCGAGCTCGACGGACAGGCTGCGGCCGATCAGCAGGTTCGCGCGGCCCTCGGCCTGGTTACTCCCGCGCCGCGGGCCGATCGCGAACATCGCGCCCTCGACGGTGATGTCGTCGTAGGCGTGCCCGAATTCGTCGAAGCACTGGTAGAGGAACAGCCGGTGGTAGGCGCTCAGGCGCGTGCCCTCGGCCACCGGGAGCGTGCGGGCCATGGCCGCGAGCTCGCGCCGGCGGGTGTCGGCGAGCGCCTTGTCGGCGTCGTGATACTGCCAGCGCAGCGCGGCCGAGGCCGTCCAGGTGTCGATGACGCCGCCGCCGTAGCGCTTGCGCGCGAGCTCGCGGAGGTGCTCGTCGATCTGGTAGAACAGGCGGCCGGCGAGGGCGCCGTGGGCGGCGCCGATGGCCTCGGGCGGACCCTCCAGATGGAGGTGCCAGAGGCCGTTGCGCCGGGTCAGGGAGGACGCGCCGTAGTGGACCGTCCGGCCCGCGCGATCGACCAAGAGCTCGGCCTCCGGGATGTCGACGTCCGGCGCGCCGAGGTCCGTGTAGGCGATGAAGCCGTAGCGCACGACGGTGCCGACCAGGGCCAGCGAGAGCGCGAGCACGACCGCCGCGCGGACGACGGCGAGCAAGCCGGGGCCCTCGGAGAGCTGCGGTCGTTGGGGGAAGCGCGCCATCGTCCTGGACGACGGTTATATACTGCTTTTATAGTCGCTCGCCGTCGCCATGGGCTGTATTCGCAGGACCTCCCTCTCGCGCTCGCAGGGGCCCCGGTCGCCGCTGGGTCCGCTCCTGCTCCTCTTGCCGGCGCTCGTGCTGCAGGCGCCGCTGTCCGGCTGCGCGCCGGAGAAGCCGCCCGCGCCCGAGCAGCGCGGCGGCGCCGAGACGCCGGCGCAGGGCGCCGAGGCGGCGCCGGAGACGGCGCGGCTCGTGCCCGAGCGAGACAAGGCGGTGCTGACCTTCGCCGGCGAGCGCGGCGCGTTCCAGGACACGAACGCGCTCGAGAAGGTGCCGGAGGAGGCGCGCGGCATGGTGCGGGTGTCGCTGCTCGACGGCCCGCGCCCGGCGCCTGGCAAGGTCTGGGTGGCGAACCTCAAGGCGGCCGACGAGGACGGCGGCTACACGCTCACGACCGTGCCGCGCGACCAGTACGAAGAGCTGGCGCTCGGGCAAGGTCGATCGAGCCAGGTGACGCTGCCGGAGGGCCTCGAGCCCCCGGAGGTCAAGCCGCGCGAGGCCGACGTGATCGTGTACAAGACCGACTGGTGCGGCGTGTGCAAGCAGCTGATCGCCTACCTCGATCGCAAGGGCGTGCCCTACGTGGCCAAGGACATCGAGAAGGACCGCGCGGCCGCAGCGGAGCTGCAGGCCAAGGCCACGGAGAAGGGGCTGAAGACCGGCAGCGTGCCGGTGATCGACGTGCGCGGCGAGGTCATGGTCGGCTTCAACCGCGCGCGCCTCGAGCAGATCCTGTAGCCCGAGCGCGCGGCGTACTCGCGCACGGGCGGCGCCGCGCATAGCGTTGTATCGCGGTCATGTGGCCTCCGTTGGCCGGGAACGCGCAGCGCGCCACGATAATCGCGGCGCGACGGCATGCTCCTGTCATTCCATCTACAGGTCGGCGGACTATTGGCGACCGCGTGGCGACTGTCGACTCAGTTACCGCGCCGTCAGGTCCCGCTGGACGGGCACGCGATCTCAGCGCGGGACCTGGGGAGTTTCTTCGCCCTCGAACCCGGTGCCGAGGAAACACGGTCTGTCTGGCGTTTGAGACAGGTCTGTCGTGGGCGCGTCGGCGCGGTGTCATAATTCGGCGGTGAAGCCCCCACGTCGCGCGCGCGCGTCCACCCTGGCCGCGGCCGCGATCGCGATGTCGCCCGCGCTCGCCTGTCAGAGCAGCTACGCCGACGCCGGCTTCCCGATCATCGGGCTCGCCGTCGGCGCGGACGTGACGATCGAGCTCTCGGACAGCCGCTGCGACGAGCGCCCCGATCAGGCCTGCTTGAGCTCGGGGCTCGTGCGCGTCACGGAGGTCGAGCTGCTCTCGTCTCGCGACATCGAGCTGCTCGACTTCGGCGATGACGGCGAGGGGCTCGGGCGCGTGCGGCTGCGGGTCGAGGACGCGGGCGAGACGACGATGGTCGTCCACTACGAAGACGGCGGCGACGAGGTGCTCGTCGACTTCTTCCAGCTGCGCGCCGAGGAGATCACGCGCGTCGAGCCGGTGATCGGCTGCGCGCCCGGGAGCCGCGCGCGCGAGCGCTTCCCGATCACCGCGGGCGTCGAGCTCGCGTACGACGCGGTCGCCTACGCCGGTGAACGCCCGCTCGCCCACGGCGATCTCGAGCTGGTCGCGGACTTCGCCGACTTCGACGTCACGGGGCCCGGGCGGGCGCGGGCCCCCAGCGCGCCGGGGTCGCGCGCGTGGCAGCTCGTCGGCCCCGAGAGCGCGCCGGTGGAGTTCGTGATCTACGCGCCGTCGGCGGCCGAAGTCGCGCTGTGGCCGGCGGACGAGGTCCCGGGCGTGCAGGTCGGGCAGGCGCTGGACGGCGATCCGGTGTGCCTGCACGAGGGCGACGCGGGCGCGCGCGTGACCGTGTCGGGGGCGTGCGCGCCGGTGGTGCGCGGCGTCGAGCTCGTCGGCGCGGTGCCGCTCAACCTCGGGTACGGCGACGTCACGCTCGAGCTCAGCGGCCAGGATCGCTGCGCGGTCTCGGCGACGCACGCGCTGGGCTCGCAGGCCGCGCTCGAGCTCGACATCGACAACCTGCCGGCGCCGCTCGAGCCCCAGGGAGGGCTTCAGCTCGGCGAGACGCCGGTCGAGGTCGAGGGCGAGCTCGAGCCGAGCGATCCGTGCCCGATCGTCACGAACCTGACCAACGGGTCCTGCGAGATCCTCGACGACGAGGGGCACATCGTCCCCGACATCGACTGCGCGCTCGACTGGGACTGGGTCGTGACGCACTACGACGGGCGCTACAGCGCGCCGCTCGAGGGCCCGTTCTTCGTCGGCGTGGGGCTGACGACGCTGATGGTCGTCGAGGTCAGCTACCAGTTCCTGACCATCGAGTTCGCCCGGCACCCGCCCAACCACCTCGTGATCACCGCGTCGCCCGACAGCGTCGTCGCCGACAGCTACGGCTGCGAGCCGGGGGCGGGGCAGCGCGTGGGCGTCGTGGCGAGCGCGCCGGGCGACTTCAACCTGAACCTCAGCGCCGACAACATCTACGACGCCGGCGTGTACTCGCTGCGCGCCCGGGCCGTCGCGCAGGCCGCGTTCACCAGCGAGCACGACGTGTTCGCGGCGCCCGACGTGATGATCCCGTCGCCGACGGGGCCGACCGTGCAGTACTTCCCGGGCGCCGAGGCGCGGATCTCCGTCGACTACCTCGACGCGGGGGGCGCGTCGCTCGTCGGCGTCGCGCCGATCCTGGCGAGCACCGACACCCCCGGCGCGGGCGCGAGCTTCCGGACCTTCGATCTGTACACAGGGACATCTCCCCAGACCATTCGGCTGGCGTCGCCCGCCGCGCCGCAGGCGCTCACGGTCGAGGTCGTCGACGGCGACGGGATCGTCGACGTCTCGGGCCTCGATGACGCGCAGCTCTCGCTCGGCGCGCGCCGCTGCCTCGAGCTGACCGCGCGCGGGCACGACGACGCGCCGATCTACGGGCAGAGCCCGACGCGCCCGCAGCTGCAGCTGGGCGGCGACGCGCTCGTCGTCGTCGCCCACGCGCCCGCGCCCGGCGAGGAGGGCGCCGACGCGTTCTGCCTCGAGGCCGACGCGGCCGGCGACGTCACGCTCGACCTGTCCTGGGGGACCGCGACGGCGCAGGCGAGCTGGACCGTGTCGGAGTAGGGCGCC
>JACKDW010000025.1 GCA_020633295.1 Myxococcales bacterium | reverse complement strand
CGCCGAGATGCTCGGGCAGCTGGGGATGGTCCAGCGCGCGCGCGCGAACTGGCTGCGCGACCACGGCGTGCCCGCGGCGGTGCTCGAGAGCTTCAACCCGGCGATCCGCTACTCGACGCGCAACCGCGATCGCGCGCTCGCGGGCGCGGGCCTGCGCTGCCCGCCGCAGGCGAGCTACGTCGCGCCGCTGTGGGACTACTGGCTGCGCAACCTCGACCCCGCGCTCGAGCTCGACGCGCGTCTGCGGCGGGCGCTCGCGGGCGCGATCGTGCTGATCACGGGGGCGTCGAGCGGCGTCGGCGAGGCCATGGCCAAGCAGTGCGCGGCCGCGGGCGCGCGCGTCGTGCTGGTCGCGCGGCGCGAGGCCGAGCTGCGCCGGGTCGTCGCCGAGATCCGCGAGGCGGGCGGCGCGGCGGCGTACTACGCGGCGGACCTCTCCGAGCTGCAGGAGTGCGATCGCGTGGCCGAGCGCACGCGCGTCGAGCACGGCCCTGTCGACGTGCTCATCAACAACGCGGCCCGCTCGATCCGGCGACCCGCGACGGAGTCGCTCGAGCGCTTCCACGACTACGAGCGCGTCATGCAGCTCAACTTCTTCGCCGCCGTCCGCCTGATCCGCGCGGTGCTCCCGGACATGCGCGGGCGCGGGCGCGGGCACGTGATCAACATCCTGACGAGCGGCCTCGCGCTGCCGGCCCCGCGCTTCAGCGCCTACACGGCGAGCAAGGCGGCGCTCGGGCAGCTCACCGACACGCTGGCGAGCGAGCTGCTCGACGAGGGCGTCGAGTTCACCGGCGTCTACCTGCCCTGGGTGCGCACGCCGATGATGGACGCGAGCGGGAAGTACAAGCGCACGCGCGCGATGACCCCCGAGGCCGCGGCCGCCTGGGCGCTCGAGAGCGTGGTGAAGCGACCGCGGCGCGTGATGGACGGCGACACGCGCCGGCGCTACGTCCTGAACACGCTCGCGCCCGTGGCGATGACGCGGCTGATGAACTCGCTCTTGCGCGTGTACGCGGACGACGAGGACGCGCACCCGGAGTTCGCGGCCGACCGCGCGCTGCTCAAGCGCTTCGTGCCCGGTCGCCCGATGTGAGCGCGCGGCTCGCCGAGCGTCAGCCGGGCGCGTTCGGGCGCGGGAGTGCGGCGAGCGCGTCGCGGACGCGCGCGACGTAGAAGCGCTTGTCGTCCTCGGGAAGCGGATGCTCGGAGAGCCATGTCTCAAAGGCCGCGCGCGCGGTCGGGTGCGCGCGCGCCAGCGCGAGCACGCCGTGCTCCTCGAGGTCGTAGTAGAGCGTCCCGCAGAAGTCCCAGCGCTGCTCGAAGAACGCCGAGATCCACAGGCGCGCGGCCGCGGGGCCGAGCAGGTGATTGAACACGAAGCAGACGACGCGGGTCGTCTCGTAGCCGAGCGCGGCGCTGCGGCGCGCGTAGTCCTCGAGCCCGGCGAGCGCCTCGTCGACGGTCGGCGGCCCGGCGAGCGCGAGCGCGGCGGGGTCGAGCGCGGCGAGCTCGTGGCCGGCGAGCGCGGCCAGCAGCGCGCGCGCCAGCAGGCCCTCGGCCCCGGGATCGCAGGGGCGCGCCAGCTCGCCGGGGCGCGGCCGCGCAGGCGCCGCTCGTACAGCGCGGACCAGAAGCCGAAGGTCGCGGCCAGCGAGGCGCCGGCGCGCGCGAGCGCTTGCAGGGCGACGGCGAGGCTCGCCGGCGCGCACGAGCCCGCGGTAGTCGATGTCGCTGTCGAGCGCGTAGCTCGACACGCCAACCGCCGGCGTCGCGCTCGCCCACACGCCCCGCGCCGCGCTGGCGAGCAGCGCGGCGGTCAGCCCCTCGCCGCCGCGCTGGCGCAGCGCGAGCGAGACGGCGGCGCGCTTGCTGACGAGGTCGACGTCCACGAGCTCGAGGCGCGCGCCTGCGGCCCGCGCCGCGCGTGACAGCGGCCGCGCGCGCGCGCTGATGTCACGCCGGACGTCGCGCTCGCCCTCGGGCAGCCGGCGCGACAGCTCGGCGCCGGCGCGCAGGTCGAGCAGCGCCTCGCGGTGCCAGGGCAAGAACAGCAGGTGACCGTCGGGGCGCGGATCGAGGAGCGCGACGCCGAGGCCGGCGTGCTCCTCGGGCAGCTCGTAGAGCGTGATCTCGTCGCCGTCGCGGCACACGACCGTGCCCTCGTCGGGCTGGTAGGCGAGGCGCGCGCCGGCGACGGTCGGCGCGGCCGCGGGCGCGAGCGCGGCGATCGTCGGCCTGTGGTCGATGAGCCATGTCTGCTCGTGCTGCTCGAGCGTCGCGGTCGAGCGCGCGCGCCCGGGGTGCAGCCGCAGGCGCCCCGCGCCGACGAGCCGCCGCCGCCAGCGCACGCCCTCGCCCAGCGTCCCGGCCAGCAGCTCGCCGCCGCGCGCGACCATGAACGCGCCGTCGGGGCTGACCGCGAGCGCGCGGGGCGGGTCCGTGGTCTCCCCGGGGACCGAGACCGGCGGCAGCGCCTCGCCGCCCGTCAGCGGCACGCGGTCGCGCGCGTCGCCCTCGAGCCCGATCAACGTCAGCGTCAGCGCGTCGCGCCCGAGCGTCACGAGGCGCGCGCCGTCGGGGTGCAGCTGCGCCGGCGCGCGCTCGCCACGCTCGAACCGGTAGAGTGCCTTAAGGCCAGGAAGCTCCCAGACGATCACGCGGTCGGCGAAGTCCTGCCAGGTCAGCGCTCGGCGCCCGTCCGCGCTGAACGAGACGCTCGCGGCGCCGCCTCCACGGACCTTGCGATCGGTCTTGCACGTGCGCGGCAGGCTCACGCGCGTCAGCCCGAAGCAGTCGAGGAAGACGAGCGCGTCGCCGTCCGGGGAGTAGCCGTACACACCGGGCTCATAGCACGCGGCGTGATCGCGCGGGCGCGCGCGCCCCCGCGCTCAGGTCGGCGGGCCGCAGGTCGTGTTCTTGAGCTGGAAGCCCGTCATGTCCGAGTAGGTGTAGGGCGCCGTGAGGCCGTCGTAGCTCTCGCAGCTGTTGCTGTCGCTGTCGCACTTGTACGCGGTGGTCTCGTTGATCAGCCAGACGAAGCCGTCGCGATCGACGCCGACGCCCTTGGTCCCGCCGTCCGGGATCGAGAGCGTCTTGGCGACGACGAGCGTCGCGGGCTCGATCGCCATCGCGCCGCCGGAGGTCGAGACCCAGACGAGCTCGTCCGCGCCCTGGGCGAGCCCGCCGAGGCTCAGCGACGCGGCGTCGGGGTAGTCCCAGGTCTTCGAGAACGGGTTGTAGCGCGCGACGCCGGTCCCGCCGGTGCTCGAGACCCAGACGTAGTCGTCGGCGTCCACGGTGATCCCGTAGCTTGCGACGTTCTGCGGGATCGTGTGGATCTCGAACGCGAGGTTCTGGCCGTTCACGAACGCCATCTTCTTGTTGTCCGGCGTGAACGGCAGGCCCTGCGGCACGAACCAGAGGTTGCCCGACGAGTCGACCGCGCCCCCGTAGGCGCCGAACTGCGCGCCCGGGAACGTCTCGATCGGCACCATGTCCTCGACCGCGCCGGAGTCGCCGTTGAGCCGGTAGACGATGACCCCGCCGGGCCCGCCGAGGCCGGGCAGCCCGGGCGTCGCGCTCGTGACCGTCCAGACGCGCGCGCCCTCCCATTTGCACGTGTCGGGGTTGAAGGTGCCCTGCTCCCACGCGACGGGGCGCTGGTTGGTCGTGTTGAAGGGCGTGTACCAGGCGATGCAGTCGTCCTGGCCCCAGGGCAAGATGTCGTCTGCGCCCGACGAGGTCTGAAGACCAGGTTGTCCGTTGGCCATCTCGTCGCAGTCGGCGTGCCGCGCGTAGATCTTCGTGAGGCCGCCGTGGCGGTTGGCGACCGCGACGTCGCCGTTGAAGTTGACCGAGGTCCTCGAGGGGTTGCCGTTGCCGTCGGGCCGGGTGATGTAGCGCCCCAGCTCCTCCATCGTCGTCGTGTCGATCTTCGAGACCGTGCCCTGCTCGGCGTTGGCGATCCAGATGTGGCTGAAGTCCAGCTCGAAGCCGCACGCCGTGCAGTCGCCGGTGCCGGTGCCGGTGGTCTCGGGGCTGCCGACGTCGTAGAGCACGCCGTCTGACTCGGTCTCGGTCGCGGTCTGGCTGGCGCCGCTCTCGGAGGCCGTGCCGCTGGCGTCGCTCGTGCTCCCCGAACCACCGATCGTCCCCGCTGTCGGGCCAGCCGAGGTGCTCGGCTCCGTCGCGCTGGTCGCGCCGCCGGTGATCGTGCCGCTGTCGCTCTCGCTGGCGGCGCTGCTGTCACCGCAGCCGGCGAGCGCGAGCGCGGCGAAGAGCAGAGGGGCCGCCGGGGGGCGGCGGGAGGAAAACGTGGGGCGGCGCATGGCGAGAACTCCGGGGGCGTGGGGGCGTGTTTTCACGCGAACGCTCGCACACGCGCGCGGCGAAGGGCAATGAAAACACGCACGTGCCCGCGTCAGCGCGTCCGCAGAGGGGAGCGCGAGCGCGGGCCCGTGAATCACTCTTATCCTATTGAGATTAAAGGTGAATTTGTGTGTCCGGGCGCGAGCTGCCGCAGTCCGCTTCGGCTCGTACGCTGATCAGCATGGGGAGCGGGCGTTGGAGGCGGGGTTGGAGGCTGGCGGGACTCGGCGTAGCGATCGGGGTCGCCTCCTTGTCGTCGCCCGCGCGCGCCGACGCGGAGCTCGGAGGCGTCGCCTCGGCGACCATCGGCGGCGGCGCGTCGCTGGACTCGGGCCTTTCGGTGTTCGGCGGGGAGCTCCGCGCCGGTCCGGCGCTGACCCTCGGGGACAACTACAGCTCCTTCGTGCTCATCCCCACGCTCGGCTGGTCGGCGTGGCGCACCACCGACAACCCGGCGAGCCTCCGGGCCCACACCTTCGTCGGCCGGCTCGACCTCGGCTACATGAGCTTCGACGGTCACTACCAGGGCTTCACGGTGTTCGCCGCAGGGCAGGTAGGGCGTGGGCGGGCGACCGACCCCGAGCTCCCCGAACTGATCCGAGGCCTCCAGCTCGGCGCGACCTACTGGCCGTTCTCCGGGGTGAAGTACATCCCGGGGGTGATCGGCGTCGAGTTCCAGTCGCGCTTCACGTACTTCATGGGCGCGTGGGATCGAGACCTTCGGGTGGTGCTCAACGTCAACCTGGTCGCGCTCTTCGGCGCGGGGGCGGTCGCGCTGTGCATGCAGTGGTGTTGAGCGCCGCGGCGGACGCTCGCACGATCCGCGATCGCGCGAGGACCTACGGGTCCTTCGCGCCGGTCGGCGGCGGTCCTGCCGGGGCGCGCTCGTTGAGCGTCTTGCGGACCGCGCGGATGTCCTCCATCGACAGCGTCGCGCGCAGCTCGATGACCCCGCCGTCCGCCTGGCGCATGCTGACGCTGTCGACCACGCCCTCGGGGACGCCGGCGAGGCGCGCGAGCGGCCGGACGTTGTCGAACTGCGTGCGCGCGCGCGTCAGCATGGTGCCCGCGCGCGCGTCGTCCTCGGCGCGCACCGAGAGCGCGATCGCCAGGCCGTCGCTGAGGTCGAGCGCGCCCGCGACGTCGAGCACGCCGGTGATGCCCTCGCGCTGCAGGGCCGCGAGCGCGTCTGCGGGCAGCGTGCCCGCGAACCAGATGTGACGCGCGCTCTCGACGCGCGCGAGCGCCGGCTTCAGCGGGCCGGCGCTCGCGGTCTCGCCGGGCTTCGACGCGCCGCCGAGCCCGCGCGCGATCGCTGGGAGCCACGGCGCTGACGCGAGCACGAGCGTGTCCTCGGCGACGAGCAGCCCGACGAGCGCGCTGTCGCCCGCGCGCGCGTCCGCGACGAGGAGGCGCTCGCGCCCCTCCTCGTCCTGGTCAAACGTCCATGTTCCAGCGCCCAGCTGATCCGGCAGCTCGCGGTGCAGGCACTCGAGCTTGCCCCGCGCCCCGACGCCCGCGCCCGAGATGATCACCGCGAGTCGGCTCGCGCGCGGATCGACGCCGATGTCGAGCGCGCGCAGCCCCTCGAGCGGCAGCTCGCAGCGGCGCATGGCAGTGAGCGCGCGCTTGGTCTCGGCGTCGCGCTCCATGATCGCGCGGTTCTCGGCCCACAGCGGCGCGTCGGCGAGGCCGGCGAGGTCCACGTGGGCGACCATCGTGGCCGCGGCCGGCAGCGCGTCGACGTGGATCGGGCCGACCCCGCCGCGCAGCTCGAGCGGCGCGCCGTCGTCCACGGGATCCTCGGGCGGGGGCGGGGGCGGGGACTTCGCGGGCGGGGTCTCGGTCGGCGTCGGCTTCGGGTCGCTCGGGGTCTCCGACGAACAGCTCCCGGAGAGCGCGGCCGCGCCGATCAGCGCGACGGCGACCCGGGTCACCGGGAGCGCGCGGCGAATTCGCAAAAAGCCCCTCTTTGCAGCCATATGCGGGTCTATACGGGGCGGGGCGAACAGGGGTCAAGCGCGGCGCGCGTGATCTCGAGCGACCGGTTCGCGCGAGAGCGCAGAATACGCGGGGTCTCCGCGAATTTCCTCCATCGTCGTGAATTTGCTGTCCAGCCGGTGATGCCACGGACGTATAGTCGCCTGGTACGACCGCTGGCGAGCGGGCCGCCCGCGCGCCAACGGACCGTTCAAGAGACCTGTCCAAGAGACCTGTCCAAGAGACCTGTCCAAGAGACCTGCTCAAGAGACCTGCTCAAGAGACCTGCTCAAGAGACCTGTCCAAGAGACCTGTCCAAGAGACCTGCCGAAGAGACCTGCTCAAGAGACCTGCTCAAGAGACCTGCTCAAGAGACCTGCCGAAGAGACCTGATCGAGAGCCTCGCTCGAGCGTTCGAACCGGCTCGAGAGAAGCGAGTGAGCGCCGCGGGGACGGACCAGACACCCGCTCGAGCGACTCGCTCGAGACGGGACCGCCCCGTTCGCTCGCGCGCCGCGCGACCCCTGAGACCCCATCTCGCAGCCGCCGCCCATGGACCTCGGGAACTCGACGTACATCTGCCTGGACATCCCAGAGCCGCACTACTCCCGGGTCCGCGACATCCGGGAGGCGCACTGCGATCGCCTCGACAATTTCCCGATCGAGATGACGATCGCTGGCTCCAGCGGCGTCGGGGCCATCAAGAGCCACCACGTGTGGGAGGACGTCGAGGCCAAGCTCGTCGAGTTCTGTCGCAGGCGTCCGCCGATCGTCACCGAGTTCGCCGGCGTCGTGCGGTTCCCGAGCACCGACATCTTCGTCCTCAGCATGCGCGACCCGTCGCCGTTTCAGGCCATCCACGAGGCCCTGCAGCACGCCGGCTTCGAGTTCGAGGACAGCCGCTTCCCGTTCTTCCCGCACGTCAGCCTGCGCATGTCGGGGCCGCTGAGCGAGAAGGACATCAATCAGCTGTTCAGCCTGCGGCTCAAGGGCGAATTCACCATGGACACGCTCTCGCTCTACCAGATGCGTCGCACCGACGACGGCGAGAAGGTCGTCCGCGTGTGGGAGCATCGGCTCGAGGGGGGCTGAGGTCGGCGTGCCGTTCGCGCGCCGGCCTGCGGGCCGCACGCGCCGAGCCGCCGCGCCGATCGCTTCGGGCGCGGCATCTCGCGCGCTGATGTGGTAACGATCCCGCATGGATTATGTCGCGGTGTCCGGTAGTGTTTCACGGCGAACGGTAGACCCCCGCTGGCTGGCGCTCGGCGCCGCGCTCAGCCTCGCGCTGGCCGCCTGCGGCGACGACGGGAACGGGACGTCCGATACCGGCATCACCACCGCGTCGAGCACCGAGGGCGCCACGAGCGGCGCGACGACCGAGTCGATGACGACCGCGGGCCCGGAGACCGGATCGACCACGGGCGGCGGCGAGACGACGACCGACGGCGACACCACGACCTCGGAGACAGCGGCCACCGAGCCGATCATGACGACCGACGCGACGACCGAGGATCCCACCGGCACCACCACCGGGGATCCCGCGGACTGCGAGGCGCCCGGCATCCTCGAGGTCTGCGACCAGGGGCTCGACGGCGCGGAGACGGACCACGCGTTCTGGGCCATCGGCGTCGACTGCAGCGACCCCGATCCCGATGACCTCTCGGGCGTCATCCCGATCTTCAACAAGAAGTTCAAGAAGTTCTCGCAGTGGAACAACCCCGAGAGCTGGCGCGTCGCCGCGGGCTTCGGGACCCACGAGGAGCAGGGCGAGCTGCTGTTCAGCCCGCGCGAGGGCGAGCGGCTGCTGATCATCAGCACCGGGCGGATCAGCGAGCCCGACGGCGACGGCGTCGTCACCGAGCTGCCGGGCTCGCAGTTCAACAACAACAACAACCTCAACGACGACCTCGACGCGCTGCCGCCCCCGCTCAACCCCGAGCACGGCAGCAACGGCGGGCAGGGCGGCGACCCCTTCGTCAACTGCGACGGCGTCGGCGACTGCTCCGACAGCCTCCTCGAGAACTGGATCCAGGGCGAGGAGTCCCCGCGCGACGTGCTCTCCTACGCCTTCGACGTCCAGGTGCCCGGCGGGACCAACAGCTTCGGCTTCGACTTCGTGTTCTTCTCCTCGGAGTACCCCGACTTCGTCGGCGAGGCCTTCAACGACATGTTCATCGCCTGGTCGACGAGCGAGCTGTTCACCGGCAACGTCTCGTTCTTCGACGGCAAGCCGCTGACGGTGACCTCGCTCGCGACCGCGATCGACTCCGGCTACTCCGGGAACGCGCCCGAGCTCGCGGGCACCGGCTTCGAGGGCTACGGCGCGACCAAGTGGGTCACCGTCAACGCCCCGGTCGCGCCCGACGAGGTGTTCACCTTCGCGCTCGCGATCATGGACATGGGCGACAGCAACAAGGCCACCGCCGCGATCGTCGACAACTGGCACTGGGGCTGTAAGGAGTGCGAGCCCTTCGAGATCAACCCGGACTGCGGCACGGGCGACAACCCGCCGTGCTGCGGGATCTGTATCGACAAGGAGCTCGACCCCGAGTGCAGCACCGAGGGGCACCCGCTGTGCTGCCTCGACTAGGCTCGCGCGCGTCGCTCCGCGTCGGCGGAGCTCGTCGCGCCGATCGGCGCGCCACGATGAAGCGAGCGGCGCGACTTCTTGACGTGCTCGGCGCGCGGACGCGGTAGACGTCGCGTCTCGCCCCGCGATGTCCGAACCGCACGCCCTCCCGCGCGCCCACGCGCTCCGCTCGCGCGCTCGCCTCGCCGCGCTCGCGTTCGTGTTCCACGCCCCCGGCGTGGTCGTGCTCGGCGGGCGACGGCTCACGCGCCGGGCTCGCCGCGTCAACCTCGTCGCGCTCGCGCTCACGCTCGTCGCCATGCTCGCGGCCTACGAGCTCGCGCCCGCCGGGCGCGCTGGCTCCGCGACGCTCATCACCTGGCTCGTGGGACATTTTGCGTGGAGCGTGGCGATCGCGTCGTGGATCGCCCGCGGCGGCGCGCTGCGTGAGTAGGTCGCTCGCGCGACGGCGCGGGCGCCGTGCGCTCGCGCAATTGAATTGATCGACAAGCCGCTTGCGAGAGGTTGGAAAAACCGGCGTTCGACGCCTGGGGGAGAGGTTGCGATACTCCCCTGCGTCTCCCACTGAAATGTTGAATCGATCATCGAACGCGCTCGTGGCGCCGGGCTCGCTCTTGCTCGCGCTCGCGGTGACCGGCCTGGGAGGGTGCCTGGGGCCGAACCCGCTGTTTGACACCGGCTCGAGCTCGGGGACGTCGACGGGCGGGCCGACGACGGACGCGACGATGACGACGCTGACGATGACGACGACGGTCATGGCGACGACGGCGTCGACGACGACGACGACGACCGCGGGCACCGACGGGACCAGCACCGGCGTCGACGCGACGACGGCGATGACGACGGCGTCGACGACGACGACGACGACGACGGCGACGACGACGACGGGCGCGACCAGCGAGACGGGCGCGCTCGAGACCACGATGGCCTACGGCGCCGTCGAGGCGGGCTGCGCCATTCTGCCCGCCATGGACCAGCCGATCGCGCTGCCGAACGTGTGCGAGCAGTGGTACAGCGCCGGCAACATGAACAGCGGCGCGGGCGAGCTCGGCGTCGACCTCATGAACGAGAGCTTCCAGTCACGCGAGTCACGCGGGCTGCTGCGCTTCCCCGCCCAGCCGTCCCTCGTCGGCAAGACCATCAGCGCGGTGACGCTGACGCTGACGGTCACGAACCAGATGACCGCCGCGGCCGATCAGTCCGGCGCGATCTGGGCGAGCGAGGCGTTCGAACTCGCGACGCTGGCGGACAGCGTCCCCGCGCTCGTCGGTGACGCGCCGCTGTCGGGCGATCTCGGCGCGGTCAGCAACGGCGTCGAGGTCGTCTGGGACCTCCCGGCCTCGACGCTGAGCGACCCGAACGCCGAGCTGTTCCTGCAGATCGTCGCCGCGTCGTCCGACGAGGTGCACTACTGGAACGACACGGCGCCCGACGAGAGCCTCTCGCCGCGCCTGCAGGTGCAGTGGGAGTGACTCACGGGTGGTCGACGCGCAGCCAACCGCGCGCGTCGCGACGGAACTCGTAGGTCGGGAAGTAGTCGAGGTCGAGCCGCAGCGTCTGCAGCTGGCTCTTGCCCTCGAGATCCAGGGTCTTGACCCGCAGCGACGCGCGGTTCGGTCGCCCGCGCACGACCTCGAGGAACGCGTCGAGGTCCGGCGTCGGGCGCCCGTCGACCTCGGTGATCATCCGCGCGGCTCGCATCTTCGAGCGGCTCGCCGGCGATCCGTACCAGTACAGCGAGATGTACACGCCGGCCGGCGGGATCCCGCGCTGCATCATCACGGCGCGGTGCGGGGCCTGCAGCAGCGCGCCCGCCCAGTGCAGCACGCGATCGGTGCCGGCGCCGGAGATCGGCAGCCCGCGCACGGTGGTCTTGATCAGCGCGCCGTCGCGCAGCAGCTCGACCTCGACGGGGCCGCGCGTCAGCGCGCGCTCGACCTCGTGAAAGCGCGTCGCCGGCCTCCCGTCGACGGCGAGCACGATGTCGCCGGGACGCCAGCCGGCGCCCTCTTCCTCCTGACACCGCGCGCAGATCCGCGCGACCTGCAGGGCGTTGCGCGCGTCGCTATCGTGGGCCTCGAGGCGGCGCGCGGCCTCGTCCGGGAGCCCGTGCCTGCGCGCGCGCGCGAGCGAGACGTGCTGGAACTCGGCGCCGGGATCGAGGAACTCCGGCGACAGGCCGTCGTGAAGCGCCTCGAGCACGCCCTGGACGAGCGAGATCGGCGTGCCGTGCTCCGTCACGCGGTGGTCCTTGCCGAGCTGGTAGGAGAAGTTCGACCACAGCGCCACGGCCTCGCCCGCCTGGTCGGCCAAGAGCCCGCCGATCGTCTTGACGGAGGAGGAGATCGAGATGCGGTCGAGGTTGGCCTCGCGAAACCGCGGCGGCTGGGGGACGGGGAGCTCGAGCGGCTCGATGGTCGTGACGTCCGCGCTCTGCGTGAGCACCTGCAGGTTCTTCTTGAGCGCGACCAGCGTGAGCGAGTCACCGGGCTTGGCCGGGGTGGCGGCGAGCGGCAGCTCCGTCACCGGCGTCTCGCCGATCGCGGCCGGGTCGTAGCGGACGACCGCGATGTTGTGCAGCGGGTGCACGAGCACGATCTCGCCGGGGAGCTCGACCGAGCCGGCGAAGGTGATGTGCACGTCCGCGAGCGTCAGCGGCACGGTGTTCTGGTCGCAGACCACGAGCCCGCGGGCGCGATCGACGACCACCCCCGCGCCGCGGAACCGGCTGCGGTGGATCCCGTCGAGCTTGAAGGGCAGGCGCGCGTCGATGTAGACGAGCGCGCGCGCCAGCTCGGCGTGCTTACTCGAGGCGTCGCCGGGGTACGTCGCCGAGACCGGCTGCAGCGGCGGGTTCGGCGGGGGCGGAGGACACGGGCGAGGAGGCCACAGGCCCGTCGCCTCATCGCGCTCGGCCCGCTGCATCCCGAACCACTTGCGGTCCATGGTGAACAGCGAGAGGCGCTCGCGCGCGGGGGCCTCGAGGCTGTAGGAGCGCGCCTTCACGGGCGCGCCCTGGGGGATCGCCTCGAGCGCGCGCTGCATCGCGTCGAGGTCGGGCGTCGGCTGCCCGTCGATCTCGAGCACCACCGCGTCGCGCTCGAGATCGCTTCCTGTGAACAGGTAGCCGGTGTTCGCCACGTACACGCCCCGCAGCGGCACGTCGTGCGCGCGCGCCCGCTGGTAGGAGAGATCGTGCAAGATCGCGCCGCCCACGGAGAGGTACGAGCGCGGCGTGATCGCGTGGAGGTCCGCGACCCGGAGCTCGACCGTGCGCGCCGTCCCCCCGCGATCGAGCTCGATCGTCAGCGTCTCGCCCACGCGCTCGTCGAGCAGCTCCTCGAGCGCGACGAAGTGGGTCAACGGCTGCCCGTTGATGTTGATCAGCACGTCGCCCAGCTCGAGCCGCTGATCCGCCGGGCCGCCCGGGAGAATTTTCGCAACCACCAGCAGCCCCGTGCCGCCGGGATCGCGCGCGCGCGCGGCCGCCTCGCGCTCGGCCGTGAGCCCCAGCCTCCGCAGCTCGTCGAAGGGGGTGTGCAGAAAGGTCGTCATCAACGTGCCGCGCGTGATCGGCTGCTCGCGCTGGATGCAGCGCAGCGCGCGGACCACTCGCTCGAGCGGCAGGAAGAAGCTCGACGCGGCCTGCGTGCGGCTACCGGCGTTCAGGGCCACGACGTCGCCGATGCGGTCGACGACCGGCGAGCCCGACGAGCCGCCCGAGGTGCTGGAGGCCGCCTGGATGTAGAAGGTGTTGAAGTCGTTGTAGCGCCGCTGCCCGTAGTTGGGCGCGGGGCGATCGAGCCGCGCGAGCGTCCCGGCGAGGATCGACAGCTTCTCGCCCGCGTCGTTACCGACCACGCGGATCTCCGTGCCGACCCGGGCTTTCTCGGGCGCGAGGTGCAGGGTCACCGGCTCCATGAAGCGCAGCCGGGCGGGGTCGAAGCGGAAAAACCCGAAGTCGTGCACGGGATCCCGGTAGACCGCGCGCAGGGGGACCTCCTCGTGATTGAGGAACACGGCCTCCGCCACCGTCGGCCCCGAGCGGACCACGTGGCGGTTGGTGAGCATGAGGCCGCGCTCGTGATCCACGACGAAGGCGGTCGCCTGGGCCGTCTCGTTCCACTCGGTGTCAAACGGCCGCGTACCGTCGATCCGCACGGAGACGACGGCGCGCGCGACCCTATCGAGACACCGCTCCCACCGCTCGGCGCCGGAGCGCTCGTCGAGCACGTCGTGCAAGGTCGGCAGGCTCGGGCTCGTGGGCTCCGAAGGGGGATTGTTCGGGGGAGGTTGCTGCAATTCCGGTCCTGGTCGCGCGCTGCGTCGGGTCGCCGCCGGGTTTTCCCGGAAGAACTGGCAAACCCTGTTTCACGGATCGTGCGACCGATCTTGCGACGGCTCAGCCACGAGCACAAGTCGTGCGAACCGCGGTTACGCGCGGGTCCGCCGCTGTCAGGATGGGTCCGAAGCGCGCGCGCGAGGAGGCGCGAGACCAAGCGTCGGGCGACCCTCCGCGCGCGACGGCTCGGCGTGACCCGGGGCCCATGCGCCCGGGATATTACAGCCACGTCCGACGTGTATACGCACACTTGTAGGCCGATCGCGGGCCGGAAATTCCCTTGACGTACACACAACTCCGGGTGACAAAGTCGACGTCATGGCTCGTCTTTCTCCTGTTCTCACCGTGTGTGCCGCGCTGGCGCTTCCCTTTGGCTGTGGTGACAGTTCTGAAGCCACGTCGCTCTCGGGCAGCGGCCCGACGGCGAGCTCAACCGCGGGGAACAGCTCGTCGTCCGGGGACGCGGGCTCCTCGTCCGACGCCTCCGGCAGCGAGACCGGCTCCGACACCAGCGCGGGCCCGGGTGACGGCGACGGTGACGGCGACGGCGACGGCGACGGTGACGGCGACGGCGACGGCGACGGTGACGGCGACGGTGACGGCGACGGCGACGGTGACGGCGACAGCCCCGCCTGCGGCGACGGCAACATCGATCCGAACGAGCAGTGCGACGGCGTCGATCTCGGCGGCCTGACCTGCGCGACGCTCGGCTACGACGGCGGCTCGCTCGCCTGTGACCCGATGACCTGCACCTACGACACGTCGAACTGCGAGACCGGCGGGCCGACCTCGGGCGGTGAGTAGCGACGGCGCCAGCGCCCCACAACGGGCGGGGGGGCGAGGCCTCCTCGCCCTGTTTGTTATCTGCGTCGTGATCTTCCTGTTCACGGCGCCCGGACGAATCCAGTTCCCCGACGACGAGATCGTCTATCAGACCACGGCGTCGCTCTGTGAGCGCGGCAGCCTGGCGATCTCCGGCATCCCCAAGCGCACAGGCGAGCCAAAGGGGCGGCCGAGCGGGACGTTCGGCTGGGCGCCGGGCCCGGATGGTCAGCGCTACGGCTTCTTCGGGCACGCGCTCTCGATCGTCGCGGCGCCGATGTACGCGCTCGCGTGGTCGACCACGGATGTCGTTCCGGACAGCTGGACGCACGCGGTCCGCTCCGACCACTTCGTGTTTCACCGCCGCGGGCACAAGGCCGACTGGACCCGGCTCGTCGTCAGCCTCACCAACCCGATCGTCACGGCCGCGGCCGCCTGCGGGCTCGCGGTGTGGCTCTCGCTGCTCGGCTTCGGCCGTCGCGCGTCGCTCGCGACCGGGGCCCTGTACGCGTTCGGCACCTTCGCCTGGGCCTACTCGCGCACCTTCTTGAGCGAGCCGCTGAGCGCCCTCACGCTGATCGCGACCGCCGCGTTGATCGCCGACGCGCACCGACGACGGCGCGACGGTCGAGAGGCCGCGCGCTCCCTGTGGATCGCGGGCGCGCTCGCGGGCGCGTCGCTGCACGTGCACGTGCTCAACGTCGTCGCGCTGCCCTGCTTCCTCGGCTACGCGCTCGCGCCCGCGCTGCGCTCGCGCCGGCTGACGGCGGACGATCGACGCGGGCTGATCGGCGCGCTCGCGCTCGCGGGCGTGTTCATCGCGCTGCTGCTGCTCGGACACTACCTGCGCTTTGGGTCACCCTTCGAGACCGGGCGCTTCGGCCACTACAGCCGCTTCGTCTGGCCGTGGAAGGGGCTAGTCGCGCAGCTCATCGCGCCGGGGCGCAGCTTCTTCTTGTACGCGCCGGCGGTCGTCGTCGGCCTCGTCGCGCTGCCGCGCGCGCGCCGTCGCGTGCCGGACGCGCTGTGGTTCGCGCTCGCGATGATCGCGCTGCGCTGGATCTTCATCTCGTGCCGCAGCGACTGGTACGGCGGGTGGGCCGTCGGCCCGCGCTACCTGGTGCCGGTCGTGCCCTTCGCGTTGCTGCCGCTCGCCCAGGCGCTCGCGGAGCTGCCCCGCGCGAGGCCGGCGCGGCGGGCGTGGATCGGGGGCGGCCTCGCGGTCAGCGTGGCCGCGAGCGCATACCTCGGCTTCTACTCGATCTTCGAGTGGATGTGGCGCGTCTCGCTGAACCCGGCCTTCAACAACGACTCGTTCATGGACGCCTCGCACTGGCGGCCGCTGGCGAGCCCCTACGCCGGCTTCTACACGCTCAAGCCCGACATGCTCTCGCTCGGCGCGCAGCGCCTCGCGGAGTTCGGGCACGGCAGCCTGCGGCTCGTGTTCCTCGCCATCGCGGCGCTCGGCGTGGTCGCGCTCGCGACCTTGCTGTGGGAGCTCGCGCGCGACGACGAGCGAGCGGTCGCCGGCGACGCGGTCGACGAGCCGCGCGCGCCTCCCCCCCAGCGTTGACGCGCGCGCCTGTTACATGTCCTTATGCGCATGTAACTAAAGACC
The DNA here is from genome assembly GCA_020633295.1 of Myxococcales bacterium. Classification (GTDB taxonomy): domain Bacteria; phylum Myxococcota_A; class Polyangia; order Nannocystales; family Nannocystaceae; genus JACKDW01. The sequence goes on along the minus strand of JACKDW010000025.1, from coordinate 92,760 downwards.
GGCGTGGGCGAGGTAGGGGCGCAGCGTCTCGCCGTCGCCGGTCAGCGTGACCTCGCCGAGCTGCGCGCTGCCGAAGAACGCGCCGGTGAAGGACAGCGCGCCGTCGCGGGCCACGAGCGGCCCGCCGAGCTCGGTCTTCTGACCGGGCTGGCCGTCCCCGCCGTAGCGATCGCTCCACAGGTACGAGCCGTCGGTCGCGCGCAGCCGCGCGAGGCAGGCGTCTGTCCCGCCGATCACGTTGAGCGCGCCGCCGCCGAAGTCGATCCCGCTGGCGCAGGTCGTCGACAGCAGCACGTGCTGGTGCTCGAGGTCGACGGTGACGCCCATGCCGAATTCGTCGCCGGACTCCGTGCCGAAGGTGGCGCCCCACTTCGGCACGCCGCCCGAGGTCAGCGCGAGCGCGTAGGCGTCGAGCCCGCCGACGCTCTCGAGGCTGACGTCCACGCCCACGTCGACCGTCGCCTCCGCGGAGCCCACGACGTAGAGGTTGCTGGCCGCGTCCAGCTCGATCGCGTTGACCCACGCGTTGCCGCCGCTGCTCGCCAGCGCCAGCGACCACAGCGGCACGCCTTCCATCGACAGGCGCGCGACGTAGCCGTCCTGTCCGCCCGCGTTCGTGAGCGGGGCGCCCGGGAAGGCCAGCGCGCCGTCGAAGTTCCCGCCGACGTAGATCGACTGCGCCGTGCCGACGCGCACGGACTGGGCCAGCTCCTGCACGTTCGGCGTGCCCAGGCCCATCGACCAGTTGTGCGAGAGGTCGCCGTTGAGGCGGGCGATGAACGCGTTGTACAGCGTCGCGCTGGGCTCGTCGGCGAACGGCCCGCCGCCCAGGTCCGTCGCGCCCTGGTACTGCCCGACCACGACCACGTCGCCGCCGCTGATCGACGCGATCGCGTTGCCGTACTGGTTCTCGACGTTGCTGAAGCCGACCAGCGCCTGCTGCTCGCCGTCGGGCGAGAGCCGACCGACGAACAGATCGGCTTTCTCCGGCGCCAGCGCGACGCCCTGGCCGCCGAGCTCGAGGGTCTCGAAGAACGAGCCCGTGACGAGGATCGAGTCCGAGTCCTCGATCGCGATCGCGCGCAGCTCGTCGCCGGCGCTGTCGCCGAAGACCTTCGCCCACAGCGCCTCGCCGTTTGGCGCGAACTTGATGACGAAGAGGCGCTGGTTGGGGGCCGCCGGGAACGAGAACCCCCCGACGGCGAGCGCCCCGCTGAAGTTGCCGGCGATCACCGTCGCGCCCGCGCTGTCGACCGCGAGGCCGCGCACGCTCACCACGCCGTCGCCGAGCGCCACGGCCCAGTCGATCGCGGGGACGCAGTCGGGCGCGTTTGGACACTCGGCCGCGCCGGTGGTGGGCTCGAGCGTCTCGCTGTCGCCGCTCCCGTCGCTCGTCGTGGCGGTCGCGGGCGTCGTGGTGCCGCTCGCGTCCTCGCCTCCGCTGCCGCTGCCCTCGGTAGTAGTCGTCGTCGGAGTAGTAGTAGTCGTCTCGCCGCCGGCGGTCGCGCCCGCGCTCGCGGCGTCCGTGCTCGCGTCGCTGGCCGCCGCCGAGCATGTCCCGTCGAGGCAGACCTGGTCGGCGTCGCACTCGCTCGCGCTCGCGCACGGCAGCCCGAGCGTGCTCGGCTGGCTCCAGCACGCGGCGACGCCGACCAGCGCGATCAGCCCGAGACGGAGGGGCAGGTCCGAAGCGACAGGTACGCGCTGTCGCGCGGCCAGGTGACCTTCGAGCAACGCGGCTGACGCGGCGACGCGTCCCGGACGGCGCATCCGTGAATCATAACCGGTCGCCGGGCCGGCGCCGCCGTGTGGCGTAACGCCACAGCGGCGACGATCACGCGCCCTCGTACTCGGCCTGACGTCGTCGGAAGGCCTCGAGCCCGCCCTCCATGAGCCGGAGGATGTGCGACTTCGCGCCGTGGACATCGGCGGCGGCCACGAGCCGCGCGCTGCGACCGTCAGCCTCGAGCACGCACACGTTCTCGGCGTCGCCGAGCACCGGGAGGTTGGGGTTGTGCGTGATGAACAGCAGCTGGCGGCGCCCCTTGATCTCGCGCACCTGCGGGACGATCGCGTCGGAGATGAAGCTGTTGTCGAGGTTGTCCTCGGGCTGATCGACGAGCAGCGGCGCCTCGCTCTCCAGCAGCAAGATCGGCAGGATCGCCGAGCTCTTCTGCCCGGTCGAGAGCTGGTGCGAGGGTCGCCAGCTGTCGCCGATCTTCAGCTCGATGCGCGGGACGTCCTCGAGGTCGATGACGTCGAGCGCGTAGCGGCGTTCGGGCTCGCCGCGCAGCTGCTTGAGCAGCGCCTCGGCGAAGTCGGCGGTGACCTCCGAGGTCGCGCTGACGGCGTCGTGGTCGTCGCGGTCGCACAGCTCGCCCAGGCGCGACGGGCTGACGTGCTGGATGAGCTTGTCGATCGGCGCGCGGTACTGACGACCGGAGCGGCGCATGATCGAGACCAGGAACTCGCGGTAGGGCGCGAGCGCGGCGTCGGGCTTGACCTTCACGCGCACGCGCCCGCCGAGCCGCGTGCTGACGGTCTCGGCCGCGCTCGCGCGGGCGTCGTGTCGGCGCTTGCGCGCGGCGTGGAAGGTCTCTCGCAGGTGCACGCGCTCGCGCTGCGCGGCCTCGAGGTCGCGCTCGAAGTTCGCCAGGTCCTGCTTCGCGCTCGAGAGCCGCACGACCTCGCGCGCCGCGGCGTCGCGCGCCTTGATGCGCTCGCTGTGGGTCTCGGCCGCGGCCATCAGCGTCGCGTACTCCTCCTCCTGCGGGCGGTGGGCGGTGACCAGCGCCGCGTCGACCTGCGAGACCTCCTGCTCGAGCTGGGCGAGGCGCTCGAGCACCGGCGAGAGCAGGATCTCGAGCTCGGTCTCGCGGCGGACCAGCGTGCGCGCGAGCCCGTTGAGCAGCTCGCCGTTGGGGCCCTCCTGGATCTCCTGCGGGATGCGCCCGGCGAGCTGGCGGATCTGCTGGGGCAGCGTCGCCGCGAGCTGCTCGCGCAGCTCGCTGACGACCTGCCGCGTGTGGTCGACGCAGCTGCGCTCCTGCTGGCGGAGCGCGCGGTGGTTCGACGCCTGCTGCAGCCCCGGCGGCACGCCGGCCTGCTCGAGCACCGCGTTCGCGGCCTCGAGCTTGCGCTCCCAGCTCGACAGGTTCACCAGGCTCTGCCCCGCGCTCTCGATGCGCGCGCTCAGCTGGATGACCTGCTGCGCGTTCTCCTTCAGGCGCGCGGCCGCCTCCTGCACGTCGGTCGCGATCTCCTGCAGCGAGTGGCTGCACAGGCGATCGATGAGCTCGCGCTGCGCCTGCGGGCTCCCCGAGATGTCCTCGATCTGGTTGTGGCTGAACAGCGCCGCGTCGATCAGCACGCTCGAGCGCAGGACCGCGGCGTCGAGCTTGCCGCCGGCCGCGTCCGTCACGATCGGCGGATCGCCGGCCGTGCGGCGCACGTGGTACGTGACGCCCTCGCGGCTCTCGAGGTCGAGCTCCACGCAGCCCGTCGGCCCGAGGTTCGCGAGCAGCAGCGCCTGCAGGCGCTCGCGCTGCGCCTTGTCCCCCGGCGTCTCGCTGCGCGGGATCTTGTCGAGCGCGAAGCGGACCAGCTCGAGCAGCGTCGTCTTGCCGCTCCCGCGTCCGCCGATGATGCAGTTCAGGCCGTCGGTGAAGCGGAGGTCGAGCTGATCGAGGAAGCCGCCGTACACGCGCAGCCTTCGGAGCTTGTGGTGACCCTGGCCGGCGTCGCGCTCGGTTTCGCCAGCGGTCGGGGCGGAGTGCGGGGACGAGGTCGTGGACATAATCGAGCTGCTCCTGCGAGTCCTGCGCGGCGTCGCGACCGCGCCTCTGCGCGACCGTGAGGCCGCGCGCGTCCGATGTCATCCAGACGTCGGGCTGCGCTTATACCCCGGCGGCTGCCCTCCGTGAGACCGCGTCATACTGAGTCGTGACTGGGTAGTGACAGCGTGGTGCATCTCCGTGATCCGTGGCGGAGCACGCGTTCCGGCCGATGAACCGGGTTCCCGTGTACGCGGTGTCGCTATCGAAAAACGCGTAGTGCAACTTACTCCTGCGTCCTGTCCGGAAGGCCCCGTGGCCTACAATGGCGATCCATGCAGCCATCGACTCCGAGATCGTCGAGCAGGGTGTCGCGCAGGCGGTCGACGGCGCGGCGGATCACGCGGCGCCTGGCGCCCATCGCCGTCACGCTCGCGCTCGGCGCCCTCGCCTGCGGCGCGGGCGAGGCGATCGAGCAGCGCGTGCACGGCCTGCGCGGCGGCGAGAAGACCGAGGCGCCGCGCGCGGCGCTGCCAGCCGCGCTCGAGGAGCTCCTGCCCCGCGCCGTGCGTCGACGCGGGGCCAACGAGGCCGTGTTCGAAGTCGACAGCTTCGTCGTCGCGCTCGCTCAGGCGCAGCTGCGCGCCGGCGATCCGCCGACGGTGCGCGCCGCGGCGGTCGACGGGGGATATGCGCTTTCGGACATAGGCGAAAAAGACGGCCTCCCCGCGCTGCTGGGCCTGCAGGAGGGGGACATCGTGCAGTCGGTCAACGGGGTCTCGGTGCTCGAGACGGCGCGCGCGCGCGTGGTGCTCGAGGCGCTCGACGGCGGCGCGACCCTGGAGCTCGAGCGCGACGGCGTCGCGCTCACCCACGAGTACCTGTTCGTCGACGGGCTCGCCTGGGCCCAGGTCCGCGGCGTGTCCCCCGACGCGGCGTCGCCCGCCGCGGCCGAAGTCCCTGACTTCTCGGTCGAGCTGGAGCCGCCGCCCGATCCCTTCGCCGCCGCCGAGGCGCGCGCGGCCGAGCGCGCGGGGGGCAGGGCGCCTGGCGGCGCGACCAGGCCGGGGGGCGCCTCGCGGCCGGCGAGCCCACGACCGAGCTCGAGCGGCAAGGCAGGAAGCGGAGGAGGAAGCGGAGGAGGAAGCGCTGGAGGAAGCGCTGGAGGAAGCGCTGGAGGAAGCGCTGGAGGAAGCGGCAGCGGCACCAAGCCGGCGAGCGGCGGCGCGAGCTCGGCGAGCTGCGCGAGCGCCTCGAGCTGCACCCTCAGCCGCAGCGAATTCACGCGCTACCTCAACAACCCCAGCGGCCTCGCGCGCGAGGCGAGCGTCACCAACGTCGGGAGCGGCTACAAGCTCTCGGGCGTGCGCGCGGGCGGGCCGGTCGATCGCCTCGGGATGAAGAACGGCGACGTGATCACCTCGGTCAACGGCTACCAGATCGCCGACGACGCCGACGCCATGGCGCTGTACTTCGGGCTCGGCAGCACGAGCACCTTCCTGGTCCGCTACACCCGCGGCGGGCGCCCGATGTCCAAGACCATCCGGCTGCGCTGAGCGCCGCGAGCGAAGCCGCGCGCGCGGGCTTCCCTGAAAAAGCCCGCTACTATGACCACCATGGCTTCCTGGCATGATCGACGTCCCGCGCTCTCGGCGGCCGCGCTCTTGAGCGTCGCGCTGCTCGGCGCCGGGTGCATCTCGTTCAACGACAACTGGGTCGAGCCCGCCGGCGAGAGCGACGGCGGCACCTCCACGAGCGAGGGCGAGGCCACCACCGTCGCCACCACGACCGACGACTCCACGACCGGCGACGGCGAGACTGCGGGGCCGACGACCGACGACACCAACAGCAGCTCGCCGGCGACGACCTTCGGCACCTTCGACGGCTCCACCGGCTCCACCGGCACCGACTTCCAGGAGTGCCCCAACGGCGTGGTCGAGGAGCCCGAGGACTGCGACGACAACAACTACGACGAGGGCGACGGCTGCAGCGACATGTGCCACGACGAGCCCTACGCCGTCGAGCTCGACGCCGTATTCTTCACCGACGTCGTGGGCGTCGCGAACGGGGACTTCGAGAACCACGCGTGCGCCGAGGAGGGCGGCTCGAACGCCCTGCACGGCGTGATCCTCACGGGGGAATTTGAGACCGGGACGATCTCGTCCTTCCAGGCCGACTGCGCGTTCCTCGAGGTCGCGGTCGCGAACAGCAAGCTCGCGGTCGTCGTGGAGCCGATGGACGCCAACTCGCCGCCCGCCTGGGGCGTGGAGGGCGACCCGCTCGACATGGAGCTGAAGTGCGGCCCCGGCGAGATCGTCCGCGGGTTCCGGGCGACCACGAACGGCTACGGCCTCACGAGCCTCGAGCTCGCCTGCGAGGAGATCTTGATGGCGGAGGGCCCCGACGGCTTCGGGATCACCGCGTTCGACCCGCAGCCGCCCTACACCGGCGTCGTCGTCGGCTACCCCGAGGGCCCGAGCACCGGGTACTACTGCCCGCTGAACAACCCCGTGGCCGCCGGCTTCAAGCTGTTCCACTCCAACCCGAACTACATCACCGGCATCGAGATGGCCTGCCACAACCCCAAGCTCGTGTACCCGTGAGCGCGGCTTGACCCGCGCGCGCGCGCTGCTCACAATGTCCCCGGAGACAGGTCGTGTCACGCTCTCGCCGCCATCAGCCCTTCCACGGCTGGTCCGATCGCTACAGCCGCAACCTCGATCGCCGCGGTGATCGCCGGGTCGCGCGCGCGCGCCTGCGGCGCGCGCGTGAGGACGTCGATGTCCCGCCGCGGCCGCCCACCAGCGATCGTGACGTCGGCCGCAGCGGCCGACACCGCGTCGACCCGCGCGCCTGGCCCGAGCTGCTCCGCAAGTAACATGAAGAGCGAAGCGCGAGGAGGCGCGGGCCTCGTCACGACGCGCGCGGCCGCGGTCACCCTCGGGTTCATGACGCTCGCGCTCGTCGGCTGCGCGCGCGAGTCGCCCGCGCCCGCGCCCGCGCCCGCGAGCGCGCTGGAGCCCGCGGCCGCCCTGGAGCCCGCGGCCGCCCCTGGAGGTCGAAGCGCCGGCGTCGCGCGAGCGCGACCCGGACCTGCCTGAACAGGCGCTCCGCGGCAGCCTGCGGACGATCCACGGTCAGCGCGTGCTGCAGCTGCGCGGCTCGCCGCGCGAGATGGGCTTCGCCCACGGCGCGCTGCTGCGCGACGACATCCTCCGCGTCGTCTCCGGCTACGTGCTCGCCGACATCCCGAGCGCGACCTTCAACGCGTTCGCCGGGGTCTTCGCCGCCGTCGCCGACATCGACCCGGCGCTGCGCGAGGAGGCCGAGGGCCTGCTCGCCGGGATGGAGCACGCCGGCGGCGCCCACGTCGAGGCGCTCGGCCGCGCGCTCACGCCGAGCGACCTCCTGCTGATGAACGCGATGACCGACCTCGTCGCGATCGGCTGCTCGTCGCTCTCGACCTGGGGCGACGCGACGCGGGACGACCCGGCGCTCGCGGGCGAGCTCGCGATCGTCCGCAACCTCGACTGGTCCTCCAATCCAGCCTTGCTCGAGAGCCAGGTCATCATCGCCTACGCGCCGTCGGATCCGCAGTCGCAGCCGCTCGTCTCGGTCGCGTTCGCCGGCTACATCGGCTGCCTCAGCTGCATGAACGCGGCCGGCGTCGGCGCGCTCTTCAACATGGGCTACGGCGACGGGCACGCGTCGCTGGCCGAGGCCGCCGCCGGCTTCGCGCCCGCCAACCTCCTGCTGCGCCGCGCGCTGCAGGCCCGCGACGTCGACGGCGACGGCCGCAGCACCGCAGACGACGTCGCGCGCGCGCTCGCGGACGGGCGCCACGCCGGCAGCTACATCGTCCATCTCGTCGAGCCCAACCGCGTGGCGTCGGAGCTCGGGCGCGCGCCGGCGCGGGTCGTGGAGGTCGAGGCCGACGGCGTCGCCGCGCGCGGACCGGAGGCCGACGCGCGGCTCGGCCCGCACGCGCTCGCGGCGACCAACCACCTGCGCGCGCGCGCGACCCCGACGAGCTGCGGCCGCTATCAGCGGCTCGAGCGCGGGCTCGCGGCCAGCGGCGCGCGCGTCGATCGCGAGCGCCTGTGGTCCCTCGGCGAGTCGACGAGGATCGAGCGCGACGTGGTGCACACGCTCATGCTGGTGCCCGAGCGCCGCGCGCTCTCGCTGCGCGCGCGCGCGCCGGGTCGATCGATGGCGGACTCACCGGCCCGCGTCGATCACCGCTGGGACGAGCTGTTCGCCGACGCGCCGTGACGCGCTCACTCGATCGGCTTGGTCCAGATCAGGCGCGCGTCGCTGGCGAACAGCGTCGCCAGGCTCGCCTCGTCACACACCGGGATCGTCACGCCGCCCGGGCAGCTCGGCTCGTTGGGGATCGGCCCCTGGCGCGACTGCGTGCCGCTGCACACCATGCCCTGGGCGTCGTACACCCCCTCGCTGAGCTTCGAGGCGCCGGGCCCGAACGCGTTGAGGCCGTGGTGGTCGGCGGCCGCGAACCCGCCGAGCGCGCTGGCCATCGGCGTCCCCGCGCCGCAGGGGTCGAAGGCCGCCGCGCGGATCGCCGCGTCCATCGCCTCGAGGTCGCCGTCGAGCGCGTCGGGCGTCCAGCCGTAGCGCTGGCCGGCGTCGCCGAGGATCCCCGAGAGACAGGCGATGTGCAGGGTGTCCTCGTCGTGCGAGAAGCTGCCGGTCGCCCCGTCGAAGTGCACGTTCCCGTACAGCAGCGCCCAGCGCTCGCCGTTCTCGTCGGGGTCACAGGTCGGGTTGCCGTCGAGGTCTTCGAAGCGCGCGAGCCAGTGATCTCGCTCCTCGATGTACTTCAGGTCCGCGAGCCGCAGCTTCACCGGCTCGCCGTCGACGTCGGCCGTCCAGGTCGAGCCGAGGAAGTGCAGCAGCGCGTAGACCTTGCCGTCGCCGGTCTCGCACCACAGCATCCCGTCTTCCCACCAGATCCGCACGCACAGCCGCCACGGCGCGAGCCAGACCGACGACTTGCTCAGATCGAGCTCCGAGAAGTGGTGGGAGCCGACGTGGTTGGTGTCGTAGCGGAGCCCGCCGCCGGGTCGCAGCGAGACCTCGCCCTCGGGCGCGTACGGGGTCACGTCGTCGCAGGCGCCCGTCAGCGTCACCCCGCACAGCGCCGCGAGCGCGGCCAGAGGGCGAAGCCTCGCGCGCCCGCGCGCCGCGTGCCGTGAACCAAACCTCTCCGTCGCCGTCGTCGTCGCACCCATCTCGCGCCCTCCCGCAGCGCCAGACGATTCGGCGCCGCTACTCGGGAGTGTCGCGGGGCGGGAGGATCAATTGGATCTTTCTCCGACCGCGCCCTCGATTTCACGACATGTCTATCGAGACATGTCCAAGCCGCGCGCTACTCGGGCCCCGCGGGCGCCTCGGCGTCGGGCTTCTTGAGGTTGATGATGACCTTCGAGGAGCCGGTCGCGACGAGCGGCGCGCGCGCCGCGAACGCGCGCACGCACGCGACGCCCGCGTTGAACGGCCGCGCGCTCTCGTACTGCGGCTCGATCACGAGCGCGCCCGCGGGGTCGACGTAGCCCCAGCGGTGATCGGCGCGCACGGCCGCGAGGCCGTCGGAGAAGACCTCGGCGAGCTCGAACTTCGCCTCGATCACGAGCCCGCCGGAGCGGTCGATGTAGCCGTAGCGACGGCCGACCTTGACGGCCGCGAGGCCCTCGGCGAACTCGTGCGCGATGGTGAAGCGCGGGGTGATGACCCACTCGCCGTTCTTGTTGACGTAGCCGCAGCGCCCGTCCAGGCTGGCCGCCGCGAGCCCCTGCCGGAAGGCCCCGGCGCTGTCGTACTGCGCCGCGATCGCGAACTCGCCGGCCGGGTTGATGAAGCCGTAGCGGTCCTCGTCCATGGCCGGCGCGAGGCCCTCGCTAAACGGCCCGGAGCGCTCGTAGGTGGGCTTGAGGATGACCTTGCCCTCACGGTCGAGGTAACCCCAGGCCGGCTCGCCGATGCGGCTCAGCGCCTGATACGCCGCGTAGCCGCCCGAGAAGGGCGTGAGCTGGCGGGCGCCCTTCGGCGCCGCGAAGAACACGCCCTGACGGTTGACGTAGCCGCGCTCCTCGCCGCGCGTCACCTCGGCCATGCCGTCCGAGAACGCGCCGGCGGCCGCGAAGCTCGGCTCGATCACGAGCCCGCCGGCCGTGTTGATGTAGCCCCACTTGCCGCCCTGCTTGACGGGCGCCAGACCCTCCGAGAACCCGAAGGTCAGCTGGTAGCGCGGCGTCACGACGATCTCGCCCGACGCCTTCATGAACCCGAATTGCCCGTCCTGATCCTTAAACGCGATCAGGCCGTCGGCGAAGGGCATCTGCCACTCGCGGCTCGTCGCCGGCAGCGTCGCGCCCTGCTTGTCGATCAGCAGCAGCGAGCCCGGCGTGCCGTGGGGGTTGAAGTAGGGGAAGTCGATGCCGTGCCCGAGCTGGTCGAGGAACGCCTCGTCGACCATGTAGCTGTTGTCGCCCTCCTCGAGCATGTACTGCGAGAGGCGATCGAGCAGCGTGATGAACTCGCGGATCCCCGGCGGCGCCTCGCCGACCAGCGAGCCGTACTCGTGGTTGAGGCGCACCGTGATGCGCCCCTTCTTGCCCGGGCCCTCGTGGACCTCGAGGTCGTGGACGTACTCGGCCATCGCGTCGCCGTAGGTCCCGGCCACGCGCTTGAAGCGGAACTGCTCGAGCTGCTCGATCAGCTCGCTGAACACGGACTCGTGCAGCCGCGCCTGCAGCCGCGTCTCCGGGGTGCGCAGCTTGACGCTCCCGTCCTCGTCGATCGTCATCACGGTCTCGTCGGCGGCGAGACGCGGGCTGACCCGGTGGAGGATCTGGGTTGCGCGGCGGAGCGTCTTGAACACGGGGGAGTCCGGGGGGCGGAGAGGATGGTACGCGCTCGCTAGGTGGGCGTGGCGGCGCGCGTGGGTTCGGACGCGCGCGTGAGCGCGTCCTGGAAGCGGCGGACGATATCGCCGGCGCGCTCGATGTCGTGGATGCCGTCCACGCTCTTGCCCGCCTGAAAATACTCCTGATACGCCGCGCCGCGGAGGTTCGCGCGCTTCAGCGTCCAGATCGACTGAACGCTGTACAGCGCGCGCATCCAGTGCTTCGTGCGACGCCCGCGGAGCATCATCCGCGCGAGCGGGCCGGCCTTGGTCCCGATCTTCTGCACGTACGGCGTGTTGATGATCGACACCGGGACGCCCGAGAGCTTCTCCGTGAGGACGATGTCGTCGGCCTCGGCCGCGACGATCGCCTGCTTGTAGTCGGCGTGCGCGCGGCACTCGTGCGTGGCGATGAAGCGCGTGCCGAGCTGCGCGCCCGCGTAGCCCAGCCGCAGCGCCCCGACGAAGTCGTCGGGCGAGCCGATCCCGCCCGCGCAGATCAGCGGCTTGCCGAGATCCGCGAGCGACTCCACCAGCGCGCGTGGATCCTCGCGCCCGGCGTGGCCGCCGGCGCGGCGGTTCACGCAGATCAGCCCGTCGACCCCGCCGTCGAGGGCCTTGAGCGCCCACTTTCGCTCGGTCACGTCGTGATACACGTGGCCGCCGGCCGCGTGCACCGCGTCGACGACCCAGCGCGGGTTGCCGAGCGCCGTCACGAAGAACCGCACGCCCTCCTCGAGCGCGACCTCCACCCACTGACGCGCGCGGTCCTCGTAGGCCTGAACCAGCTTCTCGACGATGATGTTGACGCCGATCGGGCGATCCGTGACGCGCCGGATCAGCCGCAGCCCGGCCCGGTACTCGTGGCCGTGCGCGTAGATCATCGACATCGGCTGAACGATCCCGAGCCCGCCGGCGGCCGACACGGCCGCGACGAGCTCGGGGTTGGAGCACGGGTACATCGCCCCGCAGATCAGCGGCACCTCCACGCCCGCCTGGCGCGTGAATTCTGTCTGTGTAGACAGCTCCGTCTCGCCTGGGCTGGACACGCCGCTCCTCCCTAGTTCGCCGCCTGCGCCTGCTCGTCGCGCAGCGCGTTGAGGGCGCTGCCGGCCTTGAACCAGCCGATCTGCTCGTCGTTGAACGAGTGGCGCACGTCGAAGCGGTCGATGCTGCCGTCTCGGTGCGAAAGCACGACCGTCAGCGGCTCGCCCGGCGCGAAGCTCCCGAGCCCGGTCACCGACACGCGGTCGTGCTCCTGCACCTTCTCGTAGTCGGCGGGGTCGGCGAAGGTCGCCGCGATCACGCCCTGCTTCTTGAGGTTCGTCTCGTGGATGCGCGCGAACGAGCGCGCGACCACCAGCCGGCAGCCGAGGTGACGCGGCTCCATCGCCGCGTGCTCGCGCGACGAGCCCTCGCCGTAGTTCTCGTCGCCGAACACCGCCCAGCTGACGCCCTTCGCCTTGTAGGCGCGCGCGAGCTTCGAGAGGTTCACGCCCTGCTCACCCGAGAGCACGTTGTTGCCCGTGCCGGGCTCCTCGGTGAACTCGTTGACCGCGCCGATGAACATGTTGTCGCTGATGTTGTCGAGGTGACCGCGGTACTTCAGCCACGGGCCCGCCGGCGAGATGTGGTCGGTGGTGCACTTGCCGACCGCCTTGAGCAGCACCGGCATGTCCTTGTAGTCCTGTCCGTCCCAGGTGTCGAAGGGCGTCAGCAGCTGCAGGCGCTTGCTGTCGGGCGCCACCAGCACCTCCACCGCGTCGGCCTCGGCGCCCTCGGGCGCGGGCGCGTCGAAGCCCGCGAGCCCCGGCGCGAAGCCCTGCTCGGGCAGGCCCTCGTTCGGCGCCGGATCGGGCGGCGGCAGCTTCTTGCCGTCGATCGTGTCGGTCAGCGGGTTGAACGAGAGGCGCCCGGCCATCGTCAGCGCGACCACGGTCTCCGGGCTGGCGATGAAGCTCAGCGTCTCGCGGTTGCCGTCGTTGCGGCCCTTGAAGTTGCGGTTGAAGGAGTTGATGATCGAGTTCGACTCCTTCGGCGCGATGTCGGTGCGCTTCCACTGCCCGATGCACGGCCCGCAGGCGTTGGCCAGCAGCGTCGCGCCCGCCTGCTCGAACACCTCGAGCTGACCGTCGCGCTTGATCGTGTTGTGGATCTGGTCGGAGCCGGGCGTCACCATCAGCGGCTTGGCGAGCTTCTCGACGCCGACCTCGCCGGCCTGACGGATGACCTCGGCCGCGCGCTCCATGTCCTCGTAGGACGAGTTCGTGCACGAGCCGATCAGCCCGTAGCGCAGCGTGTCGGGCCAGCTGTTGTCCTTGACGGCCTGCGCCAGCTTCGAGATCGGCCACGCGCGATCGGGCGAGTGCGGACCGTTGACGTGGGGCTCGAGCGTGTCGAGGTCGATCTCGATCACGCGGTCGTAGAACTTGTCGGCGTCGCCCTCGACCTCCGGGTCCGCGCGCAGCTCGGCGGCGTGCTGCTCCGCCAGCGCCGCGATCGCCTCGCGCCCGGTCGCGCGCAGGTAGGTCGCCATCGACGCGTCAAACGGGAAGGTCGAGGTCGTCGCGCCGTGCTCGGCGCCCATGTTGCAGATCGTGCCCTTGCCGGTGCACGAGAGGTTCGCCGTGCCCGGGCCGAAGAACTCGACGATGTGCCCGGTCCCGCCCTTGACGGTGAGGATGCCGAGCAGCGCGAGGATGACGTCCTTGGGCGCCGTCCAGCCCTTGAGCGAGCCGGTCAGGCGCACGCCGATGAGCCCGGGCATGCGCAGGCCGAAGGGCATGCCGACCATCACGTCGACCGCGTCGGCACCGCCGACGCCGACCGCGATCATCCCGAGCCCGCCCGCGTTCGGCGTGTGCGAGTCGGTGCCGATCATGTGCCCGCCCGGGAACGCGTAGTTCTCGAGCACCACCTGGTGGATAATGCCAGCGCCGGGCTTCCAGAACCCGAGCCCGTACTTCTTGCCCGAGCTGGCGAGGAAGTCATAGACCTCCGCGTTCTCGTCGACCGCGCGCAGGAGATCCGTCTTGGCGCCGGTCTGCGCGCGGATCAGGTGATCGCAGTGAATCGTCGTCGGCGCCTGCACCCGCGGCATGCCCGACATCATGAACTGCAGGATCGCCATCTGCGCCGTGGCGTCCTGGAGCGCGACGCGGTCTGGGTACAGCCGGACCGACGCCTTGCGGCGCTCGACGTCGGCGACGCTCTTGACCTCGTCGGGGCGCATATGCGCGAACAGGACCTTCTCAGCGTAGGTCAACGGGCGACCCAGAAGAGCGCGTGCCCATGCATGGCGTTCGGCTTGCGTCTCATAGAGTGCGCGTACTGCGTCGACGGAGAGCTCGGGTGCTGCGGACATGCGCGGAAGATACACGCCGTCCGCGGCTTTGCGAAGCATCGCAGCGCGAATCCGGGGGCCTCGGGCGGTCCCCGAGGGCGCTTTTGGGGTGTTCCCCGGGGCGTCGCGCCCGGGCGTGGACCCGGGGTTTGCGGCCCCGCGCGCGCGGTGTAGCGTGGCGGCAACGCATGGCTACGCGGCAGACCGAAGCGGGCACGAGCTCAAAACGCACGGATCGCCGGCGCCCGGCGAAGGGTCGATCCCCGCGCGCGAGCGCGGCCGCGAGCGGCGACACGCGGAGGGTCCAGGGCGGCGTCGCCACCAGCGACGTGGTGCCCTCGGCCCACGTCGGCGAGAACGCCCTGGTGTTCGCGCGCATCCTCGCGCTGCACGTCCCCGCCGGGGCGCGCGTCGCCGACGTCACCTTCGGCAAGGGCGTGTTCTGGAAGCAGATCGAGCCCGGCGCCTACGACGTGCACGCGTCGGACATCGAGCTCAAGCCGAGCGCCCGCGCGGCGCGGCCGTCGTTCACCTACCAAGACGGCGTGGACTGCCGCGCGCTCCCCTTCGAAGACGCGAGCTTCGACTGCCTCGTGCTCGACCCGCCCTACATGGAGGGTCTGTACCGGCGCAAGACCGATCACATGGCCGGCTCCGGCACGCACGCCGCGTTTCGTCGCGCCTACTCCAACGGGCGCGCGACCGCCGAGGCCGAGGGCAAGCCGCGCGCGCAGCCGCGCTGGCACGACGCCGTGCTCGACCTCTACGCCCGCGCCGGGCGCGAGGCGCTCCGCGTGCTGCGGGCCGGCGGCGTGTTGATCGTGAAGTGCCAGGACGAGGTCAGCGCCAACAAGCAGCGCCTGACCCACGTCGAGATCATCACCGGCTACGAGAGCCTCGGCCTGTACTGCAAGGACCTGTTCGTGCTCGTGCGCCCCAACAGCCCGGGCGTCAGCAGGCTCAAGAAGCAGGTGCACGCCCGCAAGAACCACTCCTACTTCTTGGTGTTCGAGAAGCGGAGCACGAAGATCTCGAGCGTGGTCGACCTCTCCGCTGGCGAGCTCGCGCGGCGCTCCTCGCGGGCGCCTCGTCGGCGCGCGCAGTAATATGTTCTTACGGGCATGTGTGTTGTGACATGTTTATAGGCGCGCGCGGTCTCCCACGACGCCCGCGCGCGACGGCGCCAAACGCGTGATTTTCGCGCGAATTCGAGCACAAGGTCGCCTGACAAAATGTCACGAGGCCGTCGACGAATTGACAGGAGGGCGCCGCGTTGACCGCGCAAACGCGCTAATCCCCTGGAATCCCATGCAGAAAATTTTGGGATCCACGTTTGCTAGGAATCATGAAGGTGACCTCCATGTCCGACTCCAGCAACACGCCGACCGTGCTCGTCGTCGATGACGAAGCCAGCATCCAACAAGCGCTTTCGAAAGTGTTGCTCAAGGAAGGGCTCCAGGTCCGGACGGCGAAGAACGGCAAGGACGCGCTCGACATCCTTCGCTGCCACCCGGTCCACGTGATGATCACGGACCTGCGGATGCCCGGCATGAGCGGCACGGATCTGCTGAAGGCCGCGAAGGCGATCACGCCCGAGGTCGAGGTCATCGTCATGACCGCGTACGGCACCGTCGAGAACGCGGTCACGGCCATGAAGCAGGGCGCCTACGACTTCCTGTCGAAGCCGCTCAAGCGCGCGGCGATCGTCGCCGCCGTGCGCAAGGGCCTCGACCGTCACCAGCTCGTCGCCGAGAACCGCGAGCTGCGGGCGCAGCTCGACGCCGTGACCAACAAGGCGATCGTCGGCACCAGCCAGGTCATGCGCGCGACCCTCGACATCGCCAAGCAGGCCGCGAGCTCGTCGGCGACGGTCTTGCTGCTCGGCGAGAGCGGCACCGGCAAGGAGCTGCTCGCGCGCTACATCCATCAGCAGAGCCCCCGGGCCGCGCGCGCGTTCGTGGCGACGAACTGCGCGGCGCTGCCCGAGAGCATCCTCGAGTCCGAGCTCTTCGGCCACGAGAAGGGCGCGTTCACGGGCGCGACGCGGCAGCGCGAGGGTCGCTTCGTCGAGGCCAACAGCGGCACCCTGTTCCTCGACGAGATCGGCGAGATTCCGCTGCACGTGCAGGTCAAGCTGCTGCGCGCGCTGCAGGAGAGCGAGATTGAGCCGGTCGGCGGGCGTGTCAAGAAAGTCGACTTTCGCCTGGTGTGCGCGACCAACCGCAACCTCGGGGCGGAGGTCAAGGCCGGGCGCTTCCGCGAGGACCTGTTCTATCGCATCAACGTCATCCCGATCCGCGTGCCGCCGCTGCGCGATCGCATCGAGGACGTCCCGCTGCTCGCCGACCACTTCTGTCAGATGTACTCGCA
Source organism: Myxococcales bacterium (assembly GCA_020633295.1). Classification (GTDB taxonomy): domain Bacteria; phylum Myxococcota_A; class Polyangia; order Nannocystales; family Nannocystaceae; genus JACKDW01. The sequence goes on along the minus strand of JACKDW010000025.1, from coordinate 76,352 downwards.
GAAGCACGGCAAGGGCGTCCAGGGCTTCTCGGACGGCGCGCTCCGGCTCATGGGCCGGTACGGCTGGCCCGGCAACGTGCGCGAGCTCGAGAACGCCGTCGAGCGCGCCGTCGTGCTCTCCCGCGGCCCGCTCGTCGACGTCGACGATCTGCCCGGCGAGCTGCGCGATCCGCAGGCCGCGCAGGGACGTCAAGTTACATTCTCGATCGGCACGCCGCTCGAGGAGATCGAGCGGCGGATGATCATGGAGACGCTCAAGTTTACCCGCGGAGACAAGCGTCTCGCCGCGGACTTGCTAGGGATCGCCACGCGTACTATCTACCGCAAGCTCGAGGCGGGCCTCGTTCACTCCAAGCGGGACAGCTCGAGCGGCACGACGCAGACGGGGACGAGCACCGACGGCGGGGACGGTGTGCTGCACTGAGCAGCAGGTCACGAGGTCGTGGCGCCCGCTGACACGAGATCGCTGAGTACATGGAAGCCCTGTTCAAGAAGTACTTCTGGGTCGTCAAGGCGCTCGGCCTCGTCGCGATCGCCGGGCTCGCCTCCTCGACCGCGGTCAACTTCGTCGCGCCGGGGTACCTGCTCGACGTAGGCGACGCGGCCGACGGCGACGACGAGGAGGGCGACACCGACGGCGATGGCGATGAAGAGGAGGGCGAGGACGAGGACCTCATCGCCAAGCAGAAGAAGCGGCAGGCGGCCGCGCGCAAGCAGCGGGCGACCGGCGGCAACGCGGGCACCCGCGAGGCCGCGCAGGTCTTGACCGCGATGAACATCTTCTGCCCGACGTGCCAGCCCGAGGTCGCTGAGAGCGCGGTCGGCCCCGGGGGCGACATCCTCGTCGACGAGAACGGGCGCCCGATCGGCGGCGTGCAGCCCGGCGAGGTCCCCAGCAGCCTGCCGCTCAAGCTCGTCGTGACCATGGAGTCCTCGAACCCCGAGTACTCGCAGGCGACCATCCAGAACACCGAGACGGGCGGCGTGACGCCGGTCTGGCCCGGAGACCTGATCCAGCGCGGCGTGCTCGTCATGTCGATCGAGCGCGGCCTCGTGCACCTCCGCAACGGCGCGCAGCTCGAGTACCTCCAGCTCGGCGCGGACCCGCCCAAGGTCAAGAAGCCGACGACCGAGCGCAAGGTCGAGGAGAAGCAGGACGACTCCGCGGACAAGAAGAAGAACCCGCGGGAGATCCCCGGTGCCGAGGACGCGATCAAGTGCGACGAGGAGGGCCTCAGCTGCACGGTCGAGCGCTCGTTCGTCGAGAAGCTGCTCGCCAACCCGGCCGCGCTGGCCCGGCAGGCGCGCGTCATCCCGTCCCTCAAGGACGGCGAGTCGAAGGGCTTCAAGCTCTACGGCATCCGCTCGGGCAGCCTGCCGAAGCTGCTCATGTTCAAGAACGGCGACACCATCACCCAGGTTAACGGTAACGAGCTCAAGTCGGTCGACGGCGCGATGGCGCTGTACACCAAGCTCCGCCGCGCGTCGAACCTCTCCGTGACGATCGAGCGCAAGGGCAAGACGATGAACAAGGAGATCAAGATCCAATGATCACGCGACGCAGCTCCCCCGACACCGCCCGGCGCCCGCGCGCCGGCGTCGGGCCCTCGATCGCGCGCGCGTCGGCGTGGACGCTGGCGCTCGCGTCGGCGCTCGCGCTGACCTCGACGCCTGCTGCGGCGGCGCCGCCCTCGGCGCGGCGCGACCGCGCGGCCGCTGCCGAACCTCTCGGTCCCCGCCATGGGCGCGCGCGACCCCACGGGCGCGTCCTCGTCGACGTCGACCGCGCCCGCGAGCTCGACCGCGAGCTCGACCTCGGGGCCGCCCGGCGGCGGCGAGCTGATCGGCGACGAGGGCGGCCTGCCGTTCAACACGTGCAAGCGGCAGCCGCGGGGCGCGAAGTTCCGCATCACGCTGCCCAAGGAGACCGAGCTGGCCGACCTCGTCAACTGGATGATGTCGATCAGCTGCCAGAAGTTCATCTGGGACCCGAAGGTGCGCGGCACCAAGGTCACGATCCTGTCCCCCGAGCCAGTCACGGTCCGGGAGGCCTACGCGGCCTTCTACGCCGCGCTCGAGACCATGGGGCTGACGGTCGAGCCGTCCGGCGAGTACTTCAAGATCGTCGAGACGAACGACGCGAAGAGCAAGACCCTGCCGATGTACGACGACGGCAAGGACGCGCCCAACAGCGACCGCTTCGTCACCCAGCTCGCGCGCGTCAAGCACGGCAACGTCGACGAGATCGCCAAGGCGCTCGGCAACCTCAAGAGCAAGCAGGGCAGCATCGACTCGGTCGGCAACCTGCTCATCATGACCGACAAGGGCTCGAGCATCCGCCGGCTCATGCGGATCATCGAGGAGCTCGACCAGGAGGGGATGACCGGCGAGAAGATCTTCTTCTACCAGCTCCAGTACGCCTCGGCCGAGGAGGTCGCCGACATCATCCGCGAGATCTTCGGCGAGAAGCAGGCGGCCAGCAAGAGCAAGAGCACGAAGAGCAAGAAGAGCGCGTCGCCGACCGACCTGACCTTCAGCCGCGTGATCGTCGACGAGCGCACGAGCACGCTCATCATCGTCACCAGCGAGTCCGACTACATCGTCATCAGCCGCCTGATCAAGCAGCTCGACGTCAAGCTCCCCGGCGGCGGCGGGCGCCTGCACGTCAAGCCGCTGAAGAACGCGGACGCGGTCGAGGTCGCCAAGGTGCTCTCGCAGCTCGCGGCCGGCGCCAAGTCGAGCGGCGGCAACTCGGGCGGCAAGAACAGCGGCGGCAACGGCGGCAACCAGGGCGCCGCGGCGCTCTCGGCCGAGCTGTTCTCGGGCGACGTCAAGATCACCGCCGACCAGGCCACGCGCTCGCTCGTGATCGTCGCGTCGCAGACCGACTACGAGGCGCTCGAGCCCGTCATCGACCAGCTCGACTCCGAGCGGCGCCAGCTCTACATCGAGATCTACCTGCTCGAGGTCAAGCTCGGGCGCAACCTGACCGCGGGCGCGAGCGGTCACTTCGGCGGCGCGTTCGAGACCAGCGTCGGCGACGCGACGGGCAACTCGATCGCGATGGGCGCGTCGATCCCCAGCTCGGACATCAACTCGCTGGCGATCAACCCCGCGGCCGTGCAGGGCCTCGCGGGCGCGATCCTCGGCCCGCCGATCCCCGGCTCCGCGCAGTACCTCGGCACGCCCCAGGACGTGCCCGCGTTCGGCGTGATCCTGCAGGCGCTGCAGAGCAACGACGACGTAAACGTCGTCTCCGAGCCGCACATGTACGCGGCCGACAACCAGGAGGCGCTCATCGAGATCGGGCGCCAGGTCCCGACCCAGGGCGCGCTCTCGTTCTCGGGCGCCGGCGGCGTGCAGGGCAACTCGCTCGTGCCGCTGCAGGGCATCGAGCGCATCGACGTGACGCTCAAGATCACGCTCAAGCCCTACGTCAACGACCACGAGACGGTGACGCTCGACGTCGACATCGAGGACCGCGACATCGAGAGCCAGGACCCGCGCCTCGGCGTGACCACGACCAAGCGCCGGCTCAAGCTCGACAAGATCGTCGGGCGCGACGGCCAGCCGGTCGTGCTCGGCGGCCTCATCCGCGAGCGCGAGGTCGAGAACGTGCAGCAGGTGCCCGGGCTCGGCTCGATCCCGCTGCTCGGCTGGCTGTTCAAGCGCAAGCAGCGGATCAAGGAGAAGGTCAACCTGCTCGTCGTCATGATCCCGCACATCCTCGAGACGCCCGACGACGTGCGCCGGATCCACGAGCGCCGCGACCGCGAGCGCCTCGAGTTCATCGAGCGCGAGACCAACTTCAAGCCGCACGAGCTGCCGCGCACGGTCAACTTCCGCAAGAAGTCGGGCCTGCTGACCGCGATCGACCGCGAGGCGCGGCAGATGGAGGTCGCCGAGGAGCGCCGGCGCGCCGCCGAGGAGGAGCTGCGCACCGAGATCATCACCGGCGAGATCGGCCTGAGCCCGAAGGTGCTCGGCGACGAGTCGGAGGAAGACTCGAGCTCGGCGTCGGCCGTCACGCTCAAGCCGCAGGCGCGCGGCGGGTCGAAGAAGAAGTGACGGGCCCGCGCCCACGCGTTCGACGGGACAGCAGAGGGAACAGCAGATCATGAGCACCGCGGCGCAGCAGACCGGCAGGGACAAGCGAGGCCCGCTCGCGGCGATCGGCGTGCGCCCCGAGCAGCGCAGCCTCGGCGAGATCCTGATCGAGGCCGGCGCGATCGGCCCGGACGCGCTCGCCGAGGCGCTCGCGGTCCAGCACCTCGAGAACGAGCGCGTGGGCCAGGCGCTCGTGCGCCTCAAGCACTGCAGCGAGTGGCAGATCACGCAGGGGCTCTCGCGGCAGTTCGGCATGCCCGCGCGCGAGAGCGTCGAGGTCAACCACATCGACGACGAGCTGATCGAGGTCCTGCCGATCCAGTACGCGCGCGCGAACTCGGTGCTGCCCTGGCAGCTCGACAAGGACAACGGCGTGCTCCAGGTGCTCGCGTCGGACCCGCTCAAGCTCAACGACATCGACGACCTCAGCCAGGTCTACGACGCCGAGCTCGCGGTCACGCTGATGCCGCAGTCCGCGGTCCACGAGCTGATCAACAGGGTCTACGCCAAGCGCACCAAGGACGTCGACCTCGAGAAGAAAGACGAGGAGTTCGAGGAGGAGGACGAGGACATCCTCCACGCCTCCGCCGAGGACGCGCCGATCATCCGCTTCGTCAACAGCCTGATCTTCAACGCGTCCAAGGAGCGCGCGAGCGACATCCACATCGAGCCCGCCGACAAGGAGGTCATCGTCCGCAACCGCGTCGACGGCGTCCTGCACGAGGTCAAGCGCGCGCCCAAGGCTCACCTCGCCAGCATCATCGCGCGCGTCAAGATCATGGCCGGCCTCAACATCGCCGAGAAGCGGCTCCCGCAGGACGGCCGCATCCGCCGGCGCATCGCGGGCAAGGAGGTCGACATGCGCGTCGCGACCGTGCCGACCGCCCACGGCGAGCGCGTCACGATCCGCCTGCTCGACAAGACCGCGATGACGCTCGATCTCGACGCGATCGGCATCGCGCCCGATCACCTGCGGCTGATCCGCGACACGATCCACCGCCCGCACGGCATCTTCCTCGTCACCGGCCCGACGGGCTCCGGCAAGACGACGACGCTCTACTCGGCGCTGTCGGAGATCAACCGCCCCGACCTCAACATCCTCACCGTCGAGGACCCGGTCGAGTACCAGCTCCCGGGCATCTCGCAGGTGCAGGTGCAGAGCAAGATCAGCCTCACCTTCGCGGCCGGGCTGCGCAGCTTCCTGCGTCACGACCCCGACGTCATCATGGTCGGCGAGATCCGCGACCTCGAGACCGCCGAGATCGCGATCCAGGCGTCGCTCACCGGCCACCTCGTGATGTCGACGATCCACACCAACGACGCCGCGACCGGCATCACGCGCCTCGTCGACATGGGCGTGCAGCCGTTCCTGGTCGCCTCGTCGCTCGTCGCCCTGCAGGCGCAGCGCCTCGTCCGTCGCCTGTGCGCCGCCTGCTGCGAGGCCTACGCGCCGCTGCCCGCCGAGCTCGAGGAGGTCGGGATCGACGCCGAGAAGTTCAAGGCCGGCGAGCCGTGCCTCAAGGCGCCGGTGCTCGACGACGACGGCCAGCACGTGCCGCTCAAGGCCTGGAAGGGCCGGCGCCTGCCGCCGCCGGGCAAGCTCTATCGCGCCAACGGCTGCGCGCAGTGTCACGGCAGCGGCTACGCCGGCCGCACCGGCGTGTACGAGGTCCTGATGATCACCGAGAGCATCCGGCGCCTGGCGATCCGCAACGCCGACGCGAGCGAGATCAAGTCGGCGGCGCTCGCCGAGGGTCTCCGGACGCTGCGAGACGACGGCGCGCACAAGGTCCTGCTCGGGATCACGAGCCTCGACGAGGTCATGCGCGTGACCGCGGAGGAGGCCTAGGCCGGTGCTCGTGAGCGCGCTCCGTGCGACGCCGCCGCGCGCGGCGCTCCGATCCCGCGCGGCCGGGCTGCGCGGCCAGATGGCGGGCGCGCGCGGTGAAGTATGGCGCGGCCTGAGGTCGTCGCGCACGATCGTGAGGGGAGCTCGCTAGATGCCCGCGTACGCGTACACCGGCCTCGACGGCGCCAAGGGGCGGCAGGTCAAGGGGATCGAGACGGCCGACAACGTCGCCGCGCTCAAGGCGAGCCTCAAGCGCAAGGGCATCTACCTGACCTCGGTGTCCGAGACGGCCGCGAAGGCGACGGCGGCGAGCAAGGCGCGAGACGGCGCGGGCAGCACCGAGATCGACCTCGGCGCGATCTTCGATCGCATCTCGCAGGCGACGGTGTCCCGCATCACGCGGCTGCTGGCGACGATGCTCAGCGCCGGCGTCACGCTGCCGGAGGCCCTCGCCGCGCTCGTCGAGCAGGTCGAGAGCGAGCGCCTCAAGGGCATCCTCAGCAGCATCGCGACCAAGGTCAACGAGGGCTCGGCGCTCGCGGACGCGATGGCGGAGTACCCCAAGGTGTTCCGCGCGCTCTACATCAACATGGTGCGCGCCGGCGAGGCCTCGGGCTCGCTCGAGGTCGTGCTCGTGCGCGTCGCCGAGTTCATGGACCAGCAGGAGGAGCTGCGCGGCAAGCTCGGCAAGGCGATGATCTACCCGGCCGCGATGACGGTCATCAGCGCGTTCATCGTCGGCCTGCTGATGGTCAACGTCGTCCCGCAGATCACCGGCATGTTCGAGGACATGAACGCCGAGCTGCCGTGGAACACAAAGCTGCTGATCGCGGTCTCGAGCTTCGTCGGCGCGTACTGGTGGCTGATCCTGCTGCTGACCCCGGTCGCCATCGAGCTCGCCCGGCGCTGGCGCAACTCGAAGCCCGGCCGCCTCGTCAGCGACACGATCCTGCTCCGGCTCCCGGTCGTCGGCGACCTCGTGCGCAAGGTCGCGATCAGCCGGTTCACCCGCACGCTGGCGACGATGCTGGCGAGCGGCGTGCAGCTGCTGCAGGCGCTCGACATCGTGCGCGCGCTGCTCGGCAACGTCGTGCTCGAGAAGGTCGTCGGCGAGGCCCGCGACAACATCCGCGAGGGCCAGGGGATCTCGCCCGCGCTCAAGCGCAGCGGGCAGTTCCCGCCGCTGGTCACCCACATGGTCGCGGTCGGCGAGCGCTCCGGCCAGCTCGAGCAGATGCTCGAGGACGTCGCCAAGGCCTACGACCGCGAGGTCAACAACGCGCTCGAGCGCATGACCGCGCTGCTCGAGCCGCTCATGATCGTGCTGATGGGCGGAAGCGTCGGCTTCATCATCTTCTCGATCATGCAGCCGATCATGATGCTCAACGAAATGGCGGGGGCGCAGTGACGGTTCTGCCCACGCGCGCCGTTGCGCCTCGCCACGGGGCCGCCGGGCCGGCCCCGCGACTGAACCACGTACACGCACACGCGCCGCGCGGCGCAGCCAAGCAGGAGAGAACAGCCATGCACATCCACGCTCACAACCCGGCGCTTCGTCGAGCTGCCTTTAAGGCCAGTCGAGGCATGACGCTCATCGAGATCCTCGTCGTGCTCGCGATCATCGGCCTGATCGTCGGCGGCGTCAGCGTCATGGCCTTCGGCCAGCTCGAGAAGGCGCAGCTCAAGAACACCGGCAGCGAGGTGATCCAGATCCAGTCGCACTGCCAGATGTACATGATGCAGCAGCAGAACAAGTGCCCGACCTCGATGTCGGACCTCAAGGCCGCCGGCATCACCTCGCGCGTCAAGAAGGACGCGTGGGGCAACGACTACGTCATCATGTGCCCCGGCGAGCACGACCGCTGCGACGTCAAGTCCTGGGGCCCTGACGGCGCCGACGGGACCGAGGACGACATCAAGAGCTGGGAGGCCCCCGGCGCGGACAGCGGGGCCGAGGACGCGAAGAAGTAGCGCCGCGCGCCCGCCTGTTGACCTGTTCGTGTTGACCTGTCTCGAGGAACCATCGCCGTGACCGTCTCGACCCGCCGCGCCGCTCGCCGCGTCGCCCGCCCCCGCGGGCGGCTGCGGCAGGCCGGCATGTCGCTGATCGAGATCATGATCGTGCTCGCGATCTCGAGCCTGATGATCGGGATGGTGCTCTACAGCGTGAACTCGGGCCGCGCCGCGGAGGTCTCGCGCGCGACCAACCAGCTGGCGAACACGATCCGCTTCGCGTTCAACAAGGCGCGCGTCTCCGGCTCGTACTTCCGGCTCAACATCAACATCGACGAGAAGACCTTCTCGCTGCAGCAGGCTGACGAGGCCATGTACATGCCCGCGACCGACCGCAACGGCGAGCCGATCATCCTCACCGAGGATCAGCTCGAGGAGCGCGCGGTCCGGGACAAGCGCGCCGAGGACAACTTCAACCGCTCGATCGTCTCGAAGCTCATGACCGCCGGGGCCGACGGGGACGAGGACGGCGACGTCGACCCCTACGCCGCGACGGTGCGCACGGTGCCGCGGCAGAAGCCGCCGGTGTTCGGCGCGTTCGACGACGAGCACGCGCTCAAGGAGGTCAAGAAGCCGCTCGAGCTGCCCGACGAGCTCGAGATCGTCTCGATCCGCACCGAGCACGACGTCAAGCCCATCGAGAGCGGCGAGGCCAACCTCTACTTCTTCCCCCAGGGCCGCACCCAGAAGGCGCACATCCAGCTGCGCAAGAAGGGCGCCAAGGCGACCGACGAGGGCATCGCGTTCACGATCGTCGTGCACCCGCTGACCGGCCGCGTCGACATCAAGCCTGGGCTCGTCGACCTCAAGCTGCCCTCGGACTCGCGGGACCAGGAGGACGACACGGGGCGTCGCGCGACGCGGAGGACGTTCTGATGAAGACGCGACCGCGCGCGCGCGCGACTCGACGCGGCTCCGAGGGCTTCACGCTGCTCGAGGTGATGATCGCGGTCGCGATCCTCTCGGTCTCGATGACCGGCCTGTACACCGCGCAGATGGCCAACATGAACGCGACGGCCTACGCCCGCGACATCACGGCGGTCTCGTTCCTCGCCGAGTACATCATCGTCGACCTCGAGCGCCGCATGGCGAAGGACGGCGGCTGGGTCGCGCAGGACAAGACCTACGACGGCGACTTCGGCGAGGAGGGCTGGCCCAAGATCAAGTACAGCTGCCTGATCGACTTCGTCGAGATGCCGGAGTACTCGCAGCTGCGCGAGGCCAAGGAGGACGCCGACACCGACGGCGGCGGCACGCAGTACCAGGACGCCGGCGACCAGATGTTCTCGGCGCTCGGCGTCGTCTGGCCCATGGTTAAGAACGCGATCGAGCAGTCGATCCGCAAGGTCTCCTGCACGATCGTCTGGCCGCGCGGCGGCGACACCGAGGAGACGCTGCTGATCGAGACCTACTGGACCGAGCCGGCCAACCTGACCAAGCTCCCCGATCTCGGCGGCGAGTTCACCGAGGACGGTGAGGACGGCGGCGGCGGGCAGTCGGGCGGCAGCGGCGGCCCCGGCGGTCGCCCTGGCGGCGGCGCCAGCGGCGGGACGTCGACGCGACCCGGCGGCAGCGGGCCGACGGGCGCGCGCCCGGGCATCGGCATCGGCATGGAGTCGAGGAAGTGATGACGCGCGGGATCCATAACGGCGAGCTGCGGCGCGCGCGTCAGCGCGGCCTGACGATGATCGAGACGCTGATCACGCTCGCGATCATGACGATGATGATGGTCGCGGTCTGGACGAGCTTCCGCACCCTCCAGGCCGGCATGGAGTTCTCCGAGCGCACGCAGCAGCGCTACTCGATCCTGCGCAACTGCGTGAGCCGCATGGGCGCCGAGATCTCGATGTCGTACCTCTCGTGGAACCGGCCCGCCGACGAGGAGAAGCACTACACGCTGTTCGAGGGCTACGACCAGTCGGACGAGGACCGCCTGACCTTCTCGTCCTTCGCCCACGTGCGCCTGCGCCGGGACGCGAAGGAGAGCGACCAGTCGATGATCCAGTACGTGCTCGACGCGGACCCGGAGGACAGCTCGCGCAAGCACGTCTACCGCCGCGAGTCGAACCGGCTGATGGGCGACACCCCGGTGCAGATGGCCGAGTACGCGCCGGCGTACATCTTCTGCGAGGACGTGACCTCGCTGGACTTCAAGTACTTCGACCCGCGCCTCAACGATTGGCGCGAGGAGTGGCGCACGACGAGTCAGGATCAGCAGCCCGATCGCCTGCCGCCGCGCGTGCGCATCGAGCTCGGCTTCATCGACGAGTTCGGCGAGGCGCGCAAGTACGTGACGCAGACCGTCCTGTTCATGCAGGAAAAGATCGACATGTCGAAGTAGGGGAGTGAGCCGGTGGTGGAGCAGGAGATCGAGCGCGCGCAGGAGTCCGAGGCCGAGGTGATCGGCGACGAGCTCGCGCGCGCCGACGTCGCGGGCGCGCCGGCGGGGTGCGACGGCGAGCGCGAGGCGCCGGCCGAGGGCGACGCGAGCGGCGAGCACGAGGACGAGGTCGAGGAGGCCGCGCCGAGCCGGGCTGAGCGCGGCGTCGCGCTGCTGATGGTCATCGCCTGCCTCGCGGTGCTGATGCCGATCACCGCGAGCTTCAGCTACACCACGCGCGTCGACTGGCAGGCCGCGATCAACCTCCGCGACGAGGTCACCGCGCGCAGCCTCGAGCGCGGCGCGATGCGCCTCTCGCTGCTGATGTTCGAGCTGCAGCGCACCGTGTTCAGCCAGAAGCAGTTCCGCGAGAACCTGGGCGCGATGGACATCACCCAGGTCGCGCCCTACCTGATGTCGGTGTTCGGCTCGGAGGACGGCGCCGAGGGCCTCGTCGGCATGGCGGCGCTGGTCGGCGTCGACGGCATCAACACCGAGGCGTTCCAGCAGCTCGCGTTGACGACCGGGACCTTCGAGGTCCGGCTCGAGGCCGAGAGCGGCAAGATCAACGTCAACTGCCTCGCGCAGACCCAGGGTGACGGCAAGAACAACCCGCAGCAGCGGACGATCGAGATGCTCGACTCGCTGCTGCTGCCCTCGCTGTACGACCCGCTGTTCGAGGAGGAGAGCTCCGACGGCCAGTACTACTCGCGCTACGGCGTGGTCAAGCGCATCGTCGACTACATCGACGACGATCGGCGGGTCTTCGACATCGTGCGCATGGTGCCGGGCTCGGGCGCCGAGAGCAGCTATCACTACCGCGACTTCGTAGACCCCTTCGAGGCCCGCGACGCGCGGCTCGACAGCGTCGCGGAGCTGACGATGATCGAGTCGGTCAACGACGACATCATGAACATCCTGCGCCCGGAGCTGACCGTCTACGGCGGCTGCAAGGTCAACCTCAACTTCGCCAGCGCGCAGCAGGTCGCGATCGCGCTGCGCTACGGCGCGACGCCCGAGGACAAGTGGAAGACCGAGGGCGAGAACTTCACGCTGATGACGGTGCCGCTGGCGAACTACATCGTCTCGGTCCGCGACCTCACCCTGTTCGACGACATCAAGGCGTTCCGAGAGTTCGCGGAGAAGCCCGATCAGTTCTTTAATCCGCTGCTCTCGCTCGGCGCCGGCGACCAGGGCGCGGAGGGCTTCGGCGCGACCGAGCTCGGCATGCCGCGGGTCCCCGAGGGCATCCGGCTCAACGAGAAGGGCGCCAAGCCCGAGGACGGCGACGAGGACGAGGTGCTCGGCGCCATCGAGGACATCGCCACGGTCGAGCCCGAACGCGTCTACCGGCTCGAGGTCATCACCGAGGTCGGCATGGTCAAGAAGCGGCTGTCCGCCGTCTACGACATGCAGGCGACCCGCACGCAGTCCACCGGCAAGGGCGCCTGGCTGTACTTCCGCGAGGACTGACGCGAACTCCCACCGATCACCGCGACGCGAACGACCTGACTCATGGCACAGAAAATCATCGGACTCGACCTGGGCTCGCACGCGGTCAAGGCGGTGCTCGTCAGCACGGGGCTGCGCTCCGTCCAGGTCCTCGATGTCCACGAGGAGCCCATCTCGGCTCGTCAGGGCGGCGAGGACCCGCTCGACGCCGCGCTCGAGGTCGCGCTCGCGGTCCTGCGCAGGCGCGGGTGGATCCACTACCCGGTCGCCGTGGTGCTCCCGGGGACGCTCGGCAGCTACCGCCTGCTGAAGTTCCCGTTCCCGGACGCGCGGCGGATCGGTCAGGCCGTCGTGTTCGAAGCCGACGGCCAGTTCCCCGTCTCGCTCGAGGCGCTCGAGCATGACCACATGGTGCTGCCGCCGCACGGGAACGAGGGCCGGGCGCTGGTCGTGGCGACGCGGCAGGAGCTGATCGCGCGCGTGTCGACGGCGTTGAGCCAGGCGCACATCGACGTGAAGCTCGTGACCGTGAGCCCGCTGGCGCTCGCGCAGGTCATGGTCGGGACGCCCGTGATCGTGCCCGAGGCCGAGTCCGGCGAGGAGTCGAGCGACCCCGTGACGCTGGTGGTGGACATCGGGCACCGCTCGACCGAGATGCTCGCGCTCGGCGCGAAGGGCCCCTACACCGCGCGCGTGCTGCGACGCGGCGGCGTGCACGTGACGCGGGCGCTCGCCAAGGTCCTCGACGTCGACCTCGCCCGCGCCGAGACCTACAAGCTCAAGGAGGCGTTCCTGCCCGCCGCAGACGACCCGCCGCCGGCTCCGGAGGCGCTGCGCGCGTGTCGAGCGGTCGCCCAGGCGCTCGAGCCGCTCGTCCGGGAGCTCGAGCACACGCGGATCTGGCTGCGCGCGGAGTATGGCTACGCGGTCACGTCGATCCGCCTCATGGGCGGCGGCTCGCGGCTGCGCGGGCTCAGCGGGTACCTGCAAGAGCAGCTGGAGCTGCCGGTCTCCGCCGGCGAGATTCAGCCGGTCGGCGGTCTTCGCAAGCACACGGGCCGCGACTGGACGCAGGCCGCCGCCGCGCTCGGCGGGGCCGTCGGCGCCCATCGGCGCCCGATGGTGCAGCTGTTCACAGAGGCAGCCAGCGGCGCGGAGGCGGGCGGCTGGCTGCTCGAGAAGCTCCCCACCGTCGCCGCGATGGGGCTGGCGATCATCGCGTTCGGCGCGCTCGACACCATGGCGCGGCTGAGCGCCCTGGACGCGCAGGAGCAGGCCTACCGCGCCGAGCTCGGCGACGCGACGGAGTCGGTCTTCGGCGAGAAGCTCTACGACGAGACCGCGATCCAGGCGCGGCTGAGCGCCGTCGGCGGGCAGGACCTGACGAGCTTCGTCGCCAAGCGCGGCGCGGTCGAGATCCTCGCGACGATCGTCAAGGCGTCGACCCCGGAGGGACCGAAGCCGGCCGCGGGCGCGGCAGGTCTCGACGGCGCGCCCGTCGATCCGGCGACGGGGATGCCCGTCTCCTCCGGACCCGGGCTCGTCAACGGCCACCCGGTCGACGACGTCGCGCCCTACTCGGGGCCGCTCGCGGGTCGCGGGTACACGATCACGGGCCCCGACGGCGAGCCGGTCGGCGACGGCGACGACGATGACGACGAGGAGGGCGAGGGCGAGGAGGCGGCGATCGGGCCCGGCCCCGACTCCGGCATCGCCTGGGACGACGAGCTCTACTTCAAGGCCGTCGACATCCGCCCGATGAAGATCGCGATCACCGCGTCGGCGCTGCGGACCTCGGCGAAGGAGCGGCTCGACATCGAGCTGAAGTCGAAGATCGCGTGCATCAAGTCGATCAGCAGCGGCGGCAAGACGCGGTCGGAGAACGACCGCAAGGTCTGGGAATTTGAAATCGATCACGACTGCTTTCACGGGCAGCTGGAGGGACAGTCATGAGCTCGCGCGTCGGGATGCGCAGGAGCATGCTCTCGCGGCTCACGCCGCGTGAGCGCAACCTGCTCGGGTTGCTCGCGCTGGTGTTCTTCATCATGGGCGGGGTGATGTTGTTCACCATGCGCCGCGCTCGCTTCCAGGAGAGCCAGGCGCGGATCTCGTCGATGCGCCGCAGCCTCGACCTCGTGTACCTGCAGGGCTCGGCCTACGCCGAGCGCCTGAAGGAGAAGGAGAGCCGCGAGTCGGCGATCTCGAGCGAGACGCTGAAGTTCGCGTCGATGATCGAGCAGGCGCAGAGCGAGCTCGAGGCGGGCGAGCTGCGCAACGAGGACGAGAAGCAGGCGCTGCCCGTCGGCGACGGCAACCTGATCAAGCGCGTGTACTCCTTCGACCTGCGCGGCGTGAAGCTCGAGGAGATGCTGAAGTTCCTGCAGAAGGTGGAGAACAAGCCCGGGCACATCGTCTACACGGACGCGCTCAACATCCGCTCGCCCAACGACGTCGAGGATCGCCTCAACGTCGAGGTCGAGCTGGCGACCTGGGAGCTGCGCAGGGCGGCCGAGGCCGGTGAGGAGAAGCCGTCATCATGAAGCTCTCGATCAAGCTCCCGGGGCGCTCCTCGAGCGACGGCGAGGCGCCGGCGCCGACGACGAGCCGCCGCGCGCGCCTGCGCAAGCTGCTTAGGCAGGCGCGCAGCGTCGCCGGCTACATCTCGCTGTTCTTCGCCGCGTTCTTCCTGTTCATCTGGGTGTTCTTGCCGACCGAGGCGATCGCCTGGCGGATCAGCAAGGAGGCCAAGAAGCGCGGCTACATCATCAACATCCAGAACGTGACGGTGTCGCCGCTCGGCAAGGTCTCGCTGCGCGACGTCACGTGGATCTACGAGCCGGCGCGCAAGGGCGAGATCCCGGACAGCCTCAACCTCGAGCGCGTCGACGTCGACATCTCGCTGCTGCGCCTGCTGGGCGGGACGCTGTCGCTCGACATGGACGCGTACATCGTCGACTCGGACGCGGTCATCCACGCCGAGTACACGCGCGGCGACGAGCTCGACGACATCAAGATCGTCATCGAGGACCTGCCGCTCAAGCTCGTGCCGACCATGCAGCAGATGGTCAAGACGCCGGTCACGGGCCTGTTCGGGCTCAACGTCGACCTCAAGATCCCGGAGCACAAGCTCGTCAAGTCCGAGGGCACGATCTCGATCTCGTGCGCGCGCTGCACGATCAGCGACGGCGAGACGCCGATGTTCATCCCCGGGTTCGAGGACGGCGCGCTGACCAACAAGGGCATGACGCTGCCGCCCATCGATCTCGGCAGCCTCAGCGGCACGCTCGTGGTCGCGGACGGCGTGGCGGCGACCGAGGGCATCGAGACGACGAGCGACGACATCACGCTGAAGATCAGCGGCGACATGACGCTGCGCGACCCGTTCCCGCGCTCGCGCTTCAATTTTCGCATCAAGCTGCTGATCAGCGAGGCGCTGCAGCAGCGCAGCGATCAGATGCACCTGATGGTCCAGACGGCGAACCCGAAGTCGAAGATGGACCCACCCGACGAGGGCTGGCTGGGCTACCAGCTGCTGGGCACGGTCGGCAACAGGCGGCTGTATGGCTGGAAGCACAAGTCGCGCGCCGAGATCAACCGCGAGCGACGCGAGCGCTCGCGGGAGCAGGCCGAGGAGCGCCGTCGCGCGCAGGCCGAGCGGAAGAAGAAGAAGAACGAGAAGACGCCGGCCAAGGCGGCCAAGCCGGAGGAGCCGTCGACGGACGAGCCCGAGGAGAGCACGAAGGAGCGCTTCGCGGCGGACTCGAGCGGCCCGGTGACCGCCGAGCAGCCCAGCGACGACGCGGACCAGGCCGCGGACAAGACCGACGACAGCGCGAGCGACGAGGACGCTGGGCGCGCGGAGGAGCCTGAGGAGACCAACACAGAGGAAGAGGGCGAGGGCGAGGGCGAGGGCGAGGGCGAGGGCGAGGGCGAGGGCGAGGGCGAGGGCGAGTCCGGCGATTCTGGTGAGGGCGGCGAGTCTGGCGAGGGCGGCGGCGACGGCGAAGGCGGCGGCGAGACCAGGACGGATGGGAGCGAGGGTGACCAGTCCGACGACGGAGATGAGTAGCCGCGCGAAAACGTCACTGGACAGCGGCGGCGTTCGCGCGCAAAACTTGCACATGCGCCGACGCAAACATGTCGTGCACCCTCACTTAACTGGCCACGCGACGTTCGTGGCGCCGAACTCGATTCGCCCATGAACGCACGCACAATACGAGTCCTCGTCGTCGACGATGAGCCTGCCGCGCGCTCCGCGATCAGCGAGATGCTCGAGGATGAGGACTACGCCGTACGGAGCGCCGCCAACGGCGAGCGCGCGCTCGAGCAGGCCGAGGACTGGGAGCCCGATGTCCTCATCACGGACGTGAAGATGCCGACCCTCGGGGGCATCGAGCTGATGGAGCGACTGCGTACGCGCTTTCCCGACATGGCGGTCGTAATCATGACAGCCTTCGGCTCGGTCGAGGGCGCGGTCAAGGCCATGCACCTGGGCGCCGACGACTACCTCAGCAAGCCGGTGCACTTCCCCCAGCTGCTCGTGGTGCTCCGGCGCGTGCTCCAGCACCGCGCGCTGCAGCGCGAGGCTCGCTCGCTGCGCGAGGCGCTGCGCGAGCAGGACGGCGGCGAGGACGGCGAGCAGCGCACGGTCGTGATCGGGCAGTCCAAGGCGTTCCGCGAGCTCCTCGAGCTCGTCGGGCAGGTCGCGGACTCGCCCGTCCCGGTGCTGCTGCTCGGAGAGACAGGCTCTGGAAAACAGTTCCTCGGGCGCCTGCTGCACGAGTGGAGCCCGCGCAAGCGCGCCAAGTTCGTCGTCATCAAGTGCGGCGCGCTCGACGGCCCCGCGTTCGAGCGCGAGCTGTTCGGCGTCGAGGAGAACGGCGAGGTGCTCTCGGAGGGGCGGCTCGGCGAGGCGGCCGGCGGCACGCTGCTGCTCGACGACGTCACCGAGCTGCCGCCGCGCGTGCAGGAGCGCCTGCTGACGCTGCTGCAGGATCGCGTGTACACGCGCGTGGGCGGGCAGGAGCCGCGCACGAGCGAGGTCCGCATCGTCACCGCGACGAACAAGGACTTCGACCGGGCGATGCGCGAGGGCGTCGTGCGCGAGGAGCTCGCGTATCGCCTCAACGTCGTCACGCTGCGCACGCCGCCGCTCCGCGAGCGGCGCGAGGACGTCCCGCTCTTGGCGATGCACTTCCTCCGCCGGTTCTCGGCCCAGGCCGGCAAGTCGCTGCTCGGCTTCAGCGATCGCTCCCTCGGGGTCCTGCTCGACTGCGATTGGCCGGGGAACATCCGTCAGCTCGAGCACACGGTCGAGCGCGCGGTCGTGATGTGCCGCGGCAGCGAGGTCGAGCCGCGCGATCTGCCGCCCGAGCTGGCGTCGCGCGCCGGCGGCAGCGACGAGCCGCCCGAGATCCCCGGCTCGACGCTGCGCGAGCTCGAGCGCTACGCGATCCTGCGCACGCTGGAGCACGTCGGCGGGAGCACCAGCAAGGCCGCGAAGATGCTCGGCATCTCGCCGCGGAAGATCCAGTACCGCCTCAACGAGTACCGCTCGACGCGGCAGTCAGGCGTGCCGGTGGTCGTCCAGGGTCCGCGCAAGTAGGCGCGCGCCGATGAACGTGATCCTCGTCGAGCCGGCGGACTTCGTCGACGCGCGGCGCGTGCGGCTCACCGATCGTCGGCTCACGCACGTCCGCAAGGTCCATCGCGCGGCGGTCGGCGACACGCTCCGCGTCGGCCAGGTCGACGGCGCGCTCGGGCGCGGGCGGGTCGTCCGGCTCGACCGCGAGGCGCTGGAGCTGGAGCTGGAGCTCGACGAGCCGCCCCCGCCGGCGCTCGACGTCACGCTGGTGGTCGCGCTGCCGCGCCCGCCGAGCATGCGCAAGGTCCTGCAGCAGGGCACCGCGATGGGGGTGAAGCGCTTCGTGTTCGTGCACTGCGCTCGCACCGAGAAGAGCTACTGGACCGCCTCGGCGCTCGAGCCCGACGCGATCCGCCGCGACCTCCTGCTGGGGCTCGAGCAGGCCCGCGACACCGCGCTGCCGCGCGTGGCCTTCGAACGTCGGCTCGCGGAGTTCCTCGCCGGGCGCTACGAGGCGCTCGCTCGCGAGAGCCTCGTGCTCGTCGCGCACCCCGACGCGGCCTCCCCGTGTCCGCGCGCGCCGACGACCCCAGTCACGCTGGTGGTCGGCCCGGAGGGCGGCTTCATCCCGTCGGAGCTCGAGCGCCTCGAGCGGGCGGGCGGGCGTCGCGTGACGCTCGGCCCGCGGATCCTCCGCGTCGAGACCGCGACGGTCGCCCTGCTCGCGCGCCTCAGCCCGAGTTGATCGCGCGTCGCCTCAGCCGCCCGCGCCGAACACCTGCGTCCACAGGTGGCCCCACTGACCGCCGGGGTAGTAGCCGATCCCGATGTGCTCGAAGTTGGGGTTCATGATGTTGGCGCAGTGGCCGTCGCTGTCCATCCACTGCGCGACCGTGGCCGCCGCGGTCGCGTTCCCGGCGGCGATGTTCTCGCCCCACGTCGAGTAGTTGTAGCCCGTCTTGTCGATGCGATCGCCGGGCCCCTCGTTCTGCAGGTTGGTGTGCGAGAAGAAGTCGTTGTCGGCCATGTCCTTGGAGTGCATACGCGCGGCGCAGCGCAGCGCGGGGTGCATCGTCAGCGGCGGCGCGGCGCCGAAGCTGCCCTCCGACCCGCAGTTGGCCCCCTGCGCGCGGTGCTGATTCACCAGCGGCAGCATCTCCTCCTCGACCGCGTCGTACATCGCCGGCCAGTTGGCGGCCGGGCCGCAGAACGGCACGTCGGGCACGTCGGGGTCGCCGGTGGTCGACGTCGTGCTCATGTCGGTGGTGCCGGTCGTCGAGGTCGTCGACGGATCGCCCGTGGTGTCGGTCGTCTCCGTGGTGGCGTTGGTCGGGTCCGTCGTGTCCGTCGTGTCCGTCGTGTCGACCGTGGGATCGTTGGTCGGATCGCTGGTGGCGTCGGTCGTGTCGGTGGTGGGCTCGACCGTGCTCGCCTCGGTCGCGCTGACGCCGTCGCTGGTCGACCCGTCGCCCGAGCTCGTGCCGCTCGGGTCGCTCGGGTCGCTGCTGGCGGACGCGTCGTCGTCATCGTCATCGTCGCCCAGCCCGGGCTCGGAGTCTGAGGTGAGCGAGAGCGGGCCGTCGGGTCCCGTGTAGCAGCCGGCGGCCGCGACGGAGAGCGCGAGCAGCCCCAGCCGCGAGATTTCCCAGAGGACAGACGAATGACGTCCGCGCCGGTGAACAACGCCGAGGGCTACCATCGCCGAGAGCCTATCGAGACGGCTCGCGCCGCGCAACGAGCAGCGCCGGGGGCGAGGGGCGGGGGCGCTGTGGCCTCGCGGCGACATAGCGACGCGTGCATGTGCATGGTCCGGGAGACATCCCGGTCCGCGCGCGCGCTCACGCGCGTCGGCGCCTGGCATATGTCCGAATAGACAGGGAGAACGACGTGTGCGGCGGTGTCCCACGTTGCCCCGGGGGATCGCGCCACAAGGTGCGCTCGCGGGCCGTCTGCCGCGCGGACGCGCGGGCGCGCGGGCGCATCCGCGCGCCGCGCCGATCTTCCTGTGCTTCTGGACAGTCCACGAGGCGCGCCTTCGACCGCGCGCGCTCGCACGCCGCGCGCGGACGCGCGCGGCTTCGAAACGGGGTTCGACGCGATCGCGGTCGCGTCGGGACGTCCCCGACGCGGTCCGATCGCGTCGCGCTGGGTGACCCGCACGCGCGCCCGGTGGCGATCGACTCAAGCCGTCGCGCGGGTGATCGACTCGCGAGCGCGGCCGAGGAGCACGTCGCGTGACCCCGTGACCGGCGCGCGTTTGCTTGACGTGCCATGGAGTGAGTCGATACAAATGAATTGGATCGTGTCGACCAGGGGGGATAACGCCGAGCTTCTCGGGGCCTGGTAGCGCGCACCGTCCGTGCTTCGGAGACCTGATGATATGCGACTGACACAACTGAACCCGAGGGCGCTCATCGGCGCGGCGTGCATCTCTCTCCTCGCGTCGACGGCGCTCGGCTGCACCGTCGGAGGCGATCCAGGCGACAGCAGCTTCTCGGGCTCAGGCGCGGCGGGCAGCAACGCGAGCAACGCCTCCAGCCCGTCGTCGACCGACGGCGGCACGGGGACCGACGGCGAGACGACGCAGGACATCAGCGGCACGGAGTCCACGACCTCGGGCGACGCGACGATGGGCCCGACGTCGGATCCGACGACCGAGCCGACGACGGACACGACCAACACGACAACCGAGCCGACGACGGACACGACGGACACGACGGACAACACCACGAACATGGGTCCGGTGTGCGGCGACGGCGTGGTCGAGGGCACCGAGGTCTGCGACGGCGGCAACCTCAACGGCAACACGTGCATGACCTTCGGCTACACGGGCGGCACGCTCGCGTGCACCGGCTCGTGCATGTTCGACACGGGCGACTGCACCGGCGAGCCCGATCCGTTCTGCGGCGACGGCAACGTCGACCCCGGCGAGGCCTGTGACGGCGGCAACCTCAACGGCCAGACCTGCCAGACGCAGGGCTACGACAGCGGCAACCTCGCGTGCACGGGGAACTGCACGCTCGACACCTCCGGGTGCATGAACAACCAGCAGATGTGCCTGAGCCAGCCGGGGACCGGCTACTACATGCACTGCCTCGACCCGAACACGTGCACCGGCTTCCCCGGCAACGTCAGCTACGGCTGCGTCACGCTCAACGACCCGCCCGAGGACGGCATCTGCACGGACGTCGGCAACTGCGTGAGCGACAACGACTGCCCGGCGATCGGCGGCTGCTCGGCGGTGCCCGACTGCATCCCCGGCGTCTTCA
Source organism: Myxococcales bacterium (assembly GCA_020633295.1). Classification (GTDB taxonomy): domain Bacteria; phylum Myxococcota_A; class Polyangia; order Nannocystales; family Nannocystaceae; genus JACKDW01. Next base: position 55,698 of record JACKDW010000025.1, on the reverse strand, counting down.
ACAACGGCGCCGACTCGGCCTGCTTCCTCGAGTGCTCGGGCGGCAAGACCTGCCCCGGCGGGATGCAGTGCTACAACATCCAGAACCTCGGCTTCTACTGCTTCTAGGCGCCTCGCCTCGTGTAGCCGCCGGCGTCGAGGCGCGGTGATCCGCTCGCGCGGCGCTGGGGTCTGCGGACCGCGTCTCCGGGTGTCGGAGGGGACAGGTTTATCGCGCTCGCCGGCGCTGCGGGCTCGCGCCAGGCGCTCGCGCCGCGCCGCGCCGCGCACGGCGAGCGACCCGTGAGCCGCTTCGCGGTGCGCTCGACGGCGCCGCGCGCCAACACGCGCGCCGCGTCGCGGCTTGGAGAATTTGCGCGCCGCGTCGCGCTCGCGCGGGGATATCCTGTCCTTGAGGCAATGTTGTTATGAGCGTGGAGGCGGCTCCCCAGGCCGACGGCGCGGCGGCGATGAGCGGCGCGCTGCGTGACGCGTCCGTGCCCGAGCTGCTGTGGCGGCTGCACTCGGCGCGCGCGACGGGGGTGCTCGAGCTGCGTGACGGCGACGCGGTCAAGTCGCTGTGGATGACCTACGGACAGCCCGTGTTCGCGCGCAGCAGCCTCCCCGGCGACCGCCTGACCGAGCGGCTGCGCCTGCGCGGGCTGCTCTCGCCCGAGGAATTCGCGGCCGTGCAGGTCGCGATCGAGGGCGACCGCGGCGAGCGGCGGATCGGTCAGCTGCTGCTCGAGGCGCGCCTGATCCCGAAGCGCGTGCTCGACGAGTCGCTGCACGAGCAGCTGCTGTGGATCCTCGACTCGATGCTGCTGTGGTCCCACGGTCAGTGGGCGTTCTTCGCGGACGTCAGCTGCGACGAGCCGGTCACGCTCAACGTCACGATGCCGGCGATCCTCATGAAGGGGGCGCGCGACCGCCTGCCGCTCTCGTGGCTGCGCCGCGCGCGAGGGCGCGAGGGCGTGACGCCGCGGCTGCTGCTGCGCGGCGAGACCGAGCGCGAGCTGGTCGACCTCGGCGAGGCGCTGAGGCTCGATCCGTCGGAGCGCCTGTGCCTGCGTCGACTCGACGGCAGCCAGAGCCTGCGCGCGATGCTCAACGACTTCGAGACGGACGAGCGCGAGCTGCTCTCGCTCGTCTACACGCTGCAGCTCATCGGCAAGCTGCAGCTCGAGGACACGCTCGAGGACGCGCCCGGGGCCGCGCGCTGAGCGGCGCGCGACCCCGACTCACCAGCGGAGCGAACCGCCCGAGCTACTCGGCCGCGCTCTCGTCCTCGGGGAGGTAGAGCTGCCCGCCGCGCTCGCGGAACTCGCGGGCCTTCTCGGCCATGCCGCGCTCGATCTCCTCGGCGCTGAGTTGGCCCTGCTCGCCCGTCACCTCGTCGTCCTTCATCTCGCGGACGTCCTGCGTCAGCTTCATCGAGCAGAAGTGCGGCCCGCACATCGAGCAGAAGTGGGCTTCCTTCGCGGGCGCGGCCGGGAGCGTCTCGTCGTGGAAGAGGCGCGCGGTCTCGGGGTCGAGCGAGAGGTTGAACTGATCGTGCCAGCGGAACTCGAAGCGCGCCTTGCTGAGCGCGTCGTCGCGCGCCTGCGCGCCAGGGTGCCCCTTGGCCAGATCCGCCGCGTGCGCGGCGATCTTGTAGGCGATGACGCCGTCCTTCACGTCCTGCTTGTTCGGCAGCCCGAGGTGCTCCTTCGGCGTGACGTAGCAGAGCATCGCGCAGCCGAACGAGCCGATCATCGCGGCGCCGATCGCCGAGGTGATGTGGTCATAGCCGGGCGCGATGTCGGTGGTCAGCGGCCCGAGCGTGTAGAACGGCGCCTCGTGGCAGTGCTCGAGCTGCTCGTCCATGTTCTGCTTGATCTTGTGCATGGGCACGTGGCCCGGGCCCTCGATCATCACCTGGACATCGTGCCTCCACGCGATCTTGGTCAGCTCGCCGAGCGTGTAGAGCTCGGCGAACTGCGCCTCGTCATTGGCGTCGGCGATCGAGCCGGGGCGCAGGCCGTCGCCGAGCGAGAAGGAGATGTCGTACTTCTTCATCAGCTCGCAGATGCGCTCGAACTCGGTGTAGAGGAAGTTCTCCTTGTGGTAGTGCATGCACCACTTGGCGAGGATCGAGCCGCCGCGCGAGACGATGCCGGTGACGCGCTTGGCGGTCAGCGGGATGTAGCGCAGCAGCACGCCGGCGTGGATCGTGAAGTAGTCGACGCCCTGCTCGGCCTGCTCCTCGAGCGTCTCCATGAACACGTCGATGTTGAGGTCCTCGACCTTGCCCTTGACCTTCTCGAGCGCCTGGTAGATCGGCACCGTGCCGATGGGCACCGGGCTGTTGCGCAGGATCCACTCGCGCGTCTCCTTGATGTTCTTGCCCGTCGACAGGTCCATGACCGTGTCGGCGCCCCAGCGCGTCGCCCACTGCAGCTTCTCGACCTCCTCCTCGATCGACGAGGACACCGCGGAGTTGCCGATGTTCGCGTTGATCTTCACGAGGAAGTTGCGGCCGATGATCATCGGCTCGAGCTCGGGGTGGCGGATGTTCGCCGGGATGATCGCGCGGCCGCAGGCGACCTCGCTGCGGACGAACTCGGCGTCGAGCTGCTCGCGCAGCGCGATGAAGCGCATCTCCTCGGTGATCACGCCCTGGCGGGCGTAGTGCATCTGCGTGTTGTTGCCGTCGCTCTTGGCGAGCCGCGCCGCGATCCAGTCGGCGCGCCGCTTGGGCAGGCCCGCGCGCGGGTCGAGACCCTGGGGGCCCGTGGTGTCGTACACGCGCAGGCTCGGCTCGTCGCCGCTGAGCTCGATCTCGCGAAACGGCACCGCGTACTCGCCGACGGTGATCTTGCGCGAGCTCGGGAAGCTCTGCTCGAGGGGGGGCAGCGTGCGGACGGGCGTGATGTCCTCGCCGGCGACGTTCAGGTCGAGCCGGCCGCGTTTGCTCTCGTGGGGTGTATCCATTGTGTTGGCTTCGCTTTCCTACGCCGGCATGATCCGGGTCAGGTTCGAGGGGTCTCTCTCAGGCCCGCGGCCGCGTGAACGCGACCGTCGGCGTGTCGCCGCGCGGGCCACCCCCAGCGTGGGTTGGTGGATTCGCTACCCTAACGCCCCGCCTGGGATGGTGCAAACGCGCGTGATCACAACTGGATAAAGCGCGTGTGGAAGAGTCCGCAGGCCATGGACGGACGCGAAGGTCACCTCCTCTGCGCGCGCGCGTGCACGGTCGCGCCGCGGGTCGCCGCCTGGTCCCGGGCGCTCGCCGGCGCGGCGGCGCTGGCGATGCTAACCGGCTGCGGCGACGACGAGTCCTCGCGCTCGAGCGCGGCCGACACGGACCGCACGACGGGGGACGTCTCCGGAGCGCCGTCGACGGGCACCGCGGCCGCGACCGACGCGTCGGAGAGCGGAACGGGAAGCGAGGGGACGGAGAGCGGGGGGACGGAGAGCGGGGGGACGGAGAGCGATGAGTCCGAGAGCGGTGAGTCCGAGAGCGACGGGACCGAGGGCGGGGAGACGGAGGGGACGGGCGACGACTCCACGGGCGCCGGCGACAGTCAGGGGGTCACCAGCGGCGACGGCGGCGTGTGCGGGGACGGGATCGTCGGCGCAGACGAGGAGTGTGACGACGGCGACGACGACGACGCCGACGCGTGCCTGACGAGCTGCGTCGCGGCCGTGTGCGGCGACGGGATCGAGCACGTCGGCGTCGAGGCCTGTGACGACGGCAACCCGGTCGACGGCGACGCGTGCACCAACGACTGCGCGCACGCGGCGTGCGGGGACGGGATCGTGTGGATCGGCGTCGAGCTGTGCGATGACGGCAACACCGAGGACGGCGACGAGTGCCCGGGCGACTGCGGTGAGTCGTGGTGCCTCGACGGGGTCGTGAGCGGCGATGAGAGCGACGTCGACTGCGGCGGGGACACGTGCGCGCCCTGTGAAGACGGCGCGGTCTGCTTCGAGGATGGCGACTGCGACTCGAGCCACTGCGCCTCGGGCAGCTGCGTGACGGCGCGCGACTGCGGCGAGATCCTCGACCTCGGGATCGGCGACACGGACGGTCCGTACCTCGTGGATCCCGACGGCGCGGAGGGGCCCGGGGACGCGGTGCTCGTGTGGTGCGAGCACAGCCTCGAGGGCGGCGGGTGGACGCTGGTGTTCTCGTACCGCAAGCCCGCGCCGGGACAGGTCGCGGCGAGCGAATTCCACGCGGCCGTCGAGAAGACCGCGCCGTTGACCCTGGTCTCGCCCGCGCTCTCGAGCGCGGCGGTGTCCATCGACGGGCTACCGCTCGCCGAGCACCACGAGCTCCTGTTCGGCTGGGGGCCGTCGACCGCCGAGGACGTCACGCGATACGGCCACGTGACCTTGCCCGAGGGCCTCACGGGCTTCTGCTTCGCCGAGGGTGACTGTGACGCGGATGAGCCGTCGGTGATCGCGGAGGTCACGCCCGGCGACGCGCAGCTCTCGATCACGCCCGCGTACACCCCCGAGACCCTGCACGTGGGGCTCGTCGACGGGGAGGGACGCGCGCTCTGGGGCTATGATCCCGACGAGCCCGAGGACGCGTGGGGCAACTGGGAGCCCTCGGCGCCCTGCTGTGGCGCCGGCGCGACCGACGAGATGTCGCAGCCCGGTTGGCGCTACGCGATCTACGTGCGTTGATGCGGCGCGTTGATTCAGCTCTGCGCGCGTGGAGGGCGATCGTCGCGCGTGGATCGGCGTGTCGATCGGGGCGTGCGAAGATCGGCGCTCGGCGTATCTCGATCGGCGCGCGTCGAACGGTCGGCGTCGATCGACATGCGCGGGAGCAACCGGTGTTGATCGGCGCGCGCTGATCTGCGGGACGAGATCGACGGTTCCGCGTACATCGACCTGCGCTGATCGACGACCAACAATCGACCACTAGACGAAGCGCGCGGCGCCTCGGGTGTCCTGGTGGACGCCACGCGAGGCGCGGCGCATACTGACCCGCGATGGCCGAGACGATCTTCAAGCGCATCATCAACGGCGAGATCCCCTGTCACAAGGTGTACGAAGACGAGCACGTGCTCGCGTTTCTCGACATCAACCCGATCAGCCGCGGGCACACCTTGGTGATCCCCAAGGAGCCGGCCGAGACCCTGGACCAGCTCAGCGACGACGCCAGCGCCGCGATCGGGCGGGTGCTCCCGCGCCTGTGTCGGGCGGTCCAGCGCGCGACGGGGGTGCAGGCCTACAACGTGCTGCAGAACAACGGGGCGGGGGCGCACCAGGCCGTGTTTCACGTGCATTTCCACATCATCCCGAAGCCCAACACCCGCGAGGGGCTCGGCGTGGGCTGGCCGGCGCGCAAGCTCGACCACGCCGCCGCCGCGGCGCTCGCCGACGAGATGGCCGCGCTCGCGTCGGAGTAGCCGCGGAGCGCTCGCGCGCGGGCGCCCGCTCGCCTAGCGCTTGAGCCAGGCGCCGAGCGTGCTGCGAGGGACGCCGAGCACCCGCGCGGCCTTGCGGATCGAGCCGTGCTCGGCGAGGTAGTGGCGGATCAGCGCGCGCTTCATCTCGGTGAAGGTGCCGCGCGGGATCGTGATCGTGTTGGCGTCGCCGTTGACCGGGCCCGTGGCGCGCCGAGGGAGCAGCGCGCGCTTGCAGATCGGGCCGTCGGTGAGCGCCGCCGCGCGCAGCAGCGCGTTGCGGAGCTCGCGGATGTTACCTGGCCAGGGGAACAGCTCGGCGGCGTCCAGGGCCTCGCGCTCGAGCTGGACGACGCGCCCGAGCTCGTCGCTGATGCTGCGCGAGAAGGTCTGAATGAGCAGCGCGAGGTCACCCTTTCGGGCGCGCAGCGGCGGGATGTTGATGGTGAGGACGCTGAGGCGGTGGAACAGGTCCTCGCGGAATTGGCCGTCCCTCACCCAGCGCTCGAGCGGCCTGTGCGTGGCCGAGACGACGCGGACGTCGACTTCGAATTCACGCTCGGCGCCGACCGGGGAGACGCGTCGCGTCTCGAGCACGCGCAGCAGCTTGGCCTGCAGCGGGAGCGGCAGCTCGGCGACCTCGTCGAGGAACAGGGTGCCTCCGCCCGCGCGCGCGAAGGCGCCGGCGTGATCGCGGTGCGCCCCCGTGAACGCGCCGCGGACGTGACCGAACAGCTCGCTCTCAAACAGGCTCTCGGGGATCGCCCCGCAGTTGACGGCGATGAACGGGCCCGCGCGGCGCGGGCTGAGCCGGTGGAGCGCGCGGGCGGCCAGCTCCTTGCCGGTCCCGGTCTCGCCGGCGAGCAGCACGGGGCGGTCGATCGTCGCCAGCCGCTCGAGCGAGCGCATCATGTCGTGGAACGCCGGGGAGTCGCCGATGAGCCCGAGCTCGCGGGTGACGACGCTGCAGGGGCTGCGAGGGGCTCGCGGAGCCTCGCGCGTGACACGGGCGCTGGGCGGCGTGTGGGGCGGGCGGGCTCGCGGGGGGAGGGACTGAAACACGTTGTCGTGCGGCATCGAGGAATCGGTCGGCCCCGGCGGCCGCGTTGTTGCGGACCCGCGGCACAATTTCTCGTCGCGCGCCGAACTCGCACTGTGTCATCTCTGTGACGCAAGAGTCACGTCATCGGATCGGCTATCATCACCGCGGTTTCGCCGAGAAACCCCAACACAAACGATGACTGCGATGTCCGGGCTGATTCTGATCGTCGAAGATGAGCTGGACCTTGTCGCGACCCTCGAGTTCGCGCTCGAGCGGGAGGGCTTTCAGACGCGCTCCGCGACCACCGTCGACACGGGCTTCACCGCGGCCACGACGTCCCCGGCCCCCGATCTCATCCTGCTCGACCTCATGCTCCCCGACGGCTCGGGGACGAACCTCTGCAAGCGTCTGCGCGCCGAGGCGGCGACGCGCGAGACGCCGATCATCATGATGACGGCGAAGTCCGAGGAGGTCGATCGCGTGGTCGGCTTCGAAGTCGGCGCCGACGACTACGTAGTCAAGCCGTTCAGCGTCCGCGAGCTCGCGCTGCGCATCAAGGCGGTGCTGCGCAGGCGCAAGCCGACGGAGGCGCCGACGGTCCCGTCCCGCTTCGGCCGGCTGCGCGTCGACACGGGCGGACACCGCGTGTGGATCGACGGGCAAGAGGTCGTGTTCACGGCCCTCGAGTTTCGCCTGCTGACGACCCTGATCGCGCGACGCGGACGGGTCCAGACCCGCGACGTGCTGCTCAACGACGTCTGGGGGGTGCAGCCGGGCATCACGACGCGCACGGTCGACACCCACGTCCGCCGCCTGCGCAAGAAGCTCGGCGCGGCGGCGATCTACGTCGAGACGCTGCGCGGCGTGGGGTATCGCTTCACCGCCGAGGTCCCTGACGAAAAAGAGGGCGCGCCTTGAGGCTCGGGCTGCGCGGGCGCCTGTTCCTGATCTCGGTCATGCTCGTGCTCTCCACCGTCGGCGTGGGGGCGATCTACTTTGAGCGTCAGGTTCGCGGGTGGACGCAGGGGCGCATGGAGAGCGAGCTGGGCGCGCACGCGCGGCTCGGCTGCGCGCTGGCCCGCGACGTCGGGGCGTCCGCGCTCGCGCCGTTCAGCGAGCAGCTCGCCGAGACCGTGAACGCGCGCGTCACGGTGATCGACGCGGCCGGCGTCGTGCTCGGCGACTCGGAGAAGGACTTTCGCCGCATGGACAACCACGGCTCGCGCCCGGAGGTCATCGCGGCCCGGGCGCGCGGGACCGTCGGCGTGGCGCTGCGCCACAGCGAGACCGTCAACGTCACGATGCTGTACGCCGCGGTGCCCTGTGAGATTGCCGGAGGGACAGGCACCTTGCGGGTCGCGCGTCCGCTGCGGGCGCTGCAGGACGCCGTGCGGGCGCTGCGGGTCGTGTTCGTGCTCGCGGCGCTGAGCGGCCTCGCGCTCGCGGTGTTCATGAGCGCGGTGACGTCGCACATGCTCTCGCGGGCGCTGCGGGTGGTCGTCGGCGAGGCGCAGAAGCTGACCGGGGCGAGCGGCGCCCGGCTCTCGCTGCTGGCGAGCGACGAGTTCGGCGGCCTCGCGGGCAGCTTCAACAAGCTCGCGGGCGAGCTCGAGCGCACCATGGAGACGCTCGCGCAGGAGCGCAGCAGGTTCGAAGCGGTGCTCGAGGGGCTCGCGGACGCGGTGCTGTCGATCGACGAGGACCGCCGCATCACGATGGTCAACCGCGCCGCGCGGAGCCTGTTCAAGCTGCCGGCGACGACGAACGGGCGCGAGCTCGTCGACGTGATCCGGATCCCCGCGCTGCACGAGCTCGTGCGCGAGGGGCTCGAGGGGCGCTCTGGCACGGCCGAGTTCGAGGTGATCGGGCCGCCGCGCCACGTCGTCGTCGCCCGGGTCGCGCGCCTGCCGGAGAACCGCGGCGTGGTCGTCGCGGTCCAGGACGTGACCGACCTGCGCAGGCTCGAGAGCGTGCGTCGCGACTTCGTCGCCAACGTCTCGCACGAGCTGCGCACGCCGGTCGGGATCGTGCGCGCCAACGCCGAGACGCTGCTGGACGGCGCGCTCGAGCGCCCCGAGCTCGCGCGGCGCTTCCTCGACGCCCAGCTGCGCGCGTCGGAGCGGCTCTCGAACCTCGTCAACGACCTGCTCGAGATCTCGCGGATCGAGTCCGGGCGCTACGATCTCGATCCGGATCACGTGCGCCTCGAGCCGCTGACGAGCAAGGTGATGCGCGCCGTCGACGAGCTGGCGGTGAAGAAGAACATCCAGCTCACGCGCGAGGTCGAGCCGGATCTCGTGGTCTGGGGGGACGCGCGCGCGCTCGACCACGTGCTGCTGAACCTCGTCGAGAACGCGGTGAAGTACACCCAGGTGGGCGGCCACGTCGCGCTCGTGGCGAGCTTCGTGGAGGGCGAGCGCGAGGGCGACGCGCGCGTGCGCCTCGAGATCCGTGATGACGGGCCGGGGATCGAGGCGATCCACCGCCCGCGCATCTTCGAGCGCTTCTACCGCGTCGACCCGGGCCGCTCTCGCAGCGTCGGCGGCACGGGCCTCGGCCTCGCGATCGTCAAGCACCTCGTCGACGCCATGGGCGGCTCCGTCGGCGTCGGGCCGATCATCCCGCGGGGGTCGTGCTTCTGGGTCGAGCTCCCGGTGACCGAGACCGACAGCGCGTCCTAGATCATATGGAGTGACTGGCTCGCGGGTTCGCGAGGCCAGCGCCGCACAAGACGGAAGGCCGGCGCGGTCACAGCATGTCGCAGTCGCAGCGGGCGCCCGCCTCGGCCTCCACCAGCGATCCGGCGCGCGGCAGCCAGGTGCGCAGCGCCGGGGCCGTGCCGCGTTCGTCGGCGCAGGCGTCGGCGGCGATGAGCGAGACGGAGATGTCGTCACCGCAGTGAAAGGTGATCACGGAGTCGGCGGCGACGCCGTCGAGCCAGCGATCGTCGAGGACCACGCCGTCGTCATCGGTGAGCAAGAGCGCCAGGTCGTCGTCCCGCTCCGCGACGACGATCCGCCAACCGTCGGCGTGGGTCACCGCCGCGTGGAGGCGCAGGCCGTCGGGGAGCGCGAGCGTGCTCATGTCGGGGTGGCGACCGTAGTGCACGCCGATCTCCCGACCGATGTAGCGCCCGTGGACGGGCTGCTGTGCGGTCTCGGTGGCCGCTCGCGTGGGCGTGGGCGCGGCCGGGGCGCGGGGCGTGGGCCGCTCGGGGACCGTCGGAGGGGCGCTGTCAGGCGCACGCGCCTGGGCGTCGCCGTCCTTCGCCGCCGGCGCGGCGCAGGCCATGACGCCGGCGGCGGCGGCGAGGAGCAGCGGTCGCGCTCCGGCGCGTGATCCTCGGCGTTGCATGGTTGAGTCCTCTCCGGCGATCGGCCGCGCCCGCGAGGACTGTGTAGCACCCTCGGGCTCGGCCCGAACCGTCGGTCGCGGCCGCGCCAGGCGCGTGCTCTGCACCGTCGCCCAGATCCGCGCGAGCTCCTTCGCCCGCTCCTTCGCCCGCTCCGACCCGACACGACCCTAGGTCCACCGGGGACCGTGGATGTGTATGGTCACAAACCGCGTTCTGGCGGCTTGCACCGCGTTCCCCGGCGACTTGTATAGTAGGTGCGGATGCGGCGATTCGCGTGGGCGTCGAGGGGCGCGTCGAGCTCGAGGCTGCTGGCGCGCGGGGGGGCGCTGCTGCTTCGCTGCGCGCTCGTGACATCGCTTTCGCTTTCGGTGTCGACGCCGGCGACGGCGACGGCGACGGCCGCGGATCCCGCCGAGGCCGAGGCGAAGGCGCTGTTCGAACACGGACAGGCGCAGTTTGAGACCGCCGACTACGAGGGCGCGATCGAGAGCTTCACGCGCGCGTACGAGGCGGCGCGCCGGATCGAGGACGGACAGTTTCGGGCCGTGGTCTCGGCGACGCTGCAGTTCAACCTCGCCGGCGCGCACATCAAGGCCTACGAGATCAACGACGAGCCCAAGCACCTCGAGCAGGCGCGCGTGCTGCTGCGGCGCTACAGCGAGCGCGAGGCGCTGGACGAGGAGGAGCGAGCGAGCGCGGCCCAGCTGCTGACGCGCGTGGAGGAGCTGATCGCGGCGCTCCCGGAGCCGGAGCCGCCGCCGAGCGAGCGGGACCCGGACGAGCCGCCGCCGGCGGAACAACCTGTCCCAAAAGACTCCAACCCTGGGCGCGGGCTGATCATCGCGGGCGCGGTCGCCACCGGGCTCTCGCTCGCGGGCCTGGGCTTGATGACGGGCGGCCTCGTGATCGGCGACGCGGCGGTGGATGAATTCCTCGCGGCCGATAACGGTGCCGGCCGCACGGCCGCGATCGATCGCGGGCGGCGCGGCAACACCCTCGCGATCGCGGGCGGCGTGCTCGGGGGTACGCTGCTGGTCGCGGGCGTCAGCTTGCTCGCGGTCGGCGCGACGCGGGCGCGCCCACGCGCCGTCGCGGTGCGGCCCGCGCTCGCGCCCGGGCTCGTCGGCCTGCACCTCTCGGGCTCGTTCTGAGTCAGTTTTCCGGTAGGGTGAAGAGATGGGGACGTCGTGGCGCGCGTGTGTCTCGAGCGTCGCGTTCGCGGCGCTCACCGGCTGCTGGACGCAGCCGAGCACGCTCGGCCTCCCGTGCGTCTCCGACAGCGAGTGCGACGTCGATCAGCGCTGCGAGGCCGGCCACTGCGCCGGGGGCTCGATCCTGACGGACGAGACCGCCGGGGCGACGACCGCTGGGGACGGCGGGACGACGGGCGCGACGACGACGACGAGCGCGACGTCGATGACGACGGCGGACGTCGGCGCGACGTCGTCGGGCGACGCGACGAGCGAGGACGGCACGAGCGCGACCACGAGCGTGACGGAGCTGCCGATGGAGTGCCCGACGCCGGACTGCGCCCTCTCGCCGCAGTGGAGCGTCGCCTACGGCGACGCGAAGATCGTCAACAAGGCGCTCGACGTCGACGGCGAGGGCAACATCTACGTCGGCGGCGTGTACCAGGGCAGCGTCACGGTCAACGGTCAGCCCACGCTGATCGGCGCCGCCGACCTGTTCTCCATGTACGTGATCAAGTTCGCGCCGAACGGCGTGCCGCTGTGGGTGCGTGGCTTCGGCGCGGACGAGAGCGGCGGCGACGAGCTGCTCGACCTCGTGGTGACCGACGACGGCACCGTCTACTTCACGGGCTTCTACACGGGCCCGCTGATCATGTGCAACCAGTCGCTCATCGGCTTCCCGAACAGGCAGGACCTGTTCGTCGCGCGCATCAACGCCGCGGGCACCTGCGACGCGATCGCGGCCTACGCGAAGGACGGGGCGCAGCGCGGCTTCTCGTTGGCGTACGACGCGGCGACGCAGCGCCTCGCGCTGGCCGGCGCGTACCAGGGGCTCCCGATCCTCGAGGAGTTCCCGCTGCCGGCCGAGCAGATCGGCAGCACCCAGGGCAACGGGCTGCTCGCGCTCTACGACGCCGACCTCGACGTGCAGTGGGCCGTCGGGCTCGGCAAGCTCGCGACCTACGAGTCCGTCAACACGGCGCGCGTCGGCCCGCCGGGCTCGCTGCTGATCACGGGCACCTTCACCGACGCGATCACGCTGCTGAGCACTCACGCGAGTCAGGGCGGCACCAACGACGCCTTCCTCGCGCGCGTCAGCCAGCTCGACGGCGCCGTCGAGTGGGACGCCTCGCTGGTGACCGCGGGCGGCGTGACCGTCACCGCGACCGACTACGACCCGCTCTCCGGGTCCTTCGTGATCGCGGGTGACTTCGCGTCGAGCCTCCCGGCGCTCGAGCTCGACTCCGGCTCGCTCGACAACCACGACATCTTCGTCGCCAGCCTCGACGCCGAGACGGCCGAGGTGCAGTGGGCCCGCCAGCTCGGCGGCGCGTCCGCGGAGGAGTCGGCGCGCGGGCTCGTGATCGATCCGGTCGCCGGCCACTTGCTGCTGTCTGCGGGCTGCGCCCCCGGCTCCGAGCTCGGCGCGGGCCCGCTCGACGTCATGGGGAGCTCGGACGCGTGCCTCGCTCGTCTGCGGCTCGACACCGGCGAGGTCCTGTGGACGGAGCGCTTCGGCGGCTCCACGGGCAACCTCGTGGAGACCGGGCGCCAGCTCGCCGTGGATCTCGGCAAGGACCCGGCGCTGCTGTGGGCGGGCGACTTCTACGGGACCGCGAGCTTCGGCGGCGTGACGCTCACCGCGAAGGACACGAACGCGCGGACGTTCCTCGTGCGCTTCGCGCCGTGAGCGACCCGAGACCCCGCGCGGCCAGCTCGCGTCAGGACGGCGCGCGGCTCCACTTCCGCGCGCACAGGTGGACCGGGATCGACCCCTCGGCGAGGAGCTGGTCGTGGAACTCGCGCAGGCGGAAGCGCGGCCCCTCCTCGGCCTCGCGCGCCGCTCGCAGCCGCTCGAGCACGCGCTTGCCGGCGAAGTACGAGAACGCCTGGCCCGGCGCGAGCGCGTAGCGTCGCAGCTCTCGCTCGATCCACGGGGAGCGCTCGACGCCCATTCGATCCGCCATCAGGCGCCCGGCCTCGCGCGGCGAGAGCTCGCCGGCGTGCAGGGTTGAGTCCACGAGCACGCGCAGCGCCCGAAACCGCAGCGAGCGCGTCGGGAATTGATACCCGGGGAGCTCGTGCAGCGCGGCGCTCCACATCATCTCCTCGCAGTAGTGGGCCCAGCCCTCGACGAAGATGTCGAAGTCGCGAAACTTCCGGATCGGGCGCGGGTGGTTCATCGCGTGGAGGAACTGCACGTGGTGCCCGGGGAACGCCTCGTGGACCGCGAGCGTCAGGAAGCTGCGGTGTTCGAAGCGCCAGCGGAAGCGCTCGAGCTCGTCGTCGTCGAGCGTCTCGGGCACCGGCGCGACGAAGAAGAAGCCGGTGTGGCCGCGCGAGAAGGACGGCGGCGGGTGATACATGCCGGCGCCGTTGGTCTCGGCGAGGAACGCCGGGAACGCGGCGAGCTCGAGCGCGCCCGCGGGGATCGTGACGAGCTCGCGCTCGACGATCAGGCGCTCGAGCAGCGCGAGCTCGTCGGTGAAGAACGCCCAGATGTCGGCGGGGCGCGGGCCCGCCGGGTAGGCGTCCTCGAGACGTCGCGGCGGCCTGACGAGGCCACGTCGCGCGCGCTCCGTGTCGGCGAGGAAGCCCTCGGCCTCGCGCTGCCAGTAGGCGAGCCCCTCGGTCAGCGCGTGCTCCGAGGCCAGCAGGCGCTCGTAGGCGGCGCGCCCCATCGCGTGAAACGGTCGCGCGCGCGGGCGCGTCTCGTCGAGGTGCGCGGCGTAGGAGCGCAGCGCGGCGACGGCCGAGGCGGCGGCGGCGGCGGCCTCGGGCCGAGCGCGCGGCGCTCCGCGTTGGCGTCGGCTCCGCGGCGCCCTCGCTCGCCATCTCGCGCGCGACCTCGAGGCTCCACTCGTCCGGCGCCCGAACGCGCGCGCGCGACCGCGAGGTTGCGCTCGATGCCGCGAAGGCGCGCGGCGAAGGCCGACGTCGGCACGCGCTCGCCCCCGGCGACGCGCAGCCGCAGCGTCTCGATCGACTCGAGCGAGGCCTCGACGTAGAGGTGCGGCAGGCGGGCGAGCCCGTCGAGCTCGTCGAGCTGCAGGCGCGCGGCGTCGATGATCAGCCGGAGCACCGCGCGGTCCACCGCGGCGTCGACGTCGGCCTCGCGCGGCGGCGGGAGCTCGGCGAGCGCGCGGTCGGTCGCGGCCAGCAGCGCGCGGAACTCGGAGACCGCCTCGTCGTCGTAGACGGGCGGCAGCGCGTCGACCTCCGCGTAGCCCTTCTCGGAGCCGTGGTGCGGGTGGAAGCGAAAGTACCCCGCGATGAACGCCGCGGAGACGCGCTCGAGCGCGGCGCTCATGCCCGCTGCACGAGGAACGGCACGACGCCGCCCCCTTGATCGAGGTTGACGATGGGGTTGTCGGCGTAGCGCCCGAAGATCGGCGCGGCGTCGCGGCCCGGGTAGATGCCGGCGTTCGCGTACAGCTCGCGGATCGCGAGCTCGCCGCGCTCCAGCGTCGCGAGCGGGTGGCGCTCGATGTCGGCGAACTGCTGCACGACGTGCTCGTCCGGGCGCGCGAGCGCGGCGTCGAGCGCCCGCTCCCAGTCCCCCTGCGCGACCGCGGGCCCGATGATGACGCCGGCCCCGCCGTAGCCGCGGTTCGGCTTGAGCACGAGGCGCGCGCGGTTGTCCCGGGTCCACGGGACGAGGTCGCGGCGGACGCCGTCCGCGTCCTCCGTCTCGCGCTCGCGGAGCAGCCGCGTCCACAGCGCCGCGCCGCGCAGCGCGGCCCGCTGGGCCGGCGCGAACATGGGCAGGAGGTCAGGTCGGGTGAAGACCTCCATGACGCTCTTGTGCTCGAGGTCGCCGCCCGCCGAGGGGATCATGCGACCTGTCTCAAACGCCCGGCGTACCCCGGCGAGCTCGCCGCGCTCGCGCTCGTACTCGACCAGCTCCTCGATCGAGAGGAAGCGGTACACCACGTCGATCGCGACGCCGCGCGCCGCGAGCGAGCCGTCGCGCGCGCGCTCGAGCTCGTGCGGCTCGATCAGCACGGTCCTGACGCCGCGCGCTTCGAAGCGCTCGACGAGCCGCCCCATCTCGCCGCCGAGGCTGTACAGGCGCAGGTCCTCGACCAGCGCGACGGTCGGCGCGCGATCCGTGACGCCCTGGCGCCGCGCGTGCTCGAGCAGCTCGTCGAGCAGCAGCAGCGGCGCGCCCCGCTGCGGCTCGAGCACGAGGCCGGGGTCGCGCGCGCGCAGCCAGGGGCCGAGCACCTCGCTCGTCGCGCGCGCGATCGCGTCCGAGTAGGTCAGGCCCCCGATCCCGACGACGTTGAGCTCGAGCAGCCGCAGCCACGGCGCGCGCGCGGGGCCCCGCTGGATGAGGACGTCGATGCGGCAGAACAGGCGCTCGCCCAGGCGCGCGCCGTGATCCGGCACGCGGTACCGCGTGATCCACTCGCGCTCCGGGGGCGACAGCGGGACCACGGACTGGAACTCCGGGATCTCGTCCATGAGCCAGCACAGCCGTCGCGCGGCCATGCGGATGTTCCACGCGATGTCCTGGATCGCCGCTTGCTCGGCGGCGTCGGTGAGCCGCGGGCGCAGCGAGAACGGCACGGGGACGCGCGCGCCGTCGCGCTCCTTCCAGAGGCCCTCGGCGAAGGCGCGCTCGGCGATGCGACCGTGAAGCTCGAGGAGCTCGTCGCGCGGGGCCGATGTCAGCAGCGAGTTGATGCGAGCGGCGAGCGCCGCGTCGTTGGCCATGCGCCGCGAGGATAGCAGAGCGGGCCGGGCGCGCCGCGGGGCAGGCGCGACGGGCCCGGCCGCCCGCTACCGCCTCGCGCGGGCGCGTCGAGGGAGCGCGCGCGCGCCGGGGTCCTGCCGGTAGAAGTCGCGCAGCAGCTCGTATAGCGCCGGGTGCTCGCGCCGCATCTCGCGGGGCTGTTCGAAGAAGTGCTCGGTGGCCACGGCGAAGAACTCGGCGGGGTTGGTCGCGGCGTAGCGATCGAGGAAGGTCCGCGCGCCGCGATCGATCGCGCGCTGGAGCGCCTCGTACTCGCGCTGGCAGACGCGAGTCCAGCGCTCGTAGTCGTCGCGGCTCGCGAGCGCGGGCGTGCCGTCGGCGGCGCCGTCGAGCATGTCGAGCTTGTGCGCGAACTCGTGATAGACGAGGTTGTGCCCGTCGCGCGGGCGACGGCCGCCGCGCAGCGCGGCGTCCCAGGCGAGGATGACCGGGCCGCGCACGTGGGCCTCGCCGAGCACGGGCATGGGGCCGCGCGTCGGGGTGCCGGCGGCCGCCTGCGCGAGCGTCGGGCGCCTCGGCACGACGGCGCGCGGGTACACCAGGATGGTGTCGACCTTGCGGTAGAGGTCGTGGTCGTGGCCGAGGATCAGCAGGCAGGCCTGCCCGGCGATCGTCACGCGGATCTCGTCCGTCAGCTCGAGGCCGCCGCAGCCCTCCCAGTGCTTCTCGGCGACGAACACCTGCACGAGCTCGCGCAGCGTCGCCTGCTCGCGCTCGCTGAGCGCGGCGTAGTGGCCCATGTTGCGCTCGAGGTAGCGCGTCCACGCCGGCGGGAACGGCCGCTCGAGCAGCGCGTGTCGTCTTCGATCTCGGAGCCAGCGGAGCAGCACGGCGCGTCCCTCGACGGCGGTGGTATCGCGTGCGCTCCGCGTTGTCGAGCGCGATCACGCCGCGCGTCGTCCCCTGTCCCGAGGGCCCGCTCGCCCGCTCGCGGCCCGGCGCCTGGGTGGCGCACGCGCTCGAAGAGACAGGTTGGACGCGCCGCCAGGCGAGACCTAGACGAGCGCGCTCTCGCGGCCCGAGTCGCGGGCGAAGATGCAGGTCGCGTGGGTCGCCTGGACGAAGATGAACAGGCGCTTGAGGTCGGGCTGCGTCGCCAGGCCGATGAGGTTTACGTCGGCGATGTCCCCGCCGCCGAGCGCGTGCCAGAAGTCGCCGACGAGGACCGCGCGCTCGATCGACTCGGGGAAGCGCACGCGGTCGCTGAGCTCGCGCAGGAACGCCTCGGCCGCCGGCGCGTCGGCGTCGCGCTCGACGACCGTGATCAGCCGCAGCGTCGCCTGCCACTGCCGCATGAGGCGGTAGCCCGTCAGCAGGTTGAGGTTGACGTTGCCGCAGCTCAGCGCGTCCTCGACGTCCCACCGGCGATCGGGCGGCTTGATCCACACGTGGATCGTCTCGCGCTGCCCGAAGCCGGCGCGCGGGTGCTCGGCGATGAGCAGCACGCCGACGCGCGACACCAGCATGTGGTTGACGACGACGTCCAGCGCCTCGAGGCGCTCGTCGCCGCCCTCGAGCGGCACGACGAGCAGGTTGGGGCGGAAGAACGCGGCCTGCAGCGCGTCGACCGCGACGCACAGCCCCTCGGTCGCGTCCTCGGCCCGCACGACCGTGGCGGTCGACTGGATCCCGTCGCGTCGAAACCGGTTCGACAGCCCGAGCAGCCGCGCGCGCAGGCGGCCGGCGCCCATCCCCGGCGCGAGGCCGAGCAGCGTCAGCGAGCCGTCGGGCTTGGTCAGGTCGAGCAGCAGGTGGTACTCGCCGCGCACGCGCTCGGGGTCGTCGACGGGCACGAGCATGTTGGGCTTCCACGCGCGCACGTTCTCGTGCTGCGCCTCGGTCACGCGCGTCGCGGCCCACTGCGCCAGGCTGACGTAGACGCTCGAGCGCACGTCCTCGACCGGCTCGTGGTGACCGCGCCACTGGATCCACGCGTAGAAGCCGAGCACGAGCACGATCGAGAGCAGCCCGAAGGTCGGGTTGACGATGAACATCGCGAACACGCTGCCGAGCGCGCCCAGCAGCGGCACCGCCTGGGGGATCCGCAGCGTCGGGCGGAAGCTCATGAGCGAGACGCCGGCCTCGACGAGCAGGACGACGTTGAGCATGCAGTAGGTGATCAGGAAGAACATCGTCACGATCGGCGCGATCGTGTTGAGGTCCCGGACCATGATGCACGCGAAGGTCACGAGCGAGGTGAACACGATCGCCGCGCGCGGGTTCCCGCTGCGCGAGACCTTCGCGAGGCGCTCGCCGTAGGGGATGATCCCGTTCTGCGCCATCGCCATGAGGATCCGCGGGCCGTCGACGAGCCCGGCGAGCGCCGACGAGACGGTCGCGCCGAGCAGCCCGGCGAGCACGAGCGCGGGCCAGCGCGCGCGCTCGATCGCCAGCGAGTAGTTGCTCGTCAGCTCCCCCGGCGTGCCCGCGCGCGCGACCCACCACGCGAGCGCGAAGTAGACGACCGCGCTGATGCCGATGGCCCACAGCGTCCCCGAGGGGATCGAGCGCCGCGGGTCGCGGAGGTCGCCCGACATGTTCGCGCCCGCGAGGATCCCCGTCGACGCCGGGAAGAACACCGCGAACACGCCCCAGAAGTCGGTGCCGCGAAAGCCGTCCTCGAGGAAGCCGGGGTAGCGACCCCACCACAGCGTGTCCGCGACGGGCGCGAGCGTCACGGGGCTCGCGAAGATCGACACGAGCGACGCGAACACGACCGCCATGATCACGTACTGCAGGCGGAACGCGAGGTTCGGCCCGATGAGCGAGATGATCGAGAGCGCCGCGAACAGCGTCAGGTCGACGACGATCGCCGGGTGATCCGGGAAGATCCAGATCCAGCCCTCGCGGAAGCCGATGATGTACATGGCGACGCCGAGCGGGCGCGTGAGGTACAGCGGGACGCCGATGGCGCCGCCGACCTCGTAGCCGAGCGAGCGCGCCAGCACGGCGTAGGGGCCCCCGGGCCCGAGCCGCGTGTTGGTCGCGATCGACGCGAGCGAGAGCCCGGTCGCGGCCGCGATCCCCATCGCCAGCAGCATCACGATCCACGCGCCCAGCAGGCCCGCGTTGCCGACGGTCCAGCCGACGCGGACGTACATGATGACGCCGAAGATCGTGAGGATCGTCGGCGTGAACACGCCCGTGAACGTGCCGTAGTACTCGCGCTCCCCGGCCGGCGCGTCGCCGGCCGCCCTGTCCGGGTGTCCGTCGGAGGTGCTTGACCCCGTGCTCGCGTCGGGCGCGACGATGTCGGGATCACCCATGGCGCCGGCGACTCGCTCGCTCGCTCGATCGATAGCACTGAACCGAGACCGCCGGAGCTCGGACTTTTCCCCGATCGCGCGCACGCGGTCGCGCTGCGGTCGCTACCGCTCGGCGACGCGGCTGCGGGCGCGGCCCGGCGCGGCTCGACTCGCTTGGACCGCGTCGTGCTACTCGCCGGGGCATGGCGAACCACCCCGTGCCCCGTCGACGGCTGATCGTCGCGCTCGCGCTGTTCTCGGCGATCTCCGCCGTCGCCGGCGGGATCGAGCTCGTGGTTTTCCCCCACGGCGGGAATCAATTCATGCCCCCGGTCGCGCTGCTCGAGCGCACCCCGTTTCGCTCGTTCCTGGTCCCGGGTCTGCTCCTCGCGCTGGTCGTCGGCGGCGCGAGCGTGGGCGCCGTCGCGCTGACGCTGCGTCGCTCGCCCGCGGCGCTCGACGCGACGATCCTCGCCGGCGGCGCGCTGACGGTGTGGATCGTCGCCGAGCTCGCGCTGCTGTGGGAGCTGCACTGGCTGCACGGCGTGTACGGCGGGCTGGGGCTCGCGCTGCTGGGGCTGGGGCTCGCGGGCGCGTGGCGGAGCGGACAGCGTAGGCACCGCTGGCTGATCCTCGTCACGGCCGGCGAGTTCCTCGGCTACATGGCGCCGGCGCTCGCCGGCATCGCGTCGGCCCAGCTCGCGCTGAGCGACGCGCAGCAGGCCGTCGCCGTCACGCTCGCGGGCTTCGTCGAGGGCCTCGCGCTCGGGCTCGGGCAGGCGCTCGCGCTGCCGGTCCCGGTCCGGCGCTGGCGCTACGCGGGGCTCACGTCGCTGGGCGCCGGCGCGGTGTGGGCGAGCGTGATGACGATGATGCTGGCGGCCGGTCGCGACGACGCGCCGGTGTGGCTCGTGGCGGTCGCGGGCTGCCTCGTCGCGGTCGTCGGCCTGGTCGCGATCGGCGGCGCGCAGTGGCTCGAGCTGCGGCGCCACGCGCCGCGAGCCTGGCGCTGGATCCCGTGGACGGCGCTGGCGTGGACGGTGGCGCTGCCGCTGAGCTTCGCGCCGGGGCCGCTGGTCGACGAGTCGACCCCGATCGG
The DNA here is from genome assembly GCA_020633295.1 of Myxococcales bacterium. GTDB lineage: Bacteria > Myxococcota_A > Polyangia > Nannocystales > Nannocystaceae > JACKDW01. The sequence goes on along the minus strand of JACKDW010000025.1, from coordinate 35,625 downwards.
CGCGCACGTGCTGCTGTGGGGCAGCGGCGGGCTGCTGATGGCCTTCGTGATGGCGCAGATCACCTGGCGAGGCGCGCGGCGAGTGATCCCCGGGGCCGCGTGAGCGCGGCCGCGGACCGGGCGCGCGCTCGTGGACGTCGACCGCGCGCGCGGCTCAGACGTCGGCCTTGAACACGTAGAGGTCGCCGCCGTGGAACAGCGCCGCGCCGACGACGTCGGGCGAGGGCGGCGCGAGCGGCAGCGTGAACGGGTCGTACTGGTCGTAGGGGACGGTGCCGACGAAGTTCCCGCAGCCGGATTGATCCTGCAGGCGGACGGTCTCGTCGACGACGATGAAGCCGGCGTAGCGCGTGAGCGGGGTGCCGTCGATCAGCGGGGGGCAGTTAAACACGTTGATCGGGTTCCACGCCGGGTTCCCGACCATGTCGAGCCAGATCGCGCGCATGTCCCCGGGGTCCGGCGCGTGCGGGCTCATCCAGGTGTCGAGCTGCCCGCAGCACGGCCCCTCGTCCTGGAAGATCGCGTTGGCCTGGCCGACCGCGAGCTCGAAGGCCCAGTAGTCCTCGTCGCTGTAGAGGATGACCGCCTCCTTGTTCGAGACGTTGCCGTCCATAGCGAGCCCGATGTTGATCGAGATCGCGCCCTCGAGGTTCTGCTCGGTCGCCTCGGCGAACATGTCCTGTCGGTCACCGCGGTTGAGCCAGGTGAGGCTCTCGAGGTCGATGACGTGGAACTCCTGCTCGGTGAGCACGTAGGCCGTGTCGCTCAGCTCGAGGTTGAACGCCGCCTGGATCGGGTCGTCGGGGGTGTACTGGGCGACGCCGTTGAGCTCGATGGGCAGCGCCGTCCACTCGGGGTCGCCCGCGCGCAGGATCCAGACGCCGCAGGTGTCCGCGTCGGCGACGCAGCTCCACTCGCCCCAGACGCAGTCGTCCCCGCACTCGCGCTGCTCGACGCTGCAGCCGCCGCACGAGTCGCCGAGCTGGGTCTGCCCCGGCTGACACTCGGGCGTGAGCTCGCAGGCGCCGGCGGTGGTCTCGACGCTCGAGCTCGCGGCGTCGGTCGCCGCGCTCGTCGGCCCGCCGGTGGGGCTCCCGCTGGTGCTCGGCTGCGACGCGCTCGTCGTGGAGGGGCTCGAGGAGCTCGACGCGCTCGCGGCGGTCCCGTCGCTCGCGTCGCTCGCGGCGGTCCCGTCGCTCGCGCTCTCGCTCGCCGTGGACGCGCCGGGGTCACTGAAGCAGCCCGCGCACGCGCACGCGAGCGCCCCCACCAAGCGCCATGTCCAGGAAGCCATGCGCTCGAGGGTAGCTGAAAACGTGCCGGTTAGCCGGCTTGCGCGGGCGCGCGAGCGCGCGGGCGAGCGCGTCGTCGCGCGCCGCGGACGATCACAGATCCTCGAGCGCCTCGCTCGTGCACTCCGGCGGCGCGGTCACGGGGTTGCAGCGCGCCGGGTTGCCGTCGGGGAAGTCGAGGAAGTACTCCATGTTGTTCACCGGCGCCGGGAAGTCGTCCTTGAGCATGTGCAGCCCGGAGGCCTTGGCCGTCTCGAGCGCGCCTGTGCACTCGTCGTCGCTCTCGCCCGCGCCGCAGACGTTGGTCGCGATCAGCAGGCGGCGGGCGTGGGCGTCGACGACGTCCTGCCCGCCCGTGCCGAGCTTGGCGACCGCCGCCCAGGGGTCGTCGAAGTGCTCCGGGGTCGCGCGGGCGAACATCGCGCGACCGGCGAGCGTCGTGAAGCCCGACGTCAGGTGCTCGGCGTGCTCGTCCACCGAGAGCATGATGAACATGACCTGACCGCGGACGTCGCCGAGCGTCGGCCAGCCCTCCGCCTCGAGCGCCGCGCGGACGTTCGGGTAGCCGGCCGAGAGATCGTCGGGCGTGAACAGCTGGTCTTCGGGGAAGGTGCTGCGGATCTCGTCCTCGAGCAGCAGGAGGTCGCTCGCGTCGATCGGCTGGCCGCCGGTCTCGTCCTTGATCTCGAGCCACACGAAGATCGGCAGGTGCAGCGGGTGCGCGTCGGACCAGCCCTTGATGGTCTCCATGCAGTCGCTGAACGACAGGCAGCTCGTCACCGCGTCGATGACCGCGATGTGATAGACCTGAAAGCCGCCGGGCGCCTGGTGGATGTCGAGCTCGAACGCGCGCACGCCCTGCGACTCGAGCTGGACGTCGAGCGGCGCGTGCGAGTACTCGTGGCTCGGGTCGAAGGGGATCAGCGGCTCTTGGTGGTAGCTGTTGTGCGTGCCCTTGACCTGCACGTGATCGAGCGTGAGCACGTCGTCGAGCGGGCCGCCGGTGTCGACGCCGGTGTCGGTGGGCTCGCCGGTCGTGGGCGCGTCGGTGGTCGCGTCGGTCACGTCGGTGGTCACGTCGGTGGTCACGTCGGTGGTCACGTCGGTGGTCGCCGCGTCGCTCGACGTCGCGCCGGTCGTCGAGCCGGTCGCGTCAGTCGTCGCGCCGTCCGTCTCCGAGCCGCTGGTCTGCGGCCCGGCGCTCGCGTCGGTCGTGTCGAGGGTGGACGCGCCGACGGTGGTCGCGCCGTCGCTCGCGGTCTGGCTCCCATCGCTGGTCGCGTCCCCCTCGCTCGCGCCGGTGCCCTCGGGCGCGCCGCCGCACGCGAGCGCGCAGGTCGAGATCACGAGCGCGGCGGACGGGAGGAACTTCGCGAGGACGTGACGCATTGGCTACACATCGCATTAAATCGCGACGCTCGTGTGACCCACGCGCCTCGCGCGGACGTCCGCGCGCTCGGCGACGCGGCGCCCGCGAGAACGCCATTCACGTCGGCGCTGTCTGGGCGGCGTCGTCGAGGTCGTGGTCGCACTCGGGGCAGAAGGAGCGCGAGGCCGCGACCTCGGCCCCGCAGCCCGGGCAGCGTCGACGCGCGGGCGCGTCGCGTGGCGCGGGCGTCGTCGTCGGCGCCGTCGCGAGCTCGAGCTCGAGGCCGCCGAGCGCGGGCGCGATCAGGTTGAACATCGCGGCCGCGAAGCCACCTGTCACGAACGACATCACCGAGCCGATGATGAACAGCATGAACAGCTCGCCGGTCCGCGTCGCGACGCGCTGCTCCGATCCGGTCAGCGTCACGAACGCGAACAGGCAGCCGAGCAGCAGGCCGACGCTGCCGATGACGCCGACGAGCAGCGTCGCGCGGCCGAGGCTGACGTGAACGACGCGCACGCGCGCGGGTCCCTCTGGCGTCTGCGGTGCCACGCGCGTCAGTGTATCGCGGCTCGCGCGCGGGCTCACGCGCGAGCTCGAGCCCGCGCGCCCCGAGGTAGCGCTTGAGGACATGTCGCCGGTGACGGACAATCGATCGGGAGCCGGAGGTCGAGAGCTATGCAGGTGTCACTGACGATCGCGTTTCTCCTCATGACGGGCGCGCCCCCGGACACGCTCGCGGAGCGCGAGATCGTCCTCGACGAGGCCGTGCAGATCATCGCCTACGCGGACGAGGGCGCCGCGGCGCGCGAGGACGACGAGGACGCGTTCGAGCCCGAACTCCCGATCGTCGACGCGGAGGACGAGGACGCGGCCAAGAAGCCGCCGGGGCCGTCGCCGAAGGGCTGCCGGGCGGGCGACGGGCCCGGCGACGCGTGGGGGCTCGCGCTGCTCGGCGCGCTCCTGCTGGGCGCGCGCCGGCGCGGTCGATAGCGACGCCCGGCGAGCTCGCGCCAAAACTCGCCTATTCGCCGGACCAGTGGATCTGCATGACGCTCTCCTCGGCGGGCACGCCGAGGCGCAGCGGGTACCCGTAGTGACCCGTGCCGCGGTGGACGTACAGGCGATCGCGCCCGCGGGTCCACAGCCCGAAGTCGGGCACGCTGGAGAGCGCGCCGATGACGGTCCAGCGGATCCCGAACGTCAGGAGGCCGACGTGGCCGCCGTGCGTGTGGCCGGAGAGCGCGAGGTCGACCTGTCCCTCGGGCACGTGGCGGAACGCGCCCGGGTCGTGCAGCAGCGCGAGCCGCAGCGCGCCGGGGATCCGCGGGTGACGGCGGCAGACCTCGGCCAGGCGGACGTCGCGGTCGCGCCAGATGAAGTCGAAGCCGAGCAGCTGCACGGGGCCCGCGGGCGTCTCGACCAGCGCGGCCTCGTCGACCAGCAGGCGCGCGCCGACGTCCGCGAGGCCCTGGCGCACGAAGGTCGGCGCCTCGTGATCGTGGTTGCCGAAGCAGGCGAACACCCGCCCCTCGAGGTCGCGCAGCGGCGCGAGCGCGCCGGCGAGCAGGCCCGGGGTCGCCGAGGACTCCATGGTGAAGAAGTCGCCCGTGAGCAGCACGAGGTCGGGCGCGGCCGCGACGGCGCGCTCGCAGATGGCCCGCAGGCGCCGGGCGGACATGAACGGCCCGAGGTGCGGGTCGGTGATCTGCACGATCCGCAGCGGGCGGGCGCTCGCGCCCGCGGTCTTCGGGCGGCGTGAGCGGGTCAGCGCGCGCTCGTCCCGTCGCAGCGTCGGGCCGGCGTCGCGGCGATCGAGGACCAGGTCGACGAGCTCGGCGCGCGTCCACAGGGACTCCACGAGGCCCAGCCCGGCGGCGACGAAGGGCAGCCACCACAGCGAGGGGCGGGCGCCGAAGGCCGAGGCGAGCGCCCACGGGATGGCGAGGAAGGTCGCGCTGACGAACCACAGCGCCGGGTAGGTGATCAGCGCGCGGTGCCACCACGGGCGCATGCGCGGGCGCGTGAGCGTGGCGAAGTGCAGGAAGGTGAGCGCCTGCGCCGCGTAGATCGGGATCGACAGGACCTCGGGGACATATGGAAACAGGGCCGTCGAGACCGCCGTGTGGACGCCGAGCAGGACCGCGGCGAACAGCGCGAACACGCGGCCGCGCGAGAGCCCGGCGCTGGCGACGACGAGGGCGTAGACGCTCAGCGAGGCGATCGTGAAGGACGACACCACGACCAGGGTCGGGCCGCGCGCGGCTCCGGGTCAAGCGATGGCGAACGAGCGCCCCGGGCGCCGTCGCCCGACGACCTCGCGCGCACGGGCGCGCGGTTCGGGCGACGGGGCGCGCGACGCGATGCGGCTCGCTCGCGGCGGTCGCCTACTTCGGGGCCGCCCTGTCGGTCGCGCGGAGGTCGGGGTCGAGGGTGTCCTCGGACTCGAGCCACTGCTTGAGCTTGCGCTTGAGCTTGCGCTCCGCCTTGGCCTCGACCCGGGTCCAGTCCTCGTCGGGCTCGGCGTCAGCCCACTCGGCGATCTTGCGCTTGATCTTGCGCTCGACCGCCTCGCTCACGTCGCGCCACTCGTCCTCGACCTGCGCGCTGCGACGGCCGCGACGGAAGCCGCGGCGATAGGCCGAGGAGCTCCCGCCCCAGAAACACGTCGCGCCGAGCAGGAAGCCGAAGTCGTACCAGCCGCCGACGTTGTGCACCTCGTACACGCGCACGGCGTCGCTGAAGATGCCGATGATCAGCGTGACGAAGGAGATGATCCCGTGCCACAGGCCGGCGAAGAAGCCGGCGGGGGTCTCGGCGGCGAAGCGCGGATCCCCGGCCGCGCAGGCCGAGAGCGCGACGGCGGCGAGCGTCAGCCCGACGAGCATCGCGGCGGTGGAGCAGGGCGTGGGCGAGCTGAGGAGTCGATGACGCTGCATGGTCCGCAGCTCGCGTGTGCAACCTTCGTTCCGCCCGCAGCGGGGCGACGCGCCCCGCTGCGGCCGTGTCGGGCGGGCGAGGCGCGAGATGGTCCCCGTCCGCGCGGAGGATCTCGCGGCGCCCCTCGGGCGCCGCCGGATCAGCAGCCGATCACGCCTGGCCTGGGGATCAGGCCCGCAGCGTCTTCGAAGGGCAGCGCGTCGCGGACGTAGACCTCGTAGAAGTCGCCGCCTGGCGTCTCCACGTAGAACTCGAAGAAGTCGGCCATCGCGTCGCCGTGCTCGAGGCGAAACGCCCGCAGCGCGGCGGCGGTGGTCGGGTCGTCGATCAAGGTCGACATCCCCTGGTGCACGAAGTCGTCCTCGGGGACCGCGACGGCGGCGAGGTCGAGCGCGACGGTCCACGCGACCGCGGTCGCGGAGGCCTGCTCGGGCAGCGCGGGCGTGGCCAGCACGCGCATCGGCGCGTCGTCGAGCGGGGCGGCCGAGAGCGCGAGCTCGGCGAAGGCGTCGCGCATGGAATTCGAGAGCGCGCGCACGGGGTCGGGCGCCGCGGGGCACTCGCCGACGCACACGACCATCCCCTCGCTGTGGCCGTCATGGACGATCGTCGTGCTGACGTCGGCGCCGCCGGGCTCAGGCCAGCAGCCCGCGAGCTCGTCCCAGGCGCCGTACTGCACGCGCTCCATCAGCGCCTGCTCGGCGGCCTCGTCGAGCGCGCCGGTCAGCGTCTCGAACGCGGGGACCTCGGGCGGCTTGGCGTAGGGCAGCAGCCAGTAGTGACAGTCGCCGCGCACGTAGAGGTAGTAGAAGCCGACCTCGCGTTCGAAGTCCGCGCGGATCAGGCCGCCGCCGTCCAGGGTCCACGCGAGCCGCAGGTCTTGGGAGCCGTCGCACAGCGGCGTGAGCGAGTCGCCCGTGCTGTTTGCGGTGTCGCTCGTGGAGCTGGTCTCCGGCGCGTCGGTCGTCGATTGGCTCTCGCCCGGCTCGGTGTCGCTGTCTGTGCCGCCGGCGCCCTCGCCGGTGCAGCCTGGCGCGAGCAGGGCGGTGATAAGGAGTAGAGAACAACAGGTCAGTCGCATGCGCCGATAGACCGCGGCGCGGCGGGATCGATCACGCGTTCTTCGGGACACGTTCGGGCCGCGGCCGAGTCGCGTCACGGGGCGTCGCTATTGTCGTCGTCGTCGTCGTCGTCGCCGTCGCCGTCGTCGCGCGCGCGCGCAGGCGCTCGAGCACGTCGCGCGGAAGGGCGCCGGCGCTGGCGAGGCGCTCGAGCGCGCCGGCGCGTTCCCGACGTCGGCGTCGCGCCATCGCGAGCGCCGGCACGAGCAGCAGCGCGGCGCCCGGGGGCGGCTCCTCGCCCTCCGAGCACTGGCACAGGCAGGCGGCGACGCTCAGGCACGGCCCCATCTCCGACTCGCCGGCCGTCGAGTCGGCGTCGGTGTCGGTGTCGGTGTCGGCGCTCGGCCCCTCGGTCGTCTCGGCGCGGGCGCTCACGGCCGCGCCGGCGCCCACGGCCACGCCGAGCAGGAGCGAGGCGGCGCGCCGTCGCGGGTGTGGGTCGCCCATGGCGCGATGATACCGCGGCGGGCCGCGTGCGCGTTCGCGGAGGTTCGGGGTGAGGTCGCCGACGACGCCGGAGCGCGGCTCGCAGCGGCGACGTGTTCGCGCGCGCGGATTCGCGCTACGGTCCGGCCATGCAGCCCTCCGCTCTGCTCGCGCGTCGTTTGCTTGTACACGCTCCGCTCGTCACGGCCGCGCTCGCGCTGGCGTGGCTCGGCGGCGCCCGATTCTCCATGGCGAATGGGACAGGTTGGGTCGAGGGCGCGCCCAAGCCACTGGCGACCGCGCCGGCGCGCAACCCCGCCGTCGCCCGGGGCGGCGAGCGCACGCACGTCGTCTATCGGCGGATCGCCGGCGGGATCGGTCACGTCGTGTTCGCGGACGATCAGGCGCCCTCGGGCGAGCTCGTGATCCCGGGCTCGGACGCCGCGGCGATCGCCTTCCCGTTCAACCTCCCGGTCGTGGCGGTCGACGCCGGCGGGGTCGCGCACGTGGCCTGGGGGCCCCCGAGCAAGGAGCCGGGCGGCGGGGCGTACTACGCCGAGCTCGACGCCGACGGGGGCGTGATCACGAGCGAGCAGCTCACCGGCCGCTGGGCCGAGTTCCTGAGCGTGGCGGTCGACCGCGACGAGGTCCACGTGCTCGCCAACGTGATCAAGACCGAGCCGCAGCCGCCCGAGGATCAGGGCGTGTTTCACTGGCGCAGGCCGCTCGCGGGCGGCGACTGGATCGAGACGCGGGCGACGACGCAGCCGCTGTTCGCCGAGCTGTCGGCGGCGGTCGACGCGACCGCGTCGCTGCGCGTCGTCGGGCGCTTCGCCACGGTCAAGACGGTCGACCGGATCGCCGGGCAGTGGCAGCAGGTCGTGGATCTCGGCGATCCGCCCGGGGCGACGTCGGTCGGGCGCCCCACGGTCGCGACGGCGGGGACGAGCGCGATCCTGACGGCGATCGGCTGGGTCGAGGCGACGCCGAGCTCGCTGGTGGTGTACGGCGACGAGCAGCCCGAGGCGTGGCAGTCGCTGCCGACGGCGACGCTCTTCGATCCCGAGTTCGCCGACGGCGAGCCGCTCGCGCAGGTCGCGATCGACGCGCTCGGCCGCGCGGCGATCGCCTGGCTCGTAGCCGACGGCGCGCGCCTGCAGCTGGTCGTGAAGGAGCCCGATAGCCCCTGGGGACAGGTCACCGCGCTCGCGGCGACGGAGGACGCGACGAGCTTCGCGATGACGAGCGAGGGCGCGGGCTTCCGGCTCGTGTTCGCGACTGCGGCGCAGAGCCTGCACACCGGGCTCGCGGCGGCCGTCGAGCCCGGCGACGGAGATGGAGACGGAGACGGCGACGGGGATGGGGACGGAGACGGGGACGGAGACGGGGATGGAGACGGAGACGGAGACGGCGACGGAGACGGAGACGGCGACGGTGACGGGGACGGCGAGAGCGACACCGGCACCAGCGGCGCCGGGGAGACCGTCGACAGCGGTGCATCGAGCGTCAGCGCCGGCGGCAGCGACGGCAGCCTCGAGGAGCCCGGCGGCGACGTGGGCTGCGGCTGCCGAGGCGGCGACAGGCCGGCGCGCGGGCGCGGGCTGCTGTGGCTCGGGGTTGGTTTGGCGTGGGCGCGGGGGCGTCGACGGGCGCGTCGCGTCTCGCGGTGACGCCCTTCATCAGGCGTGATCGCGCGCGATCGACCCAGGCGATCGCGCGAGCCGGCGCGATCGCGCCGCGTGTGCGCAAAGCGGTGTTCACCCGCAGTAATTCGCCGGTGCTTCGCGCGGAAATTGACGTACCATGATCGCGCCGCGGGCGGCGCTCCGCAGTTTGCACCTGTCCCGAGAACCACCATGACGCCGAGGCAGTTTCCTGGACTCCGCGCGCTCGTCGACATGCTCGACGACGCCGTCGTCAAGCCGACCCCCGAGGCCATCAGCCACGCGATCGGGGGCGGGCTGACGCGCATCATCAGCGAGCGCGCGATCGAGCTGCCGGCGTGCCTGACCCAGCCGCTGCCGGGCTGCTACGCGCGCCGCCTGATCCACGCGTCGGATCGCCTCGACTACACGGTGATCGCGATGACCTGGGGTCCCGGGCAGCGCACGCCGATCCACGACCACAGCGGGCTGTGGTGCGTCGAGGGCGTGGTCCAGGGGACGATCGAGGTCGTGCAGTACGACCTCGTCGAGGACCTCGGCGCGCGCTGTCGGTTCCGCGAGGCCGGACGGATCTTCGCGGGCGTCGGCTCCTCGGGCGCCCTGCTGCCGCCCTACGAGTACCACACGATCGCGAACACCTCGGAGCGCGCGTCGGCGGTGACGATTCACGTGTACGCCTCCGAGATGTACCGCTGCAACGTGTACGAGCCGGCCGGCGAGTCGGGCTGGTACGGCCGCGCGCGCAAGCAGCTCGCCTACAGCGCGTAGCTTGACCGACGCCCCGTGACGCTGGGTAGGTCTGCGCGCCGGTGAACGACGTCGCGGCGGGCTGCTACGATGGCCGTGATGAGGGCGGCCGCGCGCGGGAGCTGGCGGACACGGGCGAGCGCGACGCTGCCGATCGTCGCGCTCGCGCTCGCCTGCGAGTCGGGGACGTCCGCGACGGACGAGGGCGAGACCGACGGGCACGAGACCGGTGAGGTCGACACGGACGCGGCGGGCCCCGAGGACGCGCCGGCGGGCTGCGAGCTCGAGACGCCGGGGCCGCGGCCCCGGCTCGTCCGCCTGACGCACGCGCAGTACGACAGCACCGTGCGCGACCTGCTGCCGGGCGTTGATATGTGGCCCTCGAGTCAGTTCATCGCCGACCCGCTGCACGGCGGCTTCGACAACAACGCCGCCGCGCTCTCCGTGACGTCGCGCCTGGCTCGCGACTACCGGCGCGCGGCCGAGGAGGTGGCGGCGCGCGCGGTCGAGCGACCGCACACGCTGCGCGCGTACGCGGCCTGCCTCGAGGCCGCCGGCGACCCGCTCGAGCTGTCGGAGGCGGCGGGGGAGAGCTGCGCGCGCGAGCTGATCGCGGCCATCGGGCGACGCGTCTATCGGCGGCCGCTGAGCGACGCGCAGCGGCAGGCGTACCTCGAGCGCTACCGCGCCGGCGCGGGGCTGTACGAGGACGGCGCTCCCTTCGCGCAGGGGGTACGACTTGTCCTCGAGACCATGTTGCAGTCGCCGCGATTTCTCTATCGCGTCGAGCTCAGCGACGACGTCGCGGCGGGCGGCGACGCGATCGCGCTCGACGGCTACGAGCTGGCGACGCGGCTCTCGTACCTGCTGTGGAATTCGACGCCCGACGACGCGCTGCTCGACGCGGCCGAGGCGGGCGCGCTGGCCGACGCCGCCGGGGTCGAGGCCGAGGCGCGGCGCCTGCTCGCCGACCCGCGCGCGGCCGGGCCCGTCGCGGACTTCCACGCGCAGTGGCTGAGGTGGAGCCGCTACGACGACCTCGCCAAGGACCCGGCGCTGTACCCCGAGTTCGCCGCGCTCGACGGCGACGCGCTGCGCGAGGAGACGCGCCGCTTCATCGAGCACGTCGTCTTCGAGCTCGAGGAGGGCTACCCGACGCTGATGACCGCGCCGCTGAGCTTCGTCGACGCCCGGCTGGCCGCGATCTACGGGGTCGACCGCGGGGCGGAGGACCCCGCCGCGTTCGTCCGCGTCTCGCTCGACCCGGGCGCGCGCGCGGGCCTGCTGACGCAGATCGGCTTCCTCGCCGCGCACGCGTACCCCGACGGCAGCTCGCCGATCCACCGCGGCGTGTTCGTGCACGAGCAGCTGCTGTGCAACGAGCTGCCGCCGCCGCCGGACAACGCGTCGCTCGAGCTCCCGCCGGCCTCGAGCGCGCTCGAGACCACGCGCGAGCGCGTCGAGGCCCACACCGCGGCGCCGCAGTGCGCCGGCTGCCACGGCCTGATCAACCCGGCGGGCTTCGCCTTCGAACACCTCGACGGCATCGGCCGCTACCGCGCGCGCGAGGGCGAGGCGCCGATCGACTCCGCCGCGGCGCTGCCGGTCGACGGCGCGCTGCTCGAGTTCGACGATCACGTCGAGCTCGCGCACCAGCTCGCGGACCTCGAGCAGGCGCGCCGCTGCTACCTGCGAAACTGGTTCCGCTACGCCTACGCGCGCGAGCCGGCGGAGGCCGACCAGTGCACGCTCGAGGCCCTGCACGCGCGCGCCGAGCTCGATGACTACGGCGTCCAGGAGCTGCTCGTCGCGTTGACGCAGACGCGAACCTTCCGCTTCCGCGCCCCCGACGGGTCTAGCCCCTAGGGGCCGCGAGACGGGGCTCTAGCCCTGGGGGCCCGCGCGTCGCGGGGTCGTCCGCGCGGTGATCTTTCGGTAGCCTCGCGCGCGTGATCGACCCGCACGAGACGACCCAGGAGCTGTTCGGTACGCCGCGCGCGCTGATCGGGATGCTGCACCTCGGCGCGCTGCCGGGCGCGCCGCGCAGCGCGTTCCCGGTGGAGGAGCTCGCGCGCCGAGCCGTGATCGAGGCGCGCACGCTCGCGGAGGTCGGCTTCCACGGGCTCCTGATCGAGAACATGCACGACACGCCCTACCTGCGCGGCGGCGTCGGGCCCGAGATCACCGCCGCGATGGCGGTCATCGGCAGCGCGGTCCGGCGCGCCGTGTCGCTGCCGCTCGGCGTGCAGGTGCTGGCGGGCGCGAACCAGGAGGCGCTGGCGATCGCCAAGGCCTGCGGCGGCGCCTTCGTGCGCGTCGAGGGCTTCGTGTTCGCCCACGTCGCCGACGAGGGCATTCACCAGAGCGACGCGGGCGCGCTGCTGCGCTACCGCCGGATGATCGACGCGGGCGCGGTCCGGGTGTTCGCCGACATCAAGAAGAAGCACTCCTCGCACGCGCTCACCGAGGACGTAGACCTGGTCGAGACCGCGCGCGCGGCCGAGTTCTTCGGCGCCGACGGGGTCATCATCACCGGGGCCGAGACCGGTCAGCCGGCGTCGCCCGCCGAGGTCGCGGCGGTGCGCGAGGCGGTGACGATCCCGGTGATCGTGGGCTCGGGCATCAAGCCGGAGAACCTCGACGCCTACGCGAGCGCGTCGGCGTGGATCGTCGGCTCGTCGATCAAGCGCGACGGTCACTGGTCGGGCGCGCTCGACCGCGAGCGCGCGGCGGCGCTGGTGCGGGCGCTGCGGGGCTGAGCGCGGCTCAGGGCGCCGCGTCGGGCGGCGCGATCGCGACCTGCGTGAAGAGGCAGCGATCGTCCGGCGCGCTCGTGTCGCAGCCGTCGCCCTTGAGCGTCTCGATCGTGCGGATCACGACCTGCATCGGCGCCGCGTCGCTGACCTCCACGCGCGCCGAGCTCGCGGCGGGGAAGCGCTGCTTGAGCGCCCTCGCCTCGCGCGCGAGCGCCTCGTAGTCGTGGCGATCGAGCGAGTCGCCGTCGCGGGGCGCGACGCGGATCGGCGCGACGCCCTCGCCGCTGAGCACGAAGCTGTCTTCGTCGACCGCGACGCGCAGCGACAGCGACGGCGGGGCCGGGGCCGGCTTCGGCGGCGCGACGCGGATCCGCCCGAGCGTGGCCGCGGTCGTCCAGAAGTCCGCGTAGGCGTCGGCGACCCGCGCGATCCTCGGCTCGTCACGCGGCGTCGAGAACTCGCGCGCGAGCTTGGCCGCGATGAACTCGGAGTACAGGTCGCGCAGCGGGTCGCCCTCGAGCGCGTCGGCGGCCGACGCGTCCGCGCACAGCGTCGGCGTCGGCGTGAGCTGATCGCAGAAGTTGTCGAGGCAGCCGCGCTGGACGTCGAGCATGAACTGCGTCTGCCCCTCGGCCTCGAGCGCCTGCGACCGCTCTGGCGCGACGCAGCCGGCGAACACGGTCCGCCAGCACAGGCGCCCCTCGGGCAGCGACCGCGCGAGCGCGGACGCGCGTGACTCGACCGGCGCCGCGCGGATCTCCTCGAGCGTCGTCGCGCAGGCGGCGAGCTGATCGAGCGAGGCCGCGGGCTTGGGGTCGGCGCCGCCGCACGAGAGCGCGAGCGCGGCGGGCGAGAGCAGGAGCAGGAGCAGGGCGGGGCCGGGCGCGAGGCGGGGCATCGACGAGCAGTATAGTCGCGGGCGCCTCGGCGACGAGCGCCAGCTCACTCGCGGAGCGACTCACGCGACGCGGGCGCCTCGCTCGCGAAGCGCAGCGGGTCGATGCCCTTGCGCGAGAGCCAGCGCCGCAGCCGCGATCGGTGCACGCCGAGCAGCTCGGCCGCGCGCGCGAGCTCGCCGTCGGCCTCGCTCAGCGCGCGCTCGACCTCCGCGCGTCGCAGCGTGCTCGCGCGACGGCGATCGGAGACCGGCTCGTGGTGCTCGGGGCGCCTGCCGGCGAGCTCGTCGAGGTCGTCGCCGTGCACCTCGTCGCGACCGTCGCGGAGCGCGTGGACGCGCGCGTCCTCGAGCTCGAGGAGCAGCTCGCGGATGTTGCCGGGCCAGTAGCGCAGCAGGCAGTGCTCGACGAGCGAGACGTGCGCGCCGGTGCCGGCGCGCGCGAGCCGGAGCGCGCGCTGGATCAGGCTCGGGATCTCGACGAGGCGCTCGCGCAGCGGCGGCACGCGCAGCGCGGGGCGGCGAACGAATTCATAGAGGTCTGGGCGGAGCTGCCCGTCGCGGACCTGCTGGCGCGGATCATGGCGCGTCTCGACGCAGAGGCGCAGCGCGACGGGGCGCGGGCGCGCGCCTCCGACCGCCAGCACCTCGCGCGTCTCGAGGGCCCGCAGCAGGCGTCGCTGCACGTGGTCGCTGAGCGCCGCGGGCTCGTGCAGCAGCAGCGTCCCGCCGTCGGCGGCGAGCATGTATCCGAACTCCGGCCCGCCGACGCGCGCGCCGAACAGCAGGCGCTCGGCGGCCCCCTCCGGCAGCGCCGCGCAGTCGACCTCGACGAGCGGCCGCTTCGCTCCGGCGGCGCGGCGGTGATAGGCCTCGACGAGCAGGCGCTTGCCCACGCCCGCCTCGCCGCGGACGAGCAGCGTGTCGCGGGTCGGCGCGTGCCGCTCGGCCCGCGCGAGCAGCTCCTGCGTGCGCGCGCCCGCGATCACGCCCTCGGCCGTCTCGATCGGCGGCGGCTCGGCGCCGATGTCGAGGACCGGCGCGAGCAGGCAGTGCCCCGCGCGGATGACCCGCGGCGCGCGGTTGAAGAGCCGCGTCTTGATCCGGTCGCCGTCGACGTAGGTGCCGTTGCTGCTGTCGAGATCGTCGACGAGCCACGACGCGCCGTCGAACTTCACGCGACAGTGTCGGCGAGAGACGCGGCCGTCGCCCAGCGCGACGCCGCCGCCCTCGCCGTCGCGGCCGAGGTAGAGCTCGGGCGCGCACGCGAAGACCCGGTGGGCCGGGCCGCCGCGCGACCAGAGCTGGATCAGCCCTGCCTGCGGCGGGCGGACGCCCACGGATGAAGATTCGGACATGTCCGCTGCGCGCACCCCCGGCGATGGTACATGGATCAGCGGCCAGCTCGAGGGTCCCAGCGCACGCTCAGCCGGCGCCAGCGGGGCGGGGCGCCGTCGCAGCGGCGCGCGATCACGAGGCGCGCGGTCCGGGGCTCCCCGCCCGCGGGCGGCGCGGGCATCCGCCAGCGGAGCGCGCGTCCCTGCGCGGGGGCGCGTGTCAGCGGCGCGGGCGCCCCGCGCGCCGCTCGAGCGCGGCGTCGTGCTGGCAGCGCGTCGCGTCGTCCGCGAGCTCGAGCTCGACGTGCGCGCCGGCGACCCAGCGCAGCGCGAGCGGCTCGCTCTCGATCGCGGCCGCGTCGTCGCGCGCGAGGAAGCCGCTGCCCGGGTAGAGGGAGAGCGCGCCGTGATCACGCCAGATCGAGCGATCGAATTCGTGCAGCTCCCACGGCCCGCCGAGCTCGACGAGCTCGCGCGGCGCGGCGCCCGAGACGACCTCGGCTCGCGCCGCGCGGTAGATCCCGCGCGCGACGACGTTGGTGTACCAGGGGCCATGCTCTCGCCGCGGCCAGCGCTGGCGATCCTCCGGCTCCCAGCCGCCCGAGAGCATGTAGATCGGCGTGCCGGCGCTGATCATCCGCTCGACGAGCTGGAGGTCGGGGTACACGAGCACGCGCTTGCCGAAGCTGAGCAGCGCGGGCGTCGCGAGGAGGTCGCGGTAGCGCCCGGGCGCGCGCGCGTCGAACATCAGCACCGCGTCGTCGGGCACGCGCTCGAACATCGCGGAGAGCTGCGCCGGGTCGTCCTCGAGGTCGCGCGTCCAGTAGACCGGGGCGCGCAGCGCCGCGAGCGGCGGCGCGATCCACAGGAGCGCGAGCGCGCCGCTCGTGAGCGCGGCCGCGCGGGGCCCTCGCCAGCGCCGCGCGACCGAGACGACATGATGGAAGAGATAGGTGCCCGTGATCACCAGCGCCGGGACGAGCGCGGCCACGTGGTAGCGCGCGTAGTAGAACTCGTAGCGCACGCCCGGCGAGCGCAGGCCGAGCAGCAGCGCGGCGGCGGCGAGCGTGACCCACGGCAGCGCGCGGCGATCGGCGCGCGCGATCGCCAGCGCGAGGCCGGCGAGCCCGCCGAGCAACGCCGCGAGGCCGCCGTGGCGCGCGAGCGCCGAGAGCACGTGCTGCGCGGGCGCGCGAGCCGGACGCGCCCGCGCGCCCCAGCGCGTGGGCGACCGCGTAGGCCAGCGCCGCGAGCGTGAGCGCGGCGGCGCCGGGTCGCAGCAGCGCGCTCGCGGTCGCGCGCGCCCGTGACCCGAAGCGCGCGACCGCGAGGTCGGCGGCGATGATGAGCGCGGCGACCAGCAGCGCGCACGCCGACGCGAGGTGCGGATCGGGCGTGAGCTGGGGACGGGGAAGTGCCGCGACGCCGCGTGGAAGAAGTACGGCCACGAGCGCTCGATCCCTGGACCGCGCCGAGCGCCGCGGCGATCGTCAGGCCGCTCAGCAGCGCCCCGCGGGCGCGCGTGCGCGGCGTCAGCAGCAGCGCCGCGATCAGCACCAGCGCGAGCGCGAGCGCCGAGCCGCGCGCGAACACGCCGAGCCCGAAGGTCGCGCCCGCGAGCCCGCCCAGCAGCGGCGCGACCGTGTCCTGGTCTTTTGATAATTCTGCCTCGAGGGCCAGCCAACACGCGCCGAGCAGGCTCGCGCGCGCGAGGTTCTCGGTCACCGGGAAGCTCGAGAACCACAGGTCGAGGGGGTGCAGCGCGAGCGCGAGCGCGGCGACCAGGCCCGAGGGCCAGATCCAAGCGGTCGGCCGCGGCGCGCGGTCGGCCGCGCAGCCGGCCGCGATCCGCAGGCCGAGCCCGAGCGCCGCCAGCAGCGACGCGAACGCGAACAGCGTGAGCGGCCAGGTCGAGCGCGCGAAGCCGAGGTCGAGCTCGGCCATCGCGAACCAGGTCGGCAGCAGGTGGAAGAACGCGGGCACGAGCCGGCCCGCGCGCGCGTCCTCGATGTGCAGGCCCGCGAGCCAGCGTCCCTCGCTGCGCCCGCGCAGCGGCGAGTCGTCGGCGAGGCGGCGGACGTGGTGCGCGGCGCGGATGTCGGCGCCGCGAACCCCTCGCACGCGCCCCGCCATCAGCGGGTCGATCGGGCGCAGCCGGCCGGTGCGCGCGACGTGGTGCCCGACGTTGACGTAGATCCCCTGATCTTGCCCTCCGTGCAGGTAAGGTGAGGGCGCCGCGCGCAGCCACGTCCCGAACGCGACGATCACCGCAGCCGCGAGCCAGCACGCGCGCGTCCCCGAGGCCGGGGCGCTCGTGGGTCGGGGCGCGACGCGGCGGCGCAGCCACCCGACGCCCAGCGCGGCCGCGCCCGCGAGCAGCGCGAGCCCGAACAGCAGCGGGCCGCGTCGCAGCGCGCCGAGGTCGAGCAGGAGCACCCCGAGC
Organism: Myxococcales bacterium; assembly: GCA_020633295.1. Lineage (GTDB taxonomy): Bacteria > Myxococcota_A > Polyangia > Nannocystales > Nannocystaceae > JACKDW01. Next base: position 18,635 of record JACKDW010000025.1, on the reverse strand, counting down.
GCGCTCGCGCTGACGAGCGGGGCGGCGACGCCGAGGCCGAGCGCGCGCGCCGGGCCGAGCCGCGTCCAGCAGCCCGCGATCACGACCAGCGCGGTCAACAGCAGCAGCGTGCAGCCCAGGCCCGGCACCGTCGCTGCCTACCGCAGTTCGCGGGCGACGTCACGGCCACGGGACCGGAGCGCGCGGCGGGTCCCCCGTGGATGTCCTCGGCGGCGTCTACGGCGACCTCTTCGGCGACCTCTTCGGCGACCTCTTCGGCGGCGTCTACGGCGACCTCTTGGTTCGGACCACTTCGGCGACCTCGACGACGACCTCGACGACGACCTCGACGACGAGCGCTGGACCGACTACGCGCCGGCGTCGGCCTCGCGGTCGACCTTCGCGGCGAGCCGCGCGAGCAGCTGCGACTCCGTCGGGCTCCCGGAGAAGCGGGTCGGCCGGTCGCCCGTCTGCAGGTGCAGCGCGAGCCGAGGGCGCGCCGCGAGCTCGCTGAGCAGCGTGACGACGCGGGGGAACTCGTCGAGCAGGTTGTGCCCGAGCAGCGTGCGGCCGACATCGATCGCCTCGAACACGAAGTAGTCGCCGGCGCAGGGCGACTCGCCGAGCACGTAGGGCCCGCGCGACGCCAGCCAGCGCTCGAGCCGGCCGTAGCGCCGACGCAGGCGATCCCGCGCGGCCGCGCAGGCGCTCGCGAAGGCCTCGTCATCACCGTCGGCGGGCTGCCAGATCACGCCGAGCGCGGGCTGCAGGAGATCTTGGTGCCCGAACGCCGTGAACGCGACCGTCCACGCCGCGTCCTGATCGCCGCCATCACCCGCGAGCCCGAGCGCGCGCCCGAGGAACAGCGCGATCGCCTCGGTCTGCGCGAGCTCGAGATCGCCCCAGCGCAGGACTGGGAGGCCGCCGAACGGCCCGCTGAACGCGGGGTCATCCCGCCGCGTCGCCCAGCGCTCGTCGAAGGGCACGCGGTCGTCGTCGAACTCGATCCCCGCGTCGATGAGGAGGTAGCGGAGCGCCTGGGCGCGCCCGCGGCAGTCGAAGTAGCGGAGCGTGACGGGTGGGGTGGAGAGGTCTGGCATGGCGCGGTCGCCCGGGACGATAGCGCGTCGAGCGACGCGCGGGGCGCTCGCGCGCGCCGGGCCGCGCCGGGTGTGCGCGCGCGATCTCTTGGTCTCGCGGCTTCGCGGCTCGCGGTCTCGGCCCCGCGCCGCGTCCGGACCGTCGTTTACGCGCGCGCGGGATCTCGCGAAGGGAATTCGCGCGCTCGCGGGCGCGCGCTCGCGGGCGCGTTCGAGCATGATTGGATGCGCATGTCCGCACATTCATGTCGAAAACGACGGCGCGCGGGCCGGCCCGCGCGCGCGCGCATGTTGTAGCTACATCAAACCTGAACTCATAGACAGCTGTTATCGAGCTGTCGCGCGCGTTCGCTCGCGCGCGCTCGAGATTCGCAACAACCCGCGCCACGCGTCGGATCCAGGCTAGGATGTCGTGTGCGCCGCGGCGGACGCCGGGCGCGCAGGTGATGATGGCGCGCGCGCAGCGAGACCTCTCGAGACGACGCGCCGCCCTGCCCGCGATTGACGACATGACCCAGAGGACCTATTTGCAACCCCTCGAGCCGCGCCGGCGCGCGCCGCCGCGGTGACCTCCTCCCCATGCACTTCCGTCTGCTCCAGAACCCGCGCGGCGAGACGTCGTTTCAGCTGATCCTCGACAACGGCGCCGTCGCGCTCGTCAGCCCCGAGTTCGCCGACCGCGACGCGTGCCTCAAGCGCGTCGAGGAGACCGTCGACGCGCTGCGCGAGCGAGACGACACCGAGGTGCGCGCGCAGGAGGGCGGCTTCGGCTTCGACGTCGTCGACGAGCTCGGCGAGGCGATCGCGCGCAGCGAGGCGCACGAGCACGCGGCCGACGCGGGCGCGCTGCTGAAGCGCCTCGGCGCGTGGGCCACCTCGGGCGAGCGGATCAAGGTCCGCTACCCGATCACGCACGCGCGCAGCCGCGGGCACACGGTGCTGATGGACGTCGCGCTGCGCTACGATCTCGAGCAGCCGTCGAAGTCTGGTCAGGCCGGGCTCGAGCGGCTGCAGCGGGGGCGCGACGGCCTGTTCTGCGCCCACCTCAACGACGAGCAGGGCCGCGCGCTGCTGTTCACGCGCGGCGTGCTGGCCAAGTACCCGCGCGACGAGCAGGTCCGCTCGACCCTGCACGCGCTGCTCGACGAGCGCCGCTACACCAAGCGCAAGTCGGAGCGCGGCTGGTACTTCGTCATCACGGCGCGCAACGGTCGCGAGCTCGCGCGCAGCCGGTGGTTCGACGCCGAGGTCGGGCGCGACGCGGCCGTCGCGTGGCTGATCGCGCGCGCAGCCGACGAGGAGCGGCGCTTCCTCAATCGACGCAAGCGGCGGAAGACGGCGGAGTCCGGCTACGACCTCGAGCGCGCGTCGAGCTCGGGCGCGGCCGGCTTCGAGGCGTTCCGCGCCGAGGGCGGCGGCAAGAGCTACTTCTTTCACTTCAACGACGAGAGCGGGCGCGCGCTGCTGTACAGCCACGGCTACGGCTCGGCGCGCTCGCGCGACAACGGCATCCGATCGCTGATCGAGGCCGCGCTGCTCAGCTCGAGCTACAAGCCCAAGCGCGAGGACGGGGGCTACTATCTCTCGATCCGCTCGCGCAACGGTCGCGAGCTGGCGCGCAGCCGGGTGCTGGCGTCGCGCGCCGAGGCCGACGCGTGCGCGGAGTGGATCCTCACCGTCATCGTCAAGTACGGGCGTCGCTACGGCATCCGCGTCAACGTCTCGATGTGGATGGAGGTGCCCTTCGAGGGCGAGGAGCTGGCGGCGGCGGCGGCCCTGGCCCCGCCGGCGCCTGAGTCGGCGCCGGAGCCCGAGCCCGCGGCCGAGCCGTCAAGGTTCCAGCGGGTAGCGACGGACGACCTGACGCCGGAGCCAGCGTCGGCGGTGGCCGAGGATGCGGCGCCGTCGAGGTTCCAGCGGGTAGCGACGGACGACCTGACGCCGGAGCCAGCGTCGGCGGCGGTGGAGGATGCGGCGCCGTCGAGGTTCCAGCGAGTAGCGACGGACGACCTGACGCCGGAGCCAGCGTCGGCGGCGGTGGAGGAAGCGGCGCCGTCGAGGTTCCAGCGGGTAGCGACGGACGACCTGACGCCGGAGCCAGCGTCGGCGGTAGACGAGGATGCGGCGCCGTCGAGGTTCCAGCGGGTAGCGACGGACGACCTGACGCCGGAGCCAGCGTCGGCAGACGCCGAGGCGGCGGACGAGGAGGAGGCGGACGACGACGAACCGGCGGTCGTCGACCTGATCCCGGACGAGGGCGACGAGCTCGAGCCTGAGCCGGCGAGCACGGGCGCGGCAGCGGCAGCGGCAGCAGCAGCGGCGGCCGCGGTGGTCGCCGCCGCAGCGGCGACGCGTCGCGAGCACGCGGACGCGACCGGGGACCTCGAGACGACGGTGAAGCTCGAGAGGCAGCCGGCCGCACCGCCCGCGCCCGAGTCGGAGACGCGGCCCGACGCACCGTCGACCGTCGAGGCGGAGCCGGCGTCGAGGCTCGAGTCGCCCGCCTCGCCGGCGCAGCGGCAGCCCGAGGCGCCGCCGACTGCGGTGGAGTCGTCGCCCGAGCCAGCGTCGGGACCGACGTCCGAGGCCACGGTCGAGCCGACGATCGAGTCCAAGATCGAGTCGACGATCGAGTCCAAGATCGAGCCGACGATCGAGCCGACGATCGAGTCCAAGATCGAGCCGACGATCGAGCCGACGATCGCGTCGAAGACCGAGTCGAAGATCGAGTCGGCCTCCGAATCGAAGCGCGAGACGAGGGCCGAGGCCGCGGTCGAGGCGAAGGCCGAGTCGGAGCCAGCAGCGACGCCGGCGCCAGCGCTCGAGACGCCCGCGGCGGCTCCGATCGCGGCGCCGTCCGTGACGGTCGCTACGCCCGCGCCGACGCAACCGGCGACTCCTCCGGTCGCGACGCCGGCGAAGCACGAGACGCAGGCGGCGGAGACCGGGGCGAAACTCGAGGCGAAGACCGAGGCGACACCGGCGGTCACCGTGAGGCCGGTCGAGCCGCCTCGCGTCGAGCCGCCCCGCGTGACCGCGAGGCCAGCGTCGCAGCGCGGCGCCGTGAAGGTGCCCGCGCCGCCGCCCGTTCGGGCGCCGCGCCCCGACGACGAGCCCCCGACACCCGCGGTCGCCGAGCCCGCGCCCGCCAGCGAGTCGGGGCGGCGCAGCGTCACGCCGGTCCCGATCGTCATCCCCGCCTCGGCGATGTCGTGGAGCAGCCCGAAGCGGGATGTCGACTCGCCGCAGGTCCGTCAGCGCGAGCCGACGGCGCCGTCGCCACCGCCCGAGCAGTGGCTGCCGCCCGCGCTGGAGCAGCCGAGAGATCGCGACAAGCGCGAGACGTCAGGGGCCGCGGGGACGTCGTCGCGGCTCGAAGCGAAGTCTGCGCCGCGCGCAGGAACTGGCCTTGCGAGCAGGTCTCAGGGGACGCAGCCGGGGCGCTTGGAGACGCGGCGCGAGGGTTACCGCAGCCCGCAGCCGCCGGGGCGACTGATCGCGAAGACCGACCCGAAGTCGTCGGACTCGAGCGCGAGGCCGGGCGGGAGCGGCTCGTCTGAATTTACGCAGACGGTGCGTACGCGCCTCGGCTTCCCGCGCGTGAAGCCGCCGAGCCCGGCGACGATCGCCGCGGCGTCGGTCAGTCGATCGGCGGGGGAGCGCGCCTCGTCCGGCGCCGCGCGGTCGCCCGCAGCGGGCGCGTCGGGTGCCCGTCGCGCCGTCAGCGGGGCGCTGCCGATCCGCAGCAAGACGCCCCCGGAGCCGGCGAAGGCCGCGGGCGCGGAGCCGGAGCCGACGGCGGAGCCAGAGAGCTCGGCGGCGGACTCCTCCACGCATCGCGTCGCGCAGTCGACCGAGAAGACGCAGATCGGGCGCTCGCCCTTCGTGTTGAAGACGGCCGCCGAGCGCGGAGCCGGCGCTCGAGAGCCGGCGCCGGCGCCCCGCCCGGGCACGTCGTCGGGCTCGTGGAAGCGACGCATGAACGAGGTCGCGACCGCGAGCCAGGCGGCGGTCGCGGCGGTCAAGAGCAAGCCCGCGCGCGACGCCTCGACGGCGTCCTCGGGCGCCGCGGACAAGGCCGCCGGCAGCTCCGGGGTCCGCTCCGCGCCCGCGAGCGCGCAGCAGTCGGAGGTGCTCGCGATCGTCCACGAGCGCGACGACGCGGCGCGCACGCGGCAGCTGGTCACCGCGCTCGTGCTCGCCATTCTCGTCGTGCTGCTCCTGCTCGCGCTGCGTCCGCAGGGGTGCGCGGGGCTCGTCGGCGGCGGACGGCGCGGCGGTGATGTCGGGATGTCCTCTGTGCCAGGTGAGCGCCCGGGCGACGCGGCCGGCGTGGATCCAGGATCGGGCGGCGAGCGGCGGGCCTCCACGCTCGACGTGAACGAGCGCGATCCCGCGGTCTACCGGGACGTGTCAAAAAAAAAACGTGGACGCGGGCGGCTGCCCGGCGCCCGCGACCGCCTCCGCTGACGTCGGCGTCGTCGTGACCCCGTTCGCGCCGCGCCCCGGCGAGCCGATCCGCGTGCTCGTCTCGAGCTTCGACGACGAGCGCGAGCTGGCGCTGCGCGTCGAGTCGGCGAGCGGCCCGCTCGACGGGCTCCAGGTCGTCGCGCGGCGTGGCGCGCCCTCGACCTTGATCGCCACGATCGACGCGGCGGTCGCCGGGGAGCACCGCGTCGTCGTCGGCCGCGAGGGGACGGGCCTCGCCTGCGCCAGCTTCACGGTCGGCGACGCGCGCGCGTCTTCCCGCGCGCCGCGAGGCGCGGTCTGGCCGATCGAGCGCGAGTGGAGCGCGGCCGAGGAGGCGCTGTACAGCGCGTGGATCCGCGAGATGTTCCGCGCGCCGTCGGGGCGCGAGCTCTCGTACGCGCGGCTCGACCAGGTCACCAGCGACCCCGATCGCAACCTGCTGCACGGCGCGCTCGGGCTCGGCGAGGACGAGCCGGGCGTGCTCGGGCTGCGACCCGACTGCGCCGACCTCCCATACTTCCTGCGCGCGTACTGGTCGTGGAAGCGGCGCCTGCCGTTCGCGTTTCACATCTGCTCGCGCGGCGGGCCCGAGATCGCGCCGCGCTGCCTCGGCAGCCGCTCGAGCCTCGAGGCGCGCCACAGCAGCGCGCGCGCGCGCGAGCTCCCGCGCGTCGAGACCTTCCTGCGCCAGACGATCGCCTGGGGCGTGCACTCGGGGAACGGGCGCACCGCGGTCAGCGACTCGCACGGCGACTTCTACCCCGTCGCGCTCGACCGCCGCGGGCTGCGACCCGGCACCATCTACGCCGACCCCTACGGGCACATCCTCGTGCTCGTCGAGCTGATCGAGCCGCGCGGCGACGAGCCGGGCGAGCTGTTCGCGATCGACGGTCAGCCCGACGGCACGATCACGCGCAAGCGGTTTTGGGAGGGCACCTTCCTGTGGGATCCGACGCCGAGCCGCGGCGGCACCGGCTTCAAGCGCTTCCGCCCGGTGGTCTACCGAGACGGCGAGGTCGAGGTCCTCGGCAACGACGCGCTCGCGCGCGCGCCGGGGCACGGCGACCTCTGGACCGAGCACGAAGCGCTCGACAGCGAGGCCTTCCACGAGCGGGTGCTCGCCGTGATCACGCCTGGGCCGCGCGAGCCGCTGAGGGCCCAGCGGCGCGCCGCGCTCGCGCTGCACGAGGCGCTGCGGACGCGCGCCGAGTTCGTCGAGCGCGGCGCCGCCGTCTCGCGGCTTCGCGCCCAGACGATCGCCATGCCGCGCGGGTTTCGGGTGTTCGAAACGACAGGTCCGTGGGAGACCTTCGCGACCCCCGGTCGCGACATGCGGCTGCTGATCGCGATCGACCTCGTCCAGCGCTTCGCGGCGCGGGTGCGTCGCAACCCCGAGGCCTACGGCGTCGCGCGCGGTCGCGTCGACGCGGTCGTCTCGGAGCTCGAGGGGCAGCTCGAGGGGCAGCTCGAGGACCCGGCGCTCTCGTTCCGATATACGCGCAGCGACGGCAGCGCGTGGACCCTGACGCTCGGCGAGGCGCTCGCGCGCGCGCCCGCGCTCGAGGTCGGCTACAACCCCAACGACTGCCCGGAGCTGCGCTGGGGCGCGCCCGAGGGCAGCGAGGAGGCGTCGACGTGCACGTTCCGGGCGCCCGAGAGCCAGCGCGCGCGCATGGAGAAGTACCGCGGGTGGTTCCGCGAGCGACGCCCGCCCGCCCGCGGCGACTGAGGCCTCAGCGGCCCTGGAGCGGCCGCAGGAACGCGTCGAAGGCGAGCAGCGGCTTGCCGCTGGTGACGAGGAACGCCCGCTCGCCCTCGGGCGTCGAGATCGTGAACGCGCCCGTGCCCATGCGCCGCTGCTCGGCGCGCTGCTCGGGGTCATCCTCGAGCCGTCGCACGCGCTCCCACAGCGACGCGACCTGCTCGGGCGGCACCACGCCGGTCCGCGGCGCGCCGCCGCTGTAGGTCCCGCTCGAGCTCCTCTCGGGCGTCATCGGCTCGTACTCGAGCAGCACGTCGCTCGCCGCGCTCGCGCGCGAGAAGCTCGTCGCGTTGTTGCTGCCGTCGAGGTAGCGGAGCGACCACGGCGCGGACGGCTCCGCGCTCGAAGCCCGGGCGGGCGTCGGGGTCGGGGTCGTCGCCGTCGTCGGCGCGGGCGCGGGCGCGGGCGTCGTCGGCGTGGGCGTCTCGGCGAGCTCGCGCGGCGGTGGCTGTTGCGGCTGCGACTGCGACTGCGACTGCATCATCGGACATCCTGCCGCGAGGGCCAGGAGTGGGAGCGCGAGCGCGACGCGGGACCAGCGTGTCATCGAGACCTCCTCGGCCGCGCGGAAACAGCCGGGCCCGACGTCGCGTACCGACGCCGGGCCCATTGTACAGGTTCTGGCCGGACGCGGCTCAGGGCATATCGCCCGTCGTCGTGTCCGGACCGGTGGTGTCGCCGGTGGTGTCGCCGGTGGTGTCGCCTGTCTCGCCGGTAGTGTCGCCGGTAGTGTCGCCGGTAGTGTCGCCGGTGGTGTCGCCGGTGTCGCCTGTCTCCCCGGTGGTGTCGCCGGTGTCGCCCGTCTCACCGGTGGTGTCGCCCGTGTCACCGGTCTCGCCGGTGGTGTCGTCGGTCTCGCCGGTATCGCCCGTGTCGCCCGTGTCGCCAGTCTCGCCCGTGTCGCCGGTCTCGCCCGTGTCGCCGGTCTCGCCCGTGTCGCCGGTGTCGCCGGTGTCGCCGGTCTCGCCCGAGTCGCCGGTCTCGCCCGAGTCGCCGCTCTCGCTGCCCCCCTCGCCGGAGTCGCCCGACTCACCCGAGTCCCCTGACTCGCCGGAGTCGCTCGACTCACCGTCGCTGTCGCAGTCGCCCTCGCCGTCGCAGCCGCCGTCCTTGGGGACATCGCAGGCCGGCGCGGCGACGCCGAGCATGCCGAGCCCGAGCAGCATGGGAAGAATCAATCGCTTAATCGTCATGAAGATGAACTGTACCTTTCACGGCTCGCGTCCGCGCAGCGGGATGGTCGTTGGCGGCGGCCGGTCTCCCGTGGGTGACGCGAGCCGAGGAATCCCTACAGCGGCGACGAAAAAAATCTCTCGCGCCCGGGTTTGGGCAAATAAGCCGCGAATTCGCGGCGTTCTGGCTGCGCCCTGGGTGTGGAGTCCTCGTTCGCTGTCGCTCGCCGCCCCCAGCGTCGCGGTCGTCACTCGCGGCTCTCGACGCGAGGACGCCCGCGCTCAGGTACAGAAGTTCTCGAGCAGCCCGAGCGGCTGAATCATGAACGGTACGGGGGCGGGCGCCGGCGCGTCGCGCTCGATGATCTGCTCGAGCAGGGTGCCGCCGTACTCGCTCGGCGCCCGAACGTCGCGCTGATACAGCGGGTCGGCGAGCGCCTCGTCGAGCGTGATCCACTCGACCTCGCCCTGGCGCTCGTAGGCGCTGAGCAGCTCGTCGAGCGCGACCGCGTCGAAGCCCCCGCTGTGCAGGAGCAGCACGTGGGGGACGCGGCGCTCCTCGAGCGCGCGCGCGGTCTGATCGGACCAGCGCAGGAACGCGAGGCCGGTGGCGATGAAGCTCCAGCGCAGGTCCGCGATCGCGTCGTCGTCGCCTTGCTGGCGGCAGCGCGCGTAGGGCGGGTTATAGGCCCAGTCGCCGAAGTCGACCGTGACCTCGGCGAGGCGGTAGTCGTGCTCGAGCAGGTAGTCGCGCACGGTGTCGAGCGTCTCGGCGTCGGCGCCCTGACGCAGGTACGGGTAGCGAAACGCGCGACGCGAGCGACGGGCCGCCGGCGTGTCGCCGACGAGCTCGGCGAGCGCGGCGTCGTTGCGCTCGATCTCGGCGATGAACGCGGCCGCGCCGACCTTGTTGATGTCGGCGTGCGAGTACGTGTGGTTGCCGAGCGGGTGCCCGCGATCCCGCCACAGCTCGAGCACCGCGCGATCCGCCGGCGCGCGCTCGAGCTTGCCCGCGTTGATGAAGCCGTACACGGCGGGGACGCGGTGGGCGTCGAGCACGTCGAGGATCGCGGTGTGCACCGAGAGCTGGGTCTCGCCGGGCGGCAGCGGGCCGTGGGCGGGGAGGTCGTCGATCGTCACCGCGACGCGCAGGGGGCCCGCGACGGTCGCGGGCGCCTCGCGCGACGTCGCGCGCGGCGACGGCGTGTCCGTCGTCGGCGTCTCAACCGGTCCCTCGGGACATTCGGATGACGTCGCGCAGGCCGCGAGCGCGGGCAGCAGCGCGGCGAGGAGGAGCCGGGGAGGGCGGGGCGAGCGTGGTGTGAGCGCGCGGTGCATGGGCGCGCCCCGTGTAGCACAGGCGCCGAGGGGGCGCGCCGGCGATCGGGGATTGCGACGATCGGGGCCGCGTGGCGATACTGCCTCGTGGTCGCGGATCCAGCGTGGTGGCGGCAGCAGATCGCCGAGAGCCTCGACGCCCACGGCGACATCGCGCCGCCGTGGGCGCGCTGCCCCGAGATCCCGCTGGGGAGCATCGGCTGGCGTATGGGCTACGGGGAGCACTGGCTGACGCTCTGGTACACCTGGCTCTCCGAGCAGCCAACCGCGCGCGCGGATCGCTTGGCCTACCTCCGCCGCCACCCGCCGGCGCCGCGGACCTGGGCCGAGCACGTGGCGCGCGTGCTCGAGCCGAGCGTTGATCGCGACCGTGATGTCGACGAAGACGAAGACAACGAAAACGACGACGACGCGCTCGACGCGGACGAGCCCTGGCTCCGCGAGCTGATCGCCGACGGGCTCGTCCAGCACGACGCCGCGCGCCTCGCCTGGGCGCGACTGCACGGCGCCGCTCCGCCGGCGCCGTGGGCCCAGCGCTGGCACGACGGCTCGCTGCTGCGCTGCGCGTGCCACGGGGCGCGCGAGCTGACCTTCTTTACGCGCTGGGGCGCCGCGCGACGCAAAGACCGGCGCCTCGCGTCCTGGCTCGCCGCCGTCCCGCCCGCGCCCGCCGGCTGGTCCGCGTTCGTCGAGGCGCTGACCACCGGGAGCTGCCCGCGCGCGCTGGCGCGAGCCCTCGCCGCGCCGGCGCAGGGCTGGGCCGCGCTCGCCATCACGCTCGCCGCCGACGGCCTCGCGCGCGCGCCCTGGCGCCTGGGCGTGCCCGCGTCGTCGTTCCGCGACGAGCACGGCGATGACGTCGGCTACGCCGACGCGTGGTGCTGGTGGGCGTTCGAGTGCTTCGACGATCGACCGACCTGGCGCGGGTACCTCGACGCGAGCGGACCTGTCCCCGCAGACTGGCTGGAGATCATCGCGCGCGAGCTCGCGGCGCTGCGCTAGGGGGGCCCGTCACGGCTCGTCGAAGACCGGCAGCTCGAGCGCGCACGGGGTCGTCTCCGTCGCGGTGAGCGTGTAGTCGGCGGCGACGAGCTCGCGCTCCGTCGCTATGTCGAGCGCGACGTCGCGGCCGGGGTTGCGCGCGAGGCGAGGGAACGCGCCGCCCGAGACCTGCAGGCGGAGGCGGCGGCCCGCGCGGAACCGGTGACCGAGGGGGCCGAGCGTGATCGTCACGGGCTGCGCGGACGCGTCTCCGCGAAACGTCGTCACCCCGTCGCACACGTTGCGCGAGCGCCCGCGGCCGTCGACCTCGCACACCCGCGCGAACAGCTGGGCGCGCGCGGCCGTCGTCGCCACGCCGAGCCGCAGCGTCACCGGGCCGATGAGCTCGAGGTCGCGCTCGAGCGCGGGGGTCGTGTAGACGAGCACGTCGTCGCGGGCCTCGAGCGCGCGGTTGTCCGCGACCGGAGCGCTCAGGATCTGCGCGCCGCCGACCGAGGGCGTGGGGTCGAGCGGATCGTAGCGGAACTGACCGACCGCGCCGCGGGGCGCGGGCCCTGTGTCGCCCGGGAGCAGCTGTCCGTCCGTCGCGAGTCGCCAGCGCTCCCGTAGCGAGCTCGGGGGCCACGCCGGGAGATCGCGCCAGCGCTTCGCGCCGGTGATGTACACGCGGACGCGGGTCGGCCACGGGTGCGGCGCGTCGCGGAGGACGTGCTCGAGGAACGCGAGGTCATCGCGCAGCTCGCCGATCGCGGAGCGGAAGTCGCCGTGCCCGCCCGGGCCGATCCGCAGGCGCGGCGACCTGCCCGCCGCGACGAGGCGCTGGTAGTCGTCGAGCGCGCCCGCGAGGAACAGGTCGTGCCAGCGCGTCGAGATCTGCACCGGGCCGTCGAACGCGGCGACGCGCTCCCCGTGACGCCGCGCGGTCCAGTAGGGATCCTCCGGGTCGGGGCGCGCGATCCACTCGCGGAAGAAGCTGATCTCGCGCCCGACGACTCGCTCGTCGAGTGTTCGAAGGGGCAGGTGACGCCAGGGCAGCGTCCGGATCCGCTCGCTGGCGCGGAGCTGTCGGCGCAAGAACGACACGTGACGGTGCTCGTGCCCGCTCTCGGCGGTCAGCGTCATCCACTCGCCCATCGCCTGCAGCGTCAGCGCGCCGTCGCGCCAGAACGACAGCGGCAGGTCCGCGGCGGTGATCGACGGCGCCAGCGCCCGCAGCGGCGCCGTCGCGCCGCTCACCGCCCACTGCACGAACCCGCGATAGCTCCCGCCGCACATCGCCACGCCCGCGGCGGCGTCAAACCACGGCTGCCCCGAGAGCCACTCGAGGGTCACGACGCCGTCCGCGGCGTCGTCGAGGAACGGGTCAAACACGCCGCTCGAGTCGGCGCAGCCGCGGCAGTCTTGCACGAGCACTCGGAAGCCGCGCTCCGCGAGGCGATGGCCGACGAGCGACCCCTCCATCGCGCGGCCGTAGGGCGTGCGCACGAGCACCGTCGGGTACACCCCCGCGCGATCGGGCTCATAGAGATCCGCGATGAGCCGCGGACCGTCGGGCGTGGGCGTCTCGAGGCCGCGGCGCGCGTGGACCCCGAAGCGCGGCGCGGGCAGCCCGAGGAGCCGCGCGATCACGCGACGTCGTACGGGCCCGATCGCGAGCGAGAGCGTCGCCACCGCGAGCCCAGTCAGCGCGAGCAGACCCCATGGCATGGGCAAATTATAGGGAACGGCGCGCGCCCTCGGTGAGGTTTGACGGCGTCGCGCGAACCAGGCGATCGCGGCCCCGTCACGTCGCCGTCGCGGCGGCGCCCGCAGTTCGGCGGGCGCCGCTTGTTCGGGTACGCGCGCCGTCGCGCGCTCACGGCAGCGGCAGCGTCGACTGGATGAAGTCGATCGCCTGCTGATGGCAGCCCACGCAGCCTGGCGCGCCGCGCTCGGCCGTCGCCGGGACCGCCTCCGGATCCGCGCTGAACACCTCGAGCCACAGCCACGCGTCGGCCGAGGCCTCGTCGCTGACGCGCGTGATGACGGCGAAGCCCGTCTGCGTCTCGAGGTCCGCGTCGTAGAGCTCGCGCACCGCCGTCGCGCCGATCGGGTGCTGGCGATCGCCCGCCTCGATCGACGCGACCAGCGTCGGGCTCAAGAACACCCGCGCGCCGCCGATTCCGCCCGTCGGCTGCACCTCGGACCAGGCCGACCACTCGAGGTAGGCGCCCGAGAGCGCCCACTCGTGCAGCGCCTCGGGCTCGTCCGGGACCGCGGGCTCCGCCCACGGTTCGTCGCTGTCGGTCCCGTCGCCGTCCGTGCTGGTGCCGTCGCCCGCGTCGCACGCGAGCGCGAGCGCGAGCGACGCGGTCAGCCGCGCGACGCTACTGCGCACCGCCGGCGATCCAGTCGTAGACGAGCTGCGCCGTCGCCTCGTCGAGCCCCTCGGTCCCCTGCGGCATCTTCGGCGCGCAGGCGTTGCCCTGGTCGAGCGCGATCGGGCGCACGCGATACCACAGGATGCTCGACTCGGGATCGCCGGGCACGACGCGCTTGGTCAGATCGCACACCGGCGTCGTCGCGTCGACGCCCACGAGGTTCATCTTGGCCGAGGCGGCGTCCGTCATCATCAGCCCGCCCTGCCCGCCGCCGTGGCAGTAGCCGGCGGTGCAGCCCTCCGGGTTGAGGACCTGCTCGAGGATCTTGTCGATGTCGGGCGCGTCGCCGTCGCCGTCGCCGTCGCCGTCGCCGTCGCCGTCGCCGTCGCCGTCGCCGTCGCCGTCGCCGTCGCCGTCGCCGTCACCGTCACCGTCACCGTCGCCGTCACCGTCGCCGTCGCCGTCGCCCGACGACGAGCTCGCGGGGCCCTCGGTGGTCGACTCGTCGGTGGTCGCGTCGTCGTCGGTGGTCGAGTCAGGGCCGCCGTCGCTACAGGCCCCCAGGCCCAGGGTCATGAGCAGCGGGATCAACAAGCATGGGTAGTGCGTACGCATGTCGGCAGTATACGTAGCGCGCGCGAGCCCAGTGTGTGTCGTTGATAAACACCGCTGTGTGGCGTCCGCGAACAGTGACGTCCTCGCCAGCAGGAGCGCGGGGTTCAGAGCCCGCGCTACAGCGTCGGGATCATCAGGCCGAGCAGGCTGCTGTGGTCGTCCGTCCAGAGCACCGGCGGCCGGGCCGACGCGGCGTCGAACTCGCTCTCGCGGTACATCACCTCGTCCGCCTCGAGCACGCGCGGGTTGCTGGTCACGAGCATCCAGTCGCTCGTGTCGGTCCCGCCGGTCTGTGAGCCCGCGTCGTGGAAGTGGATCGCGGCCATGCCCGCGTCGTCGGCGAGCCCGCGAACCACGGGCTTGAGGTCGACGAAGCGGTTCGACACGTTGAGCGCGAGCACCCCGCCGGGCGCGAGGTGCTCGCGGTAGGTCTGGAAGCACTCACGCGTCAGCAGGTGAATCGGCGGCGCGTCGCCGCTGAACGCGTCCACCGCGAGCACGTCGAAGCGCCGCGAGCCGGCGCGCTGGAGCTGGCGCTCGAGCAGCAGCCGCGCGTCGCCGGCGTAGATCTCGACGGCGGCGCCGCGCGCCTCGGCGTCCTCGAGGTAGTGGAAGTACCCGCGCGCCAGCTCGATCGCCAGCGGGTTGATCTCGTAGAACTCGATCGTGTCGCCCGCGCGCGCGTAGCTCGCGATCGTGCCGACGCCGAGGCCGAGCACGCCGAGCCGCATCGGCTGCCCGCGGTCACGCCGGGGGTGCAGCGCGATCGCCTGACCGACGCCGCTGGTCGTGCCGAAGTAGGACGTCGGCCGCGCGCGCTTGTCCGCGCGCAGGTACTGAAAGCCGTGGTTGATGCGCCCGTGGAGCAGCGCGCGGTGATGGGTCTCGGGCCACGCGTGGTTGAGCTCGACGACGCGCATGAGCCCGTAGAAGTTGCGACCGCGCGCGAGCGTGTCCTCGTCCATCTCCTGCAGCTGCCAGGCGCCCGCGATCTCGTCGCTGTGTCGGATCTCCCACCCGCGCGCGTGCAGCAGGAGGTGCGCGTCGGCGACGAGCACCACGGCGGCGCCGAGCCAGACCTCGTAGCCGAGCCGCAGGCGCGGGACGCCGCCGCGCCGGGCTCGCCGCTGACGCTCGCGCAGCGCCGCGAGCACGAGCAGCACGGGCACGATCGCGAGGCCGACGTGATACTCGTAGTACTTCGCCGGGCGCGCACGCGAGGCGCCGCGCCAGGCCGTCGAAGCCGCCTGAATTCATCGCGAGACGCGGCCGCGGCGGGCGAGCTCGAGCGTCACCGAGTACGCGAGGGCTCGCCCGCGCGCGCGCCGGTGTGCGCGCGCGGTGACACGATGCTGGAACGCGGCGCGCCGGTCGCTCGCGCCTCATCGCCTGCGGGCAGAGGTCGCGGCGCGGCTAGCCGTCGTCGTAGCCCGGCGTGTAGCGCCGCAGCAGCGCGACGAGCTCGGTCGACGACATGCGCCGCGCCGTGTCGCTCCCCGTCAGGATCCCCTCGGCCAGCTCGCGCTTCTCCGCGTGCAGGTCGAGCACCGTCTGCTCCACCGTGTCCCGCGTGATCAGGCGGACGATCGTCACCGGCCTCGTCTGGCCGATCCGGTGCGCGCGGTCGCTCGCCTGATCCTCGACCGCCGGGTTCCACCACGGGTCGAGGTGGATGACGTAGTCCGCCGCCGTCAGGTTGAGCCCGCTGCCGCCGGCCTTCAGCGAGATCAGGAAGAACTCGAAGCGCTCGCCCTGGAAGCGGTCGACGAGCGCCGCGCGCTCGGCCGCCGGCGTCGCGCCGTCGAGGTACAGCGAGCTCCACCCGCGCCGGTTGATCTCGCCCTGGACGATCTTGAGGTGGCTCGTGAATTGACTGAACACGAGCGCGCGGTGCTGGCCCTCGCGCAGCTCGTCCGCGAGCTCGAGGAAGCTGGCGAGCTTCGACGACGTCGCCGGCGCGCTCGGGTCGACGAGCCGCGGGTGACAGGCGAGCTGACGCAGGCGCGTGAGGTGGCGGAAGATCGCCACGCCGCCGGCGCCCGGCGCCTCGCCCTCGAGCTCGGCGATCGCCCGCTGCCGCGCGCGCTCGTACAGCCGCGTCTCCTCCTCCGAGAGCTCGACCTCGCGGATGACCTCGGTCTTCTCGGGCAGCTCGGGCGAGACGCGGCGCTTGGTCCTGCGCAGCACGAAGGGGTGGATCAGCGCGTGCAGATCGGCGCGCGCGCGCGCGTCGCGATCGACCTCGATCGGCCGCACGAAGCGCTCCTGGAACGACTTGAGGTCGCCGAGCAGCCCCGGGCTCAGCACGCGGAACAGGCTCCACAGCTCGCCCAGGTGGTTCTCGACCGGCGTCCCGCTCAGGCCCAGGCGCCAGCGCGCCGTCAGGGCGCCGATCGCCTGCGCGCGCCGGGTCTTCGCGTTCTTGATCGCCTGCGCCTCGTCGAGCACGACCGTCGCGAGCTCGCGCGCGCCGAGCTCCTCCGCGTCGCGGACGACGACGTCGTAGCTCGCGATCAGCACGTCGCCCGCGGCGAGCGACGCGAGCGCGGCGCGGCGCCCCGCGCCCCGATACAGGATGGTCTTGAGGTCAGGCGCGAAGCGAGCGGCCTCGCGCTGCCAGTTCGTGCACACCGAGGTCGGCGCGACGACGAGCGCCGGCCCGAGCTCGGCGCGGGCGCACAGCGCCGCGAGCGTCTGCACCGTCTTCCCCAGGCCCATCTCGTCGGCCAGGCACGCGCCCGTCTCCATCGCCGCGTGGTGCAGCAGCCAGCGCACGCCCTCGGCCTGGTAGTCCCGCAGCGTCGCCCGGAAGCTCGCCGGCACCTCGAGCGCGCCCGCGTCGTGCCGCGCGAGTCGATCCATCAGCGCGCTCGCGTCGGTCGAGAGCTCGAGCGCCGCGGGGTCGTCGACGAGCTCGGCGAGCAGCCGCAGCATCGGCCCGCCGACGCCCAGCGCGTCGCCGTCGCCGACGAGCACGCCGCCGCGCTCGACGAGCCGCTTCTGCAGCGCGCGCTCGATCCGGACGAACTGGCCGTCCGCGAGCCGGATGTAGCGCTGGTCCTCTCGGGCCGCCCGCAGCAGCGCGCGCAGCGGGATCGCCTGACCGTCCGCGCGCGCCTCTCCGTCGACGGAGAACCAGTTGCGCCGGCGCTCGACTCGGAGCTTGAGGTCCGCCACGCCGACGGCCGTCGTCTGCCACGGCCGCGCGTCCTCGGGCCACTCGACCGCGCGCAGGCGCTCGTCGTCGCCCCGCGCGCACAGCTGGCGCGCGGCGGCGAGGGCCTCTAGCGCCTGCTCGAGCGACGCGCTGCGGTACGCGTGCGGCCGGTCGCCGCGCATCGGCGCGAGCCCGAGCGCGGCCTCGAGCGCGTCGGCGCGCGCGCGCTCGCCCGCGAGATCGCGGGTCGTCGAGACGCGCTCGCCGGCGTCGTCGTCGCCGACCACGTACTCCGGACCCTGACCTGGAGGCCAGCTCATCGCCTCGTCGCCCGCCAGCGGTCGGCTCACCAGTTCGAAGCCGAGCGTCCGCTCGTCCAGCGGCGTCGCCCGCAGCACCAGCGCCGCGATCGGGGCCACGTGCGCGCCCCGCAGCGGCGCGGGGATGTCCAGCTGCACCGCCGGCTGCAGCGACGAGAGCCGCGCGATCAGCCGGTCCTGCTCGGCGCGCGGGACGAACGCGCCGAGCCGCGTGAGCACCTCGGCGAGGCGCCGGATCGTCTCGTCCGCGCGGCAGAAATGTACATGGTCGTCGAGGCAGGTCGCGAGGTAGCCGACGGCGCTCGCGGCGGCCGCCGGCTCGACCTCGACCCCGCCCAGCGCCAGCGTGACGCGCACGCCGTCGCCGAGGTCGACGAGGCGGATCGTCAGCCGCTGCTCGTGCACGGTGACCCGCGCCGCGCCCCGGGCTCCGAACACGCGCGGGTGTCGCGAGAGCATGGCGAGCGCCGCGCGCGTCGACGACGGGTCCGCCGACGCGAGCAGCCGCGCGAGCGCGACGTCCTCGGGCGCGAGCCCGTCGAGCAGCTCGTCGAGCCCGTCGATCGTGACGCGTCGCCCTCGCGTCCACGCGCCGCTGCCCCGGCGCTGCTGCAGCGCGGGCGTGACGGTGCAGCGCGCGTCGGCGCTCGTCGTGACGCGCCACGTCAGCCGCGTGTCCTCCTGCTGCGGCGCGCCGAGGCGCTGCGCGAGCGCGAGGCGCTCGAGCCCCACGAGCAGCGGATCGCCCTCGGCGGGCGCGAACAGCCGCACGAAGGGCGTGTGCAGCGGGTGCGCGGGGTCGTGGATCGCGTCGAGGCACCACTCGATCACGAGCCGCGCGTGGACCTCCCCGCGCTGGCGATCGCTCGCGCGGAGCTCGAGCACGCCGTGATCGGCGAAGCCCGCGAGGCGGATGCGCACGAGCGGGTGGTCCTCGGGGACGCCGAACAGCACCTCCGGCGGATCCATCACCACGCGCAGGACGTGCCCGCGCGGCAGCGGGGCCATGTACGCCTGGCAGTGCGACAGCCGTCCGAGGCTCGAGCGCAGGCGCTCCGAGAGCCGCCGCAGGCGCGCGTCTCGTGGCGGATCATTCCACGTCGACTCGCGCGCGCGCTCGATCCGGCGGCGCACGACCATCCCGCGCAGGTACCTCGCGATGGCGTGATCGAACTCGGGGATCTCGAGCCGCGCGCGCGTCGAGGGGCGCAGCCCGATCCACGCGCCGATCGAGACGTGGTCGCCGAGCAGCTTGATGTGTCGCGCGTGGTGCGACGACAGCAGGAAGCGCAGCGCCTCGACCGGCGTGTCGAGCACGTCGTCGAGCTCGTGCCGCGACAGCCACGCGCGGCGCTCCTCC
>JACKDW010000024.1 GCA_020633295.1 Myxococcales bacterium | reverse complement strand
CTTCCCGCGTCGCGTCGGCGGCCGCCGAGATCGACTCGCGCGCGCTCGGCAGGCCGCGCGTCGTCGCGTCGAGCAACGCCATCGCGTCGGCGAAGCGCGCGGCCGCGGTCAGGCGCTCGCTCTCGGCGATGACCGCCGGCACGAGCTCGCCGATCAGCTGCTGCACCGCGGGGCTGTCGGGGAGGATCGCCGCCGCCTCGCTCGCGGTCGCGACGGCGCTCGCGAATTCGCCGCGCGCGAGCGCGTCGCGGGACTGCCCGACCTTCTGCTCGACCGCCTTCTCGCGCGCCTGCGCGAGCTTGCTCCGCGCCTCTTCCGAGTCTGGCTTTTTGGCCAGCGCGCGCTCGTACTGCTCGATCGCGTCGTCATACTGGCCCGAGGCCATGGCCTCGTCGCCGCGCTTCATCGCGTTCTTGTACGTGCAGCCGGCGAACAGCGCGAGCGCGAGCGCGAGCGCGGTGAATCGGGGGAGCAGCCTGTGCCTGTTGCGTCGCATCCGTGGACCTCCAGCGCGCGCAGTCTAGCCGGAGATGAACGCGGGGCTCGAGGCGCGCGCGGGCGCGGCGGGGGAACGAGGTTGTCGACCCGCTGCGGCGCGAACCGGGGGCGTTCGCGTCGAAGGCCCGCGCCGCCGAGGCGCGCGACGATCACCACGCGCCGACGTCCGCGGGGATCTATTCGAGCCCGACACGCGTGCCAGCGCACGGATCTTTCTATCGTTATGCGCGGACGTCAGCGTCGGCCGAGCCGTCTCGGCGGGGCGGGTGCCGTGCTCGCGCGCCTCATGACATGTCGTTGTAGTCAGGTGATCGGCGCGGCCGCGCGTCGCGGGGGCGTGTGTACGCGATCGCGCGCCGAGATTCGCCCGCGACGCGCGGCCGCGCACGCGCGCGCGCGCCCTCGCTCGAGGTCGCGGCGCCGCGACGCCGCGCGCTCGCGTATGATCGCGGAGAAAGGCGAGCTGGTGCTGCATGGCTGACGTGTCGATCGAGGCGTTCTTTGCGTCCTGTCCCGAGATGCTGTTCGTGGCGAACGCGGAAGGCCGCATCACGCAGCGCAGCGCGGCGCTCTCGCGCCGCTTCGGCGCGGCCGAGCTGACCCTGACCGCGCTCGCGCACGCGGGCGCGCTGTCGGGTCTCGCGGGCTTCCTCGACGCGCTGGTCGCCGGCGGACAGCCGGCCGAGCACA
The DNA here is from genome assembly GCA_020633295.1 of Myxococcales bacterium. GTDB lineage: Bacteria > Myxococcota_A > Polyangia > Nannocystales > Nannocystaceae > JACKDW01. Next base: position 130,419 of record JACKDW010000024.1, on the reverse strand, counting down.
CCTTCCAGGCCTCCGACGGGGCGGCGCTGCGATGTCACGCGCAGCGGGCCACCGACGGCGCGCTGCACGGCGCGCTGCACCCGGTCGCGGCGGCGGAGACGACCCCGAACTCGTCGGGCGACGGCAGGCCCGCAGCGTCCGAGGGCGGCATGACGGCGAGGATCGAGCGACGGCTCCTGCGGGCGCTGATGGACAACCTCGACATGGTGCTGTGGGCGATCGATCGCGACGGGCGCTTCGTCTACCACGACGGCAAGGGGCTCGCGGCCGCCGGCATGAAGCCCGGGCAGCTGCTCGGGCTCAACATCTTCGAACTCTACGACGGCGGCGGGGACGAGATCCGCAGCGCGTTCACGGGCGCCGCGTCGACGAACTCCGAGCAGCAGCACGGCGTGCACTGGGACAACTGGTACGTGCCGGCGAAGAACGAGCGCGGCGACGTCGACTACGTGGTCGGGATCTCGCTCGACGTCACCGCGGCCAAGCAGGCCGAGGAGGCGCTCAAGCGCCAGCTCGAGACCGTCTCGCAGCAGCAGCGCGCGATCCAGGAGCTGTCGACGCCGCTGATCGAGGTCTGGGACAAGGTGCTCACGGCGCCGCTCGTCGGCGTCATCGACAGCCAGCGCGCGAGCAGCCTGATCGAGCGCCTGCTCGACGAGGTCAGCCGCGCGGGCGCCCGCTTCGCGATCCTCGATCTCACCGGCGTCGAGGCGCTCGACACCTCGACCGCGAGTCACCTGATCCAGCTGCTGGCGAGCATCCGCCTGCTGGGCGCCGAGGGCGTCATCACGGGGATCAGCCCCTACGTCGCGCAGACGATGGTGAGCATCGGCATCGACATGTCCGCCGTGCGCACGTGCGCGAACCTCCGGGACGGCCTGCGATACTGCATGGCGAAGCTCGCGTAGCGGGGCGCTCGCGGCGGTCATGATCGACGCGCGCCCGCCCGCGCGGGCCAGGCGTCGCAGCGGACGTCGAGGCTCGTCGGACAGGCGCGCGTCGGCGCCCGTGCACCTACGCGGCTAGCGGGTCCGGACCTGGATCTGGCGCGGCTTGGCGGCGGCGACCTTCGGCAGCACGACCTCGAGCACGCCGCTGCGCAGGCGCGCGTCGATCTTCTCCGCGTCGATGACCTCGGGGATCCGGAACACGCGGCGGAAGCCCGCGGCCGGCAGCTCGCGGACCAGCGCGGCGCCGCTCGCTCGCGCCCCGCGCGGGGCCTCGATCGTGAGCTCGTCGCCGTCCATGCGGACCGAGAGCGCGCGCTCGTCGACGCCGGGGAGGTCGGCGAGGATCCGGAACTCATCCGCGTTCTCGTAGATGTCGACCGGCGGCGCCATCATCGGGCGCGCGCGCGTCTCCTGCACGCCGGTCTCGTCACGCTTCTGAACCGCTTCGTTGTTGTCTGGCATGATCGTTCTCCTCGTGTGCGTGGGGTTAGCGGACCTTGATCGAGATGTTGCGCGGGCGCGCCTCCGGCAGCTTGGGCATCTCCAGGGTCAGCACGCCGTGCTTGAGCGACGCTCTCGTCTTCTCGGGGTCGACCTTGGTCGGCAGGCCGAACGAGCGCGCGAAGCGGTAGCTCCCGCGCTCGCGACGGTGCGCCGAGTAGCCCTCCGGCGGGCTGACCTCGCGCGCGCCCTCGATCGAGACCACGTTCGCGGTGAGGTTGATCGTGAGCTGCTCCTCGGTGAAGCCCGGGAGGTCGGCCTCGAGCACGAGCGCCTCGCCGGCGTCGACGAGGTTGATCGCTGGAGCGTTGACCCCGCGGGCGGTCCGCGTCGCGCGACCGCCGTACATCGCGTCGTCAAAGACGCGGTCGAGCTCACGCCGCAGCAGCTCCATCTCTCTGAGCGGATTGTATCCGTACGACAGCATCTTGTTCCTCCTGGTAGGGTTGTGTCAGGACGCGAGCCGTGGCTCGCGGTCGCTGTCACGATGGATCGACGCGCCGCGCTGTCAACCCCGACGCGCGCGGGTTGACAGCCCCGTGAGGACGCTTAGCGTAGCGGCGCGGGGGCTCGCGCGCGCGAGCGCGGCGACCCGACGTGTCCGCGACGCGGGCGCGCCCCCGATGACTCTGACAGCGCGTCCCGGCGCGACGGAGACCGTGACACCGACGTCCGACGGCCGCTCGCGGCGCGTAGCGACGCGCTCGAACACCACCCTGAACACCACCCTGAACACCACCCTGAACACCACCCCGAAGGAGGACCATGATGAACGCAGCACGACTTGGCCTCTGCCTGGCGCTCGCGCTCACGGGCGTCACCGCCTGTGACAGCGCGGCCGCCGCGGCCCCGCAGGGTCCAGACCACGCCCCGGCCACGCGGCGCGTCGACGCTGACGCGCTCCCCACCTTCAACACCACGCCGCCGATCGCCGAGGTCTCCGAGCTCGAGTTCGCGCTCGAGCGCGCGGCCGAGGTCATCGCCCCCTCGGTCGTCTCGATCGTCGCCGTGAAGTCGCAGCCCGCGGGGGGGCCCGCGCTCGGCGGCCTTGAGCGATTTCTCCTCGATCGAGGCGCGCGCCCGCGCCCGGAGCTCAAGCAGCGCGGGCTCGGCAGCGGCGTGATCGTCAGCGCGGACGGCTACGTGCTGACCAACAACCACGTCGTCGAGGGCGCCGACTCGATCGAGGTCCAGCTGCACGACGATCGCACGGTGCCCGCCGAGCTCGTGGGCACCGACTCGCACACCGACATCGCCGTGATCAAGATCCAGGCCGAGGGGCTCCAGGCCGCGAGCCTCGGCGACTCGGACGCGCTCAAGGTCGGCCGCTGGGTGATGGCCGCCGGCAGCCCGTTCGGGCTCAGCAAGTCCGTGAGCGCGGGGATCGTCAGCGCGATCGGGCGCGCCGACGTCGGCATCACCGACTACGAGGACTTCATCCAGACCGACGCGACGATCAACCCGGGGAACTCCGGCGGGCCGCTCGTCGACCTGCACGGGCGCGTCGTCGGCATCAACACCGCGATCGCGACGCGCAGCGGCGGCAGCAACGGGATCGGCTTCGCGGTGCCGATCAACATGGCGCGCGCGGTCATGGAGCAGCTCGTGCGCGACGGGGAGGTCGTGCGCGGCTGGATCGGCGTGATGATCGGCGCGCTGACGCCCGAGCTCGCGGAGTCGTTCAGCTACGACGGCCAGGGCGTGCTCGTGCAGGACGTCGTAGCGACGGGCCCGGCCGCGTCGACGCTCCACGACGGCGACATCATCCTCGAGCTGAACGGACGGCCGGTCAAGGCGGTCGCGTCGTTCCGCAACGCGATCGCCCAGATGCCGCCCAGGACCGCGGTCAAGCTCAAGATCTGGCGAAACGGTCAGGCGAAGACGGTCGCGGTGACGCTCGGCGAGCTGCCGGCGACGCGCGGCGGCGCGGTCACGCCGCCCTCCAAGATCGGCGCGACGCTCTCGGAGCTCGACGACGGGCTGCGGCGGCGCTACGCGATCAAGGCGGGCGGCGGCGCGGTCGTCACGGGCGTCGACCCCGGCTCCCTGGCCGAGCGCGCCGGCCTCCGCGAGGGGGACGTGATCGCGCAGATCGACGGCGTGGCGGTCGCCAGCGCGGCGGAGGCCGGCGCCCGCCTGCGCGCGGCGGACCTGCGCAAGGGCGTGCGCCTCCGGATCATCCGCGGTGACTACGGGCGCTTCGTCGTCCTGCGCGATCAAGGGTGACCTCTGTGCCAGCGACGCGCCTCGCTGGCACACGCGCCGGGGTTGACGCGCGCCGCGGCGAGCTCATGACAGTGAAGATCGTCGCGGGCCAGGCGCGCGGACGTGATCGACGTGTCCGATCCGCCAGGTCTGGCGACGCCCGTTTAACCACGGACCCGAAAGGAGCGAGTGTCAACAATGGCGATGGACCACGCACGATCGAGTGATCGAATCACCTCACGACGCGGCGCCGCGGGATCGGGGCGCGATCTTCAATTCTGTCGACGGTTCACCGACGCCGTCACGATCGGCCCGATGCTGCGAGCGCTCGCGCGGACCCGCGCGGCCGGGCGCGCGCGAACCCAGGTTCATCGCGCGGCGTAGGGGGCAGCACGCGAGCGTACGACACGACCCCTGCCGAGGACGTCGAGACCGCCGATCGCCGCGATCGCGTATGCGCGGCCTGTGGCGCGGGCGAGCACGTGCGACCCGATCCGCGCTGCGGCGACGTACCGTTCTGTCGCTCGTGCCTCGACCGCGCGCGGGAGCTGACGGAGTGGGACAAGCTCGGCGAAGGCGATTGACGCGCGCGAACCCAGCGTGAATTGCTGCGGCCGCGACCCCGAGGGATCGCGGCCGCAGCTCCATGCGCCGCTACGCCCGGCGGGTCGTCCCCGGAACCGGGTCCTGGGCGTACGCGCGTCGCAGCGCGCGATCCCAGGCGACCTGTCCGCGACGGTTTCGCCGGCGGACCCGCGCGATCGCGGCGACGGCCTCCTCGTCCGAGATCGAGACGTCGTCTCGTCGACGATCTCGACCGACCGAGCCCGCGCCGCGGGCTTGGCTCCTCTCAGGGTGTGACATCGTGCGTTCTCCTTGCGTTGTTGGTTGGTCGGCGCGACGCCGTCGCCGGTCGACGCGGGCGACGGCGCGCGATCACGGTCACGGCCGCGTCAGGTCGCGGTGTCGCGCCCCGCGCTGGGCTTCGCGGCGACCCGCGCGTCCTCGGCCCGCAGCCGCACGTCGCACGGCTCGCGCTCAGAAACGGCGCCGAGGCAGACGCGTCGACCGAGGAGCTCGAGGCGCCACGCGAACTCCTCGTTCGCGTCGGGCTGCGGTTTCGCGTCGGCGTCTCGCGTCGGCGCTGCGCTCCAGCGGGGCAGGGTGATGTCACAGCGCGGCTCGTCGTCTTGTGACCCGAAGCACCACGTGCGGCCGAGGAACCGCAGCGGCTCCCCTGGGGGCGCCGCGCGCGTCGACGCGGCGGTCGTGGACTTCGCGTGCTCGAGCTCGTGCGCGGCGGCGGGCGCCGGCGTGGTCTCGCTCGTGTTCGTGCTCTCCTCGCCTGCTTGAACGAGAAAAGCGGACAGAGCCCCTACAAGACAGTGTCTGAGCATTGTTCCTCTCCTTGTTCATGTTCGCGTCCCGGGGGCGCGCCCCGGAGACAGTCTATGGCCTTAACCACGGTGATTTGAATGTCAACCTCGGGCGCCCCTGGGTCGCGGGGAACCGGCGCGCGCGGCGGGCTGGATCGCGCTCAGACGCCATCAGGACCGGCGGATGCGGTCACCGCCGATCAACGCGGCTCCGGCGCGCGCGGTGAATTCCCGCCCGCGACGCCGCGCGAACACGCGTTGATTGGACCGCGGTCTCTATGTCCATACTTCCGCCGCGCGGGACCGCCGGTTCGCGGGCCCGCGCGGGACTCAGTCCACGAGCGCGAGCTGACTCGGCGACTCGCGGATGGCATCCCACGGGAGCGGGTCGACGGGCGCGCCGCGGCCCGCGAGCGCGTGATGGAAGCGTCGCGCGAGCTCGGGGGAGTCCGTGTCATCAGGGCAGTGGGCGAAGAAGTACACGCGCACCCCCTGATCGAGCCACGCGTGCACGCGCGGCGCCCACTGGGCGAGGTAGGGTCCGGTGACCTCGGGCTGCGGGTGCGAGATGAAGCGGATGAGCGTGAAGTCGGCCGTGCGCGCGAGGCTGACGGGGAGCTCGGGCTTGCGGTGCTGGGCGCCCTCCTGTGGATCGCCGAAGCGCGCGCGCGCGCGTCGCTCGTAGACCGGGCGCGTGTCGAGCATCACGCGCGCGACGCCGTGGGCGTGCAGCAGCTCGCTCAGGCGGCGCGAGTGGGGGGGCGCGAGCCAGTCCGAGTTACGTGTCTCAAGGGCTAGCTCTGGTCGGAGCTCGGGGAAGCGCTCGACGACGCGCCGCGACCAGCCGTCGAGGAAGCGCTCGAGGTCGCCGGCGCGCGCGGGGCCGTGGCGATCCGGGATGATGCCGAACAGCGGCCCGAGCCGCGGACCGAGCCGGGCGCAGCGCTCGACGAAGCGCGTCAGCTCGCCGAGCCGCGGCGCGAGCTCGCCGTTGTGCGTCACCGTCTTGGGCAGCTTGGGGCAGAAGCGGAAGCTCTCGGGCGTCTCTGCGGCCCAGCGGTCGACGACCTCCGCAGATGGGGTGGCGTAGAACGTCGTGTTGCCCTCGACCGTGGTCAAGCGCTCCGCGTAGCGGGCCAGCGCGTCGCCCTGGCGCGTCCCCTCGGGGTAGAAGCGCCCGAACCAGTTGCGGTAGCCCCACATGGCGCAGCCTGTTCGGTACAGCACGGTCTCGTGGTCTCCGTGGCGCTCGCGCGGATTCGCGCGGTCTCGCGACCGTAGCAAGCGCCGCGCGAATCGGCCAGTCGTGGTTCAATCACCCGGTGACCGCGCGCGCGTGGATGATCTTGGTCGGCTTCGCGCTCGCGCTCGGCTGCGCGGGGCGCTCGACGAGCGCGCCGACGCGACGCGAGGCGCCGCCGCCCGCCGATGCGTGGCCCGGCGTGACTCGAGCCGACGCGCCCGCCGACGCGAGGCCTGGTGTGACTCGAGCCGACGCGCCCGCCGACGCGTGGCCCGGCGCGTCGGCGCCGAGCCCCGGCGCGTCGGACGAGGACACCTGGCCCGGCGCGTCGGATCCGGACGGCGTCACGCGGGCGGAGCCGCCGGCGCCCGCAGGGGTCGCGCTGCGGCTTCAGTTTCGAAGCCTGCGCGAGCCCAGGATCGGCGACGTGCCGCGCCTGCAGCTGGTCGCGCGCGATGAGCTGCCGATGGGGCAGCGCGTCGACGTGGTGGCGGTGCTGCGCCGGCCCGACGGGACGAGCGAGCGCGCGCGGCTCACCCTCGAGAGCCGCGTCGAGGAGGTGTTTCGCGGCTGCGACCCCGCGCGCGGGCACCCGGACTCGTGCAAGGGCGGCCCGTACCACCGCGTCGCCGCGCCGTTTCGCGCGATCGCGGTGGTGTTCTTCGACGCGCGACGGCGGACGGTCGTGTTCGATCAACGAGGACGATACGTGCTCACGCTCGAGTCCCCCGACGGTCGCGCGCACGCGCCTCCGCTCGAGATCGACATCCGCTGAGCTCGCGCGTCGCGCGTGTCGGACCCGCGCGTCGAGTCGGTCGACGGGTGATATTCTCCCGCGACATGGCGCTCACGCTCGAGCTGCGACCGCTCATCGTCGTGCGCGAGTACACGGGCGGGGTTGTGTACGCGTTCCCGCTCGCGGCGCCGGGGCTCGTCACGCGGGCCCGGAGCGCGGAGGCGGCGATCGAGCGGCTGACGAAGTTCCTGAGCAAGTCGCTGGCGAAGCTGCCCGCCGACGCGCTCGCGGAGTACGTGTACCCGGAGGACGCGAGCGTCCTCGACCTGCCGGTGATCCTGCCGCGCTCGGACCTCCCGCGCCGCGTGAAGATTGAGCGCGAGATGGTGCTCCCCTGCGTCGTGGTGCCGGACGACGACGCGCGCTGGGTGCACGTGCTGCCGCTGGGGCACATGGTCCTCGTGCGCCCGGGGGAGTCGCTCGAGCGACGGGTGCGCGACGAGATCCTGCGCGTCGCGTCGGCCCGGACGCTGGTGGCGAGCGAGTACAAGGAGATGCTCCCCGCCGACCGCCACGCGCTCGCGCGCCCCGAGGTCGCGGTCGAGCGCGGCAACCTCGAGGACCTCGGCGCGCGCTCGGCCAAGCGGCGCGCGAAGGAGCGCGCGCGCGCCGAGAAGGCGGCCAAGAAGCTGCTCGACAAGGTCGGGCGCGCGCTGAGCCGCGGCGCCGACGCGACGCCGATCATCGCGCGCGAGCGCGAGGTCAGGAGCCTCGGCGCGCTGCTGGCCGGCGACGAGCGGCTCTCGGTGATGCTCGTCGGCGATGAGATGACCGGAAAGACAGCCATCATCGACGCGCTGCTCTCGCGCCCGGGCGCGAGCGCGCGCCCGATCTACGCGACCTCCGGCGCGCAGCTGGTGGCCGGGCAGTCCGGCTTCGGGCAGCTCGAGGAGCGCCTCGACGCGGTGCTGAAGGCCGCCGAGCTGCTCGACGTGGTGCTGTACTTCGACGACTTCGGCGACCTGTTCGCAGGGCACAGCGGCGGCATCGAGGACCTCGCGTCGATCATGCGCCCGTACCTGGTCGAGGGCCGCGTGCGCGTGCTCGGGGAGCTGACGCCGGAGCTGGTCGAGCAGCACGAGAAGCGCCACGTCGGCTTCTTCGCGTGCCTGCACCGGATCCCGGTCAAGGCGCTCGACGCCGCGACGACGCGCGCGCTGCTCGAGGCGCGGGCCCAGCACGCGCGCGCGCACGAGCCCACGCGGCCGACGCTGGCCGACGACGCGATCGAGCCGCTGGTCTCGCTGTCGGAGCGCTACCTCCGATACCAGGCGTTCCCGGGCAAGGCGGTGCGCCTGTACGAGGAGCTGCGCGCGACGCTCGAGGCCGAGCTCGCGGCCGGCGGCGAGCGGCGCTCGATCGACGCGCGCCACGTGTACGCCGCGTTCTCGACCCGGTCCGGGATCCCGATGTTCCTGCTCCGCGAGGAGCGGCGGATGAAGTACGACTCGGTCGTCGAGTTCTTCCGCCGCCACGTCATCGGCCAAGACGAGGCGATCCGCCGCGTCGCCGAGACGCTGTGCGCGGTCAAGTCGGGGCTGCAGCCGCCGGGCAAGCCGCTGGCGAACTTCCTGTTCGTCGGGCCCACCGGCGTCGGCAAGACCGAGGTCGCCAAGACGCTCGCGCGCTTCCTGTTCAGCGGCGCCGATCGCCTGGTCCGCTTCGACATGAGCGAGTACATGGATCCGCTCGCGGCCGAGCGGCTGATCCGGGGCACGCAGCGCGACGAGGGCGAGCTGACCCGCCGGGTGCGCCAGCAGCCGTTCTGCGTGGTCCTGCTCGACGAGATCGAGAAGGCCCACCCGGCCGTGTTCGACCTGCTGCTGCAGGTCTGCGGCGAGGGCCGGCTGACCGACGCGCGCGGGCGGACGACGCACTTCGAGAACGCGATCATCATCATGACGAGCAACCTCGGGGCGGCGCACCGCAGGCCGCGTTCGGGCTTCGGGTTGGCCGCGCGCGCCGTCGACGATCAGCGCGCCGAGCAGCAGCACTACCTCGAGCGCGTCGACGCGCACTTCCGACCCGAGTTCGTCAACCGCATCGATCGCGTGATCCCGTTCCGCTCGCTGACCCGCGCCGAGATCCGCGACGTCGCCGGGGTCGCGCTCGCGCGCATCCGCGAGCGCGCCGGGCTGCTCAACCGCGGCGTCACGCTGCGGCTCAGCGCGCGGGCGCTCGAGGGCCTCGCGGCCGCGGGCTACTCCGACGCCTACGGGGCGCGAGCGCTGCGACGGCACCTCGAGGACACGCTCGTCGCGCCGCTGGCGGGGCGGCTCTCGCGGCACGCCAACGAGCTCGAGAACGCGACCGTGCGCGTGTTCCTCGGCGACGAGCAGCCGGCGGACGCGGGCGAGCCGGGCGGCGCGTCGGTCCTCGGCGGGGCGCTGGGCGGCGCCGACGTAGGCGGCGAGCCGCTGCGCTTCGACCTCTCGCGCCCGCCGAGCGGGGAGCAGCGCCAGTCGACGCACCTGCTCGCGCGCGTCGCCCAGCTCCGGCGCATGGCCGCGTCGACGATGCGCTGGGCGCCGATCGTCGAGATGCAGGAGCGCGTGGACTACCTCGTCGCCGAGATGGCGACGGCGCACGACCCGGAGCGCCGCGCCGCGCGGGCGCACGACGAGAGCGCGCGGGCCCGCGGGCCCGTCGACATCGCGCGCATGACCGCCGAGCACGCGCGCCTGCGCGAGCTGCTGACGGGGCTGCGCGAGGAGCTCGAGGCGATCGAGGGCGCCGAGGACCTGGCCCTGATCGCGCTGCACGAGGGGGAGGACAGCGAGCCCTACAGGGCCGAGGCGCAGGCGGCCTACGAGCGGTTCGAGAAGGCCTACGTGCGCGCGGTGCTGGGGCAGGTGGGGGGCGCGGGCGCGGCCCTGATCCTCCAGCCGCAGGACGACCCGTGGACGCTGCACCGCTGGCTCGAGATGTTCCTCGAGGGCGCGGCGCGGCGCGACTGGCAGCTGCGGCTGCACCTGTGGGAGCAGGCCCCGGACCCCGCGCTCGGGGACGACTGGCCCGAGGGCCTCCCGTGGGGGCCGCCGCGCGAGCGCCCGTGGATCGAGCAGCAGCTCGCGCGCATCTCGGAGGATCCCAAGGCGGGCGAGAAGACGCTGGCCACCGAGTGGCGCGGCGCGCTGCTGTGCGTGCACGGGGACCACGCGAGCGCGCTGCTGCGCTTCGAGCTGGGGCTGCAGCGCTTCGACAACGCGAAGAAAGACGAGCCCCCCGCGCACCTGCTGATCCGCTGGGCGGCCGGGCGCTACGCGCTGGGGCCCGACGAGCTGCGGCGCCCGCCGGCGAGCACAGAGGAGCGCGAGGCGCCGAGCTACGCCTACGAGCTGCCCGACCGCTCGCCGCGCGACCAGCTGCTCAAGCTCGAGCCGACCCGGCACTTCCGCGAGGGGCGCCCGCCGAGCGTCGCGCTGCCGTCGGCGAACCTGTACTTCAACCTGTACGACGAATATGACTACTGGGACCGGTACGAGCACATCGTGTTCGCGCTGATCGCCGATCCGCTCGCCGCCGGCGACGACCCGATCCCCGAGGAGGACGAGCTGTAGCCATGGCGCTCGCGGTGGACCTCTCGATCTCGATCTTCCAGCGCAAGCGCGGGCGCAACGTCGAGTGGTACACGCTCGGCCTCGGGGCCCACAACGTGCACGAGCGCGGGCCCAACCAGGCCAAGGTCCAGCAGCGGGTGATCGACGCGCTGCGCAAGGCGCTGGCGAAGCGCTGGCCGCGGGAGCTGGAGGCGCTGGACTTCGTCCGCGGGCGGCGGCTCGAGTTCCTCAACCTCGAGCTCAACCTCCCCGGGGGCGGCAGCGGCGGGGGCGGACGCCGGCGCGTGCACGGCGTGTTCCCGGTGATCATCGAGCCGCGCGCGCGCGGGCCGGGCTTCAAGGGCGAGCCGATCTGGATCGCCTACCACCCGCTGCGGCAGCGCGAGTGGTTCGTGCACGAGGAGTCGCGCGCGCTCCGTGACGAGGCGACCGTGTACTTCCGCGAGCGCTGGGGCGAGCTCGAGGACGACGCGATCGAGCTGCTCAAGGCGAGCGTGCGCGAGCGCGCGGCGACGCCGGGCAAGCCGGCCGCGCGCGGCAAGCAGCGCCCGCTCGACCGGCTCACGCTGATCGCGCTGAGGGCGACGCCGCGCGAGCTCAAGGAGCTGCTCGAGGAGAAGAAAGAGGACGACCGCGCGCTGATCGGGCAGCGAGCGGGGCGCACCGGCGACGGCGTGCTCGCGGAGCTCGGCGTGAACCAGACGCTGCGGGCGATCGACGGTCGGCTCGAGCCTGGCTCGCCGCGCGCGCCCTACCGCGAGCAGCTGCGGCAGCTGCTCTGCGGCGCGCGCAAGAGCTCGGTGCTGCTCGTCGGGCCGTCGGGCGTCGGCAAGAGCGCGCTCGTCAGCCGGGCGATCCACGACCTGCTCGAGGCCGACGGCTACGTCGGCCACCGCAACCTCGACCGCGTTCACTCGGTCTGGCAGATCCGCGGGCGCCGGATCATCGCCGGCATGTCGTACCTCGGGCAGTGGGAGCAGCGCTGCGTCGAGCTGCTCGAGACCGCCGGTCGCCGGCGCGCGATCCTGTGGGTCGACGACCTGCACGCGTGGGGGCGGATCGGCGAGAGCCGCGAGAGCGAGCGCAGCCTGGCGACCTTCTTCCGCGGGCCGGTCGCGCGGCGCGAGCTGATCATCATCGGCGAGTGCACGCCCGAGCAGCTGCAGCAGCTGCAGGACGACGGCGGCGCGTTCGCCAGCGGGCTGACGATCGTGCGCGTCGGCCCGACGAGCGAGGCCGAGACGATGCGGCTGATCATTCGCGAGTCGCGCGCGCTCGAGCAGCGCTACAACGTGTTCTTCGACCCGCGCACCTTCCGGACGATCTTCGACCTCGGCGGCGCGCTCGGTTCGGGCGCGGCCTACCCGGGCAAGGCGCTCGACCTCCTGCGCAGCCTCGCGGGCGGCGAGCACGGGCTCGCGGCCGACCTGCACGAGGCCGAGGCCCAGGTGCGCGCGGGCAAGAAGATCCAGGCGATCAAGATCTACCGGCGCGCGACCGGCAAGGGGCTCAAGGACTCCAAGAACGACGTCGAGGAGTACATGCGCACCGGCCGCTGGCCGGTCGTCGACAGCGTGGGCGAGCGCGCGACGATCCGGGTCGAGAGCGTGCTCGCGCACCAGCTCCAGTACCGCTACGTGCCGCGGCCGCCGGAGATCGGGCCGTCGACCGTGGTGCGCATGCTGTCGTATCGGACAGGTATGCCCCAGCTGCTGCTCTCGAGCGCCATGCCGCTCGACCGCGCGACGCTGCGCGCCCGCTTCGCCAGCCAGATCGTCGGCCAGGAGGACGCGATCGGGGCGGTGTGCGATCTGGTGCTGCGCATCAAGGCCGGGCTCGTCGACGCGGGGCGCCCCTACGGCGTGTTCCTGTTCACGGGGCCGACCGGCACGGGCAAGACGGAGATGGCGAAGTGCGTCGCCGAGTACCTGTACGGCGACGTCGCCCGCCTGCTGCGCTTCGACATGAGCGAGTACAACGGGCCCGACGCGGCCGCGCGCCTGATCGGCGATCGCTGGCGCCCGGTCGGCGCGCTGACGGGGCAGGTGCGCGCGCAGCCGTTCTCCGTGGTGCTGCTCGACGAGGTCGAGAAGGCCGACCCGCGGGTGCTGAACCTGATGCTGCAGCTGTTCGACGACGGGCGCCTGACCGACGCGGCCGGCTCCGTCGTCGACTTCTCGCACGCGGTCGTGATCATGACGTCGAACCTCGGCGCGCGCAGCGTGTCCTCGGTCGGCTTCGCGGGCGAGGGCGGCGAGGCGGCCGAGCTCGTGCGCGACGTCTCCGCGGCCGTGCGCGAGTTCTTCCCGCCGGAGCTGTTCAACCGCATCGATCGCGTGGTGCAGTTCTCGGCGCTGAGCCGCGACGCGGCGCGGGGCATCGCCACGCGCGAGCTCGCAAGGCTGCTCGACCGCCGCGGCCTGACCGAGCGCAGCGTGTTCGTGCGCTTCACGCCCGCGGTCGTCGACATGGTGGTGCGCGAGGGCTTCAACCAGCGCGACGGCGCGCGCTCGCTCAAGCGCTTCCTCGAGGACCGCATCGGCGGCCGCCTGGCCGACACGATCGCGGCGACGCGCGCGTCGGGGGTCCGGGTGTACTGGCTGTACATGCACGGCGGCGCGCTGAACCTCCACCGCGAGCTGCTGCGCGAGGCCGAGGCCCGCGGCGTCGACCCGAGCATCGAGGACCTGCTCGAGTGGAACATGGGCCGCCTGCTGCGCGAGCTGCCCGACGCGCTCGCGCGGGTCGACGCGCTGCTCGCCGGGCCCGAGCTGACGCGCCTCGGTCAGGCGCTCAGCGCGAGCCTCGAGCGCTTCCGGCTCGGCCGCGACGATCGGGCCGACGCCGCCGACGCGGTCTACAACCTCGACACGCTGCGCGCGCAGATCGTCGGGATCCGCGAGCGCCTGGCGACCCAGGTCTCCTACGATCCAGCGCTCGACGGCGAGGTCGACCGCGCGCTGCGCTTCGAGAGCGACGCCGAGCTGCTCGAGTACGAGGCCGACGGCACCCACGATCTGATCCACAAGTACGGCTGGCGCTACGGCTGGATCGAGAGCATGCGCGCGCTCGACCTCCGCGCGATGGGCCCGGCGCTGCCCATGCGCACGCGCCCGGCGATCCTCGAGCACATCGCCGAGCTGTTCTTCCTCGAGCGCGCGCTCGAGCACGCCGACGACGCCGACCAGCACGCGATCCTCATCGAGCTGACGCGGATCAGCCGCACGCGCGGGAAGAGCCGCTTCGAGGCCCACGAGCGCGGGCTGCTCGAGGATCTGTACCAGGCCTACGCGAGCGGGCGCGGCGAGCGAGACGGCCTGGCCTTCGTGCAGCGCGAGGGCGACGTGCCGCGGACCACCGCGAACCTGAACCAGGCCCACCACCAGATCGTGCTGCGGCTGCTCGGGCCGGCCGTGCGCGCGTTCTACATGGGCGAGCAGGGCTGCCACGTGCGCCACTCGATCTCCGGCGCGAGCGAGGTCGTGCGCGTGCGCGTGCTGCCGGCGCGGCGCACCACCCCGGCCGCGCACGTCAGCCTGCTCAGCGCGCGCCGCGAGGCCTTCGAGCGCGCGCTCGAGCAGCTGCCGCCGGGCGCCGAGCTGCCGGAGAACCCCGACGGCGTGCTGCCGATCGTCCGCCGCTACCGCTACGACCCGCCGGAGCGCGAGGGCACCTCTACGCGCTACGAGGTCGAGGACTACCCGCTCGCGCACGCGGCCACCGTCCGCGGGCGCGCGCTCGCGGAGGTCCTGCGGCCGCTGTGGATGCTGCGGCTCGGCGCCGCGTTTGAGGCCATCTCCGCGAGGACGACGCTGACGACCGACGCGCCGCCGCGCGCCGAGGAGGAGCCGGGCTAGTGGCGAGGCCGACCTACCGCGTGCACCTGGTCACGCACCACGACGGCATGATGACCGGCTGGCTGCTGTCGGCCCAGGGCGCGCTGGCGCGGCCGCCGTCGGGCTACGGGCGCGACGAGGACGAGGTGCTCTCGCAGCTCGCGCTGCAGCTCGAGGAGTACTCCGGCAACCGCAGCGAGTTTTTGTGGACCGAGAAGCTGCGCACGCGCAAGGTCAAGATCTCGGTGCACCCGCAGACGGTCGTCAAGAAGCGCCACGTCATCGCCAAGGAGACCGTCGAGCTCGAGCTGACCTACGCGTGGTCCGAGCTCGAGCAGGGGGGCTTTCGCGTGATCGTGCCGCGCTTCGGCTGGTGGATCGTGCTCGAGGACATGTCGATGGCGGCGGAGATCATCGCGCAGGCGATCAGCAACGCGATGCTGGGCAAGCAGCCGCGCTCGCTGTTCGAGTTCCGCGCGCTCTCGGGCGAGCGCGTCGTCGAGTGGTCGCCGACGCTGTCGCGCGCGCGCGCGACCGCGAAGGCGGACCGCGACCGCCTGCGCGCGCCGACGCTGCACGCGGTCGCCGAGGAGCTCGTCGACAAGGCCCGACGCCGGCGCGGGCGCCCGGTGATCGGCGAGCACGAGCTCGGCGGCGTGATGCCGCTGGTGCTGCGCCCGCACCCGCGCTCGCTGCTGCTCGTCGGGCCCGCCGGCGCCGGCAAGACCACCTGGGTGCACGCGCTCGCGCGGCAGCTCGCGCGCAAGCGCAAGGACAGCGTAGCCCACGCGCCGCGCATCTGGAGCAGCTCCGCCGACCGCATCGTCGCGGGCATGCGCTACCTGGGCATGTGGGAGCAGCGCTGCCTCGACCTGGTCAGCGAGCTCTCGGGCGAGGGCGACTATCTCTACGTCGATCGCCTCGCGCCGATCCTGCGGGCGCGCACCGGCCACTCGTCGATCGCGGACATGTTCCTGCCGGCGCTGCGCGCCGGCGAGCTGAGCCTGATCGCGGAGTGCGACGGCCCCGAGTTCGAACAGCTCACGAGCAAGCACCCGGTGCTGGCGAGCGCGTTCTACCCGGTGAAGATCCACCCGACGCCGAGCGCGGCGATGCCCGCGTTCCTGCGCGACTACCAGGCGCGCGTCAACCCGCGCCTGGTGATCGAGCCGCCG
Organism: Myxococcales bacterium; assembly: GCA_020633295.1. GTDB lineage: Bacteria > Myxococcota_A > Polyangia > Nannocystales > Nannocystaceae > JACKDW01. Next base: position 114,777 of record JACKDW010000024.1, on the reverse strand, counting down.
GCGCTGCGGCAGCTCGTGCAGCACCTCGACTTCTTCCAGCGCGACACCGGCTTCCCGGGCAAGGGCGTGCGCTTCCTCGACTGGCTCAACAAGGAGCGCGGCGAGGTGACGCCGCCGGCGGGCGCCCGGCCGCCGGCGCTCGCCGAGGGCGAGGCGGTCACGGTGCTCGACGAGCCCGCGATCTCGAGCGCCTTCGCGCGCGCCACCGGCCTGCCGATCGAGCTGATCTCGGAGGCCCACGTCGCCGGCCCCGAGCAGGTCGCCGCGCGCCTGCAGGCCGGCGTGATCGGCCAGGACGAGGCGTGCCGCGCGGCGGCGCGCGTGCTCACGCGCTTCAAGGCCGGGCTCAACGACGCGGAGCGGCCGATCGGCAGCCTGTTCTTCGTCGGGCCCACGGGCGTCGGCAAGACCGAGCTGGCCAAGCAGCTCGCGCGCTACATGTTCGGCGACCCGAGCAAGATGATCCGCGTCGACATGAGCGAGTACATGCTCCCCGGCGCCTCGCAGCGCCTGCTCGCCGTCGGCCACGGGGTCCGCAGCCTCGTCGAGCGCGTGCGCGTCGAGCCGCTCTCGCTCGTGCTGCTCGACGAGATCGAGAAGGCGCACGCGGAGGTCTTCGACCTCCTGCTGGCGATGCTCGGCGAGGGCCGCATGACCGACGTCGAGGGGCGCCTCGTCGACTTCCGCATGACGCTGATCGTCATGACCTCGAACCTCGGGGTCCGGCGCGTGCGCGCGGCGGGCTTCGGCGACCGCCGGCAGACCGGCAAGGAGCTGCTCGGGGCGGTGCGCGCCCACTTCCGGCCCGAGTTCTTCAACCGCGTCGACCACGTGCTCGCGTTCCGCAACCTGGCCCCCGAGGACATCCTGAAGGTCGTCGATCTCGAGCTGGCGAAGGCCGGCGCGCGCGAGGGCTTCCGCCGCCGCGACCTGCGGCTCGAGGTCGATCAGGACGCGCGCGAGGCACTCGCGCGCATGGGCTGGCACCCCTCGCGCGGCGCGCGGCCGCTCAAGCGCGTGATCGAGGAGCGCGTCGTCAGCCCGCTCGCCGTGCGCCTCGCCGGCGACACCAAGCTCGGCGGCCGCCGCGTGTACGTGGTGCTCGAGGGCTCAGCGGCGGCGCGCCGCCTGGGCAAGCGCGGCGAGCTCGTGATCGAGCTGCCGGCGGAGTAGCGCCCGTCACTCGGGCGCGCCCGGGCGGTCGGCGTTCCAGTACTCCATCACGCGCGCGCGCAGGCGCCGGTCGAGCGCCTCGCCGTGCTCGGCCTGGTCTTCGAAGCTGTAGAACGCGATCGCGAACAGCCCCGTCTCCGGCGTCCGCAGGGCCTGGTCGGGCGCCGCGGTGGTCGCCCAGAACAGCAGCGTGAGCACGTCGCTCTGGTACTCCGACAGCGCCGCCGCGCGCTCGATCTCCTCCATGTCCTCCTCGTCGCCCTCGAGCCGCCCGAACACGATGCAGGGGTGCTCCGAGCAGTCGGTCGCCTCGACGGCGCCCGCGACCCCCGCCTGCGCCACCGCGGACTGGACGGCCCCCGCGATCACGCCGCCGCCGAAGCGCGCGTCGACGCTGGGGGGCGTGGCGATGGGCTCGCCGAGCAGCTCGCGTCGCTCCTCACGGAGCGCAGAGAGCTCCTCGCGCAGCGCGCGGTCGCGGGCCTCGGGCGCGGCGGCGTCGTCCGCCGCGGTCGCCTCCGCGTGCTCGTCCCCGCGCGACGCGGCGGCCTTCGAGTTCGAAGACGGCGGCCGCTCGCGCTCCCCGGGTCGCGACGCGTCGGGCTCCGAGTCGTCGACGCGGCCGCGGCCGCGGGCCTCGACGAGGCCGCGAAGACCTCGAGCTCGAGTCGCGCCGCGTGGGTCGTCGCTCCCCGGCGCGGCGCGCTCGGGGTCGTGATCGACGGCGGGAGCTCGACGCGGGTCGTCCCGAGAACCCGGACGGATCGCGGCGCCGAGCGAGACGCCGACGAGCAGCGACCCCGCGGCGAGGGCGATCGCGAGTGCCGTGCGCATGACACCAGGGTACCAGCGCGCGGGTCGATCTTCGCCCGTGGGTCCCCCGTCACCGCGCGACGCGGCGCGGGGAACCCCCCGCGCACAACGGAGGCATCCGTCTCGTGCGCCGCTCGTCCGCGGTCTCTATGATCGATCCTCGCCGTGCCGAGCATTCAATTTCCCCGTGACCTTCCCCGCTCGCGCGCCCCCGTGGCGCTCGATGTCCCGGAGTCCGTCGCCGCGCACTGGTACACCGCGCAGAAGTGCCTCGACCCCGCGCGCCACCCCTCGCTCGCGGCCAACCTGCGGCACGCGATCGAGGCCGTCGCGGGCGCCCGCGCGGCGCGGGCGCTGGTCGACGCGCCGCCCACGGCGTGGTCGGCGGAGATGCGCCGCGCCTACCTGGCGCTGCTCGACCGCACGATCGAGCAGGGCGCCCGCGTCAGCGACGTGTGGCTGTATCTTCGAACATCCTTCGTCGCGATCGAGCGGCTCGCGGGCGCGCGCTGAGGCCCGCGATCGCGCGCGCCCGCGCGAAGCTGGTACAATGGTCATATGCGCAGGGAGCCGCAGCCGCTGTACCGCAAGGTCAACACGCGCGCGCGCGGCGTCCACCACCGCTCCGGCGGGGACTACAAGCACGCGCGGAACACCGCGCGAGAGCGGCGCTCCGACGCGACGCGCGGATCGATGCACGGACGCGAGCGCCGCGGGCTCGACTACACGCCGCTGTTCCGCTTCCTCCTCAAGAAGGTCGGCGAGGACTGGGACGCGGTGTACAGCGAGGCGGTCGCGCGGCTCGATCGCCCGGAGCCGATCTTCTGGCTGGTCGCGCTGCGCGAGGACGATCGCGCGCCCTACGTGCGCGTCGGCGAGAGCAGCTACTACAGCGGGCTCTACGTCGACGCCGACAACCGCCTGCGGCGCGTGGACCCGACGCTCGGGCCCGGCTCGCTGACGCCGAGCTGCGCCTGCTGCACGCACACGTTCAACGGGGTGCCGTTCACGCGCCGCTACCCGTGACGCGCGGCGCGGCTACGGATTCGGGTGCAGCGCGGCGGGCACACAGTACGCGCCGCCGCAGTCCGGGGTCGAGCTGCACTCGCACGCGCCCTGCTCCTTGAAGCAGGTGATCGCCGACGAGAGGCAGTCGTCGTGCTGGAAGCCGATGTAGCACTTCTCCCCGTCCGCGCAGTCCGAGTCCATCTTGCAGGGCTGCTTCAGGCAGCCGTCGTCGTCGAAGTAGTCGCTGAGCCCGCCGCAGCTGTTCTGCGCGCAGTCGATCGGCTCGTCGCAGTCGTAGTTCGGGTTGTCCGGGCACTCGAACGCGCCGGTCGTCGACCCGGTGGAGCCCGTGCTCGCGTCGGTGACCGCGGTGGTGCCGACGCTCGTCGTCGGCGCGCCGGTCGTCTCGACGCTGGTCCCGGTCGTCTGCGGCGTCGACGTCGTCGGCTCGCCGGTCGATCCCGGGCCGGTGGTCGGGCCCGCCGTGGTCCCCCCGGTCGTCGCGGGGCTGGTGGTGGCCGCGCTCGTCGACTCGCTCGTCGACGCGTCGCTGTCGCTGACCGCGGTCGTGCTGCTCGCCGGCCCTGGGTTGCACGCGAGCCCGACCGCCGCCGCGAGCAGCGACGCCTGGCACGTGAGGGCGCGCCTGGCCTCGAGTCCATCCCGTGATGAAGCGCGCCGCGTGCCCGCGAACCATGTCAACAAGTCCATGGCGCTGGTGTACCACACGGGGCGACCCGGCGCGCTTCTGCGCCCTCGGGCCGGTCGGCGCGGCGGCGCGGCGCGAGCTCCCTGGCGACCCCGCGCTCGGGTATTGTACGGCTCGTGCGGTGGGCGCGACGAGAGGCGGCGTGGCGGTGCGCGGGGCTGGTGACGCTGGCGCTGGTCGCCTGCGGCGACTCGGGCCGCGACACCGACAGCGAGACCGGGATCACGAGCGCGACGATGGCGAGCCTCGGCGCGACGGTGATGCAGGTCTCTGTGAGCGAGTCCGATGGGAGCGGCGCCGCCACCGACGGGACTGACGGCGGGACCGAGGGGACCGGCGGGACCAGCCCCGGCACGACGGCGGGCGCGAGCGCGACGGACGGGAGCTCGAGCGACGTGACCGGCTCGCCCACGAGCTTCCCGGCGACCTCGGTCGGCGAGACCGAGGATCCCGACACGACCACCGGCGTCGACCCCTGCGGCAACACGGTGCTGCAGGCGACGATCCGCGACTTCAGCCAGAACCACCCCGACTTCGAGTCGTTCACGGGCGACACCGCGTACACGGGGATCGTCAAGAGCCAGCTCGGCGGCGACGACAAGCCCGCGTACAACCACCCGGGCGCGACGCCGCAGACCTCGGGGCCCGACAACTTCGCGCAGTGGTACAACGACACCCCGGGCGTGAACGTGCCCATCGTCGTGGAGATCGCGCTGGAGGAGGTCGGGCCGGGCGTGTACCGCTACGACAACCCGGCGTTCTTCCCCATCGACAACTCGGGCTTCGGCAACGAGGGCCAGCCCAACAACTTCCACTTCACGACCGAGATCCACACGACCTTCAAGTACGCGGGCGGCGAGACCTTCACCTTCACGGGCGACGACGACCTCTGGCTGTTCCTCAACGGCGTGCTGGCGATCGACCTCGGCGGCACGCACCCGCCAGAGTCGTCGACGGTGAACCTCGACGCGCAGGCGGGCGCGCTCGGCATCATCCCGGGCGGCGTGTACACCATGGACATCTTCCACGCCGAGCGGCACACCGATCAGTCGAACTTCCGCATCGACACGACGATCGGCTGCTTCATCCCGGGCTGAGCGGCGCGGCGGGGGCCGCCGGCCGCCCGCGGCTCACTCCTCGTCGTCCTCGTCGTCCTCGTCGTCGTCCTGGGCGGGCGCGCTCGGGGCCGGCGCCCGCAGCTGCGTCTCGATCGCGAGCGGGTCGTAGTAGCTCCAGAGCTCGCCGATGACGTCGTCGGAGAAGCGCAGCACGTCGACCGCCATGAACTCGATCGAGCGCATGGTCGGCGCGAGCTCGCCGAACGCGACCGTGTGGGTGCCGCGGACGCGCTTCTCGAGGATCACCCAGTCGCCCGTCGACCACGAGTTGACGATCTCAAAGGACATGTCGGGGAAGGGCGCGGCGCGGCGCTCAAACACCTCCCGGTACGCCTTGAGGCCGGTGGCCTCGACCCCGGCGCCGAGGTTGTGATACGCGAACTCGGGCGCGAACATGTTGTCGATGCGCCCCCAGTCGTTGCTCGACCAGGCGTCGTCGAGCGTCTCGGCCATGGTCTGACGGACCGCGTCGCTGTCGTCGTGGATGAACTCGGGGTCGCCGGGCAGGCGGGGATCCGTGGTGTCGACCTGCGCGGGCGCGAGGTGCTCGGTGACCTCGACGAGCTGGCCGTCCTCGACGCGCGCGAAGGCGACGAAGCCGGTGACGCGCTGGCGGCTGCCGTTGTGGTCGACGAAGCGCCCCTGGGCGATGAGGAGGTCGTCGCCGCCCGCGAACACCCGCGCGAGCCCGACGTCGCGCGAGTCCGCGGTCCGGCGCGCGCGGAAGTAGGCCGCCAGCGCCTCGCGCCCGCGGACCTCCTGCGTCGTGACGGTGCGGACGTGCCAGATCACGTCGGGGTGGAAGACCGCGGCGGCGGCCTCGAGGTCGCCGTCCGAGAGCGCGCTGTAGGACCTGGCGAGCTCGCGCGAGAGCGCCTCTAGATCGACGCTGGAGTCGCCGGGGCGATCGGCGCGCTTGCGCTTGCTTTCCGCCGGCGGGGTCGTCTCGGCGCCCTGTTGACAGGCGGCGCTGGCCAGCGGCGCGGCGAGGATGAGCGCGAGCAGGAGCGAGGGGACGGGGCGGGAGGACAGGGGACCGATGAGCATGACGTCGGCTTCTCCTGGCCGTTGGAGTCGCGAGCCGGACGCAAGGATGCAGCGCAAATTGTACGTTGGCGGGCGTCGCTCGAGCGCCGGCTCGGCGACGACCTGCCGGCGTAGACGGGCGTGAGCTGGCGCTCGCGTCCGCGTGACGTCGCCGCGAGGACTCGCGCTACGCGAGCGCCTCGATCCGCGCCGGCACGTACTTGTGCCAGGGCGTGCCCGCGAAGGGGTCGCGGTCCTCGACCGCGGTCAGCTCGTTGGGCGCGACGCCGCCGAGCGCGGCGGCGGCGTCCTCGGGGTCGCGCGTGCCGAGCCCGTTGGGCAGCGAGATGTGCCCCGGCTGCATGGTGTCGCTGAGCTCGACGGTGACGACCGCGCTGCCGCGGCGCGTGGTCACGCGCGCGCGCCCCCCCGCGATGAGCCCGAGGCGCGCGGCGTCCTCTGGGTTGACGCGCAGCGCCCCCTCGGGGTCTTTCTTCCGCCACGCGGGGTCCCGGACGATGGTGTTGGCGGTGAACGAGCGGCGCTCGCCGGCGGCGAGGATGAAGGGGAAGGCCGGCTCGCGCTCGGGTGTCGGTTCGGCCAGCTTGCGCAGCTCGGCGAGCATGTCCGGGAGCGCGAGCTGGATGGTCCCGTCGCGCGTGCCCGGGCGCACGTCGCTCCACTCGCCGCGGGCGAAGACGACGCCCGACGGCGACTCGAGGATGGCGCGGAACAGCGAGAGCGCGGCGATCGGCGGCGGGCCGCCGAAGCCGGCGCGCGCGAGCGCCTCGCCGTGCTGCATCGCGCAGCGAAACGCGAGCCCGAGCAGCACGGCGCCCTCGGCGAGGCCCTCGGGGAGCGTCGGGCCGAGCGTGCGGTAGAGGATCACGGCCGCGAGCCCGCGCAGCCGCGCGTCGCCGAGCACGCGCTGCATGAAGGTCATGCCGTAGGCCTCGAGTCCCTGCGCGGCCGCGGCCCGCAGCGGCGCGAGGTCGCCGTCGTCGAAGCCCCCGAGCGCCTCGCACAGGCGCGCGTGGATCTCGGCCTCGGGCAGCGGGCCGTCGGGCGGCGTCAGCAGGCGCCGGCGCAGGTGGAAGTAGTTGTCGGGGAACTCGAAGTTGAAGAAGGTCGCCTCGGCCTTCTCGAACTGGGTCGCGGCCGGCAGCACGTAGTCGGCGAGCCGGGCGGTCTCGCTCATCGCGACGTCGATGACCACGACGGTGTCGAGCGCGCGCAGGGCCTCGCGCATGCGCTGGCTGTCGGCGAGCGAGTGGGCCGGGTTCGCGGCCTCGACGATCATCGCGCGGTAGCGCTTCGGGTGGTCGGTGAGGATCTCCTCGCAGATCATGTTGCAGGGCACGAGCCCGCTGATGATCGGCGCCTGGGCGACCGGGCTGCGATGGCCGCTCGCGCCGGTGGCGAAGGGCACGAGCGTCGTCGGGGTGTACTGCGTGCCCGGCTTGCCGTAGTTGCCGGTGAGCAGCCAGAGCAGGCGATGGAGGTAGCTGACGAGCGTCGAGTGCCGGCTCATCTGAACGCCGAGGTCTTCGAAGCTGGCGACGCTGCCGGCGGTCGCGATCCGCCGCGCGGCCGCGCGCGCGAGCGCCTCGTCGACGCCCGCGCGGGCGCAGTACTCGGCGATCGGGACCTCGCGCAGCGCCGCGAGCACCTCGTCCTGGCCGCGCGCGCGCGCGTCGAGGAACGCGTGGTCGACCAGGTCCTCGCGCGCGATGATCGCGAGCATCGCCGTCAGCAGCCAGGCGTCGCCGCCGGGCTTGACCTGCAGGTGGAGGTCGGCCATCGCGGCGGTCTCCGTGCGCCGCGGATCGATGACGATGAGCGCGCGCGCGGGGTCCCTGGCCAGCTCCTTGAGCGTGACGCGGGCGCGCGGGATCGAGTGCGAGTGCCAGGGGTTCTTGCCGAGGAACAGCGCGACCTCGCAGTGTTCGAAGTCGCCGCGGGTCTGGGCGCCGAGCATGCGATCGGCGATCCAGAACTCGCCGGTCTTCTCCTGCGCGAGCGCGCTCGACTTGTAGCGCGAGCCGAGCAGCCGGCGCGTCGCGGTCGCGTAGGCGCCGGGGAGGTGGTTCCCCTGGCCGCCGCCGCCGTAGTAGAAGATGCTCTCGCCGCCGTGGGCGTCGCGGACGCTCGCGAGGCGCGCGGCGACCTCGCGGATCGCCGTGTCCCAAGAGACCTGTTCGAAGGTCCCGTCCGGTCGGCGCCGGAGCGGCGACCGCAGGCGCGCGCCGTTCTGGTAGAAGTTGAGCCGGTGCGGCTTCTCGCAGGCGTAGCCGCGCGACGCGGGGTGACGCTTGTCGCCGCGGACGCGGAGCAGCTCGCGGCCGCCGGGGCCGCCGAGCTGGACCTCGACGCCGCAGTTGCACTCGCAGAGGATGCAGGCGGTGGGCCGCCACTCGGGGTTCGTCATCTCGCGTCCTCGCTTCCTAGGTTGGCGCGGCAGGTTGGCGCGGCAGGTTGGCGCGGCAGGTTGGCACGGCAGGTTGGCGCGGCAGGTTGGCGCGGCAGGTTGGCGCGGCCGCGCGCGCTCGCGCGGGGCCTCGATGAGCCTGGACAATTTGGTCCTCTTACGCAACCATTTTCCCGTGCCCGCGCGCGTCGGCTTCGCTGAGCAAAACTGCTCGATCGCCCAGGCGATCGAGGTGCTCGGCGACGGCTGGACCCTGATGATTTTGCGCGAGGCCTTCCTCGGCACGCGCCGCTTCGCCGAATTTCAGCGCGCGCTCGGGATCTCGAAGAACGTGCTCTCGGGGCGCCTGACGCAGCTCGTGGAGCACGGGGTGCTCGCGCAGGTCGACGCGGGCCGCCACGGCACGCGCTACGAGTACGCGCTGACGGCGAAGGGCAAGGACCTGGCGACCGTGCTGACGGCGCTGCGGCAGTGGGCGGATCGCTGGGTCTACGGCGAGGGCCGCGAGCCGCTGCTGGTCGTCGATCGCCGCACCGGCGAGCCGCTCCCGCGGCTGCGGATCCTCGACGCGAGCGGGGCGCCGGTGCGCGACCGCGATCTCGAGCTGCGCGCAGGGCCAGGCGCGTCGCCAGCGACCCGGGAGCGGCTCGCGCGGCGGGGCTCGGGCTGAGCGGGGCGCGAGCTCAGCCCGCCGCGCGGTGACGCCGGAGCAGCTCGCGGACGAGCGCGCGCAGCGGCGCGAGGTAGCGGCGGTCCACGAGGTCGGCGGACACGAACGCCGGGTACGCGTCGAGCTCGAGCGCGCGCGCGAGCGTCTGGATGGAGCGCGCGTCGGTCGGGCCGGCGTTGGTGTAGTGCACGACGATCGGCAGCTCGGCGAGCGCGCGCCCGAACTCCTCGAGGGTCTGCGCGAGGATCTCCGCGAGCGTCTCGTGGACGATCTCGTTTTGACGCCAGTTGAGGTCCACGAGCACGACGACGCCGTCGACCTGCTCGAGCAGGCGGGTGTACACGATCGGGTGGAGCACCGGGCCGCCGACCGCGTGCAGGTGAAGACGCACAGGCGGGTCACGCAGGCCCGTGTCGAGCTGGACGCGGCGCTCGTCCCGGACCGGGATCCCGCTGTCGTCGACGACCTCCAGGACGCGCTCGAGCTCGCCGCGGCGCGTCGGTCGGGCGCGCGCGTGAATGAGCCGCAGGTAATCCTCGAGCGCGGAGTGGTTCGGTCCCCAGTAGACGACCTTGAGGTGGAGCGCGCCCGTCTTGGGGTCGACGTGCACGCGCTCGTTACCCGAGCGCCGGGGTGAGCGGGGTGACGAAGATCCAGCTCGCGCCGTCGGTCGCGATCCACAGCCGGATCCGGACCTCGCGCGTGCCCCAGGGGAAGGTGAAGACGAAGTCGAAGGTCTCGGTGTTCTGGCCGGCGTCGCGCAGCGCGTCGAGGCGCCCGCGGAAGGCCTGCACGTCGGCGCAGGGGGCGACGTCGCGGAAGAAGTCCTTGCCGATGGTCGCGTTCGCGGCCCGCTTGGCGAGGCGCTGCTCGACGGCGTTGAAGAGCGTGACGCGGCCGCGCCCGTCGAGCTTGATGACGCCGTACGGGAGCGCGTCGAACTCGTGCGGCGTCATGGCGGCGAGCTGTTCGTCATTGAGAACCTCGGTGAGCGTGTGCATCGCGGACGACCTCCCTCCTCGGCGGCGTGCGACGAGTATAGAGCCCGAACGTCGCGCGGCGCGGGTGCGGCGGCGCGCGGGCGCGCGCTCGTCCGCGCGGGGACGCGCGGGGGACTCCGTGCAGGATCACGAGCGCGCGCGACCGATCCGGTCGGCGTCCGCTACCATCCGGGGAGAGGTGGTTTCGTCGCATGTCCGCGAGCCGCGACGACGACACGGTCACGCAGATCCTCGAGGTCCTGGCGCGGCTCACGAGGAGCGAGTTCTCCGCGCGCGCGCCGGTCGACGACGGCGACGGGGCGCTGCCGAGGATCGCCGCCGCGGTCAATCACCTGGCGGCGACGCTGCAGGAGTCGGCGGCCGCGCTCGACGCGTTGACGCGTCGGCTCGAGCGAGAGGTCGCGACGCGCGGCATGGAGATCGACGCGCTCGCGCGGGCGAACGAGCAGATCGCGAGGTCGAACGCGGCCGTCCGCGAGCTCTCGACGCCGGTCATCGAGGTCATGGACGGCGTGCTCGTGGTCCCGCTGATCGGCGCGATCGACCCGGAGCGCGGCGAGCAGCTGCTGGAGCGCGTGCTCTCGGCGATCGCCCGAACCGGCGCCCGGGTCGCGATCGTCGACCTCACGGGGGTGTACGAGATCAACGCGATCGTCGCCGAGCAGCTCCAGCGGCTGCTGGCGGCCGCGCGCCTCCTGGGCGCGCGGACGCTGCTCACCGGGATGACGCCGGCGGTGGCGCGGGCGATGATCGAGCTGCGGCTGGACCTCCAGGCCTTCGCCGCCGAGAGCACGCTCAAGTCCGGGCTGCGGCGCGCGAGCGCGATGATCGAGGCGCGCTGAGCTCGCCAGCGCGGTCGGACGCGCGCGCTGACAGCGGGCGCGGAAGCGGCGATGATGGTCGCCGATGAGCCGCGCGCTGCACGAGACCCCGTACTTTCGCGTCGAGGTCACCCGTCACGATGGCGTCGACGTGCTGCGGGTGACGCGTACCGAGGCGCCGTACCCCACGCTCGAGATCGCGGAGGAGCAGATGCGGCGGCTCGGCCAGGTCGTCAACCAAGGCGCGCGGGCGGAGACGCCGGCGCTCGTCGATCTCCGCGCGGCGCGGGGGCGCAACGACGATGGCTTCGAGCGCGTCATGGGGGCGGTGCAGCGCACGCTGTTCACGAGGCGCGCGCGCGGGGCGTTCCTGGTCCGCACGGTGATCGGGCGCATGCAGGTCGAGCGACAGCTCCGGACGCTCGGCGAATTCGGCGTGCGCGTGTTCGACGACGAGGACGCGGCGCTGGCGTACCTGACCGGAGGGGCAGCATGAACGACGACACGCGCGACTTCTACGACGCGCTCGCGCCGGACTACGTCGGGCTGTTCCCCGACTGGGAGGCGTCGATGACTCGCCACGGGGAGGTCGTCGAGGCGCTGATCGACGGCGCGCTCGGGACGGGCGAGGCGGCGCGAGCTCGGCTCGTCCTCGACGTCTCCAGCGGCATCGGCACGCAGGCGCTGGGGCTCGCGCGACGCGGGCACCAAGTGCTCGGCCGGGATCTGAGCCCCGAGATGATCGCGCGGGGGCGCGACGTGGCGGCGCGCCTGGGCGTCGCGCTCACGCTGGAGGTCGGCGACATGCGGCGCGCGCGGGCGGAGGACGCTGGGCGCCATGACGCGGTGATCGCGATGGACAATTCGCTCCCGCACCTCGACCGCGACGAGGAGATCGAGCAGGTCTTTCGGTCCATGTTGCTCGCGCTGCGGCCTGGCGGCGTCGCGCTGGTGTCGACCCGCGACTACGACTCGGTGCTCGCGCGGCCGCCGGCGCAGCGACCACGCTTCGATCCGCTGCGGCTGCACACGCCGCCCGCGGGGCCGCGGCGCATCAGCTTTCAGCTGTGGGACTGGGACGACGACGATCGCTACACGCTGCACCTCGTGATGCTCGACGAGCGCGAAGGGGGTTGGCCGAGCGTGACTCGCCGGGCGCGCTACCGCGCGATCTCGAGGGCCACGCTCACACGGCTCGCGCGCGCGGCTGGCCTGCGCGAGGTCGAGTGGTTGATGCCGAGCGAGAGCGGGTTCTTCCAGCCTGTGCTGCGCGCTCGTCGAGCGTAGACAGCCGCGCCCGTCGAGACCTTGGGGTCGTCGAGCCCCATTGCTAATTATTCGCACACGTCGTTGGGAATGAGTGTTATGAAGTCTTTGACATGACAGATTCTTTGGCTTCCTGGGGTCGATTCTGCGTCTTCGCGGCGCTCATGCTCACTTTCGCGTGTACCCCCGGTACCGCGGAGACGACCGAGTCGAGCGCGTCGAACTCGGGCTCCGAGTCCACGAGCGACTCGGGCACCAGCGCGGGGGCGACGAGCGCGTCGACGACGAGCGCGGCGACGACGAACGTGAGCTCGACGAGCGACGCGAGCGTGTCGACGAGCGCGTCGAGCGACTCCGCGACGTCCGCGAGCGAGAGCGACACCGCGTCGACCACCGGCGCGATCGAGCCGGGCGAGTGCGACGCGACGCTCGAGGGCTGCAACGAGGGCTACAAGTGCAACGTCTTCGCGACGGAGCAGAACCAGAACATCCTGGGCAACCTCGGCTGCTTCCCGCTCGACCCCGACGGCAAGCAGATCGACGAGCCCTGCGACGCCGGCGACGAGCCGAACGACGGGATCGACGACTGCGTCGAGGGCGCGGTGTGCTGGAACGTCAACGAGGAGGGGCAGGGCACCTGCTGGAGCCTGTGTCCGCTGATGGGCAACGACTACGAGTGCTTCTACGAGGGCGCCGGAAACTGCGCGGTCTGCCAGGAGTGCGCGGTCGGGCTGTGCGTGCCGGCCTGCAACCCGCTGCTCGACGAGTGCGCCGAAGGAACGATCTGCGTGCCGGACTCGCAGAGCTTCGGCTGTGTGCTCGACGCGAGCGACGGCCAGGCGCCCGCGGGGACGCCCTGCGAGTTCGTCAACGTCTGCAACTCGGGCACGGTGTGCATCGATCCCTCGCTGTACCCGGCGCCGGCGTGCGAGGGGCAGAGCGGCTGCTGCGCGCCGCACTGCGACTGGAGCGAGTTCGACGCCGACCTCGACGGGGTGGCGGACATGGGCGATCCGGCCTCGGCGTGCGAGCTGCCGGGCACCGAGTGCGTGGCCTGGTACGAGGATCCCCAGCAGGCGCCGCCCGAGGTCGCGGGCGTCGGCGTGTGCGTCGCGATGCCGTAGCCGGGCGGGGACATCGTCACGCGGAGGCGGTACGCTTCGCTCAGGAACTTCGAGACAGGTGGACCACGGGCGCAGACGCTTGCTTCAGGGGGCTCGCCGCCGGCGCGACGCTGACGGCGGCCGCGGGGCGCGCGCGCTGGTCCCCGGCGCGCGGGCGCCCGCGCGTGTCGGCGCGGGCAGGCCGCCTGCGGCCGCGCTCAAGCTGCCGCCGACGCGACGTGTGCTCGAGCTGTTCCTCTACGGCGGGCTGTGCCCGTGGGACACGTTCTACTGCGTGCCGGGCTGGGGCGCGGGCGCGGGGCGCTACCTCCACGCCTTCGACGTCGCGTCGCGGGCGACGAGCTGCGCGCCCGAGGGCGTGCTCGCGGGCGACGGCGGGCTGACGCGCCCGTTCGCGAGCGACGCGCAGGGCGTGAAGGTGCACCTGGGCCCGTGGACGTGGCCGCTGTGGTCGCGTCCGGACGTGCTGGCGCGCGCGCGCGTGATCGTGACGCGGCATGATCAGCAGCCGCACGCGACCGCGATCCCGCTCGCGCTGACCGGGGTCGGTCTGGGCAGGCCCGAGCTCGCGGGCACGGGCGCGCACGTGCAGCATCGACTCGGCGCGCTCGACCCGAACCGGGTCGCGCCGCTCGCGGCGGTGGTCCGCGCCGGCACGGAGCCGGTCACGGACAACCTGAGCACGGCGGCGGCCGTGGGCCTGCTGCCCGACGGCGCGCGCCCGCTGGAGCTCAACCTGGCGACGCTGCCGCTGCTGGTCTCGCTGCTCGAGCGATCGGCGGTGAACGGCGGCGCCGCGGCCCACGACGCGCTCGTGCGCGGCCGGATCGCGCGGGCGCGGGCGCGCCTCGCCGGCGCGCGCTCAGCCGGGCTCGACGCGTTCGCGCAGGCCCACGAGGTCCGGGCGCGCGCGGACGAGCTCGCGTCGCTGCTGCCGCCGTCGATCTTCGGCCTGCCGATCAGCTCGGCCTGCGGCGAGCTCGAGAGCTCCACGCCGCGGCAGGCGGCGGGCGTGGCGACGCACCTGCTCACCCGACCCGAAGACCAGGCGGCGCGCTACGCCCTGTGGATCGACAGCGGCCTGCGGCCGACCTACGACGGCGGGCACGACACCCACGCGTCGCACCTGGACTACGCGTCGCGCAACTACCCGCACACGCTCGCGGCGCTGCTCGAGCGGATCAACGCGCCGGGCGAGCAGGACCCGGACAAGCTCGAGCTCGACGACACGCTGATCGCGATCACCAGCGAGTTCGGGCGCACGCCCTGGGTCGAGGACGCGCGCGCGGGCCTCGGGCACTGGTCCCACGGCTACGTGACGGTGCTGATCGGCGGGCCGATCGCCGCGTCGGCGGCGGGCGTCGTCGGGGCGATCGAGGAGGAGAGCGGGCGCGCGACCAGCTTCGTGAGCCCGGCCGAGCTGCGCATGGGCCTGCTGCTCGCGCTCGGGATCGATCCGCTGACGGCGCCTGGCTTTGGGGTCAGCAGCGTGCGCGCGGCGAGCGACGAGGGCTCCGCGCGCGCCTGGCTCGCGTCGACGCTGTTCGGCGTCACGGAGGGCGCGTGAGTCGGCGGCGCGCCGGGGCGCTCGCGCTCGCGCTCGCGTCCGCGACGCTCGTCGACGCGTGCTCCTACGAGCTGCACGACGACCTCCCGGACGACCTCCCGATGGGCGCGGTGATCGGCGCGCCCGCGAGCGCGCGACGGGACGCGACCGGCTGCCTCGCGGACGACGAGGCCTTCGTGCACCGGGCGCTCGCGCGCCTGCAGGGGCGACCGCCCCGGGGCGTCCGCGAGGCGCGGGTGCTGGCGGACTACGTCGCGCAGCTCGACGCGGCCGGGCTCGACGGGCGCCGGCTGCTCGCGCGCGGCCTGACCGACGATCCGCGCTTCGTGCAGCGCTGGCGCGTCGTGCTCGAGGAGCTGATCGAGCTGCCGCGCGGCGGGGGGCGGGGGATGACGATGTGCCACGGGCCCGCGCGCGCGGCCGGCGAGGACGCGGCGCTCGCCGAGCACGTCCGCGATCACGACCCGGACGAGGCGTTCGGCGAGCCCTGGGGGCTCGGCGATCTGATCGAGAGCAGCCTGCGGCTCGACGACGTGACGCCGGCGCTGCGCGCCCGGCTGCTGACCCGCATGATCGCGCCGATCCAGGGCAACAACGTCACGGCCGAGGAGCTGGAGCGCGCGCGCCGGACCAACTTCGGCCGCAGCTTCGAGGCGCTGCTGCTCGGGCGCCGCGGCGAGTGCCTCGCCTGCCACAACGACGAGGCCTCGGTCACCGATCACGCCGACCCCGCGCTCGATCGCTTCTGGCCGCACCCGGCGCGGCTCGATCGAGCTGTCTATGGGGACAGCCGAGGGCGCGCCGAGGAGGAGGTGCACGCCGCGTTCCGCTACGCCGGCTTCGCCGACGACGGGTGGCTCGCGCCCTGGGGCGCGCGGGACTGCGGCGCGCTCGCGCCGGGCTACGAGGGTGACCTGCTCGAAGTGCCAGCCTATCTCGCGGGCCCGCTGCCGGCGGGCGCGACCGCGCTCGACGTCGAGGCGCGCCTGCGGCTCGGGCTCGAGCGGCTGCGGGACGACGGGCCGGTCACGGCCGCGGCTGACGCGGCGCCGACGCCCGAGGAGGCGCTCGCGATGATGGTCGCGATGCGCCTGGTCGACAGCGCGTGGGCCCAGCTCGCCGGCGCGCGCCTGACCATGGCCCACGGCTACCCGCGCAACGAGGGGCAGCGCGACGCGCTGCTCGAGCTGACCGCGCGCTTCGTCGACAGCGGCTTCTCGCCGCGGACGCTCGCGGTCGAGCTCGTCGTGCACCCGGCGCTCAACCAGGCGCCTGCGGGCGAGTGCGCCGCGGGCTCGCGCCTGCCCGAGGGCGACGCGAGCGCGCCGCTGCCGGCGCTGTTTGATCCCTACGCGCCCGAGCGCGATCCGGAGCGGCCGGGCAACGGCCTCGGCGACGCGCTGCACCGCCGCGACCCCTGGGCGCTGCTCGACCGCGCGAGCCAGGCGCTCGACTGGGCCACGCCGGGGCGCTTCCCGTACCCGTACGCGTGGGAGGACGAGGCGCTGCTGCGCGGGCTCGGGGCGCGCCTGTCCGAGGAGGAACTCGGGCAGCGGGGCCTCGACTGGGGCGCGCTGCTGATGTGGGAGTCGCGCGCGGCCGAGGGGCTCGACCCGGGCTTCGCCGGCCCGCGGCACGCCGCGCTGGAGGGCGCGGGCGAGGGCGACCTCGTCGACCGGCTGCTCGATCACGCGGACGCGCAGGCGCGGGCGAGCTTCGGCGAGCTGGCGGCCGCGCTGGCCGATCGGGTCCTCGGCGCGCCGGCGATCGCGAGCGAGGAGCGCGCGCTGCTCGAGGCGCTCACGGGCATGTCCTGGGAGACATCCGTGCACGCGCGCGCGCGCGGCGAGCTCGAGGACGCCGCGCGCCGGGTGGTCGGCGCGCTGCTGGCGACGCCCGAGTTCATGATCGCGGGCCTGTACCCGTCGCCGCAGGACGAGACGCCGCGCCTCGTGCTGCCCGAGGACACGACGCGCGCGCTGTGTGAGCGGCGGCTGCCGGCCCTGCTCGCGTCGGTCCCCGACGCGCCCGGCTTCCGCTGCGACGACGACGGCGTGACGCTGCTGTGGAGCGACGGCGGCGGCTGAGCTCGGCTATCGGCGCGCGGTCTCGACGAGGCGCCGAAACGCCGCGAGCGCCAGGTCCTCGCGCTCGCGCGCGTCCGTGTGCCAGCGCGCGAGCGAGGGGAGGAGCTCGTCGATCCCGTCGAGCAGCGCCGCGAGCAGCGCCGCCGGCGCGCCCTCCTCGGCGCGCGCGCGGTGCAGCGACGCGAGCGCGCGCGCCCGCGTGAGCGCGTCCCAGCCGGCCCAGGCGTAGAGGTCGCGGCCGTCGGGGCCGGCCTGCGGATAGCGAATGTAGCGCTCGCGCGGCGCGTCGAGCTTGCCGCGCAGGCGCTGGAGCTCGCCGCGGTAGTCGCGGGCGGCGTAGCGGGGGAGCGCGCCGAGCTGAGACATGGCGCCCGGGGCCGCCGCGCCGCGGTCCTCGAGATCCTGCAGCGCCCACGCGCGCTCCCACAGCGCGCGCTTCTCCAGCCCGGCGTCGCGGTAGCGCTGACGCGCGAGGTAGGGCGCGGCCGCCCGCGCGAGCAGCTCCTCCGCGAGCGCGGGGGCGTCGCGCGGCGTCCGCTCAAACACGACCTCGAGGACAGGTAAAACCGGCGCCGCGTCCCAGCCGCGCGTGAGCTCGTCGGCGGCGCGGGGGCAGGGCGACGACGCGAGCGCGCGCTCGATCCGATCCTGCAGCCAGCGGCGCCCGGCGCGGGCGAGCGCCTGCGGCTCGGCGGGGTCGCGGAAGCCCTCCCGGTAGATGCGCTTGTAGACAGGTCGCTCGAGGGTCGACAGCCAGCGGGAGCGCGCGATCGCGGCGAGCCGCGCGGCGAGCAGCGGTCCGGGGTCCGCCGCGCGTCGGGCCAGGCGCTCCGCGTCCGGGAGTCGGCAGCGCTCCAGGTAGCGCTGGCCCGGCCGCCCGGCGAGCGCGCGGCGAGCCAGCGCGAGCTCGAAGGCGCGCCCGCCCGGCGGGACCTCGCGCTCGTCGCCCACGCACGCCGCGTCACAGAGGTCGAGCGCCGTGTAGAGCAGCCAGTCGAGGCGCTCCTGCAGCGCGCGCAGCCGGGCCTCGAGCTCGCGCAGCGCGGCGCGACGCCGGGCGATCGCGGCGCGCAGCGAGGGGCCGTCGCGCGCGCGATCGAACTCTTCGCTGAGCGCGGCGACGCGGCCGCGCTCGTCGGCGAGCGTGTGCAGCTCGCGCGCGAGCTCGATGCTCTGTGCCCGGGCCTGGGCGTCGAGCGGCGGCAGCGGCAGCGCGCGCAGGCGCGAGCCGCTGAACTGGTAGAACTGCTCCCAGTCGGCGGCCGTCAGCCCGCCGCCCTGGCCGCGCGCGCCCTTGTTGTAGGCGACCTGCTTCATCCAGAAGCAGGCCAGCGAGCTGTTGAGGTAGGCGAGCAGCGCGAGGTGATCGTCCTCGTCGGCGCGCGCGTCGAGGAGGATCGTCGGCGCGGTCTGGTTGAAGAGGTGCGCGCCGCGATCGAGCACGAAGTGGTTGTGGGTCGCGACCTCGGCGTAGGCGATCACGAGCGGGCTCCGCAGGCGCGCGAGCGGGATCTGGTGGTAGCCGTACCACGGGCGGCCCTGCGCGCGTCGGCTCTCGCCGCCGAAGCAGCGCCGCCGCGCGAGCAGTTCGCGGTACGGCCACAGCATGCGCGCGAGCGCGGGGTAGCGCGCGGGGGGCCGCAGCGCGTCGCCCTCGTAGGGGAACAGCAGCTCGAGCGGGCGACGGCGATCGAGCTGCCAGTCGCGGAGGTCCTCGCCCGTCGCCAGCGGTCGCAGCCACGCGGCCTCAGCCTGTCCCCGACGCCAGGCGCCCGCGGGGCGCGCGAAGCACTCGTCCTCCCCGGTGATCGCCATGAAGCCGATGGACGTCGCGAGGTCGCCGAGGCGCGCGGGGGCGCGGCGCTCGAGGTGCTCCTGCAGCGCGCGCGCGCAGCCGCCCCGCAGCGACCACGGGTGCCGGGCGAGCGCCGCGCGGGGCAGCGCCTCGACGGTGATGAAGTCGTCCTCGTAGCCGAGCTCGTCGCCGCGCGCGGCGATGCTCGTCCACACGTGGCCGCGGGCCGGATCACGCGGCACGCTGGGCTCGCCGCGCCTCGCGAGGATCGCGTGGACCGACGCGCTCGCGGGGGGCTGGTTGCGCCCGAACAGCAGGATCGTCGGCGTGCCGTGACCGGGGATGTAGGCGCCCTCGGCGTTGACGACCCGCCGCAGGTCCACGCGGTTCAGCACGCGCTCGATGAGCGGCTTGCCGAAGCGTCGACGCGTGAACGAGTTCGCGGTGATCTGGCCGACGAAGCCGCCGGCGCGCGCGAGCTCGAAGCAGCGCTCGAGGAACGGGGCCGAGAGCGCGTACTTGCCTGCGGTCGAGTCGGGGTAGAGCCGGCGGTAGCGCGCGCGCAGCTCGGGATCCTTGACCGTGATGTACGGCGGGTTGGCGAGCACCACCGCGTAGCGGCGGCGCAGCAGCGCGTCGGCCTCGTCGTCGTCGGGCGTCGCGTCGCGCTTGCCGGCGATCAGCGCGTCGCCGACCGCGAGCCGCAGCCGCGGCGGTCGGCGCCTCGGCTCGCGGAGGCCGGCGGCGTCGAGGTAGGCGAGCGTCAGGCGGAAGCGCGCGATCGCGACGACGCGCGGGTTGAGGTCGACGCCCGCGACGGCCGCGAGCGCGCGCGCGGCCAGCTCGCGAGCGCTCGCGCCGGGCGCGGCCGCGCGCTGACGCGCGAGGACGCGGCGGAACGCGTCGATCAGGAGGTGTCCGCTTCCACAGGCTGGATCGAGCAGGTCGACCTCGGCGAGCGGGAACGCCTCGAGCGCGGGCTCCAGCGCGTGGTCGAGGAGGTAGCGGGCGACGAAGTCAGGCGTCTGCAGCAGCGCGTAGCGCTCGCGCGCGTCGTCGCTGAGCGCCTGGTAGAGGTCGCCGAGCAGGCGCTCGCCGGCGGCGTCGAGGCGCGTCGCAGGGGACGCCGCGTCGGGCTCACGCGCCAGCGCGAGCAGCTCGCGCGCGCCGGCGGGCGAGGGCGCGAGCGCCGTGGCGGGCGTGCCGGACAGCGCCGCCGCGACGTGGGGCGTGAGCGCGGCCAGCAGCTCCGAGAGCGCGGGCGCCCGGGCGAGCTGGCGCAGGGCCGCGAGCGCGTAGTGACGCGCGTCGCGAGCGGGCGCGGCCGCGTAGAACGCCCGCTCGCGCGCGAGGGCTACCGGGCCGGCGAGCCATGGCCCGTCGGCGCCAGCGAGCCCGTGATCCTCGAGCGCGCGCGCGAACACGGCCGCCAGGATCCACTCGCTCGCGGCCGCGTCGCAGCGGCGACGCAGCCAGAGCGCTCGATCCTCGCGCGGCGCGTCCTCGGCGTGGACGCGCGCGAGCCACCCGGCGAGCTCCGCGTCACCGCTCGCGCGTGTTCGGAGGTCGGCCGCGAGCCGCCCGCGCGCGCGAAGGGCCGCGCGCACGAAGTCGGTCGCGTCGCGCGCGGACGGGCGATCGTCCGCGCCTCCGCAGGGAGCGTCGACCGTCGATGTCTCGTGCATGATCCGTCGGTCCTCCCGTGCCCACCGTAGCGAGCCGGGCGGGCGCGCGACAAGTCGCGATCACGACCACGCGCCGAGGAGCGGCGTGGGCAGCAGGAACGCGTGCTGCTCGTACAGGCCCCACGTGCCGAACCACGTGATGTGCTGCGTGAAGTACAGGAGCACGCCGTAGAGCGCCGCGATCGGGATCGCCATGATCCAGCCGAGCGCTCGCAGGGCGCGGTGGCGCGGGCGCTCGCGCGCGAGCCCGCGCGCGAGCGCGAAGCCGCAGAGCAGGCGCGCCGGCAGCGTGAAGATGACGAACAGCGCGCCCGGCAGCCACAGCAGCTCGCGCGGCATCAGCTCGATCTTCAGCAGGTACAGCGGCAGCGCGGCGCCGACCGTGACGAGCAGCGACGCGGCCATGGCCAGCGGCGCGCCGGCGTAGGCCCGGTGGATGACGTCGAGCTCGAGCGCGACGCCGAGGCGATCCTCGCGCGCGAGCCGGAGCTGGATAAACGGCAGGTAGAGGGTCGCGCCGGCGGTCAGCAGCACGCCGAGCGTCGCCGCGAGGGGGGCGCGCGCGCCGATCGCGAGCAGCGTGGTCGGCACGAGCAGCCAGAGCGCGCCGAGCAGGAGCCCGCGGGCGCCGAGCCACAGCAGCGCGAGCGCGCGCGTCGACTGCAAGGTGTCCCAAACGACATCTCGTGCGCGGGCGTAGCCCTCGCGTGAGCACAGCGCCCGCAGCGCGCGCGCCTCGCGACGGGGGCGGGGCACGAGGTAGTGCCGCAGCAGCCCCCCGCGCGCGCTCGCGGCGACGACGTGGAGCAGCACGAGCACGAGCAGCGCGACCGCCAGGCCGCCGAGCCAGCGAGCGCCCGCGCCGGCCGGATCGATGAGCCAGGACGAACGCGCGAGCGAGGCGACGAGCCGCGGGATCCACAGCAGCAGCCAGATCCCGAGCGCGGCCGCGCCGACGCGGGCGGCCGTGGCGAGCCCGGGGAGGCCGTCGCGCAGCCGCCCGCTGGCGGCGACGCGCCCGCCCGCGTGCAGGAGGTAGCCGAGCGCCGCGAGCTGCACGATCGGCGCGGTCGCCACGAGCGAGAGGCCGAACACCAGCGCGACGAGCCCGAGCAGCCCGGTGAGCGCGCGGCGCGGCCATCCTGCCTTCGCGGCCTGCGGGCGAGCGCGTTCCTCCTGCACAGTCCTCTGGCGGCATGATAGCGCGTTCCCTCGCGCGCGTAGAACATGTCTACACGGACATGTACGAACGCGCGCGCGCCCCCCTCACGGCGCGCGCTGGGTCGGCGTCCACGCGAAGGGATCGTCGGGCGTGGCGACGCGCGCCGCGAGGCCGCGGCGCGTCGCGTCGACCCGGAGCAAGCTCAGCCCGATCCCCGCCGCGCCGTGCAGCAGCCCGCAGAAGCGCGCGCGGCCGGGCACGCCCATGAACTCCGGCGGCTCGGTCTCCCAGTACAGCCCGTCGCCCTCCTCGCTCCCGGCGTCGAGCAGCGCGCGCTCGATCGCGACGGAGAGCGCGTCGAGCTCGGGCTCGTCGAGCGCCCGCGCGAGCTGGGGCGCGAGCCACAGCACGCCGGCCCGGCCGAAGCGGAGGTCCCAGCGCGTGGGCGACTCGATCAGCGGCGCGGCTGGCGGATCGGGCAGGCCGCTTCGGCGCAGCGTCACGGCGATCCCCCGCAGCGCGGGCGGCGGGCTCCGCTCGCCGGATCTCTGCCCGAGGCGGACGAACAGCCGCGCGGTGCCGGCGACGCCGTGGGCCCAGCCGAACGAATACTCGCCCACCCAGTGCTCGAGCGGGAAGCCGTAGGGGACCGCGTAGCCGCCGTCCTCGGTCCGCGCGAGCGAGTCGAGGTACTCGGCACCGGCGGCGGCGCGCTCGCGCAGCGCGTCGTCGCCCGTGAGCGCGGCGACGGTCGCGAGGGTGTACGCGACCCCGGCGGTCCCGTGGCTGAAGTTGGGCAGGTTGAAGGGCTTGTCGCGGCGGAACATCCAGTGCACGCCGCGCTCGCCCGGGACCGCGCGTGACGCCAGGCGTCGCGCCCCGGCGAGCGCGAGCCGGCGCGCGCGCGCGTCGTCCCGCTGATCGCCGAGGAACGCGAGCAGCAGCGTCGTGCCGGCGTCACCGAACAGCACGTCGTTGAATTGATCGCTCCAGTACACCCCGTCGCCCTCCGCGATCGCCCAGCGCTCGAGCTGCGCGAGCACTCGCTCGATCGCCGGGGCGTAGCGATCATCGCCGGCGAGCTGATCGGCGTGGTGGAGCGCGAGGCCGACGCCCGCGAGGCCGGCGTAGAGGCTCGCCCGGCGCTCGGGCGTCGGCGCGACGATCGGCGCGGGTGTCTGCGCGGCCGCGGCTGGGTCGGGCGGCGTCGTCAGGAGATCGAGCGCGGCCACGAGCGCGTCCGCGCCGCGCAGCGCGGCCGCGCGGGCCTCCGCGTCCTCGCTCGCGCGGGAGAGCCCGACGAACAGCAGCACGTCGCCGGCGACGCCGCTGTCGAGCGTCATCGAGACGCGCTCGGGTACCAGCGCGTCGACCGGCCACACGCGGCCGACCGCGGTCTCGACGGTGTTCGCCTCGAGCCAGCGGCCGATCGCCCGGGCCCGCAGCAGCGCGTCCGTCGGCTGCGGCGGCGCGGGGATCGGCGCGGGGGCGGCCGCGGCCGGCGTCGCTGCTGAGATGTCTGTAGGAGCAGGTTTGTTGTCTGCGGTCGGGGCGGAGCAGCCGGCGAGCAGCAGCAGCGCGACGCCGATCCGCGCGCGCGAGCGGAGCGCGTCACGACGACGACGCCCGCGAGGGCGCACACACACACGGGAGGTCACCGCAGGAACCTAGCGGCGAGCGCTCGCGAGGGCAACGTGAGCGTGCAACGAAACCACGAGACGCGCGCGTGGGTCCAAGCGCGCTCGCGTCGGCGCGCGCGTGGGTCCAAGCGCGCCCACGTCGGCGCGCGCCCGGGGCCGCGTCGAGGGCGGGACGGGGACTGGGAGGTGCGGCCGGCGGCGGTCGGCGGCGCGCCAGGACGCGCCGTCGGCCCGACGCGGCTCGTTCACGCGCGCGGTCGGTCGCGCGGCTGGTGACAAATATGGTCCAACAGTCAGCCAGGCTCGACAGCGCGGGCGGCCCTGCCGATACTGTCCGGGCGCGTCCCGTCGTCGCGGCCCGCCGCCGCGTCGTCGCCCCGGGACGTCGCGCGCGCGCGTGAGCCTCGTCGCCTCGAGACCCTGGTTGAAGGATGCGGCGCTCGTCGCCGTCGCCGCGGGGATCGTGGTTGCCTGCGCGCTG
This sequence comes from Myxococcales bacterium, assembly GCA_020633295.1. GTDB lineage: Bacteria > Myxococcota_A > Polyangia > Nannocystales > Nannocystaceae > JACKDW01. Next base: position 91,203 of record JACKDW010000024.1, on the reverse strand, counting down.
ACGCTGCGCCCGCGCTGCGCCCCGGAGGTCGCGTCGCTGCGCCCCGCCCAGGCGGCCGCGTTCTGAACAGGACCGCGCTGGCGCGGCGGAGGTCGACGCCGCGCTCGATCGCGGCCCGCGGCCGGCGAGCCGCGCGGACGCGCTGACCGTCGCGCGCCGGCTCTCGCTCGCGCTCGCCGGCACCATCCTGTCGGTCGAGGAGCTCCGCGCGCTCGAGGCGCTGCGCGAGCGCGCGGGCGACGAGCGGGCGCTCGCGTGGTGGACGGCGCGCCTGCTCGCTGATCGCCGCTGCGCCGACTACCTCGCCGAGCGGCTCGCGCGGGCGACGGTGGGCGTCGAGCAGGGCTCGCTGATCTTCTACCGCCGCCGCCTGTTCGTCGCCTGGCTCTCCGACCAGATCATCGAGAACCGCCCCTACGACGAGCTCGTCGCCGAGCTGATCGCGAGCGACGGCCTGTGGACGCAGCGGCCCGCGACCAACTTCGTGACCGCGTCGATCAAGCCCGACGGCGCGATCCCGGAGGAGGCCGCGCTCGCCGGTCGCGTGAGCCGGGCGTTCCTCGGCGCGCGGCTCGACTGCGCCGAGTGTCACGATCACCCCTTCGACTCGCGCTGGACGCAGCGGGACTTTCAGGGCCTCGCGGCGTTCTTCGGCGGCGCCGGGGTGAGCGTGCGCGGCCTCCAAGAGCTGCGCGGCGCCTACGAGTACGAGGATCAGGCCGCCGGCGCGACGCGGACGATCGCGCCGCAGGTGCCGTTCTCGCCGGAGCTCTTGCCGAAGGACGGTGCGCCGCGCGAGCGGCTCGCGCGCTGGGTGACGCACCCGAACAACGACGCGTTCGCGCGCGCGACCGTCAACCGCGTGTGGACCTTGATGCTCGGTCGCCCGCTCGTCGAGCCCGTCGACGACCTCCCGCTCGAGGGCCCGCTCCCCGAGGCGCTGACGCGGCTCGCCGCGCGCTTCGCCGAGGGGGGCTACGATCTGCACGCGCTGATCCGGACGATCGCGGCGACCGAGGCCTTCGCGCGCGAGAGCCGTGCGGCGGTCGCGGACGCGCCGGAGGTCGCCGAGGGGGCGCCCGCGTGGGATCGGTTCCCGATCACGCGGCTGCGCCCCGAACAGGTCGTCGGCGCGCTGCTGCAGTCTGCCTCGCTCGAGACCGTGGATCGCGACTCGCACGTGCTGCTCCGGCTCGCGCGCTACGGGCAAGAGGCCGAGTTCGTGCGCCGCTACGGCGACGCGGGCGAGGACGAGCTGCAGGGCGACGGCGGCACCATCCCGCAGCGCCTGCTGCTGCTCAACGGCGCGCTGATCCACAAGCGCATCGGCAGCGACCTCGTCGGCAACGCCGCGACGCGGATCGCCGCGCTCGCGCCCGACGACGCGCGCGCGCGGTCGAGCTCGCGTTCCTCGCCGTGCTGACGCGACGGCCGCGCGCGGGCGAGCGCGAGCACTTCACGGCCTGGCTCGCGGGCGCCCGCGGCCCGGCGCGCGCCGAGGCGCTCGCCGATCTGTACTGGGCGCTGCTCAACACCACGGAGTTCGCGTGGAGCCACTGACGCGGCGGCCGCCTCGCGCGTTGCGACTAGCTCCTCGGGACAGGTCTCGCGGGGCGCTGGGGCGCCGCGCGCTGCTCGGGCTCGCCGGCCTCGGCGGCGCTGCCTGGCTCTCAGGCGTCGCCGCGGCGCGCTCGCCGGGCGCGAAGGACAGGCGCGGGCGCGCCCCGGCGCGATCATCCTGCTGTGGCTCGACGGCGGCCCCAGCCAGCTCGAGACCTTCGATCCGCACCCCGGCGCGCGCGTGTCGGCGGGCACCCGGGCGATCGACACCGCGGTCCGGGGCGTCCAGCTCGCGGCGGGGCTCGAGCGCACCGCCGCGCAGATGGGCTCGATCTCGCTGGTGCGATCGCTCGTGAGCAAAGAGGGCGACCACGAGCGCGGGACGTACTTCGTCAAGACCGGCTTTCGCCCCAACCCGACCGTGGTGCACCCGGCGGTCGGCGCCCTCGTGTGCGACCAGCTGCCCGAGGACGGCGCCGAGATCCCGCGGCACGTCTCGATCCTCCCCGGTCGCTGGCCTGGGCGCGGCGGCTTCCTCGGCGCGGCGCTCGACGCCTTCCTCATCGGCGATCCGGCGGCGCCCCTGCCCGACGTGCGCTCGCCGGTGCCCGAGGCCCGCGCGGCCCGGCGATTCGATGATCTCGAGGTGCTCGAGCGCGGCTTCGCGCGCGGGCGCGCGGGCGTTCGCGAGGCCACGCGCCACGGCGAGACCGTCGCGGCGGCGCGCCGCATGATGCGGTCGTCGCAGCTGCGCGCCTTCGAGCTCGACGAGGAGCCCGCGGCGACGCGCGCCCGCTACGGCGACACGCCGTTCGGGCGCGGGTGCCTGGCCGCGCGCCGCCTCGTCGAGGTCGGCGTGCGCTGCGTCGAGGTCACGCTGCGCGGCTGGGACAGCCACATCGACAACCACGGCGTGCACGCGCGGCTCGTTCGCGCGCTCGACCCCGCGCTCGCCAGCCTCGTCGAGGACCTGCGCGAGCGCGACACGCTGCGTCACACGGCCGTGCTGTGCGTCGGCGAGTTCGGGCGCACGCCCCGGCTCAACCGCTTCGAAGGCCGCGACCACTGGCCGCACGGCTTCAGCGTGGCGATCGCGGGCGGCGGCGTTCGGGGCGGGCAGGTGATCGGCTCCACCGACCCCGAGGGCGGGCGCGAGGTCAAGGACCCGCGCACGATCAGCGACGTGTACGCGACGGTGCTCACCGGCCTCGGGATCGATCCCGAGCTCGAGCTGGTGACGCCGGCGGCCCGGCCGATACGCCTCAGCGAGGGCGCGGTGATCGGCGAGCTGCTGGAGCGGTGACGGGGCGAGCAGGGCGGCGCGGCGCCGCAGAGGAGGGACGACGATGGGCGCGAATTGGGGCGGACGAGGATCAACGCGGGAATTCGAGAAGGACAAGCAGTGCCGGAAGTGCCACAAGCGCGGCGTGTACTACGTCGGCAGCACGGTGACGCACGGCAACCCGTACACGCCGGCCTCGGACACCGAGGTCGAGCACTACTACGAGTGCCCGCACTGCGGGAAGGAGTTCGACGTGTACGTGTGACCACGCGCGCGACGAACATGACCATGGGGACATGAGGTGTCGCCGCGCTAGCCGGCGCGCTCCGGCGCGCCCGCGAGCGCGACCCGTCCGAGCTCGCGCCAGCGGGTCACGTCGCGCCACGTCGACGCGCCCGCGCTGACGAGCGCGAGCGCGTCGATCGTCCAGCGCCGGGCGAGCGCGCGCGCGAGCTCGTCGCGCGCGATCGCGGCGCGAGTGGCCGACGGCAGCGCGCCGTAGAGCAGGCTGATGTGCGGCGAGTAGTCGCCTCCGGCGCTGGGCGAGCGCGCCTCGGCGCCGCGCACCCGAGCTCGCGCAGCGTTCGGCGCAGCGCGAGCAGCTCAGGCGTGGGCGCGAGCGGCAGCACGACCGCGCGCAGCGGCGCCGCGCTGTGCTGCGGCGCGCTCGCCTCGACGTCGAAGGCCGCGACGCTCGCCGCGAGCTCGCGCGCGCGCGTCAGCAGCTCGCGCGAGGGCTCGTCGCCGCGGAGCGTGAGCCCGCCGAGCACGGTCACGTGCGGCGTGAAGGTCCGCGTGCCGTGTCGACGCGCGAGCGTCTGGACCGCGGCAGCGAGCACCTCGGCGTCGGACGCACGCAGCAGCCCCCAGATCGCGGCTCGCATCCCTGTAGTCTCGCGAACGGAATATACGCGACCCCGCGTCGTGACGCCGATGTACCCTGGGGGGCGCGCGCGGGTCAAGATCGCGCGTGGGAGCGACACTATGAAGGAACGTATTGAGGCACGGATCGCCACGCTGCGCGAGGAGCACGAGTCAGGCAAGCGGCTGCTCGCGGATCTCGAGACGCGCCGCGGCGAGGTGGAGCGCACGATGCTGCGGATCTCGGGCGCGATTCAGGCGCTCGAGGAGCTGATCCAACAGACAGGAACGAGAGGTCAGGAGCTTGCGAGCCCGCCGAGCTGACCGTCAGCGCACGAACTCGCGGAACGCGTGCAGGCCGAGCGCCGCGAGCTTCTGCTCGTCGAGCGAGAACTCCGGGCACGAGCCGCTGCGGTGGACGCTGAGGCGGCTGCGCTGCTCGGAGTGCTTGCGGTGCTCGTACTCGTGCGCGTCGCAGTAGCCCCAGCCGTCGGCGGAGAGGTCGGACCAGCCGCAGATCCCGCAGTGCGGGTGGATGGCGTAGTCGATCGACTGCAGGACGATGAGCTTGTTGGCGTCCATGGCTCGCGGATGCAGGACGATCCTAGCAGACCGCGCCGCGCGTCCAGGCGCCGCGCCGCGCGTGGGCGGACCCGCGCCGGCCTCGGGCGCGCCCCAGCGGCGTCCTCGCGATCGTCGACGCGGCTCACTGCGCCGGCGTCAGCGTGAAGCCGACGATACAGCGCGACGGCTCCCGCGAGCGCGCGGCGCCCGTGGGCTCATAGGTCGAGAACCGGTACTGCGCCGCCACGCGCAGCCGCGCGCCCGAGCGGAACACGTCGAACAGGCGGCGCACGAGCGTCTCCTCGAATTGCACGTGGCTGCACAGCGATCCGCCCCAGTGATACGAGCGTCGCGTGCCGTCGGCCTCGAGCACCATGACGCGCCCGTGGTAGCCGCCCGGCGACGCGTTGGGTCCGTTCTCGGTCCACTCGATCATGCGGCCCGCGTCGCCCTCGGCGGCGCGGGCGTTCGTCAGCGGCGTCAGGGCGATGAGGGCGAGGGCGAGGGACGGAGCGAGGCGGCGCGCCATGTCCGTGAGTATAAACGCGCGCGCGCTCGGTCGCGCCGTCGGCCCGCGGCGCGCGACGGGCTGTGGCACACTCGCGCGGTACGCCGCGATGAGCCCGCCTGAGCCACGCGCACCAGAAGCGCGCGCGCGCGTCCTCGCCGGACGGGCGCCGTGGGCCCTGCACGCGCTGCTCGACGGACTGCGCGAGGGCGACGACGCGGCGGCGCGGGCGACTTCGCTCGCCGAGCTACGCGACGCGCTCGTGATCGTCGTGGCGCGGGTGGTGTTCTTGACGCTCGCGCGGGCGCGGGGGCTCGTTGAGCCGACGATCGATCCCGCGGGGCTGCTGCGAGGGCTCGAGTCGGGCGCGGCGCGCGGCGGCTGGGCCACGCTCGCGTCCTGGTCCCGCGCGCAGCACGAGCGGCGGGGCGGGGCGCTGTTCGACCCCGCGCGCACGTCGTCGATCGACGCCGCCCAGCTCCCCAACGACAGCGTCGCGCGCGCCCTCCGTGCGATACTGACTGATGAGACAGGTGACGACGCGAGCGCGGCGCTGCCGGTCGAGCACCTCGGCGCCGTCTACGAGCACCTCCGCGGCTGGTCGCTCGCCCGCTGCGCCGGGCCGGCGCTCGCGCTCGGTCCGTGGCGCGTCGTCGTCGAGCTCGCGGCCGTGCTCGCGCGCCCGCCGCGACGTCGCGCGACCTGGCTTTGCAAGCAGATTGGTCTCGACGCGCTGCCGCGGGCGACGAGGGCCGCGCTCGCCAGCGCGGGCAGCCCGGCAGCGCTGACCCGGGCGCTGCAGGGCTGCGCGTCGCTCGACGCGGCGCGCTCGCCCGCCGGCGCGCCGCGCCCCGTGCTCGACCCGCGCCTGCGCGACGCCGGGGCCCACTACACGCCCCGCGCGCTGACGACGAAGATCGTCGCGCGGACGCTCGCGCCCGTGCTGTCGACGCTCGGTCCGGCGCCGGCGCGCGCGCGCGTGCTCGCGCTGCGGGTCTGCGATCCGGCCGCCGGGTGCGCGCGCGCTGCTGCTGGCGACCCTGCGGGCGCTGAGCGCCGCGCTCGGCACCTCGGCGAGCGCCCGCGCGGATCGGGTCGCGATCGCGGAGCGCTGCCTGCACGGCGTCGATCTCGACCCGCTCGCGCTGCGGATCGCGGCGCTCTCGCTGTGGCTCGAGTGCGCCGCGGACACGCGCCCCTTCACCTTCGTCGATCACGGGCTGCGGGTCGGCGACGCGCTCATCGGCGTCACCGCGGCCGAGGCTCGCGCGCGTCGTCGAGAGCGAAGAGCTAGGGTGGACGCGCGCGGATCCGGCGGGGCGCGCGTCGTCGGCGACGCGCTGATCGCCGCGCGCTTCGACGGGACGCGCGGGCCGTCCCGCGTCGAGCTGCGCCGGCGCGAGCTCGAGCTGCGCGCGCGCGCGGCCGCGCTGCGCCGCGGGGACGAGGAGGCGCGCGCGAGCCTGCGGCGCGCGTTCACGGAGACGCGCGCGCGCTGTCCCCACGCGCTCGCGCCGCTGCACTGGTCGCTCGCGTTCCCCGAGGTCTTCGACCCCGACCGCGCCGGCGGCCCGGGCTTCGACGCGATCGTCGGCAACCCCCCGTTCCTCGCGGGCGTTCGCATCTCGCGGGCGCTCTCGCGGACGTACCTCGACTACCTGCGCGCGCGCTACCCCGGCGGCGGCGGGCAAGCCGACCTCGTCGCGTACTTCCTCCGCCGCGCGTACGCGCTGCTGCGCCCCGGCGGCGCGCTGGGCCTGCTCGCGACCAACACGGTCGCCCAGGGCGACACGCGCGAGGCCGGGCTCGAGCCGCTGTGCTGCGGTCGCGGGATCGCGTGGGGGCTCGTCACCGTCGCGCCCCCGGACGCGCCCGCGCCCGCGCCCGCGACGATCTACGCCGCCGAGCGTCGGATCCGCTGGCCGGGCGACGCGGTCGTGCTCGTCAGCGCCGTGCATATGACCCATGGGCCATGCACCCTGCAGCCGACGCTCGACGGGCGGCCGGTCGCGCGCGTCACCGCGCTGCTGCTCCCCGAGGGCGGGCACGCCGGCCCCGCGCGCCTGCGCGAGAACGCGGGGCGCGCGTTCAAGGGCCTCGAGCCCTACGCCGACGGCTTCGTGTTCGAAGACGGCAACCCCGGCGCCAACCCGACCGCGGTGATGCGCGCGCTGATCGCCGGGGACCCGCGCCGGCGCGCGCGGATCTTCCCCTACCTCGGCGGTCAGGAGCTCAACCACGCGCCCACGCTCGCGCCGAGCCGCTACGTCATCCACTTCGAGGACATGTCCCTCGAGGAGGCGGGGCGCTGGCCCGCGCTGCTGCGGCTCGTCGAGCGCCGCGTCAAGCCGTTCCGGGCCGGGCGCGCGCCCGCCGTCGCGCGCTGGCCGTGGTGGCGGTTCTGGCGGGACCGCCCCGAGCTGCGCGAGGCCACCCGCGGGCTCGAGACGGTGCTCGCGCTCGCCGACACCTCCAAGCACCTCGCGATCGCGCGCGTGCCCGCGCGCTACGTGCTCAACAAGACGCTCGTCGTCATCGCGCTGGCCAGCGACGCCGGCTTCGCGGTGCTGCAGTCGCGCGCGCACGAGCTGTGGGCGCGGCGCTTCGGCTCGTCGATGAAGGACGACCTGCGCTACACGGCCTCGGACTGCTTCGACACCTTCCCGTTCCCGCCCGCCTGGGAGCGCGACGCGGCGCTCTCGGAGGCCGGGCGCGCCTACGACGAGCGCCGCGGCGCGCTCATGCGCGCGCGCGCGTGCGGCCTGACGCGCCTGTACAACGCGTTCCACGACCCCGACGCGCGCGACCCGGAGATCGCGGCGCTGCGCCGCCTGCACGCCGCGCTCGACGACGCGGCGCTGCGCGCCTACGGCTGGAGTGATCTGGCCGAACAGGCATGTTGTGAGTTCCGCGAGCGCTACGCGGTCGAGCGCGCCGGCGGCCGCCGACGCCCGTGGCGGCTGCAGTGGCCCGCCGCGCTGCAGCGCGAGGTGCTCGCGCGGCTGCTCGCGCTGAACCAGGCCCGCGCGCGTCAGGGCGACGCGCGGCGCGTCAGCTCGACGACGAGCGGGAGGTGATCGCTGGCGTCGGTGTCGGTCGCCTCGAGGCCGTAGCGCGTGAGCGCCTCGGGCGAGAGCCGCCCGCTGTCGAGCGTGAACGCGCGCGCCTCGGCCAGCGCCGACGCGGTCGCGACCACGTAGTCGAGCCGCCCGGGGGAGAACGGGCTCTCGGCGTCGCCGCGCCAGGTGTGACAGCCGCCGTCGCCGAGCACGTACGGGGTCGTGACGCGCAGCGGCGCGTCGGCGCTGGCCGCGGCGCGCTCGCGCCCGGTGAGCGCGTCGAGGGGCGCGCGTGAGCCGACCAGGTTGAGGTCGCCGCCGATGACCACGAAGTCGAGCCCGTGCTCGCGCTGCAGCGCCTGGGCGCGGGCGTAGATCGCCGTGGCCTCGGCGACGCGCTGCTCGTCCTCGGGGCTGCCGAGCGTGCCGCAGCACTTGAGGTGCACGCTGGCGAACAGCCCGCGCCCCAGCGGGGTGCGGATGATCGCGCCGGCGAAGCGCGGTCGCCCGCCGCCCGCGCCGCGGGGCAGGTCGATCGCGAGCGCGCGCTCGATCGGGTGGGCGCTGATCAGCGCGACGCCGTCCTGCGGGGCGCTGTGCGTGTACCAGTCGCCCGCGCCCCAGGGGGCGCCGAGCTGCTCGCTCGCCCACCGGTGCAGCGCGCGGGCGTCGAAGCCGTCCCACTCCTGCACGAGCAGCACGTCGGGTCGCAGCGCGCGGATGACCCGCGCGAAGGGCCGCGGCGTCGCGCGCGGGCTGGTCCGCAGCACGTTATAGGACATGACGCGAAGGCCAGACGGTGGCGCCGCCGGGATGCCGCCCGCCAGCGGCGCGCCCGCGAGGCCGCCGACGTCGAGGCGCACCTCCTCGCGCAGGGAGCGAGCCGCGGCAGCGCGCCCGCGCGTCTCCACGAGCGCGCGCACGGGCCCCGCGATCCCGCGCGGCAGCGCGCCCGAGGGCGCCCGGCGGACGCGCGCCTCGTAGGTCGCCGACGCGTACGTGGGCGCGAACGAGAAGCCGACCTCGGCGTGGCTCGACGCGTGGGCGCGCCCGCTCGCGTCGAAGCTCGTGACCTGCACGCCGCGCCCCGGCGCGACCCCGGTGTCCCCCGGCGACAGCTGGATCTCGAGGTCGACGCCCAGCGGGCCCAGCTCGCCGCCGTCGCGCGCGCGCCCGGTCTCGGCCGACGCGTCGACATCGAGCGAGATCACCGTCGTCACCGGGCCGGCCTGCAGGGTCCACGGCGCGCCCGAGGGCGCGAAGCGGAGGTAGAGGTACGCGCGATCGTAGGTCGCCAGCACGCCCTCGGGCCACTCGCGCGTGTCGCCGTCGAAGACCACGGCGACGCTCGGATCGCCGGGGCCCGCGGGCGCGCGCGCGGGCTCGAGGGGCGGCGTGGCGACGCGCGGCGAGTCGACGACGGGGATCGTCGGCGCCGCGACGGGCTCCTGGGACGGCGTCTCGCCGGCGCACGCGACCAGCGAGACCAGCGAGACCCACGAGACCCGCGAGAGCAAGGCCGACGTCGCGGCGCGGGGGCGGCCTGGGGAGGTGGGGCGTCGGCGTGGCATCGCGTTCCAGCACGCGCTGTCGCGCGCGGCCTACGTGTAGACCGAATTCACGCGCAAGCCAACACGCGTGGGCGCGCCGCGTAACGTCGCCGCCGCGCGGTCGGTTATGGTCGGTGAACCGGGACTCTCGCCGTGACGCGCCCGCCATACGCCACAGCTCCTCCGCCCGGGCGCCGCGTCGCCGCGCTGACGGCCGCGCTCGCGCTCGCCTGCGTCGCGGAGGCCCGCGCGGACGAAGGCGACCGCGAAGTCGAGGGGCCCGCCGGGCACGCGCTCGAGCCCGCAGGCGACGACGAGGAGCCCGAGGGCCGCGTCCACGGCGGGCACCACAAGGAGCACACCCGCAACCTGCTCGGCGGCAAGCTGATCGGGCTCGTGACGATCGCGCGCGCCCACGCCGAGGAGGGCGAGGAGCCCCCCGAGGTCGAGCAGTCGCCTTTCTTCGGCGGCAGCGTGTTCTACGAGCGCGAGCTGCTGCGCAACAAGCTCGAGTTCGAAATCCAGTTCGCGCTCGTGACCTCGGGCGACGTCCACGTCGCGCCCATGGACATCCTGCTCAAGCGGGCGTTCCACGCCCATCACCGCGTCACCCCGTACATCGGCGGCGGCCCGGCGCTCGAGCTCGTCACCGAAGGCGATGAGCGCGAGGTGCTGCTCGGGATGACCGCCGCGAGCGGCGTCTACCTGTGGTTCACGCGCTCCTTCGGCGTCGACATCGAGCTCGACTACACGCTGCTGGTCACCGATCACGGGATCGAGCACGCGCCGTGCTTCGGCATCGGCCCGGTCGCCCACTTCTAGGGCCGCTCCTCGAGTACACGAGCGCCCTCCAGCCCCGCGCCAAGCGTCGCGCGCGTCGACAGCTCAGCCGTCGAGCGTCGAGCGCCGCGGCTGCGCGCTCGTCGGCGTCACCGCGCGGTACGCCATGTCGTGACGAGGACGGAGGATGGCGGGAGCACGCCGGCTGTGCAGCCACATTTCGACCGTGAGGGTCTGGCCGACAGGAGTTAAATATGTCTGTAGAGACAGGAGTGGCTACGCGAGCCAGCGCAGCAGCTGCTCGCGCACCGCGGGCACCGCGAAGTACGCCGTGTGGTCGACGCCGTCGCGATCGTCCTCGCCGAGCACGAGCCGGCGGTCGATCGGGATCGGGAAGTGCGGGTGATCCTTATCCTCGTACACCCCCCCGGTCGGCACGACGAGATCGCAGGGCTCCTTGAACACGAAGCGCGCGAACGTCTCACCGGCCAACCGTCGCAGCCGCCGTCGCAGCCGGCTCTCGTCCGTCGCGCGCCCCGGGCCGTAGCGCGAGCTGACGGCGAAGTGCGTGAGCGGGGCGGGGCGCGTCTCCTCGACCGCGCGCAGGCGCGTGAGCAGCGGGCTCCTCGGCGCCATCGCCTGCAGCCCCGGCAGGTGCTTGGCCGTGCCGACCGTCGCCTCCTTGGCCAGCTCGAGCACGCCCGCGAGGACGTCGGGCCCGATCGGGATCGGCACGAGGTTGAGCGCGTTGGTCCACACCGAGAGGAACAGCCCGAGGTTGTCCGGCTCCGCCAGCGGCGTGCCGCGGTGCGGCGCGCCGACGCTGATCACCCGGCGCACGCGCACGCGCCCGCGCGCCCGCGTCGGCGCCCACGCGGCGAGCGTGCGGCACACGACGCCGCCGCGCGAGTAGCCCAGGAGATCGAGCTCGAGCCGCGCGTCGCCCGGCACCTTCGCTTCGATCTGCTCAAAAAACCATGTCGCGTTGTGCTCCGGGTCGCGCGACAGCGTCGGGTGCTCGAGCGCGCACACCCGCCCCTCGTAGAGCCGGTGCAGCGCGTCCACGGTGGCCCCGTCGAGCTCGGCGAAGCTCTCGGCGGCCGACGACTGCGTGCCGTGCACGAGCATGAGCGCCCGCCCGCACGCGAGCTGTCGCCACTGCGCCGCGCTCAGCTCGCGCGCCCGCGTCGCGCGGGCGCCCGTGACGACCGCGTGGGTGCGCGGCGACAGCTCCCGGTAGTCGCGCGCGGTGAAGCTGCGCACGCAGTAGGGGCGCACGCGCTCCTCCCACCGGCCGACCGCGCTCGCGCCCCACTTCGCGGCGCGCTCCGTCAGCTTGACCGCGAGGAGCTTGAGCACGTGCTTCCCGATCGCGCCGAGCAGCGAGCGCGTCCCGTCCGCGCCGGCCGGCGACAGCGGGATTTCGAAGCGCTGCGGCTCCGCGAGCGCGCGCGTCTCGTCGCCGTCGCGCGCGGGCGCGTCGTCGGGCGGCGTGGGCAGGATCCAGCGCGTGAAGCCGTCGGCGTCGCGCGAGAGCACGACCTGCGCCCAGCCGGGCTCGGGGCCCTCGACGAGCAGCGACACGCACGGCTCGCCGAGCTGCTCGCGCGGGGACGCGAGCGCGCGCGTCGGCTCGGCGCGCGCCTCGTGGAGCTCGATCGTCGCGACCGCGCGCGCCCCCGTGAGCGTGAGCGCGTCCTCGAGCGCGCGCGCCTGCGGATCCTCGGGCTCGAGATCCCGCGTGCGCGCGGGCTCTCCTCGCGCGCCCCGCAGGGAGCCGACGAGGCCCGGGCTGCTCAGCGCCACGCCGGGGACCACGATCACGGGCGCGCCCTCGGGGTCCAGCCGCACGTCGCGCGCGGGTCGCTGGACGACGACGGTCCGCGTGATCACGGCCCAGTCGTGATCGCGTCCGCGCGCGCGCGTCCGCGGGATGAAGCTGCGCGTCGCGCTGGCGAGCGCCGCGAGCTCGGCCTCGAGCGGGTGCATGCTCATGCCGCTGCGCGTCGCCCCCTGGACCACGCTGCTGAAGTCCGTCCGCGCCCGCGTGACGAGCAGCTTGAAGGTCATCTGCCCGGTGTCGGCCTCGGAGCCAGGCTCCGCCGCCCACGGGAAGCCGTCGGGCAGGTGCAGCGGGAGCCCCTCGGGGCACTCGAAGTAGCGCGCGACCGACAGCGACTCGCCCGCGCGCAGCAGCCGGCTCTGGGTCGTGTAGGGCGCGACGTCGAGGTACGGGAGCATCAGGCGCGTCGACAGATCCGCGCCGAACTCGAGCAGGCTGATGAACACGTCGACGTCGCCGTCGTTGTGGATGACGAAGTCGGCGAGGTCGCCCTCCTCGAACACGATCGCGCCGAGCCGCGGCTCGGGCCGCGCGGCCACGAAGCGCGTGCGCCCGCGCTCGTCCGGCGCGCCGCGGCGCAGCTCCAGGCGTACGCGGCGGTCGAGCGCGCCGCCGGCCTGTGGGCTCTCGAGCGCCATGAAGCGGCGGAAGCGGGCGACGCTCTCGAGCGCGCCCAGCAGCACCGAGGGCGCGTCGCCGCCGACCGGGATCAGGCGCGCGGCGAGCCGCCCGTCGGGGCCCACGACCGCCCACGAGCTCTGGCGCACCGTGCCGAGCAGCGGGCACGGATCGCCGTCGACCGCGACCGAGCGCGCCGGCACGAGGCGCACGCGCAGGTCGGCGGGGTCCGTGTAGGGGTCGATGACGCGCAGCGCCGGCGACGACGACAGCTCGCGCGCGAGCGCGTCGCGAGAGGACCCTTCGGGCAGGTCGATGTGGATCGCGAGGGGCGGGTGACGCGGCGGCGTCGCGCGCTCGAGCATGCGCGCGCCGGGCTCGACGGCCGCGCCGCCAGGGCGCTCCCGGATCACGCCCGTCGCCGCGCAGGCCCCGACGCGCGTGAGCTGCACGAGCGCGATCGGCTCGTCGCCCGCGCCCGGCCGCACGACGAAGGGCGCGTACACGTCCCACAGCGATCCGACCACGAGGCCGTGCGCGGCGCCGCCCGCGATCGTGACCTCGTCTCCGTCGATCCGCGTGACCGCCCGCGCGAGCAGCCCCCAGTCATCCGCGTGCTCGCGGCGCGCGACCTCGGAGCGGCCTTGGCCGTCCTCGGCGGACGACCTCGAGCTCGCGTCCGGGAACAGCGCGGTCCACGGGCGCCCCTCGAGCAGCGGGTGCTGCAGCGGGTGCGCGGCCGTGATCTTCGGCGCGATCGTCTCGAACACGCTGCCCCACGAGGCGTCGGGGCGGGCGCGCGCGAGCGCCTGGGCGAGGAAGTAGGTCAGCGCGCCGTGGCGGACGATCGCGTCGCCGACCGTCGCCGCGTGCTCGCAGGCCTTCTCCTCCGCGCGGCACGCCGCGATCAGCAGCGCCTCGCGCGACTCGCTGAGCCAGCCGCTCAGGCGCTTGCGCGCCTCGAAGATGATGTCGCGCGTGGTGTCCTCCGCGCCCGTCCGCGCGCCCTCGTAGCTGGTCCCGGGGTCACGATAGTCGGGCGGGATCTGGCGCGCGCGCGCGGCCGCCATCCCCATCGCGACATCGCGCGTCACCGAGCCCGAGTGGCAGCAGTCGAACACGAGCACCACGCGCGCGCCCGCGTCGTCGAGCTGACGCACCCACGCGTCGAGCTCGCGATCGAGGATGTCGCGGTTGGGCCCCAGCGGCGAGCGCCCGCTGTCGTGGGGCACCAGAGACTCGATCACGCGGTCTGGTCGAGATGGGTCACGCAGGCGCGAGCCGTGCCCCGAGTAGTGCACGTAGGCTATATCGTCCCGCGAGACGCGCGCGATGAGACGGGCGAAGGCCGCCCGGATCCCGGCCTGCGTCGCCTGCTCGTCCAGCAGGATCTCGAGGTTGCGCGGCGGGAAGCTGAAGCGCCGCTCGAGCAGGGACCGCATCAGCTCGACATCGTTGTGACAACCGGCCAGCTCGGCGCCGCGGATCTTCGGGTAGCGGTTGATGCCGATGAGCAGCGCGTGGCGATCAGGCACGGCGCCGATGGTACCGCTGCGACGCGCGCCCCCGCGGCGGCAATTCCACGCGCGCGCGCGCGCGCGTGCGCGCGCTACTCGGTGATGACGACGGCCGAGCCCTCGCCGTTCTTCGCGACGCCGGGCGTCATCGCGTGCCAGCCGGCGGGCAGGCGCGGGTGCAGGAAGCCGAACAGCCAGCGCGCGTCTGCGGGCGAGAGGTTGACGCAGCCGTGGCTGCGGACGAGGCCGAAGCCGCCGTGCCAAAACGCGCCGTGCAGCGCCACGTTGTTGTGGAAGTACTGCGTCCACGGCACGTCCTCGATCGAGTAGGCGTCGTCCTCGATCGGCTGATCGCGCATCGACGTGGCGATGTGCTTGCTCTGCAGCCGGTGCACGCCGATCGGGGTCATCCCCGGCTCGCGCCCCGTCGAGACCAGCGTCGTGAACACGGGCCGATCGCCCTCGTAGGCGACCAGCACCTGGTCCGAGAGATCAACGTGCACCCAGGTCTCGTCGGCGCCCACGCCCGGCGGCCGCTTGAGCGTGCGCGACTTGCCGACCGCGTACACGCGCATCACCCGGCCGTCGTCGTCCTCGTAGTACTCGTGCGCGCCGATCAGCACCTTGCGACGAAACGGCCAGAGCCCGCGTCGCGACGGCGGCGCCTCGTCGCCTTCGAACACCGCGTCGACCAGCACCTCGCTGCCGGGCTCCTTGCGCTGCATCATGCCCGTCTCGCGCAGGATCCAGTACACCGGCAGATCGTCGGCGCCGCTCGGCAGCAGCATGCCCTGGAAGTCCGATCCCTCCTTCTGCCCGAGCTGGTACTTGCGCGCGTAGACGCCTCGCAGCGTCCGCAGGAAGTAGCGCTGCGACTTCACCGCCTCGCCGGCGACGGTCACGTAGTAGCCCGCGTTGAGGTACTCCTTGACGACCGCCGGCACCTCCTCGGGGCGCGCGGCCGGGTGCGTCGGCATGGGCTCGCGCCCGTGCTCTGCGATCCACGCCTGACCTGCCTCATCGGCCCGGTCTTGCTCGGCGAAGCTCGGCAGCCTGTGGAAGAAGGGCGTCGCGTCGTGGTTGACGCGCCAGTACTCGTAGGGCATCGGCTCGTCGAGCTTCGGCGGCGGGCTGTTGACGAGCCCGTCGTCCGGCGGCGCCTCGCCCACGCGCAGCCCCGCGTTCATGCAGATCCAGCCGTACGGGTGCACCTGGTGCCACCCCTTGCTGCAGCCGCCGCCGAAGCTGAGCTCGCTGTCGACGCGCAGGCGCGTGCCGGCGCGCACGACCCCGACGATCTTCGACTCGAGGTCCGTGGTCTCGCGGATGATCGCGGCGGCGCCGGTGATCAGCGCGTGCTGGGGGAACGCCGCCTCGTCCTCGGCGGACAGCTCGAGCTCCGGCGCGTACACGGGCGGGAACGCGGAGTAGGAGCCCTCGGCGGTCCGTCGCATCCACGCCGGTCCCGAAGCCGCGAGCTCGCCCGGCGCGCTCGCGCCCTCGGCCGCGTCGCCCGCGAGCCCCTCCTCCTCGCCCTCGTCCGCGTCGGCGTAGACCGACCCGCTCGCGGACGCCGCGTCGTCGTCGCGCCCCGCCTGGACGCTCGCGCTCTCCGCGTCGGGCGCGGGGGCAGGCGCGCTCGCGCCCGCGCTCAGCCCCGCGAGCTCGTACGCCAGCGCCACGAGGCCCCCGCCGAGCAGGAAGCTCCCGAGGAGTTCGGTGAGGCGCGGGCGGCTTGGCGGGAGCATGGACGGCGAACGCGGCGACCCGCTGCAGCGACGCGCGCCCGCGGGGAGATCGCGGCCGTGACGATAGTCGCCCGCGCCGGACCCCGCAAGCCGACGACGGCGCCCCCCGTGCCCGCGACGCGGCGTGTGCACGGCCACGCGCCGCCGGTGGGCGCTTGCCCCGACCCCGGGGCGTGCAGCATGCTTCCCCCCGTGTTGGCCACGGCTCGGCCCTCGGCGCCCGCGAGCGCCCCCACGCGCCGACGTGCGGGGGCATGGTTGATGGTCGCGCCGCTGTGGCTGCTGGCGACGCAGGTCGCGGCCGCTCCGGCCGCGGACGACGCCGCGCCCGTCGACGACGCACGCGACGCGAGCGAGGACGTCGACGACGATGACAACGCCCGCGACGCGGCGACGAAGGACGCTGGTGACGAGCCGGCGGAGTCGGACGCGGGCGATGACGAGGGCGATGACGAGGGCGACGACGAGGGCGACGCAGGCGAGCGCGACGCGGTCCCCGAGGGCCCCGAAGCCGACGACGGCGCCGCGACCGACGACGACGACGACGACGAGGGCGACGGCGCCCCCGAGGACGAAGGTGTCGAGGCAGGCGCGCGCGAGCGACCGCCCCGGGTCGACGGCGCCTACATCGGCGGCGTGCTGCACGGCGGCGCCACCTTCGCGCGCGTCAACGACCTCGAGACCCCCGCGCCCTTCATCGGCACCGGCGGCGCGATCCGGATCGGCGAGGTCGTGTTCCCGTGGATGTCGATCGGCGTGCACGCGGGCGGGCGCGCCGGCTGGAGTCGCAACCAGATCGTCGCCCAGGGCGCGGTGCTCGTCGAGCTCGGCTTCTTGCCGGTCCCGCACAAGCTCCCGCTCTCGCTGCTCGTCGGCTTCGGCGCGGGCGGAGGCGCCGTCCACGAGCAGGGCGTCGCGGATCGCAGCGGCTTCGGCGGCGCGGCCTTCAAGGGCGCGATTCGCTACGACCTGTTCCCCGGCGCGGACATCCGGCGACCCAACCGCGGCGGCGGCTTCAGCCTCGGGCCCGAGCTCGGCTGGATGGGCTTCACGCCGGCGGCCGCGGGGCGGCCGATGTCGAACACGATCTATCTCGGGCTCTGGCTCGGCTACTACTTCGGCTCGTGATCGCGGTGCGTGCTCGCGGCGCGTGCTCGCGGCGCGTGCTCGCAGGATCGTCGCGCCCGTCCGTCGCGGGTGTGGCGCGGCCGCGGGCTCGCGCGCGCGGTCAGAGCGATATGATGCAAGGGACAGATAGCAGACCCCGCGTGGGACACCTGGCTGGAGAGCAAGATGAGATAGAAGCCCCCGAGAACCCGAAACCTCCCGGGGCAATGGCGGTCGCCGACGCGGCGCACAGGGTATAGTGAGCGCGTGAGGACGGCATTCAGAAGCGCGTTGGTGCTGCTCGCGATCACCGGCTGCGGCGACGTCGTCGAGGGATCGGGGGCGTCGAGCCAGGCGCCCACGACCGACGCGACCGACGGGGGCGGGGGCGACACGGCGACCACCGACGACGACGGGACCGTGACGAGCGCGGGCCCCGGCTCGTCGAGCGGCGCCTCGAGCACGGGCGACCCGACGGGCGCGACGACCGTCACGACCGTCACGACCGACCCGAGCACGGAGCCGACGGTCGATCCGAGCGCGGACCCGAGCGCGACGACGGTCGACACCACCGATCCGGAGGCGACCACCGACGGGCTGTCGGCGACGAGCGACGACACCACCACCGGCTGCGATAACCCGGGCACCTGGTACCCCGACGCCGACATGGACGGCTTCGGCGACGAGCAGAGCCCGACGGTCGCCTGCGAGCAGCCGCCCGGTCACATCGACGCCGCCGGGGACTGCGACGACGACGCCGCGAGCGCGCACCCCGGCGCGCCCGAGATCTGTGACCAGCTCGACAACGACTGCGACACCTACGTCGACGAGGGCTCGCCCGACAACCTCATGTGCGGCGACTGCAAATTCGCGATCTGGAACGGCGCGCCCGACCAGTACTACGTCTACTGCTCGAACTCCGTCCCCTGGCAGCAGGCGCGGGAGCGCTGCCAGAGCTTCGGCGGCGACCTCGCGACGCTCAAGAGCGACCCCGAGAACGACTGGGTCGGCGCCTGGTCGCCGGAGGACGCCTGGATCGGGCTGACCGACGCGGAGGTCGAGGACAGCTGGAAGTGGGTCGACGGGAGCTCGCTCGACTGGAGCGACTGGGCGCTGCTCGAGCCCAACGACAACGGCGACGAGGACTGCGTAATCCAGCTCGACAACAACTTCGACACCTGGAACGACGTGAGCTGCGGCAGCAGCCGGCGCCTGCTCTGCGAGCAGCCGTTTTAGTCAGGTCGCCGCGCGCCGCAGGCTCACGCGCGCCCGCGTCGGCGACGGGCCCAGCCCCAGACGCCCACGCGCGGGATCGCCGGCGCGTCACCGCCTCGCTCGAGCGCCGCGAGCTCAGGCGCGGGCGGCCCCCTTCGGCCGGCCCGCTTCGCGCGGCGGCGCGTGGCGACCAGCGCGCGTCGGCGCTCGAGCAGCGCCTCGCGGCGCGCGTGCAGGAGCTCCGCGGCCGCGCGGATCGTCGCGCGATCGGGCCAGCGCGTCGGGTCCTCGCGTTGGAAGCCGAAGCGGGTCTCCAGCTCGGCGAAGATCTCGGTGAAGCGCGCGCCCACCGTCCGGCTGTAGGCCTCGACGAGGCGGTGCAGCTCGATCCACGCGTGGCTCGTCGAGCCCAGCGTCAGGATCCGTCGGTAGGTGTTGGGGAAGCCGATGACCGCGATTGTAGCGAGCGGCGCGCTCGCGCTCCGGCGCGCCGCCCCTGGCGCGCGTCGAGTCGGCCGGAAATACCGGCCCGCGCTCGCGCGTAGCTCGAGCACCGTGCGTCGGCTCGCGTTCGCGCTCCTCACCACCCTCGAGATCTCCCCGCTGCTCTCGGCGGTGGCCTTTGGGACATCTTGTACGACCGCCAACATGATCTCGACCGCGCCGGCGTCCACGTCGACGCCGGCGGTCGTGACGGCCGAGCGCGCGCCCGAGCCGGCCGCGCCGCCGTTGTCGCGAGCGGACGCGCCGGTCGCCCCGGTCGCCGCGTCGGCGCCGAAGGACCCGCTCGCGCCGCTGCTCGCCGGCCTGCGCGAGCTCAAGTCCGATCCGCCGCCGCCCGCGACGACCAACGACACCCACTACCTCGTGTCCAACGAGCGCCGCCTCGACCTCTACCGCCCCGACATCGACGGCCTCGGCGGCGTCTACGTCGGCGTCGGCACCGATCAGAACCTCGTGATGGCGGGCTGGAGCCGGCCCGCGCTGATGATCCTCGTCGACTTCGATCAGCAGGTCGTCGACCTCCACGCGATCCACGGCGAGCTCCTGCGCGCGTCGCCGGACGTCGCCGCGTTCCTGCGCCTGTGGTCCGCCGAGGGGGCGCGCGAGGCCCTCTCGCTGCTCGCGCGTCACGCCGACGAGGACGCGCGCCCGCGGCTCGCGGCGCTCTACCGCTCGTCGCGCGTCGACGTCGCGCGGCGCCTCGAGGTGCTCGCGCGGCGCTACCGCGAGCTCGACGTCCGCTCGTACCTCGACACGCCCGCGGACTACGCCGCGCTGCGCGAGCTGTTCGTCAAGCGGCGCGTCGTCGCGGTCCGCGGCGACTTCACCCACGACGGCGTGGTCCGGCGGATCGCCGCGCTGCTGCGCGAGCACGACCAGCGGGTGCGCGTGCTGTACCTGTCGAACATCGAGCAGTACTTCACCTACAAGCGCGCGTTCAAGGACAACATGCTCGCGCTGCCGCTCGACGAGTCGAGCGTCGTGCTGCGAACCCTGCCGGGGCGCCCCGCCGGCTTTCAGTACCTCCTGCAGCGCGGCGACCGGCTCCATGAGTGGATGCGAGCGCCCCGCGTGTGGTCGGTGTACCGCCTGCGCGGCCTGAAGAAGGGGGAGCACCTCGAGGCCAACCAGCGCTGGGTGCTCGAGGCCGCGCCGCCGTAGCGTGGAGGCCGCTCGCTACTGGATCCGCCGGATCACGTTGTTGCCCGCGTCGAGCACGAACATCGAGTTCGTCGCGTAGTGGAAGGCCAGCGCGAACGGCCCGTTGAACCGGCTCGCGGTCCCGATCCCCTCCGTGTAGCCGCCGTTGCAGTTGTTGCCGTTGCAGTGCTGACCGACGTTGGTCGAGACCGACTGGGAGGCGATGATCCCCTGTCGCACGGTGTGCTGGTTGAACTCCGTCCAGTACACGCTCGTGCCGTCGGAGGTCATCCCGCGCGGGCGGTGGATCGCCGCGTTGTTGCCCACGCCGTCCACGTAGCCCTGCGAGCCGTTGCCCGCGAAGGTGCCCACGTAGCCGTCGAAGGTGTTGTAGCTGCGGATGTGGTAGCCGTTGGTGTCTGCGATGAACAGCAGCCCCGAGTTGTCCGAGGCCATGTAGCGCGGGCTGATGAAGCGCGCCATGCTGCCCACGCCGTCCTGGATACCCGTCTGGTACGCCTGACCCGCGAGCGTCGTGACCTCCTGGGTCTGGGGGTTAAACGCGCGCAGGACCGCGCCGTTGGCGTCGACGCTGTAGACCATGCCCGCGTAGTAGGTGAGCCCGCGGAGGTCGTCGAACGACGCGGCCGCGCCCACGCCGTCGGTCACCGCCTGGTTGCCGCTGCCCGCGACGGTCGTGACGGCGTAGGGGGCCGTCAGCTCGACCTCCTTGATCTTGCGGTTGCTGCCGTCGCCGACCCACAGCGTGGCGCCGTCGGTCGTGACCGAGGAGATGCCGCCGAAGCGCGCCATCAGCCCGTTGTTCGCGTCCATGTCGCCCTGCGTCCCGCCCGCGATCGTCAGCACCGTCGCCGAGGCGACGTGGATGCGCCGGACCGCGAAGTTGGGCCCGTCGCCCAGGTAGAGGTACGTGTTGTCGGCCGCGAGCCCGCCGAGCCCGCCGATGCGCGCCTGCTGCCCCACGCCGTCGACGAGCCCGGGCTGCCCCGGAGAGCCCACGAACAGGCTCGTGTCGTTCATCAGGTTGCAGGTCGGGTTGCAGTTGTCCCCGTTGCTTTGGTTGTTGTCGTCGCAGATCTCGAGGTTGTCGAGGTTGCCGTCCCCGCAGCTCGCGCCCAGCTGCTCGTACTGACAGTTCGCCGAGCAGCCGTCGCCGTCCTGCTGGTTGCCGTCGTCGCACTCCTCGCCGTTGCCCGGGGTCAGCACGCCGTCGCCGCAGCCGTTGCCGACCTCGACCTGACAGCTCGCCGAGCAGCCGTCGCCGCCCTGCTTGTTGCCGTCGTCGCACTGCTCGCCCTCGTCGAGCGCGACCTGGCCGTCGCCGCAGTTGGGCGGATCGCCGTCACCGTCACCATCGCCGTCGCCGTCGCCGTCGCCGTCACCATCACCGTCGCCGTCGCCGTCACCGTCGCCGTCGCCGTCGCCGTCACCGTCGCCGTCACCGTCACCGTCGCCGTCACCGTCGCCGTCACCGTCGCCGTCGCCGTCGCCGCCGCAGACGCACGGGCCGTAGCCAGCGCCGTCGGGCTCACACACCTGCGCGCCGGTCTCGCCGCTCGGGCACGCGCACGCGACGCTCATCCCGGGGGCGCAGACGCCACCGCTCGTCGACGCGTCGCTCGTCGCGCTGTCGCCGGTCTCGCTGTCGGTCGTGTCGTCGGTGTCGCCCGGCGCCGTGTCGCCGTTGCACGAGGCGACGCAGAGCAGCGCCAGCAGCGAGGACGTCGAGATCAAGCTCGTAAACAAATTTAACCGCATGTCACGAGCGTCGCACAGCGCGCCGCGCTCGTGGTCGCCGTCGGCGAGATTGCTCCATCATTTACATGGTTATCAATTCATGTTCATAGGGACTTATTGAACGGGCGGGCGCGTCGGGCAGCGCGGGCGCGCCTGGGCGCGCGGACTGACGCGCCCGCGAGTCCGGCCGCCGCGCGCCTCAGAAGGTCACGCCGACGTCGAAGACCACGCGGCCGTAGCGGGGATCCGTGGGGCGCACGTTGCCGGGCGCGATCGCGTTGGGCACGAGGATCGCGTAGCCGAGCGCGATCGTCACCAGGCGGATGTTCCACTTGATCGCGTTGACGCCGACGCTGTGCCGGAGGTCGCGGGGGAGCTGCACCCAGCGCCAGCGCTGCGCCATGATCCCGAGGTCGTAGAACAGCGAGTGACCCAGCTTGCCGCCGAACAGATCGGGGACCGAGACGAAGCCGAGCGCGAGCGTCCCGAGCGCCCGGATCTGCCCGCCGACCGCGGTGTAGCGCAGACGCTGGGTGTCGCCGGTCTGCTCGATCGCCTCGATGTCGATCAGCATCTCCTCCGGCCGGATCCCGCGCATGCCGCGGTCGACCGTGCCGCCGCCGAAGTAGCGCCAGACCTCGGGCACGCTCGTGGTGTTGGCGAGCGGCAGCCCCGGCAGCGCGATCGTGTGCCCGTACGAGAGCGTGTAGCGGAAGTCCACGCGGTTGGCGGTGCGCGGGATCGGGATGAAGTGCGACCAGCTGAACTCGGTGCGCAGCCACCAGTCGAGGCCGCCGAACACCGGCGAGGCAAACAGCGCCTCGGCCGAGGCGATGAAGCCCTTGTCCGGGTTAAACGGGTTGTCCTCGATGTTCGTGAAGGTGACGCCCGTCTGCAGCCCGCCTGTGCGGTCCGAGACCACCGCGTCGCGGCGGTTGATGACGGTCGTCTCGAGCGCGGTCGTCGGCTTGACGACGTCCTTGGAGATGTTCGCGCGCTGGATCAGGTAGCCGAGGTAGACCTGCCAGCGGCTCGAGATCTTCCACGAGAAGCCGAGCGTGCCGAGCACGGAGAACACGTTCCCGCGCGCCGGCGTCGCGCGCTGCTGGGCCTGCCCCGCGATCTTGAGCGTCAGCGGCGAGCCGAGCCAGCGCCCGCGCACGAGGTCGGCCCGCGCGCTGCGCTCGTAGCAGTCCTGGCGCGCGCAGTCCGACTGCAGCGCGCCCGTCGTGATCTCGCTGAGGTCGAAGCCGTAGTGCCCGTGCAGGTTGAGGTCCCAGGCCGTGCCGAACAGGTTGGGGAAGCTCGGGCTGAGGAACACGTAGAAGGGGTCGAGCGTGGCCGCGCCGACGCCCCCCGAGAGGTCCATCGAGATGTCCTTGGCCTCGCGCATGTCGACGATCTGGTGGACGACGCACGACTCGGCGCTCGAGTCGAGCTCGCAGCCGACCGGCTGGCCCTCGAGCTCGACGCTCGCGGCCACCCCGGTGCCGTCCATGCCGTCCTCGCTGCGCGCGACCTTGTCGGAGGCGTAGGGCTCGCCGGCGCTGTACTTGACCTCGCGACGCAGCACCCAGTCGCGCGTCTTGAAGTTGCCGCGCAGCGTCGTCTCGCCGAAGGTGCCCTCGCGCCCCTCGTAGACGCTGATCTCGGTCTCGACCTCCGCCATCGCCTGGCCGCGCGCGGCCGCGCACATCCCGGTGTCGCCGAGCGCCTTGGCGATCGGGACGCGGTGCTCGACGCCGGTGACCGGGTGGCGGTAGATCCAGCGGATCTTCGCGTCGGCGAGCGGGTAGCCGTGCTCGCGGTAGCGCCGGATGATGTCCTCCTCGGCGGCGCGCTCGAGGCCCGGGCGCAGCGGGACCGCGCCGGGCGTCGGGTCGTCGTCGCGGCGCAGCGGGCCCTCGACCAGCATGCGATCAGCGGGCCATGACCCATCAGGCATGTACGGGAGGTCGCCGACCTCGCGCGAGCCCGGGATCTGCGTCTCGAGGTAGCGCAGCTCCTCCGGGCGCGCCGAGGTGAACACGCGCGGCCCGGGGTCGACCGCGATGCGCACGTACAGCGGCGCGCGGTCGCGGGCCCGCAGCTCTCGGAGCCCGTCGGGATCGAGGTCGCGCTCGGCCCACTGCGGCGCGCCGCTGACGCTGTGGATGCTCTCGGGGTCGACGGTCGCCGAGGCGCCGGGCTCGTCGAAGCCCTCGCGCCAGAACGCGGCCTGGACCGACGCGCTCGCGCACAGGTAGCCGTTGTCCTGGAACACCTTGAGGATCTCGCCGACGTCCTTGTCCGCCTGGGCCTCGGTGAAGTAGCCGCCGCGCTTGAGCTGCAGGCGCAGCCCGAGTTCGCGGCGGACGCGGTCCTGAACCGCCGGCGTGACCTCCTCGGGGATCTGGACGTCGACGCGGCGCACCTTCACGCGCGGGCCCTCGTCGATGAGGAACTTGAGCTCGCCGAACTGCGAGCGCCCGAACTCCTGGTAGCAGCCGGTGACCTTGGCGAGCAGGTGGCCCTTCGACTGGTACACGGCGCGCAGGTGCGCGGCCTCCTGCTCGGCCTTGTCCTCGCTCGGGCTCTCGCGGCGCTTGAACAGCTGGAGGTTGTTGCGCAGCCGCTTGTCGCTGTAGCGCAGCGGATCGATCTCGCGGCCGGGCGCGCTGCGGCGCGTGCAGCCCGGCGCCTGCAGGTCCGCGGGCACCGGGATGAACGAGGTCGTCACGCCGCGGCCGATGTCGATGGTGACGGTCAGCGGCAGCTGCGGGTCGCCGGGGACCCGGCTCGGGTCGAGGTCCAGCTCGCCGTAGGAGGTCTCGACGCGGATGTCGGGGTAGAGGTAGCGGAGATCGATCGCCGCGCGGCTGCGGAGCAGGCGATCGCGCGGCTCGGCGTAGCGGCGCTCGGTGCGGTCCTTGGCCTCCTCGATGAACTCGCGGGTGACCGGCGCGCGGATCGGCGTCGCCGGGATCCGCGGCATGAAGGTGCGCTTGATCCAGGGCTTGTCGGCGTCGGGGACGTTGCCCTTGATCCTCAGCTCCGGGCGCGGGATCTTGTACGGCCGGCGCTTGTCCAGGTACACGTGCAGCTCCACCTCGTCGTTCTTGCGCCCGCACACGAGCGCGATCGAGGCCTGCCCCTTGAGATAGCCGCGGTCGTAGAGGAAGCGATCGAGGCTCGTGGTCTCGTCGTCGACCCAGCGCGCGCACGCGAGGTCGTCGGGGCTGCAGATCGCGGGCAGCGGGTCGCCCGGCTTGCGCCCGCGCAGCGCTCGCGGCTGCACGCAGTTGCCGTAGGCGAGCGAGCCGGGGCGCGCGTTGACGCCGAGCTTGCGCTGAACCTCGCGGCGCGACAGCGGGATGTGCCCGTGGACCTTCACGCGGCGGATGCTGCGGGCCGGCGCGATCTGGATGATGATCTCGCCGACCGCGACCGGGAAGAACTCGGCGCGGTAGCCGAGCTTGGCGAGCCGCAGCGCGATGAGGTAGGGCGAGAGGCGGTTGCGGTCGAGCCCGACGATGCGCGCGAGCGACTCGCTCGTGTCGCCCGGCAGGTACAGGCCGTCGACGCTGACGCGCTCGACCCCCTGGAAGATCACGCCGCGGTCCGCCGTGCCCTGGGTCGGGCGCAGGAGCAGCTCGAGCGCGTGCGATCCGGTGGGCGCGAGGATGACGACGAAGCCGTCGTTCGCCAGGTGGTCCATGCGGTACTGCAGCAGCCCGTGCGCGGGGCCCTGCAGGTGCACGCGGCACTCCTCGCCGCGGAAGCTCTGCTCGCGGACGCGGCTGCTGACGTCGAAGCCCGCGGCCGCGAGCTCGTCGAGCGCCTGGTCCACGGGCCCGAGCGGATCGGTGCTCAGGTCGCCGACCGAGCAGCGCCCGTCCGGCGCGCGCGGGCCCGCGCTGGGCGACTCCATGCTCGGGTCCTTGAGCGTCTCAGGGTCCGCGCGCTCCGTCGGCGAGCTGGGATCGAAGCCGGGCGGGTGGTCGCCGATGTCCTTGATCCCCGCCGGGTCCTCGGGCGTCGCGGGCGACTCCACCGGCCCCTCGGGCGCCGCGTCGTCGTCCGGCGTCGCGTCGCCCTCCTCCGCGTCGCCCTCCTCCGCGTCGCCCTCCTCCGCGTCGCCCTCCTCGGTGATGTCGGGCGCCGCGTCGACGTCCGCGCGCGGCGGCGGGGCGGCGGACGCGGGCGCGCCGGCCAGCAGGCCGATCACGAGCGAGAGCGCGGCGAGGACGGGGGTGGCCATGCGCGGCGGCTATCAACGCACGCTCGGCAGCTGAAGGTCAAACTTCAGCTCGAGCTTTCGCTGGCGAAGGGGGTCGAAGATGATGCGCTCATTGTAGTAGGAGCGGAAGCTGTCCCGGAACTCGACGCTCGCGTTGTCGAGGAGCTGGAAGCGGATGCGCCAGTTCGCGCTCTGACGCAGCAGCAGGCCGGGGTAGCCGCGTGTGTAGCCCGCGCCCGCGCTGAAGCTGCCCCACTCGGAGCGGAACCACCGCGGCGGCGTCTGGGCGTCGATCTCGATGCCCGACTGCCCGAGCTGCAGCGCGACCTCCGGCAGGTACGGCGCGACGTTGGGCGCGTTCTTGTCGACGTAGCTCCCGAGCGAGACCTTGGTCAGGTTGCCCACGAGCGCGATCGGCTTGCCGAGCAGGCCGCCGCCGCCGAAGCGGCGCACGTCGCTCGCCACCGCGTCCTGCTCGCCCTCGCCGAGCACGAGGTACTGCGCGCACTCGTAGTTGCTCAGCGCGCCGCTGGCGTCGCCCTGGACGATGCAGCGCCACTCGAGGCGGTCGAGCGTGCCGGCGAGCTCGAGGTACATCTGCCGCGGCTGGCGGTCGATGTAGATCGGCTCCTGCCGCATAGCGAGGATGTCGACGACGCTCTCGTTCATGTCGGACTTCAGCAGCACCTTGCCGCGCTGGATGTCGTAGGGGACGCCCAGGATGTTGATGTCGAGCACGCCGGTCGTCACGTCGACCTTGCCGGCCATGTCGAGGTCGCCGTAGGTCCCGGTGACCGCGAGCTGCAGGTGCCCCTCGACGCCGCGCATGACGTTGTTGTCGACGCGCGCCGGCGAGGTCGTGCGGATCTTGAGGTCGAGCCCGAGGTTCTCGAGGAACTCCGACGGCTGGCTCTCGGGCGCGGGCGTCGGGTCCTCGAACGACAGCACCTTGAGCTGCTGCTGGGCGTCGCGGATCCACTTGGCCGAGACGACGTCGACGTTGCCGCGGACCGCGAGCTGCTCGCGCCCGACGAGCGCGAGCCCGTCGCTCGAGACCACCGTCTTGAGCTGCGGGCGCCCTGAATTGTCGTAGCTGGTGTAGCGGACGTTCTGGAACGCGAGCTTGATGTCCGAGGCTGACAGCCCCGAGAAGTCCGGCGGCAGCACCGCGTAGCCCCACAGCGTCGCGCGCCCGCGCGAGCCGACCTTGATGCGCATCGCGGTGCTCGGGGCGGTCGCCGCGTTGGCCGCGCTGACGCCCCCGACGAACACGCCGTAGCCGTCGAGCCCGTGCGGGCAGCGATCCTCGGCGGAGCAGCGCACGAGCTCGATCGGCCCGCGCCGCAGCTCGATCGGGTCGAGCCCGGAGAACGCGAACTCGGCGTTGAACGAGCGCTGCCGGCCGGACTCGACGACCGCGTGCAGCGTCTTGATCGCGTTGGTCTCCATCGCGTTGCCGGTCACCCGCAGGTCGCGGACCTCGAGGGTGCCGCTGGCCTGCTTGAACACCGAGGGCGCCTGCGCGCTGATCAGCTCGCCGTCGAGCTCGCCCTGGGCCGAGAGCCCGAAGTTGCCCGCGCAGCCGCCGGTGAAGGTGATGAAGGTCGGCGCGCCGTTGAGCTCGCCGAACTCGAGCACCTGACCGCCGACCGACGCCTGACCGGCCACGAACACGGTGTCGTCGATCACGCGGATCGCCAGCTGCGGCACGCGGAATTGCACGGGCGTGTCGCCGCCCAGCCGGATCCGCATCGGCGGGTTATCGGACGGGATGTCGATGCTGCCCGTGATGACCGGCGCGCTGGCGAAGCCCTTGAGCTGGACGTTGTTGACGCCGACGCGGCCGCGGAGGTCGCCGACGCCGTAGGCCTCGGCGATGCCGCTGAGGCCGCCGAGCGCGAGCTCGCCGTTGAGGCTGGCGACCGCGTTGCTGAGCGGGTCGACGGACGGGGTGCGCGTGGGCTCGCAGACCTTCGGCTTCGCGCCGCGCTTCGACTTCGCGTCGTCCTTCGCGTCGTCCTTCGCGTCGTCCTTCGCGTCGTCCTTCGCGTCGCCCTTCGCGTCGCCCTTCGCGTCGTCCTTCGCCGCCTCCTTCGCCGCCTTCTTCGCCGCCTTCTCGTCGAGCTCGCCCTCCATGATGACGGCGTCGTCGAGGACCTGCCCGACGTCGGGCGGCGCGGACAGCTCGATGTCGCCCGACACCGTCAGCGCGCGCATCTGCAGCGTCGGCGCGTCGCCCTGGCGCGCGTCGCCCTGACGCGCGCCGCCCTGGCGCCGACCACGAGTCGCGCGCTCGAGGAAGGTCGCGTCCTCGTCGGGCTTCGCGGACGCCGCTTGCCCGCGGCGCCCGCCCTCGCGCGCGCGGTCCCAGGTCAGCAGCTTCCAGGGCTCGCGGATGCGGATCCGCGTGCCGTCGAGCTCGGCGACCAGCGGCGTGTTCGGATCGCTGCACAGCGCCTCGGGGTGCTCGCACGGGTCCGCGCCCTCGAGCCGCCCGCTCTTCGGCAGCGAGCTGGCCGAGCGCAGCCACAGGCGGTCGAGCGAGAGGTTGAGCTTGGGGTTGAGACCCCACTCGGAGACGCTCATCTCCTCCTCGGTGCACGAGGCGAGCAGCTTGTGCCCGGGCGCGCACAGGCGAGCGCTCACCGCGAGGTCTTCGAATTGCCCGATGAGGTTCTGACTCAGGCGCGGATCGCTGGCGTGCAGGAGGTTGGCGAGCGGGAGGTGACCGAAGCGCGCGGTGAACTCGGTCGAGATCGGGGCGCTCGCCCGCCCGCCGCGCTTGCCCTTGCGCTCGAGCGCGCCGATCGCCAGCACCGCGTCGACGGTCCAGTCGAGCCGGCGCGGGTCGTCCTTGGCCCGCTTCGCGCCGCCGAAGCTGCCGCGCACGCGGACCTCGCGACGGGCCGCGAGCCCGCTCGCGGCGAGCAGCTGATCGCCCGAGGTCGCGTCGCCCTCGCAGGGCTGCCCGGCGCCGCAGTCCTCGCTGTCGAGCAGCAGCCGCCCCTCGCCGAGCGGGATCCCGGCGGCGCTCATGGCCGAGAGGTTGATGTTGCCGTGCACGCTGGGGCGCGCGAGCGTGCCGCCGATCTCGAGCTCGGTGCCGCGGCGCACCTGCCCGCCGATCGGCAGCGACTCGACGCCGGCCATGCCGACGAGCGCCGACACCGGCAGGCCGCCGGTCTCGAGCTGGAAGTCGAGCGCGGGGTCTTCGGCGAACGAGAGCGAGCCCTTGCCGCCGAGCGAGCCGACGCGGACGGTCGCCTCCGGGGCGTGGTAGGGGCTCACGCGGCGGTGATAGTCGAGCTCGAGCGTGCGCACGGTGACGCCCTCGCGGTTGACCTCGAAGTTCGCGGAGGCGTCGCGGAAGGGCGTCACGCCGATGTTGAGCTGCTCGGAGTAGACGGCGCCGCGGACCTGGAACTTCGACAGCGGCACGGCGTTGTCGCTGCCGTCGCCGAGCTTGATGTTGATGTCGCCCTTGCCGGTGACCGCGTCGCCGGCGAGGTCGCCGAACTCCACGCCCTCGAGATCGAGGTTGAGCCACAGCTTCGGGTCGGTCGAGACGGCGCCGCGCTCGAACAGCCAGAAGTCGGTCTTGAGCGGTCCGTGGCCGCCGAGCATGTTGACGCGCGGGCTCCGGAGCTTGAGCACGCCGCGATCCATCCACAGGCGCGCCTCCTCGACGCCCGTCAGCGCGAAGTCGCCGGAGCCGACGCCGGAGACCGACAGCGTCCCGTTGCGCCCGTCCGGGCTCATCACCGGCCCCGAGAGCTGCAGGCGCGTGTCGAGCCGATCAAAGTACGGCTGCTGCCCGTAGGAGCTCCAGAACGTGCGCCCGTCGGAGACGCGCACGTGCAGGTCGGTCGGCCGCAGCGTCTGCCACTCGGCGTCGACGCCCCCCGTGACCTCGACGAGCGCGCCCGGGGTCGTGACGCGCAGGTCCTGGAGGTCGAGGCCGCGCCGCTCCTCGAGCGTCACGCCGCCCTCGAGCCGCAGCGAGCGCGGGATGCCGTCGTCGCGCGGGCCGTTCATGCGCTCGAAGTTCAGCGGGTTGAGCCCGAGCTCGACGAGCGCGAGCCCGCCGCCCTCGCCGGTCTTGAGGATCAGCTTCGGGACCTCGAGGCGCCCGTCGACCGCGCCCGAGAGCCGCTTGATCATCGCGTCGTCCTTGACGAGCTCGGCCGGGTTCACGCCCTGCAGATCGACGTCGAAGGCCATCATCATCGGCCCGGGCTTGCCGGTCGTGACGACTACGTGGTTGCGATCGCCGAACTCGTGCAGGCTCACCGAGCCGCCCAGCGCGTCGCCCGAGAGCTGCGCGAGCTCGGCGATCCAGCCGCGGTCGGCCTCGAGCACGTGATCGTCCCAGCGCAGCGGCAGGCGCTCTTGGTGCAGCGCGACCTCGAGCGACGCGTCGCGCAGCGCCCAGTCGAGCTCGGGGTCGTCGAAGAAGTCGAGCGTGACGCCGGAGGCCGAGACGCCGATGGTCGGATCGGTGAACAGCCCCGTGAAGCGCAGCTCGGCGTGGGCCCCGCCCGCGCGCACCATCTTCTTCGGCAGCCCGTGGAAGCCGAGGATCGCGTCGGCGAGCGGGCCGACGTCGGCGATGTCGAGCGACGTGTCGACCGCCTTGTCGGCGTGGAACATGCTCAGCAGCCAGCCGTCGAGCTTGCCCGGCGAGCCGGCGAACACGCCCGCGCCGAGCACCCGGATGTCGCCCAGCGGCACGCCGTCCATGCCGTCGGTGAACGCGTCGATGTCGAAGTCCTCGAGCGGGATGAAGTAGCCCTCCTCGCCGAGCGAGAGGATCGCGACCATGCCCTGGGTCGCGTGCCCGTCGACGCGGAAGCGCAGCGGCTTCTCGACCGGCACCGGCTCGAGCGGGTGGAGGCCGAGGAAGTCGAGGTCGAAGCGCGCGCGGTCGAGGTCGAGCAGCAGGCGCCAGTTGCTCTCGAGCCGCAGGTCGAGGTCGAGCTCGACCGGCATCTCGAGGCTGTCCATCTGGAAGCTGAGGCGCCGCGTCGTGAGCACCGCGTACTCGCGCGGCGCCGGCTTGAACGCGTCGACGAGGCTGATGCGCGAGACCTCGGCGCCGTCCTTGAGCGTGTCGTGGTACTGCTTGACGAGCACCTTGACGGGCGTCTTGGACTCGACGCGCGTGAAGTGCAGCACCCACGGGATCTCGAGCACCTCCGGGATGCCGGCGCGGTTCCACGGGATGATCTCGTGGAGCACGATGTCGAGCTCGAGCTCGTCGGCCTGCGCCGTGATCATCTCCTTGCCGTGGCCGGTGGTCTTGAACGCGCTCCAGACCTTGACGTCCTTGGCGACCACGGTCGCGGGCTGCCCCGTGGCGAGCTTGATCAGCAGCGAGGGGCTCCAGTGCAGGGAGCCGAACTCGAGCTCGCCGTCGATCAGCGAGCTGATCGCGCCGCCGAGGAAGCGGCCGAAGGTCGCGTCGTTGAAGAACACGTACGCGCCCAGGTACGCGCAGTTGAACAGCAGGATGAAGGTCATCCAGAAGTACAGCGGCAGCTTGACCAGCAGCAGGCGCGCGATCGGGTAGCGCCGCCGCAGCGGCAGGGCCGAGCGCGCGTACGAGATGTACTGCGGGTGGAGCGTGGGGATCGAGTCCGGATCCTCGAGCGCGCGGTTGACCAGCTTGCGGCGGAAGATCTCGAGGCCGCGACCGAACCGCGGCTTGACGCGGCTCTGGCTCGCCATGCTCGCGTCGGCCTCGAGCTGCTCGAACGAGCGCCCCTGGATGTGCTGCAGCAGCTCGTCGGCGGCGTCAGGCGCCTCGGCGGCCACGTCGTCGAGCGCGCGCCAGACCACCGGCGGCGGATCGCCGTGCAGCGGCTGCGGGCGCGCGCGCGGGAACTTGTAGGTCAGGCGACGCGAGCGGTTGATCGCGTCGCGCCGCAGGTTCCGCCGGATGATGCGCTTGAGGATGCGGCGCTTGTGACGTCGGCTTCGCCAGCGGAGCCGGCCGACGCGGTGCAGGCGGATGAGCTCCTGGTAGGCCTCGAGCAGGATCGCGTCGTTGGGCCCCTTGGGGTACAGGTGACGGACGCGCAGGGCCGAGCAGTAGCGCTCGAGCGCCTCGCGAGCGCTCGCCAGGAGGTCCTTCTCGGCCTGGGCCTCATCGCGATCGCGAGCCACGGGTTAGCGCTCCAACCTATCCCACCGCCGGGGCTGCGTCACCCGCCCCGCGCTCGCTGATGTCGCGGTCTCGGACACCCGTCGCCGGCTCCGCCGCGCCCCAGGATGGGTGCCAGAGGCGCAGGTTCACCAAGGGATCGTGCGCCTGAGGCGCGCACACGAGCTCGGCCCAGGGCACGCGCGCTTGGCAGGCCAGTCGCCACCCGGTCGGGAGCGCGGCCGCGTCTTCGCGCGCCGTCCGGGGGGTGAGCACGCCGGCGAGGTCATCGGCCCGAACCCCGCAGCTGCGACAAATACCGACCCCTCGACAGGATTGGCCAATCGGCAGGCCCGCCGCGTTGATCAGCGTGAGCAACGACGACCACGGGTCCACGGCGGCGGCCGTCCCGGGGGCTTCATCGCCGCAGAACGCGGTCACGAGGTGGATCAAGCTCACTGTGCAACAGTTTTAGCACCTCCGCTCCGAACCGTCCGTGGTCCAGGTCGTCCGGCCGAGGAGTCGGTTCATGGCCGCGCGCTAGGCGCCGTCGCTGGTTCAGGGCTCCTGGGGGAGGTCGGGGCGCGTGGACCACTCGGCCCATGACCCGTCGTACAGGCGTACGTCGGCGTGACCCGCGATCTGCACGGTCAACCATGTCACCGAGGCGCGGGTCCCCGTCTGGCAGTACGCGATCACGGTGTCGGCCGTCAGCGCGCCCGTCGGCTCGTAGAGCGCCGCCAGCTCGGCGACGCCGAGGAACGGATCGCCGCTCTTCGTTGTGGTCCACGGCACGTTGATCGCGCCCGGGACGTGACCGGCGTCGTACTCGCCAGGCGTGCGCGCGTCGATGAGCACCACGCCAGGATCCTCGAGCCGCGCGGCGATCCAGTCGGCGTCGACGCGCAGCGCGGGCGTGATGTCGGGGGTCGGGTAGGGCGAGGGCGCGGCGAGCGGGGCGCCCGCCTCGGCGGAGCCGGTGACCGCGAGCCACGTCGGCCAACCCCCGTCGAGCACGTGCACGGCGTCGTGCTGGTGATACCGAAACGTCCAGGCCGCGCGCGCCGACTGCAGGCCGTCGCCGTCGTCGACCATCACAAGCTCCTCGCCGGGCTCGACGCCCGCGTCGCCGACGAGCGCGGCGAAGCTCGCGGCGTCAACGACCTGTCCCGAGATACCATCGACGGTCGCGCGCAGCGAGCTCGCGTCGAGGTGCAGCGCGCCGGGGACGTGCCCGGCCTCGAAGTCGGCGAGGCTGCGGACGTCGAGCACGCGGAGCGGCGGCGCCCCGTCGTCGAGCGCGTCCGCGAGCTCGTCGACGCGCACGAGCAGCCCGAGCCCCGCGCAGCCCCCGGCGCAGCTCGTGGTCGCGTCGAGCCCCGTCGCGCCGTCGCTCCCATCGCTCGCGTCCGCGCTCGTGGTCTCGCTCGACGCGCCGTCCGTCGCGGAGGCGTCTCCAGCGTCGCCGCAGCCCGCGGCGGTCGCCGTCGCGAGCAGGAGCGCGCGCGCGTGCGCGCGGCCGGGCCGGGCGGGGCGAACCATGGCGGCGAGCATACTCCGCGAACGCGTCTCGATCCTGCGGGTTACGCCCGCGAGCTCGCGGACGCGGGCGCCGACGCGTCACCGGGCCGCGCGTGCCGCAGGCGCCGAGGCCTCGCCGCGATCGGCCCCCGAAGAGCTGTCCTTCGCGTCATTAACCAGGAGACACGCCGCCGACGCGCGCCGCTCAGCGCGCCGGCGCGCTCATGCGCTGTCAGGAACGCGCTCGGGCCGAGCTGAGGCGTTTTGGTACGGTGGTGCACATGCGCCGCTTCGCTCCGCTCCTCGCCGTCCTCCTCGTCGCGCCGGCCCTCGCCGTCGCGGCGCCCAAGCAGCCCAGCAGCAAGAAGCAGACGACGAGGCCGAGCCCGGCGCCGATCGAGCCGAGCAAGGCCGCGCACAACCCCTGTCCGAGCGTGACCTTCACGCCCGAGCCGATCGTCGTCGAGGGCATCTACGCCGCCAGCATCGCGGGCAGGATGACGAGCCCGTTGAAGCTCCACATGAACACCATGCTGCAGGGCGCGGGGCTCGTCGTGTGGGGCGCGCTGGAGGAAGGACACGGCGCCGAGGCGCCGGGCCTCGAGCGCAACTTCTTCTACCGCCTCGACAAGCTCCCGATCCCCGCGGGGTGTGTCGTCGCGGAGGAGAGGTCCGCGCTCGAGAGCGTGCGCGTGCGCGCGCCCGACGACGTGCTCCACTCCGGAGCGCCGATCCTGGACGAGGTGATCTGCGAGCTGGAGACGCCGCGCTGCGAGGCGCGCTTCAAGCCGATGACGGTGTCGCTGAAGCCGCAGCCGACCCGCTGCGAGCACGCCGAGGCGCGGCTCGGGTTGACGAGGACGGTGCTCGCGCGCGTGTCGGGATCCGCTCCGCGCGGCGCGCTGCCCTCGATCGACGTCCGCTTCGAGACCCGCCACGAGGCCGCCGGCGCCGTGCACTACGGGGTGCTGACCGCGGTGGCGCCGAGGAAAGGTCGCAAGCTCAGCAAGCGGTCGCAGATGTATCGCGGGAGCTTCACGTGGGAGGCGGGGATCAACCCCAACGACATCAGCACCCTGTACCCGGGGTGCGCGGCCGCGAGCCCGATCGCGCCGACGGACATCCTCCGCTTCACCCCGAACACGTTCAAGCCCGACCTGACGATGCGCCCCGAGTCCGGTGACGGCGCCTCGATGTTCGCGACGGCGGAGTGCAGCTGGCGCGGCGCGGGCGCCGACCGCGTGCTCGCGTGTCACGTGAGCAGCTGGCTCAAGACGATCCCGCTGACCGACGAGCTCCGCTGATCCGCCGTTGAGCGCGCGCCCACGGCGAGCGGCGTAGGTATACGCCGCGAACGCTCCCGGGCGGGTGGGACTGGTACCCAGGAGCGTTCGCGGAGTACGGGGGACTCTTCAACATCGCGGGGGCGATCGGGCGCGTCTACTCGCAGGTGAGCAGCGCGGTACAGGTGAGGCCCGGGCAGCAGCCTTCAGGATCGAGCGTACAGAGTTCGCCCTCCTCGAGGCACTCGCCGCCGGTCGTCGCGCTGTCGGTGCTGTCGCTGTCGCTGTCGCTGTCGGTGCTGTCGCTGTCGCTGTCGGTGCTGTCGCTGTCGCTGCTGTCGCTGTCGCTGCTCTCGGCGCTCGTGGTGCTCTCGTCGGGCTCGTTCCCGGTGCTCTCGTCGCCGCCGCTGTCGGTCACGCTCGCGTCCGCGTCGGTCGGCGACGAGGTCGACGACTCGCTCTCCGACGCCATCGTCGTGCCAGGATCATCCAGATCCTCCGGCATCGCGCAGTCCGGATCGATCACCGGCTCGGCGACGCAGCCGTCGATCTCGACGCCGCACAGGCTGCAGTAGGGGCGCCCGGCCGTCTGACAGCTCGCGTCGCCGTCGTTGTTGGCGCAGTGCTGCTCGTTGACGCGAATGCACGCGCCCCAGGTCACGCTGGCGAGCGCGATCGCGAAGGCCGCGCACACGCGCGCGAGCTGTCTCTTAGAACCGGACATGGAGCTGCCACCCGATCTGTCGCGCGCTCGCGACCGGCGCGGTGAGCACCCGGCGCCCGCGGCCGAGGCCGACCAACACGGCGCCCGCGACCAGCGCGACGGCGCTCGTGGCGAGGATGGCCGATCCGACAGGTCGCGTGTCGACGACCTCGAGCGGGTTGCTCTCCCGCAGCGTGGGCGCGCGCGCCGCGAGCCCGACGCCCACGCCGAGGCCGACGGCGCCCACGACCAGCAGCCCGACGCCCGTCTTCCCGGCGGCGGTGAGCGGCCCCCGTCGCGGGGCGAGCGAGTCGTCCTGCGGCGCGTCGATCGGGCCCTCCGGACTCGTCACGGCCTCGTCGTTCGTGACAGGAGCGGGCGTCGCCGGCGGTGACTCGATCGCGCGAGGATCTCGCGCGGGGGCCGTCTCCGGAGCCGCGGCGGGGGCCGCCTGCGCGCGCCTCCCCGCGTCCGCGAGCAGCGCCTCGAGCTCCTGCGCCGCGACCTCGATGAGCTCCGACTCGCTGCACAGCGCGCACGACTTCCGACGCGCTCGTTCGGTCACCTCCTCGCCGTCGCGTCGCATCGACAGGCTGATGACGTAGCCAGGCTCGGGATCGTTGACCTCGAGCACCTTGATCGAGCACTCGAGCGCGTGCCCCTCCGCGCGGAGCTCCGCGCGCGCGGCCGCCTCGGCGGCGCGTCGCTCGAGGTGCTTGCGCACGATCGGCGCGCCGTTGCGGATATCGCTGGTGTCGACGTTGATGGCCAGCTCCGCGGGCGCGCCCGACGGGCTAGCGAGCGCCGCGACGGCGGCGAGGACGAGTGACTGCATCATCGTGACCTCCTATCCCCGCTTACCCGCGCAGATCTTGACCATGCGCTCGATCTGCGGATCGTGGGAGCGCGCGCCCTGGGCGATGCACTCGTCGTACTGCTTCAGCTCGAGCAGCGCCCGCGTGCGCAGCCGGTCGCTGTCGACGCGACGCCGCCAGCAGCCTTGATCGCCGGCGAGGCGCGCGAGCGAGCTCCAGTCGTAGTTGGCGCGCGCGCGCTCAGCGTCACCGCGCGTGGTCTCACAGCGGGCGCTCGCCCACGGTCGCGCCGGCTTCGACGCGGTTTTCGGCTCCGATCTCGGCTCCGACCTCGGCTTCAGCTCCAACTTCGGCTCCAACTTCGGCTCCAACTTCGGCTCCGGATCCGACGTCGCCTTCAACAGCGACTCCGACGGCTCCGGCCCCGGCGCGGAGTCGGCCGTTGGAGGGCTCTCGACGACGCCGGCGGGGGTCGCCGTGGGTCGCGTCACCGCGGCGGAGGACGCGGCGTCGCCGACGACGCGCACGGTCGACGGGTCGACGAAGGTCGTGTCCTCGGCCCCCGCGGTCGCGTCTGAGTTCATCGCGCTCACGAGCGCCGACGCGCGCGGCCCCTCGGCGGACGGGGCGACGCGCCCGCGCGCGTCCGCTCCGTCGACACGCTGGGCCAGGGTCCGCTCGCTCGCGCTCGACCGATGCGTGGCGAGGCTCTCGGCGCCGCGCAGGGACGCGATCGCGACGAGGGTCGTGCACACCGTCAGCGTCAGCGCGATCACGATCACGCCCACGTAGGGGGCGAAGGTCGCCGTCACCCGCACGTCGCGCTCGGTGAGGCTCGGTCGCGCGGCGCCTCGGTCGTCGTGCGGCGTCACGTCGTCCTCGGCGCGCAGCGGGCTGTCGTGGGATGTACGCTGGTTCTCCTGCGCCGGCGCGGCCGGTCCGAGTCGGCGGGTGTCCGCGTCCTCCTTGGCCGGCGCCGCGTCGGTTTTCGATGGCCGACGCAGCGTGATCGCGGCGTCGAGCAGCGCGTTCTCGCCGGCTGAACTACGGACCAGCTCGGCGGTCGAGGCGCTGCGCAGCGCGGGCTCGCGGGGCGCGGTCTCGAGCTCGGAGTCGCGCTCCGGGACGAGCTTCGCGGGCGGGTCCTCCGGCGTCCCCGTCGGCTGGTAGCGCGGCGACGCCAGGACGTCGAGACGGGGCAGCGGCGCGTCGTCGTCGCGGGACAGGGCGCTGTGGTCCCGCGTCCAGGGGGTCGGGACCTCGGCGAGCCGCTCGAGGAACGCGGCGGCGGTCGGTGGGCGCCGCCCCGGGTTGATCTCGAGGCAGTCGGCGACGAGGCTCGCGGTCTCGACGCTTACGTCCTTGCGCAGCGTGAACACCGAGGGCGCCACGCGCTGCTGCTTGATGTCGTAGAGCGCGTTGACGGGGATCCCCGAGAACGGACCGCGACCCGTGAGCAGCGCGAACAGGATCGTCCCGAGCGCGTAGACGTCGGCCTGCTCGGCCGAGCGCGCCCCCGCCATCTGCTCCGGGGCCATGTACGCCGGGGTCCCGATCGCGCGCCCGGGCCGGGTCAAGCGCGAGCTGTCCTCATCCTGGATCTCCGACGCGAGCCCGAAGTCGAGCACCTTGACCACGTGCATGCCCGCCTGGTCCGCGAGCATGATGTTGTCGACTCTGTTGCGAGACCCCCAGGTCCCCCGAAATGCGCGGCCAGGGCTCCGTGGAGCGCGGCGAACCAAACACGCGCCGATTCTCGACCCACCATCGGGCGCGCGCGGCCGCGCGCGACGACGAACGAGCGCTGGATCCACGGGTCTGCGGGCGGCTTCGGGGCCGACGCGTGCACGGGGCTCGCGGGCCGATTCGACCTCGGGCGCCTCCTCGACCGCGAGCGGCGCGCGCCGCTGCGCGCGGGCTTCGTTGACCGACCTGCGCCCGGCGGCGCCGCGCCGGCGACCGGGCCCGGCTCGATCCCGGTGAGCGCGTCATCCCAGCGTCGTCAACCAGATGACTCATCAGACATGTCTGTGAGGCGCGCGTCGCCGAGCGCGTCGCGCTCGTCGAGCGGAGCGGTCGGATTCGACGTCATGCTCCGAGCGCCGAGCGCCGCGGCGCCTGCAGGCTTGACCGAACGGGGACGTCCTCGCCCCGCGCGGCCGCGTCGCGTCGCTCCCGTCGACACCTCGAGCCCGGAGCTGGCGACCGTGATCGTCGAGGCGCGCGCCCGTGGTATGTCCAGGGCGATGCCTGAGACGGTCCTCGAGGTCCACGACGCGCGCAAGCGCTTCGGCGCGTCCGAGGCCCTGCGCGGCGCGTCCCTCGAGCTGCGACGCGGCGAGTGGTTGGCGCTGCTCGGCCCTAACGGCGCGGGCAAGACGACGCTGCTGCGCTCGATCACCGGGCGCGTGCGCCTCGACGGCGGCGCGCTCAGCCTGCTCGGGGAGCCCCTCGAGACGGCGGCGCGCGGCGGCGCGGCGCGCCAGCGGCTCGGCGTCGTGCCCCAGGACATCGCGCTGTACGGCGAGCTCAACGCGCGCGAGAACCTGGCGCTGTTCGGCGCGCTGCACGGCGTCGCGGGCCGCAGGGCGCTGCGCGAGCGCGTGGACTGGGCGCTCGCGTGGACCGGCCTCGCCGAGCGCGCGCGCGAGCGCGTCAAGGGCTTCTCGGGCGGCATGAAGCGCCGCCTGAACATCGCCTGCGGCGTGCTGCACCAGCCCGAGGTCATCCTGCTCGACGAGCCGACCGTCGGCGTCGACCCGCAGAGCCGCGCGCGCATCTGGGAGATGCTCGAGGGGCTGCGCGAGCGCGGCGCCTCGCTGCTGATCACCACGCACCAGCTCGACGAGGCCCAGCAGATCTGCGATCGCATCGTCATCATCGACCACGGCGTGGCGATCGCGAGCGGCACGCTCGACGAGCTGATCGCCGCGACCGTGGGGAGCGAGCGCGCGGTCATCCTGACCCTCGAGGCAGCCCCGGAGGCGCCGCTCGAGCTGGCCGGCGCCGCGCTCGACGGGCGCGTCATCCAGGCGCGTCACCGCGACATCGCGCGCGAGCTCCCGCCGCTGCTCGAGCGCGTGCAGGCGGCCGGGCTGCGCGTCGCCGACGTCAAGGTCGAGGCGCCCAGCCTGCAGGCGGTGTTCCTGCACCTCACCGGCCGGGAGCTGCGCGAGTGAGCGCGGGGGGAGGGACCACGTGACGCGGATCCTGATCGTGTTTCGAACTGGCTGGGCGCTGCTGCGCCGCGATCGCGTCGCGCTCGCGGTCACCTTCCTGCTGCCGATGCTGTTCTTCTCGATCTTCGTGTGGATGTTCAGCGGCGGCGGCGGCGGCGGGACCTCGCGGATCAAGCTCGCGGTCGCCGACGAGGACGCCGGCGTCGCCGGGCAGCGCCTGATCGACGAGCTCGCGCGCGACTCGAGCTTCCGCCTCATCCGGGCGGATCCCGATCAGCCCGACGCGCCGCTCACGCGGGAGGGGGCGCGCGCGATGGTCGAGGACGGCGAGGTCTCGGTCGCGCTCGTGATCCCGCGCGGCTTCTCCGACGGCTTCGGCGGGTTCGCGAGCGGCGACGACGACACCGTCGCGCTCGAGCTCTACGCCGACACCGCCGATCCGATCGCGCCGCAGATGACGGGCGGCGTGCTCCAGGGGGCGGCGATGCGCGCCGCGCCCGACCTCATGATCGAGCGCGGGATGGGGCAGCTCGAGCGCTGGGCCGGGCCGATGACGGCGAAGCAGCGCGACGTGATCGACCGCTGGCTGCCGCAGGTGCGCGCCGACTCGCGCGCGAGCGCGGACCGAGCCGACGCCGACGCCGACGACGCCCGCGCCGCGCGCGACGGCCCCGGCGTGGGCGGCCTCGTCCGCGTCACGATCATCGACGTCCTCGGCGCCGAGAAGGACCGCAGCCCGGTGACCGCCTTCTACGCCGCCGGCACCGCGGTGATGTTTTTGCTGTTCTCGGTCACCAGCGCCGGCGGCAGCCTGCTCGAGGAGCAGGAGAACGGCGTGCTCGAGCGCCTGCTCGGCTCGCGGCTCACCATGGCCGAGCTCTTGCTCGGCAAGTGGCTGTTCCTCTCGTCCCTCGGCGCGCTGCAGATCGTCGTCATGTTCGTGTGGGGCGCGCTGGTGTTCGAACTCGAGCTGTTCACCCCCGGGCACCTCGTCGGCTTCGCGATCATGACGGTCTTCACCTCGCTCGCGGCCGCCGGCTTCGGGCTCGTGCTCGCGGCCGCCTGCCGCACGCGCGCGCAGCTCGGCGGGATCTCGACGATCGTGATCCTCGGCATGTCCGCGCTCGGCGGCAGCATGTTCCCGCGCTTCCTCATGCCCGAGACCATGAAGACGCTCGGCTACCTGACCTTCAACGCGTGGGCGCTCGACGGCTACCAGAAGGTGTTTTGGTTCGACAAGCGCCCGCTCGAGCTTTGGCCGCAGGTCGCGGTCCTCGGCGCGCTCGCGCTCACGTTCATGATCGGCGCGCGGCTGCTCGCGCGCCGGTGGGAGGCGGCGTGACGCCGCGGCGCGCGAGCACGGCTATCGCTTCGCGCCCTTCGAGTGCCGCTCGATCACGGCGCCCATCAGCGCCACGCCCTTCGCGAGCGCGTCGTCGCTGATGTGCGCGTAGCGCTGCGTCGTGCTCGGCTTGCGGTGACCGAGGATCCTCCCGATCACCGCGAGCGGGACGCCGGCGTTGATCGCGTCGCTCGCGGCGGAGTGGCGCAGATCGTGGAGCCGAACGTCCTCCAGGCCGACGCGCCGTCGGATCCGCATCCACGTGTGCGTCAGGTTAGCGCCGCCGATGGGCCCGCCGGTCGACGTCGGGACGACGTAGGGGCTCGGGTTCTCGCGCGCCGCGGCGGCCCGCAGGAGCGCGACCGCCTGGGGCGACAGCGGCACGACGCGCCGCCCGGTCTTGCTGTCGGGGAGGCGCAGCACTTGGTGTCGCCAGTCGACCATCGCCCACGTCAAGCCGAGGACCTCGCCGCGGCGCATGCCCGTGTGCGCGAGCAGGCGGAGCGCGCAGATGGACTCCCACCGGAAGCCGCCGCGGTCGTGCTCGTGCGCGCGCTCGAGGAAGCCCTCGAGCCGGCGGCGCTCGTCCGGGGTCAAGAAGCGCTCCCGCGCGCGGTCCGGGAAGCGCTTCACTCGGGACGTCGGCGCCGCGAAGGCCTCGTCCAGCACGTCCCACTCCTTCGCGCGCGCGTACACGGACTTCAGCAGCGTCAGCGCGTTGTTGGCCTCGCCGGGCGTCTTCACCATCGACGCGTGCCAGCGCACCACCGCCGCGCGCCGGATCTCGTCCATGCGCTGCTCGCCGAAGGTCGGCAGGATCGCGGTGCGCAGCAGCTGGCGGTACTTCAGCTGGGTCGTGGGCTTGAGCCGAACGTCGACGTGCTGGGCCACGAAGCGCGCGGCGAACTCTCGCAGGCGCGGGGTCTGCCGCCGGGGCGACGCGGCCTCGGGCAGGGGCGCGCGCGCCGGTGGGCCTTCCTCCGCGGCGCGCACCTCGGCGAGCCGCGCGATCGCCCGCCGCCGCGCCTCGACGAAGGTCAGCTCGATCGTCGAGCCGAGCCGCTCGCGGAGGTCCCGTCCACCTGTCCGATAGCGCACGTAGTACGCCTTCCTCCCGCTCGGCAGCACCCGCAGGATGAAGCCGCGCACGGTCGCGCAGGTCAGCTCGTACCGCCGCGCGCGCGGCCGCGCGCGATCAGCTGCTCTTTGGGTCAGAGTCGGCATCGTCGGGCTCGAAATCGAGGCCCCCGATAAGCCCCGCGGCCGCCACCGGATTAACGCCCATCTTCAAGAATTTAGCAAGCCAGGGCGGTATTGCGCGTCACCGTGATGTTGTCGAGCTTGAGGTCTCGGTGGATCACGCCGACGCGATGGGCCGCGCGCACCGCCCGGGCGACGTCCGCGATCAGGCGACAGGACTCCGCCTCGCTCAGCCGGCCCCGGCGCGACACGTACTCGCGCAGCGTCTCGCCGGAGAGGA
The DNA here is from genome assembly GCA_020633295.1 of Myxococcales bacterium. GTDB lineage: Bacteria > Myxococcota_A > Polyangia > Nannocystales > Nannocystaceae > JACKDW01. Next base: position 48,905 of record JACKDW010000024.1, on the reverse strand, counting down.
ACTCCATCACGATGTACAGGCTCCCGTCGGGGAGCTCGCCCGCGTCGAACACCTCGACGATGTTGGGGTGCCCGGCCGCGCTCGCCAGCCGCGGCTCGGCGCGGAAGCGCCGCGTGATCATCGGATCGCGGGCCCATCGCGGGGTGATCAGCTTGATCGCGACCTTGCGCCCGACCGCGACGTGCTCGCCGAGGTAGACCACGCCCATCCCGCCGTGCCCGAGCAGGTGCTGAATTCGGTAGCGCCCCGCGAGCAGGCTGCCTGGCGCGAGCGGCCCCTGATGGGGCGCCGCGCGCTGGACCACCAGCTCGCGCTGCAGCTCCTCCTGGCTGCTCCCGTAGATCAACGAGGACGGCGTTCGCGCGGAGCGAGCCAGCGGCGCCGCCGTGCTCGGCGGTCTGCGCCTCGAGTCATAATACTGCGTGCTTAGTAGCATTGAATCACGCCACCCAATTGCGTTATGTCAGCACAATTCGACCGCACTATACGTGGAGCGCGTAGCTCGACGCCCCGGGATCAGTGGCCGATGCTGACTATGATTAGCATGTCGAGTAGTGCATCAATATCAACCGGAAATTTCTCCCAACGGAAGAAATTTTTTACTGTGTCTTATCCGCACGGCGGTCCGCCAAAAATGCACGGTTGGCGCGCGGCGTCGGGCCGCCCTCACCCGTGAGTCGCCGATTTCTTGAGCACGAGGCCGTGCTCGGCGCGTCGACGCGCGAGCGCACGAATATGAATGCGCTCGACCTTCGAGCGCGCCAATCGTAGCGACAAGACGATACGAGGCGTCTCGTCGCGTGAATAAAAGGACAGGCATAGCGAGCCCTCGCGCGGGCGGCCGCGCAGCCGCGATCGTGTGCGGGCGACCAGCGCGTCCAGGTGTGCGATCCGGCACGGTGTTCGGGCGGAGCCTGGTGTTTTCTTCGCGGACCGTCTGAGGGTCCAACGGCACGCGCCGGGCGTTCACGGGTCCTCAGGGGCGGCGCTGACCGCGACCGCTGACGCGCGCGAGGGGGCGAGGTGGCTACGACCGCCGCGCGAGCGGACCGCGGCGATTTTTTCTCGAGGTTTCTCGCCGCAGACGCGCGCGCGTCCTCGACGGGAGTCGCCACCTGACCACTCGGGTCGAAACGAGAATCGACATGCTCGAATAGTCATGTTTAGTCATTCGCGGCGACCCGGCTGATCGTTCGCTCTCGGCGGGCGTCGGGGTGGCAACAACACTTGTGCGATGAATTCACACCCTTGCGCACATCAGGGCCCCGGCTACGACGTGGTCAGTTCCTTTCCGGAGACCCACGCAATGCACCTCCCAACGCACATGATTCCCGCGCTCCCCTTCCGTTCGCTCCGTCGCGCTTCGTCTTCGTTCCTTCGCGCTTCGCTCGCTGAGCGCGGCCACGCTGATGACGCTCACGCTCGCGTCCAGCTCGGCCCTCGCCCAGGTCGGCGGCGCCCAGATCGTCACCCCCGTGTTCGACGAGCAGGACATCGAGCTCGCCTCGGTCGCGCTCGACGACAAGCTCGTCGGCCTGCTCAACGGCGACGACCTCAACCTGCGGCTGCTCGGCGACTTCTCGGCCGCGCTCCGCGGCGAGGCGAGCTTCGTCGACGGCCACGTCGCCTTCCAGGGCGTCGCGGGCGAGAGCGACCTCGAGTACTCCGTGCGGGTCGAGCTGTCCTCGCCGGTTCAGGAGCTGCTCCAGCTCGACGCCCCGCACGTCGCCGAGCTCGCCACGTCCAGCGGCGCGTACCTGCTCTTCGGCCACCCGGAGGCGCCGGTCCAGTTCGGCGTCGCTGAGCAGAGTGACCTGGCGGGCGACGCCGACGAGAACGGCAACCAGTTCGACTACGACGTCGACGCGGAGCTGCAGGGCCTGACCGTCGAGTTTCAGGGCGTCGCGCTCGACCTGTCCTTGGAGCCGGGCGGCGAGCCCTTCGTCACCGTCACCGAGCACGGTGAGCCGGCCTGCGCCGACGAGCTCGCGAGCGGCGAGCACGGCGAGGTCTGGGTGACCCAGCGCGCGCGGCTCGACGTCTACGGCGAGCTCCACTACACGGAGTCGCTGCTCGGCGACGGGGTGCTCAACGACCTCGTCATCCCGTTCCACAAGACGCTGGAGCTGCGCTCCACGGCCGAGCGCCTCGAGATCCCGACGTCGGGCGACGGATCCGACTCTGGCGACTCTGGCGACTCCGACGACTCCGGCGACTCCGGCGACTCCGGTGACTCCGGTGACTCGGGCAGCTCGGGCAGCGACAGCGGCGGCGACACCAGCGGGGACGGGGCGTCGGGCAGCGCGGGCGCGACCGCGGGGGACGACGGCGACGACGGCGGCTACGACACGGACACGGACGGCTTCGCTGGCGGCCTCGACGACGACGGCTGTGACTGCAGCGCGGCGCCGCAGCGCTCGCGCGGCGCGTTCGCGCTGCTCCTGGTCCCGCTCCTGTACGGCCTCCGTCGCCGACGCGCGCGCGCGGCCCGGTCGCGCTAGCGCTTCGTCGCCGCGCTCGCGCCCTCGTCGCGCTCGTTGATCATCGCGCGCGCCTCGTCGTTGAGGCGCGCGAGCCGATGCGCCCACGAGTAGTAGCGCGCGAGCGTGCGGGGCGGCAGCTCGAAGTGCCGCGCGACGGTGTTGATCAGCGCGTGCTCCGTGACCGCGAGCCCGTCGACCAGCGCCAGCGTGATCAGCTCGAGCACCGCGATGCGCTGGCTCTCGCGCCGGGTGAACGCGCCGCAGAGGTCGGCCACGTCGACGTCGCCGCTCGCCCGCTCGCGCAGCCGCATCTCGTGGCGCATCTCCTCGAACAGCTCGTTCTCCTCGATCGAGCGGATCCCGTCGATCGAGACGAGGTGATTGGCGAGCCCGAGGAACGCGACCTTCTCGTCGTGGTCGAGCGCGGATAAGAACATGACGGCACCTCCACCGAGAGCGCCCGGCGGCACCACGCTTGTACCGTGGTTCGGGCGCGTCGACACACGCCGAGTTTCGGCGCGACCGCGCGGCGCGGCGTGGGAGAAGATGACTGTTTAGTCATGTTTGAATATACCGGTGTAACGAAGGTGTTATCTCGGCTCGGCCCGGCGCGGGCGCGAGCGCGCTGGCGAAGGGGAGGTCGTCGGCGCGGGGTGGTCCTCACGCGAGCGGACGGCCCTACGCTCGCGCCCGCGCTGGCCGACATCTCGCGGTGCAGCTCGCGCGGTGCACGCGGTCTCGAGCTCGCGCGCGCGCGCTCGCCACGACGCCCGCCGGCGGGGTAGGGTCGCGTGCGATGATCACCGAGATCACCGAGACCCCCTGGGATCTGGCGCCGCATCTCCCGTGGGCGCACTTCACCAGCCCGCTCGCGAAGTGGGCGGCGCAGCCCTCCTTCGTGGTCGCGGAGTACACGTTCTACCTGTGCACCGCGCTCGCGCTGGTCCACGCGCTCCGCCGCGGGCGCGCGCATCTGCTCGTGTTCGTCGCCGCGCTGCTGGCCGGGACGGCGAACGACATCATCTTCATGGCGCTGCCGGTGGTCGACAATTTCTGGCAGGCGCAGGGCACGGTGATGCTGACGCCGCGCCTGCCGCTGTACATCCCGTGCGTCTACATCTGCTTCATGTACTTCCCGACCGTCACGGTCTGGCGCCTCGGGCTCCCGCGGACGGCCCAGGCGGCGCTGACGGGCCTGCTCGCCGAGCTGTTCTACGCGCCCTATGACATCAACGGCGCGAAGTTTCTGTGGTGGACCTGGCACGACACCGACATGCCGATCTCGCACCGGATCCTCGGCGCGCCGATCGGCAGCTCGCTGTGGGTCGTCACCTTCGTGGCGACCTTCGCGTTCCTCATCAGCTTCGGGCTGCGCAAGGATCACGAGGTCCGCGGCGCGACGATCGCGAAGACGCTCGCGCTCGTCATGGCGCTCTCGACCGCGGTGATGGTCGTGCAGATCAACCTGATCCAGCCGCTCGACGCGGGCGTCCCGGGCCCGCGCGGCGCGGCCGCGCTGATCGCCGTGTACGCGCTGATCGTCGGGCTCGGCTGGCGTCGCCGCGCGCCGCGTCCGGGGCACCCCGCGGACTCGCTGCTGCGCGGCGCGGCGCTGCTCTACTTCTCGATCATGGCGCTCGTGATGGCGGTCTTCGACCCCGCGACGCACCGCAGCGAGAGCATGCACCAGACCTATGGACCCTGTCACGTCGAGGCGGTCGACGTGCTCGGCTTCACCCGCTACCAGTACGTGTGCGCGGCGGACTTCGACGAGGACTACAGCTTCGACTGCGTCGCGCCGCCGCCCGAGCTGAGCGAGTGGTACACCGTCTGCGGGCGACCGCACCGCGACTTCCCGCGCTGGATGCTGGGGGTGGGGCTGCTGTGCGCGCTCGGGGTCGTCGCCTACGGCGGGCTGCTGCGCGGCGCGCCGCGTGACTGATCGGGGTGTTACACTGCGCGCGCGACTCGATGGACGACACGCCGCGTACGACCTATCGCATCCTGCTCATCGAGGACGACGCCGCCGACGCGCGGCTCGTGACGCGCTTCCTCAGCGGGCACTCCGACCAGGTGCAGGCCTTCGACGTCCAGCACGTGTGGCGGCTCGACGAGGCGCTGGCGAGGTTGAAGGAGTGCGACTTCGACGTCGTGGTCTGCGACGTGCACCTCCCGGACGCCGCGGGCCCCGAGGTCATCGCGGCGCTCGTGGCCGCCGACGCCGACCTGCCGGTCGTCGCGCTGACGGGGCAAGACGACGCCGCGCTCGGCCTGGCGAGCATCGAGGCCGGCGCGGAGGGCTACCTCACCAAGGACCGCGTCGACGCGCTCGGCCTGCGCCGCGCGCTGGTCCACACCTTCGCGCGCGTCCGCGAGCGACGGCGTCTGCAGCTCTCGATCGCGCGCGCGCACCGTGACGAGCTCGAGGCGCTCAACGCCGCGCTGCGCGCGGAGGCGCGGAGGCGCGCCGACGCGTCGCGGCGCGTCGACGCGATCAACCGCGAGCTCGAGCGATCCAACCGCGCGCTGCAGGAGTTCGCGCAGGTCGCCTCGCACGACCTCAAGTCGCCGCTCGCCGCGGTCGCGCGGCTGGTCGACTGGCTCGTCGACGACCTCGGCCCGACCGCGGACGAGACGTCGAAGGCGAACCTGGCGCAGCTGCGCCGCCGGGTCTCCCGGATGGTGCAGCTGCTCGACGACGTGCTCGCGTGGGCGCGCCTCGGCAGCCGCGAGACGCCGCGGGAGGCGGTCGACGTGGGCGCGCTGGTCCGGCAGCTGTGGGGCGGGCTCGACGGGCGCGAGCGCTTCGAGCTGCGCGTCGAGGGCCCGCTGCCCACGCTCGTCACCCACCGCGCGCCGCTCGCGATGGTGTTTCGCAACCTGCTCTCCAACGCGATCAAGCACCACGACAAGCCCGCGGGCCGCGTCTCGATCGGCTACCGACGGGGCGCGCAGGGGCACGTGTTCGAGGTGCGCGACGACGGGCCCGGGATCCCGCTCGCGCTGCACGAGCGCGTGTTCAAGCTGTTCGGGGTCGGGCGCACCGACAAGCCCGGCAGCGGCCTCGGCCTCGCCATGGTCTCGCGGGCCGTCGCGGAGATGGGCGGCACGATCGAGTTGTCTAAAGAGACAGGTCGAGGCGCGCGCTTCACCGTGACCTGGCCGGACGACGCGACGTCGTGACGCGGTGGGGCGACGCGCGGGCGCTCATCACGGGCTGCGGACGGCCGCACCGGCCTACGCCATCGAGCTCGTAGTCGGGATCGCGGCGCCGTAGCTCCGCGAGGCGCTAGACGCTGGGGAGGTGCTTGATCACCTCGTCGGCGAAGGTGCGGATGTTGACCGGCTTGGCGATAAAGCCGTTGCAGCCCGACGCGAGGCTGCGCTGGCGCTCGTGCGCCATCGCGCTCGCGGAGACCGCGACGATCGGCAGCTTGCTCGGGCTGAAGCGCGTGCGGATCTGCTCCGCGACCACGTAGCCGTCCATCTGCGGCATCTGCATGTCGAGCACGACGAGCTGGAACGGGCGCTCGGCGAGCCGCGCGAGCGCCTCGGCGCCGCTCGCGGCGGTCGTCACCGAGTGACCCACCGCCTGCAGACACAGCTCGAACAGCCGCGTCAGGTTCGGGTCGTCGTCGACGACCAGGATCCGCGCCTTGATCTCGGGCCCGCGGGGCTGTCGCACCACCGCGCGCGGCGGCGTCAGCTCGGCGGCCGAGAGCGACGGCAGCGGCACCTGCACGGTGAAGCGCGAGCCCTTGCCCGGCTCGCTGCGCACGTAGATGGCGCCGCTCATCTGCTCGACCAGGCGGCGGCACAGCGAGAGCCCCAGGCCGGCGCCGCCGTGGCTGCGCGAGTCCGAGGGGTCCGCCTGCTCGAAGGGTTCGAAGATCCGCGTGAGTCGATCCTCCTGGATGCCGGCGCCGGTGTCCGAGACGACGAAGATCGCGTTGCGCTCGCGGTACGCGAGCTCGAGCGTGACGTGGCCCGAGCGCGTGAACTTGAGCGCGTTCATCACGAGGTTCATCAGGATCTGGCGCAGCCGGTATCCGTCGCCGAGCACCGCGGCGGGGAGCTCGGGCTGGAGCTCGAGGCGCAGCTCGAGGCCGGCGCCCTCGGCTTGCGACTTGAACATCTCGTGGATCTCGGCGCCGAGCTCGGCGAGCGCGACCGGCTTGCGCGAGAGCGCCAGGCGATCGGCCTCGATCTGCGAGAGGTCGAGCAGGTCCTTGACCATCGTCAGCAGCAGCTCGGCGGCCCGGCGCGCGATCGTCAGCATCTGCTCCGCGTGCTCCGGGTCGCGGCCGGTGAGCACCATGTCGAGGTAGCCGATGATCGACGTCAGCGGCGCGCGCAGCTCGTGGGAGATGTTGGCGAGGAACTGCGTCTTGAGCTGGCTCGCCCGCCGGGACTCGGCGAGCGCGGTCTCGGCCGCGCGCCGCGCCTGCTCGCGCTCGTGGACGTCGACGATGCTGACCAGCAGCCCCTGCGCGCCGTCGGCCTCGACCCGCGCGCAGCGGAGCTCGACGTGACGGGCCTCGCCGCCGCGCGGGAGCATCGTCGACGTCAGCTGCGTGTGCGTGCTGCGGGTGTTCCACAGCTCCGCGAGCGCGGCCGAGACCGCGGCGTGCTGGTCGGCGACGAAGTACTTCACCAGCGGCTGCGAGGTGATCGCGCGGCGCGTCCACTTGAGGTACTCGGCGGCGGCCAGGTTCGCGTCGAGGATCACCGGCCCCGGGCCGACGAGCAGCAGCGGCATCGCCGAGGCCTCGAACATCGCGTAGTACCACTCGCGCGCGGACTGCAGCGCCTCGTTGGCGCGCTGCAGCTCCTCGTTCTGCAGCTCGAGCTCGATCTGGTGAATCTGCAGCTCCTCCACGAGCGCCGCGACGTCGCCGGTCGACATCGACTCGACGTCAGGGGAGGGCGAAGCGCGCGAGGCGGTCCCGCGCGGTGCGTCGCAGCTCCTCATGCTTGTGACGATCGTCCATCGCGCTCCTAGTCGGCACCGGGGACAGGCGGACGATCGTCAGCCAGAAGCCGCCGACGGAGCGCACGATCTTCTCGAGCGAGCTCGCGTCGAGCGCCTTGTTAACGAAGCAGGCCGCGTGCTGCTCGTAGGCGCGCCGGACGTTCGCGTCCTCGGCCCGCGCCGAGATCACGACCACCGGCAGGCGGAGCGTCGCGGGGCTCGCCTTGATCTCCTTGAGCAGCTCGATCCCGTCGCCGTCGGGCAGCTCGATGTCGAGCAGGATCAGGTCCGGCAGCGGGCGCGCGCGGTCGAACAGCAGCTCGCGCGCCCGCGCGAGCGTGTCGACGGCGCTCGAGCTCGCAGTGGAACTTGGAGCGGCGGAACGTCGCGCTGATCAACGCGACGTCATCCGGGTTGTCCTCGACCAGCAGCACGCGCAGCGGCGCCGACGACTCCCCGCCGAGCTCGCGCAGCGACGAGATCTCGGCGTGCGCCTCCTCGAGCTGCTCGGCGAGCGTCCGGCGCTCGGTGACATCCATGAACAGGAGCACGACGCCCTGGATCACGTCCTCGCGCGTGCGGTAGGGGACGATCGTCATGCGGTACTCGGCGCCCGCGTCGGTCTCGATGTCGCGCTCCTCGGGGATCAGCGTCTCGAGCACCTGGTTCGCCAGCTCGACGTAGGGGATGGGCTTGGTGTGGAACGAGAGGTCGCTGAGCGCGCGGCCGACGTCGCCGGGGATCAGCTTGACGATCGGGCGCACGGCCGGCGTGTAGCGGCGCACCCGCATCTTGCGATCGAGGAAGATGACGCCGAGGCGCGTGTTGTTGAGCAGGTTCTCGATGTCGTTGTTGACCTCGGAGAGCTCCAGGATCTTCTCCTGGAACTCCGTGTTCACGGTCACCAGCTCCTCGTTGACGCTCTGCAGCTCCTCGTTCGTGCTCTGCAGCTCCTCGTTGCTGGCGAGCAGCTCCTCGTTGGTCGCCTGCAGCTCCTCGTTCGCGGTCTCGAGCTCCTCGATGGTCGCCTGCAGCGTCTCCTTCGTGTACTGCAGCTCGGTCTTGAGGTCGTCGATGTGCTGCGCGGTGTCGTAGCGCATCGCCGAGTGCTCGGGCTGCTCCATGCCCGTCACGCCGCGCACGCGCTCCTCGAACACGACGATGTAGAGGTTCTGATGGTCGCGCAGCGCGAAGGGCTCCGCCATCACGTCGATCGTGCGCACGACGTCGTCCTTGTCGGCCACCGAGACGCCCCGGTAGATGACGCGCTCGCCGTCCTTGAACAGGCGGTGCGTGACCGTCGAGAGCACCGGCGAGAGCTCGGGCGCCGCGAGGCGCAGCAGGTCGAAGTCGAGCTCGCCGACCGGGACCTCGAGGAAGTTGTTGATCGGGCCGAACGCGAGCACGACCCGCAGGTCGCGGTCGAACACGACGCTGGGCGGCGCGTAGCGGGCCATGACCTGGCGAAACACCCGCAGCTCGCGGCGGCCGGTCGCGCCGCGCTTGCTCGTCGCGCCTCGTTCGAAGTACCGCACCTCGTCCTGCTGCGGCACGTGGAGGTGGTTCAGGCTCGGCCTGGGGGCCTCGGCGTTGCGCCGGTAGAGCTTCCAGCGGTGGTTGATGACGCGGTAGTTGATCGCGTCGTCGCCGAGCGTCTCGCTGTGCCCGAGGAACAGGCAGCCCTCGGGCTTGAGCGCGTAGCGGAACACCTCGAGGATCTGCCGCTGCACCGGCGGCTTGAGGTAGATGAGCAGGTTGCGGCAGGAGATCAGGTCGATGCGGTTAAACGGCGGGTCGCGGCAGATGTTGTGGCGCGAGAAGATCACGACGCGCCGCAGCTTCTCGGACACGCGGTAGCTGTCGCCCTCCTTGACGAAGTAGTGCGAGACGATCTCGGCCGGGACCTCGAGCAGCGCGCTGATCGGGTAGATCCCGGCGGCCGCGATCCGCAGCGCTTCGGTGTCGACGTCGGTCGCGAACACCTTGACGTCGAGGTCGCTGCGCTCGCGCCGGCTGAGCTCGGCGAGCAGCAGCGCGGCGACCGAGTAGGGCTCCTCGCCCGTCGAGCAGCCGGCCGACCACGCGCGCACCGTCGCGCGCGCCGGCAGCGAGGTGCACAGCTGCGGGATCACGGTGGTGCGCAGCGCCTCGTAGGCCGCCGCGTCGCGGAAGAAGCTCGTGACGCCGATCAGCACGTCCTTGTGCAGCGCCGCGACCTCCGCCGAGCTCGTGTGCAGGTAGGCGGCGTAGCGCCCGAGGTCGCTGAGCTTCGCCATCTGCATGCGCTTGGAGATGCGCCGCATCAGCGTGCCCGAGCGGTAGGCGGTGAAGTCGATGCCGCTGTGCGCCTTGAGCTCGTCGAGGATCGACGCCACCGCGTCCGGGGCCTCGGTCTCGAACGCGGCGCTCACCTGCGACGGGTCGACCGAGCGCGCGAACTCGACGATGCGGGTCGCGAGCTCCTCCGGGGAGCCCTCGTAGTCGATGATGCGGGTCGCGAGCGCGCTCTTGGGCATGCCGTCGAAGCGCGCGCTCTTCGGCGACTGCACCAGCGCGAGCCCGCCGGCGCCCTTGATCTCGCGGATCCCGAGCGTGCCGTCGCTGCCGGTGCCAGAGAGGATCACCGCGATCGCGCGGTCCTCGTAGGCGCGCGCGAGCGAGCGCAGGAACACGTCGATCGGCAGGTTGAAGGTGCGCGTGCCGGGCAGGTCGGTGAGCACGAGCCGGCCCTGCACGATCGTGATGTTCTTGCGCGGCGGGATCACCCAGACCTCGCCGCCGCGCACCGCGACCCCGTTGACGGCCTTGCGCACGCTCAGCGCCGTCTGCTTGCTGAGCAGCTCGGCCATCAGGCTCTCGTAGTCCGGCGAGAGGTGCTGCACGACGACGTACGCGACCTCGTCGAGCTTGGGCAGGTGCTGAAAGAACTCACCGAGCGCTTGCAGCCCGCCCGCGGAGGCGCCGACCCCGACGACGAACTTGGGCGACGGCGCCTCGTCGTGGTAGTGCTTCTGATGGTCGCCCGGTTTTTCCTGCGTCATATCGTCAACCTTCGCGTGGCTATCGCCACGAAGGCCATGATCATAACAAGGTGACGGCGCGGTTTTCGTGTTATCGCCGTCAGGGGCGCTTGTGTAGCGAATGCTGTGATCGCGCCGCTAATTGCGGTTTCGTCTTCAACTCCAGCGATTCGCGCGGAAGTGCGCCGGCGGGCTTTGAAAAATACCGGGCGGGCCGGGCCGCGCTCGCGTCCACGTGAACGCGAGTCGCCGCGCTGATCGATGTTCGACGCGGTCACGCGGGGTTCACGGTGATCCACTCGCCGTCGCTGACGCTGAGCCCCGCGCACGGGGGCAGCGCGCAGGGCAGCGCGCCGACGTTGTCCCCGAGCCGCGGCGTGTCGAGGCACAGCGCGCCCGCGTCGGTCCACACCGCCTCGACGTCGCCCGCCGTCCACAGCGGGCTCGGCTCGATGGTCCCGGACGCGTTCTCCCAGATCAGCGGCGTGCCGTTCTCGGTGAAGGGCTCCCCGGTGCCGCAGTAGTCGGCGGTGATCATCTTCAGGGTCGCCTGGCGCTGGGCCGGCGTCGCCGGGTTGCCGAGGCCGTCGAAGTCGGCCTGGGGCCCGTAGTTCATCATCTTGAGCTTCGCGAGCGCCGAGCCGGCGCACGCGATGTTGAGCCACCCGTCTTGGTCGGCGAGCACCGTCTTGCTCGCTTCGTCGTAGCGCTCGCCGTAGAGCACGGTCACCGTCGAGACGAGCGGGTCGAGCAGATCGTCGTTGCACACGCCGCGCAGCACGAGCGGGTTGTTGAGGTCGGCGTACACGAGCGTGTAGGCTGGCAGCGGCGCGCCGCCGAGCGCCCACGGCTCGGCCTCGTGGTACTCGGTGATGATCACCGGCACGGTCAGCGGCAGGAGGCCGAGGAGCTTCATCTCGAGCAGCAGCTTGAAGCCCACGAGCGCGTCGCCGCGTCGCTCGTCGCCGCCCTTGACCGCGACGAGCTCGCCGCCCTCGGCGGTCAGCGTCCACCCCGGCGACAGCCCGAGCGGCGACTGCAGCCCGACGTACTTCACGCCCGACGAGTTCTTCACGCCGCTCAGGTTGAGCTCGGCGAGCGAGCGCCCGTTGACCTCCGCCGCGTTGTAGCCACAATCCCAGCCGCTGCAGCCGCCGCCGAATTGAAAGCCGCGTTTCTCGATCGCCGCGCTCTCGACGTCGTCGTCGTCGCACCCCGGCGCCGCGGCGAGCGCGGATATCGCCGTGATCATTATCAGTAGATTCGTCGTCTTCATTCGTCCCCCGTTCACGCGGGCTCAAGGCCCGCAGTCGCACGCGTCCCTCGTGCTGGTTGCTTCATTGCGAATGTCGTCTCGTCGCGGCGCTCGGCCAGGCATTCGCGCACGCGTGCAGGCGGTCGAGCGCGCGGGCCGTCGCGCGCCGAGCATGTGCGCGCATTTCGAGGTGTCGTGTATTGATTGCGAATGCCGCGTACACACGCGCCGTGAATCGCCACGAGGTCGCACCGCGCCGTCGCCCGTCACGCGCGCGCGTGAGGACCTCCGCGGCGAGATCCGCGACGCCCGGCTCCACGTCGCTCGCCGCCCGTCCACGCCCCGCGCGTGGATCGTCGAGCGTCACGCCAGGCGCGTTCAGACTCGTTGGGCTCGAGGAGCATCTCCGCCCCGTGATTGCACGCGTCATGCCAGCCGCGATTTCCATCCGCCGCGACGCGTACGCCAACCCTGGCGGTGTGCGGTCGCGGCACGTGCGTGCGGAGCTGTCGCGTGCGGGTCTCGACGCTGTCACAACGCAATCGTGCCAGCGCTACCCCGGATCGGTTGGTCAAGATTGGCTACGGGCGTCGTTCGCTGGGCAGCGCGGCAGACGACCCGCGCGTCGATTCGCTGCCTTCGCGCGCGCGCGGCCGCCGTGTCGCTCGTTTGCATGATCCGCGCCGACGCTGTGGCGGGACGCCGCACCGGCGCGGGTCCGAGCGCGCGGGCGCAGGCTCGACCACCTGCGCCCGCACGTCGTCGCGCACCGCGGGCGCGCGATTTCCTGGAACATTAACTTAGAATCATGTCGAAGTCGCCCGGCGGCGCTCGATTCGGCGCGCGCGCGCGTGCAGGCGCGTGCTCCGGCGCGGCGCTTGTTCACCCGCCCGACGAGAGGCGTTATCGTGTCTAGAGCGGCTGTCCGCGATCTTCGATCACCATGGCCGATCGAGTGCTCAAGCTCCGGGGACGCGTCCTGGTCGTCGACGACGATCAATTTATCCGCGAGTTCGTCTCGCGCAGCCTCGGCGCGCTCGGGCACTCGGTCGCCGCCTGCGCGGACATCGACGACGCGCTCGAGCTCGTCGCGCGCGACGACCCCGAGGTGCTGCTGACCGACCTCCGGCTCGAGCGCGCGAGCGGCCTCGAGCTCTGCGCGCGCGTGCTCGAGCGGAACGCCCGCGTGCCGGTGGTCGTGATGACCGGCTACGGCGACATGGAGACCGCGATCGCGGCGATCCGCGCGGGCGCGTTCGACTTTGTTAACAAGCCGATAGACTTCGAGGAACTCGACGCGATCCTTCAACGCGCGATCGAGCACCGACGCCTGCTCGAGGACGTGCACCGCCTCAGCGAGCGCGGCGCCGAGGAGCCGCCGAGCTTCGGGATGATCGGCCAGAGCCCGGCGATGCAGCAGCTGTTCGCGCTGATCCACCGGCTGCGCGACTCGGACGCGACGGTGCTGATCGCGGGGGAGAGCGGGACGGGCAAGGAGCTCGCCGCGCAAGCGCTCCACCAGAGCAGCGCGCGGGCCAGCGGGCCGTTCGTCGCGGTCAACTGCGCCGCCGTGCCAGCGCACCTGCTCGAGAGCGAGCTGTTCGGGCACGTCCGCGGCGCGTTCACGGACGCCAAGCACGCGCGCGAGGGCCTGCTCGCGCGCGCGAACAAGGGGACCATCCTGCTCGACGAGATCGGCGAGCTGCCGATCGAGATGCAGCCGAAGCTGCTGCGGGCGCTGCAGGAGCGCCGCGTCCGCCCCGTGGGCTCGAACGTCGAGGTCGCGCTCGACGTGCGCGTGCTCGCGGCGACCAACCGCGATCTCGAGGCGATGGTCAGCGAGCAGCGCTTCCGCGAGGACCTGTACTACCGGATCAACGTGATCGAGCTGCGGGTGCCGCCGCTGCGCGTGCGCGGCAACGACGTGCTGGTGCTCGCGCAGCACTTCATCGACAAGATCCGCGCGCGCGACGGCAAGCCCGTGCGCGGGCTGTCGCCGTCCGCGGCCGCGTGCATCATGCGGTACAGCTGGCCGGGGAACGTCCGCGAGCTCGAGAACTCGATCGAGCGCGCGTTCGCGCTGGCGCGCTACGACGAGATCGACGTCGAGGACCTGCCCGAGCGCGTCAGCTCGTGGAACAACCGGCGGGTGGCCGCGAGCCCGATCATGCTCGAGTCGACCGAGGCCGAGTCGTCGACGCTCGAGGACGTCGAGCGCCGCCACATCGAGAAGGCGCTGGAGTCGGCGGCGGGGAACAAGACGCACGCGGCCGCGCTGCTCGGCATCTCCCGCCGCTCGCTGTATCGCAAGCTCGATCGCTTCGGGATCAGGTCGGCGAACGGGCGGGGCGCGTCGCCGGACGAGGACGACGCGGCGCCGCTGGCGGAGCCGACGGGCGCGGGTGGCGGCCGCTAGTCCGAGCAGGGCGCATCCGACATGTCCGTTGGAACGCGCGCGCGTTGCCGGCGACCGCCGACGCACGCAGGGGACCTTCCTCGCTCCGAGGCGAACCGGCGTCGCGCCGTCGGGGTCTGGTTCGCGGAGCGCGCTCAGGGCGAGGGATCGCCGGCGACCGCGTCGAGGGTGCGCAGCAGCGCGTCGGCGCGCGCGGGCAGATCGGAGTCCGGCGCGCGGCTGCAGAGGTAGCCCTCGCGCGAGATCTCCGGGAAGCCGAAGGTCGTCCCGGAGCCGCCGAGCTTGTGGGCGATCCGGCGCAGCTCGGTCGCCGCCTCGAGGTTCGCGTCGACGCGGGACGCGAGCGCGCGCACGTGTCGGATCTGCTCCGGCAGCGCCTCGAGGAACATCGCGCGCACCTCAGCGCGTATCTTCTCGATTGGATCCATAGGACATGTTACGGCGAACGGGGCGGGACGCGCCAGCGCTCAGCGAGCGTCCTCGCGCGGGAGCGCGCGGAGCTCGAACCAGGAGCGGGAGAACTCCCGGATCAGGCCGAAGTCGACCGGCTTGCCGCTGTAGGCGTTGACGCAGCCCTGGTAGACGCAGCCCGGCGCGGGTCAGGCGGACGTCGGCGGGGTCGTCCTCGATGAGCACGAGCGCGATCGTCTTCATCACGCTCCTGGCGGCGTCCCTGGCCAGTCGATGACGATCGTGGTCCCGGCGCCGCGCGCGGACTCAGCCCAGACGCGCCCGCCCTGCTCCTCGACGATCCGTCGGACCATCGCCAGCCCGATCCCGGTCCCCGGGTAGTCCTCGCGGCGCTCGAGCCGGCGGAACATGCCGAAGATCTCCTCCGCGTGCTCGGCCGGGAAGCCGATGCCGTTGTCAGAGAAGCGCAGGCGGGTGCGCCCGTTCGCGTCGTCCATCCGCAGCTGAATGACGAGCGGGACGTCGGCGCGCCGGAACTTGAGCGAGTTGGCGAGCAGGTTCTGCAGGATCATCGTGAAGTGGGCAGGGTCGCCCGTCATGGTCGGCAGCGCGTCGACCTCGAACGTCGCGCCCGCGTCGTCGATCTCGTGGGCGAGCGCGCGGCGGACCTCGACGAACACCTCGCCGAGGTCGACGCGGGCGCGCGCCGGCGATCGCGTGTGCAGGCGCGAGAAGTCGAGGATCGCGTGGATCATCTGCTGCATGCGCTTGGTCGCGTCGATGAGGTACGCGAGGTCCTCGCGCGACTCGTCGCTGAGGCCGTCGCCGAGGTTCTCCTGCAGGAGCCGCGCGAAGCTCACGACCTGCCGCAGCGGCGCCTGCAGGTCGTGGGAGGTGACGTACGCGAAGCGCTCGAGGTCCCGGTTGCTGCGCTCGATGGCGCGCTCGTGCTGCTTGCGCGTCGTGATGTCGATGATCGAGGCGACCGTCATCGCGCCGCGGGGGGTCTCGATGGGGGTGAGCCCGATCTCGACCGGGAGCTCGCTCCCGTCCTTGCGCAGCGCGACGACGTCGCGGCCCACGCCCATGCGCCGCTGGCTCGGCGCGGCCTGGAACGCGCTCACGAGCGCCGCGTGCGGCCCGCGGAGGCGGGGCGGGATCAGGAGCTCGATGGGCTGTTCGATCAGCTCCGCGCGCGAGTAGCCGAGCATCGACTCGGCCGCGCGGTTCATGAAGTCCACGGCGCCGCGCGCGGTGACGATGAGCAGCGCGTGCGGGAGGTGCTCGACGAGCCGCCGCGAGGTCTCGTCGGCGACGCGCCGGGTGAGCTCGGCCTCGGCCTGCTTGAGGCGCGTGACGTCCGTGTGGGCGCCGAGCATCCGGATCGGGGCGCCGGTCGCGTCGCGGATCGCGAGCCCGCGACAGCGCACCCAGACGGTCGAGCCGTCGGCGTGGCGGTAGCGCACGATCTGGTCGTAGGGGTGGCGCGGATCCTCGCAGTGGCGACGGAAGTTCTCGATCGCGAGCGCGAGGTCGTCGGGGTTGATCAGGTCCTGCCACTCCGACGCGAGGTGCTGCTTGTCGTCAGGGTCGACCCCGAGCGTCTGCCAGAAGCGCGGGCTCATCCACTCGTGATCAGGGCGCTCGAGATCCCAGTACCAGATCCCGTCGAGCGAGCCGTCCTGCAGGAACTCGAAGATCCTCGCGTCCTCGCGGACGCGCTCGTAGAGCTCGCGCTTGAGGTAGTGCTCATCGTCCATCGCCGCGTGGATCAGGGTAGCGCGTTCGCCCGCGCGTCGGGGCGGCGTCGACGAACGATCGCGACGAGGTTGCAGCGCCGGAGCGCCGCGGTCCTCAGCGCGGTCCTCAGCGCGCGAGCGTGCGGGCCTCGCGGGCGTGCTCGCTGCCTGGCGCGCGTCGCAGCAGCGCGCGGGCGTGCTCGCGGGCCCGCGCACGGTCGCCGCTCGCCGACCAGCAGCGCGCCGCGTTGATCATCGCGTCGTCGAGCTGCGGGTGCTCGGGGGCGCGGTCGATGAGCGCGGCGAACCGCGCTCCGCACTCCGCGTGGCGGCCCGCCGCGTTCGCGACCTCGGCCTTCACCCACATCGCGCCCGTCGTCAGGGGCGAGACCGCGTCGCGCAGCGACGCCGCCTCGTCGCGCTGGTACAGCGCCATCGCCTGGGCGCGGGTCAGCCAGGCGAGCAGCTCGTCGGCCGCGGCCTCGCGCGCGGCGTCGGGCGCCGCCTCGTCCGCCATGCGGATCGTCAGGACGTCGGTGAGGATCTGCGCCGCCCAGACGTGGAGCGCTTCGCCGTCCGAGCTGTCGAGCAGCGCTCGCGCGTGTCGCTCGGCCTCGTCGAAGCGGTTGTGCTCGCTCGCGAGGCGCGCGCGCGTGTAGAGCACGAGCTGCGTGCCCTCGTTCTCTGGATCGTCGACGTAGCGGGCGAAGAGCTCGCCGCTGCGCAGCAGCCGGCGCTCGTCGCCGCTGTAGTCCGTGATGGGGAAGGCCCCGCCAGCGTCACGGCTCCCGTCGCCGCGACGGCCCGGGGCCGCGCGCGTCTCGAGGCCGAGCGCGTTCATCGTCGCGAGCAGCTGCGCGTACGCGGCGTCCTCGGTGAAGCCGCCGGGCTTGGCCGCGAGCGCCTGCTCGAAGGCCCCGCGCGCGCGATCGAAGGCCGCCCGCGCGCGCGTCTCGTCGCCGGACGCGTGCAGCCGCGAGGCGGCCGCCCACAGCAGCTCGGCGCGGTAGTAGAGCATCTCCGCGTGATCCTGGTCCCGCGCGCAGGAGGCCGCGTAGCGGTCGTAGGCGGCGAGCGCCTGCTCGCGCGCGTCCGGGTCGTCGGCGCGCTCGCTTCGGTCGTGCTGGGTCGTAGCGACGCGCTTGAGCGCCACGCAGTCCGCGGCGGGCTCGGCGAGGCGCGCGTCGACGGGCTCCTCGCAGCGCTCGTCGGCGATCGGCTCCCCCGCGCCGGCGCAGGCGAGCGCGAGCGATCCGATAGCGACGGCCACGCCGGCCTGGGCCGCTGCGGGCAGCCGCGCGCCGCCTCGCAGCGCGAGCAAGCGCCGTCGGATCTCCGCCACGCCGCCGGGCTCGAGGCCCACGGCGGTGGCCAGCGGGGAGCGGACGGCGGGGAGCTCGGCGAGCTTGAGCAGCGTCTCGCCGTAGCGGCGCGCGTCGGTGCGCCCGAGGCGGAGCGCGAGCTCGTCGGCCGAGAGCTCCATGAGCTGACGGAGGCGGGCCGCCGCGATCCAGATCGGGAGCAGGGGCCAGAGCGCGGCGGTCACCAAGGACAGCGCGAAGACCTGCAGCGGATCGCGGCGGCGGTGGTGGGCGCGCTCGTGCGCGACGACGCAGGCCAGCTCGTCCGGGGCGAGGGCGCCCAGCAGCCGCGCGGGGAGCACGACCCGGCGCCGCAGCACGCCGCACGCGAACGGCCCGGCCTCCGCGTGCTCGAGCACGGTGAGTTCGGGCGCGAGCGCGGCGAGTTCGGGCCGCGCCGGGCGGGCCTCGGCGATCGTCGCCCGGAGCCGCCGGCGCGCGCGGACCCCCGCGCCGAGGAGCGCGAGCGCGCCGAGCAGGTACACCAGGCCGAGCGCGAGCGGCAGCGGCGACAGGCTCGGCCCCTCCGCCGGCGGGGCCGGGAGCGCGGGCGCGCCGAGCAGCGCGGGCGCGGCCAGGGCCTCCAGCGCGGCGCCGTCGTTCGTGGTCGCGGGCGCCACTTCCTCTACAGTTGTCGTGG
Source organism: Myxococcales bacterium (assembly GCA_020633295.1). Taxonomy (GTDB): domain Bacteria; phylum Myxococcota_A; class Polyangia; order Nannocystales; family Nannocystaceae; genus JACKDW01. The sequence continues at coordinate 30,608 of JACKDW010000024.1, read as the reverse complement.
AGGCCGGCGCGGCGGCGAGCGGGCTGAGCGGCGCGCTCCAGTCCACCGGCAGCGCGGCGCGGACGAACACCGCGAGGTAGAGGACCGCGCGCCAGGCCGGGGCCACGCGGCGCCGCAGCAGGTGATCGGCGAGCAGCGCGGCGGCGAGCAGCGCGCCTGTCCACAGGCTCATGCGCAGCCACCAGCCCGCGCCGTCGTGACCGAGGGCGGCGAGCGTAGCCGCGAGATCGGCCGTCGCGAGGAGCGTGAGCTCGGCGAGGATCGACTCAGACATTGTCCGGCTCCTCTGGGTCGAGCAGGCGCGAGAGCTGCTGACGCTGGTACTTCGTCAGCTTCGCGTCGTTGGCGAGGAAGTGCAGCGCGGGCGTCATCGCGCCGCCGAACACCGTCTCGACGAAGCTGCGCCAGGCGCCGCGCCGCGCGTCGTCGCGCGCGATGGCCGGCGCGTACTCCCACACGTTGCCGACGCGGCGCGCGTCGACGAGCTCCTTCTTCACCATGCGGTCGAGCATGGTCTTGACGGTCGAGTAGGCCCAGCCCCGTCGCGCCTGCAGCGCGTCCGCGACCTCCCGCGCCGTCGCGCGCTCGGCCGCCCACAGCACCTCGAGCAGGTCCCACTCGGTCGCCTGCAGCGACCGGTCGCTCTGCGTCATCGTACACCTCCGCGTCGTCGTCGAGAACCTCGACTCATGTAGAGTTACCACTACAAGTGTAACGATGCAACGAGAATCGGCGCCGGGGCTCGAGATCGGCGGCCGCGCGCGATCGCGCCAGGTCACCGCGGGCGCCGCGGGCCGCCGGCGCGGCGCGGGACGGCGTTGTTGATCGCGCTCGACGGACCGCAGAACATGACTATATGGACATGACCTTACGAACCTCGATCACGCTGGCGCTGGCGCTCGCGCTGGTGAGCTGCGGCGACGCGGGCGACGGGACGAGCGACTCGGCGGCGAGCGCGAGCGACGGGACGAGCGCCGGCCCGACGACGTCGAGCTCCGGATCGCCCGCGACGACGAGCGAAGACTGCGCGACCGGGTGCCCCGACCCGGGCACGTCGGCGTCGAGCGGGTCTTTGATGACGACCGATCCGTCGACGGGCTCCTCGAGCGACGGGGGCGAGAGCGCGACGACGGGCCCGGGGAGCACCGGCGAGAGCGCCACCGGCGACACGAGCGGCACGGGGACCGGCACCAGCACCAGCGGCGCCACGGAGACGGACGGGACCACCGGCGACGTCATCCCGGACTGCCAGGACGATCTGCCCAACCCCGCAGGCCAGGAGGTGGTCATCGCGCCGGAGTTCGAGGAGTTCTACACGACCTACGACCTCGGCCCCGTGCCAGGCGTGCCCGACGGCGCGCTGCTCGGCGGCTGCACGATCGCGCATGACGATCCGGACACGCTGCTGATCGCCGGCGACTCCGAGCAGCCCGACGGCAAGATCTACTCGATCGGCGTCGTGCGCGGGCCGTGCGGGAACATCATTGGCTTCAACGGCCTGGCGACGCCGATCGTCGACGCGCCCTACGTCGACGCGAACCTGACCTACGGGCCGAAGACGATCCTGTTCTACACGCACTGGCCCGTGAACCAGGTCAGCCAGCTGCTGCCAGGCCAGAACCTCCCGGTGAGCACCACGAGCATGGGGCCGCTGGGGATCAATGAAGATCAGGGGGTCAGCGGGCTCGGCTTCGTCCCGCCGAACCTCAACGATCCCGCGGGGCTGCGCGTGCTGACCTGGTCCGCGGGCAACTGGTACCACGTCGACTACGTGGAGCAGAACGATCACTACGCGCTGCAGAACCCGGTGAAGACCGCGACGCTGCCGAACGGCCCGGGCGGCTTCGCCTACGTGCCCGCCGAGTCGCCGGGCTTCGACGCGCAGAGCGTCATCGTCGCGGAGTGGAGCAACAACACCGTCGCGGTCTACGAGGTCGACGGTCAGGGCGATCCGACCGTGGCGACGCGCAAGGACTTCTTCACCGTGTTCCCGCGGCCCTGGGGCGCGTACTTCGAGCCGATCAAGGGCGACTTCATGTTCCTGACCTGGGGCGCGCCGAACCTCGACGATCGCGTCTACATCGTTCAGGGCTTTGAGCAGCCGCCCCCGATCCCGCAGTAGCCGCGGGCGTGTATGATGCTCGGCGGCAGGCGCTCCTCGATGGCCCTGGCTTCACGCACCGCCGAGACGACCCGCCCGGACGAGGCCAGGCTGGCGCGCGCGCTCCAGCGAATCGCCTGCTCGATAGACCAGGTTGAACGAGGCGCCGAGGTAGACGCGCTGTTTGCCGGGCTCGTCACGCTGGCGCTGCGCGTCGCCGTGCTCGAGCGGGGGCGGGCGCGCGGGCTCCTCCCCGCGACCGCGGGCTGGCGCCGCGCGACGACGTGGTCGGCGCTGCGCGACCAGATCGAGCGCGCGCGGGGGCGCTTCGCCGCGCCGGAGCACCCGTGCGCGCCGCTGTTCTCCGCCGCGCGGGCGCCGGCGCTCGAGCGCGCGGCGCTCCAGCTCGACGACGACGCGACGCGCGAGCTGCTCGGCGCGGTCGGCGACGGGGAGCTGGGCGGGCTGCACGAGCGCCTGCTGGGCTGCGGGCTCGCGCGGGCGACGACGCCGGTGCTCGCGCTCGCGGCGAGCCGCGGGCGTGAGGTCCCCGTCGAGCGCGTGGCTCTCGAGCGCGCGCGCGCGCAGGGAGAGGACGCGCTGCTCCGGCTGCTGCGGACGCGCACCGGCCGATCCGCGGCGACGCTGCGTCGCGCGCTGGCGCGGCGGATCGACGCGCGCGCGCGTGCGATCTGGCTGCGCGCGTGCGGAGGCGACGACGCGCTGCGCTCGCGGTTCGAGTGGTGCGCGGGGCTCGTGCGCGACATGACCTGTCCTGTTGTTCACATAAACGGCGCGCTGTACGTCCTCGAGAACGGCGCGCGGCGGGCGAGCGGCAGTCACTACACGCCGCCCGCGCTCGCGCGCGAGCTGGTCGAGCGGACGCTCGCGCCGCTGGTCTTCCGCGGGCCCGCGCGCGGGCTCACCCGGGACCTCTGGACGCTCCGCGCCCCCGACGAGCTGCTGGCGCTGCGGGTCTGCGACGCGGCCATGGGCACGGGGGCGCTGCTGCTCGGCGCCTGCGAGTACCTGACGGCCCGCCTCGTCGAGTCGCGCGCGCGCGCGCTGCCGGAGACGCCCGCCGACCGGGGGCGGGCGCGTCTCGAGGTCGCGGCGCGCTGCCTGTACGGGGTCGACAAGGACGCGGTCGCGGTCGAGCTCGCGCGGCTCTCGCTGTGGCTCGAGACCGCAGACGGGGCCGCGAACGTGGCTGGGGAATTGGCGCTCGGGCGCCACCTCGCGCGCGCGCTCCGAGTCGGCGACGCGCTGGTCGGCGAGCCGGTGGCGAGCGGCGCGAGCCCGGGCGACGGGGTGGGCGAGGTCGCGGCGCTGCACTGGCCGCGCGCGTTCCCGGAGGTGTTCGGGCGGGCGCCGCCGCGCGGGGGCTTCGACGCGCTGCTCGCCAACCCGCCCTTCGTCGGCGGGCAGCGGATCACGGGGACGCTCGGGCGCGCCTATCGCGACTACCTCGTGCGCCACGTCGCCGCCGGCGTCCGCGGCAGCGCCGACCTGTGCGCCTACTTCCTCCTGCGCTGCTGCGCGCTCGTGCGCGAGGGCGGGCGCGTCGGCGTCATCGCGACCAACACGATCGCGCAGGGTGACACGCGCGAGGTCGGCCTCGATCAGCTGGTCGCGCGCGGCTACACGATCACGGGCGCGGCCCGCAGCCGCTCGTGGCGCGCGCTCCGGCCCGGGCGCGGCGCGGCGAGCGTGGAGGTCTCGCTGCTGTGGCTGTCTCGAGGGACATGGGCTGGCGCGCGCGCGCTGGACGGCCGCGCCGTCGCCACGATCACGAGCGCGCTCGGTGAGCCGGGGGCGGTCCGCGGACGACCGCAGCGGCTCACCGCCAACCTCGGGCGCTCGTTCCAGGGCTCGAACATCCTCGGGCTCGGCTTCACGATGTCGCCGGCCGAGGCGCGCGCGCTGCTGCAGCGGGCGCCGCTGCGCGCGGCGGCGCTGCGACCCTACCTCAACGGGCGCGACCTCAACCGCGATCCCGAGCAGCGCGCGAGCCGGTGGGTGATCGACTTTCAGGACTGGCCGCTTTGCCATGAGACGGCGCCCGCGGGCTACGCCGGCCCCGTCGCCGCCGACTTCCCCGAGCTGCTCGCGCGCGTCCGGACCCGCGTGCAGCCGACGCGCGCGCGCAACCAGCGAAAGGCGCGACGCGAGCGCTGGTGGCAATTCGCCGAGCGCGCGCCCGAGCTGTACGCGCGCCTGCGGGGGCTCGCGCGCGTGCTCGTGAAGTCGGAGGTCGGCGAGCCGCTGGCCTTCGCGTTCGTGCCCAACGGCTGGGTCTACTCGCACATGCTCGTGGTGTTCCCGAGCGCCTGTCACGGCCTGTTCGCGTGCCTGCAGTCGTCGCTGCACGCGCTGTGGGCCCAGCGCTACGCCTCGTCGATGCGCGCTGATCTGCGCTACACGCCGACCGACTGCTTCGCGACCTTCCCGCTGCCGCCGCGGCTCGACGCGCTCGCCGAGCTGGGCGCGCGCTACGAGCAGCGGCGCCTCGAGCTCACGCGCGCGCGCCAGGAGGGCCTGACGCGGATCTACAAGCGCGTGCACGACCCGGACGATCGCGCCGCCGACATCGAGGCGCTGCGCTCGTTGCAGGTGCAGCTCGACCACGCGGTCGCGGACGCCTACGGCTGGTCGGCGCGGGCGCTCGATCACCGCGTGCGCGAGACGTCAGGCGGGTCGCGGCTGTGGCCGTCCGCGGCCGCGCGCGCCGAGCTGCTCGACCGGCTGCTCGCGCTCAACCACGCGCGCGCCGAGCAGGCTCAGCGCGTGTCTTCGTCGGCGAGCGCGCAGGCCTGCGCGACCGCGGGCGTCTCGAGCTGCAGCGTCGCGTGATCGATGGCGTAGCGCTCGCGCAGCGCCTGGCAGACGCGGGGCAGCAGCGCGGCCGCCGGATCGCTCGCCTCGCGGATCACGAGGTGAGCCGTGAGCGCGACCTCCGTGGTGCTCATGGGCCAGATGTGAAGATCGTGCACCTCGTCGACCTCGTCCTGCGCGACGAGGAAGCGCTCGACCTCGGCCGCGTCGATCTGGCGCGGGACCGCGTCCATCGCCATGTTGAGCGCGTCGCGCAGCAGGCCCCAGGTGCTGTGCACGAGCGCGAGCGAGACGATCAGGCTGATCGCGGGGTCGATCCACATCCAGCCCGTCAGCATGATCGTCAGGCCCGCGAGCACGACCCCGAGCGAGACCAGCGCGTCGGCGGCGAGGTGCAGGAAGGCGCCGCGGAGGTTCGCGTCGCGCTCGCGCCCGCGCAGGAACAGCAGCGCCGAGACCGTGTTGATGACGACGCCGACGGCCGCGACGATGAGCACCGTGAGGCCCTCGACCGGCGCGGGCTCGGCCAGGCGGTGCAGCGCCTCGATCCCGACGCCGCCGACGGCGACGAGGATCAACACCGCGTTCGCGAGCGCGGCGAGGATCGTCGACTTACCCCAGCCGTAGGTGCGGCGCAGCGTCGGGCGCCGGCGCGCGAGCAGCATCGCGACCCACGCGAGCACGAGCCCGAGGACGTCGCCGAGGTTGTGGGCGGCGTCGGCGATGAGCGCGACCGAGTGCGCCAGGTAGCCGTAGACGGCCTCGATCGCGACGAAGCCGAGGTTGAGCGCCACGCCGACCGCGAACGGGAGGCTCGCGCGCGACGGGGGCTCGTGATGATGGTGGTGGTGGTGATCGTACGGCCCGTGGACATGGCCCTCGTGACCGGCGACGCCACCGGACGGCGCAGGGGTGCAGGAGCCGGAGCCGTGATCGTGCGAGTGGTCGTGCGCGTGGGCCATGGGCAGGTCGCCGATGCTTTGACGAATTACACTTGAAGGATTGTTCAAGTGTACAAATTTATTAGAACACCGTCAAGGGGCCACGCTCGCCGGATCTGGGGCTGTCGTCGTCCCACGTGAGCGTGATCGCGCGTCCGAGTCGACGCTCGATCGCGTCGGCGAGCGCGAGGCAGCGGCGGGGGAACGCGGCGATGAGCGACGGCTCCCGCAGCGCCGCCGAGGACGCGCCGGTCGCTCGAAGGTGCAGCAGCAGCGCGCGCTCGAGCTCCGCGAACACGTCGGCGGCGCGCGTCGTTATAAACCTGTCTTTATAGACCTGTCGATCGGCTTCGTCGAGCACGCTCGCCGCGCCCGCGAGCTGCTCGCGCAGCTCGTGTCGCCAGGCCGCGCGCGGGTGCAGACGCCAGAGCGCGCCGTGGGCGGCCGCGAGCGAGGGGTCGCCCGCGCAGCGCGTCGCGACGCGCGCTGGCCAGTAGCGCGCGGCGGTCTTCGACCAGTCGAGGTCCTGCCGCTGCGACGGCGAGGCCAGCGCGCGCCAGGTCTCGCGGGGCGCGGACCACAGCGGCAGCAGGAGGGGCCACAGCGGCGCGGCGTTCACTCGCACGCCGTCCTCGAGCGCCGGTCGGTAGGGCGCGTCGCGCTCGCGCGGGACGTCGTCGTCGGGCCCCGCGCTCGCGCACCGCCGCGTAGCCGCGCGCAGCTCGTCGAGCTCGTCGATCGCCGCCGCGAGTCGCCCGCGCTCGGCCTCCGCGGCCGCGGCGAGGCGCCCCTCGAGGCGCGCGCGCGCGGGGTCGAGGTGCTCCCGCAGCGCGCGCTCGAGCGTGCGCTCGTCCGCGCGATGCACCGCGCACCAGACGATGAAGCGCCGCCGCCGCGAGCACAGCGGCCAGTAGATCGGGCGCTTGTCGTAGACGCGGAGGTGCTCGCGAAACGCCGGCGCGCCGAGGTAGTCGCGCAGCGACGCGCCCGGCAGCGCGGCGCCCACGCGGGCCCAGGCGGCGCGCAGCGGCGCGCAGGCGGGGTGCGAGAGCGAGTCGCCGCGCTCGCCCGGCCCGAGCGTGTTGTCGATCAGCAGCAGCCCCCCGGGCAGCGCTTGCGACATGTCTACTTCGACATGTTCTTCCGCGACGCCGCCCGCCGGCGCGAACCGACCGAGCGCGCGACCGAGCGCGTAGGAGAGCTCGGCGGCGGGGGCGGGCGGATCGAGCTCGGGCGCGTAGGCCGGCAGCGGCGCGCCCGGGTCGCGATCGACGGCCTCCTGGGCCCAGCGCTGGGCGTGACGCCACGGGGACGGCGCGGGCGCGCGAAACTCCGCCGACGTCTCGCGGCCGGCCTCGTGCTCCGCGAACGCGCGCGCGAGCGTCTCCATGATCACGCGCGCCCCGGGGATCTCGAGCAGCGGCACGCGCTGGATGTCGCTGACCTGAAAGCTGAGGCTGGGGTTGAGGCGCTCGATCACCTCGCGCCCGCGCCGGCTGTTCAAGAGGCAGCAGAGCGCGTCGAGCTCCGCGCCGTCGCGCGCGAGCAGCGAGTGCCCCTTGACGTCGAACACGCTGCGGACGCGGTGACGTCGCGCGGAGAACCGCCGCCCCGCGGACGCGAGCGCGAGGCCGGCGCGGAAGTAGCAGCGCTGGTTCTGGAGTCGCGCGGCCGGCCGCCCGTCGCGCGTCCGCAGGCGCATGGCGAGCCCGCGCGCTCGCCAGAACAGGACCCAACGGACAGGTTCGAACCAACGGGCCCCGCGCGCGCCCTTGATGTAGGGGACCCAGTCGGCGCGCGCGAGCGCGTCGATCGCCGCGTCCTCGTCGCCCGCGTCGTCCGCGTCGCGGAGCGCGAGCAGGCTCGTCGACGCCGGCGCGAGCTCCCAGGGGCGGCGGAGAAACCGGGCGTTGTCGCCGGTCGCCAGGCCCTGGCGGACCTCGTGGTGGTCGCCGAGCTTGGGCAGCGCGAGGTAGCGGGCGATGAACGCGTCGCTCCACGCGAGCACGATCGGCGCGCCCTCGAGCGCGTGAAACCGGGTCGGGTCGCGCCACCGGGGCGCGTCGCACCGCAGCGCTCGAGCCTTGCCCAGCACCCCCTGCGCGGCGGTGACGTCGTGCGCGGCCATCGACCCCGGCGCCCCCGCGTCCGCGCGCGCGCGCAGCACGAACATCGCCGCCTGCACGAGCTCGCCGTCGATGTCCGCGAAGGCGCCAGCGCCGAGGTCCGCGACGCGCTCGATCGCGACGGCGCGCAGCGCCTCGCGCAGGCGCGCGAAGCGACGCAGGTGCAGCCACCCGCGCCGCGTGACCATGGCGACGCGACCGCCGGGCCGCGCCAGCTCGACGCCGCGGAGCATGAACATGCTGTACAGCTCGGTGCCCGCCTCCGGGTACGCGCGCTCGAGCGGCCGCAGGCCGGTGACGTCCGAGGTGTCCTGGTACGGCGGGTTGCTGACGACGAGATCGTGAGCGCCGGCGCGCGTCAGCTCGAGGAGGCGCGCCGCGGCGTCGCGCGCGTCGCCGTCCTCGATGCGCGGCGTCATGGCGAGCAGCGCCGCGCGGGTCTCGGGGCGCAGCAGGCTGCCCTCGCGGGCGACGCGGGCGAGCGTCGCGATGTCGTCGCGCTCGTCGTCGCGCTCGTCGTCGCGCTCGTCGTCGCGCTCGTCGTCGCGCGCGTCGGCCTTTGCGCTCCCGCGAGGCCGACGTCGGCGAGCGCGAAGCGTTCGGGGCGCGCCGCGGGGCAGCAGCGGCGCGCCTTGAGCCAGAGCGCGAGCCCGGCGACCCGCGTCGCCTCCGGATCGAGATCGACGCCCTTGAGGTTGCGCGCGACGATCGACTCGACGACCGCGCGCCGCGACCACCGCGGCGCCCCGGCCTCGCCGCGCAGGCTTGCCTCGGCGTCGTACAGCTCGAGCAGGCGATCGAAGCCGACGAGCAGCACGTGCCCGCCGCCCACCGCGGGGTCGAGCAGCGACACGTCGCGGACGCTCGCGGGCGCCCGGGCGCCCGGGCGCGCCGGCGCGTTCAGACATGGCTTGAAGTACACCCAACGCTCAGCCAGCGCCGCGGGCTCGACGGGCCAGCCGTTGCCGGCGCAGATCTCGAGCCACAGCGGACCGAGGCTGTTCTGCAGCAGCCACTCGACCATGTAGCGATCGGTGAACAGCTGCGTCTTGCTGGCGAGCTCGGCGGGCGAGAGCTTGATCGAGGCGCTGCGCTTGGCGTCGAGGCGCGCGCGCGCGGGGTCGTTCCAGTACTGGTGAATCCACCCGAGCGTCGCGTCGTCGCGCCAGCACGGCGCGAGCGCGCGGCGGCCGAGCGCGTCGACGATCGGCGCGCAGCAGCGCGTCGTCCTCGATCAGGGCTGCGTCGCCCGCGAGCGACCGCGGGAGCTCGCGCGCGAGCCCGCGTAGCGCGGCGACGACCGGGCTCGCGCGCCGCGCCAGCCTGCCGCGACCACCGGCGCGCGCAGCCCGCGTCCTCGAGAGCGCGCGCAGCAGCGCGATGTCGGTCACCAGCCGATGCGCGGCCCGCAGCGCGAGCGCCTCGCCCCAGCCGCGCGTCGCGGCGAGCCGACGGGCGAGCGGCGCTCGCAAGGTCCGGATCGCGCTCGCCAGCTGCCTGCGGAGCTCGGGGTGCATGGCGTCCGCGCGCACTCTACCACCGCGCCGTCGCCTCGCGCTGCCGCGACGGCCCGCGTGCTCCCTTCGTCACGCCCGAACTCATGCTCCCAGCTCTGATCGATCCGCGTGTACGCGCGGTTCGACCGTGCGCGCAGCAGGTCTGTCGCGTCAGCGCGCGCGCCGGTAGTGCATGGCGACCGCGCCGTTGCGAAGCGGCGCGGCCGAGACCAGCTCGAGCCGTCGCGCGCTGGGCAGCCCGCGCTCGTACAGGGTGGGGCCGTGGCCGGCGATCCTGGGGTGGACGAGGAGCCTGTACTCGTCGACCAAGTCCAGCCGGTCCAGCGCGGTCGCGAGCAGGCCGCTCCCGAGGAGCACGCCCGCCGGGGTCGCGTCCTTGAGCCGCTGCACGCCCGCGCGCAGATCGCCGGCGACGTGGTGGCTGTTGGTCCACGGGAAGTCGGCGCGCGTCGACGACACCACGTACTTCGGCTTGGCCTCCAACTTGACCGCCCACGCACGCATCGCGGGCGGCGCCTCCTCGTCGCCGCAGGCGACCGCCGGCCAGTAGCGCTCCATCATCTCGTAGGTGACGCGGCCCCACAGCATCGCCCCGCGCTCGTCCATGAGCTGGGTGAAGAAGGCGTGCGTCTCGGCGTCGGCGATCCCCTCCTGGTGGTCGACGCAGCCGTCCAGGGTGACGTTGATGCTGAAGGTCAAGAGCCCCACGCGGCGAGTCTAGTCCGCGCGCGGGCGCTAGCGCATCCCGGGCGCCTCGCGCTGCGCTCGCGCGACGTACTCGACGTAGCCGCCGTCGTAGGGCAGCGCGCCCTCGGGCGTCAGCTCGAGCACGCGGTTCGACAGGCCGGCGAGGAAGTGACGGTCGTGGGACACGAACAGCATCGTGCCGGCGAAGTCCGTGAGCGCGCGGATCAGCATCTGCTTCGTGTCGAGATCGAGGTGGTTGGTCGGCTCGTCGAGCACCAAGAAGTTCGGCGGGTCGTAGAGCATCTCGGCGAGCACGACGCGCGCCTTCTCGCCGCCCGAGAGCACGCGGCAGCGCTTCTCGACGTCGTCGCCCGAGAACCCGAACGCGCCGAGGAGGTTGCGCAGCGAGCCCTGCGACGCCCGCGGGAACGCGCGCTGCAGCTGCTCGAGCACGGTGCTCTGCGGGTCGAGCAGCTCCATCGAGTGCTGCGCGAAGTACCCTAGCTTGAGGCTCGCGCCCGGCACGACCGCGCCGGCGTCCGGCTCGATGACGCCGGCGACGAGCTTGAGCAGCGTCGACTTGCCGGCCCCGTTGATCCCGAGCACGCACCAGCGCTCGAGCCGGCGGACGATGAAGTCGAGGCCGTCGTAGACCGTCTTGCTCCCGTAGCGCTTGACCACGCCCTCGAGCTTGACGACGTCGTTGCCCGAGCGCGGCGGCGTCTCGAAGTTGAACTCGATCAGCTTGCGCTGCCGCGGCGGCTCGAACTGCTCGATCTTCTCGAGCTTCTTCACGCGCGACTGCACCTGCGCCGCGTGGCTGGCCCGGGCCGCGAAGCGCTCGATGAACGCGCGCTCCTTGGCCAGCGCAGCCTGCTGACGGGCGTACTGCGCCTCGTACTGCGCGGCCGCGAGGTCGCGCTGCTGCTCGTAGAAGTCGTAGTCGCCCGTGTAGGTCGTGAGCTTGCCGCCGTCGATCTCGACGATCTTGGTGACGAGGCGGTTGAGCAGCTCGCGATCGTGCGAGGTGATGACCATCGCGCCCGCGTACTCGCGCAGGAACTTCTCGAGCCACAGGATCGACTCGAGATCGAGGTGGTTGGTCGGCTCGTCGAGCAGCAGCGCGTCGGGCTTCATCAGCAGGATCCGCGCCAGCGCCACGCGCATCTTCCAGCCGCCCGAGAGCGCGCCGGCGTCGCGCTCGACGACCTCCGGCGCGAAGCCGAGGCCGGCGAGGATCTCCTGGGCGCGCGGCTCCAGCTCGTAGCCGCCGAGCGCGTCGAAGCGCGGCTGGATGTCGCCGTAGCGCTCGACGAGCGCGTCGAGCTCGTCCGCGCGCGCCGGGTCCGCCATCGCCTGCTCCAGCTCGCGCAGCTCGGCCGCGAGCGCCGAGACCTCGCCGGCGCCCGCCATCGTCTCGGCGAGCACGCTGCGGCCGGCCATCTCGCCCACGTCCTGGTCGAAGTAGCCGACCGTCACGCGGCGCTCGACCGAGACCGCGCCCTCGTCGGGCGTGTCCGCGCCCACGATCATGCGGAAGATCGTCGACTTGCCCGCGCCGTTGGGGCCGACCAGCCCGATCTTCTCGCCCCGGAACACGCTCATGGACGCGTTCACATAGAGGATCTGCGCGCCGTGGCGCTTGGAGACGTTGTCGAGGGTGATCACGCGGCGTGGACCTTACGCGATGCCCCGCGGACTCGCCATCGCGCGGCCAGGCGCGGGCGTGACCATCTGCACGTGCACGGCGCGCGGTGAGGTCATCGTGACGCGCCGCGCGTCGGGGTCGAGCGGGCTCAGAACATGAATCTTCAGTCAGGTCAGAGGGCCGCCCGCGCGCCTGCGGTAGGCTGCTGTCATGGACTATCAGCGACGACGACGGCGGCCGCGGGCGGCGGGCGCCATGATTCCGCTCGCGCTCGCGCTCGCGTGCGGCGACAGCGAGCAGGGGACGCAGGGCACGACCGCGGGCGGGAGCACAGGCGCCGCGACCGAGACCAGCGGCGGCGTGACCGGCGGGGCCGCGACGACCACGGGCGGAGCGACCACCGCGGGGGTGACCACCGCCTCGACGACCGCGTCGACGAGCACGAGCGACGGCACCGGCTCGACCGCGTCCAGCGTCGGCGAGACCGAGACCAGCACGGGCGGGCAGGACTGCGACGGCGAGATCGTGACCTTCGAGACAGGCAAGAGCCCCGCCGTCGAGCTCCACCTCGCCCCGGACGGCGTCGACGCGGGCGACTGCGGCGACCCCCAGAGCCCGTGTCAGAGCCTCGAGTACGCGGCCGCGCTCGCCGGCCCCGGCGCGGCGATCCGGCTCCACGCGGGCACCTACGGCGGCGGCGCGTTCCTCAACGACCTGCAGGGCGACGCGGGCGCGCCGATCTGGATCGGCGGCGCGCCGGGCGAGCCGCGGCCGGTGATCAGCGGCGGCGCCGAGGCGCTGCACCTGACGCGCGCGCGCTACCTGATCGTGCATGACCTCGAGGTCACGGGGCAGACCGGCAACGGGATCAACGCGGACGACGGCGGCGACTACGGTGACCCCGACGCGACCCGCCACCTGGTGTTCCGCGACCTGCATATCCACGACGTCGGCGACGGCGGCAACCAGGACTGCCTCAAGCTCTCGGGCCTCGACGACTACTTCGTGCTCGACAGCGAGTTCTCGGCCTGCGGCGGGGGCGGGCAGGGCAGCGGCGTCGACCACGTGGGCTGCCACCACGGGCTGCTCGCGCGCAACAACTTCCACGACATGGGCGGCAACGCGATCCAGTGCAAGGGCGGCGCGGACGACATCGAGATCCGCCAGAGCCGCTTCGACGAGGTGGGCGAGCGCGGGGTCAACATGGGCGGCTCGACCGGCGACGAGTTCTTCCGCCCGCCGTTGTCGACGCAGTCGCCCAACTTCGAGGCCCGGGACATCCGCGTGATCGCCAACGAGTTCCGGGGCAGCAACGCGGCGCTCGCCTTCGTCGGCTGCGTGGACTGCCTCGCGGCCAACAACACCATCGACACGCCGCACAACTGGGTGCTGCGGATCCTCCAGGAGAAGACGTCGACGCCGGAGCACGAGTTCCTGCCGGCGAGCGGCGGGCGCCTCGTCAACAACCTGATCTACTTCGATCGCGGCGACCTCTCGACCTACGTCAACATCGGCCCGAACACCGACGCGCCGTCGTTCAGCTTCACGACCAACCTCTGGTACGCCTACGACGCCCCCGGGCAGTCGAACCCCGGCGGCGACCTGCCGGCGCCGGAGCAGGGCGGGATCTACGGCGTGGACCCGCTGCTCGGCGATCCGGGCGGCGGCGACTACTCCATTGACCTCGCGAGCCCGGCGGCGGGCGCCGGTACGACGATCGACGAACTCACCCGCGACGTCGTCGACGTCTGCTACCTCGACCCGCCGGCCATCGGCGCGCGCGAGCGGCCCGAGTAGCGCGACCGCGTCACGCGACGTCGCGGAGGTGCTCGCGGAAGAACGCGACGATCCGCGCGCGCGCGTCGCGGGTCGCCTCGGGGTCGAAGCGCGTGCCGGAGGCGCGCGCCAGCAGCGTGAACGCCCAGGGCAGCTCGCCGCGCGGGTGGTCGTTCATGAAGCCGTGCCCGGCCTCCGGGTACTCCTTCACGTCGTGGACGACGCCGTGGCGTCGCAGCAGGCCGCGCAGCCGCGTGGCGGCGCCGCGCAGCGTCGGGTCGCGGCCGCCGTAGCTGGCGACGATCGGGCACGCGCTCGCCAGCGCGGCCGCGGTCTGCTCTGACATCCCGCCGTAGTTCACGCTCGCGGCGTCGTAGCGCTCGCGCGACGCGAGCATCAGCGCGAAGCCGCCGCCCATGCAGAAGCCGATGACGCCGACCTTGCCCGTGCAGCGCGGGTGCTCGATCAGCCATGTCCTCGCGGACTCGATCGCCGCCATCGCCTCGTCCTCGCGCCCGGCGAGCAGGTCGCGCATCATCCGGACCATGCAGCGCACGGGCGCGCCGCCGCGGTAGAGGTCAGGCGCCGCGGCCCAGAAGCCCTCGGACGCGAGCCAGCCTGCTTGTTCGCGCAGGTCTCGCGTCATCCCGCCGGCGTCGTGCAGCACGACCACGCCCGGTCCGCGCGCGCCGTCGGGCGGCCCCGCGACCCAGCCGGGGACGTCGCCGGACGTGCTGGAGAAGGTCACCGCGCCCACGCCCGGCTCCTCGCGCGCGGCGCCGGGATCACCCGGCGAGTCCATCGACCCCATCATCGACGGGCCGCGAGGCCGGCGCAAGCGCGACCCAGATCAGCCCGCCGCGCGCCCGCGGGCTCGCTCGCGCCGCGCGTCGCGGCGATACAGCGCGGCGCCGCCGAGGAACCACGGCGCCCAGGCGAGCGCGAACACCCAGAACGCGCGCGTGTATGGACCTGGCTGATCGCCCATGTACGACAAAGCGGCGGTCGGCGGGGCTCACCGGGCGCCTGCGCGCGCGCGAACACGCCGCGACGCGAGTCGATCTCCGGGCGAGATGAGCGAGCCCGGCGCGTGGGCGGACGCGGGCCGGACGGGGCGACGCGCGCCCGCGTCACCCCGTACATGTTCAATCGGTCTGGTTGATGCTGCTACACCGCGACCGGCAGCCCGCACACGCCACGTGCCTGAAGCGCCGGGTTCACGGCCCAGACGCCGCGCGGCCGCGCGGCCGGGGTCGACGGCGCCCGGCGAGCGGGCGAGGGCAGCTCGGCGACCGGCGGGGTCGCCCGGCGCTCGCGCAGACGGGCGTCCTCGTCGCGGATCCAGCACACGAGCGCGCGCACGACGAAGCGACCGAACAGGTCATCGACGGCGATCGGGCGGCGGGGCGCCCCCACGCCCACGGTGTCGCCGACCAGCGTCTCGAGGATCGCGATCAGCGTCTCGACGTGGATGACGCGCGCGAAGCGTCCGGAGGACACGGACTCGAGGTGGAGGCCCCGCGCCGTGGCGAACTCGACGGCGCCGATCCGCTGGGCCGAGAGGTGCTCGAGGACCACGTCCAGCACCTCGGTGAAGCGCCGCAGGGTGCGTCGCCCGGGCTCGCGCTCGCGCTGGGCGGCGAGGAAGCGCGCGCAGACGGCGTAGGTCGGGACGCGGACGGCGGGGGTGACGTGGGGCAGGTGGCGGGTGGTGTGGCTCATGGTGTCGGGCTCTCCGTGCTCGATCCGTTCAGGTTCCAGGAGCAGCTGGCGTTCGTACGTGATGCTGTGCGAGGCGCTCGGCTCCGCGCCTCGCCACGGTTAAACGACACCTCCGTGGTCTCGTTCGGATCACCCGCGCGACCCCGAACGACCCCCTTGAATCTGCAACGATCTCAACGCGCTACAGCGTCTGGCGGCGAGACGCCCGCGTTCGCGGCGTCCGCACCAGGAGACCTGCTTGGGCGGTCGGCTCAGCCGTTCGGCGGGTTACAGACCACGTTGTTGATCTGCCCGCCCGCCATGTCCGAGTAGGTGTAGGGGCTGTTGAGGCCCGTGTACGTCGAGATCTCGTAGGTGTCGGGATCGATGCGGTGCGCCGTCGTCCCGCCGAGATACACGGCCCAGATGTACCCGTCGACGTCGACCCCGATCCCGCGGTAGATGCCGTTGCCCTCGGGCAGCGGCACGGTGTCGCCGACGACCAGCGAGTCGCGATCGACCCAGCCGACGCCGCCCTGCGTCGCCGTCCACATGCGCCCCTGCAGATCCTCGGCGATCCCGGCCCCGCCCGCGCCTGGCAGGTTGTTGTTCGGCTGCTCCCAAATCCCCTGCTGCGGATCGTAGCGGCGCGGGTAGTCGCCGACCCACACGCGCCCGAGCGTGTCGACCGTGATCCCGTAGGATCCGCCGTTGATCACCTCGTAATTGAGCGTGTCGAACTCGACGTGCACGATCTTGCCCGCGGACCAGATGTAGATCCAGACGTCGTTCTTGAAGTCGACCGCGGCGCCGTAGGGTCCGAAGGTCCCGCCGCAGTCGACCTCGGGCATGTGGATCTCCTCCTCGACCGCGCCGGTCTCGCCGTCGAGCAGGTACACGTAGATGCCGTCGGTGCCGTCGCACGGCCACGTCCCGCCGCTGCCGAGCCCCGCGGCCGTCCAGATCTTCTGGTCGTCGTACTCGCAGGTCTCCTCGTTGTACACGCCCGAGGTCCACGCGATCGGGCGCTGCGTCGTGGCGGGGAAGGGCGTGTGCCAGGCGATGCACTCCTCCTGATCGAAGGGGCGCACGTCGTTGGCGCCGGTCGAGGTGTCGATCACGCCGTTGTTGTTCTTGTCGTCGCAGTACTCGTCGCGGGCCCAGATCTTGGTGATGCCGCCGCTGCGGTTGGCGACCGCGACCGCCTTCGCGTCGATGCTCACCGAGGTCCGCGACGGGTTGCCCTGCGTGTCCGGGCGCGTGTAGTAGCGCCCGACCTCGATGACGTCGCGCGTGTCGATCTTGCTGATCGTGTTCTCCGCGCTGTTGGCGATCCACACGTAGCTCCAGTCCGTGTTGCCGCACTTCGCCTGGCACTCGTCGACGCCGATGTCGCCCATCTCGCCGACGTCGAACTTCGGCCCCGAGTCCACGCCTGTCTCTGAGGTCTCGTTCGTCGTGGCGCTCGCGTCCGAGGTGCTCGTCGTCTCGCCCAGCGTGCCGCTGCCGGAGGCCGGATCCGTCGTCGTCGACGACGAGCCCGAGTTCGAGCCCGCGCTCGAGCTCGAGGCGTCCTGCGAGCCCGCGCTCGTCGCCCCGCCGGAGTCGCTGGCGGTGCCGGCCGTGTCATCACCGCAGGCGGGGGTCACGAGGAACGCGAGGGCGATGGCGGTGCGAGCGGTCACGGTGCGCATGGCGGGTCTCCCAGCGGCCGCGACGACGCGCGCGGCCTGGCGCCAGGGTAGCAAACCCGCGCGGCGCCCGTGAGGTCGCCGGCCCCCATTTGTGCGTCTACACGCTCGAGCCCGCCGCGTGCTCGTACATCGTCTCGGGCGCGCGCCGGGTCGCTCGCGTCCGGTCGCGTCCTCGCGCGTGCTCACGGCGTCGCGCCGGGCTCGGACGCGCCCTCGCGCAGGAGCGTGCGCGCCAGGTGCTCGACGATCTTCGACACGCACCTCGGGTCGCTGCGGAGCAGCGCCGTGCCGTGGCCCTGCCGCGGGGACGTGTACAGGGTCCAGCGCGCGCGCTTGTTACGTCGCGTCGCGCCGCGGCTCCACGCGATCTCTTCCTTCGGCGCCGCGAACAGGATCGGCGTCCGCGTCAGCGCGGCGTGCTCGTCGAGCTTGTGCTGGGCCTCGGTGTAGCGGCCGCCGCTGAGGAACACGAGCGACGCCGGCGGCGGCGTCACCTCTCGTCCCGCCTCGGACGCGGTCGCGGCGTCGCTGAGCGCGTGGCTCGTGAAGTCCAGCGCCGAGGTCGTGCCGTTCGACGCCCCGACGAGCGCGACGCGATGGCGCGGCGGCGCGCACGGGTGGGCGAGGAGGAGGTCGCGGGCGGCCTTGACGTCGAGCCACCCCTTGTCGCCCTTGTACGCCTCCTTGGCGACGCCGCCCGAGCCCGCCGCGCCGCGCCGGTTGAGGTTGAGCACCGTGAGCCCGCGCGCGCGCAGGGCCTCGATGAACCCCGCGGGGTAGTTCGCGCGATCGTTCTGCGGCGGGATCATGTGCAGCAGGATCACCGCCGGCGCGCCGGTCGTGCCGGTGGTGTACAGGTCGGCGACCAGCTCGACCCCGTCGTCGGTCGACGGCCGCACCACTTCATGCTTCTTGAGACATGTTGTTCGCGGCGGCGTCTCGGGCGACGCGGTGACCGCCGACGGCTCGTCGCGCGCCACAGGATCGAGCTGGGGCGCGCTGGCGGGCGCGGGCGCGGCGTAGCCGACCTCGACCTCGCCGAGCGGCGCGTCGCAGGCGAGCCCGGCGCAGGCGAGGCACGCGACCAGCAGCGCGACGCGACGCGACGCGCGGGCCAGCGCGCGCCGGCTGCCCGGGCCAAGCTCCACGCAGCGACATTCGACGAGCATCCTGCCCGCTGTCAAGCGTGCTACGCTCGGGCTCCATGCTGGTCGGCGTCCTGCGGCAGTTCCCGAGCACCACTCCCCGCGCGCGCGCACGCTCGATCGCCGGCGCGCTCCTGGGCCTCGGCCTGGTCGCAAGCGCGCCCGCAGCCTGCACCTCCGACTCGACCGAGACCACGGCGGGCAGCGACAGCGGCGACACCAGCGACGCCAGCGAGAGCGACGAGACGTCGGGCGCGACGTCAGGCTCGAGCGAGACGACCAGCGACGGCGCGATGACGACCGGGAGCGACGCGAGCGACAGCGACACCGGCGACGCCGCGCCGGTGTACGAGTACGCCCGCGGCATCCGCCTCACCAGCATGTCCGCGAACCAGGGCGTCGCGGTCGACATCGTGCGCGACGGCGTCGCGCTGCCCGAGGACGAGTACTCGAGCCGCCTCGTCGCCGGGCGCTACACGCTGCTGCGCGCGCACTGGAACCTCCACGCCGACTTCGAACCGCGCGAGCTCATCGGTCGCCTCACGCTCACGCGCGCGGACGGGACCCGCTACGTCGACGACTTCACGGTGATGGTCGGCGGCCCGAGCACCGACGCCTCGCTGACCAAGACCTTCTCGTGGCTGCTCCCGCCCGAGGAGGTGGTCGCGGGCATGCAGTACCGCGTCGAGGCCTTCGAGGCCGACGCGGCGACGGCCGCGGGCGAGGTCTCGGAGCCGCCGCCGCTCCTGCCGCTGCCGGGGCCGGGCGCGCTGGCGCTGCACACGAGCCCCATGCGGATGCAGGTCACGCTCGTCCCCGTGCTCCACCAGCTCGACGGCTGCGAGCAGGCGCCGGTCATCACCGACGCCGACGTCAAGGCGATGCGCGAGGAGCTCGAGCAGGCCAATCCTGTCCAGGAGGCCATCCTCACGGTGCGCGAGCCGATGCCCTACACCGACCCGATCGGCGGGCAGGCCAACGGCTTCTCGCCCATGCTCAACGCGCTCTCGATGCTGCGCGAGGCCGACGCGCCGCCCGACAACGTCTACTACTACGGGCTCATGGAGTCCTGCGACGGCTACCCCTCCGGGCTGCTCGGGCAGGCGCTCGGCATCCCGAGCGCCCCGCTGCCCGAGCTCGCGCACCAGCGCGTCGCGACCGGGCGCTACTGGGGCAACGGCGCCGACGCGGCCGAGACCTTCGTGCACGAGGTCGGCCACAGCCAGGGTCGCTACCACATCGCCTGCACCGGCGGCGAGGCGGGCACCGACAGCTCCTACCCGCACAGCAACGGCCGCATCGGCGTGTGGGGCTTCGGGATCCACGATCACCAGCTGCGCTCGCCGACGCGCAACCGCGACTACATGACCTACTGCCAGAACGAGTGGGTCTCCGACTTCGGCTGGGAGAAAGTCTTCGACGTCATCGAGACGCTCACGAGCTGGGAGATGTCCGCGCGCGCCGAGGACGACGCGCGCGCCTCCGCCGTGCTGATCGGCGCGCTCGAGCCCGACGGGACGTCGACGTGGTGGACCGCGCGCGGCTCCGTCCCCGCGGCCGACCTGACCCCGGGCGTCACGCTCACGCTCACCGGTCCCGACGGCGCGCGCGAGCTCGCGGCGCACCACGGCCTCCGCCCCGACTCCAGCACCTACAACGTGTTCGCGCCGCTGCCCGACGACGTCGCGCGGTACACCGCGCTCGAGCTGCGCGCGGCCGGCGAGCTGCTCGTGAGCCGATCGCTCGAGGATGTCCGCGTGCTCCACGAGCGCTCGCGCTAGACCGAAGCGATCGCGTCGCTCGCCAGGTCGCGCAGCGCCTAGGGCCGAAAGCGCGCCGTCCACACGGCGAGCTCGCCCTCGATGTTCTGCTCCCCGGTCAGGAGCGCGCCGCCCTCGGGGCTCGCGGTGACATCGAGGACCGCCAGGCTCGGCGGCAGCAGCTCGTCCGAGGGCTCCTGGTAGCTCAGCTGACACTCGATCGCGCCGTCGTCGCTGGCGAGCCGCGCCCACCAGGCCTCGAACCAGCTGATCTGCTCCCCCGGGATCTCGTTGGTCCAGTAGCCGCCGACGACGAGCTCGTCGCTGTCGCCCACGCCCACGCCGGACAGCAGCCACGAGTAGTCCATGTCCTTAAAGTCATTGCGCCCCCGCGTCCACAGGACCTCCTGCTGCGCGTCGACCTTGTAGATCCAGAAGTTACCGCCGACGCCCGGGCGGACCACCGCGAACAGCACGTTGTCCTGGCTGTCGATCGCGATCGGCCCCGAGGTGTGATCGTGGGCCGAGCCGTCGGCCTGCGGCGCGAGCGTCCACTCCGGGCCGCTGCCGTCGCCGGCGAAGCGGATCAGCGTGCCCTCGCTCGTCTGGTAGTCGACGTACTCCTGGGCGGTGACGTAGACGGCGCCGTCGCTGGCGACCGCGACGGGCCCGCCGCGATCGACGGAGAACTCGTTGTTGAACTCGCCCGAGTACGCGCTCATCCACGCCAGCTCGCCCGAGTCGCCGTCGAGGCGCGCGACCCAGACGTCGGTGTCCTTGTCGCTGACGGCGACGCGACCCGAGACGACGACATCGCCGCCCGGCGCGAGCGCGATGCCGGCCGCCTGATCATCGCCGCCGTCGAACGGGCTGTCGTAGGCGAAGGTCCACAGCTCGACCGCCTCGTCGGCGAAGCGCCCGACCCAGATGTCCTCGCCGTCGACGCCGTCGATCGTCGCCGCGATCACGAGCTCGCCCGACGCCCCGTCGACCACGAGCCCGCGGACCAAGCTGTCGCCCATCCCGGCGACCACGGTCTGCGACCAGACGAGCGCGCCGTCGCCGTTGTACTTCAGCAGCGCGATCGAGTCGGGTCCCTCGGTCACGTTCTCCTCCTGGTCGACGATCACCTCGCGCACGCGCCCTGCCACGTACACGTTGTCCTCGTCGTCCCGCGCGACGTGCCAGCCGGCGATGACCGACTCGAGCGTCGGCGCGGGCTCGAGCGCGCTCCACTCGATCCCGCACGGCACCAGGCACTCGTTCGTGCACGCGTCATCGTCATCGGTGTTGCCGTCGTCGCACTGCTCGTCGCCCTCGACGAAGCCGTCGCCGCACACCGGATCCGGCGGGTCGAAGCCGCTCGGGTCGGGGTCCTCGGTCGCGCCCGCGGTCGCCTCGCTCGTCGGCGCCGCGCCGGTCGACTCGCTCGAGCTCGACGTCGCGGACGAGGAGGACGTCGCGTCGGAGGACCCGCTGGTCTCGCCGCCCGAGGTCCCGTCCGTCGTCATCTGCGAGTCGCCGCTGCAGGCGGAGAGCAGACATCCCGCCGTCAGCACCGCCTGTAGGACCCCTGTCGCGCTCGACGCCTGGTTCGTCCGCATCGCGCTCAGCATCGCTCGCCGCGGGCGCGCGGTCAAAGGTCCGCGTCGTCGCCGGCGCGGCCGCAGAAGACCTCCGTCCACGGGCCCGCGCTCGCGATCTCACGGTCGATCGCAGCGCGCAGCTCCTCGCTCTGCACCAGCGCCGCCGCGATCGCGCGGTAGCGAGTGATCGCCGCCCCGTCGAGCTCGAGGCCGGGGCGACCGGCCCTGGGACCGCGCTCGCGCAGCCACCGGCGCAGCACCTGGTACCCCCCCACGCGCGTCTCCCACAGCGCGCGCGAGATCGGCGAGAAGCCCCGCGACGCGGCCCGATCGATCCAGACCGTCTCGCGTCGCTCGCAGTAGCGCACGCGCTCCACGATCGCCGGCCCGTCGCCCACGTAGTCCGGCCCGCGCTCGGCGAGCGCCGCGTTGTCGCCCGCGTGCAGCTCGATCAAGGCGGCGCCCAGCCGGGTGAGCGCGGCCAGCAGCGCCGGCGCGCGCGGCCAGGGGATGCGCGGGAACTCGACGCGCAGCAGCGCCTGGTAGCGGCGTCGGTAGGTCTCGCCGTGCAGCAGCGCGTAGATGTACCGGAACGCGTCCTCGGGCGTGACGACCTCGAGCCCGAGCGCCGCCGCGAGCCCCTCCGTGAACGCCGGCGTGACGTTCGAGCGCCGCGCCCCCGACTCGTCCACGCGGTAGAGCGGGAACGCGCTGTTGATGTCGTGACGCGCGACCGACTTGTGCCCGACGAGCGCGCGCGTGCAGAACACCCCGAACGGGTCCGCGGTCTGGCGCGTCGTCACCAGCGCCAGGTTCTCGACGAGCATGTGGCGCATCGTCGGCCGCGCGGGCGTGCCGATGAAGCCGCGGGCCTGGCCGCTGTACCAGGTGAAGCGCAGGTCGTACGGGCGGTACAGCAGCGGGCGCACACGCGACGCGCCGCGACGCGCGAGGACGTCGGCCCGCGCCCGCGCGACGCTCCAGTCGCGGCTGTCGGCCGCGAGCCCGTACCGCCCCCGCAGCGTCGACTCGTCGAGGGCGCGGAAGTCCGCGACGACGCGCTCGATCGCCGCGCGCGAGA
This sequence comes from Myxococcales bacterium, assembly GCA_020633295.1. GTDB lineage: Bacteria > Myxococcota_A > Polyangia > Nannocystales > Nannocystaceae > JACKDW01. The sequence goes on along the minus strand of JACKDW010000024.1, from coordinate 8,010 downwards.
GCTGGATCGCCACGCGGTCGCGCTCCGTCTTCACGCCGTTGCCCGAGACCGCGAAGATCTCCTTCAGCCCCAGGTAGCGGTGAAACTCGTCCTCGCGCGGCAGCGCGCGCGCGCTGAAGAACTGATAGGGGTCGCGGGGCCGGGCGCGCGTCCAGCCCTGATCCTCCGCGCCCGCGCGCTCGAGCGCCTCGAGCTTGCGCTCCCGCGAGCCGACCAGCGCGCGCGTGAGCACCTCCGCCGCGCGCGAGCTCGTCGCGCCCGGGCGCCGCGCGGCGTGGAGCACCGCGACGCCCTGGCGGATCGCGAACACGTTCTCGTCGCAGGCCGCGCCTGCGTCAGGGGGTCGCCGCGCGTCGCCGTGCAGGTCGAGCACCCGCACGCGATCGAAGCTCGCGCGCAGGCTCGCGCGCAGGCGTCTGTGCGTGATCCCGGTGACGTAGGCGTTGTTCGTCACCAGCCCCAGCACGCCCGCGCCCGCGTCCTCGACCCAGCGCTGCGCGAGCCCCATGAACTTCACGTACTCGTCATCGAGGTTGTGCTTGCGCTCGCGAAGGCCGCGCTTGTACGGGGCGAGCAGCGCGCGCACGAGCTCGTTCTGCGTGCGCGCGCCGTAGTTGGCGTAGGGCGGGTTGCCGACGACGACGGCGAACCGGCCGTCGCGCTTGCTCACGTCGTCAGGGTCTTCGCCGGGGCCCGCCGGCGCGAGGCTGTTGGTCGTGTACACCCGCAGCGCGCCCCCCGGGACGCGCGCGCAGCCCGTCTCTCGCAGCAGCAGCGCGAGCCGCAGCCGCGCCAGCGCGCAGGCGACCGGCATGATCTCGAAGCCCACGAGCCGCGGCAGCAGCGAGCGCGGCGCGTAGACCCGCCAGCGTCGCGCGACCTCGTCCGCGGCCGCCTCCGCAGCCCAGCGCGCCTTCAGCTCGCGCTCGCACAGGCGGACGCACTCGATCAAGAACGTCCCGGCGCCGGCCGCCGGATCGATGATCTGCACGAACGGGTCCCCCGGGCGCTCCGCCCCCGCGCCCAGGACCTCCGCCCGCGTCGCGGTCGAGCACAGCCCGCCGGTGACCCCGAGCGTCCGCTCGAGCAGCGCGTGCGCCCCACGAACGACGTAGCGCGCGGCCGGCAGCGGCGTGAAGAACACCCCGCGCCGTCGCCGTCGCGCCCCGTCGTACACGGTCAAGAAGCGCTCGTAGGCGTGAATCAGCGGGTCCTCGCGCCCGGCCGCGGCGCCCGGCTGCTCGCGCGCGGCGCCGAGCGACGCGACCTGATCAATACATTGATCAATATATCGATCAATCTGGCCTCCGTCGATCGACGGCGCGAGCGCGACCGCGAGCGCGGCGTCGAACGGCGCCCCGATCGCGGGCAGCCGCGCCCGCGCCAGCGCCCGGGTAAGCGGCTCCCCGCGCTCGCCAAACCACCGCGTCGCGAGCAGCGCGAAGCACAGCAGCTGCGCCAGGAGGTCCGCGAGCTGCCCGGCGGCCTGCGCCCGGCGCGGCCTGCAGCGCGCAGGCGCGGCGAGACCCGCGCTCGAGCGCGCGGCGCAGCGCCTCGCGCCCGCGCGCGAGCTCGGCGAGCGCCGCGAGCCCGTACGCGCGGGGGTGGTCATCGGGCGCCACGCTCGCCTCTATACCGCGCTCGCGGGCGCGGCCCAATCATCGATCGGCGCGCGCCCGACGTAGCGCGCCCGCGGACGGATCAGCCGCCCGTCGCGGAGCTGCTCGAGCGCGTGCGCGATCCAGCCGATCGTCCGCCCGAGCGCGAACAGCTGAAACGCGCCCCCCGGCGCGAGGCCCAGCTCCGCCGCCGCAGTCGCGAGCCCGAAGTCGATCGTCGGCCGCTCGCCGAGCAGCTCGCCCGCGACCTCGGCGATCGCGACCGCGCGCGCGACCACGCGGGACCTCGGCGCGAGCCGCTCGAGCTGCTGCCGCAGCGCCGCGAAGCGCGGATCGCCGTCGGGATAGAGCGGGTGCCCGAAGCCCGGGATCGACTCCCCGCGCTGCAGCCTCGCGGCCAACCTGCGTCGCAGCTGCGCACGGCTCGGCGCGCGCGCGGCCTCCCCGGAGACCTCGAGCTCGGCGAGCAGCGCCTCGACGCGCCCGGAGAGCCCCCCGTGACGGACGCCGCGCAGCGCCGAGAGCCCCGCGGTGATGACGTCGTAGATCGTGGCGCCGGCCGACGCGACGCAGCGGGCCGTGAACGTCGAGACGTTCAGCTCGTGGTCGGCGCTGACGATCAGCGCCGCGCTGACGATCGCCGCCGCGCCGTCGTGCTCGGGGCACAGCCCGGCGCCGAGGACCTCCGCGAGCGGGGCGTCCCGCCGCCGTCGCAGCCGCGCCGCGTCCGCGACCAGCGTCCCCAGGGCGCGCGCGCCGGTCTGCAGCGCGCGCGCCTCCCCGAGCTCGATCGCGGCCGGGTCCGCGAGCGACGCGAGCCGCATCAGCACGCACATCCGCTCCACGGGATGTCCCGGGGGCAAGGTTTGAAGAGACCTGCGCCACGTCGCCGGCAGCGGCGTCCGCGGCTCGGCGAGCAGCGCCTGGCCGCGCGCGCGGTCGTCACACCACAAGAGCCCCGCGACCTCCTCGACCGTCGACTCTGCGGCGAGCCGCGCCACGTCCAGCCCCCGGTAGCGCAGGCGCCCGTCGGCGATCGACGTGAGCGCCGACTCGAGCACCGGCGCGCCCCAGTCGAGCGCCGCCTGGGCCACGCGCGCGGGCTCGCGTCGCTCCTGCGCGCGGCTCCGCAGCGCCTCGACCTCCGCGCGACGGTATCGACGCGCGCGCCCGTCCGCGCTCGGGTGCGAGGTCAGCAGCCCGCGGCTGACGTACGCGTACAGCGTCGCGGGTTTTATGTCGAGGAGCCGCGCGGCCGCCCGCGCGCTCAAGAACTCCGGCTCTCGGGGCGTCTTCACCGGGCGAGTGCAGCACGTATTGATTGACGAATCAATATTGACAGTAACGGCGCGCCGTCCACAATCAAGGGCAGGTGAGGGCCGCTCACGCGCCGATGCAGGCGCGCGGGCGCGCGCCCTCGGACACCGTCGCGGTCCAGGACCCGACGAGGAGGCCAACACACGTGCACAGCGACACTCTGAACCGCGATCCCGCCAACGCGCCCGCCGGCCTCGACGGCGTCGTCGTGGCCGAAACCCGCCTCAGCGAGGTCGACGGCGCCGCAGGTCGCCTGACGATCGCGGGCTACCCCGTCGAGCAGCTCGCGTCCGGAGCCCGTCACGAGCGGATCATCCGCGCGCTCTGGCGCGACGCGACCACCCTGGACGAGGACGCCATCGCCGCTGCGCTCCGCTCCCAGCGGGCGCTGCCGGACGCCACGATGACGCTGCTGGGCCACGCCCGCGCCGCCGCGCCGATCGACGCGCTGCTCGCCGGGCTCGCCAGCCTCGGGCTCGCGCGCGACGAGCACGACGAACGCGACGAGGTCGCGCTCGCGCTCCGCGTCGTCGCCCAGCTCCCCGCGGTCGTCGCCACGCACTGGCGGCTGCGACAGGGGCTCGCGCCCGTCTCGCCGGACCCGGCGCTCGACCAGGCCGGCAACTTCCTCTACATGCTCGACGGGACACGTCCCAGCGACGCGCGCGCGCGCGCGCTCGAGACCTACCTCAACACCGTCGTGGAGCACGGCATGAACGCGTCGACCTTCACGGCGCGCGTCATCACCTCGACGCGCTCCGACCTCATCTCGGCCGTCGTAGGCGCCCTCGGGGCGCTCAAGGGCCCGCTGCACGGCGGCGCGCCCGGCCCCGTGCTCGACATGATCGACGCGATCGAGGATCCCGCGCGGGCCCGCGACGAGCTCCGCGCCCGGCTCGCGTCCGGCGAGCGCCTCATGGGCTTCGGTCACCGGGTCTACCGTGTCCGAGACCCGCGCGCGGAGGTGCTCGCCGAGGCCGCGCGGCAGCTCGCGGAGCGCGGGGAGCAGCGCGCGCTGTTCGAGCGCGCGCGCGCGATCGAGCTCGCCGCGCTCGAGGTCCTGCGCGAGCACAAGCCCGGCCGCGTGCTCGAGACCAACGTCGAGTTCTACACCGCGCTGCTGCTGCACGCCGTCGGCGTGCCCCGCGAGCTGTTCACCTCGGTCTTCGCGGTAGGGCGCGTCGTCGGTTGGCTCGCGCACTGCTTCGAGCAGCGCGCGCACGGTCGGCTGCTGCGACCTCGCGCCCGCTACGTCGGGCCGCGATACGACCGCGAGGCCGCGCGCGAGGCCGGGTAGGCGGGCAGGGGATCACGCGATCTTGCTCGGGCCGAACACCCAGGGCACGCGCTCGAGCTCGTCCTCGCGCACCTTGTAGCGACAGTCCTCGTACTCATCATCGTCGTAGCCGCCGGGGCAGTAGTAGCCGCCCCACTTGCTGACGCGGAGGCGGCCGAGACCGCACTGCGGACAGCGAGGGAGCGCGCCGTTCGTGATCCCGTCGGCCACGCGATCGATCAACTCGGACTTCGAGCCGGTGACGATCTGATCGTTCGCCCGCAGCCGCTCCTTTAGCTCGGGCACCTTCATGGCGCCAAGCGACGCACGCAGCGCGCGCTGCGTGCCGTCGATCGCGGCGCCGCCCGAAGCCTGCGCCGACGCCACGACGCGCCGCCGACCCGACGACGACTTCTTCCCCGTCGCCGCCGTCGTCGCTGTCGCGGCGGCCTTCTTGGCGACTTTCTTCGCTACCTTTTTGACGGCCTTCTTTGCGGCCTTCTTTGCGACCGTCGTAGCGATCTTCGTAGCGACCTTCTTCTTCGCGGCCATGGTTCCGCCTCCACCCGCGAGGGCGCGGACCCGTCGCGGCGACGTCGACCCGCGGACGCGTTTCCGAACAGCCAGCTCCACCAAGCCGCGGGGACGATCGACGTGTACCTCGAGCGCACGCGCATTTGAGAGCATGTCTCTTGAAACACAATTATCTACGGCGCGCGCTCGCGCCGTCGCGCGGCCACGACACGCGCGCGCGAGGCCTCGAGCTCAGAACGCGCGGAACGCCGCGTCCAGGCGCTCGAGCGCGCGCTCGAGCGTCGGCTCGTCGCGGATCGCCGACAGCCGCAGGTAGCCCGCGCCCGCGCTCCCGAACGCGCTCCCGGGGATCACCGCGACCCCGCGCTCAACCAGCAAGCGCTCCGCGATCTCGGCGTCGTCGTGGCCGGTCTCGCGGATGTCGACCCACACGAAGAAGCCGCCCTCGGGCGCCCCGCAGCGGACCTTCGGCATCGCGTTGATCGCCTCGGCCACCCGCGCGCACCGTCGCTCCCACTGCCGCAGCAGATCCGCGAGCTCCGGCGGCGGCTCGGTCAGCGCGAGCGCGGCCGCTCGCTGCACGAACGCCGGCGCGCTCGTGAACGCGTGCCCCTGAAACTTCGTGATCCCCTCCATCACCGACTCGGGCCCGAAGGTGAAGCCGATCCGCCAGTCGCCCATCGCGTACGCCTTCGTCAGGCTCATCAGCGTGACCGTCCGCGAGCGCATCCCCGGCAGCGACGCGATGCACACGTGCGAGCGCCCGCCCCAGGTCGCGCGCTCGTACACCTCATCGCTGAGCACCCAGAGATCGTACTCCTGCGCGAGCGCGGCGATCGCCTCGAGCTCGCTGCGGGTGCGAACGACCCCGGTCGGGTTCTGGGGGTTCGAGAGGATCAGCGCGCGCACGCGCGGTGACCCGCGACGCAGTCGTAGCGTCCGCGGCCACGCCCCGCGCGCCGCGACGTCCAGCGGCACCGAGACCGGCACACCGCCGCACAGCTCGACCACCGGTCCGTGGCTCACAAACCCAGGATCCTCGACGAGCACCGCGTCTCCCGGGTCCAGCGTCGCCAGCAGCGCCATCATCAGGCCCTCCTTGGCGCCGAGCGTCGCCACGATCTGACGCTCTGGATCCACGCGCAGCCCGTTCTCGCGGCTCAGCTTGCTCGCGCACGCCCGTCGGAACTCGCCCGTCCCGCGCGACGAGGTCGGTCGCGCCGTGTCCTCGCCCATCGTTCGTCGCGCCGCGTCCACGAGCACCCGCGGCGTCGACTCGTAGGCCCGGCCGATCGTCAAGTCGATCACGTCATCATCCCCGCGGCGCATCCGGACCACCGCGTCCGCGAGCGCGACCGTGCTCGAGGTCGCCACCTCCGTCGCGCGCCTGGATCGCTCGGGCATGAAGCTCAGAATGCCATGATCCTCCCGCCGCGAACGACCCTGGCGACCGCGCGGGCGCGACGCTTGGACGCGCGTTCACCCGCCCTCCGCGCCCGTCGCGCTCGCGCGAAGCTTTTGCACGACCGCCGGCGCCGAGATGGTCGATAATCTGCCTGAAGGAGCAGTCCACGCGTCGTCGCGCGTGGTTCTCACCACGCGTCTCTCTCGGGCGTGTCGCTGGGCGTCCTGTCTCAGGCTTCCGGCGTCGCAGGACCGAAGGGCGTCTCGAGACGACTCGCGCGCGGCTCGTCGATCTGCACCGGCCCCACGCGCGCGCGCACCTCGGGATCGACGTGCTCGCGGATCAACCGGTAGCGCCCCATATCGAACCCGCGCGCGCCCCCGCTTGGCCCCGCGATGTGCTCGATCCGCTCGCGCAGCCCCTCGCGATCCAGCTCGAGCGCCCGGTGGTGGCAGAACGGGTTGTTGCCGGGGCGTCCGAGCAGCGACTCCGTCGCCGCGGTGCAGCCCGCCATACACGTGCTCGCGTAGTAGCAGTCGCGGCAGAAGCCCCAGAGATCATCGAGCGTGCGTCGCCGGACGTAGGTCATCGCGTAGCTCCGCGTCCAGAGCGCCGCGATCCCGTGCTCGCGCCAGCTCCCCCCCACGTTCGCCGGCCCCCCCAAGCTCGGGCAATTTTTAATCGCGCCGTGGCTCTCGATCCCGATCGTGTTGACCCCCGCGACGCACCCGCGCCAGTAGCCGCCGACATCCTTGCGGAGGCGCCCCTCGTGGGGACCGAAGTACCCCAAGCTGTTCGCCGGGAACATCCGGATCCCGAGCACGCGGCAGCGCTCGAGGATCCGATCGATCGACTCAAACAGCTCCAGCATCCGATAGGGCTGAAGAACCAGATCCGGATGGTCCGTCGCGTTCCCGTGCGCGACGGTCAGCTGCAGCTGCCACGAGTGAATCTTCGCGCGCGCCAGCTCCTCGAGCAGCGGCTCGAGCTCCGTCAGCGTGCGGCTGTTGATCTGCGTGTTGCACGCGACCGGCAAGCCCGCCGCCCGCAGCTCCGCGAACGCCTGAAACGCCCGCCGCCAGCTTCCAGGCATCCCGCGCAGGTAGTCATGCGTCTCCTCGAGCCCGTCGACGGACAGCGTAACCGACATGACCCCGGCCTCCGCCATCGCCTCGACCCGCGCGCGCGACAGGTTATACCCGCCCGTCGTCAGCACGCACGCCATCCCGGCCTCACGAATCGCCCGGATGATCAGGATAAAGTCGTTGCGAAGATACGACTCCCCGCCGATCAACACGACCTCACCAACCCCGAGCTCCTTCAGCTCGGCGACCACCTGAAGGCACTCCTCCGTCGTCAGCTCATCAGGTCGCGCGCGCCCAGCTCGAGGTCCACAATGGCGACACTTCTGGTCACACGCGAGCGTCAGCTCCCAGATCGCCCAGGTCGGGCGAGGAGCCCGAGCCAACTCCTCCGCCGGAATCGCCCGGGTCCCCGGCTCCGGAAACGAAGTCACGACCGGAAGCCGACGCCGAACATCCTCGAGTCCCATCTCTGCCACTCTACCTGCCACAACGGCAGATAAGACGGCGCGACCAGCGCAATCAACCGCAACTTCGCGCTTGCAGAACCCAACACCATCAGCTAGGTTCCGACCCCACCCAAGGGCGCGTAACTCAGTGGTAGAGTGCCACCTTCACACGGTGGAAGCCACAGGTTCGACCCCTGTCGCGCCCATCGCGCAACGCCGTCTAGCTGCCGCTAGACGGCGTTTTCGCGTTTTTCCCCCCATTTGTCGCCCATTTGTCGCCCAAAATCTGAGCTGCGGGGTTCGCGTCACACAACGCGAAGCCCTCGAC
>JACKDW010000023.1 GCA_020633295.1 Myxococcales bacterium | reverse complement strand
CGCTCCACGGGGCGCTCGGACCACGGGGCGCGGCGGTATCCTGGAGCCATGCTGGTGCCCCGCGCGCTCGCGCTGCAGTTGATGTCATTCCCTGTCCTCGCCGCGCTCACCGTCGGCTGCGCGCCGACCCGGGGCTGCCCCGAGTGCCCGCCGCCCGAGTGTCCCCCGCCCGCCGCCGCGCCGGCGCCCGAGTGTCCGACCGAGCCAGACGCGGCGCCCGCGGCCGTCGACGTCGCGGCTGCGGTCGAGAAGGAGCTCGGACCGCCGCCGGTCGCCGACGCCGACGAGCATCGCTTCGCGCGCCTGGCCTATCCCGCGATCGAGGGCGCGTTCGGACCCGGGACGCGCCTCGAGTTCGACTTGTTCGGGACGTCGCTGCGCAGCGTCGCCTTCGGCGTCACCGAGGACGTGCTCGAGGGCCTCGAGGTGCGGATGCACCTCGTCGACGGTCGCGTGGTGGAGCCCGGCGAGGACCCCTTCCCGAACATGCTCGGCGGCCACGCGCACGGCGGACCGCGCACCGCCTGGATACGCACCGCGCCGTTTGAGTGGCGGGGCAACAGCCTCGACGAGGCCTGGGTCTCGGTCGATTTGGGACCTCGCGGTCGTTACTGGCTCGAGATGCCCTACGGGCTCATCCGCGATCCCGACGGGCCGCTCCCGGACGACGACACGCGCGAGCGCCCGGGCTACGCGCCCGCGATGAAGGAGCTCGGCGCGCGCGACCGCATCGTCCCCTTCCGTCACGTCGAGTACGAGGTCGGCGAGCTCCAGCGCGGCTGGCAGCTCGTGGCGCGCGTCAGCAACCCCTTCGATCCGCACGTTGAGCTCGAGCTCTACCGTGATGACGGCGGGGTCGGGCAGAGCGCCTACCGCTGGGCGATGGACGAGCCGACCACGAGCGCGACGTTCATCACGCGCGGCGGCGCGCGCCTCCCGAGCATGCGCATGCTGACGCGGTTGCACGAGGACGGGCTGCGTCGCAGCGATCACTTCAAGTTCAATCGTCGACCCGGCGGGCGGCGGAGCTGGGGCGCGCTGGAGCTGCGCGTGGGCGAGGAGACCCGGACGATCCGCGTGCCCTCGAGCCTGTACCTCTACACCCACGGGACGGCGGATCCGTACGACGAGCGCCGCACCGTGAACGCCGCCGCTGTGCTGGGGCGGTGGTTGTTCTGACGCGCGCCTCTGCCCGGCTCGTCGACTCCTGGCGACGACCTCGCCGCCGCGCGCGCCATCGGGGCCGTGACGCAAGAGCTCGGGGGCGCGCGGCGCCGTGCTTCGAAGCTAACCTTTTCGACATGTCCGAAGCGGACGCCGCCGGCGCCTCAGCGCGCCGGCGAGAGCGCTCGCGCGAGCGCCTCGAGCTGCGAGCGCAGCTCGTATGCGGTCTCGCTGGCGTCACGCGCCTTCGCCTCGGAGACCTCCCGCTCGAGCCGCGCGAGCAGTCGCCCCTCCCGGGTCATCGTCACGCAGCTTCGCTCGAGACCCCGGATCACCCGCTCCAGCTGCGCCGTGAGCTCGCGGACCCGTCGCAGCGCGTTGAGCTGGGCAGCGCCGTCGGCCTGCTCCTCGACCGCGACCTTCATCTCCATGCTCGTCGACGCGACCGCGAACAGCTGGATAAAGAGCTCGTCCTCCTCGTCCAGGATCGCGCGCGCGCGCGCGACGATTGACGCGCGCAGCGACGCGAGCGTCTCGTCGCGCGCGCGCAGCTGCGTCGTCAGCAGCGTCGTCCGCGTGACAGCGCCGGTCAGCGCGACCGCCAGCTCCGAGGTGTCGGGCCGCCCCGTCGGCGCGCCCACGGACGCGCGCGCCACCTCCGAGAGCTGGGCCTTCATCACGTCGCGGCGGCGCGCGAGCGCGGCGACGCGCTCGCGGAAGCCGTCCAGCTGGTCACGGAGATCATCGAGTTCCGCGTCTCGACCCCGAGCGTCAGCGACCGCGACGCGTATCAACTCACCCAGCTCCTCGTTGGAGCCGCTGACCTCGCTCATGCTCCGCGCGAGCTCCTCGAGCGAGTAGGAGAGCGCGCTTACGCGGTCTCCGAGCGCGTCGTTCGTCGCGTTCGGCTGGTCGGCGAGCCTGATGAGCGCGTTGATGTCGCGCGAGAGCAGGTGAGACGCCTTGATGGAGTCGTCGATCACGCGCTTGCTGGACTCGCTGCGCCGCCCTAGCTCGACGAGCTCCTCCGCGGGGCCTGGCGGGCGCTCGCTACGCCTACGCAGCGCGTCGCCGCTCGCCGCGGCCAGCTCGACCGCCGCGTCGAGCCGCGCGTACATGTCCGCGACGCTCGGCTGAAGCGCGCGCAGGAGTCCGCGCAGCGCGTCACGCTCAGCCCGCAGCGCCGCGAGCTCGCGCTCGAGCGCCGCGACGCGCACAGGATCCGTCTCTTCCATCACCTCTAGCCTATCGCAGACAGCGCCTCATCGGCGGGCGCTCCGTCTCCGTCGAGCGCGCTCGGGCTGCTCACGCTCCTCCTGCTCGCCCGACGCGGCGACGCGCGTCGCTGCCCGCCGCGCGCATTAACATGTCCACTCGAACATATCGCGCGCTATACTCCCGCCGTGGAGAGCGACGTCATCGGCGCGATCGTGTTCTTCGGCGTCGGCGCGATCGGCATCATCGCGGCCTTCATCATCAACCACCGGCTCATCGTCCGCTCACGCGAGGTGCTCGACGCGTGGGCGGCGAGCCAGCGCTACACGATCGTGCGTCGCAAGACGCCGCTGGTCTGGCGCGGGGCGCTGGCGAAGTACAGGAAGTCGGACGCGGTCTACGACGTGACGCTGAGGTCCCCCGACGGGGCGCTCCACGTCGCGCGGGTCGTGATCCCGTACAAACCACCGGCCAACACGCCGCTGCTCCACGTCGAGCGCTGGGACGACGCGCCCTAGCGGCGCGGCGTGTCACCTCGGGCGTCGAGGCCACTCAAACGTGGCGCGCGTCGGCGGCGATGAGTTCCTCGTCGTGTGTGAGGACCTCTCGAGCCGAGCGGCCGTCGACGGCATCGCCGAGAAGCTCCTCGCGATCGTACGCGACCCCGTGGAGCTTCAGGGGCTCAGGCTCAAGATCGGGCTCAGCGTCGGGATCGCGTTGATCCCGAGCGACGGCGACAGCCCGCGTGACCTGATTCAGGCGGCGGACATCGCCATGTATCACGTCAAGAAGAGCAGCAAGAACTCCTTCGCGTACGCGAGCGACGCGTCCTCGTAGCCGATGCGCTCGATGTCTCTAAGGGCATGACTCCGCGCGCTCGGGCGGCTCGCGCGGATCCGCGAACGGCCTCGACGTCCACGATCGTCGACGTCAGCATCTCGTGCGGCCGGCGGCAGGCCTCGCGCCGACGGCTCCGCCCTGGCTGCTCCGGCTGCTCCGCGGCGGACCGCCGCGAAGACGGAGGTCGTCGCGACGTCGTCAACAAACGCGGACGCGCGGGCCGTTGCGCCGGGCGTCGACTTCAGCCACGCTGCGCGCCATGCAGACGACCGAGCACGGATGGACGATCCTCGACGGCGTGAACGGGGTGCTCTCGCACACCTACGAGTTCACGCCGGGCGCGACGGCGAATTGCTTCACGGCCCGGCTCCGCAGCGGCGGGCTGCTCGTGGTCAGCCCGCCCCCGAAGCCCTCGCGCGCGCTGCTCGACGAGCTCGCCCAGTACGGCCCGGTAGAGGCGCTGTTCGCCCCCAACGGCTTTCACCACCTCGGCATCGGCCCGTGGCGGCGCGAATTCCCGAAGGCGCGCGGCTACGCGGCCCCCGGCGCGATCACGCGGATCAACAAGCGGGCGCGTGACGCCGGCGAGCTCTCGCCGCTCGACGAGCTCACGCCGCTGCTCGCCGAGGGCGTCGCGGTGATCGAGACGCCGTCGAGCAAGTGCGGCGAGACCTGGGCGCGCGCGCAGATCGACGGCGGCCACGCCTGGTACGCCTCGGACCTGCTCGCCAACATGGAGTCGCTGCCGCCCAACTTTATCCTGCGGCTGCTGTTCAAGTGGACGAAGAGCGCGCCCGGCTACCGCCCGTTCAACCTGGCCCACAAGCTCGTCCTGCGCGATCGCAAGGCGACGCTGCGCGCGATGCTCGAGGACGTGCGCGCGCACCCGCCGGCGGTGATGGTCCCCGGTCACGGCGGGCTGCTCGACGCCAGCGGGATCGCGGCCGACACCGAGCAGCTGCTCGAGGACGCGACGCGCTAGCGGCGAGGCTAGAGCGCCGAGGAGAGGCGCGCCGGGACGATGAGGCCTGTGCCGCCGCAGGCGCACGCGCCTTCGGGGCGCTGCATCCACACGCCGGGGATCGCCAGGTCGTCGTCGCAGTAGAAGGTCGTCCGCCGGGCGCCGACCGTCGCCGCCTCGACCGTCGAGGCGGGCAGGTGGCACGGGGCGAGGCAGCTGACGCAGAGGGTCTCGATCGTCGCCTCAGGCATGTCGGCGAGGATGATAGCCGCTCGACTAGGGCGCCGTCGCGGGCCCGCGGAGCTCGGCGAGCCTGCGCGCCCGGAGCTTGCGGACCGGCGCGTCCGTGGGCGGGCGCGCGCAGCTCCACGTGTCTCCGCGCGCGCAGGCCTGCTCGGCGAATTGCTCGGCTTTGGCCGAGTTGCGCGCGACGCCGTCGCCCTCGCGGTACATCGCCGCGAGCTGGCGACAGTGCGGCGCCTCGCCGGCCTCGCACGCCGCGTGGCAGCCGTCGACGTCGAGCAGGCAGTCGCGCGCGAGCAGGCGGTCGCAGGCGCGCTGCCCGTCGCAGCGATCGACGCAGGTCTTCAGGTCCTGCCCGTCGGGGCAGTCCGTGGGCGTGAGGCGACCGCAGCGCGCCGGCTCCTCGATGTCCGCGCACGCGGGCAGCGGGCACGCGACCGCGTCGTCGTGCGCGCGGCAGGCGGTCTCGAGCGCCGCCTCGCCGCGCGCCTTCGCGTCCGCGTCGGCGCCGTCTTGCAGCAGGTGGTCCCCGAGCCAGGCGCAGCGCGCCACGTCCTCGCGCGCGCACGCGCGCTCGCAGCTCGCGGGGTCGCGCGCGCACGCGTCGAGCTCGCCCCGCAGCGCCGTCACGCGCGCGGCGAATTCCTCGGCGGCGGCGCGCGCCTCGGCCTCGCGCGCCTTGGCCTCGCGCCTGAGCTCCCACCGCGCGAGCGCCTCGCAGGCGAACGCCTCGCCCTCCCCGTCCGCGCAGACGCTCGCGCACGCCCGCCACGCCTTCTCCGGCATCGGGTCGAAGGACTTCTGGGAGAAGTGGAGGCAGCTCGAGCGAGACGTGCAGCCCGCGAGCAGCGAGCACGCCGCGAGCGCGACGCCGCCGAGACGCTGGGACCAGCTCACCGGGCGACGATAGCATGGCTCCGGCGCGCGCGGCCGCGCGACCGCGCGACGTTCGAGCCATGTCTCAATCGACATGTCCGTTAACGCCGCGCGGTCGGTCACCTCAGCCGCGCGGCGTCGGCAGCTCGATGCGCTCAGCGACGTTGCCGAACACGACGCCGCGGGCGCCGGTGTTGATGAAGTCGTGGGGGAAGCCGAGCGAGATCTTGCTGACCTCGTCGAGGCGCGCGAGCTGCTCCGCGGAGAGCGAGAGCGAGACGCAGCCGAGCACGTCCTTGATCTGCTCGGGCTTGCGCGCGCCGGCGATCGGGAACACGTCGGCGCCCTGGTGCTTGAGCCAGGAGACGGCGACCTGCGCCGACGAGGCGCCGAGCTCGTCGGCCACGGCGTCGACGGCCCGCGCGATCTCGAGGTTGCGCTCGGTCAGGCGCCCCTTGTTGTAGGACGCGCGCTTGCTGTCGCCCGGCCCCTCGCCGCGCGTGTACTTGCCGGTGAGCACGCCGGCGTGCAGCGGGCCCCAGGGCGTGACGCCGATGTCGAACGCGCGCGCCATCGGCACGAGCTCGCGCTCGACGGTCCGCTCGCACAGGCTCCACTGGATCTGCAGGCCGACGAAGCGGCTCCAGCCGCGCAGGTCGGCGAGCGTGTTCGCGTGCGCGACGACCCACGCGGGCGCGTCGCTGATGCCGACGTAGGTGACCTTGCCCTGGCGCACGAGGTCGTCGAGGCCGCGCATGACCTCGTCGACGCGCGAGCAGAAGTCCCAGGCGTGGACCCACAGCAGATCGATGTAGTCGGTCTTGAGGCGCCGGAGGCTGGCCTCGACCGCGCGCGTCATGTTCTTGCGGCCGTTGCCGCAGGCGTTGGGATCGTCGCCGCGCATGTTGAGGGTGTACTTGGTGGCGAGCACCCAGTAGTCGCGGTCGCGCGCGACGAAGTCGCCGACGATCTCCTCCGTCTGCCCGCCGTGGTACTTGTTCGCGGTGTCGAGGAAATTGCCGCCGGCCTCGGCGAAGGCGGTCATGACCTCGTGGCTCGTCGCGACGTCGGCGCCGAAGCCCCACTGATCGCCGAAGGACATGGTCCCCAGGCAGATCTCGCTCACGCGCACGCCGCTGCTTCCGAGATGACGGTACTTCATGTGTCTCCTGTTCGTTGACCCGCGCCCGCCGCAGCCCGGCGGGCGCCCGCGCTGAGGGTACATCCGGTCACTGCAGCGCGGCTTGCCGCAGGCTCTCCGGCGTCTGCCCGGTCCAGCTGCTGAAGGCGCGATAAAACGAGTTGGGCTCCTCGAAGCCGAGCAGGAACGAGATCTCGCTCGCGCTCAGGCTCGTGCGCCGCAGGTAGTGACGCGCGAGCGCCTCGCGCGTGCGTCGGAGCACGTCCTTGTACGTCGTGTCCTCCTCGCTCAGGCGACGCTGCAGGGTCCGCTTGCTGAGCCCGAGCGCGCGCGCGACCGAGTCCATCGACACGCGCCCGCTCGGGAGCCCCTCGAGCAGGGTCGCGCGCACGCGCTCGGCGATGGTCGCCGAGGCGTCGAGCTCGGCGAGCCGCTTGCGCAGCGCGGGTTCGAACACGCTCCACATGCCGTCGTTGAAGGTGAGGAACGGGCGCCGCGCGTCCGCGCGCGAGAACCGGAGGGAGTGCTCGGCGCCCGCGCGCACGCGCGCGCCGAAGTAGCGCTCGAAGCCCTCCGCCGGCTGCATCGGGCGCGTCGTGGTGACCTCGAGCGGCCGGACGCGCTCGCGGGTGGCGAGGCGCGCGAGCGCGACGAAGAACACCAGCTCCGCGATGACGAGCGAGGTCGGCGGGGCCACGGTCGCGTCGAGCCACGTCAGCGTGAGGCGGACCGAGTCGCGCTCCTCGCAGACGTCGAGGCGAATCGGCGCGATCAACGGCTTGTACCGCTGGAGCCGGCTGAGCGCGGTGAGCAGGTCGGGGCTGCACAGCGCGGCGAACAGCGGCGGCGAGAAGGTCTCCGAGCGCACCACCTCGCCGACGCGCACGGGGAACAGCGGGTCGTCGAGCTCGGCCTCGACGCTCTCCCACAGGCGGAAGAACTCGGCGGACGAGAGCCGCGCGGACGTCCTCGAGAACAGGTCCAAGGGCAGGCCCGCGCGCCGCAGCGCGTCGTCGGGCGACACGCCGAGGTCGATGAGCAGCGGTCGCCAGCCCATGTTGAGCGCGTACTCGTGGGGTCGCTTCGCGGTCATGGGCGCTCCGTCTCGAGGCAGCCTACGCGCAACGCGGCGCCGCGGCACTCGCCGTTGACGCCAGGCGCCCATCCGCGGACGCCACGACTCGCGCGGACGCGCAGACGCGGACGTCCGCGCGCGCCTATCTCCTTGAGCGACGCGTCGCACGACGCGCGCCCGCGCGAGCGCGCGTGTTAGGATCGGCCGATGCGAGGGTCCCTGCGCGCGGCGTTGCTCGTCGCGGCGTTCGGCTGCCAACCCGGCGACGGCTCGACCGCGAGCAGCGACGGTGGAACGAGCACAGGCGCGAGCGCCGGCGCGAGCGACCCGACGACCGCGGGCGCGAGCGCGACGACGTCCCCCGGGAGCACGGGCGCGAGCGCGACTACGAGCGCGACTGGGACCTCCGGCGCGAGCGACCCGACGACCGCGGACATGAGTGAGGTGACCTCAGAGACAGGCTCGTCGAGCGCGGGCACGACGGGCGCCGACGCGAGCTCCAGCGGCGGCTCGACGGGCGCGAGCGGCTGCGAGGAGCCGGAGTGGCCGCCGGAGGATCCGTACGGGGCCTGCCAGACGCACGGCGACTGCCCCTGGGGCTACTGCCAGGTCATGATCGGCTACTCCCGCTGCGTGCCGACGGCGATCGTGGATCTCGAGTGCGAGACGCTGTGGTGCCCGCCGGGCCCCGGCGGCATGGTGCTGCCCAACGCGGGCACGTTCCCGCCGAGCTGCTCGCTGATCTGCCTCAGCCCGGAGGACTGCGCCGAGGGCTCTGAGTGCGTCAACGCGGCGTGCTGGTGGCCGAGCCCGTGAGCGCGCGCGCTCGAGCGAAGCTGTCCCTTGAGCGCTGTCTCAGCACACGCGGCGGGCGCGGCGGCGCCTCAGCGGCGCCCCGGCGGCACACCGTCGCCGACGGTCGCGCGTTGATCAGTGCATGATCCTGGCCCGCGCAACGCTCGTGCAGCTCACGGCCGCGGCGCTGTGGCTCTCGGCGTGCGCGAGCGCGCCCGCTCCCCCGCGCGAGGCGCCGCGCGAGACGCCGCGCGCGTCGTCGTTTCAGGATCCCGTCCAGCTCGAGCTCAATTCGTACGAATGGCGCGCGCTCGCCCAGGCGACCCCGCTGCTGTGGGCCTATCGGCTCGGCGGGGCGGAGGTCGACGTGGGCGAGGAGCCGGCGCGCGCGTCCGTGCTGTTCCTGGGCAGCGACCAGGCGCTGCGGGAGCTCGACGCGCGCACCGGCGCGACGCGCTGGCGACTGCCGCCGTCGCCCGGGGTCCGCTGGCGCGCGTTCGCGGCGACCGACACGCGGGTGCTGCTGCTCGGGGACTTCGGCGCGCGCAGCATGTACTCGTTTCACCGGCGGGCGGACGGCGCGTGGCTGGCGGGCGGCGCGATCGTCGACTCGCCCTACGCCGCGACGCGGCCCGCGTTGGCCCGCGACGGCCGCTCGCTCTACCTCGACCACGGCTGCGCGATCAGCCTGCTCGACGACGACGGCCGCGTGCTCGCGCGGCGCGACGGGCTCGAGGCGCGCTTACCCGAGCTGAGCGTAGAGACAGACGTGCACCGCTGCGTCGGCGTCCCCGAGGTGCTCACGCGCGGCGACGGCTGGACCGCCGTGCTCGCGCCGACCCCGAGCGGCGCGGCGCGGCTCGAGCACATCGACGACGCTGGCGCGCGCACCCTCGAGCTCGAGCTCGGCGTCGTGAGCTCCGCCCGCTACGACGCGACGACGCGCCTGCTGATCGTCGAGCGCGACGACGTCATCGAGGCCCGCTCGACCGACGGCGTAAAGGCGCGCTGGTCGGTCCCGCTCGAGGGGGGACGCGCGCAGGTCGGCGACCTGCTCGTCTCGGCGCCGCGCGAGAGCTCCCGCGCGCTCTGGATCGACGCGCGCACGGGCGTGGTGACGGGGCGACGCGCGCTCCCGGACGCCGCGAGCTGGCTGTATCGCGGTGGCCTGCTGGTGCAGGGCTCGTTCGGGCTCGGGCGCCTTGACGACGAGGAGCGCGTGCGATGGTTCATGCCCAACGGCTCACGGGTCGAGGGGCGCTTCGGCGACTGGCTCGCCGTCCACACACACTGGGGCGTCGCGCTCATCGACCCCGAACGCGGTCAACAGCTGCTGGGCGCCCACGCCAAGCGACTGCATGGGGTTACCTTCGACGCGGACGCGGACGCGGACGCGCGCGTGGCCGTCCTCTCGAGCGCCTTCCCGCACGCGCTCTTCGGCCTGCGCTTCACGCCGACGGGCGGCGAGGCGCTGGGGCGTGACCCCGTGCGCTCGCCGGCCAGCGACTGCGGCGAGTCCCAGGAGGCGGCGCGAGCGTCCATCGAGCGCGAGCTCGCCTGCCACCCGCACGCGCTGGACCCCGTTGTGTTCGCGCCCGGCAGCGCCGCGCTCGACGAGGCGAGCGCGCGAGCGCTGCGCGAGCTCGGGGCGCGGTGGCGCGCCACGGCGCTGACCGACGGGCCCGCGAAGCTGCTGATCATCGGCGACGGGCGCGTCCCGTCGAGCGTCGATCCCTGGGGCGTCGCGCGCACGCGCGCCGGGGTCGTGCGCGCGGCGTTGATCGACGCCGGAGTCGACTGCGCCCATCTCCACGCGATCGACGGCCCGCTGCGGCTCCCTGAGGACGTCCCGCGGCGCGAGACGACGCGCCAGGGCGGCCGCGTCACGATCCTCAGCGTGTGCTCGGTCTGCTGCCTGCTCTAGCGACCCGACCCATTAGACATGTTAACCGAGCGCGGCGCTCACGGGCACACCACCGACTCGTGCTGACCCAGCGACTGCGTGAACCAGTTGTTCGGCAGCACGCAGTCCGCGATCTCGGCCTGGTCGGTGGTCGCGAGACACGACTCGAAGTACGAGAGCTCGCGCAGCGAGTACTCGACCGTCGTCAGGTAGTTCGTGGGCACGTTGTTCATGTCGAGCACGCGCAGCTGGTCGAGCACCGAGCCCTCCAGCGTCGTCGCGAAGCGATCCTCGGTGCACATCCCGAGGTTGCAGTCGATCTGCGTGCTGCTCACGCGATCGCCGTTGACGATGCCCTCGAGCGTGCACTGCACCGCCGCCGGCAGGCTGTTGCCGACGCTCGCGCGATCCCACGAGCCGCACTCGGTGCACGGCTGGCAGTCAAACAGGTTCTCGACCGTCGAGCCGTCACAGAGCAGGAGCGGCTCCTCCGTGGTCGAGCCGCTCGAGCTCGTGCTCGCGTCGCCGGTGGACGCGCCGCCCGTCGTGTCCTCGGTCGTCGCGTCGCCCTCGGAGGTCGAGCCGTCATCGGAGGTCGTCGGCCCGCTGTCGCCGCACGCCGCGAGCGAGACGCCGCCTACCAGCGTGAGCGCGCGAGCCAAGCGAGAGCACATCACCCGGGCGACGAACGACGGTAGTTGCATGCTCACACACTATCACAGCGGCCTCGCGTCGGGGTCGTGGGGCCCGCGGCGCGATCACGCGCGGCCCCCCGTCGCGTGACGGGCGAGGACCTCGTCTACGGCGACCGGGTCGTCGACCGCGTCGACCACCCAGACCCCGAAGCCGCCGTGCCCGGTCACCGCCCGCGCCCACGCCTCGAGGGCGCCGCGACGCGACGCGTCACGCCCGGCCTCGCCGCGCTCGAGCATCAGCGTCGCGCCGCCGGCGAGCCTGGCGAGGTACGCGGGCCGGAGCCGCTGCAGCGCGCCCGCTCGCGCGTGCAGGACTTCGAAGCCGAGACGATCGGTCTTGCACCACGCCTCGACACGAGTGGAGCTGTCGAGCGCGTGGGCGATCGCCGTCGACCACGAGTCCTCGTGCACCGCGACGGAGAGATGGCACTTCAGCGCGGGTGTGCACGGGCGCGCCGTGTACCAGGGGATCACGTCGCCGGTCTCCCGCACGGGGCGCGAGCGGTCGAACACCGGCACCACGCGCAGGACTCGCTCGACGCGGACCGCGTCCGCGACGTGCTGCGCGACGCGCCCCATCTCCTGGCTCAGAGCCGCGCGTCGGCGCAGCTCGTCGCGCGCGACGACCTCCGGGGTCACGCGCACGCGCCCCGCCGCCAGGGCGCGCTCGACGAGGCGCACGAGCTGCATCAGCAGCGCGCCCCGCTCCCCCGGCCACGCGCCGCGCATGCGCTCGCACTGCTCGCGCGCCGCCTCAAAGATCGCGCGCTGCAGGCGATGGCGCCGCGCGTGCGCGGCGAGCCCGTCGGCGTCGGCCTGCGTCCACGCCGCCCGATCGATCACAGGCGACGTCGCGTCGAGCGTCAGCGCGGGGAGCCGCGCCACGTCGAGCGTGAGCCGCGAGCGGACGACGGTCTCGAGCTTGCGCACGCACGGCCAGCGCATCGCGTAGGCGCGCCGACTCGGGTCGGGGGCGACGCGCGCGCGCGCGACCGCGGGCGCCGGCGATGACCCGCCGAGCTGCTCGTGCGGGATGAAGGTGAAGGGGACGCCGTAGACGTTGACGTACTCGGGCGCGAGCAGCCCGTCGTCGCCGACCTCGAAGGACACGCGCCGCAGCCCGCGGCCGACGACCTGCTCGCACAGCAGCGGGCTGGTGAACGCGCGCAGCCCGAGGATGTGCGTGACCGTCCGCGCGTCCCAGCCCTCAGAGAGCATCTGCACCGAGATCACGCACTGCACCCGCGCCCCCGGTCGACCCGGCTGGCCGACGGTGTCGACCGTTCGCCGCAGGCGCTCGCCCGCCTGCCCCCGCGCGCTCGCCCGCCCGCCGCGCCGATTACCAGACCATTGTGACATGTCTTCTTGTGCTAGCTCTGGCGCGCGGGCCTCGGCGGCCGCGAGCGCGCGCGAGTCGATCCGCAGGAGCCGGTCCGCGTCGCACAGCTCGGGCACGGCGACGCGCCCGTGGATCAGCGCGTGCTCGACGCGCGCGGCGGTCTCCGTGCGGTTGGCGACCACGATCATCACCGGCGGCGTCGCGTGCCCGCGCGCGCGCCAGCTCGCGCGCGTCGCCTGCCAGTCGCGCCCCAGGAGCTCGAGCGCGCGGGTCACCTGCGGTGGGAGCGGCTCCTCGGGCGCGGCGCGCCGGCCCAGGTCGCGGCGCACCACGGGCGCCGCGTACACGCGCGAGAGCGCGGCGAGCTCGTTCGCCGAGGGCCGGGCGTCGCGCGCGACCAGGCGCGGCGTCTTCACGAGCCCCGACTCGATCGCGTCGAGCAGCCCGAAGTCGCTGACGATCCAGGGGAACAGCTGCGGACCGCCGGCCCCGCGCGCGGGCGGGGCGTAGGGCGTGGCCGAGAAGTCCACGCACAGGCGGATCCCCCGGGCGGCGTGCAGCCGGTCGAGCCCGCCGACCCACTTCGTCGCGGTCTCGAGCGCGAGCGCACGGAGGCCGCGCGTCCCCGGCGGCGCGCGCCAGGCGTGGTGCGCCTCGTCGTTGAGCACGACGAGCGACGGCGCCGTCGACAGCTCGCGCAGGACCGCGCGCGCGTAGGCCTCGTCGCTCTTCGGGCCGCGCTTGTCGACGCCGCGTCGCCGGGCGAGCTGCTCCGCCGTCTCCCAGTCGAGCTTGTGCCAGTTGACCACGCGCACCCGCCCGCGCCGCAGCGCCGGCAGCGAGGACGGCGGGACGAGGTTAAAGCGCAGGTAGTCGCTGTCGGGCGCGGCGGGCCGCAGCACGCGGAGGCGCTCGCGCACGGTGAGACCTGGCGCGACGACCAGGACGTGACGCGCGAAGCGATCGTCGCGCGGCGCCGCGACGTGGTTGAGCACCTGCCAGGCGATGACCATCGCCATCACGACCGTCTTCCCGCCGCCCGTCGCCAGCTTCGCGCAGACCCGCGCGAACGGCCCGCCGTCACCCGGGACCACCACGCCGCGGCGCGCGCTCGCGGGCGCCTCGGTCAACCACACCAGCGTCTCGATCGCCTCGAGCTGACAGAAGAACAGCGGGTGATCGCGCGCGTCGTCGCGCCGCCAGTGCTCGAGCAGCCGCCGGGTGACGCCCGTGATCCCCGGGTACCCCTGCGCGCGCCAGCTCTCGACGCGCGCGCGCAGCTCATCGACGAGCGGCAGCTCGCGCCGCGCGTCGCCGTCCTCCGTCGCCACGGCGTAGCCCGCGGGGCGGCGACCTGGCGCGCGCGTGTAGCCGCGCGTCGCGGGGTCGTAGCGCCAGTGCCCGCGCGGCGCCGCGTAGGGCGAATTGATGATGAGCTGGTCGACCGCCAGGCGCGCGCCGCGGGTCATCCGCCCGGCTCCCGCACGACCAGGCTCTCGACGCCGCGGTCGTCGACCAGCTTCACGGCGACCCGCGCCCCGGGCGTGAAGGGGCGCGAGACGACGCCGCGGAACGCCTCGATCCGCTCCCGATCGAGCTGGCCCTTAAGACTCTTGGCGAGACGCGCCCAGCCATCCCTGGGCCCGGCCATGGGGAAGAACACCTGGCGCGCGTGCACGCTGCGGCCGTCGTAGTCCGGATCGAGGATCCACATCGCCACGCGGCGGGCGTCGCCGGACTCGATCGCGCCGGTGCGCGGGTTGAAGTAGTCGAAGCCGCGCAGCTCGACCTCCCACAGCCCGGCGCCGGCGGGCGCCGGGCGCAGCTCGATGTCGGGCTGACCCACGAGCCAGAAGCTCTCGCTGCCCGCGCGCCGCCGCTTGAGATCCGAGGTGACCAGGTCGCCGTTCATCTTCGCGGTCAGCGGCGTCAGCTCGGCGCCGGCGGGCGCAAGGCCGGCGATGTCGCTCGCCGCCGCGGGATCGAGCTCGAAGGCCGCGAACAGCACGAGCGCGGGGGGAGGCGTGAGCGCGCGCGCCTCGGCCCACGCGCGCGCGACCTGCTCGCGCGGCAGCGGGGCGTGCTCGGGGCCGAACGAGATGACGACGCGCGCGCCGGACAGGGGACCGAGCGCGGTCTCCTCGACGAGCGCCGCGTCGGCGTGCAGCTGGTCGCCGCCGGCGAGCGGCTCGACGCGGGCGAAGCGGAGCGTCTCCCCGCGCCGGCCCCGGATCCCCGCGCGCAGCAGCTCCTCGCGCCACTCCTCCTGGCGCCGCGTCTCGCCCTCGCGCGCGATCGCGTCGTCGTCGGCCCCTGGGGGATCGTCCGCCGCGAGCGCGCGCACGACCGGGGCCGGCACCGCCTCCACGGTGAACGGCCCGGTGACCCGCAGGCGATCGCGCACCGTCTCTGGCTGATCGACCAGGACCTCGCGATCGCCGTGGCGCGAGACGGCCGCGTCGATCTCGTCCGGCGTCATGCCCGGGCGCAGCTCGGGGTTGTTGGCGACGCTGCGCAGCGTGACGTGCGACGCGGTCTTGTACACGAAGCCGCCCGCGACGCCCCGCTCCGGGCGCGCGAGCGCGTACCACGGGAAGCCGCCCGTCATCAGCCGCTGCTTGGCGAGCGTGATCGCCACGCGCGAGGTGTCGCAGGTGATCCAGCGACGACCCCAGCGCTCGGCGACGACGGCGGTCGTCCCCGAGCCGGCGGTCGGGTCGAGCACGAGGTCGCCGGGGTCGGTCGCGGCGAGCAGGCAGCGAGCGACGACGCGCTCGTTGGTCTGCACGACGTAGCGCTTCTCGCTCGGGCCGGTCGCGTCGCTCCACAGCGCCGTGACGCGCGAGACCGGGTAGTCGTCGGCGAACAGGACGTACTGCAGCCCGTCGCCCGCGGGCTGCAGGCGCCGGGCGGCCGCGAGCCGCCGCATGCCCTCGCGCGTGGTCTTCCAGCACGAGCCCTTGGGCGGCGGGTAGCGTCGCCCGTCGAGCTCGAACGCGAAGTCCTGGTTCTCGCGGTACTGCGCCGGGAGCATGGAGACGAGCCGGTAGGGCCGCGCGCCGCGGGGCAGCAGCGCGTGCGAGCGCACCTCGTCCGGCGTCATCCGTCGCCGCGCGCCGCCGGGGAGCTCGACCCAGCGATAGAGCTTGTTGCCCTCGACGCGCTGACGCGTGAACAGCGGGCGCGAGGTGACGCGCGCCCGGTCGCGCGCGTACCACAGCAGGTAGTCGCAGACCGGCTCGAAGAAGCGCGAGCCGAGCGGCATGGTCTTCTTCCGGAAGCTGACGAGCGAGCAGAAGTTGTCCTCGCCGAACACCTCGGAGAGCACCTGCCGCGCGAGGTGCAGGTTGGCCTCGCCGATCTGCAGGAACAGCGACCCCGTGGGCCGCAGCAGCTCCCATGCCAGGCGCGCGCGGTCGCGGAGGTAGCTCAGGTAGGAGTGCACGCCGAGCTCCCAGGTGTCGCGGAACGCCCGCAGCGTCTCGGGCTCATGGGTCAGGTCCGCGTCGCGCTCCTTCACGTCGCGCGCGTGCACGAAGGGCTGGAAGTTCGAGCCGTAGCCGATGCCGTAGGGCGGGTCGAAGTAGACCATCTGCACCCGCCCCTGCATGCCCTCGCGCTCGAGCAGCGAGCTCATGACGACGAGCGAGTCGCCGGCGATCAGGCGGTTGCGCCAGCGACCGTGGCGGTAGGCCTCGAGCGGCAGCGCGGGCGCCGGCGCCGGCGCCGTCCCGAACAGCGCGGGCTGCGGCGCCGGCGAGCTCGCGCGCGAGCGCAGCGCCTCGATGATCGTGGGCGGGTCGACGCGCTCGTGCACGTGCAGCGAGACCGAAGGCACCTCGAAGCGCGCGCGCTCGTCCTTGCCCGCCCACGCGAGCGCGGGCCCGCGGCGATCTCGGAGCGCCCGCAGCGCCCGCTTCGCGTCCTCGATCGACGTGGCTGATAGACCACGTTCGAGGATCCGCTCGACCTCCGCCGCGGCGACGCCGTCGCCGAGCTGCAGCGCCGGGTCGAGGTGCGGATCGTAGCGGTAGGTCGTCATCGGCGCGGCGGAGCGGGCTCTTGCATATACCAGAACCAGCGGCGCGCGGCGGTCGTGAGCGCGAGCACGCTCGAACGATCGGCGTGGCGACGCGCGAGCACGCCCACTCTCCTCGCCGGCCCCGAGGCCGATGACGCCGCGCCGCGAAACGCTCGTTGCCCGCGCGCGGCCGCCTTGCTACGGTGAAGATATGCGTCCTCACCCGCGCGCGCGCCTGTTTATGCGCCCCCCGGCCCCGCCCAGGGCTCGGAGGAGGCGGTCGCGCGCGCACGGGTAGCGGCGGTCACTCTTCAGCCCGGCGCGGCGCGGGGGGACTTCAGGCCTGTCCCAACAACCCGGTCACCCGTGCGCTGAAGAGGACGATCATGAACACCCACATCCTGTCGACGGCCGCCTACCGCCGCGCCGTCTCCATCCGCGATCTCACCGATCCAGGTCAGGGACCGCACGCGCTGCAATTGCTCGTCGACGCGATTCGAGGCGCGCTCGTCGACGCCTGGTCGTGCGCGGCGCTCGTGCGCCGCAGCAACCCCGTCGTGCCGATCGAGGACAACTACGACCGGCTCCACTACCCGCCCGACGGGGCCGCCCGCGAGGCTCGCTACACCCGCTACGTCAGCGATCGGCTGGTGCTGCGCACCCAGACGTCAGCGATGATCCCGCCGCTGCTCAGCTCGCTCGACGCCGCGACGCCGCGCGACCTCCTGCTGCTCTGCCCCGGGATCGTCTACCGGCGCGACAGCATCGACCGCCTGCACACAGGCGAGCCGCACCAGCTCGACCTCTGGCGCCTGCGCCGAGGGCCGCGCCTCGGGCTCGACGCGCTCGCCGACATGATCGCGATCGTCGTCGGGGCCGCGCTGCCCGGCCGCGCGTACCGGGTGACGCCCGCGCGTCACCCCTACACCGTGGACGGCGTGCAGCTCGACGTCGAGCACGGCGGCGCGTGGGTCGAGATCGGCGAGTGCGGGCTCGCGCTCCCCGAGCTGCTGCGGGAGTGCGGCCACGATCCGGCGCGCGTGTCAGGCCTGGCGATGGGGCTCGGGCTCGATCGGCTCCTGATGCTGCGCAAGGGCGTCGAGGACATCCGGTTGCTGCGCGCGCTCGACCCCCGCGTCTCCATGCAGATGCTGGACCTCGCGCCCTACCGCGCCGTCTCCCATCAACCGCCTGTCCGGCGGGACCTGTCGATCGTTACCGGCGCGGAGCTCAGCGAGGCGCTGCTCGGCGACCGAGTTCGCAGCGAGCTCGGCGACGACGCGGCGTGCGTGGAGTCGATCGAGCTCGTGGCGGAGACCGCGTACGCGGCGCTGCCCCCCGCCGCGCGGGCGCGCCTCGGGCTCACGCCGTCGCAGAAGAACGTCCTGCTCCGGCTCGTGCTGCGGCACGTCGACCGCGCGCTGACCTCGGCCGAGGCCAACGCGCTGCGCAACGCGGTCTACTCGGCGCTGCACGAGGGGCCGCGCGCGGAGTGGGCCGAGGACGGCTGAGGCGCGGCGCGACAGCGTCGCGGGCGCGTCGGTCGGCGCGCCCGCGACACGGTCGCGCCGCGACTCAGCGTTCGTCCTCGGCGAGCCGCCCGGCGCGGCCGCGATAGCCGTAGCCCAGCGGTCGCAGCTCCCAGCGGGCGCAGCTGTGCCACTCGTCGACCCAGTCGCGCCTCAGCGTCGAGGCCCACTTGATCTCCCACGCCGATCCTCGGGTCACGCGCTCGTGGTAGGCGTCGGCCACCGCGATCATGCAGCCGAGGTGCCCCCAGCCGGAGCTCGGCCCGACTTCGCTCCAGCGACAGAAGAAGCACGCGCGGGGCGCCTGCGCGTCCTCGAGCCGCGCCGCGAGATCCCACAGCGCCCGCTCCTCGTCCCCGCTCTCGCGCGAGGTGACGCGGACGCCGCCGGCGGACGCCGCCGCCTGAAACACCACGCGCCCGTCGCGTCTTCGCAGCGCGAGTTCGAAGCGGCCGAAGTCGAGCGTGACGCCGCGGCGCTCGTCGACCATGGGCAGCTCGAGCACCTCCTCGAGCAGATCGAAGCCGTGCTCGACGCCGTCGACGAGCACCACGTAGGCCTCGTATCGCTCCTCGCTGGCCTCGCGCGCCGGGTACACGCGCCCATCAACACACACGCGAAACGGAGCGTCGCTGTTCACCGCTCCACGCTACCACGCGACCGCGGTCACCAGGCCGCGAAGGCATGCCCCAGCAGCGCCGCGTTGACGCGCAGGTCCACCACGTCCGGATCGGCGCGCAGGTGCTCGGCGAGCGCCGCCCCCCGCTCCTGCAGCGGACGCTGGAAGATCGACGCGAGCGCGACCTCGAGATCGGCGCGCGCCGCCTCTCGCCGCAGCGCGATGATCGCGACCTCGAGCAGCCAATCGACGAAGCGCGCCGACTCGTCGCGCAGCTCGGCCGCGGACGGCTCCGCCGCGTCGCGGCCGAGCTCGTCCGCCACGACCCGCAAGAGCGCGCGGTACAGCTCGACCTGCGCGCGTCGCCCCTCGCCGGGCGGCGCGGCGCGGCCGAGCTCGGCCGCGACGCCGTGGGCCGCGATCCACAGGACCTTGCGCGGATCCTTGCCGTACAGCAGCTCGCGCACCACGCGGTACACGACCCGCTGAACACGCGTCTTTCGGGACAGGTAGACGAGATCTTCTGCGCCCATGCCAGCGTCGGCGACCCAGCGGCACACGCCCTCGAGATCGGGCGGGCCGGTCCACAGCGGCGCGAGCCGCCGCAGCGCGCAGCACGTGAGCTGACGCCGCGCGTGGGACGTGACCTCCCAGCGCGAGCACGTGACGCGCAAGAGGAAGCGGAGGTGCGCCGGCGACTCGATCCGCTCGAGCCCGGCGTCGAGGTAGTCGCGCAGCCGCCCCGGCAATTCATCGTGGAACGAGTCGCGGAGGAGCTCGACGAGCTGGGCCCGGTCGCGCGCGTCCTCGTGATCTCGCATGGGCGTCTCCGGGTCGTGATGCAGCTAGCGATACACGCTGGCGATCGCGCGGATCGGGCGCGGCGCCGCGGCCCGCTGCGGCGAGAGCGAGGACGCGACGCGTCGCAGGCGTCGCGCGATCCCCTTGCCGAGGATGAGGTTGGGCGGCGTCGGCAGGCTCGAGATCATCGCCAGCAAGCGCACCACGCCTCGAGACGTGAGGCCGGCCTCGCGCAGCCCGAGGCGCGCGAGCGTCGAGCCGCACAGCTTGGCGAGCTCGGGCACGACCGCGTCGCCGAGCGCGTTGAAGCGCTCCCCGAGCGCCGCGGTCGCCGGGGACGCGCCGAGGTTGAGCCACGTGATCGAGAGCCGGTCCGCGCGCTCCGCCAGCGCGCGCAGGCCCGCCGGGCCGAGCCCGTTGCTCGCGACGTCGAGCGCGCGCAGCCCCGTGTTCCGCGAGAGCGCCTCCGCGAGCGCCGAGAGGCCGCGATCGCCCAGCCGGCTCGCCGAGAGGAACAGGCTCTTGAGCGGGCACGCCGGGTCGACGAGCCAGGTCACGAGCGGCGCCGGATCGGAAAAGCCGTTGCCGCCGACGAACAGGTGCTCGATCGGCGCGCGCGCCTCGGCGAGCCCGGCGATCAAGCGGCCGGTCGCCGCGTCGCCGAGCTCGCAGTTGGTCACGTCGAGCGTGCGCACGCGACAGCTCGGCCGCCGCAGCGCGGCGAGCAGCGCGGTCGCACCCCGCTCGCCGATCGGGTTGCGCTTGAGCCACAGCGCGCGGACGCTCGAGTTGGCCGCGAGGCCCTCCGCCAGCGCGCGCGCGCCTGGCTCGCGGATCACGTTGCAGCCGAGGTAGACGGTCTCGAGCGCCAGCCCGCGACCGAGCGCCGCGCCGAGCTGGGCCGCGCCGTCGTCCCGGAGGTCGTTGGTGCCGAGCAGCAGGTGGCGCAGCCACGGGTGGCCGTCGCCGAGCGCGTCGAGCAGCGCGCGCAGCCCGTCGGGGCCCAGGCCCTGCTTGCAGAAGTCGAGTCGACCGTCGCGCTGCGCGATGCCGCGGACGAAGCGTCGCGTGCAGCGGTCCCCGGCGCGCGCGCGCAGGAAGGCGAGCGCCGGCTCGAGCTCGTCCGCGGGCGCGCGCGCGAGCGCCGGGACGTGCGCGGCGGGGCAGCGCGTGCGCGGCGACTCGGTCTCGACCTTCACCATGGGACAGGCTCGTAGTCCTTGAGCAGCACGCTGTGGACGCGCTCGCCCGCGACGCCCCGCGCGATCGGATCGTACAGGCGGGCCGCGCCGTCCTCGACGTCGAGCGGCGCCCGGAAGCCGCGCGCGCGCTGACGGTCGCGCTCCGGCTGCGGGTTCTCGTTCGTCACCCAGCCCGTGTCGACGCTCGTCATGTAGATCCCCTGGCGCGCGTAGGACTCGCCCGAGGTGCGCGTGAACATGTTCAGCGCCGCCTTCGCCATGTTCGTGTGCGGGTGCCGGGGCATCTTGCGGCGCACGCGAAACTGGCCCTCGAGCGCGCTCGCGTGCACGACGTAGCGATCGCGGTGCGGGCTCGCGCGCAGCAGCTCGGAGAGCCCCGTCGTCAGCACGAAGGGCGCGATCGTGTTGACGAGCATGACCTCGGCGAGCTCGATCGGCGCCACGCCGTCGGCCTCGAGCTTCCAGCTGTTGACGCGCCGCAGATCCAGCGGGAGGCCCTCCTCGTCCTCCTCCCCCGCCGGGAACGCCGACGGCGTCTCGGGCGCGCCCAGGCAGCGCGCGTGGAAGCGCGCGAGCGCGGCCTCCTCGATCGGCGCGAGCGCGTCCGATCGCTCGAGCGCGGCCCAGCGCGCGTAGTACTCGGGCGGGCGGCGCACGGTCTGGGCGGCGTTGTTGACCAGGATGTCGAGGTGCGGCCACGCGCGGCGCCGCCCGTCGATCCACCGCAGCAGCCCAGGGAGCGCGCCCAGGTGCAAGGGACAGATCTCGAGCCGCGCGCGCCACTCGTCGACGTCAGGCTGGGCGGCGAAGCGACGGCGCGCGTCCGCGGGGAAGCGCGTCGTGATCGCGACGTGGGCGCCGTCTCGCAGGAGGCGGAGCGCGAGCGCGTGCCCGATCTTGATGCGCCCGCCCGTCACGAGCGCCCGGCGGCCTCGCAGATCGACGCGCCGCGTCCGCCGGGACCAGTCTCGATCTCCGCACGCGCGGCAGTGATGCGGATAGCGGGGGTGAATGACGCGATACCCCTGCTTGCACACCGAGCACATCTTCTCGCTGTGCAGCGTCGTCGCCGACGCGCCCGCTGACGCCGGCCCGCCCTCGAGCGCGCGCGCGGGCGTCGACTCGAGGCAGGCCTCGAGCGCCGCTCGGTCGGCGGCGCGAGCCGCCTGCCGTCGCTGGCGCCGGCGCTTGCGCTTCGCCGACTTCACCAGCGCGCCGACGGCCTGCTCTAGCGCCACGTAGCGCGGATCGTCCGGTGGGAGCACGGAGACCGCCCGCAGCGTCTCGAGACAGGCCGCGAGCTGCTGCGCGTTCGGGGGTATCCCGGGATCGGGCGGGTCGGATTCGAACCGACGTCCTCCATTATGATTTCGGGAGTGCATTGGGCACTCGAGACCCCTCATGGGGTACGGCGCGACGACCTCTGCGCTACCGCCCGTTTGCGACGATACGCCGGCCGGCGCGGCGCTTTCAAGCGCGACGGCTGACGCGACGCTCGGTGGGCCTACACCGGGATCCAGTCGCGTACGCGTGATGGAGCCGGCGGTCGTTCGCTCGCGCGCGGACGTCGATTTGCCGCGGGTCCGCTGAAAAAACCACCGCGCTCAGATCCCCGCCCGCCGCGACGCGTTGGGGTTACGAGCACCCAGTCGCGATCTCGTCAGCGACCCGCGTCCAGCCCCCTTGGTGGCGGACGCTCCGGTCCATGGCGAGCGCGCCCGGAGATCCTCCGCCATGTCCTCCGCATCCCTTCATCGTTCCGAGCTGTTCTCTGGCGCCCGCGCCGAGAACTCTGTCCTGTTCTCCCTCAACGCGCTCGCGCCCGCGCGCCCCGCTGCCGTCGACGCCTCGCCCCCGCGTCCGCGCTCCGACGTCCGCGCGCCCCTGGACGCCGCGAGCTCCGGGCTCATCGATCTCAATTCGATCCTGAGCGAGCCAGCGCCCATGTCGCTCGCGCGCAGCGTGACGACGGCGCTCCCGGCCCCGTCGCCGCGGATCACGGCGCAGACGCGCGTGGCGAGCACCCGCGAGCCGGCGGCGTCCCGCGGCGGCCTGCTCGCGACGATCGCCGCGCTCGGCGTGGCGACGGTGTTCCTCGGCGTGTGGGCCGTGATCCAGACGACGCCCCAGACGCCGACGCGCGTCGTGATTCAGACCGCGCCCGAGCCCGCGAGCGTCGCCGCGGTCACGCCCGAGGATCGAGCGGCGCTCGCGTCGGAGCACGACGCCGCCGCGACGCCGCCCGTCGCGGACGCGACGGGCGACGCGGCCGACGCGGCCGACGCGGCCGACACGGCCGACGTGACTGAAGCGACCGCCGCGTCGAAGCGAGCCCCCCCGCGCCGGCCACGACCGTCGAAGAAGCCGCCCAAGTCCGCGCCGCCGCCGACCGCGTCCGAGACCCCCGCGGCCGCGCCCGCCGCGGACGGACCGGCCGTGGACAGCGTGGAGTGCCTGCTCCACCCGAAGCGCTGCATGCCGTCGCGCGCCGCCCCCACCGAGCCCTCGACGCCGAAGGGCCCCGTGAGCGCCGCGCTGCCCGACAAGCTGAGCTTGTCCCAGATCAAGCGCGGGCTCGCCAGCGCCAAGCAGCGCGCCGAGCGTGAGTGTCGCGCGCACGCGGCCGCCGGCTCCAAGCTGGCGATCAAGCTCTCGATCAATGGTTCAAACGGACAGGTCGCTTCGGCCACGTCGATGACGGCGGGTGCGAGCGCCGCGCTGGTCGCCTGCGCGACCGCGGCGCTGCGCACCGCGAGCTTCGAGCCGTTCTCCAGCGCGCAGCAGGGCACGGCCGTCACGCTGCGCTTCTGAGCCGCCGCCCGCTGGCGCTCGCCCCCAGCAGGCGCGAGCGCCAGCAGGCAGCTCAGCGCGGGCGCGCGGACAGCCGCGCGAGGTTGTGACGCGCCGGCGCGAAGCTGGGGTCGATGGCGAGCGCGGCCCGGAACGCGCGCGCCGCCTCGGCCCCGCGCCCCAGCTTCATCAGGACGCCGCCGAGGTTGCTCCACGCCTGCACGCTGCTCGGCTCGAGCGAGACCGCGACTCGCAATTCCGCGAGCGCCTCGTCGCGGCGACCGAGCGCGTCGAGGATCAGCCCCGCGTTGACGCGCGCCAGCAGCAGGCGCGGCTCCAGCTCGATCGCGCGCTGGACGTGGCGCAAGCCGTCGTCGAGCCGCCCGCTCGCCGCCAGCGCGTACGCGACGTTTCCGTGGGCCTTCGCGTCGCGCTCCCGCACCGCGAGCGCGCGCTGATAGTGATCGATCGCGTCCTCGATCCGGCGGTCCCCGAGCGCGAGCTCGGCGAGCGCGAGGTGGGCCTCGCCGTGCTCCGGCGCGAGCGTGAGCGCGCGGGTGAACACCTCGCGCGCCGCCTCGGCCGCGCCGCTCGCCAGCAGCGCGCGGCCGAGCGCGAGCTGGACGTCGAGGAAGCCCGGCCGCAGGTGCGCCGCCTCTCGCAGCTGCGCGACCGCGCCCTCGAGCTCACCGCGCGCCAGCAGCTCCGCGCCGA
This sequence comes from Myxococcales bacterium, assembly GCA_020633295.1. Lineage (GTDB taxonomy): Bacteria > Myxococcota_A > Polyangia > Nannocystales > Nannocystaceae > JACKDW01. Next base: position 124,796 of record JACKDW010000023.1, on the reverse strand, counting down.
GGTTCTGTCGCGCGGTCGGGCTCTCGGGGACGAGCGCGACCATCGCCTCGCACACCTCGAGCGCGCCGGGCTTCGCCGGTCGACGCTCGATCCGCCACAGCGCGAGCATCATCCCGACGAAGATCAGCAGGTGCGCGAGCTCCCGCCGCGACCGCCCGGGCGCGGGTGGTGACGACGCGCCCGCGCCCGCCTCGATGCCCAGTCCGGCCGAGACCTCCGCCCGGCGCAGCTTCCAGATGAAGCCGTCGTAATAGAAGTGCAGGATGCCCGAGGTCGCCAGCAGCGCGACGACGACCCGCGTGCCGAGCCCGTCCCCGCGCCACAGCGCGACGCCGAAGGCGAGCGCGCCGTAGGCGAGGCAAAGCGTGACGTAGACCGCGACGGCCAGCGCCCGCGGCCGGTACAGCCAACGCCCGAGCCGCCCGCCCTGACCGCGCTCGGCGACGCCGCGATTGAACGCCCAGACGATCGCCAGGTACTGCACGTCGTGCAGCACCTCGAACAGCGCGACCGTCAGGAAGGGGTCGCGCGTCATGACCCTGGCGAAGTAGAGGAGCGCGGTCGTGGTCACGAGCAGCGCGAGCTTGCGCGGGCTCACCGGCACGCCGCGTCGTCGCCAGCGCGCCGTCATGATCAGGTAGAGCGCCGAGATCGCCAGCGTGAGGACGAGCGTCACGGTGCCAGCGACGCGCAGCGCCGCGGGCGGGATCAGCCAGAAGCCGGCGTCGAACAACGACGCGAGCACGCTCGCGCCCTGCACGGGGCTCCACAGCAGACACAGCGAGAACCACGCGCAGGTCATCCACCAGTCGAGGCGCGCGACCTCCGGCGCCCGCGCCCCGACCTTCGCGTCGTAGACCCGCAAGAAGCCGTAGTGCTGCATCATCCCGTGCCACACGCTCCACACCAGCGAGAGCAGCAGCACGCCGTGGAGGTTGTAGGCCGCGAACCACAGCGAGGTCGCGAACACCAGCGGCGGCGCGAGCAGGAAGCGCGCCCGGTGCTGCCGAAACAGCGCCCGGTCGCCGTAGGTGCGCAAGAAGCCAGGCAGGTGGTGACCGACGGAGCCGAAGGTCATGACCACGAGCCAGACGACGCGCGACCCCACGAGCGCCGCGAGCGGGAGCACGAGCGCCGCGGACAGCAGCGGGGCGCCGAGGATCAGCGCCGCGTCGGCCGCCGGCGCGATGATCCAGGGCGATGGTGGGTCGCGCACGTCGCTATTGTCTCGCGTCGACGAGCCGCGCTGGGCCGCTCCGCGTCGCGCGGGCGCGACCGCGCGCGGCCGCGCGGCCGGAACGCTCACCGACGGTTCGAATCTTCGAAGTACAGGAAGTCGATGAGGAAGGTCGCCGCGAGCGCGAGCGTGCGCAGCTGGGGCTCCATCGCCGGGCCGAGCTCGAGGCCGAAGTTGTCGGCGTCGGTGAACGCCTCCTTGAGCAGACCGCTCCACTGCTTCGTGATCTTGCCGAGCTCCTGACCGCCCCGCATGATCCGGAACGTCCACGGGCGAAACCACGGCCCGTGCAGCTCCGCGAGCGCCTCGCCGCCGGGCCCCAGGATCACGAAGCGCCGCGCGAACAGGGCGAAGCGCTGGTCGATCATCCCGAGCGGCTGGCCGCGCTCGTCGTCCACGCGCAGCTCCGAGAAGAACCAATTCCACGGGCGCCGCAGCGTCAACGCGACGCCGCCGCCCGGGCGCAGCACGTGCATCGTGAACGGCCGCTTCGCCTTCAGGAAGCTGCGGGTCAGGAACGCGAGCGCGCCGCCCCCGGACTCCGCGGCGTACAGCGCGACCTGGCCGTCGGCGGCGCGCACCACGTAGCGGTTGCTCGATTCGAAGCTGGTGAAGACCTCGAGCATCTCGCGCTGCTGCTGCACGACCAGGCGCGACGCGCTGGCGATCGCGGGCAGATTTGACATCGCGAGCACCCTAGCTGCCACCCTGGTCGAAGGGCAAGGTTGAACGCTCGGCCCGCGCCGAGGCGCGCGTTCGAGCGCGCCTCGCCGCCCGCGTCGCGCTCGAGCGCCGCGCTCGACGGGCCGCGGTCCGCGGCGCGCCGGCGCCTCGCGGCCGACTACTCGTTCATGACGTACTGGTCCCGCAGCGCGTACACGCGCTCGCGCCACACTCGCTCGTAGCGCGCGCGATCGGTCACCGGCTTGTGGATCATCTCGAGGCACGCCTCCATCTGCGCGTCGCTGCTGTTGTGCTTCGAGTACAGCTCGAGCGCGTAGCGCGAGAAGTCGCGGACGAACACGTCGAAGATCAGGTCGAGTTCGTCGTCGCTGAGCGCGTCCGGGCGCAGGTTGCGGAACTCGATGATCAGCTGTCCGTACGCGACCAGCGTGAACAGCTCGCCCAGCGACAGCAGGAAGCCGATGTCGCGGGCCTGGTCCGCGGCGCGCTCGGGGTCGCTCGCGGACGCCATCATCAGGCGCTTGAACGCCGCGATCTGCGTCTTCATCACGTTCACGTTCGGCAGGTCGCAGCTGTCGTACGCGAGGTTGTAGTCGTGGAAGGTGATGCGCCCGAGGCCCTTCGTCGGGCCCTGCGCGAACAGGAAGTCGTCGTCGCGCGGCGCGTCGACGCGCCCGACCTCCGGGAACTCCCCGGGCATAAAGAAGTAGTTGCGCATGAACTTGATGATCAGCGCCATGTTGACGTGAACCGTGCCCTCGAGCTTCGGCAGCGCCCGGATGTCGCGAGCGGCCATCTCGAAGTAGCCGTCCTTCTCGAAGCCCTTGGCCGCGATGACGTCCCAGAGGTGGTTGATCACGTCCTCCCCCTGCGTGGTCACCTTCATCTTCACGATCGGCGTGAACAGCAGGTATCGGCGGTCCTCCGCGGAGGCGCTGCGGATGTAGTCCGCCGCCCGCAGCGCGAACGCCTTCATCGCGATCAGGCGGCAGTAGGCGTCGACCAGCAGCTGCCGGACGTGCGGGAAGTCGGTGACGTGGTTGCCGTACAGCACGCGCGCGCTCGCGTGATTGACCGCCTCGTAGAGCGCGTGCGTGCACATCCCGATCGACGCCCAGCCGAGGTTGTACTTGCCGATGTTCACCGTGTTCAGCGCCATGTCCCAGGCGTCGCGGCCCGTGGCGAGCAGCTCGGACTCCTCGACGGGGTACTCCGTGAGCGCGAACTCGGCGACGTACGACTGGCTGTTGACCACGCTCTGCACGCACTCGTAGCGCGCGTGCCCGGGATCAGCGACGAAGAACGCGAAGTGCTTATACCGGTCCTGCTCGACCTCGCCCGGCGCGAGGATCTTGCCGATCGTCGACACGCGCGCGGCCGCGTTGCCGTTGCCGATGTAGTACTTGCGACCGCTCGCCCGGTAGCCGCCGCCCTCCTGGGGCTCGAGGCGCATCTCGGTCGAGTAGATGTCGGCCCCGTGCTCGCGCTCCGAGAGGCCGAAGCCGAAGATCCCCCCCTCGCGCAGCTGCGCGGCGGCGGCCTTCTTGACCGCCTCGTTGTCGCTGATCCAGATGGGCCCGAGCCCGAGGATCGTGACCTGCCACGTGTACCAGTAGGCGAGCCCGTAGAAGCCCAGGATCTCGTTGAACTCGCAGTTGCGGTAGGTGTCCCAGCGCGCGTCTGGGTTGTCCCCGCCGTAGCGCGCCGGCGTCAGCAGCGTCGCGAAGATCCCGTGCTCGCGCTGGAAGTCGAGGAAGTCCTGGTACCAGACGCGCTCGTGGTCATCCGCCTTGAGCCGGGCGCGGCCCTTGCTCTCGAAGAACTCGATGGTCGCGCGCATGATCTCGCGCGAGCGGGTGTCGGGATAGGCGCGAGTGTGGTTCTTCGGGTTCAGCAGCAGCGTCATCGCGCTCTCCATAACACGAACTCGCGCGCGCGTTCGTGGGCTCGGTTCACGCCGCTGCGGCCGAGGGCCAAGCGCCCGCGAGCGCCCGCCGCTCACTGTCGGTGCAGCGCGTTGAGCCGGGCCAGCACGTCCTCGGGGATCTCGAGCGACGCCGCGGCGACGTTCTCGCGCAGGTGCGCCGCAGAGGCGGTGCCGGGGATGAGCAGGATGTTGGGGCTGCGCTGGAGGAGCCACGCGAGCGCCAGCTGCTGCGGAGAGACCTCGAGCGCGCGCGCGGCCTCGGTGAGCCCGCGCGACTGAATCGGCGAGAAGCCGCCCAGCGGGAAGTACGGCACGTACGCGATGCCGTCGGCCGCGAGCGCGTCGATGAGCTCGTCGTCCTCGCGGTGCACGAGGTTGTAGTGGTTCTGCACGCAGACGACGTCGCAGGTCGCCCGGGCCTCCGCGATCTGAGCCGGCGTCGCGTTGCTCACCCCGATGTGCTTGACGAGCCCGCGCTGCTGCAGCTCGGCGAGGCGCGTGATCTGGGCGGCGATCGATCCCTCCGTCGGGCCCATGCCGAAGATCATCCGGAGGTTGACGATGTCCACGGCCTCGAGCGCGAGGCGCTGGAGGTTGTCCATGACCGCCGCCTCGAGCTCGTCGGGGGAGAACGCCGGCAGCCACGAGCCGTCGTCGCCGCGCCGGGCGCCGACCTTCGTGACGAGCACGAGATCGTCGGGGTACGGGTGAAGCGCCTCGCGGATCAGGCGGTTCGTCACGTAGGGCCCGTAGAAGTCGCTGGTGTCGATGTGATCGACGCCGAGCGCGAGCGCGGTCCGGAGCACGTCCTTCGCCGCCTCCTCGTCCTTCGGGGGACCGAACACGTGGGGGCCAGCGAGCTGCATCGCGCCGTAGCCCATCCGGGCGACCTCGAGCGCGGTCCCGGGAAAGGAGAATCGTCCAGCGGCGTCTGCCGGGGTAGTCGTGATGCGCATGTGCAGGTGCCCTCCGTGGGTGAGGCCCGGACAATATCAAAGTTTCGTCGCGGCTCCGCCGAGCTCGCGCGGCGCCCCGCGGACCCGCGCGGCGTGGCGCGACGCGACGCGAGCTTGACAACCGACGTCCCGCGCCGCCGCGTGCACGCGGCGGCGCGCGTCGTCGGGGCGAGGCGGAGCCGGACGTCCCTGGGCCGACGGCGCGCGCGTAACGGTGACCTACCCGGTCCCGATCGTTCCAGGGGCGTCGCCGCGGCTGAGCGCTCCCCCGCGTCGGCGAGCGCGGCGACGCTCGAGAGCGCGCGACATAACAAGCTCTAAAAGACAGGCTACGACGCGCGCGTCGAATCGCGCCCCGACGGCGCGAAACGAGCGCGCCCCCGCGGACGTCGTGTGCACGCGCGTGTGGGACACTCGCGCCGGTGACCACGCGCGGCGAGTCACGAGCCGAGCACGAGCGAGCCCCTGACGCGTCCGCGTCCGCGCCCGCGTTCGACGACACGATCGCGGCCACGCGCGAGGCGACGACGACCGACGGCGCTCCGTCGGCGCCCGCGGGCCCGATCGAGACGGAGTCGACGCTCGCGCGAGACGCCGACGCGCCGCTCGCACGCCGGCACGGGCTCGAGCCCGGGACCACGGTCGGCCGCCTGATGATCCTGCGCCAGCTCGGCGCCGGCGGGATGGGGATCGTCTACGCGGCCTACGATCCGGAGCTCGATCGCACGGTCGCGCTCAAGCTGATCGGCGCGGGTCACCGCGCCCGCGGCACGGCGGGCGCCCGGCTCTATCGCGAGGCCCAGGCGCTGGCGAAGCTGAGCCACCCCAACGTGGTCGCGGTGCACGACGTCGGCACGCACGGCGACGCCGTGTGGCTGTCGATGGAGCTCGTCATCGGTCAGACCCTGGGCGCCTGGCTCGGCAAGCGCCGACGCGGCTGGCGAGAGACCCTGGAGGTGCTCAAGCAGGCGGCGCGCGGCGTCGCGGCGGCGCACGCCGCTGGGCTGCTGCACCGCGACCTCAAGCCCGAGAACATCATGGTCGGGGACGACGGGCGCGTGCGCGTGATGGACTTCGGGCTCGCGCGCGCGGGGCGTGACGAGCCGGAGGAGCTCGACGAAGACGCGTCCGACGGCGCCGCCGAGCTGCGCGCCGACGCGAGCGCGCTCGCGATGACGCACGGGCGTGACGCGCTCTCGGTCGAGCTCACGGTCGCGGGCGCGATGATGGGGACGCCGGCGTACATGGCCCCAGAGCAATTCGCGGGCCTCGTCGCCGACGAGCGCACGGATGTCTTCTCCCTGTGCGCGACCGCGTGGGAGGCGCTCTACGGGCAGCGCGCGTTCGCGGGCGAGACGCTCGTCTCGCTCGCGGCGGCCGTGAACTCGGGCCCACGCTCGCCGCCGGCGCGCGCGCGCGCGCCGCCAGCTGGCTGCGACGCGTCGTCGCGCGGGGCCTCGCGCCGCGGCCCGAGCAGCGCTACGCGGGGATCGAGCCGCTGCTGGCGGCGCTCGAGGCCGACCCGACGCCGCGACGACGACGCGTCGGCCTCGCGCTCGCGGTCGCCTTGGGAGTAGGCGCCTTCGCGCTCGGCTCACGCCTGCAGCGTGAGCGCGCGCTCGCGGCCTGCGCGGCCGAGGGCGCGAGCGTCGGCGCGACGTGGAACTCCGACGCCGAGTCCCGCCTGCGCGAGGGCCTGCTGGCCACGGCGGCCCCCTACGCGCAGATCGCCGCAGACCGCGTGAGCGCGTCATTCTCGAGCCAGGCGAGCGCGTGGTCGTCGGCCCGCGTCCGCGCCTGTCAACGCGCTCGCGTCGACGGCGAGTGGGACGACGACACGCTCGACCGCGCGACGTGGTGCCTCGAGGATCGCCGCCTCGAGCTCGAGGCGCTCGTCGAGGAGCTGTCGCGCGCGGACGCGACGATCGTGCAGAACGCGGCCACGGCCGCCGTCGGCCTCTCGTCGATAACGCCGTGCCTCGATCCGCTGCGCCTCGCCGCCATGCCGGCGCTGCCCTCGGATCGCGACGCGGTGCTGGAGGTCAAGCGCGCGCTGTGGCGGGTCGGCGCCCAGCGTGCCGCCGGGGCCTACGCCACCGGCCTCGAGGAGGCCCGCGACGCGCTCGCGCGCGCCGAGGCGCTGAGCTGGGCGCCGCTCGTGGCGACCGCGCGCTGGCGGCTCGGCAGCCTGCTCTACCACACCGGCGCCTACGCCGAGGCCGAGCGCGCGCTCGAGGACGCGTTTTTTCTGGCCCGAGAGTCAGGTGCACAGGAGGTCGAGTTTGAAGCGGCGACGCGGCTCACCTACACGATCGGCTACCTCATGGCGCGTCACGACGACGGCCTGCGGTGGCGGCGTCACGCCGACATCGCGCTGACGCTGATGGGCGAGGACGAGACGAGCCTCCGGCGCGCGACCCACATGCACCGGGTCGCGACGGTCTACTACGCGAAGGGGGCGTTCGCCGAGGCCGAGGCCATCTCGGAGCGCGCGCTCGCGACCCAGCTCGAGGCGCTGGGCGCCGAGCACCCCGACGTCGCCTCGGCGCTCAACAACCTCGGGAGCATGCAGTACGCCACCGGCGCCTACGACCGCGCGCGCGTGCACCTGAGCCGCGCGCTCGCTATCTACGAGGAGACGCTCGGGCCGCAGCACCCGCACGTCGCGGACGCGCTGATCAACCTCGCGAACGTGAACTACTTCGAAGGCTCGTACGAGGAGGCGAAGACGCTGTACCGCCGCGCGCTCGTCATCCACGAGCGCGCGCTCGGCGAGTCCCACGCGCGCGTCGCCGAGTCGCTCAACAACCTCGCCGAGCTCCTCCGCCTCACCGGGGAGTACGCCGAGTCGAAGGCGCTGGCTGAGCGCGCGCTCGAGATCTTTGAACGCGCGCTCGGGCCCAAGCACCCGAGCGTCGCCGAGCCGCTGCTGAACGTGGCGACCGTCAGCGCGCTGACCGGCGACCACGCGCGCGCGCGAAACCTGTACGAGCGCGCGCTGGCGATCCAGCAGGAGGCCTACGGGGACGAGCACGTCGCGCTCGCGCACGCGCTCACGGGCCTCGCCGAGGTCGCGCTCGCGCAGGCGCGACCCGGCGACGCGGTGACGCTGGCCGAGCGCGCGGCGAAGCTGCGCGAGTCCGGCGAGGCGCCGCCTGAGCAGCTCGCCGACACGCGCTTCGTGCTGGCCCGCGCGCTCTGTGAGCGCGGGAGCGCCGAAGCGAAAGCAGGCGCGAAGGCGAGCGCGAAGGCGGACGCGAGCGCGGGCGCGCGGGCTCGGGCGCTCGCGCAGGAGGCCCGCGCGGTCTATCAGGCGGCGAAGGGTAAGGAGCGGGCGCTCGCCGAGGTCGACGTCTTCCTCGCTAGCGACTGCGTCGCAGGCGGTACGTGACTCGTGCGCGGCGATCGACGCCCTGCGCGCGAGGGCGCCGCCCCTACGCCGCCGCGCGGCGCCACGTAGACGCCGCTCGCTCGCCCGAATTCTCCACCTGCTCGCCGACGGCGAGGACATCGTGCTCGGCGCGCCCGATCCGACCGGCGCGATCTATGGGACAGGTAAATACGAGGCGCTCGACACGGGCTGGCTGCAGGCGCTCGCCGAGTGGATCGAGACCGGCGAGACGCGAGCGAGCTTCCGGCTTCGCCACCCTGACGTTGCGCGGCGCGAGCGTCACGGAGCGATTCGTCGACGAGACCGGGCGCGTGGGTTGGGAGCGGCGCGACGCGCCCTGATGAAGGTCTCGCCAGCCCCGGGCCGCGCGCGCTCGCGGCCGAGCGTGGAGCGTGACGAGCCGCGCCTAGAGGTCTGGGCAGTCGCGCGCGAGCTTCTCGGACAGCACACATTTCGCCCCGATCCAGTCACGCTGGGTCTCGGGCCCGAGGTGCACGAGCTTGAACTCGAGGTTCCAGCCCGCGTCGACGCACTTCGGCGACATGTCGTCGAGCGCGCTCGGCGTCTCGCCGCTCCTGTCGAGCAGATAGATAAAGCAGATGCTCGCGCCGGGCGGCGGCGTGGGCTCGCTTGTGTCTGGATCGAGCACGCACTCGTGGAGCTCTATCACCTCGTCAGTCGCGGAACTGTTTTGAAACACCCTGCACGTCGGGTCGAGCAGCGGGGTCTCTGGCTCCGCGTCGTCGACGCAGGCGCGAAAGCACGCCGGCTCGACCTGGTCAACGAGACGCTTCGCGATCGTGTCGAGGGTGTTCGCGTAGCTCGCGTCGCAGGCCGAGAAGATGTTGCGCTCCCCGTCGACCGCGAATTGCTCGGCGAGCTCACGTAGACGCACCGGCGGGATCGCGCTCCCACCGTCGCCCGCCGAGACGCAGCCCGGGGCGATGCCAAAGTTGATCTGCGCCGCTGGATCCTCGACGTTGTCGATGTACTGGAGCTCGGCCGCCATCGCGTCGTAGCCCGAGGGCACGCCGCCGATGACGGAGACCAGGACCTCGAGGTTGTAGATGACGGCCTGCTTGTCTTTCTCGATCGCGTTGAGCTGCGAGAGGTACTTCTCGATCGGGTGGAGCACAGCGCTCGCCGAGTCATACTCGAGGAGGCCGCCGTTGATGTCTCTGTCGACGACGTCACACGAGGTGTACGGGCCAGGCGCCGCGCCCTCACACTCGACGCCGGCGTTCCAGCACACGGCGCTGGTCGGCGAGGTCGCGCCATCCTCCCAGGCCCACGTGTTGTTGAGGTCGAGGAAGATGTTCTGCTGACTCGGGTGAAACGAGCAGTCCGCCTCGTCCGTGAGGTGGATGATGGAGAGGAACGCGGCGTCGCGCAAGAAGCCGTAGTTGAGCTCGCCCGGCTCCTCGGCGCGGGCGAGCGCCCAGTACATCGACTCGAGCTGCGACTCGAACCCGCAGCCGTTGACGCCCTGCGGGCCGAGGCAGCGGAACGCGGCTTCCACGGGCGAGATCCCGAGGCCGGCCGCCGCCTCCGCGACGCCGTCCGGGAGGTTGAGCTGGCGCCCGTCACGATCGATCCAGAGGCGGGGCGCGACGGAGTCGTCTTGCTCGATCGTGGTCGGACGCCACGCCCCCTGCAGCGCGTCGTGAACGCCTTGATCGCAGTAGTCGGTGCAGGCCGCGGTCGCGTCAATCATCTCGGGATCGGACACGAAGTCGTTGCGCTGACCGTCGAGGCCGATGCGATTGCGACAGCTCTCGAGCGCGAAGCGGCCCTGGCTGGGCAGGCGCGGGAAGTCATCAGGCGCGCAGCGCGGGTTGCCGTAGTCGGACGTGGTGACGCCGATGCGGTAGTTCATGTCGGCGTCCTCGAGCACGTCGATGAACGCGCCGAAGTCCGCTGCCAAGCGCCGCTGCTCCTCGCCCATCGAGCCGGAATTGTCGATGACGAAGAGGATGTCGACGTCCTTGTAGACAGAGATCCCGGCGCCTGGGGAAGTCAGATCAGGTTCGGTGTCCGAGCTCGTCTCGCCCGAGCAGTCGTCGTCATCGCATGCGTCAGGGCCGCACCCGACGGCGCCGAGCGTCGCGTGCAGGAGCACGAGCGCGAGCGCCAGACGATCGAGAGAAGACGTCGCGTCGTGGACCATAGGCCCCACGGTACCAGGGGCCGCGCCTGCTCGAGGAGACCCGTGTCGACGTCTGCCCAGACGAGGGTCGCTTCCGGCGGGACGCCGCGCGCTCCCACGCTCGCCGAGCGTCGGCATCGTGCGCCCTCGTGGAGGCGCAAGAAGCTCGGTCGGCCCGCGCGCTCGATGAGCCCCTCCGTCCGTGTATCGCCAACGAGCGCGATGCATCGCGGGCGACATGGGACTCCGTGCGCGTTTGCGTCGTGGACGTTGGAGTCCGAGCTCGGCGCGGCCCCCTCACTCGACGATCAACATCTCAGTGTCCAGCAGCTCCGTCCACGCGGGCGTTCGCGCCAGCGCGCGCGTCTCGGCGTGCACGCGCAGTCGCGCGGCCTCCCCCTCCCGATCGTCAGCCTGGTCGAGCAGCGCGCGCGCGGCGGAGAGCGCCGCGTCGTCGTCGCCGAGCGCCGCCGCGATCCGCGTGAGGAGTCTTCGGATCGGACGCGCGTCGTCCACGAGCTCGACGGCGCGCTCGAGATCGTCGTAGGCCGCGCGCAGATCTCCGGCGCGGCGCTCGAGCTCGGCGCGCAGGACCAGCAGCTGACCCTTGAGCGCGCTGTCGTCGAGCGCGTCGACGTCGGCGAGCCATGGGAGCAGGTCCGCGAACGCGGCGACGTCGTGGGGCGCGGTCTCGATCGCGCGCTGCCAGGCGCGCGCGAGCAGGGTGAACGCGACGTCGTCCGCTGCGGCCCGCGCCAGCGGCAGGTAGCGCGGGGCGTCGCGTCGCAGCAGGCGCACGATCTCGTCCTCGCCGCGCGGCGTCTCGAGGAGCTCGGCGAGCAGCGTCGACGCCGGCGCGGCGCGACCCAGGCGCGCGAGCGCGACGAGACGCAGCGCGCGCGCGCGTGGGGTTGTCCCGGTTTCGAACGCGGCGAGCGCGTCGTGGAGCCGCCCCTCGACGAGCGCGAGCGCGGCCTCGCGCTGCGGGTCACGCGGGGCGTCTCGGGGCGTCACGCCGCTGACCTCGAGCCAGCGCAGCGCCACCTCGGCGACCGCCAGCCCGCCGCCGTACCCCGAGATCTCGAGCGAGTACGGGCCCGGCGCGGGCTCGCGCGTGAACGCCATCGCGGCGTGCTCCCACAGGAGCTCCCCGGTCTCGCGGTCGCGGATCAACACCGTGGTGCTCGAGGCGCGCCGATCCTCGGTGAAGATGATCTCGAGGGGCAGCTCGCCGCGCGCGAGCGCCTCGGCGTAGGGGAGCGAGAAGGTCCACGAGTAGGCCCGCACCCCGACGAACAGCCGACCGCCGCCGCCGCCGACCGCCACGCGCACCGAGCCCGGGCCGCCGCCGTCGGCCCTCGCGAGCTTGAACTCGACGCCGCTCTCCCAGTCGCCGCGGCGGACGTCGAGCGCCAGCGCGATGCTCAGGCGCTCGCCGTCCCAGGTCAGCGGGTGCGCGGCGATGAGCTCGTTGCCCTGGGCCTGCAGCTCCAGCAGCCCGCGCGCGCGGTCCCAGCGGGCCGCCTCGGGCCGCGCGAACCACCAGCCGCGTGAGGGCGGCGCGCTGAACTCGAAGCGCAGGGTCTCCTCGCGCAGCCGTCGCGCCAACCGGCGCGAGCGCTCAAGGCTGTCTAAACGTTCCTGTTCGGAGAGCTCACGCAGCGTCGCGCGTCGCTCGCTTACCGCGCGCGCGCGCGCGTGCTCGCCGAAGCGTTCGAAGATGTCGGCGGCGTCTCGCAGCGCGCGGGCGTCGGCGGCGAGCTCCCCGGCGCGCTCGTAGAGCTCCGCGGCCTTGACGTGGCGCCCGATCGCCGCCTGGAGATCGGCGGCCCACAGGCTCACGTCGCCTCGCAGCGCGCGCTCGGGCTCGCGCGCCGCGGCGCGCTCGAGCGTCCCCGCGGCCTCGGCGAGCAACCCGACGCGGCTCAGCTCCTCGACGCGTCGCCAGTCACCCGCCGCGCGCAGGCGCGGCGGCGGCGGCGGCGGCGTGATCGTGTCACGCCACGAGGTGTCCTCGGGGGTCGGCGTGTCGCCGACGCCGAGCGTCCACGCCTCGGCGTCTCGCTCGCGCAGCGCGGCCACGACCTCGACCGCGGGGTCGTCGTCGAGCTGCAGCAGCGCGTGCACCACGGTGTTGGCCAGCAGCGCGCTCGAGAGCGCGCCGTCCTCCTCCTGGCGCAGGATCAGCGACGCGCCGTCGCGTGTGCTCGCGGTGCTCTGCGCGAAGCTCTCGTTGAAGCTCACGACGAGGTCCTCGATGCCGTCGCCGTCGATGTCGCCGGTCAGCGGCCGTCGCAGGACCACCGCGTCCCCGCGCCGGCTCGACGGCGCCGGGACGAAGCGCTCAATCGCGAACGCGCCGCCCTCGAGGCGCAGGAGGTAGATCCCGGCGGGCGGGCCGTCGGGTCGCGCGGCCCCGAACACCTCGTCGCTGCCCATCGTGTCGTTCTTGATCGCGACGAGCCGTCGCGCGCCGTCGGCTCGCCGCAGCACGGCCAGCGCGTCGACGTTGCCGAGCAGCGCGCGCGCGCGCAGGCGCAGCGCGCCGCTCTGGCCGTCGGACTCGAGCGCCCGCAGCTCGTACGCCCGCCACGGACCCAGCGCGACGAACAGCTCCTGGCGGCCGTCGCCGTCGAGGTCGTCGACGAGCAGCGCGTTGACGTCGGAGCCGAGCGCGTCCGTCGGCGGGTGCGGGCTCCAGACGCGCGCGAGCTGGTCGTCGTCGACGCTCACCGCGTACAGCCGGCGCGTGTACGCGCCTGTCCCCAAGTACAATTCGTCGCGGCCGTCGCCGTCGAGATCGCCGCGCGCCATGCTGACGATCGGCTGCTCGTGCTCGTCGAGCTCGCGCACCGCCTCGAGGCCTCGCGCGCTCGCCCGCAGCATGACCTCGCGCCGGTACCCTCCCGCGAGCAGGAGGCCGAGCGCGTGCGGGTCATCGTCGGCGGTCGCGATCGTCACCGGCAGCTCGAGCGGCGCGACGACCGGCAGCGCCGGGGCGATCGCCGCGAGGACGGGCGACTGGGTGTTGAGCGCCAGGTGGTCGCCGACGCGCAGCGCCCCGTTGAGGACGGAGTGCAGCTTGTGGTCGGTCCGCGTCGCGTGACTCAGGCTGCGCGCGACCGCCACGATCCACGGCCGCGTGGACGTCGACGGCGCCGCGGCGCCGCGGGACAGGCTCTCGAAGTCACGCCGCGCGAACGCGGCCTCGCGCGACAGCTCGACGAGCGCGTCGCGCCGCGCGGGCGTGACCGCGTCGTGGTCGAGGGTGTTGAGCAGCCGCGTGAGCCCGCCGATCTCGCGCTGCGCCAGCAGCACGCGCGCGAGCTCGAGGGACGCGCGCTCGCGCTGCTCAGCCCGGCGCGCGCGCGCGAAGGCGTCGGCGAAGGACGCGCGCGCCTCCGGCAGCGTGTCGGCGGCGAGCTGCCGCCGGCCGCGGTGGATCCACGCGTCGACCGCCGCGTCGGTCCCGGCGTACTCGGGGCTCTCCGTGAACGAGCGATACACTCGCTCGGCCTCGTCGTCTTGACCCTCCGCGCGCAGGTACGCGACCTGTCGCTCGGTGACCGCGAGCTGCTCCGCGGCGCGCCGCTCGAGCGCGGCGCGCTGCCACGAGTCCCACAGCGCGCGACCGCCCAGGAGCAGCACGCTCGCGCTGACGAGCGCGGCGATCGCCACGCCGACGAGCTGCAGGCGATGAGCCCGGCGACGCACGGGGTCGGCGCGCAGGGCGGTCAGGAGCGCCTGCATGTCAGGAAAACGCGCTTCTGGGCTGAGCGCGAGCCCGCGCAGCAGGTGGTCACGCAGCCAGCTCGGCACGCGTGCGCCTGGCGGCGGCGACTTGACGGCGCCCGAGAGCACCGCGCGTCGGAGCTCCGAGGCGGTCACGCCCGCGAAGGGGTGGTCGCCGTAGAGCGCCTCGTAGAGCGCGATGCAGAAGCTGAACTGGTCCGCGCGCGCGTCGACGGGCTCGCCCAGATGTTGCTCGGGGGCCATGTACGCGGGCGTGCCCATCACCGTCCCCGGGACCGTCAGCTGGATCGCCAGCTCCGAGCGCCCCGCGTCGGGTCGCGTCTCGGCCGCGTCCTCGGCCGCGTCCTCGGCCGCGTCGGCGCCTCGCGCCGCGACCAGCCCGAAGTCGAGCACGCGCGGGCGGCCGTCGTCGCCGACGAGCACGTTCGCCGGCTTGAAGTCGCGGTGAACCAACCCCTTGGCGTGCGCGGCGACGAGTCCTTGACCTGCTTGAATGAACATCTCGAGCACGTCGTCGCGCGCGTCCGCCGAGCGCTCGGCGATCCACTCGCGCAGCGTCCGCCCCTTCACGTACTCCATGACGACGAAGATCGCGCCGGCGTCGAGCTCGTCGAGCTCGCGCACGCCGACCTCGTAGACCTGGACGACGTTGGGATGGGAGAGCTGCGCCAGCGCCTGCGCCTCGCGGACGATCCGCGACTGCCAGATCTCGTCGACGAGGCGCGAGTGCACGAGCTTGATCGCCACGCGTCGGTCGAGGTCGGGGTCATAGGCGGCGTAGACCTCCCCCATCCCGCCGACGCCGAGGCGGCGCAGAACGGAGTATCGGCCGATCGCGCGCGGGCTCGACGGCTCCGCGTCAACCCACGCGCGATGGCGAGGCTCCAGCGCCGCCTCGCTCGGCTCCGTCGCGCGGCGAAAGACTGAGGATGTCGAGCGGGGCGTCTGGCGGGCGCCGGGTTGAGCGCCTCTGCCGGTCGCGGCCACCGTCGTGGTCGACGCGGGCGCTCGCGGCTTGACGCCGCGACCGGGTCGCTCGTGCCCCATCTTGATTCCGCCCACGCTCCTCACCCGCCTGGATGTGCTCCGCGACCACGACGGCGACAGCGCGACGATTGTAGCGGCTGTCGCGGTCCACGATTCGCGCGCTGGCGTAACCGGCGGTCGCGGGCCGGCGCCGCTCGCTCCGCGCGAGCGTCCACGCGACGCCCCGAGCGCCGCTCGTCGGTTGAGGTCGCGAGCGCGAATCGGCGACCGCGCGTCCGCGCGCCCGCGCGCCGTCGCGATCGAGGTGTCACCGAGAGTGGACCCGCGCGGCGGTCGTTCGGCGAGCCCTCGCGCGACCGCTCGCGCTACCTCGCGCGAGCGTGCCGAGGAGCGCGAATGGGAGGAGCTGACGCGCGCGCATCGTCGAAGGGCACCTCGGGCTCGCGACGAGACGGCGCTATCTCGGCGCGCGGCGTGCTGCCAGGCGGGCGGGCGTCTCGGCCGCTACTGTTGGAAGCAGTACAGCGACGCCTGCCACGAGCAGGAGCCGTTGTAGCACCAGTCGGTCCAGAACACGTTGGACGCGGTCGCGCGGCCCCACGCGCCCTGCCCCTGCGTCGTCGTCCAGTTGCTGCACGCGTTGAAGTTCGCCGGCGAGCCGTTCCAGTTCGTCGACGTCCACGCCGCCGGGTGACCGCCGCCGTCGCAGAGCGTGGTGCCGATCGGCGCCGCCGCGCCGAGCTCGGTCAGCGTGATCGGGGCGTCGAGCGATCCGTCGACCAGGTCGCTCCAGACGTCCGCGACGATCGTGCCGTCGACCAGGCGATACGGCTTGCTCGACTTCGTGAAGCGCGTGTTCGGCCCCTCTCCCTGCACGCTGAGCCAGGCCTTGTAGACGCCCGGGAGCCCGGCGGCCTCGGCTCGCGCCTGGCACTTGGCGTCCGCGCCCGCGAGCCCGCCGAGATCGCCCTTGTACAGCACGCTCGTGATGAACACGGTCTTCCACTCGCTCGCGCAGCTCGCGTCACAGCCGTCACCAGGCTCGACGTTGCCGTCGTCGCACTCCTCCACGCCCTCGTGCAGGTAGCCGTCGCCGCAGCTGGCCGCCTGGCACTTGACGCAGTCGTCGCTCTCGAGCTCGTTGCCGTCGTCGCAGACCTCGCCCGCGACCGCGTTGACGTACTCGTCGCCGCAGATCGCGGCGGTGCAGTCCATGTCACAGGTCTCGGAGTCGCCGCCGTCGTCGCAGCCCTCGACCTCCTGGTGGTGATAGCCGTCGCCGCAGTACGCGACGACGCAGCTGCCGGGGCAGTCGTCGCCGTCGTCGTCGTTGCCGTCGTCGCACTCCTCGTCGAGCAGCGCCTGCACGATGCCGTCACCGCACGTCGCCGCCGCGCACGCGTTGGTGCACTCATCGTCGTTGACGCCGTTCCCGTCGTCGCACGCCTCGACGTCCTGGTGCAGGTAGCCGTCGCCGCACACGGCCTGCTCGCACGCGGTGGTGCACGCGTCCTCGTTGCTGTCGTTGCCGTCGTCGCAGCTCTCGCCGTCCTGGACCACGCCGTCGCCGCACACGGGCGGGTCGTCCGTCGTCGCGTCGGTCGTCTCCGTCGTCGGCGCGTCGGTCGTGGGCGCGACGGTGCCCTCGCTGGTCGTGCTCTCGTCGGTCGTCTCGGGGCCGCCGGTCGTCTGCCCCCCCGTCATGGTCCCGCCGGTCGCGGTCGTCTGGGTCTCGCCCTCGGTCGCCGGACCTGCGGTGCCCGTGTCCGTGCCGGTCTCCGTGACCTCCGTCGCGCTGGAGGTCGACGCCTCCATCGCGTCGCCGCAGCCCGCGAGCGCGAGCGCGAGCGCTGCGCGTCGCCACGCCTGTCTTCGTGCCCACGTCGTCGCCATGCCCACAGAGCATCTACCAGCACGGCGTCCGCGAACAACCACAATCCCGCGCGCACTTTTACTCATAGGACATGTTCGAACAAACATGTTATTTGCTTCACCGGCGCGGCAGCCGGGTTCTCCCGGACCGACCCCGCCGCGCGCGCGCGTCGTCGGACGCCCACGTCCGACGCCCGCGCGACGCGCGGGCCGGCCGCGGGCGGGCGCGCAGCCGTGCGCGCGCGCGCGACTTCACGCGACCCCCCGGCTGTGCGACAACACGTGCATGCCGTCAGTCTTCCGGACCCTCCGCCGCGTCCGCGCCGCGGGCGACGACTCCTCGCGCATCAGCCCGACGGCCCACTACACGGGCTACGTCTGGGTGCGCAACACGCTGTCGCCGCCGGCGCTGCGGACCCCGCAGGGCGCGGTGCTGTTCACGGCGCTGCAGCCCGCGATGCGCGTCGCGTCGCGCTTCACCGGCGGCCTCACGCTCGAGCAGATGCTGCTGCAGCGCCACCAGATCATCGATCGCGTGCTCGACGACGCGATCGCGCGCGGCCGCGTGACGCAGGTGCTGGAGATCGCCGGCGGGATGTCGGGGCGCGGGCTCCGGTTCACGCGCCGCCACCGCGAGCTCGTCTATGTAGAAGGTGACCTTCCGGGCATGTCAAAACGCAAGCGCGCGGCGCTGACGAAGGCCGGGCTCGAGCGCCCGGGGCACCGCGTCGTCGCGCTCGACGTGCTCGCCGAGCGCGGGCCGCTCGCGCTCGCGGAGGCGATCCGCGAGCACGTCGACCCGACGCGGCCGCTGGCGATCGTGACGGAGGGCCTCGTGAACTACTTCCCGCAGGACGCGGTCGAGTCGATGTGGCGGCGCTTCGCCGCGCTGCTCGCGTCCGCCGGGGGGCTGTACGTCTCCGATCTGCACACGCGCGGCGAGTCGGAGTACTACGCGACGTCGCGCGCGTTCCGGCGCGCGCTCGAGCTGTTCGCGCGCGGCTCGGTGCACCTGCACTACGAGCGCGAGGAGCAGGCCCGCGCCGCGCTGCTCGACGCCGGCTTCACCCGCGCGCACCTCTCTCGACCGCGCGACTGGCGAGGCACGCTCGAGCTGCCGCGCACGCGGGGCGAGGACGTGATCCGGATCATCGAGGCCTGGCGCGACCCCGAGGCGCGCGCCTGAGCCTCCCGCGCCGTCGCCTCGGCGCGCGCCTCAGGAGGCCATCGAGTCGCGCCGCCACGCGCGCGCGGGCTGCACCGGGAGGCGCACGATGAACACGCGCGCGCTGGCCTGCGAGCGCGGCGCGTGGACCTCGAGCGCGCCGCCGAGCAGCTCGCACAGGTGCCGCGTGACCGCGAACTCGAGCGACTCGGAGACCAGCGGCGGGATGCTCGCGAGCGCCTGCCCCGGCGCGAGCGAGTCGAAGGAGTCGCGCGCGACGAAGGTCCGCGAGCCGGCGATCGCGAACACGCAGGTCGCGTCGTGCGGCTGCCCGTCGCGCGACACCTCCATGACGATCTCCCCGCCCGGGTTGTCCTCGGCCGCGCTCACGAGCAGGTCGCGCAGGACGTGCTCGAGGTAGACGTCGTCGCTGACGAGCGGCTCGAGCATGCGCAGCTCGACGACGAGGCTGACCCCCACGCGCGCGAGCGCGGGCTCGAGCGCGCGCGCGACCCGGTCGACGAGCGCGGTGAGGTCGAGCGGCACGAGCGTGAGCGTCAGCTGACGGGCGTCGAGGTCCGTGATCTCGAGGATGCGGTCGATCAGCTGCCCGAGCTGTCGACCCGCGTCGCGGATGCGCGCGATCTCAGCGGGGGCGCTCGAGGACGACGCGCTCGTGATCGCGGCGAGCGGGCCGCGCAGCTCCTCCCCGACGTAGGCGAGGAGCTGGCTCCGCGCGCGATTGGCCGCGCGCGCGCTCGCGCTCGCGTCCTCGAGCGCGCGGAGCCGTTCGCGCAGCCGCTCGCCCCGCGCGTTGCGCTCGCGGCGATCGACGACGGTCACGACCTGACAGGGGCCGTGCCCGACGAGCCGTCGCACGCTCCCGGTAAAGGTGACCTCAAAGACATAGTCAACAGCGTCATCGTCGACGGCGCCGACCTCGTCGCCCGCGAGGCCGTCCGGCGCCGCGCCGCTGACTGCGGCGGCGGCGGCGGCGCCTGCGGCGGGCGGCGGGCGAACGGCCGCGATGATCGAGTGCGGACGCCCGTCGCCGAGCCCCCGTCCAGCGAGGATCGGCGACGACGACGACGAGCGCGCGCCACCAGTCAGCGACGGACGCCCAGCCCGCGGCGAGCGACTCGGCGGCGGCGTCGTGCTGGGCGAGCGCGCCGTCGGCCGCGACCGCGACGACCGCGAGCCCGAGCGCGCGCGTGGCCTGCTCGATCGCCTCGGAGGCGCCCCGGCGCGCGGCCGCGACGGCGTGCTCGTGACGGATGACGCGCGCCGCGGTCGCGGCGAGCGCGACGTGGTGCGCGAGCGTCTCCAGGAGCTGGAGGTCGACGCTCGTGAACTCGCCTAGATCAGGATGTCCCTCGAGACAGAGATAACCGAGGACGTGGGCGCCGAAGTCAACGGGGGTCGCCATCAACGATCGCGGCCGCTCGCGGCGGCGGCCCCCTGCCCGCCCGTGATCGTCGCCGACGGTGGCGATCACGGCGCGACGATCCGCGCGCGCGCGCTCGACCAGCGCGAGGAGCGACGCGGGCGGGTCGTCGCAGCGGCCGTCGCCGTCGCGCCCGACGACCAGCGGCGCGTCACCGTCGTCGTCGCTGGCGAGCCAGAGGAACCCGCGCGCGGCCCCGTGGATCGCGAGGATGTCGTCGAGCAGGAGGCGCGCCTGCTGCTCGCGCGTGCTCGCGCGCGCGGCCGAGAGGCTGACGTGGATGAGCGTGTCGAAGTGTCGCCGGAGCCGCAGCGCGGCCGGGACCGCGCCGCGCGACGCCGACGCGGCGACCGTCACGGCCGAGCCGACGCGCGTGTCGGGGTCGGCGAGCGCGAACTCGCGGCGGATCCGCCTGGCGCGCGCGCGCAGGCCGAGCGACTCGGCGAGCGCGTGGCCTCGGCGGGCCTCCTCGCGCGACGCGTCGACGAGATCGAGCGCCGCGAGGACATGTCCTCGAAGCCATAAAACATCGACCAGCGCGCGCGGGCTGTCGGCGCGCTCGGCCTGCGACTCGAGCGCGCCGAGCCGCGTCAGCGCCTCGCGCGGCCGCCCCGAGAGCCAGGCGACGCCCGCGGCGAGCACCCCGTGGAGCACCCGCAGCAGCCCCGTCGTGGCCGCGCGCCCGGCGAGCCCGACCGCGGCGCGCAGCGACGCGAGCGAGCCGAGCGCGCCGTCGTCACGCCGACGCATGGCCTGCAGCAGCCGCCCGCGCGCGATCGCGAAGAAGCCGTCGCGCTCCCGCGGCGTCACGAGCCGCGGCTGCAGCACGAGCTCGAGGTAGCGCGCCGAGAGCTCCTCGAAGCGCGAGCCGAGCGTCCCCTGCTCCACGCACAGGCGCAGCTCGGCGTTGACGACACCGACGGCCGCGAGCCGCGAGCCTTCGAACTCTCGCGCGCGCTCGTGGGCGCGCCCGAGCGCGAGCGCGGCGTCGTCGAAGCTCCCGCCCAGCGCGTCGATCAGCGCGAGGAAGGCGAAGATCCGCGGCAGCCGCGTCGGCGCGATCGCCAGGTCGGTCAAGCTCCGCGTGCGCGCGCGCTCGGCCCACTCGCGCGCCTCGAGCACGTAGCCGCGGATCGCGAGCAGCCACGCCAGCGAGCTCGCCGCGTTGGCGTAGAGCAGCGGGCTGAGCCAGTACTCGCCGACCGCGAGCGCGGCGCGCAGGTTCGCCTCGGCCTCGGCGCCGCGCCCCTGCAGCTCCGCGCCGATGCCTCGATCGCTCAGGAGCCGCGCGTACAGCCCGCGGTCCTCGAGCGCCTCGGCGATCGCCAGGGCCTCGTCGGCGTCCCGCTCAAACACGCGCGCGGGCGCGACGCTGGCGATCGAGCACGCGTAGTACATCAGCGCGACCGCTCGCTCGCCGCAGTTCGGGAGCGCGTCACACAGCGCGCGCCCGCGCATGACCGCCTCGAGCATGCGCCCGGTGTTGAGGTCGGAGAAGCCCACGGCGACGCAGGTCGCGATCAGCCGCGCCTTGAGGCGGACGCGCAGCGCCTCCTCGGGCGCGACGGGGACGCGCCGCCCGCGACCGAGCTCGACGGCGGCCAGGCTCCCCGCGCCGCGCAGCCAGCCGAGCCCGCCGCCGCGCAGCGGTCGGCTGCCCGCGTCGCGCAGCGCCGCCTGCAGCTGCGCGAGCGCGTCTTCAAATTGATGCTGGCGCGCGAACAAGGTCGCCAGGACCGAGCGCACCATCGCGCGCGCGAGCCCGCCGGGCGTGCGCGCCAGCGCCTCGCGCCCGGCCGCGACCGCGTCATGAAACGCGCCGACGCGCGCGCCGACGATCGCCACGAGCAAGTAGAACTCGCCGTCGAGCTGCGACGCCTCGCCGCCGCGCTCCGCCGCGCGCTCCGCCGCGCGCAGGAAGTCCCGCGCGGCCGAGTACGCGTGACAGGCCGCCGCCGCGCGCCCGGCGAGGAGGTTGAGCTCGAAGCTCCGACTCGGCTCCTCCGGCACCGCGAGCGCGCTGTGGATCGCGCGCGCGAAGATCGAGCGCTCGCCCGACAGCGTCCGCGAGGCGCGGGCGTGCAGGCGCCCCGCCTCCTCCTCGTCGAGCGCGCGCGAGAGCGCCGCGCGCAGCGGCTCGCTGGCGAAGCTGAACTCGGTCGCGCCGCCCTCCGCGACGCGCGGCGCGATGACGCCCAGGCGCCGCGCCGCCGCCATCGCGCGCGCGACGTCGACGCGCCCGCGCGCCATCACGGTCGCGATTACACCTGTCTCCAAGGGCAAGCCGAGCCGCGCGCAGCCGCCGAGCAGCGCGCGCGCGTCGTCGTCGAGGCGCGCCGCGAGCCGGCCGGCGAGCGCGAGCGGGGCGCTCACGACGACGCCCGCGCGGCCCTCGCGATCATCGAGCCGCCACGCGCCGTCGACGAGCCGCAGCGCGCCGTCCTCGACCAGCGCGCGCGCGTGCAGGATGAGCGAGAGCGGTCGGCCGCCGCAGCGGGCCACGACGCCCGCGAGCGCGCGCTCGTCCGCGGGGCGGCCGAGCTGCTCCTGGACCAGCGCCGTCGCGTCCGCGGCGGGCAGCGGCTCGAGCGTGATGACGTGGACCTGCACCGGCGCGAGCGCGGCGGCGAGCTCGTCGCCCGCGTCGTCGCTCGGCGCGGTGAGCAGCAGCATGATCGCCTGCTTCTCGAGCTCGATCGCCAGGCGCCGGACGACGCGCGCGCTGGCCTCGTCGAGCCACTGCGCGTCGTCGATACACACGATCGCGGCGGGGCAGCGCGCGACCAGCTGGCCGATGAACCGCGCGAGCGCGCCGTGCAGCAGCGTGTCGCCGCCCGCGACGTCGTCGAGGTCACCGCCGCGCGAGCGCTCGGGATCTCGCTCGCGACCGAGCAGCCGCGCGAGCGGCCCGTCGAACTCGGCGAGCACCGAGGCGTACTCGCCCGCGGCCTCGCGCGCGAGCGCGGCGGCCGACGCCGAGACGCCGAGGAAGCCGTGGATCAGGCCGCGGATCGCCCAGTACGGCGTGGGCTCGCGCGGGCGCCCGCGCGTGAACATCACGCCCGCGCCCAGCGAGCGCGCGCGATCGAGGAACGCGCGCAGCAGGTGGCTCTTGCCGATCCCCGACGACCCCTGCAGCAGCACCGCCGTCGCCACGCCCGCGCGCACGCCCTGGAGGTGACGCGCGAGCGCGGCCAGCAGGTGCTCGCGGCCGATGAGCGGCGGATCGAAGCAGCCGATCGGCCCGACGCCGACCCCGAGCGCCCCCGCGGCGAGTTCGGGCGCCCCCGCGATCACGCTGCGCTCGAGCGCCTCCACGCGCTCGACGAGCCCGTCCACCGAGAGCGGGCGCAGGCTCACCGGCTCCTGCATCAGCTCGTGAATCAGCTGGCGCAGCGCCCTCGGCACGTCGTCCGCAGTCGCGAGCCAGCGCGCGAAGGGGCCGCGCATCGCGTTCGCCGAGGTCGGCACGAAGCCCGTCGCGCAGGACCACAGCAGCACGCCGAGCCCGTGCACGTCGGCGCGGCCGTCGCCAGCCTGCGCGAGCCCGCTGCGCAGCTCCGGCGCCGTGAACGGATCGTCCGCGCGATCGCGGGGCGCCTCCGGCGGCACGCGATCGACGATCACCGGACCAGGCGGCGTCAAGATCACGTTCTCCGGACGCAGGCTGCGGAGCGCGAGGCCGCGTCGGTGGGCGGCGCGCAGCGCCGCCGCGAGCCGGCGCGCCAGCGCGAGCAGCTCGGGCGGCGACATCGGCCCGCGCGCGATCCGGTCGGTTAGCTCCTGTCCATCAGGACACATCGAGACGCGCGCCGCGCCGGCGCCGTATATCGAGATGCGTTCGAACTCGACGAGCGCCGGGTCGACGACGCGCGCGCGCGCCGCTGACGACTCGAGGAAGGCCCGCACGCGCGCGGGCGGACCCCCCTGCAGGACCACGCGCCGCGGGCTCCCGCGCCGGCGCCCGAGAAACACGATGACCGAGCCGAGCTGCGCCTCGATCGTCGAGATCCGGACGCCCGCGATCTCCCGCGCCGGCGCGTCTCCGTGGTGAAGGTCCATCGTCAACTCAGTCTGACTGTGAGAGCGTATCCTACAGAGAGCACACGCCGCACCAACAATCACGCGCCCGCGAAACCGCCCTCCCCCGCCGCCATTCCAAGCCTGTGGACCCCCGCACCGCGTTGCGCCCATCGAGGCGCCCGGCTATGCGATCGTCATCGCGCCCCGCAATGCTCGAAGCCCCCCATAACCCTCGGCGCTGGAGCTTCTCGGACCTCGCGCTCAGCCGCCCGGTGATGGTCGGGATGCTGCTGACCGCGATCCTGATCCTCGGCGTGCTCGCGACCATCCAGCTGCCGCTCGCGTTCATGCCGAGCCGCCAGGGCAGCAACGTCAGCCTGCGCTTTCAGGTCGCGCGGACGAGCCCCGAGCTGCTCGAGCGCGACATCATCCGCCCGATCGAGGAGCAGGTCGCGGGCCTCCGCGGTCTCCAGCAGCTGCGCGTTGGTTCGGGCTCCTGGGGCGTACGCGTGAACCTCGAGTTCGCGCCCGGCACCGACATCGACGCGCGCAAGCAGGAGATCCGCGAGCGCATGGATCGCATCCGGCCGGAGCTCCCCGAGACGCTCACGCGCATCGAGATCGACAGCAGCGGCGACGCGGACGAACCGATCATGGAGCTGCGCGTCGCCAGCGAGCGCGAGCTCTCGTCGCAGTACGACCTCATTCAGCAGCACATCGTCCGCCCGCTCGAGCGCATCCCCGGCGTCTCGCGCATCGAGTTCAACGGCGTCGGTCAAAACGAGTTCGAAGTCGCGCTCGATCTCGAGTCGGCCTCGCGCGCCGGCATCGCGCTCGAGGACGTCGGCGCCGCGCTCCGCGACGCGCGGCAGGGTCGCAGCCTCGGGCTCATGCGCGCGTCCGACACCGTCCCCGGCGTGCGCAGCCCAGCGCGCGAGGCGGATCCCGCCGCCTACGCCGAGCTCCCGCTGCGCCGCCAGCAGCTCGCCGCCGCCAAGGCGAGCAACCCCGCGCTCGATCGCCAGCTCCCCGGCGGCGCCGCGAGGATGTCGGCGAGCGGCCTGCAGGGCGCGATGACGAGCGTCCCGGAGCGCGCGGCGCAGGCCGACGAGCCCGCGACCGCGAGCCCGCAGCCCGAGAGCGGCTTGGCGCAGCTCGGCGACGTCGCCGGGCTCGCGATCCAGCCCACCGAGGTCCGCGCGTTCCGCCGACTCGACGGTCTCGGCGGCATCAACATGAGCGTCTACGCCCAGGCCGGGTACAGCCCGGTCGAGGTCTCGCTCGAGGTCCAGCGCGCGATCCAGGAGATCACGAGCACCCCGGAGCTCGGCGACATCCACGCGGTCGTGTTCCACGACCAGGGCGAGATCATCACCTCGACGCTCGGCGACCTCAAGAACACCGGCGTCTACGGCGGCATCCTCGGCGTCATCGTGCTGTTTCTGTTCCTGCGCAGGATGACGACGACGCTGGTCGCCGCCGCCTGCATCCCGCTGACGATCCTCGCCACCTGCGGCGTGCTGTTCCTGCGCGGCGAGGAGCTCAACTGCATCGTGCTGCTCGGCCTCGTGCTCGGCGTCGGCATGCTGATCGACAACGCCGTCGTCATCGTCGAGTCGATCGAGAACCACGCGCGCCTCGGGGAGTCCGTCAACGCCGCGATCGCCCGCGGCAGCCGCGAGGTCGGGCTGGCGACCATCGCCTCCACCGTCTCGAGCGTGATCGTGTTCCTGCCGCTCGTGTTCGGCGACCAGGCTGACCCCGCGACCACCTTCCTCAAGCCGCTCGGCATCACCTTCGCCACGGTCCTGCTCTGCAGCCTGATCGTCAGCCAGACCTCGGTGCCGCTGCTCATGAAGGGGCTGCTCGGGGGCAAGCGCGATCGCGTCACCAAGCCCCACCGCGCGCCGCTGCTCGACGCGACGCAGCGCGCCTACGGCTGGCTGATCCGCAAGAGCCTCGGGTGGCCGCGGCTGACGATGCTGCTCGCGCTCGCGATCGTCGCGACCGCGGCCTACCCCGCGACCCAGCTGAACTACCGCATCGGCGAGGTCGACGAGCAGCCCAACGACCTCCCGATCGGCTTCGAGTTCGTCGGCAGCCCCAGCTATCAGGAGATCGGCGAGCACCTCAAGGTGCTCGAGGCCGCGCTGCTCGAGCGCAGGGAAGAGCTGGGGATCATGCACGTCAGCTGCAGCTACAGCGACTGGTGGGCGCACTGCTCCGTGCACCCGCTGGAGCGCGCCAACAGCGAGGCCGACGTCGAGCGCTTCCGCGGCGTCATCGAGAAGGCGCTCCCGCCGATCACCGGGGTCCGCTACTTCGTGGGCGAGGATCGCCACGGCCGCTGGCGTCGCGGCGACCGCAAGGAGGTCCAGATCGCGATCAAGGGCGACGACATGGGCGTGCTCATGGAGCTGGCCGATCGCGCCGTCACCCACCTGCGCGCGACGCTCCCGCGCGGCGACGCCGATGACCCCGAGGCCGGCGGCTACGACACGATCACCGGGCCCATGGAGGAGGGCAACGAGGAGATCCACATCGAGCTCGACCCCGCCAAGCTCCAGCGCGCGGGCCTGACCGCCGACCAGGTCTCGCGCTTCGTCTCGACCGCCTTCCAGGGCTTGCCGCTCGGGCAGGTCCGCGGGCCGACCGGCGAGATCGAGCTGCGCCTGAGCACGGGCGCGAACGATCGCCGGGGCATGCGCAACCCCGAGGGCGCGCCCGGGCTCGACGAGCTGCGCGACCTCAAGCTCCGCCTCGCCGACGGCGTCGAGGTCCCGCTGAGCAACCTCGCCCGCTTCCGCACCACCTCGAGCCCGCACTGGGTGCAGCGCTTCGACCGGGAGACGCAGGTCAGCATCAAGGTCCGGTTCTTCGACACCGACGGGGAGAAGAACCGCGAGCTCGTCAACGCGGCCATGGCGGAGCTCCGGTTCCCGCCCGGCTACAGCTCCGGCGACTGGATCCCGTGGTGGCGCAACCGCGAGGCCACGAACGCGATGATCGTCAACCTCGGGCTGTGCCTGCTGCTCGTCTACGCGGTCATGGCCTCGCTGTTCGAGAGCTTCCTGCAGCCCTTCGCCATCCTCGTGACCTGCCTGTTCGGCTGCCTCGGCGCGCCCTGGGCGATGTGGCTCACCGACACGACGGTCGACACGACCGCGATGATCGGCCTGTTCATCCTCATCGGCATCGTCGTCAACAACGGCATCATGCTCATCGACCGCGTCACGCAGCTGCGCGCGGCCGGCATGACGCGCGCGGACGCGCTCGAGCGCGCCGGCCGCGACCGCATCCGGCCGATCCTGATGACCGCGACGACGACGGTGCTCGGGCTCGTGCCCATGCTGATCCACCACCCGACGCTCGCCGGCGTCTACTACCACTCGATCGCCATCATCATCAGCGGCGGGCTGATCTCGAGCACCATCGTCACGCTCGTGTTCCTGCCCGCGACCTACAGCGTGATCGAGGACGGGGCGCTCGGCGGGCTCGCGCTGTGGCGCCGGCTCACGAGGCGGCGCGCGGCTCGCTAGCCCGCGCGCTCACGGGCGCGCGCGACCGGTGACGCGCGCCGCGTCCCCGGTTACCATGCCGCGCGAAGAGGAGTCCGCCCGTGGAGATCGTGCTGTCGAAGTTTGAGCTGCTGTGCTTCTCCGTGTGGTTCGGGGCCGCGATCTGGGTCTCGTTCATCAGCGGCTTCGTCATGTTCAAGACGCTGCCGCGGCACATGTTCGGGCGCGTGCAGGCGAAGCTGTTCCCGCGCTACTTCGGGCTCAGCGCCGTGTGCCTCGCGGGGCTCGGCGCGGTCACGCTGCTCGACCTACGCCTCGGCGAGCCGATCGAGACGGTCAAGGTCGCCGCGCTCGCGATCGCCACGCTGGGCGTGCTGTTCAACATGCTCTACCTCGAGCCGCGCGCGACCGAGATCATGTTCACGCGCCACGAGCTCGAGCGCGCGCTCGAGCTCGGCGGTCAGACCGACGCCGAGGAGCACGCCCGACGCCAGCAGGCCGCGCGCGAGAACCCCGAGCTCGCGCGCCTGAACGCGGCGTTCGGCAAGCTGCACGGCATCTCGAGCGCGACGAACCTGCTCGTCGTCATCGCCGGGCTCGCGCTGCTGATGTTCGTCGGCTAGCCGCGGACCAGCGCGCGGAGCACCCATGCTCACAACGCACCGCCATCGCGTCGCGCTCGCGCTCACGCTCGCGCTCACGTCCTGCACGCCCGCGCCCGCGCCCGCGCCCGCCTTGAAGCGAGCCGACGAGCCCCCGGCCGTCCACGCCCGGACCGAGGAGGAGAGCGTCCGCCGCCTGCTCGCGGTGACCGGCGCCGAGCGCCTGGGCCAGCAGATCATGGACGCGACCGCGAACCAGCTGCGCGCGACGCCGAACCTCCCGCCGGGCTTCATCGACGCGTTCCTCAAGACCGCCCGCACCGACGAGCTCGTCGAGCTGCTCGTCCCGCTGTACGTGAAGCACCTCGATCAGGACACCGTCGAGGCCGCGATCGCGTTCTACGAGTCGCCGCACGGGCGCGCGCTGCAGGGCGCGCAGCCGCTGCTGCTCCAGGAGTCCATGCAGCTCGGCGAGCGCTGGGGTCGCGAGCAGGCCGCGCGCGCGCTCCAGGAGCTCGAGCGGCGATAGCTCGCGCGCGCAGGCTGCCGCGCCGCCGCGTCATTCCGCGCGCGGGGTCGAGGCGCGCGCGGCGAAGCGACCGCGCGTTTCAGACATGTCCATACGAACACATCGAACGACGAGCAGAAAACTCCCGCGCCGATGAAACTTTCCGCTTGACGCGTCGTCTATTGGCTCGTACACCTTCACTCGTTGGGTAGCACTCTGATGGCACTGGTTCACGATATCCGCGAGATCCGGCGAGCGCGACGTCTCAGACGCGCGCGACGGCTCCACGCGCGACCGTACCCGTGCCGCCCACGCGCGGCGTAGCGCCCCCGGCGGGGGCGCAGGTCGGCGCGTCCACGCGCGGAGATCTGTCTTTTTAGACATATCTCGCGTCGAGACGTCGCCCCGGTCGCGCCGAGCCGCGAGAGTCGTGACGCGTCACTCGTCGTCACGCGCTCGGCGCGTAGCTTAATCGGAAGAGCGCCGCACTTCTATTGCGAGCGGTGAAGGTTCGAGTCCTTCCGCGCCGACTCGTCGCGCGGCGGCGTCACCAGGCGACGCCGCGCGACCGCCAGCGGTCCATACCGACGCGTAGCTTAATGGAAAAGCGCCGTACTCCGGATGCGGCTTATGGGGGTTCGAATCCCTCCGTGTCGACTCGCCGCTGGCCTCCCGAACTACCAAACGGCCCGGCTCTCCCGGGCTCACCTTCGACGCGTAGCTTAATGGAAAAGCGCCGTACTACGGA
This sequence comes from Myxococcales bacterium, assembly GCA_020633295.1. Lineage (GTDB taxonomy): Bacteria > Myxococcota_A > Polyangia > Nannocystales > Nannocystaceae > JACKDW01. The sequence continues at coordinate 95,835 of JACKDW010000023.1, read as the reverse complement.
TGCGGTTTATGGGGGTTCGAATCCCTCCGTGTCGACTCAATCCTGCACCTTCGTCTTCACCTTCACCTTCACCTTCGACGCGTAGCTTAATGGAAAAGCGCCGTACTACGGATGCGGTTTATGGGGGTTCGAATCCCTCCGTGTCGACTTCCCGCTGTACTTCTTCGTCACCGATCGGAGCTGTAGTGACTGACACGCGCGCGCGTGGGCGGAGCGCCTCGCAGGAGCCGCGAGGACGACCACCCTCCCCGCCACGCGCCGCCCATGACGATCGTTGTTCCCGTCGCGCTGACGCGCATGACCGGCGTCGCCGGTCCTCCGGGGTGTTGCCCAGTGGTAGGGCGCCTGTTTTGGGTACAGGAGATCGCTGGTTCGATTCCAGTCACCCCGACTTCTCTCGCACAACCTCTCGCCGACGCGGAGCGCCGCGCCGTCGAGACTCCGGGGTGTTGCCCAGGTGGTAGGGCGGCCTGGTTTAGGTACCCGTATCGGGTACGGGATATCGCTGGTTCGATTCCAGTCACCCCGACTTCGCACACGACAACCAGCAGCCCGACTGGCGCGTAGCTCAACCGGAAGAGCGTCACTCTCCTAAAGTGAAGGCTGGGGGTTCGACCCCCCCCGCGCCAATCCCCGTCGTCCTCGGGCGCAACCACCGCGACGAGAGACACCTGTACAGCGTGCACGCGCCCGCGCGCCCGCGCGCCGAGGCGCGACGCGAGACCGCGGACGTCTCCGCGGGCGCCGTCGCGTATCCGGGCGCCGACCGTGATATCGTCGCGCGCAGGAGCCCGCGATGTACATACACCCTCTCGACCACGGCGCGCGCCCGGGGTGGCGCGTCCTCGCTCCGCTCGCGCTGCTCCTCGCGTCGGCCTGCTATCAGGGCGGGGCCACGCTCGACGCCGACGACACGACCGGCGCGACCGCGAGCGACGCCGGGGACGCGGGTGGGAGCTCGGACGCGGACGCCACCGGCGATGATGACGACGACGATGACGACGCCGAGCCGCCGCCCGCGTTCAAGCCTGGCGTTCCGGTCATGCCGAGGTTGACGCGCGCGCAGTACCTCAGCTCGATCGAGGCGCTGCTCGGCCCCGAGCTGCCGGCGCCGCCGACGGAGCCAGACACCAACCCGTACCTCTTCTACAACATCGGCGCCGCGAGCACGACGCTGTCCGAGCTCGGCGCGCAGCAGTACGAGGAGGCCGCCGACCAGCTCAGCGCCGCCGTGTTCGCCGACGCCGCGCGGCGCGAGGCGCTCGTCGGCTGCGCGCCGGCGTCCCCGACCGACGAGTGCGTCGCGGGCTTCCTCGCGGCCTTCGGTCGCCGCGTCTACCGTCGCCCGCTCACCGAGGTCGAGCAGCAGCGCTGGCTTGGGTTCGCCGACGAGCTCGCCGCGGGCGACGCGTGGCAGGGGCTGCGCTACGTCGTCGCCGGCATGCTGCAGTCGCCCTACTTCCTCTATCGCGTCGAGCGCGGCGAGCCGGATCCCGTCGATCCCTCGCGCCGCCGCTACACGAGCTGGGAGATGGCGAGCCGCGTCTCGTTCCTGCTGTGGAACCAGGGGCCCGACGACGAGCTGCTCGACGCGGCGGCCTCCGGCGCGCTGCTCACGGACGAGGGGCTCCGGGCCCAGGCCGAGCGCATGCTCGCCGACGAGCGCGCGCGCGCGGCCGTGCAGGGCTTCTTCGCCCAGTACCTCGACCTCGCGCGCCTCGACGGCGTCACGCGCGACCCCGAGCGCTACCCGCTCTACACGCCCGCGCTGATCGAGGCGATGCGCACCGAGCTCGAGCTGCTCGTCGACGACTTCGTGCACCGGCGCGACGCCGACATCCGCGGCATCTTCAGCACGCGACACACCTTCGTCAACGACGAGCTCGCGGCGCTGTACGAGGTCGAGGCCGAGGGCGCGTCGCCGGTCACCTTCGTCCCCGCGGAGCTGCCCGAGGACGGCGTGCGCGCGGGCCTGCTGACGCTCGGCGCGTTCCTGACGATGAACGCCCACGAGACCTACAACTCGCCGACGGCGCGCGGGAAGTACGTGCGCGAGCGCGTGCTGTGCGAGGTCATCCCGGCCCCGCCCGCCGACGTCGACCTCGACCTCGACCCCGAGGACGCCGGCGAGGGCACGCTGCGCGACAAGCTCGAGGCGCACCGCGAGAACCCCGTGTGCGCCTCGTGCCATCAGTACATCGACCCGCCGGGGTTCTTGTTCGAACACTTCGACCCGATCGGCGCGTACCGGACGCTCGACAACGGGCTGCCGATCGACGCCTCCGGCGCGCTCGACGGCACAGAGCTCGCCGACGCGCGCGCGCTCGCCGAGCTGCTCAAGAGCGACGAGCGCGTCGGCGAGTGCATCGCCACGCAGCTCTATCGCCACGCGTCGGGTCGCCGCGAGGTGCTGTCTGAAAAGCCGGGTCTCGACGCGATCCACGAGGGCTTCGCCGAGTCCGGCTTCCGCTTCAACGCGCTGCTGATCACGCTCATCACCAGCGAGGCGTTCCGCACCGTCGCGGACGAGGAGGTGCTGCCATGAGTCACGACACCAAGCAACGCGGACGTCTGAGCCGTCGCCGGGTGCTGCGCGGGGCCGCGATGGGCGGCGCCGTCGCGCTCGGTCTGCCGCTGCTCGAGGCCATGCTGCCGCGCCGCAGCGCGCTGGCGGAGGCGGCCGCGAGCGAGCCGATCTTCGGCGTGTTCTTCTGGGCCAACGGGCTCCCGTGGCACGCGGCCCACGGCGAGATGCAGGCGCAGGGCGGGTACCCGGATCTGTGGACGCCCGCGCAGACGGGCCTCGGGTTCACGCCGAGCGAGCTGATGACGCCGCTCGCCGCCCACCCGTTCAGCGTGATCACCGGCCTCGAGCCCCACACCGACGTGCCCGACGAGCCGCCCGGGCAGTCCGACGGGCACATGCGCGGCTTCATGGTCACGATGACCGGCGATCGCATCCGGCCCGACGGATTTGACCACCCGTCGCACACGCTCACGGCGCTGCGCCCGACGCTCGACCAGTACGTCGCCAATCACGACGCGTTCTACGCCGACCTCCCGCGCTTCCGCTCGCTCGTGCTCGGCGTCTCGCCCGCGCGCTTCCACGACTACGGGCACTGGAACGCGATCTCGTACAACGGCCCCGACTCCCTCAACCCGCCGCTGATGAACCCCGTGCAGCTGCACAGCCTGCTGTTCGACGTCCCCGACGACCTCGTCGCGGTCGGTCGCCGCGCGCGGCTGCTCGACGCGGTGATGGACGACGCCAACAGCCTGCGCGCGGAGCTCGGGAGCGTCGATCGCCAGCGGCTCGAGGCGCACCTCGAGCACATGGCCGAGATCCAGCGGCGCCTCGAGCTGAGCTCGGGGACCTGCGACCTCGCGCCGCCGGTCCCGGCCGACACCGGCGACCTCCTGCTCAAGACCGAGATCATGGCCGAGCTGCTCGCGGTCGCGCTGCAGTGCGGGCTGACCCGCGTGTTCTCCTTCATGCTGACCTCGCCGGCGACCACGCACGTGTTCCAGAACCTCGGCGTCGTCAACGACATGCACGCGGTGTGTCACGCCGGCGAGTGGAACCAGATCAAGAGCGTCTCGGAGTATCAGCTGCAGGCCTTCGGCCGGTTCCTCGACAAGCTCGCGGCCAGCGTCGACCCGATGGGCGACTCGGTGCTCGACCGCGCGGTCATCTTCGGCACCTCGGAGTACGGCGAGGGCTGGCAGCACAGCGTCAAGGAGACGCCGGTGGTGCTCGCGGGCCGCGGCGGCGCGCTGCTGCCGGGCGTGCACGCGCGCGAGCCTGGCGGCAACATCAGCAAGGCGCACGTGACCATGCTGCGCGCCGTCGGGCTGACGACGCCGACCTTCGGCTGGAACGGCGGCGAGACGAGCGAGCAGTTCGATGCGCTCCTCGGCGGATAACGCCCGACCGGCGCGTTGTTTCGCGCTCGTCGTCGCGCTCGCGGGCTGCGGCGCGGACGACGAGCGCGGCGAGACGGGCCTGAGCAGCGGGAGCGACGGCGCCGTGTCGACGACGACCGGAGACGTCGAGACCGACAGCGACGGGGTCGACACGACCGCCGGGGACGCGCAGACGAGCGACGCGAGCGCGACGACAGGCGACGCGACGGGCGACGCGCTCGACACGAGCACCGGCGAGCCGCTCGACTGCGGCGCGCTCACGCCCTGCGGGGTGCAGTGCGTCGACGTGGCGAGCGACCCCGAGAACTGCGGGCAGTGCGGGGTCTCCTGCGTGATCCCCAACGCCGAGGCCGCGTGCGTCGCGGGCGAGTGCGCGATCGGAGAGTGTCTCTCGGGCCAGGCAGATTGCGACGGCGATCTGTTCAACGGCTGCGAGGCGCTGATGGGCGGCGGCGAGGCCTGCCCGCTCGTGTGCGCCCCCGGCACGCCCGAGGCCTGCAACCTGTTCGACGACGACTGCGACGGCGGCTGTGACCTCGGCGCGCCCGGCTGCCGACAGGGGGTCCACCGCGCCTACAGCCCGACGCTCGGGCACCTCTACACCCTCGACCAGGCCGAGGCCTCGTCGGGCGACTTCCACCTCGAGAGCGCTAATTTCTTCTTCCTCTACGCGGCCGCGCAGCCCGGCCTCGCGCCGCTCTATCGCTGCCTGCTCGGCAACGGGAAGCGCTTCTACACCTCGAGCGAGAGCTGCGAGGGCGCCGGGCAGAACGAGGGCCCGCTCGGCTACCTCGCCGGCGATCCGCTGTGCGGCGGCACCCCGCTGTACCGCCTGTACAAGTCGGGCGCCGGGCACTTCTACACGATCAGCGCGGGCGAGCGCGACAACGCGGTCAACAACCTCGGCTACCTCTTCGAAGCCACGGTCGGCCACGTCTGGACGGGCGGGTAGCCGAGGCCGCGCGCGTCGCCGCGCGCGTGTCCGCTACCGCAGGAAGATCGCGTAGTCGTAGTCGAAGCCGCTGTTCTGCGACCAGTTCGCCTGGCTGCAGCCGCTGTTCGAGCAGATGCCGGACGACGGCCCCTTGGTGTCGGTGCCGAAGTGACCGCCCTGGTTGTAGCCGCAGCCCTGGGTCCAGCCGGCCTGCGCCTCCGACGTCGTCCGAAACGCGCTGTTGTTACAGATCTTGCCGCTGCCGTAGCCCGCGTAGCCGTTGGGGCAGCAGTAGTTCATGTCGTGCCAGTTGCCGAGGCCGCCGCCGGTGTTGTTCGCCGGCGTCGCCTGGTGCGAGCTGATGCGATCGCCGTCGGGGGAGCCGGCGTTGCCCGTGGTGCAGTTGCCCCCGTTCTGGATGCAGTGATTGGCGTACAGCTCCAGCGAGTTGCGCACCAGCGTCTCGCCGGACCAGAGGTTGTCGTCGAGGAAGGAGTCGATCACCGTGGGGGCGATCAGCGTGTTGTCGCCGCCCTGCAGGTGCTCGTACATGGTCGCGCCGTCGACCTTCTGGAACTGCTTCCAGCCGAGGTAGCCGCCCTCCTCGTGGACGGTCAGCAGGATCTCGGTGGCGCCGGCGAGCGAGCTCCAGGCCTCGCTCTTGAAGTCCTCGGTCAGCGCCTTGTTGACGGTCCCGTGGATCGAGGTGTCGGTCCACTTCGGGTTCGCCCACCACATGACGTGGCCGTCCGAGGTGTCGAGGTTGAGCGTCAGCGTCCACCCGCCGCCGGCGGTCTCCATGTCGCAGTAGACGTTGAACGGCTCGAGGTCACCCTCGCCGTCGACGTCGATCTCGAACACGCCGGACTCCGCGTCGGGGTTGCCGAGCTTGATCTGGTTGCAGCTCATCGCGATCGCGCACACCGCGTTCTGGCAGTTGCCGCTCCCGCAGTCGCCGGGCTCGACGCAGGTCAGGCCGAGGTCGCAGCCCTGGCAGTTGCCGCCGCCGCAGTCGACGTCGGTCTCGAGCCCGCTGAGCAGGCCGTCCTCGCACGAGGGGAACTGGCAGTTCTCGTTGCACTCGTCGGTGTTGTCGAGGTTCGCGTCGTCGCACTCCTCGCCCATCTGGACCATCCCGTCGCCGCACGACGTGAGGTCGCAGGCGTTCGAGCACGCGTCGTCGTCGATGTTGTTGCCGTCGTCGCAGGCCTCGCCCGGCTGCACGATGCCGTCGCCGCACACGGGCAGCGTGCAGTCGAGCTTGCACGTCCCGTCGTCGGCGTTGCCGTCGCCGTCGTCGCACTCCTCGCCCGGCTGCGTGTAGCCGTCGCCGCAGGCGGCGCTCAGGCACACGCTCGTGCACGCCCCGTTGTCGTCGTTGGCGTCGCCCTCGTCGCACTCCTCGTCAGGGTCGACGACGCCGTCGCCGCAGTACGGGGTCGCCCCCGTGCTGCCGGTCTCGATCCCGACGGTCTCGCCGGCGGTCGAGGTCATCGCCTCCGTCGTGACGCCGGCCGTGGTGCCGCCGCTCGAGGTGCTGGACGACGTCGACGTGGTGGTCGTCATCATCTCGCCGCCGGTCGTCGACGGCGAGCTCGTCGAGACGGTCGTCTCGTTGGTCGTCTCGGAGGAGTCGTCGCCGCACGCGTATGTCCCAAAGGCCAGCGCAGCAATTGACAGGTAAGCCGCTACAGTAGTTCCCCGCATCACCCCCTGTTATACGCGTGATGCCACGGGCGAGAAACGACGCAATTGGTGCACGGTGCGGCGCGAGGCCGCAGTTCGCCCTAGCGCCGCCTCCTGTACGACATGGTTATAAAGACATATTACATCGCGCGGCGCCGGGGTTCTCGCGCGCCGCGTGAGTCAGAATTCCACAGCGCGGGCGAGCCGCGGCGCTCAGCGGCCGGCGACGCGCGCTCGCGCGAGCTTGTAGAGCTCGACCGCGACGAGCGGGACGAGCCCGAGCGCGAGCACGAGGAGCAGGTCGCGCGCGGGTGCGCCGTCGAGCCGGAGCAGCGCGCGCGTCGGCGGGAGGTAGTGGATGCCGAGCTGCAGCGCGATCGAGAGCCCGACGACGCCGAGCAGCCAGCGGTTCTCGAGCAGCCCGCGGAGCCCGAGCGGGCGCGATCGGCTGCGCGCTCCGAGCGAGCGCAGCAGCACCCCGAACACGATGGTCGAGAACGCGAGCGCGCGCGCGACGTCGACGCCGCGGGCCGCGAGGGCCCACCAGTACACCGCGAGCGCGACGACGGCGTGCAGCGACGCGATCGCGAGGATCTCGGCCCACGGGCCGCGCCCGAGCATCGGCTCGCCCGGCGCGCGAGGTGGCCGCTCGAGCACGTCGCGCGCGGGGGGATCGAGCACGAGCGCGATCGCGGGGAGCGGCTCGTTGAGCAGGTTGATCCAGAGCAGGTGCAGCGGCAGCAGCGGCAGCGGCAGCCCGATCGCGGCCGCCGCGAGCATCAGCATGAGCTCGGAGAGGTTGCCCGAGAGCAGGTAGACGATCGTCTTCTGGATGTTCTCGTAGATCACGCGACCCTCGCGGATCGCCACGACGACGCCGCCCAGATCGTCGTTCGTCAGCACCATGTCGGAGACCTCGCGCGTCACCTCGGTCGCGCCCGCGCCCATGGCGACGCCGATGTCGGCGCGCCGGATCGCGGGCGCGTCGTTTACGCCGTCGCCGGTCATCGCGACGATCTCGCCGCGCGCCTGCAGCTCGCCGACGATCGCGTCCTTCTCGGCCGCGGTCACGCGCGCGCGCACGTACGCGGAGACGTCCTCGCCGGGCGGCGCGAGCTCGAGCTCGCGCGCGATCGCCAGCGCGGTCGCCCGCTGGTCCCCGGTTAACATGAACAATCGGACACCTGCTTCGCGGGCGCGCCGGATCGCGTCGATCGCCGCCGCGCGCGGCGGGTCGGCGATGCCGATGAGGCCGCGCAGCGTCAGCGCGCGCTCCTCGGGGCCGTCGCCGTCGGCGACCGCGAGCACGCGCTGGCCCGCAGCCGCGAGCCGCTCGTTGGCGGCGCGCGCCCCCGCGACGTCGGCGTCGACGCAGCGCGGCAGCACGGCCTCGATCGCGCCCTTGAGGTAGAGGCGCCCGTCCGCGCGCAGCACCCACATGCGGCGCAGGTCCGCGTCGAAGGGCTGGCTCGCGACGCGCGGCGCGTCGCGCTCGATCGCGGCGCGCGTGTACCCGCGCGCGGCCGCGGCGCGCAGGATCGCGAGCTCGGTGGCGTCGCCGACGTCCTCGCCGTCCGCCTTGAGCTCGGCGTCGCAGCAGGACGCGGCCGCGCGCAGCAGCGCGTCCTCGTCCGCGCCCCACAGCTCGCGCGTCTCCATGACGCCGGTCGTCAGCGTCCCGGTCTTGTCGGTGCAGATCACCGTCACCGAGCCCAGCGTCTCGACCGACGCGAGGCGCCGCACGAGCACGTCGTGGCTCGCCATGCGCTGCATGCCGATCGCGAGCGCGATCGTGACGACCGCGGGCAGGCCCTCGGGCACGGCCGCGACCGCGAGCGAGATCGACGAGAGCACGAGCTCGTGCCAGCTCATCCCGCGCGCGGCCCCGAGCGCCGCGACGACGACCACGAGGCCGAGGCACAGGTAGATCAGCATGCGCCCGACCGCGGCGAGGCGCCGCTGCAGCGGCGTCTCGGGCGCCTCGCGCGTCAGCATCCCCGCGATCTTGCCGAGCTCGGTTTCGCCGGCGATCGCGTCGACGCGCGCGCGCGCGGTGCCGTTGCTGACGGATGTCCCCATGAACACGTGACCGGAGCGCTCCGCGAGCGGGCGCTCGCGCTGGTCCTCGCCCGGCGCCGCGGCCTTCGAGACCGGCGCGCTCTCGCCGGTCAGCGCGGCCTCGTTGACCGCGAGGCGCCGCGCCTCGAGCAGCCGCGCGTCGGCGGCCACGACGTCGCCGGCCTCGAGCGCGAGCACGTCCCCGGGCACGACCTCGGCGGCCGGGATCACGCGCGTCTCGCCGTCACGGATGACGCGCGCGCGCCGGGCCGAGAGCGAGCCGAGCGCCTGCATCGCGCGCTCGGCCCGGAACTCCTGCGTGAAGCCGATCGCCGCGTTGACGAGCACGATGATCGAGATCGCCACCGCGTCGGGGTACTCGCCGAAGGCGGCCGCGACGACGACCGCGACGAGCAGCAAGAGCACGAGCGGGCTCGTGAATTGTGAGAGCGCCAGGCGCCACGCCGGCGTGCTCTCGCGCCGCTCGATGACGTTCTCCCCGACGCGCGCGCGGATCGACCGCGCCTCGCTCGTCGTGAGACCCTCGGTCACCCCGCTGAGCATAGCAGCCGGGGCCGTGCGCACTCGGGGGGCCCGAGCTCGTGAGGAAAATTCCGCCCGTCGCGACCAGGGCCGGGTGACCGCCGCGTGGTACGTTGCGGGGGCTCGCCCTCTCGCGCGGCCGCGCGAGGCCGCTCGGGCGCGAGCAGGACGGACGCGATGAAGCAGACTCAGTGGATCGTCGGGGTCGACCTTCGCAAGCGCAGCGACGGCGCCGTGCGCTTTGCGACCTGGCTCAAAGGACTCTTTCAGGATCCGGCGCAGGCGCCCGCGCTGCGCGGCGTCCACGTGCTCGAGGACGCCCAGGTGAACGCGCTGCGCAAGCACGGCTCGCGCGCGGAGATCCGCGGTCGGCTCGAGGCCGAGGCGCAGCTCGTGGTCACGCGCGCGGGGGCCGAGGGCGCGCTCGCGTCGCTCGAGGTGGCGGAGAGCCGGCGCGCGGAGGACGGGCTCACGAGCGAGTGCCAGGAGCACGGCGCGGACGCGCTGATCATCGGGCGCAAGAGCGGCGTCGACGAGGCCGCGGTCGTCCGCCTTGGCACCGTGGCGCGCCGCCTGCTGCGAACGCTCCCGGCGCCCGTCATCGTCGTGCCGCCGGACCTCGAGAGCGCGGCCTTCGGCTCGGGGCCGATCGTGCTCGCGGCCGTCCCCGGCGACAGCTCCGTCGGCGCGCTGCGCTTCGCGGCCGCGCTCGCGCGCCAGACCGGGCGCGAGCTCGTCGTCACGCACGTCGTCCGCGTGCCGCTCGACTACGCCCAGCTGTACTGGAGCGACGCCGAGGTGGAGAAGGTCCACGAGGAGCACCGCGCCGCGGCCTTCCGCCGCCTCAAGGAGTGGCTCGTGACCCACGGGGCCGAGGGCGCGCGCGTCGACCTGCGCTCCGGGCTCGAGTTTGACGCGCTGGCCGACGCCTGCGCGGAGCATCGCGCGGCGCTCCTCGTCACCGGCACTCGGCGCCTGACAAACCTCGAGCGCCTCGCGCTGCTCAGCGTCAGCAGCGACCTCGCCGGCCACGCGCGCCTGCCCGTCGCCGTGATCCCGCCCGACTACGGCGGCTGAGCGAGCCCGCATGCGCTACGACGACTCCTACACCCGCAGCCCGCTCGACGCCGAGGCGCTGGCGGAGCTCGCCGCGCTCACGCGCGCGGGCGGGCAGCTGTCCAAGCGCGAGCGCGAGGGCCGACGCGTGAGCCCGCTGTGGCAGCAGCTCGGCAAGGCGCGCGGCCCCGTGTTCGTCGGGCTGCGGCAGGCCGGCTCGCTGCGCGCGGCCGCGTGGGCCGACGCCAGCGCGGGCGGCAAGCGCCGCTGGGCCGACGCGATCTGCGACGCGCTCAAGCGCGTCAGCAACACCACGCGCAGCGCGCCCGCGTCGCCGCCGGCCGCGATCGAGCTGGCGCTGCTGCACGAGCCGCGCCGCCTCGCTCCCTGGTCGAACAAACAGGATCGTTCGTTCCTGTTCTCCAACGGCCGACGCGGGCTGCTCGCGTACGAGCTCTCGGTCGGCCGCGAGACCCACCGCTGGACGCCCTTCGACGTGCTCGCGGCGAACCGCGGCGCCCGCGTGCTGATCGAGCGCTTCTGCGAGCAGCGCGACATCAGCGAGCTCGCGCTGCGCGAGCGCGGGCGCGTGACCGCCTGGCGAGCGCTGCAGTACGTCGTCCCGCTGCGCGGCGAGGGCCCGGCGACCCCGCTGTACCGCGGCACGCGGATCCTCCCGCCCGACGCCGTCACGCGCGAGAGCGTCGAGCGGCTCGCGAGGCTGCTCGGCGACTACCTGTTCGAACACGTGGCCGAGGACGGCGCGCTGACGTACCTCACCGACCCCGCGCTCGGCGAGGACGTCGACGGCACGAACAACATGATCCGCCAGTGGATGGCGACCTGCGCGATGAGCCGGCACGCGCGTCACTTCGGGCAGGCGCCGCGCTTCGAGCTCGTCGCCCGCAACATCGAGCACAACCTCGCGCGCTACTACCACGAGGAGCCCGACCCGCGCGGCGGGGCGCCGCTCGGGATGATCGAGTACGGCAACATGGTCAAGCTCGGCGCGGTCGCCCTCGCCGCGCTGGCGATCTACGAGCACCCGTCGCGCGAGCGCTTCGCGGCCCAGGAGCAGGGGCTGCGACGCCTGGTCGCGTGGCTATGGGAGCGCGGCGGCGGCGACGGCTCGTTCTTCACGCTGTACAAGCCGCTGGGCGATCAGCACGCGCGCAACTTCTACCCGGGCGAGGCGCTGCTGCTGTGGGCGTTCCTGTACCGAGAGTCACGCGACCCCGCGCTGCTCGATCGCATCATGCGATCGATGCGGCTGTACCGCGACTGGCACCGGCGGCCGGAGAACCGAAAGCCCGCGTTCATCCCCTGGCACACGCAGGCGTACTACCTCGTCTGGCAGCTCACCCGCGACCCGGAGCTGCGCGACTGGATCTTCGAGATGAGCGACTGGCTGGTGCCGATGCAGCGCGCGCGCGCGCGGTTCCCCGACGCGGCCGGGCAATTCTACGATCCGCAGCACGAGGACTACGGCCCTCCGCACTCGTCGTCGACCGGCGTCTACATCGAGGGGCTCATCGACGCGTTCGCGCTCGCGCGCGAGCTCGGCGACGAGGCTCGCGTCGCCCGCTACCGCGAGGCGATCGTCCGCGGCGTCCGCAACATCATGCAGCTGACCTTCAAGGGCCCGATCGAGGGCTGGTACGCGTTCGACCCGCAGCGCGTCCGCGGCGGCGTGCGGTCGAACGCCTACAACAACCGCATCCGCTGCGACAACGTGCAGCACAACCTGATGGGGATCCTCAAGGTCCTCTCGCGCTTCACCGACGCGGACTTTCAGCACCCGCCAGGTCCGCTTACGCTCGATGGATGATCCCAAGCCGGACGCGCTCGAGCGCGCGATGAAGGGCGACGCTCCGCTGGAGGATGACGCGCCCGGAGACTCGCCGGACGCGACGCTCGCGACGCTGCTGCTCGCGGGCGCCGACACGCGCATCGAGCTCGACGCGTGCTCGGGGCTCAACCGCTACGGCAGCGCGCCGCACCCTCGCGCGGCCATCCCCTTCGGCTCGTGCACCGCCTCCTCGCCGTCGACGCTGGCGCTCGCGGCGGCCCGGCGCACGCACGCGCGGCTGCGCGACGCGGCCGCGCGCGGGGCCCTCGACCGCGTCGTCGACGAGACCCTGCGGGCGCAGCGGGTCGCGATCGCGCGCTGGCTGCACGCCGACCGGGTCCCCGGCGTCGACGTCGCGATCACGCCCTCGGGCACGGACGCCGAGCTGCTCGCCTCGGCGCTCGCGCTCGGCGACGGCGCGCGCCCGCTGTGCAACATCATCTCCGGGCCGTCGGAGGTCGGGAGCGGCACGGTGCTCGCGGCCAGCGGTCACCACTTCAGCAGCGTCACTCCCCGCGGCGGCGCGGTCGAGTCGGGCGCGCCGATCCCCGGGCGCCTCAGCGCGCGCGTGCACGTCGAGACGCTCGTGCTGCGCGAAGGGACAGGCGAGATGCGCGCGCCGCAGGAGCTCGACGCGCAGGCCGAGGACATGGTCGCGCGGGCGATCGCGCGGGGCGAGCGGGTCCTCTTGCACGTCGTCGCGCACAGCAAGACCGGGGCCCACGCGCCGAGCCTCGCGCGCGTCAACGCGCTGCGCGCGAGGTTCCCCGAGGGCGTCAGCGTGCTCGTCGACGCGGCCCAGGGTCGGATCAGCCGCCGCGGCCTCGTCGAGATCCTGCGCGCCGGCTGGATGGTGCTGATCACCGGCTCGAAGTTCTACGGCGGCCCGCCGTTCGCGGGCGCGCTGCTCGTGCCGGCGTCGATGTCTCCCGTCGCGCGCTCGGTCGCCGCGCTGCCCGACGGCGCGCGGCACTACTTCACGCGCGGCGAGATGCCCGACGCCTGGCCCGGGCTGCGCGGCGGGCTCTCGCCCAACGCGAACATCGGCCTGCTCGTGCGCTGGGCTGCGGCGCTCGCCGAGATCGAGGCCTACTACAACGCCGACGGCCTCGCGCGCTACCGGGTGCTGCGCGCGTTCGAGGCGGGCGTGCCCGCGCGCCTCGGCGCGTCGCCGGCGATCGAGCTGCACGCCGTGGAGCCCCCGCTCGAGCGCGACGACGCCGAGCGCCTGCTCGAGTCGAAGACCACCGTGTTCCCGTTCTGCCTGCGCGCCGGCGGCCGGCGCCTGCGCAAGGACGAGCTCTCGCGGGTCCACGCGCTGATCAACCAGGACCTCTCCGGGCGCTGCGAGCCCGACGCGGACCCGCGTGAGCGCGACGCGCTCGCGACCATCTTTCACCTCGGCCAACCCGTCGCGCTCGGCGACGACGGGGCGCTCGACGTGCTCCGCGTCGCGCTCGGCGGCCCGCTGATCCGGCGCGTGGCCGTCGACGCGGCGCTCGGCGACGAGCTCGACGCGCGGCTCGCCTGGCTCGACGAGCGGCTCGCCCGGCTCGCGCGCAAGCTCGAGTGGGTCGCCGCGCGCCCCGAGCTGTACACGTCGGAGGGCGCGTGAGCGACGGCCACGTCTGGGGCGCGCGGCTCTCCCCCGAGGAGGTCGAGCGCGTCGCCGTCGCCATGCTCGAGCGCGGGCTGCTGCAGGGCGAGCGCGCCGTCGTCGTGCACGATCTCGAGCGCATGCGCGCGCGCGTGCGCGAGCTGACGCGCCGCTTCCCGCCGGGCACGCTGCACGCGATCGCGGTCAAGGCGAACCCGCTCGTCGCGGTGCTGCGCGCCGCGGTCGAGGTCGGCGCGGGCCTGGAGTGCGCCTCGCTCGAGGAGGTCCACCTCGCGCTCGCGGCGGGCTGTCCCCCCGACAAGATCGTGTTTGACTCCCCGGCGAAGACGCTGGAGGAGCTCGAGTTCGGGCTCGCGCGCGGGCTCCACCTCAACCTCGACAACTTCGACGAGCTCGCGCGCGTCGACGCGCTGCGCGGCCGGCTGCCGGCGGCGCCCGGCGTCGTCGGCCTGCGGATCAACCCGGGCGTCAGCGCCGGCGCCATCGCGATCACCAGCGTCGGCTCCCGCGGCTCCCGCTTCGGCGTCGCGCTCGCGAGCGAGCGCGGCGCGATCCTCGACGCGTTCCGCCGGCGCCCGTGGCTGACCGGGCTGCACGTGCACGTCGGCTCTCAGGGCTGCTCGATCGAGCAGCTCACCGACGCGGCGGCGCGGACCCACGCGCTCGCCGACGCCATCGACGCGGAGCTCGGGCGCGACCAGGTGCGCGCGCTCGATCTCGGCGGCGGGCTGCCGACGGCCTATCTCGCCAGCGACGCGCCCCCGAGCCTCGCCGACTACACCCGCGCGCTCGCGGAGCGCGTGCCCGCGCTCATGAGCGGCGCGCGTCGCCTGGTGACGGAATTCGGGCGCGCGGTCCAGGCCGGCTGCGGCCTCGCGATCAGCCGCGTCGAGTACGTCAAGCCGGCCGACGGCGGCGAGCTCGCGGTGCTGCACCTCGGCGCCGACTTCTTGATGCGCGCCGTGTATCACCCGCAGGACTGGCGCCACGAGTTCATCGCGCTCGACGCGAGCGGTCGCCGCAAACACGGCCCGAGCCGCCCCGTCACGCTGCTCGGCCCGCTGTGCTTCGGCGGCGACGTGATCGCGCGCGCGGTCGAGCTGCCGGCGCTTACGCCCGGCGACCTCATCGCGATCCGCGACGTCGGCGCCTACACCCTCAGCCTGTGGTCACGGCACTGCAACCGCGGGCTCCCGCGCGTGCTCGGCCTCGAGCGCGACGGCGCCTTCACCGTCCTCCGCGAGCGCGAGCGGCCCGAGGACGTCGTGTCGTTCTGGAGCGAGCCGTGAGCGACGTGAGCCACGGCGCTCGACCGCCGCGCCTGCTCGTGCTCGACGGGAACCACGCGGCCGCGCGCGCCGAGCTCCACGGCGCCGGCGCGAGCGAGCCGTGGCGCCTGTTCCATCGCGGTGTCCTGTCCCATGTGCCAGGCGCGACGATCGACGCGGGCTTCCCCGCAGACGCCGAGGTCACGCTGCCCGAGGGCGTCGCGCTCGCCGACTACGACGGCGCGCTGTGGACCGGCTCGAGCCTGACCATCTACCACCACGAGCGCGACGCTCGCGTGGGGCGACAGGTGACCTTCGCGCGCGCGCTGCTCGACGCGGGCGTGCCGAGCTACGGCAGCTGCTGGGCCGCGCAGCTCGCCGTGGTCGCGTGCGGGGGCGCCTGCGCCAGGAGCCCCCGCGGGCGCGAGTTCGGGATCATCCGCGACCTCGAGCTGACCGCGGCCGGCCGCGCGCACCCGCTGCTGCGCGACAAGCCGGCGCGCTTCCAGTCGTTCGCCATTCACTACGATGAGGTCGTCGAGCTCGCCGGCGCGCGCGTGCTCGCGAGCAACGCGCACTCCCGCGTGCAGGCGGTCGACACGGGCCGCGGCGGCGCGCTGTTCTGGGCCACGCAGTACCACCCGGAGTTCGACCTCCACGAGTTCGCGCGGATCACCGCGCTGCGCCGCGACGCGCTCGTCGCCGAGGGACAATTCGCGAATCACGCCGAGGTCGATCGCTACGTCGCGGCGCTCGACGCCCTGCACCGCGACCCCGGCGACGCGGCGCTCGCCGAGCGCCTCGGCGCCGACGAGACGCTGCTCGACCCGCGCGTCCGCTGGCGGGAGCTTCGAAACTGGCTTGAAGCGCAGGTGTTCCCGCGGGCGGCCGCCCGCGCCCTGCTCGCGCTGACGCTCGCGACCGCGGCCCAGGCCTGCGCGAGCGCGCGCAGGAGGCTCCCCGGCCGCGCGCGACGACCCGGCCGCGCGCGACGACCCGCGCGCGCGACGACCCGGCCGCGCGCGACGACCCGGCCGCGCGCGACGACCCGGCCGCGCGCGCGAGCCCGCCGCGTCTGTGGAGGACGAGCGCGGACCGGAGCGCGCGATCCCGACGGCGCGGCGCGCCTGCGCCCGCGATGACGAGTGCGTCACGGTCCACGCCGACTGCAGCAACGTGCGCTGCGTCGGCGTCCATCGCGACCACGCCTCCGACTACGCGGCGCCGCTCGACTGCAGCGACTACCGCGGCCCGGTCGCCAACTACGACTGCCTGCGCGAGTTCGGCAGCGAGCGCCCCGCGTGTCAGGACAGCCTGTGCGTGAGCGTGCCGCTCGCCCGCGAGTGAGCCCGAGGCAGGCGCTCAGCCGCAGACCGCCGGCACCGCAGCCAGGCGACGCGCCGTGAACGCGAGCGTGATGTCGAAGGCGGTCTCGCCCATGAGGTCCGTGCAGTGCTGCGTCGAGCTGATCCCGCCGAGCAGCGCCGCCAGCGGGATCGCGCCGTTGGGGCACCCCGGGCAATTGTCGTTCGGGTTGCCAGCGCAGAAGCCGAGGCACGAGCAGCGCTGCATCGCCGACGACTCCGTCATGCAGCCCGTGAGCGTCCCCGACAGCATCGCGCGGTCCTCGGACAGGGTGATCGTCGCGCTCACGCCGGCCACCGGGATCGCCGGCGGCGCCCCGTCGAGCGCGCAGTTGAACGGCGTGCCGTCGGGGGCCTCGGCGTAGATGTTGATGATGTCTTCCTTGCCGAAGGCGAGCGTGTAGGTGCCCGTCGACGCCCCGGCGTCCGCCGGCTGGCTGCACTGATCCTCGGTGCCGTCCGGCACCGGCTCGTACTTCGTCACGCCGGGCTCAAAGGTCACCACCGCCTCGTTGGAGATGGTGCTGGGCTCGCCGCACAGGTCCCCCCAGTTGGTGCCGACGCCCGAACGGATCTGCACCGTCGCGGAGCCGCCGGCCTCGTCCTCCTCGAGCAGGTCGATGAGGATGCTGAGGTTGAAGCTCGAGATGTCGTTGGCCCAGGTGTCCTGCAGCGTCGCGACCTGGAAGACGGTGTCGTCGGCGTCGCCGAGCTGCTGGATGTCGACGCAGTCAAAGCGGTAGGTCGCCGGGACGTCGGCGAGGCCCTCGGTCTCGGTCGGATCGGGGAGCGTGGGCCCCTCCGAGTCCCCCATCGACGTCTCGCCGGCCGGGGTCGGGAGCGCGTTCTCGGAGGGCGTGTAGTCCCAGCCGCACGCGCCCGTCGACGCCGCCAGCGCCAGCGCGAGCAGCCCGTGGCGAACGTCGAGACCTCGATGTACAGCGCGAGCGAGCGAGCCCTTCACGCTTCCACCGTACCAAAATCCGCCGCCTGCCGGCACGACCACCCGAGAAAAAGATCGACGCGCGAGCGAGCCGCCGTGCGCGTCGCGGTCCCACATCGCGGGGCCGCCCGCGCGAAGCTGTGATAGCGTGCCGAGACCGGAGGAACGGGCCGCGACGGCGGCTCCCGGGAGAACGGAGCAAATCGTGACACGACGTCGCCGCTTCCACCCCTCGCTCGCTCCCCGCGCCGCGTTCGCCGTCCTCGGGCTGACCGGCGCGCTCACGATCGCCGCCGACGCCCACGCCGGCGGGTTCGAGATTCCCGACCTCGGCGCCCGCTCCCTCGGCCGCGGTGGCGCCTACGCGGTCGGAGCCGCCGACCTCACCGCGCTGCACTACAACCCCGGCAAGCTCGCCGCGCTCGGCGGGACGCGCTTCCTCTACACGCACAACCTCGTCTGGCACGACACCGCGTTCCAGCGCGCGACGCTGTCGGACGTGTGGGGCGACGACGCCGGGACCTCCTTCCCGCTGGCGGAGAACGCCAACAAGCTGTTCCCGCTGGGGGCCGCGGCCTTCCTCGGCTCGGACTTCGGCCTGAAGAACTGGATGTTCGCCGCCGGCATCTACGGCCCCAACTCGGTCGGTCGCCACGAGTACCCCGACTACGGCCCGCAGTCGTTCCTGCTCACGAAGATGGACGTGCTGCTGATCTACTACTCGCTCGCGGTCGCCTGGCAGCTGCCGAAGAAGTTCGGCGTCGGGATCACGCTGCAGTACGTCGACCTGCCGAGCATGCAGTACGCGCTGGTCGCCGACTCGACGGTCACGCCCGGGCTCAACCCGATCCCCGACGCGAGCAGCACGCAGCTGATCACGGACCTGAACATGAAGGACCGCGTCGGCTTCACGTCGATCATCGGCCTGTGGGGGCGTCCGCACCGACGCGTCGAGATCGGCGCGGGCGGCCGCGTCATCCCCATCAACATGAACCCCAAGGGCACCGTCGACACCGACAAGGAGACGCTCGTCAGCGACGACGTGACCGCGTCCATGACGTTCACGCTGCCGGTCCAGCTGCGCGGCGGGCTGCGCTACCTCCACCCGCTCAAGGGCGACCCGGACCGCGAGCGCTTCGACATCGAGCTCGACCTGTTCTGGGAGAACTGGGGCACGCTCGACGCCTACTACATCGACTTCGAGGGCGCGATTAACGGGCAGCCGATCCAGGACCAGGTCATCGAGAAGAACTGGCGCGACACCTTCTCGGTGCGCCTCGGCGGCGACGTCAACCTGCTCGACGGGCACCTGACGCTGCGCGGCGGCGGGTTCTTTGAGACAGGCGCGTCTCAGCCCGACTACGCCCACCTCGACTTCCCCTCCTACAACCGCGGCGGCGTCGGCGGGGGCGTCACCGGCAGCTTCCGCGGCGTCTCGCTCACCGTCGGCTTCATGCACATCTTCCAGCAGCGCCAGGAGGTCACCGAGCAGTTCGGCAAGGGCTTCCAGATCCGCCCGATCGCGCCCTGCCCCGAGCGCTGCGGCGAGCTCAGCGGCGTGCCGGCCAACGCCGGCGTGTTCACCTCGCGCTTCGACACCCTGGGTCTCAGCCTCGGCTTCCACTTCAACGAGCTGATCGGCAAGCGCAAGCGCGGCAAGCGGGGGGAGCCCGAGCCCGCGCAGCCCGAGCCCGCGCCCGCGCCCGCGCAGCCGACCCCGGTCACCGCGCCCGCGCCGGTCGAGCCCGCGCCCGCCGAGCCCGCGTCCCCCGCGGACGCGACCGCCCCGACCGAGGCGTCACCGGCCGATGGCGCCGAGGTCCCGGAGCCTGGCGCATCGACCACGTCGACCGAGACGCCCCAGCTCGCGCGCCTCGCCCCGCGGCTCTCGGGCCTGCGGCTCTGAGCGCACGCGTCTTCGCCCGGTCGGTCGCGATCGACCGGAGGTCCCGATGACGCCGTGGAGCGCGGGGAGCACAGCGCCCCGAGGGCGAGCGAGCTCACCGGAGACGAGCGACGCCCGTAGGCCGCGTCCTCGCCAGAGGACTCTTTGGTCAGGTGCAACGATTCGCGCCGATGGCCGAACGCGCCGTGACGCGCGGCGAGGCGCGAACGTGAACTCGTGGACATATATTGTTGGCGCGTTGATTTATCAATTTTGATAAATTAGTTGCATCTGTGCCATCGCGAAGCCTCGCGTAAATTATTGAAAACACAGCGAACTCTACGACTCCGCGCCGCCGCGCGCCGGCTGGCGCGAACGCTGCTCTACCCCTGCACGTCGGCCGCTTCGGCGGCATGCAAGGAGAGACCATCATGGCCAACAAGCAGCTGTTCCGCGCCTACGTCGACGTCCCCGACGCCGACACGGTCAACGAGGCAGGCGGCGTCGCCTACTCCCTCGCGGCCACCCACGCGCTCGCCCAGTACGCGGCGACCGGCTGTCTCAACAGCACGTTCTACGCCGGCGCCGCGCAGCAGCTCGACGCCGTGCTCGAGCTGTGCGCCCAGGTCGACCCGCGCTTCATCGCCAAGACGGCGATCTACGCCCGCGAGCGCGGGCACATGAAGGATATGCCCGCGCTGCTCGTCGCCCACCTCGCGGCCCGCGACGGCGCCCTCTGCGAGCGCGTGTTCGATCGCGTGATCGACAACGGCAAGCTGCTGCGCAACTTCGTCCAGATCCTCCGCTCCGGCGTGACGGGTCGCCGCTCGCTCGGCACCCGGCCCAAGCGGCTCGTGCGGCGCTGGCTCGACCAGCGCTCGGACGACGCGATCTTCCGCGCGAGCGTCGGCAACAGCCCTTCGCTCGTCGACATCCTCAAGATGGTGCACCCGAAGCCCGCGAGCGCGTCTCGCCGCGCGCTCTTCGGCTACCTCGTCGGGCGCCCCTACGACCCCGACGCGCTGCCCGACACGGTCAAGGCGTACGAGGCGTACAAGCAGGACCGCGACGGCCCGGTGCCCAAGGTCCCGTTCCAGCTGCTCACGAGCCTCGAGCTCGACGAGCGCGCCTGGTGCGGCGTCGCCCGCGACGCGGGCTGGCAGATGACGCGCATGAACCTCAACACCTTCGCCCGCCACGGCGTGTTCAACGACGCGGCGCTCACCGAGCGGATCGCGGCGCGCCTCGCCGACCCGGAGCAGATCCGCCGCGCGCGGGTGTTCCCCTACCAGCTCATGGTCGCGCACACGCAGGTCTCCCGCGACGTGCCGGCGGCGGTCAAGCAGGCGCTGCAGGCGGCCATGGAGGTCGCGATCGCCAACGTGCCGCGCGTCGAGGGGAAGGTCTATGTCCTCCCGGACATCTCGGGATCCATGCACAGCCCGGTCACGGGCTACCGCCCGGGCGCGAGCTCGGCGGTCCGCTGCATCGACGTCGCGGCGCTCATCGGCGCGGCGTTCCTGCGCACCAACCCTGGCGCCGAGGTCATCCCGTTCTCGCACCGCGTCAACACGTGCGCGCTCAAGGCCGAGGACAGCGTGCTCAAGAACGCGACCAAGCTCGCCGGGCTGCCCTCGGGCGGCACCGACTGCGCGGCGCCGCTGCGCCACCTCAACCGCCGCCGCGCGAAGGGAGACCTCGTGGTCTTCGTCTCCGACAACGAGTCATGGATCGACCGCCGCGTCGGCTTCCGCGGGACCGCCGTCATGGAGGAGTGGACGAAGTACAAGCGGCGCAACCCGCAGGCCAAGCTGGCCTGCATCGACATCCAGCCCTACGGCACCACGCAGGCGCCCGAGCGGGATGACATCCTCAACGTCGGCGGCTTCAGCGACGCCGTGTTCACGCTGCTCGCCGCGTTCGCCTGCGGCCAGCTGCACCCCGATCACTGGGTCGGGGTGATCGACGGGATCACGCTGTGATCCCCGGCGACGGCGACCGCTCTGCGGTCGCCGCCCGCCACGCCCTTCCAGAGCTCACGTCCCGATCGCGAATGCATGTGGGAATACATCATTGAAAGCCGCGAGAACCTGGTTCGACTCCAGGGCGCCCTATCACGCTGCAGGGCGTTTGCGTAACGGCAACGCGCGCGGAGCATGCTCTCACACCCCCTCGTCGCGATCCTCTCTCTCTCTCCCTCTCTCTCTCTATCTCTCTCCCTCTCTCTCTCTCTTCACGCCGCGAAAGGTCCCCCTCAAGCTTCGACCGTGAATGCCTGCAGGAGTACATCTTCCAGATACGAGATCCCGGTTCGACTCCGGGGCGCCCCGTGTGCGGGGCGCTGGTTCAATGGTCAGAACGCGTGTAGTTCCTCTTGCGACCCCTCGTCATGGTCACCTTCTCTCGCCCTCGAGACCCGCGAGCGAGCGCCGCCGCCGAACGACTCGTGCGCCTGTCACGAGCGACAGCTCGAGAGGAGGCTCGCCTCCGACTCGCGCACGCTCGGCCCGCCGGCCGAGCGCTCGCGCGACGCGAAATCCACCAGCTTCGACCGCGAATGCCTGCAGGAGTACATCTCTTAGAAACGTGATCCCGGTTCGACTCCGGGGCGCCTCTTCGGGGCGTTGGTTCAAGTGGCAGAACACGGAATCTCTTGCACCCCCTCGTCGCGGTCACCTTCTCTCCTCGACGTGATTGCTCGACGCGCTTGCTCGACGCGCTTCCTCGACGCGCTTGCTCGACGCGCTTCCTCGACGCGCTTGCTCGACGCGCTTCCTCGCTCGCGGCCGTCTGACATCACGTCCGTTTCGGACGCGAGGCTACCGATGGGCGGCTTCGCCAGCGCGCGCGACGGCTCGACGGAGGCGTCCATGCTCCCGAGTCCGCGTTCGTGCCCGGTCTCGTCGCCTCGCCCCGCCTCGACCGCCGCGGCTGTGGCGAGCGCTCCGGCGGCTCGTGTAGACTGGGGTCGTGGCCAAGCAGCGCTCCGCGCGTTCGAGAATCCTCCGCGCGCTCGCGCTCATCATCCTCGCGGGCGGCGTCGCGGCGGCGCTGACCGTCGATCGCTGGCTGATGATCGCGCTCGACCCCGGCCCGTTTACCCCGGGCGCGACGCCACCTGCTCCCAAGTACAGCGAACCGACGGCCTGGGCCGCGCTGCCCGAGGGGACAGACGGCGCCGACGTCTCGCTGCCCTCGTCCCCGGCGATCGACCAGCACGACGCGCCCGCGGCCGTGTTCTACCTGCACCCGACGACG
Source organism: Myxococcales bacterium (assembly GCA_020633295.1). GTDB lineage: Bacteria > Myxococcota_A > Polyangia > Nannocystales > Nannocystaceae > JACKDW01. The sequence goes on along the minus strand of JACKDW010000023.1, from coordinate 73,449 downwards.
GCGCTCGGGCGCCAGTGGAACGCGCCTCACGACGATCCGAAGATCCACAAGGCGACCGCGCGCGGCGGCACGATGATCCAGGCGAGCGTGTTTAACGCGTGCTGCGCCGTGTACGCGCCCTACTACCGGCAGGCGCACGGGAGGGCCTTTACGCAGGCCGACGAGGCCGGCGCGCGCGCGATCGACGTCGCGTACGCGGACGTCTCGGCGGCCTTCGACGAGTTCCTCGCGCGCGTCGGCGATCGCCCGTTCATCCTCGCCGGACACAGTCAGGGCGCCGTGCTGGGGGCCCGGCTCGCGCGCGAGCGGATCGCCGGCCAGCCGCTCGCGGAGCGCCTGATCGCGGCCTACCTGCCAGGGGCGCCGCTGACCGCCGAGTCCGTCGGGCTGCCGGTCTGCGAGGGTCCGAAGCAGCTCGGCTGCGTCGCGACCTGGAACGCGCGCGGCCCCGAGTACCGCGCGAGCGCGCTCGACTTCGCCGCGCTGCGCGAGCCCGCGGGCGCGCTGCTGTGCGTCAACCCGCTCTCCTGGACCACGAGCGACGAGCACGTGCCCGCGGTCGAGCACGCGGGCGCGGTGTTCTTCGACACCGAGGCGCCGGCGGTCAAGCCCGCGTTCGCCGACGCGCGCTGCACCGGCGGCCTCCTGCGCGTGACGAGGCTCGGCGACCCGGAGCGCGACCTCAAGAGCCGCGCGCTGCTGTGGATCATCGGGCCGCAGAACTACCACCCGATCGAGTACCAGATGTTCTACATGGACATCCGCAACAACGCGGTCGTGCGCACGGGCGCCCTCCTGCACTGATCCCCGAGCTCGCCGGCGACCTCGCGACGCGGCGACGAATTGCGCCGCGCGGCTGCGCAAGCGCGCCGGGGTGTGCCACCATCGCGGGGCGGGCCCGCGACGGGCCCGGCGAAGCCTGACAGGGATGTCCATGCCGCCAGCAAGCCAGAGCGCCCCTACAACCCGCGAGCGCGACGGGCTCGTCGAGCTGCTCGTCGCGCCGTCCGACCCCGAGCTGCACAACCCCGACCTCAACCCCACGAGCGCCAGCGAGCGCACGTGGACGCGCTGGAACCTCGCGGCGCTGTGGGTCGGCATGGCGGTGTGCGTGCCGACCTACGTGCTCGCGAGCCAGCTGGTGCAGAGCGGCATGAACTGGTGGCAGGCGATGATCACGATCGGCCTCGGCAACCTGATCGTGCTGCTGCCGATGGTCCTCAACGCGCACGCGGGCACCCGCTACGGCATCCCGTTCCCCGTGTTCGCGCGCGCCCCCTTCGGCGTCCGCGGCTCGCACGTCCCCAGCATCGCGCGCGCGCTCGTGGCCTGCGGCTGGTTCGGGATCCAGACCTACATCGGCGGCGAGGCGCTCTCGACGATGATCGGGCTGCTGTGGCCGGGCTGGCTCGCGCTCGGCGGCGGCGCGACCTTCGTCGGCCTCACGCTGCCCTCGTGGCTCGCGTTCCTCGGCTTCTGGCTGCTCAACGTGTACTTCGTGTGGAAGGGCACCGAGTCGATCAAGTGGCTCGAGAGCCTGGCCGCGCCGTTTCTGCTGCTCGTCGGCGTGGCGCTCTTGTGGTGGGCGACGAGCAGCGCGGGCGGGCTGCTGACGGTGCTCGACAAGGCAAGCGCGCTCGAGTCCGAGGCCGACAAGCTCAGCGGGCTCGCGTGGATGGGTCAGGTGTTCCTGCCCGGCGTCACCGCGATGGTCGGCTTCTGGGCGACGCTGTCGCTCAACATCCCGGACTTCACGCGCTACAGCAAGAGCCAGCGCGAGCAGGCGCTCGGGCAGCTGTACGGGCTGCCGACGACGATGATGCTGTTCTCCTTCGTGGGCGTCGTCGTGACCTCGGCGACCGTGATCCTCTACGGCGAGGCGATCTGGGATCCGGTCAAGCTCGTCGAGCGGCTCGCGCGCGAGAGCGGCTCGACGACGCTCGCGTTCTTCGCCATGTTGACCCTGGCGATCGCCACGCTCTCGACCAACATCGCCGCCAACATCGTGTCGCCCGCGAACTCGTTCTCGAACGCGTTCCCGCGCCGGATCTCGTTCCGCGCCGGCGGCCTGATCGCGGCGGCGCTCGGCGTGCTGCTGTGCCCGTGGCTCATCCTCGACGTGCTGATCGGGTGGCTCGTCAGCTACTCGGGTCTGCTCGGGGCGGTCGGCGGCGTGCTGATCGCGGACTACTGGCTGCTGCGCGGCACGCAGCTCGACCTCGCCGGGCTCTACCAGTCGCGCGGCCCCTACCGCTACACCAGCGGGTTCAACGTGCGCGCGATCGCGGCCATGGTCCTCGGCATCGCCGCGGTGCTGCTCGGCCTCGTGCACCCCAGCCTGAGCTTCCTGTTCCAGGGCGCGTGGTTCAGCGGCTTCCTGGTCTCGGCGACCGCCTACCTGCTGCTGATGCGCGGGCGAGCGACGGCGCGCTAGCGCCCGCGGGGCCGTGCGCACCGCGACGCGTGAACGCGGGTAGACTCTGCTCCCGTGCGCGCGCCCCCCTCCGCCGACTCCTCCGCGATCGCAGCGACGACCGCAGCGGCGACCGCAGCGGCGACCGCCGCCGCGCCGCGGAGCGGGGGGCTCGGGACGTTCACGGGCGTGTTCCGCCCGACCGCGCTCACGATCATCGGCGTCATCCTGTACCTGCGGCAGGGCTGGGTCGTCGGCAACGCCGGCATCCTCGGCGGGCTGCTGATCGTGCTGATGACCTTCGCGATCACGGGCGCGACCGCGCTCTCGTTCTCGGTCATCACGACCAACATCCGGATCGGCGCCGGCGGTGCGTTCGCCGTGGTCGCGCGCTCGCTCGGCCTCGAGGCCGGCGGCGCGCTCGGGATCCCGATGTACCTGGCGCAGGCGCTGAGCGTCGCGCTGTACATTCACGGCTTCGCCGAGGGCTGGCTGTACCTGTTCCCCGAGCACCCGCGCGCGCTCGTGCTGCTCGGCGTGTACACGGCGGGCTTCGGGCTCTCGCTGCTGAGCGAGACGCTCGCGCTGCGCATGCAGGGCGTGGTGATGATCGGCGTCGCGCTCGCGCTCGGCTGCATGTGGGGCGGGCTGGCGACGGCGCCCGAGCTGCACACGCCGCAGCTGATCGGCGACTTCGCCGGGGGTGACCTCTGGGTCCTGTTCGCGGTGTTCTTCCCGTCCGGGACGGGGATCATGGTGGGCGCGAGCCTCTCGGGAAAGCTCCGGAACCCGCGCCGCAGCATCCCGATCGGCGTGCTCTCGGCCTGGGGCGTGTGCCTCGCGATCTACCTGATGACCGCGATCTGGTACTCGCTCGTCGCCAGCCCGAGCGAGCTGCAGAGCAACTACGTCGTCGCGATCGACCACGCGGCCTGGGGCCCCGGCGTGATGATCGGGCTGATGTCCTCGTGCTTCTCGGCGATGCTCGGCTCGGCCGTGGCCGCGCCCAACGTGCTGCACGCGCTGGCGCAGCACCGGCTGGTGCCGGGCGCGGACCTGATCACCGGCGGCCGCGCGACGGCGGCAGCCGACCACGACGCGCCGCCGGACGAGGGCACGCCGCGGCGCGCGGTGCTGATGACCGCGGCGATCGTGCTGGTCGCGCTGCTGCTGGGGTCGCTCAACGGGGTCGCGCGCATGATCTCGATGTTCTTCCTGCTCACCTACGCGACGATCAACTTCGTCGTGCTGATCGAGCAGCGCCTCGACCTGATCTCGTTCCGCCCGACGCTGCGGGTGCCGTGGATCGTGCCGCTGCTCGGCAGCGCCGGCTCGGTGCTCGCGGTCGTGCTGATCCGCCCCGCGCTCGGGCTGATCGCGCTGGCGATCGTCGTCGTCATCTACATCTTCCTGACCAGCCGCAACCTCGAGACGCCGTGGGAGACGGTGCGCAGCGGGCTCGTGATCGCGCTCGCCGACTGGATCGCCAAGGCGTCGCAGCGGCTCACCGGGCCGCAGTACCGGGCGTGGAAGCCCGACCTGCTGGTGCCGGTGACGCGCACGAGCCAGCTCGTCGGCGAGCACCGGCTGCTGCGGGCGCTCGTGCACCCGCGCGGCTCGGTGCAGGTGCTGGCGATCGTGCCGCGCGTCGACATCGATCCGGGGCAGACCGCGAACCCGCCGATCCCGATCGGCCTCGACGAGGAGATCGAGGCGCTGCGCGGGCACGGGCTGGTCGCCAACCACGCCGAGGTCGTCTCGTCGACGCTGCTCGAGGGCGTGCGCGTGGGCACCAACGTGCTCGAGGGCAGCTTCCTGCGCCCCAACGTGATGTTCGTGCACGCGCACGAGCGCAGCGACGAGGAGCTGCGGCGCCTGCTCGAGATCTGCCTGCTGCGCGACATCGGCTTCGCGCTGCTGATGCCCCACGAGCTCGCCGGACTGGGGCACGAGGAGACGGTGAACATCTGGGTCCGCGAGCAGAGCCCCGACTGGCAGCTCGGGCTGCAGCTGCCCAACCTCGACCTCGCGCTGCTGCTGAGCATCCGGCTGGCGCGCAACTGGGGCGCGCGCATCCGCATGCTGACCGCGGTCCACGACCCCGCCGAGCGCGAGAACGGCCTGCGCTACCTGACGCGCCTGCGCGACGAGGCGCGCCTGCCCCCCGGGACAGAGCTGTTCTGTGAGCACGCGAGCTTCCACGAGCTGCGCGAGCGCACGCCGCAGGCCGACCTGCACATCCTGGGGCTCTCCAACGCGCTCGACGTCGACGCGCTGCGGGCCGTGGTCGAGAGCCTGCGCGGGACCTGCCTGTTCGTGCATGACTCGACGAAGGAGTCGGCGCTGGCGTGAGCCCCGGTGACGCGGCCCAGGAGGAGCTGCGCGCGCTGCTCGCGGCGCTGCCCTCGGACGTCGAGCCGGGCCCCGAAGGCTACGAGGTCGGCGCCTGCCTGCGCGCGCTGCTCGAGCTGCGCGCGCGCCCGGAGGTCCCCTCGCCCCTCGGTCGCGCGCTCGCCCGCGCCGCGGGGATCGGCGATCAGGAGGACGACGACAACGTGCTGTGGCGGGCGCTCGCGGCGCTCGGGGTCGAGCGCGGTCCGCAGCTGCGGATCCTCTCGCGCCCGAAGGACGAGGGGCCGACGCCGGCGCTCAAGGACGCGATGTGGGGCGGGCTCGGGCCCATGCACCGCTACGATCTCGACGCTCGCGGCGACGAGGCGCGCGCCCGCAGCGAGGCGGCGCTCGACGACTTCGTCGAGGCGCTGACGCGCTTCGGCGCCGACGCCGAGACGATCACGCTGATCGTCACGACGCCGCTGGGCAACCGCGGGCTGCTGCCGCGGGTCGCCGCGCGCCTGCGCCTGGGGGACCGCGACCAGCGTCTGCTCGTGGTGTTCTACAGCGGGCAGTACAACGTCCGCGGCGCGCACGAGGACATCGCGCGGCTGGCCGGCGACGCGCGCGTGACGATCGTCGACGTCTCGCGCTACAGCTTCTTCGGCGGGCAGGAGACGCCGACCGACAACATGTGGCGGGTGCACGAGGCCTGCAGGGGCTTCGACGCGCTGTGCGAGCGCGCCAACCCGGAGCTGGCCCAGCGGTCACGCGCGTTCCGGGCCCACTTCAACCGCGAGCTGCTGCGCCCGACGATCGTCTTCGATCGCGAACGCCCGCCGCCCGCGGACACGCGCGCGCGCGCGCAGGCGCTGTGGAACGCGAGCGAGTCGGCGCCGGACCCGGCGACCGCGGCGGCGCGCTTCGCCGAGTACCGCGCGCTGCTGGGCCGACCCGAGGTGCTCGCGCGGCTGAAGTCGTGGAAGCGCAGCACGGTGATCGGCTTCGAACGCGACGCGCCCGTCGCCGACGCCTGCGTCGCGCTGCTCGTGGTGCTGCTGCGCCGCGCCCCCGACGAGCTCGAGCTGATCGCTGGCGACTGGCGCTACAACGGGCGCTTCAGCGAGCTCGTCGCCAGCGCGCGCCCGCAGACGCCGGCGCTCGCGGCCCGGGTGCGCGCGCCGAGGCGCTGGATCTACCAGGTGTTCATCGGCCTGCTCGCGGCGGCGCGCTGCCTTCGCTCGCTCGACGCGCCGGGCTGACGAGGCGCCGTCGCCTCGGCGCCGATCTGGTAGCGTGGACCCGTTGACCTCGCGCGACGACGACGCGCGCGCCTCGGCGCCTCCTGCGGCCGCGTTCCCGGATCACTTCTCGGACGCGTCGGAGAGCTACGCCCGCTACCGGCCGCGCTACCCGGACGCGCTCTACGAGCGGCTCGCGAGCGTGGCGCCCGGTCGCGCGCTGTGCTGGGACTGCGCGACCGGCAGCGGGCAGGCTGCGGTCGCGCTCGCCGAGCGCTTCGACGCGGTCGTCGCGACTGACGCGAGCGCGGAGCAATTGGCGAGCGCGCGTCCCCACCCGCGCGTCGAGTACCGACACGAGCGCGCCGAGCGGACCTCGCTCGCGCCCGCGAGCGTCGAGCTCGTCACGGTCGCCGCGGCGCTGCACTGGTTCGAGCTGTCGAGCTTCTACGCCGAGGTCCGCCGCGTGGTCCGGCCGGGCGGCGTGCTCGCGGCATGGACCTACGGGGTGAGCGTTGAGACGTCTCCGGCCGTGGACGCGATCGTCGACGAGTACGCGCGCGAGCTGCTCGGGCCCTACTGGGCGCCGCAGCTCGAGCACGTGCGCGAGCGCTACCGCGGGCTGCCGTTCCCGTTCGCGCCGATCGAGCTGCCGCCGCTGGCGATCGAGCTCGAGTGGACGCTCGCGCAGCTGCTCGGCAAGCTCAACACGTGGTCGGCGGCCGGCGCCTACCGCCGCGCGCACGGGCGCCGCGCGACCGCGGCGATCGAGGCCCGGCTCGCGGCGGCGTGGGAGCGAGGCGGCCCCGCCGACGTCGCGCGCGCGATCCGGCTCCCGCTGTACTTCCGCGTCGGCCGGGTGGGCTGACGCCGACGACCGGCGCGCGCTCGACATGGTCGCGCGGTCAGGGCAGCGCGGGGCCGAGGATCACGTGACGCGCGCCCGCGGGCGCCGGGCCCATGGTGCTTCCGCTGATCTGCAGGGACGCGTTGGCGAGGTAGAGGAAGCGGTCGCCCGCGACGGCGCCGGTCGTCGGGCCCTTGTAGCGGGGGTGGTTGTCGTCGAGGCGCGTCGCGCCGGTGACCGCCCGCCCCGCGGCGTCGAGCTGCAGCGCCCAGATCCGCCCGGGGCTGAACAGGTTCTGCACGCCGACGAGCGTGCTGCCGCGGCGATCGAGGCCGTCGATGCCCCCGAGCGTCGAGACGCCCGCGGGCGGCTCGAGCTTGGTGATCACGCCCGAGGCGCGATCGACTCGGTGCACGCCGTGGAGATCGCAGACGTAGATCGCCGCGTCGTCGGGCGACGTGACGATGCCGTTCGCGCCGATGAAGGTGCCGGCGGCGACGAAGGGTCGCAAGGCGCCTGACGGCTCCCCCGCAGGGCGTCGGAGCACGCCGCCGCCCATCGACTCGGTGACGTAGACTTCGTTGTCCGCGGTGACCGTGAGGTCGTTGAGCAGCGCGGGCCCGCTCGGCGGCTCCCACCGCCCGAGCGTGCGCCCGTCCTCGAGCGAGAACGCGTAGACGGCCGAGCGCCCCGCGAGCCCGTCGTCATACCCCTGCATGAACGGCGCGACCGCGCTCGCGACCCACAGCGTGTCGGCGCTCGCCTCGACCTCGATCCCGAGCACGCCGAGCAGCCCGTCCTGGGCGGGCGCGACGAGCACGCGCGTCACGCCCGTGTTGTCAGCCCAGCGGACCGCGCGCTGGTGCATGCTGCCGACGAGCAGACGGCCGCGCTTCGCGTCCCAGGCCACGCCCTCGGGCGCGAGGTCGAGCGCGTCGAGTTCGAAGGCGACGGGGCTCGGCGTCATCGGCTCGACGCGCGCGGCGAGGGCGCTCGTGAGCCGCTGGAACTCCTCACGCTGCGCGAGCTCGCCGAAGTCATCGGGCTCTGGGGCCAGGTCCCAGGACGCGATCGCGACGAGCTCCCGCAGCAGCGCGAGGGACCGCTCGGGCGCGCCCGTGTTGGCGTAGAAGCGCGCGAGCGCGTAGCGTGGCTCGCCGGCGCCCGGATCGGCGGCGCGCTCGGCCTCGAGCTCCGCGAGCAGCTTCGCGCGGCGCTCGTCGAATTCGGGCGCCTGGTCGGCGTCGTCGACCGCAGGCGCGCTCGTGGGCGCAGGCTCGGAGGGCGCGGGCGTCTGCGCGGCGCAGGCGCCCAGCGAGGCAGTACAGAGCAGCGTGATCGTGGGGAGAAAGGCGGGGCGGCGTGTGATGACCATCGAACTCCTCTCGCTCGACAGGTCGGATCCGAGTCGCCGTCACCATAGCGCACTGCGGGGCCGCTAGGCGTCGCGCGTCCAGGTCGCCAGGTACTCGAGGTCCGCCCCGTCGGGGACGGGGAGCTGCGGGTCCGCGACGACGAGCGTTCCGGAGAGGCCCTCGACCTGGAGCGCGATGTCGAGGCTTCGGTACCAGGTGCCGACATCCAGGTACTCCGGGGAGCAGGCGTACTGCTTGCGGCCCGTGCCGACCTCGTCGCGGAGGCTGAACGCGGCGTAGATGTGAACGCGGCGCTCGTCCGCGCTGACGACCGCGCGCCACGACTGGCGGTTCTTCGCCGAGGGCGCCCGTCGAGCGACGTCGAGCGCCGGGAGGAGCGAGGGCGCGCGCCCGCGAAGCGGCGTCTGGAGCTCCCCGAGGAAGCAGCTGTGATCCACGGGCTTGCGCTTCGTCGCCTTGAGGATGAGCGGCGCGGCGTAGTCGATGAGGCGCTTGTGCCCGCCCTCGTAGCCCAGCGGGACGATCGCGCCGATGAGCTCGCCCGCGTCGACGCGCGTCTGCTTCACGACGTCAGCCGGGTTGAACGCGCCGCCCATCCACACGGTCCCGACCCCGAGGTGCGTGAGGTGCAGCACGAGGCCGTGCAGCACGTAGGCGAGCTCGAAGAGCGCGCGCGGCTCGGGCCTGGCGATGGCGACGAGCAGCGAGCGAAAGCCCTTGGTGTAGCCGTAGGTGCCGATCTCGCGATGCCCGTCGACGTCGTCGAGCAGCGCGACGCGAACGCGCCCGCCGAGCGGACCGCGCATCGCCGCAGGATCCGCGAGGTACGACGTGATCACGTCCATGTGCTCCGCCCGCAGGCGCTCGCCGGAGAACGTGCGCACGCTCCGGCGCGCGCGCACGGCCGCGAGCAGCTCTCGGGGAGACGGCGCGATGTAGCGCGACGCCGCGTCGCGTGCGGTGGAGAGCTCACTCGCTCGTGGGGAGGTCGTCGTCGACATGGGCAGGTCTCCTTCACGTTCACGATGACTCGAGCGCGCGCGCGCGTCCCGAACACCTGCTGGCCGCGTTTCGATCAGCGCGCGCGCGCGCGCTCGAGGATCTGCCTCCTGGCGGCGTTGGGGCGCGGAGGTCTGGGAAGCGGCCATCGGCCGCGCGCGCGTGTGCCATGCTGAGCTCGTGGACCTCTCGGATCTTCGCGCGTTGGTGCTGGTGGTCGAGCACGGGTCGTTTCAGCGCGCCGCCGCAGCGTCTCGGCGCTCGCGCGCGCGGCTCCGAAGGCAGGTCGAGCGGCTGGAGGCCGCGCTCGAGGTGTCGCTGCTGCGACGCACCGCGCGGGGAGCCGAGCCGACCACCGCCGGCCGCGAGCTGCTGTCTGGGGCCACCGCGCTGCTCCGCGACGCGCAGCAGCTGGTCACGCGCGCCCGCGAGTCCCGCGGCGAGACCCGCGGCCTGCTGCGCTTGGTCACCCCGCTGGGCCTGGACGTCGGGCCGCGAGCGCGGGCGCTGACGCTGCTGCGCGACGCCGCGCCCGAGCTCGACATCGACCTGCGTGAGGCCGAGGACCCGCTGACGCTGCTGAGCGAGCCCTTCGACCTCATGCTGCACTTCGGCGACGCGCCGGACCGCGAGGGCTGGTTCTCCCACGTCGTGATGCGCCTGCCGACGCGACTGCGGGCGTCCGCCCCGTATCTCGAGCGCCACGGCCGTCCAGCGACCCTCGACGCGCTCGCCGAGCACGCGCTGCTGCTGTGGTCGCCGGGCGAGCGCGCGCGCGGGCTGCCGCTGCGCGGCGGCGGCAGCCACCGCGCGACGCCGTGGCTGCGCTCGGCCAACGTCGCGCTCCTGCAGCAGCTCGCGCGCGACGGTCAGGGGCTGCTGTACGGGCCCGTGCTGCCGCCGGTGCTCGACGATCGCGGCGCGCCGCTATCTCCTGTCCTTGAGGACATTATTGGGAGCACGGTGGTGGTGCGCGCGCTCTCGCCGAGGGCGAGCCGCGAGGATCTCCGCGTGCGCGCGCTGCTCGACAACATCAAGCGGCTGCTCGCGGCCTTCGCCGGGGCGCCCGAGCCCGCGCCGCCGCCGTGAGCGCGCGTCACGACGCGCGCGCGCCCCCCTCGAGCCAGCGGTGGCCGCCGCGGCCGTCGAGCACGAGGCGCGCGTCGACGCCGATCCCGTCGAGGAGCTCGTCGTCGTGGCTGACGATGACCAGTCCTCCAGGCCATGTTCGAAGCGCGTCCTGCAGGGCCGCGAGGCCCACGAGGTCGAGGCCGTCGGTGGGCTCGTCGAGCACCAGCAGCTCGACCGCCGGCGCGCGTCGAAACAGGCAGATCAGCGCCGCGCGCACGCGCTCGCCGGGGCTGAGCGAACGCAGCGGGCGCTCGGCCAGCGCCAGCGGGAAGCGGTGCGCGAGCAGCAGCCGCGCGAGCGCGTCGAGCGAGTCGAGCGACGCGCTCGCGCCGAGGCGGTCGAGCAGGCTCTCGTCGCAGCGCCAGTCGCTCGCGCCCTGGGCGATCGCGCCGATCCGCCCCCGGCGACGCGCCGCGACGCCGGTCGCCGGCGCGCGCTCGCCGAGCATGACGCCCAGGAGCGTGGTCTTGCCGGCGCCGTTGGGCCCGAGGACCGCGACGCGCTCCCGGCTGATCCGCGCGCTGAGCCCGTGAAACAGCGCGCGCCCGTCGGCCGCCGCCGCGACGTGATCGAGCTCGATCACGGGGCCCGCCGGCGGACGGAGCGTCGGCGCCTGCAGCTCGAGCGGGAGCTGGATCTCGAGCGCGCGGCGAGTCGCCTTGGCCCAGGCCCGCGCGGCGTCGATCCGCGCCGCGCGGATCCTGGCGACGCGCGCCTGGCTCTCCTGCGCGTAGCTGGCTTTCTTGTTGAGCCGCGAGCGCGGCGTGCAGCGATCGAGCTCGTGCAGGCGCCCGACGTTCTTCTTGCGCCGCCGCCTCCGGTTCACGACGTCGTTGTGCTGCTCCTCGTGCTCGAGCGCGCTGAGGGTGCGGACGTACTGCCGCTGCCGCGCGAGGCGCTCGGACTCGAGCGTCCGCTGCAGCGCGTCGAAGCTCCCGGGCGCGTAGCGGCAGCCCGACTCGGCGACGACGACGAAGTGTTCGAAGCAGCGCAGCAGGCCGCGGTCGTGCGAGACCACCAGCGCGCCCTCGGGCCAGCTCGGGAGCCAGCCGCGCAGCCACGCGATCCCGCGGGCGTCGAGATCCCGGGTCGGCTCGTCGAGCAGCAAGAGCGCCGGCGCGTCGAGCTTGGCCGCGAGCAGCTGGAGCTTGCGGGCCTCGCCGCGGCTGGTCCCCGACGACGCGAGCGAGTCGAGCTCGCGCAGCCCGACGCGCGCGAGCTCGCGGGCGCAGCCCTCGGCGAAGCGCGGGTCCTCACCCGCGCGCGCGGTGAGCTCCTCAAGCCGCGCGCGCGTGTCCTCCGGGCGCAGCAGCTGGGGCACCAGCGTGACGCGTCCGCGGGTGATCAGCTCCCCGCGCGCGGGCGGGCGCCCACCCGACAGGACCTCGAGCAGGGTGCTCTTGCCGACGCCGTTGCGCCCGACCAGCGCGACGCGCTCGCGGCCGAGCGTGACGCACAGCCCGTGGATGAGCGGGCGCCCGCCCGCGGTCTCGATGGCGAGCCCGCGCGCCTCGACGCGCGCGCGATGTTGATCGATCGCGGTCACGCCTGCACCTCCTCGGCGCCCGCGAGCGTCTTCTCGAGCTCGTCGACGACGCGCGCGTGGCCCTCGACCTCGAGCCAGAGGCCGCGCGCGTCGGCCTCGGACTCGTGCACGCGGCACTCGGCGTACACGCGCGTGAGCGCGGCGGTCGCCGCGTACGGGAAGAACAGGCGCGCGCGCCGATGCTCGTGACGGACCGCGGCGATCAGCGCCCGCTTGAGCGCGGCGACGGCCGCCTCGTCGCCGCTGCTGAGCAGCGCGTAGGGGCGCCCGCCGCTGAGCGCCTCGAGCCGCGCGGCCGCGGGCGCGTGCTCGAGGCGATCGCGCTTGTTGAACACGTAGTAGCGCGGCAGCTCGCCCGCGCCGAGCCGCGCGAGCACGGTCTCGGTGGTCTCGACGTGCATCTCCCACTCGGGATCCGAGGCGTCGATGACGAGCACGAGCAGCGACGCCTCGCGCGCCTCCGCGAGCGTCGACTCGAAGCTCGCGAGCAGGCGCGCCGGGAGCCGACGGATGAAGCCCACCGTGTCGCTGAGGACGACGTCGCCGCCGTGGCGCGTGAGGCTGCGCGACGTCGTGTCGAGCGTCTCAAAGGGCATGTCGCGGGCCGAGAGCCCGGCGCCGGTGAGCGCGTTCATGAGCGAGGTCTTGCCCGCGTTCGTGTAGCCGACGAGCACGACGCGCTCGCACGCCCGCCGGCGCTTGCGCTGGTTCTCGCCGGCGCGCTTGAGCTTCTCGAACGCCTTGCGCAGGAGCTCGAGGCGCCCGTCGAGCTGCCGCGCGAGCAGCTCGGACGCGGTCTCGCCGGGGCCGCGCGCGTACATCATGCCGCCCGCCTGCTGATCCATCTCGAGCCCGAGCCCGCGGATGCGCGGGCGGAGGTACTCGAGGTGCGCGATCTCGACCTGGATCCTCGCCTTGCGCGTGCGCGCGTGCTTGAGGAACACGTTGAGGATCACGACCTCGCGGTCGCTGATGGCGAGCCCCGTGGCGTCCTCGAGGTTGCGCGTCTGCGAGGGGCTCAGCTCGGCGTCGATGACGAGCAAGTTCGCGCCTTGTTCGCGCGCACGGGCGGCGAGCGCCCGCGCGGCGCCCGGGCTGATGTAGGTCCGCGGGTCGATCCGGCGGGGCCGCAGCGCCTCGTGGCCGACGACCCGATCGCCCTGGGCCTGCACCAGCGCGAGCAGCTCGGCGAGCTGGGCCTCGCGCTGCGCCGGCTCGTGCCACTCGCCGACCAGCGCGAGGTAGCAGGCGTTGCCCTCCTCGGCGCCCTGCTCGCGGGGCCGCTCACCCAGAGCCCGCGCCGCCCAGCGGTCGATCAGCTGCTCCCAGCGCCCGTCGTCGGCGAGCGGGACTTCTTCATGTTCTTCAATTGGCTTCGAAAAGAATTGCATCGCGTCTCCTCCGCGGCCCGGCCCGTCGGTCCTCGGGGCGTCGCCGCGCAGGGCGACGCCGAGGACGTGACGCGCGGACCTCAATCCGTGTCAACACCCACGTCAGCGGTCGCGCGATGACTCGCGCGCGCCGCGACGAACAGCCTCAAGCGTCATGGCTCAAGGGACAGGATCAAATGAAGGGCGCGAAGTACATGATGTCGCCGCCTGCGAGAGACGGATGCTGTCGGCAGCATAGACGCAGGCGCGGCGACCCGCAAGCGGAGACTCGCGCGCGACGGTCACGGGCCGCTGGGCGGGCGCAGCATCTCGGCGACCGGGAGCCCGAGGCCGAGGAGGATGACGGCGGCGCCGAGCAGCTGATGGCGCTGCGGGACGACGTCGAGCAGCAGGTAGTCGAGCGCGAACGCGACGACCGGCGTGCTCAAGCCGATCAGCGCCGCGCGCGAGGCCGTCACGTGGCGCAGCGCGTACATCACCGCGAGGCGCGAGATCACGGGGCCGGCGAGCCCCGCGGCGGCGCACAAGAGCCACACCCGCGCGTCGAGCTCGACGACCGCGCCCGCCGTCCCCGGGAGCGCGAGCAGCAGCGCGACCGCGAGCCACAGGCGCCCGGCGTTGGCGAACACCGGCTCGATGCTGTGGATCGCGTAGCGGATCCAGAGGGTCATCAACGCGAAGTTCACGGTGCCGCCCATGGCCCACAGGAGGCCCGCGGCCTCGACCTCCTGCAGCGCGACGCCCGGGCGCTGCATGACCGCGAGCCCCGCGAGCACGATCCCGGCGCCGACGATGAAGCGCGCCGAGAGGCGCTCGCCGAGCAGGAGCCAGCCGCCGAGCGCGACGAGGAGGATCTGCGTCTGCAGCAGCACGCTCGTGGCGCCCGCGTCGACGAGCACCAGCGCGTGGGCGATGCAGAGGTTGCCGATCACGGTCAGGACGCCGAGGACGACGATCGTCGCGCTCGTGATCCGATCGAGCCGCGGACGCGCGGTCGCGCGACGCAGGGACAGCAGCGTGTTGACGACCGCCGCGACGAGCATCGCCGCGAACACCACGGCCCCGCGCGGCGCGAGCGAGCTCGCTAGCTTGAAGGGGATGAAGTACAGCGCCGCGCAGGCGGCCGAGAACAGCGTGAGCCCGACCCCCCGCGACGTGTGCTCGCGCGCGCTCGCGGAGTTCGGCGGCGCGGGGTCGGGGTCAGACATGCTCGGGGGGACGACGCGGGGCTGCGCTCGCGAGCGACGCGCCGTCCATAACACCGAGCGGATCGTGAAGCCAGCGGCGCGCGCTCCGAGCCTGTGCGCTCACTCCTGGGCACACGCCCTCACAGGCGGCGCGGGCGGCTCCAACGCGTCAGGCGTGCTGGCGCGCGACGCCGACGCGGTCGCGGCCTCAGCACCCCGCAGCGGAGTAGAGGTCGAGCAGCGCGACGAGCTCGTCGGCCTCGTCGGCGAACTGACGCGCGCGGCGGCGCGGCCCGTCGTCGCAGCGATCGCGGCGCTCGCTCCACGCGCGCGCCGCCTGCCCCGTGGCGCGCAGCTCGTCGCGCCAGATCCTCAGCTCGCGCTCGAAGGGGAAGCTCGGCGCGTCGGCGCGCAGGCTCGCCATCGCGTCCTCGACGCGGCGGCGCGCGTCCTCGTCGGGCTCGGCGAGCTGCTCGGGGAGCCGCGCGAGCGCCTCCCGCAGCGCCTGGATCGAGCGTCGGTCCGCGCCCCGCGATCCACTTGCTTCTTCAGACATGTCTCGATGCAGCGACGGCGCGGTGAGCCCCAGGAGCTCGAGCTGCGCGACGTGTGCGGCGGCCCCGTCGGCGAGCGCCTCGAGGCGCGACCACGCGACGCTGTCCGGCGCGAACGGGCCGACGCCCGGACCGGCGGAGACCTGCGCGCGCGCGAGCTCGTCGATCGCGACCGCGAGCGCCACGAGGGTGCGCACCGACGGGCGCTCGTCGACGAGCGCGCGCGCGGTCGCGCGAGCGCGCGCGCGCCACTTCGGCGAGCGCGACGCGAGCGCTTCGAGCGAGCGCTCGAGCGCCATGGTCGTCAGCAGCAGCGGGTCGGCGACGCTGGGGTGGCGGTCGAGCAGCGCGTCGCTCGCGGACGACGCGGTCGCGCCGTCCTCGCGGGACGACGAGCTCACGGGCGGGCGCGCGCGATGGAGGTCACGCTCGGCGCACGCCTGGGGCGCGTCTGCCGGCCCCGCGGTCTGGCAGGCGAGCCCGATCCACAGCGCGGCGATGAGGGCGGCGATGAGGGCGGGGGGAGCGGGGAGAGCGGAGAAGCTGCTTCGCACGCCGAGGAGACGGCGCGTCCCGGGAAGCGTTAACCACCGCGACGCGGGTTCGGCTCCGACGTGGGTTCACACTCGAGCGCCCCCAGCCCCTCGACGGGCCCGAGCTCGAAGGACGCGCGGCAGGTCTCGCCCGCGGACGCGCGCGCGTCGTGGCCCGGGAACCACGCGGCCCCCTCGACGAGCTCGATCCCGAGCTCGTCCTGACCGTCGCGCCAGGCGACGAAGCGCGCCGCGCTGGTCGTGAGCCTCGAGCGGGCCGACCCGAACGCGCCAGGGCGACGCGTCGGCCCGCTCGGGCAGCTTCGATCCAGGCCCGCCCGCGGACGAGCCTCGAGCGCGCCGCCGGCGTGGATGGCTCGCTGCTCGGTGCAGCTCGACGCGACCGGGTCCGTTCGCCAGGATCGCCGCGCCCTCGCCGGTGTGCACGCGCGCGCCCCTCGAGCAGCGGCGCGCCTGACTCGAGGGGCTCGCCCTGACAGCTCGCGGCGCCGTAGAGCGCGACGACGCGCCAGGCGGGCGGCCCTGCTCCTCGCGCGGCGGCTCGCGCTCCGGGGCGCGCGCGATCACGGCGCGGGCTCCTCCGGGCCGCGCCGCGCGACCCACACGAGCGCGACCGCAGCCGCGAACGCGACCGCCGCGTAGGTCCAGACCCGCGACGGAGTCCTCGTCGCGCGTTCAGGCAGCACGAGCGGCGGCGGCTCGTCGCGGCGCAGCGGACGAAGTCGCCGCTCGAGCGCGCGCGTGTACCCGCCCGCGCCCGCGCTCGGATCCCACAAGCCCTCGAGTTCTGGATCGTTCACGGGAGCTCCTCCCCGAGCGCCGCGCGCAGCTTGAGCATGCCGCGGTGCAGGTTGACGCGGACCGAGCGCGGCGTGAGCCCGGTCCGCGACGCGATCTCGGGCCCGCTCATGCCCTCGACGAGCCGCATCACCAGGGTCTCGCGGTACGCCGACGGCAGCCGCTGGATGGCGCGCAGGACCTCCATGGCCTCCGAGACAGGAGGAGGGAGCGCGCCGCGCTCCGCCGGCGCGCCCACGACCCGCGCGCGGCGGTGGTGATCGACGCAGCGATTCCGCGCGATCTGCAGGAGCCAGGGCCCGAACCGCTCCGGGTGGCGCAGCTGCGGCAGCCGCTCCCACGCGCGCAGGAACACCTCCTGGGTTACGTCATCGGCCTCGGGCCAGCCGAGGTTGGCGAGCGCGACGGCCCGCACCGGCGCGTAGTAGCGCGCGTACAGCCGCTGAAACGCGCGCCGCCCTCCCCTCGCCGCCTCCTCGACGCGTGCGCGATCGTCCGGCGGCTCCTCCTCGGAGTCGACGGTGCCGGGGCTGACGGGGGGCGCGCGCACGGGTCTCCACCCTACGACGGGCGGGCCCGCGAAGTGTTAACCGAAGCGCCTCGCGGCGATCCCTCAGCCGACCTGCTCCGCGAGCAGCGCCTGGATCACGCGCTCGGCGTCCGCGAAGTCGGCGCGGCACTGCTCGTGATCGGGCGGCCCGCCCGGATGAAGCTCGGGGCCCGGGTGGATCCACCGAACGACGCCCGCGCGATCGAGGATGAAGCTCACCGAGGTCGCGCGCCGCTGCGCCGCGCCGGCGCGCAGCCACCAGCGATCGAGCGTGTCCCAGCGCGGGTCGCTGGCGATCGAGAACTCCATGCCGAGCTCCCGCGCGCGCCGCTGCACCGCGTCGACGTCGACCTCGGCGCCGCGCGGCTTGGGGTGATACAGGCCCAGCACGACCAAGCCCTCGCCGCCGTAGCGCTCGTGCAGCTGCTGGATCCCGGGCGCGCTCGCCTGGCAGTACGGGCAGGTGTCGGTCCAGAAGCGCACGAACACGACGCGGCCGCGCAGCGACTCGAGCGTGCGCGGCTCCCCGTTGATCCACTGCAGGTCGCGCGCGAAGGGCTGGGCGGCGACGCCGACGAGCTCGCCGCCGGCGCGCGACGCTGGGAGCTCGCCGCTCGCCTCGTCGGTGGCGGCGTCGGCGGGCGGCGCCTCGCCGGTCTCCGCGCCGCAGGCGGCGAGGGCGAGTACGAAGAGCGCGCGCTGCATGGTCGGACCATAGCGCGCGCGCACGCGATCGGCACGGTCGAGCCCGCGGGGCCGATCACGGCGCGGGCTGGCCCCGCGCGCTACTCGTCCGCTGGCTCCCAGCGGCCGTACTTCCGGAACATCGCGAGGTAGTCGCCCCCGCTGGTCACGACGTAGATCGAGTCGATGGCGATGACGCGCGGCGCCGGCTCGACCGTGCCCTTGACCTGGATGAACCTGAGGTGGATCGCCTCGTCCTCGACCCGCTCGAGGCGACCGACGTGGAAGCCGTCGACCTCATCGATCGTCACGTAGGGATCGAGCTCGAGCAAGCCGGCGAGCACCATCGTGAAGCTGCGGAGCTCGAGCGGAGGCGCCGGTGCGAGCGCGTCGAGACGCCCCTCGGCCCGCAGGACCCGTTCGAAGAAGCGCTCGTTGGGGCCCGAGCGCACCTCCTCGATGTCGGCGAGGCGCAGCACCGCGAAGTCGTCGAAGCGGAAGTCCGCCAGGATCCGCAGGTAGACCAGGTCGTCGCTGACGTCGAGGACGAAGCCGTTGAAGAAGTCGGCGAGGACCCGGTGCGTGAGCCGAACCTTGCGCCCGGCCGCCCGCGCGCGCTCGAGCGCGCCGCGGATGTCTTTGTCTGTCATGGTCCCGCCCTCGCTGGCGATCGCGCCGGCGCGCACGCTAGCACGCGAAGGCGCGCGCGAGCAGCTCGTAGCTGCGGACGCGCGCGTCGAAGTCGTGGGTCGAGGTCACGATCATCAGCTCGTCAGCGCCGTACTGCTCGCGGAGCCGCTCGAGCTGCGCGCGGCACTCGCCCGGGGTGCCGAGCACCGCGTCGCGCAGGATCGCGTCGAACACCGCGCGCCCCGTGGCCGAGAGCGCGCCCGCGTCGATCTCCGACGGGTCGACGAGGCCGTGGCCGAAGTCGCCCGTCACGGCGACCTGCGCGGCCCACAGCGCGCCGGTCGTGGCGAGCGCGCGCGCCCGCGCGCCGTCCTCGGCGCAGACGACCGCGACCGCGAGGACCGCGTGACCCCGCCGATCGCCGCAGGCCTCGCGATAGGCGCGCACGCACGCCGGGCTCGGATCGCCGCCGCCGGTGAACAGGCCGAGCGCGAGGTTGTAGCCGAGCGCGCCGGCCAGCCGCGCGCTGTCCTCGCTGCGGCACAGCATGAAGGGCTCGGGCGGCGTCGGGCAGTCGGGCAGGACGCGCACGTCGGCGAACCGGTGCGACGCGGGCAGCTGTCCCTTGAGGAAGCCGAGCAGGTCGCGGGCCTGATCGGCGTAGCGCTGGCGCGCCGCGCCGCCGGTGCCCGCGGGCGCGGCGAGGGCCTCGGCGCTGCGGGCGTCGCCCCCGGGCGCGCTGCCGATCCCGAGGTCGACGCGCGCCGGGTGCAGATCGGCGAGCACGCGGAAGCTCTCGGCCACGTGCAGCGGGCTGTAGTTGCAGAGCATGACGCCGCCGCTGCCGATCCGCATGCGCTCGGTCTGGGCCGCGATGTGGGCGATCAGGACGACCGGCGCCGGGCAGACGTAGGCCTGCATGCCGTGGTGCTCCGAGATCCAGAAGCGCGTGTAGCCGGCGGCCTCGCACGCGCGCGCGAGCGTGAGCGCGTCGCGAAACGCCTCTCGCGGCGCGCGACCGGCGTGCGCGGGGACGAGATCGAGAACGCTGAGCGGGGTCGAGAGCGCCACGCGCAGCACCCTAGCAGCCGCGGCGCGGGTGCGCGCTGGGCGTCGCGATCTTTCTCTTCGGCGCGTCAGCGGCGATCCTGGCTCGCGGCGCACGGCGGCGACGTCGCGCGGCGGTATCATGCGCGCGAGCCATGCGACGCGCGCTGCTCATCGGCAGTCAGACCGGCGCCCTGCGGGCGATCGACAACGACGTCGCGCGCATGACCGCCGCGCTCTCGGCCCACGGCTTCGCGTGCGAGCGTCGGGTCGGCGCCGACGCGCGCCGGGCCGGGATCCTCGAGGGCCTCGAGCGGCTGATTGGCGACACGCGGCCAGGCGACGCGGCGCTCGTGTACTACAGCGGCCACGGGGCGCTCGCGCTCAACCCCGAGTACCGCCCCGGGCGCGAGGCCCCGCGCTTCTTTCAGTTCATCGTGCCGACCGACATCGACGAGTCGGGCGACGACGACTTCCGCGGCGTGCTGAACCTCGAGCTCTCGGGCCTGCTCGCGCGCCTGACTGAAAAGACACAAAACGTCACGGTCGTGCTCGACTGCTGCCACGCCGCGCGGATGTGCCGCGGCCCGGCGCTGGCGAAGTCGCTGACGCGCGTGTGGGCGCTCGGGCTCGACGATCACCTCCGCGCGCTGCGGCGGCGAGGCGGCCCGGCGCTGCCGCACGTCGAGAGCAACCCGCACGCGGTCCGGCTGGTCGCGGCCGCCGTCAACCAGGCCGCGTTCGAGTACACCAACCCGCGCGGCGAGCGGATCAGCGTGCTGACCGAGTCGCTGGCGCTCGCGCTGCGGGGGGCGCTGGGCGCCGGCGAGACCTGGGCCTCCATGGCGCCGCGGGTGCGCGCGCGGGTCCGCGGGATCATGCCGACGCAGCGCGCCGAGATCGAGGGCCCTGCGCGGCGCGTGCTGTTCGAGCTGCGCGAGCGCGAGCTCGCCGGCGCCCTCCCCTGCGCGCTCGACGGGGACGCGCCCGCGCTGGCCGGGGGGCAGCTCGCGGGGGCCGAGGTCGGCGACGTGTACGAGCTGCTGGACGGCGACGGGTCGCGCGTGCTCGCGACGGTGATCGCGAGCGGGCCCACGCGCGCCCGCGTTCGCCTGGACCCGCCGCAGGCAGGCGCGACGCTCACGGCCGGCGCGCTCGCGCGCCCTGTCTCCCGCGCGCCGCGACGCGACGCGGTGTACTTCGACGCGCCCGCCCGCGCCGCCGCGCCAGCGCGCTCGCGTCAGCGCTGACGCGCGCCGGCTTCGCGATCACCGATCAGCTCGAGCCGCCGCCGCTGTGTCGCGTCGTGAGCCGCGAGCGCGGCGCGGTGGATTTCGTCGACCACGCCGGCGTCACGCTCGCGCGCGCGCGATCCGCGCGCGCCTGGCTTTCGTCGCGCGCGGCATCTCGAACCTCGTGGCGCACGCGCACGCCCGCCGCGTCCGCGCGCTGCCCTCGGCGCGTCGGCGCGCGGGCGCTTCGCGACCGGCGTCGAGCTCGAGGTGGGGCCGCGTCGACGAGCGCGGCGCGAGCCCGCTGCCGCGCGCGGGCGCGGCCGTGTTCACCGGCGACGCGGTGTACCTGCGGGTGTTCAACCCGGGCGCGGAGCTGCTGTACGTCTCGGTGCTCGACGTCGGCGTCAGCGATCGCGTCACGCTGCTGACCGCGTCGGAGCCCGCCGGGATCGAGCTCGCGCTGCGCGAGCACTACACGCTGGGCGCGGACGAGCACGGCGAGCTGCGCGGGCTGCCGCTGTGGTGGCCCGAACATGTCGAACGAGACAGGCCCAGGCTGGAGTCGCTGGTCGTCGTCGCGTCGGACCAGCCCCTCGACCTGCGCGCGCTCGAGGCCCCCGGGCAGGCGGCCGCGGATCCGCTCGCGGGGCGCCCCGGGCGACGGCTCCGCAGCGCCGCCGCGCCGCCGCGTTACGGCGTGTACACGGTCGACTTCCTCGTGCACCCGGAGCCGGCGCGGCTGCGGCTCGACGGGCCGTATCAGCTCGATCTCAGGCCCGAGGCGGCCGCGGTGCTCGCGGGCCCGACGCGCCGCGTCGCGCCGCGTCACGGCGTGCGGGTGCACCTCGACGCGCTCGCGCGCGACGAGCCCGCGGGCCCCTCAGGGCTGCGGCTCGACACGCTGGTCGTGAGCTTCGCGAAGGACGGCGCGCCGCGGCTCGCCGCGCGCACGCGCTGGTTCGACGCGGGCGCGCGGCTCGATCGCGGCGAGGGGCGGGAGCGCGTGCTGTACCGCGGCCCCGCGCGCCACAGCCTCGAGCTCGCCGTGTGGGTCTCGACGCCCGCCGGCGCGCCGACGCTCGTGGAGCTGCTCGCGGACGTCGCCGACGGCGGGCCGACGGAGGACGCGGACGAGGTCGACGGGCTGCTCGTCGCCCGCGCGGCGCTGCGGGAGCTGCCGCGGGGCGGCTCGCAGACGCGCGCGACCCTGCTCGCGCTCGAGCTCGCGTCGCGGATCTTCGCGCTCGCCGATCAACGCCTCGCGCGCGCGTGCCCCGACCGGACCGCGCTCCTGCGCGCCGCGCATCTCCCCGGCGATCGCTACGGCTGCGCCCGCCACCCGGCGCGCGGTCGCCTGCGCGTCGGCGACTGCCGGCTCGCGTACGAGGTCCGCGAGCTCGCGCGGGGCCCGACGCGCGCCCGCTGAGCGCGGCCGCGATTGACGAGGCCGGCGCGCCGCGAAACAATCCGGCCGCGGGGCCGCGCCTCCGCGCCTGACCGGTTCACCATGTCCGCTCACGACCTCTCGCAGTACCTCGCCGAGTGCCGCGAGCTCGTGCTCGGCGAGATCCGTCGCATCATCCCGCGCGCGCGCGCGCGCGGGCCGGTGCTCTACGACCTGATGCTCGACTACCCGCTGCGCGAGGCCAAGGGCCTGCGGCCTGCGCTGTGCATCGCGAGCTGCCGGGCGCTCGGCGGCTCGCTCGCGGCCGCGCTGCCCTCGGCGGCGGTGCTCGAGCTGTACCACAACGCGTTCCTGGTCCACGACGACATCGAGGACGCGTCGCTGCTGCGCCGCGGCGCGCCCACGCTGCACCGCGCCCACGGCGTGCCGGTGGCGATCAACGTCGGCGACGCCATGCTCGCGCTCGCGCTGCGTCCGCTGCTCGGCAACGTCGAGGTCATCGGGCTCGGCCCCGCGCTGCGTGTGCTCGAGGCGGTCGCCCGCATGACCGAGCACACCGTCGAGGGCCAGGCGGTCGAGCTCGACTGGGTGCGACGCGACGTGTGGTCGCTCGAGGACGACGACTACATCGACATGGTGATCCAGAAGACCGGCTGGTACAGCTTCATCTCGCCGGTCGAGATCGGCGCGATCACGGCGGGCGCGAGCGCGGAGGCCACGCGCGCGCTCTGCGAATTCGCGCGCGCGCTCGCGGTCGCGTTCCAGATCCAGGACGACGTGCTCAACCTCAGCGGCGACGTCACGGCCTACGGCAAGGAGATCGGCGGCGATCTGTGGGAGGGTAAGCGCACGCTCGCGCTGCTGCACCTGATGCGTCACGCCGCGCCCGACGAGCGGCGCCAGGCCGCCGAGATCCTCGCGAAGCCGCGCCCGCTCGAGACGGAGGATCACGCGGACGCGCTCGCGCCGGTGCGCGCGACGATCGACGCGCTCGCGCGCGCCGGCGAGCTCAGCGACGCGGCGCGAACGCGGCTGCTCGCCGCGATGGCGGAGGCCGACGCGGCGCGCTCGAGCGGCGCGCCCAAGCAGGAGGCCGACGTGCGCGCGCTGATGGCGATGATCGAGCGCCACGGCAGCCTCGAGCACGCGCGAGAGGTCGCGCGCCGCTGGGCGACGCGGGCCCGCGAGGCGCTCACGCGCTGCGAGCCGTGGTTGCCGCCGTCGGTCCACCGTGGTGTACTCGAGACGCTCACGGGCTACGTGCTCTCGCGCGCTCGCTGAGTCGTTGGCGATGCAAGCGCTGATCGGCCTGATCTCCACCCTCGAGCAGCTCGCCGAAGCAGAGCGCGGCGCGCGAGCCCGTGAGCCCGCGCCGCGACGCGACGACGCGGCCGCGACGGTCCCGGTCGAGCGCCTCGCGGTGCTCGAGCGCATGGTCGGCGAGTCCCAGCAGCTGCAGCGCGCGTGGTTCGACGGTCTGATCGCGCGCGGGCAGGCCCCCGGCGGCGCCATCGAGACGACGGCGGACGCGGCCGAGGAGGACCACGAGCTGCTCACGCTGCTGCGCGGCCTGCAGCGCGTCGTCCTGCACCACCCGATCGCCGCGCAGGCCGCGTTCTCGGCCCTGGTCGCCGAGGGTCGAGAATTCGCCGCGACGCCCGAGGGCGCCGCGTGGGCGCGGAGGCTCGCCGGCTCCGAGCTGCTGCGCCGAGGTCGGCGCGTGTGGGAGGCCGCGTCGCTCAACCTGCTCGATCCGGACGGCGGCGCGACGCTGCCCTCGAGCTACCTCGAGGCGCTGCTGTCGGCCGTCGACCACCCGGACGTCGAGGGCCTGCTGCGACGTCTCCAGCGCGCCGGAGAGGAGGCCGGGGGCGATGATCCTCCAGCGGCTGGCTGACGACTACGATCAGGACAGCGGGCCGCTGCTGCTCTTGCTCGGGCTG
Organism: Myxococcales bacterium; assembly: GCA_020633295.1. Taxonomy (GTDB): domain Bacteria; phylum Myxococcota_A; class Polyangia; order Nannocystales; family Nannocystaceae; genus JACKDW01. Next base: position 49,584 of record JACKDW010000023.1, on the reverse strand, counting down.
GTGTCGGCCGCGCGTCGACTCGACCGCGCGCTCGCGGCCGCGCCGCGCCAACCAGCGCCCGACGAGCCCGCCCCCGATCCGACGCTGCTCGCCGCGCTCGGGGTGATCGCGCTGCGCGAGCGCCTGCTGGCCCGCCTCGATCGCGTCGAGACGACGGGGCGCGAGGTCGCCGTCCCCGACGAGGGGCCGCCGCCGAGGTTGCTGCGATGACCGCGAGCGCGCCGAGTCCCGCGCGCGGCGAGCAGCGCGACGGCGTGAGCGGAGCGCAGGTCCAAGGCGAGGTCAACGGCGAGCTCAAGGACGAGGTCGACGCGCTGGGCGTCGGGCTGCGCGCGCGCGTCCTCGAGCTCGTCACGCGCCTCGATCACCTCCGCGGCTCGCCCGCGCGGCTCGGCGGCCCCGGGGAGCACAAGGAGTGGCAGCACTTCCTCGTGCACGCGCCCGGGCTCCAGCTGCTGATCAACTTCAACGTCGTCGACGACGCCTGGACGCCCGGCGCCGGCGAGGTCGCGCGGATGATCCTGCTCGCGCGCGTCGACCGGTGGCGCGGCGCCGCCGAGCGCTTCCCGGCCGCGGCCTGCGATCTGGCGCCTGGCCGCGTCGACCTGTCTCTCGGGCGCAACCAGCTGCGCTTCGCGGGCGGGCGCTATCACCTCGACGTCGCGCTGCGAGATGGCTCGCTCGCGGCCCGGCTCGAGCTCGAGCCCGTGACGCTGCCGCTGATCTCCCACAACCAGCCGCTGACGCGGACGCGCCGGCTCTCGTGGCTGTTCATGCCGCGGCTGCGCGCGCGCGGCTGGGTCCGCGTCGGCGACCGCCGCTTCGAGCTCGCGCGCGCGCTGGCCTATCACGATCACAACTGGGGGCGCTTTCGCTGGGGCGACGACTTCACGTGGGAGTGGGCCTCGGCGCTGCCCGACGACCCCGCGTGCCCCTGGTCGCTCGTGTTCTGGCGCCTGACCGATCGGGCGCGCGCGCGCGCGCGCGCGCAGGGCCTGTTCCTCTGGCGCGGCGCGCTGCACCGCCGCTCGTTCCTCGACCGCGAGCTCGCCGTGGAGACCGCGGGGCTGCTGCCCGTGGACGAGCGCGGGCTCGTGATCCCGCCGGTGATGCGGCTGCTGACGACCCCGGGCGCGAGCGACATCCCCGGGCGGGTCACGCTCACGGCCCAGGCCGACGGCGACGCGCTCGAGCTCGAGTTCACGCCGCACGAGCTGGCCCGCGTGGCGATCCCGAGCGAGACGGCGCCCGAGGAGACGACGCTGCTGCACGAGGTCGGCGGGCGGGCGCGCGCGCGCGGGCGCGTCGGCGGCGAGCTGGTCGAGCTGGAGGGACCCGGTGTCTTTGAATTCATCCGCCACTAGCTCGGGGCGCCCCGCGACCCTGCCCGCGACGACCTGCGCGTACCTCGAGCGCTCGCTCGCCCTGCTCGCGCGCGAGCGCCCCGAGAACTTTCGCCGCTTCTGCGCGGCGCTACGGGGGCTCCGCGTGCACATCCAGGTCGACGACGAGCGCTTCACGGTGGTCGGCGACGGCCTCAGCGCGCGCGTGCAGGCGGGCGCGCGCGGCGAGGCGGTCGCCGAGTTCACCGTGCGCCGGTCCGCGCTGCTCGAGGTCATCGACGGCCGCCGGACGCTCGCCGAGGCGCTCGCGCGCGGCGAGCTCGGGGTCCGCGGTCCGCTCCCACGCCTACACGAGCTGCGCGCGGCGCTGCTCGCCTACGTGCACGGCGCGGTCCGCTGCCGCGCATTCCCGGCGCTGCTTGAGCGCTACCGCGAGATGCAGTAGCAACGACGAGCGACGATGCGACGGACCACGGGATCAGACCCGCGCGACGAGGACGAGGACGCGCTCGCGCGCGTGACCGTGTACGGCGCGGGCGTCACCGGGCTGACCGTCGCCCACGAGCTGGCGGAGCGCGGCTTCAAGGTCCGCGTCGTCGAGCCCGCCTTCGACGCGCAGCGCCCGGGCGCGCGCGACGTCGAGGTCGGCGGGATCGCGCGCACGCAGTACACCCGCGCCCGGCGACCCCGCGGGCTGCCCTGGCGAGGAGGCGCGCGGGTCGACGAGGCCGTGCAGGATCCCGGCGCCGACGCGCGCGCGCAGGGTGACGCGCCGCTGCGCGCCTTCGCGGCCTTCGAAGACGACGCCGGCGCGCTCGACGAGCGCGCGCTGACCTGGCTTGATCGCCAGATTGAGACGCTCGCGCGCGACCGGCCGCGCGCGCGCCTGCGGGTCACGGGCTACGTCGATCCCGATCCGCGACGTGAGCCGGACGACGACGCGCTCGCGCCGGACGACGCGCTCGCGCCGGACGACGACGACGACCTCGACGACGACCTCGACGACGACCTCGACGACGACCTCGACGACGACCTCGACGACGACCTCGACGACGACGACCTCGACGCGCACGCGGCCGAGCCCACGCCCCGTCCCCAGGCTCCGCTCGCGCGCGCCCGGGCCGAGGCGGTCGCCGAGCACCTGCGCGCGCGCCTCGGCGCGGACGTCGAGCTGCGCGTGCGCGGAGGGCGCCGCGCCGATGCCCGCGTGGCTGCGCGCGCGCGCCTGGGCGGGCGCGAGCCGGCGCACGGGCGCTGGGCGGTGATCGAGGAGGAGGCCGTGATCCTCCCGGGCGAGCACGGCTTCCGCTTCTTCCCCTCGTACTACCGCCACGTCTTCGACACGATGCGGCGCACCCCGATCTACGACGCGGACGGCGAGGAGACCGGGCGCACGGTGTTCGACAACGTGGTGTCGACGCGGATGCACGGCGTCGCCGAGCAGGCGCTGCACAACCCCGTCGTCACGCCGCGCCTGCCCCCGAGCTCCGACCTGACCATGGCGCGCGCGTTCACGCGGCTGATCGAGGGCGGCTACGACTGGCGTGATCTGCAGCAGTTCTTCCTGCGGGTGTTTCGCTACCTCGCGACCTCGCCGGCCCGGCGCGCGGCGGAGCTCGAGGACGTCTCGTGGTGGCAGTACCTGCGCGGCTACGATCCCCGGACCGGGCGCCACCGCTATCGCTACAGCGAGCGCTTCGCGGGCGACGTGAAGTTCTCGGCCCAGGTGCTCGCGGCCTTCAACGCCGAGTGGGGGGACGCGCGCACCAACGGCAGCACCTACGCGCAGCTGTTCCTCAACAGCCTGGTCCCGCGCGACACCGTCGACGGCGCGCTGAACGGGCCCACGAGCGAGGCGTGGTTCGATCCTTGGCGTCGCCACCTCGAGGCGCTCGGCGTCGAGTTCGTGCGCGGCCGGCTCGAGTCGCTCTCGCTCGACGCGCGAGGGCGCGTGCGCCCGCGTGTGTCCTTCGCGCCAGCCGAGGCGTCTGTCGGCGCCGCGGCCGACGCCGACGCCGGCGCCGAGGTCGACGTCGAGAGCGACTACTACGTGGTCGCGACCGACGTCGTCACGGCCGAGCAGGTCTCGCGCGCGCTGCCGGACGTCGGCGTGCCGGGTCAGCTGCGCGGCTACACCACGCGCGTCGCCCCGGACCCGCGCGCGCGCGCCTCCGGCGAGCGTCCGCCGAAGGAGCGAGACCCGTGCGCGCAGCCAGGGCTCGCCCCCTGGGACCGCCTGCAGACGCTGTCGGGCATCCAGTACTACTTCACCTGCGACGTGAAGCTGGTGCACGGGCACATGTACTTCTCGCGCGCCGAGTGGGCGCTGTCGTCGATCAACCAGCAGCAGTTCTGGCGCCGCCCGCCCCGGCTGCGCCGCGACGGCTACGGCGCGGTGCTCAGCGTCGACATCGGCGCGTGGGACCGACCGTCACGAGACCCCGCGCTCGCGGGCCGCAGCGCCTGGCAGGTCTCGCAGCGCGAGCTCGCGGCTGAGGTCTGGCGGCAGATCTCGGTCGCGCTCGGCGAGCGCGTCGGCGCCGACGGGGACGAGGGCGCGGAGGTGCCCGCCGGCGACACGGCCGACGGCGACGCGCCCGACGAAGACACAGCCGACGGCGACGCGCCCGACGACGTGGTGCGTCCGCGCCTGCGGCTGCCGCAGCCGACGTGGTTCCACATCGATGACCACATCGTCTACGACGACGCCGGCGAGGACGCGACGCCGATCAGGAACACGGCGCCGTTCTTGATCCCGGTCGTCGGGGACTGGCGCCGGCGCCCGGGCGCCGATCCGTGGAACCCGGCCAGGGGGACAGGCGCGCGCGCGGACGGCCCGCGTGACCCGGCGCTGTGGTCGGCGCCGCACGGCGGCTGCTGGATCCACTGGAGCGCGCTCGTGTACGCCGGCACGTACAAGCGCACCTTCACGCGCATGACGACGATGGAGAGCGCGAACGAGTCGGCGCGCCACGCCGTCAACGCGATCCTCGACCACTACCTGATGAGCGCGCACGCCCAGCGCCGACGCGAGGCCGCGCTCGGGCGCCGACGGGCCGCCGACGGCACGCGCGGGCGCGTGACGAGCCCCGCCGACGCGCCGCGCGATCCCGCCGACGCCAACACCAAGCTGTGGCGCCCGGCCGCGCCCGACGAGCCCGGTCACGACCAGCCGTACCGCCCGACGCTGATCGGCGACTACTGCCAGATCTGGAACATGGAGGAGTACGAGCTGCCGGAGTTCGAGTCGCTGCGCGAGCACGACGCCCAGCTGCTCGAGATGGGCCTGCCGCACCCCTGGGACCTCCTCGGGGTCGAGACGCTGCCGTCGATCCTCTCGCACATGCCGGCTGCGGATCGCTCGAGCTTCGGCGAGCTGCGGCGGCTGCTGGAGGCGACCTGGCGCCGCGCGCAGGCGGGGCCCGGCGCCACGCCGCCGCCGGATCTGCGCGCGCACCTCGAGGCGCTGCAGAACATCCGCGCGGCCGTCGAGCGCGAGCTCGAGGCGCTGCTGCGCCCGCCCGCGCCGGGCGAGGGCCAGGGAGAGGGCTAAGGAGAGGGCTAAGGAGAGGGTAAAGGAGAGGCCTGAGCGCGACGCGGCGTCGCGGCGCCGGCTCACGCCGCGGTATCCTGCGAGCGCGCCCCATGAACGGCGACTCCGACACCGAGGCGCGCGACGCCGACGACCGCGTCGACACGGAGCCGGCGCAGCAGCCGTTCGCGGCGTCGACCCTCGACGCCGGGGACCCGACGGGCCGGCGCGCGCGCTGGCGCGAGCGCGCGCCCCCGGAGACGATCGGCCCCTACGAGGTGCTCAACCGCCTCGGCGCCGGCGGCATGGGCGTCGTGTATCGCGTGCTCGATCCGGAGACGGGCGCCATTCTGGCCCTCAAGACAGGTCAAGGTCAGGGCGCCGACGACCTGCTGCAGCTGAAGTCCGAGTTCCGCAGCCGCGTCGGCCTCGTCCACCCCAACCTGCTGCGGCTCAACGACCTCGTCGTCGACGGCGAAGACTACTACGTGACGATGGAGCTGCTCGACGACGCGGTGGACCTGCTCGCGTGGATCAACGCCCACGACGCGCGCGACTGGGCCGGGCGGCTGCGCGACGCGATCGCCCAGCTCGTGCGCGGGCTCGCGGCGCTGCACGAGTTCGGCACGGTCCACCGCGACATCAAGCCCAGCAACGTGCTCGTCACGCCCCAGGGGCGCGTCGTCATCCTCGACTTCGGGCTCGCGGCCCGTGACGACGCGCGCGCCGGGGAGGTCGTCGGCACGGTGCCGTACATGGCGCCCGAGCAGACGCTCGGCGCGCCGTCCTCGAGCGCGACCGACCTGTACGCGGTCGGCGTGCTGCTCTACGAGGCGCTGACCGGCGGCCGCCCGCACACGGGCACGGTCGCCGAGGTGTTCGCGGGCAAGCGCGCGCGCGCGCCGACGCCTCCCCGCGCGCTGTTCGAAGATGTCCCCGAGGACCTGTCTGATCTGACGACCGCGCTGCTGCGCGTGGAGCCCGACGCGCGCCCCGACGCCGACGAGACGCTGCGCCGCCTCGGCGCCGCGCCGCGCGACGCGGGCCCGCCTGGCGCCTGCGCGCGCCTGCCTTTCGTCGGCTGCGCCCGCGAGCCGCGCGGCCTCGACGGCGCGCTGCGAGAGGTCATCGCGCGCGCCTGCCCGGTCGTCGTCACGATCCACGGGCCGTCCGGGATCGGCAAGACCCGCCTGATCGAGCGCTTCCTCGAGCGCGCGCGGGCACGAGTTCGTGGTCCTGCGCGGCCGCTGCCACCCGCTCGAGCAGATCCCGTACAAGGCGCTCGACGCGGTGATCGACGGGCTCGCGCGGGCGCTGCAGGGCCGCGGACGCCGGGGCGAGCCCGTGGCGCGACCGGCCTGCGTCGACGCGCTCGCGCGCCAGTTCCCCTGCGCTCGCGCGCACGCTGCTCCCCACCGCGCGACGGCGCCGCGGCCTCGATCGCGCGCGCGCCCCCCGACGCCCAGGAGCTGCGGCTCGCCGGCTTCGCGGCGCTGCGCGAGCTGCTGGCGACGCTGGCGACCGCGCGCCCGCTCGTGATCTGGATCGACGACGCGCAGTGGGGTGATCCGGACTCGGCGTCGCTGCTCGACGTCGTGCTGCGCTCGCCGGGCCCGCTGCCGCTCTTGCTGCTCGCCAGCACCCAGCGCGACGCCGACGACTACGGCCCGCTGCTGCGCCCGCTGCTGCGCCCGGGGCTGCGCGCGAGCCCGCCGTCGCGGGCCGACGAGCCGCGCCACCACGCGCTCTCGCTCGCGCCGCTCGAGCCCGCCGCGGTCGAGACGCTGCTGCGCGCCGGCGACCCTGACCGCGAGCGTCGCGGCTCGCCTGACGCGCTCGTCCGGCAGTGCGAGGGCAACGCGTTCTTCGCCTGCGAGCCTTCGCGCGCCAGCTCGCGACGCGGGCGCTCGATCGCGAGGCGGCGCTGCGGCTCGACGTGCGCGCGCTGATCCTGCGCCGCGTCGACGCGCTTCGCCGGGCCAGCGCGTCGCGCTCGGAGCCGTCGCGCTGGCGACGCGCGCGCTCGAGCGCGAGTTTCCTGCTCGAGGTCGTCGAGCGCGACCCGGCGCTGCGGCCCCCGACGCTCGGCGAGCTCGCGGAGCTGCGCGACCTCTGCCTCGTGCGCAGCGTGACGGACCGCCTCGGGCGCGCTCGCGCCTTACCACGGCGCGTGCGGGCGACGCTCGTCGAGCGCCCGAGGAAGATGTTTTAAAAGCCAGGCACCGCGCCCTCGCGCGCGCGCTCGAGCGCCGGCGCGGCGGCGACGACGAGGCGATGTTCGTGCACTGGCTCGGCGCCGGCGAGCCCGCGCGCGCGAGCGTCCACGCCGCGCGCGCGGGGATCACGCCGCCGAGGCGCTCGCCTTCGATCGCGCCGCGACGCTCTACGGGCGCGCGCTCGCGCTGTCGCCCGCGGACGCGCTGAGCCCTGCGGAGCGGGCGACGCTCGAGGACAAGCGCGGCACGGCGCTCGCGAACCCGGGCGCGGCGCCGAGGCGGCCTGCGCCCTGCTCGCCGCCGCCGCGCTGCTCGAGCGCGCGCCGTCGCCTCCGAGCCCTGGCGCGCGCGTGGAGCTGCGGCGCCGCGCGGCCGAGCAGCTCATCCGCAGCGGGCACCTCGACGAGGGCTGGACGCTCATGGACGCGCTGCTGCGCGAGCACGGCGTGCGCGCGCCCCTGGACGCGCCTCGGCGGGATCCTCGGGGCCAACGGGCGCCGGCTGCTGTTCATGGTCGCCCGCGGCCTCCGCCCGCGCGACGGCGCCGCGCCGCGTCGGCGACCGCTCACGCCGGAGGAGCGCCAGCGCCACGCGCTGCTGTGGTCCGCCTCGACCAGCCTCTCGATGCTCAGCCCGACGCTGTCGGACGCGTTCCGCACCCGCTACCTGCGCGGCGCGCACGGGCGCGAGGACGCGTCGACGCGCTGCCGCGCGTACGCCTACGAGGCGTCGATGGAGTCCTTCCTCGGCGGCCCGACGCTCGCGCGCCGCGTCGACGCGCTGCTCGCCGAGGTCGGGGACCTGGCGAAACAAACAGGTGACCCCTACGACGACGCGTGGCGGCACCTCGCGATCACCACGGTCATGTACACGCGCGCGCGCTGGGCCGAGACGCTGCGCGCGGGCGAGCGGGCCGAGCGGCTGTTCCGCGAGCGCTGCCACGGCGCGTACTGGGAGCGCTCGACCGTCACCGCGTTCATCCACGCCGCGCTCGCGCTGCGCGGCGAGCTGCTCGAGCTGCGCGGGCGGCTCGAGGCCTTCGAACGCGACGCGGAGCGCCGCGGCGACCTGACCGGCGCGATCGCGTGCTACGTCGGCGAGCACGTGCTCGCGTGGCTCGCCGACGATCGCCCCGACGAGGTCGAGGCGCGCGCGCGCGAGGCGTTCTCCCACGGCGCGATCAAGCTCTCGGGCCGCCTGCGCGAGAGCTACCTGACCTGGGATCAGGCCCGCCTGATCTCGAGCGTGCACACGGACCTCTACCGCGGCGCGCCGCGGGCGGCCTGGGGCGTCGTGCTCGAGCACTGGCCGGGCGCGCGCGCGGCCTTCATGCTCTCGCTGCAGTTCACCCGCGTCGAGCTGCGACACGCCCGCGCGCGCGCCGGCCTGGCGCTGCTCGGCGAGCTGCGCCAGGGCTCGCTCGACGCCGCCGTCGAGGTCGGCGGCGGCCGGTGGACGCGTCGACGCCTGCAGAAGGACGTCCGCGCCCAGCTGCGGCTGCTCGCGCGTGATCCCAACCCCGCCGCCGCGCCGTGGGCCGAGCTCGTCCGCGCCGGGCTGCGCGGCGACGACGGCGACACGCCCGGCGCCGCCGAGGCGCTCGCGCGCGCCGAGGCGGGCTTCGAGCGCCTCGAGATGCGCCTGTTTCAGGCGGTCGCGCAGCACGCCCGCGGCGCGCTGCTCCGCGGCTCGAGCGGCGCCGCGCTGCGCCGCGTCGCGGGCGAGTGGTTCGCGTCGCAGCGGGTGCGCGACCCAGGGCGCCTGATCGCCGCGCTCGCGCGCGCCCGGGCTGCCCGCCTGATCAGGCGGGCGGCCACACGCGCGCGACGCTGTCCGCCGAGGTCGTCACCACGCCGCCGCCGGGCAGCGCCGCGCAGTCGAGCAGCGCGCCGGCGTGCCCGCGCAGGACCGCGAGGCAGCGCCCGTCTCGCAGCGACCACACCCGCGCGGCGCGGTCGCGCGAGGCCGTCACCGCGCGCGCGCGCGTCTCGCGTCACCGCGATCGCCCGGATCGCGCCGGCGTGCCCCTCGAGGCGCAGGACCTGGCGCCCCTGCTCGATCGACCACACCCGCGCCACGCCGTCGCGACCGCCGGTGATGAGGCGCGCGCCGTCCGGGCTCAGCGCGCAGGCCTGCAGCGGCGCGCCGTGGTCGAGCGCGCGCTCGAGCGCGCCGCGCTCGACGGACCACACGCGCGCGCGGCCGTCCTCGGCGATCGTCACGGCGCGCGCGCCGTCCGGCGTCACCGCGCACGACTTGACCTTTCCACCATGTCCAGAGAGCCAGTGCAGCGCGACGCCGCGATCGAGGTCCCAGATCGCGGCGCGGCGATCGGCGGAGGCCGTCACGGCGACCTCGCTCACCGGCGAGGCCGCGCACGCGAGCACCGGCCCGTCGTGGCCGCGCAGGACGAGCTGCCGCGCCCGCCTCCCCTGGCGACCAGAGCCGCGCCGCGCCGTCGGCCGACGCCGTGAGCGCGCGCCCGTCACGCGTCCACGCGCACGCGAGCACCATGTCCTCGTGGCCCGCGAGCGCGCGCGCGCTCGCGCCGTCCGGCAGCGACCAGACCCGCGCGACGCCGTCCGTGGACGCCGAGAGCGCGAGGCGACCGTCCGGCGAGATCGCGCAGCCCCGGATCACGCCGGCGTGACCGCGCAGCGCGGCCAGGCACGCGCCGTCCGGCAGCGACCAGACCCGCAGCTCGTGGTCGGAGGAGCCGGTCAAGAGCAGCCGGCCGTCCGCCGACACCGCGCACGCACGCACCGCGCCGCGGTGCCCGACGAGCTGCAGCTCGGCGGCCTCGGACCGTGACTCTCGCGCGGATCGTGGCTCCAGGACCATGCCTCAGCCGGACATTCTACCGCACCGCCAAGCCTCAGCGCGCCCCCGAGAGCGCCCCCGAGAGCGCCCCCAAGGAAAACGCCCGCGTCGCCGCGGCGTGAAAGCCCGCGCTGGCCGCCCACGCGCCGAGCCCGACGCCGCGCGCCATCTGGCGGAGGTCGGCCATCACGTGACACAGGAACACCATCACCACGTCGTTGGTCGGGTCCGCCTGCCACCAGGCGCCGTAGGCCCCGGGCCAGCCGACCGTGCCGACCCCGCCGCGGCCGCGCGACGGATCGGCGCGCGCCGGCTCCATCACGACCGCCACGCCCATGCCGAAGCCGTGCCCGTCGAACAGCGGCTGGCCGAACATCGTCGCCGCGTCGCGCTGCGCGGCGGTGAGCTGGTTGGTGGTCATGAGGCGCCGCGTCTCCGGCCGCAGCAGCCGCGCGCCGCGCGAGTCGCCGATGAGCGCGCTCGCGAACGCCTGAAAGTCGTCGACGGTCGACCACAGCCCCTGCCCTCCTGACTCGTAGGTCATGTCCGGAGGGCGCTCCGCGAGCGCGTGCCCGCCCGGCGCGACCGTGAGCGGCGTCAGGCGGCCCCGCTCATCGAAGCCGCAGAGCCCCGCCCGGCGATGACGTCGATCGGCGGGCACGACGAAGCCCGTGTCGACCATGCCGAGCGGTTCGAACACGCGCCGGCGCAGCACCTCGCCGAGCGGCGCGCCGTCGAGGCGGGCCACGAGGAAGCCGAGCAGGTCCGACGCGTGCCCGTAGCGGAAGCGACGCCCGGGCTCGTCCACCAGCGGGAGCTCGCCCAGCGCCGCGATCCACTCGTCGGGCGCCGCGGGGTTGTCGATGTGGGGACCGAGCCCGGCGTAGGCCTCGGCGATGGGGCCGGTCAGCAGCTCCGCGTAGCCCAGCCCCGCCCGGTGGGTCAGCAGATCGCGGAAGGTGATCGCGCGGCCGGCCAGGGCCGCCTGCTCGAGCGGCGCGTCGGGTCGCGGCAGCACGCGCGCCCGCGCGAGTTCAGGGGCGACGCGCGAGATCGGCTCGTCGAGCGCGAAGCGCCCTTCGTCGTGGAGCCGCAACGCCGCCAGCGCCGTCACCGGCTTGCTCAGCGACGCGATCCGAAACACCGTGTCGCGCGTCGCCGGCTGCCCGGTCTGCAGGTCCCGCTGCCCCACCGCCCCCGCGTACTCCACGCGCCCGCGTCGCCAGACCAACGCCGCCGCGCCGGCGAGCTCCCCCTCGTCCACGCCGCGCCGCGCGTCGGCCAACAAGCTGTCGTCCAATTCAGCGTCCATAGTGAGCCTCTTCGCGGCGAGTCTCGCCGCGCCCGCGCCGCGAGGTCGCGAGCTGCGCTTTGGGTCATGGGGCGTCGCGCGGCCGCGGAGCGGCGCGCGTCAGCGCCGCTCGCCGAGCATCTCGAGCTCCAGCACCGCCTCGAGCGCCTCCTCGTACTCCTCCCGCTCCTCGCGGGCCTCTTCCTCCAGCGCCTCGCGCTGCGCGGCCGTCAGCCTCGGCGCCGCGATGCGCCGCTCGGCCTCCGCGCGCGTGATCGATCCGAGCCGCCACAGCCGGTAGGCGTCGAGCAGCGGGCCCAGCTCGGGCTCGAGGTCAGGGCCGCTGAAGTCCATCTTCGCCGAGCGCGTCGCGCCGGGCGTGTACACGCTGTTGGTCTCCTCCGGGTGCTGGCGCGGGATCACGTCGTAGGGCGTGAAGTCGGCGTCGGGCGTGAACATGTCCCACAGCGGCGCGGCCGCGGCGTCGGGGCGCCCGAGCGGCGGCACGCCGAGGACGCGCTCGAGCGTCGCGAACACCGACAAGAATGACGCGTGCGCGTGCGAGACGTAGCCGCGCCGCGCCCACGGGCTGACGACGATGGCGAACGCCCGCAGCGCGTCGACGTGATCGTCGCAGCCCTGCGGGTCGTCCTGCACGATGAAGATCGCGGACGACTCCCAAAACGGCGACTTCGAGACCGCGTCGACGATGAGGCCGACCGCGTAGTCGTTGTCGGCGACCATCGACTCGGGCGTCGGCTTGCCGGCGGTTGTGCCCACGGTGTGATCGTTGGGCAGCAGCAGGTAGGTGAAGCTCGCCAGGTAGCCCGACTGGATGCGGCCCGCGACGTACAGCGCCTTGTCCTCGTCCTTGATGTCGTAGTTGACGAAGGTCCCGCCGGGGAAGCCGGCGTCGGAGTGCTGGAACACCGAGCCCTTGCCCGTCTTCGACTCGGCGAGCATCCCGACGATCTCGCCGTACACGCGGAGGTCGACGTCGTGGTCCATGAGGTGGGTGAAGAAGTTCCCGACGTCGGGCAGCGCGGCCGGCAGGATCGGGTAGCCCTCGTCGATCGCGAGGTCGCCGTCCTCGAGGTACACGCGCTCGGCGAACTCCGTCAGGTGCGTCGCGGTCAGGTACAGGTGCCCCGAGTTCGAGTTCGGCGCCTCGGCGAAGAAGCTGTCGGAGATCGTGTAGCGGCGCGCGAGCTCGTGGAGGTTGGGCGTGATCGTCTCGCCCCAGCGCAGCAGCGACGGGTCGACGTCGACGTCGAGCTCGTTCGGGTCGAGGTCGCCGAACACGCAGTCGAAGGTCTTGTTCTCCTTGACGATCAGCACGACGTGCTCGATCGGCGAGGTCTGCTCGGGCCGCGTCGGGATCGGGAAGTCGTCGCACTCGAAGGGGAACACGTCGACCGGGCGGCTGAAGCTCTCCGTGACGGTGTCGGTCGCGTCGGCGAGGTCGAGGCCTGGGAGGTCGACGAAGGTCACGCTGCCGCGCCAGCGCTGCTTGGCGCTCTCGCCGTCGTTGGGCCCGACGCCGCCGCCCTTGCCCTCCGCGATCACGAGCGTCGACGCGTCGGGCGAGAGCGCGACGCCCGACGGGTACCACGACGCCGGGATCGCGCCGAGCAGCTCGAGCGTCGTCCCGTCGAGCACCGAGACCGCGTTGTCGGCCCCGCGCGTGACGTAGACGCGGTCCATCACGTCGTCGTAGCTCAGCGCGTTGACGTTGCTGTTGGCCAGCGGCGCGCCCTCCATGTCGACGTAGTCGAGCTCGGCGACCGGCGCCTCGAGCACGACCTCGTGCGTGCTCGTGTCGATCGCGGCGACCCGATCGGCGCCCGAGACCGCCGCCCACACGCGCGCGCCCGCCGGGTCGACGACCATGCCCGCCGGCGAGGTGGGCAGCTCGAGCTCGTCCGTGACCTCGCCCGTCGCCAGGTCGACGACCGCGATGCCCTCGCCGCCGAGGTCCGAGGCGTACAGCTCGCCCGGGCCGCTCGCGTGCACCACGTCCCAGACCGGGTGCGGCAGCACGAAGGTGCGCACCTCGGTCATCGTCGCCGTCTCGAGCTCGACGATCCGGCTGGCCTCGAAGGTGCCGACCCACAGCAGCGCGCCGTCGGGCGAGAGCGCCAACCCCGACGGGTAGCCGGTGACGTTGACCTCGCCGGCCTTGGTCGCCGTGCCGTCGACCTCGAGGTCGTAGTACTCGAGCAGGTCCGAGGCGCCGCCCGTCGCGTACAGCCGGCCGCCGTCGGGCGCGAGCTCGAGGCCGTAGAACGACTCGCCGCGATCGAGATCCTGGACGATCGCCTGCGTCTCGAGGTCCAGGACGTACAGCCGTCGATCCTCGCGCCCGGTGCTCGAGATGTAGACGACGTTGCCCAGCGGGTGCACGGCCACGCCGCTGGGGAAGCCGTCGAGGATCGTGTTGGGGCCGGCCGGCGTCAGCGCGCGCCCGCCGACCGCGAGCGCCGGGCCGCCGTCCTGCGGGCCCGGGCGCCGCAGCGCCTCGGGTGGCGGATCGGCCAGGCAGAACTCCTCGGTGCCGGTGTCGCTGGTCGAGCCCGTGCCCTCGCTCGTCGCGCCCTCGCTCGTCGAGCCTGTCTCCGAGGTCCCGTCGCCCGTGGTCGCGCCGTTCGTCGTCGGGCCGGCGCTCGCGCTGTCGGTCGCCGTCCCGCCGCCGTCGTCGCCGCACGCGGGGACGCCGAGCGCGAGCGACAGCGGCGCCAGCCACCCCGCGGTTCGTGCACACCAGGAGAGCGGGGGTCGTGGCCGCGCGCGCGATCGCATGGCCGAGCGTACCAGCGCGCGCGAGCCCGCGCGATCGGATCCACGCGCCGCCGCGTCACGAGCTCGTCACGCCCGCCGCGCTCCCGTCACGCCCGCGCGCCGGGGCGTCGTGGACGTGACGCGCGGCTCCGGCTCGCGGGCCGGTGATTTTTCCTCGTCGGCGTGTCGGAGTCGACGTCGCGTCCGGCATAGATCGAGGTGGGCACTCGGCTCGCTCTCCGGCGAGCCCGCCTCAGGAGCGATTCCATGTCCACTCGCCGCCGACGTCCCTCCACGCTCACGCGCGCCGCCGCGTGCCTGCTCATGACCCCGATCGCGCTCGCGTGCACCATGCCCAACCCCGCGTTTGGCGACCTGGTCTCGGGCGGCGGCAGCGAGACAGGCGCGAGCACGGGGTCCAGCTCCGGCGAGAGCGCCACGAGCGGCGGCCCCGGCTCGACCGCCGACGCGAGCGCCAACCCGTCGGGCAGCGGCTCCGCGTCCGACTCGGGCGTCGACCCCGGCGCGACCTCGAGCGGGTCGGAGTCGACGAGCACGAGCGGGGTCGGCAGCTCCACGAGCGGTGCGATCGGCACGAGCTCGACCGGCGAGCCCGAGACCACGGGCCCCGACTGCCCCGACCCCTGCGACGGCGGCGCGATGTGTCAGGACGGCGAGCCGCCGACCGCCTTCAACTGCTTCAACGGGTGCGGCGCGAGCGAGCCCTGCGAGCCGGGGCAGGAGTGCGCGCTCGTCGACGAGATCGCGACCTGCTTCACGCCGGAGGCGGGCGACTGCGCCGCGATCGCCAACGCCTACGCCGTGGTCGTCGACAACCCGCTCAACAAGCTCTGCCTGTTCGACGGCAACTGCCAGGCGGTCGCGGGCTCCTGCGCGATCGAGGGCGGGGAGTGCTGGCACGCGCTCAACAAGTCCGTCAGCTCGCTCCTCCTCCAGGGCCTCGGCGACACGTGGATCGAGCACCAGTGCGTCGCCAACTGCGACTGCCAGGGCCTGATGCCGCCGCTCGTCACCTGTGAGAACGGCCAGTGCGTGTTCGTCGAATGATCTGCCGCGCGCGTGATAGACCGCGGCGTGTCCGAAGAAGAGCGGATGTTCCCGGTGTGCTTCCACGACGACCCCGAGGAGCGCTTCGAAGTCGGCGCGGACGAGCTCGTCGTCGTCGTGCGCGACCCGCCCGACCTGCGCGCGCGCTTCGACGCGCCGGTCCGCGGGGCCGCAGCGGTGAAGGCCGCCCGCGCGCTCGGCTGCGCGGCCGCGATCAAGAAGACGGTCTACGACTGGCGCACCGGTATGCGAGCGCTCGACCCCGCGTTCCTGCCGGAGTACGACCCCGACGCCACGCCCCGCGACGTCCGGACCTGGCGGCTCATCGGCCCGCACTCGATCGGCTTCCCGCGCCGCAGCTGAGCGGCGCGATCACGCTCGTCGCGTCACGACCTGGCTGCGCGCACGGTTTGAAGAGAGTTCGCGCGAATCCGCGGCGCCGAGATCGGTGGGTCGCCGCCGGTCGAGCGAAACGCCGCGCACGCCGCGCACCTCGCAATTCGGCGAGATCGTCCGCCGATGGACGAACAACAGGCTGACCTGTCGTGGTGCGCCGTGGACCATGTAGCGAGCGCGCCCGGTCCGACAGGCTGTCGAAGGTTTTTGCGCTTTCTCGTCGCACATTCTACAAACATGAACAAAAGGTCATATGACAATGCCCGAGTCGATCCCCCTGCGCGCCGTCGAGAGGCTCCCGACACCGACCGTCCCGCGGCCGCCGACGCGGCGCGCCGTGACGAACGTGCTGCCGCTGCGCCGGGCGCCGCGGACCTCGGTCTTGCGCGAGCTCGACGCGCTGTTCGAGCGGGCGCGCGCCGTCGACACGCGCCGCTTTGAGTCGCGCGACCCCGACGCGATCGCGCGCGAGCACATCCCCGAGATCACCGCGCTGCTCGCGGACGCCCGCGCGACGCTCTGCGACGTCGCGACGCGCTACGACGGCGGCGGCGCCTCGATCGCGGGCGCGACGGCGCCGGGCGACGACTTCAGCGTCCACGTCGACACGCTGATGCGCGGCGACGACACGGGCACCCGCGTCGCCGACCTCGCGATCATCGCGCGCATGGAGCTCGCGCAGCGCCTCGAGTGCATACGCCGCCTGCCCGCGAACGCGAGCACGTGGGACATCATCGCGGTGACCTCGAGCGTCCGCAGGCGCGTGCTCAAGTCGGTCTCGGCCATCCAGAAGGCGATCTGCGAGCACGAGCGCCTCGACCGCGAGATCCCGTGGTTCCGCGCCGAGCGGGAGCGGTCCCTCGAGGTCCGGCGCGCGTACGCGACGTTCCGGCGGCGCCTCGAGCTCGAGCGCCCGCCGAGCCGCGACGAGCTGTACGCGCGGCTGCGGCTGGTCGGCACCGCGCTCGCCATGCTCATCGGCGACGACGTGTACGAGCACCTGCGCGTCACCGACCGTCAGCTGCTCCGCAGACTGCAGGAGAAGGTGATCCAGCGGCTGCGCGTCGATCCGTCGAGCGACGGGCGCGCCGCGACCCGCGAGGGCGAGCGCGTCTGGCAGGACATCGCGACCGCGGCCGAGCTCTTGATGCAGGTCAACCGACGCGCCGAGCTCCGCGAGCACGACGCCGCGACGCTGCGTCGACTCACGGAGGAGCTGCGCCCGCTGAGCCCGCGCGCTCGCGTGACGCCCGAGCTGCGCGCGCGGCTCTCGTCGCTCATGGGCGCCGACCCGGCGATCGACGGGCTGCTGCTCGCGCCCGCGGACGCGCTGATCCCCGTCGGCGTGCTGCGACCGAACGTCTCGCGGCTGCTGGCGACGGCCCAGCAGCTCGGGTGGTGACGCGGCCTGCGCTCCTCGGCCGCGCTGAGCTGCCGCCGCGCGTCTGCCCTACTCGGGCGGATCGGGCATGCACACGCCGCCGCCCGAGGCGATCTGCGCCTGCGTGCGGAAGGTGTTGAGCTGCTGCCAGCTCTTGGGCTGGAACTGCGGGATCGTGCCGTCCTCGCGCACGTTGGTCACGTGGTAGGCGTGCTGGTTCCAGATCCGGCGCGCCTGAATCCAGCGGTCCTCGACGTCGCGGATCGCCTGCACCGGCGCGGTCACGCCGTTGCTGTAGCCGATGTTGGAGGCCACGATGATCTCGGCCGAGCCGTCGTTGTCGACATCGACGACGACCGGGTTCTCGGCCTGCGTCCAGCTCTCGCGCGGGGACATCAGCAGGACCTGGGCGTTCTCGCCGTAGATGAACAGCGTGGTCTCGTCGGCGTACATCGCCTCGGCCGAGCCGTCGCCGAGGAAGTCGAACGCGGTGCCGGCCGCGAAGCCCGAGGAGTCGAGCACGCTGGTGGTCCACTTCGACGAGAAGTCGTCCTCGAGCACGCTGTAGCTGTTGCTCGCGCCCACCGCGATCTCGGGCAGCTCGTCGCCGTCCATGTCGTGGATCGCCGCCGGCCGCCAGTACGCGAGGTTGGCGACGAGGCCCTGCTGGCTCACGGTCCCGTCGTGCTGGATGAGCGTCATCCCGCCCTGCGCGACGACGAGGATCTCGGGCTCGCCGTCGCCGTCGAGATCCGCGACCTGCGGGTGCCCGGGCTGCCCGGCGGGGCCGTAGTAGGGCGCGCCGTCGTGGTGAAACGCGTACGAGCCGTTGACGATCTCGAGGTCCTCGTCGCCGTCGAGGTCGACCGCGAACGCGGTCGTGATCGCGTTGACGCCCTGCGTCGTCGACCACAGCGTCACGCCCTGGTGGTCGGCGACGTGCCCCCCGAGCATGATCTCGACGTCGCCGTCGTTGTCGAGGTCGGCGAGCGCGACCGCGTTCTGGCCGATCGCGAAGTCGACGTCGCCCTTCCACTTGAGCGTCCCGTCGTGTTCGAAGGCGATCAGGTGCCCGGTGGTCGTGCCCATCGGCGTGTCCTGCTGGGCCGTGATGATCTCCGGGATCCCGTCGCCGTCGATGTCGCCGAGCGCCGGGTTGACGAGCGCGCTCACGTGCTCGTCCATGATCGAGAAGTTCGTCGCCCCGGTCTCGCCGTCGATCACGTGCAGGTGACCGACCCACGAGAGGAAGCCCGGGCCCGGGTAGGCGACGACCACGACGTCGGGGATGTCGCAGAGGTCGACCTCGCCGTCCTGGTTGTCGTCGGTCAGGTTGGCGACGACCGGCGTGCCGACGACCTGCGTCTCGCCCTCGGCGCCCGGCCAGGCCCACTGCACGTCGGGCTCGAAGCTGTCAGGCGGCGCCTCGGCGTCGCAGCTGCCGATCGCGTCCATGTCGTCGACGACCTTGCAGCTCGGCGCCGGCGGGTCGTCGGTGTCGCCCGCGAGGTCGCTGTCGTCGCCGACGTCGAACTTGAAGGGGTCCTCGGTGCTCGAGCCCGCGGTCGTCGGCCCCGCCGTGGTGCCCGTCGCGCCGCCTGACCCTGTGGACATATCCGTCGCGCCCGACCCGTCGCCGGTCGTCGCGTCGGCGCCCGTCGACGTCGCGGCCGAGGTCGCGCTCGACCCGTCGCTGCCGCCGCTGTCCGAGGTCTCGCCCTGCTCGCCGCCGCTGCAGCCCGCGATCGCGCCCGCGACCGCGAGCCCGAACGCGAGCGACGTGGCCGCGCGCGCGTAGGTGTGTGTACAAGCTCTGCCCATGCGCCTCCCGGGACAATCTGCCACACGCGGCGCGCGCTGGCGATGACGCCGACGCGACGCCCGCGAAGGGCCGCGCCGCAGCGCCGCCGTATCGAGCCCACGCGACGATACCGGGCGAATCGAGCCGAATCGGCGACGCCGCCGCGACGCGGCGAGCAGCACGAGCAGCGACCCGACGCCGAGGCCAAGGGGTGAGCCCGCGACGCGCCGGCCCCGGACCTCCTCCTCCGCGCGCGGGAACACGAGCTCGCCCGCGCGGCGTAGACCGGCACCCGAAGCCGCCGTCGAGCTCCTCGACCCGCTCCGCCGGCGCGCGCGTCACGTCCGCGGGCGTCGTCGCTCGACGGCGTGGCGAGAGCTCGGCGCGCTCCGGCGCGTCGAGGTCCGCCGCGTCGGCGCCGGCCGCCCCCGATCACGGGCGCGCCGACCACGAACATGCACAACTGGACATGTCCTGTGACTCAGTACGGACGACGCGCCGTGACCCACGATCGCCGCGCGTTCGCGAGGCCGCGCGGCCGCCGAGCGGCTTGACGCGCGGGGAGGATGAGACACGGCGCGTCTCGGAACGCCGTCGCCGGCGACCCGCATCGCGGCGGAGCTCGAGCGCGTCGTCGCCGTGGGGCGACGAGCAGACGGCGCGCGCGCTCGTGCCACGCGCGCGAAGGTGAGCACGCGGCGCGCCAGGCCTTCGACCGACACCGCGTCGCGCTCGTCCCCGCTCGAGGCGCGCGACGAGGCGCGCGCCGCCCCGCCGGCCGCCGACGTGACCTGGCGAGGCGGCCGCGACGAGGCGCGAGCGCGCGCGCGCGCGTTGAGCTCACGTCGCCGGCGGTGCGATGCTTGCCCCATGGGGTTCGTGACGAAGAGCGAAGTCGATCAACTCGTGGATCAGCTCGATCAGCACTTCACCGAGAAGCAGCTGACGGACGCCCAGCGCGAGGAGCTGCTCGAGAAGCTGCGGCAGCGCTGGCGGCTGCGCGACGCGCCGTCGGGGGGCAACCAGGTCCACGCGTCGATCAGCGGCAACACGGTCGGCGGCTCGCTCACCAGCGCCGTCGCCGGCGGCGACATCACGCAGTCGCGCGCGCACCATGCGGGCGGCGACGCGGCCGCCGAGACGACGGCGTTGATCCAGGGCGAGCTCTCGGAGCTGCGCGAGGCCCTCGCCGAGCTCGACCGGCGGCTGAGCGCGCCCGAGCGCGACGCCAACGGGCTGAATGAGTCGCTCACGGCCATCGCCGCGGGCCTCGGCCTCACGCACCTGGCGACGCCCGTGCGGGCGATCGGCGCGGTGATCGGGAAGCTGCTCACGTGACAGGCGCCCGCGGCGAGCTGCACGGCAACATCGTATCCGGCGACCTGCGCACGAACTTCGCGGGTCGCGACATCAACATCACGCACTACGCACCGCCGCCGGGCGAGTACAACGAGGCGTGCCCCTACCCCGGGCTGCGCGCGTACGAGGAGTACGACGCGCCGCGCTTCTTCGGGCGCGAGGCGCTCGTGCGCGCGCTGCTCGAGCGCCTCGAGCGGCACCGCTTCATCGCGGTCATCGGGCCGTCGGGCAGCGGCAAGTCGTCGCTCGTGCGCGCGGGCTTGATCCCGGACTGGCGAGCCCACGACGGGAGCGCGACCCAGGTCGCCAGCGTCACGCTCGATCGCAACCCGTTCCTGCGCCTGATGACCGCGCTCGCGAGCATGCGCAGCCCCTCGGGCCGCGAGGTGCTGCGCTCGCCGGAGCTCGAGTTCTGCGCGCGGCCGTCGAGGGACGCGCTGACGCGGACCGCCGCGCTCGCGAGCGCCCGCGGCGAGCGCTGGCTGCTGGTGCTCGACGCGCTCGAGGAGGTGCTCGTGGACGCCGAGGGCGCGGAGGGGCGCGCGTGGTTCTTGGCCGAGCTGGCCGCGCTCGCGCGCGCGCCACCGGCGTCGCTCTCGATCGTCGTGGTCTTGCAGGCCGACTTTCAGATCGAGCTGTCCCGACGCGCGCGCGCGCTCCAGCTCGAGATCAAGCGCCACGGCGTGCTGATCGAGCCGATGTCCCCGGAGGAGCTGGCGCAGGCGATCGACGGGCCCGCGAAGCTGCACGGCGTCGATGTACGCCCCGAGCTGCGCGACGCGCTGGACAAGCACTACAGCGGTCGGCACGCGCTCTCGGAGCTGCAGGCCGCGCTCACGCGCGTGTGGGCGAACGAGCTCGCCAAGTCACCGGAGCGAGGGCTGCGCGACGGGCTGGAGCGCGACGCGCTCGAGTCCCCGAGCGAGCTGCTGCGGCAACGGCTGGAGCGCGCCCGCGTCGCCGAATTTCCCGCGGCCGCGCAGCAGCACGTGGCGCGTCAGCTGGTGGTCGCGCGCGACGGCGGCTTCAGCCCCGCGCCGCCGCGACCGCGCGCGAACTTTCAGGGCGCCGACGCGCACCGGATCCTCGACCGGCTCGTCGAGGCGCGGCTCGTGCACGAGGCCGCCGAGCGCGTGTGGCTGGCGCACGCCGAGCTCCTCGAGCTCTGGGACGCCTTCACCAACCTCACGCAGGAGAGCGCGAACGTCGAGTCGCTGCGCGCCGAGCTCAAGACCGCAGCCGAGCGCTGGGACCGGGCGTCGCGGACCGAGGACGTCATCGTCGCCGACGACGCCCCGTCGGCGCCCAGGGCCGGCGGCGCCCCGCACGAGCTGCTGTGGACCGGGTGGCGGCTCGCGTTCGCGACCAACGAGGACACGCGCGCGCAGCTGCTCGCGCACGGGCTGCTGAGCGACGCCGAGGACGCGTTCCTGCGCGCGAGCCTGCGCCAACAGACACGTCACACGCGGCGGCTGTACTGGCTGCTGGGGGTGACGGTCGTCGCGCTCATCGCCGCCACGCTCGCGGCCCTCGCCGCCCAGCGGAGCGCGCGCGCGAAGGAGCTCGCCAACGCGCGCGAGCGCGAGGCGACCACGCTGGCGCAGCAGCGCGCCGACGAGGCCGAGCGCGAGAAGGTCCGGGCCGAGGCGTCGTCCCGCGCGGCCGAGCGCGCGTCGCAGGCGGAGCGTCGCGCCCGCGAGGACGCCGAGCGGCTCATCACCTTCCTGCTCGACGGCACGCGCGACACGCTGTCGCGCCGCGGCGGGCTCGCGCTCCTCACGGCGGTCGACGACGAGATCGCGCGCTACTACACCGCCGACGAGCGCCGCGCGTCGCTCAACCACGTGGCGGCGCTGCGCAGCCAGAGCGAGCGCCTGCTCGCCGAGGGCCACTACCGACGCGCGAGCGCCGTGCTCGCCGAGAGCCAATCGCTGCTGCGCGAGCTGCCCCAGGCCGCGCGCGAGGGCTGCGACTTCGCGGAGGAGCGCGTCCGCATCGGCCTCGCGCGCACCCGCCTGCTCGTCGAGATCTACAGCGTCGACGCGACGCTCCCGGACGCGCTCGTCGAGCGCATCGAGCGTCGCCTCGGCACGTGCGAGGGCGAAGGGCGCGTCGACTGGCGTCTGCTGCTCGGCGAGGCGCTGCTGCTGCGCGCGCGCCTGGCCGCGCCGCCCGGCTCGGGCGCGCCGCCCGAGCCCGTCCAGCGCGACCTCGAGCGCGCGACCGAGATCGCCGAGGAGGGTCGCGGCGCGACGCGCTCGCGCTACGACGAGCTGCTGTGGGCGACGCGGCGGCACGAGGCCGAGCTGTGGAGCGTCCGCGTCTACGAGCCCGAGAGCTGGCGGCGCGCGGCGGGCTCGTGGCAGCGCGCGCTGGAGATGACCGAGGGGGCCCTGACCGACCCCGACATGACCTGGCGCTGGCGTCGGTTCGCCAGCCTCGCCGGCCTCGCCGAGCTCGTCGACAAGCTCGCGGATGACCCTCGGGACTGCCGCGCGCTCGCGCTGCCGGACCTGCGCCGCGGCGCGTGCGACGGCTTCGCGCGCGCGCGCCGGGACGAGGCGCTGCAGATCATCGCGCGCCTCGTGCAAGAGGACCCGAAGAACGTCCAGTGGCGCACCGCGCTGGCGCGGCTGCAGCTCGCGCGGGCTGAGGACGCGCGCGACCCGATCGAGCGACGCCAGCGCAGCCGCGCGGCCTACGAGACGATCCGCGCCATCGTCGACGCGACCGACGACGCGCCCGAGTCGTCGGGCGCGCCGCAGGTGACCGGCTACCACCTGACGCTGCTGTTCGAAGCCGCCGCCGCGATCGAGGCGCCGGAGGCGGTGCGCTCCGAGCTCGAGCGCGTGCGCCAGCGCGCGCGCGACGACGAGGTCCTCGTCGCCCGCGAGATGACCGTCGCGCTCACGCTCGACCCGACGTGAGCGCGCGGCGCGGTCGTGCACGCGCGCCAGGGCTCGCCCGCTAGCGCACGAACACCGCGCCGAAGGCCGTCTGGTTCTTGTCGCCCGCGTCGCCGCCGCAGCCCGCGAAGTTGCCGACGGGATCGTTGACGGTCGCGCAGGCCGTGCCCACCCCGCCGATGCCGATGCGCGAGTCGGTCGTGCCGCAGTCGTTCTCGTTGTTGCCGACGATCCCGATGCGCACGCTGTGGTGCACGGGGTTGGCGTTCGGGATCACGTTGAAGCCCTCCATGTTGCAGTTCGGCTGCAGCGAGCCGGCCTGGATCAACGCCTTCCACGCGGCGCGGCCGACGTTCGTCGCGACGTAGGTGTTCGGCGAGAGGAGGTCGAACATCGTGCCGCCAGCCGTCGTGAGGACCAGGTAATTCATGACCGGCGGGACCTGGTTGTCGTCGATCGGGAACTCGAGGCCGACCATCACCTCGCTCGCGTCGAGCGCGTTCCAGCCCGCGAGCTTGGCCTCGGTGTGATCGAGGTCCACGGCGTCGGGGTTGTGCAGCGCGGCGTCGGTCCACAGCGCGCTCGCGTACGCGAAGGTCGCGTTGCGGCCGTCGGCCTTGAGCACCAGCGTCCAGCCGCCGCCGTTGTTCTCCATGTCGCAGTAGGCGTCGAAGGGGTCGGCGCCGCCGGGGCCGTCCGGATCGATTCCGTACACGCCCGACGGCGCCTGCGGGTCGGCGTCGTGCAGCGCGGCGCAGCTGGCCGCGAGCGAGCACGCGTTGTCGACGCACACGCCCTCGCCGCAGTCGGCCTGCTCGACGCACGCGCCCCCGAGCTCGCAGCCCTGGCAGCCGCCGCCGCAGTCGACGTCGGACTCGTCGCCGCTGAGCAGGCCGTCGTCGCACGCCGGGGCCGCGCACAGCGTGGTGCACGCGTCGTCGTTCGCGCCGTTGCCGTCGTCGCAGCCCTCGACGCCCTCCTGGACGAAGCCGTCGCCGCAGCTCGCGTCGACGCAGGTCGACAGGCAGGCGTCGGAGTCGTCGGCGTTGCCGTCGTCGCACTGCTCGGGGTCCTGCACGACGCCGTCGCCGCAGCCGGGCGCGGCGCAGGTGTTGCTGCACAGGTCGTCGTCGACGTCGTTGCCGTCGTCGCAGGCCTCGCCGGGCCCCACGAGCCCGTCGCCGCAGAACGCGTTCTTGCAGCCGCTCGTGCACACGCCGTCGTCGGCGTTGTCGCCCCCGAGGTCGCACTCCTCGTCGCCCTCCACCACGCCGTCGCCGCACACGGGGTCACCGTCGGTCGGGTCGACCATGGTCGTGCCGGTCGTCGGGTCCTCGCTGGTGCTGCTGGTCTCGGGGCCATCTGTCGACGAGCCCGTGGTCTCGCCGACCGAGTCCGAGCCGCCGGGGCCGCCCGCGGTCGTCGAGTCGGTCGCGCCGCCGGTCCCGTCCGTCGCGTCCGTCGCGCCCGTCGACTCCCCGCCGCCGGTCGTCTCGGTCGCGCTCGCGCCCGAGGTCGTGTCGCCGCTGTCCCCGCAGCCCGAGGACAAGCACAGTCCAAGCGCGAGCCCGAGACCCGAACGCGCGACCGCTGAGTTGATGTTGATCCGCATCGCTCGAGTCTGCGGCGCGACGCCCGAGCGGATCCACACGACATGTCTTATAAAACACATTTGACGCAGCGAAATCTCCGCCGCGACGTGGCGCTTCGCCGCAGCCCGGCGACGCCGCGAGCTCAGCCGCCGGGCGCGAAGCCGCAGACGTCCGCGACGCGCTGCCAGGCCCGCGCGTGGCGGGCGTTGGCGTCCCGGTAGCGCCGCCACAGCCCGCCAGGCGCGTCGGGGGAGAGCAGCGCGGCGTGGTACTGACGCGCCGCCTCGGGGGGCGCCGCGAGCCCCCGCGCGGTCGCCCGGTACACGCGATCGAGCGCCGCGATCAACGGGCCGACCGCGCGATCGAGCGCCGCCTGCTGCGGCTGCACGCGCCCGACGTAGTAGCGGCGGAACACCCCCTCGAGCCCGCGCGCGGGCCCGTCGCAGCGGCGCGCCAGCGCGTCCTCGTCGAGCGCGTCCAGCAGCGTCGCGGCGCGATCGAGGTGCCCGCGCAGGCGCTCGAGCGCGGCGAGCCGCGGGCCGATCGCGGCGCTGTGGTGCAGCGCCGCGAACGCGCGCGCGACGGCGTCCTCGTCGAGCCCCGCGGCGACCGAGGACTCGATCCCCAGCGGCCCCTCGCCCCAGCTCGCGATCGTCGTGAGCGCCGCGTGCAGCTCGGCGTCGTTCGGACGCGCGACGCCGTCGGTCGCGCCGCCGACGGCGAGCAGCGCCTCGAGCTCCGGGCTGAGCCAGAGCGCGTTCCAGTAGACCGCCGGCAGCGCGTCGCGCTTGCGCGTGGCGAGCTCGGCGAGCGCGTCACGCTGTTCGCGACCCAGCGACGGCTCGTCGAGACACGCGTCCGCGCGACGCAGGAACTCGAGCTCGTAGGCCAGGCGGTTGGCCTCGGGCATCACGCGCCCCATGCCGCTGTTGCGCGCGCCGATCAGCTCGCCGAGCGAGCAGCGCTGGAGCTCGAGGAAGCCGCCGAGCGAGGTCGTGCGCGTCGGGACCTCGAGCGCCCGCGCGCGCCGGCGCGGCAGCGACGCGACGCGCCCGTCGACGACGCCGGCTTCGGGCCCCGCGCCCGTGACGATCGCCAGCGAGCGCGTGTAGGCGGCGAGCTCACCTGCGGACGACGGCGCCGGGCCGCAGCGGATCGCCGCGGACGCGCCGAGGACCAGCGCCATGGCGCCGAGCTGGCGCTGGCGCTGGCGCGCTCGTCGACGCGCTCGTCGGCGCGCCCCCGCGCGACCTCCCACTGCCCGCTCGTCCCCGCTCGACACCTCGACCGCGATCCGTCGTCCGCCCATGATACACGGCGGTCGCGCTCGCGGGCCCGCCTCGCCATTTGCTTGCCCTCCCCCGCGAGATCCGCGATAGCGTGGAGAGAGGGGGCGCGGACATGGGAGTGCGCGACGCGTCGGCGAGGCGAGCAGCCCGACATGAAGGCTCGAGCAGCGCGCCCGCGGGTCATGACGCGCGCGGCGTGGCGCCCTCGCGTGAACGCGGGAGCCCGCGTCCGCCGCTGCGGGCCGGGCTGCTGCTCGTGACGCTGGCGGCCGCCGCGACGGCCTGCGGCGAGCGAGAGGCCGTGCCGCGCCCGACCACCGCGCCCGCGCCCGCGCCCGCGCCCGCGCCCGCGCTCGTGAGCCCGCCGCTGCCGCAGATCCCCGAGGCGGAGCCGCCCGCCCGCGCCGCGACGCCGCGCCCCGTCGACCCCGACGCGCTGCCGCCAGGGCTGCAGGACTTCGTCGCGACGCGAGAGAACCGCGGGCGCTTGTGGGCGGGGCCGATGGCCGGCAACGGCGATCGCCCGGTCATCGTGTACCTGCCCCCCGAGCCAGATCCGCTCGCGGAGTACCGGCTCGTCTACCACTTCCACGGCACGTACAGCGAGAACATCGAGCGCCGCGCCCCCGGGCTGTCGAAGAAGCGCTGGGTCGGGTGGGAGCGCCTGCAGCAGACCCTCGACGCGATCGACGAGCTGCAGGCGCGCCGCCCCTACAACGTCGCGCTCGTGTACCCGGTCAGCGCCGGCAAGCGCAAGGACCCGGAGCAGCAGGGCTTCTTCAACCGCGCCTACGATCGCATGTGGATGCGCGCCGACGGCCCGGAGCGCACCGACTCCTTCGACGCGCTGCACGACGAGGTCCGCGGGCTGCTCACGCGCTCGTTCCGGATCCGCGCGAGCGCGATCGTGCCCGGCGTGCTCGCCGAGGGTCACAGCGCCGGCGGCATCGCGCTGCGCAACATCGCCAGGTCGGGCACCGACGCGGTCGCCGAGTACCTGTTCCTCGACGCGAGCTTCGACGGCTGGGCGGACGGCTGCTACGCGGCGACGCGCGCCACCGCGACGCCGGCGCGCGTCTCCGTCGTCATCACCGACGGCGGCATCGCCGACCCCTTCGCGCGGCACGATCCGTGGTGCGTGGAGCTCGAGCAGCAGGCGGCCGCGTGGGAGCCCGCGCGCCGGCGCTGTGAGGGCGCCCGGCGCCGACGCCCGCCGACGCGACAGACGCGAGCGGGCGCGTGAGCGCTGCGCCGCGCTGCGCGAGGCCGCCGAGCGCTGGCGCGGCGGCCTCGACCGCTGGTGCGCGGCGCAGCGGCCCGAGACCGAGGGCGCGCGCGAGCGCTCGACGTCGGCGCTCCCCGGCGTCTACGTCCACCGGACGCGCGTGTATCACGGCGAGCAGCCGCGTCACTTCACGGGCGGCCTCGAGCTGCCCGCGAGTCGCGTCGGCGCGCCGCGGTAGCAGGCTGCGGGCGGTCGCGGGCGGCTCCTCGTCGCCTCGCGCGCTCGCGGGACGGATCGAGAAGGCGCTGGCCGACGGCGATCGTATCGATCCGAACGTGACGGTCGTGATCAAGGCGCGCGGCGGCGCGCGCCCGACGACGTCGATCGACGCGCCGCGACTCCGTGTATCCACATCGACGTCCGCGCCGCGCCGGGGGATACTCGCGACGTGCGCTCGCGTCCGCTCCTCCCCCCGCTCCTGCTGACGCTGCCCCTCGCGCTGCTGCTCCCGGGGCCAGCCCGCGCCGCGGCCGACTGCAAGCCCGACTCGCCGGCGACCCCCGTGCCCCAGTACACGGATGAGGCGCCGGGCGTCTCGCTGTGGCCGCTCGGCGTGCACGGCGAGATCCGGCTGCGGCCCGCCGGCGTGGCGCCGGGGACGACGCGCGCCCAGCTCAGCCCGCTGCCGGAGAACCGCGACAGCACGCAGTACCTGACCCAGACCGCGCCGGGGCTGCAGTCGGGGCACGAGCTGTTCAAGGACGTCGCCGTCGCGGACGCGCGCGACGAGGGAGCCGGGCAGTCGCGCTGGCTCGTCGCGGTCTACAACGCGGGCATCCAGATCTGGGACCTCAACGACCCGGAGAAGCCGAACGTCACGCAGATCAAGGACGGCTGGGAGCCGCCGTACGGCCCCGGTCACTGGGCCGCGTTCCCGGCCTTCGGCGAGCAGGACTCCTACGTGTGGAGCGTCGACGCGGTGTCGCGCGACGGGCTCATCGTCATCGGCGCGGGCGCGCGGCTCGGCGCGGGCTTCAGCGCCTGGGCCTTCGACCCGGCGCAGAAGCTGCTCACGCAGCTGTATCAGGACACCACCGCCGACGCGCGTGACGTCGAGCTGGTCACCGCGCCAGGTGGACGCGTCTACGCCTTCACCTCCGATCCCGCCGGCGCGCGCGTGTACGACCTGAGCGCCGCGCTCGAGAGCGGGCTGTGCGTCGACGAGCCCGGCGACGCGGTCTGCGGCGTGCTGCGCGGCTACGTCGGTCAGCTGCCGCAGTCCCAGTTCGTCGCGACGCTCGTCGTCGACGAGACGATCTACGTCGCCGGCGCCGCCGGCAACATGCTCAACCCGTCGCTCGGCCTCGAGCTCTGGGGGCTCGAGGATCCCGACGACCCCGGCGCGGCGACGCGCCGCTTCGCCTCGCCCGGCGACGCGCGGATCCACGGCCCGCAGCTGTTCACCTACGCCGGCCGCCACTACCTCGCGCTCGTCGACAAGAGCGCCGGGATCAGCGAGCCGGGGGAGATGCGCGTGCACGAGCTCGCCGGCTGCCTCGACGAGGACGGCTGCGCCGAGCTGCCGCCGCCGCTCGCCGTCGAGCCGCTCCTGCTCAGCCTCGCCAACTACCACTACCTCGACGTCTCGTTCAGCGCCGGCGCCCCGTACCTGCACTACGGCATGGAGACGACCGGCCTGTTCGGCGCGGGCTTCGAACGCCTGTGGTCGCTCGAGCGGCTCCCACAGCCCTTCGCGCCCGACACCCTGCCCGAGCTGACCGACGGCGGCGGCGCCTACCCGGACCCCTGCGACGACGAGCTGGTCGACTACTTCGGCGACTACTACGTCAACAACGACTACGGCCTGCGTCACTTCAACCCGCGCCACGCCGTGTTCACCGGCGCGTACCTCTACCGCGCCGCCGAGAGCGTGCTCGACGGGCACGTCCGCGACATCCCGGAGTGCGGCGACGGCCTGGCCGCCGGCGACGAGGAGTGCGACGACGGCAACGACGTCGACGCCGACGCGTGCACGAACGCCTGCACGCTGCCGCGCTGCGGCGACGGGATCGTGCAGGGCGGCGAGGCCTGCGACGACGGCGACGACGACCCCGACGACGGCTGTTCGAACGAGTGCGCGACGCCGATCTGCGGCGACGGCGTGGTCCAGGGCGACGAGGAGTGCGACGACCCCGACGATCCGGACTGCGTCGACTGCTCGCACGCGCTCGCGACCGGGACCGACGGAGGAGGGAGTGGGAGCGCCAGCGGCGGCGCGACCTCCGACGCGGGCTCGAGCTCGGCCGGGACGAGCGCGGGCGCGGACGACAGCGACGCGACGGGGACCGACAGCGGGGCTCCGCAGGGCGACGGCGACGACGGCTGCGGGTGCGCGACCGCAGGCGCCGACGACCGCGGGCCCGCGCTCGCGTGGCTCGGGCTGCTCGCGCTCCTCGGCCGCGCGCGACGACGCGGCGCCCCGGCGCGCGCGCGATAAAACATGTCTGAATAGACAGCATGCTCGACGCGCCGGGCGCGCGAGCGCGGCCTGGCGCGCGTGGTAGCATGGCGCCGTGCGTCGCCCTCCCGCCCCGCTCGCGCTGCTCGCCGCAGCCCTGCTCGCCTGCGCCCCCGTCCGCGACGACGAGGCCAGGTCCGAGCGCGCCGCCGTCGCCGACGACGCGGCGACGCCCGAGACGCCTGAGGCCTCGCCCGCTGATCCCGGCTACGCGCTGATGGTGAAGCTCTGCTCGACGCCGTGCGCGGGCAGCCACGCGAGCGTCCGGGTGTTTCGAACCGACCGCGGTGAGCTCGCGCGGCTGCGCCTCGACGGCGACCCCGAGGTCTGCTCACACCCGCCGCGCTACTACTTCGACGCCGCGGGGACGGTGACCGCGACGATCCCCGCGCGACCGGTCACGCCGGGCTCTCCGGAGGCCGAGGCCCTCGCGGCCGAGCAGCGCGCGCAGGTCGAGGGTCTGCAGGAGGCCGAGCTCCTCAGCTGCTTCGACGGCGCGCGCTGCCAGGACGATCGCGTCCTCGTCCGCTCGAGCTTCGCGTGCCGCAGCGACTCCGACTGCGTCGACTGCGACTGCGCGGCGGTCAACCGCAGCGAGTTTGATCGCCGCGGCGGACCCGAGGCCTGCAACATCCCCGATCAGGAGTGCAGCGCGACGAACCCGGCCTGCTGCGCGGGTCAGTGCGTGCTCGCGCGCTGAGCCCCGCCACCCGCGCACGCGCGAACGCGCGGCGCGAGCACGCCGCGCGCCCCTGGACCTAGCGCTCCCCCGCGCGAACACGGCGCGAGACCCCGCGGCCCGCTCGCGCGTACCCTTGCTGTGTGCGCCCCTCGCTCCTCCGTCGCGCGTCCGCGCTCCTCCTGCTCGCGCTGGTCGCGTGCGACGCCTCGTCCGCCACGCCGAAGACCCCGAGCGAGCCGCCGCCCGCCGCGGCGGCGCTCGACGTCCCCGAGGTCGACGCCCCCGAGGCCGACGCCGCGCCGACGCCCGGGGACGACGCGCCCGCGCCCGGCGCGAGCGTCATGGCCTTTCCATCAGGTTCGAACGCGCCCGCCGCGGACGCGTCGGCCGCGACGCGGCCCGCCGTGCACGCGGACCTCGACCCCGACAACGATGAGGTGATCGGCCCGCCCCCGCCGATCGAGGACTGCGAGGAGCGCCTCGCGGCCGCCGGGATCACCTTCAAGCCCGCGCGCATCGGCCTCGGGCGCAAGCAGGGCGGCGTGTACACCTGCGGCTCCGAGCAGGTCGTGCGCGTCCGCCGGGGCCCGGGCGAGATCACGTACAGCAAGTCGTCGCCGCTGCTGACCTGCGGCATGGCGCTCGCGCTCGCCGACTTCGAGCGCGTCGCGCAGGAGGAGGCGCAGCGCCACCTCGGCGCGCGCATCAAGCAGATCGATCACCTCGGCACCTACAACTGCCGAAAGATGGCGGCGTATGACCTGATCAGCGAGCACAGCTACGCCAACGGCTTCGACCTGCGCCGCTTCCACCTCACGAGCGGCGAGGTCATCTCCGTGCTCGAGGACTTCCGCCCCGAGGTCGACGAGCCCGACGCGCCCGCGACCCGCTTCCTGCGCGCGCTCGCCAACCGCCTCTACGACGAGGGCGTGTTCTCCGTGGTCGTCACGCCCTACTT
This sequence comes from Myxococcales bacterium, assembly GCA_020633295.1. Lineage (GTDB taxonomy): Bacteria > Myxococcota_A > Polyangia > Nannocystales > Nannocystaceae > JACKDW01. The sequence continues at coordinate 18,429 of JACKDW010000023.1, read as the reverse complement.
CGATCGTCTGCACCGCAACCACATCCACGTAGATCTGGCCCGGTACCGCGTCGACGGCAGCCGCCCGTAAATACTGTCCTATAGGACATATAACCAGATGCGACCAGCGCCTCGGCGCGCGCGTGCTATCGTCATCGTCTGGTCATGAAGAGCTCGGGCTGGTACGTCCGCCGACTACAGGGGGCCGTGCTCCTCCTGCTCGGCGTCGCCGCGAGCGCGACCGCGTTCGCGGTCGCCGAGCGCCAGCGGCGGGCGGAGGAGCGCGAGGAATTCGCGGCCATGGGCGACGTCCACGCGCTCGCGCTGCAGTCACGGCTCTCGGGCGCGATCGAGATCCTTCACTACATCCCGGCGCTGCACGAGTCGTCCAAGGAGTTCAGCCGCGGCGAGTTCGCGCGCTTCGTCCGCGCCGCGCTCGCGCGCGACGACGTCGTGCGGGTGGTGCAGTGGGCGCCGCGCGTACCCGAGGACGCGCGCGCGCGCTTCGAGGCCGCCGCGCACGCCGACGGCCGCGCGAGCTTTCGCTTCTCCGATCACGCGGGGCCCGGCGTGCTCGCGACCGCCGGCGAGCGCGACGAGTACCTCCCGGTGCTCTACAGCGAGCCCGAGGACAGGGCGCTCGGCCTCGATCTCCTCAGCGTCGCGGAGCTGAGCGAGCCGGCCGCGCGCGCGCGCGACGGGGGTCGCGTGACCTGCTCGGTCCCCTTCCACCCGCCCGGCGTCCCGGGCGACGCGCTCGAGCTCGCGGTGTTCATGCCGGTGTACGAGCGCGGGCTCCCACGCGACACGGTGGCGCAGCGCCGCGCGGCGCTCGACGGGCTCGCGGTCGTCTCGCTGTCGGCCGAGCCGCTCGTCGAGCTCGTGCTCGGCGACGCGCTCGAGGATCCGGCCTTCGGCGTCGCGCTGATCGACCCGGCGGCGCCCGCCTACGACCGCGTGCTCTACGAGTCGGACCTCGGGCTCGGCCTCGCGCCGGAGGACGACGCCGCGCTCGCCCACGCCCACGCGCTCGAGCTCGCCGATCGGCACCTCCAGGTCGTGCTGACGCGCCGGAGCTTCCGCGCGAAGCGCCCGTGGGGCGTGCTCGCGCTGGGGCTCGCGCTGACCTGCCTCGCGCTGCTCGCCGCCCGCGTCGCGTCGATCGTCACGGGCCTGCGGCGCTCGGTCGAGGAGGCGCGCAAGCTCGGCCAGTACACCCTGCACAAGCGCCTCGGCGAGGGCGGCATGGGCGTCGTGTACCGAGCCCGCCACGCGATGCTGCGCCGGCCGACCGCGATCAAGCTGCTGCGCCCCGAGCTGCGCGGGCAGGCGATCGCGCGCCGCTTCGAACGCGAGGTGCAGCTCACCAGCCGGCTCACGCACCCCAACGTCGTCGCCATCTACGACTACGGCAAGACGCCCGACGGGCTGTTCTACTACGCGATGGAGTACATCGACGGCATCTCGCTCGCCGAGCTCGTGCGCCGGGGCGGCGCCCAGCCGCCCGCGCGCGTGGTCTTCATCATCCGCCAGATCGCCAGCGCGCTCGTCGAGGCCCACGAGCGCGGCCTGCTGCACCGCGACATCAGCCCCGCGAACGTCATGCTCACGCGCCGCGGCGGCATGCACGACTTCGTCAAGGTCCTCGACTTCGGGCTCGTCAAGGATCTCGAAGACCGCGTAAGCGAGGCCACCGACCCGCGCAAGCTGCTCGGCACGCCCAAGTACCTCGCGCCCGAACGCATCACGAGCGCCGCGAGCGGCGGCGCGGCGGGTCACGAGGAGGACGGCCGCGTCGATCTCTACGCGCTCGGCGCGGTCGCCTACTACCTGCTCGTCGGCGACCACGTGTTCTCCGGGACATCCATCACCGAGCTCTGCCAGCAGCACGTGCGCGAGCCCGTGCGCCCGCCCTCGTGGCGCGTCGACGGCGAGATCCCGGCCGCGCTCGAGCGCCTCGTGCTGCGTCTGCTGGCGAAGTCCCCCGACGCGCGCCCGTCGACGGCGCGCGCGCTCCGGGTGGAGCTCGACGCGCTCGAGCTGACTCCCTGGACCGAGGAGGACGCGAGCGGCTGGTGGGCGCGCTACCGCGACGAGTTTGAAAACACGGGCGAGCGCGCGGGCCAGACGCTCCACAGCGACGCGGCCCAGCAGCGCACGGTCGCGATCGATCTCGCCGCCCGCAGCGCCACGCAGCGCAGCGCCTGACGAGCGCGCCGCGTGGTACGATCCCGAGATGCGATGGTTCGCTGGATCCTCTGTCGTCCTCTGCGCGGCGACCCTCGCGTGCGCCCCGGAGCCCCAGGAGAAGATCGCGATGTGCGCCCCGGAGATGTGCGCGGACGTGAGCGACGAGGAGGTGGCGCTGTGTCTGCTCAAGCGCGTGCAGACCGGCGAGCGCGGCTACGCGCAGCTCGGGCTGTGTAACGGCGGCGAGGGCCCGAGCGGGACCACGCACATGCTGCTGCGCGCCAACGGGATCATCACCTACGTCGACGAGATCTACGACTACAACTCCGACTCGGTGAACCCGGAGACGCCGGAGATCCGCGTGATCGACGTCGAGATCGACCAGGAGCTGGTCCAGCAGCGCATCGACGAGTGCGACGTGGCCGTCGAGCAATACGGTGGGCCCTGCAGTCCGTGCGACGCGCTCAACGTCGGCGACGAGCACTCCGGTCGCGAGCTCTCCTGCACGCCCTAGGCCCCCGCTCGCCGGGCGCCGACGCGGGCGCCCGCGATCACGCGCGCTCAACCCAGTAGGTCTGCTTGTGCCCGCGGGCCTCGTAGGCCTCGGCCTCGCGCTCCGCGAGCGCGCGGCAGCGATACCGGCGCATACGAAACCGGTTGCCGTTGTCGTCCTGGCGCCACAGCGTCCACGTCGGCAGGCGCGCGCGCGTGACCTCGGGGTGCGTGGCGACGAGGTCGTCGACGTCGAGCAGCAGCGCCTCGAGGGCCGCGCTCAGCAGCGCGGTCGCGTCGACATCACCTGGCTCATCAGTCAGAACATGCAGCGCGCTCCCGCCGTCGGGGTGCGGGCGCACGACGAGCCAGCGCCCGCCCGCGAGCGCGCGGCTCGTCGCGGGGGTGCGCGCGCGGGTGACTGCGAGCGGACACGGATCCATGCGGGGAGCACTATACCGCCGTGAGCGCGCGCCCGACCGCGACGGCTCGTCGCGCACGGCCGCGCGCGCCCGACCGAGTCCGCGGGTACACTCCCGGGATGTCGCGCGAGGAGGACATGCTCGACCGGGAGATCGAGGCGGCCGTGCGCGCGCACGGCCACGTGCGACCGCCGTGGATCGAGTTCCCCGGGCGCCCGCGCTTCACCTCGTTCTGGTACGTCGGCGGCGCGGGCGAGTGGCACCTCGCCGTGTGGCTGCGGTGGTGGCAGCGCCATCTCGCCGAGGAGGCCGCGCGCCTCGAGTATTTTCGCGAACACCCGCCCCCGACCTCCTGGCTCGACTGGGCCGCGACGGCGGTCTGGCCGGAGCTCGACGAGGACGGCGACGCGATCGACGAGGCCGTGCGTCGGCTCGCCGCGGCGGGGCTCGGCAGCTTCGAGCGCTGGTGCGCGTGGATGTCCGAAGAACCTGGGTAGCCCGCGCGAACTGGCTCACGCCGTGACGCCGCGCGTGGCCGCTTGTGCGCCGCGGACCGGCTTGCGAGCATGGTGACGTCGTGGATCCTGCCCCTCGCGCGACCGTGTCGATCGAGCGCCTCTCGAGCGCCGCGACGCGGCCGCTGCCGCAGCGCGACGCGCATACGCCCGAGCCCGCGCCGCCGCGCGACGAGCTCGAGGAGGCGCCGCGGAGGATCGGGCGCTTCTACGTGCTGCGCGAGCTCGGCCGCGGCGGGATGGGCGTCGTCTACCTCGCCTACGACGATGAGCTCGATCGCCAGCTCGCGATCAAGCTGCTGCGCCGCGGCGACGGCGGCACCGAGGGCGCGACGCGGATGCACCGCGAGGCCCAGGCGATGGCGAGGATCTCGCACCCCAACGTCGTGCAGGTCTACGACGTCGGGCGCCACGAGGGCGCGGTGTACGTGGCGATGGAGTACGTCCACGGCGAGACGCTGCGCGAGTGGATGCGCCGCGGCGGTCACCCCTGGCGCGCGGTCGTGGACGTGCTCGTCAAGGCCGGGCGCGGGTTGGCGGCGGCCCACGACGCCGGCCTCGTGCACCGCGACTTCAAGCCGAGCAACGTGCTGCTCGGCGAGGACGGGCGCGTGCGCGTGCTCGACTTCGGGCTCGCGCGCGAGGACGGCCCGAAGCGCGTCGCCAAGCTCCCCCGGCCGCTCGCGCCGGGCGAGCGGATCACCGGCTCGCACAGCTCGCTCCTGCACGCCGAGCTCACCCAGGCCGGCAGCGTGATCGGGACGCCCGCCTACATGCCGCCGGAGCAGATCGACGACGATGCCCTGAGCCCGCGCAGCGACATCTTCAGCTTCTGCGTCACGCTGCACGAGGCGCTGTACGGGCGGCGGCCGTTTCAGGCGAAGACGCTGCCAGGGCTGTTCGACCGCATCAAGCGCGGCGCGCGGACCAAGCCCGACACCCTCGGGAGCGCCCCGGCGCGGCTGTATCGCGTGATCGAGCGCGGGCTCGCGGTCGCGCCCGCGGAGCGCTGGGGATCGATGCACGAGCTGATCGCCGCGCTCGAGCGCGATCCGGCCCGCGACCTGCGGCGCGCGCTCGTCTTCGTCACGGTCGCCGCGGCGCTGGTGCTGCTGACGGCCTTCGTGCTGCAGCGCCCGCGCGGCCCCGCGATCTGTCACGACGTCTCGGGGGCGCTGCGCGGGGTCTGGGACTCGACGCGTCGCGGCGAGCTCCGCGCGGCGATCACGGCGACCGGGGCGAGCTTCGCCGCGACCGCGGCCGCGCGCGCCGAGAGCGAGCTGGACGCCCACGCCGCGCGCTTCGAGCAGGCGCTGGGAGACAGCTGCGCGACCGTCACGGCCGGCGACGAGCGCTCGACGTCGCTGGTCCCGCTGCAGTGCCTCGAGCTCCGGCGCGAGGAGCTGCGCGCGCTCGTCGACGTGCTCGCGGCGGCCGATGACGCGATCGTCGAGCACACCGTCGAGCTCGTCGACGGGCTCGCCGATCCGCAGCGGTGCCGCGACCCGCGTCGCCTCCGCGCGCGCGCCCCCTACCCCGAGGACCCCGCGCGCTCGGCCGCGGTCGTGCGCGCGCGGGTCGAGCTCGAGGGCGCCCGCGCCGAGCTGCGCGCCGGTCGCTTCGTCGAGGCGGCGACGCGCGTCGAGGGGCTCGCGGAGCGCTTCGCCGCGCTCGAGTACCCGCCGATCGAGGCCGAGCGCCTGCTCCTGCTCGCCGACACGCACCAGGCGAACGCGGCCTTCGAGCCCGCGGGCGACCACGCCGAGCGCGCCTATCACACGGCGCTGCGCTCGGGCCACGACGTGGTGGCGACCGAGGCGCTGATCTCCGCCGCGATCGCCCACGCGCGCGCGCTCTCGCACGACGTCTCCCTGCAGCGAGCGCTCGACGCCGGCGCGCTGCTCGAGCGCCTCGGCTTCGCCGACGGCGAGCCCAACGAGCTGCTCGCGCGCCAGATCGGCGCGCTGGGCTACGTGTACCTTCGGACACCTAACCACGGCGAGCAGGCGCGCGAGCACCTGCGCCGCGCGCTCGCGCTGCACGAGCGCGTGCACCCGCCGGACAGCCCCAAGCTGGTCGCGCCGCTCTCCCAGCTCGCGCACGTCGAGCTCGCGCTGGGCGAGCGCGAGGCGGCGCTGGAGCACGCCGAGCGCGCGCTCGCGCTCAACCTCGCCGCCTACGGCGACGACCACCCGCGGGTCGCGGGCAGCCACAACGACGTCGGGCTGATCCTCAAGAACCTCGCCCGCCGCGACGAGGCCGAGCGACACCTGCTGCGCTCGCTCGAGCTGACGACCCGCTATCGCGGCGAGCACCACCCCTCCGCGACGATCAACCACCGCAACCTCGCGCGCCTCTACAGCCACATGGGGCGGCTCGAGGACGCCGCGCGACACCACCGCGCCGTCGTCGAGAGCGCGGTCCTCAACGGGGACGACGGGGGCGGCGGCGCGGCGATCGCTCGCTACGAGCTCGCGAGCGTCATGCTCGGTCAGGGGCGACGCGACGACGCGCGGCGCCTGCTCGAGGACGCGCGCGAGCGGCTCACCGACACGCACCCCGAGACGCGGATGACCGCCGCGAGGATCGAGGAGACGCTCGGAACGCTCGCGCTCGAGCGCGGGGACGCGAGCGCGGCGCGCTCGTACTACGAGTCCGCAGTCCGCCGCTGGCAGACGACCCCGCGCCCGAACCCGGGCCCGACGGCGGTGGCTCGCCTCGGGCTCGCGCGGGCGCTGTGGCGTGAGCGCGAGCGCGAGCGGGCGCTCGAGGAGGCGCGACGCGCCCGCGCCGAGCTGCGGGCGCTCGACGACGTCGGGTCGCGCGAGCAGCTCGCGCTCGTGGACGAGTGGCTGCGAGCGCGCGAGCGCTGACGCGAACCGCTACGGCTCGATCGACACGTGGCCGATCACCGCCGCGCCCTCAAATGACCCGAAGTACACGTCGCGCGCGTCGCCGTCCTCGCGCAGCGCGAAGCGGCTCATGTCGAGCCCCGTGAACGCGCGGCGCTCGATCCACGGCTCCGCGCGCGGATCGTAGACGCGCAGCCCGTCGCGCGAGCCCACGTACAGCAGCCCGAGGCGGTCGACCTGCAGGTGCGTGGACTCGTCGTAGTGAACGCCCTTGCGCGCGTGGCTGCCGAGGAAGCCGGCGCCGTCGGCCGTGATCCGCCGCAGGCGATCCTCGGCGGCGACGAACAGCACGCGCGCCCCGTCGCTCCAGCCCGCGGTCAGGAGCACCGGCGCGCGCGCGTCCCAGAGCCCGTTGGCGTCGAGCATCCGCCACCAGCCCATCGCCTCGCTCGAGCCCGAGGTCGTGTACGCGAGCACGTCGTTGGGCGCGTCCGTGTCCGCCGGCTCGCGATCGGCGAACGAGACGTAGATGGTGTCGTCGATCACGATCGCGCTCGCGGGCGAGGCGAGCGCCGCGTTCGGCTCCGGGAGCCCGGTCTCGGCGCCGAGCGTGAGCGCCTCCTCGAGCGTCCCGCCGAGGTTCGTGTAGACGCGCACGAGGTTGTTGCCGCCGTCAGCGACGTAGAGCTCGCCGTCGCGGTGCTGGATCCCGAACGCGCCCGCGAGCTCGTCAGCGATCAGCGTCTTGGGATCGAGCGGCGCGCCGTCGACGATCGAGAGCCGCCGCAGCGCCGAGCCCTCGAAGCCCTCGCCGAGCACGAACAGCAGCTGGTTCGCGGGCGCGTACGCGAGCCCCCAGAGCGCGCCCGGGAGCGCCTCGCTGTCGTCGAACCACTCCAGCGCGTAGTCGAGGGTGCGGAAGCGGACGTTCTGATCGAGCGTGTTGGTGTTGCCGTCGACATCCGCGATCTGGCGGCTGATGTTGATCTCGAACTCGGTGCCCGGCGGGAGGCGCCCGCCCTCGAGGAACGCGTCGGGGATCTCGCCGCGCAGGCACTTCACGTCGCCGTCCTCGCACGCGAAGATCTGGATCGCGTAGGGGCCGGCCGTGTCGGTCGCGAGGAAGATGCGCGCGAACGCGTCGTTCGGGTTGACCGCGCGATCGAACCAGAGGAAGAACTCCGAGCGCACGCTCGCCTGCTCGTCGCCGTCCGCGGGCGCGCTGGCGACGAGCTGCGGCCCCAGCTCGGCGCCGCCGGTGCCCGACTCGCTGATCGCCGCCGAGCCCTCGCCCGCGTCGGTCTCGTCGAGCTCGGTCGTCCCGGTCGCCTCCACGCCGTCGCCGCTGGTCTGCGGCCCGGGGTCCCGGAAGCAGCCAGCGAGGAGCGCCGACGTGGCGAGCAGCGTCGTGACGCGCTTCATGCGTGTGCATCATACGCGAGCGGCGCGAACGCGAGAATTTCTCGACATCCGCAGCGCCGTGACGCGGCTGTGTCATGGGCGGCGGGCTGGGGTCCAGCCGGGTTGAGGCGCGTCGCGTGAGACGCTTCACCAAGCGGCGCGCGGCGGATCGGCGCCGAGATCAGCGCCGATCCGCCGCGTCGCCCAGGGCGCCCCAGCTAGCGCGTCGCCAGGAGGTCGTAGGCGGCGCGCAGCGGCGGGTCGCTCTCGACGGACAGCTCCTCGAGGCGCTTGTACTTGAGCGCCTCCTCGGGCGACGGGATCGTGATAGCCGGGCGCACGCCCTGCTCGCCGTCGGGGGTCTCGAAGCGGCTCGAGGTCAGCTTGACCGCCCAGCCGTTCTTGAGCTCGTGCACGCTCTCGACCGTGCGCTTGCCGAGCGGCGGCTCGCCGATCAGCGGGCCGCGGCCGTGATGCGCGAGCGCGCCGGCGAGGATCTCGGCGCCGGAGGCCGTCTTGGGCCCGACGAGCACCGCGAGCGGCAGCGCCTCCCAGCGGTCCTTCTCGCTCGCGTCGTAGCGCGTCTCCTGGCCGTCGCGCCCGCGGATCGTGACGACGCGCGCGCCTGGCTCGAGGAACCGATCCGCGACCGCGACGCTCGCGTCGAGCAGCCCGCCCGGGCAGCGGCGGACGTCGATGATCAGCCGCTTCATGCCCTCGCCGTCGAGCCGCTCGAGCGCCGCGTCGACCTCCTCGGGCGTCGTCTTGCTGAACGAGTTGATCCGCAGGTACGCGAGCCCCTTGTCCGCGTCGAGCAGGCGGCCCTCGACGCTCTCGACCTTGACGGTCCCGCGGGTCACGACCGCGGTCCACTCCTCGGTGTCGCGCTGGACGAACAGCTCGACGGTGGTCCCGGCCTCGCCGCGGATCCGCCCCACGACGTCGTGCAGCGCGTGGTCGCGCACGCGCACGCCGTCGACGCCGAGGATGCGGTCCCCGGGCTGCAGGCCGGCGGCGACCGCCGGCGCGCCGGGGATCACGTCGCGGATCATGATGACGTCGGCGACGAGCTCGATCATGACGCCGACGCCGACGAGCTGCCCCGAGGTCCCGACCTCGAGCTCCTTGAGCTCGTCGGGGCTCAGCAGGGTGTTGATCGGGTGCCCGGCCAGCTGCGGCAGGCGACCGAGCACGCCCTCGACCGCGCCGGTCCACACCGCGTCCTCGGCGAGCGGGCCGTCGACGTAGTGCTCACCGACGAGCGCGAGCACCTCGTCGAAGCTCGCGCGCGCGTCGGGCATCGGCTCCTCGTGCGCGTGCTGCTGCTTCTGCTTGAGGTGCTCGTGCAGCTCGGCCTTCGCCAGCGCGCCGCCGCCGGGCGGCGCGTCCCCGGCCCGCGCCGCGGGCTCCTCGGCGTCGCTCTCCGACTCGGTGCCGGGGCCGTCGCACGCGAGCGCGGCGAGCCCCAGCGGCAAGCACAGCGGCAGCGCCCACCGTCGCGTCCACGACGAGCGTCGCGAGCCGCGGACCCATTCACGTTGTTTCGTCCTCATCCTCATCGTCCTCTCTCGTCGAATCCGTCTCTCAACATCGCAGCGGAGCTCAACGGGCGCTCACATCAGGCCTGGCTCATGGGACAGGACCGTGCTCGCGTCGTAGCCCGCGATCCTCGGCGGCGGCGCGTCCTCGCGGGGCGCGAAGTCCCGCGCCGACGTCGGCTCGGCGCGCGGCGGCTCACGCGGCTCGGGCGCGGCCGCGGCCGAGATGACCCACACGAGCACCGGCAGCAGGCCCGCGACGGCGACGCCGTAGGCGGGCACGGGCCGCGTCCACGCGCCGAGGAGACGGCGCCACAGCGGCGGGCGAAAGCGCCGCTCGACCTCGGCGCGCAGCGCCTGGCGCACGTGATCGCCGGGCGCCTCGGCGTAGGCGCGGGTGAGCTCGTCGAGCTCCTCGCGGTGCTGGCAGAACTCGAGCGCGCAGCTCGGGCAGCGCCCGAGGTGGCGCGAGACCTCGCGCCGCTCGTCGCCGTGCAGCTCGTCGTAGACGTAGTCGATCAGCGCGCGCTGGCAGCTCGTGCAGTCCATGGTCGGTCCGTCCTCTTGGTCTCGCTCATCTCGTCTCACGTAGTCCGTCGCGGGTCGGTGGTCGTCCAATTCGCACGCGGCTCAGCTCTCGCCGAGCTCCACGAGCCGGGCGCGCAGCGACCTCGTGGCCGCGTGCACCCGCGACTTGGCGGTGCCCTCGGCGATGCCGAGCAGCGCCGCGATCTCGCCGTAGGTCAGCTCGGCGACCTGCTTGAGCACGAGCACCTGGCGGTGCGCCTCCGAGAGGCCCGCCATCGCCGCCTGCACCCGCGAGCTGCGCGAGAGCGCCTGCTCGGGATCCGGGGCGGGCTCGGGCGCCGGCTCGACGAGCGCGGCGCGGCGCGTCCGGACCGAGCGCATGCGCGTCTCCTGCAGACAGCGGTTGCGCGCGACGCGGAACAGCCAGGGCGCGAAGCGACCGCGCTCGGGGTCGAAGGTGCGATCGCGCAGCACCGTCATGAACACGTCCTGAAACAGGTCCTCGGCCAGCGCGCGCTCGTGGACGTAGCGGCGCACGTAGCCGAACAGGCGCATGTGGTAGCGTCGATACAGCTGGTCGAAGGCCGCGAGGTCGCCGCGTCGCAGCCTCGCGACGAGTCGCTCGTCGCTGACGCCGCCGCGCGCGCTCGCGGCCGTACGCGCTGTCTCGGGCTCACTGGGCATTCGCGTTCATCCGCAGGTATGCCCGGAGGCGCTGGATCGTTCACTTCGGGGCCAAGTTATTTTCGCGCGCGAGATCACGCGCGAGGACGTCCGCACTGGCGTCGCCGCTCGTCACGCTACGCGGCGTCGGTCGCGTTCCGCAGAGACCTGGACAATCAATCAGGCGTGAACGACGTGGACCGGGGCGCGACGATCGGCGCGCGTCGTCGGAGCTGCTGCTCGTCGCGGTCGCCTGCGCCCGAGCGCCCGAGCGCGACGAGCGATCCGACCGACGACGACGCGGCGAGCGCGAGCGCGGGCGAAGAGGACACCACCGAGGTCGCGCAGGGCTGCGCCCGCGCGGCGCTCGACCTGGGACTGCGGCGCCTCGACGACGACGCGGTGTTCCAGGACGCGGGCGAGCTCGCGTCGTTTCTCACCGACGCCTGCGCGGACCCGGGCGCGTGTACGTCGAGCTGTGACGACGCCCCCGTGATCGACTGGGAGCGCAGCACGGGGCTGCTGGGCCACGAGGCCGCGAGTTCGGGCGCGTCGGGTCTTCACGTGGAGCCTCCTCGACCGCGGCGACCACGTGGAGGCCCGCCGGCGCGAGCGCGAGCGCGCCGCCGACCTGGCGTGAGGTGCAGCTTGGAACCGACGTCGCGCGCGCGCGCTCGGGCGTATCATGGAGCTCATGACGGTCGTCCTCGGACTCCTCGCCGGCGTCGGGCTCGCGCTGCTCTCGATCGCGTCGACGCGCTACAACTGCGCGCGGCTCCGGCCGCACCCCGTCGACGCGCTCGAGCTCGAGCGCCTCGCGTGGGCCGCGTACCTCTCGCTCGCGGCGCTGATCTACATCGGCTTCGCGCTGCGCGAGGCCGGCGACGGGTGGATGGGCGTCGAGCTGCTCGGGCTCGTCGGCTACACCGCGCTCGCGGTGATCGGCGCTCGGCGGCCGGTCGTGCTCGCGCTCGGCTGGGGGATGCACGCGGGCTGGGACATCATCATCCACGCCGGCGTGCCCGGCGAGTTCGTCCCCCAGTGGTACCGCTGGGCGTGCCTGTCCTTCGACGTGGTCGCGGCCGCGTACCTCGTGTCGCGCGCGAGCGGCCGGAGCCGGTGAAGCGCCGCGAGCGTCGCGGCGCCGCGCCGCGCGAGGCGGGCGCTCACGCCCGCGCGGGCGCCTCGCGACGCTGGGCGCAGGCGCCGGCGTAGGGCCAGGCGTTGTCCGGGAGCGCGAGCACCTCGGCCGCGCCGGCGAGCCCGCGCACCGCCTCGTTCGGGCGCACGAGCAGCGGGCGCACCGGCGAGCGCATCCCGCCGCCGTCGAGCGCCTGCGAGCGATCGACGGCGGCGTCGACGACTCGCTCGGGGAACAGGTCAAACCCGCGGGTCTCGACGCCCCTGCCGTCGAGGACAGGTCCGAGGCCGACGCGCCAGTGCCACGGCGCGCCGCCGTCGGCGTAGGGAATCACGTAGCGCGCGCCGAAGCGCTCCGCGACGTCGATCGCGCCCTCGGGCGTCGTCATCAGCTGCTGGCGGGTCCCCCACAGCCACGGCGGGACGAACAGCACGTAGCGCGCGACCGACGAGAAGATGTGCTGCACGGGGTACATCTGCCAGCCGCGGTAGCCCGTGAGCACCACGTCGACGGGCCCGAACTCGCGGCGAGCGTCGATCGCGAGGTCGCGGACGTCGCCGAGCCCGTCGCGGCCCGAGTCCGCCAGCAGCGCGGCCGAGAACCTCGGCCCGCGGACCACGTAGGTGTTGCCGTGGTTGCGCAGCTCGGGGTGCAGCGCGCGGTGGTCGGTCGGCTGCTCCCCGTACAGCGGGAGCGCGCGCAGCTCGACGTCCCCCACGGTCGTCGCCTCGCCCCAGCCGAGGCTCGTGACGTTGGTGAAGCCGAGCTCGCGCAGGCGCCTCGCCATGTCGACCGCGAGCACGTGCTCGCGCGCGATCCGGGGCGTGATGATCCGGGTGTCGGGCGGGAAGCGCAGCAGCGACGCGGGGTCGAAGTGATCCGGGTGCGCGTGCGTCAGCGCGATCGCGTCGACCGGGCCGAGCTCGCGCCGCTGCAGCGGCTGGTAGGCGCGCGGGTAGTCGGGCAGGCGCGCCGACAGGAACGGATCGACGAGCAGCGCGGCGTCGCCGGGGCGCAGCAGCGCGGTGTTGTGACCGAGGAACAGCAGCTCCGCGTCGGCGAGCGCGGCCTGGGGACCCGGCCCCGGGTCGTCGTCGAGCAGCCCGTCGCGCCCGAGGCGATCCAGCAGCGCGCGCGAGAACGGCGGCAGCGGCTCGTCGCGCGCGAGCCCCTCGCCGCTGAGGCGGGCGAGCAGCGCGTGCAGCTCGGGCCACGCGTCACCTGGCTCCACGGGCAGCAGGCGATCGAGCGGCTCGCACGCGAGGTAGAGCTCGCGCGGGGGGCTGCGCGCGGGGTCGGGGTACAGCAGCTCGTCGCGCAGGCGCCAGGCGCCGGCGCCGTCGCCCTCCGCGATCAGCGGGAACTGCTCGCCCTCGATGACCTCGGCGAGCAGGCGGGGGCCGTGCGCGTCGAGGCTGGCGAAGCCGCGCGCGCGCGCGTGCTCGATCACGGGCGCGAACAGCTCGCGCACCAGGTCGTCGCAGCGCGCCCCCACGGCCGCGCCGAAGGGGGTGCGGTCGTCGTACAGCACCTTGAGGTGCACGTCGGTGCGAAGGAACCACCGCGTCATCACGCCTCCTCCTCCGTCAGCCGCTGGTAGCAGCGCTCGCGCAGCAGCGCGCGGACCAGCGCGTCGCCGTCGTCGAAGCCGGCCCCGGCCGCGAACTCCTCGAGCGCCTCGTGGTCCTCGGGGCGCGCGACCCCGAGGCCGCCGAAGTAGCCGTCGAGCAGCTCCTCGAGCGTCAAGTCGATGTCCTCGAGGCCAGGGTGCAGCTGCCCGTGCGACTCCAGCCGCCGGCGCTTGTCGAGCGCGCGCGCGAGCGTCACCGCGTAGGCGTCGGTCAGGCGCAGCTCGTCGGGCAGCCGCTCGATCACGCGTCGGTGGAGCCGGTGGCGGGTCCGCTGCAGCAGCGCGTGCTCCTCCATCAGGCGCATGAAGCCGGCGAAGTCGAGGTGGTTGTGGGCGAGCCAGGCCTCGAGCGCGGCGCTCGACTCGAGCCCCAGCGCCCGGCAGCGCTCGCCCGCGATCGCCTCGAGCTCGCGCGCGCCGATCCGCTCGCCGGCGGCGCCGGCCGAGGCGCACGCGAGCTCGCGGGCGAGCGCCGCCTCGCGCAGGCTGGCGAAGACGTCGGGGCGCAGGCGGAGCTCCTCGAGCAGCGCCTCGAGCTCTAAGGACTCGCCGCGGCCCGACGCGATCGTCAGCGCGCCGGCGTTGCGCTGCACGTAGTCCCACCACTCGGTGTGCTCGAGCGTGTAGCGGACGCGCTTGGGCGCGAGCCCGGCCGCGAGCTCCTCGCCGACGAGGCGCAGCAGCGCGCGCGCGTCCTCGCGCTTCTGATCGAGCTGGCCGCCCGGGAGCCAGGCCTCGAGCGCGGCGAGCTCGCGCGCGGGCACGCCGGCCGCGGCGCCCTCGCGCAGCAGCCGGGCGTAGACGCGCTCGGGGTAGAACAGGCGCTTGGCGAGCTCGAGCAGGACGTCGCGGCTGGCCTCGGAGACAGCACCGTCCACGGCGGCCGCGGCCAGCGTCCGGCGGATGTTCACCATCGCGGTGGAGAGCGGGCGATAGCCGTGCTCCGCCGCGCTGTGCGAGACCGCGACCTCGTCGTCGTCGGTCAGCGCGCCGCTGGCGAACGCCTCGAAGATCCAGCCGACGCCGCGCATGCCGAAGCTGGCGAGCTCGGCGGCGCGCAGCGCCCCCATGCTCGCGGCGCCGTAGACGTGCACCCCCTGGGCCATCGCCCACAGGATCTCCTTGTGCCAGACCGCCGGGACGCGCTCGAAGTAGCCGTCGATGACCGCGATCGCCCGGGGCCGGCGCAGCGCGACGCGGTACAGGTCACCCTGGGCGACGGGCGGCAGGTATACGGCGTCGAGCTCCGCGCGCGCCTCGTCGAGCGGCAGCGAGGGGCCCAGGAACACGTAGACGGTCACGACGCCTCCTGACGCGCGCGCGCGTGGGCGCGCGGCCCGGGGGCGTAGCCCGCCGCCGTCGCTAGCCCCTCGAGCCCCGGGACGAGCACGCGCGCGACCGGGATGTTGAACTCGGGGCGGGTGAGGTCGAAGCAGATGACCTGCTCGATCCCGACGGCGCGCAGGCGCCCGAGGATCCACGTGAGGTCGCCGTCGATGTCGTCGAGAACGCGGCCCGGCCCGTCCGCGAAGTCGCGGCCGCCGGTCTCGCCGCGGATGACCTCGCGATCGCGGCGCAGGTTCTCGGGGCTGCGCGAGGCGTCGAAGTCGTGGCGGAAGATGTCGTCGCGGGAGCCCGAGATCACGGTGAGGCGGCTCTGCGCCGCCTCGGTCAGCGCGCGCGCGAGCGCGACGGCGCGCGCCGGGTGGCAGCCCATGCCGCCCGCGGAGTGCAGCGCCGGCCCGGCGCCCGCCTCCGCCTCGGTGATCAGGCACATGAACGCGGGGACACCCACGTCGGAGGTCGACTCCCAGACCGCGACGTCGACGCCGGCGGCGGCGTAGCGCTCGAGCAGCCCGCGGCAGCCGGGGTCGTCCACGGTGTCCAGATCGACGCGGGTCTCGGCCTGCGCGGCGGCGGGCAGCAGGTGCCACAGCGTGGTCGCGTCGCGCTCGATGACCTCGCAGAGCCCGTGACAGATCGCCTCGAGCAGGTGGTTACCGGAGGCGAGGCCGTTCGACGACGCGTTGAAGCAGCCGGCGCCGGTCGGCTTCGGGTGGGTGTAGTTGGTGTGCACCAGCTCGTAGGGCGCCCACAGCGGGCGGTCGCCGAGGATGTCCCAGCCCTCGACCCACAAGAGCGGCAGGTGCGGGTGCAGCCGGCTCGCGGCCGCGCGCGGCAGCCCGCTGAGGTCCGCGAGCGCGTGCGTGTAGGCCAGGTCCTCGACGCTGCCGAGCTTGAGCGGCAGCGTGACGCGCTCGGCGTGGTAGCCCTCGACGGACTCCATCAGCGCCGAGACCTGCGAGGCCACGAGGTCGAGCCCCTTGCCCTGCGAGACCGAGAGGCTGCGCGAGTTCGGGCGCACCGCGACGACCACCGGGATGCCGACGCGATCGAGGCCCGTGATGTTGGCGAGCCGGGTGATGCCCATCACCGGCATGAAGCGACGCACGCGCGCGAGCGTCTCGGCCGGCGCGAGGGTCCGGTGCGTGCCGCCGAGGAAGGCCTTGGTCACGCGCTCGCGGGGGTCGATGCGGAGAGGCATGACGGCTCACTCGGTTCGGGGATCAGGCGCAGCACGCCGACGCGCAGCAAGATGTCGATGGGCTCGCGCAGCGCGGCCGCCACCCGCGGGCGCTGCTCGGCCGCGACGGGGAGGCGAGCCGCGAGCGCGTCGAGCAGCGCGTCGACGCAGCCGACGCGCTGCGCGGGGAGCTCGGCGAGCGCGGCCACGGTCGCGCGCGGCGTGATGGCGTCGCCCAGCAGCGAGCGCAGCCGGACCGCGTCGCCGGCGCGCTCGACCTGCAGCTGCGCGGACCAGGTCAGCGCGAAGCGGCCGCGATCGCCGGGCGGCGGGAGGTTGAGGCGATACGGGAACGCCCGCCCCTCGTAGTGGTCGCAGTAGAGCAGCGAGTACTCCTCGAAGCCCGGCCACAGGTGCGCCGGGAAGTTGCGATAATTCGGGAACGCCTCGCGCAGCGCCGCGTGGACCTCGGCGAGCACGCCCGGCACCTCCTCCGGCGCGATGCCGTGGGTGTTGCGCCAGCGCTCGATCCCCAGCGGGAAGTCGCGGCCCGCGAGCGCGCCTGGCTCGACGTGGATCCCCATGCGCCCGGCCAGCGCGGCGCGGGCGTAGTCGGTGCGCAGGTCGAGCGTGAAGGGGTGGATGTCGAAGCTGTTGTGCGGCGCGTCGAGCAGCGCCGCGTCGTCGAGGAAGAAGCGCAGCGTCTCGCCGACGTCCGCCGGTGTCTCCTCCGGGAAGCCGACGATCGAGAACAGGTGCACGGCGATGCCCGCCGCGGCGCAGCGGCGCAGGACCGCGCGCGCGTCGTCGACCCGCACGCCCTTGTCCATGTGATCGAGGACCGCCTGGCTGCCCGACTCGAGCCCGAAGAACAGCTTGCGCACGCCCATCGCGTGGAGCCGGCGACAGACCGCCGCGGTGAAGCCCGGCTCGAGCCGCGCGTAGCCGACGAAGCGCGGGCGGATCGCCTGCAGGGGCTCGAGCGCGTCGGCGAGCCGCAGCAGCAGCTTGGGCGCGAGCGCCTCGTCGGTGATCTCGAAGTGACGCGCGCCGTGACGGAGGTGCAGCGTCGCCACGTCCTCGGCGACGCGCGCGGGGTCGCGGACGCGGTAGGCCTTGCCCGCGATCTGGTTGATCGAGGGGATGTCGCAGAACTTGCAGCGGTTGAAGTAGCAGCCCTTGCCGGTGAGGATCGGCAGCACGGGCGCCGGCGCGAGGTAGCGATCGAGCGGGAGCCCGTCGAAGTCGGGGGTCGGCAGCGCGTTGACATCCTCGGCGTGGGTCGGGCCCGCGGCCACGCGCCCGCGCTCGTCGAGATAAAGGAGGTTCGGCACCCCGTCGAGCGATCGACCGCGCGCGCGTCGATCGAGCAGCTCGGCGAGCGCCGTCTCGCCCTCGTAGGCGATCAGCCCGTCACAGAAGGCGCGGAAGAACGCCGGGCGCCGCGCGAGCGCGGCCGTGAACTTGCTGAACACGGTCCCGCCGATGACGACGAAGTGCCCTCCCCGCTTGAGCGCGCGCGCGAGGTAGAGCCCGGGGATGAGCTGCTGCGCGTTGAGGATCGAGACGCCGACGACGTCGGGCCGGTCGCGCGCGAGCGCGGGCAGCAGCGACTCGCGGTAGAGCGAGTCGAACAGGTTGTGCTGCGGCGCGTCGGTCAGCGCGAGGAGGTCGCGCAGCCGCGACGGGTCGAAGCCGTCGACGTCGTAGCGGATCGGCCCGATGTTGTAGCGAACGCGGCCGGCGGCCGCCGAGACCAGCTCGAGCGCGTTGACCAGCCGCTCGCGCGCGACGTGGTGGCGGTGCGGGTCGAAGAACCCGACGGGATCGCGGAGCTCGTCGACGGCGCCCGGCAACGACTCGCGCAGGTCGTCGGCCCAGCGCAGCGCGGCGCGCAGACGGTCCGCGTCGGGGGCGGCGCTCGGCGCCTCGAGCCGACGACGACAGTCGCGCGCGGCCAAGGTGACCCGCGCCGGCGTGGCGAGCTCGAGCAGCCCCTCGAGATCGAGGTCGCGCACGGTCACGCGCGCCCCGGCGCGGCGCAAGTAGGCCGCCAGCGAGGGGATCGCGAGGTGAGGGCTGCGTGGGTCGGTCCCGGGCGGGAACAGGAGGGCCGCGTGCATAGCCTCCGGTGGATCCCGCGGACACATGCGAACGCGGGCCACCTTGAAAACGACAGGCGGAGTATGCCACAGACTTCAGACGATGACGCCAGATGTTTCGCTGGGCGAGCACGCGGTGCTTCGGGTCGCGGCCTGGTCGATCGAGTCGGTCGCCGTGTTTCGGGCGCCCGAACTCGCCGCGGCGACCGACGCATGGATCGCCGACGAGCTCGCCCACGCCGAGGTCGCCGCGGCGCTGTGCGACCGGCTGCACGCCGCCGTCCCTCGCCTCGAGCGGCGGGCCCGGGCCGCGGCGCTGCGGACCAAGCGGCGGCTGTTCGGCGGCCAAGAGCTCCCGGCCCTCGACGGGGCGACGGGCGCGGCGTTGCGGGCGATCGACCCCGACCTGACCTCGGCCCTCGACGCGGCGCGGCGCGCCCGGCAGGCGCTGC
>JACKDW010000022.1 GCA_020633295.1 Myxococcales bacterium | reverse complement strand
CCTCGACCGCGACGTCAACGTCGACTCCGACACCGATCCCGGCGTGCCGCAGCGCGTGTGGCTCACGCTCGCCGACGCGGCCGAGGCCGGCCCGACCTGGGATCTCTCGTGGCCAGAGCCGGAGGCGCTCGAGGTCCAGTTCGGGCTCGACGTCGCGCGCGAGCTCGTCGCCGCGCGCCCGCAGCCGGGGCGCTCGCGCGACGGGCTGCGCCGGCTCGTCACGCGCCTCCGCGCGCAGCACGGGCAGTTCGAGTCGCGCATGCTCCCGCTGCTCTACGGGCTGAGCATGGGCTTCCTCGCGCCGATCTGGGGGATCCACGAGCTCGCCTACCTCCACGCCCGCGGCTACCCCTACATCCCCGACGAGTACCGCGACTGGTCACGGCTGCTGCGCAGCCTGCCGCCGCCCGAACGCCGCGTCGAGTCCCTGGGGCGCACGCCTCGCGACCTGCGCCGCAGCTATCAGCGCATCCTCGCAGGCATCGAGGTGCCGCGGCTGATGGGCGTCCTCGAGAGCGAGCGCGACCTCGCGTGGAAGCGGCGCGCGCTCGGCAAGCTGCGCGCGCGCGGCTACTGGTCGGCGATCCCGCGGCACCTGCCGCAGAGCGACCGGATCCTCGCGGCCGAGCTCGACAGCCTGCGCGCGCGCCTGCGTGCAGCATGACTCTTAAGACACATTAAAACCGACGCGACGCGGCGCGGCGGCGCGGCGTCACGACGAGCCGCGCGCCGCGACGGCCGCGACCGCGCGACGAAACAGCGCGCCCGCGCCCGCGTCGGGCCCCGCCGACGGGATGCGGTCGAAGAAGTCGGGGGCGAAGCGCACCGGCCCGTCGCCCGCGTCCGCGCGCACGTCCTGGCCGACGCGCGCGGCGAAGGCCGCGGTCTCGTCCTTGGTCTGCTCGCTCCCGAACAGGAGCTCGGCGATGGCCTCGACGCGGCCGTGAAAGTCGGCGGGCTCGTCCTCGTCGCGATCGTCGCGCTCGACGACGTCGTCCGCGCCCGGCGCGAGCGCGGCCGGGAGCGCGCGGCCGAGCGCCGCGAAGTGCTCAGCCGCGTCGCCAGGGCGCAGCTCGACGCGCCACCCTGGCCAGCGCGGGGCGAGCACGCGGCCCAGAAAGCCGAGGTCGTGGCGCGCGTCGGCGCAGTGGACGACGACGCGCCGCGCCGCGGGGTCGAGCGCGAGGCACCGCCGCAGCCGCGCGCGCAGCGGTCGTCGATCGTCCCCCAGCGCCGCGGGGTCGCGCGCGAGGAAGACGTCCCAGGGCATGCCGCGCTCGAGATGCTCGAGCAGCCGCGGGCCGTTCATCAGGAGCTCCACCACGTCGATGTCGACCACGAGCTCCCGCGCCGCGCCGCCCGCGAGCACGGTGATGAGCCCGCGCGCGAGGCCTCGATCGAGCGCGGCGCCGAGCCGCTCGAGGTCGCCGACGAACGGCGGCGAGCGCACGAGGTCCGGATCGACGCCGACCTGCGCCGCGATCTCGGGCATGTCGTCGACCCAGCGTATGGACCACGCGGGGCCCCAGAGCTCGCGCATCAACGCGACGTAGAGCTCGCGCAGCGCCGGACCGTAGGTGTAGACGCCGTAGAACGCGACGGTCTTGGTGTCGAGGTCGAGCGCCACGCCGCCCTCACCCCAGCAGTCGTCGTACCAGCTGTCGGCCGGCGCGTTGCCCTCGATGAACGCGCGGGTCTCGTCCGGGCCCCAGAACACGTCCTGCGGCGAGGTGAGCGCGCCCCAGCGCGAGCTGTACAGCGTCACCTCGCCGCGCTCACGAATCGCGTACGTGATCCGGTGTCCCACGGAGCCCTTGCACCCGGTCCTACAAGCGCCGCGTTCGCGCGTCAACTCGCGCGGCGCTTGCCGAATCAGTCGCCGCGCGCGATCGTCTAGCGGACGTGCGCGGCCGCCCCCGAGTCACCTGGACGAGACCTCCGACCCCGCCGCGTGAGCGCGGCGCGACGCCTGGCGCGCGGGCGCTCGCGCTCGCGCTCGCGCTCGTCGGCTGCGGCGCCGGAGACCCCTATGAGGCGCCGGTCAACGCCGCGCCCGAGGTCTACGCGCGCGCGGTCTCGGGCCTCGAGGCCGAGGAGAAGCTGCTCGTCAACCGCTTCCGCGCGCGGATGCGACGCGAGGACGTAGACCCCGTCGGCATCACGATGCGCGAGGCCGTGGATCTGCAGCGCGCGCACGAGCTCGCGCAGGAGCAGAAAGAAGCGCAGCAGGAGGCGCAGGCGCTCGCCGGGCCCACGGCGACGTCAGGCGACCCGATCGCGGCGCTGCTCGGCGCGCTGGCGACGAGCGACCCCAACGCCGGCGGCTTCCAGCGCGAGTTCTCGTGGAGCTGGAGCAGCGGCGGCGCGGCCCCGCGTACGACGGCCCCGTTCGCCGGCGCGCCGACGATCGCGAAGCCCAGCGACGCGACACCTGGCGACGCGCAGCCCGACGACGCGCGGCCCGACGGCGCGCGGCCCGACGACGCGCGGCCCGACGACGCGCCCCGCCCGGCGCCGGTCGGCTCGCGCATGACCCCGGAGATGCTGCAGCGCCTCCTGCAGGCGCTCGCCGAGCAGCGCATGCAGCGAGACAAGCAGCGCCTGCTGCTCGAGGCGATCCCGCAGCACACCTTCGACACGGGGCAAGCGGCGGCGCTGAGCGAGACGCTGTTCCCCCAGCGCCGCGTCGAGGTGCTCGTCGCCTTCTACCCGCAGCTCGTCGATCCCGAGCGCTTCGACGCGCTGGCGCGCGAGCAGCTGCGCTTCCCCGGCGACCTCGCGGCGCTCGCCCGCCGGCTCGAGGTCCTCGGCCTGCGCGCGCCGCCCAGCGCTACGCCCTGAGGACATGTCTGATTCGACATCGACGGCCCGCCCCGCGCACAGCGGGGCTCACAGCTCGACGCCGAACACGAAGCCGGGCCAGACCGTGACCCAGTCGTCGTTGTAGGAGCTGAACGCGTAGCCCGGCCGCACCTGCTCGCCGCGGCCGAAGACGTCGAGCGCCGCGTTCAGCGTCGGCCCCCCGTACAGCCCGAAGTAGCGGTGCGGCTTCCAGACCACCCGCAGGCGCAGGCTGTCGAGCAGCGTCGGCGCGCGGACCGAGGAGAAGCCGGCGTGCACGCCGTAGACGACGTTGTCGATGTCGAGGAAGAAGCGCTCGGAGATCGGGATGCGCCCGCCGAAGCCGAGCCCGTACATCCACGCCTGCGCCTGATCGTTGCGCGCGAGCGGGTGCACCCCCGCGGTGAAGAACGAGTAGGTCTTGCGCGCGTGCAGCTGCACCGCGACGTTGAGCAGCGCGAGGTCGCTCGTCCAGATGCTCGCGTGCACGCCCCCCCGCCGCGTGATCGGCAGCAGCGCGACCGAGGCGTCCGCCTCCTCCGCGTAGTTGATCAGCCCGAACTGCGCGCCCTTGACCTCGCGCGAGACCACGTTGATCACGCCGAAGGACGCGCCGTTGAGCCGGCGGCCGTGGTTGATCACGCCGAACTGCGCGCCGTGGAGGTGGTTGGCGTAGTTGACGACGCCGGCCTGCATGCCGAAGGCGAGCTCGGTCGCCCCGTTGAAGCCGACCGCCGCCTGGATCCCGCGGCTGACCCCGTTCACGACGTTCCCGCCGACCGCCCCCTGGACGCCGATCATCCGCCCCTCGACGAGGTTGGCGCCGATCGTGCTCTGCAGCCCGCGCGCCATCCCGGTGACCTTGTTGAAGCCCAGCGACGCCTGCAGGCCCGACAGCTCCGCGTCGATGACGGTCGCGCCGAGCGACAGGTCGATGCCCTGGATCCGGTAGACCTGGTTGAAGCCGAAGGAGATCGACGCGTAGTTGGTGATCTTCTTCCCGCGCGCCTTCGCGTTGATCGACGCGCCCGGCGCGACGCCGATGTTGAAGGGGATCAGCGCCTCGTCCTCGTTCAGGGGCGCGCTCGGTCCTTCGGGCGCCGCCACCGGGGGCTCGATCTGGGCGGGCGCGGGCGCGGGCGCGCCGGCGCCCTGAGGATCGCCCGGCGGCGCCCCGGCGGGCGGCGTCGCGTAGGCCGGGGCGGCGTAGAAACGTCGACTGCGGTGTACGTGGGGACCGGCGCCTCGACGGCCAGCACCTCGCCGCCCGGCCCCTCGACGATCGACACCTCGCCGACGGACGCGCTCGCCGGCGCGGCCCTGTCGGCTCCCTGTACCGCGCCGTGTGTCCCCGCGCCCACCTCGGGCGCCGGCGGAGCTCCGGGCGAGGTCGCGGGCGACGTCCCGGGCGAGGTCCCGGGCGAGGTCCCGGGCGAGGTCCCGGGCGAGGTCCCGGGCGAGGTCCCGGGCGAGGTCGTGGATGACGGGCTCGTGGTCGCGCCAGGGGGCTCGCTCGGCGTCGGCGCGCCCGGCTCGGCGCCGACCTGCCCGGCGGCGGACGGCACGACCGACGCGCCCGCGCTCGTCGCCGGATCGCCAGGCGGCGCGCCGAAGAACACCGAGCCGCCGCGCGCGACCGTGGGCTCGGGCGAGAACGCCTCGAGCTGCGCGCGCGTGAGCTCGACCGCGTCGCCGGCGCCCACCTTCACCGACGTCGCCCAGCGGCGCGCGCCGTTCTCGACGATGAGCCGGTACACACCTGGCTCAAGAGCCAACACGACCTCGCCCTTGCCGAGCGGCTTGTGCAGCTCGGCCGTGAGCGCGCCGCGGCTGTCCCGGAGGTACACGTGCCCGCCGATGTCCGCCGCGATCTCGAGCCGCGCGCTGGTCTGGCGCAGGTCCGTCATCACGAGGTCGCCGGTGCCGGCGAGCTGGATCTCGTAGGCGGCGTGCTGGGCCCCGCCCTGGGTGCCCTCGGTGCGCGCGAGCGTCTCGTCGTAGGCGAACTGGTAGGCCTCGCTGAGCGTGACGAGGCGATCGTGGTTGCGATCGGCCGCGCCGCGCAGCCCGGTGACGAGGTAGTGCGTGAAGAACGAGCCGCCGACCCGGTCGGACTCCTGCGCGACCTCGTCCGCCGAGCTCGAGGTCAGGTAGGCGTGCCCCTTGACGGTGGAGCCGCGGCCGACGAGGAAGGGCGCGCGCCGCTTCCCGCCCTTGCTGCGCGTGAACGAGCCCGAGGCGCAGGAGTCGAGGATGGCGACGCGGACGTCGGCCGGCACCGCGTCGAGCAGCTGGCGGAGCCGGCGATACTCGACGAGCGCGCCGCCGACCAGCAGGCCCTTCTCGTCCGAGTGGCCGGAGTAATAGAACACGAACTCGACGTGCTCGCCGTCGCGACGCGAGCTCGAGATCTGGCGAGCGATCCGCGAGAACGCGACATCGAGCTGCTCCGCCTCGGGCTCGTCGAGGATCACGCTGTCGTCGCGCGAGACCCCGCCGATGTCCGCGAGCACGCCGTTGAGCGCGCGCGCGTCGCTGCCCGCGTAGCGCAGGCGCGCGCGCCCTCGCCCGCCGTCGCTCGAGCCGACCACCAGCGCGAAGCGGCGAATCGCCGCGACCTCGCCGGCGTCCTCGGGCGCGCGCTGCTCGGCGAGCGCGGGCGGCGAGACGAGCCAACCTGCGGCGAGGCTCACGAGGGAGAGCGCCAAAGCGCGGCCGCGAACGCGCGCGAGGCGTTCAGGTCGTCGGCCGCGCTTCGTGGGACGATGGGCCCGCATTGCGTTCTGGTCTCGTGGCGAGCGCGAATCTCGAGGTCAAGGGGAGGAAGATCGAGTCGTCGAGTGATTCGAGTGATTCGAGTGACTAGCGCGCCGACTTCTGCACCAGGAAGCTCTGCTGACGCGCGCCCGCGGGGAGCTCGAGCGAGGCCTCGCGCGCGCGCGCGGGGTCCTCGGCGACGGCGCGGGCGGCTCGCGTGATCTCGTCGACGCGGAGCTCGACGTCGGGGTCCTCGGCGGTCACGAAGATGAAGCGCTCGAAGTCCGGCGCGTCGTCGAGCTCGTAGGCGTGGGCCAGCGGCACCGCGCCCTCGCGGCGAAGCGTCGTCGAGCCGCCGGCGTCCTCGGGGTAGTGCAGCGTGACGGCGCCGCGGCCGTCGATCGAGAGGATCACGCCGCGGCGCTGCCCGGCCGCGACGTAGCTGACCTGAAGAACATCTCCGGCGTCGACCGCCGCGCCCGCGGCGAGCTCCTCGGTGTGCTCGCCGCGCTTGCGATGCACGACGAGGCGCGGGTCCTGCCCCTTGAGGCGCGTCGGCTCCACGCCCGTCTGACGGGGCTCCCCCGCGGCGTCATTCACCGCGTGCGCGCTGGAGTCGCGCGCGGCGCTGGAGTCGGCGACGACCTCCGGCGAGGGCGGCGTCAACGTGCCCGCGCCGTCGTCGCCCAGCTGCACCCAGAGCGCGACCGCGAGCGCGGCGGCGACCGCCGGCGCGGCGAGCCAGCCGCGCGCGAAGCCGGCGCGAGAGCGTGCGCCGCGGGCGTCCGCGAGGCGCCGCTCGATGACACGCGCGGCGCGCTCGGGCGGGTGGAAGCCGAGGATCTCTTCATTCGAGCGCTGGAGCGCGTCGAGACGCGCGCGCGCTCCCGCCTCGCCCTCGGCCTCGACCAGGCGACGCTCGACGGCGGCGGCCTCATCGGGCGGCAGCACGCCCAGCGCGAGCTGCTCGACGAGGAGCGCCGGCACCGTGGGCGCTGTGCCCTGCTCTCGCGCGCGGTTCATCCCTTCGCTCCTTCCAGCGCGGCGCCGGACTCGGCCGCGCGCGCGTCCTCGTGCTCGAGGGACGCCGCGATCGCCTTGAGCTTGCGCAGGCGCTTGCGCACGCCCGAGACCGAGAGCCCCACCGCGTCGGCGACCTCCTGCAGGGTCAAGCCGTCGTGCAGGTGCAGCACCGCGATCGTGCGCGTCGACACCGGCTCGCGCCCGAACACGCGATCGAGCAGCGAGCGCGCGTGCGCGGCGTCCTCCTCGCTCGTCGCCTCCGCGATCCGCGTCAGCAGCTCGCTGCTCGGCGTCTCGGGGCGCCGCGACTTGCTCCGGATCTTGTTGAGCGAGAGGTTCGTGGCGATCCGGTAGAGCAAGCTCGACATCGCGCGATCATCCAGGCGTCGCTGGTGAACGAGGAGCTGTACGAAAACGTCATGCATGGTATCGAGCGCGAGCTGCTCTTCTTTCAGCAGCTGCCGGCAGCGACGCAGGACCATCGGGCCAAAGCGGCGATAGGTTTCTTCGACGTCGATGGCCACGCGGAGTCCCTGCGCGCCTTCCGTGTACTCGAACACCGCGCGCCACCGCGAGTGTCACCGCTGGGCCGAAAAAAATCGAGCCCCGCGGCCGGCCGCGGGAGCGCGCCGCGCGACCGCGCGACCGCACTCGAGACGACGACGCGCCTGGAGCCGGCGGGTCGCACCACGACAACGGGCCGACGCCGCTCGGCGCCGGCCCGCGTCATCACGGTGCCTGTCCGCGAGGGCGGCGCGCGCTAGGGCCCGTTGGGCAGGACGCACACGCCCCCGCCAGCCGGTGCGGCGTGCGGGCAGTGGAGCATCGCGTCATCGCCGGCGGCGATCGTGTGATACAGGTGGCAGCCGACGGTGTGGCCGTCGACCTGCCCGTCTGCGCCCGGGTACCAGGTCATGCACGTGTCGAGGCAGTCCTGGGGATCCGTGTACGGGTTCAGGTTGCCCATGTCGCAGTTCATGAAGAACGCGTCGCAGTACGGCTGACAGGTCGGCGCGTCCGCGGCGACGCACACGCCCGAACCGCTCGGGCCGGCGTGCGGACAGTGGACGATCGGGTCGACATCCTGCGCCACCGTCGCGTGGTAGTAGCGACACTGCAGGCTGTCGACGTCGATGTCCCCGGGGTCACCCTCAGGCCACTGCCAGCAGTTCGCCATGCACGAGTCCATGTTGTCGTACTCGCTCAGGTCCGCGCAGGCGCTGAGGTACAGCTCGCAGTACGACTGACAGCTCACGTCGCCGTCGCCGTCACCGTCGCCGTCACCGTCGCCATCGCCGTCGCCGTCGCCGTCGCCGTCGCCGTCGCCGTCACCGTCGCCGTCACCGTCGCCGTCGCCGTCGCCGTCGCCGTCGCCGTCACCATCGCCATCACCGTCGCCATCACCGGTCGTGTTGGGCCCGGCGGTGGTGCCGTCCGAGGTCGACGGCATGCCCGTGCTGGTGCCGTCGTCGGTGTCCGTGCCGCCGTCGTCGCCGCTGCAGGCGAAGAGCCCGAGGGCGAGGAGCGGCGTCACAAGGAGCGTCATCGCTACATTTTTCACATCACGCATGTGTCATTCCTCGAAGTGAGTCCAGAGCCGGGATCTTCGCCCCGATCGCGCGCAGCGGCAACGGGCAGCTTCGCCCGCTGTAGCCTGGAGCACGTCTTCACCATGATCATTAAATCATGTCCGCGGATGAGACGTACGCGCGCGGCTACCGGTACGCGTACCCCGTCGATTTGGATCGGGCAATTATCGCGCGTCTGGAGAAAGGTGTCCCAAGATCCATGTTATCGCGCCGGGGGGCGCGCGCCCCCTGCTGGTCGGCGTCGCGCGCTTGTCTTCCTGTCGATCCAGCGGCACGATCGCGACGTACTGTTGGCTGGCGCTGGTGAACGCGTTGCGCTCACGGCGCGCTGAGCTGTTCTGAAACAGAGGGAACCTGACAATGAAATCACGCTCACTAATCGCGGGGCTGACGGCCGCGGGGCTGTTCGTCGGTCTCGGGCTCGCGCTGAGCTCGCCGGAGGTCACGGCGGCCGACCACAACGAGGCGCCGCTGACCGCCGGAGACCCGACGGCTGACATCCTCGACTTCTACGCCTGGCACAAGGACGACGGCTCGATCGTCGCCATCATCACCTACGCCGCGTTCATCGAGAAGCAGATCGGCGAGCCGATCTACGACGACGAAGTTGTCTACGGCATCCACGTCGACAACAACGGCGACAACATGCCCGACGAGACCGCGTGGATCCAGTTCGCGCAGAACGAGGGAGGCCAGTGGTACGTCCAGTTCAGCGGGCTCGCCGGCATCGGCGGCCCCGTGGTCGCGCCGGTGAACACCGCGACGACGATCGGACCTGGTGACGAGCAGGCCTGGGCGGGGCTCGCGGACGACCCGTTCTTCTTCGACCTCAACGGCTACTCGGACACGCTGATGTCCGGCACGATCTCGTTCACGGGCGCCGACGCGTTCGCCGGCTTCAACGTGATGGCGATCGTCGTCGAGCTGAGCCAGGACGCGGCCGCGGGCGGCAGCGACAACATCCAGATGTGGGCGGCGACCTACCGCTAGGAAAGGAGCACGAGACATGAACACGATCAAGCTCCTGAAGCTCTCCTTCGCCGCGACGCTCGCGGCGAGCCTCACGATCATGACCGCCTGCAACGGCGGCGACGGTGACACCGACACCGACGACGGCACCAGCACGGGCATGCCGTCCACCACCGACGGCACCACCGCCGGGCCCAACACGACCGGCGACGGCGACGGCGACGGCGACGGCGACGGCGACGGCGACGGCGACGGCGACGGCGACGGCGACGGCGACGGCGACGGCGACGGCGACGGCGACGGCGACGGCGACGGCGACCTGCCCAGCTTCCCGGACATCGATCCGGGCGCGCTCACCCAGATCGATCGCATGGGCATGCCCGCGATCAACACCGCGGTCATCAGCAGCAAGGACGCCTACAACGCGGCCACGCCGGCCGACGACGCCAACGGCGACTTCGTGCCCGAGATCGTCGCGAGCCTCCAGTTCCTGCACGGCGCGCTCGACGACGACCTGACGGGGCTGGGCCTGACGCCCTGCATCGCCGACGACACCTGCGTGTCCCAGGCCGCGCCGCTCGTCGTCCCGGACACGCTCAAGCTCGACCTCACGGGCCCGGCGGGCTTCCCCAACGGGCGTCGCGTGCAGGACCCCGTCATGGACGTCACGCTCGCGGTCGTGCTGCTCGACCTCGCCGTGCACCCGGCGGACGCGCTCGTCGGCGTGCTCAACCCGGACGAGAACGACGTGCCCTTCCCGGGCGCGTTCCCGTACGTCGCGTCCCCGCAGTAGCGCGCGCGCCCGCGCGCCGAGCTCGACGCGCGAGGCTCCTGCGGGAGCCTCGCGCGCGCGCTGCGGACGTTGTACGCTCACGAGCACTCCGACAGGCAGGTTTGAACAGTCATGTCCCCGCCCACGCGCGCGCGCGGTCGGCTGACGCTGGCGCGCGTCGGCCTCACGCTCACTCTCACCTGTCTCAACGGTCTGCCCGCGCTCGCGGCCGGCGGCGCGCTGCGGGTCTCGCCGCCGGCGCTGCCCGAGCACGATCCCAAGCTGCCGTTCGTGCCGGCGCCCGATCCCCCGGTGCAGTTCCCCCAGGACGGCGAGCTCACCGACGCGCTGCAGGAGCTCGACGTGGCGATCCTCTCGGCGCTCCAGCACGCGAGCGAGAGCGGACGCGGCTGGCAGCAGCTCGCGAGCGCGGCGAGCCTGTACATGCGGCGCGCGCGGCTCTCGGGCAGCTACGACGACTACGCCAACGCCGAGGCGGCGCTCGAGCGCGCGTTCCTGCGGGCGCCGGAGCACGGCGGGCCGATCGAGCTCCGCGCGCAGCTCAACTTCAGCCTGCACCGCCTGCCGCGCGTCGACGAGGACCTCGCGCAGATGGAGCGGCGGATCCTGCAGGACAACGAGTACAAGGCGCGGCGCGTCGGCCTCGCCGCGGACGTCGCGTTCCAGCGCGGGCGCTACGCGGCGGCGCGCGAGGGCTTCGCCGAGGCGCTCGCGCTCGACCGCGACATCAGCTCGCGCTCGCGGATGGCGGTGTACCTGTGGAAGACCGGGTCGTTCGACCAGGCCGAGCAGCTCTACGACGAGGCGACCGCGAGCCAGCGCGAGGACGTCGGGACCACGGCCGCCTGGCTGCACCTGCAGCGCGGGCTCATGGACCTCGAGCGCGGCCGCTACGAGGACGCGCTGGGTCACTACCGCCTGGCTGAGCGCGCGCTGCCGGGCTACTGGCTGGTCGAGGAGCACATCGCCGAGATCCTCACGCTGCTCGGGCAGACCGACGACGCGCTCGCGCTGTACCACGACATCATCGCGCGCACGAACAACGCGGAGTTCATGGACGCGGTCGCCGGGATCCTGCGCGAGCGCGGCGACGAGCTGGGCGCGCGCGCGATGATCGACCGCGCCCGCGCGATCTACGAGAAGCAGCTCGCGCGCTACCCCGAGGCCGCCTACGGCCACGCGCTCGACCACTTCCTCGAGTTCGGAGAGGACCCGCAGCGCACCGTCGAGCTCGCCGAGGCCAACCACGCGCTGCGACCCGGGGCGCCCGCCAAGGACGCGCTCGCCCAGGCGTACCTCGGCGCTGGTCGTGCGGCCGACGCTCGCCGGATCATCGAGGAGGCGCTGGCGAGCCCCTACGTCAGCGCCGATGTCCACATGACCGCGTCGGAGGTCTACGCGGCGCTGGGCGACGCGGCCCGGGCCGCGCAGCAGCGCGCGCGCGCGCTGGCGATCAACCCGCGCGCCGCGGACTAAGCGTCGCGCCGCGGACCAGGCGTCACGACGCGGACGACGACTCGCGCCGCAGGCGAAGCGCCGCGGACGAAGCGCCGCGGACGAAGCCGCAGACGAAGCGTCGCGCCGCAGCCCGGCTCACAGCGAGGAGAGCTCGGTGAGCGCGGCCTTCATCGAGGCCGCGTCCGAGAACCGGTGGTGCACCTGCTTGGACGTGGCCTTGGCGAAGAACGCGTCCATCGCCCGCGCCGAGGAGACCGGCGTGTCGGGGCGCAGGTACTGGCTCAGCGGCAGCGGCTCGCGCTCGCGGTGCGCCTTGAGCAGCTCGCGGGGGTGCGACTCGAACAGGTCTTCGTAGGGGTGTCGCCCGCCGGTGACGAGCTCGAAGAAGGTCATGCCGAGCGCGTAGAGGTCCGCGCGGTGGTCGATGTAGCCGCCGGGGATGGTCTGCTCGGGCGCGATGTAGCGCGGGTCGCCCATCACGTGGCGACGTGTCTGCGGGGTCAGGTCGCTGAGGTCGCGCGCGACGCCGAAGTCGAGCACCTTGACCACGCGCAGGCCCGGGTCGTGGGAGTCGCGCGTGACGAAGATGTTGGAGGGCTTGATGTCGCAGTGGACGATGCGCCGCAAGTGCACGTAGCGCAGCGCGTCGAGCACCTGGGAGAAGATCTCGCAGACGACCGGGATCGGCATCGAGGTGCCGTTGTCGAGGAACCAGCCGACGTCCTTGCCGCGCAGGTACTCCATCGCGAACCAGTAGAGCCCGTACTCCTCGGTCGTGCCGACCTGCATCACGCGCACGAGGTTGTTGTGCATGAAGCTCGCGCACATCCTCGCCTCGCGCCGGAAGTGCCGGTGGGCCCACTCCGGGACGTCGTTCTTCATGACCTTGAGCGCGACGTAGCGGTTCATCAGGCGGTCGAAGGCCTTGTAGACCTTGCTCATCCCGCCCTCGCCCAGCGGCTGCACGATCTCGTACTGCGTCATCGACTTGACGACGGTGCCCGTCGGCAGATCGACGCCCTGGTACCCGTCGTACTGATACGGGCCGCTGCCGCTCCCGCTGCCCTTGCCGCTTCCGCTGCCCTTGCTGCTCATCGAGCCGAATCCTGAGGCGATCGAGTCTGGTCGAAGTGTCGGTCGGAGACCGGGGGTGAGAACAACGAGTCGAGGTGGAAACGGGGCGTACGTGAGGCCAATGAGAGGATGGGAGCGCTGAGCAGGGGTCCGGTGGAGACCGCTTGGGTCGGCGGGAACCTAGAAGAAATTTTTCGTCTTCCTGGAGCGACCGCGGGGTCGCGAGAAGGACTTCGGACGCGCCGGGTGCCACGACGGGCGCCCGTGTGTTGGGTTACGGAACCTACACTACCCGCAACCTGGAGCGGCAGCCAGCTTTCAATCAGGAAGACGCCTGCAGACCCACGCTCGCCCGTGACCGCGCGAGATGCGAGCGGCGAGAACAAAGTCATTGCCCGCGAACGCCCTGGGATCACGGCGCTTCACGACGACGCCCAACGGCGACCGCGGCCGCCGCTCGAGCCGCGCGTGACGAGCTCGCCTTGATGGGGGGAGAGGCCCCCCACGCGGCGCAGATTCGCTCTGGCGCGCGGGCGCCGGAGCGCGGGCGCCCCGCGAACGGCATCGATCGTCCGGGCGCGCCGCGCCGCCGTCGCGCGGCCTCGTCGAGCGAAGGCGGAGGGGCGCGAAGCTTCGCGGCGGGCGGTTCGCGTGGGTCGCTGCTCGGCTTCGCTGCTCGGCTTCGCTGCTCGGCTACTGGGCTTCGCTACTGGGCTTCGCTACTGGGCTTCGCGATCGACTACCGGCCGACGTAGGGCGCGACGAAGCGATCGAGCGCGGCGCCCATGAGCGCGCCGGCCTGGCGCTGCACGAGCGCGCCCTTGTGGTAGAGCGCGAGCGTCGGGATCGCGCGGACGTCGAGCTCGGCGGCGAGCTGTTGGTGCTGCTCGGTGTTGAGCTTCACGACGATCAGGCGACCCGCGTGACGCGCGGCGAGCTGCTCGAGCTGCGGCGCGACCATCCTGCACGGGCCGCACCACGGCGCCCAGAAGTCGATGAGGACCGGCACGGGCGCGCGACCGATCAGCGCGCGCGCGTCGGCGTCGGAGAGGTCTGCGGGCTTCGCCACGACGTCGATCGCGGCGCCGCAGCGTCCACACTTGGGTCCGTCGGCGATCCGCGCGGCCGGTATCCGGTTAATCGCCGCGCACGCGGAGCAGCGAAAGTACCGATGATCTGCTTTGTCACCGCTGTGTTGCACACCACACTGGTAAGACCACCTGGCCGCGAGGCAATGGACGCGTGACGTGACAAAAGCACCATGCCGCGGGCCGTGTTCGCCCGCGCGCTGACAAGCCGCGCGCGACGTGAGCCGGCGCAACGCCGGTCGCGATGTCGACGCGCGTGGGGATCGCGGTCGACCTGTATGCTCGCGACGCTCGTCGCCGCGTCGGCGGCGGCGGCACGCTCCGCGCGTCTCCCTGCTCGCCTTCGATCCCGACCGCGCTCCTGTCGACTCCGACCTCGATCTCGTCCTCGATCTCGTCCTCGATCTCGTCCTCGATCTCGACCTCGATCTCGTCCTCGACCTCGTCGGTCTCGCTCGTCGCTCCTCACCGCACGCCCTCCGAACCGCCCATGCTCTCCACCGCTCGCCCTCCCCACGCCCTCTGGTCCTCGACGTCGCTGCTGCTCACGGCCGCGCTCGGCCTCGCCGCCGCGGGGTGCAACTACGAGCCGCACCACGACTACAGCGCGAGCGACTCCACCAACGGCAGCGAGGTGACCGGGGATCTCCCCACGACGGGCGCGGAGACGACCGACGACACGACCCACGAGGACGAGACGACCAGCGGCGTCGAGGAGCCGGCGCCGGCGGTCGAGTGGCCGCACCTCGAGTGCGACCCGCTGGTCCCGAGCTACTGCGCGTTCCCCTTCCCCAACAACGTCTTCACCGTCGCGGCTGACACGCCCACGGGTCGCCAGGTCGCGCTCCCGGCCGGCGTGATCCCGACGGCGTCCGGGGGCGCGCACCCCGAGCCGGACGTGTGGAGCCAGAGCGACGGCTTCTCCGGCTCGCTGCCCGCGATGACGCACATGCCCGGCGCGGTGCTGCACGACGCGATCCCGGGGCCGACGAGCATCGAGAAGTCGATGCTCGACAGCTCGCCGACGGTCCTCCTCGACGCCGAGACCGGCGAGCGCGTCCCCCACTACACCGAGCTCGACGCGTCGCACACGGACCCGAGCAAGCGCGCGCTGATGATCCGCCCGGCTGTGCAGCTGCGCGAGAGCGCGCGCTACATCGTCGCGATCCGCGACATCCGCGGTCAGGACGGACAGCCGCTCGCGCCGACGCCCGAGTTCAAGGCGCTGCGCGATCTCGAGCCGACGAGCGAGGAGCTCGAGCAGCGCCGCCCGCTGTACGCCGACATCTTCCAGCGGCTCGAGGACGCCGGCGTCGCGCGCGACGACCTCCAGCTCGCGTGGGACTACACGGTCGCGAGCCGCGAGAACGTCACCGGTCGCCTCGTGCACATCCGCGACGACGCGCTCGCGCAGGTCGGGCAGGCCGGGCCCGCGTACCAGATCAAGAGCATCGAGTACGACACGCACGAGGAGATCGCCGCGCGCGTGCTCGTCGACATGACGGTGCCGCTGTACCTCGACAAGCCCGAGGCCGGCGGGCGCTTCGTGCTCGGCCCCGACGGCCTGCCGATCCAGCAGGGCACGGCCGAGTACGAGGTCCTCGTGCTGATCCCCTACGCCGCCTACGAGGGGCACCTGAGCCCCTCGCTGGCCTACGGCCACGGCCTGCTGGGCAGCAAGGACCAGACCCAGAGCGGCACGTTCCGGCGCTTCGCCAACGACTTCCACTACGTGCTGATCGGCGTCGACTGGATCGGGATGTCCGAGGACGACCTCGGCAACATCGCGGGCATGCTCGTGGGCGGCCAGATCGACAACTGGGACACGGTCGCCGACCGCGGGCAGCAGGGCATCCTCAACTTCATGCTGGCGACGCGCATGCTCAAGGGCGCGTTCGCGAGCGACGAGAACATCTTCTACGAGGGCGCGGCGCGCCCCGACCTGCACAAGGCGCTGCCGGCGATCGACACCGAGAACGCCTACTACTTCGGCAACAGCCAGGGCGGGATCTTCGGCGGCACGCTGATGGCCGTGTACACCGACGTGACGCGCGGGCTGCTCGGCGTGCCCGGGCAGCCCTACAGCCTGCTGCTGCACCGCAGCACGGACTTCACGCCCTACTTCGTCACGCTCAAGCAGACCTTCCCGGACCCGATCGACCTGCTGATGGTGCTCTCGCTCATGCAGGCGCTGTGGGACCGCAGCGAGCCCGGCGGCTACACGGCCTACATGCGCGAGGGCAGCGCGCTGCCGAACACGCCCGGCCACGAGGTGTTCCTGCAGGTCGCGATGAACGACCACCAGGTCTCGCCCTTCGGCGCGCACGTGATGGCGCGCTCGATCGGCGCCGTCAACATCGCGCCGGTCAACCGCCCGGTCTACGGCCTCGAGGAGGCGCCCTCGGGCTACGCCGGCTCCGGGATGATCGAGTGGGACTACGGCCTGCCCGACGAGCCCAAGACGAACACGCCGCCGCTCGAGGGCCCCGACCCGCACGGCTGGCCGCGCTCGGAGCCCGAGTCCCAGCTCGCGCTCGACAAGTTCCTGCGCGAGGGCGTGCTCGAGAGCTTCTGCGACGGCCCCTGCGCCGCCCCGCCGCACTGAGCGGCCGCGACCGCGCTGTTGGACCTGTCTCCCAGACCTGTCTCCCAGACCGTACTCTCTGATCTGTCTCTGAGGACTTCTTACGCCGGATCGAGCCCATGCGCATCGCAGCCCTCTCTGACTTCCATATCGGGGCGCGGGATCACAAAGACGAATTCCGCCACACCCAGGACGGCTTCCTCAAGTTCCTCGATCAGATCGAGGCGGCCCACGATCGCGTCGTCCTGCTCGGGGACATCTATCAGTGCGACCACGCGGTCATCCCCAACGAGCAGGGCAAGCGCAAGGAGATCGACCGCGCGCGCGAGCGCATGCCGCGGCTGGCCGAGCGCCTCGGCGAGCCGCAGTACACCTACGTGCACGGCAACCACGACGTCGTGGCCGGCGATCACCTGGGCGCGCTCGAGTCGCTCGAGCTGCACGACAAGGGCTTCGGGCTGTACTTCGTGCACGGCCACCAGTTCGACCCGGTGATCGGGCGGGTCAACAAGCTCGCGCGCGCGGCGACCTGGACCGCCGGGCGCCTGCGCGCCGCCCGGATGCGACCGGTCGCGCACTGGCTCGAGACGCGCGACGTGAAGATCAAGCACAAGCGCTTCGGCACCCACCAGGGTCCGTACTGCCGGGCCGGCCGCGGGCTGCTCATGGCCCGCGACCTCGACGTCGTCGTCATGGGGCACACGCACGTCGCCGCGCGCCACGAGCTGCCCGAGGGCATCGTCGCCAACACGGGCACCTGCAGCGGCGGACGTCGGGTGTTCGTCTCGATCGACACCGACACGCGCGCGGTCACGGTCCGGACGCTGCGCGCCTAGCCCAAGCCGAGCGTTGTGGGAGCCAGGGAGGGGCCGCCTGAGGTCGGCCCCTCGCCGACGAAGCACGCCGGCGCGGCGCGACGCGGTGAGCGGCGGCGTGGCGTCGCGCGCGGCCGCTGAATTTCAAAACGGCTTATAAGACATGTAAACCGCGCGCGCGTGGGGTCCGCGCCTACCTCGCGGCGTTGACAACTTTGTTGCAGCGCGCCTGTACTCCAACGTCTTCGCATGTGAGACAACTCCGGAGCAAGCCAACTTTGTTGTCGTTTTCACACCGCAGTTGCCGAGGATAAGGCGCGCGAATTCGAGCGCTATTTTGTCAAGTTATTGTTTTTATTGAATTCATGAAGCTCGCATCGCGCTTGCTCTCTTGGGGGGCGTGGGCCACTACAGCGCCCATGACTACGACAACCAGAAAGGCCCCCTGTCATGAATACCCTCCGCCGCCTCGCCCCCGCCCTCGCCTCCCTCGCGCTCGCCTCCACCGCGCTGACCGGCTGCCTCGAGCACCCGGTTAAGACGGTGCAGTACAACTCCGTCGTCGCGTGCGACGAGGTCGTCGACGTGACGCCGCGCCGGGAGGTCGACATCCTGTTCGTCATCGACAACTCCGGCTCGATGGGCGAGGAGCAGGCGATCCTCTCCGCGAACTTCGAGCGCTTCGTCGACAAGCTCGACATCGCGGGCGCCAACTACCGCCTCGCGGTCACGACCACCGACGTCGGCAACTCGATCTACTGCAACGACAGCACGCCCGAGGACGGCGCGTTCGTGCTCTCGACCTGCCACGACCGGGCTGAGCACTTCTACAACGAGCCGCTCGACATCGACCGCTTCGTCGAGGCCTGCGAGCAGCACTGCCCGGCCGAATTCGCGGGGGCCGGGACCACCCCGTCGCAGATCGCCGAGAGCGAGGAGCTCGTCGCGCGCCCGTGGATCGAGCACTTCGGCAACGGCGTGACCAACCTCGCCGACATGACGCCCTCGCAGGCCTTCCAGTGCTTCGGGCCCCAGGGCATCGACGGCTGCGGCTACAACGAGTCGCCGCTGCAGGCGATGTACCGCGCGCTCGAGCGCTCGCAGGACCCGAATGACCCGGCCTACGGCTTCGTCCGCGAGGACGCGCTGCTCGCGGTCGTGTTCATCACCGACGAGAACGACTGCTCGGTCGCCGAGCACGCCATCGACATCTTCCACCCCAACGGCGACCGCGCGTTCTGGGAGGACAAGAGCCTCGGCGGGCCGACGAGCGCGGTGTGCTGGAACGCCGGCGTCGCGGCCGACTGCTTCGAGACCGGCAACTGCGTGTCGCAGGACTACGCGGCCGACGGCACGCCGACCGAGGACCCCTCGGAGGCCGTGCTGACCTCGCTCTCGCAGTACACGGAGGCGCTCCGGCTGCTCAAGGGCAAGGACGAGCAGGACGACATCTTCGTCTCGCTGATCGCCGGCGTGCCCGAGGACTACCCCGCGAGCCCGATCCCGTACTCGCCGGCCTCCACGCCCGAGGACCAGCTCAACTTCGGCGTGGGCTTCGGCTGCGAGAGCGCGGCGGGGGGCACGGCGGTGCCGCCGGTGCGCATGAAGGAGTTCGCCGCCTCCTTCGTGGTGGGCGACGCGACCAACATCTTCTCGATCTGCGCCGACGACTACAGCCCCGCGCTCAACAACCTGGCCGACGACCTCATCGCCAAGATCGTGCCGGCGTGCCACCCCGCGTGCATCGCCGACGTGAACCCCGAGGTCGAAGGTCTGCAGGCGAACTGCAAGATCAAGGAGGACGTAGGCGGCGCCAAGACCGACGTGCCGCACTGCGAGCGCGACGGCAACGAGTGGGCGCCGCCGGAGACCGGCGCGTGCTTCTACGAGAAGACCGGCGATCAGCTCGACGAGATGTGCGCGGCGAACGGGCAGAACCTCGAGCTCGAGATCCTGCGCGCCGAGGGTGAGGTCGCGCCCAGCGGCAGCCGGATCGAGGCCAACTGCGAGGCGTCGAGCGACGCGACGCTCGAGTGCCCCGGCCTCATCTCCACCTGCACCTGAGCGCGAGCGAGCCCAAGACGACGCGCGCCCGCCCGGCGCGGACCTCGTGTCCGCGCCGGGCGCGTTCGTCGTGACGCGGACACCGGCCCGCGAATGTGCTGCAATGCCGCCCGTGTCGACGCCGCTGCACGCGCGCGCGGGGGCCTGGTGGGCGGGCGTCGTGCTCGCGCGCCGGCGGCTTACGCTCGCGCTCGCGCTGCTGCTGACGATCGTCGGCGTCTGGCTCTCGGCGCAGCTCGAGATCGACAGCGAGATGCGCAACCTGCTGCCGGCCGACAACGAGGTCGTCGCGAGCGCGCGCGAGGTCGAGGCGCGCTTCGGCCCGCTGGGCGCGGTCGACGTGCTCGTCGCCGGGGGCACGCCCGAGGCGCGGCGAGCGTTCGCGGACGCGGTCGCGCGCGCGCTCGCGGATCACCCGCTGCTCGAGTCGGTCGATGTCCGCCTGGACAGCTCGTTCTTCCTCGAGCGCGCGCTCTACTACCTCTCGGACGAGGACGTGGCGCGGCTCGGGGAGCTCGTCGACGCGTGGGAGCACCACGCGCTGTGCTCGCGCGCGCCGGAGGTGTGCCTGACGCCCGGGGATCCGGAGGCGGGCGCGCGGCTCGCCGAGTTCCTCGAGGGCAAGCGCGCCGAGGCGGGCGACCGCGCGCGCTTCTCGGAGTACTACGAGCGCGAGGGGATCGACGCGCTCGCGCTGTTCCTCCACCCGCGCGAGCCCGCGAGCGACCTGCGGTTCGTGCTCGAGCTGTCGGCGGAGCTCGAGGACGCGCTCGCGCGCCTGCGGGCCAGCCCGGGGCCGTGGTCGGGGACCGATCTGCGCGTCAACGCGGTTGGCTCCTACACGGTGAAGGCCCACGAGTACGCGATCGTCCAGCGCGACATGCTGCGCTGCGGGCTGCTCGGCGCGGCGGCGGTGCTGCTCGTGATCCTGCTGGCGCTGCGCTCGGCGCGGGCGCTGCTGATCCTGCTGCTGCCGCTTGTCGCGGGCGTGAGCTGGGCGCTCGGGCTGGCCGAGCTCGTCGTCGGGCACCTCAACGCGATCACGAGCCTGATCGCCTCGGTGATCATGGGCATGGGCGTCGACGCCGGCGTCCACCTGCTCACGCGCGCGCGCCAGGAGCGGCGCTCGGCGGACCCGGAGCAGGCGGTCACGCGCGCGCTCGCCGAGCTGCTCGGGCCGATGCTGGTGGCGACGAGCACGACGGCCGGCGGCTTCCTCGTCATGGCGAGCTCGCGGATGCCGGCGTTCTACGAGCTCGGGATCGTCGGGGCGCTCGGCGTGCTGACCTGCGCGCTGGCGACGCTCACGCTTCTACCTGTCCTCCTGGTCATCTTCGATCCAGGCCCGTCACCGGCGCGCGGGCCCGACCGCGCGCGCTGGAGCCGGGCCGCGCTCGCCCGCCCCGGGCGCGCGCTCGCGCTGCTGGGGCTCGTGACCGTGATCGCGGGGCTCGGCGCCGCGGAGGTCTGGCGCGCCGGGCTCGTCCGCAACGCCCGCGAGCTGCAGTCCGCCGCGAGCCGGGCGCGCTTCGAAGCCGACAGCGAGACGATCCAGCGGATCTTCGGGCGCGCGGTCCGTCCCGGCGTGATCGTGGTCGACGACTACGCGACGCTCGCGCGCGCGCTCGCGCGGGCCGACGCGCTGCACGCGGAGCGCGTCGCTCGCGGCGAGAGCGTGGTCGAGTCGCTGATGGCGGCGCCGCGCCTGATGCCGCCGCCCGAGCGCGACATGCGGCGGCGCCGCGAGGCCATCGACGCGCTGGCCGAGCGCTTCAGCGAGCGCACCCTGTCGCGGCTCGAGGAGCGCGCCGCCAACGAGGTTGCGGGCGAGGACGCCGCGCGCCTGGGCGTCGAGGACGCGCGCCTGCTCCGGCGCATGCTCGAGGCGCGGCCGTTCGGCCCCGACGACCTCCCGCCGGCCGTGCGCGCGCGGCTCCAAGGCGATGATGGCTCTTGGGCCATGTTCGCCTACCCGAACTTCGACCCCGGCGACATCGTCACGGGGCTCGACTTCCTGGCCGAGACGCGCGACTACGCGGCCCGGCCGGGCCAGGTCTACGTCGGCGAGCCGACCGTGTTCGCGGCGATGTGGGCGGAGCTGCGCGCGGAGGCGCCGCTGCGCCTCGCGCTCGCGCTCGCGCTGGTGACGATCCTGGTGTGGCTGCAGGTCCGCCGCCTGGGGCTGACGCTGATCACGATCTCGCCGCTGCTCGTCGGCCTGATCTGGATGCTGGGCGCGATGGGGCTGCTGGGCGTGCGCTTCTCGCTCTACAACGTCGCGATCCTGCCCGCGGTCATCGGCGTGAGCGTGGACAACGGCGTGTACGTGGCGGCGGCGCTGGGCTCGGCGGCGCCGGGCTCGGGCGCGCGCGCCTCGGCGCTGGCGAGCAGCGGGCGCGCCGTGGCGATCGCGGCGCTGACGACCGGCGGCGGCTTCGCGTCGTTCCTGTCCGCCGACTACGTCGGGCTGCGCGGCATCGGCCACGTCGCGGTGCTGGGGATCGGCGCGGCGGCCCTGACCGCGACGCTGCTGGTGCCCGCGCTGCTCGCGGTCGCGACGCGCCGCGCCTGAGCCGACCACGCGGCGCGCGGACGTCCCTCGCGACGACGCGCGTGGCCCCTTCGCCAGGGACCACGCGCGTCAGACCACCACAGCACCACCGCGCGCGAACGGGCAACAACGACGCGTCCGCGAGGCGCTCACGCGCCCCGCGGCCGACGTATGGCGTGTGTCCGAAAGACCCGGTCCACACGCCCGTGTGTCACTCGTCTTCCGGCGCGCGCCGGATCACGAACACCCCGTGCCCCGGGCCCTCGCCCGCGTCGTCCTTGGACACCCAGACGTTCCCGCCCTGGGCGCCCTCCTTGGCCTGCGCCGCGATCTGCTTGATCTTGGCGAGGGTCTCGGCGTCGACGCCCTCGAGCGCTTCGAGCCCGTCGAGATCGTCGAGCGAGTGGATCGCCTGCACGTGCGCGGCCGCGTCGCCGTCGAGCTGCGTCAGCTCGCCGTCCTCGCTGAGGAAGGCCATGAACTTCCCGGGCTCGCCGTCGGCGTGGGCCGCGTGCAGGCCGTCGAGCAGCGCCGCGTGATCGCCCTCCTGGAGTTCGTCGTGCTTGAGCACGATGACGTGGGGCTCGTGCTCGCCCGGGACGCCATCGTGGCTCGCGCTCGCGTGCACGAACTGGACGTGCGCGCCCTCGGGCAGCGCGACGACCTCGCCGTCCTCGTTGATCCACTGCGGGGCCTCGCCGGCCTCGAGCGCGGCGGCGCGCTCGTCCTCGGGCGGCGCGTCGCAGGCCGGGGCGAGCGCGAGCGAGCACAGACCGGCGACGAGCAGCAGGGGCAGCGGCCAGAGGGCGGCGGCGCGTCGGGGTGGGCGCGCCCGATCGGCGGGCGCGGGGATGAGTCGATGGATGCGTGACATTAGCGTTCCTTGTTCTCCGTGGTGGTGACCGTGGTGGTGACCGTGGTGGTGACCGTGGTGGTGACCGTGGTGGTGACCGTGGTGGTGCGCGCGGCCGCGGGGGCCGCGAGGACGGGATCCGGTGACGCCGGCCGCGAGCGCGAGCGCCGGCGGCAGGCGCAGCGACTCGAGCTCGGTCAGGGCGACGGCGTAGTCGAGCGGGTCTCCGATCACGCGGACCGCGAGGTCGTCGCAGCAGCACTCGCGCTCGTCGCGGAGCGCGTCGGAGATCCAGCGGACGGCCGGGTGATGCACGTAGAGCACCTCGACGGCCGACTGCAGCAGGTTGAAGAGCGCGTCGCGGCGCGCGACGTGGGCGAACTCGTGGGCCAAGATCGCCTCGAGCTGCGCCGGCGAGAGGCCGGTGAGACAGGTCGCGGGGATCAGGATCATCGGGCGCAGGAAGCCGACGACGGCCGGCACGTCGAGCGCGCGCGTGATCGCCAGCGGCACCGGCCGCGCGAGCGCGAAGGCCACGCGCAGGCGCTCCGCGACAAGCTCGAGCTCGACGCCGACGGGCCCGCGCGGGGCCCGGTACACCCGGCGCAGCGCGAGGCAGTCGCGCGCGAGCCGGGTCGAGGCCGCGACGACCGCGAGCGCCCAGCAGGCCACGAGCCACGGCATCCACGGCCCCAGCGGGCGCGCGACGCCGACGATCCAGGAGGACGCGACCGCCCCCGCGAGCGCCCGCGAGGACGAGGCGCCCGCGCCCGCCTGCAGGAGCAGGATCGTGACGAGCGTGGCCGCGGGCACGGCGGCGAGCGCCGACGCGGCGAGGCCGTGACGCAGGCGCGCCCGCCGGCGATCGACGAGCTCGAGCGCCAGGCGCAGCGCGCCCGCGATCACGAGCCCCTGCCACAGCGAGTGCACGAGCGCCCAGCCGAGCGCCCAGACGACCGGGTGCGCGAGTGTTGCTGTCCCCATGACCATCACGCCTCCTCCCCGTCGCGCGCGCGCGCGAGCGAGTTCAGCAGCGAGCGCAGCGACTCGAGCTCCTCGCGCGAGGTCTCGGCCGTCTTGAGCGCGCGCATCACCAGGCGCGTCGCCGAGCCGCCGAAGGCCTTGAGCACGAGGTCGTCGACGAGCTGATCCTGGGTCTCGGTCTCGCCGACGCGCGCGCGGTAGACGTGGCTGCGGCGCGACACGTCGCGCTCGACGAGCCCCTTCTCGGTCATGATCTGCATGAGCTTGAGCACCGTCGTGTAGCCGGTGCCGCGCTCGCCCTTGAGCGCCTCGTGGACCTCGCGCACGGTCGCGGCGCCGCGGGCCCAGAGCACGCGGAGGATCGCTATCTCGGCGTCGGTCGGACGCGGGGGAGTCTCGGAGTCCATACCGACACCATCTACGAAGACCTTCGGATTGTCAACGAAGATCTTCGTACGTAATTATTCGGAATAAACTCGAGCCCTCTCGTTCCGATATAACCGCTTGATATTCCGCAAATAAATTCGCGGAGACTGCGCCGCGCGTGGTACACCAGGGCGCGAATCGACCCACGGCAAGGACGCCCCGCATGCCCTCGACGACCCGCCCCGACGCCCCGCGTGCGCGCGCGCGCGCGCTCCCGCCTCCGATACACGCCCCCTCCCCGACCGTCGCCACCCTGTCGTCGCTGCTGCTGATCAGCGCGCTCGCCTGCGGCGGTGACGACGGCGTCGCCGACACCGACGGCATCACGACCGCCGGCTCGTCCGATCCGAGCGCGGGGCCGACGGACGCGAGCGCGACGGGCAGCAGCGGTGACGACAGCGCGGCGTCGATGACCGACGGCGCGAGCGACAGCTCGAGCGCGCCGAAGCTCGACACGCAGCCGCCCGACGGGACCGACTCCGGCGGCGCGGCCGACGAGTGCACGAACGTCGACATCCTGTTCGTGATCGACGACTCGGCGAGCATGGGCGACAACCAGGTCAGCCTGATCAACAGCTTCGCGGGCTTCGTCGCGGGCATCAAGCAGCAGCTCTCGCTGGCCGAGAGCTACCACGTCGGCGTCGTCACCTCGGACGCCTACGGCTACAACGCGCCGGGCTGCCGGAGCATCGGCGACCTGGTCACGCAGACAGGCGGCGCCGACAGCAGCGAGGCCGACTGCGCGCCGTTTTCGAGCGGCAAGCGCTACCTCGACGACAGCGAGCCGAACCTGACCGAGAAGTTCGCCTGCGCGGCGCGGGTCGGCTCGTGGGGCTCGGACGACGAGATGATGATGCGCGCGATGCTCGACGCGCTCAAGCCCGGCAAGAACGCGCCGGGCGAGTGCAACGACGGGTTCTCGCGGCTCGACTCGCTGCTCGTGATCGTGCTGATCACCGACGAGGATGACGTGCCGGAGAACTGCGACGTGAACATGATGTTCTGCGACAGCTACGGCTCGGGCGGCGACAAGCAGGCCTGGTACGACGAGCTGAGCAACTACCGCGTCAACCTCGCGGAGAACGTCGTGGTGCTCTCGCTGTTCGGCAAGGGCCCGGTCAGCGAGTGCGGCGCGGTGATCAACAGCAAGATCTTCGGGTTCACGAACCTGTTCGACGACAACGGCTACACGGGCGACGTGTGCTCCGAGAGCTACGACGAGTTCTTCGCCGCGGCGCTGCCGATCATCGATCAGGCGTGCGAGAACTTCGTGCCGCCGACCTGAGGCGAGCAAAATACGGCGCGAGGCGACACGCAGACGCTAGGGCGCGCCGTCGAGCTCGTACAGCGGCGCGTCGACGCCCTTACCAGGCCACTCCGCCAGGTCTCGATCGCCGCGGCGCGCGAGCGCGGCGAGCAGCAGGCGATCTGCTGCGAGCGCGTGCTCGAACCACCCGTAGGGCGCGGGGAGGGTCGCCGGCAGCCGCGCGAGCGCGTGCCGGCGCGGGTCCAGGGTCCGCTCGAGCCGCTCCAGCAGCGCCGCGCCGACAGGGTCTTCGGAGAAGGTCGGCGCGAGCAGCAGCGCCGGGCGCTCGTAGATCGACTGCAGCGGGCCGTGGGCGAACGACAGCGCGTCCCAGATCGGCGGCGACGGCCGCCACAGCCCCTCCTGCAGCGTCCACGCGAGCCCGTGGTGGAGCCCGGCGCGGTCGCCCGCGCTGATCAGCGCGAGCGCGACGTCGGGGCGCGCGAGCGCGTCGCTCCAGGCCGGCGGGAGATCGGGCGCCTGCGCGGAGAGCCGCGACGGGACCTCGGCGAGCGCGCGCGCGGCGTGGGTCGTCCGGCCGCGGTCGTCGACGAGCGCCCAGGCGAGCCCGACGTAGCCGGCGAGCGCGGGGCCGAGCACGCGCAGCAGCATGCCGTCCTCGCGCGCCGGCGGGTGCTGGAGGATCGTCCCGCGCGCGTCACGAGCGAACCAGTCGAGCGCCGACGCGCCGGGCCCCGCGCCGGCGTCCGCGGCCTGACCCGCGGCGGTCACGAGCAGCGCCCGGCGGTAGCGTGCGGCGTGGCGCAGCGCCGCGAGGGCGTTGGGACACAGCCCCTGACTGAAGACGACGAAGGTCGCGGGCGAGGTCTCGGGCGAGGTCTGCGGTGACGTCTCGGGCGAGGGCTTCGGCGCCGTGAGCAGCGACGAGATCGGCGCGAAGCGGGCCCGGACGCCGCGCCCGCGC
Organism: Myxococcales bacterium; assembly: GCA_020633295.1. Classification (GTDB taxonomy): domain Bacteria; phylum Myxococcota_A; class Polyangia; order Nannocystales; family Nannocystaceae; genus JACKDW01. The sequence continues at coordinate 124,280 of JACKDW010000022.1, read as the reverse complement.
AGCGCGTGGACGGTCAGGCGAGCTGGCCCTTCCGACAGGCCGATCCCGGTGACGACGACCGGATCGCCGGCGACGACCGCCGGCGCGCGCGCGGCCGCGGCCGCGAGCGCGGCCGCGTGGCTCGCGAGCAACTCGGGGAGCGCCTCGACGCGCGCCCGCAGACGCGCGAGCGAGCGCGCCGCGCCGGCGCTTCGCGAGCTGTCTGCGTGGACTGATGAGGTCAATGCGCGTCTCCCTCGGCGACCTCGCGCTTGCGCTGGCCCATCGCCGCGAAGTACGCGATCAGCTCGTCGAGCGCCGCGTCGTCGAGCTCCGGGTGCGGCGGCATCGCGCTGTGGCGAAACGTCGACGGGTCGCGGATGTACTGCTTGACCTGATCGACCGGGCGATACTCGAGGATGTTCTGCGGGACGTTGAGTTCGGGCCCGACGCGCCCGCCCTCGCGGTTGATCGCGTGACAGCGAAGGCACCGCGCGCGGAAGCTCTGAAACCCGCGCGCGGCCGGGGCGTCGTTCGAGGCGCCCGTCGGCACCGTGTGGGGGAAGGCGCGCTCGAACGCGACCGCGTCGATCTCGGCGAGCGCCCAGGGCCGCGGGTGGGTGGCGAGCTCCTGCTGATGCTCGTGCCGCCAGACCAGGTAGAACGGGCCCGGGTGCGCGCGCTGGGGGCCCACGGGCTCCCACGCCGGCGTCTCGGCGTCGGCGTACGCGAGATAGCTGCCATCTTGGAGCAGCTCGCGACCGGGCATGTGCACGGTGTAGCCGTCGGTCGCCCGCAGCATGAACTCGCGCTCGCGCAGCGCCGCGATCACCTGCTCGCGCGCGTCGCCGGGCGCGAGCGCGCCTTCGAAGCCGACCGCGAGCACGTCGGCGAGCGGGAGCGCGTGCCAGGTCTTCTCGCGGTTGTAGTAGGGGTCGAAGGCCGTCCAGGTCTCGCTCGGCGCCTGCTCGCGCAGCGCAGCGAGGGAGACGCGCGCGACGGGCTGCCCGTCGACCTGAAAGCGCAGCGCCGCGCCCTGCGTCGCGGTGACCTCGGGCTTGCGCGCGAGGCCGGTGAACGCGAGCGCGAACGCGACGAGCAGGCCGCCCAGCGCGAGCGCCGGGCCGCCGCACCGCGCCGGCGCGTCCGGGGCCGTCCACCACACGAACAGCAGGAAGCCGGCGTAGTAGAGCGTGTTGGGCACGAGCCGCAGCGCGAGCGCCCACTCGTTGCCGAGCAGGAACAGGATGTCGGCCGAGGCCCACAGCAGGTACTGGACGATGAAGAAGCGCGTGACGCCGCGGACGAATCGGGTGATCCGCGGGTCGTGGTCGCGCATGCGCCGGGGGATGACGCGCGTGAGCAGCACGGTCGCCAGGCACGCGAACATCAGCTCGTAGACGAGGTAGACGCGCCGCGAGTCGGTGAACCAGCCGGGCGCGAGCTTGATGACCGCGGCCTGCAGCAGCGGGACGACGAACGCGAGCGCGACGGAGCTGAGCCAGTACCAGGCGCGCGCCGGCGCGCCGCCGTCCGGGCGACCCCGCGAGTAGCGTTCGAACAGCAGCAGGTAGCGCCAGTCGCCGAGCACGACGAAGGAGATCGCGACGGTCCGATGAATGTCTTTGGGGACAGGAGACCAGGCGCCGGTGCACAGCGCGTCGAGCGAGATCTCGGCGGCGAACACGACGAGGTACGCGCTCAAGAACGGCAGCCGCCGCGCGAGCGCCAGCAGCAGGCACGCGACGCCGACGAAGCAGATCAGGGGATGGTGCCAGGCGTTGTTGTAGTAGAGCGCGTGGAACATCGACGTCCCCGGGGACTGCCTACCACAGCGCCTCGCGGCCGGCATCGCCCGCGCGCGCAGGCTGGTCCGCGCTCCGCGGCCGTGCTAGGCAGTCCGCAGCGGGTCGCCGCGACGCGTCGGCGCTATGACTCTCGACATCGATCGCTTCATGTCGCTCTCTGCCGCCGTCGAGACCGACGATCTCGACTGGGCGCGGCTCGGGCGTGACGGGCTCAGCGACGACGACGCGCGCGCGCTCCGGTACATGGCCGCGACCGAGAACCACGTCGTGCTGTACCTGCGCACGGTCCTCACGCGCTTCCTCACCCGCGACTACGCGGCCTCGGCGTTCCTCGCCTGCTGGGCCTACGAGGAGATGCAGCACGGCCGCGCGCTCGACCGCGCGCTCACGACCTGCGGGCGCCCGCCCGCCCGCGCGCGCTTCGAAGACGGCAGCCACGGCGCCGGTCCCCGCGGCCAGCTGATCGCGACGGTCGCCCGCGGCGTCGCCGAGCTGACGCCGGCCTTCGCGGCCACGCACATGACCTGGGGCGCCGCGCAGGAGATGATGGCCGCGGCCGCGTACACGCAGCTGGCCTACCGCACGCGCAACCACGAGCTGTCGCGCCTGCTGCTGCGCCTGGCCCGGGACGAGCGCAGGCACCAGCGGTTCTACTATGAGCAGGCCGCGCGTCGCCTCGCTCGCTCCGCGCTCGCGCGCCGCCTGTGCCGCCTGGGCATGATGCGGCTGTGGGCGCCGGTCGGCCGCGACGTCGGCGGCGACGCGGCCGAGCTCGAGTTCCTCTCGACGCTGCTGCACGACAACGTGTGGGGCCGCCGCGAGCTCGCGCGCATCGATCGACAGATCGCGCGTCTGCCCGGGCTCGCGGGCTTCGACCGGGCCTCGCGCAGCGTCGCCCACAACATCGCGCGCTACCACAAGCGACAGCCCGCGCACGCCCAGGCGATCCGCGCCTACAATTCCGGCTGCGCGCCGCGCTTCGCCGCGCCGGCCGACGAGCCCGCCGCCGCGGAGTGAGGGGGAGAGGACCCATGGCGAGCGCGCGACGCGAACGACCGGCGTGGCGCACGGCGCTGGTGACCGGGGCCTCCAGCGGGATCGGGCACGCGCTCGCCCGCGAGCTCGCGGCCGCGGGTGTGCACGTGTTCCTCGGCGCACGTCGCGAGGTCCCGCTGCGCGCGCTCGCGGACCACATCCGCGCGCGCGGCGGGGCGGCCGACGTGGTCTTGCTCGACGTCAGCCAGGCTGACGCCTGCGTCGCGCGCGTGCGACAGCTCGATCAGGACTGCGGCGGGCTCGAGCTCGTCGTCGCCAACGCGGGCGCCGGTCCGCGCCGACGCGAGGGCGCGCCCAGCTATCAGTGGGAGGTGCTCGCCGAGGCGTTTCACACCAACTTCTGCGGCGCGGCGGCGACGCTGACCGCCGCGCTCCCGGCCATGGTCGCGCGCGGGCGCGGGCACCTCGTCGGCATCAGCTCGCTCGCGTCATTCGGGGCGCTGCCCGACGCCGCCTCCTACTGCGCGCCGAAGGCCGGGCTCTCGATGCTGCTCGACTGCCTGCGGCTCGACCTCGCGGGCTCCGGGGTCGCGGTCACCGCCGTGCACGCGGGCTTCGTGCGCACGCCGATGCTCGAGGACACGCACGCGCAGCCGCAGCGGCTCGAGCCCGACGTCTTCGCGACCCGCGTCGTCGCGCGCCTCGCTCGCCGCCCCGCGCGGATCGACATCCCGCAGCCGCTGGCGCTCGGCGCTCGCCTGTTCGCCGGGCTGCCCGCCCGCGTGCGCGCGCTCGCGCTGGGTCGGGTCAAGCGCTAGCGCCACGCGCCGCTCGAGTCCGACGCGAGGTAGGGCGTCGGGCGCGAGAGCCAGCGCCCCGCGGCGGAGGCGACGTAGCGCGCGTAGGGGATCGGCGCGCGCCCCAGCGCCTCCGCGCAGCGCCGCAGGTCCTCCGCGTCGACGCGCCCGCCGCCGCGCTGCAGCTCGCGATAGTGATCGCGCAGCGCCTCGACGCTCGTGTCGGGGAGCCGCGCGGTGACGCGACGCGCCCAGGTCTCGATGTTGTCGCCGACGTAGCGAACGCGGCGCCCGAGCGCCGCGCTCCACAGCGCGGCGCACTCCGCTCCCGTCCACGCCTGCGGGCCGACGATCGGGTACACGCCGGGCGCGAGATCGCCGAGCAGCGCGCGCGCGCCCGCGAGCCCGACGTCGCGGGCGTCGACCCGGTTGACGCCGCGAGCGCCCAGCGGCTGCGGGTAGCGACCCTCGACGAGCTCGACGCGGTGCAGCTCGTCGCGCTGATAGAGGTTGGCCGGTCGCAGGATCACGGTCTCGATCCCGCTCTGACGCGCGCGCGCCTCGAGCCGTCGCCCCGCAGCGCGCCGCCCGAGCACGCCGCGCAGCGCCTGCCGCAGGCGCGAGTCGCCGCGATCGGGGCGCACGCTCGAGATGAGCACCAGCCGGCGCACGCCGGCCGCCTCGCAGGCGTCGACGAGCCAGGCGGCCGCGCGCGTCTCCTCGAAGCCGCGCGGCAGCGCGAGCAGGACGTCGCGGACGCCCTCGAGCGCGGCGCGGATCGACGAGCGCGCGCGCAGGTCCCCCTGGATCAACCACGCGCCCGGCAGCAGCCGGGCCGCGCGGCCGGGGTTACGCGTGAGCACCCGCGGCACGACGCCGCGCGCGTAGAGCGAGGCCACGACCTCGCGCCCGATGAGCCCAGTACCGCCGACGACGAGCGTGTTCGCGTTCACGCGCCCTGGTTTTGCGAGAACCGTGCCGACCGCTCCGCGCCCGCGCCCCGTGTGGGTTCTCATCGCCATGTCCGAACGAACATGTTCACTCTGGGGTGAAGCGCACAGCGCACGCCAGGCGCACACGTCACCCCCGGGCGCCCCCGTCACACCTTCACGCGCGGCAAGATCGCGTCGAGCGTCGCTCGCCCCACGCCGTCGACGCGCAGCAAGTCCTCCGGCGTGGCGAACGGCCCCACGCGCGCGCGGTGCTCGACGATCGCGCGCGCCTGCCCGCGGTGCAGGCCCGGGAGCCTCGCGAGCGCCGCGGCGCTCGCGGTGTTGAGCTCGACTCGCTCGCCAGGCGCGAACGCGCGCGTCGACCCGACGTACGCCGCGAGCGCGGACGCGAGCGCCGCCTCGAGCGCCGGCTTGAGCGCGGGCTGGTAGCAGGGGATCGGCAGCAGCTCGTCGACCGCGGGCGCGAGCCCGCCGGGCGCGTCGAGCTCGAGCAGAAACAGCAGCTCATCGCCGACGAGCAGATCGTCGAACATCGGATCCGCCGCGCGCACAGCTCCCCGCTCGAGTTGCCCCGGCGCGCGCCCGAGGGCGCCGTCGGCGACGATCTCGATCACCTGATAGATGGAGACCCCGCGACGCTCCTCCTCGTAGCGCACCTCGGTCGGCGCGCGCCCGGCCAGCGCCGCCGCGATCGCGGCCGTTGTCGCTGTCACGAGCGCGGCGCGGAGCGCCTCGTCGTCGTCGAGCCGCGCGACGGGCACGTCCGCGCGGGCGAAGATCGGCTCGAGCGAGATCACGTCGCCAGTATATCGCGCCGCGCGACCAGCCCGGCGCGCCCGGGTCGCGATGCCGCCGCGCGGCCGATGAGCTCGACGCGACGATCGACGACGTCGACGACGCGCCCGCCCTGGACGAGCGCGCCGAGCATCGGCAGCCCCCTGTCTCACCGAACAACCGCGCTCGGCGTTGGGCGGCGCACGGCCGCATGAACCATGCGCGTCGTCGACGAGCGCCCGCTCGGCGACGACGGCATGCACGAGTGCTGCGTCGAGCTCACCTCGCCGTCGCCGGGGCCGCGCGCCCGCTCGCGGACGCCGCACGACGACGGCCTTGTGACCGGCGCGCATGCGCTCGGCGGCGCCTCGCGAGATTTTTTCTGCGGCTCGTGTAAGCGGCGCCTGGAGGGCCGCGTTCAGGGGGCGAATCGCACGGAACCGGAGCCTACCCGCCATGAACGTCCAGACCCCCCGTCGTCCCCGCATCCTCGCCGCCACCCTCCTGGCCCTCTGCGCGCTGACGCACGTCGGCTGCGCGAGCAAGAGCGCAAGCAACGAGCGCGCCGGGATGTACGCGCCCGAGCAGCAGTACAGCACGATCGAGCGCGCCTCGGCCGACGCTGACTACGACTACGTTGGCGCCGAGGACGACGCTGGCGGCGACGCGGCGGAGGAGCTCGCCATGCCCTCCCCTGAGCCCGCCTCCGAGCCCGCGCCGGTCTCCGAGACCGCGCCCGCGCCCGTCGACGCGCCCGTCATCGTCAGCGCCGACGAGGCCGAAGCCCCCGAGATGGCCAAGTCGCATACGAGCAAGCGAGACGCCCGCCGAGACCAGCGCGCCGCGAAGAAGCAGAAAGAGATGTCCGTCGGGACGCCGATCGCCGCCGGAGCTATCGCGCCGATCCAGCCGCCGCCGCCGCCGATCGTCGCGCCGCCCGCCGACGCGCCCCACAACACCGAGGGCTACGACCACATCCAGGAGAACGAGTTCATCGCGGTCGCCGACAAGCCGCTCTCGACCTTCTCCATCGACGTCGACACGGCCTCCTACAGCAACGTGCGCCGCTTCCTCAACAGCGGTCAGCTGCCGCCGGCCGACGCGGTGCGCGTCGAGGAGATGATCAACTACTTCAGCTACACCTACAGCGAGCCGCGCGGCCGCACGCCCTTCTCGGTCAACACCGAGGTCGCGGACTGCCCGTGGAACCCTGACCACCGGCTCGTGCACGTGGGCGTCAAGGGCAAGACCGTCACCGTCGTGCCGCCGCGCAACCTCGTGTTCCTCATCGACGTGTCCGGCTCGATGGAGAGCGCCGACAAGCTGCCGATGCTCAAGCGAGCGATGCGCAAGCTCGTGCGCCAGCTCGGCCCCCGCGACCGCGTCTCGATCGTCGTCTACGCCGGCGCCTCCGGCGTGGTCCTGAACCCGACCTCGGGCGCCAACAACCTCAAGATCAACGCCGCGCTCGCGCGCCTCAAGGCGGGCGGCTCGACCAACGGCGGTCAGGGCATCCAGCTCGCCTACGACCTGGCCCGTAAGACCTTCAAGAAGGGCGGCATCAACCGCGTCATCCTGGCGACCGACGGCGACTTCAACGTCGGCATCTCGAGCCGCGGAGAGCTCGAGCGCCTCATCGAGCGTGAGCGCGAGAGCGGCGTGTACCTGACCGTGCTCGGCTTCGGCACGGGCAACGTCAAGGACTCGCAGATGGAGATGCTCGCCGACAAGGGCAACGGCAACTACGCCTACATCGACAGCGACCGCGAGTCGCAGAAGGTGCTGGTCGACGAGCTCGGCGCGACGCTCGTGACGATCGCCAAGGACGTGAAGATCCAGGTCGAGTTCAACCCGGCCGAGGTCGAGTCCTACCGGCTCGTCGGCTACGAGAACCGCGCGCTCGCGGACCGCGACTTCAACGACGACACCAAGGACGCCGGCGAGATCGGCTCGGGCCACACCGTCACCGCGCTCTACGAGGTCGTGCCCCGCGGCCAGGGCGCCCGCCCCGGCGTCGACCCGCTGCGCTACCAGGAGGGCCGCGACCTCTCGGCGGCCGCGGACTCGGGCGAGCTGATGCACCTCAAGCTCCGCTACAAGCAGCCCGACGGCGACCGCAGCACGCTCGTGACGTTCCCGGTCCGCGACCACGACCGCGCGCTCGCGCAGACCTCCGACAACTTCCGGTTCTCGGCCTCGGTCGCCAGCTTCGGCATGCTCCTGCGCGACTCGAAGTACAGCGGCGAGACCAGCTTCCGCGAGGTCCACGACATGGCGAGCGGCGCGCTCGGCCGCGACGCCCACGGTCACCGCGGTGAGTTCATCACGCTCGTCAAGCAGGCCGCGCGCCTGAAGGGCGAGAGCCTCTCGGGCGGGCTCGCCATCGCCCGCTGAGCCGCCGCTCCAGGCACGACGGACCGGTCGACGCGCGCGCGTCGGCCGGTCCGCGACGTCGTCTCGCTGCGCGAGCGCGCGCCCGGTCGCCGCGTACACGCTCGCTATCCTCGCCACGGCGCTCCACCCCGCGCAGCGGGCCGCGCTCTCGCGCTCCCGCGAGCACGGGAGGCCTCGGCGCGACGCGGCCCGCGAGACCATCGACGAGATCCTGTGCATGTCCGATCGGCAAGGCGCGTACGAGGAGGCTGGCACCCCGGCTTCGCGCTGACGCCGGACGTGCCGACCGACGTCCGCGGCCCGACGATGCCCTCGCTCGCGCGCCGCGTCGCCGAGGACGGGCGGGTCCATGCCTGCGCGATCGGACAGACCGCGGTCTCCGTGGTCGAGCGACCGGCGCTGTGGGCCGACCGCGGCGGACCTGCGGCCGCGCTGCAGGAGCTCATGCTGCTGCGGCGCGTGCTGGTCCGCTGCGGAGCGCCCCTCGCCGCGCCCGCGTGACGGCGGCGGGACGACGACCTCCCGCGTGTTGGAGCCTGACCGCCTGCCCCATGGGTCATCACCAGCGTTCGCTAGTGAATCGCCGAGGCCGCTCGCTCCACGCGCCGTCGCGCGAGCGCGACGCACGTTCACGCGCTGTAAAAAACATGCTCCACACGACACATGATTCTGGTCAGTCGATCGACGACGCGCTTGACCGCCGCGCGCGGCTTCACCAGGATACGCCGCATGGCTTCCCGTACCGTCCTCGCTCTACCAACGCTCTCGCTGCTCACCGCCTTCGCGCTCGTCGCGGGCGCCTGCGGCGATGACGAGACCAGCACCACCGAGGGCGGGACGTCGGAGGGCGAGTCCACCGAGTCGACGAGCCCGGGCACGACGGAGGGCCCGACCACGACGCCCAACACCACCGCCGGTCCGACCAGCACGGACTCCGAGTCCGGCGACGGCGACGGCGACGGCGACGGCGATGGAGACGGTGACGGTGACGGTGACGGCGACGGCGACGGCGACGGCGACGGTGACGGCGACGGCGACGGAGACGGCGACGGCGACGGCGACGGCGACGGCGACGGCGACGGAGACGGCGACGGAGACGGCGACGTCGACGAGAGCACCTGCGAGGCCGCGGCCGAGAGCCTGACGAGCGCCGGCTGCCTGTTCGCGCCGCTCGCCCTGCAGGTCGGCGCCAACCTGCCGTGGGCGGTGGTCGCCGCCAACACCAACGACGAGGTGGCGACCGCGACGCTCTACGGCGCCGACGGGCAGATGATCGAGAGCGCGCCGATCATGCCGGGCACCGCCCACACCTTCCAGCTCAATGGCAACTCGGCCCAGCTCAACAGCCACATCATCGACCCCAACACGGGCGTGTACCTCAAGGCGATGAAGCTCGAGAGCGACATCCCGATCGTCGCCTACCAGTTCGCGCCCTACTCCAGCTCGCAGCAGGCGACCTCGGACGCGTCGATCCTGCTGCCCTACCACGCCTGGGGCGACAACTACCTGGCGGCCGCCTATCACAACAGCGACAACTCCGACAGCTGGCTGACGATCGTCAGCTTCGACGACGGCAACGAGGTCACGATCCGCGCGCCGTCCTACATGCTCGGGCAGACCGCGTCGGGCGTCGGCATCCCGGCGCTGGGAGCCATGGACGAGACCACGGTGATCGTCGACGACGGCGAGGTGCTCAAGCTGCGATCGCCGAGCGGCGGCCCGGCCGACCTCACCGGCGTGCGCGTGACCTCGAGCGCGCCCGTGGCCGTGTTCGCGGGCGCGCCGTCGATGAGCCTGCCCGGGCCGGGCTTCATCACCTACAAGGACCACCTCGAGGAGCAGCTGCCGCCGCGCACCGCCTGGGGCACGGAGTACGCGGTGGTGCACTTCCGGCCGCGCGGCGGCGAGGACGACCTCTACCGGCTCATCGCCGACAAGGACGGCACCACGATCACGCTCTCCGGCGACTACCAGGACGTGATCCAGCTCGACGAGGGCGAGTTCCACGAGGTCCGGACCGAGGCCTCGTTCCACGCCGAGGGCAGCGAGTCGTTCATGGTCGCGCACTACATGTACTCGCAGGGCCTGACCGACGGGCCGAAGGACGACGACCTGTACCCGGGGAACTTCCTGTCGCCCAACTGCAACTTCCCGAGCCAGGTGACCTCCGAGCTCGGTGACCCGGCGATCTCGTTCTTCCCGCCGATCGCCCAGTACCGCTACAACTACACGTTCCTGACGCCCGCGACCTACGCCTGGGATATGCTCACGCTGATCGCCCCGATCGACGGCTGGGACTCGATCGTGCTCGACGGCGGCCCGCTGCCGGAGGCGCCCACGGACCTCGGCGTCGCGGGCCTCGGCTACGCGCGCTTCTTCGTCGAGGACGGCCCCCACGAGATCCACAGCGAGACGGTGAAGTTCGGCCTCGAGGTCTACGGATATGACTGTCGGGTCAGCTACGCGTACCCGGGCGGGCTCAGCCTCGGCGAGATCAACGAGCCGCCGCCCGTCTAGCGCGCTGCCGACATCTCGCGCGCGAGCGTTCAGCCGGCGACGCCGGCGCTCGCGTCGCCCCGCTCGGCCAGCCAGCGCTCGGCCTCGGCGCGCGCGTCCGCGAAGTGCTCGGGGTCGAAGCCGTCGCGCGCCTCCTCGGCCAGGCGCGCGTCGCCCGGGCGCGCGCCGCCGGCTGGGACCACAGCGCGCGCGCGGCTCCCCAGGCGCAGCTGCGCCTGCTTGACGCGCTCGAGCCTCCGCCTCGTCGGCGAGCGCGAGCCCGCGCTCGAGCGCCGCGATCGCCTCGTCCACGCGGCCCGCGGCCCGCAGCGCGCGGCCGAGGCTCGTCAGCGCCTCGGCCGTGAACAGCGAGTCGGTCCGCTCGCCGAGCGCCACGGCGCGCTCGAGCGTCGCGATCGCGGCACGCTGATCGCCGCGCCTTGCGAGCGCGTCCCCGATGTTGAGCTGCACCGCGACGAGCGTCGGGTGCTCGTCGCCGAGGCTCTCGCGCCAGACCCGCTCGGCGCGCGCGTAGACCTCGAGCGCCGCGTCGACGCGGCCCTCCTCCTCGACCAGGAGCTGGCCCATGAAGTTGAGCGCGGAGCCCAGCGACGCGGGCGGGCGCGCCGGCGCGCCGGTCTCCTGCTCCTCGGCGCGCAGCTTCGCCTCGATCATCGCCACCGACGCGCGCAGCGTCTCGAGCCCGCGCGCCGGATCGCCGGCGAGGTGATAGCTGCGGCCGAGCGCGGTCTTCACGGTGACGCGGTGCGGGTGCCCCTCGGGCAGGCGCTCGGCGAACACCTCGTCGACGGCGCGGTAGACCTCGCAGGCCTCGCGGTACTCGCCGCGGTCGCCGAGCAGCGTGGCGAGGTTGTAGCGCGTGATCGCGACGTCGAGCGCGCGCTCGCCCTGGGCCGCGCGCTGCAGCTCGAGCGCCGCGGTGTACAGCTCGAGCGCCTCGTCTCGACGGCCGCGCTGGCGGAGGAAGTTGGCGAGGTTCATCTCGACCTTGGCGACGTCGGGGTGGCGCTGGCCGTGGGCGGCCTTCGCCAGCTCGAGCGCGCGCCGGTAGCTCGCCTCGGCCGCCTCGAACTCGCCGAGGTCGCGCTGCGCGTTGGCGAGGCCCTGCAGCGGCGCCGCCAGCAGCGGGCTGTCGCCGCCGCGGGTGCGCTCGAGCAGCTGGACCGCCTCGCCGTGACGCGCCGCCGCCTCGCGGTGTCGCGAGACGTCGCTGTACATCAGGCCGAGCGCCACGAGGCGGCGGGCCTCGAGCGCCGCGTCGCCGCCGAGGCGCGCGAGCACGGCCTTCGCGTGACCGGCGAGCCGCTCGCCGGTGGGCGCGTCGGCCTGCTTGTAGCCGCGCAGGTAGAGCAGCTCGATCCACGCCTCGGCGCGCGCCCGATCGAGCCCGGCCTCCTCGGCCACCCACAGCGCGGCGCGCAGCGCCTGCTCGGCGCGCGCGTGCTGATCCGCGTAGCCCAGCAGCTCGCCGTGCAGCTGCAGCGCGTCGCTGCGCGCGACCGGGTCGCGCCAGGCTGCAGGCGCGCGACGAGGGGGCTGCTGCGCGCGAGCGCGGGCGCGTACTGCCCGGTGTCGCGCAGCGCCTGGAGCTCGGCGAGCTCGTCGAGCGCGGGCGCGAGCTCGGGGCCTGGCGCGCGCGCGCCGGCGGCCGCGAGCGTCGAGAGGTCGGCGCAGCGATCGAGCGGCTCGGAGGCCCGCGACCGCGAGCGCGCGCGCGCTCGGCCGCGGGCGATCGGCGCGCGCGAGCACCCCGGTGAGCGCGCGCATCCTTCGAAGATGACTCTCAAGACATGTTGTTCGCAGCTCGAGCTGACGCTCGGTCTGCTCGCCGTGCACCCGCGTCGCCTCGCACGCGCCGCGGGCGTGCGCGCCACCCAGTCTGCGGCGTAGCGATCGAGCGCGCCCGTCACCGCCGGCGCGCCGTCGTCGGCGCCGGTCGAGCGCAGCGCCGCGAGCACCTCGGTCCGACGCGCGTCGTCCCAGACGCCCGCGAGCCGCCGCTCGACGGACTGACAGGGCGCGGGGTCTCGGGCGCGCGCGTCACGATCGCGCCGAGCGCCCCGCCGAGCGCGACGACGAAGACGCCCGCGAGCGCGAGGCCGAGCTGACGCCGCCGGCGACGCGTCCGCGTGCGCGCGCGCTCGAGCTGCTCGAGCAGCGCCGCCATGCTCGGGAACCGCCGCGCCGGCGCAGGGCTGAGGCCGCGCTCGAGCAGCGCGCGCAGCCGCGGCGGCACGGGATCCGAGGCGCCCGCCGACGCGAGCGCGTCGCCCTCCGGGAGCGCCCCGTACAGCGCCTCGTGCAGCGCCGCGCAGAAGCTGTACTGATCGCTGCGCGCGTCCGCGGGCGCGCCGACGCGCTGCTCGGGGGCCATGTACGCCGGCGTCCCCACGAGCGCGCCGGTCCGGGTCGTCGCGCCGGAGATCGGCGCGGCCCGCCCGAGCTGCTCCGGCGCGTCGAGACGCGCGCCGTGCTCCCCGCGAGCGACGTCGTGCTCGCGCGCGAGGCCGAAGTCGAGGACCACGACGCGCCCGTCGTCGGCGACCATCACGTTGCTCGGCTTGAAGTCGCGGTGCACGAGGCCGGCGGCGTGCGCCGCCGCGAGCCCGCGCCCCGCCGCGACGAAGGTCGAGACGAGCGCGCGCCACGATCGCGGGGTCTCGCACCAGCGCGCGAGCGTCTGGCCCTCGATGCGCTCCATCGTCACGTACACGCGCCCGGCGAACTCGCCGACGTCGTAGACCGCGATCACGTTGCGGTGGGACAGCCGCGCCATCGCCCGCGCCTCGCGGATCAGCCGGGCCGCGTCGCGGTCATCGCGGTCATCACGATCATCACGATCATCACGATCATCACGGTCATCACGGTCATCACGGTCATCACGATCGTCGAGGACACAGCGCTCGGGCGCGCGCGCGTCCGTCGGCGTCGCGGCCTCGGGCCCCGGGCTCGTGTGGAGGAGCTTGAGCGCGACGCGGCGATCGAGCTCGGGATCGTAGGCGCTGTAGATCACGCCCATGCCGCCGACGCCGAGGACCTCGAGGATCAGGTAGCGCCCGATGTGCTCGCCGCGGCGCAGCAGGCCGAGCCCGGCGATCATCGCGGTGGTGGCGTCGTCCTCGGTCGTGCGCGCGGTCATCGGGTCGCGCGCGCGCGACGACTCGCTCGGCAGCACCGCGAGCGCGGCGACCAGCTCGAGGCACGCCGCGCACGCGTCGAGGTGGACCTCGAGGCGCGCGCGCGCGGCCGCGTCGAGGGTGCCCTCCAAGTAGCCCGCGACCTCGGAGGGCCGCGGGCACGCTTCGGTCGCTCGCCGCGTCATCACGTCGCCCTCGCGGGCCGCGCGACTCGTACAACGACGCGGCCCGCGGTGGAAGTCGTCCGGCGCGTTGACGCGATCGCGTTTCTCACCCAGGATCGGCGCGGCGCGCCCGCGCCTGACCAAGACCGCCGATGCCGCTCCCTGGCTCGCCACCCGACGTCCGCGCCTCCGACGTCCGCGCTCCCGACGTCCACGCTCCCGACGTCCGCGCTCCCGACGTCTCGTCGGACGAGGGTGGCGACGCGCCGCCCCGAGCGCTCGCGCGTCGGCTCCGCGCCTCGAGGCCGGGCGCCACGACGCCCGTCGACGCGCTCGCGCCGCTGATCAGCCGCGCCTTGACGGCGGCGCGCGCGACCTGGCCCGACGTTCCGGTTGATGGGGCGGCGCTGATCGACCACGTCGCGCGCGGGCTCGACGAGGGCGAGGACGAGGCGCGGGCGCTCGAGCAGCTGCACGCGGCCGACCTGCACCTCGCGCTCGCGAGCGGGCGCGGTGACCCGCTCGCGCTCGGCCACCTCGAGCGGGAGTTCCTCCGCCCGCTGCTCGCGACGCTCGCCCGCGTGCCCGCGTGTCAGGATGAGAGCGCGCGCGTCGAGGTGGTGCAGCGCCTGCGCGAGCGCTTGCTGCTGCGCGACCCGCAGCGCGCGCGCGCGCCGGGGATCCTCGCGTACGCCGGCCGCGGCCCGCTCTCGGCGTGGCTGCGCGTCGTCGCGGTGCGAGAGGCGCTGGGCCTGCAGCGCAGGCACAGGCGCGAGCGCCCGACCGAGGCGGATCAGCTCGACGCGCTTCACGACGCCGCGGCGGGCCCCGAGCTCGCGCTGCTCAAGCAGCGCTCGCGCGAGGCCTTCCGCGAGGCGTTCCACGACGCCGTCGCCTCCCTGACCCCGAGCGAGCGCACGCTGCTGCGTCACTACTACCTCCACGGCATGGGCATCGATCCGCTCGCGCGCATCCTGCAGATCCACCGGGCGACCGTCGCGCGCCGGCTCGCGCGCCTGCGCGACACGTTGCTCGAGCGCACGCGCGAGCGCCTGCGCGTGACCCTCGGCATGCAGCCCGAGGAGTTCGCCAGCGTCGTGCGGCTGATCGCCAGCCGCTTCGACGCGAGCGTCCGTCGGGCCTTGGGGCCCGATGATGATGATCAGGAGCCGGGCGATCAGGTCCCGCACTCCTCCTGACAGGCGGTCTCGTCGGCGCAATTGGCGTCCGCGAGGCAGAGCTTGCACGCGTTGCTGACCGCAGCGCACAGCTGGTCACACATCGCCTGGGTCGTCGAGGGATCGCAGGCCATCAGCTTCTCGCACACGGGCTCGCAGGGGGCGTCCTGCTGCGCGCCCTGGCACGTGCCCTCGTCGTCGCCGGCGGCCTTGATGCACTGCTGATCGGCGGCGCAGTTCTTGTTGCTGAGGCAGCCGTTCTCGCAGTCGGCGAGCACGGAGTCGAAGCAGTACTGCCCGGCCTCGCAGTACACGTCCATCGCGCCCCACGTGCCGCAGGGCGTCACGCCGTCGCCGAGGCCGGAGTCCCCGGAATCGCCAGAGTCGCCAGAGTCGCCAGAGTCGCCAGAGTCGCCTGAGTCGCCGGTGTCCGAGTCGCCAGAGTCGCCGGTGTCGTCGTCGCACGCGGGCGCGACGGCCAGGGCCGCGCCGAGCAGCGCGAACGCGAGCCCGCGGCCGCACAACCGGATCATCCGCGTCGAGAGAGCAATTTTCGCCGTGTTCCTCATCATGTTCCTCGCTGTCGCCCGCGCGCGAATTCGCCGCGCGACCGGGCGTCACCCCACAGATGCTCGCGGCCCCGAGATGTCGCGCCCCGGGGAGAATTTTTTCAGAGTTTTTTCAGAGTTTTTTTCAGAGTTTTTTTCAAAGTTTTTTTTCGACGGGCTTTTGCCCGCGCTGATCCGCGACAACGACGCGCGTCCGCCCTATGGTCGCGGGGTCGCGAGAGCGCGGCGCAGGAGCGAGCGATGGCGAGCGAGAGCAGGTTCTGGGACAGGATCGCGGCGAAGTACGCGAAGAATCCAATCGCCGACATGGCCTCGTACGAGCGCAAGCTCGAGACCACGCGCCGCTACCTGACGCCGGACTCGGAGGTGCTCGAGCTGGGCTGCGGCACGGGCAGCACCGCGATCGAGCACGCGCCCCGCGTGCGCCACATCGACGCCGTGGACCTCTCACCCAAGATGATCGAGATCGCGAGGGCGAAGACCGAGGCCGCGGGCGTCGACAACATCACCTTCCACGTCGCCAGCCTCGACGCCTACGACGCGCCGCCCGAGCGCTACGACGTGGCGCTGTGCCTGAGCGTCCTGCACCTCGTCGACGACCGCGACGCGGCGCTCGCCCGCGTGTTTCAGTGGCTCAAGCCGGGCGGCCTGCTGTTCGCGAGCACGGCGTGCCTGGGCGACGACATGGCGTTCATGCGCTTCATCCTCCCAATCGGGCGCGCGTTCGGGCTGCTGCCGCTGGTCCGGGTGTTTAAAAGTGACGCGCTGATCGCGAGCATGGAGTCCGCGGGCTTCGAGGTCGTGGAGCGCTGGTGCCCGGGCAAGCGCAAGGCGACGTTCGTGGTCGCGCGCAGGGCGGCGGCTTCTAGCCGATGACGGCGCCGCCGCTCACGGGTGCTCGTGCCGGTGGTGGAGATCCGGCAGGTGCGGGTGCGCGTGGACCATCGGCGCGTGCGTGTGCGCGTGCGTGTGCCGGTGCGCGCGCGGCAGGCCCTCGTGGACGTGGTCGTGGTGACCATCGTCGTGGCGGTGGCTGTGCGTGTGCGACATGGCCTCGTGGACATGCTCATGATCGTGGCGCTCGCCCAGCATCAGCCACACCGCGGGCGCGAGCAGGGCGATCGCCAGCAGCTGCGCGCCCTCGACGGGCTCGCCCAGCGCGGTCCAGGCGACGACGCCGCCCAGCAGCGGCGCCGTCGAGAACAGCACCTGCGAGCGCGTGGCGCCGAGCTGCTGCGCGCCGCGGATGTACAGCACGAGCGAGGCGCCGTAGCCGAGCGCGCCGACGAGCAGCGCCGCCGCGACGAGGCCCGCCGCCGGCGCGGCGGGGCGCGCTTCGAAGGCGAGCGCGAGGCCGAGGTTAACCGCGCCGGCGACGAGGCCCTTGGCCAGGGTCGTCTGCGCGGGCGTGAAGCCGTCGACGAGCGCGGTCAGGTTGTTGTCGAGCCCCCAGCACAGGCACGCGAGCGCGACGAGGCCCGCGGCCGGCACGAGGCCGAAGCCCGCGGGCGAGGCCAGGATCACGCCGGCGACCACGGCGAGCAGCGCCGCGGTCCAGGCGCGGACGCCGAGCTGCTCGCGAAACAGCAGCCAGGCGAGCAGCGCGGTCGCGACGGTCTCGAGGTTGAGCCAGAGCGCGACCGAGGCTGCGGGGGCGCGCGCGAGGCCGAGCAGCAGCAGCACAGGCCCGAGGCCGCCGCCGAACACCACCGCGCCCAGCAGGCGCGTGAGGTTGGCGCGCCGCAGCGCGACCTCCCGCGGGGCGCCGCCGCGCCAGGCGACGGGCAGGACCGCGAGCGCGGCGCCGAGGTAGAGCAGCCCGGCCAGCGCGAGCGGCCCGAGGCCCGCGAGCAGCTGCTTGGCGGCCGGCGTCGAGGCGCCGAACAGCGCCGCGGCGATCAGGCACCACAGCGCAGGCGCGAGCCGGCTCGCGGCGCCCGGCGAGCTCACGGCGCGAGCCCCCGCCACAGCGCGCGCACCATCCCGCGCACGAGCGCCTCGTCGAACGCGCCGCCGTGGGCGCCCATGCGCTCGAAGATCGCCAGGCTGTGGATCGACGCGAACAGCATCAGCGCGGCTGGCTCCACAACCAGGTCTTCTCGCAGCCGCCCGCGCGCCTGCATGCGCCGCAGCGTCGCCACCAGCCCCTGGCGCAGGCGGTGCAGCGGCGCGTCGGGGTGGCGCGCGGCGAAGTCCTCGAAGTCGAAGTCGGGCGCGCTGAGCAGCGGCTGGAGGATCGGCTGCAGCTCGCGGAAGTAGCTGAGCATGCCGAGCGCGATCTCCTCGAGATGCTCGTTCGGACAGCTCGAATCAGGCGCCTGCAGCAGCGCCTCGACGTCGAGCGCGGGCGGGACCATCGCGCGCACGAACAGGTCGAGCTTCGTCCCGTGCCGCTGGTAGAGGACGGCCTCGGAGCAGCCGGCGCGGCGCGCGATCTCCCGCGTCGACGCCGACGCGCCTTTCTCGATGAAGACCTCGCGCGCGACCGCGAGCAGCTCGTCGTCGCTGATCCGCTTATGCCGCCCCATCCCGCCATCCTACCCTAGCCCGAATTCTCACCGCGCTTCGAGCCCGGCCCTCCGCCTAGGGGAAGCGAGCGCGCGTCGCCGCGAGCGCGCCCATGCCGCTGTCGTGGACCGTGATCTCGCGCGCGCCGAGCGAGCGCAGCGCGGCCTCGAGCTCGATCACGCGGCCCACCGCGTCGCCGTGGACCAGCGCGACGAGCGAGCCGAGGCGCTGGAGAAGACCTGTCCTTGGGCTCAGATCCACGATCACCGCGCGCGCGCCGGGGCGGGCGACGCGACGCATCTCGGCGAGCGCGGCGCGCTGGAGATCGGGCGGGAGGTGGTGCAGCACGAGCGTGCACAGCACGACGTCGCAGGAGGCGTCCGGGTACGGCAGCCGATCGGCGGAGCCGACCGCGAGCTCCATGTTCGTCACGCCGCGCGCCCGGGCCTTCGCGCGCGCGCGCTCGATCATCTCGGGCGCGCCGTCGATCCCCCGCAGCGTCCCCTCCTCGCCCACGCGCTCGGCCGCCGCGAGCAGCAGCGTGCCCGTGCCGCAGCCGACGTCGAGCACGACCTCGCCCGGCTGCGGCGCCGCGAGCTCGAGCCAGCGCGCGCGCAGCCGCGACTCTCGCCCCCGCGAGAGCACCCGAACGAAACCGTCGTAGAGCCGCGGCCACCGGATCAGCTGGCCGCGCGGGACGCCCTCGGGGCGACCGCGACGACGCAGGAGGACGGCGCCGACCAGCAGCAGCGCGCCGCCGACCACGAGGTGCAGGAGGGCGCCGGCGGCGAGGATCGCCAGCGGCGCGGTCCACCAGCCGGCGTCGACGTGCAGCAAGACGGCGAGCGCGAGCCCGCCGAGGACGAGCAGCGCGATCCGGCGCGTGTGGCCATGTGTGTTGGGGGACAGCTCGTGGGTCTGCGTCATGGGTGCTCCTTTTTATAAGCAAGTGCTAGCTTATAAAAAATTCGGGCCGTGTCAAGCGTCCCTTCGCGCGGTGTAGAACCAGGCAGTGAGCGCGCCTGACCGCGAGTCGCCGCGCGCGTGCCCGGCCTGCGACGCCGCGCGCGCCCGCGCGGCGTTTTGCAAGCGCGGCTTCGATCACCTCCGCTGCGCCCGCTGCGGGACGCTCTTCGTCGCCCGGGTGCCGACGCCGGACGAGCTCGCCGCGATCTACCTCGACCCGAGCTACCACGAGCACGCGGGCGAGACGGAGGTCGAGCGGCGCGCGGCCGAGGCCGAGGCGCGCGCGCGCCGGCTGCGAGCGCTCGGCGCCCAGCATGTCCTCGAGGTCGGCTGCGGCGTGGGCAGCTTCCTCGACGCGGCGGCGCGGATCGGGCTCGACGTCGAGGGCGTCGACCGGGCGCCGAGCGCCGCGCGGGCGCGGGCCCGCGGGCACCGGGTGCACGATCGCTGGCTCGACGAGCTGCGCCCCGTCGCCGCGCGCTTCGACGCGATCGCGGCGTGGGAGGTGCTCGAGCACGTCGCGTCGCCGCTCGCGATGCTCGAGGGCTTCCGCCCGTGGCTGCGCCCCGGCGGCGTGCTCGCGCTCTCGACCCCGAGCTTCAGCGGCGTGTACGCGCGCGCGCTCGGCCCCCGCTTCCCGATGGTCTGTCCTCCGGAGCACCTCGAGCTGTTCACGCGTCGCGGCCTCGTCACGCTGCTCGACCGCGGCGGCTTCGAGCTGCGGCGGCTTCGCTCGTTCAGCAACCTCGGGCGCGCGCGCCTGGCCAACGGCTTTCGCCGCTACGCGCTCGGCGAGTCACCGCTGGCCCGCGCGGCCGCGAGCGCGCTCGCGGTGATCGCCGAGCAGCCCGCGCGGCTGGTCGACGCCGTCGGCCTCGGGATCTCCTTCGAGGCCTACGCGCGCATGCGCTGAGCGCCTGGTTTTACGGTCATCTTCCGTAGGTTCGGCGTCTCGTCGACGTCGGCGGTCCGCGAGAGACGATCTCGCTGTGTTCGTGACGCGCGGGTGACATCGACCGACCGGCGACAAAAATCTCGCCTCGACGCGGGCCCTCGTGGTTGACAGTGGAGGCGAACAGACCGCACGCTGATCCAGAGCTTCTCCGAGACTGCGGACCCGCTGTCGATGAGCGCGTTTCTCCCATTCCTCGCGATGCATTGTCGGATGCCCTGGCCGGGCGTGCCGGGCGTGTAGCGCACGCCCGCCGCGACCCGGCGTACGCGAGCCCACCCCGCCGCGCACCCGACACCGAGGAAGCAGAGACCGTGCCCTGGACGACGACCGAGACCCCCACCCCTGCAGCACCCTACCCCCCACCCGATCGCGCTGACGCTGCCCGGAACGCGAGTTTCGCCGGCGAGCGCGTCGAGGCGCTGACGCTCCGCGGCGTCCGCTATGGTCGCCCGCTCGGCGCGGCGCCCGTCGTCGTGCTGATGGGCGGCATCACGGCGCCGCCCACCGCGTTCGGTGACGGCGCGAGCCCGGGCTGGTGGAGCGCGCTCGACCGCCCCGAGCTCATCGACACCCGCCGCGTCACCGTGCTGTGCCCGGCGCTGCTCGGCAACGGCAGCGACTGGCGCGCGCTGGCCGAGGCGCCGCGCGACCGACCGATCGCGCTGCCGCCCGTGTCGGTCTCCGAGCTCGCCGACCTGGTCGAGGAGTGGCTCGCGGGCATCGGCTGCGCGCAGCCGGTCTGCTTCGTCGGCGCGAGCCTCGGCGGGCTCATCGGCATGGGCCTCACGCTGCGCCACCCGGCGCGCGTGCGCCGGCTCGTGAGCGTCTCGGCCGGGCTCGGGCCCGACGGCTGGGCGACCGGGATCCGCCACCTGCAGCGGGAGATCGTCCGCGACGGGCTGCGCCACGGCGAGCTGGACCGGGCCATGAGCCGCGCGCGCCAGCTCGGCATGCTGACGTACCGCGGTCGCGACGAGATCAACGAGCGCTTCGAGCTCCTGCGCCCGGGCGCGACGCAGCCGTCGATCGCCAGCTACCTCGAGCACAACGGGAAGAAGTTCGCCCGCGGCTTCTCGCCCCACGGCTTCCTGCTGCTCAGCGAGTCCATCGATCGCTGCAGCTTCGCGCGCGACGAGGCGCAGCTGCGCGAGCGGCTCGCGGCGATCCGCGCGAGCGTCGCGGTCGTCGGCGTACCCCAGGACATGCTCTTCCCTTACGCGCTGCAGCGCGCGCTGCACGAGGAGCTGCTCGCCGCGGGGAAGCGCTCGCGGCTGCACACGCTCTCGTCGATCTACGGGCACGACGCGTTCCTCGCCGACCAGCGCGCGCTCGCGTCCATCATGATCGAGCACGAGCTGCTCGAGCTCGGCGACGCGCCCCGCGACTGAGCCGCGCGGTCGAACAGGTCTCTTCAAACATGTCTATTAAGACATTTCACTGAGTTCGCGCGCGCCCGCTCGCAGGCGCGCGCCGCGCCTGGCGAGCCCGCGCGCCCGCGCGCGCGACGACGACGCGCCGCGCCTGCCGCCGCTCTCGAGAGCGCGCGTCGACAGCCGCCCGCGCCGATTACAATCTAGTCCAAACGGCCACACGAACGATATGGTCATACGGCCATGCTCGATTCGACGCGCGCAGCCGCGGCGCCGGGCGAGCGGTCGAACACGATGTCGGACACGCCCACAACGCGCTCGATCGAGGAGCTGCTGGCCGAGAACCAGCGCTTGCGCGAGGACCGCGAGGCCGCGAGGAAAGCCGCGGAGCTGACCGAGTCGATCGTCGCGGAGCAGTTCCTGCGCATCGAGGAGGCGATGGGGCTGCTCGAGGAGAAGATCGGCATCGAGGAGGAGCTGCGCGCCGGGCTGGCGCAGCAGCTCGTCGAGGCCGAGCTGCGCGAGCGCGAGCTCGCGAGCGCGCGCGCGGCCGCCGAGGCGGCGAGCCAGGCCAAGAGCACCTTCCTCGCCAACATGAGCCACGAGCTGCGCACGCCGCTGAACGCGATCATCGGCTACAGCGAGATGATGATGGAGGATCCGCCCGGGCAGCCAGGCGGCGTCTGGAGCGAGGACGTCGTCAAGATCCTCGCCGCCGCCAAGCACCTCCTCGGGCTGATCAACGACGTGCTCGACCTCTCGAAGATCGAGGCCGGGCGCATGGAGGTGTTCGCCGAGCCGTTCACCATCGCGCAGCTGCTCGACGACGTCGTAGCGACCGCGGCCCCGCTGATCGAGCGCACCAACAACCGCCTCGAGATCACGATCGAGGGCGAGCCGCGCGCCATGAACACGGACCTCGTCAAGGTCCGCCAGAGCCTGCTGAACCTGCTGAGCAACGCGGCGAAGTTCACCGACGGCGGGGTCATCTCGCTGACGGCGCGAGAGCTTTGGCGGGACGGCGCGCCGTGGATCGAGTTCCGCGTGCGCGACAACGGCATCGGCATGACGCCCGAGCAGCTCAAGCGGCTGTTTCGCGCGTTCTCGCAGGCCGACGCCTCGACGACGCGGCGCTTCGGCGGCACCGGCCTGGGCCTCGCGATCACCCGGCAGTTCACGCGCATGCTCGGGGGCGACACGAGCGTCGAGAGCGAGTACAGCGTCGGCTCCACCTTCACGGTCCGCGTGCCCGCCGAGCTGCCGCCCGACGCGCTGCGACGCACCGTCATGCCGAGCGCGCGCGACGAGGAGGATGACGACGACGACGACGCCTCGCCGGCCTCGCTGCCGACGGTGCTCGTCGTCGACTCGGAGCCCGCGCAGTGCGACTCCGTGCGCGAGTACCTCGCGGGCTACGGCTACCGCGTCGCGAGCACGACGCTGACCGACGACTGCGTCGAGCTGGCGCGCTCGCTCAACCCCGACGTGATCGTGCTCGACGTCATGAACTCCGGCGAGGTCAACGGCTGGGACGTGCTCTCGGCGCTCAAGCGCGACGACCGGCTCGCCGCGATCCCGGTCGTCGTGCAGACGAAGTTCACCGAGGGCGAGAAGGCCCACGCCATCGGCGCCTCGGAGTACGTCTCGAAGCCGCTCGACCGCGCCCAGCTGTTCGGCAGCATCGCGCGCGCGCGCGCGCGGCTGCCCCCCTCCGACGGCGAGCGACGAGCGCTGATCGTCGAGGACGAGGCGGCGACCCGCGAGATCCTGACGCGGATGCTGCGGCGCGACGGCTGGCAGGTGCGCGTCGCCGAGAACGGCCGCGTGGGCCTCGAGCGCGTCGCCGAGGAGACGCCATCGCTGATCCTGCTCGATCTGATGATGCCGGAGATGGACGGCTTCGAGTTCGTCCGGGAGCTGCGCGCGCGCCCGCAGTGGCGCGGGATCCCGATCATCGTCGTGACCGCGCGCGACCTCAGCGTCGAGGACCGCATGCTGCTCGACGGCTACGCGCAGCCGCCGGGCGTCGCCGGCACATTCAACCGCGAGCTGCTGCTCCGCGAGGTCCGCGACGCGGTCACCGCCAGGCCGTACACCGCGGGCGCGCCGGCCGTCGACGCGATGTGACCGAAAGGTCGCGTCGTCGTGACGCGCGGGCGCGGGCGTGCCGCGAGGATGGTCGGCGCTCGCCCGTGCCGCACACGCACCCACGACACCTCGCGCGCGCCCGGCTCGCCGCCGCCGGGCTGTGGCTCGCGCTCGCCTCGACGGGCGTGCGGCGACGCGGACGACGAGGTGGACCCGCGGCGCCCGAGCGCTCAGCCGACGAGCGGACGCCGACGCGCGCGCCCGCGCGGCGCGGACTCGAGGCGCGCGCCGGCTACGACCCCGCTCGCGGCGGCGCGCGCGCGCCGGCGACGCGGTCGAGAACCGCGAGGCCGTGATCCCGCCGCAGTGCTACACGAAGACTGACGCGACGTTTAACCCGTGCTGGACGTGCCACACCCGCTCGACGGTCCCCAACGCCATGTTCGACTCGGCGCTGCAGGCCGAGTACGCGTTCTCCGAGGTCGGCCTGCGCAACGCGTGGCGCAACCTGTTCGAAGACCGCCGCGCCGAGCAGGACGCGCTGCCCGAGGCGGCGGTGCTCGAGTATGTCCGTGAGGACAACTACGCCGCGCTCGCGCGGGCGCTCGCCGAGCTGCCGCGCGAGGACTACCCCGGCTACCGACCTGACCTCGAGCTCGCGCGCGGCTTCGACGCCCACGGCTTCGCGGTCGACGGCAGCGGCTGGCGGGCGTTCCGCTACAAGCCGTTCCTCGGCACCTTCTGGCCGACCAACGGGAGCGCCGACGACGTGATGATCCGGCTGCCCGACGCGTTCCGTCAGGCCGCCGACGGCGCGCCGTCCCGCGCGATCTATCAGATCAACCTGGCGATCCTCGAGGCCGCGATCGCCGGGGACCCCGCGGCGGGCGACGAGCTGCGCTGGCCGACGGAGGCGCTCGACGAGACAGCTGCGGGCGTCGACCTCGACGGCGACGGCGCGCTGACCCGCGGCGCGGTGACGCTGGCGGGGCTGCCGGTGAGCTACGTCGGCGGCGCCGCCGGCTGGCCCGTGCGCCGCGGCGTGTACCCCGAGGGCGCCGAATTTCTGCACTCGGTGCGCTACCTCGATCCCGACGCGCCGAGCCTGATCGCGCCGCGCATGAAGGAGCTGCGCTACGCGAAGAAGGTCAAGGAGCTCGACCGCTGGGCGATGATCCAGGCCTACGAGCGCGAGCGCGACGAGAAAGACGAGGGCCGCCTGCCCGTGTACACGGGCTCGCCGCTCGTGGGGCTGCGCAACGCCTTCGGCTGGCAGCTGCAGGGCTTCATCGAGGACGAGGCCGGCCGCCTGCGCCTGCAGACCCACGAGGAGCACCTGTTCTGCATGGGCTGTCACTCGACGATCGGCGTGACCGTCGACCAGACCTTCGCGTTCGCCCGCAAGCTCCCGGGCGCGCGCGGGTGGGCGTACCAGGACCTCGCGGGCGTCCCCGACGTGCCGCAGCTCGGTCACGCGCGCCCCGAGGCGCTGGTCTACTTCACCCGCGCGGGGGCGGGCGACGAGTTTCGCAGTAACGACGAGCTGCTCGCGCGCTTCTTCCCCAACGGACAGCTCGACGAGCGCGAGGTGCTGCGCGCGGCGCCCGGCGGGGACCTGGACCTGCGCTACCTCGTGACGCCCTCGCGCGCCCGCGCGCTCGCGCTGAACCGGGCGGCGATGGTCCGCGCCCGTCACCAAGACTACATCCACGGGCGCGACCCCGTGCTCGCGCCGGCGCGCAACGTCCACCAGGTGATCGAGAACGGCTCGACCGGGCTCGCCGAGCAGGGCAGGACCTACCTCGACGGGCGCCTGCGGCTCGACTGGCGCGGCGTCGAGCTGTAACGAGTCCGCGCGGCGCGACTCAACACGCGCGCGCGATGACCGAGGCGGCGCGACGCCGCCGCGATCACGAGCGGCTGAACACGACCGCCGGGCGAGCGCCGACCCGCGCCGCCGCGCGACGCCGAGACGTCGAGCGGCGCGGGTCTTCGGGACAGGTCACGGACCTCAGGCCCCAGGCCAGGCCGAGAACTGGCTCTCGCCGGGGTGCTGCACGCTGAAGAACAGCGCGCGCTGATCCGAGCTCAACGCCGGGCCGGTCGCCTCGGAGTCGCTCGGGCCGGCGACGACGCGGAACGGCACGCCGTAGCCCGGGTTGACGACGCCGGGTTGCCCGGCCTTGTGCGCGGGGTCGAGGTCGAGGAAGTACAGCGCGTCGGCGTGCCCGTTGACGCCGAAGTTGCCGTCGGTGCCGAACCACAGGTTGCCGAGCCCGTCGACCATGAGGTTGTCAGGACAGGCCGCGTCCCACATGGAGCCGCCCTCCGTCCCGCGGAACACGGTCCAGAAGCTGAAGCTCATGGAGCCCGCGGGCGCGTCGGGGTTCGCCTCCTCGATCGCCATGATGCTGCCCACCGCGTCGCCGCGGTTGGGCGAATTGGCCTCCCACTGATCCGGCGGGAACACCACGCCGTCCTGGTCGAGCGCGACCTGACGCGTGTGGTTGGTGAACGCGGCGTAGAGCCGCGGCGTGCCGCTGAGGTCGATCGGGTTCCACTCGAGATCCTCGGGGCGGTTGAGCTCGCGCGCGCCGATCTTGTTGGCCGCGGTGAACAGCGCGCGCCGGACCGTCTCGTCGTCGGGGAAGCCGGCCATGTTGTTCCAGCTCTGGTCCTTGAGGACCTCGCCGATGGTGTCCGCGCCGTCGCCGAGCGCCTGGCTGTTCGGCGCGACCGCGACGCTGTCGACCGAGAGCTCGAGCCACACGCCGAGGCCCGGGCTGCCCTCGTCCGGGAGCTGCCCGCCGACGGTGTAGCCGGTGTCGTTGTCGAGATCGGCGAAGTGCGCGACGTAGACGGCGCCGTCCGTGAGCAGCGCCCGGATCTCCGCGCGCGTCATCCCGGGCGTGTAGGGGGCGCTCGAGACGAACTTGTAGATGCGACCGCCGCGGCGGTCGTTGCCCGCGTACACGACGATCGGCTGATCGGGGATCAGCTTCCACTCGTCGGTGACGGCGAAGGTCGCGTTCTCCCACCGCGCGCGCCCGAGCGCGCCGAGCTTCTGGTGCCCGTCGCCCGCCGCGCTCTTGCCGTAGTACTCGTCCGCCGGCATGCCGACGTCGATCTCGGTCAAGAAGCCGTAGAGATCGCGGCTGTGCACGCCGTTGGGATCCGGCGCGCTGCTGAAGCCGCCGTCGTCGCTGGGCGTGGTCTCGAGCTTGATGTCGCCGCCGGCGTCGCAGCCCGCCGCCTCGACGAACTGCTGCCCGGCCCAGCAGACCTCGACGTCGCCGTAGTAGGACTGCACGTTCTCCTCGGCCGAGAGGATCGTGCCCCAGGGCGTCTGCGCGCCCGAGCAGTCGCCCATGATCCCCGCGACGACGTTCATCGGCAGCGCCGCGCCGTCGTCATCGGTGTCGGGCGCGTCGTAGGTGAGGCCGGTGATAAGCGACCGCGTCGCGCTCGTGGAGTCGTAGCGCCACGCGCCCGCGCCGTAGTCGGGCAGCCAGTCACCGGACGCGGGGTCCTGCACGACGTGCAGCCACGATCCGCCGAGCTGGCGCTTGTGCCAGTTGTTCATCGTGACCAGGTCCTCGTCCGACCAAACGTCCGCGGTCGGCGAGCCCGTGAGGTAGCCGCCCTGGCGCAGGAACTTGGCGAGCGTGAGGAACTGCCGCGTAGGCGCGCTCGAGGGCGTGGGCGCGTCGCCCGAGATGTACTCGTGGTTGACCCACATCCACCCGCTGAAGCCGCTGCCGTTCCACTGCGGCGCGTCGCCGGGCTGCTTGTCCCAGCCGTCGCCGAAGTACGCGATGTAGTCCGCGTTGGCGCCGAAGCGCGGGCCCTCGACGCTGTCGTCGTAGACGAGCGGGTCGAGCCAGCTCGCCACGACGTTAAAGCGCAGCCCGCTGATCGAGCGCACGGTGTCGGTCGAGGCCGAGGCCAGCGGGAACTGGACGCCCGGCGCCAGCTGGTCCTGCACCCAGTCCTCGGCGAGCGCCCAGACGAGCTCGGGGACGTCGACCGCGCCGGTCCCGAGATCATCGATGAAGGAGAGCGCGACCACGGAGGACTTCGGGTCCTTGGACAGGTCGAGGCCGTCACCGCCGTCCTGACCGTCCATGCCGTCTTGGCCGCCCTGGCCGTCCTGGCCGTCGTTCCCGTCCTGGCCGTCGTTCCCGTCCTGGCCGTCGTTCCCGTCCTGGCCGTCGTTCCCGTCCTGGCCGTCCTGGCCGTCCTGGCCGTCCTGGCCGTCCTGGCCCCCGGTGTCCGTGCCGCTGTCGGTGCCGCCGACCGTGTCGTCGCCGCAGGCCGGGACGAGCGTGGCGAGTGGGAGCAAGAGCGAGAGCAGGAGCCGAGCCGAGCGCGAGCGCGAGCTCGGGGAGGAGCCCAGGAAGGAGTCCATGGAGGAGTGCGCGATCGCGGTCGCGCGGGTCGTGCGGGAGTAGAGCGTCATTCGAATCACCTCTGGTGCGCCGCGACCCCCGGCGCGCACCCGCGCCGGACGAGGATCGCCGCGAGGGCACGGTACTCCCCCCCCGTCGCCGCCCGGTGACCGCGGCGTCGCGTGTGCGCGGCGCTTCGTCTCGCCGATGTCGACGCGCTGTGACAGACGCGGGTCGTCACCGCGCCGTGTCGACAAGCTCATAAAGACATGACCATTTCGACATATTTAATAGATCGCCGCGCGCCGGCTGCCGACCTGGTCGCGCGCGCTCGCCGACCGCGCGCGACCGTCGCGCGCGCGACCGCGACGACGCGACGCCGGCACGACGGCGGCGCGGCGACTACGCGGCGACTACGCGGCGACTACGCGACGACTACGCGACGACGGCGCGACGACGGCGCGACGCCGCGGTGACGCTCAACGCACGCGACGCCGACGAGGTGCCCGCTACGCCTGCTGCTGATCGAGGAAGGTGTCGACCAGCTCGAAGGGGATGCTCTCGGTGATCTTCTTGCCGTAGAAGGCGACGCGGATCGTGCCCTCGCGATCGATCAGGAAGTCGGCGGGCACGCGGAACGCGGGCCCCTCGAAGTCGGGCCGGATCCCGCCGGGCAGGCCCATGCGCATGGACTTGATCGTCACGCGGAAGGTGTCGAGGTTCATGCCCTTCGCGAGCGACGACTCGAGCCCGTACTGCTTGTACTGCGCCTGCTCGACGTCCGAGACGAGGTCGAAGGGCGGGCTCTGCTTGAGCACGTAGGCCTGCAGCTTCTCGGGCGGCGAGGGCGAGAAGTTGAGGTGCCGGAACTCGCGCTTCTCGTAGCGGCGCGGCCACTCGCCGATCATCTGGTGGATCCGGTAGTTGCACATCGGGCACGAGGCCCAGCGGCTGAAGCCGAGCCAGACGGGCTTCCCGCGCAGCTCGTTGAGTTGCACCCGCTCCCCCGCGACCGTCTCGACCTCAAAGTCCGGCGCCTCGGTTCCCGCTTCCAGCCGCATAACCGCTCCTCGTCTCGCCCGAGCCCGCCGCCCGCGCGGACCCCTACCCTACCGCGACCCGGGCGGCGCTGTCACCATGACATGGTTCCTGATACATGTACTCGCACGCCGAGGCGGGCCCTCGAGGAGGGCGTACAATCGCCCGCATGCGCCGCTCCCCCCGCGACACCTCGATTCGCGCGCTCCGCCTCGCCGCCGCGCTCACGCTGCCGCTCGCGTGCGACCGCGACGACGCAGCCCCGACGCCCCAGCGCGCGCCCGCGGCGTCGCCCCCCGCGCCGGCGAGCGCCCGGCTCGAGGTCCCGACGCCCGCGCCCGCGACGAGCGAGCGCGCGCAGGCGCGGACCGACGCGCCGCTGCCGACGCGCGCGCGGCGGAGCGGCCAGCGGTCCGGTGAGCGTGACGCACGGCGGCGTCGGCTCGCCCCCCTCGCTCCGCGACGGGCCCCAGGGCGCCGCGGAGCGAGCGCTCGCCGTGCTGCGCGCCCCCCAGGGCGACGACCGCCCCGCGCTCGCCGGCGCGATCGCGGGGACGCGCGCGCTCGAGGACGACCCGCGGTTCAACGCGGGCACGGGCGCCAACATCCGCCTCGACGGCGAGACGATCCAGATGGACGCGGCGCTCATGACGGATCGCGGCGAGTTCGCGGCGGTCGCGGTGATCGAGCGCGTGCGCAACCCGATCCGCGCGGCGCGGCTGGTGCTCGACTCGCCCCACGTCATGCTCGCGGGCGAGGGCGCGACCCGCTTCGCCCACAAGCTCGGGCTGCCCGACGAGGTGCCGCGCACGCCGGCGGCCGAGGCGAAGTACCGCGACCGCCTCGCGCGCCTGAGTGAGATGGTCGGAAAGCCAGGCAGCGACGCGATCGACTGGCGCGACTACTGGAACTTCCCGGGCGCGATGCCCCCGGAGATCCAGGCGTGGGCGCGCGGCGGCGACACCGTGGGGACGGTCGCGCGCGATCAGGGCGGGCGCTTCGCGGCCGCGCTCTCGACCGGCGGCACCTCGGTGACGCTCTACGGCCGCGTCGGCGACGTGCCGATCTACGGCGCCGGCCTCTACGCGGGGCCCGCGGGCGCGGTCGCGTGCACCGGGCACGGCGAGGAGATCATTCGTCGCGGGCTCGCGCGCGCCGTCTATGAGGACATGTCCTCCGGGACCCCTGCCGAGGCGGCGGTCGCGGCCGCCGCGACCGCGTTCCCGCTCGAGTCCGACGTCGGGCTGATCGCCGTCGACGCGCGCGGCTGGGGCGTCGCGGCGAACCGCGAGATGGCCTACGGCGTCGCGCCTGCGCCGGCGCCCTAGCCTAGCCCAGGGCCGTTCGCAGCGACGCTGCTTGAACTACCCGCGTGACGCCGCGCGCTCGAGCAAGAGCGAGACGCTCTCGCGCGCGAATTTTCGAAGCGCGCGGCGATTGTCTCCCGCGCGCGCGCGCACCGAGAGGCTGTGGAGCACCGCGGTCGCCAGCGGTCCAAGGCGACCCACGTCACGCGGCGACAGCAGGCCTTCGTCGGCCGCGCGGCGAAAGCGTTCCACGAGCGCCGCGTCGAGGCGCTCGACGCTCCCGTTGAGGACGGCGCGCACGTCGGCGTCGTTCATCGCGTCCGCGCTCGCGGAGCTGGCGACCATGCACCCGCGGGCCTCGCCGGCGCCCGAGACGAACTTCTCGACCATCTTGTAGTAGAAGCCAGTCAGCGCGCGCTCGAGCTCGTCCGCGGCGAGCGTGGCGGCGAGCTCTCGGCCCATGCGCGCCGAGTAGCTCTGGAGCGCCTTGAGGTACAGCGTGCGCTTGTCGCCGAACGCGGCGTACAGGCTCGGGCGGTTCATCCCGGTCGCCTCGCTGAGGTCCGAGAGGCTCGTGGCGGAGAAGCCACGCTCCCAGAAGACGTTCATCGCCGCCTCCAGCGCTTGCTCTGGATCGTACTCGCGCGGACGTCCTCGTGGGCGCTTCATTTAAATACTTTCTTGCACAAAAAGAGAGATCGGTCCAGTATTGTTCTCATCGGTACAAAACAACCACGCGAGCGCGCCAGCGCGCCGTCCGAGGAGGAACCCATGACCCATCGAGCCGAGCACCCTGCCGCGACCCATCACGACCCCGTCGAGGAGCTGCTGCCAGACCTCTACTGGGTGCACGGGAGCGTCGAGTTCAGGCCGGGCCGCTTCCTGAGCCGCAACATGGCGATCGTGCGCCGCGGTCGCGAGCTGAGCTTGATCAACGCGGTCCGTCTGTCCGCGGAGGGCGAGCGGCAGCTCACCGCGCTCGGCGAGATCAAGAACGTCGTGCGCATCGGCAACTTCCACGGCATGGACGACCGCTACTACGTGGACTCACACGGCGCTCGCTTCTGGTGCCTGCCCGGGCGGCAGGCGCGGCCCGAGCCCACGCCCGACGAGCTGCTCGCCGGCGACAACATGCCGTTCGACGGCGCGCGGCTGCACGTGTTCAGCCGCGCGAGGTTTCCGGAGTGCGCGATGATCCTCGAGCAGGACGGCGGCGTGCTGCTCACGGCGGACAGCCTTCAGTACTGGGCCGACTGGAGCAACTGCAGCCCCGGCATGAGCGAGGGCGCCAAGCAGATGGGGTTCGCGCTCACGATGTTGGTCGGCCCGCCGTGGCTGCGCGGCGCGACCCCTGAGGGCGGTTCGTTGGAGGGGGACTTCCGGGCCCTCCTCGACAACGAGTTCGACCACATGCTCGGCGCGCACGGTGGGTTCTTTCGCGGCGGGGCGAGGCGAGCGGTCGCCGCCGCGGTCGCGGTCGCGTTCTCGTAGGCAACCTCGTGGCGACGCTATCGCTCGCGCGACCGCGAGCGCGCGAGAGGTGACGGAGACGCGGCGCGAGCGTGGTTTCGGCTCGACGCCGCGTGGGCAGTGATGTGTGCGCCCTCTGGACAGCGAAGATATCGCGAACGTCGGTGGTCTGGGTCGCGATGGGGTTCATCGAAGGCCAGACCCCGAGCGCGTGGAGCGACGAGCGACCGCGAGGCTGACGAGAGATCGTCGAGGTCGCGCTCCAAGCGGGACGGGGGCTCGCACTACTGTGCTCGGCGATCGCGACGATCCCCGCGACCTCGACGTGTCAATTAACATGACCAATAATACATGTACGAATCGTCGTACGAACCGACCTGACCACGCGGCGAATGACCTGTTGCTCGAAACAGCAGACGACCTGATCCACGCGCACGGCTTCACGCGAGGAGCTGTCCGCGCGTCGGCGCGCCGCGGGGAACGCTCGATTCCGTAGCGAGGCTCGGAACTCGAGCCGCGCGGACCGACGCGGACAAGCGCGGTCGCGCGGAGATGAGCGTCGATCCGAGCGTCGAGCGCGGTTTCGCGAGCGCGCGTCGACGTCGCGCTCGCCGTCGCCGTGGACACCATCGGCTCGGTGATCGTACGTTGAGCTCGCGCATGAGCTGGCTTCGATCGCTGCTGAACTTCGTTCACGAGCTCGACGAGACGGTCGAGCGCGTGTCGAGGGTCGTGCGCGAGCACGTCTCGCCAGTGGTCGCGGAGGCGGCCACGCGGCTCGACGACGCGATCGCCGAGGCCCACGACGACCTCGTCGTCATCTCGCGCGAGCGCTCGCAGGAGCTCGACGACCGCTGGCAGCGCTTCATCGTCGAGCGCGTCGATCCGCTGTTCGGGCAGTCGCGGACCGAGCACCTCGACGCCATGGGCGGGCTGCAGATCAGCAAGCACGAGGAGCTCCTGAACCGACGAATCGGCCACACCGCGCTCTACCTCGCGGCCATCGTCGTGGGCGGGGCGCTCGCGCCAGCCACCTTGTACGTGATCGTGCCGCTCTCGTTCACGATGGCGCTGCCGGCCTATGAGATGGCGATTCAGTCGGTGCGGAAGCAGCGGCGCGTCACCTATCACGTCATCAGCGCGATCAACGTCACCGCGATCTGGCTCGGCGGCCTCTACACGCCCGCGATCGCGGCGGCGCTGTTCTTCTACATGGCCGAGAAGCTGCTCGTGGTCACGCAGGACCGCTCCCACAAGGGCATCATCGAGGTGTTCGGGAACCACCCTCGCACGGTCTGGATGCTGATCGACGACGTAGAGGTGGAGCGGCCGTTCGAGGCGATCCAGCCCGGCGACGTGGTCGTGGTCATGGCCGGCGGACACATGCCTGTCGACGGCACGATCGTGGACGGGATCGCGTCGGTCGACCAGCAGATGCTCACGGGCGAGGCGCAGCCCGTCGAGAAGAGCGTCGGCGACACGGTCTACGCGTCGACGCTGGTGCTCGCGGGGCGCGTCGCGGTCCGCGTCGAGCGAGCGGGCGAGGAGACCGTCGCGGCGAAGATCGGCGACGTCCTCAACAGCACCGCGAGCTACCAGCTCGACCTGCAGTCGCGCGGCAGCAAGCTCGCGCACGACGCCGCGCTGCCGACCCTCGCGCTCTCCGGGCTCGCGCTCATCACCGTCGGGCCGATGGGCGCGCTCGCCGTGCTCAACTCGTCGTTCGGCGTGACGGTGCGGATCAGCGGGCCGATCACGATGCTCAACCTCCTGAACATCGCGGCGGACAACGCGATCCTGCTGAAGGACGGGCGCTCGCTCGAGCTGCTCTCGAGCGTGGACACTGTCCTGTTTGATAAGACAGGTACACTCACGATCTCGCAGCCGCACGTGACGAGGATCCACGCGGTCGGCGACCGCGACGAGGAGAGCCTGCTGCGCTTCGCCGCGGCCGCGGAGCACAGGCAGACGCACCCGATCGCGCTCGCGCTGATCGCCGAGGCGGAGGCGCGCGGGCTCGCGCTCCCCGACATCGAGGACGCGCGCTACGAGATCGGCTACGGGATCCGCGTCGCGCTGTCCGACCACACGATCCAGGTGGGGAGCGATCGCTTCATGACGCGCTCGGGGATCTCGATCCCGCCGTCGATCCTCGCGCAGCGCGATCGCTGCGAGCAGAAGGGGCACTCGCTCGTCATGGTCGCGGTCGACAACGCGCTCGCGGGCGCGATCGAGCTGCGGCCGACCGTGCGCCCCGAGGTGAGCTCGGTGCTCTCGGCGCTGCGCGAGCGCGGCCTCGAGCTCGTCGTGATCTCCGGAGATCAAGAGGAGCCCACGCGCCGGCTCGCCGAGGAGCTCGAGATCGACCGCTACTTCGCCAACGTGCTGCCCGAGGGCAAGGCCGCGCTCGTCGAGAGGCTGCAGGCCGAGGGGCGCTCCGTGTGCTTCGTCGGCGACGGCATCAACGACTCGATCGCGCTCAAGAAGGCGAACGTCTCGGTCTCGCTGCGGGGCGCGACGACCGTCGCCACGGACACCGCGCAGGTCGTGCTCATGCAAGAGAGCCTCGAGAAGCTCCCGATGCTGTTCAGCTTCGCGGACGATATGGATCGCGCGCTGCGAGCGGGCAACACCGCCGGGTTGGTGCCTGGCGTCATCAACGTCGCGGGCGTCTTCCTCGCCGGCTGGGGCTACTACCACGCGCTCGCGCTCAACGTGGTGAGCATGTCGGCGGCGATGGGGATCGCGGTCTACCCGCGGTTCAAGTACGCCGCGCCGTCGTCGACGAGCGCGATCGAGGCGGGCGAGCCCGCGTCTGGCGGAGCACCTGCGCGTGAGACCGCGCCGCCGTCGACGGAGCGCGAGGCGGACGTTGAGCTCGACGAGCACGCGGCGGGACCGGCCGCCCGCGCCGTCTGAGCGTCGAGAGCATCACGGAGCGTTGGACCATGGATACATCGCCTGATCGCTATGACCTCATCGTCCTCGGCGGCGGCCCCGGCGGCGCGACGCTGGCGTCGTTCGTCGCCATGAAGGGGCACCGAGTGCTCCTGCTCGAGGAGGAGCACTTCCCCCGCCACCAGATCGGAGAGTCGCTGCTGCCGGCGACGATCCACGGCGTCTGCGCGATGCTCGGGCTCTCCGACGCGATCGCGGAGGCCGGGTTCACGCGCAAGCGCGGCGGCACGTTCCGCTGGGGGAAGAGCCAGGAGACCTGGGAATTCACGTTCACGAAGAGCGACGCCGATCCCTACGGCTACGCCTACCAGGTCGAGCGCGACCGCTTCGATGAGCTGCTGCTGCGCAACGCGGCGCGCAAGGGCGTCGAGGTCCGCGAGGGGCACAAGGCGCTGGAGCTGCTGCGGGAGGGCGACCGGGTCACCGGGGTGCGCTACCGCGATGACGCGGGTCAGGAGCGCGTCGCGCGAGCGCGCTTCGTCGGCGACGCGTCGGGGCACCGCTCGCGCGGCGTCGTGGGCGAGCGCGTGTACTCGCGCTTCTTCCAGAACGTCGCGCTGTTCGGCTACTACGAGGGCGGGCGGCGGCTCCCGCCCCCGAACGACGGGAACATCCTGTGCGCGGCGTTCCGCGATGGTTGGTTCTGGCACATCCCGCTCTCAGGCGGCATGACGAGCGTCGGCGCGGTCGTGTCACGTGAGGCCGCGGAGGAGATGAAGCACGGCCACGACGAGGCGATGCGGCGCTACGTCAAGCAGTGCCCGATCATCGACGACCTGCTCGCGGGCGCGACGCGCGTGCGGGAGGGACCGTACGGGGCGCTGCGCGTGCGCAAGGACTACTCGTACTGCAACACCCGCTTCTGGGCGCCCGGGATCGCGCTCGTCGGCGACGCGGCCTGCTTTATTGACCCGGTGTTCTCCTCGGGCGTGCACCTCGCGACCTACTCCGCGCTGCTCGCCGCGCGCTCGATTAACACGTGCCTCCGCGCGCGCCTCGACGAGGATCGCTGCTTTCACGAGTTCGAGACGCGGTACCGTCGCGAGTTCGGCAACTTCTATCAGTTCCTCATGGCGTTCTATGACATGAACCAGGACGCGGACTCGTACTTCTGGTCCGCGCGCAAGATCGTCAACACCGAGGAGCGTGACAACGACGCGTTCGTCCGGCTCGTCGCGGGGCGCTCGCAGGTCGACGAGCCCGCGTTCTATGGGGGGCGCGAGTTCTTCGACGCGCGCGAGGGCTTCGGCAGCTGGATGGAGCAGACGCTCAACCCGACGCCGACGCCCGGGACGCGTCGACGGCCCCGCGTGACGCCGCGCAAGCTCGCGGGGGGCTTCGACGCCTCCGAGTTCATGGCGGGCTTCACCCAGGAGATCGCGCAGCTGCAGCTACAGGCTCGCCTCGGCGAACGCCGCGGCGGCGAGGCGCCGCTGTTGTCAGACGGGCTCATCCCGTCGAGCGACGGGCTCGAGTGGCGCGAGGCGAGCGCGGCGCCGTCGACCACGGTCGGCAGGCTCTGACCCGCGCGCGCTGGGCCGCGCCGCGCGACGCGGTCGTCGTCCGGCGCGCGGCGTCAGTGAACCTCCGTCGCGGCGCGACCGGCTGAACGAGCGCGGTATGTTCATTCAGTCGTCGCTGGATTGTGAGCAGTTTACGACGACGCGACGCGCGTCGTGATCGGGCGGCACTGCAAGAGGTAGAGCCGATCGTCCGCGAAGGCGCACTCGACGTCGACGGGGTGGCCGGCGCGCTCCTCGAGCCGCAGCGCGAGCTCGCCGAGCGCCCGCGCCTGCCCATCGGTCAGGCAGGGGCGGCGCCGGAGCGTGCGCAGCACCGGGACCTCGCGCGTGCCCTTGTCGTCACGGACGGTCATCTGCAGCTTGTCGCCGACGCGAAACTGCAGCTGCGCCAACCCGGGACGACGCAGGATCCACGTGTCGGGCGTGACGAGCCCGCTGACGACGCTCTCGCCGAGGCCCCAGTTCGCGTTGATGACGAGCTCGTCCCGCGCCCCGCTGGCCGGGTTCACGCTGAACACGACCGCCGCCGCGTCGGCGGGGACCAGCGCCTGCACGAGGACGCCGATCCCCGCGTCGACGTCGCCCCCGCGCCGCGCTCGATAGGCCCGCACCCGAGGGTCGCGCGCGGAGGCCCAGCAGCGCGTGATGGCCGAGAGCACGTCCTCCAAGCCGCGCACGTTCAGGTAGGAGCTGAAGATGCCGGCGAACGACGCGAGCGCGCCGTCCTCGTCGACGGCGGAGCTGCGCACGGCGACGGCCGGCGCGTCCGAGCCGCTCCGCGCGCCGAGCGTCTCGTAGGCGCGCGCGACCGCCTCGCGCAGCGCCGACGAGATCGAGTCCGCGTCACCGCGAGCGTCAACCGGGAGGCAGAAGCCCGGGGGGACCGGGAACTCCGCGGCCAGGCGCGCGAGGCTGGCCGCCTTTCCGCCGACGCGACGAGGGTCATCGCAGCCGGCGCGATCGAGCCAGAGGAGCGCGGACACGACGATCGTTGTAGCTCGAGACGGACGCGAGCCGCGGGCCGACGCTAGGCGTCGCGCTTGGCGTCCTCGGCCGGCGGCGCGGCGCCGCCCTCGGTCGACGACGCGGCCGCTTGCTTCACGCGCGCGTCGTAGGCCTCCTGCGCCGTCTGGGCGACGCGGGAGAAGTGCTTGAGCAGGTTCTGCCCGGTCGCGGACTCGGAGTAGGAATTGGCGACGACGACCGCGGCGCCCAGCGGCCCGAACGCGACCTTCGCCCATGTCCCAACAATCAGGTGTGCTGCGCCCGACACGATCTTGCCGTCCATGAGCAGGCTCGCGCCGGGTAGAAAAGCCTCTCCGAGCAGCTTGATCGCGTTGTCGATCGTCTTTTGTTCGGGCTTGTCCATTTCCGCACTCCGTCGGGCGCTATCGCGCGAGCTGACGCTAGGCCGATCCCGACACACTGTCAAGCGCGCGGCCGTGCGCGCGCGAGCCCGAGGTCGCGCGAGAGCACGCGAATTCGCCAGTCTGGACGCTACTTGTAACGCCTGTCCCGATGGTAATTCGACGGTCGCCGTGACAGACTCGCGACGCTGTGGATAACAACTCGAACAACACGGTTCCGAATGCGATCAAGCTCGTCGGCGACTCCCTCGTCCCCGGCTCCAGCTTGCTCATCGACGGTCAGCTGCTCGCGGGGGCCGGTCACTTCCTCGTCGGCGGTCTCGCCCGCACCGCGCTCGGCCCGCTAGGGTTCGCGCTGGTCGCCGCGAACTCCTACGTTCGCTCAACGACCGGCAAGGGCATCCTCAAGCACATCAAGAAGGACGCGCCGGCCGCCGCGCCGAAGCAGGAGGCCGCGCCGCAGGAGCCCGCCAAGTCGTGAGCTGCGCGGGGGCCTGACGTACGTAGATGCGCCGCCGCTCGCCGACCCCCTGGCTCCACTCGCTCCACACCGACGCGCGGCTCCGGCTCTTCTGTCTGCCCTTCGCCGGCGGCGGTGGAGCCGCGTTCGCGTCGTGGGGGCGCTGGATGCCGCCCGGCGTGGAGCTGTGCCCGGTGCTCTTGCCCGGGCGCGAGACTCGACTGTCGGAAGAGCCATATCAGGACATGCGCGCGCTCGTCGTGGGGCTCGCGGACGGCCTGCGAGCGGCGCTCGACCGCCCGTACGCGCTGCTCGGCTACAGCCTCGGGGCGACCGTCGCGTACGAGCTGGCCCGTGAGCTCCGACGACGAGGGCACGCCCCGCCCACGCGCGTCTGCGTGGTCGCGCGCCACGCTCCGCGGTTCCGCGAGCGCGAACCAATCGCGCGCCTCCCCGACGACGCGTTCGTGCGCGCGCTGCAGGAGCGGTACAACGCGATCCCGCCGCAGCTGCTCGCGGAGCGCGAGCTGCTGGACATCTTCCTCCCGATCCTGCGCGCCGACTTCACGCTCCTCGAGCGCTATCAGCACGAGCCCGGCGCGCCGCTGTCCACGCCGATCACGGGCTGGTACGGCACGCGCGACGCGACGCTGTCGCGCGACCGCGTCGCGGCGTGGGCGGAGCACACGACCGCAGGCTTCGAGCTCGTCGAGCGCGACGCGGGCCACTTCTTTCACCAAGACCCGCAGCTCATCGGCGACGTGATCGGCCGTCTGCAGTAGCGCCGCGACGCGAGCGACGCGCCGACGCTCACAAACACGCGAGGCCGTCGATGTGGCGATATTCAACAGTACGCGTTTGTGAATATACAGGTGCGCGATCGAGCGTTCGTCTCGAGTGCGCACATTCGCGATCAAGTGCGCGTTGACACGGCCGCGGCGGTACGTGAACATTGTTGAATGTTGACGGCTGGTGGTGGGGTGTCGCCACCATCAGCGTGAGACGTCACGACCGCCTGACGCGCTGATCCGCGCGCGAGCGGTCGCGTGTCCTTGCGAACAGATCACGAGTGCCGGGCATGGACGCCGCTCCCCACACGTCGACGCTTCGCGCGTGGCTCATCGCCGCGGTCGGGGAGCTCTGTCAGCTCCCGCGCGAGCGCGTTGACCCCGGCGCGAGCTTCCACAGCGTGGGGCTCAACTCGCTGCGCGCGATCCAGCTGATCACGGCGCTGTCGGCACGTCTCGATCGCGCGCTGTCGCCGACGCTCGCGTGGGAGCACCCCTCGATCGACGCGCTCGCGGCTCACCTCGAGGGCGCGCCGGATCGCGCGGACGAGCCCGGCTCGGTCGCGCCCGAGCCGGACGAGCCGATCGCCATCGTCGGGATGGCGTGCAGGTTGCCCGCCGCCGCGAGCGTCTCGGCGTTCTGGCGGCTGCTGCGAGACGGTCGCTCGGCGGTGAGCGAGGTTCCGGCCGCGCGCGGGTGGGACGCGTACCTGCGCGCGCGCGGCGTGTCGCAGGAGGAGCGCGCGATCGTCTGCAAGGGCGCCTTTCTCGACCGCGTCGACGGCTTCGACCCGACCTTCTTCGGGATCTCGCCCCGCGAGGCGCTCGCCATGGACCCGCAGCAGCGGCTGATGCTCGAGCTCGCGTGGGAGGCGCTCGAGGACGCGTGCGTCGTCCCCAGCGCCCTGAGCGGCTCGCGGACGGGGGTGTTCGCGGGGTCGATCTGGTCGGAGTACGAGTCGCTGCTGTACCGCGGCGGGCCGCCGGGGCTCGGGCCGTACACGGTCACCGGCAGCCACGCGAGCATCATCGCGAACCGCGTCTCGTACGCGCTCGGCCTGCGCGGCCCGAGCCTGACGCTCGACTCCGCCTGCTCCTCGGGGCTGGTCGTCGTTCACCTCGCGTGCGACAGCCTGCGGCGCGGAGAGACCACGCTCGCGCTCGCGGGCGCGGTCAACCTCGCGCTGCTCCCCGACAGCGCGCTCGCGGTGCAGCGCTTCGGCGCGCTCTCACCGGACGGGCGCTGCTACACCTTCGACGCCCGCGCGAACGGCTACGTCCGCGGCGAGGGCGGCGGGCTCGTGGTGCTCAAGACGCTCGCGCGCGCGCTCGCCGACGGAGATCCGATCCGCGCGCTCATCGTCGGCTCGGCCGTCAACAACGACGGCGCGAGCAACGGGCTGACCGCGCCGAGTCGCGCCGCGCAGACGTCGGTGCTGCGCGCGGCGTACCGCCGCGCGGGCGTGCGCCCCCAGGACGTGCAGTACGTCGAGGCCCACGGGACCGGGACCGCGCTCGGCGACCCGATCGAGGCGCGGGCGCTGGGCGAGGTGCTCGGCGACGTCCCGGAGCGCGGGGCGCCGCTCCTGGTCGGCTCCGCCAAGACGAACGTCGGGCACCTCGAGGGCGCCGCGGGCGTCGTGGGGCTGATCAAGACGACGCTCGCGCTCCAGCGCCGGCGCGTCCCGAAGAGCCTGAACTTTGAGACACCCAATCAGCACATCCCGCTCGCCGCGCTCAAGCTCGACGTGCCCACGTCGACGCGCGCGTGGCCTGAACCCGCGAGCGAGCTGATCGCGGGCGTGAGCTCCTTCGGCCTGGGCGGGACCAACAGCCACGTGGTCCTGCGGGAGTGGCCCGGGCCGACGCCGCGGACCGCGTCCCCTGCCCCGCTCGCGCCGCGCGCGTCGACGTCGCGCGCGCGCGGGGTCGTCTTCGTGTTCCCGGGCCAGGGCGCGCAGTGGGCCGGGATGGCCCGACGTCTGCTGCACGATGAGCCTGTCTTTCGAGACACGCTGAGACGATGCGACCACCATATTCGCGAGTTCGCGGGCTGGTCGCTGCTGCGCGAGCTGACCGCCGCGCCGGCGCGCGCGCGCCTCGAGGACATCAGGGTGAGCCTGCCGGCGATCATCTCGATCGACATCGCGGTCGCGGCGTGGTGGCGCTCCGTGGGGCTGACGCCCGCCGCGGTCGTCGGGCACAGCACCGGCGAGATCGCGGCGGCGCACGTCGCCGGCGCGCTCGACCTCGAGGACGCGATGCGGACGATCTGCGCGTACGGGGAGCATGTCGGGCGCTTCTCGGGGCGCGGCGCGATGGCCTACGTCGGCCTGAGCTGGGACGCGTGCGGCGACGCGCTCGCCGACGCGGCGATCGAGGGCCGTGTGTACCGGGCGATCGAGGACAGCGCGGCGGGGACCGTGGTCGCGGGCGAGCCCT
The DNA here is from genome assembly GCA_020633295.1 of Myxococcales bacterium. Classification (GTDB taxonomy): domain Bacteria; phylum Myxococcota_A; class Polyangia; order Nannocystales; family Nannocystaceae; genus JACKDW01. Next base: position 83,386 of record JACKDW010000022.1, on the reverse strand, counting down.
CGGCGATCGACGCGCTGCTCGCCCAGCTCCCCGCGCGCGGGGTGTTCTGCCGCCCCGTGCGGATGAACGTCGCCCCGCACTCGCCGATGGTCGACTCCGTCCGGGACGAGCTGCACGCGGCGCTGCGCGAGCTCAAGCCGCGCGCGTGCCAGGTCCCGCTGATCTCGGAGGTGACGGGCGCGGAGGTCGACGGCGCGTCGCTGGGCGCGGCGCACTGGGTGCGCAACTTCGGCGATCCCGCGTACTTCTCGCGCGCGGTCGACACGTTGATCGACCGCGGTCACAGGGTGTTCCTCGACGTCGGCCCCCACCCGCTCACGCAGCACGCGGTCGAGACCAACCTGCGGCGCGCGGGCCATGATCCCGGGCGCGAGGACGGCGGCCTCGTGCTCGCGTCGCTGCGTCGCCAGGTCGACGGGCGCGCGGCGCTGCTCGAGACCGCCGCCGCGCTCGCGGCTCGCGGCTACGCGCTCGAGCTCGACGCCGACGACGACGCGGCGTGGCTGCTCCCGCTCTCGGCGCGCAGCCCCGAGTCGCTCGAGGCGCTCGCGCGTCGCTACGCCTCGTGGCTGCGCGCCGGCGCGGACGGTGCGAGCGCGCGCGACGTCGCGTTCACGGCGAGTTCGGGGCGCGAGGCGCTCCCTGAACGCCTCGCGGTCGTCGGTCGCACGCGCGAGGAGCTCGCGGACGCGCTCGAGACGACGACGACGAGCGCCGAGGCGCGCGCGCGCGGACGAGCCGCGCGCGCCCGGCCGCCGCGCGTGGTGTTCGTGTTCTCCGGTCAGGGCGCGCAATGGTGGGGCGTCGGTCGCCAGCTGCTGGCGCGAGCGCCGGTGTTTCGCGCCGCGATCGAGCGCTGCGACGCGCTCTTGCCCTGGTCGCTGCGCGACGAGCTCGCGCGGCCAGCCGCGCGCTCGCGCCTCCGGCGGGCCGAGCTCGGCCAGGCGGCGCTGGTGGCCGTGCAATTCGGGCTCGTCGCGCTGCTCGAGTCGTGGGGCGTGCGTCCAGACGCGGTCCTCGGCCAGAGCCTCGGCGAGGTCACCGCGGCCTGCGTCGCGGGGGCGCTGTCGCTCGAGCAGGCGCTCGCGCTCGCGCTGCACCGCGGGCGCGTCCTGGCGGGCGCGTCCGGCGGCTCGATGGCGTGGGCGTCGCTCTCGCGGGAGCAGGCGACGCGGGAGCTCGCGCGGTTCGGGTCCGACATCACGATCGCGTCGGTCAGCAGCCCGACCTCGGTCTTGCTGTCCGGAGGAGCAGGTCTTACGACGCTCGTCGAGGAGCTCGCGCGCCGGGAGGTGCCGTGCCGACTGCTCAACGTCGACTACGCCTCCCACTGCCCGCGCATGGAGCCCTACGCGGTCGCGCTCGTGGACGCGATCGCGGGGCTCGCCCCCAGCCGAGCGCGCGTGCCGATGTACAGCGCGACGACGGGCGAGCGGGTCGCGGGTGAGTCCCTCGACGCGGCGTACTGGGGTCGGAACCTGCGCGAGCCGCTCGTGCTCGCGGACGCCGTGGCGCGCGCGCGCGCCGACGGCTACCGCCTGTTCCTCGAGGTCGCGCCGCACCCGGTCGTGACGACCAGCCTCGCGCAGTGTCTGTCGGACGACGCGGAGAGCTGGGCGCTGCCGACGTTGCGGCGCGACAGCGACGAGCGCGGCGAGCTGCTGGGCACCCTGGCGGAGCTGTGGTGCCGCGGCGCCGCCATCGATCACGGGGCGCTCTTCCCTCGCGGCGGCCGGCTGGTCTCCCTGCCGAGCTACGCGTGGCGACGGGAGCGCTACTGGGTCGAGCCGCCCTCCTCTCCCCCCGCTCGCTCGGTCGAGGGCGCGCACCCGCTGCTCGGCGCACCCTGGAGCTCCGCGCTGCACCCCGAGGAGCGCCACTGGGAGCCCGCGACGCTCGCCGAGACGAGCTCCTACGTCACCGAGCACGCGCTCGACGGCGAGGCGCTCGCGCCCGGCGGGCTGCTCATCGCCATGGCGCTCGCGGCCGGCGCGGAGCTGTTCACTCGATCGGACGTCGAGCTGACGGCGCTGCGATTCGAACGCCCGCTGCCGGTCCCCTGGGGCGCGCTGCAGGTCGCGACCGCCCGCGCGGGAGGTACCGCCGAGGTGACGATCGCGAGCGCGCCGAGCTCCCCGGCGACTGGCGCTGCGGACACCTCGTGGACGCGACACGTCCGCGCGCAGGTCCAGGTGAGCTCCTCCGCGGCCAGCGAGCGCGTGTCGCTCGCGTCGGCGCGGGCGCGGTGCCCGACGATCGTCGCTCCCGAGGAGCACTACGATCAGCTTCGGCTGCGCGGCGTCACGTACGGACCCGCGCTGCGGAGCGTGGCGACGCTCCAGATCGGCGAGGGCGAGGCGCTCGCGCGCGTGCAGCTGGACGAGACGCTCGCGCCGGAGATGGACGCGCTCGCGCTGCACCCCGCGCTCGTCGACGGCTGCCTGCAGGTCGGCATGACGGTGGTGCTCGCGCGCGCGCGCGAGACCATGGTCCCCGTGTCCATCGAGCGCGCGCGCGTGTTCGCGCGGGCCGGCGCGCGCGCGTGGGTCCACGCGCGCGCGAGAGAAGATGACCAAACAGACATCTCGATCCTCGACGAGGAGGGCCGCGTCGTCGCGTCCATCGACGGCCTGCGCTGCGCCCCCGCGCGGGGCGCTGGCGATCCGCTCGCGGGCTGCGCGTACCGAGTCGTCTGGCGCCCGCAGGCGCGCGCGACCGGGCACGAGGAGCGCGTCGGCCCGGGCGCGTGGATCGTGCTCGGCGACGGCGGGCGGACGAGCGCGGCGCTGGCCGAGGCGCTGCGCCGCCGCGGCCGCGAGTGCGTGGAGCTGCGCCCCGACGCGCTCTGGGAGCTGACGCGCCGCCTCGACACCACGACGCGGGGCGTCGTGTTCTGCGCCGGGCTCGACGCGGCGACGCCGACGACGAGCGAGGCGCTGCGGTCGGAGCTCGGCGCCGGGACGCTCGCGGCGCTCAAGGTCGCGCGCGCGCTCGTGGGGCGCGCGCTCCGAGATCCGCCGCAGCTGTTCCTGGTGACCCGCGGCACGCAGTCCGTCGAGGACGATGAGCCGGTCGCGCCCGCGTCGGCGCCGCTGTGGGGGCTCGCGCGGACGCTGGCGCTCGAGCACCCAGAGCTGGAGTGCGCGCGCGTGGACCTGGCGTTCACGCCCTGCCCCGACGAGCTCGATCGGCTCGTCGCCGAGCTGCTCGCGGCCGGGGACGAGCGCGAGGTCGCGCTGCGCCGGCGCGGCCGCTTCGTCGCGCGCTTGACCCAGACGCGCCTCCCCCCGCCCGACGCACCGATCGCGCTCCACGCCGACGCGACCTACTGGATCACGGGCGGGCTCGGCGGCCTCGGGCTCTCGCTCGCGCGCTGGATGGCGGACCACGGCGCGCGCCACCTCGTGCTGTCGAGCCGCCGTGAGCCCGACGCGGCCGCGCGCGCCGCGATCGCGGCGATCGAGGAGGCCGGCGCGCGGGTGCGCGTGATCGCGTGCGACGTCTCGCGCGCGACGGAGGTGGCGCGCGCGCTCGCGACGATCGAGTCCACGCTGCCGCCCCTGCGCGGCGTCGTGCACACCGCCGCGGTGGTCCGCGACCGCACGCTCGCGCGCGTCGAGGACGAGGACTTCTGGACGCCGATCGAGCCGAAGGCCGTGGGCGCGTGGAACCTGCACATTGCGACACGTGACCTCGAGCTCGACTTCTTCGCGCTGTACTCGTCGCAGGTCGCCGTGCTCGGCGCCCTCGGCCAGGCGGTCTACGGGGCCGCCAACGCGCTCCTCGACGCGCTCGCGCGCGCCCGCGCGGCCGCGGGCCTGCCGGGCGTGAGCGTGCAGTGGGGCACCTTCTCCGACGTGGGGATGACCACCGCGCTCGCCGATCGGGGCGCGCGCCTCACCGCGCTCGGCTTCGACGCGTTCTCCCCCGACGACGGCGGCGCGCTGTTCGGGCGCGTGCTCGCGCGCCCCTGCGCGGAGCTCGGGCTGGTGCGGCTGTCGCTCCGGCGGTGGCTGGAGGCGAACCCGCAGGTCTCGGGCTCACCGTTCTTCGCCGAGCTCCGGGACGCGCTGCAGCGCGAGCGGCAGGAGCGACGCGCGCGTCAGCAGGACAGCGAGGCGCGCGTGGCGATCCTGCGCGCGCCGATCGAGGAGCAGCGCGCGCGCGTCGAGGCGATCGTCGTCGAGCAGCTCGGCGGCGTGCTGCGCCTCGCGCCCGCGCGGATCGACCGCGGCGAGCCGTTCTCCCGCCTCGGGCTCGACTCGCTCATGAGCCTCGAGCTCCGCGGTCGCCTCGAGCGACAGCTCGGGCTGACGCTGCCGGCCACGCTCTGCTTCACCTACCCGGTCGCGACCGCGCTCGCCGAGCACTTGCACACGCTGCTGCGCGCGGACGCTGCGACGCGCGACGACGACGCGCTCGACGATGTCGAGCGCCGTGTCGCGCGAGACGAGCTCGGTGGAGACGAGCTCGGTGGAGACGAGCTCGGTGGAGACGAGCTCGGTGGAGACGAGCTCGGTGGAGACGAGCTCGACGACGACGTGCTCGCGGCGTTTGACGCGACCATGCGGGGCCTCGGCGAAGGGATCCTCGAGTGAGCGAGCGAGCGCTGCAGCAGTACCGGGCGCGGCTGCGCGAGGCGCTCGGCGTGATCGAGCGGCTCCAGGGCAAGCTCGCCGCGACCCAGCGCGCGCGCGAGCCGATCGCGATCGTCGGGCTGGGGTGCCGCTTCCCCGGCGGCTGCGACGGCCCGGACGCTCTCTGGCGGCGCCTCGAGGCGGGCGTCGACGCGGTGCGCGAGATCCCGGCGGATCGCTGGCCCCCGGACGCGCTGCCCCGCGACCGTCCCGAGCTGCGCTGGGCCGCGCTGCTCGACCGCGTCGACGCGTTCGACGCCGAGTTCTTCGGCATCTCGCCGCGAGAGGCGGAGCGCCTCGATCCGCAGCAGCGGCTGCTGCTCGAGGTCACATGGGAGGCGCTCGAGGACGCCGGGATCCCGATCGACGCGCAGGCCGGCGCGCCGGTGGGCGTGTTCGCGGGGCTCAACTCGCTCGACTACCAGCACCGGCTGATGCACATGGGCGTCGAGCACGTCGACGCCTACAGCGCGACCGGTACGCTGCTGAGCACGGCGAGCGGCAGGATCTCGTACAGCCTCGGCTTCCGCGGGCCGTGCGTGTCGATCGACACGGCGTGCTCCTCCTCGCTCGTCGCCGTCGCGCTCGCGTGCCAGAGCCTGCGCGTCGGCGACTGCGACCTCGCGGTGGCCGGCGGCGTCACGCTGCTGCTGTGGCCGTACATGATGGCGCTCGCGGGCGGCACGCAGGCGCTCTCGCCCGACGGGCGGTGCAAGGCCCTCGACGCGCGCGCGAACGGCTTCGTGCGCGGCGAGGGCTGCGGCGTCGTGACGCTCAAGCGGCTCTCGGACGCCCGGCGCGACGGCGACCTCGTGCGCGCGGTGATCCGTGGCTGGTCGATCAATCAGGATGGCCGATCGACCGGGTTGACGGCGCCGAGCGTGCGCGCGCAGGAGGAGCTCATCCGGGCGGCGCTGCGGCGGGCTGGCCGGCGCCCGGAGGACGTCGGCTACCTCGAGCTCCACGGGACGGGGACGCCGCTCGGCGATCCGATCGAGACGGACGCCTTGCGCGCGGTGTTCGGCGCGCCGCGGGCGGACGACTCGCGCTGCGCGCTGGGGGCCGTGAAGACGAACCTCGGGCACCTCGAGGCGGCGGCGGGCGTCGCCGGGCTGATCAAGTCGGTGCTCGCGCTCGAGCGCGGGTCGATCCCGAAGAACCTCCACTTCCGCAGCCTGAACCCGCGGATCACGCTGGAGGGGACGCCCTTCGTGATCCCGACGGAGAGTCGCCCGTGGCCGCGCGGCGACAAGCCGCGGGTCGCCGGCGTGAGCTCGTTCGGCATCAGCGGGACGAACGTGCACGTGGTCGTCGAGGAGGCCCCGGAGCAGGCGCGCGGGCCCGCGCCCGAGCGCCCAGCCGAGCTGTTCGTGCTGTCGGCGAAGCGCCCCGAGGCCCTGCGCGCGCTCGCGGGCGCGCTGCGCGAGCAGCTCGCCGAGCGCCCGGAGCTCGCGCTCGTCGACGTGGCGCGCAGCCTGGCGACGACGAGGTCGCCGATGGAGCGCCGCCTCGCGCTCGTCGCGTCGTCGCGCGTCGAGCTCCTGGAGCAGCTCACGCGCGCCGCCGCAGGTGACTCGCCGCGCGGCGGCTCCCAGGGCGCGGCCTCGCCGGCGCGCGCTCGTCTGGCCTTCCTGTTCACCGGGCAAGGTTCGCAGCGCCCGGGGATGGGGCGAGCGCTGCACGCCGCGTGGCCGGCCTATCGCGAGGCGCTCGAGCGCTGCGCGGCGCTCTTCGACCGCAGCCTCGCGCGACCGCTGCTCGAGGTCATGTGGGCCGAGCCTGGCTCGGCCGAGGCGGCGCTGCTCGACGAGACCCGCTACACGCAGCCGGCGATCTTCGCCCACGGCGTCGCGCTCGCGGCCCTCTGGCGCGCGTGGGGGGTGCTCCCCGAGCTCGTCGCGGGGCACAGCGTCGGCGAGCTCGTCGCCGCCTGCGTCGCCGAGGTGATGAGCCTCGAGGACGCCGCGCGCCTGGTCGAGGCGCGCGGGCGCCTGATGCAGGCGCTGCCGACCGGGGGCGCGATGGCGTCGATCGAGGCGCGCGAGCAGGAGGTGCTCGCGGCGCTGCGCGAGCGCGGCGAGACGCTCTCGATCGCCGCCGTGAACGCGCCCACGCAGGTCGTGATCTCGGGGGCCGCCGACGCCGTCGAGCGAGTCCGCGCCGCGTTCGCGGCTCGCGGCGCGCGGACGCGATCGCTCCGGGTCTCGCGCGCGTTTCACTCCTCACGCATGGAGCCGATGCTCGGGGCGTTCGCCGACGTCGCGGCGACGGTGCGCCTCCACCCCCCGACTCGGGCCATGATCTCCAACCTCACCGGCGCGCCCGCGGACGCGTCGATCGCGACGCCCGAGTACTGGGTCCGACACGCGCGCGACGGGGTGCGCTTCGCCGACGGCGCGCGCGCGCTGTACGACGCCGGCGCGCGGACCTTCGTCGAGCTCGGCGCCGCCGCGGCGCTCCTGGGTTCGGTCTCGGCGTGCGTGCCGGAGGATGAAGACGCGCCGGTGTCGTTGGTGCCGTCCGTCGTCCCGCGGCGCGGGGAGCTCGCGTCGACGCTCGACGCGCTCGGCCGACTCTGGACGCTCGGGCACGACGTCGCGTGGGCGGAGGTGTTCCCGGCCGAGGCCGGACGCGCTCGCCTCCCGCGCTACCCGTGGCAGCGCCGACGGTTCTGGATCGACCCGCCTCAACGCGCCGACGCGCCCGCCGGGGAGGCGACCGATCACCCGCTGCTCGGCGTCAGGATCCCGAACGCGGGCGCCTCCACGCTCTTTGAAGTTCACCTGAGTCGCGATCGCCTTCCGTGGCTCGACGATCATCGCGTCGCCGGGCGCGCGGTGGTCCCCGCGGCGGCCTTCGCCGAGATGATCGCCGCCGCGCTCGCGCGCGAGGGCGACGCGCGCGACGTCTCGGGCCTCACGATCATCGCGCCGCTCGTGCTCCCGGAGCGCGAGCCGCTGCGCGTCCAGCTGGTCTGCGCGCGCGAGCGCGACGAGGGACTCGAGCTCGGCGTCTACAGTCAGCCGCTCGCCGGCGCGACCGGATGGACACGACACGCGACCGCGACGTCCGTCGACGCCACCGGCAGGCCGCCCGCGGAGGAGCTCGACGCGCTTCGGCGCGGATGCCCGCGCGCGCTCGACGTCGACGCGCTGTACGGGCGCTTCGAAGCGCTGGGCATCACCTACGGGCCCAGCTTTCGCGGCGTGCGCTCGCTGTGGACGGGCGAGCGAGCGGCGCTCGCCGAGGTCGCGGCGCCCCCCGCTGGGCGCGACCCGGCCTTCACGCTCGCGCCGACGCTGCTCGACGCTGGGCTCCAGGTCGTGCTCGCCGCGCTGCCCGACGTCGATGAGGACGGCCTGCTGATGCCCTTCGAGCTGGGGCGACTCTCGATCTACCGCGCCGGCGCGACCTCGGCCTGGGTGCACGCGCGCCTGCGCGGGGACGACGATCGTGTCGCGGACGTGCGCCTCTTCGACGCGGCGGGTGAGCTCGTCGCCGAGGTTGAGGGGCTCCGGCTGCAGCCCGCGGACCCGGCCGCGATCACGCGCGGCGCCGCGGGGTCGCGCGCGGACGCGCTGTTCCAGGTCGCGTGGACGGCGAGCGGCCCGCCCGCCCCCGCGCCGCGCTCAGACGGGCGTTGGCTCCTGGTCACCGACGGCGCGCCGACGCGCGCCCCGACGCTGGCGCGCGAGCTCGCCGGCCTCCTCGATCGCTGCGAACTCGCGGCCGCGGAGGAGCTCCCGCGCGCGCTCGCGGCCGGCGACGTCGCGGGCGTCATCTGTCTCTTTGAGCACGACGATGAGGCGCCGCCCGTGCTCGCCGAGACGCTCACCTCGTGGGCGCTCACGATCTCCCGGCACACGCTCGCGGGACCGCAGCGTCCGCGGCTCGTCTGGGTCACGCGCGGGGCTGTCGCGGTCACGCCCGGCGAGCCCGTCGCGGCCGCGCGATCGTCCGTGTGGGGCCTCGGGCGGACCGTTCGGCTCGAGCACCCGGACGCGCGCCTGCGCCTCGTCGATCTACCGCTGGCGCAGCCGGTCGACGCGCTCGCGGCGACGCTGGCGCGCGAGCTCACGATCGACGATGACGAGGATCAGGTCGCGTGGCGCGGCGGCGGCCGCCACGTCGCGCGCCTGCGGCGAGCGGAGGAGCGCGCGGACCGGCGCGGCGAAGCCCACGCCCCGCTCACGCCGCGCGGGACGACGCTCGTGACCGGCGGCCTCGGGGCGCTCGGCGGACACGTCGCCCGCTGGCTCGCGCGCCGCGGCGCCGAGCACCTGCTGCTCACCGGCCGCCGCGGGCTCGACACGCCAGGCGCGCGCGAGCTCGTCGCCGAGCTCGAGCGCGCGGGGACGCGGGTCACGGTCGCGGCGCTCGACGTCGCCGACCGCGAGCCGCTGGCCGCCGCGATCGATCAGCTGCCGCCCGAGTACCCGCTGCGCGGCGTGGTGCACGCGGCGGGCGTGCTCGTCGACGGGCTCGCCACGGCGCTCACCGCCGAGGCCGTCGCGCGGGTGTTCGCGCCGAAGGCCCGCGGCGCGTGGAACCTGCACGAGCTCACGCGCGCGCGCGCGCTCGACTTCTTCGTGCTGTTCTCGTCGCTGGCGAGCGCGCTCGGCTCGGCCGGCCAGGCCAGCTACGCGGCCGCGAACAGCTTCCTCGACGGGCTCGCGGCGGCACGTCGCGCGCGCGGGCTCCCGGCGCAGAGCCTGGCCTGGGGACCATGGTCGGAGGGCATGGTGGCGCGCCTGGACGCGCGCCACCAAGATCGGCTCGCGCGCCTGGGGCTCCGCGCGCTGACGCCTGCGCGCGGCGTCGCGCTGCTGGAGCGCGCGCTCTCGCGGGGCGACGCGCTGCTCGCGATCGCCGAGTTCGAGCTCGCGGCCGTCGCCCGCGAGCACCACGCCCCGCCGCCGCTCTGGCGCGAGCTCGTGCGCGCGCCCGATCGACCGCCCCGTGACGACGCCCGCGGCGCGCTGGCGGAGCGGCTCGCGGCGCTGCCGCCCGCGCGTCGCGACGCGCGCGTCCGGGCCGAGCTCCGCGACGCGGTCCGCCGCGTGCTCTCGTGGGACGACCGCGATCCCCTCCCGGACAGCCGACCGCTGCAGGAGCTCGGGCTCGACTCGCTGATGGCGATCGAGCTGCGCGACGCGCTGGCGCGGCGACTCGGCGCCCGGCTCCCGGCGACGCTCGCCTTTGATCACCCCACGATCGAGGCGCTGACGGCTCGGCTCTCGGCGCACGTCGAGTCGCTCGCGACCCGCGACCCCGCGCCCCGCCCCACGTCGTCGCCCGTCGAGCCGACGTCCAGCGACGACACGCCGATCGCGATCATCGGGATGAGCTGCCGCTTGCCCGGCGGCGTGACCGACCCCGAGTCGCTGTGGTCGCTGCTCGACGCGGGCCGCGACGCGATCGCCGAGGTGCCCCCCGAGCGCTGGGACATCGACGCGCTGTATGACGAAGATCCCGACGCGCCGGGGACCGTGACCACGCGCTGCGGCGGCTTCGTCGCGGACATCGACCAGTTCGACCCGGCGTTCTTCGGCATCTCCCCGCGCGAGGCCGCGCACATGGACCCGCAGCAGCGCCTGCTGCTCGAGACGAGCTGGGAGGCGCTCGAGCGCGCCGGCGTCCCCCCCGACCGCCTGAAGGGCAGCGACGCCGGCGTGTTCGTCGGCCTGATGTACCAGGAGTACGGCGCGCTGATCGACGACCTCGAGGCGCTCGACGGCTACGTCAGCACGGGCTCGGCCGCGAGCGTCGCGGCGGGCCGCATCTCCTACGCGCTCGGCCTCAAGGGCCCGAGCATCGCGGTCGACACGGCCTGCTCGTCGTCGCTCGTGACGACGCACCTCGCGTGTCAGTCGCTGCGCCGCGGCGAGTGCTCGCTGGCGCTGACCGGGGGCGTCGCGCTGATGCTGACGCCGACGGTGTTCGTCGAGTTCAGCCGCCTGCGCGGCCTCGCGGCCGACGGGCGCTGCAAGTCGTTCTCGGCCGCCGCCGACGGCGTGGGCTGGAGCGAGGGCTGCGGCGTGCTGGTGCTCAAGCGCCTCCCCGACGCGCTCCGAGATGGGGACCCGATCCTGGGCGTGATCCGGGGCTCGGCGGTCAACCAGGACGGGCGCAGCAACGGGCTCACCGCGCCGAGCGGACCCTCGCAGGAGGAGGTGATCCGCAGCGCGCTGCGCTCGGCCAGGCTCTCGCCCGATCAGCTCGACTACGTGGAGTGCCACGGGACCGGGACCTCGCTCGGCGATCCGATCGAGCTCGGCGCGCTCGGGGCGGTGCTGACGGGGACGTCGACGCGGCGCCCGCGTCCGCTGGTCGTCGGCTCGATCAAGTCCAACCTCGGCCACACGCAGGCGGCCGCGGGCGTCGTCGGGATCATGAAGGTGCTGCTCGCGCTGGCCCACGAGCGCGTCCCGGCGAACCTGCACTTCGACGCTCCGTCCCCGCACGTGCCGTGGTCGGAGCTGCCGCTGACGGTCGCGGCGCAGCCGATGCCGTGGCCGCGCCGCGCCGCGCCGCGTCGCGCCGGCGTCAGCTCCTTCGGCGTCAGCGGGACGAACGCGCATGTCGTGCTCGAGGAGGCGCCGCCGCGCGACCACGGCCCGTCCGCGCCGCCGGAGCCTGACGCGGCGGCGCTCTTCGTGATCTCGGCGCGCACGCCCGCAGCGCTCCGGCGCGTCGCTACGCGCCTGCGCGAGCACCTCGCCGCGCGCCCGGCCCTGACGCCGCGCGCCGTCGCGAGCGCGCTGGCGACGACGAGGAGCGCGATGGACGAGCGCGCCGCGCTCGTGGCCAGCTCACGCGAGGCCCTGGACGAGGCCCTCACGGCGCTCGCCGCCGACGAGACCCCCGCTGGCTGCGCCCGCGCCAGGGTCGCGCCGTCGCGCCCCGGCGTCGCGTTCGTGTTCTCCGGTCAAGGCGGTCAGTGGCCGGGGATGGGTCGTCAGCTGCTGGCGAGCGAGCCGGCGTTCCGCGCCAGCCTCGAGGCCTGCGACCGCGCGATCGCGGCCGAGACAGGTTGGTCTGTCGTACAGGTCCTCGAGGACATGTGTGAAGATGACGGCGGTGACGCTCGACACGCGCGCGTCGAGGTGATCCAGCCCGTCCTGTTCTCGCTGCAGGTCGCGCTCGCGGCGCTCTGGCGCGCGCGCGGCGTCGAGCCCGACGCGGTGGTGGGGCACAGCATGGGCGAGGTCGCCGCGGCGCACGTCGCCGGCGCGCTCTCGCTCGAGGACGCGGCGCGCGTAATCTGTCGCCGAAGCCAGCTGCTCCAGCGCGTCGCGGGGGCCGGCGAGATGGCGGTGGTGGAGCGCGCGCGCGCGGAGGCCGAGGAGGCGCTGCGCGGGCGTGAGGCGCTGCTGAGCGTCGCCGCGTGCAACGGCCCGCGCTCGACCGTGATCGCCGGGGAGCCGGGCGCGCTGGCCGATGTCCTGCGCCAGCTCGAGTCCGAGGGCGTGTTCTGCCGACGCGTCAACGTCGACGTGGCGAGCCACAGCCCGCAGGTGGAGCCGCTGCGCGAGCCGCTGCGCGAGGCGCTCGCGGGTCTCCGTCCCGCCCCGGCGACGACGCGCTTCATCTCGACCGTGCGCGGCGACGAGCTCCGCGGCGACGAGCTCGACGCGGCCTACTGGGTCGACAACCTGCGCCTGCCGGTGCGCTTCGCGGAGGCCGTCGACGCGCTGCTGGCCGACGACATCCGGCTGTTCGTCGAGCTGAGCCCGCACCCGGTGCTGACGACGTCGATCGCGGAGGCGCGGCGGGACGCCGTCGCGCCCGTCGCGGTCGGCTCGCTGCGCCGCGACGTCGACGAGCGCCGCGCGCTCCTCGAGGCGCAGGGCGCCCTCTGGTCACATGGTTGTGAGGTCAGGTGGAACCACGACGCCGGCCCGCGCATCACGCTGCCGACCTACCCATGGGAGCGCTCCCGACACTGGATCGAGCCGCGTCAGCCGGGCGCCCCGCGCGGACAGCATCCGCTGCTCGGGGACGGTCGGTCCGTCTCCGCGGTCCCGGGGATGCGCGTGTGGGAGTCCGAGCTCACGCGCGCGCGACCGCGCTGGCTGGCGGACCACCAAGTCGACGGCGCGGTCCTGCTCCCCGCGGCGGGGCTGCTGGAGATGGCGCTCACGGCCGCCGCCGAGCTGCTCGGCGACGGCGCGCGCGAGCTCGCGGACGTCGAGCTCCACGATGCGCTGACCCTGCTGGAGGAGCCGACGCGCGTGCAGCTCGTGGCGACCGCGGAGGCGGGGCGCGCCACGCTGCGGATCCTCAGCCAGCGGGTCGGCGCGTCGACGGGTCCGTGGACCCTGCACGCCGAGGGCGTCGCGCGGGCGGTCGCCCCGACGCCCGCCGAACGCCTGGAGGTGGAGGCGCTTTGCGACGCGCTCGCGGGCCCCGAGTCGAGCGCGCAGGTCTACGCGCAGCTCGCCGCGCGCGGGCTCGAGTACGGACCCGCGTTCCGCGGCGTGGTCGAGCTGTGGCGCGGCGACGGGGAGGCGCTGGGGCGTGTACGCACCCCTCGAGCGGCCGCGGGCGCGCGCCGACACGCGCTGCACCCGGCCGCGCTCGACGCCTGCTTCCAGGTGCTGCTCGGCGCGCTCGAGGGCGACGACGCGGCGACGTGGCTGCCGGTCGGCGTGGGCGCGCTCGAGCACCTCAAGCGGTCGTCGGGCGAGCTGTGGTGCCACGCGCGGCTGTTCGCGACGGACGCGCCAGGACGGCGGCGCGCCGAGCTGCGCGTCGCGGACGCGTCCGGCGAGCTCGTCCTCCGCGCGCGCGACCTCGTGATCCAGCGCGTCGCGAGCCGCCGCGAGGACGACCGCCTGATTGAGATGTCCTGGGAGACATCTTCAATCAACGCCGATCGACGCGCGGCTGGCCCGCACCTGATCCTCGGCGGCGGCCCTGCCGGGCGCGCGCTCCGGCGGGCGCTCGAGTCCGCGGGCCTCGAGGTCGTGCACGCGATCGCGACCGCGCCGCCCACGCTCACCGACGGCGAGTGGCCGGTCGACGACGGCGATCCGGCGGCGATCCGGAGCCTGCTGCGCGACGCGTTCCCCGACGGGGCGCCCACGCGCGTGATCCACCTGCGCAGCCTCGAGCGCGACGCGGGGGGCGAGGACGCGGTCGAGGACGCGGTCGAGGCCGCGCTGCGACGCGGCTGCGACAGCGCGCTGCACACGGTCCAGGCGCTCGCCGCGATGGGCTACCGCGACGCGCCCCGCCTCATCCTGGCGACGCGCGGCGCCCAGGCCGTCCCGGGCCGCGCGCGCGCGATCGCGGCCCTGCAGGCGCCGGCGCTGGGGCTCGCGCGCGTGATCGCGATGGAGCACCCCGAGCTCCGCTGCCTCCGCGTCGACCTCGACCCGGCGCGTCCCGAGGACGACGTCAGCGAGCTCATGCAAGAGGTCCTCGGGGACAGCTCGGAGCAGGAGCTCGCGTGGCGCGACGGGACGCGCTACGCCGCGCGGCTCGTCCGCGGCTCGCTCCGCGACCCTGGATCACGCGACGACGATCGCGCGCCGCGCTCGCGCGTGCGCGGCGACGGCAGCTACCTCATCACCGGCGGCCTCGGCGGCCTCGGGCTGCGGGTCGCCGCCTGGCTCGCCGCCCGCGGCGCCGGCCACCTCGTGCTCCTCGGCCGCGCCGGGGTGACGCGCGAGGATCAGCGGGCGGCGGTCGAGGCCCTCCGAGCCGGCGGCGCGGCGGTCTCGATCGCGCGGGTCGACGTCGCCGATCGCGACGCGCTCGCGCGCGTGCTCGCCGAGCTCGCGTCCTCCGTGCGCCCGCTCGTCGGCATCGTGCACGCGGCCGGCGTCCTCGACGACGGGCTCCTGGTGACGCAGAGCCGCGCGCGTCTCCGCAGCGTGACGGCGCCGAAGCTGCGCGGCGCGTGGAACCTGCACGCGCTCAGCGAGGACGCGCCGCTCGAGCTCTTCGTGATGTTCTCGTCCGCCGCCGGGCTCATCGGCGCGCCCGGTCAGGGCAACTACGCGGCCGCGAACGCGTTCCTCGACGCGCTCGCCCATCACCGGCGCGCCCGGGGTCGCCCGGCGCTGAGCGTCGACTGGGGCGCGTTTACGGAGGTCGGCCTGGCCGCGGCGGACGAGCGCCGCGGCGCCCGTCTGGCGACACGCGGCGTCCGCAGCCTCACGCCCGACGAGGGCCTCGAGGTGCTCGAGCAGCTGCTCGCCGCCGACGTCACGCAGATGGCGGTGATGCCCTTCGACGCGCGGCAGTGGATCGAGTTCTACCCGGCCGCGAGCGGCTGGACGACGCTGGCGCCGCTGCTGCGCGGGGGGTCCTCGCCGCGCCGCGCCCCGGAGCTCGACGCGCTCCGGGCCCGCCTCGCCGCGGCGGACGAGGGGGGACGCGCGCAGCTGCTCGAGGACGTGATCCGACGCGAGGCGGCGCGCGTGCTGCGGTGCCAGGCGTCGGCGCTCGACCTCGAGACGACGTTTACGTCGCTGGGCATGGACTCGCTGATGGGCCTCGAGCTGCGCAACCGCGTCGAGGCGGCGCTCGGCGTGCGCGTCGCCGCGACGGCGCTCTGGAGCCACCCGACCGTGACGCGGCTCGCGGCCCACGTCGCCAGCGCGCTCCACAGCCCAGCGCCGCCCCCGAAAAACCCCGCGTCGAGACCTGACGACGCGACCGCGCGCGCGCCCGAGGGGCTCGCCGAGGAGGATGACCTCCTCAGCCTGCTCGACGAGTCGCTCGCGCGCGCGCGCACGAGGAGCGGACAAGCGACATGACACAACGCGAGACGCGGCTGCTCGAGCGACTGCGCGAGGCGACCCTGGCGCTGCGCGACGTCCTGAACGAGCGCGACGCGCTGCTCCGCGCGCGCCACGAGCCCGTCGCGATCATCGGGATCGGCTGCCGCTTCCCCGGCGGCGCCGATGATCCGGAGCGCTACTGGCGGCTGCTCGACGAGGGTCGCGACGCGGTGAGCGAGCTCGCGCCCCGGTGGGACCTGACCGGCGCGCGCCCCCGGGACGAGGTCCCGCGATGGGCGGGTCTGCTGACCTGCGCTGTCGACGAGTTCGACCCCGGCTTCTTCGGCATCGCGATGCGCGAGGCCCAGGCGCTCGACCCCCAGCATCGCCTGCTCCTCGAGCTGAGCTGGGAGGCCCTCGAGGACGCCGGCCTCCCCCCCCACGCGCTGCGAGACAGCCGCGCCGGCGTGTTCATCGGCGCGACCAACACCGACTACGCGCGGCTCATCGGGCGGCTGCCGCGGGCCGAGCAGGACGCCTACACGATCACCGGCAACCTGCTGAGCGTCGCCGCCGGGCGGATCGCCTACACCTTGGGCCTGCGGGGGCCCTGCGTCACGGTCGACACGGTCTGCTCCTCGTCGCTCGTCACCGTCCACCTCGCGTGCCAGAGCCTGCGCGCCGGCGAGAGCGCGCTCGCGATCGCCGGCGGCGTGAACCTGATCCTCTCGGCGGAGGCCATGGAGGGCTGCGCGCGGACCCAGGCGCTCGCGCCGGACGGCCGCTGCAAGACCTTCGACGCGCTCGCCAACGGCTTCGCCCGCGGCGAGGGGGCCGGGCTCGTCGTGCTCAAGCGGCTCAGCGACGCGCTGCGCGACGGCGACACCATCCGCGCGCTGATCCGCGGCTCGGCGGTGAACCAAGACGGCGCGTCGTCGGGGCTCACCGCGCCCAATCAACATGCGCAAGAGGACATGTTACGAGACGCGCTGGCGAGCGCGCGCGCGACCCCGGCGGACATCGGCTACGTCGAGACGCACGGCACCGGCACGTCGCTCGGCGACCCGATCGAGGTCGCGGCGCTGCGCGCCGTGCTCGGCGACCCGCGCCCGGACGGCGGCCGCTGCGTGCTCGGGGCGGTCAAGACCAACATCGGCCACCTCGAGGCGGCGGCCGGCGTCGCCGGCCTGATCAAGACCGCGCTCATCCTCGAGCGCGCGCGCGTCCCCAAGAACCTGAACTTCCAGTCGCTCAACCCCCGGCTCCCGCTCGAGGGCAGCGCGCTCGAGCTCGCGCGCGAGGCGAGCGACTGGCCGCGCGGCTCGAGACCCCGGCTCGCGGGCGTCAGCTCGTTCGGGCTCAGCGGGACCAACGCGCACGTCATCCTCGAAGAGGCGCCGACGCAGCTCCGCGAGTCGGCGCCGACGCGACCCGCCGGTTTCTTCGTCCTCTCCGGTAAGACCCCTGCGGCCGTCGACGCCGCCCGCGCGCGGCTGCGTGATCACCTGCGCGCGACGCCGTGCGAGCTCGGCGACGTCGCGTTCAGCCTGGCGACCACGCGCAGCCCGCTCGCGCGCCGCGTCGCGCTCGTGGCCTCGTCGCGCGAGGAGCTGCTCGCGTCGCTCGACCGCGCGGCCGCGGGCGCGTCGCCGCCCGGGGCCGCCCGCGGTCACGTCCGGAGGGCTCGCCCCGCGCTCGCGCTGCTGTTCACCGGCCAGGGGTCCCAGCGGCTCGGCATGGGGCGCGAGCTCCACGGCGCCTGGCCGCGCTTTCGCGAGGCCTTCGATCGCTGCGCGTCCTGCTTCGACGCCGCGCTCGAGCGACCGCTCGTCGAGATCATGTGGGCCGAGCCCGACGCGCCTGAGGCGAAGCTGCTCGATCAGACAGCGTACACGCAGCCGGCGCTGTTCACCCTGCAGTACGCCCTCGCGGCGCTGTGGCGCGCGTGGGGCGTCGAGCCGGTCGCGCTCGCCGGGCACAGCGTCGGCGAGCTGGCGGCCGCCTGCGTCGCCGGCGTGTTCTCGCTCGAGGACGCGACGCGGCTGGTCAGCGCCCGCGGGCGCCTCATGCAGGCGCTGCCGGCCGGCGGCGCGATGGTGGTGGTCGACGCGCGCGAGGACTCGGTGCGGCGGGCCGTGGACGCCTGCGGCGGGCCGGTGGACATCGCCGCCGTGAACGCGCCGACGCAGGTCGTCATCTCCGGCGCGCGCGCGGCCGTCGAGGCCGTCGCGTCGCGCTTCCCGAACGCGCGCGCGCTGCCGGTGTCCCACGCGTTCCACTCGCCGCTGATGGAGCCGATGCTCGAGGAGTTCGCCCGGGTGGCGCGGTCGATCCGCTACCGCGCGCCGGCGCGGCCGCTCGTCTCGTGCCTCACCGGCGCGCTCGCGGACGCCTCGATCGCCACGGCGGACTACTGGGTCCGGCACGCCCGCGAGGGCGTGCGCTTCGCCGACGCCGCGAACGCGCTGCACGGGCTCGGCGCCCGCGTGTTCCTCGAGCTGGGGCCCCGGCCGGCGCTGCTCGGCAACATCGAGCGCTGCCTCGAGCGCGCCGCGCCGCGCCTGATCGCCTCGCTCCGCAGCGGAC
Organism: Myxococcales bacterium; assembly: GCA_020633295.1. Classification (GTDB taxonomy): domain Bacteria; phylum Myxococcota_A; class Polyangia; order Nannocystales; family Nannocystaceae; genus JACKDW01. Next base: position 65,430 of record JACKDW010000022.1, on the reverse strand, counting down.
GCGCCGAGACCCGCAGCGCGCTCGAGGCGCTCGCGAGCGCGTGGGCGGCGGGCTGCGAGCTCGCGTGGCCCGCCGTGTTCCCCGAGGGCGGCAGGCGCGTGCGCCTGCCCAGCTACCCGTGGCAGCGCGCGCGCAGCTGGATCGACGTCGCGCGCGCGCGCGACGACGTGGGCGCGTACTACGACGCGGTCGCGCAGGCGGCCGAGGGCGACGCCGACGACGAGCGATACCTGACCTTCGCGCCATTTCCTGAACCTGTCCCGGGATTCTCCTGGCTGCTGGCGACGATCGAGCCGGAGCGCCACCCCGAGCAGGCGCGCCGCGTGCTCGCGGCGCAGCGCGAGATGCGGGAGGTGCTGCTGCGGCACGTCGAATTCTCGGCCTGTCGCGACGTCCTCGACTTCGGCTGCGGCTACGGGACGGATCTCGTGCGGCTCGCGGAGCTGCACCCGCACCTCCGGCTGCACGGCCACACCGTGTCGCGGGAGCAGCTCGCGGCCGCGCGCGCGCGGATCGGGCGACGCGGCCTCGCGGACCGCGTCCGCGTGCTGCTGCGCGACAGCGCCGCGGAGCCGTTCACGTCGGACTACGACCTCGTGCTCGGGGTCGAGGTCGCGTGCCACATCCGCGACAAGTCGGCGCTGCTGACCAACGTCGGCGCGCGGCTGCGCGCGGGCGGCCTGCTCGTGCTCTCGGACTTCGTGTCGAACCTGCGCGCCGACATCGACCACGAGGAGGCCTCCTCGTACCTGGCGACCGCGGCGCGCTGGGCCGCCGCGCTCGCGCGCGGTCACCTGCGGCTCGTCGACTGCGTCGACGTCAGCGCCGAGATCGCGAACTTCCTCGAGGACCCGGAGCACGAGGCCAACCTCGAGCGCCTGCAGCGTCGACGCGACGCGGCGAGCCTGCGCGCGGCGCTGAGGTCCTACGACCAGCTCGGCGAGCTGCTGCGCCGGCGCATGGCCAGCTACGTGCTGATGACCGCCCGGAGGGCGCCCGACGAGGTCCCCGAGGAGGCGCTGCTGCGCGAGAACCTCGCCGCGCTGGACGATCGGATCGCCTACGCGAGCTGCCGCGGCGACGCGGGCGCGCCCGACGACTCGCCGTTCTTGCGCGTCGCGTGGGAGGAGCGCGCGCGCCCGGAGCCCTCGGCGCAGCGCGGGCGCTGGCTGCTCGTCGGCGGCCGCGAGCTCGGCGCGACGCTGCGCGCGGCCCTCGAGCGGCGGGCGCAAGACGTCGCGCTCGCCGACGAGGCGCCGACGAGCGCCGACGCGGCCGCCGAGCTCCTGCGCGGCGCCTTCGGCGGACGCCCACCCTCCGCCGTGGTCCACCTGGGCCTCGCCGCCACCCCCGAGGAGGACGCGTCGCGTGACGCGGACGCGCTCGAGCGCGCGCTCGCGCGGGACCCGACAGCGCGCTCGCGCTGGTTCAGGCGCTCGTCCACGCGCCCTGGCGCGACGCGCCGCGGCTCTGGCTCGTCACCCGCGGCGCCCAGGCGACCGGCCGCGGCGAGCGGGTCACGCCGACGCGCGCGCCGCTGCTCGGCCTCGGCCGCGTGATCGCCATGGAGCACCCCGAGCTCCGCTGCGCCCGCGTCGACCTCGACGCGACATGTCCAATTGACCACATACAACCGCTGGTCGACGAGCTGCTGGCGGACGACGCCGAGGACGAGCTCGCGCTCCGCGGCCCGCGACGGCTGACCGCCCGCATCACCCGCGTGCACCCCCCGCGCGTCACGACGCCGTTTCGCGCGCGCGAGGACGGGACCTACCTGGTGACGGGCGGGCTCGGCGGGCTCGGGCTGCAGGTCGCCGCGTGGCTCGTCGAGCGAGGCGCCGCGCGGCTCATGCTGATCGGCCGACGCGGCGCGGCGACCGAGGCCCAGCGCGCCGCCGTCGCCGCGCTCACGACCCGCGGCGTCGACGTGCGCGTGATCGCGGCCGACGTGTCGCGACGCGACGAGCTCGCGCGCGCGCTCGCGACCCTCGATCCCCGCGCGCCGCTGCGGGGGGTCGTGCACGCGGCCGGCGTGGCGGACCCGTCCATGCTGGTCGACCTCACGCCGGCGCGGCTGCGCGAGGTCATGGCCGCGAAGGCGCGCGGCGCCCTGCACCTCGACGCGCTCACGCGCGACTTCACGCTCGACTTCTTCGTCCTGTACGCGTCGATGTCCGGGCTCCTCGGCCTCGCGGGCACCGGCAACTACGCGGCCGCCAACGCGCTCCTCGACGCGCTCGCGCACCACCGGCGGGCGCAGGGGCGCGCCGCGCTCAGCGTCGACTGGGGCGTCTTCGCGGGCGTCGGGCTGGCGGCCGCGCGCGACGATCGCGAGCGCGCCCGCTACAGCGCGGGCATGCGCGGCATGTCCCGACGCGAGGGCCTCGACGCGCTCGAGCGCGCGCTCGCCAGCGGCGAGGCGCAGCTCGCCGTCGCGCCCTTCGACGCCGCGCAGTGGGTCGAGTCGTACCCGGCCGCGGCCGGCTCCCGCCGCGTCGCGCCGCTGCTGCTGCGCGCGCGGGCCGACGACCGCCTGACGACCGTGACGACCGCGCGCGCGCGGCTGCTCGGCGCGAGCGCGGGCGAGCGCGCGCCGACCTGACGCGCGCGCTGCTCCGCGCGCAGGCGGCCCAGGTCCTGCGCGTCCCCGAGGCGGAGCTCGATGTCGAGGAGCCGCTGACGAGCCTCGGCATGGACTCGCTCATGGGGCTCGAGCTCCGCAACCGGATCGAGATCGAGCTCGGCCTCAAGGTGCCCCCGACGCTGCTGTGGACGTACCCGACCGTGCTCGCGCTCGCCGAGCACCTCGCGCGCGAGCTCGCCGAGTCACCCGACACCGCGCCGCCCGACGAGCTGACGGAGCTCAGCGACGAGGACAGCGCGCGGCTCATCGACGAGGAGTTTGACGCGCTGCTATGACGGACGCACAACAGGAGCGCCTGCGCAAGGCCGCCGTCGTGATCCGGCGGCTCAAGGAGCGCCTCTCCGCGCTCGAGCTCGAGCGCGAGCTCGAGCGCGCGGCGCCTCGCGAGCGCGTCCCGGTCGCGATCATCGGCGCCGGCTGCCGCTTCCCCGGCGGCGCCGACGACCTCGAGGGCTACTGGGCGCTGCTCGACGAGGGCCGCGACGGCGTGACGTCGCTCGAGGCGCGCTGGGCGGCGGTCGGTGAACCTGTCCCCGACGACATACCTCGCTGGGCCGGCCTGCTGCGCGGCGATCCGGCGGCCTTCGACGCCGCGTTCTTCGGCGTCTCGCCGCGCGAGGCGGTCACGCTCGACCCGCAGCACCGCCTGCTGCTCGAGGTGACCTGGGAGGCGCTCGAGGACGCCGGCGTCCCGGCGAGCGCGCTCGCCGGCAGCGACACGGGCGTGTACGTCGGCGCCTGCGTCAGCGACTACGGCGCCCTCGTCGCGCGGCGACTCGGCGACGAGCAGGACGCCTACGCCGTCACCGGGAACCTGCTGAGCGTCGCCGCCGGGCGCCTCGCGTACACCTGGGGCCTGCAGGGCCCGTGCGTCACGCTCGACACCGCGTGCTCGTCGTCGCTGACCGCGATCCACCTCGCCTGTCGCAGCCTGCGCGCGCGCGAGTGCGCGCTCGCGCTCGCCGGCGGGGTCAACGTGCTGCTCTCGGCCACGATGATGGGCGCGCTCGGGCGCACCCAGGCGCTGGCCCCCGACGGCCGCTGCAAGACCTTCGACGCGCTCGCCAACGGCTACGCGCGCGGCGAGGGCTGCGGCGTCGTCGTGCTCAAGCGCCTCGACGACGCGCGCCGCGACGGCGACCGCGTGCTCGCGGTCATCCGCGGCTCCGCGATGAACCAAGACGGGCGCTCTACCGGGCTGACCGCGCCCAACGTGCGCGCGCAGGAGGAGCTGCTCCGCGCCGCGCTGCGCGACGCCGAGCTCGCGCCCGAGGACATCGACTTCGTCGAGACCCACGGCACCGGCACCGCGCTCGGCGACCCGATCGAGGTCGACGCGCTGCGGGCCGTGTTCCCGACGCGCGCCGACGGGCGACCCTGCACGCTCGGCGCCGTGAAGACCAACCTCGGTCACCTCGAGGCCGCGGCGGGCGTCGCCGGCGTGCTCAAGACCGCGCTCGCGCTCCGTCACGAGCGGATCCCCGGCAACCTGCACTTTCGTACTCTCAACCCCCGCGTGCGCCTGGAGGGCAGCGCGCTGCGGCTGGCGAGCGCCGGCGTCTCGTGGCCGCGCGGCGCTCGAGCTCGCCGCGCGGGCGTGAGCTCGTTCGGCATGAGCGGGACCAACGTCCACATCGTGCTCGAGGAGGCGCCGACGCCCGCAGCGCCAGCGCGCGCCGACGCGCCCGCGATCGACACGCTCGTCGTGCTCTCGGCGCGCAGCGACGCCGCGCTCGTCGACGCGGCCGCGCGCCTGCGGGCGCGGCTCGACGCGCCCGACGAGCCGCGCCTCGAGGACGTCGCGTTCAGCCTCGCCACGACGCGCTCGCACCTCTCGCGCCGGCTCGCGCTCACGGCCGCCACGCGCGACGAGCTGCGCGAGGCGCTCGCGGGGCTCGCCGCGCTCGCGCCCGACGCCGAGCCGCCGCCCGGGGTCTCGCGGGCGCGCAGCGCCGCGACGCGCCCGAGGGTCGTGTTCGTGTTCCCCGGTCAGGGGAGCCAGTGGCGCGGGATGGGGCGCGAGCTGCTGGCGCGAGAGCCAGTCTTTCGCGAGGCGTTCACCCGCTGCGACCGCGCCGTCCAGCACGAGGCGGGCTGGTCCCCGATCGCCGCGCTCCACGACGACGAGGCCGCCTACCTGACGCGCATCGACCGGGTCCAGCCCGCGCTGTTCGCCGTCGAGGTCGCGCTCGCGACGCTGTGGCGCGCCTGGGGGCTCGAGCCCGACGCGGTGGTCGGGCACAGCATGGGCGAGGTCGCGGCCGCCCACGTCGCCGGCGCGCTCACGCTCGCGGACGCGGTCGCGGTGATCTGTCGCCGGAGTCAGCTTCTTCGGCGCCTCAGCGGCGCCGGCGAGATGGCGCTGGTCGAGCTGCCGCTCGAGGAGGCGCGCCGCGCCGTCGCGGACCACGAGCGCCGCGTCAGCGTCGCCGTGAGCAACAGCCCGAACGCGACCGTGCTCTCGGGTGACCCCGACGCGCTGGCCGAGCTCCTCGAGGCGCTGGACGCCCGCGGCGTGTTCACGCGCCGGATCAAGGTCGACGTCGCCAGCCACAGCCCGCAGGTCGACCCGCTGCTCCCCGCGCTGCGCGACGCCCTCCGCGAGCTCGCGCCGCAGCCCGCCCGCCTGCCGATGTGGTCGACGGTCACCGGCGCGCCGCTGCGCGGCGCCGAGCTCGACGCCGGCTACTGGGCCCGAAACCTGCGCGAGCCGGTGCGCTTCGCCGACGTCGCGCGCGCGCTGATCGAGCGCGAGCACGCGCTCTTCATCGAGATGAGCCCCCACCCGATCCTCACGACCGCGGTCCGCGAGCTGCTGCGCGCGCATGGATCTTCGGGCGCCGCGCTCGCCTCCACGCGCCGCGAGCAGCCGGAGCGCGGCGCGCTGCTCGACGCGCTGGGCGCCGCGTGGTCGCTCGGTCACCCCGTCAACTGGCGCGCCGTGCTCCCCGCGGGGCGACGCGTCTCGCTGCCGACCTACGCCTGGCAGCGCGAGCGCTACTGGATCTCGACCGGCGCGCGACCGCGTGAGCGCGCGGGCGGGCACCCGCTGCTCGGCCCGTCGCAGTCCCTCGCGATCGACCCCTCCACGCGCCTGTGGGAGCGGACCCTCGACGCGACGCGGCTGCCCTGGATCGCGGATCATCGCGTGCTCGACATCGCGGTGTTCCCCGGCGCGGGCTACCTCGAGATGATGCTCGCGGCGGGCGCCGAGTACCTCGGTGACCGCGTCGCGCTGCGCGACGTCGAGTTCGTCGAGGCGCTCGTGTTCGCCGACGACGCGCCGGCGCGCGCGCAGATCGTCGCGACCGCGGCGGGCCACGGCGTCGCGCGAGTGCACGTCGCGAGTCAGGGGTCCGGCGGCGCGTGGATCATCCACGCGCGCGGCCTGGCGATCGTCGAGCGCAACGCCCCGCGCCCGCCCCCGCTCGAGCTCGCCGCGCTGCGGCGCCGGCTCTCCGACGTCACGCCGGCCCCCGCGATCTACGACGCGCTCGCGCGCGTCGGCCTCGACTACGGACCCGCCTTCCAGGGGCTCGTCGAGCTGCGCGCCGGCGCTGGCGAGGCGCTCGCGCGCGTGCGCCTGCCCGAGACGGTCGAGCGCCAGGGCCGCTACCTCGTGCACCCCGCCCTGCTCGACGCGTGTCTCCACGTCATGGCCGCGTCGCTGACGGACGGCGCGCGCCCGCGGCTGCCGGTCGCGCTCTCGTCGCTGCACGTGACCCAACGACCCGGTCAAGCGCTGTGGTGCCACGCGCGCTTTGACCAGGGCGCGGACGAGCGCGGGCGCGCCCGCGCCGACGTGCGCGTCGTCGACGAGCGCGGGGCGCTCGTGGCCGAGCTGCGCGGGCTCGTCGCCCAGGAGCTGACGACCGCGCCTGTGGATACCTGGCTCCTCGAGCAGACGTGGACGCCGCGTGAACGGCCCGCCGCGACGGTCGCCCGCGGTCGCTACCTGATCCTCGGCGACGGCGACGGGCTCGGCGTCGCGCTCCACGACGCGCTCGCGCGCGCCGGCCACACGGTCGCGCACGCCCACGGCGACGGCGCGGCCGCGTCCGGAGGCCGGCGCGTGGACGACACGCGCCCCGAGGGCGTACGCGCGCTCGTGGCCGACTGCTTCGGCGCCCGCGGACCGACGGCGATCGTGCACCTCCGCAGCCTCGACGACCCCGAGCCCGCGCGGGTCGACGCCGACGCGCTGCCCGGGGCGCTGGAGCGCGGGGCGCTGAGCCTGCTGCACACGGCTCAGGCCCTCCTCCGCGACGACGACGCGAGCCCGCCCCGCCTGTGGCTCGTGACCCGCGGGGCGCAACGTCACGGCGACGCGGCCGCGTTCACCCAGGCCCCGCAGCTCGGGCTCGCGCGGACCATCGCGCTCGAGCACCCCGAGCTGCGCTGCGCCGCGGTCGACCTCGACCCCGCGCGCCCGCCGGATGAGCTGTCCGCGCTGCTCGCCGAGCTGCTCGCCGACGCCGATGAGCAAGAGCTCGCGCTGCACGACGGCGCGCGACTCGTGACCCGCGTAACCCGGCGCCCGAACGCCCCCGGCTCGGCCCCGCGCGCGCCGCAGATCCGTGCCGACCGCGCGTACCTGATCACCGGCGGCCTCGGCGGCCTCGGCCTCAGCGCCGCCGGCTGGCTCGCGTCGCGCGGCGCTGGCCAGCTCGCGCTGGTCGGGCGCGCCGGGGTCACGACGTCGCGCCAGCGCGAGGCGATCGACGCGATGCGGCGCGCGGGCGCGCGCGTGACGGTGCACCGGGCGAACGTCGCCGACCGGGCCGCGCTCGCGGGCGTGCGCGCCGAGCTCGAGCGCGACGGGCTCCCGCTCGCCGGGGTCATTCACGCCGCGGGGGTGCTCGACGACGCGCTGCTGCGCGATCAGTCGCGCGCGCGCCTTCAGACGGTGAGCGACCCCAAGGCGCTGGGCGCCCTGCACCTGCACGCGCTGACGCGGGATCTCGAGCTCGACTTCTTCGTCCTCTACGCCTCGGGCGCGGGCGTCCTCGGCGCGCCCGGGCAGGCGAATTACGCCGCCGCGAACGCGGCGCTCGACGGCCTCGCGCGCTACCGCCGGCGCCGCGGGCTGCCGGCGCTCAGCGTCGACTGGGGCCTGTTCTCCGAGACAGGTCTCGCGGCGGACGGCGACCACCGCGGCGCGCGCCTGCGAGCCCGCGGCGCGCGGAGCCTCTCCCGTGAAGACGGCCTCGCGGCGCTCGAGCGCCTGCTCGCGAGCGACCGCGCGCAGGCGATCGTCGTGCCGCTCGACGCGCGCGCCTGGGCCGAGCTCGTGCCTGCGGTCGCCCAGCTCCCGCGCTTCGCCTCGCTGCTCGGCGGGCACGCGCCGCCGGCCGAGCGGCTCTCGCGGCGGCTCGATCGCGCCGCGCCCGGCGAGCGCGCGACGCTGATCCGAGACTGGCTCCGCGACCAGATCGCCCGCGTGCTCCGCCTGCCGTCGGCGCGGCTCGACGACGACCGGCCCCTGACCGCGCTCGGCATGGACTCGCTCATGGGCCTCGAGCTCAAGCACAAGCTCAAGCGCGAGCTCGACGTGGACATCCCGATGACGCGGCTGCTGCGAGACATGACGGTCGCGCGGCTGCACGCGCTCGCGCTCGCGAGTCGGCCCGCGGCCGCCGAGCGCGAGGCGCCCCCGAGCGACGACCGCTGGACGGACATCGAATTATGAACGAGTTGACCGCGCTGGTTGAAGAACTGCTCCTCTCGGGCGCCGAGCTCTCGCTCGAGGACGACCGCCTGCGCGTGCGCGCCCCCGACGGCGTGCTGTCGCGCGCGCGGCTCGAGGCGCTGCGCGCCAACAAGGACGCGCTCGTGCGCCTGCTGCCCGAGCACAGCTTCGACGCGCCCCTCTCCGTCGGCCAGGAGGGCCTCTGGTACATCCAGACCAGCGCGCCCGAGAGCTCGGCCTACAACGTCGGCGTCGCGCTGCGCGTCGAGTCCCCCGACGACCACGTCCCGGCGCTGCGACGCGCGCTGCAGCGCCTCGTCGATCGCCACCTGCTGCTGCGCGCGCGCTACGTCGAGCGCGACGGTCGCCCGCGGCAGCTCATCCGCGCCCACCTCCGCGCCCCGCTGGAGGTGGTCGACGCGGCGGGCTGGAGCCCCGCGTCGCTCGAGCGCGCGGCCGCGGCGGTGGTGCACCGCCCGTTCGAGCTCGCGGTCGAGGGCGGGTTTCGAGCCTGTCTCTTTCACCAGGGCGTCGGGCGCTCGACGCTGCTGCTCTGCGTTCACCACGTGGCGGTCGACGGCTGGTCGATCCGGATGATGGGCGACGAGCTGCTGCGGCTCTACGCGGCCGACGGCGCCCCCAACCCGCTCCCGCCGCAGCGGCGGACCTACCTGCACTTCGTCCGTGAGCAGCGCGCGCTGCTGGAGACGCGCGGCGAGTCGCTGCGGCGCGCCGCGACCGAGGCGCTCGCGGGCGCCCCGCTCGTGCTCGAGCTCCCGACCGATCACCCGCGCCCCCCGCTGCAGCGCTTCTCGGGCGCGACGCACACCCGCGCGCTCGACCCGGCGCTCGTCGAGCGCCTGCGCGCGCTCGGGCGCGCCGAGGGCGTCACGCTCTACATGATCTTCATGGCGCTCGTGCAGGCGCTCTTGCACCGCTACAGCGGGCAGGAGGACTTCTGCGTCGGCTCGGCCGCGGCCCTGCGGGAGCGCGAGGAGCTCGCGGCGACCTTCGGCTACATGGTGAACGCGATCGTCGTGCGAGCGCAGCTCTCGGCCGACGACCCGCCGAGCTTCGCGGCGCTGCTGCGGCAGGTCCGGGCGCGCGCGCTCGAGGCCCTCGAGCGCCAGGACTACCCGTTCCCGCTGCTCGCGAAGGATCTGCTGCGCGAGCGCGACCCGAGCAGGCCGCCCGTGTTCCAGGTGATGTTCTCCTACCAGCGGGCCCAGGCGCTCGGCGAGACCGCGCACAGGCTCATGGCTGGCGAGACGGTCGCGGTCGGCGACGCCCGCTTCACGCGGGTCTCGCTGGCGCAGACGATCAGCGAGGTCGACCTGATCGTCGAGGTCACCGAGCACGCCGCGGGGCTCGAGCTCGGCCTGCGCTACAACACCGAGCTGTTCGAGGCCGACACGATCGCGCGCATGGCCGGGCACCTCGAGACCATGGCGCGCGGCGCCGTCGAGGATCCCGCCCGCCCGATCTCCACGCTCCCGATGCTCGCCGCGGCCGAGCGCGCGGCGCTGCTCGGCCTGTGGAGCGACAGCGCGGCGCCGTTCTCCGACGGCGCGTGCATCCACGAGCTGTTCGAGGCGCAGGCGGACCGCGACCCCGACGCCGTCGCGGTCGTCGACTTCTGCGGTCAGCCAGCGGGCGGCCGCGGGGTCCCGATCACCTACGGCGAGCTCGATCGCCGCGCCAACCAAGTCGCCCACCGCCTGCGCGCGCTCGGCGTGGGCCCTGACGTGCTGGTCGCGCTCTGCGTCGAGCGCTCGACGGCGCTGATCGTCGGCCTGCTCGGCGTCCTCAAGGCCGGCGGCGCCTACACGCCGCTCGACCCCGAGCACCCGCCGCGGCGCCTCGCGGCGCTGATGGCCGACTCGCGCGCGCCCGTGCTCGTGACGCGCGCGTCGCTGCGCGCGATCCTCCCCGAAGGACAGGTCTCGATCGTCGACCTGGATCGCGGGCTCGACGACGAGCCCGGCCACCGGCCCGAGCCGCGCGCGCGCCCCGACGACCTCGCCTCCGTCCTCTACACCTCCGGCTCCACCGGCGCCCCGAACGGCGCGCAGCTCGAGCACCGCGGGCTCGTCAACTCGATCGAGGCGACCGTGCGCTTCCTCGAGTGCGGCCGCGACGCTCGCCTGGTGCACGTGCTCTCGTTCAACTTCGACGGCGCGCTGGCCAAGCTGTTCTGGATGCTCGCCTGCGGCGGCGCCGTCTACCTCGCGCCGCGCGAGGGCGACTTCCTCGGCCCGGCGCTGATCGAGCTGATCGAGCGCGAGGCGATCACGCACACCTTCTTCCCGCCGGCGATGCTCGCGGCCATGCCGGACGCGGAGCTCCCGACGCTGCGGACGATCGCGGTCGGCGGCGAGCGCTGCACGCCCGAGATCGTCGAGCGCTGGGGCAGGACGCGCCGCCTGATCAACATCTACGGCCCCACCGAGACCTCGATCCTGGTGTCCTACGGCCTGTGCGTCCCGGACGGCCGCCCGCCGCCGATCGGCCGGCTGATCCCGAACATCCGCGGCTACGTCGTCGATCGCTGGGGTCAGCTCGTGCCCGCCGGCGTCGCCGGGGAGCTGTACCTCGCGGGCGTGGGGCTCGGCCGCGGCTACCACGATCGCCCCGAGGTGACCGCGCGCAAGTTCGTGCCGAACCCCTTCGGGGCGGGTCGGGCCTATCGCACAGGTGACCTCGTCCGTCTCCGCGCGCGCCCGGGCGAGCCGCCGGTCTTCGAGTTCGTCCGCCGCATCGACAACCTCATCAAGCTGCGCGGCTACCGGGTCGAGCTCGGGGAGGTCGAGACGGCGCTGCGCGCCTCCCCGCTCGTGCGCGAGGCGGTGGTCAAGGCGGTCGAGACCGAGCGCGAGCGCGCGCGCCGGCTCGTCGCCTACGTGACGCCGGCGCGCCGCGAGAGCACGTGGGCGGAGGAGCTCGCCCACGTCGCCACCTGGGACGCGGCCTACGACCAGATCGTCGCGCCCGATCTCGACACGACGCGGCGGCACGCCGAGCCCGCTGCGGCCGCCCCGGGCGCGCCCGCGCGCGACGATGATCCGCTCCTCGATCTACGTGGCTGGAAGAACAGCTACACCGGCGAGGACATCGACCCCGCGCAGATGCGCGTCTGGGCCGAGTCGACCGTTCAGCGCATCCTCGAGCTCGAGCCCCGCGACGTGCTCGAGATCGGCAGCGGGACCGGCATGCTGCTCGCGCGCGTCGCCCCGCGCGCGCGACGATACCGCGGCACCGACCTCGCCGCCTACGCGATCACGAAGGCCGCCGAGCTGAAGGCGCGGCGCGGCGGGCTCGACCACGTCCGCGTCACGCAGCAGCCGGCGCACGACTTCGCCGGCCTCGAGCGCGAGCGCTTCGACACCGTCATCCTCAACTCGGTGGTGCAGTACTTCCCCTCGGTCGCCTACCTGCTCACGGTGCTCGAGCGCGCGCTCGCGCTGGTCGAGCGCGGCGCCGTGTTCCTCGGGGATATCCGCAGCCTCCCGCTGCTCGAGACCTACCACGCGTCCGTCGAGCACCACCGCGCCGGCGACCAGCTCGCGCGCGCCGAGCTGCGCGCCCGGGTCCGGCGCGCGCGCGCCCACGACAACGAGCTCGTGCTCCACCCGCAGTTCTTCGCCCAGCTCCCGGCCGTGTTCCCGAGCGTCACGCACGTCGAGGTCGCGCCCAAGCGCGGCGCCTTCGCCAACGAGCTGACCCTGTTCCGCTACGACGTCACGCTCCACGTCGGCGCGCGCCCGGACGGCGTCGCGCCGACGCGCTGGCGCGACGTCGCCGCCGAGCGCCTCACGCTCGCCGACGTCGAGGCCTGGCTCGACCGCGCCGCGCCCGGGCAGCTCCTCTGGCTGCGCAACATCCCCAACGCGCGCCTGCGGCGGGCGGACGCGCTGCGCCGCTGGCTCGCCCGCGACGACGACGCGCCCTGGAGTCCGCCGGCGCCGAGCGCCGAGGCCTGGGATCCCGAGTCGCTGTTCGCCCTCGAGGGCGCGCGCGCCTGCCGAGCGCGGGTCAGCTGGGCCGCCGGCCGCGAGGACGGGAGCTTTGACGCGGTCATCGCCGCCGGCCCTGACACGCGGCCGATCGTCCCGCTCGCGCCGCCGACCGCGACGACGGACCCGCGCGCGCTGGCGAACGATCCGCTGCTCGGGGAGCGCCAGCGCGAGCTCGTGACCGCGCTGCGCCGCGAGCTCCGCGACGCGCTGCCGAGCTACGCGATCCCGTCCGCGATCGTCGTGCTCGAGGCGCTCCCGATCAACATCAACGGGAAGGTCGACCGCGGCGCGCTGCCGCGCCCCGAGCTGCTGCGGGACCCGGACATCCCGCTCGTCGAGCCCCAGACCGAGCTCGAGCGCGCGCTCGCCGGGCTGTGGTGCGAGCTGCTCGGCCATGACCGCGTGGGCGTCCACGACGACTTCTTCGAGCTCGGCGGCGACTCCCTCCTCGCCGTGCAGGCGATGGCGCGCCTGCCCGCGCGCGTCGGCGTCGAGCTCCCGGTCCGCGCGCTGCTCGAGCGCCCGACGATCCACGAGCTGGCGCGGCGCGTCGAGCTCGTGCGCAAGACCGTGGCGCTCCAGCGCCGCCCCCTCCAGCGAGACTCGAACCACCAGCGCGGACGGCTCTAGCACCTAGGCGAACCTCGGGGCCCGACTCATGACGACCATCCACGAACTGCTCACGCGCCTCGCGTCCCTCGAGATCAGCATCTGGGACGACGACGGCTACCTCGGCTACAGCGCCCCGGAGGGCGCGATGACCGACGAGATCATCGCGGCGCTCCGGCAGCACAAGGAGGCGCTGCTGACCTTCCTCCGCCAGGGGCGCGACGCCGAGCAGCACCAGCAGCTGCGGCCACGGCCGCACGACGGCGTCGTGCCGATCTCGCCGGCGCAGCGCGGTCTGTGGTCCGTGAGCCAGATCGAGGGCGGCAGCGTCGCGTACAACGTCCCCTTCGTCAGCGAGCTCTCGGGGCCCCTCGACGCGCGCGCGCTGGGGCGCGCGCTCACGGAGATCATCCGCCGCCACGAGTCGCTGCGCACCACCTTTCGGCTCGCGGCGGACGGCCCGGTCCAGGTGATCCACCCCCCGGCGCCGCTCGAGCTCGTCGCCGTGGAGCTCGACGCGCTCGACCCCGGCGCGCGCGACGAGGCGCTCGCGCGTCGCCTCGACGACGAGCTCCACCGCGCCTTCGATCTCGAGCGCGGCCCGCTCCTGCGCGCCGCGCTGCTGCGCCTGGCGCCGGCGCGCCACGTGCTCGCCATCGTCGTCCACCACATCGTCTGCGACGGCTGGTCGCTGTCGATCCTGGTCCGCGAGCTGAACGCGCTCTACGCCGCGTACACGCGCGGGCGCGCGTCCCCGCTCCCGCCGCCGCCGCTCCAGTACGCGGACTACAGCCGCTGGCACGCGCAGCGGCTCACGGAGCACACGGCCGCGCGACACCTCGAGCACTGGCGCGAGGCGCTCGCCGAGCTGCCGCTGCTGCGGCTCCCCGCCGACCGACCGACCGCGCCGGAGGAGTCGTTCCGCGGCGAGCTGCTGGTGCGCCGCGTCGACCGCGGGCTGACGCGAGCGCTGCGCGCCGCCAGCGAGGCCGTCGGCGTGAACCTCCACGCGACGCTGTTCGCCGCGTTCCAGGCGCTGCTCGCCCGCCTCTCGGGACAGCTCGACTTCGCCGTCGCCTCGGGGACCGTCGCCCGCCGGCACCCCGATCTCGAGGGCGTGATCGGGCACTTCTTCAACATCGCGATGATCCGCGGGGACCTCTCGGACGATCCGCGCTTCGCCGACTTCGCCCGGCGCACCCGCGACGCGCTGCTCGCCGCCGGCGAGCACGAGGACCTCCCGTTCGAACGCGTCGTCGAGGGCCTCCGCCCCGCGCGACGCGCCGGGCGCAACCCCTTCACGTCGGCCGCGCTCTCGCTCGAGAGGTTCTCGCGCGGCGGCCTCGAGCTCCCCGGGATCACGTCGACCCGCGGCGAGCACCGCTTCCGCGTCGCCAAGCTCGACGTCGCGCTGTGGATCTCGGAGCTCGAGGACAGCCTCGAGATCGCGGCCGAGTACAACTCGGACCTGTTCGATCGGTCAACTATCGAGCGGCTCTGCGCGCGCTTCGAGCGGCTGCTGCGGGGCGTCGCGCGCGACCAGGGTCGCCGCGTCAGCGACTACGAGCTGCTCGAGGACGACGAGCGACGGCGGCTGCTCACCGGCTGGAACCAGACCGACGCGCCGCCCGTCGAGCGGCGCGTGCACCAGCGCGTCGCCGAGCAGGCCGCGCGCGCCCCCGAGGCGGTCGCGCTCGTCGACCTCTGCGCGGGCGGCCGCGCGGTGACCTACGGCGAGCTCGACGCGCGCGCGGAGCAGATAGCGAGCCTCCTGCGAGCGCGCGACGTGCAGCCGGGCGCGCTCATCGGCGTGTGCGTGGAGCGCTCGGCGGAGCTCGTCGCCGCGCTCCTCGGCGTGCACAAGGCCGGGTGCGCGTTCGTGACGCTCGACCCGACGCACCCGCCGCAGCGGCTCGCGTTCATCCTCGAGGACACCGGCGCGCCGCTCGTGCTGACGAGCGAGTCGACGCGCGCCCGCGTGCCGGCGCGCGGCGCCGAGCTGGTCGCGCTCGAGTCGACGCGCGCGGCCGAGGCGGCGGCGACGACGACGACGCCGACCGAGCCCGACGCGCTCGCCTACGTCATCTACACGTCTGGCTCAACGGGCAGGCCGAACGGCGTGCTCGTCGAGCACCGCGGGCTCGACAACGCGATCGAGGCGCACGTCCGGATCATGGAGACCGGCCCCGGCACACGCCACGCGCACGTGCTCTCGTTCAGCTTCGACGGCGCGCTCGCCCACCTCTACGTCATGCTGTGCGCCGGCGGCACCGTCTACCTCACGCCGCGAGACAGCGCGTTCCTCGGGAGCGGGCTCGTCGAGCTCATCGAGCGCGAGGCCATCACGCACACGCTGCTCCCGCCGAGCATGCTCGCGGCGCTGCCGGAGCGCCCGCTCCCGTCGCTGCGGACGCTCGTCGTCGCCGGGGAGCGCTGCTCGGCCGCGCTCGTCCAGCGCTGGGCGCCGGGGCGCCGCATGCTGAACCTCTACGGCCCGACCGAGGGCTCGATCCTGGCGACGCACGCCCGCTGCGTCCCGGGTGATCGCCCGCCGCCGATCGGGCGCCCGATCGCCAACACGCGCGTCTACGTCCTCGACCGCTGGGGTCAGCTCGCGCCGCCTGGCGCCGTCGGCGAGCTCGCGCTCGCCGGCGTCGGCGTCGCCCGCGGCTACCTCAACCGCCCCAAGCGGACCGCGGAGAAGTTCGTCGAGAGCTCCTTCGGCGCCGGGCGGCTCTACCTCACCGGCGACCTCGCGCGCTACCGCGTGGGCGAGCGCGAGCCGCCCGAGCTCGAGTTCGTCGGTCGCGTCGACAGCCAGCTCAAGATCCGCGGCCACCGCGTCGAGCCCGCCGAGATCGAGCATGTCCTCAAGAGCATGGACGAGATCGGCGACGCGGTGGTCACGAGCGTCGTCGGCACGGACGGCGCGCCGGCGCGGCTCGTCGCCTACGTCACGCCGCGACGCGCGAGCGATCGTGACGACGACATCGCGGAGCTGGGCGAGCGCGCCCGCCAGGCGCTGCGCGAGCGGCTGCCGGCGTTCCTCGTGCCGTCGTCGATCCTCGCGCTTCGGCGCCTCCCGCTCACGCCGAGCGGCAAGCTCGACGCGCGCGCGCTGCCGTCGCCCGAGGCGCCGCGCGGCGCGCAGGACGGCGTCGACGCGCCGCGCAACGACGCCGAGCGCGAGCTCGTGAGGATCTGGCGCGAGGTCCTCAAGGTCGAGCGCGTCGGCGTCCACGACAACTTCTTCGAGCTCGGCGGAGACTCGATCCAGGGCATCCAGGTCGTGACCCGCGCGCAGGAGGTCGGGCTCTCGCTGCGCAGCGGTCAGCTGTTCGAGCACCAGACCGTCGCCGAGCTCGCGGCGGCCTCGGTGGTCGAGCGCGCGAGCGCCGAGCAGACGCGCGTGCGCGGCCCGGCGCCGCTGACCGCGATCCAGAGGTGGTTCTTCGAACAGGTTGATCGCGCCCCGTCGCTGCTGCACCGCTTCGATCAGACCGTCGCGCTCGAGGCGCCCGCCGAGCTCGACCCGATCCTCGTGCAGCTCGCGCTCAACTACCTGCAAGCCCACCACGACGCGCTGCGCCTCCGCTTCACCCGCGGGCCCGACGGCGCGTGGGCCCAGGAGTGCCTCGAGGCCGTCGACGACGTCGAGGTCGTGATCGAGGAGGTCTCGGACGCCGCGGCGCTCGACGAAGCCGAGCGCGCCGCGGCGATCGAGCGCGTCGCGATCGGGCTGCGCTCGAGCCTCGACGTCTCGCGCGGCCCGCTGGTGAAGGCCGCGATCGTGTACTTCGCGAGCGACGCGCCCTGCCGCCTGCTCCTCACCGTCCACCACCTCGTCGTCGACGCGGTCTCGTGGCAGCTCCTGCTCCCCGATCTGCTCGCGGTCTACCGCCAGCTCGCGGCCGGGGAGCCCGTCTCGCTGCCGGCCAAGACCACCTCCTTCAAGCGCTGGGCCGAGCGCGTCCACGAGTACGCGCGCGCCGCTGACCTCTCGCGCGAGCGCGCGATCACGACGGCCCCGCCGCCGCGTCCGCTCCCACTCGATCACCCCGACGGGGACAACACCCGTGAGTCCGCCGCCGAGCGCCGCGTCACGCTGAGCGTGGAGGAGACCCGCCGCCTCCTCACCGACGCGCTCGCCCCCTACAGCCTCGGCGTCCACGAGCTGCTCCTCGCCGCGATCGCGCGGGTCGTCGCGCGCTGGGGCGATCGCCGCGCGGTCTGGATCGACCTCGAGGGCCACGGGCGCGAGGACCTGCTCGAAGACGTCGAGCTGTCGCGCACCGTCGGGTGGTTCACCTCGCTGTACCCCGCGCGGCTCGAGCTCCCGGCGGACGATGACGTCGAGGGCGCGCTGCTCGCGGTCAAGGAGCAGCTCCGCGCGATCCCGCGTCGCGGCGTCGGCTACGGCCTGCTGCGCTACCTCAACCCCGACGGCGCCGCGCTGCGGTGGCCGGCGCCGGCCATCAGCTTCAACTACCTCGGCCCTCTGCGCCGCGAGCTCGACCCGCGCTTCGCCGTCGCGCGCGAGGGCGTCGGGCCGATGATCCTCGCCCGCGGCCCGCGACCGCACACGCTCGAGCTCAACGGGCTCGTGCGCGACGGCGCGCTCGAGCTCGGCGTCACCTACAGCCGCGCGCTCCACGACGACGCGACCATCGCCCGGCTCGCGGACGAGCTCGCGGCCGAGCTCCGGCGGCTCATCCAGCACTGCGCGTCGTCCCGCGGCGCGTGGTCGCCGAGCGACTTCCCGCTCGCCGCGCTCACGCGGGCCGAGCTCGCCGCGCTCGGACGCCGCGTCGGCGAGACCGGGCGCGAGCGGCTCGCGGCGATCTACCCGCTCACCCCGCTGCAGCAGGGCATGCTGTACCACAGCCTGCACGCCAGCCCGGCGCACGGCTCGACCCCGTACACGACCCAGATCTCGCTCACGCTCCACGGCGCGCTCGACGTCGAGTCCCTGCGCGCCTCGTGGGATCACGTCGCGGGCCGCCACGAGGCGCTGCGGAGCTGCTTCCTCCAGGACGGCCTGCGCGAGCCCGTTCAGGTCGTCCTGCGGCGCGCGCCGCTTCAGCTCGAGGTCCTCGACTGGCGCGACGGGCCCGTCGACGCGGCGGCGCGCGAGCACGAGCTCGGCGAGCTCGCGCGCGAGCTCGCGGCGCGACCGCTCCCCCTCGACGTCGCGCCCGTCAACCGCGTCACGCTCGTGCGCACCGGCGCGCTCGAGCACACGCTGCTGTGGGACTCGCATCACATCCTGATGGACGGCTGGAGCATGTCGGTGCTCCTGCGCGAGCTGCTGCAGACCTACCGGGCGCTGCGAGCTCACCGCGCGCCGCCCCGCCTCCCCGACGCGCCCTACGAGCGCTACCTCCGGTGGTGGCGCGCGCAGGATCACGCGCGCGCGGCCGCGCACTGGGGGCGCGCGATGCAGGGCGTCGAGTCGCCGACGCCGCTGGCCATCGAGCGTGCGGTGCCGGGCCCGGAGCAGGGCCTGCGGCTCCACGACGTGCACCTCCCAGAGGCCCTCACCGCCGCGCTGCGCCGCGCCGCCGACGAGGCCCGCCTGACCCTCGCCACCGTCCTCGCCGGCGCGTGGGGGCTCGTGCTGAGCCGCTACAGCGGCCTCGAGGACGTGATGTTCGGGACCGTCGTCTCCGGGCGCGACGTCGCGGTGCGCGGGATCGAGTCCATGGTCGGGCTGTTCATCCACATGCTGCCCGTGCGCGTGCGCGTCGACGAGCGCGCCGACGTGTGGGCGTGGCTGCGCGCGCTGCAGGAGCAGCAGGCGGCCGCGCGCGCCCACCAGATCACGCCGCTCGTCGAGATTCAGCGCCGCACCGGCGTGCCCGTCGGGACCCCGCTGTTCCGCAGCGTGCTCGTCTACCAGGACTACCCCTTCGACGCCGACGCGTTCAGCGATCCCGAGCTCTCCGTCCGCTTCCGCGACGCCTCGGACCCCACGCACTACCCGATCGTCGTCACCGCGATCCCCGGCCCGCGGCTGCACTTCTCGATCGAGTACGACGCGGCGCTGTTCGAGCGCGCGAGCGTCGAGCGCATGGTCGGGCACATCGAGCAGGTCCTCCGGGGCATGCTCGAGACGCCCGCGCCGCGCGTCGGCGAGCTCCCGCTGCTGACGGCGCCCGAGCGCGCGCGCGCGCTCGAGGAGTGGAGCCAGACCGCGCCCGCGCGCCCGCGCGACCGCAGCGTCCACGCGCTGTTCGAAGCCCAGGCGCGGCGGACCCCCGACGCGCCGGCGGTGCTCTACGGCGGCCGCAGCCTCCCGTACGGCGCGCTCGATCGCCGCGCCAACCAGCTCGCGCGCTACCTCCGGCGCCGGGGCGTCGGCGACGAGCGCCGCGTCGCCGTGTGCCTCGACCGCACCGACGCGATGATCGTGACGCTGCTGGCGATCCTCAAGGCCGGCGGCGCGTACGTCCCGATCGATCCCGGCTACCCGGACGCTCGCAAGGCGCTGATGCTCGAGGACGCCGACGCGACGCTCGTGGTCACGCAGCGCGGGCTCGCGTCCTCCTTCGTCCGCGATCGCGCGATGATCGTCGCGCTCGACGGCGACGCGGAGCGCATCGCGGCCGAGCCCGACGCGGCGCTCGAGCCGGTCTCCCCGGAGCGCCTCGCCTACATCATCTACACCTCCGGCTCGACCGGGCGCCCGAAGGGCGTCGCGATCGAGCACCGCAACACCGTGGCGATGCTGGCGGCGGCGCGCGCCCAGTACGAGCCCGAGGACCTCGAGCTCGTCTCCGCGTGCGCGTCGATCTGCTTCGACTACTCGATCCTCGAGATCTTCCTGCCGCTCACGGTCGGCGGCGCCGTGCTGCTCGCCGAGGACGCGCTCGCGCTCCCACGCGCGCCCGCCAGCGAGCGCGTCACGCTGCTCTCGCTTGTCCCTTCCGCCATGTCGGAGCTCGCGCGCGCCGGGCGGGTGCCGCCGCGCGCGCGCGCGATCAACCTCGCGGGCGAGCGGCTCACCGGCGAGCTCGCGCGGCGCGTCTTCGAGCTCCCGGGCGTCGAGCGCGTCTACAACATCTACGGGCCGACGGAGACCACGACGTTCTCGACCTACTCGCGACCGCGACGCGACGACCCGCGCGAGCCGACGCTCGGGCGCCCGATCGCCGGCACGCGCGTGTACCTCCTCGACCGCCGCGGTCGGCCCGTGCCCGAGGGCGTCCCCGGCGAGATCACCATCGGCGGCGCGGGCGTCAGCCGCGGCTACTGGCGACGCCCCGAGCTCACGCGGGAGCGCTTCATCGAGGACCCCTTCGGGCCTGGCCGGCTGTACCGGACCGGCGACCTCGGTCGCCACCGCCCCGACGGCGAGCTCGAGTATCTCGGCCGACTCGACAACCAGGTCAAGCTGCGGGGCTTTCGCGTCGAGCTCGGCGAGATCGAGGCGGCGCTCGAGCGCCTCGCGGATGTTGAGCAGGCCGTCGTGGTCGTCGTCGGCGAGGCCCCGGCGCAGCGCCTCGTCGCCCACTGGCGCGCGACCCCGGGACGAACGACGACGAGCGACGCGCTGCGCGAGGCGCTCGCGGCGAGCCTGCCGCCCTACATGGTCCCCGAGCTCTACGTCCAGCGCGACGCGTTCCCGCTCAACGCCAACGGCAAGGTCGACCGTCGCGCGCTCCCGGCCCCGGGCGACGGGGACGCGCCGCGCGACGACTTCGTCGCGCCCGAGACCCCGCTCGAGCGCGCGCTCGCGACGATCTGGGAGGAGGTCCTCGAGGTCGAGCGCGTCGGCGCGAACGACAACTTCTTCCGCCTCGGCGGGCACTCGCTGCTCGCGCTGACGATGGTGCTGCGCGTCGAGTCGGAGCTCGGGCGCTCGATCTCGATCGGCGCGCTGTTCGAGCTGCCGAGCCTGCGCGCGCTCGCGCGCGAGCTCGACGCGCCCGAGCCGCGCGCGCTCCTCAGCGAGAGCCCGCTGATGATCCCGATCCAGCCCAGGGGCGAACGCCGCCCGATCTTCTGCGTCGGCGGCTTCGGCGTGCACGCCTCGTACCTCCACCCGCTCGGGCCGGCGCTCGGGGACGACCAGCCGCTGTACGGCCTCCAGCCGCTCGACCTCTCCGCCGAGCTCCCCGAGATCACGACCATGGACGAGCTGGCGTCGCTGCTCGCCGACGACATCCAGCGCGTGCAGCCCGAGGGTCCGTACACGCTCAGCGGTCACTCCGCCGGGGCGCGCCTGGCGATGGCGATCGGCTTCGCGCTCGAGGCTCGAGGGCACGACACGGCGCTCGTGGTGCTCGACATGCACGCGCCCGTGTCCGGCGGCTCCGACAAGGACGTGTGGGCGCGGGACGACGACCTCCTGGGCTACCTGCGCCAGATGAAGGTCGTGCTCGGCGAGACGCTCGCCGTCGACATCGACGCGACCGCCGCGATGCCCGAGGACGAGGCGTGGGCCCACGTCGCCGCGGCGCTCGAGCGCGAGCGCCTGCTGCCGCCCGGCGGCGGGGTCGCGATGCTGCGGCGCATGGTCGCGCTGCGCGAGCGCGTGTTTCGCCTGCTGACCGAGTACGTCCCGACCTCGCTATACACGGGGCGCGTCACGCTGCTCTCCGTCTCGCACCGACGCCGCGCCGGGATGCCGCGCGTCTCCGTCGAGCAGTGGCAGCAATTCTGCGCGCAGACCGTCGAGGCCACCATCGTCCCCGGCGATCACCTCAGCATGATCCGCGAACCACACGTCGGCGTGGTCGCGGCGCACCTGCGCCGCGTGTCCGACGAGCAGGAGCTAGACATGTCGAAGACGTCTGGAAGCCGACCACGGACCGCCCCCGAGCCCGCGTCGCCCGCCGCGTTCCACGTCGAGTGGGACGACCCGGCCGACGCCCGAGAGATGTGGCTGTTCGACGCGGCCCACTGCACCGCGCCCATGACCCCGCTCGACTTCGACCTGCGCATGGCGCCGATGACCGAGGGGACCAACTGGGCGAGCGCGCGCTACGGGCTGCCGCTCGCGTCGCAGCCCCGGCTCATCAACTCCTTCGTGTTCCAGAAGGCGATCACGCAGGAATTCCCTCCCGACGAGGCCGCGCGGGTGTGGGCCGCGGCCGACGAGGCGCTGCGCGCCGGCGGGCAGCAGCTCGACGCGCGCTGGCGGGAGCGCTGGCGCCCCGAGATCGACGAGCAGCTCGCGTACCTCGAGGGCTTCGACCTCGAGGGCGCGTCCCTGGAGTCGCTCGTCGAGCACCTCGGGGAGCTGCGGCGCCGCGTCGTCCGGCTGTGGCAGATCCACTTCGACATCATGTACCCGGTGACGCTCGCGCTCAGCGACTTCAACGACGCGTACCTCGACCTGCGCGAGGACGCCAAGCCGCTCGACGTCTACGAGCTCCTCGCCGGCTTCCCGACCAAGACGACCGAGGCCAACCTGCGGCTTTGGGAGCTCGGCCGCGAGCTCGCCCGCGCCCCCGGCCTGCGCGCGCGGGTGCTCGAGACCTCGCTCGCCGCGCTGCCCGACGCGCTCGCCGAGAGCCCCGAAGGACAGGCCGCCTGGGCGCGGATCCAGGAGTATCTCCAGGAGTACGGGCAGCGGAACGACGACATGTACCTCGACCGGCCGTCCTGGATCGAGGATCCCACGCCGGTCCTCCGGAGCCTGCGGGAGGCCATGCGACAGCCGGAGCGCGACCTCGGCGCGGAGCTCGGTCGCCAGGCGGAGCGCCGCGAGGCGCGGCTCGGCGCGCTCCGGGAGCAGCTCGCCCACCACCCCCGCCCGGTCGTCGAGGAGTTCGAAGCGCTGCTGAGCGCCGCCCAGGCGAGCACGCGCCTGAGCGAGGAGCACAACTTCTGGATCGACTGCAAGATCACGTACCACGCTCGCCGCGCGAGCCTCGAGCTCGGCCGCCGGCTGACCGAGCGCGGCGCGCTCGAGGACCCGCGCGAGGTCTTCGACCTGTCCCTCGCCGAGCTCGAGGCGCGCGCCTACGAGGCGCCGGCGGACGAGCTGCGCGCGCGGATCGCCGCGCGCCAGGCCGAGCGCGCGCGCTTCGCAGGCGCCAAGCCGCCCTCGTTCCTCGGCGTGCCGCGACAGTTCATGCCTGTTGAGTCAGGTCTCATGCGGGCGATGTTCCGCGCCAACGGCGACCTGATGAGCCCGCAGCCGCGCCCGGACTCGCTCAACGGCTCGCCCGGCTCGAGCGGGCGCGCGCGCGGCCCGGCCCGCGTCGTCCGAACGCTCTCCGAGGCCGGCAAGCTCCAGCCGGGCGACGTGCTCGTCGCGCCGGCGACGCTGCCCTCCTGGACGCCCTACTTCGCGATCGTCTCGGCGATCGTGACCAACACCGGCGGCATGCTGTGTCACGCGGCGGTCGTCGCCCGCGAGTACGGGATCCCCTCGGTCGTCGGCACGCGCACCGCGACCGAGGTCCTGCGGGACGGTCAGCTCGTCGAGGTCGACGGCGACGCGGGCCTCGTGCGGATCGTGAACGTCGACGAGGGGAGGGCTTGACGCCATGACGATCGAGTTCGGCGCGGGCGCGCTCGCGGACATCGACCTCAGCGCGCCGCGAACCCACGCGCGGCGCGATCTCGGCGCGCTGTGGAGGCGCCTGCGCGAGGAGCAGCCCGTCGCGTGGCACCCGGTCCGAGCCGGCGGCGGCTTCTGGGTCGTGACCCGACACGCCGACGCGCTCGCCGTGTACCGCGACAGCGAGGGGTACACCTCGACCCGCGGGAACGTGCTCGCGACCCTGCTCGCCGGCGGGGATCCTGCGGGCGGGAAGATGCTCGTGGTCTCCGACGGCCCGCGCGCGCTCGCGATCCGCCGCCGCCTGCTCAAGGCCTTCACGCCCGCGGCGCTGCGCGAGCTCGCCGAGCCCATCGGGCGGCTCGCGCGACGGCTGGTGCGCGACGCGATCGCGCGCGGCGAGTGCGAGTTCGCCAGCGAGGTCGCCGAGCGCATCCCGCTCGCCGCGATCTGCGACCTCCTGCTGATCCCGGAGCGCGATCGCAAGCCGCTGCTGCGGCACGCTCGCGCCGCGCTCGCGTCGGAGTCGGCGAGCGCGACGGAGCGCGACGCCCGGATGGCGCGCAACGAGATCCTCATGTACTTCGCCAGGCTCGCGCGCGCGCGCAAGGACGACGTCGCCGACGACCTCCTCGGGATCCTGCTGCAGCTCAGCCGCGAGCCGCTCGCGCTCTCGACCGAGGAGCTGCTGCTCAACTGCTACAGCCTCCTGCTCGGCGGCGACGAGACCTCGCGGCTCTCGATGATCGGCCTCGTCAAGGCCTTCGCCGAGTGGCCGGAGCAGTGGGCGCTGCTGCGGCGCGGCGCGGTCGGCCTCGACACCGCCGTCGAGGAGCTCCTGCGCTGGACCACGCCCACGCTGCACGCCGGCCGCACCGCCGCGCGCGACCAGGTCCTCGCGGGCCAGCGGATCGCCGCCGGCGAGATCGTCACGATCTGGAACAGCGCCGCGAACTTCGACCCGGAGGAGTTCGCCGCGCCCGAGCGCCTCGACCTCACCCGCAAGCCGAATCGTCACCTGTCCTTTGGACATGGTCATCACTTCTGCCTCGGCGCGCAGCTCGCCCGCGTCGAGCTGCGCGCGCTGCTGGAGGCGCTCATCGAGACCACCGAGCGCTTCGAGCTCGTCGGCGCGCCGCGGCCGCTGTACTCGAACTTCCTCTCCGGCTACAGCGCGCTGCGCGTCCGCCTTCACCCCCGAGAGGACGCGCGCCCCAGCTCGCCCGCGGCCCCCTGATCGCTTCACGCGTCGCCTCGTCACCGAAGAGAGAGACGTCCATGCCCGAGACTCGAGTTAACCTGAGACGGCTGCTGTCGATGCTCCCCGACGCCGCGCGCCGACGCGCCCGCGAAGACGCGCCCGAGCCCGAGCCCGAGCGCTTCCTGTTCCAGAGCGAGCTCGGGCGGAGCGGGCGACCCTCCGAGCTCCGCCAGCTGCTGCGCCGCGTCGTCCCGATGCTCCCGGACCCCGTGCTCAAGCGGCTCAGCCGCGGCGGCTCGAAGGGGCTCTCGGCCGACGACATCGACGCGGTGCTTCGCTACCAGCGCGGGCTCGAGGAGCTGCCGACCGTGCGACGTGGCATGCGCGCGCTCGGCATGCGCTCGCTGCTCGAGTGGCCCCTCGACCGCGACGGGATCATGCGGCGGCGCTCCCCCTACACCCACCCGATGATGCGACCGCTGTTCTTCACGCCGGGGCTCGCGGCGCGCATGCGCCACGACCCCGCCGAGTTCAGCTGGGTGCCGCGGCTCGAGGCCGCCTACCCGACGATCAAGCAGGAGCTGCTCGCGGCGCTCGAGCGCAACGAGGGCTTCCAGCCGTTCGTGCCCGCGAAGGATCAAGGCGAGGAGCGCTGGCTCGTCCAGAGTGAGCGCGGGGTCGTGTACTCCGACGACACGCGCGCGCCGTCCATGTGGAACGTCATGTACCTCTACATGGGCGGCCCGATCCAGGAGAACCGCGCGCGCTGCCCCGAGACCGTCAAGCTCCTCGAGTCGATCCCCCGCTTCGCGCGCCACGCCCCCGCCGTGTTCTCGGCGCTCCACCCCGGCACCCACATCGCGCCCCACCACGGCCCGCGCAACAGCCTGCTGCGCGTCCACCTGCCGCTGATCGCCCCCGGCCGCTGCTTCCTCAACGTCGGCAGCGAGCTGTTCGAATGGCGCGACGGGAAGGTCGAGCTGTTCAACGACGCGTTCGTCCACCAAGCCTGGAACCAGTCGGACCGGACGCGCGTCGTGCTGCACTTCGACATCTACCACCCCGACTGGACCGACGAGGAGGTCACGCGCCTCGGCGAGCTCGATCGGGAGCTCGACAGCACCGCGGTGATGACGAGCTTCCACGACGTCCGCGAGCGGACGAAGGACCTGCTCGACGGTCGGGACTGGATGGTGCGCTGAGCGTCCGCGCGCCCGCGGGCTCCCTCAGCCGCCGCCGCTCGCCGCGTCCCGCCGGAATCGGTCCGCCACGATCGCGCGAATCTCGCGAGTGTCGTGCAGCTTCTCGATCCCTGAGCCCTTGAAGGGCGGGTGCGCGAGCGCGGCCGCCGGGATCCAGTTGAACACGATCGTGTACGCGCGCGCCCCGGCGAGCGCCTCCCCGCCGATCATCCACGCGTCGCCGTCGCGCTCGATGTTGGCGTGGATCTGAAACGACCCCGTGTTCTTGGCCTTGAGGCCCATGTTCAGGAACATCTCGAGCACGACCCCCGGGATGCTCAGGACGCTCAGCGCGCCGCCCGAGGGGAACATCCGGACGATGTCGAAGTAGCGCACGTCGCCCGGCGCGATCTCGCCGTCGATCCGGATCGTGCCGGCGACGACCATCACCGCGTCGGCGCCGGGCACCTCGTCGAGGAACGCGCCGGCGACCAGCCGCGTCAGGTTCGTCGGGCGGTTGCGGACATCGCTCTCGTAGCCGATGAGCGCCTCGCGCGTGCGGCCCACGACCTCGGTCGGCTCGAAGCCCTGGGCGCGCAGGGTGTTAAACGCGCGCTCCTGCCAGCGCTCGATCACCGCGCGCGTCGCCGGCTCACGCGCGACCGCGTCGTCGACGGGCACGAGCTGCGTGTGAACGGTCGCGACCCTGGACCGCGTGTCGAAGCGGAAGCGGTGCACGAGCGCGCTGCGGGCGTTCGAATCCGCCTTGAAGATCGGCGTCGCGTCGTCGCCGACGATCGCGCGCGCGGCCTCGTGCTCGTGCCCCCCCATCAGCACGTCGAGGCGCGGCACGGCGACCCCGAGCGCCTCGTCCTGCGTGATCTGCAGGTGCGTCAGCGCGATGACCACGTCGGCCGCGCCCTCGAGCTCGGCGACCTTCGCCCGCGCCGACGCGATCGGATCGTCGTAGCGGACCCACGGCTGCTTCTTGAGATCGAGGCACAGGCCGATCAACGCCACGCGCGCCGTCTCGCCCGCCGCGTTCGAGAACTCGACGATCTCGTGCCGCGTCGTGCCCGGGAAGGCCGCGCCCGCGGCGTCGCTGACGTTCGTCAGCACCCACTTGAACTGGCTCTCCTCGATCCGCACGAGGAAGTCCTCGTGCGCGAGGTCAAACTCGTGGTTGCCGACCGTCGCGTGGGTCAGGCCCATCGCGTTCAACGTCTCGATCATGTGCCGACCCCCGTCGCCGATGGTCGTGCTGATCACCGACGGCGACAGGAAGTCGCCCGCCAGCACCACGAGACAATTCGAGTTCTCGCGCGCGACCGCCTCGCGCAGCGTCGCCACGCGATCGAGACCACCTGGCCCTTCGCCCAGGGTGACCTCGTAGACGTCATTGATCTGCAGCACCGTGAAGTCGACCGCGCGCGGCGCCTCGCCCTGCACCTCGTCGATCGTGGTCGCGACGCGCAGCGTGATAGTGACAGACGACGACTGCTCCATTGCTCGACTCCCCACGCGCTGACGATCGCGACGCCGCGCGCGTCGGAGCCCAGCGCGACCACACGCGCTCCTGTATACGCGCTCGCTCGCCGAGAGACCATCGCGCCGGCGCGCCGCCGCGGAGCGCGGAATCATTCGTTGACACCGCCGCGGGATCCACCGGACCTTGGAGGCCGAGGAGCCGTCGACGCGGCGGTCGACCGCGCCGCTCGACGCAGGCTCGGCTCCGACCCCGCTCGTGTACTTCCTGCTCACTCAGACCTCGCGCGGCGCCTCGTTTCAGCTGCGCCTCGACGACGACACGCGCTGCCTCGAGGGGACGGCGACGGCCGACCGCGCGCGCTGTGTCTCGATGATCCGCGAGGTGATCACGCGCCTGCGAGCGCCCGGCGCGCTCGCGGTCGAGCCGGCGGCGCGCGGCCAATTCGAGCTCGTCTTAAAGGACAGCAATGACGCGACGCTCGCACGCGGCGCGCCGACCTCTCGCGCGTCCGCGAGCGCCCTGCGTGCGCGCGCCCTCGCGTCCGCGCGCGACCGCGACCGCTTCGAAGTCCGCGCGGACCAGCCCCGGCAGCGGCGCGCCACGCCGCGCGCCGCAGCGCCGCGCCGATACGACCGCGCCCAGCGCTCGGTGAGCGGGCGCCCCGGGGTTGAGCGCCTCCAACGTGACGGGGACCGCCTCCACTGCGTCCACGTCAACGACGCGCAGGGGGTCGCGCTCGTGTTCTCGCCCGGCTTCCGATCCCGCCACGATCGCGACAGGCGGGCGGCCGCGCTCACGCGCGCCGCGGCGACGGAGGCGGCCTACCGACGAAGCAGCGACCCCGAGGGCGCGTGGTTCACGGTCGTGTCACGCAATCATCGCGAGCTCGGCGTCAGCCGCGTGTTCTCGTCGCCCGAGGCGCGCGACGCCGCGATCGAGTGGCTCATCGCGACGGCGTCGACGCGACGCGAGGGGCTCACCGTGGAGCGCGACGCGCGACCCGTCGCCGCCGCCGGCTTCGACCGGGCGCGCCCTTCCACGCGCGGGCCGCCCGGGCTCGAGCGACTCCGCGACGAGCGCGGCGCGTTCCGCTTTCGCTACAACGACGAGCGCGGCCGCCCGGTCCTCTTCAGCCACGGCTACCGCACCGCGCGGGCTCGCGAGCGCGGCGTCGCGGCGCTCGTGCGCACCGGCCTGCGCCCCGAGTTAGTCCGCGTCGCGCCGACGGGCGACCCGCGAAGCTTCGAAGTGCGCGCCGCCAACGGGCGCGCGCTCGCGCGAAGTCGCGTGTTTCAGACGAGCGCGGCGCTCGAGCGCGCCGTCGCGTGGCTCCGCGCGGCGCTCCCGATCAAAAGACATGTTCTTGAGGTCATAACATGCGAGCGCGCCGAGCCGACGCGAACGCGCGCCCGGGCCGCGACCCCCGGTGATAGCATACCGCCCGTCGCCGCCGCCGCCTCCGCGAACGCGGCGCGCTCGATCAAGAGGATGGCGATCGTGGTTCGACTCAAGCTGCATACCCCCGCCGGGACGTCCGCGAACGAGCTCGTGCGGTTCTTCTCCGCGCACGGGCTGACGACCTCCGAGGCGCGCATCGTCGCCGACGACGAGAACGCGATCGAGTGGCGCGTCACCGTCAACGAGGCGCGCGCCGGGCTCGCCGAGTCAGCCAGCGAGCGCGGCTGGACCCTGCACGAGCCGCGCGCGACCGAGCGCGAGTCGTGGGCGTCGCTCACGACGGCCGAGACGCTCAACCTCGACGCGCTCGAGGCCTCCAGCGCCGACGACGGCGCGCGCCAGTGGAGCCAGCTCGAGGGGTGGTTGATGAAGGGCTACACGGCGAAGCTCAAGGCGCTCGCGATGCAGGTCGCGCGCATGGAGCTCTCGCTCGCGCGCTTCGACCGCGCGCTCGAGTCCCGGCTCGGCGCCGCGTTCTCGGCCTGGAGTCAGCACTTCGACGAGCGGCTCGGCGCCCAGGTGCAGGCCAAGATCGCGAGCCTCATCTCCAACGAGCTGTCTGGCGCCGTCGCGCAGCAGACGGTCGAGCTCCGCAAGCAGATCTCGCAGGGGTTGCTCGCCGACATCGACGCCAAGCTCACCGCGCTGGTCGACGGCCGCGTCCGCGCGCTCCGAAACGAGCTGCGGAGCTCGCTCGACCGCGAGATCGAGCAGAGCGTCGAGCTCCAGCTCGTCCGCCTGCGCGCGCGCCTGGTCGCGGACCTCTCCGTCGACCTCGAGAAGCTCGTCGAGATCAACCTCTCCAAGGCGCTGGCGAACGCCCGCGTCGACGTCGACGTCGAGACCGTCCGCGCCGAGCTCACGGCCACGCTCAACCGCGTCGCGGTCGTCGAGAACCGCCTCTCGACGACCATGGAGCGCCGCGTCGACGCGCTGCAGCAGTGGACGGCGGACCAGCTCATCGGCCTCAAGGGCTGCATGACCGACCGCGAGGTCCTCGTCGACATCCTCAGCGCGACCGTCAGCCGGCTGCGCACCGAGCTCGGGCGCTCTCCCTGCGTCAACCCGAGCTCGTGGACGAGCCGCGCCGCGACGCCCGGGGACGCGGCGGGCGCGGGCCAGACCTCGGAGCAGACCGCGGGCGCGACGGACGACGCGCCCGCCCACGAGGACGAGCCCGGCCGCTCGATCCCCGCCGGCGCGCGCGCCGACGGCGAGGTCGTGGCCGACGCCGATGAGCTGCCCCCCGAGACAGCGCCCGATCCGACGACGCCGTCGATCACGCAGGAGGATCTCGAGCGCCTCCAGAGCTGGGCGAGCGCCCCTGCGCACGATCACGCCCGCGAGTTCGCCAGCGCCTTCAGCCTGTTCTCGGCGACCGACGACTAGCGCGGACCCGACGAAAGCACCGCGATGACCGACGAACGCATCCTCGCCACGAGCCCCGCGCGCGCCATCATCCGCGCCGCCGAGCGGCGCGCGTTCGCCTGGGGGTTCCTCCCGATCCCGCTCGTCGACGTCGCCGCGGTCACGTACACCCAGCTGAGGATGATCGACGAGCTCGCGGCGCACTACGGCGTCCCGTACTCCGACGAGCGCGCGCGGCCGCTGCTCACGGCGCTGCTCGGCGCGCTGCTGCCCACGTACTTCGGCACGAACCTCGCGTACTCGCTGCTGCGCACCGCCGGCGTCGGGCGCGTGCTCGCGCTCGTCTCGCTGCCGAGCTCCCTCGGCGGCGCCACGCGCGTCGTCGGCAAGCTGTTCGCGGAGCACTTCCACGCCGGGGGCACGCTCGAGAACTTCAGCCTCGGCGCGCCCCAAGGGCCAGGCCGCGAAACGCCGACGACGACGACGACGACGCCGACGCCGACGCCGAGCACCTCGCCCGCGACGTCTCCCGAGACGTCGATCGCCGCCCCCTCGCCTTCGAAACGCGAAGCGAGCGACGAGCCGAGCGCGGGGTGCTCCACGGCCGTGGCGATCACCGCCCGCCTCGATCGCCTCGAGCAGCGACTCGCGCGACTCGCTCGCGAGCTCGAGCGAGCGCGACCCGTGGTCCCTGACCCTGACGCGACGCGACGCGATACGCCGATCACCCCGGCGGAGGCGACCGCGAGCGCCCGCGCCGTGGCCCAGGAGGTCGACCTCGGCGCGCGCGTGGACGCCACGCTCGGCGCGCTGCGAGCGGAGCTACGACGCGTCGCGACCGAGGCGCCCGCGCCCGAGACCGCCGCGTCGCGCCAGGATGTCGCCGCGCTCGCCGAGCAGCTCGCCCGTGTCCAGCGCACGCTCGACGCGGCGCTCGCCAGCGCCGCTGGGCAGCCGAGCGCGAGCGACACGCAGCTGCAGCGTCTCGGGCGCTGCATGACCGACCGCGAGGTCCTCGTCGACATCCTCGACGACGCGGTCGAGCAGCTCCGCGCGGGCCTCGCTCGCGCGTCCCAAGACGGCTGACCCCACGGCTAGGTCGAGTCCGGCGCCGGCGGGAGCGCGCGCGCGACCGGCCCCAGGGGCTCCCCGTCATCGCGCTTCGCCGGCGCTCTTTGATAACGACGAAACCCCGGGCGCGCCGCCGCGAAGAAGTTCAAGCCCACGCCGACGGAGTAGAGCGAGACGATCGCCGACAGGCCGAAGCCCACGAACAGGAAGCCGACGGCGTTGATCGCGGTGACCGTCAGCGCGGAGTTCATGATCAGCGCCTGGTCGCGCTTGAAGTGATCGCCGATCTCGAACAGGTTCTGCAGCTGAAACAGCTCGCCCGTCTTGAGGATCACCTGCGCGCTCTCGAGCGCGATGGCCGACGCGCCCGCGAGCGACACGGACACGTTCGCGCGGTACATCGCGAGCGCGTCGTTGATCCCGTCGCCCACGAAGCACACGCTGCGCCCGTCCCGCTGCAGCCGCTCGATGACCGCGGCCTTGTCCTCCGGGAGCGCGCGCGCCACGTAGCGCTCGATCCCGAGCGCTCGCGCGATCGCGGCGGTCGGCCCCTCCTCGTCGCCGCTCACGATCATCAGCTCCAGGCCGCGCGCGCGCAGGAACCCCACGAGCGCCCGCGCGTCCGGACGCAGCTGCGGGGCGAGCTCGATCGCGCCGACGCAGCGGCCGTCGACCCCGACGAACACGAACGAGCGGCCGTGCGCGCTGGCCTCGTCGTGCACGCGCGTCAGCGAGCTCGGGAGCGCGATCGACTCGGCCGCGAACAGCCGCGCGCTGCCCACCATGACCTCTCGTCCCTCGACCATCGCGCAGACGCCGAAGCCGAGCTCGGTGCGCCGCCCCTCGACCGGGGGCAGCGGCCCGTGCCCCCGCGCGGCCTCGACGATCGCGTCGGCGATCGGGTGACTCTGAAAGCGCTCGACGGCGGCCGCGAGCCGCAGGAGCTCGCGCGAGTCAACCGCGTCCGCGAGGTGGACGCGCGAGACCGCCAGCTCCTCGAGCGTCAGCGTGCCCGTCTTGTCGAAGATGACCGTGTCGACGCCCGAGATCAGCTCGAGCGAGCGCGCGTCCTTGACGAGCACGCCCGCACGCGCGGCCGCCCAGATCGTGTTCAGCATCGAGTACGGCGCGCTCACCCACGCCATGTCGACCGCGTTGGTCCACAGACCGGAGACGACCCCCGCCGGTCCCCGGGTGAGCAGCCCGAAGCCGGTGAGCGCCAGCGTCGGTCGCACGGAGCGCTCCGTCACTCGCGTCACCCGGTCGCTGACGAGCTGTTCGAACGAGGTCGTGCTCTGCAGCAGGCTCTGGACCCGCGCCATCACGGTCTCCTCGCCCGTGCGCTCGGCCTCGATGACCGCCGCCCCGCTGAGCGCCGTGGTCGCGGCCAGGACCGCGTCGCCGACGCCGAGCTCCTTGAGCGTGGCCTCTCCGGTGAGCGCGCGCTGATCCACGCCGAGCGAGCCCTCGACGATCCGCCCGTCGACCGGGATGATCTCGCCGCTGCGGATCACGAGCCGCTCGCCGAGCGTGATCTCGGCGACCGCGACCTCGACCTCCGCGCCATCACGCTGAACCCACGCGGTCTCGCCAGGCGCGGTCACCGACGCGCGCAGCTCGTGCTCCGCCTTGCGACGCGTGAGCAAGAGCGTCCGCTTGCCGCCCGAGAACAGCACCCAGCCCGCCGCCGTCAGCGCGAGCTGCCCGAGCGCGAGCTCCACCGCCGACTGCACGATCTCCAGCCCGGAGTAGGTCACGCGTCGACGCGCGCGCGAGTCGTTCCACGCGCGCCGAGCCTGCGGCGCGACGCCGACCGCGACCAACGCCACGCTCAGCACGCGGTTCGCCGGGTGCTTGCTGAGCGCGAACAGCAGCGCCGCGCTCGCGTACCCGAGCATCCGGTTCGCCTCCCGCAGCTCGTCGCGCGCGCCCTCGAGCTCCCCCTCGAGCTCCCCCTCGAGCTCCCCCTCGCCCGCCGAGTCCGTCCACGTAACGACGGGCTCGCTGCCCCCCACGCTCGCCTCGGCAGCGCGCGGCTCCGGCTCGTCCGGCGCTCGACCCCCGTCGGCGGGCAGCGACGTCGGGGTCTCCTCTCGGTCGACGAGAAACTCGAAGACCTCGCGACCGGCGAGGTACGCGGCCCCCGCCCAGATCAGCTGTGCCAACATGGCGTCTTCACCATCACCGCGCGCTCGCGCGCGCCGTCGACATGCAGTCTATCACGGCGCTCAAGGCTTCATGCCGACGTAGCTCTGCTCGACGACCTGCTTGCCCTTCTCGAGCTCCTCCTCGTAGTCCTGCTTGCCGCGGGAGGCGTCGAAGGTCCAGATCGTCCCGCCGGACTCGAAGTGCTTGATGAACACCTGGCCGAGCGCGTAGGTCGTCGCCGGCCCCGTCGCCAGCGCGCCCAGGCCGACCAGCGCCTTGATCCCCGGGAGGAACATCCCCAGCAAGTTCCCCGCCGTGGCGACCGCGCTCACGCCCACGAGCGAGCCGATGATCGACTTCGTCCGCTGCTCCGGGAATTCGACCTCGTACAGCTCGGCGAGCTGCCGGACCATGCGCAGCTGAACCCCGGTCAAGATCGCGATGTCGACGACCGGCATGGGGAGCACCCCCGACGCGATCGAGATCAGCATGTGCTTGCGGATGATCTTCTTCGCGCGCTCGGACTTGTCGCTGGATTGAGTCGTCTCGCTGTCCTGTGCCATCTGTGTTGTCCTGTTCCGCTCACGCGTCCACGAACTGCCAGTCCTCGACGTAATTCCCGACGACGTGCTTCGGGTACCCCGGATCCGCGCGGTAGTTGGCGAGGTCGTAGCGGATGTGCTGGTCGCCCTTGAAGAAGTAGACCTTGCCGTTCCCCCAGTACACCGAGGCGTCGATGCGATCGAAGGTCACGCCGACCCAGCGCTTCGAGATCAGCTGCGGGTACCCCTCGTCGACGCGGTGCTTCGCGGGGTTGTAGCGGACGTACTGGTTGCCGAGGAAGAAGTAGAGCGAGTCGAAGCCGGTCAACAGCGCCGCGTCGATGCGCTCGAACGGGACGCCCGGGAACTCCTCCTGCAGCGGCCTCGGGTAGCCCTCGTCGGTCGTCATCGTGTTCAGATCGATCCGCAGCACGCGGTCGCGGCGGAACACGAACAGCTTGTCGTCGAGCGGCTCGCCCGCGGGCGAGCGCATGTGCGTGCCGCGGAACAGCTCGTCGACGCGCTCGAAGCCCTCCTGCTCGAGGTTCGGGACCAGCTCGCGGAACGGGCGCGACGGGTAGGTGAGCTTCTTCTCGCGGTTGTAGCGGACGAACTTGCTCCCGCGCACGAAGTACAGGTCGCGGTGCAGCTCGAACACCGCCTTGATCGACTCGAACGAGACCGCCTCGCGATAGGCCTCCATCAGCGCCGCGGCCTTCTCCCGGTTGTCGATCAGCGTCCAGATGCCGGAGACCGCGAGCTCGATGACCTGCGGGTTCTGGGGGATGGTCTTGAGCCACGCGTCGTAGGCCGCCTGATCGAGCGAGCTCATCGCCGCGAGCTGCACCTCGTTGCCGCCCTTCCCGATGACCGTGCACTGCGAGCTCTTCCTGAGCCGCTCGCGGTGGGTGCTGCTCTTGGCGTCGACGCTCGCGTCGACGCCGGCGAAGCTCGCCTTGATGCCCGCGTGGATGTCCTCCTTGCTCATCTGCGACGACTTCGTCACGGTGAACACGAGCATCGACTTGCCCCCGACCCACGCGCCGTTGACGTAGTGCGAGCCGTACTCGCGGAAGAACTCCTCGTAGCGGAAGCGGTGCTCCGGGGCGTACGGGAACGGGATGTCCGGATCGCGCAGCTCCGCGATGCACCGGTTCGGGTTCGGCACGTAGACCATCCACAGCGGCACGAACGAGCTGCGCACGGCGTAGTACGCCTCGTGCTCCGAGCGCAGCCGGTTGTTCCAGCTCGTGCTCGCGCTCACGCTGAAGGGCGCGTTGCTGACCGCCGCGCTCGCGTCGAGGCTCATCTCGGTCTCGAAGCGATCCCAGGACTCCTCGATGACGACCTGGTTCAGCGACTCGTTCATCGGGAACGGGGGGCTGTCGTTCACCTCGTAGCCCTCCGGCAGCGCGTAGGTCGTGCCGGTCTCCTTGGACGAGATCGGCCGCATCGCGTCTCGTTCGAACAGCACGCGCGCGAGCGTGTACGGCTGGTACGGCCGCAGGTAGATCCCGCGACCGACGACCTCGAGACCCGGCAGCGGGGGCATCTCGACGCCCCGACTCGTTGGTTCTTGCGCGTCACCCATCGACACGGATGGTATCAACTCGCCCGACGAGTTGCCTCGAGGGACAGACCACTCGAGACGCGCGCGCGTGCGCCCGAGACCGTGCGCCCTCGCGCCTCGTCGCCTCGCCCGCGCGCGCGCGCGCCACCCGGAGCCGTTTCAGGCCGCGCGAGAAGGGCCATCCTCGCGAGCGCCCGAGCGGGTACGAGACGAGCGCTCGTCCTGCTCGTCGCGGGCCAGGGGCATCTCTGGGCGCCGCGCTGAGACAGGGGAGGCGCCCGCGGCCGACACCCGCGGCCGACACCAATGTCGACGCGCCTCGCGTAGAGCTCGCCGCGCCCGACAATTCGCGCTCATCGCTGGGGTGCAGGTCTCCGCGACCGAGCTTGTGCATACACCCGTCGAGCGCTCAGGCGCGGGCGACGCTCGCTCACGCGCCGTCCGGGCCGCTGTGCCGCAGGCGCACCGTGAAGGTCGAGCCGGCGCCCGGCTGGCTGACCGCCGTGAGCTGACCGCCGAGCCGATCGACGAGTCGACGCGTCAGCGCGAGGCCGAGCCCCGTGCCCGTCTTGCGCAGCGCGTCGTCAGCCGAGACCTGCACGAAGGGTTCGAACGCGCGGGCGAGCTGCGCGTCGCTCATGCCGATCCCGGTGTCGCGCACGTGAAACAGGAGCCAGGACGCGTCGTCCGGGTCGGGCTCGATCGCCAGCGTCACGCGCCCGCCCGCGGTGAACTTACAGGCGTTGCCGAGCAGGTTGAGCAGCACCTGCCGCAGGCGCAGGGAGTCCGTGCGCAGGCGCGCGGGCGCCGACGCGACCTGCCACTCGAGCAGGTTGTCGCCGCGCCGCGCGAGCGGCTCGACGGTCTCGCGCAGGCGCGTCAGCAGGGGCGCGAGCGCGACGTCGTCGACCGCGATCTCGAGCTCGCCCGACTCGACCTTCGCGAGGTCGAGCACCTCGTTGATCAGCTCGAGCAGGTGACGGCCGGCGGACACGATCCGGCGCGCGTCCTCGCCGTGCTCGTCGCCCTCGTGTTCGAAGTCGTCGACGAGCAGCTCGGCGTAGCCGATGATCGCGTTCAGCGGCGTGCGCAGCTCGTGGCTCATGCGCGCGAGGAAGTCGCTCTTGGCCATGCTCGCGTCCTCGGCCCGCGCGCGCGCGTGGGTGAGCGCGTGGTTCGCGGCGCGCAGCTCCCCCATGGCGTCGTGCGTCCGCGCGAGCGCGCGCTGTCGGTTGCGCTCGTAGGCGAGCGTGAGCAGCGTGGTCATGACGATCGCGGAGCCGAGCACGACGGCGAAGGTGGGCGCGAGCTCGCGGGAGCGCGCGACGCTCGGCGACGGGAACACGCTGTACATCACGAGGCCCTGGAGCAGCGCGGCGCCGCCGTACGCGAGCGCCGCGCGCGAGCCGAGCAGGAAGCCGGCGAGCAGCGGGACCATCGAGTAGTAGAGCACCGCCGGCACCGGGAACACGCCGAGCCCGCGCTCGACGACCGCGAACGCGACGAGGACGACCACGAGCAGCACGTGGCTGGGCGGCCGGTGCGAGCGCAGCAGCCACAGCAGCCCGGGGAGCGTGAACGCGACGACGATGCAGACGAGCACCACGACGAGCCCGGCGTCGTGGCGCACGGTCGCCGCCCGCACCACCGCGACCGGGATCGAGAACACGCCGATGGTGAGCGAGACCGCGAGCAGCACGCTGCTGCGGAAGCGCAGCTCGGGATCGGCGAGCAGCGACGCCGGGATCACGCGCTCCGCGAGCGGGCGACGCGTGCGCGTCGAGCTCGTCGCGGCCGGGCTTGCGCGCGCGTCCATGGCGATGCACGTACGGCCCGCGCGGGTAGAGACGACGCGAGCGCAGGCGATGGTATCGCGTTCTCGCCGGCGCGCCGCGTAGTACACATGACCACGTGGACATACTCAGCTGGCCTGGCGCGGCGCGCCGCCGCGCAGCCTGGCGCGCGCGCGAGCCCGCAGGCGACGCGAGCGCGGCGCGCCGCCAGGCCAGCTCGAGAAAATACCCGATCTCGCGCGAGACGGCGCGCGTCCGCGTGCGCTCCGCCGGCGGACCGCCCCGCGCGCGCCCGAGTGCTACGTCGGCGGCGTGAAGGTCTCGCAGGCCTCGCCGACGATCGACACGGCGTCGCTGAAGAAGCTCGCGTAGTTGTCGACGCAGATGTCGCCGATCGTGCCGTGCGTGAACATCTGCGTGAACTCCATGATGCGCACCGCGAGGAACCAGGTGATCAGCGGCTCGATGTTGTTCTGCGGCGGGCAGTCGTTGGGCTCCTCGTGCTGCACGAGCGAGAGCACCGCGATGTTCTCCTCGACGCCGCCCTTGGCCGCGACGACCGCGTCGTACCAGTCGAGCGGATCCCCCGGGGAGCCGTAGTAGTCGAAGCCCGGCGGGTTGTCGTGGTCGTCCTCCTCGTCCGTGATGACGACGATGACGAGCAGCGCGTCGTCGCGCAGGAAGCCCTCGTTGCACGCGCCGGGGGCGTTGAGCTCCGGGCTGACGGCCGTGTACACCGCCTGCATCGAGGTGTTGTCGCCGGCGCCGATGGTGCCCGGCTGCCCGGCGCACGCGAAGGTGGTGTTGAGGTCGTCGGCCTCCGTCATGAACCGGAAGCCGTCCGCGAAGGGGCCGCAGGCGCCGTTCTGCGTCTGGGTGACGAGCGCGCCGATCTCCTGACAGCCGGGCGCGTTGGCGGAGTACGCGTCGCTCGTGACGACGCCGACGTGGTAGCTGTCGACCTCCTCGAGCGTCATCTGGATCGCGTCGATGAAGCCGGAGAAGCTGTTATTGAGCGAGACCTGCTCGTCGCCCATGCTGCCGGAGTCGTCGACGACGAACAGGAAGTCGACCTTCGAGCAGCCCTCCGAGACCGGCGGCGCGCCGTCGGGCACGGCCTGATCGAACTTCGGTCCCGTGGTCAGCGGCGTCGTCTCGGCCGTCGTCGCGCCGCCCGTCGTCGCGCCGCTGGTCGCCGCAGTCGTCATCGCGCCGCTCGCCTCGCTCGTGGCGCCGTCCGTCCCGCCCGCGCTGGTCGAGGCCGCGGCGCTCGTCTCGCTCGCGCCGCCGTCGCTCGCGCTCGCCTCGCTCGTCTCGCCGCCCGCGTCGCCGCACGCGAGGGTCACGCACACGGGCGCAGCCCACAACCACATCAGCCCGCGTCCGTGCAGCATGGCGGGAGCTTCCCACGTTCTTCGCCCGTGAACAACGCGCGCGCGCACCTGCTATACAGGCCGCGCATGCACCGATTCTCGCTGTTCGTCGACTATTCGAACCTGTTCGGGATCCTCAAGAGCCTCGACGTCCGCGTCACCGACTACGAGCGCTTCTTCTGGCACATCTTCGAACAGGCCGCGATCGTCTGGCAGCAGAAGCTGCTCGGCGAGCAGCTGCCGACGCTGCAGCTCCAGCGCGTGTACTGGTACGCGGTGGGCAGCATGGACAGCTGGGACTTCGAAAGCGAGCGCACGCGCGGGCACCTGTTTCGCCTGTTCGATCGCGACGCCGAGAGCCGCCGGCTGTACGTCGCCGAGGCCCGCCTGCGCGATCCCAAGAGCGACCTCCCCGAGCTGACCGCCGAGGCGTTCGTCACCTATCGCAACGAGCGCCGCACCTGGTACGACGACAAGCGCGCGGCGCTCGAGAGCATGCGGAAGTTCTTCCGCACGATCCGGCAGTCGACGCAGTTCATCGACATCCGCGACACCGGCGTGTGGAAGGTGAACATCCACGCCAAGAGCGTCGAGGAGAAGGGCGTCGACACCTCGCTCGCGGTCGACATGGTCGCGCTCTCCGACACCTACGACGTGGCCGTCGTGATCTCGGGGGACGCGGACATGATCCCGTCGATCGAGTACGTGAAGACGCGCGGCAAGACGGTGGGCGTGACCGAGCTGCTCAAGGGCGCGCGGCCCGACGCGCGCCGCGGGCACGGCTTCGCCACGCGCCTGCGCCAGGCCGCCGACTTCACGGTGCCGGTGTTCGAGTCGGAGCTGACGCGGACCAGCTTCGCGCGCAAGGGCATCGACTGAGTCGCCCGCGCGCCGCGACCACGCGCCTCACGTCAGTCGATGATCTCGCCGAGCGCGACGGTCTGATCGCTCGCGCGCAGCACGATCCGCTGGCCGGGCAGCGCGAAGATCGGGGCGTGCAGCGTGAGGCGGTGCTGGCGGCTCGCGCCGGGCGGCGTGTCGACCCGCGAGGACTCGACGACCGTCGCCGTCACGTCGGCGGTGTGTACGTGCAGCTGCGGGCGGTAGCCGATGTAGTAGGGCGTGCTGCGCCCGCCCTCCTCGCTCGTCAACGCGCGCAGGCGCACGCGCAGCGTCTGGCGCATGTCGCCGCGGCCGGGCGCGCACAGGACCTGCCCGCGGCGCGTGTTCCAGCGCGTGCGCCCCTCGATCCAGACGCCCGCGTGGTCCCCCGCGCTCACGCGCTCCACGGGCGCGCGCGCCTGGTGCAGGCTGCGGACCACGCCGCGCGCCGACTGGTCGAAGCCGAGCAGGTCGAACTCGTCGCCGAGCGCGAGGCCGCCGCGCGCGACCTTGCCGGTGACGATCACGCTGCGCGGCCCGTAGCGCGCGAACACGTCGTCGATCGGCATCCAGAACGCGCCGCGATCGTCTCGCCGCGGCAGCGCGAACGCGTCGATGACGTCGAGCAGCGCCCACAGCGGCGCGGCCTCGTTCGGGCGGTCGAGCGGGATGACGCGCCGCACGCCCGCGAGCTCGAGGGTGCGCCGCGGCGCGCCGCGGAGCACGACCACGTCATCGCCGGCGAGCTCGAGCGAGTTCATGAATTCCCGGATCTCGAGCTCGGAGAGCTCGAGCAGCTCGGCGCCGACGTCAGGCGCGTCGATCTTGCTGAGGAAGACGACCCAGTCGCGAACGCCGACGTGGGCGGCGATCCGCACGAGCTCGCGCGCGTGGGGCGTGAGCCCCTGATCGGCCGCGACGACGAGCACGCCGATGTCGGCCTGCGCGATCCCGTTGTACGCGTTGCGGGTGTAGCGGACGCGCCCGGGGCAGTCGATCCAGAGGTGGCGGCGGCGGCTCGTTCGACCCGTCACATGGGACAGGCTTGATGACTCGCCGTTCTGACGCTCGATCGCCGCGCAGTCGAGCGCGTAGAACTCCACCAGGACGCCCCAGCCGCGGTTGGCGAGCGCGAGGGTCAGCGCCGAGAGCAGCGTCGTCTTGCCCGCGCCGGCGTCGCCGATCAGCGCGACCGAGACGCTCGGCAGCGGCGCGCGCGTGTAAGGGTCACGCTCGGGGCGGACCCCGAAGGGGCGCAGGGCCATGCGCGCGAGTGTACGTCACGCCCGCGGCGCGAGCCCGAGCTGCTCGCGGCGCGCCGCCTGCCACGCGCGCAGGTCGTCGTCGGAGAGCTCCTGACCGTGCCACAGCGCCCAGTTGAGGCAGGCGATGAGGTCCGAGCCGTCCTCGACGCCGACGCCGAGGCGGATGAGGCGATCGAGGCCCGCGCGGCGCAACGCGGCCGGCGGCGTGAAGTACTCCGAGACCGTCGGGTGATGGTTGACCTTGGTCACGAGGCCGTCGAAGGAGAGCGCGTAGCGGGGCACGATGCAGGTCGCGAGCGCGTCGGCGAAGCGCCGGCTCGCGCGCTCGTCCGCGCCCCGCAGGCGCAGCGAGAGCAGCGAGCCGTGGCGGACGTAGTGTCGCTCGATGATCGCGCGGTCGGGGTGGTCGGGCAGGCTCGGGTGAAACACCCGCTCGACCCGCGGGTGCCGGGCGAGGAAGGCCGCGACCTCGCGGGCGTTGAAGCAGCGGCGACGGAAGCTGCGCTCGGCCTCCGGCAGGTCGCGCGTGATGACCTCGGCGCGCCGCCAATCGAGGATCCCGCCGCGCATGGCCTGAAGATCCATCAGCTGGTTCAGCAGGTCGAGGTCCGTCGAGGCGACGTAGCCCCAGAGGTCGCGGTCCTGCCCGGCGAGCGCCTTGGTCCCGCTCGCCAGCACGACGTCGACGCCGGGGATCGTCAAGAGCGGCGCGCGCAGGCTCCAGGGGGTCGCGATCGTCGTGTCGATCGCGAGCCGCAGCCCGGCGCTGCCGGCCGCGCGCGCCGCCTGGGCGACGGCGCCGAGCGCTACCGGATCCAGCGCGCGCGTCAGCGGGTTCGTGAAGGTCTCGGCGAACACGAGCGTGGTCTCGGGCCGGATCGCGCCCCGCAGCGCGTCGAGGTCGCCGTCGTCGACGACGCTGAGCTCGCCGCCGACGCGCGCGCACAGCCACTCGGCGTACTTGCGCGACTTGTTGTAGATCTGACGCATCAGCACCACGTGCGCGCGCGGCCTGATCAGCGCGTCGAACAGGAGCGCGGTGGCCTGCATCCCGCAGTCGGCGAGGATCGCCCCCGGGGCGCGCTCGGTCTCGCGAACCCAGCGCAGCAGCGCGCCGGTCGTCTCGGTCCCGTAGCGCGCGTAGACCTGCGGGAGCTCGGACCAGCAGCCGGTCTGCATGAACGCGAACTCGACCTTGCCCTCCTGCCAGGCGATCATCGCGTCGGAGCCGAGCAGGTCGAGCTGCACCGTGCGCTCGCGCGGGTGCAGATAGGGCACGCCGTGGCGGCGGATGGCGTCATCGACGGCCTCGTGCAGCGCGCGCGTCGGGCCGGCCATCTCGGCGAGCGCGGGACGCTGGGGAGGGCAGCGCGCGGGGTCCTGGTAGTCGGCGATCGACATGCTGGCTCCGTCCCCGCATAGCAGATTCGCGCGCCGGCGTCGGTCGCCGCGCCCCGCGCTCGCGGTCGGTGCGCAGCTCACCACGCGCGGCGCACGATCGCCCGACGTCGTGAATCACGGGCCGCCTGCGCCGGGTCTGAAGGCTTTACGTCCCGTTCACCCCACGTTCTCCAGCGCTGCCTATCCTGTTCCCAGTCGGCGCGCTCGTCCGCGCGCGCGCGCCCTTGTCGACCGTGAACGCACCGGCTCCCTCACCCGCGCCGCGCGACGAGCAGACGCTCGCGCGGGCGCTCGCGCGTCGCGTCCCCCCCCGCTCGCACCTCCGCGTGCTCGAGCTGGTCGGGCCCGCGCCCGGCGACGCGACGCCGGTCGACCGCTACCTCGACGCCGGCGCTGCGGTCACGCGCTTGCGGATCGGCGCCGACGAGGCGGCGCCCGGCTCGAGACGCTGGCGGCCGTTTCACCGCGACGCCGCGCTCGCTCCGGGCGAGTCGCTGGCGCGCGCGGGTGTGGGCCCAGGCTCGCACGAGCTGATCCTGTGGCGAGCGCCCGGGCGCCCGGATGTCCTCGCGCTGCGGACCGCGTTGACGCCGGGCGGCGCGCTCGCGGTGGTCGGCGCGGACGCGGTCGCGGCCCTGCTAGAAGCTGACCTCGAGGACATGTTCACATTGCCCGGGCGAGACGCTGCGCTCGCGCGCGCCCCGGGGGACGCGACGCCGCTGCCCGTCGAGCTGCGCGCGCTCGACCGCGCCGCGTGCGTCGATCGGGCCCGCGTGCGCGCCGTGTTCGAGCGGCCGCCGACGCGCGGCTGCCCGGCGATTAATGTGACTTCGTCCGCCGCGTTCGCGGCCGCCCGCGCGCGCATGCTCGCGTCGGCGCGCGCGGGGCTCGAGCCCGGTAGCGAGCTCGATCCCCACGCGCTCGCGCTGCCCTCCTGCGCGCCGCCGCTCCCCGCCGCGACGCCGGCCTGCGATGTGCTCGCGGTCCTGCCCCACCCCGACGACGAGTCGATCTACGCCGGCGGGACGCTCGCGCGGCTGGTCGCGCTCGGGCTGAGGGTCGAGCTCGTCACGCTCACGGGCGGCGAGGGCGGACGCGCGGCCGACGCCGTCCGCTCGACCCCCGAGATCGCGACGATCCGCGCGCGCGAGTGGACAGCGGCGCTGCGCCACCTCGGGATCACCGGCGCGAGCGCGCTGCGCTTCGCGGACTTCGGCAAGTACCGCGACGCGCACAAGGCCGCGCCAGTGACCTGCGCCGACACCCTGCGCCGCTGGCAGCTCGACGCGCTGCTGCGCGCGCTGATCGAGGTGATCCGGGAGCATCGCCCGCGCGCGCTGTTGTCGACGGCGCCCGATCGAGATCCGAACTACTCGCTGCACGGCCACCACCTCGCGTGCGGCGTGGGCGTGGCGCTCGCGTTTCACCTCGCCGGCGACCCCGAGACGAGCTCCGCGCGCGCGCCGTGGGCTGCCGGGGTGCACCGCGTGCTCGCGCCCTCGCACGTCTCCGGCGCGCTGGCGATCGAGCTCACCGCGGACGCCCGCGCGCGCAAGCGGGCCGCGATCGCGGCCCACGAGAGCCAGCGCTACTCGACCGCGCGGCTGCTCGCGGCGCTCGACGCCGGCGCGCCCGAGGCCGCGCGCGAGCACCTCGACCTGCTGCAGGCCCGCGCCGGCGCGCCAGACCCCTTCCTCGCGCTCGCGCCCGGCGAACGCGACTGCACGCGCGGGGAGCAGCGCTCATGAGCCTGCGCGCGCGCCCGCCGATCGCTATGCCCGAGGCCGCCGCGCCGCTGACGAGCTCGCTGCTCGCGGGCGACGAGCCCGCGCGCTCGCTGTTCGAGCTGCGCGACGACGCGACCCGGCGGGCCGAGCTCGCCGCCGTCGACCACCCGCGCGCGGAGCTGGTCGCGCTGCTGCTCGAGCAGGCCCTGGCTCGAGGTGCAGGTCCCGAGGCGCGCGCGCCGATCCGCCTGCTCGCGCGCCCCGACGTCGTCGTCGTCGCCACGGGCCAGCAGATCGGGGTGCTCGGCGGGCCGCTCTACACGCTGTACAAGGCGCTCGCGGCGGTCTCCCACGCGCGCGCGCTCACGCGCGCGGGCGTCCCGGCGGTCGCGGTGTTCTGGATGGCGAGCTTCGACCACGACCTCGCCGAGGTCGCGCGCGCCGCCCTGCTGACCGGCGACGCGACGCCGCGGCGCGTCGCGCTCGCGGTCCCCGACACTGGGTGTCCTGTCGGCCATCTTCGACCGGGCGCGGCGATCGACGCGCTCCACGACGAGGTCGCGCGCGCGCTCGCGTCGCTGCCCCACGCGCGCGTCACCGTGAACGCGCTGCGACGCTGCTACCGCCCCGAGGTCTCGCTCGCCGACGCGTTCGCGCGCTGGTTCGGCGCGCTGATGGACCCGCTGGGGCTCATCCTGCTCGACCCCGCCGATCGCCGCTTCGCCGCGCTCACCCGCCCGCTCCTCGCGCGCGCGCTGTTCGACGCGCTGGGCTCCGCCGAGGCCGCGGCGCGCGGGCGCGCGGCGATGCGCGCCCGCGGGCTCACCCGGCGATCGGGCC
The DNA here is from genome assembly GCA_020633295.1 of Myxococcales bacterium. Taxonomy (GTDB): domain Bacteria; phylum Myxococcota_A; class Polyangia; order Nannocystales; family Nannocystaceae; genus JACKDW01. The sequence continues at coordinate 20,650 of JACKDW010000022.1, read as the reverse complement.
GCGACCGCGCGGGCGCCTCGGCGTGTTCTTCACCGCCGAAGACGGGCGCCGGGTGCCGCTGCTCCGCGACGCGAGCGGCTTCTCCTGGCCCCATGGTCATCTTCGAAACGAGGACGCGCGCAGGCTGCTGGACGAGGCGCCCGAGCGCTTCACGCCCGACGCGCTGCTGCGACCGGTCGCGCAGGACCTCGCGCTGCCGACGATCGCCTGCGTGCTCGGGCCCGGCGAGCTGCGCTACCACGCCCAGCTCGGGCCGCTGTACCGCTGGGCTGGCGTCCCCGCCCGCAGCCGCTCCTGCGCCCACGCCTGACGCTCCTCGACGATCGAGACTTCACCGCGCTCGAGCGCGCTGCGTCGCGGGTCGACGCGCCGGCGCGCGAGCGACTCGTCGCGCGCGCCGGCCTCACGCCGGTCGAGCGCGCCGCGCTGACGCGCGCCGAGCAGCAGCGCGCGCGCGTTCGCGAAGCTGCACGCGCGGCTCGATCGCCGTGACCTGCGCGGCGCGGCGGCGTGCGTCGAGGCGCTCGCGCGTGATCGAGCGCGGCGCCCGAAGCTCGACGGGCCGCTGAGCGCGCTGCGCGACGAGCTCGCGCGCGCGCGGACGACCCGCGGCGTCACGCCCGGCGCCGCGCGCTGCGGACCGTCGCGGGCTTCTATCGCGCGCTCGAGCGCGCGCTCACGAAACATGGCCGGACGAGCCAACGTTCCACGCTCCGGCGCCTCCGCGCCGTCCTCCCTCCGCCAGGATCGCAGCAGGAGCGCACGATGACCGTCGCGCAGCTCCTCGCCTGGCTCGGGCCCGACGCGGCCCGCGAGCTCCCTCGGCGTCTGCGCGCCGCCCTCGACCGATCCCGCGCGTCAGCTCGTGGTCCTCGAGACATCTTCACCCGCGGCCAGAGTGACCCCGCCCCGCCCCCCATGCCGCGCCCCCCGCACCCCGTGAGCTCACGCCGCTGCCCGACGGCCGCGGCGCCGAGGCCCTGCGCGCGCTCCGGCGGTTGCGGCTCGAGCTGACCCGCAGCTACCGCGCCCGCCTGCAGCAGAGCCTGCGCTCGAGCGGCGCGCGCCCGCTGCCCACGGACGCAGAGCCGCTCGCGATCGGCCTGCTCGCGATGGGCGGCGTCGGCGGCAGCGGTCGGGTCGCGCGCGCGGTCGCGCGCGGGCTCGCCGACCGCGGTCACCACGTCCACCTGTTCAGCAGCGACGACCCGCACTGGAACGACTCCCAGCTCGACTGGGTGACGACGCACCGCATCGGCCTGCAGGACACGCCGCAGCCGCCCGAACGCGTCGACGCGGCCGCGGCCGCGCGCCTCGCCGAGCAGCTGCGACGCCACCAGCTCCGCGTCCTCAACGTGCACTACGCGTCCGGGCTGCTCGGCGTCGCGCTCGCGGCTCGCGATCGCCTGGGCCGGGCCGGCCTGGGCGTCCGCGTCTGCGCCTCGCTGCACGGCACCGACGTGACCTCCTGGACATCTCCAGATGAGCGCGCGCTCGAGGGCCACGCGCCGCTCGCCTCGGGTGACGCGCTCACGTCGCGTCGCGTCCTCGCCGAGCAGCTGCGACGCTGCGACGCGATCACCACCGTCTCGCGCTGGCTCGCCGTCCGCGCGCGCGCGGCCTTCGACCTGCCCGAGGAGCCGATCGTCATCCCCAACGCGGTCGAGTCGCGGCTGTTTCACCCCCGCCCCGCGCGCGCGCTCCGAGCCCGGCTGACCCGCGACGACGACGAGCTGCTGCTCGCGCACGTCTCCAACCTCCGCCCGGTCAAGCGCTCCGGCGACGCGGTCGAGCTGCTCGCCCGCGTCCGCGCGGCCGGGGTGCCCGCGCGCCTCGTGCTCATGGGCGACGGGCCCGAGGCCGCCGCGGTCACGCGCCTCGCCGCCGCGCTGGGCGTGCGCGAGCACGTGCACATGACCGGCGCGCTGCAGCCCGGGCCGCTCGCGCGTCACCTCGCGGCGTGCGACCTCGCGCTCGTGACCTCGGCGAGCGAGAGCTTCTCGCTCGCCGCGCTCGAGGCCATGGCCTGCGGCCTCCCTGTGCTCGGCACGCGCTGCGGCGGCCTCGAGGAGGTGGTGCAGCGGCTCGAGCGAGCCGACGAGCCGCGCGCGGACGAGCGCGTCGAGCCTGGCCCGCTCTCGCGGCTGCTCGTCGACGTAGGCGACGTCGCGGCCATGGCCGCGCGCGTGCTCGAGCTGCTTGGCAGCGACGCGGAGCTGCGCGCGATCTCCGAGCTGCTCCTGCGCGCGAGCCTCGGCCCGTTCCGTGAGCATGCGCAGGTCGCCCGCTACCTCGCGGTCTACCGCGGCGCGCTGCGGACAGACGACGCGCGCGACCGCGACGGGCGCGGTACCCTCGACGCCGCGCCGGCCTGCCCGTGACCACGACCGCGACCCCAGAGACCAGCCCGTCCCCGAGCGCGCCTCGGCGCGAGCGCCTCGTGCTGCTCTCGCTGTGGCTCATGGTCTTCGCCTCGAGCAGCCAGGTGATGATCGTGGTGCCGATCATGCCGCGGATCGGCGAGGCGCTCGAGATCCCCGAGGCGCTCTACGGCTCGCTGATCTCCGGCTTCGCCGCCGCGCTCGCGCTGTTCGCCCTGATCATCGGCCCGGTCTCCGATCGGATCGGCCGGCGCCGCGTGCTGCTGCTCGGCACCGGCGCGCTCACGGTGATCCTCGCGCTGCATGTCTTCGCGGTCAGCTACCCCGCGCTGCTCGCCCTGCGGATCCTCGCGGGCGCCGGCGCGGGCGTGCTCAGCGGCGCCGCGGTCTCCTACGTCGGCGACTACTTCCCGTACTCGCGGCGCGGCTGGGCCAACGGCGTCGTCATGACCGGCTTCGCGTTCGGGCAGATCCTCGCGATCCCGCTCGGCACGCTGCTGGCCGACGCGCGCGGCTTCCAGGCGCCCTTCGTCGCCTTCGCCGCGCCGATGGTCGTCGCCTTCGCGCTGATCCTGCTCGCGGTCCCGCAGCCCGACGTGCGCCTCGAGACCGCGCCGCTGCGCGCGGCCGAGGCGCTGCGCGGCTACCTCGAGCTGCTGCGCGACCGCGTCATCGCCGGCGCCGCGGTCACCTACTTCCTGATGTTCGGCGCGACCTCGACGCTGTTCGTCTACTACCCGACCTGGCTCGAGACGCAGCTTCACGCGCGCCCGCGCGACATCGCGGCGATGTTCGCGATCGGCGGCGTCATCGGCGTGCTCTCCGGACCCATCGCCGGGCGCGTCTCGGACCGCGTCGGCCGCAAGCCCGTGCTCATCAGCGCGTGCGTCGGCTTCTTCGCGCTCTCGCTCGCGCTCCCGTACACCGTGCGCGAGGTCTTCAGCGCCCACGTCGCGTTCTGCGTCGCCATGGTGCTCTACGCCGCGCGCCTCAGCCCGCTGCAGGCGCTGCTCACCGCGCTCGCGCCAGAGCAGAAGCGCGGGCGCCTGCTCAGCCTCACCGTCGCGGTCGGGCAGCTCGGCAGCGCGGCCGGTGCCGCCGCCGTGGGCCCGCTCTACGCCTGGAGCGGCTACGCCACCAACACCGCGCTCACGGCCGCCGCGATGGCGCTCGCGGGGCTCGTCGTCTGGCGCGTGCTGCCGGAGCCCGCGCGCGACGTCGCCTGAGCGCGCGGCCTCCCAAGCGCCGCGCGCCGCGTCACTGCGGCTTGATGACGACGCGCGAGCGCGCCTTCAGCACGCCCTTCTCCGGCGGCTTGTCGACCGCGGGCGTCGTCGCGTCGGGCTTCGGCTGCTTCGGCGGCAGCGCGGCGCGAGCCACGTCCTGATCGCCCAGCAGCAGGATCCCCGAGCACTTCCCCGTGCCCGGCACCGACTTCTTCTTCAGCGCCTTGGCCACGCAGCCGACGTAGCGCTTCGCGCCCTTGCCGTTGCCGCGGACCTCCTTCACGCGCCCGTCCTCGAAGGTCCAGCGGATCCCGACAGCCGCGCCGTCTTCCTTCAAGCACTTGTTGAGCTTGCCCTTGTGCCGCGCGATCGCGGCGAGCGAGCCGCGCAGGCCCTCGTCGCCGAACTCGTCCATGTTGCACGAGATCTCGTGGGCCTCGACGCCGTTCGCCACGAGCTCGTCGCGCTCCGTCGTCAGCCGCAGCGTCACGTCGCCGCCCTTGGCCGCGTCGATGCGCTTTTGGTTGACGCAGCCGTCCTCGACGCCGAGCTCGCAGGCGTTCTTGAACTGATCGCGCGCGCGCTCGACCGACGGGTTCGTGCCGATGCCGTGGTACATGCAGAGCGCGAGCCGCAAGCAGCCGTGCCCGTTGTAGCCGACGCAGGCGCTGTTGTAGGCCGTCAGCGCGCGCGCCTTGTACTCGAAGTTGCTCTTGGGGTCCGGGTTGAACAGGAGGTCACCCGCCCACGCGCAGCCGTCGGCCTCCCCGAGCGCGCAGGCTTTCTCGTACAGCTCGGCCGCCTTGAGCTTGTCCTCGCCCATGCGCGCGCGCTCGATCTCCGCGGCGCCCATGCACCCGAGCCGGCGACCGCCCTCGCAGGCCTTGAGCGCGTAGGTCATCGCGACCTCGTCGTCGCCGACGCCGTCCTTGCGGGCCAGCTCGTAGCGGCGCTCGCAAGCTTCCTCATGGGTCAGCTCGCAGGCCAGCTCGAAGTACTTCGCGGACTTCTCGATGCTCTTCTCGCCGCCCTTGCCGTCGTAGTAGAGGCCCGCGAGGTTGAAGCACGAAATTGCGTCACCCTTGTCATCCTCGGGTTCGCAGCTTTTGCGGAGCGGCTCCATCGCGGCCGCGGCGTTGCCCTCCCAAAGCGCCGCCTCGGCCTCCTCGACGCAGGTCGCCCCGCGACAGCTGTCGTCGACCGGCGCGACGACCTCCTCCTTGGGCTTGCACGCGAATACGGCCAGCGAGAGCGTGATCGTGGAAATTGCGAGCAGGTCTCGACTTCTCACAACCCCATGGAAAACGAGGGCTAGTGCGGCGTCAACCCGGAACCGGGCGCGCGAGCGCGCGGGCGCCGCGACGAGCGCGCGAACGCCCGCGCGCTGGAGCCATCGTGAGGTCCGACGCCCCCGACTGGTGCCGCTCCCGCGAGCGGCGCTGCGTGATTCCAAAACATGTCCCTAAAAACAGATAGAAAGTTCTGGCCGCGCGCGCGACCAAGGCCCACACGGCGCGCGATGTAGGGTCATCGTCCGCAGCGCCCGGCGAGACGCGCGGCGGCGCGGCCGTGCCCGGCGCGGCGGCCGACGACGGCGGCTCGCGTCAGGCTGACGAGACAGGTTGCGTGTGCAACGAGCCCCGCGCCAGCGCGTGTCGAGCGGCGCGCCGGAATCGGCGGCCGCCCCCGCGGCGCCGACGGCCGCCCCTGAGCCTAGCGACGCGCGAACAGGTCGACGTAGTAGTGGCACTGGTACTTCGAACAGAAGCGCTCTTTGTGCGGGTTCTGCAGGCGCCAGAACTTGCGTCGCCCTGAGCGCTCGAAGCGGAACGTGCCGGTCTGCGCCTTCGTCCCGCAGCAGCGCGCGATCGAGATCTCGAGCGTGCCGGTGATCTCGAGGTTGCGCTCGTCGACCACGCGAACCACGCCGCGCAGCGTCACGTAGTCGCCCTCGTGGTTGCGCTGCTCGCCCGAGATCTGCAGCGCCCCCTGGGCGCGGGTGATCGTCGCGCGCCCGTAGCCCTCCCAGATGAACTGCACGCCGAAGCGGTGACGCCCGACGAGCTCGCGCTCGATCGCCGCGATCCCCCGCCCGCGCCCCTTCGCGTTCGGGTCGGCCGCCGGATCCCCGGCGCGCCGTCGGGCACGTCGCGCGCGGGCGCGTCCGCGTCGCGCTCGCCCTGGGCGCGCCCTCGCCGGGCGTCCTGAGCCCGTCCTCCTCGCCGCCGCGCCCCTCGCTCGCCGGCGTCAGCTCGCCCGCGTCGACATCATCGTCGTTCCCCGCCCCCGGCTCAGCGGGCCCGCTGGCGTCGAGCTCCTCCCGCGCGCGTCGGCGGCAGCTCGACGGCCGCCCGGCTGTCGTCGTCCTCCCCGGCAGCGGGGCGCTGTGTTCTGAACCAGTCCTCGTAGGGGCTCGCGTCACCCGCCACGCCCGCGCCCACGCGCGAGCGGTCGCCGCGGGCGCGCGCGCTCGGCTCCCGGCGCGGGTCCGCGGCGGGATCGATGACCGATCCATAGAACATGGCCCAAACGACCGGTGAAAGGTCGCCGCGATCTCCCGGCGCGGGGATCGACGCGCGCGGCTCAGGCGCGCGCGGCGACGGCTCGAGCTGGGCGACGAACACCACCACGAGCGCGGCCGCGAGCCCGAGCGTCACGATCTGCGCGAGGTCCCGCCAGCCTGCGCGGGCGCCTGGCGGCGACGCGCCGCGCGCCTCGGGCCACAGCTCGAGCGCGACCTCGGGCAGCCCTGGCGGGGACACGCGCCGGCGCGTCGACCGACGCCACCGCCCCGCCGAGGAGGCGGCCGTCCTCGATCAGCGCGAGCGCGCCGCGGCCGTCGTCCCCGGCGAGCGCCGGCGTCACGAAGGTCGCGTGGGTCGCCTCGCCCGCGGTCACGCGCGCGCCCGCGGGGAACCAGCGATCTTCGAGGATGATGTCGCGGTAGCGCAGCCGGACTCGCCACCCGCTCGGGACGCTCGAGCGCCCGCGCTCGTCTCGCTCGCTGCCGGCCGGCGACGTCGCGTTCATCCTGACCGCGCCATCGTATCACGCCGGCGCACGAGACCGCGACGCACCCAGGGACCTGTTCACCTGGCCAGGTCGATACCGGACGCGCTCGAGCGGCGACGCGCCGCGCCGCGCCGCGTGCCGGTCGATCACGATCGCCGCTCTCGTCGACGAGCGCGTCGTGCAGGCGCCGCGCGAACAGGGCGAGTGGGAGCGATGCCACGCCGCGCGCTCCCGGTGTGCTGTCCCCGGGGCCTCGAAATTGATAGCGTCCGCTCGTGGAGCTCGACGCGACGCTCGCGGCCCAGGGCACCGAGGACACGCTCACGGCGACCACGAGTCACGGCTCGGGGACGCTGACTCGCGGGACCGCGGTCGGGCGCTTTCTCCTGCTCGAGCGGCTCGGCGCGGGCGCGATGGGGGTGGTCTACGCGGCGTACGATCCCGAGCTCGACCGCCGGATCGCGATCAAGCTCGTGGCTGGCTCGGGCGACGGGGCCCGGATGACGCGGGAGGCGAAGGCGCTGGCTCGCCTCGCGCACCCTAACATTGTTGCGATCCACGACGTCGGGACCCACGGGGATCGAGTGTGGATCGCGATGGAGCTGGTCGACGGTGAGACCCTCGCCGCCTGGGCGCGCGGGACGACCCGCACGATCGCGGCGGCGCTGCGCGTGCTCGTCGACGGCGCCCGGGGGGTCGCGGCGGCGCACGCCGCGGGTCTCGTGCACCGTGATCTCAAGCCCGAGAACGTGATGATCGACCGCGCCGGTCGCGTCCGCGTCATGGACTTCGGCCTGGCTCACGGGCGTTCCCCAGAACATGCCCATAAAGACATACAGGATACCAGCCGGGGCGCCGACGGCCCCGAGCGCCGCGCGGTCGCCACCCGGTTGACCGCCGACGGCGCGGTGCAAGGGACGCCCGCGTATATGGCCCCCGAGCAGTGGCGGGGCCTCGAGGTGGGCGCCGCCGCGGACCAGTTCAGCTGGTGCGTGATGGCGTGGGAGCTGCTCTACGGCGAGCGACCCCATCGCGGCGAGACCGTGCTGGAGCTCGCCGACGCGGTCATCGCCGGGCGCCGCGCGCCGCCGCCTCGAGGACGCGGCGTCCCGGCGTGGCTGCGTCGAACCCTGGAGCGCGGTCTTCAGGTCGATCCAACGCGGCGCTGGCCGTCAATGGATGACCTCCTCGTGGCGCTCCGACGCGGGCGCGCCCGCGCCCGCGCCCGGTGGCTCGTGCTCGGGCTCGCCGCGCTCGCGCTCCTCGTCGGCGGTGTGGCCAGCGTGCGCCGACACGCGCGCTCGCGCGCGATCGAGGCCTGTCTCGACACCGGAGTCGAGATCGACGCCGTCTGGAACGACGCGGCGCGCTCGCGCCTCGCCGACGATCGTGTCGCGCCCTGGTTCGACCTGCAGGCGTCGGCGTGGCGGCGCGCTCGCGGCGTGGCCTGCCTCGAGAGCGATGTGCACCGGCGCTGGGACGACGCGCTCCGCGAGCGCAGCCTCTGGTGCCTCGAGGATCGTCGCCTCGCCATCGCGTCGCTGATCGACGAGCTCACCGAGGCCGACGCACGCGTCGCGCAGCGAGCGGTCGCCGCGGCGGCTGCTCTGCCCCCGATCGAGCCGTGCGTCGACGTCGATCGGCTTCGCCGGCAGCCCGCCGGCGCGCCGGACGATCGAGACGCGGTCCCGGTCGTCCGCGCGGCGCTCGCTCGCGCCGACGCGCTGCGGCTCGCCGGCAAGTACGACGACGGGCTGGCGAGGGCTCGTGACGCGCTCGACGACGCGCGAACCCTCGAGTGGCCGCCGCTCGTCACGGTCGCCGCGCTGCTGGTCGCGCGCCTCCAGGCCGACACCGGCGACTACGCGGGCGCCGAGGCGACCGCGATCGAGGTGTACTTCGACGCCGCCAAGCTCGGCGCGTGGGAGCTCGCCGCCGAGGCCGCGACGCTGCTCACGCACTTCGTGGGCAATCGCCGCGGCGACCTCAGCGGTGGCGTGCTCTGGGCCCGCGACGCCGATGTAGCGATCGGTCTCGCGGGCGATCGTCTCGGCCTGCGCGAGGCTAACCGCGTCAACAGCCTCGCCAACGTCTACGGCGCGGCGCGGCGCTACGAGGAGGCCCGCGCGCTGCATGAGGAGGCGCTCGCGCATCGCCGCCGCGTCCTCGGCCCTGATCACCCCGACGTCGCGTGGGCGCTCAACAACCTGGCGATCGATCACGCGTCGCTCGGTGACCTGGTCCGCGCGCGCGCGCTCCACGAGGAGGCGCTCCAGCTCCGGCGCCGCGTCCTCGGCCCCACACACCCCGACGTCGCGAACAGCCTCTTCAACCTCGCCACCGTTCACCGGGGGGCGGACGAGATCGACGAGGCCCAGGCGCTCCACGAGGAGGCGCTGGCGATCCGCGAGCGAGCCCTCGGCGGCGACCACCCCGACGTCGCCCAGAGCCGAAACAGCCTCGCGCTCCTTCACGCGCACCGCGGCGACCTCGCGGACGCGCAGCGACTCCACGAGCGCGTGCTCGCGGTCCGCGAGCGCGTCCTCGGCGAGGATCACCCCGACGTCGCGCAGACCCTGACCAACCTCGGGATCGTGTACTCGGCGCAGGGCGCCTACGCGGACGCGGCCGCGCTGCACGAGCGCGCGCTGGCGATCCGCGAGCGCACCTTCGGGCCCGAGCACAACGACACGGGCGAGTCCCTCCACAACCTCGGCGCCGCGCGCCGGCGTCTCGGCGACTACGCCGGCGCGGAGGAGCTCCAGCGGCGCGCCCAGGCGATCTTCGAGCTGACCCCGGGGCCCGATCACGTCAAGCTCCGGGCGGTCCTCGTCGAGCGCGGCCTCGGACAGCTCGACGCCGGCCACCCCGCGGCGGCGCTCTCCTCCCTCGAGCGCGCCGTGGCTGGCTTCGACGCGGAGCCCGACGGGGTCCTCGAGCGCGTGGCTCGCTTCGCGCTCGCCCGCGCCCTGATCGCGACCGGCGGGGGAGCTTCGCGCGCGCGCGCGCTCGCGGAACGAGCGCGTGCCCCAGGTGACGACAGCCATCCCGATCTCGTCGGCCTCGACGCCTGGCTCGCCGAGCACTCGCGGTGAGGCGCTCTTGGAGGCCCCGAGCGCGCGCGGCCGACCCACGGCGCCGCCGCCCCCAAGCGCCGGCGCTAAACGGTGGGGCGCACCGATGCCGCGGGCAGGGCTCAACATGCCCAAAAGAGCATCTCTTGCACGCGCCGGCTACGGCGCCGCGGGGCGCTCGAGCGTGAAGCTCGTGACGGTCGCGTCCTCGATCTCGGCGCGGCGGAACAGCAGCTGACGGTACGCGCCCGCCCGCCAGTCGTCGAGCGCGCCCGTGTAGCGCGGGCTCTCCGGATCGGCGCTGTTGCCCACGGAGTAATTCATCCACGTCACGGGCGTGCCGTCGTCGTCGAAGCCGGTGCAGGCGCGGAAGATCGGGCCGTCGTGGGACTCCCAGCGCGCCCGCACCTCGTCGAGGCCGGCCTCCTCGAAGAACGGCGACATCGAGACGTTGACGGTGTCGTCGCCGCCGTCCGTGGACAGCCACGGGACGTTGAGCCCCGGCGTCGGGTTGCGGAACGCGGTGCCGTGGCGATCGCCCCAGCGGTAGCCGGACGGGTCGACGTCGCCGAAGGACTCCGTGAGCCAGTCGGCGGTCTGCGCGAGCGCGTCGAGCACGACCACGTGCTCGCCGCCTTGGAGCAGCCCCTCGCTGCCCTCGTAGCCGCCGGTCAAGGTGAGCGCGCCGAGCTTGAGCCCCCACGGCGGCTGGATGTCCATGATCGCGCCGAGCAGCAGCGAGAGGTCATCGCCGAGCGCGCGCGCGGTCACGAGGTTGGCGAAGGCGTGGAAGGCCAGCGCCTCGGATGACTCTCGGGACATCCTTCGATCCCAGGCTTGGAGCCGCGCGACGAGCTCGCCCAGCTCGGGCCGGGCCTTGTACTCGGCCAGCGCCGGGTCATCCTGCGCCGCGGCCCAGGCCTGGTCGAGCTTCGGGAGCAGGAGCTCCGCGTTGGTGCTGTAGACGTCGGTCTGCAGCGCCGTCATGTCCTCGAGCGTGACGCCGCCGCGCTTCGTCAGGCGCCGCAGCTCGTCCTGCAGGCGCTTGGCGCGGTAGCCGACGGCGAAGTAGTAGCCGTAGTACCAGGGGTCGTTGTGCACGTCGCCGTCGGCGGTGAAGCCCCAGGGGTCGTTGTTCGCGGTCGCGATGAAGCCGGTCCGCGACGCGCGGCTCTGCGGCATCTTGCTCTGCGGCAGCCAGCGCTCCTCGGCCCACGGCGCGAAGCTCTCGGCGACGTTGTCCATGACCAGGTAGGGGCTGTGCGCCGCGCCGCCGCGGTCGGGGATCAGCACGTTGGTCTGGTAGCTGATGTCGTCGTGGTCGGCCGAGAGCCAGTTGAAGGTGCCGACGTCGATCATCGCCGAGGCCGACTCGTAGTCGTCGACCGAGTCGGCGAGGTTCATGGCCGCGAACGCGGCGGACTCGACCGTCGGGCGGAAGCCCGTCCAGTTCATCAGGATGTGCCGCCCCGGGCCGACGAGCAGCTCCTGGTCGACGCCGAGCGGCTCGAGCAGCGCGTCGCCGATCAGCACGCCGCGGTACTGCCCGCCCTGCTCGACGTCGCCGGCGGTCACGCTCACGGGCGCGCCGCCGCGCACGGCGATCGGCTCCTCGCGCCAGGTCACCGAGGCCGACGCGTCGCCCAGCGTCGCGGTGGTCTGGTCGCCCGAGAGCTCGACGCCCCACATGTCCATGACGTCGGCGAAGCCCGTGGTCGCCGCCCAGCTCACGCGGCGGTTGTGGCCCAGGTGCACCGCCGGCGCGCCGACGAAGGAGAAGCCGGCGACGTCGATGCGCCCGCGCGCGTCCGCGCTGTTGAGGTGCTGCGCGTACATCAGCGAGGGGCTCTCGAGCGGCTGGTGCGGATCGTTGCAGATCAGCGAGCGCCCGCTCTCGGTGAAGCGCCCCGAGACGGCCCAGCTGTTCGAGCCCTGCACGCGAAACGGCGCGAGCGCGCGACGCAGGCGCGAGAGGCCGCGCCCGAGCCGGCCCAGCTCGTCCGCGGACAGCCGCGCGCCCGCGGCCGCGCGCGGGCTCGGCGGCGCGCCCGTCGACGACGACGGCGGCGGGCGATCCTCCTCCGGCAGCGTCCACACCGGGTAGACCGGCTGCGGCACGCGGACGGTGGCGAGCACGGGGCCGAACAGCCGCTCGAGCAGCGTGGCGAGCAGCTCGTACTCGAGCTGGTTCGAATTCCCGAACATCAGCAGCTTGGCGACGATGAACGGGTCCTCGATCGACCAGCGCTCCGGCGCGTACGCGAGCTCGCCCGGGCCGTCGCCGAAGCCGTAGGGCAGCGGCTGCACGCCCGAGTTAATCTCGTCGACGCGCTGGTTGACGCCCTCGACCCACGACTCGAACAGCGCGTAGATCACCGGCTGCTCGACGCGCAGGCGCTCGGCGTCCGCAGCCCCCCAGCGCGGGAAGTTCATGATCCGCGAGGCCGTGTCGCTGTCGACGTAGCCCTCGCCGAGCACCTCGGCGCGGCGCCCGAGCGCGCGCCGGCGCATCAGGTCCATCTGGAACAGGCGGTCGGTCGCCATCTGATAGCCGGCCGCCCACATCAGGTCATCATCGTTGTCGGCGTAGATGTGGGTGACGCCGCGGTCGTCGATGAAGATCTCGACCGCGCGCGCCTCCTGCTCGTCGCCGCCGCTGTCGGTGGCCGTCTCGCTCGCCACCAGCCCGCCGCAGCCCGCGAGCGAGAGCGCCGTGACCGACGACGCGATCAAGGACGCGAACGATGACGCCCTCCACGACGTCCTCAACATCGCCAGTGTTCGTCTCCGCATCGTGCTCTCCCCTCGCCGAGCTCGCGCCGCCCGAAGGCTTGTGCTTCGCGGCTACGCGCGACATTATGGCACTCAGTGTCACTGGTCAACGGATCCCCGCGCCGCCGGAGCTCGCCGTGAGCCAGTCGGCGACCGGCCGTCACGCGCGGCGACGGCAGCAGACCCGCGACGCCCTCGTCGCGGCCGCGCGCGCGCTGTTCGAGGCCCGCGGGTTCGAGCGCGTGCGCGTCGAGGACATCGCCGCGGCCGCCGGCGTCGGGCGCCGGACGTTCTTTCGCTACTTCGCGAGCAAGGAGGAGGTCGCGTTCCCGGAGCACCGCCGGCGGCTCGATCGCTTCGGCGCGCTGATGCAGGAGCGGCTGCCCGGGGAGCCCCCGATGATCGCGGTACAGCGCGCGCTGGTGGCCCTGGGCGCCCACTTGATGGCGACGCGCGATGAGGTCGTCGCGCAGCAGGCGATCGTCGACGCGAGCCCGACGCTGATCGCCGGGGACCGGGCGCGCGATCGCGAGTGGGACGACGCCGTGGCGGCGGCGCTCGCCGGCGGCGCGTCCCCGACCACGCGCCAGCGCGTCACCGCCGGCGCGATGATGGGCGCGATCCGCTCGACGCTGCGCGTCTGGTTCGAGGGTCAGGGACGAGAGGATCTGGTGCGCATGGGCCTGGAGACCTTCGCGCTGCTCGCCGACGGCCTCGCGCCGGGGCGCGCGCGCGCGCAGGGGCCCCGCCCGACCACGACATGACACTCCGTGCCAGTTTGCCGGCGCGCGCGAGCCCGCCCACGGCGTCGCCGCGGTGGCCTATGCTAGGCGCATGCCCGCACGCTGGCGCTCTACCCTGTTCAGCCCCCAGAGCGCGCTCGCCCTGCTCGCGCAGACCAGCGCGCGCGTCGGGCAGCTCCCGCGCTTCCTCGAGCTGGTGTCGTGGGTGCTCTTGTCCAAGCGCAGCGCTCAGCTGCTGCGCTACCAGCCCACCGAGCACGACGTCTTCGCGGCCACCTTCGCCAAGAGCGGCACCAACTGGAGCATGCAGATCTGCCTCCAGATCGCGCACCGCGGCGCCGCCGAGTACGAGCACATCCACGACCTGGTCGCCTGGCCCGAGGGACCGTTCAAGGAGATCGTCGACCTCGAGGACCCGGGCCCGCAGCGCGCCGCGCCGACCGGGATGCGCGTGATCAAGAGCCACCTCCCCGCCGGCGAGGTGCCCTACGATCCGAAGGCGCGCTACGTCACGATCATCCGCGATCCCAAGGAGGTGCTGGTCTCGTCGTACTACTTCCTCCTCGGCCAGCTCGGCGTGCTCGATCGCCTGAGCCCGCAGGAGTACGTCGAGTACAGCCTCCAGCTCGATCGCCTGCCGTCGCACTGGGCCTCGCACACGGCGAGCTACTGGGCCTGGCGCGCGCGCCCCAACGTCTACCTGCGGTTCTTTCAGCAGCTCAAGGCGGACCTCCCGAAGGCGGTCGACGAGATCGCGGCGCTCATGGGCGTCGCGCTGCGCCCGGACGAGCGCGCCGCAGTGCTCGAGCGGTGCTCCTTCAAGTACATGAAGGAGCGCGACCACGCGTTCGCGCCGCCGCCCTCGCCGCTCGTGCCGAAGGATCAGCGCCCGAGCATGATGCGCAAGGGTCAGAGCGGCGGCTCGCGCGAGCTCCTCACGCCCGAGCAGGGCGCGCGCCTCGACGCGCTGTGCGAGCAGGCGCTGCTGCGCCGCGGCTGCGACCTCCCGTACCGCGAGTGGTTCGTGCGCGACGCGTGATCGAGGCGCCGCGCGTCCGCGACGCGCACGCGCGCCGCGAGCCGGGAATTCGCTTGCGCGCGCGCGAGCGGGCGGGCACCTTTGTCCGCCTTCCCGCCTGGCCCACGGGCCCGGCCCGCAGCGCCCATGACGACGACCTCCGAGCTCCCCGACTTCGATCCCGTCCCCACCATCGCCCGCGACCTCGAGCTGCCCCTGCGGGGCGTGAGCGCGGTCGTCAAGCTGCTCGCCGAGGGCGCGACGGTGCCGTTCATCGCCCGCTACCGCAAGGAGGTGACCGGCGGCCTCGACGAGGTGCAGATCCGCGCGATCGAGGAGCGCCGCGGTCAGGTGCTCGAGCTCGAGCAGCGCCGGCGCGCCGTGCTCAAGTCGATCGAGGAGCAGGGCAAGCTGACGCCCGAACTCAAGGCGAAGATCGACGCGTGCGAGACGCGGGTCGCGCTCGAGGACCTCTACCTGCCGTACAAGCCGCGCCGGCGGACCCGCGCGACGCGAGCGCGCGAGCGGGGGCTCGAGCCGCTCGCCGAGCAGATCGCGTCGCAGTCCGCGAGCGGCGACCCGGACCAGGCCGCCGCCGCCTTCGTCAACGACTCGAGCGACGAGGAGCTCGCGGTCCCCGACATTAAGGCCGCGCTCGCGGGCGCCCGCGACATCCTGGCCGAGCGCGTCGCCGAGAACGCCGACATCCGCGCGGCCGTGCGCGCGGCCTTCGACGAGCAGGGCGTCGTGCGCTCGCAGGTCGCCCCCGGCCTCGAGGGCACGCCCAGCAAGTTCGAGCAGTACTTCGACTACGAGGAGTCCATCAAGACGATCCCCTCGCACCGCTACCTCGCCGTGCGCCGCGGCGAGCAGGACGGCGCGCTGCGTCTGCGCCTGGCCCTCGAGCCAGAACAGATCCTGCCGCGGGTCGAGGCGATGTCGGGGCTCGTGCCCAGCTCGCCGTGGGCGCCGCAGCTCGCCCGCGCGATCAAGGAGAGCTTCACGCGCCTGCTGGGGCCGTCGATCGAGACCGACCTGCGCGTCGAGCTCAAGATGCGCGCCGATCGCGAGGCCGTCGAGGTGTTCGCCGAGAACCTCAAGAGCGTGCTCATGGCCGCGCCGCTCGGCGGCAAGGCGGTCGTCGGGATCGACCCGGGGCTGCGCACCGGCTGCAAGTGCGTGGCCGTCGACGTCACCGGCAAGTTTCAAGGGCACAGCACGATCTTCCTGCACGGCGCCGGCAAGCAGGAGCGCGCGCGCGCCGAGCTGACCGCGCTGCTCGAGCGTCACCGCCCCGCGGTGATCGCCGTCGGCAACGGCACCGGCGGGCGCGAGACCGAGGCCTTCGTGCGCGAGACGCTGCGCGCGCTGGCCGGCGAGGGCGGCGCGCGCCAGCAGCTCGTCGCCGACGTCGCGGTCGTCTCGGTCAACGAGGCCGGCGCGAGCGTGTACTCGGCCTCGACGCTCGCGCGCGAGGAGTTCCCCGAACTCGACGTGACGATCCGCGGCGCCATCTCGATCGCGCGCCGGCTGCAGGACCCGCTCGCGGAGCTCGTGAAGATCGAGCCGAAGTCGATCGGCGTGGGTCAGTACCAGCACGACGTGTACCAGCGGCTGCTCGAGCGCAAGCTCGACCAGGTCGTCGAGAGCTGCGTGAACCAGGTCGGCGTCGACCTCAACACCGCGAGCGCGCCCCTGCTCGCGCGCGTCGCCGGCGTCAGCCGCCGCCTCGCCCGCTCGATCGTCGAGCACCGCGAGCGCGAGGGCGCCTTCGCCGGCCGCGCGGCGCTGCGCGAGGTCACCGGCCTCGGCCCGCGGACCTTCGAACAGGCCGCCGGCTTCCTGCGCGTGCGCGGCGGCGCCCACCCGCTCGACGCCTCGGCCGTGCACCCCGAGCGCTACCCGCTCGTCGAGCGCATCGCCGCCGACATGGAGGTCTCGCTCGACGCGCTGGTGGGCGACGCGGCGCTGGCGAGCGCGATCCCGATCACGCGCTACCTCGACGAGGGCGTCGGCGAGCCGACGCTGCGCGACATCATCGACGAGCTCAGCAAGCCGGGGCGTGACCCGAGAGACACCTTCGATCCGCCGCGCTTCCGCGACGACATCCACGCGCTCGAGGACCTCGAGCCGGGCATGTCGCTCGAGGGCGTCGTCACCAACGTCACGGCGTTCGGCGCGTTCGTCGACATCGGCGTTCACCAAGACGGGCTCGTGCACATCAGCGAGCTGTCCGAGCGCTTCGTCAAGAACCCGCACGACGTGGTCCGCACCGGCGACAAGCTCCGCGTCCGCGTGCTCTCGGTCGACCTCGAGCGCAAGCGCATCGCGCTCTCGGCGAGGCCGCCGCGAGAGCGCCACGGCGAGGCGCGCGGCGGCAAGCGCCAGGGCGACCAGCGCCAGGGCGAGACGCGTCACGGCGACAAGCACCGCGGCGACAAGCGTCACGGCGACAAGCGTCACGGCGACAAGCGTCACGGGGATCAGCGTCACGGCGACAAGCGCCAGGCCGACGCGCGTCGCGGGGGCCCCCGCGACGACAAGAGCTCGTCGCGCGAGTTCACGAACAACCCGTTCGCGGCGCTGCGCGACCGGGTCTAGCGAGCCCCGCTCAGCGCGAGATGTAGCAGCCGAGCTCGCGCGCGGCGATGTCGCGGCAGCCCCCGTCCGCGCACACATGCTCCTTGAGGCAGGCGCACGTGGGCGTCCGCTGGCAGCGCGCGGGGACCGGCGCGCAGCTCGAGCGCGCCGGGCCGCGGTGCACGTGGAGGAGCACCTCGTCCGCGCCGCAGCGCAGCGGCGCGGGCCGCTCGGTCACCGCAGGCGTCGGCGCCTCGATCGGTCCAACGGGCAAAGCGGTCGCCTCCTCGTCGGCGTCGCCATCACCGCCTGCGGGCGGCTCTGGCGCGGTAGCGAGCTCGGCGGGGCGCGTCTCGATCGGCGTGTCGTCCACGGCCGCCGTGGGCTCACCTCCTGCCGGCTCGCGCAGCCAGAGCGCGAGGCGGTCCCCGTGCGGCCCGACGACCGCGCGCGCGTCCACGGCCGCGCACGCGCCCGCGGCCGCGCACGCGCCCCCGAGCGTCGCCATCCGCCGCCGCGTCTCGCAGCTCTCGCCGAGCTCGACGCCGCCGGTTGTATCGACCACGACGAGCCGCGAGCGCGCCTCGACCATCGTCGTGTCACGGCAGTCGCGATCGGCGTCCGAGTGCGGGAGGCAGCCGCGATCGAGCGTCTCCTCGAGATCGAGACAGAGTCCCGCGGGGGTCGCGGCCGCGTACGCGACCCTCGAGCTGCCCACGCGCATCTCGAGCGCAGCCGACAGCTCATTCACGCGCACCTCGTCGCCGTCGAGGTCAAGCCGCAGCAGCGTCCCCCCGCGCAGCAGGAGCGTGAAGCCGCGCTCCGAGCCCGCCGGCGAGAGCACGTAGTCGTCGTCGACATCTCCGAGCGGCGTCGGCCGAGCGGCACCCCGAGGCGCGCCCGAGCGCGCGTCGAAGATCGCGAGCTGCAGCCCGTGATCGTCGAGCCACGAGATCACGCAGTCCTCCGCGTCACAGGCGACCGCCGGGCGGCGCCCCGCGCCGATCTGGCTGTCGACGCCGGGGTCGGCCCGTGACCGCCAGCGACGAGAGACGATCGCGCCGCCCTGCTCCCACGCGATCCACAGCCGCGCCCCGCCCTCGGTGATCGCCGGGCGCGCGGCGCCCGGGAGACCCAGCGCGAACGCGGGCGCGCGCGTCGGCGCCGGCGACGTCACCGCCTGCGGTCGAGGCGCGCACGCCGTGAGCCCAGCCAGCGCGAGCGCTGCCGCGTACCGCCCCACCCGAGGAGCATAGCCCATGGGACATGTGAATCGCGCGCCGCCGCGTCGACGCGCGTCGCCGCACCTCGGTCGCGCGGGCTCGCGTGCGATCGCGCGATCCCGTCAGCTGGCGCGCGTAGGTGCGCGCGCGTCGATCCGCGACGCGACGCGCGTTTGGCCGTCCGCGTCTCCGCTGTTATCAAGTCCGTGATGTTCGGGACGCGCCCCCTCCCCCTACTAGTACAAGTGCTCGGCGCCTCGCTCGTCGTCGCCGCCGCCGCGTGTGACGACAAGGAGGTCGACACTCCCACGAAGCAGGCCGCGTCGCAGGGCGACGCCGAGCCGGACGCGAAGACGCCCGCGAAGAACGCGAAGGACGCGAAGGACAAGAAGACGCCTTCGGGCCCGATCGTGACGTTCACGAGCAAGGGGCCCCAGGTCGCCAATTTTCGTCTCGAGATCGGCGAGCCGGGGACGCCCATGCAGCACAACGCGCCGCGCAGCGTCTCCCACGGCTTCGACGTCAGCTACCACAATCAGGAGCCCAAGCCGCTGACCTTCGACGTGGCGGCGCCTGCGAACGCGAAGCTGACGTTCGCCGGCGTCAGCGCTCAGGCCGACGCAGACGGGAAGGCGTCGTTCTCGATCCCGGTCGCGACGCTCGTGGCCGCGGTCGAGCCCGCGGAGAGTGAGACGCGCCCGGGGGAGTACATCTGGAAGACGACCTTCCCCATCACGGTCGACGACGACGGCGCCCAGACCACGCTGGAGCTGAAGGTCGATCCCAAGCGCTACCTCGACGCCCGCTGGAGCAGCGTCAAGCGGGACAAGCCCGGGGTGCTCCCCGGGGACGACCCGGCGGGTCCGCGCAAGGGCGCCGTGTTCTACCGCGCGACGCTCTACACGCCCATCGGTGACACGGTGAAGAGCGCCTACGACGTCGACCTCTTCGTCTTCGAGGACTTCGACCAGAAGCAGAAGGCGCGCGCCATGAAGTGCGGGCCGTACGGCGAGCAGAAGAAGTTCTTCACCATGGAGTTCCGCGACTCGGTGCTAGAGGCGCGAGACATCCGCACCGGCGAGGTCGCTGGCACCAAGAAGATCAAGGCCAAGTCCGCCAAGTGCCCCGACAAGATCTGGGCGGACACCACCAAGCAGACCAAGGACGCCAACACGCTGCTCATCTATAACGAGCCCTCGGTTCGCGCGTGGATCGAGGGGCTGCTGAAGTAACGGCGTCATCGCGACGCGGAGCCGCGCGGCCGCTCGCCGCGCCGCCGGCTCGACGACCCCCCCCCGGAGCGCGCCCGGCTCGTCGACCCGCCCCGGAGCGCGCCCGCGCGCGTGTGACCCAAGGACCAGGCGCTCGACTCGCGGTACCATCGCGGTCATGCAGAGACCGCGCGGCTCGCACTTGACCTCGCTCGCGCTCACGCTCGCGCTCGCGCTCGGCTCGCTCGCGCTCGCGCCTGGCTGCGCGTGGTTGATCGAGGCCGCGCTCGTCCCGAGCGTCCGCTTCGACCCCGCCGACGCGCCGCCGGCCCCGGACTACACGCAGCGGGGCGCGTGGGCGGCGCGACCGGACGTCGACGACCTCGCTGACGTCACGCCGCAGGGCGAGCTCGATCTCCAGGCCGCCGCGAGCGCGGACGTGTTCTTCGTCCACCCGACGACCTACTACAGCAACGCCTCGTGGAATCAGCCGCTCGACGACGACGACGTCAACGAGCTGACCGACGACGCCGTGCTCCGCAACCAGGCGAGCGTGTTCAACTCGAGCGCCGCGGTCTGGGCCCCGCGCTACCGACAGGCGACGCTCGGCGTGTTCGTGACCGATCGCCACGAGGACGCCGACGGGGCGATGGAGCTCGCCTACGGCGACGTCGAGGCCGCGTTCGACGAGTTCTTGGCCCAGCGCGGCGACCCGCAGCGCCCGTTCATCCTGGCGAGCCACAGCCAGGGCTCGTACCACGCGTACCGCCTGCTCGCGACCCGGATCGACGGCGACGCGGCGCTGCGCGAGCGGCTCGTCGCCGCCTACCTCATCGGCGTCGCGCTCCCCGACGACGTGTTCACGCGCGCGCTCGAGCACGTCGGCGTGTGCCGCTCCGCGGGCGAGACCGGCTGCGTCATCACCTATAACTCGCTCACCGAGGACGCCGACACGGAGCGCCTGTTCGGCCGCTCCTACGTGCACTACCCCGGCGGGTACGAGTCCAACGAGGGGAAGACGCTGACCTGCGTCAACCCGCTGACGTGGGCGACGGACGAGCAGCGCGCGGACGCCTCCTTGAACCTCGGGGGCGTGCGCTTCCTGGACGACGATGATCACCCCGCGCCCGACCCCGCGCTCACCGGGGCGACCTGCGCCGGCGGGCTGCTCGAGGTCGACGAGGTCAGCGACAAGGACTACACGCGCGCGCTCGGGATCACCGGGAACTACCACATCGTCGACTACTCGCTCTTCTACATGAACCTCCGGCGCAACGCGGAGGAGCGGACCCAGGCGCTGCTCGCCGGCGACTGACGCCTCGGCTCAGCCCGCCGCGCGCAGCTCGTCGCGCGCGAGCCACTCGCCGACCGTCTCGACGAACAGGCCGAGGTTCCCGACCATGCAGTGGT
>JACKDW010000021.1 GCA_020633295.1 Myxococcales bacterium | reverse complement strand
CGCAGGAGCTTGAGCGCGACGCGGCGGTCGAGCTCGGGGTCGTGGGCGACGTACACGACCCCCATCCCGCCCGCGCCCAGCTCGCCGAGCACGACGTGACGGCCGACGATCGCGCCGCGCGAGAGCGACGCCCCGCGTCCGCGCGGACCAGGCGTCCGCGAGGGATCGACCGCGAGCGTGCCCACGTCCCCGTCGCCGCTGGTGGCCAGGGTGTCGAGCTCGCTGCTCACCGCGCACCGCCGTCGCGCTCGACCTCCACCGCCACGTACATCGCGGCGAATGTAGCATGATCACGGATTACCCGTTCTGTCTGAAGCGACAGGTTTTGCGAACGGCGTGAAGCGGTACGGTCGCGCCGTCGAGACGCGCTCTGTCGCGACCGCGCGCTCGTCTGACGGCGGCCGGGGCTGAACGATGTAATATGACTTAATGGTCATGTTTTGCGGCGCTCATCAGGCCGCGCGCGCGGACGTCGTGCGCGCGCCGCAGGAAGCGGCCACCTGCCGCGTTGGCAGGTGGCGCGCCGGCGCGTCCGCGCCTACGGGAGCTTGACGCCGATCAGCGCGCCCGGGTCGTTCAGCGGGTTCGCGGGGCACGCGGGGAGGCCGTTCGTGCAGCTTGGGAGCGCCCCGCCGTCTCGGGCCGTGGAGGCGCTGATGCAGCTCGCGCCGCCCTCGTGATAGCCCGCCTCGGTCGCGGCGCCAGGGTTCGAGAACGACGTGATCCCGAGGTCATCCGCGACGTCGATCGGCGTCCCCGCGACCGTGAAGGACTCGCCGGTGCCGCAGTAGTCGGCACGGATCGCGCGGATGCCCGCCTCGTAGCGGTTGCGGCCGTTCTGCGGGCGGTACGGGGACCAGCCCATGGCGAGGGACTTGCCCATGGCGCCGTTGCGGCACGCGAAGGTCACCGCGCCCGTCGCGGAGGTGACGTCGCCGGTTTGCTCGTCGACCGCGAAGTCGTCGAACAGGTGCACCCAGCGCTTGTTGACGAGCGACCCCTCGTCCGAGCAGGTCGGCTGGTTCGTCGCCAGGTCGATGAACTTCATGTGGTCCCAGTAGCCGACGTTGCCGTCCTTGGCGTACGCGGTCAGCTTGAGGTTGACCTCCTTGTAGCTGGGGAACGCGAAGATCGCGATGGTCCACTCCGAGTCGATGAAGTCGAGGTCGGACACGGGGACGATCCCGGGCCAGACGTAGGCGGTGCCGGTCAGGCGCCCGTTGACGATGTCGATGCCCTGCACGAGCGTGCCGTCGCTGAGCCTGATCTCCTCGATCCAGGCGCCGACGTAGCCCACGTCGTTGGAGTCGTAGTGAACCCGCGAGAACGCCTCGCCGTCGGCGACGTTGGTGTTGAAGATCACGCCGTCGCCCGGGCCGTCGCGCTGCTCGATCGCCTCGGCGTCGGACAGCGCGAACTCCTCCTGCTCGTGATCGCACGCGGTCACGGCGAGGGTGATGATGGCGGCGGTCTTGAGGGCCTTGGCGAACGTGTGGATGCTGCTCATTGTGGTCTCCCGGTCTGTCTCTCGTGGGAGATATGCGTGGGCGGCGAGAACCAATTGCGGTCGCGGAGAAAAATCTCCGGCGCGCGCGGTCTCGTCGCGCTCGGTGGTGCAGGGTCTGGCGCGCTCGCGCCCGCGCCCACACGCCTCGCCGCGCGTCACGTCGCGTTAATGGCTGGCTATTAGGACATGTTGATGTGCTCGCGGCGCGGCGGCGGGCGACGGCGGCGCTCTCGCCCGCTCGCCGCCGCGCGACCGTGCTCTCGCGCCGGTGCGCCGCGTCGCTCGAGGGCGCACGGGTCCGCGCCCGCGCTCGGAGCGTCGACGCGCTCGGGCGCGTCGGCGCGAGCGACGAGACAGGTCGTTAGGCATATTCTCGCGCGCGCCGGCTCTAGCCCGCGGGCGCGCCGGTGCCTCGTCGCGCCGCTCGAGCGACGCGGCGCGGGGCGGCCCGCGCGACGACTCGTCGAGCGCGACGACGGCGGCGACGGCGTCGTCGACTCCGGGCGGCGCGGCGCGGCGATGTCGTCCTGAGCGGTCCATAGCGCGGGCGCTGGGGACCCCGCTCGGAGAGAATGACGCGGGGGCGGCGTTCAATTGCGCCGACGACGACTCGAGACGCGCGTGACCGCGCCGGCGCGTGACCGCGCGCTCACGGGCGCAGCGCGGAGAACGAGAGCCGGCTGGCGCGCGCGCCCGCGCGGTAGACCCTGTGGGTCGCCGCGACGAAGTCGTCCTCGTCGGCGGCGAAGATGTTGGGCACGTAGCGCTGCGGGTTGCGGTCGACGAGCGGGAACCACGTGCTCTGGATCTGGATCATCACGCGGTGGCCGGGCTTGAAGGTGTGCAGCACGTCCTGCAGCGGGACCGTGACGCGCGTGGGCTGGTTCGGCGTGAACCGCTCGGGGCGCGCGTAGTCGTCGCGGTAGCGGCCGCGCAGCACCTCGCTGCGGACCATCATCTGGTAGCCGCCGAGCGGGCGGTAGACGAAGCCGTCCTCGGCCGCGCGCGCCTTGACCAGCGCCTCGTCCTCGTGGGCGGCGTCCGGCGGGAACACGTCGATGAGCTTGACGATCCAGTCGGCGTCGCCGGCGGTCGTCGAGACCCAGAGCTCGGCGCGCAGCGGGCCGGCGACGGTCAGCTCCTCGGTGAGCGGCGGGGTCTGGTAGACCAGCACGTCGGGGCGGCGCGCCGCGAAGCGCTGATCGTCGGTCATGTACTCGCGCGTCATGCCGACGTCGAGGTCCTCGGAGAACGGCACGGGGCGGGCGGGATCGCTGACGTACGCGTCGTGGTCCTGCCCGCGCGGGGGCGGGACGGCCTCCTGCAGCGCGCCGTCGCCCGCGAGGTAGAGCGCGCGGGGCTCGAGCCCGGGCGGCGGCCAGGCGTCGAACTCGCGCCAGGCGTCGGCGCCCGTGTTGAACACGAGCGCCTCCGGCAGCTTGGGCGGCCCGGCGGGCGCGGGCTCGCCCTTGAGGTAGTGCTGGAAGAACACCAGCTCGATGTCCTTTTGGTAATACCGCGACGTCTCGGCGCCGAACGAGATGTTGCCGAGGTGATCGCCGAGCGTGCGCCCCCAGCCGCCGTGGTTCCACGGCCCCATGACGAGGATGTTGAACACGTCGGGGTTGCGCTCCTCGATCGCGCGGTAGACGTGCAGCGGGCCGTAGAGGTCCTCGGCGTCGAACAGGCCGCCGACGGTCATGACCGCGGGCGCCACGCCCTGCAGGTGCGGGAGCAGGTCTCGGGCCTGCCAGTACGCGTCGCGATCGGGGTGCTGGGTCACGTCGGTCCAGAACCGCACCTGCCCGTGGAGGAAGCGCGCGTCGAGCTCGCGCAGCGGGCCGATGTCGAGGAAGAACTGGTAGCCGTCGGGGGTCTTGTGATCGAACTTCTCGGCCCACTCGGTCGTCGGCTCGGGTCGCGGCTGGCCGAAGCGCGCGAAGAAGTTGAAGGTGTGCGGCAGGAAGAACGCGCCGTGGTGGTGGAAGTCGTCGAAGTACCAGTCGGCGATGGGCGCCTGCGGCGAGACGGCCTTGAGCGCCGGGTGGGCGTTGATCATCCCGGCGGCCGCGTAGAAGCCGGGGTACGAGATGCCCCACATGCCGACGCGGCCGTTGTGCCCCTCGACGTTGGCGAGCAGCCAGGTGATCGTGTCGTGGGTGTCGGTGCTCTCGTCGATGTCCTTCGGGCCACGCGGCTCGGTGAGCTGCGGGCGCATGTCGACGAACTCGCCGCCCGACATGAACTTCCCGCGCACGTCCTGGTAGACGAAGATGTAGCCGTCCTCTGCGAACAGCGGGCTCGGGCCGAGCTTCTCCATGAGCTCGTCGGGGCCGTAGGGGCTGACGCTGTAGGGCGTGCGTCGGAGCATGATCGGGTAGACGCGCGCGCGATCCTTGGGCGCGTAGACGACGGTGAACAGCTCGACGCCGTCACGCATCGGGATCCGGAGCTCGCGCTTGTCGTAGCGCTGCTTGATGAGCTCCGCGAGCGCCTCGGGCCCGTCGTCGCCGTCCTCGTTCGCGCGCCGCGTCGGCGCTCGCGCGGCTGCGTCCGTGGCTGCGTCCGTGGCTGTTCCCGTGGGTCCTTCCGGGTCCGGGTCCGGGTCCGGGTCCGCGCGCGCGCGCGCGTCCGCGGGGGCCCCGTCGCAGGCGCACGCCGCCGTGAGCATGACCAGCGCGAACCCGGCGACAGGGCGAGGGCGGGGCCGGTCGGACGAGGCGAGGCGGACCATACCGCGGGCGTATCACGGCGAGCGCGGTCGCGGGAACCCGCGCGGCGCCCGTGGTAGCCTGCGCGGGCGTGCGAGGAGTCGGCTCGACGGGTTCGCGGGCGACGGCGTCGCGCCGCGGGCGAGGGGCGTGGGCGCTCTCGCTGGCGCTGGTGAGCGCGCTCGCCTGCGCGTCGCGGAAGGGGCAGCTCGACGTCGAGACGCCGACGACGCTCTTGCCCGCGCCCGCGTCGAGCCTGTCCTGTGAGACCCCTTGTGTGTGCGAGCGGACGCCCGACGCCGGGCGCTTCGACGCCTGGGTCTACTGCGGCGAGGCGGCCTGGGCGATCGCCGACAGCGCGGCGCGACTGCGTCGCTCGCGGAGCTTCGACGACGCGGTGGAGCTGGCCGAGCTCGGCGTGCAGTTCGGGCGCGAGGACGAGGCGCGCGAGCGGCTCCAAGAGCTCGAGCGCGCCGAGGTCGCGCGCTACGCCGGCCTCGCGGTCCTGGAGCTCGAGGCGTACCGCCGCGAGCGCACGCCGGAGCGCTTCGCGGCCGCGCAGGCGCAGCTGCGCAGCGCGCTGACGGAGGAGGAGTCGGAGGAGCGCGCGCTCGCGGGCATGGTGCTGCTGTACCTGCTGCGCGCGGCCTCGCGGCCCTCCGATCTCGAAGTTCGCCGACCTGCTGTGTCGGCAGCGCAAGATCGAGAGCGCGAGCCTGGCGACCGTCTGCGCCCGGGTGTCCTACGCGCGCCGCGATCCCTCCCGCGGCGGCGAGTACTACGAGTCCGCGCTTGCGCGGGACCCCGAGTACTACCCGGCGTGGTTGGCGTGGGGCGAGGCGCTCCTGCGTGTACACGACGACGCGGGCGCGCGCGTGCGCTTCGAACGGGCGGCCCACGCGAATTCACCGGCGCTGCGCTACGAGGCGCTGCTCGGGCTCGGGGTCGCGAGCGCGCGGCTCGGCGAGCGCGCGGCCGCCGAGCGGGCGTTTCGCGCGGCCGTGGTCGCGCACGAGCGCCTGCGCCACGGCCGACCGAAGGCCGCGGCCGGGGCGGACGACGAGGCGCTCCCGCCCGCGCTGCTGTTCAACCTCGGCATGCTGCTGACGGGCTCCGAGGACGCCGAGGAGCGGCGCGAGGGCGCGGCGCTCTTGCGGCGCTACGCCGAACACCCGGAGGCGGACCTCGAGCGCCTCCCGCGGGCGCGGCAGACCCTCGAGGCGCTCTCGCGGCGCTGACCGTCAGCCCCGCGCGCGGCGGCGATCGTAGCCGTTGATCAGCTCCCCGAGCACGTGCAGCCCTTCGAACAGCTTGGCCATGAACGAGTGGTTGTGGTGGATGTGCACGAACGCGGGGTGCTTGCTCCACAGCCCGCGCAGGCGCTTGTCGAGCGCGACCGCCTCGGTGTTGCTCTCGACGCGCACCGGGTTGCCGGTCTCGATCGAGAGGCCGCCGACCGCGGCTGTCTCAAAGAACAGCACCGCGTCGTAGCGCTGCAGCTCGGCCTCGAGGCTCGTGCCGAGGTCCGAGAAGAAGTCGAGCGGGTCGGGCGACGGCCAGTACGCGGCGCCGTCGATCGTCCCGCGATCACACAGCAGCACGCGGTCCGGGAAGCGCTTCGACTGCAGGTCCTCGAGGTTGCGCTGCACGTGATAGATGGCGCGCTGGATCGAGCGCCGGGCGTGCGGCGCGTCGTCGCGCGGGAAGCCGCCGGAGAACAGCATCGTCGCGGACTCGGGCACGACGACCACGCGCTCGCCGAGCTCGCGCCGCAGCAGGTCGGCGGCCGTCGTCTTGCCGCCGCCGGGGCCGCCCGTCAGCACGATGCGGTAGAGCTGGTCGGGCGCGCGCGTCGAGTCCATAAGCTCGAAGGGTACTGCACTGCGGGGCCGCCGGTCGCCGCGCGGTCTCGCGCCGGTCGCCCGGCGGCGCGCGGGCGGCTCAGAGTCGAAGGCGCGCGGCGCCGAGTCGGTACATCAGGAGGAAGCCGACGCTGGCGACGGCGAGGTTGACGACGACGAGGCCGACCAGCGCGGCGTTGAGCGGGACCTGCGTCAGCGTCCAGAAGAACTGCAGGATGCACAGCACCGCGACGAAGTAGAGGGTCTTCACCCGGGAGATTACGCTCACGAGGAAGGCCCCGAGCGGCGCGCCGAGGATCACGATCGGCGAGGCCGCCATCCAGTTGTAGAACGCCTCCGCGCCGAGATCTCCGATCCCGATGTGCAGGAGCGTGCCCATCACGGACGACGCCGCCATGATGACGACCGACGTCGGCACCGCGACCTTGAGGTCCATGCGGTACAGCAGCACGAGCAGCGTGTAGAGCATCATGTCGATGCCGACGCCGGTCAGCGAGGTCGTGACGCCGCCGAGCACGCCGATCAGGAGCCCGAGGTTGCGCGCCTCGACCGGGTGGATCGCGGTGATCTGGTCGAACGAGCAGAACTCGCGGTTCTTGATGAGCGTGAGCACGCCGAAGCTCGCCCACAGGCACGCGAACGCGATCTTGACGGTGGTGTCGGAGATCAGCGGGACGATCAAGAACGTCCCCGAGACCAGGCCGAGCGCGGCGCCCAGCGTGCACCACCCGAGGATCGGCAGCTCGATCGGCGTGCGTCGACAGAAGATGAAGATGCTCGCGGAGGTCATCCCGATCGACTGCACCATCAGGCCGAAGTTGCGCCCGAGCGACGCCGGCATGTCGAACAGCAGCACGAGCACCGGGAAGCCGACCGTGCCGCCGCCCATGGGCGTCGAGCCAGCGACGTAGCTGCCGAGCGCCATCGCCAGCGCGATCGGCCAGTGGTTCAGCGTCTCGTCCCAGAGCCCGAGCGAGAAGCAGACGCTCGCCCAGACCAGGTAGAACAGCGTGAGCCAGGTGAGCCAGACGCCCATGCGCGGGCGGGGGGGAGACGCGCTCGCGTCGTCAGCCTCGGGGGGGCGGGTTGCTTGTACTCCCAAGTGATGCTCCGTGGCGCCGGGCGCCGAAGGAACGCCACTATCATCGATCGACCCCCGCGTGTCGAGGCGCGCCGCGCGGGCGCGCCGACCGTCGGGGAGCCGCGCGCGCGAGCGGATATGACCCGTAAGACATGTATATCTGTGTCGGGCGGGCACCGCGGGGCCTCGAGACCTCATTTGCCGGCGCGCGCGGCCGCGGCTATCCTCCCGTCTGCGAGACGTCGCCGGCGATAGGGTCGCGCGGCGCGGACGTGACAGAGATGCTTCGCCTGGACGCAGCAGAGGCCGCTGGCCGGAGGCGCGCGACGTGACCGCGGACGTCTCGACGCGCACCCGCGCGGCGCCGGTGCGCCCGCGCGAGCCGGCCGACGGCTGCCTGCTCGTGATCTACCCGCCCGACGGGCCGTACTACGGGCACCGGCTGCAGCTCGACGGGACGCTGACGATCGGCCGTGACCAGCGCAACTCGCTCGTGCTCGACGCGGACTGCGTGTCGCGTCGTCACTGTCAGATCGAGCCCGCGGGCGCGAACGAGTGGGTCGTCGTCGACCACGACTCGAAGAACGGCACGTACCTCGACAACGCGTCGATCCGCCGCGCGCCGCTGCGCTCGGGCTGTCAGCTGCGCGTCGGCGACACGATCCTCAAGTTCCTCGCCGGCGACGCGATCGAGCTGCAGTTCATCGAGGCCGCCTACCGCATGGCGGTCGAGGACCCGCTCACGGGGCTGCCCAACCGGCGCGCGTTCGACCAGGCGCTCGCGCGGGACCTCGCGCGCGCCCGTCGCTCGCGCGCGTCGCTGTGCGTCGCGCTGTTCGACGTCGATCGCTTCAAGCGCATCAACGACGACTACGGACATGTCGCGGGGGACACGGTGCTGCGCGAGCTCGCGGTCGCGGTCACGCCGCGCGTCCGCAGCGGCGACGTGTTCGCGCGCTACGGCGGCGAGGAGTTCGCGCTGCTGCTGCCGGAGACGAGCCTGCGCAACGCGGTCGCCTCCTGCGATCGCATCCGCCGGCTGATCGCGAAGCGCGGGGTCTCGACCCGCAAGGGCGTCGTGCCCGTCACGGTCTCCGTGGGCGTCGCGGAATTCGAGCTGAGCATGGACGCGGAGGAGCTGCTCGCGGCCGCCGATCGCCAGCTCTACGCGGCCAAGGAGGGCGGGCGCGATCAGGTCCAGCCGCGGCCGACCGACGCCTGACAGGCTGTCGCCGGCGCGGGGACCGGCCGGGCGTGGCGATCGGGTGCGCCCTGGGCCTGGCGTGGTGGTCGCTCTGGACCGCGCTGTGCCGCGCGAGCTCCAGGATGACGCAGGCGACCGCTGCCCGGACGCGCCGTGATCGCTCACGCGCGGGCGTCGGCCCGAGCTTGCCTTCGAGGCAGCCGCAGCGTGAAGCGGGTGCCCTCGGCCGAGGCCTCGCAGTCGAGCGCGCCGCGGTGCTCGACCGCGATGTTGCGCGAGATCGCGAGGGGCAGGCGGCCGCGGCCTGGCGCGGGCGCGCGCGGGTCGAAGTAGATGCCCGCCCAGGCCTCGTCCGCGAGGCGCCCGCTGTTGTCGGAGACGCGGATGACGAGGTCGTCCTCGTCGAGCGCGGACTCGATCGCCACGCGCGCCTCTCGCTCGCCGCGGGCGCTGCAGGCGGCGTCGGCGGCCAGGTCGATGAGGTTCATGAGCGCCTGCGTCAGCTCGAGCGGGCGGCACTCGACGTCGAGGTTCGACGGGCGGTGCGTGATCGTCAGACGGCTCCAGCGCGGGCGCGTGATCGTCAGGCTCTCGCGGATCACGTCGTCGATCGCGGCGCGCCGGAACGCGCCGTCGCCCCCCTTGCGCGCGGCCACGGCGAGCGTGCGCAGGAAGCCCGACACGCGCGCGGTCCCGCGGTCGTGGCGGACCGCGAGGTCGTGGAGATCCTCGAACAGCGCGCCGATGTGCTCGCGCGCGGCCGGGTCGAGCGCGCTCGCGTGCTCGCGCAGGACGCTCTGCAGCGTGGCGACGCGCGCCTGGATCGTGTCGTGGGTCTCGATGATGAAGTCGACCGGGCGCTCGAGCTCGTGGGCGATGCCCGAGATGACGCGCGCGAGCGTGCTCAGCTCCTCGCCCTGGATCAGCGCGACCTGGCGCTGCTGGAGCTGGCGCTCGGCGGCGATGCGCTCGCCGATCTCGCGGCGCAGGCGGAGGTTGGTCCAGCGGGCCTGCTCGAGCAGCGCGCGCTCGCGCTCGCGCGCGTGGATCCGCAAGAGCGCCTGGGTGGCGATCGGCGAGAACGATCGGAGCACGCGCGCGTGCGCGCGCGTGAAGAACGCGGGCCGCGAGTGCGTGCACACGAGCACCGCGCGCAGCTGGGGCGTGACGATCCCGCCGAGCAGCGCCGAGCGCACCGGCAGCGGCAGGCAGCCGAGGTTGCCGCGCCAGCTCCGCAGCTCGGCGACGTCGAAGAGCGTGGTCGAGCGCCGCGCGAGCGCGCGACGGAACGCGGCGTCGAGCTCCCAGCGCACGCCCCGGAAGCCGCGGTGGGAGGCCGACGGCACGGCGCCGAGGTCGTCGTCGTCGAACACGACGATGAACGCGCCCTCGAGCTCGACCAGCTCGCCCAGCGCGGCGACCAGCGCGTCGAAGATCTCGCCCGGCGCCGCGTCGGTGATGGCCTTTAGGCCATGTAACAGCTGCTCGGTCTCTCGCCGGCGCGCGAGCTCGAGCTCGCGGGCGCGCTCGAGGTCGAGGAGCGCCTCGCGGAGCAGCTCCTCCGACGGCGATGGGGAGAACGGCGCGATGCGGGCCAGTATACGTCAGCGCCCGTGAGGGGCGAGCGACACCCGCGTGACGTCACGCGTGGCGAAGCGCCTCGCGAGCGCGCCGCTGCGGCGAAACGACGCGCCGTCCTTCGGGGTCCGAGCGCCGAACATGTACACGCACGCGCGCGCGCGTGGGTGTACAACTGCCGGCGCGCGGAGGAGACCAGAGGCCATGGGTAAAATCGTTGTGTTCGGGGCGACGGGCTTCACGGGGCGGCTGACGGTCGCGGCGCTCGTCCGCCGCGGGATCCGGCCGATCATCGCCGGGCGCTCGCGCAGCAAGCTGCGCGCGCTCGCGGACCGCGAGGGCGGGCTGACCACGCGCGTCGCCGACGTCGAGGACCCCGCGAGCCTGCGGCGCCTGCTCGCGCGCGGCGACGTCCTGATCACGACCGTCGGGCCGTTCTCGCGCCTCGGGGAGCCCGTCGTCGCGGCCGCGATCGAGGCCGGCGCCCACTACCTCGACTCGACCGGCGAGCCGGCGTTCATCCGGCGCGTGTTCCAGGACCACGACGGGCCGGCGCGGGCGCGCGGTGTTACGCTGCTGACCGCCTTCGGCTACGACTACGTGCCCGGCAACCTCGCCGCGGCCATCGCCCTCGAGGAGGTCGGCGAGCGAGCGGAGCGCGTCGACGTCGGCTACTTCGTGTTCGGCGAGGGCGGCTTCGCGATGAGCGAGGGGACCGCGGCCTCGAGCGCGCTCGCCATGCTCGAGCCCGGCGTGGTGTTTCAGGGCGGCGTCCTGCGCGAGCAGTTCGGCGGTCGGCGCCTGCGTCGCTTCCCCGTCGGCCCGCGGCGCCGGCCGGCGATCTCGGTGCCCGGCTCCGAGCACATCGCGCTCCCGCGCAGCTACCCGTGGCTGCGCGAGGTCAACGTCTACATCGGCTGGTTCGGCGCCGCCTCCTACGTGATGGCGCCGCTCAGCCGGGTGCAGGCCGCGCTGTTCCGGATCCCGCAGGTCAAGCGGCTCGCGGCCGCGCGGCTGCAGCAGACCAGCGACGGGCGCGGACCCGGCGTCGCGGCCCGCGAGGCCAGCGGCTCGCACATCGTCGCGCAGGCGCTCGCCGGCCGCGAGGTGCTCTCGACGGTCCAGCTCGTGGGCGCCAACGCCTACGACTACACCGCCGAGCTGCTCGCCTGGGGCGCGGAGTCGCTGTCGCGGGGCGCGTGCGCGCGCGTCGGCGCGCTCGGCCCGGTCGAGGCCTTCGGCCTGCCGGCGCTGCTCGACGGCAGCGAGCGCGCCGGTCTGCGCGTGGCGCTCTGAGCCGCGAGTCGGTCGTTCGCGCGCGCTCGGGCGACGCCGATTGGCCCGTCAGCCCTCGAGCTTCTCGACGATGATGTCGATGAACGCGTCGGCCGACAGGTCTCGGTACTTGTACGTGCCCTCGAACCACTCGACGATCGGGTCGGACTCGCCGCTCTTGGCCTTGCGCGTGAGCGCGCGAAACTGATTGGTCACGTTCTTGACGCGACGACGCATCGACTCGTACTCGTCATGCTCGCGGTGGTAGTGCTTCTTGAGCCACTTGAAGATGAAGTACACCAGCGTCGCGTCGGCGTCCTTCATCAGCTCGTAGATCTCCTCTGGATCCATGACCCCGAGCTCGATGCTGGAGAGCATGGCCAGCGCCTCGCGCTTCTCGTCGGCGAAGAGATCCGGCTCGTCGGACTCCTCGGCCTCCGGCTCCGTTGCGAGTTCGGGCTCTGCCTCGAGCGCGTCCTCGGTGTCGGCGTTCTCGCTTCCGATGGTCGATTCGTCCACGGCGCCGACGATGATGCGCGGGCGGGGCAGGTGCCCGCAAGGGGGCGCGCGGGAATTCCTCGCGGGCGCGGACGAGGATCCTCGCGGGCGGCCGCGTTGAGGTGGTCAGCGGGGCCAAAGGCCGCGAATCCAAGTGCGCACGCCGTCGCGGAGCCCGCGGCCGCGGGGGTCGCTCGTCTCGCAGTCCGCGATCGCGGTGGTCAACGCGTCGCCGTCGAAGCCGCCCGCGCGCCCGATCGCCACGAGCGTGCTCACGCGCGGCTCCTCGGGACCCCAGGGCTCCCCGGGCCGCAGCTCGACGCGCTTGCCGACGACCTGCACGATCACGCGGCGCTCTTCGCCCGCGATCGCGACGATCCCCTTGGCCCGGTAGATCGCGGCTGGCAGGGCGTCGAGCGCAGCGCGCAGCGGCGTCGGCGCGAGGGTCCGCGCCGCGCGGTAGCTCCAGCGATCGAACACGAGCTCGTGATCGGTGTGCCCGGGCTCGGCGCCCGCGTCGTGCACGTGCAGCCGCGGGAGCTCGCGCGCGGCCACGCCGGCGAGCGCGGCGTCGAGATCGCCGCGGCCGATCCCGAGCACGAGCTCGACGGGCACGCGCCCGTGGATCGCCGGGAGCACGCGGACATCAGGGGCCGTCGCGCGAATCCTGTCCTCGACGCCAGGCGCACCGTCGTCCGCGATCAGGTCGAGCTTGTTGAGGATGACGAGGTCCGCGACGAGCAGCTGGTGCAGCGCGAGCGGCTGATCGCGGTACTCGACGGCCGCGTACTGCTCGGCGTCGACGACGACGATGACCGCCGCGAGGCGCACGACGTCGAGCACGCGGGCGTCGTCGAAGCTCTTGAGCACCTCGGCCGGATCCGACACGCCGCTGGCCTCGATCAGCACGTGCGCGGGCGGGTCGGGTCGGCGCAGCAGGCGAAACAGGCTCAGCAGCAGGTCGTCCTTGATCGTGCAGCAGATGCAGCCGTTCTGCAGCGTGATCGTCTCGCCGTCGACGGCGGCGACGAGCTCCGCGTCGATGTTGATCGCGCCGAAGTCGTTGACGAGCACGCCCAGCCGCGAGCCCTCGGGCGCGTTGCGGACCAGGTGGTTGAGCACCGTGGTCTTGCCGGCGCCCAGGAAGCCCGCGAGCAGGGTGAGGGTCACCGCCGGCGGCCGCGGCTCCGGGACTTCGACGAGCACGGCGCCGAGCATAGCAGCGCGCCGCCGGCCGCCGCGCCCGCCGTCAGGCTACGGCTAGATGCTCGCGCAGGAGCCCTCGTTGGTGTCGCAGTAGACCACGGGCTCCATCTCGCAGGTGCAGTCATCCTGCGGGCAGCCGGCGTTGACGTAGCCGTCGACGGCCGCGTCGAACTCGCTCAGGTCGTCCTGGGCGTTGACGAACAGGTGACAGCCCGGGACCGCGTTGGGTCCGCAGAAGTCGATCGCGTGCGCGACACAGTCGAGATCCGTCTCGCACGAGCCGAGCGCGCCGAGCGCGTCCTTGACCAGCTGCAGGTGCTCGTCGCAGGTGAGTTCAGGCTCGACTGCGGTCGTCTCGGTGCTCGTGTCGCCCTCGGTCGAGCCCGCCGTGGCGTCGGGATCGGTGCCGGTCGTCTTCGGGCTCGCCGACGTGACCGTCTGGATCGTCAGCGACGGGCCCGACGCCACGCTGTCGCTCGCGCTCGGCGAGCTCGCCGACTCGCTCTCGGACTCGCTGCCGCTGGTCACCGTGGCGTCGCCCGAGTCGCCGCACGCGAGCGGGGTGAGGAGGGTCGCCGAGACCAGCGCAGCGGCGACCGCCGTCCCTGGCGCGCGGCGTCGGTGCGCGCCGCGAACGCGCCGAGATACACGGATTTTCAAGCTCACGCGACGAGGATAGCCGGTGAACGCGGGCGGCTCGCGGGCTGAAAAACCCGCGCGGCTTCGCGCGGATGCTGTTAGCCTGCGGCCTGTGGCGCGCGAGAACACCCACGAGCCAGATCGCGTCAACGCGGCGACAGTACCGAAGAGACAGGTCCGAGCGGAGCCCGGCGAACGCCGCCGCGCCGCGAGCTCGGCGGTCGTCTACCTCGGCATCTTCTTGATCGCGCAGGCGACGCTGATCCTCGAGATCTTGCTGACGCGGATCACGAGCGTGATCGCCTGGTATCACCTCGCGTTCTTCGTCATCGCGCTGGCCATGCTCGGGATGACCGCGGGCGCGACGCTCGTGTTCCTGTGGCCCACCGCCTTCGCGCGCGAGCGCGTGCTGCAGCGCATGGCCCAGTCGGCGCTCGCGTTCTCGCTCGTCGCGCCGCTCGCGGTCGCGTGGGTGATGTCCGGCCCGCTCGTGCCGGTCATCGACTTCATGTCCTTCATGGGGC
This sequence comes from Myxococcales bacterium, assembly GCA_020633295.1. Taxonomy (GTDB): domain Bacteria; phylum Myxococcota_A; class Polyangia; order Nannocystales; family Nannocystaceae; genus JACKDW01. Next base: position 172,849 of record JACKDW010000021.1, on the reverse strand, counting down.
TGCTCGGCTTCGGCGGCGCGCTCGCGCTGCCCTTCGCGCTGGTCGGCGTCGCGCTCACGCTCGCGCTCACGCGCGCCGGGCTCCCGCCTGGGCGCGCCTACGGCGTGGACCTGATCGGCGCGGCCGGGGGCTGCCTGCTCGTCATCCCGCTGCTCGACGCGCTCGACGCGGGCACGGTCGTGCTCGTCGCGGGGCGCTCGCCGGCGGCGGCGGGCGCTGTGCTTCGCGCTCGCCGAGCGCGGCGTGTCCGCCCGCGTCGCACGACCCGCGGCGGCCTCGGAGCCCGAGGCCGCGCGCGGCGTCGGGCCGCTGCGCTGCGCGCTCGCGCTGCTGCTGCTGCTCGGGCTCGCGGGCTGGAACGGCGCGGCCGAGCAGCCGTGGCTGCGGCCCACGTGGGTCAAGGGCCTGCGCGAAGATCCGGCGCTGTTCGAACATGTCTCTTGGAACACGCATTCGCGCGTCACGGTGTCGAAGACCTTCGACGCGCCGCCCGCGCTGTGGGCGGCCGGTCGCACGATGCCGCCCGAGCTGCGCGCGCAGCCGGTGACCCAGCGCCTGATCCTGATCGACGGGGCGGCCGGCACCGCCATGGCCAAGCTCGGCGACGGCCCCGATCCCCTGGGCGCGCACGCCTACCTCGGCTGGGACATCACCGCGTTCGCCCACCGCATGCGCCCGCGCGGCGCGGCCGCGATCATCGGCGTCGGCGGCGGTCGCGACGTGATCGAGGCCGCGCGCGTGGGCCACGACCCGGTCGTCGGCGTCGAGCTCAACAAGGACATCGTCGCGCTGCACACCGGCAGCATGCAGGCGTTCTCCGGGCTCACGCGCTTGCCCGGGGTCGAGCTGATCGCCGACGAGGCGCGCAGCTTCATGACCCGTGACGCGCGTCGCTACGAGGTCGTGACGATGTCGCTCATCGACACCTGGGCCTCGACCGGCGCGGGCGCCTACAGCCTCTCGGAGAACGGGCTGTACACGCGCGAGGCCTGGGTCACGTTCATGAGCCGGCTGACGCCCACGGGCATCTTCACCGTCTCGCGCTGGTACAAGCCGGACTCCCCCGGCGAGACCGCGCGCATGCTCGCGCTCGCGATGGAGTCGCTGTGGGAGCTGGGCGTCGAGCGCCCGCGCGATCACGTCATCCTGCTGCAGCACCACGCCGTCGCCACGCTGCTGCTCTCGCCGAGCCCGTTCACCGAGGACGACGTCGACCTCATGCAGCGCGAGGCCGTCAAGATGGGCGTCAACATGCTCGTGACGCCGCGCAAGCCCGCCCGTCAGAAGTACCTCAAGGAGCTCTCGGAGATCGACGCGCGCGCGCAGCTGTGGCGCTACACGAGCTCGCAGGCGCTCGACCTGACGCCGCCGACCGACGCGCGCCCGTTCTTCTTCAACATGCTCAAGCCGCGCACGTGGCTGACCGATGATCACGAGGTCGACCGCCTCGACCTCGCGTTCCTCGGCAACCTGCGGGCGACGCAGACGCTGGTCTACGCGACGCTCGTCAGCCTCGCGTTGACCCTGGGCGCGCTCGTCGGGCCGCTGTGGGCGCGTCGCAGGCGGCTGCGCGGCTACCCGCGCGGGCAGCTGCTCGCGGCCTGCGCCTACTTCGCGCTCATCGGCCTGGGCTTCATGTTCGTGGAGATAGGGCTGCTCTCGCGGCTCAACGTCTACATCGGGCACCCGACGCTGGCGCTCGCGTCGGTGCTCGGGGGCATCATCCTGTTCGCGGGCGTCGGCAGCCTGCTGAGCGGACGCGTGCCGATCGAGCGCCGGGCCTGGGGCGTGTGGTACCCGCTGATCCCGGCGACGCTCGCCGCGGTCGCGTTCGCGCTGCAGGACCCCGTCATGGCGGCGACCGCCGGCGCCGAGGCGGGCGCCCGCGTGCTCGTCGGGCTCGCGCTGATCGGCCCGCCCGCGCTCGGCATGGGGCTCGGCTTCCCGCTCGGGCTGCGGCTCGTCGGGCTGCGCGCCGCGGACGACGGGCGCCCCGACATCGGCCCGTGGCTGTGGGGCATCAACGGCGCCTTCGGCGTGTGCGCGAGCGGCCTGGCCCTGGGGACATCGATGGTCTGGGGCGTGCCGACGACCCTCGCCGTCGGCGTGGCCTGCTACGCGCTGCTGCTGGTGTGCACGCGCGCGCTCGCGCGGTGATCCTCGTCGGCGTTCGTCGCGAGCGGCGGCGTCAGGCGCCCGCGAGCTCGGGTATTTTTACCCGTGAGAAGGAGGGCGCCGCGCGCCAACGGGGACACGTGAGACGGCCGGGACGACCGCGACCGCGACGACGCCACGGCGCGCCGCTGCCCGTGTCGTGGGTGGTGACGTTGTTGGCGTTGTCGTCGCTCGCCGCGGCCTGCAGCGCGGCGTCGGCCCCCGGGCTGCTCGTGGCCCTCCTCGCCTCGGCGGTCGCGCTCGCGACCTGGGCGACCGCACGCGCCGCGCCGGCGCCCGACTCGAGTGACGCCGCGGCGGCGCATGCCGCCGACGACGAGGACGCCCTCCTCGAGCCCAGCAAGCCCGTCGTGGGCGTGCTGCGCTGGTCGACGCCCGACGACTACTTTCGCGACAGCGTGGCGCTCGAGCTGCGCGCGGACTTCGAACCCCTCGCGTTCGCGCTGAGCTACCGCGAGGCCGCGGACAAGCTGCGCTGCGCGCCCGAACGTGACGACGACTGCCGCGCGCGCCTGATCGCGTGGTTGTCGCGCGCGCGGCCGCTCGACTACCTCCTCTACGAGCGCGACGAGCTCGCGGACGCGCGCGTTGGTCGGCGCACGCGCTGGATCGTGATCTATGACGTCCGCCGCGCGCGAGTCGTGGATGAGCTCCCGTTCACCGTCGACTCCGACGATCTGATCCTGCCGGTGACGCTGCCGGCCCAGGTCGCGCGCGCGCTGCGAGAGGATCGCGAGCCGCCCGCGCCCATGACCGACGAGGAGCGCGAGCTCCTCGAGCACCTCGACGATCCGCCGCCCGCTCGTCACGAGCCGGTGGCCCAGGTGTGCCTCTCGATCATCCCCGACTACCGCGGGGGCGAGCGCGGCACCCTGCGACGGTCGCGGTGCTCCGTCACCGCCGAGCCGGTTGAGGGCCCCGCGGGGCTGCTGCCCGCGGTGGCGCTCGCGGGCGCGGCGCTGCGTCGACGTCGGCGACAGGCGATCGAGCGCCTGGCGAGCCGCGCGGCGCTGCCCGACGACGTCCTCGCGCGCCTGCGAGCGCGCGCGCCCGAATCAGCGCCGTGAGGCAGAGCCGCCGGGCCGCGACCGGCTCCGCCCGCGCGCGGGCTCACGCGATCGCCCCGCGGGGGCGCGCGCGTCAGCGGTACCATGGTCGCATCGTGGCGCTGATCAAGAAACGCCCCGCCATCAAGCTGCTGGCGCCCCGCGTCATCCCGAGCGGGACGCCCTTCCGCGTCCGCGTCGTCCTCGACTGCCCCGAGCCGCTCGAGGTCAACAGCGTCTCGGTCGATCTCGAGGGCTCCGAGGTGTGGTTCACGTCCAGCCAGTACGGGCGCCACCGCAACGAGTCCCGACTGTGTCGCGCGTCGGTCGGCGTCGTCAGCAAGACGAAGCTCGGCGCCGGCCTCCACCAGTACGACGTGACCCTCGAGATCCCGCCGGAGTTCCCCGGGAGCTACGCCGGCAGCGCGCTGCGCATCGAGTGGTCGGTGCGCATTCACGTCGACATCCCCTGGTGGCCCGACGCGCGCCGGACCTTCCTCGTCAACGTCGTGCACCCCGGTCACGAGGACGAGCGCGCGACCGACAAGCTCGTGCACGTCTCCGCCAAGGGCGGCCCGACCGGCGAGGCGCCGTACTTCGAGGTCATGCTGCGCTCGCGGGAGATCGCGCCCGAGGGCGCGCTCGAGGGCGCGATCGCGCTGTCGAACGTCGCCACCAACAAGTACCGCGCGATCGAGTTTCGCCTCGTCGCGGCCGAGCGGCTGCCGTCGCTCGTGATCGAGAACGTGCACCACAACGAGGTCGGGCGCTGGCGCGTCCCGGCCGAGCGCGCGGGCGAGGGCGAGCCCGTGCGCTTCAAGCTCAACCTCCCGAGCAACATCGTCCCGGGCTTTCGCACCCACTCCGCCGGCGTGCGCTGGTTCCTCGCGGTCGAGGTCGACGTGCCCTGGAAGCTCGACCCGAAGGTCTGGATCCCGCTCAACGCGCGCTCGCGCGGGCTCGCCAGCGAGGGCATCGAGCCCGCCGCGCTCGCGGTCGGCTCGGAGCGCGTCGAGCTGGTCTGGCGAGAGGTCGCGCGGCGCACCTACTACAACCACGTCGACGGCGTGCTGCAGCGGGAGCACGGGCACGTTCACGTCGAGCTCCGGCGCGAGCACCAAGGGCGACGCGGCGCCATCGTCGTCGGCGAGCTGACCTACCCGGACCTCGGCATCGGCCTCGTGCGCGACGGTCGGGAGCGCCTGCGCGCGCGCGATCGCGGGCAGACCGATCACCTCGCCGCCGGGCTCGACGACGCGCTCGTCGCCGCCGGGTGGCCGACGGCCGCCGACGACCGGCGCCTTCGCTTCGAGCTCGACGATCCCGGACACCGCGTCGAGCCGCTCGAGCGCTTCGCGATCCTCGTGTTCGCGGTCGCCGAGGCCTTCGAGTCCACGCGCCGCGAGCTGCCGGCCCCCGCCGCGATCGCGGAGCAGCTCGCCGACTGGACCCGGGCCGCGCGCGCGCTGGGAGGCCACCTCGATCACGCGGCGGTCCGCGTCACCGCGAGCCGCGCCGAGGTCGGGCTCACGCTGCGCGCGGGCTTCAAGCCCGGCGGCGAGATCGATCGATATGTCCTCGAGGTCCGGCCCAAGGTCCCGATCTCCGAGCGCCACCACCGAAGCGGCGCCGGCGCGAAGCCGCCGAAGTCCGAGCTCGCCGAGTCGCTCGCGCCGCTGTGCGACGACGCCGAGACCCTCACGATCGACTGGCACCGCATCGAGCTCGTCGTCCCCGAGCGCGCTTTTACGCTCGAGCAGGCGATCGCGCGCCTCGAGCAGCTGGCGGGGGTTGGGAGCAAGCTCTCCGGGCGCGTCGGCCCTTACCGCTGAGCGCGGCGCGTCGTCACTTGTGCGCGTTGACCTCGTGGGTTGCGATCCACTGCTTGACCTTGGCGAGCTCGGCCCGGTACTCGCTCCCGGCTTTCTCGTAGTCGTCGGCGGCGTCGTGCGCGATGCTCAGCGCGTCGCGCGGCTTCTTCGCGAAGGTGTCCTTGGCGTACTGAAAATTGTCCGCCGCAGTCTTCGCGTGCTGCTGCGATGCGGTCAGCTGCTCGCGCGGCAGCAGCATCGACACCCCGTAGACGCCGGCGCCCACGCCCGCGATGACGCCGCCGACGAGCGCCACGCGGCGCGAGAGCGCGACGCCCGAGGGCCGATCGAGCGCCGCGAGCAGATCGTGCATCGACGGCCAGCGCAGGTTCGGATCCCACTGCAGCCCGCGGAGCACGATCTTGCGCAGGCGCGAGGGCACGCCGGTGTTGCGCGGCGCCGGGGCGACGCGACCCGTGAAGCAGGCCTCGAGGCGGACCGCGAGGTTCTGCCCCTCGTAGGGCTTGGCGGCGTAGAGCGCCTCGTACAGCGCCATGCAGAAGCTGAACTGGTCGGTGCGCGGCGTCGACTCCTGGCCGAGGTGCTGCTCCGGCGCCATGTAGTTCGGCGTCCCCATGACGACGCCGGTCTCGGTCAGCGGGCTCTCGAGCGCGCTCCCGCTCGCGCGCGGGGTGCCGCGCCGCGTCAGCGTGAACTCGATCGACTCGAGGTCGTTGGTCGAGTGGATCTCGGCCTCGGCCTCGGTCGCGGTCACGAGCCCGAAGTCCGTCACCTTCACCATGCGCTTGCGGCCGACGAGCACGTTGTCGGGCTTGAAGTCGCGGTGCACGAGGCCGGCCTCGTGGGCCGCCGCGAGCCCGCGGCCGGCCTTGAGGAACACCGCGACGATCTCCTCCCACGTCCTCGGCTTGCGCCGCAGCCACTCGGTGAGCGTGATGCCGTTGATGAAGTCCATCGCCACGAACACGCGCCCGTCGTGGGTCCCCACGTCGTACACGGCGACGACGTTCGTGTGGGACAGCCGCGCCATCGCCTGGGCCTCGCGCAGCAGGCGGAGCTGCGCCTCCGAGTCGGCGGCTTGGTCGTGCATGAGCTTGATCGCGACCTTGCGATCGAGCTCCGGGTCATAGGCCGAGTACACCACGCCCATGCCGCCCGCGCCCACGCGCTTGATCACGACGTAGCGGCCCAGGTTCTTCGGCTCCTTCGACCCGTGCGCGCCCGAGGTGCGCGCGTGGCCGATCGTGCAGAGGTCGCGATAGGCGCGGACCCCCCCGAGCACGACCTTCACGAGCCGGTGCGCCGTGAGCTCGGTCTTGGCCCAGTAGTCGTTGATCTCGTAGTCCGCCATGATCCGGTCCTCGGGCGCGACGCCCTGCTGACCGGTGCGCAGCACGATCCGCACGAGCCGGTTGCGCAGCTCCTTGCGGATCCAGTGGACCAGGTCGAGCCCGGCGTGCTCGGACTCCATCACGACGTCGAGCAGGATGAGCGCGATGTCGGGCGTGTCGGTGAGGACGTGCCGCGCCTGCTCGGCGGTGTGCGCCGAGAGCAGCTCGATCGGCCAGTCGTCGATCCGCTCGTCCCGAAGCGTCATCTCGGTGACCTTGTGGATCTCCGGCTCGTCGTCGACGACGAGCACCTTCCACGAGCCCTTGCCGCTGCCCGACGCGAGCAGCGTCGGCCCGCCGAAGATGTCGCTCTCGCCCTCCGGCGCGAATTGCAGCTCGTCGCCCGACTCGGGGGACGCGAAGAGCATTTCATCGTGGGAGGGCATCTGCGCCATCGCCTCGTCAGGCCGCGCGCTCCAGCGAATCAGCGTATCGGCGCCGGGTTGACGCCGCGCCAATGCGAGGTCGAAATAACAGCATGAAGAGTAGACCACGGATTCCGCGGCCGTAAAGCGACATGTCCGGGCGCGCGGGTCCGCGTCGCCTCGGGCGAGTTCGCGCGAGCGATCCGCGGCCGCGGCCGCGCTCGGCCAGAGCGCGGTGCGTGGCGGGCTCGCGGCGGCTCGGGCGAGTTCGCGCGGGCCCAGCCGGCAGCGCGCGCGTCTCGGCGCCTCGCGCGATCGCCTCGCGCAGCGCGGAAGCGCGGGCGCGGGCGCGGGGCGTAATGAGTCGGCGGCGCGCGCCGAACGTTCGGGAATCTACGCGTATTATGAATCATAGCAGTTGTGAACTGCTACGATTCAACGCGCGGCTTGTTCAGCCCTTGGTCGGCAGGAACACGGGCTTCTTCTTCTCGGTCGGCAGGAACACGCCGCCCCCGGCGGGCGCCGGCTTCTCGGCGGCCTTGGTCGCGGCGGGCTGCTCCGGCGGCGGCTTGTCGGCCTTCGCGCGTCGGCTGCCGGCGCGCTTGCTCGCCCGTCGTCGCGTGCGCTGGGCGGAGCGCTCGTCCTCAGCGGCGGCCTCGGGCTCGTCCTCGGAGCTCCCGTCCTCGGCGGCCTCGTCCACCGGGGCCGTCGCGTCCGCGACGACGCGCTCGGGCGGCGGCGCGTCAGCGCCGCGCGCTCGCCGTTGCGGACGCGGGCGTCGTCGTCGGCGCTCCCTGGGGGCGTCCGTCGGCTCCGCGTCCGCGACCGCCGGCGCGCTCGCGTCGTTGGGCCCGCCTCGGAGGAACCACGCCGTCGAGAACGCGGCCGCCATCAGCAGCAGGACGCCGAGCGCACCGGCCAGCGTCCGCGCGGTCGCGCTGCGGATGAGCGCGCCCGCCGGCGCGCCGTCCGAGACGCGCACCCCGAGCACCGCGTCGGCGAACTCGCCGGCAGTCTGGTAGCGCACCTCGGGCGACTTCGAGAGCGCCTTGATGATGATCGTCTCGACCTCGGCGGGGATCTCCGCGTCGGGCGCGACGAGCCGCGGGAGCGGCGGCGGCTTGAGGATGTGCGCCATCAGCACGCCCATCTTCGTGTCCGCCTCGAAGGGCACGCGGCCGGTCACGAGCTCGTACAGGATCACGCCGAGCGAGTAGAGGTCGGTGCGCGCGTCGAGCCGCTCGCCGCGAGACTGCTCTGGGGACATGTAAGCCGGCGTCCCGAGGATCACGCCGGTGTCCGTGATGCTCGCGCTCTCGGTGTCGTCGATGACCTTGGCGATCCCGAAGTCGACGACCTTGATGAGCTCGTCGCCGCTGCCGTCGCGCGTGATCACGCAGTTGCCGGGCTTGACGTCGCGGTGCACGACGCCCTTCGCGTGGGCGGCGTCCAGCGCGTTGCAGATGTCGATGATGATCTCGCGGACGCGTGACCACGGCAGCCGGCCCTCGCGGCGGAGCATCGACGCGAGCGTCTCGCCCTCGAGGTACTCCATCGCGTAGAACACCGAGCCCTGCGGGGTCTGCCCGAAGTCGACGATGTCGACGACGTTGCGGTGGCGGATCATCGACGCGGCGCGCGCCTCCTGCAGGAAGCGGCGCACGACGCCCTTGCGCAGCGCGTGCTGCGGCGCGAGCACCTTCAGCGCGAATTGCTTGCCGATCGCGCGGTGCTCGGCGACGTACACGTCGCCCATCCCGCCGGAGCCGATGTGCCCGGTGACCGTGTAGCGATCGGCGACCACCGCCCCGATGAGCTCGTGGGGGCGGAGCACGTCGAGCTCGGCGGAGATCGAGGCCTCGAGCGACTCGGGCGTCGCGATGGACCAGTCGATCCCGCTCGGGGAGCGACGCGCGCCGGCGGCGATATCGGGTGTGGTCGCGGATGACATAAGTCCCCTAAGACATGTCCGCGTAGACATTCATGCTACGCCAGAACCCGTCGCGGGAGAAGCGCGCGCCGCGTCGTCGCGCGGTGTGGGTGGACCCGCGACATCTCCACACCCGCGAGGCTACGCGCTCGTGACGAGCCCCGGCGCGTGCGCGCGGACCCATCGCAGCGGGCTCGAGACGGTCTGCATGGTCATGAACGCCTCGGACTTGCGCACCTCCGCGTCCCCGACGTCGCCGCCGCGCCAGAGCCCCAGGCTCCAGCGCGCGCAGGCGGCCATCAGCAGCATGCCGGCCGCGTCGTAGCCGGCGACCGCGGCCTCGAGGTGCTCTCGCACCGCGTCTGACTCACCGTACAGGTTGCGCACGCCTGCGTGCAGCAGGCGCGCGTGACCGTCGACGTAGCCGTAGGACTCGCGCTCGAGCTGCGCGAGATCCTGCTCGACGACGGTGAGCAGCCGCCGGTGACGCGCGGGGTCGTCGGCGACGAGCGCGAGCGCGGAGCGGGCCCGGAGCAGCAGCACCTCGACGCGGCGCGACGGCAGGCGCATGAAGTTGGAGTCCTCGATCGCGCTCCAGGCCTCGACGACGCGCGCCCACGCGTCCTCGTGCGCGCCCTCGTACAGATCGCACAGCACCTCGACCTTGAGCGCCTGCAGGTGCTGGACGTGGAAGCCGGTCCGCGGCCAGAACGCGAGCGCGCTGCGGACCCGCCGGCGCGCCTCGCCGGGGTTGTCGGCGGCGACGAGCGTGAGCGCCGACGACGTCGCCGCGAGCAGGCCCATCAGCATGCCGCCGGTCGTCTGCGCCTGCTGCTGGAACTGCTGCACGCGGTGCGCGAGCGAGCGCAGCTCGCCGATCGCCTCGAGCGCCGCGAGCAGGCTCCGCATAGCGAGGCTGCACTCCCAGCCCACGCTCGAGAAGTGCTCCCGCAGGTGGTCGATGCCGAACTCGAGGTCGACGATCGCGGCGTGCCACTCGCCGGCGTTGCGGCTCTTGATGCCGCGGACGATCGAGGTGAGCCCGGCGGTGTACTCGTCTCGGAGCGAGCGCGCGATGCTCTCCGCGGTCGAGATGAAGTCCGCGCGCTCGCCGTGCTGCCGCGTCGTCGAGAACACGCCGACGAGCGCGAGCGCGCGCGCGATCCGGTGCGGCTCGCCGACGTCGAGCGCGTGGCAGGCGTTGCGCATCAAGAAGTAGCCGCCGCGGATCGGGTCGTTGAGCAGCAGGCCGCGCGCGACGATCCAGAGGAGGTCGAGGAGCTCGAGCTCGCCGCGGTGGATCTCGACCTCGCTGCGCTCCGTGTAGCGCGGGCCGCGGCGCGTGAGCCGATCGGCGTACTTGGCGAACAGCGAGTTGCTCTGCCGGGCGCCGGCCGGGAGCTCGACGCCGTGCTCGCGCAGCAGCGGCTCGACGACCTCGAGGCCGGTCTCGAGGTGCCCGTTGAGCAGGAACTGCTCGGCGGCGGCGCGGCGCAGCGCGCCGGTCGAGCGCGGCGGCGCGAGCTCGGCCGCGGAGAGGTAGTACTCCGCCGCCTCCGTCCCGTGACCTGCCTTGACGAGCATGTCGGCGCAGCGCCGGCGCAGGATCCACGCGTCCGGCTTGCACTCGACCGCGAGCGTGTAGAGCTCCGCGGCGCGGTCAAACGCGAGCGACTTGGCCGCGGCGTACGCGGCCTGCGAGGCGTACTCGGCGGCCTCGTCGGGGCGACCGCCCTGGCTGTAGTGATAGGCGAGCAGCTCGGGCTCGTCGTGGCCGAGGCTCTCCATCGCCTCGGCGAGCCGGCGGTGGCAGTCGGCCATGGACTCCGCGCCGACGAGCGCTTCGAAGGCCGCGCGCAGCTGGTCGTGGTAGAGCGTCACCGCGAGCGCGCCGGCGCGCTCGCTCACGCGCACGAGGCGGCTGCCCCGGAGCTGCGCGAGCACGGTCCGCGGGTCAGCCCGGGAGCGCGCGGCGTGGCGGATGATCTCCAGGTCGAGCGGACCGCGGCTCGCGGCGAACAGCGCGAGCAGCTCGCGCGCCGCCGGGTGCAGCTCGCGGAGCCGCGCGCGGATCAGCTTGCGCAGCAGGCCGCCGCGACCCACCGACGTCGTCCGCTGCGCGCGCTCGTCGTCGGCGAGCACGGAGCTGTCGACGCGCGCGAGCGCCTCGACGAGCATCGGGTTCCCGCCGCTCTCGAGCGCGATCGCCCGGGCGCGGAACTCCGAGAACGGCGAGCGCGGGCCGTCCATGAGCTGGAGCGCGAGCTCGATCGCCTCGGTCTCGGCGAGTAGCTCGGTCGTGATCGTGCGCACCGTGTAGGGCAGGGACTGCACCGTGCGCAGGTGCTGCAGCTCGACGAGGACGCGCGCGTAGCCCTCGGCGTCGGAGTCGTAGGTGCAGATCAGCAGGAGCGGCGGGACGCTCGGCGGCGAGAGCAGATCGAGCAGCAGCCACGCGCTGTCGTCGTCACCGCGGTGAAGGTCGTCGATCACGAGGATCAGCGCGCGCTGCTGGGCCAGGCGATAGACCAGGTGCTTGAAGCCCGCGAACGCGCGGCGGCGCGAGGCCGCGTCGACGTGGGGCGCGCGCGGGACGAGCCCGTCGGCCGTCGGGTCGGCGCGGTAGAGCACCGGGAAGATCTGGCACAGCGCCGCGAACTGCTCCTGGATCCCGTCGAGCAGCTGCCGGCGCGCCCGCGACGAGAGCTTGCGCAGGAACGCCGCGAGCTCGTCGACGATGCTGTCGAGCGCGCGGTAGGGCACGAGCTCGCGCTCCGAGCAGCGGCTCTCGAGGATCACGACCGAGTCGGCGCCGCGCAGCGGCTTGAGGAACGCCTCGACGAGCGCGGTCTTCCCGGTCCCCGAGGCGCCGCGCACGTCGACGCAGGCCGGGAAGCCGCTGGCGAGCTCGTCGAAGGCCGCGCCGAGCGTGGCGAGGTGGCCCTCGCGGCCCATCAGCGCGGCCTGATCGCGCCGCTGCGAGACCATGCGCGACGAGACGCGCCGCGGCGACGCGCCCGCGCACCACGCCAGCAGCTCGACGGGCCCCGGGCGCTGCTCCGGCTCGCGGTGCAGCAGCGCCATCACGAGCGCCTCGAGCTCGGGATCGAGCTCGGGGCAGTGCTGGGCGAGCGGGACCGGATCGTCATACTGCTTGTTCAGCAGGATCTCCATCACGCCGCCGACGTAGGGCACGCGCCCCGAGAGCACCTCGTAGAGCATGCCGCCGACCGCGTACCAGTCGCTCGCGGGCGTGGCGAGCTGGCCCACGACCTGCTCGGGCGCCATGTAGGCCGGCGTGCCCTGCACGAGCCCGCTCGAGGTCGTGAAGATCGTCTGGTGCTCGACCTCCCGCGCGAGCCCGAAGTCGAGGACGACGACGCGCGGCTCGTCGGTGATCAGCACGTTGTGCGGCTTGAGGTCGCGGTGCACTCGCCCCGCGCTGTGCAGCGCGTCGACGCCGTAGGTCAGCTGCCGCAGCGCCTCGCGCAGCCGCTGGAGGTCCTCGCCGAGGTTGCGCACGAGCGCCTCGCGGAAGTTGAGCCCGGAGACGTACTCCATCGTGAAGAAGCACGCGTGCTCGTCGACGACGAGCTCGTGCAGCGTCACGAGGTTGTGGTGCGCGATGCCCAGCATGCGCCGGAACTCGCGCTTGAGGCGGTAGACCGACGCGGGGTCGACGTCGAACAGCATCTTCAGCGCCGCGCGCTCGCCGTTGCGGACGTCCCGGACCTCGAACACCCGACCCATCCCGCCCTCGCCGATCTTGCGCACGAGGTCGTAGTGCCCGAGCCGCCCCGCGGGCACGCGGATGCGCACCGTGTTCGCGCGAGAGAACGAGACCGAGTCGGCGCGCGCGAGCGAGCGAAACGCCGGCTCCTCCTCGATCACGATCTCGAAGTCGAGCGTCGCGCCCGGGTCGAGCGCGTCAGCGGGGGGAGGGCGAGCGGGCGACATGGGGGTCTCGCGGTGACGCCGAGCGAGAATACCGAAGGTACTGAGGGACATAAAATGTCTCTTTGATCCTTCACGGAGAGACGCGAGACGAACGCCGTTGACGCGCTCCCTCGGCGCTCGAGCGCCGCGCTGGGGCTGGCGCGCGGCGCTGTCTCGGCGTGACGCCGCGCGAAATTAATTGCCTTCGCGCGGCGGCGCCGTCGAGGCGATCGCGCCTGGCGTGACGCTCTGGTCCGCGCGCGCCCGAGAGGGCGGCGCCCGGTCGCGCCGCCCGGGCGCGTCCCGGATGATCCGAACGGGCCCGGGATTAACAAGCGCGCGCGCGTGTGCCACAACGTCGTCGTGACGGCCGCCGCGCGCACGCGCTTCTATCCCATCGGGACCCCTGGACAGCCCTGGACCGACGTCGAGCGCGCGGCGTGGCGCGAGCGACAGCGCGCGCGGCGAAGCTACCGCGAGGAGGTGCTCGATCGCGTCGAGGCGCTCGCTGGCGGCTGGCACGTCACGCGCTACGGGGCGCTCAGCGTCGAGCCCGAGCGCTACCCGCTCGTCGCGCTGCGCAGCGCCGACGCCGGCCCGTCGGCGCCCTGGGCCCTCGTCACCGGCGGGGTGCACGGCTACGAGACCAGCGGCGTCCAGGGAGCGCTCGCCTTCTTGACGACGGCCGCTGCGGACTACCGCGGGCGCGTCAACCTCCTGATCGCGCCGTGCGTCAGCCCCTGGGGCTACGAGGTGATCCACCGCTGGAACCCGAAGGCGATCGACCCCAACCGCTCGTTCGTGCCGGGCAGCCCGTCGGAGGAGGCGGCGGCGCTGATGCGCCTGGTCGCGGACGCGGCGGTCGAGTTCCTCGTCCACGTCGATCTGCACGAGACCACCGACAGCGATGAGCAGGAGTTTCGGCCCGCGCTCGCGGCCCGCGACGGCCTGGCCTTTACGCCCGGTCACATCCCCGACGGCTTCTACGTCGTCGGCGATGTCGAGCGCCCGCAGCCGGCGTTTCAGGCCGCGATCATCGCGGCGGTCGCCGAGGTGACCCACATCGCGCAGCCGGACGAGCGCGGGCAGATCATCGGCTCCGACGTGACGCAGCCGGGCGTGATCAACTACCCGGTGAAGGCGCTGGGGCTGTGCGCGGGCGTCACGGGGGCGCGCTTCACCACGACGACGGAGGTCTACCCGGACAGCGCCAAGGCGACGCCGGCGATCTGTAACGCCGCCCAGGTCGCGGCGGTGCGCGCGGCGCTGGATTATGCGCTCGCGTAGCGCAGTTCACGGGCTCCGCGGCGCGCGGGGCTCGTGGAGCCGCCGCCAGCGAAACGGCGCCGCGAGCTGTCCGAGATAGTCGGTCGGGAAGCTCGGCAGCGCGCCGATGCCCACGGTCTCGGGCGGCGGCGCGCGTGGCAGGTAGCGGGTGCCGAACACGACGTCCCAGAGGATCAGGTTGGCGCCGAAGTTGTGATTGCCGATCGCGGGGTCCGGGTGGTGGTGCCAGCGGTGCAGCTCGGCCATCGAGAAGATCCAGTTGAGCGGGCCGAGCCGCACGTCGATGTTGCAGTGCTGGAACAGGCCGTGGACCGCGGTGAAGACCGTGTACATGATCAGGATGTCCTCGCCCGCGCCGAGCAGCAGCAGCGGGGCGACGCTCGCCCCGAACAGCAGCAGCAGCCCGAGCGGGTGCTCGCGGCCGGCGTTGAGCCAGTACAGGCGCTCGGGGCTGTGGTGAGTCGCGTGCAGCCGCCACAGCAGCTCGCGCGCGTGGCCCAGGCGATGCGCCCAGTACTGACCGAGCTCGGCGACCACGAGGGCCAGCGCGACCTGGAGCGCGAACGGCGAGCGTGACGGCCACAGCCCCGCCGTCGCCGAGGACGAGAGCGCCGCGCCGAGCGCGACCGCGACGGGCAGCAAGAGCAGCTGCAGCCCCGCCTTGTAGAGCTCGGGCAGCACCCCGTTGGACACGAGCAGGTGCACGCAGTCCGTCTTCACGTCGCCGCGGGACTGGTTCCACGCGCGGTGCAGCGGCAGCGCGCGCTCCGACAGGATGATCGCGAGGGCCGCCGCGGCGATCGTCAGCATGATCCCGGGGCGCCAGCCGTCCGCGCGCAGCACGATCCACCCGCTCGTCACGAGCGCGCCGCCCAGCACGACCGGGAACACGGCGCGCGCGTAGTACCACCGCCAGCCCGACAGCTCGGCGGCGGCCTCGGCGGGGCGCGGTTCGGCGGCCACGGGGCGATGGTACAACGCGCGCGGGCGAGCGGCGCTCTGCTCCGCGCTAGGATCGCCTCAGGTACGCGCGCGGCGTGAGCCCCGTCATCGCCGTGAAGTCGCGGCTGAGGTGCGCCTGGTCGCAGTAGCCGAGGCGCGCGGCGAGCTCCGCGAGGTGCGGGGGGCTGGGCGCGTCGAGCTGCGCGAGCGCCTCGTGGATCCGGCGCCGGCGGATCACCTGCTGCGGCGACCAGCCGATCGCGTCGTCGAAGCGTCGCTGCAGCGTGCGCGAGGTGCAGCCGGCGAGGCGCGCGGCCTGCTCGACCGTCGTGATCGTCTCGTCCTCGGCGAGGCGCTCGACGAGCTCGCGCAGCGCCGCGAGCGGGGCGGGGAGCTCCGCCGGGACCAGCTCCTCGAGCCAGGCGCAGGCGAGCTCGACCCGCGCGTCCTCGTCGGCGAGCGCCTCGAGCGTCCGCGCGAGCGCGCGGGCGCCTGGGCCGAGCAGCGCGGGCGCCGGGAGGCGTCGGTCTCGCAGCTCGAGCAGCGGGCGGTCGTACAGCGCGCGGAAGGCCGCCGGTCGGAACGCGAGGCCGAGGACCTGCCCGCGCCCGACGAGGCGCCGTTCGAAGCGCCGCGGGATCGGCCCGACGACCTCGCCCTCGCCGGCTTCGAACACCACGTGCACCATCGGGTGCGGCAGCGTGTGCTGAACAAATTCCCTCTCCTCGATCGCCCAGCGCACGCGCCAGACGTGGGCCAGCGTCGCCGCGAGGCGGGGGGGCGCGAGCCAGCGCGCGACCTCGAAGGGGCGCGGCACGGCGCGCGGCTGGATGATCCCCCTCGGCGTGGCGGTCTTCGGCGTCGGCATGTCGGATTTATCCAAGACGCGGCGCGCGCGATACTGCACCGTATCACGGACGCGCCCGCTCGCGCTCGCGGCGGGCCGAGGAGGCACGAATGTCCGAGATGTCCGACGAGAACACGACGAACGACGACGGCGCGCGGACCTACGCCGGCGGCTGTCACTGCGGCGCGGTCCGCTTCGAGATCACGATGCCGCCCCCCGACAAGGTCTTCGAGTGTAATTGCTCGATCTGCGCGAAGACCGGCTGGCAGCTGGGCTTCGCGCCCCAGGCGAGCTTTCGCCTGCTGCAGGGCGAGCAGCAGCTGCGCGACTACCAGTTCAACAAGCGCGTGATCCATCACCTGTTCTGTGGAACATGCGGAATCCGATCGTTCGGGCGCGGCCTGGGTCACGACGGCGCGCCGTGGATCTCCGTCAACCTGCGCTGCCTCGACGGCTTCGACGCCTCGGGCTTGCCGGTGCAGCGCTACGACGGCGCGTCGCTCTGAGCGCGCGCGCCGCGTTCGCGCGGGCTCGCTGCGCGGCCGCGGCACGCGGCGACCCCGTGCCGCGCGCGAGACCCTCTTCATCCGCGCCGCGAGCGAGTCGCGGATCACGTACGCGCACGCGCCACGGCGCGGGCGGCAGGGCGGCGCGCTGCGCCCCCGCGCGCGCGCTCAGGCGCGGTCGCGCGTGGCCGTCCACGTTCGCCGCGCGCCGCGGCGCGGCTGCACGCGGTGTTGAAACGGGCATGTCTGTATATGCACGTTGTTAAAACCGCCGCGGTCGCGCCCGCGCGGTCGCGTGCGCCGCGAGGCGCGAAAACACGCGCGCCCTGTGAGCGATCTGCGCTTGACGTCGCGCGCGTCAGCGTTGACCCTCATGCGCGCGGAGAGTACGCGAGCAGCGGCTCGCGCCCCGCGAGTGCGCGACATGGCCAAACCGATTATCGTAAAGAACGGCGGCGCTACGTCCAGCTTCAAGATCCGCAAGCTTGATCGCTCGAAGCTGTACGGGAAGCGTCAGAGACAGACCCTCGACCCTGATGGACGCCGCTGCGAGCGCGCCGAGCTGACCCGCGACGGGTCGATGCTCGTCCGCTCCGGGATGACGGCCCAGGCCTACTTCGACGACGGCGGCAAGTGGGTGCCCAACAGCGATCTCGTCGGCATCGGTCAGGACGGCAAGCCCGTCCCGCTGAGCCCGTCGACGCTCGGGGTCGCCCAGGCGCTCATCGGCCCGGTCGATCCGACCGAGGTCTTCGACCTCAACCTGCGCTCGGTCTACGTGCTCGAGCCCGAGGATCTCGACACCGCCCTCGAGCTGCAGCTCAAGAAGGGCAAGGTGTTCAAGTTCCCCTTCAACTACCGGTCCGACTACAACGCCGAGACCGCGTACCTCGTCGGCAACAAAGAGGGCTACTTCGCGCTCATCGGCCACCCCGGCCTGTCTGAGTGGTGCGAGCTCGAGACGGTCGCGGTCGACACCTTCGACGGCGACGATGACGATGACGACGATCTCGACTTCGAGATGTTCTGAGGGGGAGGGCTGAGCGATGCGAAAGATTCACCTGATGAACGACGCGCGGCGCGACGCCACGCTGGCGATGGACTCGGTCAAGGCCGCGCCCACGCCGTCGATGGGTCTGCCGGACACGAAGCTGCAGTTCCGCCGCTACCTCGCGGCGACCGAGGACGGGCTGCCCGCGCGGCTGACCAAGAAGCACGGCAAGAAGCTCGCGCAGGCGCTGGTCGACGGCGATCCCGAGATCGACGTGGAGCAGGTCGGCCGCGTGATCGGCGACACGCACACCGTGTTCCTCTCGAGCGCGGGCACCGTGCTGCACGCCTCGCCGCGCGTGGTCGACGTGCTGTTTAACCCGGACGGCAGCGAGCGCGAGCGCGCCGACCCCAAGCTGATCCCGGCCAACACCAACGAAGAGGACCCCATCAAGTGGACGGGGCGGAAGGTGGCCAAGAAGGACGCGGTCACGAGCTTCGCGTTCCGCCGCACCGTGCAGATCAAGCACGTCGACGGCCTCACCTACGACTTCCTCTACGGCATGGCCAAGGAGCTCGCCGAGGAGGGCAAGGTCGTGATGATGGGCGGCGGCAAGAAGGGCAAGGGCCCGCTGATCTTCCAGGACAACGGCAAGCCGTACCGCGGCTTCCTCGAGGGCCGCGTCGACGGGGCGAAGTACAAGCTGCTGCTGCACCTCAGCGACATGGAGCTGAAGGTCCCCACGGTCTAGCGCGCCGGGCACAACACCTCACCGAGATATCGACCAGGAGAGACGACTATGAGTCTGTTTACCAATGACGGCGCGCGCCCCATGGGCAAGGGCGAGCAGTGCCCCGCCGGCAGCGTCACCGACAGCGAGCTCGCGGCGATGCTGCGCGGCTACAAGCGCTCGGTCGCGAGCCGCTATCGCTCGGTCGTGCAGGAGGAGCTGGCGACGCACCTGCCGCCCGGCAAGCTGCTGGTCTCGCCGAAGATCGACGGCGAGCTGTGGTTCCTCGTGCTCGACGGCGCGCAGGCGTTCTTCGCCTCGCCGAAGGGCCGCGTGATCACGGGCGACGTGCCCGTGCTCAAGGAGGCTCTCAAGGCGCTCAAGCGCAGCGAGGGGCGCACGATCATCGCGGGCGAGCTGTTCGCGATCAAGGGCAAGGGCAGCAAGGGGCGTCCGCGCGTCGGCGACCTCGCCAACGCGATGGGCGGCGGCGAGAAGGCCGCGACCGACCGGATCGCGTTCGCGGCCTTCGACTCGCTGATGGGCGGCGACAGCGAGGCCAACGGCAGCATCCCGGTCTACAAGGACCGCCTCGACATGCTCGAGCGCCTGCTCGACGGCGGCAAGCGGCTCAAGGCGGTCAAGACCGAGAGCGTCGCCGGCGGCCCCGCGGTCGAGGGCCTGTTCGAGCAGTGGGTCGAGGGCGGCCGCGGCGAGGGCCTCGTCATCCGCTCGGGCGACAACTTCGTCTACAAGGCGAAGCCGACGATCAACGTCGACGCCGCGATCATCGGCTACACGCTCTCGAGCGAGGACGCGAACAAGGTCGGCTCGCTGCTGCTCGGGATGATGCGCGAGGACGGCACGTTCCAGGTCATCGGCTCGTGCGGCAACATGCCCGACGACCAGCGCTTCGCGTTCCTCAAGCAGCTCGCGAAGGAGGGCTGCGACTCCAACTACCGGCACGCCAACAGCAAGGGCGCGCTGTACCAGTTCGTCAAGCCGACGACCGTCGTCGAGGTGCGCCTCACCGACATCCAGAGCGAGGACAGCAGCGGCGACCCGGTCATGCGCATGGTGCTCGAGCGCGACGGCGATAACTGGCGCGCCGTCCGGCAGTTCCCGGGCGCGAGCATCCTGCACCCCGTGTTCGTGCGCGTGCGCGACGACAAGACGGTGTCGAAGACCGACATCCGCGTCGCGCAGCTGCTCGAGCGCTGCCTCGTCGAGGATATCGATCGCAAGGTCGAGCGCCTCGTGCTGCCGGCGAGCGAGGTCCTGCGCCGCGAGGTCTACACCAAGGACGTCAAGGGCAGCATCGCGGTCCGCAAGCTCGTGGTGTGGAAGACCAACAAGGAGGACGTAGACCGCTCGTACCCGGCCTACGTGATCCACTGGACCGACTACAGCGCCGGGCGCAAGGACCCGCTCAAGCGCGAGGTCCGGCTCGCGCCCGAGGTCGCGCTCGCGACCGAGATCGCCGACGCGCTCATCGACAAGAACGTCAAGAAGGGCTGGAACTCGGTCGGCTGAGTCGCGCGCGAGCGCGTAGCGAAGCGGAGACGCGCGGCCGCCCGAGCAGGGCGACCGCGCGTCTCGCTTTCTCGGCTGGATCAGCCGCCGTGCAGCGGGAGCGCGGGCGGGGGCGGGGGCGGGCACGGGGCGAACGGCGTGGTCAGGTCGCCGGGGTTCGTGGGCTCGATCGGGTTGGTGACGTCGCCGGGGCGCGGGCGGGCGCGAGCGCGGGCGCAGGCGCGGGGCGGCGCGGGCGGGCGTGGTCAGCCCGCCGCCGGGGCGCGAGGGGCGGCGCCCGAGCTGGCGAGGCGCTGGGGGCCGCGCGGCGGCGTGCTCGGGCGCGTGGGCGCGACGAGGCCGGTCGGGCCGTCCGGGACCGCAGCGGCGGACATCAGCGTGTCGAGGTCGCAGGCGGCGCTGAGCGTGACGAGGAGCAGGAGCGAGAGGCGGGAGAGGGTGCGCATGAGTGGATACCGGGTGAGCTGGGTGTGGGGGGATAGGCGGCGGCGAGTCCTCGCCGCGCGCTCGCTGTAAGAGCAAGTTCGACGCCAACTTCAAGACAGGTCGAAAGAGACCTGTTCAGAACTTCAAGAACGACAGACGGGCGCCGGACGTCGACGCCGCGCCGCGCTCGCGAAGCGCGCGCGTCGTCGCGTGCCCGTCGCGTCGTCGCCAGCCGGTGTGGCGACCGGCAACAGTTCACTCCGTTTTCACCTGGCCGGTGGCGCAGATACATCCACCGACCCGTCGCCGCAGGTCCGGCGAAACCGCGCCTCGAAACCGCCGGCGGCGCGTCCGCGCGTCGCCGCGTCGCCGGTGCTCGAGGCGCCGCGCCCTCGCGCGCGCTCCTGGCGAGGCGCGCTGGCGACCCGCGCGGATCCGCGCGCGCGCGCGCGCGATGAAATCGCGGTGGTTTCTCGGCGTGGGGCGCGACCGCGTCGGCGCGCGCGGCGGCCCGATCGTCCGGTAGGCGAATGAGTGTTAGGGTACTTTCGTGGGTACAGAGAGCGACGCGGATCGCCGCAAGACGGACACGCGCGCGCGGATCCTCGACGAGGCGCTGCGGCTGTTCGCCGAGCGCGGGTTCGCCGGCGCGACCATGCGGGCGATCGCCAGCGCCGTCGGGATCCGCAGCCCCTCGCTGTACGCGCACTTCGACAGCAAGCAGGCGATCCTCGACGTCCTGATTGAAAAGACAGGTCCCCTCGCGGTCGTCGACGTCCTGCGCGCCTGCCGGGAGAGCATCGACGTCGCGTCCTTCATCCGCTTCCTCGGCGACGAGGTGTCCAAGCGCTGGAGCGCCCCCGACGCGCGGATGTCCTACGCGCTGCTGGTGAGCGAGAGCTTCCGCGGCACGCTGCCCCCCGCGCGCTCGCTCGATCACATGATCACGCGCGCGACGGCGGCGATCGGCGAGCGCTTCGCTCGCTACATGCACGACGGGACGCTGCGCGATGATGTCAACCCGGAGCGGCTCGCGTGGGAGCTGATGGCGCCGATCGCCAACATCCGCGTCTCGCTCTGGGGTCCGCGCGCCGACGCGGCGCAGCTCGCCCGCGGGCACGAGCTCGCGCTGCACCACGTCGAGTGGTTCATCGCGCGGAACGTCATCCCGGCGGCGCCGAGCCAGGAGCTGACGCCGGCGACCCGCGCGACGACGATTCGCCGCTCGCGGATGATCGCGCGGGACACGGGCCCGGGGCGCAACCCGTAGCGGGACGTCGGCCCGGCGGGCGCTCCGGCCTGGAGGGGTCCCCAAGTGCGCGTGTGACAACGCGTGTACATGCACGTAGAGTCGAGCTTCGCCCCGCACGAGGGCGCGAAGGAGGTCGACCGTGTCCGTTGTCGCAACCCTACGTCCGTCGCTCGCGCTGCTGTGCGCGACCGCGCTCGCGACGCTTTCGTGTACGGTCTCCGGCGAGCGCGCCGACAGCCTGACGGGGCAGTCGATGATCACGTCCGCGAGCGGCTCCGCGACGGCCAGCAGCACGGGCCTCGGCACCGACTCGGACAGCGGCGCCGGATCGGGCGAGAGCGCGGGCGCGTCGAGCTCGGGCGGCGACCCGAGCGGGAACCCGAGCGGAGACCCGAGCGGGGATCCGAGCGGGGACGCGAGCGGGGACCCGAGCGACAGCGGCACGGTGCCGAACCCCGGCGGGCTGCCCAACGGCGCGGACTGTGACAACGACGGGCAGTGCGCCTCGAACCACTGCTTCCAGCTGCCGATCATCCAGACGAGCGGGCTGTGCTCGGAGTGCGAGACCGAGAGCGACTGCATGCTCTCGGGCGAGGGCATCGCGTGCGCGCCGGATCCGGTCAAGCTCTTCGCGGTCTGCACCGACGGCGAGGAGGGCTCGTTCTGCGAGACGCAGGCCGGCTGCGCGCCCGGGCTGCACTGCGGCGAGCTGGTCTCGGGTCTCGGCGGGATCCTGCCCAACACCTGCGGGGAGTGCCTGACCGACGCCGAGTGTCCTGGGGGACAGCTGTGCACGCCGACGCTGGACATCGCCATGTACAGCGGCTGGCGCGTGTGCGTGACGCCCGGCTCCGTCGCCAACGACGACCCGTGCCCGACGGACGGTGGCGGCGACGCGGCCTGCGCCTCGGGACACTGCAACGTAACCTCGGTGCCGAACTTCGAGGCCATCTCGGTCGGGCTGTGCGGCGAGTGCACGACCGACGCCGACTGCGGCGGCGGCACGTGCCAGGAGGGCGTGCTCGACCTCGAGAACCCGCAGGGGACGAAGTGCGTGTGAGCGGCGGCGCGGCGCCGGCGGTCGCCGTCGGCGTCGCGCTCGTCTGCGCCTGCGGCGACGAGCACCGCGACAGCGAGACCGACGGCGGGCTCGGCGGCTCCGGCCTCTCGAGCCCGAGCGGTGGGAGCCTCAGCGCGGGCGGGGTGTCGACGAGCTCGTCGGGCTCGGCGTCGACCTCCGGAGGCGCCGCGACCGGGGAGGACTCCGCGGTGAGCGACGGCGGCATCAAGCTCGACCTGGGCGTGGCGCCAGACGGCGGGCTGCAGGACAAGGTGTGCAAGAAGGTCGACGTGATCCTCTCGGTCGACAACTCCGGCACCATGCAGGAGGAGATCTCCGCGCTGCGCGGGCCCGTGTTCGACGCGCTGCCGCAGATGCTGCTCGCGGTCGGCGACGGCCTCGACGACTTCCACCTCGCGGTCATCGACGCCTGCCCGAAGCCGCCCTACTACCACAACCGCGGCAAGGACGGCTTCTGCGAGTTCTCGACCGGGGGCAACTACATGGTCTCGTCCTCGCCCGCGCTGGCGCAGGAGTTCTCGTGCGTCACCTACCTGACGACGGCCGGCTACAACAACGTGCTCGACGAGTGCCAGGACAAAGACGAGCTCAAGGACGACGACGAGCAGCCGGCGCTGACCGCCGCCGACTCGGTCTCGCCCGCGGCGATCGCCGCGGCCAACGGCGGGTTCCTGCGCGACGACGCGGTGCTGTGGGTCATCGCGATCACCGACGAGGATGAGGAGGGCTACGGCCCGAACGCGCAGCAGCTCGCGCAGCAGCTGATCGACGCCAAGGGCGGCGACATCAGCGACGTCGTGTTCCTCGGCGTGGGCGGGACGCAGAGCTGCGACGGCCCCTACGGCTCGGCGCAGGCGGCCAGCTTCCTCCAGGAGATCACCGGCATCTTCGAACAGGAGGGCCGCGGGCTGTTCTGGGACCTCTGTCAGGGCGATCTGCCCGGGGCCTTCGCCGCGACCATGCCGATCGTCAACGCGGCGTGCGTCGACTTCATCCCCGGGTGAGCGCGGCGACGGTCTCCGCGCGCGCGTCGGCGCGGGGGCGCGCAGGCACGTGACCGAACGGACATGCGGCCCTCTGCTATACTGCGCGCGTTCAGGAGACCGTCGAGATGCCCATGCCCTCCTCCAAGACCTCCCTGCGCGTGTGGCTGGCGACGCCGCTCGTTGGGCTCGCGCTCGTCCTCGGCGCCTGCGATCGCGCGCCCGCGAGCACCGGCGGCGCCTCGGGCGTGACGCCGACGCCGACGCCGACGCCGACGCCGACGCCGACGCCGACGCCGACCCCGGACGGGACGGTGGCGGTCGTCGGCGGCGCGCTGCCCGAGAAGGCGCACGCCGAGCTGCAGCCTGTGCTGAAGCAGGTCTACGGCGGCGCGAAGCTCGCGAAGTCGACGCAGGAGTCAGGCGACGTCGAGAAGGTCTTTCAGCTCGAGTACACCCTCGACCGCGCCCACGCCGAGGCCGATGACGCGGGCCTGCGGACGGCGCTCGAGAGGGCCGGCTTCACGGTGAACGCCGCGACGCCGACGACGACCGCGGGCCTCATGGTCACGAAGGCGTCGGCGACCGGCGAGGCCGAGCTGCTCGTGAGCCCGACGCGCGACAGCAAGGCGCTCGCGGTCTCGATCACGCAGCTGTAGCGCGCTAGCGACAGTCGGGCTGCGGCTCGAGCACGGCGGCGATCCACTCGTCCCACGGGTGCTCGTCGCTGGAGGGCTCGACGCTGGGCTGGCGCTCGGGCCAGGCAGGTTCGTCCGCGCCCTCGCGCAGCGCCGCGTAGAAGCGCGAGCGCGCGAACTCCTCGCGCTTCGCCCGGAGCGAGGTCTTGCACTTCGGCAGCCAGATCGAGAGCCCGCCGAGCCCCGGCGGCGTCGGGTAGCCGCTGCCCCAGGCCGCGCTGAGCACCGCGCGATCGAGCGCGCGTCTCGCCTCGACGGCCGCCTCGCGCGCGCGCGTGACCGCGGTCGAGGGCTCTTGCGAGGCGGCCGTCGCGAGCGCGCCCACGAGCCCGACCAGCAGGCGATCGAGATCGCGGGTCTCGCCTTCGAAGCCCGGCAGCCCGCCCGGCTTGAGCAGCTCGAACAGGTCGATGCCGCGGAACGGATCCTCGTCGAGGTAGGGCACGAGCGCGTCGCCGAGCTCGTCGAGCGCCGGGACCAGCTCGCGCGTCAGCAGCTGGGTGTCGACGGCCGAGATCGTGAAGGTCCTGTCCGCCGGCGTGTCGTTGGTCCCCCGCGCGCGCGCGACGAAGTAGCCGTCCGCGACGGCGCCGCAGTAGAGGTCGGGCATGGCGGCCGCGAGCGCGCACGCGACGTCGCCCGGCGAGCAGCGGGCGGCGTCACGCTGCGCGCAGCCGCGACGTCGCGCCGGGAGCTCGCCGTTGATCCGCGGGATCAGCTCGCGGTAGGGGAGCCCCGCGTGCGGCGAGACCTGCTCGTAGCCGACGACGTAGCGGGCGGCGTCGGCGAGCTCGGTCGTGATCTCGACGGTCTGCAGCAGGCAGGCGTCGGTCACGAGCACGTCGACGCCGCCGCTCGCGAGCGCGGCGGCGCGGATCGTCGGGATGTCGAGCACGGTGCGCTCACTGCAGTCGGGCCCGAAGCCGCCGTCGCCGAGGAAGTCGAGCGAGCCGTCGGGTCGGGCGGGGCACGGTCGCACGAGCCGCCCGTTGCCGTTCGCGCCGCGCCAGCCGGCGCCGTGACCCCAGAGGATGAGCATCGTGTGCTCGGCGGGGTAGCGCGCGCGGCCCCACTCGAGGAACGCGCGCAGCGACGCGCCCGGGTCCTGGTCCTCGCGCGCGCGCTGCCAGGCGGTGGGCGAGCGCAGCAGCTCGATGTCCGCGCCGCGCAGCGACTCGTGGTTCACGGTCGCGGGCGCGGGCCGATCGCGGGGCAGCACGTGCAGGCGACGGAGGCCGCCCGCGCCCGGCAGATCGAGCTGCGCGACGACGTCGGCTTCGTCGTTCGACGCCGCGGAGCCGTCGGCGCGCGGCGTCTCCATGTCGAGCAGGTTCCACAGCGCGAAGGTGGCGAGGTCACCCACGTCGGCGGCCATGTAGAGGAGCACGGTCCAGCGCTTGCGACACTCGCCGCGGCGCAGGCGCTGGTGGTAGCGCGCGTAGCCCTCGAGCCCCGCGTCGGCCTCGTGGTCGTAGCGCCGCGCGGCGCCGGGGAGCGCGGCCCAGGCGTCACGACAGCGCGGCGGCGCGGCGCTGGGCGGCGGCCGGTCCGGGTCGACGTAGACGCCGCCCCCCGGATCGATCGGCGGCAGGACGCCGTGGTAGCCGTAGCCGCCGGGTCCCGGCGGCGGCGGCCCGTCGCACGCGAGCGGCGACGCGACGAGCAGCGCCAGGGCGGCGAGCGCGGGCAGGCGAGGCGACGCGGTCACGCGTTGGCGAAGTCGATCAGGCGCTCGACGATCTTGCCGAGCGGCGCGGGCTTGTTCGCGCGCGAGGCGTAGCGCGCCGCTTTCTTCCAGGCGGCGGGCACCGGGTCGCGGGGGCCGCTCCACACGCCCTCCGCGTAGGCGTCCGGCGCCGCGCGGGCGTGCCCGCCCGGGGGCGGCGTCCACAGGAAGTCCGGGTGCTTGTTGTGATACCACTCGCCGCCGATGATGTGCCCGCCGCGGTCGAGCTCGAGGTCGTACATGTACTTGACCGTGTGCCGCCGATCGTCGTCGTGGCCGTCGGTCTCGCGCGGGCGCGGGGCGGTCTCGACGACGTAGGTCATGCGCATCATGACGCCGACGAGGGAGCGCACGCCCTCGGCGCGGTAGCGCTGGAAGATGTCCTGCGCCTTGAACTCACCGTAGGGCACCCGCGCGTCGTCGAGGCGCGAGGTGAACCTGCGCGTCGCCGGGTTGAAGTACGTGTAGGCGTACTTGTAGACCGGCTGGTTCCAGACCTCGTAGTCGTAGGTCGCGTCGATGACGAAGCTGCGCCGGGCGATCCCGATCTGGTTGACGATCGAGAGGTGCCAGGTGCCCGGGTTGGTGTCGAAGGCCTTCGCCGAGGTGATCCGGCCGTTGTCGTCGTGCGGCGGATCCTTGTCGTTGGTGCGCCCGCCGATGAAGCGGCTGACCGTCGGCGCGTTGGCCCACAGCAGCGAGGCGAGCGCCTTGATGTCCGCGGGGTAGAAGCGCAGCGTGGTCTTGCCGTCCGCCGCGAGCGCGTCGACGTAGCGGCGTGGCCTTGGGAGCATGTAGGCCGCCGGCGCCCAGCCGTGGCAGATGCCCATCCACGTCTCGACCTCGCCGTCGCGCTCGTAGTAGCCGCGCCCCTGCTCCCACATCTGGGTGGTGAGCGTGCCGTCGGGATCGCCGACGAGCAGGTCGTACTTCTCGGAGGGGGACAGGCGCCGGATCGCGTCCTCGTCGCCTGACGCGACGATCGCGGGCGCCGGTCGATCCTCGACGTACGCGCGGTTCTTGGCCCAGTCGTCGGAGGCCGGGAACTTCGGGTCCGCGTAGCGCTTGCCGAGCACGCCGAGGTAGATCGCCCAGTAGTCGTCGGACCAGGGCGACTCCGGCAGCGTCGCCGCGCGCAGCCGCCGGCTGTGCATGTCCTCGAGGCGCGTGACCGCGAGCTCGTCGACCAGGTTCTCGGCGCGGTCGTTGCCCTCGTACGCCGCGCGGCCCGGGAGGACCTCGGAGAAGCTGACGATCACGCCGTCGTGCACGGCCGCGTGATCCTGTCGGTAGCGGTCGCTGCCGGTGATGTGCCGCCCGGTGCGGATCTGCTCGTCCGAGAACGCGGAGCGCGAGGCCGGCTCGCCCGACTCGTCGCGCTTGCTGACGTGTCGGTTCAGGACGTCGGCGGGGCGCTGGCGGAACTCCTCGAGGAGGCGCTCGCCCTCGGCGATCGCCGCGGCGTCCAGGAGCTCGGCGTCGGCGTCGACGTCGACGTGGTGCTCGCCGGTGTCTGGCTGCTGCTCATCGGTCACGGATCAGGTCCTCCTGCGCTGCTGCGAGCCCCTGGGCCGCGCGCTCGCGCGCGGGGTGTCATCCGGGGCGGAGCGTCGATGATCGGGGGGATCGACGCGAGCCGCAAGCGCGCGCGGCTTCGCGCCCGCGCGCCGCGACGCGACCGCGTCAACCCGCGCGCGTCGCTACGCCGTCTCGCCGCCGTCGATCGCCAGCGCCTGTCCCGTGATCCCGGCGGCCGCGTCGCTGGCGAGGTAGGCGACCAGCGTCGCTACCTCGTCTGGCGAGCGCAGCCGGCCCTGCGGCGAGAAGCCTGCCAGCGTCGCGCGGGCCTGCTCGCGCGAGCGCGTGGTCTTGGCGGTGATGTTGTCGACCGCGGCCGCGACGATATCGGTGTCGGTGAACCCCGGGCACACCGCGTTGACGGTGACGCCGTCCTTGGCGAGCTCGAGCGCGAGCGATCGCGTCATCCCGAGCAGCCCGGCCTTCGTCGCCGCGTAGGCGGCGGTGTAGCTGTAGCCCTTGAGCGCGGCGGTCGAGGCGATGTTGACGACGCGGCCGCGGCCCCGCGACCGCATCCCCGGCACGAGCGCGCGGCACAGCTCGAAGGGCGCCGTGAGGTTCACGGCGAGCAGCGTCGCCCAGCGATCGTCGTCGGTGCGCGCGATGGGGGCGGAGTGCGCGAGGCCGGCGTTGTTGACGAGCACCTCGACCGGCGCCTCGAGCTCGCGCGCACACGCGGCGACGGCCTCGAGCAGCGCCGCTCGCTCGTCAGCGCGCGAGAGGTCAGCGGCGAGCGTCCGCGCGATGGTGCCGCGCGCCCCCAGCTCATCGGTGACGGGACCGAGCGCGGCGCTCGTGCGCGCGGTGAGAATAAGCTCGTGGCTCGGCGCGAGCGCGAGCGCGACGGCTCGACCGATCCCCCGGCTCGCGCCGGTGACGAGCGCGAGCGGGCGCCGGGCCTCAGCGGCCCGAGGCGCCGCAGTGTCAGTTGTCTTCACGGTCTGAGGATCCATCGGGCCCATGCTGGTCGCAGTGTACGGCGGGGACGAACGCGCGCTGGCAGAAATTCCCCCGGCCCGCAGGCGAAGAGCGTCACGCAACGTCAATTCCGCGGGGCGGAACGACGATCCGCGGGACGTGCTCCACGAGCCCCGCGATGTAGACTCATTAAGGCTGCGCTGGGGGGTTTTATGAAGTCCGGTGATGAAGGGAACCTGGGGAACGGGTCGATACTGGCGCGCCGGCGAGAGCCGCGGTACGGGCTCGGCGTGCGCGCGCGCCTTCGGCACGCGAGCGGGAGCCTCGAGACGATGACGCGGGACGTGTCCGGGCACGGCATGTTCGTGTTCGCCGAGCACGGCCCGCGGCGCGGCGAGCTCGTGACGGTGCAGCTCGAGGGGCAGTCGGCGCTCGAGTGCGTCGTCCGCCACGTCGTCCCCGGCGTCGGCGTCGGGATCGAGCTGCTCACCCGCGAGGGTCGCGAGTTCGCCGCGTTCCACGAGCTCGTCGCCGAGCACCGCTTCATCACCGAGACGTGGCTCGAGTCCTCGGCCGCGTTCCCGCTGCTCGAGTGGTCACCCTACGACGAGCTGATGCGGCAGCGGCTCGACGATCTGTTCGCCTCCAGCTGCGCGACGCGGACGCTCCACACGCCGGCGGGCGCGCGCGTGATCGAGGTGCTCGACTCGAGCGACACGCTGTACCGCAACGAGCTCCGGCCGCCGTGCGTGGCCACGCTGTACCGCGCGGACGGCGAGTACTTCGTGGTGCTCGACGCCCAGGCCGCGCGCGTCCACAAGCTCGGGCCCGGCGACGAGCTGATGCTCATCGACTTCGGCGCGGAGTGAGGCGGCGCGGCCGCGGCCACGCGCCTCGTCGCTCGCGGTCGTTATGCAACATGTAAAAAGAGACAGGTTTTCGTCTCACGGCGCGGTCCGCAGCTCGCTCTCGACGACCGGCGCCCGCCGCACGAACGCGAGGTCGCGCACCAGCACCTCCTCCGTCTCGCCGGCGCCCTCGAGCGCCAGGCGCACCGTCACGACCGGGCGCGTC
The DNA here is from genome assembly GCA_020633295.1 of Myxococcales bacterium. Lineage (GTDB taxonomy): Bacteria > Myxococcota_A > Polyangia > Nannocystales > Nannocystaceae > JACKDW01. The sequence continues at coordinate 143,602 of JACKDW010000021.1, read as the reverse complement.
GCGGTCCAGGCGAGCGGCGGCGCCATCCAGGTGCCGCCGTCGTCCGGCGGGTCGAGGCGCGCGACCTCGCGATCGTCGACGCGCACCACGACGCGCGCGTCGGGGCCCACGCGCTCGCCCTTGAGCGTCAGCAGGAGGTCGAGCGGCGCGCCGTCGCCGGCGAGCTCGTCCGCGTCCACGGGCAGCCTGTAGGGCGCGAAGCTGAGCTCGCGCGCGCCGGTCAAGACCAGCGACAGGGAGCGCACGGCGGGCGAGGGGCGCGTCCCCGGGCGGTAGCGGGAGAGCGCGCGCCCCCAGACCCAGCGCGTCGGCTCGAGCGCGTGCCCGAGGTCGTAAGACGGCCCGAAGCTCACGGCGCGCGTCGGCGCGGCGCGGGGCAGCGCGGGCGCCGGCGGTGGGAGCAGCCGGAGCTCCGCGAGCGCGCCGCGGCGGCACACGACGTCCCTCGCGCGGCGCGGGCTGCCCCGCAGCACGAGCTCGCCTGGCGGCGCGTCGGTTTCGAAGGGGCCGAGCGTGTCGCGCGGGCGCGGTCTGGGCGGCGCGGGCATGCGCGGGTCGAGGCGCCGCCGTCGAGCGCGACGCGCCAGCTCTCGTTGCGCGCGGCCGTGCCGGGGCCGGCGACCAGCACGAGCGCGCCCGCGCGCCCGTCGGCGAGCGGCGGGAGGCGGATCCGCAGCGGGACTTTCTTGCGCAGACACAGCTGTCCTTCACGCCATTGCGCACCGGACAGCTCGAGACCCGGCGGGCCCTCGACGCGGCCGCCTTCGAAGCGCCAGCGCAGCACCTCGGCCGCCGGGTCGACGACGACGCGCAGCAGCGCCATCCGCAGCTCGCTGCGCGTGACCTCCACCGGCAGCCGATCCTCCACGGGCGTCAGGCGGTCGACGAAGAGCTCGAGCAGCGCGATCGAGCTCGCGCGCAGCGGCGCCGGCAACAGCCCGTCGAAGGCCGCGGTGCGCGGCCCTCCGCCGTCCGCCGCGCGCGGGCGGTAGTTGTGGGTCGCCTCGTTGATCAGCAGGTAGACCGCGGGCGCGGGCTCGCCGGTGGACTGCGGGCGCGCGACCAGCAGCTCGTGCGCGGCCGCGTAGGCCGCCTCCTGGCTGTGGTAGGGCAGCACGGCGCGGCCGCGCCCGATCGCGAGCGCGCCGCCGACTTGGTTGTAGGTGTGGCTCTGGTGCCAGCCCTCGCCGCCGGCGATGACGACCGCGTCCTCCGGGAGCTGCTCGTCGAGCCATGTCAGGAGCGCGTCGGCGCCGGCGAACTCCTGCATGCGCGTGGCCGGCTGGGTGACGAGCGCGGCGCTCTGCTGGGCGAGCGCGACGAGGGCCGCGGCCGCAGTGAGCCCGCGCGTGACCGCGACCGGGAGCGACGTCCGCCGCAGCGCCGCGTGCAGCCCCTCGAGCGCGTGGGCCACGAGCGCGCAGGCGACCGGGAGCAGCTCGGGCGCGAGGTAGCGCCCGTAGTAGTAGAGCGCGCGGTGGGGGATGTTGCGCCGCGCGTAGAGCAGCAGCGCGAGCGCGGGCAGGGCGAGCAGCGCGAGCCACCACAGCTCGATCCTCGTCCCGCTCGGGCGCCATCCCACGCACGCGCGCGCGAGCCCGACGCCCGCGAGCGCGAGCACGAGCGGCCCGAGCAGCGGCAGCGCCGGATCCAGCCGGCTGAACGGCGCGCTCGCGTCGCGCCCGCGCGGCCCCACACGTACAGGGCGAGCGCCGCGAGGCACAGGGCGAGGTAGAGCGTCGGCAGCGCGCGCACGATCGCCGCGCGCGCCCGGAGCAGCCGCGGTCGACGCCACAGGCGCGGCGCGACGAGGCCGTCGAGCGCGAGCCAGGCGACGGCGCAGGCGAGCGCCGCGCGGATCATCCGGGCCGGGGGCAGCCCGTCCGCGAGCGCGAGCTGGCGGCGGAACTCGTCGTGGAGGTACGGGAAGCTCGTGCACGCGTGCGTGATCAGGCTCGCGATCGCGAGCGCGACGAGCAGCGCGCTCGCTCGCCGCGCGCGACCTCTACCTGTCTGAAGAAACAGGATCAACAGCACGACCGGGAGCGCCATCCACAGGTTGCCGCGGGCCCACGCGGTCAGCCCCAGCAGCGCGGCGCAGCGCAGCGTCGCCCACGTCGCGCGCGGATCGTCGTCGTCTCCCGCGGGCGCGCGCACCAGCGCGAGCGCGGCCGCCATCAGCAGCATCCCGACCAGCCCCTCGCTCAGCGGCGTGCGCTGGACCCAGATCGCCAGCGGCGCGAGCGCGTACAGCGACGTGGCGAGCAGCGCCCAGATCGGCCGACGCGCCCAGATCCTGCGCGTCACGGCCCAGCACCCGAGCAGCGTCAGCGCGGCCTCCCAGTACATCACCCACGTGAGCCCGCGGGCGCCGAACAGCGCGCCGCTGACCGCGAGCAGCATCGGGTGCAGGTGCAGGAACTGCGGCACCACGGTGCCCGTCTCGCGATCGGCGAGATAGAAGCCCGGACGGTAGGGCGCCTCGTAGAGATCGGCGCGCCAACCATCGTGGGGCGTCGGGTATAGCCCCAGCAGATCGGCTGGCCCAGGGCGCGCGCGCGCGGCCGCGTCGTGGGAGGCCTGGGCGAGCACCGGATCGACGTAGGTGATCGCGCCCGTGCGCAGCGTGTGCTGGGCGCGGAGCACGTAGGTCCCCTGATCTCGGCCGGCGAGATCCGCCGGGTGCAGCGGCGCGCGCACAGCCAGCCCGAGCAGCACGACCACCAGCCCGGCGGGGAGCGTCCAGCCCACGCGCGGATCGCTCGGCGCCGCCGATTCGGCGTTCGCCGCGGTGAGGCGCCAGGGCCAAAGCGTCGCCGCGAGGATGGCGCACACGCCGGCGAGCGTCATCGCCGAGAACACACCGGCGATCGCGAGCCCCGTCGCCGCGAGGCCGACGAGCCCGAGCCCGAGCGCGCCCTGGATCACGAGGCCCTCGAGCGCCGCGTCGGGCCCCGCGTCGGGCTCGCGTCGGCGCCAGCGCGCGCCGAGGCTTACGGTCAGCGCCGCGAGTGTCGCGAGCAAGAGCAGCGACGCGACCGTCATCGACGGAGTGTACCCGGGATGTCGGCGGCGAGGTTACGCCCTGACGGCCCTGGCGCGGGCGCTCGTTACTCGAACAGCACGCCGCAGCTGCCGGGCGCCCCGAGCGTGCAGCCCTCGCACTCCCAGTGCCAGCTGTCGAGCGCGACGGTCGTTGCGAACAGCGAGTCGTTCATGTCGGCGATGAAGAAGCCGAACTGGACGTCCTGCTCGCCGGCGACGACCGGCGCGCGGACCGTCAGCCAGTTGGTCCCGGCGTGCTTGGAGAAGCCGGTACCGGAGAGCGCCGGCGGCTGGGCGCAGTTGGGCGCGAACTTGGGCAGGCAGGCGAAGCCGCCGTCGGCGAAGTACGGGTCGAGGGTCGTGACGTTCACCGACACGACCTTGTTCGCGTCGTCCGGGTCCTGCATGTAGATCGTGTTGCCCGTGTAGGCCTCGCTGACCTGCCAGCCGATGAAGATGTCGTTGAACTCGGGCAGGTTGACGAAGTTCGGCCACTCCGACGTCCAGAACGCGAGCCGGAAGCTGTAGCCGGTGGTCTCCTGGGGCACGTCGGCCGTGAACTCGAACCACAGCTTGTCGTTCGGGTTCCCGCCGGCCTCCTCCCAAGGGCCCGTGATGGTGTCGGAGCAGTCGTTCTCGCCGTCGCAGTCTTCGAACGGCGTCCCGCACTGGCCGCCGTTGCTGCCGCACAGGTCGGCCATCGGCGACGGCAGCTCGTTCGGGTTGTCGGGGTTGTTGTTCTCGCCGTTGCCGGCCTGGTCGCCGAGCCCGGTGATGTAGCCGTTGTCGGGGTCCGGGAGCTCGCCGGTGCTCAGCAGCAGGATCGTGTCGCTCTCGAGGATGTACTCGCCCTCGATCGGCTTGTCGTTCTCGTCGAGCTTCGGGATCGACTGGCCGTTGTAGAGCAGCGGCGCCTGCGGATCGTTGTTGATGTGGTAGTTGCCGAAGCCGCGCGTGATCTGCCAGGCGAGCAGCGCGTCGGACTGGAACGCGTAGTCGGTGATGACGACGCCGTTGCTCGCGTCCGTGCCCGGACAGCCGAGGCCGAGCGCGTTGAACGGCGCGAGCCCGTCGCCCTTCTCGAGCATGTCGAATTGGTCACATTGCACATAGGCCTCTGGGGCCAGGCAGCCCGTCGGCGCGCAGTCAGGGAACTCGGGGTCGACCTCACAGCACTCGGGCGTCGCGCCCTCCTCGCACGGGTCGCCCATGGTCGTCGGATCCGAGACGTTCTCCGTCGTCTCGCTCGTGCCCGTGGTGGTGCCGGAGGTCGTCGGCGTCGCGGTCGTGCCCGAGGTCGTCGGCTCGACCGAGGTCGATGACGTCGACGCGTCCTCGCTCGTGGAGCCCGACGAGGAGCTCGTGTCGCTCGTGGTCGCGCCGCTCGTCGAGCTCTCGACGTTGGTCGTCGCGGCGGTGTCCGACTCCGTCTCTTGGTCGGGGTTCTCTACGCAGGCCGCCAGCGCGAGCGTGCAGCCGAGACCAAAAACGGTGCGAGCGTTCAAAGCGATCCTGCGCGTCATGTACCCCTCGTGGACCTCTGGTCGAGTTATCGCGGCGCTGTGCCGGCCCTCGTGTCTGGCCTGAAGGTCAACATACAACACAGAGAACAGCGTGCGCAGCGTGCTTGTACACGCATCGTATACGAGGCCGCGGCGGCGCGCGCAAACCAGGCCGGGTGCACGGACGAGTACGCCGAGACGTCAGTGAAAATCCTGTGAATAACTTACGCAGCTTTGCTGCCGTCAATCCACATGACGCGGCGCGGACGCCAGCGGTCAATCGAGGATGACGCCGCAGTCATCCGCTGCGGTGGGCACGCAGCCCTCGCAGTCCCAGCGGAAGTTATCGAGGAGGACGAGCGTGGCCAGCAGCGAGTCGCTCATGTCGGCGAGGAACAGCGCGACCTCCACGGTCTCCCCGGGCGTCACGGCCGCCTCGGCCGTGACCCAGTCGGTGCCCGCGCGTCGCTCAAAGCCCGTGCTCTCGAGCTCCGCGGGCGGCTGGCAGCCGGGATCGTTCGCGGGCAAGCACGCGAAGCCCTCGCTCTGGATGTACTCGTCGAGCGCCGTGATCGTCAGCGGCAGGCCCTCGCCCGGGTTCTCCGGATCCGGCAAGAAGGTCGTGTTGCCCGTGTAGGCCTCGCTGACCTGCCAGGCGATGAACAGGTCGTTGTACCCGGTGCCCACGAACATCGGCCACTCCGACGAGAAGAACGCGAAGTCGAAGCGGTACCCCAGCGTCTCCGGCGGGACGATCGTCTGAAACTGTAGCCAGATCTTGTCGTTGGGATCCGCGCCGCCGAGCGCCCACTGATCGGCCAGCGTGTCCGAGCAGTCGCCGACCCCATCGCAGTCGTGGAAGGCGTCGCCGCCGAGGCCGCCGTTGCTGCCCTTGTTCGGCACGATCGGCGCGGGCGGCTGGTCGCCGTCGTCGTTGCTGTTGTCGCCGTTCTCGGCCTGGCTGTCGAACGACTCGACGACCGCCTTGCTGCCCGTGAGCGCCGCGATGCGCCCGGTGCTCAGCATCAGGAACGCGTGGCTCGGCATCAGCACCTGCTGGGTCGGCTGTCCGTTCCCGTCGAGCTTGTACGCGGGTCGGGCCGAGAATTGCCGAACGCCAGGGCTGATCTCGTGGGTGCCGAAGGCGGCCGCGACGCGCCACGCGTTCGCGTCGACGCTGTGAAACGAGTGGGCGAAGATCGGGATCCCGTCGGCCGGCGTCGCCCCCGGACAGCCGAGCCCGAGCGCATAAAACGGCGCCGTGTTGGGATCCACCGGCACCCAGTCGTCCGACTCCAGATCGTCGCAGGCCGTGTACAAGCCCGGCGCCTGACAGTCGTCGGAGCCCGTGGTGTTCTCGCCGACATCCGGCGGACGGTCGCTCGCGCTGCTGGTCTCCGTGTCGAGCGTGGCGCTCGAGCTCGTGGACGCCGATGTCGGGGTTGTCGAGCTCGTCGACGTCGAGCTCGTGGAGGTCGTTGTTAAAGAAGATGTGTCGGGCGAGGTCGACGACGTCGGGCTCGAGGACGGGCCGGCGCTGGTCCCGGTCGTCGTCATCGATGGATCGCCGCTGTCCGTCGGGATGCTCGTCATGTCGTCGGAGCAGCCCGCGCCCGCGATCCACGCGAGCGTCAGCACACGCGCACGAGATCGACGAGATCGGTTCAAGCTCGGCATCTTCATTGCGAGAGGACCGCAAATGCGCCCTCTTCGATATACGAACCGGGTGTCCGGCTTGTAAACGACCGCGCGAACCCTCGATTTTCTCGCTGCGCTTCGATCCGCGCCGCGGAAACACAGTTCATGGGGCCTGCCGGGGAGCCGAGCAGAGATCTAATTCCCGTGTGATTACGAAGAGATAAGCAGGGTGGAAATAACTGGCAAAACTCTGGCATGCTGCGCGCCGCATGGTCACGTATTTCAACGGTGAATTCGTCGACGACGCGAAGGCGACGATCTCGGTCCGCTCGCGAGCGCTCAACTACGGACTCGGATGTTTTGGGGGAATTCGGGGGTACCTCGCGGACGACGGGCACCAGGTGAACCTCTTCCGCCTCTGGTCCCACGTGCGACGGCTGGAGCTCTCGGCCCGCATCCTGTGCCTCCGCTTGCCGGGCACCGCGGACGAGATCTGCGAAATCATCCTCGAGCTGATCCGCCGCAACGAGGTCCACCACGACGTGTACGTGCGGCCGCTGCTCATCAGCGGCTCACCCATGCTGGCGCCCGTGCTGCGCGAAGAGGACAGCCTGTTCACGGCCTACTGCATGCCGCTCAAGCGCTACATCGACAAGGACATGATCGACGTCTGCGTGTCCTCGTGGCGGCGCGTCCGCGACAACGCGATCCCCACGCGCACCAAGCCGACGGGCGTCTACCTCAACAGCGCGCTCGCGCGGCGCGAGGCCTTCGACAACGGCTTCGACGAGGCCATCTTCCTGACCGAGGAGGGCAAGGTCTCGGAGGGCAGCGCCGAGCACGTGTTCCTGATCCGCCGCGGCGTGCTCTACAGCCCGCCGTCGACCGAGGACAACCTCGACGGCATCACGCGGCGCTCGATCATCAAGATGGCGACCGAGGATCTCCAGATGCCCTTCGTCGAGCGCAGCCTCGGGCGCTCCGAGCTGTACGTCGCCGACGAGATTTTCCTGTGCGGGACCGGAGCCCAGATCACGCCCGTACGCTCGGTGGACCGCCGCGTCATCTCCGAGCGGATCGGGCCGGTCACGGGCGAGCTGCAGGCGTACTTCGGCGACGTCGTCCACGGGCGCGTGGCCAAGCGCAGCGAGTGGCTGTCGCCCGTGTGGCCGTAGCAGGCCGCTGAGTAACGCCGGCCGCGCGGCCGCGAGCGTGTCCCAAGCGCCCGTTGCCCTTGTCGCCAGAACTCGAAGTAGCCCCTACAACTTCGTTCTGGCTCCGTGGCCGCGGTCGCCCGAGACGCGCCGGCGACCAGCAGCCCGCTCGCGACGCTGAGCAGCGCGGCGACTTCGCGTCGATGACCTGGGCCACACCGCGGCCCTCCCGGGCCATCACGCGTCGCGCGGGCGGCCGGTAAATTTGCTTCGTGAGACCAGGGGCGGGGCGGGTACAGTCAGGTCATGCACCAGCTGCTCGCCTGGCTCGCCACCGCGTTCCCTGCGTCGATCGTGCGGATGCGCTGGCTCGTGTTGGCGGTCACGGCCGCGTTGACGGTCTGGATCGTCCCAGGGATCGCCCAGGTTCAGGAAGATAACGACGTTCTAGCGTTCTTGCCCCCCGATCACGCAGATGTCGTGGCGTTCCACGAGATCGCCGAGGCCTTCGGCGTCCTCGAGATCGGGCTCGTGGGGCTCGGGCCCGCCGAGGGCGACATGCTCTCGTCGGAGCGCATCGCCGACGTCCGGGAGCTCGGCAGCGCGCTCTCCGACCGGCCGGGTGTGCGGATCGTGCTCTCCTACACCGATCTCCCGCACCCGGAGGTCAAGCCCGACGGTCTCGAGGTCGCGCCGCTGGTGCCCACGTCGATGACGGACGAGGCGGCCATCCGCGCGCGGGTGCTCGGCTCGAAGGACGCCGTCGGCAACTTCATCTCCGAGGACGGCCAGGCCGCCGCGCTGCTGATCTTCTTGATCCACGAGTCCGGCGACGACCGCGTGGCCGTGCGAGCCGAGCGGCTCCGCGACCTGCGGGCGACGGTCGAGGCCTGGTCGAAGGAGCGCTCGTGGGCCGGCGAGATTCACTTCGGCGGCGCGCCCTTCATCGAGGACGCCGCCGCTCGCTCGAGCCGCAGCGACATCGAGCGGCTCTCGCCGATCGTCATCGGCGTGCTCGTGCTCGTGTCGGGCCTGCTGCTGCGCAGCCTCACCGCAGCGGTGCTCAACGTGCTCGTCACGGGCCTCGGCGTCGCGCTGATCATGGGCGCCCACGGGACGTTCGGAGAGCCGCTGACCATCGTCAGCAGCTCGATCCCCGTCATGATGGTCGCGCTCGGCGGCGCCTTCGGCGTGCACATCCTCGCCGGCTATCAGCGACAGGACGACGCGCGCTCGAGCCAGGAGCGCGCGGCCGCGACCCTGCGCGAGCTCCAGGTCCCCGTGCTGATCAGCGGGCTGACGACCTCGGTCGCGTTCTTCGCCCTGTACGTCATGCCGCAGGTGCCCATGAAGCGCTTCGGCGTCACCGCCGGGATCGGCGTGCTCGTCCTGCTCGCGCTCGCGATGTGCGTGATGCCGGCGCTGCTCGCCGTGCTCCCGAAGGGCTGGATCGCCGCTCGCCGCGAGCGCGCGATGCCGCTGCGCCTGCGGCCCCCCGGGTGGGCGCTCGCGCTGCTCGCCGCGCTCGGCGTCGGCCTCTCCTACGCGCTGCTCCGCGCCGATCCAGACACCTCCAACGTGTTCGCCGAGAACAGTGAGCCGCGCAGGGCCAACCGCTTCTTCAACGAGCACTTCGGCGGCTCCACCTATCTGCAGGTCGCGGTCGAGGGCGACATCCGCGAGCCCGTCGTGCTGCGAAAGATCCGCGACATCGTCGCCGAGGTCTCGGCGATCGACGGCGTCGTCGGCGTCCAGAGCGTCGTCAACCCCGTCTCGGTGCTCAACGAGGCGCTCGGCGGACGGCACGGGATCCCCGAGACGCCGGCTCGCAGCGCCCGCGTGTTCGCCTTGCTCGACGGACATCCGGCCATGGCGCAGCTCATGACCGCCGACGCGACCGGGGCGTTGATTCACATCAAGCTCGCGCCGGTCTCGGGCGCGCGCCAGGTCGAGATCACGCAGCGCGTCCGCGAGCTGCTCGCCCGCAGCGGCGAGGGCGGGGCGCTGCGCGTGGCCGCGACGACGCTCGAGGCCGTGCGCGCGCAGCAGATCACCGACGTCGGCGCGACCCTCGAGGTCGTGCTCGGGCGAGCGGTCGACACCGACAAGCTCCTCGACGTGTTCGCCGATCCGTCGCCCGAGCTGCTCGCCGAGGTCGCCAAGGTCCGCGACACCGCGCTCAACTCCGACGACAGCCCGGTCGATCCAGCCCACGTCAGCCCAGCCGAGATCGCGGCGCTCGATCCCAAGCGCCTGATCAAGCCGCGCGGCGCGGCGCTCGAGGCCCTGCTGCGCGAGACCCAGCCGACCCTGGCGGGCAACGACGCCGAGGGCGTCACCTTCGTCGCCGAGCACCTCGGCCCATGGGTCGACGAGGTCCTGCAGAAGTTCGTCGTGCAGCAGCGCTGCGCCGTGCTCGGGCTCGCCGTCGACGAGAAGAAGCCCGAGGCGGAGTCGTCAAACGGCCAGGGCGCGCCGAGCTGTGACGCCGTGCTCGCGGTGCTCGGCGAGCTCGAGGATAAAGAGTGGGACGTACGCGCGGCCCCGGAGGGCGCCGAGTCCCGGGAGGTCCAGTACCGCGCGCGCTTGACCGGCCAACCTGTGATCGGCGCGGCGTTTGCGGACAGCGTGACCCGCAGCCTCATCGACTCGACGATCGTCTCGCTGGTCGGGCTCGCGCTCGTGCTCCTGCTCGCGCGCCAGCTGATCGCGCTCGTCCCCGCGCTCTGGACCCTCAGCGTGACGCTCGGGATCCTCGGCGTGCTCGGGTTGCCCGTCAGCGTCGGCACCAGCATGGTCGCGTGCATCGCCCTCGGGGCGGGCGTGGACTTCGCGATTCACCTCGGCGTCCGCGCGCGCACACTCGACGGAGACGCGCCCGGGCAGCAGGCGGTCGATCAGCTCGGCGCTGTCGTCCTCATCTCGGCCCTGCAGCTCGCGTTCGCGTTCCTCGTGCTGCTCGCCTCCGGCATGGCGCCCCTTCGGGACCTCGGCGCCGGGCTGGCTATCGGGCTGGTCGGCGCCGCTCTCGGGGCCTGCTGGTTGGTCCCGCGCCTTCATCGCGCCCGTCGTTAGATCGAACGTCGACCTGCACACTTGTGGAGCTGCGGCCCGAGGCCCCGCGCTTGTTTTCGGCCTCGGAGCCCGCGTTGTGGGGCGCTTTGCCCCGGTTCCTGGCCGTGGGATTCGCGCATTGTGAACCAACTGTGACCAGGATCACCGTGCAAAATTCTGCCGATGTTGTGCGGATTTACGACTCTGGTATGTCCACAGGTACCTGTAGGGCGTATGTGCGGATCCCAGCATATGGTCAGCTGTGACCAGGCGAATAGGCGACGCTTTGGTCCGTCCAAACAGCGTGCTCGCGCTATAAGCGCGCCACTCCATACCCCTCGGGAGTTCACACCATGAAGCGTCTCGCGTTTTTGCTCGCCACCGTCCTCGCCGTCCCCGCCGCCACGTTCGCGTACTCGCAGTCGGCTGAGGCCGCCAGCGTCACCGGCGACCAGATCCTCGAGGCGGTCGACAAGCGCGCGGCGGCGTTCCCCGACCAGACCTACACGGCGGTCATGGAGGTGTGGCGCGACGGCTCGAAGCAGAAGACGCTCGAGTTCGACATGAAGATGAAGGACATGACGATGCAGTTCATCTCCTTCACGAAGCCAGGCGACGTGGCGGGCATGAAGATCCTGATGACGGATCCCGACACGATCTACATGTACAGCCCGGAGTTCAAGAAGGTCCGTCGCATCGCCGCGCACACCAAGTCGCAGGGCTTCCTCGGCAGCGAGTTCACGCCCGAGGACATGTCTCAGACCAACCTCTCCAAGCTCTTCAACGCGCGCCTCGACGGCAAGTCCGGCACCGAGACCACGCTGACGCTCACCCCCAAGGAGGGCGTCGAGTCGACCTTCAGCAAGATCGAGCTCGTCATCGACTCCAGCAAGGGCGGCGTGACGACGCTGCGCTACTTCGACGGGGCCGGCAACCACGTGCGCACCCAGTCGCGCGAGGGCTGGACGACGATCAAGGACCAGCCGTTCCCGACCACCATCCGCATGAAGAACTTGAAGACGGGTGCCGAGACGGTTATCCAGTTGACCGACATCGACGTCGACACCGTCGTCGACGACTCTCTGTTCTCTCGCCGCACGCTCCTGCGCGGGTGAGGCGAGCAACGGTCCGATGAGGGGCCGTCGTGAAGCCAGGTGCAGCTCTCCATCGCACTTCTCAGCGGAACGCTCCTCACCGGATCAGCCAACGCGAGCCTGCTCGCGCTGCTCTCGCTCGCGCCCGCGCCCGACTCGTCGCCTGAATCTCCGCCGCCGGCTGACCCTCGAGGGTACGAGGGGCCCGGCGGCGTTGACGTCGGGGCGGGCGCGTCGAAGCCGAGCGGCCCCGCGAAGGGCGAGCAGAAGCCGCCGGCGAAGCCCGCCGAAGAGGAGGGCATCGAGGGCGAGCTGACCATGGACGACGTATTCGGCGCGGCCGAGGCCGACGCGTCGGAGAGCGGCTCCGCGAGCGCGCCGGCGAAGACCGAGGCCGCTGCGTCCGGGCCGCAAAGCGACGTCTCGATGGACGACGTGTTCGGCGACGGCGGCGGCACCCCGGGCGAGAGCGCGGCGAACAGCGCCGCGGACGACAAGCCGCCGCCGCCCGACGTGCAGGCGAAGAAGCGACCGATCCGCGATCACTTCGACGGCAAGCTCGACTTCAAGCTGCGCCTGCTCTCCAGCGTCTACTACGCCGTCGACCGCGTGAAGGAGCGCGGCATCGACCGCAACGAGAACCGCGTCGAGGCCTACGTCGCCTACAACCCGAACCGCCACGTCGAGATCGTCGGCGGGATCGAGGCCGTGTTCATGGGCGTCTCGCAGGCCCAGAACCTCGACGACCTGGCGACGCGGCAGCTCGTCACCCCGTTCCACTTCGAGAGCGACGCGGCCTACGTCGCGCTCCACGACATCGCGCCCGGGCTCAGCCTCAAGGTCGGGCGGCAGATCGTCGTCTGGGGCACCGCCGACAAGTTCAGCCCGACCAACAACATCAACCCGGATGACCTCGAGGACAGGCCGATCTACACCGAGCCGATCGCCAACCAGATGGCGGTGCTCGACTACGCGCCGCCCAAGCTCAAGGAGAAGCTGTTCTTTCAGCTGATCTACGTGCCGCTCTTCTACCCCGCGCTGCTGCCCCCGTCGGCGGCGGCCGGGCTCCTCGATCCGCAGTCCGAGATCCCGTTCGCGTTCTACGAGGACCGCCAGAAGATCGGCTTCCTGCAGGATGATTTCCTGCCCCGCAACCCGAAGCTGTACCCGGTGACCTACGGGACCGTGGTCAGCCCCAAGGCGAAGTTCACCAACGGCCAGTTCGCCGCCAAGATCGGCTCCAACCTCGGGCCCGTCGACTTCTCGGCCTCGTACTACTACGGACGTCACGACATCCCGTTCCCGGTCGAGGTCGAGTCCTCGCAGCTCGCCGCGCTCAGCGAGGACCCCGACCCCGAGACCGGCGCGTGGATGCGCTCCGACGTCAAGCTGGTCTACCCGCGCATGCAGGTCGTCGGCCTCGACTTCTCCACCCAGCTGCCCTTCCTCGGCAACATGGGGCTGTGGGGCGAGGCCGCGCTGTTCATCCCGCAGGCCTACGACCTCCGCGTCGAGTTGCCGGTCTCCATCGACGTGACGCCCGACGACGGCGTCGCCAACCCCGTCTACGAGATCAACGCGCCGGCGATCCGCAAGAACCCCTACATCAAGGCGACCGCCGGGCTCGACTACACCTTCGGCAAGCACGTCTACGTGCAGGCCCAGTACCTGCGCGGCTTCATCAACGAGTTCGGCGCCGACCACATCGGCGACTACGTCGTCGGCGGCACGGACGTCGTGTTCTTCGGCCGTCACCTGATCTTCCGCGTGTTCGGCGTGGTCGACTTCCCGACCAACAACGACCCGGGCGAGGGCACCTCCGGCGTGATCGCGCCCTCGATCATCGGCACGCTGCCCTGGGGCTACGTGACCTTCGAGCTGGGCAGCTTCGCGTTCCTGCAGCGCGACGTGGAGCTGAGCAGCGGCGACACCCGCTTCTCGCGGACCTTCTTCGGGCAGCCCGGCGTCGGCTCCTCGATCGTCTACTTCAAGGCGATCGGTCAGTTCTAGTCCCAGCCCGGACGCGCGACTCGAGCGTCGCCCCTGCGCCGGGATCGCTCAGTCGTGGACGCACACCGACGCGCGCAGCGATCGCGTCCAGGCCGGCGCCGCGTCGGTCTCGTACAGGCACAGCGTCTCGAGCTGCGGCTGCCCGATCAGCCAGCTCCGCCAGCCCTCTCGCAGCGCGCTCGCCTTGACGTGCAGCGCGCGGACCCGCTGTTGATCCCGCAGGCGCTCCGGCAGCGCGTCGAGCTCTTGCAGGTCCCAGGCCGAGAGCTGGAACGGGCACGCGCTCTCGAGCACCAAGAGCGACCCGAACAGCGCCGCCGCGCCGCTCCACTGGACGCGCGCGCGCTGAAACACCGCCTCCAGCCGCGGCGTCGCCTCGAGCCCGCTGGACGAGTCCACCGTCGCGCCGTCGAGCAGCCAGCGCGTCATCCGGTCGTCGCGCGCCGTCGCGCGCGCGAGCGCGTGCACCTCGGCGGGCGTCGGCGAGGCGGGCGGCTTGGGCAGCGCGCCAGGCGGCTCGCCGCGGCGGTCCGCTGGATCGCCGTGAAACCACGCGGGCCTGTGCTCGATCGGCGGGCTCACCACGTGATCGGCGGTGACGCCGAGCGGCCACCACGTCCCGTAGTCCTGGCACTGCCCGGCGCAGCGCCACGTGCTCGTGAGCCAGCGGAGGAAGTCGTGGCGGTTGCCGTTCTCGATCGGTCGAGGCCCATCGCTCAAGGTCAGCGTCACGCCGCCGCCCCGCAGGACGATCGCGGGCACGCTGCCGGTGGAGTAGCGCGCGCCGCCCAGGTGGGCCAGCATCGCGCGCGCGTCTCGGTCGCCGTCGCTCAGGTAGTGCCAGGCGCCGCGCTCGACGTGTCCCCAGTAGCCGCGGAGGCGCTCGACGACGGCGCGCTCGTCGAACGCGCCGGTGATCGGGCGGATGTAGAAGCCGAGCCAGCCGCTCCAGCGCGGTGACGTGCGCGTGAACGTTCGCGTCGCCCGCCACTCCGAGGGCGCGAGCGCCCGCCACGGCCACGTCGGCGCGGCGCGTTGCTGCGTCGGCCCGCGTCGCTGGAGCACCTCCACCAGCGCGCGCACAGTCCCCAGGTGCTCCTCGAGCCGCGCGCGCGCGTCGGCGGGCGCGAGCCAGGCGGCGTCGGGGACATGGACGAAGTTACACAGCAGCTCGCGCGTCAAGATGACCGCGCGCGGCATCTCCTCGGTCCAGACGGGGCACCAGCGCGCGAAGAAGTCGCGGGGGACGGGGGCGCGCCCGTCGGTCGCGTCGCGCACGAGCGCCGCGAAGCGCCGCGCGTCGTCGTCGCTCGGATGCCAGGCCGAGCCCGCGTAGTCGTACTCGCGCTTGATCCAGCCCGCGCGGGTGAGCGCGGCCGCGAGCTCCGCCCGCGGCAGCGGATCACGCTCGAGTCGCAGCCAGCAGGCCCGCTGCGTCACGATCGTGTAGGGGAACTGCGGCCCGATGTCCACGCGGCGAGGCGAGGATAGCGTCCGCGCTCAGAGCTCGTCGGCTCGGATCGCGGTCATCGCGGCGCGGATGCTGTCGAGCTGCATGCGGTCGATCTCGGGGTCGGCGTCGCGGGTCAGCTCGCGGAGGATCTGCGCCGCGAGCACGCGGGTGGTCTCATCGGCGGCGAGCACGAAGCGCTCGAACTGCGGCGTGCAGTCGTCGGGGTCTCCGCGCGTGTTGAGGATCCGCAGGATGCACGTATTCGCCCACTGCGGCGCGCGGGCGTGAAGCGCCGGGAGCGTGTCGAGCAGCGCCTGGATGTACGTGTCGTCGAATCGCTCCAGCACGTAGAGCACGTTCCAGAGGATGCCGAAGGGGTCGTCGTCCTCGAGCAGGTCAAACAGCGCGGGCGCGTGCGCGGGATCGCGGATCTGGTCGAGCTGCTTGATGACCTCCGGGAGCTCGGTGTCGAGCGCGTCGCCGCCAACCTGGGCGAGGATCCGCAGCCGATCGAGCACGCCCGCGAGGTCCGAGAACGTCGTCGCCTCCTTCTTCGTCGCCTCCTTCTTCGTCGCCTCCTTCTTCGTCGCCTCCTTCTTCGTCGCTTTCTTCTTCGTCGTTTTCTTCTTGTTCGCCGGCTTCTTGGCGGCGGGCTTCTTGGCGGCGGGCTTCTTGGAGGCCTTCTTGGCAGCCGGCTTCTTGGCGGCCTTCTTGGAGACCTTCTTGGCAGCCGGTTTCTTGGCGGTCTTCTTGGAGACCTTCTTGGAGGCCCGTTTCTCGGAGGCCTTCTTCGCGATCGGTTTCTTGGCGGCTGTCTTGGCGACCTTCTTGGCGGCTGTCTTGGCGACCTTCTTGGAGACCTTCTTGGAGACCTTCTTGGAGACCTTCTTGGAGACCTTCTTGGAGACCTTCTTGGAGACCTTCTTGGCGGCCTTCTTGGCAGCCGGTTTCGTGGCGGTCTTCGTGGCGGCCTTCTTGGCAGCCGGTTTCTTGGCGGCCTTCTTCGACGCCTTCTTCGACGCCTTCTTCGCCGCCTTCTTCGACGCCTTCTTCGCCGCCTTCTTCGACGCCTTCTTCGACGCCTTCTTCCTCGAAGCGCCAGCCGGCTTCTTGGAAGTTTTTTTCTTGGACGCGCCTCGCGAGCGCGCGCCGGTGGTGGCCTTGGAAGATTTTCGCTTCGTCGACTTCGTGCTCACGGTGCTCACCACGTTGGCGTTCTACGCGATCGCGCGCTCGTCGTGCAAGCCCCGCGCGCCGCCGCGCGGCCGCTCCGGGGATCGGCTACGATAGCCCTCATGGCCTCTCGTACCGTCGTCGACTCGATCCAGCGCGTCGAGGGACCGCCCGACTCGCAGACCTTGGACGCGCTCGAGCGAGCGCTCGCGGAGCTGCGCGCGAGGTTCCCCGGGGCGATCGTAGAGCGCTATCTCGATCGCGCGCCGACGGTCGCACAGGACGCGCGGATCGCCCCTGGCGCTGCGGTCATCGGCGACGTCACGCTCGCGCGCGAGGTCAGCGTCTGGTACGGCTGCGTGATCCGGGGCGACGTGAACCGCGTCGAGATCCGCGAGCGCAGCAACGTCCAGGACGGCTCGGTCATTCACCTCGGCGATCACGACCCGACCTTGATCGGCGAGGAGGTGGTCATCGGTCATCGCGCGGTCGTCCACGGCTGTCGCGTCGGCGCGGGGACCCTCGTCGGGATCCAGGCGACGATCCTCGACGGCGCGGTGATCGGCGAGGGCTCGGTGATCGGCTCCTGCGCGCTGGTCACCGCGGGCACGAAGATCCCGCCGCGCAGCCTCGTGCTCGGCGTGCCTGGCAAGGTCATCAAGACCTTGAGCGCCGCGGACGAGGCGTTTCATCGCGGGCTCGCGGGCAAGTACACGCGCCTCGCACACAACTACCGCGTCGGTTGACGGGCCGCTCGCGGGCGCGTCGACTTGACCGGTGAGCCGGCTGTGGCGGTCTGCCGCGCCGTACGTTGGCGCTAGCGAGGATCTCTCCGTCGGCCGGTCGCCTTGGGGAGGGAACCCTCGCGCGGCGTGAGCTCTGGCGGCCCGTCCGCGAGAATCCTACGCGCGAGGCGGCGCGTCCCCGCTCGCCGGGCCGGGCGCTGGGGCGGCGCGCTCAGTAACATGTCTTTTTAGACATGTGTAAAATGTACCGGGCTCGCGCGGCGCGTCCGGGGCGGAGCGAGTGCTCCCGGCCCGACGTCAGCTCGCGCGCCGGGGGGTAGAGGATGATGAAGATGAGTATGAGTTCGAGGATTTCGAAGGTGTGCGCCCAGGCGACCGCGTGCCTGCTGCTGGTCACCGCCGGCCGCGCGCAGGCGGCCGAGATCTTGGTGATCTCCAACAACAACTCGGCCACCACCGTCGCTGACTTCACGGCCAACACGATGGGCCACAACTACACCGCGTACAACGGCGCGAACATGACGCCGACGCTGGACGAGCTCAACCAGTACGACGGCGTGCTGCTGTTCGAGAACGGGCTGTTCAGCAACGCGGCGAACCTCGGCGACGCGGTGGCCGCGTGGTACGCGGAGGGCGGCAAGTGCGTGGTGATCGGCACGTTCTACTGGCAGGACCGCAGCGACAACCCGAAGTACGCCAACAACTTCGGCTGGGGCGCGCTCGAGGACATCGACGTGTTCACGGCGGAGGCCGAGGCGTGCGAGTACAACTCCGACTCGATGGACCCGAACTCGATCATCGGGCACCCGGTCACCGAGGGCGTGATGACGCTCAGCGCGGGCTCCTACCGCGGCGGCGTCACGGCCAAGGCGGACACCACGGTGCTCGCGAAGTGGCTCACGCCGAACCTCAACAACCTCGACGACCCCGTGGTCGGCGTGCGCGAGGACGCGAACGGCGGCAAGTTCGTCGGCATCTCGATCTTCCCCGACTACGAGGATCACGGGAACTACGGTCAGGACTTCAACGGCGACTTCCACCTGCTGTTCGAGAACGCGTTCACGTGGTGCACGACGAACTGCGGCGACGGCGTGGTCGAGGCGGACGAGCAGTGCGACGACGGCAACAACGAGGACGGCGACGGCTGCACCGCGATGTGCGTCGCGGAGGTCTGCGGCGACGGCGTGGTCAACAACGGCGGCATGGAGGAGTGTGACGACGGCAACGCCGAGAACACCGACGCCTGCCTCGACACCTGCGTGGCCGCGAGCTGCGGCGACGGCTTCGTGCAGGACGGCGTGGAGCCCTGCGACGACGGCAACGACGTCGACGACGACGAGTGCACCAACGCGTGCACGCTCCCGAGCTGCGGCGACGGCGTGACGCAGATGGGCGAGGACTGCGACGACGCGAACGCGGAGAACACCGACGCCTGCCTCGACAACTGCGTGGCCGCGAGCTGCGGCGACGGCTTCCTCCAGGACGGCGTGGAGGCGTGCGACGACGGCAACGTCGACGACACCGACGACTGCGTCGCCTGCCAGCTCGCCGCGTGCGGCGACGGCTTCCTGCAGGCCGGCGTGGAGGACTGCGACGACGGCAACCTCGAGAACACCGACGCCTGCACCGACGCCTGCACGGTCGCGATCTGCGGCGACGGCCACGTCTACGAGGGCATCGAGGAGTGCGACGACGGCAACGACGTCGACGATGACGAGTGCGCCAACGACTGCAAGTTCCCCGTGGACGAGACCACGGGCGACGACAGCGGCGGCGCGTCGGCCTCGGCGACGGACGGCGAGACGACCGGCGACCCGACGACAGGGGGCGACAGCGGCACGGGCGGCGATCCCTCGGCGGGGCCCGGCACGACGACGAGCGACACCGACGCCACGGGCACGAGCGGCACCACGGAGGGGCCCGTCGACACGTCCGGCACGGACACCGAGACCGCGGGGGCGGCCGAGGACGGCTGCGGCTGCGCGGCCGCGCCGGACCGTGAGCGCGGTCGCGGCCTGCTCGCGCTGCTGGGCCTGGGGCTGCTGGGTCTCACGCGTCGTCGACGTACGCGCGCCTGAGGAGCATAGCGAGGGCACGCGCGCGACGGCGACGCCGTCGCGCGCGTCCGCGTTTCGAAGTCGAGCGGTCGCGGCGATCTGCGCTCAGGGACCGCTGGTGTCGCCGGTGCCGCTCGAGCTCGCGCCGGTCGACTCGCCCGTGTCGGCGGTCGTCGAGCCCGTCGAGCCCGTGCCCATCGTCGTCGAGCCGGCGCTGCTCTCGGTGCTGCTCTCAGTGCTCTCGGTCCCGGTCGAGCTGGTCGTGTCGGGATCGAGCGGCTCACACACGCCGTCGACCTCCTTGCAGCGGTCGGTCCCGCAGCAGGCGCTGTGGTCAAAGCACCAGCGCGACAGGTCCCACGCCTCGATGCAGCCGGGCACGCAGGCCGCCGGCCCGCGCTCGCCCCCGTAGCTGTCCTCTTCGACGGTGTACGGCGCCGCGCAGATGTCGTCGGTGTCGCAGTCGCGGCTGTCGTCGCAGGCGTCCGTCGTGCCGCTCGTGCCGGTCGCGTCCGACGTCGAGCTCGTGGTCAGCGGACCCTCCGAGGTGCTCTGCCCGTTGCCGCTGCAGGCCGCGAGCGCGAGCGCGAGGCCGGCGCGGAGCAGACCGTGGACCTGACCAACACGAGGAGCGCGCTGCACGGGGCGACCATAACAGGTCCTCCCGCCGCGCGCGTGACCAGATCCCCCGCGGATCGGCGCGCGCGGGCTCAGGGCTCCTGGACGCAGCGGATCAAAAACGGCTTGCGCGTGGGCGGGATCGACGTCTTGAAGCCGCCGACCGGGTCGATGATCCAGGTCTGGCCCGGATCCTCGGAGTAGGGCGTGCGCGTCCAGTGAAAGCCCTCGACCTGGTCGAGCTGATCCTTGATGGCGGCGAAGGCCTCGGCCTCCTCGCGATCGGGGAGGCGCCAGGAGTCGCGGTTGCCCAGCTCGAGCTCGCGGCAGTGGGTCTCGCCCTCGGGCATCGTCAGCGTCGGGCACGGGTGCTGCTCGTCGCAGCGCTGCACGTACAGCGGCGGGCGCTCGAGCAGCGCGACGCCCTCGGGCGGCGGCGGCGGCTTGGCCGTGGGCGTGGCGAAGGGCGGCGCCTTGCCCGGCGCGGTCTCGGCCTTGGTCTCGGCCTTGGTCTCGACCTTGGTCTCGGCCTTGGTCTCGGCCTTGGTCTCGGCCTTGGTCGCGGATGTACCTCCGGAGTCGCAGCCCGCGGCGAGCAGCGCGGTCACGAACAACCCGACGACGCGGTGACTTCGCACGAGGGGCGAGCGCATGTCTCGGAGTGTATCAGCGCGCGCCGGGCTCGGCGATCGCGCGCGTGAGCGCCTCGCAGGACTCGCGGACGAAGCGTCGCTGCAGGCGGCGGACGATCGGGAGGGCGACGCGCGTGCGCAGGGCGGCGGGGCGCGAGTATGACGCGACCTCGTAGCGCACGCGGTCGTCGCGGCGATCCCAGTCGACGGTGAAGCGCTCCTCGCCGCGCATCCCGTGACCGACCAGCGTGCCGTAGGCGAACTCGTGGCGGGTGATCGCGGGCTGCTCGGGCGCGGGGCCGTCGTGCACGGCGACGACGCGGCACGGGTTGGCCGTCCACACCCCGAGGAGGCGCGTCAGCGTGGCGACCACGGTGCCCTGCGCGACGGGGCGTTCGGGCCAGCACAGCTCGAGCCAGTCGAGCTCGAACACGCGCCAGCGCTGGACGCAGGCGCGCGCGCGTTCGAATACACGCTCACCCTGGCCCAAGATGCAGGAGTGCGCGTTGCGCCAGTAGCCCGGCGGCGCGGGCCCACGCGTGCGCCCGCGCTCGGCGTAGCTGAGCGGTCGCTCGGCGATCGCGGCGAGCCAGGCGTCGAGCTCCGCGCGACTCGGTCGGCTGAGGGTCTCCATGTCTCGCGGCTCTCCCGGCGGCTCTCGACCGCGTCCCTCGCACGGGCGACGGCGCGCGGTTCTGGTAGGATGGCGCCCCGCTCCGCGGCGGGGCGACACGACGAGGTGATGATGAAGGATACGCGAGTGCTGGTGACGGGAGGCGCGGGGTTTTTGGGCGCGGCCGTGGTCCGCGAGCTGCGCGAGGCCGGCGCGGAGGTGCGGGTGCTCGCGCGCGCGAGCGAGGCGCTCGACAACCTCGACGGGATCGGCAACCTCGAGATCGTGCGCGGCGACGTGCGCTCGCCGGAGGACTGCGCGCGCGCGGTCGCGGACCGCGACGCGGTCTTTCACCTCGCGGCCATCTACCGCGACTACATGGCGGATCCCTCGCCGATGTACGAGGTCAACCTGCGCGGGACCTTCAACATGCTCGAGGCCGCGCGCCGGGCGGAGGTGCAGACCGTGGTGTACACGGCGAGCATCGTCGCGCTCGGGCGCCCGCCGGTGGGCAAGCTCGGCGACGAGCGGAGCGCCTACAACGCGTGGGACGTCGACTTCCCGTACAGCCGCAGCAAGCACCTGAGCATGTGGCTCGCCGAGGACTTCGCCCGCTGGGGTCTCGACGTGCGCGTGGTCTGTCCGGGGATGGTCTTTGGGCCCGGTGACATCGGGCCCACGCCCTCGGGCCAGCTCGTGATCAACGTCGCGCGCGGCGAGACGCCCGCCTACACCGACGGCGGCTGCTCCTACGTCGACGTGCGCGACGTGGCGCGCGTGCACCGGCTCGTCCTCGAGCGCGGCGCCCCCGGCGAGCGCTACCTCGCGACGGCCCACAACCTCAGCAACAAGGACTTCTTCCAGACGATCGCGCGCATCGCCGGGACCGGGCAGCGCTTCCCGTGGATCCCGACCCGGGTCGCGCGCGGCTACATCCGGCTGCTCGCCGCGATCGCGATCCGGCGCGGGCAGGATCCGCTGCTCAGCCCCGCGATGTTCGACTACAGCTGCCGCCCGCCGTACTTCGACAACCGCAGGTCGATCGAGGAGCTGGGCGCGAGCTATCGCCCGATCGAGGAGACGATCGAGGACGCGATCGCGTACTTCCGCGGGCGCGGGATGCTGTGACCGCGCGCCGCGCTCGTGTAACCTTGCTGTCCGGACAGCTCGAGGAGCGGTGACGATGACGGCGGACAGCGTGATCAAGTTCTACCGGGTCGGCGATCCCTACGGCGAGTTCTCGAACTTCGCGCCGTACCCGATCACGATCGACGGCGTCGTGTGGCCGACCACGGAGCACTACTTTCAGGCCATGAAGTTCAAGGACCGCGCGCACCAGGGCGAGATCCGGCGCGCGAACGGGCCGATGCTCGCGGCGCGGATGGGCCGCGATCGCAAGCGGCCGCTGCGTCGCGACTGGGAGTCGGTCAAGGATCAGGTCATGTACCGCGCGCTGCAGGCCAAGTTCACGCAGCACGAGGAGCTGCGCGCGCTGCTGCTGTCGACCGGCGAGGCCAAGCTGATCGAGCACACGCGCAACGATCGCTACTGGGCGGACGGCGGCGACGGGCGCGGAAAGAACCGCCTCGGCGTGCTGCTGATGCGGCTGCGCGCCGAGCTCGCCGGGTCGTGACGGCGCGCCCCCGCGCGCCGCTTGCTGGCGCTTCGCGGCGCGTAGTACAACGCGAGGGGATGGTCTCGAGCGTACGCCTCGGCGCCGCGCTCGCGGTCGCCCTCACGCTGGGCGCGTGCGGCCCCAAGGGGCCGCCCGTCGCGGTCGAGGCCAAGCACCCGAAGCGCACCTGGATCGAGGCCGGCTCGGCGACGCCGCGCCCCTACGTCTCGCCCTACGAGACCGTGTCTGGCTGCCCCACCACGCTCGCGCAGGCCGAGTCGGTCGATCGCGTGATCGAGCGCGGCTGCGGGCCCGTGCGCGTGACGCCGGACTACCGCCTCGAGGCCGGCAGCCTGACGATCGAGGCCGGCGCGCGGCTCGAGTTCGAAGCCAGCGCCGGGCTGTTCATCGGCTACTCGCACACGGCGCGGCTCGAGATCCGCGGCGAGCCCGACGCGCCCGTGGTGCTCACGTCGGCGAGCGCGGCGCCGACGCCCGGCAGCTGGGAGGGGCTGCGCCTGTTCCCCGCGGCCGCGGGCTCCTCACTCGCGCACGTCGAGCTCGAGTACGCCGGCGATCGCGAGCGCAGCGCGCTGTACGTCGAGGCCCCGGAGGTCAGCGTCGAGCGCATGCGGCTGCGCGACTGCGCCGGCACGGCGGTCCACGTCAGCGGGGACGGCTGGCTCGCGCGCTACCGCGGCAACACGCTCAGCGGGCTGAGCTCGCCCGTCGCCATGCTGATCACGCCGGCGTCGGCGACCGCGTTCGAGGGCGACAACGAGTTCCCTCCCGGGTCGCGGATTCATGTCCTCAAGGGCTTCATCCGTCGCAGCGGGCGCTGGGGCGATCCGGGCGTCCCCTTCATCGTCACCGGCGTGATCGACGTCGCCGGCGCGGACGAGCCGGCCACCCTCGAGTTCGCGCCGGGCGTCGAGCTGCGCTTCACCGAGGGCGCGTACATCAACGTCGGCTACTACGACCCGGGCGAGCTCGTCGCGGTCGGGACCGCGGAGAAGCCGATCCGCTTCACGGCCGCGCAGGGGGCGAGCGCCTGGAAGGGCATCAAGCTGTACAAGCGCGCGGTCGCGCGCTTCGACCACGTGGAGTTCGAGCGCGGCGGTCGCGAGATCGATCGCGGCGTGCTGTTCGCCAACGGCGCCGCGCGGCTCTCGGTCGTGCATTCGAACTTCCGCGATAACCTCGCTGGCGCCGTTATCTACGATCCGGACGTCGAGCTAGAGGCCTTCGAGAACAACTCCTTCGCCGGCGGCGCGCGCCCGCTCGTGATCTCGCCGCGTAACCTCGCGCGCGTCGACCCGAGCAACCTGTTCGAAACCGGCAGCGTCGAGGTCAAGGCCGGGACGATCCGCGAGGACACCCGCTGGCCGCGGCTCGAGGCGCGCGTGGAGCTGCTCGGTGACATCCTCGTGACGAACGGCGCGACGCTCACGGTCGAGGCCGGCGCGCGGCTGCGCGTGCGCGACGGCTTCCACCTCGACATCGGCGAACTCGAGACGCGCGCGCGCAGGCGCGCGGCGTCGAGCCGAGACGACGATGGCCCGCTGCGCGACGGCTCCGGCGCGCTCGTGCTCGCGGGCACCGCAGCGCGGCCGATCTCGATCACCGGCGTCAGCGAGCGGCGCGGGACCTGGGGCTCGGTCGTCGTGCACGGCTCGGCGCGCCCCTGTCAACTCTCGCACGTCGCGCTGGCGAGCGCGGGCGGCAAGTCGGCGATCGAGGTCCAGGCGGGCGCCACGGTCACGCTCGAGGAGGTCAGCTGCGCGCGGTGTGTGAGCCCGACGCTCTCATGGTCGTGCGGCGCGACCGTGCACTCGTCGAACATCACCGCGCTCGACGGCACGCCGGCGGCGATCCGCTCACCGACCTGCGCGCCCGGAGCATCGACGCGCTCCCTCGAGCGAGTGGGCCCGCAGTGAGCGACCCAGGGTGGCGTCCGCGAGCTCCACGAGCTCGCGCGCGCAGCCCCACGAGAGCGTGACCCCGGCGCCGCCGTGACCGTAGTTGTGCAGCACCGGCGCCCCGCTGCGGCCGCGCTCGAGCTCGAGGCGCAGCTCGTCACGGCACGGGCGCAGGCCGACGTCGACGCCCAGCACCCGCGCGCGGGCGAGGCGAGGCTCGAGCGCGCGGCAGCGGGCGAGGATCTGCGCGGTCGCCTCGGAGTCGGGCTCGAGGCGCGTGGATCCGCGCTCCGCAGTCCCGCCGAGCACGACGTCACGGGACCGCGGGACGATGTACGTGATCGCGCCGCCCGGGCCGTGCTCATCGACGGTCACCCGCTCGACGCCCGTGTTCTCGACGCGCACGAGCTGCCCGCGCACAGGGACGACCGCCGCGTCTCCGACGAGCGCCCCGCTGCCCAGGCCCGCGCAGTTGACGAGCAGGTCACAGGCCGGGGCGTCGTCGAGCGACGCGAGCGTCCGCGTCTCGAGCTCGCCGCCGAGCTCGATGACCCTGCGCAGCAGCCACGGGAGGTAGATCGGCGTCTCGATGACGAACGAGCTGAACGCGAAGCCGTCGCGGTAGCCCGCGGGCAGCGAGGAGGGGCCGACGGCGCGGTAGTCAGGGATCACCGCGCTCCAGCTCGGCGGCGCGCTCGGCCCCGGCAGCAGCTCGAGCGCCGGCGCGACGCGGACGCCGGTCTCGGGCACGCGGGCGAGCTCCGTGAACACGCGGTAGCTCGTGTCCGCCCAGACGCGGACCCGTTGCTCCGGGAAAACGTTGAACGGGTACCAGAACGCGGCGGCGACACACGAGGTGAGCGCGGGCGGGAGCGATTGTGCACACACACGGACGCGATATCCCGCCTCGAGCAGACACGCGGCCGAGCTCAGCCCGATCACGCCAGCGCCGATCACGACCACGTCGCCGCGGCTCGCGTGGATGACGTCTGCTCTGGAGGCGCGCGACCTCGACATCGTGCGCGAGTGTACCCCTTGGGGCAGGTCTCGCCGTAGACGCCGTTCGACGCCCACGCCGTGCGGTTTGCTCACGGTTCGCGCGGATGTGCGGGTTGACGCCCAGGCGCACGCGTGAGCTCGCGTGGGCGTCGAACGCTCAGGACGCGACGCGATCAGCGGCCGGCACGACCGGCGCGACCTGGTCGATGGACCTCGCGTGCTCGAGCGCCGTGGAGCCGACGTCGTACGCGAGCGCGACGAGGGTGGGGGGGCTGCACCCCGAACGCGGCGTTGCGGCTGGGGTCAATTGGGTCTTGTATATCCACTGTAAGATTCATACCGTGGGTTACGAGCTCGCGGCGGTCGTGGCTGGCAAGTAGCGCGCGGGCTCATTGGGGGAGGATCCGACGATGGTCTCGAGAGCGCCGAGGACAGGAACGTTCGAACGATGGACCTACGGGCGCGCCGCGTGGCTCGCCGTTTTTGGGCTCGCGCTCGGCGCGACCCAGACGGCGCAAGCGGACGGCGAGGACGGGGAGACGCCCGAGGTGCAGCAGCAGCTCGCGAGCGGCGAGTTCTACACGCTCGACCCGATCCCCGTGTCGCCCGAGAACCTGGTCGACGAGATCGAGCCCGCCGCCGGTCCGCCCTACACCAACGTCCTGTTCCTGAACTTCGACGGCGAGACGCTCGGCTACGGCAACGACGACTCGTCGGCGAACACGACCTTCATCCAGCAGCTCGCGGGGCCGTTCGCGGCCTACGGCGCGGGCAACAAGCGGGCGGCGACGATCCAGGCCGTGATGAGCGACTGGGCCGCGTACAACGTCGTGATCACCGACCAGCGGCCCAACAACTCGCCGTACACCATGTGCATGACGGGGCCGACCAACCCCTTCGGCGGCGGCGTCCTCGGCATCGCGCCGCTCGACTGCAACGACCAGATGAAGGAGAACATCGTGTTCGCGTTCCACAGCGCGAACGATCAGTTCTCGGCCGACACCCAGGCGACGACGATCAGCCAGGAGATCGCGCACGCGTACGGGCTCGAGCACGTCAACGAAGCCAACGACATCATGAACCCGTACAACGCCGGCGGGAACCCGAGCTTCAAAGATCAGTGCATCTCGATCGTCCCCAACCAGGGGCAGATCCTGTGCACCCAGCAGCACCAGCAGCTCGGCGGCTGCGCCGGCGGCACCTCCCAGAACTCCCACCAGGAGCTGCTCGCGATGTTCGGCGCCGCCGCGCCCGACAACACGCCGCCCACGGTGAGCGTCACCTACCCGAGCGACGGCCAGACCTTCGACGTCGGCGCGAGCTTCGAGATCACGGTCGACGCGAGCGACGACCAGGTCGTCGACAACGTCGAGATCTTCGTCAACGGCACGGGCAACATGGACAACGCCGCGCCCTACGCGTTGAACGTGCAGAACATCCCGGCGGGCTCCTACACCGTCTACGCGGTCGCGACCGACAGCTCGCAGAACACCGCGCAGAGCTCGACGATCACCTTCCACGTCGACAACGGCGCCCCCGCGACGACCGACGACAGCAGCACCTCGGGGCCCGACCCCACCGACACGGACTCGACGAGCGGCAGCGACAGCGGGACCGACAGCGGCACGGGGGAGCCCAACCCGACGACGGGGCCCGTGGGCGACGACGACGATGACGACGACGACGACAGCGGCACCGACAGCGACTTCGGCGCGCTCCCGCCGGGCTACGGCGACAGCGACGGCTTCGACGAGGGCTGCGGCTGCCTCGTCGACGGCGGCGCCGGCTCGCGCGGCGTCGGCTTCGCGGTGCTGCTGCTCGCGCTCGGCCTGCGCCGGCGGCCGCGCGCGCGCGCGTAGCGGCCCGTAGCGAACGTCCACGCGACGCCTCGCCCGCGGCGAGGAGCGCGACGCGGGGCGACGCGGACGTTCGCACGGGCTGCGAGGCGAGATGAATCAAAAGACAGACCCGCCGTGCGCCCCGGGGCGCGCGGCGGGTCGCTCGCGAGCGCGGCGCGCCTACGGGTGCACGACCGTGATGCGCACGTCGGTCTTGCTCGGGATCCGGAGCACGCCCTCGGCGAGGATGATGTCGCCGTCGCGGACCTGGATGTCGTGCTTCCCGGCCTCGATCTCGTAGGACTTCAGCGGCGCGGTGTCGACGTAGCGACCGTCGAGGAACACGCTCGCGCGCCCGCCCTCGATCGTGAGGTGGAGGTTGCTCGTCGGCTTGCTCTTGTTCTTCTTGCGCTCGCGCTTGAGCGCGCTCTGGGACATGGTCTTGTCGGGCTCCCACTTCGCGTTGGCCGTGTCGACGCACAGGCGGCTCTCGTCCTCGCAGGCCTGGGCGTCGCGCGGGTGCAGCGTGAGGCCGAGCGGCAGCGTGAGCGCGAGCGCGGCGAGCAGCGGGAGCGCGCGGGGGTGCTTGAGATGGCGCATGGGCAAGGTTCCTGTTCGTTCGAGCGGCGGATCGCGCGGGTGAGTTGCGAGCTAGAAGCGCCCCGTGAGCACGAGGCCGCCTTGTTGTCCGTTGAACGCCGGGACGACGCGCACGCGCGCCGTCTCCTCCTCGGCGCTCGCGCCGGACTGCTTGCGCTTCTTGAGGCCGAGCGCGAGCAGCGTGACGCCCGCGGCGAGGCCGACGACGCCGACGCCGACGCCGACGAACGCGAGCGTGTTGCCGAGCTTGCCCTTGCGGTCGACCTCGTCGAAGGTCGTGCCGTAGACCGTCGGGTCGTTGACCTGGCCCTGGGCCGACGCGCCCATGCCGACGCCGGCGCCCATGACCCCGAGCCCGGCGACGCCGACGCCGGTGAGCACGGCGCCCGCGATGATCATGCCCTTGCCGTCGCGCGGCTTCTTCTCGGGCTCGGGCTCGGGCTCGGGCTCCGCGTTCTGCTCGGCCTCGATCTCGCCGATCAGCGCCTCGGCGCTGGTGATGATGTCGCGCGCGCGATCGATCTGCGTCGAGACGTCGTCCTCGGCGAGGTACTGGTGACCCTTGTCCGCGCGCTCGCCGAGCAGGAAGTACAGGATGTCGAGGCCTATGCGCGCCTCCTCGATGCCCTGCTCGACGAGCTCGATGCTGCGCGCCTCGTCGCCGGCGATCTTGTAGGTCTCGGCGGCGTCGACGAACAGCACAGGATCGCCGAGCTTGTGCGCCTCGTCGCTGAGCGCCTCGGCGGCGCCGGCCTGGTCGCCGGCGTCCTGTCGGGCCTTGGCCTTGTCGCGCACGATGTTGCGCTGCGACTCGGCTTTCTCCGGCGTGAGCGTCGGCTCGGCCTTCTTGGACTTCTTCTTCTTCGCCAGGAGGTACGCGGCGCCGGGGTCGAAGCTCGCGGCGCTGCCGTGGACCGGCCACGCGAGGATCGAGAGCGAGACGGCGAGCGACACGGACAACGATCCACGACGTCGACGGCTGGCGGTGATCGAACGCTGCATTATCACGAGGCAACGCTACCAGCCGTGTGATCGAATGACAATCATCCCGCGGGCCGTTGGCTCGGCGAGGTCGCCGGCGAGGTCGTCGGCGAGGTCGTCGCCGTCGTGCCAGGGTCGCGCCGCGGTCGATCGGGGTGGCGTCGCCGACCCCCTGTTGTGGTATGGTGGCGACGCCGTCGGCGTTGTGTTCACACCTACGGATGGAGGTCGTCGGTGTCACCTTCCAGCATCAGGGATTCGATACGGCGGCGCGGGTCGCTCGCGCGGGTGCTCGGCGCGCTGGCCTGCGTCGCGCTGGTCTCCTGCTACTCCGGCGGAGAGCGCGAGAAAGAGGCGCCTCCGGGCTATCCAGGCGGTCTGTGCGTCGACGGCGTGATGCCGACCTGCGAGGACCAGAACTGGGTCTGCGTCGACGGGGCGTTCTGCATGGACGTCGACGACCCGTGTAACGGCGTGTTCTGTGGCGGCTACGGTAAGTGCTTAATCAACGATCAGCAGCTGCCGTACTGCCTGTGTGACGACGGCTTTAACAACGAGCAGTACTACCTGATCTGCGAGCCCGACTCGGGCGGCGTCGACATGGAGATGTAGCGCGCGCCGGCGCGCGCTGGCGCGCCTCGGCGGCCCCGGTCGTGGACCCGCGCGGACGCTCGGCGGTCCGCAGTGGTTTGCTGCAGGAGGCGCCGGGCGTATGCTCGCACCAGCTCATGCGACCGGTACTCAAGCTCTTGAAGCAGCGGATCCTGCAGGTTCGCCCGCAGCTCCCCAGCTTCCCCGGACGAGCGGCGCGGGCCGACGATCCCGCCGTCTTTAGTTTTAATGAACAGCGCGCGAGCGTGATGGACTCGGTCACGCGCCGGATCGTCTCTCGCTACCGCACGCGCGAGCCGCAGGAGCTGCTCTACCTGCTCAGCGACGCGGCCAACACCGAGGTTCGGCGCCTGTCCTCCCAGAAAGACGCCGAGGCCGAGCTCGAGATCAGCGCGTGGCGCAAGCTGCTGCGCGGCAACGGGCGGATGTCCCACGACGAGCGCGTGGCGGCGCTGGAGCGGATCTGCGCGCGGATGTCTGGCGACGTCGCGGGCAATTTCGACCCGCGCGTGTACGGAATCGCGCTGCGGATCGTGCCGGGGCTGCTCACCGGCGTGATGAGCCCCGGCACCTTCCCGCGCGAGCTCGTGCAGCCCGGGTGGCCGCAGCTCGACGCGCTGATCCGCGTCGAGGGCCCCGTCGAGCGCCTGCGGCGGCTCGCCCGGCTCGGCACGCTGATCCTCGTGCCGACGCACTCGTCGAACCTCGACTCGGTCGCGCTCGGCTACGTGCTCGCGCGCGAGGGGCTGCCGCCCGTCGTCTACGGCGCCGGCAAGAACCTGTTCACGAACCCGATCATCAGCTTCTTCATGCACAACCTCGGCGCCTACCGGGTCGATCGCCGGGTGCAGGCGCGGCTCTACAAGGAGGTGCTCAAGGGCTACTCCTTCGAGATCATCCGGCGCGGCTACCACAGCCTGTTCTTCCCGGGCGGCACGCGCTCGCGCTCGAACATGGTCGAGCGTCACGTCAAGCTCGGGCTCGCGGGCACCGCGGTCTCGGCCTTCACCGAGAACCAGCTCGACGGCGCGCCGCGCCCCGTGTTCTTCGTGCCCATCACGATCAACTACCCGCTCGTGCTCGAGGCCGAGACGCTCATCGACGACTACCTCAAGGGCGCCGGGCAGTCGCGCTACATCATCACCGACGACGAGTTCTCGCAGGTCGATCGCATGGTCGCCTTCCTGAAGAAGGTGCTCGTGCTCCGCAACGGCGCCGTCATCCGCTTCGCCGAGCCGCTCGATCCTTTCTGCAACCCCGTCGATGAGCTGGGCCGCTCGCTGTCGCCGAGCGGGCGCGCGATCGATCCGGGGACCTACGTGCAGCAGGGGGGGCGGCCCGTCGCCGACGAGCTGCGCGACATGGGCTACACGCGCGAGCTCGGCGAGCTGCTGCCCTCGGTCTACCGGCGCGAGACGGTGATCCTGTGGACGCACCTGGTCGCGCACGTGCTCTACCGCTACCTCGTGCTGCGCACGCCGGGGCGCGACCTGTTCACGCGTCAGCGCGTGCGCGACGCGTCCATGCGCCGCGATCGCCTCGATCGCGAGGTCGGGCTCGCGCAGGCCAAGCTGATCGAGCTCGAGCAGAGCGACCGCGTGCGCCTCGGGAGGGCGATCCGCAGCGAGCCGCCTTCGCGGCTCGTGGACGAGGCGCTCGAGGCCTGGTCCGGCTATCATTCAAAGCCGATCGCCGTGGCGGAGGGAGACTCGGTGCGCATGCTCGACCCGAACCTGCTGCTGTTCTATCAGAACCGGATCGTCCACCTCGCCGACGACCTGGCGACGCCGGAGACGGTCAAGGCGGCGCGGATCATCGCCGCGATGGGGGAGGGCGCGTGAGCGGCCCGGTCTCGATCCTCGGCGGCGGCGACTTCGGCTGGGCGCTCGCCGACGCGGCCCGACGCTCCGGCCGCGAGGTCATCGTGTGGACCCGCCGCGCGCAGGAGCAGGCGCGCGAGGGGGTCACGGTCACCGAGACCCTCGCGGACGCGGCGGCGGCCGACCTCGTGTTCTTCGCCGTGCCCTCGCCCTACGTCGGCGCGGTCGCGCGGGAGCTCGGCGCGCACCTCGACGGCTCCCATCGCTTGGTGCACATCAGCCGCGGCGTGGTCGCTGATAAGCACACGCCGCGCACGCTCACCCAGGTGCTGCGCGAGACGACCCCCTGTCGCCGGATCGGCGCGCTCGCCGGGCCGATCGTCGCGCGCGCGCTCGCCGAGGGGGACGCGAGCGCCGGCGTGGTCGGCTCGCGCTTCCCGGAGATCGTCGAGGCCGTGCGCGACGTGTTCGCGGTGCAGCGCCTCGACGTGTTCGGGACCGACGACGTGCTCGGGGTCGAGCTCGCCTCGACGATGGTCAGCCTGCTCTCGATGGCGATCGGCTACGGGCTCGCGTCAGGCCTCGGGCCGGCGACGCTGGCGATGGTCGCGACGCGCGGCATGAACGAGGCCGCGCGCATCGGCGAGGGCCTGGGCGCGCGCGCCGAGACCTTCCACGGCCTCGCCGGGCTCGGCGATCTGCTCGCCGCGTTCGCCGGGGACGGGCGCCCCGAGCTCGAGGTCGGGCGCCTGTTCGCCGCCGGGGTGACGCCCGCCGAGGTCGACAAGCAGGTCGGCGCGCGCATCGAGGGGCTCCGCACCGCCCGCTGGATCGCCAAGTACGCGGCGCACACCGGCGCGCGCCTGCCCGTGCTGCAGATCCTCGCCGACGTGTTCCGCGGTCGCCTGCGGGCCGAGCAGGCGCTCGACGCCCTGATGGCGCAGGAGGTCTCGTGAGCGACCCGCGCTCGCGCGGGGGGCTGCTCAAGGCGCTTGGCCCTGGGGTCATGTTCGCGGGGACGGCCGTCGGCGTCTCCCACCTCGTGCAGTCCACGCGCGCGGGCGCGGTGTACGGCTTCGCGCTGATCGGCCTCGTGATCGCGGCCAACGTGCTCAAGTACCCGGCGTTCGCCTTCGGCCCGCGCTACGCCGCGGCCACGGGCACCAGTTTGCTCGAGGCCTACCGTCGGCAGGGTCGCTGGGCGCTGGTGCTGTACGGGCTGCTCACCGTCGGCACGATGTTCACGGTCCAGGCGGCCGTGACGATCGTGACCGCCGGGCTCGCGGTCGCGCTGTTCGGCAAGGGCGTCTCCGTGCTCGTCTACGCCGGCCTCATCACCATCCTCGCCGGCGCGATCGCGGGCTTCGGGCAGTTCAAGGTGCTCGACCGCGTGGTCAAGGTCATCGTCGTCACGCTCACGATCGCCACGCTCGTCGCGACCGCGCTCGCGC
This sequence comes from Myxococcales bacterium, assembly GCA_020633295.1. Classification (GTDB taxonomy): domain Bacteria; phylum Myxococcota_A; class Polyangia; order Nannocystales; family Nannocystaceae; genus JACKDW01. The sequence continues at coordinate 110,978 of JACKDW010000021.1, read as the reverse complement.
TGCCCAAGATCGACTGGGGCGCGGCCCAGTGGGCGCTGCCGCGCGAGGGCTGGGATCCGAAGACGATCATCTTCTGCGCCGCGCTCGTCGGCTGGATGCCCACGGCCTTCGACATCTCGGTCTGGCACTCGCTGTGGACGCTCGCGCGCCGCGACGAGACCGGGCACACGCCGAGCGTGCGCGAGGTGCTGTTCGACTTCAACGTCGGCTACATCGGCACCGCGATCCTGGCGCTGTGCTACGTCACGCTCGGGGCCGCGGTCATGCACGGCTCGGGCGCGACGCTGGCCGAGAGCGCGGGCGCGTTCGCGCAGCAGGTGATCGACCTGTACACCGAGAACCTCGGCGCGTGGAGCCGCCCGGTCATCGCGGTGTGCGCGTTCGGGGTCATGTGCTCGACCGTGCTCACGGTCATCGACGGCTTCCCGCGCGCGCTCGCGGGCCTCTACGGGCGCTTTCGCGGCCCCGAACGCGCCGACGCGCGCCAGCATGATCGCGTCAGCCGCGAGTACTGGGTCTTCCTCGTCATCCTCGGCGCCGGCTCGATGCTGGTGCTCGCGCAGTTCCTCGGGAGCCTCAAGGGCCTGGTCGACCTGGCGACGATCCTCTCGTTCTTGACCGCGCCGATGCTCGCGTGGCTCAACCACCGCGCGATCCACAGCGACGAGGTGCCGACCCAGCACCGCCCGAGCCGCGGCATGACGATCTTCAGCTGGGTCAGCATCGTCTCGCTCTCGGCCTTCGCGGCGTACTTCCTCGCGCTGCGCTTCGGGTAGGCGCGAAGCGAGAACGGGCCGCTGCGTCGAGCAGCGACCCGCGTCCCGAACGCCGCCTACGTTCGATGGTTCAGGTTGTGCGCGCCCGGGCTAGGCTAGAAGCGCGCCCGCGCGTGCAGGCCCAGCGTCGCGATGAACAGCTTGTACACGCCGTTGCCGAGGTCGTACTCGGACTCGGTGACCTCGCGCGGCAGGATGCCCTGGAAGCGCGCGTCGCCGTACAGCGTCCACTTGTCGTTGACGTCGAGGCCGAGGCCGAGCGCGCCGAGCAGGCGGTGGCCGTCGATCGACGCGAGGTCGACGGTCGCGTCCGGCGACACCGGCGACATGTAGCCGAAGCTGCCGGAGCCGAGGATGCGGTCGGTGAGGCGCACGCGGAGCGAGCCCTCGGCCCAGACGGTGTGCTTCCAGTCGCGCTTGAGCGCGACGACGGCGGTCTCGCCGAGGCCGAGCGCCTCCTGCTTGAGGTCCGGCGAGCTCATCGTGACGTCGAAGCTCTCGACCTCCCCGTAGAACGAGAGCTGCGCGAAGCCGTCGATGCGGTACTTCTCGTTGATGTCGAAGGCCGCGCCCAGCGTCAGGCGCTTGGGCAGCATGAACTCGAGCACCACGTCGCCCTTGATGAGCGGCGGGAACTTCACGCCCTGACCCGCGAGGTCCTGGGTGAAGAACGGGTCGCTCATGTCGACCGACACGTCGCCCTTGAACTTCATCGGCGTGCTGTGCTCGTACGCCAGGTTGATGCCGAAGCGCTTGGTCGGCTGCGCGGCGATGCCCGCGTTGAAGGTGACCATGTGCGACCAGGCCCGCTTGATCGAGAGCGGGCGCGCGAGCGTGTCGAGCTCGCGGACCTCGGTCGGCGCGTCCGCGCCGAAGTCGTTCTCCTGCCCGAGGTTCTTCAGGCCGTCGCCGAGCACGTCGACCGCCGCGAAGTCCTGGACCTTCGACAGCTCCGCGAAGCCGAGCACGTACGAGATGCCCGCGCCGAACGAGAGGAAGTCGGCGGCCTTGACGGCCAGAGACAGCGTCGGCTTGCCCGCGAGGATCATCGCCTCCTGCACCTGGAAGCGCTGCGGGCCGTCCTTGGGCATCTTGAGGATGACCGCCGACGGGGCGTACACGCCGCCGCCGATCACGAGGCGGTCCTTGATCACCGGGACCGCGAAGAAGATGTTGCCGGTGGCCGCGACGGGGAAGCTGCTGCTGACCTCCTCGTGCGTGATCGTGCGGCTGGGGTCGAGCGCGTTCGCGTCTATCGCGCCCTGCTTCGTGTAGTACAGCGAGTCGGCGGTCTGGTAGGTGCCGAGCTGATAGCGCTGGTACTTGATCACCGGGATCACGAGCGCGCCGCCGAACAGCACCTCCGGCCGGTCGAGGAAGCCGAGCTGCCCGGGGTTCCAGTGCACCGCGACCGAGTCGCGCGCCGACGGGCTCGCCTGGCCGTGGCCGACGACCGGCGCGTCGAGGCCCGAAGCCCTGGCGTCTTGGACAGGTGCCAAGAGGAAGGTCGTGGCGGTCGCGGCGGCCGCGAGCGTCGGCGCGAGCGCGTGGATCCTCGAGGGGCGTCGTGAGCGAGTGCGGGATGACCGGAGCATGGGGTGTCGACGCGTCGGGGACGACGACGCGGCGCCCAGTGTAGGCCACCGGGGCGGAAAAAAGCCAGCAGAAGGCGGTTTCGGCCCGCTTACGCGGACCTCGGCGCCGCGCTCGTCGAGGCCGCGCCCGCGCGCGCTCGGACGCCCGCGCGGACGCGCGGGGAGGGAGCGGCGTGTGAGCGCCCGCGACTCAGTCGAGCCGCGTGATGTCCAGCGTGATGCGGCTCTGGCTCGGCTTCTCGCCGACCTCGAGCTTGAAGCGCACGCCCTCGTCGTCTTGCATGTAGAGCACCGTGCCGGGCGCGATCTTGACTTTCTCGTGCGTGCTGTCCCCGTCGAGCACGGTGAGCGCGGAGGCCTTGTCGGTCAGCCCCTGGTCGAAGAAGAAGCCCGGGTTCGCGTAGTCGTACGGGCGCACGCGCTTGCCGGTCTCGTCCTTGCGGATGTCGACGGGCGCGATGAAGTACAGGTAGTCACCCTGGAGCTCGGCGGGCGCGTCGGGGCGGGGGCGGTAGTAGTAAAAGTCCGGGTCGCCGGTGCTCGTGTCGTTGAAGCGCTCGGCGACGTCGATCAGCAGCTCGGGCTCCTGCGCGAAGTTGGTCTTGATCTCCGCCAGCATCGCCTCGACGTCGAGCGGCACGTCGACGTCGCGCAGCGTGAACTCGACGTCGGCGTCGCCCTCCGCGAGCCCGCCGTCGTGCAGCCGCGTCTGCACCACCTCGATCAGCACGTCCCAGAGGTACGCGGGCGCCGGCGGGTCGCCGATGTCGCCGAAGGACTTGAGCGCGGCCCAGCCCTCGGGGACCGCGGGCGGCGTCTCGGGCGGCGGCGGCTCGTCGCCGACGGGGGTGTCGGGGTGCAGGCCGACGCAGGCCTTGAACGCGATCGTCCCCGTGCCGAACTCGTAGGCGTCGCAGTGCGGGCTGATGGCGCCGATGCCCTCGACCTCGTCGCCGAGCGTCTTGAGCCGCGCCATCTCCATGATCAGCCGCTCGAACTCCCAGGGCGGCAGGTCCCACACGGGCGAGTCGCCCTGGCCCTCGGGCTCCATCGCGCCGCCGCCGGGCAGGAACGCGTCGTTCTCGACGATCGACATGGTCAGCGCGTCGACGTGCATGACGTCCTTGAGGCCCGTGATGCGCATCCAGTCCTCGCTCTCGAAGTCGAACATCGTCGAGACCTGGGTGGCGATGCTGTTGACGGACTGGATCGAGCTGTCGGTCAGGTCGACGCCCTTGTAGGGCAGCGCGTTGAGGCTGACGTTGAACACCATCTCGAACTCGGGGTCGGTCAGCACGATCCCCTCGGCGTCCTTGACGAAGCCCGGGTGCACGAGGCCGCCCGGATCGTCGGGGTCGAGCGGCGCGGGCCCGAACTCGACGGGCATGCTGGCGAAGTCGGTGGCGACGTCGTACAGCGTCACCGGCACGGCGCCCGACGGGATCGGGTAGCGGCCGTCGGGGTGCTCGGCGTCGACCGGGCCGTCGCGGAACTGCGCGTTCGGGTGCGACGCGATGAGGTTGTCGAGGATCGCCCGCGACGCGACGTCGGGCGGGATGACCTCGTCGGTGATGCCGACCTCCATCAGGTCGGCGAGCACGCGCTGCGGCGGGATCGAGACCTGCGCCGCGAGGGCGATCGCCTCCTCGAGGTTGGTGCCGGTGAGGTCTGCGGTGTCGGGCGTCATGCGCAGCAGCTGGCGCATGTTCTGGGCGGCCTGCGGCAGCTGATCGGCCTCGCTCGGCGGCAGGCTCTTGAGCTCGTCGAGCACCGTGATCAGCACGTCGGTGAAGTCGAAATTGAACAGCCAGAGCCCGCGCAGCGTCTCCTCGGGCAGCGCGCGCACCTCGTCGATCGTCATCGTCTGCTCGAAGTTCTGCACCTCGAAGCGCAGGAACCGGAGCTCGACCGTGCGCGTCTCGTTCGACGACAGCGGCGTCGGGGTCGGCTCGTCCGCGGCGACGACCTCGTCGACGACGCAGCCCGACAGCGACGCCGAGAGCCCGAGCGCCGCCGCGAGCGTCGCGAGCGTGACGCCCAGGCCACGAGGGCGGATCAGGGGCGAACGCGAACCGACTCCAGACGACGACACCATGGTCGCACTGTACTACGAACGGCCACGTTTTCGCGCCCGAGATCGCGCGCGAGCGCGCGTCGCAGGCCTCATCGCGCGCCGCCGCAGGCTCCGCTCACTGCACGCGCTCGATGTCCAGGGCGATGCGGTGCACGCCGGGCTTCTCGCCGACGGTGAGCTTGAAGCGCCGCTGCTCGTCATCCTCGATGTAGAGCACATCCCCTGGCAGAATTCGCACCTTCTCGTGCACGTCGTCGTGATCCTGGAGCAGCGTCGTCGAGACCTTCTCGGCCAGCCCAGCGTCCGCGAAGAAGCCGGGGTGCGCGTAGCTGTACTCGCGGACCAGCGCGCCCAGGTCGTCCTTGCGGAGGTCGACGGGCGCCACGAAGTAGAGCCAGTCCTCGGAGCTGATCCCGCCGTTGGGCTCGTTGGGCTGGTAGTAGAAGAAGTCGGGGTCGCCGTCGGCGTTGTCGTTGAGCAGCTTGGCGAACTCCGCGAGCGCCTTGGCGTTGGCCTTGACGTTCTCCTTCATCGTGTCGATGAGCTGCTCGGTCGTGACGCCCGTCGGGATGTTCGTCAGCGCGAGGCGGACCGAGCCCTCGCCCTCGTCGATGTCGCCGCTGTGCAGCAGCACCTGCGCGACCTCGATGAGGATGTCCCAGAAGTACGACGGCGGCGGGACCTCGACGCCCTCGAGGTCGAGCGTCTTGAGCTCGATCGAGACCCACTTGTCCTCGTCGACGCAGGCCTCGACGGCCTCGACCGGGGAGTCGGAGTTCTGCGGCGGCGTGTACGAGGTGCAGTGCGCCTCGATCGCCTCGGCGCGCGCGGCCGCGACGTCCATGATGAGGTGCTCGAACTCCCACTTGGGCACCTCGGTCCACACCGGCGAGTCGCCGGTCGGCGCCGGGTCCTTGCTCGTGCCGCCGGGCCAGAACTGGTCGCTCTCGTGGATCTCCATGGTCAGCCCGGCGATCACGAGCTGGTCGACCAGGCCCTCGACGACCATCCAGTCGTCGCGCGTGTAGTCGAAGGCCGTCTCGATCTGCGCCGGCGTGCTGTTGACGCGCCCGCCGCTCGCGTTGGTCAGGTCGACGCCCTCGTAGGGGAGCGCGTTGAGGTTGGCCTTGACCGTCATCTGGAAGCCGGGGGTCGTCGCCACGAGCCCCGTGGTGTCGGCGACGAAGCCGGGGTGGATGACGCCGGGGTCCTCCCACGTCGGGGTCGGGCCGAACACCTCGGCGAGGTCCTCGAAGCCGTTGATGACGTCGAACAGGCTGACGGGGATGTGCCCGTACTTGACCTCGTAGAGGCCGTCGGGGTTCTCGAGCGTGATCGGCCCCTTGCGCAGCTGCGCGTTGGGGTGGGTCGCCATGACGTTGGCGATGACCGCGTCGGTCAGCAGGTCGACGCCGATCAGCCGCTCGTGGTTCTCGACGCCGACGAGGTCGCTGAGGATCATCGACGCGGGCAGGTCGACGTTCTCGCCCACGTCGATCAGCGGCGCGAGGCTGGTGCCGTCGAGCTTGGTCGAGTGCGCCGTCAGGTTGAGCAGCTTCCACATGTTCTGCTCGGCGGGCGCGAGCGCGTAGACCTCCTCCGGCGGCGTGTTGATCAGGATGTTGAGCGCGTTGGTGATCAGCGGGCGCGCGTCGAGGTCGAGCAGCCAGGTGCGCCGCAGCGTCTCCTCGGGCATGGCCTTGAGGTCATCAAGCGTGAGCGTCAGCGCGTACTGCTTGGCGTCGAAGCGCAGGTGCCGGAGCTCGACGGTGACCGGCGCGCTGTTGACGTCGAGCGCGCTCGGCTCGGTCGGCTCCTCGTAGGTGACCTCCTCGACGCAGGCGCCGAGGCCGAGGCAGAGCGCGGCCAGCGTGAGCGCGGAGCCGATGCGGTGGGTCGTGCGGAGAGTGCGTGGCATGGCGGGTTCGCAGTCGTGGGCTTGGAGTCGGATAGGAGTCCGGTTAGAGCTTGCTGAACTCGACGACGATCTCGCTGTCGGTGGTCGGCGGCCGGTACACGCGCAGCTCGTAGTCGTCGCCGCGGTCGTCGCGGACGTAGAGCGTGGACCAGCCCTCGGTGAGCAGGAGCTTCTCGTGGGACGTGTCGCTGACCCCGGCGATCTGCTTCGACGAGACCTTGCAGCTGTCGAGCAGGTTGCTGCAGTCGAAGAAGCCGGGGACGGGGTAGTCGGGGGCGTAGGGGGCGTTGGGGTCGCCGGGGTCGGCGCGGAGGTCCTCCTCGTTGGCGAACACGAGGTAGGGCTGGCCGTCCTCGCCGCGGGCGAAGTAGAGGTCGAGCGCGGCGTTGTTGCGCCAGTACTGACCGACCATGATGTCGGCGAGGATGTCCTCTTGCTGCTTGAGGTAGTCGACGACGCCGAGCTGCGAGTCGCTGCCGTAGATGAGCTCGTCGGCGGAGACGCCGAGCCCGAGGTTCTTGAACTCGAACACCGGCGACGGCATGTCGACCGTCACGCCGTCGCCGTCGGGGTCGTGGAACGCGTGATCGGCGATCGAGACGAGCAGCTCCCAGAAGAACTGCGGCGCCGGCGAGCTCAGCTCGTCGGGGTCGAAGATGTCGTGGAGGATGAACTGCGTCCAGCCGATCGGGCCGCCGGTGTACTCGGCGGGGAGGTCGACGGGATCGCCGATCAGCGCGCCGGCGAGGCACTCCTGGCCGAAGTAGCCGAAGCACTCGTAGGAGCCGTCGGCCAGCGACTGCGTGTAGTGGAGGCGCCCGGCCCAGGCCGCGAAGTACTCGAACAGCCAGGGGTTCTCGCGCCAGATCGAGCCCTCGACCGCGGTGTCGCACGTCCACGGATCCGCGTACGCGGCGGCGTCGCACGGCGCGTTGTCGTAGCAGCCTTCGTCGTCGGTGCACGCGGTGACCGTGTTCATCGACTCGTAGATCTTCAGGCGCATGTCGATGGTCGGCGGATCGGCGATGCCCGTGATCTCGAGGTTGTCGAAGTCGAACGCGAGCGCCGGCTTGCCCAGCTCGTCCGCGGGCACGATGAACATGTCGCCGCCGGACTTTTTGGACAGGTCGATCCCGTCGACCCGACGGTGGCGCGTGCCGGTCGAGACGCGCATCGAGAACGCGTCGGTCAGCGCGTCGCTCTTGGTCACGAAGCCGTCCGGGTTGTCCTCGGCGTCGGGCATCAGCACGCCCGGGTGACCGCCCGCCGGCCCGAAGCGCTCGGGCAGCTGCAGCGGCGTCATGTCGTGCAGCGCGTCCCAGAGCGAGACCTGGAGCACGCCGCTGTTGTCGGGGACGCGCGGGTGCGAGGCCAGCAGCGTGTTCTTGGCGGACTCGACGACGGCCGGCATCGGCAGCAGCGGATCCGTCACGCTCGCCATCTTGAGGGTGTTGCGCAGGATCTCGCCGAAGCCGCCGTCGAACCAGTCCGGGTTGCTGTTGACGAGCGTCTGCATGTCCTCGAGCTCGGTGCCGATCATGTTGGCGTTGGCCGGCGTGAGCGTGAGCAGGCGGACGACCGAGAACTCCGCGCTCTCCTCCCAGGGCTGCGGGAAGCGCTGCCCGAGCTCGGTCAGATCGCAGTCGCGCCACGGCGTGGGGGTGTTGGCCACCCAGCCGTCGCCGCAGGCGTCGCGGATCGCCTCGAGCGCGTTGGTCAGCATCTGCGTCGAGTCGATCTCGATCAGCGTGACGTCCTTGGCGCGCTCGCCGAACACGAGCAGCGACGCCTCCTTGTCGAGGTTGATCGTGATCGGCTCCGGCGGCGTGTCGTCGATGCGCAGGATCAGCGGCGGGTCGCCGGGCGGCTCGGCGTTCGGGTTCGGATCGGGGACGTCGACCCCGCTGTCGCTCCCGTCGCTGTCGGTCTCGCCGCTGTCGGTCTCGCCGCTGTCAGTGCCGGTGGCGTCCGTGCTGGCGGTGCCGTCCGAGTTACACGCCGCGCAGGCGAGCGCGAGCGCCGGGATCCACACGGGGATCCAGTGAAGCGGGAGCTTGGAGCGAGAGGTGATGTTCATGACAGGTCCTGCTTCGCCGAGACGACGAGGCCCACGATTATTGCATCCGCCGGGCGAATACGGAACGGGCGCGCGACGCCTGCACAAGGGGACGCCCGCGCGCGAGAAGCACGAGATTGCGCGGCCAACGCGAAGTCGTGCGCAGGAACGGCGCGTCACGAGCGCGCGCTCCAGCGCTTCACGAGCTGGCCGCAGAACCAGCCAGCGGGTGTCTGGGAGCCCCGCGTTCTGGCGCGCGGTGGATCACGCGGGCGCGCGTCGAGGTCGTCGCGTCCGGGCGCGGCGTCGCGGCCACGAGGCTCGGCCCGGACGGCGCAGCGCCGATGCGGTGCGTCGCGGGAGGGCGCTGGCGAGAGCTTGTCGAGCTCGACGACGATCTCGCGGTCGGTGGCCAGACGTTGTCGGCGTCGGCGACGTCCGCGGGGGCGTCCGGCGGGTTCTCCTTGCACGCGTCGCTCGCGGCGCGGGCGACCACCGGATCCTCGAAGTCCAAGATCCGCAGACGCATGTTGATCGTCGGCTGCTCGGCGATCCCTGAGATCTCGAGTCGAACGCGAGCGGCGGGGTGATGTTCATGGCGAGTCCTGGGGTCGCCCTACCGACGACGCCCACGACGATTGTATCCGCGGACGCGGGGCCACCCGCGCGACCTACGGTACGAGACTGCGCCGCCGACCCGCGCAGGAACGGCCGTCGCGATCGCGCGCACGCGCGCGGGGTGATCTGGCCGAAAAACCAGCTCGCGGACGGCCGGCTAGACCGGCGGCGTGAACTCGCAGCAGGCGGTGTCGATGACGCTGACCGCCTGCTGGAAGAACGGGCCGTAGTTGGCCGCGCACACGCTGGCGATCGAGCCGTAGGTGAAGGAGTTGATGAACTCGCGCAGCTGCGGCGCGGGCGCGTGCTCGGGGCTGCAGACCGGGTTGGGCTGCAGCGGGTCGGTGAGCAGCCCGAGCACGACGACGCGGGTCTCGTCGCCCTTCTTGGCGGAGACGATGTTGGCGTACCAGCCGGCGGGGATGCCGTTGGAGTTGGTGTCGGGCTCGTCGGTGATGATCGTGATGACGAGCAGCGCGTCGTCGCGCAAGAACGCCTCGTTGCAGGCGCCCGGCTTGTTGAGGTCGAAGCTCAGCGCCGAGACCATCGCCTCCGCCGGGCGCTCGCTGCCGTCGCCGTCGTCGCCGACCTTGGCCGCGCACTGGAACTTCGTGGCCAGGCTCGGCTCCTCGGAGATGATGTAGCGGTTGCCGCCGAAGAAGTCGCAGAAGTAGTTGCTCGCGCCGCCGCCGGTGGGGAAGTTGACCCCGGCGCCGAGCCACTCATCGCACTCGGTCAGCGGCGGGTTGCACGGCGCCGAGTAGGGCGGGATGAACACGTTGCAGAACTCGAGATCCGGGTTGGCCTCGCACTGCATCTTGCACTGGTTGGAGCCGAGCTGCTGACCCGCGTCCGTGTCGACGACCATGATGTGGTAGTCGTCGTTGGGCAGCGTCGTCGCCAGGGTCGTGATGAAGCCCGGGAAGCTGGCGATCAGGTTGTCCTGGTTGTCGCCCATCGACCCCGAGTTGTCGATGACGAACAGGAAGTCGACCTTGCCGCAGCCGTTGTCGACGCCGTCGCAGTCAGGCTCGAAGCCGGAGGTCGGCGAGGACGAGTCGCCGGTCGTGAACGGGTTGGAGGTGTCGTCGCTGGTGTTGCTGTTGCTCGCGTTCGACGCGGCGTCGTTCGAATCGCTGCCGCTCTCGCTGCCGCCGTTCGCGGTGCTGCTCGCGGTGTCGCTCTCGCTCTCGCTCCCGCTCACGGTGACGCTGACCCCCGAAGGGTTGTTGGTGAGCGAGACGGAGGTCGGGCTCACGCTGCTCTCCGATCCGCCGCTGTTGTCGTCGCCGCACGCGGTCGCCGCGAGGACGAGCGCGGCGGCGCCGAGGCCGAGGAGCGCGCGATCAAAGATGTGCATGCACACAGCCATGCCAGGACGATACGGAGCCGCGCGCGCCGTCGTCAACGGCGCCGCGTCGCGCTCCGGGAGAACGCGGCGTCGACGAGTAGCGCGCGTCTCAGGGCGCGGCGATCAGCGACCGATGAAGGTCTCGTGCCGCGGCCCGCGGAAGCCAGCGCTCGGCTTCGCGCTCGCGTCCTCGACCGAGGACTCCGGCGCGCGGTTGAGGGCGCCCGCCACGGTCGCGACCGAGGTCCGCGGCGGGGGCGGCTCAGCGCGGTGCAGCTCGCCGCTGTAGACGCCGTCGTCGTCCACCAGCCCGAAGGGCTTCGGCATCATGCTGCTCTCGGCGCGCACGCGCTCGATCAGCTCGCGAAAGGTCAGCTCGCCGATCACGTCGGCCTTCTGCACGTCGATCTCCGCGAACAGGTCGCGCAGCGGGTCGTCACGCCGGGCGCTTGGGAGGTCACCGTGCTCGAACAGGTCGATGACCTCGCGCGCCGTGATCTGGTCGGTCGGGCGCGCCGGCACGAAGCTGGTGTACTCGGCGGAGGTCTCGAGCAGCAGGCCGGCCTCGGTCAGGCGGTCGGTGATGCTGACGACCCGCGAGAGCCCGAGCTTGAAGCGCTCCTCGAGCTCCGGGACCGACAGGCCGGCGTGGCGACGCTCGTAGTTGTCGCAGATCGCGAGCACCAGGTGCGCGGCGATGCGCGCGTCGCTGACGACGCGGCCGCGCAGATCCTTGCGCATCGACGGGTTGACGTAGCCCTCGCTCTTGACGATGTCGAGGTGCTGGATGACGAACGAGAGCTCCATGCCGAGCAGCACGAGCAGCCAGATCAGGTAGGTCCAGAAGATGAAGACCGGCAGGATCGAGAGCGAGCCGTAGACGCTCTCGTAGGTGGCGATGGCGCTGAGGTAGTAGGCGAAGGCCTGCTTGCCCGCTTCGAAGATGACCGACGAGAACAGCCCGCCGACGAGCGCCGGGCCCCAGCGCACGGAGGTGGCCGGCATGAACTTGTTGAGCAGCACGAAGCCGAGCCCCGAGGTCAGGTAGGGCGTCGGGATGAAGCTCTGCTCGGCGACGCGCGAGACCACCGGCTGCGCGAGGCTGTAGAACAGGATCAGCGGCGCCAGCGTCAGCAGCGTGTAGAACATGGTGAACTTGGCCACCGGGCTGCGCTTGCGAGTGACGCCCCAGATCTGGTTGGCGGTCTGCTCGAGGGTGGTGAACAGCAGCGTGGCCACGACGAGCGCGGCGATGAAGCCCGAGAGCCCCAGGCGCTCGAGCGTGATGTTGCTGGCGACCATGGTCACCAGGCCCGACATCTCCTCAGCGCGCTCGGCGGTCGGGAACAGCAGGGTGGCGATCTGCAGGACCAGCTGGTTGCCGCGGTCCTCGCCGAGCAGGCCGACGCCGGTCAGCAGCATGCCGATGAGCGGCACCACCGAGAACAGCGTCTGCAGGGACAGGACCGAGGCGAGCGTCGTGCCCTTGTCGACGATCAGCCAGCGCTGGATCGTGTAGCTGGTGGTCAACCAGATCGCGCGGCGCTTGCTGACGTTGTAGACGGGGATCTGGGGCGCGAGGTACTCGCGGACGCCGACCGCAGCCTGCTCGGGGTCCTTGGCGACTTGGCTGACCGCGACGATCGCGCCTCCGAGGCTCTGGGTGATCACGGCGCTGGCGAGCCGGCTGTGGCTCGAGCCGCTCGGCTTGCGGGTACGCGGTCGGGTGTCGGGGGAGCCGGTCGCGTCGGGGCCTGCGTCCTGTTCGGAGTCACTCACGGCTGAATCAGCGAGGTAATTGTGCCACAAGAGCGGCGCGTCATCCTCGCGTTCCGCGCCGTCCTCGAGCCGGGGCGGGACCAGCTCGAGCGACGCCTCGTCGCGGCCGCTCACGGGCACCCGCTCAGTCCGCGGCCTCTGGTTTCACCTGTCCGTATGAGCAGGGGGCGCCGGCGCCCGTCGCGGGTCGGAGTCCAGGTGCGGTGCATGGCCGGGTTATTGTGCCGCTCATCGCGCGCGCGTTGAAATTTCGCGCGTTTTCGGCGCCCGCTGCGGGGCGCCGACGCGTCAGACCGGGGCCACCGCGCGCAGCTTCGGCGCCTTGCGGGTGGCGCGTTTTTGGGCGCGCGCGACCTTCTCCTTGAGCGGCTCGGCGATCGCGTCGAGCTGCTCCCGCAGCGCGCCGAGCTGCTCGTCGAGCTGGCGCACGCGCTTGGGGTCGAGGCCGTCGATGTCGGGGAGCAGCTCCGCGAGCTTCTTGGCGGTGGCGTTGGCCTTCCGGACGACCTCGAGCTTCTCGGCCGCCTTGGGCTTGGGATAGATGACGGGGTCGAAGCGCTTGCGCAGCTCGCCGACGGGCTTGCCCTCGTCGAACACGGCCTGCTTCATCTCGGCCATGAGCTCCGGGGTCGGCTCGACCTGGATGCGGCTGCGGGGGCGCGGGGGCGCGTCGTCGCCGGCGTCGCCGTCGCCGCCCTCATCGATGAACGGGCCGACCGCGCGCGAGTAGTAGTCGACGGCCTCGTAGCTCGGGATCGTCCGCGCGACGCCGTCCCACTTGAGCACCTCGGGCGCGTGCCGACGGATCGTCGTGTAGCTGAGCACGAGCTTCTCGGCCGTCGCTTTCTTGATGGTCAGCTCGGCGCTGCAGTACTCGAAGAAGTCCTTGAAGCCCCAGCGCGTGTAGGCGCGCTCGCGCTGCACCTTGGCGAGCGCCTCGGCGAGCTCGATCCACGAGCGCTTGAACTTCTGCGTCCGCTTGACGACGTCGAGTCGTTGCGCGTCGCCGCCGGTCTTCTCGAGGAGCTCGGCGAGCTGGTCGATTTTTTTCGTGGAGCTGGCCATGGGTCGAGGCGAATAACACAGGCGCGCGCGCGCGGGCACCACCCGGAGCTGCGCGATTCCCGGGCGCCGCGAGCTCGCGGTCACGAGACCCCGCTCGTTAGCACTCGGAGACGTTGCGGTCGGTCATGGGAGCCGATACCGTCGGATCATGCAGTCCCGCGGAGGCGTGCGGCATCATGGGTGAGCAGAACGTGCAGCAAGCCGACGAACGCCGCATGCGGGCGTTCACGCGGGCGCTCATTCAGGACATTCGGGCGCTCGAGCGGATGCTCTCGAGCGACATCTTCGGCGAGCCCGTGCGCCACATCGGCGCGGAGCAGGAGATGTTCCTGGTCAACGCCTCGATGGCGCCCGCCGCGAAGTCCATCGAGATCCTGAACTCGCTCAAGCACCCGAACCTGACGACCGAGCTGGCGCGCTTCAACCTCGAGGCGAACCTCACCCCGCAGCCCTTCGGCGGCTCGTGCCTGAGCGCGATGCAGCGCGAGCTCGACGCGCTCGTGAAGGTGACGCGAGACGCCGCGCACAAGCACGACGCCGACGTGCTGCTCGTCGGCACGCTGCCGACGCTGCGCAAGGCCGATCTCGAGCTCAACAACATGACGCCGATGCCCCGCTACGCGGAGCTGAACCGCGTGCTCCGGCAGATGCGCGGCGGCAGCTTCCACGTCGTGATCAAGGGCGTCGACGAGCTCGAGATGGAGCACGACAACGTGATGCTGGAGGCGTGCAACACGAGCTTCCAGATCCACTTTCAGGTGCGCCCGGACGAGTTCGCGAAGCTCTACAACGTCGCCCAGGCCGTCACGGCGCCGGTGCTGGCGGCCGCGGTCAACTCGCCCGTGCTGCTGCGCCACCGCCTGTGGCAGGAGACGCGCGTGGCGCTGTTTCAGCGCTCGCTCGACACGCGCTCGTTCGCCGATCAGGCCCGCGGCCACCGCCCGCGCGTGCACTTCGGCGACAAGTGGGTCAACGAGTCCGTGCTGGAGATCTTCCGCGAGGACATCCGCCGCTTCCGCGTGATGATCGCGGGCGAGCTCGACGAGGACCCCATGAAGGTCCTGGCCCGCGGCGAGGTGCCGAAGCTCTCGTCGCTGCGCCTGCACGGCGGCACGATCTACCGCTGGAACCGCGCGTGCTACGGGATCTCCGAGGACGGGCGCCCCCACCTCCGGATCGAGAACCGGGTGCTGCCGTCGGGGCCGACGACCGTCGACGAGATCGCCAACGCCGCGTTCTTCTTCGGCTTGATGGCGGCCTACGTCGAGAAGTACCCGCGCATCGACGAGGCCATGAACTTCGATGACGCGCGCGGGAACTTCTTCGCGGCCGCGCGCCACGGGCTGCAGGCGCAGTTCACGTGGTTCGGCGGCGAGCAGCTGACCGCCGCCGAGCTGATCCTCCAGCGGCTGCTGCCGCAGGCGCGCGAGGGCCTGGCGGGGATCGACACGGCCGATCGCGACTTCTACCTCGGGATCATCGAGGAGCGCGTGAGGAGGCGGCGCACCGGCGCGCAGTGGATCCTCGAGTCGCTCGAGGCGCTGCGCGAGTCAGGCCCCCGAGAGATGCGCTACCGCACCGTGACCTCGGCGATGCTGCAGCGCCAGCACACGGGCAAGCCCGTGCACGAGTGGGAGCTGGCGAGCGTCGACGAGCAGGGCGACGAGGATTGGCGCGAGAGCATCCGGCGCGTCGGGCAGTTCATGACGACCGATCTGTTCACGGTGCGACCCGGCGACATCATCGACCTGGCCGCCAACGTCATGGACTGGGAGCACATCCGCCACGTGCCGGTGGAGGACGAGGACGGGCAGCTCGTCGGCATGGTCTCGCACCGGGCGCTGCTCAACCTGATCGGCAAGGAGGAGCCGCGCGACCGCGACGAGCCCGTGCTGATCTCGACGATCATGGATCCCGAGCCCGTCTCGGTCAGCCCGGAGACGTCGACGCTCGACGCGATCAAGGTCATGCGCGAGCATCGTGTCAGCGCGCTGCCGGTGACCCAGAACGGGCGCCTGATCGGGATCGTGACGGCGGGCGACTTCCTGTCCGTCACCGAGCGGCTGCTTCAGCGCGCGCTGTCGCGGCGCTGAGCAGGCCCGGCGGAGCGCGGACGCAGGAGGCCCGCGCGGGCGAGCATCTGATATGCTGCGCCGGGTTCCATGCACGCACGCCACCGCGCCCCAGCACAATCGAGCCGGCCGCGAACGCGACGTCGACGCGCGTCGCTGGAGGCGCTGCGCGCCGCGTGTTCGCTGACGCTCGCGCTCGCGCTCGCGGTCACGCCGCTGCGCACCGCGTGGGCCGGCGCCGTCGAGGGCCCGGCGCCCGCGGCCGCGCGCGCGACCGGCGGGGCGCTCGAGCAGGGCGACCTCACGACCGCGCGCGAGCAGGCGACGGCGGCCCGGGAGGCCGCGCCGACGCCAGAGAACTGGCGGCGCGAGGCCGAGACCTGCGAGCAGCTGCGGGACTACGCGTGCGCGCTCGCGGCCTGGCGCGGGCATCTCGAGGCGCTGCCCGAGGACGCGGGCGCTTCGCGTCGCGCGGCCGAGCATCGGGTGGAGGCGCTCGAGGAGGAGTCGCGCGGCGCGGTCGCGAGCGAGCCCCCCTCGAGCCACCGCGAGCGGCTCGATCAGGATCGGGCGGATCGCGTCGCGGCCGCCAACCCGCCGCCGCCCAGGCCCGCGCCGAAGCCTGAGCCAGAGCGTCTCGCCGACGTCCAGATCCACAAGAAGTGGTACTTCTGGGTGACGATCGTCGCGTTCGCGGCGTCCGCCGCCGCGATCACGGGGATCGCGGTCAAGGCCGCGCTCGACGAGCAACCCGATGATCTCGACACGGCCAACGCGTCCGCTCGCGGTCCGCTCCCCTCGGCTCCCCCTGGGCTGGGGTTCCGGTTCTGACGCGCGGTGCGACGATGACGGCGACGACAGCGCGCGAGGACGCTCGACGCGTGGCCGCAGGGCTCGCCGCGCTGCTGCCGCTCGCGTGCGGCGTCGATCCGCGCGGCGCCGACGAGCGCGCGGAGCCGCCGGTCGAGGCGGTCGCGCGCGCGCGCGCGGACGCGACTGGCGCAGAGGACAGCCTCGAGATGTCGAGTAGTATGGAGCTCGCCGGTGGACTCCGGATCGACACGGTTGCGCTCGCGCCCGCGGAGGTCGTCCCCGGCGAGGTGGTCCAGGTGACCGGCGTGATCCACGGGGCGAACGCGCGCGCGGGCTTCATGCAGCTGGCCTTACGAACACCCCACAGCGCGGCCCGGCAGGTCGTGTTCCCGGGCGGCGTCGCGCCGAGGCCGCTCGCGCCCGACGAACGCGACGTCCGCGTCACGCTCGAGCCAGGGCAGGACGGGGCGTTCACCGCGGCGCTGCCTGTGCCTGAGCCGTGGCACCCGCGCACGGCCGTGGTCACCCTCGAGGTGCACACCGGCGGCCCGTCCTCGCCGCTGCGGCCCGCGCTGCGCGGCCCCAGGCTCGACGACGGCTCGGCGGTGCTTGGCGTGGTGCCGGTCGCGACCCGTCCGACCCAGGTCCAGGCGGCGCGCGCCCGCGCTCGCGTGGCGCTCGACGGTCGCCTCGACGACGAGGTCTGGCAGCGGCCCGGCGACGCGCTCGGCGACAGCCTGTTCGGCGAGCCGGTCCCCGGACCGCACACCGGCGACGAGCTGCCCGGGCTGACGCGCGTGTGGTTCGCCTGGGACGCGCAGCACCTGTACGTCGCGGGCGAGCTCCCCGACGTCGATCTGTTCAGCGACTACGCCGAGCAGGATGACCCGCTCTACAAGCAGGAGGCCTTCGAGGTGTTCGTCAGCGCCGACAACAGCGGGAGCCGCTATCTCGAGTACCAGGTGTCGGCGCGCGGCGTGACCTTCGACGCCCGGTTCCCGCGCTACCGCAAGGGCGACGAGGCCTGGGACTCGAGCTGGTCGGTCGCCGTCGACGCGCAGGGCACGGTCAACAACGCGCGCGATCGCGACGTCGGCTGGTCGGTCGAGGTAGCGATCCCGTGGGCCGAGCTGTGCGCCGAGACGGCGATTCAGTGCCCGCCCCGGCAGGGGCAGCGGCTGCGCGTGAACGTCTTCCGGCTCGAGAAGCTCGCCCGCAAGCGCTCGATCGGGCTCGCGCTGAGCCCGACGCGGCGGCCCGACTTCCACGCCTGGGCCAACGCCGCCGAGCTCGAGCTCGGCGCGCCTGTCGCGGAGGCCTCGTGACCCGGGGCCGCGCGCTCGCGCTCGCGCTCGCGCTCGCCTCGGTCGAGCTCGCCTGCGTGACGTCGCGCCCTCGCGGAGAGACCGCGCCGATCCGCGTGCCGGGGGTCCGCCTCGAGGAGTACGACGTCCGGCTCGAGGGGGCGCCGGCCGAGCGCTTCGGCGCCGACGAGCTGCCCGGGCACACGCTGAACCCGGTCGAGCAGGCCACGCTCGACGCGGCGGTCGCGAGCACCGGCGCCGTCGCCAAGCTGGCGCTCAGCCGGCTCGCGCATGAACTCGCCCGCACCGCGCCGAGCCGCTTCAACATCCCGACCTCGCTCGTCGACGGCCTGCTCGCCTGGAACGGGATCGTTGATCCGCCGCCCTACGTCTCGATCGTCGAGATCCCGGCGAGCGGCGGGGACTGCATCAACGCGCCGGGCGAGCGCACGTGTCAGCGGGCGATCGCCGAGCTGATCGCGCAGGTGCAGGGCCACGTCACCGGCGGGAGCTGGCGCGTGGGCGCGGGCGCGGTGCGACTCGAGGACGGCTCGACGCGGATCCTCGTCGCCGCGCTCGAGCCCGCGGTGACGCTGGAGCCCGTGCCGAGCGCGCTGCCGGTGGGCGGTCGCGCGCGGGTCTCCGGCGCGCTGCTCGGCGGGCGCACGAGCCCGCGGCTCGACATCATCGATCCTTCAGGTCAGTGGCGCTCGACGCCGCTCGCGGGGTCGGGCGGCTTCGCCGGGGAGTTCGCCTGCGACCAGGGCAAGGGCGCCTACAAGGTCGAGATCTTCGCCGAGGGCTCACACGGCCCCGAGGTCGTCGCCAACTTCCCGATCGTCTGCGGCGGCACGCCGGCGAGCGACGTCCACGTGGTGATCGAGCACGTCGAGGACGGCGCGGACATCCGCGCGATCGAGCGCGCGAACTTCGAGCTGCTCAACCGCGCGCGCGCGCAGCGGGGGCTCGAGGCGCTCGAGTGGAGCGACGAGGCGGCCGCGGTCGCGCGCGGGCACAGCGTCGACATGCTGGAGAACAACTATATCGGGCACCGCTCGCCGACCACGGGTGATGTCGCCGCGCGCTTCGAACGCGCGGGCGTCCCGGCCGCGATCGCGCGCGAGAACATCGCGCGCGGCTACGGGCCGCGGGGGATCCACGACAGCCTGATGAACAGCCCCGGGCACCGCGTCAACATCCTCGCGGCCGACGTCACCCACGTCGGCGTGGGCGCGGTGGTCGGTCCGCCGGAGTCCAACGTCGAGGGCGCGCCGCGCCCGA
The DNA here is from genome assembly GCA_020633295.1 of Myxococcales bacterium. GTDB lineage: Bacteria > Myxococcota_A > Polyangia > Nannocystales > Nannocystaceae > JACKDW01. The sequence continues at coordinate 92,276 of JACKDW010000021.1, read as the reverse complement.
TCATCCTGACCCAGAATTACTTCACGGCGCCGGGCGCCGACCTGCCCGACAAGCCAGTCGCGGCCCTGCAGGCCGACGTCAACGCCGATCGCAAAGCGCGCGGGCTGCCGGCGGTCAAGTGGGACAAGCAGATCAGCGCGCTCGCCCAGGGGCTCGCCGACGGCCACGCCGCAGGGGCCATCGACGCCGCGCGCGCGAAGTTCAAGCAGCAGCTCGAGGCCGTCGAGTACAAGCGCATCGGTCAAAGCGAGGTCGTCGCGGCCACGTACAAGCAGCTGCGGGAGTACGAAGTCTGGACGCAGGCGATCGACGCCGACGTGGTCGGCGTCGGCGTAGCGAAGCTCGGGGGCGAGCAGGAGGGCTCGATCGTCCTCGTGATCCTGCTCGTCTACCGCTAGCCGCGACTCCGCGGGCACGACTCCGCGGGCACGACTCCGCGGGCACGACTCCGCGGGCACGACTCCGCGGGCACTACTCCGCGGGCACGCGACGGATCGCGTCGATCAGGTCGCCGACGGTCAGCGAGGCAGGGAGCCCGTCCTCTAGCAATTGATTCCACAGCGGGAGCACCTCGGTGTCGTCCTCCTGCTGATGCAGGATCTCGGACAACGCGGCGACCGCGGCGCGCCGGCGCCCGAGATCGAGGCTGCGCGCGATCGCCTGCTCAACCGCCGACGTCGGCGGGGTCGCGCGCTCGGGGATCCGGACCACGACGCGTTTGGCCTTGACCGGCGCCTCCGGCTCCTCGACGTCGAACTCCTCGTCCTCGTCCTCGTACTCCTCGTCCTCCTCCTCATCGAGGGAGGGGATCACGTCGTCGCTGCTGACCGTGACCGGCCCGTTGTTCGCCGAGCCGCGGATTACGCGCTCAATCACGGGAGGCGGCGCGTCGCGACGCCAGCGTCGCCTCGGGAAATCGCGCCGCTCCTCCTCGCGCTCCCGCTCGTTGAGCATCAGGACCTCGCCGGCCGCCACGCGCTGCTCGAGCGCCTGGCCGCGCTGCAGGATCTCCTCGCCGTGGCCGCGTGGGAGCACGGTGACGACCGTGTCCTCCTTGATGATCGCGAACAGCGTCTCGCCGAAGCTCTCGAGGGGGACCAGCACCTGCGGCTCGCCCAGCATGACATCGAGCGTCTTGACCGCCTTCTTGTCGTCCTCCGACTTCACGATCGCGGTATCGAGCCGATCGCGCAGCGTCTCATCGTCCTCGTCCGCGACTCCGGGAACCAGCTCTCGAAGCCGCTGAACGGCCCGGTGCGTGATGCTGTAGCGACGATGACCGGAAAAGGGGCTTCGGAGCATAGCTGCGTGGGGTGTATCCCAGGATAGCGGTGATTGCCACCCGGCGCTCCCGGGCCGTCAGGGCGGATGTGCGCCTATGGCGCTTCGGGAAACTTGCACGCGAGCCAGGACATGGTTCACGCTCAACCGACATGAGCGCGGGCTTCCTCAAACGCCAGGTTCGCGTAGCGACCGGTCGGCTCTCGTGGCTCGCCGTGGGTCTGGGCTCCCTGTTGTTCACGACGGCCGCGCTCGCGGCGCCCTACCAGGGCGAAGGCTTCGCGCCGGTCGAGAAAGATCCGAGCAAGGCGCTCACAGCCCAGCGGACCGCGATGCTGCGTGCTCGCGCGGACGCCCTGGACGCGGCGCTCGACGAGCTCCCATCGCCGCCCGCGACGGCGCTTCGCGATCGTCTCCTGAAGCAGGCCGGCGCCTGGACCCAGTCCTATCGCGTGCTCGAGCAGAAGGACGACGGCGCGACCATCCGCGTGATGGTCGAGGTCGAGATCGATGTCCCGCGGCTCGCCAAGGCCGTTGCGACCGCCTCAGGCGCGGGCGAGACGCCCGCCGCGCCGTCCGAGACCCGCCCGGTGCTCGCCTCGATCGGCGGCGCCGAGGGCTGCGCCCCCGCGATCGCCGGGCCGTTGACCAGCGCGCTGCTGGCGAGCGGGGTGATGCTGCAGCCTGGGCAGGCGGGGGCGTCGGTGCGGGTCGAGCTGCGCTGCCGCCTGCGCGGACGAGTGCCCTACGCGGGTGTGCACGCCGCCGAGGGGGTCGCGATCGTGCGCGACGACCAGGATCAGGTGCTCGTGGCCCACAACGCCTCCGGCTTCGCCCCGGCCGACGCGGGCGCCCTGGAGGCCCTCGTACGGGACCTCTCCGCGGGCATCACGCGGGCCCTCGCCGAGCGTCAGAGCGATCGCATCACCGTGGTGCTCGAGGGCAGCGGACCCGCCGAGCGGGTGCGTCGGCTCGAGCGCATGCTTCGCGACTCCGTCGTCGGGGTGCAGAGCGCGACGCTCACGGGCGTCGCGGCGGACGGCGCGGCGCGCATCGGCATCCAATCCCAGGCCCTGACCGCCGAGCAGCTGGCCGCGCGCATCGACGGTCGCCAGCTCCCCTCGGGCTCGCTCCACGTCGTCACCCTCGAGCCCGGCGTCGTGCGGGTGCGACTGCAGCCGTAACGAACAACCGGTCGCCGGCTTGACGCGCTCGAGCCCCACGACCCATGATCGAGCCGCCAGAAGCGATGCCAACGCGGGACCCTCACTCCTCGAGCGCGCGCCGACCCGCGCTCCTCATCGCGGTCATCCTGGCCGCCGCCGTCTCGGCGACCGGCTGCGCGCATGACAAGAGCGCGACCGAGCTCCACCTCGACGTCCCCGACGCGGATCGCGACGCCGAGGTCTACGTCGACGGGAACTACATGGGGATCGTCGAGGCCCTCGACGGCCAGACGGGCGCGATCCTGCTCGGGCCCGGGGTGCACCGCGTCGAGGTTCGCAAGCCCGGCCGCTTCCCCGTGCAGCGCACCGTGACCGTCGAGCGCAGGCCCCAGGCCAAGGTCGTCATTGAGGCCGAGCTGCTCGAGGACCCGCAGTAGCCGAGCTCGCGCTCACGGACGCTGACCAAAAGGGCATATTCGCCCAGGCGCGCCTACAGGCGCGTCCACAGCCAAGGTCTCGCGCGCTCGTCGACGCAGCGCAGCTCGTCGTCGCGGGGCAAATCACAGCGCAGCTGCGGCGCCGCGGGCCCCGGGTCACCCTGCGCCGGCCATGACTCCACGACGAGCTCGCCGGCGTCGTCCTCGAGCAGCTCGACGGCGAAGCGGCGCAGGACGTCCTGGCGCTCGCCGCCGCTGTGGAACGAGTAGCGCTCGCGCCACGCCAACGTCCCCGTCGCGCGGGCGCGGGCGCGGGCGTCCAGGTCCACGGGATCGGGGGCGTCGAGCGTCAGGCTCCACGCCTGCTCGACGCTCGCGCTCCCGTGCTCCTCGATCGTCGGGTACTCCCTGCCCGCGATCGAACTCACGAGCCACTCGCCCTCCAGCCGATCAGGATCCCCGCAGCCAGCCGCCAGCGTGATCGCCAGCACGATCCGCCGATGATCACCTCGTCGAGAGCCCGCTCGCTGCACCATTCGAACCACGAGGCTCGCACGATTCCCGGTGCGTGTCGTCAGCCGAGCGGCGCCAAATACCAGAAAACCCGCCATAGGGCGCAGAATTGGGCTGTTTCGCGGCGAGCGTTACGGCTCGCGCGATCGGCCTCGCGCCGTGTCGCGGCGCGTGACGACCCGGTGCCGACGACGAAGATCCCATCGTGATCGCACCACGGCGCGCGGCCGATCGCCGCGCAGCGGGGTCAGAGATCAAAAATTTTTGCGGCTCGATCGAGGAGGCCACGTGTAGCGATCGCCATGAACGATCGCGTGGCGACCTCGGCCCGTGACGTCTAAAGCCTCGAAATTGTCGTCTATTAGCCAAATTGGGGCTGTTTTCGAGTACACGCGCGCGCCTCGGGCTCGCGCCGTGAGTCGATGTACGCACAGCTTTCGCCGCGACGCTTGGCGTGTGGGTGCGGTTTTTTTGTAGGCACAGGCCAAAACACGCTTGGCATTCGCGTCTGGGTGGAGTAAGTAAAGCGCCGGTTGAGCCGCTTCTGCTCGTCCCAGTTTCTGCATAAAGCAGCGCTGCAGACGGCCCTCTACCCTGGGAAATTCCATGGCCAAGAAGAAAGCAAAGAAGAAGTCGTCCAAGAAGACCAAGGCGCCCACCGAGGTGCTCGTCGTCGCCAGCAAGTGCAAGGAGGCCCTCAAGGGTCACGGTTGCAACGTCGGCGGAGATGCGCTCGAGGGCCTCAACGGCTGGGTTCACTGGCACATTGCGCAGGCCGCCCGTCGCGCCGAGGCGAACGGTCGCAAGACCGTCCGCGCGCATGACTTCCTTCTGATGTAGTCGCGCCTCGTCGCGTCCACATCATGCGTGGCCTAAGATTCAGGTCACATGAAGTGAAAGAAAACAGCTCCGCATGCGGAGCTGTTTTTTTTTGGGTTGTCCGAATGGAAGCCCGTGCGGGCTCGTGGTGGAGCTGGCTCGACGCCTCGACTCTTGATGGCGGGCGGCGCCGAGTCGGCGCGTCTCGACGCGTCTCGACGCGTCGTCTCGACGTCTCGGCGTGTCGTCTCGACGCGGAGTCGCGGCGCGTCTCGGCGTGTCGTCTCGACGCGGGGTCGCGCGTCTCGGCGTGTCGTCTCGGCGTGTCATCTCGACGCGGGGTCTCGTCGTGTCTCGGCCTGTCTCGGCCTGTCGTGTTCACGACAGGCCCGCGGTTGACGGCGTGACGGTACACTCGACGTCGTGGACCCCGCTCACCCCTCCGAGCGCTCGTTGATGTGGTCGGGATGACACCCGCTCGCGACGACACGTGGTGCCGAGGCGGCGCTGTGCTCGACGCCCTCATCGACCCCGAGAGTTGATCTTCTCGAGTTGATCTTCCCGCGATTTTTTCTCGCGTCGCCCAGGTTCCGTTCCACCGCCTCCGCAGCGTGGCTCGAGAAACGTCGCGAGCGGGTGTCTTACGCGGTCGCGTCGACATCGTGCGCTCCGGGAGGGAGACTGGTCCGTGATCGGAACGCGGGAGGTGACTGGCGTCAGCGGGCCTCGTGCACCGGGTGCGCACGCGGGGTGGGGCGCGAGGCCGCAGCGGTCCGCCGGGCGTCGCTTCTCCCGTGGTGGGATCGGTCGGCATACACGGTTCGCCACGCGACTCAAGTCGTTGCGTGTGCATCTGTACAGTGTCTTCCTCGAGCCTCGAACGAAGCGTGAGCCGCGATTCACAGGGCGCGCGAGCTCGCTGTGGATAACCTGTTTCTAGACGCACCTCATACGTCGCCGTACACCCACCGCGACGCACTCCCGTGAATATGCAAGTGTCGCGACGCGTTGACGAAGTGTGGCCACGAGACTTCGCGTACTCCTGGGTAGCTGAAACCAAGGTAACTAAAAACACGGCGTTGACACATGTGTGTGCGTGTACAGGAGATATTGACCCGCACGAGGTGACCTCATAAGTTCTCGAGTAATGCTCCTCGAGCGTCCGCGCTTGGTCTTGGTGATGGGTCTGCTGAGTCTTTGCTCAGCCGGCTGCGTCGCCACGTGGATGCCCCCAGAGGGCGGAGGAGACGCGGGCGGTGACTCCGAGCCGCTGCAGTTCTTGAGCACCGGCGACATGACCTCCTCGGCGACGACCGACGAGTCGTCGACCGGGATGCAGGCTGTCACAATGGACATGACCGATGGCGCCGACTCCGACGGCACCTCGAGCGGCGGCGGCGGGAGCAGCAGCGACAGCGACGGTCAGACCGACTTCCCGACCAACGAGACCGACGGCCAGTACGATCCGATCGTCGGGTGCTCGAAGGTCGACTTCCTGTTCGTCGTCGACAGCCACTCCGGGGGCGGCGGGGCGCTGAATGCCCTTAAGAACAGCCTCGAGGGCTTCGTCAGCAACGTCGAGGGCCTGCTCCCCGATCACGATCTGCACTTCATGGTCGTCGACACCGACGACCGCTGGGGCTCGGCCGCCTGCGAGCAAGCCTGTCTGCTCGAGGACTCGTGCGAGTCCGCCGACTGGCCCGAGTACGCCTGCGACATGCAGCTCGAGAACTGCGACGAGGAGTGGGGCGCGGGCATCGTGTACCCCTCGGGCTCCGACGTCGCCTGCAACGTCGAGCCCGGCGCGCGGTACATGACCGGCGACAACCTCGCCACGCTCGAGGACGATCTCTGGTGTCTGCTCAACGTCGGCTCACACGGCGACGGGCAGCAGAAGCAGGCGCGCGCGCTCTACTCGTCGCTGCTGCCCTTCAACACCAACCCCGGGCAGTGCAACGCCGGCTTCCTGCGGGACGACGCGCTCCTTGTCATCACGCTCGTCACGTCGCTCCCCGACTTCGCGTCGGACAACGAGCCGCCCGACTGGTACGAGATGATCATCGCGGCCAAGGACGACAAGCCCGAGTCGATCGTCTTCCTCGGTCTGCTCGACGACAGCCACAAGGCCAACAACATCTGCGATCAGCCGTTCATGGACCCCGAGCAGCGGCTCTCGACGCTCGTCAACAGCTTCGAGTTCGGCATCGAGGGCAGCGTCTGCTCGACGACCTACGATCAGTACTTCGATCAGGCCTTCGGGTTCATCGGCGACGCCTGCGATCTCATCGTCCCGGGCTGAGAATGACGAGGGCCGCCGACGCGCGCGTCGACGGCCCTTCGCGCTCGCGGGGAGCGGCGCCTCAGTACTGCTCGAGGTGATAGCGGATGATGTCGGTGCTCGTGACGATCCCGACGAGCGCGTCGTCGTCGTCGACGATCGGCAGCGAGTGGAACGAGCCGTCCTTGAGCAGCTCCGCGGCGTCGCGGATCGTCCTCGACCGGTGGAGCGTGACCAGCTCGGTCGTCATGATCTGCTGGATCGTGAACTGGTTGTCGAGGACGGCGTCGACGGTGCGCGCGTCCGTGCCGTAGGCCTGGAAGCTCAGCTTCAGCATGTCGGTGGCGCTGATGAGCCCGACGAGCGTGCGCCCGCTGACGACCGGGACGTGGTGAAGGGGTCGCTCCGCGAGCAGCCGGCGGACCTCGCTGGGGGCTTGCCCGGTGTGCACGGAGAAGATGTCGGTGGACATGATCGAGGAGATCGGTACGTTTCTCTTCATGGTTGAACTCGGCGGGCTTCGCCGCGTCCCACGAGTTTGCAAGCGGCGCGCCACGATCCGCGCGCCCCAGTCGCGGAAATTTGCCGCCCGCGCGCGCCCGCGTCGGCGGCGCGAGGGCAGAAACTCGCCCGGACGCGGAAAATTCCGCGCCGGGCGACGCCGCTACGGGAGCTTGTGCACGATCGCGAGCGGGCGCGTCGCGGGGTCGTCGACCTTCCAGTGACCGGCGACGTAGGCGTTGCCGGTGCAGTCGAACGCGATCGACTGGAAGCGCGCCACGGGCTGCGGCTGGTACTGCCACTGCTTCATGTTGTCGATGCCGCGGCGCTCGACGACGCCGCGCGTGAGCGCGTCGCTCATGTGCGCGTACAACGAGACCGCCCACTCGTTGTTGCCGGTGAAGGGCACGACCGGCGAGACCGCGACGCCGGTCGCGACCTCGTCGCCAGGGCCGTAGCTCTTCTTGAGCAGGATCGGGCTGCCCAGCGACTCGAACGCGCCGACGTTGTCCTCGATCCCGAAGTCGTAGCGCCAGACCGCCGCGCGCCCGTAGTCGATGTTGTCGCGGTACTCGCCGACGACGAGCAGCGTGTCGTCGGCGCGCACGGTGAGGCTCGCGCCCGACGAGTGCAGCGCGGGCTCGCTGGCGGCGAAGACCTCGACCGCCTGCGGCTGATCGAGGGCGGGCTTGAGCGCCATCAGCATCATGCGCTTGTCGAGCGGCCCGTTGTCGGTGACGTCGCCGGTCACGAACAGGAGCTTGCGCTTCGGGTCATAGGCGACGCCCCGCGCGGCGTGGTCCTTGAGATAGTCCTGGGGATCGGCGAGCTCCGCCGTCGGCAGCTCGACGCCGACGGTGTACTTGCGCACCAGCGGGCTCATCGAGTAGCCGTACACGCCCTCGTAGCCGACGACGTAGATCGCGTCGTTGGGGTCGACCACGACGTCGAGCGCGAAGGTGTGCGTCTCGCTCTGGTCGTTGACGACCCACGTGTCGTCCATCTCGCAGTCGCTGTTGAACTTGCGGATCCACAGGCGGTTCTGCACGCCCTCGGCGAGGGACTCCGACGCGCCGACGACGATGACGTCGCCCGCGCTCGTGAGGTCGACGGCGTAGGCCTCGCTGCTCGTGACGCCGGGGCCGACGAAGAAGTTCCAGGCGTCGCAGAGCTGCACGCCGCCGGTCGGCGGGATCTTGACGAGCAGCGCGTGTCGAGTCTGCTCGTCCATCGCGCTGATCCAGTAGCCGACCGCGAAGGTGTTGCCCTCCTCGTCGACGACCAGGTCGCGGTACTCGCTGCCGTACGGGTCGTGCTCGGCGTTCTCGTAGGTGTGCGTCCAGAGCGACTCGACGTCGGCGTTGGCGTCCTCGACCTGCGGGAGGTTGACGATCAGCTCGGCGGTCAGCGGATCCGCCTCGAGCTCGGCGTAGTCGAGCACGCGCAGCTCGAACTCGTGGGGCGACGCCTCGTTCAGCGTCTCGCTGAAGATCGGGATCGTGATCGTGGTCTGGAACTTCGTCTTCTGCTCGTCGACCGTGAAGTCGTAGTCGAGCCAGGGCTCGCCGTTGTGCCAGAGCTCGACGCGCTGGAGCGCTACGTCATCCTCCGCGCAGATCCGGATCGCGAGCTTGGACGAGGCGTTGAGCACGAGCTGCGGGCTCTCGTTGTTGAGCGAGAGCTCGCACGCGACCGGCGGCTCGTCCTCCGGCTCGGTGCCGGTGCCCTCGGTCGTGTCGGCCTCGGTGGTCTCCACGTCGGTCGAGCCGCCGGGGCCCTGCGTGGTGCTCGCGCCGGTGGTGCCGGCGGTCGAGTCGTCGTCTCCAGGACCGCCCGAGCCGCTGTCGGTCACCTGGTCGTCGTACATCGTGGCTTGCTCAAACGCCTCACCGCAGGCCGGGAGCGCCGCGCCACATACAAGAATCAGCCCGAGGAGCCGGGCCGCGTCAAAGACCACGCCGCGCGAGCGCTGGGCGCGTCGCGCACGGTTCCACCGTCGGGGGAGGGAGCGTCCCGACCGCTGGAGCTGTGGGTTGTTGAGGTCTGACATTCTGCGACATCCGGGAATCGCCGACCGGACTCACACGCCGCTCGGCGTACCGAGCGCGGGGTGAGATGGCGTTTGTAGGAATCGTAAGTGTAAATACAAAAAACTCGAGGGTCCGTTCGGACGAAGGACCGGTTCGGTACCGGCAGTGGGGCCGGTCCCGCAGGTGTGGTGTTCCCTCACGCTCCAAGAGGATACAGGAATACGCCCTCGCGGTCCCGTGCATCTGGCTTTCGCGACATATTCGAGCGTGCGCGTGAAACACCGAGAATTGGTCACTATCGAGCCCCTCGCCGGTGATCGCGGGTTCGAGTTCCGGAGCCGGTGGCCGGGCGACCGGGTGGGTTTTGTGGGTGCCAATTGTGCACGTGGAGTGGCACCGGACGCACACTGTCGTGCGCGTCGGTGGCTGACCACATTCGCCCGGTGAATCGTGATGTTCGCCGTGTTTGGGTGAATTTGTGGGGAGCGGCCGCGTCCTGCGGCAGGACGGCCCAACGGGCCGCGGCTCAGTCGTGCGCCAAAGCTCATCATCGCTTGGGGTCACTACCCCACGCGCGTGATCTGTTCGGGGTCATGAGGCCGCTTGGTCGGCGAGTCAACACACGCGTTCACGCGCGCGGCTGACGACCGGCGGTCGACGTCAGACTTCTCACCGGGGCGATTCGACCGTGCAAGGGCGCACCGCCACACGTGCCGAGTGCGTCCTGCATCGGTGCATGTTGAGCGTGAAGGCCCTCGCTACGTGCGGCTGGCTGACCGGTGCGGTCGCGCGACCGGACCTGGCACTGGGGGCAAGTCGTCGTGCGGCGGTTCCGCCGTCGCGTCCTCGCGCGGCTCGTCGCCGCGATCGCTTCCTGACGTCTCGGCGTCAGGCGCTCCGGCGGGCGCGCTCGGTGACTCGGGCTCGGGCTCGGGCGTCGCGTCGACGGCGACCTCGGCCTCCGAGTCGAAGGCCGCGGGCATGAGCAGGCGCCCGTCGCTCGTCAGCGTCGCGGTGCGATGGTCGCGGATCGCCGCGCGCCGATCGAGGTAGATCTGGACGAGACGTCGCGCGGCGTAGTGGGCCTTGATCCGCCACTTGGGCTCGTTGGCGAGGAGCACCGCGAACGCGATCTCAGGCTTGTCCGCCGGCGCGTAGCCGATGAACCAGTTGTAGTTCAGCGCCGGCGCGCGCTTGCCGGTGAGGCTGCCGGTCTTGCCGGAGACGGTGACCCCGTTGATGTACGGGTTGCCGCGCGAGTCAAAGAAGCTCTTGCTCGCCGTCCCGCGCGTGGTCGTGCCCTCGAGCATCACGCCGACGGCGCGCGCGACCTCGCTCGAGAGCACGCGCTCGGTGCGAGGGAGCGCCGGGGTGTCGTCGGCGCCGTCGGGACCGATGACCTGGGCGACGACGTGCGGCGGCTGGAACACGCCGCCGCGGGCGAACACGCTGGCGAGCACGGCCGCGTGCACGGGGTTGAGGTCGACGTGCCAGAAGCCCGCCGCGACCTTCGCACGCTCGGTCGCGACCGAGGGGATGTTGGCGGGGCTGGTCTCGAGCGGGAACTCGAACGGGATCTCGCGCTCGTAGCCGAGGTCCTGGGCCGTGGTCTGCAGCTGGTCGCGCGTGAGGTGCTTGAGCGCGAGCTTGGCGATGACGACGTTGTGGCTGTAGGCGAGCGCGGCGCTGAGCGTCGCGCACTTGCTGTCGCGCTGCGCGTCGTCGGTCAGCAGCTCGTCGGTGATGTCGCGCAGCCCGCCGGAGTAGCAGGCCTGCGTGCGCCCATCAGCGCGCCCGTTCGCGAGCAGCGAGGCGGCCGTGACGACCTTGAAGGTCGAGGCCGCGGGCGCCCACGCGGTCGTCAGGATCTCGAGGGGATCAACCTGCGGGTCCATGCTCGAGTGCCCCGCCATGGCGAGCACCGAGTTGTCGCGGACGTCGAGGATCACGGCCGCGCCGTAGGGGACCTCGCGGTTGCGGAAGATCTGCAGCGCGGAGTCCTGCAGCACAGGATCGATCGTCGTGAGGATGCGATGCCCGTCGGGGAGCTCCTGCACCAACCGGCTGTTGGCGAGATCGGGCGGCGCCTCACCGACGTCGGCGTCAGCGTTCGGATCGCTCCGCTCCTCGGCGCCCTCTGCCGTCGAGTCGGCGTCGGGCGCACCCTCGGGAGCGGCCGCGGGGCCGGCGGGCGCGCTGACCTTATCGGAGACCTCGACGGGCTTGAAGGACGCGAGATCGAGCCGATCCTGCCACGGCAGCGCGCGCGTTGGCGCCTCCGAGATGGCCTGCGGGAGCGCGGTCGCGCGTGTGCGAATCGCGTCATGCTCCTCGGGAATCGCCTGCTTCTGCACGTAGAAGGCGAGCGCGCCCAGCGAGGCCATAAAGAAGACGGCGCCAAGACCGCCGAGCCGTCTGCGTGGAGCTTCCACGATGCGCGGTGATAGCAGCGCGGGGTGTTCGCGGTCAAAATCACGGCGCTTCCGGGCGCGCGGATGTGTCGCGCGCGACATTCACGGATGTGACATCGCGCGCGTTCAGATCGCGTCGCGGTGTGCATCGAGCCTACATTGTCGTCTCGGCACGCGCGGTTCGAGGCTCGGGCGGGTCTGGTACCCTGTGCTCCGGGAGAGCGGCTGCCTGGTCCCCTGCCGCCCACGTGATGCGGGACGAGACGATTGTCACTGTCATCAACAAGTCCGATGACTCCGGCTCCGGCCGGGTCAAGAAGGACGCATGCTTGGTGGTGATTTACGGCGCCGAGCTCGGTCGTAAGCACAACCTCGACGGGCGCGAGCTGACCATCGGTCGGGCGACCATGAACGACATTTGCGTGAGCCAGGACTCGGTTTCGCGGATGCACGCGAAGCTCAGCGTAGAGGACTCGGGGGTCAAGATCCGCGACAACGAGTCGACCAACGGCACCTACGTCAACGACCACCGGATCCACGAGGCGTGGCTCAAGGACGGCGACCTGATCAAGGTCGGGCGCTCGATCTTCAAGTTCCTCACCGGCGACAACATCGAGAGCTCGTATCACGAGGAGATTTACCGGCTCTCGACCTTCGACGGGCTCACCAACATCTTCAACAAGCGCTACTTCCTCGAGACGCTCGAGCGCGAGCTGAGCCGCGCGCGCCGCTACGATCGTCCGCTCGCGCTGACGATGTTCGACATCGATCACTTCAAGCGCTGCAACGACACCTACGGGCACCGCGCGGGCGACTTCATCCTCAAGGAGATCGCGTCCAAGGTCCGCGATCGGGCGCGCAAGGTCGACGTGCTGGCGCGCTACGGCGGCGAGGAGTTCGCGGTCATCCTCCCCGAGATCGAGATCGAGGGCGCGCGCAAGTTCGGCGAGACGATCCGCGAGCTGATCGAGAAGACGCGCTTTGAGTTCGAAGGCCAGACGATCCCGGTGACCATCTCCGTCGGCGTCGCCGAGCTCGCGCCGGAGCTCGCCAACTCCGACGACCTGATCAAGGCCGCGGACGCGCGCCTGTACATCGCCAAAGAGGCCGGTCGCAACCGCGTCGTCGCCGAGGGCTGAGCCGCCGCTGCGGCGCCGCGCAGGGGGCGTCGGCGACGGGCGCGGCGAGCGCTGTCCGGTTGCTTGCGCGCTCGCAATCGCCCTAATGTCGGGTCGTGGCAGCGACCTCCTACAACTCGTTCGTCGCGCCCTCGCGGCGGATCGTCCGGCTCAACCAGGCGCTCGCGGATCAGATCGCGGCCGGCGAGGTCGTCGAGCGACCGGCGTCCGTGGTCAAGGAGCTGGTCGAGAATTCGATCGACGCGGGCGCGCTGCGGGTCGATATCGAGCTCGAGGACGGCGGTCTCACGTGCATCCGCGTGCGCGATAACGGCCGCGGGATCCACCCCGACGACCTCCCGCTGACGATCGTGCGCCACGCGACCAGCAAGCTCGGGGGGCCGGAGGACCTGGTCGAGATCCAGACGCTGGGCTTCCGCGGCGAGGCGCTCGCGTCGGTCGCGGCGGTCGCTCACCTGTGCGTCCGCAGCCGGCAAGCGGACGCGGAGGTCGGCGTCGAGCTGCGCAGCGTGCCCGCCGATGAGCCGCGGCTGTCGCCCGCCGGGATGGCCGTGGGCACCCAGGTCGAGATCCGCGGGCTGTTCGCGAGCGTGCCCGCGCGCCGCAAGTTCCTGCGCTCCGAGGCGACCGAGGTCGGGCACTGCAGCGAGGCGGTGATCCGCATGGCGCTGGTGCACCCCGAGGTTCACTTCACGCTGCGGCACGGCCGGCGCGAGCTCCTGAACCTGCGCCCGGGGACAGAGGACGAGCGCGTCCAGCAGCTCCTGCGGCGACGCGGGCGCGGGCCGTTCTTCTTCCTCGAGGGCGAGGATGAGGGCGTTCGCGTGCGGGCCTGGCTCTCGAGCCCGGAGGCGGCCGCGCGCGGCCGGTCGGCCGCGTTCATCGTCGTGCGCCGGCGCGTGGTTCGCGAGCGCAGCATCTCGCAGATCATCAACCAGGCCTACGGCGACGCGCTGCCCGCCGGCAAGAGCCCGATCGCGTGCGTGATGGTCGAGCCGCCGCGCACGACGGTCGACGTCAACGTCCACCCGCAGAAGGCCGAGGTCCGCTTCAGCGAGCCGCAGCGCGTGTACGCGGCGCTGCGGCGCGTGCTCGGCCGCGAGCTCGCGCGCGCGCCCTGGGCCGGCGGCGCGGCGGTGGAGCCGTCCGTCGCGGCGCGCGGCGACGCCGACGCGACCGCGTCTGGTGAGGCCGCGTCTGGTGAGGCGGGGCCGCGCGAGGCGGGCCGCGCGAGGCGGGGGCGCGTGAGGTGGAGGCGCGTGAGGTGGAGGCGCGTGAGGTGGAGGCGCGTGAGGCCGACGCCCAGCGCGGCGCGGACGCGGAGCGCGGCGGTCTCGACCGCGTTCAGCAAAATGTTCTTTTGGACATGTTCTCAGGGGATCCTGGCGAGACGGACCGCGCGCGCGACAGCGGGCTTGGTCGCGGCTGGTGGTCGCGGACTGGGCGAGCCGCGGGCTGGCGCGACGGCGGCGAGCGCTCGCCGGGGAGACGCGCGGCGACGGGGCGAGCGCGACGCGGCGCCGGGGGCGCGTATCGTCTGAGCACGCGCGCGCTGACGACGAACTACTCGGAGACGAAGCAGGACCTCAAGCAGGCCGCGGCGGCGCTCGGCGTCTCGCGCGAGCTGCTCGCGCGCGCGGAGCGGCGCGACGAGTCACGCCGCGGCGGCGTCCTGCGACCTGAGCCCGTCGCGCCGCCGGTCGCCGACCCGGAGTGGCGCGCCGCGGAGCTCCGGCCGCGCCAGCCCGCGCTCTCCGCCGAGCTCGACGCGCCGCCCGAGGTTTCGACGCGCCGGTCGAGCACGCGAGCGCGGGGCCGACGGTCGTCGAGCCCGAGTCTGACGTGGCGTCCGCGAACCTGCCGCGACTTTTGACATGTCTCCCCGGACCTGTCGCATTGTTCGCGCTGGAGGAGGCGCTGCTCGCGGTCGATCTCCGGCAGCTCCGCGCGCACCTCGTCTATCGCCGGCTCGCGCGGGACATCGGCGGCAGCGGCGGGGTCGCGGTGCAGCGCCTGCTCTCGCCGGTCATCGTGCGTCGGCTGCCGGACGAGGTGGCGCTGTGCGTCGCGGCGCGCGACGAGCTGATCGAGCTCGGCGTCGACCTCGACGCGTTCGGCGACGACGCGATCGTCGTGCGCGGCGTGCCGGCGCACCTGCGCAACTGCATCGACGACGCCGACGTGACCGACCTGATCGACCGCGTCATCCCGTGGCTGCGCCTGCGCGCCCGGGAGGGCGAGGGCGGCTCCGGCGACGCGAGCGCCCGTCGCCGCGAGGTGCTGTCGGCGATCGCGGAGACCCGCGGCGCAGACCCGGCGCCCCGGCTCGCGCGGCGCTGGATCGGCGAGCTGATCGAGCTCGGCGACGCCATCGACGCCGTGCCCGGCGTGCGCCGGTGGACGGCGTCCGCGCTCATCGGCGAGCGCGCGCGGGCGCAGTAAACTCTCGGGCGTGGGTCCCCGCAGGGCGATGTCGTCCACATCCGAGGAGGCGCAGGCGCTCCCGCGCGCGCTCGCGATCACGGGCCCGACCGCGTCGGGAAAGTCACGCCTCGGGCTCGAGGTCGCGGCGCGCTTCGGGCTGCCGATCCTCTGCTGCGACTCGGTGCAGGTGTACCGCGGGCTCGACATCGGCAGCGCCAAGCCGACCGCGGTCGAGCGCGCCTGTGCGCCACATCACCTCATCGATCTGGTGCGCCCGGACGAGGACTACAGCGCCGGGGACTACGGCCGCGACGCGCACGAGCTCCTGCGCGCGTCTCCGCGGCCCGGGCTGTTCGTCGGGGGCACCGGCTTCTACCTGCGCGCGGCGCTCGTGAGCCAGAGCGGCGCGAGCGCGGGCGCTGATCCGCAGCTCGCGGATCCAAAACGAGCTGCATTTATGGACACGTGGGAGCGGCGCGAGCAGGACGAGCCCGGGGCGGCGCACGCCGAGCTCGCGCGCGTCGACCCCGAGACCGCCCGCGCCGTGCACCCGCGCAATGTCGTTCGCGCCGTGCGGGCGCTGTGGCTGTGCCGGGTGCACGGCCGGCCCGTGAGCGCGGTGCGCCGCGAGGATCCGCCCAGACGTCTGCTCTCGCTCCTGATGATCGTTCTCGACCCCGGGGTCGCGTCAGTCGACGCGGCGATCGATCGACGCTGTGACAATATGCTCGCGGCGGGCTGGTTGGCGGAGGTAGAGAAGCTCGTCGCCGCCGGGTATGATGACCGCCACAAGGCGATGCGGAGCCTGGGCTACCGGCAGCTGCTCCTCCACCTGCGAGGTGAGCTGTCCCTCGAGGAAGCAGTCAGGACGATCAAGGCCGAGACGCGGCGGTACGCGCGGCGTCAGCGGACCTACCTCCGGCATCAGCTCAACGCCGAGACGATCATGACGGTTCACATCGAGAGCGCGCGCAGCTTCCCCTGGGGTCTGGCCGAAGAGTTCGTCGGAGGTGCGTCGTGACGCAGAAGGTGCTGGAGTTCGAGCGGCCGATCGTCGAGCTCGAGGGCAAGATCAAGGAGCTCAAGCTGCTCTCCGAGGGGCGCTCGGACATGGCCTCCGAGATCTCGAGGCTCGAGCAGAAGGCGCAGCAGCTGCAGCGCGAGCGCTTCGCCAAGCTCACGCCGTGGGAGCAGCTGCAGCTCGCCAAGCACCCCGATCGCCCGTACACGCTCGACTACATCGGCGAGCTGATCAGCGACTTCGTCGAGCTCAAGGGCGACCGCGCGTTCCGGGACGACCCCGCGATCGTCGGCGGCGTCGGCCGCTTCGAGGGGCGCCCCGTGGTCGTGCTGGGGCACCAGAAGGGCCGCAACACCAAGGAGAACGTGCACCGCAACTTCGGGATGGCGCGCCCCGAGGGCTACCGCAAGTGCCAGCGGCTGATGCGGATGGCCGATCAGTTCGGGCTGCCGCTGCTGTGCATGATCGACACGGCCGGCGCGTACCCGGGCATCGGCGCCGAGGAGCGCGGGCAGGCCGAGGCGATCGCGAGCTCGATCGAGCTGATGGCGCGGCTGCGCGTGCCGACGCTGTCGATCGTGATCGGCGAGGGCGGCTCGGGCGGGGCGCTGGCGATCGGCGTGACCGATCGGATCCTGATGCTCGAGCACTCCGTGTACTCGGTCATCTCGCCCCGCGGCTGCGCGTCGATCTTGTGGAAGAACCCGGAGGCCGAGCAGCTCGCGGCCGAGCAGCTGCGCATGACCGCGGAGGACCTGTGCGCGCTCGGGATCTGCGACGAGCGCATCCCCGAGGCGATCGGGGGCGCTCACCGCGGGCTCGCGATCACGGCCGCGGCGATGCAGGCGGCGCTCCGCCGACACCTCGCCGAGCTCAGCGTGCTCGACGTGGAGCAGCGCCTGGAGCGGCGGTACGCGAAATTCCGCGGGATCGGTCACTTGGAGCTGGTCGCAAAATCAGGCTAGATTGAGGACGGCGGGCGCGCGCGGTCGAGCCCGCGCCTGCGCTCGGGTCCCGCGTGTTCGAACACCTGCTCCTCATCACGGCCGTCATCCTCGGGATGGCGCTGCTCCGGCTGCTCCGTCGCCTCGAGCCCGGGCAGCGCGTCTACATGCTCGTCGTCGCGGGGCTGCTCGCGGCGACGGTCGTCGCGATGCGCCGCGAGGACGCGTTCCTGGGCCTCGTCGCGGTCGGCTTCACGTGCTTGACGGTCGTGATCCCATGGGTCCTCGAGGGCATGTCTCGAAGGTCCTTCTCCCGGGGACAGCTCTCGTGGGCGGTGCGGCTCGCGGCCGCGCGCTCGCTGCTGATGCCGGGCGCGGGGCTGCAGCGCCAGCAGCAGGTGCTGCACGGGCTCGGGCTGCTCGAGCGCGAGGGCGTCGACGCGGCGCTGAACTACTTCCGCGAGCTCGCGGGCGAGGCGGAGGACGGCGGCGAGCTCGCGGTGATCCACGAGCAGATCGTCTCGATGCTGTTCTACGACCAGCGCTGGAGCGAGGGCATCGCCCACTTCGAGGGCCAGTTTCACCCGGGCTACGCGGCCATGCGCCCCGTGCTCGCGCTCGGGCTGCTGCGCGCCTACGGCGAGGCGGGGCGGCTCGACAACGCCGCCGGGCTGCTGCGCGCGCTCGAGGAGGGCCGCTCGGCGCCGACCCGAACGCCGCCGAGCTGCTCGGGCAGGCGCGCCTGACCTTCCTCGCGTACGCGGGCGCGAGCCGCTACGTCGACGAGGCGGTCGTCGGCCACTGCAAGTCGCTCGGGCTGTCGAAGGCGAGCGGCGCGCTGTTCCGCGGCATCGCGCTCGCGCGCGCCGGGGAGCGCGAGCTCGCGGTCGACGAGCTGCAGCGCGTCCGCGCGCTCGCGGGGCCGTCGGATGACCGGGTCGTCCGCGCCTCGCGCTCGGCGCTCGACATGGTCGAGCAGGTCTTCGAGCTCGAGCCGGAGCTGCGCCGCTACGCGCAGGGGGTCGGCGAGCGCCTGCGCAGCTTCCTGAAGACCGAGCGGCTGCCGCGGCGCCGCGGCCCGGTCTACGTCACGCACCTCGTCGCGCTCGCGCTCGTCGCCGGCTACGTGGCGACGCAGCTCGTCGGCGCCGGCGGCCTCGGGCTGCTGCGCGTCGGCGGCTTCACGCCCGGAGCTGTGGCGCGC
Organism: Myxococcales bacterium; assembly: GCA_020633295.1. Lineage (GTDB taxonomy): Bacteria > Myxococcota_A > Polyangia > Nannocystales > Nannocystaceae > JACKDW01. The sequence goes on along the minus strand of JACKDW010000021.1, from coordinate 74,108 downwards.
GGGCAGCTGGGGGCGCCTGTTCACCGCGGCGTTCGTCCAGACCGACCTCATCGGGCTGATCCTCGACCTCTACGCCATCTGGCTTGGAGGTCATGTCGTCGAGCGCCTGCTCGGCAACGCGCGGATGGTGCTGGTCACGCTCTGGGGGGCCGCGGCCGGCGTCGTCGTCGCGGCGGCCTTCGGCGGCCCGGCCCAGATCATCGGCGGCGGCAGCCTGATCGCGACGGGCGTGCTCGTCGCGGCGCTGTGGACCCTGCTCCCGCGGCGGACCCCGAGCCTGGCCAAGCGCGCGCGTCGCAGCCTGTCGTTCACGCTCTGGCTGCTGCTCGGGGCCCAGGCGATCGAGGCCATCCCGGGGCTGCGCGGCATCGCGGTCGACCCGCTCGCGCTGGCGGCCGCGGCCGGGGTCGCGACCGTGCTCGCGGGCGCGCTGCCGATCACGCTGCCCAGGCTCGCCCGCTACCTCGTCGGCGCGCTCGCGGGCGTCACCGCCCTGGCGATGCTCGCGGGCCTCTGGCAGGTCGCGCGCGAGGACGTCGAGACCTTCGCGCTCGCCCACCGCGAGCAGCGGGTCGTCGACGAGGAGGTCGTCTTCACGGTCCCCTGGAGCTTCGAGGAGACCGCGCTCGCGGTCTCGCGGGGTGAGGCGCTCCCGGTGTTCAAGGGCCTCGTCGACGCGCAGGCGCGCCGAGACGGGCTGCTCGTCGAGTTCGTCGTCGCGCCGTCGCGCGCGGACGCGGACGCGGACGCGGGCGAGCCCGACGGGGTGATCTTCACGCTCGATCCAGCGCTGCGGCGCGCGGTCGACGTCCGCGAGGATCACGGGCTCCCCGAGCAGTTCACGGCGCGCATGGGCGCCGAGGAGTTCCGCTCGTACCTCGTGCAGCGCAACGGGCAGGCGGTCGCGCGGGTCGTCGAGCGCCCGCTCGGCGAGCGCACCGTCGCGCTCGTGGCCGCGCCGCCCGAGGCCCTCGCGCTCGCGCCGGTGCTCTACGCCTCGATCCTGGTCGAGGCGTCCGAGGAGCCCGTCAGCGCGGGGGAGTGAGCTCGTACGCCTCGCGCGTCAACGCGGGCGAGTGACCTCGCGCGCGTCGCCTGTCCGCGTGACCCTCACTCGCTCGCGTCGCCGGTCTCGAGCGGCGGCGCGCCGAGCCCGAAGATCACGTAGGCGGCGCCGTTGTTGGTCGCGTTCTTGTCGATCCGCGGCGCGGTGAGCACGAAGTCCGGCACGCGGTCGCCGTTGACGTCGCCCGCGCCGGCCATGGCGACGCCGACGTCCCCGCCGAGCGAGGTGCCTTCGAACGCGAAGCCGCCCTCGCCCTCGGCGACGCGCTCGAGCGCGACCGCGTCGGTGCCGTCCTTGCCGTAGATGACGTACGCCTGACCCGGCGCGGGCTCGTAGTAGTCGTCGCTGCCAGGCGCCCGCGGGACGCCGAGGCCGATGTCGCCCTTGCCGTCGCCGTTGATGTCGCCGAGCGCGGTCATCACCCCGCCGATGTTCCAGTTGGAGATCGCCTGCTGCAGGCCGATACGGAACCCGCCGGTCCCCTGGGCCACGTCCGCGAGCATGACGTCGGCCGCCTGCTCCTGCCCGAACACGACGAACGCGCGGCCGACCCCATACGCGGTGTTCTGCTCGCCCTGCGGCGCGCCGACCAAGATGTCCGCGCGGCCATCTCCGTTGACGTCGCCCGCGGCCGCGACGCTGGCGCCCACGCCGTCGTTCTCCGCGTTGCTGATGATCTGGAACGCCGGGCTGCCGCCGTCGCCGAGGTAGACCGCGACGCGCCCGATCGGGACGTCGTTGTAGTCCCAGCCGTCGTAGGTCACGCCGACCGCGAAGTCGTCGCGCGCGTCGCCGTTGACGTCGCCGAGGCCCGCGACGCTCCAGCCCATGCGCTGGTTGTCGGCGCTCGGCCGGTAGACGCGCCCGCCCTGGCCGTTGGTCACGTCCGCGAGCGAGACGTGGGCCCCGTCCGCGCGGCCGTACACGAGGTACGCGGCGCCGTTGCGGAAGCTGTCGTAGTCGGTGAACACGAAGGGCGCGCCGATCAGCAGGTCGTCGAGGCCGTCGCCGTTGACGTCGCCGGCGCTCGCGACCGAGTAGCCCACGCGGTCGAAGGCCTCGCCGCCGTCGATGACGAAGCCGCCGTCGCCGGCCTCGAGCTGCTCGGTCGTGATCGTCTCGCCGGTGGTCTTGCCGAGCGCGACGTAGCAGCGCCCGGCGCTTGGGAGGTTGACCGGATCGGGCGAGGCCTGCTGATCGCAGAACACGATGTCGGCGAGGCCGTCGCCGTTGAAGTCGCCGGCGCCGCTGAGGATCTGGCCGATGCGCTGGCTCGGCGCGACGCCCTGGATGACGAAGCCGGCGTCGCCGTTGACCGCGCCCTCCGGCGTCATCGCGTCCGGCTCCTCGCTGCCGAAGATCACGTACACGCGCCCCGTGTCGACGCCGCCGGCGTTGATGAAGGGCGCCGAGGTCAGCACGTCGTCGAGGCCGTCGCCGTTGACGTCGCCCACGCGCGCGGCGCGAAAGCCCATGTGATCCTCGTCGGTGCGGCCGTAGAGCGCGACGCCGGCGCGGTGCAGCTCGACCTCGTCGGGATCGCTGAGCCGCGGCGCGACCGAGACGTAGACGACGCCGCGCTGCTCGTCGTCGTCGTCGAGCGCGTAGGTGAACTCGTCGCGGCCCCAGTAGCCGTCCGCGGGCGTGTAGGTGAAGCCGCCGTCCTCCGCGAGCGCGACCTCGCCGCCGCCGCGTGACGCGGCGTCGCTCGCCCCGACCACGTCGCCGTCGTCGTTGGCGAGCACGCCGTCTGCGGCCTCGACGGTCAGCGGCGTGTCCTCGAGCGTCGCGTAGGCGTCCTGGACGGCGGGACCGCCGTCAGGGCCGTCGGTCTCGCCCTGGCCGTCGCCGCAGCCGGACAGCGCGAGCGCGATCGGGACCGCCAGCGTCCAGCGCGGGCTTCGTAACAGGTTCCAAAGGTCATGTGTAAGGTGCGGGTAAGCCATGTCGCGCGCCTGTTGTACCACGCGGGCCAGCCGGCGCCGCGGCGCCCCGAATCACGGCTCGCGTCGCCCTTCCGGCTTCGCAGGGCGGCTGACGCAGAATTTTCGGCGCGCGCGAGCTCCCTCGCGCCTGGGGCGAATCCAGGGCAGGCTTCGCGGCGTGAGCACGACGGGCGCGGCCTCGTGGTTCGAACGCGAGCTCGCGGCCCTGTGCACGGCGGTCGCGGACCACGTCTCGCGCGCGCGGACGCAGGGTGAGCGCGGCGAGGCGCTCGTGTTGACGCCGCGCGCGGCGGCTCCCGGCGCCGAGCCGCTGCCGATCACGGTGACGCGACGCGGCGCCCGCGTCGAGGTCGCGCTCGCGGGCTGGGTGCTGGTCCGCGAAGCCGCGGCGGCCGACGACGACGACGCGCCCGAGGAGGACGCGCTCGAGCGCGCCGCGACGACGACGCTCGACCTGATCGGCGCCGCGCTGTTCGGCGAGCTGCGCGTGCACGAGCGACGCGTGGGCGGAGCGCCGCGCCGCTGGGCCGCGGAGCCTGCAGCGCGCAGGGGCCCGGCTGGCGGGCGCTCGAGGTCCAGGGCCCCGGATCGTGGAGCCCGTTCGCCCGCCGCGAGACGGTCACGCGCGCGAACGCGGTCCCGCGGCCCCGGGCCTACCGCGCCGCCGCCGACTCGGTGGCGCGCCCGGACGCGCCGTGGAGCAGGGCGCGCGGGCTTCATCGCGCGGCTCGAGGGCGTCGCGCCGCGGCCGGGCGCGGGCGCGCTGCCGATCGACGGCGAGCTCGACCTGCACAACTTCCCGCCCAAGCAGGTCAAGCCGCTGGTGCACGCGTACATCGAGGAGTGCCTCGCCCGGGGGATCCGCGAGCTGCGGATCGTCCACGGCAAGGGCGTCGGCAACCTGCGGCGCACGGTGCACGCGCTGCTCGATCGCCACCCGGCGGTGCAGGGCTACCGGCTCGGGGGGCACCGCGCGGGCGGGTGGGGCGCGACGCTCGTCAACCTCAAGCCGCCCGCGGGCGACGCGTGAGCGCGCTCGGACATGTCACGAATGACATGTTCGAGCGCGCGGCGACTCAGTGGACGACGCGGATGTTGTACATGCGCCGCAGCTCGGCGAGCGGCGTGTCGAGGTAGGCGTCGTTGCCGTACATCGGCCACTTCCGCGTCATGCGGCGGGCTCGCCAGATCACGCGGAGGACCTTGGGGATGGCGACGACCGAGGCCCACAGCGTGCGCAGCCAGCCGATCTCGCGCATCAGGTCGTTGATCACCGCGCGGCCCTCCTCCTGCTTGTAGTAGGCGAGCAGGTCGCGCACGCGCACCGTCGTGCCGGTCACGGTCCACGTGTCCGTCATCGCCTCGTTCGTGATCGAGGTGTCGGTGCCGAACACCACGTGGCAGACGTCGTGCGCGTGGAAGAACTTGCCGATGTCCGCGGGCATCTCTGACGGGTCGAGCAGGCCCGGGTTCGCGCGGCGCATCTCCTCGATGCCCTCGCGCAGCGTGAGCGGCGAGTCCTGGTGCATGTAGCGGTGCGGCAGCGCGGGGGCGTTCGCGAGGTCGGCGGGGGCGGCGTGGGTGAGCATGGCGTTACTCCTCGGGGGCGGGGGCCTCAGCGGGGGCTTCGGCGGGGGCATCGGCGAGTGGTTGATCGGACACATCGGAAGGAGCGGCGCGCGGCTCGTCGCGCGCGCCGAGCACGAGGCTCGAGAGCGCGTGCGCGGGCGCGGCCGCGCGCACGAAGAGATCGAGGACGCGCTCCGGCAGGCCCGCGAGCGCGGCCGGGTCGAGCGTGTCGACCCGCGCGATGAGGAAGCGGTCGAGCGCCTCGCCCATGCCGAGCAGCACCGCGGACAGCAGCGCGGGGTCCAGGTCGCGCCGGATCGCGCCGACCTCCACGCCGGCGGCGACGAGCTCCCGCATCACGCCGTCGAGGCGCGCGACGAGCTCGCGGTAGGTCGCGGACTCCGTGAGGCCGGGCGACGCGAGCAGCGCCTTGCCGAGCGCGAGCAGGCTCGGGTCGTCGTAGAAGATCGACCACGCGCGCCGGTTGAGCCCCTGCATCGCGTCCCAGAAGCCGCGGGCGTCGGTCGCCGCGAGCACGCTGTCGAGCGAGCCGAACGCCTCCTGCCCGCGCGCGAGCGTGTCCTCGACGGTCGTGAGGAACAGGTCCTGCTTGTCGTCGAAGTAGTAGTACATCGCGCCCTTGCTGACGCCCGCGGCGCGGATGATGCGGTTGTAGGAGGCGCCGTCGAAGCCGTGCTGGGCGAACTCCTCGGCGGCGGCGTCGAGGATGCGGCGGCGCTTGGGGGCGGGGAGCTGGTCGAAGCGAGGACGAGGCATGCGGCGAGAGTAGACCGGCGGGTTCGACCTTTTGGTTCGACCTCTCGGTTCGACTGTTTGGTTCGACCGCATGGTCTAAACCTGGATCAGGTCTCTCCCGCGCGCAAGAGGGTCCTGCGTCGAATTCGAGATTTCCCCGCGTCCGCCCCGAATCGTCGTTTTGATTCGCGTGTGCGCGCGCGGCGCCGAGGTCCGCGTGGCGACTTCGCAACCCGCCGCGGACGGGAACGACTCAGCCCGAGAGCTCGATCGAGGGGGCCTCGAGCGGGAGCCAGACGCTGAAGGTCGAGCCCTCGCCGGGCGTGCTCGTCACGTGAATCTCGCCGCCGAGCATGCGCGAGAGGTGCTGGCTGATCGCGAGGCCGAGGCCGGTGCCGCCGAACTTGCGGGTCGTCGAGCTGTCCGCCTGCGTGAACGGCTTGAACAGCCGCGCGAGCACCTCGGGCGCGATGCCGATGCCGGTGTCCACGACCGCGAAGTCGAGCCCGTCGACGTCGTCGTCGCTCTTGCGCCGCTCGATCACGAGCTCGACGCGCCCGTCGTGGGTGAACTTGCAGGCGTTGCCGATCAGGTTGATGAGCACCTGGTTGATCTTGGTCCGGTCGGACCGCATGAAGCCGATGTCGCGCGCGCACCTCATGTTGAGGCGGTTGTGGTTCTTCTTGGCGAGCGGCGTGGCGGTGATGATGACGCGGCGCGCGAGCTCGTAGACGTCGAAGTCGTCGAGCTCGACGTCCATCTTGCCGGCCTCGATCTTCGAGATGTCGAGGATGTCCTGGATGATCGAGAGCAGGTGCGTCGCCGAGACGTGGATCTTCTCGAGGTCCGCGGACGCCTGCGGGTCCTCGATGTCCTCCTGCACGAGCTCCGTGTAGCCGAGGATCGCGTTCAGCGGCGTCCGCAGCTCGTGGCTCATGTTGGCCAGGAACTGGCTCTTGACCCGGCTGGCCTCGATCGCCTCTTTCTCCGCCGACTGGCGATCGCGCACCTCGCGACGCAGATCCTTGGTGCGCTCCTCGACGCGGACCTCGAGCTCGTCATGCGCCTTGCGCAGCTCTTTCTCCGCGCGCTCGCGCTCACGCGCCTCGGCCTTCAGGCGATCGAGCGCGAGCCACAGGTTGTTGTAGGACTGGTTGTGGAACAGCGCGACGACGGTGACGAGGAGCGCCGCGCAGCCGAGCGAGAGCGCGACCCTGATCGCGTTCGAGGGGTCGTTGCTGGCGACGTAGGTGCCGAGGGTCGCCGCGCTGATCGTCGCGACCTGACCGGCGACGGTCGGCTTGAGCGTGCGCAGCATCGCGGGCGCGCCGCCGACCGTCGTGTACGCGAGCAGCCAGGTCTCCGCCGGCGCGCCGCCGATGAGCGGGTAGAAGAAGAACAGGATCGCGTTGGTCGTCCAGCGGATCAGCTCGGCGGTCGCCCAGGCGCGGCCGTTCAGGCGCGGCGAGATGCGCCCGAGCGTCACGTTGCCGATGAGGAAGGAGAACAGGATGATCGCGCAGGCGACCTTCTGCTCCGTGTGCGTCAGGATGTACGCGCCCGACGAGAGCCCGATGAACGGGAGCGCGCGATCGACATACTGGAGGAGGTACGTGTGGAATTCTTTGCGCGTGCGCGTGGAGAGGTCTTCGGGCTCCGCGTGCGCGGCGTCCGAGGTCGTCTCGGCGACGAGCCGCGACGAGAGGTTGGACTGGGCGTTCAACGGTCCACCGAGGGCACGACGCGAGACGGGCAGGGGGCTCCACACGACCACTGGTGGCCCTGGCGCCGCGACAACCAATCTCCCACATTCGGCCCACGAGTGCACTAGGCCGCGCGCGCGCGCGTGCCCGCGGCGCGGGTAAATACGCGCCGCGCGAACGAGCACCCGCGCGCTCGACCCCGCCTTTTCGACATGACTCTTTCTACCTGTCCGATGATCTAAGTCGAGATCCTGCGAGATGTGGGCCGCGTGCGCATACAAGTGTCCGGCCGTCGCGCGCGGCGTCGACGGGTGGAAACGAGCGCGGCGAGCCGCGGCGGCGACGCGCCCGCGGCGTCGCGCGCCGTCGGCGTCACGTCACGCGCCGGGCGTGACGCCGTAGGTCAGCGCGATCGTCGCGAGCAGATCAAATCCGCGCCACAGCGCGCCGAGCTCGACGTTCTCGTCGGGGCCGTGCTGGTTGTTGTCGTGGTTGACGAGCGGCAGCGCGAGCACGCGCATCCCCAGCCGCGACTCGAAGTGATGAAAGGGCAGGCTGCCGCCCATCGTCGGGATCTGCACCGGCGCGCGGCCGGTCGCGCGCTCGGTGAGCGCCTGCAGCTCGCGCGAGAGCTCGAGCCCGAGCGGCGTCTGCACGCCAGGGTAGCCGCGCGCGCGCACACCCATGGTCACGAGGCGGGGGTGCTCGCGCCGCTGCGCGTCGGTCGGCGGCCCGTCGATCACGGTGTAGCCCAGGCCCTCGAGGTGACGACGGAGCAGCGTCGCCATCTCGGGGCCGTGGCAGTCTGGGACGAGGCGCAGATCGAGCGCCGCCTCGGCGGCGTGGGGGATCACCGTGCGCGCGCGCGCGCCCACGTCGCCGCTGTGCAGGCCGCGGACGTTGAGCGACGGATCGCTGATCGCCTCGAACAAGGAGCCCGCGGCCTCCGGCCGGTCGCGCGCGATGCCGAGCTGATCCCGGAGCGCGTCCTCGATCGGCGGGAGCGCGTCGAGGGCCGCGCGCGCCTCGGCGTCGAGCGGCCGGCGGCAGTCGTAGAAGCCGGCCACGCGCGCGCGCCCGGTCACGGGATCGGTGAGCGTGGCGAGCAGCTGCGCGAGCTCCATCGCGGGGTTCGGCGCCCAGTTGCCGTAGTGCCCGCTGTGGAGATCGTGCGTCGCGCCGTAGACCGTGAGATCGACGGACATGATGCCGCGGACGCCGTAGCTGATCGTCGGCGCGCCCGACTGGTGCAGCGGCCCGTCGAGCGAGACGAGCGCGTCGGCGACGAGCCGCGCGCGGCGCTCCGGGTCGTTCGCGGCCGCGTCGATCGACGCGCCGAGGTGCGGCGAGCCCGACTCTTCCTCGCCGTCGAGCAGGATCTTGATCCCGATCGAGGTCGGCCCGAGCCCCTGCTCGTGAATGCCTTTTAAGACATGTTTGAGCACGGCGATCGGGCCCTTGTCGTCGGCCGCGCCGCGCCCGTACAGGCGCCAGTCCGCCGCGAGCGCGGGGTCCTCGGGCGCGCGCGGCTCGCCCTCGCCGCTCGCGGGCAGCAGCGCCGCGGTGAACGGCGGCGTCACGCGCCAGCGCGTCGCGTCGACGTTCTGGCCGTCGTAGTGGGCGTACAGCAGGAGCGTCGTCGTGGGCGCCTCGGGCTGCCACGGCCCGCCCGTCGCCAGCAGCAGCGGCGGCCCCTCGAGCGCGAGGTTCTCGACGCGCATGCCCAGCGCCGCGAAGTCGCGCGTCAGCGCCTCGGCCATGCGCGCGACGCCGTCGGGATCGCGGGAGACCGAGGGCGCGGCGATCATCTCGCTCAGCGATCGCGTGAGCGCGCCCCGCTGCGTCTCGCCCCAGCGCTTGAGTCGATCGAGGCGGTGCGCCGGGCTGCCAGGGGCGGCGACGGTCGCCTCGGACGAGGACACGCAGCGACACCCTCCCAGCGCGGCGCCGGCGAGGACCGCGAGCGCGGCCGCGAGCGCGGCGGTCGAGGAGCGGCGCGGCATCGTCGCGGCGTACTCTAGCAGGTCGCGCGCGCGTCCGGTCGCGAGTCGGCGTAGCGATCGTCGGTCGCGACCTGCGGTCCCGAGGTCTCGAGCGCGCGGTCGCGGGCGGCCGTCGATCGCTCGACGGCCGCCCGCGCGCTCACGAGGCCTCGCGGCGCGCCGGCTTGGGCAGCGGCGGGAGCGTGGCCATGCGCGCCGCGATCTCGTCCTCGGTGAGCGGCGCGTACCCGCAGCAGTCGACGCCGACGTCGAGCTTGTACCCGGGGCCCGAGTGCGTGCCGTGGCTGTGGCCGTGCAGGTGCCAGGCGCCGTGGTGCTTCGCCTCCCACTCGGCGAGCGGGTAGTGGCTCAGCGTGACCGGCACGCGTCGCGACTGCCCGGGGACCGAGCGGCGCAGGACGATCATCGGCGGCAGGATCTCGACCGCGTGCCCGCTCGCGCTGTAGTAGTCGTCGCTCGGGCCTGGTCGCGTCGGCACCCAGCCGCTGTCGTGGTGCCACGGCAGCCCGAGCACGCGGACGCGCCCGCGCAGCCGCGAGAACATCAGGCGGGCGAAGCGCTTGTTGCGCAGCGTGAAGTCGCCGAGGTGATACACGACGTCGTCATCGCCCACGCGCTCGTTCCAGCGCTTGATGAGCGCCTCGTCCATGGCGTCCGCGTGCGCGAACGGGCGCGCGCAGTAGCGAATGATGTTCGCGTGGCCGAAGTGGTGATCCGAGGTAAAGAAAGTCGTGCGCTCCATGGCGTGGGCCCTCCCGAGCCGTACACGCTGTTGGTACCCCGAGGCCCTCGCCCGTGCCCGTACACGATCCCGGACATGCCCCGCTGAGCCCTGACTGGGGCGAGGTCGTCCGCCACTTCCGCGAGGTGCACGGCGGCTGGGCCGCGCTCGCGGACGCGCTCGTCCGCCGCGGCGCCGGCGAGCTGCCGAGCGACCCCGGCACCGTGGAGAAGGGCCTGCGGCGGCTCGCGCGTCGCCAGCAGCGCAGCGGCGGGCAGTACGGAAGCTGGCTTTTACGACATCTTGGTCTGCCGCCGAGCAGCGCCCGCTGGGCCCGCGAGCTCGGGCAGTATCACAGCCGCTTCGCCGACCTCCCGACCTCGTCGCGGCGCGAGCAGCTGCTGCTGTGGGACCGCCCGCCGGTGGCCGAGTCGCGGCTGTCGTGCTGGATCGACATCGGGCTCGCCTCGGTGCACCTGCGGCTGCGCGAGCACGAGGACTGCGCGCGTCGGCTCGAGTACGCCTCGCGACGGGCGCCGTCCACCGGGCCCGCGGCCGAGGCCGAGGTCGAGCTGCTCATGGCGCGCATCGAGACCGACGAGGGCCAGCGCGCGCAGGCGCAGGCGCGCTTCGATCACGTCGAGCGGCTGCTCGACGCGATGGCGCGCGAGGATCGACTCAACTACCGCGCGCGCCTGCTCGGGCAGCGCGCCTACCACCTGACCAAGCCGCCGCCCGGCGGTCAAGAGGATCCCGCAGCCGCGCTCGCGCTGTTCGAGTCCATCGAGGCCCCGCCCGATCTCCCCTTCGTCTGCTACCGCAAGGCCGCCGGGCTCGCCTGGTGTCGCTGGCGCCTCGGCGACACGCCGGCCGCGATCTCGCTCGCCCGCGCGGCCGCCGAGTGGGCGGCGGACGGCGGGCTCGTGCGCTTCCGGGTGATGGCGTTGATCATGCTCGGGCGCATGACCGGCGGCGACGAGGCGCTCGCCTCGTGGGATCGGGCCGAGCGGCTCGCGCGGATGCTCGAGGACGAGGACCTCGTTCGACGGGTTCGCGGCGCCCGGCGACATCATCGGCGCGACCCGTAGCGGCCCGGGGCAGGTCGCCACGGCGGCTCGCGGACGTCGCATTTGTTCCGTGAAGTCGATTGCGCACGCGAGGCCGTGTGAGCAGACTTGCGCGCGTCACGGGCGTGCTTGCGACGCGGATCACATCGCGGACCGCGTCGCTCCGTATGCTCGGGGTCATGCTCAAGACTTCCCTTGTTCGCTTGTCGGCTGGCCTCAAGCACCTCCTCTTGTTGACCACGGTCGCCGCGATCACGAGCGCGGCCTGCGGTGACTCGTCCACGGACGACACCGACTCGGGCACCTCGTCTGGTTCGGACACGACCGACACGCCGACGACGGCCGGGCCGGGCGACGGCGACGGCGACGGTGACGGCGACGGCGACGGCGACGGCGACGGCGACGGTGATGGCGACGGCGACGGCGACGGCGACGGCGACGGCGACGGCGATGGTGACGGCGACGGCGACGGAGACGGCGACGGCGACGGCGACGGCGACGCCTGCTCGCTGGTCGTGACCTACGACCTCACCGGCAGCAAGTTCAAGATCGACGCGCTGATCGACTTCGAGATCACGGTCCAGGAGCCGTACGACGCCGACGAGAACATGGGGCCGGGGTCGCTCAAGCTGCGCTTCGCGGTCGAGAACGGCGAGCCGGTGCCGGGCACGGCCGAGATGGTCGAGTACCACCTGCGGCAGAACTTCGTGTCGGGCGCGCCCAACCTCGCCGAGGTGACCACGGACATCCAGAACGACGCTGGGCCCCAGGACTGCGGCGTCGCCAGCGGCAGCTTCGACGGCAGCAAGCTCACCTGGTCGCCCGCCGAGGTCGACCCCTACTGCCAGACCGGCATGGTGAGCTGCATGGGCGGCTTCTGCGGCATGCAGGGCTCGCCGCCGCAGGGCCAGCCGTTCGTGTTCGACAACGACTGCTCCACGCTCCCGCTCGACACCTTCACCTTCAGCAACGGCGTCAGCGCGTTCACGATGCCGGACGTGGTCGTTGAGGAAGGTAATGGCTCGGTCAGCTCGCTCGGGCTCGTGGGCACCGCGATGGCGATGAACGCCGTCGGCGACTGCGTCTGCGGGTAGCCTGGGCGCGCGGCCTCGCGGGCGCGCCTGCGCCCGCGTGGCCGTCAGGCCAATTGGACAGCTCGCTTCACCGTCGTGATACGCTCGCGGCGTGCGTGTCCATGCCCTCGCGTCGTTGACCGCGCTCATCTGCGCCTGCGGCTACGCGCCGCATCACGACTTTCCCCCCGCGACCGGGACCGGGGCCGAGACCGACGTCGAGACCGAGGGCGCCGGGACCACCGCCGCGCCCGAGCCCGAACCGGTCGAGTTCTGCGCGCGGCCGCTGGTCGAGTCGATCGACGCGGAGACGCTGCGCGCTCACCTCGACGCGCTCGCCCAGATCGCGACGGAGCACGAGGGCCACCGCGCGGCGGGCAGCGCCGGGTACACCGCGTCGCTCGAGTACGTCGCCGGGCGCCTCGAGGCCGCCGGCTACGTCACCGCGCGCGTGCCCTTCGAGTACCCGGATCACGTGCTGCTCGGACCGCCGCTCCTCGAGCTGACGAGCCCGGACGCCGTCACCTTCGCGCACGGCCCGGACTACGAGGTCATCAAGTTCTCGGGCGCGGGCGACGTGCTCGCGCCTGTGCAGCCGGTCGCGCTCGCGCTCGACCCCGAGGTCGAGGCGACCAGCGGGTGCAGCGAGGAGGACTTCGAGGGCTTCCCCGTCGGCGCGATCGCGCTGCTGCAGCGCGGCGGCTGCACCTTCGGCGTGAAGGCGGAGCGCGCCGAGGCGGCGGGCGCCGCCGCGGTCGTCATCTTCAACAGCGGCGCCGACGACAACACGCAGGCGCCGCTCGCGACCACGCTCGGCTCGAGCGCCGAGGTCACGGTGCCGACGATCTTCACCAGCTTCGCGGCGGGCGTGACGCTGGCGACGGCTGCGGAGGATCCTGCGGCGCAGCTGCACATCGTCGTCGACGGCGAGCGGATCACCGCGCAGGACGACAACCTCATCGCCGAGCACCCGCGCGGCGACCCGGAGGCCGTGATCATGCTCGGCGCGCACCTCGACTCGGTGCCCGCCGGTCCCGGGATCAACGACAACGGCACGGGCTCGGCGACGGTGCTGGCGATCGCCGAGGCGGCGGCCCTCTGCGAGCCCACGCGCGCGCTCCGGTTCGCGTGGTGGGGCGCCGAGGAGCTCGGGCTGTGGGGCTCGACCCGCTACGTCGAGTCGCTCGACGAGGAGGCGCGCGCGCGCCTCGTCGGCTACCTCAACTTCGACATGGTCGGCTCCCCCAACCACGTGCGCTTCGTCTACACCAGCGCCGGCGCGCCGCCGGGCTCGGCGGCGATCGAGGCGCTGTTTCAGTCGTCGTTCGCCGCGCGCGACGACGTGCCGACGCAGGCCGCGTCGCTCGGCGGTCGCTCGGACTACTTCGCGTTCCAGCAGGCGGGCGTCCCCGTCGGCGGGCTGTTCACCGGGGCGGGGACGATCAAGACCGCGGACCAGGTCGCGCTCTACGGCGGCGAGGCCGACGTCGCGCTCGACCCCTGCTACCACCAGGCCTGCGACACGCTCGAGAACGTCGACGAGGTGGTGCTGCTCGAGATGGCGCGCGCCGCCGCCGAGGTCACCGAGACGCTCGCGTCCGACACCACGCCGCTGCTCGAGCTCGCGGGGCGGCGCGCGCCGTCGCGCTCGAACCTGGCCGAAGCGACCGGCGCCCACGACGAGCGCGCGTGCGGGCACGCGGCGCGCTGAGGCGCTGCCCGGAGCTCGGGCCGCGCGGCTCGTCGCGCGCGCAGGGGCAGGAGCAGGGCGCGCGCTCAGGCGATCTGGTAGCGCGCGCGCAGCTCGGCGACCGGCGTCTCGACGTCCTCCCAGGGGTCCCAGCGCAGCACGTCGAGGCTGCTCGCGCGCCCCCGCGCGAACGCGTCGAACAGCGACGGGATGTCGACCTTGTCGACCTGGGGCTCGGCGTCGGTCGGCAGCGGCGCGCCGAGGTTGAACAGCAGCAGCGTGAACTCGAGCATGACGAAGCCCTGCGGCCCCATCGTCCCGGCCTCGAAGCCCGCCATCCGCGTCTCGCCGATGATGTCGGTGTCGTGCCCGAGCAGCGCGTGACCCATGTCGTGGAACACCCCGGGCTCGGGCAGGCCGCGCCGCTCTCCGGGCAGCGGGAAGTCGTGCGCGCGGCAGTGTTCGAAGAACCGGCGGCCCAGCGTCTCGTCGGGCAGCTCGCCCAGCGCGACGTAGCGCGCGGCCGTGCGCCCGTCGGCGAGGCGCGCGAAGGCCTTCATCATGCGCCAGCGCGCCCCCCACGAGCCGCCCCGCCACGCGCGCTTCATCCGATCCAGGGGCGGGAAGCGACCCATCAGCCCCATCGTCAGGGCGCGCTTGCGGCCGCGGACGAGGCGGCGAAGATCGAGCAGCGCGGGCTCGCGCGCGCGCCCGAGCGCCGCGGCGTAGCGCTCGAGCTGCGCCACGCGCTCGCCGGTCAGCGGCGGCACGAGCATCGCCGCGATCAGCAGGCGCTGCAGCGTCGCCTCGCGGGCGTCGTCGTCGTTGACTGCGGCCGCCAGCGCCTCGGGGTCGGGCGCCGCGACGTCGGGCGCCGGCGGCGTCGCGCCGAGCTCGCGCGCGACGACGTCGAGGTAGTCGCGGACGCGCGGGTGCGTCGGCTGGTCGCTGATGGCGGCGACGGTCGCGAGCGTGAGCGTCGCGGCGTCAGCGGGGAGCCTCAAGTCGAGCATGGCTGCCGTCGAGTATTTCACGGGGACGCTGGCGACGCGAGCGTCTGCGCCGCGACCACGCGTCGCGGCGCGGCGCCGGCCAGGCCGATCAGCCAGGCTCCGACGGCTGGGTCGACATCCCGTGACTCGAGCGCAGGTCGAAGGTGCCGCCGGGGCGGAACGGGCCGCGCTCGTTCGGGTCGCGATCGACGTGCTCGGCGAGCACGCGCGTCAACGAGCGCAGGTTCATGGGCTTGCTGGCGAAGCCGACCGCGCCCGCCTCGCGCCCGCGCTCGACGTCATCGTCGAGCACGCTCGCGCTCAGCAGCACCACGGGGACCTCGCGCGTCTCCGGGTCTGCGGTCAGCTGGCGCGTCGCCTCGATGCCGTCGAGGTTGGGCATGTGGATGTCCATGAGGATGAGGTCGAACTCGCGCTCGCGCGCGCGCTTGACCGCCTCCACGCCGTCGCTGACGAGCTCGACCCCGACGCCGAGCTGGTCGAGCAGCCGCCGCGCGACCAGCTGGTTGACCTTGTTGTCCTCGGCGACGAGCACGTGCAGGCCCTCGCGGATCGGCGGCGCCGCGGCCTCGCTCACGTCGCGCCCGGACCCGGAGGTCGACGCGTCGATGGCGATGTCGTCCCCGAGCACGCGCGCGGGCAGGGTGAACCAGAAGGTCGTGCCGCGCCCGACCTCGCTCTCGAGGCCGATCTCGCCGCCGTGCAGCTCGACGAGGCGCCTGGCGATCGCGAGCCCGAGCCCGGTGCCGCCGAACTTGCGCGTCGTCGACGGATCCGCCTGCACGAAGCGCCCGAAGATCCGGCCCTGCTGCTCCGGCGAGATCCCGATCCCGGTGTCGCGGACCTCGACCCGCAGCGTGAGCGCGTCGGGGGTGCGGGCGACGGCGCGCGCGGCCACGGTCACGCCCCCGCGCGAGGTGAACTTGACCGCGTTGCTGACGAGGTTGATGAGCACCTGGCGGATCCGCGTCGGGTCGAACTCGAGGACCTTCGGCACGGAGTCGGGGATCTTGATCTCGAGCTTCAGGTCTTTGCGCTCCGCGTCCACGCGCAGCATGTTCATGGCGTCGCGGGCCACGTCGCGCAGCGACGAGGGCACGCGCTCCAGCGTCAGCGCGTCGGCCTCGATCTTCGAGTAGTCGAGGATGTCGTTGATGATCTGCAGCAGCGCGCGCGAGCTCCGGTAGATGATCGTCGCGTACTCGCGCTGGCGCCCGTCGAGCTCGGACGCGCGCAGGAGGTCCGCCATGCCGATCACGCCGTTGAGCGGCGTGCGGATCTCGTGGCTCATCGTGGCGAGGAACAGGCCCTTGGCCTCGGCCGCGGCCTCGGCGGCGTCGCGGGCGGCGAGCAGCTCGGCCTGCGAGCGCGCGCGAATGACTTCGAAGATGGTCCCGACGCACGCGAGCACGCACGCGAACACGCTCGTCGCCACGAGCTTCTCGCGCGCGGCCTGCACGTCGCCGCCCGTGTGCGCGGTGATCCACACGAGCGCGGCGACCACGACGCCGACCCACAGCCAGCCCGCCGTGATGCCCGACGCGAAGATCATCAGCAGCGGGATCGAGAGCAGCGCGAAGATCGGCGGCGAGTGGATGCCGCCGAGCGTCTCCGCGTTGAGCAGCGGCGAGAGCAGCAGCGTGATCGCGGCCAGGTGGCCGGCGACGTACGGCCGGAGCCCCAGGCGCAGCGCCGCCAGCATCGCCACCGTCATCACCCAGCAGACCCCGAGCACGAGCGCCTCGCGCAGCTTGCCGGCGGCGACGTGCTCGATCAGCGGCGCGAGCATCAGCAGGCCGCCGAACAGGCCCACGCGCATCAGCAGCCGCGCGCGCCGCAGCGACTCGCCGCCGCCCTCGAGCACCTGCGGGCTCAGCAGCCGATCGGGCACGTCGAGGAACAGCCAACCCGCGAGCCGACGCGCCCGCGTCGCACCCGACGAACTCACGCGTGCAGTGTACCGCAGCCCGGCGACGCGCCGCCGCGCGCGGCTCGATCCCGCGCCGCGCGAGCGTGTCACAATCGTGTGTCTCGAGGGGCATCTTCGAGGCCGCGGGATCACCCGCCATCCCGCGCGCGCGTCGTCAGCCCTGGTCAGCCAGCAGCCCGTCGTAGGGCCCTGGCGCCTCGTCGTCGCCCGCGAGCAGCGACGCGAGCTCCGGCAGCGCGCCGGTCTCCAAGTAGCGGGCCCACTCGTCCGCGTGCTCGAGCTCGATCAGCGCGCGCAGGCGGGGCGCGCTGACGCGATCGATCGGGCGCCCGTCGACGCTGCTGCGCTGTACCGCGCGCAGGTCCGCGAGCGGGTAGACCGAGAGCTCGACACGGAAGCCGCGGTCGACGTCGACGTGGGTGAATTCCCGGAGCTGCCCGAACTTGCGGATCACGACGGTCCGCAGCGTGTGCGGCCACGCGAGCGCGGTGAGCCGCGACACCAGCGGGCCCGCGTCCGGGGTCGACGCGGCGTCGCCGGGCGTGAACACGTGCAGGTCGATGTCGCTGCCGCGGCGCACGTGCCCGCTCGCGACCGAGCCGATCAAGCGCGGCGAGAGCTGGGAGAGTCCGCGCATCGTCTCGAGCGCGACCACGCGCATGGCGAACAGCCGCGCTCGTCGTCGGGGCCCCTCGGCGAGCTCGGCGACGCGCAGCAGCGCTCGCCGGATCTCGCCGTTGGACGGCAGCTCGTGGGGCTTGAAGCAGGCCGCGCGCGCGCCCTGTCGACCGAGCAGCCGGCGCGACGCGATGCGCTTGGCCGTCAGGTACTGCTGGACGCCCTCCTCGTACATGAGGCGCGCCGCCGCCTCCGCGAGCAGCAGGCGCTCGGGGACGCGGTGTTCGGGGCGGTGTCGTCGTCGCTTGTGCTTGTTGGTTCGGCGTGGCATGGGCGTAGCGCGATCACGGCGCGGCGTCGGAGCGGGGCGCGGCCCCGGCCTCGGTCTCGAGCTCGTTCCCGATCTCGAGCTCGAAAAAAGTGTCGTGTGAGACAGGCATGAGCTCGCGGCGCAGCGCGGCGCGCAGCCGCGCGAGCGCGCCGCCGACCTGACGTCCGCCTCGCCGCGCGCCGTGGATCCGCCGGTGGATCACCTGCTGGCTGACGCCGAGGCGGCGCGCGATCGCCTGCTGCGAGAGCCCCTCGAAGAAGTACAGCTCGATCGCCTCGCGCTGGCGAGCCGTCAGCGCCGTCGCGATCGCGAGCCGGACCGCGCGCGCGCGCCGGCGGGCGAGCTGCTGGCGCGCCGCGTCCTCGGCCGCCGACCACAGCGCCGACGTCGCCGGGACCCGCTCCATGTCGGGCCAGTAGACCGTGCGTCGCGCGTCATCGCTGGCCCTCCCGCGCATCGGTCTCAACGGTCAGGCGCTCGGCCTGCAGGCTGTGGGGGTCTCGCATGAGGATCGCGATCGCGGCGCGCGGCGAGAGCACGCGCGCGCGCGGGTCTCGGCCGCCGAGATCCCAGCGGCGCAGCAGCTCGAGATCGCGGAGCCGCGGATCACCGCGGTAGCGCCGGCGCGTGCGTCGGGGGTGGCGAAGCAGGTCGAGGTGGTGCTCGACCAGCCAGACCACGCGCGGCGCGACCAGGCCCTCGAGCGCGCGCGCCCCCGCGCGCTCGTGCTCGCGCGGCGCGAACGCCTTGCCGACGTCGTGCAGCAGCGCGGTCGCCCACAGCTGGCGGTCGTCGGTCGCGCGGTGAGCGAGCTGGAAGGTCTGCAACGAGTGGTAGAGCGCGTCGCGCTCGGGGTGGTACCGGGGATCTTGCATAACCCCGCGGAGGTCCGTCAACAGGTCGAGGAGCTCGAGTTCCATGGTCATCGCGGGCGTGGGCCCTGCACCCTCACGCGAACCAACACCCACCGGGCGGGCGCGCGCCGACAAATTGTTCCGCGCCCTGAATTGCGGGCCGTCCGCGGGCGTCACGACGGCGTGGGTGCCCGTCTTCAGCTCCTTCGCGCGCGCGCTCGCGTCGCTCGCTCGCGCGCGCGCCGGCCGAGGTCACCGGGCCTGTGGTGTGGGGCGCTCGCGGCCCTCGGGCTCGTGTTCGCGTCGGCGCCGGCCGCGGCGGGCGGACGGCTCGATCAGGCGCAGCGCGAGGCGAGCGGCAGCTCGAGCTCGAGATCGAGCTCGAGCTCACGCGACGGCGACAGCGGCGACAGCGGCGACGGCGAGGGCGCCCGGCTGCTGCTCTCGATCGTCGGCGCCATGGTGTCCGGGGCGAGCGACGGCGGCGGGGGCGGGTCGTACGGCGGCGAGCGCCCGCCGCCCCGGCGCTCGCGGATGCGCTACCGCCCCTACCCCTACGAGGGCGGGGGCCGCGGCGAGGTCTTCTGGCTCGAGGAGCAGGTTGGTGAGCGCGCGCATGAGCTCGAGCTCGGCGCCCTGCCGGCGCGCGCGCCGGCGGGGCGCCCGTGGTCCTTCCGCGTCGGCCTCGAGGGCGCGTTCCTGCCGACCAACATCGCGCGCGGCGGCCTCCAGTCGCGCCTCATGGTCGGGCTCTTCGAGCTCAACACCTCGTGGAGCTACTTCCACGAGTTCGACATCCACGATCACCTCGTCGTCGGCGACGCCAAGGCCGGCCTCAGCGTCGGCACCGAGGGCCTGCGGCTGCACGTCGGCGCCGGCCCCAGCGTGATGATCGATCCCGGGGTCCCCGAGCCGAGCCAGGCCGCGACCGTCGGCTACAGCTTCGCGTCGGCCTGGCTCGAGGTTCAGCCGATGAAGCCGATCTCGATCGGCCTCGGCGGCGAGGGCGGGCGCATGCCGGGGACCTTCTACTGGCGCGTGCGCGGGACCGCCGGGATCACGATCCGACGCGTCGAGCTGTTCGCCGGCTACGAGCACCTGCAGGTCGGGACCGTGGCGCTCGGCGGGCCCATGCTCGGCGTCGTCGTCCGCATCTGACGCGCGTCGCCCGACCCCGAGCCAGACCCCACGGCTCGGCCGCGCGTCGCGGGCGAGCTCGGAGCGCACACCTCGAGCACCTCGCGCTGCGTCGGCGTCACGGCGAGCGAACGACTGTCGATCGCTCACCGCCGCGGGCTCGCGCGTCTCGCTCCTCGAGTCGAGCGCACTCGGCTCGTCGTTCGCACCGCGGCGAGCTCCGCCGCGAGGTCCGATCATACCCCGATCTCCGCGCGCCTTGTCGCGCGGCCGCGCGCCGTCGCCTCACGCCGCCGACGGTTGTCCGGCGCGCCCACGCCGAGCACAGTCAAGACGTGGAGAGCGAGTTGCCGCCCCGGCTGGTCCAGGGGCTCACGGGGGAGGCGCGCGCCCAGGTCGAGCGCTGGTGGGCGCGCCTCGACGACGGGGCGCGGCGCGAGTTCGCGACGATGTCCGCCGCGTGCGACGAGGACGAGGTTGACGACGAAGTCGTCGACGAGGGCGCGAACCGGGGCGCGGGTGAGCCCGCGGCGGGCGGCGTCGCGCCGACCTGCATCACGCCGGCCGGGCTCGCCGATCAGGTCGAGGGCGGCCTGCTCGGTCTGCTCGTCGGCGACGCGCTCGGCGTGCCCTACGAATTCCACGGGCCCCGCGAGCTGCCCCCGCGCGCCGCGATCGAGTTCACGCCGCCCGCGGGCTTTCGCCGCGCCCACGACGGCGTGCCGCCCGGCACGTGGTCCGACGACGGCGCGCAGGCGCTGTGTCTGCTCGCCTCGCTGCTCGCGCGCGGCGAGCTCGATCTCGACGACCTCGGCGCGCGCCTGCTCCGCTGGTGGGAGGACGGCTACCTCGCGGTCGACGGGCGCGTGTTCGACATCGGCGTGCAGACGCGCGAGGCCCTGACGGAGCTGTCTCTCGGGACACCAGCGTCGCGCAGCGGCCCGGCGGACGAGCACGCCAACGGCAACGGCGCGCTCATGCGCGTGCTCCCGCTCGCGCTCTGGCACCGGGGGGACGACGCGGCGCTCTTCGACGACGCCACCCGGTCCTCGCTGCCGACGCACGGGCACGCGCGCAGCCAGCTCTGCTGCGGGCTCTACTGCCTGTTCGCGCGCCGGCTGCTCGAGGGCGCCGAGACCGGCGCGGCCTGGTCGGAGGCGACGCGTCAAGGCGCGGAGCTGTGGGCGCGTCGCGGCGGCGCGCCCGCGGAGCTGCGCGCGGTCGACCCCGCGCGCGCGCCGGCAGGCGGCGGCGGCGGCTACGTCGTCGACAGCCTGCACTCCGCGAGGCTGGCGCTCGAGTCCGGTCCCTACGAGCATGTCGTCAAGGCCGCGGTCGCGCTCGGGCACGACACCGACACCACCGCCGCGATCGCGGGCGGGCTCGCGGGCGTCCGCGAGGGCGCGCTGGCGATCCCCGATCGCTGGGTCCGCGCGCTGCGGGGCCGCGCGCTGCTCGATCCGCTGCTCGATCGACTGCTCGACGTCCGCGCCGGCTAGCGCCGACGGTCCACGTCACGCTGGGACGCGCACGCCGAGTAATCCCTGTTGTTCATGTTGCGCAAATGACTCGTTGTGTATGCATCGGCGTTGACGAGCCCGCCTCGCGCGGTTTCGCCGGCTGGTGGCATCTGCCACCATCCGGCGATGCGTCATCGAGCTGCAGCGTTTGGAGTCAGCCTGTCCCTGCTCACCGTCACCGCGTGCGCGTCCGCCCCGGACGCGGGCGAGGACACCGACGAGACGACGACCGACGCGACCGGCACCTCCGGCGCGACCTCGGGGGACTCCAGCGAGGAGCCCGCGCTCCAGTGCCCTCCTGACCCTGAGGACACCCAGCCGCTGACCGCGACGACGCCGTGGCCGGAGGTCACCGGGAGCGTCGCGCGCCTCCGGGAGTACGTCCAGGACGTCGACCCGGAGTACAGCTACGCGCTCGACAGCGAGTCCTCGGGCGTCGGCTACACGCTCTACAACATCCAGATGGACTCCCTGCGCTGGCGCCCCGAGGGCGAGATCACGCCCGGCGTGTGGAACCACTGGATGACGATCATCGTCCCCGAGGAGATCACGACGAGCAAAGCCCACCTCGTGATCGTCGGCGGCAGCGTGTCGGCGGAGCTCCCGGTCATGGCCGAGGTCGCGCTGCTCGTCCAGGTCGCGCGCGACACCGGCTCGCCCGTCGTCGTGCTCGGGCAGATCCCCGCGCAGCCCACGACCGCGCCCGATCGCCCCGAGCCCATGAAGGAGGATGATCTCGTCGCCTACTCGTGGCGCAAGGCCATGGACACCCAGGACCCCACCTGGGCCGCCTACTTCCCCATGACCAAGGCCTCCGTGCGCGCCATGGACACGACGCAGGCCTTCCTCAAGGAGACGCTCGGGCACGCGCCCGACGGCTTCATCGTCACCGGCTTCTCCAAGCGCGGCGCGACCGCGTGGCTGACGGCGGCCGCCGACGATCGCGTCGAGGCCGTGGTGCCCGGGGTGTTCCCCGCGCTCGAGCTGGGCCAGCTCGCCGAGACCATGTTCACCCGCTACGGCGAGTTCGCCGAGGCCACGGGCTCCTACGTCAACGAGCACATCCTGCAGGAGATCCGCGCGCCCGAGGGCTACTTCCTGCGCGGCGTCGTCGACCTGATCAATTACCGCGACGCGCTGACGATGCCGCATTATGTCCTTCAGGCCAGCGGTGACGAGTTCTTCCTGCCCGACGCCGCGCGCGGCTTCCTCGACCGGATCCCGGGCGAGGCCACCCAGCGGATCATCCCCAACGAGTCGCACGGCCTCGACAAGAACCTCGACGAGAACCTCTCCGGGCTCATCGCCTGGTACCAGGTGATCCTCGCCGGGCAGCCGCGCCCGACGCTGACCGAGTCGCTGCGAGACGGCGTAGTCACGATCAAAGCGGACCAGGAGCCCGCGAGCGTCGTGCTGTGGTCGGCGCACAACCCCGAGCTGCCGGACTTCCGCTTCGACACGATCGGCGGCGCGTGGGAGCCGACGCCGCTCGAGGCCGCCGCGCCGCGGACCTACGAGCTCGCGCTCGAGAGTTCGGGCGAGGGCTACGACGCCTACGTCGTCGAGCTCCGCTTCCCCGGCGTCGAGGGCTCCAGCCACGAGCAGCTCTACACCTCGCACGTCTACCTCGCGCCCGACGAGCCGCCGTTCACGCTCGACCAGCCCGCGGGCGCGCCGGTCGGCCTCCCGCAGCGGCGCTGCGACGCGGTCGACGGGGCCGCCGCGTTGACGGAGACGCTCGCGGGCGCGCTGCCCATCGTCGTCCGCGGTCAGCACATCACCGACGCCGCGGCGCTGCTCGAGCTCCTGGGCCGCGGCGACACGATCGACGCCCAGGCCGTCGCCCAGTGCGCCGCCGCGCGCCTTAACGTCGAGCTCGCCAACCTCGGCTGGTACACGCGGACCCCCGACGACGCCTTCGTGTGGGAGCACCTCGCGACCGCGGAGCACGAGGACGCGGAGCGAGCCGCGCTGCGCTGCCAGGCGCTCAACAACCTGTGACGCGCGGGCGCGCGGCTCAGCCGTGGAGCAGGTTGCTCCCGAGCTCGGACGCGTCGTCCCGATCCATCTGCCGGTCGATGTCGTCGTCGGCGCGGAGGTCGGGCGCGGCCTCGGTCGGCGCGGGCTTCGCCGGCGCGGGCGGCTCGCCCCCGTCGGCGCGCGGCATCAGGACCCGGTAGGTCGGCTCCGGCATCTCGATGCTCGCCTCGTCGAACGCGACCTTGACGCGTCGCATCGCCTCGCCGCGCACCTTCTCGAAGTTGAACTGGGCCTGATCGACCCAGCCGCGGAACTCGATCGCGACGGTCGAGTCGCCGAGCTCGGTGATCACGGAGAACGGCGCGGGCTCGTCCGCGACCCCCTCCATCGCCGCGAGCGTCGCCAGGCCGAGCGCCTGCGCGGCCGTGAGCTCGACGCTCGTGCCGGCGCCCACCGTGAACGAGAAGCGCCGCATCGGGTTGCGCGTGAAGTTGGTGATGACCGCCTTGAACACCATCGCGTTGGGCAGGCGCACGTGGTTGCCCTCGAAGGTCATGAGCACGGTCGCGCGGGTGTTGAGCGCCATCACCTTGCCGACGTGGCCGTCGATGTCGACCGCGTCGCGGATTCGAAACGGTCGGCGCACCGCGAGCAGCACGCTCGCCAGGTAATTCTCGACGATGTCCTTGAAGGCGAAGCCGAGCGCGAGCCCGACCACGCCCGCGGCGCCGAGCAGCGCGCCGACGAACTTCGTCGCGTCGAGGATCTCGAGCGCCAGCAGCACGCCGACCAGCAGCACGAGCGTGGCGACGAGGTTGCGGATGACCGAGCGCAGCAGCTGATTCCGGCTCACGAACCGGAACAGCCCGTCCCAGCGCCGCAGCAGCGACGAGAGCGCGCCGAAGGCGAGCACGATCGCCAGCGCGATCCCGAGCACCGGGAGCATGTCGATGAACTCCTGCAGGCGACCGACGAAGCTGGCCCAGCCGTCCGAGACCTGCGCCGCGGGGGGGAGATGGACGGGCTCGCCGAGGATCGAGGTGCGCATGGATCTGCGAGCCATACCACAGCCGGGCGCGCTCGCGCGCGGACGGCCGCCGGCGCCGTGCGATACTCGCCGCATGGCGCCGTTTTGCGGCCTGAGACCTGAGGACGTGCCCGCGCTGCTGCGTCGGCGCGACGTCGAGGACCAGCTCCCGCTCGCGATGGGCGGACCGAGCGGCCCGACGCTGTGCGTGGGGCTGCTCGACGGCGACTGGTGTCTCTATCACATGGCCGAGGACAGCGCGGGCTGGATGGCGTTCGCGCAGGCGCGCGCGGACGCGGGCGAGCCGCTGTTCCCCGAACACCGCATGCGCTTCTTGATCCCGGGCGAGGTCGTGCTGCGGTGCTCGAGCCGCGGCGACTTCATCAAGGCCTACGCCGAGCTCGAGATCACCTTTGACGCCTCCTACCGCGCGATCATCCGCTCGCGCGGGGCGCCGCGCGAGCCGTGGCCGTGGTCGTGGCTTCGCCGGTGGCGCGCGTGACGAGGCGCGCCCGCGACCCGGGATAATATGTCCCCGGGGACTCGTCGCGCGATCGCCGAGGATGCCTGTGGGCGCAGCCTCGGCGCCGTGCGCGAATTGGGCGCTTTCGCGCGCGCGGCAGGGCGCCGCGACGGGTGCAACATAGTTTTGAATCGCTACAATGTTCCTGTCGTCCGGGGGAGCAAGGGATGCAGCGGTTAACCTATTTTTTCAGCAATTCCATGATCGGGCCATTTTTCGCGGGCGTGCTGCTGATCACAGCGCCCGGGTCCGCGCAGGCCGACGAGGCCGCGCCCGCAGCGGAGGCGCGCACGGTCGCCGACTTCGACGGGACCTACCGCTACGTCGGCGGCGAGACCGAGCAGGCGCGGGCGTACCAGGCCGTGGACGAGATCGTCGAGAACCTCAACTTCGTGATCCGCGGGCTCGCGCGCAAGATGCTGCGCAAGCCGACGACCGCGAAGGCCGAGACCTCGATCCAGATCGAGGGCGACAAGATGACGATCGCGGGCGGCGTCGGCAAGCACAGCGTCACGTTGACGATCGACGGCCCCGGGATCGACTACCGCGGCGACGACGGCAAGACCTACCGCATGTCGGTTAAGTTTCGCCAGGGCGCGCTGGTCCAGCGCATCGTCGGTCACAACAGCACGACGACGCGGGTCCTCAAGCTCACGGGCGACGGCGGGAAGCTCAAGATCAAGACGACGATCTCGCACCCGATGATGCACAAGCCGCTCGAGTACAAGTTCTCGTACAAGCGCGCGTGATCGCGTCCCCGCGGGGATGACCGAAGGTTCGGGCGAACGACGAGGGCCGCGGCGCGACGCCGCGGCCCTTCGCGCGTGGGCGTTCACCCGGCGCGGCTAGCTCTTCGTGTCGAACGCGCGGCCCATGTTCTGCGAGACGCCGTGGGCGCTGATGCGCGGGTGCGCGACCTTCTCGCGCTCGCCCGGCTGCGTGAGTACGTGCGTCGGCTTGACCGCGGGCTCGACCGCGTCGCCGGAGAGCGCCGTCCGCAGCACGCGGAGCGCGTCGGTGGTCGTGAACATCCCGACGGGCTGCCCCTGGTCGAGGACGACGACGCAGCCGTAGCGGTGCTCCTCCATCTGCTGCGCGACCTCGAGCACCGTGGTCTCCGGCGTGCAGCTGTAGGGGTGCGAGGTCATCGCCGCCGCGACCGTGATCTTCGCCGGATCGACGTTGGTCAGCGTCGACACGAACGCGATGTCGCGGGTGCTGATGACGCCGCGCACGAAGCCGCCGTCGACGACGACGAGGTGCCGGATGTTGTTGACGTACATGCGCTGCTGCGCGTCCGCGAGGCTGAGGTCGGACGCGACGGTGCACGGCTCACGCGTCATGACGGCGCTGATCTGCAGACCGGTGAGGTTGTTGGGGTGCTCCATGGTGTTGTTCACGCCTTGTGCTTGGGTCGGAGTCGTGGCGCGCCGCGAGCGGGGCCCGATGCGCGGAGATACCCAGAGCAAGCGGTGTGCCAGCCTGAGTGGTCAAGATTCCGCGGCGCGCGGTGAAGTTGGCCCCGCGCGCGCGCGAAAAATTCCCGCGGGTGGGGAATTTACGCGGAGGGCTCCCCGCGCTTGACGACGAGCACCGAGCAGCGCGCGGCCCGGACGACGCGCTCGGTCACGGAGCCGAGCATGAAGTGCGAGACGCCGGTGCGCCCGTGCGTGCCCATGATGATGAGGTCGTGATGGCTCGAGCGCTCGACGATCTCGCGCAGGGCGTCGCCGAC
The DNA here is from genome assembly GCA_020633295.1 of Myxococcales bacterium. GTDB lineage: Bacteria > Myxococcota_A > Polyangia > Nannocystales > Nannocystaceae > JACKDW01. The sequence goes on along the minus strand of JACKDW010000021.1, from coordinate 47,846 downwards.
GGGCAGCTCGATGAAGACGCGATCACGCGGGGTCTGGAGCGTCTCGGCGAGCGCGGCGACCGAGGACTCGATGGCCTGACGCACGCGCGCCGTCCGCTCAGGCGGCTCCTGGTAGGCGAAGTCCATGACGTGCAGCTCGGTGACCTGCTGCACGTGGAGCAAGGTCAGCGTGCCGCCGGTCGCCTTGGCGAGCGCGTCGGCCTCGGCGAGCGCGGCCTGACCGCTCTCGGAGAAGTCGATCGGCGCGAGGATCTTGCGACCCTCGAGGAGGTGCGGTTTCGGGGTGGTCTGGGGCATCAGGGTCCTCGGTGGACGTCGCGCGACGTCGTGTCGCTCGACCATGCCCCAGGACGCGCGCTCGTCCAACGCGCGCGCGCGCGAGGAACAACACTTGCGGCGCCCGCGAGCGTGGGGGGCGTGGGGGGAGCGACCCTCAGCCGCCCGCGCGCCCGCGCGGTATACATGGGAGCATGCCTACCCTGGACTCTCCTGTCGCTCGTCTCCTTCGTCGCCGACTCGCGCCGCGCGGCCTGTACCTGCTCGCGGCCGCGGCGCTCGCCTGCAGCGGCGGGGTCGACGACACGTCGCCGACCGGCACCGGCAGCAGCGACTCTGACTCCTCGACCAGCTCATCGATGACGAGCGACACGACGACGACCGCGGGTCCGAACACGAGCACCTCGCAGGGCTCGAACGTCTCGGGCACGATGTCGGCGAGCGACGCGACGACGGGCGCCGACACCGAGCCGGTGACGACCTCGACGACCTCCGGGACCGGCGAGACGAGCTCGAGCACGACGGAGCCGGGCACCACGGGGCCGGTCTGCGACCTCGAGTACGCGCCCGACGGGTTTAACACCTGCCAGGAGGACGCGGACTGCGAGCTCGCGGGCGACTGCTGCAGCTGCGTCGCGTTCAACCCCGACATGGGCTCGCCGGGTAACTGCGGCGGCGGGTGCATGCAGAACAAGTGCGAGGAGTGGGGCCTGAGCGAGGCCGTCTGCGATCAGGGCGAGTGCGCGGTCAAGGCCAAGAGCTGCGATCAGACCGCGGTCGAGTGCGACGCGCCGGAGCCCAACTGTCCCGATGGTCAGCTCCCGCAGGTCGACGACGGCTGCTACACCGGCGCCTGCCTGCCGATCGAGGCGTGCGACTGGGTGCCGGACTGCTCCTTCTGCGGCGGCCCGGTGCCCAACTGCAAGATCACGCAGGGCGAGGCCGAGGACTGCGCGGCGCAGGTGTGCTTCGCGGACTTCCCCGAGTGCTTCGGGGCCCAGAGCTGCGCGTGCCTCGGGCCGATCTTCTGCGCGCCGCCGTTCACGACGTGCACGGACATCGGGCCCGGCGTGATCTCGTGCTCGTGAGCGCCCCGACGCCGCGTGACGCTGGTCGCGTCCGCGAGACTCGTAGTACACCCGACACGCGGACCGGACGCGCGCGGCGACGCGTCGCGACGCGAGCGCTCGCCGGCCCGCAGGCAAGGAGGACGACGACATGCGATGGATAGTGGGGCTTGATCTTCGCGCGCGCAGCCAGGGCGCGCTGGGCTTCGCGCGCTGGCTGTATCAACACGCGCGGCACCACCGCTTCTTCGCCGTGCACGCGCTCGCGCTGCCGCAGCCGTACGGCGGCTTCATCCCCGATCAGCTCGGCGCCCAGGCGCTCGTGCAGCTCAACCGCGCGCTCGAGGAGGCGGACGCCGCGAGCGCGATCGCGGATGTCGGGGTCGTGACCGACGAGCTCGCCGAGCGCGGCCTCGAGCGCGCGATCGAGGAGCACTCGGCCGACGGCGTCATCATCGGCCGGCGCGCGCCCGCCGGCGCGGCGCGCCTCGTCGCGCTCGGCAGGGTCGCGCGACGCATGATCCGTCGCGTCGCCCAGCCGACGATCGTCGTGCCGCCGGAGCTCGAGCTCGCGCGGCTCGAGCGCGGGCCGATCGTCGTCGCGAGCGACCTCGGCGCGAGCTCCTCGCCGGCGCTCCGCTTCGCTAGCAAGCTGGCCGAAGAGCTAGGCCGGGAGCTGGTGATCGCGCACGTGGTCCGCGTGCACGGCAGCCTCGAGGGCATCGTCTCGCAGTCGGCGTGGAGCAGCGCGCAGCTCGAGCACTGCGCGCAGGCGCGCGCGCGGCTCGAGGTCTGGGCGCGCGAGGGCGGGGCCGCGAGCGCGCGGCTGCACGTCGCGGTCGGGCCGAGCTCGCCCGAGCTGCTCGCGTTCGCCGAGGGCGAGCGCGCGAGCCTCATCGTCTGCGGCTCGCGCCGGCTCTCGCTCGCGGAGCGCGTCTTCACCTCGAGCGTGGGCACCGAGCTGGCGGCCGCCGCTCAGGTCCCCGTGGCGATCATCCCGTACGATCACGAGGGGGACGAGGGCGCCGAGGGCATCCAGGCCTTCACCTGAGCGGAGCGGGCTCGTCGGCGGGCGCGTCGCTGTCGGCGCCCCCCAGCGGCCGCGCGCCCGCGGGTGGCGGCCTGGCGTCCGCCGGCGCGAGCAGGTCCCGGCGCCCCCGCCCGACGGGCGCGTGTGGGAGATTTGCTTTGCCAGCCGCCACGGCGGGGAGCATGCTTGCGCACCCATGCAAACTCGCCGGCTCCCCCTCCTCGCGCTGTTCTTGATCGCCTGTCAGCCCGCAGGCGCGCCCTCGGTCGGGGTCGGGCCGGCGGAGGCGTCCGTCGCGACGCCCGACGGCGCGCCCGCGAAGGCGGCGACGACGACCGCGACGGGGCCCGTCGCCGCGCCGAAGCTGGCGGAGATGGGGGAGGGCGCGTGCGCCTCGGCCAGCCTCGCGCTCGCGCCCGAGACCGTCGTCGCGCGCGTCAACGGTGCGCCGGTGACCTACGAGGGGCTCGGCGTCGAGGCGCGCGAGATGGAGCAGCAGGCGCTCTCGACCTACTGCCGCGAGGTCCAGAAGATCCGCGACAACGCGGCCCGCATGGCCGTCGAGGAGAAGCTGCTCGACGCGGCGGCGGCGGCCCAGGGCGTGGACCTCGACACCTTCTTGAAGGGACAGATCGAGTCGCGCGCGCCCGAGCCCTCGGAGGGGGAGATCGAGGCGTTCTACAACGAGAACAAGACGCCCGAGGCGCCCGCGCTCGAGCTCGTGCGCGATCAGGTCGTCGGCGCGATGATGGAGGGACGTCAGCAGAAGGCGTACTTCTCGCTGATGGGCGAGCTGCGCACGGGCGCGGCGGTCGAGATGTCGCTGCCGGACGTGCGCCCGCCGGCCCTGAAGATCGAGCAGCCCCCCTACGCGCCGAGCTTCGGCGGCGCCGACGCGCAGGTCGAGGTCGTCGAGTTCTCCGACTTCGAGTGCCCGTACTGCGCGCGCGCGGGCGAGGTCGTCGGCGAGATCAAGAAGAAGTTCGGCGATCGCGTGCGCTTCTCGTACCGGCACTTCCCGCTCAGCTTCCACCCCAACGCCAAGCCCGCGGCCGAGCACGCCCAGTGCGCGCAGGAGCAGGGCAAGTTCTGGGAGATGCACGACGCGATCTTCGCGCGGCAGCGCGAGCTCGGCGGCGACGGGCTCCGCGTCGCGGCGACCCAGGCCGGGCTCGACCTGGAGCTCCTCGATCGCTGCATGGAGTCCGGGCGCGCCCGCCAGCAGGTCGAGCAGGACATGGCGAAGGGCGCCGAGATCGGCGTGCGCGGGACGCCGAGCTTCTACATCAACGGCTACCCCTTCGAAGCCAACCCCGACGCGCTCGAGGCCGCGATCGCCGATGCGCTCGCGCGGGCGGCTGGGGCCTGACCCCGCGACCAGTCTAGTCGTGACGGCGCTTCGGGAAGAATGGCCCGAAGCGCAGGCTTGGCGAGCGCGCGCCCGTCCGCGCGCGCCGCTCGCGTGACGCGGACACCCGTCAGTCAGCGCGCGGGTGATAGCGGACGCGCGCGCGCCCGCGCCTCGCGAGCGACTCGCGCGCGCGCTCGGCTACCCCTCCGGTCGCAGCTTGAACACGCGGTAGAGCCACACGAGCGCGGGGACGAACAGCGCCGAGCCGCCGAGCAGCACCCACGGCAGCGACGCGAGCACGGCCGGCTGCGCGCCCGCGCGCGCGAGCGGCATGTCGGGCAGGATCAGGTGACCGTCCATCGCGAGGCCCCAGCCGAGCACCACAAGCGCGACCTGGACCATCACGGCGATCCGCGCGAGCGCGACCTCGCCCCGCAGCAGCGCGACGATCACGACGCCCGCGGCCGCGGCCGTCAGCGCCTGGGCGGGGAGGGACCAGCGCGCGCGCAGCAGGTTCTCGAACAGCGCGGGCGCCTCGGCCCACGCGCGCCACAGGACGATCGCCGCGAGCGCGCCGCTGATCAGCTCGGCCGCGAGCGCGCGCCGGCGGAAGTCGTCGCGCAGATCTCCTGCTGTCTCAACAGCCATGTACACCGCGGCGAGCAGGACGAACAGCGAGAGCGCGAACAGGCCGACGCAGACCGCGAAGCTCGTCGTCCAGCCGGCGAAAAAGCCCGAGGTCACGGTCTCGCCGTCAAGGCGGATCCGCCCGCTCGAGAGCGCCGCGAGCGTCATGCCGAGGAACACGGGCGTGAGCGCGCTCGACCACGCGAACAGCTGACCCCAGCGCGCGCGCGTCTGGCTGACCTGCAGCCCGTACGCGCGGAACACGAACGACGCGCCGCGCAGGACGATGAACACGAGCGTCAGCGCCAGCGGGATGTGCAGCGCGACGCTGACGGCCGCGAACGCGTGCGGGAAGCAGGTGAACAGCACGACGACCGCGAAGATCATCCAGATGTGGTTGACCTCCCAGATCGGCGCGATCGCGTGGGCGATCGCTCGCCGCTGGGCGAGTCGACGTGGCCCCGAGGCCAGCAGGTCGAGGACGCCGCCGCCGAAGTCGGCGCCGCCCGTGAGCGTGTAGACGACGACCGCGGCGCCGAGCAGCAGGAACACGTGTTCGGGCGTCATCGCGGCCCCTCCTCGTGAAGGTCTCGGGCGAGCGCCGCGCGCAGCGAGTCGCCCGGCTCGCGCTCGCCGCTGGTCACGAGCGCGCGCGGGTCGGCGTCGTCGTCCGCGCGCGCGGTCGTCGTGGCCGCGAGCACGTGGTTGCGCAGCAGCGCGACGACGACGACGCCGAGCACCACGTACAGCAGCGTGAACACGATCAGCGGGCTCACGAGCCCCGGCATCGGCGTCACCGAGTCGGCCGTGCGCATGAACCCGTGGATGATCCACGGCTGGCGCCCGACCTCGGTGACGGTCCAGCCCGCCTCGATCGCGACGAGCCCCAGCGGCGCGACCGCGAGCCCGAGGCGCAAGAACCAGCGCCGCGCCCAGGGCGGCTTGCGCCGCAGCCACAGCAGCGCGCCGAGGCCGACGTAGGCCAGCGCCGCGACGCCGCACAAGACCATCAGGTCGAAGGCGTAGTGGACCACGTTGACCGGCGGGCGATCTTCGGGGGGCACCTCCTCGAGGCCCTGGACCACGCCGGCGGGGTCCATGTGCACGAGCAGGCTCAGCCCCGACGGCAGCTCGATCGCGTAGCGCAGCTCGTCGCGCGCGGCGTCGTAGTAGCCGCCGATCGCCAGCGGCGCGTGCGTCCGCGTCTCGTACAGCCCCTCGGCCGCGGCGAGCTTGATCGGCTGCGCGCGCGCCAGGTACTCGGCGGACTGGTGCCCCGAGAGCATCTGCGCCGGGGTCGCGACCGTCGCGACGGCGAGCGCGAGCGTGAACGCGTGGCGGTGAAACGCGCTGTCTGGCGCGCGCAGGAGGCCCCAGGCGTGGATCCCGAGCACCGCGAGCGGGACCGCGACGTAGGCGGAGAGCGCCACGTGCACGGCCTCGTAGAGGAAGGTCGGGTTGCGCATCACCGCCCACGGCTCGATGTCGACGAGCTGCCCGCCGCGCACGGAGTAGCCGACCGGGTTGTTCATCCACGCGTTGACGGCGGTCACGAACACCGCCGACGTGAGCCCGCACAGCGCGACGCCGACGCCGGTCAGCAGGTGCACGCGCGGCGACAGCTTGTCCCAGCCGTAGAGGTAGAGGCCGAGGAAGATGGCCTCGAGGAAGAACGCGAAGCCCTCGAGCGAGAACGGCATCCCGACCAGCGGGCCCGCGTGGCGCATGAACTCCGGCCACAAGAGGCCCAGCTCGAAGCTGAGCGCGGTGCCCGAGACCGCGCCGACGGCGAACAGGATCGCGGTGCCCTTGGCCCAGCGCTTCGCGAGCTCGCGCAGCGCCGGATCGCCGGTCCGCTGGTGCCGCCACTCCGCGAGCGCCATGAGCAGCGGCATCGCCATGCCGGCGACCGCGAACAGGATGTGGAAGGCGAGCGAGATCGCCATCTGGCTGCGCGCCGCGAACAGGTCGCTCATGCGCCCTGACCATACAATCCGCGTTCCACCGGTCCACGTCGACGCGGACGCGCGACGGACGGTCGCGGACGTCGGCGCGACGGGCTCCAGGGTGCAGGTTTTGGGCAGAGGACTACGGGCGCCGAGGCGCGTCGCGGCCTCGGGCTGCGCGCGGGTTGTCCCGGATTGTCGCAGGAGATGTTGCCATGTCGCGCACAATCGCGACGACGGCGCGTGGCTCGAGGATCAACCTCGAGCGCGCGCGTCCTCGCGCGACGCGGCCGCCCTCGCCGGGATCGCGAGCTTCGCCCCGACGGCGCGCTCGACCAGCGCCCACGCGTCCCTGGCGATCGCGCGCGGGTAGCCCGGGCAGCTCGGGTCATCCCAGCTGGCCTGAAAAACAGCTGGCTTGGAGAACTCGGCGACGACGGTGAGCTGGGCGTGGAACGCTCGCCCGAAGGCGGCGCACGACGGGTAGGGGGCGTCGCGCGGCGCCGTGTCGGCGACTCGCGGAGCCCCGAGTCCGTCCGCGTCGAAGTACCCGCCGATCGAGAGCTTCGCGCCCGCGCCGTGGAAGAAGCCGCCCGCGCGCGTGACCCGGGCGCGCGCGCGGTCGTCGAGCCAGCGGTTCCAGCCGCTGTAGCCGTCGAGCTCCACGGCGTAGCGCCCGTCCCCGCGCACCGAGACGCGAACGTGCCCCTCGGGGAACCACTCCTCGAAGATCAGGTGGAGGAAGCGCGGCTCGTGCCCGGGGACGTTCGCGCGTCGCTTCGCGTACCACTCGTCGAGGAACGCGGCGGACGACGAGGCCACCCCGGACGCCGGCGCTGGTTCGGGCGCAGGATCCGTCGGCTCAGGGCAGGGCGCCGGCTCCTGTTGGCGCGGACAGCTCGGGCAGGGCGCCGGGGCGCGCTCGACGGGCGGCGTGGTCGCGGGCCCGGGCGCGCCGCAGCCGGCGAGCGTCAGCGCGAGCGTCAGCGAGCGAGTCCCGAAGCCGCGAGCGTGTCGAGCCATGGCGCGAGCGTAGCTCGAACGGCAGGGCGAACGGCAGGGCGCCGACGCGTCACCGCGCGTCGAGCGTGTGCTCGGCGAGCCACGCCGCGGTCTCGTCGGCGTCGCGCTGGTAGCTCGGCCCCGCGCCCGCGTAGCTCTCGTGGGCCAGCTCGATCAGCGCGCGGCCGCGGACGCGATCCTGCCCCGAGCTCCACAGCGCCGCGCCGAGCAGCCAGCGGTCGCCGGCGAGGTCGAGCGCCGACTCGTCGTTGGCGCTGCGGCGCTCGATCGCGCGCTCGAGCAGCGGGATCGCCTCGCGCGGGCGCCCGCGGTCGAGCGCGACGCGGGCGAGCCCGGCCAGCGGCAGCGCGAGCTCGTGGTGTTCGGGCCCGAGCGCGCGCTCGAGCAGCTCCGTCGCCGCCCGGTACATCGCCGCGGCCTCCTCGAGCTCGCCGCGGCGTCGCAGCAGCCCGGCGACGCCCGTCTGGATCGCCGCGATGTTCTTGTGCTCCGGCCCGAGCAGCGTCTCGAGCAGCGCGCGCGCGCGCTGGTAGTGCTCGAGCGCGCGCTCGGCCTGCGCCAGCCCGCCGGCGTCCAGCTCGCCCGCCGGCAGCTCGGCGCTCTCGACCGACGCGAGGTTGGCCAGCGCGACCGCGACGTTGGGGTGTTCGGGCCCGTACGCGCGCTCGAAGATCTCGAGGCTGCGTTCAAACAGCGCGCGCGCCTCCGCGTTCTCGCGCCGCTGCGAGTGCACCAGGCCGACGCTCAGCAGCATCGCGCCGGTGGTCGCGTGGTCGGGCCCGAGCGCGTCGCGCGTGATCGTCAGCGCGCGCTCGTAGGCGGTCAGCGCCGCCTCATCACGACCTTGCCCAATGTGCAGGTTCCCGAGGGTCAGGAGCATCTGCGCGAGCCGGGGGTGCCGGGGCCCGAGCGCGCGCTCGACCGAGCGGACCGCGGCCTCGAGGTGGACGCGCGCCTCGTCGAACTCCCCGAGGCTGTTGAGCGTGCTCGCGTAGGATCGGCGCACGCGCGCGAGCATCAGCTCGTCCTCGCCGTAGCTCGTGCGCGCCATCTCGAGCGCGCGCGCGAGCTCGTCGCGCGCGTCGTGGAAGCGGCCCTCGTTCATCGAGAGCACGCCGAGGATGAACTCGAGGTCCGCGCGCGCCCGCGGCTCGCCCGCGCGCTCGACGAGCGCGCGCGCGTGATCGGTCCACCGGCGCGCGCGCTCGATGTCCGCCATCTGCTCGGCGTACAGCAGCAGGCGCTGCTGCGAGGCCGTGATCGCGACGCGCTCGTGCCGCGACGCCTCGGCGGCCCACAGCGCCGCGCTGAGGTCCGCGTCCGCGCCCGCGTGGTCGTCGGTGTGCCCGCGCAGGAGGCCGCGCTCGAGCAGCGCCTCGGCGAGCGCGGGCGGGTAGTCAGCCGCCTCGGCGTCGCGCACCAGCGCCTCGGCGACCGGTAAGCCCGCGTCGTACTGGCCCGCGCGGCGCTGGGCCGAGACCGTCGCGAGGCGCCCGCGGAGCTCGTCGACGGCCGCGCGCTGGCTCGGCTCCTCGGGCACCAGCGGCGCCGACATCAGCCGCTCGACGTCCCCGCAGACCGACACGGGCGTGAGCCCCGAGATCGCGCTCTGGGCGTGCTCGACCGCGGTCACGCGCGCCTCGCCGTCGGCGCGCGTGAGCACCTGCACCGCCGCCGCGAGCTCGTCCTTGCGCCGGTCGAGGCACATGACCGTTCGGTCATATAACTGCGCGGAGTGGTAGCCGCGCTGGTGCTGATCGCAGGCGTCCGCGCGCGCGCGTCGCCAGTCGTCCGCGTAGCGATCGATCGCGGGCCCGAGGCGCGCCCAGGTCTCGGCGGCGTACACCACCCCCGAGTCGCGCACGCTCGTCTCCAGCGCGCGCGCCTCCTCCGGCCCCCACACGCCCTCGAGCGCGGACACGCCGGCGCAGGCCGAGGCCTCCTCGCCCATCCCTGAGGCGACCCCCGCGGCCCCGAGCAGCGCGCAGCCCACGGCCGCCGCGACGCCGAGCATGCGGCGCCGCTGCTTGCCGCGATCGCGCGCGAGCTCCGAGAGCAGCGCGTTCATGGACGGCCAGCGGTCGTCGGGGTGGGGCGCGAGCCCGCGGACCACGATCTTGCGCAGCCAGCCGGGCAGCGCGACGTCCCGCGCCGGCGGCGTGATGAGGCCGCGCGTCGTGGCGACGAGCAGCTCTTGGAGCGTGCGCCCGCGAAACGGGCGCACGCGGAACAGCGCCTCGTAGAGCGCGACGCAGAACGCGAACTGGATGTCAGGGCGCCGATCGCCGCGGCCGCGCGCCGTACAAGGGTCTCGCGGCGCCGAATCGCGCGCGCGCGAGGCTCCCGAGCACGCGCGCCGACGCGGGCCTTCGCCGCGGCGCTGGGGTCACGGCTGGGGCCGCGTCACGTCCTCGCGCGCGCGGCCTCGACCTTGACCTCACCTAGATCGGCTCGCAGGTCGGCTCGTAGACACGCCACTCGGTGGTGCCGACGCCCTGCGCGTCGCAGGCGTCCGTGATCACCAGGCTCGGGACCCCTTGCCCCGTGAGGTCCATGAGCGAGAAGGAGAGCTCGACGGCGTCGTCGTTACAGGCGAGGTAGAGGTCGTAGTACGGATCGTCGAAGAGGTCGTCTCCGTTCGGGACGTTCGGCGCCGGCAGGGACCAGGACTTGGAATTGCTCGCGAAGCCTGCGCCGGTGTTCTCGTAGACGCGCCACTCGGTGGTGCCGACGCCCTTGGCGTCGCAGGCGTCGGTGACGACGAGGTCGACGGCGCCGTCGCCGGTGAGGTCCATGAGGGAGAAGGTCATCTCGACGGCGTCGTCGTCGCAGGCGAGGTAGAGGTCATAGGACGGGTCGTCGAAGAGGTCGTCGCCGTTGGGGACGTTGGGGCTGGGCAGCGCCCACGAGGTCGAGTTGCTCGCGAAGCCTGCGCCGGTGTTCTCGTAGACGCGCCACTCGGTGGTGCCGACGCCCTTGGCGTCGCAGGCGTCGGTGACGACGAGGTCGACGGCGCCGTCGCCGGTGAGGTCCATGAGGGAGAAGGTCATCTCGACGGCGTCGTCGTCGCAGGCGAGGTAGAGGTCATAGGACGGGTCGTCGAAGAGGTCGTCGCCGTTGGGGACGTTGGGGCTGGGCAGCGCCCACGAGGTCGAGTTGCTCGCGAAGCCTGCGCCGGTGTTCTCGTAGACGCGCCACTCGGTGGTGCCGACGCCCTTGGCGTCGCAGGCGTCGGTGACGACGAGGTCGACGGCGCCGTCGCCGGTGAGGTCCATGAGGGAGAAGGTCATCTCGACGGCGTCGTCGTCGCAGGCGAGGTAGAGGTCATAGGACGGGTCGTCGAAGAGGTCGTCGCCGTTGGGGACGTTGGGGCTGGGCAGCGCCCACGAGGTCGAGTTGCTCGCGAAGCCTGCGCCGGTGTTCTCGTAGACGCGCCACTCGGTGGTGCCGACGCCCTTGGCGTCGCAGGCGTCGGTGACGACGAGGTCGACGGCGCCGTCGCCGGTGAGGTCCATGAGGGAGAAGGTCATCTCGACGGCGTCGTCGTCGCAGGCGAGGTAGAGGTCATAGGACGGGTCGTCGAAGAGGTCGTCGCCGTTGGGGACGTTGGGGCTGGGCAGCGCCCACGAGGTCGAGTTGCTCGCGAAGCCTGCGCCGGTGTTCTCGTAGACGCGCCACTCGGTGGTGCCGACGCCCTTGGCGTCGCAGGCGTCGGTGACGACGAGGTCGACGGCGCCGTCGCCCGTGAGATCGATCAGCGAGAACGACAGCTCGACCGCGTCGTCCTCACAGGCGAGGTAGAGGTCGTAGAAGGGGTCGTCGAAGAGGTCGGCGCCGTTGGGGACGTTGGGGCTCGGCAGCGACCATGACTTCGACGAGCTCGAGAAGCCGTCGCACAGCTGACCCGACGGCTCGCCCGTCGTCGTCCCCGGCTCCGTGGTGTCGTCGCTCGTGGTGCCCGGCGCGCTCGTCCCGTCGTCTGTCGTGGGCCCGGCGCTCGTGCTCGCCTCGGTCGCGCTCGTGTTTGACTCGGTCGCGCTCGTTGGCCCCGCGCTCGCGTCCGAGGCGGACGTCGAGGCGGAGGACGGGTCGGTGCCGGCGTCGGTGCCGGCGTCGCTGTCGCCACAGGCGAGCGCGCCGAACAGGGGGAGGACCAGAGAGCGCCGCGAGGTACGGATCACGCGCGAACGCTATCACCGCGACCCGTCGCCGCCAACGAGCGCGGCGCGACGAGGGCCCGGGCGGGGGTCTCCCGATCGCGTCGCGTCGTCGTCCGCGGTCGTGGTCTGCCGCGGCCGCGCGGCCGCGATGAGGCCTGCATGAATTACTCAGAGATCAGCTTCGTGTAGCGATACGCGCTCGACATCCTGGTCGCGGCGTCGCGGGGAGGGCACGCCGTCGTGTGCGACGCGGACGTCTGCGGAGCGCCACCTGTCGCTCGCGAGCTCGGCGTCGTGACGTGATCGAGGCGCCCGCGTCTCGCCGCGCGCGGAGCGACGACGCGTCAGGTAGGCGCGCGGCGGTCGCGTGGACCCGAGGCCCGACGGGTCCTCGCGCCAACGCGAGCTCACGTCACGCGCGGGTCAGCGCGCGCGTCGTGGGAGCGTGAGCGACACTGCGACACCGCGACACGCGACGAGCGTCTGCGGGCGCGCGCGCAGCTCGTGGCGAATGTCCCCATCCCGCGCGCGCGAGCGCCTCGTCGAGAAACGTCTCGCGCACGCCGTTCAATCACGCATCGCGGCCGCGCGCCCGAGGTGACGTCGCGCGCGTGGTCGCGGACGGGCGCCCGCTCGCGGCCGACGTGGCGTCACGCCCCAGCGACCGCGACGCGCGGTGAGCCTCGTCCGCACATCGTCGTCTCGCCGCGCGGAGAAACTACTTTATGAACATGTCTATAAGGACATATTATTTTGCGATGAGCGCGCTCGCACACAATAGGGGAATCGTCTGTCTCGCGGTCTCGACCGCGCTGCTCGTCGCGTGCGGTGACAGCGGCGACGCGACGGAGACGGACATCACGACGTCGACGACCAGCGTCACGTCGTCGTCGACGACCGGCGCCGGCGTGACGACCGATCTGCCCGACATGACGACGACGGGCGCCGAGACGGACCCCTTCGAGACGACGACCACGGCGGGCCCGGGGGCGGTCTGCGGCGACGGCCAGCTCGCGGATGACGAGGAGTGCGACGACGGCAACGCGGACAACACCGACGACTGCCTCGACACCTGCGTGCAGGCCTCGTGCGGCGACGGCGAGGTCTGGGCGGGCGTCGAGGAGTGCGACGACGGCAACAGCGACAACAACGACGCGTGCACGGACATGTGCCTGGGCGCGAGCTGCGGCGACGGCTTCGCCGGCCCCGGCGAGGAGTGCGACGACGGCAACGCGGACAACACCGACGGCTGCCTCGACACCTGCGTGGCCGCGAGCTGCGGCGACGGCTACGTGGGCCCGGGTGAGGGCTGCGACGACGGCAACGACGTCGATGATGACGAGTGCTCCAACACCTGCGTGCCGGCCACGTGCGGCGACGGCGTGCTGCAGCCGGGCGAGATCTGCGACGACGGCAACGGCGACGACACCGACGCCTGCCTGTCGAGCTGCGCCGAGGCGAGCTGCGGCGACGGTGCCGTGTGGGAGGGCGTCGAGGAGTGCGACGACGGCAACCCGATCAACGAGGACGCGTGCCTCGACACCTGCGTGCCGGCCTCGTGCGGCGACGGCTTCGTGCAGGAGGGCGTCGAGGACTGCGACGACGCGAACGCCGACAACGCCGACGACTGCATCGACACCTGCGCGCTGGCGAGCTGCGGCGACGGCTACGTCTACGACGGGATCGAGGTCTGCGACGACGGCAACGGCGTCAACGACGACGGCTGCGAGACCGACTGCACGCTCTCGAGCGGCGCGAAGTCGGTGGCCCACGGCTACTATCACTCGTGCGCGGTGTTCCACAACGGCGACGTGCGCTGCTGGGGTCGCAACTCGTGGGGCAACCTCGGCATCGGCAACACGGCGCAGATCGGCGACAACGAGCACCCGAACGCGGCGCCGATCGTCGACGTCGGCGGGCCCGTGACCCAGGTCGTCGCTGGCGAGCATCACACCTGCGCGCTGCTCGAGGGCGGGAGCGTGCGCTGCTGGGGCTACGGCGGCCACGGGGCGCTCGGCTACGGCAACACGACGCAGATCGGCGACAACGAGTCGCCCGCGAGCGCGGGCGACGTCCCCGTCGGTGAGCCCGTGATCCAGCTCGCCGCGGGCCGCTACTTCACGTGCGCGCTGCTCGAGAGCCAGAACGTGCGCTGCTGGGGCCAGAACCCGTACGGGCAGCTGGGCACCGCGAGCACCACGCAGTACGGCGACAACGAGCCCGCGAGCGCGGCGCCCACGGTCGAGCTCGGCGGCGTCGCGGTCGCGGAGGTCTCGTGCGGCGAGATCCACACCTGCGCGCGCACGACCGACGGCGAGGTCTACTGCTGGGGCTACGCGGGCAACGGCGCGCTCGGCTACGCCAACACGACGCAGATCGGCGACAACGAGACGCCGGCGACCGCTGGCGCCGTGCAGGTCGGCGGCGCCGTGATCGCGATCGGGACCGGTCGCCGACACACCTGCGCCGTGCTCGACAACAACCAGGTGAACTGCTGGGGCTACAACAACCGCGGGCAGCTGGGTCGGATGAACACGACGCAGATCGGCGACAACGAGACGCCCGCCTCGGTCGGAGTGATTCAGCTCGGCGCGGACGCCGTGGCGATCGACGGCGGCTATGAGCACACCTGCGCCGCGCTGACCAACGGGAGCGTGCGCTGCTGGGGTCACAACCAGTACGGCAACCTCGGGCTCGCGAGCACGCTGCAGATCGGCGACGGCCTCGGCGAGATGCCGCCGCCGAACGCCGGCGTCGGCGCGCCCGTCACCGAGCTCACGACGACCTACCTCTCCGTCTGCGCGCGCACCACGACGAGCGGCGTGCGCTGCTGGGGCTGGGGGAGCTACGGCAACCTCGGCTACTCGAGCACGGCGAACATCGGCGACAACGAGCTCCCGTCGGCGCTCGGCGACGTGATGATCGAGTGAGCGCCCCCGCGTAGCCGTCGCGCGCGCGCGCGCCTGGGGCCGCGCTGGGGCCGGCGCCGCGTGAACCATCGAGCGCCCGGGCGCGCGACGGCTACGCGGCGGGCGCTCCGTTGAACGCGAACTGGTCGGTGCGCGCGTCGGTGCGCTCCCCGACGTGCTGCTCCGGCGCCATGTAGGCCGGGGTCCCGAGGATGCTGCCCGCGACGGTGAGGTCGTTGCTCAGCGCGCTCTGGGAATTCGGCCCCTCGTCGCCCTGCGCGGTGTCGGCGAAGCAGTCCGCCGGGGGCGGCGGTGTGGTCGGCTGCTGGGTGTGCGCGAGCCCGAAGTCGAGCACGCGCGCGCGCCCGTCGTCGCCCACCATCACGTTGTCAGGCTTGGATACCGCGGGCTCTCCGTAAGCGGCTGACTGGCCTGCGTAAATTGCGAGCGCGCGAGCGTGGTTCCGATACGGTTCCAGCGCCTCTCAGCGCCACGCGGCGCGGGTTAGACCATGTCGCTGTTCAGGTAGCCGAGCACCCAGTTGCTGAACTCGCTCGCCAGGTGCCACTGGTGGCCGCGGATCATCGCCGCCGGCATCAACGCCGGGAACTCGATCGTGAGCCGGGCGCGAAAGCCTTCGCCCTCGTCGCGGAACTGGTGACACACGCCGCCGATGGATCGACCGCTCTTCGTCCTGGCCACGCCTGCAAAGCGCAGGGGGAACGACGCGTCCTCGGGTGTCTGTAAACTGACCCGGTCCGCAGGATCGACGAAGAAGCGACTGGCGACCGGGGAGCCCCCCGTGGTCTCGATGATCTCCATCACGTCACCTTCGCTCGTTCGCAGAAGGTAGTGGTCGGGGGTCGCCGAGAGCATCGTCGCGTCATCATGACTCCGCGCGGCGCGTTCGAACCAGGAGAGGAAGCGATCCGCGCGACCACGGTGAGCCAGCAGGTCGATCGTGCAGACGCGACAACGGCCACGCGACAGGCGCGCCATTACCCCTGCGAAGACGTCTGAGATGGCGAGCTCGCCGCGCAGACGCTGTCTCAGGCCGTCCGGGCCGAGCTGGAGCTTGCGCTCCAGGAGCTGGGCATGAAGCGTCGCCAGGTCGTCTCCGATCGGGTGCACGCCGAGCTTTCGCAGGACCGCGCGGGCGCGTCGACGCTCCCACTCGAGCACCGCGCCGCGCTTGACCTCTCGATCGGGAAAGTAGGTACGAATGAGCTCCATGGGTCACGGCCGTCATCGCCGATGCGGCGACGGGACGTCAAGCTGGGACCAAGAGCATCGAGAGTCGAAGCAACGTCGAATCGTCGCAGGAGGAGCACGCCGCGCTTCGTGCCACCAGCCGTGAAACTCGGTACTGTTGGACGCTCGGTCCACGGGGGACCCACGGGAGCGACCATGAAGCGACTCAAGCGGATCCTGCTAGCGATCTTTGTCCTGCTCCTGCTGTACCTCCTGGCCTGGCCCGTCTCGGTCGAGCCGGTGGCGTGGGAGCCGCCGGCGCCGCCGCCGCTCGAGGGCGTGTACGCAGCCAACCACGCGCTCTCGGCCCTCGAGCGCGTGGGTGAGGGCGTGGGGCATGGGCCCGAGGACGTGGCCGTCGATGGTGAGGGGCGCCTCTACGCTGGGATGGAGGACGGACGCGTCGTGCGGATGGCGGCCGACGGCACCGGCGCGGAGACCCTCGCGCATACCGGCGGACGACCCCTCGGGCTGGACTTCGCGCCCGACGGTACCCTGATCGTCGCGGACGCGATCAAGGGGTTACTCTCTGTCTCCGCCGCAGGCGCCGTCGAGCTGCTCAGCAGCGCGGCCGCCGAGCTCCCGTACGGCTTCACCGATGATGTCGACGTGGGGCCGGACGGCACGATCTACTTCAGCGACGCGTCTTCGAAGTTCGGGATCCACGAGTACTTCTCCGACATTATCGAGCACGGCGGTCACGGTCGCCTCCTGGCCCAGGCGCCCGACGGCGAGGTCCGCGTCCTGATGGACGGGCTGCAGTTCGCCAACGGCGTCGCGGTGAGCCCCGACGGCGCGTTCGTGCTGATCGCGGAGACGGGCGCGTACCGCATTCGTCGCTACTGGCTCTCGGGACCGCGCGCCGGCAACCACGACGTGTTCATCGACAACCTGCCTGGCTTCCCCGACGGGATCTCCTGCAACGGTGTGGACACCTTCTGGGTCGCGTTCTTCGCCCCGCGCAACCCGGCGGCGGAGTCCCTGGCGCCCTACCCCTCGCTGCGCAAGATCATCATGCGGCTCCCCGCGGCGCTGCGCCCCAAGCCCGTGCGTCGCGGGCTCGTGCTTGGTCTCGACGTCGACGGACGGGTCGTCCACAACCTCCAGGATCCCGACGGCGGCTTCGCGCCGATCACCAGCGTCGAGGAGGTCGGCGGCGTGCTGTACATGGGGAGCTTGAAGGAGTCCGCGATCGGGCGACTCGCGGCCCCCTGAGGTGCGCGACCCCGCGGTCGCGGCTCCGCCACGGTGCCAGTTTGGGCGCAGCGCCCCGCGTGCTCGGGCTACCTGGCACGAATCGCGTAGCGCCCGAAATTCACCAGAAGCAGACGAGACCGCGTGCAGCGGGGCGCGAGCGCGTCTTCGCGGCGCCGCGTCTGGTATCAGGCTTGAAGTCGCGGTGCACGAGCTCGGCGGCGTGCGCCGCCGCGAGCCCACGACCTGCCTGTACGAACATCTCGATGATCTCGCGCCACGGGCGGCGACGCGCGGCGAGCCAGGCGCGCAGCGTGACGCCCTTGACGAACTCCATCGCCACGAACACGCGCCCGTGGTGGTGCCCGACCTCGTAGACCTGCGCGACGTTGGGGTGGGAGAGGCGCGCCATCGCCTGGGCCTCGCGCAGGATCCTCGCGTGGCCCGTCGTCTCGCCCCGCGGCGCGCGCGCGAGCAGCTTGATCGCGACCTTGCGATCGAGCTCTTCGTCGTAGGCCGAGAACTACCTCATCCACAAACCTGGTCTCGCGGCCACCTCCGGCAGTACGCTGATTTCGTCACCTCAGGCCGCGAGACCGGGCTTTTTCATGGTTTGGCGAGTACGCGGAGAGCCGCGCCAGGACGCCGGATCCTGCGAAGCCCGTGGCACATAGTGGGCACATCGAGTGATCTGCATGGCTCGGAGAGGTCGTTGGTGCTGACCATTCCCCTTTAGTCCTCACGCTGAGCTTGGCGCTGGCGTGTGCTCGTCACCAGGAGCCCGAGGAGCAGCGCGATCGTTACCGGCGCTGGCGCACGCCGGTGGATGTGACAACCACCTCGCGGCGCCACCGGTGGTGGGCTCGACGCGTTGGTTTCATCCGTCGCCGGCGTCAGGATGACGACCTCGATCTCGTCGAGATTGGATCGGAGCGGGATCAAGTTCCCGGAGTTGTTGGGACAGGTGAGCGTGAAGCGTGTCGGCGTGGACCGCAGCTCTATCCCCCCATCCGGGAGCCTGGCAACGATCTCGACGACGTGATCGCCCGGCGCGACACCGATCCCCGGTCGGGCCTCAACGATCTTCGCTTCGGTGTCTTCTGTGACGGGGCACTCTACGACTACGAGGTCGTTGCCCGCCGGCGCGCCGGACCGATGGCGCCAGCTGCGACCGCGCGGATGCGGCAGGCAGCTGCTCTCACGTGGCCACCAAGGCTGCCCGTCGACCAGCGTTGCGAACTGAAACGACTCGCGCAGCGGCGCGAGTTCGGGCGCGAGGGACAAGGACACGCGTGCCCCCAGCACGCGTCGCTCCATTTCGCAGGCACTCGGGTGCTCGAGGAGGACCATGCTCAGCTCATTATCGACCTGAACCGTGACGGTGAGTGCGGAGGAGCGCGCCGTCGCGTCGAGTTCGAGGGGGGTCTTTCGAACCGTGAACTCGCGGATCTGGTCGTCCAAGTACCGGCGGTAGAGCAACTTGTCCGCAAGGTCATGCACGCGATAGCGACTTCGCGCCCGCGTCGTGAGGCGATAGCGTGCGTCAGGCTTCCAGCCGCCGCGCGGGCGGATTAGCCGCAGGTCGTGATCGAGCACTTCGATGGTCGTTATCACAGGGCGAGTCGAGCCCGACTCGAGCAACTGTACGAGTTCGACCTGCTCGGGCTCTGGATCGCGGTAGGGGTTGACCCACCACCGCACGGCCCGGGCACTAGCTGGCAGCTCTTCCCCTACATAGGGCAGCCCGGCGCCATAAACTCCGACGCACGAGCACGCGAGCGCGCGCGCACGAGGGCACGCCCAGAGCGCGAGCGCAGCGATAATGATGCTCGCACACGTTCGCCACGTACGAGAGTTCCTCGCCACACGACCAGTGTACCGCGGGGGCATCGTAGCCGCACTGCGGGATCGCACCGTGGTGACCTCGGCTGAACGCGGTTCGCTACTAGTCGCTACAGGCGTCTCCGTTACAGCGCCAGGACCCTAAGCCGATGTAGCAGCTCTGCTCGATGTACCCGATCGGCGGGCACGAACTCTCGAACGTGCAGTCAGTCTCGGTTCGGCATGCTAGGCCGGGACCATCGGATCCGCAGCCGATCAAATTCCTGGTCCCCAGGGAGCACTCGTTTGAGTCACAGTCGGCGTTGACGCGGCAGCTGGCGAGGACACACTTCGACTCCGATCCCGTGGGCCAAATGTAGTTGTTGCTCGTCGGGCGAGCGTAGTCGCGAGGTACCGTGTCTGGGCAGATACACACCTGGTCAGCATCACAGTCGGCGTCGCGTTGGCAGCCTTCGACATTGGGGCCGCAGTCGATCGCCGTCGCGCGGTTGACGAAGTGTCCGCAGTCCACGAGACCGCTCGGCTCGCCATCCGGAGTATCGAGCGGCGTCCCCGCTTCTCCGTCGAAGCACAAGAACTCTGGGGCAGCTTCAACTTGGTCGTTCTCGCTCGTCGAGCAAGGGGAACCCGATGGTCTTTCTTGAATCGCGGGACGCGCCTGCGCGTTGGGGAACTCAGTAGGAGCGCTCGAGGTCGGCGGTGCGCGGAGGTCAACCGGTCGCGCGGTCGCAACCAGCTTCGCTACTGGCTCGCAATCCAGCGATCGATGCGCTCGACGATTGCCTTCTCGCCCTTCTTCTCGGCCAAGGAGCGCGGAGTATGCCCCTCCGCCGCGACTCGCGGGTCAGCACCGTGCTCGAGCAGCAGTTCAAGGAATTCGAGATAGCCCATCTCAGCCGCGCGGTGAGTCGAGGTGAAGCCGCGTCGATCAGCAGCGCGCGGATCGGCGCCGTGCCCGAGTAAGAACCGAGCCTCCTCCAGCGAGCGCGCCTGGATCGCGTTCATCAGCGGCGTCGCCCCCTGGAGCGAGCGCGCGTCGACGCTCGCCCCGCGCTCGAGCAGCAGGCGCAACACCTCCTGCCAGCGCTCGGCGGCGCACGCCCAGTGCACAGGCGTCAGCCCGTCGCGTCCGCGCAGCTCGGGCGAGACGCCGCGATCGAGCTGCGCCGCGATCGCCTCGAGATCGCCGCGCGCGACCGCGATGTGCAGCAGCGAGATCGTGCGCAGCGGATCGTCGGGCGGATCGTCGGGGAGCGGGTGATGGGTCGCGTAGAGCGCCCGGTTGCCCCACAGGCTGAAGCAGGTGAGCGCGGCGGTCTGCGGCGCCGCCTCCATCCCCTCGATCGGCGCCGGGTAGATCTCGTCGAGCGCGTGGCTGCGGATCAGGAAGTCGAGCGCGCGCGCCTGCGCCTCCGCGCGGGCGTCGGACACGATCGTCCCGCGCAGCGTGTCGAGGACGAGCTGCTCCCCGTCGAGCGTGCCCTCGGCGACGGCTTGCACGGTCCGCGTCCAGCTGCGCACGCAGAGCACGCGGCCGCGGTCGACTCGCGCGCGGTCACGGAAGAAGAACAGCGCCCACTTGTGCTCCATGACCTCCGGCGTGAACAACACGCCGTCCGCGAGCTCATCCGCGACTCGGTAGCGCAGCGCGACGGGCCACTCCGAGGCCTCCGCTGGAACCTGCTCGATAAAACATGTCCCATCCTCGCCGGAGAACGAGACGGCGTTCTGGGCGCAGATCGGGTTCTCCGAGTATGAGCTCATCCCGAGCGTGACCGGGCGCAGGTCGAGCACCGGCACCCCCCAGGGGTTGTCCTCGGCGGAGATCCACGCGAGCTCCGGGACCTGCCCGCCACCGCCGCGTGAGCCCCCGCTGAACCAACCCTTAACGCGATCCCAGAGGCTCACGTCCGGACAGTACCGCAGGGTCGTCGGGCGCGCCGAGCTGTCGACGGAGGTCTCGTTGCGCCTCGTCTCCGTGGCCGAGGCGAATTCCGTCGCGTCCGCGTGACTCGGAGGACGACGGTGGTACACCTCGGGAACCTCCGTTTGCGCCACCCGAAGATCGCAACGATCCCGGATGCTTGGCGTCGCGGGCGCGAGTAGGCCGAGTAGACGACGCCCATGCCGCCCTCGCCGAGGCGCGAGAGGATCACGAAGTGGCCGAGGCGCGTCGGGTCGTCGTTGACGAGCTCGGTGAGCTCCTCGTCGCCCATCGCGACCGTCGGCAGGTGGCTCCCGGCCGCCTCCTCTTGCAGCTCCTCTTGCAGCTCCTCTTGCAGCTCCTCTTGCAGCT
This sequence comes from Myxococcales bacterium, assembly GCA_020633295.1. Classification (GTDB taxonomy): domain Bacteria; phylum Myxococcota_A; class Polyangia; order Nannocystales; family Nannocystaceae; genus JACKDW01. The sequence goes on along the minus strand of JACKDW010000021.1, from coordinate 26,874 downwards.
CCGCGTCGCGCAGGGCCGCGTCGGGGGGCTCCTCCTGCGTCGGGCGCAGGTACACGGTCCGGGCCGTCGCCTCGTCGACGGGCGCGGGCTCCGGCGGCCGCGCGCGGGGATCGGGGGGCTCCTGGCGGTGATGCATCCGGGTGTCTTTCAAGACAGCTACCGACGGGGTAGCCGCGCGGGCGTCGTGACTGGATCATGGTGGGGCGAAACGCCCGAAGCGGGGATCCGCACACGCGCGCGCGCGCGGGAGCACGCGCGGGTCCCCGCGCGCTCGTACCTGCGCGGCGGCGGGCGCGGGCGCGTCGGCGTGGGGAGCCGCGCGAGCCCTCCGGCTGGTCATCGGCGCTGGCGCGCGCGAGGATGCGGGCGAGCGAGCGCATGTCCGGAGAACGAACCCGCGAGCGCCTCGCGCTCACCGAGCTGCTCCGCGGCTCACCGAGCGCGACGACGGCGACCTTGCTCGAGCTGAGCGCCCGGCAGGCGGCGCGGCGGCGGCCCGCGAGCCTGCTCGAGCAGCGTCGCCGCGACGGCTTCGTCGCGCCGTCGACCCTTGACCTCCGGCTCGCGCACCGGCTTGACGGGCTCGCGCTCGCCGCCGCGGCGGACTACGAGGCGCTGCTGCTCTCGCCGGTCGCGCCGCTCGGGAGCTGCTCCGTCGTCGCGCGCACGTCCCAGGACCGCACGCTCTCGACCGCGCGCGGCACCGAGGTCGTCTCGGATCCGACGAACGTGCTCGCCATCGAGTGCGCGACGCGGCTGCGCGCCTCGCCGCGCGCGGCGGCGCGCCTGTGCACGATCCATCAGGTCCTGCGCGCGCAGCCGCTTCGACCTGTCCCCGGGTACACGCGCCACTTCCGGATGCTCGCGCTCGCCGAGGCGGGTCGCGCTCGCGCCGAGGACGGCTTCGAAGTCGCCGCGTTCGCCCGCCAGCTCGGCGTGTACGCGCGGCTGCTGGACGCCTGCGCGGCGCGTGGCTGGACCGCGACCGGGCGGCGGATCGTCGTGCTCGCGCGCGCGGACGCGTCGACCCTCGGCGACCGCGTCGCGGCGGCGCTCACGGCCGTCGATCCAGGCGCGGCGCTCGAGCGCCGCGAGCTCGACGCGCCCTACTACGACGGCCTGCGCGTGCTGTACGGCGCGAGCGCGCCGGGCACCGGCGACTTCCTCCCGCTCGCGGACCTCGGCCGCTTCGACTGGGTGGCCACGCTGACCTCGAATCACAAGCTCCGCTACGTCGCCAGCGGCTGCGGGATCCTGCTCATCCCCCAGCTGTTTGGCGGTTCCGCGCCGCGCGCGACGTCGTCGGGGTCGTGAGCGCGTGACGTCGCCGCGGTCGCCGGCGCGCGCGTGGACGTGGCAGACTCCGTGGCGTGCGGAGCTCCCTGATCGTCGCCGCGACCGTGTTGGTCGCCTGCACCTCGACTGACGCGCCCGCCGGGTCGGCCGCGCCCGTGAACCGAGACGTCGCCCCTCGCCCCGAGGCGCGCGCGCCCGAGACGTCGCCCCCCGCCGCGGTCGCCGACGCCGAGGTCGCGTCGCCGCCGACGCCCGTGGAGGAGGGCGCGTTTCGTCCGCTCCCCGTGGCGATCCCGGACGACATCGCCGCGTGCGAGCGGGACTGGGTGCTCGCCGCGTCGCCGCCCGCCGAGCTCACCGCGCGCTGCGTCGACACCTACCTGAAGCTCGGCTACGGGGACACGATCGACGCCGAGGCGCTCACGCTCGATCCGTCTTACGGCTCCGTGTTCGAGCTCCGCTACACCCGCGCGCAGCTGCGGGGGATGGCGGCGCGCGTGCGAACGAGCTGCGAGTCCCCGGATGACCCCGAGACCCGGTGCGCGCGCGCGATCGAGCTGCTCGACGGCATGGCGAGCCGCGTGACCTCGCTGTTCGAAGACGTGAACGTCGAGACGATCGCCGGGCCGCTCGCCAAGGTGCTCGCGGGCGAGCGGCTCACCGAGTCGGACGTCTGGCTGGATCACGAGGAGCTCGGCTACTCACCCTTGAGCCTGCGCAAGCTCTCGGCGGCCGTGCGCGCGCGTCACGGGCACGCGTTCGCCGACGAGGACCTCGCCGCGTTCTTCTATGACGAGCGCCCGGAGGACTGGGCCGAGCGCGGCCTGCCGGCGCTCACGCGCGCCGAGGCGATCACCGGTGAGGCGCTGAGCGAGGTTGATCGGCAGAACCTAGAGCTCCTCAAGCGCGCCGAGGCGCGCGCGAACGCGACGCGATGACGGGGACGTCGGAGCAGCGGTTGCAGGAGGAGCTGCAGGAGGAGCCGCAGGAGGAGCCGCAGGAGGAGCTGCAGGAGGAGCTGCAGGAGGAGCTGCAGGAGGAGCTGCAGGAGGAGCTGCAGGAGGAGCTGCAGGGTCGACCTCCCGAGGCCGACCTCGGCTTCGTCATCGAGGCGTCGGCGCCGGCGTGCCACGAGGTCCTGCAGCTCGGCGAGGCGGCGGCGTCGCGTCTCGTCGACGCGCTCGATCCACGGCGCGCGCGCCCGCCGGGCGATCCGTGAGCCACGGTCCCGTGACGCTCGCGCGCTGAGCTGGTGAAGAGGACAGTCACCGATGTCCCGGGAGGCATGTCGGCGCGCGAGCGCCGGCCGCCCGCGGCGCCGCGCCGCGACTCGGGTACACTGGGCGCCGTGATGACCGACGACGTGCTCGCCGCGAACGCGCGCTTCTATGAGGTCTTCGCCCGCGGGGACGCGCGCGCGATGGATGAGCTGTGGTCCGAGGACGCCGCGGTCGCGTGCGTGCACCCCGGCTGGCGCGCGCTGGTCGGGCGCGTCGCGGTGATGAACAGCTGGCGGCGGCTCCTCGCGGGCGGCGCGACGCCGATCGCGTGCGAGGACCCGCTCGTGATCAGCGAGTCAGCGACCGCCGCGGTCGTGCTCTGCGTCGAGCGGCTCGGCGACTCCGAGCTGTCCGCGACCAACGTGTTCGTGCGCGAGCGCGGTCAGTGGCGGCTCGTGCACCATCACGCCGGGCCCGTCGCCGCGCGCCCGAGCGCGCCGCGTATCCTGAATTAAGAGACATGTTGTTGGCGTCGCCGCGGCGGTCGGGCGCGGGCGCGCGGTCGGGCGCGGCCTACATCCGCGCACGTCGCGGTCGCGAATTCCTCGAGATCGGTTTCCGTAAAACCCACGGGACCGGGTGTCGAAGGGGGCAGATTCACCAGGACCCTCGCGGCGACGCGCGGCGCTCGGCGAGCACGCCGAGCCCGTGACGGCGCCGAGCCGCCCGCGCGGCGGCCGTGCGGGCTTCATCGCGGCGCTCCGGCGCCGCGCGTCCGCTCAACCGAAGGCGCGGCGCGAGACCGTGTGCCGACCGTGGCAGCGGCGCGTCGCGACCGCTGCGCTGCGCTACGGCGCCGCGACGGCGTTGACCCGTAAGGAAGTGACGATCATGCAGCAATCACCCTCGATCCCCTGGAGCCGCCTCGGCGGCGTGGCGCTGGCGCTCTCCGGCGCGCTGCTGCTCGCGTGCAGCGGCGACGACGGCATGGCCGAGACGAGCGACACCTCCGGCGGGATCCTGACGCTGCCGGACACGAACGCGAGCACCGGCGGCGAGGAGACCGACGCCAGCACGACGGCGGGGACGAGCGTCGGGACGACGGAGGGCGTCGGCGGGACCGACGGCGTGCCCTGCGAGACCGAGGCCGACTGCGAGACGGACGAGATCTGCAAGGACGGCTTCTGTCAGCTCGATCCCCTGTTCTGCGGCGCCGACGAGAACGAGGAGGAGGTGTACATCCCGCCGAACGTGGTGCTCGTGCTCGACAAGTCCGGCTCGATGGTCAACCCCGACAACAACTGGGATGACGACGCCGACGACCTCGACGACGACGGCGTCAAGGACGCCGAGCCCGGCGTGCCGGCGACGCCCAAGGTCACGCGCTGGCGCAGCCTGCACGAGGTCGTGCAGATCATCGGCGAGTCGTTCGACTCGCAGATGAACCTCGGGGCGCAGCTGTTCCCCTCGGTCGACGCGCAGGCGGTGCTCGGCCCGCAGGCCTGCGTGGTCGCGGGCGAGCCCGAGGTGCTGGTCGACTTCGAGAACGCGGCCGCGGTGCTCGCCGGGATCCCGCCCGCCGGCGCGATGGACCTGGCCGGCGGCACGCCGGCCGAGAAGGGCATGAACTCCGCGATCGACCACCTGGCGGGCCTCGGGGACATGAACGCGAATTACATCATCCTGATCACCGACGGCGCCGCCAACTGCAGCACGTCGGCGGCCGACGACGCCGAGCTGCTCGCCTACGACGTGAACTTGGTCCCGACGATCGCCGCGGCCGCGAGCGCGGGCATCACGACCTTCGTCGTCGGCGTCGACATCGCCAACGAGGTCGACGCCCAGGGGATCAACCCCTACGAGGTGCTCAACGACGCCGCGCTCGCGGGCGGCTCGCCGAAGGATGACCCGAGCGAGAAGTTCTACAACGCGGTCAACAAGATCGAGCTCGAGGCGGCGCTCCAGCAGATCTTCACGAGCGAGGTGCTCTCGTGCAAGATCACGCTCAACGTGCCCGACATGAAGATGTTCTCCAAGGTCGAGATCAACGGCGTCGAGTACCCCGATCCGATCGCGGACGACGTGGACTGCGCGACCACGGACGGGTGGCGCTACACGGACGAGAGCGAGACCGAGATCGAGCTGTGCGGGGCGGCGTGCACCGACTACCAGACCCTGGGCACCGTGCAGCTGATCTACTCGTGCTTCGAGGGGTGAGCCCGGTCGCGGGGCGCGGACCCGCGCGCGCCCTGGCCTCGTCGCCATCGGCCCGCGCCCTGGTGGTTTATGCTCGCGCTCGCGGCCTGCGGTCGCGCAGGAGGCGAGCGAGATGCGAGGACTACCCCCGGGCGCGGGCGCGAACCACGTGGCGCCAACCTACGAGCTGATCTACTGGCCCGGGCTGCAGGGCCGCGGCGAGTACGTCCGCCTCGTGCTCGAGCAGGCGGGCGCGGCGTACCGCGACATCGCGCGGCTCGACGAGTACGGCGGCGTCGACGCGGTCTTCGCCGTGATCCGGGGGGAGGACGTCGCGGGCGGGCTGCGCCCGCTCGCGCCGCCGATCCTGCGCCACGAGGGGCGGATGTTCGCGCAGGTCGCGAACATCTGCTGGTACCTCGGGCGGCGGCACGGGCTCGCGCCGGAGGACGAGCTCCTGCAGGCCGAGGCCAACCAGCTGCAGCTCACGATCGCCGACCTGGTCGCGGAGGCCCACAACACGCATCACCCGATCGCGCCGGCGCGGCGCTACGAGGAGCAGCGCGAGCACGCGCGCGTCTACGCCGAGCAGTTCCGGCGCGCGCGCCTGCCGAAGTTCCTCGCCTACTTCGAAGGTGTCCTCGAGGACAACAGCGCGCGCGGCGGGCGGACCATGGTCGGCGACCAGCTCAGCTACGTGGACCTCTCGATGTTCCAGACGCTCGAGGGCCTCGCCTACGCGTTCCCGAACGCGCTCGCGCGCGTCGAGCCGACGATCCCGCGGCTGCTCGCGCTGCGCCAGGAGGTCGCCGGGCTCCCGCGGATCGCGTCGTACCTCGCGTCGCCGCGGCGGCTGCCGTTCGGCGAGGACGGGATCTTTCGTCGCTACCCGGAGCTCGACGACCCGCCCGCGGCGTGATCTTGACGAGGTTCGAACGTGACTCGAGAGTCAGGCGCTCTCGACCCACCCGGCGAACATCCCCTGCGCGCAGACCGCGAGCACGCGCCCGCGCTCGAGCTGGATGTGAACACCCGCCGCGGTCTGGTAGTAGGTCGTGGTCGCGTCGCAGAGCGCGTCGAGCGTGCGGCGCTCCACGCCCGCGTCCGCCAGCAGGCGATCGACCTGGGCGACGGTCAGCGCCGGGCGCTCGAACTCGAGCAGCTCGACGGCCTCCGGCGGCGGCGCGGGGGCGGGGTCTCGCAGGTGCGGGCGGCGCAGCGTCAGCTTGATCGTGAGCACCGCGCCCTCGCGGGTGGTGATGTCGACGCAGCCGTAGGTCGCGTAGCCGGTGCCCCACCTGTCCTCGCCGTAGTCCGGGCACTCGCCGAGCGCGGCGACGACCTTCGTCCACGGGTCGCCGACCTCGAGCGGGCCGAAGCGCCCGGTGATGAGGAACCGGCGGTAGTCGACCGGGATCTTCGCCATCGCGCGTGAGGGCGGTCAGAGGCCGAGCTCGCCGCGCAGCTCCTCGAGCTCGCGGCGGAAGCCGCCCGAGAGGATCGGGAACCGGCACCAGGTCTTCGGGTCAAGGTTCTCGTCGTCGAGGTGAAACGACGGCGCGTAGCGCTCGCGCTTCCACTGGTTGCGGCTCCAGAGCTTGAAGAAGCGCTCGATGTAGGCGAACAGCGTCGCCTTCGAGAGCTGCTCGTGGCTCGCGCGCAGGCGCCGGTAGCAGTCGCGCGGCGGCAGCTTGTCGCGGATCGCCGCGCGCTCGATGGCGTCGAGGATCGCGTAGGGCATGAGGTCGCCCTCGTCGGTCTGGCCCTCCTCCTGCGGGCGCAGCTCGGCGGTGGGCTGCTGCGCGTTGATCGTGCGCAGCGCGGGGATCGGGCCGACGCCCTCGGGCCCCTCGGCCTCGGCCCAGCGCAGCCACTCGCGCAGCGTCGCCTTGTCGATGCCGGCGATCGGGCTGAGGCTCCCGCTGGTGTCGCCGTCCATGGTCGCGTAGCCGACCGCGGCCTCGGAGCGGTTGCTGGTCGCGAGCAGCAGCGCGTGGCGGATGTTGGCGATCATCCACACGCCGGGGGCGCGCGCGCGCGCCTGGATGTTCTGCAGCGCGATGTCGTCGCGCTCCCACGTCAGCGGGCGCCTCAGCGCGGCCGAGACCATGCTGGTGTAGCCCTCGACGAGCGCGTCGACGTCGAGCTCGAGGTAGTCCGCGCCCACGGCCGTGGCGACGGCCTCCGCGGCCGCGCGCGTGGTCTCGGAGCTGTTGCGCGTGGCCTGGTAGACGCAGGTCAGCAGCCGGCGCATCAGCGCGGGCAGCGACGTGATGGCCTTGGGGTCATAGCCGAGCGCGGTGCAGACGGGCGCGAGCCCGCGCTCGCGCACCGCGAGCGCGATCGCGTAGTACACGAGGCAGGCGCACGCGGCCGAGTCGGCGCCGCCGCTGAGCGAGATGACGAAGCCGCGCAGCCGGCTCTTGCGCAGGTAGTCGTAGAGCGCGAGGCCCTCGGCGCGCGTGAACTCCTCGAACTTCCAGTCGCGCTCGCGCGCCCACGCGGGGTCGCGCACCGCCGACGCGCCGAGCTCGACGCGCGCGCGCGCGAACTCGGCGGCGACCTCGACGACGCTGCCCGGCGGGTCCTCGACGGTCGGCTGAAAGCTCGCGGTGCGGGCGTGGTACAGGCGCGTCGCGTCGACGTCGACGACGCACGAGGACACGTAGGCCGACTCGAAGCCGAAGCGCGGGCCCGCGGCCAGCAGCGTCCCGCACGACGCGATCAGCGTGTCGCCGCCGTAGATGACGCGGCCGGACTCGTTGCCGAGCAGGTTGGCGTAGATGTACGTGGTCCCGAACGCGCGCGAGGCCTCGATGACGAGCCGCCGCCGGTGCTCGTGGCGGCCGAACGCGAAGTGCGAGGCGCTGAGGTTGAGGATGAAGTCGGCGCCCTGCCCGGCGAGCCGCCCGCCGGGGCGGTTCGGGACCCAGGCGTCCTCGCAGATCTCGAAGCCGATCCGCAGGCCGCCGACCTCGAACATGAGGTCGCCGAGGCGGTAGCGCGCGCCGTCGTGGCGCCAGTCGGCGGTCTTGCCCTCAGGCCAGGCCCGGAACCAGCGCGGCTCGTAGTGGATGCCGTCGCCGGCGAGGAAGCGCTTGGCGACGAGGCCGGCGATCTTGCCGTCGACCAGCAGCGCGGCGGCGTTGTAGACGGCGGCGCGGTGGACGATCGGCAGCCCGAGCGTGACGATCATCCCGGCGCTCGCCGGCGCGACCTCGGTCAGCACGCGCCAGGCCTGCTCGATCACGCCGCGGCTGTGAAAGCTGTCCTCACAGCCATACCCGCTCGTGCACAGCTCGGGCAGGCACAGCAGCGTGACGTCCTGGGCGCGCGCGAGCGAGATCGCGCGGCGGATGTTGGCCTGGTTCTGGTCCCAGGCGAGCGGGGTTTGGTTGACCGCGGCGGCGGCGACTTTGATGAGCTGCATCGTGATGGATCGTGGTGGCGCGAGGATCGCGGTGGCGCGAGGATCGTGGTGAGGATCGTGGCGGAGGGCGCGGGCCGCCGATCAGAGGTGCTCGTGGAGGAGCGCGGCGCAGCTCTCGACGGCGAGGCCCTCGCTGGCGAGCTCGCGCGCGCGCGGGTGGCTGTCGGTCGCCACGATGTCGGTGAACAGCCCGCTGCGCCGCAGGCGGCCGAGCGCGTCGCCGGGCAGCAGCGCGTGGGTCGTGATGACCGCGAGGCTCGTGGCGCCGGCGTCCTTGTAGGCCCTCGCCGCGCCGAGCAGCGAGCCGCCCGTGCGGATCATGTCGTCGTAGATGATCACGCGCCGGCCCTCGACCTGCGCGCTCACGGCCGCGACCTCGGTCTCCGATCCGGACAGGCGCCGCTTGAACACGAAGGCCGGCGTGACGTGGAGATCCTGGGCCAGCGACTCGACCCACTTGGCGCGCCCGGCGTCGGTGCACGCGAGCACGAACTCGCCCGCGTCGCCGCCGAGCCGCCGCGCCGCGGCGCGCACGAGCGGCTTGCCGTAGACGTGGATCGCGGTCAGCTCGCCCTCGAAGTAGTGCGGGATGCCCTCGCTGTGCAGGTCGAGCAGGACGATGCGGTTGCCGTAGCTGGCCGGCGGGATCGACGAGAGCAGGCGCGCGCGCGTCTTCGCGGTCACGACCTCGCCCGGCTGCACCGCGCGCTCCATGGTCGAGTACGCGAAGTAGGGCACGACCAGCGTGATCTTGCGCGCGCCGAGCTTCACGATCGCGCAGGCGAGGTCGTAGACCATCAGCGTCGCCGCGTCGTCGATCGTGCCGCCGACGAGCACGACCTCGCGACCCTCGACGTCGCTCTGCAGCCGCATGTAGCGCTCGCCGTCCGGGAACAGCTTGGTGCTCAGCTCGCCGCGCTCGAAGCCGCCGAGCGCGAGCAGCTCCTCGCGCAGGTAGTCGTACGCGGGGATCGAGAACAGGAGCGGGGAGCGATCCTTCGCCGTCGTCATGCCCGCACGATACCAGGCCAGGCAGCCCGTGTTGAAAGCGAGCGCGGCGGCCCGGGAGCGCCGTCCGCTCGCGCTCAGGCGAGCGCGTTGTCGACCTCGGTGTAGCGATACTCGCTGCTGCGATCGATGAGCCGCATGCGGAACAGCGCCTTGGCCAGGCAGCGCGGCGCGAGCAGGAACTCGCGGTCGCGCGCGCAGGCCTCCCGTAGCCGCGGCTCGCGGGACCAGGTCGCGAGCGCGCGGGTGATCACGGCGCGCGCCCGGGCCCACGAGACGCGCGGGTCGAGCCCGAGCGCGCGCTCGGCCCAGGCGAACACCGCGGTCAGGTGCGCGTGCAGCAGCACGTGGCTGAGCTTGCGCTGGACCTCGTCGAGCGAGTCGGTGGCGATGAACGAGCCCGGCGCGAACGCGATCGCGTGCCCGGCCGCGCGCAGCCGCGGGCGGTGGACGCGGACGCCCCCGAGGTCCCGGATGATGAAGCCGCGCACGCGCCCGGCCGACGAGACCACGAGGCAGTTCTGCAGGTGGGCCTCGAGCGCGAGCCCGTGGGCCACGAGCAGCCGCAGGAGCGGCGGCACGAGCCGCTCGATGTAGTCGCCGATCATCGCCTCGGCGCGCGCCGCCGGGGCGCCGGGGTAGCCGTCCGCGAGCGCGGCGATCAGCGGCGCGTCGTGACCCGGGGCGCGCTCGCCCAGGGCCGCGCACACCCAGATCGCCGGCTCGTCCGGGGCCGCGATCGCGCGCGCGAGCGCGTCGGGGGGCTCGCGGAGGAGCACGCCGAGCTGGCGGGCGCGGTCGCCGTGCACGTCCGGGCGGAGCCCGGCGCCGCCGAGGTCGGCCTGCACGCGCACGCTCCACGCGTGAGCGGGTCGACGCTCTGCACGCGCTCGAGCAGCGCGCTGAGCTGCGGGCCGTTGGCCTGGCTCATCGGCGACACCGTGCGCGCGCAGCTCGTGGTGTGCACGTTGAGCGCGAGCTTGACGTGCAGCGAGCCCTCGCCCGGGGGCTCGAGCGCGACCGTCCGCAGGCTGAGGAGCGCGCGCGCGGGCCTGGGCGGGAGCGCGGCGCGCTGGATCACCTGTCCCCACGAACATGGCAGAAGGGACGGGAGCGCGCGCAGCTGCGCGGGGTGCACGGCGACGCGCACGAGGCCGCGCGGCGCCGGCGGGAACAGCCGGGGCGCGAGCGCGGCGTACTCGCCGTGCGCGGCGACGTGCCGCGCGTCGACATCCACGGCCGCGCACGCGCCGTCGCCGAGCAGCTCGGGCGCGTGCCGCAGGTTCTCGCGCAGCGTCAGGCCGAGCCGCGTCTTACACATCGGGTGCCACGGGTGACCCGCGACCGGCATGGACTCCGACGCGGGCACGTCGATCGCGCGCGGATCGAGGGGGGACGGGGCGTCGACGGGGCGGCCGCGCGCGCGCGCGAGTTGATCGCGGCGCGCCGCGGCGTACTCGGCGAGCGCGAGGTTGAAGACGCAGTCCTGAAGCTCGCTGCGGACGCGCGTTTGGCTGTTTGGAGGCAGGGCCTCGATCGCGCTGATCGTGGGCCAGAGGGCGTCCAGCAGCGCGACCGGTCGCTCGAGCAGCGCGGCCCGCGGCGCGTCCAGATCCGGCCCGTGGAGCTCAAAGGCGGCGCGCTGCGCGAGCGGGAGGGACACGTCCAGCGCGCGGAGCTCGAGCGAGCTCGCGGTCCAGTGACCGTCCGCCAACCGCTCGCGCACGCTCGCCATGGCCACCCGCGCGGCCACGTCTCGGCTCGCGCGTCGCCAGGCGGCTCGGAGGGCGTCCGCGTCTTCACCCCGGTCTTCAGGCGAGCCGGATTTGCCACAGGACAGTCGTCGCGTCAGCTCGACGCGACGAACCCAGCGCGCGAGCGTTGAGAAATTCCGTTGCGGCCCGACGCCGAACATGCCGCGGGACGATAGCAAAACCGGCGCGCGGCGGCCGTCGAGTCGCGACGCGACGTGGCGACGGGCCGCCTCGACACGCGCGGCGCGTCGAGGTGGACGACGCCGCCGGGCGCGGCTAGCTTGATCACGGGGTGTCTGCGGTGGAGACGGGGCTGGTGCGGCGCGATCTCGAGGAGAGCTTCGGCTGGTCGCTCGCGTGCCCCGGGCGTACCGAGGGACAGCTGCGGCCGGAGTTCAGCGATCTCGAGCGCCACCTCAGCCGCGCGGCCGCGCACTTCTTCCCCGTCGAGGACGGCTACGCCGTGACCTCGCGGCCCGTGGAGGGCCCCATCGACGGCCTGCGCATCCGCGTCGCGCGCGGTGATTTTCGCGCTGAGTTCGGGCTCGAGTGCTACCGCTGGGGAGCGGCCGCGCTGCCGCAGCTCGTGGCGGCGAGCGGCGACGCGACCCCGGAGGACGCCGAGCCCGCGCGCTCTCCGACGCGCGCGCTCGCGGTGCGACTCGTCGGCCGCGCTGGCTCCCACACGATCGACCAGGTCGCGGGCTACGGACGGCAGCTCGCGGAGCTGCTGCGCTGGGTCGGCGCGGGCGTCGGCGCGGGCGCGCTCGTCGCGTTGTTCAGCTTCCTCATCGCCAACCCGCCGCGCTACATGGTCGACGCCCTCGCGACCGTCAGCGCGTTGATGCTCGTCGTCATCATCTACTTCGTGATGTCGGCGTCGATGAGCGTCGGGACGTGGGTCGGCGAGCGCCTCGCCGAGGCGCTGCGCAGCCGCGCGGCGCTCTCGGCCCGCGGCGACGAGGGGCTGTGCGATGATCTCGAGCGCTACCGCTGCCTCAGCCGCGGGCTCATTCACCAGCGCGCGCTGATCGGCGGCGAGCTCCGGCGTCTGCCGTTTCGCTTCGAGCGACGCGGCTGGGACGACGCGCCGAGCTCGAGCGGCTGAAGCAGAAGCAGAGGCAGAGGCAGAAGCAGAAGCAGAAGCAGAAGCAGAAGCCGAGGCTGGATCAGCGGATCAGCGGCTCGCCGGCGTCGCGGTCGCGCGCGCGCGCGTCCTCGTGGTAGCACTGACGCGATGCGCCGGATCTTCGTCGTGCTCCTCGCGCTGCTCGCCGCGCCCCTGCTCTTGGTCGCCCCCCGCGCGGACGCGGCCGGGCCCGCGCGCTACAAGCAGGCGCCGGCGCCGGTGCGCGCGCTGCTCGACGCGCCGCCGACCCCCGCGACGCTCGTCAGCCCCGGCGGCGACGTCATGCTGCTCGCGCGCAGCCGCGTGTACCCGTCGATCGCCGAGCTGGCCGAGCCCATGCTCCGGCTCGCGGGGGAGCGCCTCAACCCGCGCAACAACGCGCCGCACGGCGGCTTCCGCACCTACGAGCTGGCCGTGCAGGCGATCCCCGACGGGACGCCGCAGCCGGTCGCGCTGCCCGAGGGCATGCGCATCGGCGGTCTGCGCTGGAACGACGCCGGCACCAAGGTCGCGTTCCTCAACCTCACCGAGGAGCGCGCCGAGCTCTGGGTCCTCGACATCAAGTCCGCGCGGGCCAGGAAGATCCGCGGCGTGCAGGTCAACGCGGTCCTCGGCGACGCGCTCGCCTGGCTCCCCGACGACAAGACGCTCGTCGTCAAGACCGTGCGCGCGCGGCGAGGGGCCGCGCCGGTCGCCCCGGCGACGCCCACGGGCCCGACGATCCGCGAGAGCGCGGGCGCGGAGGTGGCGAGCAGCACCTACGAGGTCCGCGACGTGCTGCAGGGCCCGCACGACGCCGCGCTGTTCGACTACCACGCGACCGCCCAGCTCGCGCTCGTCGACGTGAGCACCGGGCGCGCGCGCCCGATCGGCGGGCCCGGCGTGCTCGAGCGCGTCGACGTCGCGCCCGGCGGCGCACACCTGCTCGTTCGGACACTTCACAGGCCGTACTCGTACAAGCGCGCGCACTGGCGGTTCCCGGCGCGCGTCGAGGTCTGGGATCTGCAGGGCGCCGTGGTCGAGCGCGTCGCCGAGCAGCCGCTCGCGGAGGAGGTGCCGATCCACGGCGCGCGCACGGGGCCGCGCGGCTACCGGTGGCGCGCGACGGCGCCCGCGACCCTGACCTGGGTCGAGGCGCTCGACGGCGGCGACAGCTACGCCGACGTGCCCGAGCACGATCGCCTGATGATGAAGACGATCGGCGGCGCGCCGGTCGAGCTGCTGCGCCTGCGCGAGCGCTACGGCGGGATCGAGTGGATCGAGGGCGGCGGGCAGGCGCTCGTCCACGAGATCGATCGCGCCGAGCACCATGAGCGCACGCTCCTGATCGACGTCGACGCCCGCGGCGTCGCGCCGCGGGTGATCTGGGATCGCAACTGGGACGACCGCTACGGCGACCCCGGCGCGCCGATCTACCGCCCGCTGCCGAGCGGCGCGTGGGCGATCCGCAAGCACGAGAACGCGATCTACCTGAGCGGGCGCGGCGACACCGACGACGGCCCGCGGCCCTTCGTCGACCGGCTCGCGCTCGACACCCTCAAGACCGAGCGGCTGTTCCGCTCGGACGCCCAGGGCGTCGAGCAGTACGCGGGCGCGCTGGATCCGGTCAAGGGCACCTTCCTGACCTCGCGGGAGTCGCCGACCGAGCCGCCGAACCTGTTTCTTCGTACAGTCGGTGCGCCGGACGCGAAGGCGCGCCCCGGCGAGGCGTCGCGCCGCTCGAGCGCGCGCCCGATCACGCGCTTCGAAGACCCCGCGCCGCAGCTGCGCAAGGTCGAGAAGCGGCTCGTGAACTACACGCGCGCCGACGGCGTGCCGCTCTCGTTCATGCTCTACCTGCCGCCGGACTACGTGGAGGGCACGCGCCTGCCGACGGTGGTCTGGGCCTACCCGCTCGACTACACCGACCTCGCGGCGGCCGGGCAGAACCGCAACTCGCCGCAGAGCTTCACGCTCCCGCGCGGCGCCTCGCCGGTGATGCTCGCGCTGGCCGGCTACGCGGTGCTCTCGAACGCGGCGATGCCCGTCGTCGGCCCCACGGAGACGGCCTACGACACCTTCGTCGAGCAGATCACCGCGAACGCCCAGGCCGCGATCGACAAGGCGGTCGAGCTCGGCGTCACCGACCGCGCGCGCGTCGGGGTGTTCGGCCACAGCCACGGCGCGCTGATGACCGCGAACCTGCTCGTGTGGACCGATCTGTTCCGCGCGGGCGTGGCCCGCAGCGGCGCGTTCAACCACACGCTGCGGCCCTTCGGCTTCCAGAACGAGCGCCGCACCCTGTACCAGGCCGAGCGCACCTACCTCGGCCTCTCGCCCACGCTGCACGCCGACGAGCTCGACGAGCCGCTCCTGCTCATCCACGGCGAGCTCGACGCCAACCCGGGGACGCGGCCGTTCCAGTCGGTCAAGCTCTACGAGGCGCTCTCGGGCGCCGGCAAGACCGCGCGCCTCGTCATGCTCCCGTACGAGGATCACGGCTACGCCGCGCGCGAGTCGGTCGAGCACGTGCTCGCCGAGACGATCGAGTGGTTCGACGCCCACGTGAAGCGAGCCGGCCCGCGCGAGGCCAAGCCGCCGCGCAGCCCGGGGATCGTCGAGAAGCCCGAGGTCTGCGAGCCGCCGGCGCCGAAGCGCGCACGCCCGGCGCGTCGGGCCAAGCCGGCGCCCTGCGATCGCAAGTGTGAGCGGGACAAGCGGCGCGCCGATCGAAAGCGCCAGCGCGCTGCGACGCGCGGCGCGGGCTCGACCGTGAGCGCGGCGATCGGCTTCGCGGGGCTATACGTGTTCGCGCCCACCAACGGCAGCGGACGTCTCCGAGGAGACGCCCGCTGCGTTCGCCGGGGGCTATACGCGCTCGGACCTTCCAACGGCAGCGGGCGTCTCCCGGAGACGCCCGCTGCGTCGTGATCACCGGGGGGCTATACGCGCTCGGACCCACCAACGGCAGCGGGCGCCTCCAAGGAGACGCCCGCTGCGCTCGTGATCACCGGGGGGCGGCGTCGCTACGCGGCCTGACCGCGGCCGCCGGGACCGCGCTTGTGACCGCGGCCGGCCATGGCGCGCTGGTTCTGGGCGCCGCGCTTGTTGGCCTTGAAGCCGCTGGGGCCGCCGCGCTTGTCAGCCTTGGGCCCGCCGCGCTTGGCCATGGCGCGCGGGTTCTGGGCGCCGCGCTTGTCGGCCTTGGCTCGCGTCGGCCCGCCGCGCTTCGCGATGCCCTCGCCGCGCTCGTGGCCCTTCGGCCCGCCGCGCTTCGCCACGCCGTTGCCGCGCTCGTGGGACTTGGGCCCGCCGCGCTTCGCGAGGTCGCGCTTGTCGGGGCCGCCGCGCTTGTCGGCCTTGTGCCCCTTCGGCCCGCCGCGGCCCTTGGCCTTGGGCCCGTGCCCGCGGCCGTGCCCGCGCCCCTTGGCGCCCGACCGATCACCGCGACGCTCGCGGGCCTGGGCGACCTTGGCCTGCTGCTCCGGGGTCAGGACCTCGCGCAGCTGCGCGGCCGTCTCGCGCATGCGGGCCCGGTTGGCGTCGCGGAGCGCCGAGAGCTGCGCGTGCAGGCGGCTGAGCTCGGCCTCGTTCGGGGCGGGCTTGCTGCGCTCGGCCGAGAGCTGCGCCGTCAGCTGACGGGCCTTCGCGCGGTCGGCCATGTGCGCGCTCTTGCGGTCGTTGAGGATCTGCTTGATCTGCGCGCGCTGGTCGTCGCTGCACTCGACGCGATCACAGACCCGCGCGACCTTGCCCTTGCCGTCACCGCGAGCCGCGGGGCCGGGGCTGGCGTGCGCCGCCGCGCCGCCGAGGCCGGCGACGATGCCGAGCGCCAACATCCCGGCGGTGAGCTTGCTGCGGAGGAGGGTGAGGGAGGATGAGATGAGCGTGGTCATGGCTGGTTCTCCAGTTCGGAAGGTCCGAGGAAGGGAGGTGAGAAGGGAGGTGAGGAGGAAGGGAAGGGAGAGGAACGGGAGCGGAGAGGCGGCGGGCGTCGCGGTCTCGCGCGCTGTCGCCTACACCCGCTTCGACGGGCGTCCGGGGCGGAGATTGTGCGATTCTGGAAAAGCTGGCGCAGTCGCCAGGTAAGCGCTTCGTAACCGGGCGCGGAACCGCGACCCGGAAACGCCGCTGCTCGGGGGGCGCGCCTGCCATACTGCGAGCGTATGGACGACGACCGTGGGAAGGGGCCCCGGGGTCACGACCCCGAGGGCGAGGCGCGCTGCCAGCACTACACCTACGCCCACCGGGCGCTCCCGGGCTACGTGTTCGAGAGCCCGCGGCGGTTCTTCTCGGTCATGAGCAGCGAGCGCGCCATGGAGTTCCTGGCCGCGATCTGGGAGGACGCCGGCGAGTTCAGCCGCGCGCAGGGGCGCGGCTACAACCACTCCTTTGACGACGCGCGGCTCCACCGCGTGCTCCTGGCCGAGCGCACCTTCCTGACCGTGATCGAGCTGCCCGACGCGGCCTGCGTGACCGAGGCGGTGTTCGTCGGCTTCGTGCTCACGCTCGGGCCCGAGGCGCCGGACGGCAATTCACCGTACACCGCGCGCTACTACACGCTCGAGCGCACGGACGCGCACTTCGTCCCCAGCGGCGTGATGTTCTGCGAGTGGACGGCGGATCGGCGGCACGTCAACCACGGCGTCGCCGAGGACGACACGCTGCGCGGCTTCGTCGAGCGCGTGCGCGGGATCGTCGTGTCGGCGCGCGCGTGAGCGGCCCGGCGACGCGTTGAACCTGTTTGTTAGGTCAGCCCGCGGGCGGCTGCCACAGCTCGATCTTGTTGCCCTCGGGGTCGATGACCCAGCCGAAGCGGCCGAAGTCCGTGTCCTCGACCTTGTCGACGACGTCGCAGTCCGCCGCGCGCAGCTGGGCGAGCATCGCGTCGAGGTCGCGCACGCGAAAGTTCACCATGTACGGCTTGGCGCTCGGCGCGAAGTAGTCGGTGTCGTCGGAGAACGCGTTCCACACCGTGAACGCGCGCCCCTCCGGGTCGTCCTCGCGCCACTTGAAGACCGCGCCGCCCCAGTCCTCGAGCGGGACGCCGAGGTTCTCCTTGTACCAGGCGGCGAGCGCCGCCCTGTCCTTGGCCTTGAAGAAGAGTCCGCCGATTCCGAGTACGCGCTCCATCCGTGGTGCCTCCGATCGCCGCAACCATGCCCGAGCGCGCGCGCGAGGACAATCGCGACCGCGGGCTCGTGACCGGCCGCGAAGCTCCGCGCGCGCCAGGCGGGCGACTGGGCTACCGTGGATCCGTGCGCGACCACAGGCCAGTTCGTCCCGACGAGCTCGATGACCTCCCCGTGCAGCTCCGGCAGCGCGCGGCGCTGCGGTGCACGCCCGACCAGCTGTTCGAGAGCTTCGCGCGGGCCGAGGACTGGCGCGCGTGGCTGCGGCTCGAGGTCGAGTGGACCTCGGACCCGCCCTTTGGGTCAGGTTCAACCAGGACGGCGCGCGCGCGCGGCCTCGTCGCGGAGGAGGTGTTCACCGAGTGGGTGCACGGCGAGCGCATGAGCTTCTACTTCCGCCGCAGCAACAGCGCGCTGCTCGAGCAGCTCGCCGAGCGCTGGGAGGTCACCCCGAACGAGGGCGGCTGCACGCTGACGTGGCGCGTCGCGTTCCGGCCCAGCGCGCTCGGCAGGCCGCTCGCGCCGGCGCTGCGCCGCGCGCTCACCTCGGGCGCCCAGCGTGGCTTCGCCGTGCTCGACGCGGTCGCCCGCGGCGAGCGGGCCGCGGTTCGCTGGCAGGACCACGTGGATCCCGCGCTGCGCTCGACGCTTCGGCGGCTGCCCAACCTCACCTTCGGTCCCTGGGTGGCGCGCGGCTTTAACGCGCTGACGCGGGGACTGCGTCGCGTCGCGCGGGCGCCCGACGGCGTCTCGCTGCGGATCGTCGCGCGTGACCATCAGGAGCTGCGGGTGTTCACGCCCCGCGGCGTCGAGCGGACCGCGGGGGGCGTGCTCTGGCTGCACGGCGGCGGGCGGGTGATCGGGCACCCGTGCCTGGTCGACGCCCAGTCCGCCTGGCTCGCGCGGGCGCTGGGCGTCGTCGTCGTCGCGCCGTCGTATCGCCTGGCGCCCGAGCACCGCTACCCGGCGGCGCTCGACGACTGCGTCGCGGCCTGGCGCTGGCTCCTCGAGCGCGCGCGCGAGCTCGGGGTCGAGCCGACGCGCGTCGCCGTGGGAGGCGAGAGCGCGGGCGGAGGGCTCGCGGCCGAGCTGTGCCAGCGGCTGCGCGACGAGGGCGGCGCGCAGCCGCGCTGTCAGTGCCTCGTCTACCCGATGCTCGACGATCGCACGGCGGCGGACGAGTCGCGCGCGGCGCTCGAGCACCTCGTGTGGAACAACCGCAGCAACCACTTCGGCTGGTCGAGCTACCTAGGCGTCGCGCCGGGGGCCCCCGAGGTCGGGGCCTACGCGGCCGCGGCGCGTCGCGTCGAGCTGGACGGGCTGCCGCCGGCCTGGCTGAGCGTGGGCGATCTGGACCTGTTCTATCGCGAGGACCTCGACTACGCCGAGCGGCTGCGCGCGGCCGGCGTGCCGGTGACGCTGGACGTCGTGCCGGGGGGCTTTCACGGGTACTTCGCCGCGGGGCGCGGCGAGCCGCCGGTCGAGCGCGCGCGCGCGAGCTTGCTTGGCTTCCTCGAGGAGCAGCTGCGATCGTGAGGGGTGGCGCGTCGCCGTGTCGGCCTAGATCTCGGCCCAGTCGATGCGCTCGTCGGTCGCGTCGTCGATCCAGGCCCGCAGGTAGCGGGCCTCGCGGGGCAGGTCGTCGGCCCAGCGGCGCACGCTGCCGTCCGCGCCCGTCGTGACCAGCGCGCGGTCGTGGCGGACGAAGCGGACGTCGAAGACCTCGGCCGTGCCCGGCAGCGCGCGACTAGAACCTGTGGACAGGTCCCAGAGGCGCGCGGTCTGGTCGACCGAGGCGGTCGCCATGTGCGTCTCGTCCTCGGAGAACACGACCGCGTTGATCACCGCGGTGTGGCCCTTGAGCTCGGTGCGCTGGCCGCTCGTGAGGTCCCAGACCCAGACCCAGCGCGGCTCCCAGCCCGCGAGGCGCCGACCCGAGGGCGAGAAGCGCAGCCCGAGCGTGTCGGTCTGCGCCGAGAAGGTGTGCACGCGCGCGCCCGTGTCGACGCGCCACACGTTGATCTTGTGATCGGAGCCGCTGGTCGCGAGCAGCGCGCCGTCCGGCGAGGCCGCGAGCTCGAGCACGTGCCCGCGGTGGGCCTCGATGATCGCGGGCGAGTCGCTGTCGCGACCCAGCACGAGCAGGCGGCCGCTCGCGTCGGCGGCGGCCGTCCACGCGCCGCCCGGGTCGGCGACGACCGCGGTGAGCGGCGCGTCCTGGCGGTAGAGCGCGCGCGACGTGTCGCCCTCGGCGTCCCACAGCGTGAGGACGCCGTCGCGCGCGGCCGTGATGACGGCGTCGTCGCCGCGCCAGGCGAGCGCCGTCAGCGTGTCGACCGTGAAGCGCCGCGCGGCCTGATCGTCGGCGCGGAGCAGCTCGACGACGCCGTCGCGCGACCACAGCGCGAGCCGTGCGCCGCCCGGGGACCAGCGGCCGCCGTCGAGCTCGCGGAGCCGCTGGCGGCCGAGCGTCTGGGAGGAATCTTCAGACAGGTTATACACGCGCGGTCGCCCGCGCCGGTCGACGAACGCGACCTCCTCGCCGCTCGGCGAGAGCGCCGACCAGCGAGCGCGCTGGGGGCCGCGCGCGAGCAGCTCGCCGTCGGGCGTCAGCTCAGTCCACACGCGCACGCCGCCCTCGAAGTCGGTGGCGATGACGCCGGCGCCGTTCGGCGCGAGGTTGACCGACAGCGGGTTGTTGTCGAGCCCGTAGTAGGCCCGGTGCTTGTGGGTCTCGACGTCCCAGGTGTGGATCAGCCCGTCGCCGCCGGCGACCGCGATCCGCTGCCCGTCGAACGCGAAGGGGCGGGCGATCGAGGTGTCGAGCTGGCCGATCACGCTCTCGCGGCGCGACTGGATCGAGAACTGCCGGACGACCCCGTCGGCGCCGGAGGACAGCACGGACGCGCCGTCCCGCGTGAACGCGACCGAGCGCGCGCCGCCGGCGTGCTCCCCGAGCGTCCGCGACGTCGCGCCGCGCTCGAGCGGCCACAGGCGGATCTCGCCGTCGTCGAGGCCGGCCGCGAGCTGCGTGCCGTCGGGCGAGAGCGCCATCGCGTAGACCACCGAGCCCAGCTCGCCCCCGAGCTCGAGCGCGCCCTCGGGGTCCGCGAGCTGCTGCTCGAGCGGGCCGCGCTCGTCGTCCAGCGCGCGCGCGACGATGTGATCGCCGTCCGGGTACGCGATCGTGCGCCCGTCCTGCGAGACCGCGAGCCCCACGTGTCGCCGCGAGCTCCGCGAGAGCGCGTGGCTGCGCCCGCTCGCGAGCTCGTGCAGCGTGTAGCCGGCGCCGCGCGAGACGACCAGGAGGTAGCGGTCACCGCCCGCCCACGCGCCGTCCCACACCGGCTCGCGGTGACCCTCGAAGGCGGCGCGCCGCGTCCACGCGCCGACGTCCCACACGATCACCCGCGGGCCCGCGCCAAACGTCGCCACGCGCTCGCCGTCGCTCGAGAAGCGCGCCTTCCAGACCTCGTCCTCGTGGCCCTCGAGCGCGCGGCTCTCCCACGTGCTCGTGTCCCAGGCGCGCGCGGTGTGATCGTCGCCGACCGTCACGACCCACGCGCCGTCGGGCGAGAACCGGCCCTCGCTCACCGGCCCCGCGTGGCCGCGCAGCGCGAGCGAGAGGCCGCGCGAGCGCGCCTCCGCGGCGATCAGCCGGACCTCGCCCCACGCGCGGAAGCCCGGCGACAGCTCCTTGAGCCAGGCGAGCGCCTTGTTGGGATCGCGCGCCAGCTCGTTGCGCGCGTTGAGCAGCACGAGGCGATCGGACCACGCGAGCGCCTGCTGCTCGGCCGCGGTCGCGCGGTTGCGCTCGTCCGTCGCGCGGTTGCGCTCCGCGATCACGCGGTTCACCGCGAGGCCCGTGAGCAGCACGAGCGCGAGCGAGGCGGCGCCCAGCACCACGAGCAGCTGCGCGTTGCGGCGGATGAACCGGAGCACGCGCTCGCGCGAGCCGTAGCGGTGCGCGAGCACGATCTGCCCGGCTTCGAAGCGGCGCAGCTCGGCCGCGAACTCCTTCGCGCTCGGGTAGCGCGCGGCGGGCTCGCGCGCCATCGCCTTGCTCGCGATCGCGGCGAGCTCGCGCGGGACCTCCTTGCACCGCGACTCGGGCGGGCTGGGTGGCCCATCGAGCAGCTTGCCGAGGATCTCGCCCGCGGTCTCGCCGGTGAAGGGCTGCGCGCCCGTGAGCAGCTCGTAGAGCATCACGCCGAGCGCGTACACGTCTGTGCGCTGGTCGACCGGCTCGCCCAGCGCCTGCTCCGGCGACATGTACTCGGGCGTCCCGACGACCGCGCCCGCCGACGTCAGCCGCCCGTCGCGGACGCTCCGGTACGCGCGCGTGAGCTCGGTGGGGCGCGCGTCGTCCGGGTCGTCGTCGTCGTCGAGATCCTTGACGAGCCCCCAGTCGATGATGACGGTCTCGCCGAACGGCCCGATCAGCACGTTCTCCGGCTTGAGGTCGCGGTGGATGATGCGCTTGTCGTGCGCGTACGCGATCGCCTCGGCCGAGACCGAGAGGTGGCGCAGCAGCACGAGCCGGTCGTCGATCGTAGATGTCTCTTCAAGCAGGTCCGCGAGCGTGCGCCCCTCGACCAGCTTCATCGCGTAGAACGCGGCGCCGTCGGGCCACTGCCCGGCCTCGTAGACCGCGACGATCGAGGGGTGCTGCAGGCGCGAGGTGATCAGCGCCTCGCGGATGAAGCGCCGCCGCAGCCACGCGTCCTCCGAGAGCAGCTCCTTGATCGCGACCGCGCGGCCGAGACGACGATCGCGCGCGCGATAGATCCGCCCCATGCCGCCCTCGGCGACCAGCGCGCCGCGCTCGTAGGCGTCGCGCGGGACGACCGGCAGCGCGCCCGCGCGCGGCGGCGGCTTGCCGCTCGTCGGGCGTTCGCGCAGCACGGTGGTCTTGAGCCCCTCGGACACGATCGCCCGTATGTCACAACATCGCCGCGGCCGGAAGCGAGGGCGTCCGCCGATGGAGAGCCTTTCGCCGCGCGACGTCTTCGTGCATACGCGGATCGTCCCCGCCGCGCGGCATCGACCCGCGCGGTCTCCGGCGCGCCGCGTCTCGCTCGTGAGTCCGATCGGACAGGCCCTCGCTTTCGCGGCGGGGGTCTTCGATCGTACCATCTTCGCTCGCGCGCTCTCCGGGGCGCGCGCTCGGGCGCGCGCGCTCGAGGGGACACGCAGTGAGCGACTCAACGCACGAGGACAGCCTGCGGCGCGAGCTCGAGGAGGCGCGCGCGCGCGTGCGGGCGCTCGAGGCGGAGCACGACGAGACGCGCGCGCTGCTCGACGCGGTCGTCAACACGATCCCGAGCCCCGTGTACGTCAAGGACCGCGAGCACCGGCTGGTGTACGTCAACGAGGCCTACGCCGGGCTCGTCGGCCGCACCCGCGCGGAGCTCGTCGGGCGCCCGGCGCGAGAGAGCCTGCCGGCCGAGAACGAGTCGATCCGCGCGCACGACGAGGCGTTCTTCGAGACCGCGGAGAACTTCGCCGAGGAGGAGCGCTTCGTCGATCACGCCGGCGACGCGCACATCATCTCGACCCAGCGCGCGCTCTACGACGATCCGGGCGGCCGCGCGCTGCAGATCTGCGCGATGCGAGACATCACGCGCGAGCGCGTGCGCCTCAACGAGGCGCTCTCGCTGCTCGACGGGATCGACGAGGTGATCAGCGCGCGCTCGCGGGAGCTCTCGCGGGCCAACGACCTGCTGCGCAAGCAGAACGAGTACCTCGGCGCGCTGCACGAGACCGGGCTCGGGCTGCTGCGCCAGCTCGAGCCCGAGTCGCTGCTGAGCGCCCTGGTCGCGCGCGCCGGGCAGCTGGTCGACACCGCGCACGGCTTCCTCTACCTCCTCGACGAGCCCAGCGGCACGCTGCGGCGGACGATCGGCACCGGGCGCTTCGAAGAGGCCGCGGGCGCCCAGCTCGCGCGCGGGGTCGACGTCGCCGGCGCGGTCTGGGCCCGCGGCGACACGATCGTGGTCGACGACTACCCGAACTGGCCAGAGCGGATCGAGGACGCCGACCCGTCGCTGCAGGTCGTCGTCGGGCTGCCGATGTTTCACCGCGGGCGCGAGAAGTCGGCGCAGGTGTTCGGCGGCGTCATCGGCGTCGCGCTCGAGCGCGGCTCGGCGCGCGCGATCTCGCCGGACGAGGTCGCGCTGCTCGAGCGCTTCGCTCAGCTCGCGTCGATCGCCCTCGACAACGCGAAGCTGTACGCCGCGGCCGAGGACGCGCGGATCGCCGCCGAGCGGGCGAACAAGGCCAAGAGCGTGTTCCTGGCCAACATGAGCCACGAGCTGCGGACGCCGCTCAACGCGATCCTCGGCTTCACCGAGCTGGTCCGGCGCAAGAGCTTCCGCCTGCTGCCGCAGCGGCAGCTCGCCAACCTCGGCAAGGTGACCCGCAGCGCGGAGCACCTGCTCGGGCTCATCAACACGATCCTCGACATCGCCAAGATCGAGGCCGGGCGGACCGAGGTGCGCCCCGCGAGCTTCGACCTCGTCGCGCTCGCGCGCGACTGCGTCCGCATCACGCAGCCGCTGATCACCGGCGACGAGACGGTGATGACCTGGGACATCGCCGAGGAGAGCATCGAGGTCTTCACGGACGCGGTGAAGATCAAGCAGATCCTCATCAACCTGCTGAGCAACGCGGTGCGCTTCACCCCCGCCGGCGTCATCGTGCTCGCCGCGTGGCGCGAGGACGAGCACGTCAGCCTGGCCGTCGTCGACACCGGCATCGGCATCGCCGAGGACATGCACGAGCGCGTGTTCGACGAGTTCCACCAGGTCGACACGCGCTCGCTCGAGGCGGGCGGCACCGGGCTCGGGCTGACGATCAGCCGGCGGCTCGCCGGGCTGCTCGGCGGCACGCTGACGCTCGTGAGCGCGCTCGGCGAGGGCTCCACCTTCACCCTGCGCGTCCCGATCCGCTACGGCGGTGACGCGCGCGCCCCCGCCGGCGCGGAGGCGACGGGGGGCGACGAGACACCATGAAGAAGATTCCATGAAGAAGATTCTCATCATCGAGGACATCGGCCTCAACCTCGACCTGCTCGTGCAGATCCTCGAGGACGACTACCAGCTGCTCACGGCCGGCGACGGGCTCACCGGCATCGAGCTCGCGGCGCGCGAGCGGCCTGACCTGATCCTCATGGACCTCTCGCTGCCGCGGCTCGACGGGTGGGAGGCGACGCGGCGCCTGAAGTCCGGCGAGCTCAAGGACATCCCGATCATCGTGATCACCGCGCACGCGATGGTCGGCGAGGAGGAGCGCGCGCGCGAGTGCGGCTGCGACGACTTCATGACCAAGCCGATCAGCATCGACGTGCTGCTCGACAAGGTCGAGGGCTTCCTCGGCCCGCCGGACGACGCGCCGCCTGCGTGAGCGCGGCGCCGCGCGCCGCGTCCGCGGCCGTCGGACCCGCGGACCCGCGGCCGGCCGCGGCGGCTCCACCTGTCGTGAGAAACATGTCGATTCGGCGGCACGCGAGCGACGCGCGCGCTCGAGTGATCAATTCTCGACCCTCGCGACACTACCTCCACGCGTGGAGGAGCGAGGGCGGACATGACGGCGTGGGAGCTAGCACAGGGGGTCGCGGCGTCGTCGCGAGACGACGCGCGCGGGCCGGCGCGCGTGCGCTGGACGAGCATGGCGGGGGTGTTCGTGCACCCCTACCGCGCGTACCGGCGGCTGCACGAGCGCCACGGCGACACGCTCCGCGTCGCGCTGCCGTCGGGGCGGCGCCTGTGGTTGACGCGGGATCCGGCGCTGATCCGGCGCGCGCTCGTCGAGGAGCACGCCCGGCTCATCCGCCCGCGCGCGGTCGTCGAGGACATCTTCGCGGTGACCGTCGGCGCGAACATCGTCGCGTCGAACGGCGCGCGCTGGCGTCGTAAGCGGCGCGAGGGCGAGGACCACCTCCGCGCGACCGAGGCGGGCCCGCAGCTCGCGGCGCTCGAGGGCTGCGCGCGCGAGCTGATCGCCGACGCGCGCGCGCAGGTCGAGCGAGCCCGCGGCGCGCTGGACTTGCTCCCGGTCGTCGAGCGCTTCGCCGCGACGGTCGCGCTCCGCGTCGTCGCCGGGCTGCCGCTCGCGCGGACCGACGCGCGCTTCGAACGCCTGGGCGAGGCGCTGGCGCTCATGATGCGAGAGACGCAGCGCCTGGCCGACGTGCGCAAGCGGGCGTTCCTGTTCGCCGCGGCGCCGCGGCTCGGCGCGCGCTACGAGGCCCGCCGCGTGCGGAGGCTGCGGCGCGCGGTCGAGGTCGTCGCCGAGGTCGAGCCCGACCCGGTGCGCCGCGAGCTGTTGTTGGCGGCGTACGAGAACCCCTCGACCACGCTGGCGTGGGCGCTGTGCTTTCTCGCGCGTCGTCCCGAGCTGATCACGGAGCTGCGCGCCGAGGCGCGCGCCGCCGCGCTGCTGCGCGGACCGCTGGACCTCGCGCAGCTCGATCGGCTCCCGCTCGCCAACGCCGTCGCGCGCGAGACCGCCAGGCTTCGGCCCCCGATCGCGTACCTGATCCGAGAGGCGCGCGACGAGCTCTCGCTCGGACCAGGTCTCGAGCTGCGCGCCGGCGACCAAGTCCTCATTATCCCCTGGGTCGTGCACACCGACCCGGCGCGCTGGCCCGCGCCGGAGCGCTTCGACCCCGCGCGCTTCCTCGATCCCGACGGCGAGCGCGGACCGCTGCTCTCCTTCGGCGTCGGCCCGCGCTCCTGCGTCGGCGCCCGCTTCGCGCTGCGCGTGCTCACGCTGGCGATCGCCAGCGTCGCGCTCGCGCTCGAGTGGAGCGCCTCGCCCGGCGCGCGCGCTCCCTCGCCGTCGGGGCGCTTCCCGTGGAGCGAGAAAGTGCGCTGCCCGGTGCGCGCGCGCCTGGCGGAGCTGTAGCGAGACCGTTCGCCGCGCGGGGTCGCGGGCGCGTCGGACGTCGCGGCGGGGAGAGGTTCGGGTTAGCCCGGCGGCTCGGGCTTGCAGATGCCGCCCACCCCGACCTGCGCCTGCGTGCGGAAGGTGTTGAGGTCCTCCCAGCTCTTGCTCTCGTGCGCCGGGATCGTCCCGTCCTCGCGGACGTTCGTGACGTGGTAGGTGTGCTGGTTCCAGATTCGGCGCGCCGGGACCCAGCGGTCCTCGACGTCGCGGATCACCTGCAGCGCCGGCCCGACCTGGTTGAAGCCGGCGTTGGAGATCACGAGGACCTCCGCCGAGCCGTCGTTGTCGACGTCGACGACCACGGGGTACTCGATGATCGTGCCGCTGCTGCGCGGGACCTGCAGCAGCACGCCGCCGAGGTCATCGAAGGTGTACAGGTGCGTCTCGTCGGCGTACATCGCCTCGGCGACGCCGTCGCCGAGGAAGTCGAAGGCCGTGCTGCCGGCGACCCCCGAGGCGTCCAGGACCTCCGCGGTCCACTTGATGCTCGCGTCGGCCTCGTAGACCGCGTAGCGATCGTACGCGCTGACGGCGAACTCCGAGACGCCGTCGCCGTCGAAGTCGTGCACGGTCGAGGGGCGGTACCAGTTGCTCGTGCTCGGCGGCGCGCCGGTCGGGCGCAGGTCTTGAAACTTGATCGCGCCGTCGTGCTCGAGCATCGAGATCCCCTGCGGGCTCTGCAGCAGGATCTCGGGCTGGGGGTCGTCGTCGAGATCGGCGACCTGCGGGTACGAGACCTGCAGCCCCGGGTTGTTATAGTACTC
Organism: Myxococcales bacterium; assembly: GCA_020633295.1. GTDB lineage: Bacteria > Myxococcota_A > Polyangia > Nannocystales > Nannocystaceae > JACKDW01. The sequence continues at coordinate 17 of JACKDW010000021.1, read as the reverse complement.
CGCGCCGTCGTGGTGGT